>CAVOJD010000038.1:0-11330 GCA_963696075.1 uncultured Alphaproteobacteria bacterium | reverse complement strand
AGGCTTCAGCCTTCTGGTCGACGGTGTCCTCAATTGGTCAAGAGGACGGTGTCATTATCCACGCTCCATCTTTTGCAAAGCGTGTGGGTTCAGCTGTCCAACGTGATGTGAAGGACACCAGAGGGCAACCGGGGGCGGCCCTACCGTGTGGAGAAGGGAGATTGTTCTGCCGCAACGCACTCAATGTGGCTCGACAGCATTCTGTCGTTGCGGCCTTGGCAAGAGGGACAACCGTCAATCATGACGGGGTAGAGGAGGAGGGACTGTTTTGGCTTTCGAAGCCCTATTCAGCAGCATTGTTGCGGGGGCATCGGCGATGTATTCCAGGAACTCAAGATCGCGTATGCGAAGGCCATGCGGCGGAGCGAATTCGATCGCTCCGAGATCGCTCAGTTGCCTCATAGCCTGTCTTAAGGCTGCAATGTCGGTAGCCAGGTAATCCGCGACGACCAGTCCGGCGACGTCTTCACTGATCAGCAACGGATCGCGCCCTTCGTAGGCGTTGAACCGCGAGAGAACGCCCAGGAAGGTAGCCAGACGCTGCGGAAGCGGCTGTGAGCCGGCGGCAATCATCATTTCCCGGCGATGCGCGAATTCTCGCTGAGTTTCGATTGCATCGCGTTGACGCAACCTCGCGTCGATCTCGGCGAGGGATTTCGCCGCCTCTCGCGGCAATCTCTGAATTCTCGCTTCGGTGACGGCGATCGCTGCACAAGCGTAGTACTTCAGGAAGCCGAGTCCAAAGTAGTCGCCTGCCCCCAGCCGTTCGACACGATCAGTCGTCGATTTCTGCATGGACCAGTGCAGCTCAATCTGGCCTTGATCAATCCAGTAGATGGCCTGTTTCTGAACGCCCGGCGCGAACAGTAGCTCATCAGCGGCGACGCGAACGCTATCGATGCGTGTTCTTAGGGAACGCTCCCGCGTAGAACGCAACAATTCCAAGGCCGGGGACATACTGACCGATCCGCACTAAATCTTACCTCACGACGCCACACTCACGCTGAATGGGGATAGAGTCAATAAATGCTTGACAATCATAAAGTTGCCACTCCAACGCGTAGTTCGCGTAGTGCGGATTGTTGACAATCACCCTTCGACAGGTTCCTCCCGGAACGATCTAGTCGATCACCCAGCGACCGATGCAACGTCATTTCAACACCAAATAGCGCTCGACGCTTAAGCAGGAAGAACCACAGGAAACGCGGACGCTCGCGCCCTTCGCGTCGACGGCTCAGATGTAGATCGACGCTGTACTCCGGAAGCCGAAAATCTGGCGGTCATGGCAGCAACCTGCACCGACACACAGGCGTGGTCCGCGATCTCTCTGCGGTTTCCTTTTGCTTTTGAATGCTGGATGTTGGTCAGGTTGGGGCGTGTGGGCGGTCAATGTCGTCCATTGACGACAATTACCCATTCTTCCCCCTTGGCAATTCTAAGGGCATGGCAGTCGCAGCGAAGCAGCCGCGGCGCCATCAGGTTGGCTCATCTCCTGTTTCCCAATCCGGGCCAAGGCCGCCTCCGCAACGTCCATTTCCCGTGGACCCGTTCCGCCATCAGCAGCCAATCCCAAGTAGTCCGGTAGGGGACCACCTGACAGCTTCAAAAGCCGCCGAAAGTCGGGACGCCATCAGTTTTCGGCCGCTCAGCCGGAATCTACGCGAGCCACAAGTCGTCGCGACCGAGACACCGGACAACTCGTCCCCCTAATTCACCTCTCAATCCCCAACTTCATCCACCAAAAACACCACCAACGCCCTGCCCTCTCTTCGCCGTTGGGCACGGTCCTGCGTTTTCGGTTCCTGTTTGTGGATTAGATGCGGTCCGGTGTCGAAGCAGCGCGAGGGTGATGAACCATTCTTGTTCAATGGCAATTTCGTGCCCTCAAAATCATCTCGAAAATCGGCGCGTCGTCGCAATCAATAAATTCACGCAATTGAATATATCATGGTGATTGTCGTCGCTGCCTTGGGTGGAAAGCTAGAATGGATGCTACGCCTACCCGTTGGCACGCCAGCGGCATTTTCGAGGTGTCCAGGTAGGGGACTACCCGACAAAGCGAACGGCTGCTGAGCGATCCAATGCGCCGTGATCCGCGATACACTGGAGATGGTTTGCCGGGCATGTCGGACGACCTTCGTCTAATCAACCAAGACCCGTGCGCCAAAACAGGATCATCTATGGGGATTATCGTGCCTCAGCTCTGGGCGTTGATCCGGTGAGGGTCGCGGATCAGTGTCAATTGGAGGGGGTGTCCGGTCGTTCGCGCGGTCTGCCGGCATCGCCGATATTCTGACTAACCGACGAAGCTGTCATCGGACAGTGGCGCCTCGATTGGCCTCAAACGTCCACTGCTGGAACCACTGCCGTTGCGCTTCAACAAGGCCATGTCGCGATGGGCTACCAGGCGAAGTTTTCGAAGGCCTAGATAACGTAATGGGCCGACAGGCAATTGCCTCTTCACCCAGAGCCCTGATGTCCCGACTTTCGTAGTTAGCGATCGGTTCGCGACAGCTGCACCCGACGGTTCTGGGCGCGTCCCTCCAGCGTGTCGTTCGGGGCTTTTGGCTCATTCATGCCGGCGCCCGAGGTGGTAATGCGGCCTGCAGCGATGCCGTGGTTCCGGATGATCGCCTGCTTCACGGCCTCGGCGCGGCGGGCAGAGAGGTCGAGGTTGTAGTCGGGAGCGCCAAGCGAGTCGGTGTGGCCGCGGATGGCGATCGTCCATGTTGGGTTGTTTTTCATCGTGGTCGCGATGTCTGAGATCAAGCCTCGCGCCTGAGGCCGGATCGTCGCCTTGTCGAAGTCGAAGTGAATGCCATAGACGTCGAGTTTGCGGATTGTGCGCAGCGTCTGTTCCATGGCGGCCTGCTCGGACCGCCCCGCACTGACGCGTACCGTGCGGGTCGTGCGAAGCGCCTTCTCCCAGTTGAACTTGATCCTGTATTCGACCGTGACGGGGTTGTTCACGTCGCTGAGGAAATAGAAGTAACCCGTTCCGTTGCGATTACCTTGCTGGAAGCTGCCGCGGGCGATCAGGACCGGCATATTGACGATCTGATTCTCAACCATAACAGGCATGCGGGAATTGTCGTTCACGACCGTTAGAACGCCCGGAATAGTCGACAGCTTCCTATCATACATCAGGCTGACTGGCGCCGAGCCGCGGGTACGCAACTCGTTCAGCAACGCTGAAGAGACGCCGAGCGACGTCGTGTTCGGTACCACGCGCGGTAAGCTAGGGTCGAAGCCGATGAGGTAGGTGCCTGCAGCGCTGCGATCGGCGGATCGAACGAGGCGTTGGGCAACAATGCCCCGCGTGTCGCTGTAGTCGATAAGAACGCCATCTGGTCCGACCGATCTGACAACGTTGAATTCCTCGGCATCAGGCCCGTACTGGCTGGTGTAGGCGCGGGTGATCGTCAGCCCTTCATGCGGCGTGAAAGGGCCTTGCGCAACTGCGGGAGTCGACGTCATCCCCGTAAACCCCGAAAGAAATGCACACACTGCAAGGGCGGTGCCCAATTTAAGAGATGTCTTCAATTTTCCCACCATTTCTCAATTATCTCCTAGCACCGAGCGTCTCTGCTGAGGGTTCATGCGCGGCGCGGTACGGCTTTTCCCGATCAGCGCGGATCGAGCCTAAGCCCAGTGACGCCGATTGCGAGGTTGACACCGGTCTGTCCCTGAACGCTGAGCGGTTGCAGGACGACCGACTTGTTGTTGCCGCCAACGAGCACCTTGGCGCCGGCACCGAGTCCGAGCGATGCATCAGCCGCGGCGCCGACGAAACTCCCGCGCAGGGCATCAGTCGGCAAGGCCGTGGTCGAGCCGAGAACACCCCAAACCATAACGCTCGGTCCCTTGATGCCGACATCGAGACCGATATTCGTGACCGTCCCGACGAGTTGGCGCTTCGGCCGATTGCCCGACGGCGCGTACGTACAGGCGAGCTTTTCCCGCGATCCGATCAATAGGCCGACCCGGCCCTTGCCTTGGCAGGTCAGCGTTCCAGCCCGCATTTTCGCGGTTGCCTCCTCGCTGAATGATGCGGTTGGGCTGAGGGCGACGGCCGCGAGGATAGCCGTCACGGCAGCCCCTCGGATAGCGCGATAAGACTTCGACATTCTTCTACTCCTTGGAAATGGCGGCTTGTTGAGTTCTGCCTTGGTTGTCCATGGCGCTCCTTGGCACACCCATAGGCATAGAGTTGGTTCATGTAGTTGCGATCGAAGGGACCAACGTACTTGATCCCGAAGTCGTCGCCGATAGCGGTGGCGCGGAAGCGAGAGCCGCGTTCGCGGGCCGCCAAGTAGTCCATGTAAAGATCGGCATTGCCTTGATATTTTATTGTCGTTGACGAGGCTCGTGCGGCGATCTTCAGCAAGTTATTGACGACACTCCGCCCGCGCATTGGAATACGGCCGAACGACGGCTCGTTGAACCCCTGATTGTAAGAACGGCGAGTATGTTTTCGAGAGTCATATTTCTGCAGTGCCACGCGCGGTGTCGGACGCGTGTCTGCCAGGCAACACTATCAGTTCGCAAATAGATGAGCTGCAGCCGTTTGCCGATGCACGACCTGTCTGCTCAATCATATCAAATGATGTTGTTTGAGCGAGGCTGCGCTTGAGAAGGGCACGAAGCTGCAAGCCTTCGAAATCTATCTGGGTCAGGAGCGACCTGACCCGCTACAGGGACACCGGACGCATCTTGTTGGACCCTTTGGCCGCGCCGGGATATCGGGCGTCTCAGGCGCTAGTCGGTGCGGGCTAGTGAACCGTAACCACGCGGCATTTTCGCCCTGAGTGGGCTATCCATACCGGACCATCAGTTCCCTCAACATTCTCTCAACGAATGATCACATCGGATAAGTCACATGTTCAGTTGTCCTTCCGACGTTGTGCGTCCTGACGGGGATACTCGCGGTACGGCGTCAGAGGCGTGGCGATGGGCGAGCGATCCGGTACGCTCAGGGACTTTCTGCCTGTCAAGGAAAACGCCAGGCACCACGCGCGCCCAGTGCAACATAACATTCCAAAATATGCATATGATATTAGGATCGTTGATGGTGCCAGAAGCCGGACCTGATGTGCCGTCCGCAGACGCTTCTCCAGGCGTCGCGGAAATAGCCGTATCCGGCATGCGGGCACAGAACCGTCGCACGGAGCCATACATCGACCCAGCGCTTATCTCGGAGAGCGGGAGGACGGCAGAGTGTAACCCGCCCATTGCGATCTCCAAGCGTAGCCTCTGTCCGTCGATTGGCGAAGTGGCACTGACACCGGACGGCCCAAGCTGAAACGATCCGGTGTCGTGGGTTCAGCTGAGTTTTTGTGCTCGGCTGCTGATCGAGACCTGTGTTTTGTACGGTGTGCGTCATGGGGGGCGAGGAGCTGCAGCGAAATCGATTCCCCGTGCACCCGTCCCAGCACCCGCAGCGATGGTGAGGCTGCTGGTGGCGGTGTACCAGACACTTCGAAAGACGGCTTAGAACCCGGATGGCATCAGTTTTTCGGACCAGGCGCGTAGATCGGTGCGTCCGCAGGGCGATGTTGCGCCGTCAGCCGGAAGCACCTGTTTGCTCGACGCGGCGGCACGTCAGCACCACCTCATACAGCGGAAAGTCCGAGTTAGTCGGCTTGGGGTCGATGCTGTCGAAAAAGGGCTTGAGAGGCCCGGCGAACAGTGATTCCTGCCAATTGACTGACGGCAGGAGGGCAGATTGCGATGATGGGGCGGCGCGCGCGGGACCAGGGCAAGCTTTTCTACGAATTCAACCTCGAAGATCGCATCCCGAAAAATCACTTGCTGCGGCGCATGAACGTGTTCGTGACGCTTGCCCTCGAAGACCTGCACAAAGAGCTGAAGCCCCATTACAGCGACATCGGCCGACCCTCGGTCGATCCCGAACTCATGATCCGAATGCTTCTCGTTGGCTATTGCTATGGCATCCGTTCAGAGCGCCGGCTATGCGACGAGGTCGATCTCAATCTTGCCTATCGCTGGTTCTGCAAACTCGATTTGGAAGATGCGATCCCCCATCATTCGACCTTCTCGGTGAACCGGCTCGGCCGGTTCCGCGAAAGCGATATCCTGCGCCATGTCTTCGAGCGGATCGTGGCGGCTGCCATGACACTCGGCCTTGTCAAAGGCGAAGGTTTTGCTATCGACGCCAGCGTGCTCGAAGCCAATGCCAGCCGCTACCATGGCGTAAAACCTGACGAACTCGACTGGGACGACAAGCAGCGCGGCAAGCGGGCTGTGAGAGAATATCTGAGCAAGCTCGAGGCTGACGAAGCCGAGCAACGCGAGATCGAGAAGGAAGGCGACGAAGATGATGAGGGGCCGGAGACGCCACGGCGGCGCAAGTGGAAGCGCAAGCCGCCGAAGGTCGTCTCACCTTCCGATCCGCTGGCTGCCTGGACCGCAAAGGCCAATAAGCGCGTGCTGTTCGGCTACGGCCTCAACTATCTGATCGATGTCGAGCACGCCATCATCGTCGATGTCGAGGCGACGCCGGCCCGAACCTTTGACGAGGTCGCGGCAACCAAGACGATGATCGACCGCACGCAAGATACCTTTGCCATGAAGCCCAAGCGCTTGATCGCCGACACGGCTTACGGCACGGGCGACTTTCTCGGCTGGCTGGTGAAGGAGCGCAAGATCACGCCGCACATCCCTGTGTGGGACAAGAGCGGCCGCGACGACGACACGTTCTCTCATGCTGACTTCGTCTTCGACAAAAAGAAGAACCAGTACGTCTGTCCGGCAGGCAAACCACTGACCACAACGGGTCGGATACATCGCGATGGCCGCCGCCGTTATCTCGCGTCGCTCACCACCTGCCGGACCTGCCTGCTGAAACCCAAGTGCTGTCCGAACACGACAGCCCGACGTATCGCACGCGATGTCAACGAGGATGCCCGAGATGTGGCGCGCCGCAAAATGGAAACGAAGGCCTATGAAAAATCGCGCGACTTGAGGAAGAAAGTCGAGATGCGGTTTGGCCACCTCAAAACACACCACGGTCTTGATCGGCTGCGGCTGCGCGGGCTGACCGGTGCCCAGGACGAGTTCGTCCTGGCAGCGATCGTCCAGAACCTCAAGACAATGGCACTGCGGCTGCTGAAGCCGCCTCCCGATCTCAGCGCAGCGTGAGTTGCGTCGCGGACCCAGTTGGTAGCGTGGGCGCAATTGTTGTGCGTGCCGACGCCATCAACCTGAAGAAATGTAACGAAATGTCGATTAGCCGTCTCCCTCCGGTGAGCCTTTCGATTACCCACAACTTTCTGCAGTGATGGCGGCGCCGAGTTGGATGTCTGCCAGCCGCGACAGTCCGCGCCACATGACCATGTTGCCCGGAGGTGGATCGCTTGCGCGCGCCAGATAGCCGCCAAGCCGGGCGAGTCTTGATCAGGTACCGTCCCGAGGGTCTTGCGACCCACTGGCTTGCCGGCATCCTTGATCATCTTCTCGAGAAGCTGGATTTCCAGTTCGCTCAGCGCAACGGTTGCCGGGGCTTGCGGTGCTACGCGCGCGAGCATCGTTATCCAGAAGACACGCCAGCTCACGATGCTAGTAGAGGGCGATCAGGTTCGTCAGGCGTTCCGCGGTTCTCAGCCTTGCGTCCTCGGCGCGGCATCCGGATTTCAGGATCTTGTGGAACGTCTCGATCTTCCAGCGCATGGCGTACCAGTCGAGCTTTTCAATGGCCTCCTTGCGCGATGACACCGGCATATTGGTCAGCAGTTTCCAGTTAATTGGCTTCCTGTTCCTTGGTGCGCCGCGCTCACTGGCATGGATCACGACGAGATCCAAGGCGGGGTAACGTTTCTGCTTGCCGATTGGCGGCAACACCCGGATGCGGGCGTACCTGATCTCAAGCTCGGCAACGTCCGCCTCGCCCTTGTCGTCACGCACCTCGATGCGATGGATGCCCTTCAGCGTCACCTCCTTCATCGCGTCGGAGACGGTGCGCATCCCATCATCGGCAAGCCGGTCAACGCAGGTGCGAACCAGGAAATGTGTGCCGACATCCTGGGCCGCACAAAACAACTCGTAGATGTCGCTTTCTCGATCGCCAATGTGAACGCATCTTCCTGGGTCGGCCAGAAGGTCTGTCGACTGCCGCACATTCTCGAGCCAGCGGTAGCTTTCCTTCTCCTCGATCGGAACGCGGGTCGGATTGACTTTACGTTTGAGCGCTCGCGTCCCTTTGAATTTCTTGCGCGTCCAGAATTTGATTGCGGCCAATCCGAGCGGCAAGCCCGAAAGCGTGACGACCAGGCTCGAATGCATCAAGATCCCACATACTGTATGTGCTCGCAGGCGACCGGCCTTGTCTCGGCCGCTGTTGATCGCTTTCGTTACGCCGATGGCGTCGGTATTCTCGCGCTGATAGGAAAATTCCGTCGTATCGTGCAGCACCAGAGCCAGACCATCGGTCGCAGCAAAACGATCGCGTGTCGCATTGAAATGTCCTGCCAGAATGTCTGCTTCGCTGACGCGTTCATTGGACAAGAAGCGGTATGCCGCCTTGGTATTTGCCCAATCCTGGCAGGCGAACGGAATGCTACCGCCGACGGTGCGTGCGATGCTGCTCAGAAGAGCAACAAAACGCCGCTTCAGCCGCAAATCCTTGAACACGCTCGCGGTGCACTCGTCCTCGACCCACGCCTCGATACTTCCGTTTAACGCGCACGCCTCATCCTTCGCCGGCGTCGCCGTCTGCATCGTGCACCCCTCCTCCCCGAATCAGGTGCTCTGAAAGGAATCACACGTGAGTCGCCGTGTTCAAGCCATCAGTCCGAAATTTGTGGGTAATCGAAAGCCGGTGAGCACCGCCTTGCGAGGCTGAAGGCCGTCGCCGATTCTGACATCCGTGTTTGATGTGTTGGTTAGGCGGGGATGTGCCCACAATGTCGGATGTGGACACAAGTGACGGCAGGCGTCGGCGGAACAAACGCTGGCCGGAGGCGCTCAAGCGCGAGATCGTTGCGGCGACGTTGAAGCCCGGCGCGTCGGTGTCGGTCGTGGCGCGCCAGTACGATGTCAACGCCAACCAGGTCTTCATGTGGCGCCGCCGTTACCGCGACGCAGGTGAACAGCCGGCTTTGCAGTCGCCGCCCTCGACGCCGGCGCTCGTTCCGGTGACGATCACCCCGGAGCCGGAAGCGGTCCCGGTTGCGCCGCCGGCGCTGCCCGCCGAGACCGCCTCGAAGACGATCGAGATCGAGTTGCCGGATGGCTGCCGCGTGCGCGTCGGCTCGGGCCTCGACGTCCGAGCTCTCAAGCGCGTCCTCGATGTGTTGAGGAAGCGATGATCCCGGTTCCCTCGGGCGTGCGCGTATGGCTTGCGGTCGGGCGCACCGACATGCGGCGCGGCATGAACGGGCTTTCGCTGCAGGTGCAGGAGACGCTCGGGCGCGATCCGTTCGCCGGCGATCTCTTCGTGTTTCGCGGGCGGCGCGGCAACATGATCAAGATCCTCTGGCACGACGGTCTCGGCCTCTCGCTCTATGCCAAGCGGCTGGAGCGCGGCCGGTTTGTGTGGCCGTCGGCCGAGGGCGGGAGCGTCGCGATTACGGCCGCGCAGCTCGCCTACATGCTCGACGGGATCGATTGGCGTAACCCGGTGCACACATTCCGGCCGGAACGTGCGGGATAGCCGCGCTTTTCGAGAGCGGCTGCCGGTCGGCTGTGATTCTCTTGCAGCATGGATTCGCAGCCCGACGACCTCGCCACACTGAAGGCCGAACTGGCGCTGGCCCGTGCCAGGAACGCCGACGATGCGGCAACGATCGCGCGCCAGAAGCTCGAGATCGCCAAGCTCAAGAGGCAGATCTACGGGGCGCGCTCGGAGCGCACCGCGCGGCTTCTCGACCAGATGGAACTGGACCTCGAAGACCTGGAAGCCGCCGCCACCGAGGACGAGATCGCCGCCGAGCAGGCGGCCGTCAAGACAACGACAGTCGCGGCGTTCACGCGCAAGCGGCCGTCCCGTCAGCCGTTCCCGGAGCACCTTCCGCGCGAGCGCATCGTGGTTCCCGGCCCCACAGCCTGCGACTGCTGCGGCGGCTCGCGCCTGAGGAAGCTCGGCGAGACCGTCACCGAGACGCTGGAGGTGATCCCGCGCCAGTGGAAGGTCATCCGCCACGTGCGCGAGAAGATGACCTGCCGGGACTGCGAGAAGATCTCCGAGCCGCCGGCGCCGTTCCACGTCACGCCACGCGGCTGGGCGGGGCCGAACCTGCTTGCCATGCTGCTCTTCGAGAAGTTCGGGCAGCACCAGCCTTTGAACCGCCAGGCCGAGCGTTATGGACGTGAAGGCGTGCCCCTTGCCCTGTCGACGCTTGCCGATCAGGTCGGCGCCGGTTGTGCGGTCTTGGAGCCGCTACTTCGGCGCATCGAGGCGCACGTGTTCGCTGCCGAGCGACTGCATGGCGACGACACGACGGTGCCGGTCCTCGCCAAGGGCAAGACCATCACGGGACGTTGCTGGGTCTACGTGCGCGACGATCGCCCCTTTGGAGGCAGGGCGCCGCCGGCCGCGATGTTCTATTACTCGCGTGACCGGAGAGGCGAACACGTGGAGGAACACTTGGCCCGATGGTCCGGCGTGCTGCAGGCCGATGCCTACGCCGGCTATAACAAGCTGTATGCCGCTGATCGAACGCCAGGGCCGATCCTGGAGGCAGCGTGCTGGGCGCATGCGCGCCGGCCGTTCTTCGCGCTCGCCGACATTGAAGCAAGCGCACGCCGTAAAGCCTCGGGCAAATCACCCGCGCCGATCTCGCCGCTGGCGCTGGACGTTGTCCAACGCATCGATGCCCTGTTCGAGATCGAGCGCGGCATCAACGGCAGCAGCGCCGACGACCGACGCGCCGTCCGTCAGGACCTGAGCCGGCCACTCATCGACGATCTGGAAGCGCTCCTGCGGGCCGAACGGCCGAGGCTATCGCGCGGTAGCGATCTGGCGAAGGCGATGGACTACATGCTCAAGCGCTGGCCGGCCTTCACGCGCTTCCTCGATGACGGGCGCGTCTGCCTGTCGAACAATGCGGCCGAGCGCGGCCTGCGCGGCATTGCCCTCGGGCGAAAGTCGTGGCTCTTCGCCGGCTCTGACCGCGGCGGCCAGAGAGCTGCCGCCATGTACAGCCTGATCGTCACCGCCAAGCTCAACGACATCGACCCGCAGGCTTGGCTCGCTGACGTGCTCGCGCGCATCGCAGAGCACCCGGCCTCGCAGCTCGACGACTTGCTGCCCTGGAACTGGCGCCCCAAGCAAGCAACCGTCAACCGCGCGGCCTGAAAGCCAGCCCACTTGC
>CAVOJD010000037.1:0-91239 GCA_963696075.1 uncultured Alphaproteobacteria bacterium | reverse complement strand
CTCGAACCCCCGACCTGATGATTAGAAGTCACCTGCTCTATCCAGCTGAGCTACGGGGCCTGGGCCAAGCGGACTTGGCGGGATTGGTGGGTTGTGATGTTCGCCAACAGCATGGCCGGTTGCGCGGAGGTCCGGCGTTTAGTGGGTCCAGGCGACGCGGCGGCCATACTTGAAGTTATCAGAGTAGGACTTCTTCGGGATTTTTCTGGGGCGTTCTTCTTCAACGGTGAATGGAATGCCGTGACGTGTCGCGTAGGCGATCGCGTCTTCCTTGGTGTCGAATGTCAAACGGACCTGGGACAACGTATCCGTCGACGAGGTCCAACCCATCAGCGGCTCGACCTGGCGGGGAGCTGCCGGGGCATACTCGAAGACCCAGTCCTTGGTGCGGCCCTTGCCGGACTGGGTGGCGCTGCGGGAGGGCTTGTAGATTCGGGCAGTCGTCATCGTTGTTGGATTCCGGTCGCTCAGCGGCGTCGGCGCGGATCGCGCGGTTAAGGTGTTGGCGAAGCTTCTATCAGATCGAGAGCCTGAGAAGAATATCTGATTTGAGACCTTTTAGCCGCTGGTTGGTGAATTCGAGGCCTCGATGTCATCGGGGCTATTGGCGGGGCGCCAGCCGCGCAGGCTCTCGCGCTTGCGGCCGTGGCCGGGGAATTTTTCCAGAGTAAAGCCGGCTGCTGCAAGATTGCGCCGGATCCAGCCGGCTACCGTGTAGGTTGCGAAGGTGCCGCCCGGGACGGTCAGGGCGAAAACGCGAGCCATGAGTTCCGCGCCCCAGAGTTCCGGATTGCGGGCCGGGCTGAAGCCGTCGAGAAACCAGGCATCGACAGGCGCGTGCCACTCGTAAAGGCGGTGGTTGGCGTCGCCGAGATACAACTCGAGGGTGGCGTCGGGACATGAGAGTGTGATGATGTTCGCATCCAGGGCGCGCGGCCAGAGGTCGAGGCATTCCGTGACGAGCGGCGTGAGTTCGGGCCATGCGGCGGCGGCGCGGGCCATGTCGTCGCGTGACAAGGGGGATTTTTCGAACGACGTATAAGTGAGGCGTGCGCCGGTCTGTGGCGCGGGACGGTTGCGCCAGGCACTGAGAGTTGCAAAGAAATTCAGACCTGTGCCGAAGCCCAGTTCGGCTATCTGGAACTGGTGCTGATTCGCGAACCGGGTTGGCAGGCGGTTGCCGGCCAGGAAGACGTGGCGGGATTCGCCGAGGCCGTCTTCGCGTGCAAAATAAGGGTCGTTGTATTCAACGGAGACGGGTACGTCGCCCTCGCCCCATTGAATGGCTGAATTCGTGTTCATTCGTGTCGTTTGGGTCGGTTGGGACATTGGCGGGCTCGCGGCAGGAGCGTCCATGGAGACGAAAGTGGCCAGCTACGACTTAGTTGTGGTCGGTGGTGGGGTGCAAGGACTTTGGCTCGGGCGGGAGGCGCGCGCGGCCGGTCTTTCCGTCGCGATTGTCGAGGCTGAGGAAGTTGGCGCGGGGGCGAGCGGGGGCGTGCTCGGGGCGTTGATGGCGCACATGCCGCTGCCATGGGGGGCGAAGAAGCAGTTTCAATTCGATGCGCTGGTCCAACTGGAGAGCCGGGCGGCGGAGCTTGCGGCGCAGACGGGCATCGATACCGGTTACATGAGGTCGGGCCGGGTCATGGCGATCCGGTCGCAGCGCTTTCGCGATACGGCGATCGAGCGGGCGGCGGAGAGCCTGGAGAGGTGGCGGCACAAAAATGGTGCCTATCGTCTTGAGGTTGCGGCAAGTGACACGTTTGCAGACTGGCTTCATCCGGAGGAGGCGCCCTATGGCCTTCTGGTCGACACGCTGGCGGCGCGGATCGAGCCGCGGCGCTATCTGGCGGCGCTGAAGGCTGCGTTCATCAGTGACGGCGGTGTCTTGTTGGAAGGGTGGCCGTGCCGGGCCATCGATCCGGTTCGCAACGCGGTGGTTGGCGCGGACGGGGCCAGAATTGCGGGTGCTCGCATTGTGCTTGCGGCGGGCTACCAGACGTTCGATCTGGCGCGGGAGGTTCTGGGGCTGGATCTTGGGGGAGGCGTGAAAGGGCAGGCGGTGGTGTTGGCTGCACGTCTGCCTGTCCGGCGACCGATCATCTACGACGACGGGCTCTATGTCGTGGCGCATTCGCGGGATGCGTGCGCGATCGGCAGTACGACGGAAATGGATTGGCGTGATGCAACGTCGACTGACGCGGCGATCGAGCCGCGTATTGCTGCGGCGCGACGGCTGTCGCCGGTGTTGGCTGAAGCACGTGTCATCGGGCGCTGGGCTGGCGTCAGGCCCAAGGCATGGGCGCGGGACCCGATCATCGGACCGGTGGATGAAACGGGACGGGTATGGATCGCGAGCGGCGGGTTCAAGATCACGTTCGGCATTGCGCATGCCCTTGCGCGAGCGGCGATCGAGTGGATGGTCGGCGGGGAGGCCGGGCCAGCGGTGCCGGCGTCGTTCACGTTTGAAGCCCATGCTGCGGCAGCTCGGCGGCGGGTGCGTTGAGGGACTGCGCCAGCAGGGGATCGGCTAAATATCGCCTACGGGTTTAGGGATTGCGGTGAAACGCGGATAAGATTTGGTGGGCGTGTATTTGGACACGATGGGATTTCAAATTTCAGATGACGGGTCAGATGACGCAAGATTCCAAGATCGACATTCCAGGTTCGTCAGCGACTGAAGGCGGCGCGGGGGAACAACCCCTCGAGGTCTATGATGCCGTGATCGTCGGGGCCGGGTTCGGCGGGCTCTATATGCTGATCAAGCTGCGCGAACTGGGTCTCAAGGTCCGGGTGTTCGACACGGCAACCGGCGTTGGGGGGACGTGGTACTGGAACCGCTATCCGGGGGCGCGGTGCGATGTGGAGAGCATGCAATACTCCTACTCGTTCTCGGAGGCGCTGCAGCAGGAGTGGCGGTGGAGTGAAAAGTTTTCAGCGCAGCCGGAAATCCTGGACTATGCGAACCATGTCGCGGACCGCTTCGATTTGCGGCGTGACATCCAGTTCGAGACGACGGTGACGTCGGCCGCGTTCGATGAGACGGAAAAGCGATGGGTGGTGAAAACGGATCGCGGCCAGACGGTTGGCGCGCGGTTCTGCGTCATGGCGACGGGATGTCTTTCGACCTCGCGTGTGCCGGATTTTCCGGGGCTTGATGACTATGAAGGGGCGACCTACCACACCGGGACGTGGCCCCATGAAGGGGTTGATTTTACCGGCCTCAAGGTCGGGGTGATCGGGACCGGGTCGTCCGCGATCCAGGCCATCCCGGTGATCGCTGCGCAGGCGGCACACGTGACCGTTTTCCAACGCACCGCGAATTACTCGATCCCATCGCGAAACGGGCCGATGACGGATGACTATGAATCATCCTGGAAGAGCGAATATGCGCGGCTGAGAGAAGAGGCGCGGCGGGCGCGCAACGGTATCCTCACCAACCCCAACGATCAGTCGGCGCTGGACGTTGATCCGCAGACGCGTATTGAAGTCTATGAAAAGCGCTGGTCCGACGGGGGGACGCGCTTCATGGCGGCCTTCAACGATCTCATCACCAATGCGGCGGCGAACGAGACGGCGGCGGAATTCGTGCGCGGCAAAGTGCGCGAGATCGTGAAGGACCCCGAAACGGCGGAACTGCTGGCGCCGAAAAGCTTCCCGATCGGCACCAAACGCATTTGTGTTGATACGAATTATTTCGATACGTTCAATCGACCCAACGTCGATCTGGTCAATATTCGCGAGGCGCCGATCGAGGCGATGACGGCGAAGGGTGTTCGCCAGGGTGGGAGGGAGTATCGTTTCGACGCCATCGTTTTCGCGACCGGTTTCGATGCGATGACCGGCACGCTCGATAGCATCGATATCCGCGGGACAGGGGGGCAATTGTTGCGCGAGGAATGGGCCGAGGGGCCGAAGACCTATCTTGGCATGATGTCGGCGGGTTTTCCGAACCTGTTCATGGTCACCGGTCCACAGAGCCCGTCGGTGCTGTCGAACATGATTGTGTCGATCGAGCAGCACGTCGACTGGATGAGCGCGTGCATCGCGTATATGCAGGAAAACGCCTACCGTTCGATTGAACCGCAGGCGGTGGCGCAGGACGCTTGGATCGAGCACAGCAACGAGGTGGCGCACAAGACGCTCTATCCGCAAGCTGCGTCCTGGTACATGGGCGCGAATGTGCCGGGTAAGCCGCGGGTGTTCCTGCCGTATATCGGCGGTGTCGGACGCTATCGTGAAAAGTGCGATGAGATCGCGGCGACGGGTTATCCCGGTTTCGAATTTAAGTGAATGGCGTTCGAGACAGAGCGTCACCCGCCGCTGTCTCAGATCGTATCAAAGTGGGGATGATTTTTTCGCGTGAGCGTCTATAAGCCTTTGTGCGGATTGCCACGTCTCGGTCGGCCAACTTATTCTTGATTCTGCAGGCTACGTTTCATTCATATTTTCCTGGCGGCTCGCTTTTCTGATGCCGGGTCTTCCAGACGGACTGATTTTTTCGAATGCCGCAATCGGAAAACAAGCCTGCCCCCAGCGAGACAGAGCGGGTCTTTCGCGCAGCCGTTTCGGCGTGGGCGAACCGCGACCTCGACGTCGTCATGTCGTTGATGGCCGACAATGTGGTCAGGTCGATCAACGTCGATGGGGAGCAGGTGCCCTTCGCGGCCTCAGCCGTCGGCAAGGATGCGGTTCGCGAGAAACTGCAGTTGATGCTCGACACATTCGAGTTCGGGGCGTTCGTTACGGATTTCCTGAAGGTGGACGGTGCTGTTGCCCGTTCGCGCATCATGATCATCTTTCGCCATATCGCGTCTGGCGAGATCCTGAACACGCGGTTTCGCCTCGTCATCGAACAGTCCGATGGGTTGATCGTGCGAATGGATGAATTTCACGACCCCTTCTATTTGGAGGCGTTCATGCGTCTGGTGGAAGATGGCAACCAGTCCTGAGCAAGCGGTATCTGCGGTTTTCCCGCTTGGACGGACAGCGTGCCGTCGCCTGAACGGGCTTGATACCGCCCGCAAATATCCGGCGGGCGATGGGATGGGGGTTTCGTGGCTCGGGCTGCGGCGATATCCATTTGGCCTGGGTCCGGTTACGTCTGCCAGAACTGGCTGATCTCCGGTCCGCACCGACCTGTTTGCGGAGGCGACGAGATGGCCGAGAGATACGATTACATTATCATCGGGGCGGGATCGGCGGGGTGTGTCCTTGCCAACCGGCTGACGGAGGACGGCAAGTCGCGCGTGTTGCTGCTTGAAGCGGGCGGTAGCGACAAGAACTTCTGGGTGTATCTGCCGGTCGGGTTCACGAAGTTGATGACCAACCCGCAGTTCAACTGGCTGTTCGAGACGGAACCCGACGACAGTGTCCATGGGCGGCGCATTCCCATTCCGCGGGGCAAGGCGCTTGGCGGGTCGAGCGCGATCAATGGGATGATCTGGGTGCGGGGGCAGCCGCTTGACTATGACACCTGGGCGCAGTTCGGCAATCGTGGCTGGTCCTATGACCAGGTGCTGCCGTTCTTCAAGAAGATCGAGCATTTCGAGCGTGATGGGGCGATCGACGAGGCGCGTGCGCGGGGGGGACCGGTCAATATCGCGGATAGCTATTCGCGCAACGAGCTGGCCGACCTTTTCATTGATGCCGGCGAGGCGCTCGGTCATCCGCGTAATCGTGACTACAACAACGGCGTGCAGGACGGTTTTGGATACTACCAGTGCTCGATGAAGAACGGGCTGAGGTGGAGTGCGGCGAACGCCTATCTCGATCCTGCAAAGAAGCGGGCGAACCTCAAAATCGAAACGCATGCGCATGCGCGGCGGGTGCTGTTCGAGGGAAAGCGTGCCGTTGGCGTTGCCTATGACGTCAAGGGGGCGGGGCGGGAAGCGCACGCCGGTGAAATCATTCTGGCGGCTGGCGGGGTGCAGTCTCCGCAACTGCTGGAACTTTCCGGGATTGGCCAGGGTGAGCGACTGCGGGGCGCCGGCATCGATGTCGTCCATGATCTGCCCGGTGTGGGTGAGAACTACCGGGATCATATTGCGGCCCGCATGAACTGGCGGCTCAAGCAGAAGGTATCTTTCAACGAACGGACGCGCGGGCTCAGGCTGGTCGGGGAGACGCTCAAGTATGTCGCGACACGGCGCGGCATGCTGACGTCATCGGCCGCTCTTGCGCATGGGTTCGTGCGCTCGCGGCCCGAACTCGAGACGCCGGACATCCAGTTCTTCTTCATGCCGGTGAGCTACAGCGACGCGAACAAGCGCGCGGAGATGGACCGGGAGCCAGGGATGACGCTGAGCGTCTATCAACTGCGGCCTGAATCGAAGGGATCGATCCACATTCGTTCCAGCGACCCTTATGCCCCGCCGGCCATCAAGCCGAACTTTCTGACCGACAGTGAGGATTGCCGTGTCATCGTCGAAGGTATGAGGATCGGACGTGACGTGATCGCGCACGATGTGTTCGCGCCGCATCGCCTCCATGAGATGAACCCGGGCGCTGATGCGCAATCGGACGACGAGCTGCTCGATTTCTGCCGACGAACCGCGCAAACGGCGTATCACCCGATCGGGACGTGCAAGATGGGGCATGATGCGATGGCGGTGGTCGATGATCGCCTGCGGGTGCACGGCGTCGAAGGGCTGAGGGTGGTTGATGCCTCGATCATGCCGACGATGACGTCCGGCAACACCAATGCGCCCGCCATCATGATTGGTGAAAAAGGGGCCGCGATGATCCGTGAGGATGCACGAGAGGGCTGAGTTGTGCCGCTTGGCGCCGGGCTGTTCGTTCTGCCCTTTTTCGGATCGTGTCGGGGATGAACATTCCCGGACACGATCCGTTTCGGTAACGACCCTTTCGGGCAGGGGGCAGGTCCACACGGACAAGGCTTCAGGGACGTGCCTGAGCATCCTCGGGGGGGGCAACGGCGATGCGATAGAGGTGCCATGTCGCGTGGCCGAAGACCGGCAGCGAGACGAGGAAGCCGAGGAAGCCGGGAAGTGCGGAGAGCACAACGCAGACGATCACGAACAGGCCCCACGCGAGCATTGGAACAGGCGAGCCTGTGACGACGCGGATGGAAGTGATCATGGCCGTCACGAAATCGGAGTTTCTGTCGAGGAGAAGGGGAATTGAGACGACCGTGAGGGCGAAAAGAACCATCGAGATGATGGCGCCGACAAGGTGGCCGACGAGAAGGAAGGTCCAACCGTTCCAGGTCGTGAAAACCGCGTGCAGGAAGCCACTGATTGTCGCGAAGCCGCTGAAGCCAAAGAAGACGGCGAACAGAGTTCGCGCCTGATACATCCATACCCAGAAGATGAACAACATGACGAACGCCATCCAGCCCAGTTCGCGCCGGCGCTGGTTCCATACAACCGTGAGGACGGTGCTCCAGTTCAGTTCGCGGCCCTGTTCGCGCAGGCGCGATACCTCGTAGAGGCCGGTCGCAACGAATGGGCCGATCAAGGCGAAACCGATCACCAGAGGATAGGCAAGCCATTGTTGGCCAATGAGCATTACGGCTGCAAAAAGGAAAAGACCGCCAATGGCGTAGACGGCGCCGAAGAAGAGGCCGAACTGAGGTGCGGCCTTGAAGTCGGCGATGCCTTTGGAAAGGGCGCTTTCAAGGTCTGCGAACGTGACCTGGCGCACGGTCGGCAGGGCGGAGGCGGCTGGCGCTGGGACGGCTTTGGTCGGCTCGGCGTTTGACATTTTTTGACGGTCCATCTTCTCAAAGGGCTATGGTCAGAGCCATCACCCCGTTGGAGGCCTTCGGAGGTGCTATCGACTTTGGCACCTGAGGCACGATGTCACCGCGTCAGCGTGTCGGGCCGCATTGATCCAGATCAAAAAAAACGTTCTTATCCACCGTACGCATCGTTTATTTTGAATACATAGTCTGAAATAGTGGTTTCGATCGAACGCTGGATCGAGGAGAGGAATTATGGCACGCCAGGATGTCCACAATTCTGACATTCCGAAGATCTGTCAGTCCTGTGAAGCGCGGCACGGCGGGATTTGCGGCGCGCTGTCGGCGGAAGAACTGACGGAGCTGAGCAAGCATACCAAACGGATCAAGGTCTCTGCGGGAACGGAGCTGCTTGCCGAGCAACAGCCGATCGCCACCTATGCCAATGTCATTTCCGGCGTCATCAAGCTTTCCAAGCTGCTTGAGGACGGACGCCAGCAGATCGTCGGGCTGCAGTTCGCCCCGGACCTGCTTGGCCGGCCGTTTCGTGAGTTGAGCAACGTCACGGCCGAGGCGACGGTGGATACCGAGCTTTGCACGTTTTCGCGCTCGGCGCTGGAGCATGCGGTCAGTGGTTCGCATGACATGGCGGCGCGTCTGCACGAGCAATCGTTGCGGGAACTCGACGAGGCGCGCGAATGGATGCTGACGCTCGGACGCAAGACCGCTTACGAGAAGGTCGCGAGTTTTCTGGCGCTGATCATGTCGGCCAGCGATGCCAGCAAGCCGGAGATCGAGGACGAGCCGCGGATACAGTTGCCGCTGTCGCGCGGTGAAATGGCGGATTTTCTGGGCCTCACGATCGAGACCGTTAGCCGGCAGATGAGTGCGCTCAGGAAGAACGACATCATCGAATTCGACAATGCGCACACCGTTCGGGTGAAAGACCGTGATGCACTCAATGCAGCGAGTGGTACTTGAGGGCGTGACGTGTGGTCGTGCACGCTGTCGGCGTCACCATGAGGTGGCGGGCCAGAAGGCTTGCCATCGTCGATAAGTCGGAATTTCTCAATTGCTTGGTCGCCAGCGGGACGACGAACTCCAGTTCGAAGGCGCAGGCGCGTTGCCAGTTTTCAAAGAAGCCGCGAAGCATATAGCCAGCGGCGTTCATGTCCGTCTTGCTCTTCGGGCCAGCGAGGATCAGCAACAGGCCGTTGATCTCCATCGCGTAGCCCTGATCCATCAGGCGCTCCGACCGTAGCCGTTCCATGGTGGTCTTGGAAAAGGGATGACCATCGCAGCGGCGCAAGAGGACCGGGTGCAGGAAGTCGTGCGCCACTGAGAGCGTCACGTTGAAGACTGCTGGGATATGATCGGCGAGTTCGCGGCATCGGTATTGGTCGAACTTGTCGGGCAGAGCGTCGGCGATCCGCTCAAGCTCGCTTGCAAGTTCGAGCTGCTCATGGAGCAGGCGGGTGTAGGTCGTCAGCGGGTTTTCGACCGCTGGGCAGACTTTGTCATGGCCAACGCCTCGATCATTGCGTTCCATGGGACATCGCTCCAGTGCTTTCGATCCGCGTTTCGATAATTTGCCGCACCTTGAGAAGGCAACCGATGCTGCGGGTGCTCCTTCTTTAGTAAAATTCTTTGGCTGGCTGCCTTGATCCAAATCAAGGTCGCTCGGTGGCTCAGTCCGTATGAGGCTCTTTGAGCGTGCGCTGAATGCGATTGCGAGAGTGGTCGTGTCCTTCATGTGTAGCGCGCGTGCGACACGGGGAGAGCCGATATATGAGCAATGGGCCCTTAATTACATTCTTTGCGCTTGCGCTTGTCGCATCGCTGATTGCTGCGCTTGGTGGCCAGGACGAGGTCTTCCGGACCCACGGCATGGTCATGGCAGCAGTGCTGTTCCTTGCGACGATTGTCGCGGTCAGAATGGCTGACTATCGCCCGGTGGCGCAGCGTGCGCTGGCTGAGGGCGAAGAAAACTACATGGACGACGTGATCCGTGCCGGCACGATCGCAACCCTGTTCTGGGGGATTGCCGGGTTTCTGGTCGGCGTCGTCATCGCGGCCCAGCTCGCGTTTCCGGATTTGAACTTCGAGCCCTACTTCAACTTCAACCGCCTGAGGCCGTTACATACCTCCGCGGTTATTTTTGCGTTCGGGGGCAATGCGCTGATCGCGACGAGCTTTTATGTCGTCCAGCGCACCAGCCGGGCTCGCCTGTTCGGGGGATGGCTCGGGTGGTTCGTGTTCTGGGGCTATCAGCTCTTCATCGTGATGGCTGCCACGGGTTACCTCGTCGGGGCGACACAGAGCCGCGAATACGCGGAACCTGAGTGGTACGTCGATCTGTGGCTGACGGTCGTGTGGGTGGCGTATCTGCTGGTGTTCCTGGGCACGCTGTGGAAACGCAAAGAACCGCACATCTACGTTGCCAACTGGTTCTTCCTTGCGTTCATCGTCACGGTGGCGATGTTGCACATCGTCAACAACATGGCAGTGCCGGTCTCGTTCCTCGGCTCGAAGAGCTACTCCGCGTTCTCCGGGGTGCAGGATGCGCTGACGCAATGGTGGTACGGGCATAACGCGGTGGGCTTCTTCCTGACCGCGGGCTTCCTTGGCATGATGTATTATTTCGTGCCGAAGCAGGCCAACCGGCCGATCTACTCCTACCGGTTGTCGATCATTCACTTCTGGGCGTTGATCTTTCTCTACATCTGGGCGGGTCCGCATCACCTTCACTATACGGCGCTGCCGGATTGGGCGCAGTCGCTTGGCATGGTGTTCTCGGTGATGCTGTGGATGCCGTCGTGGGGCGGCATGATCAACGGTCTCATGACGCTCTCAGGGGCATGGGACAAGCTTCGTACCGACCCGGTCCTGCGGATGATGGTGATCGCCGTCGCCTTCTACGGCATGTCGACCTTTGAAGGTCCGATGATGTCGATCAAGTCGATCAACTCGCTGTCGCACTACACCGACTGGACGATCGGGCATGTGCATTCGGGTGCGCTCGGGTGGAACGGCATGATCACGTTTGGTGCGATCTACTATCTGGTACCGAAGCTTTGGGGCCGGGAGCGACTCTATTCACTTCGGATGGTGGACTGGCATCTGTGGCTGGCGACGATCGGTATCGTCATCTATGCGGCGGTGATGTGGGTTGCCGGCGTCACGCAGGGGCTGATGTGGCGTGAGTATGATGATCAGGGCTTCCTGGTGAACTCGTTCATCGACACGGTCAGTGCCCTGCATCCCGAGTACGTCATGCGTATGGTTGGCGGCATGCTCTATCTCGTGGGGGCGCTGATCATGGCCTTCAACATCTACAAGACGATCCGTGGCGATGTGCGTCGTGAGGCCCCGATGGGGTCTGGTGCGACCCTGCAGCCAGCTGAATAAGGAGGGACAGGGATGTCTTTTTGGTCTCGGCATGGCGTGATGGAACGCAACGCCACGCTATTGATGGTGGTTTCACTGATCGTCGTGATGATCGGCGGTCTTATCGAGATCGTGCCACTCTTCTATCTGAAGAACACGATCGAGAAGGTCGAGGGGATGCGGCCCTATACGCCGCTGGAACTCGCTGGGCGGAACATCTACATCCGTGAAGGATGCTATGTTTGTCATAGCCAGATGATCCGCCCGTTCCGCGACGAGGTAGAGCGCTATGGGCACTACTCGCTCGCAGCGGAAAGCATGTACGACCACCCCTTCCAGTGGGGCTCGAAGCGGACGGGGCCGGACCTCGCCCGCGTCGGGGGGCGGTATTCGGATGAGTGGCATGTCGAGCATCTGGTGCGGCCGAAAAACCTGGTGCCTGAATTGATCATGCCCCAGTTCGGTTTCCTGCTCACACGCAAACTTGAGGCGGACAACATTGCGGAGCACCTGAAAGTGAACCGGATCGTTGGCGTGCCCTATACCGACGAGATGGTCCAGAACGCCGTTGCCGACCTCAAGGCGCAGGTCAATCCGGACGGCGATGGCGTCGAGGCGTTCAAGACCCGCTACGCCAAGGTCAGCGTGCGTGACTTCGACGGCAATCCCGAGATGATCAGTGAGATGGATGCGCTCGTCGCCTATCTGCAGATGCTTGGCACACTCGTCGACTTCGATGCCTACAAGGCAGAAGAGAACCTGAGATGAGGAGGGCGTGATGGACTATTCAACACTTCGCCAATTCGCGGACAGCTGGGGGCTTGTCTACCTGCTCGCGGTTTTTATCGCCGTGATCCTGTTCACCTTCCGGCCGGGCTCGAAATCGATTGCGGATGAATGCGCCCAGATCCCACTCAAAGAGGATGACTGAGATGTCGAGTGATGATCATCACAAAAAGGAAGTCGACGAACTGAGTGGGACGGAAACGACCGGTCACGAATGGGACGGCATCAAGGAGCTTGATACGCCGCTTCCCAGATGGTGGGTGTGGACGTTCTATGCGACGATTGTCTTCGCGATCGGTTATGTCATCTACTATCCCGCGATCCCGATGCTTGAGACGTCGTCGGCCGGCATTTCCGGTATTACGGCGCGGGGTGAGCTTGAGAAGACGATGGCTGCCGTCGGCGCAGAGCAGGCGGTGAAGCTTGAGCAGCTCAAGAATACGCCGATCGAAAAAGTGGCTGGGCAGGAAGAGCTCTATCGCTATGCGGTCGCAGGCGGAGCATCGCTTTACAAGGTTTATTGCTCGCAGTGCCATGGCTCCGGCGCACAGGGCGCTGCAGGCTACCCCAACCTCAACGATGACGATTGGATCTGGGGCGGCAGCGTCGAGGCGATCTACACGACGATTGCGCATGGTGTTCGCAACGAGGACGATGAAGACGCCCGCCTTTCAGAGATGCCGGCGTTCGGGCGCGACCAGATCCTTGAGAAGGACGTGGTCCGTGCGGTTGCAGCCTATGTGCGCAAGTTGTCAGGTCAGGAACACGATGCGGCCTTGGCGGAGAAGGGTGCTGAGCCGTACGCTGAAAACTGCGCGGCCTGCCATGGTGACGCCGGCAAGGGCAATCGCGAACTTGGTGGTCCCAATCTGTCCGACGCGATTTGGCTCTATGGCGGTGGTCGCGATGACATCGTCAGCCAGATCAACGCGCCGCGTCATGGTGTGATGCCGCCGTGGTTGCAGCGTCTTGGGGAAGCGCGGGTGAAGCAGCTTGCGCTATACGTCCACTCGCTCGGAGGTGGCGAGAAGACGAAGACGGCCTCTGAGTAGCGGGAGCAAGGCGACCGATGGCGGCGATGGATGATGGCTCGGCGGTAACGACGTTTTCTGCCGAGCCGGTGAACTCGAAAGAGAATCGGTCGCTGTATGAGGCGCGCCGAAAGATCCATCCCAAGCGGGCGGAGGGTTTCTACCGTTCGCTCAAGTGGGTGGTGATGGCTGTCACGCTGGGCATCTATTACATCACGCCATGGATACGGTGGGACCGGGGTGAATATGCGCCGGATCAGGCCGTTCTGATCGATCTGGCGAATGCGCGGTTCTACTTTTTCTTCATCGAGATCTGGCCGCAGGAATTCTTCTTTGTCGCCGGCCTGCTGGTGATGGCGGGGATCGGTTTGTTTCTCGTCACTTCGACGGTGGGCCGCGCATGGTGCGGATATACCTGTCCGCAGACGGTGTGGGTTGACTTGTTCCTGGTCGTCGAGCGGGCGGTCGAGGGGGACCGGAATGCGCGCATCCGGCTCGACAAGGAGCCGATGTCGGCGTCGAAGTTCACGAAGCGGTTTGCCAAGCATGCGATCTGGATCTTGATCGCAGTTGCCACGGGCGGTGCGTGGATCTTCTATTTCGCTGATGCGCCGACGTTGGCCAAAAATCTCTTCACGTTACAGGCGCCGTTTGTTGCCTACGCGACCGTCGGCGTTTTAGCGGCGACGACGTATATTTTCGGTGGTCTCCTGCGGGAGCAGGTCTGCACCTACATGTGCCCGTGGCCGCGGATCCAGGCTGCGATGCTCGATGAGAACTCGCTGACGGTGACCTACAACGATTGGCGCGGCGAACCGAGATCGCGCCATGCCAAACGCGTTCGGGCGGAAGGCAAGCTGGTTGGAGACTGTGTCGACTGCAATGCGTGTGTGGCGGTCTGCCCGATGGGCATCGATATCCGTGAGGGTCAGCAGCTTGAGTGCATTACGTGTGCGCTTTGCATTGATGCGTGCAATGGTGTGATGGAGAAGATCGGGTTCGAGCACGGCCTCATCTCCTATGCGACGCTTGCAGAATACGACACCAATATGCGTGTGTCGGGCAGTCAGAGGATCGACGTTGCCGGGGACATCGTCTGGGATCGTGGGTCGATTGATCCGGACAAGGTTCGACCGCGTGAGGGCAAGCTGAACCCTGAGTTCAAGCATACGGGTCTTAGCTCGTTCATACGGCCGCGTACGCTTGTCTATATCGCGATCTGGTGTGCTCTTGGTCTCGGGCTTCTGGTGGCGCTGTTCATGCGCGATCGGCTTGACATTAACGTTCGCCACGACCGCAATCCGCTCTACGTGGTTCTCAGTGATGGTGCGATCCGCAATGGCTACGAGGTCAAGATCCTCAATATGAAACTCCAGCCGCGCTCGTTCCGGCTCTCTGTCGGGGGCTTGAAGGGCGCCAGCATATGGCTCGCAGGCGGACAGGATACGGCTGGCGACAGCCTTCAGGTTGACGTGAAGCCGGACCAGCTCAAAGCCGTGAAAGTGTTCGTGAAGGCGCCACGGTCCAGCATTTCGGCGCAAAAGCAGGGCTTCCAGTTTGTCGTCGAGACGATCGGCGGGCAAGAAACCGAAACCTACGAGGCGCAATTCGTCTCGCCGGAAGGAGTTGCGAAATGATCGGCTCAAAGGCGCCCAAGCGCCAGTGGCAATTTACCGGGTGGCATATGCTCTTCAGCATGCTGGCCTTTTTCGGGGTGATCATCACGGTCAATATGACGATGGCGGTGTTGGCGGGGCGTTCGTGGACCGGGCTTGTTGTCAAGAACAGCTATGTCGCGAGCCAGCACTTCAACGAAGATCTGGTCGAGGCGCGGCGGCAGGCGGCGCGCGGGTGGCGCGGGCAATTGGCTGTCGCCCAGAACGGCATCGATTTCGAACTCACCGACCGCGCGGGCAAACCGGTTATCCTCGGCGACCTGACGGCGTCGATCGGGCGGCCCGCTTCGGAAGCGTTCGACCAGACGGTGACGCTCAAGCATGTCGATCAGGGCCGCTATCGAGGCGAGGTGGTGCTGACGCCCGGCCTTTGGGCGGTCAAGATCACGGGTGGCGCTGGCGATAACAGCTATCGGCGGGATCAGCGCATTGAAGTTCCTGCAGCGGCCGGACAGGCTGTGAAGCGCTAGCGGAGGCAGATCCCTTGAGCTGTTGTCACGCCATGGCGACCGAGAAGCAGCCGGTTTGCGATCTCGAGGAAGAGCGGCTGAGGGCGGCTTCGCGGGCGCCCGACAACGACACGCTTGAAACGGAATTCCATGTCCCGGGCATGCACTGCATTGCCTGTGTCCGGCGGCTCGAACGGGCGCTCGGCGGGCTTGATTTCGTCACGGAGGCGCGGGCCAATCTGTCCAACCGGAAAATCCGGATCAAATGGCGCCAGCGTGAGGGGCGCGCGCGGGATCTTTCCGAGGCGATCGATCGGGAAGGGTTCGAGCACGCGGTGCTGCAAATCGGCGAGGTGGTGCAGGATCCGGGGGCGGAGACGCACCGGCGGTTGCTGTTATCGCTGGCGGTTGCGGGGTTTGCGACGGCGAATGTGATGCTGCTGTCGATATCGGTGTGGTCGGGGGCAGACGATGCGACGCGACACCTGTTCCATCTGATCTCCGGCCTGATTGCAGTGCCGGCGGCGGCCTATGCGGTGCGGCCATTTCTGAGTTCGGCGCTCGGCGCGTTGCGGCGGGGGCGACTCAATATGGACGTGCCGATCACGCTCGGGGTGGTGCTCGCGCTTTTGATGAGCTGCTATGAAGCGGTCAACAACGGCAAGCATGCCTATTTCGATGCGTCCGTGATGCTGCTCTTCTTCCTGCTGATCGGGCGGGTTCTCGACAACATGATGCGGGAACGGGCGCGTGATGCCGTCAAGCTGCTTTCGGGCCTGGCGGCAAAGGGGGCCGTTGTCATTCTGCCTGACGGCGCGCAGCGCTATGTGCCGGCGGGTGATGTTGTGCCCGGTCAGCGGCTGATGGTTGCGGCGGGCGAGCGTGTGCCGGTCGATGGTGTCATCCGCAAGGGGGTGAGTGAACTCGACCGCTCCGTCGTCACCGGGGAGAGTGAAAGCGTCAAGGTCGGTGTCGGCGACGAGATTGAAGCGGGGACCGTCAATCTCGGTCAGCCGATCGAGATCGAGGCGACGAAGATCGTCTCGCAGTCGTTCCTCGGCGAGGTGATCCAGATGATGGAAGCCGCCGAGAACTCGAAGGCCCGGTTCGTCAGGATCGCGGACCAGGTCGCGCGCTACTATGCGCCAATCGTCCATATTCTTGCGTTCGTTGCGTTTGCGGGCTGGTTCTGGGCGACGGGGGGCGACTGGCAGGTGGCCGTCTACACGGCGATCGCGTTGCTCATCATCACATGCCCTTGTGCGCTGGCTCTCGCCGTTCCGATCGTTCACGTCGTTGCGGCGGGCCGGTTGTTCGAGCGGGGCGTTTTCATGAAGGATGGCAGTGCGCTCGAGAAGCTACGCCAGATCGACACGATCGTTTTCGACAAGACGGGTACGCTGACCGGAGGGCGTCCGGATGTGGTCGCCAGCGATGCGGCGGTGTCGGAAAGGCAGATGGCGGGCGTTCTCGCGCGTCACTCGCGCCACCCGACGGCCCAGGCCGTCGCGCGCGCGGTTGGCGCTGATCTCGAGGGGCACGAGATCAGGACGAGTGAGGTGCGCGAAGTCGCAGGCAGCGGCATTGAGGCGTTGATCGGTGGGCGGCGGGTCAGGCTCGGGCGGCGGGCGTGGGTGGATGAAATCGCAGGCGCGGCGCCGGACGGTTCCAATAATGAAACAGGGACTGGCGCGCCGGGGCAGGGCAGTGTGGCCTGGTTCGCTGAGGCGGGTGGTCAGCCGGTTCATTTTGTCATGCGTGATGCGTTGCGGCCGGGCGCGCGGCAGACCATCGATATGCTGAAGGCGGCAGGGCTTCGCCTTGAAATCGTCTCGGGCGACCTCGACGGCCCGGTCGAGGAGGTCGCGCGCGCACTTGGCGTGGCGACGTTCAGCGCGAACCAGCGCCCGGCCGACAAGATCGCTCATCTCGAAGCGCTGAGGCAGAGCGGGCGGAATGTGCTGATGGTCGGTGACGGGCTCAACGATGCGCCGGCGCTGGCGGCGGCGAATGTGTCTATGGCGCCGTCGTCGGGGTCCGATGTCGGCCGGCAGGCGGCGGACTTCGTGTTCGCCGGCCAAAGTCTCGATGTCATCGCCCTGTGCCACTCGACGGCACTTGAGGCGGACCGGATCGTGCGCCAGAACATCGCGTCCGCGGTCGTCTACAATTTCATCGCTGTGCCGGTTGCGATGGCCGGCCTTGTGACGCCGCTGATTGCAGCGATCGCGATGTCGGCTTCCTCGATCATCGTGGTGGCCAACAGCATGCGGCTCAAGCTCGCCGGAGGCAGGTTGCGGCTGACAGGAAAGCGGGGCGATCCGTCCTCCGGCCGCGTCGGGGGGGATGCGGTGGGCTCGGTGCGACGGGGCGAATTGGTTTATGATGCGCCGCGTGCGAGATCCGAAGTGTCGGCGGGGAGCCCGGGGCTATGAGCCAGGTCATCGTCCTTATTCCAATTGCCCTGTTCCTTGGGCTGTTGGGGCTTGCCGCATTCGTCTGGTCGATCAAGACCGGGCAGTATGATGATCTTCAGGGGGCCGCGGAGCGGATCCTGGATGATGAGGATGACGACAGGCCTGCGCCCGGGCCTCGCGAGGGCATCGACGGGGCGCCATTGCGCTAGGCCCTTCGCTTCAGGATGCGTTTGGTTGCTTGACCTGGGTCAAGGACGACAGGCGCGGCCGGTAGGACACTGATTTCAACGATGGTGTTGATAGGTGGGAACTCTCATGGCCTACAAGACGATACTGACGCAATTGCCGACCACGGCGCGTGCCAAAGAGATGCTCAAAGTCGCCGTGCCACTGGCCGAGGCGCAAGGGGCTCATCTGATCGGGCTTCATGTCGTGCCGCGTATGCCGGTCTCGTTCGGCGTTGTTGAAGCGCCGATACCGGCCGAGGTGATCGAGCAGCAGACCGAGGCGCTTGAGGCGGAAGCCAGAGAAATCGAGAAGATTTTTCTGCGCGCTACGCAAAGTTATTCTGCGAATGTGGAGTGGCGGTGCAGCCGGCCGGACCGGCCCAGTACGGCGATGGATATCGTCGATCAGGCTTATACCGCTGATCTGGTGATCGTCAGCCAGGACGACCCGGATCCGTTCGGGCTGCGCAGTGATGTTCCATCGTCAGTGGTGTTCGGCACGGGGCGGCCTGTGATCATTCTTCCGCGAGACAATGGGCAGAAGCTGCAGGATGGGATTATCCGTCGCGTGACGATCGCGTGGAACCGCAGCCGGGAAGCGGCGCGGGCGGTGTTTGATGCCATGCCGGTGTTGGAACACGCCGAGAGCGTCAACGTTGTTGGGATTGATCCGCCGTATGCGACGTTCGGTGACGATCTGGGCGCGGCGCTTGCCCGGCATGGGGTGCGTGTTGAGGTGAGAGCGGTTCCCCGCAATGGGCGGTCGATCGGCGGCGCGATCGCGGCGGAGGCGGCGATCGACGATGCCGATTTGATCGTGATGGGCTGTTATGGGCACTCGGCGTTTCGCGAGAGCCTGTTCGGCGGCGCAACCTATGACATTCTGGATGACATGAAGCGGCCGGTTTTGATGGCGCATTGATGACGTCGGCATTGGCGCTGCTTCTCGGTCCCTGCGGCTAGATGCCGTTAAGAGCCGTGGCGGTCGGCGCGCCGGGGCGGAGGCGGTTAATGATGCGGGTTCTGTTCGTTGCCGTGGCGATTGTGATTATCGTTGTTGGCGCGGTCGTGCTGCCGATGCCAATTCCCTTAGGCGCGATCATGATGCTGACGGGGCTGACGATCCTGATCTCGCAGAGTCCGTTTGTCGCGCGTCAGGTCAGGACCTTTCGGCAGCGAAATTCCTCCATCGACCAGGTCGTTCGCCGCGCGGCCCTGCATCTGCCGGCAAAGGTCCGCGATATTCTGCGGCAGACGGACCCTTGATGGGCTGTGCGCGGCCGGCGTGATGCCGGGTTTGGGCGCGCCGGCGGGTGCGGGCGACAGTTGGGGAAGCCATCGAGCCACAGTTTGGCACCGAGTTGCAACACCTTGCTGGCATTCTCACACGTGTCCTTTCCGTTCGTTGATGCGCGGGTGGGACGGGTTTAGCGTCAGCGTTCGCTGGGCGTTGTCCGATGAAGCCAGGGAGCGGAAAAGCCGCATCGCGCGCCTGCCGGGTGTGTGATCCGCGCTGTTGTTCAACGGGTGTCCTTGGCAGGGACGGGCGCCTGTGATGTTTCATTTGAGGGCGCGTACATGTACCTGGTCAGGCTCGCGGCATTGATTTCGGCCGGCATGCTGGTCAGTGCGTGCGCTGCGACGACGTTCGATTCCCTGCACTATGGGGACGACGGGCAGCCGGAGAACGCAGGCGGGCTCACGCAATCCTATTACGTGCCGAAGACACTGCTATCGGTTGAGATCAAGCGGGCGGGCGGTGAACGCATCATCCAGCTTGCCAAGGAGAGCGTGCCGGAGCGCGCCGCGCACTTCAAAGTGCATTACAACCACAGTTCGATGCACAGCGATGACCTGGTCATCGAAACCACGCCGAAAGGTTACCTGAAGCAGGTCAAGGCGCATTCCCGCGATGAGACGGCTGCGATTGTGGAGTCGCTCGCCAAGATCATCATGACCAGCATCGGCGGTGTGCCGCGGACCAGCATTCGCGGCTTTGCGCCCGGTGGGATGCGGCCGGAAACGGTGCTGACAGTCCAGTTCGACCCGTTTGATCCGCAAGACTTCGAATACAAGAACAAGCTGATGCACCGGCAGGGCTATTGTCTGGCCGTGTTCGACCGCAATGACGAGCTGGTGCCGGGCTCATGTTATTACCGGGTGGCAAAGGAGCGTGAGGAGCCGCGGCGGGGACAGCCGATCGAGATTGCCCTGCCGCGCGAAGCTTCCGGCTTCTTCTATCGCAAGCCGATCCATCACAAGCTGATCGTATTTGAGCGCACGAAGAACCGTTGGCGGCCGATCTGGGCGGGCTGGGAAGCGTTCGAGAACCAGGCCGAGTTGCTCCGGATCAAGGTTGACCGGGGTGCCTTCATCACGTCGGAGGCGCAGCTTGATTTCGACAACGGTGTGCTGGTCAAATATTCGATGAAGAAGCCGAGTGAGGTTCTGGGCTTCATGTCGATCCCGTCCGTTGTCGTGAGCACGATCGTCCAGATCCCGGGGCTGCAGGTGGGGCAGGCCGAGCGCCGGAACGATCTCAGGGAACGCGAGATCGCGGCGCGGGAAAAAGCCAACCAACTGCGCGAACGCGAACTGCAACTGCGCCAAGTCGGGGTCAACCAGAACGGCCAGCCGGTTTATCTGCCGCCCGATCCGGCTCAGTCGGTATCGGTTGCAGCGCCGGCAAGGAGCCTCGATCCAGAACGTCAGCGGTTCGAAGAGGATGCGTTCATGGAGAGCTGCCGCGACCGGCTTGGCGTGCCCGAGGAGGACTGTCGGCGCGAATGGCAGCGGCGGATGGGGTCAAACGGCTGAGGGTCAGGGTGTCTTGCACCGATTATCCCGAGGAAGGCGAGGGCCTTCCCCGGGGCTGCTTACGGTGTGAGCGATTGCATCGCGGTCAGCTCGTTCGGCCTTTCATATTCAAGGCAGGATGTAGGTCGTCTTGACCGTCGTGTAGAACTCGGCGGCATAGCGGCCCTGTTCACGGGGGCCGTAGGAGGAGCCTTTGCGACCGCCAAATGGCACGTGATAGTCGACGCCGGCGGTCGGCAGATTAATCATGACCATGCCGGCCTTGGCGTTCTTGCGGAAGTGGGACGCATGCTTCAGTGACGTCGTGCAAATGCCCGAGGAGAGGCCGAATTCGGTGTCGTTGGCGACAGTGAGTGCCTCGTCATAGTCGGCAACCTTGATGATCGACGCGCAGGGGCCAAAGATTTCCTCACGGCTGGAGCGCATGGTGTTGTTTGCGCCGACAAAGATTGCAGGGGCCTGGAAGTAGCCGGGGCCATCGAGACGTTCGCCACCGATCACTTCACAGCCCTCTTCCCGGGCGAGATTGACGTAGGACAGGTTCTGCTCGAGTTGGGACTGATCAACGACGGGGCCGATCTGGGTGGTTGCGTCGAGGGCGTCGCCGACCTTCAGGGCCTTGGTGTCGTTCGTGAGCTTCTCGACGAAGGCGTCATGGATCTTCTGCGTCACGATCAGGCGGCTTGATGCGGTGCAGCGCTGGCCGGTGGAGAAGAATGCGCCATTGATTGCGGCCGATACCGCGATGTCCAGATCCGCGTCGTCGAGGACGACCATCGGGTTTTTGCCGCCCATCTCGAGTTGGACACGCTTGTGGGTTTCAGCGCATTTGACGGCGATGCTGCGGCCGGTCGGGACGGAGCCGGTGAAGGAAATCGCATCGACGTCGGGGTGTTCGACAAGGCGCTGGCCGACCGTTGAGCCACGGCCCATGACCAGATTGAAGACGCCCGAGGGGCAGCCGGCCTCGTCAAGCATCTTCGCGATTTCCCAGGCGCAGCCGGGGACGAGATCGGCGGGCTTGATGACGACGGCGTTGCCATAACAAAGCGCGGGGGCAATTTTCCAGGCCGGAATGGCGATGGGGAAGTTCCACGGCGTGATCATGCCGATCACGCCGACGGCTTCGCGCTCGATGTCGACTTCGACGCCGGGACGGACGGAGGCGAGCTTGTCACCGGCGTTGCGCAGCGTCTCACCTGCGAAGAACTTGAAGATCTGGGCGGCGCGGATCGTCTCGCCGATGCCTTCAGCCAGGGTTTTGCCTTCCTCGCGTGAGAGAAGGCGGCCGAGTTCGTCCTTGCGGGCCATGATCTGGGCGCCGACGCTTTCGAGCACATCGTGACGCACCTGCGGAGAGGCGGCGGCCCACGCGGGTTGGGCCGATTTGGCGGCGGCGACAGCTTTATCGACGGCGCCTGCAGCGGCGCGGGCATATTCGCCGATGACTTCGGAGGTGTTCGAGGGATTGATGTTCTTGGCGACGTCGTCCGATTGGGTCCACTCGCCAGCGATCAGGTTAGCGTGCACGGTCATGTCAATCTTCCGCTAGAATTTCAACTGCTTTGGATGGGGCGTCAGTGAGACGGGTTCGCGTCGGATCAGACGCCCTGGATGCCTCTCCCTAGCACACGGTAAACAACGTGGCGACGGCGCTTTGCGAACGCTTCGAGGCTGATGCGCGGCCAGCTGCAGCCAGCCGGTCTGTCCAGCGCGATTGGTGTTGGCTGGCGTATTTGCGGCGTCGTGGGTTATTGCGCGTTAAGTGTTGTCTCGGTTCAGAGGCGGGCGCCTCGTGAAACTGGCAGGGAACCTGTATCTGCTGGCTATGGCCGGGCTTCGTCGGCTGGAGATCAGCATGCGTCATAAGGTCTCTCGCGGGCGTGGCGTCATGCCGGGTAAATGTATGTTTTTCAGAGCTTTAGGGTGTGATGGAGGGTCGGTTTTGGCGAAGGACGAGGAGCAGGCGCCGCAGCGGCCCCGCAACGGGCACAGGTCTCATGGCGCGTCCAGGCCGAAGCTTTATTGTTACCCCCACTCGGCAAAGGGTAAATCGCTTAACCCGTATGTTGAAAATTTGATGTCGGGGCTTGGTCAGGAATATAACATAGTTAATGCTGAAAGTCCCTCCAGTAACGGAATTATTGATTTATATCGTTATGTTTTTCAATGCGATATTGTCCTATTTAATTGGGTCGAAAACGTTCCTGACCGACGGGGCGGTTATTTTCAATCGATGCTTGTCTATTTGCTTTTGATCACGCGCAAGGCGCTGGGTCTTAAAGTCGTCTGGGTGCTGCACAACAAGATATCTCACTCGAAGGCCAATGCATGGGCGAAGGGGGCGCTCATGCGAGCGCTTGTCCGGCATGCCGACGTGATCATTACGCATGCCCGGGAGGGCGTGGATTATGCGCGCCAGATTGATCGTCGCGCCGAGGGGAAGACGCATTTCGTGCACCATCCCGTGGACGCGTTCGGGGTCGATACGGGCGCGGTGCCGGAGCCGGAATGGGACGTTCTGATCTGGGGCAGCATGCATCCCTACAAGGGCATCCGGGAGTTTTTGGAACTGCTTGCCGGGAGTGATCACAAGGATCGGCTGCGCGTGCTCGTGTGGGGACGGTTCGCCGACGAGGCCTACTATCAGGCGTGTCTCGAAGCCAGCCCGCCGAGCGTCGAGATCCGTAATGAAATTGTGCCGGATGATGCTTTGATGGCTGCGCAGAATGGGGCGCGGGTCATCCTGTTTCCCTACAGCGCGCAGTCGATCCTGAGTTCAGGTGCGTTGATGACATCACTCAACAGCGCGGCGGCGATCGTCGGTCCGGACGTCGGGTCATTCCGTGATCTGGCGCAGGAGGGGATGGTGGACACGTTTGCCGGGACGGGCGACATGTTGGCTGCGGTTGACCGGGCGCGATCGGCGGAGGACCGTCTGGCCTTGGTCGAGAAGCGGCGGCGGTTCTTCGCGGCCCATTCCTGGGGCAGCCAATGTGAAAAAATTGCGCGGATCATCAAGAACGCCTGAGGGCGATCCTGGTTACGCAACTTTCCATTGGCACGTTATCCAGTCTCTGTAACTCGCTGATTTTTATATTTCAGTTCATCGCTTGTCTTGAGGCGTGTCGACAGTCTGCGTGATCTTTTGCGAGGTGTCGAGCGGCCGCCCTGCTCCCGCACCGGCGTTGCCAGCCGATCGCTCAAGAAGGCCGATGTAGTGCCGGTTCCTGGCTGCTGCGCGCCGCTTTGGGGCGTGCGCCGAGATGCAGCCTGGCGAGTTGTTCACGGCGCAGGTAGTCGACCACTTCAGGGGGCACCGCATGGGGTGTGCCGCGTAGCGCGGATGAGACGTAACCGGCGAGCATCCACAGGCCGCCCGTCAGGTAGGGCGGCTGGAGGATGTGCTTGGCGGAGACGGCGAGATGGAAGAGGGGGTGATAGCCAAGGTACTGGTTCTGGACACCCTTGTTGAAGCGTGTACCAAGAGGGCCCTTGTTACCCGTCATGACGGGACGGTGTGCAATCACGGGCAGGTCTTCTTGTACCCGCACGCGCCAACCCTTCATGCGCGCCATGATTTCGGCTGCGGCATCGATGCCGCCCCGCGGTAAGGCACGATAGCCGCCGATCTCCTCGAAGCAGGCGCGGCGGAAGAGTTGGACTGCGCCACAAATGCTGTCCTTGGCCGCGGATCTTGCGCGTGCTTCGCCGCCGATCATCTCATGAATGTCGCCGCCTGCGAGCCCGAGATCGGGATCTGCATCGAAACGCGACATCAGAGTCTCGAAATAGTCGGGACCGAAGGACACGTCGGCGTCTAGATTGCCGATGAAATCATAGGCGAGACTGTCGAGCTTGCGATAGCCGGCGTTGAAGGCGAGCACTTTCGAGCCGAAGTTCTTGCCGGCTCCGGCCTCGTCGCCGGCGCGGACGAACGTGATGAAGTCATGCTCATCGGCATAACGTTGGACGATCTCATCGGTGCGGTCGGTTGAGCCGTCGCTGACGATGACATAACGCCGCGGTCGGACGGTTTGGGCGACGACGCTTAGGATCAATCGCTCGATATGCGCTTCTTCGTTGCGCGCAGGCGTAATGACGACGTACGAGCGTGTCACATCCATGTCTTTTGGAACCTCAAAACTCGGCTGCGTCAAAAGCGCCGGAGCGTAAAACTACTGTTCAGGTCTTATAAGAGTCGTTGTTGCCGCGATCAAGTTGTTTGGATTTTTTCGTAAAGGCTCAGATCGATACGGGAAAAATTTTGTTATCTTGTTTTTTGCCGTCAATGATTGGGAAGTACTGAGTGGTCAGGCGATTAAGGTTAACTGAGCATAAGGCCGGGGGCGACATTTTAATCGTTGCGTGCGCGGCGCGAATGTTCGTAAGTGTAATCAATCCCTTATTGCTGTCTCGTTCTGGAACGATGGCAACCAGAGGCAGGGGGGTGGCGCTGGCCCGAGTTGTGCTTGGGGGTGCTGGAAGCAATTTGGTTGCTTTTTCGTAGCGACGTGAACGAAACGCGGAATGTCTTTCATCGAAAGAGCCCTGTGATCGTTTGCGGTAGCTGGGTAAGAAACAATTAAGCTCGTCCGCGAGTCCTAGTCGGTAACCCCGTCTATAACTCCGGACTTTCCAGTCGCAGGTTATGCCGCGCGGCTGAATTTCGGTGCGACGTTGAGTGGACAGGAGTTTAGAGTGCAGGATTCGGTGCGTATTGCTGTAGTCGGGTGCGGGTTTTGGGGGTCCAAACACATCCGAATCGCTCATCAGTCGCCTCAGTTGGAGGCGACGCTCGCCGTCGATTTCCATCAGGAGCGGCTCGACTATATCGCCAAACAGTACCCTGGCGTTCCGGTTGCGCAGGAGTTCGAGACGGCGCTTGAGAGTGATGCTGAAGGTATCATCATCGCGACGCCGATCTCCACGCATTACAAGCTCGCGAAGGCGGCGCTGCTCGCTGGCAAGCATGTGCTGGTTGAAAAGCCGCTGGCGACATCGGCTGCGGAATGCCTGGAGCTGATCGAACTCGCGGAGAAGGTCGGCAAGACGCTGATGGTCGGACATACGTTCGAGTATCATCCGGCCGTCGAGAAGATGCGCGAGATCATCCAGGGCGGTGGGATCGGTGAGATCTACTACGTCAATTCGCAGCGGCTGAACCTCGGCCTCTATCAGCGCGACACCAACGTGCTGTGGGATCTGGCGCCGCATGACCTGTCAATCATCTTCCGTGTCCTCGACACGGAGGTCGAAACGGCGGATGCATGGGGTTGCCGGCACGTTCTGCCGACGACGGAAGACGTCGTCTATGCGCAACTTGGCCTGACCAATGGCGCGACAGCACACATTCATGTCTCGTGGCTTGATCCGGTGAAGGTTCGGACCTTCACGGTGGTCGGTAGCGAAGGCATGCTGGTATTCGACGACAGCCAGGCGGTCGAGAAGATCAAGGTCTTCGATAAGCGCTTCAAGCCGGTTGCCGTGGGTGACAACTTCGCTGATTTCCAGTCGGCCTATCATAACGGCGACACGTATGTGCCGGAGCTTGAGCAGGGCGAACCGCTTCAGCTGGAAGTTCTGGATTTCGCCAACGCCATCCGCACGGGGCAGACGCCGCGTACCAATGGCCGGGTCGGCTGGCGCGTGGTCGAGGCTCTCGAGCGGATCTCAAAGGCGATCGAGAACCAGCCGAAGACGGGCGGTTTTACGCATGTCTTCCCGAAGAAGGACAAAAGTCCTGCAGCTCAGACCGTCGCAACCGGACACTAGTTTATGGCCTACTCCACTGCGGAGCTGCAGCCGCGCGAAATCGCGGGCGGTTTCCTGAAGCGCTCGACGGACGTCGTCGTCAGCGCGATCGCGCTGGTCGTGCTTTCGCCGTTGCTGGTGTTGATTGCGATTGCTGTGCGACTCGACAGTCGCGGGCCTGCCTTGTTCCGGCAGACCCGCGTTGGGCGGCACGAAGAACCGTTCACGCTGCTAAAATTCCGCTCGATGTCGGATCGGGCTGATGATGCGATTCATCGCAAGGCGATCGAGAAAGTGTTTGCGGGGGAAGCGATTTCAGATGATCCGAAATCACCCTTCAAGTTGACCACCGATCCTCGGGTCACCCGGCTCGGCGCTTTCCTGCGGCGGACCAGCCTCGATGAATTGCCGCAGCTCGTCAATGTGCTGCGCGGTGAGATGAGCCTTGTCGGGCCGCGTCCGATGATCCCTTACGAACTGGAACATTTCCAGGACTGGCAGCACGAGCGCCATCTGGTCCGGCCGGGGATTACGGGACTTGCCCAGGTCAAGAGCCGCGGGCGGGCGAACATGGACGAGATCTTGCATCTCGATGTCGAGTACGCACGAACGTGCAGCTTCTGGAATGACGTTAAACTCATTCTTCAGACATTCCCGATTGTGTTCAAGGGTCTTGGGGCTCGCTGAGGGCGGACGCGGGACGGACCAGTCGGTCGTTGGAACCAGATACAAAGAGTTATGAGTAGGAGCATCAGCGTGAACGTTCCATTTGTCGACCTCAAGGCACAATTCCAATCGATCAAGCACGAGGTGGAGCCGGCCGTCCATCAGGTGATGGAAAGCGCCGGGTTCATCGGGGGGCCTGTCCTTCAGCAATTCGAAGCCCAGTTTGCGGCCTATTGCGAAGCCGAGTTTGCGCTTGGCGTTGGCAATGGCACCGATGCGATCGAGCTGGCGCTGGCCGCGCTCGGTGTCGGGCCCGGTGATGAAGTCATCACGCAGGCCAATTCGTTCATTGCGACGGCTGCGCCGATTGCCCGGGTGGGTGCGAAGCCGGTGTTTGTCGACATGGACCCGGAGACGTTCACGATTGATCCGCAACAGATCGAGGCTGCGATTACGCCTCGGACGAAGGTGATCATTCCGGTGCACCTTTATGGCCAGCCAGCCGACATGGTGCCGATCATGGAGATCGCCCGCCGGCGCGGCCTCTTCGTCATTGAGGATGCGGCTCAGGCGCACGGTGCGACGTATAACGGCCAGCGGGTCGGCTCGTTCGGCGATATCGCGTGCTTCTCGTTCTATCCGGGCAAGAACCTCGGCGCGTACGGTGATGGTGGCGCGGTGGTATCGAACGATGCGTCGATCATGGACCGTGTCCTTCTGCTGCGCGATCACGGCAGCAAGAAAAAGTACGAGCACATCATGGTCGGCCGGAACAGCCGGCTGGATTCGATGCAGGCTGCGATCCTGAAGATCAAGCTGGATCGGCTCGATGGCTGGAACGAACAGCGCCGGCAGGCTGCCGAGTGGTATGGCGCAGCTCTTGCAGATGTCGACGTCAAGTTGCCGCGTGTTCGGCCAGGTTCGACGCATGTGTTCCACCTCTACGTAATCGAGACGGATGACCGCGAGAAACTCCAGAGCGAGCTTGGCAAAGTCGGTATCGGGACGGGCATCCATTACCCTGTTCCGCTGCACCAGCAGCCGGCGCTTGCTGGCCTGGTCGATCCCGCTCAGCGCTTCCAGTGCACTGAGGCCAGCGCACCGCGTATCCTTTCGTTGCCGATGTTCCCTGAGATCACGCGCGAACAGGTCGAATACGTTGCGCAGGAACTCGGACGCATCAAGGCCGAACTGGCTCAACCGGCAACCGTGTAAGAGAGCCTCTGAGCTCTCGGCGTTTCAGTTAGGGAGTTGACATGGACGGCATCAGTCCAACCGCTGTCGTAAAGGCGGAAAAGATCGGGAAGAACGTCACGATCGGCGAGTTTGCCGTCATCCGTGCGGGGGTGGAAATTGGTGACAACACCATTATCCACCCGCACGTCGTGATCGAGCCGGGCGTTACGATCGGGGAGAACGTCGAAATTTTCCCCGGCGCCTACATCGGCAAGGTGCCGAAGGGGGCGGGCGCGTTGACCCGGCTTCCGAGCTTCGAGCCGCGCATCGAGATCGGGCCGAACTGCTCGATCGGGCCGCATGCCGTCATCTTCTACGACGTTACGCTGGTCGGGTCCGTATTGCTCGGCGATGGCGCGTCGATCCGGGAGGGTACGCGGATCGGTGAGCGCACCGTTATCGGGCGCTATGTGACGGTCAACTACAACACGCAGATCGGCGATCGCGTCAAGGTCCAGGATCACAGCTGGCTCGCAGGCGAGATGACCATCGAGGATGATGTGTTCATCTCTGGTGGGGTTGGCACGTCGAACGACAATGCGATCGGGCGCAACGGCTATCAGGAAGACGACATCGTCGGTCCCTACATTTCGAAGGGGGCTGCGATCGGTGTCGGCGCCAACCTGCTGCCAGGTGTCAGAATTGGCCGCAATGCAATCGTCGGTGCTGGTTCCGTCGTGACACGTGATGTGCCGGACAACGCTGTTTCGATGGGTGTTCCAGCCATGGTCAAGCGGTTGGTGGAGGAGCCTCAGGAGACCTGATTTTATCTCCTCAGGCACATCTTAAGCGACCGCGCTGGATGTAAGATTTGGGTCATACCGGCGCCGCTGGACGGCGGCTCCGTTAGAGAGTTTTAAGTCAACGAGGGGGTGAGGCGTTGAAGCGGCCTCGCACGCTCGTTCGGCAACGATGAGTTGCGGCCCGTTGGGTGGTGCCGCGCATATTGCGTTCGAATGGAGTTTCGCTGTGAGCATCCAGTCTCAAGAAATTCGTACGGTCAGTTTGAGCAAGGACCAGTATCTTGCTGATCACAGCGTGCAAGGCCTGCCGGCTATACCGGGGACGTTCTATGTGGCGTTGGCGCGGGAGGCGATCGCACGGGCCGTTGGCGCGAAGCCTCAGTTGATCGAGGCGATCGCGTTCAACAATATCGTTTTTCTGAATGACGGCGAGAGCCATGATCTTTCGATCGATGTGGCCAATGAGGCGGACGGACGCACACGCGTTACGATCCGCAGCGTTGATGAGCAGCGTGCCGGGAATGCGGCTGCCAATGCCGAAATGGTCGTTGGCCTTGGAGGCGAGTTCGGGTTTGCTGCGATCGATGTCGAAGCCCTGAAAGCAGCCGGCTCCAGCCACGATGACAAGGATGTCTTCTATCGGCGGCTTGCCGATCGCGGGAACCAGTACGGGGCTGCGTTTCAAGGCGTCGGGCAGGTGTGGCGTGCGGGCGAGAGTGCGCTTGGTGCGATCGAAGCTGGCAGCGAGGTTGCGGCGTCGGGCGATGCGCTTCACCCCGCCATCCTGGATGCTGCGATCCAGCTGATTTCGGCGACGCATGAGAACCCGTCGGATCAGACCTATGTGGTGACAGGGCTGAAGCGTATTCGTTTCGCGCCGAATGGCCGGCCGGCGAAATGGGCGCATGCGCGGATGGTTCGTGATGACCGCGCGCAGGGTGGCATTGTCGAGGCCGACGTCGTGCTTTGCGATGAGACCGGTGAGGTGATCGCGGCGCTCGAAGGCGTCGGGTTGCGTTATCTCGACAACACGACGTCCAAAGCGGACGGCGATGCAGCGAATATCGTCGTTGCGGCCACGTTTACGGCTGATCTCATCGAAGAGCCGATCGCGTTCTGGAGTCGTGAAGCCGACAGTCCGTTGAAGACGACACTTGCACCCTACAACCAGATCTTCCAGCAGTTCCTTGATCCGGGCAGTCCGTTCGCCCAGAACACGAAGGGGCTCAATGTCGCGCTTATCCGTTATGACGACTGGCTGGGTGAAGCGACGCGCTTTGCGCGGGGTGTCGATGAAGCCGAGCGGGACCGTATTCTAAGCGGCCTCAAGCAGCACAAGCTTCCCGGCAATCTCGAGATCGCGCATCTCAACCAGTATGAGACGGAGTACGTCTACAAGGAGATTTTCGTCGATCGTTGCTACATGAAGGGTGGCATCGAGTTGAACGATGGTGACGTTGTTTTCGACATTGGCGCCAATATCGGGCTGTTCTCGCTGTTCGTGACGCAGGAAGTCAGTGACGCGAAAATCTTCAGTTTCGAGCCGTCGCCGCAGACGTTCGAATGTCTCAAGGCGAACCTGTCGATCTATGGTTCCGACGTGACGCCGATCAACTGCGGGGTTTCCGACCGCGAGCGGATGGCGACCTTCACGCACTACGAGAACTCTTCCGTGTTCTCAGGCTTTCGGACCGACGAAGGGCGTGATGAGGCTGCGATCCGGGCGATCGTGACCAATATGGTCGAGGAGGCGAGCGAACTCGAGGGTGACGAACTGGAGCGGACGGTTGATGAACTGATGTCCGGCCGGCTCGACAGCCAGGCTTATCAGTGTCAGCTCAAGCCGGTCTCCCAGATCATTCGCGAGCATGGCGTCGAGAAGATCGATCTCCTCAAGATCGACGCGGAGGGAAGCGAACTCGACGTGCTCAACGGCATCACGGAGCCGGATTGGGACAAGATCCGTCAGATCGCTATCGAGGTGCACGACCGCGAAGGGCCGCTGGTGAAGGCGGTGATGGAACGACTTGAAGCGCATGGCTTCGAGATGGAGATCATCGAGGAACACTTCCTGCAGGAATCGGGGCTCTACAATATCTTTGCCCGGCGGCGGCAGGATCAAAAATCCAGGCAGGGCGGCCAGCGGATGTCGCGCACCGAGCAGATCATCGAGCGCAATATCGCGGATCTCAAAGGGGCGCTGGAAAGTGCTGATGGGCGTCACGCGGTGCCGACGTTGATCATGAGCTGCCCGCCGAGGGCATCGTTCGATTTCGATTGGGCGGAGGCCAGGCTGGCGGAGGCGGTTGCGGACGTCGCGAATTGCCAGTTCCTGGGATATGAGACCTGGAGCCGGCACTATCCGGTGCGACAGATCCACGATATCGAAGCCGACCGTTTGGGGCATATTCCCTATACGACGCCGCTTTTTACCGCGCTTGGCACGGCGATCGCGCGTTACCACGCATCGATCACGCGGGCGCCCTACAAGGTTCTCGTGCTCGACTGTGACAACACGCTTTGGCGTGGCATCGCGGGCGAAGATGGGGCTGCCGGCGTCACGATCGACGCGCCGTTCCGCTATCTTCAGGACTTCGCCGTTCGGCAGTCCGAAGCTGGCATGTTGCTCACGCTGGTCTCGAAGAACAGTCCGGCTGATGTCGAGGCGGTGTTCGACTATCACACCGACATGCCGCTCAGGATGGACCATACGGTTGCGACGCGGATCAACTGGGAGCGCAAATCGGAGAACATTCGGTCAATTGCGCAGGAACTGAACCTTGGGCTCGATTCCTTCATCTTCATCGATGACAATCCGGTCGAGTGCGCGGAAGTGCGTGCGGCGCTGCCGGAAGTCCTGACGTTGCAGTTGCCGAGCGATCCGGAGCGGATCGAGGCTTTCCTCAATCACGTCTGGGCCTTTGATCGGGGCGCTGCGACGCAGGAAGATCGCAAGCGTAGCGAGCATTACCGCCAGGAGAAGCGGCGCGAGACGCTGCGTCAGCGCTCGATGACGCTGAAGGACTTCATCGACAGTCTCGATCTCAAAATCGAAATTGGCGATGTTGACGAGGATCGCATCCCGCGCGCCTCGCAAATGACGCAGCGGACGAACCAATTCAACTGCACGACGGTCCGGCGCAGTGAAACGGAAATGCGCCAGTTTGTCGGGCAGGCGGACACGCGGGCGCTGACGGTGAGTGTTCGTGACCGGTTCGGTGATTATGGGGTGGTCGCGCTGACGCTGTGCCGGATTGGCGGCGAGCGGCTCGATGTCGACACGTTGTTGATGAGCTGCCGGGTGCTGGGGCGTGGGGTTGAATACCGCCTGCTCTCGCATCTTGGCGAGATTGCGCAGGCGGCCGGTTGCGCCTCAGTTGCAATTCCCTATCACAAGACCCAGAAGAACGAGCCTGCTCTCAAGTTCCTCGACGCGGCGCTTGGTGACTATGAGATGCTTGGCGGGGCGGACGAGAAGCTTTTCGTTGTGCCGGCCGATGCGTGCGCGGCGATCCGTTATGAGCCGGACAATGCGACAGACGAGACGGTTTCGTCGTCGCGTTCAGATGAGGCGGGGCCGATGAGCACTGGGGTGCGGATCGATTCTGTGCGTGTGAACGAGATTGCGGACACGTTGACGACTATCGAGGCCGTTGTCGCGCGCATGAGCGCTGAACGCTCGACGGGGCGGAGCGGCAGTGGGGCGGTTGACCTGCCCACCGGCAGTGATCTGGAGCGGTCGATTGCCGCAATCTGGCAGGATGTTCTCGGGCTCGAGCGTGTTAATCTCGACGATCGTTATGCCGAGGTCGGCGGGACATCGCTCAAGGCGGTGCAGATCGTGGCGCGGCTCAAGCGGGAATGTGGGCTGAGTGTCGGGCTGGTCGATCTTTACGAGCATCCGACCATCGCCATGCTGGCGCACCGTTTCGGTTCTGGAGATGAGGAACAGCAGGCGGACGCGACAGCAACGCGTGAGCGCGGTGAACGTCGGCGTCAGCGGCTTGGTGGCGGCCGGCGCAGCCGTCGACAGCCGGCCGACGCCAAGTGATGGTGCACATCATCGAGGGTTTGGCTGATAGCGTTTCGTGGCTTTGCGGGCGCCCTGACAGGGGCAGCTCTTCCACGCGCATCCAAGCTTCGTCTTCGCGGGAGCACGAGGGGGCCGGTCAACTTTCGCCCGTGCCAAATCGTGCGTATGCGGCTGTTCTTGCCAGCGTCACGGCGCAGCGTTTGGCCTTTCTGAAATCTTTAATCTTGAATGCCAAAACTCTACCAATCGACTGGAAATCCGGTACTTTATCCGGGTTTCATCGTCCCTAAAATTTGGTTTGTTCCCCCCAGATGGATGCTCGTTCGCAAGAAACATTAGCGTGTCTGATCATCGACGATCCGTTGCTGCAACCGCGGTATGGCTTCGTCGATTACGAGGCAATGCTGCGCGAGATGAAGGAGCATCACTTCTTCACCGAGATTGCGTTCATCCCGTACAACTGGCGCAAGAGCGATCCCGAGACCGTCAAGCTCTTCCAGGAGAACCCGGATCATCTCGCGATCTGCGTTCATGGGTGCAATCACAAACACAATGAGTTCAGCGACGGCACGTTCGAGGAATACAATCGGCTTGCCGCGACATCGCTTCATCGCATGGAGCTTCACAAGCAGCTCACAGGCCTCGACTACGATCCGGTGATGGTGTTCCCGCACGGGCGGTTCAATACGGCGGCTATCCGTGCGCTGCGCGAGAACGGTTACCTCGCCGCGTTCAATTCCTCGCTGCGGCCTCGCGATGGCCAGGATCCGCCGGCGAGTGAATTTCTTCTTCCCGCGACACGCTACTTCCATCAGTTTCCGATTTTTTTGCGGCATTATCCGCAGAACCGAGAAGCTTTTGTGCGCGATTTTGAGGCTGGACGTCCGCTTATCGTGGTTCAGCACCATACGGACTTCCGCAATGGCTATGATGAATTCACGGATTTTGTGGATTGGATCAATGGCCTTGGGAATGTGCGTTGGACCCGACTTTCGGAAATTGCCGAACGGTATGCGCCGGAGACGGTGGCGGAGATGAATGCGCGGCGCCAGGCGGTTCTGGCGGAGCGCCTTGAGCCAGCGTTCAATTGGCGTGTCTCCATGCGTCGCTCGATTTCGGAATTCCGTGACAATTACGTTCATACGAGCGGCATTGGCGACATGGGGATCATCAAGATGGTTCGCGCCATGATGGGCGGGGACCGGCGAGATGGTGGAGACCAAACCAAAGCACTTCGCGCGGAACCGCCTTCCGGGGCTGTTCGAATCGAGCCTGAGAATTAGAGCGGTTCAGGACTAGATGGAATCAATTCTGTTTTAAAAGGCGCGCCGATCCACCAGGAGGGCGGCGCAGAGCATATCGGGGATATGGTCAAGCCGTCCGACGCACACAAAAGTCGGGTGTTCCCGACTTTGCAGACAAAGTTGGCGAAGTCCGAAACATCGGACTTCGTGGGCGGCACGCCTTTTAAAACCCGCAGGGCCGGGCGGATTTGGCCCGATACCATCGCCGTCTGTCTCGTCCGTAGTACCACTACGCACTTCGCCAGCCGGCTCGGTCTCGAACCAAATCCACCTCGGCAGAATGGTTCCATCTAGTCCTGAACCGCTCTAGTCCAGGATTTGCCGCAGGTTTGGCCTATGCGGCAGGACTATTGTGCCCGTAGTCGCCGACTGTTTCGCAATAGAGGGTGCAAATCCGGACAAATCTGCACCCCATAGGTCGGCTATCTGACGAAGCAGGGTTCGCCGAGCAGGTGTGACAAGGTGGAGCGCCTGGCTGCCAAGCGGCAGTGGCCTTCCACGTAACCGGTGTTCGAGGGATCTTTTCAAACGCATCGCTCGGCCCGGTCCGTGGCCAGACATGGAATGAAACTTTATCTCGGTTTTCTGTTTGGCCTTTTGGCATGGCCAGTGCACTGATAGATGTGCGAAAGCGCGGGTAATATTGTTCCCGGTTCATTTTGAGGCGGCGGAAACTTTTCTGCTAGTCAATGGACTGGTTGATACAAGCTCTCAAGCGGAAGGACGTGTTTATAGTCATGAGTGGCGTTGATAGTCGATCACGCGGCATGTTTCTCGATTTTCGAGATCTGCTTTACGTAGCTCGTCAGCAGTTTCGTGTTATTGCGGTTGTTGTGGCAATCGGGCTTGCGCTTGGGGCTGCCTATCTGCTGCTGAGCCCGAAACAGTACACCGCCGTTGCGGAGATCGTCTTTGAGACGCGTTCGCAGAAGGTCAGTAACATCGAGGCGGTTTTGCCGGGCTTGACATCGGACCGCTCCGTGATCGAGAGCCAGGTCGAGATCCTGACGTCGCGTCCGGTATTCGATCGCGCGGTTGAACTGCTGCGGGGCAAGCCGAAGATGGAGCGGACCGCGGCCGGCGACGTGAAGACGGTGGGCAAGCGGGGACCGGACAAGGTTCTTGCGACACTGGATGAGGTGCTGGCCTCGGAAACGGCTCTGGCGGCGTTCAGGAGCGGGCTTGCAATCGAGCGCCGTGGCCTGAGCTATATCGTGGCGGTTGAGTTTACCCATGAGTTCGCGCGAAATGGCCGCGGCGATGGCGAACGCCATCGTTGATTCCTACATCGACATTCAGCGCGAAGAGAAGGTCAAGGCGACGCAGTGGGCCTCGCAGCAGTTGCAGGGGCGCGTGCGCAAGGTCGGCGAGGAAGTCCAGACCGTTCTTGCGAAGCTGCAGAAGTTCAAGAGCGACAACAGCCTGATCAAGATTGGCGAGCTGGAGCTTAGCGAACGACTTCTGTCGGACCACATCAACAAGCTGGTTGATGCGAAAGTCAGAGCCATTCAGGCTGAGACGACGGCGATCCAGATCAAGCAGTCGGCAGGCGATTCGAACCGGGTCACTGCCCTGTCGAACGTTCTCAGCTCAGAAGTCATCCTTGAATTCCGCCGTCAGTATGCCCAGGTCAAGCGGAGGCTCGGTGAGGCAATCAGCGGGTTCGGGACCAATCACATCTCGGTCCAGAACGCCCGTGCCGAGCTCGAAAACCTTGAGAGGGAAATCGACCTTGAGATCGATCGTCTGATCAAGAGTTCGCTGAACGAACTCGATATGGCGCGCCAGCAGGTTGTGCTCCTGACCAAAGGCATGGACGAACTGAAGGATGTCTACGCCAGCCGGAATGATGCGCGGATCGAGCTATCGGAGATCGAGCGTCAGGCGGCGGCGAAGCAGCAGCTTTATGTCTCTCTTTTCAATCGCCTCCTCGAGACCGAGATCCAGGTCGGCCTTCAGGCCGATGATGCTCGTATCAACACCTATGCCGAGGCGCCGGAGCGGCCGTCCTGGCCCAAGAACAAGCTCGTCCTGGCGATGTTGCTGCTGGTCTCATCCATACTCGGGTTTGGGATCGGGCTGCTTCGCGAAACGATGAACGGCCTCTTCCGGACGGCGCGAGATGTTGCGACGTTTACCGGGGCCGAGGCTGTGGCAGAGTTTCCGCAAATGGTCGTCAGTGGGGCGAGGACGAGCTGGGTCAAGAACCGGCTGAAGACGTCGACATCGATCGATCATACGCGGTTCGATCCGGGGTCTCAGTTCACGCGCTCGCTGGTCAAGTTGCGCAAGTGGGTGCAGTCAGTTTGCCGGAACGATGGACCGATCAGTATTCTCGTTGCCTCGACAGAGAATGGGGACGGCCGGTCGATGGTTGCCTCGAACCTCGCCCAGATCGAGGGACGTCGCGGTCGCCGTGTGTTGTTGATCGACTGTAGCGGCGGCAAGCCCGAAGGGATCGAAGGTGCGCGGCTTGAGCGATACCCGGTGGTCTATGATGCCGAGATCCAGGCCAGCGATATGGGGCCGAGCCTTGGTCAGTCGCAGCTGATCTGCTTCAGGTATGCCGGCGCCGACTACGACAAGGCGTTTTGCGACCCGCAGACAATCGCTGATGAGACGATCGTTCGCTATGTCTACGAGGCGGGCGAGCGCTACGACACGATCATCCTGGATACGCCCGCGCTGAAGTCGTTTGCGCATACGACCTCGCTCATCGAGTACTGCGATTGCACGCTGTTCGTCATTCGCGCCGGCGTCACCAAGCGGGATGCGTATTTCACGACGTTCGGCCAGTTCGTCAACGATACGGATCGGGCGGTGGGCTACGTCATAAATATGACGGAACGGGAAAAGGCCGTCGTCCGGCCCGCACCCCGCGATCCGGAAGGCGACCATCCGGCGGTCGCGCAACCTGATCGTGATGGGGCGCGGGGCAACCGTTCTGCACAAGCTTAAGTCGGTTGAAGGCCGGCGCCAGGTTATAGCCCTGGTTGCCGGCCTTTGCCCAAGGTGTGTGTCATCGGGAGATGGCCACGCGTCCGATGGGCTTCAGTTGCCCATGTACACGAGGTAGATCCATGGCGAAGCTCGCCGCCGTCGTTTTCTCTTATTGTCCGGCAGATCCGCGCGTCCGCCGCGAGAGCGAGGCGCTGGCGGAAGAGGGCCTGGACGTCGATGTCATCTGCCTTAAAGGCCCCGGACAGGGCTGGTCGGAGCGGGTTCGGGGCGTGCGTTATATTCGCCTGCCGATTACGCGAAAACGTGGCGGCAAGCTGCGCTATGCCTGGGAATATTTTGCTTTCACGGTGATGGCGTTCTTTGTGGTGGCGGGGCTGCATCTGCGCCATTGGTATAGCGCCGTTCACGTCCACAACATGCCAGACGTTCTGGTGTTTTCCGCTCTGGTTCCGCGTCTGCTTGGCTCGAAGGTGATCCTGGATCTGCACGATCCAATGCCGGAAGTCTTCATGACGAAATACGACCTCGACGCCGATCATGCCTTGATCCGGGTGCTCAGGTTTTTCGAACGCCTATCGATCGCTTTTTCGAGCGTCGTGCTGACGCCGAACATCGGGTTCCGCGACCTCTTCATCGCGCGCGGATGTCCGGAAGATAAGATCCACGTGATCATGAATACGCCGCAAGAGAGTGTGTTCGGGGGACGTGCGGGAGGGGCAGTGGCAAGTGGTGCCCAGCCAGTGCGCCGGACGAGTGATGGCGACGGCCAAGCGTCTTTCACGATCATGTTTCACGGCACGATCGTGGAGCGGCACGGGCTCTCGACGGCGCTCGAAGCGCTCAGCCGCCTCAAAGACACGGCACCGCCGATCCGGTTCGATATCTATGGCGAGGGCGATTATACGCAGGAGTTTCTCGCGCTCGTTCGCAAGCTCGAACTTGACGATGTGGTCACGTACCATGGGTTCGTGACGCTGGAGACGATTGCGGAGGCGATCGAGACCGTCGATCTCGGGCTTATTCCGAATTTGCGCAGCACTTTTACCGAGATCAATCTCCCAACACGGATCTTCGAATACCTGTGCAAGGGCAAGCCCGTGATCGTGCCGCGCACGAAAGGCATCCTGGATTATTTCGGAGATGATGACATTTTATTCTTTGAGCCGGGTGACGCGGAGAGCCTGGCGGATGCGATCTTCAAGGCGCAATCGGACAGCGAACTGAGGGGGCGCGTGTTGGAGCGTGGCATGCGTGTTTATGCCAAGCACAGCTGGCGCCTTGAAAGCGAGAAGCTGGTCGGAATCATTGACGACCTGATCGGCCGTGATCCGCGTGAGCCGAGTTTTACGTGAGTGCAGTTGCGGCAGGCGCAATAGGACAGGTTATCAGGATCAAGCGTGGGCATTTCACTTAGATACAGTGCACCGGGCGACATCTTGCCTGAAAACTATCTGCAGCGCATCGCAGAGGTGCTGCTGTTCTTTGCCTGCCTGTTTTCCGTCAGCTTCTTTCAGCCGACCTATGTTGTGGAATCGGTTCATCTTGCCGAGCTCGATCTCAATATCTTTGTCGAGGACCGCAGCGGAACGAGCATTTTCAACCAGGTGAAATGGCTCTTGCTTGCGGCCGTCGCCGGCCTCCTTTTGATGGTGCGCACGGATCGTTTCCTGCGGCTCGCCTCGTTCAGCTGGCCCCTGATCCTGCTGATGGCGATCGCGATGATGACCGTTCTTTGGTCGATTGATCCGGGGACCACGCTGCGGCGCGGGCTTCGATCAATCATCTTCGTTTTCGTTATTCTCGCCGCGATGTCCTACATTCGCGACTGGAAGCGGGCGTTAATCGTCGTCTATCTGGCGTATTGGGCGCTGTTTCTGCAGAACATGGTCGGGTTCGCGATCCCTGGGACGTTCGATTTTTTCGGCAACTTCACGGGGGCGACGTCACAGAAGAACCAGCTTGGAATTCTGGCGGCCGTTGGGATTTTGATCGGGGTTTGGGGGCGGACGGTGCTCGTCGATCCTTTCCACCGCACGCTCAACTTGTTCTATCTCGCCGGCTGGCTCGGCCTGATGGCGCTGAGTTTTTCGAAGACGGCTCTGGCGCTGGTCGTTGTGACGCCGATCCTGCTGGTTGGCATCGTTCTGTTGGCAAATGCGCTGAGAGTGAGCGTCGGACTCACGCTGTTATTGGGTTTGAGTACAATTTTCCTCACGCTTGGCCTGCTCAATGGTCTCGTGGGCATGACGCCGCTCGATCTCGTCCGGCAGATCAAGTCCGACCTGACGTTCACGGGGCGGACCGAGATCTGGAGCTTCCTCTACGAGAAGGTGCAAGACCGGCTCATCGGCGGGTTCGGCTTTGGCGCGTTCTGGGGGCAGGGGATGGATTCACCCAGCCTCACCGCGCCTTATGCCTACATCTGGTATCTCGATTCAGCGCACAACGGTTATCTTGAGATCGTTGCCAATTGCGGGCTTCTTGGTCTTTTCGCGATGTTCCTTGTCCTCGTCCACATGTCGGTTGCGATTGACCATGTGGCGCGCACCGACAGGACGCTTGCCTACATGCTCTGGTGGATTGCGATCTTCATCCTCTCCCACAGCATGATGGAGGCCTCGTTGCTGCGGCCGACAGAAACAGGCATGTGGTTCCTGTTTGTTTTCATCTATCTGGCGGCGCTCAGGCATGTTGCGGATCGGCGGTTGGGCGCGGGAGAAACAGACAGCGCATCGCTGGGAGATCGCCTGGTTGGTCGTCTGGACAGCGGCGCGCCGGCGCCCGGCGTGGTTGTGGGATAAGATCTGCGCCGCTGCGTCGCGCATCCGGATGCGCGCAATCTTCTGGTTGCTGCTTCGGCGCTTTTTGTCGATTGCGGCGCGGAACCGCCAGCGCCTTTCTCTGAGCTATCGCACTCCAAGTCATCTCACTCTAATACGTCTTGGAGTTCGGCTGGCCAGCCGCCGCGTCATGGCCGGGCGGGCTGGAACGGGGCGGCCTCGTGGCGTGACCGGTATGCGTTGCTCGCCGGTGGACCGGTGGTGTTCTTCAGGTGCCAGGCCAGATGCCGTGGCGCGGGGACGCGCGGGGAGATGTTCTCCAAAAAGAGAAAGCGCCGATGGGGCTGGCCCTCGGCGCTTTCGGTCGATGGATGTTGCTGTCTTCGTCAGGCTCTGCGACTGACGTCGTGATGGCCTGATGCCTGACGTGAGATGCGCTCAGCGCAACTGGCGCGTCAGCGGAATGGCCGCGGTATCAGCGGGATCGTTGGATGGCTGTTTTTCGGTTGCGATGCGGACCACGTCGCCCGGTTGGAGCAAGGTCGTTTCCGTCGCCTGGATGATTTCCGACTTTTGCGCCGAGGCGCGCACGATCTCGTAAGTCTTGGTCAGCTTTGATGACGTGGCTTGCGACATCGATGAGGAAGAAAGGCGCAACATCAGATCTTCGAAGATGTCCAAAGACCGTTCGAGTTCGCGGATCTCGCCTTCAACGCGGCGCAGCTGCGTTTCCAATTCGAGCCGCTTCTCGGTGTGGAGCGTTTCTTTTACGCGGTTCGCCTCGATCAGGGCGCGCTCGGAGCGGGCGATTGAGGCGAGGACGGCGTGCGACGTTCCTTCGAGGTTGGCGACCTCGGTGCGCAACTGAAGCGTGCGGGCTGAGCGGGCAAGCCCCTTGGAGGCGAGCGTTTCGTAGCGTTCGAGTTCCTCGGTGACCAGTTTTACGCGCAACGCGAGTTCCTTGCGCTGCTCGCGATAGGCCTTGATCTCGCTTTCGATATGGCCGATTTCCTGGTTTTTCGCCTTGAAGGCGACATTCAGGGTCTGGCGGTTTTCCTTAAGGATCGAGTTTTCCATATCCATGAGGCGCTGGACCTCTTTTGAATCTGCCAATTGAAGCAGTTTTTTCGAGGCTTCGACGACTTTCGTGCCGGCCTGTTCTGCAACGATCCGAGCACGCTCAGCGAGCGCCAGCTTCAGGCGTTCATTGAACTGGACAACGGTTGCTGCCTGGCGGGACATGTCGAGAGCACCGATCTCGCGCAGCGGGCGATAGACGCCGCCGGCAACCGCGAGAGCCTGCAGGACGGTCATGCCGGGAGAGAAGGGGTATGCGCCCGGCTTGTCGACGTCGCCGACCGTGTAGATCGGGCGCCAGGTTTCGACCTCAACGGTGACGGGCACGGCGCGGCCGGTCACTCTGGCGATTGCGGCGGTCAGGTTGCGCTCCAGTTCGCTCGGCGTCAGGCCGTCGGCCTGGACGCTTCCGATCAGCGGGATCGAAACGGTGCCATCGGGGCGAACGCGGAACAGGCCGGAAAGGTCTTCACGCTGATAGGCGGAGAGTTGGATGCGATCGCCGGTTCCAAGCGTGTAGATCACTTTGGATGTCGTCGTGGCGCCATTTCCGACGGTCACGAGGTTTGTCTTGACTGTGTCTGTCGCTTGCTGCGCAGCGGTCGCCGTTCCAATATGGAGCAGGATCGCGCAGGCTGCGAGAGGGGTGAGGTGCGGGCGCTTCAGCATTTTGTCCGTCATTCCTGTAGATTCGGCTGTCCAACAAATTTGGACAGCATTTTTATATAGGCGGCTTGGTAGACGATGTGCGGTTCGGCCATCTCCCAGGAACGCTCCTTGGAAGGACCATGCCAATCTCGATAGCTTTTTTGCAATGGCTGGCCTGCGGGAGGGCTGGCCGGCCCCGAGTAGCGGGCGTTTGGTCCACCCACCAGATAACCTGGTGCGGGGCCTATGGGCGACGTTGTCGTACTATGCCATAGCGTGCCGCGGTCGAACCAATAATGGAATATTTCCGTCAGTGAACGTTCAGCTCCGTATTTACCCATGTTGCTCAGATATACAAGTCCCATCGGGTTGGTGCCGTGCAGATAATGAATGTGACCTAGTGCGCGGGCCTCTATGGCTTTTTTGTCACCGGCGGTGAGACCGTAAGTTATAAGGTCAAGGCTGCTATTGGCGTAGTTGGAGCGAACCTTATTGCTACCCCAATGATACGCAGTATCGTGAATATAAGACCTGTAGAGATCAATATTCAGTCCCGCTTGGTAAACAGGGCCGGATCTTTTGTCCGTTACTTGATCCCGCTTTTTCTGCAAGACTTCTTTTCTTAGTTTGCCATCTATGCCCTTGAGCGTGGTGAAGTACAGCAAGGCTTCGCCTTGATGCGGGCGGTAACGGCTCCAGCCAATATCATTGTAGGGCTGCAGGCGGCGATAGTTCAGTTGAACGAAGGCCGCGAATTCCGGTCGGGATGTGGCGCTGTAGAGGTAAATGGCGGCGACCACTTCCTCTTGAGTCTGGTGTTGCAGTGAACGGTCATCGTCGCCAGACTTGACTTCCTGGGTGTCGCAGTCATTTCGCTTCGGGTTTGCATGATACCAGGCCCATGCCCGGTTGGCGCGGGCGAGAAGGTCGCGGGCATAATCGGCCAGTCCGGGCATGTCGCGCAGGATCGTTGCGGCGTGGGCAAAAACGCCCGCGGTCGAGATCGTCGAGGATGAACAGGCCGGTGCGTAATAGCGTGGGCGGAGGTCCTGGCTCGGGGGGGAACGGCGCGCCCGGTCCACAAAGCCGACCTTGATGAGGACGCCGCCGTCGGTCTGTTGCATACGTTTCAGCCAGTTCAGCTCCCAGATGATCTCATCGATCAGGTCGGGGAGGCCGTTGCCGGATTCTGGAATATTCAAATCGTCGGTCCAGATCCCGGGGCGTTCGCGGTAGGCAGCCAGGAGTTGGTGGAGGGTTTGCCCGGCATTGTTGACGTACTTGTTCGTGTCGCCTGCATCGAACCAGCCACCGCGCAGATCACGGGCTGTTGTGGGATCGTCCTTGGCGCCGACGGCACGGGCCTCGATATCCTGGCCCGGGCCGAGGAAGGCCGGGGCATCGGCCCAGCGGGGATCTGCGTGTGGGGGAGATTTTTCAGCGCCGGCGCGATTATAAAAGAACATCCTGACAGCCGCGCTGAGGACGTCGCGGTAGACGTCGTCGCGAATGTCGAAGAGGTGTGAGCGGACGTTGTTGGTCGTGTCGAACAGGTAATAGGTGCCCGGTGTCCGGACGTCTGAGAAATCGAACCAATAGCCGCGATCCCCTGACGTCGCCTGGACCTTGCCGTCGTTGTGGGGCCGGACGGGGCCGGAGAAGACGACTTCATGGTCGTCGGCCCGGCGGACTTCGTAGACCTTGCCGGGCTGGAAGCTGTCGCTGGCATTGAAGCCCAACTGAGGGTCGGTCAGCACGGCGACTTTCGGGTCTGCGGGCCGATAGCCGAACTGGTCGATGTTGATGTAGCGATGGCCCGGTCCGGCCAATTCATCGAGCTTGGCGGCATTGCCTGCCAGTGCTGACATACCTGAGATTGAGAGCCCGATCATCGCGCAGGTCACGCGGACCCAACGGCCCCAGTTCCGGGTTCGGGGCGCGCGGGCGGGCGCTTCACCTGGCAACGACTTCAAGATTAGTCGAAGACCGGAAGCGGTGATTTTCGCGGATGTCGCTACTTTACGCATACTCATTTGGCGCGGTCATGCTCCGCGATTGCCATGTCATGGTGCAAGCATGTCGGCCTGCAAGCATGTCGGCAAGTGGATCCCGCCAGCGCCACCCTTTGTCAGAACTTAGTGTTCCGCCACATCAGGCAATAACTTAAATGCGACGGTTCAGAGACAGAAGCATGTTCGATGGAGCATTTCACCGACGCCGTCGCGCCTTGAAGCATCGTACCGTTAATTGGCAAATTCAGCGCGACCGATAGACGGCGCGGTGATCACATCATCGTCAACGATCATGGTTCAGGGCAGGTGCGCGAGCTGGATCGAGCAACGCATGGAAAAGTTTGAAGGTTACCAATGCCGCGGCGCGTGCCTCGTTGCGTGAGGCGGCATCAGGGCAGGCGTTTTCGATGAAACTACGGGTCATGGCCCAACGCCCGGAACCGACTGATGCGCACCAGCGCCAGAAAGTCCGGGCCTGTGGGGCGGCGACGGCTTCGGGCAAGGCGCGCTCGAGGAGCTTGGCGCCCATCAGAGAGCCTTCCACGACATAGGCGGCGCCTGCAATGCTTGGCCGGGTCCACAGTGGCGGCAGTTCGGGCAGACCGTGAGGGTTCGGTCGGGGCGGCGGGCAGGCCTCGTGCATGGCTTGCAGATCCTGGGCGATCATCGGTGTTCGTGGCTCATAGGTATAGGTGGCGAGGTCGATGCCTGTCTCGGCGCATCCAGCGAGGAGCCTTTGGTCGACGACGAAATAGTAGTGGTACAGCCGTTGTGTGAGGGTTTTATAATCGGCGCGCGAGATTGTGCCATCGGCGAGGCGTTGCATCAGCGGCAATTGGTGGGCTTCATCGTGGATCGCATCGGTCGCAGTTTTGAGAAAATTGCGCGCGGGCTGTTGCTTTCTTTCGGTTGCGCGGCCATCTGGCATCGTTGTGTCAATCCGAAGCGGTGAACCTATTCGCGTGGCGGGACACGCTTGAGTGTCCAGGTTAGAGAGTTCCTGCATCCAACGAAAGCTGTTCTCATTCGCGGTGGCGATTTGTCGTCGTTGCCGGGCCGTTTTCTCGATCGCGATATCGTGTACCATCCTGGCGTATATCGGGGTCGGTTCGAAGGATCATGCATGGGCGACGGCGGCAGATGGATGCTCGGGGCCAGCCGGAGGGCGTTCCTCGCTTGACATGGGACTTGGGCGTGACGTGACCGTCGTGAAGGCGCGACAGGTTGGAGCGCGCAGCGGAGAAATCTATGACCTTGCCGGCCTTTCACCCGAAACGGTATGAGCTCAACGACGAGGTGCATGCGCGGCCGCCGCAGCCGCTCAAGGCGCCGATGCGGCTCTCTTATATCGTGATGACGGGCGGGCAATCGGAGCGCGATAAGGCGATCGAGCAGATCCAGGAATTGGCGCTCCGGTTCAACGTGGCGCCGCCGAAGCTCGATACAATCTATACAACCGTCAACTTCGGCTCCTTCCGCATGACGTGGGAGCGGCATACGGAGTTCATGCGCTATACGTTCGCGGTCGATGGCGCGCCCGAGCATGCTTTTGATGATCCGGCAATTAATGTGGTGCCGGAAGACTGGATTGCGTCGCTGCCCGGCGAAGTGATCGTTGCAACGCACGTCGCGCTCAGGCGTGAGACGGGACGGGAAGACAGCGGCAAGATTGCCCGGTCGTATTTTGGCTCCCATATGCTGCTCGGCTCGATGATCCTGAATTCGGCGGCGACGGCCTATACGGATTTCCGGATCCATTCGGACGGCTTCAGCCGCTTCCTGATCAACGACCGGGGCATGACGGAGTGGCAGGCGGGGCGGATCGTTCAGCGGCTGCTCGAGATCGACACGTACCGGGTGATGGCGTTGCTTGCGTTGCCGGTTGCGCGAGAACTCTCACCGCGCTTGTCGCGGCTGGAGCGGGAACTCAGCCAGATCACGGCTGCCATGGTGAACGCGACCGAAGTCGACGAGCCAGGGTTGCTCGACCGATTGTCGAAGTTGCAGGCGGCCATCGAGGACAGTCATTCGAGTTCGCATTATCGGTTCAGTGCGGCGGCGGCCTACTATGACATTGTCAAGACGCGGATTGCCGAACTCAGGGAAGAGCGGCTCGATGGTCTTCAAACGTTCGATGAATTCACCGAGCGGCGGCTGGCGCCGGCGATGAATACATGCGGGGCGGTGGCGCAGCGGCAGGTGGCGCTTGCTGAGCGGGTCGCGCGGGCGACGCAATTGCTCTCGACGCGGGTCGACATCACACGCGAGCGGCAAAACCAGTCAGTGCTGGAATCGATGAACAAGCGGGCGGCGATGCAGCTGCGCCTGCAGGAAACCGTTGAGGGACTTTCAACGGCGGCTGTCACCTATTACGTCGTCGGACTGGTATTTCTATGCAGCCAAAGCGTTCGAATCGGCTGGATTGTGGATCAACCCCAGTCTCGTCGCGGGGCTGAGCATTCCGCCGGTTGCGGCGTTTGTGTGGTGGGGGGTGCGATCGGTCCGCTCGAAAATGGAACCCGGCTCCGACAGCGACCAGAAATGATTGAAGGCCCGGCCAACTGTGACAGTGATGCCGGAACTAGCCGACGCGATGACCGTCGCGTGAGGACTGCAGGAGCGGTGCCTTGCGCAGATCTGCGATGTTGCGGCTGGCGGTACAAAAGCAGGCGATGCGCAGTTGAGCGATGATCGTTTCAAGGCGCGTGATCAGGGCCTCGGTGCTCTCGACGGCGCTTTCAAGGAGCGGACCTGCAAGGCCGGCGATATCTGCGCCCAGTCGGATGGCCTTGGCGCAATCGACGCCGTCGACGATGCCGCCTGAGCCAATGAGAAGTGCGTCGGGGCAGGCGTTGCGGACGCCGACGATGGCGTCGGGCGTTGGGATGCCCCAGTCGCGGAAGGCGTCGCCGATGGCGCTTTGAGCCTTCGTTTCCGCGCGGTTGGCTTCGACGACCGCCCAGTTCGTGCCGCCGAAGCCGGCCACGTCGATACCGGCAACGCCGGCTTCGATCAGGCGGCGGGCGACTTCGGGAGAGATGCCAGCGCCGACTTCCTTTGCGATGACGGGTTTGGCAAGCGCGCGGCAGACGGATCCGATCCGGTCAAGCAGGCCGGACCAGTCCGTATCGCCGCCGGCCTGGACGGCTTCCTGGAGGGGGTTCAGGTGAATGATGAGGGCGTCGGCGTCGATCATGTCGACGGCGCGGCGGGCCATGTCCGGCCCGTCCCAGACTTTGAGCTGGGCGGCGCCGAAATTTGCAAGAATTGGCGCATTGGGGGCGGTATCGCGCAAGGCGCGCCCGAGGCCTGCTGCCTTGCCGCCTTCGAGCGCGATGCGCTGTGAGCCGACGCCGAAGGCAAGGCCCAGATCGTGGCACGCCTCGGCGATGCGCCGGTTGAGTAATTCAGCCTTGGTGGGGCCGCCTGTCATCGAGCTCACCAAGAGGGGGGCGGCGAGAGGGCGCGCGAAAAGGCTGGTGCCGAGGTCGACTTCTGCGAGGTCGAGTTCCGGCAGGGCGTTGTGCTCGAAGCGCAGATCGGCGAACGACGACTTGAGGGCGGACGTGGTTGCGACGCCGCTCAGTACGATGTCGAGGTGTTCGTCCTTGCGTTTTTCTATATCCGGCATCGCGGGGGATCGGCCTTGTTGGGTGAGAGAATTTAACCGAAGTCTTGCGGTGACGCGAGGGCGCGGTCTGTGCGCGGGGGCAGGTGGTTAAGCGTCCGGGGCAGTGCCGGTTTGGGCCATGATAGTACGCCAACGGTCGATGCAGGTTTGAACGACAACTTCCGGCTGCTCGGACCACCAGCGGTCTGAAAAGATTTCGACCTCCGGTGTCAAGGCGATGCCTGCTTTGCGGGCCTGTTGCGTAAACCCCGCAAGATCAATTGCGCCATCGCCCATCATACCGCGATCGTTCAGGGGGTCGGTTTGTGGCGAGAGCCAGTCGTTGACGTGGAAGCCGAGCACTTTCGGGGCCGCGCGTGACAGGGCCGGGGCAAGATTGGGGTCCCACCAGACGTGATAGGTGTCGACGATGACCCCGAGGCCTGCGCTGCCGCCGGGGTCGACGGTTTCGCAGATGTCGAGCGCCTGGTCGAGGGTGACGATGACGCTGCGGTCGGCGCTGTAGATCGGGTTCAATGGTTCGAGCGCGAGGCGGATGCCGGCGGCTTCGGCATCGGGACGCAGGGCTGCAAGGCCTTCGGCGACGCGATCGCGGGCGGCCGTGAGATCCCGGCTGCCGTGGGCAAGTCCGCCGGCCACGATCACGACGTGGGTGGCATTGATCCCGTGGGCTTCCTCGATGGCGCGACGATTGTCATCGAGGGCTGCTTTGAAATCATCGTCGCCGCGCGCCGTCAGGATGCCGGCGCGGCATAGGCCGGTGACGGTGAGGCCGGCGTCACGCATCTGCCGGGCAGCCTTTTGGACGCCCATTTCTTGGATCTCTTCGCGCCAGGGGCCGATGGCGGAGATGCCGGCCCGGGCGTAACCGTCAATGGCTTGATCGAGACGCCACTGCTTGCGGGTCGTCGCGGTGTTGATTGCGAGGTCCGGGACGTCGGCAGGCGACATGGTATCGATCTCCGTGGCGCGTCGTGGCTCGGTCAACCGAGGTCCGCGAAGTCGAGCCAGGCCAGCTCGAAGTGGACGGGACGCGCTTCGGCGGCGGCCTTGATCGGCGCGAGCAGCGCCTGCTCGAAACGTTGGGCTTCCGCGGGTTCCTCAACAAGTTTCAGGTTTGATGTTTCGATCCAGATCAGGGTGCCGGTTTCCTGGGCGGCGGCGCCGTGAATGGCGCGCTCGCCGGTTGCCACGCTGGCGCCTGCGGGGTCGACGCGGTAGATGGCGAGCCGGGAGATGGGGAGGGCGCTTGCGGCATTCGCGGCGGCGAACAGTTGATCCGGGTCAAGCGTGAGCGCGGCGGTGGACTGGTCGCCGGCTGCTGCGTCAATTCTGAGGGTTGCGACGACGGGGGCGGCGGCGGGGCCGCTGGCGCCTGCTTCTGCGTCGATGGTATAGAGGTTGCGGAGGGGGTTTTGAAACCAGGCCAGAGCCTCGCGGGTGCGCCTGGTCGGCGCGTTCAAGGCCGCAAGATAAGGCTGGCTGGTGAGGACCGCTGTATCATCGGTGTCGTAGCACATCAGGAAGCGCGAGGGGTTGGCCGCGACCCGGTAACGGCGGCCGAGGCGGAAGCCTGGAATGGCGACGCGCTCGGGGATGTGCTCGGTGTTGTGCCATTCCAGAAAGGCCAGCTCGTGCTCCGGCGCGATATCGGCCCAGAAGGCCATGAGGCCACGGGTGGTGCCTTTGTCGATCGTTATCATCGTCGGTCCATTCTATCTTTCTTGTCACCGTCCCCGACGGCTCACACCTTCAGACGGGAGATCCGTCGACATACTTGCGTTTGGCGGGAGGCACCGTCTCCGGCTTGAGTTGGCCGCCGGCAAGCAGTGTGTTCCAGAATGTGTAGTCGGCCTGGTGGACGATCATGCATTCGAGGCTGCGCACCAGCAGTTCGCCTTCGCCGGAGTGCGCCATGGCGATATGGGCGATTTCTTCGGGCAGGCCGATGGTCAGGCAGATGTGGGCCCCCATGGCGGGATGCCGGATTGATGGCCGGCCGTAGCGGCGCTGTTGGCTCGCCCAGCGTTTGCGGCGTTCGGGGTCGAATTCCCAGGCCTTGCCGACATCGTGGAGCAGGCCACCGGCGATGATGATGTCCTTGTCGATTTCAAGCTCGGGGTAGGCCGACTGCATTTCATCGGCAATGGCGATGGCCATTCGGGTGACGCCGCGAAGATGGTCGGTCTGGTCGCCGCGGCGCGCCTCCTGGACGCCGGGGTTGCCGGCCGGCGGGATCTCGCGAATTGACGAGAAGCTGGAGTGGGCGATGGCATAGGCCCAGGCGTCGATCGTCTGATTTCGCAGGTGTTCATCAGAGATTTGGTCGATTTCCGGCAGCTCTTGGCGTATCTGCTGGCGCAGGGCGGCCGTGATAGGGTTGTCTTGCGGCCCTTCAGGGGCATGATCGTTGGGCACCGGCGGGTCTCCGTTCATCGCTCTTCGGCAAGTGCGAGACTAGGGAACCCAGGCTGCGGGTACAATCCAGCCAGCGGATAAAATCGGCGCTGGGCGCGGTGTGGCGAAACAAGAGCAGTGAATTGCGAGGTCGATTTGAAAGAGTTCAAGATCGCGGCCATCCCAGGGGATGGCATCGGCACGGAAGTGGTGTCAGCCGGCGTCGAGGTGCTGCATGCGATTGCGCAGCGGGAAGGTGATTTCGCCTTCAAGGTCGATGATTTCGACTGGGGCGGCGATTACTACAAGCGGCATGGGCGGATGATGCCTGAAGATGGCCGCGAGCAGATCCGCAACCATGATGCGATCCTGTTCGGGTCGGCAGGTCATCCGGATATTCCAGATCACATCACACTTTGGGGGCTCAGGCTTGCGATCTGCCAGCCGTTCGATCAGTACGCCAATGTGCGGCCCACGCGCGTCCTGCCGGGCATTACGTCGCCGTTGCGCAACGTCAATGATGGTGAGCTGGACTGGGTGATCGTCCGGGAGAACTCGGAGGGGGAGTATGCCGGCGTCGGCGGACGGGTGCATCAGGGCTCGCCGCTGGAGGCTGCGACCGATGTCGCCATGTTCACGCGGGCGGGTGTCGAGCGGATCATGCGGTTTGCCTTTCGGCTTGCGCAGTCGCGTCCGCGGAAACTGCTCACGGTCGTCACGAAATCCAATGCGCAACGCCACGCGATGGTGATGTGGGACGAGATCGCAGCCGAAATCGCGCAGGAGTTTGCGGACGTCACATGGGACAAGATGCTGGTCGATGCGATGACGATGCGGATGGTCGCCAAGCCGGCTTCGATCGACACGGTCGTTGCAACGAACCTGCATGCCGACGTCCTGTCCGATCTCGCTGCAGCGCTTTCGGGATCGCTCGGTATCGCACCGACCGCAAACCTCAATCCGGAGCGCTCCTATCCCTCGATGTTCGAGCCGATCCACGGGTCCGCGTTCGATATCATGGGCAAGGGTATCGCCAACCCGATCGGTACGTTCTGGTCATCGGTCATGCTGCTTGAGCATCTGGGTCAGGCGAAAGCCGGAGACCGCCTGATGAAGGCAATCGAGCAAGTGACGGCTGATCCCGAGTTCCACACGCCGGACCTCGGCGGCACGGCGACGACGCGGGCGGTGACGGACGCCGTGCTGAATGCCATTCGTGGCTCCAACGACTGAGGCGCCTGCCACGAAGGCGGTTGTCGTCATTACACTCTTTTGAGGGGTGAAGATGAAACTCACATTGCTTGGCACCGGTACGCCGGCGCCGTCACTCAAGCGCATGAGTTCGGGATATGTGCTCGAGATCGGGGATGATGTGATCGTCATTGATCACGGTCCAGGTGCGCATCACCGGTTGCTTGAGGCCGGTTATCGGGCCGGCGACGTCACGCACTGTTTCATCTCGCATCTGCACTACGATCACTTTATGGACCTGCCGCGTCTCGTCATGACGCGGTGGGATCAAGGCGCGGGTGAAGGCCGCGAACTCGACGTTGTCGGGCCGGCGCCGATCGCGCAGGTCATGGAGAAGCTGATCGGCGAGGATGGCGTCTTTGCGCTCGATCTCGAGGCCCGCACGCGTCATGAAATGAGCCTTGAGATCTACAAGGCGCGTGGCGGCGTGCTGCCGCGGCAGCGTCCGGCGCCGATGGTGCGGGAGGTAGTGCCGGGTCAGCAGATCGAGGGCAATGGGTGGCGGGTGACGGTTGGCAGCGGTTGGCATGCCGAGCCGTACCTGAATTGCCTGGCCTACCGGTTCGATGCCGGTGGTGTGTCCGTTTGCTACAGCGGCGATAGTGGGGGCGTTTGCCCGGAAATTGTTTCGCTTGCCCGGGGCGCGGACGTGCTCATTCACATGAACCATTTCTTTTCAGGCACGGAGCCGACGGAGGCCTATCGGCGGTCGTGCGGTAACCATCTCGACACGGCGGAGGTTGCCCGTCAGGCCGGTGTGTCGACCGTGGTCTTGACGCACATGACGGAGCAGATCGACCAGGTCGGTGTGCGCGAGCGGATCGTTGGCGAAATGGCGCAGATCTTTGGCGGCACGATCGTTTGGGGCGAAGACTTGATGCAGGTCCCCATAGAGCCTTCGGCGTTGCTGCGGATCGACTGATGGGTGCTTGATCTTCCCGGAAACGACGCCAGTGGCGGCAGGCGCAGAACCATACACGTGCCAGTCGCGTAAACGTGGTGGGTGCCCAGTGTTTACCGCTCCGGTTCGAGTGCTAAACCGTGCCGGTGCAACCGATCGTTGAGCCCCGCTTGAAAAAAGTTGCTTGTTTGATCGGGAGAATGTGCGAAGAATGCGCCCAGGTTGACGTTGAGATCAACGATGGCAACAGCTCTGTTGTTGCCATGCTGAAGGCACTGAAAACCCCTGTAATCTCTGGAGGAGACAAAATGGGCTTTAAACAGCCACTTTCGAAGTTTGCGAAAAAGCTGGGTCTGTTGACCGGTTCTGTTGCGTTGGCGGCCACGATGGCCAGTGCCGGCGCCTCGGCCGAGGTTACGATCCGGATTGCGTCCGATACGGCTGGTCCGCCACACCCGGCCGGGATCGCCATGGAAATTCTCAAGGAAAAGGTCGAAGCGGCGATCCCCGGCAGTTCGGTGCGCATCTTCGTTTCATCCGCCCTCTACAAGAACGCGGAAGCCATCGAAGCGATGACCGAGGGCAACCTCGAAATGGCCTGGGGCCAGTTCGGCAAGACTGCCGTCATCGAACCGTTTGCCAACGTCGTGGTCGGCCCGATGCTGCTGACGACGCCAGGCGCGGTCAACTCGCTGGACACGTTCGAGACCGTTGCAATGCTGAAGAAGCGTTTCAACGACATTCACGACATCACGGTGTTCGGTACCGCTCATTTGAGCTTCTACATGGGCGCCGGCTCGGGCCAACGCCTGATTGCGCCGGAAGATTTCGAGGGCAAGAAAATGCGCTCGATGGGCCCCGCAGAGAACGCAATGTTGCGTTCATTCGGTTCGAACCCAACGACGATGGCCTTCGGTGATGTGCCGCCGGCACTTGAGACCAAGGTGATCGACGGTTTGCTGACCAGCCTTGGCGGTTGGAACCGGATCAAAGAACAGGCGCCATACTTCTCGATTGCCGGTGTCAATGGCATCGTTGGCGATTACTACTACATCGCTGCGTCGAACAAGTGGTGGAAGAAGCTCAAGCCTGAGCACCAGCAGATCATCCAGAAGATTATGGTTGAAGAGGTGCTGCCTTGGGCCAAGCGGGCGAACTTCTGCAATGACAAGCGCCTGATCGACAAGTTCGGCACGGACGATCCGTCAAAGCCGGGCATCTATATCATGAAGGAAGAAGAAGCCGGCAAGCTCGCCGCGAAGCTGGGTTCCGCTACGTCTGATTGGATCAAAGAGAACACGCCGGACGCCGCTAACGAGTGGGTCGACAAATTCGCTGCCGAAGCCAAAGCCGCGGTGAAAGCGAACCCGGTTGGTTCGAGCGAACTCGAGAAGACGGACTGCGCCAAGCTGGAGCCGACCTTCGCGAAGTACACCCGGAAGAAGTAATTCTTCTTCGACCTGACCCTGGCGATTGGCTGGATCCATGATCCGGCCAATCGCTCTTTGCTATCCAGAACATTTTTTTGCTGTTCCGGCGGGCGGGCACTTCGCCGGCTCAACTGGGGATTTGGGAGGGGAAGCGGCTGATGGATTTCATTGTCGACAGAGTTTACCGCGTCTTTCGCGGTATGCTGGAGTACATCATCGGCTACGGTGCGATGCTGATCATGCTGTGCGGGACATTGCTTGCAATCAGCGAGGTTGCGCGCCGCTATATATTCGGCACTGTCTTCGATTGGGGGCAGGATGCCGTTACGTACGGCATGGTCGGTTCGATCTTCCTCTATTTCGCCGTGACGCAGGCGCGCCGTTCGCATCTGAGGATGTCGGCCTTGATCGATGTCCTGGAGAAGGCGGGATGGACCCGTTTCGTCCTCGTCACGCGCGCGATCTTTTCGGCATTGGGGCTCGTCGTCTACAGCGCGATCGCCTGGACCGGCATTCCGACGCTTGAGCGCTCGATGCTGCTAGAGCGGAAGACCCAAAGCATGGTTTTCGAAATCTGGCCGTTCCAAGCGATCCTGATCGTTGCTTTCACGCTGCTTGCGATCGTCTGTGTGTTCCAACTCTACCAGGATATTCGTGCCTTGATGGGCAAGGAAGTCTTCACGTGGGCTCCCGTTGAAGAAGGCATAGAAATCTAATCATGGGTGTTCTTGGATCTGCATTGATTGCCTTGCTCGGCCTGGGTGCGCCCATTGCACTGGCGTTGATCGCCGTCACGGTCGGCTTCATCTTCTACGATCCGCTGCTTTCGGAAAGCGCGATCTTCCGGTCGTTCTTCAGCTTTGTGAACAAATATACGCTGATGGCGATCCCGTTCTTCATCTACGCCGGGTTCCTGATGGAGCGCACCGGTCTGATCGCCAAGCTGTTCCGCTTTGCCGACGCCCTCGTTGGCTGGGTTCCGGGCGGGTTTGCTTATGCGACGATCCTGGCGGCCGTGATGTTCGGCGCCATTTCGGGTTCATCGACGGCGATGGCGGCTGCCATGGGGGTGGTCGCCTATCCCGAAATGATCAAACGGGGATATCCGAAGTGGATGGCGGCCGGCGTCATTGCGACGGGCGGTGGTATTGCGATCCTCATTCCGCCGAGTATCACGCTGATCCTCTATGGCGTGCTGACGGATGAGTCGATCGTCAAACTGTTCTTCGCCGGTGTCATACCGGGGCTGATGCTCGCCATTCAGTGATGCCGTGATCGTCCTGACGATGGCGTTCATCATCAAGCTGCCGGCCAATAACTTCAGCTGGCAGGAGTTGAAAAACGCCTCGGTCGAGGCCTTCCCGGCGCTGATGATGCCGGTGTTCGTGCTTGGCGCGCTTTATGGCGGGGTTCTGACGCCGACGGAGGCGGGCGCTGGGGCCTGTGCCTATGCGATGGCCTACGGTCTTTTAACGTTGCGGCGCAGGTTCGTGCCGGAGATCATGGCGGCGACGGAACGCGCGGTCAATCTGACGGCCATTCTGTTCTTCCTGCTCGGCGGGGTCGGCATCTTCCAGTTCCTGCTCGCCAACCAGGGTTGGCCGCAGGATATCGCCAGCTGGGTGACGGGCATGGGCTTGTCGCCGTTCGGCTTCCTCGCGCTGCTGATGGTCGTGCTGCTGGCGATGTCGATGTTCCTGACGGGCGTCGCCATCCTTGTTCTGGTCGTGCCGATTGTCTATCCGGTGGCGCTCTCGCTTGGGATTGATCCAATCCATCTTGGCGTGCTGTTTGCGCTGTGCATCGAGATGGGCGCGGTTATTCCACCCGTCGGGCTGAACCTGTTTGCGGTCAGCGGGACGACGGGGGTGCCGGTGACGACAGTGATGCGCGGTTCGTTCCCATTCCTGTGTACGGACGGGTGCGTGCTGTTCTTGTGCATGCTGTTCCCGATCCTGACGCTCTGGCTGCCCAATATTGCTGTCCAATCCGTGTTCAATTAGACCCTGCCATGCAGGTGAGGTGATGGCTGACCTTCTACGAAAGGTCAGCCATCCCACTTCGGACACTCGATCGACGCCGCAGGGCGCGTGCCAGTCCGAAATGCTTTTCATTTGAACGCGTTTGGCGTGAGCCGGGGCCGGGCGATTGCGTTGGCTTTGTGCGCCGCCGTGCGAACCCTCATGACGCCCGCCAGCTGAGAGAGGCGGCGTGATGATGGCCGGGCGCCATGAGATTTTGAAACCCGTTCATAAGGGTTCTGCATTCAATCTCTTTATTCGTATTTTTAAACAAAATTGAAACTGACCCAATTCTCTTATTTTAACCAGTCGAGGCTATACGTGACATCTCGGCGTAGGGTGGATGGCAACGGGGGTTGCCGGACGTCCATTGGGCAAATAAGGGCGGACAGATGAATCTCGGCAATCTTCTTGTGGCGAAGGGACTGGTTACTGTCGAAGACATCCAACAGGCGGTCAGTCATCAGACAAAGCATGGGGGACGGCTCGGCGACAGTATCGTGGCACTTGGCTTCATGAGCCACGAGCAGATCGATGAAGTTCTGACCGACGCGCCGCAAGCGCCGACCATGGCGCAGACCACCGGCATCGATCCTGTGTTCCTGGTCGAGCTGATGATCAAGGGCATGTATGCGGAGAACCTTGAAACGGCGGCGCGGCTGGTCGAAACGCTGAAACTCTCCAGCACCATCGTCAATCAGCTTCTGCAGATCGCCACCGAACGCAAACTCGTTGAAGCTCTTTCGGCAAGTTCGGGCAGCGGCTTGCGGGCCGAGATGCGCTACGGATTGACCCGGGCCGGGCGGGAATTTGCGGCCGATGCGTTGCAGCGCGGGCAATATTTCGGGCCGGCGCCGGTGTCGCTCGAGGACTACAAGGATCGCATCCTGCGCCAGCGCGTGACCAATGAGCTTGTCACGCGTGACAGGTTGAACGAGGCGTTCGAGGGGCTGGTGATGCCTGAGCGGTTCGTCAGCCGGCTGGGGCCGGCGATCAACTCGGGCAATGCCATCCTGATCTACGGGCCGGCCGGGAACGGGAAGACGACGGTTGCCGAAATCGTCGGGAATATATTCCAGAATGTCATCTATGTGCCCTACTGCGTCGAGATCGACGGCGAGATCATGAAGGTCTTCGATCCGAGTGTTCATCGGGTCGTCGAGGACAAAGGCGTGACCGAGGGCGGCGGCAATCTGCGGCGCAGCCGTATCGATCCTCGCTGGGTGGCGTGCTACCGGCCGATGGTGATCACGGGCGGGGAACTCACCATCGAGATGCTCGATCTCAAATACAATTCAGTGGCCAAGTTCTATGAGGCGCCGCTGCACATCAAGGCGCTCAACGGCACCTTCCTGATCGACGACTTCGGCCGCCAGCGCGCCAAGCCAGAGGACATTCTCAACCGCTGGATCGTGCCGCTCAACAGCCGCGTCGACTACCTGACGCTGCACACCGGCAAGAGCGCGATGATCCCGTTCGATGAAATCGTCATCTTCTCGACCAACATGCACCCCGACGACCTGATGGACCCGGCGTTCCAGCGCCGCATCAGCTACAAGCTCGAGACGGTGGAGCCGCCGGAAGAGCTGTTCTGTGAAGTGTTCATCAAGATGGCGCAGAAGCACGGCCTCAACCTGACCGAGGAACTCTACAGGCGGGTGCTCGACGGGGTGCGCGAACACGGTGCGCCGCTGGCCTACTTCCAGCCGAAATTCATCGTCGAGCAGGTGCTTGCGTCGTGCAAGTTCGAGGGCATCAAGCCGCAGTTCACGCAAGAGAACGTTGACGACGCGCTCGCCAACCTGTTCATCAAGAAGGCGGACGATACGATGTTCGGCGTCAAGCGGAGCTGAGGCGGGCGGGCTTCAGGCGGTTCGTGACGCATCCTGCCTCAAATGAGTAGCTCGGCCCAACCGGTGACGTTGCGGGTGGGCCGATGCTCGGACGTTATCTCGCCGTCTACGATGGCCATGCGGAAGCCACCCGTCTTCCACCAGGCGAAGAGTTTCTTCTCGCGCATGCGCAACGTGGCGGTGTAGCGCTGGCCACCGTGTGTGAAGGCGATGGTCCAGGCGGTCGGCCAATAGAACTCGCTTTCGCCGCCGCCCTTCTCCTTGTCGGCAATCTCGAACTTGATGTCCGTGACGGGGGCCGGCGCGTCCCACGTCGCCATGCCAACCAGCCTGCCGGTCAGGTCCGAGCCGCCCTGGCGTTCGTGGCTGTGCATGTAGAAATCCTTGCCGTCGCCGGTCAGCAGATAGAGGCCGTTGAAGTTGTTCCAGTTGGCTTCGAATTTCTGCGTGAAGCGGTTCCAGCCCTCGCGCCGCAGGAACTCCATGATGACGCGGCCTTCGAGTTTGCGGTCCTGCCATTCGAGGGTCGCGGGCGATGCGGCGGTCCAGAATTCACCGTCCGGCCGGATGCGTCTCAGGACGGGGCTCAGAGGTTCGATTGCCAGCGACATGGCGTTGGTGGTGCTGGTGAAGGAGAGCCCGGCTGCAAGGGTCCCTGAGAAGACGAAGTGGTCGGAGGGGGGGATGACGTCGAGGCGCTTTCCCGTGTTGGGATAGTGCGCGCTGCCCTTGACGTCGATCCAGCCGCTGGCCTCGTCGTACATCGTGATCCAATGGTCCGCGAAGAAGCGGTCGCCGGTCTGGCCGCGGTTGTTGTCGTGGGCGAGGTAGACGCGTCCCTGGCTGTCGGCGCCGACGAAGGAGATGTAGTCGGAGGCGTAGCGCTGAAGCTCGCCGGCTGCGATTGTCCGCTCCGGCAGCAGGCCGTTACCGGCGATTGCCGCGACGCCTGCCAGGAGTTGGCGTCTTGATGTTGTGGGAGCGTTTCGGAGCATGGCCTGCCTCAGGCTTGCGGGTTTTGAGGTCGCGATCGTGCCGTGCAGGCGTTCATGGTCAAGATGCCGCCAGCTCGACCCTCCGCATTCTCCAGGTCAACGTGGCGCGTCCGGTGGCGTCTTCTTCCGTGCATGTCTGAAACAGGACGGCGGTTTCCTTAGACATGCGGCGAGGTTTGCACGTCAGCCGACCTCGGCGCGGCGGGGAATGGGTGGGGCGTGTCATGGGCTCACCAAACGCTATCCCCTCATCAGGCTTGGCAGCCATGTGATGATGCCGGGGAAGATCATGCACAGGGCAAGCCCCAATGCCATCAGCAGGACGAACGGGAACGATGATTTGTAGATGTCCATCATCGTCACGTCCGGTGGTACGACCGCCTTCATATAGAACAGGTTGAACCCAAACGGCGGGGTCAGGTACGCGAGTTCCATGTTGATGACGAACAGGATCGCGAACCAGAGCGGATCGAAGCCGAGCGAGGTGACGATCGGGAAGAAGATCGGCGCCGTCAGCAGCACGATGCCGGTCGGATCGAAGAACATGCCGAGCACGAGCAGGATGAGCTGCATGGTGATGATCACCATCCAGGGATCGCCGACGCCCTTGATCAGGTCTCCGACGAGCGAGGAGGCGCCGGTGACGGCGTAGAGTGCCGTGAATGCCGAGGCTGCGAACACGATCCAGATCACCATCGCGCTGAGACGCAACGTGATGAACAGGGCGGATGTGAAATTCTCCCAGTTGAACGTGCGCTTGATCAACGCGCTCACGATCGCGCCGAGGGCGCCGATGGCCGATGCTTCACTCGGAGTGGCAAGACCGAAGAACATCGATCCCATGACTGCGAAAATGAGGCTGACGGGCAGCAGAAGCCCGGCCAGCAGCCGGAGGCGCGCAGACAGCGGCAGCCGGTCTTCCGGCGGCACCGCCGGTCCCATGTCCTTCTGGATGTAGGAGCGGATGAGGATGTAGCCGACGAACAGTGAGCTGAGCAGCAGCCCCGGCAGGATGCCGGCGATGAACAGCTCGCCGACCGACAGTCTCGACGTCAGTGCGAGAATGATCATCAGCACGCTTGGCGGAATAAGGATGCCGAGGGAACCGCCGGCTGAGATACAACCGAGCGCGATGTCCTTCTTGTAGCCGCGCTTGAGCATCGAGGGCAGTGCGATCAAGCCCATCGAGGTGGTCGCCGCCCCGCTGATGCCGACCATCGCGGCAAAGAGCGTGCAGATCAGCACCGTGCCGGCCGCGAGCCCGCCGCGCAGGCCGCCCATCCAGTGGTACATCAGCTCGTACATGTCCTCGGCGATGCCACATCGCTGTAGCATCGCGCCCATGAATATGAACATCGGCACGGCCACCAGCAGGAACATGTCCATGGCCATGTACGTTCGGTTCGCGAGGATCGGCAGGGCGTGCGGCCCCCACAAGAGGATGATGAAGAACGTGGCCACGCCGCCGATCGCGAACACCAGCGGCAGTCCTGCCAGTAGAAGAACAACGAGACTGCCGAACAAGATCAGTGTTAGCCACTCGGGGCCAAGGTCCATCATGAAGAGAACTCCTGGAAAGATGATCGGTGTCGCGCGGAAGGCGGGGCGGCTGGGCCGGCTGGCCGATAGGAAAGAGGGATGGCGGGGCTACGGTACCTTCACGTAGATCGGGAAGACCTCTTCGCCCTTGATGACGATCGCGATGTCACGGATCAGTTTGGCGAGAACCTGCATCAGGAACAGGAAGCACCCGACCGGGAGCGTGGTGCGCAGCGGATAGTAGATCGGCTTCCAGTGCGACATCGTTGTCTCACCCATCTGCCATGAGTTGATGGTGATCTCGAGCGACACCCAGAAGAGGACCCCGAGAAACAGGAACGTGAAGGCGCTGGTGATGACGTCGAGGATGGCGCGCCCGCGGGGAGACAGACGACCCCAGATGATGTCGACGTTGACGTGTCCGCCCGCCAAATGCGTATAGGCGCCGCCGAGCACGATGTAGGCGCCATAGAGAAACAGCGATATTTCGTAGGCCCACAGCGAGGGTGAATTGAAGAAATACCGCATCACGATCTCCCAGACCATGATGCACAGCATCGGTACGATCATGAACGCCACGATCCAGGCGAACTTCGAATTCAGCCAGTCCGTGAAGCGCAGGTAGTACTCGATCGCTTTCAACATCCCCTCCCTTCGAGACCAGATGCGCCGCCTACGTCATCGCAAGATCGCCGGCAACCGGCGACGTCGCTGGTGCGGCTCGTCCTTTCGAGCGTCGTCCGCGGTGTGCTCGAAAGTAGCGGTCTGCGCTGCCGCTGCCTTTGGCGGGTGCATTTTCGCCGGTGCACCCGACGATGCCTGAAACAGCAACAATGGCTGGCGGCACGACGCGATGGGCGCCGTCGGGCCAACGCATCGTGCCTCGTCCTGCCCCCGCCGTTAGCCGGCAGGGGCGTTCGACACCGGAACCTGTCGAGTCGGTTAGACCGGAAGCTGCTTCGGGCCGTAGTAGTCTTTGTGCAGCTGACGGGCTTTCGTGTAGATATCGATCAGGCGATCGATGTAGGGATCCTTGCCCTTCAGACTGGTGAACCGGTTCCAGGACCATTCGGCGGCCGCCTTCAACTCCTCGTCCGGGATCATGAGGGTTTCCATGCCGCCTTCAGCGAGCTTTTTGCGACCGCCAGCGTCGGTCGTGATCGTCATCGCTGCAAGTTCCGTGTTCATGGTCCGCGCTGCGGTGTGCATCACTTCCTGCAAGTCGGCCGGCATCTCATTGAGCTTCTTCAGGTTCATGATGACCTCGACGATGTCGTAGGGGATCACCGAGGGGTTGATGTAGTACTTGCAGACCTCGTTCATCTTCATGCCGGCCCAGGCATCCGGCGAGCCGAACGCGGCGGCATCGAGAAGCTTGGTCTGGATGGCGGTGTAGACTTCACCGCCCGGGACGGTGACGATCGAGGCGCCTTGCTCCACCAGCCATTCAGCCCAGATGCCGAACGCCCGAACCTTCATGCCCTTGAAATCGGAGAATTTCTTGACCGGACGGGTCGACACCATCGCGCCCCACTCATCCGAGATCATGTAGGTCAAGTGCCCGACATTGTGCGGCTTGTAGGCCTCCTGCCAGAGTTCCTTGACGCCCATGAAGTGGTAGATGTTTTCGTAGAACTCGAGGGTCGTGACGGGGAAGAACGGCACCGCCCAGAGGTACTCACCGACTGGCACCGTGCCGCGGTGGTAGATCGGCGCCGTGACGGCAAGATCGGCCACGCCGGAGCCGACGCCGCGGAACGTCTCGCCGATGCCGAGCAGCACTTCCGCGTTGAAGTTGGTGACCTCGATGCGGCCGCCGGACATCTTGTTGACGCGCTCGACGAACAGCTCGGCGGCGCGGTCCTGCGATTGGATGCCGATACCGGTCCAGTTACTCTGGAGCTTCAGCTTCCAGGTCTTGTTCTGAGCCTTGGCGATTGTCGGCATGGCGAGGCTGGTCGCACCAACACCGGCGACGCCGGCGGCTGCTGTCTTCAGATAATCGCGTCTGCTGACCGCCTTCCTCGAGGCCCCGTCGTCAGTCGCTGGCGCGCGCTCGGTGCGGCTCGATGCGACTGTTTTCTTGATCTCCTTGTCAGACATATAGTCCTCCCAGAAAGCTGCTTGGTTATTTGGTATTCTCAGTTCACTTGATATTTGTTGCACGGAATACGTTGAAGGCAACTGCGAATCGACCGGCGGTCAGCACCGGTGCGGGCGATGGAAGGCGTGTCGCAGCGCAGCAATTCGGTTGGGTTTCGGGCGAGCAGACTTGTTCCCAGGATGGGTGGCGGGTTCGTTCCGGGACATTAGGGCCGGCGGCTAATGAATTGATCTTCGCAATCATTTTTGGAAGCCGAAGGCGTTGGTGCGAGTCGTCGCGTGGCGGGTGCGGTGCCGGTTTCTATGCGGGAACGGTGAATGCTGCGGTGCACGCAGCAAGGTGATGCGGCCTGCGCTTTATCACTCATGAGAATGTGTGGTGTGCACGTTCGGAAATGGCGATGCGGGGTTTGACAAACGGTTTCGGTCGAGCGCGAACGCCGTTTGCCGACAACGCCGGGCGAAATGATCAGCGCAGCGCGGCCGTTCGACCCCGGTTCATGTCCGGGGCAGGTTCCGGGAGCACCGCGCGTGGGCGACTGGCTCTGGTTGTGATCCCGGACGCACGTGCGTGGTCCGGGATCCGGGGCCGGCAAGCGCCAGTATGGCGCCTGGGTGCTGCGCTATGATCTGCGCCTATTTCGACGGGCCGTACACCAGATCCGGAAGGAAGAGTGAGATTTCCGGGATGTAGGTGACCACGCCGAGCAAGATCAGCATCATGACAAGGAAGGGCACGATGCCGCGGATCGCCGTGCCGATCGGCTGTTTCGCGACGGAAGACAGCACGAACAGGTTGAGCCCGATCGGCGGTGAGATCAGGGCGATTTCCATGTTGATGGTCATGACGATGGCGAAGTGCACGAGATTGATGTCGAGCGCCTTCAGGATCGGCAGAATCAGGGGCAACACGATCAGGATGATCGCGAACACCTCGAGGAACATGCCGAGGATGAGCATGAAGATGTTGATGAAGAGAAGAAACTGCCAGGCGGCCAGATTGAGTTCCTTGACGTAGTTGACCAGCATCTCGGCGATGCCGGCGCTCGTGATCCAGTGGCCGAAGGCGAGGGCCCCGAAGATAATGAACACGATCGATGCCGTCAGCTTGATCGAATCTGCGAGGCACTCGACGATCTGGCCCGGCTTCACGCCGCGGTAAATGATCGTGCCTTCAATGATGGCAACGAGAGCGGCGAGGCCGGCCGCCTCGGTCACCGTCACGATGCCGCTATAGATGCCGCCAAGGACGATGACTGGAATGAAAAGTGCCGGCACCGCATGCAGGTTGACCTCAACGAAGCGCTCGCGCTCCATCGCCGGTTCGACCGGATAGCCCTTGTGGCGGGCGTAGAACATGATCCAGGCGATGAACAGGGCTGCCTGCATCAGCCCCGGAATGACACCGGCGAGGAAAAGCCGCGGTACGCTTTCCTCGGCGATGACGGCATAGACGATCATTGCCAGGCTTGGCGGGATGAGGATGCCGAGTGTGCCGGACGCGCCAACGACGCCGAGCGCAAAGTGGCTCTCATATTTGCGCGCGACCATGGCCGGGATCAGGACCGAACCGATCGCGACGGCGGTCGCCACGGAGGAGCCGCAGATCGCCGCGAAGATCGTGCAGGCCACGACGCAGACGAGCGCAAGGCCGCCGCGCGCGCGGCCGACCCAGGCCTGGGCGCAATCGATGAGGGCATTGGCGACGCCGCCGCGCTGCATGAATGTCGCCGCGATCACGAACAACGGGATCGCAATCAGCGTCTCGGAGTTGAGGTGATCGACGATGAGCTGGGGGAATGAGACGAGGGGGCTGCCTTCATGCCAGAACAGAAGGAGCGCGAGAAAGCCGAGCGACAGGTAGATCGGCAGACCCATCATCAGGAAAGCGAACAGGAGGCCAACGGCGACGAAGGGGGTCATGGTGGTGCACTTGTTGTCCGGGGCTTCCGCCTACTTGTCGCGCGCGACCTGCTCGTGGGTGATGAGCATCGTCCCGGCGTCAAAACGGAAGATGAAGAGATAGAGCCGGTAGAGGAGCGGCGGGATCATGAGCCCGGCGCCAACCGGCAGGCACAGGTAATAGAGCCAGAGGGGAAAGCGCAGTGAGCTTTCGGAGAGTTCGCCGAGGCTTTGTGCGTTCAAGACCATCATGATGCCGAACCAGGTGAGGACGCCGGCGAAGATGAGGCCGATGATCAATGCGATGATCTCGAGCAGGCGCTGCGCCCACACGGGCAGCAGGATGAGCAGGATATCAGCGCGGACGTGGCGCGATTCCCGGACCAGCGATGCGCCCGCAATGAAGATGCCCCAGATCGTGAAGTAGATCGTCAGCTCCATTCCCCAGTCGGTCAGGTAGCGGGGAAAGAAATAGCGAACGACAACCTCGTAGCTGACAATCGCCAGCGTTGCGATCGCAAGCAGCGCCATCAGGAGGTTTTCAATCCATTTCAACATGGCATGCTCCAGCGGGCCTAGCGTCGCCGTGACGCCAGCCGAGTCGTGGGGGGCTCCAGGGACCAATGTCCCTGGAGGCATTTCGGGTGGTGATGCGGCTGCGGCTGCGTTCAGCTGCCGAACGCGTCCGAGATTTTCTTGACCAGATCCGGGTCGATCTTGAGCTGCTTGATCAGTTCGTCCTGCTTGGCGAGCAGGCGGCTCCGGGCGTCGGCAAGATCCTGCTCGGTTGGCTCGACGATGGTGACGCCGCTCTTCCTGGCTTCCTCGATCGCGGCAAGCTGACGCTCGTTGCCGAATTCGCGGTACTGGTCGATGTTTTCAGCCCAGACGGTGACGATAAGGTCCTGGATTTCCTTCGGGTACTTGTTCCAGGATTTCAGCGAAATCATCGGTACGTACTGGGTGAAGGCCTGGTTGTTCCTGTAGGCGTACTTGATGCCGGCGTCCCACAACTTGGCGCTGCGGACGGATTCGAACGTCGTCATGACGCCATCGACCGTGCCGCGCTGAAGGGCCTGCGCCACGTCCGGCCATGCAATCTTGAGCGGGTTGGCGCCGAGGATTTCGTAGCGTGCGACGTTGGCTGCCCCACCCGGCGTGCGGATCTTCAGGTTCTTCATGTCAGCCCAGGTGTTGAGCTGCTTGGAAACGGTGAAGGTTTGTGCGTGGCCGAGATCGAGCCATTTGCCGATGACTTTCACGCCGAGCTTCTGCTCGAGAGCTGCGGCGAGTTCCTGGCCGGCGGCGCCGTCGCAGAACTTGTAGATTTCCTCGCGTGTGCGGCCGTAGAAAAGCGGCAGGTCGACGGCGTCGAAGCCGGGGATGTACTTGCCGAGGTGGTAGGTGACCGGAATGGCCATATCGAGCGCGCCCTGGTTGAGGGCCTTGGGCACGTCGGTGTCCTTGTACTTCGCGGCACCGTGATAGACCTTCACCTCGAGCTTGCCGCCGGAGCGCTTCTCGAGCTCCTCGGCCATCTTCAGGATGGAGATGTTGCGCAAGTGGTTGGGGGACGTCTCAAGCGAGATTTCGAGCTTGTGGTCTGCGGCCGTGGCCGCGAGCACAGGCATGCCGAGCGCGACCGCGCCGGCTATGCCGCCAATGATCAGGCGACGAGTCATCATGTCGGAAAACTCCGTAGAGAGCGCGGCCCCTGCCAGAGCCTCGATCCGAGTTTTTTTCGGGAGGTTGACGCGGCCAGCCGCGCTCAGTACGCCAAAATTTTGGGGAACGCTAGCGGAATTTGGAGGGGTGCGAGGGCGTGGTTAGCGTGGCGCTGTCTTACCTCAAGCGCCCGGCCGCCCCGTCTTCTTTGGGCGGCCGCGGCGGGTCGGTTTTTTCGTCTGGCTGCCGTCTTCGCCGATCTCGATGCGGCGGGTGGGGCGTTGGTGGCCTAGCGGCACTTCCGTGCGGCCGACGGTCATTTCGTCCAAGGTTGGTTTGCGGACTCTTTCGCTCGCGGGCTGTTCCGGCGCTGACGCGCCGGGCCCTCCGCGGGGGCGGCCTTCGGCCGGGTCGCGTTGCTCCCGGACATTGGCCGTCGTGGCGCCGGCCGATTTGCCCTTGCCGGACTTGGGGAGGTTGGCGGCGGGGCCGTATTTGCGGGCGCCGTCGTAGGTGCCGGCTGCGTCTTCGATCTGGGTTTGGCGGGCCATCGGATCCGAGGCGATGGCGAGTTCGGTTTCGCGCAGGCGTTTGACTTCGTCGCGCAGGCGGGCGGCTTCCTCGAAGTCGAGGTCGGCGGCGGCTGAGCGCATGCGGCCTTCCATTTCCTCGATGACGGCGGCCAGGTTGTGGCCGACGAGAAGCTGGCCGGACTCGTCGCCGGCGGCATCGGCGAGGCCGGCGTCGACGGTGACGTGGTCGGCCTCGTAGACCGACTGCATGATGTCGGCGATGTCCTTCTTGATCGAGGCGGGCGTGATGCCGTTGGCCTTGTTCCAGGCGACCTGCTTTTCGCGGCGGCGGTCGGTCTCGGCGATGGCGCGTTCCATCGAGCCGGTCATCTGGTCGGCGTAGAGGAGGACGCGGCCGTCGACGTTGCGGGCGGCGCGGCCGATGGTCTGGATGAGGGAGGTTTCGGAGCGCAAAAAACCTTCCTTGTCGGCGTCGAGGATGGCGACGAGGCCGCACTCGGGGATGTCGAGGCCCTCGCGCAGCAGGTTGATGCCGATGAGGACGTCGAAGGCGCCGAGGCGGAGGTCGCGGATGATCTCGATGCGCTCCAGGGTCTCGATGTCGGAGTGCATGTAGCGGACGCGGATGCCCTGCTCGTGGAGGTATTCGGTGAGGTCCTCGGCCATGCGCTTGGTCAGCACGGTGCACAGCGTGCGGTAGCCGGCGGCGACCGTCTTGCGGATCTCGTCGAGGACGTCGTCGACCTGGGATTTTGCGGGGCGGACCTCGACGGGCGGGTCGGTGAGGCCGGTCGGGCGGATGACCTGCTCGGTGAAGACGCCGCCGGTCTGCTCCATCTCCCAGCCGCCGGGGGTGGCGGAGACGTAGACCGATTGCGGGCGCATGACGTCCCATTCCTCGAAGCGCAATGGGCGGTTGTCGAGGCAGGAGGGGAGGCGGAAGCCGTATTCGGCGAGCGTTGCCTTGCGGCGGTAGTCGCCGCGGAACATGCCGCCGATCTGGGGCACGGTGACGTGGCTTTCATCCGCGAAGACGAGGGCGTTGTCGGGGAGGTATTCGAACAGCGTCGGCGGCGGGTCGCCAGGGCGGCGGCCGGTGAGGTAGCGGGAGTAGTTCTCAATGCCGGCACAGGAGCCGGTCGCTTCCATCATCTCGACGTCGAACAGGGTGCGCTGTTCGAGGCGCTGGGCTTCGAGGAGCTTGCCGGTGTTGTACAACTCTTCGAGGCGCTGCTTGAGTTCGGCCTTGATCTGCTTGATGGCCTGCTGGAGCGTCGGCTTCGGCGTCACGTAGTGGGAGTTGGCGTAGACCTTGACCAGCTTGAGTTCGTCGGTCTTCTGGCCGGTGAGGGGGTCGAACTCGGTGATGGTTTCGATCTCGTCGCCGAACATGGTGACGCGCCAGGCGCGGTCCTCCAAGTGGGCGGGGAAGATCTCGATCGTGTCGCCGCGGACGCGGAAGGTGCCGCGATGGAAGTTGCCGTCGTTGCGCTTGTATTGCAGCGCGACGAGGTCGGCGAGGAGTTCGCGCTGGGAGATCTGTTCGCCGACCTGGAGGGCGAAGGTCATGGCGGTGTAGGTTTCGACCGAGCCGATACCGTAGATGCAGGAGACGGAGGCGACGATGATGACATCGTCACGTTCGAGCAGGGAGCGGGTGGCGGCGTGGCGCATGCGGTCGATCTGTTCGTTGATCGAGGCTTCCTTCTCGATATAGGTGTCGGTGCGCGGCACGTAGGCTTCGGGCTGGTAGTAGTCGTAGTAGGAGACGAAGTACTCGACGGCGTTGTCGGGGAAGAACGACTTGAACTCGCCGTAGAGCTGGGCGGCCAGCGTCTTGTTGGGGGCGAGGATCAGGGCCGGGCGCTGGGTTGCCTCGATGATGTGCGCCATCGTGAAGGTCTTGCCGGAGCCGGTGACGCCGAGGAGGACCTGGTCGCGCTCGTGGGCTTCGACGCCGGCAACGAGTTCGGCAATCGCGGTCGGCTGGTCGCCCTTGGGCTCGTAGCTCGATGAGATCCTGAGGCGTACGCCGCCTTCGCTCTTTTGCGGGCGCTCGGGGCGGTGGGGCGTGAACTCAGGCAGTGTGCCGGCAACGAGTGGGTGGCTCGCGATCATGGGCTGGCGGGCAAGCATCGCCTTGGCGTTGTCGGAGCGCTGGTCGGGGCGCGCGAGAAGCGCGTTGAGCGCGGCGGTTGGGGAGAAGTCCTCGGGCCGGGGGGCAACGGAGCGCAACGCGGGGAGCGTGTCGGCGGTGGCGCCGAAGCCGGCGTCGGGGTCGTAGGCGGGCGCGTTGGCCATATCAAAGGCCGTCTGCGGTGCCTCACCGAAGCCCGGCGTGCCGGCGGTGGTTTCGCTGGGCGGCGCGGTTGGCTTGCCGGAGCGGCCGCGCGAGGGCCGCGCCTTGGGCGTGGTGTCCTTCGGCGGTTTCGCGGCGGCCTTGGTGGCGGTTTTTTTCGGGGTGCGTGCCATGGGGCGAATATGGCGCGAGAGGGCAACGGCGGCAAGGCCGGCGAGGGTGGTCGGGGATGGTTTGCTGTGCAGGGTCGCTGCGCGAGCGGGCCATGTTTTTCACCGGCTTCGCCTTGGCCCGCCCCCGCCCCCGGATCACATCCGGGGCAGGTTCCAGACCGCCCGTTGTTTGATGGGCTTGAGATTTGGGATACCCTCTCAACTGTCATCCTCGGGCTTGTCCCACTGCTGTCCGGTTCAACTTTCCGCGAAACGGCGCAACAGCCTGATTGGGCCTCTCGATTTCATGATCGATGGTGGTCGAGACGCGAAATCCCGACCGGCGTCGGATCGTTTGTTTTTCCATTTCATTAGCCACCCCCACGCCGTCATGGCCGCGCAGGCGGCCATCCACGGGCATTTCCAATCACGCGGCTGCTCGGGTCACTCAGTCGTTGCCGCCGAACATGGATTCCACAGCCAGCGCCTCGTTTGCCGAGGCGCGCGTGGATGGCCGCCTGCGCGGCCATGACGGGATGGGGAGGGGAAGCGCGGTCTACGCCTAAAGCCATGGAGTTAAACCGGACAGCAGTGGGCTTGTCCCGAGGACCCATGGTGCCGCTTGCGGTGACGCTTCGGTTTTCGGGCAGCGCCGGCAGCGCGGGGTTTAAATCGCGCCAGTCGGTGTTGTCGCGCTCGATCAGATTGATCTTCCATTGGCGGCGATAGCACTTGAGGGATTTTTCGCGCTGAATGGCGACATCGATGTTCGAGAAGGCCTCGCAGTAGACGAGGCGGTCGACGCCGTAGCGCGCGGTAAAGCGGGCGCCGCTGCCGTCGGGGTGATTGCCGATGCGTTGCAGGAGGCCGTTGGTGATGCCGATCTACAGCATTCCATACGGCTCGCTCGCGAGGATCTAGGTGTAAAAGGTGCGCATGGCGGTTCGGAGCAGCAGTTTCGGGCGTCCGAGTTTGCCGATGGATGGGTCCTCGGGACAAGCCCGAGGATGACAGAGGAGGGGGCGGGGCTTGAACGAAACTTGTGTATCAACCCATGCTCCCCGCTCCTTTCGCCTATGGATGTGGCGAGCTCCTGCCCTCGGATCAAACCCGGGGCAGGACTCCGGACACCCTGCAGACCGCCCGTTGTTTGGCTTTTTGAGAATGGTGGCTTGATGCAGGTCAAGGCGAATGGGCAGGGACTGTGGTCTGGTGCAGGGTGATGTGAAAGGCGAATTTCCGGGAGCAGGTCATGTCTTCAAAGCTGTTGTTCGATAGCATGGCGAAAGAGGTCCAGATCGACCTGGATCAGGCGGCGCGGCGTGAGGGCGGGGCTGCGATCGAGCGGGCGCGGGCGCGCTGCGCGGACTGTCAGGCGGTGCGGGACTGCGAGGACTGGCTCGATACCGCGACGGGGTTGCCGCTGCCACCGGATTTCTGCCCGAACGCGCCGTTCTTTCATCTCGTGATTGCGGGTGTGGGCGAGGATCGCGAGGGCTGAACCGGGATTTGGTCCGGCCGGCGTGACGCCTCAAAAATCCAACGCGTAGTGGGAGCTTTTGGCGTAGATGCGCTGGAAGTAGACCGGGGTGCCGTCGCCGGAGAAGGCGTGGGCGTGGATTTCGTAATAGGTGGTGGCAGGTTCAAGGCCGAGGGCGCGGGCGGTCGCGGCGGCGAGCGTCGTGGTGCGCACGATGTGGCGGGCGGAGGCGGTATCCAGGCCGAAGGTTTCCTCGAGGTAGGGACGGATGTTGATCATGTCGAGTTCTTCGGGTGCCGTTTCAAGAAGGCCGGTGGTGACGGCCTGGTCGAGGAACATCTCGGCGAACACGCGCGAACCATCGCTCATGCGCATGTAACGCGCGATGCGGATGTAGCTGTCGGCGGCCGCGAGGACATCGGACCAGGGGCCCGGGGCGGTGGTGGCGGATATCTCGACGTCCTGCGCCTGAAAGCGGATCGGGCGGAGCGTCGTCTTGTCGAGGAAGCGGAAGTGCCAGACCGTTTGTGAGAGGGGTTCGGCGGAGGCGACACGGGTGCCGTCGCCGCGGCGGCGCACGATGGTGCCGGTCTGCTGGAGCTGGCGGAGGGCTGCCTGGGTGGTGCCGAGGCTGACGCGGAGCATTTCGGTGAGTGCCGTTTCAGGCGGCAGGCGAGCGCCGGGGCCGAGGTGGCCTTCGCGGATGGCGGCGACGAGGGCGAGGCGGGCGGCGGTGCGCTTGGTGCGGCCGGGGATGGCGAGAAGCGTGCGCATCTGCTTGCGCAGGAAGCTTTCGAGCGAACGTCGCCGGGCGTGCAGCGTTGAAGATTTGTCGCTCGATGCTGTCTTTTTGTGTCGATCGCTCTCGAGCATTATTGGTCACCGGTAGGGTTCAGGTTTGGGGTGCGGCAAATGCGGTGGGGGTGGGGCCGCGATTGTTGTGGCGCTTTCTATTGCGGGGTTTGAGAGGCGCGGCGGCGGCGGAGCCATTGGGCGGGGCCGAAACGCCACAGGAAGAAGACGGTCAGCACGAGAAATGTGAGCGAAATCGGGCTGGTCAGCAGGATCGAGAGGTCGCTCTTGTGCATCAGCAGGGTCTGGCGCAGCGAGAGTTCGAACATCGGGCCGAGCAGGAAGCCGATGACGAGGCAGACGATCGAGAAGCCGGCGCGGCGCATGGCGACACCGAGCGCGCCGAAGGCGAACATGATGCCGACGTCGAACCAGGAGTTGGTGGGGATGTAGACGCCTGCGATGCACAGGATGACGACGATGGGGAGGATGACCGTTTTCGGTACGCGCAGGACCTGGCCCCAGAAGCGGATGCCGATGCGGCCGATAATCAGGTGCAGGACATTGGCCATCAGCATCGCGGCGAAGATCGAATAGACGAGTTCGGCGTGCTCGATCATCATCATGGGGCCGGGGACGACGCCGTGGATCATGAAGGCGCCGATGAGGAGGGCTGCGGCGACGTTGCCGGGGATGCCAAGCGCGATGGTGGGGATGAGGTTGGAGCCGACGACGGCGGAGTTGGCGGCCTCGCTACCGGCCAGACCCTCGAGGGTGCCGGTGCCGAATTTTTCGGGTGTCTTCGAGGCGCGCTGGGCGGCGCCGTAGCCGAGGAAGGCTGCGAGCGAGACGCCGAGGCCGGGCAGCATGCCGACGCCGGAGCCGATGCAGGCGGAGCGCAGGAGTGTGCGCCAGTTTGACCAGTATTCCGCGAACGTGAGCTTGTTGTCGGCGGCGTAGTCGGCCTGGACGACGGGCGCGATCGGCTTTGGTGGCGTGCGGCGGAGGTCCATGATCTGGACGAGGACGGAGCTGAGGGCGAGGGTGCCGATGGCAAGGGCGTTGAGGGAGATGCCGTCGAAGAGTTCGGTGTAGCCGAAGGTCATGCGCGTTGTGGAGTCGACCGGGTCGAGGCCCCAGGTCGACAGGAAGATCCCGAGGGCTGCGGAGAGCACGCCCTTGGTCAATGATTTCGCGGCGAGGGCTGCGATCAACGTGAACGAGAAGAGCACGATCGAGGTGAACTCGGCGGGGCCGAACCTCAGCGCAATCGCCGCGAAGGGGGCGGCGAGGAGGATGAGGACGATGTCGGAAAAGGTGTCGCCGAAGATGGAGGAATAAAGCGCCATCTTCATCGCTTTTTCGGGCTTGCCCTGTTGGGCGAGGGGGTAGCCGTCGCGGGCGGTGGCGGCGGCCTCGGGCGTGCCGGGGGCATTCAGGAGGATCGCGGGCACCGCGCCGCCGGAGGTGCCGCCCTTGTTGACGCCAACCAGGAAGGCGATGGCGGCAAGCGGCGCTCATGTAGAAGGTGATGGGGACGAGGAGCGCGATGGCCGTGACGCTGCCGAGGCCGGGCAGCACGCCGAAGATGATGCCGATCACCAGGCCGAGCGAAATGAACATCACGTTCTGCAGTGTGAGGGCTGCTTCGAAACCTGCGATCAAGCTTTCCAGCATCGGTGGGTCCGTCTCGCTTGTCTTATGAATGAGCCGGCTAAGGCAACTGAACGGTGAAGGCGTGCCAGGCGATCTGCTGGAGCGCGAGGGGGAGGGCGATGGCGACGGCTGCAATTGGGATCGGGCGGCGTTCGCCTGTGTAGAGCATCATCAGGACAAGGGCTGCGACGGCGGTGGCGAGGAAGCCGATCGTGAGGAAGCCGGCCATCATCGCGGCGGCGAAAGCGGACCAGATGGCGATGTCGGCCATCTCGCCGAGACCGAGGCCGCGGGCTTCGTCGCCGAATTCTTCGTGGCGGGCGTCCGGGTCACCTGGGGGAGAGGTCCAACTCACGATCGCCAGCAGGACGGCAAGGGTCAGCATCACCAGAGCGGCGAGCGAGGGCAGGAAGGCGGGCGAGAGATTGTTCTCGCTTTGCGGTGGTGAGGTGTTGGCGGGAATGATCCAGACAAGCAGCAGTACCGACACTACGGCGAGGATGAGCCCCGAGACGATGTCGGTGCGCCGGATCATGGACATCTATCCTTACGCTTGCGAGTGAGAGGAGATGACCGGCGGGGGCGGGAGTGCGACCGCGGGCGCCAAAGAGTGACGCCGCGCGGTTGTGCTGTTGGCCCCGGCCGGGGGGGCTTATTTCTGGGTCGCTTCGACAACGGTCTTGAGGCCGGCGAGCGTTGTTTCGACCTGGGTCTTCATGTCGGCAGCGGAGACGAACTTCTTCGGGAACTTCAGCTTCTCGAGGACACTCGTGAAGTCGGCATCGTCCATCGCGGCCTTGGCGGCACTCTCGATCTTGGCGACGATGTCATCGGGGGTGTCTTTCGGCACGGCGAGGACGGCAGCGCCGGGCATCGAGATGCCGTAGAGCTCCTGGACGGAAGGCACATCAGGGGCTGCCGCGAGGCGGTGCGAGAGCATGGAGGCGAGCACGATCATCTTGTCGCCGTACTTCTGATGGACGCCGCCGGACCAGGCGAAGTCGATCTTGTTGCCGAGCAGGAAGGGCACCATCTCGCCGCCGCCGCGGGTCGGGATTGCGGTCCAGTCAACGCCTTCTTTAGCTGCGATGTAGTTGATGAAGGCACGTGACATGCCGCCCTGGTCGGCGACATTGAGGCCGGGGTTCTTCTTCGAATACTCGACCAGGTCCTTCAGCGTCTTGAAGGGTTTATCGGGCAGTGAGACGAACGCCATCTGGTATTCACTGATCCCGGCGGGGAACTTGAAGCTGTCGGTCGTATATTTGATTTCCTTGTTCACCATCGGGTCGAAGGTGAGGGAGGAGATCGTCGTGAACATGATGGTGTGGCCATCCGCCGGAGCGCCGGCGACAAAGGTCGCGCCAACCGCGCCACCGCCACCCGGCCGGGTCTGGACGATGACGTTCTGTCCGAGGGAATTCGCCATGGCCTTGGCGAGAAGGCGGGCCATCGTTTCCGTGCTGCCGCCGGCCTTGTAGGGCACGATCATCGTGACGGGTTTGGTTGGATAGGACTGCGCATGCGTTTGCGTCGCGGACCCGGCGATGCCGATGGTCACGGCGGTTGCCAGGGCGATCAACGACCCGGTCGAAAAAATACGCTTCATGACTTTCTCCCAGAAAGAGGTGGGCTCCCAGAAAGAGGTGGGCTCCCAGCAGAAGGCGGACGCCCGGAAAGAGGCGGGTTCCCGGCAAGAGGCAGGCTCCCAGAAAAGAGGCGGGGAGCCGCAGCCAGCAACTTGCAAAACTATATAGTTTCCATATCCTTTGTCGATAGCTGATGAACGGGCAGGTTGCCCAATAGAGAGGCGTGAGAGGAATGACACCATTTTTGCAGCGTGGGCCGGTGGCTCGTGAGTTGGTTGGTGACAACAAGCCATCGGTGCGTTCCGGCGATGATCCGGCGCTCTATGGCACGGCGGAGTTGACGCCGATGGGGCCTGTCGAAACGCGCGGCTTTCAAACGTTCAAGCTGACCTACACGGTTGGAAAGCTCGGTATCGACGATACCGGTGGCCTCCAGGTGGCGTTCCGGTTCATCGGCGACGCGGGCAAGGCGCAGACCACCAATCCAGCGGCGCCGAACTACGTGACGGCGTCGAGCAACGGGGAAGGCCGGATACGGGTTGCGGTGCGCGAGGATGGGTTCCGGCCGTGGAAGCTGCTCGTGACGGCGTTCCAGAGTGGCGGGTACCTCAAGGAAGGTGAAAAGATCGAGATGATTTTCGGCGATACCTCGCAAGGCTCGCCGGGCATGGTGATGCAGACGTTCGTTGAGGCGGGCTACGAGTTCCGTGTGTCGACCGACGTGCAGGCGACCGGAAACTTCCTGCCGTTGCCGGTTCAACTTTCGGTGCCGATCGTACCGGGGCCGGCGGATCGCTGGCGTGGCGTGCTGCCGTCGCTGCGGCGGCCGGGGGAGACGTTTCAGCTCGGGCTGAAGGCGGAAGACGTTTGGGGCAATCCGACGGAGCAGGCCGGTGGGGTGGTGCGTCTTGAGCCGACGATGCCGGTGAACGGGCTGAAGGAAAAGTTCGACTTTGCGCCGGATGACCGGGCGATGACGTTCGAGGGGCTGTCCGTCGATGGCGAGGGGGAATTGCGCATTCGCGTCTTCGTCGATGAGCGGGAAGTGTGCGAAGCCGGGCCAATGATGGTGCGCAAAGGTGCGCACGCCGGATACTGGGGGGATCTCCACGGGCAATCGGGGGAGACGGTCGGGATCGGGAGCATCGAGAGCTATTTCGATTTTGCGCGCAACAAGTCCTTCCTGGACGTGACCAGTCACCAGGGCAATGACTTCCAGATCAACAAGGCGTTCTGGGCGAAGCTGAACGAATTGACCGCGGCGTTGGACGAGCCCGGCCGGTTCGTCGTGTTCCCGGGGTATGAGTGGTCGGGCAACACGGCGGTTGGCGGCGATCACAACGTTTTCTTTCGCAACGAAGGTGAACAGATCCACCGCTGCAGCCATGCGCTGCTGGAGGATCGCTCCGATCTCGACACGGACTGCCACACGCTGACAGATCTCTATGCCGCGCTGCGGGACAAGGATGCGGTGATGTATGCCCACGTCGGCGGGCGGTATGCCAACATCTTCTACGACCACGATGCCATGCTGGAGACCGCGGTCGAAATGCATTCGGCATGGGGCTCGTTCGAGTGGATCCTGACGGACGGGTTCGATCTTGGGCGCCGGGTCGGGGTGGTGTGCAACAGTGACGGCCACAAGGGACGGCCTGGGGCGAGCTATCCCGGTTCCTCGACGTTCGGGTCGTATGGCGGGTTGACGTGCTTCCTGACCGACCGGCTCGACCGGGACGCGATCTTCGATGCAATGCGGCGGCGGCATCACTACGGGACGACCGGGTGCCGGATGTTCATCGATCTCGGGGTCGATCTGGCCGGTGGCGGCACGCTCTATGAGCGCAACCCGCAGGCGGCACCCGACACGCCGACGCAACAGGTGACGAGGGCGATGATGGGGGACATCGTGCAGACCGGTGACGGGGAAGCGCAGTTGTCGTTCGAGGTTGCTGCCCATGCCGGGATTGAGCGGATCGAGATCCGTAACGGCAAAGAAGTGCTGGAGACGGTGCGGCCCTATGAGGCCGCTGATCTTGGGCGGCGGGTGCGTGTCTTGTGGAGTGGGGCCGAATATCGCGGGCGCGGACGTAACACGATATGGCGTGGACGGGCGCGGGTGTCGGGGGCCCAGATCGAGCGATTTGAGACGATAAACCTGTGGAACCCGGAACGGCTGTTCGAGCAACGCGGTTCGGACACAATCGTGTTCGATACGATTACGACTGGGAACTTCATGGGATTCGACATCTGGCTTTCGCAGGCACAAAGCGGCCGGCTGCAGATTACAACCAATCATGGCGACCTGGATCTCGACCTCGCAGACATCGGCCTTTCGGATACCGTTCTCGACGCCGGCGGGCTGGATCGCAAGCTCAAGGTTCTGCGTCTGCCGGAGGATCGGCTTGGGCGCTCGGTCAAAATTGAGCGCAAGATTGCGTTAAAGGGTGAGGGCGATAATCCCCTCTGGATCGCGGTGACGACCGAAGATGGCTATCAGGCGTGGACGTCGCCGGTCTACTTGTTCGGCTGATGTCTAATTGAGTAACAATTTCCGTGGCTTGGCGCTTGCTTGTTAAGCCACGGAACATGGGAATGAGTTGCTCGTGGCGGCTGGATCACAGGTGCCGGATTTTTGATGGGTCGAGATGTTGCAAACGCTTCGTCCCGCCCCACATGAGCTAAGAGTTCGCAAGCGGCTGGCTGAATAGGGATCAGACATGAAGGCGGTTCTGAGCATCATTGGTATCGTTCTTCTTATACTCTCGTTTCCGATCGGGGTACTGACGCCGTTCATCCCCGTGGGCCTGCCCATGGCGATCCTGGGGCTGGTGCTGATCGGGCGCAATTCGCGCTATGGCAAGGGCATGATCCTGTCGACGGCGCGCCGGCATCCGCGGGTGCGCCAACTCTATCTCAAGAGGTTGCGGCCGGTGTTGCTGCGATAGAGCCTGGCAACGCGCTTAACGTTGGGTAAATCCTGAGGTTCCGGCGCGGCACGCGCAGACCCTCGTTCTGGATTCCCTGTTATCCGTCTCAATTCGTCAAATGGTGCCTTGGTCGATGGCCGAGGCTGACCGGGTTTTGACGCCTGTTTCCACGGCGGCCGCGTGGGGTCGAATAGTGCGCGCAAGCTGTTAAAACGCGTAATCGGTTCCGGCATCCAAGAGCACTCATACGTCTGGCGCCGATACGGTGTTCGATGATCTCGGGCCATGCGATGCGTCTACTTCAAGCGGTGCCGCCTGCACCGTCGCTTGGCCGGCGCGAATTCTCAGGTATGGTTGAGCCATTATGATTTGATCTGGCTCGAAGGCGCAGCAACTGTCTGAATTCCGCCGCGGTACATTACTGGTCGCCGTTCTGATCGGGACGTTGCTTGGTCCGCTTGATTCCGCGGTGAACATCGCCTTCCCGGACATAACCGCAAGCTTCGACATCAAACTGGAGGCGATCCGCTGGGTCGTGATTGCGTACGTTGCAACGTACGCCAGTCTGATGCTGATCTTTGGGCGCATCGGTGATCTGTTCGGACACGATCGTGTCTTTGGGCTGGGTCTGGTTGTTTGCGTCGTTGGCTTTGCGATATGCAGCGCGGCGAGCGATTACAACTGGCTCTTGGCGGCCCGGATGCTGCAAGGTGTCGGAACGGCGATGGTGTTGAGCTGTGGTCCGGCGCTGACGACGGGCCTCTTCAGCGAGCAACACCGGCCCCGCATTCTTGGGCTCTATGCCATGATGTTCGGTCTTGGTGGCGCGGTCGGGCCATCGCTTGGGGGATGGCTGGTCGATCTGTGGGGTTGGCCGGCGGTGTTCTGGTTCCGCTTGCCGCTTGCACTGGTGGCGCTGCTCTTGGTGCTGGTGCTGCGGATGCCGCCGTCGGTGCGCGATCCGGGGCTGTTGGACTTCAAGGAGTCCTTTTGGCTTGCTATCACGACGGCCCTTCTGCTGCTGACCGTCACGCAGTTGGATCAGGCAGCCACTCATCCGGTGCGCGTTGTTGCGCTTTGCGCAATCACGCTTGGGGTTGCGGGAACCTTCATCACCATCTCGAGAGGCTCCGCCAACCCGATACTGGAACCCCGCCTGTTTTCCAGTTTCGCCTTCACCTGGATCAACGTGGCGACGGTCGTGGTCAATCTGGCGGGCTTTGCGACCATGTTGTTCGTGCCCTATTTCCTCGTCCAGGTCAGCGGCAAGTCGTTGTCTGAGAGCGGCCTCATCATGGCTGTGGGACCTCTTGCCATGATGATTGCAGCCAATCTCGGGGGGCGGGCGGTGGCGCAGATGGGGGCCAGCCGCCTCGCCCTGGCGGGGGCGATCGCAGTCGCCCTCGGTCTCGGCTGGATTGGCACCTGGACTGAAACGACAGGGCGGACAGTGCTGTGCGTCGCGCTCTTGGTGCACGGCTTCGGGCTTGGCTTGTTTCAGGTTGCCAGCCTTGAGCTGGTTGCGTCGTCCCTGGCGAAGTCAAAGCGCGGCGTTGCCGGTTCGATGGTTTTGGTCATGCGCACAATCGGCGTCGTTATTGCGGCGAGCATCTTGACGACGATATTTGCGCATCTTGAAGGCCGGGCAGTGCCGGCAGGCAGCGGGACGGGATTTGTCGTCGCGTTCCAGACCGTCTTTCATCTCGCAGCGGCCGGATTGGCAGGCTTCGTTATCATTTCACTGTTTCGGACAAGTCTCTGGCTCCGTGCGAGAGGCCAATGAGGCTGGATGAGTGCTGGGTGGTCTGTGGCTGACGCAATCTGGACCCTTGCACGAGGCCTGAAAGGCGTCGACTGCCGGAGGCCGGGCCGATGTGGTCTGGTCGAGGCGTGCCGGCATCGAACCGGCCCGGATCTATCCGGAGCGTGCTAGGTGAATCGCTATAACGGGCGTTTCAGTGGCATACTGCATCATGAGGTGCTTCATGCAGATTGATTCTCGACCACGGATCAGGCCCAGATCGTCATCTACATGTGGCAGAGGCCGCACCATTACGTCCACCCGCATTATGCCCCTGGCGTATGTGCGCCAGTGCCGGAAACGCTTATGAGAGACACCGCAAATCAGGGCGCATACGCAGGGGGCTAGTGACGAGCTGTAAGGCAGATGAACGAGCCAACGACCGAACAAACTTCGCGCAACACCGTCGATAGCCTGATGCCTCAAGACATGGCTTTGGCATGCGAGGCGGCTGGGACCACCAAAGCCGGGCGCGATGCGATTGCCCTTTTGGTCCTGGGCATTTTGGCGGGTGCGTTTATCGCACTCGGGGCGATGTTCATGACCGTTGTCGTCACAGGTGCAGGTGATCTGCCATGGGGAATGGCAAAACTCCTAGGCGGGCTGGTCTTTTCACTTGGCCTTATTCTCGTGATTGTCGGCGGTGCCGAGTTGTTTACCGGGGATTCGCTGATGATCGTTGCGTGCGCGAGCCGGCGTATTACACTGCGCTCGCTGCTGCGTGCCTGGGCCCTCGTATACGTCGGCAACATGATCGGGGCAATGGGCACCGCGCTTTTCGTCTTCCTGTCTGGTCAGCACACTTTTGCAGGAGGCGGGGTCGGTCAAACGGCGCTAACGATTGCCAGTACCAAAGCCGCTTTGCCAACCATCGAGCTTTTCTTTCTTGCGCTGCTCTGCAACGTCCTCGTCTGCCTAGCCGTTTGGATGTCTTTTGGCGCGCGCAGCACAACCGATAAGGTCATGGTAATCGTTCCGCCGGTTACGGCGTTCGTTGCTGCAGGCTTTGAGCATTCAATCGCGAACCTCTACTTCCTGCCGTATGCCCTCGCGATCAAGGCAGGTGCCTCGGTCGATTTCTGGTCTGCCATTGGCCAAACGCCTGATGCCTATGCAGCGATAACGCTTGGTGCAGCAACCCATAACGTCATCGTTGCGACCGTCGGCAATCTGATCGGCGGAAGCCTTATGGTCGGAGCCGTCTACTGGCTCGTCTACTTGCGCAAACGGCGCTCGAGCCCTTGATGGATGGCCTAGAGTGTCTTGCGCTCTGCGTCTCGGCCCTGATTTGCGGTTGCTCTCAAATCGCTACCAGCGCCGGTGCGCGCATTCGGCTGTCGTCATGCGGCCGCATTCGAGCCAGAGATCAACAGTCGGTGTTCGGCAACTGGTTTGGGTGAGTTGAGTTCCCTATCAGAGGGCAAAAAACGTGGTGGTGTCTCTCAGCCCGAGATGCTCACTCCCGGACTTGCCTCAAGCCACACCGCCCGCGTCAGCGGCTAGGCCATCGAAGGCCACTTCCCCGACCACGAAGTCAACCGGCTGCTGACCTAAAAACCCGACGCCCTAAACTCGAATCTGAACCCTCAAACCACCCCCGCCTCCCTCATCTCCCCGATCTCCGCCTCGTCATACCCTGCCTCGGCCAAGATCTCGTCTGCATGCTCGCCCAGCAGCGCCGGCGCCCGCGTGATTTCGCCGCCGCCATGCGCCAGCTTGAAGCCGGACCCGATCAGCGTCATCTCGCCGTAAGGCCCGTCGACCGTCTGGATCACGTCGCGATGCTCGAGTTGAGGGTGTGAGACCGCATCGGCGAGCGTATTGATCCTTGATGCTGGCGCGCCCGCTTCCGAAAGCCGTTCTTCCCACGTCTCCGCATCCGCCTCGGCAAACGCATCCTCGATGACCGCGCGCATCGCCGGTTCATTCTCGATTCGGCTCGGCCAGTCCTTGAAGCGCTCGTCTTCGAGAATGTCCTCGCGCCCGATGCACTTCAGGAGATTGAGGAACTGGCCCTCGTTGTTGACCGCCAGCAGGATATGCCCGCCCTTGCACTTGAAGAGGTTGGCGGTCGGAATACGGCTTACTGCCTGATTGCCGAAGCGGCCCTGTTTGAGGCCTGCGAGCGTGTATTCACACACCGTCGGCGAGAGGAAGGTCAGCGTCGCATCCAGCATCGCGACGTCGACGAGCTGCCCCTTCCCCGTCAGCGTCCGCTGGTGCAGCGCCGAGGCCATCGCGAACGCAGCCGTCATGCCTGAGAGCGCATCACAGACGGCAAAGCCCGCCCGCGTCGGCACGCTGTCCTCATGGCCTGTGATCGACATGATGCCGCTCGTCGCCTGGATGCGCCCGTCATACGACGGCGTGTTCTTGTAGGGGCCCTCCATGCCGAAGCCCGAGACCCCGCAGTAGATCAGCCGCGGATTGATCTCGGATAACGCCTCATAGCCAAGCCCGAGCCGGTCCATTACGCCGGGCCTGAAATTCTCCGCCACGATGTCGGCCTTCGCCGCGAGCCGCTTCACGATCTCCTGCGCTTTCGCGTCCTTGAGGTCGAGCGCGATGTTGCGCTTGTTGCCGTTCACCGCTGCCCAGGTCGGCGCATAGGCCCGGTCCGCCCATTCCTTGGAGCCCGGCGAAAAGCGCATGTTCTCGCCCCCCTTGCGCTCCACCTTGATGATGTCGGCGCCAAGCAGCCCGAGCTGGAACGTCGCAAACGGCCCGGCGAACACCTGGGTGAAATCGAGAATACGGATACCGGAGAAGGGTTGGGTCATGGGGAGGGTTCAGCTTTTGGGGTTAAGGTTTGAGGTTTAAGGTTTAAGGTTTAAGGTTTAAGGTTTCAGGGTTCAGGGTTCAGGGTTCAGGGTTCAGACAAAGGCAACTAAGCGCTTCGCGATCTGGCAAGAGAAAACAGCATTCGGCCGATCTGTTTGGTTTCGTCGACGATATGGTTTCTTTGTTCGGATGAGACGACTTCGATCCTGGCGGCGATATATGCCTGTGTTCTCAACTCAGCGGCCGAGCCACTTGCAATACTTAAAAACCGAGCAAAGTCCTTTCCGGTTCGCTCATACCCTTCAGCGATGTTCGATGGAATGGAGACGGCAGACCGACGCATTTGATCACGCAATCCAAAATCTCGCGATTCTTTGGTGCATTGATAAACGTATACCGCCAAATCGCAGCCTCGCTTCCAAACCTCCAAGTCTTCGAATGACTGGTAGGCCATCCAGCTATCTCACCTGAAACCTGAAACCTGAACCCTGAACCCTTAAACCTGAAACCTTTACTCGGCAGCCTCGCTGCCGCTCCCCAGATCCGCCGCCCGCTTGGCGTGTGCGATCTCCTTCTGGCGCAGGAACTCCTGGCGGCGGCGCTCGAGTTCTTCCGGCGCGATGCGCTCGACGTTGGAATAGTCGAGCTTCCAGTCCGGATTGTCCGACCACCGGATCGGCGATTGCCGCGTTGTCCGGGGGCCTCTCGCACTCTCGAGCACATCGAGCGCCATTTCTGCCGTCTGGGCCTGGCTCGTTTCATCAAAGGGCCGCCCGCACGGATTGCCGAGCGGAAAGTCGGAGAACAGGAATCGCGGCACGCCACAGTGCTCGACGATGTCCTTGGCGCATCCCATCACCACGGTCGGGATGCCGTGTTCTTCCAGATAACGCGCATGAAGGCTGATCGACTGGTGACAGATCGGACAGTTCGCCGCCATCACCGCAACGTCTATTTGATCGGCCTGAAGCCGCGCCAGCATGTCGGGGCAATCCTGCTCCACTGTCATCTTGTGGCTGCGGTTGGTCGGCGCGCCGAACATCTGCGCGTTGAGTTCCCCGATCCGGCCCTCGCGCTGCAACCTTTGAAGTTGCGCGATGGCCAGCCACGAGCGCGGATCTTCCTGGCTGGTATGAAGCCGGTCGATGCCGACGTGGGAAATCCGGAGGTCGGGCACCGGATCCACCGGCAACGCGTAGACCCGGTAGAACTTGGCCGCCGAATTGTAGGCCGACCACGGCCCCTGATCGCCCTTCTCCGGATCGAACGGCGCTGCCGTCGTAATGAACGCGACCCGGCTCTCGGACAATGGCTTCCTGAGCGGCGTGAATGGCACGTCGACATACTGCGCCCACCGATACGGGCGTTCATATCCAAGCGCCTGATAGTAGGTCCGCGTCCGGTACATGTAGGGCACCGGCTGATCATGCAGTGCAGCAAATCCCATTTGCGCGTCGAGGTCATCCGGCATTGTGTCGTTTTGCAGCTTCGCCATAGCCATCTGTTCCTTCGCTTTGATGCAGTCGTGCTGGTCGTTGGACGCGAACTTACTGAGGCAACGTCGCCCCCGCAATCGATCACCCGGCCCGACATGAATCAGCAGGCGATCTCGCTCAATCTCGCCCGCTTCTTCGAAAAATTTAATCACGAAGATGATGATAGGGACTCCCCGCCGCCGCCACACGGCGCTAGGCTGTCCAAATCGTCGCGGCCTGCCGCCGGGCCGCCGAGAAACAAGATCGAGAAAAAATTCGATCATCCGCTTCCAGGGAGCAGCGCCAATGACCAAGTCACCCAAGCTTACACTCACTCGCCGATCGGCCCTCGCAGGAGGTGTCGCGCTTGCCGCCGCACCGGCATTCATCGGCAAGGCCAAGGCCGCCGCCAAGGTCACCTGGAAAGTTCAGTCGCATTGGCCCAAGGCCTCCGCCTCCTATGGCGACAGCCTCGCCAAGATTGCAGCGGAAGTCGAAGCGGCCACCGAAGGCCAGTTCGTCCTCCAGCTTCACGGCGCCGGTGAATTCGCCAAGGGCAAGGAGATCTTCAACATCGTCAAGCGCGGCGTTGTTGAAATGGGCACGCTTTCCCCCGGTTACATCCTCGGTGAAGCCTCGAGCTCCGGCCTTGCGCTCGGCGTGCCCGGCACGTTCCGTGAGCCTTGGGAGTTCATGCACTATCTCAAGAACATGGGCTTCGAGGATCTCTACAACGAAGACCTCGCCAAACACGGTGTCGTCTCCCGCGCCGAAAAGGTCTATCCGACCGAACTCGTCGTCTCGAAGGAAATCAATTCGATCGAGGACTTCCAGAAGCTCAAGCTGCGCTCGTCCGGCAGCTACATGAAGCACCTGACGGCCGCCGGCGCCGCGGCCCAGTCGATCGCAGGCCCCGAACTCTACCAGAGCGTCGCCAGCGGCGTCGTCGATGGCGCCCATTGGGGCGCCGCCCAGGGCGCGAAGTCGATGAGCCTCTGGGAGGTCGCCAAGTTCCACATGAAGCCGACCATGGGCCTCGCCATGGACATGCTGATCATGAACAAGGCCGCCATCGACAAGCTGCCTGACGACCTGCGCAAGGAGTTCTTCAATATTGTCGACAACCGCTTCTGGAAGCGCTCGGTCGAATATCAATACATGGAAGTCCAGGCCCTCGCCGACGGCCGCAACAATCAGGGCGTCACCGTCAAGCAGTTCCCCGACGACGTGCTCGCCAAGTTCAAGGAATCGTCACAGGCCATCCTGGACAGTGAGGCGGCAAAAGGCGGCAACGCCAAGAAGGGCGCCGACATGCTGACCGAGTTCCTCAAGACCCTCGGCTACGTGTAATTCCCGTGCCTCGGAGTGGACGCCGCCCCACGGTGGCGCCCGCTCCACGCCGCATCGGATGCCCGCCTTGAGTTTGGGCATCCGGCCCAATTCTCACCTTTGACCTAGTTCTCACCGGCAAAGCCAACCGCAGATGGTGACGCGTCGAGCGTTGCGCCTTGCCATCCGTCGACCACGAACGGGGCGGTCCACCATGGCCATTTTGACAGCCTTCGCGCGCGCGATAACCACAGTGAACTGTTGGATCGGACGCATATTCAGCTACGTCGTCCTGGTGTTGTTCGTCCTGCTGCTTGGCGACGTTGTCATGCGCTATGTGACGGAAAGCCCGATCGTGTGGTCCGCCGAAGCCTCGAAGCTTCTGTTCGGCGTCTACGCGATCATCGGCGGCGGCTACGTTCTCGCGCGCCGCGAACACGTGAACGTCGATCTGTTCTACGGCAATTTTTCGCCGAAACGGAAAGCCGCTGTCGACATCTTCACGTCGTTCCTGTTCTTCCTGTTCATCGGCATTCTGCTCAAGGAATCGTTCTTCCTTGCCATCGACAGCGTCTCGAGCTGGGAGATCAGCTACGAGACCACGTGGCAGCCCTGGATCTGGCCGTCCAAGTGCATGATCGTCGTCGCAGCCGCCCTTTTGATACTGCAGGGACTCGTTAAGCTCATCGCGGACATCATGATCGTCATGGGGATCGAGGTGGATGAAACCGCCTACGGCCCTGTCACGGACGGTGACGCCATCGGCAAGGAAACCGCCTGATGTCCATCGAAATCCTGACGCTTCTGTTCTTCGGCCTTCTCTTCTTCTTCATCATGCTCGGCGTACCGCTGGCCTTCGTGCTCGGCGGCCTGTCGGTCATCTTCCTCTACTTTCATCAAGGCCCGGTCGCCTTCTACTTGATCGCCTCGAAGATGTGGGACCTGATGGAGACATCGGCCCTGATCGCGATCCCTCTCTACGTCTTCATGGCGCTGATCCTCGAGCGAAGCGGCGTCGCGCACGATCTCTATCGAATGATGCACCTGTGGTGGGGCGGCGTTCGCGGCGGCCTCGCGATCGGCACCGTGCTCATCTGTACGATCTTCGCCGCGATGTCCGGCATTTCCGGTGCAGCCGTCGTCACCATGGGCACGATCGCACTCCCGCAGATGCTCAACCGCGGCTATGACAAGCAGTTGGCGCTCGGTGCGATCAATGCCGGCGGGGGCTGGGGCATTCTTATTCCCCCATCGATCCTGATGGTGCTCTATGCCCTGATCACCGAGGTGTCGGTGGGCAAGCTGTTCGCCGCCGGGGTCGGCCCCGGCCTGCTGCTGTTCACGCTGGTCTCTCTTTATATCGGCATCCGCTGCCATTTTCAGCCCCATCTGGGCCCCGCTCTTCCACCGGAGGAGCGCGGCACCTGGGCTGAGAAATTCAATGCCCTTGGCGCCGTCTTCCTGCCGATCTTCATCATTTTCATCGTGCTCGGCGCCATTTTCGGCGGTTTCGCAACCGTCACCGAAGCCGCCGCCGTCGGCGTGCTCGGCGCCCTGATCGCGAGCGCCGTCAACCGCCGCCTCAGTTGGAAGAACGTCTCCGAAGCTTCGATCCGCACCTTCCGCCTGACGACCATCATTGCCTGGATCGTGTTCGCAGCCCACGCCTACTCGATGGCCTACACCGCGATGGGCGCCGAGCAGTTCATCACCGACATGACCGCCAACATCCCCGGCGGCAAGTGGGGTGCCCTCTTCTTCATGATGGTTGTCCTGTTCGTGCTCGGCTGCGTGCTCGACCCGGTCGGCATCATGTTGATTACGCTGCCAGTGTTCCTGCCGCTGGTGAAGCTGCACGGCTTCGATCCGATCTGGTTCGGCATCCTCTTCGTCGTGATGATGGAAATCAGCTACATGACGCCGCCCTTCGGCTTCAACCTGTTCTACCTGAGATCCGTCGCGCCGCCTGAAGTCACGATGAAGGACATCTACTGGTCGGTCGGCCCCTACACGGTTGTCGAACTTTTCGGCCTGTTCATCATCGTCATGTTCCCGCCGATCGCGCTCTGGTTACCGAACTTGATCTTTGCTGCGCGTTAGCCGCTCACCGCCCCGGTGAGCCAGGCCGCAGGTTGCCATCGCAGTGCCCCCGTGCCCCGCGCGCTCCGCGGCATCACCGCCGCGCGGCTCGGCTCGGGCATTCTGGGTCCCCCCAGGGCAATGGCATCCGCCAGATGATGGATGTGCACAAAACCGGCCTCGCGCGGGTGCAAGCCAATTGATCAGATTGACCCGCCTAGGCCTTGGGCTACGATGCGGCCCAATCGGTCTCAACAGCCGGTTCAAGAATGAATTTCAGGTTTGGAGGAGCCTCCGTGAAACATACCAGAACGATCGGCCTTGCAGCCGTGCTCGCCGTCGCGGGCACATCGTTTGCCTCAGCCGCAGACGTCAAACTACCCCCGCAGATTTCGTGGACGGCCTATGGCACGACCTCGTCGGGCTACGCCCAGTCGATCGGCATCGGCCAGATGCTGACCAAGAAGTACGGCACCGCCCTGCGCGTCATCCCCGGCAAGAACGACGTCTCCCGCCAGGTTCCGCTGCGCGAAAACCAGACGCCACTGTGCGCCTGCGGGTCCGCCGCCTACTTCTCGCAGGAAGGCGTCATGATGTTCGGCACCAAGGCGTGGGGGCCGCAACGCATCTTCAACCTGTTCAACAACATCGGCGATAACGGCCAGCAAGGCGTGGTTGCCGGTGACGCCGGCGTCAAGACCATCAAGGACATCAAAGGCAAACGCGTAACCTGGGTGCGTGGCGCACCAGCCTTGAACGTCAACATGACCGCGTTTCTCGCATTTGCCGGCCTGACCTGGGACGACGTCCAGCGGGTCGATGTCCCTGGCTGGGGTCAGTCGATGCAGGCCATCATCAACGGCCAGGCCGATGTGGCCTGGGGCAGCACGGTGTCGAGCGTCTATAACCAGCTCGCCGCCTCTCCCCGTGGCCTCTACTTCGTCGCCATGCCCCATAGCGACAAGGAAGCCTGGGCGCGCGCAACGGCGATCAATCCGCTCTGGGCCCCTCAGATGGTCTCGGTCGGCGTCAACGTCGAAGCGAACGAACAGGGCAAGGTGCCCTACGAAGGCAACAACTTCCCCTATCCGCTCTTCATTTCCACCGACAAGGCCTCCGACGAACTCGCCTACGGCCTGACCAAGGCGGTCATGGAAAACTACGAGGAGATCAAGGACTCGGGTCCCTCGATGTCAGGCTACCAGTTGTCCAAGCAGAACCTGAAGTTCGTCATGCCCTACCACCCTGGTGCGATCGCCTACTACAAGGAGAAAGGCGTCTGGACCGCGGAGCATGATGCGCACAACCAGTCGCTCGTGAAGCGCCAGGACGTTCTCGCCGAGGCTTGGTCGAAGATGGACAAGAACCTCGCCGATGACGCGTTCGAGGTGGCGTGGAAGAAGGCCCGTGCCGAGGCGCTCGATGCGGCCGGCCTGTCGGTACCTTTCCGCGACTAATGCGCCGCTGCGGCGGTCGTTTCTGCCCATGACGTGACGGGCAGTACTGGAAATAGGGCCAACCGATCGTTTCGGTTGGCCCTTTTCCGACCCTTTCTCCCTGCCTTCCCGCCCCCTTCAGATCAGAGGCTCAGGCCCCTATGACCGACACTACGCCGAACGCCGAGCAAGCCGTGGCGGCAGCCGAAAGCGCCGAGCTGGGCCGCTACCGCCAACTGCCGCTCGTCGGCAATCTGTGGCTGGCGCTTGGCGCCGTTCTCTCCGTCGTCGCCTCGATCTATGTGATCTTTGGTCTCGGTAATCAGCTCGGCCTCTATGTGCCGCTTGAAACCGAATACTTCTATTTCATGATTGCGGTTTTGCTGCCGCTCCCTTTCCTGATCTACCCGTCCGCCCCGGCAGCCGCCGGCACCGCCAGGATCATCGACCTTCTGCTCCCGTCGCTGGCCTTCGCCGTGCCCGGTTTCCTCGCCCTGCAGATGTCCGGGCTGTACGCCCCGCTTGGCCTCGGCCTCGCCGGCGATCTCATCATCTTCGCGCTGACCGTCGTCGTCTTCGCCCTGCCCTATCTGCTGCGCGGCCCGGACCGCGCCACGATCCCGCTCTACGACTGGCTGCTTGCCCTCGCGGCGCTGGCGATCGCCGGCTATTTCGCGCTGCAGGGCAGTGAGATCCTCGACATCGGTTGGGAATACGACGCCCCCACGCACGCCAAGTATTTGGCCTTCGCGCTCTGGGCCATCGTCCTCGAGGCGACCCGCCGCGCCGGCGGCAACGCGATCTTCATCGTCTGCCTCATTGTCTCGATCTACCCGATCTACGCGAACTTCGCGCCTGCGATCCTCGCCGGCGCCCCGATCCCGCCCGCGACCACCATCGGCTTCCACATGTTCGGCACCGAGAGCATGCTGGGCATACCCATGAACGCCTTTGCCAACCTGGTGGTGGGCTTCCTCGTGTTCGGCGTCGCGCTCCAGTACACCGGCGGCGGCGCCTTCTTCCTTAACCTCGCCTTCGCCCTTCTCGGCCGCCACCGCGGTGGTCCGGCGAAGGTTGCCATCTTCGGCTCCGGCCTGATGGGCTCGATGTCGGGCAGCGTCATCACCAACGTTCTGACCACCGGCGTCATGACGATCCCCGCCATGAAGCGCGTTGGGTTCCGCCCGGCCTACGCCGCCGGCGTCGAGGCATGCGCTTCGACCGGCGGCGTTCTCGATGCCCCCGGTGATGGGCGCGACCGCCTTCGTGATGGCGACGTTTCTCGAGATGTCGTACGCCGAAATCATCATGGCCGCGGCCTTCCCCTCGTTCCTTTATTATCTCGGCCTTTTCCTCCAGATCGACGCCTACGCCGCCCGCCACGGCCTCAAGGGCCTGCCGGCGGCCGAACTCCCCCCGATGAGCCAGGTCCTGCGTGAGGGCTGGTACTTCATCTTCGTGTTCGTGGTGCTGATCGTGATGCTGCTCTACATGCAGCGCGAGGCGCAGGCGCCCTACTACGCGACCGCGCTCCTCCTGGTCATCAACCAGTTCTCGAAGCAGCATCGCTGGGGCCTCAAGGACGTGCGCCGCTTCATCGAGGGGGTTGGCTTCCTGTTCGCCGAACTGCTCGCCCTTCTCGCTGGTGTCGGCCTGATCATCGGCGCCCTGACGCTGACCGGCAAGGTCGGCAGCCTCACCTACGAACTGATCGCGCTCGCCGGCAACTCGACGCTGCTTCTCCTCTTCATGGCAGCCTTGACAAGCTTCGTTCTCGGCATCGGCATGACTGTTACGGCGGCCTACCTGTTCCTTGCCGTCACGGTCGCCCCGGCTCTCACCCACGCCGGCCTGGACAAGCTCGCCGTTCACCTCTTCATGATGTATTGGGGCATGATCTCCTTCATCACGCCGCCGGTCGCGATCGGCGCCTACGCGGCAGCATCCGTCGCCCGGTCCGACCCGATGCGCACAGGCTTCGAGGCGATGCGGCTCGGCAGCATCATCTATTTCGTGCCGTTCTTCTTCGTGCTGAACCCGGCCCTGATCGGCCATGGCAGCTTCTCCGAGGTCGTCCTCGTGCTGAGCTCGACCATTGTCGGCATCGTCATGATCTCCTGCGGCCTCCAGGGCTACGCCTATTGGATCGGCGCGCTCGACCGCGGCGCGCTCTCGATGCCGGGCCGCATCCTCCTCGTGCTTGGCGGTATCGTCCTCGCACTGCCCGGCAATAATCCGATCGTCGGGCTCAGTCACCTTGAGATCAATTCCGCGGCCCTCGTCATCCTCGCCGCCGGCCTCGCGCTCTGCTGGGTCTCCCGGCGGCGCGTCGCGGTGGAAGCCTGAAGACCGCCCGATAAAGGAGTTCTCCCATGACCCTTGAAATCAGACCGCTCACCGGCGGCATCGGCGCCGAAGTGATCGGCGCTGACGTCACCGATCCCGGCCAGTTCGAAGGTATCCGCCAGGCGTTCATCGACCACGCCGTGATCGCCATCCGCGATCAGCAGATCACGCCTGAAGACCAGATCGCGTTCGCCCGGCGCTTCGGTGACATCAACATCAACCGCTTCTTTGCCCACGTCGATGGCCACCCCGAAGTCGCCCTCGTCCTCAAGGAGCCGGACCAGAAGGTTGCCATCGGCGAGACCTGGCACACCGACCATTCCTACGATATCGCGCCGGCAATGTGCTCGATGCTGCACGCCATCGAGACCCCCGCGGTCGGTGGCGATACCGTCTTCGCCTCGATGTACTCAGCCTTTGAAGGCCTTTCCGACGGCCTCAAGGACACCCTGCGCTCGATGCGCGCCTGGCATTCCTCCCGCCACGTTTTCGGTGACAAGGGCGACCGCACCCGCGAAACCCGCAAGGATGGCCGGATCGGCAATTCGGAGGCCGCCAACCAGGACAGCCTTCACCCGGTCGTCATCCGTCATCCCCTCTCGGGCCGTGAGGCGCTCTATGTGAACCCTCAGTTCACCACCCACTTCGACGGCTGGACCGCGGAGGAAAGCCGCCCCCTGATCGACTTCCTCGAGCGTCACTGCACCAAGGCCGAGTTCACCTGCCGCGTGCGCTGGCAGCCCGGCACCATCACCATCTGGGACAACCGCGCCACCTGGCACAAGGCCGTCAACGATTATCACGGCCACCGTCGCCGCATGCACCGGATCACGATCGAAGGTGTCACGCTGGAAGAAGCCCGCCGCGCCGCCTGAAACAGTGGGCCCCGCGGGGCGCAAACGTCCCGATAGCCGGGCTTTGCGCACCAAACGTCTTCCTCACGACCACCGCCGGCGAACCGGCGGTGGTCCCGCCCGAACGCCGCGGGCCTTTGCAATTCGGGAAAGTCCGCAAAAATCCGTCCAACACGCCTTGCCTTCGCCCATGGCGTGCCGTACACACGCACCTTCTGGCGGTGAGGAGACGTGGCCGAGTGGCTGAAGGCGCTCCCCTGCTAAGGGAGTATACCTTAACGGGTATCGAGGGTTCGAATCCCTCCGTCTCCGC
>CAVOJD010000036.1:0-95718 GCA_963696075.1 uncultured Alphaproteobacteria bacterium | reverse complement strand
CCGCCACGAACCCATAAAATCAGGCCGTTACGAGGGGCGACGCAAGGACAGTCGCACCCCGTTTGAGCCAACCCTCTACCCCTGCCCGCCATAGCGTGCGAAAACTTCCGTCGACCCGTCTGTCCTGATCAGCAGGACGTCGTAGGGTTCTTTCTCGGGGCCCTGGTCCATGCCGGGGGAGCCGAGCGGCATGCCGGGGACGGTGAGGCCGATGGCGGCGGGTTTTTCGGCAAGGAGGCGGTTGATCTCGCGGACGGGGACGTGGCCTTCGATCGTGTAGCCGCCGACGCGGGCGGTGTGGCAGGAGGCAAGGTTCGGTGTAATGCCGTGCCTGATCTTGAACTGCGTCAGCGCGCCGGCCGCCATGTCGCGGGTTTCGACCTTGAAGCCCTCTTTCACCAGGTAATCGACCCAGATCTGGCAACAGCCGCAGGTCGCGGTCTTGGCAACCGAGATGGTGGGGCGGCCAGAGGCGGCGGTAGCAGGCATCGCGGCGGTGATGGGTATAACCAGAATGCCGGCCAGCAATTGACGTCGGTTGAAGTCCATGGTGATTCCTTAACGACGGATTCCGCAGTACGCGTGCTGCATATGGGGCCGGGGAGGTTTGCGCGCCAGCGGGCGACTGGGCCGGATCCCCAGGTTCGAAGACTTCTCATTGGAACGCAAGTTTCTGGAAAGCAAGGTCGCTGTCCTATGAACAAGATCATCCATTCCTCGCACTGGGGCGCTTTCGAGGCGATCGTCGAGAACGGCCGGCTGGTTGATGCCACGCCGTTCGAACGGGATGCAGCGCCCTCGCCGATCCTCAAGGCGATCGCGCCGGGGGTTCATCATGAACTGCGCATTCGCCAGCCTGCGGTGCGCGAAGGCTGGCTCAAGGGGCGCGACCGCAAGCGTGGTGAAGGGCGGTTCGTCGAGGTCACCTGGGAGGTGGCGCTTGATCTGGTGGCGGAAGAACTCGAACGGGTGCGTTCGACGCACGGCAACGAGGCGATCTTTGCAGGCTCCTACGGGTGGTCGAGCGCCGGCCGGTTCCATCATGCCAAGACGCAGTTGCAGCGGTTCATGAACTGCATCGGCGGGTTCACGGGGCAGAAGCACAACTATTCGCTGGCGGCGGGGCTTGCGATCCTGCCGCATATCGTTGGCAACCATGATCCGCTGAGGAGCCCGACGTCGTGGCAGGCGATCGAGGAGGCGACGGAGTTGTTCGTTGCTTTCGGAGGCGTTGGCACGCGCAATGCGCAGGTCGAGCCGGGCGGTATGGGGGAGCACTCGGCGCTGGGGTGGCTGGAGCGGTTGGCTGAGAAAGGTATCAAGCTCGTTTCGATTACGCCGCTCAGGCACGACACGCCCGCGTTCATGGAGGCGGAATGGTGGTCGCCGCGGCCGAATACGGATGTCGCGTTGATGATGGGGCTTGCCCACACGCTGGTGTCGGAGGGGCTGCATGATCCGGCGTTCCTGGCGCGGTACACGACCGGGTTCGAGCGGTTCGAAGCCTATCTGATGGGCGAAAGCGACGGGACGGCCAAGAGCGCGGACTGGGCGGCGGGGATCACGGGCCTCGATGCGGAGGCCATTCGCGCGCTTGCCCGTGAGATGGCGGCGAAGCGCACGATGATTGCGACGAGTTATTCGCTGCAGCGCGGCGACCACGGCGAGCAGGCGTTCTGGATGACGGCGGTGCTGGCTGCGATTGTCGGCCAGGTCGGGTTGCCGGGCGGCGGGTTCAGTTTCGGCTATGGCAGCATGCATGGGCAGGGCAATCCGCTCAAGGCCGCGCTGCCGGTGACGCATTCGGCCGGGGAGAACCCAACGGGCAGCTTTATCCCCGTGGCGCGGATTACCGACCTTCTCGAGAAGCCAGGCGAAGCCTATGACTTCGACGGTGAACGGCGGGTCTATCCCGATACCCGGCTGGTCTATTGGTGTGGGGGCAATCCGTTCCACCATCATCAGGATCTCAATCGGCTGCTTCAGGCGTGGCGGCGGCCGGAGACGGTGATCGTCAATGAACCGTGGTGGACGCCGACGGCGAAGCTTGCCGACATCGTGCTACCGGCGACGACGACGTTGGAGCGCAACGACATCGGGGCGAGCTCAAGAGACCGGTTCGTGATGACGATGAAGCAGGCCGTGGCGCCGGTTGGCGGGGCGCGCAACGACTTCGATATTTTCGGTGCGCTTGCAGAGCGCATGGGCGTGGCGGATGCCTTCGGCTGCGGGCGCGATGAAATGGGGTGGCTGCGCCATCTCTATGACGCGGCGTGCGAGCGGGTGGCCGGATCGGGGCTCAACCTGCCGGATTTCGATACGTTCTGGGAACAGGGTTACATCGAAACGCCGATGCCGGAGGAAGCCTACAACGTGTTTGCCGGTTTTCGGGCCGATCCGGAGGCAAACCGGCTGGCGACGCCGTCGGGCAAGATCGAGATCTTCTGCGAGGAGATCGCGGGCTTTGATTACGACGACTGTCCCGGTCATCCGGTGTGGCTGGAGCCGGCGGAGTGGCTCGGGGGTGAGATGGCGGCGCGGTTTCCGCTGCACCTGATTTCGAACCAGCCGACGCATAAACTGCACTCGCAACTCGATTTCGTGGGGCCGAGCAAGGCGCACAAGGTTGGCGGGCGGGAAATTGCGCTGCTGTCGCCGGAAGAGGCGCTGCGGCGCGGCATCGAGGATGGCGCCTTCATCAAGGTGTTCAATGATCGCGGCCACACCATCGCCGTGGCGCGGATCAGCGAGAACGTGATGGATGGGGTCGTGATGTTGCCGACGGGGGCGTGGTTTGATCCAACGTCACCGGCAGGAGAGGGTGGTGCCGAGAAGCATGGCAACCCCAATGTCCTGACCCTGGACAAGGGGACGTCCAAGCTTGGGCAAGGCCCGATTGCTCATACATCCCTTGTCGAGGTTGAGCTGTACGACGGTGAGCCGCCGCCGGTTTCTGCCTTTGAGCTGCCCGCAATCGTGCCGTTGGCGGACGGCCTTTAACGATTTGCCGACGACTTGGCGGGTTTTTTGCAGCCGGACTTGATGGTCGCCCGGGAGCGGCCGGTCATGTCTGGCGTCGTTCATGCGAAATAAACCTTCAGGAACCCGGCAACGGGGCGACGTTGTGCTTCTGGTTGCGCGGGGTTCGCTTGGCGAGTGGGCAGCACTCAGTCTGGCGCGGCGGTTCGATGGCCTCGTGGTGCTGCGCGAAGAGCCTGAGACAAAGGCGCAGATCATTCGCCGCCGTATTCGACTGTGCGGGCTGGTGCCGGCGTTGGGGCAGGTGGCGGCAGGGCTCGTTTTCCGCGTCATTGCAAAACTGAGCCGCAACCGGATCGCCGAAGTCGCGGCGGAGGCTGGCGCGAACGGCAGGTCCGCGGCGGATCAAGGCACCGGGGCCGCGGATCATCGATGTCGGGAGCGTCAACTCGAAGCGCTGCCGGCGCGCGTTGGAACTCATTCGGCCGCGGGCGGTGGGCGTCTATGGCACGCGCCTGATTTCCAGGAAGACGCTTGCGGCGGTCGATGCGCCGTTCATCAATTATCACGCCGGCATCAATCCGCGCTATCGCGGCCAGCACCCAGCCTACTGGGCCCGGGTTGCGGGCGATGAGGCCCATGCCGGGGTGACGGTTCATCTGGTCGATACGGGCGTGGATACGGGCGCGGTGATCTATCAGGCGCCGGTCCGCTTTGCGGCGAGCGATACCATCGCGACCTACCAGCATGTCCAGATGGTTACCGGCATGAAGCTGCTCGGCGATGCGATCGAAGACGCCCTTGAGGACCGTCTCGTGACCTACCAGCCGGAAGCGCCGTCACGGCTGTGGTTTCCGCCGACAATCTGGCAATACGCGTGGAATGGCGCCGTTAAGGGTGTTTGGTAAGAAATGGAACAGGATTTCCTGAGACAAGTCTGGCGATCGTGGCGGGGGCAAACGGCGATGGAGCTGATTGTGCCGGAACGCTTGAGCCAGACCGAGATGCTCGGTTTTCTTGGAGACGGTTTCGAAATTGCGCGTGCGGTCATGACGGGCGGACGTCCGATCGACGAGATCGCGCGCGGCGTGGGGTATCAACCCGCGATGGCTGACGACATGACGCCGCGGTTGCGGCTCGACAGCTATGTTCATGCCCACGACGAGCAACGCCTCATTCTCAACACCCACCTCTACGCCGGCTTTACGCGCCGTGTGCTGCACCTGATGCTGCCGGGCGGCGTTGGTGTGGCGGCGTTGGAGGCGTTCCGCGGTGATCGTGGCATCGAAGGGGCGACCTACAACTGGCGCGGCCATCTCTACGGGGAATGGCATTACGGTGGCGGCGAGCGGGAGGACGACATCGTGCCCTCGCCGATCTTCGTCGAGGTCCGCCAGGACGTGCTGGAGGGGGAAGCCATTCTCCTGCGCACGATCTTCCATCACGTCGCGCGAGCGGACGGGTGAAGCGGCTCACACGCCGTAGTGTGAGCGATACCATTCCACGAAGCGGGCGACACCCTTGGTGACGGGGGTGGCCGGTTTGTAGCCGACGGCTTGCACCAGTTCGGAAACATCGGCGGAGGTATCCGGCACGTCGCCCGGCTGGAGGGGGAGGAGGTTGATCTGCGCCTTGCGGTTGGTTGCCGCCTCGATGGCTCGGACATAGTCGATGAGCGGGACGGGGGATGAATTTCCGATATTGAAGAGGCGGAAGGGGGCCGACGAGGTTGCGGGGTCCGGCGCCATGGCGTCCCACTCGGCATTGGGGGTTGCGATCTGGTCGCTGGCGCGGATGACACCTTCGGCGATGTCGTCGACGTAGGTGAAGTCGCGGGTGTGCTGGCCGTGGTTGAAGAGGTCGATCGGCTCACCGGCGAGGATGCGCCTGGTGAAGGTGAAAAGGGCCATGTCGGGGCGGCCCCAGGGACCATAGACGGTGAAGAACCGGAGGCCGGTGGTCGGGAGATTGAACAGGTTGGCGTAGGCGTGGGCCATCAGTTCGTTGGCGCGTTTGGTGGCGGCGTAGAACTGGAGGGGATGGTCGACGCCGTGGTGTTCGGAAAACGGCATCTTGCGGTTGGCGCCATAGACCGATGACGTCGAGGCGTAGGTGAGGTGGGGCGTCCCGGCGTGCCGGCAGGCTTCGAGGATGTTGGTGAAGGCGTCGATATTAGATTTAACGTAGTCGCGGGGGGCCTCGATCGAGTGGCGTACGCCGGCCTGGGCTGCGAGATGGATCACGCGCTCGGGGGCGTGGTCGGCGAAACATTTGTCGACCGTTGCCTGGTCGGCGAGGTCGCCGCGAATGAAGGTGTAGGAGGCGCCGTGCGCGGCCGCGGTCCGGTCGAGTTCAGCGAGGCGGGCCTCCTTGAGGGCGGGGTCGTAATAGTCGTTGACATTATCTATGCCGATGACGGTATCGCCCCGTTCGATCAGTTTGGTGGCGGTGTGGAAACCGATGAAGCCGGCAGAACCGGTGACGAGAACTTTCATGGCGCTGCTTGCCTTTTGGTGCTCTTGAATACCTGCCTGTTTCTTAGCACACGAGGCGTGTCCTTCTCCTCCCGACGTGATGACGCAAGGCGGTGTGTGATTGCCAATTGCATCAGCGCAACGCAGTATTCGGGCAAACGGCGGCTCTGGCGCGGTGGCGGGCTGCCATCTCATTCAAGCTCACGACATTCAAACTCACGACATTCAAACTCAAGGGAGAAACGGTCCATGGAACGCGAGCGCACTGCGCCGATCGTCGGTCTTGATGTGGCGGCGGAAATCGGGATGCCGGTCGAGGAAATCGCAACGCCTGCGTTGATCATCGATCTCGATCAGTTCGAGAAGAATGTTGCCACGCTCAAAGACTTCATCGAGGCCAACGGGGTGCGCCTGAGAGCGCATGCCAAGACGCACAAGTCGGCGGATATCGCGCGCTATCAGATAACGCAAGGCGGTGCGTGCGGGATTTGCTGTCAGAAGGTGTCGGAGGCGCATGCGCTGGTGGCCGCCGGTGTCGGTGATGTGCTGGTCTCGAACCAGGTCGTCGATAGGCGGCAGATCGCGCACCTGGCGGAGCTGGCCAAATCAGCGCGCGTGATGGTGTGTGTCGATGATGCCGGCAATATCGATGATCTGGCTGAGGCGGCAACGGCGGCGGGCGTCGAGATCGGGTGTCTGGTCGAGATCGATGTCGGGTCCGGGCGGTGCGGGGTTCGCCCCGGCGCGGAGGCAACGGTGCTGGCGGGGCGGATTGCGCAGGCGCGGGGGCTGAAATTCTCGGGCCTGCAGGCGTATCAAGGCAGCGCGCAGCACAAGACCGAGTTTGCAACACGCAAGGCGCTGATCGACGAGGCGGTCCGTCAAGTGCGCGAGACGGTCGACATGCTCGAAGCGGAAGGGCTTGGTTGTGAGATTGTGGCGGGCGCGGGAACGGGGACGTTTGCGATGGAGGCAGGCTCGGGCCTCTACAACGAACTCCAGTGCGGTTCATACGTTTTCATGGATGCCGACTATCAGCGGGTTCTCGATGAGAGCGGGGCGCCGATTTCGATGTTCGGGAACAGTCTTTTCATTCTCACCACGGTGATGTCGAAGACGCGGCCCGGCTTTGCAATTTGCGATGCTGGCCTCAAGGCGCAGAGCGCGGACAGCGGATTGCCGCGGGTTCATCAGCCGGACGGCGTCAGCTATGCCAAGTGGTCGGATGAGCACGGGGTGCTGGAAGACAAGGACGATGCGCTGAAGCTCGGTGACAAGGTGTGGCTGGTGCCGGCGCATTGCGATCCGACCTGCAATCTTTACGACACCTACGTCGGTGTCCGGGGCGGCAAGGTCGAATGCCTTTGGCCGGTGACGGCGCGGGGCCGGGTCTTCTGAGGGAAAACGCGGTCTTTTGAGAGGAAACGCTTATGGCGACTGGCAAATACTATGAGGACTGGGCGGTTGGGGAGACCTATCCGACGCCGCGCAGGACAATCACCCAGACGGATATCATTTCGTTCGCCCAGCTCTCAGGTGATTTCAATCCACCGCATGTGGATTTCGAGTTCTGCAAGCAGCAGCCTTATGGCGAGATCATCGCCCACGGCCCGCTGATTTATGCGGTGACCGGCGGGTTGATCTGCCAGTCCGGCATGAACGCGGGGACGCTCGTGGCGCTGCTCGGGGTCGACGAATGGCGGATCCATGCGCCGGTCAAGCACGGCGATACGATCCATGCCGCGATTACGGTGTTAGAGAAGCGGCTGACGAGCAAGGGCGACAAAGGCATCGTCACCGTGCGCCGCGACGTCATCAATCAGCGCGACGTCACGGTGCACACGATGAAGACCGACATCATGTATCTGTGCCGGACTGCGGCAGCGGCTTAAATCAGGCCCAGGGACGCGTGGTGTGGGTCTTTTGCTCGTAGGCCGTGATCGAGGCTTCCTTCTGGAGCGTCAGGCCGATGTCGTCGAGGCCGTTCAGCAGGCAATGCTTGCGGAAGGGGTCGATCTCGAACGTGTCGACTTTGCCGTCGGGGCCGGTCACGGTCTGGGCTTCGAGGTCGACGGTGATCTCCGCACCGGGGAGTTCAAGCAGGAAGCGGAGCAGTTCGTTGACGCGTGCTTCCGTGAGCTTCACGGGCAGAATGCCGTTCTTGAAGGTGTTGTTGTAGAAGATATCGGCGAACGACGGCGCGATGATGCAGCGCAGGCCGAAATCCAGCAGGGCCCAGGGGGCGTGCTCGCGGCTGGAGCCGCAGCCGAAATTCTCACCTGAAACCAGTATTTTGGCATTGCGGTAAGGTTCGCGGTTGAGGACGAACTCGGGGATCTCGTTGCCGGCTTCATCGAAACGCAGTTCGGCGAAGAGGGCGGTGCCGAGGCCGGTGCGCTTGATCGTTTTCAGATACTTCTTCGGGATGATCGCATCGGTGTCGACGTTGATCATGTTGAGAGGGGCTGCAACGCCCGTCAGTGTCGTGAATTTTTCCACCGGTCGATCCTCCCGCGTTCGGGTCATTTGATATTTGGTGCTTCTTTAAGGCCGACAACGGGCAGGGCGTCAAGCGGTCCGGTTGTGAGGGGGAGGGTGGTGATGCCCGTGCCGCAGTTGCGGCGGCCTGGCAAATCCTGTTGATTGCGCCGCTGTTGCCCGGAGATGGGCTTGGTCAGGTGGACATGAAGTGGACGGACACGAGGACATGGCAGAGGCTGTTGGGGAGCGGCGGGCGTTTCGGATCGGGATCGATGTCGGCGGCACGTTTACCAAGGCGGTGCTGGTTGATCATCGGACGCGGGCCGTGGTCGGGCGGTATTCGATGCTCACGACGCATGATCACGCGCGCGGTGTCGCAGCCGGCGTGGTGAATGTGTTCGCCAAGGTGCTGGAGCAGTCCGGTGTTGAACCGCAAGAGATCGTGTTTCTCGCGCACTCGACCACGCAGGCAACCAATGCGCTGCTGGAGGGCGATGTGGCGCCCGTAGGCATCGTCGGGATCGCGGGGGAGGGGGCGGCCAAGCTTGCGGAAGCACAGGTGAGGATCGATCCGATCGAGCTGGCGCCGGGACGGTTTCTTCCGACCTACAACCGATTTCTCGTGGCGGAGGCGGCGGATAAGGCGGCCATTGAGCAGGCGGTCGAGGATCTTGTGGCTGAGGGGGCGCAGGTGCTTGTTGCCTCGGCGGCATTCGGTGTTGACAACACGACGAGTGAAGAGGGGGTTCGTGAAGCGGGGCAGCGGGCCGGCGTGCTTGCAACCTGCGGGCATGAGATCACGCGCCTCTATGGCCTTCAGACGCGGACCCGGACGGCGGTGATCAATGCCTCGATCCTGCCGAAGATGGACGCGACGGCGACGATGACGGAAACCGCGGTCCGGGAGGCGGGCATCAAGGCGCCGGTCATGATCATGCGCGGCGATGGCGGGGTGATGGACATCAGCGAGATGCGGCGGCGACCGGCGATGACGATGCTGTCGGGACCGGCGGCGAGTGTCGCGGGGGCGTTGATGCACCTCAAGGTCACGGATGGGATCTATTTCGAGGTCGGGGGGACGTCGACCAACGTGGGCGTCATTCGAAACGGCCGGCCGACGGTGGCTTATGCTCACGTCGGCGGCCACGAGACCTACGTCAACTCACTCGACGTGCGGGTTCTCGGGATCGCGGGGGGCAGTCTTATCCGGGTCAGTGATGGCATGCTGGTCGATGTCGGGCCGCGCAGCGCGCACATCGCGGGACTGCCCTATGCGGCCTTTGCCCAGACCGAGGCGATCCGCGCGCCACGGCTGGTGACGTTCTGTCCGCGCGCGGGGGACGCTGAGGACTATGTCGCGATCGAGACGGCGGACGGGCAGCGGTTTGCGCTGACGACGACGTGTGCGGCGAATGCGGCGGGGTATGCGCAGCCGGGCATGCACGCGCATGGCAATGGGGATGCGGCGCGGCTGGCGTTCGACTGCCTCGGGGAGGCGCTGGGGTGTGATGGCGTGACGGCCGCGCGGCAGGTGCTGATGTGTGCGGCGGGGAAGGTCATTCCCGTCGTCGAGGGGCTGGCGCGGCACTATCAGCTTGAGCGTGACGATCTCAAACTGGTCGGCGAAGGCGGGGGGGCTGGCGCGCTGGTGCCGTTCATTGCGGAACAGATGCAGCTGGATCATGAGATCTCGCGCGATGCGGAGGTGATCTCGTCGATCGGGGCGGCGTTGGCGCTGGTGCGTGATGTCGTCGAGCGGTTGGTGCCGCATCCGCAGCCGGAAGACCTGCAGGCCATCCGGGAGGAAGCGATCGAGGCGGTGGTGCGTCTTGGGGCAGCGCGTGATGCGGTCGATGTGGCGATTGACGTGGACACGACAACGGGACGGGTGCGGGCGACCGCGATCGGGGCTGCCGAACTCAATGTGCGCGATGAGACGGGGGCGATTTCCGAGGCGGAAGCGCGGTCGATCGCGGCGCAGTCGCTGCACGTTGCAGCCGGTGATCTGGCGCTTAGGGCACAGGTTGCGGGATTTCGCGTCTATGGCGACGCGGAGCGTGGTGTCGCGCGGTTGCGGGTTGTAGATTGGACGGGACTGGTGCGGTTGCAGCGGCGTTCAGCGCTGGCGGTTCAAACAACCGCGCAAAGCCTGGGGGAGGATCTCGGCGCGCTTTGGCGGGAGGTTGCCGGTTCAGGCGGGGAGGCTGGGATCGTTCTGATGCATGGCCGGCATCTGGCGGATCTCACAGGGCTTGATAATCTCGAGCAGGCGGGTGCCCTGGCGTTGTCGGAAGTCAAGGAAATGGCGCCGAACGAGCCGGTCATTATTCTGGCGGCGGTCGAGAATGTTACTCAGCGCTAGATCATCTCGTGTGCTATTATGACAGTTTCATGACAGTGGAAGGGGCGTCTGATTCGCCCTTTTCGCTCGTGTCGTCATAAGGGGTCATAGACTTCATCATGAGCGAACTTCGACAGGTCGGCGCCCTGCCCATCAAGCAGTTCGATGATGGGGCGCCAGCCATTCTTCTGATTACGTCACGCGAGCGAGGGCGGTGGATCATTCCGAAAGGGTGGCCGATCGAGGGAAAATCGTGGGCGGAGGCGGCGCTGATCGAGGCGTGGGAGGAAGCTGGCGTTCGCGGTGATGTGGTCAGCGATGTCTTCGGGCAATTTCGCTACGTGAAGATCGACGATCCCAAGTCGCGCGAGGTGTTGGTCGATGTCTATCGGCTGGCTGTGCGCGAGGAAGAAGCTGTGTGGCCGGAACGCGGCGAGCGCAAGCGGCAATGGTTCACGATCGAGGAAGCCGTGATGCGGCTGGACGACCGGGACCTTGCGGCGTTGATTGAACGCGAGCGGGCACTGCTGCTGAGCGGACTTGTCATCTAGATCATTTCCGGTCCGGGGCGGGCCGATCGTGATCGGGGCCGCTCCAGGCGCGTTCGGCAAAGTGGACGGCATGCGCCGGTTTGGCGCGCGGGCAGGGGTCAGCCGATCGGCGCAAGTGCCAAGAGCACAATAGCCTCTTCGACCTGATCGCCTGGATTTGTGGTCACTTCCGCGATGGTGCCGTCGCGCGGTGCAGTCAGCGTGTGCTCCATCTTCATGGCTTCCATGACGATGAGGGGCTGGCCTTTGGAGACGGTGTCGCCGGCTGCGACGTTGACCAGCTTAACGAGGCCGGGCATTGGGGCTGAGATGGTGTCGCCGCCGCCGCTTTCATCGCCGGTGCCGGCGAGCGGATCAGGCCGGGTGAAGGTGATTTCCCGATCATCGATGTAGATTGTGACCGAGCCTTTGGTGACGACGGTGTGGGCCGTGCGGGCGTGGCCGTCGATCGTCGCGGTTATCGTGCCGCCGGTCCTGCGAAACCCTTCGACGATCGTTGAGGTGCCACCATCGGTGAGTTCGTAGTGGCCCGGTGCATGGTGGGCGATGCGGAAGTTGATTGGTGTCTCGCCTGAGGTGAGGTGGACGAAGGCGTAAGGGGCGTCCCAGAGCCGGAACGCGCCAAGGGTTGTCCAGGGGTCGGCGGCGTTCGGGTTGGCGCAGGCAACGGCCGGGCGCTCATGAAGGGTTGCCAATGCTGCGAGTGGGGCTGCCTGCGGGGGGGCAGGTTTTGGAGCCGTGAGATTTGCCAGTTCGCGTTCGATCAAGCCGGTGTCGACGTTGCCGCTGGCGAAGTCCGGGGCTCGGGCCAACTCGAGGAGGAAGCGGGCATTCGTGACGGTGCCTGTAACCTGACAGCGCGCGAGGGCGTTTTCGAGGCGGTTGAGGGCCTGCTTGCGGGTTTCGCCATGGACGATGACCTTGGCGATCATCGGATCATAGAAGGGGGTGATGGTGTCGCCTTCACGCACGCCGGTGTCGATGCGCACGTCGGCGGTATTTTCGGGAAACCGGAGCGTTTCGAGGGTGCCGGTTGCGGGCAGGAAGCCGCGGGCTGCGTTCTCGGCATAAAGACGGGCCTCGAATGACCAGCCGTCGATGGCGAGTTCGTCCTGTCGCAGGGGGAGGGGCTCGCCGGCTGCGACGCGCAATTGCCACTCGACGAGGTCCTGGCCGGTGATCATTTCGGTCACGGGATGCTCGACCTGGAGGCGGGTGTTCATCTCCATGAAATAGAAGCGGTCGGGGTGGAGGCCATCGGAGACATCGGCGATGAATTCGATGGTGCCGGCGCCATGATAGTCAATCGCCTGGGCGGCGGTGACGGCTGCATCGCCCATGGCCTTGCGCATGGCGCCAGTCATGCCGGGGGCGGGGGCTTCCTCGATCACCTTCTGGTGGCGGCGCTGGAGTGAGCAGTCGCGCTCGAAGAGGTGGATGACGTTGCCGTGGGTGTCACCGAAGACCTGCACTTCGATGTGGCGCGGCTTGGTGAGATACTTCTCGATCAGGACGCGGGGGTCGCCAAAGCTTGCCTGGCCTTCGCGTTGGGCACCTTCGAGGGCGGCCTCGAAGTCGTCGGCAACATCGACCCGGCGCATGCCCTTGCCGCCACCGCCAGCGCGCGCCTTGATCAGGACAGGATAGCCGATTTCGTCGGCGGCATCCTTGAGGAAGGCTGGGTCCTGTTCATCGCCATGGTAGCCTGGGACGACGGGGACGCCGGCTTTTTCCATCAGTGCCTTGGCTGCGTCCTTGAGGCCCATGGCGCGGATTGATTGGGCCGAGGGGCCGATGAACGTCAGGCCGGCTGCTGTCACGGCTTCGACGAAACCTGCGTTCTCGGACAGAAAGCCATAGCCGGGGTGGATCGCTTCGGCGCCGGTCAGATGGCAGGCGTTGATGATGTTTTCGCTGACTAGGTAGCTTTGCGCGGCCGGCGACGGGCCGATGTGGACGGCCTCGTCGGCTTCTGCGACGTGCATCGCGCCCCGGTCGGCGTCGGAATAGACGGCGACGGTGCGAATGCCGAGGCGGCAGGCGGTGCGAATGACGCGGGTTGCGATTTCACCGCGATTGGCGATCAGGATTTTTTTGAACATGGGTGCTTCGTTCGGCTGGGCGTCCGGGGGAGATTGAGGGCTACATTCTGAAGACGCCGAAGCGGGTTTCCGGGATCGGGGCGTTCAAGGCGGCGGAGATCGACAAGGCGAGGACGTCGCGGGTCTGGGCTGGATCAATGACGCCGTCGTCCCAGAGACGGGCGGAGGCGTAGAGGGGATGGGACTGGTGGGCGAACTGGTCGAGGATGGGGCGTTTGATTTTCTCAGCATCGGCGTCGGTGAAGGTGCCGCCGGCGCGCTCGACGGCGTCCTGGCGTACGGTGGCGAGCACGCCGGCTGCCTGTTCGCCGCCCATGACGCAGATGCGGGAATTCGGCCAGGTCCACAGGAACCGAGGTGAATAGGCGCGGCCGCACATGCCGTAGTTGCCGGCGCCGTATGAGCCGCCGATGATAACGGTAAACTTCGGCACCTTCGTCGTCGAGACGGCGGTGACGAGTTTGGCGCCGTGGCGGGCAATGCCTTCGGCTTCGTATTTGCGCCCGACCATGAAGCCCGAGATGTTCTGGAGGAACACCAGCGGGATCTTGCGCTGGGAGCACAGCTCGACAAAGTGGGCGCCTTTGGCGGCGCTTTCGGAGAAGAGGATGCCGTTGTTTGCGATGATGCCAACGGGCAGGCCCGCGATGTGGGCAAAGCCGGTGACGAGGGTCGGGCCGAAGCGGGCCTTGAATTCGTCGAAGCGTGAGCCGTCGACGAGGCGGGCGATCACTTCGCGGACATCGTAAGGCGTCTTGAATTCGGCGGGGATGATGCCGGCCAGTTCCGCGGGGTCGTAGAGGGGGGCTTCCGGGGGCTGGGTGACGGTTTGGGAGGGTTTTTCGTAATTGGTGGAGGCGACAATGCGGCGGGCAAGCGCCAGGGCGTGGGCGTCATTGTCGGCGAGGTGATCGGCGACGCCTGAGAGGCGGGTGTGAACATCGCCGCCGCCGAGGTCTTCCGCCGAGACGACTTCGCCGATCGCGGCTTTGACCGAAGGGCGGGCCTGCCAGGAAGATCGTGCCTTGTTCGCGCACGATGATGGTCTCATCCGACATGGCGGGCACGTAGGCGCCGCCGGCGGTGCAGGACCCCATGACGACGGCGATCTGGGGGATGCCTTCGGCCGACATGTTGGCCTGATTGAAGAAGATGCGGCCGAAGTGTTCGCGGTCGGGGAAGACTTCGTCCTGGTTGGGCAGGTTGGCGCCGCCGGAGTCGACGAGATAGAGGCAGGGCAGGCGGTTCTGGGCGGCGATCTCCTGGGCGCGGAGATGCTTCTTGACCGTCATCGGGTAGTAGGTGCCGCCTTTCACCGTCGCGTCGTTGCACACGATCATGACCTCGCGTCCCTCGACGCGGCCGATGCCGGTGATGATGCCGGCGCCGGGGCAGGCGCCGTCATACATGTCGTGGGCTGCAAGCGCACCAACCTCGAGGAACGGGGCGCCGGGGTCGATCAGGTGCTGAACGCGGTCACGGGGCAGCATCTTGCCGCGGGAGAGATGGCGTTCGCGCGCCTTCGTGCCGCCGCCTTCCATGGCTGCGGTGGCGGCCTCGCGAACTTCCTCGAGCGCATCCTTCATCGCGGCCGCGCGGGCTTTGAAATCGGCGCTGCGCGGTGAAATGGTGGAAGAGAGTACCGCCATCGATGATGTTCCTCGGCGTGAGCGGGTTTCAGTCGACCTGGCTTGTTGTCACGGTTCTTGAGCCCGTGCAAGGCGTGGGGAACGGCGGCCCTTGGTGCGGCTGCCGGCGACGCGGCGCACGCTTGAGGGCGATGCGATCCACATGCACAGAATAGAGATCATCGACATCGCCCAACAGGCCAGGAAACCGACGATATAGTTACCGCTCATATCGTGCAGGGCGCCCATGATCCAGGCGCCGGCGCCGGCGCCGATGTTGCCGCAGATGCCGACGATCGCGAGGATGCTGGCGAGCTTGCGGCCTGAGAAGATCTCGGTGGTGATGGCGCCGAACAGCGCGGACATGCCGTACCCGAACAGGCCCTGGGCGGCCATGGCGGCATAGACGAGGCTGGTGGAGGGGGTCTTCGCAATCTGGATCATCAACAGCGACGCGACGGCGAAGCCTGCGAGTGCCAGGGTCCAGGAGAACTCGCGTCCGATGCGGTCGGAAAGCGCGCCGATGCCGATCTGGCCGAAGATGCCGAAGAAGGCAACGAGGCCCAACGCGGTTGCCGCGAAGGCCGGCGTGAAGCCGACGTCGATCAGGAACTTGGTCTGATGGGCCTGGATGGCGTACCAGACGAAGAGCGCGCCGAACATGGCGCAGCAGATCGCCCAGAACCGGACCGTCCCTAGCGCCCGGGCAACCGTCCAGTCGGTTTCGGCCCAGTCGCGATCGACGATGATTTCGCCCCTGTTGCGCGCCTTCCGGTTGATCGCCGGGTCGGCGTTGGGGTCTTCAGGATCGCGGCCATCGGGCAGCAGGCCGATATCTGACGGGGCGCCGCGTTGGAAGAGGAGGTTCAAGGGGATGATGCCAACGGCGACGAGCAGGCCCATGGCGATGCAGGCCTCGCGCCAGCCGCGCGTGTCGATGATCCACTGGAAGGCGGGCAGAAGGACAAGGGCGCCGACACCGACGCCGGAAAAGGCGATGCCGACGGCGAGACCGCGGTTGCGCTCGAACCATCGCGGCAGAAACATCGAGTGGACGATATAGCTCATCGCCATCGAGCCGTTGACGATCAGCAGTCCCATCGCGACGTAGAGGCCGATCGGATCGGTAATCGTGCGCAGGACGATGAAGCCGCCGGCAACGAGCAGCGCGCCGAGGGGGACGACGATGCGCGGGCCGAAACGGTCCATCAGGAGGCCGACGACGGGCAGGAGGGTGATTGATGCGACGAAGCCGAGCGAATAGGCGCCGGCTGTCATTGCGCGGGACCAGCCGAACTCGGCCAGGATTTCGGGATAGAGGAGGGAAAAGCTGGTGCGCGCGCTGATCGCGATCGCCATCGTGATAAAGGCAATGGCGACGACCACCCAGCCGTAGAATATGCGCGGCTTTCGGCGGCCTTTCATCAAATCGTGCTCCTCCCCATGGTGCCGGTTCACTTCGGTCTTCGAATTGATGTGGCGCGGCCAGTCACACTATTATCCGGCTCAGGTGTTGGCCAGCGGCGCGTCACAGTTTCCCCGCTTGCGAACGGCGCTAGCGATCATACCAATCTACGAGGCAGCCATGATGACCACGACAGGTCAGGATATCGAGACGCGCGCGGCACGCTGGATCGCGGCATTCGGCGATGCGGTCAAGGCGGGGGATCGCGCGGGGCTGGCCAGCCTTTTCGCGGATGACTGCCACTGGCGCAATATTCTGGGCGTCGACTGGGCGTTCGAGACGCTGAGCGGACGCGGGCGTGTCGTCGAAGCGCTGAGTGAAAAGTGCAAGGCGGCGGGGGCGCATGGTTTCGAGATCGACACTGCGCGCCACGCGCCACGGCTCAATCAGGTCGCGGGCGAAGAGGTGGCCGAAGCTGTGTTCCGGTTCCGCATGCCGGTTGGCACGGGGGTTGGCGTGGTGCGTTTCACGCCGGGGTCGCGTTCTGATGACGGGATGCCGGTGGCGTGGACGCTGATGACGGCGATCGACCGTCTCGAGGGGGAGGGCTCCCAGGCCATTGCGGACCGGGAAGAGGCCAGCCACGATCGCTCGACGACGGCGGCCAATTGGCTTGACCGGCGCACGGCGGCGCAGGGCTATCATGACCGGGAGCCGGATGTCGTGATCGTCGGTGGCGGCCATGCCGGGATCAGCGCTGCCGTCGAGCTGCGGCAACTGGGGCTCGATGCGCTGATTGTCGATACCATGAAGCGGATCGGGGACAATTGGCGGCTCAGGTATCACAGCCTCAAGCTGCACAACGTCACGGCGGTCAATCATCTGCCCTATATGCCGTTTCCGAAGACGTTCCCGCGCTATATCCCGAAAGACAAGGTTGCCAACTGGCTCGAGAGTTATGTCGAGCATATGGACCTCAATTTCTGGACGGAGACGCGGTTCGAGGGAGCCGATTACGATGCGGCCTCGGGGCGCTGGCAGGTGCGGGTGACGCGCGGTGATGGGAGCCGCCGCGACCTCAAGCCAAAGCACATCATCATGGCAACGAGTGTCAGCGGGACGCCGAACATTCCCCACATCGCGACGCTCGACGCGTTCGCCGGGACGGTGTTGCATTCGAGCGAATTTCCCGGGGGCGAGGCGTGGGCCGGCAGGACGGCGATGGTGTTCGGGACGGGGACGAGCGGGCACGACATCGCGCAGGAGTTACACGCCAATGGGGCGGATGTGACGATGGTGCAGCGCAGCCCGACGCTGATCGTCAATGTCGATCCCAGTGCGCAGCTCTACGACGGCAGCTACCTTGATGAGAGCAAGAATACGGGTGATCTCGATCTGTTCAACACGTCGGTGCCGCTGGCGCTGATCAAGGAGAACCACAAGCTGATTACCGCGAAGGTTCGCGAGCTTGACGCGGATATCCTGACGGGGCTCGAGAAGGCCGGTTTCCGGCTCGAGTTCGGGGAGGATGGCACGGGGTGGCCGTTGAAATACCGCACACGCGGCGGGGGGTACTATTTCAATGCGGGCTGCTCGGAGTTGATTGCGGACGGCAAGGTCAAGCTGATCCAGTATCACGACATCGAACGATTTGTTGGCGGCGGGGCCTTGATGAAGGATGGCGACACGAAGCCGGCGGACCTCATCGTGCTGGCGACGGGCTACAAGGGGCCGGACTATATTCTCGCCAAGTACTTCGGGGATGAGGTCGCGGCCCGGGTCGGCAAGGTCTGGGACTTCGATGCGCAAACCCAGGAACTCAACAACATGTGGGTGCGGACAGGACAGCCGGGCCTGTGGTTCACGGGCGGATCGTTTTCGCAGTGCCGGATCTATTCGAAATACCTGGCGAAGCAGATCCTCGGCGTGGAGCGGGGCGTGCTTGCGAAGGACAAGGGCGGGGCGAAACAGCGGCTGGCGCAGTCGGCAAGCGCTGCGTGAGGCGGAGTTTCTGATCGTGGAACAGTTGCCGGATCATGTCCGCTCGTATCGTTCGACGACGGAGTTTACGGCCGAAACGGTGCCGGATGCGTTGGTGCGGGATCATGCGACCAAGGCCGGCGTATGGGGGCTCATCCACGTTCTCGACGGGCGGCTCAAATATGAGATCAGTTCGACGGGGGAGGCTGTCGAGCTGACGGCGGGGGGCGCGCCCGGCGTTGTTGCGCCCGAGGTTCGTCATCGCGTGACACCAATGGGTGAGGTTCGGTTTTTCGTCGAGTTCTTCCGCTAGGGGGTGATTGACTGGGACGCAATGTGACCCAGCCAACACTTCTGCGGTGCGCGCGTTTGCGGCCGCGCCCCTCTGCGGCAAGGCCTCAATCGAAACCGACGAAGTGGGCGACGTCGGAGATGTCGGCGCGTTCGCTGACCAGGGTGTTTTCGATTGCGTCCGGGTCGGCGTAGCCGAGGCTCATGCCGGTGACCAGGGACTGGGTGTCGGGAATGCCGAGGTTCTTGTAGACGGCATCCTGATAGGGGACCCAGGCGGCTTGCGGGCAGGTGTCGAGGCCCATGGCTTTGGCGGCAAGCATGATGGTTTGAACGTACATGCCAGCGTCGGCCCAGTTGCCTTTTGCAAGGTAGGAGTTGACCGTGATGAAGATGCCGACTGGGGCGTCGAAGAAGACGAAGTTGCGCGCGCCCTGGCGGGCACTGGCTTCGCGATCGCCCTTCTCGATGCCGAGCAGGCCGTAAAGGCCCCAACCGACGCCGCGACGGCGGGCCTGGTGGATGTCGTTCCATTTCGCCGGGTAGTAATCGTAGTCGGCGTAGGTCTTGCCTTGACCGGCCCGGGCCATCGCGAGGACGTCATCGGACAGCGCCTGCTTGACGGCACCGGTGCACACGTAGACGTGCCAGGGCTGGGTGTTGGTGCCGCTGGGTGCACGCTGCGAGATGCGCAGGATCTCCTCGATCGTCTCACGGGGCACGGGGTCGGGCTTGAAGGCGCGGATCGATTTGCGGGATTGGATCGCGTCGAGGATATTCATGAGCGGCACGTCATTCCTGTTTTATCGTCGATTTGGCGTGTGCCGTCGCGACGGCACGGATTGCGGGGTTGTCTAATGGATTTTGCGTTGTGTTCATAGCCATGATCCGCGCGCGGTTCCCGGCGGCTATTCAATCATTCTAACGTGGGCCGGGGAAATCTCGTGCCTGGAAGTTCTCGCATGACACTCAAGGATCTCGCCGCGGCTCGCGTGGTGCTCTACCGCTTTTTCCGGTCACGAACGTTCGAATTCGGGATTGTTGCGGTCATCTGCGTCAATGCCGTTCTGCTCGCTGCTGAAACGGTGCCCTCGGTCGCGGCGCGCTATGGCACGCTGATCGAGGTTCTGAACGGCCTGGTGCTCGCGATCTTCATTGGCGAACTTGTGCTCAAGCTGTTTGCGTTTCGGGGCAGGTTCTGGCGCGACCGATGGAATTGGTTCGATGTCGTCGTCGTCGGCATTTCGGCGGTGCCGGCGACGGATGCATTCGCGGCGCTGCGGTCCCTTCGCGCGCTGAGACTGCTGCGGCTGGTCTCGGTGCTGCCGTCGCTGCGCCGGGTGGTGGAAGGTTTCATCAAGGCGATCCCATCGCTGGGCTCGATCATGGGGCTGATGCTTTTGCTGCTCTTTGTATTCGCCGTGATGGGGACGCGGATGTTCGGGGAGACGCATCCGGAGTTGTTCGGCTCTCTCGGCCTCAGTGCGTTCTCGTTGTTTACGGTGATGACGCTCGAGGGGTGGCCGGATCTGGCGCGGGAGGTGATGCGCACGCATCCGATGGCGTGGACGTTCTTCATCGCCTTTATCGTGCTCTCGAGCTGGGCGATTCTGAACCTCGTCATCGGGGTGATCGTCGATTCCATGCAGTCGCATACCCGCGAGCAGGAGGAGGAGCTCGAGTATGAGATTTTGCGCAATCAGATCAAAATGCTCGCGGAGATTGAGATGTTGCGGGAGGAATTGGCCGAATTGCGCGCGGCAAAAGCGCGCGAGACCTGATGGGCTCCGCTACATGCGCGTCGCGGGTGGGCTTTGATTGGGGCCGCCAAGCGGCGTGCGGCCATCGCATGGCGAATACGGTTCGTGCCGGCTGTTGCGCTTGGAGGGGGCTGCGGGCTTAGATCGTCTGGAGAACGCTATGCGATGGCATATGCGCGAAACACAACGATGTTGGAGGCTTTCATGTCCGTCGAGACCCAGTTCGATTGGCCGAAGATCGCAGGCGATCTCGAGCGACTGCTGAAACTGAGATCTATCCCATTCGGCATGAAGATGTTCGAGAAGCGGGAGGACATGGACGCCATCCCGCGCATCCGGCGGCCGGGGTCTGTGCACACGCTCGACCAGGTGGTGGCGCAGGCGGGCCGGCTCGGGTGGACGGTTGGGATCACTTCGGAGGATCTCGTCGGTGCGCAATGCCGGGCGGTGGTGGGGCTTGGCAACGCCAAGGATGCGAAGTGGCGCTCGGGCGAGCACATGGTCGGCGTCTGGTTCGAAACGCAGGCAGGTGCAGCGGAACATCAGGCGGCGATGCACTGTGTGGAAGATGGCCAGTACGAGGCGCTTGCGGTGGCGCCGATCGCCTCGGGGCGCCTAGATCCGCCCGATATCGTGCTGTTCTATGCGACGCCCGGGGCGATGATGTATTTCATCAACGGCCTGCAGTGGTCGGGCTACAAGCGTTTCGACTGGTCGGTCGTGGGCGAGTCGGCGTGCGCGGATAGTTGGGGGCGGGCGCTGACGACACGGACGCCGTCGCTCTCGATCCCGTGTTTTGCCGAGCGGCGCTATGGCGGGGTGCTCGATGACGAAATGCTGATGGCGCTGCCGCCTGAGTATCTGGCGAAAGCGATCGAGGGCATGACGGCGCTGTCGAAGAACGGGTTCCGCTATCCATTCCCGCAGTATGGCATCCAGCAGGATGTGCGCGCGGGGCTTGCGGTGAGCTACGGAGAGCGCAAATAGCGCTCCTCGCAGCCAGGTGCGCGGCAATCTTTCCTGATTATCGGTGCGCCTGCTCGCTGTGCCCCGCTCACTGTGGCCTGTGGGCCGGGAAGCGCCGTCCTAGGTTTTTGGCTTCATTGCGTCGGCGGCCTCCTTGGTGGCCTCGGTCATCAGGCGGCCAAGCTCCTGCGTCTGCTGGGCGTAGGACTGCATCTGCTTTTGGGCAAAGCTTGTCTGGAGCGCCAGGATCTCCTGAATGTCCTTGGCCTTGGCAATTTCGCTTGCCAGGGCCATGCCGGCTTCCGTGTTCTGCTTGGCATAGTGGATGGCGCGTTCCTGAACCAAGGCAAACCCCGTCGTCATGTTGTTTGCCGGCATGGCCTTGGTCCACATGGTCATGGCTTCGGTCATGGCGTTGCTGAACTGGCCGAACGCGGCCTGGGCCTGCTCGATGTTCTTTTCGGTCAGTTCGCGCATCTCTTTGGGGATCATGAATGGGTTCTGGGTCATGTCGGGTTCCTGGGTTGTGCGGCGGCGTCAGCCTCCGCGACGGTCGGGACGGCGTGGCTAAGTGTAGACGTTCCAGGCATTTCACGACAGGGCCGATTTTGTGGCAGGGGCGGGTGGGGCCGGATCTGCCGCGCCAGCGGACTTTTTCTCAGTGGGCTGCCTGCTACAACCTCCCGGTGACAGCCCTCAAGCCTCGTTCAGGCCCCTGCCGGGATAGGGGTGTGTGTCGATCCAGTGCTGCGCGATATCAACGCGGCGCGTGATCCAGACGCCCTCGTGTTTCATCATGTGGTCCAGGAGGCGTTCCAGACCGATCGCGCGCGCGGGGTGCCCGATCAGGCGCATGTGCAGTCCGACCGACATCATTTTGGGATGGGTTGCACCTTCCCGATAAAGCATATCGAACCCGTCACGGACAAACGTGAACCAGTCATCCGCGGTGCCGACGGAGCCTGCGAATTTCGTGTCATTGTGGGTGAGGGTGTAGGGCACGACGAGGTGGGGCTTGCCGTCGACGGTTTTCCAGAAGGGCAGTTCGTCGCCGTAGTAGTCACTGTCATAGAGGAAGCCACCTTCGTCCACGACGAGGCGGCGGGTGTTCACGCTCGGGCCGTAGCGGCAGTACCAACCGAGCGGGCGGGCGCCGACCGATTTTTCAAGCGATACGATCGACTTGGCGATGTGTTCGCGTTCTTCTGCTTCGCTCAGTTCCCAGTGCTTTATCCAGCGCCAGCCATGGCAGCAGACGTCATAGCCTGCGTCCTGGATTGCCTTGGCTGCAGCCGGGTGACGTTCGAGGGCCAAGGCGCATCCGAAAATCGTCATCGGCAGGGCGCGTTCATCGAACAGGCGCTTCAAGCGCCAAAACCCGACGCGGCTGCCGTATTCGAAAAGGCTTTCGCCTGCGAGATCGCGGCCGGCGCCGAAATCCTGGCCGAGGCCGTGGGCCTCGGTCAGCCCGGTTTCGGTGTGATCCTCACCATCCTGAACCGAGGGTTCGGAGCCCTCTTCGTAGTTCATGACAAAGTTGACCGCGATGCGCGCGCCATTCGGCCATTTCGGATCGGGCGGGTTCTCGCCGTAACCGACTAAATCACGATCGTAGGTCATTGAGCGAACCTCACTTGGCTGCGGGAAGCATGATCTCGAAGGGGTGTTCCAGGTCGACGAATTCTTCGTCGCCGGTCGTTCCATCCTTCCACATCTGGATGGCGAAGCGGCCGGGGCGGTCGAGCACGGCGATGGGGTGGTGCCAGACATTGGCGCCGTACGTGATGCCGACGTCGCCTGGGACAAGGAACGCCTGGGCCTGTTCGGCGTCCGGCAGACCGGAGGCGAGCGCGGGGGCCACGACGATCAGATATCGCGACACATCGATCGGCATGAAGCTTTGCGAGGAGAACTCGTGCCGCTCCATTTCGACCGCCGTCAGGGGAAAATCGGGCGTTTCGGCGATACGCGCCAGCGACAGGCTTGGGGATGCCGACGGCCTCAGATTGGCGAGGCCTTCATCAAAATAGGTGCGGCCGAATTCGAGGGGCGCTTCGAGTACGTTTCCAAAGGGCGCGAAGGCGCGGGCGGAAATCGGTTGAGCGGTGATAGTGCGACGATCAGGCATTCCGGGACAGGCTCCGTTATCCGCCGACGCGCCGCGTTATTCCGACGAGGCGATCGAGGATGACCAACAGGACGAAGACGAACACGATCAATATGCCGGAAATCGCGGCCACGCGCACATCGAGCGTGCTTTCGATCATGCCCCACATCCGGATCGGGAGCATGTCGGTGCGGGCGGTCGTCAGGAACAACGAGACGGGTACGTTATCGAGTGAGTTGACGAATGCCAGGAAGGCGCCCGCGACGATGCCGGGTGCGATGATCGGCAGTGTGACCCGCCGGAAGGTGTAGAAGCGGTTCGCGCCGAGGCTTGCGGAACCTTCAAGGAGCGCCGGTTCGAGTTGGGTCAAGCTTGCCAGTGTCGTTCGAAACACGAAGGGGGCGATCACGATCAGGTGCCCGATCGTCAGCAGAAACAGGGATGGGCGGTAGCCAAGCAGCGAGAAGAACATCAGCGCTGCAAGACCGTACGACAACGCGGGCAGGATGAGCGGCGCCATGAAGGTCGCTTCCAGCGCCCGCGCCGAAGGGGCGCGGACACGGGCGATTGCGGCGGCAGCAAGGACTGAAAAGAGTGTTGCGAATACGGTGGCCCAGAGCGCGACCTTGAGGCTGTTGGTGGCGGCGATGTGAATTTGCCGCGACTGAATGGGATCGAACAACGCTTGGTACCACTGCAGCGAGAAGCCCGGTGGTGGAAACTTCAAGGCCTGCGATGTCGACAACGACGTGATCAGCACGACAAGAACGGGGCCGATCAGGATCGTCATGCCGATCAGTGCGATGCCGCCAATGACGATGTCATGACTGATGTCGGCTGCAGTCCGGCGGCGGGCCATTACACGGCCTCCCGCGATATCCAGCGGCCGATGGCTGCGATCAGGAACACGCCGCCAAGAACAGAGACGAGCAGCATGATCGATGCGACGGCGGCAAACGGCCAATTATAAATCACCATGGACTGCTGGTAGATCACGGACGGCAGGTAGACGAGGCGACCGCCGCCGATCACCGACTGTGAGATGAAGGCCGTCGTGGAGCTTGCGAAGACGAGCGTCGCACCCGCGATCCAGCCGGGAAGACTGAGCGGGATGAGGACCTGGAACGTGGTCCGCCAGCGGGACGCGCCGAGGGCGCGTGATGCCTCGACCATGCGCGGGTCGACCCTTTGTATGACCGCAATCAGCGGCAGCAGCATCAGCGGCATCTCGATCTGCATCAGCGACAGGATCAGGCCGAATTCGGTTTGCAGAAGGGAAATCGGCGCGCTGGTCAATCCCAGGCTCTGCAAGGCGGCGTTTGCCACGCCTTCGCGCGAGAGGATCGCGATCCAGGCAAAGGTGCGGATGACGACCGAGAGCAGGAGCGGCAGGATCACCATAAACAGGATGATCTTTCGAACGCGCGGTCCGGTCTCGTAATAGAAAAGCGCTATGGGATAGCTCAGGATTGTTGCGGCAACGACCGTGAGCAGGCCCAACTTGAGGGTCTTGAAGACAACCCCGACGTAGAACGGATCGCTCCAGAACTTGATCCAGCTGCCGAGGCCAAACTCGTTCAGTTCGGTGTCGTTATGGAAGCTGATCCAGAGCAGCAAAAGCAGCGGCGCCAGAAAGAAGACCGCATAGAGCAGCCCCAGCGGAGCGGCCAGGCTCCACTGAGGTTGTGATGGGGTTGCACCACGAAACCTGGCGCGGTGCCGCCCCACTGCCTTTCCGTCTTGTTGCGCCGCCGCTGTGGCCATGTGGCGTGACCTACTTCGTCACTTCTTTGTTGAAGCGCTCGATCCAGGCCGCGCGCTGCGGATTGATGACCGACCAGTCATGCGTGACGAAATTCTTGAGTTCATCAAGGCTCGAAATGTCGAGGCCTTCCAGTTTCACGTCCGTATTGACGGGGATGAAGTTGGCGGGAGGCTTCATCATTTCGGCCTGAACACCAGCGTCGAGAACGGTGTCGATGTACTTGTAGGCAGCATCGACATTCTCTGCGCCCTTCGGGATGTGGAGCGTGGTGATGAACGTGATCGCACCGGACTCTGGGAAGGCGATGTCAATGTCGACACCCTTGCTCTTGAGCGTCGCGACGTTGTTGGTGTTGGTGTAGGTGACGTCGAACTGGCCTTGCTGGAAGAGGCCCGGCAGAGCCTTCGGCGAGGTCACGGCCGCGACCTTCGGCAGGATCTTCTTGATTTCCTTGAACAGCGGCTCGACGTCGGTGGCTGACCCGCCGAACTGCTTTGCCATCTCGATCAGGGAGACGGTGCCGTAGGTCGTCTGGAAGCCGGTCAAGCCAAGCCGGGACACATAGGGTTCTTCAAACAGATCGGTCCATTTCGTCGGCTTGGGCAGCTTCTTTGGATTGTAGACGATGCCGACGATCTGTGCGTTTACGGCGACGCCGTATTCGTCGGCATAGCCTGCCGGGATCTTGTCCGCATTGGTCAGCTTCGAGGGATCGAATTTTTCGAATAGGCCGCGTTCGATCGCAGCCGCTCTGGGGCCGGGATCGAGGACCATCGCATCAAACGGGGCGAGGCCACGGGCGGCCGCGACCTTGGTGACCTGCTGGACGGCCCACAACGGCTCCAGGCTCAGATCAATGCCGTGCTTGGCCTTGAGGGCGGGGGCAACGACGCTGCGGTAGGTTGAATCCCAGGTGCCGGGATAGGTTGCGGCTGTTACAGAGCCGCTGGCGCGTGCGGCGCCCGGCAACATCGCTGCGCCCGCCAGAGCGGCGCTGCCAGCGAGAACTGTGCGGCGGTCAATCTTGTGCTTGGTCATTTCGTTCCATTCTCCAGGTTGGACTTACTGCTTTGGAAAGGCTGTCGGCACGGCGCCTTGTCGAAGGCCACACCATCCGAGATCGAGGTCGTCGCTTACGGGGCCGATGCGCTGTGCGATGACCTTCAGGATTGTCGGCCCGGCGGCCTCGAGTTCATGGATGACCTGGGCGCCGGCGGGGACGGATAGGCGATGCTGAACCGGCCAGCGGTCGGCGGCCGCACTCGAATGGAGTTCGAGTTGTTCGGGGCGGACGGTCACGATGACGCTGTCGCCTGCCGAGAGTTCAGTGCTGCAAGCGGCCGGGATGACGCCGCCAACATCGAGGGCGACCTGAGCGGTTGCGCCGGTTTCAAGCACCCGGCCCGATAGCTGGTTGGTCGTGCCGATGAAACCGCTGACGAAGAGGCTTGCCGGCCGGTCGTAGATGTTGACGGGGGTGTCGAGCTGTTCAACGCGGCCGGCATTCATGACCGCGATCCGGTCCGCGACGCCCATCGCTTCATCCTGATCATGCGTGACGAGGATGGCCGTCAGGCCGAGCTGGCGCTGCAGGCGTTTCAGCTCGATCTGCATATCGAGGCGGAGATTCTTGTCGAGGGCGCTGAAGGGTTCGTCGAGCAGCAGGACAGCGGGTTCGACGGCCAGAGCGCGCGCCAAAGCGACGCGCTGCTGCTGGCCGCCGGAAAGCTCACGGGGCAGGCGCTGGGCCATCGCGCCGAGCTGGACCGTTTCGAGTAACTCTTGGACGCGCGGCTTGATGGCGTCCTTGGGGGTGCGCCGGGCCTTCAAGCCGTAGGCGATATTCTCGGCGACCGTCATATGGGGGAAGAGGGCGTAGCTTTGGAATACGATGCCCACACGCCGCAGATTGGGAGGGAGATGATCGATCGGGCTGCCATCGATCAAGACGGAGCCCACGGTCTGCTCGACAAATCCTGAAATGATCCTGAGCAGAGTTGTCTTGCCACAGCCGGATGGACCGAGAAGGGCAAGGACCTCTCCCGCTTTCACGCGGAGCGACACATCGTCGACTGCAACGAAGCTGCCGAAGCGATGCGTTACGCCGGATAGGTCGACAGAGTGACCCCGCGCGCTCGGGTCACTCTTCGTTTCGTGGCTGTCTTTCAAGTCGGTTTCAGAACCGTCCAACACCGCACACCCTTGGTCATTCGGTAAAGATCGAACTCATAAGCGATCACTTACTTACGACCGTGAGGTTGGGCATAAACCAGCCGCCTTCAAGCTTGTTTTTTAAGCAAAAAGCGCATGTTAATTGGGCAGATCCCGCTGCTCGTGGATGAAGTGGTTTTCGACGCCGGAAAACCTTCATGCGGATCAAGAGCGATGCCGGCGAAACGCATCGCGCAGAATTTTTTGCGGCAGATGCCTGCGCGCACGCCATCGCATTGCCAATGCTGGCGGCAGCTGTTCAGGACTGTGTGTGGCTGTTATAAATGGATATCTGGAAATATCAGGCAGCGTAGACAATTCGTCCGGCGGCGCACCGCCCTACGCGCGCTGAAACTGGCCAAAGGGGTGCGCCCATGTCTCAGCAAAACCAATCTCATGAACTTGATGCCCTGATCCTTGATCTGGCCGAATGGGTCGGCAAGGCGCCGCGCCCTTATGACGAGGTGATGGAGGCTTGGCGAACGTCGTGTCCCAGGTTGACGGTGTGGGAAGATGCCGTCGAGGGGGGCTATGTCGAGCGGTTCCGGGCTGCGGATGGTACTTGGATGGTGCGCGTGACGGAAATCGGCGAAGACTTTCTCGCGGCGAACGGACGGATGGTGAGGGTCGGGGCATGAAGATCACGATACTTGACGATTATCACGACACGCTCAGGACGCTTGAGTGCTTTGCCAAACTCGATGGGCACGAGGTCGAAGTGTGGAACGATCATGTCCAGGACACTGACGCGCTCGCTGAGCGGTTGGCGGATACGGAGGTGTTGGTGCTGATCCGCGAGCGCACCAAGATCCGCACGCCGCTGCTCGAGAAGTTGCCGAAGCTGAAGCTGATCTCTCAGCGCAGCGTGTGGCCGCACATCGATGTGGAGACGTGCACGCGGCTCGGCATCGTGGTGTCGTCGGATCTGCACATGGGCTCGCCGTCATTTGCGACGGCGGAGCTGACGTGGGGGCTTATTCTGTCGGCGATGCGCGATATTCCAGGACAGATGGCGTCGCTCAAGGCGGGGACGTGGCAGACCGGTGTCGGGCGGACGCTGATGGGCAAGACGCTCGGGCTGCACGGCTTCGGGCGGATTGCGCGGCGGGTGGCGCGGTATGCCGAGGCGTTCGATGTGAAGGTGGTCGTGTGGGCGCGCGAGGAGTCACGGGAGAAGGCGCGGGCGGACGGGTTTACGACGGCAGAGAGCAAAGCCGATTTCTATGCGGGATGCGACATCATCTCGCTGCACATGCGTCTGGTGGATGCAACGCGGGGGATCGTGACACGGGCCGATCTCGCACAGATGAAACCCGATGCGGTGCTGGTCAACACCAGCCGGGCGGGGCTGATCGAGGCAGGCGCGCTGGTGGATGCGCTTCATGCCGGGCGGCCGGGCATGGCGGCTGTCGATGTCTATGACGAGGAGCCGATCCGGGATGCCACCCATCCGTTGACCAGCCTGCCGAACGTGATCTGCACGCCGCATATCGGATACGTGACGCGGGACGAGTACGAATTGCAGTTCACCGACATCTTCAATCAGATCGTGGCCTTTGCGGCGGGTGATCCGATCAACGTCGTCAATCCGGTCGTGCTTGCGACGCGGCGCTGACCTGCGTCATTGCCATCGGCAGGGGCGGTGCGATTGCTTCGGGGCTGCTGCGGGTCGGGGGAGCTTCGGCGAGGCGTGGCTCGGGCGGGAACAGGGCTTGCGTGACGCCACGACAGATCGCGGGCCCGCGCAGGTCAAGGAAGCGTCGGGCGCCTGGTGCGTTGGCATGATAGGGATCCTTGACGGTGCCGCTCCGGCGCTTGCGGTAATAGCTGCGGTTGTTTTCAAAGGTGCTGATTGTGCGCGGGGTGTGACCTTCGACGACACGGCAGCGGCTGCCGGTTTCGACAAGGGCGCGCTTCAGGTTCTGCTGGGCGCGTTTGCGGGGCTGGTTGATCCGCGCGCTATAGGTCGGGATTGTCGTCAGGAAGAGGCAGGCCGTTTCGTCTGGGAGTTGGGCATTGATGCGGTCGAGGTCGTCGCGCAGCTTCGTGCGGTCGAGCCAGTCGAACGTCGACAGGCCCAGGAAATGAAAGATGACCAGTTTCGGCGGCTGGGGCAGCTTCGCGAAGATATTTTCGAGCGGTGAGCGGGCGTTGCCGCAGAACTGGTGGTGGGGACTGGCGCCGATCTGCGCCCACCGGCTGTTACGGTAACGCAGGCGGCCGTAGGTGCTGGCATTCGAGAGGCCCTTGGGGTCGCGGACACAGATCATGCGCGTCGCTTTGCGGGTCGAGGAGAGCCACATCCCAAGACCTGTCGCGCGGACGCCGAGGATTCCGACATTCATCGCGTCGATCGCGGCGATCTGGTCAGGGGCAAGGCCCCTCTCGCCGCAGTGCGCACCAAACTGGTCCAAGAAGTTCAGCATGGCCGGGCCGCTGCCAAAAGCGAGCTGTGAATCACCGAGGACCATAATGTCGACAGACCGCATGTCGGCAGCGTTGGACAAGCCGCTTGATGCCATCAGGCATGCAGCGGCCACGAGGCTTGGGGCTGTTGCCGGGATTGGGCCTGTCGTCATGCTCGATCGATCCGGTTTGCGTGATATCGAGCATTAGGTTCCTCTATTCGTCCCGCGATAGCCTTAAACGTTCGCTCAAGCCTGCGTTACTAGGGCGTGAGCAGGCGCTTGCGCGAGGCGGACATGTGGCGGTGAGCTATGTTCGCGGCGAGAACACGCTTTCAGGTTGTTGATGTTGAAACGCTAGTCGATGCGTTGCATGGTGCGCGCGCCTTGCAGAAATGGGGCGTGTGCGTTGTTGGTTGAGGTGCCGGTGCACTTCGAACGAGGCGCCCGAGAGGACCGAATGAAGCTCATTGCGTTTTGCATCAAGCGGCTGGCGTTGGCCGCCATCCTGAGGGTCATGGCCGTCATGGTTATGGTCTTGGGTTTGGGTTTGGGCACCGGCGTGGCCGAGGCTCAGCAAAGCCCGTCGGCGGGCGGCGGGGTGCAGGGGGCAACGGCTACTGAGGCGCAGACCAAGTTTCGAGTCATGACGATCGAGCGCAAACCGTTCGCAATGGTGATGAACGGCAAGCTGGTCGGGTTCTCGGTCGACCTGTGGGATGCGATGGCGCAAGAACTTGGGATTGCCTACGACTTTGAGGTGGCGACCCAGTTCTCAGAGATGCTTGGCAAGGTCGAGGGCCGGGAGGCGGACGCGGCGATCGCCAACATCACGATTACGTCGGCGCGTGAGCAGAAGATGGACTTCACGCAACCGATCTTCGATTCCGGCATTCAAGTGCTCGTGCGTGATGAGGATGGACCGGCGGGACTGGTCGGTGCGCTGTTCAATTGGGAGATGCTGGGGCTGATCGTGCTTGCCGGCGTTATCCTGTTCATCATCGCGAACCTGATGTGGTTCTTCGAACGGCGGGAGCAGCCCTATTTCCAGTACCCCTACAAGGAAGGGATCTGGCGTTCGTTCTGGTGGGCATTGAACGTGATCGTCAATGGGGGCTTCGAGGAGCGGGTGCCGCAGACCCGGAAAGGGCGTGCGTTCGCGGTCTTTCTTGTGATCGCGAGTTTGTTTCTCGTCTCGGCGTTTGTTGCGAAGATCACCGCGTCGCTGACGGTGAGCGAGCTCAAGGCGCAGATCCAAAGCTATCGGGACCTCTTCAATCGCCGGGTTGGCACGACGGCTGGTTCAACCTCGGCGGCATTCCTCGATTTTCACTCGGTGCCGTACCGGCATTTCGAGAAAATGGATGACGTATTCAATGCGCTGGAAGAGGGGCAACTCGATGCCATTGTGCATGACGCGCCGGTACTGAGGTACTACGCGAACACGACCGGTCGCGGGCAAGTGCGGCTCGTCGGCTCGGTGCTGCGGCCCGAGAAATACGGGATCGCGTTGCAGGCCGGTAGCCCCTATCGGGAGCGTATCGACCGGATGCTGCTCAAGATGCGCGAAGACGGCCGGTACGATGAGATCTACCGGCGCTGGTTCGGGCGCAATCCGTAGCGGGCGTTTGGTGGGGCCGGATTTTCAACGCCGGCCGGCCGGTCAGATCAGGAAGATGGCCATGCCGATCAGCAGCAGGGCGATCAGGCCGGTCAGTATTGCCGAGACGCGCACAAAGCCGATGTAGAGGTTGCGCTTATCGTCGATGTTCATCGCCGGGTGGCTTTTGTCGAAATCAATCTGCATTTCAGGCGTTTCCCCGAGACTTATCGTGTTCGATCTCGTCTAGCCGGTTCCGTTGGGCGCGGCAAGCGGTGAGGTGTCTCAGGGGAGAGGACATTTTTGCGCTGCGGTGCGAGATGAGTAGCTGCAACGCCATGATTCTGCCGACAATTGATCGGCTTTTAAGGCTGTCTTCACCCTACGGCGTTAACCAATCTCATGGACCCATGAGGAACCCGGGGTGAGTAAGTGCCGGCGGGGGGCCCGGTTCAGGAGTTTTCGAGCATGCGTGAGCGCATGGACAAGAGGGCATGGCGGTTGCTCTGCGCAGCCGTCATAATTGGTCTCGGCGCGGGGCCCGTCGCGGCGAAAGGGTTGCCGGCGGTGGAGACGGGAGCGGGCAACTACGTGCCCGACTGCGTGTCGCCCAAGCGTTTGATGCGGTTTCTCAAAGGCCGCAACGGGCGGTTCGATCGGCGGTTTTCAGACCTTGCTCAGCTTTATGCCCGCCACGGTGACGATCTCGGGGTGCGGTGGGATGTTGCCTTCTTTCAGATGATGGTGGAGACGGCCGCGCTGTCATTCCAGCGGGGCGACGGCACGCCGGGTGACGTGCGCGCGGGGGACAATAATTTCGCGGGGCTCGGCGCTGTCGGCGACGGGCAGCCGGGTGAACGATTTGCCACTCCGTCAGACGGCGTCAGGGCGCATCTCGAGCACGTTCTGCATTATGCCGGGCGCACGATCGAGGCGCCTGTCGCGGAGCGCACCCGCAAAGTGCAGATGTGGCGCGTGCTTCAGACATGGCATAGCCAATTTGCCGGTCAGCGCATTACGTATGACGAACTCGCGATGCGCTGGGCGCCGGGCAATGTCGCGTATCTCGAGACGATCATTCGCCTCGCACAGCAGTTCCAGGCCCGCTACTGCGGGGGACGGCCGGTTGTCGCGGCGGCGCCGGCGCCGCGCCAGCCGCAGATTGCGTCAACGGCCTGGGTGTTTGCGCTGCCCAAGGGCCGCGATCGTCGCGACGTGGCTGTGCCAAGCGGTCAGCCGGCACTCGCGGAGGCCCGTTCCTCGCTTGGGCGGATCGGTGCGCCGGTTCGCGCGGTCAAGCCGACGCCGGTGCCACAATTCCAGACCGCATCACTGGTGCCCTTGCCAACGCCGCGCAGCGGTGGGGCGGGCGTTCGCGGGACCGGTGTTGCAAAACGCCGGCCGATTACTGAAGCTGCCCGGGTTCCAGCACCGCAACGCCCGGCGATGCCGCAAGCCGTTGCCAAGCCGCGGCTTGATCCCGTTGCCGCCCAGGAGCAGGCCATTCGGGACCTGATCAGTGGACGCAAGGTGCTGCTCAAGACGCGGATCGGGGCAGTAATTCCGATTCTGTTCAATGGCGATGGGACGATGCGGGGACACGCAGGCTCGCTCGGATTTTTCCTTGGCGCCAATCAGGACAGCGGCACGTGGTGGACCGCGAAGGGGCGTCTGTGCCAGCGCTGGAAAACGTGGCTCGATGGAGAAGCTCATTGCATCCGGTTGCGCCAACGCGGCGGCCTGATCCATTGGCAGGCGGATGATGGGGAGCAGGGCACGGCGCAGGTTGTTGCGCGGTGAACGGCAGGTTGCCTGACGCTGGTTCGGGGTGAGGATTGTGAAATGGGCGTGGCGCGATTTGCGGCAGGGCACGCCTGAGAAAGCGGCTTGCGGAAGCCCTCGAATTGGCCTCATGTTGCGCGAGCCGCCGTTATCTGAGTTTTGCGCTGCCGACGTTTGCCTTTCGGACGAGACGAACTCAGAAATCGCTTTACGCAACAGGGTGTTGTCGATGTGACCGATACGCTCGTCACGGTTCCAAACCTGATTACGCTCAGCCGTATCGTGGCGATACTGCCCGTGATGTGGCTGATCCACGCTGGTGCGCAACCGGGCGAGGGCTGGCTGTTGTGGGTGGCGCTGGGGCTGATGCTGGTCTCGGAGATTTCCGACTGGCTCGACGGCTACCTTGCGCGGCGCATGCAGTGGGTGTCGCGGTCGGGCAAAGTTCTCGATCCCATGGCGGATAGCCTCTATCGGATCAGCGTGTTCGTGGCGCTTGTCGCGAACGGCTGGATGCCGCTCTGGATGCTGATCGTAATGGCGGCGCGGGATCTGTGCATGTCCGAAGTGCGGCTTCTGACACAGCGCGCGAATGTAACGCTGGCGGCGCGGCCGATCGGCAAGGTGCGGGCCGCCTTGCAGGGGGTTGCGCAGTTCGCCGTTGTCTTTGCCTATGCGCTCGGCGGGGGGCTCCATATTTCGCCGGTTGCGGATCTGATTGTGTCGGGGCTTCTTTATCTCGCGATTGGGGTTACGATCTGGTCGATGTTTGACTATGCGGTCGGTGTGACGAATGCGTTGCGTGGCGGTGGGGCTGCGGCAAGACTAGAGTAATGGCGGTGCGTCGTGCGTCAGGTGGTGGATGCCGCCGGCCGCGATGCGCCCAACTATAACAACCAGTGGAAAGGGGCCAGACGTGGCCTTGGAGCAGGACAGAGGGAACGGGGACGGTATTCATTCGTCGCGATGGGTGACGCTGCCGAACGGCTTGAGCCTGCTCAGGTTGCTCCTTACGCCGGTCGTGGTTTGGCTGATCCTCACGCAAACACCGTCGGCGCTGTGGGCGGCGCTTATCCTCATGCTGGTGGCGGAGGTGACGGATTTCCTCGATGGCTATCTGGCACGCGCGCTCAATCAACAGTCGGAACTGGGCCGGCTGATCGATCCGGTTTCAGACGTGATCTACCATGTCTCGGTCTTCATGGCATTTTTGAAACAGGGCTGGATCGAACCCTGGATGCTGTTTGTGATCTATGCGCGCGATCTTGGCGTCCCGTATCTGAGGACGCTGGCCCGGCAAAAGGGCATCGATCTCGGCGTGCGCTTTTCAGGCAAGGTGAAGACGGCGATCCACGGGGTGGCGCAGCTCGTGGTGGTCATGATCGCGCTCGGGCTTATCGGAGAGACAACGCCGGGCGGGTTTGAGACCGGGTATGCGATCTTGATGATTGCGGTCATTGCCTCACTTGTGTCGCTGGCGGATTACGCGCGCGCCGCCTTCGCCAAGACTTGATCAGGGCGGACGCAACGGGATCAACGCGAACGGCTTCGTTTTGCGATTAATCCGATCAATCCGCCTTGTCGGTAGCCGCTGCTTTGGCTGCGCGGCGCACTTGCGCCTCGCGCAACACGAGGTAGACGCCGGCTGAGACGATGATCAAGGCGCCGACGATCGTCCAGAAATCCGGAATGTGGCTCCATATCGCGAAGCCGAGGAGGGCTGCCCAAACGAGGGCGGTATAGCGGAAGGGCGTGACGAGGGCTGCGTCGCCGTGGCGAAGGGCGGTGATCGTGAGGAAGTGGGCAAGCGTGTTGAGGCCGCCGGCGAGGATCAGGAAGGCTGCGTCGGCCCATTCGATCGGCTTCCAGCCGAAAGGCGCACTGAACAGCGTGGCGATGAGAATGGCGATGTTGGACCAAAACAGGATGGCGTAGGTGCTGTCGGTGCGGTGGAGAATGCGGGTTGTGATGTCGCGTAGCGCGCTTGCCGAGGCGGCGGCAACGGGGATCAGCAGGAGCCACGTGAACGACGTGCCGCCGGGACGAATGATGACCAGGACGCCGATGAAGCCGACGATGATCGCGAGCCAGCGACGGGGGCCAACCGGTTCCTTGAGGATCGAGGCGGACAGGGCTGCGACCAGGAGGGGGCTTGAGAAGATGATGGCAAGGGCGGTCGAAAGGGGAAGGCTTGCGACCGAGATGGCGATCAGGATCGTGGAGGCGACGAAGAAAAGTGCGCGCAGGATCTGGCCGTTGATGCGGACGGGCTTGATGACGCCGAGGCCCTGGGCGAACCAGATGTAGGTCGTGAGCAGGACGGCGGAGGCAAGCTGACGGAAGAAGATGATCTCGCCGATCGGATAGCGCTCGGCCAGGTATTTGGTGATCGCGTCGTGACCAGAGAACACAGCGCCTGCCGCAGACATCGCGAGGATCCCGATGAGCTGGGGGGAGAGCGCGTTGGTGCGCATTTGTGGTCCTTATCAAGCAAGTTGCCCGCACGTGCTCGCGGCACGTGCGGGGCCAATCTAAAACCGAGGGGACAGGGACCCGTCAGGCGACTTCGCTGGCAAGCGTCTTGGCGGCATACTCAATGGCGTCGACAGTCTGGGCGACGTCGGCGTCGTCATGGGCGGCGGAGACGTAGAACTTGCCTTCGGATTTCAGGATGCCCTTTTCGCGCAGGAGGGCGTTGAAACGCTTCAGGCGGTCCTTGTTGGAATGGAAGATCGCGCGATAGTCATGGACCGGCTGGTCGGTGAAGACGCAATCGAACATCGCGGGATGGCCGACAACCTGGACGTTGACGGGGGTGTCGCGGAAGTTGTCGGTGATCGCCTGCATGAGGGCATTGCCGGTCTTATAGATCCGCTCGTAGGCGCCGGGGCGGGAGAGGATTTCGAGCGTCTTGAGGCCGGCTGCGGCTGCAACCGGATTGCCGCTGAGCGTGCCGATCTGGAGGGCAAAGTCGGCATCGGAGACGCGGCCGGCATCGAAGTGGGCCATGATGTCGTCGCGGCCGGCGATTGCGGCGAGCGGGAAGCCGCCGCCGATGGCCTTGCCGAGGGTGCACAGGTCCGGGACCACGCCGTAGACTTGCTGGGCGCCGCCATAGGCGAGGCGGAAGCCGGTGACGACTTCGTCGAAGATGAGGGGGATGCCCGCTTTTTCGGTGGCTTCGCGGAGCGCTTCAAGGAAGCCCGGGCGGGGCGGCATGAGGCGCTGGAGCGGTTCGACGATGACGCCGGCGAGGTCGGCCTTATGTTCTTCAATGAGACGGGTGGCTGCTTCAGCGTCGTTGAAGGGGGCGACGATCATGGTGTCGCGGACGCTCGATGGGATGCCGGCTGAATCGGGTACGGCGTTCGGGAAATTGGCGAGATGGCGCGGGGCGAGGCTCATCAGGGCGTGATCGCTCATGCCGTGATAGCCGCCTTCGAACTTCAAGATTTTCTCGCGGCCGGTGAACGCGCGGGCAACGCGCATGGCGTACATGTCGGCTTCGGTGCCGGAGGAGACGAAGCGGACTTTTTCGGCGCACGCGACCACGTCACAAATGATTTCGGCGAGTTCGATGCCGTGGGTGTTGTTGGCGAAGAAGGTTGTGCCGCGGCGCAGTTGGTCTTCGACGACGGCTATGACTTCGGGATGGCAATGGCCGACCAGCATGGGGCCGGAGCCAATGAGATAATCGACGAATTCGCGGCCGTCTTCGTTCCAAACGCGTGCGGCGCGGCCTTCGCGGATGATCATGTCGCCGGCAAAATTACCGAAGGTGCCGGCGGGCAGGACGGCCTTGGCGCGTTCGTACCATTCGGCGGACGTGGGGTTGTGTGATTGGGCAGCGGTATCGGTCATGGGTTTTTCTCCGGTCGGTGCCGCATAGTGGCGGTCGGATTGAAGGCTGCCAAGTGATGGGTGGTTGTGTGGGCGCTCATATCGCAAGCATGCTCAATCAGCACCCACTTACAACGATGCAAGGTGATCAGGGCGATCCGCCAGTTGCGCGGATCTCGGTCAGCGCCGCGGCGTGCAACGCTGGATTGGCGGTCGCGATGATGCGGCCGCCGGCCTGTGCGGGGGCGCCGTCCCAGGTGGTGATGCATCCGCCAGCATGCTCGATGATCGGGATCAGGGCTGCGACATCATACGATTGCAGGCCTGCTTCGATGACAATGTCGATGAAGCCGGCGGCGAGCAGGCAATAGGCGTAGCAGTCGGTCCCGAAACGGGTGTCGCGGACGCGCTGGCGGAATTTATCAAAGACGCTGCGCTCGTGGGGGGAGGCGAAGATGTCGGGGTGGGTTGCCGCCATGTGGGCTTCCGCAAGGGATTGGGTGTTGCGCGTTTCGAGGCGGCGCGGGGTGGTTGTGTGGCGGGCGAAATAGGACGCGGTGCCGTCAGAATAGAAGCGTTCGCCGACGTAAGGTTGGTCCATGAGGCCGAGGGTCGGGACGCCGTCTTTCTCGACGCCGATCAACGTGCCCCAGGTTGGCAGGCCGAGAATGAACCCACGGGTGCCATCGATCGGGTCGATGATCCAGCGATAGCCGCTCGGTGCGGCGGGTTCGATGGCGCCGAATTCTTCCCCGAAAACGGCATCGTTGGGCGCGCCGGACGCGAGAAGGCTTCGGATGGCTTGTTCGCCCGCGCGATCGCCTTCAGTCACGGGATCGAAGGGGCGGTTGCCGGGTTTGACGTCGACGTCGAGGCCGGTGCGGAAGAACGGCAGAATGGCTTGGCCGGCGGCGTCGGCTGCCTGGTGCATCAAAGCTATTCTGCCGGCGTGATCGTCGGGCGATTTCGGGTCTGTCATGGTGTTGAGCAGGTCATGGTGTTGAGCAGGCTGCGGCGGTGTGTGGGGGCCGGGCACCACGCCAGCATAGCGCGGCTGAATTGCGCGGCCCCAGGCTCAATCGCATTTCGTGACGTATCCGGCCAGTAATTGTCGCGCTCAAGGGCACCGAATTGGATGACGTGGGCGCAGCATTGGGCACGTGCCGGGCAAGCATGCAACTCAACCGGGTCTAAATCGTCACACTTACAGCTTGAACGGGTGTCAGACGCTCGAGAGTTGACATTTTCGCGTCTGTCGTATTGTGACGTGAACCGAATCGTTCCCATATTCGTCTTACAGGCGAGCCCTGGCTCACCTGCGCCCATTCTGGGCGTTTCCTCCCTAGACTTCGGGCCGCTCTTGATGAGCGGCCTTTTTTTGTGGAGCAGGCAAGGGAACCTTGCAGTGACGGTTTGCTGATCAGGGACCTTCACGTTTCTGATTTTTGCTGCGCTGCGATATTTTGTCTGGTTTTTGCCGACTTGAAGAGCTGTCTGGTCGCGTATCGGGCTCGTTGGAATACATTCCTCTGTCGGATGAAGGCTAAAACGTCGCAGGGTCGCTCTGGTGAAATCCCCTATTTAACAGTGTGTTATGCGCTCGCTATGCGTATTTCGCGCGGCTTCGGCTGGATCTCCTCTACGAATGCAGGTCAGCTTTGCGGTTTTTGCAATTGCGAATTGTGCAATGCGATATTACCTTCTCGGTGTGGTCGATGGTTTCATCGACTGCTGCCCTCCTTGGGCGTTTCCTCCCTAGACTTCGGGCCGCTCTTCATCGAGCGGCCTTTTTTTTTGCCTGGAGCCCCAGAGTCGCTATCGTCAGCGCGGACCAAGGCAACGCCGGTTTGGCGCCAACGGCGGACGGACTGAGGGCGCACGGCGTGCGCAAGGCGGGGCTGGATACCAGCGAAGCGGGACGTGGACGGGAGAGGTGGGAAATTGGCGCCAGGCCGAGCCGTCATTCGGCGGCAAGACTGCCCTCTATGACCGTTGGAATACGGCTGGTAAGGCTGGCGATCAGGGTCGAGATCTCGCGCTGAAAGGCATCAAAGTGGCGGGCGCGTTGCAGCGTTCGTTCGTTCAGGTAGAGGCCGCGATTGATCTCGATTTGCAGCGCATGGAGGTTTTCTGACGGACGACCGTAGTGCTCGGTGATGAAGCCGCCGGCATAGGGGCGATTCAATTGGACGCGGTATTTGAGGTCCACGATGGCCTCGCGGGCGGTGCGGGTGACGCGGAAATCGCATGAGCTGCCGAAGCGGTCGCCGAGAATAAACTCAGGCCGGGTGGTTGCCGGAAATGTCAGCGACGCAGACGGCATTGAGTGGCAATCGATCAGGACGGCATAGCCGAAGCGCTCTCGCGTTGTCTCAAGCAGTTCGTTGAGTGCGGCGTGAAAGGGGCGGTAAAGGCGTTCAATGCGCACCATGGCGACGGCGAGCGACAGGGGGGCGTCGTAGATCTCTTCCGCTTCAGCGACGATGCGTGGAATCGTGCCGAGGCCGCCGATGACGCGCATTGTCTGGGCATTGGCGAAGGCGGGAAGCGGCTCGTCGAAGAGCTCGGGATCGAGCTCGAAGGGCTCGCGGTTGACGTCCAGGTAGGCGCGGGGGAAGTGGGCTGCGATCAGCGGCGCGCCGGCGTCTGGTGCCCTGGAGAAGAGTTCGTCAACAAAGCAATCCTCCGATTTACGCAGGCCGAGCTCGTCGAGGTTGGTTGCCTCCCGCAGCACGGACGGATAGACGCGGCCTGAATGGGGGGAGCAAAAGACGAGGGGCGTGGTCTGCTCGCGCGGGCGGTAGATGGAGAATGGAGGATTGATTTCTTCGGCGATTGCCTGGCGTTCTCTCGATGGCATGTAGACGTCCCGCAATCGCTTTCAATTTATGGGCAGAGGTAGCTTGGCACGTGTTTCGTGCCGATCGGAGCTGTTCCCCTTAACGTTGACCGCCACATCCCGATCGACTGTGCGTCGGCTTATGACATGTTGCAAGTGCGAAGGGACAACAATCAGACTTTCGTTATTGCGCGCAAAATGGCAACGGGGGATGTTGAGATGTGCCATGAATGCGACGTGGTTCACCGGTCATTTACCAAAACGGCGGCACATTGGGGCCTGACAAGCGGCTGCGACCCGTGTCGCCTTTGCCGTTGGCGAGAATTCGACGCCCCTGGGAGTATTTCATGACCGCGAAGCCATCGAGCCTTCCCATTCGACGGATCCTTCTGGCGGAGGATGAGGAATCGATGCGCCGCTTTCTCGAGCGGGCGCTGACGCGTGCGGGCTATGAAGTGCATGCGTTCGAGAATGGCGTTGCGGCTTATGAGCGCCTGTCGCAGGAGCCGTTTTCGCTGTTGCTGACCGATATCGTGATGCCGGAGATGGACGGGATTGAGCTGGCGCGGCGGGCGAGCGAACTCGATCCGATGCTCAAGATCATGTTCATCACGGGCTTTGCCGCGGTTACGCTCAATACTGACGAGGGGCACGGTGTGCGCCCGGACGCGCGCGTTCTGTCAAAGCCGTTTCACCTCAAGCAGCTCGTCAATGAGATCGATGCGGTGCTGGCGGGCTAGGCGGCCTGGTTAAGGTCACGGTTGCGTCGAGAGGTTGGTTGTGCGGGCGCGCAAACTTTCACGGATGAAGCACTTGCCAGGGGTGACGGTTTTCCCCTATAGGATGCGCTCTTCGGAGCGGATCGGCACGTCGTGGTACGGTGCCGGGTGAACGTTTCCTGGGGCGGTTAGCTCAGCGGTAGAGCACTACGTTGACATCGTAGGGGTCACTGGTTCAATCCCAGTACCGCCCACCATTTCCCGATCTTGCAATATTCTAAGATGATCCAGACCCTCGTGCTGCGGTTTCACGCGGCCGGCTGCCGCGTGGTTCTGCGTGAGGTCTGCGGCCTGCGGCGGATGGCGGGCAGAAAAAGGCCCGGCACCTTCCGCGAAGCGGAAGTTGCCGGGCTTAAGGGCGCTACTGACCGGTCGACAGGGAGGGTTCGTCGAGGAAGGATCAGGCAGCGCGATCGGTTATGCGTTCAATCAGGGCGGGCACGATGCTATCGAGGCCCGTTTCCGAGCCGAGTGCTACGAGTTCGCTCGGGTCGAGGCCGGACAAATCAATGCCCTGGGCCTGGAGTGTTTCGAGGATCTGCTGGGCGTCCAGGCCCTCAAGCGTCGCAGGATCAATCCCAAGCGCGTCAAGTTGACCGGTGATGGCGTCCATGCCGGGGCGCTCCGCTGTTTCGCCGAAGAGATCGCCAACCAGTCCTGCCAGTTTCGCCAAGTCCAACATCGAACCAATCTCCTTCACGGGTTGCGGGCAAAGGGTACGCCGCCGGGAGAGCGGTTTGGGCCGCGCACCCAGGGCGCAGATAAGGTGACCAGGCACTGCCTGATGGCAACTCACCTTCAGCGCCGCCTATCCTCAGCGCTGAAATGACTGAACCACCGGTACTTTGTAAGTTCGGCCTCGTGCCCGGCCACCGTTTCGCTGCTCCGACACCCCCTCAACTGGGCTCAAGAGCGGTGGTTTTCCAATCGAAAGGCATCGCCCTTGCGATCGGTTTTGCCGATCGTGGCGGTGGCACTCGAAGATGCGGCGATCATCCCTAAATTGATACGTTGCAGCTCATCATTGTTGGCCAGAGGATCGAATGCCTAATCTGAGACAGCTTGAATATCTTGTGGCACTCGATGAAACCCGCCATTTCCGGCGCGCCGCAGAGCGGGCAAACACCACGCAGCCGACGTTGAGCGAGCAACTCAAGGTGTTGGAGGTGCGGCTTGGGGCGCAGTTGGTGGAGCGGACGCGCAACCGGGTAATGATGACGCCGCTTGGCGCGCAGATCGTGCAGATTGCGCGGCGGATGCTGGCGGATGCCGATGAAATCCGGGCGCTGGCATCAAGCGGGGGGCGCGAGCTTGCCGGCATCCTGCGGCTTGGGCTGCCGGCATCGATCGGGCCGTATTTTCTCCCAATCGTTATCCCCGAGCTGCAGCGCCACTACAAGGACCTCAAGCTTTACGTACGCGAAGAACTGCCGAGCGGCCTGCCAAGCGCACTGAGCGAGGGGCGGCATGATCTGCTGGTGTCGCTGCTGCCGGTCAAGCACGGTGATATCGATGTTGAGGAGCTGTTTCGCGAGCCGTTGTATCTGACCGTTGCCAAGGGGCATCCGCTCGCGAAGAAGGCGAAGGTGGTGCGGGCGGATCTCGAGGGGGAGGACATACTGGCGCTGGCGCGGGGGCATCAGCTGCATGATGCCGCGCTGGCGCTCAGCGAGGAGTTCGGGGCACGACTGCGCTACGACTACGAAGGGACCAGCCTGGATACGCTGCGGGAGATGGTTGCGATGGGGCTCGGCGTGACATTCCTGCCCGGCCTTTATGTACGTGCGGTGGCGGCACGCGATGACAGCGTTGCGATTATCGAACTGAATGACCGGGCGATCTATCGCACCGTTGGGATGATGTGGCGGCGCAGCACGGCACGCCATGAGCAGTACCGCGAACTCGCGCAGTTGCTGCGGTCGCTGGTCGAGCGCGAATTCCCTGACTGTACGGTTCTTGGCGCCTCTTGAGGCGTTCCGCTTGAGGCGTTCGACGATCCCGCCGCCATTCTAAGCCCGCATATATCTCATTGGACGATTTGTGGACGATTTGCGGACGAATTGCGTCTGCCCTCCTGGTGGGTGGGAGCGGTCGGATTTCGCGTATTTGAGGAGGTCGATCGAAAAATCCGATCGACCATTCTGGTTTTTCCGATTGGCGTCGATGGCGCCGGCGTCTCCATTGTTGCGAATGGCGCATTTTCGAGGAGAGGCGCTCCGGCTCAAGCGAAAGTCGAAGCGCCTCCGGCGCGTAATTCAGACAGGGAGAAAACGAAAAAATGGAAGCCACCTACGACATCCTGGCAGCATCGGCCATCGCGGCCGCGGTTCTATCTTTGTTTGCGATCCTTCGCCTTGCATTCCGTTCGTCGAGCTTGCCGTCATGGGCGACGAATACGATTCCGGCTTATGTTGTCGCTCTGCTGATGACGTATGCCGTTGCCGGGTCGCTGTTCTATCTCGCGCTGGCACTGAACACCGTGATCGGTGGCACGGCAGCATTCTTTGCGACTTTCGCCATCCACATCGCTCTGGCAGGCCTGTTCCTGAAGCTGATTCCGGTCACCGAGGGTGAGGTTGCCGGGGCGCGGGCCACGCAACAGGCGCCGAGTCAGGGCGTGGCCGCCTGATCGCACAGCGCGTTCGGCCGGCAGGTCAGCGCCACTTGGCGCTGGCCTCAGTCAGTCAAAATGAATTGCCAAGCGGCGCAGGGGCTCCCTGTGCCGTTTTTCTTTTGGTTGTGTGCGGTGTTTCGATGGTTTGTCAGATCAGTTTTGACCTGTGGGCGGTTGGCGGACTGGGAAGTGACGCGCTAAACAGACTGCGCGCATGATGGCGGAGAGGACGGGCTCTTGCCATGCGTGCGCCATTGGTTCTGGGGGACAGTTTCATGCGGCTTTTCGTTGCGCTCATCGCGATTGGCGTTCTGGCAGTTGCGGGCTTGTTCGGTTTTTCCTGGTCGCGCAATCCCGATGCGGAACCGGGTGTGCATGCTTCGGCGGTCAGTTTCACGCTGGCTAATCCGTTATCCGGGCGCGCGTGGCGGGGTCTTGCCTGTCCTCACCGCACGATCGTGACCAACCTTGCCATTCAATCAGTGGGGCCGAAGCTGTGTGGCCTCCAGAGCGATGGGGGCGCGCGGGCGCGGGCGGAACGTTTCCGGACGGAAGGCCCGACAAGTTGCTGGTCGCTGTTCGAAATGCTTGATCAACAAAACGCCGTGCGGTTCGCCAACGTCCTCTCGGGGAAATCCGAACCGGGCGCACAGGTCAACGAGATCTGCCAGAAGGCCAAGGCGTTAATCGGGCCGTAGCGGCTGGCCGATGCCAGCGCGTGCGGATTTATTCGCTCATCCTCTGGGGTTGGTCATCAGGATTGTGGCCACGTGACCAGTCGACGTCGCGGGTTGCGAACATCACGGCTGCCAGCATTGCGAAGGCGGCGAGGGAGCCGATCAGAAGTGCGTAGTCCTCGACGCGCAGGAGCAGATAGAGCAGCGCGTAGATGACGGCGATGATCGCGAAGATCTGGGCGCCGGTGGTTGGCGAGCGGGTGACGGTGGCAATGTAGGCGGCCACCAGGACGGTGGTCGCGGTGGCGGCTGCGAGATAACCCCATTCGAAGCCGATGTGTTCGGCGGTGCCGATCAGGACAAGGTAGAAGATCGCGAGCGCGAGGCCGACAAACAAGTACTGGATCCAGTGGACGCGGCGGGCTGATTTCATCTCCATGACGAAGACGGCGAAGAAGACGATGGCAATGAAGCCCTGGGCGTACTTCAGAGCGCGTTCGGCGAGGGAATAGAATTTCACCGGCTGGAAGAAACGCACGCCGAAGACGGTTTGCTGCATCAGATTGTCGAGGCCCGAGACGTGCTGGGTCTGGCCCTGGCCGCGGGCGAGGCGGGGGATCTTCCAGGTGGCTTCGAAGCCATTGTCCGAGATCGTGCGGGTGTCGGGGAGGAAGGCGCCGGAGAAAGAGGGGTGGGGCCAGTCGGACTGCACGGCGATTTCGGTTTCACCGCCGGCGGGGACGAAGTTCAGGGCGTTGGAGCCGTTCAGTTCGAGATTGAAGGTGAAGGTGAAGCCCTGCTCGGCGCGGGTGGCGCCGATGGGGACGTGGATGGCGCCGGGCTGGCGGCCGGCGGGACCGCTGTCGACGCCGGGGCCCGAGCGGAAGCGGGTGGTCTCCTGGCCAAGCTCGATCTCGGCGGTTTTCTTGATGCCGCGCACGTCCGTTATCAGCATGGTGAGGACGGCTTCATCCCACAGGAAGGTTGCACCCTTGTTCGTGATCCGCCGGGTTTCAGGGGCGATGAAGCGACCCGTGATGGTGATGTTGCTGCGGTAGACGGGGACGGCGTAAATGCCGCGCTGGCGCTGTTCGGTGCGCGCGTTCGGGCTGACGTTGAGGGTCTCGGGGAGGAAGACGGCGAGTTCGGAAATCTGTTCGGTGCGGGTTTCGTTGCCGACCTGAATTGTGCGCTCGCGTTTCGTTGGGACGATGACGAAGGGGCCGCGCAGCGTCTGCGCATCGCCCCAGGCCTGGCCGATCTCGGCTTTGGCGCGGCTGGCGTACTGGGCGCGCTCAGAGACCAGCAGGTAGACGAAGATGAGGGGGATGGCGAGGGCCAGGATGAGGACGATGATCAGCAGGAACTTGAAGGCTGGCGCATTGGTGAGGCGGCGGATGGCGTCGACAAGGCCCATCGGGCTCTCCTACTCATTCGTCGATTGTCCTGCGTCGTGGCGCGGTCCGGTGAGACGCCTCGGCGCAAAGGCGCACAGAAGGGGACATAGGGCGCGCACCTGTGACGCACCGGGCTGCAACGTTTCCTGACGCCCAAATGTGGCGGGGGCGGTGCGGTGAAAAGAAATCACCGGCACTGACCGATATTTTCAGCCGATTGCCCGGTGATGATTTTCAGCCGGCGCGGCTATTTCCCAGCCGCGCTGGCGCCTTCGCCGACGACGACAAAGGGGGCCCAGACCTGGGGATGGGCGGCTGCGTAGATTTTCTCGTCTGCGATCAGGCTCACCATGGCACGCTGCAGGGCGGTGCTGCGGTTCATGGTGGCGTTGTTCGTGATCTGGGAGAGGGCGCGTGTCGTCAGTTCAACGGCGGCATCCGAGCGCACGGGCCAGTGCGAGACCAGCAGCGAGCGGGCGCCTGCAAAGAAGAACGAGCGGGCGAGGCCGGATAGGGCCTCGTCGCCGCCATAGTCCGCGCCGGCGCCGGCGGCGGTGTTGCAGGCCGACAGAATGACCCAATCGGCATCAAGCCTGAGTTCGGCGACTTCGGAGGCGGTGAGGAGACCATCGTCTTCCGGGGTTGCTTTTTCAGGCGGCGTGAGGACGAGGGCTGGTTCAGCGAGGCCTTTCAACTCGCCGGAGACGAGGCCGTGGGTTGCGAAGTGGAGGACGCGGTAGCGCGAGAGTGCGCCGGTATCGCGGTCGAGCTGGCGCAGGCGGGTTTCGGTCGCGGCGTCTGAGAGCAGCAGATGGCCGGCGGAGACGCCAAGGCCGCGGGCGACGGCGCAAACTTCGGCGGCGGTGTCGGGCAGCGGCGCGAGGGTGCGCAGGCGCGCGACGTCAGCCTGGCCGCCGCGGAAGAAGCTCGTCAGTGTTGTGGCAGCGGAGACGATCGCATCGGGCTTGGGCGCCTGATGGTGCTCACAGCCGGTGACGGCGAAGGCGGAGCGATCGTTGCCGTCAGGGCCAAGGAGAAGGGGATTGGCGAGGGCGAAATAGGGGTGACGCTCGGTTTCGCCGGTGCTTGCGGTGGTGACGGGGAGCGGGTTTGACCGGCGCAGGATGGCGAGGCTCGAGACCGAGGGGAGGACGGTGATCGGATGGCTGCGGACCAGCCAGGGGGCCTGCTTGAGGTTTTCAAGGCTGTCGTCGGCGACCGGCTCGGTCAGGAGGACGTGCATCGGCAGGCGATTGAGGGCGTCGGAGGTGACGATCAACAGCTTGCGGCCCGCGATGATGTCTTTGATCGGCTCAAGCAGTTTGGTGTAGAGCGCGTGGGCCTTGTCGGTTGCAAACGGCAGGGCGCCACCGCCTTCGGCGAAGCGGCCGATCAGGTTGAAGCAGGCCAGCGGCTTTTCTTCGCCGATCCATTCGGCCACGTCGAGGCCGCAGCGCACGGCGTGGACGAGGTCGCGCAGTTCGCGCCGCTTGAGGGGAAGGCGGACCCAGTGGGCCTCGCTGGCGGTGATGGCCCAGGCGTAGGTTGCAAACGGATTGACGACGTACTGGATCAGGACTTCATCGTCGCTCAGGAGTTGCTGGAGGGCTGCGACGGTGACGGGGCGCGGCCGGCTCAGTTCGGTGAATTCGGGGTAGTCTGTTTCGAACCTGGAATTGATCTCGGTGAGGCGGTCGCCGTAGCGTTTGATTTCGGCGCGCAACGCGGCTTCGCGTGCCTTGTCCCGAAGGGCGGGGGCGGCGGAGACGGCGCTGATCAAGGTCTTGTCGGCCTTGGCCCAGGCTTCGAGGAGGTCTTGCTGTTCGCGGGCGAGGGTGCGCAGGTTGGGATCGCGCGCGCCAAGGCGGGCGCCGAGCTTGTTGAGGGCCTCGCCGGCTTTCGTGGCGGTCTTCAATTGCGAGAAGCGGAAGGCCTGGGACTGGTATTCGCCGGGGCCGAGGGGGCCGCCGTCGCGCTTCAGGTTGAAGGCGGTGGCGATGACGCGGTTGAGCGCGCCGCTGTCGTCGAAGGTGCCGCCGCGGGCCGCCATGGCGAGGCGGGCTTCCTCGTAGATTTCGGCGGCGGTCTTGAATTTCTCGTACGCCGTGGCGGCGTCTTTCTGGCGCAAGGCGACTTCGCCGACACGGGTCAGGGGAAAGATCAGGCGGCGATGGCGCGGGCCGAGGCTTGTCGAGATCAAGTCAATGGCGCGCTGGGCATCGGCGCGGGCGGCGTCGAGCTTTGCCAAGGAAATGCGCACGTCGGCGAGGTTGGCGTAGGTGGTGGCGAGCTTGATGCTGTCCTCGCCAAAGGCGCGCTGGGAGATACCGAGCGCCTTCAAGAAGTTTTGCTCGGATTCCTCGTGGCGGCCGAGCGAACCGAGTGCGAGGCCGATGTTGTTGTATGCGACGGCGACTTCCGGGTGCTCGGGGCCGTGGGCGGCGGAGAGAATTGTGATGGCCTTGCGGTAGGTCTCCAGCGCTTTTTCGTGCTGGCCGCGCTGCTGGAAGAGGCCGGCGTAGTTGTCGGTAACGGCGCCAAGAAGGGGATGGTTCGGGGGGAGCGCCTTTGTGAGAATTGCGATGGCGCGGCGGAAGAGAGGTTCGCTTTCAGCGTAGCGGGAGAGGTTGCGGTAGAGTTCCGCCATGTTGCCGAGCGCGATGCCGGTCGAGGTGTGGTGATCGCCGAGTGTTTTTTCGAGGATCGCGAGCGCGCGCTTCTGATAGGGCTCGGCTTCCTCGGGCTGGCCCATGGTGAGGTACATGACGGCGATGTTGTCCAGGAGAATGCCGGTGTTGGCGTTGTTCTCGCCCTTGATGCGGATCTGGACGTCGATGGCTTCCTTGTAGAATTTGGCGGCTTCGGCGTATTTGCCGCGCGCGCGGACGATACCGGCGAGGTTGTTGAGGTCCATGACGATCGAAATGTCGTCGGGGGTCGTGATGCGGCGGCGCACGGCGAGGGCTTCACGCAGGACCTGCTCGGCGCGGTCGTAGTCGGCAAGGAACCTTAGGAGGCGGCCGAGGCGGGCCTTGATTTCGACGTCGTGCTCGGTGCCGGCGGTGCCTTCGGCGGCGAGCTTTTCAAGCGCCGTCTCAAGATAACCAACCACCTCGCGGCCGGTGCCGACGCGCTGGCCGGTTTCGTCGAGCTGCTGCAGGATGCGTTTGTAGGCTTTGTCGGCCGGTGAGCGCAGCGGGTGCTGGATCGTGAAGACCTTGGCGAAGACGGCGAAGGCTGCTTCGTACTGGCCCGTGTTGCGATAGAGCATTGCGAGATTGAACAGGGAGCCTGAAAAGCGCAGGTGGTTTTCACCATAGATCTCACGGGCAAGCGCGGTCAGGCGTTCGGCGGGGGCGATTGCTTCGCGGTATTTGCGGGCTTTCCAAAGCTTGTGGAGCGTTGCCAACTCGCTCGAGAATTTCTCCACACGCGGATCGGTCGGCTTCTCAGCCGTCGCTGGCGGTTCCGCCTTTTCCTGGGCGTTGGCGGGAAGCGCTGCAAGGGCTGCGAAAACCAGGATGGCGAGCCGGCGCATTTGAATCCCCCGAGTACAATATCAACGCAGTCTTACAGGTGTTCTTCTCACAACAGTTCTAGCCGAGGGGCCAGGGGGCTTAAACCGGCAAGGGCGCGGTGGGGCGATGAGACCGATGGGGTGTGGCCAAGCTGCCGGTCGGTCAGGCGGTGGCGCCGGCGAGCCGTTTGAGGGCCTGATGGGTCTCGACGAGGGCGAGGGTGTCGAGGCGACAGTAGGCGAGGAGGGCATCGTGCAGGCGGGCGCTTTCGTTGGCGGGGAGATCGGCCAGGACGAGGCGCTGGAAGGTGCTGGCTGCCTGCTCGCCGTTGGCGACGTCGTTGAGGCCGTCGTAGCTGAAATGCGGGGCGAGGGCGCCGCCGACGGTCTTGATGGAAAAGGAGCCGGAGAAGCCGGCGAGATAAACGTGGCTGCGCACGATGACGTAGAGGTCGACGAGGCGGGCGATGATCGCGTCGAGGGCGGGGGCGTGTTCGGGGAGGTGGCGCGCCATCTCCTGGAGGACAGTGCGCTCGTAGGGCGAGTAAACGACGATCGGGGCGGTGTCATGTGAGAGCGCATCGATCAGGCTGGCGGTAAAGCCCGGACGGGGATCGCGGGCCGGGTCCGGGGGCGCGAGGTAATCTTCGTGGGTGAGGCCGTCGGGGCCGCCGCTGCGATGCAAAGACCACTGGAAGGGGAGGCGCTCGTAGGGGCGGGTGCCGGCGTATATGGGGATGGCGGGGTTCATTGCCTCGAAGTCGAGGTAGCTGGCCGGTCCGTCGAGGGGGGTGAGCGCGTTACGCAGGCCATCGGACAGGTACGGACGGCCGGTGACGATGACGTCGCGCATGCGGTCCTGATGTTCGGTGAGGTCGATGTCGGCGGGGATGTCGGAAATGCGCTCGATGCCGCGGGCGGTGAGATCGGCGAAGCGTTTCTCAGACAGGCGGGGCAAGTTCATGATCCAGTCGGCGGGCTTTTCAGCCGTACAGTGCTCCCAGTAATCGCATGGCTTGGGGCAATGGGGGCCGGGGGGGATGTCGGGCTCGAGGGTGCTGTTCAGGACGGCGTGGAAGGCAGTGACGGCGTCGGCCATGCCGATGCGTTCGGCTGCGACCTGCTCGGCGATATCGGCGCGTGCGAAGAACTCGGGCCAATCGATATCGCCGCCTTGGAAGACATAGTCGCGGTTGACGTGGATCAGTTCGATGGAGGCCGGTTCGACACCCGATAGCGTCATGACATGGGCCTGGACGGCGGCGTCGACGACGTGGTCAGCCTTCACGCGGGTCGAGGACTTGACCTCGCGCAGGCCCCAGCGATTGTCGCCGAGATACTCGATGATGTCGGCGCGGATACGGATACCGTCGGCCTCGAAGGCGGCTTCGAATATCGCCGGCACCGAGGGGTCTTCCATCAAGGTGCGGGTGCGCTCGACGGCTTCGGCGTGTTGCCACGGGGCCTGGTCGACGAGTACGCCGTCGGGAAACAGGCGCTGGGCGTATTCGCCGATCTCCATGCCGGTTGCTGCCGGGGAGCCTGGGAGCGGGTCCTGGTAGGGTTGGCGACGATGCCAGGAGAGCCACAGCAGGCGGTCGCACTTGGTGGCGCGGACGTAGCTCGATTTGGTGAGGTAGGGGGGGCCTGAGGGGGGCGTGATTGATGCCGGGTTCGTGGCGATGTCCGGACCTGCCATGGCGACGCCTTCCGCTCTCGTTTCTGGTTGATGCAACCAATGGCCGATTCGGTGATGCGGTGCACGGGGCTTCGCGGCCAGGCGCCAGATGGGGCCGGTGGGGGGCCAGTGGGCGGAGGATCAGCGGAACGGGTTCTGGAGGGGCAATGGCGGCAGGTTGGGGTCACGCTCGGGGCTTTGCCTGACCAGTTGATCTGCCGGCTTGGCTGTTACGTGGACGACGGGTTCGGGTTCGGGGCGCGGCCAGGAGAAATCATCGGCGCGGCCGGGTTTGGGGGGAAGGCGCTCGCCTTTGCCCCAAACCTTGAAGAAGGTGGACTGGGTGGGCGAGAGGCGGCGCGTTCTGAGCGCGAGCGCGCTTTGGTCCGTGGGGGTGATCGTGGAGAGCAGGGGGATGCCGCCGGGCGCGACTTCGACGGCGTTGTCGCCGAGGCGCGCGGGCTTGTCCTTCGATTGGTTGCGGGTGACGAGCGACATCACGGCGGCCGACAATGCGGGGCGGGGGAGGTCAAGGTCGAGGCGGATCGGGGTGCCGGAGAAGTTGGTGTCGATTGCGACCCTGGTGTCGTCCGCGGTCAGGCCGCCGCCCTGCAGGCGACCGTAGATGGGGCTTGGTATCGATGCCTTGGCGGTCTTGGCCGCGGTCTTGGCGGGCTGCTTGGGTTTGGTGCGATCGGGGTTGGCCTGATTGCGAATGATGGCCAGTTCTTCCTCGGTGCCGGCGAGGTCGATGACGCGCTGGGCTTTCACAGCCGCGAGGTCGCGGCGGATCATCTGCGCGACAAGTTGTGTGATCTTGGTGTTGCCTTCGGCGGTGAAATAGACGCCGTCCTTGGCGCGCAGCAACTTGATGGTGCCGGCGAGGTCGGGGCCATAACGGTTGAAGCCGCCGTTCTCGTCCTGAAAGCGGGCGTAGGTGTCGATGAAATTGATGCCGTTGAGGTAGGCGCGTTCGCGCAGGATCGTGTTGATGAGTTGGAATGCTTCGCTGTGGTCGGCGCGGCGGACGATCGGAATGCCAATCCAATAGACGGCGCCGCTGTGCACCTTGAGGGTCTTCATGACCTGGTCTATGCGGGCGGCGTAGAGCTTGGCCCATTCGTCGGTGCCGAAGCGATGGCGGGTGGGGGTGAAGACAGAACCGATTTCGCTGGCGCCGAACATGACGACCGAGATGTCGAGCTGACTTGAATCAGCGCGGGATTTGAGGGCTGCGATTTCGTCCGCCCAACCGGTGCGGCGCACCGAGCGCAATTCGATGACGTCGTCGTTGAGGCGCAGGCGGGGCAGGGTCTTGAGGGAGGCGGTCAGGCTCGATTTGAGGCCATCCATCCACCAGTCGCCGATGAAGTGGACCTGGTAGACGTCATCTTTGGGAAACGGATTGAGTTCACCACTGCGCAGGTCGCCGCTCTGGGCGCGGGCCGGCGGCGCGCTGGTGGTGAGCGCAAAAAGACCGCTGATGAGCATAACGGCCAAGGCCGCGCACATGGAAACGAAGCCGCCGAGATGTCGCGCGTGGCTGCGCGAGGACCGGTTTGGCGGTCCGGGGCGAGGTCGCGAGGATATCAGGGCGGGTCGGCTCATGGTTCAACCTGATAACCGGTTCGCGGGTTGTGGCCAAGCGGCTAGCGCGGGGGGGCGGATGTTCGTTGTTGCATGGTCTCGAGCAGGGTGGCGGAGGGCCAACAATCAACGGGAAGGGCGTGTTTCAGTTGGTAGGTTCCGATCTGGCTGCGTGTGTTCGGGCCGATGAAGCCGTCGATCTTGGCGATGGCATAGCCTTCACGCTGCAGAATCTCCTGAATTGCGGCGATCTGACGGGTGGGGAGCTGGGTGATGCGATCCCAGCCGGTCACGAAGCGGCCGCCGCCCTTGATGCGATCCATGAGGTGGCCGACGTAGAGGGCATAAAGGTCGGACATGTTGTAGGCCTTGAAGACCATGAAGTTCTCGGTGACGAGGAAGGTCGGGCCCATGCCACCGCCGGGGGAGAAGAGGAAGGTGTCGTAGCCGAGTGCCTGGGCTTGAGAATTTGCGCCCGGCAACGCGGCGGACGCCGCGGGCAACCCAGTCGCGGACGGGCTTGGTGCGGGGGGGACCGTCTTCGGCGCAGGTGACGCCTTTGGGCAGGGATACTTCGTAGCCCCAGGTACGGCCGCTGATCCAGCCTTTGGTGGCGAGCTGATTGGCGGCGGAGGCGAGCGCGTCGGGGATGGACCAGATGTCACGGCGCCCGTCGTCGTCGATGTCGACGGCGAGCTTGTCGAATTCAGACGGCATGAACTGGGTGAGGCCGGTGGCGCCGGCCCAGGAGGCCTTGAAGCGCTCGCGGGTGATGACGCCGTCCTGGAGCATCTTGAGGGCGTGGAGCAACTCCTGGCGGAACATGTCGGCGCGACGGCCCATGAAGGCCTGGGTTGCGAGCGCGCGGATGGCGTCATGGCGGACCTGGTAGGTGCCGTAGGCGGTCTCGCGGCCCCAGATTGCGAGGATGGCGGCGCGGTCAACGCCGAAGCGGGCCTCTATTTTGTCGAGGATGGTGCGATGTTTTTCGGCGAGTTCGCGACCGATTTCAGCAAGCCGGGCGATGCGCGTATCATCGACGTAGGCCTGGGGCGGGCGCGTGAATTCGGCCTGACCGCGCTTCGGGGGAGCTGGTTTGCCGGTGGGATGGACGAGGTCGGGCAGTGAGGTGTCGGGGGTGACGCCGCGGAAGGCTGCATCGAAGGTTTCGCGGGTGATGCCAAAGGCGCGGGCGTCCGGCCAGAGCGCGGCGCGCCACGCGTCGAAGGTGGGGCCGGATGCGGCAGCGGGGGCCAGCGGGAGGGCAAAGAGGCACACGAGCGCTGCGATACATGCAGCAGCGCGGGTCTGCTCGCGCCTCGTGGTTCGCTGTGGCTTGCGCTGTTCAAGCATGACCTTTTCCCGCCTGGAATACGCGCGCCCGGCCGATGATGGCGTGGGCGCGGTTTCATCCAGAACAGGAATAGGGCGGCGTCATGGAGACGTCGAGGGCTGGATCAGATCGAGTTGCGCCGGGCAAGGTTTGCTTCCCAGTCGAGCGCGTGGCGGACGATCAGGTCGAGATCCTCGAGTTCGGGCTGCCAGCCGAGGGTTTTACGGATGAGGTCGGAGGCGGCGACGATCTCAGGCGGATCGCCGGGGCGGCGGCCGGTCAGGCGGACTTCGAAGTCGCGTCCGGAGACGCGTTTGACGGCGTCGATGACCTCGAGGACGGAAAAGCCTCGGGAATAGCCACAGTTCATGATGGTCGACGGGCCGCCGCCCCGCAGATAGGCGAGGGCGTCGGAATGGGCTTTGACGAGGTCCCAGACGTGGATGTAATCGCGCACGCAGGTGCCGTCGGGGGTGGGATAGTCGGTGCCGTAGACGTCAAGGTGGGTGCGCTTGCCCTGGGCGGTTTCGCAGGCAACCTTGATGAGGTGGGTGGCGCCCTTGGTCGACTGGCCGGTGCGGCCCTTCGGTTCGGCGCCGGCGACATTGAAATAGCGCAAAGCGGCGTAGTGAAAGTCGTGGGCTGCGGCGGTGTCGCGCAGCATCGTCTCGGTCATCAGCTTGGAGGAGCCATAAGGCGAGACGGGGAGCTGGGGGGTGGCCTCGGTGACGGGCATGGTCTCGGGCGCGCCGTAGACGGCGGCGGTGGAGGAGAAAATGAAGTGGCGGACGCCCTTTTCGACTGCGACCGCCATCAGGGCGCGCGATTTCACGGTGTTGTTGAGATAGTAGCCGAGGGGATCTGCAACTGATTCCGGCACGACGATGGAGCCGGCGAAGTGGATGATCGCGTCAACCTCATGTTCGTCGATGATGCGGGCTGTGAGCTCCTGGTCACCGATATCGCCTTCAACGAGTGGGGTCTCGTCAGGGATGGCCCAGCGAAAGCCGGTCGACAAATTGTCAAGCACGACGGCTTTTTCGCCGAGGTCGGCAAGGCGATGGGTCATGTGGGAGCCGATGAAGCCGGCGCCGCCCGTCACGAGGATGCTCATATTTACTTTTTTCCATTCGTTGAAAGGCATATTGCGGGCCTCCGCCGCAATAAGATGACGTCAAATCATACCCTTCACCATATTACCAAACCCTATTTACTGGTTTGCTTGACACTGTTGATCCGGACGGACCTAACTCGCCGGGTTTTGAAGTGGGCATGGCCTCGCGGTGGTTGCTTATGCTCACGGATCGATGCGCTTTGAATGCCGTCACGTTTGAGAAAGAGGGAGCTTGCTGAATGTCTCAGAAACACAAAAAGGTGCGCAAGGCGGTGTTTCCCGTCGCAGGCTTGGGGACGCGGTTCCTGCCGGCGACGAAGGCGGTGCCGAAGGAAATGCTCACCGTGGTCGACCGGCCGGTGATCCAGCATGTGGTTGACGAGGCGCGGGCGGCCGGTATCGAGCACTTCATTTTCGTGACGGGACGCAACAAGGCGGTGATCGAGGATCATTTCGACCTTGCCTACGAACTCGAGGATACGCTGGCGAAGCGCGGCAAGAAGGACGCCCTCGAGGGGCTCAAGGCGGATCTGCCGGCGGCGGGCATGACGAGTTTCACACGCCAGCAGGCGCCGCTGGGGCTCGGGCATGCGGTGTGGTGTGCGCGCGATATTGTCGGTGATGAGCCGTTCGCGCTGTTGCTGCCGGATATGCTGCACTTGAGCGAGACGCCGTGCCTGAAGAGCATGATCGAGGCCTATAACGAGCACGGCGGCAATCACATCAACGTTGCGCCGGTGCCGGAAGACCAGGTGCACCAGTACGGCATCTGCGGGGTCGAGGATCGCACGGCGAAGGTGTCGCCGGTTACGGAGATGGTGGAGAAGCCGGCGAAGGAGGACGCGCCGTCGAACCTGCACATTTCGGGGCGCTACATCCTGCAGCCGGAGATCTTCAAGTTCCTGGGTGAGCAGGAAGCCGGTGTCGGTGGTGAGATACAACTGACCAATTCGATGCTGCGGCTCAGAGATGATCTCGGCCAGCCGTTCTTTGCGGTCCAGTATGATGGTGAAATCCACGACTGTGGTTCAAAGATCGGGTTCCTGACGGCGAACATTGCCTATGCCCTGTCGCGGCCGGAGTTGAGCGATGAGCTTAAGGCCGAGATCAAGCGGATGCTTGGGTGATCAAGGCCAATCCCGATTAGCGGACACCTCCTAACTGTGAGGTTGAAGCACGCCTCGGGTTTCCAATTTGCTTTCCCGGAAAGCGCGTCAGCGCTTATCCGGGATCCTTATCATCGAATGTCACGGTGTGGCTTGCCGCAGGCGCGAAAGATCCCGGATAAATGCTCTCGCATTTTTCGGGAACGCAGACCGTTGGGTGGATCAATGGTCGGCGCTGATTCGGGCCTGCGTGGTTAAGATGACTGGGCCGGCGCGATCTCAATCAGTTGCGCAGGCGGGCGCCGAAGCGGAGGGCGGTGGCGTCGTAGTCGCGGCCTGTGGCGGTCGAATCGAAGCGGGTGTGACGCGCCTCGGTGAAGAGGGCGACGTTGCGGTTTACGGTGTATTCGACGCGGGAGCGGAACTCGATGGATGTCTCATCGAGGGTGGCGCCGCGGTAGTCCTGGACGCCGTAGGTGATGCCCGCTTCGCCAATCAGATGACGGCGGAAAGCATGGCGAATTCCAACTCCCAAGCGCCGGTTCACGGCGGCTGAGGCGCCGGCAACGCTGGTCTCGTCGATGGTCGTCTCGGCGGTGAAGAGGAGCGCGGTCAGTGGCGTGATGCGCCAGGCGAGATTGGCGTCGATGAGGAAGGCGTGGACGTCGGGAAGCGCTGCGCTGTCCGGGCGCTGGCGGCCGTAGCCGAGGCTTGCCTCGCCGCGCAGGACCGCGCCGGTCTGGCCAAAGGAGAGGCCAAGGCGGACACGCTCGCCATCGGAGGAGCGTGACAAGCCATCGGAGGCGGGCGCGGCGGCACGGTCACGGCGGTCGTAACCGAGTTCGCTGAAGGCTGCGAGTGTCGGGCGGAAGGACCAGGAGGCGCGCCCGGTGATGGTGCGCTGGTTGAAATCACGCGACGGCGTCGTAAGGGGATCGTCGTAGGTGGTGTTGCGAAAGCCGCCGCGCAGGTCGAGGCTCAGGCGGTTGAAGCTATGGTTGGCCGATACCGTGGCACGGTCGGTTGTGACGTCGCGGCGCGATCCGGCATTGGGCGCGGCATCGATGGCGTTGGCTTCTTCGCGGGTGGTGTCGTGGCCGATGGTGGCCTCGAGCCGGGTTGAGCGGCGCACGTCGAGGCGGCCGCGCAGTTCATACGTTCTGGCGGCATCGTCCTGGCCGGGAAAGTCGCGTTGGAAGTCGCCGGCATGACGCATGCGCAGTTCGAGGGCGTGGTTGTCCCAGTCGGAGACGAGGCGGGTTTCGGAGTCAATCGCGGCCAACCAGTCGGCGCGGGCGGACGGCTCATAGAAGACGTTCGAACTCCCAGCCGCCGCCGATGTCGATCTGCGAATAGAGGATGAAGCTTCCGAGCCGCCAGCCCAGGTGTTCGTAAGGCTCGATTTCATAGAGGTCGCGGATGCGGCGGTCGGCAAGGGGGATCGGCTCGATCTGGAAACGGCGGCTGTCGTAGCCTGCAGGTGGATCGTTAAAAGCGTTGCGGTCAGCTTCGAGGCGCAGGTCCGGCTCACGCGGGCCCAAGCGGTCGGTGGCCTTAAGGTCGGCTGAAAAATCGCCCGGCTCGGGGCGCACGGTTGGGCGCAAGTCCGATGACTGGCTGATCGCGGAAGAGGCGGGGGACGCCTGGTCCTGGGCCTGGGCGGTGTTGAGGGGCGCGAAGACGAGAAGCAGAATGAGGAGCGGCAGGAGGAAGAGGGCGCAAGCCGACGCTGCCACGCGCAGCAGGGCTGCGGGTGTCATTGGCTCCGGCACGGGGCCGGATGCACGATCATGTTCTGGGATGCGCGGCAAAACCCGCTCCGAATTGCGCTAATCGCTTTCGATCAACGGCAAAAAGCAACCAACGGGGCGTCAGAGTTTGTCCGGTCTGATTGCACGCAATACGGCGCCGCGGGATGAGACTACTATCGGGTGGGTTAAGGTTTGGTTAGGTGGTGTTGCGGTTCGAGACGGCAGGTCGCGGCCTTTTCGTTGTGTATCGGGGCTCGAAATTGTTTCAGTTTGCACGCGAGGGATTGTATGGACAGTCCAAACGCGATACGGCGCGGAAGCGGCGGGGGCCGCGACCTGGGGGATTGATGACGATGACGGCAGCCACGACACGGCGGCAGACGCTCAAGACCGGCGAGACGGGCAAGGTGAAACGCAGTCAGCCTGTGCGCGGGGCAAAGGCTGTGGCGGGGAAATCCCAGCAGGCGGCCAAGCCCGCGAAGGGGCCCAAGAAGGGCGCTGCGCCGAAACCGGCGGGCGCGGCTCAGGCAGTGGCGAACCCTAAAAGCAAGACGAAGTCTGCCGCGGGCGCCAAGACGCGGACACCTAAGCGGGTTGCCCGATCGACGGCGGGCACGCGTGCGGCCGGGGTCTCGCTCATTGCGCGATCCGCCAAGCGGACGCTCAAGCTGGAAATCAACGGTCTGAACGACTTGATGGCGGCGCTGTCGAAGCAGATGGCGGCGCCTTTCGCGAAGGCGGTGCAAGTGCTTGGTGCGGCGCGGGGCCGGGTGATCGTGACAGGGATTGGGAAATCCGGTCACATCGGCCAGAAGATCGCCGCGACGCTGGCATCCACGGGGACGACGGCGCATTTTGTCCACCCCAGTGAAGCCTCGCACGGCGACCTTGGCATGATTACGCGCGATGATGCGGTGCTGGCGATCTCATGGTCGGGGGAGACGTTCGAACTTGGCAATATCCTCAATCATACCCGCAGATTTGCTGTTCCGCTGATCGCGATCACGTCGAAAGCAGGATCAGCGCTCGGCAAGGCGGCAGACGTCGTGCTGACGTTGCCGAAGGCGCCGGAAGCGTGTCCGCATGGGTTGGCGCCGACGACGTCGACGACGATGACGCTGGCGCTGGGCGATTGCCTGGCGATTGCGTTGCTTGAGGCGAAGGGGTTCACGGCGGAGGATTTCAAGCAGATCCATCCGGGCGGCTCACTTGGCGCGCAGCTCAAGTATGTCAGCGATATCATGCACGCGGGTGATGGTGCGCTGCCGCTGGTCGGCAAGGACGTTTCGATGGCGGACGCGATCGTGACGATGACGCAGAGGGCGTTCGGGTGCCTGGGGGTGGTTGACCGCACGGGCCGGCTGGTCGGTGTAATCACCGACGGTGACCTTCGCCGACACATGAACAATGGGCTGCTGACGGCAACGACGGCCGAGATCATGACCAAGGCGCCGAAGACGATCCGGCCGGATCTGCTGGCATCCGCAGCGCTCGAGCAGATCAACAGTGCGCGGATTACGGCGCTGTTCGTCGTCGAGAAGGGCAAGCCGGTTGGCATCGTGCATGTGCACGACCTGTTGCGCGTCGGGCTCTGATTTCGCTCACGGGCTGTTCCGGTCGCAGTCGCGACCGGGCCCTCCGCGCGGGCGCGCCAACGGCGCGGGTCGCGGTTGCTCCCCGGCGGCTTTGCCGCCGAGGTGATTTCGCTCACGGGCTGTTCCGGTCGCAGTCGCGACCGGGCCCTCCGCGCGGGCGCGCCAACGGCGCGGGTCGCGGTTGCTCCCCGGCGGCTTTGCCGCCGAGGTGATTTCGCTCACGGGCTGTTCCGGTCGCAGTCGCGACCGGGCCCTCCGCGCGGGCGCGCCAACGGCGCGGGTCGCGGTTGCTCCCCGGCGGCTTTGCCGCCGAGGTGATTTCGCGCACGGGCTGTTCCGGTCGCAGTCGCGATCGGGCCCTCCGCGCGGGCGCGCCAACGGCGCGGGTCGCGGTTGCTCCCCGGCGGCTTTGCCGCCGAGGTGATTTCGCGCACGGGCTGTTCCGGTCGTAGTCGCGATCGGACCCTCCGCGTGGGTGCGCCAAAGGCGCGGGTCGCGGTTGCCCCCGGATAGAACGGTGTGCCGGTTGCCGTTTTGGCTTCGCAAGATCTACGGGTCTTGCCGCCGGGTTCTGCTGGCGGGCAGTGGCGCCCTGGCCGGGTTTCTCAGGCCGGTTCAACGACGAGGACGGTGCCGTCGACGCGGGTGACTTTGGCGCGTGCGCCGGTTGCCATGTCCGGGCCGGAGGCGGTCCAGAGGCTGTCGCCGACGCGGACGCGGCCACGGCCGTTTACAATCGGCTCTTCGACGACGACGACACGGCCGACGTAATACGCGCCGCGCTCATTCAGGCTCGGTTCGTCGGTGACGGTGTTTTCAGGCGACAGAAAGCGGCGTGCGAGCAATGCGGTGACGACGGATAGGATCGCGAACAAGAATACCTGGATCTGCCAGTCGATATCGAGGGCGAGTGCAAGGAAGCCGACGATGATGGCGGCCATGCCGAACCAGATGAAATGGATGCCGGGCAGGACCGATTCCAGCAGGATGAGGATCAGCGCCAGAATGAACCAGAGCCAGCCGCCGAGGCTGAGAACGAACGTCATTAAGTCCTGCATCGGGCAGTCGTCCCTCATTTGCGGGCGGGGTCAATTGGCTCTCGCCCGACCGACTTGGTCGCTTCGCATTGAGCCGGGCCCAGGGGCCCGGCTCAGGCAGTCTACATCAGGGTTGTTAGGGAACTAAGAATTTCCCCAAGGGTTGTCTGGTGTTGTCGGAGCCGCGGGCGGTGTGCGCGGCGGCGTGTTCGAGGTGCCGTTGGCCGTGGTCGATCCGTTGGTGTTGCTGGACCTTTTGCCGCCGAAGGCTTCGCCGGCGATTTCCGCGACACCGGCGAGCGAGCCGATGATCGATGAGGCCTCGAGCGGCATCATCAGGATTTTCTGGTTCGGCGATTTCGCGATGCCTTCCAGCGCCTTCATGTAGTTGTTGGCGACGAAGTAGTTGATTGCCTGGACGTTGCCAGCGCTGATGGCGTCGGAGACCATCTGGGTCGCCTTGGCCTCGGCTTCAGCGGAACGTTCGCGGGCCTCGGCGTCCTTGAAGGCAGCTTCGCGGCGGCCTTCGGCTTCGAGGACGGCGGCCTGCTTTTCGCCTTCGGCTTTCAGGATGGCGGATTCACGTGAGCCCTGGGCCTCGAGGATCTGGGCACGCTTCTCGCGCTCGGCCTTCATCTGGCGGCCCATCGAATCGACGATGTCGCGCGGCGGGTCAATGTCCTTGATCTCGATGCGGGTGACCTTGACGCCCCAGGTCTCGGTTGCGGCGTCGACGACTTCGAGGAGCTTGGCATTGATGACGTCGCGGTTGGAGAGGAGTTCGTCGAGATCCATCGAACCCATGACGGTACGGATGTTGGTCATGGTGAGGTTGATGATGGAGCCTTCGAGGTAGTCGACTTCGTAGGCGGCCTTGGCGGCATTCAGGATCTGGTAGAAGTTGACGCCGTCAACGCGGACCATGGCGTTGTCGCGGGTGATGACGTCCTGGCCGGGAATGTCGAGGACCTGCTCCTTCATGTTCATCTTGTAGCCGACGCGTTCGACGACGGGGGTAAGAAAGTGCAGGCCGGGCTGGAGCGTGCGGCTGTACTTTCCGAAGTTCTCGACTGTGTAATTGTAACCCTGGGGTACAATCTTGACCACGGACCAGAGAATGGCGATTGCGAATGCAATCAATATCAGTCCGGCAATGCCTGCGCTTCCAATCATTTCCGATTCCTCGTCTGGGTTTGTCGGGCTCATATTCGGATTTGGGTCTCAATATGTCGTCAAACTGGGAATAATTGGTAAATAGACTGAAAATTTGTATATCGTTTTGAAATTCGAACAAAAATAAAGGCCGAGCATGAAGCATGCTCGGCCTGAGATTAATGGGAAATAGCGGCTGAATTGAGCCGAATGAACCGGGTCGCCCTGCTGTTCGTGAGGCACTGAGACGTCGTCAGTCAGGTCACGTCAGGGCTGTCCCACTGCGGCGTGTGTGGCTGCGTGGCGTCAAATCCAGCCGGCCACCTCGCGGCGCACGATGGCCTCGATGACGTCAAGACCGAGGTCGGTATCATTCAGGCAGGGGACGTGCGTGAATTTTTCTCCGCCGGCCTCGATAAATTCCTCTTTTGCTTCCTCGGCGATTTCTTCAAGCGTTTCAAGGCAATCGGAAACAAAACCAGGATTGAAAACAGCAATTCTCTTGACGCCGTCGTGTGCGAGTTTCTCAATGGTTTCGTCTGTGTACGGCTGCAGCCATTCTTCCGGGCCGAAACGGGATTGAAACGTCGAGATCAGGTAGTCTTCGCTCCAGCCGAGGCGTTCGCGCAGGAGGCGGGTCGTTTTCAGGCAGTGGCAGTGGTAGGGGTCGCCCTTCTCGAAATAGCTTTTGGGAATGCCGTGGTAGGAGGCAATGACGCGTTCCGGCTCCCAGTCGAGGCCGGCGACGTGGCGCTCGAGCGATTTTGCGAGGGCTTCGATGTAAGCCGGGTGGTCGTGATAGGGCGGGACGGTTCTGACGGCGGGTTGCCAGCGCATTTTCATGAGGGCTTCGAAAGCCTTGTCGTTCACGGTGGCAGTCGTCGCGGCGGCATATTGCGGGTAGAGGGGGAACCAGACGATGCGGTCGCAGCCGGCTTCTTTCAATTCGGCAAGCTTGTCGGGGATCGAGGGGTTGCCATAGCGCATCGCCCAATCGACCACGATCCGGCTGCCGGGGCGGGCACCGGGATCGGCGCCGATGAGGCGTTCGGCGAGTTGTTCGCCCTGGGCGCGGGTGTAGGTGCGCAGGAAGCTCTCGTCGCGTTCGGTGTTCCAGATCGATTCGTAGGCCTTGCCTACCTTTTGCGGACGCCGGTTCAGGACGATGCCGTAAAGGATCGGGTACCACAGCGCGCGCGGCCACTCGATCACACGCTTGTCGGTGAGGAATTCCTCGAGATAGCGGCGCATCGAGCGATAATCGGTGCCGTCGGGGGTGCCGAGATTGACGAGCAGGATGCCGATGCGCCCGACGCGCACGTCCGGGTGGCTGTCGGGCCAGTGGGTGCGGTCGGTTTCAAAGGAATCGGCTGAAGGTTTAATGTTCATTGCGGCTTTCTCGCACCCTTGTCGCTTATTCTGCCAGGCCGTTCGGGCCATCGATTGGTGGAAGCGTGTTCCCAGTCCGATTTCGCCGTATCACATTGAGCGTGACGGTGAGCGTGACGGTTCATCGCGTCGCCGGCGCGGTGTCAAAGCGCCAAACGCCTTGATCATGTGGGTGACGCGCGCCACATTCGCCATCGACCATTAGATCCCAAACGGAGTTTAACATGCCTCTTCGTGAGCACCCTCATCTGCCCCTGATTGCAATTGCCGCAGCTGACGCGCCGGCGGGGGAGGCGGGCGCGGCACCGGGCGGGGCGGAACTTGGCGAGATGCCGGAGTGGAACCTGGACGATCTCTACGTCGGACCTGAGGCGGCGGAGGTCAAGCGCGACATTGAGCGCGCGCGGGAGATGGCGCAAAGCCTCAAGGCTGCCTACCAGGGCAAAATCGTCGGTCTTGGCCGCGATGGGGCAAAACTTGCCGACATGATCCGGGCTTATGAGGAGGTGGCGGAGCTGATGAGCCGGCTCGGCTCTTATGCCGGGCTTTACTATGCCGGAGACCAGTCCGACCAGGCGCGCGCCAAGTTCTACGGCGATACGATCGCCCAGCTGACCGAGATTTCGCGCGAGCTCATCTTTATCGAGCTGGAATTCAACCAGATCGACGATGAGGCGCTTAGCGTGGCGCTCGGGGATGGCAAGCTCAAGCATTACAAGCCCTGGCTCGATGATCTGAGGAAGGAAAAGCCCTTCCAGCTCGATGAAAAACTCGAACAACTGTTCACGGATAAGTCGCAGACGGCGGCCGGGGCCTGGAATCGTCTGTTCTCCGATACGATGGCGTCTCTCAGGTTCGATGTCGATGGTGAGGCGGAACCGTTGACACTGGAACCAACGCTCAACCTGTTGATGGACAAGCACGAAGCGCGACGCAAGGCGGGCGCCGACGCGCTGGCCAAGACGTTCCGTGACAACATCCGCGTGTTCACGTTGATCACCAATACGCTCGCCAAGGACAAGGAGATCTCCGACCGGTGGCGGGGTTTCAAGGATGTGGCGGATAGCCGCCATCTCGCCAATCGGGTCGAGGGGGAAGTGGTCGAGGCGCTGGTCGATGCGGTTACGGAGAAATACCCCTCGATTTCGCACCGCTACTACCGGATGAAGGCGAAGTGGCTGGGCATGGATCAGCTGGCCCACTGGGACCGCAATGCACCGCTGCCCGATAAGCCGGAGCGTGTGATTGCCTGGCCCGAGGCACGCGAAATGGTGCTGTCGGCCTATGGTGGGTTCTCACCGCAAATGGCCGACATCGCGAAGGATTTCTTCGACAAGAGATGGATTGATGCGCCGACGCGGCCTGGAAAGGCGCCGGGCGCGTTCTCGCATCCGGTGGTGCCGTCGGTGCACCCGTACGTTCTGCTGAATTACCTCGGCAAATCGCGGGACGTGATGACGCTTGCGCATGAACTCGGACACGGCGTTCATCAGGTGCTGGCGGCGAAGCAGGGGATGCTGTTGTCGCAGACGCCGTTGACGCTCGCTGAGACGGCGTCGGTGTTTGGCGAGATGCTCACCTTCAAGGCGCTGCTCAAAGAGACGACGGACCCGAAGGAGCGCAAGGCGCTGATCGCGGGCAAGGTCGAGGACATGATCAACACGGTCGTGCGCCAGATCGCTTTCTACAAATTCGAGCGTAAGGTCCATCTCGCGCGGCGTGAGGGGGAGCTGACGAGTGATCAGATCAACGAGCTCTGGATGAGCGTGCAGGGCGAGAGCCTTGGCGATGCGATTGTTTTCAAGGACGGGTATGAGGTGTTCTGGGCCTATATCGGCCATTTCATCCGCTCGCCGTTCTATGTCTACGCCTACGCGTTCGGTGATTGCCTCGTGAATTCGCTCTACAAGCTTTACGAGGATGCGCATCCGGATTTCGTGGCGAAGTATTTTGACTTGCTGAGTGCGGGCGGGTCGAAACACCATTCGGAGCTGCTCGCGCCGTTCGGCCTCGATGCGTCCAGCCCTGAGTTCTGGCACAAGGGGCTGAGCGTGATCGAAGACATGATCGACGAACTCGAGGCCATGGAAAAAGCCGGGGTTTAGGGAGTTGTTTCGCTCGCGGGCAATTCCGGTCGCGTTCGCGACCGGGCCCTCCGCGGGGGCGGCTCATTTTTGCGCTGCCGCTGCGGATGCTGCGCATCCGGATCGCGGGAGCGAGGCGCCGGGTCGCAATGCTCCCAGAAGGCTTTGCCTTTGACGTGTTCGTATTCGCGGTGAGGATCGTTGGCTGATAGGCGGTTTCGGCTTTATCGCTGCCCCTCAACGGTCTCACTGCCTCTCAGTGGTCATCCTCGGGACAAGCCCACTACTGTCCGGTCTAACTCGAACGCTTTAGGCTTAGACCGCGCTTCCCCTCCCCACGCCGTCATGGCCGCGTAGGCGGCCATCCACGCGCGCCTCGGCAGACGAGGCGCCGGCTACGGAGTACATGTTTCGCGGCAACGACTTCGTGACCCCGATAAGCCGCGGGATTGGACATGCCCGTGGATGGCCGCCTGCGCGGCCATGACGATGGGTGTGGGAAATGAAATGGACAATGAGGGAGCCGAAGCCGGTCGGGATTTTGCGTCTCGACCACCATCGATCATGAAATCGAGAGGCCCAATCAGGCTGTTGCGCCGTTTCGCGGAAAGCTGAACCGGACAGCAGTGGGACAAGCCCGAGGATGACAGACGAGGGGTTCGTTGTTCAAGAGAAGCGCTGGATGCGGGCCGGGTCGCTGCCGTACTCGATCGATGCGATGCGCGGCGATTACGTCTCAAGCGCGGGATCCGGTGGCGTCGGTGGGGGTGGTCGTGCGCGCCAAGTGGCGGCGGTACCAGGTGGCCATGCCCTCCATCGCGGCGGCGGAGAGAAGGGCGAGGGCGAACAAGATCCAGGTGCCTGTGCGATAGTCCCAGGCTTCCACAATTGCCGCGAACAGCATCGGTGAGATGGCGTTGAACAAGAGGACCGGCGTGGCGATGATGCCGAGGACCTTGCCGTAGCCCTCGGCGCCGAAGAGGGCGAGGGGGACGGCGCCGCGCACAATGGTGACGAGGCCGTTCGAGGCGCCGAAGATCAAGGTGAAGGTGGCGGCGGTCAACCAATCGGCGCCGGCGAACAGCAGGATGATGAAGGCGACCGGCAGCAGGGCGATCGCGATGCGGCCGAGGTTCACGGGGTCGATGTTGCGGCCCCAGATGATTTCCCAGATGCGGCCTGCGACCTGGGCCACGCCTTTCATCGAGGCGATCGAGACGGCAAGCGCCAGGGCGACGCCGGAGGCTTCGATGAGGCCGACGAGGTGGACCGCGCCGACGCCGAAGATGAGGGCGTTGCCGGACATGACAAGGCAGAAAAGCGCCATGGCGATCGTGCGCGGGCGGCCTTCGAGCGGCGGGCGGGTCGCGTAGTCCGGCGCAGCCTTTGCTGCAGGCGTGTCGGGGGAGGCTGCCACGGGTTTCTCGCGGCGGGCGAGGCCGATGTAGCAGAGCGGGGCCGAGAGGCAGAGGTTGAGGCCGGCGAAAATCCAGTACGTCGTGCGCCAGCCGTAGAGCGTGACGAGTTCGTGGCCGATCAGCCAGAAGACGGTCGAGGCGAAGCCGCCGAAGAGCGTGAGAAAGGCGATCGCCTGACGGCCGTTTGCGGGCGAGACCTGGACCATGGCGGCAAAGGCTGCATCGTAAAGCGTGATCCGCATGGCGAGGCCGACGGCGACCCAGGCGGCGAGATACCACCAGAGCGTGGGGCTCAGGGCGACGGCTGCAAGGGTGGCTGCGAGGAGGATGGAGCCGAGCGTCATGACAAGGCGGGCGCCGACGCGATCGATCAGGGCGCCGGCCCAGGTCGAGATGGCGCTGGAGGCAAGCAGGCCGATGGTGAGGCCGGCAAAGACGAGGGTCGTGCTCCAGCCTGTATCCTCAATGATCGGATGGGCGAGGACGCCGAGTGAATAGAACGAGGTGCCCCAAACGATGATCTGGACAATGCCGATCGTGCACACGGCAACGCCGGTCGGCGAGATGAGCCAGGAGAAGAATTTCATCATGCGCGGGGAGGCCTAAAATCGTGAACTCACGGATAAGGCTCCGACATTCCGGTATTCACCGGCGCGGTGCAAGCGGGGGGATGAGACTATTCGTCAGGCGATGGGGCTGGTGCGGCGCAGAATGGTGTTGTTGCGGATGCGGCGTTCGATCCGATATCCGCGCCGTTCGCAGTCCGCGATGACGTCGACGGACCAGTCCGCGCGCGAGAGGTGTTCGAGGACGACGAGGCGGGGCCAGGCTTCGGGGGCGGTGTCGTCGAGATAGGGCGGCAGGACGTGGTCTTCATGGCCTTCGACATCGATCTTCATCGCATCGATTGCTGTGATGCCGATTTCGGAAAGCGCAGCGGAGAGCCTTCGAACTGGGACTTCGATGCCTTTCTCACCGGCGACCAGGCCGCGATTGCCTTCCCCGCCAGCGATCGAGAGGGTGCCGGTGCCGTCGGTGTCGCTGACCGCGATGTTGAGGCGGTCGAGGCGGACGCCGGGATCGATCAGGCCGTCTTCGCGGGCGCGGTCGAGATTGTAGGAGAGCCGTGCGATCAGGTCGGGTGATGGTTCGATGGCGACGATGCGCGTGCCGGCGCTGGCGTTCAGGGCGACGTTCAGTGCGTAAAGGCCGGCGTTGGAGCCAACGTCAACGAACACGGCGCCGGGGTGGTTGAGCGCTTCGCGGATAAGGCGCAGTTCGGCGGGATCAAGGAGATCGGGGCGGAGCAGGCTTTTGCGCTCGGAGACGTTGATGCGATGGTGGAGGCGGACGCGGGTGCCCCAGATGCGGGTGTCGATTGGATCGGGGTGCTGGCGGTTGATGGCATTGTAGATCAGCCGGCGCGCGATGCCGCGACCAAGGGGCGAACGGCGAGCGAGGCCGATCAGCCAGGCGACGCTGGTGTTTGGTGCATAAGTGCCCCATTCAGGGCCGTCGTTCGGCTGTGTTGTTATGGGGTCGATCATGGTTGCTTATCCCCCGCGTTTCAAAGCTGCGGTAACACAGCGGCGGCGGGGGGGCCAGCGGCAGAGCGATATCTCCACGGGAAAGCGCAGGTCGGGCCCGACGCGGCAGATTTGATCGATACGGTGCCTTGGACGGGAGACTGCGCGGCGCATTGCAAGTGATCGCCGCGGACGCCATCTCCGTTATCTTGGTGTAATCGAAAAAAACAGGATTGTGGCTGGCCCATGAGTGGCGAAGAGAACCGGTTGTCCGCGCGCACGGCGCGTTATTTCAAGGTTGGCGGCAACGTCGGCTCGATTGCGGCCAGGGTGGCGGGACAGCGGTTGTTCGGCTTCGAGGCGGACAAGTCCAAGGATGCGATTGAACTTGCGCGAGCGCTGGGCGGCCTCAAGGGGCCGATCATGAAGGTTGCGCAACTGCTCTCGACCATTCCCGAAGCGCTGCCGGCGGAGTATGCACGCGAGCTTGCCCAACTGCAGTCGAATGCGCCGGCGATGGGGCCCGCCTTCGTCAAGCGGCGCATGGTTGCCGAACTCGGGGCCGATTGGCAAAAGCGGTTCCAGTCGTTCGATAACAAGGCGGCGGCGTCCGCGTCGCTGGGGCAAGTTCACAAGGCGGTCTCGCATGACGGGGAGGTGCTGGCGTGCAAGCTGCAGTACCCGGATATGCAATCGGCGGTGGAGGCGGACGTTTCGCAGCTCGGCGTCATCTTTCGCATTCATGCGCGGATGAACCCAGCGGTCGACACGCGCGAGATGCTGCAGGAGATCGCGGCGCGGCTGCGCGAAGAGCTCGACTATACGCTGGAGGCGCGGCATGCCCGGCTTTATGAGCGGATCTTCGAAAATGATGATCGCATCCGGGTGCCGGGCGTGCACGAAGAGCTGTCGACAAAGCGATTGTTGACGATGCGGTGGCTCGATGGCGCGCCGCTGATGGACTACAAGGGCGCGCCGCTGGAGGATCGCAACCGGATCGCGGAGGCGATGTTCAAGGCGTGGTGGTACCCGTTCAGTCACTATGGGGTGATCCATGGCGACCCGCATCTTGGCAACTACACGATCTTTGAAGAAGACGGGGCACCTGCTGGCATCAATCTGCTCGACTATGGCTGCATCCGGACGTTTCCGACCGCCTTCGTGCAGGGCGTGATCGATCTTTACAAGGGACTGCTCGAGGGCGACCGGGAGCGGGTGGTGCATGCCTATGAGAGCTGGGGCTTCCAGGGGCTCACGGAAGAGCTGATCGAGGCGATGAACATCTGGGCGCGGTTCATCTATGGGCCGCTGCTCGATGACCGGGAGCGGACGATCGCGGAAGGGACGACGCCGGCGGAATATGGCCGCAAGGAAGCGTTCACGGTGCACAAGATCCTGAAGGAGAAGGGGCCGGTGCGCATTCCGCGTGAGTTTGTCTTCATGGACCGGGCGGCGATCGGGCTTGGCGGGGTGTTCCTGCATCTTGATGCGCGGCACAACTGGTATCGGCTGTTCAACGAGACGATCCAGGATTTCGATCTCGATGAGGTTGGTGCGCGACAGGCCAAGACATTTGCAGAGGTTGGTGTGCCGCAGCCGGTAGCCAGCAGCGCGGTCTGACCGGATCAAGGGAAAAGAAGCCCCAGACATCTTGCCAGAAATGAAGCAGGGCCGCGTCATTGGCGCGGCCCTGCTTCATTCAGGTGATCATTTCTTGCCCGTCATCGTGCTACGCGCCGGTGGACGCGGAAGCGATACGCGTGCGGGATCAGAACTTGAGCGACATGCCGGCACGCAGGGCGTGCATCGTGAGGTCACTGTCGTCCTGCCAGTTGGCGGCTGCCGGGCGGCTCGAGCCACTGTCCGAACCGAAGTCCGTATAGCGATACTCAAGGCGGGCTGTCAGGTTCTCGGTGAAGGCATATTCAGCACCGACGCCGAGGGTCCAGCCGTTACGTATCGAACCGTATGAGCCGAACGGCGCAGCGCCTGGCGGGCTCGACTTGGTGACGTCGACGTCCGCAAAAGCCCAACCACCCGTGACGTAAAGCAACGCCCGGTCCATCGGCAAGCCAAGGCGGGCGCGCATCGAGCCCATCCAGTTGACATCGGTGCGATGGCCAAACCCTGCCGTGCCGATGCCGCCGTCTTCAAGGTCGGTATATTCGACGTCGGCTTCGAGGCCGAAGACGATCCCCTGCGACTGCCAGTTATAGCCGAGGTGGCCGCCGCCGATGAAGCCGTCGACGTTATAGCCGTAGCTCTGATTGAAGCTGCCGAAGGGGCCTGAGTCCGCGTCGACGTCAGACCAAGCATACCCAAGTTGGGCGCCGATATAGACGCCCGTCCAGTTGTACTGGCGAACGTAAGGCGCTTCATCCTTGAATGATGTGTAATTGTCGCCGCCGAGATCGGCAGCATTTGCGGCTCCTGCAAGAGCCATCGTGGTCGCTGCTGCAACCAAAGCAATCAACGAACGCATCTTACTTTCCCTCTGAACTTAACCCGTAACGCCGGACAATTTCGCACTTGTCGACTGATCAATGGCAAAAATACGGCTGCAGTTCCAACGGAAATCTTTAGGAACTCAGCAACTTGTTCCCACCAATCCGACCACAACGCTGCCACGCCGACACGAATTGCACGGCTAACCAGTTGCACGCGCGGACTCTTCTGGTTGGCGCCTGACAGCGGCACCCGGGCGATGCGGCGCCCGGGGCCGGAAAAATCAACTGTGAGTGTTGTTCGTTCGCATCATTCGTTGCCACGGTGATCGCGAATGAATTTGAAGATGTTCGTAAAATCCGTCTTCGGCTCGAAGTGGTCGGTGCCTTGCTGCCAGATCGAGGAGACCGTCTCGCCGACGTCGGAGGGGGTCTTCGCGTTGCGAACGTTGGTGATGTAGAGCTGCACGTCCTTGTTCAGGAGTTCTGCATAGAAGCCGGCGTCGAACGTGCCGGTCAGAACGCGGTTTGGGAACTTGTCCTGGCTCGCCATGTTGGCGCCGGTCGATACGTTCACGACATCGAGAATCGTTTTCATGTCGAGGCCCTGGGACAGGCCGTAGACGACGGCTTCGGATGTGGCTGCCATCGCGGTCGCGGAGAGGAAGTTGTTGAGCAGTTTGAGGGCCTGGCCCTGGCCGGGTTCGTCGCCGACGTGAAACGGGTTGCCGCAAAATGCGTCGAAGACATCCTTGTGATCATCGAAGGTGGCCTTGTCGCCGGCGTAGATGAGGGTGATGGTGCCTTTGATGGCGCCGCTGCGTCCGCCCGAAACGGGGGCATCACCAAAGACGATGTTCTTGGCCGCGAGTGTCTTGGCTGCCTGGCGGGCTGCATCGGGGCCGATGGTCGAGAGGTCGACCACGAAGGTCGTGCGCGGGTTGGCGACGGCTGCGATCTGCTCCGCGACCTGGTTTACGATCGCGCCGTTTGGCAGCGACAGGAAGACGGTGTCGGCTTGCGTGATGACGTCTTCCAGAGAGGGGCAGGCGATGGCGCCCTCGGGCTTCAGTTGCTCGACACCGGCGTTGTCGTAGCAGACCAATTTGAAGCCTGCCTTTGCAATGTTGGCGGCCATTGGGCCACCCATCTGGCCCAAGCCGATAAATCCGATGACGCGGTCCTTGTTCGCCATGTGTTGTCCTCTCGTTGTTTGTCGCTTGTTACTGCTGTTATGACTGTTTGGGCGGGTTCGTTCGACTGATGACCCGCACCGTGATCCCTATGCGTCGGCGTGCCCTGCGCAGATGTGTCAGCGGCGGCTTGCCGTTTGAGCGCCGGGCCTAGGGCTACCGGCGGGACGGACAGACTTCATCCGAGCGCGCACCCGACAACTGGCCGCAGGCGCTGCTTGGGAAAGTGATTTAGGCGTAGCACTCTATCGCTGGGGGGAGCGGCGAGGCCAAGAGAGCCGAGGGTCGCGCCGCTCATTCATCACGTGGATGCTGTGCTGAGTTCGCATCGATCACTGCAGGAGAGACACATGTCACCACCTCGCTTGAAGCCGCTTGCCAGCGGCAGCGATCGCCCGATCGATGACCGGGTGCGGATCGGCCATGCCCACCTCAAGGTCTCTGATCTTGACCGGGCGCTGGCGTTTTATTGTGGGGTGCTGGGTTTCGAGATGATGCAGCGGATCGGGGATGATGCAGCGTTCCTGGCGGCCGGCGGGTATCACCATCACCTCGGCCTCAACACCTGGGACAGCCGGGGCGGCGGGCGCCCGGCCGCCGGGACAACCGGACTTTATCATGTCGCCATCCTCTATCCGGACCGGGCCAGTCTCGCGGATGCGCTGCACCGGCTTGATGCGGCGGGCGTTGCGCTGACCGGGGCGAGCGATCATGGCGTTTCGGAAGCGCTTTATCTCGATGACCCGGATGGGAACGGCCTCGAACTCTACCGCGACCGGGCGCCGGAAGACTGGCCGCGCAATGGGGCGGGTGAGTTGGAGATGTTCACGCGGCGGCTTGATGTCGATCAGTTGCGCCGCGAGGTGGGGGGTGATGGGGGGCGCTAACGCGCGGGAAGTGGTTTTCCCAGCCGGTGGATAACGACACACTTTTTGGGGATGACTGGCTGGCCAGATGGTGGATGGGAAGGATATGCAAGGCGGCCTTCAAGAGGGAGGAAGCGGGCATCATGGGGATTTCCATCAGGGCGCGTGCCGCCGCTTTCGCGGGGATTGCAGCCGTGCTGGTTCTCCAGGGCTGCGGGGGGGCGGCGTATCTGGAGCCGGGGCGGATTACGACGGGCGCGATTGCTGCGGCTGAGCGTGAGAAGCAGCCGGTCCTGGTCGGCTTCATGGAGGCGACGCCACCGGACACCAAGGGCGCGGTGGGCGTAACGGCGCAGCTCCACAATACGTCCGACAAACCCTATCGGTATGTCGACCTGATCGTTGTTGGATACAACACGGGCGGCCGGGTGGTGGCGCCGTTCGCAGGCGACAAGGAGCTCGTCAGGCTGCGCTTCAAGGGCCCGCTGCAGCCGCGTCAGAAGTCGGATGCGACGCGTTGGGCGCAAGTCTGGTACGACAAGCAGGTGTCGTGCGTCGAGATCCGGCAGATCGATATCACGTATGCGGATGGAAGCCGGAAGCGGTTGGAGCGGCAAGATGCGCCGCGGGCGTTGCCGGAGATGCTGCGAAAGTCGTGCCGGCAGGCCTGATAAGGTTGCTCGTAAGGTTGCTCGCCGGGCGCTGTGATTGGTTGACAGGCGGCGGGCGGCATACGATAAGGGGCGTTCTCAGATCCTGCCGTAGCTGGGCAAGCCGTGTTCTCTCACGCTGTTTGGGCGGCAAAACAACCAATTTCAAGCTTCGATCACCGGTGTCCTGCGCCCCTGGCAGGCGGCAGACCTACCGGTTTTGTTCATTCGGGAACCGGTCATGAAGATCAAGAACTCCATCAAGGCGCTCAAGACGCGACACCGGGACAATCGGGTCGTGCGTCGGCGTGGTCGCATCTACGTCATCAACAAGACGCAGCGCCGCTTCAAGGCTCGCCAGGGCTGAGGCCGATCGGTCACGACTGACGGCTTGGCCCGTGATTTAGCGACCACACTGAAAATTGCCTTCATTGACGCCAATATCTCTGCTGCCGGGTGGTTCGCTGGCAGTGGATTTATTGTCGTGTCTGGCCCATTGTGTCAGGCGATCGTATCTGGCCGGCCGTTACGGGTTTGCCATGTGCGACGCACGGTGTTCTTGAGGTGATGATCGGTGAAGGTCATGGAAGCGAAACGGCTGACTGTACTCGCTCTGGCGGCGGCATTTGGGCTCGGTATCAGTGCTTTCGCGCCCGATGCGCAGGCACAGGGCACGCGCGAGGGGCAGGATCAGCTCCAGCCGCCGCGTGAGAACGTGCCGGCGCCGATACCGGAGAGCGATGGCGAGCGGCCGGAGCGCCTGCCCGATACGCCGAACGGCGGTGTGCCGGGCGATGAGGGGCGCGGGGATGACGGTTCAGGCGGTGAGGCACTGGGTCCCGGCGCCGAAGAGCAGGACGGCGACGGCGGGCAGGGGCAGGCCGATGCGGGGGCTGATAGCGCGCCCGAGCCGCAGTCACCACTCGGCCTTGTCATGAAAGACGGTATTCCGAAACACGGGGCCAAGCGCGCGGCGTTGCGCGATGATCTTTATGCGTTGCTGGCGAGCGCTGGCACCGAGAAGGAAGGCCGTCAGATCGCGCAGCAGCTGCAGCGTGTTTGGGCGGAGACGGGCAGCGATACGACCAGCGTGCTGCTGGTGCGGGCGACGCGGGCGGTGAAGGCGAAGAAGCACGAACTGGCGCTGGAGCTGTTGAACGCGATCGTGGAACTGTCGCCGGACAATGCCGAGGCATGGAACCGGCGCGCCTTCGTTCACTACCACATGAACAACTACCGGGCAGCGGCCGGAGACTTGCGCCGGGCGCTGGCGCTCGACCCCAATCACTTCAAGGCGCTCGATGGGTTGGGCACGGTTTTCCAGCAGATGGGCGACGAAGCGAAGGCGCTCAGCGTTTATGAAAAACTCAAGGACGTGCATCCGTTCTGGCCGGGTCTCGACAAGGCGTTGGAAACGCTTCGCCAGAAGGTGGAAGGCCGCGGCATCTGATGCGGCACGGGCGCATCAGATGAGGCAACGGCCAAGCGAGGGCCTGTCCCACACCTGTCCGGTCTAACTCCAACGCTCTAGGAGTAGACCCCGCTTTCCCTTCCCAACGCGTCATGGCCGCGACGGCGGCCATCCACGGGCGTTTCCATTCACGCGGTTTGTCGGGTCACTATGTCGTTGCCGCGGAATATGTACTCCACCGCAAGCGCCTCGTTTGCCGAGGCGCGCGTGGATGGCCGCCGTCGCGGCCATGACGGCGTGGGGGTGGCTAATGAAATGGAAAAACAAACGAGCCGATGCCGGTCGGGATTTCGCGTCTCGACCACCATGGATCATGAAATCGAGAGGCCCAATCAGGCTGTTGCGCCGTTTCGCGGAAAGCTGAACCGGAAAGGCGTGGGCCTGTCCGGTCCAACTGCGGGGGAGGGCGCCGGCCGGTGAGTGAGCGTTCTTATTCCTCGGATTTGACTTCCTTCGGGTCGGAGAGCCGGATCGTCCAGCTCTGCGATGTCCCCGTGTCGATCTCGTAGAAGCCACGGCTGCGGAAGCCGCGGTCCTCGCAGTTGCGGGTATTGCGGATCGTGAAAGACTTCTCGTTGATGCACATCTGATGTTCGCCGAACCATTCGCCGCCGCGTTCGTAATCGATGGCGTAGACGTAGATGTAGCGGCTTGGCAGCGTGCCTTTGAGGAGGTTTTCGCAGGTCTCGGCCGGGATGTTCCACCAGCCTTCCGTCGCCCAGCCTTTGCGATCCTGGTAGCCAAGGGCGACCCCGATGCGGCTTGGCGTGGCGTTGCACAGCTTGAGATCGGCGTTGGCAGCACCAGCGGCGCTCGAGGCCGCGAGGGCGGTGAGACAGAGGCCGCGGATGAGGCCGCTTCGAGGCTTTCGTGTCAACGCTTCCCCCTCAATTCGTCAACGAACGCCGGTGATCTGCCGGGATTGATGTTGGCCCTCTAAAGGCACGATGATCATGGAGAAATCAACGCCTCGCTGCGGGGTGTTCACGTCCTTGTGCCACGATAGTTGTGCCGGGATTGTGGTTTTCAGGGAACTTCAGGGCTGTTTTGATCCGGGGTGCGGGACAATATAAGAGTCCGAGCGAGGAATTCTTGAACCAACTGAGCGCCAGAGGTGATCCATGAGTGATGAACAGACCCGTACCGAACTTGAAGCCGCAGCTTTTCGCCGCCTCGTTTCGCACCTGAGAGAGCGTACGGATGTGCAGAATATCGATCTCATGAATCTCGCCGGTTTCTGCCGAAACTGCCTGTCCAACTGGTATCAGGATGCCGCGGCGGAAAAGAAGATCGAGATGAGCAAGGATGCGGCGCGTGAGATCGTCTACGGCATGCCGTATTCGGAATGGAAGGCAAAGCATCAGACCGAGGCGAGCGGGGATCAGATCAAGGCGTTTGATGCCAACCGGCCGAAAGATCATTGATCGCACCAGCGGATGCGTCAGGCTGACAGGCTGACAGGATGGTTGGCGGGCGGGTCCGTGGGTTGCGGGGAAAACTCAAGCGTTGGTTGATCGTGCGCCTTGAAGTTGCCCGACGATGGGGCTACTCGAACGAGATCTTGATGTGGTGCGGACGCTGAGTGGTAGTGCGTCGCGATGTGGTCATGGCGTTGAGCGTGGCCCTCCGTTCCCAGGACAATTCGTGTGATGCCCGGTGCCGGACCCGTCCGGTGCGTGGCGGATCAATTGCTTGCGTTCAACCGGAGGCTTCCGGCAGAGCGCGTTTCGGGACGGCCGAGGGCCGGGTCCTGGCTCGTGCGCCCTGCTCCGGCCTCCATCGGGAGATGTTGCCATGACCGCGTTGCCTCAATCTGCACAAAACCACCTTCGCCAGTTCATCGAGCAGATCGAACGTCTCGAAGAAGAAAAAAAGGCGATCGCCGAAGACATCAAGGACAAGTTCTCAGAGGCCAAGGCGGTCGGATTTGACGTCAAGGCGATGCGCGAGATCCTGAAACTGCGCAAGAAGAGTTCCGATGACCGGCAGGAAGAAGAAGCGGTGCTGACGACCTACATGCATGCGCTTGGCATGTTGATTGATCCGGTCATCATGCCGGATTCCGACGAGGGGCCGTCGAGCACCGCTATGGCGGCTGAGTAGCCGCCGACACGCGCCCACGGCCTGACCGTCGAGGAATGACCTGATCATTCCGGCGGCCGACGACGTTGGGCGCGTTCAATTCCACCTAATCCTGACACACTCTAACAATCAGCGGTTGCCAGCGAGGCGCACGAAGTTGCGGCCGAGCACTTGGCGTGCCGGGTCCGGCGCGCGGGCGGCAAGTGCGCCGCGGGTGCTGTCGCTGCTTGCGCCGGAGAAGGCGAGTGCCCAGAGCAGATTGGCTGTGCTCGGGCCGGGGCGCAGCTCAAGCGGCCGGTCGGGAGAGCCGTTGGCGACGAGATAGTCCAGGGTTTCCTCGATCGAGGGATGGACGAGGGTCTGGAGGGCATTGTCGTCGGCTGAGGCGGTCTCGGTGATGTAGGGCACGACGGGGAAGGGGCGGTAGAAGAGTTCCTCGGGGTGTTCCTCATCAAAGGCGGGCGCGCCGACCCATTTCTGGGCCGTCATCGGGGCATTGTTCGGTGATGCCGGCTTCGGTGACAGGGACGCGAACATGGCGGCCAGTTTCGCGAGGCGGCTGCGGTCATCCTCGTTCATGGCAGGTGGGGCTGCGAGCGAGGGCGCCGGGCGCAGGCGGAGGTTGGCATCGGGAAGGGCTGCCAACTGAGGCCGCGCGAGGCGCGGTTCAGGCGGCGTGATGCCGGGGTCTGCCTGGGTGGGCACGGCGAGCTTCGGTCGCGGAGCTGGCTCGAAGGTGTAACTCCAGCCGCCGAGGCCCAGGGATGCGCGGACGGGCTCAGGCGGGCGGTCGACGGGGCGCGGGCGTGAGACAAGGCGCGGCGTGGGGCGCGGAGTGGAGCGCGGCGTGGCGGCGGCGACCTGGGTGCGGCTCGCCGTGGAGACGGTGCCGTTGCGGCGGGCATCATGGAAAGCGACGATGCGGCTCGCCAGTGCGGGATTATCTTGCCGTGCGGATATCGCGTCGGCGCGTGTGATCGGGCCGCCGCTGCTGGGGTAATGCCGGGTGCGGCCGCTGGGGAACAGGAGGGCCAGCTCCTGACGGTCCATGCGTGGCCAGTGGCGGACGCGGCCGGTGTCGATATGGACGAAGGGGGTCGCTGAGGTTGGATAATAGCCAACGCCGCCCTGCTCGCGGATCAAGGCGGAATAGCGCAGGGTGCGGACGGGCACGTCGGGGAAGTGGACGTCGATCGCCTTGCCGAGAAGGTGCTGGCTGCGCCGCGCCTGGCCGCCGCGCGTGTTGCGCAGCATGCTGTTTGTTTTCGGCGAACGGTAGCCGGAGATGACGTGGACGGGCTGGCGGCTGCCGACCTCGCGATGGATCTCCCACAACAGGTCGATCAGGTCGGGATCCATCTTGGTGGCTTCGTTGCGGCGCCAGTCACGTAAGTGCCAGTTGATCTTTTCGAGGGCCTCGGGAACGAAGCGCCCGTCACGCTTGAAGGTGGCGGTGAGCGTCTGCTTGGTGTGAATGTTGAAGAGTGAGATTGTGCGGGTGTCGGCGGCGGCGGCGTGGCCGGGCACGAGGAGGCACAGGACGGCAAGGGTCAGACCCAGCCAGCTGCGGGCTGCCCGGTTCAATGCCTCGGCCCCCCGGCTTCGGCGCGCGATATCCCCCGATATTCTCATGCGGTGCTGTTCGCGATCCCTCATCGTGGCGATCAATACTCAACGATCCGGCTTCAGTTTCCCGGATTGTCGGATGATTCGCCTTGATCAAGGATAAACGGTGCGCTGGAAAGTTGGGCAGATTGAGACGATGCGGGGACAGGCCGCACGTCATCGCCCGGACGAAGAGGCGATCGCAATGAACGGCCCAGAATGACCCATACAAGCGATCAATCCGGGAGCGGAATGAATTCGCTGGTGTCGCCGGGGGGTAGCTTGAACCGGCCATGGTCCCAGTCGCCTTCTGCCCAGGCGTGTTTGGCGGCCTCGATCTTTTCCTTCGAGGAGGCGACGAAGTTCCACCAGATGTAGCGTGGGCCGTTGAGGGTTTCGCCGCCGAGGAGCATGAGGCGGGCGCCGACGGGGCCGGCCTTTACGGTGATGGGATCGCTGGGACGAAAGACCATCATCCGGCCGGCATCGAAGCTGTCGCCGGCGATCTCGATCGAGCCGGAGACGACGTAGAGGCCGCGGTCCTCGTGGTCATCGGGGAGGGGCAGGGCGCTGCCGGGCTCCAATTGCGCGTCGATGTAGAACATGTCTGAAAACGTGGTGACGGGGGCGCGTTCGCCGTAGGCGCGGCCAAGGATCAGGCGGAGCGCTTTGCCTTCGCCTTCGAGCAATGGCAAGGCCTCCTTGGCGTGATGCTCGAAGGCTGCGTCGACCTCCTCCTTGGCGTCGGGCAGGGCGACCCAGGTCTGGATGCCGAAGAGTTTGCTTGGGCCTTTGCGCGTCTCGGCGCTGGTGCGCTCGGAATGGGTGACGCCGTTGCCAGCGATCATCCAGTTGACGGCGCCTGGATAGATCATCTGGTCGGTGCCGAGGGAATCGCGGTGATGGAATTCGCCGTCGTAGAGGTAGGTGACGGTTGCAAGGCCGATGTGGGGGTGGGGGCGGACGTCGATGCCCTTGCCGGTGATGAATTCGGCTGGGCCGGCCTGGTCGAAGAAAACGAAGGGGCCGACCATCTGGCGCTTGGGGGCAGGAAGTGCGCGGCGGACTTCGAAGCCGCCGAGGTCACGGGTCCGCGGCACGATCATGGTTTCGATGCTCTCGACAGAGGCAGCGTCGGGGCAGGACGGTTCGAGTGCGGGGTTCCAGCTCATCGGTTCGGGTCTCCGGCAGGTTTTGAGGTTCGCGCCGATTTTCGTCTTGGCATCCATTACGGCGTGTCGCTTGCCGGAGATCATATGCACCGGCCAGCGGGTGTGGTTCAGAAAATGAGCAGCTCGTGCTGCAGAGCGCTCGGGTGAAAGGTTTCGAGAGGGATCGGCTTCGCGCCGGGTTCGGCGAGGTCGAGGCAGGTTTTGTGGGTCTGCGCCAGTGCGGTGATCAGGCGGGCCCGGTCGTCAGGTGATGCGAAAACGACCTCGATCATCAACGGCGTGCTGCGTGCCAGGAGGTCGGTTGCGCCTTCGAGGACGGCGAATTCGTGGCCTTCGACGTCGATCTTGGCGAGCGTAATCGATGCGGTGTCGAGCGGGTGAGCCGCCAGCAGGGTGTCGAGGCGGTCGGCGGGGACGGTCACGGGCTCGCCGGCCGACATCGAGAAGCCTGGCTCCAGGGAATGGGCGCCGAGGTTCTTCAGGTCGCGATGGAGGGTGGCGTCGTGGCGTGAGCCGGAGGCGGCGGCGGCGATGACGGTGACGCGGTCGTGCATGCCGTTTTCGGCGATATTGCGGGTGAGGATCGCACGATTGGCGGGGTCTGGTTCGAGGGCGATCGCGCGGGCGAACGTCTGGGATAGGAGCGCGTAGACGGTGAGGGCGCCGATGTTGGCGCCGATGTCGAGGAAGGTGCCGCCAGGCGGGAGGCGGTCATGCTGCTGGAGCGTTGCAATCGCGCGCGTGAGGTGGTCGCGCTGCCAGGGGCGGCCTTGGAGGAGGGTGGCGGTGATGCGATCGTCGCGGGGGTCGACGAAGAGCGCGTGATCAGCGAAGGGCACGCGGAGGAGGAGGCCGGAGGCGGCGTGATGCGCGAAGATCTCGTTCATGGCGAGGCGGCGCAACCGGGCATCTTGCATGAGGCTGGCGGCGAGCCAGCGCTTCAGTCGGGTCGATAGGGCCGGTCTACGGGTGCCGGGGCCGGTGCCCGGTTGCCAACGCATGGGTTCCTCTTGCGGCTCAAGGCCGCTTTTGCCATCGGGAACGGATCAAAAGATCCATTCCCAATAATTCGCGGGCCGTCATCAGTCAGAACCGAAGACGCGACGCTTCCATCGGGTGTCGCGGCTGCGACGGGGGGCTTGATACTCGTACCAGGGATTGGAACGGGAGGACGACGAACGGTTGTCGGCGACCCGGCCAAGACTGCGCTGTTTGCGCTGGACCAGTTCGTCGAGGCTGCGGTCTTCCTTGACGATGGTGTGGGCCTTGCCGTCGAAGCCCTTCTGGATGAGTTCCTCGTGGCCGTAAATGTCGTCGGTCAGCTCGATCTCACCGTCCTGATTTGCGCGGGCGGTGAAGTAGGTGACGTGGACAGGATATTTCTGGCTGAGCTGGATCCGGTTGTTGTCGATGCCGGACTCGACGATCCGGTCGATCCGTTCGCGGCCCCAGCCCTTGTCATGGCCGAGGAGGACGGCTGCCATCTTCATCGGATCACGGACGCGGATGCAACCGTGGCTGTAGGCGCGAACCTTCTTTTTGAAGAGGTACTTCGAGGGGGTGTCGTGGAAGTAGACCGCATGCTTGTTCGGGAACATGAACTTGACGAGGCCAAGAGCGTTACGGCTGCCGGGGGGCTGGTAGATGTGATAATTGCGGATGTCGGCGCGCGACCAGTCGATGCGCGATGAATCGATATCCTGTCCGTTGAACTTGACCCGCAAGCCCTGGCTTTCGACGTCCTTGCCGCGCATGATCTTGGGCAGGATTTCCTTGACCTTGATCGAGTTCGGCACGCCCCAGTCGGGACGGAACTCGAGATATTCGAGTTGGTCAGAGAAGACCGGGGTCTTGTTCTTGACCTTGCCGGTGACGACGCGCTCACTGTGAATGATGCGGCCGTTGCTGATTACCCGGATGCGGAATTCGGGAATGTTGGCCTGGACGTGGAAGTCGCCAAGGTCACGCGGCATCCAGCGCCACATCTCCATGTTGTAAAGGAGGCGCTGGGAGAGGTCGGAGGTGCTTGCGCGGGTGCGGCGGCGGGCGCGCTCATCATCCCTGTCGCTGGTTTCTGAAAGGTCGCGCTCTTCGTCGCGGATCTTCAGGTAGGCGTCGCGCAGTTTGAGAAACTGGTCGTGCTTGGGATGCTGGTCGCGGAGGAACTGGGCGATGTCGTCAGCTGCGAAGGCGCCGCGCAACACGTCAGCCGCCGGCAGGAGAGGGGGCTTGCGGTCGATGTCGAGGGAGAGGTCGGTTGGGTCCATGCGGCCGCCGCGCGCATAGCGGACGTACTTCAGGATTGCGAGGCTCATCGTCATTTCGAGATCGACGAGGTCGCGGGCGGTCAGGCGGCCGTTCGCAGTGAAATCGGATTGCGGCAGCGTGAACTCGCTCGGATCGAAGCCCCACTCGTCCGCCTTCGAGATTTCGACGGCGGCGGCGCGGGCCCGGTCGGTCAGGCCGTCCTGGTCGATCCAAAGCGGCTTGGGCGTGCCGGGGATATGCTCGGAGAGGGTCGCGTAGAACTTCGCAAGACCGGCTCGGTCGATTGCGTCGCCCTTCTCTAACTGGGTCAGGCTTCTGCCTTCAGGTTGGGCATCGCGCAGGCGGGTGCGGATGGTGATCAGGGCTGCTTCTTCAGCCGTGATCAGTCTGTCCGGCGCTTCCGGTTCGACGGCGCTAGCCGGGGCGGAGATACTCAATACGAGCCCGAGACACGCAATCCGGAGCGGAGACAGCATATTCAAGCGTCCTCACGTAAAAGTTGTGGAGCTGTAAACATCCCGTTGAATTTGGGTCATTTGGAGACGTTTTCAACAGGCTATCCATAACGGATTTACGTCTCGACTGATACGTCAGTTCACCGAAACAGTGATGAAGAATCAGCAAAAGTCGTGTTGATCCGGCGAAGCCTGACCAAATTTGGCCACAGTGTGGCGCGGCTGACAAATAAGGCTTGATCACGAAGCCGTCAGGAGCGGCTTCGCGGGTTTTCTCGGAGATGGCTCGGGCGCAGGCCCTGAAACAAGCCTCAGCCCGTGCGGCTTTCGAGGCCGTATTCCTGCATCTTGCGATAGAGCGTCGAGCGGCCGATGCCGAGACGCTTGGCGACCTCGGTCATGTGTCCGCGATAACGGCCGAGCGCAAGACGGATCATGTCGGCTTCAATGGCATCGAGGGGGCGGATGTCGCCTGAATCCGAGATCGCAGGTATGCCGATCGAGCCGTTTTCGTTGCCCGAGCGGATTTCAACGGTGCGGGGGACGTAGTTTTCCGCGCCGAGGAGGGCCGGGCCTTCGAATGAACCTCTCGGAGCAGCCGGTGGCGGGGCATCCGGGACAACGGTTTCGTAACCGGTGACGTGGGCTGCCACCTGCGGGAACTCGGCAACGGAGAGTTCGGAGCGATCGGCAAGCACGACGGCGCGGAACATGGCGTTTTCGAGCTGGCGGACGTTGCCGGGCCAGGAGTATTTCGTGAGCAGGTCCATTGCGTCATCGGAGATGGCGCTCACGCGCTTGCCTTCTTCAGCCGCAAAGCGCGACAGGAAGTGCATGGCGAGTTGGGGGACGTCCTCGAGGCGGTCCTTGAGGGGGGGAACCCAGACGGGGAAGACGTTCAGGCGATAGTAGAGGTCTTCGCGGAACTTGCCTTCCTTGACGAGCTGGATCATGTCGCGATTGGTGGCGGAGATCAGGCGGAAGTTGACCTTGACCGGGCGCTTGCCGCCGACCGGGTCGACTTCGCCTTCCTGCAGGGCGCGAAGCAACTTGACCTGGGCGTCGAGGGGCAATTCGCCGACTTCGTCGAGGAAGAGCGTGCCGCCATCGGCTTCCTGGAACTTGCCGATGCGCTTTTCATGGGCGCCGGTAAACGAGCCCTTTTCGTGGCCGAACAGGGTGCTCTCGATGAGGTTCTCGGGGATGGCGCCGCAGTTGACCGTGACGAAGGGGCCGCCGGCGCGTTCGCTTTCACCCTGGATGGCGCGGGCGATCAATTCCTTGCCGACGCCGGATTCGCCTTCGATGAGGACGGGGATGTTCGACTGGGCGGCGCGCTGGCCGAGGGAGACGACGCGTTCCATCGCATCGGTGGAGATGATAAGGTCGTTGAAGGTGAGCTTGCCTTCGGCCTTCTTTTTCATCCGCGTGATTTCGCCGGAGAGCTGCTCGATCTTGAGGGCATTCTTGATCGAGCATTCGAGGCGCTCAGGGGAGGCGGGCTTGACGACGAAGTCGACGGCGCCGGCGCGCATCGCATTGATGGCGGCGTCGATCGAGCCGTTGGCGGTCTCGACGATGATCGGGGGGATGGCGGGCTTGCCGTTGAGCTTGGCGAGGACCTCGAGGCCGTCGATGCCCGGCATGACGAGGTCGAGGAGGACCAGGGAGATGGTGCCGGCTTCTGGGCCGAGCAGGATATCGAGGGCCTTGTCGCCGGACGCCGCGGTGCGGGTCTGATAGCCAAGCCGCTTGATGACTTCTTCGAGAATACGACGCTGAGCCGGATCGTCGTCGACGATCAAAACGCGCTTGGACATATGATTACTCTACTCAACTGTTACGCGGATAGGCGATGGTATGCAGACCATCTACAAGCCGGCACGATCTTACGGATCACTCAATGACGGCTGTTCGTCATCCCGGTTTGAAACACCTTGCCCGAGGCAGGTAAATGCGAGGTTAGCGGGGATGCCATGGTGGGGCTTTTTGTGCCGAATGTGATTTGGCGGCCCTCGACGAAGCGCCGGCAGACGGGGCTCAGGTGCCGCGCAAGCGTAATCAGATAGCCGATAGTGGCCGGGGCTGCGGCAATGATCCGGGCCTTGGCTTGCCGATGCCCGGTGGCGCCGATACCGTCGCGGCGATAATTCCAGAAGCACGAAGGGAGGTCGCGACGCGCATGTCACTCAATGGTAAGGCCTATATTGCGGGGGCTTTCGAGCACCCCACGCGAAAGGCTATCGACAAGTCGCTGCCGGAGCTGCACGCGGATGTGGCACACGGCGCCCTCGAGGATGCGGGGCTCGCCCTCTCCGATGTCGATGGCTATTTTTGTGCCGGGGATGCGCCAGGTCTCGGGCCGATCAACATGGTCGATTATCTCGGCATCAACCCGAACTACGTCGATTTAACGGATACCGGTGGGTCGTCCTATGTGGTGCATGTGGAGCATGCCGCGCAGGCGATCGCGCAGGGGCGCTGCAAGGTGGCGCTGATCACGCTCGCCGGCCGCCCGGCAGCCGAAGGCATGGCAACGGGGACGGCGCCGCGTGTCTACAACCAGCAGGCGCCGGACGTGCAGTTCGAGTTTCCGTTCGCACCGGTCGTCACCAACATGTATGCGATGGCCGCTCAGCGTCATATGCACGAATTCGGCACGACGTCGGAACAGCTTGCCTGGATCCGCGTCGCAGCCTCGACGCATGCCCAGTACAACCCGCACGCGGTGCGCCGGGAGGTCGTGACGGTCGAAGACGTGGTCAACTCGCCGATGATCACGACGCCGTTGCACCGGCTGGATTGCTGCGTCATTTCCGATGGCGGCGGCGCGCTGGTCGTTGTGCATCCCGATATTGCCAAGTCGCTGAAGCGGCCGCTGGTGAAGATCAAGGGCTGCGCATCGGCGCTCAAGGGGCAGAATGCCGGCCAGGTGGATCTCACCTACACGGCGGCGCGGTTCACGGGGCCGAAGGCGTTCGAGGAAGCCGGCGTCAAGCCGACCGACATCAAGTATGCCTCGATCTATGACAGCTTCACGATCACGGTGCTTTTGCAGCTCGAAGATCTCGGCTTTTGCGAGAAGGGCCAGGGCGGCAAGTTCGTCTCCGACGGAAACCTGATTTCCGGCGTCGGCAAGCTGCCGTTCAACACCGATGGCGGGGGGCTTTGCAATAACCACCCGGCCAACCGCGGCGGTATGACGAAGGTCATCGAAGCGGTGCGGCAGTTGCGCGGTGAGGCGCATGAAAAAGTGCAGGTGCCGAATTGTGATCTGGCGCTGGCGCATGGTACCGGCGGGTCGATCGGCACACGCCACGGCTCTTCGACGGTCATCCTGGAACGGGAGTAAGGCTCATGGCAGAAACCAGAACGATTGCATCGCCCGAACCCAATCCCGAGACCCAGAAGTACTGGGATGCGGCGAAAGAGGGCAAGCTCCTCATCATGAAGTGCAAGGATACGGGGAAGCCCTATTTCTATCCGCGCGCGCGATCGCCCTTCACAGGCTCCAGTAACGTTGAATGGGTCGAAGCGGCGGGGACAGGTGAAATCTATACCTTCTCGGTCATGAAACGCTCGAAGATCCCTTACTGCATCGCGTATGTGCGGCTCGACGAGGGCGTCACGATGATGACCAACATTGTCGACACGGATCTCGACAAGGTGGCCATCGGGCAGAAGGTGAAGGTTGTTTTCAAAGAGACTGAGAACGGCCAGCCCGTGCCAATGTTTACGGCGGCCTGAGGGGACATCCCGGCATTTGGGATGTCGAAAAAAAATGAAACGGCGAGGCCGGCTGGTCTCGCCGTTTTTTCGTTTTTATTTGGCCGTTGCTGTGCCGGTGGGCATGAGCGCTCGCGATCAAGAGCGGGACGAGAGGCAGCCCATTCTGTCGAGCGTCAACGGATTGTTTGTTTGCTGCTTATTATTTTGTTTCTGGTAATGTTCGATCTCCACCAATCATCAATATTCTGCCGGTAGGCTTGCCATCAGTAATGGTAGGGCCGCGGCTGGGTCTTGTGTGCAAGATTGACGGCGGGCCCGTTGTCGGGCGTGTAAAATGAACACTCAAAATATTCCGCTTCGTGTGCTGGTCGTTGATGATGATCCATTTTCCATCGAACTGTTCTGGAGCGATCTTCCGCGCGATCAGTTCGAGGTCGTGACGGCTGAGGATGGGGCGGAGGCGTTCGATCTCCTGAGCGAGGGGCGTTTCGACCTGCTGGTTGCGGACGTGCTGATGCCGGTGGTTGATGGTGTGCGGCTGGTCGGACTCGTGCGCGCAGCACCGAAAACCGAAGATCTGCCGATCGTCGTCATTACATCCAGTCTTTCGGAAGAGCTGCGGGCCGAGTGCCTGCAGGCCGGGGCGGATGAATTTCTGACAAAGCCGTTCCGTACGTCGGAGCTGCCGGCGCTTCTCAACCGGGCCGTGGGGCTGAGGGCTCAGGCTGTGCCGGCGTCTTGATCCGACATACCCCAAGCAGGTCGATCTAAGCCGGCAGAACCCATCAAGAAAGAAGAGAATTGAAGCAAGAAGGCCCCCGATATCGCGGGCCTTCTTGCTTGTCGTCCGTGATGTACTTTTGCTCCGGCCAACCGATGCAAATTTACTCCGGCGTTGACAAAAGTTGTTGTTTCTTTTCTTGCCGTTTCTATTTGATGGAATTTTTGTAGATCACGCCGTCCTTCATAATAATGACGAAGTTCTTGTCCGGGTCGGCGATCAGGTCGATGTTCTCGAGCGGATTGCCGTCGACCAGAAGCAGGTCGGCATAGGCACCCTCCCGAACCACACCGTTGTCACCGGGATAGGGATCGCGCGGCCCGGAACGCTTGAAGATCTTGTAATTCTGGCTGGTCGCAATCTTCAGCACTTCCCAGGGCTCGTAATAGCGGGCGAGCTTCGCCAACTGCGCGCCCTGACGCGCGGCGAGCGCGGGTGAACCCTGACTGTCAGTGCCGAACCCGAAGAGCAGGTCGTATTTCTTCGCTAACGCGTAGGCTGTATCGGTTCCAGAGATCAGCAATTGGTACTTTTGTTCCGCAAACGAGCCGGCAGGGAGCGGGATCGCATCCTCGTCGTTATAGAAGGGCTGCATGCAGACCGACGTATTCGTCTCCTTCATCAGTTTGGCGGTTTCCTCGTCAATCATATGGCCATGCTCGACATTCCGGACACCGCCGCGGATCGCGTTCTGGATCGCCTTTGCGGTGTAGGCGTGAACCGTCACGTAGGTGCCCCAGTTCTGCGCCACTTCGACCGCCGCCGCGATTTCCTCGACGGTGTATTGCGAGACGTCCAGCGGATCCGAGGGCGAGGCGACCCCACCACCACCCATCAACTTGATGAAGGCCGCTCCCCGCATCAGGTTCTCGCGCACGCGCTGCAGGACTTGCGCCTTGCCGTCTGCGATGGCGACCGACCCCATCCGTTCCTGCGGGGTAAGATCCCTTGAATAGCTCTGAGGTATATCAATCGTTTGACGAAAATCTGCATGGCCCGACGTTTGGGAGACCATCGACCCCGCAGCGTAAATCCGGGGACCAATGTACATACCGTCGTCGATCACCGACTTTAGATCGAAGACATTGCCGCCCACGTCCCTGATCGAGGTGAAGCCCCGCATAAGCGTCTTTTCCGCCCCATCGGCCGCCACAAGGTTCAGCTTGCCCTCACCAAGGGCGAACGCGTTGCCACTAAAATTGGCCGCCATGCTGTGCCAGTGGCAGTCTGTCAGGCCAGGCATCAGCGTACGCCCGCCGCCGTCGATCACGGTGCCCCCCGCGATGGCCACCGGTTTGGTCGACACCGCGGTGATCTTGTTGCCCGTCACCACGACATAGGCGTTTTTGATCAGGGCTTCGTTCACACCGTCAAAGACGTTGACGTTGGTGAACAGGATCGGCCCGGAGGCCTCCTGAGCCGCCGCCGGCAAGGCGACGCTGACAGCGACGGCAAGCGCCGCCGTCAAGGTCTTTAGGTTCAGTCTTTTCATTTGATTGCTCCGATTGGCGTTGCAGAGGGTATGTCCTGCAGAGGTCATTGCTCTGAGCCGATATTTCCCAAGTGGCCTGCCACGTGACGCCAAATGCGCCTGTTTCTGGCGCCTGATCAAGTGTTTCGTGCTCCGAAGCCCTGCTGCAATCGTCAAAGCGGCGGCCCCGTTCTTCAGCACGGCGGACAAACCTGTCGTGCCGCTTTCGTTCTGCTTGGGCCGGTCACCGCGACCTCGGCCTACTGAAAAGTGATGGCGCGGGCGTGGCGGACGACGCGGGCGCCCCTCTTGATCAGCTTGAGCTGCAAGCTGGTCAGCGACCAATCGACCATCGCCTGGGGTAATTCGATGCAGCGCGGGACATTGGCCAGATTGTAGGCAAGCGCATGCAGTTGCAGCCGGACCTCGTTGTCACGGAACCGCTTGCAGGATAACCGCGTCCAGCGGAAGGCGTATTTGCCTTCCTTGGTGTGCTGCTCCGCGGTGTCGCGCTGATTGTAGAACCGCACCACCCAATCCGGCTCCATCGGCAGGTTGGTGACGATGAAGCCGACACGGGGGAAGAACTCGCCCGGATGCCATTCGACCTTGGCAATCACCCGGCGCTCGTCCTCCCAGCTCTGAGCCTGATACTGGAAATCCTCGTAGAACCGCTTGTCTTTGAGAAATCTATTTAGAGCGGTTCAGGAGTAGATGGAACCAATTCTGCCGCGGCAGATTGGTTCCATCTACTCCTGAAACGCTCTAAGGGTGTCGCCGCCGCATGAACTTGGCTGCTGGCGTACGCGGGGGCGTGCCGAAAACAGATGGTTGGCCGGGCTTTTGTGCGCCGAACGACAACAGCGATTTGGTGCGGTGCCGTCGTTCGGCGGCAGGCACGGCAACGCACACAACGCGTTCAGGCGTTGCGTGCGTTAGAGGCCAGGTTGGCGTGATCAGGCGAAGAAGTAGTAGAAGAGCGCTGTTGTGACGATAAGTGCCACGTACCAGAGGCCCATGTAGCCGGCGAACAGCGAGGCCAGCATCGGCAGGTTCTTGCGCGCCATCGGCGGGTGGAGTTCCTGTTCCTGCTTGATCCGGTCGATGTGGCGTTTTTCCGGGCCCCAGATGAGGCGCACGAAGAACCACTTGAACGAGAGACGCAGGTCGCTCAGTTCGTTGTTGCCGGCCTCGGCTGAGGACGAGCTCTCAAGGGCGCGCTGGATTTCTCCGCGCTGTTCTTCTGAAAGCGCGCCTGCAACTTCCGACTTCAATTCGCTCCAGAAGCGATCCGATACAACACCAACTTCGCTCATGCCCGACTCCCCTGACCGCGGATTGTTGTCCAGCGGCGCGCCAAATCACTTGTTTAGACGAGGGAAGCGTGGCAGAAAACTTTTACAGCCTGATTAGCGCAATAGATCGATTTGAAATTAGTCTTCATTTTAGACGCGGTTTAATGATTTTTGCGGCGTTTGCGGCTGCGACAGTTTTTGAGACCATTGCCGCGTTGCCAGAATTTACCGCAAACTCTGGAGGGTCCCTAGAGGCTCAGTCCTGTGACGGCGAAGCGTTCCGCTGGGTCGGTCCACACGTCGGTGAGCTGCCAGCCAGCCTCGCTTGCGATGTCGCGGAACATGGGAAGTGAGTATTTCCGCGAGCTTTCGGTGTGGATGGTCTCGTCCTTGGCGAACGTGAAGCGTTGGCCGGAGACGCTGACATTTTGGGGGGCGGTGGCGCGGATATGCATTTCGATTGCCGACTGGTCCGGGTTCCAGCGGGCCTCGTGGGCGAACTGCGACAGATCGAAATTGCCGCCCAATTCGCGATTGATGCGTTCCAGAAGATTGAGGTTGAAGGCTGCCGTGACGCCCTGGGCGTCGTCATAGGCCGGAATCAGGACGTCGAGCGGCTTGACGAGGTCGATGCCGATGATGGCGCGGCCTTTCGCGGTGGTGGTCGTGTCGGCGACATGGCGGCGGACGCGGGCGAGAAAGCGGATCGCCTCGGCGGGGGCGAGGTTGCCGATCGTGGAGCCGGGGAAGAAGCCGATGCGGCGGGTGTCGTGAGGGAGGCTCGGGGGGAGATCGAAGTCGGCGGTGAAGTCGGCGGTGACGGGGTGGACGTCGAGGTTCGGGAAGCGGGCGCGGAGACGTTCGGCGGAGAGCGCGAGAAAATCGCCGGCGATGTCGACGGGCACGAACAGGCGCGGGTGGTCGAGACCGGCGAGGAGGATTTCTGATTTCACACTGGCGCCGGCGCCATACTCGATGATGACGGCATCGGGACCGCAGAACGTGGCGATCTCGCCGATCTGATCGGTCAGGATCGCGGTTTCGGTCCGCGTCGGATAGTACTCGGGCAGGTCCGTGATCTGCTCGAACAGTTCCGAGCCGCGGTCATCGTAGAGCCAACGGCTGGAAATGGTTTTTTGGCGACGCGCGAGGCCCGTGAGGACCTCGTCGAGGAAGGCGTCGCGCTGGGCTTCCATGGCGCGGGCGTTGCGGGCTTCAAGGGTTTCGATCGCAGACATGGTGCACGGCCTCCCTGGCATCAAAGGTCTTTGGCGAGGCGCAGGCCGGAAAACTGCCAGCGCGCGGGAGCGGGAAAGAAGTTGCGGTAGGTCGCACGGATGTGGCCAGGCGGGGTGACGCAGGAGCCGCCGCGCAGGATGAACTGGTTGCACATGAACTTGCCGTTGTATTCGCCGACAGCGCCTTCGGCGGCCTTGAAGCCGGGGTAGGCGACGTAAGGGCTCGCGGTCCATTCCCAGACGTCGCCGTAGGCCTGGCGGAGCGCCGGGGTGGCGGTTGCGCTTTCGCTGTCGCGGGCGGGCGCGGGGCGGGGGCGGAGGCGGCCGGAGGATGCCATGTTGCCGGTGTCGGGGGAGAGGCTGGCTGCGGCGTTTTCCCATTCTGCCTCGCGGGGCAGGCGGTGGCCGGCCCAGGTGGCGAAGGCGTCGGCTTCGAAATAGCTGACGTGTGTGACGGGGGCGGCCGGGTCGACGGGCTGGAGGCCGCGCAGGGTCATTGCCCAATAGGCGCCGTCGCGCTTTTCCCAATAGAGCGGCATCTCGATTTGTTCGCCGAGAACCCATGACCAGCCTTCGGAAAGCCAGAGCAGGGTTTCGCGGTAGCCGCCGTCCTCGATGAAGTCGATCCACTCGGCGTTGGTGACGAGGCGGTCGGCAAGCGCGTAGGGCTCGAGCAAGGCGCGGTGGCGGGGGCCTTCGCAGTCGAAGGCGAAGCCGGCGTCGGCGGCTTTCGCGTCATGGCCGATTTCGACGATGCCGCCGTCGTAGGCGATCCAGGTGAGGGGATCATCGTGGTCCTTATCGACGGCGAGCGGCTCGGGATCGCGGTAGGCGGGCTTCAGCGGGTTCTGGGCGAAGAGGTGGAGAATGTCGGTGAGGAGGAGTTCCTGGTGCTGCTGTTCGTGGTGGCAGCCAAGTTCCACGAGGTCGAGGATCTCTTGGGCAGGGTCGCGGCCGAGAAGATCGGCCATCGCCGCGTCGACGTGATGGCGGTAGGCGATGACCCGGTCGAGGGTCGGGCGGGTGATCATGCCGCGGCTCGGGCGGGGCTGACGTTCGCCGATGGTCTCGTAATAGGAATTGAAGAGGAAGTTGAAGCTCTCATCGAAGTCGCGGTAGCCGGGGAGGTTCGGGGCCAGGATCATGCGCTCGAAAAACCAGGTGGTATGGGCGAGGTGCCATTTCGCCGGGCTGGCGTCGGGCATCGACTGCACGGTGGCGTCGGCATCGGACAGGGGTTCGCCCAGTTTGAGGCTCGCCCGGCGGACGTTTTCGAAGTGGGTGGGAGACGTCCTGGCGACAGATGCGGCTCGTTGGAGGCTTGCGCTCATGTCGACTACCTTTCGTGTCGTCTTTTGGGTGAATTGATAAGTGAACGAACAAGGCCGGGAATTGGATGCGGTGCCAACCTCATTGCCGGTTGGCTGCGCGAATAGAGGATCGGTTTGACTTTGTTCGTTACTGGGGGACGGGCCGGTTTGATTGCGGTTTCGGCGGCGGGGCGGATGTCGATGACATCCGTCGGCCCGGCCACTCGTTCGGCTCATGCCTCACAATGTGCGAGGCGGCGCAGGGCGCGCCAGGTTTCAGGCTCCGGCCGGCGTGCCTCATGCACGGCGACGAGCCACAGTGTGAAACAAGAAGTATGACAGGATCAAGTCAAGGGTGGGCCGCCCCCGGCCAGCGATTTGGCGTGGGGGCGATTTTTGTGTTTCAGACCAAGGGGTTTTCAGGTTTTGGGCGGGTGCGCGATCAGCCCTTCTTGAGCACTTCCTGGTTGACGATGTTTTCCGCGATCGGGTGGCCGTCGAAGACGCTCAGGATGTTGCGCACGGCGTTGATGCCCATGCGTTCGAGGGCTTCGCGGGTGACGCCGGCCATGTGCGGGGACGTGATGATGTTGTCGAGGGTGAGGAGGGGGTTGTCGGTGTTGACGGGTTCCTCGAGGAAGACGTCGAGGCCGGCGCCGGCGATCGTCTTGTTCTTGAGGGCGTCGTAGAGGTCGGCTTCGTCGATGATGCCGCCGCGGGCGGTGTTGACGAGGTAGGCGGTCGGTTTCATGCGCGACAAGCGGGCCTTGTTGAACATGCCGACAGTTTGCTCGTTCTTGGGGCAGTGGATCGAGACGAAGTCTGCCTGCTCGAGGGCTGCGTCAAGGTCGGGGGCGGCCTCGTAGCCGGCCTCGGCGATCTTGGTCTGGTCGACGTAGGGGTCATGGATCATGACCTGCATTTCCATCGCATCGCAGCGTTTCGCGGTGCGCGTGCCGATGCGGCCGAAGCCGATGATGAGGACCTTCTTGCCGAGGAGGTCGTAGGGGACGACCTGCATGCGGTCGAGCCAGGTGTCGTTGTGGACCATGCGATCGAGTTCGTTCGAGCGGCGCGCGAGCCAGAGCATCATGTACATCGCGTGCTCGGCGACGGAGGGCGAGTTGGCGGTGCCGGCGATCATGACGGGGATGCCGCGCTCGGTGTGGGCGGGGACGTCGACGGCGTCATAGCCAACACCGATGCGGGCCGTGACGTTGAGGTCCTTGGCGGAGTCGATGACTTCGGGCGTGATGCGGGTTGCGCCGAGGGTCCAGGCGTTGACGGGGGCTTCCTTCTTCACCAGCGCGAGGAAGTCGTCATTCGGCAGGAGGTGGGGGAAGTAGACCTGCTCGATGTCGTCGCGGGCGTCGAGGAGGGCGCGGGCGGCGGGGGCAAGCGATTCAGAGCAGAGGATTTTCTTCTTGTTGGTTGGTCGGTCCGATGCCATGGCGCGCCTCTTTGTCTTTCAGGTTTTGTGCGGGGCCTGAGCGCGGCCCGCGGGAAGGGAAATGCGATCCCTCATCCTTTACTGCGAAGCAAGCGCTCAGGGGACAGCCTCGGCAATCGAAAATCAGAACGCGAATGGCGGCGCGATTGGGCTTATTGCGCCGCCTCGCGTGTGGGTTGCTCGCGGCGTTCGGTGATCGAGCGCCAGGAGGACGGTCAGGATCATGAAGAAGGCGGAGACGGCGAAGACCCAGCGGGGGGCACTCGCGTCCATGATCAGCCCATAGATCATGGGGCCGATGATGGAGCCGATGTTGAAGCCCGTGGAGACGATGCCGAAGGCGCGGCCGGCGGCGCCGGCGGGGGCTGCCTTGCGCACGAGCATGTCGCGGGACGGCGCGATGAGGCCTGAGAGGAAACCCGCGACGGCCAGCATCGCAATCAGGAGAAGGACGGGGGGCGTGGTCATGGCGATCGCGAAGACGATGACGGCGTTCAGGGCGAAGCAGGCGGCTGCGACGTGGCCGTGGCGGTTGGTCTTGTCGGCAAGCACACCGCCGGCGAGGACGCCCATCGAGGCGAAGCCGAGGAAGAAGGTGAGCGCCCACGAGGCGGTCTGATAGTTGACCTCGTAGCCGGAGATCAGCGCGGGGACGCCGAAGCCGTTGATGCCGCCGGTCGAGAGGCCGAGCAGGACGAAGAACAGCGTCAGCATCAAAATCGCGGGCGAAGCGACGTCGCGGAAGGTGACGGGCGGTTTGCCGCCGCTGTCCTTGGCGGCCTCGGCGGCGGTCTTGCTGTCGGGGATGGCCAGGATAATGAGGGCGAGGGCGACGAGGGGGCCGAGGGCGCCGGCGGTCATGAGGGCCGCGCCGAGACCCCATTGGGCGGCGATGGTGGCCATCATGACGGGGGCCATGGCGCCGCCGAGGAAGCCTGCGAAGGTGTGGATCGAGAAGGCGCGACCCATGCGCGCATCCGAGACGCCGGCGGTGAGGATGGCATAGTCGGCGGGGTGGTAGACGGAATTGGCGAGGCCGGCGATGAGGGCGGCTGCGAGCAGCATCGGATAGCTGGGGAACAGGCCCAGCATCATGAACGCCGCGCCGCCGAGGCACAGGCCGCCCAGCAGGATGCGCTTGGCGCCGAAGCGGTCGACGAGGACGCCCATCGGGGCCTGCGTCAGGCCGGAGACGAGGCCGAAGAGCGTGATGGCGAGGCCGAGTTCGATGTAGGAGACGCCGAGTTCGGCCTTCAGAACGGGGAAGAGCGGCGGCAGGACGAGGATGTGAACGTGGCTCAACCAGTGCGCCGTCGCCACGCCGGCGAGCGTGCGGGTCTGGCTCGGCCCGAGCGTTGGCGGTGTTTCTCCGGCGCGATAGGTGGTGGCCATCAGGCGTGCTCTATTCTCGTCGCGATTTGCGGGCAACTGGGGGGTGGCGGTCCAAGCCGCCAGGTCAAACGTTGCCAGGGCACGGCTGTAACCGGTTCGGGACGCGATGTCGCCTAAGGTTATGATTTATCCTGCGTGCTTGATCCAGATCATGCCGCTATGGTGGCCGCGTCGATATGGGTCTATGAAGCGCCGGTCAAATGCGGTTTACTGCATATGATGGGCGGTAGACCCTGAGCAGCATGGTTAACGCGGTGACGTGGATCATCGTCCCCGGCCAATGCGGGCAGAAGAATTATTGGGGAGTTCGGCACCGTGAACCGATACGACGACATTTTCTCCGAAGCGCTCGATGCGCTCCACGCGGAGCGGCGCTACCGGGTGTTCGCCGATCTCGAACGCAAGGCCGGGGAATTCCCGATCGCGACGCTGCGCGAGGATGACGGCACGACGCGCGATATCACGATCTGGTGCTCGAACGATTATCTCGGCATGGGCCAGCACCCGGATGTGGTGGCGGCGATGTGTGAGACGGCGCACCGGACCGGCGTCGGCGCAGGCGGTACGCGCAACATTTCAGGGACCAACCGGCCGCTGGTCGAACTCGAAAACGAGCTTGCCGACCTGCATGGCAAGGAAGCCGCGCTGGTGTTCACGTCAGGCTACGTGTCGAACCTCGCCGGCATTTCGACAATTGCGCGGTTGCTGCCGGATTGCGTGGTGCTGTCGGACCAGTTGAACCACGCCTCGATGATCGACGGCGTGAAGTCGTCACGGGCGACGAAGCAGATTTTCCGGCACAACGATCTCGCGCATCTCGAAGAGCTTCTGAGCGCGCTGCCGCTGGAGCGGCCGAAGCTGATCGCGTTCGAGAGCGTCTATTCGATGGACGGCGACATTGCGCCGATGGCTGAGATTGCGGCGCTGGCGCGGAAATATAACGCGCTGACGTATCTCGACGAGGTGCACGCGGTCGGCATGTACGGGCCGCGCGGCGGCGGGATCGCGGAGCGCGACGGCCTGCTCGATCAGATCGACGTGATCGAGGGGACGCTGGCGAAGGCGTTCGGCAACCTCGGCGGCTATATCACCGGCTCGAAGGCGATGATCGACGCGGTGCGCTCCTACGCGCCGGGGTTCATTTTCACGACCGCGCTGCCGCCGCCCGTCGCGGCCGCGGCGACGGCTGCGATCCGCCACCTCAAGGCCTCAACGGCCGAGCGTGAGGGCCAGCAGCGCGCGGTGCGCCTGACGCGCGAGCGCCTGGAAGCCGAAGGCCTGCCGGTGATGGATACGCCGACGCACATTCTGCCGGTGATGATCGGGGATGCGGAAAAGTGCAAGGCGGCGAGCGACCGGCTGCTTTCGGTGCACGACATCTACATCCAGCCGATCAACTACCCGACCGTGCCGAAGGGCACCGAGCGGCTGCAGCATCACGCCGACGCCGCTGCACGATGAAGCGCTGATCGCCAAATTGGTCGTGGCGTTGGCTGAGACGTGGGATCATCTGGGGCTGTCGCGGGGCGAGGCCACGGAGATTGATGGTGTGCCGAAGTCGATTTTTGCGGTTTCGGGGGGGTAG
>CAVOJD010000035.1:0-60409 GCA_963696075.1 uncultured Alphaproteobacteria bacterium | reverse complement strand
ACCGCCAGTTCTTCGACCCCGCCGGCACTGATTCATATCTCATGACCGGCAACACCCTGTCGCTGATCTCGAACCGCGTCTCCTACATCTTCGATCTCAAGGGCCCGAGCCTCACGATCGACACCGCCTGCTCCTCCTCCTTGGTCGCCCTCGACTATGCCGCCCAGGACCTCAAGAGCGGCCGCATCGACACCGCCACCGTCGGCGGCGTCAACGCGCTCCTCAGCCCCTTCAACTTCATGGGCTTCTGCGCCGCGTCCATGCTCTCGCCTGATGGCCTGTGCCGCCCCTTCGACCATCGCGGCAACGGCTACGTCCGCGCCGAAGGCGGCGTCGTCATGATCCTTCAGCGCGAAGATGCAGCCACCGTCCCGGCCGGCAAATCATACGGCAGCATCATCGCATCCGGCATGAACGCGGACGGCCGCACGTCCGGCGTCGCCCTGCCCTCTTCCGATCAGCAGGCAGCCCTGCTCGAGACACTTTACGAAACCTTCGAGATTGACCCGAACCACCTCGCCTTCGTCGAGGCCCACGGCACCGGCACCCTCGTCGGCGATCCCGCCGAAGCCGGCGCCCTGGCCGCACCCTGGGCCAGCGCCGCCGGGCGCCTCTTCCCATCGGGTCCGCAAAATCCAACGTCGGCCACCTCGAGCCCGCCTCCGGCATCGTCGGCCTTCTCAAAGCCCAACTCGCCCTCGAACACGGCCTCCTGCCGCGCTCCCTGCACGTTGAAAAGCTCAACCCGCATATCCCCTTCGACGACCTCAACCTCACCGTCGCAACCGACGCCATCCCCCTCGAAGCCTCGCCCGCCGCCCCACTGCGCGCCGGCGTCAACAATTTTGGTTTCGGCGGCACCAATGTGCATGTGGTCATCGAAGCCGCCGCGAAACCCGCCAGTGCAGTGGGGCCGGAAGCAAACGCCCCGACACCGATCAACCTCGACAGCGCCCACCGCGACCCCGCCGCCAGCGACCTCCTGATGGTGTCGGCCCATTGCCCCGACGGCCTGCGCGCGCAGGCCGCCAACTACGCCCGGACACTGCGTCAGGCAGAGCAGGATGGGATCTCCCATCGCGCGATCGCCGCTGCAACCGCGCATCGCCGCGAGCGCCTGCCTGAGCGTCTTGTCGTCTCCGGCCGCACCGCCGCCGAAATCGCCGAAACACTCGAACGCTTCGCCGGCGGCGATACCCCCGCATCAGCCATCACCGCCCGCGCCGCCGCACGCGACGCGAAAACCGCGCTCGTCTTTTCCGGCAACGGCGCCCAGTGGGACGGCATGGGCCGCGCAGCTTTCGAAAGCTCCGCCACCTTCCGCCACCACTTCCGCGCCGTCGACGACCACTACCGCCGGCTTGCTGGCGACCGCCTCGAAGCGCTGTTGTTTGCTGAGGACCTCATCGACAGCCTCGTGCGCACCGAAATCGCACAACCCTTGCTGTTCGCCATCCAGGTCGCGCTTGCACGCACCCTCCAGGACCAAGGCCTCGTCTTCGCAGCAACGCTCGGCCACAGCGTCGGCGAAGTCGCCGCCGCCCACATTGCCGGCAGCCTTGATCTCGCCCAGGCCGTCGCCGTCATCCGCGCCCGCTCCCACCATCAGGAACTTGCAGCCGGCCAGGGCCTCATGGCCGCCGTCCAGACCAGCGCCGCCGACACCGCCGAACTGATCCGCCGGAGAGCGGCCTCGGTTCAGTTGAAATTGCAGCCCTGAACTCACCGCGCTCCGTCACCGTCAGCGGTGCCCCCGACGACATCCGCGCCTTTGCCGAACACGCTGGCGAAAACCGGATCGCAACCCGCATCCTCGACATCAACTACCCCTTCCACTCGGCCCGCCTCGACCCTGTGCGCGCACCGCTCCTTGAGACCCTGACCGGCCTTGAGCCCGGCGCGGCGACCCACACCATGTATTCGACAGTCACCGGCGCCAAGGTCGCCGGTGAAGCGCTCGGCCCCGCCTACTGGTGGGATAACGTCCGCCAGCCGGTTCAATTCGATGACGCCGTTCGTACCGCCGCAGAAGACGGCATCCAGGTCTTCATCGAAATCGGTCCCCGCCCGATCCTCGCCAAATACATCGCGGACGCAACGCGCAACACGGATCTGGAAACAGCAGTCGTCGCCTCCCTCGACGCCGCCGATACGCCAGCCGACGACCCCCTCCGCCGTGCCCTTGCCCGCGCGCTCGCCGCCGGCGCAACCTTTGATCGCACAATCACGTTCGGCCGCGCCCCGGACCCGCAAATCGTCCTGCCCGCCTACCCCTGGCAGGACCAGGACTACCTCTTCCAGATCAGCCCCGAAGCCCTCGACACCTTCAACACCGCCAATCGCCCGCATCCCCTTCTTGGACTGCAGCTGCGCCCCGAGGACTATGTCTGGGACAGCCACCTCGACACCGGCATGGTCCCCTTCCTCGCCGACCACGCGGTCGCCGGAAAGCCGATCATGCCGGGCACCGGCTATGTCGAAATGGCCCTCACCGCGGCAGCCCAGCATCTTGCGACCACCGAGATCGAACTGCGCGACTTCGACTTCGTCCAGGCCCTCGAACTCCACGACGAAGCCTGCCAGGCCGTTCGCACACGCATCGACATCGAAACCCACACGGTCGAGATCTCGAGCCGTCCCCGCCTCACCGAAGACGACCGCCAGACCCATGCCCGCAGCCGCTTCGCCCGGATCCCGACCGGCGACCGCCCCGCGCTCACAGCCCCCTCGCAGCAGACCCCTGGCGACGCCCCCATCCTTGATCACATCTACCGGCTCGCTGAAAAATTCGGCCTCGACTACGGCCCTGCCTTCCAACGCGTGACGGCCTGCCGTGAGATCGGCGAGGAAATCATCGAAGTCGAACTCAGCGCACCGGACGATGACGCAACGGACAGCGCCTTCATCCTCCATCCCGTCGACTTCGACGCGTGTTTCCACGGCCTCAACGTCGTCTACGAGCGCCTCGTCTTCGGCGAGACCAAACTCGCCTACGTGCCGGTCCACCTCGGCCGGCTGCGCGTGATCATGCCAGGCCAGCGCATCGCGAGCGCCCGCATTCACCTCAAAAGCTACAACACCCGAGCCGTCCGCGCAGGCTTTGATCTGTTCGCCCGCGACGGCAGTCTCATTGCCATCGCCGAGAATGTCCGCTTCCGCGCCTCCAGCCTGGTCCACCGCCTGAGCCTCGCCCAGGCAGCCTACCACGTCGACCACACCGTCCATCCGCTGCCGCTCCAAATCTCCCCTTCAGCCGCGCCTGATCTCACTCACCTCCTGGGCAACCTCCAATCCGCCTCGCTGCCCGAGACCGAGACCGACACCACCCGCCACGACGAGAACCGCCTGCTCCTCGACATGGCCGCCCGCCGCGCAGCCTTTGACGCCGTGACCGCGGTCGCCGGACCGGACCGGATCATCGATCTCGCCCTCAACCGCAAACCCCTCTCCGAATGCGGCAGCGACAACGACAACATCATCGAGGCCAAGCTCGCAGCCCCCCTCCCCTGGCGCCGCGACGACACCGACTGCCGCGCCGCCATGGCAAATCTGCTTGCCTTGCTTGCAAGCGCCGATCTCGCGACGTCGGACGGCGATGACGCCCTTTGGCACCTCGTCGCGCCCGATGCCTGTCCCCTCCCGCCGCTCGACGAGATCGTCACGGCAATCCTCGAGGAAGACCCCTCCTGGTCGGCCGAATGCATCATGTTGCTGAACGCCACCCAGCATCTCAAGCGCTGGCTCGCCATCGACGAAACAGGCGCGGATGGCGCGCTCCCAACGCAAGGTGACAACGCGCCGGCGACCGAAACGACACCCGCCATCTCGGACGTCTATTCGCTCTCCCTCATCGAGCAGTTCATGACCGCGACGCCCGCGGCCCGCGTGCGCATCACCCAGATCGCCGCCCTCGTCGCTGAGGCCATCCGCCACTGGCCGGAAGGCCGCCCCTTGCGCATCCTGCAACTTGGCGCCTCGGCCGGCGGCCTGACCCGCGCCCTCGAACCGCTCCTCGAGACAGCCCGTGACCGCAACACCCGGGCCCACCTCGTCATAGCCGATACCGATGGCACCTGGAGCGCGCGCATCGCCTCCCTCTACGCCCGCACCCCTGGCATCGACACCGTCCACGTCGACGCCACGCTCGACGCCCTCGATGCCTTTGCCCCCTTCGACCTCGTCGTCTCCGCAGACGGGCTCCATGGGCTCGAGAACATCTCGGTCCTCCTCGCCAACCTGAAGCCACGCCTCGCCGACGGCGCCATCGCCGCAGTCTCCGAACTGCAGCCAAGCGCCTTCCACGATGTCATCTTCGCCGGCACCCGGGGCTGGTTCGACACCAACCACGTCGCCGGCATCGCCCACGGCCGCCTGCGCGAGAAAGACCGCTGGACGAGCCTCCTGGAAAGCGCGGGCTTCACCGCTCAAGGAGCCACTGACCTTGGAGCGCTTGCGAACACGAACCTGATCCTGGCGCACGCCGAAGCCCCGGCGGCGTCCACCGCAAGCACAGCGGACGACCGCCCGGACCACAAGGCCCACCAACACCAGCCGGAACCGGACGCCACCTCAGCGGCAGCGCCACCGCCCGCCGCACCCGTCCTGATCCTGACTGGTGACAACACCTCGAACCCCACCATCGCTGCGACCCTGCAGGACCAGATCGCATCGTCAGGCCGCGTCACCAAGCTGGTCGCGCCGGACACGGTCAGCGGCATCCTCCACGAGTTGGACCCATCGGGCACCCGCCCGGAAATCGTCTTCATCTCCGCCAGCGAACCGGCATCCCGCGATCCCCAGGCCGAACTCCTGGACGCAACCAGCCGCCTCACCTCGCTTCTGAAGGACCTGGCTAACCGCCCGGCCCGCCTCTGGATCATTGCCGTCGGTGGCGCCCGCGCCCTCGCGGACCTGGGTCCCGCAGACCCGGTTCGTGCCGGCGTCTGGGGCTACGCGCGCTCAGCCCTGAATGAGTATCCCGACCGCGACATCCGCATCGTTGATATCGCAGCCGCCCTCGCCCCTGACGCGGCCGCCGCGCGCCTCGACGCCGTGATCGCGAACCCGCCCCAGCACTCTGAATTGATCGTTGCACCAGACGCCATCCATGGCCTCGAAGTGCGCCGTGGCGCGCCGCCGCCAAGCCCTCGCCCGGCGCCATCAGGCAATGCCGCAGCCATGCTCGATCAGGCCACCGTGCTGGAACTGACCGAGACCGGAGACCTCGACGCCCTCACCTGGGTCGCGCGCGACCGCCGCGCGCCAGCGCCGGGCGAAGTCGAGATCGAGGTCACCGCCACCGGCCTCAACTTCCGCGACGTGATGTGGTCGCTCGGCCTGCTGCCCGAAGAAGCCCTCGAAGACGGCTTTGCAGGCCCAACCGTCGGTTTCGAGTGCGCCGGCCGGATCGTCCGCGTCGGAGACAACATCGAGGACTTCTCCCCGGGCGACCGCGTCATGGCCATGGCGCCGGCCTGTTTTGCCTCGCACGTCACCGTCACCAGCGATGCCGTCGCCCGCCTGCCCGACAACGTCGCCCTTGAGGACGCCGCAACCATCCCCGTCGCGTTCCTCACGGCCCATTACGCCCTTGACCATCTCGCCAATCTCAGAAGCGGCGAATGGGTCCTCATTCACGGCGCTGCCGGCGGCGTCGGCCTTGCCGCCATCCAGATCGCGCGGCGCCTCGGCGCCCGCATCATCGCAACCGCCGGCAGCGACGAAAAACGCAACCTCCTCCGCGCCCTCGGCGCCGATCATGTCCTCGACACGCGCTCCCTCGAATTCGCCGACGAGGTCCGGCGCATCACGGACGGGGGCGTCGATGTCGCCCTCAACTCACTCGCTGGCGAGGCGATGGAACGCACGATCGAGCTGATGCGCCCCTTCGGCCGCTTCCTCGAACTCGGCAAGCGGGACTTCTACGCCAACACCAAGATCGCGCTGCGCCCGTTCCGCCGCAACGTTTCATATCACGGCATCGACGCCGACCAGCTCCTCACCTATCGGCCTGAAGTCGTCCGCCGCGTCTTTGCCGAAATCATCGAGGGCTTCGCCGACGGCACCTTCACAGCCCTCCCCTACCGCACCTTCCCCGCCGCCTCCGTCGTCGACGCCTTCCGCCTGATGCAGAAGTCTGGTCACATCGGCAAGATCGTCGTTGAAGCGCCCCAGCCCGCAGCCGGCACCTCCGTCACCAAACGCGAGTTCACCGCCCGCGCGGACGCCACCCACATCATCGTCGGTGGCACCGGCGGCTTCGGCCTCGAATTCGCCCGCTGGCTGGCCGACCGCGGCGCCCGCCACATCCTCCTCACCAGCCGCACCGGCAAAGCCAAAGGCGACGGCGGCGACGCCCTCGACCAACTTCGCGCCAACCTTGCCCGCCGCGATATCTCGCTCGATATTGCGGTTTGCGACGCGACCAACCCCGCCGCCCTGGACGATCTCCTGACGCGCACCCGCGCCCAGCGCCCGATTGCGGGCATCGCCCTGACCGCCATGGTCCTCGACGACGGCGCGATCGAGAACCTCACGCCGGAACGCATCGAGACCGTCCTCGCCCCGAAAGTGACCGGCGCCGCCAACCTCGACCGCCTGACCCGCGACGACCACCTCGACTATTTCCTGCTCTTTTCCTCCGCAGCAACGCTGTTCGGCAACCCCGGCCAGGCAAGCTACACCGCCGCCAACGGTTACCTCGATGGCCTCGCCCGTGTCCGCGCGGCAGCCGGCCTCAAGGCAATCTCCGTCGCCTGGGGTGCGATCTCGGACGTGGGCGTCCTCACCCGCGAGGCCGACGCCGCCCAATCGCTCGCCCGCCACATCGGCGGCATCGACTTCAAGGCCCGCGACGGCCTCAACCTGCTCGCCCACCTCCTGGTTCGCGAGGATTGTGACACCACCTGCGCCAACGTCGCCCTTGCCACGATGAACTGGTCGGTTGCAGTCGACATGCTTCCCATCGTTCGCACGCCCGCCTACGCCCTGATCCGCCGCGAAGCCGCCACCGGCCACGGCGACCGCGGTGACACGGTCGACATTCGCGCAGCCATCCTCGGCCTCGACGAGGACGCCGCCCGCGCCGTCATCGCCGGCTACCTCGCCCGCGAGGTCGCAGCCATCTTCCGGATGCCCGTCGAGGACATCTCCCTGAAACGGTCTCTGGCCGATATCGGCATGGATTCACTGATGGGCCTCGAATTGCGCATGGCCGCCCAACGCGGCCTCGGCATTGATCTGCCCGTCGTCTCGATCTCGGACGGCACCACCATCAACGACATCGCGGCCCGCGTCCTGCCCCGCCTGCGCGGCAGCCAGGAAACCGGTGACGAGACACCACGGCGTGATACGTTGATTGACAAGCACGTCTCCGAAGAGATCGATGAAGCTGAAATCGCCCAACTCGAGCGCCGTGTGACCAAACACGAAGCAGGCCTCAAGAAGGTTGTCTAGGAAGCAGCGGCAGCGCCGCAGACGGTGACATGACCAGACCGAACCCGAACACTCAGTCCACCACGACGCCGCGCAAGAAGCGCCAGTCGATGCTCGACGTCGCCCGCAGCCTGACCGCGAAAAAGACCACCGCGATCCCATTGGCGCCTGTGACGCGGTCATCGGAAAAAACCGACTTCGCCACCCTCCCCCTCTACAAGGAAATCCGCCGCCAGCGCGCAGTTGCAGACGTCATGGGCGTCGAAAACCCTTACTTCAAACTGCACGAGGGTCAGTCCGGCGCCACCTGCAGCATCGATGGCAAGACCTACGACAACTTCATCTCCTACGATTACCTCGGCCTCAACGGCAGCGCGGAAGTCAACGCCGCTGCCAAGGCCGCGATCGACCGCTACGGAACGTCGGTTTCGGCAAGCCGCCCAACCGCTGGCGACCGCCCCCTCCATCGCGACTTCGAGCGCGCCCTTGCCGACCACTACGAAACCGAGGATGCCCTCACCTTCGTCTCCGGCCACGCCACGAATGTCTCGGTCATCGGTGAACTCCTCGACAAGGGCGACCTCATCGTCTTCGACGCGCTGTCACATAATTCCATCGTGCTCGGCACCAAGCTGACGGCCGCCACCCGCCTCACCTTCCCGCACAACGACATGGCCGCCCTCGACAAGATCCTGACCGAGTGCCGCCATCAATACAATCGCGTGCTGATTGTGGTCGAAGGCCTCTATTCGATGGACGGCGACATTTCCCCACTGCCGCAGTTGGCCGAGATCAAGCGCCGCCACGCCGCCTGGCTGATGGTCGATGAAGCCCATTCCATCGGCGTCCTCGGCGCCACCGGCCGCGGCCTCTTCGAAGAATTCGACATGTCGCCTGACGTTGTCGACATCTGGATGGGGACGCTCTCCAAGACACTCAGCGCCAGCGGCGGCTACATTTGCGGCCCCCAGGCCTTGATCGACAACATGAAGTTCAACGCCTCAGCCTTCATGTTCTCCGTCGGCCTTTCGCCGCCCGTCGCCGCCGCCGCCCACGCAGCCCTTGTCAAACTTCACGCCGAACCCGAACGCGTCACGAAGCTGCGCCAGAACGGCAAGACCTTCGTTGACGCCTTCACCGCCGCCGGCCTCGACATTGGCCACTCATCGGGCTTCGCCGTCGGCGTCGCGATGATCGGCGACTCCATCCGCGCCGCCAAACTTGCAGAGCGCCTCTTCGCCCGCGGCATCTCCACGATCCCCGTCACCTATCCCGCCGTCGCCATGCGCGCCGCCCGCCTCCGCTTCTTCCTCACGAGCGAGCACACCCCCGACCAGATCGCCAACGCCGCAAACGTCCTCAAGCAGGAACTCGACGCCCTCGGCCCCGACAAGTTCGGCCTCGCCACCGCCGCCGCCGCCGCCAACTACGTGATGCGCTGAGAAACCGAAAGGATGGCCCCATGCGATTGAGTGACATCGCACGCAGTCCGCTCTGGTTTGGCGAAGTCTTCACGACCGCCAAATCGTTCAAGTCGAATCCGATTATTGGCAGCCCAACCCTCAACCGCCTCGGCCTCCACGTGGCCCGCGTCCGCTTGGCCCGCCTCATGAGCGGCTGGCGCACAGCTTTCATGGGCCACCTGATCTCCGAGGATCAAAAACGCCAGTACCGAGACACGGGCTTTCTGAAAATAGAAAACGTCCTGCCCGCCGACGACTTCGCCCACCTGCGCGATGAAATCATAGCCTTCAACGGCGACCTGCGCCGCATGGTCCAGGGCGACACCCATACCTTCCAGGGCCTCCTCGACACGGCAACACTCAACGCCATGCCCGCCTGCCGCCGCCTCCTCCAGGACGACGGCCTCCTCAACACGATGATGTTCGGCGGCTACGTCCGGAAATACCCGATGTTCTTCGCCCACCTCGTCGTCAATGGCGCCGATCCCGGTGCTCGCATATCCGACCCCCAAAAGGACTTCCACGCCGACACCTTCCACCCGACCATGAAGGCGTGGCTGTTCCTCGATGACGTCACCCCCGAAAACGGCCCCTTCCACTACGTGCCAGGCTCCCATCGCCTGACGCCAGCCCGCCTCGCCTGGGACCACGAGATGGCCGTCACCGGCCGCAACCTTGAAAACACCTACGCCCAGCGCGGCTCCTTCCGCATTTCAGAAGCCGAACTCGCCGCCCGCGGCTTCGCCTCCCCCATTGCCTTCACTGTCCCCGCCAACACCCTCATCATGGCCGACACTTATGGCTTCCACCGCCGTGGCGATGCCGCCCCCGGCACCAGCCGCCTCGCGCTCTACGCGTATTCCCGCGCCAATCCGTTCAATCCCTTCCCCGGCGCCGCACCACGCCTTCGCGCCGAGATCGAACAGTGGGCCACCCGCCGCAGCCTTACCGCTGCCGACCGCGTCGCCGCCGCCCGCAACCAGCGCCCGTCATGGCACAAGGTTCCCGCCAGCGACCTCGCCGCCAACGCCTCCACCACGACCCACCACCACCGGGAGCCGCCCGGCCACCGCTCAGCCGCATGAACCGTTAGCCCCGTGCCCGTGTCCGCGCCTCCCGACTGCCCCGCCATCGTCGCTGCGACCTACTGGTGGAACCGCCCGACCTTGCGCACGCTCCTGAGCCGCCCTTCGGGCCCGCCCCGCTTCTGCTGGTCGATCGACACCGCCATCACCCGCGCCAAACGCAACGGCGCCGACCTCTACGTCTGGGCCTCCCGCCTCGAAGACCACCACATCGCCCAGGCCGCCGCCGACAACATCCCCCTCTGGCGCATCGAAGACGGCTTCCTGCGCTCGATCGGCCTTGGCGCCGGCTTCGTTGCCGCAGCCTCCCTCGCCCTCGACCGCCGCGGCATCTACTATGATGCCTCCCGCCCGAGCGACCTCGAACACGCCCTCGAACACGACGCCCTCTCCCTGGCCGAGATCGAGACCGGCGCCCTGATCCGCGCCCGCATCCTCGAAGCCCGCATCTCCAAATATAACCTCGGCCAGCAAGCCACTGGCGCCGAAGAAATCGACGCGATCCGCAAACGTGCGGGCAACCGTCCGATCGTCCTCGTCCCGGGACAGGTTGCAGATGACGCCTCGATTTTGAAAACCATCTCCGCAACGATCGACCCGGCCGCAACCGACAAAGTCAACGTCGAACTTCTGCGCCATGCCCGCGCCCGCCACCCCGGCGCGGTCATCGTCTACAAGCCGCACCCTGATGTCGTCTCAGGCCTGCGCCGCGGCGCCATTGCCCCCGACACCGTTCAGCCCCTCGCCGATCACGTCATCCACGCCGCCGGCATCATCAACCTTATCGACATCGCCGACCACATCGAGACGATCTCATCCCTCGCCGGCTTCGAAGCGCTCTTGCGCGGAAAACCCGTCACCTGCCACGGCGCACCGTTCTACGCCGGCTGGGGCCTCACCGACGATCTTGCCCCGATGCCACGCCGCACTCGCCGCCGCACGCTCGATGAACTGATCGCCATCGCGCTCACCCGCTACACCCGCCACGTCCACCCTTACGAACGCCGCGAATGCACCGCCCTCGAACTGATCGACGGCCTCGTCCGCCAGCGCGGCGACCGCCGCCACCACGCCCGCAACGCCGTCCTCGCCCGCGCCGCCTGGGCCTGCGAGCGTTTCGGCCTTTAATCCTGCAAGTAGCCCAGCATTCATCCCGGCTTCAGTGGCAGGGTACGATTCGCGGTTCGATTGGCCCATCGCCCGTGATCGATTTACCAAGGTGACGACCATTCCTGGTCATCTGGCCAGTTTTGTAAATTTATTGGAAGTGCGTGCGAGCCAAGCTCTCCTGCAGTCGCGGCTACCTCGGACGCAACCGAAGCACATAGTTCATGAAATCCGCTCGGGCCATGCATGCCAATCACACGCATCACCGGGCGGAATAGGCCTGGAAACCGTCATTCAACAATGACTCGAATAGCAGGTAATTTGATTGCCCTGAGGGCATGCTTGGCCTTGGGCGTCGGACTGGCCAGCAGTTCATCCCTGTCGTCGGACACGCTTTTCTTTGAGGACTTCACGGGCAACAAGGGACAGGAGCGCTTCACCTGGGGCGTTTACCATCGCAATGCCGGTTGGCAGATCGCAGGTCGCGAGCTCAACTCTTTCGGCTGGGGCAATGCCTTTCACGGCGGTTCCTGGAGCGCCGATCACGACCTCGACGGTGGCCCGCCCAGCACCCAGCGCCAACTGAGCTCGCAAAAGCTTGCCGGCGCGAATTTCGATTTTCATGTAGACGAACTGGTCTACACCGCGCGCGACCACTTGATGACGTCGATGGGCGATGTCGACGCCTATTCCGTGGTTTGGTTTTCACCCGACCAGACATTCGACGGGGTCGGCAAGATCTCGGTCGATGTCAATCTGACGAACTTGGGTACACGTCAGTGGCTCAAATTCGGCGTGGTCTCGGAGGACGTCTACAGATCGACGGCCAAGGCCGGCATCTATCCAACCAATACAGTACCGGCTTTCCTGCGCTCTGATGTCGCCGCCTCGAACCTCGACGGGTGCCTGCAGTGTGATGGCGTGCTGATCGCCTCATGGAGCGGCGGCGCGTCCGCCGGCTTCCCCGGCGGCTTGAAAATCGGCAACACATTGAACGGGAAGGCATTTTCCAACCCCACCCCGAACAACAAGATGCGCCGCCACAAGGTCGCACTGGAGGACAACGGCAACGGCACTGTGACGTTTACGGTTGCTGGCGTCTCGCTCACCCAACCCGGGGCATTTCCCGGCGGCCTGGTACGCGTCGTCTTCTACGATCACAGCTACACACCCTCCAAAGCCGAAAACGGGCCCCCAATTGGCTTCACCTGGCATTGGGACAATGTGCGCGTAGTGGCCACTAAATCCCCTAAAACCGGCCGGCGCCCCTCGCCCTGAGCGGATCGGGTCGGAAGATCGCGCCCCTTGCGTCGAACCGGCGCATGAAGCCACTTCTACCGGGCAAGCAGAGGCACTCGAGCGCACGCGGAACCCGTAGGGGGACGCCGCGCGCAAACGTTAATCAATTATGTCATAAAAATTAGATTAACCAATTGTTTCACGCGACTTTTGACGGTATGAATACCAGGCATGCCTATCCCCTTACTTCAGGCGGCGGGCGAGAAAGCCCAATGTCATCAACGCGCTGAGGTGTTGTCTCGACTGCAAGCGCCAATGTCGTCAACTTGTTGATGCCCCGCCGATTTTGGCCCCGGAACCGGATCAAAAGGGATAGGCATGAATACCAGGTGTGTTTGATCATTGATCAGAGGCGATTAGTTACGTGACCTCCCCATCGTCTGACGACTTTTCATCCTCCCTACTGGACCCGGCATGGACCGTTGCAGGACCGGCAGGCATTGACGCGTCCCTGGCAACGAACACAAGCGACGCCTTCCTCGAGCTTGTTACACCCGACGGCAACTACGACGCCTGGAATGCGAACAATAGCGCGCGTCTCATGCAGACCGTGACCGACGACGACTTCACCCTTGAGACGCGGTTCCTGACAACGCCGACAGAAAGGTATCAGCTCCAGGGTATTCTCGTAGAGCAAGACGCTCAGAACTGGCTTCGGTTCGATACCTACTCGGACGGCAGCACGCTTTATGCCTTTGGCGGCATCACCGTGAACGGCTCCTCGTCGATGGCCTTTCGGGTCGCGATCCCAGAGAATACCGCCCAGTACTTGCAGGTGACACGCCAGGGAGACCTTTGGACCCTCGCCTACTCACAGGACGGTCAGACCTGGACGACTGCCGGCTCGTTCACGCAGGCGCTGAACGTGACAGCGGCGGGCGTCTTGGCCGGCAACACGGGCAATGCCACGGGGTACACGGCCCAAGTCGACTACGTCGAGTTCAGCTCGGACCCAATCCTCGACGAGGACGGGACTTACGAGTATGTCAATGTCGCCCCCGTCGCAGAGGACGACCCGTTTGAGACGCTTGCAGGCACGCCACTTGTTATCGACCTTCTTGCCAACGATACTGACGCGAACGACGATGCTCTGAGCGTCGCGGCCTTCACTTCGCCCTCGAACGGGACCCTGGTCGACAATGGCGATGGCACGCTGACGTACACCCCCACTGCTGGCTTTGTTGGCACCGACAGTTTCTCGTACACGGCCTCCGACGGTGAATTGACCGATCAGGCCCTGGTCAGTGTGACAGTCTCGGCTCCGCCGCCACCTTCGACGTCAGATGATTTTGCATCCGGCAGTCTCGATCCTGTCTGGAATGTGATCGGACCGGCCGGGATTGCGTCTTCGTTCGGGACGTCTCCGACCGATGCGTTCCTCGAACTCGTTACACCCGACGGCAACTACGACGCCTGGAATGCGAACAATAGCGCGCGTCTCATGCAGACCGTGGCCGACGACGACTTCACCCTTGAGACGCGGTTCCTGACAACGCCGACAGAAAGGTATCAGCTCCAGGGTATTCTCGTAGAGCAAGACGCTCAGAACTGGCTTCGGTTCGATACCTACTCGGACGGCAGCACGCTTTATGCCTTTGGCGGCATCACCGTGAACGGCTCCTCGTCGATGGCCTTTCGGGTTGCGATCCCAGAGAATACTGCCCAGTACCTGCAGGTGACACGCCAGGGAGACCTTTGGACCCTCGCCTACTCACAGGACGGTCAGACCTGGACGACTGCCGGCTCGTTCACGCAGGCGCTGAACGTGACAGCGGCGGGCGTCTTGGCCGGCAACACGGGCAATGCCACGGGGTACACGGCCCAAGTCGACTACGTCGAGTTCAGCTCGGACCCAATCCTCGACGAGGACGGGACTTACGAGTATGTCAATGTCGCCCCCGTCGCAGAGGACGACCCGTTTGAGACGCTTGCAGGCACGCCACTTGTTATCGACCTTCTTGCCAACGATACTGACGCGAACGACGATGCTCTGAGCGTCGCGGCCTTCACTTCGCCCTCGAACGGAACCCTGGTCGACAATGGCGATGGCACGCTGACGTACACCCCCACTGCTGGCTTTGTTGGCACCGACAGTTTCTCGTACACGGCCTCCGACGGTGAATTGACCGATCAGGCCCTGGTCAGTGTGACAGTCTCGGCTCCGCCGCCACCTTCGACGTCAGATGATTTTGCATCCGGCAGTCTCGATCCGGTCTGGAATGTGATCGGACCGGCCGGGATTGCGTCTTCGTTCGGGACGTCTCCGACCGATGCCTTCCTCGAACTCGTCACGCCGGACGGCAACTACGACGCCTGGAACACGAACAATAGCGCGCGTCCATGCAGACCGTGGCCGACGACGACTTCACCCTTGAGACGCGGTTCCTGACAACGCCGACAGAAAGGTATCAGCTCCAGGGCATTCTGGTCGAACAAGACGCGCAGAACTGGCTTCGGTTCGATACCTACTCGGACGGCAACACGCTCTATGCCTTTGGCGCCATCACCGTGAACGGCGCCTCGTCGATGGCCTTTCGGGTTGCGATCCCGAGAATACTGCCCAGTACCTGCAGGTGACACGCCAGGGAGACCTGTGGACCTTCGCCTACTCACAGGACGGTCAGACCTGGACGACTGCCGGCTCGTTCACGCAGGCGCTGAACGTGACAGCGGCGGGCGTCTTCGCCGGCAACACGGGCAATGCCACGGGGTACACGGCCCAAGTCGACTACGTCGAGTTCAGCTCGGACCCAATCCTCGACGAGGACGGGACTTTCGAGTATGTCAATGTCGCCCCCGTCGCAGAGGACGACCCGTTTGAGACGCTTGCAGGCACGCCTACTTCGCCCTTGTCGATCTTCTTGCCAACGACACCGACGCCAATGACGATCCTCTGAGCGTCACGGCCTTCACTTCGCCCTCGAACGGAACCCTGGTCGACAATGGTGATGGCACGCTGACGTACACCCCCACCGCTGGCCTTGTTGGCACCGACAGTTTCTCGTACACGGCCTCCGACGGTGAACTGACCGATCAAGCCCTGGTAAATGTGACGGTCTCGGCTCCGCCGCCACCTTTGACGTCAGATGATTTTGCATCCGGCAGTCTCGATCCTGTCTGGAATGTGATCGGACCGGCCGGGATTGCGTCTTCGTTCGGGACGTCTCCGACCGATGCGTTCCTCGAACTCGTTACACCCGACGGCAACTACGACGCCTGGAACGCGAACAATAGCGCGCGTCTCATGCAGACCGTGGCCGACGACGACTTCACCCTTGAGACGCGGTTCCTGACAACGCCGACAGAAAGGTATCAGCTCCAGGGCATTCTCGTAGAACAAGACGCTCAGAACTGGCTTCGGTTCGATACCTACTCGGACGGCAACACGCTCTATGCCTTTGGCGGCATCACGGTGAACGGCGCCTCGTCGATGGCCTTTCGGGTCGCGATCCCAGAGAATACCGCCCAGTACCTGCAGGTGACACGCCAGGGAGACCTTTGGACCCTCGCCTACTCACAGGACGGTCAGACCTGGACGACTGCCGGCTCGTTCACGCAGGCGCTGAACGTGACAGCGGCGGGCGTCTTGGCCGGCAACACGGGCAATGCCACGGGGTACACGGCCCAAGTCGACTACGTCGAGTTCAGCTCGGACCCAATCCTCGACGAGGACGGGACTTACGAGTATGTCAATGTCGCCCCCGTCGCAACTGACGATATTCTTCCGAGGAACAGTGACGGTCCTCTCACGTTCGCTATTTCCGATCTTTTGTCCAATGACAGCGACAGCAATGGGGATTTGCTTGACATCACCAGCTACACGCAGCCCGCGAACGGCCTCATCGCGGATAACGGCGATGGAACTCTGACCTATACGCCGAGCGGCCTTTTTGACGGCTCGGACACCTTTACCTACACGATCACCGACGGTGAACTGACCGACGAAGCAACTGTCACCCTGCGCCCTATCGTCGACGTATGGTACGGCGACACCCAGTCCTTTGGCTCCCCCGGCGAGGCGCAGACCTGGGTCAACATTCTGGGCAACGTCTCCGACGATGTCGCATCCCTTGCCTATTCGCTCAATGGTGGCCCGGTCTCATCGCTATCGATCGGCGCCGATACACGGCGACTTCACAATGACGGCGACTTCAATGTTGAACTGGCCTACACCCAGCTTGACGGGACTAGCGCCGATGACGTTGTGACGCTCATAGCCAACCTCTCGGACGGGTCGACGCTGACCCGCGACATCACCATCCAATACGAAGACGGCCTGAATTGGGATGGCAACTATTCGATCGACTGGAGCAACGTCAACGATATCCAGCAGGTAGCTCAAATCGTCGATGGGCGGTGGGCACTCGAGGATGGTGGAGTACGGATCGTCCAACCCGGCTATGATCGTGTTCTCGCAATCGGCGACGAGAGCTGGGACAACTATGAAGTCCGCCTTTCAGTCACGACCCACGATCTGACCAACATCGATCCATCCGGCCGCGATGGCGGTGGCTTCGCCATCGGCATGCTATGGACCGGCCACACGGACGACTCCCATACCGGGCTTCCAACCCCATGTTGGATGGGAGCCAGGAGCTGCATTTTTCTACACGAACAATGACGGGATCGGTGGCGGACAAATGACGCTGCATCCGTCGACCAACTTCTTCTCCTCGCTCGCAAGCCAGGCCATGACCCTGAACGAGAACGCGACCTACAATCTAGCCATCCGGGTCGAGCAGTCCGGCCTGTATGATCGCGACTACAGCCTGAAAATCTGGGAGGCCGGCACGACCGAGCCCGGCACCTGGACGATCGGGGGAACCCAGACCTTCAGCCTCAACGAGGCGCCGGCAACAGGCGGAATTTATCTGAACGCACACTATCACGACGTCACCTTCAACAATCTCGCCGTCACTGAAATCGAGGGTGACGATATTCTTCAGGGGTCGGATAACGACGACCTCCTAATCGCAGTCGATACGACGGCGATAAACCCGGGACAGGGTGAACTCGACGTCCTCGTCGGCAACGACGGCGCAGACCAGTTTATTCTAGGAAACGCGACCGGCAGCTTCTACGACGACGCCAACGGCCTGACGGATGGGACAGCCGACTATGCATTCCTCTATGACTTCATGGTCGAGGACGACACCATCCAACTGTTCGGCACGGCTGCAGACTACCGCTTGGAGTCTGGCGCAACCGGCCTGCCTGGGGGTACATCGATCTGGATCACGGGAACCGGTTCCGAAAGCGACGAGCTGATCGGCGTCGTCAACAACGTCTACGGCTTGAACCTTGACGGCACAGAGTTCTTCTTCGTCTAGATCGGCCAACAGCTAACGAAAAACGGGCAGCAGAGCCGACCGGCTGTGCTGCCCGTTTTTCGTTCTGGAGCCTGACCGGCCCCTATTGCGCCGGAACCTTGGTTTCGACGCCGGCTAGGAACTTGTCGAAGTAGTCGATTGTACGCACAAGCCCTTCGCCCAGCGCCACTTTTGGTTCCCAGTCGAGAACTTCACGTGCGCGCGAAATGTCGGGCTGCCGCTGCTTGGGATCGTCTTGCGGCAACGGCTTCGAGATAATCTTGGACCTCGTCCCCGTCAACTCAATCACAAGCTCGGCAAGTTCTCGTATCGTGAACTCTCGTGGATTTCCAATGTTGATCGGCCCTGTAATCTCCGGCGGAGTTGCCATCATCCTAACGAAGGCTTCGATCAGATCATCAACATAACAGAATGACCGGGTCTGCTGTCCGTCCCCGAAAACGGTAATGTTGTTGCCCCTGAGCGCCTGCACTATGAAGTTCGAAACCACACGGCCATCGTTCGGGTGCATGCGCGGACCATAGGTGTTGAAGATCCGAGCAACCTTGATCTCCAGATTGTGCTGGCGATGATAGTCAAAGAAGAGTGTCTCGGCACATCGCTTGCCTTCATCATAGCAAGACCGAAAGCCGATAGGATTGACATTGCCCCAGTAATCTTCTGTCTGCGGATGGACGATTGGATCGCCGTAAACCTCCGATGTGGAGGCCTGGAAGATCGGGCACTTGAGCCGCTTCGCGAGCCCCAGCATATTGATGGCCCCATGCACGCTCGTCTTCGTGGTCTGAACCGGATCGTGCTGGTAGTGAATGGGCGAGGCCGGGCAGGCCAGATTATAGATTGCATCCACCTCAACAAAGAGCGGAAACGTCACGTCGTGACGCATAAACTCGAACCGTGGGTTGCTGAGGAGGTGGGCAATGTGTCGGCGACGACCCGTGAAAAGGTTGTCCACGCACAAAACTTCATGACCTTGATCCAAGAGGCGCTCGCAGAGGTGAGAGCCAAGGAAGCCTGCTCCACCTGTCACTAGAATTCGTTTGCTCTCTTCATACATCTGCTGCTCCAATGGTTCTCCACAGATTCCGACGCAAGTTGAACCAGTTGCCGGGCCTGGCACACTGAACGAGTAGCTAGGAATGGGACGCCGTCGGCTCTCCCTGAAACTGGCGAGTAGGATGTGCACGACGACCGTTTCGGTTCAGTGGAAGAGATGCACAAGTCGTGCCATTGGAAAAGCAAGGTGTTGCAGCCAATCCGCGAGCCGTTTGACGTCTAAAGTTGCTCACGCCGGTTCCATTGATCGGTTGTGGTTTTTGGCCATCTATTTGAGCTGCGGACGAATCAGTGGTCGGATCGAGCTACGAATTGCCGGGGGCCGCAGAGAATTAAACAAGATTTTTGTTTGTTTGAACGCCAGCGTCGTCTGCACAGACCGCAACAAATTTGCCGCCTGCCCGTATAGGCAGACGGCAAATGCTACAAACCGACGATAGATGCTGCGCTTAATCCCGCAGAGCTCGGACGTTATCGCGGGTCGCGACAACATCTCCGGAAACACCTGCAATCGTCGAGGTAATCAGCCGAGTATTAATGAGGAACTTCTCGAGCTCGACGCTGTCCGAGTTAGCGACATAGATTGCATCCTTATGTCGGATGGGAAATCTCTGCGCGAAGAAGAAGCTCGATGGATCCAGGAAATTAGCGCGGTAAATCGTCGGGATCAGCTTCTGATCAGGATCGAAATGTGACAGGTCAACACCCATGCTCTCGAGCGACGACCTGAATTCTGTACGATAGATGAAGACCGAGGAGGCGTCGGCACGGAAATCCAGCAAACCACCGGCTTGAGCAATGGCCTCCATCAAGGATACCCGTTCCTCCTCAAAATCAAAAATACCTGTTACGCCGCTGTCCTGTCCCCCTGCTCCAAGAGCACCAACAGCAACGAACTTCTGCTTTTCACGATGGACGTAGATTGTATCTCCGGGCTGGGCGTAGACATTTTCACTAGCTTTCCGAACCAATCGGGGAAAATGAATCGTTTCATTCCGTCCACGACGCTGAAGCGTGACAAATAGCTCAAATGGTTTCCCCCGCACGCCACCGGATCGTGCAATGACATCCAGGATCCGCTCGTTCGGGTTGAGCTGCAACTGACTCGCCGCCTCACCAATAACCGTCACAGGAACGGCCGTCTGCTCGACCAGAGACACGACAACCTGCGGTTCGACTGCGCGCGGCGACAGTCTGCGCTCGACTGCGGACTGAACCTGCATCAGCGTCCGTCCCGACGCCCGCACACGTCCGGCATAAGGTACCGAGATATCACCTGAGCGGTCGATTTTTTGGGGCGGCAAGGTCACGAAGTTGCCCGGCCTCACGCCAGCATCGGGCGGAATGAACAATCCGCCCGTGGAGGACTCGAACACCGTTATTTGAATGACGTCTCCTTCCCCAAGCGTAAGATCCGGCGAGTACCGGGCGCGCACCCCAAATGAATCGTAGAGTGATCCAAGCGTAATGCTCTCGACCAGGTTGATGACATCGCTCGTAATGTCCACCAGGACATAGTCGTAGGCGATTTCTTTTTTTCCAGCCGTCAGACTAGCCGTCGCCCCAATCGTGATGGCCCGATGCCCCGGCCCTGAAGCGGGCAAGTAGGAGCACCCCATCAGAAGCGCGGTAGCGCATAAAATGAGTGGCCTCAAATGGGATATTGAGATCGTCACGCTGCCCCCGCCCAATTGCCTAGTAATGGTTCGAACTACCCAGATTGTCGGCGCGAATGCCTATCTTCAACTAACCATGATTCGGGATGAGCGATCGTTAACTGGTTGCCCCACTGGCGTTTTGGGGACTTTTATGTGGGCGTCTTATGGATTTTCGTTGGGTAGTGAGACCGAAAAGTCTCAATCAGCCGACGGTCCAAGGGTTGGCGTAGGACTGGCATCGAGCGAACCCGGATCGTGCCCCAAGGCGTGGTGTAACAGCGCCGGTCACGGTCCGGGCTCAAGTTTGCCCGGACGATCAGTTGGCGGTCAGCGCCGCCGATGCTGATACGTTTTCATAGCCGAGGCGGGCAAAAGTTTCCAGGCTCATGTAGCGTCGCGTGACCGCCCACTCGTCATTTTGCTCCAAGAGGATTGCACCGACGAGGCGGACGATTGCCGCTTCGTTGGGAAAAATGCCGACAACGCGGGTGCGTTTCTTGATCTCGCCGTTAAGGCGTTCGAGCGGATTGGTCGAATGAAGCTGGCGACGGTGCGCGGGAGGGAATTGACGATAGGCGAGCACGTCGTGCTCGGCCTCGTCCATGAGTTCGCCAAGCCCTCGGAAGCGCGGACGCAGGCGATCGGCAACGATACGCCATTCGGCGTGCGCATCCTCCGCACTTTCCTGCTCGAACGCGGTGCGGATGGCGGCGGCGACCATCGGGCGCTGCTTGACGCCGACGTGCGCAAGGGCGTTGCGCATGAAGTGCACGCGGCATCTCTGCCAGGTCGCGCTCAATACCTTCGCGGCAGCAGCCTTCAAACCTTCGTGGGCATCGGAGATCACCAGCTTAACGCCTCTGAGGCCGCGTCGCGTAAGCGTGCGCAGGAACTGGTTGGTGCGCTCACCTGTCCGCGCACCGTAAGCGGCACCGGTCAGGCCTTCGACCTCCATCTCCATCAGCTGGGCGGTAATGAAGGCAAGCATTTCTCTGAGCAGATCAGCATCAGAGCCCTTGTCGGCGAGTTCTTTCAAGGCAATTCTGTCGAGGGTCATGGGACTCGGCTCTCCGTTCGTTCGAGTGTGGAATCCTTAACAAACCTGAGTTCGGACCATGACCATCCTCCCCCCGCAGCCGATGTGCACGACCTGGGAAAAAGAACTTTACGCAACATTGCGCTCCAGTCGGCCTCCGGCCTCCCTACGCCCAATGCTGCCACACCGCTTCATACACCACCTCCCGGGACGCCAGCCGAACCGAAACTCTTTGAAAAGCGACTGTACAATCACCCGGGATGGAGTATCTACGCACAGCCATGGTCATATTAAGCATCGGTCTTAACCGAGGTGGACGGAAGTTGTGGACCATCTACAGACTTTGCATAACTCATGAATTAGTCAGTTCAACACCGAATGGAATCGTTTCCGAATCCAAAGACTACTGATTGCGTACCCCAGAGGTCGACGCCCTTGGATAAAAGCACTTGTTTCGAGAATGATCGACGCGTTGTTGTCATCGGCAGCGGTCCCGCAGGCGCGATGGCAGCCCATCAATTGGTGCGCGCTGGCATTCCGACGGTAATGCTGGAGTCGGGCATCGAATTGCCAAGTGGCTTTCTTCTCCGGCTTAAAGGCCGCAATCTGTTCCGCCGAATGCCCGCGCTTCTCATCGACACCACCGTAACCTCTGCGGGGGGCGGGGGTGCTGCCAGCAGTTTCTATGCCCATTATTCTCCAGGGGGCATGAGCAACCATTGGACCGGCGCCGTACCCCGCTTTTGTCCGGAAGACTTCACAGATGGTAAAAGGCTTCACGAGAAATATGTTTGGCCGCTCACCTACGGCGAACTCGAGCCATTCTATAGAGTCGCCGAACGCATGATGAGGATCACGGCCGCCCCGGAGGACGTGCCCAATCTTCCCGCAGGTGAGAGCGACTTCAAGAGCAGGCTCCCCGAGGACTGGGCGCCGGTGGCACTATGCGCAGCGGCGCGCGGACAAGGTCTCACAACTTTGCCATTGGCGGATGGACCGCCGCATCTCCTCGTCGGACGCGGCACCGCTTTCAACAGCTATTCTCTAGTCGTGGCGAGGCTGCTCGAGCAACCCAACTTTGAGCTCGTCACTGGCGCTCACGCGCTACGAATTGAGTGGGACGGTGCGAGCCGGAGTGCCGTCGCGGTGGTCTGCCGCGATCGTCGATCCGGTGAAGACGTAAGGCTCGCTGCCGCTGCGTTCGTCCTCGGATGCGGTGCAATTAACTCCGCGAAGCTCCTGCTCAACTCGACCTCACCAGATTTTCCGGAGGGGCTTGGAAACAGCAACGGTCTGCTTGGCAGCCATCTTCACGATCATCCGCGGGAATGGTGGGCGTTTGATCTCGATAGACCAGCTACGCTGCTTTCTCCTCCAGCTTATCTCACCCGGCTGCCCTTTGAGACATCGCCCCCGCTGATGGCAACGTCATGGACGATGGGCGTAGTCGGGATCCGAGATACGATCCGTAGTCGCTTCGGGCTTCGGGCGAGCTCTATCGGCGTCCAGTTGTTTGGCACGATGATCCCCAGTCATGCCCATTACGTGCGCCCGTCCCCAGACAGAAAGGACGAATTCGGAATGCCGGCGCTCGATATTGAGATCAGCTTTGGTGAAGACGTACTTAGTAACGTCGTGGGAGCGCGAAGGCACCTGCTCGACCTAATGAACGAAGCCGGCTTTGAAGCCACGTCAAGGGATATCGTTCCTCAGCTCACCCCGGGAACGGCGGTTCATTATGGCGGCACGACGAGAATGCATGCCTCTCCGAACTACGGCGTCACCGACAATTTTAACAGACTGTACGACGCGAGAAATGTACTGGTTGTCGATGCCGGCTGCTTCACCACTGGCCCGGAAAAAAATCCGACCTTGACGCTAATGGCGCTTGCGGCCCGGGCCGCCTCGCAGCTCGCCAAAGATTTATACGCTCGATAGCTGATGGCGCAGTAAGAGGTTAAGGGGAATAGTCCATTTTTCGCTTAACAACTAAGAGTTTGAGCTGTTGCGTCTTTTTTCTTGATGATTGGATTTTAGAATGATGCTGTGCGCGGTGCTGTTAATCTGGCGCCATAAGGATATAAAGAAGACAACTTGAAGAATTCAAAGTCAATATTGTGAGGAGAGCCAGACATGTCTAGAGTCGGATTACGAGAGTGGTTGGCTTTAGCGCCAGTTTTTGCATCTGGCCACCTCAGTCGATACGGATCACGGTCTCCTTCTTATTCAGATCGTTTTGAGGAGCAACTCAAGAAATTTACCGGAACCAAATATGCGATCGCAATGAATAGCGGGACCAGCGTGCTCGCCAGCGCGCTTGCCGCTGCTCAGATAGGCCCCGGAGACGAAGTTCTCGTACCCGCCTACACTTGGCTCTCGACTGCGGCAGCGGTAATTGCCGTTGGAGCCGTGCCGGTTCTCGTTGAAATCGACGAAACCGTTACTATCGATCCTGAGGATATCAAGCGGAAGATTACGCCTCAGACCAGAGCTATTATTCCGGTGCACATGGGCAATGTTGTCTGCGCCATGGCAGAAATTCTGGACATTGCTCGACGTCATGACCTGATCGTCATCGAGGACGCCTGCCAGGCCGTTGGCGTGCCCTATCGCGGCAAGTGCGTCGGCACGATCGGTGCAGCAGGTGCGTTGAGTTTCAACTTTCACAAGAATATCAATGCTGGCGAAGGGGGAGCATTGCTGACCGGGGATGAGAGCATCTTCCAACGCGCCCTTATGTATCATGACGTCGGTGCGCAGATCCGCCAGCATGATGGGATCAATCAGCCGTACTTTACTGGCTTCAATTTCAAGGCCACCGATATGTCGAGCGTGATTTTGAGTGTTCAGCTTTCCAAGTTGCCTTCAATTATATCGCGGCTCCGAAAGCGCAACGACATGATGCGAAGAGCTTTGAATAGAAGCAACGTCTTTAGGATTTGCCCTCACAACGATCCAGAAAATGCATGCGGCGTGCATGTAATCTTTGATACCGCTGAAGACGCGAAGCGTTTTGCTGAGAGCCGGCGTGGCACATACCGGCTGTTTGATAGTGGACGTCATGTATACACGAACTGGGAAGCGATGGTGCAGAGGAGTTCGTTTCACCCTCTAATGAATGTTTGGAATTGGGCAAAGCGAGACATAGAGTATTCCGCCGAGACATGCCCGCGAACGCTCGATATTCTAAAGCGAACATGCCACGTCTCACTAGGCCAACGATATCCGATGCTATTAATGAAACAACTTGCCAGGGGGCATGCGGAATGGCCGAAGTCAGCTTAAGGCCCGGTGGACAGACACCGAGCTCATACGATGTCGGACGAAACCATTCTGCAGCTCCATGGGAAGAACCGCGCCAAGAGCTATCGCCAATTCTTGGTGACGGCCTGATGGATCAGGCGGCGGCTTCGGGTTGACGATTGGTAGGTTTTATCACTTCATACCCGTTACTGAACTTGACACCGAGCACGACCTTCGGCAACTGGTTCGGCTTTTCAAGGCGGCGCCAGCGTTTCTGGGCAGCCTCGACAAGCTTGAAGACCAATGCCAAGGCGGTCTTGTTCGAGAGGCAGCCTTTTGATCGGATCGTGCGGTGGCGCACGGTGGCAAACGTGCTTTCGATAGGGTTCGTCGTTGCCAGATGCTTCCAATGCTCGGAGAGGTCTGGCCGACGACGATCGAGCAACGCCACGCCGCCGTTCGATGTGATGCCACCTCCGTCAAAGCCACCCACAAGTTTGCGCCCACCCGACGTTCCCAAATCGACTTCTGCCCGCAAACACCCTCTCGGAATCGGGGATCATCTCTCCTGATTACCCAGACACGTCCTCTTGGCGCCACAAGTGTCTGATATTGCTGGCTTCAGTTATTCGAACGGGAGGCAGCGATGGCGCGCAATCGAGTGCAGTTTCAAAAGGGGCTGAGCCTCGCCGAGTTCCATGAACGCTATGGGACCGAGGAGAAGTGCCAGGCCGCGTTGATCGCGATGCGCTGGCCGGATGGTTTCGTGTGCCCGCGCTGCGGCAGCGTTCGCCATAGCTGGTCGCCGGCGCGCCGCCATTTCCAATGCTCGGACTGCCGGCTGCAGACCTCGGCCAAGGCTGGCACGATCTTCCACAAATCGAAGACGCCGCTGACCAAGTGGTTCTTGGCGATGCACCTGATCACCTCAGCCAAGAACGACATCTCCGGTCTCGAACTCGCGCGCCAACTGGACGTGAAGTGGGACACTGCGTGGCTGATGAAGCAGAAGTTGATGGAGGTCATGCGACAGCGCAACACGATCTACAAGCTCGCAGGCGATGTACAGATCGATGATGCGTATCTGGGTGGCGAAAAGCCTGGAAAGACAGGCCGGGGCGCGGGCAACAAGGTCCCTTTCGTGTTGGCCGTTGCGACCCGTGACGGCAAACCGCTCTTTACGCACGTGCGCCGCGTGAAGGCCTTCACCAAAGAAGCGATCCGCGACTATGCGACGGCCAACATCAGGCCGGGTTCCATCGTCGTCAGTGATGGGCTCGCCTGTTTCAAGGGACTCGCCGACGCCGGCATGCGCCACCTGCCGGTCGTTACCGGCGGCGGTCGGCCAAAGCAGGTTCTGATGCACTGGTCGAATACCGGGCTTGGTAATCTCAAGGGGGCCATCAACGGCACCTGCCGCAGTTGCGACGCTCACCACACCGATCGCTATCTCGCCGCCTACGAGTGGCGCTTCAATCGCCGCTTTGTGCTCGCCAAGAACCTTGAACGGCTGGCCCGCGCTGCCGTCAAAACGGCACCCGTCCCTCACCGCACCATCGCAAACGTCAGACCGGCAGCGGAAACGTCGGGGTAATCAGGTCATCTCTTGCGGGACTTGGGCTGCCGCCCCGCAGAACCTGGAAAAGATGCAAATGCGCTGCGCATTCTATTTCGAAGGATTATTCAAAGTCGTACTCTTCATAATTTCGCCCTGACGCCGTACCGCACCGGCCCTCAACCACTTCTGGGCCGGTCGCTCGAAACACACCCAGCATAAATAAGAGATAATAAGCAAAATCGGCACAAAAATCATCCCAGCCCAGGGAGCTAAGGTCGCAATCTTCTGTCCCAGAACCACTTGCGGAACGCCCGAATACAGTATCATCAATGGCGTATGCAGCAAATAAACGGAATACGAAATTCCACCTAGTAGCAATGCCCCCTGACTGACGCCTTGCGGCAAAGTCGAGGAAACCGCAATGACCAGCAGCATCGGAAACAAGACAGTGACGACGCCCAGGTCATAGTAACCGTCAAATGGTGAGCTGGCCGTTGGCGGAACACTCAACAACAGTGTGGTTGTAAGGAGCCCGCCAAAGAGCGGATACGGGCCGCGCACCCAGGTTAGCTTCATCCATGCGCCTGAACGTTGAATGGCGACGCCGAGGAAGAAGGAGAAAACCACCCTTGGGAACCCGAAGAGAAAGTTGTCGCTTCCCCAACCCAAATCGAGCGAATTGTGCACCTCTACGGCCATCACCAGGCCAAGAGCGCCCGCGACCACAAGCCCCAAGATGAACTCGGCCACTGAGATATACGAAGACCGCTGCATAGAAGATATTCACTGCCATCTCGAAGAAAATCGACCATGCCGCCGGATTGAATGGAAACAAGATCAGCTTGGAGAAAGCCGGCAGCATGAAAATGTTGGCCGTGAATTCAACCAATAGCCATGGCGCGTCAACGTCGATCCGGTCTTTGTGGGCACGGGCAAGGTAGGCGACCAGCCCCAACAGCGTGGTCAGAACCACCAGCGGCCAAAGACGCGCAACCCGGACGAGAATAAAAGAACTGACGCTCAATCCATCCCGAAATCTCTGATCGTAACTAAGCGCAATGACATATCCACTGAGCAGAAAAAAGAAGTCGACGCACAAATAACCGCGATGAAGCAGCATGCCGTGCGTTCCAAAAAACATGAAATCTATGTGATAAAGCAACACCCCGATCGCGGCCAAGCCTCGGCATAGATCCAGGGAAGCAACGTAGTCGGACGGATGCCGCAAGGTCAGTCCTTTATCCTGCAGGCTTGCGCAATTTCGATATTGTTGGAGATATTATCACTGAATTGAAGGGTATTCAGAACACAATTCGCCAATTTTCTGATAACATCGTAAACTCCCAATCAGAGCGTTGCAGTATCCCGCACGCACTAACAGTGGCCCACGACGGGCAGCTCGGGTGACCGGCCAAGGCGATAAGTGACTATCCTAAGGGCTCTCCGCATAAGTGGATGAGAGAAGGGGCTCAGGTCACACTCGATAACTTTACTGCTCATTTTTCGTGGAGAACATGATGGATTAGTGTCAAACATCGCCTTGTACTATGTCGTCCTCATCTAAAAACAGCGGATGTATGAGTGGGTGATTAACTGATGGGCAGAGATGTAATCGTGAATCTCGACGCGCCGACTGGATCGGTGCGTCAAGTAGCTCTCAGACGCGATCTAGACAGCATGTCCGTCCACGGAAGCGAAGAGCATAGCTGCTGCTTGAGACGCTCCAAATTGGATGAGCTAGCTGCTTGTAGCGAGGCTGCAACGGTCAGGGCTCTTATTCGCTTTTCAGCCCTGCCCAAGCCCCTGCTGATGTTGAACGACAAGAGAGCTTGCAGTGGTTGAGCCGTCGCAACAGTCACCCAACACTACATCAATGAATTGTTCAACCGGCTGGGCAAGCCGCATAGTTCGCGTGCTGGGCGAAGAGTTCAGCGCGCTGCGCCCCCGGCTGCTACTCGCCAGATTGGTCTGCGCATTTCTGCCCGACATGGTTGGGAACCGGCTTCGGTGCTATGCCCTTCGTGCCGCTGGCTTCCAGATCAAAAGTGGTTGCCTGATGTATGCCATGCCGAGGATCACTGGCGGAGGACCGATCCACCAGCGGCTGAAGATTGGTCAGGATTGCCTATTTAATATTGGCTGTCTGTTAGACTTGGCCAACTCGATCACAATCGGTGACCGCGTAGGAGTGGGACACGAGGTACTCTTTCTAACCGCTACCCACGAAATTGGGCCAAAGGAACAACGCGCGGGAGCGCTTACCACTGCGCCAATCGTGGTTGGCGACGGCGTCTGGCTTGGCTCGCGCTGTATTATTCTACCGGGCGTTACAGTCGGCGCAGGTTCGGTGATCAGCGCCGGATCGATTGTCAATAACGATGTCCCCCCCCAGACCCTGATCAACGGCACGCAGAAGATCTCTCTAGCTCGTTGGCGCTCATAACTTTCGGCTGCCGCTGCCGATAGGACCTTATATACATACAGGAGCACAAGTCGCATGGCCCAAGATATATCGATCGATCGTGCCGCTGTCGCCAGAGCGGTATTAGCGGTACTCGATGATGTCTTAACCGCTAGTGGCAAGGATCTTCCACCCAATTTCGGAGAAGCGACCGGGCTAGTCGGGCAGGAGGCGATGCTTGACTCGCTCGGTTTGGTGACCCTGGTGGTCGATCTCGAACAATGGATCGAGAGCGAGTACGGCATCGTGATCGCATTGGCGAACGACCGCGCCATGTCTATGCGCAATAGCCCATTCCGCACCGTCGGTACCCTCACCGACTACATCTGTAGCTTGCTGGCTGACGAGGGTTAAAGAATGACGAGTTCTGAGGTTGTATTAATCACCGGCGCCCGCAAGGGTATCGGCCGTTACCTGGCAGAGCGGTATGCAGCGAGGGGGGCGCTCGTGGAGGGGTGCAGCCGCGATGCACCTGATTGGCATTGTGAAGGATATCAGCATCATCTCACTGATGTCACTGATGAGGCTCAGGTTCGTACCATGATCTCTGATATCAAGAAGCGGCACGGGCGGCTGGATATTGTGATCAACAATGCCGGTATCGCCTCGATAAATCATATTCTGTTGACGCCGACTGCAACAATCAATCGGATCATGGCGACCAACTTTGTTGGAACCACAATTGTGAGTCGCGAGAGTGCCAAACTCATGCAGCGACACCGCTACGGTCGAATTGTCAATTTCTCGACGGTGGCAGTGCCACTCCGGCTGAATGGTGAGGCCGTCTATGCCGCCTCCAAAGCCGCAGTTGAAACGATTACCCGCATCATGGCGCGTGAGCTTGGCGAGCTTGGAATCACCGTTAATGCAGTTGGACCGACCCCGGTCGAAACTGATCTAATTAAGGCTGTTCCACCAGAAAAGATCAAGAACATCATCGACGACATGGCAATCAAACGTCTTGGTACTTTCGACGATGTTGCCAATGTTGTTGAATTCTTTACCCAGCGGGAGAGCAGCTACGTGACCGGACAGGTTGTATACCTCGGAGGCGTATCGTGAACAATCTTTGGTTGACTGAACGCATGGCGCAGTGGCGCGATCTGCCAGCGATTGTCTGGCGTGACGAGCCATATGATTATCACGAGGTGTTAGGGCGCGTGACACGGTGCATTGAGGTGTTGCGCGACCATGGTGTTGGCACGGGCTCGGTCGTGGCGCTCGACGGTGACTATTCACCCAATGCCTGTGCATTCCTGTTGGCGCTTTTCGAACTACGTGCGATTGCAGTGCCGCTAACCCAAGCGGTGCGTGCGTATCGCGAAGAGTTCTTTGAGATCGCTGAAGTGCAACTTCTAGTCGAACTGGATGATGAAGACAAGTGGGTGGTGGCCACAACCGGCCAAACCGAGGTGCGCAATCCGCTTACCCTCAAGCTGATCGATAGCGGCAATCCTGGACTGGTGGTGTTTTCTTCGGGCTCGACCGGCAAGCACAAAGCAATCCTGCATGATGTGGATGCCCTGCTCGACAAGTTTCGCGTGCAGCGCCACCGTCGCACTACATTGACTTTTTTGCTGCTGGACCATCTTGGTGGGATCAATACGCTACTGTACTCGTTGTCCAACGGCGGCACGGTCGTCTCGGTACCGAGGCGCGACCCGGATGAAATATGCCGCGCGATCCAGCACCATCGTGTCCAGACCCTGCCAACATCGCCAACTTTTCTCAATCAACTGTTAATCGCAGAATCGTACCGCAATTACGATCTGTCGTCACTCCAGCTGATCACCTACGGCACTGAAGCGATGCCAGCGAGCACTCTGAAGCGGTTGAACGAAACCTTTCCGAACGTTGAATTGCTCCAAACCTATGGCTTGACCGAAGTTGGGGTTTTGCGTTCCAAATCGGAGAGTGTCGATTCGTTATGGGTCAAGATCGGAGGTGAGGGCTTCGAAACCCGGGTGGTCGACGGATTGCTCCACATCCGCGCCAAGTCGGCGATGCTCGGCTACCTGAATTCGCCCAGTCCATTCGACGCTGAGGGATGGATCAATACTGAGGATATGGTCGAGGTCAATGGCGATTACATTCGCATCCTCGGGCGCGTCAGCGACATCATCAACATTGGCGGCCAGAAAGTCTACCCGGCCGAAATAGAAAGTTTTTTGTTGCAGCTCGACAACGTTCAGGATGTCGCAGTGTATGGTGAAAAAACTCCGTTGACTGGCCAAATCGTAGCGGCTCGATTCAATATAATAGAATCCGAGGATCTCGATTCACTGAAGAAGCGCGTGCGTGCGTTCTGTCGCGATCGGATGCCGTCGTTCAAGATTCCAGTGAAGATAACAATCACCGATCGCGAACAGCATAGCGAGCGTTTCAAGAAGATGCGCCGTACTGAGTAGGCAGCCCCTGACCGCATCTGCACCGTCCATAGATTTGCCTGATTTGAAGTGGCCCCGGTTGTTCGGACAGATTTTCCGCTTGGATAAGTGGATCGTCTGCCGGGGTTAGGCCGCCAAGCGGATCGGCGGCGTGCTCTGTTGTCCGAAGTAGGCCTCGTCCGGCGTCATGCCGTCAAGAGACGAATGCGGCCGGCGGCCATTGTAGAGATCGAGATAGCGCCCGATCCCTGCGTGCGCCGCGCTGACGCTTTCGTAGGCGTAGAGGTAGACCTCCTCGTACTTGATCGTGCGCCAGAGTCGTTCGACGAAGACGTTGTCCCGCCACGCCCCTTGCCGTCCATGCTGATCCTGATGTCGTTCGCAGTCAGCACACCGGTGAAGGACGCACCGGTGAACTGGTCGGTCTCCCTCCGGTGAGCACCGCCTTGCGAGGCTGAAGGCCGTCGCCAATTCTGACATCCGTGTTTGATGTGTTGGTTAGGCGGGGATGTGCCCACAATGTCGGATCTGGACACAAGTGACGGCAGGCGTCGGCGGAACAAACGCTGGCCGGAGGCGCTCAAGCGCGAGATCGTTGCGGCCACGTTGAAGCCCGGCGCGTCGGTGTCGGTCGTGGCGCGCCAGTACGATGTCAACGCCAACCAGGTCTTCATGTGGCGCCGCCGTTACCGCGACGCAGGTGAACAGCCGGCTTTGCAGTCGCCGCCCTCGACGCCGGCGCTCGTTCCGGTGACGATCACCCCGGAGCCGGAAGCGGTCCCGGTTGCGCCGCCGGCGCTGCCCGCCGAGACCGCCTCGAAGACGATCGAGATCGAGTTGCCGGATGGCTGCCGCGTGCGGGTCGGCTCGGGCCTCGACGTCCGAGCTCTCAAGCGCGTCCTCGATGTGTTGAGGAAGCGATGATCCCGGTTCCCTCGGGCGTGCGCGTATGGCTTGCGGTCGGGCGCACCGACATGCGGCGCGGCATGAACGGGCTTTCGCTGCAGGTGCAGGAGACGCTCGGGCGCGATCCGTTCGCCGGCGATCTCTTCGTGTTTCGCGGGCGGCGCGGCAACATGATCAAGATCCTCTGGCACGACGGTCTCGGCCTCTCGCTCTATGCCAAGCGGCTGGAGCGCGGCCGGTTTGTGTGGCCGTCGGCCGAGGGCGGGAGCGTCGCGATTACGGCCGCGCAGCTCGCCTACATGCTCGACGGTGTCAATCGGCGCTGAACTTTGACCCCGTATCGGCGTTCAAAATTGACCCCTCTTTTCGGCACGCCTACGCCGGCTGAGGCCGGAGCTGGTGAGCATAGCGAACGAGCGTAGGGCTCAGCCGGCGGTCGCCCCTCAAGATCGGGTCTTGAAGCGCCAGCTGTCGTTGCCGGTCTCGATGATGTCGCAGTGATGCGTGAGGCGGTCGAGCAGGGCCGTCGTCATCTTCGCGTCGGTGAACACCGTCGGCCATTCGGCGAACGCGAGATTGGTCGTGACGATAATCGAGGTGCGTTCGTAGAGCCGGCTGATCAGGTGGAACAGCAGTTGCCCGCCCGATTGTGCGAACGGCAGGTAGCCGAGTTCGTCGAGGATGACGAGGTCGACGCGGGTCAGCGCATCGGCAAGCCGGCCCTGCCGGTCAAGTTTGACTTCAGCTTCAAGCCGGTTGACGAGATCGACAACGTTGAAGAAGCGCGCCTTGCGGCCCTGTCGGATGCATGCCCGTGCAATGGCGATCGCGATGTGGCTCTTGCCGGTGCCCGTGCCGCCGACCAGGATCACATTGCGCTGCTCGTCAAGGAAGGCACCGGAGCTGAGCAGCGTGATCAGTTCGCCGTTGATCGGCGTCCCGCTAAAGTCGAGTTCGGCCAGTTCCTTGGCAAGCGGCAGCTTGGCAATCGTCATCTGATAATTGATCGATCGCGCCTGTTTGGCTTCTATCTCGGCCCTGAGCAAGGCTGCGACGATGAGTTCGACACCCTGGTTGCGCTTGACGCCCGGTGAGACGATGTCGTCGTAGGCAGCACGCATGCCGCCGAGCTTGAGGGTGCGCATCATCTCGAGGATCTCTGTGCGCCCGCTCATGGATGCACCTCAGCAACCGGGCAAACAGATGCCGGCGCACGCAAACCATCATAGCGGGCGCAGTCGGCAAGCGGTGGCGTGGCGAGAGTCAATCGTTCCGGCGTCATGATCGCTTCAGGTGGGGCCGGTTGTTGTCGCCGGGCCAACGCATTGAGGATCACGTCGGCGCTTGCGACACCGGCTGCCATGGCCTCCTGGCAGGCAGCTTCGACCTCGCCAAGCCCATCACTCAGAACTGCGCTGAGGATCTGGACCATCTGTCGGTCACCGTCATCGCTGCCGGCCAGTTTGCGCCGCACCTTCTCAATCGAGCGAGGCAGCAGCCAGTCCTTGAACGGTGCACCGTTCCTGAGTGCACCAGGCTTTCTGGCGAGTACCGGCACGTAATGCCACGGGTTATAGATCACCTCGTCACGTCCGAAGCAGCGCGGGTGCTCGCCAACGACGACACCGTCCTGCTTGAAGACGATACGCTCAGCATAGGCAAAGATATCGACGGGTCGACCGACAGCGCGCGCCTCGATCGAGTACTTGTTGTTGTCGAAGCGCACGAGACAGGTCTTCGACACTGACGCCGAGGTCGAGCGATAGCCATCGAACGGGCGGCGGTATGGAATGAGCGATGGACGTTCCGCCTCGAACGCCTCGAAGATCGATTTGTCCCGTTGCTCGGGATGGGCATGCGAACGGGCAAAGGCAATGCATTGCTCCAGCAGATAGGCGTTGAGATCGTCCCAGCTCTTGAACGTGAGACGTGGCGTGAACACCCGCCGGCGGAACACGCCGACCTGGTTCTCGACCTGCCCCTTCTCCCAACCGGCCGCCGGCGTGCATGCGGTCGGCTCGACGAGATGATGGCTCAGCATCTGCTCAAAGCGGCGGTTAAATTGGCGCTCCTTGCCAACGAAAACGGCATCGACCGCCGTCTTCATATTGTCATAGATGCCGCGCTGGCAGGCGCCCTTGAAGAACCGGAAGGCCCGCTCATGCGCATCGAACACCATCTCCTGGGCTTCGCGCGGATAGGCTCTGATGAACGGCATGCGGCTGTGGCACAGCCGGACGTGAGCGATCTTGGCCGTCATGCGCGTCCCGGCAATCTCGACGATCTCGTGGCTCCAGTCGAACTGGTAGGCCTCGCCCGGCGCAAACACGAGCGGGATGTAGGCCTCCGGCCTCAGCCGATGATTGGAGCCGCTCCCACACCCGCCCGAAACGGCGCACCGCATCGTAGCCGCCCCGGTACCCGGCAAGCCGCAGATCCTCGAACATCCGCTGGAACGTCACTCGCTCACGCTGCGCCCGCCTTACGTTCACTTCGAGCAGTTCGGTCAGCTGATCGGCAAAGCCGCCAAGTTTTGGCAGCGGCTGCGACTTGCGTTCATAGCGATGTTCTGTCGCCTCGCCCCGAACAATCGTGCGCACCGTGTTCCGCGCCAGTCGATAGTCCCGCGCAATCTCCTTGATCTTACGTCCCTTCACATGAAAGGCATGGCGCACCCGGCCAATCGTATCCACTGTGATCATCCCCCTTGAGCCCCCGCTCGAATCGATTCGAGCGAGAAGGTTGAAACCCGAAGGGGTGGGGTCAAAATTGGACGCCGATTACCCCCTCAAAGGGGGCAAAATTGCATGCCGGTTCACAATCAAGCCGCCGCTAACAATGCGCGAAATTGTCGATCAGACAATTCCCTTCAGACGGTTCCAGTCACCGGTCACAAGGGGATAGGCATGCTCAAAGACCGTGAAGACGGACAGAAAGGACTTTCCGATCATGTCGTGTGAGACCATCGCGCCGTTACCATCGATGCATCCCGCGCCTCGATCGTTCTGCGAACAATCTCCGCCAGACGTTCAACATATCGATCGAGATTCATCTCATTCTCGACCAGCCGCCGCCCGGAAGCTCCCATTCGCGCGCAGTCCCTCGGCGCTTCAAGAAGCCTGAGGATGCAGGCGCGCAGGCCAGCCGGATCGCCGGCCTTTGCGTAAAGGCCGTTAACGCTATCCACCACCACGTCCCGCTGGCCCGGAACATCCGAACACACGATCGGCTTGCCCATCGCAAACGCTTCAAGCATCGCCGTGACGCCAGCCTGGAAATCGACCGGTTCAAGCGGCATGACCAGAAATTCGAAATCGGCATAGACCTGCCTGAGGTCATACTGAGAGAACTTCTTCCGGCGGACGTTCTGAGGCAGTGAACGAGCCTTTGAACTGTCTTTATACTTCGACCACGGCGACGCCGCCGCGATGATGACATCGCAATCGAGCCCACGCACCGCCTCCAGCAGTGTCGGATAGTCGCGACGTTCAAGCCCCACTGCACAGATCCGGGGCCGCGCTCCTCTGAAAGCCTGCACCTTGTCCGGTGCAAAAAACACATCATCCACCATAAACGGCGTCCAGATCACTCGGTCATCGTCTATGCCCCACCGGTCTTCTATGAATTTTTTCTGGTGCCGACTGTAGACCAGGAATATATCGATCTGATTTTGCACACTCAAATAATCCAAGAACGCCATTTTCTTGCGCACGGAAATGACGTGCACAATCATTATATGGCTCGGTCGCGGACCGCCGAATATCTTTAAAAGTGCGGCTAGCGGCAGACCGATCTGCTCGCCATCTGTGACAATCGCCGCATAATCTTTTCGCGATGCCCAACAGGCATAGGCCAGCAGCAGGTTGAACCATCCAAGCCGCGCCAGCAGCGTCCCGATCCATCCCGCCCGCTCCGATGCTCCCGTATAGTCGAGCACATCCGCATCGAGTTCGTCTGCAAGCTCCATATAATCAGCACGGGGACGATTACCGGCAGCCACCTGCTGGCGGATATCTGAAGGAACGTTTCCTGAAACGGTCAAGAGCACCGATTTCGTCATTGCACAACCAATGGCCCGCTTACTCGTCTTCGAAAACCTATACCAACTTCTTATGCAACCCTCGTGGCAAACTTGGAAAATTGGTATAGTTGTTGCGTTGTCATCGGATAAATCAGCGCGAATATCGCAACCTTTACAGTTAAAGCTCTCAAGTATGTCGCAAGCCGCGAGTGTCGTTTGATCGACACATCTCCCATCCACTCAATCGGCGTGCGGAACAACCTAAAATGATCGGTGGCATCACTTTGGATATTCTTCACGCGGTCATTCTGGTCCCTGTAACCGGACTGTTGCTCGCGACGGTCATCCTGCTGACGGAAATTGTCGCCAGCTTCGCAGGTTCGTCACGCTCCCGGAATGGCGCATCAAGACCGGCCGGTTCCTACGTTGTCCTTGTGCCGGCACACGATGAAGTCGGCACGATCGAGCCAACCTTGGCTGCCCTGAGCGAGCAGGTCGACAGTCATGGTCGCATCCTGGTCATCGCCGACAACTGCACCGATCAGACCGCTACCGTCAGCGAAGCGGCAGGCGCCGACGTTATTTCGCGCTGCGATCCTGCTCGCCTCGGCAAGGGCTACGCCCTCGATTTTGGCCTCCGCCATCTCCACGGCAATCCCCCGGACGTCATCGTCATCATGGATGCAGATTGCATTCCGGCACCCGGGGCAATCCAGGCCCTCGTCAAGAGAAGTCAGCAACTCGGCCAGCCTGTTCAAGCGCGCTACGAACTCGAACCGCCAGCCGCCGACGCGGGCACGCTCGCCCGGGTCGGCAGCTTCGCCTGGAGGGTCAAAAACATTGTGCGGCCGACGGGCCTCGCGAACCTAAACCTGCCATGCCTTTTGATGGGAACGGGCATGGCCATACCTTGGTCTTGCATCAGTGAAGGGCAGCTGAATACCGGCCATCTTGTAGAAGACATGGTGCTCGGCCTTGAAGTCGCTAGTGCCGGAAACGCACCTCGCTTTTTGCCCGATGCGCTTGTGATTAGCCGCCTTCCCGCGAGTGTCGAGGGACAGGTAACACAGCGCACACGATGGGAATCCGGACATTTGTCGGTCATCGCGACCGTGTTACCCCGCCTCTTCGTCCGGGCCGTCACGACACTGGACACGCGGCTCTTGGCGCTTGTCCTGCACACCGCCGTACCGCCACTCGCCTTCCTCGCGTTGCTCTTGGCAGGTGCGACAGCGATCACCGCATTGACCACCCACGCCGGCGGGCCACATCTGGCACTGTACACGATACTGGCCGCCGACCTGATGATGCTCGCCGCCGTCGTCATCGCCTGGTGCAAGGTTGGCATGGACCTCCTCTCGTTCAGCGAAGTCGTCATGCTGCCCGCCTACATCATTGCCAAGCTTCCGCTCTATGCCCGCGCGCTATCCCGGAAAAAGATTCCCTGGATTCGTTCCAGGCGAACCTGATGCCCGCCTTTCGGGTCCCGTATCACCCTCAGTGCTCTTTGGCCACGAAACATCAAATTCGCAACACCCCGCCCAGGATTCAAATGAACGACACGACCAGTCCCGAGACGAGCTACGCAGGCGGAAAGAAAGGCCTGCTGGTGCGTAACGCGATGCACTTGGGTTTTGGCCAGGTCGCGACTACTATCATCGCGGTTACCTTGAGCGCTGTAATCGGCCGCTCCCTCGGCGTTGCGGACTTCGGCACTTTCTACGTCGTTTTCACAATCACGATTTTCGTCAACGTCATCGTCGATTGGGGCCAGGCCAATTATGTCATTCGCGAAACGGCACGCGGGCGCCCCGACGAACCGCAATTCCTCGCAAGCGCCATCCTTTTGCGGTTCATCGGGACGGCCTGCGCCGCTCTAGCCGCCCCAGCTCTGGCCCTCATCCTTCAGTACAACGCTCACGTCGTTCTTCTCGCATCGCTCGCCGTTCTCGTAACCCTGCCAACAGCCATATCGCACCCAATCGGCTACCTCTTCCGGGGCAAGGACCGCATGGACCTCGATATGTTCGCCGCGATCTTCTCGAAAGCCCTGACACTCCTTGCTGTCGTGCTCGTTGTCTACGGCGGCGGTGGTCTGACCAGTATCATTCTGGCGCACGGCATCGGCGCCATTGGATCACTTGTTGCCTGTCTCTTCCTCGCCCGCTACATCGACCTCCATCTCGCACTTCCGACGGTTGGTGCCCTCAAAGATCTGTTCCGGTCCGGCGCCCCGATTGCGGCCTTCGCGCTCGCCGTTGCCGTCCAGCCGATGATCGAAGCTACGATGCTCTCGCTACTCACAAATGCGGAGGTTGTCGGATGGTATGGTGCAGCCCGCACGATCCTTGGCACCATCATCGCGCCGGCAACCATCATGGCCATGGCAACCTTCCCTGAGCTTTCGCGGGCTGCGCGCTCCTTGCCCGAACTCAATAAACTGCTTTCCGACACCGCCCGACCCCTCCTCGCCGCGAGCGCCTTCATGTTCGCGAGCCTTTTCGTCTTTGCCGATGAGATCGTCAAGATCATCTACGGCGGCGGTGATTTCGCGAGCGCGGCACAAATTCTCCGCACCGTGGCACCGGTTATGCCACTCCTGTTCCTCGATTTCCTGTTAGCCACCGCAGCGAATGCCATTGGCCAAACCAGGGAATTGGCCGTCGCCAAATTGGTCAGCATCGTTGCCTGTGCCGCCATCGGCTGGTTCGCGATCCAGATATGTCAGGAGACATTCGGCAACGGCGCCATGGGCCTGATGCTCGCCTTTTTCGCTGGCGAGGTCCTGATGCTAGCAGCGATGCTCTTCATTCTACCGTTGGGTACTATATCCGCGAAAGTCTGGCTACACACTGCACGAGCGTTTGTCGCCGGCGGCCTCACGATATTCCTCTTCACGGCCCTTCCATCGCAGCCTCTGTGGCTCAACGTGCCGTCATTCCTGGTGATAATGGCCGCTGCAATCTTTCTCGTCGGCCTGCTGCGCCCGCACGACTTGAAGAACGTGCTGCTCATCGTAACAAGACGACGATCATAGACCGCTCAACGCCCCGGATGCCGAGATCACCCCGGATGTCAGGGATCCGAAGCAGCAAGTTCAGCACGCGCACGCCTCGCCGCCACTGCGTCGAGAAGATGATCAACCACGCGTTTGGCGTTGCTGCGGGCATCGAAATGCGCACGCGCGCGCAACCGCGCCGCATACCCCATATGCTCGCGAAGGGCGGCATCCGCCAGAAGAAGTCTCAATCTTGTGGCGAAGGCCGGCTCGTCGCCGGCATCGACGAGATATCCCGTCACACCATCCTCGACGATGTCAACAAGCCCACCCGACGCAGTCGCAATCACGGGCAGGCCGCTTGCGCTTGCCTCGACAGCCGCGATCCCGAATGCTTCGGCTTCCGTTGGAAGCACAAAGACATCCGATTTGCGGAACAATTCGATAAGGCGCTCGGAATTCGGCTGCATGTCATTGTGGACGATGATCCCCGACGCATTTGGCAACTTGGAACGCGTGACGAGGTGCAGCTCGGCATTGGCAATGCCCAAGGCTTGAAAGGCTCTCATAAGAAGCAGTCCACCCTTGCGCTCGAAGTCACCACCAACGAACAGAATGCGCAATTTGCCGTCGCCATTCGACCTGTCTGCGGGTCGCCAACGTTCGAGATCGACACCGGGGGCGACCACGTCGATGCGGCGCGCATCGACACCATAGTCATCGACGAGCGACCGGGCAGCCCATGACGACCACGGCAACAATTTCGCCGCGCCAAGCAGTAGCTTCCGGTTGACCCTGTGCTTGTAGGACTGGAGAAGGCCCGGCCTGTCCGGCGCATGATCGTAGAGTTCGCCGATCGCGTCGTACTGGATGGGTGTCAGGTCCGTCGCGATCACGTACGGCTTGTTGACAAGGGAACTGGCGACCAGCGCCGCCGGCACCTGAGTGTTGAAGAATACCACATCCGCATTCGCCTGCTGAAGCCCGGAACGGACCTGACGCCAGCCCCGCATCGTTCCGCGCAAATGCGCGGGCACGAACGACAGACGCTCGATCGCCCCACCCGGTTCGTTGTAGGTCACCGGCACCCAGACGGCCTCGATCCGACCATCTTCATTGATGAAGCGGCGTTTGTTCTCGTAATAGGTCTTGTGACCCAGATGTTGCTCCATGACAAAACAGGCGCGCGGCATCGAATAACTCACTCAGCTAAGTCTGTTGAAGAAGTGCTCTCTGCCGCCAAGCTCGTCGGCGACGCCCTGATAGTGACGCAGATTGAATATGCCACTGTATGCCTTGCGCGACGCACCCTCCGCACCGATGGCGCTGCTGAGCGCCGCAACACAACGCAAAAGATAGATCGCTACGGCGGACTGCGATTTACGCCCGAGACAGGCGCGGACTAATCCTTGAACGACCGGATGGCGCTCCTGAAATTCGGTGAAAACCTGCTTCAGCAGCCAGTCCTGTCCCTTCTCGCGAGAAAAGATTACGTCGCAGCGGCCATACTGGTAGGGCGTCATCATCCACGAACCAAAGCTCCGCTCAGCAAAATGATATCCGACCGCATCCGGATTGAAGATGAACGCAAGCCCGCGATCCGCCAGTCGAAAGCCGAGTTCGATGTCTTCGGCCCGCGAGAACCGCTCATCGAAACCGCCTGCCGCGATGATCTGCTCGCGCGGTGCCGAGCTGTTGCCGGTATAGAACTGACGCGCCGTCGGCACCCATTGGCTCTCTTCCATCGCGCGGTACTGCTTGACCAGCATCGCCTGCTCCCAGCGCACCCAGGGCAGCATGGCGAACCCATCCGGCGTGAGCATCGGCCCCAGTACGACGAGATCCTCTGCATGAGCCTCGTGCAACCGCAGATGTTCCCGAATGAGCTCCGGCGTCGGCACGACGTCATCATCGACGAAGAGAATGATGTCGCCCCGCGAACTGGCAACCCCTCTGTTGCGGGCTGCCGCAGCTCCGCTGTTCGTCTGAAAAATCGGCGTCAGCGCAAAGCGTGTCGTCAGCGACCTCAGATACGCATCCGTGCCGTCATTCGAACCATCGCTGATGACGATGACTTCGAACGCGTCCAGCCGAACCGTCTGCCGCTCAAGGGCGGCGATGACCTCCTTCAGCCTGGCGAAGCGGTTATACGTGGGAATGACGACGCTGACCTTGAACACGAACTTGATCTCACCGCACTCTTAGTGACACGACTGTCACCCTGACAGATGCAACATCTTGACAAAGCACACGGATCGCATTGTCATCCGTGCTCTAGATACTTCGCACGACTTTCGCCGGCTGCCCGACCGCAAGCGACCTCGGCGGAATATCGCGCGTTACCACACTGCCCGCGCCAATGACGCTTCCCGCCCCGATCCTCACACCGCCAAGGACCGTCACGCGTGCACCGAGCCAGACATTGTCCTCCAATACGATCGGCCTTGATGGGGGCCGCTCCGTACGGCGCTCCGGTTCGATCCGGTGGTAATCGTTGTCCATGAGGATCGCGTAGGTGCCGATGTTGCAGCGGTTCCCGATTTTGATCGAACTCGGTCGCTGCAATTGAACAACCGTAATTGATGAACGTCCCATCACCAATCTCGAGGACTGCTCCTGCGTCCGCGCCAAGCTCCAACGGCACCACTGTGGAGACAAGACGCACCCGCTCGCCCACGATCATCGTGCCGTGGCAATGCACCACCGGCCGTCCCCAGAGACGAACACGAGCCCCCAGCTTCCTCGCGCAACGCAGGAACCACCGCGCACGCAACACCGCCAGCCCGTCTCGCCAATGGTTAGCAATTGTCCTCTTGGCCCACATCTTATGCTCGCAATCACTTGGACGATTGCTGCATATCATTCGTCCATACCGAATGATGCCAAGTCGTCGGAGCGGCGGTAAAATATCATGCAAAACACCGCACCCTGCTGACCAAGAAATAATACTTGACCAAACTCGCTCACGCACGCGTTCCAAACAAGTTCAATTATCCTTTTTGGTTTATACCAAATAACACCTGCGCATTCATGTATGACAGGAATTAATTCGGCCCAAATCGCTATTGCGACAGTACAGGGTCGGTGGACATGGAAAGTCTCGCCCCTCGCTGTTGAACTGGCCTCGATACGGTTGCCGCCACAGGTTGCAGCGCGCCGACCCGCGCCGCCTCCGCGCCAACCAGAACAAACATGAGCCAGGCCGGGTCATAGATGACGAGCCACGACGTATCGAGACAATTCGTGATCACGGCGTAGACCGCGACCGACAAATAGAGCCAGGTTTTCATGAGCCCCTGCTTCTTCATGCTCTCAAGCGCAAAGAACGTAGCAAAGATGAATAGTAAGAAAATGATCAAGCCGACCCGACCCATCTCGAGTTCGACATCCATGTAGCCGCTGTGGCTCGACGGCATGTTTTTAACGAACCCGGGGGCCCACCTGAGCGCAGGACTGCCGGGCCCGACGTCCCAGTACGAATGGAAGCCCCAACCGAACCACGGCGCTCTGGCAATCTGAGACTCAATGAACTCCCATATCACGGTTCGTCCCGTGAACGTCGGATCGCCCGTCAGTCGGTAAGCTATGCGATACGGCAGGTTCGAGATGAGCAAGTCAGCACTGAAATAAGCGAGCGGAAATAAGAGAAAGACCGTTGCCAGCCGCATCTTGGATTTTATTGAGATCATAAGCCCGGTGGCCGCGATCCCCATTGCGATGAACGAAAAGCCGAGCGCGGATTTCGACTGGCTCATGAACAAAAGCCAGACGGAAAGGCATATTGAAATGATCGCCAGAACGCGACGATGATTGGGGAACGTCAGTTCGTGCAAGGCCAGCATGATGGTCAGCGACGCATACATGCCGAGGTATTGCTTGTGATAAAAGTACCCGGCATGGCCAAGCACATCTCCCGTGTACGCCAATAGCGGCGGTGTGTTCAGGACAAACCAAGCCGAGATGACCATCGCCATCAGAAAAAAATAATGGAGCCGCTGGATGAGATCCACCCGGCGCTCGGCAAGCGCGAACGGGACAATAAACGTGGTGAGGGCCATCACCTGCAGCAGCCACCGTGTCGCTGCATGATCCGGACTGTAGGCCCAGCTCACGCTTGCGCCCGCCAGGATCAAAAAAATGGCTAGAATCACCAGCGGCGGGGATTGGAACACGTTGAAATTGAGCTGCCGCCTGCAAGCGATCGCCGCCACGATCGTCATGCACGCCAACGCCGGCCAGAACACGCGGAAACCGTTCTCCCCCGGAATGGCCTTCCCGATCAGCGGTCCCACGATTAGCACATAGGCAACAGCAATGACCGGTACAGCTTCCAAAAACCTACGCATTGTCAGAAGCCTGCTTCCTACTGTCTTGGACCGGCGTCTCACTTGCCACGATGATGCGCCAAATCGGAACGATTGAAACGCCGGCGCCTGACAACCTGTCCGGTTTCGCGAAACACATTCAGTCAGGCGCCTCTAGGCACAACCGGAATAGTAGTGGTTGTCCTGCCCGTATCTCTTGTAGGATTCGATGCTCTCGAGAGCTTTGGGTTTCGCCTTATTCAGAACGCTGTAGATTGTCTTCGCGGCAATGGGACCATTGCCCGAGAGGATCTCGAGCACGAGCCGCTGGCTCGTCTTTCCCCATTCGATCACGAAGATGAACCGATCACAGAACCGCGCGATCATCTTCAGGTCGGAGACATACGCAACCGGCGGAACCTCGACGATAATGACATCATAGCGCTTCTTTGCCACATCCAGCAGTCGACCCATCTGTTCAGAACCAAGCAGCTCGGCGGCATTCGTAACGCGCTCCTTCGAGGGACAGGCCAAGAGGTCATAATTCGGGCGGCTGAGCCGAATGACAAACTCGCCAAGCGAAGTTGGGTCCGCGATTGCCTCGGTCAGTCCAGCCTCAACCTTTGGCGCGAGTTGCCGCGACAGCGTCTTTCTGTGCATATCCGCGTCGATCAGCAGGACTTTCGCGTTGGCATGGAGAGCGGCATGACTGGCCAGGTTAGTGGCAACCATGGACTTGCCCTCTTCCGCAATCGACGAGGCAATACAGAAGACCTTCGCGTCACTGCCTCTCTGGGCCTCATCGATTGCGAGCCAGATGCCTCGAACGCCTTCTGCAAATCGACTGTGCGGTTCGTCGATGACGTATTCCTCCAGACCGTTGGTCCGTCTCAGGCTCCACCGCTTCCGAATCTTGGGCAGGATCGCACACGGCAATCCTGCTGCTTCGCTCACCTGGTTCGCCGTTCGGAACTTGCCGAATGGCAACTCCCGCCCAATCACGAACGCCCCGCCCATTGCAAGCCCCAGCAGAGAGCCGGCTAAGATAATAAAGAGTTCCTTCTTGGAAGCCTCGGACTGAAAGGGCGCAGAAGCCGCAGTGACAATACGTGCATCCGGAAAGGCCGGTGCCTGAGCCGAAGATTTGTTGATCTCGCCAAAACGCTGCAACACGCTGTTGCGCAGGTCGCGGTAGGTCTCTGCTGTGCTGGCCAGCTCCCGTGCACGGGCTCGAACCTCACTTTGGGCGCTTTCCTCACTGAGCACCTTGGCCAGCGTCGCCGCCAACTCGTCGTACCGCAACTTCGCAAGCTCGTACTCGTTGGACAGCGTTACTGAAAGCCGTTTCTGCTCACCCTTGATCGCCTCTTTTATGTCCTTCTGCTGTTTGGCGATACGTGTCAGCGCGACGTGGTTCTTGCCGACCCGGCTTGCGATATCCGTCGCACGAGCGGTCAAATCCAGGTGCTGCGTGCGAAGACGGCTGATCAAAGCGTTATCGGGTGTGAACCTGGCGGTGGCGCTAATGCCACCCTCTTCCTCCAGGCTATCGAGCTTCGCCTTGGCCTCGACCATATCGATGCGGGCGGCCGCAAGACGTTCGTTGAGCGTGTCGAGTTGCCCCGATTTGAGCGCCTTCTCGCCGAGACCGAGCAGATTGTGCTTCATCTTATATTCCAGCAAGGCGCGCTCGGCCGCCGCCGCCTGCACGTTCAAGTCTTTCAGGCGCTGCTGCATCAACTTGCCGGCAAGCTCCGTCGAACTTCTCTTATGCTCGACGCCAGCCTTGATATATCCGTCGGCAATTGCATTGGCCAACATCGCCGCCTTCTTGGGATCCGTTGACTCAAAACTGATCGAGATGACGTTATGGCCTTCCGGCATCACATAAAGTCTGCTCATCACCGCAGCGAGTGCAATTCGCTCAGGGTCGACGGGCGGCGTGTTTGCCTCAGCTGTGGCAATGCCCAGCTTACTTTTCAGCCAGCCTTTCGCCTGCCTGACCTGTTTGCGCACCTCAGCGAGAAGACTACGATCATCATCCTCACTAGGAACAAACTCGGGATCGTCCGCAAGCTGCAGCGCCCTGACGATCGGCAAGATCGTCGTCTCGGAAGAGATTAGGCGCGCCAGATACCAGGTATCACTCACCTGCAGCGTCGGCTCGTCAATCAGACCGTTGGCGCTCATGTATCTGTTCAAGCTCACGTCGATGACCATTCGCGCGCTTGCTTTATATTTCGGCGGCGAAAGCGACACGAACCCCATCGCAATGGCAAGCCCCGTCAGGCCCGTCAAAGCGATAATGAACCAACCCCGCCGAATAATACCCAAAACGTCCCACAGGTCCGGTTGGACAATATTGTTTTGTAGATCTTTTGACAAAACGACCACCACCTGAATTTTGCTTGAGGAACGCATCCGAAAACAAACGCACCGGAAAACACATGAATAGAAGCCATGCAAAATATCTGCCAATGCCTCTCCAAGCGTCGAGCGTTTCCCATATATATAGGCACATGGATCGTCCCGTCGAGGTTCCAGTACAGCCACTTACCCGGCAGCCCATATTAAGGTTAATAGGAACTGGATCGATCAAACTGAATTCAGGAATTTAAGACTTGCGCTACAGGAGTTGCGCATTCGCACGCCATCTCACAGCGCAGTCGCTCTGCGCAAACTTGGTACGACTTGTGCTTCGCGCCTACCCGGGGCGGTTTACCACTCTCCCCGCTCTAAACGCTCCGCGTCGCCATCGATGATCCGGCGAGGCGGACTTGGCCGCACGACACCAATGCCTGGCAAAGAGATGAGATGACAAATTACGACGTAGGCTTCGTGCTCGAGCAAACCCTCGGACATGTAACGCACACTCAAAACCTTCAGGCCAATTTGCTCGCTGACCCCGAGGTTCGCGCGCATTGGAACCTCATTCCGTTCGAGGCTCCGGGCGCAATCGGACGGCTTCCCCTATACGGTTCGAATTGGACCGTACGCGCCGGCATCCGCACGCGCCGCAAGCTGTCTGAACTCTGCCGCAGTCAGCACCTCGACGCCCTCTTCTTCCACACCCAGGTCCCCGCAATCCTCGCACGCGACTGGATGCGCAAGATCCCATCCATCGTTTCCCTGGATGCAACGCCCCTGCAATACGATGAACTCGGCGCCTTCTATGCTCACGCCAAGGGCCCCGCGTGGCTTGAAGCCTTGAAGCAGCGCATGAACCGCGACTGTTTTGCGACCGCGCGCCATCTCGTGACCTGGTCCGACTGGGCCAAGAATGGACTTATTCGTGATTATGACGTGCCACCGGAAAAGGTCACCGTCATTCCCCCTGGCGTGAACGTACGCGACTGGCGCCGCCCGTCCCCCCGCCAGCCTGAAGATCGCCCGGTCCGCATACTCTTCGTCGGCGGCAACCTGGAACGCAAGGGCGGCCTCATCTTGCTGGAGGCCTGGCGCACACTTCGTCACCTCGGCATAGAGCTTCACCTCGTTACGAAGGACAACGTCGCCGCCGAGCCAGGCTTGTTCGTCTACAACAACATGGCCGCCAACAGCGACGAACTCAAAGCGCTCTACCACAGCTGCGATGTGTTCGCGCTGCCGACATTCGGCGATTGTCTGCCGATGGTTCTCTCCGAGGCCGGCGCCGCGGAAATGGCAATCGTGACCACGCGCGTTGCGGCCATCCCCGAAATCATAATCGAGGGCGAAACTGGTCTCGCGATCCCGACCGGCGACGTCGCCGTGCTGACCGAGGCACTCCGCCACCTTTCGAACGACGCGGCACTGCGCCACGCACTGGGCCAGCAAGCCGCCGCGCATGTGCAGAACGCCTACGACGCAGAAAAAAATGCATCCCGCTTGCTCAACTTGATCAAACGAGAAGCACGAATTGCCCGCCCCTTGAACAAGGTCGCCGCGTGACGGGCGAGGCCGCCGCCCAAGCCGCACACGACGCTACACCGGCGTTTACCAACCTGGAGCTTCCCCCTGTACTAATGCAGTACATGAATAAATAGTTACAAATTGCTATCATACATAAGTTTTCTACACGGGGATTGATAAGTGCACGGCATGAGTGATCGCACTGCGCGTATGGGATTGAAAACGCCGGCCAATCAAGTGCTCGCCCAGCCGCCGCTACCTTCGAAGCCAGCATCCGGCATCACGAACTACCTTTGGCCTGCCACGATCAGTGTGGTCGCAGCCCGCCGTCTCCTCGTGACAACCGAACTCGCAATCGTCCTCCTCGCCGCAATCCTTTCCAAGTACATCTACATCGACCTGCTCATCGCAAGCTATCCCGGCTCGACACCTCTCGTCGCGGTTGCCTGCGGTTTGTGGCTCGCCCTGTTCGTGACCTACAAGCAGATGGGGCTCTACGACACGGAAAACCTGCTGAACCCGGATCTTCAGCTGGGCAAGTTGATGGGCGGCATCGCGATCGCCTTCCTTCTACTGTTCGGCATCCTTTATTTTTTTCGGGAGTCACAGGGCGTTTCGCGCGGCTGGGTTCTTACGTGGATCGCCGTCCTGGCCGGCATGCTTGCCGCAAGCCGTGCTTATTTCGTCCATCACATGAAGCGTGGTCTGGCGGCCGGCCTCATCTCGCGGCGCACAGCCATCGTCGGCCCCGGCAAATTCGCACTGGAAGCCGCGGACCTCCTCAACCATGATGGCGGTCCCGCAAATCAGATCCATCTTTACAGCAACGACGCGCAGTGCACCGATCCCCGCTTCGTCGGCTCGCTGAGCGATCTTCAGTCGAGAATGGTGAGCCATCCATATGAGCGCGTCGTTGTCGCAATCCCGGCAACTGAAACCGACGACATAAGCCACGTCGTGCGCTCGCTTGGCGCCTATGCAAGCGACCTCCTCTTGTGCACCAACCTCTCGGCGCAACCCATTCGTACAAACGGCGCGAGACATATCGGCAGCCTTTGTGCCGATGTCATCCATCTCGCCCCCGTATCCGAGAGTTCCTGGATCCTCAAGCGCTGCCTGGATCTCGCCGTCGCTGGTGCAGCATTTGTAGTCTTGTCACCACTCTTCTTGCTGGTTGCCGCCGCAATCAAACTCGACTCGCCGGGCCCCGTCCTGTTCCGCCAGCGTCGCATCGGCCAGAGCGCCGTGCCCTTCACGATCTACAAGTTCCGCTCGATGACGGTCGCGGAGGATGGCGACGTTGTCGTTCAGGCCACGCGAGACGACGCACGCGTGACGCGCGTCGGACGGTTCCTGCGTTCGACGAGCATCGATGAATTGCCCCAACTCATCAATGTTCTGCTTGGTCAGATGTCAATCGTCGGCCCCCGGCCCCATGCAATCGCTCATGACGAGAAGTTCGAACAGCAGTTCGACCTCTTTTCCCGCCGTCGTCGCGTAAAGCCCGGCATTACAGGTTGGGCCCAGATTCACGGCTTTCGCGGCGAGACCAAAACGCCCGAGGATGTTCGCCTGCGCATGGAACACGATCTTTATTACATAGATCGGTGGTCGATTTGGTTGGACATCGAGATAATCGCTCGAACCCTCTTTGTCTTCGCGAAGAAGGCCTACTGACCTTCAGGGTTAAAGTTAAAAGATTAAACGCGCGCCTTTAAAAGGTTGGTTCTCGAAATGCGCACCATACTTGCATCGCAGGCACCACGGCGAACAGTTCAAGGTGCCCCGCAGTCATGACAAAAAAGTTTTTGATCGACGGATTAGCCGTCAACGCCGAAACGACGTCTTCGATCGTTTCAAGGATCGTGTCCGAAGTCGGCAATGAGGTCAGTTTCTCAGTCTTCACCCTCAATCTCGACCATGTTGTGAAGCTGCGTCGCGACGAGGCATTCCGGCTCGCCTACGAAAAGGCTCGCTACATTACAGCGGACGGCATGCCGATCGTCTGGGCAGGGCGGCTCTTCGGCGCCCGCACCGAACGCGTGACGGGGGCTGATCTGATCGAGCCGCTTTGCACCGAAGCAGCACGGCGCGACCTGCCGGTCTTTCTGTTCGGCAGCCAGTTCGCGTCGCTGTCAGGCGCGGCTGAACGCCTCTGCGCAGGAAACCCGACGCTTACCATCGCCGGCATTTGCGCGCCCGAGCAGGGCTTCGAGCCAACCTCCGACAATGCCGACCAGTATATCGAACAAGTGGCTCAATCCGGCGCGCGGATATGCTTCGTTGCACTCGGCGCACCAAAGCAGGAGATCTTCGCCGCACGCGCGAGCCAGCTCACGGAGGGAATCGCATTCGTGTGCATTGGTGCCGGACTAGACTTTCTTGCAGGAACACAGAAGCGCGCGCCCCGCTGGGTCGGAAGAATTGGCGCCGAATGGGTCTGGCGTTTACTCTCGGACCCCAAGAGGCTAGCGCGGCGTTATTTCGACTGCCTCCTGATCCTGCCATCTCTTTTCATTCCTGGACGTCGCCGTCAAGCCGGCTAGACCAAAGAAGTAATTCCTCCGGGACACGGCCACGACCGCCATTCCCGTGTTGACAACAGGTTCGCACGCAATATGACGACCCACGACAATTCCTCCAAACACAACGATAAAACCGTCCTCGTTACAGGTGGCGCCGGCTACATCGGATCGCATGCCTGCAAGGCGCTCTCGCGAGCTGGTTACACGCCGGTGACGTATGACAACCTGGTCTACGGACACGAATGGGCTGTCAAATGGGGGCCCCTCGAGATCGGTGACATTCTTGATCGCGCACGACTGAACCAGGTCATCGAAACGTATCAGCCGGTCGCCATCATGCACTTCGCGGCCTTCGCCTATGTCGGCGAATCCGTCGCCGACCCCGGCAAATACTATCGCAACAATGTCACCGGCTCCCTCTCGCTGCTTGAAGCCGCACGCGATCATGGCATCCGCCACTTCATTTGTTCGAGTTCGTGCGCAACCTATGGGATCCCCGACAAACTCCCGATCAGTGAAGCCTCGCCCCAGAACCCGATCAATCCCTACGGCGCCTCGAAGCTCATGGTCGAGCGCATGCTCGCCGATTTCAGCGCAGCCCACGATTTGCAGTACATCGCCTTACGCTATTTCAACGCTGCCGGCGCGGATCCGGACGGCGACCTCGGCGAAATGCACGACCCAGAAACGCATCTGATTCCGCTAGTCCTCGACGCAGCGACCGGCCAAAGACCTGACGTCACGGTCTTCGGCACCGACTACGACACACCGGACCAAACGTGCATACGCGACTACGTCCACGTCAGCGATCTGGCCAGTGCCCACGTCCTCGCACTGGATAACCTCCTCGCAGGCGCTCCCTCGCAATGCATCAACCTCGGGCTCGGCTACGGCTTCTCGGTTCTCGAAATAATTGATGCCGTCGAACGTGCGACTGGATTGAGCGTGCCCGTCAAAGTTGGTGAGCGCCGCGCCGGCGATCCGGCAGCCCTGTTGAGCGACCCGAGCGAGGCCGCGGATGTGCTCGGTTGGTCACCCCGTTACCGCGATATCGACGACATCGTCCGGACCGCTTGGTCGTGGCATCAACGGGCTGCAAAATCCGATCTGGTGCAGGCAGCCAACAAATAGTGCGGTGACCGGGACGATCGGCCCTCGCCGTCATTTCTTGAAATCTCCTGCGGCCCCGGTCCGCCTTACTGAGATGTGCCCTTGCCCGCCGAGCGAGGAGGCGGGGCTACAGCCAAGCCGCCGCAGGCTGATCTGAGTACGCCCTTAAAACGGCGATTTCCGGCCAACCCGCTTGGAAAGCGAGCCCGCCCATCGACACGCTTAACTCTTGCTTTTGAGGATCCTGCGCCGCCCGCCGAGCGGACGTCGTGCCAGCTGCTGGACGGCATTGCGAAGGTCATCCAGTAAAAAACGACGATGTCGCTTCATCCACTTACCTAGATAGAAATAGCACGCTACCTTATCATGCATCGACACACTGCTCTGATAAACACATTTCAGGTTTTCCGAGAGTATACGCCAGTTCGGCAGCTTGATCGTGCCGACTGTTGAAGTGTCGAACCACTCTGTGTATCTGTTATAGTTAGGTCTACCTCCCTCGTCGCCCTCGTCGTGCTCTCGTATAGATTGCTTTGCGTGACGACGTGAATAGAAAAGATACTGCTCCACTCTTTGGAAATGTCCCATCAAACTGAGTTGCCCCAGCAGAACACCGTCCGCATGCCCATAGCCTCCCATGACTTGCGATTGTCTCAGGCAGTCTGACCGAATTAGACCAAAAACCTCATAGCATTGGTCACTACCAAATAACAGATCATGGAAGCGTTTGGACGCAACGCTCGAACTAGTAGCCACATTGAATTGGTATTTTTCGATCGTTTCCCCGTTCTCATTAATGACGGTTGTGAGTGGATAGGCTAGCACAGCCGCTGCGTCTGCATCCAAGGCCTCAACGCATGCATCAAGATAGGTCGGCGCAATTAAATCATCGCACGCCATCCACTTGAAATAAGGAGACCTTGAAAGTTCAAAAACACGCCGGAAGTTCCATCCAGCCCCCTTATTTACGTCAGAAGCATGGAACTGAATATTCGCAAACTGCTCTGCATACCGCCTACAGATAAGCGGCGTTCGATCGGTCGATGCGTTATCTGAAATAATTACGGTGAAGTCTTGAAAGGTTTGATCGAGCAGAGACTCTAACGCCTGCTCAATATATTTCTCACCGTTATAAACAGGCAAGCCAATTGTTACACGCGTTATCTCTGTCATGCCATGTTTCCATTCGACGGATCGAATTGACCTGTCTCCCGGCATAAAGGCGCGCGCCAGGCATCCGCAAATCCCTTCCAAAAGAAATAAAACCTTCGGAAGCCAATGGGTTTTTTTAGATGCAACAGTAACGATACTGGCTGCCAAACGCCGTAGTACAGAGAATTTCCCACCGCGAGAATCAGCATTGCAGCATAGCCCCTCCTGACGTGCTTGCATTCTGCTGCGCCGAGGCCGTACCAGTCTCTCTCAGTCAGAACACGGAATTCTGAATTTGTTCGAAATCCGTCATGAATGACCTCGGTCTGTGGCGTCTCAAGAACCGCAAAGCCCGAAATCAACGCCCGCACGGCAATGTCATGATCCTCCGCGCTCCGAAACAGAGACCCAGATCCAAGACAGGCATCAAAGCCGTTCAAGGCTTCGAAAGCATCTCGTCTGAATATTACACCGGCCGACATACCGATATGCCTGTAATAACCAAGCAGCGATTTAATTGCGCTTAGCCGCCGGTATTTATGGTGAGGGATCGTGCCGTTGCTCTGATCGTGAGGCGCCGGGACAACCGAGCAAAAAGCCAACGCTGCTGCCGGCGCCGCCTTCAACGTCTCGACCATAACGTGGACCCAATCGGCTGGCACCCTACAGTCATCGTCAGTGAAGAGAAGGAAATCCGCATCAGTCAGGCTAGCACCGTGGTTTCTCGCGGCGCTTGCCCCGAGTGTTTCCGACCTGACATAGCGCAGCCTCCGATCAACGCAGTGCGCATTTATGGCCTCCAGCGTCTCAAAGCCCGGCGATTGATCAACGACGAGAACCTCAATAGATTCGTGCGTATTATCAAGTAAAGACGTCACGGTTGCCAGGACACTTGCGCCTCGATTTCGCGTTGGAATGATCACAGCCGCACGCGAATTGTTTTCTGCCATCGTCGGCTCCGGATCGTTGCAACGTAAGTTTACTCTGCCCTTCGACGAACCGCCCCGCATGGGCTGGAAGCACGCCATCAACAATTACTCAGACACAGCGATTGCTCTATAGCGATCGCCAGAGGCAATTTTCATGCCCAATCCTCCCCCGAATCGACGCAATTCTCCTGCCGCTCTATCTTGCCTCCTGATTTGCCACAGAACCGATGCATTTTTCTCGACTGCCATGCAACATGGTAGAAAGGGTCGGCGATCATCAGCTCGAAGTCCCGAAAGCTCTGCGACGTCAGCGCAGCCTCCAGGTAGCCTTCACCGTTGTAGACAGGAAGACCGATGCTCAACGTCGGCATTTTCTGGCCAGCCATGCAATTATTCCCAATCACAACTAAAATCTGCAATCGACCGGCAACCCATGCGACGCCGCCGCGCCGGTCACGACACACCGGCCACCTCAGCTATGAAAGCATAAGCAGGGTCGATGCCCAGTTCGCCGATCGTTTCCTTGATCTCCGCCAGATAGATTTCGTTTGCGACCAGAACCACATCCGGCTTGAAATCGACGAGCCGATCGGGCCCAATGATCGAATGAGCGCTCCCGGCAAGAAAGTGGTCATGCTTGCGCGGATTGACGTCGACGATCGCCTCGATCACGTCACGCGCGGACGGAATCAGGTTGGCGAACATGACACCCTTGGACCCGGCGCCCCAGAGAACGACCCGCTTGTTCGAGCGGCCGAGGTCTCTGAGACGCGCCTCCCACTTCGCGAGATAAGCGTCGCCGGCAGCGCCAAAGCTCTCTGCCAGATCACATACCCGCCCGACTTCCGCCGGATCGCACACCGCCTCGTCGCGCCGTTCCGGCCTCGCCACGAATTCGGCCATCAGATACTGATCGTCGAAGCCGGTCGAGATATTCAGGACCTCGAAACCCGCGGCCTCGAGCGCAGCGCGGAGCGAAACCGGTGTCCAGTACGTGACATGCTCGTATATCACGTCCCATATGCTGTTGCTCTCGAGCAGCCATTCAGCATTCGGCACTTCGAAATAAAGAACCGCATCGCTTCCCTCGACCGTCCGTCGAATGTGAGCGAGGAAGCTTGCCGGGTCCGGGATGTGCTCGAGCACATGCCGGCAGATGACGCCACCCACGCCCTTCGGCAGCTCCTGGGATCCAAACATTTCCGGAACGAAACGCACGAACTTGCCCGGCATCACCTGCCGCGTTTCAGCCTTGGACAGACTTGGATCATAGCCGATGCCCTCCCCCACGCCCTGGCTCAGGAGAAGCTCAAGGAAGTAGCCGTCACCACAACCGATCTCGGCAACCGATTTTCCTTCGAGGCCGTAGTCTTTCGTCAGTCTGCCGGCCAGCTCCTCGGCAAACTGCCTGAAGCGGTCGGAAAAATGCAGCGCGTTGTCGTAGCTTGTGTCGTAAGTCATCCGGGCCGGATCGAACCTATCGTTCTTGATCAGGCCGCATGTCGTGCACACCGACAACTCGACCACGCCCATTGCCGCCGCCTGTGCAATTTTGCGCGAGCTGAAAAGCTGATTGGCGATGACCGGGGCCGAGCTGATACGAAAAAAAGGCTCCGTCTCGCGCTGCTCGCAGCAAAGACATGTACGACCCATGGCAATGACCTCTTCGCCCGATCTCTTCCTCATACGGCAACGACCTCCGGCTCGAGCCCCATGTTGTTGAGGCTGGCCTTGATCTCCGGCAGATAAATCGGGTTCATCACGATGACCGTGTCCGGACACAGATCCCTAAGCTTCTCGGGCGCAATGACCTCGTTGCCCGCGCCGGGCAGGAACTTGCCCTGCTTGAACGGATTGATATCGACGACGCCGGCAACCTCCTCCGACAGCCCCAGCGTAGTTAAGAACGCAACCGCCTTGGACCCCCCGCCCCACAGCGCGACGCGACGCCCCGCGCAGTGCCTTTCATCGACAAACCGTCGCCATTCATCAATGCGCTGAGGAACCGACCGCGCGAACGCCTCGGCAAGTTCGACCACGCCACTGTCCGAACCGGAAACGCTCCCCGCCCCGCCTGTGCCCAGATGCGCATATTGAATGATGTACTGGTCATCGTAGTCGAGATGAACATCGCTGACCTCGAACCCGCACCTGCGAAACAGCGCCGCGTGCGTTTCGCAAGTGAAATACGAGCAATGCTCGTAATAAATGTCCCAGAACGCCCCTTCCTCGAGAACGCGCTTCACGTCCGGCGTTTCGAAAAAGACAGTCCCGCCGGCCTGGTCCGACATCATCGCGAGAATGTCGGAGACGAACTCGTTGACGTTTGGAATGTGCTCCAGCGTATGTCGGCACAACACGAGGTCCGCGCGCAGATGGCGGTAAGCGGGCCCGAAATAATCTGCGATGAACTCCAGTTTTTTCAGCCGCCCGGCCGTCCCGCTTTCCCGTGCCCCCAACCGCTGCTCGCGAAACCCCGGATCGATGCCAAGGCCGGTACACTCGGCCATCGAGCATAGTTCGAGCAGGAAGTCGCCCTTGCCGCAGCCAATCTCGAGGAGATGCTTGCCTTCGATGCCAACAGTTTCCGAGATTTCCCGCGCCAGGCGCTTTGCAAAGGCATTGAACGTACCGGAATAGTGCTGCGACTCTTCCGTCGTCGCAGCATATTCGACGATCTCCGCATCGAAGATTTGATTATAGATAAAGCCGCATTCCCGGCACACGACCAGTTCCAAGTCGCGGCGCGGATAGTCGAGAGCTTCAGCGCGTGTGTCGAGCAGAACGCAGCTCTGGATGGGAACCTGATTCACGGAATAGATACTCGAGCGTTCCGCCTGGCTTTTGCAGCTTGGACAGGCACCTTGTGCCTGGCCACGCGCGTCGCCATGATCTTCGAGAACCTCGCGAGCTTGGATCCGCGCCATGCCAACTCCTCGTCACTTCGTTTGAACACCCGCCTGCGAACCGGCACGCCCCTCCCGCCGCTAGACCGGCTCGGCGAGATGGCTGTGCTCAAGAATTTCGAGATCAGGAATGGGCACGATAAAGCGCCCGCCCGCTTCGAGATAGGGCCGCTGCTGCGCAACAATCTCGTCACGGAAATTCCACGGCAGGATCAGGACGTAATCGGGCATGTCGTCCATCAACCGCGATGGCGCATCGATCACGATATTTACACCTGGCATGTACTTGCCGTGCTTGTGCGGATTTCGGTCGACGGCATAATCGATCATCGCTGCATCGAGCCCGAGATAATTCAGCAGAATTGTTCCTTTGGCAGCCGCACCATAGGCTGCAATGGTCTTGCCGTCGGCCTTGAGGCTTGTGACGAGATCACGTGCCTTCGTCCTGAAATCAGCCACACGCGCGCCGAAGGTCTCGTAGTACCCCGCCTTGTCGAGGCCCAGCTGAGCCTCTTCCGCCAGCAACGCCGTAACCGCTTGGCTCGGCTCTTTGCGCAGGCCGAAGTAGAGACGCAGCGAGCCGCCGTGGATACCCAGACGGCGGACGTCCTGCAGATAGAGGCCGTGACGCTCGAACAGATGCTTCGCGCTGGTCACCGAGAAGTAGCACAAATGCTCGTGATAAATCGTGTCGAACTCGACGTGGTCGATCAGGTCCCGAACGTAAGGGAACTCGACGACAGCATGCCGTCGTCCCTGAGCATCGTTCGGAAGCCCTTGACCAGGTCGTTCTGATTTGCGACGTGCGCGACCACGTTATTCGCGATTATCAGATCCGCCCGTTCGCCCTGCGCAACGAGGCGTTCCGCCAGATCCGCTCCGAAGAAATCATTGATCGTCCTGATTCCCCGGCTGCCTTCGCCCCTGCGGCCTGCTTGGGTGCCGGGTCGATGCCGAGCACCGGGATCTCTGCCTCAGCGAAATTGCGAAACATGTAGCCATCATTACTGGCCACCTCGACGACATGACTGTCTTGGCCAAGACCGTGACGTTCAATCAGTTCCTGCGCGTTCTCTCGCGAATGGCGCAATAGTTCGTCCGAGTAAGACGAGTAGTAGAGATATTCCTCCCCGAACATGGCCTCCGGTGGCAATGTACTCGACAGCTGGACGAGCGAGCATTCGCCACAAAATCCCAACTCCAACGGATAACGTGCCTGCGCGTCTTTCGCAACGGGTTTGCTGACGAGGCCGTCCGAAGTCGGCATGGCGCCGAGATCGAGGACCGGCACGAGGCCCGCTTGCACCGCACGAGTTGCAGGTCGCAGTCGCGCACGTCGCCTCGAATGCCGGCCGTTCCGACTGCAGTGGGATGAAATAGCAACCTTGTCTGCCTGCATCGTTTTGCCGGTATGGCGGATCGTATCGTCGATCACCCTTTGGCCGTGAGCATCTTGATGTGACCTATACGCTGATAACGTGGCCCCTCGAATTCCTCGAGCGTCAGTTGCAGGCCCGGTACGCCTCATAAAGCTGCTCTGCGCCCTTGCGGGCATCCCACATCGGCTTGAAGCCCGGCAACACGCGCTGGATCTTGTCGCAATTGACCCGATAGCAGCGCGTGTCAGGCCCCGCGTCATCGGCGTACGTGATCCTGCAATTCGGAACGATGTCTGCAACGATCTCGGCAAGATCCCGGATTTGGTAGTTGTGATCCGTCACGCCGACATTGAACGCCTCATTCCAGACGACCGCCTCCGGCGCCTCCAGCACTGCCAGGAACGCCCTCGAAATGTCCTCAATATGAACGATCGGCCGCCACGGCGTTCCGTCCGATTTCATGTGGATCTCGCCCGTCGTCACGGCCCAGGCCGTCAGATTGTTGAGAACAAGATCGAACCTCAGTCGCGGTGACAAGCCGTAAGCCGTGGCACTGCGCAGGTAGGTCGGACAGAAGTTCTCATCCGCAAGCTCGCGCAAGCCAAGTTCAGAGCGGACTTTCGATTCACCGTACGGCGTCACCGGGTTGAACGCGCTCCCCTCGTCGAGAAACGCGTCCCCCGCAGCCCCGTAGTTGCTGCACGATGACGAAAAGACGAACCGGCGAACGCCGGCCTCCTTGGCCAGTCGCGCCAGCTGCACCGTCGCCTCATAGTTGATCTCGTAGGTCGTCTCGGGTTGAAAATCGCCGAGCGGATCATTCGAAAGGCCAGCAAGATGCACAACCGCGTCAAACCCTGCCAAGATCCGACACCTCCACATCGCGAATGTCCTTGCGCAGAAAGGGCACCGCAACGATTTCGAACCGCCCGGCTCGAACGTGCAGCGTTGGTAAAGATCCAAATCGAGCCCGACCACATCGTGTCCCGCCTCGATCAGCATCGGCGTCATGACCGTGCCAATATAACCGAGATGACCTGTTACCAGGACACGCATATTTATGCTTTCCCAGGTAGCCCATGGACGGTTGCTCGAATTCCACATCTCTTCGAGAAGATGCTTGTCGCGCAACGTATCCATGCACGCCCAGAAGCCGTCGTGGCGATAGGCCATCAGCTGCCCGTTGCGCGCCAGTTGCTCCATCGGTGCGTGCTCGAACATCACCATGTCGCCCTCGATGTAATCGAACACTTCCGGCTCAAGAACAAAGAACGCTCCGTTGATCCAGCCCTCAGCCGTTTGGGGTTTTTCCTCGAAGCTGACGACCTTGTCGCCTTCGAACTTCATGTGGCCGTAGCGTGCCGGCGGGCGAACGGCCGTTACCGTTGCAAGCTTCCCATGCGAACGGTGAAACTTGAGCAACTCCTCAATGTTCACGTCCGAAACGCCGTCTCCCCAGGTCAGCATGAAGGTCTCGTTGCCGAGGTAGGACTTCAAACGCTTGACGCGTCCGCCAGTCAGCGTCTCTTGACCGGTATCAACCAAGTCAACGTTCCAGTCGGGTTGCGAAAATTCCGGCAATTGTGGGTCGCAGCACCATTGCGCCTAAAATCAATCGAGATATCACCGTTGAGACTTGACGTAATCAAGGAAGTATTTCTTGATGTGATCGCCCTTATAACCAAGCGCAATGACAAAGTCATTCAACCGATATCTGGAATAGTGCATCATAATATGCCAGATTATCGGAAACGAGCCGATCTCGACCATCGGCTTGGGCTTAACAGTCGTCTCCTCTGCAAGTCTTGTGCCCTTGCCGCCAGCAAGAATTGCTACCTTCATAGAAATCAACCTTCAATGCAGACGCGGCATCGACCGTCCGTCTTGGTCATGAACTGTTGGTGAGTTGCCGCTATCGACGCCCTGACACCACGCGCCGCCAGTAGCCCAGCGATCCGAGTGGCACGAATACCTGAAGTTCATATAGAGGAAAGTTGCCCTAGAAGCTCGCCCACTAACGTCCGCTGGTTAATCAGACAAGTCTATTGCCCTTCGGACAAGTTTACCCATCGCCAGCGCGTGAACGGAACGTTCTTCCAGCTGACACGGGAGAAAATTCTCGAGCCTCCCGGCTCCAACCCCACGACACTTGAGAGGCTTGAAAATACCCGTTACATATCGTCTGGAATGGACTGCCTCACTGGACCAATGAGGCAAGTAGACGAATATAATAAACCTGATATCCAATAGACGGTTCGGTTATTTGCCAGGAGTTCGAAGGCCAGGGGTCATTGAACTGCAAGAATGATTTCTGAGGCGGCTGGTCGAGCGGCGGTGAATATTTGTTCCGGCACTGCGCAGCGTCATCCACCCGAAGGCATTTGGTGCTGGCGAACGGGCTCCATGCGCGACAGCAGCCGTGCATCCAGAATTGCCCATTCGGTCCGCCAACCAGATACCCCGGCGGCGGGCCCGGCGCACCGTTGGACGCCTCGTCCCAACGCGAACCCGGCCCGAACCACGCGTGAAACATCGTCCCCACCGAGTGTGTCGCGCCGTGACGTTGCATGTTCGTCAGATAGACCAGGCCGAGGGGGTTAACACCGTGGAGATAGTGGACGTAGCTGGCCGCTGCAGCGGAGGCCGCGGCTCTACTCTTAGCGTCTTCCGAATAGCGGGCGACCAGTTGGAATAGCCGCGCCTGCATCGCTTTCGCTTTGTTGCTACCCCAGGTGTAGACTTCGATCGGCGCACGATAGGGAGCCGTCCTGGACACGGTGCGCTCGAAGTCGGTCGCGATCGGGCGCATGCGCGACATGAACCTGTCGCGGATCGACGTGCGGACCGACTGGGAGACGCCTGGAAGATCCGCAAAATACAACGTCACCTCCTCCTCATCCACCCGCCACAGGCTCGGACCGTGGCCTGCGACCGTGGCCGCCCAGGTCCGTTCGACAAACTCCTTCAAGCCCTGTCTGCCCGTAATCTCGTAGAGATAGACTGCCGCTTCGACCCGCGCCTTCAAGCGCCCCGCCGCGTCAACCTCTTGCTGGCCATGCGCCAGCCCGCCGGATCCGGGCTGGCGACGCTCGTCATTGTTGAATAGGTCACCTCGGGATTGTCCACGGCCCATGACCAGGCGCGTTCCGCCCGTTTCGCCAACACCTGCGC
>CAVOJD010000034.1:0-38952 GCA_963696075.1 uncultured Alphaproteobacteria bacterium | reverse complement strand
TTTAATCCTGCAAGTAGCCCAGCATTCATCCCGGCTTCAGTGGCAGGGTACAATTCGCGGTTCGATTGGCCCATCGCCCGTGATCGATTTACCAAGGTGACGACCATTCCTGGTCATCTGGCCAGTTTTGTAAATTTATTGGAAGTGCGTGCGAGCCAAGCTCTCCTGCAGTCGCGGCTACCTCGGACGCAACCGAAGCACATAGCTCATGAAATCCGCTCGGGCCATGCATGCCAATCACACGCATCACCGGGCGGAATAGGCCTGGAAACCGTCATTCAACAATAACTCGAATAGCAGGTAATTTGATTGCCCTGAGTGCATGCTTGGCCTTGGGCGTCGGACTGGCCAGCAGTTCATCCCTGTCGTCGGACACGCTTTTCTTTGAGGACTTCACGGGCAACAAGGGACAGGAGCGCTTCACCTGGGGCGTTTACCATCGCAATGCCGGTTGGCAGATCGCAGGTCGCGAGCTCAACTCTTTCGGCTGGGGCAATGCCTTTCACGGCGGTTCCTGGAGCGCCGATCACGACCTCGACGGTGGCCCGCCCAGCACCCAGCGCCAACTGAGCTCGCAAAAGCTTGCCGGCGCGAATTTCGATTTTCATGTAGACGAACTGGTCTACACCGCGCGCGACCACTTGATGACGTCGATGGGCGATGTCGACGCCTATTCCGTGGTTTGGTTTTCACCCGACCAGACATTCGACGGGGTCGGCAAGATCTCGGTCGATGTCAATCTGACGAACTTGGGTACACGTCAGTGGCTCAAATTCGGCGTGGTCTCGGAGAACGTCTACAGATCGATGGCCAAGGCCGGCGTCTATCCAACCAATACAGTACCGGCTTTCCTGCGCTCTGATGTCGCCGCCTCGAACCTCGACGGGTGCCTGCAGTGTGATGGCGTGCTGATCGCCTCATGGAGCGGCGGCGCGTCCGCCGGCTTCCCCGGCGGCTTGAAAATCGGCAACACATTGAACGGGAAGCCATTTTCCAACCCCACCCCGAACAACAAGATGCGCCGCCACAAGGTCATACTGGAGGATAACGGCAACGGCACTGTGACGTTTACGGTTGCTGGCGTCTCGCTCACCCAACCCGGGGCATTTCCCGGCGGCCTGGTACGCGTCGTCTTCTACGATCACAGCTACACACCCTCCAAAGCCGAAAACGGGCCCCCAATTGGCTTCACCTGGCATTGGGACAATGTGCGCGTAGTGGCCACTAAATCCCCTAAAACCGGCCGGCGCCCCTCGCCCTGAGCGGATCGGGTCGGAAGATCGCGCCCCTTGCGTCGAACCGGCGCATGAAGCCACTTCTACCGGGCAAGCAGAGGCACTCGAGCGCACGCGGAACCCGCATGGGGACGCCGCGCGCAAACGTTAATCAATTATGTCATTAAAGTTAGATTAACTAATTGTTCCAGGAGACTTTTGAAGGTACAAATACGACGTGTGTTTGATCATTGATCAGAGGCGATTAATCACTTGACCTCCCCATCTTCTGACGACTTTTCATCTCCTTTTCTGGACCCGGCATGGACCGTTTCAGGACCGGCAGGCATTGACGCGTCCCTTGCAGCCAACACAAGTGACGCCTTCCTCGCGCTCGTCACTCCGGACGGCAACTTCGATGCCTGGAACACGAACAACTCTGCCCGCGTGATGCAGGCCATCGGCGACGATGATTTCACCCTCGAAACCCGTTTCCTCTCCACGCCGAGCGAACAGTACCAACTGCAGGGTATCCTCGTCGAACAGGACGCCCAGAATTGGCTCCGCTTCGACACCTATTCCGACGGCCAGCGGCTGTATGCCTTTGTTGCCGTCACCGTAAACGGAGTTTCCTCACCCGCCCTTCAGATCGAGGTCCCGGAAGGCACCGCCAATTACCTCCGCGTTGCGCGCCAGGGAGATGTGTGGACCTACGACTACTCCAACGATGGTGAGAACTGGACGACCGCCGGTTCGATCACCCACAATCTGACAGCGTCGTCCGCAGGTATCTTCGCCGGCAATGTGGGCAACGCGACGGGCTTCACAGCCCAGGTCGACTACATCGAGTTCGCCTCAGACCCGATTACCGATGAGGACGGCGCATTCGAACCGCCCAACTTCGCCCCTGTCGCCGGCGATGATGCGCTCACCACCGATGCTGATACGGCTTTGACCTTTGCCGCAGCCGACCTCCTCGCCAACGATACCGACGCCAACCCGCTGACCATCACTGCCGTCACGCAACCCGCAAACGGCACGCTGACCGACAACGGCGACGGCACCTTCACCTACGCGCCCACTGTCGGCTACGCGGGCATCGACACCTTCTCCTATTCCGTCTCTGACGGCGACCTCACCGACCAGGCCGACGTCACGATCTCGGTTGCGGCGCAGCCCGCACCTGCCGTCTCTGACGACTTTTCATCTCCTTTTCTGGACCCGGCATGGACCGTTTCAGGACCGGCAGGCATTGACGCGTCCCTTGCAGCCAACACAAGTGACGCCTTCCTCGCGCTCGTCACTCCGGACGGCAACTTCGATGCCTGGAACACGAACAACTCTGCCCGCGTGATGCAGGCCATCGGCGACGATGATTTCACCCTCGAAACCCGTTTCCTCTCCACGCCGAGCGAACAGTACCAACTACAGGGTATCCTCGTCGAACAGGACGCCCAGAATTGGCTCCGCTTCGACACCTATTCCGACGGCCTGAAGCTGTATGCCTTTGTTGCCGTCACCGCGAACGGCAGCTCCACGCCAGGCCTCAAGGTCGAGATTTCGGAAGGCACTGCCAACTACCTCCGCATTGTGCGCCAGGGTGATGTGTGGACCTACGACTACTCCAACGATGGTGAGAACTGGACGACCGCCGGTTCGATCACCCACAATCTGACAGCGTCGTCCGCAGGTGTCCTTGCCGGCAATGTGGGCAACGCGACGGGCTTCACAGCCCAGGTCGACTACATCGAGTTCGCCTCCGACCCGATTACCGATGAGGACGGCGCATTCGAACCGCCCAACTTCGCCCCTGTCGCCGGCGATGATGCGCTCACCACCGATGCTGATACGGCTTTGACCTTTGCCGCAGCCGACCTCCTCGCCAACGATACCGACGCCAACCCGCTGACCATCACCGCCGTCACGCAACCCGCAAACGGCACGCTGACCGACAACGGCAATGGTACCTTCACCTACACGCCCACTGTCGGCTACGCGGGCGTCGACACCTTCTCCTATACCGTCTCCGACGGCGATCTCACAGATCAGGCCAGCGTCACCATTTCAGTTGCCGCTGAGCCCGCACCCGCCATCTCTGACGACTTTTCATCCCCCCTCCTGGACCCGGCATGGACCGTTTCAGGACCGGCAGGCATTGACGCGTCCCTTGCAGCCAATACAAGTGACGCCTTCCTCGCGCTCGTCACTCCGGACGGCAACTTCGATGCCTGGAACACGAACAACTCTGCCCGCGTGATGCAGGCCATCGGCGACGATGATTTCACCCTCGAAACCCGTTTCCTCTCCACGCCGAGCGAACAGTACCAACTGCAGGGTATCCTCGTCGAACAGGACGCCCAGAATTGGCTCCGCTTCGACACCTATTCCGACGGCCAGCGGCTGTATGCCTTTGTTGCCGTCACCGTAAACGGAGTTTCCTCACCCGCCCTTCAGATCGAGGTCCCGGAAGGCACCGCCAATTACCTCCGCGTTGCGCGCCAGGGAGATGTGTGGACCTACGACTACTCCAACGATGGTGAGAACTGGACGACCGCCGGTTCGATCACCCACAATCTGACAGCGTCGTCCGCAGGTATCTTCGCCGGCAATGTGGGCAACGCGACGGGCTTCACAGCCCAGGTCGACTACATCGAGTTCGCCTCAGACCCGATTACCGATGAGGACGGCGCATTCGAACTGCCCAACTTCGCCCCTGTCGCCGGCGACGATGCGCTCACCACCGATGCTGATACGGCTTTGACCTTTGCCGCAGCCGACCTCCTCGCCAACGATACCGACGCCGACCCACTGACCATCACCGCCGTCACGCAACCCGCAAACGGCACGCTGACCGACAACGGCGACGGCACCTTCACCTACGCGCCCACTGTCGGCTACGCGGGCATCGACACCTTCTCCTATTCCGTCTCTGACGGCGACCTCACCGACCAGGCCGACGTAACCGTCTCGGTGGTGGACCCATCCCAGTCATTCAATGCAATTTCTGACGACTTCGCAGCTGCCGGCCTGGATCCAGCCTGGAGCTTCTTCGGCATCACTGGCGCCGCCGAACTCGGTAGCGACGCCACCGACGCATTCGTCGAGATTTCGTCTCCCGCCGGCACGCCCGTCTCTGCCTCCGATTATCTGACGACGCCACGCCTCCTGCAGGCAGTATCCAATACCGATTTCCAGATAAGCGCAGGCTTCCTCACGGAGCCGAGCGTTACCTTCTCCGAACACGGCCTGCTGGTTGTCGAAGACGACTACAACTTCATCCGTTTCGACATCGCGTTTACGTCCGACGGCACACTGCGTCTCATCGTTGGCGTTACCGAGCAGGGTGCGACAGATTACAAGCTGTTCCAAGCAGTTCAGAGCGGCTCGGTCACAGATTTCCGCATCACGCGCATTGACGACCAGTGGACGTTCGAGACTTCCTCCGACGCGACGAACTGGTCGACGGCCTACACTCTCAACCACGCGATGACTGTGTCCAAGGTCGGCCTCTTTGCAGGAACCGCGTCATGGCTGGGCACCAGCCCCGGTTACACTGCGCAGGTGGACTATTTTGAGAATTCTGCGATGCCGATCGTCGACGAGGATGGAACCTTCGTCCCCCCGTCGACCCGCCCGTCGCAAACGACGACGTCCTGGTCATGGACGCCACCGGCAACCTCGATTTTTCGATCGCGGCCGACCTGCTCGCAAATGACACCGACGGTGACGGCGACCCTTTGACCTTTGCCGGCTTCACGCAGCCCGCAAACGGCCTCATCACGGATAACGGCGATGGTACGCTGACCTATACGCCGAGCGGCCTTGCTGTCGGCTCGGACACCTTTACCTATATGATAACCGACGGTGCACTGACCGACGAAGCAACTGTCACCCTGCGCCCTATCGTCGACGTATGGTACGGCGACACCCAGTCCTTCGGCTCACCCGGCGAGGCACAGACGTGGGTCAACATTCTCGGTAACGTCTCCGACGATGTCGCATCGCTTGCCTATTCGCTGAATGGCGCCCCGGCTTCCCCCCTTTCGATCGGCGCCGATACCCGGCGGCTTCACGATGACGGCGACTTCAATGTTGAACTGGCCTACACCCAGCTTGACGGGAGTAGCGTCGATGACGTCGTAACGATCATAGCCAACCTCTCGGACGGGTCGACGCTGACCCGCGATATCACCATCGAATACGAAGACGGCCTGATATGGGATGGCAACTATTCGATCGACTGGAGCACCGTTAACGATATCCAGCAGGTAGCTCAGATCGTCGATGGGCGGTGGGAACTCGAGGACGGCGGCGTACGGATCGCCCAGCCCGGCTATGATCGTGTTCTCGCAATCGGCGACGAGAGCTGGGACAACTATGAGGTCCGCCTTTCGGTCACGACCCACGATCTGACCAACATCGATCCATCCGGCCGCGATGGCGGTGGCTTCGCCGTCGGCATGCTATGGACCGGCCACACCGACACTCCCGTACCCGGCTTCCAACCGCATGTCGGATGGGAGCCGGGCGCAGCATTTTTCTACACAAACAATGACGGGGTCGGTGGCGGACAAATGACGCTGCATCCGTCGACCAACTTCTTCGCCTCGCTCGCCAGCCAGGCCATGACCCTGAACGAGGACGCGACCTACAATCTAGCCATCCGGGTCGAGCAGTCAGGCCTCTATGATCGCGACTATAGCCTCAAGATCTGGGAGGCCGGCACGGCTGAGCCCGGCACCTGGACGATTGGAGGAACCCAGACCTTCAGCCTCGACGAGGCCCCGGCGACAGGTGGAATTTATCTCAACGCGCACTATCACGACGTCACGTTCAACAACCTTACCGTCACCGAAATCGAGGGCGACGATATCATTCAGGGTTTAGATGGAAACGACATCCTGATCGCTGTCGATCCGACGGCGATCAACCCGGGGCAGGGCGAACTCGACGTCCTTGTCGGCAACGACGGCGCAGATCAGTTTATTCTAGGAAACGCGACCGGCAGCTTCTACGACGACGCCAACGGCCTGACGGATGGGGCAGCCGACTATGCATTCCTCTATGACTTCGTGGTCGAGGAGGACACTATCCAACTGTTCGGCTCGGCTGCGGACTACCGTTTGGAGTTCTGACGCAAACGGCCTGCCCGACGGTACGTCGATCTGGATCACGGGAACCGGTTCCGAAAGCGATGAGCTGATCGGCGTCGTCAACAACGTCTATGGATTGAACCTTGACGGCACAGAGTTCTTTTTCGTCTAGATCGGCCAACAGCTAAAAAAACGGGCAGCAGAGGCGATCGGCTCTGCTGCCCGTTTTTCGTTCCAGAGCTTGACCGGCCCCTATTCGGCCGGGACCTTGGTTTCGACGCCGGCTAGGAACTTATCGAAGTAGTCGATTGTACGCACAAGCCCTTCGCGCAGTTCCACTTTCGGTTCCCAGTCGAGCACTTCACGTGCGCGCGAAATGTCGGGTTGCCGCTGTTTGGGATCGTCCTGCGGCAATGGCTCCGAGATGATCTTGGAGCTGGTCCCCGTCAGCTCAATCACAAGCTCGGCAAGGTCTCGTATTGTAAACTCTCGCGGATTTCCAAGGTTTATCGGCCCTGTAATCTCCGGCGAAGTTGCCATGAACCGGACAAAGGCTTCGATCAGATCATCAACATAACAGAATGACCGGGTCTGCTGTCCGTTCCCGAAGACGGTAATGTCGTTGCCCTTGAGCGCCTGCACTATGAAGTTCGAAACGACACGACCATCGTTCGGGTGCATGCGCGGACCATAGGTGTTGAAAATTCGAGCAACCTTGATCTCCAGATTGTGCTGGCGGTGGTAGTCAAAGAAGAGGGTCTCAGCGCATCGCTTCCCTTCATCATAACAGGATCGAAAGCCAATAGGATTGACATTGCCCCAATAGTCTTCCGTCTGCGGATGGACGATTGGATCGCCGTAAACCTCCGATGTGGAGGCTTGGAAGATGGGGCACTTGAGCCGCTTAGCGAGCCCCAGCATATTGATGGCCCCATGCACGCTCGTCTTCGTGGTCTGAACCGGATCGTGCTGGTAGTGAATGGGCGAGGCCGGGCAGGCCAAATTATAGATTGCATCCACCTCAACAAAGAGCGGAAACGTCACGTCGTGACGCATAAACTCGAACCGTGGGTTGCTCAGGAGGTGGGCAACGTGTCGGCGACGGCCCGTGAAAAGGTTGTCCACGCACAAAACTTCATGGCCTTGATCCAAGAGGCGTTCGCAGAGGTGAGAGCCAAGGAAACCTGCTCCACCCGTCACTAGAATTCGTTTGCTCTCTTCATACATCTGCTACTCCAACGGTTCTCGACAGCTTCCGACACAAGTTGAACCAGTTGCTGCGCCTGGCACGCTGAACGAGTAACTAGGAATGGGACGCCGTCTGCCCTCCCTGAAACTGGCGAGTAGGATGTGCACGACGACCGTTTCGGTTCAGTGGAAGAGATGCACAAGTCGTGCCATTGGAAAAGCAAGGTTGCAGCCAATCCACGAGCCTTTTGACGTCTAAAGTTGCTCACGCCGGTTCTATGGCTCTGTTCTGCCCCGGTGTAACGCCGCCTGCTAGCCCATGGCTCCTGCCAAGCAGTGTCGCGGCGTGAGGGCCTCGCCGTCGCGCTCGATCATGCGGCGCCAGCCGAGGTAGCTCGGAAGGTACTTCGACGCCACGCCCTTGAAGCGCACCATCCAGCACTTAAAGCGGCTCTGGTAGGCGTTGACGTTCTGGATGTGATAGCAGCCGATTGTCCGCTCGCCCGCGCTGGCGACGAGTGCCATCTGCGTGATGCCGGTCGTCGCCGCGAACGCCTCATAGGCCTTGTTGCCGTCAGTCACGAGTACGGCGTCCTTGGCTACGACGGGCTTGAGGTGCGCGCCGATCGTTTCTGCGCTGAGGTCTGTGAGCATCGCGTCGGTGGTCTCGCCGTGACGATCCCGCACGATCAGGATGGCATCATGCTCGTCGGTGGAAAGTCCTGACTTCTTGGCCTTGCCGCCCCGCTTTCTGGGCGCTCGACCGACCAGCTTGCGTGAGCCCTTGGCCGACTTGAGGATGAACGTCTCGTCCGCCTCGACGATGCCAGTGACGGCATTCGCCTTCTTGTCCTTGGCCACCGCCAGGAAGCGATGACGCCAGCGGAACGAGGTCTCCAGATGAATATCAGTGCGTTCGGCCGCTTTGCGCAGGCTGATGCCGTCGACCAGCGAACGGGCGTAGTCGAGCCACTTCTCGCGCAGCCGGAGCCCGGCCAGCGGCGTGCCGGTCAGCGCGTTGAAGGTGCGCTCGCACGCTCGGCACATATAGCGTTTGAGGCCAGAGGCAGAGCCCCACGGTTTGAAGTCAGCCTCGCCGCAGTGGCCGCAGGCCGGTGCCGCCGCGAACCGCGTCTCAATCAAGGCGACCACCTGATCGCCTGAGCCATTCGCCGTCAGCACGTCGACAAGCGCGTCCCGCTGAACCTGGCTGAGGTCGCCCAACTGCTCGATAAGTGCCCGGAAATTCTGCGCCTTCATGGTATCCCTCCTGCCAACCGCCTGCCGATCAGCAAGGTCTCACAACACTGAGGCGGAACAGAGCCATTTCAGCTGCGGACGAATCAGTGGTCGGATCGGGCTACGAATTGCCTGACGCCGCAGAGAATTAAACGAGATTTTTGTTTGTTTGAACGCCAGTGTCGTCTGCACAGACCGCAACAAATTTGCCGCCTGCCCGTATAGGCAGACGGCAAATGCTACAAACCAACGATAGATGCTGCGCTTAATCCCGCAGAGCTCGGACGTTATCGCGGGTCACGACAACATCTCCGGAAACACCTGCAATCGTCGAGGTAATCAGCCGAGTATTAATGAGGAACTTCTCGAGCTCGACGCTGTCCGAGTTAGCGACATAGATTGCATCCTTATGTCGGATGGGAAATCTCTGCGCGAAGAAGAAGCTCGATGGATCCCGGAAATTAGCGCGGTAAATCGTCGGGATCAGCTTCTGATCAGGATCGAAATGTGACAGGTCAACACCCATGCTCTCGAGCGACGACCTGAATTCTGTACGATAGATGAACACCGAGGAGGCGTCGGCACGGAAATCCAGCAAACCACCGGCTTGAGCAATGGCCTCCATCAAGGATACCCGTTCCTCCTCAAAATCAAAAATACCTGTTACGCCGGTGTCCTGTCCCCCTGCCCCAAGAGCACCAAGAGCAACGAACTTCTGCTTTTCACGATGGACGTAGATTGTATCTCCGGGCTGGGCGTAGACATTTTCACTAGCTTTCCGCACCAATCGGGGAAAATGAATCGTTTCATTCCGTCCACGACGCTGAAGCGTGACAAATAGCTCAAATGGTTTCCCCCGCACGCCACCGGATCGTGCAATGACATCCAGGATCCGCTCGTTCGGGTTGAGCTGCAACTGACTTGCCGCCTCACCAATAACCGTCACAGGAACGGCCGTCTGCTCGACCAGAGACACGACAACCTGCGGTTCGACTGCGCGCGGCGACAGCCTGCGCTCGACTGCGGACTGAACCTGCATCAGCGTCCGCCCCGACGCCCGCACACGTCCGGCATAAGGTACCGAGATATCACCTGAGCGGTCGATTTTTTGGGGCGGCAAGGTCACGAAGTTGCCCGGCCTCACGCCGGCGTCGGGCGGAATGAACAATCCGCCCGTTGAGGATTCGAACACCGTGATTTGAATGACATCGCCTTCACCCAGCTTGAGATTCGGCGAGTACCGCTCGCGCACCCCAAATGAGTCGTAGAACGACCCAAGTGTAACGCTCTCAACCAGGTTGATGACGTCGCTTGTGATGTCCACTAGTACGTAGTCATAGGCAATTTCTTTTCGTCCAGCCGTCAGATTAGCCGTCGCCCCCATCGTGATGGCCCGATGCCCCGGCCCTGAAGCAGGCAAATATGAGCACCCCGTCAGCAGAGCTGCGGCATAGACAATAAGTAGTCTCAAATAGGACCTCGAAATTGTCACGCTGACCCGCCCCCGCTGGCTGACAATTGTCCGGACGCACCGGACCAATGGCAAAAAATATCTGCCCAAACATAAACATGATTCGGCACCTTCAAGCTCGCGCGCCGGCAAGCGAATGGACAATCTGGGAGTACCCGATGGGACATCGAGTGGATATTTCGTGGGTAGCGTTGCCAAAATAACACGGACGGCTGCCGCCCAAGCGCTGGCCTTGAAACGCACACGATGCAGTTGACTGTAACGGCTCAGCCATCGTGTTAGGGCGTGGACCATCCGGCTCCCGGCGCAATCGCGGGCCCTGTTGGCTGACCAGCCCCACGCAATTCCACTTTGGACAAGGTCAGCCGCGCTTTGCCAGCTTCATGTCACGAGCCGCGCGACCACATGATGATCAGACGTTGGACACTAGGCCGTGGGATTTTGGCCGCGCAAGTTGCGGCCCGCAGACTGAACGGTGGGCGTCCCCTCGGTCACACAGCCATCGGGCTTGCCCGTATCGGCTTGGCCTGGCGTAACGGGCATGAATTTCAAGGTCGCGCGATCAACCGGCACCTGCAACCCTTTGAAAAAACCCTTAAGGAAGGCTCCGATACGCATGATGCCCCGCGGCCGCCGCAAGCACAGCAGATCGCTGAGCGGCGGCCACAGGGCAAACCGGCCGAATTCGTACAATGGAACGATCGCGAAGTCCCAGCGGCCGCACTTAAGCGGCTTCGAATACGCCGCACCAATTCCCTCAAAGTCGCGCTGCGCGAGCAACCGCCCCTCCGCCCACGTCCGAAATCCAAAGTGCTCAACACTGACTGTGGACGTCTCGTAGACGTGATAGCCTGCCAACAGCGCTCGCACCGCGATATCGCCGTCCTCGCACGCGGGAAACCGCGCTCCGGGTCCGAGCAGGTCGTCGAAACCGCCTATCTTCTCCAGCAGGCTCCGGCGCACCGCGCAACCCGCCCCGATTCCTCTGCCCTTGAGTTTGTCTCGAATCGAAGTCAGCAGCAAATCATCGTCACGAATGTATTGCGGGATGAAACCGGCGGAAGCATCATGCGGGGCTCCTTTCACGTTGCAGAAAGCGACGGCGACAGCAGCGTGTTCCTCGAAAATTCGAGATAGTGCCTCGAGCCAATCCGGCGGCACGACGCAGTCATCATCCGCCAGCGCCACGACCTCGCCCTTGGAGCGCGCCAGTGCGATTCTCAGTGCACGGACTTTTCCAGCCGTCTCACTCCTCACATAGGCAACGCGTGGGTCCTGTAGGAATGGTGTGATCGCCGTCTCGGTTCTGTCGTCCGAACTTTGATCAACAATCACCAACTCGAAGTTCGAGTAAGCGTTCGCGAGGATGGACCTCACGGTATCGACCACCTGCTCCCCGCGGTTTCGAGTGCAAACGATTGCGCTCGCAAGTGAAGATCGCTCGTTCGGCAAGTGTTTTATCCTTTCTGACCGAGACCTAGACCAAGCAGCGGTCTGCAACACCAAGGAGACGACGGGGACTTGGGCTGCCGCCCCGCAGAACCTGGAAAAGATGCAAATGCGCCGCGCATTCTATTTCGAAGGATTATTTAAAGTCGTACTCTTCATAATTTCGCCCTGACGCCGTCCCGCACCGGCCCTCAGCCACCTCTGGGCCGGTCGCTCGAAACACACCCAGCACAAATACGAAGTGGCAAGCAAAGCCGGCACAAAAACCATCCCGGCCCAGGGAGCCAAGGTCGCAATCTTCTGTCCCAGAACAACTTGCGGAACACCCGAATACAATATCATCAAAGGTGTGTGCAGCAAATAAACGGAATACGAAATTCCACCTAGTAGCAATGCCCCCTGACTGACGCATTGCGGCAAAGTCGAGGAAACCGCAATGACCAGCAGCACCGGAAACAAGACAGTGACGACGCCCAGGTCATAGTAACCGTCAAATGGTGAGCTGGCCGTGGGCGGAACACTCAACAACAATGTGGTTGTAAGGAGCCCGCCAAAGAGCGGATACGGGCCGCGCACCCAGGTTAGCTTCATCCATGCGCCTGAACGTTGAATGGCGACGCCGAGGAAGAAGGAGAAAACCACTCTTGGGAACCCGAAGAGAAAATTGTCGCTTCCCCAACCCACATCGAGTGAATTGTGCACCTCTACGGCCATCACCAGGCCAAGAGCGCCCGCGACCACAAGCCCCAAAATGACCCGGCCACTGAGATATACGAAGACCGCTGCATAGAAGATATTCACTGCCATCTCGAAGAAAATCGACCATGCCGCCGGATTGAATGGAAATAAGATCAGCTTGGAGAAAGCCGGCAGCATGAAAATGTTGGCCGTGAATTCAACCAATAGCCATGGCGCGTCAATGTCGGTCCGGTCTTTGTGGGCACGGGCAAGGTAGGCGACCAGCCCCAACAGCGTGGTCAGAACCACCAGCGGCCAAAGACGCGCAACCCGGACGAGAAAAAAAGAACTGACGCTCAGTCCATCCCGAAATCTCTGATCGTAACTAAGCGCAATGACATATCCACTGAGCAGAAAAAAGAAGTCGACGCACAAATAACCGCGATGAAGCAGCATGCCGTGCGTTCCAAAAAACATGAAATCTATGTGATAAAGCAACACCCCGATCGCGGCCAAGCCTCGGCATAGATCCAGGGAAGCAACGTAGTCGGACGGATGCCGCAAGGTCAGTCCTTTATCCTGCAGGCTTGCGCAATTTCGATATTGGTCGACATATTATCACTGAATTGAAGGGCATTCAGAATAAAATTCGCAAATTTTCTGATAACACCGTAAACTACCAATCAGCGCGTTGCAGTATCCCGCACGCACTAACAGTGGCCCACGACGGGCAGCTCGGGTGACCGGCCAAGGCGATAAGTGACTATCCTAATTTCCGAATGATGCGCAGAGGGTTCCCGGCAACGAGGCAATTGGCTGTCACGTCCTTGGTAACCACGCTACCCGCTCCAACGACGGCACGGCTTCCGATCCGCACTCCCGGCAGAACGATCACGTGGCTGCCGATCCACACGTTATCTTCGATTACCACCGGTTTTGAGGGCGGCAACTCAAGGTGCTGGGCCAGTTGGTGTTGATTATTATCGATGATGAAAGTGTAGTGCCCGAGGTGGCAGTGCTCACCTATGGTGACCTGCAAATGGGCGGCAATTGACGATCCGTAATTGATGAAGGTCTGGGCGCCGACGATAATCTGGCCACCTGCATAGGTACGAAACTCGATCGGCACAATACTCCCGTCCAGCGCAACGCCGTCGCCGAGACTGACCTTGCCGCTTCCAAAAACGCGCGCGCGTCCCCAAAGACGAACGTTCGCCGGAATATGCGCACGTCCCCTTAGACGCATTTGACCATTGATCAGCGCGAGCAGATCCCTAGGCTCACGGATCAATCGACCGATTCGGCTTAAAGACGGCGTCATACAGGAATTAACTCCAAGCATAGCTGTACGGCTGCCGTACGAAGTGCATCCGGCCAGACAATCACAGCTGCGATCGCAAAATTAGAGCCAACTCGGCATCGCCTCCACGAAAACGGCCAAAATCGCGACGATGCGACAGGCGACAAAGTTTACGGCACGCCGTAATGCGCAGGGACCGCGCCGCCCGCTCGGCGACCCCGTTTCTCCGTCACGCTGCAGGTCAGTTCGAAGTCGCCGCGCCAACACCGCACCGCCTGGCAGAGCCTTCGTTCTAGTTCTTTGAAAGGCCTTCTTGATCATGTTGCGTGAAACGACTGCGCCGTTTCCATTGATTCATTCCGCGCCTCTATCGTCCCGCGGACAATCCCCGCCAGGCGTTCGACATATCGATCGAGATTCATCTCATTCTCGACCAGGCGCCGCCCGGAAGCCCCCATTCGCGCGCAGTCCTTCCGTGCTCCAAGAAGCCGGACGATGCAGGCGCGCAAGTCATCCGGATCGCCGGCTTTTGCGTATAACCCGCTTACTCCGTCCTCAACCACGTCGCGCTGGCCCGGAACATCCGAACACACAATCGGCTTGCCCATCGCAAATGCCTCGAGCATCGCCGTGACGCCAGCCTGAAAATCGACCGGCTCGAGCGGCATGACCAGAAATTCGCAATCGGCATAGACCTGTCTTAGATCGTACTGAGAGAACTTCTGTCGGCGAACATTCTGGGGCAGCGAACGATCCTTTGAACTGTCCTTATACTTCGACCACGGCGACGCCGCCGCGATGATGACATCGCAATCGAGGCCGCGCACCGCCTCAAGCAGTGTCGGGTAGTCGCGCCGTTCAAGCCCCACCGCACAGATCCGGGGGCGCGCAGATCGAAAAGCCTGCACCTTATCCGATGCAAAAAATACATCATCCACCATAAACGGTGTCCAGATCACTCGTTCACCGTCGATGCCCCAGCGGTCTTCTATGAATTTTTTCTGGTTCCGACTGTAGACCAAGAATATATCGATCTGATTTTGAACACTCAAAAAATCCAAGAACGCCATTTTCTTACGAACGGAAATGACGTGCACAATCATTATATGGCTCGGTCGCGGACCGCCGAATATCTTCAAAAGTGCGGCTAGCGGCAGACCGATCTGCTCGCCATCTGTGACAATCGCCGCATAATCTTTTCGCGATGCCCAACAGGCATAGGCCAGCAACAGGTTGAACCATCCAAGCCGCGCCAGCAGCGTCCCGATCCATCCCGCCCGTTCCGATGCTCGCGTATAGTCGAGCACATCCGCATCGAGTTCGGCTGCAAGCTCCAGATAGTCAGTACGCGGACGCTTGCCGGCAGCCACCTGCTGGCGGATATCTGAAGGAACGTTTCCTGAAACGGTCAAGAGTACCGATTTCGTCATTGCACAACCAATGGCCCGCTGCCTCATCTCCGAAAACCTATACCAACTTCTTATGCAACCCTCGTGGCAAACTTGGAAAATTGGTATAGTTGTTGCGTTGTCATCGGATAAATCAGCGCGAATATCGCAACATTTACAGTTAAAGATCTCAAGTATGTCGCAAGCCGCGAGTATCGTTTGATCGACGCATCTCCCATCACTCAATCGGCGAGCAGGACTTAAAATGATCGGAGGCATCACGTTGGATATTCTTCATGCGGTCATTCTGATCCCTGCAACCGGACTGTTGCTCGCAACGGTCATCCTGCTGGCGGAAATTGTCGCCAGCTTCGCAGGTTCGTCACGTTCCTGGAATGGCGCATCAAGACCGACCGGCTCCTACGTTGTCCTTGTGCCGGCACACAATGAAGTCGGCACGATCGAGCCAACCTTGGCCGCCCTGAGCGAGCAGGTCGACAGTCATGGTCGCATCCTCGTCATTGCCGACAACTGCACCGATCAGACCGCTATCGTCAGCGAAGCGGCAGGCGCCGAGGTTATTTCGCGCTGCGACCAATCCCGCCGAGGCAAAGGCTATGCCCTCGATTTTGGCCTCCGCCATCTCCGCGGCAATCCCCCGGACGTCATCGTCATCATGGATGCAGATTGCATTCCCGCACCCGGGACAATCAAGCTGCTCGTCACGGAAAGTCGGCGGCTCCACCTGCCTGTCCAGGCGCGCTACGAACTCGAGCCGCCAGCCGCCGACGCGGGCACGCTCGCCCGGGTCGGCAGCTTCGCCTGGAGGGTCAAGAACATTGTGCGGCCGACGGGCCTCGCGAACCTAAACCTGCCATGCCTTTTGATGGGAACGGGGATGTCCATACCATGGTCGTCCATCAGTGAGGGGCAGCTGGATACGGGCCATCTCGTGGAAGACATGGTGCTCGGACTTGAACTCGCTGCTGCCGGACACGCCCCCAAATTCTTGCCCGAAGCGCTTGTCGTGAGCAGACTGCCCTCGGATGTCGAAGGTCAGGCGACACAGCGAACACGTTGGGAGTCGGGCCATCTTTCCGTCATCGCAACACTCTTGCCCCGCCTCCTGGTCAAGTCCTTCACCAGGCTGGACTTCCGCCTTCTGGCACTGGTCCTCCACACCGCCGTGCCCCCTCTAGCCTTCCTCGCGCTGCTCTTGGGGGGCGCGACGACCATCAGCGGACTAGCCGCCCTCTTGGGTGCCCCCCATCTGGCGCTCTACGCCACCCTGACCGCCAATTTGTTGTTGTTCGCCGCTGTCGTCATCGCCTGGCACAAGGTTGGCAGGGACCTCTTCTCATTACGGGAAGTCCTCATGCTTCCCGCTTACATCATCACCAAGCTTCCCCTCTACGCCCACGCGATGTCGCGCAAGAAAATTCCTTGGATTCGCTCCAGACGAACCTGATCGCCGTTTTCGAACCCGGCCTGGCTCCGCGCATCCCCTCGTCATTGAGCGCCAACTTCCCAACGCTCCGCAACGGATCTCAAATGAACGAAACGACCAGGCCTGAGACAATCGACAACGCCGGGAAAACAGACCTACTGGTGCGCAACGCGTTGCATCTCGGTATCGGGCAGGTCGCGACCACAATCCTCGGCATTGCCTTGACAGCCGTACTTGGGCGGTCCCTTGGCGTCGCGGATTTCGGCACCTACTACGTCATTTTCACGATCGTGCTTTTCGTCAACGTCATTGTCGATTGGGGCCAAGGCAATTATGTCATCCGCGAAACGGCGCGCGGACGGCGAGATCAGGCGCAGTTCCTCGGTAGCGCGATCCTGTTGCGGCTCGTTGGAACAGTCTTCGCCACACTTGCCGCGTTTGTGATTGCCCTCATCTTCCAGTACGACAGCCGCGTCGTGCTTTTGGCCCCAGTCGCCGTTCTCGTAACCCTGCCAACAGCCATATCGCACCCAATCGGTTACCTCTTCAGAGGCAAGGACCGCATGGACCTCGATATGCTCGCTGCGATCCTCACGAAAGCATTGACCCTCGTCGCCGTCCTGCTGATCGTCTTCTTCGGTGGAGGCTTGACCGGTGTCATCCTGGCGCACGGTGTCGGCGCCATTGGATCACTTGTTGCCTGCCTCGCCCTCGCCCGCTTCATCGAACTCCACCTCGCACTTCCAACGATGCCGGCACTCAGGGAACTGTTCTGGTCTGGCGCCCCGATTGCGGCCTTCGCACTGGCCGTTGCCGTACAGCCCCTCATCGACGCAACGATGCTCGCCTTCCTGACCAACGCCGAGGTCGTCGGATGGTATGGCGCAGCACGTGTGGTCCTCGGCACCATCATCGCACCGGCGACGATCATGGCCATGGCAACCTTCCCCGAGCTTTCGCGGGCTGCGCGCTCTCTTCCCGAGCTCAATCGATTGCTCGCCGCCACGGCGCGCCTCCTCCTCGCCGCAAGCACCTTCACCTTCGCAACGCTCTTCGTCTTTGCCGATGAGATCGTCAAAATCATCTATGGCGGCGATGATTTCTCAAGCGCCGCGCAAATTCTCCGCACCGTCGCGCCGGTCATGCCGCTTCTATTTCTCGATTTCCTGCTTGCCACGGCGGCCAATGCCCTTGGCAGAACCAAGGCACTCGCGCTCGCCAAGTTCTTGAATATTCTCGCCAGCTCCGCCATCGGCTGGTTCACGATCCAAATATGCCAGGAGACATTCGGCAACGGCGCCATCGGCCTAATGATCGCTTTTTTCGTTGGCGAGGCCCTGATGCTCGGTGCGATGTTCATCATCCTACCGTGGGGAGCCGTTTCCGTGGCAGTTGTCTTTCACACTGTTCGGGCGTTCCTCGCAAGCGCCATCACGATATGGCTCTTCACAGCCCTTTCACCGCAGCCACTCTGGCTCGAGGTACCCGCGTTCCTCTTCGCGATGACGGCCTTGGTCTTTCTTGTTGGCTTGCTTGGAAAGGACGACTTGAATAACATGCCGCTCATTGTAACAAGACTACGATGATAGACCGCTCAACGCCCCGGATGCCGAGATCGCACCGGATGTCAGGGATCCGAAGCAGCAAGTTCAGAACTTGCCCGACGCGCCGACACTGCGTCGAGAAGGTGATCAACCACGCGTTTGGCGTTGCTGCGGGCATCGAAATGCGCACGCGCTCTTAACCGCGCCGCATACCCCATACGTTCGCGAAGGGCGGCATCCGCCAGAAGCAGTCCCAATCTTGCGGCGAAGGCCGCCTCGTCGCCCGCATCGACGAGATAGCCCGTCACACTGTCCTCGACGATGTCAACAAGCCCACCTGACGCAGTCGCAATCACGGGCAGGCCGCTTGCACTTGCCTCGACAGCCGCGATCCCGAATGCTTCGGCTTCCGTTGGAAGCACAAAGACATCCGATTTGCGGAACAACTCGATAAGGCGCTCGGAATTCGGCTGCATGTCATTGTGGACGACGATCCCCGGCGAATTTGGCAACTTGGAACGCGTGACGAGGTGCAGCTCGGCATTGGCAATGCCCAAGGCTTGAAAGGCTCTCAGAAGAAGCAGTCCACCCTTACGCTCGAAGTCACCACCAACGAACAGAATGCGCAATTTGCCGTCGCCATTCGACCTGTCTGCGGGTCGCCAACTATCGAGATCGACACCGGGGGCGACCACGTCGATGCGGCGCGCATCGACACCATAGTCATCGACGAGCGACCGGGCAGCCCATGACGACCAGGGCAACAATTTCGCAGCGCCAAGCAGTAGGTTCCGGTTGACCCTATGTTTGTAGGACTGGACAAGGCCCGGCCTGTCCGGCACGTGATCGTAGAGTTCTCCAATCTCGTCATACTGGATGGGCGTCAGGTCCGTGGCGATCACGTATGGCTTGTTGCCAAGGGAACTGGCGACCAGCGCCGCCGGCACCTGGGTGTTGAAGAATGCCACATCAGCGTTCGCCTGCAGAAGCCCGGATCGAACCTGACGCCAGCCGCGCATCGTTCCGCGCAAATGGGCGGGCACGAACGACAGACGCTCGATCGCCCCACCCGGTTCGTTGTAGGTCACCGGCACCCAGACGGTCTCGATCCGACCATCTTCATTGATGAAGCGGTGCTTGTTCTCGTAATAGGTCTTGTGACCCAGATGTTGCTCCATGACAAAACAGGCGCGCGGCATCGAATAACTCACTCAGCTAAGTCTGTTGAAGAAGTGCTCTCTGCCGCCAAGCTCGTCGGCGACGCCCTGATAGTGACGCAGATTGAATATGCCACTGTATGCCTTGCGTGACGCACCCTCCGCACCGATGGCGCTGCTGAGCGCCGCAACACAACGCAAAAGATAGATCGCCACGGCGGACTGCGATTTACGCCCGAGACAGGCACGGACTAATCCTTGAACGACCGGATGGCGATCCTGAAATTCACTGAAAACCCGTTTCAGCAGCCACTCCTGTCCCTTCTCGCGAGAAAAGATGACGTCGCAGCGGCCATACTGGTAGGGCGTCATCATCCACGAACCAAAGCTCCGCTCAGCAAAGTGATATCCGACCGCATCTGGGTTGAAAATGAACGAAAGCCCGCGATCCGCCAATCGAAAGCCGAGATCAACGTCCTCGGCCCGCGAGAACCGCTCGTCGAAACCGCCCGCCGCGATGATCTGCTCGCGCGGCACCGAGCTGTTGCCGGTATAGAACTGACGCGCCGTCGGCTCCCATTGGTTCTCTTCCATGGCGCGGTACTGCTTGACCAGCATCGCTTGTTCCCAGCGCACCCAGGGCAGCATGGCGAACCCATCCGGCGTGAGCATCGGCCCCAGTACGACGACATCCTCTGCATGAGCCTCGTGCAACCGCAGATGTTCCCGAATGAGCTCTGGCGTCGGCACAACGTCATCATCGACGAACAGAATGATGTCGCCCCGCGAACTGGCAACCCCTCTGTTGCGGGCTGCCGCAGCTCCGCTGTTCGTTTGAAAAATCGGTGTCAACGCAAAGCGTGTCGTCAGCGATCTCAGATAATCATCCGTGCGGTCATTCGAACCATCGCTTACCACGATCACTTCAAACGCATCGAGCCCAACCGTTTGCCGCTCAAGGGCAGCGATCACCTCCTTCAGCCTGGCGAGCCGATTATACGTGGGAATAATGACGCTGATCTTGAACACGAACTTGATCTCACCGCACTCTTAGTGACACGACTGTCGCCCTGACAGATGCAACATCCTACCCCGGCCCACGTTTCGCCTCGCCATCCCTACCCTAGATCCGGCGTATGACTTTCGCCGGTTGTCCGACCGCAAGCGACCTCGGCGGGATATCGCGCGTTACCACACTGCCCGCCCCAATGACGCTGCCTGCCCCGATCCTCACGCCGCCAAGGACCGTCACGCGTGCACCGAGCCAGACATTGTCTTCCAATACGATCGGCCTTGATGGCGGTCGCTCCGTACGGCGTTCCGGTTCGATTCGGTGGTAATCGTTGTCCATGAGGATCGCGTACGTGCCGATGTTGCAGCCGTCACCGATTCTGATCAACTCGGTCGCCGCAATCGAACAACCGTAATTGATGAACGTTCCATCACCGATTTCAAGGACTGCTCCGGCATCCGCGCCAAGCTCCAGCGGCACCACAGTGGAGACGAGGCGCACCCGCTCGCCCACGATCATCGTGCCGTAGCAATGCACGATCGGCCGTCCCCACAGACGCACACGGGCCCCAAGCTTCCCAGCACGACGCAGAAACCACCGCGCACGTAATACCGCCAAACCGTCTCGCCAATTGTCAGCAATTGTACTCTTGGCCCACATATTGTGCTCGCAATCAATTAGACGATTACCGCATATCGTTCGTCCAATTCCCAATAACGCCGAGACGGCGGAGTGGAGGGAAAATATCATGCAATGCTCCATACTCCATCGAGCAAGCATAAAACCTCCTATGAAAATCGCGCACGCATGCAATTCAAACAAGCATCTCAATCCTTCTTAGTTTATACAAAACAACACCCAATTAGTCATTCAAGGTATGGATTAAATCGACCAAAATCACTACTGCAACACCACAGAACTCGTGGACATGGCAAGCCTCGCCCCTCGCTGTTGAGCCGACCTCACGCCGGTTGCCGCGACAGATTGCAGCCCGCCGACCCGTGCCGCCTCCGCACCAACCAGAACAAACATGAGCCAGGACGGGTCATAGATGACGAGCCACGACGTATCGAGACAATTCGTGATCACAACGTAGACCGCGACCGACAAACACAACCAGGTTTTCATGAGCCCCTGCTTCTTCATGCTCTCCAGCGCGAAGAACGTAGCGAAGATAAATAGTAAGAAAATGATCAAGCCGACCCGCCCCATTTCGAGTTCGATATCCATATAGCCGCTGTGGCTCGATGGCATGTCTTTAACGAACCCGGGGGCCCACCTGAGCGCAGGACTGCCGGGGCCGACGTCCCAGTACGAATGGAAGCCCCAACCGAACCACGGCGCTCTGGCAATCTGAAACTCAATAAACTCCCATATCACGGTTCGTCCGGTGAATGTCGGATCGCCCGTCAGTCGGTAAGCTATGCGATACGGCAGGTTCGAGATGAGCAAGTCAGCACTGAAATAAGCGAGGGGAAATAAGAAAAAGACCGTTGCCAGCCGCATCTTGGATTTTATTGAGATCATAAGCCCGGTGGCCGCAATCCCCATTGCGATGAACGAGAAGCCGAGCGCGGATTTCGACTGGCTCATGAACAAAAGCCAGACGGAAAGGCATATTGAAATGATCGCCAGAACTCGGCGATGATTGGGGAACGTCAGTTCGTGCACGGCCAGCATGATGGTCAGCGACGCATACATGCCGAGGTATTGCTTGTGATAAAAGTACCCGGCATGGCCAAGCACATCTCCCGTGTACGTCAATAGCGGCGGTGTGTTCAGGACAAACCAAGCAGAGATGACCATCGCCATCAGAAAAAAATAATGGAGCCGCTGGATGAGATCCACCCGGCGCTCGGCAAGCGCGAACGGGACAATAAACGTGGCGAGAGCTATCACCTGCAGCAGCCACCGTGTCGCTGCATGATCTGGACTGTAGGCCCAGCTGACGCTTGCGCCCGCCAGGATCAAAAAAATGGCTAGAATCACCAGCGGCGGGGATTGGAAGACCTTAAAATTTAACTGCCGCCCGCAAACGATTGCCGCAACGAGCGTCATGCACGCCAACGCGGGCCAGAACACGCGGAAACCATTCTCCCCCGGAACGGCCTTCCCGATCAACGGTCCTACGATTAGCACATAGGCAACAGCAATGACCGGTACAGCTTCCAAAAACCTGCGCATTGCCAGAAGCCTGCTTCCTGCTGTATTAGACCGGCGTCTCACTTGTCACGATGATGCGCCAAGTCGGAACGATTGAAACGCCGGCACATGAAAACCTGTCCGGTTTCACGAAACGCATTCATTCCGGCGCCTCTAAGCACCACCGAGATAGTAGTGGTTATCCTGCCCGTATCTCTTGTAAGATTCGATACTCTCAAGAGCTTTGGGGTTCGCTTTGTTAAGGACGCTGTAGATTGTATTCGCGGCAATGGGACCGTTGCCTGAGAGGATCTCAAGAACGAGGCGCTGACTGGTCCTTCCCCATTCAATCACGAAGACGAATTGATCACAGAACCGTGCCATCAACTTCAGATCTGAGACATACGCAATCGGCGGAACCTCGACGATAATGACATCATAGCGCTTCCGTGCCACATCCAGCAGCCGGCCCATCTGTTCAGAACCGAGCAGCTCCGCGGCATTCGCAATGCGCTCCTTCGAGGGACAGGCCAAGAGGTCATAATTCGGGCGACTGAGCCGAATGACAAACTCGCCAAGCGAAGCGGGATTCGCAATTGCCTCAGCCAGTCCAGCCTCCGCTTTTGGCACGAGCTGTCGCGACAGCGTCTTTCTGTGCATATCCGCATCGATTAGCAGGACTTTCGCACCGGCATGCAGAGCGGCATGGCTGGCCAGATTGGTAGCAATCATGGACTTGCCCTCTTGCGAAATCGACGAGGCAATACAGAAGACCTTCGCGTCACTGCCTCTCTGGGCTTCATCGATTGCGACCCAGATGCCTCGAACGCCTTCTGCAAATCGACTGTGCGGTTCGTTAATGACGTGTTCCTCAAGACCATTGGTCCGTCTCAGGCTCCACCGCTTTCTAATCTTCGGCAGGATCGCACATGGCAGCCCTGCTGCTTCGCTCACCTGGTTCGCTGTTCGGAACTTGCCGAATGGCGACTCCCGCCCGATCACGAATGCCCCGCCGATCGCAAGCCCCAGCAGAGAGCCGCCTATGAGAGTAAACAGTCCTTTCTTGGAAGCCTCGGACTCAAAGGGCGCGGAAGCCGCAGTGATAATACGCGCATCCGGAAAGGCCGGAGCCTGAGCCGAAGTCTTATTGGTCTCACCAAACCGCTGCAGCACGCTGTTGCGCAGGTCGCGGTAGGTCTCTGCTGTGCTGGCCAGTTCCCGTGCACGGGCTCGAACATCACTTTGAGCGCTTTCCTCGCTGAGGACCTTGGCCAGCGATGCCGCCAACTCGTCGTACCGCAACTTCGCAAGCTCGTACTCGTTGGACAGCGTTACTGAAAGCCGCTTCTGCTCACCCTTGATCGCCTCTTGTATGTCCCTCTGCTGCTTGGCGATACGTGTCAGCGCGACGTGGTTCTTGCCGACCCGGCTTTCGATATCCGTCGCACGCGCGGTCAAATCGAGATGCTGCGCGCGAAGCCGGCTGATCAGAGCATTATCGGGTGTGAACCTGGCGGCAGCGCCAATGCCCCCCTCCTGCTGCAGGCTATCGAGCTTCGCCTTGGCCTCGACCATCTCGATGCGGGCTGCCGCGAGACGTTCGTTGAGTGTGTCGAGTTGCCCTGATTCGAGCGCCTTCTCGCCTAGACCGAGCAGATTGTGCTCCATCTTGTATTCTAGCAAGGCGCGCTCGGCTGCTGCCGCCTGCATATTCAAGTCTTTCAGGCGCTGCTGCATCATCTTGCCGGCTAGCTCGGTCGAACTTCTCTTATGCTCGACGCCGGCCTTGATATAGCCCTCGGCAATCGCATTGGCCAACATGGCCGCCTTCTCGGGATCCGTCGACACGAAACTGATCGAGATGACGTTCTGGCCTTCCGGCATCACATAAAGCCTCTCCGTCACCGCGGCGAGCGCAATACGCTCAGGGTCGACGGGCGGCGCGTTTTCTATTGCCGTGGCAATGCCGAGCTTGCGCTTCAGCCAAACTTTAGCTTGCCTGACCTGCTTGCGAAGCTCGGCGAGAGGACCTCGATCATCGTCCTCACTTGGAACGAACTCGGGATCGTCCGCAAGCTTCAGCTCTCTGATGATCGGCAAGATCGTCGCTTCGGAAGACATAAGGCGCGCCTGATACCAGGTATCGTTCAGCTGCATGGTCGGCTCATCGATCAGACCATTGGAGCTCATGTATCTGTTCAAGCTCACATCGATGACCATTCGCGCGCTTGCTTTGTATTTCGGCGGCGAAAGCGAGACCAACCCCATGGCAATGGCCAGCCCCGTAAGGCCCGCCAAGATGATAATGAACCATCCCCGGCGAATAATACCCAACACGTCCCAAAGGTCCGGTTGGATAATATTGATTTGTGGAGCTTTCGACAAAACGACCACCACCTGAATTTTGCTTGAGGAATGAGTCCGAAAACGCATGGCTAGAAGTCAATGCAAAATATTTGCCAATGCCTCGACAAGCGCAATGCGTTACGTGTTCTATATAGTCATATGGATCGTCCCGTCGAGGTTGCAGTATGGCTACTTACCTGCCAGCCCATATTAAGGTTAATAGAAACTGAATGAGCCGAACCAAATTCAAACAACTAAGACTTGCCATGCAGGCATTGCGCACCATCCTGCAACGCAGTCGGCCTGCATAAACTTGGCACGACTTGTGCTGCGAGCCCATTCGCGGCAGTTCCTTTTTGTCCGCACTCTGAACGACCCTCGTCAACATCGATGATCCGGCGAAGCGGCTTTGGCCTCACGATACCAATGTCAGGCAAAGAGATGACAAAGTACGACCTAGGTTTAGTGCTCGAGCAAACCCTCGGACATGTAACGCACACTCAAAACCTTCAGGCCAATTTGCGCGCAGACCCCGAGGTCCGCGCGCATTGGAACCTAATCCCGTTCGAGGCTGAGGGCGCGATCGGACGCATTCCCCTATATGGGTCAAATTGGACGGTGCGCGCCGGCATGCGCGCGCGCCGCAAGCTGTCGGAACTCTGCCGCAACCAGCACCTCGACGCTCTCTTCTTCCACACCCAGGTCCCCGCAATCCTAGCGCGCAACTGGATGCGCAAGATCCCATCCATCGTCTCCCTGGATGCAACTCCACTTCAATACGATGAACTTGGCGCCTTCTACGCTCACGCCAAGGGCCCGGCCTGGATCGAAGCCATCAAGCAGCGCATGAACCGCGACTGTTTCGCGACTGCGCGCCATATCGTGACATGGTCCGACTGGGCCAAAGATGGACTTGTGCGTGATTATGAAGTGCCACCGGAAAGGGTGACCGTCATTCCCCCTGGCGTGAACGTTCGCGACTGGCGCCGCCCTTCCCCCCGCCAGCCTGAAGATCGCCCGGTCCGCATACTCTTCGTCGGCGGCAACCTCGAACGCAAGGGCGGTCTCATCTTGCTGGAGGCCTGGCGCACGCTTCGTCACCGCGGCATAGAGCTTCACCTCGTCACGAAGGACAACGTCGCCGCCGAGCCAGGCTTGTTCGTCTACAACAACATGACCGCCAACAGCGACGAACTCAAAGCGCTCTACCATAGCTGCGATGTATTCGCGCTTCCGACATTCGGCGATTGTCTGCCGATGGTTCTCTCCGAGGCCGGTGCCGCGGAGATGGCAATCGTGACCACGCGCATTGCCGCCATCCCCGAAATTATCGTCCCCGGCGAAACCGGTCTCACGATCCCGACCGGCGACGTCGTCGCGCTGACCGAGGCACTCCGCCAGCTTTCGAACGACGCGGCACTACGCCACGCACTGGGCCAGCAAGCCGCAGCGCATGTGCAGAGCGCCTACGACGCAGAGAAAAATGCCTCACGCTTGCTCAACTTGATTAAGCGAGAAGCACAAATTGCCCGCCCCCTGAGCAATGTCGCCGCGTAGCGCGCGAGGCCACCGCCAAAGCCGGACACGACGCTACACCCCAGTTTACCAAAACAGATCTTCCTCCTGTACTAAAGTAACACATGAAGAGACAGTGTTTAAACACTGTTATAGAAGTGTTTATTACGGCGAAATCGATGAGTTCATGGCATGAGTGATCGCACCGCGGGTATGGGGTTGGAAACGTCGGCCAACAAAGTCCTCGCCCAAGCGCAACTTCCTTCGACGCCAGCATCCGGCATCACCAACTACCTGTGGCCCGCCACGATCAGTGTGGTCGCCGCCCGCCGTCTCCTCGTGATGATCGAACTCGCAGTCGTCCTCCTCGCTGCAATCCTTTCCAAGTACATCTATATCGACCTGCTCATCGCAAGCTATCCCGGCACAACACCTCTCCTGGCAGTGGCCCTCGGCTTGTGGCTCGCCCTGTTCACGACCTACAAGCACATGGGGCTTTACGACACGGAAGACCTGCTGAATCCGGATCTTCAGCTCGGCAAGTTGATGGGCGGCATCGCGATCGCCTTCCTGCTGCTGTTCGGCACGCTTTATTTTTTGCGGGAGTTGCACGGCGTTTCGCGCGGCTGGGTTCTCACGTGGATCGTTGTCCTGGCCGGCATGCTTGTCGCGAGCCGTGCTTATTTCGTCCATCACATGAAGCGTGGTCTGTCAGCCGGCCTCCTCACGCGGCGCATGGCCATCGTCGGCCCCGGCGAATTCGCACTGGAAGCAGCGGACCTCCTCAACCATGATGGCGGCCCCGCAAACCAGATCCATCTTTACAGCAACGATGCGCTGTGCACCGATCCCCGCTTCGCCGGCTCGCTGAGCGATCTTCAGTCGAGAATGGTGAGGCATCCATATGAGCGCGTCGTTGTCGCAATCCCGGCAGCTAAAACCGACGACATAAGGCATGTCGTGCGCTCTCTTGGTGCCTACGCAAGCGACCTCCTCTTGTGCACCAACCTCTCGGCGCAACCCATTCGTACAAACGGCGCGAGACATATCGGAAGCCTGCGTACCGAGGTCATCCATCTCGCCCCGATATGCGAGAGCTCCTGGCTGCTCAAGCGCTGCCTCGACCTCGTCGTCGCAGGCGCAGCATTTGTAGTCTTGTCACCGCTCCTCTTGCTGGTTGCAGCCGCAATTAAGCTCGACTCGCCCGGCCCCGTCCTGTTCCGCCAGCGTCGCATCGGCCAGAGCGCGGTGCCCTTCACGATCTACAAGTTCCGCTCGATGACGGTCGCGGAGGATGGCGACGTTGTTGTTCAGGCCACGCGAGACGACGCGCGCGTAACGCGCGTCGGACGGTTCTTGCGTTCGACGAGCATCGATGAGCTACCCCAACTCATCAATGTTCTGCTTGGTCAGATGTCAATCGTCGGCCCCCGGCCCCATGCAATCGCTCATGACGAGAAGTTCGAACAACAGCTTGACCTCTTTTCCCGCCGTCGTCGCGTGAAGCCCGGCATTACAGGTTGGGCTCAGATTCACGGCTTTCGCGGCGAGACCATAACGCCCGAGGATGTTCGCCTGCGCATGGAACACGATCTTTATTACATAGATCGGTGGTCGATTTGGTTGGATATCGAAATAATCGCTCGAACCTTCTTTGTGTTCGCAAGGAAGGCCTACTGACCGTGAGGGTGGCGGTTAGTGTTAAAAGACTGAAAAAGCGCCATCGAAAATCATTTTTCGAAATGCGCACCATACTTGCATCGCAGGCCCCACGGCGAACAATTCAGGGTGCCTCACGGTCATGACAAAAGAGTTTTCAATCGATGGATTAGCCATCACTGCCGAAACGACGTCGTCAATCGTTTCAAGAATCGTATCCGAGACCGGCAATAAGGACAGTTTCTCTGTCTTCACCCTCAACCTCGACCATGTCGTGAAGCTGCGTCGGGACAGGGCATTCCGATTTGCCTACGAAAAGGCCCGCTATGTAACCGCCGACGGCATGCCGATTGTCTGGGCGGGGCGGCTCTTCGGCGCCCGGACCGAACGTGTGACGGGCGCTGATCTGATCGAGCCGCTTTGCACCGAAGCCGCGCGCTGCGGGGTACCGGTATTTCTTTTCGGTAGCCGGTTCCCATCTCTATCACGAGCCGCAAAACATCTCTGCGCAGCGAACTCGACACTCACGATCGCCGGCATCTGCGCACCAGAACAAGACTTCGAGCCAACCTCCGGAAATGCCGACCAGTATATCGAGCAGGTAGCGCAATCTGGCGCACGGATCTGCTTCGTGGCACTCGGCGCGCCGAAGCAGGAAATCTTCGCGGAACGTGCGACCCAACTGACGGAAGGGATTGCCTTCGTGTGTATCGGTGCCGGGCTCGACTTTCTCGCCGGTACACAGAAACGCGCGCCTCGCTGGGTCAGAAAGATCGGCGCCGAGTGGCTCTGGCGTTTGAGCACGAACCCCACCCGACTGGCGCGGCGCTATTTTGACTGCCTTCTCGTCCTGCCCTCACTCTTCGTGCCCAGATTGCGCCGCCAGGCCGGCTGAGTCGAAAAGCCGATCCTTTCAAGCTCCGAAAAGACCCGCCATTCCCATATTCACAACGGAATCGCAAGTATCATGACGAACAAAGACAATCCCAGCCATCTTAACGGCAAGACCGTCCTCGTTACAGGTGGCGCCGGCTACATCGGATCGCACGCCTGCAAGGCGCTAGCCCGTGCCGGTTACACACCCGTCACCTATGACAACCTGGTCTACGGTCACGAATGGGCTGTCAAATGGGGCCCCCTCGAGATCGGTGACATTCTTGATCGCGCGCGGCTTGACCAGGTCATCGAGGCGTATCAGCCGATCGGCATCATGCACTTCGCGGCCTTCGCCTATGTCGGCGAGTCCGTTGCCGACCCCGGTAAGTATTATCGCAACAACGTCAATGGCTCCCTCTCGTTGCTTGAAGCCGCGCGCGATCACGGCCTTCGCCACTTCATTTTCTCGAGCTCGTGCGCGACCTATGGAATACCCGACGAGCTCCCGATCAGCGAGGCCTCGCCGCAAAATCCCATCAATCCCTACGGCGCCTCGAAGCTCATGGTCGAGCGCATGCTCGCTGATTTCAGCGCCGCTCACGATCAGCGCTACATCGCCTTGCGCTATTTTAACGCCGCCGGCGCCGACCCCGACGGCGAACTCGGCGAGGTCCACGATCCAGAAACCCACCTCATACCACTGGTGCTCGACGCAGCCTCCGGTCGGAGACCCGACATCACGATCTTCGGCACCGACTACAATACCCCGGATCAAACATGTATACGCGACTACATCCATGTCAGCGATCTGGCTGATGCTCACGTCCTCGCGCTCGAAAAACTCCTCGCTGGCGCCCCGTCGCAATGCATCAACCTCGGCTTGGGTTTCGGGTTCTCAGTGCTCGAGATCATCGACGCCGTCGAACGTGCGACTGGAGTGAGAGTCCCCGTGACGCTTGGTCATCGGCGCGCCGGTGATCCGGCCGCCCTGCTCAGCGATCCGGGCAAGGCCGCTGAGGTTCTTGGCTGGATCCCCCAGCACCGCGACATCGACACAATCGTTGAGACTGCCTGGGCGTGGCATCAGCAATCCGCGCAGGCCGCGGCGCACGACCATCGTCGCCACACGGCCGCAGAATGAGGCTCCGAAGAAGCTGCTTGCTGCTACCGGTGCCGCTCTAGCGCGAACGGGAACCAGCCCCAACCAAGCGCTTGAACCCATTCTGCAGATCATTGAACATGTTCTTGAACTTGTTCTCCCGCCCGACGTACCTGCGCACTACAACGGCGAATGCCGCGCACTTTTGCGATAGAGATTTCGGAGCGCCCACGGCGACACGCAATCGGGCGAGCAGCATGCGCACCTTCGGAAAGAACACGAACCGCGACCTCTTGCCGGAGAACCAAAAGAGCTGATCGGCATGATTTGCATGCGCCCGCATCGAACGGTCACCGTGATCACGCTTGTAGAACAGGCATTCCGGCACCTCAACGAACGGCCCCCGCAAAAGGAGCTCTTCGAGCAGGATCGTATCCGACCCGATATGCGGTCTGATCAGGTTCGTCGACATCAGGACGTCACGCCGCATAACTCCATAGACCGGCACCCAGAGGCCTTCGATCGATCCACTGCTCGCATTGTGATCGTATGCCGACCCATGCAGCATGTCCTGCAGTTCAAAAAAGCGCCGCAGCCGTGCAGCCGGCTCCACGCCATCGAGCGCCAGGTCAGCGACCGCCGGTGCAATCACCCGGCCCGCCTCATCGATCACGCCTGATCGCGAATAAGCAACGACCGCCGCGTTCGATGCCATGAGCGACGCCACGCACCGTTCGAAGTATTTCGGATCCCAAAGATCATCGTGATTGGCCCAGGCGAACAAGCTGCTTCTGGCCTTGGCCGCAACCAGATTGAAGTTCCGTGCAGCGCCGATGTTATTTTCGTTTCGGATATAGGTGATCCGCGTATCGCGCGCAGCAAACTCGCGGCAAATCTCTTCCGTGCGGTCGCTTGAACAGTTGTCCGCGATAATCAGCTCGAAGTCCTTGAAACTCTGCGACAGTAGCGAAGTCAGCGCTGCGTCCAGATAGTCCTCCCCGTTGTAAACGGGAAGGCCGATGCTCAACTTCGGCAAGGGCGCGTCAGCCATGAATTGTTTCCAATCATCAACAAATCCGCGACAGCGGGACAGAGCATGATGCGCCATCCCTCCGCGCCATCACGCTTCGGGTACGCCAGAGATGAACTCATAGGACGGGTAGAGGCCCAAACCGCTCATCGTCTCGCTGATCTCTGACAGGTAGATTTCGTTCGCGACCAGAACGACATCCGGCTTGACATCAACGAGCCGGTCCGGCCCGATGATTGGATGTGCACTCCCTGTCAGGAAGTGACCTTGCTTGCGCGGATTGACGTCGACGATCGCATCGACCACTTCCCTCGCGGACGGAACCAGGTTGGCGAACATGACGCCCTTGGAGCCGGCGCCCCATATCACCACCCGCCTCTTTGATCTGGCCAACGCGCGAAGACGCGCCTCCCACTTCGCGAGATAAGCGTCGCCGGCAGCGACAAAGCTCTCTGCCAGATCACATACCCGCCCGACTTCCGCCGGATCGCAAGCCGCCTCGGCGCGCCGTTCCGGCCTCGCCACGAATTCGGCCATCAGATACTGATCGTCGAAACCGGTCGAGATCTTCAGCACTTCGAACCCTGCGGTCTCGAGGGCGGATCGCAGCGAAACCGGTGTCCAGTACGTGACATGCTCGTATATCACGTCCCATATGCTGTTGCTCTCGAGCAGCCATTCGGTATTCGGCACTTCGAAATAAAGAACCGCATCGCTTCCCTCGACCGTCCGTCGAATGTGAGCGAGGAAGCTTGCCGGGTCCGGGATGTGCTCGAGCACATGCCGGCAGATGACGCCACCCACGCCCTTCGGCAGCTCCTGGGATCCAAACATTTCCGGAACGAAACGCACGAACTTGTCGGGCAACACCTGCCGTGTTTCAGCCTTGGACAGACTTGGATCATAGCCGATCCCTTCACCCACGCCCTGGCTCAGGAGGAGTTCAAGAAAGTAGCCGTCACCACAACCGATCTCGGCAACGGATTTTCCTTCGAGGCCGTAGTCTTTCGCGAGCCGGCCGGCCAGCTCCTCGGCAAACTGCCTGAAGCGGTCGGAAAAATGCAGCGCGTTGTCGTAGCTTGTGTCGTAAGTCATCCGGGCCGGATCGAACTGATCATTCTTGATCAGGCCGCATGTCGTGCACACCGACAACTCGATCACGCCCATTGCCGCCGCCTGTGCGGCTTCGCGCGAGCTGAAAAGCTGATTGGCGATGACCGGGGCCGAGCCAATACGAAAAAAAGGCTCCGTCGCGCGCTCCTCGCAGCAAAGACATGTACGACCCATGGCAATGACCTCTTCGCCCGATCTCTTCCTCATACGGCGACGATCTCGGGCTCGAGTCCCAGGTCGCTGAGGCTGGCCTTGATCTCCGGCAGATAGATCGGGTTCATCACGATGACCGTGTCCGGACAAAGCTGCCTGAGCTTCTCGGGCGCAATGACCTCGTTGCCCGCGCCGGGCAGGAACTTGCCCTGCTTGAACGGATTGATGTCGATGACGCCGGCAACCTCCTCCGACAGCCCCAGCGTGGTTAAGAACGCAACCGCCTTGGACCCCCCGCCCCACAGCGCGACGCGACGCCCCGCGCAGTGCCTTTCATCGACAAACCGTCGCCATTCATCAATGCGCTGAGGAACCGTCCGCGCGAACGCCTCGGCAAGTTCGACCACGCCACTGTCCGAACCGCCGGCGGAAACACCTTCAGCGCCGCCTGCGCCCAGATGCGCATATTGAATGATGTACTGGTCATCGTAGTCGAGATGAACATCGCTGACCTCGAACCCGCACCTGCGGAACAGCGCCGCGTGCGTTTCGCAAGTGAAATACGAGCAATGCTCGTAATAAATGTCCCAGAACGCCCCTTCCTCGAGAACGCGCTTCACGTCCGGCGTTTCGAAAAAGACAGTCCCGCCGGCCTGGTCCGACATCATCTCGAGAATGTCGGAGACGAACTCGTTGACGTTTGGAATGTGCTCCAGCGTATGTCGGCACAGCACGAGATCCGCGCGCAGATGGCGGTAAGCCGGCCCGAAATAATCTGCGATGAAATCCAGTTTTTTCAGTCGCTGGATCTTTTCGCTTTCCCGCGCCCCGAACCGCTGCTCGCGAAACCCCGGATCGATGCCAAGGCCGGTACACTCGGCCATCGAGCATAGTTCGAGCAGGAAGTCGCCCTTGCCGCAGCCAATCTCGAGGAGATGCTTTCCTTCTATGCCAACCGTTTCCGAGATTTCCCGCGCCAGGCGCTTCGCAAAGGCATTGAACGTGCCGGAATAGTGCTGCGACTCTTCCGTCGTCGCAGCATATTCGACGATCTCCGCATCGAAGATTTGATTATAGATAAAGCCGCATTCCCGGCACACGACCAGTTCCAAGTCGCGACGCGGATAGTCGAGAGCTTCAGCGCGTGTGTCGAGCAGAACGCAGCTCTGGATGGGAACCTGTTTCACGGAATAGATAATCGAGCGTTCCGCCTGGCTTTTGCAGCTTGGACAGGCACCTTGTGCCTGGCCACGCGCGTCGCCATGATCCTCGAGAACCTCACACGCTTGGGTCCGCGCCATGCCAACTCCTCGTCACTTCGTTTGAACACCCGCTTGCGAACCGACACTCCGCTCCCGTCGCTAGACCGGCTCGGCGAGATGGCTGTGTTCAAGAATTTCGAGATCGGGAATAGGCACGATGAAGCGCCCGCCCGCCTCAAGATAGGGACGCTGCTGCGCAACAATCTCGTCACGGAAATTCCACGGCAGGATCAGGACGTAATCGGGTATGTCGTCCATAAGCCGTGATGGCGCATCGATCACGATATTCACACCCGGCATGTACTTGCCGTGCTTGTGCGGATTTCGGTCGACGACATAATCGATCATCGCTGCATCGAGCCCGAGATAATTCAGGAGAATCGTTCCTTTGGCAGCCGCACCATAGGCTGCAATGGTCTTGCCGTCGGCCTTGAGGCTTGTGATGAGATCACGTGCCTTCGTCCTGAAATCAGCCACGCGCGCGCCGAAGGTCTCGTAGTACCCCGCCTTGTCGAGGCCGAGCTGAGCCTCTTCCGCCAGCAACGCCGTAACGGCTTGGCTCGGCTCTTTGCGCAGGCCGAAGTACAGACGCAGTGAGCCGCCGTGGATACCCAGACGCCGGACGTCCTGCAGATAGAGGCCGTGACGCTCGAACAAATGCTGCGCGCTGGTCACCGAAAAGTAGCACAAATGCTCGTGATAGATCGTGTCGAACTCGACATGGTCGATCAGGTCGCGAACATAAGGGAACTCGACGACAAGCATGCCGTCCTCTTTGAGCAGCGTCCGGAACCCCTTGACGAGATCGTTCTGGTCCGCAACGTGTGCGACCACATTGTTTGCCAGTATGAGATCGGCCCGTTCGCCCTGCGCAACGAGGCGTTCCGCAAGATCCGCTCCGAAGAACTCGTTGATCGTCCTGACCCCGGCTGCATTCGCGCTTGAAGCCTGCTTCGGTGCCGGGTCAATGCCGAGCACCGGAATCTTCTTCTCGAGGAAGTTGCGCAACATGTAGCCGTCATTGCTCGCCACCTCGACAACGTTACTTTCTTGGCCAAGACCGAGACGCTCAATGAGTTCCTGCGCGTTCTCTCGCGAATGGCGCAGCAGTTCGTCCGAGTAAGACGAGTAGTAGAGGTATTCCTCTCCGAACATCGCCTCCGGCGGCAATGTACTCAACAGCTGCACCAGCGAGCATTCGCCACAAAATCCCAACTGCAACGGATGACGCGCCTGCGCGTCTTTCGCAACCGGCTTGCTGACGAGGCCGTCCGAAGGCGGCATGGCGCCGAGATCGAGGATCGGAACGAGCCCGCTTGCGCCGCACGAGTTGCAGGTCGCAGCCGCGCACGACGCCTCGAATGCCGGCCGTTCCGACTGCGAGTGGGATGAAACAGCAACCTTGTCTGCCTGCATCGTTTTGCCGGTATGGCGGATCGCATCGTCGATCACACCATTGGCCGTGAGCAATTTGATGTGACCTATGCGCTGATAACGCGGCCCCTCGAAATCTTCGAGCGTCAGATTGCAGGCCCGATACGCTTCAAAAAGCTGCTCTGCCCCCTTGCGGGCATTCCAAATCGGCTTGAAGCCAGGCAGAACGCGCTGGATCTTGTCGCAGTTAACCCGATAGCAGCGCGTGTCAGGCCCCGCGTCATCGGCGTATGTGATCCTGCAATCCGGAACGACGTCTGCAATGATCTCGGCCAGGTCCCGGATCTGGTAGTTGTGATCCGTCACACCGACATTGAATGCTTCATTCCAAACGACCGCCTCGGGCGCCTCCAGCACTGCAAGGAACGCCCTCGAAATGTCCTCAATATGAACGATCGGCCGCCAAGGCGTTCCGTCCGACTTCATATGAATCTCGCCCGTCGTCACGGCCCAGGCCGTCAGGTTGTTGAGAACAAGATCGAACCGCAGTCGCGGTGACAAGCCGTAAGCCGTAGCACTTCGCAGGTAGGTCGGACAGAAGTTGTCATCCGCGAGCTCCCGCAAGCCGAGTTCAGAGCGGACTTTCAATTCACCGTACGGCGTCACCGGATTGAACGCGCTCCCCTCATCGAGAAACGCATCTCCTGCGGCCCCATAGTTACTGCAGGACGATGAGAAGACGAACCGGCGAACCCCGGCCTGCTTGGCCAGCCGCGCCAGCTCCACCGTCGCCTCATAGTTGATCTCATAGGTCGTCTCGGGTCGAAAATCACCAAGCGGGTCATTGGAAAGTCCGGCAAGATGCACAACCGCATCGAACCCTGCGAGGTCCGACACCTGCACATCGCGAATGTCCTTGCGCAGCGAGGGCGCCGCGAGGATCGAACCGCCCGGTTCGAACGTGCAATGTTGATACAGATCCGAAATCGAGCCCGACCACATCGTGCCCCGCCCCGATCAGCATAGGCGTCATGACCGTGCCAATATAACCAAGATGACCTGTTACCAGGATACGCATGTTTATCTTTCCCAGGTAGCCCATGGACGGTTGTTGGAATTCCACATTTCTTCTAGAAGATGCTTGTCGCGCAGCGTATCCATGCACGCCCAGAAGCCGTCGTGGCGATAGGCCATCAGCTGCCCGTTGCGCGCCAGTTGCTCCATCGGTGCGTGCTCGAACATCACCATGTCGCCCTCGATGTAATCGAGCACTTCCGGCTCAAGAACAAAGAACGCTCCGTTGATCCAGCCCTCAGCCGTTTGGGGTTTTTCCTCGAAGCTGACGACCTTGTCGCCTTCGAACTTCATGTGACCGTAGCGTGCCGGCGGGCGAACGGCCGTTACCGTTGCAAGCTTCCCATGCGAACGGTGAAACTTGAGCAACTCCTCAATGTTCACGTCCGAAACGCCGTCTCCCCAGGTCAGCATGAAGGTCTCGTTGCCGAGGTAGGACTTCAAACGCTTGACGCGCCCGCCAGTCAGCGTCTCTTGACCGGTATCAACCAAGTCAACGTTCCAGTCGGGTTGCGAGAAATTCCGGCAATAGTGGGTCGCAGCACCATTGCGCCTAAAATCAATCGAGATATCACCGTTGAGGCTTGCGTAATCAAGAAAGTATTTCTTGATGTGATCGCCCTTATAACCAAGCGCAATGACAAAGTCATTCAACCGATATTTGGAATAGTGCATCATGATATGCCAGATTATCGGAAACGAGCCGATCTCCACCATCGGCTTGGGCTTAACAGTCGTCTCCTCTGCAAGTCTTGTGCCCTTGCCGCCAGCAAGAATTGCTACCTTCATAGAAATCAACCTTCAATGCAGACGCGGCATCGACCGTCCGTCTTGGTCATGAACTGTTGGTGAGTTGCCGCTATCGACGCCCTGACACCACGCGCCGCCAATAGCCCAGCGATCCGAGTGGCACGAATACCTGAAGTTCATATAGAGGAAAGTTGCTCTAGAAGCTCGCCCACTAACGTCCGCTGGTTAATCAGACAAGTCTATTGCCCTTCGGACAAGTTTACCCATCGCCAGCGCGTGAACGGAACGTTCTTCCAGCTGACACGGGAGAAAATTCTCGAGCCTCCCGGCTCCAACCCCACGACGCTTGAGAGGCTTGAAAATACCCGTTACATATCGCCTGGAATGGACTGCCTCACTGGACCAATGAGGCAAGTAGACGAATATAATAAACCTGATATCCAATAGACGGTTCGGTTATTTGCCACGAGTTCGAAGGCCAGGGGTCATTGAACTGGAGAAACGATTTCTGAGGCGGCTGGTCGAGCGGCGGTGAATATTTGTTCCGGCACTGCGCAGCGTCATCCACCCGAAGGCATTTGGTGCTGGCGAACGGGCTCCATGCGCGACAGCAGCCGTGCATCCAGAATTGCCCATTCGGTCCGCCAACCAGATACCCCGGCGGCGGGCCCGGCGCACCGTTGGACGGCTCATCCCAACGCGAACCCGGCCCGAACCACGCGTGAAACATCGTCCCCACCGAGTGTGTCGCGCCGTAACGTTGCATGTTCGTCAGATAGACTAGGCCGAGGGGGTTAACACCGTGGAGATAGTGGACGTAGCTGGCCGCTGCAGCGGAGGCCGCAGCTCGGGTCGCAGTGTCGTTCGAATAGTGCGCGACCAGTTGGAACAGCCGCGCCTGCATCGCTTTCGCCTTGTTGCTACCCCAGGTGTAGACTTCGATCGGCGCACGATAGGGAGCCGTCCTTGACACGATACGCTCGAAGTCGCTCGCGATCGGGCGCATGCGCGACATGAACCTGTCGCGGATCAACGTGCGGACCGACTGGGCAACGCCGGGAAGGTCCGCAAAATACAACGCCACCTCCTCCTCATCCACCCGCCAAAGGCTCGGACCGTGGGATGCGTGCGTGGCGGCCCAGGTCCGTTCGACAAACTCCTTCAAGGCCTGCCTGCCCGAAATCTCGTAGAGATAGACTGCCGCTTCGACCCGCGCCTTCAAGCGCCCCGCCGCGTCGACCTCCTGCTGGCCATGCGCCAGCCCGCCAGATCCGGGCTGACGACGCTCGTCGTTGTTGAAATAGGTCACCTCGGGATTGTCCACGGCCCATGACCAGGCGCGTTCCGCCCGTTTCGCCAAGACCCGCGCGTACGCCTTGAGGTGTTTCGCCTCCGCACTTCCAAGGACTTTCGCGCCATAGGCGAAAGCTGCAGCGCTCATCAGCGAAGACGAAGTCGTGGCCGGACCGTAATACGACGGTCCTCTTGCGGCAGACGGTGGTGATCCGCCTGCCAGGCCCTGGACACACAACACAGAACCGTCGTCGTTCTGCATGCGCTCCAGCCAACGCAGCCCCCACACGATTTCGTCGACTATATCCGGCACCCCGTTTCCAAACTCCGGTATGCCCACGGCGTCATCGAACGCATCCGGGTTCTCCTCGAAGGCGCGCAACAGCACAATGATCGCGCGCGCCGTCCAGCTCGTATACTTGTTGTAATCTCCTGCATCGTACCAACCGCCACGCAAGTCCTTTGTGTTTCGGGCGCTCGACCGCTCCCTGCCATCGCCGCGCGACCGCCAAGGCCGCGATTGCGCGTCCTGCCACCGTCCAAGATGACTGGCCCCATCCGCCCATGGCGCACCAGCAAACTGCGCCGCTTTTTCGAAGCCGGCGCGCTGGTAGAAGAACATCTTCAGTGCGCGCCGAAGGGGTTCGCGGTAGACATCAACTGCGATGCGGAACCCTGGCGATCGAAAGCCCGAGTCCAAATCGACGATAGCGTACCGCCCGGTCTGCCGCGCCTCTGAGAAATCGAACCAGAGCGCCCGGTCCCCAGAACCTCCATCCACTTTGGCTTCACCCCAGGGCACGGCGTCACCCTGCGTTTCGATTTGCCCGTCCGCCAACCGCACCAGCGCAAAGCGTCTGCCCGGTTCGTAGTTTGCCTCCGCGTCGTATCCCGCCTGGGGCATCCGCACGACGGCAATTTTTTTTGCCTCAGGAAGATAACCGAATTGGTCGATCACAATCGCCGGGATGGGCCCATTCGGCCCCATTTTGAGCTTGTGCGTCCAGTGCCGTATTTCATCCACCCGCTCGAAGGCAGCGGCCCGGGGCGGAAGAATCTCCGGTCCTTAACTCATCCTGCGCAATC
>CAVOJD010000033.1:0-3640 GCA_963696075.1 uncultured Alphaproteobacteria bacterium | reverse complement strand
TCGCGTGTGGGTCGGGGAAGTTTCCGACGGCACTCGTGAAGTATGCGGGGCTCGGTAGCGCGGGCTTGAGCCCGGTCAGCTATGCTCTTCTCGACCCGTCATCATTCTCGATTGCGGAGGCTCGCTCAGCACTTGAGCCGCCATTCGTCGCCAGCGAAGAGTACGAGTGCACGCTGCAGGATCTCAAGGTTGCTTCCGGTGCCTTCGACATCGTTTGGGCGACCCATGCGCTCTATGCCGTCCCACCGTCGGAGATTGACGTTGCGATGGAGCGCTTTGTGGCCGTGTGCCGCGGTCAAGGTCTGATTGCACATGCAGCTGAGCGTTCGCACTACATCGCCTTCGACAAAGCCTACCGCGCCGCGTTTCCGGAGAAAGCCAGGACGCCATACACGACCGCTGAAGACGTGGTGGCAAGTCTGCGTCGGTTGGGCGCCCATGTTTCGGTTCGTGAGGTCGATTACATGACGGAGGCACCCGCCCTGTCGCCATCGGTCGAGGGCTTTCTGCAGCGCTGCGTGTTCGACGACAGCTACTCCCTCGCGGAGATGGAACAGACCGAAGCACTCGGCAGCTATCTCGATCGCTGCCGGACCGACGTGGGTTGGCAGTTTCCGCAGACGGTCAATCTCATTTTCCTCAACACCTGATCGGCCCATCGACCGATGCCCAGCTATGCCGACCCAAGCGTCGGCGGAAGGATCACGCTTGAACACGCATAAAATCGAGAGTGAGTGGCTGCTTAGCCTCGCGCGCGGTGAACAGCCGGACCCGCAGAGCCTCAAGACCCACCTGATGACAGTGCACCGCCATTTCACCGGGTTCACAGAGAGCTGTGCTGGACGTTGCATCGACGAGGCAGGTCGCACGACGTATCAGTGGCTGGCTGAGCAGGGTGCGGTGCCCGGCTCGGATTGCCCCACCATCTTGGATTTGGCGTGCGGGAGCGGCCCGTTGCTCGCGGAGTGTGCTGCCAGTTATCCTGGCGCCGACCTCATTGGGGTCGACATGAGCCCAGACGAATTGGTTCTCGCCAAAGCGCGGCTTTCCGGATCGGCCGTCACGCTGCATCAGGCGATGGCGCAAGAGCTTTCGATGATTGACACCGCCAGCGTCGACGTTGTGCTGTGCCATTGGGCGCTGACGCTGATGGATCCGGTCGAGCCCGTAATGGCAGAAATTGTCCGAGTTCTGCGCGACGACGGCGTCTTTGCGGCCATTGTCGACGGGCCAGGCAGCATTGCCCCTGGTTACGACGCGATCGACCGCATCATTTTCGATGCCGTGTCCCGGACCGTTCCGCTCTATGGCACGATTGAAATAGGGGACCCGCGCGTCCGCACCGCAGAAGCGCTGGAGGAACTTGTGCGGTCCGTCTTTCCGAGAGCCGCCGTCCACTTGGAGTCGGCGGTTGTGCGCCTCAGCGGTACGCCGTGTGACGTTGCGCGCGAGGCGGCGGGTTTCTACTACGCAAGCTTTGCTCTGCCGCCCGACGACCATGCGGTGATGCTGGAGCATGTTGAGGCTCAGTTGCGCGCGATGGGCAATTCCAGCGATGTCACTTTTTCAATGCCTGTGACGCGGCTGGTCGTGCGACTTTGACAGACTGGGATGAACAAAGCCGCCGCATGATGTCACCACGTCGACGTCGCGATCGAACGGCTCATCGACCTCTTCCCCCCGCCGTCCTCCTATAGCGCTTCCGACTTTGGTGGTAATGCGCAGGCTTCGAACGAAGCGCGCTGCAGCTTGGGGCGCTTGCAGCCCCGGGCCAACCCAAGCGTCCCAGCGCCCTCACGGAGGCCGGGCGCTTTGCGCCCGAAACGCCGTAAGGGGCAAAACAATGAGACTGATCCCAGCGAAAGCGGAAACAGTCAAGTCAGGTCGGCTCCGTCCCTGACGCGTTTCGTGCCGATCGCGTCGATTGTGTGGCGCACATGGATCTCATCGCTGAGGTCTCTTGTGGGCCCAGGCCGTGTGAGAATGTCGACGAGAGTCGTGGCGAGCAAACGAACGCCAGTTTTCTTGCCCGCAAAGCGTCGGACTGACTGAAGCCGGCCGATTGGCCGCCCTTGTGGTGCTCTGAGCCGTTAAAAGGCAGCCTTTGCAAGCCGATTTCGGCGGACAAAGCGCGCCTCACTCCGCCATGTCCTCTAGAAGCGCATCGACACCCATAATCGCTATGACCCGCTTCATGTTATAGGCGAGCACGTTGAGCGCCATCTCGGTTGCCACCTTCGGCAACGTCATTGTGAGAAAGTGCGTCGCCCCCATCCAGCATTTGATCGTCCCGAAAGGATGCTCGGCAGTGGATCGACGGACACGCATGGCGTCAGGATTGTGGTCGAGCCGGGCCTGCACTTTCTCCAACACAGCCTCGTGTTCCCAGCGTCGGATGTAGCGCTGTGGTGCCTTCGTGCATTGATCTTTCAGGCCACACGTCCCGCAAACGCCGGTCCAGTAGCGACGGATCGTCTTGCCCTTGTCGACAACTTGATAGCGAAAGCTCAGTCGTTCGCCGGCGGGACAGCGATAAGTATCATCGGCTGCATTGTAGACGAAGTCCTGCTTGCCGAAACGACCTTCCGCCTTGGCGTTGGACGTCTGCGGCTTGGGTAACGTGACGCTTATACCAGTGTCCTCACAGGCTTTGATCTCCTCGCCCTCATAGTAACCGCGGTCGGCGACGGCTTCGAGCTTCTCGACTTCCATCTCGGTGCGGGCCTGGTCCGCCATGTTGGCGAGCTGGTGGCGATCTGTACCAACATTGGTCACCTCGTGAGCAACGATGAGATGATGCTCTGTATCAACGGCGGCCTGCACGTTGTATCCGACAATGCCGGTGTCCTTGCCGCTCGTCGCCATCGAGCGCGCATCGGGGTCCGTGAGCGAGATTTGCCTGTCTTCACTCGCCTGCATCTCGGCATTGATCGCGTTCAGTCGCTCGATCTCCCCCTTCAGCTTCTCGATCTTGTTCTTTAGGTGCGAGACTTTCGCTTCCGGTACCGCATCGCCACGACGATCGGCGGTTTCAAGTTGCGAGATGTAGCGCGCGATGCCCTCGTCGATACGCTCCAGACGCCGCTTCATCTTGGCTTCGGTAAAGTTCTTATCGCGCGCATTGACGGCCTTGAATTTCGAACCGTCGATCGCGACGCTCGCGGAACTCAGCAAATCGAGTTTACGGCACAGGGCAACAAACGCACGGCAGACCTCTCGTATGGCCTTGCCGTTGTCCTTGCGAAAGTCAGCGATGGTCTTGAAGTCCGGCGCAAGTTGCCCTGTCAGCCAGATCACCTCGATGTTGCGCTGGCATTCCCGCTCAAGTCGCCGGCTCGATGGCACGCGGTTGAGGTAGCCGTAGATGTAGAGCTTGAGCATCATCCGCGGATCGTAACCTGGGCGGCCCAGGTCGAGAGGTTGGACACGGATGAAGCCCAGCTTGTCGAGATCGAGGCCGTCGACGAACACATCGACTGGACGGACCGGATTATCCTCGGCTACGTAATCGTCAAGCCGTGCCGGGAACAGCATCATCTGTTCGCGGTCGGTCCCTGCCACAAAGCCAGCCATCGAAGCCCCCGCTTGCGATTCATATGCAACGCCTACCATGATGACTGAGACTTTTCACACGGCCTGG
>CAVOJD010000032.1:0-32611 GCA_963696075.1 uncultured Alphaproteobacteria bacterium | reverse complement strand
GTCTCGCCCAGCCCCGCCGCGTCTCGCTTTGCCGCACGACCGCGAACTTGATCTTTCTCAATGCGGTTCGGCCTCTGGCCTGCCACATCTTATCTCATCCTGCAAAATGGCTTGGCGTGGTGCGCTATGCGAACATTTCCTATGCGGCCATCCGCAATCTCTGCAGCCGCGGCATACCTCCTCCAGCTCGTGCTCGCTTGTATCTGGCTGATCTCATCTGGCGGCACTCTTTCGGCTGAGAGTCCGCCCCCGGCGCGATCCGGCAACCCTGCAACCGTGGAACTCACACTCTTCTGGGAACCAGGGTGTCCCTATTGCATGCGCGCAAAAGCCTACCTGGAAAGCCGCTCCGAAACGCGCAACTGGCTACGCATCAACTCAATCAATCTGAGTGCATCACATGCTGCGGTCCGGAAATTCGAACGCGTGATTGATCTCTTTCGCATTCGCCAACCGGGAGTTCCTCTCATCATCATTGGCGGTCAGCACTTCATTGGCTTCGACGATGAAGCGCACATGGGCCAGGCCCTGCTCGAAGCCGCCACTGCCTGCCGCCACAGAGCCTGCCCCTCCTTCGACCAACTTCTCGCGACAGCCCCAAGTGAACCTCGAACGAGCGGCCCATTGCCCTCTCCGAATGCGGACATCTCTCTCCCCTGGATCGGCACGCTGCCTCTCGGGAGCCTTTCCCTGCCAGCGCTCACCATACTACTGGCGGCCATAGACGGCTTTAATCCATGTGCGATGTGGGTTCTGATATTTCTGGTCGGTCTGTTGCTCGGCATTCAGGACCGGCCACGTATGTGGCTCCTTGGCGGCGCCTTTTTGCTGACCTCAGGCGTCGTCTACTTTCTGTTCCTCGCCGCCTGGCTCAACATCTTTCTGGTGCTGGGTGCGATCTTCTGGGTCCGTCTCATTGTCGGCCTGATCGCGCTCGCAAGCGGTGCCTACTACTTGTATGCTTTCGCTACGGATGCCGCCGCCGAATGCCGCATCACCAACGCCGGCCAGCGCCAGCGTATTATGGCATCGTTACGCGGCAGCGTTTCCGAGCCTCGTTTCTTGGTCGCTCTGGCCGGCATTGTCATGCTCGCCGCCGCCGTCAACCTGATCGAACTGCTCTGTTCTGCCGGGGTCCCAGCCGTCTACACCGAGGTCCTTGCGATGAACGCGCTGCCTCTCTGGCAGTATTATCTCTATCTGCTCCTATACGTCGCCGTCTTCATGCTCGACGACGCCATCATCTTCGCCATCGCGATGCTCACGCTTCACGCAACCAGCATGACCAACCGATACCTACGCATCTCTCATCTAATCGGTGGCGTCGGCATGGTCTTGATCGGCGCATTGTTAATCGTCGCCCCAGACTGGCTCACGTTCGCTGAATGAGGCCTCAACAGAGGAGCCGATGTATGAAGCGCCCACGCACCGGAAGGACCGGCCAACCAACTCACGCCATTGACGATATTGCCTTCCTCATGCGCGAGGAGATGCGCAGCCAGCGCCTCGCGCTTGAATTCGAGCGTGCTGAGCTTCGACTGCGCGACCGGGGAATAAAGTCGACCGTCGTCGTGTTTGGCAGCGCCCGCGTCGGCAAGCCGCGCAGCGCGAAAGCCCGCTCGCGCAAGTTTGCTGAGCGCTGGTACGAAGAGGCGCGCACTTTCGGCCAGATTGTTTCCGAGCGCGCCGGCGCGCTGACGCCTATCAACGGGGTTTTCGAAAACGTCATCACGACCGGCGGCGGCCCCGGCATCATGGAAGCCGCAAATCGCGGAGCCGCCGAGGCTGGTGCCCCCACCATCGGATTCAACATCGAATTACCCGAAGAACAAAAGCCCAATCCCTTCGTTACGGACGGCCTGTGCATCTCTTTTCGTTATTTCGCGATGCGCAAGATGCATTTCGCGATGCGCGCCAATGCCCTTGCTGTCTTTCCCGGCGGCTTCGGAACGCTCGACGAACTCTTCGAGATCTTGACCCTGAAGCAGACCCGCAAGACCGGCGGCATGCCTGTCGTCCTCTTCTGCAGCAAGTATTGGGAAGAGATCGTCAACTTCGAGGCGCTCGCCCGCGACGGCATGATCGCGCGCGAGGACCTTGCGATGTTTTCCGTCGTCGACAGCGCTGAGGAAGGTTGGACCGCCATGCTCGAACATGGCCTCTCGGTCTCGACCCCGTTGCGCGAAGACTGACCACTTCGTCCACGTCGACCACCTCGGAAAGGACAACGCGACAACTCCGACGACAGCCTTTCGTCTTGATCGACGTCAAGGCAGCCCTCCCAAGGCGGCAATACACTAATAAAAAAAAACATCGATAAAGGGAGGACGCCGATGAAATGGTCAACGATCCCGAAATCGCCCTCTGACGGCACCCGCCCTGCGAATCTGGCCGACTACGATGCGATCCGCGAGGCTTTCACTTGGGCTCAGGCGCGCGAATACTTGGGCCTGGATCCTTCTGGCGCCGGCCCAGTCAACATCGCTGATCTGGCCGTCGATTCTCATTTGAGGAATGCTCGCGGCGCCAAGACCGCCATCCGCTGGCTCGCCAAAGACGATACCGTTGAGGAGCTTACCTTCAGCGATCTCGCCGATCGCGCCGCTCGGTTTGCAAATGGGCTCGACCAACTCGGCGTCGAACGGGGCGATATCGTGTGTAGCCTCCTCGGCCGCGTTCCCGCCCTTTATACAACCGCTCTTGGAACTTGGAAGCGCGGCGCCGTGTTCTGTCCTCTGTTCTCCGCGTTCGGCCCAGAGCCTGCCCGTGCGCGGATGGAGATCGCGGGCACGCGCGTCCTTGTGACGACCGAACGCCACTACCGCCGCAAGATCGCACCGATCCGCGAAGCTCTGCCTAAACTGGAACACATCATCCTCGTTGGAGGCGGTGAAAGCGGCCACGATTTCGACGAACTTATGGCTGCCGCGGCCGGCGCTCGTGCCTCCGCCGCCACCGAAGCCGATGATCTCGCGACGCTTCATTTCACCTCAGGCACCACCGGCAAGCCGAAAGGCGCGATGCACGTGCACGAAGCCGTCGTCACCCACAACGCCACGGCCCGCTTTGCCCTCGATCTCCAGCCAGACGACATCTACTGGTGCACGGCTGATCCCGGCTGGGTAACCGGTACGTCGTACGGAATAATCGCCCCCCTCACGATCGGCTGCACCTTGCTCTCCGACGAGCAGGACTTCGACGCCCAACGCTGGTACGAAATTCTTGCCCGAGAGAAGGTCACCGTCTGGTACACCGCGCCGACCGCAATCCGGATGCTCATGAAGGCCGGCGACGAACTGGCCAAAAACTACGACCTCTCCAATCTGCGCTTCATCGCCAGCGTTGGCGAACCCCTCAACCCCGAAGCCGTCGTCTGGGGCCGCGATGTTCTCGGCCTTCCAATCCACGACAACTGGTGGCAATCCGAAACCGGCGGCATCATGATTTCGAACTACGCCGCCATGCCTGTAAAACCAGGCTCCATGGGCCGCCCTCTACCTGGCATCGAGGCCGCGATCGTCCGCCGGGCAAACGAGACCGTCGCCGTCCCCCTCACTGCGCCCGGCATTGAGGGTGAACTTGCCTTGCGCAAAGGGTGGCCGTCGATGTTCCGCGGCTACCTCAACGAGGAGGCCCGTTATCGCAAATGCTTCGCCGGCGACTGGTACCTGACCGGTGATCTCGCCAAGCGCGATGCCGATGGTTACTTCTGGTTTGTCGGCCGCGCCGACGACGTCATCAAGAGCGCCGGCCATCTGATCGGTCCCTTCGAGGTCGAAAGCGCGCTGATGGAACACGACGCCGTCGCCGAGGCCGCCGTGATCGGCATACCGGACCCCGTCGCCATGGAAATCGTGAAGGCCTACGTCGCCCTCAATCCTGGCTATATACCAAGTGATGATCTCAACCGAAAGATCATGGCGCACGCCAGAATGCGCCTCGGCCCCGCCGTCGCCCCGCGCGAAATCGCTTTCACCGACGACCTGCCAAAGACGCGATCCGGCAAGATCATGCGCCGCCTCCTGAAGGCGCGCGAACTGGGCCTGCCCGAAGGTGACCTCTCGACCCTCGAACGGAGCGACCAATGAAAGCGAGCTACGAGAGCGTCGACCTCTCCCACGACCATCTCTTGGAACTGGCCCGCCAGATGGTCCTGATCCGCCGCTTCGAGGAGAAGTGCGCCGAACTCTACAGCGCCGAGAAGATCCGTGGCTTCCTCCACCTTTACATCGGCGAGGAAGCCAACGCCGTCGGCGTTATGCAAGCCCTCTCCCCTGACGATGCCATTGTCGCCACCTATCGCGAGCATGGCCACGCCATCGCCCGTGGGATCGATCCCCGCGCCATCATGGCGGAGATGTATGGCAAGGTGACTGGCACAAGCCGCGGTCGCGGGGGTTCGATGCATATTTGCGATGCTGCCCACCGCTTCTACGGTGGCTTCGCCATCGTCGGCGGCGGCCTTCCGCTCGCTGTTGGCTTGGCTCTGGCCGACAGGATGCAGAAGCGCAATCGCGTCACCTGCTGCTTTTTCGGCGAGGGCGCGGCCGCGGAGGGCGAGTTCCACGAATCCCTCAACCTAGCCGCGCTTTGGAACCTGCCTGTCCTGTTCATTTGCGAGAACAACGGCTACGCCATGGGCACCGCCCTCGCGCGCTCCGAATCGGAAACGTCCATAGCGCGCCACGCGAAAAGCTATGACGTGGACGCCCGGCAGATTGATGGCATGGATGTTCTGGCAGTCGAAGAAGCCGCACGCGCCGCCGTCGATATAATTCGGGAGACCTCCCGCCCCTTTCTGATCGAAAGCCTTACCTATCGCTTCCGCGCGCACTCAATGTTTGATGCGGAACTCTATCGCGATAAGGCCGAGGTTGAGTCTTGGCGCACGCGCGGGCCCATTGTGTCATTCAAAGCCTGGGCTGAAGGGCAAGGATATCTTACCGACGCGGACTTCGAACGCCTTGAGAACGACGCGGCGGCCATCATCGCCGATGCCGTTGATTTCGCCGAATCTTCTGCGTGGGAAGACGTCGCTGACCTGATGCGCGATGTCATGACGCCTCCAACCACCAACCGAAAGATCGCGTGATGGCCGAGACCCGACGCATCACCTACCGCGACGCCATCCGCGACGCCATGCGTGAAGCAATGGCCATGGATGAACGCGTTTTCCTCATGGGCGAAGATGTCGGGCGCTACGGCGGCGCCTATGCCTGCTCGAAAGGGCTTATCGACGAGTTTGGCGAAGATCGCGTCCGCGACACGCCGCTCTCCGAGTCTGGTTTCACCGGCGCCGGGATCGGCGCGGCCTTGGGCGGCATGCGCCCCATCGTCGAAGTGATGACCGTCAATTTCAGCCTGCTTTGCATCGACCAGATCGTGAACAACGCCGCCACCCTGCGCCACATGTCCGGCGGTCAATTCTCAGTGCCTGTGGTCATTCGTATGGCAACCGGCGCCGGCCGCCAACTCGCCGCCCAGCACTCCCATAGCCTCGAGAACTGGTACGCCCACGTGCCTGGCATTCGCGTCGTCGCCCCGGCAACTGTCACCGATGCACGCGGGATGCTCGCTACCGCGCTTGCCGATCCGGACCCCGTCGTCATGTTCGAGCACGCCATGCTCTACAATATGGCCGGCGATCTCCCTGACACCGACAATTACGCCGTCGATCTGGATCGCGCAAACGTCTGCCGCGAGGGCCGCGATGCGACGCTGATCACCTATGGCGGCAGCCTCCCCAAGACGCTCAACGCAGCCGAGCTACTTGCAGCCGACGGCATCACCTGCGACGTGATCGACCTGCGCACGCTGCGCCCGCTCGACATGGAAACCATCATCACCTCCGTCACCCGCACCCATCGTAGCGTCATAGTCGATGAAGGCTGGCGCACGGGCAGCCTCGCCGGCGAGATCAGCGCACAGATTATGGAAGGCGCCTTCTACGACCTTGATGCACCCGTTGAGCGCGTGTGTACGGCCGAAGTCCCCATCCCCTATGCGCGTCACCTCGAAATCGCCGCCCTGCCGAGCGTGGATCAAATCGTTGGGGCCGTGAGGAAGGTGGTTCGACGATGAAGGATTTCCGCATGCCTTCGCTCGGTGCCGACATGGAAGGCGGCACGCTCGTTGAATGGCTGAAATCTCCCGGCGATACTATTCACCGTGGTGACATCGTCGCTATCGTCGAGACTGTAAAGGGAGCGATCGAGATCGAGTGCTTTGACGACGGCGTCCTGGACGACATTGTGGCCAAGCCCGGCGCGATGGTCGCCGTCGGTGAGGTTCTCGCCCATATCAAGGATGGCAGTCCAGAAGCGGTGCAGCCTCCTGCGCGCGCGCCGTCCCAATCCACCACACCCGCAAGGACGACGGCGGCAGCGCCATCATCACCGCCCGCAACAGACAACCTTGTCATCACCCGCGCACGCGCCTCACCGGCAGCCCGGCGCAGGGCAGAAGCTATAGGCCTCGACATCGCTGCCGTGGAACCCGGGCCGGACGGCGTGATCGGTATCGCAGAGGTTGATGCTGCTGCGGCGCATGTCACCTCGAGACCAGAGCCGCGGACCCGACCGGCCAAGCCGGGCTTGGATCGCGACGCCATGCGCGAGGCCATCGGCGCCGCCATGGCGCGTTCGAAACGCGAGATCCCCCACTACTACGTCTCGAATACAATCGACATCACATCATTCATCGGCTGGCTTGAGGCCATCAACGAGTCGCGCAGCGTTGCGGAGCGCATCCTTTATGCAGCTCCCTTGACCAAGGCCGTGGCTCTAGCCGTCCGGGCGACCCCGGCCCTAAACGGCACTTTCAGCGATGGCCAGCACCAAAGATCTGACGCCGTCAACGTTGGTATCGCGACGGCGCTCCGTGGCGGCGGGCTCATTGCCCCCGCTCTGCATGAAACCACCGAGCGAACCATCGACGAACTCATGACCCGCTTGCGCGACATCGTCGCCCGGGTCCGTGTCGGTCGCATCCGCAGCAGCGAAATGAGCGCTGCAACCATCACGCTTTCGATCCTCGGTGATGACACTGCCGACACTGTCCTGCCCGTGATCTATCCACCCCAGGTGGCGATCATCGGATGTGGCGCGACGCGGGAACGGCCCTGGATTGTTGATGGTGTCATTGCCCCGCGCCGCCTTATGAACGTGACGGTCGCCGGTGACCATCGCGTCAGCGATGGCCGTGTCGCGGCCCGTTTCCTGCGCCGCCTCGAAGATATTCTCAACCAGCCGGAGCAGCTATGACCGATGCCGAGATTGCTGCCCTCGTCACGCGCTGCCTCTATGAGGTCGCCCCCGAAATCGAGGGCGAGGAGATCGCTCCCGACGAACCGCTAGCCGACCAATTCGAACTAGAACTCGATGGATCTGCTCAATCTTGTCATCGCGCTTCACAAGGCCACCGGTCTTGATATCCCGGAAGCGGACAATCCGCACTTCATGACGCTGACGAGCAGCGTCGAATACTTGAAGGTTCGCCTGTCAGCCTGACGTACACCCCTTCGAGGCTTGATTGGCATTGCGTCGATCCAGCCGTGCAAAACGTTGCGAGGCAATCATGTCGAATTCCCGCGTCATTCTGGTGGCGAGCCCGGTCGGGACATCTTCCTCCAACAGCCGGACTCATCCTTCTGCCCAGATAGTCGCTCAGATCCAAGCCGAACTGGATGCGCTTTGGCTCGGCTGGTCCGACGGCAACACCATTCCCGCCGATGTCAAAGTGTCGACAGAAGGACGATATGGCGTCAGGCTCGAGGCTCACGCCAGGGATGTGCTCGCCGAGCGGGTCAACAGTGCGATGCTCTGGCCTACTTTCTATGGCCGCACTGATCTCATCGATTTCGATAGCGACGCCTACGAGCTTTATCAGCACACCAACGCCAGGCTTGCGGTCGAGGCGGCAAACTGGATGACGGATCATGCCGTCGTGTGGGTGCACGACTACATGCATTTGCCATTTGGCCAAGCCCTGAGGCGAGCGGGAAGCATGGCGCCCGTCGGTTTCCTCTTCCATGCGCCGTTTCCGCCGTCTGACCTTTTCGTCAGTATGCCTCGACACGAAGAGCTCCTGCGCCAGCTCTGTGTCTACGATGTTATCAGCTTCCAGTCTGAGGCATGTCGTGACCATTTCGAACAGGCGGCCCATCGCTCCATAGGGGCGAAGCCGACAGCCGATGGTCTGGCCAGCGCGTCGGGACGCGTCCGAACGCGGATCGACGAACTGCCCGGGCGATATCATGAAATCAAGGCGACGATCCAATCACCCATACAGCGGGAGGCGGTAAACCACCTAAGGGGTTGCACGGATGATAACCGCCTCATTGGCTCTTTCGCATCGCTCGATCCGGCCCAGGGTATTCTCGAGCGGTTTCATAGCTTCGAGATGCTGTTGGACGAAGCAAATGAGTTAAAGACGAAGACGTCGCTCGTGCATGCCTCTCTGCCACAACACCCCTGGCTGACCGAGGACACCCATTTGCGCGCCGAGATCGAGCGGGTTTCAAGCAGCATCAACGGAAAGTTCGCGACGCTGCAGTGGAATCCGATCCACTATTTCCACGATCCCCTCGATGACGTACGCTTACTTGCTCTTTGCCGCGAGAGTTCCGTCGCGCTAGTGACACCATTCTGCGAAGGTGTCAGTCTGGCCGCCAAGGACTTCGTCGCCGCACAAGAACCGGATGATCCAGGCGTCTTGATCCTTTCGAATCTTATATCGAGCGCTTTGCGGTACGACGGCGCGCTACTTGTCAATCCTCACGATAAGGCCGCATTGATGCAAGCAATGCGCCATGCTCTCGCGATGCCACGCGTCGAGCGGCACATTCGTTGGCGTAAATTGATTGACTTGTTCGAAGGCGAAACGCTCTCTGGCCTTTGCCACCGCTTTATCGATGAACTGAAATCCACCGCCATAAGAACGAGTCGAAATGCTGGTTGACCGTCCAGGCGTCGCGCTAGTCACTGGGCTTCGAGCTGGGTGTCGCCGAACGGCGCGGCAGGTTTGAGGGTAGCGGCGGATGGTGAACCTATCGAACGTACTCCTCTACGCACTCCTGCCATTTGTCGGCAATGTCATCGGCGTGGCGTTGGCCGAAAGCCTGAAGGCGCCGAGATGGGTCACGGGCGCGGCCCTTCATGCCGCAGCGGGCATTGCCATCGCCCTCGTCAGCGTCGACCTTTTGCCCCGTGTCCTCGATCGGCTGCCTATGTCGATAATCGCGGCAGGTTTCCTCGTTGGTGCCGTGGCCTCCGTCGCCATGGCCCACCTTGTTGCCCGCCTGCAGAGCCAACGCATCCTCGCTGGTCACCGCACCGCCTGGCTGGTCTTCACCGCGATTGCCATCGACCTCATCAGCGACGGCCTCATGACGGGCGCCGGCACAGCCATCGGCGCCTCCCTCGGCCTCCTTGTCGCTGCCAGCCAGTCCGTTGCCAATATTCCAGGCGGCTTCGCCGTCGCCGCAAGCCTGCGCGAAACCGGCGTGCCCTTTAAAACCCGCATTGCCGTCACCGCAGCGACCCTCATCCCGGTCCTCTTCAGTGCCCTCCTCGGCGCATGGCTGCTCAGCGAGGCAACCCGCGACCTCCAGAACATAACACTTTGCATCATCGCGGGTGTTCTCTTGCTCGCCACTGTCGAGGATGTCCTGCCCCAGGGCGACAAGCCCGAGCCCCGCCGCTGGATTTCAACCGGCGCCTTCGCACTTGGCTTTGCCGGTTTCGCGCTGCTCGCCGCTGGCATCGATTGACGCGTACTCTGTCAGCCGTCCTCTTCACCCGCCAACGTCTCGTATGCGGCAACGATATCCATCAATTCGTTCGTAATCGCATCCTGTCGCTCATGGCGATAGAGCGCTTGCAACTCGCCAACCTTCCCGGCGATGTTCTTCTCCGCTGCCTGCATCGCTGAAAGCCGCGTGGTGTGTTCCGCCGCCATCGCCTCGGCGCCCGCCCGCATCAAGGCCGTGAACATGCGTTCGCGCACCAACGGCGAAAAAACACGCCGTGCTTCTGCGTCGAATGTTGGCAATTGGCGGGACGGCCACCGCCGCGCCGCGATCTGGTCCAGCGCACGTTGATCGATCGGCAGCAACGTCTCGACGACGGCTTCCACGCCCCCTTGCTCCGTCTCACGATTGAAGACAACCTCCACGCTTTCGATCTTGTTCGTGCTCTGCCAGCCATCGATTGTGAGGACCGCCGCCTCGGCCATCACCGTCAACCCGCCAACGGACGCTGGTTGGAGGATGACGGTATCGGGCGCATGCCCCATGGCTTCAAGGCGCTGGCCCCCACGGGTTCCGACGGCGAGCAGCGCCACTGCGCCACTGTGCTCGCGTATCCTTTGCCTAACCCGTTCGGCAAGGATTTCGTTGAAGCGTCCGCACAGCCCCTGCTCCGACCCGAAAGCCACCAGCCCCATTGACGCCGCTGGTCCGAGGCTCCGGCTCGTCTCGGCCAGTCCCGGCGCCGCCATCATCACCGCATGCAGACCACGATCGATGATCTCGGAATAGGCTCTGAGCCGCCGCGCCGCGTGTTGAGATTGCGTAATCGACACCAGCGACATCGTCTTCATCACGCGCACGATCGAGCGCATATCATCAGCGCTCTCAAGCCTCTGGCTGAGTTCCTCGAGACGGCTCACCCGGCACCTCCCTTCAATCGAGGTCCGCAGACGCCAGCGTCTGCTCGATCATCCGCCGCAGCGCGTCGCGCTCATCATCCCCGATCCGTTCCCCTTGCGCGATGCGCTCGCGAAGCAAGTCCCCCTCCCGGCGAACCCTCTCCCGGATCGCAGCTTCCGCCTTGGCGACATGGTCAACCGGAACCGCATCGAGCAGGCCCGTCGTCGCTGCAAACAGCACGGCTATCTGTTCCGCCACCGGCACCAGATCGTGTTCGGCCTGCTTCAAGACTTCGCGCACCCGCCGCCCCCGCTCCAGCTGCCGCCGCGTCTCCGGATCGAGCCGGCTCCCGAACCGCGAGAACGCCTCCAGTTCCTCGAACTGGGCATAGGCGAGTTTCAAGTCCGCCACGACGGCGCGATACGCCGGCAACTGCGCATCCCCGCCAACGCGCGACACCGACATCGAAACGTCGATGGCCGGCAGCATCCCGGCCTGGAACAGGTCCGGCGAGAGATAGATCTGCCCATCCGTGATCGAGATCAGGTTCGTTGGAATATAGTCCGAAAGGTTCTGCGCCTGCGTCTCGATGATCGGCAGCGCCGTCAGCGAGCCCCCGCCTTTGCTCTCGGCCAGCCGCGTCGCCCGTTCAAGTAGCCTCGCGTGAAGAAAGAAGATGTCGCCGGGAAAGGCCTCCCGTCCGGGTGGGCGGCGCAGCAATAACGACAGCTCCCGATAGGTCCGCGCATGGCGCGTCAGGTCATCATAGACCACCAGCGTGTCCTCACCGCGCGCCGTGAAATATTCCGCAATCGTCGTTGCCGCGAACGGCGCGATATACTGCAACCCCGGTGCGTCATTGCCCGCAGCAACCACAACGATTGACCGCTTCATGGCATCATGGCGCCGCAACGTCTCGATGATCCGGGCCACAGCCGAAGCACGCTGACCAATCGCGCAATAGACGCAAATGACCCCGCTATCGCGTTGATTGAGCATCGCTTCGAGCGCAACGGTCGTCTTCCCCGTCTGCCGGTCGCCGAGGATCAGTTCGCGCTGACCTCTGCCGATCGGTATCGCCGCATCGACGGATTTGATTCCCGTCTGCAGCGGTGTCGCGACCGGCGCGCGCGCGAGAATACTCGGCGCCGGCTGCTCGATCCCCCGGCGCATTGCCGCCTTGATCTCGCCTGCCTCGTCGAGCGGCCGCCCGAGCGCATCGACGATGCGCCCGAGATATCCCTCCCCAACCGCGACGTCGACAGTCCGGCCCGTGCGATGCGCCGCCGCACCGACATCCAGTCCTTCCGTGCCCCCAAGCAGAATGAGCCCGATCCGGTCCTCGCGAATGCTCGCGGCAATACCGGTCAGCCCGCCCGGCAACGCGATCAGTTCATCCGCGCAAACTCCGCTCAGGCCTTCGATATAGGCAACCTGGTCCATCACCCGGACGACCCGGCCGGCCTCCCGCACCTTGGGCGTGAACGCGAACGGCTTGCCATCGCGCGCCAACGCGTACTCGAAATCCCTTACGATGCCGGCCAGCCCCTCCTTCATCGCACCGCCCCACCCCCGCCGGGCAGCCCCGTCTCACGTTCGTGCGCGGCGCTCAAGCCCGCATGCTCCGGAAAGCGTCCCGAAAGATCATCGATGAACCGGTCGAGAAACTCGTCCAGCGACCATTCGAGCGTCATGCTGCCACCCTTGAGGCGTAGCCCGATCAGATCAGGCGCTGGCGCTGCGAACCGCACATCGAGATCATCGCCCAACTGGTCTCGTATCGCCTGTCTCAGCCGCTGCTGCAGCGCTGCATCGAGTTCTTGTCCGCTCACCACTTCGATTGCGCCGCTGCTCCGCGCGCCCGCCGCCAGCCGCAGGACCTCATTGGGATCAAGCCGCCCGAGCCGGTCGACCAAGACGTCGGCCATGCGCGCCTCGAGGCGCTCATCGACCAGCGCGCCGAGTGCTGCGTGTGCAAGTTCACGAAACTCCCGTGAGACACTCCTGCGCAAGTCGGTGAGGAACGCCTGCTTCTCCTCCCGCAACTCCGCCAGCCATGCCACCCGCCGCGCCTCGACATCGCCACGCACCTCCGCCCTCAACTGCCGTGCGACCTCGTCCGCTTCCTGGCGAACCGCCGCGAGCCGCGCCTCACGCTCCGCCGCGAACGCTGCCCGGTCCTTCTGAAGCTGGCGCTCCAGCGCCTGCGCCTTCTCCCGCTCCTCACGCGCATCATCGAGCCGGCCGCGGATCTCTGCTTCCCGCTTTTCCATCGCGCGTGAAATCGGCCCGTAGAGAAAGCGGTTGAGCAGCCATACGATGATCAGGAAATTGATGATCTGCGCGGCAACCGTAATCCAGTCGACTTGCATTAACTCCCCCCGGCCGCCGTTCCTGCGGCGGACCAGAATGGATTGGCGAAGATCAGGATCATCGCGACGACGAAGCAGTAGATCGCCGTCGACTCGATCATCGCCAGCGAGACGAACAGCGTCCGCGTGATCGTATTCGCCTCGTCCGGTTGGCGCGAAATCGCCTCCAGCGCCTGCGCCGCCGCCCGCGCCTCACCGAGCGCCGGGCCGATCGAGCCGATCGCGATCGTCAACCCGGCAGTCACGATCGAGGCGATCGCAATGAGATCCGCACCAGTCATGAGTTTGGCCTTCCGGTTGGTAGTTCAGGTTCAGCAGATGAGGTCGGCGGCGCCGTCCGCCCGCCCGTGGCCGACGCGATATAGACCATCGCGAGCACGGCGAAGATGTAGGCCTGGATCAGCCCGGTCAGCAGACCGAGCAGGCGCATCACGATCGGGAACACGAACGGGGCGACCGAAATCAGGATGCCAACGATCACCGCGCCGCTCATGGCGTTGCCATAGAGGCGTATTGCCAGCGCCAGCGTTCGCGACAACTCGCCGATGATATTGAACGGCAGCATAAACGGCGTCGGCTGGACATAGTTCTTGAGGTAGCCGAGCAGGCCGCGCTCGGCGATCCCATAGAGCGGCACCGCGACGAACACACAAACCGCGAGCGCCGTCGTCGTTGACAGCGAACCCGTCGGCGGGTGATAGCCCGGCACGATCGTCAGGATGTTTGCAACTGAGATGAACAGGAACAACGAGCCCACGAACGGCAGGTAGCGCCCCGGATCGGCCTGTGCGACGTTGCGGATCTGATTGCGCATTTCCGCCACGATCACCTCCAGCATTAACTGCCAGCGAGACGGCACCAGTTCGTCCTTCACGCCCCGTGTCGCCGCAATCGAGCCGACGACGAGAAGCAGCATCACCACCCACGTCCAGAAGATCGTGGCATTGAGCTCGAACCCGCCGAACGAGAAAACGATCACCTTGTCCGGCGTAATCTCCATCAAGCGTGCCCTCGCCGCGCATCGGCCCTCAAAACCTCACGCAGCCGGATCGACGTGAGAACGATCAGCCGCACGAGCAGGAACCCACTGATCGCGAACGCCAGTTCACGCCCGCCCGCCGCGGCCTGAACCGCCGCGAACGCAAGCCCTGCGAGAAGCCCGAGACGCACGATGATGCCCGCGATCATGGTCCCCGCCGAGCGCCGCCGGACGCTCAGGACGACCGACGCCCACAGCACCGCCAGATAAAGCCCCGCCGCCCCGGCACCACCAGCCAGGAACAGAATGTCGCTCGCTGTCACACCGCTGCCCGCACCGATCATCATACCGCCTCCGTCTCATTGTCTTCACCACCAACACGATGGCGCTCAGTCATCCCGGCTCTCTCGGTCGACCCAGACCCACGCATTGATCGCCCCGAGCACAGCCCCCGCCAACAACAGCGTCAGCGTCCACGAAAACGTCTGCGGCGCCGCGCGATCGAGCCATTGACCAAGCGCCACCCCGATCAGCACCGGCACCGCAACCGACCACCCGACAAGGCCGAACATGCCGAAACCGAACCAGGCGCTGCGCACCCCTTCCCGTCGGCGCCGCGCGTTGCGCCGCGCCTGCCGCTCGATGGCGCCGACCGGCTCCCGCTCAGCCTTTTCGTCCTCCTCACTCACATCTCACCCCAATGCCTCGATCTCGATGAAACGCCGGATCATCCCGGCCTCCAACCGCGCCGCCGCACTGCGGATCTCGCGTTCGCGCTCATCGATCGCGAGGAACTCTTCCCGCACCATCTGGCGCAATTTGCCGAGATCACTTCCGACAACGGCCCGCCGTGTCGCAACACGGACCGTGCCTGCAATCTTCAAGAGCACGCCACCGTCAAGCGCGATGAAATGCTCCCGGTCATCTCTCCCGCACACAGTCAGGATGCCAGGCACCAGCGGCGCGGTAAAATCGACGTGCTTTGGCAGTAGCCCGAACGCGCCATCGATCCCGTAGGCCACGAGGCGTTTGACGGACTCGTCGAGGATCGACGCCGCTGGCGTGAACACGACAAGGCGTATCGTCTCGCCCGCCTCGCCGTCCCTTGCCTCTCTGCCTGCCATGGCCTCACCTTGCCCGTCGACTCGCATACCAGTCGCCTTTTGACCCAAGCCTCGTCACGCCGCCTTGTCGCCAGCGAGATCCCCAAGCCCGCCGATCATGTAGAAACTGCGCTCAGCCCTGTCCTTGAATTCGCCAGCCAGGATCCGTTCCACCCCCTCGATCGCATCATCGAGTCCAACGAGCCGGCCCTCCTGCCCCGTGAACTGTTCCGTCGAGAAGAAGGGTTGCGTCAGGAAGCGCTCGAGTTGCCGCGCCTTTGCCACCGTCTGACGGTCATGCTCGGACAATTCCTCCATACCCAGCATCGCGATGATGTCCTTGAGTTCCTCGTATTCGGAAAGCACGCCGCGAACGCTGCGCGCCGTCCGGTAATGGCGCTCGCCGACAATCGCGGGCGAGAGCATTTTCGATGTCGACTCGAGCGGATCGATCGCCGGATAAAGCCCCTGCGCCGCCCGCCGCCGCGACAGCACGATCGTCGCAGAAAGATGCGCAAACGTATGCGTCGCAGCAGGGTCGGTCAGATCATCTGCCGGCACATAGACCGCCTGGATCGACGTGATCGCCCCCGTCGCTGTGCTGCAGATCCGTTCCTCGAGTTCGGCAAGCTCGCTTGCAAGTGTCGGCTGGTAGCCAACCCGCGAAGGGATCCGCCCGAGCAGTGCCGAAACCTCCGCCCCGGCCTGGACAAAGCGGAATATATTGTCGATCAGCAACAGCACGTCACGCTGCATGTCATCACGGATATATTCCGCCGCCGTCAGCGCGGCATGGCCGACCCGGTAACGCACCGCCGGCGCCTCGTTCATCTGCCCGAATATGAGCACCGCCTGTTCGAGGACGCCGGTCGCCTGCATCGAGCGATAGAGTTCTTCCGCCTCCCGGCTGCGCTCGCCGATGCCACAGAACAGGCTCGCTCCCTCGTGGGCCGACACCATGTTGTGGATCATCTCGGTGATCAGCACCGTCTTGCCGACACCCGCGCCCCCGAACAGCCCCGCCTTGCCGCCGCGCTCCACCGGCGCGAGCAGGTCGATCGCCTTGATGCCCGTCAGAAAGACTTCCTCGCCCATCCGCCGTTTTGAAAGCGGCACCGGCGGCTGCCGGATCGCCCGCCACGTCACATCATCGAGCACGCCGCCATCATCGATCGGCTCACCGAACATATTGAGCATCCGCCCGAACGTGCCGGCGCCGACCGGAAACTCTAGCGGCCTATCGCGATTGCGCACCGCCATCCCTGCTGCCAGCGGCCGATGCGGATTGAGCACGAGCCCGCGCACCCGCTCAGGCCCCAGAATGGCCGCCACCTCGATGATCGCGGGCGCCTCGTCTCCGGCCTCCAGCACATCCCCGATCCGCGGCATGCCACCGAACAGGCGGACATCGACGACGCTGCCTTCGATCCCGATGATCCGACCGTCTTCGTGCTGTGCATGCACCATCGCGCTGCAAACCCCTGCCGTTGGCTCAGACATGTACGAAGCCTAGTCACCTTCCGCCCCGGCGTGTTTGATCTGGGTCATGCGGCGCGACGTTGAACAATCCTCCTCAATACCCTTGACGTACATCAATGGCGCCTCTCCATCCCGCCGCTAGGCTTACGCGTGCCGTCTTGGTTTCCCGCGAACTTCATCAATGATAATCGGGAAAGGTGGAGCTTGATGTCCGAACGACCCATGCTAATGCCAAACACCAGCCGGCTTGGCGGAGCATTCGCTGACGTGTCGACGCTTGAAGTCACCTGCCGTCAACGCGCCGGCGATGTCGAAAGTGTGCTCAACCGCTCGTTCCGCTTTTGCTTGACAGTCTCGAAAGATGTCCTTGACGCAGTTCTTCAGCTGCGCACGGCTCTGGGAAAGATGCCATGACCAATTGGCGGCTGACCTTCAACGGCTTTGAACCTGAGCGACAAGGCGTGCGTGAAGCGCTGAGCGCGACTGGGAACGGTTACTTCGTCACCCGCGGCGCACCGACTTTCGTCCGCTCCGATGACGTCCACTATCCCGGCACCTATCTGGCCGGCGGTTACAACCGCCTTCGCAGCGACGTCAACGGCCGCGAGATCGAGAACGAAGATCTCGTCAACCTGCCCAACTGGCTTCCTCTCGTCATCCGTCTTGATGACGGACCCTGGCTTACCAGTGACCAGCTTAAGATACTTGAGCAAGTGCAGGAACTCGACCTTCAAGAAGGTATTCTCAATCGCCAACTGCGCATCTCCGAGCCAGGTGGACGGATTTTGCATTGGCGCGAACGCCGCCTCGTCTCGATGGCGTATCATCATCTCGCGGGCATCGAACTGCGCCTCACAGCCGAGAATTGGTCTGGGTGCCTTTCGGTACGTTCCGCGATTGATGGCTCAGTCACGAACCAAGGCGTCGCCCGCTATCGAAAGCTTGCCGGCAAGCATCACAAGACGCTCGAAGCGCGAGGGATCGGCGACGATACGATTCTCCTGCGCAGCCGCTTCCTCACTTCACGTCAGGAAGTCATCGTTGCCGCGCGCACCCGATTGACCCAGCATACCTCCGCCGAGGTCACCAATAGCTTCGAGAAGGGCGACGACGAAATCGGACATATCCTCTCCGCCGATATGGTCGCGGGCGAAGAAGTCATCATTGAAAAGGCCGTCGCGCTCCACACCTCACGCGATCACGCGATCGCAGAGCCCGCCTTATCCGCCCTCGCCGATCTCGAACACTTTTGCGACTTCGAACTCGCTTTCACGCGCCCATGGCCTTGTCTGGGCCCACCTATGGAGCACCTTCAATCTCGAAATCGGCACCAACGCAGATCATGACGCTGACATGAAGCTGCGTCTCAGTATTTTTCATCTTCTCCAAACCTCATCACCGCACTCTGTCGATCTCGATGTCGGCGTTCCTGCTCGCGGCTGGCATGGTGAAGCGTATCGCGGACACATCTTCTGGGACGAACTGTTCATCTTCCCCTTCATCAACTTGCGCATGCCGGTCATTACGCGCTCACTTCTCCTTTATCGCTACCGCCGTCTGCCTGAGGCCCGTCGCGCCGCCCGCCGTGCGGGTTATGCCGGCGCCATGTTTCCTTGGCAAAGCGGTTCCGACGGACGAGAGGAAACCCAATTGGTCCACCTCAATCCGCTATCCGGCCGCTGGCTGCCGGACGTTTCCCACCGCCAGCGTCATGTCAACGCAGCCATCCTCTTCAACGTGTGGCAGTACTTCCAGGTGACCGAGGATTTCGAGTTTCTTACCGTCTACGGCGCGGAACTGATGATCGAGATTGCACGCTTCTGGGCGATGTTGGCCGAATACGATGCACACCATCAGCGTTACGTGATCCGCAACGTCATGGGCCCGGACGAGTTCCACACCGCACCTCCTGACCAGAAACCGGATGATGCTGCCGGCATTTCGAACAACGCCTACACAAACGTCATGGTCGCCTGGGGCATTGCGCGAACCCTCGATGTTCTCGATATGCTGCCATTCGCTGAATGCGCCCGACTTTGCGAAGCTCTCGACCTCTCGCAACAGGAAATCGAGCGATGGCACGAAATCAGCCGATCGCTCTTCGTACCCTTTCACGATAACGGCATCATCTCCCAGTTCGAAGGCTACGAAGCCCTTGAGGAACTCGACTGGGACGCCTATCGCGCGCGCTACGGCAATATCCAGCGCCTTGACCGCCTACTCGAAGCCGAAGGCGATGACGCCAACCGCTACAAAGTTTCGAAGCAGGCCGATGTCCTGATGCTCTTCTTTCTGTTCTCGACAGAGGATCTGAAGGACATCTTCGACCGGCTTGGCTACGAATTCACCCCCGACCTCATCGCCAAGAATATCGACTACTACGTCAGGCGCACGTCGCACGGCTCGACGCTCAGTTGGGTCGTCCATGCCTGGGTCCTGGCTCGCCGCGATCGCCGCGGCTCGTGGCAGCTTTTTGAGCGCGCCTTAAACAGCGACTTCCAGGATCTTCAGGGCGGCACCACGGCTGAGGGCATTCATGTCGGCGCCATGGCGGGCACCGTCGACATTGTCCAGCGTTGCTACACGGGCGTAGAGGTTCGCCCCAACATGCTCACCTTCAATCCACTCCTTCCGGACGATATGGATTGTCTGAACACCACATACCATTATCGTGGCCACACCCTCGATGTCGCGATCACTAAAGAAAGACTCGACGTCACCAGCCGAACCTGCGTCGCAAGCCCGATCCTGATTTCCTATCGCAATCACATTCGCCCCATGAGCCCCGGCCAGACGGCTCACTTCCGCCTCGTTCAGCCCCCGCATGCAACAGCGGTCGAGGTCGCCGAACTCCCCCTCCAAGCGCGGGAGGCAACGACATGACCGACACCCGACTCATCGTCCCGTTGGCGCAGATGCGCCGCACCGACGGCGCAATCGTGGGCGGCAAGAATGCTTCCCTTGGCGAAATGATCCGCCATCTCGAAACTGCCGGCGTCCGTGTCCCGCCGGGCTTCGCAACGACAGCCAGCGCTTACTGGGCGTTCATCGACGCCCATGGCCTAAGAGACGCCATCCAGAAGAACCTTGAACGTCTCGATGGCGACCTTTCGAATCTGGCCGAGATCGGCAACGCCATCCGCCACTCGATCCTCCAGGCCCCGCTCCCCGACGATCTGGTCGCTGCCATCACCACAGCGCACCAGGATATGGCAGAGAACACCGGCAGCTCATTCCGTCTGGCCGTCCGCTCCAGCGCAACGGCGGAAGACCTCCCCGAGGCAAGCTTCGCCGGCCAGCTCGAATCGTTTCTTGGCCTGCGCGACGCAGACGAACTCATCGATGCAATTCACCGGTGCTTCGCCTCCCTCTTCACCGACCGCGCAATCAGCTATCGCATCAATCATGGCTTCGACCACATGGCCATTGCCCTCTCTGTCGGCGTCCAGCGCATGATCCGCTCGGACCTTGCCGGCGCCGGCGTGGCCTTCACCATCGACACCGAGACGGGCTTTCCCCGCGCCATACTCATAACCGCCGCCTTCGGTCTCGGAGAAACAGTGGTCCAGGGCATGGTGGAGCCGGACGAATACCACGTCTTCAAGCCGCTCCTCTCGAACCGCGCCGCCGTGCCAATCGTGCACAAGGCGCGCGGCAGCAAGTTACAGAAGCTCATTTGCACCCAGCCAGGATCGGCCACTCCTACCGAACTCGTCGCGACCGGCGAAGACGAACGCCGCGCCTTCGTCCTCAGCGATAACGAGGTGCTCCAGATCGCCCGCTGGGCCAAGGCCATCGAGGAGCACTACGCCATGGCTATGGACATCGAATGGGCCAAGGATGGTGAGACGGGCGAACTCTTCATTGTCCAGGCGCGTCCCGAGACCGTGCAATCCACCCGCGAGGCTGGCGCATTTCGTACCTATACCCTGGGTGATCACGGCCCGCGCCTCGTCTCGGGCCATGCGATCGGCGAGGCGGTTGCAACCGGCCCTGTATGCCGCCTCGACCGGCCCGACCAGATCGCGGACTTTGAGACCGGCGCTATCCTCGTTACCGGCCGTACTGATCCCGACTGGGTCCCCATCATGAAACGCGCGGCGGCCATCGTCACCGATCACGGCGGGCGCACCAGCCATGCGGCCATCGTTAGCCGCGAACTCGGCTTGCCCGCCATAGTTGGCGCCAGGACTGCAACCGAGCACCTTGCCAACGGACGGCTCATCACCGTTTCATGCTGCGAAGGCGATGAGGGTCATGTCTACGACGGCGCCGTCAAAAGCTCGGTCACCGAAGTCGACCTCACCACTCTCCCCGAAACACGCACCAAGGTGATGCTCAACGTTGCTAATCCCGCCGCCGCCTTCCACTGGTGGCACCTGCCAAGCGACGGCGTTGGACTTGCGCGCATGGAGTTCATCATCTCGAACCACATCAAGGTTCACCCCATGGCGCTTGCCCATTTTGAGCGGGTCAGTGATACCGCCGCGCGCGCGGCAATTGAACAGATGACGCGCGGCTACCCCTCGAAAGCGGACTACTTCATCGATCGCCTCTCCCGCGGCATCGCCCGCATCGCCGCCGCCCATCACCCCGCCCCGGTCATCGTCCGCCTGAGCGACTTCAAAACGAACGAATACGCAGCCCTCCTTGGCGGCGCCCCCTTCGAGCCCCACGAAGAGAACCCGATGATTGGCTATCGTGGCGCCAGCCGCTATTATTCGGAAGGCTATCGCGACGGCTTTCGCCTCGAATGTCGTGCCCTGAACCGGGTTCGTGAGTTCATCGGGCTCGATAACATTATCGTCATGGTGCCCTTCTGCCGGACCGTCGCCGAGGCCGACAAGGTCCTCGAGGTCATGGCACAGGAAGGCTTGGCGCGCTGCAATGGCCATCAAGTCTATATGATGGTCGAAGTCCCCGCGAACGTGATCCTCGCCGGACAGTTCGCCGAACGCTTCGACGGCTTTTCCATCGGCTCCAACGATCTCACCCAACTCATCCTCGGCATCGACCGCGACAGCGATCTTCTAAGCGATCTTTTCGATGAAGAGAACGAAGCGGTAACATCCGCCATCAGCACAGTCATCACGGAAGCACGCGGGCACGGCGTCCATACCGGACTATGCGGCCAGGCCCCGAGCGACCGGCCCGACTTCGCCCGCTTCCTCGTTGCCTGCGGGATCGATTCACTGTCCGTGACGCCTGACAGTTTCGTCGCCGTCAAGCACGCCGTCGCCGCTGCCGAAGCCGACGCCGACGCCATCACCACCTGCCAGGGGCACACAGCCTGATGGACAAAGTCCTGACAGTCACGCTCAACCCCGCACTCGACGTATCAACCTCCGTCGGCGCCGTCCGTCCTGACATCAAGCTTCGCTGCGCCGCCCCGCGCATCGATCCCGGCGGCGGTGGCGTCAATGTCTCGCGCGCCATGACGAAGCTGGGCGCAACAAGCGTCGCCTTCATTGCCCTCGGCGGGACCACAGGTGAAACCCTCCTCGCCCGGCTCCGCGACGAGCAGATCGACGTCGTCCGCTTCGATATTGCCGGCGACACCCGCCAGAGCTTCGCCATCCGCGAGGAGACGAGCGGGCACCAATATCGTTTCATCTTGCCGGGCCCCGACTGGTCACCGACGGTCTTTGAGAACTGCCTGAACACGCTCGAACGCCAGATCGCACGTGACGATATCGTCGTCGTCTCCGGCAGCTTCCCCCCGGGCTTGCCACCAGCCGCCGCCGTCGAAACCTGCGCTGTCGCCGAATCACGCGGCGCACGCGCCCTCATCGACACCTCCGGCCCTGCTCTGCACGCCCTCTTGAACACGACGGCCGGCGATGGGCGCACCCTTATCATGAACAAGGACGAGACCGAGAAGTTCGCAGGCGGCCTAGTCGATATTCCAGGTGCCGCGGCTCTGGTGCGTCGCCTTGTCAACGAGCGACGTGCGGACACTGCCATAACCACCCTCGGCGCCGCCGGCGCCGTCGCCGCATCGCGTGACGGCGTATGGCACGTCGCACCGCCCGACGCCCCCGTCATCAGCAAGGTCGGCGCCGGCGACAGCTTCGCCGCAGCTTACGTCATCTCACTCAGCAAACGCCAATCGACTGAGGCCGCTCTGCGTCACGCCATGGCGGCGGCAACATCCGCAATTACGACACCTGCCACACAACTCTGTACGCGCGAGGGCACTGAAACCTATCTTTCGAACGTCGACGTGAGGGCACTCTGATACCCGTCGCTACCCTCAGCGACTCAGCAACGGAGGTTTGCAACCATGCACGACAAAGCAGTCTACAACATCGCAATCGGTCTCGCTCTCAAGGAGCTGCACGATGAAAGCGGACTGGACCGCAACGAACTGGCCAAAGCACTCGACACCGATGGTCAATCTATCTCCAAAATTGAGCACGGCTCGCTCCGCATGACCGCCGGAGAAATGTTCCTGATGATCGAACGCTTCGATCTGTCATGGGACGACTTTATCCAACGTGTTCGCGCCAGACTGCCGGATGCGGAAAAGGCGATGCGCTGATCGCGATCTTAACGCATCATGTATATCTCTTGCCTCGCAATCGCTAGGGATAAGCAGATGGACAGAGGCTCCACGGGGACTAACCGGGGCGCACTGAAAGCCGTGATCTTCGACATGGACGGTGTCATCACCGACACGGCCCAGGCGCATTTCGCGGCCTGGAAAGCCGTGTTCGACCACTTCCTCGCCCAACACTATCCCGCCGCGCGCCCCTTCACGCATCGCGACTACCTTGAGACCGTAGACGGCATTCCCCGCCACGACGGCGTACGCCGGTTCCTCGGTTCGCGCGGCATCACATTGCCCGAAGGCGACGCCAACGCACCGTCGTCGGACAGCGTCAACGGCCTCGCCAATCTGAAGCTCAGCCGCTTCCTGGCCTGGCTCAGGCAGAACACCCCACCCGTCTTCGACGACGCGGCCGACCTGATTACCTGCCTGCGCAAGTCCGGTCTCCTGGTCGCCGTGTTCTCGTCCAGTCGCAACGCCTACGCTGTGCTCGAAAGCGCCGGCTTGACCGATCTCTTCGACGTCATCGTCGACGGGCAAGAGGCAGCCAAACTCGGCCTAGCGCCCAAACCAGACCCAGCCCAGCTGATCGAAACAGCCAGACGCCTCGGCGTCACGCCGGCGGAAACCCTCGTCATCGAGGATGCCGTCGCCGGGGTCAGCGCTGGCGCCCGCGGGCACTTTCGTCTCGTCATCGGCCTCAACCGCCAGCGCGACGGCGCCAACGACCAGCACGCCGCACTCCGCGCGAATGGCGCAGATCTCGTCACCTGCAATCTTCGTCGCCTCATGCTGCCTGACCGCACTGGCTTGCGCACCCTTCCCCGACTGCCCCTCGTTTGGGAGCGTGAACCGGCGCTAAAGATCAGGATCTCAGGCCGCCGCCTGTCGTTATTCCTCGACTACGACGGGACTCTCTCGCCTATCGTCACCGACTACCGTAAGGCGGTCATGCCCGACGGCATGGCAGACACGATCCGCGCTTTAGCTGAGCACTGCCCCCTCGCCATCATCAGCGGACGCGATCTTGACGACGTGCGCCACCGTGTCGGCGTCGACAATGTCATTTATGCTGGCAGCCACGGCTTCGACATTGCAGGCCCGGACGGTCTCGCAAAACGACCTGACGAAGCAGAGAACTTCATCGCGTTGATCAAAAAGGCCGAAAAAGACATGCGTGCTGCGATCGAGGGGATCGAGGGCGCTGAGATCGAGCGCAAAACATTTGCGATCGCCGTCCACTACCGGCAGGTCGCCCCATCCAGCGTCCCGCGTCTTGAGGACGCCGTCGATCGCATCGTCAATCGCTGTGACAGGCTCCGCAAGAGTCGCGGCAAGAAGGTTCTTCAAATCCAGCCGCGTGCCAACTGGGACAAAGGCCGTGCAATTTCCTGGCTTCTTTCCGAGACTCGCCTTGGACAAGATGACCGGCTGCCAATCTATGTGGGCGACGATCTAACCGACGAGGATGCCTTCTCTGCACTGGCTTCCGACGGCATTTCGATTGCCGTCAGAGGTGATGATCGGCCAACCCTTGCCGACTTCACCCTCAATGATACCGAAGGTGTGTACCGTTTCCTTATCTGGCTCGACCAGCTCGCAGAGGCAAACTGCTAAGCGAACTCAAGCAAGCAATAGCTAACTCGGAATGCGTTGTGCCAAGAAGCGCTTTCGGCGAATCTACTTATCGATCCGACGATTGCCGGTGTTCACTTGAGCCATGCTGCGGCTCCCTACGGCACGCAATGGGCCAAATCGCGCTGACACTAGTCTCACGAGGGTCGGAGCCTCAAACAAACACGGGGCAGTCCATTCAGACACTTCCATTCGGCAGAGTGTCCTGGTGTCTCAGAGATCGTGACGACCAACGCCTGATACTGCGAGGCCAGCAATTGATTGCGACCGATACTGCGCTTTCTTCAGAGTCCCATCCTCTACCGGCAGACCAGGACTGGAACCTTGCTCTTAACGAGTACTTCGTTGGTGACACTCCCGAGAAGCAGCTTTGTGAGCCCTCGGCGACCGTGCGATGCCATGACGATCAGATCAGCCCCACTCTTCTCAGCCGTCTGCACGATGCTGATCGCTGGATAGCTGTCCTTGACGTGGATCGTTTCGCAAGCAACGCCGGCCTCGCTTGCCAACTGCTCAGCCGCAGCAAGCAATTGCAGAGCACCCTGCTCTGCGAGTTGCTCGTATTTGCCAAATGGATCCTTCACGCCAATCTCAGCTTGAGCCGCCGCATCAATTGGAGGAAGAGGTTCTGTCACCGAAACGAGCGTCAGGCCGGCCTTCAGCTCACTTGCGAGCTGGATGCCGGTTTTCACGGCTTGGGTTGCCAGCTCCGAGCCATCTGTTGCGACGAGGATCTTGCTGTACATTGTCTACTCCTGAAAGGCGGGGGGCCACAGTACGGGGCGTTGTGGCAATTTTGGACGTCCGTGCGTGTCCGGCGAATGTGTTTCCCCGCTGTTGATCGTCCGTGCTCACAACCAGTGCTGGCGCTTAGAATGGAAGACCTCGAGACAAACAGTCAGTGAACTGGCGGGTCCTCCATACTTGGTTCGACATGGTTTCATGCATTAGGAAAAGTCCTGTGCGCCGACTGTCAGACAGCTCAGTTCAGCTCGCTGTGCGACCTTGTGGGAGACTGAACCGAGTAGCAAGCCAGCGAAATCGCCGAGCCCACGACGGCCCATGACCACGGTGTCGACATCGTTCTCAGCCGCGAATTGTATTATCTTTGTTGCGGCATCTCCGCGAAGAAGGACGGTATCTACCGTCCCGACGCCGTTCGAGATGGCTTCCTGCTTTGCGCGGTCAACGATCGCGTTTCCAACAGTCTCTAGAAGCTGTACTTCATTGGCCTGAAGGTGCTCGACGCGTGCGAACTCCTTGAGATCGTCAGGGATTCGATTGCCTGCGGCGTGTGCCAAGACATGCAAGATGGTCAACCTCGACCCAAGTTTTTCAGCCAACACGGTTGCGGCTTCGACGGCACGCCGCGAGTGCTCCGACCCATCAACGGCAACGAGAAGATGCTCAAACACGGGTGTGGTCCTTGTCTGGACTTTGTGGCGGCTATTCTGACCTGATTATTCCAGTCATTACTCTGGAGAACCATGATCTGCAGTAGAGCCGACGATACGCGGCCTTGCTTTGATCTGAGTCATGGTCCGATGTCGCTGACAGGCCAAATGCTGCAGCGTCTGGCGGAACTGGGGCGGTTCCGTGTGCGAGATGCTGGCGGGTATTGTCAACGAAGCAACCTCGCATTCTCACGTTCTCAGCCTGAGCCGCTTATGATCTTGGCCCGTCTGTATCGATCTCTCGCAAGCGACTTTCCTGCAGCAGTTTGATCCGCATCAATGCGCCACTGTCTTTCCAAATGCCTGATGAACTGGTGATTGGAGGCGACGGTGAGGCATTCCAGCAAATCGAGTTTGATCGGTCAATTTCCCCGTGTTATCGCGCTTGCTCTGATGGTCGGGATGATCATCTCTAGCACGGCTTTTCCTGTTCGCTCTCAACATGGGCCGGTCGTTATCGCAGAGGTCAAGGGTGCGATCGGTGTTGGTACCGGTTACTATATCAATGATGCGCTGACCTTTGCTCGCGAAGAAAAAGCACAACTCGTCGTCTTAAAGGTCGATACGCCGGGGGGATTGGTTTCGGCAACACGCGAGATCATCCAGTCTATCCTGGCGTCTCCAATTCCGACCGCAGTCTTTGTTTCTCCGAGTGGTGCAAGAGCTGCCAGTGCGGGTACGTATATTGCGTATGCAGCCCACTTCGTTGCCATGGCGCCCGGCACCCACATCGGTGCTGCCACGCCGATTCAAATGCAACTGCCTGGCATACCGCAAACACCAAAGCCAGACGGCCCCAAGCAGCCGAATAGCGGTGCAGAGAAGGACGCCGCCAAAGGCAAGATGATCAACGACGCGGTCGCCTATCTCAGGAGCCTGGCGCAGTTGCGCGGTCGCAGTGAGCAATGGGCGGACAAGTTCGTTCGCGACGCTGCAACGCTGACTTCTAAAGAAGCCATGAAGGAAGGCGTCATTGACTTCATCGCAACTGACGTTCGCGATCTTCTGGCTAAGCTGCACGCCAGACGAGTCAGCACTCATGAGGGTGAACGTTTGCTCGACATTCGGGATGCGGAGATCAAAGTTATTGAACCGAATTGGAAAGCAAAGTTCCTGTCCACGATAACTGACCCTAACATCGCTTTCATTCTTCTGCTTATCGGCGTGTATGGGATCATCTTCGAGTTTTGGAGCCCGGGCCTGACGGGCCCGGGCGTTATCGGCGGCATAAGCCTGATTGTCGCCTTGACGGCGCTTTCAGCCTTACCGATCAGTTTTGCCGGTCTGGCACTTCTTGTCCTCGGCATTGTGCTAATGGCGGCGGAAGCCTTTGCGCCGGGATTCGGCATACTCGGCCTCGGTGGTATCGCGGCCTTCATCGCTGGCGCCATCTTCCTTTTCGATCCCTCCGGAACCGACATAGACCTATCGATCGCTTGGCCGCTGATCATCGCAACCGCCGTGACGAGTGCATTGATTCTTATTGGTCTACTCGGGTTTATCGTGCGCGCGCGGCAAAGTCGGGTGATTACGGGGAGCGAACAACTAATCGGTCTTGAGGGCGAGGTCATCAACTGGAACGCAGGTGCCGGCAAGGTCCACGTTCACGGTGAAGATTGGGCTGCACGTGCAGACACGACCCTGGTCAAAGGCGCGAAAGTCAAAGTCACGGGTCGTGACGGACTGACGCTCATCGTTGATAGTCAATAAGGGACATGACCATGATTTCCCCCACCATCCTTTCGCTGCTGGTCCCGATTGGATTTATTCTGTTCATACTCGCCTCTGCCATTCGCATCCTGCGAGAGTATGAGCGCGGCATAGTCTTTACGCTTGGCCGCTTTGCCGGCGTCAAGGGGCCAGGTCTAATCCTGATCATTCCCGTTGTGCAACAAATGGAACGGATCGACCTCAGGACGCGCGTATTCGATGTGCCACCACAGGATGTCATCTCGCGGGACAACGTATCGGTGAAGGTCAATGCCGTTGTCTACTATCGTGTGATCGATCCTGAGAAAGCTATCATCCAAGTCGAAGATTTCAATCAGGCGACGAGTGAACTGGCGCAAACGACACTCCGGTCAGTTGTCGGGCAGCACGAACTCGACCAAATGCTGGCCGAGCGTGAGCAGCTCAACAGTGATGTCCAGTCGATACTGGATAAGCAGACAGATGCATGGGGAATCAAGGTCTCGAATGTCGAGTTGAAGCACATCGACCTTGATGAGCAGATGGTTCGCGCGATCGCCAAACAGGCAGAGGCTGAGCGCCTGCGACGCGCGAAAATAATCGATGCCGAGGGGGAATCCCAGGCGGCTGAGAAACTCGTTCAAGCTGGTGAAAAACTCTCGCAACACCCTGAATCGATGCAGCTGAGATACTTGGGCACGCTGGCCAACATTGCCGGTGAAAAGAGTTCGACAATAGTGTTCCCCCTACCTGTAGATCTTCTGAACCTGATCGGTAGAAATCGGCGCGAGGAGTGACTGTTTTTAGTGAGGGAGACCGTCCACGCCTCCATCATCTCATGCAGCAACTGCCTTTAAGCATCGTGCATTCCAGATGCGCATGGAGATGCGGCCCAACCGCATGGTGTTTGTGTCTAGGGGCAAGTGGTGCTTATGCAGGTTCGCCAATTTAGTCGCAACGACACACGGATTAGTTGACGCGCCGTCGCGGTGATCGTTTGCCTCTATTGCCGTCGAAACTTCTCAATCGGGATGGCGATGCCTCTTAGGGTTGAGCTACTTGTGTCACCAGGACTGTGACGTCTTTTGGTTGCCAGTGTGAGAAGCAGTTTTCAAGGCCCTGCGTCTAGTCGTTCACCGTACCCTTCGCGCTTGGGCAGGCGGCAGAATTCAACCAGTAAATGGAGAAGGCGCATGAATGCTGCTGTTCAGGAATCCAAAAATTGCGTTGAGGGATCAGTGAAGCCACTTGAGGTCGTGCCGCCTGCTCAGATCGCGCTGCTTGTTGAGAGGGTTGGCATAAAGAAATGCAAGCTCAATTTCGTGCAAACCTTGACGCTTGGCATTCTCGCCGGTGCGTTCATCGCGTTTGGCGGCATGTTTTTTACTGTCGTCGTGACGGGTAGCGAACTTGGTTATGGGCCAACACGACTAATAGGTGGCCTTGCGTTTTCGCTGGGACTTTTTTTCGTCGTTGTAGGCGGCGCGGAGCTCTTCACTGGGAACAGCCTGATCGTGCTTGCTTGGATGGAGAAGCGCATCAGTTCAAAATCGTTGCTGCGCAATTGGGGTATTGTCTACGCTGGCAATTTGATCGGAGCACTTGGCACTGTCGCACTGGTCCATTTGTCTGGGACCCTGGAACAGGGTGGGGGCGCCGTCGCGCAAACCGCTCAGTCTATCGCGCAGGCAAAGGTATCCCTTGGCTTTATTCCGGCGTTCATTCGGGGCGTGCTGTGCAACACACTGGTTTGTCTTGCCGTGTGGATGTGTTTTGCCGCGCATACCGTGTCCGGAAAAGCAGTTGCGATCGTGTTTCCGATTACGGCGTTCGTGGCACTAGGTTTCGAGCACTCGGTTGCCAACATGTACCTCATACCGATTGCTGCGTTGCAGAGTGGTAGCACAATTAGCGTCTTCGGCTTTCTGGGTAATCTTATCCCAGTAACGCTGGGTAATATCGTCGGCGGAGGTGCTTTGGTCGCTCTGGTCTATTGGCTCGTTTATCTGAAGGAAAGTTGATCGTCGCTACTTGTGGCGTTCATATGCAAGCTTAGCTTCGTGTCTTTCAAACCGGCAGCAGCTCACTTGAGAACTCGCTCGCCGTCGAGCCCGCGTCGGCTCGACCTTTAGCAACTGACGTCGCCCGACGCTTGGGGCACGTCACCGCCGGGCCATTGAACGAACCCGCTTCCGCGGGAGGGCGTGCGCCACGCGGGACGTGCCGTGGATCGAGCAGCGAGGCTAACCAACTAAGCCACATACGGTAACGGGGCGAGCGTCCCGTCTTGAGGATCGAGGGTTTCCACCCTCACTCAAGACAGGAGCCCCCGATGACCTCCCCTCAGTTCGAGAAGCCCATCAGCGATCTGCGCCGCCGCATGTTGCAGGACATGTCGAACCGCAACTTCGGCGACAAGACCAAGCACGACTATATTCGACACATCGAGGCACTGGCGAAGTTTCTGGGTCGCACGCCGGATACGGCCACGGCCGACGACGTGCGGCAGTTTCAGGCCGACCAGATCGCGGGCGGTGCGCAACCGCCGAATATGAACTCGCAGGCCTCCGCACTGCGCTTTTTCTTCACGATCACACTCGGCCGCCCCGAGCTCGCCAATCAGTTGGCACGTACGCACTACCCCAAGAAGTTGCCGCGAGTTCTCGCCCCCGAAGAGGTCGGCCGGCTTCTTGAAGCCCCACCCGGTCCGGGGCTCAAGTACAAGGCAGCGCTGAGCATTGCCTACGGCGCCGGCCTCAGAAGCGGCGAAGTCGTCATGCTGCGGGTCAGCGACATCGATTCCAAGCGCATGCTGCTGCGCGTCGAGCAGGGCAAGGGCCGCAAGGATCGCCACGCGATGCTGTCGCCGCAGTTGCTGGAACTGCTGCGCGCGTGGTGGCTGCAATGCCGCTCCAAGGGCTGGCTGTTTCCCGGCCGCGATCCGCTCGCTACCGGTCTCGACGCGGCAACTCCACCGCGCGTGCAAGATGGCCGCCGAGGTCGCCGGTCTCGGCACGTGGGTCACGCCGCACACGTTGCGTCACACCTTCGCGACGCACCTGCTCGAGACCACACCGATGTCCGCGTGATCCAGGTCCTGCTCGGTCACGCGAAGCTCGACACGACCGCGCGCTACGCGCATGTCGCGACCAGTACGCTCCGCACGGTGACGAGCCCACTCGACCGACTGAGCCCAGGCGGAACGCCGCCCGGCTAGCCGGCCGTTCGCATGGCTCGGCCATCCCTGGAGGTCGCGGACATCTTCCGCGACCACGGTGCCGCGTGGCGTGAGGCCAACCGCGGCAGCGTCAGCCTCGACCAGATGAAGGTGATGAGTGCGATCGAGCACTGCCGCACGGCGGCGCTCGGCGGCCATGTCGCGCGCTGCGAGAACGACGCCTGCGGCCACACGGTGATCGCCTACAACAGCTGCCGCAACCGGCACTGCCCGAAGTGCCAGGGCGCGGCGGCGCGGGAGTGGCTGGCAGCACGCGAGGCCGAGTTGCTGCCCGTCGCCTACTTCCACGTCGTGTTCACGCTGCCGGCCGAGATCGCCGACATCGCCTACCAGAACAAGCGCGTGATCTACGACCTGCTGTTCAAGGCGACCTGCGGAGACGATGCTGACGATCGCCGCCGATCCGAAGCATCTCGGCGCGAGGATCGGCATCACCGCCGTGCTGCACACCTGGGGCAGCGCCATGACCCACCATCCGCACGTGCACATGATCGTGCCGGGCGGCGGATTGTCGAAGGATGGCGCACGCTGGATTCGCCTGCCGCCGGCTTCTTCCTGCCCGTGCGCGTGCTCTCGAAGCTGTTCCGACGGCTGTTGCTCGCGATGCTCGTCGCCGCCCACGCGAGCGGCCAGCTCAACTTCTTCGGCGATCATGCCCACCTCGCCGAGCCCAGGCGTTCAGGCGCTTCCTGAGCACCTGCCGCCGGCGCAAGTGGGTGGTCTACGCCAAGCGCCCGTTCGCCGGGCCCGAGGCGGTGCTCGCCTACCTGTCGCGCTACACCCACCGCGTCGCGATCTCGAACCGCCGCCTCGTCAAGGCCGACGCCACCGGTGTGACCTTCCGCGTCAAGGACTACCGCGCCAGGCCCCGACCGCGCCAGCAAGACCATGACGCTCGCGCCCGAGAGTTCATTCGCCGCTTCCTCATCCACGTGCTGCCGAAGGGCCTGCACCGCATCCGCCACTACGGCCTGTTCGCTCGGCCATGAAGGCCGAGAACCTCGCAAGAATGCGTGATCTGCTCGGCGTCGCGACACCGGAACCCGACGCCGTCGCCGGCCGAACGAGGACGAAGCCACAACGGCGGAAAGCACGCCACCTCAATCATGCCCGCGCTGCGGACATCAGATGCGGATCATCGAGACGTTCGCTGCCGGCTGTCAGCCAAGGCACGCGCCTCAACCCGAAGGGATCGACAGCTCATGACATCGTTGGCGCGCCGACAATCCATCCCGCGCGCGCGATTGCCGTATCGCAACGATGGTGCTCGGCTCATTGCGCGCGATCCTCACTCCTGGAACGCCCGATCTCCCCGATACGGTCTTGCTGACACTCTCAAAACGCGCGCACAGACCGTGCTGTGGGCGATCATAACAGTCCTTTCGATCACCAGTGCCATGCTCGCTGCCGCCAAATCCCCATAGCGCTCGTAGCCTCCCCCACTGACCAACGCTCGCGGGTTCC
>CAVOJD010000031.1:0-100137 GCA_963696075.1 uncultured Alphaproteobacteria bacterium | reverse complement strand
TGGTGCCCAGGGGCGGAATCGAACCACCGACACTGCGATTTTCAGTCGCATGCTCTACCAACTGAGCTACCTGGGCAGATCGACGAAGCCGTGGCGAACACCGGCGGAACCGACCTAAGCGCCTGCTTATAAGAGGCAGCCCAGGCGCTGTCCAGCCGAAATCTCAGGCCGCGCAACATCTGCCTGAACCGCCGTCAAATCGCACGCCCCCGATCGCATCGGGCCGATCGCATCAGTGCTGTAGCAACGGATCAGTGCAGGCGCGAGCCGCCGTCGTTGTCGTCGACGTCGGAGCCGCTGTCCTGCCGCGACTGCTTGGCGAGTTCGAGCGCTTCCGCCTCGTCGCCATCATCGTCGGCATCCGCGTTACCCCCCGCGATCGCGTAGGATCCGCGCAACCAGCGTGACAGATCGAGATTTGCGCAACGCCCCGAGCAGAACGGCCGATACCGGAAAACCGCCTCATCGCCACACTCGGGGCATCGCCCTGTGATGCGCTTTAACCGATCCGCCATCTCACTGCCTGCCGTCATGTCCCAAGAGCACCAACTCTGGCTCCAACGCTACCGGCTCAATCCAGCACCGCCGCCGAGTCCCAATTCTCGTGCAACGAATACCCTTCAGCCGCCAACATTCCAACCGTCTCTGTCAGCGGCAGGCCGACGACGTTGGTGTAGGACCCGATCACCTTCTGCACGAAACACCCCGCCAGCCCCTGGATCGCATATCCACCGGCCTTGCCGCGCCATTCCCGCGAGGCGATGTAAGCTTCGATTTCAATGCGCGAAAGCCGCTTGAACCGCAACCGGGTCTCCACGATCCGCACCCGCACCCGGTCGTCCGGCGAAATGACGCAAAGCCCCGTCATCACCTTGTGCGCGCGCCCCGACAACAGTTCGAGCGACGCCACCGCCTGCTCGACGACCTCGGGTTTGCCCAATATCCGGCTGCCGACCGCAACCACCGTATCGGCGGCCAGCAAGATCGCATCGGCAAGTTCCGCGTCATCCGCGATCTGCTCCCGCGCAGCCTCCGCCTTCGCCCGCGCAAGTCGCGCGACAAGCGTGCGCGGCATCTCGCCCTTCCGCGGCGTCTCATCAATGGCCCCGGGCCTGAGCGCGTCCGGCGTGATCCCGACCTGGCCGAGCAGCTGCAGCCGCCGGGGAGAGCCGCTCGCCAGCACCAACCGGGGCAGTGAGCGCGTCTCCTTGCTGTCGTGTCGCCGTCGCGCCAGCTCTTGGCGGCGGGTGATCCGCCGCGGCGGATCGGACCTACTTGAAGCGGTAGGTAATCCGACCTTTTGTAAGATCATAGGGTGTCATCTCAACCTGAACTTTGTCGCCTGCAAGAACGCGGATCCGGTTCTTACGCATCCGTCCGGCCGTATGAGCAATAATTTCGTGTCCATTTTCGAGCTTCACGCGGAACGTCGCGTTCGGAAGCAATTCCGATACGACCCCGGGAAACTCGAGAAGTTCCTCTTTCGCCATGTATCCTCTCTGACTGAGTGCCTGCCGGATCGTCATCGCCGACGAAATAGGTCTGTCGCCGCCGAGCGTGCTCCGGCAGGACACGCTAACGCCGGTCATCCCAGCTCAAATCACTGATCGGGACGTACTGATTGAAGTTGATATAGTATCATCTTCGCTGAGATGCACGTCCTCAAACCGCCCAGGCTCCCCCAGAAATGTCCACAACAGACGAAATCGGCGCCATTCTCGCCACCTCGCAGATCTTTTCCGAACTGGACGACGCGGCCCGCCAGGCATTGATTGCGGAACTGAGGCCGGTTTCGTTCAATTCAGGCCAGACCATCTTTTCCCGAGGCGATGAAGGCCGCGAACTCTACCTCGTCCTCTCAGGCACCGTCCGCCTGTCCGTTCTGACCGCGGAAGGCCGCGAACTCTCGTTCGCCCATGCCGCCGGCGGTGACATCTTCGGCGAAATCGCCATGCTCGACGGCAGCCCCCGCACCGCCGATGCGACCGCGGTCAAGAAAACCAAGGCCATGTCGCTCTCGCGCGCCGCCCTCGACCGTGTCCTCGACACCTCCCCGGCCCTGGCCCATTCGATCATTTCTTTCCTCTGCCGCCGCCTGCGCGAAGCCGACATGCAGCTCGAAGGCGTCGCCCTCCACCGCATCGAGGTCCGCCTCGCGCGATATCTGTCAGGTCTGGCCCAGCAGATCGACCCCAACCGCGAACAAGACCACGTCGACGTCGAGCTTGGCATGTCCCAGGGCGAATTGGCCTTGCTGCTCGGTGCCAGCCGGCCCAAGGTGAACGGTGCGCTCACAATGCTCGAAGATCAGGGGATCATCGAACGCGTCGGCGGCAAGTTGCGCTGTGACCTGGAAGAACTCCGTGCCATCGCCGAACTCGAATAACGCGATTTACCAGCGCTTCGCACGCGGCGCGACCAACCTTGCGGCAAACACCCGGCCAGGCCTGGGCTTGATCCGCCGGCTCCTTGCCGCCATGCCCGGCCTCTCGCCCCTCATGCGCGGCTTTGGCTGGCTGCTCTCGATCGGCACCGCCGGCTATCCCGAAGACGTGCGCAACCGTCTCAAGATCGTCAATTGCGTCGCCTACCTGATCGGCCTGACGACGGCGATTTACGCGATCCAGTATTCAATCGCCGACTACGAGAAGTATCACCTCTTCATCTGGATCAATGTTGCCATCCTGATCCTGCCCGTCGCCGTTCCCTGGTCGCACCGCTTCAGCGACGTCCACGGCGCCTTCCTCATCGTCGCCGTCGAATTCATGGCCCTCTTTGCCCTGACATGGCTCCTTGGCCGCGCCACCGGCCCCCACCTCCACTACCTCATCGCCCCGGGCGCAGCCTTCGTCATGTTCGGCGTCGGCCGCAGCCACCTCGCGCTCGGCGTCGTCGTCATAGCCCTTGTCCTCTACCTCGCAGCCCACTTCCTCTTCCCCCCTGAGGCAGCCCTCATCTCGGTTGGCGCCGACATCCAGGAATCGCTCTACGTCCAGACCATCGTCACCGTCGTCGTCCTCACCGCAGCCTCCGTCTGGTACGCCTTCAAGCTCGTCGAAAAGGCGCGCGCTGAAACAGATGCCGTGCTCCTCAATACGCTCCCTGCCGGCATCGTCGAGCGCCTCAAGGCCGAACCCGACCGCCTCATCGCCGACGGTCACGAAGAGGTCTCCGTCGTCTTCACCGACATCTCAGGCTTCGTCGCGCTCTCCATGAAGCTTGGCCCTGACCGCGTCGTCGCCCTCCTCAACGACATCGTCCGCCGCTTCGATGAACGCGCCCGCGCCTATGGCGTCGAAAAGATCAAGACGATCGGCGATGCCTACATGGCTGTCGCAGGCGTCCCCGAACCACACCCCCGCCCCGCCTGCGCTGCGGCCGCCCTGGCGGCCCAAATGATCGAGATCGTCGACGAGATCGGCCGCGACAACGACATCGACCTCGCCGTCCGCGTCGCCATCGCGACCGGCCCGGTGATGGCCGGCGTGATCGGCACCCACAAGTTCAGCTACGATGTGTGGGGTGACACCGTGAACCTCGCAGCACGGCTGGAGAACGCCGGGCGGACCGGCAGCATATTGGTCTGCGAAAAGACCTGCGAAGCGCTCAAGCGCGACCATGCAGCAACCGGTGAATGCCGCTTCATTCCCGCCGGCCAGTTGGAAATCAAGGGCCAGGGCAGAAAACAGGCCTGGTACATCGAACTGCAACCCGGTGCCGCCGAATTGATGACGCTGACCGAAAGCAGCAGAGCGAGCTAGACATGCGTCCACGCCCAACCCGGAAAGCCGCCCGAAGCCGCCACGTACGCACCAGCTTGATCATCTCCACGCCAATCGCAGTCGCCGGTGCACTCGTCACGGCAGCAATTCTATTCGCTGCATCAAGCAACGACGCAGCCGCCCGCCAACAGCCATCCGCGACCCGGCACGCCACACTGATCGAGCTTGGCCGCCACCTCTTCTACGACATCCGCCTGTCCGGCCCGGGCTACATGTCCTGCGCCACCTGCCACAAACCGGAAAAGGCATTCACGGATGGCCGGCCCGTTGCCATTGGCGTGACCGGCGAACGCCACACCCGCAACACCCCCACCCTCGCCAACATCGGCGACTTCAAGCTTCTGGGCTGGGCAAATCCGGCGCCACAATCCCTCGAAGCACAAATGCTCCGCCCCCTCTTCTCCGAGAACCCCATCGAAATGGGCACCCGCGGCCACGAAACCCCGGTCCTCCTCCACATCTCATCCAACGCCGTCTACCGGGAACTCTTCGAAGGCGCATTCCCCGCACAGCCTGCCCCCATAAACTTCGACAACATCACCCGCGCCATCGCAGCCTTCCAGCGCACGCTCGTCTCACGCGACAGCCCCTATGACCGCTTTGTCGCAGGCAACAACGACGCCCTCTCCCCCGACGCCCGCCAGGGCCTCGCCTTGTTCAACGGTGAGCGCACCAAATGCAGTCAATGCCACCAGCCACCGCACTTCACGGACCAGCGCTTCCATAACACCGGCCTTTATAATGCGGGCGGCACCGGCGACCTCCCCGGCCCCGACAAGGGCCTTGCCAACGAAACCGGACAGCGCGCCGACACCGGCCGCTTCCGAACCCCCACCCTGCGCAACATCGCCGTCACCGCGCCCTACATGCACGATGGCTCCATCACATCATTGGCCGATGTCATCGCCCACTACGCCGCTGGCGGACAGGCAGCCCGTGGCGCCAAGCCATCACCGCGCCGCTCACCCCTCGTGACAGGCTTCACGATCTCTGAAGCCGAGAAGCGCCAACTCCTCCGCTTCCTCGAAAGCCTCACCGACGAGCGCTTTCTCACCAGGCCGGAACTCCAGACCCCGTTTCGGTGACCCCGGCCCAACCGGCACCTCAAATCGTCGGTCCGCCCTCAAAGCCGAACCGTCGTTTGATTTTCTCGAACAGCTGATCGCGCACCGCCCGGTAACTGTCGAGCACCTGCTCGCGATTGCCTTGCCCCACCATGATCGAGGCATCGAACGTCGGCCAATATTCGACATCCACCGCCATCGTTCGCGTAAGTTCGAGCGCCTGGTGATGCGCCTCTGGCGACAGCGTAACGACGAGATCGAAGCTGGTGTCGTAGAGATCAGCAAGCGACTGCGGCTCGTGGCGCGACATGTCGATCCCGATCTCTTCCATCACGGCATCGACGAACGGATCGTGCTCCCCCTCGCGCACGCCGGCCGACGCGACATACGCCCTGGTACCCGCCAGATGCAGCAGGATGGCCGCCGCCATCGGCGATCGCACCGCGTTCATGGTACAGGCGAACAGCACCGAACTCGGCAGGTCCGCCGCGGCTCGCATCGCGCTCAACCTTTCCAGTAGAGCGCGCAGATCAGCGTAAACAGCCGTCGCGACGTCGAATGGTCGATATTGATTTTGCCCTTGAGGCGATCCGACAGAAGGCGGCTGCCCTCATCATGCAGCCCCCGCCGCCCCATATCGATCGTCTGGATTTTCGACGGCGGCGCCGTCTTGATCGCTTCGTAATAGCTCTCGCAGACCAGGAAATAGTCCTTGATGATCCGCCGCAACGGCGAGATCGCGAAGACGTGCGCGACAAGCTGTTCGCCAGCCTCATTGGAAACATCGAAGACAAGGCGGTCATCAAGCCGCCCGAGCAATAACTTGTAGGGGCCTTCATGCCGCCCCTCGAGCCCGAACCGGTTATCGTCAAGCAGGTCATAGACCGCGATCTCGCGCTCATGGCGCGAGTTGGGATGCGACCGGCTCGGCAGCGAGTCGGGATCGAGATTGATCTCGATCAGCCGGTCCTTCTCCGCGCCACCTTGCGCGCTGCCGGTCGGCTGCGAACTGGACGACGGACACGCCCCGCCATCGCCCGATTGCGCGTCATCTGGCCGGTTCGTCTCGGGCGCGCTCATGAGCGTCCACCCTTGTCCGCTTGCAACCGGATCTCGACCGACCGGCGGTGCGCATCGAGCCCTTCGGCGGCCGCAAGTTCCATCGCAGCCGGACCCAGCGCCTCAAGAGAGCCGGCATCCAGCTTGACGATCGATGTCCGCTTCATGAAGTGCATCACACCGAGACCGGATGAAAACCGCGCACTGCGCGCCGTCGGCAGCACATGGTTCGTGCCCGCGACATAGTCCCCGATCACCTCCGGCGTCAGCCGCCCGAGAAAGATCGCGCCCGCGTGCGAAATCCTGGCCGCCAGCGCCTCACTATCCTGAACCGCGATCTGCAGGTGTTCCGCCGCGATCCGGTTGGCCAACGCCGGCGCTTCATCGAGGCTCTCGACCGTTATGATGGCGCCATGCTGCGCCCAACTCTCCCGCGCAATCTCGACCCGCGAAAGCTGCTGCAACTGCCGCTCGACGGCCTTCTCGACGGCATCGGCAAACCCCGCATCGTCCGTGATCAGGATCGACTGCGCCGCCGTGTCATGCTCCGCCTGCGCCAGGAGATCGGCCGCCATCCACTCCGGATCGTTATCCCGGTCGGCGATCACGAGCACTTCCGATGGCCCCGCAATCGAATCGATCCCAACCCGGCCAAAAACCTCCCGCTTCGCCGCCGCGACAAACGCATTGCCCGGCCCCACGATGGTTGCAACCGGCTGGATCGTCGCCGTCCCGTACGCCAACGCCGCAATCGCCTGCGCCCCGCCGATCCGGTAGACCTCATCGACCCCCGCCAGCTCGGCAGCCGCCAGCACCAGCGGATTGACCTCACCCTTCGGCGTCGGCACCACCATCACGATCCGCCCGACGCCTGCGACCTTGGCCGGCACCGCATTCATGATCACCGAGCTTGGATAGGACGCGAGCCCCCCCGGCACATAAAGCCCCGCCGCATCAACCGGCGTCCACCGCTCACCGAGTTCCGCCCCAGTCGCATCGCGGTAGCGCTTGTCTTCGGGCCGCTGGCGCGCGTGATGTGCCATGACCCGCTCATGGGCAAGCTCGAGCGCCGCCAGCGCTTCCGGCCGCGCAGCCGCCCGTGCGGCGGCAATTTCTTCGCGCGACACCCGCAGCGACCCGGCATCGAGCGTCATCCCGTCGAACCGCTCGGTCAGCTCGATCAGCGCGTCATCCCCCCGCGCTTGAACATCGCGAATGATATCTTTGACCACCGCCTCGACGTCCGCCGACACTTCCCGCTTCAGCGACAGAAGCGTCTCGAAGGCCGTCTCGAAGTCGGAAGCCTGGCTCGCCAGCCTGAAGGGCATGATACTTTTCCCGATAAACAAAGAACGAATGCCGTACGTCTGAGCGCTTTACCTGATCAGGCCCCGTCCCGTCACGTCTCGTCCGCGTCGTGCTTGGGTTTCGACGCCGCAGCCCACACCCCGCCGAGATCCCGCAGCTCCGCCTCGATGAACGCGACATCGAGCTGGATCTGGGCGTCTGCTGCGAAAATCAGCGATATCTGGCCGCCGGGGTCGCCCTCGCCCGCCTTCTCGAATTCGACCGCGAGAAGATTGAGAACCTGGCGCTTGTCCTGCAGCGAAACATTGCGCACCCGCGCAGCCAGAACCTGCTCGAACCTCAGCGCGGCGCGGCGGCGCTGATAAGACCCCTCGTTGCCGCGATCCACCTGCTCCGCCACAACCCAGTCGAACCGGTTGAGGACAGCCGCGAAACGGCGTTCACGAGGCAGATAGGCAATATCGCCAACCAGCACGACGGCATCCTGAAGATGCGCCGAGACGACCTTGAGATCCTCGTCATCGAGGGCAATGAGCTTGAGTTCCGGCATCGGGCTCGGGTGCTGCATGAGTGATTGCATTGGACTTAGCCGTCCGCCCGCAATTAGGCAACACCGCCAATTGGCACCGGTCTCTCATGTCACGTCATGGACGTTACTGGTCGTCCGGCCTCAATCGCCGGAAACCCGTTCGATCTCGGCGCCGCACTTCGAGAGCTTCTCCTCGAGCTTCTCGAAGCCGCGATCGAGATGATAGACCCGGTTGACCATCGATTCGCCTTCCGCGACCAGCGCCCCGATCACCAGCGACACCGACGCCCTGAGGTCCGTCGCCATCACCGGCGCGCCCCGAAGCCGCCCGACCCCGGTCACCGTTGCCGTATCACCGTGCAGCTTGATGTTGGCACCAAGCCGCGCCAGCTCTTGTACGTGCATGAAGCGGTTCTCGAAGATCGTCTCGCGGATCACACTGGTCCCGTCCGCAACCGTCATCAGACCCATGAACTGCGCCTGCAGGTCCGTCGGAAAGCCCGGGAACGGCTGCGTCTCGACCGACACCGGCCGGATGCCGTTGCCGTTCCGCTTGATCCGCACGCCCTCCGGCGTATCGCTGATTTCAGCCCCCGCCTGCCCCAGCACGTCGAACGCCGTCTCCAGCAGTTCCCGCTTCGCACCGACGAGTTCGACATCACCCCCCGTCGCCGCCACCGCCATCGCATAGGTCCCCGTCTCGATCCGGTCCGGCAGCACCGTATGCGTTGCCCCTTCGAGGCGATCAACGCCTGCGATCCGGAGCGTCGACGTCCCGATCCCCTCGATCCGCGCGCCCATCTTGTTGAGGCATCTGGCGACGTCTGCGACTTCAGGCTCCCGCGCCGCGTTCTCGATCACCGTCTCGCCCCGCGCCAGCGTCGCCGCCATCAAGACATTATGTGTCGCCCCGACCGACACCTTCGGGAACGTGATGCGATTGCCAACCAGCCCCTTCGGCGCCTTCGCGACGACATACCCGCCGTCGATCTCGATCTCGGCGCCAAGCCGCTCCAGCCCCATCAGATGCAGGTCCACCGGCCGCGTGCCGATCGCACACCCGCCCGGCAGCGACACCCGCGCCTGCCCGCATCGCGCCAGCAAGGGCCCCAGCACCCAGAAGCTCGCCCGCATCCTCGAGACGAGTTCATAGGGCGCCGTCGTATCCACGATATCGCGCGCATCGAAATGATACGTCTCGCCGATATAGGACTGCATGCCGGCCCGCTTGCCATCCACGGTATGGTCGAGCCCGTGGTTGCGCAGGATGCGCGCAAGCAGATTGACATCAGCCAGGTTCGGCACGTTCTTCAGCGTCAGCCGGTCGGGTGTCAGCAGGCTGGCGATCATCAGCGGCAGCGCCGCGTTCTTCGCCCCCGAGATATCGATGCGGCCATGAAGCTTGTTGCCGCCGGTAATCTTGATCCGATCCATCTGCCGCTCTCGGCTCCTGTTAGAATTCTATTGCCGTCTTGGCGTCACCCGCGGCCCTGACCCTCGTTGCCGCCGTCGGACTGCCGCTTCACGCGTGCCAAGGCTTTACGCTTCTTGAGGTTTTCCCGAAGTTGAAGCGCCAGTCGTTCGTCGCGCGACAGCCCGCCCTTGCGATCCGTCTCCGTGCCGTCCCGCTGACCGTCGCCAACATCACCGGCAGGCTTCGGCCCCACCCCTTCGCACCCCTTGTCCATTCACATAACGCTCCTCGACGCGGCAAAACTACGGCGCCAGGCCCAAACGGGCATCGTCGGGCCGCTTTTCCAATAACATGCGAATCACTCACCCAAACATATGCGGAACTGCCGCGCCGATGGCAATGTTGCCCGATTTTCCCACCGCGCGCCGCCCACCAACCTTGGGGGCCCCGCGCCACCCGGCGCCCTCACGCCGCAACGGCACTTGCAAAATCTTCACATCTTGCCCTTACGACATGCCCCCACGCGCCATTATTCCCATGTTTCGCACGCGATCGCAGCGCGCTCCGCCAAGATGGCTTGCGTTGTACGGGCCGATCGTCTATTCCCGCGATCCTGAAGTGGCGCCCATGCTGCCGTAGCTCAGGGGTAGAGCACTCCCTTGGTAAGGGAGAGGCCGAGAGTTCGAATCTCTCCGGCAGCACCATCATCCAGCAAAACCCATCCCCCGCCTCGAAAAAGTCCGCCCAGCCGGAGCCATGCGCCTCGTGGCCCTGTGCCGCTATGGCCTGTTGCGTGCCTGAAGGACCATCCTGGCCGCGTCGTCCGCCGAGGCGACCACCGCGCCCACCAATAAGCCAATCCCCCCCAATCGAACATCCAGACACCCTCACTCTGTTCGTCACCCCGCACCACCGCTATGTTGACAGCGACAGTCAAAGGATAGCGGAACTCATGACCAGCAGAGCCAGCGCGATCGACCGCGCACGAAACTACATCGACAGCGGCGCATTCGAGGCCGATCTCGCCCGCCGTGTCGCCATTCCGACCGAGAGCCAGACGCCCGAGGGCTTCCCCCACCTCCAGCGCTATCTCGATGAGGAAATGATCCCCGCGTTCGAAACCATGGGCTTCACCTGCAAGGTCTATCCCAACCCGAAAGCCGGCGCTGGCCCGGTGCTGCTTGCAACCCGCATCGAGGACCCCGCCCGCCCGACCGTGCTCGGCTACGGCCACGGCGACGTCATCCGAGGCCTCGAGGATCAATGGACCAAGGGCGCCGGCCCCTGGCAGACGGCCCGCGACGGCGACCGCCTCTATGGCCGCGGCACCGCCGACAACAAAGGCCAGCACACCATCAACATGGCAGCCCTCCGCATCGTCATCGAGGAGCGCGGTCGCCTTGGCTTCAACGCCAAGGTCATGATCGAGATGGGTGAGGAAAACGGCTCCATGGGTGTCCACGAGATCATCGCCGCCAACAAGGCCGATTTCGCCGCCGACGTCTTCATCGGCTCCGACGGCCCCCGCGTCCGCGCCGACCGGCCGACATTGTCTCTGGGCGCACGCGGCGCACAAAACTTCGACCTCGTCTGCGAACTGCGCGACGGCGGCCACCATTCCGGCAACTGGGGCGGCGCGCTGGCCGACCCCGCCACCATCCTCGCCCACGCGATCACGAAAATCGTATCGCCCACCGGTGAAATCCTGGTCGAGGCATGGCGTCCCCCGCCGATGTCCGAAGCCGTCCGCGACGCCCTCCGCGATGTCGCCCTCGACGGCGGCGAAAACGGCCCCGAGATTGACCCCGACTGGGGCGAGCCCGGCCTGACGCCTGCGGAAAATGTCTACGCCTTCAACTCCTTCGCCGTCCTCGCGATGAAATCGGGCAACCCCGACAGCCCCGTCAACGCGATCGCCCCCTGGGCGCGCGCCCATTGCCAGCTGCGCTACATTGCCGGAACGGACAGCGACAACATCATTCCAGCGCTGCGCAAACATCTCCACGAAGCCGGCATCGACCGGGTCAAAGTCGAACCACCCCCGCCCGCCAACGCCGCCGGCTTCGCGGCAAGCCGCACCGAGCCCGACCACCCCTGGGCACAGTGGGTCAGGAGCGCCGTCCAACGCTCGACCAACACACCGCTTGCCGTCATCCCCCAGACCGGCGGCTCGATCTGCAACGACCTCTTCACCGATCTCCTCGCCATGCCGGCCATCTGGATTCCGCACTCCTACGCCGGCTGTTCCCAGCACGCGCCCGACGAACACATCCTGATGCCCGTCACCCGCAGTGCCCTTGAGATCATGGCGGGCCTCTATTGGGATCTCGGCGACGAAACCACCGCAACGCCGTAGGGCGTCAACGACACGCCATTAGAACCGGCACCAGGGAGACGCCCAATGCAGCACGGCATCATTTCCGCCGCCCAGCCCGAAGCCGTCGAGGCCGGCGCCGACATCCTTGCAGCCGGCGGCAACGCCGTCGACGCGGCCATCGCCTGCGCCCTCGTCCAGACCGCCGTCGACCCCTTCATGTGCGGCATCGCCGGCTTCGGCTCGATGCACGTCTACATGCCGAAATCCGGCGTCCATCAGTTCATCGACTTCCACGGCCGCGCGCCGCGACGCGCCACCCCTGAGATGTGGCAGGATCTCATCATCGCCGAAACCGAGGACGGCTTCGGCTTCGCCCTTAAGGGCGCCGTCAACGAGATCGGCTACAAGTCGATCACCACGCCGATGACGCTGCGCGCCTTCGACACCGCCGTCACCCGCTACGGCACGATGCCCTTGAGCCGCCTGCTTGAACCTGCGATCCGCCATTGCGCCGATGGCTGGACCGTCCGCCCCCACGTCGCCCAATACTGGAACGAAGTGCCCAAGGCCGGCCGTCGCCCCCACACCGAATTCTGCACACACTTCCCCGCCACCCGTGCGATCTACGCCCGCCCCGACGGCGCCGTCCACGCCGTCGGCGACCTCATCAAAAACCCCGACATGGCCCGAACGTTGACCCGCGTCTCCGTGCACGGCGCCGATGATTTCTATTCCGGCGCCCTCGCCGCCGAAATCATCGCCGACATCACAGCCAATGACGGTCTCATCGACGCCGGCGATCTCGCAGCCGTCGCCCCCCGCGACAACGCCCCCCTGCGCACCACCTACCGCGGCTACGACATCGCGACCAACCAGCCGCCCGGCGGCGGCATCGTTCTGATCGAGATGCTCAACATTCTCGAGAACTTCGACCTTGCCGCCATGGGCCACAACTCCCCCGCCTACATCGCCACCGTCTCCGAAGCCATGAAGATCGCGACCATCGACAAGGACAGCAAGGTCGGCGATCCCGATTTCGTCGACGTCCCCGTCGCCGAGTTGACTTCCAAGGATTACGCCGCAGCCCAAGCCGAGAAGATCCGCCGCGGCGAGAAGGCCCACGTCGTACGCTTCAATCCCGGTGGCGAGGAATCGCGCGACACCACCCATGTCTGCGTCGCGGACCACGACGGCAACATCGTCTCGATGACCCACTCCCTCGGCGCGCCGTCCGGCGTCATCTCTCCCGGCCTCGGCTTCATGTACAATGGTTGCATGGCCGTATTTGATCCCCGCCCCGGCCGCGCCGGCTCGATCGCGCCGGGCAAGGCCCGCTTCACCGCGATGTGCCCAACACTGGTCTTCAAGGACGGCCAGCCCACCCACGTCATCGGCGCCCCCGGCGGCACCTTCATCACCATGGGTGTCCTGCAAGGCCTCTTGAACATGATCGACTTCGGCATGGACGCCGCCGAAGCCGTCGCAGCCGCGCGCTTCTGCACCACATCGAACACCATCGACATCACCAACCGCATCCTGCGCCGCACCGAAGCCGACCTCAAGGCGATGGGCTATCCCGTCCGCCGCTCACCCCTGAACTACGCTTTCGCCGGCGTCCACGCGCTACGCCTCACCGATACCGGCTGGGACGGCGGCGCCGACCCCGGCCGCGATGGCATGGTCATGATCGTCTAGGAAGGCTTTATGCCAGCCGGAGCGTAATGACAGCGCCCAGACGCCTGAATTCACCGAAAGGATCCTACCTGGAACCCTTCTCGAAGCCGAAGGCTTCGGGGAGCGCATGCGACCCGGCGCCTCACGCCGCGCCCGCGCAGGCCCGGCCCACAGGGCCGGAAGTGCCGTGAGCGAAAACAAAAACCTTCGAAGCCGCAGGCTTCGGGGAGCAAACGCGACCCGGCGCCTAGCGCCGCGCCCGCGCAGGCCCGGCCCGCAGGGCCGGATTAGCCGTGAGCGAAAACGACTCCCCTACGCCGCAGCGGCGACCTTCTCGTATTCACTGAACGTGATCAGACGCTCACGGTCCTCGTCCCAAAGCTTCAGCTTGGCGCATTTGAGACTATCCAACAGCGTGATCGTTCTCACTTCACGCAGTTCCGGATAATCCCTGAGCACCTCGGGCAGCCGGTAGAACGGAATACGGCTGCTCAGATGATGCACGTGGTGCATGCCGATATTTGCTGTCATCCACCTCAGAACCGGCGGAAGGTCAAAATACGAACTCCCCTCGAGCCCGGCTTCATGAACATTCCACTCGCTCCCCTTGCGCCAGTGCGTGTCCTCGAACTGGTGCTGCACGTAGAACAGCCACACCCCGATTGTCGCCGCCAGCACCACGATCGGCAGATGCACGAACAACAGCGCCTCGATCCCGCCGAACCACACGATCGCCCCGAGCAGAACCGCGATCCCCGCGTTGGTCGCCATAGAACTCACCCAGAACCGCCAGCCACTGCGAAAATAACCAAGCGGCAATCGATGCTGCAAAAGAAAGACGTACGCAGGCCCCAGCCCGAACAGCACCAGCGGATGGCGATAGAGCCGATAATTCAGCTTCCCGTACCACGGCAACGCCGCATACTCGCGCACTGTCAGCGTGCGAATATCGCCCGTCCCGCGATGATCGAGATTGCCCGTTGTTGCATGATGGATGGAGTGACTGCGCTGCCAGACGTCATAGGGCGTCAGTGTCAGGACGCCGAGCACACGCCCGAGCCAGTCATTGCTCGCCCGCTTCTTGAAGAACGTGCCATGACCGCAGTCGTGCTGGATCATGAAGATCCGCACCATGAACCCCGCAGCCGGAATCAGAAGGAACAGTGTCAGCACCCAGCTGACGGACAGGCTCGCATACGCAAGGCCCCAGAAGATGGCGAACGGCACCACCGTCACCGCCACCTCCCACAAGCTGCGATAGAGACGAGCCCCCCGATACCTGTTCAACCGTTCCAGCCAGTCTGCTGCCGAAATCTCCTGCGGCGCGTCGGCCGAGCGTTGAAGCATCCTCAGTCTCTCGATTATTTATCTTTAGCTCGACATTGCGCACCGGCATTGAGCCGGCGCACGTACCATTCAGCGGTGTTCGCGACACCGGTCGCATTTTTATGACCGCACACGCAACTGTTTGATGACGACAGGTCACCGCCAAAGACCACCGGCGCACCGCACACTGAAACGGCGCCGGCAGACAACTTTTACTCAGACTTGCAGTGATTCGCGAGGCAGCGAACACCTTTGTTGGAGCGGGTCTCTGACACTTGCCGGCAGTGACACTGGCAGGCACCGCAAGGTCCTCCCACGGGCATGAGCTCAACACTCAAATGTTGCATGATATCCACACATGATGCCGAATAGACACATTTCAGCCATCGTCCGACCCACCATGGGTTACCTCAGAAGCAGTAGGGCCCTTTTTACGGCGCCAATTGATAGGAGTATGCCCTTATGGTGCACCTGACCAGATTGATCCTGGAGTTTGTGTCTTTCCGGCACGGCTTCGAACCTGACCTGGCCGGCGGCAAAAACCGCTACATGAATGCGATTGCCCGCATCAGCCAGAAACAGCCCCTCCCCTTCGTCTTCCGCGCTGAAGGCACCCGCCGCAAACTCTTCACCGTCACCTTCCAGGAACACGCGCCAACCGGCGCTCCGCCCCGCGCCCCAGCGCCCAATATGTCGCAAGCCGGCCCCGCTTACCCAACCGTCGGCGCGCTCGGCTTCGAAGAACCTTTCGGCGATCCCGCCGACAGCGGCGAATACCCCTTCCGCTTCCAACTGATGCTGGACGTCCACCCCAGACAGTTCGCCGACATGTGGCGCCAGGCCGCCCGCGGCATCACGCCGAGTGAACTGTTCGTTTGCGCCATCGGCGGCGAGCGCGCCCACGACCAGCACACCGCCTACAACGCCTGGAACCCGGCCAACCCCGGCGAACGCCTGCACATCGCGACCTACCAGATCGACTACTGGCAGCCCGCCGGCGCCGCCCAGCGCTCGCTCTCCGACGATCTCGTGTCCCAGATCCCCTGACGGTGATGGGCCGGACGGCGGATACCCTTTCACCAGCCGGATAATCCGCCGCCCCCCCTTCCCTTCGCCGCCCGCCTGATGTCACTTGCCTTCAGCTCATCAACCCTCGCCACCAGGACCGCACCCATGACCGGCAAACTCTCAGGCAAAACAGCCCTCATCACCGGCGGCGCGCGCGGCTTGGGCCGTGCCTATGCGCTCCGCCTCGCCGCCCTCGGCGCCGACATCGCCATCATCGACCGCAACCTGAAAGGCGCCGACGTCTACGAATTCGAGAAGGCCGCTCTCACCGCCGAGACCGTCATGGCCGAATGCGAGGCCCTCGGTGTCCGCGCCATCGGCCTCGAAGCCGACCTCACCGACCGCGATGCCAACACCCGCATGGCCGATGAAGTCGCAAGCCAGCTTGGCCGCATCGACATCGCGATCTGCAACGCCGGCGGCGGCACTGTCACCTTCGCCGATGAACGCACCACGCCCCCCGGCGCCAACGACCCCGGCGACGTCGTCACCACCGGCACGCCGTCAAACTGCTCCGAGGACATGCTGCACCGCGTCCTCGACATCAACATCCTCACCTGCATCTATACCTGCATGGCCGTCACGCCCCACATGAAGCGCCAGGGCGGCGGCAAGATCATCACCGTCTCCTCCACCGCCGGCGTCGACGCCAAGGGCGCCTACTTCCCCTACGGCACCGCCAAGGCCGCGATCATCCACTACACCCGCGCGCTGGCCCAGGAACTTGGGCCCTTCGGCATCAACGTCAACGCGATTGCCCCCGGCATCATCCGCACCGGCCGTCTCGGCGACCGCTCCCACATGGCTGACCAGATCCCGCTCCGCCGCGAAGGCACCGCCGACGACTGTGCCGGCGTCGTCGAGTTCCTCGCAACCGACCTCTCCGACTACGTCACCGGCCGCACCATCCTCATCGACGGCGGCTGGGTGCGGTAGCAACGGGACGAGCACAATACCTATGACCTCGAGCGTCGGCCTCAGTTTACGTTTCTGGTCGGTCTGGGCGCTCCGCCCGTTGCATCCAGTTCTATCCTTTTGGCTCGAAGACGGCGCAGACAGCTTCGATTGCCTCCCGATCGCAGAATCGATGTAGTCGAACACGCGGCCCGGGCAGCATCGGCGCGTTTGCTTTGCCGTATCCGTTCCGTCTTCAGCGACGTGCATTGGCCTGACGACGCATTGCCCGCGCCGCCTGCACAACGATTTGGAGCTATCTCGGTCATACGCCGTCGCAAACAGACACCTGGTATGCGTGGCTGCCGCCATTCGCGTGTCCATGAGTTCACGCGGTCGCCCCCGTCGCCAGAGCGCCATCATCAGCGCGTCGGCGACGAGGCGGGTCGTCATGCGATCTTGCATCGACCAGCCGACCACGCGGCGCGAGAAGAGATCGATCACGACCGCCACGAAGAGCCAGCCTTCCGCCGTCCAGATGTAGGTGAAGTCGGCCGCCCACTTGCGGTTCGGCGCCGGCGCCTCGAACTGTCGGTCGAGTACGTTGTCCGCCAGTTCACCGCTCGGCCGCTCGCCGCAATCGGCGGTAACCGCCGACGCCGCCGGGCTTTCAGGGCCTCGGCGTGCATCGCCGCTCGATCCTGTGCAGCCCGCACAGGAAGCCGGCGGCCAGCACGTCGTGCCAGACGCGCCGCGCGCCGTAGGTCCGGTCGCTGTCGCGAAAGCTCTTGCGCACTTCCTGTCCGAGTTGCTCGTCATAACGTGCCCGCTCGCTCGGGCCACGCGTCAGCCAGGCATAGAAGCCCGAACGCGAGACACCGAGCGCCTTGGAGTTAGACCGGACAGTAGTGGCCTTGTGCCGGGGATCCATCCATCAGCTGGGACAGTTTGCGATGTGGGTATGTTGCATTCGCCGCAGCAACCCAACTGCGCCGCTGGCAACCTAACCGCGCGACAACTGATGGCAGCCCGCGCCCCAATCATGTAGGTTCCCCAAAAATCGACAAACTTGCCCGACGACGAGGAGACTCCCCGTGCTGCTTGGCTGCATTGCTGACGACATCACCGGCGCAACCGACCTCGCGCTGACCCTGAAGCGCTCCGGCCTGCGCACCATCCAGGTCATGGGCGTTCCGGCCGATCCCGCGCCCCTCCAGGAATTCGACGCCGTCGTCGTCGCCTTGAAGTCGCGCACCAACGCCCCCGCCGAGGCGGTTCGCTGGTCCCTCGAAAGCCTCGACATCCTGCAGAAGGCCGGCGCGAAACAGATCTTCTTCAAGTACTGCTCGACCTTCGATTCCACTGATCAAGGCAACATCGGCCCCGTCGCCGAAGCCCTCATCGAAAAGGTCGGCGGCGAAGCAGCCTTCGTCTGCCCCGCCTTCCCGACCAACAAGCGCACGATTTACAAGGGCCATCTCTTCGTCGGCGACCAGCTCCTGTCCGACAGCCCGATGAAGGACCACCCGCTCACCCCGATGCGCGACGCCAACCTCGTCACCGTGATGGCCCGCCAGACCAAACTCCCCGTCGGCCTCGTCCCCTTCGACGTCGTCGCCAAGGGCGCACCCGCCATCGACGCAGCCGTCGCCGCAGCCGTCAAGGACGGCAAACGCTTCCTCGTCATCGACGCCATCTCCGACGACCACCTGCTCGCCATCGGCAAGGCCGCAGCCGGCCACAAACTGATCACCGGCGGCTCCGGCGTCGGCCTCGGCCTGGCGGACAACTTCGTCGCCGCCGGCCTCATGGAAAAATCCGACGCCGACGCCCCGATGCACCCGAAGCAGGGCAACCGCGCGATCCTCTCCGGCTCCTGCTCCGCTGCCACTCGCGGCCAGATCGCCGCCGCCAAGGCAGCCGGCCTGCCCAATCGCCAGATCGACGCCCTCGACCTTGCCGCAGGCAAAATCAGCCCGGCCGACTTCATCGCGTTCGCCCGCGACAATTCAGGCGACAAGCCCGTCCTGATTTATTCCTCCGCCGACCCCGATGTCGTCGCCAGCGTTCAGGCCGAACTCGGCCGCGATAAGGCCGGCCACATCGTCGAGGCGGCAATGGGCGAAATCGCCAAGGGCCTCGTCGCAGACGGCGTCACCCAGCTGATCGTCGCCGGCGGCGAAACCTCCGGCGCCGTCACTGCCGCCCTCGACGTCACGGCAATCGAGATCGGCCCCGAGATCGACCCCGGCGTGCCGTGGACCAGATCCCTCGACGCGCGCAGCCTCGTCCTTGCCTTGAAATCAGGCAACTTTGGCGCCGAGCGCTTCTTCATAGAGGCCTTCGACAAGCTCGGCCCTGCCGCCTGAAGCCCACCCACAAACGCCCCACACCGGCACGACAGCCGCGACATCAACCTTCAACAGACGGAGCCGCTCATGGCGCCCACACAGTTGCCGATGCCGCCCGAGACGAAACTGCGCGACGAGATCACCCGGGTCGCCCAGTCCCTCTTTGAGCGCGGCCTGACCCACGGTTCCACCGGCAATATCTCGGTCCGCCTTGACGACGGCGGCTGGCTGATGACGCCCACCGGCTCCTCCCTCGGCCACCTCGACCCCGCCGCGATTTCGAAGCTCGACGCAGCCGGCCGCCACATCTCAGGCGACAAGCCAACCAAGGAAGCCTTCCTCCACACCACCATGTACGACCGCCGCCCCGGCACCGGCGCCGTTGTCCATCTCCATTCGACCCATTCCGTCGCGGTGAGCTGCCTCAAGGGCATCGACCACACGAACTGCCTGCCGCCGATCACCGCCTATTACGCCATGCGGATCGGCAAGCTGCCGATGGTGCCTTACTATCCCCCCGGTGACACCGGTCTTGCCGGCGCCGTCGGCAAACTCGCCTCCGACCACCACGCCGTCCTCCTCGCCAACCACGGCCCCGTCGTCGCCGGCACCAACCTCGCCGCCGCCACCGACGCGATTGAGGAGCTCGAGGAAACCGCCCGCCTCTTCCTCCTCCTCCAGGGCCGCGACCTCGCAATCCTCACCGACGCCCAGGTCGACGAGTTGCAGCGCCGTTTCAAGAAATAGTCGGTCCCCACCAGGTGTCATCCCGGCCGACCCCGGACTTGATCCGGGGGAGCGCCGGGACCCAGGGCGGTTTTCTCCGCGCTAGCCTGCGTTCATTCCCCGTCCCGCGCCGCCACGGAGGCTCACGCGCCTAATTCCCCCTCCCCGTCGTTCACAGGGAGGGGGTAAGGGGGAGGAGCAGCGGGAGGGGGTAAGGAGGAGGGGCAGGCTCTTGTTGCAGCCCTGGCCCCAGTGCCACCGGATGAGCCCGACGAGCAACGCGTTCCAACGGCACAAGCCTTATCGATCGGCTTCTCAGCGCCCCCGCAACCTTCGCCTCACCGCTTGACCAATCCCACCCATCTGGTCCAATCCATCCGAACAACATAACGCCGCCCGCCGAGGCGGCACCAAAACCAGCCCACGAGGAAACACCCATGTCCAACCAGATCGATCTCAAAGGCCGCATCGCCGTCGTCACCGGCGCAGCCCAGGGCTTCGGTCGCGCCGTCGCCGAACGCTTCGCAGCCTCCGGCGCCAAGGTCGACATCTGGGACCGCGACACCGCCCTCGCCGGCAAGACCGCGCAAGAGATCGGCGATGCCGCCCGCGTCGTCGAGGTCGACGTATCAGACTTTGCAAGCGTCGAAAAAGCCCGCGACGCGACGCTGGCCGCCCACGGCCAGATCGACATCCTCGTCAACAATGCCGGCATCGCAGGCGCCAACGCCACCGTCTGGGACACCGACGTCGAGGAATGGCGCAAGGTGATGCGCATCAACCTCGACGGCCCGTTCCTGTGCTGCAAGGCCGTCGTCCCCGCCATGCGCGAGAAGGGCTATGGCCGCATCATCAACATCGCCTCCATCGCGGGCAAGGAAGGCAACCCGAACGCCGCGCACTATTCCGCCTCGAAGGCGGGCCTGATCGCACTCACCAAATCCCTCGGCAAGGAACTCGCCGACATGGACATCGCGGTCAACGCGATCACGCCGGCCGCCGCCAAGACCGCGATCTTCGACCAGATCACCCAGCAGCATATCGACTACATGCTCTCGAAAATCCCCCGCAACCGCTTCGTCAAGGTCGAGGAACTCGCCAGCATGGCCGCCTGGCTGGCATCGGCGGAAAACTCCTTCACCACCGGCGCCATCTTCGATCTCTCCGGCGGCCGGGCGACCTACTGACCGGCGATGGCGAACACCTACGACGTCTTCGTCTACGGCACTAGAGCGGTTCAGGATTAGATGGAATCAATTCTGTTTTAAAAGGCGCGCCGATCCACCAGGAGGGCGGCGCAGAGCATATCGGGGATATGGTCAAGCCGTCCGACGCCGTGGGCGGCGCGCCTTTTGAAACCCGCAGGGCCGGGCGGATTTGGTCCGATCCCGTCGCCGTCTGTCTCGTCCGTAGTACCACTACGCACTTCGCCAGCCGGCTCGGTCTCGAACCAAATCCACCTCGGCAGAATGGTTCCATCTAATCCTGAACCGCTCTAAAGCGCGGCTACCCCAACGATCAGGTTGGCCTCCCCCGCGCCTCATACCTTGGCCGCGTCCGCACCAGCGACCGCTTCCCGCTGGTCATCGCCAGCGCGAACTTCGTCCCCTACCTGCTTGATGAACCGGGCGAAGGCCACCACGTCGACGGCGAACTCTACCGCGTCGATGACTCAGTCCTGGCCGAACTCGACGAACTCGAAAGCGTCCATCTGCCGAACGGCTATCATCGCCGGCAAATCATCGTCGCGCCGATCGACGGCGCAGCAGATGGCACGCCGCGCACCGCCTGGTGCTACCTGAAGCACCGCGCGTCCCTGGGCGTCATTCACGACGGCCCGATGGCCTCCTACCCGCTCGACACGCGCTACATCCGCTCAGCCGAACGCTGACGGCACACAACGCGCCCCGCCACCTCCCTTCAATTGCCCGGACCTGTTTCAATCTTCACCCAATCGACATTGACCAGGCTCTCGGTGTTCTTCGGCAGGTAGTTGTCCGTCCGCGTTGTGCGGAACAACAGCGTGAACCGGTCTCCCGGCACCCTGAGCGACGTGAGCATCGGCAGGTTGACCCAATCCGCCGCGACAATCGTTTTCGGGTCCCCCGGCGTCCCCGGTTCGAACTTGAGCGACGCGGTATACTGGCGTCCCGTCTTCGCAAGCTTCAGGAGCGCCGCCTTGAAGTACTTCTTGAAGCCCTCGGAGCGCTGAATGATCTCGTTGTTGTTCTGAACGCGAAGGCTGATCAGCTCCTGGCTGAACTCACTGCTCCGCCGCGATGTCTTATCCGCCCGCACGAGCAACTGCGTCTTGCGCGCATATTCCGACGTCCACATCTGGAGCGTCGCCATCAAGCCATTGCCATCGCGCTTCATCACGCCGATCGACAACCACTCCGACATCGTCTGCGGCACGAACTCGAGCCTGGCCGTCAGCGTCCAATCCCCCTTCGGGATCGGCTTCAGAAGTCGGAAGATGTTCGGGATCGTCTCAGTCGACGGCTTCTCGACCTCGCTCAACAGAACGGTCAACCGGCCATTCTCGACGATGAACGAATCCGGGTCCGGGTTCATCACGTCCCAGTCCTTCGAAAGATCGTCCCCCTCGAAGTCATCGAAGAAATAAACGTCTGCGCCTGCCGCCTTCGGTGAGCGAACTTTCACGTCCGGCTTGGCGGCCGCCAACTCGCTCAGCCGTTGCAGTTGATCGCTTGCGAGCAGCGCAAACGTGCCTTCGGGATGCTTGGCCAGGTAGCTGCGAAACGACTCCGGATCGCGGCTCTGGCGGATATCCTTCCAGATCTTCGCTTCCTCCGTGACCTGGACGATATCTCCCGCCGCCGGCGTAATCTCAGCCTTCGCCGCATCACGAAAGAAATAGAAATCGCCAAACAGCGACGATTCCTCCCACGGCGTCTGCTTCCCGTCCGTCGCCTGGTTCACCTCCGCCCGCGCCTGCTTGAACGTCTGCTCCAACGTCTGCCCCGGCCGCCGGATCGCCCGGTGCAGCGCAATCGCATAGGGGCTGTAGCCGGCATTGCCATCAAGTGCGACGTTCCCCGGCTGCGTCGAATACCCGACCAGCGTGCTCTTCGGCGCATGCATCGGCGCAAGTCCGCGGACCTGCGCCCGGTAGCCCCGCTTGAATGGATTGTTGCGGCATGAATCCAGGATGACAATGTTCATCCGGTTGCCGGCACCCTCGAGCTGCGCCATCAGCCCGCTCGCCGAGATCGCCTCCGACTCGACCTGCGCCTCATCCTCGATATTGGCGTCCACCGGCAGCAGATAGTTGACGCCCTTCACCTGCGTGCCGTGGCCCGCATAATAGAAGAACCCGACCGCGTCGCTGCCCGCCGCCCGGATCTTGCCCGCATAATCGCGGAACGCTTCCTTCATCGCCTTGCGCGCGACATCAATCCGAACATCCGTCTCGAATCCCGCCCGCCTGAGAACCGACGCGATCAGTCGCGCGTCATGCTTGGGATTGTCGAGTTCCCCGGAATGGCGATAGCCGCTGTTGCCAATGATCAGCGCAATTCGCTTTTCCGCCTGCGCCACGCTCGACAGCGAACCGCCAAGCAGCGCCGCCATCAGCAAAAGTGCTGCAAACCCCTTCATGCCACCCCCTCGCGCCGTCCCGTCGCCGTGGCGTCATCCGTCTTCAATCCGGCATCTTCAATCTGGCAACAGGCCTTCGCCTTCACGTTGAAGAACAGTCAGGCTAGCACGCACAACTCACAGCACAACCCTGCGCCCCAACCGAACTGGAAAACTATGGCGCAACCGATCTGACCGGCACCGGGAGCAGTCCCTCAACGCCCAAACCCACGCCTCTGACATAAGATGCTCGACGCGAAACCATCCCCAACCGCCATCGCCGCCGCCGCGCCGGCCCGGTGATGACTTCGATCCTCTGATACTCGTTCTCCGACATAAGCCTGTGCCTAGGAATAACCCTAAGCCCTCCTGCTTACGCCGGGTGTCAGGTCAGAACGGGGGCCAGTTCAGAAACTCAGCGGCGCATTGGCCGGACGACTATTCCGGCGCGGGCGGGAACGAGGCCATGACGGCGGTCGCGATAAGGATCAGGGCGCAGAACGCGTCAAAGAGGGGTGCGTTCAATGGGATTAGGGACAGCCCGTCCCGGCTTGTCTCGGCGCCCGCGTGGCGGGAGAGTTGCCTTTGGCGGGCTCGGGCGGATGCCGGGCAGATGGCTGCCTACACCCTTTAGACAATCAACCCGGCAAAGCGACTTTTGGCTAGGCGCATGCGATAGCAACATCATTAGGTGACGCCTCGTCAGGGGAATTTTCAACGCAGCATTCTTGATCAACACTTGCAGCAGGATGTGCAAACTTTCGATTGCCTCTTCGGAGTGAGTTCAATGGATGTTCAAATGCGCAACGCCAAGGATGACTGGCCGGCCTGCGGCGATTATGAGACGGGCGTGATGCGTCCGGACGACGATGAGGTGGCTGGGGTTGGAAGCGGCGCCTTCGGTGCCCGGGATCGGGATCGGGAGCTCCGCGAGCGCTATCTGATTGACCTGGCTCTGCTGGCAATGGCGCTACCACTTTTGGTCTTTGCCCAGGCAAACGCTGCGACGGCCGAGACGCGGCTTGGCGACTATCTTGATAAGCTTCTCGCGCTGTGGGGCGAGGATGCAAAGGTGCCTGGCGCAGAACCTGTCGCGGTTGGATCGGTATCCGATACGATGGCCGTGACCTCGATAGCAGCGCAACCGGCGGGGATGGGGTCCGCGCAACGCCCGACGTCATCGGGGATGGAGCGTTCGGATGGTGACGACGCCTTTGTGGCCGGTTTTGCCGCCGATATCGAAGCGCCCTCCACGCTCGATCATATCTGGAATAGTGGGTTGCAGAACGCCGGGCATGGTTCGGGACCGGTTGGCGGCAGCGGGGGCGTTGGTCACAACACGGCAGTTGGCGTTTCGGGCGCTGACATCTTTTGGTTGGACGGCGACGGCAACGGTATTGCTGAGGCCGGCGCCATTGATCCGGCTGCAATGCTTGAGGCTGGTTTCTGGGCGATTGTCAGCGACCTTATCGAGATCTATCCGGAATTGCTCGGAGCCCTGTCGAGCCTGGTCGCCGTCGACGAGGCAGGTGATGCTGGTTCGGGGTTGTCTGTTGATACGGGAGGTGCCGCGGTTTCAGTCGGTGAAGTGGCGATTGTGGACGGGGACATCTACGGCATCCTTCACCACAACAGCGAACTCACGATTGCGACGGGCTACACCTATTTCGAGGCACTGTCGTACACGATCGACGGTCAGTTGGCGCAGACCGAAGCCTTGTCCTGGGCGGAGTTCACCGCCGCGGACATCATCCTGACGATGCGCCAGGAATCCGACAGTGCGAGTGGACAGCAGGCGATGTCGACGTCGCGCATCGACTATTATGCGCTCGATTACGCGGATTGGGAGCCCGAGGGCGCCGCCGTTCATGTCGCGATCGACGGCGGGAGTGCCACTGGCCACGCATCGCCGCAGATTTCGGAATGGACGCCGTCGAAGTTCGCCGCCGTGACCGCGGAGGTAATGGCCGTTGCTCCGAATTCGATCGCTTCTGTGACGACACACAGCTTCGCCCAAGACAACCTCTACACCTCGGTCAGTGCGCAAGCCTTGTTCGGAGGCACGGTATGAGTATGACACGCAAGGGCAAAGCAACGGCATACGACTCTGGCAGCCATGTGTCAGATGGCCGGTCGTCGTCGATCAAGGGGGCAATCGATCCAGTGGTTACACTGTTGCGTCTTTTGCCCATAACTAGGATGAACTGTTTATTTGTGTTGCGACCTCCCTAAGCTGTGCGGATAGGCTTTTCCAATTGTGCGCGCGGACAACGCGCATAGCGTTGTGGCAGATGAGTATAACACTCAGATATATGTGTCGCTTCGCGTTTTCTCGAGGGCGTGTGCGGGTGAAATGAAATGGCAGAAACAACAATATTTTCAGGTGCTCCCTATGCAGGCTTTGGGTCTGGACCTTTCCAGGCTAGCGCCAACTTATTTGCCGAGGCAAACGGTTTCCACACCAAGGTTGGCGCCAACACCTCGACCAATGTCGTTGAGGGGCTTGTGGCCACGTCCCTGGCCAATGGATATGCCAGCGGCTATCTGCCAGGTGGTACCGGCTCGCCACCGTCGGCAAACGTCTATGCTGATGCGAGCGTCTCGGGATTTGGCAATACCGACTACGGCTTCAGCGTGAACTATGGCGGTGGTATTGATGGCATCATTGCCCACGATGCCGCGGCTCAGTACCAAGCCTTGCAGAACTTCTCGAGCTACAGCATGAGCGGCGGTGCCGGTTTCGATATCTACGGGTGATGCGCGGGGCACGCCCATCGATGCGACACCGCTTGGGCGGTTGCGACGGGGTCATGTTTGGCTTGCGATCGTGAGACAATGTCGCCAACGCCTCTCCGTCTCGGAATGAGATCACCGCCTTTGGACCACGCGGCGCCAGTGTCAACTGGCGCCAATTTTTTTGGTGTCCCGTCTGACGTGTTGGTCCGGCGCCTTGAAGAACAGGGCGAAACCGCAAAGCATGGTTTTTGGCTTTACATGCTGGATCCAATTAGTGCCTGGTCGGGTCGAAGGGTTTCGACCATTTGGAGATATCATTTGGATAAGAGACTGTTGTCGCCTGATCAAGCCATGAGGAATATAACCTCTTGGATCGAATTGTCAGGGTGTCGAGGATAATAGGGTTCGTTTGGCGTTTAGCCGCATGAGGCATTGAGATAGAGATTATCTTGTTCTCTAATTGATCGGGCGGGGAGATTTCCCTGCTGCATCGGATCTCCTCTAAGCGGGAGATTTCAACGTGTCATTGGGAGTCAAAAAAATGACCTATGTTCCGCAGTATTTTCAACATTACGCCGTGCGCTTCGATAAGGATGTCGACGTCAATGTGAAGGAAAACGTTTTCAAAACGTTCGAAAGCTACGCGATGATCTACGGCAACGTCGGTAGCGCGAATGCGGATGCAAAAGCCTTTGGCTACGACACGCTCGCCGAGACACTGACCCTGACCTACGCCGAGCAGGGTTATTCTTCGGGGGCCTTCTCCGAATCGCTGTCTGCCACGAATGGCGCCTGGGCCTATATCGCCTGAGGGCCTAGCCGGCCTATCGACGGGCCCCCGAGAGCCAAAACCTGGCTCTCGGGGGTTTTTTTTTGCCTTGCGCCACACGTGATCCCAATGGGCAACCGGTGCGCTTGGCACCACGCGATGGCAGCCGCGTGACCAGCCATCCGGGAAGGGCGCATGTGATGCGGTTCAGGCCAGACAGTCGCAAACGGCGTAACCCTTAAGCCCAACTTTCCACACTGTCGGCAACCGCTACCATCACGTCAGGTATTGCGTACGTCCAATGGAGAGTTCGATGTCCAGCGGGAAGATTTTTAAGGACGGAGCGTTTTCTAAAATCCATTTCGGAGTGTCGGGGTTTCGGCGGTGTGGGCCCGGTGAACCAGGGGCGCGAAATACGATTCCGGCCGGCACTGACGGGGTGGCAGGTTCATTCGGAATGGATTTCGAAGAAGCCGCCGCCGGGAGGTGTGCGCCATGAGCATCCAAGCCAACAGCACCGGCGGTCGCACCGAACTCGAGCAGGTCTTCAAGAATACCCGCACCGCCTTCTACACGATCGGCATCTTCAGCCTGTTCATCAATCTCCTGATGCTGACCGCGCCGATCTACATGCTGCAGGTCTATAACCGCGTGCTCTCGTCGGGGAGTCGCGAGACGCTCGTCTTCCTGACCATCATGGCGGCGGGAGCAATCCTCGTGATGTGCATTCTCGATACGGTGCGCTCGTCGATCACGGTGCGGATCGGGTGCTGGCTCAACGAGCGGCTGTCGCCGGTCTTTATGGCGGCCGGCGTGCGAGCGCGCCTTAAAGGCGATGCCAGCGGCGCGCAGTCGTTCCATGACATCAACGCTATTCAGGGCTTCATCTCGAACCAGGGACTTACTGCGTTCTTCGATGCGCCTTGGGTGCCGATCTTCATCGCCATCATCTGGCTACTGCACCCCTGGCTCGGGATGCTGGCGCTGGCGTCGGCGATCTTGCTGCTGATCCTTACGTTCGCCAACGATTATGCGACGCGCAAGCACGTTGCCACCGCCAGCCAGACCCAGATCGTGGCGACGCGACTTGCGGACACGACCATCAGAAACTCCGATGTCGTGCGTGCCATGGGCTTTTTGCCGGCACTGATCGGTCGCTGGCAGCAGGCCAATGCCGGCTCCGTCGACGCTATGCGACGGGCGGGGGAGGCCGGTGGGCTGGTGATGGCGCTGACGAAGTTCGTGCGTTTCTTCGTGCAGGTCGGTATTCTCGGGCTCGGCGCGTTCCTGGTGTTGCGCCATGAACTGACCGCCGGTGGCATGATCGCAGCCTCGATCATGCTCGGGCGTGCGCTGGCGCCGGTGGAACTGGCGATCGGCGCGTGGCGACAGTTGATGATGGCGCGGCTTGCGTATCAGCGCCTCAATACCCAGCTTCAATCCTACCCTCCCGAGCCGCCGCGTACGCGTCTGCCGGAGCCTGCCGGCCGCCTCAAGGTCGACAATCTGACGTACGTCGTTCCAGGCACGACGCAGGTCCTGCTCGGTCACATCTCGTTTCATGTCGAGCCGGGTGAGACAATCGCCGTCATCGGTCCATCCGGGGCCGGGAAGAGTACGTTGTGCCGGATGCTGACCGGACTGATGGAGCCGGCGGCCGGCAGCGTGCGCTTCGATGGCTCGGACATCCGGCACTGGGATGCGCAGCAGCTCGGCCGCTATATCGGATACCTGCCACAAGACATTGAACTGTTCGACGGAACGGTGTCGGAAAACATCGCCCGAATGGGCCACGCTGACGACGAAGACATCGTCGAGGCGGCGATGGCGGCCCGCGCCCATGATGTGATCCAGCGGCTGCCGGAGGGCTATGACACGCGGCTTGGAGTTGGCGGGCTTCAGCTTTCCGGCGGACAGCGCCAGCGTATCGGCCTGGCGCGGGCGATTTTCGGGCGGCCCAAGCTGCTTATTCTGGATGAGCCCAATGCAAACCTCGATCAGCCGGGCGAAATCGCGCTCACCGAAGCGATTGAAACGCTGAAGGCGCAGGGTTGCGCACTGGTTGTGGTCGGTCACCGTCCTTCGACATTGGCGGCGGCGGACAAGGTTATCGTCATCCAGAACGGTGTGATCTCGCATTGGGGGCCGCGCGACGAGATCCTTCAACGCCTGTCTGAGGGCCCGGAACAAGCCCCAAACCGCCACGACGCGGACGGCGCGGGCAAGACGGATGCCGACAGCCCGGCACCATCGGCTGATATCGCCACAAAGTCAGCGGGCAAAAAGCCATGTGAGGCCCAGCAGGGCGTCGCAGCGGCGGGCAACAAGACGTCCGATGCAAAGGCAAGCGCGACAGGCGGAAACGGTGGATCGGCGGACGACGAGGCTGTGGCGGCGAACACCGCGAAAGCGTCAACCGCGGCGGACGGTGATGTGCGACACGAAAGCGGGCCAAAATCGGTAAAGAAACCGGGCGTTGGCAAACACAAGGTCAATGGAGCAGCGGCATGAGCGACAACCTGCCACAACGGCGCGCCATCCAGGGCAGCGCGCTGGTCTCGTACAGACAGGACCTGATGCCGCAATGGGACGATCCACGCCGGCTCGGCGACAGTGTCCGAGGTCCACTGCGTTTCGGCATTTTGATCCTGGTACTATTCGTCGGCGGGCTTGGCTTCTGGTCGGCAACCGTGCCGCTGGCTGGCGGCGCCCTCGCGCCGGGCGTCATTGCACCGGAAGGCAGCCGGCGGACCGTGCAGCACTATGAAGGCGGGATCGTTCAGGAGTTGCGCGTCAACGACGGCGACATGGTCGAGCGCGGCGCGCCGCTTCTGGTTCTCGCCGATATGGGGCATCTGACGAAGCACGACGCTCTGGTCGCCAAGCGCTTGGCCCTGCTGGCCAAGGGCGCGCGTCTTGCGGCGGAGAAAAAAGGGCTTGGCGCTGTCGCTTATCCCAAAACGCTTACTGACCAGCCGGCCGCGCAGGGCCCGATTGCTTCGCAGAGTCGGATCTTCGAGGCGCGACAGCTTGAATTCCAGGCCCGCCAGCAAGTCCTGACACAGCGCTTGAATCAGCTTGACGCGCAGATCCGTGGCTATCAGGCGTTGTTCAAGAGCCAAACCGATCAGTTGAACTTCTTGAAGGAAGAGGCGGAGGCAAAAGAACGTTTGCTTCAAAAGGGGTTCGCACGTCTGCCGGATGCCCTGCGTCTCAGGCGGATGATGGCGGAAGCCGTTGGCCGTCTCGGGGAGTTGCAGGCCAGTATCGCGGGCGCCGAGCAAAAGCAGATGGAAACACGCTTCGAGCTGCGCGCGCTCGAGACCGAGCGTGACTCGCGGATCGCGGTGGAGTCCGACGAGGTCAGCAATGAGTTGCGCGACGTCGCAGAGCGAATACGCGCCGCGCAGGACGTCCTGAAACGAAGCATCGTGCGCGCACCCGTGACGGGACGTGTCGCCAATCTGCGCGTGAAGACGGTCGGCGGCGTCGTACAGCGGGGGCAGGACATTCTCGATATTGTCCCATCCGACGAACGCCTGCTGGTCGAGGCCCGCCTGTCGCCGCTGGATATTGATGTCGTGCATGAAGGCCTGAGCGCGGAGATCACGCTGACGGCCTATGCGGGAAGCAATACGCCGCGTATCGTGGGCACTGTTCTTATGGTCTCGGCCGACAGTGCCACCCAGCCTGGAGCGGAGGGGCAGCAACCGTACTATCTGGCGCGGGTAGCGGTTGATCGATCGGAATTGGCGAAGGTCGGGAAAAACGTTCGACTCACGCCTGGCATGCCGGCCGATGTCATGATCGTGACAGGCGAGCGCACGATGCTCAACTATCTGGTGCAGCCGTTTCTCGACGCCCTCAACAAGAGTTTCCGGCAAACCGGCTGAGTTTCAGGGATGCGCTCCGCGTGGCGCATCCTGTATCCAAATGCATGCAAAAAGGACCCGGCCGACGTTAGGAGACACTGCATCCAGGATGCGAGAGACCGGAACGAGGGTCGAGGACATTGAAAAAAGGGCAGGAGAACAATTTTTTCTCTTTTATATCGGGTGACTAATACTGGCGGTGGACACCGGGCGGGAAGTTGCTATACTAAGGTTAAAAAGTGCTCTGAGGATGCCCCGTCTTGCTGCCTTTCGGGTCGCTCGTTTTGGTTCAAAAACGCTGATAATATTTGGATGATTGATTTGCTTTTAAATTGCTTCTCGAACATAGAGACTGGTTATGTCAAATCCGGACTCAAAGGTTTATCTGGTTGATCAGCAGGATTTTCGAAGAGCCACGTTGAGAGATTTTCTCGGCGATTGGTCAAACCAGAATTTGGTCGAATTAACGTCTGTATCACCGGAAGAATTTCTCAAAAACTTTGAGCAACCGGCGGCATGCCGGATGGTGATTTTCAGCCTTGGCGGCAGTTCGATACGCAGCCGCGATGTCGAGCAGCGCATTCGCATTGCAAAAGCGCTGGCGCCCGATGCAATCGCGGTCATTCTCTCGGATTCGAGCGACGCGCGCGAAGTTCGCGCTGCGCTTGATCTGAACGTCGATGGCTTCCTGCCGAGCGACATGCGGCCCGAACTCGTCCTGCAGGCGTTGTCGTTCATTTTGAATGGCGGATCATTCTTCCCGCCCTCTGCCATGCGCGAACACACCCGGTCACAAGAGCCATCGCCGGTGTCTTCCAGTGATGTGCTTCCGAGTTCAACGTCGAGTAGTGCGGACGAGACGCCGTCGAAGGGGTCGAGTTTGACGCAAGATTCGGGTTTCATGAACGGCACCGCGGCTGTGGCGCCGCCGCCGCCGGATGAGCTCGGCATCGAACACTGCTCCCTCGCTTCATCGCCCAACCACGCCTTGGTCATGACAGGGCGCCAGCGCGAAGTCCTCGATCTCCTGAAGAATGGCGAGCCTAACAAGGTCATCGCCCGCCGCCTGTCCATGTCGGAGGCGACCGTGAAGGTTCATGTGCGCCAGATCATGCGCAAACTTGGTGCGAGCAACCGCACCCAGGCGGCGGTATATGCGACAAGCCTGGTTGGCCAGAATGAAATGAACGGTCAAAGTGCCAGCGGCAGCAAGTGTGAAGACAAGCGCGGCGCCAATGGCCGACGCAAGGGGCCAGATCTGACGACGCAGGCCGTCCAGATCGAGGGGCACGCTTAACCGGACGTACGACAGGCTTACATTCGGCGCGGCCTTCTCAGGCTCGCATTCAAGGCGATCCTCGCGATGTTTCCATCGGCCTCCACGCTGCGAGACCACCTCGGCCTGCCGCGCCCCGGCAATTATTTCTTCGAGTAAGCTCGTGCGTAGGTGTTCAGTCCTGGATGATCACCTAGACCCGCGCCGTCGGGCACTGTTCGTGGCACGCTCTATCCTGCGCGAGGTTCGGAACGGATGTTCGGATTGATGTCGCGCGCAAGGCAATGAAGGAAGCGTTCCGCGATTATGCGGGCAAGATCCGGGTGGCGGGCAGCGACGCGGTCAATCGCGCGTCATGGCGCGGATTGTCGAGTTCCCCGGAATGGCGATAGCCGCTGTTACCGATGATCAGCGCAATTCGCTTTTCCGCCTGCGCCACGCTCGACAGCGAACCGCCAAGCAGCGCCGCCATCAGCAAAAGTGCTGCAAACCCCTTCATGCCACCCCCTCGCGCCGTCCCGTCGCCGTGGCGTCATCCGTCTTCAATCCGGCAACAGGCCTTCGCCTTCACGTTGAAGAACAGTCAGGCCAGCACGCACAACTCACAGCACAAGCCTGCGCCCCAACCGAACTGGAAAACTATGGCGCAACCGATCTGACCGGCACCGGGAGCAGTCCCTCAACGCCCAAACCCACGCCTCTGACATAAGATGCTCGACGGCGAAGCCGACAGCCAATCCCAGGCGCACGAGCAGGCATCAGCTCGGGAGACGTGCAATAGGTAGTCACTTCACTGATCAGCAACGCGACTGCGTCCGCTTCGGAGGCATGCTCCGCCGCGATATGCTCAAGTCGTGCTTAGCGGCTCGTGACCCGTAGCGGACATTCCGCACACGTCTTGATATCGCGTAGATCCGCAATTGTCGCTCGTCGAACGCATGCATGACGAGCCAACGTCCATCTGGCGAGCGAGCAATGGGCCTTTGCGCCACTGTTCGGATGGTTTGGATTTCTTGCCGAGCCCCGTCATCTGTGACAATCAGCTTTCCCGATTTTTTCGTATCGTACCACTTGGCGAGGACAGAAAGACTTGGTCCGATCCGCATTTCGGCAGTTGATTCCCCTCTATTGAACGACGTTTTCGGTGTCTCCGCAATGTTGGTCATTGTTCGGTCACCGGAGCCATTTGTTTGATCAAGCACGGCGCCGGTGGCCGTATCAATGTGCGCTTGAGGCTGCGTGTCCGTCTTAACAGTAAAACTCTTGCCATCTCTGGCGAATTCAACTTTTGCAAACGAGGTATTTGGGAAGCGATAGGTTTTTACATTCACCAAGTGTGAAAAATTAATGATAGCTTCGCCGTGCGATTCATCAGTCGTCGGCGCTGATGACAGCGTTCTTAGCAAACCGGGAAACCCTGTTCGGAGCCCTTTCGGCCCGTTGAGATGGACCAAAAAACCGCCTGCATACCATAGGATCACAACCGTGCTGACAACGGTAGTCAAACCGCCGATGCCAGTGGGGCTGCTTTGCTTGTGTTTGCTAGACGAGGGAAACATGAGCGCCAATCCCCAGCCGCTGACAGCGGCACCTGCTCCGCCAGCTGTTGCGTAGAGTAATAGTTCATTTATTCGCCTGGACCACCGAATGCCATTCAACCTCTTAATGTCGCTCGAAATATGCCAAACTTCATATAGTTCCTTAAATATGACGGTGAGACAGGAGGCTGCCACTAGCCCTATCAGAAACGGCCAGCACTTGTGTAGCCGACCTGCCAAGCGGCCGAGCATGATTGGGACGACAGCCCAATATAATACGGCACTCGTCGCCGTTGTTATCAACAGGCTGGTCCATGGAAGCGTCGTAAGTTTTGTCCAGTTTAGTGGAAAATCATAGCGAGCTTTATGAGCTGCAATATTGAAACTTTTTGTCGACGGCCATTTCCACTCTAGAAGAGTGTATTCAACACCTAGCCAAACTCCAACGACAAAAAGCAACATGAGCGCCCAAGCTAACATTGTAATGGAGGGTACGATTCTCTTTAACACGCGCCATTGGAGAACAGTCGGCACCAGAAGTGAAAGCGCAATTACGGTCCAAGTGGCCAGCCAAATGAGGGACGCATTGGGATCGGTCGCTAAGATCTGTTTATTGACCGCCATCCAAGCAAAGGCGTAGGCCACGGGCGCTACTGCTCCCACCATCACCCATTCTAGCCAGAGGGCCCAAGTTACGGGGTGCCATGAGTTTTGATTGATGATTTGCGACGATTTCATTGGTACGATGTCCAGAACAACACCACCGCACTTGATGGTTCAGGTTGGCACCAGAATGGGCTGATCTTCGAGCCTCACCTCTTATCTTTTACCTAACCAATGGCAAAATATACTCTTAGCGGTTCGCTCCGAGATTCCGCTTCTGGCCCGAGCCGGTAAGGCTCATAACTGAGCATATGCCGTCCGGTTATTGGGGCATAGCGTCAGCCCGCTTCAAGCCGGTGCCTAAACTCATTCACGATCTGCAAAGATGAACTTTGATGTCGTGGCGCGCAACCTCACCGCGGCGACAACTCCACCGCCCCCTCTCCCTCTTGTCCGGGAGCAACGCGACCCGGCGCCTCGCGCCGCCCCCGCGGAGGCCCGGCCCGCAGGGCCGGAATAGCCGTGAGCGACCTAGTGAATCTCTTCCTGCTTCTTCAGCGCTTCGGCGAGCTTCTCGAAGTTGAACCCCGGCGCCTTGGCCATGTCGAGGATCACCGCTTCCTTGCGCTGCAACAGGTCAACCGCCGCCGGGATCTTGTCGATCACGGCTTCCGGTATCACGACCGCGCCGTGCTGGTCCGCATGGACGATATCGCCTGACGCCACGACCATGCCGGCAACCCGCACCGTCTGCCCGAAGCCCGCGAGGTGAACATGCGCATGGCTCGGCACGATTGATCCGGCCAGCGCATTGAAGCCCGGCGCCCAGTCCGGGATATCGCGAATGCCGCCATCCGTGACGACGCCGACAGAGCCGAGCCCCTTGTGCACGTTCGACTGCACCTCACCCCAGAAACACCCGAACCCGATGTCGGGCCCATCGAGATCCTGGATCACCGTGATGCTTGGGCTCGGCCCACCATTCGCAACGTACGCGTAATAATCGAGCCGCTGCTTGCGTGCGGCATCGCCTGAATACTCGTTCGGATGCGTCGCCCGGATCGTCGCGGTGCGCGCAAAGCCAATGAACGAGCCATTCCCCGGAAACGGATTGACCAGCGGTTTGCGCGTGAACCCTGAGAACCGCGCCGCCGGATCGATCACTTCGAGCGCATTGCAGATCGTCGGCGTATCAAACTTGATCAGTTGGTCGAAATAATCCTGAGCGGCCATGATCGTCCCTTCTCTTTATCGTTATGCGATTAGGCCGTCGTCACCGGCGGCACGCGGTTGTCACCAACACCAACACCTGCGGCGGCAGTCTTGATCGCGCTCCATGTCTCATCCGAGATCGGTATACCATTCGCGTCCCGCTCCGCCCGCGTCAGCCGCTCCTTGTCGCCCGGCGCCAGGATCTCGGTCCCCGCCTCGATCGGCTTGGCAGCTTTGTAGAACGCCAGATACCGTTCGACATCTTCGGGGAAGAAGCCTTCGGGATCGATCCTTTCGGGGTCGACATAAATCGACAACATCCCGTTCGCCCAGCGCCGCCCCTCGAGCGGCGCCCCCGTGCCCGTCAGCGACCCGCCAAGGATCTCAACCATGAACGCCAGCCCCGAGCCCTTATGGTCGCCCATTGCCCGGATCGCGCCCTTGCCCTGGCGATAGTCCCTCGGACCGTCCGCCTTGTAGGGCCCATAGAGATAGTGCGGATCACCCGCAATCGATCCATCCTCACCAACCAGCGCATTATCTGGCAGCGCCTTGCCGCCCTGGCTCGCAACCAGCACCTTGCCCTCCGCCACCACGGACGTTGCAAAGTCGAGGATCAGGTGGTCGCCATCCTTGCGCGGCACCCCGCACGCATAAGGCGCCGTCGAGAACCGCCGGTCGATCGCCCCATAAGGCGCAACCAGCAGGGACGCCGGCGCATTGACGTGATGCGTCGAGACCAGGCCCGCGTCTGCCGCCATCTCCGCCCATTCACCGACGCGCCCGACATGGCCCGAATTCCTGAGCGCAATCAGCGCCAGCCCGTGCTCTTTGGCCCGTGCGATGCCAAGTTCCGTCGCCTGCTTCGCCATCGACTGGCCAAAGCCGTATTTCCCGTCGACCACCACCATGGAGGGCGTATCGATGACGTATTCAAGCTTCTGGTCGGCAACGAAATCACCGCTCGCCAGCCACTGCAGATAGCGCGGCACACGAACCACACCGTGGCTGTCATGCCCCGACATGTTCGCCGAAACCAGCGACCGGCCGAGTTGCCCCGCCTCCTCGTCGGAACAGCCTGCGGCGGCAAAAATATCCCGGACAAAACCGCTAAGGTCATCGGACTTGATGGTGATCATGGACGGGCTCCTTCGCTCGCTGGCGTCATGCCTCTGATTGTTCGCCCGGCAAACTGGCGCAAGCCCGCGATTTTGCCTAGCTTCCTGCGCGAGACATTCTGCTCTTGATGATACCCGACACGAAAGACGGCCCCCCATGAATTTCGACCTGCCGGACAACCTCGCCAAGCTGAAAGCCGACGTTGATGCCTTTGTGCGCAGCGAGGTCATTCCCTTCGAAAACGACGACCGCTGGACCCCGCACGGCCCCACCGACGACCTGCGCCGCGACCTCAACGAAAAGGCCCGCAACGCCGGCCTGCTCGCCGTTCACGTGCCGGAGGAATATGGCGGGCGCAACCTGTCCCACTTTGAAAAAGCCGTCGTCTTCGAGGCCGCCGGCTACTCCATCCTCGGCCCCATCGCGCTGCACTGCCAGGCCCCCGACGAAGGCAACATCCACCTCCTCGAAGCCGTCGGCACCCCGGCCCAGAAGGAAAAATATCTTGGCCCCCTCGCCCGCGCCGAGACCCGCTCATGCTTTGCCATGACTGAGCCATCCCCCGGCGCCGGCGCCGACCCCGGCATGCTCAAGACCCGCGCCAAACCTGATGGCAACGGCTGGACCATTTCCGGCCGCAAGTGGCTGATCACCGGCGCGGACGGAGCAGCCTTCACCATCATCATGGCGCGCACGGGCGATGGCCCCGGTGATGCAACGATGTTCCTCAAGGAGCTGCCGCACGACGATTTCAAGATCGCGCGCACCCTCGACACGATGGATTCCTCCTTCATGGGCGGCCACGCGATCATCGACATCGACGACCTGAAGGTGTCGGGCGAAGATGTCCTCGGCGAAGTCGGCATGGGCTTCCGCTATGCCCAGGTGCGCCTCGCGCCGGCTCGCCTGACGCACTGCATGCGCTGGCTCGGCGCCGCCCAGCGCTGCCACGACACCGCCGTCGAATACGCCAAGACCCGTGAAGCCTTCGGCCAGAAACTCGGCGAACACGAGGGCGTCAGCTTCATGCTCGCCGACAACGTCATGGACCTGCACACCGCGCGCCTCGTCATCTGGCGCTGCGCTGCCTCCCTCGACAAGGGCGAGCGCGCGTCGTCCGAAAGCTCGATTGCGAAGGTCATCTGTTCGGAAGCCATCTATCGCATCGCCGACCGCTCGATGCAGATCCTCGGCGGCGGCGGCCTCACCCGCGATCATCCGGTCGAGCGCATTTTCCGTGAAGTCCGCGGCTTCCGCATCTACGACGGCCCCTCGGAAGTCCACCGCTGGGCCATCGGCAAACGCATCATGGCCGACAAGCTCCGTTTGTGAACAAGGCGCCAAACGTTGTGGAGCTCGTCTTCGTTGAGCGCCCCTTGGGGCGCTCTCGTATTGCCGCAACCGCGGCACCCTCTTCCTGAGGCCGCAACCGCGGAGCTCTCTTCCTGAGGCCGCAACCGCGGAACTCTCTTCCTGAGGCCGCAACCGCGGCCCGGCGCAAGCGCCGCCCCGGCGGAGGCCCTGAGCGCAGCGAAGGAATAGCCGTGAGCCAAAAAAGCAAAAAGGCGAAGCATGCGCTTCGCCTCCTGGCTGAGCCTCCCTAGACTCGGGACCGATCGTGATTTTTTTGAGCGCCGATCCTTGATCCGCAGAACTGGCCGGACGATGGTCGAGACGCAGCGTCAAGTCAAGCAATTGACAGCCAGGAATCATCATGTCTAACGAAAATGGTGAACATGCGGCGCGCGGCGCGCGGCAGATTGATCCGCATCTGAAATATTGCCTGCTTCTCAGGCATTCCTCACCCAACGCCAAAAAAAGGGCAGAGCATCATGAGCGCTGACGAACCGAACCGGAACACCATGACCGGCGCCGAGGCCATGGTCGCCCTGCTCGCCCAGCACGGTGTCGAGACGATCTTCGGACTGTGCGGCGACACCTCTCTGCCGTTCTATGACGCGCTCCATCAGGACGCCCGCGGCATGACCCACATTCTCACGCGCGACGAACGCCATGCCGCCTACATGGCCGACGGCTACGCCCGCGTCACGGGTAAGCCGGGCGTCTGCGAAGGCCCGAGCGGCGGCGGCGCGACGTACATCCTGCCGGGCGTCGTCGAAGCCAACGAATCCTCCATCCCCGTCCTCGCGATCACAACCGACGTCGCGGTCACCTCTCAGGGCAAGTTCCCCCTCACCGAACTCGACCAGACCGGCCTCTTCCGCCCGCTCACAAAATACAACGGCCTGATCGACTCGGCCGGCCGCCTGCCCACCATGGTGCGCCACGCCTTCCGCGCGATGACCACCGGCACACCGGGTGCCGCTCACCTCGGCCTGCCCTTCGACGTCCAGAAACAGGACGTCGACAGCGCCCAGATCTGGGCACAGCCTGAATTCGCAAACTTCCCGGCCTGGCCGCAGCCTCCCGCGAGTGCTGCAATCGAAGCCGCCACGAAGGCAATCCTGACTGCGAAAAACCCCATCATCATCTGCGGCGGCGGCCCTGTCATCGCGGGCGCCGAGGCCGAACTTGCCCGTCTCGCGGAACGCCTCGATCTGATCGTCGCGACAACCGTGAGCGGTCAGGGCAGCCTCGCCGAAACACACCCGAACTGCCTCGGTGTCGTCGGCTCCAACGGCGGCGTCCTCGCCACCCGCAAGGTCGTCGAGGAGGCAGACCTCATCATCTTCATCGGCTGCCGCGCGGGCTCGGTAACGACCGAGCGTTGGCGCTATCCCGCCCCCGGCACCCCCATTGTCCACATCGATTCCAACCCGATCGCCATTTCCGCCAGCTACGAGACCGCCTATCCCGTCCTCGCCGACGCCAGGCTTGCGCTTGCCGCGATCAACGACGCCCTCGACCAGGAATCGAGCCTGCCCTCGTTCGCCGGCGCCGCCCGCGTCTCTGAGGCCCGCCGGGAAAAATTCGAGATATTCGACCGTCTCGCCGCCGCCACCGAAACCCCGATCAAGCCGGAACGCGTGGTCGCCGAGCTGAACGCGGTCCTCCCCGACGATGCCGTCGTCGTCTGCGACCCCGGCACGCCGTGCCCGTATTTTTCCGCCTACTACCGGTTCGCCAAACCGGGCCGTCATTTCATCTCGAACCGCGCCCACGGCGCCCTCGGCTACTCGATGGCCGCCGCCATGGGCGCACAGGTCGGCCGCCCGAACGCCAAGGTCGTCTCGGTCATGGGCGACGGCTCATTCGCCTTCTCGGTCGGTGAGTTCGAAACGATAACGCGTCTCGGCCTGCCGATCCTGTTCGTGGTGTTCTCGAATTCCGTGTTCGGCTGGATCAAGGCCGGCCAGAAATCCGGCTTCGGCGGGCGCTATTTCTCGGTCGACTTCTCGCCGACCGACCACGCCGCCGTCGCTGCCGCCTACGGCCTCAAGTCATGGCGCGTCGAAGACCCGCGCCAACTCAAATCCGTCCTCGCCGAAGCCGCAAAGCACGACGGCCCCGCTTTGGTCGACATCATCGCCCAACCCCTCCAGGACGCCAACGCCCCCGTCAGCGAGTGGGTGGCCTAAGCGGAACGCCGCGCGGTTGCCCCCCACCGGGGTCATCCCGGTGCTTGTCACAGGGTTCCATTCACCGGCTGGGAACGACGTCAACGTGATCAGGTGGGCGAGACAGCAAGCGCCGTGAACCAACGAAGCCTCACGTCGTGCGGAAAAATGGATCCCGGCGACAAGCGCCGGGATGACGCTGTGATTGGAATCGCACAGCCTGGAATTGATCCGCTCCCACAGTGCCGCAGCACCGCCAAAAGAGAAACCGCGAACCCTCGAAGCCGCAGGCTTCGGGGAGCAACCGCGACCCGGCGCCTTGCGCCGCCCCCGCGGAGGGCCCGGTCCGCAGGACCGGAATAGCCCGTGAGCGAAAACCATTCGAGTTCGCCCCGCGAACTCGGGGAGCAACCGCGACCCGGCGCCCCGCGCCGCCCCCGCAGGAGGGCCCGGTCCGCAGGACCGGAATAGCCCGTGAGCGAAAACCAATCGAGTTCGCCCCGCGAACTCGGGGAGCAACGCGACCCGGCGCTTAGCGCCGCCCCCGCGGAGGTGCCCGGCGAGCTTTGCTCGCCGGATCAGCACCGTGAGCGAAATCGACTCAACTCAACGCCGCCTTGCACTCTTCATCCGGTGGCAGCGGATCGCACTTGTCGGACTTCACGCACACCTTCAGCGCCGAGCTGAGCGCGTCGGAATAAATCCCGCTGATCGGCCCCGAATAAAGACCCTGCGCCTGCAGCCCGCATTGATAGAGCCGCACCATCTGTGCGCCCCCGAGTGACATCGCCTGCCGGTAGTCCTGATAGGCGCGGTCCGCATTGCCCTGCGCCTGATGCAGATGGGCGCGGGTGTCGAAGGCGTGCGGGCTCGTTCTGTCGATTGCGAGCGATTTCTCGACGTCCGGCATCGCCTCCGCAATCCGCCCCATCTTGAACAGCGCCCACGCCCGGTTGTTGAGCGCAACCGCATGATTGGGGTGCATCGCCAGCGCCTGGTCATAATCGGCAATCGCCTCGCCATACCGCCCGACAAGCGACAACGCCAGCGCTCTGAGCGCATAGGCATCCGCCCTGACCGACGGCGCCAGATGCGGCAGCTTCAAAAGCTCCGTGCATCCCTCGATGCGCCGCATCATGTCCGAACTGTAGCAGTCGTGCCCCTGCAACGGATTGGCGCGCACCGGCACACTTGCCGTCGCCATTCCGGCAGCAATCACTGCAACCACCAGTCCGGCTGCCATCACCTTGAAACTGCGCATCTTCGCTGCCTCCCCATGGCTCTGGCAGATCGTGCCGTTCGCCCGGAAATCAAGCTCCCCGGTTTTCCGGCACGTCGACTTCTAGGCCAAGAATGAGAAAACTCCATGACTTGCCGTGGCTGTCGAGCCCCAGCGACGTATTCACACCACCCTCGAGCGCCTCGCGCATCACGAAATTGAGCCCATGTAGATGGTCAAGCTCATAGCGTGTGACATCACCCCGGATCAGATCGGGAAACGCCGCCTTGATCCGCTCCGCCGTAAGTTGCTCTTTGATGAGACCATAATCACCCGGATCATAGGCCCATACAGAAATATTCGACGTATTGCCTTTATCACCGGCCCGCGCGTGCGCAATCTCATGCAGCGCGATTTTCCGCGTTGTCATGCCGTGTACACCTTCACTGTTGGCGCCACGTCATCCCGGTCGATCATCGCAGAATAGGTGATCACCCCGGGCGTGATCTGCCCGCGATAGCCGCCCCCGCCCGCCGGCCCGCAGCACAACAGCGCCTCGACTTCCCAAAGCATCATCTCGACAAGATCGCGATCCATCGACCGCAACGCAACCCGCACCCTGACATCGCGCGACGTCTCCGGCTGCCCGACACCGGCCGTCGCATGCAACGACGACAGCCCGATCAGATCGATCCGATAGTTCCCCTTGACCCCGTCCACCCGGTCGAAGCGCTCGATCAGGATGTCCCGCGCCAGCCGCGCCCGCGCCGCCGCATTGATGCCGGCATAGCTGACCCCGGCCTCGCCCAGCACCCCGCCGTCGAACCCGACCGTCACCTTGAGTTGCCGCGGCCGCTCGGTGCCACCCGCATCACTCACCCGGACGCGATCCTTCTCCGCCTCGACCAGCCGCGCGGTTGAAAAATCAGCCGTCACATCGGGCGTCAGATACTGTCTTGGATCATGCACTTCATAAAGCAGCTGCTCTTTCACCGTCGCCAGCGAGACCATGCCGCCCGCGTCGCCAAGCTTGGTGATGACGGCACTTCCATCCGCGCCGATCTCCGCAATCGGATAGCCGCAGTCAGCCGGCCGCGGCACATCCTTCCGGCCCGGATCGGCATAGTAGCCACCTGTGATCTGCATCCCGCATTCCATCAGATGACCCACCATGGTCCCCTGCCCAAGCTTGCCCCAGTCGTCCCGCGCCCAGCCGTATTCGGCAACGATCGGCGCCAGAAACAGCGATGGGTCCGCCACCCGGCCGGTAATGATCACGTCTGCCCCGGTCTCGACGGCCGGCAGGATCGCGTCGATCCCGAGATAGGCGTTCGCGCCGACAAGCGGCCGCCCGACATCGCCGATCGTCAGCCCCTCTTCATCCGTCAGCGCCGTCGTGTCGTCGAACTGCCCCGTCACCTCATCGCCAAGCACCGCCGCCACCCGCAGGCCCTCGAGGCCCAGGTCACGCGCAACGCCGATCACGACTTCCGCCGCCTTCTCGACGTTGGCAACGCCCATGTTGGTCATGATCCGCGTCTGGTTTTCGCGGCACGCCCCCAGCACGCCCCGCATCCGCGCTGCCAGTTGCGGATTATATCCACGCTCCGGATTAAGCAGCCGGTCGCGATGCCCGAACGCCAGCGTCCGCTCCCCGATCGTCTCGAAGACGAGCCAGTCGAGACCGCCCTTCTCAGCCAGGTCAACCGCCGGCCCCAGCCGATCCGATGAGAACCCCGCGCCTGATCCCATTCGCATGATGCGCCTCCGCGTTTCCCCTGCCGCAACGTATCGGATGCGATACGCACCGCGAGCATGTGTTTCCGGCCAACCTACCGCGCGCCCTTGAACCATGGAAGCACGAAGGCGCCCCGTCGTCCCGCTCCAGACAGCGACCGACACGCCCAATAGAAATCCGGCTCGGAAAATGACGATTAGTTCAGCCTATCTTCCTGATAAATATCGAAAATCAACCCATGCACGCAGGGTAACATCCACCTGATATCCCAGGCGTGCCGCCAGCCAGCCTTGACCGCTTACCCCGAATGGCTAGTCTTCGAAAAAAACTTAGGTCGCTTCAGACGACCAGGGAGGAAGCTTGAATGTCTCTGCGAGACCGCATCGGAATCGATGCGGCCCGTCGCGCGTCGGCTGAAGACGCAATTCGTTGGGCCGCCGCCAATCAGGTCTATTACCTCGACGTCCAACTCGATATCGCGCCGAACGCCATGGAGCGATTCGATGACCCCACTTGCGCCGCTATCAAGGAGAGCTGCGCCAAGGCCGGCATCCACCTGGGCCTGCACACGCTGTCCGGCGTCAACGTCGCTGAAGTCTCTCCCTTCCTGCGCGACGCAGCCGACCAGTATCTGAAAGCCTACATCGACCTCGCGAAGAAAACCGGCGCTGAATGGGTCGTCGTCCACGGCGGCTATCACTTCACCGGCTGCCGCGACTTGCGCATGCAGGCAAGCATCGAGCGCCTCAAGCGCGCCGTCGGCTATGCGGAAGAGCAAGGCGTCCTTCTCACGCTGGAAAACCTCAACGGCGAGCCGGAGCTTGCCGAAGTCCACTACATGCCGGACACCCTCGAGGATACCGTCTGGTACTTCGATCAGATCCGCTCGCCCAACCTCAAATGGGCCTTCACCATCAACCACGCCCATTATGACCCGATCGGAATCGCAGGCTTCATCGACGGCATGGACATGAGCCGCTGCGAGGAAGTCCGCATCGCCGACAACAACGGCGAATACGAACTCCACATGCACCCCGGCACCGGAACCGTCGATTTCGCCGACATGTTCCACCGCTTGGAGGCGACCGGTTTCACCGGTCATTACATGTGCGGCTGGGGCACACTCGAAACGATGCTCGAAGGCCGCGACTATCTGGTCGAACGAGCACGCGAAGCAGGCATCGCCAACGCCTGACCTTGCCGCCGGTCCACAATCCTGTCGGACCGGTTATCTTGCCCAACCTGGACGAACGAAAAACAACAGGAGGAAACGCCAATGAAACCCATGAAAATCGTTTGCGCTATTGCGCTGACGGCCGGCCTCACGGCTGGTCACGCCCTCGCCGAGGAATTCCCATCCAAGACGATCGAAGTCGTCACCCACGCCGGCGCCGGCGGTGGCACCGACGTCAACTCACGCATGATGATGCTGCGCGCCCGTCGCACGCTGAATGCCGACATGGTCGTCGTCAACAAGCGCGGCGGCGGCGGCGCCCTTTCGATGAACTACTTCGCCGATCGTCCTGCCGACGGTCACACCATCCTGACCTTCACCATCGGCCACGCCATCACCATGGCCAAGGGCAAGACCAAGCTCAAAGTCAGCGACATGGCCCCGATCGCGCGCGGCACCGACGACCCGCAGATCTTCATGGTCAACTGCAAGACCTCGAAATACAAAACGCCTGAAGAGCTCGTCGCGGGCATGAAGGCCGAAAAGATCAAGGTCGGCACCACGCAGATCGGCACCATCGATCACATCACCGCGTACATCTTCGCCAAGAAGGGCGGCCTCCAGCAGCCGACCATCGTCCCCTTCAAGGGCGGCGGTGAACTGGCGACCCAACTCGTCGCTGGCGCCATCGACGTCGGCGTCCTCAACCTCTCCGAGGCCTCCGCCCAGATCGAAGCCGGTGACATCTGCCCGCTCATCGTCATGGGCAAGAAGCGCATGAAGCCGATCCCCGACGCCAAGACGGCGACTGAGCTCGGCATTCCTGTTGTGCTCTCGACCGTGCGCGGCTTCGTCACCCACTCGAGCGTGCCGGCAGAGAACATTGCCAAGCTTGAAACAGGCATCATGAAGGCGATGGAGCACAAGATGTACCAGAGCTATCTCGAAGCCTCCGGCCTCGATTCCAAGTCTCCCGCCGGTGCGCAGGAATGGGGCGAGCAGATCAAATCGATGATCGCGGAATTCGAGCCTGCCATCAAAGAGATGGGCTTGAAGTAACACCACGGCGTCCCGGGCGGCAGCCAGCCGGCCCGCCCGGGACCGCACCGTGAACGAACGCATGTATCGACCGGCGTGCCGCCCACGATTGCCAGGCATCAGTGGGAACGACCAGAACCCTGACCAGACGAAGGTGATTTCGTGGACCAAGACCAGGCCGACAACACGACGTCATCCCCATCGCCCAGAACACTATTCGACTGGCTGGTGCCCGGCATCATCTTTGCCTTCTGCGCCATCGTCGCCCTGATCGCCTATCAGTTCGATGAAGCCCCCGAGATCGTCATCGGGCCGGCCATGCAGCCGCGCAGCTTCCCCATCTTCCTTGCGACCATCATTGCGGTCTTGAATGTGGCGCTCATCTTTCAACTCGCTGCCGGCGCACGAATGCCTGAAGCCCGCCAGCTACCGCAAACCTGGTTGAGCATGGCGCTGATGGTGGTCTTCTACCTGGTCACCACCTACGCCGACATGTTCCTTGCTCTGGCGATCGTCATCTTCGCCATGTGCATCGTCTGGGGCGAGCGGCGCTACTGGGTCGCCGGCCTCGTTGCGATCATCACGCCGGTCTCGATCTTCTTTCTCTTCGACCTGGTCCTTCAAGTCCGCTTCCCGCGTGGGATCCTGACCAACCTCTATTACGGGTAATTCGCCATGACCGAAGCAGTCCTCGCCATGGCGTCGGTGTTCACCGACCCGTATCTCCTGTTGTTAATCTTCCTCACGACCATCATCGGCGTCATCATCGGAGCGCTGCCCGGTCTCGGCGCAACCACGGGCGCAGCCCTCCTCCTCCCCTTCACCCTGACGATGGAACCGGTCCACGCCATCGCCGTCCTGGCCACGATCTACTGTTCCGCGACCTTCGCGGGCTCCATCACCGCAATCCTGATCAACGCCCCCGGCACCTCCGCCGCCGCCGCCACCTGCCTCGACGGCTATCCCATGGCACAGCGCGGCGAAGCCGGCCGCGCCCTCGGCATCGCCGTTGTATCGAGCACGATAGGCGGCCTGTTCTCTGTCATCGCGCTCGCCATCGCAGCCCCTCTCCTGGCCCGCGTTGCCTACGAATTCCGCCCGCCCGAATACTTCGCCCTCACCTTGTTCGGCCTCTCCATGCTCGCCAGCATCTCCGCCGGCGGCGCCGTCAAGAACCTCATCGGCGGCGTCTTCGGCGTCTGGCTCGCAACCATCGGCGCCGACAAGTCGACCTCGATCGAACGCTACATGTTCGGCAACTACGACCTCTACGAAGGTCTCCACTTCGTGCCCGTCATGATCGGCCTCTTCGCGATGTCGGAACTGCTCGTCCAATCCACCCGGCTCAACCACATCGTTGAAACCGTCGCGATGAAAGCCGTCCAGCTTCCCTCGATGGCGGACTACAAGAAGATCTGGAAAACGATCCTGCGATCGTGCGGCATCGGCACCATCATCGGCGTGCTGCCCGCAGAAGGCGCCACCGTCGCCTCCATGATCGGCTATTCCGAAGCGCGGCGCTGGTCGAAACACAAGGAAGAATTCGGCAAGGGTGCGGTCGAAGGCATCGCCGGCGCCGAAGCCGCCAACAACGCCGCCACCGGCGGCGCCATGGTCCCGACCATGGTGCTCGGCATTCCAGGCAGCGGCACCACCGCGGTCATCCTCGTCGGCCTTCTCGTCCACGGCCTGCGCCCCGGCCCCTATCTCTTCACCGAACAGGTCGACACGGTCTACGCGATCTTCGGCGCCATGTTCGTCGCCAACCTGATGTTCCTGTTCCTCGGGCTCTATGCCGCCAAGCTGTTTGCCCGCGTTTCCCTGGTCCCGAGAGCCCTGCTCTGGCCGATCGTCTTCTCGCTGTCGGTCATCGGCGCCTACGCACTCAACCAGTCATTGTTCGACGTCTGGCTGGTGCTGGTCTTCGGCGTGCTCGGCTATTTCATGCGCCGCTTCGGCTTCGCCGTCGCCCCGGTTGCCATCGGCCTCATCCTCGGCGAAATGGTCGAAACCAACCTGCAGAACTCGCTCAAGATGTTCGACGGCCAATGGTGGATGATCCTCACTCAGCCGCTCGCCCTGCTGTTCATCGTCCTCGCAGTCCTTGGCTTGCTACTCCCCTACCTCACGCATCTCGCAACCAAGCGCAATTTGGCTGACGGAACAGCCCCCCTCAGCGAATAGCGCGCCACCTCACCGCCGACACCCTCTCTCCCTGTTCTTCAGGGGGAGAGGGTTGGTTGGGTTAAGGGAAGGAGCAAGGGCAGCGAAGCGGCGAAACGCCAGGCCGGATGTCGAAGATGTCGAATCCGTAAAACCTGAGCCAACTCAGCCGGACACACCGCCGAGGTCGCGCGCCAGATAAACGACGCCTTTCGAGCGATCCGCCTCCCAGCGTTCGCCAACCTCACGGAAACCGGCGCGCTTGTGGAACCTCAGCGAACCGGGATTAGGCGGCTCCAGATTGACCTCGGCAAGCAGCACCGGCCGCTCGGCCTCGAATCGCTCCACCACAGCCGCGTAGAGCGCCTCACCGAGTCCTTTCCCCCGCGCGGCCGCGTCAACCGCAACCCGGTCAACATAGGCAAACCGCTGATAGCGTTCCGAGAGCCACCGGTAGTTGAGGCTGGCGTAGTCGAGCCCCTCGCGCATCACCAGCACAAAGCCCTGCACCCGACCGCCCGCGTCCGCGGCAACCAGCGTCGCCGCACTCTGCCGTTCGACAAGATCATCAAGCCCCGCGCGCGTCAGCTGACCGACCCCCGGCACGGCGCCCTCGTTGATCGCGTGCAGTACCGCAAGGTCGCCGGCCTGCCAGTCACGCACCACGATGCTCATGCCGCCTCCACTCGGATCACGCGACAGCGGCAACCAGCCCTTAAACCGGCCGGTCACCCTTCTCCACCTTGAGCGTCCGGTTATCCGCCGCCGGCAGCATCCGGCCCGGATCGCGCGTCACCACGACATCGAGCACCGTTGGCGTATCGGTATTCTCGAGCCCTTCCTGGATCGCGCCTGAGAGCTTCTCCGGGTCCGTCACCCGGATACCGTGGCACCCGAACCCTTTCGCGATCTGCGCATAATCCATCTCGATCAGATCCGACGACTGGTAGTTGCCCTCGCCGAACACCGCATGTTGCAGCGCCTTCACGTAGCCGGATGCCGCATTATTGAACACGATCGTCACGAAGTTGGCGCCAACCCGCCGCGCCGTCTCGAGATCGCCCATGCTCATGTTGAACCCGCCATCGCCGGTCAGGCTCACCACCCGGCGGTTCGGCCCGACGCCGATCTGCGCCCCGATGCCCCCCGGCACGCCATACCCGATCGAAGCAAAGCCACGGTCCGGCATGAAGTGACGCCCTGCCTTCTTGGTGTCGAACATCAGCCCGCCCCAGTGCGCAGCGAACCCGCCATCGGCCACCAGCGTGCCGTCGTCCGGCATGATCTTGTTGAGTTCGTTCATCAAGCGCCCGACGTTGATCGGCGTCTCCGTCGATTCAAGCCGGTCCGCCGCCCCCCGGCGCCAGTCCGCCATCAGCTTCGGGATCTCGGCACAGTATTCCGCCCGCTTCTCGGCCCGCTTGCCGCCATCCTCGAGCGCCTGCGCCAGCGCCTCGAGCGTCAGCTTCGCATCACCCGCAAGCCCGACGTCCGTTCGCGTCGTCCGCCCGATCTCGGTCGGATCGAGCTCAACATGGATCAACGGCTTGCCCGGCGGGATCAGCTGAAACCGCTTCGTTGCGATCTCACCCAGCTTGCACCCGACCACCAGCAGGCAGTCCGACTTTGCGATCAGGTCATTTGCAATCCGGTCATAGCGCCCGAACAAGCCCGCCGACAGTGCGTGCGTGCACGCAATCCCGCCCTTGCCGCTCATCGTATGCGCCACCGGAATGCCTTGGCTCTCGGCAAGCTTCAGAAGCGCGTCATAGCCTTCCGAAATATGGATACCGCCACCGACCATCATGATCGGCCGCGCCGCCTTGGCGAGCATATCGACCGCCCTCTCAAGGTCCGCCGGGTCCGGCAGCGACCGCCGCGCCTGCGCCTTCAGCGTGCCCGGATCGACCCAGAAATCACTCGCCTCGAACTCATACTCGCCATGCGCGATATCTTCCGGCACATCGATGACCACCGGCCCCGGCCGCCCGCTCGTCGCCACCGCAAAGGCGCGGCGCACATGTTCCGGAATGCGCTGGATCACCTCGCACCGGATCACCTCCTTCACGATCGGCCGCAGCACATCGAGCTGCCGCGTCTCCTGCGTCATGTTCTTCCAGGCGTGTTCCCGGTTCGCATCCCCGACAATCAGCACCATCGGCATGCCCGCGTTGAGCGCCTCGACAATCCCCGTCACCAGGTTCGTCGCGCCCGGCCCAAGCGTCGCATCCGCCACCCCCGGCCGGTTCGTCGCCTTCGCGTACGCATCCGAGGCAAACGCGCCGGAGCGTTCGTCATTGATCAGGTAGTGCTTGAGCTTGAGCGCCCGGCACGCCTCGTAGAACGGCAACAGTTGAAAGCCGCCCATCCCGAACATTGGCCCGACTTCATGGAGCTTCAGCATCTCCGCCAGCGCCTGCCCGCCACTCATTGGCCGCTTCTCGTTGGATGCCGTGTTCGCCGCGCTCATCGTCTCACTCCCTGTCTGACTTCTTAGGGTTGTCCTTATGACCTCCCGATGCCTGCGTCCAGACCACCCCGCGTACCAGCCGCGATCCATTCCGCACGCGATGAAGACCCACTATGGTGTCATCCCGGCCGACCCCGGACTTGATCCGGGGGAGCGCCGGGACCCAGGAGCGGTACCCGATGCGCCGGCGCCGTTGCCCCGCCCCAGTCTTGTAGGTCGGGCCCCTTCGGCCCGACAGCTACGAATTATGCCGGGCCGAAGGGCCCCGACCTACGACTGATTACCGAAACAAAACTTCTGACTTGATCGCACCTCACAGAAGCCATCATCCCCCAACCCGCGCCGCCACCATCGCCGCCACGAACGCCCGGCAACTCTGCCCGATCCGCCCACCCCGGCGCGCCGCCGTCTCATTCACCGCCGAAATAAACCCATCCTCATAGACCGACCGCCCATCACCGATCCGCGCCGAAAATGCCGACACGCACGCGCCTGCAATCCCGCGCCCATCGAGCGCTGGCAACCGCGACACGCCCGCATCATCGATCCCCCGGTCGGCATCCGAATAAACCGACGCAAACACCGGATACTTGATTGCCGTCTCAGGCTTTCCGCCAAGCAGCCCGCCATGCGACGCCGTCACGATGATGTCGCCTTCATCCTCAGGCGTCACGAGAGACGCTGAATCGATAATCACCACCTTGACCCCATCGCGCCCCGCCGCACTGTCCTCATATCGCGCCTCATCAATCGGCCGCGGCGCCGGCGACGGCGCCAGCTCACGCCCTGCCAGAACCTCCAACGCCTCCCGGCACGCCATCCCAGCCTTGAGCCCCATCCCCGTCGCGACTTTATTCACCGTCGAAAGAACGCCGCGCGCCAAACCATCCGCCCCATCCCCGATCCGCGCCGTGCGATGCGACACCGCCGCCGCCGGCACGCCGAGATCACCGAGCAGCGTCAATCCCGCAACCCCCGCCATCTCCCGCCCGATCCCGGCATCATTCAGCACCACCGCCCCAACCCCCATCTTCGCCGCGTAGTACCCCGCGTACGTTCCGCCATGACTGGCCGAATACGACACCGACCCACGGTGCGCGTCGGTGAGATGCGTGATGCTGTCGAAGGTGAGGAATGCAGACATGGCAGGGCTCCGTTGGGTGTAATTTCATTAGTACACCTACGCACGTAGACCAGCAAACTCTACCCAGATTGGATCCACCAAATAGACGAGACCAAAGCCAATCGATTAACTGAGTGTACTTCATTGCATATCCGGAAATGGATCTAGACCAATTACCGTATCAGACGAAGGCAAAAAAACCCTGCAATAAGGAAATCCGCGTGCCAGCTCACTCCACATTCGACGACCTTCAATGCGCAACTCCGGAATAACAAAAGATAAAATTGAAAGATACCATATGGAGAGCGCCCCAGCCTTCGCAAGGCCCTCGGTCGTGCTTGATATCTCTTTAAAATGTCGCCTCCAAGCTTGAAGGGTCTTAGTAGCTCGATCAATCGGAACAAGCTGTGGATCTCTGAATAACTGAACAGATTCAGGCTTTGTACCATAAAGCGAGTCGCTGCACCTTCACTCGACGCTTCCCCGCCCCCCGCAATTCGGCACCCGTCCGGGAGCAACGCGACCCGGCGCTTTGCGCCGCGCCCGCGCAGGCCCGGCCCGCAGGGCCGGAAGTGCCGCGAGCGAAAACCAATCGAGTTCGCCCCGCGAACTCGGGGAGCAACCGCGACCCGGCGCTTTGCGCCGCGCCCGCGCAGGCCCGGCCCGCAGGGCCGGAAGTGCCGCGAGCGAAAACCAATCGAGTTCGCCCCGCGAACTCGGGGAGCAACCGCGACCCGGCGCTTTGCGCCGCGCCCGCGCAGGCTCGGCCCGCAGGGCCGGAAGTGCCGTGAGCGAAAACCAATCGAGTTCGCCCCGCGAACTCGGGGAGCAACCGCGACCCGGCGCTTTGCGCCGCGCCCGCGCAGGCCCGGCCCACAGGGCCGGAAGTGCCGTGAGCGAAAACAACTCCCCCACGCCTTGACCTCACCGCCCGCCGACCACAAACTCCGCCCACCAACCAACAAAAACACCTCCCCGGAGAAACGCCCCGACATGCCCGCCGACACCTCTGGTCCGCCCGCCGGCCATAACACCGCGCGCCTGAGCGACCTCTACACGACGATGGTGCGCATTCGCACCTTCGAGCAAACCGCCCTCGAGGCGCACAAGGCCGGCGAGATCCCAGGCCCTCTCCATGTCTCGATCGGCCAGGAAGCCGTTGCCGTCGGCCTTGGGCTGAACCTGCGCCCGGACGACCGCATGACGACGAACCACCGCGGCCACGGCCACATGATCGCCAAGGGCGCCGACCCCCAACGCATGTTCCTCGAGCTCTATGGCCGCGACGGCGGCTATTGCCGCGGCAAGGGCGGCTCGATGCACATCGCGGATTTCTCTGTCGGCATGCTCGGCGCCAACGGCGTTGTCGGCGGCGGCATCCCGATCGCGGTCGGCGCAGCGCAGGGCCTCAAGCTCCTCAAGATCGACGCGATCGCCGTGTGCATGTTCGGCGACGGCGCCATGAACCGCGGCCCCTTCCTCGAAGGCCTCAACTGGGCAGCCCTCTACGAGTTGCCGATCCTGTTCGTGTGCGAGGACAACGGCGTCGCAGCCTTCACCGCCGCTGAAAGCGTGACCGCCGGCCCCGGGGTTGCCGCCCGCGCCGAAGCCCTCGGCGTGCCCGCCACCTCTATCGACGGCAACGACGCAGCCACCCTCGATGCGACCGCCGCAGACCTCATCAATCAGGTCCGTTCCGGCGCCGGCCCGCGCCTGCTTCACGCCAAGACCTTCCGCTGGACCGGCCACACCTCGACCGACCCCGCCGCCTGGCGCGATCCCGCCGCCGTCGAGGCCGGCAAGGCCCGCTGCCCGATTGCGAAACTGCGCACCATCCTTCGCGACAGCGGCATGAGCGACGCCGAACTCGACGCCATCCAGGAGGCCGCCACCCTCGAAATGCAATCAGCCCGCACCCGCGCCAACCAGGCCGACTGGCCCGCGGCTGCCGTCGCCTACGAAGACGTCCAGGACACCGGAGCCGCCCAATGGCAAAAGTAACGCTGAACGAAGCCGGCCGCCTCGCCGTCCTCCAGGAAATGCGCGCCGACCCGACCATCTGGGTGCTCGGCGAAGACGTCGCCCGTGGCGGCCTATGGGGTCAATACCGCGACTTCCTCGACGAGTTCGGCCCCGAGCGCGTCGTCTCCACGCCAATCTCGGAATCGACCATCATGGGCGCCGGCCTCGGCGCGGCCCTCGTTGGCACCCGCCCCATCATCGAGATGCGCATCTTTGATTTCGTGATGTGCGCCATGGACGAACTCGTCAACCAGATCGCCAAGGTCCGCTACATGTTTGGCGGCCAGGCCAAACCCGCCGTCGTCGTGCGCATGCCGCACGGCATGTGGCGCAATTCCGCCGCCCAGCATTCCCAGATGCTCGAAGCCTGGTTCGCCCACCTCCCCGGCGTCACCGTCTGCTGCCCCTCCAACGCCGAAGATCAGGCCGGCCTCCTCGTCTCCGCCATCCGCTCCGATGACCCCGTCCTGTTCTTCGATCCGAAAGACCTCTGGGGCATCGAAGGCGATGTGCCGGACGTGATCGAGCCCATCCCCTTCGGCAAGGCCCGCAAACTCCGTGACGGCGCCGACATCACCATCGTCACCTGGAGCGCGCTGACACCGAAGGTCTCGGAAGCCGCCGCCCAACTCGCAGCCGACGGCATCTCAGCCGACGTTCTCGATTTGCGCACCATCTGGCCCTGGGATCAGGACGCCGTCGCAGCTTCACTTGAAAAAACCGGCCGCCTGCTCGTCGCCCATGAAGCCGTCGAAGTCGGCGGCTTCGGCGCCGAAGTCGTCGCCACCATGATCGACCGCCTCGGCCCTTCGAACCTCAAGGCCGTCAAGCGCATCGGCGCCCCGCGCCTGCCAATCCCGTTCTCCCCACCCCTGGAAAACGAGATCCGCGTCACGCCGGCCAAGATCGTCGCCGCCGCCAAGGCCGCAATGACCTGACGGCAAACACAAAACAGGGAGGGTTCGGGAGGTCCCCTCCCGAGCGGGTCAAAGGGCGGCAGCCCTTTTCGCGCAGCGAACATAAAGGCTGAATGGCATGCCGCAGTCACTCGACGACCTCGCCCACCGCCTGATCCCCGGCGTGACGCTCTCCGGTGACGCCGCCTCCGGCCCGATCCTCGACGTCAATTACAACGGCCACCAGGCCCGCGTGTCCCTTTTCGGCGGCCACATCTTCGCGTGGCAACCAGCCGGCCACGATCCCGTCCTGTGGGTCTCGCCCGGCACGAAGTTCGACCGCCAACGCTCAATCCGTGGCGGCACGCCGGTTTGCTGGCCCTGGTTCGCCGTCCACCCCCAACACGCCGATTGGCCGATGCACGGCTTCGTGCGCAACACCGATTGGCGCCTCGACGCCGCCGAAGAAAGCAACGGCGCCATCACGCTAACCCTCACCCCGCCGCCAACCGACCGCGATAACAAATATTTCCCCACCCCCATACGCCCGACACTAATCCTCACCATCGGCGAAACACTCACGATCACGCTCACCCAAACCAACACCACCAACCAGCCGATCGAGATCGGCCAGGCCCTCCACACCTATTTCCAGATCGGCGACATCTCCGAGATCGAGATCACCGGCCTCGAACGAAACCCCTTCATCGACAAGCTTGCGATCGCGAACGATGGCGGCCACCGTCCCCCCGAAGCAGGGCCAATTGCTGTTTCCGCCGAAATCGACCGCATATACCGCAACCTCGCAAGCCCGATCTCGCTCAACGATCGGCGGCTTGGCCGCTCGATCGAGATCACCCACGACGGCGCAACCAATGCGGTGGTCTGGAACCCCTGGACCGAGAAAACGAAGCAACTCGGTGACATGGGCCCCGACGATGCCTTTCGCACCATGATGTGCATCGAGACCGGCAACGTCCCCCCGGACGGACTTATCCTCGCCCCCGGCGAGCGACATAGTCTTATGACGACCTATCGCGCCCACCGCTGACCCGACGTCGCCGCCGAGGACGCGTCCGCGATCAAGCACACCCCGCGCCGATCGGCCCCATTACCGCCAGCAGACAATTAAACAGTCCACGTTCTATTTTCCAAAACCATCACTTTATAGCTCAAATGAATTATTGAACGCCTGATCGCTGTATACCAAATTCTTCGCATTCGATTGTTTTTACCATAACACGGCGCATACCACTTGCTCTCGCGCGCGGATCACAAGTATCAGGCGCGACCCACAAACGCTGCTGAATGGCGTCGTCGAACGAATGATCGTTCATTAGTTTTATTACTGTGAAGGTGAGTTAACGGTGGCGATCGCTCAGCGAACAGGCAGCTCGCCCGGCCGGCTCGAAACCGCCCGGTCGCGGAGCGGATTGCCCGACACCTCCGACTGGCCCGTCGCCATTGTTGCGAGCGGCTTCCTCACCGGCGTGTTGATTGCCCGCAGCCTTGCCGATCGCGGCGTCCGCGTCATCCTCATTGATTGCGACCCGCGCGTTCAGGCGTTCTCATCGCCCTATGGCGAAGCCGTCGTCTGCCCGAACCCGGATGAGGCGCCCGCGGCTTGGGTCCAGTTCATGCGCGACCTCGCAAGGAAAGTTGGCGCCCGCCCCGTTCTGATGGCAGCCTCCGACCAGTTTATCTCCGCCATCGGCCAGCATGCCGACGTGCTCGGCGGTTATTTCCGCATTTCCCGCTCCGCCAAACTCCAGGCTGACCTGGCCGTTAAGGACGGCCAACTCCGGTATGCGAAACAATTTGGCCTGCCTATTCCAAACAGTGTTTTCGTTGACACTGAAAACGCAGTCCTTGAATTCGCTTCCAGCGCGAGATTTCCAGTCCTCGTCAAACCGCGCCACCAAAGGTTTTGGAGCGCACCCGCAGGCCACCCAGTTCATTGCCGCAAGGCCCTTGTCGCCCATGACCCGGCTGAACTCCTCGCCAAGTATCGCCTCGCCTGCGAGTTCTCGCGACAAGCGATCATCCAGGAAATGATCGACGCCCCCGACAAGGACAAGCGCGTTCACGTCGCGATCTACCGCAACGACGGGGACCGGGTCGCGCACCTCACCTTGCGTGAACTGCGCTGCACCCACCTCGGCCTGCCAACCGTCTGCGAACCGGTCGAGGATCCAGCCATCACCCAGATCTGCGACCAGTTCCTGCGTGCCACCGGCTACCTCGGCACCTGCGAACTCGAACTCATCTGGGACAGCACCGACAACACACCCAAAGTGCTCGACATCAACCCACGCTTCTCCGGCTCGGGTGATGCCGTTCACTATGCCGGCATCGATCAGGCCTGGCTCGTCTATCTCGACCTGATCGGCCACCCCGTCGAGGCCGTAACCCCGACGACCCTCGACTTCCGCCACGTCATGCTGGCCAACGATGCCGCCGCCCTGCGCCAATACTGGCGCGACGGACGCCTCACCTGGAAGGATCTGCTGGCATCATACCGCCGCCCGGTTCATTTCTGGGATCTCGACCGCCGCAATTGGCGCTTGAGCTTGGCAACCCTTGCCACCTGCCTGCGCACGCTGATGGCAACACTCATCGGACGCACTCGCCCGCGCCGTCACTGAGCCAGCCACCCGCCTCTTTGTCGGCCCCCGGGCATCACACCAGCGATTGCCGTCGCCACCTCAATGGCCGATTGTCATCTGAGCCAACGCGCCATGAGGACCCCATGCTGAAACTCTATTTCTCGCCATCGACCAGTTCGCTGGCCACCCACATCGCCCTGATCGAATGCGGCGCCGACCACGAACTGGATTTCCGCCCTCTCTCCGAACAGGCAACCCGGACGCCCGAATATCTCGCCATCAATCCGAACGGCAAGGTCCCCGCCCTGGTCACCGACAGCGGCAAGGTGATCACCGAAGTCGCAGCCACCCTCTACTACATTGCCCGCAAATATCCCGCGGCCAACCTGTGGCCCGAAGGCGACCTGGAAGCTGAAGCCGACGTCATCTCCTGGATGTCGTTTGCCGCCTCCACCCTCCACGGCTCCCGCGCCAAGGGGCCGGAACACATTGCCGAAGCCTTCGATGTCGCCAACCGCAAACTCGGCGAAAAGGAGTGGGCGATCGGGCGTTATTCGATCGCCGACATCCACCTCTTCCGCGTCTACTGGCGCTTCCGCCCCGCCCTCGACGCAGCCCCCGGCACCTATCCAGCCCTCGAGGCGCACCACGACCGAATGCTCGCCCGCCCCGCTGTCCAGAAGGCGCTCGAGATCGAGAAGACCTACGAATAGGCACCCGCGCATCGCCGAGCGGACGCCTTGACGCCCGCTTGGCGATCGATCACTGATATATCAGGCAAGATCCACAGACGAGACCCACAGCCGAGCGAGGCCCACATGCTCACTCCGACCGAAATCGAGTTCTATCGCGAGAACGGCTACCTGATGGTCGAGAACGCGGTCACGGATGAGCAACTCGCCCGCCTGCGCGAGATCACCTATAGCCTCATCGACCAGTCCCGCCCTCTGACCGAGAGCGACGACCGCTTCGACCTCGACGACGGCCACGGCCCGAACAACCCTCGCCTCACCCGCATCAAGCTGCCCCACAAGCAGGACCCCTACTATTGGGATGTCCTCAAGAACTCGAAGATGACCGAGGTCCTCACCGCCCTCCTGGGCCCCAACACCATGATCCAGACCACCAAACTCAACACCAAGGCGCCCGGCGGCGGCCAGGCCGTCGAGTGGCACCAGGATTGGGCATTTTATCCCCACACCAACGACGACATGCTAGCCTTCGGGCTCTTCATCGAGGACTGCGACGAAGCCAACGGCCCCCTCCAGGTCATTCCCGGCTCTCACAAAGGCCCCGTCCTCGCCCACACCAACAAGGATGGCGTCTTCTGCGGCGCCGTCGACCCCGACGACCCCGACTTCGACTACGCCAAGGCTGTCACCCTCACCGGCAAGGCCGGCTCCATGACCGTCCACCACGCACGTGCCCTGCACGGCTCCGCGCCGAACAAGTCGGACCGCTGCCGCTATATCCTGTTCTACGAATGCCGCGCCGCAGATGCCTGGCCCCTGTTCGGCTCCGGCGCCCTCAATAAACTCGCCGCCAGCGGCCAGAAGGCGATCTTCGAAGCGCTTCAGGACAGCGTCATTACCGGCGAACTCACGATGCAGCCGCGTGTCGAACCCGTACCCGTACGCATCCCCCTGCCGCCCGCTCCCGATGCCGGCTCGATCTTCAAGACCCAGAAGACCGGCGGCGCCAAAACCGTTTACGCTGCCGAGTAGGCGCAAGCCATAGCGTGAACAGCCCTATCACCCTGCGGTCCCGGACGACGCGAAGCGGCGCGCCGGGACCTTTCAGGCCAGCCGAAAAACAGGACACGCCAATGCTGACCGATGCCATGCGCGACATGATCATGACTTTCAACGCAGGCTCGGTCGCGACTGTGAATGCCGACGGAACGCCCTCGGTCTCGACCAAGGCAACCTTTGTCGTTGTCGACCCCACGACGATCGCCTTCGGCAACATTCGCTCCCCCGGCACCATCACCAACCTCATGCAGCGCCCCGCCATCGAGATCTGCTTCACCGACGTCCTCGCCCGCAAAGCACTCCGCGTCACCGGCACCGCCAAAGTCACCCGCAAGTCCGACGCCCCCGCCGCCGTCATGGCTGCATTTGACGCAGCCTGGGCCGACTACCTCGACCGCATGTCGTCATTCGTCGTCATCGACGTCACGGCGGTCGAGGAAATCCTGTCACCCGCCTACGACCACGGCGCAACCGAGGCGGATCTCAGGGCGGTGAACCTTGCCAAGTTGAACGCACTGTGAAGCTAGCAAAGGTAGAGCGCCCAGGCATCTCGCGGGTTGCCGCAGGCGTTTCGACATGACGCCGGGAAATTTTTGCGCGAAACTGGGCCAAACCAGACAATTTTCCTTGAGGCTCCGCTATGTTGACCGACCGCTACGACAACCGGCTCACAACCTCGTCAGACGCCGCACGCGATGCTTACGTCGACGGCGTCGACCGCCTGATCTCCGCCAATGCCGGAGCCGAGGAGGCCTTCCGCCGCGCAACCGAGGCCGACCCCGACTTCGCCCTTGCCTACGCCGGCATCGCCCGCGCGGCGCAGATTTCAGCGCGCATGCCCGAAGCCCGCGACGCGATGGCCACCGCCGACGGCCTCGCCCCCAAAACCTCCGGCCGCGAGCAATCCCACATCGCCGCCATGAGCCACCTGATCGCCGGCCGTGGCGCCGACGCCTACAAGGCGATCCTCGCCCACACCGCCGATCATCCCCGCGACGCCCTCATCGTCCAGCCCTGCACCGGCGTCTTCGGCCTCATCGGCTTTTCCGGTCAGCCCGGCCGCGAAGCCGAACAACTCGCCTTCCTCAACCACCTCGCCCCCCACTACGGCGACGACTGGTGGTTCACATGCGTCCACGCCTTCGGCCAGGTCGAGGCCGGGCAGATCGCAACCTCCATCGGCACCATCGAGCGCTCGCTTGCCGGCAATCCGCGCAACGCCCACGGCGCCCACATCCGCGCCCACATCTACTACGAGAATGGCGAGACTGAAGCCGGCTACCGCTACATCGACGGTTGGCGAAACGACTACGACAAGCGCGCGCCCCTCCATTGCCACATCTCCTGGCACACCGCGCTCTGGGCCATGGAGCAGGGCCACTGGGACCGCGCCTGGGAAGTCTTCGAAGCAGACGTTCGCCCCGACGGCGCCTGGGGCCCACCCCTCAACGTGCTCACCGATGCGGCATCCTTCCTGATGCGCGCCGAATTTGCAGGCGCGCCCTCACAGGCTGATCGCTGGCACCAGATCAGCGCCTACGCAAAAAAGATCTTTCCCGAACCCGGCATCGCCTTCGCCGACACGCATGCAGCCCTCGCCCACGCCATGGCCGGAGACACCGAAGCGCTCGAGAAGATCATCCGCGACGCCCGTGGTCCCGCCGGCGAACTCGTCACCAAGGCCGGCGAAGCCTTCCGCGCGTTCGCCCGCCAGGCGTGGGCGGAATGCATCGCAGCCCTCACCCCGGTCATGGCCCAGCACGAACGCCTCGGCGGCAGCCGCGCCCAGCGCGACCTCCTCGAGTTCATGTATTTGTCCGCCTTGCTCCGCCAAGGATGCAGCGACGAGGCGCACCGGTTGATCGCAATGCGCCGCCCGAAAAAGGCGTCGGGCCACGCCGTCGCGGGCCTCTGAAACCGCGGCGCGGCAAAGCGCAGTTACAATCACGCAAACGTGACGGTGTGCCCATCATTTCCCATCTTGCCGAACCCGCGCCTTAGCCCTAATTCCCGCGCGGGTCATGCGCTGGATCACGATGACGTGGCTGGCCAACGTGCCCTTCGCGCCTTGGAGTGCGCCTCATGAAAACTCTTGCTATTTCCCTCGGTCTGATCGCCGCCATGGCGGCAGCCGCCACCCTTCCTGCAACCGCTGCACCGAAGTGCAAAGCCGGCACCTCTTGGTCCAAATCTGCCGGCAAGTGCGTCGCCAAGAGCGCCAAAAAGCCTCAGACGGTCAAGAAGGCTGAAGCAACGTGCATGTCCTTCAGCGATGACGGCGGCGTCAGCAGCGGCCCCTGCAGAAAGTAGCTTCCCCGGCACGCAAGGGACCCGACAACCCGTCGCCCTGTGCAGCAAACCAACGGCCTGCCGGAAAATCCCCGGCAGGCTCACTCTAACGATCTCCGATCTCCCCAAGCGCGCTCACGAGGCCCACAGATCAAGCAGCGGACCGCGCTGACCGGTCACCGGATCAAGCAGCGGCAGCGCAACTCGCGCAATTTCATCGTGCGCCCGCGCATAGTCCGCCGGGTTATCGGCGCGGCTCAGATCCCAATCTTCTTGGCCCACCGGATAGGCGCCGACGATCACCAAGCCACCACCGCTCGACACCCGGCAATGACCGCCCCCGGCCGGGATGACGACCACATCGCCCGCCTCGAATGACACGACCGGCCCCTTTTCCCCGCCGAATTGCACCGTGACGGCCGCCCCCACGTTCGCCAGCACTTCATGCGACCGGGCATGATAGTGGTGATACGGAAAAATGCCGTTGACCCAGCCCCCCCGCCAGCCATTGCCACCGAACAGCCGGATCACATCCGCCGGTTCCATCTCCCGCGCCAGCGCCCCCCGATAAACTACGAGCGCCAGATCCGGATTGTTCGGAACCCGCCCATCATCCCTGAGTTCGATTGCCTCGACATCCATTTCGAACCTCTCGCCTCGCACCTGTGCCAGCGGCCGGCCCCGCTCCAACCCCCGCGAACCGATCCTGTGCCAAACTGATTGCCCCATGCTATGCATGCCCCGCAACCATTGGAGTTGTCCGCCGCGCCACCCATGATCGGTCGCGACCGACGAACCACCTGAAATGAACCGTACCAAGCAGGGAAAACGGCAATGCTGAAAGTCTGGGGCAGACCCAATTCGATCAACGTCCAGAAGGTCATGTGGATGATCGCCGAACTCGGCCTTGAGATCGAGCATGAGGTCGCCGGCCTCGAACATGGCAAGGTCAAGGAAGACTGGTACATGGCGATGAACCCCAACAGCCGCGTCCCCACGATCAACGACGACGGCCTTGTGCTTTGGGAATCCAACGTCATCGTCCGTTATCTGGCAGCCAAGCACGCCCCAGGCACCCTGATCCCCACGGATGCCGGCGAGCGCGCCCGCGCCGAAATGTGGATGGACTGGCAGCAGACCACCATCCTGCCGTGCATCACACCTGTCTTCTGGGGCCTGATCAGAACGCCTGAAGACCAGCGCAACCCCGCCGCCATCGAAGCCGGCGCCAACGGCTTCCGCGACGCCATCGCCATTCTCGATCGTCACCTGGCCGGCCGCGACTACATCATGGGCGACAACCTCACCGTCGCCGATTTCCCGTTGGGCTGTGTCGCCTACCGCTGGTACGCGCTTCCCGTTGAGCACGGCAATTTCCCGAACCTGCGTGCCTGGTACGAACGCCTGGCAGGTCGCCCAACCTACCGCGAGCACGTCATGCTGCCGCTGACCTGACCGGATCGCAGGCCCAACCGGGCCCGCAACCCCCGGCTGTGCCAGAAACCACACACCAGGCACACGCAGAGCCGGCGATCCTCAGATCTGCACTGCGGCTGGACCGGGAGTTTCGTAAAAGAATGCTTCAGGTCCCGCCCTGGAATGACCGCACACGACGTGCCGGCATCGACAGGGGCCGCAACCGTTTTGGCAACGTCCACCCGTGAACGCTGCACCGGTAACCACCGGCGCGGCATGTTCCACCGCCAGACAAATGGAGTTGTTGCGTTGAAGAGTATGGTTCTGTTTTTCGAGTACCTGCTGGCGATCCGCCGCGAACACCACCAGGGCATCCTCTCGCGCAACATCGCGCAGTACGAACGGTTCCTCGAAGAAGGCGACTTCGACCGCTTCTACTGGTTCACCTCCCACCGCAGCGATCAGGAACTCCTCGACCAACTGCGCCAGGAGAACCCCTTCTGGAACAGCGTTGAACTGCTGATGCCGCCAAAATTCCTGGACAACAAGCCCGGCGCGCTCATCTATTCGTTCATCGGCCCCCTCATCCACTGGCGCACGCTGTCGAAAGTCGACGTCGTCAAGGCCCACCAGGTCAGCGGTTCCTGGGCCTCGATGATTGCCGCCTTGATCACCCGCAAACCATACCTCTTCCGCTTGGGATACCCGCTCTCCAGCCGCTTCAAGACCGAGAACAAACCGTTCCGCGCCTGGATCACCCTCCAACTCGAAAAGCTCCAGATGCGAACCGCCAACCACGCCGCCGTCACCTCGAACGAGATGCTTGAATACTACGGCGCGATGGCACCGAAGACCCCGATCACGCTTCTGCCCAACTACGTCGATCTCAAGGGCTTCCGGCCGGTTGACGGCTATGACATGACCCGGCCGATCCTGTTCGTTGGACGCCTCCACGAGGTCAAGAACATCATCAACCTCATGACCGCCTGCGCCCGCCTCGGCCACCCCCTCCACCTCTACGGCGGCGGCCCCCAGGAGGCGGAACTGCGCGCGTATGCCGAGAAGGTCGGCGCAGATGTCACCTTCAAGGGCTTCGTGCCGAACACCGAATTGATGCGCATCCACCACGACTACAGCCTCTACATTCTGTGCTCGACGCGCGAAGGCATGCCAAAGACATTGATCGAGGCAATGGCCTCCGGCCTGATCTGCGTCGGCACCCCTGTCGGCGGCATCCTCGAATTGATCGAGGACAACGTCACGGGCTACCTGACCGAAGGCTTCGGAGCCGACGACATCGAGAACAAACTGCGTTGGGTGCTCGAAAACTACGACCCCGCCGTGGGCCGGAAAGCGGCGCAATTCGCCCGCGATACGCTCTCGCTGGACTACGCCGTCGAACTCGAACGCGACGTGCTCCAATCAATCATGAAACAGAAAAACGACCGTCGCACCTACCCCACACCGCAACCGGCAGAGTGAAACGGCGCCGGCACGGAACGATTGGACGGTCGAAGCGCGAGTTGGTTACTCGGGCGCCGGATAAAGCTCCGACGTGCGCCCGCGTAACCAGTAATAAACAAGGCCGATCCACTCCTTGACCGCCGTATCCATCATCTCAAGGCCCTCCGAGGGTCGCGCAAAAAAGCGAACCCCACGCCCGGGCCCAAACGTCCGAAAATCGACCGGATAAGGCACAACATCGAAGCCGACCTTGCGGAAGCTTCCAACCGCCCGTGCCATGTGGCTGGCCGTCGTCACGAGCAGCCAGGTCTGGCCTGGCTTCGGCTGGGCCACTTCCTTGCCAAGCGTCGCATTCGTATACGTATCATTCGAGTGCCGCTCATAGATGATGCGCTCCCGCGCGATCCCGAGCCCTTCAAAGATCCGATATTCCGCATACCCGAACGGATCGGTCTCATCGATCCGGTTGTTGCTGCCGTTCGACACGACCAGCACCGCCTCCGGGAACCGATGCGCCAGGCTCGCAGCCTCCGTCAAGCGTTCGGCCGCTTGATTGAGCGCGATGAGACTTCTGAGCTTCGTGACCCGGGAATCGATCGCCCCGCCCAGAACCACGATGCCATCGACCTTCTCGAAAGCACTCGCCGCCACCCGCGGAAACCGCTCCTCGAGCGGCAGTATCAAGAGCCGCGGCAGCGGCGAGAACGCGCACACGAGATAGAGCAGGGCCGAGCCAAAAAGCACACCCCGGCCGATCTTCCCGATCCATCCGCGAAACAGCATCAGGACCAGCCCGAGTATACTCAGGGCGACCAACACCATCGACGGCTGCACCAAAAGCGAAATCAAATCCATCCGCCGCGTCCTCGAAAATTCAAACTCAACCCGTCCCCGTTCGCGAAACCAGGCAACAAGCGATCCAATGCACTGCAGTTGCTGCTAGGGCCTTCCCTTCAACGCCCCCGCGGAGCCGACCGCCCGAAAGCCGCGTAGTCTCGTCTCAAGCGACCTCACACCCCGCCGCCCCCCTGGGCGCCCCCGTCCTCGACCAGCACGACCTTATACCATTTCGAGAGAACCGAGATCACCACGATGTTGAGCGCCTCGCGCAACGGATACGAAGCCGCGCAAAGGATCAACGCGTAGTCCCCCCCAAAATTCAGCGAGAGCAGAAGATAGCCCACGATAATGGGAGCCGAGACGAAGTTCGTAATGACCGGCACCTTGAGCGAGCTGTCCTTGTGATAGATCGACGAGTAATACTTCGTGACACCGACGAAATAGACCCCGAGTCCCACCAGGATGACGAAAGAGATCGGATAGGCCTGCATTTCATCGGGCTTGAAGAAGAGCTCCATCACAAACTTCAGCGCGATCGCCGCAACGAGTCCGAAGAGCGTCAGCAGGACAAAGGAAAGGATCTCGAATTTCCGGCTGAGACGCTTTTTCACCAGGTCCGCCAAATAGACGACAAGCATCGGCTTCACAAGATTGAGCAACAGCCGGCCCGTCGAAACGCCGATCGCATAGATCCCCAGCGCCTCGAGCCCCAGGAAATATGAGACGAGGAACTTGTCGATATTGTCGAGCACGACCGGCAATAGCCCGCTGCCACTCAACACGGTCGCCTCGCGCACGGACTTTTTCGAGTCAGGCGAAACCGACCGCAACTCATCGGCATGCCACGACATGTACCAGACGTTGAAAAGCGTCAGCACCGCGAAATAGGCGATGAAAAGACCGATCACATTCCAGTCCGCCACCAGCCAAACCACGACCATCGAAACCAGCACCGAATGTTTGGCGATGTTGATCAACGCGTTGAACCGGAACAACCGGCGCGCCTGATGGATCTGCGCAAACAGGTTGGTCGGATAGGTCAGCGGCAGCAGCAGCGACGCGGCCAGAACCGCGACTGCAAGCGGTTCCCCCCGCGAATGCATCACACCGGCAACCACCAGCCCCGCCGCAACCCCAAGCAGCGACCAGAGCATGCGATTGACCATCAGCGGCCTCACCATGCCATCTGCGTCCTGCACGACATACTTGATCAGTATCTTGCCGGTATCCAGCAGCGTCGCCAGCGAAAGCATGGTCACGATCGAGAGCAGCAAGCGAAACTGACCGACCGCCTCAAGCCCCTCGAACCGCATAAGCAGCAGCATGATCGCATAGGTCGAAAGGCCCGTGACGAATGTCGTCACAACCGTCCAGGGCGCATTCTTCAGGAAATATGTCCCATGATCGACCAGCCGCCAGAAGCGCCCGCCGGGTCGGGTAATGTTGGTTTCGCTGCTAATCTTCGCCCCCACCGCACAAGGCTTTTATCCTTGGCAAATTAGCAATACAGCTGTGACAGATTCCGATCGTCAAAGCCGTCGCCTGCTGTTGTGTCACGAACTGCTTCCAGCCGCAGCGCGCGTCCGCACGGGCGCCGCCTTCGCGCGGGCGCGTCGCCGACGCGCAAGCAGGGATTGAAGTACCGGCGCGATGGAACCTGATCGTCCCCACGACTGACGGCCACGGATCACGCCAGTCATAGAGCGAGGAAGCATGATTGAATGGGAAAACGCTCTTCACCCATTGCGGGAAGGTGATCAAACCCTTTCGGCGCATTTCAACGAAAGCCCGGAAATCCTTGATCAGGTACCAGTACCGCACGCCCTCACGAAATGACGTGAAGGTCGGCGCCGGTTGCTTGGTCAGCCGGCAGTAATAGATCAGGTCAAGCGGCGCGTCGGACCGCGCAACCAATTCCTGCGCCGCCGTAAATCGGGCATTGGCCTCGATGATCTTCAGGGTGTTATCGCGTGGATCTCGCTTGAATTCGACATTGCCGAAACCTGTAAACCCGATCCCATCGAAGAACCGGCGCCCAGCCTCTGCCGTCTCCGGCATCCACGCGCTTTCATGCAGCGTGCCCCCGCCCATATTCATCGGATACCGCCGAATGACACGCTTGGTGTAGTCGAAGTAGGAGTGCCCCTGCCGGTCGATGTAGGTGTAATAGCTCGACAACAGCGTGTCCGGCCCCGGGATCTGCTCAACCAGCATGATCGGCTGCTCCGCCTCCCAGCACTGCCGAACCCGCCGGACCAGTTCATCGAAATCCTCGTCGATCCGAAAGAACTTGGTTCCAAAAACGGCCTGGAATTCGTGCGAGATCAGGGGCTTGACGATCACCGGCCAATTCAGTTCCGCACGCACCTTCTCGAAATCGGCTTCACTCTCCATTAGCCAGTAGTTCGGCGCCCCGACACCCGCCCGCCGCGCAAGCTTCAACGTTTCGAGTTTATCGAGCAGCGCGAGCTGCATCTCGGGCTGACTGTCATCGAGCAGATAGCGCTCCTCCAACGCCTGACGGTTGTTGGCGACGAACTCGATAGCTGCATCATTGCAGTAGATCAGCGCATTACCTTGAAGTTCCGGATGCTTGTCCGACAAAAGAAGATCGGCCCAGAAGTCTTCCGCCCGGACACCCTTCGGGATGATGAAACTCTGCCGGCAAAAGCGCGATTGTGCCGCCCAGATCGATGATGAGCCACTGACGCGCACCGGTATGCCGCGCCGTCCATAGCTGCGGCACAGCGCTAGCGTATTGGCCTGGCCGCCGAGGAGCAAAACCGGCGTTGAATTGTCGAATGACGCCGGATCGAATGCCCGGCCACCACTCGGCTCGTTCGCATGCTTCAACACCACTCTCAACTCCCCAGACGCATGGTTCCGACTTGACGTGAGAACATGTAATCGAGGATCACCTCCGCAACCGGCACCCCGTCTTCCGGAGCCGAAATCAGATAATGGTGATGCAGCCCCGGGGTCGTGTTCACTTCATTGATCCAACAGTTGCCGTTACCGAAAGGCTGGTCGATTGCACGGCACATCAGGTCGACGCCTGCAAGCTCAATTCCCATGCGATCGACGATATCCTGACATCGCGCGACAATGTCTGGATGCACCATGGTGCGCACATTCACATTGCCGCCGGCATCATTCTGATTGACCGCCCGCTTCACCGTCACGGCTTCACCCTTGGCCGGTCGGCTTGCAAGCGTAACGTCGTTCTCGCTGAGCCAATTTCGGCAATCGTTGTCAACAACGAGCGGACTGAGCGCCAGGACCGGGCTCGCCGTCTCGCGGGCGGCGTTTGCCTTCTGGATCAGCTGCTGGATCGTGCTGCGGCCATCTCCCACGACCATCGGCTGATCACGCCGCACGGCATCGATGAACGTGCCGCCGAGATAGAGCAACCGGTAGCTCGCGCCCGCCACCTGCTCCTCGATCATGAGTTCGCCCGAGTACCGCGACGCCCGCCGCGCGGCAGATTTGAGGCCCTCGACAGTGGCGACACCCGTTGTCACGCCCCGCCCGCCGCCCGTCCCGCCCGCCGGCTTGACCACGACGAAGTCATGCTCTTTCAGGAACGCAAAGGCCGGCTGCAAATCGTCGATCCCAACCCGGCAGTAGCACGGCAGCGGTGCACCAAGCCGCTCGAGCAGCTCATACGTCAGCCCCTTCTCGCCCGCGACGTTGAGCGTCAACTGGCTGTCCAGCATCACCTGCGATTGCTTGACGAATGTCGTCAGCCCATCGCGCCCGATTTCCTCGAACCCATAGGCCGTCGTCGTGCACGTTGCCCCGATGTTGCGCGCCGCGCCCGCCCACATGTCACGGAAGTATCGCGACCGGATCTTGTTGAATTTCAACCGCCGCGAAATGTCGGAAATATCAGTATAGGGCCGAAGCTTCCGCCAGGCTTTGGAAACGTGGCTGACAACAGTTGGCATCGACCGGATCCACTCACTCGGAGCCATGAGACTCCGTACTCTTTACAGTCCTGAGGTCACAGAAGCAGCCCTCAGGATCCAGGATCATGCGTCCCGGCCACCACGACACGCAACCGCAAGCAAGGGTTGTAATAAAGGTTTCTCATGACGCTTACAACTCGCCGCCGCGTCTCCGCAAGTCGTTGTCGCGCCCACTTGCCCTCACCAACAGCAATTGCTCGGAGGTGTGGCTGAACAATCCCGCCAATGCCGGCCACAGGCACGATGACGGCCCCTTTCACCAAGTACTCAAACTCAAGCACCCAAGTTCGAGTACCAAAACTCAAGTGCGCAAGCACAAGTGTCTGAGTTCAGCAACAGCCCGGACCGGACCATGCCCGGGAGTTTGAATCCGGTTGCTGCGCTCGGAACGGCAGTGGTAGTCGCTGAGAGGCTGCTGCTCACTGCGAGTGGAACGGTGCACGTGTTTCCTTGTTTTGCGTAAGAGGATTGCTTTGCCATGCGCAGCGCGACCAAACCGGCGTTCCTGATCACAATCGACACGGAAGGCGACAACCTTTGGGCGCGAAAGCCTGAAGTGACGACCGAGAACGCCCGCCATCTGCCTCGCTTCCAGCATCTGTGTGAGGCCTACGGCGTCAAGGCAACCTATTTCACCGACTACGAAATGGCCGTCGACCCCGTCTACGTCGCTTTTGCTTCTGAAGCGATCGACCGCGGCTACGCTGAAGTCGGCATGCATCTTCATGCTTGGCACAGCCCCCCCTTTGACCAGACGCTGACATCTGACGACAATCGCCACCACCCCTATTTGATCGAGTTTCCGGACGACCTGATGCGCACCAAGATCAGCGCGATGACCGAGATACTCACCCGTGCCTTCGGCATCCCGCCGACGTCCCACCGCGCTGGTCGTTGGGCCTTCGATGGGCGCTACGCCGCAATGCTGGCCGACCAGGGCTACCTCGCCGACAGCTCCGTAACCCCCTTCACAACGTGGTCGTGCTTTAAGGGCGACCCGTCGCGCAACGGCGGATCCGACTACCGCTTCGCACCGTCCAAACCCTATTTCATGGACCCGGCCGACGTCACGAAGCCCGGCAACGGCCCACTGCTCCAGATCCCCATGACCGTCCTGCCGCGTTTTGCCACCACCCAACGTCTTTGCCCGCAACCCCTGCTCGCCAATCGCTGGGGCCAGCGCGCCGCCAACCAGATCCTGCCAAACGTCTGGCTTCGCCCATCTTCGCGTCGCCCTGCGGATATGATGCTGGCGGCCCGACGCTGCCTTGAGGAAGGCCACCCCTATGCGATGTTCATGACGCATTCCTCCGAACTGATGCCCGGCGGCAGTCCTTATTTTCCGAACGAAGCGTCACTCGAAGAAAATTACCGCCGGATCGAAGAACTCTTCCGGTTCGTCGCGGAACACTTCGACGCAAAGACAGTGACGGAATATGCGCGCGACACCATCGCCGCCGAGCGAGCCCTTGCCGCCTGATCAACCTGATGCCATGATCTTCGAAGACGAGTGGAGGGCACATCCGGCATCAACCTCTAGGTGTCGACTGTTTGCAACACCCCTTGCCAAGCATGATGCGTTGACACCGTTTTGAGTATGCTTCGCAGTCCCCCTCCTGCTAGATCGATGGGTGAAAGATAAAGTTCCTCTCGACTGGTAGCCCGCACCCTGACCTCGTTGGTAAAACGACGAGAAGCCAGCTTTACCGCACTAGGGCGGCGCGACACTCGAAGGGCGGTAGATCACGAATCTTGTTCCCAACACGCGGCTCACGAGTGAGCCGCTAGCGTACGTGACGGCTCATAATGACCAATCAAAACCAGCCTGCAGGCCGGCGCTTCGATGCGTTGACCATTGACCTCGCGCGCAATCCGAAGCGGTGGCTCGTCACCGGCGGTGCGGGCTTCATCGGCTCCAATCTCGTCGAAACACTCCTCAAACTGGACCAGAAAGTCGTCTGTCTCGACAATTTCGCGACGGGTCACCGGCGCAATCTGGTAGAAGTCCAGGAAAATGTCGGCGCCGAACGCTGGCGCCGCTTTGAACTGGTCGAAGGCGACATTCGCGACCTGCGAACATGCCGAAAGGCACTGGATGGTGCAGCGCACGTCCTCCATCAGGCAGCGCTTGGCTCGGTCCCCCGTTCGATCGCCGACCCGATCGCCTCCAACGACGTCAATGTATCGGGCTTCCTCAACATGCTCGCCGCTGCCCGCGACGCTGAGGTCGAGAGTTTCGTCTACGCCGCGTCGAGTTCGACCTACGGCGATCACGAAGCCCTGCCTAAGGTCGAAGACCGCATCGGCGCACCAATGTCTCCCTACGCGGTCACGAAATACGTCAACGAGCTTTATGCCAACGTCTTCGCCCGCGCCTATGGCTTCAAGGCAACTGGCCTGCGATACTTCAACGTCTTCGGACGTCGCCAGGACCCCAACGGCGCCTATGCCGCCGTGATACCGAAATGGACCGCCGCCCTGCTCGCCAATGAGACCGTTTTCGTCAATGGTGACGGCAAGACCAGCCGTGACTTCTGCTACATCGACAACGCCGTCCAGGCGAACATTTGCGCGGCCTTGGCACCCGATGAAGCGCGCGGTGAAGTCTATAACGTTGCCGTCGGTGATCGCACCGATCTCAACACGCTGATCAATGAACTGCGCGCCGGCTTGGCAGGCCTCGGCATCCACTCAAGCAGCGAAGTTGTACACCGCGACTTCAGGGCCGGAGACGTCCGCCACTCACAAGCTGATATTTCGAAGGCCGCCCGCCTTCTCGGCTATCAGCCGACATACCACATCAGCGACGGCATAAAGCAGGCCTTGCCCTGGTACGTCGGCTTCTTCCGAGATCAAGTAGCAGCCTGATTTTTGGTTCTAATTCAGAAGTGTAGAGCACAATGTCTGAGATTATTGTTGTCGGCGCACGCGGCATCCCCAACATGGAGGGAGGGGCCGAAAAGAACGCCGAAAAGGTATTCCCCCGCATCGTTGCAGCCGGCCCAAAGGTCGAGCTGCTGGGCATTTCGAAGTACATTCACTCACCTGAATTCCAGGGCGTTCACCTGACCGGCATCCCAACGGTCAACTTCCTGAAGACAGACAAGGTGCTCTATAATTTCCTGGCCTTCCTGCATGCCGCCGTCAAACGCCCGAAAATCGTCCATATGCAATGCCTGAGCGCGGCACTCTTCTTGCTCCTCTACAAGCTTGTGGGCCTGCGCGTCGTCGTTCGCTACGGCTCCACCGACTACTACGACCTGCAGAAGTGGGGAACCATTGAACGCTGGGCGCTCTACATGTGCGAATACCAGACGCGCTTCGCCGACCATGTGATCGCGGTTTCGGAAACGTTCCGTCGCCACCTCATTGACCGCCACGGCCTCAAACGCATTTCGGTTGTGCCAAACGGACTGGACCCGGTCGAAGTATCCGACGAAGCCCGCAACTTGAAGCGTGAGCTCGGTCTCGACAACAAGCGCTACATCTTGTCAGTCGGTCGCGTTACCCAGCTAAAGGACTTTGAGACGCTGGTCCAGGCGGTTCGCGGCCTCGACGAACCCGACGTCCAGCTCATTGTCGTCGGTGGTGCGGAATCCGACTACGGCGAAAGACTGTTCGCTCAGAGTGATGAACGTATCCGCTTCATTGGCCGCATCGAACGCAGCCTCATTTCGGCGCTCTATCAGGACTGCAGTGTCTATGTGAATTCGTCGCGTCAAGAAGGGCTATCCAATGCGGTCCTGGAAGCGTTGTCCTATTCCTGCCCACTTGTCGTGAGCGATATTCCTGCGAATGCCGAAATGGGTCTCCCCGCAGCCAACTATTTCGCCGTCGGCGACGTAGAGGGCCTACGCGCCAAAATCCATGCTGCTCTGGCCACCCCCGATGCCTTTCGTTGCCCGACCGAGCAATTCGCTCAGTGGAGCGACGTCTGCGAGAGAACCCTCGAGATTTACCGCGACATCATGCCGGATCAACGCATCCGCACGGTGGACGGCCGGGACGTAGCCGAAACGAACTGACCGATTGGAATCGTGAACTAAGTCGGCGCGCCTGAACAAGCGAAGTCTTGGCAAGCCAGAACGACCGCCCCGGGCGGCGAGAGTGGAAAATCCGATGCACGACGCTCGCGAAAACGAAGTGAGCCGGACCAACCGCGCATCCCGAACTTGGTCGGGGGCAGCCGTTGCGGCTATGGCAACCGTCTGCGGCTTTGTGTTCGCACCGGCGGCCGCCGCCATCGACACCCATGCCATTATGGCGACACCGATCGCTGTGCAGGCAGGCGCGCGCACCCGTGGCGGTGCCCAACCATTCGCCTCGATCTATCGTGTCACCAACCTGAACGACGACGGCCCCGGCTCCTTGCGCCATGCCATTGACCGCGGCAATCCGCGAATTGTCGTGTTCGACGTTGCCGGAACCATCAAACTCAAGTCAGACCTTCACGTCCTTTATCCTTGGATCACGATCGCGGGCCAGACGGCGCCACCGCCAGGCATCACCCTGACGCGCGGCACCCTCCGCATTCGCACCAGCGACGTCATCGTCCAGCACATCGCAATTCGCCCCGGCCCCGCTGACACGCCGGAAAACAACTCCAAGCGCGATGCCATCACCATCGCGCCTTGCTCGCGATGCGGAATACCGGCCCACGGCGTGCTGATTGACAACGTTTCCGCAAGTTGGGCCGTCGACGAGAACATCGGCATTTTCGGAGCGGACATTCGCCAGATCACCATTCGCAACTCGATCATCGCCGAAGCTCTGCGCAACGCCGGCCATCCAAAAGGCGCACATACCGCCGGCCTTCTGGTCGGCAGCGATATGGAAGGCTTGGAGATCGTCGGCAACATTTTCGCCAACAACGGCTTTCGCAATCCCGCCGTCAACACCGGCGCGTCTTTGGTCATCGCCAACAACTTCATTTACAATCCGCACAATAACGCCATTCATATCAATGCCGCACCTGAGGACCGGAAATGGCGCACCCGCGCCTCGGTCATCGCCAATGTCATGGCGCCAGGCCCGGACACGCGCCAAGACGTCCCGACACTCCTCGTTTCGCGTCGGATGATGGAGGTTGCCCCGGACACGATCGTCTACGCCAAAGGCAATCTCATCCTCGCACCGGACCGGCAGGCTCTGAAGAAACCTGAGGCATTCAAGCTGCGCTCCAAACCCTCGCTGATCCCACGAAACTGGGATCTCATGAGTCCCGAATTGGTTTGGAAGTCGACCGCGCAATTCGCTGGCACACGCCCGCGCGAACGCGATCCGGTCGACCGCCGCATACTGGACGGCATCAAGTCGCGCGAAGGCCGGATCATCGATCAACCGATCGGAATGGACGAACTAGAGAACCGCCGCGCTGTCGAAATCGCCTCGCAAGTGCCAAGCAATGCCTTCGCCCCCTCTTCGATCGACGACCTGTTGCGCGTCGAAGCATGGCTATGCGCAAGACATCTGGAAGTCGGCGGAGCCCGCACACCGCAATGCAACAGATCCTTGATCGCCTATCACGATGCCTTATTGAACGCGAAACCTGTTCCTGAGCGTACCAAAGTAACCCCCAAGCAGTGAACGACAAACCGTGAACGCATCAGATACGAGAAACGGCTCTCTCGCCGCCGGCCCGGACGCCATCCAATCGCAGGATGCATCAGGCAACCTGCCGGGAGCCTACAGCCGCGACGCCGACCCGATCGATATCCGTTGGCTGCTCCGGTCGATGTATGCCGGGCGCCACCTGATGATGGGGTCGATGGCGCTGGCATTGCTTCTGGCAATTGCCTACCTGCTCGTTGCAACGCCGCGGTTCGAAGCCACCTCCCAGCTCCTCGTCGAAAGCAAGCATCCCCAGATCTTCACGACCGGCGAAGTGACGCCTGGCCTCGACACCAGCCGCTTCATGATCGGCCAGGTCATCGACAGCCAGATCGAGCTCCTTCGCTCCCCGCGCCTGGCCGACCGCGTCATCCGCCACCTCAATCTTCAAGGGCCATCCGACAAACGCAACTTCCTGCAGCAGTGGTTGTCGCCGCGACCCAAAGCGGCCCTCATCAACCAGGTTGCAAGCAACGACCCCACCGAACAGGACAACGCGGCAGCCAGAGAAGACAGCGCCCTGACACCTGACATGGCCGACCAGGTCGGCCCGGAAGCGGCCAAACCCCAGCGCATTACGCAGCGACAGATCGATACGTTTCTACGCGACCTTGACGTGCGCCGGGTCGGCCTCTCGCTCATTATCCAGGTCAAGTACGTCCATAAGGATCGTGCGATGGCGGCGAAAATCGCCAACGCCGTTGCCGAGCTGTATGTCGACGATCAGGAACAATTGCGCGTCAACAAGACCAAGAGCGTGCGCATTTGGCTGAAGGAACGCGTCGCCGAGTTGCAGGAGCAGATCGGCTCGAGCCGCCGCAAGATCGAACTCTATAAGGCCGAGCACGACCTCTTCGATACCGGCGGCCAACTCGTCAAGGAACGCGAGCTGAACGACACCATTTCCCAGTCGATCACCGCACAAGCCAACGCCGCGGCCTTACTGGCTCAGTTGCGCAAGGTCGAAAGCTCTTCCAGCAACGACAGCCCCTTGCAGGCAACCGGCCTCGCTTTGAAGTCGAACGTCATCGCTGACTACAAGCGCCAATTCGCCCAGGTCCAGCGCCAGCTTGCCACAACCATTTCCAAGTTCGGTTCCGCCCATCCCCAGGTCCATTCGTTCCGAGCCGAGCTGAAAAACCTGGAAAACGAGATCAGCCGCGAGGTTGCCCGCCTCGTTGAGAACCTGCGTAACGAATACGAAGTCGCAAAGACCCGCGCCGATCTCCTCAATGACCGGGTCGAGGAACTCAAGAAGGAACTCTCAAGCAGCCGTCGGCTCAAGATCGAGCTCGGCAAGATGGAGCGCTCCGCCAAGATTGACACCGATCTCCACGATTCTCTTCTGGCCCGGCTGCGCGAGACTGAGCTGCGCCAGAGCCTCAGTCAGCCAGATACCTCCATCGTCCGCTTCGCAAAGCCGCCGGACAAGCCGACGCGCCCCCAAAAGGCGCTGGTCTTGGTCGCAGCCCTGATGTCGGCACTCGTCATGAGCGTGTCATACACACTGCTCAGCGAATTCTTCAGAAGCATTCTGCGCAACCCTGAAGAAGCGCGCCGGCTGCTGAAAATTCCGAAGGTCGTGGCAATCCCGCTTGTGAAGCTGCCGAAATCTCTCCGCGGCCGCCGCGCACGCAACGAAGCGCCACTGGATCGCCTGCTCGCGGATTCGCAATCGGTCTTCGTCCAGCAGCTCTTCGTGATCGACGACCTTCTCCAGAAAGTGCGGTCACGAAACGGGCGTCACGTCATCGGGATCGTCTCCACATCACGAGACGACGGCAAGTCGTTCCTCTCCCTGAGCCTGGCGAAATACGCGGCCAGTTCCGGGCGCCGCACGCTTTTGGTTGATGGCGATATGCAAACCGCAACGCTCAGCCAGCAGCTGGCGCCCGATGCCCAACACCACCTCCACGAACTTCTCCTCGGCGAGACAATGTCTGCTGATGATGTGGTCCGCGAGATCGAGCCGCGACTTGAACTCTGTCCCGCGACCCGACCCGTCAACGTGGGCCGCACGATGGATATTCTGGCCACCCCGCGCGCGAGTGAATTCTTCCGCTCCGCCGGCGAAGCCTACGACATTGTCATCGTCGACACCCCGTCAATGCAGGAGTTCGTGGACACTCGCACAATCGTCAAGCACTGCGACTTGCTTGTCTTTGTCGCTGTCAGCGACCGCACCAGCGGCGACAAGGCGAACGAGATGCTCGCGACGATCGCGGACGCCCGCGACCGGGTCGGCATCCTGGTCATGAACAAGTTCAAGGAATCGCCCTTCACCAAGCTGACCTGACGTCGGCCAGGACACGTCTGGCTGCAGATTTCCATGAAAGAGGACTGTTTTAGACGGAAACAATTTTGAAGCCGCATCGCAGTCCCGAGTCAGGCTGCATGCAAACGACCGCCCACCTCGTCGAACCAACAGTTGCCAGCAAGAGGGCCAGCAAGAGGGTATGAGTATGTTACCGCCACTGAAATTCGGAATCGTAGGCCTCGGCAAGATGGGGGGAATTCGCGCGGACTCGATCCGCAAGCGCGATGACGCGATTGTGGTTTCCGCCACCGACCCGAACCCGCCCAAATCCGGTTACGACGACGTCAAGCTGCTCAAAGATTATCGTGCCGTCATCGACTCCGACGTCGACGCCGTGTTCGTGTGCACCCCCAATCGCTTCATTCCCGAGATAGCCTGCGCAGCACTCGACGCCGGCAAGCACGTCTTCTGCGAAAAGCCTCCCGGACGCGATCTCGACGGCGTTGCCCAGATCATGGCTGCCGAAGAGCGCAACCCCGGCCAGATGCTGAAAGTCGGTTTCAACCACCGCTACCACTACGGCATCATGGAAGCGAAAAAGATCATCGAGAACAGAAAATACGGCCGCATTCTTTGGATGCGCGGCGTTTACGGCAAGGCCGAAGGGTCTGGCCAAACCGATGAATGGCGCCTCAAGCCCGACGTTGCCGGCGGCGGTATCCTTCTCGATCAAGGCATCCACATGCTCGATCTGTTTCGTCACTTCTGCGGTGAATTCCGCGAAGTGAAAAGCATGTGCACCCGCGCCTATTGGGATTACCCGGCCGAAGATAATGCCTTCGCGCTGCTGCGTGACGAGAAAGATCGCATTGCGATGCTGCATTCATCCTTCACGCAGTGGAAGCACCGCTTTACCCTCGAGATCTTCATGGAAGACGGCTACGTTATCGTCGACGGCATGCCCTCCTCCACCCGCTCCTACCGTGACGAATGGCTGATCCAGGCTCGCAAGCACCAGGGTTCCGCAATCGGCAACCCACCCGAGGAGCGCACCTTCTTCAACACCGACCCCTCCTGGGATCTTGAGCTCGAAGAATTCGTCACATCCGTTCGCACCGGCAAGCCGATCAGGAACGGCACCTCGCGCGATGCCTACGAAACCATGAAGCTGGTCTTCGACATTTACCGCGCCGACGAGGCCTATCAACCGCCCGTGCCGACCCGCGAAACAAGACCATCTCGTACGGACAACCCAACCGAGACAGGCCTCCACGCCAAGTAGCATAGGCCAAGTAGAGTACGTAGAGTTCCATGCCGGACAACACACCGATTGCCGTCACCTCAAGGTCATTCTCGCGCCACCCGATCTTGCGCGAGGAGCTGATCGCAAAATACGACAACGTCCGCTTCAATGATGAAGGCCTCTCCCTTCATGGAGAGGCCCTCATCGATTTCCTTCGCGGCCGCCGCAAGGTCATTACCGGCCTCGAAACCGTCGACGATGCCCTGCTCTCGGCTGTCCCGGAACTCGACGTCGTCGCGAAGTACGGCGTCGGCCTCGACATGATCGACATGGAGGCCATGGCCCGTCACGGCGTCCATCTCGGCTGGACGGGCGGCGTCAACCGCCGCTCGGTCGCCGAACTGGTGCTCGGCTTCATGATCTCGCTGCTCCACCTGGTCCCCGAATGTGACCGCGACCTGCGCTCGGAAACCTGGCAGAACAAAAAGGGCCGTCAGCTCACCGGCCGCACCATCGGCATTGTCGGCTGCGGTCACATCGGCAAGGACCTGACCGGCCTTCTCGCACCATTCGGCTGTCGAATTCTGGCAAACGACATTCGCGACTTCCCCGAATTCTACGCTGAGAACGGCGTCGAACCCGTCTCCCTCGACGAGCTTCTTGAAGCCTCCGACATCGTCACCCTCCACATTCCCCTCAACCCGGCGACCCACCACATCATCAACGCCGGGACGATCGCACGCATGCGCCGCGGCGCAATACTGATCAACGCCGCACGCGGCGGCCTTGTCGATGAGGCAGCCTTGAAGGCAGCCCTGCAGGAAAGACATCTCCAAGCCGCAGCTTTCGACGTCTTCGCCATCGAACCCCCGCAAGATTGGGAACTGTTCAAACTCCCGAACTTCCTCGGAACACCCCACATCGGCGGCAGCACGGACGAAGCGATCCTCGCGATGGGCCGCGCCGCCATCGCCGGCCTCGATGAACACGCCCTTCCCGACGCCGACAACCGACCGGCGGGGTGACGGCATGATCACGGAGCAACGCTTCAAGGATCTCGAAAGCGCAGCCCAGACGCTGGCACGCGACCTGAGCGATTGCCTCGCCCACGCCATCGAAGCCCGCGGACACGGCGTCATCGCCGTCTCGGGCGGTCGAACCCCCGCAACTGTCTTCAAGCACCTTCGCGACAGCAACGTCGACTGGTCGCGCATCACCATCACCCTCACCGACGAACGCTGGGTGCCCGAAACCGATCCCGCCTCGAATGCCGCAATGGTCCGCCGCGAACTGCTCACCGGCCCCGCGGCCGCAGCCCGCTTTGTTCCCTTCTATGGCGGTGAGCCAACCCCCGAAGCCGGGCACAAGGCCTGTCAGGCCCGCCTCCAGGAGATCGCCGAAAGCGCCGGCGCCGCGGATCAAGGCGAACGACGCCCCCTATTCGATGCCACCTACCTCGGCATGGGCGAGGACGGCCACATCGCCTCACTCTTTCCCGGCGACCCCGAAGTCGACGCGACCGATGGATGGTGCATCCCCGTCCCCGCCCGCGGCGAACGCACCGCTCGCATGAGCCTGACCGCGCCAGCACTACACGCCTCCCGCGCGCTCTACCTGCTCTACAGCGGCGCCGAAAAGCACGCCCAGTATCTACGCGCGAAACAGCCCGGCCCCATCCGTGAAATCCCGCTTCGCCTTCTCGTCAACAAGGCCGGCGTCAACCTGAAGGTGCTCAGCACTCCGTAAGCGGACACCCTCGAATCCTTGTTCCAACAAAGCGCACTCGCAAAGTTCTCAAGTAAGGAGTTGCCGAAATGAGAAAAAACACACTGAAAGAAATTTGGGCCTCAGGCGGTGCCGTCCTCAACGGTTGGTGCTCGATCCCCAGTTCGTTCTCAGCCGAAGTGATGGCGCATCAGGGCTTCGACTCGATCACCATCGACACTCAGCACGGCGTCATCGACTACCAGATGGCCATCCACATGCTGCAGGCGATCTCGACCACCCGCGTGATCCCGATGATGCGCGTCTCATGGAATGATCCCAACCAGGTCATGAAGGCACTCGACGCCGGCGCCTACGGCGTGATCTGCCCGATGATCAACACCGTCGATGACGCCGCAGCTCTTGTGGCAGCCGGCAAATACCCGCCGAAAGGCATTCGCAGCTTTGGCCCGATCCGCGCGAAATACTATGCCGGCGGCGCGACCCACGGCGGCGGCGACTATCACAACCACGCCGATGACGAGACCCTTGTGATCCCGCAGATCGAAACCCGCCAGGCGATCGACAATCTCGACGCCATTCTCCAGGTCGAAGGCATCGGCGCCGTCTACGTCGGCCCATCTGACCTCGCGATGGCGCTTGGCTCCGAACCTCGCAAGGGACAATCCGACCCCGCCGTCGTCGAAGCCCGCAACCATATCCTCCAGACGTGCAAGAAATACGGTGTTCCCGCCGGCATCCACACCAACTCCGTCGACGTTGCCGTCGAGATGATCCGTCAGGGCTTCCAGCTCACCTCCCTGCAAAGCGACGACCGCTTCTTGATGCAGAAAGCCAAGCAGGAAGTAACCGATGTCCGCGCAGCCCTCGACAAGGAGGGGCTGTGATGTCCTTCCCCGACTCCAAATTCGACAGCGCCGGGCTCTACGCCCACAGCTACTTTGAACAGATCGCGGCAGCCGCACGCTCTGTCGACAGCAAAGCCGTCCAGGGCGCCGCCGACATCCTCACCGAGGTCTATCGCAACGGCGGCATGGTCTTTTCCTGCGGTAACGGCGGCTCCGCTGCAATCGCAAATCACCTCGTGTGTGATCACTGCAAGCTGGTGCGCACCGACACCGAGCTCAAATCGCGGATCTACTCGCTCGCCTCGAACGTTGAGATCATCACCGCCATCGGCAACGACATCTCCTACGACGAGATTTTCGCCTACCAACTGCGCAGCCTCGCCAAACCCGGCGACGCGTTGATCACGATCTCGTCGTCCGGAAACTCGGAAAACATCGTCCGCGCGGTTCAGTGGGCAAAGGAAAACGGCATTCCGACCATCTCGATGACAGGATTTTCCGGCGGCCGCTCTTCCGAGATCGCCGATGTAAATCTTCACGTCGAAGCCGACAACTATGGCGTCATCGAAGACACGCACCAATCCCTCATGCACCTCCTGGCGCAATATATTCGCCAGGCCCACATGAGCGAGGCGCTCATTCGCGAGCGCAAATTCTAGCGCCGCACTTCACCGGCCGGGGGCGCCGGGACTGTTCCTGCCCCCCAATTTAATCGCCCCAAATTCCGCGCCCCAAGTTCCGCGCCCCAGATGCGAACACGTTTGTCAGCCCCCGTCCGGAAGTAGAACGATGAACCAGCCAGCCCGCACCCAGGAACACACCACCTTCGGCGAACGGCGTTACGCCCCCTCCGAGATCCGCGCATTCGCCTGCGACGTGATGCGCACGAACGGCGTCGATGATGAGCAGATCGAAACCGTCGCCGATGCCATGCTTTGGTGCGAACTCGTCGGCCGTCCGAATTTCGGCATCTCCCGGCTTCCCGTTCTGATGCGCCGCATCGAGGCCGGCGTCATCAACACCCCGTGCCGTCTCCAATTCGAGGAAACCGCACCGGCCGTAAACCTTCTCGATGGCGATGCTGGCTTCGGCCATCACGTCGCCACCCGCGCGACAGAACGCGCGATCGAACTCGCCCGAACGAGCGGCGTTGGTGTTGTCGCCGTGCGTAATTCGAACTTCTTCGGCGCCAACGCCTATTTCATAAACATGGCCGCCGAGGCCGGCATGGCGGCCATGGTCCTCACCAACTCCTTCCCCAAGGTGACCGCCCACGGCGGCATCAAACCCGTCATGGGCACCAACCCGTTCGCCTTCGGCCTCCCCCTTGGCAACGGCCGCCGCAGTTTGCTGGTCGACATGGCGACAGCGGCAAGCGCCGGCTCCCTCATTCGCGAATATCAAATGAAAGGCTGGTCGCTGCCTCCCGGCATCGCCATCGACACCGAAGGCCAGCCGATCACCGATCCGGCAAAAGTCGCGGCCGGCACGATGCTGCCCTTCGGCGGCGCCAAAGGCTACGGCCTCGCCCTGATGGTGGAGGTTCTATCCGGCGTGATCACCGGCGCCGGCATCTGCCAGGGCGTCACCTCGATGTACAACAACTTCGAGCGTTCAGCCGACATCGGCCACTTTATCCTCGTCCTCGACCTGAAGCGCTTCATGCCGACCGAATTGCTCGACAGCCGCATGGATCAGTTCGTCGCCGCAATCCGCGCAGCGGGTTCAGAAGGCGACGTCCTCCTTCCCGGCGAAGTTCGCTGGCAGCACTTCGACGAAAACATCAAGAGCGGCCTATCCATTGGTCAAGACACGCAGGACATGTTGCAGCCGCTGCTCGAGAAGAGCGGACTGACCGCACCCTGGCACAAGTAAGCCGCAAAGTTCGGGGCCGCGACGCCCAACGCGCGGCCCCGGTCATTTGCCCGCGAACTCCAGTCAAGTGCTCTCAGACAGGATCCGGTGCAAACCCACTCTGCGCCAGCTCGGACCCGAACCAGGCCCCCCGCAATATCGGCCGACCAGCACTTGGAGTGCTCGAAACGCTCCGCCGCCGCCCAATCGCAATTTGCAGTGGGCCGCAAGCGAACCCGATTTCGCATCCCCCCTCCACCAGCAAAAAACAGGCGCTGATGGCGGCGCCAAAACAAGCACCCAACGTCCTCGGCTCTCGCGACGAAGCTCCGAGGCCCAAAAAGAATCTAAAAATATTTTTGTCCGGACATTTTTCTCGAAGCATCATGTTCCCGGATTCTGCAACGGAAGGTGTGCGCCTTCGCTGTCAACACCTAAAGTTGCAATTGGCAATCGAAAGCACCGACCGCCAATACCTAACAAAAAACATTAGAAAAAAGACCTAACAATCGAAAAAACAACAAAAAAGAAAAGGCATTGAAAGCTCGCATCCGCTGCCTCAATTCCGAGCAGTCGCCCACCTGCACGTAAGCTCAAATCATAGTATTAAATTCGCAACACAACCGTCAGATCACGCCACATTGTTTGAGTGTTGCGTTGCCGCATCTCCCCCTTCGGACACCGCCGACCGGCTATTGTTAACCTCATTGAAATGCCCTGTTGTAGGGGTCCGGAAGCGTTGGCGCGATCTGAGGATCAGCCAGAGAAAGCAGCCGGCGCTCGACGCCGTTTGTCCGAGCGGCCCACACCAGAATTTCAATGTATGGCGTGACAGATATGCAACATTGGCTGCGCGAACGGTTCCCGAGTGCCCCTGGGGTCGGTCTCTCCCATGATCTACTTTGGGCTGCATTGGCTCCGCTCATTGCGATTATGCTCAGAAATGATTTTGCTTTGTCGCCGGACGAAGTCGACGGCACGATTGTTTATGTCGCCGCCAGCTTCGCGGTTGCTTTGATAATTTTCCCGCTGTTTTCAATGCGTCTCGATATCTGGGAATACACCACTCCGGCCGACCTCGCGCGTGTGGCAATTGCCGTCGCCGTCAGTGTGATGCTGGTCACCTTCCTGGTTTTCGCAATCAACCGGAGCTTCGGCGTCGCGCGCTCCGTCCCGTTCCTGCATTTCGTGATCCTGCTCGTGCCGCTTCTGACCGCACGGATCGGCTATCGCGTCTTCCATCGCGACTTCCAGGATCGCAACGTGCGCATTCGCCTGAACCGTCTTGGCCATCGCGAGCGCGAGCATGTTCTCGTATTCGGCGTGAACCGTGTTGCGGAATTCTATGCCAACGCCGTCAGCGAACTCTCGAACGGCAACGTTGAAATCGTCGGCATCGTCAGCAACGACGAGCGCCGCCATGGCCGCCGTCTGCGCTCGCACCCGGTCCTAGGTCACGCCAAGCACCTGCCGCACTTCATGCAGGAATTCGCCGTCCGCGGCATCGACGTCGACAAGGTCGTCGTCTGCTCCAAATGGGATGACATTCCGTTTGGCACACAAACCATCCTGCGCAAGCTCGAGCGCGATGGCGTCAAGATTGAGTTCCTCGATGAGATCCTGCGCTTCGTCAAGCACGGCTCGGACCTCTCGCCGGCCGACAACGACGAAATCGTGACCTACGCAGGCCAGACCGCCGGTCAGGGCCAGGCCAAAGAGATCGAGCTCCAGCTTCCAGCCTACTTCCGGCTCAAGCGCGCCATCGACCTTGTCGTTGCCTCGACGCTGGCACTGTGCAGCCTGCCCGTCATGATGCTGGTCGCGGCTGTCAATCGGTGCACCATTGGCACGCCGGTGCTGTTCTGGCAGCGTCGTCCCGGGCGCCACGGCATCAACTTCTATGTCTACAAGTTCCGCACCATGCTCGCGCCCTACGACAACGAAGGCAAACGCGTGCCCGACGAAGCGCGCCAAACCACGTGGACGCGCCTGATCCGGCGCACGCGCCTCGACGAGCTTCCACAGCTCTACAATATCGTCATCGGCGAGATGTCCATCATCGGCCCGCGCCCGCTTTTGCCGTGTGATCAGCCAACCAGCACGACGGCGCGCCTCGCCATCGCCCCCGGCGTCACCGGCTGGGCACAGGTCAACGGCGGCGACCTCGTGACGCCGGACGAGAAGCTCGCCCTTGACCTCTACTATATTCGCAACGCAAGCCTCTGGCTGGACTTGAAGATCATTCTGAAGACCCTTCGGACGGTCAAGAACGGAGACGTGCGAAACGAAAGCGCGATCGCCGCGGCCCTGGAGGAGTTTGACAAGCTCTATCCTCAGACCAGCCTGCCCGTTCACGAAAGCACGGACCAGTTGCCGACACAGCCGGCGCCGGCGCAGCCCGCAACCGGACAACGCTACTACGACCGCACTGCAGAAAGTTCCATCCCGTACGGCCCCAACCGCAACAATCCGGCGTCCGGCGAGACCAGATTGCGCGCCTCCTGATCGCCCAATCGGCTGGCATGCCATGGCGGCACGAACCATTGCGACACCAGGAACAAGACTTGGCCACATGAATGGTTGACCCAAGTAGTGTGCCCGTCGATACAGTGGCTGACGTCATGGACTGATCCTGGCCGGATTTGTTCGCCGCCGTCAGGATCAATCTATGCGGCGCAATGAGCGCAGAGGGAAATGAGCGTAGAGGGATGTGGGGGACGGTCAGTTCCAGCAATACATTCCAAGCTCTGGACGCAACGAACGTTTTTGGGGGAAAGTCTGGGGAAGAGCGCGGCTCAGGCGGCAGCTTTGTTGAAGCGTCGCCCGGCCCATCGAACAGATTTGAAAAGACGCCTCTCAAAGTCATCTTGAGGGCACCACGAACTTAAGGCCGCGGAACGCGTACGGATTAGCTGCCGCCATGCAAATCATTCTGTTTCCGCTCTACGCTTTGATGATTCTGATGACCGTCGTCTTCCTCAAGCTGGGCGGCGCACTACCCTTCCGCACAATACTCCTGATCAGTGTGTTCTCCGGATTGATCGTTTTCCATCAGCGCCAGTTTCAGTATTTCCTCCGCCAACACGCCAATGTCGTCATCCTGTTTGCATTCATGGCAGCACTCGGGATCGGACAAGCAATCGCCTGGAAGAACGGCATAGGCGACACATCAAGAGAAGCGCTACGACAGATCCTGCAGCCCTTCATGCTGCTCGTCGCCACGTACATGATGTGCCTTATCGTTGGCGTTAAGCGCACGGTGATGGTCTTGCTCGCCGTCACGGCCTTTGCCGGGATTTTCGCCGTGTTCCAATACCTTGGCATCGGCTTCTCTTGGCGGATCCGGGAGATCATTGGCCAAATCCAGTACGATACATTGGCGAACCGCGAATTCATTCGCGGTCGAAGCCGAGCGATGGGTCTCGGCTATACCCCAATCGAACTCTCCTACCTTCTGGTGTCCTGCTACATCTCAATACTGATCCTGTATTACACCAAAGCCATCTCACCCCGCTTTTTCTTCGCCAGCCTGATCCTCATTCTCGCCTGCACAATCGCCAATCAGACGCGCTCGGCACTGTTCGGGATCCTGGTCAGCGAAATCTTCCGCTTCCTCTCGCAGGGTGGCATGCGCCGTTATCTGCTCGTGATCTTGGCGGCCGTCGCCGGCAATCTCGCCTTGAACATCATTGAACTGGGCGACAGCCGTTACACATCGTTTGAGGATCAGTCTGCCATGGGCCGCCAGGTTCTCTACCTGTTTGGCGTCCGCCTGTTCATCGACAATCCGCTCGGCTTGGGCTGGGGCTTCCATCCCTCCGACTATGCCTGGCTATACTGGGAGCATCTCACCGAATTCGGCAAACCACAGATCGTGTTCCGGCTGGAACTGCACAACGCATTCCTGAACTACCTGCTCGTCTACGGCCTCATGGGCTTGGCGCCCGTCGTGTTCCTCGTGCTCGCGCGCCCCAAGACAGCGCTCCTCTTTGCGCTCGTGTTCGTGAGCTACTTCATTCACTGCCTGCTGCACAATAAGGGCTTCTTCTACAGCGGCCTGATGGTCTGGATTCCCGTCGCGATTTTCCTCCACGAACGTGATCGCGGACGATTGAACCTTTCCCTACCCTGGCAACGCGGGACCACGCCAGCAGCGCAGGGTCAACAAGCACCAGTCAGACGCCCTGACGATCCCCTACCCGCCCCTGCCGAATAAGCAGAATCAGGTCGTCATCGCGCGCCACCTCTTCGGTGCCTCATTTCCTCGGTGCCCCATCTCCTCGGGACCCCATTTCCTCGGGACCCAATTTCCTCGGGACCCTGACATCGCGGACAGCGCGACGGCTCAATCCAGCCACCTGCCCGACCGTCCCCGACCAGCGCGATTGCCCCGCAAGCCGACCAGAAGGCAGCACAGCCAACCGCCCCAGCGCTTGCGCCGTTGACCGTCCCCTCGCACACGGACGATGCAGCCAGCAACCCCGCACCACGACACCGCCTCAAATCATGTCGGGCCACAAAAAAGGGGTGGCACCAATATGGCGCCACCCCTGCAATCAATTGAGAACTCTTTGTCGCGGGTATAACGTCCACTCACCCTACAACAAGCGGATCACTCCGCTGCCGGAACCGGCAGTCGCGTCGCCACCTGGCTCCGTGCACAGACCGCCCCGCGATGATCCTTGATCGCCGCGAACGCTTTCAGGCTCGGCTCCCCTGTCGGCAGTCGCTTCGCCGTCGCTTTGCTGTATTCACGAAGCGCACTTTGCGACATCGGCCCCCAGTCACCATCGACCTGACCGGCATAGCAACCAATCCGAAGCAACTCAGTCTGCAGGACCATCGCCAGTTTACGCGCATTGAGCTGGCTGGCTGGCCCCTTCTCGGGCAGGACCACATCGACCGGCTCAACCCGCGCGGTCGGCTCCCTGTCCAAACGAACGTCAGGACCATCGCGACCGTCGATTACCGACTTGCGCGTTGCTACAGGCTCTGCGACGGCCGCCGTTTGCGCCGGCAGCAGCACCTCTGGTTTCTGTTTCAGTTGCTCGACCGGCTCAACCGGAGCCATCGTCACGACCTCACGCACGACCGGTTGCGCCACCGGCTCGCGGCTTTCGAGAACCTCGAGATAGCGCGCCCGCCATTCTTCGACCTGCTTGGCCAGATCAACCTGCGACTTCGCAACCGTTGATAGGATCGACGACTGCTGCGCGACCAGCTTTTTGAGCTCACCGATATGACGGCTCAGTTCAGCCCTGCTTCTCGCATTCTGCCGATCCGCACTCTTTAGTATTGCCGACGGCACGACTGCTTCAGGCGCCGCCCGCGCTTCAATCGGGTTTTTGCCGCCAACGCCATCCGAACCGGCAGGCGCAATCACGACTTTCAGAACGTCGCCCGGCATCACCTGATCGTTCTCGCGGACAGCGATCTCTTCGATACCGCCTGCCGTGCGGCGCAGAATGCGATATTCAACCTTGACGACATTGAGCCCCACCGGCTGCGCACCAGGCCCCAAAGCCTGCCCGATCAGATTGCTCGATGCGTCTATGCCTCGCATGCTCGCTTCGAACAACGCTTCAACTTCGGCCAGTTCATCGGCAAGTTGTCGATCCTGGTCGGGCCAGAAATCATTCATGGCTTTGATCGCCTGGGCCCGCTTCATCTCCGCCCGCTTGATCTCCGCTTCGACGGAGGCCGCCGACGTCAGCATGTTCGAGATATCGTACTGCTTGCGATAGACACTGCGCCGCTGCGTCAGGCCACGCTTGAGCAGGTCCTGCGTCGTGCTCAGTTCCTTGTCATGCAGCTTCATGACATCGTTGATCGCGTTCAACCGCGTCCTGAGCGCAGTCATCTCCTCATCTGCCAATCGCACAGCCGTCTTCAGATAGTCCGTCTGGTCGTGTCTCCATTTGCGCGACTGCTCGAACAGCCGCCGCTGCGTCAGCCTGATCCGCTCCCCCTGCGCATCGCCGACCAGTTCCTCGATAAGCGGCGGAAATGTAAGCTCTTCCTCACGGTTGAGCAGCGCCTTGATGCGCTCTCGTTTGGCCAGATGCACAGCCGCGTCGGCCTTGGTGCTCCGCAAGCGCCATTGCTCGCGCGCAACGCTCATCATCTGGTTCGGCGCCTGCGGCATCCGGTACAGCCCACCGGCAATCGCCACGGCGTGGACAACTGTCATGTGCGGTACATATTGGAAAGTGCCCGGCTGATTGACATCGCCTGACACGAAGAACGGCCGCCGCTCGATAACATCCACGATCGCAAACGCGCTGCGGCTCGTCAGCTCATAAAATTTGGCTGATATCTGTTGTTCAAGTTCAACCGGTGTATGTCCTGCGACGTTGAAGCTGCCGATCAGCGGCAACGTAATCATGCCGTCCGCCCGGACACGGTACTCGCCCGAAAGCTCTTCGCGCTGGAAGAACTTGATGCGCAGTTTGTCGCCGGCGCCAATATCATAGGACCCAGCCACACGCCGCCCTGCGACGACCGGTTTGGCCGCCATCTTGTCCAATGCTTCTGGAAGGACGTGGCTCGCGATTTCCCCGGCGTCCGTGCCGTTCTGCTCGCTCACCGTCTGCGCCAATGCCCCGGTAGATGCTATGCCACAACTAAGTGCAATCAAACCAGCCGCCAACGGCTGCCGCCAGTAACACGTTCCAATCACGACGAATTCCTCCGCAAGGGCTGTCCGGAACACGACAGAGGCAGACCAAACAATGATTGATCTGCGCCCCGTCGCGACCTGACCACCGAACCCGACGCTGTGAGATGTGACTGGCAACTTTCGTCGCCGCACGCCACGCGCCAAGAAAACCACACGCGGTATTGCTGCTGAAGAAACCCGCCGCGAACAACCTGTAAGTGTGATCGCGAAATACGAACCTGTGAAACGGTCATATCTTTGCAACAGCTCCGTGCGCCAACATGGTTAACGCCGAAAACAAGCTGCCCCGCCCCGTTAATATGTCTTGTCCGATGTGCAACAGGTCTGCGAAAACCACCAGTTTCAGTGGTCTTTTCCTATCAGCCGTGTTGACAGAGCAGAGGCCAATGGCCTTGGTCAAAGGATTACGCGCAAGTCTCGGGATACCGTGATTTCGCTGGAGAACCAGATCGCCCCCCGCACGGTCAAACACAGCCGTGGAGGCATCCAGCGGCGTCTCGGAGAACACATCAACTCTACCTATTGGTGTATTGCCGTTCCTGTCAGCTTGCCGTCTCAAACTGCCCGGCACTCAAAGATTCGGGCCGCGATGCGGAGAAACATGAGTAATGCTTAGTACTGTTGACGCTTCTGCCCACGAACAGGCCTTCCTGAAAAAAATCGAGGACCGCAGCGCATCCATCGCCGTCATCGGCCTGGGATATGTCGGCCTGCCGTTGCTGCTTGGGTTCCACAAACTCGGCTTCAAGACGATCGGCTTCGACACCGACGAAACCAAGATCACAGCGTTGGCCAGTGGCAAAAGCTATATCGGCCATATCTCGGAAACGGATATCAAGTCGCTGAGTAGCGGCGACCGCTATGCCGCCGGCACCGACCCCAAGATCCTGAACGATGCCGACGCCATTCTGATTTGCGTGCCGACCCCGCTCACGGCCCACCGCGAGCCGGACCTGACCTATGTCCGCCAGACGGCCGAGGCGATCGCACCTCACATTCGCGCCGGCCAGCTCATTGTCCTTGAATCGACCACCTACCCCGGCACGACGCGCGAAGAACTCCTCCCGCTTCTGTCCGAAGGCAGCGGCCTGAAATCTCAACAGGACATCTTCATCGCCTTCTCACCGGAACGCGAAGATCCGGGCAATCCGGTGTACTCGACGGCCAAGATTCCGAAGGTCGTCGGCGCCGACGGCGCTGCGGCCCTCAAGATGGCTGGCGACCTCTACGCAACCCTCGTCCCGCAGGTTGTCCGCGTATCGAGCTGCGACACCGCCGAGGCCGTCAAGCTGACGGAAAACATCTTCCGTGCGGTCAATATCGCGCTCGTCAACGAACTCAAGGTCATCTATGCCGCCATGGGCGTAGACGTGTGGGAGGTCATCGAAGCGGCCAAGACCAAGCCATTCGGCTTCATGCCGTTCTATCCGGGCCCGGGCCTTGGCGGCCACTGCATCCCGATCGACCCGTTCTATCTGACATGGAAAGCGCGCGAGTACGATTATTCGACGCGGTTCATCGAGCTTGCCGGCGAGATCAACCGCAACATGCCAGCCCACGTCGTCTCGAACCTGGCCTCGGCCCTTTCGATCAAGCAGAAGAAGGCGCTGAACGGTGCCCGCATCCTCCTGATCGGCGCCGCCTACAAGAAGAACGTCGAGGACATTCGCGAAAGCCCGTCGTTCGTCCTCATTCGCCTGCTTGAGGAGGCCGGCGCCAGCGTCGACTACTACGACCCGCACGTTCCTCAACTGCCGCGCACCCGCGAACATCCAGAGTACTCCGGCCGCCGCTCGGTCAATTGGGATGCCGCAACGATTGCCGGCTACGATGCCGCCCTCATCTCGACCGACCACGACGCAATCGACTGGGCGATGCTGGTCGAGCATTCACCCTTGATCGTCGACACCCGCAATGCATTGAAAGCTTTCGCGGAAAGCCACGGCGATCGCATCGTCAAGAGCTAGCGCCAAAGCCGGCTCGACACTGAAACCAAACGAAAAGGCCGCGCTGACCATGTATCAGCGCGGCCTTTTTCTGTTGGCATCAACGTCTGTTGGGATCAATTGCGCGTCACATGCCGCGCAGGATCGGCACCGGACGCGCCGCCAGCACCCGCCACGTACCGATCAGCCCGAACACCACGACCAGCACGACCGAGACCCCTAACGCACCGGCGACTGCGCTGAATGAAAACGTCATCTCAAGCTCCAGCACCTGGCGACATACGACCCAGGCCGCAAGCGAACCGACTCCAAGCGCGATGACCGCCGTCACCAGCGCGAGAAGCCCATATTCGGCAAGATGCGCGATCAGCAGTTTGGCGCGCGTCGCCCCGATACATTTGAGAACCACCGCCTGCAGCATGCGCCGGCGTTGCGCGGTCGCAAGCGCCCCCGCCAAGACCAATGCCCCCGCAAGCAGCGTGATCCCCGCCGCCACCCGGACCGCCACCATCACGCGACCGAAAACACCGGCAAACGTCTCGATCGCATCTGCGACATTGATCATCGTCACACTCGGCAGGACCTGCCCGATGCGTCGTGCTGCAGCACCCTGCGCAGCAGCCGGCGTATTGTCGGCAAACCGCACCGTAGCAAGAAGATTATGCGGCGCGCCTTCCAGCGTGTTCGGCGAGAAAACGAGCGTAAAGTTGATCGACAGGCTCTCCCACTCGATTTCACGCAGCGATGTGATCCGCGCTGTCACGTTGCGCCCGAGAATATTGACCGTGATCGTGTCCCCAATCTTGAGGTTCATCTCCTGCGCAAGATCCGAGACGAATGAGACCTGTGGCTCACCCGTCACCTCCTCGTCCCACCAGCTCCCGGCAACGATCTTCGATCCCTTCGGAACCGCGCGCGCGTAGGTGATCCCACGATCGCCTCTGAGCGCCCATTGGGCTTGCGGCGCAATTTTGGCTTCCCCCGCCGGCACACCGTTGAGCTTCACGATCCGCCCCCGCAGCATCGGCGCCGTCTCGATCGAGGCCCCCGGCGCGACCGCGTTAATCTCGCGTTCAAACGTCCCCCGGTCCTCTTTCGTGATATCGACAGCGAAATAGTTTGGCGCATTCTGCGGCATGCGCCCTCTCAGTTCTGCAACCAGCGAACTGTCGACCAGGGCCACCGCCACCAGCAGCGACAAGCCCGCCCCAAGTGAAAGCACCACCGACCGTGTCAGGCCTCCAGGCGCACCGATGCCGGTCATCGCCAGTGCAAGCTCAGGGCGGCGCGGTCGCGGCAGGCGCCCGGCAAGCCACGTAACCCCCTGCCCAAGCCCGAAGAAGACGAGCAGAATGGCGAACATGCCAACGACAAATCCGGCGGCCAGAAACGCCGATTCCGTCACCCATACGGCAAACCCCGTCAGCGCGATCGCAACAACACCAACCGCCAGCAGGATATGAATGCCGGGCAGCCGCCCGCTGCCGCCCACCTCATCGCGAAACAGCGCTGCCGGCCGAATCCGCTCGGCCTGCCCGAGCGGCCACAACACGAACAACAGCGTCACCAAAAGCCCGTAGACGAGCCCGGTCGCGACCGTGCCCCACGAAAACGATTGCCCCAGCGGTATCGGCAGCGATGCTCCATAGGTGACACTGAGAAGCGGAGGCACCAGGCTCCCGACGAACACGCCGATAAGAGTGCCGAAGAACGCGATGACAAGGACCTGGGTCAGGTAGATGCCGAGCACCGTGCTGCTCGACGCCCCAACACTCTTGTACGTTGCAATCACCTTCCGCCGCCGGTCGACATATGTGCCGACGGCATTCGCCACCCCAACCCCGCCGATCAGCAGCGCCGCGAGGCCGAGCAACGTCAGGAAATCGCGGAGCCGGTTGAGCAACCGCGTAATCGACGGCGAAGGATCGCGCCGGTCGCGCACAATGAACCCGGCTTCATCAAGCGTCGATTTGATCTCGCCCCTGATCCGTTCCACAGCCACGAGCGGCGCTGTTTCGCCATCCGGCGCCAACAACGCATAGCGCCAGTTGATCAGCGTGCCGGGCTTGACCAGCCCCGTGCGCGCAAGCGTTTCATGGCTCACCATGACACGCGGCCCAAACGACATGCGCGCGGTAATCTTGTCCGGCTCATGGCTTATGACGCCTGTAATTTTTACAGGTGCCGTGCCAAGCTTCATGTCATCGCCAACGTTGAGGCCGAGCCGGTCGAGCAGGCTTTGCGCAACCACCGCGCCGCCTTCTGCCCGCACCGCCTGCTCGAACGTCCCGCCGCCAACCAGACGAACCTCACCCAGCAACGGATAGGCCTGATCCACCGCTTTGATCTCGACCAGCGCCTGATCATCGCCGCTCAGCGGCCGCGCCATAGACCGCATCGTCGCGGTCTCGCTGATTTGCCCGAGCCGCGCAATCTGCGCGCGTTCACCCGCATCGATCCGGCTATGAACCCGCCTCAGCGTGACATCACCGCCAAGCAACATCCGTCCCTGCGCGGCAAACCCGTTCAACAGCGCATCCGCCAAGGCACTCACGGCGGTGATCACGCCCACCCCGAGCGCGATACAGGCAATGAACACCCAAAACCCGCTGAGCCCCGCCCTCAGCTCGCGCATCGCGAACCGCCAGACCAGCGACATACTGAAACCGCGGCGCCCCGTCTGTTCGCCAGCGTCACCTTCAAGCGTTGCGACCGTCATGACCGCGTTCCACCGGTCGTGGTCGAAACAATCTCGCCGTCCGCCATCCTCACGACCCGGTCGCAGCGTTCGGCAAGCGCCTCATCATGCGTAACGAGAACGAGTGTCGCGTTGTCGCGCACCTGCAGCCGGAACAACAGATCAATCACTTGGTCTCCAGTGTGACCGTCGAGATTGCCGGTCGGCTCATCCGCGAGCAGAAGCCGCGGCCTGGGCGCCAACGCTCTGGCCAGTGCGACGCGTTGCTGTTCACCGCCGGAAAGCTGCGCGGGGTAATGATCCATCCGCCGTCCAAGCCCGACATCTGAGAGCAGCGACCGTGCCCGCTCCGGTGCATCAGAACGCCCCGTCAACTCCAGCGGCAACGCGACGTTCTCAAACGCCGTCATCGTCGGCACCAGATGAAACGACTGGAAGACGATTCCAACATCCCGGCCCCTTACGCCCGCCAGTTGATCTTCCGACAGTGCCGTGAAATCCTGCCCGACGATACGAACCTTGCCGCTGGTCGCACGCTCGAGACCCGCCATCACCATCAGGAGAGACGTCTTCCCCGAACCGGACGGCCCGACCACTGCAACGGACCGCCCCGCCGGAACCTCAAGCGAAACCCCCCTGAGAATTTCAACAGGTCCCGCACGGCTCTCAAGCGTAAGACGAAGATCGCCAAGTGCGACCACCGCTTCGCGCGACGGCTCGCTGGACCCTGTCGCCTCCCGCAACCCCTGACTAGTGAGCGTCATCATCATCCTTCGTTGCATCACACCGCCGTCAGCCCCAATTCAGATCGCAGAATCAGATGGCAAACTTTGGTCGGCGGCCCTTGTTCGAACGTAGTGACGCCATCTCCTTAACGAAACCGTCACGCCAAGTCGCCACCCGGCCCCTTCGGCCGGAAGAGATGCCGGATAGTTGAACGAAATCAGGACGCCCAGGGAGAACGACCATGCCTCGCTTTACGCAGGTAAGCCTGCCCCGGATCAAATGTAAGCCCCGCGGTGCGCAGACCAGCCGCCTCGGCCACTTGATTTCGGCCATCATGTTAGCCGCAATATGGGTCATGACACCCCTCACCACCGCCAACGCGGCCGAAACACTGCACATCGTCGCGTTCGGTGACAGCCTCACTGCCGGCTACGGCCTGCCCCAGGGTCAGGACTTCGCGAGCCGCCTGGAAGCCGCCCTGAAAAAACGCGGACACAACGTCGCCATCGCGAACGCCGGTGTCTCCGGCGACACCACCGCCGGCGGACGCGCCCGCTTCGACTGGGCCGTGCCGCCCGAAACAGATGGCGTCATCCTCGAACTCGGCGCCAACGACGTCCTCCGCGGCATCCCCCCGAAGACCACCCGCGACAACCTCGAAGACATCCTCGCGCGCCTCAAGAAGCGCAATCTCCCGGTCCTGCTTACCGGCATGCGCGCGCTCGCAAACTGGGGACCGGACTACGCCAAGGCCTTCGAGGCGATCTTTCCCGAACTCAGCGAGAAATACGGCGCGCTCTATTATCCCTTTTTCATGGAAGGCGTTATCGACAAGCCGGAGCTGAAACTGGAGGACGCCCTCCATCCCAACCAGCAAGGCGTCGAGACGATCGTGAGCCGCATTTTGCCCGACGTCGAAAAGTTGATTGCCCGCATCCGCGCCAAACCCTGATAGAACAGCCGGAAGCGCGCCCCGCCAACCAGACCCACGCCGACGAGACCGCCGCCCGATGCAAAAATCCACGATCCTGATCACCGGCTGCTCTTCCGGCATCGGCCTTGCCTCTGCACGCATGCTGCGTGATCGCGGCTGGCGCGTCTTCGCCACCGCCCGCACCGCCGATGACCTTGCCCGCCTGCGTGACGACGAGCGCATCGAAGCTCTCCCGATCGAGCTCACCGATCCAGCCTCGATCGAGGCCTGCGCCGGACACGTCCTGAACGCCACCGATGGCCGCCTTGATGCCCTGTTCAATAACGCCGCCTATGGCCAACCGGGCGCCCTTGAAGACCTCAGCCGCGAAGCGCTCACAGCCCAGTTCGACGCCAACGTTTTCGGAACACATCAGTTGACCCGCGCCGTCATTCCCGCAATGCGCAAGGCCGGCCACGGCCGCATCGTCAATTGCTCTTCCGTGCTGGGCCTGATCGCAGCCCCCTACCGTGGCGCCTATTGCGCCTCCAAATTCGCTCTCGAAGCCCTGAGCGACACCCTGCGCCTCGAACTCAAGGGCACCGGCATTGCAGTCAGCCTGATCGAGCCCGGCCCGATCGACACCAAATTCATCGATCGCGCGCTCGCCTCTGCGCGGCGCTGGATAGACTTTGAGAGTTCACCCCACCGCGACCGCTACAATCGGCTGATCACGGGCCTCGAAAACGGCGGCAAGCAAACCTTCAAGCTGCCCCCCGAGGCCGTCGCAAAGAAACTCGTCCACGCCGTCGAAAGCCCGCGCCCGAAGGCGCGCTACTATGTGACGGTCCCAACCTACATGGCCGCCATCGCACGCCGCACGTTACCCGTCCGCGTCATCGACTGGGTCGCGGAACGCAACTGATCGAGCGGGGAATCACCCGCCTCTCAAGCGCGATGATAGGGATGGTTCGAAAGGATCGTGACGGCGCGGTAAAGCTGTTCCAGCAGGACCACGCGCGCGATCCCGTGCGGCAGCGTCATCGCCCCAAGCGACAGCCGCTCGTCGGCGCTCTCAAGCAAAGCCGCACCATGTCCGTCCGGGCCACCGATAAAAAAGGCGGCCTCCGCGACACCATCATCACGCATTCGGCCAATGAGATCCGCGAACGCCGTGCTTGAAAACGTACGCCCATGCTCATCGAGCACGATACGTCGCGCCACGGCATCGACCCGCCCAAGCAGACGCTGGGCTTCATCGTCACGGCGCGTAGCAACATCGCCGGCCTTCGATTCGCCAAGCTCAATCTGCGCCAGAGGACCAAGGCCGATCTGGCGGCCTGCCGCATCAAACCGCTCGTGATAACGCGCGGTAAGGTCTGCTTCCCCACCGCCGCGTTTCAGCCGGCCGACCGCCAGTAGTTTGACGCGCATGGTCGTGCCTCAAGCGGCTGGAGAAGAAGAAACCCGGCCGGCGCGCGTCAGTGCGTGGCGCTACCGTCCATCGACGTGTCCGCCATCCACATTTTCTCGAGATTGTAGAACTCGCGGACTTCGGGCCGGAACACGTGCACGATCAGATCACCGACGTCGATCAGCACCCAGTCGTTCTGCGGCTGACCTTCGACACGGACCTGACTGTACTTGATTTCCTTGAGCCGGCGCTGAACCTGATCAGCGATCGCGCCGACATGGCGGTCAGACCGCCCCGAGGCGATCACCATATAGTCGGCAACCGAGGATTTTCCGCTGAGTTGAATTGTTACGACATCATCCGCTTTCGCATCGTCGAGAATTTGGATGACCTCGCGCAGGAGGCCTTCAGCATCCATGTCATGCGACACGGCCTGAGGCTTAGGCATGCCGGGCATGGCATCGCCTTGGAGCGTTGGCATTGTTGGCTGTCGTTCCTATAGCCGTTAATCCCTTGAGTGCATTCACCGAATAGCGGGAGCCTATAAGCACCGCCCTCCGATCCCGGTCATATGACACCGGCACCACCAACCTACAATAGGTTGTATTCCATCAACCGGCAACGAGTTTGGAACGACATCCTGACGAATTCATGACCGGGATCATTCGTCTCATGCGGCACAAAATCGAAATAAACTCAATGATTACAACGTCTCGCCGCCCGTATGGCCGTTGACGATAGCTCCGACAAAGGGCCGGTCAGAAACGTCCAGGCCGGCGCCGCCAACAGCGGCAACTTGCGCGCCATTGATTCGGGAACAAAGGCATCACGAAACCGCTCCGCCGCCTGACCGGCCATTGACTTGAGGCGCCAGTGCGGCCGGTCGACTACCGCGATCGGCATAGATGCCGCGATCCCCTCCCACTCCTGCCACTTGTGAAATGTTGCCAGATTGTCCGCCCCCATCAGCCACACAAAGCGAACGGTCGGAAAACGCCGCGTCAGAAACACGAGAGTGGCCGCCGTATAGGCCGATGACAGATCAGACTCAAAACTTGTGATCTTGATCCTGGGGTCGCCGCCCGCCATCGCCTGGCAGAGTTGCAGCCGCTCACTCAGAGAGGCCAATTCATCATGTGATTTGAGCGGGTTACCGGGCGTCACTACCCACCAGACGGCGTCAAGTTGCAGCCGCCGGAGCGCCGTGTGCGTGATCAGCCGATGCGCGGCATGCGGCGGATTGAACGATCCACCGAGAAGCCCGATGCGCTGCCCCGGCCCAACCAGTGGCGGCTTTGCCCGGATCGACCCGAACCGCTCCGAGGCACTCTTTAAAGCCAAATCCGTCCATCCCATTCGCGCCCGGGCGACCATCTCGTCCCGGCGAACCTCGGCTCGCGCGCCACGACGGACGCGTTGCCCGGGTCATGTCCCATTCCTGCAGCTAGACTGGACGAACCTGCCCGGCGCCGCGCACAACGTATTTGAAGCTGGTTAACTGCTCCACACCGACCGGTCCCCGCGCATGCATCTTGCCCGTGGCAATACCGATTTCAGCGCCCATCCCGAACTCGCCCCCGTCCGCGAACTGCGTCGAGGCATTGTGGAGCACGATCGCCGAATCGACCCGCCCCAGAAACTGCGCCGCCGTCCCATAGCATTCGCTCAGAATGCAGTCGGTATGGTTCGACCCGTAGCGCGCGATATGCCGGATGGCCTCATCGACACCATCGACGGTTTTAACCGAAATGATTGCATCGAGGTACTCCGTACCCCAATCCGCCTCGCTCGCCGGCTTCACGCGATCATCGACCGCCTGCGTCGCATCATCACCGCGAACTTCGCATCCCGCCTCCAGCAGCGCCTTCACCGCCGCCGCCAGATGGCCCTCCGGCGCCCCCGTATCGACCAGCAGCGTCTCCGCCGCCCCGCAGATTCCGGTCCGTCGCATCTTCGAATTGAGGATCACAGGTATCGCATCGTCGAGATCGGCGCCGCGATCCAGATAGACGTGACAGATCCCTTCCAGGTGCGCGAAGACCGGCACCCGCGCCTCGTTCTGAACGCGCTCCACCAGGCTCTTGCCACCCCTCGGCACGATCACGTCCAGCGCGCCGTCGAGGCCCTTGAGCATTTCACCAACCGCCGCCCGGTCCGTCGTCGGCACCAGTTGAATGGCGTCCGCCGGCAATCCCGCCGCCTCAAGCCCGGCGACAAGTGCGCGATGAATAGCGCTGGAGGAATGAAAACTCTCCGAACCGCCCCTCAGGATCGCCGCATTGCCAGCCTTCAGGCACAACGCGCCGGCATCCGCCGTCACATTCGGACGGCTCTCGAAAATGACGCCGATGACACCGAGCGGCGTGCGCACGCGCTCGATCTTGAGCTGATTAGGCCGGCGCCACTCTGCAATCACCTCACCGACCGGGTCCGCGAGATCAGCGATCGCGCGCAGCCCATCGCCGATCGCCTTGATCCGCTCAGGCGTCAGCGTCAGCCGGTCAACAAACGCAGCCGGCCGTCCCGCCTCCCGGGCAGCCGCGAGGTCTTTCTCATTGGCTGCCAGAATTTCCCCTGTCGACGCCTCAAGCGCATCGGCAGCCTTGATCAGCGCCTCGTCCTTTTCAGTCCTGTCGGCCTGGGCAAGCCGCCGCTGAGCTTCCCGCGCCCGGGCGCCAATGCCGGCCATCAGCTCCCTTGTGTCGGCCGTGACCCGGTCTACTCTGTTCATTTGCCAGCCTCCCGTTGGACTGTGCCATGCAGCGTCAGGTCATCGCGATGGACCAGCGCCGTCCGACCGCGAAAACCAAGGATCGCGGCAATCTCATCCGTCTTGCGACCGATAATACGAACTGCATCTTCGTTCGCATAGGCAATCAGCCCGCGCCCCACCTCACGCCGGTCGACGCCAAGTATCCGAACCAGATCACCCCGGCTGAAATCTCCCTCGACCGCCGTAACGCCGGCCGGCAGCAGACTGTTGCCACGCCCGAGCGCGCGCTCCGCCCCCGCATCGATCACAACCGCGCCGCGCGGCTCAAGCTGCCCCGCAATCCACCGCTTGCGCGCCGTCACTGGATCGGACGGCGCCAGGAACCAGGTGCACGGCGCCGGCCCGTCGAGCTGCGCAATGGGATGCAATCCTTGCCCATGCGCGATGACCATGGCCGTGCCGGCCGCCCGCGCAATCTTCGCCGCCTCGATCTTCGTCACCATGCCGCCCCGCGACAACTCGGAGCCCGCATCCCCTGCCATCGCCTCGATTTCAGGCGTGATTGCCTCCACCACATCGAGCCGCCGGGCCTCCGCTCCCGCTCCCGGCGGCGCGGTATACAGCCCGTCGATATCAGACAGCAGCACCAGGCAGTCCGCACTGATCATGCTCGCAACCCGCGCCGACAACCGGTCGTTATCGCCGTAGCGGATCTCGCTTGTTGCAACCGTATCGTTCTCGTTGACGACCGGAACCGCGCCATGACCAAGCAACGTATCAATCGTCCGGCGCGCATTCAGATAGCGCCGCCGTTCTTCTGTATCCCCAAGCGTAAGTAGGATCTGCGCCGTCGTCAGCCCGCGCTGTAGAAAGACCTCTTGATAGGCATGCGCGAGCGAGATCTGTCCGACGGACGCCGCTGCCTGGCTTTGCTCGAGTTCGAGCGGGCCTTGCGGCAAGTGCAGAATGCGCCGCCCCAGCGCGATGGCGCCGGAAGACACCAGCACCACCTGTTTTCCGGCTCGGCGAAGCCCGGCAATGTCATCACCAAGCGAATTGAGCCACGCCGATCGCACCCGACCGCTGTCGCGATCAACCAGCAGCGACGAGCCGATCTTGACGACGATGCGCTGAGCGCTCTGCCACACCTCGGACCCAGATCTCAGGCGGCCGTCGGCTGGCCCCGCGCCGCCCTCACGATCACCATTGCCCAAGTCCGCCATGCCGCCCTCGCCCGTCGTCACAGCGGTGACCATTCCGGCTTCGGGGACCGCGGAGCCTTGGCCTCCGCCGCCTGCTGCCGCTCGCTCTTGATGGTCTGCGCAATCAGATACACAAGTTCCTTCACGCCACCGTTCGTTGCCGCCGAAAGCTTGAGCGGCGCCCGCCCGCTGGCCGCGCCAAGCGCGCGAGCCTTCTCCTGATAGGTCTCATCATCCACGGTTTCGGCCTTGGACAGGGCAACGATCTCGGACTTGTCATCGAGGCCGGCATCATAGGCCAGCAGCTCTTCCCGCACGATGCGATAGCTCTCCGCGACATCCTCATCATTGACGTCGACGAGATGCACCAACACCTT
>CAVOJD010000030.1:0-212373 GCA_963696075.1 uncultured Alphaproteobacteria bacterium | reverse complement strand
GTCCTCCCGGGGTCGCCATCGATTTCATGTCCGTACCGGACACATAGGTTACGGTTTGTACCGGAGACATGGCCGGCCCGCCCGCGAGACACTGAAAATTCGCCGAATCAGTGACTCGCAGGCGGACCGCCAACAGTCGTCCTGCCACAAGCTAGGTTCTAGGCAATCCAATCGCCATAGAATGCCATCCAGCCAACATCCTCCGGCGCGTGAGTGGTTTCCGCGTCCGCCGAGGTTTCCTCCTCGATGAAGAGGGTCGCATCACTCACACTGATGTCGCTGAGCCGAACCGTCGCCGCGTCGCCCTCATTCAAGGACTGCATAGCGGCAAACAGGGCTGGACTTTCCGTTTCCCCAGCCGGCGGATCAAACACGATCTCGCTGCCGAACCCGGTCACGATGGCACCGGTCGTACCTGTTTGGACCTCGCCGCCGACATTGGCTTCGAGAACCGCGACCCAGTCGACCTGCTCGTCCGCGTGGCTGTTGTCAGCGCCTTCCTCCTCCTGGATCAAGACCGAGAAGCCGCTGGCAGACGTACCATCCAGACGGGTCGCGACCGCACCGACCTCGTTGGTCGTGACCACCTGACCGAGCACGACCGGGGTGATCGCGAACGTTCCCGCATAGGTAACATCGCTAGATGTCGTTCCAGCCAACGTCGAGCCGGCTTCGACAATGGTGCCGTCGCCCAGTTCATGGACACCTTTCTCAACGGCCATCCAGCTCACCGTCTCAGCCCCATGGGCCCCATCCAGGCTGTCCCACTCGTCGACCTGGAACTCGAACCCGGTCGGCGTCACGTTGCGCACGTGCAGGGTTGCCGGCTCGCCATCGTTCGACGTCAACGCACCCATGATGACGGCAGGGTCCGTCATCGGCGCCTCGAACGTGACCGACGTCCACTGATCGCCATCGTCCTGCGTGATCGAGAGCGTGCCGACGCGAGCAATATCCTGCATCGTCAGCGGCGTTGGTGAACTAACGGCTTGCGCTGCCGGTGCCTCTTCGATGAGCGTGTCCGGCGTCAGGTCGAAGAAGTCGAACGTTCCGTTGCTATCGCTGTCAATTTGCAACGCATCGATGATGCCGTCGCTGTTGGCGTCTTCCGCACCGGCCGGATCATAGGCCTGGACGTTGCGGATGACATACATGTGGTCGTTGTAATCGAAGTTCGCGCCACCCGGATAATCCTGGATCGCAATGAAGGTGCCGGGAATATCATTGCCGTCACCGTCCTTCGCCTGGAAGTAGCGCAGGTAGTGGCCTTCGTCTCCAGCGCCCAGATTGAACGCCGGATCAGCCAGGTTGATGTCCGGATCACTCCAGGCCGCAAACGTTGGACGACCGTCGACCGTGACCTTGAGGCCAAACGGCGTCGTACCGTCGAAACTCGCGCGCGCCGTATCACCACTATCGCCTGCACCCGGAACAAGCCCGTCCGGAAGCACCGTCTGACCTTGCTGGTCATCTCCGGCATAAAGCTCGCTCAAACCGGAACTGGTCAGGCTGTGCGAATTGAGCCGGGCGATATCGCCCTGCTGCAGGAATGCAGCGATATTGATGACCTCGACGTTTTCTGACGGATCGAGTGCCTGCATATAGGGGATCAGCACTTCATCACCGACCGTCTCGACGACGCCGCCGTTGGCCAGCAGGCCTTGAGCCATGTCGGTCGAGTAACCGAACGCTTCCACGATCTGTGCAACCGTCGGCTCCTCACCGCTCTCCGACTGAACCTGTGCCAGCCCGGCAAGGTTGATCGTCTTGTCCTGACCATTGGTTTCAACCGTCAGCGTGCCGTTGAAGAGCACGGCTGCATTGTCATCGACCGGATCGGAGCCAACAAATGTCACCGTGACATCAACGGACGCCCCCGGTGCAAGTTCACCGATGCCACCTGAAACCGTGAAGCCGGCGGCATTGTCGCCGCCAAGCGTCAGCCCGGTCACGTCAACCGGCGCAATGCCAACGTTGGTCAGCGTGATCGTCGCCTCGTTGCGGTATTCCTGCTGCGCGTTCGCCGGATTGTCGATGTTGGTGAACACCAGCCGGTCATCGGCCGCGGCATCATCCAGACCGGAGATCATCAACTCGCCGCCGTAACCGACCGGCGTAATGCCTTCGATCACGAACATGTTGTCGTTGTAATCGTAGTTGATGCCGGTGAAGTCCATCACGCCGAGATAGACGTTAGGGATCTCATTGCCATCCGCATCAAGCGCCTGGAAGACGCGCACTGTATAGCCATCGGGAACTTCATTGCCGTCCGGATCAAAGACCTGGCCGCTACCATCCACGGTATATCCGGGATAGCGCGCATCAAGCTGCGCCTGGGTCGGCGCACTGCTGCCCGTTGGGTTGAGAGAGGGGTTGGTCGAAAGCCCGTTGACTTCGATCCCGAAGATCCCGTTGCCGATCCATCCGGACGGAATATCGTCGGCCGTGAACGTTACCGTAGCGAAATTGCCGCTAGCGCTGCCGGCACTGATACCACCGTCATTCTCGTCGCCCGCAATAAGAGGCAGCACGCGCTGGTTGTGGCTGCCAGAATGAAACCAGAAGATATCATCGTTCGCGCCGTTATTGGCGGCGGGATTGTGGATCCCCATGCCGGAGCCACCGATACCGTGGAAGGCGGCGATCTGCGTCATCTTCACTTCTGATACGCCGTCCGCAATCCGCCAGTAGGGTGACAGGATTTCGGTCGTATCGTTGACGTCGTAGGGCAGATAGACGTCGAAGAAGTTGAGAACCGAGTTCTCACCGCCGCCATTGAGGCTCAATCCCTGGATGGTATTGCCGAAGCCGAACACCTGCCAGACTTCGTTGAGGTTCGGCTCCTGGCCGCCCTCATCCCGTGCCTGCCAGAACCCCGCAAGATCGATGGTGACGACAGAGTCCTCCGCATCGTTTGTGCGCAGCGTCAACGCACCCTCGACGACCCCGTTCTGGCTGCTTGGACGCGCCGGCACATCGGCACCGTCGAATCTGACCGTCACCTGGATGGACTGACCAGCCTGCAGCACAAGATCATCGAACACAGCCGGATCAGCCAGCGAGAAGAATCCATCGATCGAGGCATCGAAGAATTCAAGCGCTTCCGTGCCGGTGTTCGAAATCTCAACGACGGCCGTTTCCTTGTCGACCCGATTGGGATTTGACGCACTGTCGTCGAGGAGGAAACTGAAGTGTAGCCGATCGCTGTAGAAGGCCGGATCGAGACTTTGGATTTCGATATCGGCGTTCACATTGCTCGGTGTCTGGCGCACGTCCAGATAATCGATTTCGTTTGCGCCCGGCGCACTCGACACCACACGAAGGGCGTAATCGACACCGGCCTCAAGTGACAGGAAGGCGGTCGCCTCACCAGCATCACCAACGCCTGGATAGTCCGTCGTCGCGATCTGCTCGCCGTTCAGGAACAGCGTGAGATCACCGCCATCCGGTGCACCGGAGTTCGAGGCAAGGTCGAACGCATAGGCTCCACCCTCAGCCACGGTGAAGAAGAACTCGACGGCGTTGGCATTCAGGATGCGCGTAGAATCATCTGCCGTCTGCTCGAGTTCGATGCGCGCCTCGCCATCGACCGGCACATAGTCAGGCATGAACCCATCTATTGGCGCTGTATTGATACGCAGATAGTCAACGTTCGGTCCAACGCCACCCGGTGCTGTGAAGGTGATCGTGTTGAGGCCCGCGACCAGGTCAAGCTGCAAGGACTGCGGGAACCAATCAGTCTCTGCAGCATTGCTTTGACCGACGAACGCGATGTCTCCGAGGGCATCACCATTGACGTTAAGCGCCATCGGGCGTGGCGCCTTCGCCGTGGACAGCGCATAGATCACATCCACATCGTAAGTGCCGGCCTGGGCAACCGAAACCGTCCATGAGATGGTGTCGTCACCAGGTTCGACGAAGTCGACAAACCCATCGCCACGCTGGTTGCGGTCTTCGGTAGCCACCGCAGCTCCGGTGAGGGCGGCGTTCTCCGCCTCATAGACCGTGTAGGTGACACCGTCGATCACTTCCACGCCGTCATTCGGCGCTGCGGGGTTCGTCGGAACCAACACCTCAAGCTGGTCGATGTTCGGGCCGGTATTCGCCGTCGCGTTGAGCGTTACCGTATTCGCGCCCGCCACCAGCGTGGTGCTGACCTCCACGATCTGCCAGTTCGACCAACTCTCGGCGGCGTTGGCCCCAGGTGTTGGTGCGAACGCAAACGTTCCGACAACCGCTCCGTTGACGACCACCTCGAGCGGACGGTCGGCATTGCCACCGTTCGCATAGCGCAGTTGAAGTAAGGCATCACCTGCATTCGCTGCAGCGACATCAAAGCTGAACGTCATGAAATCAGCATTTGTCGAGCCATAGTCGGCATAGCCGCCCAACACGCCGTCCGTGTTGTCGGTGTTGCCGTCAACCCCGAACGCGCCCGCGCGCAAACCCTGGGAGAAGCCGTTGGCGTCGAAATCAGGATCGCCGGGCGGATTCTCGAGATTATTGGCATCACGAATCTGGATCGCGCCACCGGAAGCGGCCGGCGTGATGGTGACCGCCGTACCGTCACCAGGCGTGTCGTCTTCGGCCTGTATCGTTAGCAACGTGACGAAGTCGCCAGGCTCCTCACCAGGCGTAAACGTCGTGCTCGCCGTCGCCGAATTGCCATCGTCGTCACCGACCCGCAGCGTTGCAACGACTTCGTCCGTCACGCCTGTGAAGTCGCGCACGAACCGGTTGGCGCCATCGAGCGTCACGGCCTCAAACGTCGTTCCGCCATCAAAGCTCACGTCGGTCGTCAGAATATCGCTGTCGAGACCATTGACCTGGAACTCAACGGCCGACGGATCTGAAGCGTCGAACACAACGAGAGCAAGATCACCACCTTCATCAGCCGTATTGTCACCGACAACACCACCCGGTGCAGGCTCAAGCCGGATCAGCTGGCTTTCACCGGTGCCGCGATTGAGCGTCAGGACGTATATCCGCCCATCAGCACCCTGGATCACGTCCAGCGGATCCGGATACACGATGACGGAGCCATTAGGCCGCTGCAGAACGAAATCCTCGACCGGCGTACCATCAGGGCCGAGAAGAACCGCGCGCACATCATTGCCGCCCGAATATTCGGTGAACAGCACAGCACCCTGGAGCGACGCGCCGAATACATCGCTGGTGTACTCGATCGCACCGTTCGGCGACTTGCTTTCGCCGAGTGAATAGGCACCTTCGAGATCATAGTCCGGGTCCGGCTGCGTGCCGACCGGATAGGCATTGACCTGGTTTGGATCAACACCGGATGTCGGATTGCCGCCGTTGAGAATGAACTGATCGTGCAGCGGGTTCGGGTGGCCGTAGTACTGGCCCTCAACCACGCGGAACAGATAGTCGTCCTGCTTCTCGACACCATTGAACGCTTCGTTTTGTGGCGTGTCCGGGTCGTCCGGTACGTTACCGCCGGCCGCAGAACCGTTCGTTGGCACATAGAGGAAGCCGTTGGAGTGCCACACCAGATCGTAAGCATTGCGCGGACCAGTCGCGAAAATTTTGACGACCGCGTCAGGCTCGAACGGATTGTAGAATTCCTTGACGAGAGCGGACGTCGCATCCGCACCCTCGCGCACCGATGCGACACCATTCGCATCGAAGTGCAGGAAGTTACCAGAGTACTCGCCACTATCGATCGCGATACCACCGTTCTTGAGATCACCATCAGGATCTGCGAAACGACGGTTGTTGCCATCGTCCGGCAGCGGCTCGGTCGCAACATCGAAGCCGCCCGGGGGCGGTGTCCGGGTATGGTCAATCTCCATTACCGCGGCATTCATCAAGCGTTCGGGCCGCTGGCCCCACGCAGTGTCAGGCGCGCCCATGGCCGAGTTCGACCCCTGGATCAGATAGAGCAGGAAGTCCGGTTCACCAGCCTGGCCCGCATCCGGATTGGCGCGGAATTCAAGGCTGTTGGTGACGTGGTCCCCATTCGAGCGCGGGAATCCGCTCGCGTACGTTTCGATCGTCGCACTCGCAAGCGAATCGTTCGTCCCCAGCGTCACCTTCGAGATGCGCCCGGAAAAATCGGGCACACCATTGTCGCGACCCGAGAGGGGGATCGGATAATTGTCGGTGATCCAGATCGTATCGGCGTTCTCGGGATCGAACGTCAGACCGATGATGCCGCGACGGCCATCCGCGGTGTTGAAGTCACCGCCGGGCGTGAACGTCTCTTCGCTCGCAGCATCGATCTCGCCGGTTGCCGGATCGACATCCCAGCGTTTGATCTCGCCGGTGAGCGTTGAAACGTAGAGTTTAGAGCCGTCAGGCGACATCTCGACCGACGTGAACAAGCCCGCACCGTTTGAGCCATCAAGTTCCACGGTATCGACGAACGCGACTTCCCGGTCGACGATATCGGGCGCGTCACCTGTCGTGAACGATGTCGAGAACTTCTCGAATTCACGTGTCGGAGCTGAAGGATCATCGTTCGGGCCGCGGTCCTGAAAACCGTCGATCAGCAGGGTATAGCTCGTGTTCTCCTTGAGGCCACCGATCGGCGAAACCGTCAGAGAATCGAAACCACCCGTTGTGTTGACGTTGAGTGCGACAGCCTCGCCGGTCAATGTCTCGAAGAGCTGGACCGAGCCGTCATCAAGACTTCTCAAGCAATGCGCCACCGCGCCCGTCGACAACATTGATGCCAAGGAAGATGTCCGAAGTCGGGTCCACATCGTCCGGACGCACGCCGTCGCCGGGATCGAGATCGACGACCACCTCGTTCGCACCAACGCCCGAGATCGCGCGCGCATCAAAGAAGTTCGCATAGTCCTCAGGCGCCTCACGCGCATCATCCGGCGTCAGATCCGGCAGTTCGCGAACCTCGAGATACTGGATCTCCGTGACGTCGCCACCCTGCGCCGACAGCGTCAGGAAGCCGTCCTGCACCTGTACCGTCTTGGTGATGAGCTGTGACTTGAACTCATCCGTCGGCACCCACGAGGTCGACAATTCACCCTCGATGAAGAGCCGGTTGTTGCTGTCGTTCGGACCACCCGTATCACCGACAGAAACGGTCACCTCGTACCAGCCGTTCTCAAGCTCCAGTTGCCAGGCCGTACGGTTCGCATCACCAGCGGGATAGCTGGTGCGAAGGTCGAAATGCGCATATCCCGTCAGGCGCGGGTCATAGTCATCGAACGGCGCTCCGGTGCGCTCGTTGATGGCGACAGCGGGATACGCGTTGCCATCGATCGGCGTTGCCGTCGTGCCGTCCGCGTCCGTGGCGGATGCTTCCGTCACCCAGCCATAATTGAAGCCATTGCCGCGGTCACCGAAGCCTTCGAAGTTATCGACGAGATAGCCTGCCGCATCGGGCGTCGTGCCGTCTTGGAAGTTGATCCGGATCGTCTCGCGCGGGCCCGGCTCGACAACGGGTATCACATTGTTCGTGATCGTAACCCGGTCGAGGTTTGGACCAGTCGCAATTGTGTTGGCAATCTGGACCGTGTTGACGCCGGCAGCGAGGCTGACGTCGATCGAGGTCTCCAGCCACTCATCCCAATCAGGTGTCGGACCAAAATCGACGACGCCGGCACTTGTCCCATCGACACTGATCTCCATCGGACGTGCCGCGGTCGAGCCGTTCGCGTAGCGCCACGTGAACGTATACGTGCCAGCCTCCGGCGCATCCACGTCGAACGATGCCGCATCGCCGACATTCAGGCCCATGTCGAGATAGCCGTCACCGGTGAAATTCTCCCACAGACCGTTCGGGCGCGCCGCCGTGACGCCTTCCGGGTTCAATGGATCACGTGGTTGCGTAAGTTCGAGGTCGTTGGTGCCCGGCGTGTCATCGATGATCGTCACATCACCGGTGCGGCTTTCAAGCTGAACCTCCAGGAAGAACGGCTGCGTGCCATCGTCCTGGATCGTAACTGTCTCGGTAACACTTGCCTGATTGCCGGCTTCATCCGTAACGCGGAACTCAACCGCCGCACTCGGCTGACCGGCAAAACTCGTCAGGTCGAGCGACACCAGGAAGTCGGCACCGTCCGGCGTTGGCGCCACGTCTGCAAAGGTCGCACCACCGTCCAGCGAGACTTCAAACGTTTCGATATCGGCATCGACACCGCTCAGACGGTATTCAACGGCGCCAAGGTCGCTCTCGTCGACCGTCGTCTCGGTCGCAGTAACGGCGTAATTGCCATCTTCGTCAGCGGAGCGGTCGATCGGCCCCGTGCCGGCTTCCGTGATTTCGACGCGATCAACATTTGGCCCGGCGTTCGTGCCCGGCGCCATCGTCAGCGCGACCGTATTTTCACCGGCCTGCAGCGACACGGTCTGGGTCAGGAACTCCCAGACATTGAAGCCTTGCAGTTCGGCAGGCCCGCTGCCGGGACCTGTTGACGGGAACGTCGTGGTTGTCGGTGCCCCATCATTGATCGAAAGATCGAGCACGCGCGCATTGCCACCCACATCCTGCGAGGCATAGCGGATGTTGAGGTCATAGTCCCCGGCCGTCGGGACCGTGAACGTGAACAATGCGGTGTCGCCGGGATCGTCACCGAAATCCAGATAGCCATTGCCGGAATACCCGGCGCGCAGACCAAACTCATCCAAAATCGTGCCGTCGTTCGAATTCTCGGCATCAGCCGGATCGTCGTTATCCCGATGGAACGTGACCGTCGCATCACCATCCGGGCTGTCCGACAACGTAATGATGTCGTCGCTCGGTTGCAGTTCAATCGGCTGGAAGGATCCAGTCTCATCGACATCCGTGACGGTGACGGCAATGTCCTGTGTGGACGTTTCAATGCCATCAGTCGCAGAAACGGTGACGTTGTAGACGTTGTCACCGCCCGCATCACCCGGCACCTCGAAGTCCGGCGCCGAAACAAAGGCAAGCGCGCCGGTCGTCCCGTCGATCGTGAACGCGGCCTGATCCGCCCCACCATCGATGGCGTACGTGACCGTATCGCCATCGAGATCATCGGCCGTAACCGTGGCAACGTCAGTCGAGTTTTCAGGGACATCAAAGGCATCAGCGCTGGTGATCTCCGGCGCTGCGAAGTTCGCACTCGCCCCGACCGTCGTCAGCGCGATCGCATCGACATTGGGTCCGGTGTTTGCACCAGCAGGGATCGCCAGCGAAATCGTATTGTCGCCAGCGGCCAGCACAACCGTACGCGTCTCGACTTCCCAGTGGTCGAAGCCCTCCTCGGTGCCGCTGCCAGGACCATCGGGATCGGTGCTCAGGAACGCCATAGCGACAGGGTCATCGACACCGTTGACGGCAAGCGTCAGCGGCCGGTCCGTGTTGGAGGCATAGCGCACGTTGAGTTGGTACTCGCCGGCCTCGGCAACGTTCAAGGTCACGGTCGACTTGTCGCCGGGCGTCGACCCGAAATCGAGGTAGCCGGTGCCGGTGAAGTCCGGACGGTTGCCGCTATTTTCCGGGTTGTCGGCGTCGCGCACCTGGGTGTTCGCCCCACCTTGTGGAATCGGATTCCCGGCGGCATCCGTGATCACACCCGCTTCGGCCTGCACCAGGATCTGGGCAATCTCCGGCTGCGGCACGGTCTCATCGACATCGGTGACGGTGACGGCAATGTCCTGCGTGGTCGTATCGGTACCATCAGTCACAGAAACGGTCACGTTGTAGACGTTGTCACCACCCGCATCACCCGGCGCCTCGAAGTCCGGCGCAGCGGTGAATGAGAGCGCACCCGTGGCGCTGTCGATCGTGAACGCACCCGCATCGTCTCCGCCGGCGATGGCATACGTGAGCGTGTCACCTGCGCCGCCATCGTCGATGTCAACATCGTCCGCCACAACCGTCCCGACATCCGTCGTGTTTTCTTGAACAGAAATGTCGGCGGACGAGAAGAACGCAGGCGCGGTATTTCCGGCGTCGAAATTGGGCGTGCCCGTAACGGCGGTCAGTGCGATGGCATCAATATTCGGCCCGGTGACCGGGCTTTGTGTCGGATTGATAGCGTAAGTCAGCGTATTAACGCCGGCCTCGAGAACGACATCAATCCGCTTGACGTTCCAATCCGTCCAAGTCGCCGTACCTTCGCGATTGAAGTTGACCGTCTGTGTCTCACCGCCGACCGAGATGTCGATCAGTCGGTTCGGCGCTGAACCGCTACCATTCGCATAGCGCGTGTGAAGCGCATACGTGCCAGCAACCGGCACTTCGACGTCGATTGTAAATAGATCACCCGCGTCTTCGCCGAAATCAGTGTAGCCACGCCCTTCGTAGCCATCCCAATTTCCAAAGCGGTCCTTGTTGTTGCCGCCTTCCCCGGTCGAGGGGTCATCGAACACACGGTGCAACATGTCGGCTGCACCCGTATCGGTAATCACCGCAGCATCTTCCGTCTGATACGAGACAGAGAAATCGGATGGCACCAGATCAGCTTCTGCGACGGTCACGTTCAGCGCGACCGCGGGCGACTCGTTGACGCCATCACTCGCAAACACTTCCAGCGCATACGTGTCGGCCGAAACCGTAGCCGCAATCGTCAACTCCGTGCCGGCAACCGTGATGCCCGCAGGCGCCGGATTGCCGTCCTGCAGCCGCACGCCATAGGTGACCGCCTGGCCTTCCGGATCGGTCGCACCGAGCGGGGCAAGATCAACCGTCTGCCCGGTCCCCTCGTCCGTCGTGACATCACCGAGCGTCACGCCATCGGCCAGAACCGGCGCCTCATCGACATCACCAACAGTGACGATGACGGTCTGCAATGCCGTAAGCGTGCCGTCTGTGGCCGCGACGACCACTTCGTAGTCGTTGCTCGTGTCAGCGTCCGCGGGGTTCTCGAAATCACCCGGTGCCACCAGCGACAATGCGCCGGTCGAGCCATCAATCGTGAACGCGGCGGCATCCGCACCACCAACAACGCTGTAGGCTACCACACCTTCGAAGCCTTCCGACGCGACCACCTGAACGTCAGACAGGTTCTCGTCCACAGCCGCGACGGCACTGGACGTAAAGGTCGGCGCACCGAAGTCGACCGATTGCCCGGCCTGAGAAATTGCAACCGCATCGATGTTTGGAGCACCACCTGTCGTCTGAACAATCGTGACGACATGCGGACCACTACCAGTGACTTCGACGGTGAATGTGCGTTCCTGCCAGTTGCCCCAACCTCCGGTATCGGTCGTTTGCGCCGCCGTCGTATTGCCCTCGACGCGAAGCGCCAGCGGCCGGCTGTCAGCGCCGTTAGCGAGCCGGAAAGTGATGTCATAGGAACCCGCAGGTCCATCGAACGTGATCGTTGCCTTGTCACCGCTGAGACCATTGATATCCAGATAGCCATCCCCGGTGTAACCGGGCCGCAATCCATAAATGTCAAAATCGGGCAAGCCTGGATTGTTTTGAACCGGCCCGCCATTGACGCCGTCCCGTTCCTGATTCTCGGTCTGTGTCCGCGCCAGGCTCACAACGTCGATCACATCGACGATTTCTTCGCCTTGGATGTAGATCGTCTCGAATGGTCGCGACTTGGCGTCATTGACCGTGACGTTGAGTGCAACGGTGGAGGATTCATTGACGCCATCACTCGCGAACACTTCCAGTGCATACGTGTCGGCCGGAACCGTGTCCGCAATCGTCAACTGCGTGCCGGCAACCGTGATGCCCGCAGGCGCCGGATTGCCGTCCTGCAGCCGCACGCCATACGTAATCGCCTGGCCTTCCGGATCGGTTGCACCGAGCGGGGCAAGATCAACCGTCTGCCCGGTCCCCTCGTCCGTCGTGACATCATCGAGCGTCACACCATCGGCCAGAACCGGCGCCTCATCGACGTTCGTGACCGTGACGGCGATCTCTTGTGTGGTCGTCTCAATGCCATCAGTCGCAGAAACGGTAACGTTGTAGACATTGTCACCACCGTCATCACCCGGCACCTCGAAGTCCGGCGCCGAGCTGAAGGCAAGCGCGCCTGTGGCGCCATCAATCGTGAAAGCGCCCGCATCGGCCCCGCCATCAATGGCATACGTGATCGTGTCGCCATCGAGGTCATCAGCCGTAACCGTGGCAACGTCGGTCGTATTTTCAGCGACATCGAAGGCGTCGCCGCTAGTGATCTCCGGCGCTGTATTGCCAATCTCATCAATATCCGTGACGGTGACGGCAATGTCCTGCGTGGTCGTATCGGTGCCATCGAATGCAGAGACGGTGACGTTGTAGACATTGTCACCACCGTCATCGCCCGGCACCTCGAAGTCCGGCGCCGAAACAAAGGCAAGCGCACCTGTGGCGCCATCAATCGTGAAAGCGCCCGCATCCGCCCCGCCATCAATGGCATACGTGATCGTATCGCCATCGAGGTCATCGGCCGTAACCGTGGCAACGACGGTCGTATTTTCAGCGACATCGAAGGCGTCGCCGCTGGTGATCTCCGGCGCTGTATTGCCAATCTCATCAATATCCGTGACGGTGACGGCAATGTCCTGCGTGGTCGTATCGGTGCCGTCGAATGCGGCGACGGTAACGTTGTAGACGTTGTCACCACCCGCATCACCCGGCGCCTCGAAGTCCGGCGCCGAAACAAAGGCAAGCGCACCTGTGGCGCCATCAATCGTGAAAGCGCCCGCATCCGCCCCGCCATCAATGGCATACGTGATCGTGTCGCCATCGAGGTCATCGGCCGTAACCGTGGCAACGTCGGTCGTGTTTTCAGGGACATCGAAGGCGTTGCCGCTGGTGATCTCCGGCGCTGTATTGCCAATCTCATCAATATCCGTGACGGTGACGGCAATGTCCTGCGTGGTCGTATCGGTGCCATCGAATGCAGAGACGGTGACGTTGTAGACATTGTCACCACCGTCATCGCCCGGCACCTCGAAGTCCGGCGCCGAAACAAAGGCAAGCGCACCTGTGGCGCCATCAATCGTGAAAGCGCCCGCATCCGCCCCGCCATCAATGGCATACGTGATCGTATCGCCATCGAGGTCATCGGCCGTAACCGTGGCAACGACGGTCGTATTTTCAGCGACATCGAAGGCGTTGCCGCTGGTGATCTCCGGCGCTGTATTGCCAATCTCATCAATATCCGTGACGGTGACGGCAATGTCCTGCGTGGTCGTATCGGTGCCATCGAATGCAGAGACGGTGACGTTGTAGACATTGTCACCACCGTCATCGCCCGGCACCTCGAAGTCCGGCGCCGAAACAAAGGCAAGCGCACCTGTGGCGCCATCAATCGTGAAAGCGCCCGCATCCGCCCCGCCATCAATGGCATACGTGATCGTATCGCCATCGAGGTCATCGGCCGTAACCGTGGCAACGACGGTCGTATTTTCAGCGACATCGAAGGCGTCGCCGCTGGTGATCTCCGGCGCTGTATTGCCACCGCCACCAATACTTGACGTCTGCGCCAGCGCCGCGATGGCATCGCCATCAAGGACCTGCCCGTAGATCTCGACATCGGCAATCTCACCGCTGAACGGATAGCCAAAGCCGTCCGACCCCGTCGGACCACCCCAGCCGAGGCCGCCAATCTGGAGGTACTCCTGATTGGTCTCCCACGACATCGTGACGCCGGAGTTAGATTGGATCGACTGCCCATTGACGAAGAGCTCGACGCCGCCCGCACCGAACGTCGCAGCAACCTCATATTCCTCACCGGCCTCGATGCCGGAAAACCGCATGTTCTCGCTGGTCTCACCATCCTCGAACCGGGCAATCAGCGTGCTGCCATCCAGGTAGAGAGCGAAATGATTGCCACCGCCCTGGAAGTCTGCGGCGTCCTTGGTCAAAATGCCCTGCCGCCCGGTGACCGCGTCGGTCTTGAACGACAGCGCGATTGTGCCTTCGGGGATCTCGAGTTCCGGCGTATGCGCGAGATTGATCACGTTGGCCCGACTGCCATCGAACACGGTCACACCCGGCTGCCTGAAGACGGCATCGGATGGCGCGTTGACGGTGACATCGACGCTGGCGGTTGCCGTGCCGCCATTGCCATCGGTCACCGTGTAGGTGAACGTATCAGCGCCGTTGAAACCAGCGTTTGGCGTATAGGTCAGAGTGCCATCAGGATTCTCGGACACGACACCACTGGTGCCCTGCGTGAATGAATCGATCGACAGCGCATCCGCATCCAGATCAGTATCATTCGCCAGCACGTCGATCGTGACCGGCGCATCAATCACCGTCGTCGCGGTGTCATCATTCGCAACCGGGTCGGTGTTTTCACCCGTATCGAGCGATGACGTCTGCGCCAGCGCCGCGATGGCATCGCCATCAAGGACCTGCCCGTAGATCTCGACATCGGCAATCGCCCCGCTGAACGGATAGCCAAAGCCGTCCGACCCCGTCGGACCACCCCAGCCGAGGCCGCCAATCTGGAGATACTCCTGATTGGTCGCCCACGACATCGTGACGCCGGAATTAGATTGGATCGACTGCCCATTGACGAAGAGCTCGACGCCGCCCGCACCGAACGTCGCAGCAACCTCATATTCCTCACCGGCCTCGATGCCGGAAAACCGCATGTTCTCGCTGGTCTCACCATCCTCGAACCGGGCAATCAGCGTGCTGCCATCCAGGTAGAGAGCGAAATGATTGCCACCGCCCTGGAAGTCTGCGGCGTCCTTGGTCAAAATGCCCTGCCGCCCGGTGACCGCGTCGGTCTTGAACGACAGCGCGATTGTGCCTTCGGGGATCTCGAGTTCCGGCGTATGCGCGAGATTGATCACGTTGGCCCGACTGCCATCGAACACGGTCACACCCGGCTGCCTGAAGACGGCATCGGATGGCGCGTTGACGGTGACATCGACGCTGGCGGTTGCCGTGCCGCCATTGCCATCGGTCACCGTGTAGGTGAACGTATCAGCGCCGTTGAAACCAGCGTTTGGCGTATAGGTCAGAGTGCCATCAGGATTCTCGGACACGACACCACTGGTGCCCTGCGTGAATGAATCGATCGACAGCGCATCCGCATCCAGATCAGTATCATTCGCCAGCACGTCGATCGTGACCGGCGCATCAATCACCGTCGTCGCGGTGTCATCATTCGCAACCGGGTCGGTGTTTTCACCCGTATCGAGCGATGACGTCTGCGCCAGCGCCGCGATGGCATCGCCATCAAGGACCTGCCCGTAGATCTCGACATCGGCAATCGCCCCGCTGAACGGATAGCCAAAGCCGTCCGACCCCGTCGGACCACCCCAGCCGAGGCCGCCAATCTGGAGATACTCCTGATTGGTCGCCCACGACATCGTGACGCCGGAATTAGATTGGATCGACTGCCCATTGACGAAGAGCTCGACGCCGCCCGCACCGAACGTCGCAGCAACCTCATATTCCTCACCGGCCTCGATGCCGGAAAACCGCATGTTCTCGCTGGTCTCACCATCCTCGAACCGGGCAATCAGCGTGCTGCCATCCAGGTAGAGAGCGAAATGATTGCCACCGCCCTGGAAGTCTGCGGCGTCCTTGGTCAAAATGCCCTGCCGCCCGGTGACCGCGTCGGTTTTGAACGACAGCGCGATTGTGCCTTCGGGGATCTCGAGTTCCGGCGTATGCGCGAGATTGATCACGTTGGCCCGACTGCCATCGAACACGGTCACACCCGGCTGCCTGAAGACGGCATCGGATGGCGCGTTGACGGTGACATCGACGCTGGCGGTTGCCGTGCCGCCATTGCCATCGGTCACCGTGTAGGTGAACGTATCAGCGCCGTTGAAACCAGCGTTTGGCGTATAGGTCAGAGTGCCATCAGGATTCTCGGACACGACACCGCTAGCGGCCTGCGTGAAGGAAACGATCGATAAAGTATCCGCGTCCAGATCAGTATCATTCGCCAGCACGTCGATCGTGACCGGCACGTTGATCGCCGTCGTCGCGTTATCGTCGTTCGCAACGGGGTTCGTGTTGGTATTGCCTTCTGCGACCGTCACGTTGAGCGCGACGACAGGCGATTCATTGACGCCATCACTCGCAAACACGTCCAGTGCATACGTGTCGGCCGGAACCGTCGCCGCAATCGTCAACTCCGTGCCGGCAACCGTGATGCCCGCAGGCGCCGGATTGCCGTCCTGCAGCCGCACGCCATAAGTAATTGCCTGGCCTTCCGGATCGGTTGCACCGAGCGGGGCAAGATCAACCGTCTGCCCGGTCCCCTCGTCCGTCGTGACATCATCGAGCGTCACCCCATCGGCCAGAACCGGCGCCTCATCGACATTCGTGACGGTGACGGCAATGTCCTGCGTGGTCGTATCGGTGCCGTCGAATGCGGCGACGGTGACGTTGTAGACGTTGTCACCACCCGCATCACCCGGCGCCTCGAAGTCCGGCGCCGAACCAAAGGCAAGCGCGCCGGTCGTCCCGTCGATCGTGAACGCACCCGCATCGTCGCCGCCTTCGATGGCGTAGGTGATTGCATCGCCGTCGATATCGTTTGTCGTCACCGTGCCCACGTCGCTCGTATTCTCGGCAACGTCGAAGGAGACAGCACTGGTGAACTCGGGCGCCGCGAAGTTGACGTCGGCACCGACCTCGGAAATTGCAACGGCATCAATGTTTGGGCCATTACTCGTGGTCTGTGCAATGACCAATGTGTGGGCGCCGGCTGTTGTCACCTCGACGGTGAACGTCAGTTCCGTCCAAATATAGAACTCGCCGCTATTGCCGTCCTGGGCTGGGCTCGGTGTGCCGCCATCGACGGCAACGGAGATCGAACGGTCACTGTCCGCCGCCACGCGAACAGTCACGTCGTAGGTCCCGGCCGGTGCGTCGAAGTCAATCGATAGCTTGTCTTCGGCCCCGCCGACCAGATCGACGTAGCCCGTGCCCGAATAGTCGGGCCGGATACCATAGGGGTCAAACTCTGGCAGTCCGGGGTTATCGTCACCCGTTCCAGGTTGATCCGGATTGTTGATTCCGGCTTTTTCCTGGTTCTCGCTCTGCGTGCGCGCGATCGTGCCGTTATCGTCGTCCAGTATCGTGGCCTGGGCAGTATCCTCGACCTGGAAGTAAAGTGTCTCAAACATTGAAATGGCACTCCTGGCGCTGAAAGTCGGAATTCTCGAAGTCTTCGATGCTTAGGTCGACCAGGCGTCACTCATCGCGGAACGCCCGGTTGAATTGGTCGGTTACAGGTTTCATGAGGTAGCTGAGAACGGTGCGCGGCTTTGCCGTCATCATGACTTCAGCCGGCATTCCCGGAACAATCTCGAGTGTGCCAAGACGCTCGACTTCCTTGTGCGAGAGCGCGATGCGCACCGCGTAATAGGCCGGCCTGCCGTCCTGACCACCCGACTGATCGGATGCGACGCGTTGGATCTCGCCGAACAGTTCCGGTGTCGTTCTTTGGCTGAAAGCCGTGAACCTGACGCGCGCCGACATGCCGGGATAGATCTGATCGCGGTCGATCGTCTGCACGTTGGCATCAACAACCAGCTTTGATTGCGACGGCACGATGAACGCCAGTGTGTCACCCGGTTTGACGACCCCACCGATGGTGTGCATGACGAGTTCGTGGATATGGCCGGAATCACTCGCGCGGATCTCTAGCTTGTCACGCCTGTCTTGGGCCGAGCGCAGACTTTCTGAAAGCTGCGCCAGCTCCGCTTCGAGCCCCTCGAGTTCCTTCAATATCTCGCTGTTGGCACTCGTCGTAAGATCGATGATCTGCAGCTTGGTTTCGCTGATCTTGCCTTCCGTGCGCGCGATATCCGCATTGGTCTGGCCGAGAACACCGCGCTTCTGAGCCGAGGCCCGTCGCAGCGCGTTATAGCGCGACACATTTACCAACTGAAGCTCGCGCAAGCTGGTCAACGAGGCGAGTTCTTCGTCAAACAGATCGAGTTCTTCCTGAGTAGCAGCACGGATTTTTTTCAGGCCATCAATCTCGCCCTTTAACTGCTCGATGCGCTGGCCAAGCTGCTCGCGGCGCCCTTGACGTTGCGTGAGTTTTGCCGCCAGCAACATTTGCTGCGTGTCGACGATCTCGGTCAACTCAGGGTTTTTGCCGGCCGCGCGACGCAATTCGGTCGGCAACTCCAGCTCGGCCCGGCCTTCCCGTTCTGCGCTCAGCCGCAGCCGGCGAACTGAATAATCGAACCGTCTCTTGGAGAGCGCGGCTATCTCCGCCGCCAACTGCTTCCCATCGAGCCGGAACAGCAGATCACCAGACTTTACGAGATCACCTTCACGGATCTTGATCTCGGCGACGACGCCGGCAGTGTCCGGCTGCACCTGCTTCTTCGATGACTCGACAACGACCTGTGCCGGCGCAATGACCGCGCTCTCAATCCAGGTCATGGCCGACCAGCCGCCAAGGCCGAACACCAGAACCATCGCCACCGTCGCACCCCAGAGCGCAATGAGCGAGATCGAGTTATCGAGCTGTTTATCTGACTTAATCGACAACACGGAACTTCCCTGCGACTTGCGCTTTTCTGCCCGCACGCATTTCGGTGAGGACGCCTTTGGTTTCACCGAACGCAACAATTCGGCCCTCGACGATCTGCATGAGTTTGTTGACCTGCGACAGGACGGCGGTGCGATGCGTGATCACGATCACGATCGAGCCTTCTTCGCGCAGTTTCTTGATGGTGTTCGAAAGCGCCTTTTCGCCAACCGCATCCATGCTCGCGTTGGGCTCGTCGAGAACCACGATGAAGGGGCGGCCATAGACCGCGCGGGCCAACGCTATGCGCTGGCGTTCGCCACCGGAGAGGTCATGCGCACCGGGCCCGACAACGGTGTCGAAGCCGTCCGGCTTGCTCACGATCAGGCTATGCACATCGGCAAGTTCAGCAGCATCGAGGATGCTCTTTGAAGACGCATCGGGCCGGAAGCGTGCGATGTTCTGGGCAATCGTTCCCGGAAACAGTTCGATATCCTGCGGCAGATAACCGACGATGCGGCCGCGCACGCTGGTCCGCCATTGGTCGAGTGTCGCACCATCGAACCGGACGTCCCCGCTCTCAACCGGCCAGATCCCCAGAAGACCTTTGACCAGGGTCGATTTCCCACACCCGCTCGGCCCGATAATGCCGAGCGCATCCCCGGCCTCAAGCTTGAACGAGGCATCTTCTGTAATGATCGCGGACCGGTCAGGCGTCGCCACCGCAAGGTCGCGCACGACAATCTCTTTCTTCGGCATTTCGAGCGCAGTGCCGACCTGCGCTGGCACGAACCCGGCGGCTGATTCCTTGAGACGGGCATAAGCTGATCGCGCGCCGGATATCGAGCGCCACTGCGCAATCGATTGGTCGAGCGGCGCCAGGGCTCGCGCGAAAATGATCGAAGCCGCAATCATGGCGCCGGCGGAGAGCTCACCACCAATCACGAGGTAGGCGCCAACACCAAGCATCGAAGATTGCAGGATCAGGCGCAGCGTCTTTGAAGAAGAGGCAAAGATCGACTGGCGGTCTGTGGCCCGCGTCTGGCTCGCAAGGCGCTCTTCGCGCGCCCCCCGCCACGCTTGCGAAACCTCCGGCATCATGCCCATCGCCAAGAGCGTCTCGCTTTGCCGTCGACTGGCAAGCATCAACCTGTCTTCACGCCCCAGGATCTCTCGCGATCGGCTGGAAAGCCCGGCGGTCGAAACCTGGTTGAGAACCGCAATGATGACTAACGCGATCGCACCACCAAGCGCGATGACACCCAACAGCGGATGCAACAGGAAAACAACGACCAGGAAGATCGGGAACCAGGGCGTATCAAACACCGTCGCAAGTGCCGGACTCGCGATGAACTGCTGGACTTGTTGCAGATCCTGGGAGGGTGTCGAACCACCGCCTTTAGAACCCTGTCCGCGCTCGGTGGTTTCATGAAACGCGTAGCCCGCCACCTCGCGATCGAAGGCATGCGACAACCGCGTCAGCAACAATGAGCGGATATAGTCGAACGCACCGAAGAACAGGTAGAGCACGACGGCGATAAGCGAAAGCGCAACCAGAGTTGGCAGGCTGAGACTGGTCAAGACGCGGTCGTAGACCTGCATCATGAAAAACGGACCCGTCAGCATCAACAGGTTCATCAGCGCGCTGAAAAGGCCCACACCGAACAGGCCGGACCTGCACCGGGCAACCGCGGCGGCAACTGGCGACTTTGTCGGTTCAGACATGTGTAGGTCGCCGCACGATCACCCGGCCATCCGGTTCAGCTCCGAATGCCGTTGCTATGGCCCGACCTTCAGATGGTCTGGTTTGCCGATCGGCTGGCGACCGTTTCGATAGGCCGGTTTCGAATGGGCATATCGAAGGACTGGCAACCATAAAGTACGCACACGGTTGATTATGCAAAGCTCCCATCCCGCGAAATGTGTGGCCTCCAGACAGTTGCTGATGAGAATAACAAGAATTTTCATGATTTACAGATTACTAACACGAGTGGTTAATCTCAAACATAAGAACGCAAGACCTGAAAGCGCGCCGTATTCCACCGATCCAAAACCGCTGACGGCGTCTCGTCGTGCCACGGCGAAAATCAAGGCCTGCCACGCACAGCGGAGCGGTCACAGCCGGTCTCAGCCACACGAACACACAGCTGACCAGCATCTCATCGATCGCCCCCTGCGCCACATCCTGATAACGAGCCGATCTGCTGCTGTCGCAACGCCCCCCAACACAAGACGAACTGGACCAGAATGGTCCTGAAACCGGGACAAGCCAAAACCTCTACAGCAGCGAACCTGAGAGCCTGCGAACCAAAACATCGCCCGGATTTAAGGAGGCCAAGACGATCAGTCTTCGCGCAAGGGGGTCGAGACCGAGAGGCCATGTTCGAGCATCGCGGTCCAGCCGTCCTCGGCGCTGTCAACGACGGAAAACAGTGCAAGGTCCTCGCGCGCGATCATTCCGTGGCGGGCCAGAGCTTCGAAGTTGACGATCTCATCCCAGTACTTGCGACAGAAGAGAACAACCGGCATGCCGCCGGTCTTGCGTGTCTGCTTGAGGGTCAGGATTTCAAAAAGCTCGTCGAGCGTTCCAAAGCCGCCGGGAAAGACAGCAAGTGCATTGGCGCGCATGGCAAAGTGCATCTTGCGCATGGCGAAATAGCGAAACGAGATGCAAAGGCCATCCGAAATAAACGGATTGGGCTCTTGTTCTTCCGGCAATTCGATGTTGAACCCGATCGTCGGGGCACCGGCTTCGGCGGCGCCCCGATTTGCAGCCTCCATGATGCCGGGCCCACCGCCGGTCGTAACAACATTTTCGTAGAGCCCGTTGTTCGGCATCAGTGCACCGGCGCGCTCGGAAACAATTCTGCCGAACGTACGTGCCTCTTCGTACCAGCGCTCGGCGAACGTGCGCGAGCGGGCTTTCACGCGACCCGGCCTGCCGACGCGGGCACTGCCAAACACGACAACAGTCGACTTTATCCCGCGGTCGCGCAGTCGAAGCTCGGCACGCTCGAATTCGAGTGCCAGGCGTTGACTCCGCATCTCCTCACGCATGAGGAAGGCGATGTCGTCAATGGCGTGTATCGATTGACCGGCTTTCGCGGCGCGTGGACGCTTCATGATGCGGGTCCTTGGCAATGGGCTTAAGTGCATGATCTTGGTATGGGCTCAGCCCGTGAACGTGAGCCAGTCTGGAGCAATGAGCAACAAGACGCCACCAGGAGCCGCATGCCCGCCCGCTCCTGCAAGGCAAAGTCGAGACGGCCTTCAGAAGCCGCAGCCGTCCAACGCACTTTGAGGGTCAGAGTTGCGCAATGGTCAGCCGCGAGCAGATGGCACAGGCATGACGCGCACCGCGAACGTCAATCAACCATTGCCAGTTTGGCGATTGTTGGCCCTATGTTATGGGCCAACTCGGCCAGCACCGGGCCGCCACCAGTTTGGGATCTGCCGCATGTCCACCTCTGCCCCTCAACCCTCCACCGTAGATGTTGTCATTGTCGGGGCCGGCTTCTCCGGCCTCTACCTTCTCCACCGCTTCGAGAAGGAAGGCTTTTCCGCCCGCTGCTTCGAGCGCGGCGCGGGAGTGGGGGGCACCTGGTACTGGAACCGCTATCCCGGCGCACGCTGCGACGTGGAAAGCATGCAGTATTCCTACGGCTTCAACGAGGACTTGCAGCAGGAGTGGAACTGGCCGGAGAAATTCTCCGCCCAGGCCGACATCCTGGCATACGCGAACCATGTCGCAGACCGGTTCGATCTGCGAAAATACATCACATTGGAGACCGAGGTCCGCGCCTCGCACTATGACGCGGCCGCCCGTGCCTGGCATGTCGAGACCGACAAGGGCGAGACGGTCACCTGCAAATTCTTCATCATGGCCGGCGGCTGCATCTCGACCGCCCAGATCCCGAACTTCGAGGGCCTCGCCGACTACAAGGGCGAGAAATACCATACCGGCAACTGGCCGCACGAGCCCGTCAGCTTCAAGGGCAAGCGGGTCGCAGTGATCGGCACCGGCTCCTCTGGTATCCAGGCGATCCCAGTGATTGCGCAGGAAGCCGCGCACCTGACCGTGTTCCAGCGCCAGGCGAACTACTCCATCCCCGCGCGCAACATGGCGATGACGGAAGAGTACGCGAACTCATGGAAGGACGGCTATGCCGAGAAACGCGCCGAAATGCGCTACCTGCCGAACGGCATGCTGCGGGAAGCCAACGACGTCTCCGCCCTCGAAGTGAGCGAGGCGGAGCGCCAGCGCGTCTACGAACAGCGCTGGAAGGAAGGCACCGGCGCATTCCTTGGCGCCTTCAACGACATTCTGACCAACAAGGACGCCAACGACACGATGGCGGAGTTCGTCCGCAACAAGATCCGTTCCATCGTGAAGGACCCGGTGACAGCCGAAATTCTCTGCCCGAAGACCCACCCCATCGGCACAAAGCGGATCTGCATCGACAGCGGCTACTACGAGACCTTCAACCGCGACAATGTCGCCCTCGTCGATATCAGCGAAAAGCCCATCGAACGCCTGACGGAAAAAGGTCTGGTCGCGAACGGCCGCGCGTTCGAATTCGACGCCATCGTCTTTGCGACCGGCTTCGACGCCATGACTGGAACGCTATTCAACGTCGATATCCGAGGCCGCAAAGGTCTGACACTCCGGAAAAAGTGGGAGGCGGGGCCGCGGACTTATCTGGGCCTGATGACCGAAAGCTTCCCGAACATGTTCATCATCACCGGGCCTGGCAGCCCGTCCGTGAAGGGCAACATGATCAACACCATCGAGCAGCATGTCGACATGGTAACGGACACGATGCGCCACATGCGAAAGCAGGGGCTCGACCTGATCGAGCCTGACCCGAAGGCAGAGGACGAGTGGGTCGACCACGTCCAGGCCGTCGCGCACACGACCCTCTTCCCGCAGGCCAACTCCTGGTACATGGGCGCGAACATTCCGGGCAAGCCGCGCCTGTTCATGCCCTATATCGCAGGCGTCGGCGCCTACCGCCGCACTTGCGAAGACGTGGTGGCCGATAATTACCGGGGCTTTCATTTCGAGCCGCAGCGGTAGTTCATCACGTCCGAACAGCTTCCTCCTCAGGCAAGAAAAAGAAGGGCGGCGCATGACAAGCGTCCCCTTGTCGTTTGAAATCGGAGCCGGCGACGACCCTCGCAGTGAGCGATTTCTGGGCCGCCCCGGACCGGAAACCTCGTGGCTCGCGTTGCAGCAATCGCGGATGCCCTCAACGTTCGTAGCTTTGTGCTTGATCCATTCTCGGCCGCCCGCCGTTTTAACGGAGCACTCTTGCTGTAACGCGGGCCCAAAACTTGATGTCCCTTTCTGAAAGCAATGACCAACTGACCGGCGACCACTCGACTATTCCGGGCCATGTGAAGTTCCTGGGCTGGTTCGGCGTCGTGCCGTTTGCTCTGCTGAGCGCAGCGGCGTTACTTGGCTCGCCGATCACGACGCCTGCAGGCAGAGCGCGCGCTGGTGCTGTATGGGGCCGTCATATTGTCCTTCATGGGCGGCGTGCAGTGGGGCCTCGCCATGTTGGCAACGATGCAGGCAAAGTCCGGCCGCAAGCATCCTGACGCGGCCCACCTTGCGATCAGCGTATGTCCGGCCCTGGTTGGTTGGATCGCGGCGCTGCTCGGGCCGGCTTCAGGTTTGGCACTGTTGGCCACAGGTTTCGTCGCCTTGCTGGTATTCGATCTGTGGACAGTCCGCCGAGAGTTGGCGCCGCGCTGGTACGCGCCGCTGCGCATTCAGCTGACCGTGGCCGTGGTCATCCTCCTCGCACTTGGCATGCGCGCACCGGCACCGGACATGATCGTCGAGAAACCGCAAATCAGTGCCCCAGGCAAAACGGATTAGGAACTCGGCTTGCTTGATCCTTGGCGTTTGCGCTCGCGATAAAGGACGAATAGGCCCGCGGCCATAATGATCGCGCTGCCAATCAAGGTGTCGAGCCCCGGCCAATCGCCGAAGAAGAAATACCCCAGGATCGTTACCCAGATCAGCTTGCTGTAATTGAATGGCGCAAGCAACGAGGCTTCAGCGCGCGCGAAAGCCTGCAGCATCGAGACATGTGCAGCGGCTCCCATTGCCCCAACCACCAGGAACATCGCGACATGGCTTGTCGTCGGCATTGTCCAGAAGAACGGCACGATCAAGCTGGCCCAGACAGCCCCGCCGATACTGGTGTAGAGCAGCGTGGTCTGATGGCGATCCTGGTTCGCAAGCAGCCGGGTCACGATCTGGAAGAGGGCAAAGCAGATCGCGCCAAACAGCGCCATCCCCGCCGACCAGTGCCATACGGCCCCGTCAGGCCTGACAATCACGAGGACGCCGGCCAAGCCGACAATCACGGCAATCCAACGCGGCCAGCCAACACGCTCGCCGAGGATTGGAACCGACAGAATCGTAATGAACAGCGGGCCTGTGAAACCGATCGCTGTGGCCTCCGCGATCGGCAGATAGGTCAGGCTGACAAACAGGCTGGCGATCGAGGTCACCAGGAAGCCGGAGCGCGCGATTTGCAGCCTGGGCTTGTTGCAATAGAGCAGATCGAATTTTCCGCGCAGCCCGAAATAACCGGCGACGTAGCAGGTGATCGCGACGAAATAGCCCCACACCAGCATCACCGCGTGCAGCTCATCCGTATATAGTTTGCAGATGGTATCGACCAATGCGATCAGGCCGATCGCCGCCACAAAATAGACGATACCCTGGTTGGTCTGGCTAAGCGGCACGCGGTATCCTCATGAGCGCCAAAGGGGCGGCAGTGGTGGGCAGTGGCTCTGCCGTTAGCCGGCCTGCAGCGCCATAACGGTCATCCAAACGACGGATATCGAAAGAGCGGCGGATTGCCCAGCGCGCCTCCAGCTATCGTATCTGCAGCAGATCGATTTGCTCATCGCTATATCCAAGCGATTGCAAAACCGTCCGCGTTTGCTCGCCAAGCCTCGGCGGGGCGCCCGCGACGCGAGGACCGTCCGCGTCGCAGATAAATGCAGCACCCGGCAATTTGCGCGTTTTCCCCGTGTCGACCGGATCGGGCACATCCTGCAGAATGCCCCGCGTCTCCAGTTGCGGATCGCTGATCACCTCCGCGACATTGCGCACTTTCGCAGCAGGTATGTTTCGCTGCTCCAGTATTTTGACCCAGTCATCCGATGTCCGCGTCTTGAGAATCGGCATGATCAAGCCCTGAACCGCGCCATGGTTGGCGATCCGGCTCGCATTATCGATGAGCATTGGCTCGCCCAACCGCTCGCCCAGGCCGATGCATTCGAGGAATGCGGTCGCCTGCGCCACGGTGCCGGTTGCGACCATGATGTGCCCATCCGCCGTCTCGAACGTATCTGATGTCGGCATGCGGGAAGGTGACTGGTTGCCGAGAAGTTCCGGCTCCGCGCCGCCTGCAAGATAGCGCGCATAGTGCGACGAGAGCAGCGTCATTGCGGTGTCCTGCATGGCGACATCGATATATTGCCCCTTGCCCGTGCGTTCCCGCCGATAGAGCGCGCTTGCGATCGCGAACGAAGCCGTGAGGCCGGTGCTGATGTCTATCGGGAACGCGGTTGCCCGCACCGGTCCCGTTTCAGGATGCCCGGTGCTTGCCATCATCCCGGCCGATGCCTGGATCGCCGCGTCGTAGGCAGCCCGCCGCGAATCCGGTCCGCTTTGCCCATAACCGCTGATCGAACAATAGATGATGTCTGGTTTCACTGCCCGAATATCGTCAAAGCCGAACCCGAGTTTCTTGATCACCCCCGCCCTGAAATTCTCCACCACCACATCGCACGTCGCAGCGAGTTTCAGGATCACCTCACGCGCATCCGGGGCCTTGAGATTGACGGCAATGCTCTGTTTTCCAGAGTTGTAGGCCATGAAGGTCGGTGACAGGCCAGGCGGGTGGGCATCGGGCACCGTGAGGAGGTTGCGCATCTGGTCGCCATTGTTCGGTTCCTCGACCTTGATCACGCGCGCCCCGAGCATGTTGAAAAGCTGAGCCGCGAAAGGGCCAGCAATGACCTGGCTGAAATCCAGGATACGCACGTCAGTGTAGGCTTGGCTCATTGTGATCTGGTCCTGAGGTGATCGTCATGACGGCTGTTTGAAAAAGATCATGGCTCTGCATCACGCGTGCCGCGCCAGCATCTCGGGAAGTCGTCCCTCGATGATGCGGCGCGCTTCTGCGATGATCTCGAGCATCAGTTGCGCGGCCGGTTTCTCATTAGTGATCATGCCCGCGACCTGGCCGGCAGCCGATTGGCGCCGCTGAGCGTAATCGGCATTGCGTGACTTGCGCACCGCTCTCTTGAGTTGCGCGATGTCGTCTTCTGAAGCGCCGTCCAAAAGCGCCTGCTCATAAGCCTCGATCTCGGGCGTACGAATGCAACGCACCGTCGCGCCGGTCATGGCGCGCGTGACGATTGTATCCGTCTCACGCATGACAAGAAGCTGCTCCCGCCCCCAGGCATTCATGCCCGACTTCGGCGTCGCCATGAATCGGGTGCCCATCTGGATGCCACAGGCGCCAAGAGCCAGCGCCGCAACAAAGCCGCGGCCATCCCCAATCCCGCCGGCCGCAAGAACCGGTATCGACACCGCGTCAACAACCTGCGGAACCAACGGTAGGGTCGCGACCGTCCCGACATGACCGCCCGCTTCACTGCCTGAGGCAACGACAGCATCAACGCCTTCGCCCTCCATCCGCCGGGCATGCTCGACGGTCGGGATAACGGATACCACCTTGATGCCCGCATCCTTCAACGTTCGAACCGCATCCCGGCCCGGGTCCGCCCGGCCTGTCGTCACGACCGGGACACCCAATTCAACGCAGGTCGCAACGCAGCGCTCCGTGATGCCGCGCCCCATCGGCATGATGTTGACGCCGAACGGCTTCGAGGTTGCCGCGCGAACGGCCGTGATGTCACAGCGAAGCTTGTTATCGCTGCTTTGGAATGTCGCCAGCACACCGAGCCCGCCGGCCTCGCTCACCGCCGCAGCAAGCCGCGCCTCACCTCCCCCCTGCATGGCACCCTGCAGAATGGGCACATCGATGCCGAGGAGGTTGCATATTTCAGTCTTGAACATGACGCGGCTCAGATCCTGACCCTGAAATTCGATCACCCGGTTTTCGGTTGCAGTCGGCCGGGACGCTGCGGTTGCAGGGGTGTTGGCTGCGAGCTTGGCAGGCGACTGAGCTGAGCCTATCGCGCCAATGACGCCAGACAATGCATGGCCCGACGCCAACGGTGGCAATATCGGCTGCATGATGGCGATTGCGAACCAGCACGCCCAGCCGAGGGAGCCGGGTCAATGCTCCAATTGCATTGCTCTCATGCTTCACGCCGGGAAATCGCTTCTTCGCCGACAAATCCGGCGTCTGAGCCAAGGACAACGCCGAGGAAATGTGATCGAAACGATTGCCGTTGGCATTGCCCGGCGAAAGGTTCCGCAGTTACGGTCACATCATCCGCATAGAAGTCACAAGGGTAAGTCCCGTGGACCCGCAGGTCGATATTGTCACCAATGCAAATAAGTGCGCGGCGGACACGCCATACCCCGCCGCGCTTGATCAAGACCTGGGACCGGAGCAGTTCGCGGCAGCACTGCGTGAGATCTCGTCGTGGCCGGGCTATCAGCCGACACCACTGCACCACCTGACGTCGCTTGCCGGCGAACTGGGCTTTGCCGACATTGCCTACAAGGACGAGGCAGGCCGCTTCGGCCTCGGCAGTTTCAAGGCGCTTGGCGGCGCCTATGCGGTCCTGCGCTGCCTCGATCGCGCCTTGCGCGAGGCAGGCATCACCAAGCCCGTTACCGCCGCCGATCTCACCAGCGGCCTGTATCGCGACATCGTCTCGGCCATCACCGTGGCCTCCGCGACCGACGGCAATCACGGCCGCTCCGTGGCCTGGGGCGCGCGCCTCTTCGGCTGCCGCGCCGTCATCTTCGTCCATGCCAACGTCAGCGACGCCCGGCGCCAGGCGATCGAAGCCTACGGCGCCAGGGTCGAACAGGTCGCCGGCAACTACGACGACAGCGTCCGCCACACCTTCGAGGTGGCGGCGCGCGAAGGCTGGTTCGTCGTCCAGGACACAGCGACCGCCGGCTACCGTGCGGTCCCAGCCGACATCACGAGCGGCTATGGTGTCATTGCCAGCGAAGTGATCGACCAGATCGACCGCCCGCCAACGCACGTTATCGTTCAGGCCGGCGTCGGCGGCATCGCAAGTGCCGTCTGCGCACGCTTCTGGCAGGTCTGGGGCCCCGCGCGTCCAGCCTTCATCGCCCTTGAGCCGACCAACGCCGCCTGTGTTGCAGCAAGCCTGGCCGCCGGCCATCGCGTCGACCTCACCGGCGACACCGACACGATCATGGCCGGTCTTGCCTGCGGCGAGGTCTCCGAACTGGCCTGGGACGTACTTGCGACCGGGGCCGATGCAGCCGTCATCCTGGACGATAGCTGGGCAGCCGTCGGCATGCGCCGCCTGGCCAATCCGGTCGGCACGGATCCCGCGATTGTCGGCGGCGAATGCAGTGGCGGCGCGGTCGGGGCGTTAATCGCGCTGTCGCGCCAACCCGGTCTCGCAGCCCGCCTTGGCCTCGATCCCACGTCCCGCATTCTCCTCATCGGCACCGAAGGCGCGACCGATCCCACCATCTATCGCGAAATCGTCGGCCGGGCGCCGGCAGACGTGGCGGCCTGATCGCTGGCTTGAGCGCCGGCGCCCTCCACCAGCGGCCACGTCATATCCCGTCGAAAACCTCACTCAGGATCGCCAATCCGTTGAGTGCGCGCGGAAACCCCGAGTACGGCCCCGTCTGGATCACGGCTTCGATGACGTCGTCCTGACTGAGACCGATATTGAGTGCGGATTGCGAAAATTTACGCAACTGGCTTTCCAGCGGAATTGCGGTGAACGAAGAGATCGCGATCAGCATGCGCTGCCGGTGATCCAGTCCCGGGCGAAACCACAATTCGCCATAGCCATAGCGGATGGCGCTGCCGTAGAGGCGGCTCGTGACCGGGTTCTCGGACGAACCATAGCCGGTCGTTGCCCTGTCGCCGTGCAGCTTGCGCATCAACTCGTTGCCACGCCGGTCAAGCGCCTCGTTGCTCGCGGTGCGCGGCGGTTCCGCCGGAACCGTGATGCCCCGCGCGCGAAAGACCTGCTGGGCAACGCGCGCCGCCGTTTCCGTCGTCACATAACCCGCATAGAGCCCCGATTGCATGAACGCTTCCAGGATCGATCGCGGCTCCAATCCCATATCCAGGGCCGCGGCGACATGCCGTTCCAACGCGAGCGGTTGCGGCAGGAATCCAAGCACGCCGAGCGTACACAGCATGCGTTCGTGCCGTGTCAGATGTGGCCGGTCCCAGATCCCGCCAAACCCGGCCTCTGCCAGGAAATCATCAAACCCCGGGATGGTTTCACTTTCCCCGCTGCGATCAAGTCCCAGTTCTTGCCGGACTTCTCTGCCGCGCTTGAGCAGTTCGTCTCGTGTCATGATCCGCTTCTCTCGCCTCTATCGCCAGTCCGCGAATATACACTCTCGCGCCCGCCAGGATGCAGCACGGTTGAGATAATGCAGGATGTCACCGCCGAAGCGGCTTGCACCGATCTGCGCGCACCGTACGCTTCCGAGATCGACCACCAGACGAGATCCACAGAAGAGACCTCAAGAGACGGGATACACCTCAAGACATCGCCGCACGGCAACGTTGGCGCATCGCGTGCCGCCTCGTCCCGCCACCCTGCAACGAAGAGCCTGCCTGTGACCGACTTCCACCGCATCCAGATTAAGCCCCTGTCAGGCGCGATCGGCGCCGAGGTCCACGGCGTCGACATCGCAAAAGGCGTCGACGACGAAACGATTGCCGAGATCCGCCAGGCCCTCCTGGATCATCTCGTCATCTTCTTTCGCGACCAGGACCTGAACGATGAGACACACAAAGCCTTCGCGCGGCGCTTCGGGTCGATCTTCCGGCATCCAAACTTTGACGTGGGCACAGGTGATCCCGAGATCGTCCGCCTCGTCCGGGAGCCGGGTGACGGTCATGTTGTAGGTGAGGAATGGCACAGCGACACCACGATGATGGCGGCGCCGCCGATGGGCGCAATCCTCTATGCCCTGGAAGTGCCGCCCTATGGAGCAGATACGCTCTTCGCCAATCAATACCTCGCCTACGACGCGCTGTCGTCCGGCATGAAGAAGATGCTCGCTGACATGAAGGCGGTCCACAGCGACGTCCGCGTGGCAGGCCCGCAGGCCGCAATGAACGCCAGGCGATCGAGCAAAGTTAGAGAGGACGAAGCCTGGCGGCCGACCGAGAACGTCCATCCCGTTGTCGTGACGCACCCCGAGACAGGCCGAAAACTGCTCTTTCTCAACAGCGTCTATGTTCAGCGGTTTGACCGAATGACGGTCGAGGAAAGCAAGCCGTTGCTCGACGTCCTCTGCGAGATTGGCAACCGGCCGGAGTTTACCTGCCGGTTCGCATGGCAGCCTGGATCAATTGCGTTCTGGGACAATAGATGCACCAAGCACATCGCTCTGAACGACGTGCCGCAGTTCGCTCGACGCATGCAGCGCGTCCAGATCGCCGGCACTCCGCTCGCTTGAGGCCGCCAATCGTTACAACGGCCCCGCTGTGCCCCACGTCTCTTGACGCGGACGCATCGACTTAATCGAAGTCGCCTGCCTGAAGATCGATTGGTTCCCCGTGCGGTGTCCGCTCGGCCGCCCGTCCCCACGCTGCCGCATACCGGGCCAGCGTCTCTTCGTTGGCAAGCCCCTTCTCGGCAACAAGCTTCTCGAGTGTCGCCATCCAGTGCGTGTAGTAGGTCGACCCATCGTCGGGATCACCGGCCGCAACCGCCTTGCGGATCTCGGCGCCAAGCGTGTCGCCCCATTCCGACCAGGTAAACAGCCCCTTCTGCTGAAGCGACACCGCCAGTGCAAACGCCTGCGCCTGCCACGGCTCGTCAAACACCGGCGCCGCATCCTGATGCGGAACGCCCGGCACGGCCGCGATGACCTCGCGCACCTGCTGTTCGCTGAGTTCAGCCATCACGCAGCCTCGAGGTAGGGTTCAAACGCCTCGATCGAAACCTCCAGCGTCGGATCGGACTCCGGCCCCCACAGATCCGGGCCATCAAAGACGACGGTATAGAGCCACTGCGGGTCTTCATCGCCAACCGCCACCGCTGAATCCGGATAGACATGGCAGCCCTGGATCCGCTCGATCCGCCCGACATGCCCGCGCACGAAACGTGGCAACCGCGTGTGCGACTTCGGGTGAATGTTCTTTGCGACCACCCGGTCACCCACCTTGAAGCGGGCGGGCCCTTGCGGTTCGCGCTCAAAGCCACCGCGCACCAGCGCACCGGAAATATCATCCGGCGTCACCACCGAGCCGGAAAGCTGTTTGGCCGGCGTACTGGCACGACCGGCAGCAAGTTCGTCAGCCGTCACCAGCCCTTTTTCCAGAGCCAGTTTCTCATTGCGAAGGAACCATTTCTGATAATACGTCGCCGCCAGATAGATGTGCGGCGGCAACCGTTCGATACCGTGGCGACCAACATCGATATTCCAGGCCCCCGCCAGCCCCAGCGCCCGCGACATGGCGAGCACCCGGCCCTCCCAGACTTCGCCGAAGGGCTTCTTGTTTTCCGGCTCTGGCTTGACGTTGCCGAACCCGTCCATGCCACCGAGATCGTGTACGCCGTCCATCAGCCAACCTCCCCAGGCTGACGCGCAAGACCGGTCCCGATCATGCTGTCGCGTGTGACGAGTTCCGCGAGTTGCTCCTCGCTCCAGTCCTCAGTCCCGGCAGGCCGCTCCGGCACGACGATAAACCGCGTCTCGGCTGTCGAATCCCACACCCGGATCTTCTTGTCTTCCGGCAGCGTCACATTGAAATCGGCCAGCACCGCCCGTGGCTCCTTCACCGTGCGAGAGCGGTAAGCGGTCGATTTGTACCACGTTGGCGGCAAGCCCAGCAGATCCCACGGATAGCACGAGCACAGCGTGCAAACGATGATGTTGTGTGTCTCAGGCGTATTCTCCACCGCAATCAGGTGATCCCCGATATGACGGTCGACACCAAGCGTGCGCACCGCCTTGGAGGCATCCGCAAGAAGCGCGCTCTTGAACCCGGCATCAGTCCACGCCCGGGCGACGACCTTCGCCCCGATATGCGGCCCGACCCGGCTCTCGTAGGCCTCAACGATCCGGTCAAGCGCAGCCGTGTCGATATAGCCCTTCTCCGACAGCACCGTCTCGAGCGCCCGCACCCGGCGCTGCATATCGGAAAGTTCCGAGCCATGATCGTGATCGTGATGATGGTGGTGGTCGTGGGCGTGATCGCCGCCCGCCCCCTTGGGATCGCTGTCGTGTGCCATGTCTCCACCTTCTCTATTGCATAGGAATTCTTAATACGCCCATCTCCTGCAAACAAGAGAGAGCCCCGCCCCCCGTTGGCGCATCCGGAACAGGCCAGCAATCAAAGCCGGCACCCGTTAATCTCGGGCCAAGGCCATCGCCAACGCAAGCCCGTCGGGGCTAGGATCAACCGATAACGAACGACAATCAGACACAGGGAGAGATTTCATGGACGTAAATGGCCGTACGGCAATCATCCTGGGCGGCACCTCGGGCATTGGTTTGGCAGCCTCGATACGCCTTGCAGCCCTGGGCGCGAAGGTCATCGCTGTCAGCCGCTCGCCGGAACGCGCCGGCGACGTGCCTCAGGGCATCACCCTCGAAGGCTGCGACGTGCTCGACCGCGACGCACTCGCCAAGCTGTTCGCCAAATATGCCCCCTTCGACATCCTGGTCGCGGCTGCCACGGGCGGTGGACGGGCGCGCGGAAAATTCCTCGACATGGATATCGACGGCTACAAGGGCTCGTTCGCCAAGCTCTGGGGCTATGCCAACGCCCTCCAGCTTGGCATACCCAACATGACGGAGGATGGCTCGGTCGTCCTCGTCAGTGGATCGCCGGCGCGCAAATCAAAGCCCGGACAGGTCGCCATCGCCTCCGTCGGCGGCGCCGTCGAGGCCCTCGCCCGCGCGGTCGCGCCGGAGATCGTCCCGCGCCGCCTGAACGTCGTCGCCCCCGGCACCATCGACACCCCGATGTCGTCCCTGGAAGGCGCTGAACGCGCAGCCTTCTACGCCGATCAGACGAAGAACAACCTCATCCCCCGCGCCGGCACCGCCGACGAGGTCGCGCAAGGCATCCTGTTCGTGATCCAGAACGACTTCGTGACCGGCACCACCGTCGACGTCGATGGCGGCTTTCTGCGCGCCTGAACCCGTTCAAGGCGTTTCCCTGGCCGGCCGACACTGCCTGATCAGCGGCCGGCCAGTGTCTTGCGCAGGAAATCGAGCGTGCTGATCACACCATAATTGCGCATCCGGTTGCGGTCCGAAAAAAGAACAAACGTCTCCAGCGCCTCTTGCCCCTTGATCGAGGCCGCGGCAACGACCGTGCCGGGCGCCGCCCCCTCACGCTCGAACGGCGTGACCGCGGCAAGCCCCACATCGGCCTGCATGGTCTCGCGCGCCTTCTCAGCCAATCGCATCGCCCGCTCCTGCGCCGTGCCCGAGGCGTCTGGATCACCGTCCCGATCGGCCAGAACGAGACCGCCGCGAAACGTCTCCAGCGCCGGGTCCGCCGCCGTCATCCGCGACGCGAGTATCCCGCCCGTCAGCGTCTCAGCCACCGCCAGCGTCAACCCGCGCTCGCGCAACTGCGCGATGACCGCAGTCTCCATGGTGTCGTCATTAATGCCGAAGACCACGTCACCGAGAATCGGACGGATCAGCGCCTCTTCCGCATCCAGGATCGCATCGGCTGCCGCGGCATCGCCGGACTTGGCCGTGATCCTCACCTTCAGGCCTTCGATGCCGCTGGCCTGAAACGCGATCGTCGCATGACCGCTTTGATCGAGCGCCTCGATCCGCTCACTCAGCACTTCGGCAAGACCGGATTCGCTCATCCCCCACGACTTGAGCACCCGCGAACGGATAACGCCCGCCTCGCCCGATCGCGACCTGAGGTCCGGCAGGATCGTGCCCTCCATCATGGCTCTCATTTCACTGGGAACCCCCGGCACCGCGTAGATCACCTTGTCGCCGATCGGGCACACGAGGCCCGGCGCCGTCCCCGGCATCTGCTCAATCGTAACGGCGCCCACCGGCACGTCGGCCTGCCGCAGGTTATTGGCCGACATCGTCCGCCCGCGCGCCTCGAACCGGCGCTTGATCTCTGCTGCAATCGCATCATCGCGCACCATCCCGCCACCCATGATGTGAGCGATGACATCACGCGTAATGTCGTCCTGTGTCGGCCCGAGCCCCCCGCAGCAAATCACCGCGTCCGAGCGCTCCAGCGCCGTTCGGATACACGCCTCGATCCGCTCGAAATTGTCGCCGACCTTCACTTGGAAGTGTGAATCGATACCACTCAGGGCGAGTTGCTCGCCGATCCACGATGAGTTGGTATCGGTAATGATCCCGAGCAGCAGCTCGGTGCCGACGGCAACGACTTCACAGCGCACGTATGAAACCTCCAGTAATAAGGGCATTGCCCCAAGGCCCGATCGTGTGCGGAGTTAGGCCGCTCCGGCATGGGATCGCAAGTTGTTTCCACACCCGCGACAGATCCGGCGCCCCCCGCAAACAGCCGGCCCTTTACGGCCGCGACGCACCTTCTCCATTTTCGAGCAATGAACAGTTGTTACAATCTGGGATTGATTAAAGTGCCATAGTCGCACATCAGACACACCATCAATCGCCCCGACAGCCCGCCAATGGCTCCGAAGCGCGCGCCGCCTGAAGACGTGACCCAACCACAACCCATTGATTTGTTGATATTTCAGCGGATCCGGATGCTATAGTTGCCATAACAAGTCTCACTTTGGGGTATTGGCACATGCGTTGCTGATTGTGAGCTGAAACTGCAATCAGTGAGGAAATCGCAATGTTTCGTTCAGTAATCGCGTCCGCATTCGTTGGCACTGTCTTGGTCTCAACCTGCCTCGGCGCTGCCGCCCACGCATCGACCACCAAGCCGTTCACGCTCTACCCCGCCTTCCGCGGCGACCGGGGCGCCATTGAAGCCGCAACCGACAAGGGCCTGATCGTTGAGTTGATCGTGCGCTGCCAGCAAGGCTCAGGAATCCTGACCTATTCGAAGGTCGAGGATCTGTACTGCGGTCCAAAACACCACTGCACATCGAGCCGCAAGCGCGCCATCGAACGCCTGTGCCGCTGACGCCGACACGCCATAACACGGCGCCGGATCATCATCCCTTGACGTTGATGACCTGACGCAACGTATGGACGACTTCGATCAAGTCCTCCTGCGCGGCGATGACCGACGAGATGTCCTTGTAGGCGGCCGGGCTCTCGTCGATCACGCCCTTGTCCTTGCGGCACTCGATGCCCTCGGTCGCGGCGCGATGATCCGCCAGCGTAATGCGCTTCTTGGCTTCCGCCCGCGACATCGCCCGCCCGGCCCCATGCGAACAAGAACACAGGCTGTCGGCATTGCCCTTGCCGCGCACGATGAACGATCCCGTCCCCATCGAGCCGGGAATAATGCCAAGATCACCGGCCCGGGCGCGAACCGCCCCCTTCCGCGTCACCCAGACGTCGGCATCGAAATGTCGTTCGACCGTTGCGTAGTTGTGATGACAATTGACGGCAAGCTTGCCGAACTGAAACCGCGGCAGATGCTTGCGCAGCACCCGCAACACCGCCTCCATCATCACCTCGCGGTTCTCGAGCGCATAATCCTGCGCCCAATTGAGCGCTTCGACGTAATCATCGAAGTGCTGCGTTCCATCCGTGAGATAGGCCAGGTCCGCATCCGGCAGGTTGGCATCAAGCCGGCTCATGTCTTTCTTGGCCAGTTCAATGAAATATTGGCCAATCGCGTTGCCCGGCCCCCGCGAGCCTGAGTGCAGCATCACCCACACATCGTCGCTTTCATCGATACAGATCTCGATGAAGTGATTGCCCGTCCCAAGCGAACCGAGCTGATGCGCCGGCGCCTTGTGTGAAATGCGCGGATGCTTGTCGACGATTGCCCGGTAGCGCGCCTCGAGATCGCGCCACCGCGCCGCGACCGAGTTCGGAACCACGTCCCATCCCCCCTTGCGCGCCCGCCCCTCAGTCGACACCAGGCCATGCGGAACCGCCCGCTCGATGTCTGAGCGGATTTTGGCCAGATTGTCCGGCAGCTTGTCGGCCTTGAGCGACAACTGCCACGCCATCATCCCGCAGCCGATGTCGACACCGACCGCCGCAGGAATGATTGCACCTTTGGTGGGAATCACAGAGCCGACCGTCGCCCCCTTGCCGAAGTGACAGTCCGGCATCGCGGCGACGTGCTTGTGAATGATCGGCAGCCGCGCGACATTCATCATCTGCTGTATCGCCGCATCGTCGATCTGAACGTTACGGGTCCACATTTTGACCGGCACGCCACCCGGCACTGCGATTTCATCGAATGTGGTCACGGAACCGGCCTCCCGCTGCCTCTCAAATCGAATTGGAACGCTGCGCCCCGCACACCAGCGGCGTTGTCGCCAAGGCGCCTGCACGCAATCAGGCGGAATTAGTCCGATCGAGCCTCATCGACGCACCTCGCGACACCTCCAGCCCACTTTCAACACCCGACGCCGATGCAATCGGACCAGCCGCTAAGCCGCCCGAAACCCATGAACCAAGATCATTTCGTCCGGAGACCCTGCGCCGAGCATTAAGCCGATTGCCCTGGGTTGGGAAAGGCGTGCTGACGGCATGAACCAGCAACGGGCGGAAACCAAACAAACTATCAAAAGGCGGGCAGAACCACGGGCAAAATGGCGGAAAAGAGTGGGAGTCGAACCCACCAGGGACGTCTGACGCCCCCCACCGGTTTTGAAGACCGGGCGCCCCACCAGGGTGCGATTCTCTTCCTCAAACGAAATCAAAAGGTCATGGTTTCAGCTTAGAGTGAAACCAAACAAGCTGCCAAGCCCCATCGATGGCGCCGGCGTGCTATTCGGGCAATGCGATCAATCCCCCGGAAGCCACACTTCGTGCCGCCGGGACCGCTGCGCGTTGCTCAATAACACGCACACACAGCGGCGGCTCCCCGTTGGCTTCCAAGCGATCCATCAATGCGTTATCTGATCTTGGAGACATTGCCGAATTGATCGTCGCCTCACGTGCCGCAAGGCTGGACAACGAATGACTTGAACTTTTGGGTCGCAAACCAACGGCAGTCGGCAACCTGCCACGATCATCCTGCGGCCAGGATCGCCCGGGGAGGGCGCCCGTGAAAGCATCAGCGGAAGCAGCAAGTGGTGCTGCTCAAAGCATTGTCGAACGGCGGCCCGTCGAAGCCGCGCTGAGATCCTGCCGCCAGGGTCTCATCGGGATTGGCGTATTCAGCTGCATCATGAACGTGCTGCTGCTCACTGGCCCGTTCTTCATGCTCCAGATTTACGATCGCGTCCTGACCAGCCGCAGCGTCGCAACTTTGGTGGCCCTCGCCCTGCTCGCGGTCGTACTCTACCTTTTCTATGGCGTGTTTGAATGGATCCGCTCGCGCCTGCTCACGCGCCTCGGCCAGGCCTTCGACGACGATCTGGCCGAAATCGCCTTCGACAACACGGCAACCCAGCGAACCGCCGGCGCCTCGGCTGCCGGTGACCTCAAGGCTGTGCAGCAATTCGTCTCGAGCCCCGCGCTCGCAACCCTGTTCGACGTTCCCTGGTTCCCGTTCTACCTCGCCATCATCTTCCTGCTCCATCCGATCCTCGGCCTGCTCGGGTTGTTTGGTGCGGCCCTGCTGATAGGCATCGCCATCGTCAGCCAGGCCATCTCCCACCGCCGCAATCTGCAGGCGGCCGAACATGCCTCGACCGAAGATCTCCTGATGCGCGCCTCGCGCCAGCAGGTCGAGCCACTCCAGGCGATGGGCATGCTCGGCAACGTCCAGCGGCTCTGGCGGGGCGCCCATGACCGGCGTGTGGTGGTCCAAACGAGCGCCTCCGACTGGCAGTCGATGTTCTCGTCCGCCGCCAAGACGCTGCGCCTCATTCTCCAGTCTGCGGTGCTCGGACTTGGCGCCTACCTCGTCATCGCGAATGAGCTCTCCCCCGGCGCGCTCATTGCCGCATCCATCATCTTTGCCCGCGCGCTTGCACCCATCGACCAGTCGATCGCCCAGTGGCGCGTCATCACCAATGCCCATCAGGCCTATAACCGCCTGAAGGAAACGCTCTCCGTTACGCCCGGCGCCCCGGAGACCAGCGTCCTCGCGCTGCCCAAGGAAACGCTCACGGTCAACAGCCTGTCGGTCGCAAGCCCCGACGGCGAAACCATGCTGATGGACGAGACCTCCTTCACCTTGAAGGCCGGCGACGGCCTCGGCATCATCGGCCCGAGCGGTGGCGGCAAGTCGACTCTGATACGGGGCCTGCTCGGCTTGGCGCCGGTCCTGTCCGGCGAAGTCCGCTTGGACGGCGCCACCCTCGACCAATGGTCGAAGAAGCAGCAGGGCCAGTTCATCGGTTACCTCCCACAGGATATCGACCTTTTCCCTGGCACCATCGCCCAGAACATTGCCCGCTTTGATCCTGACGCAGACGGCGAGAGTATCGTCAACGCAGCCAAGCTCGCCATGGTCCACGACCTGATCACCCAGAAACCGGGCGGCTACGAAATGCTGATCGGTCCCGGTGGCATCTCCCTGTCCGGCGGCGAACGCCAGCGCATCGCCCTCGCCCGCGCCGTTTACGGCTCCCCGTTCTTCGTCATCCTCGACGAACCCAATTCCAACATGGACGCCATCGGCGAGCGCGCCCTCGCCCGGACAATCCGCCAACTCCGTGCTTCCGGCTCGATCGTGATCGTCGTCACACACCGCGCCACCCTGCTTGGCGACGTGAACAAGCTCCTTCAGGTCGCAAACAACCGTCCCGTGATTTTCGGTGACACCAAGACCGTCCTCGAACGCCTGCGCGACAAGCACCAGCAGACGGCGGAGAAAACGGGAGAATTGCGTGAAGTCAACTAGGTCGCAGGCGATCTTTCACTCGATCCGCCACGAAATTGTTGTCGGCACTGTGCTTGCGCTCGTTTTGACCGGCGGCATCGGCGGCTGGGCGGCACTCGCCTCCCTCGACAACGCCGTCGTCGCGCCGGCAACAATCGTCGTCGAGGCCTCGCGCAAAGCCATCCAGCACGAAACCGGCGGCTTCATCTCCGAAATCAACGTCACCGATGGTGACCGCGTCAAAGCCGGCGATGTCCTGATCCGTCTGGACGGGACGCAGCTCGCGGCCGAAATCAGCGGTCTTGAAAAACGCGTGTTCGACTACACGATACGCCGCGCGCGCCTGTCCGCTGAACGCGACAACCAACCTGATCTCAACCTCTCTGAAAGCCTGAAAGCGGAAGCCGCCGCCGACCGCGAACTCACCGAGATCATCGAAACCCAGCAGCAACTCTTGACCTCACGGCTCGCTCTCAGACGCAGCCAACACAAACAGCTCAACGAGCGCGTCCGCCAACTCTCCCAGGAAATCGAGGGCCTGAAGCAGATCCAGCAGGCAGCCGTCATCGAGCTCGAATATCTCGACAAGGAACTGGCCAGCCTCGAGGACTTGCGTAAGCGCCAGCTCGTCGGCCTGCGCCGGTATAACAATCTCAAGCGCGAGACATCCGAAAAGCGCGGCCTGCTCGGACGAACCGAAGCCGAAATTGCGAGCGCCAAAGGCCGCGTCAAGGAAACCGAGCTTCAGATTGCAGCCCTCGACGTCACCAGCCGCAACGAGATCCTGAAAGAGCTCGAGGCAATCGAAGCAGAACTACAGCAGCTCAATGAGCGCCTCACGGCCGGCCGCGACCGCTTCGACAAACTGACCATCCGCGCGAGCGATCCAGGCACGATCCACGAATTGATGTTCCACACCGTCAGCGGCGTCGTAAAGCCCGGCGCAACCATTGCCCAGATCGTGCCAACGGCTGCAACCCTCGTCGTCGATGCCCACGTCAACCTTGCAGACCGCGATCAGCTTTGGACCGGCATGACGGCCCGCGTGCGCTTCACCGCCTTCAACCAGCGCACCACCCCGGAACTGACCGGCCAGATCATCCGCATCGCCTCCGATCAATCTGGCGGCGAGGATGGCACGGCGCCGTTCTATTCGGTTCGCATCAAGCTGCCAGCGGAAGAGTTGAAGCGGCTCGGCGACGTCGAGATCAAGCCGGGCATGCCCGCCGAGGTCCTCATGACCGGCCAGGCGCGCACCGTGATCTCCTACCTGACGAAACCGATCGCCGATCAGGTCCATCGCGCCTTCCGGGACGACTGAACCTCTCGCTCTCCCGCTGCGATCGTTCTGCACCTGCCACCGACATCAACACGGGCCGGTCAACTTGACGGCGCAACCGCGTCCTTCGCCACGCGCTTGTCGCCACGCCGAACCGTCACCCCCACCTTGTCGAGATATTCCAGCACCTCGATCGTCATGTTGCGCCCGATGCCGCTCGCATCGCGATACGCCCGGGCATCAAACGCACCATCCGGACTCGCCGCCGCACTGGCCCGCGCGATCCCGGCAAGTTCATCGAGCATGCCTTGCGTGACATAGCGCGTCTTCGAAATACGGTGGACGAGCCCGTGCCGCCCCGCCGTCTTCAGAAAGTCCTCAAGCCGCCGCCCCGCAAGGCCGGTCGCATCCGCGATCTCATTGAGGCTCCGCGGCCGGATGGCCTCACGCTCGATCGCACTCTTTATCTTCAGCCACAGCGCCTGATCCGGCCCGGTAAAACCGGCCTGATGGTTCGGCCGTCTCAGTCCCAGCCGCTCCCTGACCAACACGCCGTCATCGCTCAGCGCGCCTGCAACAGCCCTGGCGATCGGCGCCAGCGCCTTGAGCTTGGCCGCCGCCAGAAGCTGCTCTTCGCCCGGCCCGATCTGCTCGGGGTGCTGCTTGTGCCAAAGCTCGAGCGTCGAAGTAATCGTCGCACAAATTGCCTCCCACGCCGGCATCGAGAACGCACGCGCCCCCCCATCCGTCTCAACCAGCCGTCCCTCGAATCCGTCGATCAGACCGGCCCGTTCGGGGAGCGTGAGGTTCCGCGTCATCGCGAAAGCGCCAACGTCGACACCGGCCGGAGAAACCTCGGCCAGCCGCCGCAGCGCCCGCTTATGATCCGGCTCCCTGAGAGCCTCGAGTTGGGCAAGCCGCGCCGGCTGTGCGCGTCCCCGTCGCGGCGGAAAAAGGTCGACGACGCGCCCGCCGCCAAGCGTGCGCTTGGCTGACTGATCGCGAATAATGAAACCATCGCCGGCCACAGCGCCCAGAGGCGCATCAAGAACCAGTTGGGCCAACCCCTGCTCTCCCGGCGCAATCGACTTTGCGCCAAGAACCGCAACACGCCCCGTCGTCTCCGCCGCACCGAGATGAACGTGCACTGGCGTCCAATGCGCCAACGCCTTCTCCTCGCTTGCAAGCACCGTCAACCGCACATCGATCTTGACCGCCGGCGCCGGCACATCACCCGCCACGATCCAATCGCCGCGCCGCACCACATCCCGCGAGAGGTTCGGTCCCGTCAGATTGAGCGCGACCCGCTGGCCCGCCGATGCCCGGCCCGCTTCACGCGATTGCGCCCGAATGCCCCTGATCCGCCAATCATGGCCGCCGCCCTGCAATCGCACCGTGTCACCGACCTGGCAACGCCCGGAAAACGCCGTCCCCGTCACCACCAGCCCGGCGCCCGTCACAGCAAAGCGGCGATCGACCGCCAACCGGAAATTTCCAGCCGATGCGCGTTGATCCGTCTTCCGCGCTTCCTCCAGCAGCCGGTTGCGCACCTGATCGACACCCATCCCCGTCGCAGCCGAAACCGCAACCACCGGCGCCCCGGCAAGTGACGTCTGCGCCAGAAGCGCTTCGACGTCCTCCCTCACCCCCGCGACGCGGCCCGCATCGACCCTGTCGACCTTCGTCAGCGCGACCATGCCCCGCCGGATCCCGAACAAATCCAGGATCGCGAGATGCTCCCGCGTCTGCGGCATGATCCCATCATCGGCGGCAATAATGAAAAGCGCGAAATCAATCCCCGCAACCCCACACACCATGTTGCGGATGAAGCGCTCATGTCCCGGCACGTCGATGAACCCGATCGGCTCACCATCACCGGCACCATCACCGTCCTCACGCGCCTCGCTCGTCGCCAGATAGGCAAAGCCAAGGTCGATCGTGAGCCCGCGCCGTTTCTCTTCCGCCAACCGGTCGGTATCGGTCCCCGTCAACGCCCGGATCAGCGTCGTCTTGCCGTGATCGACATGACCAGCGGTGGCAACGATCATCCGTTGATCTCCAATCCGCCGACGGTCTCCAGAAAGCCCTCGACATCATCGAGACACCGCATGTCGAGCAGCAGGCGCCCCTCGTTCAAACGGCCAATGACCGGCATCGGCAGGTGCCGGAACCGCTCCGCGAGCGTCTCGATCGACATCCCCTGCCCCGCCTCGCCATGGGGGCCGATCGCAACCGCACGGCTCGGCACGGTTCGCGTCGGCAGGGCGCCGGAGCCGATCTGGCTGTCGCAGTCAGCAACACAACATGCAAAAGTGCCACCGACGACATCGACCAGCCGGTCGCGCACGGCGTTGGCCACACCGTCAATCGCAGCAATCGGCCGTGTCAGCCACCGAAGCGTCGGCAGCCGCTCAGCCAGGCGGTCTGGATCGCTATAAAGACCAAGCACAGCCCCCAGCGCCGCAATCGTCATTTTGTCGAGACGCAGCGCTCGCTTCATCGGATTGCGCTTGATCCGGTCGATCAGATCACGGCGCCCGCAAATGATGCCGGCCTGCGGCCCCCCGAGAAGTTTGTCGCCCGAAAACGTCACCACATCCGCGCCCGCCGCCAGCGCCTCCATCGGCGTCGGCTCGTGCGGTAGACCGTAACGTTCAAGGTCGACCAGCGTGCCACTGCCAAGATCATTGATGAACGGCACGCCGGCCGCATGGGCAATTGCGGCAAGCCGGTCTTCCGCCACCTCGGCCGTAAACCCCTCGATCACATAGTTGGACGTGTGAACCTTCATGATCACGCGCGCACCGTCTTCCAGCGCGGCGGTGAAATCCTTCTCATGCGTCCGGTTCGTCGTCCCCACTTCCACGAGCCGGCAGCCCGCCCGCGCCATGACATCAGGGATACGGAAAGACCCGCCGATCTCGACGAGTTCCCCCCGCGAAACTGCAACCCCCTCACCGATCCCGAGCGTGTTGAGGGTGAGCAGCACCGCAGCCGCATTGTTGTTGACGACGGTCGCCGCCTCAGCGCCTGTAATCCGGATGATCTGGTCTGCGATGTGGTCATCGCGGTCGCCGCGCCGCCCGCGCGCCAGGTCAAACTCGAGATTGCTCGCCCCCCGCGCCACCGCGACGACCGCGTCAATCGCCTCCTGCGGCAACGCCGCCCGGCCGAGATTGGTGTGCAGCACCGTGCCGGTCAGGTTGTACACCGGCCGCAGCGACGGCGCTTGCGCCGCAGCCAACACCCCCGCAACCTGACGAAGCACCGCCTCGGGCGAGACATCAGCCGCCACCCCGCCCCGCAACGCATCACGAAGCCCAGAAAGCGCATCGCGAATGGCAGCGGTGACAGCATGTCGCCCAAACTCGGCAATCAACGGCGCCGCCGCCCCCTCGTTGAGGAGGCGGTCGACCGCCGGCAGGGCAGCGAACAGCGCACGCGGATCATCTGTTTTCATGAGGACCGAGTTCAAGAGAGCGGACCGGCACTGTCAAGACATTCCCGGCAGATTGCATGAAGCAGGTTGCCCATGCTCTCAAACTCACCGGCCCTTGAACACCGGACGACGTTTTTCCCCCCACGCCGCGATCGCCTCCTTGTGGTCCTCGCTGTCTGCGCTCTTCTTGCGGATCTTCTGGTGGGCTTCGGCATCGAACGTGCCACGAGCCAGCGCCGTAATCGCCAGCTTCAGCCCCGCCACCGCAATCGGCGCATTGGCCGCGATCTGCGAGGCCAGCGCATCCGTCCGCGCCTCGAGTTCATCCCCTGCGACAAGCTCCGTCAGGAAGCCGATCTCCAACAGTTCATCAGCCTCGATGGTCTCCGCCGTCAGGAACAACCGCTTGGCCGCATTGAGCCCGAGACGGCTCATATACCGGCGCAACCCGCTCTCATAATAGATGATCCCCAGACGCGCCGCCGGCATGAACATGCGCATGCCCTCGACGCCGATCCGGAAATCACACGCCAGCGCCAGATCCGTCGCGCCACCGTATGTGCCGCCATTGAGCGCTGCGATCGTCGGCGTCGGCATCGTCTCCAGCGCGTTGACCATGTTCTCGAACGCATCCGGGTCGTAGTCCTTGGCAGCCGCCGGATCATCCGCCAGCGCGCCAAGATGGAACCCGGCCGAAAAGCTCTTGCCGCTCGCCGTAAGGATCAGCACCCGAACCGCGGGATCGCGCCCGAGTTCTTCAAACATCCGCGTCAACTCTTTGAGGTCGGCCGGCTCCAGTCGATTATGCTGTGCCGGTCGGTTAAGGCGGATCGTTGCCTTCCCATTGCGAATTTCGAGTTGCGGCGTCGTCGCAACTGCCGTGCTTTCGGCGTTCATGCAATCTCCCGATTGTTCCTGGCTGGCACCCGACAACCAGGCGCCACCCCTCATGATCATTCTCTACGATTGGCAATTCCGGCCCCTTCAGGCCGGCACCCCCGGGTTCGTAATCGAATAGAAACGGGCAGCCGTCCCGGCAAACAGATCCGCTTTCTCTTCAGGTGAGGCTCCTGCGGCGAGTTTCTTGCACGTATTCCAGAACACCTGATAGCTGTACGAGCCTTTGTCGACCGGGAAGTTGCTCTCGAACATGCAGCGTTTCGCACCAAAAGCCTCGATGCAGGTTTCGATATAGGGCTTCCAGGCCGCCGCCAGCACGTCCGACGAGGGCGGCATATCGGCAGTCTCGAAGCCATAGCCGTTGATGCGCATGCCAAGACCACCGAGCTTGACGTAAACGTTTGGACAGGTCGCAAGCTCGCGGATCGCCGCCGCCCACTTCGGAAACTCTTCCTCGCGCCGCCCCTGATAACTGGCAGCCCCAAGCGGCCCGCCACAGTGATCCAGCACAATCCGCGTCGCCGGACACGCCCGCGCCGCCGCCGTCAGATCATCGATCTGGGGATGGTAGAGCCAGGCATCGAACGTCAGGTCCATCCGCCCGAGCGTCTTGAGGCCGGCGCGAAATTTCTCTTCCCCCAGTTGATGTTGCGGCGGCGCATAGGCCGGGTTCATCAGGACCTTGTCCGCCTCCCACGCAACGATATGGCGAATGCCCCGAAAGCGCCCGCCGCCCGCGCGCTGATGGGCAACCAGCACCCGCTCGACATCCTCGCCGAGATTGAGGTCCGCATGCCCGACGATGCCTTCGCACAACCGCGTCGCACCATAAGCGCCGCTCTCACTCATCGCCGCGACACCGGCAACGAACTCCGTCTCGCCCACGGGCTGCATCGCCGCCTCCCCGTCAGCGCGATGGAACGCGCGGCACTGCACGAAAACGGTTGCAACGATGTTATGACCGCTTCCCGTATCCGCCAGAATGTCATCGATCAGATAGCGATTGCCGGGCCGGTCCCAGAGATGGTGATGCGGATCGATGATGGCGAGGTCCGCCTCCAGCACCTCTTCCGCGTACTTGGCGAGCCAGTCCTTGCGGACCGGAATATAGTGAAGTTCGTCCTGCGTCGGCTGAGATCTCTCGGTCACGCGTCCTCCAATCGGGCCCGTTGTCGGTCAGCCCGCGAGCAGTTGATGTCGCATCAGGCCTTCTTCGCGCGTTCTTCCGCGAACACTTTCTCCGCGACAAAGATCGCATCCCTGACCAGCGGCGCCCCGACATAGCCGAGCATATGATAGAGGGTCTCGGTCAACTCCTCCTCTGTCCAGCCTTGATGCAGCGCGAACTTGAGGTGGATCTCGAGTTCCGGATAGCGCCCCGTCGCAGTGTCGGAGACGACGCAGATCAGCGTCCGCGTCTTGACGTCGAGCCCCGGCCGTGTCCAAAGCGCACCGAACACGGTCTCGGTCACAATGTCGATGAAGCCCTGTTTCGCAGGGCTGGCCGCATACTCCGAAGCGTTCTTCTCGAACTCTTCAGGCGTCCGCAACTGCTGCCGCATGGCGACGCCCTTTTCGTAAAGCTCACTCTTCGACATCACCAGATCTCCTGATCTCCGGTCCCCGGGCTTCGAGGAACGAGGGCACCGCACAAGCGGCTTTGAACAAGCCAACTCTAGGTTCAACCCGGGCACCTGAGAAGATGAGAGCCGGGCTTATCACATATGTCTGCCCGCCCCCGGCCAACCGCTGAGCCAGCCCCCCCTCAAGCCCGAAACGCCTGCTCCGTCGGGAGTTTCCAGCCGCCGCCCCCGATCAATTCACCGTCAACGCGTCTGGGCCGACGATCACCTGTGTGCTAACCACCCCCATACGTCCGCGCCGGTGGAGATCCGATCTGCCGTCGCCCCTCACTGGAGCACAACCCTGATGATCAAGTTCTATTTCTCCGGCGCACCCAACCCCATGAAGGTCGCGCTATTCCTCGAGGAAGCCGGCATCGAATACGAGGCCATCCCCGTCGACACCCGCAAGGGCGAGCAGTTCGACCCGGCCTTTCTGAAGATCAACCCGAACGCCAAAGTGCCAGCCATCGTCGACGGCGATGCGACAGTGTTCGATTCAACCGCCATCCTGCTCTACCTCGCCGAAAAGACCGGCAAGTTCCTGCCCCCCCAGGGCGATGCAAATCGCGGAACGATGCTCTCCTGGCTCATGTTTGTTGCGACCGGCGTCGGCCCTTATTCCGGCCAGGCCGTCCATTTCCGCCACTTCGCCCCGGCCGGCAACGACTATGGCCTGGACCGCTACGCCTTCGAAGCCGACCGCCACTACAAGATCCTGGACGCCCACCTCGACGGCAAGTCCCACATGGTTGCCGACACCTACACGATTGCAGACATGAACGTGTGGGGCTGGTGCCGGATGGCCCCGTTCGTGACGGGAGATCAAGACGCGCTTGCCAAATACCCGAACGTAAAGCGCCTCGTCGAGACGATCGAAGCCCGCCCTGCCGCCAAGACCGCGGTTGGCCTCAAGGACAAGTTCACCTTCAAAACGGAGATGGACGATGAGGCGCGCCGCAACATGTTCCGTCACTTGAAGACTTAAGCGACAGGTCGATGACGCAATCTTGAGCCGGCATCCCCGCAAATGTGCCGGCCCAAGATTGCCCATCCTTCGATTTCCGCTAGACTTCGTCTTTCGCGTCTCTTTTGTTCAACACAAGGACAGAGCATGGCTGAAAAGCTGGGTATCGGCGACGATATGCCGAGCGTGTCGATCAATGTCGTCGACGGCTCGACTCTCGATCTGCCGGGCGGCCTCGATGCAAGATACAAAGTGATCTTGTTCTATCGGGGACATTGGTGACCATACTGCCGCCGGCAGTTGGTCGGCTTCGCAGAAAACAAAGACGAACTTGACGCCCTCGGCATCAAGGTCGCAGCCGCCAGCGTCGACGCACTCGACAAGGCGAAAGAAGTTGCAGATGAGGTCAATTTCCCCATCGGCTACGGCGTGACGAAAGAACTCGCCGACAAGCTCGGCTCCTGGTGGGAGTCCAATCGCAATATCATCCAGCCAACCGAGCTGATTGTCGGACCGGACGGCAAGATCGTGGCGTCCAGCTATTCGGACGGCCCTCTGGCCCGTACACAGGCCGCAGACGTGATCTCGCTGGTCAGGATTTACGATAAGCGCGCTCAGCAAAAGTAGACGGCGCTGCAGCACAGTATCGTCAGACGCTTAGACGGCGGCCGCTTTCCCCGGCCGCCGTTTCCATGTCAGAGAGAGACGACGACGTCACGCCGAAGCATTCCCGCGACGAGCGCGCCGCAGAATCGACAACCGGGCCCGAATATCCATGCAGAATGCCATTTTCCCCGTCATCAAGGACATCGTGCTGATCGGCGGCGGCCACGCCCACGTTGACGTGCTGCGTTCATTCGGCATGTTTCCGATCAAGGGCGCCCGCCTGACGCTGATCTCACCCGAAGTCGACACACCCTATTCCGGCATGCTGCCCGGCCTGATCGCCGGTCACTACACCTTCGACCAGGCCCATATCGACCTCGGGCCCCTGGCTCGTTTCGCCGGCGCGCGCTACCTCGCAACCCACGTCACCGGCATCGATCCCGTGCGCCAACTCATCCACTGCGCCGACGGCCGTCCGCCGATTGCCTACGATGCAGCTTCGATCGACATTGGCTCGACACCGGTCTTCGACCCCGGCCTTGAACTCGTCCGCGCGCCCTTTCCCGTCAAACCCGTTTCGAAATTCCTCACCGCCTGGGCGGACCTCAAAGCCCGCATCCAGGACAACCCGGACCTCCGCATTGCCGTTGTCGGCGCCGGCGCAGGCGGCGTCGAACTGCTCCTGTCGATGCAGTATGCTCTTGCAACCGGCTCCGGCGCCGCGGTCGGCCGCGGTCCCGGCCGTTTCATCCTCGTAACCCGCGACGACAGGATCCTGGCGACCCACGGCGACAAGGTCCGCAAGACGCTGGAAGAACTCCTGATCGAACGCAGCGTCGAGATCAGAACCTCCTTCGAGGCCCGCCGCTTCGATGACAACGGCATCTCCAACGGCACCGAGACGATCGGCGTCGACGAGGCGATCTGGGTGACCGGCGCCGCCCCGGCGGACTGGTTCCGCGAGACCGGGCTCGCACTCGATGACCGCGGCTTCATCGCCGTCAACGAATATCTGCAGTCGACCTCCCACCCCAGCCTGTTCGGCGCCGGCGACTGCGTCACGATGATCGCCAACCCGCGCCCGAAATCCGGCGTGTTCGCGGTCCGCCAAGGCCCGTTCCTGAGCAAGAACCTCAGGGCCGTCGTCCTGGCCCGCGCCCTTCAGCGCTACAAGCCGCAAAAGAAGTTCCTGAGCCTGATCTCGACCGGCGACCGGTCCGCGGTCGCCTCCTGGGGGAACTGGTTCCAGAAGGGCAACTGGGTGTGGCGCTGGAAGGACGATATCGACACCAAGTTCATGAAGAAGTTCAACGAACTTCCGACCATGGCGCAGGTCGCCGACGCGATCGTGCCAACCGTCGCGAATATTCCCGAAGACCTCAGCCGCAACCTCGCGCCGGGTGCGATGCGCTGCAAGGGCTGCGGCTCGAAGGTCGCCGGAGACATTCTCGGGCGCGTCCTCGCCCGCCTCGATACCGCCACCGTATCTGCGTCATCCGACGCGCCCTCGATCGTCCTCGGCCCGGGCGACGACGCGGCCGCCTTCGACGTCCCCCCCGGCAAGACCCTGGTCCAAACCGTCGACCAGTTCTCAAGCCCCGTCAGCGATCCCTTCCTTGCCGGCCAGATCGCCGCCCAACACTGCCTCAATGACATCTATGCCATGGGCGCCACGCCGCACTCCGCCCTGGCGATGGTAACGCTGCCCTTCGCCGCCGCCGACAAACAGGAACGCGATCTCGAGCAGGCGTTGGCCGGCGCCGAGGTCGTCTTCACCGCCGCAGGCTGTCCGATCATCGGCGGCCACACCAGCGAGGGCAACGAACTGATCCTTGGCTTCACGATCAACGGCCTCATCGACGCAGCCGACCTGAAGCGCAAGGGCGCACTTGACCCGGGAGACGCCCTCATCCTCACCCGCCCGCTTGGCACCGGCGTCCTCTTCGCCGCCGCAGCAGCCAGGCAGACGAAAGGCCGCAACGTGCAAAAAGCATTGCGCCGCTTGACCCAATCAAACGCAAAGGCCGCTGAGATCCTGATCCGCCACGGCGCCAAGGCCCTGACCGACGTCACCGGCTTCGGCCTCGCCGGACATCTCGCGGAAATGATCCGGCCGCTTGGTCTCGAAGCCCATGTCACGCTCGCCAAGGTTCCCTTCTACGACGGCGCACGCGAAGCGGCCGCCAACGGCATCCTCTCCAGCCTTGAGGCCGGCAATGTCCGCGCCGCAGCCCCCGTCGACCCGGATTCTGCCGTCGGCAAGACACCGGCCTTCCAGCTTCTCTTCGACCCGCAAACTTCCGGCGGCCTCCTCGCAGGTCTGCCGAAAGAGAACGTCGCCGCCGCAATCGCCGAACTCAACGCTGCAGGCGAAGCCGACGCATGCCAGATCGGCACCGTCGAGCAGGCCGGAAAGGCAGCGCGCATTCGTGTCATGTGAAACCGCATGGCCGGAGCGGCACGGCCGGCCCTACCTGAATTGCGTGCCTTGCACCCGACGCGACCCGAAGGCCGCAGGCACCAGCAACAGCGTCGCCACGCCAAACGCGATCCCACCCGCCAGGAACAGCACCTCATAAGACCCCGTCCGGTCGAGCAGCATCGGCACACCAACCCCACCAAAACCCGAGCCGAACGCATTCGAAAGAATGATCGCGCGCATCATCACCGGCATATCTTCAGGCGCGCCAAGATCGCGGGCGCGCGCGCCAAGCAGCGTGGAAACCGCCGGCTGCGCCCCGAAAATCATTGTCGACACCACCAGCGCTGGCGCCACGTGAAGGACGAATGGCAGCCCCACACCGATCGCCATAATGAGATAAACGAGCACCGTCGCCACCGCCGTACCGGCAACGCCGGCAAGCCAGGCAGCAAGCAACGGCCCAAGGATTGCAAACACGCCAACGCCCATCCAGTGCAGGCTCGCAAACCCGTAGCCATGGCCAAGCTCGCGCGCGATATAATCGAACCAGTAGATCGTATGCGGCACGATCGCGAACGAGAACAGGAAGCTCGCAACCACGATGGCAGTCCAGGTGAACCCTCTGCCGCGAAAAGCGCTTCGGCCTGATGCTGGCGCCGGCTGGTCAACCGGCCCAAGCTTCGCCCAGCCCCACCACGCCACGAGGCCGGCAAGAACCCCGGCAACCGCCACCCCATACCATGCCGCCTCAATGCTGATCCCAAGCAGCAGCGGCACCGCCGTCGCGCCGAACAGAATACCCGCACCGACACCGACGAATATCGTCGTCATCGCGACCGTCCGCTTTTCGAGCGGTGCAGCCTGCGCCGCGACCGCCAATCCGAGCACCATCACCTGCCCGGTCGCAAATCCGATCACCCCGCGCCATAGGCCGAGCCACAACGGCCCGAGCGGCACTGAACTCGCCCACAGCCCGACAACCGCGACGACGATCGCCGTCATCAAAACCCTTGTCAGCCGGAACCGCCGCGCCAGCATCACCGACAGCGCCGCGCCAGCCAGAAACCCCAGCATGTTGGCCCCGCCGACGTAACCGGCAACGACAGCGTCGAGCGCCCCGCTCTCGACCAGCGCCGGGATCATCGCGGAATAGGAGAACCGGCCAAGCGCCATGCAAAGGAACATGGCAGCGCCGCCCGCGACCGCGATCGGCCACCAGTTTGCCTGGCCCCCATCGCCGCCCGCGGCAGACCTGCCCAAACCGCCCCCAGACGGCATCAAGAGTTGGCCATGTCGAGCAGCACATCGCTGATGACCTGCGCGCCGGCTGCCACGTCTTTCGGCTCCGCGCTTTCCTTCTCGTTGTGCGAAACCCCATCCTTGCAGGGAATGAACACCATGCCGGCCGGCGCGATCAGGCCCGCAAACCGCGCATCATGTCCGGCGCAGGAAATCATCTCCCGCGCCTTGAACCCGCGCCGCGCCGCAGACGCGGTCACCTTGTTGATGATTTCCGGCGCAAACGCTTCCGGTGCCGCCTTCGAGACCTCACGGACCGCGACATCACAGACACCCTTGTTGGCGTCTGCGACACGCGCGACCTGATCGCCAAGCTCCTTGAGCGCCTTGGCCGAGGGATGGCGGAAATCGATGAAGAACGTAACCCGCCCCGGCACCACCGACTTCGCGCCCGGATAGACATCAAACAACCCGATCGTGAACCGTGCCGTATCGTCCTCATCCTCGAAGACCGGCCTCAGCGCCGTTGCGATGTCACACGCGGCAATAAACGCATCGCGCCGCCGCCGTCTGGGCGTCGTGCCGGAATGCGCAGCCTCCCCGGTCACCTCGACCTCGAACCGGCGGTTGCCCTGGATATCGGTGACGATACCGATCTGCAGCCCGGCTTCCTCGAGAACGGTCCCTTGTTCGATATGCGCCTCGACAAAACCATGAAACGGCTGGCCAAGCGGGCGCATGCCAACCCCGTCGAGCGCCGCGTGGAGCCGCTCTACACAGGCCCCCATCGTCACGCCATCGCTATCCGTGACGCCAAGCATGTCCTCGAGGCCAAGCGCCCCGGCGTAGACCGCGGAGCCAGAGAGCCCCGGCATGAAGCGCGCGCCCTCCTCGTTGTTCCAGATGATCGCCTCGACCGGCCGGCGCGTCTCGATACCGGCGTCCTCGAACGCTTCGAGAGCTTCGAACGCCGCGAGAACGCCGAAAGCGCCATCGAAGCGTCCTCCAAACGGTTGCGTATCGGTATGAGACCCGCTGGCCGCGGGCGCTGCCGCGTTATCGGCTCCCGCCCGGCGAATGAACATATTGCCGATCTGGTCCACTTCCGTTTCAAAGCCGCGCGCCGACGCCCAGGAGAGCAACAGGCGATGCGCTTCGATGTCCTCGTCCGACAGCGCGAGCCGGTGCACCCCGCCCCCGGCGGTGGCGCCAATCGCGGCCAGGTCCATGTGACGCTGCCAAACACGCTCCGCATTGATCTTCGGATAGCTCGCCGGCTGCTTCACCATCGTGTCCGTCCCTCTTCAGATTGAGAAATGCTGCGTCAAATTGCGCCCGGCCAAATCTATCAGCGTTGACCCCCGTGATGTCCACTGCCGAGGCGACCATAATTCAAGGAAACGCCCCGGCGCAGCCTGCCAATATGCTCACAAAGAAAATTTGAAAAGAAACATAGTTATCTGTTTTTCATAGATTATTTCAGCCCAAATTCAGCCTTGTTGCAGGCGTCAGTCACGCGAGGGACGTCGATGGACGGATTCGGGGGAGGTGCTTTTTGCGTTCCGTGCCGGGGGGCTTGGAACGCGTGATGAGGAGCACCACGCATGACTTTCGAGGGACTTGGAAAATCAATCACGGCCGGGCTGGTTGCGGCAATACTGTTGGGGATTGTCCCGGCTCAGGCCGCTGATCTCGGCCGTTCTGCTTCACCCGTCTACGAGGCCGAACCCGACCGCGCACCGATCCGGTCGATCTGGGACGGCGTCTACTACGGCGCCAGTGTCGGCTATGGCTGGGGTGAGAGCGACCACTTCTATGACCGCAACGACAATCATGGCATCGCCACGCAGGAACTCGATGGCGCCCTTGCAAGCATCACCGCCGGTTACAATTATCGCATCTCACCAGCGTTTCTGATCGGCGTCGAAGGTGACCTCGGCATCATGGATCTCAACGCCGACGACAAGGTGATCTTCGACGGTCACGTCTGGAAATCCCAGTTCGGCCCCTTCTGGGGCACCCTCCGCGCCCGCGCCGGCTGGCTCTGGGGCAATCTTCTTCTGTACGGAACCGGCGGCTTGGCGTTCATGAGCGTCGATGAAGTCGGCATCGGAGATGCCGATGGCCAGACCGCCGACAATCGCAGTGTCCGCAGCGGCTGGGTCTTAGGCGCCGGTGTCGAATACGCGCTGACGTCTCGCATGACGACGAAGATCGAATACCTCCACATGGATTTCGGCCGCTACGACGGCTTGAGCGAAAACCAGGAGGACTACTACTTCGACAACCGCGTCGATCTTGTCCGCGCGGGCCTCAATGTGAAGTTCTGATCACGCACGTCCATATCGAACCGATGCGGCCGGGCGGCAGGATAGTCCTGCCGCCCGCCTGTACATGCGCTAGTGGATGCACCTCTAAACGCACAAGGCTGCGTTCAGCTGATCGGTTTACACGGCGTCCAGATTACCGCCGGCTTCTCGCCAATGCTGACGCGAATCTCATCATCATTGAGCTGGTCCGCACTGAACCGCTGGCCGGCATCGCTTGCGCCCTCAGGCACAACAAAGTCGACGTGATGCCGGGTAACGTTCGCCTTCACGGCACGGCCGTCCAAAGCCACATCATCATGTCCCCGCACCACCAGGCTCTGCCCACCACCCGGCGGACACCAGGACCCGGCAATCTGGTCAGCATGAGCCGGCGCCGACGTCATGGCGAGCGACAGCACGATGGTAACGACAGCGATTGGATGTCGTTTCATGACACGTTTCCCGAATACGCAAAGCTTCGCCAGCCAATCTTATGCCACGACGACCCGGCCGCCAATGAGGCATCGCCCAATCGCGCGACCGCACAACCCGCAGCCGGGATTTCAGATTTTGGAAAGGTGTGCCCGAAAAGGACAGCCGCCCGACAAGGACAAGTGCCGATAACGACAAGCGCCTGACAAGAACAGGAGCCAAGATGGCTCCGCGGGTAGGATTCGAACCTACGACCAACCGGTTAACAGCCGGTTGCTCTACCGCTGAGCTACCGCGGAATATGCACCATCTGGAAGGCAGCCTGATAACAAATCAGGAGCCGCGTGACCAGTAGTTTTTTCCACACCCATACAGTCAGCAGGCCGCATGGACAAACCAGCCACGAACGCTTGGGCAACCGGGGAAAGCTTCTACTCGAGATTGACCCGCGACTTGGTCTCCCGCTCGAGCACCCGCTGCTGCTCGATACGCTCCGCGTCACTCGTAACCTTGGGCGCGATGCTTTTCACCTCGCCACCGTTGTCGGCATCCTTGGAAACCGTCAGTTCCGTCTTCGGCAAGGCAACGCGCGGACCATAGGCCTGCATGGTCGAAAAGATCACCGCACCGCAAAGAACGACCCCGCCCCATGCCGCCGCCGGCCAGAACGCCTGGACGACAAGATCCCGCCGCGTCCACTGAGCCCCCGTCGGCTCGGCCTTGGCAATCAAGCGCAACGCCCGCCAAACGAGAAACAGGAACACCAGCACGCCCACGGCCCCGAGTGCCGCCTGATAGGCGCCAAGCGCCAACGAGCCGTCGTTGTATCTGATATCGAACATGATCACTGCCGCCCGAGTTCTGCTGCATTGACAGGGCTTGCCGGAAGCGCCGCCTTCGCGCCGCTCAAGTCAGTCCCCTTCGGCGCGTTGCCCGGCTTCACACCACCTTGACCACCTTCATCCGCGTTGCGGAACAGGGCCACCGACTGGCCGACGGTCCCCAGCGCCTCGAACGGCACCCACTTCGTGTTCTGGCTGCCGGCAAGCTTCTCAAGCACCTCCAGGCGCCGGTAGGCGAGATACCGGTCCGTCACGGATTCAGCATAGATCTTGTTCTCTTCGAGCACCGCCTGCGCCCGTTCCCGGCGGATCTGGCGCTCCGCCCGCGCAGCTTCCAGATCGGCCTGCAGCTTGACCAGCCGGATTTGCTTTTCCGCCTCTTCCTGCTCGATCGCGATGCGCCGCCGCGCCGACGTTTCCTTCTGGTCGAGAATGACCTTCGGGAAGCGCACATCGGCCAGACCGAAGCGCCGCGCCACCAGCGGTGTCTCCGCCAACGCCTTGTTCACTTCCTCGATCAGCCGCGCGTTGATTGCAGCACGCGACGAGGCGACCTCTTCGATCGTGTGCCGGGAAACGACCCGGCGCACCACATCACGCACCACCGCGACGCCATACGTCTGATAGAGTTTCTCTTGCGAGATCACCCCATGGACCTTGCCACGCAACAGCCCCTTGGGCCGTGACGCCGGCACCCGGTCAAACACCGCCTGCAGCGACTTTTCATCGTTGCGCACAGCAAACATGCCACGTACATCGAACGGCATCGCCAGCTCCGAGCGCGGCATATAGAGCGCATGATCACCACGGAACTCTTCGCGTTGCTGGAAATCACTCAATTCAGCGACGATCAGCTGGTCGCAATAAAAAAAGCAGATCGGCAGCCGGAATTGAGACGGACTGACAAGCCCCGGCTGAAAGCCGTCCTTCGAAAGGATCTTGCCGACATAGGCCGGCGGCACCTGAACAGATTCGCCGATACAGCCGGCAAGCGACAGCGTCGAAACCATGATGAGTGAAACAGCGATCGGTCGCTTCATCTAGAAATTCTCCCCTCCGGCCCAAGAAGATAAACTGGCCCGTACCTCCAGCAATGTGGATCAAGCCTAGGGGAGAAAAGTTTTCAAACGCGCCTCCGCACTCGACAAATACCGAACAGCATCAATCATCTCTTGCCGCCTGTTCCGAGATGAAACGCACCCGGCTGCAGCGGCCGCATCGGCCTGCCTCAGGCCGGCGCCACCTCAACCTTCCATGACGCCCGCAACCGTGAACCCGCCGTCGGCACAATAAACGTGTCCGGTCGTGAACGAGCACTCATCCGACGCAAGAAACGCCGCCACCGAAGCGATTTCTTCCGGCAGGCCATAGCGCCGCAACGGCATCCGGGCCATCACGGTCTCCGGCGGATAATCGCCGCCCGTCACCCGCGTCTTGGTCGCACCTGGCGCCACCGCGTTGACGAGTATCCCATGCTCGGCGAGTTCAATCGCCATCGTCTGCGTCAGGTTGATAAGGCCAGCCTTGCTCGCCCCATAGGCCGCCCGCCCGCGCCCGCCGAAAATCCCGGAATTCGAGGCGACATGGACAATGCGCCCGCCGTCCCCCTGTGCCACCATCTGCCGGGCAGCATACTGCCCGCTTGTAAACGCGCCGTAGAGGTTCGTCCCCAGCACCCGGTTCCATAGATCGTCATCCATCTCCAGAAACGGCTGGCGATCGACGATACCGGCGTTGGACACGTGAATATCGAGCCGCCCAAACTCCGCAACCGCGCGCTGAACCATGGCCTCCGTCTGGGCCCGCTCGCGCACGTCGACGGCGATGCCGATCGCAACGCCACCCGCGCCCCGTATCGCCTCGGCCCGCGCACCCGCAGCGTCCGCGTCAATGTCCGCCACCAGAACCTTCGCCCCATCGCCGGCCAGCCGGTCTGCGATTGCCCCGCCGATGCCATGCCCTGCGCCGGTGACGATCGCGACTTTCCCTTCGAAACGCTCTGCCATGACCCACCTCGATTTGTTGTTTTTCGTCGTCAAAGAACGGTGTCAGAAATCCGATCCACACAACCTGAAACAGCCAGGCTTTCACAGGCCAGATCACGCAGGCTGGCGCTCATCCAGAAATTCCGAGACGAAACGCGGCGCCACCTCTTCGATGGCCTTCAGCGAATAGCCGCCCTCCTGCACGATCACGGTCGGCAGCGGCACCTCTCCATAAATCCGGCCAAGCCGCCGATAGGCGTCGCTTGTCACCGCGAGCTTCGAGAGCGGATCATCATGATGCGCATCCCAGCCCGCTGAAATCACGATCGCCTCGGCTTCGGCCGCCAGCGCCGCAACAATCAGCTTCTGGTTCGCGTCGATGAAATCTTCATCCCCCGACCCCGGCGCCAACGGCAGATTGAGGTTGTATTTGTCCCCCTCCCCGAAACCGGTCTCATCGCTGTAACCGGCGAAATAAGGGTAGTAGTTCCGCGGATCGGTATGCACCGAACCATAGAAGACATCCGAGCGGCGATAGAAGATCGCCTGCGTGCCATCGCCGTGATGGGTGTCGAAATCAAGGATCGCAACCCGCCGGAACCGGCTCCTGAGAACCTGCGCCGCGATCGCCGCATTGTTGAGAAAACAAAAGCCCGACGAGCGGTCCTCGTAGGCGTGATGACCGGGTGGACGGCAAAGCGCCATCGCTTCGTCTGCCCCCTCGACCACCAGCCGTGCTGCAGCGATGGCCGCCTGCGCCGAGGCATAGACCGCAGGCCAAGTGCCCTTCCCGATCGCACACGCCATATCGCCCGCATACCATCCCGCCCGCGCAATGACGCCTTCTGGCCGCGGCCGTTCCCGGGCGGAAAGATCGGGCCGCGCCGAAACATACGGATGGACGTTCGGCAGAACCTCGGGCCCAGCCCCCTCGATCGCCTGGAACTCGGCGAAGGCGGTTTGCAGGAAGCGGACATAATGGTCGGCATGAACCTGCTCGATCGGCGCAATCCCAAAATCATCGGGCGCCTGCCCCACCAGCCCCAGCCCGGTCAGCCCGGCCGCCATCCGCTCCGCACGTTCCGGCACTTCGAACGGCGCGACGATCCGGCCCGCGGCCATGAACTGCTGCGGCGCGTGCTCCAACTGCGCTTGTGAAAAAAAGAACCTCATCAGCCGCTTCCGCGTGTTCCGTCCATCGTCATCCGACGCCGGACAATAGCATCACCCAGGATGACAACGAAGCACCCGGGCAAGCTGCTGGCAAGCCGGCCACCTGATAATGCGCTCAATGACGGGCCGTGAAGTGGACCTGGCTGCATACCCCGGGCAATCCTCCCCCGGGAGTATCTCAGTCGACTGTGACAGGAAGGCTATTCTCTGCCGGAACGCTCACGCATCGCCCGTCGCATCACCCGATGCCGAGCGGCGCCGGACACCCCGCGCCTCGAGATCCGCCAGCCGGCGCTTCAGACGCCCGCCATCAATGATCAGCCAGGCAATCAGCGCACCCAGCACGACCACAACGATGGCATACGACGACCAGATGAAAACGGCGTGCTTTCCCAGATCAAACATGTCGCCCCGCCTGCAGCCTGTGTTGCACCATCATTCCGCCGCCCCGTCCGCCAGCACGGATGCCGCCCCAGCTCCCCGCGTGCGACGTACCTCCGCCCGGATCAGTTGATCGAGCCGGCGGCGCAGAATGTCGTTACGCATCGCCTTGAGGTGCATCGCAAAAAACATCGCCGTGAACCCCAGCGCCGAAATCAGCAGCGGCCACAGGATCGACGGATGGATCTTTGGCCCGTCGCTGCGCATGACGGAGGACGGTTGGTGCAGCGTATTCCAGCTCGGCAACTCAATTCCGAGCCACGGAATGGACAGCCCTTCGACCGAGATCTTGATGAACGGCAGGATCACCACGCCGACGATCGCAAGCACGGCGCAAATCCGCCCGCCCAGCACATGATCATCGATCGACGCCCGAAGCGCCATCAGCCCGAGATACATGAAGAACAGGATCAGAACCGACGTGAGCCGGGCATCCCAGACCCAATAGGTTCCCCACATCGGCTTGCCCCACAGCGAGCCCGTCACGAGCGCCAGGAACGTGAACGCCGCCCCGATCGGCACCGCCGCCTTCGCCGAAACATCGGCGAGCGGATGGCGGAACACCAACAGCCCGAAACTCGAGAACGCCACGACCGCATAGCCCATCATGCCGAGCCAGGCCGACGGCACATGCACGTACATGATCTTGACCGTATGGCCCTGCTGGTAATCAACAGGCGCAACGAAGAACGCCTTATAAAGCGCCACGCCGAGCAAAACGGCTCCAATCGCGCTCAACCCCCACATCAGTGGCGCCGACCACCCCATGAAGCGCGTTGGGTTCGCCAGAATGTCTAATCTGTTCGCCTTCGCGCTTGCCATGCCGCTCCCTGGGCTTTCATGCACGCCTGTTTCGCGTCTTGTTACACCGGAACTGGCGACAATCAAGGCGACGGACCGTCCCGGAAGAGACGTCCAATTCCCGCCTCTACTGCGTGCAACGCGGATCTAGGGCCATCCAAGGCCTTCCGATCACGGAATTGTCACGAACTTTGAGGCCACGGACCGGCCGAATTCGTCTAGCAATCCAGTTGCAAGTCACATGCGTAAATAAGAATACGACCTTTCAGTTCGAAAAGCGACCCGGAGAGTGGACCCTCCCTTATGAAGCAACTGATCTCAGGACAGCAGATTTGGCCCGCCGTGCTGGCCGTGGCGCTGTTTGGCGCGGCGACCGCCGCCCATGCCACCACCAATCACGGCCTGCGCGCCATTCATGCGGTCACGTCCGCGCGCCATTCTGACGTGGAACACATGTCGCGTGCCGGTCTGGCCGCAGCCCTCAAGGCTGACGCGGACACGCGCGACATTCTCATCCTCGACGTTCGCGAAGCGCACGAGTACGCCGTCAGCCATATTCCCGGCGCCTTGCGCGTATCACCCGAGATCTCCGCCACGCACTTTCAGCAAAAGTTCGCGGACAAGCTGAAGGGCCGCCAGGTCGTGCTCTACTGCTCGGTCGGCGTCCGCTCGACCAAGCTTGCCAGCCGCATTCGCCAAAGCGCCCTCGAAGCCGGCGCAAAATCGGTCGCCAACCTGACCGGCGGTATCTTCGGCTGGCATAACGAGGGCCGCCGCCTGCAAAACGCCGATGGCGCGACCGATCTGGTCCACCCCTACAACAGCTTCTGGAGCACGCTGATCGAGCGTGACGCACTGATCAGTTTCGGCGCGGAACCGACCGTGAGCGCGCCAACAGCGACCAGCGGTCCGGCCAAACCCTGATCCGGCTCACCGTGGCTTCAGTTTTGAGATAATCGTGCCAACGTCCACCGGCTGCGGCTCATCCTTGAGCCCCGCCAGCCGCCGATAGATTTCAGCCGACGCGTCATGAAAGCCGTTCGGCTGCCCGCTTCCCTCGAACGTCCGCGCAATCTCTTCAAGTTCATCGACCCAGCGCCAGGCCTTGCCCGTCACGCCTTGCACGATCGCCTCGCGCTCTGCCACGCGGCCTTCCCCGTCCGCCTCCCACTGCGCATAGAGCGCATCGCGAACCCCGAGGTCATCCGCCGTCGCCAAAATCGCAGCCAGCATCGCGGCATGGCCCTTGGTCAACGCGGCGTAGCACATCTTGAGCGCACTCGCCTCGCCGACCTTCTCCGACATCACCTGCGCCGTCACCACCCCCTTGTCGAAGCAGGAAGCCACCGCCGCCCGCTCCCGCCCGGAGAGGTGGATGAAGGTCGTCCCCGCTTTCCAGGCAGGCGGCCCAATGATGCCGCCGTCCACTGTCGTCGCGCCGGCCGCTTCGACAATCGCCTGCACCCGCGCCATGCGCGCCGGTGAAATCGCGTTGCCGTCGACAAAAATGCCCTTGAAGCCGGCCGCCGCCACCGCTTCCGCGACATCCTCCGCCGCCGCCGGCGGGCAGATACTGAAGATGATATCGGCGTGTTCTGACAGTGCCCGAACGCTTGAAACATCCTCCAGGCCATGCTCTTCGGCCCGCTTCCGCGTGGCGCTCCCCCGGCCCTCGGAAGCCCACATCACCCGGTGCCCGCCGGCCTTGGCCGACGCCCCCACCGAAACGCCCATCGCGCCTGGATTGAGAAGTCCGATGTTCACGTGTCCCGTCTCCTTACCCGCCGGAATTAGCCAAAACGGCCGCCCAAACGGCCTTTTGAGACATATTCAACGCCGTTTAACGACGTTATGCCAGAATGAAAAAAGTACGAAGTTCCAATGCCGCGCTGATGCCACCACGAGGACGCCTGTTTGGCCGACCAACTCACCATCGACCTTTGGTTCTGGGGCCTTGACGAACCGGCCGGCGGCACCGGGCATTGGCCAGCGGTTCTGAACGAGGACGAGCGCCGGCGCATGGCGCGGTTCCATTTCGCCCACGACCGGCAAAACTTCCTGATGTGTCGCGCCCGCATGCGCCGGCTCCTCGCACGCTACATGCGCGCCAAACCGGCCGAAATCCGTTTTGGCGAAGTCGGCCGCGGCAAGCCGGCCTTGATCGCGACCGGACCAACCCCACCCGTCGCCTTCAACCTCTCCCACACCGACGGCCTCGCTTGCCTGGCCGTTTCGGCCAACGCCCCCGCCCTCGGCGTTGACGTCGAACGCATCCGCCCGATCGAGGACGACTTCTCCGCCTATGCCTTGACCGAACCAGAAGCAGCCGCCGTTCACGCCACCGCGAAAGGCCGCCGCGATCGAACCTTTTTCCATTACTGGACCGGCAAGGAAGCCTTCCTGAAGGGGCCGGGCGAAGGTCTTTGGCAATCGCTCGAGACCTTTGACGTCACGCCCAGCATTCCCGACAGCGTCTCGCCGGATCAGGACCGCCCGGTCCTGCGCGAAGCGTCTTTGCCGCGCATCGATGATCCCGCCCAACGCCAGCAAGGCTGGCGCCTCTTCACCTTCGATGTCGGCCCCGAATTCGTCGGCGCCCTCGCCGTTCTCGCCGGCCCCGGCCGAAGCCGCGAGATCACGGTGCGCACCCGGTTCCTCTCGCCACCGAGCCCGCCGGTGCGCAAACCGCGCTGAATAAAGCCAGCTCGGTTTGCGAAACCACCACGGTCAGTAGCTTGTCGCAGCCTTCGCCGGCCCCTTGCCTTTGATCGCGTTGACGCCATTCTGACAGGCAGAGAACAACAGCCGCGTATCGTTCAGCAGCGAGGCAAAGCGGTAACCGGTTTCATATCGCGTCAGGACTGTTTCTGTCCCGTCACAATGGATACCTGGAATCATTCCCGCTTCATTGGTCAGGTCCGCGATCTTCTTGATGCCATCGAGCACCTTCTGTGATTTCGGCGCCAGCGTGGCTTCCTCACCCATCGACAGCCCGAGGTCGGACGGCCCGACATAACACCCATCGAGCCCTTCGACCTTCAGGATTTCGGGAAGGTTCGCGATCGCCGTTTCGGTCTCGATCATCGCGAACACGAGGATCTCATCGTTGGCGTGCTTGACGTAGTCGCCGCCGGCCGAGAACAGCGCCCGGAACGGCCCGTTCGACCGTCCCCCGAGCGGCGGATAGCGGCACGCCTGCACCAGCGCCTTGGCTTCCTCCACCGTGTTGATCATCGGACAGATCACGCCGTAGGCGCCCGCATCGAGAACGCGCATGATAATGCCCGGCTCGTTCCACGGCACGCGCACCATCGGCACCGCGTCCGTCTGCTGGATCGCCTGGAACATCGGCACGACCATGTTGAACGGCACGCAGCCGTGTTGCATATCGACCGTCACGCTCTCGAAGCCCGCCCGCGCGACGACTTCCGCCGACATCGTGTTGGGAATGCCAAGCCAGCCGTTGATGGTGTTGTTGCCGGATTTCCAGGTTTCGCGCAGTGCGTTCTTCTTCACGGGATGGCTCCTTGCTGCCAGGGAATTGAAAAACTCCACGGCATCAAGCTGCGAGAGCCCCCCGAGGTCAAGACCGGGTCCGCCATCCATCAGTGGGTCAATCAGGCTAAGGCGCGAACGATGACCTCAATTGCGCCGCCCAGCGGCCGTCGAGGCAGGAAATCACCCACAACGAACGGTGCTGAGCCAGCACACTGTCATCGGCCCGATAGCGGGTAAACCGAACGTCAAGATGAACCTTGTCCGGCGCCGCCGCGAACACGTCGATGCTGTCCCAGACCGTGTGGTGCCAGTCGCCGCCGGCCCGCTTGCGGAAATCGGCAAGATAGATATCGGCATCCTCCCACACCCGCATCACCCCACCGGAAAGCCGATAGTGCGGAAAATGCAGCGTCGCCGCCATCGCGTCACTGTCCTGCGCATTGAGCGCGGCGAGATGGGCCGCCATGACACCGCGCGCGGCCTCGATCGCAGCTTCGTCGTTTCTATCAGTCATCAAAAGGCCCTCACACTTGGCTGCCCCTCTCCCTAACCCTCTCCCCGCACGCTGCGCTACGGGGAGAGGGAACTCGGCCGAGTTTCGCGGCACGGCAGTATTCCCTCTCCCCGTTCTTCACGGGGAGAGGGTTAGGGAGAGGGGCAGCCGAACGGAAAAGCCCAAACGGCGCACCCGCCAGCCTTCCTCACCCCGCCATCACCTCCGCCAGCTCGGCAAAATCCTTCACGATCAGATCCGGCTGATGCGGCGTCTCACCGAACGGCCGGCGGCGCCGGTCAATGAATGCCGTGCGCATCCCATAACTCTTCGCCCCGATGCAGTCGAAGGCATGATTGGCAACAAACAGGATCGACGAGCGCTCCTCGCCAATGCGTGCCTCGGCTGTCGCATACGTCTTCCAGTGCGGCTTGAAGTAGCCCGCCTCCTGCACCGAGATCACATCATCGAACGGAAAGCCGATGTAGGCCTTCGCAGCCTCGAGCATGTCGCGGTCGCCATTCGACAGGATCACGAGCTTCATCCCCGCCCCCCGCAGTTTTTCCAGCGCCTCAAGCACATCCGGAAATGGCTCTCAACCGCTCGATCTCGGAGACAAGCCAGGTGACCTCATCCTGCGTATAGGCAAAACCGCACCGGTCCATCACCTGCGACACCGCCCGGTGCCCGATCTGGCGATAGGGCGTATGGCCCCGGTCACACAACGCGTCGATCATCGAATTCTCGTAATGCGTGCGCCGCCACCACGTCACGAAACTGTTCGGCTTGCCCGTCCACCCCTTCTTCTCCAGAAACGGCGTCACCGCCTCGACGAGCCCCTTCTGCATGTCGACAATCGTGCCGTACTGATCGAAGACGAGACAGCGGATCTCGCGGCGCAGGATTTCAGGGCGTTCCATAGGGACAATCCTCCCGGCTATCGATCATTCCGCGGCGTTGGACAGTGCCTTCTGACCCGGCCCATTGTCCGACCCATCAAGCCGCGGCGTCTCGGGAACCTGGCAGCCAACCGGACAGCACCGCCCCGGCTGACGGTTCCGCGATGTCTCATCATCAACCGCAAGCACGCCGCGATCGAGCAACCGCTCGACCAGCTCACGCCGTTCCTGCAACGGATAATAGCGATAGATCTCGCGCTTCAGCGCCTCCGGCGATCCGCCCCCGTGCAGCGAAATGACCGACATCCACCCCGCCTGGTCCGACGCCGTCAGGTCCCCCATCAGCCGCGCCACATCCATGCGCCTTTCGTGCGGCACGTCAGGCCGCGTCTGGAGCATCGCCATCAGGTCGCCGCGCGTCTCCGGGTTATGATCCTCCTCCGGACCGGGAAGCGCCACGATCAGCCCGCCCGAGACGTCGTGCGCGAGGCGGTGCATCTCATAGATCTGAGTCGCCATCATGAGCTTGCCGACATTGGAGAACACCCCGTCCGGCTGATAGACACCCGACGCATCCCGGAACCCATAGATCGACGCCGCCGCCCCGCACGCATAGAACCCCTCGACGATCTTGATCAGCTCAACCAGATCATTGCGCAAGTGCGGTTGCCGGTCCGCATCGAGCCCATTGGCCTCGATCATCAGAACACCGGCCCCGATCAACAGATCGCCAAACCCCGCCCGGGCCCCGATGCAGCTATGGCGGTGATGCGTCGCATAGGTCGACGTCAGATACTGCGAGAACTGCCACTCCCCGGCCAGGAAGACGCTCTCCCATGGCACGAACACATCATCGAAGATCGCAACCGCCGTGCACTGGCCGTACTTCGCGGAAAACTTGGCAGCCTTCTCACCGGGCCGTCCCGCCGGCCGTGAGATGATCGTCAGGTTCTCCGCATCGACCGGCACCGCGCAGCACACCGCGAAATCCGCATCCTGCTCCGTCATGTTCCGGCACGGCATCACGAGCAGTTCGTGCATGTACGGCGCACCCGTGATGATCGCCTTCGCGCCACGAATGACGATGCCGTCCTTGCGCCGCTCCTTGATGTGGACATAGGCGTCTTTGTTGGCCTGCTGCGATGGCCGGAGCGAGCGGTCCCCCTTGCCATCCGTCATCGCCACGCCGATCGAGAGGTCTTCCTCCTGCACACGGTGCAGATAGGCAAGAAAACGCGGCAACACCTCCGACCCCGTCTCCGCATCGATCCGGTGCGCCGCCTGATAGACGGCCGAAAGGCTGTCGTGCGCCAGATAACGCTGTGCGCACCCGACCTCACGGCACGTCAGCCGCACCGCTTCGAGCTTCTCGATGAGATCCTGCGGCGAGCGATCGATGTGCAGCATCCGGTTGACCAGCTTGCCCGAGGAGTCCTCGGTCGCCGTCATCAGGTGCCGGTAGCGCTCATCGTGCGCGTAGTCGTAGGTAATCGCCATCGCGTTGATCCCGGGCGCGAGGCTCGGATGATCGGCAACGCTCTCGATCCGCTCCCCGTTGACAAACACCCGCGGCTTCAGCTGGCGCAGACTGTCGCGATAGTCCTCACCCGTCATCAGCATGGCACCGCCTCCTCATCCACTAGAGTATTAGATCGTTAGGCTGTTAGAGCATCTGAGCGCCTCTCAGCGCTGCGACGCGGCAACCGCATCGGCCAACGCAACCACGCGGCGCGCCTTCTCGACGATCGGATAATCGATGAAATAACCATCGAGCTGGATCGAGGCCGACCCCGCCGCTTCCGCCTCTTCAAAGGCTGCGATCACCTTGCGCGAGAAGTCAGCCTCCGCCGCCGTCGGCGTGAACACGCCGTTGGCCATCGGCACCTGTACCGGGTGAATGCACATCTTGCCCTGAAACCCGAACTGCTTCGCCCGCTTCGAAGACGCCGTGAAACCGTCATCGTCCTTGATGTGGATGTAGACGGTATCGAGCGGCGGCTCGAGATTGTTGATCCGCGACGCCAGCACGACTTCCGCCTGCGCCGGCGCGATCTCGAGTTCGCCGGTCGTCCAGTCCATGGCCATGTCACGCGTATAGTCGCCCGCCCCGAAGGCGACCCGCTTGAGCCGCCCGCCCGCCGAACAGATCTCGCGCGCATTCGCGATGCCCTTGCCGGTCTCCAGGATCGGGATCAGGTCGATACCCCCGCCAGGAAGCCCCGCCTTGGCCTCGAGCCCCGTCATGAACCAGTCGACTTTCTCCAGGTCCGCCGCCCGTTCCACCTTCGGCAGAATGATCCCGTCGACGCCCTTGGCAACCACGGCTTCAACATCACCAAAGCAGAACTCGGTATCGAGTGCGTTGACCCGGACATATCCCCGGCACGTGCGCGGCCTTTGCAACGCCTCAACCACCACCGCCCGCGTCGCAGCCTTCTCCGAGATCGCAACCGCATCCTCGAGATCGAGGATCACCGCATCCGCGCCGGCATCGAAAACCTTCTCGACCTTGCGTGGATGATTTCCCGGCGCGAACAGAAAGGTGCGGTTGGGTTGCATGAGCGTCTCCGGACAATGGGTTGAAGGGCGTCGTCGCCATGAACGACACCCGCACGTGACAAGGCATTTGCCAGATTACCGCGTCGCGCCGAAGCGTGCCCGGTCGTATTTCTGGCGCCAGGTATTCTCCTGCGCCTTGATCTCGACGAGCGTTACCACCTGCTCTGCGACCGGCGCATCAGAAGGAAAATAAATCGCGCCGTGCGGCAGGAAATGCGCCTGATTGAGCTCGACATTATCCATGTCAGCTGCCGAGCGCTTTCGGATTCTGACAGCGTAGATGACCAGGACAAGCGGCAGGAAGGCGAGCGACGCGGTCACGATCGGCCAGGCCCCGGTGATCTGGTTCACGAGGCCGCCTGGCTCGGCAAAGAACAGGATTGCGATCACACCGATCACGAAAGAGACGCCAGCCGTGATGAAATACGGCGCAAGTTCCCTTTCCACCCCCCGCAGCCGCGAGGCGAACTGCTCGTTGAGCCGCATCTGCTCGGCCGCCTCCCGCGCCGGCTCCGCATCATCCGGCGGCAAACGCTGGAGGAACGTCTCCAGCGGAACGATTTCGAGCTTGTTGTTTGGTTTGCTGGCCATGGAGGCGAGGGCTCTCTGGGGGCTCTATGAGCGCTTCCTGGGGGCATTCTGGACCGCTCATTGCCAAATGAATGACGACGTGAGCGAATGTTGCATCGCAGATCGACGATGACAACCACGCACCCCACTGAGGCCGCATTTCAGCGGCGACGCTCAGTCTTCTTCTCCCGCCCCCTGATCCGCTCGCGATGCAGCGTATAGATCGCAGCCGCCACGATCATGCCCGCCCCGACGAAGACGCGCGGCTCCGGCCATTCACTGAAGATCAGGTAGCCGAAAATGATCGCATAGATCAGCCGCGCATAGTCGAGTGGCGCGATCGCGCTCGCCTCACCCGCCTTGAACCCCTGAATGTTGCACAATTGCCCGATCGACGTGAGGATCCCGATCAGAATGATCAGCCCGATCTCCGCCAGCGTCGGCGTCGTCCAGAAATAGATCGCCGGTGGCAGCATCATCAGCCCGACCCCGATCGCCTGGTAGGACAGGATCGTCACCGGCAGGTCCACCTGCGCCAGTTGGCGCAGCGTGATCATCGCGACGGCAACCGCCATCGCACTGCCGATCGCCATCAGGCTGTAGATGTTGAACGACGTCCCATCCGCCGGCCACGCGATCACGACGACCCCGAGGAAGCCGAATATGATCGCCGACCACCGCCGGAACCCGACAACCTCACCGAGGAACAAGATGGCCAGAATGCCCACAAAGAAGGTCTTCGCGAAACTGAGCGTCGTCGCCTCGGCAAGCGGCAGATAGATGATCGAGGTGAAGCCCAGCAGCATGCCGAAGAAGGCCGCCCCCAACCGGATCGCCTGCAGCCCCGGCCGCCGCGTCACCAGCGCGCGCGGAAAGTTGTTGAGAATAACCGGCAGCGCCAGGAGCAGCATCGTCAGTTGGCGGAAAAACAGGATTTCGGTCACGTGCATGTGCTGACCGGCAATCTTGATCAGCGTCACCATGATCGAGAAAAAGAACGTGGCAAGCAGGACCCACAGACAACCGCGCAAATTGCCGGGCAGCGACCGCCATTTGACCGCTAGTCGGGCGCGAAAGCGCCGCGCTGGCAGCCGTGTGAGCAGATCTCGGATCAAGGTGGACGGCTTGCAATAGGGTTGCGGGAAAGGGGTGCAGGAACAGCGTTGCGGGCAGAGTGTTTCAGGCAGGGCATTGCAGCACATATTGCAGCACATTGGGACTGCTGCGGGTTGCCACGGCCCATGACGCGGCGCCCGGTTGAGCGCCGGTCGAGCCCCGATCAAGCATAGTCCGCCACGCCCGCCACGGCCAGCCGCTTTGTACTGCCCGGTCGAAAAGCCTGTAAATCTCGGCCCAGCGACTCAAAGTGTAATTGATCTAGGCTGTGATGAGCCTTAAGCCAGCGACCGGCATTATTCTGACGCCCGGTTCCCATCAACGCCACCCCGGAACAATATCGCGACGGGGCTGGCCCTCGAGGCCCCTACGCCCTGACAGAGGATGCTCCCAAGCCAGCGCCCCATACAGCCAAAGGTTCGACCTTTTGGCCAGCGGTCCTGTGCATCGCGATCGCATTCGTCGGCGGGGTGATATTCGACCAATTCCACCTCCCCCTCGCCTACATGCTGGGGGCGATCGCGTTCACGATGGTCGCAGGCATGTCGGGGGTCCCCATTGCCCGCCCCCATCGTTATGCCGTCTCCCCCATGCGCGCTTCGCTCGGCGTGCTCCTCGGCGCAGCCGTCACGCCGGAACTACTTGATCGCCTCGCAGCCCTCGGCGCAGCCGCAGCCTTTGTGCCCATTTTCGTGATCGTGTCCGCCGTGATCGGCATGTTCTATTACACCCGCGTCGCCGGCTTCTCCCGTGAAGAAGCCTTCTTCAGCGCGCTCCCCGGCGGCCTGCACGCCATGACCATTTACGCCGAGGAATGCGGCGTCGACATCCGCCGCGTTGCCCTGGCCCATGCCCTCCGGATCACCTTTGTCGTCATCCTGACGCCCTTCGCCGTCAGTTTCCTGATCCACCTGCCCGAAGTGAACATCGCCAACGCCGCCGTTTCGATCACCGAAATCGTGCCCCGCGACTTTCTCCTTCTCGTCATTGCCGGCATCGTCGGCTGGTACGTCGGCCGCTGGACCAGGATGCCGGGCGCCGAGATGCTCGGCCCGATGGTCGCAAGCGCCATCCTCCACATTACGGGCATCACGGCCGCCAAACCGCCGGTCGAATTCATCATCATTTCCCAGGTCGTCATCGGCGCCTCGATCGGCGCCCGCTACATTGGCGAAACATTCGCGATCGTGAAAAGCTCGATAGTCTTTGCCTTGGGCCATGTGACGATCATGCTGGCGATCGCCGCAGCCTTCGCCTATGTGCTCCATCTCCTGTTCGACCTGCCCGTGATCACCGGCCTGCTCTCCTTCGCGCCGGGCGGCATGTCGGAAATCGGCTTGATCGCCTTGACCTTGGGACTGGACGTCGGTTTCGTCGCCACGATCCAGGTCACCCGGCTGACCACGATCGCCCTCTTCGCCCCGATCGCATTTCGCCGCATCAGGCACGTTCTGGCCGACAAAGCGCCCGATCCCTGATTGATTGATAGCTGATTGATAGACCCGACATGCTTCGCGTTAACCCGATCTGGTCTAGCTTCTGTCATTCGAGCGCATTTATTTGGAGCGCATCCAGGCCTTGAGCACCGCCACCACCATGATTGAGGACGACATCGACCCGCGCATCACGCCGCTGCGCCGGATCGTGATCCTTGTCATCATCATCCTGGCCACGACGCTCTACGGCACCACCATTCTGGTCGTCTCGACGATCCTCCCGCAGATGCGCGGCTCGTTCTCGGCCACCGCCGACGAGATCGCCTGGGTGATGACCTTCAATATCCTGGCAACCGCCATCGTCACCCCGATGACCGGCTGGCTCGACGCCCGCTTCGGCACGCGGACCGTAATGGTCTGGTCGATGGGCGGCTTCACGCTGTCGACCTTCATGTGCGGCTACGCAACGAGCCTGGAAGAGATTGTATTCTGGCGCATCCTGCAGGGCGCCTTCGGCGCACCGACCACCCCCCTCGCGCAATCGATCCTGATGTCGGCCTTCCCGCGCCGTCAGCATGCCATGGTGCTCGGCATCTTCGGGTTCGGCGTCGTCATCGGCCCCATCATCGGCCCCGCCCTCGGCGGGCACATGGCCGAGACAATGACATGGCGGTGGGCCTTCTACGCTCTCGTCCCGATCGGCTTGATCGCAACGATCGGCCTGCGCCTGGTCCTCCTGCCCGACAAGGAACGCACCGGCAAGGCCCAACTCGACTGGACCGGCTTCATAGCACTTTCCATCGCAATCGGTGCCGTTCAGCTTGTCCTCTCGCGCGGCCAGCGCCTCGACTGGTATGATTCGAGCGAGATCATCATCGAGACGATGATCGCCGTGGTGGCGTTCTGGATCTTCGCGGTGCACTCCCTCACCTCGAAACATCCCTTCCTGAAGCCCCAGCACCTGCTCAATCGCAACTACACCCTCGGCCTCTTGATCGTGACCATCTACGGCATGGTCAATTTCACGCCAATGGTCCTGCTGCCGCCGCTGCTGCGCGAGTACGCGGGCTTCCCCGACAACGTCATCGGCTTGATCATCGCCAGCCGCGGCCTCGGCGGCACCATCGGCTTTCTCGCCGCCGGCTTCTCGAGCCGGCTGGACCCGCGCCTGTCCATGATCATCGGCTTCGGCATGCTGTTCACCGCCGGCATCTGGCTGATGACCATGGACCTCAACGTGACCGTGCTCTCGCTGGTCGCCAACGCCTTTCTGCAGGGCATGGCGATTGGCGCCATCTGGGTCCCGCTCACCGTGCTCACGTTCGCAAACGTGCGCGCCGCCGACATGGCCGAGACCACCGCGATCTACCATCTTCTGCGCAATCTCGGCTCGAGCTTCTTCATCTCGATTTCCGTGACCGAGATCGTCCGCTCGACGTCTGCCAACTATTCGCGCATGGTCGAACTTGTGAACCCGTTCAACAAGTCCCTGTCGTTCTCGGATGTACTTGGACGCTGGGACGTGGAATCGGCACGCGGCCTGGCCCAGCTCGGCACCGAGATCAATCGCCAGTCCGCCATGATCGGCTACCTCAACGCCTTTGGCATGTTCACCGCCGCCTGCGCGTGCACCGTGCCCCTGATCCTTCTCATGCGCAAACGCGCAAGCCAGCCTGTCACCAAATAGCCTGGCCAGCGCCAACCAAGCTTTCACTGGAGACGATCGAACCATGACCGACGCCCTCAAACCCGGCATGACCTACACCCGCAGGATCACCATCGGCGAAGACCGCACGATCAACTTCATGGGCGACGATCTGCGTGTCTACGCAACGCCCCACGTCGTCTCCGACCTCGAATACGCCTGCCGCGACTTCATCAAGGAGCACCTGCCCGAAGGCCAGGACAGCGTCGGCGCACACGTCGAAATCCGCCACCTCAAGCCGACCCCCCTCGGCATGGAAGCCCGCCACGAGCTGACCGTTTCCAAGGTCGAAGGCCGCAACGTGACCTGCTCGATCGAAGTCTTCGATGCCCTCGAGAAGGTGGCAACCGCCTCCCACACCCGTTTCGTGGTTGACATCGAGCGCCTCAAACGCGCGATCGCCCAGAAGCGCGAGGCGATCGGAAAGGCGACCGGTTAGGCGGCCTCAGCCCGCCGCGTCGATCTCGGCTTCAAGCGTCTCGAGCGCCTTGACGGCGAATGCGCCCATATTGGCATACCGGTCATCCGAGTCCGTCCGGTAGGTCAGCTGGGTCTCGCGCGGCCCGGCCACCGCAACGCAGGTATGCCCCGCCGGATCACCATAGCGATTGCCCGACGGCCCCGCAGCGCCGGTCTCCGCCAGCCCCCAGGTTGCGTTGACGTTGCCGCGCATCCGTTCGGCAAGCAGTCCCGCATAAGGTTCACTTGATGACCTGAGCCCTTTCATGTCGCCATCCGTAATCCCGACAAGTCCGGCCCGCGCCTGCTGCGTGTAGACCACCGCGCCACCGAGAAAATAGGCAGACGCCCCCGGCACCGCGAGCAGCGCCGCCGCGATCAAACCACCCGCCGACGATTCCGCCACCGCGACCGTCTCCCCGCGCGCCTTGAGCTTTTCTCCGACCCGCCGGGCCGCTGCCAGAATGTCATCCATCATCTCAGCCTTTCCTGTCACCGTCCCAATATCGCGCGCCCGCACCCTCTTCCGCAATCCTCAAAGCTTGGCGGGAATGAACCGCGACAACCCCGCCATCCCGAACGCGACCACCGCACTGGTCACAAAAACGAACGGCAGCGGCGCAACCATGAGAACGAGCGCGAAGATGCCGGGCGTTGCGAGCGATGAAGCATGGCGGAACGTCATGTAGACCGACGTCATTGCTTCGCGCTCATAAGGGTGAACGGCCCGCAGAAACGGCACGTTACCCGCGCCATCGATCACAGTTGCAAAAAGCGCCGCCAACAGCATCAGGAAAACCGCTGTCATCGGCCACCCGGCCGCAATCCCCGCCGCCAGTGTCGCAACACCCGCCGCCGCATAACCGAACATCAGCAGCGGCCGTATGCCATGGCGTTTGCCAATTCTCGCCCACACCCGGATCAGGAACAACGGCGCCATCCCCGCCGAGACAACCGCCCCCGTCCACGCATCACTGAAACCGGATGCCTTGAGTTGGATCGGCAAATAGACGAAGTACATGATCCACCAGCTGCTCCGCCCCACCGCCAGCAGCCACGCCAGCCGCAGCCTCGGTTGGGCGGCAAACCGCGGAATGAATTGGATCGGCTTTGGCGGCGGCATTTTTGCCGGCGACAACGCCTTGTTGTCCGACAGCCTGACCCGCCAGAAGAACCCGAGAAAGACGAGCGACAGCACCGCAACGATCACAAACGTCGATCCCGCCATGACATTCGATTGCAGATAGACGCCGAGCCACGGGCACACAATGAACGCGGTCCCCGTATAGGTCATGCGTCGCGGCTCGAACGAATTGAGCTCGCGCCGCGGCACATGATCCAGCACATAAAGATTAAGTACCACCTCGAGGAACGCGACCCCGACAACCTGCGCCGCCAGCCCAAGAACCAGCGTGATCGGTGAACCGACAAGATAGAAGCACGCTGCCGCCACATAGAACGCGCCGCCGAGCGTCAACGCCCACCGCCGCGTAATCCCGTGGATCAAGACCGGCAGGAACAGGCTCACGATCAGGCCGAGGCCACTGGTTGCGAAATAGATCAAACTGACCAGCAACGGGCTTTGCAGCAACCGGTACGCTTCGAGCGGCACGATGGTGATCATCAACGCCCGCGCCGCCGCCTCCAACGTGAAGAGCGCAACGAAGGTAACCGCCAGATCCTGCCGAAGATTGTGCAGGACCACGGGGAAATAGATGCGCCTCATCGGGGACTACCAAACAGCCATGGACGGAAGAACTCAGTCGAGCCGGACAAACTCGCAGCCAACCTTACGCCGCCAGCCCTACTCCATACCACCCCAACTTCGCCATTTCCGGAACATTCCGGCACGAGCGGACTTGCAAGCTCATTGAATTCGCGCATCCTTGGCGCAGACCGCTCCTTCCCTTGAGCCTGACCAGAAAGGCCCGTCATGGCAAGCCCCGCTCAGACCTCCCAGTTGCCCGAAACCGGACAGATCTTCCTCGATCACGTCGGCTGGTTCGTCCACGACATGGCTGAAGTCCAAACCGTCTTCGGCGCCCTCGGCTTCCCCCTGACGCCGTATTCGATCCACGGCGACCGCGACCTTGAGACCGGCAAATTGAACCCCGTCGGCACCGCCAACCGCCTCGCGATGCTCGAGCGCGGCTACCTCGAATTCCTCGTCCGCGTGCCCGAAGGCGACAGTCCCGCCGCCAAGCACCTCGATGACTGCCTCGCCCGTCACCAAGGCGTCCACCTGGCAGCCTTCGTCGTGTCCGATGCCGAAGCTGAACGCGAACGCCTCACCGCAGCGGGCCTCGACATGATGCCGATCGTCAACCTGCGCCGCACCATCGAACGCGCCGACGGCAGCGAGGGCGAGGTTGCCTTCACCCTCAATCGGCCCGCCTTCGGCCAGTTCCCCGAAGGCCGTGTCCAATGTCTCGTCCACCACACCCCGGACGACATGTGGCAGGATCGCTATCTCGCGAAAGACAACGGCATCTTTGCCTTGGATTCGGTATGGTTCGTTGGCGACGACCCGACGGCCAGTGCCGATCGGCTGAGCCGTTTCACTGGTCACCAAGCCGCCGAAGACCACATCGGCGCCCGTCCGGCCTACACCATCAAGCTCGATCGCGGACACCTGCGCTGCATGAGCCACGCCGCCGCCGCCGACGCCCTTGGCACGACCCCCGTGCCCGCCGCGGCGACCATCGCTGCCATCGGCTTCACCGGCGACCCCGATCGCTTCTTCGAGGTTGCCAACGCCGCCGGCGTCGAAACCCGCCGCACGGCCGACGGTTCAACCATCATCCCCGCCGACCATGCGCTCGGCTGCGCCCTGGTCGTCTCGAAGGCGTAGGTTGCCGAGTGCGCACAAGCGGACAAGCAGACAAACAGGCATGAGAGCGGCAGGGAAACCGCGCCGCCTCAACCCGCCCGCTTGGCGATCTCCTCCGCCAGCGCGACCGTATTACGCGCCTGCTTCAGGTGCGGCATGTCGAGCATCATCCCATCGAGCCCCACCGTGCCAACGCCCGGATTGTCATCGAACGCCTGGATGACGCGCCGCGCGTGTTGAACCTCCTCGTCCGATGGCGTGAAGGCCCGATTGGCGATTTCAGCCTGCGCCGGATGGATCGCGATCTTGCCGATAAAGCCCGACCTGCGGTCCCGCCGGCATTCCGCCTCAAACCCCTCAGCATCCTTGAAGTTCGGATAGACAACGCCGACCGGTTGCACATCAATCGCCCGCGACGCAGCCAGTGCAAACGACCGCGCCATCAGGTAGGGATCGTCATAATCCCCACTCACCGGATGCCGGTTGTCACTCGCCCCAAGCGCTGCCGACAGATCCTCCCCACCCCACGTCAAGCCCGTAAGGCGCTTGGTGACCCCTTCGAGATAGGTGTGGAACGTCAACAGCGAGGCCGCCGTCTCGGTTGCAACACACAGGATCTTGGTCGCACCGCGCTCGATCCCCTCCCGCGCCTCCAGCGCATCAAGATAATATCCAAGCGTGTTGACATCTTTCGCCGAAAAAACCTTCGGCAGGCAGATGCCATCTGGCTTCCCCGGCATCACGGCTGCAAGGTCTGGCAACGCCAACTCGGTATCGAGCGGATTGACCCGCACCCACAATTGCTGGCGCGAGCGGTCCTGACGCTCCTGAAGATACGCCCGCACCATCCCCCGCGCGATCTCCTGGCGCTCATTGGCAACCGAATCTTCGAGATCGAGGATCAGCGCGTCAGCCGGGTTCTCCCGCGCCTTCTCCATCTTGCGTTCACTGTCACCGGGAACGAACAGCCAGGAGCGAATGATCATCTTATAACTTTCAAGCGATACGCTATCACAAGCTCAATCGGCTTCCGCGAGGTCAAGGCGTCGTTCGATGCGTTGGACGCGCAAGTCGACCTGATCAAGACGCAATGACAACGTCGCGTACTGCTGCTCCAGTGTCGCCAGTCTCGACTTGACCACCTGCATATCATCGCCGAGTTGATCGAGCTTTGCATCGATCGAACGAAGATATCTGAGCGTCAGACTTTCAAGTTCGTCAGCCATCGAAGCGCATGCCTTTTGGGCAGGATTGAAACGACCGCTTCATTCTATGCGACACTCGCGAAAACGCCAACACCACGCCTATGCGTCCCTCTTTTTCATGAAGGCCGTGCGCACGCAGTAGGCCACCTCCTCATCGCGTTGATTGAAGCCGTAGTGCTCGAACACGACGAGCCCCGCGTTGGGCCGCGATTTCGACTCCCGCATCTCCTTGATGACGGATTTCACGCGGATCGTATCGCCGTGAAACACAGGATTGGCGAACCGGCAGTCGGTCATGCCGAGATTGGCGATCGTCGTGCCAAGCGTCGTATCACCGACACTGATCCCGATCACGAGCCCGAGCGTGAACAGCGAGTTCACCAACCGCTGGCCAAACTCGGTCCCCTTCGCGAATTCCGCATCCAGATGAAGCGGCTGCGGGTTGTGCGTCAACGCGGTGAACAGCACGTTGTCCATCTCCGTCACCGTCCGCGTCAGCGCGTGATTGAACTCCATCCCAACTTTGAATTCTTCGTAGTAGAGCCCACTCATGCCCGCGTCCTTCCTCGTCATGCTTTGGATCATTCAACCGGTCTCGCGTCCAAGAATAGGCCCCCCGCCCCACCCGCTGCGAGTGATCCGCCACCCCCGCCCCAGACAATCACATCGCTGATCGCAAACCCCCTGAACCAACCCTCGCGCTGGCCTAACCTCTGGCACAGAAACAAACTATAGACCCGCCGCAGCTCAACATCGCTCTGCCGAATGTTGACCACACAAAGCTCAACATCGGTGTTCCGAATGTTGACCAGCAAACATGCGGCTTGCCCGCTGAGGCCCGCGCCAAGCTGAGGAATAGCCGTGAGCGAAAAAACTCTTCCCCTCTCAGGTCTGCGCGTTCTCGACATGAGCCAGGGCGTTGCCGGCCCGCACTGCGGCGCGCTGTTCGCCGAATACGGCGCCGAAGTCCTCAAGATCGAACCACCGGCCGGCGACTGGATGCGCGTCCTCGGTGCCGGCTACGATGGCCTCTCCGGCAGCTTCATCTATTACAACCGCGGCAAGAAGAGCCTCTGCCTCGACCTCAAGTCCGAGGGCGCGATCGACATCGTCCTGAAACTGGCGGCAGCCTCGGACGTCGTCATCGACAACAACCGCCCCGGCGTATCTGACCGCCTCGGCATCGGGTTCGAGGCCCTCAAGAAGGTCAACCCCAAGATCGTCCTCGTCGCCGTCTCGGGCTTCGGCCTGACCGGCCCGGACGCCAAACGCCCCCTGAGCGACACCATCGCCCAGGCGCTGTCCGGCTTCATGTCGATCAACACCGGCCGCGCCGGCGTCCCCGCCAAGGTCGACATGACGCTGATCGATTGCCTGACCGGCCTCTATGGGTTCCAGGCCGCCACCATGGCGCTCTGGGGCGATCCCGCCAAGCGCCAGGCGCAGTGCCTCGACATCTCGCTCGTCCAATGCGCCGCCGCCATCCAGGGCGCCAAGGTTCTCGAATACAGCGTCAGCGGCAAGATCCCCGACAAGATCAACGCGCCGGCCGGCAGCTACAAGGCCAGCGACGGCTGGCTCGCGATGACGCTCGTGCGCGAGACCTGCTGGCACCGCATCTGCCAAGCCCTTGAACGCGACGACCTCGCAAACGATCCGCGCTTTGCAACCTTCAACGACCGCGCCCGCAATGCCGATGAACTGACCAGCCTCATCGATGGCATCATCGCCACCCGCACCGTCGCCGACTGGGTCGAACGCCTGCTTGCCAATCAGGTCCTCGCAGGCCCCATCAACGACTATGGCGACTGGATGGCCTCGCCCCAGACCCAGGCCATCGAAGGTGCCCCGAGGATCAACGTCACCCCCGACATCGAAGCCCCCGTCGTGCGCACCCCCGGCCACGGCCATCACACCGATCTTGCACCACGCCTTGGCGAGCATTCCCGCGACCTCCTTGAGCTTGCCGGTGTCGGCCACGAAACAATCGAGGCTATGCTCGCCTCCGGTGCCGTGATCTCTCGCAAAACCGCCTGAAACTCGCGGACACAAGAACCGATTGGACCACCAGCCAATGACCAACTTGATCTTCGACCTGACACCGGAACAACTCGAAATCCGCGATGCCATCCAGCGCATCATGGATGACTTTCCGGACGACTACTGGCTCGAAACGGACCAAACCGGCGAATACCCCCACGCCTTCCGCAAGGCGATTGCCGCCGGCGGCTGGCTTGGCATCTGCATGCCCGAAGACGTCGGCGGCTCCAACCTGGGCATCACCGAGGCGACCGTGATGATGGAGACCGTCGCCAACTCCGCCGGCGCCCAGACCGCGGCCAGCGCCATCCACCTGAACATCTTCGGCCCCCACGTTCTCGTGAAGTACGGCACCGATGAACAGCGCAAGACGTTCCTGCCGAAAATCATCTCGGGCGACCTGATGACCAGCTTCGGCGTCACCGAACCCGATGCCGGCCTCGACACCACCAACATCAAGACCTTCGCGCGGCGCGACGGCGACGATTACGTCATCACCGGCCGCAAGATCTGGAACACGATGGCCCAGCAGGCCGACCGCGTCCTCCTCCTCACCCGCACCGAAGAGCAGGGCAAGGGTGAAAAGCGCGCCGACGGCATGACGCTTTTCTTCATGGAACTCGACCGCTCGAAGATCGAAGTCCGCGAGATCCCCAAGATGGGCCGCCACGCCGTCAACTCGAACATGCTCTTCATCGACGAAGTCCGCGTGCCCGCCGCCGACGTCGTCGGCGAAGTCGGCCGCGGCTTCTACCAGCTCCTCGACGGCCTCAACCCGGAGCGCATCCTGATTGCCGGCGAGACCATCGGCATCGGCCGCCAGGCCATTAAGCGCGCCAGCGAATATGCCAAGGAGCGCGTCGTCTTCGGCCGCCCGATCGGCGCCAACCAGTCGATCCAGCATCCCCTCGCGCATAGCTGGATGGAACTCGAATCCGCCTGGTTCGCAACGCTGCGCGCCGCAGCCCTCTACGACAGTGGCCGCAACGCCGGCGCCGAAGCCAACATGGCGAAATACCTCGGTGCCGAAGCAGGCTTCCGCGCCTGCGAGCGCGCTGTCATGACCCACGGCGGCATGGGCTATGCCCAGGAATACCACGTCGAACGCCTGTTCCGCGAAAGCCTGATCGGCCGCATCGCCCCCGTCTCCCAGCAACTCGTTTCCTGCTATATCGCCGAGCGCGTCCTCGGCCTGCCGAGGTCCTACTGATGTCCCTGATCGAGATCACAACCGACGGCCCTGTCCGCACCATCACGCTGAACCGGCCGGACAAGCACAACGCGCTGAGTTCGGACATGATGGACGACCTCAAGTCAGCCTTCGAGCGTGAACCGCCCACCGATGAACGCGTCACCGTCATCCGCGGCGCCGGTCGCTCGTTCTGCTCCGGTCTCGAGTTGAGTTCGACCGAGGGCGTTTCCAATCGCGAAGCCCAGCGCATTGAGCACATGTTCGATGCCGTCCAGCGCTATCCCCTCCCCGTTGTCGCCCTCGTCCATGGCCGCGCGATCGCAGGCGGCTGCGAACTGGCCCTCCATTGCGATTTCATCGTCGCCGAACAAGACGCAGCCTTCGCCATGCCGCTCGCCCAGATCGGCGTCTCGACGACCTGGTTCCTCACCAAGAAGATCGTCGAGGCCGCCGGCGCCCACGTCGGCCGCGAGTTCCTCCTCCTTGGCGAACCCATTGCAGCAGACCGCCTCCACCAGCTCGGCATCATCGCCCGCCTGTCAGGCCCCGGCGGCCTGGACGAGGTCAGCCGCCCGCTCATCGACCGCCTCGCCGCCAACGCCCCCCTCTCGCTACGCTCGATGAAGCGCCTCCTGATCGCGATGAACGATCACATGATGGCCGCCGACTACGGCGACCTCGACCGCACCGCCCTTGCCACCTACGAGAGCGCCGACTCCAAGGAAGGCATCGCAGCCCGCCTCGCCAAACGCACTCCGAGCTTCAAGGGCGCGTAACCGCTATCCGTCCTGAACAGACCTTGATTTCAAACCTGAAGGAAACCGCCATGGGACCGCTCGCTGGCGTCAAGATCGTCGAATTCGCAGGGATTGGCCCCGGCCCCTTTGCCTGCATGCTGCTCGCTGACATGGGCGCCGAGGTCATCCGCATCGACCGCGCCGCCGCCGTCGGCCGCGACCCCGACCCGAAATTTTCACCAACCCTCCGGAACCGCCCGAGCATCGCCATCGACCTCAAAAACGATGACGGCCGCGAAACCGCACTCGCGCTGATCGAGACCGCCGACATCCTCATCGAAGGCTTCCGCCCCGGCGTCATGGAGCGCCTGGGCCTCGGCCCCGAAACCGCTCACGCCCGCAACCCGAAACTCGTCTACGGCCGCATGACCGGCTGGGGCCAGGACGGCCCGATCGCCCACACCGCCGGCCACGACATCAATTACATTGCGCTCTCCGGCGCCCTCCACGCCATCGGCACCAGGGACGCCGGCCCCGTGCCGCCCTTGAACCTCGTCGGCGACTTCGGCGGCGGCGCGCTCTACATGGTCTCCGGCGTCCTCGCAGCCCTGATCGAAGCGCGCACCTCCGGCAAGGGCCAGGTCGTCGACGTCTCGATGGTCGAAGGCGCAGCCTCCCTCATGACCATGTTCTATGGCCTCCTTGCCGCAGCCAACGCCGGCAGCGGCGGCGAACGCGCCTGGAAAGAGGCACGCGAGGAAAACCTCCTCGACGGCGGCGCCCACTATTACAACGTCTACGAAACCGCCGACGAAAAACACATCTGCATCGGCTCCATCGAACCCCAGTTCTACGCCCTGCTTCTCGACACAGTCGGCCTGTCAGATACCGATATCCCTCCCCAGAACGACCGCGCGAACTGGTCCGCCAATCGCGAAACACTGGCCGCCATCTTCAAGCAGAAGACCCAGGCCGAATGGACCGATCTGATGAGCGACACCGACATCTGCTTCGCCCCGGTCCTCTCGATGAGCCAAGCCCCCGCCCATCCCCACAACGCCGCCCGCGGCTCGTTCATCGAGGTGGCCGGCGTTACCCAGCCGGGCCCTGCGCCAAAATTCTCGCGAACCGCACCCGCGACGCCGAGCGCACCCGCCTATGCCGGCGCAAATACGAAGGACGCACTTGCAGCATGGGGCTTCGATGACGTCCGCATCTCAGCCCTCATCGAAACCGGCGCCGTGCGCCAGCGCTGAGACCGCCTCAAGCCCGGATCAGCCAGACCGTTGCCGCGTCGCCCAGGTCTTCCCGCGCCTCAACGCTGAGGCGCAGTGTTCGCTCGTGCACGCTCAGCGCGCCCTCGAAGAGCCCGTTCCACGCCTCGAACAATTCCGGTGGTTGAGCGCCCCACCCGCGCGCAAGGCGCCACCCCGTACGCGTCACCCGCACGCTCGCACCCTCCCCCTCGACGACCGCCCGATCACCTTCGCCTTCCGCCAGCGCCACCATCAGCGCGGCAAACCCGGACGCATCGCGCGGGCGTTGATCTGCCCCGGTTAGTCCCGCCACTTCCTGATAAAACTGCGCGCCGATCAGCCGACCGGTAATCCGCCCGAGATACGCCGCATCCACCGGGCCAAACAGTTCAGCCAGCCGCGGCAGGCCACTGCGAATATATTCGATGGCATAGTTGCGCCGCGCCTTGGCCAGCCGCTCCGCCGGCCATGTAGCCGGGTCAAGCTGCGGCGCCGCAAGGGGGTCGAACGGCGGCGGCATCTCACCCGGCCGAAATTGAAGCCGTTCCTCCGGCGCGAGGTCATGGTCGAATTCCTCGAAATATCCAGCAAGCCCATGCTGTCCATCAACCGTCTGTGCCGTGCACACGAAGCCCAGGCGCGGATTGCCGAGCGACACGCCGTTGCGCGCATACCACCCCTTCAGCATGGCCCGCGACACATCACTCGGCACGCCACAAATCGCGGCGCCTGAATAAACCCACCGCGGCGGCACGAAGTGCACCCATGCCTTGGCCTCGCTCTCCGCCATGTATTCAACGTCAACCCCGCCAATGCGGTTCGACAGATAATGATAGGCGGCAGCGGCTTGTGCGTGAGGTAATTCACTCAGCCCAAGCTTCTCGAAACTCGAGAGGAATTTTTCCGAATGCTGGTGGCGAAACAGCGCCTCCATCCAGCGTGCCGCATCACCCTCAGGCCGCCTCGCGACGAGCGTGAGAATAAGGCCCGTGAAATAGGCATGATAAATCCTGCTGACCGCAGTGAGACGGGCATCTGCGTCAATCACACGATCCAACACATCTGCGCTACCATCGTTCTCTGGCATCACTGTCCCCCGTTAATCGCGAAACCCCAATTGCGACAAGCCCTGCGCACACGAACGCTGCCTACCTTTCAAGAAACAACCCCCCATACCTCCCCCCGGCTCCTGTCAGACCGGCGTTGGGATTGCGCCACTTTTGTCGTTCAACCGGCAACGCGGCCTCACAATCATCCCGCAACTCAAAACGAGAGCCGTTGACCAACCCTGGCCGTGTTGGCGTCAAAAAACGCCCTGGCTTCAACCAAAATCGGCGCAAACGCCGAATGCCTGCCGCCAGACATTATTGACATTCCACTTATGAGCAGCACAAAATCTACTCACGAAAAGTCGATTTTTTGCTGAAAGATCAAGCAATATATGCGTCGCACCATGAGGTTCAGCGCCCGATCAATCTGGCCTGAGAACCGTACTTTCGAACAAAGTCGACCCGAGCACGTTAAGAGGAATTGAAAATATGTTCAATTTCGAACATTTTCTTTTGTCTTCACCACAGTTATTGCGCTAGAAGATGCGCCAGCACTGGCCGGGATGAAATCCGGCCCAAGCGAACAATGTTAACCTAGCCCCGGGGGATTGCCTTGGCGAAGTATGATTTGCAGTCTTTGTCCTACAAGGAACTGCGCGATCTCCACGCCCGTATCGGCGACGAGATCCAGACACGTAAACAAGCTGAAAAATCCGACGTCCAGAAGAAGGTGATGGAACTCGTCCAGAGCGCCGGCTTCGACATCAACGAGATCGTCGGCACAACGAGCAGCAAATCGCTCAAGGGCCGCAAGGTCGCGCCGAAATACCGGAACCCCAAGAATCCGGACGAGACATGGACCGGCCGCGGCCGCCAGCCAAAATGGCTGGCCCAGGAATTGTCGCGTGGCCGCAGCCTCAAGTCTTTCCTGATCAAGTAGGCTGATCACACCAGGCGTTGCCGCGATCTGCGAGCAATGCTGCACGAACGCAAAACGGACCGGCAAAGGTTTTTGTCGGTCCGTTTTCTTTTGCCTGTTGTAAACCTCAAGGCGGAGCGGGCTCGCGCTCAAGCCCCATCAATCTGCGCCAGCACCGGCATCAGATAACCCTTGAAGCGTTCAGGGTCTTCGCTCATTGGAAAATGCCCAAGCCCGGTCATGATCTCCAACTTCGCGCCTTCGATCTTTGCAGCCGTATCGCGGCTCGCCTCCGGCGTGCAGGAGTAGTCGTATTCGCCGGTTAGCATGTAGACGGGGCACTTCGTCGTGTCGATTTCCCCGAGCGATCCACTCACATCACCATCGATCGAATAGAAATAGAGATCCCCTTTGAAGATCCCGGGCCCGCCTTGCATGTAATGCCACAGCGTTTCCCAGCGATGCTCAAGCGGTGCTTCCGGGCCGACGAGACCATAGCAGTAGGCCGCCGCCATTTCCCCACCGTGGATGTTCGGGCGATGCAGCCAGGAAATATCGAAATACCGCTGAACGAAGGCGGACGATTGCAGACCGATGATCGCACGAAAATGGTCCGCATGCCGCCGCGCAAGCTCAAGCACCACGCGCCCGCCGATCGAGCACCCCATGACGACCGGCCCGTCGAGCGACAGCGCTTTCGACACCGCCATGACGAGTTCGACATAAGAGTCGGTCGTGAGCTTGTATTCCTCATCCTGAAATCCGGCCGGCGGCGAGGACTTGCCATGCCACGGCATATCGAAAGCGATCACACGAAACCGGTTCGTGATGTCGGGATCGTTCATCAACGCGCGATACTGCCGCCCGTCGGCCCCCGCGGTATGCAGGCATAACAGCGGTATCCCCGCACCCGCCTCCTCCCAATAAAGCCGATGCGGACGGCCATGGATATCGAGGCGCATGTACCGCCCCGTAATGGGCTCGATCTGGGGCGTACTCATGCTGCCCCCGTTTTCGCAAGCTGGCGCGGCTTCTCAAGCATCAGTTTCAAGGTCAGCATGTTGGCGAGCATCTTCTCGAGATCACCCTCGATCCGCATCTTCCCTTCCCGGATCAGCGCCATCACATCATGATGTCGCGGCTTCGGTACGGGCTTCCAGAATTCCGCCCACGCATCCGCCGGCGCCCGGATCGCGAAATCGTAATCCATTGCCAACAGATCAGCAGGCGCAATCTCTTCGATGCGGCCGGCACGGATCTTCACGATATGCCGTTCATCCCCGATCTCGACCAGCATGTCGGCCGAAAACCATTGCCCGCGCCGAACCAGCGCGGCGTCCTCATTGACGAGATCCTTGAGCTTGTCGATCACGATGTCGGTTTCTCCGTTTGCTCGTCTGCCGTCCCCTCATCGGCGATGCACATCTCATGCTCGTCCGAATAGACCTCGCCCGGGTGGCAGATCTCATCGCATATGCACGCGAACGCCGCCACCGGCGCACAAGCGCCAGCAAGAAACAACATCAAGGCGACAGATCTCAAACCCGCCACAGGCCGAAAAGAAATCATTGAACCGTCGTCCACAACGCAACCCACCACATCACCACGAAACCCGCGAACGCTCAGGTAAATGCCGACGCGAACCTTAAAGCCATCACTTCACCCGCAATTCGCTGTCATCGTGGATCAGCTTTTCAAGCACATCCTCGTTGGCATTCCCCAACGCCGGCCCGAGGTTGTCGATCGACCCCGGCGTCTCCGACAGGCGCGGCAGCGCGCTCGGCACCACGATCTCCCCAAGCGCCTCATGGACAAACCGCGTCAGCGTCTCCCGCGCGGCAAAATGGGGATCGGTGAAAATGTCGGCAACAGAATTGACCGGCCCGCACGGCACATCTCCCGCCGTGCATTTCTCGACCACCTCCGCCATCGCAAATGACTTCGTGAACGTTTCAACGATGCCGTCAATCATTGCGCGATCATCAAGGCGGCTGCGCGTCGTCGGATGACTGGCAGCCAGTTCCGGCCGGTCAAGTACGTTGATTGCAAACCGTTCCCACATCTTGTCGCTCGTGCACGCGATCGCAACCCAGTTGCCATCCGCGCACGGGAAGTGCCCATGTGGGCAGGCATTCCGTGTCGAAACCCCTTCGCGCTCACGCACTGTCCCTTCGCGGCCATACAGGGGAGCCATTTCATCGAGCACACGGAAGATCGATTCAAACAGCGCGACATCAATGACCTGCCCACGACCGGTCTGCTCAGCAACGCGCAGCGCCATCAAAACACCGATCGCGCCATACATCCCCGACATATAGTCGGCAAGCGACGTCGACCCCGGCGTCACAGGCGGCCGGCCGGGCTCACCGGCAAGGTACGTCAGCCCCCCGACCGCATGAGCAATCCGCGCAAATCCCGGACGATCCTTGTAGGGACCCGTCTGCCCATAGCCGGTTACGCGCAGGATCACCAATCGCGGGTTGAGCGCCATCAGCACATCAGGCCCAAGCCCCCACTTTTCGAGCGTACCGGGCCGGAAATTTTCCGCCAGCACGTCCGAGCGCTTGACCAGTTCCTTGAGCTTAGCGGCATCCTCCGGCGACTTCAGATCCAACGTCACCGAGCGTTTGTTGCGCGCCTCGCTCAACCAGGCAAGCGTCTGCCCATCGGCTTCCGTCGGCGTGCCGAACCGGCGCATCGGATCACCGCTTGGATGCTCGACCTTGATCACCTCGGCCCCGAACTCAGCCATGATCGTCGTAGCAAACGGCGCCGCGATGAACGTCGCGACATCAAGAACCCGAATACCATCAAGCGGCCGACGCCCTGCCATGTCACCCTGGGCTGCACCTTGTGAAGTCTCACCGCTCACCGTCGCTCTCCTGATCGTTTTTTCATGCTTATACCGGCTGATTTTGCCGCTCAGTCATTGATAATCCGGATCGGCTCACCCTTCAGCCAGGCGAGAATATTCTCGACCGTCTCCTGGTAGAAAATCCGATAGGTATCGTGACTGACATAACCAAGATGCGGCGTCAGAACCGTGCGCGGCAGCGATCGCATCATGTCACCCGCCGGCAGCGGCTCATCGTCATAGACATCGATACCGGCTCCACCAATCCGGCCCGCCTTAAGCGCGGCAGCCAGCGCCTGATAGTCGACAATCGGCCCACGCGATGTGTTGACCAGGATCGCCGTCGGTTTCATCAGGTCAATCGCGGCTTTGTCCACCAGCCCGCGCGAGCGCTCGGACAACTTGTAGTGAATGGTAAGCACGTCTGCCTCGCGAAAGAGCTCATCTTTCTCGACGCGCCGAACCCCGGCCTCTTCCGCGCTCGCAGCCGTCAGGTTCTGGCTCCACGCAATCACATTCATGCGAAACGCCTGGCCAATCCGCGCCATCTCACGCCCCAGTCGGCCAAGCCCGATGATGCCGAGCGTCTTGTCCTGCATATCGAGGCCGATCGTGGTTTGCCACCGCCCCTCGCGCACGTTGCGGTCCTCGGTCGGGATATTGCGGGCAACACCAAGAATAAGCCCCCATGCAAGCTCCGGCGTCGTCTGCAACCGTCCTCCTGTCGAAGCACACGGAATGCCGCGCTCCTTGAGGAAGTCCATGTCGATCGAGGCGTTCCGGTTGCCCGTCGTCACCATGAACTTGAGGTTCGGCAGCCGTTCCAGCGTCGCCCGGTCAAACACCGTGCGTTCACGCATCGCGGCAATGACGTCATACTGGCCAAGCGCCGCCACGACCGCGTCCCCCTCACCGAGATGCTCGTTGAAGATCGTCACGTCGTGATCCGCTTCAAGCGGCGTGAAATCGGCGAACTCACGCGCGACGTTCTGATAATCGTCGAGCACCGCAATCTTCATGGTCGAACCCTTTTTCCGGACTTTCTGAAATTCTCGCGAAACAGTCAGCGTCTAGACCGGCGGCTGCCGTGTCGACGCACTCAACCCACCATCCACATTGAGCTGCGCACCCGTGACGTACTTTGCTTCATCGCTTGCAAAAAACAGCGCCGCATGCGCCACGTCCCAGGCATCTCCCATCCGCCCCATCGGCGGCTGCGCATTGCGCTGCCGGATCAGCTTCTCGCCATCGCCGCCAGCCCTCTGCCCGACCAGCCGCGTCTCGACCAGCGGCGTGTGCATCAACCCCGGCACGACGATATTGAGGCGAATATTCTTGGCCGCATATTGCACCGCCGTCACCTCGGTGAACTTGATCAGCCCCGCCTTCGAGGCAGCGTAGGCCGTCACGTTGGGCCCGAAATGCCGAAGCCCCGCGATCGACGCCAGATTGACGATCGAACCACCCCGCCCGTCGGCCTCGAACTGCGCCTCCATGATCGGCAGGACATATTTGCACGTCAAAAACACATAGCGAATGTTGGTGTCGAACTGCCGGTCCCAGACGTCCGTTGCCATCTCGACCGGCCCCCCGGGCGCCGACCCGCCGACGTTGTTCACCAGCACATCGATCCGTCCGTACTTGGCCATCGCAGCATCAACCAGCGCCTTGATCGACGCTTCCTCGGTCACGTCGACAGGCGCGATTTCGATTTCGCCGCCCGCTTCACGCACGAGCCGCACCGTCTCCTCGGCGGCCGCCATATCGATGTCGCCGCCGAAGATCTTCGCCCCCTCACGGGCAAACAAAACCGCCATCGCCCGGCCATTGCCCCACCCAGGCCCGACCGAGCCGCAACCGACAATCAACACCACTTTGTCTGCCAGACGTCCCATCTCGTGTCCTCTTGAATTCCACATCACCGCGCAGCGTCACCAGCCAAGTGAACCGAACGAGTCGAACCAGCAAGGCAAGCCAGCAAGCCAAGCCATCAAGAATGAGCCATTCTCGACGGTTCACTTGACACTCAAGCCTCGACCTTCGCGGCATCACGCTCACCGGCCCGCTCGGCCGTCGGGTCCGCCGACGCGCCCTCACGCCCCGTCGTAACGGGCACGGTAACGAAGCCCTCCATCAGCCGCCGCTGCGTGCGGATCACCCGGCACCGTTCGATCCCGATGCCACCCGATGGCGTCACAACGGTCTCGGCGCCGGCAACAATCACACCTGACGGATTACCGATGCGCACATCTGCCCGCGGGCCACCCTGCTGACCGGCCGCTTCCCGGACCGTTGCCCGATTGACGACGCTTCCGCCAATGTGGCTCGCAGACGCAAGGCACATCGAAAGCGTCAACGGCAGCGCGCGATGCACGCGTTCCATCGAAATCGCCCGGGCAAGCACGTCCATATCCGCAGCCTTCACCGCCAGGCCCTGAATGTCGATGAAGTCAGCCGGCGGCGCCACGATCGCGAGCTTGGGAACATTGAGTGGCGCCTCATCCGGCGACGTCGCAAGCCCCATCGCCACCGCCCCGGCCCGCCGGATGCGGTCCATCAGATCCATGAACGCGACATCAGCCTCAAGGGCCTCAGGCAGCTCAGCTGCCGAAATCCCGACATCCCCCGCAGCAACGAAGATGATCGGATTGGTCGCATCCACCATCGACACACAAAACCGCTCTCCGGCCGTCGTCTCGATCTCGTCGATCACGTTTCCGGTCGGCAGCAAACCCGTCGTCATCGATCCCCCTGGATCGAGGAATTCAAGCGCGACCGGCGCGCCGAGCGAAGCAACACCGGGTATCCCCTGTTCGCCCTCGATGACCGCTTCGCCATCTTCAACCTGGAAACGCGCATGAAAAATCTTGTTGGTATTCGTATTGAAGACGCGAACCACAGCCTCGCCATCCACCGCCTCGATCAATCCCTCTTCGATCGCAAATGGCCCAACCGCCGACGAGAGGTTCCCGCATGTGCCAGCAAAATCCACCACCGGGCGGTCGACGGCCACCTGCGCAAACGTATAATCGACGTCTGCCTCAGGATGCGTGCTGCGCCCGACGATCACGGCCTTCGAGAGGGATGAGATCCCACCACCAAGCCCGTCAAGCTGACGCACGTACGGGTCCGGACTGCCCAGCGCCCGAAGCAGCACCGCATCCCGCTCGCCAGCCTCTGCCGGCAGATCGCCCGCCCGGAAGAAGACGCCCTTGCTCGTGCCGCCGCGGATAAAGGCAGCTTTGATCCTGCGTTGTTTCATGGCCCCTCTCGTGTCACGTCAGCCCCTATTATGACCACTGATGGTGCCTGAAAACGCGATCACGCTTGCGATATCGCAGCCCCTTCGCACCGTCGGAGCAGGCAAACACAGCAAACGCCGCGCCACCGGCCTCGCCGCGCACTCACCCCCCCCTCCAACCACAATCATATGGCAGCACCCGGATCAGCTGATTAAGCCTAAGTGACTGGCTAAGTCCCGAAGAGGCCTAATAATCCCTTGCGCCTTGAACGCCAATCGCGCATTCTCGGACGGCGAAAAGCGCCGCTGTCGCGAAGCGCACAATCCTGAAAATTGCGCACGTTACCGGTGGCGTCCGGGAGGAACACAGCTCAATGAGGTTTGGGGTGGGCAACCACTCCAAGGCTAGGTGTTGGAAAAATTACTCGAAGTCAAAGATCTTCAGACCCACTTTTTTACGTCGGGCGGCGTGGTTAAAGCGGTCGACGGCATCAGCTACGATGTCGCGCCGGGTGAAACCGTTGCCGTGGTGGGTGAATCGGGCTGTGGCAAGTCAGTCGGCGCGATGTCTATTCTGCGCCTTATCCCGGATCCGCCTGGCAAGACCGTCAACGGCGAGATCATCTTTCAGGGACGCGACCTCCTGAAACTTTCCGACGCGGAGATGCGCAACGTGCGCGGCCGCGATATCGGCATGATCTTCCAGGAACCGATGACATCGCTCAATCCGGTGCTCTCGATCGGCCGCCAGCTGACCGAGACGGTCGAACAACACTTGGGCGTCAGCCATGCGCAAGCCATGGTTCGCGCCAAGGAATTGCTGGGCCTTGTCGGCATTTCCGAACCCGACCGGCGTCTCAAGCAATATCCCCATCACTTGAGCGGCGGCATGCGTCAGCGCGTGATGATCGCGATGGCGCTCGCCTGCGAGCCCAAGCTGATCATCGCCGATGAGCCAACGACCGCGCTCGATGTGACGATCCAGGCGCAGATCCTCGAGCTGATGAAAAACCTGACGCGCGAACTCGGCGTCGCCATGATCATCATCACCCACAACCTCGGCGTTGTCGCCCGCTATGCCGACCGGGTGAACGTGATGTACGCCGGCCGCATCGTCGAAAGCGGCAGCGCGCGCGACATCTATAACAACCCCAAGCATCCCTATACCCTGGCGCTGCTCCGGTCCGTCCCGCGGATGGATCAACCACGTGGCACCAAACTCGAACCGGTCGACGGCCAGCCACCGGATCTGACCAAACTTGATGGCGGTTGTTCTTTCCGCCCACGCTGCCGCTTCGCGGTCGAAGGGTGCGCAAAAGCAAGACCGGCCCTCGAACAGGTCGGTCCGGGCCACATCGCAGCCTGTTTTGAGAGAGATCGTGTTGGATTGGCAGGAGCAGCGGCATGAGCATGGATGGAACGATCGACACGCCGGCAGCTGCAACGCCCGCTGCCAGGCGCAATAGCGAAGACATACTGATCCAGGTCCGCGACCTGAAGATGTACTTCCCGATCACGGAAGGCATGATCATCCCGCGCGTCGTCGCGAACGTGAAAGCCGTGAACGGCATCACATTCGATATCAAGCGGGGCGAGACCCTCGGTCTTGTTGGCGAATCAGGCTGTGGCAAAACCACGACCGGGCGCTGCATTCTCCAGCTTGAGAAAGCGACCGGCGGCGAGATCATCTACGACGGCAAGGATCTCAACAAGCTCAACAAGGAAGAAATGCGCCCGATGCGTCAGCGCATCCAGGTCATCTTCCAGGACCCTTATTCCTCGTTGAATCCGCGCATGACGATCGGTGACATCATTGCCGAGCCGATGATGGTCCACAAAACCGAACCCGACGCCGCCGCCCGTGACAAACGGGTCCGCGAGCTTCTTGGCGTGTGCGGCCTGAACCCGAAGTTCGCGGAACGCTATCCCCACGAGATGAGTGGTGGCCAGCGCCAGCGTGTCGGCATCGCCCGGGCCCTCGCGGTCAAGCCTGAATTCATCATCTGCGACGAGGCGGTCTCCGCCCTCGACGTGTCGATCCAGGCCCAGGTCATCAACCTGCTCGAGGATCTGCGCGATCAGTTCAACCTGACCTACCTGTTCATCTCTCATGACCTCAGCGTCGTGCGCCATCTCTGTCAGCGCGTCGCCGTCATGTACCTCGGCAACATGGTCGAACTCGCCGAAACCGACGAACTCTTCGACAATCCCCTGCACCCCTATACCAAGGCGCTCCTTGAAGCGGTTCCGATCCCGAACCCCGACATCGAGCAGGCGCGCGCCCACCAGATTATCAAGGGTGAAATCCCAAGCCCGATCAACCCGCCGCCTGGCTGCGTCTTCCACCCGCGTTGCCCGATCGCGGTCGATGAGTGCAAGCGCCACGTCCCTGAATTCCGTGAAGCCAAGCCCGGCCACTGGGTCGCCTGCAGCCAGATCTGAGCAGAAACCCTGCGCGAGAGGGCACCCCCTCACGCGCACGACATCCTGAGCTGAAACGATGGCCGATATACCGTCACGAAGGATACGGACCATCCAACGCAAAACGCCGACGGAGTAAAGAACGCAATGCTGCAATATATGATCAAGCGATTGCTTCTGATGATCCCGACCGTTCTCGGCGCCGCATTCATCATCTTCTTCATCCTGCGCATCGTCCCCGGCGACGTATGTCAGCTGAAGATGGGCGGCGACGGCGGTTACTTCGATCCCGAACAGATCAAAATCTGCCACCAGAACCTCGGCCTCGACCGACCGTTGTGGGAACAGTTCCTGACCTTCGTGTACGGCATCTTCACGTTCGATTTCGGCAATTCACTGGACACCGGAAAACCGGTCATCGAAGAGATCGGCCTGCGCTTCCAGCTCTCCCTGCAAATCGCACTCATGGCGACGATCGTCTCGATCGTCATCGCAATTCCGCTGGGCACGATCTCTGCCGTCTACCAGAACAGCTGGGTCGACTATCTTGTCCGCTCGATCTCGATCGCCGGCATTGCCATCCCCTCATTCTGGCTCGGCATCCTGATCCTGCTCGCCCTGCTCAACGTCAATGACTGGTTGTTCGGCGTGAGATGGTCGCCACCGCTGACCTACAAGCCGTTCTGGGAAGACCCCTATCACAACATATCCCAGCTGATCTGGCCGGCGCTCGCGACTGGGTATCGGTATTCTTCCGTCGCAACCCGCATGACGCGTTCTTCGATGCTGGAGGTCCTCCGCGAGGACTATGTCCGCACCGCACGCGCCAAAGGCCTGCTGGAGAACGTCATCATCAATCGCCACGCCCTGAAGAACGCACTCCTGCCGGTTGTGACGGTGATCGGCATCGAATTCGCATTTCTGATGGGCGGCCTTGTCGTCACCGAACAGGTCTTCAACCTCAACGGCCTCGGCCAGTTGCTGGTGCACTCTGTGACGGGCAAGGACTATACGATGACCCAGGCAATCGTCATGATCATCGTCCTAATGTTCGTTTTGACAAACTTCGTCGTCGACATGCTCTACGCATGGCTCGACCCGCGCATTCGCTATAGTTGACGTTTGACCGGAAAGGAAACCGGATATGGCTACAGTTTCCGACGTTAGAGGAGGCGGCCCGAGCCTTGACCAGCTCGAGGAACTGCGCGAGCGCCCAGGCCTCTGGAAACAGCTGACGACCTTTGCCAAAAAGCAGCCGCTCGGGTTTGCTGGCGGCTTGATGGTTATCATCTTCATCATCATGGCCGTCTTCGCACCATGGCTCTCGCCGTTCGATCCCGAGGCAAGCAACTACGAGCACATGCTGGCGCCTCCGGGCACGATCTCGGATCAAGGCACCTTCCTGCTTGGCACCGATGATTTCGGCCGGGATGTGTTGACCCGTATCATTTACGGCGCACGCACCGCACTCTTCGTGGGCTTCACGTGCGCCTTCATCGGCGCCACCATCGGCCTGGTCCTCGGCGTCGGCAGTGCCTACTTCGGCGGCATCGTCGATTTGATCTTCCAGCGCATCGTCGACGTGTTCATGGCCTTTCCGCTGATCATCATGGCGCTGACCATCGTTGCCATCTTCGGGTCGAGCATCCAGAACGTCATCATCGCGATCACGATCCCCTTCATTCCGAAGTGCGCCCGCGTGGTCCGATCCAGCGCGCTTGCAATCCGGGAGATCCCCTACATCGATGCGGCCAGAGCCAATGGCTTCTCGAACATGCGCATCATCCTGCGCCACATGGTCCCGAACGTGATGGCGCCGTTCCTCATCATGATCACGGCCTTCGTTGGCCAGGCGATCCTGCTCGAAGCATCACTCTCGTTCCTGGGCCTCGGCGTTCAGGAGCCGACACCGGCATGGGGCCTGATGCTCAAGAACGCGCAGGAATACATCCGCCAGGAACCCTGGATCGCGATCTGGCCGGGTGTTGCCATTACGCTTGCCGTGTTTGGCTTCAACCTGTTCGGCGACGCCCTGCGTGACGCCCTCGACCCGCGCCTGCGCTCGGCACAGTAAATCCAGCCGCGAACCGCTGATACGATCACAACGGGCCGGACATCTTGTCCGGCCCGTTTTTTTGTTGCAACGCTGCCTGAGCCAGGCCGCTTGATGATCAAGCATCGGTTGGCGCCGGAACAGCTCCCCCTTGCAAGCCTGCCATCGCTGGCGCACTCTTCGCTGGAAACCATTTTCTTGCCGGACGAGCCCACGGAGGATCACATGGCCCGCTTCAAGAACTTCACGCCGGCCGGCGTTATTCCCGCAACATTGCTTGCCCTGACGCCGGACTATGAAATCGACTGGTCCGAGACCTCCCGCCACCTCAACCACGTTGCCGCCACACCGGGCCTCTCAGCCATCACCGTCAACGGCCACGCCTCCGAGGTTCATGCCTGCACGTTCGATGAACAGCGCGAGATCCTCGACCGCTCCCTCGACGACGTTGGCGACAAGATCCCGCTGATCGCCGGCATCTTTGCCGATGGCAGCCACGAAGCGGCCCGCCTCGCGCGCATGTCCACCGAGGCCGGCGCCTCAGCACTCCTCGTCTTTCCCTCAAGCGTCCTCATGATGGGCGGTGAACGCCGGCCCGAAATGGCCGAAGCCCATTTCAAGATGATCGCGGAGGCAACCGACCTGCCGTTGATCGCTTTCAACTATGCCCGTTGGACCAATCTTGCCTATCCCCTCGACACCATCATCCGCCTCGCCGAGGCCGTCCCGACGCTCGCCGCCATCAAGGACTGGACCGCCGAGCCGATGGAGCACGAGCGCAACGTGCGAACGCTTCAGTCTCTGCCGCGGTCAATCAACGTGCTCTCGACCAACTCCGCCTGGTTGATGCAGTCCCTGACGACCGGCTGTGCAGGCCTTCTCTCGGGCGCCGGCAGCGTCATCCCCGACCTCCAGGTCGCCCTGTTCCAGGCAATCCAGGCAGGCGATCTCCCCCGCGCCCGCGAAATCAACGATCGCATGCAGCCGATCACCCAGGCCTTCTACGCGCCACCCTTCCTCGACATGCACAATCGCATGAAGGAAGCAGCCGTCATCCTCGGCCGCATCGAACGCGCCATCGTCCGACCCCCGCTCATGAAACTGACAGACGCCGAAATCGCCCGCATCGCGGCAGCCCTCAAGGAAGGTCGCATCGGACACGATGGCGCAGAAGACCTGAGCCTCGAACCGCAGCGTGGACTGGCCGCCGAATAACGCCTTTTGCCAGGGCGCCCTGTCGCGCCCTGACACAACGCCAACGTCCAACCACGCCCGCCCCGCTCCCGACCGAGCCCGCCAAACAGGCGACGTCCCCACACCCTGATCGTCCCCGCATGTCGCGCTATTCCGCATTCTCGCTTCTACGCAACGCGCTCTCCGGCAACCGCCACTGGCCCCGCGCCTGGCGCGATCCCGAGCCGAAGCCGGCCTATGACGTCGTCATCGTCGGCGCCGGCGGCCACGGCCTTGCCACGGCCTATTACCTCGCCGCCGAGCACGGTATCACCAACGTCGCCGTCATCGAGAAGGGCTGGCTCGGCGGTGGCAACACCGGCCGCAACACCACCATCGTCCGCTCGAACTACATGATCCCGGGCAACACGATGTTCTATGAGCGCTCCGTCAGGCTCTGGGAAAACCTCTCTCAGACGCTGAATTTCAACGTCATGATATCCCAACGCGGACAGTACAATGTCGCCCACTCCCCGGCCGGCCTCGACGCCCACCGTCGCCGCGCCAACATCATGCGCGCCAACGGCATCGACGCCGAACTCCTCACCCGCGACGAAGTCCGCCGCCGCCTCCCCTACCTTGATTATTCCGAGAACGCCCGCTTCCCCGTCGAAGGCGCCATCTTCCAGGCCCGCGCCGGCACAGCCCGCCACGACGCCGTCGCCTGGGGCTATGCCCGCGCCGCCGACCGCCTCGGCGTTGACATCATCCAGCAATGCGAAGTCACCGGCTTCTTGCGTGACGGCGAACGCATCGTCGGCGTTGAGACCGCCCGCGGTCCCATCCGAGCCGGCAAAGTTGGCCTCGCCGTTGCCGGTCACACCTCGCATCTCGCAGCCAAGGCCGGCCTCACCTTGCCCATCGAAAGCCACGCCCTCCAGGCCTTCGTCTCCGAACCCGTCAAGCCGATGATCGACAGCGTCATCTCGTTTGCCGGGACCCACCTCTATATCTCCCAGTCCGACAAGGGCGGCATGGTGCTCGGCGGCGACATCGACGGCTACAACACCTACGCCCAGCGCGGCGGCGTCCCGATGATCGAAGACACATTGCAGAGCGTGAAGGCGTTCATTCCCGCCCTCTCACGCCTCAAGATCGTCCGCCATTGGGCCGGCATCATGGACATGACCATGGACGGATCGCCCATCATCACCAAGACTCCGATCGACGGCCTCTACCTCAACGGCGGCTGGTGCTACGGCGGCTTCAAGGCGACGCCTGCGTCCGGCTGGTGCTTTGCCTGGACCATCGCGCGCGACGAGCCCCACGAAGACAACGCCCGCTTCACCCTCGACCGCTTTGCCAAGGGCGTCCAGATCGACGAGAAGGGCGCCGGCCCCGTCCCGCACCACCAATGAGCACGACACCGACATGCTGAGAATTCACTGTCCCGTGTGTGGGACCCGCGACGAAACCGAATTCACCTACGGCGGTGATGCCACCGTCGAACGTCCTGCGTCCGACAACGTCGACATGGCCGCCTGGGTCGCCTACGTCTTCGAACGCCCCAACCCGCGCGGCACGCATCACGAGTTCTGGCACCACGTCTCCGGCTGCCGCCAATGGCTGGTCGTCGAACGCGACACCGTCAGCCACGAGATCGCCGCCTGCCATCTCGCCCGGAGCAAGCGCTGATGGCCTCCAGATCAACCGCAAGACGCCTCGCCAACGGTGGCCGCATCGATCGCAGCCGCCCCCTCACGATGCACTTCGACGGCCGCACGATCGAAGGCTTCCGCGGCGACACCCTCGCCTCCGCCCTCATCGCCTCCGGCGAACGCGTCATCGCGCGCTCATTCAAGTATCACCGCCCCCGCGGCATCGTCACGGCAGGCCCCGAAGAACCGAACGCCCTCGTCGAAGTCGGCACCGGCCCGCGCCGCGAGCCCAACGTCCGCGCAACAACCGTGGAAGCCGTCGACGGCCTCGAAGCCTTCGGCCAGAACGCCTGGCCCAGTGTTCGGTTCGACCTCGGCACGATAAACCGTGCCCTCGCCCCCGTCCTGGCCGCCGGCTTTTACTACAAGACCTTCATCGGCCCCTTCGCCGGCACCCGCTTCTGGATGTTCTGCGAGCATTACATCCGCCGCGCCGCCGGCATGGGCCGCGCACCCGCCGAGCCTGATCCCGACAGCTATGAGAAGATCAACGCATTCGCCGATCTCGTCATCGTCGGCAGTGGTCCCTCCGGCCTCTCAGCCGCCCTCCTGGCAGGGCGCGCCGGCGCCGACGTTGTCCTCGTCGAACAGGACACCGACCTTGGCGGCTCCCTCCTCTCCGCGCCCGTGGCAAGCCCGTCCGACAACTGGCGCGCCGCCATGGCCGACGCGCTTCAGGCGCTCCCGAATGTGCGCATCTTGACCCGGACAACCGCCTTCGGCGCCTACGACGGCAACGTCTTCGGCCTGATCGAGCGCGTCAATGACACAGCCGCCCCCTCTCCGCCCGGCGCCCCCCGCCAGCGCTATCATCTCCTCCGCGCACGCCAGTCGATCCTCGCCACCGGCGCCATCGAGCAACCCCTCGTCTTCGCTGGCAACGACCATCCCGGCGTGATGCTCGCATCCGCCGCACGCACATACCGAAACCGCTACGCGGTCCTCCCCGGCGAACGCATCGTCATTGCGACATCCAACGACACCGCCTACGGCGCAGCCATCGACCTTGCCAGCGCCGGCGCTGATGTCACGATGTGTGACCTGCGCCTCGAACCGCCAACCGACGTCGTCAGTGCTGCAAAAGAAGCCAATATTCGCATCTACCCCGGCACCGGCGTTCTAGAGGCCATCGGCAACGCCAACGTCGTTGCGGCCCGCATTGCAGCCGTCGACCATCACGCCCACGCCATCGGCCCCCTTCGCACCCTCGCCTGTGATGTTGTCGCCAGTTCCTCAAGCTTTGCCCCCGCCCTCCACCTGTGGAGCCAGCGCTTCGGAAAGCCGGTATTCGACGCCGCAGCCGGCGCTTTCGTCCCATTCGATACGTCAGCCGCAGGCGTCCACTGCGCCGGCCGCCTGACCGCAGCCCAGAAGCTGGGCGAACGCGCAGCCTCCGGCCGCGATGCCGCCGTTGCCGCCCTTAAATCACTCGGCGTGAGCGCACCTGGAAGCGACGCTCCCGAAGTTCCCGCCGACCCTGATACCGATCTCTCCTGGACCCGCAACCGACACCCCGCCACCGCCATCTTCGACTTCGAAGGCCGCCCCGTCGGCAAGGCCTTCGTTGACCTCCAGCACGACGTCACCCTCTCCGACATCGACCTGGCCCACCGTGAAGGCTACGTCTCGGTCGAGCACCTCAAGCGCTACACCACCACCGGCATGGCGAACGACCAGGGCAAGACGTCGAACATCGCAGCCCTCGCCCGCATGGCCGAACGGACCGGCCGCGCAATCGCCGAGGCCGGCACCACGACGTTCCGCCCGCCCTATACCCCGATCGCCATCGGCGCCATCGCAGCTCACAGTCACGGCCCCCACCTGCGCCCCTATCGCCTGACGCCCCTCCACGCCGTCAGCGTCAAGGCGGGCGCGGTCATGACGGACGCCGGCGCCTGGAAGCGGGCCTGGTACGTCCCGCAAGACGGCGAGGACCGCACCGCCGCCTACAAGCGCGAAGCCGCCCACGTCCGCGCGCACGTTGGCATGGTCGACGTTTCGACCCTCGGCAAGATCGCCGTCCAGGGCCCGGATGCAGCAGAATTCCTGAACCGCATCTACGTCAATGGCTGGAAGACACTCCCCGTCGGCCGCCTGCGCTATGGCATCATGCTGCGCGAGGACGGCTTCGTCATGGATGATGGCGCAACCGCCAGGCTCGCCGAGCACGACTACTTCATGACGACGACAACCGCCAACGCCGCAACCGTCATGGCCCACGCCGAGTTCATGCTCCAGACCGCCTGGACCGACCTGCGTGTCCACGTGACCTCCATCTCGGACCAGTGGGCCGCCATCGCGGTTGCCGGACCAAAATCACGCGACCTCCTCTCAGCCGTCGTGGAAGACGCCGACCTCAGCCCGGCGCACCTGAAGCCGAACCACCTCGTCAACGCGACAATCGCAGCAACGCCGGTGCGAATCCATCGCCTCAGCTACTCCGGCGAACTGGCCTTCGAGATCTACATCCCCGCGCACTTTGCCGAAGGGGTCTGGCAGGCCCTCGAAGCCGCCGGCGACCCGTTCTCGCTGATTGCTTACGGCACCGAGGCCATGGGTGCGCTGCGCATTGAGAAAGGCCACGTCGCCGGCCCCGAGATCGATGGCCGCACCACCCTTCGTGATCTGGGACTGGAAGGCTTCGCATCGTCGAAAAAGCCGTTCATCGGCGCTGTCCTGCGCAACCGCCCGGCACTCCTTGAACCGGACCGGCCAACGCTCGTCGGCCTCGAGATTGACGGTGAACTAGGCGCCACCGCCGGCAGCCTCCTGTTCGCGGAAGGCGCCGCCCCGGAGGGCCACGGCGAAGGCTGGGTCTCCTCCACGACATATTCGCCCGCCTTGGGCCGGAACATAGCCCTCGCATTCCTCGCCCGCGGCCCCGCCCGCATCGGCGAGAAAGTCCAGGTCGTCAACTTCGTCGGACGCCAGTTTCTGACCGCAACCGTCGTCTCACCGCATTTCTTCGACCCGGAAGGAAAACGCCAGAATGCCTGAGATGATCTCTCCACTGGCCGGCATCCGGGCCCCCGGTCCCGCTGACGGCACCACAGCGCCCGCATCAGGCGACGCCGCACTCACGCTGAGCGATCGTGCGCCCCCCTTCATCCTGCAGGTTGCCGGCTGGGCGGACTTCGAGACCGCCATCCAACCGCTCATTGCCGATTTCGGCTTCGACAGCCTCGGCGACTATCGCATCGCCCAGTCACGCGACGGCCGCCATCTCCTGCGCCTCGCACCGGACCGCATCTGGCTCGTCAGTGATGCCCCGCTCACCCCCGCCGCCGAGCTCACCCCCGGCGACCGGCTGGCAACGCTTGACGTCACCCACGGCCGCTGGATCATCGACATCACCGGCCAAGCCCTCGAAGACCTCCTCGCGCGGCTCGCGCCCATCGATGTCCGTGAGCGCCACATGCCGGCCGGATGCTTCGCCCAGACCGCGATCCACAAGACATCCGTCCTGATCTGGCGGCGCGCCAGCCAGCACGCTCAAATCTTCTGCCCGACCTCGAGTGTTCACGCCCTGTGGTCGTTCATCACCGACACCGCCACCCCCCTCGGCTATCGCATCACGAAATAGGACGCGACATAGAAAAAGCCCGGGCGCACCGCTACCGCGCACCCGGGCTTCAACATCTCAACGCAAATCGGACCAGATACGCAACGGCCCGGATAAGCAGACAGCCTTATTCAGCCGCAATCCGGCCGGCATCCTCGAAACGCTGCCCGCGCACGAGTTGACCGGGAAGCTCACCCGTCGCCTCCCCGTTGCGATAGGTCACACGGCCAGACACGATCGTCGCCTCATAGCCCTCTGCCTTCTGCAACAATCGCCGTCCACCGGCGGGCAGGTCGAATGTCACATAAGGCTTGCCGAAAGTGACCTTGTCATAATCGATCACATTCAGATCACCCTTCTTGCCGACCGCAATGACACCCCGATCATGAAGCCCCGACGCGTGCGCCGTATCCGACGTCAAACGGCGAATGACTTCCTCCATTGAAAAGCGCTGCCGCTCCCGTCCCCAATAGGTCATCAGCCAGGTCGGGTAGCCCGCATCGAGAATAAAGCCGACATGCGCGCCGCCGTCGCCAAGCCCCATGATCGTATTCGGGTCGGCCAGCATCTCCTCCGTCGCGGACATATCGAAGTTGTAGTAGTTGACCAGCGGCGAATAGATGAACCCGCGCCCGTCATCCTCCAGCAGCACGTCATAAGCAACGTCCGGTGCCGTCCGCCCCTCGCGCTCCGCGATGGCCGCAATCGAGTCTTCCTTGTTCGGCAGATAATTCGGCGGATTGCCAAACCGGAACATCTGCGTCCACATCAGCCGGTGAATGAGCGGGAATGTGGATTCCTTGACCGGATCTTCCGACAGGATCTTCGCGCGAACCTCTGGATCACGCATCCGCTGAACCCGCTCAGCCAACGGCAGGTCGGCCATTGCCTTGTAGGTCGGCGTGCCTGAGAACGGGTTCTGGCTGCCCTCGAGCCCAAGCAGAAGCCCGATCGCCCGCGGCGCCGCCACCGGCCGGATCGAATGGCCATCCTCGACCGCCTGATTGGCCAACGCCATCAATTCGCGCCACACCTCCGAGCGTGCCGCTTCATGGCGTTGCGTCAACGTGAACACCGCCGGCCGGCCCGAGGCTTCGACCACCCGGCGCAGCATGCCGAATTCACTGGCAGCATCCGGTTCCGTCCAATCCGAGACGATCTCGATGAAGCCAGCGCCAACGTCCTTGAGCCCCATCGCGATGCCCGTGAGTTCATCCTCATTGGCCTTCAGCGTCGGTGTGTATTCACCCGAATGACTTTTGTGGCTGATCGTCCGCGACGTCGAGACGCCGAACGCACCCGCCTTGACCGCATCCGCTGCAATCTCACGCATCCGCGCAATATCTTCTTCCGTCGCCTTCTCGTGCCGGATCGCCCGATCACCCATCACGTAGACGCGAACAGCCGCGTGCGGCAGCAGCGCGCAAAGGTCGATGTCACGCGGTTGGCGCTCCAGCGCCTCGAGATATTCCGGAAACGTTTCCCACTGCCACTTGAGGCCTTCATGCATCACGGGGCCGGGAATATCTTCGACGCCTTCCATCAGTTCGACGAGCTTGTTGCGATCGGCCGGCTTGCACGGCGCAAACCCAACCCCGCAGTTCCCCATCACCGCCGTCGTCACACCGTGCCAGGCCGACGGCGCCATGTGTTGGTCCCACACCGCCTGCCCATCGTAATGCGTGTGAATATCGACAAACCCCGGCGTCACGATTTTGCCCGCCGCATCAATCTCTTCCGCGCCCTGCCCGGAAACATTGCCAACCGCCGCGATCATGCCATCGCGCACCGCAACGTCCCCTGCAAAAGGTTCACTGCCGGTACCATCGACAATCATGCCGTTTCGAATGACGAGATCATAATCCGCGCTCATGGCAAAGCCTCCTCGGTTGCGGTTCCCTGCAACGGTCGGACTAAGCCCGCGCCTTGTCAATCACGCTGGAAATGGTGCTCACGGTAAAGCACCTAATACTCGGTCAGCGCATCGAGATAGCTCGATTGCCAATGTCGCGAGTCATGCCGCTTGATCCGCTTGAGCAGGGCCTTCTGCCGCGCCATGCGCTCCGCCAGCGGCATCTCCAGGGCCAGATAGAGCTTCTCCGCCATATCATCGACGTCATAGGGATTGACGAGCAGCGCCTCTTCCATCTCTTCGGCCGCACCCGCAAACCTGGAGAGCACCAAAACCCCGGGATTATCATCGCGTTGCGCCGCGACATATTCCTTCGCAACCAGGTTCATCCCATCACGCAGCGGCGTCACGAACCCGATCTGACTGCCGCAGAACAACGCCGCAAGAATGTCACGCGGGATCGCACGATGGATGTAGCGCACCGGCGTCCAGTCGAAGTCGGCAAACTCCCCGTTGATGGCACCCGACAGCGTCTCGAGTTCCTCGCGAATATCGCTGTAGGCCTCGACATTCTCCCGCGTCGGCGGCGCGATCTGCATCAGGGTCACGCGCTTGTGGATCTTCGGATAGCGCTCCAGCAGCCGGCGAAAACCTTTGAGACGATCCGGCAGTCCCTTTGAATAATCGAGCCGGTCGACACCGATGATGTGGGTTCGAACCAGCGTCCGCCGCTGCAGGTTGGCAATCCGCTCCGCCGCTTCATCACTGTGCGCAATATCACGGAAAGCCTCCACATCAATGCCAATCGGAAAGCGGCCAAACCGCGTCAACCGTTCCGGCGTGGTGACCACGTCTCCTTCGATTGGCGCATCACCCCCGAACTCGATCCGGACCATGTTGGCGAAGTTCTCAAGATCCGTCGACGTCTGGAAACCGACGAGATCGTAGGACAGCAGCGCCTTGCCCAGCCATTCATAGCCCGGCGTCGCAGAGTAGATCTCATGTGAAGGAAAGGGGATGTGCAGAAAAAAACCGATCCGGTGGCGATGGCCGCGCTTCCTGAGTTCCTGCGCCAGCGGGATCAGGTGATAGTCATGCACCCAGATGATGTCGTCATCCCTCAGCAGCGGCGACAGCGCATCCGCGAACTTCGAATTGACCCGCTTGTATCCCGTCAGGAAAGCGCTCTCATACTTGATGAGATCAAGCCGGTAATGAAAACTCGGCCACAGCACACTGTTGGAATAGCCGACATAGAACTGATTGTAGTCCTTGCGCGTCAACGGCAGCGTGATCGTTGTGACGTTGCCAAACGACTTTTCTGTTGGCGGCACGCGGGTCCCCGCGCTCACCACTTTGCCGTCCCAACCGAACCAGATCCCGCCGCGCGATCTGAGCGCATCGGCCAGCCCCACGGCCAGCCCGCCGGATTGCGAGGCATTCTCGAAATCCGCCACCCGGTTCGACACGACGACCAATCGGCTCACACGCAATCCTCCCAGGGTCGGGACAAACGCACCGCGCCGTTGATGATCCCGACCATCGAGTAGGTCTGGGGGAAGTTACCCCATAACTCACCAGAGCTGAAATCTGTATCCTCCGACATCAGCCCAAGATGGTTCCGCGACGCGAGCAAGGCCTCGAAAATCTCGATGGCCTCATCACGCCGCCCAATCCGGTGCAAGGCATCCAACCGCCAGAACGCGCAAATATTGAACGCCGTCTCCGGCACCCCGAAATCATCCGCTGACTCATAGCGCATCATGTAGGGCCCGCGCGCGAGAACCTCCTCCATGCGCTCGACCGTCTGCACGAAACGCGGGTCCATCGGATCGATGAACCCCACCTCCGCCATCAACAGGACACCGGCATCAAGGTTCCGCCCGCCAAACGCATCAACGAACGACCGGCGCTCCTCCGACCACGCCTCCGCCAGGATCTTTTCCTTGATCGTTCCGGCCCGCTTTTCCCAGAACGAATGCCGGTCCGCCAGTCCAAGGTGATGGGCAATCTTTGCCAGCCGGTCACAGGCCGCCCAGCACATCAGGCTCGACGAAGTGTGCACATGCGCCCGCGACCTGAGCTCCCACATCCCCGCATCGGGCTTATCATGGAGCAGCCATGCCTGCTCACCGACGCTCTCCAGACGGGTAAAATCTTCAACCCCCGCCCGCGAGACGAGCCGCCGGTCGAAGAAGGTCTGCACCGCGCCGAGGATCAAGTTGCCATAGACATCGTGCTGGAAGTGCTCATAGGCCTGGTTGCCGACCCGGACCGGCCCCATCCCCCGATAGCCATCGAGGGCATCGGCTTCCCGTTCGATCAGGGCGGATTCCAGCCCGATCCCATAGACCGGCTGCAGATGACCGTCGCTGGCACCGGCGACGATATTGTTGAGCCATCCGAAATAGTTTTCCATCGTATGGACGGCGGCCAGCGAATTGAGCGCCCGCACGACAAAGAACGCATCACGCAGCCAGCAATACCGGTAGTCCCAATTGCGCCCGCTGTTGGCTGCCTCGGGTATCGAGGTCGTCAGCGCCGCAACGATCGCACCCGTCGGCTCATACGTGCACAATTTGAGCGTGATCGCAGCCCTCACGACCGCATCCTGCCACTCGAACGGCAACGCCAGCCGCCGCGTCCAGTTCCGCCAATAATCGATCGTCTGCTCTTCGAAATGCCGCGCCGTCTCCGCCAACCCGTCGGAAAGCGTCTCATCCGGCCCCAGGATCAGACTGATCGGCTTGTCGAGATTGAACGTCGTCTCCGACAGCACATAGTCGATCGGCGCATCCGTGGTCAGCCGGATCGCAAAGTCAGGCCCGACATAGCGAATATGGTTGGACCCATGCGTCACCACCGGCTTCATCTTGCCATATTGGAACGTCGGGCGAACCCGCACCGTCATCCGCGGCCGCCCGGAGATTGGTCGCACCCGCCTGACGATCGAGTGCGGACGAAACATCCGGCCGCGCCACTCGAAGCGTGGTGCGCTGTCAGTAATCTCGACGCTTCCGGACGGGCCATGCAGTCTGGTGCGCAGCACTGCTGTGTTGGGTTCGTAGAATTGTTCCGTCTCTTTGAGGTCTTCCAATTCCAGCGAGAAGCCGCCGTCTTGCGGCCCGTTCGTCGAGCGCACCAGGGTATTGAACACCGGATCGCCGTCAAACCGCGGCAGGCAGCACCAGACGATCTGCCCTTCGCGGTTGATCAACGCGCCGAACGCACAGTTGCCAACAATCCCAACATCAAGTCTGCTCACGCCTGTCTGCCTCCCGGGCAACGCCGTTGCGCGTCACCCTGTTCTGAAATCATCTCACGAACGGCGCTGTTCGCCGCTCGGGTCATAACTCTTCCGCAAGTTTTCCCGTGCAGGCGCGCAGTCCCGCAAATGCTTCAAGCCACCTGGGCCACCGCCGCCGGATCAGCAAGCCGGTATGTCGCGACGGTCTCCCCGCCACCAACCTTGATCGACACGCCGCCCCGCGCATTGACGACGCGGAACGCGGCCTCATCCGTCACATCATCGCCGATGAACACCGCAATCCGCCCGCAAAAGGGTGCCTCCGCCATGAACTCGTCAATTGCCGCCCCCTTGTCGCCAGCATGCGCCTTGACCTCGAACACCATCTTGCCCGGCAGGACTTTGACGCCGTCCTCGCCCGCCACAGCCTGATCGACGGCTTCCCGCGCCTTGGTGCCAAGCTCCGGCCGCTGGCGAAAGTGCAGCGACACGGATGCCGGCTTGTGTTCGAGCAGCACCCCTTCGTGCTCGTCACGAAACCGCGCCAACCGCTCGCTCACCCGCCCAAGCGCATCGAGATCGGCGCCAATCCGCTCGATCTCCCGTCCCGGCCGCCGCGCCTCAAAGCCATGCACGCCCGAAACCGCAAACCTGAACGGCGTCAAAAACCCATCCACCGTCGCGACATCCCGCCCCGTCACGATCGCGAGCGCGCCATTCATCATCGAGCTGAGACGTTCGAGGCTGGCGAGATTGCGCGCGCAGATCGCCACATCGCCCGGCCGTTCCACGATTTCGACGAGTGTCCCGTCAAAATCGAGAAACAACGCAGCCTCTTCCGGCTCTAGCGTATCGATAACCTCGAAGGCACTTGGCTTCGCCATGTTCGGTCCAACGGTTGGCTCAGGAATCACGAAGTGAGTCTACAGGGTTGCTGATCGCATTCAGCCCCTGCTTCGTCATAACGTTTCCGCCTTCCGGTTAACGTGATCCTTTTGCCGCAGGCACCAGCAATGAAATCATTGGTGAAAACGCCCGCAGCTAACCCGCGCCCGGCGAGGCCTCATTGAGGCCGCCCGAAACACGCCATCCCGCCAAACTTGAACACGTCCTCAGAAGGCCGGCTGCGTCTGCCGCCGCCGCTGCATCGCGATGACGAAGCCCAGCAGCAGGATCGCGGGGATGTAGAATATTTCCTTCACCCAGCGCCCGACCACCGGCGTGCGAACCTCCGAAACCACCACCGGCTTGTCCGCGTAGAAATCGAGTGTCTCGCCCAGCTTGGAAAACTTCGAGCCGAACGCCGGCTCTTCCAGCTTCACGACATCACCCTCTTTCTGAATACTGATCCCCACGGCCTTCAGCCGCTCGGCCGCCGTTTTCTCATTGCCGACGTTGAAGACGAGCGAACTCTCGACCGTCTTGGTCCCGTCGTTGAAGTCGGGCCCGGCGACCCGGACCCGTATTTCATCTCCAGGCTGCGCCGCCGCCACCGCCGTCTCGAGCTTTGCGCCCGCCTGCTCGGCAAACGGCGGCTGCACCTGATCGAGCCAATAGCCCGGCCGGAACAGCGTGAAGGCGATCAACAGCAGCGCCACCGTCTCCCACCATCGGTTCGGCGCAAAGAAATAGCTTTGCGTTGCCGCCGCAAACAAGCATCATCGCAATAACCGCAACAACGAACACGAAGACCGCCTTCGCGAGCGTCACATCGATCAGCAGCAGCTCCGTGTTGAAGATGAACAGGAACGGCAGCAGCGCGGTGCGGATATCGTACATGAACCCCTGCACGCCGGTCCGGATCGGATCGCCGCCCGAGATCGCCGCCGCCGCAAAGGCCGCCAGGCCAACCGGCGGCGTATCATCCGCCAGAATACCGAAATAGAAGACGAACAGATGCACCGCGATCAGCGGCACCACGAGCCCGTTCTGCGCACCAAGCGTCACGATCACCGGCGCCATCAGCGACGAGACGACGATATAGTTCGCCGTCGTCGGCAGCCCCATGCCGAGAATGAGGCTCATGACCGCCACCAGCACCAGCATCACCATCAGCGAACCGCCGGACAGAAACTCGACGAATTCCGCAATCACCTGGTGCATGCCGGTCAGCGAGACCGTGCCCACGATGATGCCGGCAACCCCCGTTGCAACCGCGATCGCGATCATGTTGCGCGAGCCGGACACCATGCCCTCGAACCATTCCCCGACACCGCGCTGGAACTCGCCGCCGAGATCCCGTCCATCGCCCCGCATCATTGATTTCAGCGGATGCTGTGTTAGCGCGACAATGATCATCGCGATCGTCGCCCAGAACGCCGACAGCGTCGGCGACAACCGCTCGATCATGATGCACCAGATCAGGATCACGATCGGCAGCAGGAAGTAGAGGCCGGTGATCGCAACATCACTCGTATAGGGCAGCCGCATATCGCCCGACTCAGGATCGTCGATCTCAAGGTCCGGCTGGCGTGACGCAACATACAACAGCGCGATATACGCAACCGCACAAAGTGCGACCGCGACATAGAACGCGCTGTACGGCATGACGTCCTTGATCCAGCCGAGACCATAGTAGACGACGACTGAGAGCGCCGCGATCCCGAGGAAGCCCGTCAGGAACCCGATCAGCTTCTGCATCATGCTGACCCGCGCCGGAGGCTTCTCCATGCCCTTCAGGCCGAGCTTCAGCGCTTCGAGATGCACAATGTAGATGAGCGCAATATACGAGACGAGCGCCGGCACGATGGCATGGCGAATGATGTCGGTGTAGGCAACGCCGGTGAACTCCGCGATCAGGAACGCCGCCGCCCCCATGACCGGTGGCGTCAGCTGCCCGTTGGTCGATGAGGCGACCTCAACCGCACCGGCTTTCTCAGGCGAAAACCCCGTCCGTTTCATCAGCGGGATCGTGAACGTGCCGGTCGTCACCACGTTCGCAATCGAAGACCCCGAATAGAGCCCGCTCATCGCGGACGCGCACACCGCAGCCTTGGCCGGTCCGCCTCTGAGATGACCGAGCGCGGCAAAGGCGAACTTGATGAAATAGTTGCCAGCCCCCGCCTTCTCCAGGATCGCGCCGAACAGCACGAACAGAAAGATCATCTGCGCCGACACCCCAAGCGCAACGCCGAACACGCCCTCCGTCTGCATCCAGTAGTGCCACATCGCCTTTTCGAACGAGGCACCCTTCCACTGGATGACTTCGGGCAGCCACCGCGCATCACCGAAGAACGTGTAGGCCAGAAAAACCGAGGCGACGATCACCAGCGGCAACCCGAGCGAGCGATAGCACGCGATGCCGATCACGATCAGGCCGACCGATGACGCGATCAGATCGCCCGTCGTCGGCAGCCCCGCGCGAACCGCGATGTCATTCTTGAAAACGAACAGATAGAGACACGCCGCAACGCCGGCGAACGCCAGCAGCCAGTCATACCAGGGGATCGAACGCCTCGGGCTCGACTGGAACAATGGAAACGCAAGTGCTGCCAGAAACAGCGCAAACGACAGGTGAAAGAGCCTGATCTCTGAATTGTTCAAAATCAGATTGATGCCGGTCGTTTCAACCAGCCAGAACGGCACGTTCGACGAATAGAAAATCTGGAAGACGGCCCAGACGAAACAAAGGGCAGGGATCAGGTTTTTCAACGCGCCGGTCGGATTACGCCCGCCGGTGTCGATGTCGGCGGCCATCTGCGCGGCCGAGCCCTGATTGCCGTCATGCGTCTGCGTCGCGGCTTGATCGGTCATAAGGGCCCTCGCCTCCCGCTAGTGGGCTATGTAAGGAATTCGGATCAGTCGCGCCCCATCCGCAAGGGTGGTTGGAGAGCGCCACAGATAGCGCTCTCCGTTTGCCTGGATCGGCCCGGACAGGCCAAAGACAGGCCAAAGCTGAATTACTGGATCCAGCCCTTTTCCTTGTAGTACTTCTGCGCGCCGGCATGCAGCGGCGCCGAGAGCGAATCGCTGATCATTTCTTTCTCTTTCAGGTTCGCGAACGCCGGGTGCAGCTTCTTGAACTGATCGAAGTTCTCGAAGACAGCTTTGACAACGGTGTAGACGACCTCTTCCGGCACGCTTGCGCTGGAGACGAACGTCGCGCCGACGCCGAACGTGGTGACGTCTTCCTTATTATTGTACATGCCGGCGGGGATCGTCGCCTTGCGGTAGTAGGAGTTGTCAGCAACGAGCTTGTCGATCTCGGCCCCCGTCGCATTGACGAGCACGGCATCACACGTCGACAGCGTTTCCTGCGTCAGCGCGGACGGATGACCAACCAGCCAGAAATACGCCTGGATCTTGCCATCACAAAGCGCCTGTCCCGTTTCAGCCGACTTGAGTTCGGCTGCCACCTTGAGATCTTCGCGCTTCCAGCCGAGCGCCTGCTCGATGACCTCCCAGGTGCCGCGGGTACCCGAGCCAGCGTTGCCGATGTTGAGCGCCTTGCCCTTGAGGTCGGTGATGTTCGAAATGCCGGCATCCGCACGCGCCACGATCGTCACCGGTTCAGGGTGCACCGAGAACACGGCCCGCAGATCCTTGTACGCGCCCGCATCCTTGAACTTCGAGGTGCCGTTGTAGGCGTGGTACTGCCAGTCCGACTGGGCAACACCGAACTCGAGTTCACCGGCGCGAATGGTGTTGATGTTGTAGATCGAGCCGCCGGTCGATTCAGCCGAACAGCGAATCCCGTGTTCCTTGCGATCCTTGTTGACGAGACGGCAGATCGCGCCGCCGGTCGGATAGTAGACGCCGGTCACGCCGCCGGTGCCGATCGAGATGAACTTCTGCTGGGCGCTCGCAGGCGCCGCACTCAACGCAGCAATCGCTGCAACCGCGAGACCGGCCCCTTTGACTGTGCCGAAGGACTTAAAACGCATGTGATCGGATCTCCCTTGATGAACCCATCCAGAATTCCGAGCCCCGAGTACCGTTCGAAGAACGCGCCATCGCGCCGCACCGAAACGGAATCCGTCAGGATCGGAAGCCAAAAAAGCTAGCAATGAGAGACGGCTGGTGCCGCTCTTGCTGGCTTTACAAGTTTTTAAGACTACCCGCGAGACCGTCTGCCCACAAGTTGTGCGGACCACACATAGTGACTGCGTTGCGGGCATTCGCGGCGAAACGTTATTAACGAATTGCCGTTAGTCGCTGGCATTCTCGGCCGAACCCGACATATTCCGTTCCACTTTTTCCCGCGCCAGCCGGATATGCTCCTTGACCCAAGTCCGGTCCGACGGGATCAGCCCGCAGTTCCCCAGCGTCTCCTCCAGCGCATCGAGATTGACAATCACGTCCTGGCCTCGCTCTTCGCGCTCCGCCATCGCGCCAAGCGCACCCAGCATGTGCGCGATGTCTGACAGCACCTCGGCATGATCGCGCCCGGCGTTCATCAGCGGCCTCAGCGCAAGCGAGCAATAATACCCGAACGGCTGGCAATGATGGACGATGCGCACCGCCTCATCCTCTCCACGCGTCACCGGCGGACGTCCCGGATGATCGAGCAGCGCCCTGAGCCCGGTGCCAAGACGATGAATGCACGCCCGCGCGGTATAGGGATCGTTGATGCCGGGCGAAAGCGCACGTAGCGCCACCTCGGTCAACGCATTGACTTCGAAATCCAGCGTGACCTCGGCCGTCCGCGTCGGCAGCACTGAGAGCATCGCCCCCAATCGCTCCTTGATCTCCTCGACGCGTTCGTCGTCGAACCCCTCGGCCGCCACCTCCAACACCGGCACCCCTTGCAGGACAAACCCGCCCGGACTGGACACGACCCTGACGACCAGATCTTCCCTTTCCAGGAAGTCGAGTGCCGCCTGCTCGTCCAACACGTTCAGGTAGCCGCTTTCAGGCGCACCGATCTCAATGATCTTGCGCGACTGGAACAGCGCCTCCAGTTCCTCCAGCTCCTTGAGCGAAGCAAATGGCTCTTTCCCGCTGGTGTTTTGAACCAGCCGATCCGTCGCCGCCCGAAATTCAGTCCCGAGCTCTGCAACAATCTGGTCTGCCTGGATCCGGCTCGCCACGTTGTGGATGAACGCAATGATCGCGCCCATCGACAGGATGACGAGCCCCGTCGAAAGGATGATCGCAATGTTTGGAACCTGACTGCCCTCATCCACATAACCGATCCGCACCAATACGATCAGCGCAAACAGGAACGTCGCAAGGAACAGACCGAGGAAGATCTGCGTCGGCCGGTTATCCATGAACCGGATCACGATGCGCGGCCCAAGCTGTTGGGCAACCAGCGTCATCGCGACCAGCGTCATCGAAAAAACGAGTGTCGTGACCGTGATCATGGACCCGACAATCGTCGACAGGATGGACCGCGCGCTGTCGACCGGCATTCCTGTCTCGTCCGTCACCTGCGCAAAACCGGGTCCGTTGCCGAAACCGAAATCATATTCGGCAAACGCAATCGCCAGCAGAACCGCGGCAATTGCCATCACCCCCGGCACGAACCAGAAGCTTGAGCGTACAATATAAAAAACCCGCCGCCAGTTGATCATTCGGTTTCCTTGCCGGGCCTGAACCGCCGACCCCACCAGCGCCCGCACCGGTGCCGCAGAGCATCACCAACGTCGCGCCCCATCTCATCAAACCGTGCATCAATCAGAAGCCGGCACACGGACGTTCCAATCATCGGCAAATCTTATTGATAAGCCAGCACCTGTCCGCCGCTCGCAGCCGACCGATAGGCAAGCGCCATGATATCCATCACCTCAACCGCCTGCTCCAGCCCGCACGCCGGCGGTTTGCCCGCCCGAAACCGCTCGATCGTGTCGGCAACGAACATCGGATAATAGAGCTCGTTGCGCAGCTCGAGATCCAAGGCATCGCTTTTCTCCTGTGGCGCCGCAACAGACCGCACCTCAAGCCCCCGCCCCCGCGACGTCACGTAATACTGCTCAGAACGCAACGTGAAGGAAAACTCCCTCAGCGCCTCTCCCGCACTTGGAAACGTATAGCCCGCCTCGATCACACCAATCGCCCCGCCAGCCCCCGTCAACCTCAGCACGGCATAGTCTTCGACACCCGCCCCGTAGGCCCCCTCACTGGTCAGCGCCGAAACGGTCGCAGCCGGCCCCCCGGTCAGGAGATGGAACAGATCGACGAAATGCCCCCCGAGGTTCATCAGCGCCCCGCCTCCCGACTGCGTGGGGTCGAGCATCCACGCGCAATCATTCTCGAGATACCGCGTCGGCGGCCCACCGATGAAGCGAAACGAGAGGTGATGGAACCGCCCCGGCAATCCCCCTGAAAGGTTGGCCAGCATCGTCCTCAGCGGGCCGATCCGGTAGAGGTACGGCACGGCTGCAAAATGCCCCGCGCGCGCCGCCATCTCCGCCAGCCGCCGCACGCCGGCGGGATCAACACCACACGGCTTCTCCAGCGCAAACGCAATCCCCGCCTCGACCAGCGCCTCCCCGATCGCGGGCATCTCGACGGGACGACCAAACGCGATGGCGAAATCAATCGCCTCTGACTGAATGAGCGCGCGCCAGTCTTCATGAAAACGCGCCTTGCAGCGCTCGGCGATCTGACGGCCCCCCGCCCCCTCACGATCCGAAACGGCGACGACATCGATCCCATCGCCGGAAAGGCCATCCAGATAGAGCGGTGCATGCCAGTGCCCCGCCTCGATCAGCGCAATTCTGATGCTGCCGGTTTCCGCCATGGCTTAGCCCGCCCCCCAAGCGGTCTTGAGCCGCGTATATTCGTGCCGGTAAAGACCGATCGCCGGTGCGCTACGCCCCTGTGAGGTCCGCGGCCTGGACGCACGCACGCGTGGCAGCATCGACGGCATCGAGCTGACAGCCCTCGATCAGGACGACCGTATCCGGCGGCACCTGAATATCGTCCCGCCCCTTGGTCTCCTCGGTCCGCCCCGCACTCGCCGCCACATCCGTCATGCAAAGATGCGCCCCCGTAATCATCGCGCCGCGCGCGATCACCGGCAGAACCTCCACCGCCAGTTTCTGGCAGAGCGCCTCCCGCCCTTCACCTGAAAGCGTCATGCGCAGCGTGGCAAGAACGCCGCCCGGCCCCTGCCCGAAGCTCGCCTTCACCCGCGTCAGCGCGCGGAACGTATTGCGAAATCCCTGCGTCGCCTGCTTGGTCCACGCCGTCGGCGCATTCAGCCGATTGAGATAATCCTGACCAACCGCCACCTCCGGCGTGACCGTTTCATAAAGCGTAAAGAACCGCGGGCTCGTCCCTTCATCACCGCCAACATAGCGCCGCCCCCGCGTGAACCCCGGAATGCCGACCCGCTCCGGCATGTGTTCTTCGATATGCCAGGCATAGAAGTCGGCCTCCCCCTCCGGCGTGATGTCGTTCCAGATGCAGATCGCCCCTTCACCGCTCAGCGCCATGACCATTTACCTCATCTGACAATTTCCAACACCAATCCTACGCCCTCATCCCCCGGACTGCCAACTGATCCGGAACACGTCGAACCCCGCCGGAACGGCAGGAACTCGGCGAAAAAAGCCCCGCGAACACACCCCGGCGGCGACCACTTTGGCATGCTTAAAGAATCCATAAAAAAAAATTTTGAATACCGCCGCCCACAACAACCAAATCGCAAAGAGTATTATGGCATTCGATAAAAGGAGAAACTATTTTGCGCAAATACAAGGGCAGTTGAAAATGATCAGGTCTCATCTCGCCGGATGCCTGGAACGGTTTGGCAAATGCCGCAGCGGCAACACGGCAATGTTGTTCGCCCTCTCCGCCATTCCCCTGTTCGGTGCAGCAGGCGTAGCCCTCGACTACGGCCACGCCCATTCAGCCAAGGCAGAACTTCAGGCCGCCGCCGACGCAGCCGTCATCAGCGCCGCCAAGGCGGACACGGATCCGACCGCGCGCGCGGGCATCGCCAAGTCGGTATTTGCTTCGAACATCGCCGGCCGCGCCTTCATTTCCTCTGCCGTTCCGAGTGTGACCTCGAACAGCAACGGCGTCTCACTGACCGCATCGGCCAGTGTCCCGACATCCTTCACACGTGTATTCGGCTATGAGAACATCGCGATCAACGCGGCGTCGAATGCGGCGGCCGGCAAGGATTTCGGGAACGGCGGACCGGCCTGCGTCCTGGCGCTGTCCGAAACCGATGACGGTGCGTTCTACGTCAACGGCACCACCAGCTTCGAAGCCATCAACTGCTCGGTCTACTCGAACTCGAACGCCGCTGAATCCCTGCGCGCCGTCGGGGACCCGACCGTCTCCGCAAAGAGCTTCTGCACCGTCGGCGGCTTCGACATCAACGGCAACTTCCTGCCGCTGCCCAAGGAGGGCTGCTCGGCGGTTCCCGACCCCTTCGCTCACCTTCCCGCCCCCGCATCGGATGAATGTGACGGCACCGAAAAGGCAACCGTCGTCAAAAAGGGCGAACACACCCTCGCACCTGGCACCTATTGTGGCGGTCTCGAAATGATGGCGCAGGCCAACGCAACGCTTGAACCCGGTGTCTACGTCGTCAAGGGCGGCCCGCTCATCTTCCGCAGCGGATCCGCCACCGTCGCGCACGGCGTCGTCTTCTACGTGACTGGAGACGATGCAGGCGTCACCGTCAACGGCGGCGCCGACCTCGACCTCATCGCCCCCGCCACAGGCACCTACGCCGGCATGGCGATGATGCAGGATTCCGCGTCAAACCCGTATACGATCTCCGAAATCCAGGGTGGTGGCGACGTCAAGCTGAGCGGCGGGCTTTATTTCCCGACACAGACGCTTCAGATCGGCGGCAACGGCAACCTCGGACAGAACGCTGATGCCTGGGCCATCGTCGCCCACAAGGTCCAGCTCAAGGGCAACGGCACCGTGCGCATCGAGACCAACTTCGACGGCAAGGGCCTGCCCCAGATGGCCATCACCCCGGTCTCATCCGGCCCGCGCCTCACGAACTGAACAAAAAAGGTGGGACGCCAGCCCCCCGGCGTTCCACCCCAAACCGCACGCTCGCAGTTGTGCAGGAATTACGTCGTCGTCCAAAGAGCGTGGACATAGACCGCAGCTCATGCCCTCCGCCGCTGATATGCCCGAGACACATTATGCGCCCGGCTTGTCACCAGCCCCCCCGGTGGGGTTCTCTTTCCCAGAGACGGCGCCACCTTCATCCTCACCGCCACCGCCTTGGCCGTTACCCCCACGATAGCCTTCGTAAGCCCGCCGCACCCGCTCCCCGTCCGTCACCTGATGGCGCCGGAAAGCGTGATCCGGCCACGGATCGACAACTTGAACCGCCTTGTTGTGCGCAATCGCATTGCCCGCGATCGGCGTAATCGTATCGATCCGCGCTTCCGGATCATAGCACCCGCCGAGCAACAGCCCGCCGGCTGCAACCACGACCAAGCCGCCCCACGTCGTCAAGCGCTTCCAGCCGTGGCCTACGCAACCCGTCTTACCCCTCATCACTGCATCGCCCCCCGGTCCGCGAGTGTCAGAATGTGCCCATGCGTCGGCTCGGGCGCCGGGAACTTTCGGGCATACTTCGTCGATGTCCGCCACACCGGTCCATCCTGACGGCCTTTCGCAAAATATTCCTTGCGGCTCGACCCTTTGGTCAGATCCAGCGGTGTCGCCAGCCGTTCCCCGGGCTGCGCCGGACGCACCAGGCGCGGTGTGATGATGATAACGAGATCTGTTTCCTGCTTGCGAAACTGTGCGCTGCGGAACAACGCCCCAAGCACCGGCACCTGCCCGATCCATGGCAACTGCTGGCCAAGCCGCGTATTGGCATGCTGCAACAGCCCGGCAATTGCGAAACTCTGCCCATCGCGCACTTCCACAACGGTCTGCGCACGCCGCACAATCAGGCCGGGGATCTGAACATTCTGCAACCGTACGCCGGACGTATCATCGAGTTCACTGACTTCAGGCTCGATCTGCAGATTGATCAAACCGTCGGATAGAACCGTTGGCGTAAATTTCAACGCCACGCCAAACGTCTTGAAGTCGACCACGACTTTGTCATTGCCGGCATCGACTGGAAACGGGAACTCGCCGCCCGCGAGAAAACTCGCCGAGACCCCCGACATCGTCACAAGGTTGGGTTCCGCCAGCCGCCGTGCCAGACCTTGTTCCTCGAGCGCATTGACGATCAGATCCACCTGCGTGCCCTCATCAAGGAGCCGCGCAATCATCGTCCCGAACGGTGCGCCGCCGGAAACCAGCGACGTGGTGCTCAAGATACCCTCCCGAACCAGTGCTTGCGGCCCTGAGTTCGCGTTGATCCGCGATCCCCGCGTCCGCGTCCCTATCCCGAGTTCCGTCGACGCCCGCCGTGAGGCTTCGACAAACCGCACCTCCAGCATCACCTGTTGGGTCTGGCGCACATCGAGTGTGTTGGTCACGTTCTGCGGCGCATACTGCTCCGCGATTGCAACGGCCTTCTCGACCGCGCGCGCGTCATCAACCCGTCCGGAAAGCAGGATCCGGCCATTCGCCTCCGTCACCCGCACATCACTGTGCGGCAGATGCGACCGCAGCTTCTTTCTCAGATCCTTCAGATTGTGCGTCACATTGATGTCGATCTCGGCGATCACGGACTTGTTGGTGCCAAGCAGCGTCAGGCTGGTTGCGCCGATTTTCTTGCCGACAATCGACAGCGATTGGTCCGTCAACGGCACCACATCGGCGATGTCGTCATTGGCAACCAGGATCTTGCTGAACGGCTCAGTGAGTTCAATCACCGCCGACTTGTGGGCAATGACATTGACTTCTGATGGCCCCGCGCCATTCGCCATCGCGTTGGTCGCCCCGGCCGCCGCCAGCACAAGCCAAGCAAACATCGCAACGACCCAGCGCCCCTGGATCGCATGCCAACAGGCCACTGCAATCCCCGCACGCTCCACAACGCTTCGCAGACACCCTTGGTGCTGCGTCAAGCAACGCATTCGCATCACGACTTTAACCCCCGCTACGCCATAGGCTCGCGCCTCGGACCAAAGTCCTCAGCAACGCCCAACTGCATGCGGCAGCACGGTCAATGATGCACGTCGTCCAGAAAGGTTATACCCGTTATGCACACTGTGCCGCGACACCTCGGGCGCAAGGTGTGCCCCTGATGCACACTCTTGGTTAGTCGCGGGCCCGCGGCACTTTATAGTCGAGGCTCTTCGTCGCGCGCACGACTTCCACGGTCGAACTGCCCGCGCCACCGCTCTCCTTGGCAACCAGTTGCAGATCCGCGAGCGAAATCTCACGAATGCGATCAACAGCGGGCTGCAACGGATGCCGCAAAGCCAGAGATAAGAAGCCCGCCGTTGAAGCCAAAGCCAGCTTCTGCGCGTCCTCAAGCGAGACGGCAACTGTCACCGAATTGGCAACACGCGGCTGATCACTCGCCAGATGAGCTTCCTGATCGACACCGAGCACCAGCACATCCTGCAGCAACACACGCGCTGAGAGATTCGTTTTTGCACTGCCCTCTTGGATCTTTTCCGTCAGGAGAATATCAACTCTGTCACTCGGCCGCACGAAACCGGCAACGCCGCGGATCTCGTTGATCTTGATCGTCACCGCCCGCAGCCCCGGCGGCAGCAGCATCGAAATGGCCGAACCTTGATGTGTTGTATTAACTTTGCTGTGCAGCAGGACCTCGCCTGCACCCACATCCAACTTTATGCGAGGCGGTTGTTCGCCCGAAAAAACGTCCTCGATCTTGCGGAACGCCCCCGCGGGCACCGCATCGGCGGGCCAATTGGTGAGCTTGAGGTCTTCTCGCTGGATTTGATAGCCAAACGTCAAGGACCGCTGAACCGTGACCACGGTCGTGAGCTCCGCTCTCGGCTTCGCCGGCTCCGGCGCCACCTGGGCATATTGCTCGCGCATGTGCTCCCGGTACTGCGCCCGATAGCTGTCCATGTAGCGTGACATCATGTTGAAAGCGACGGACCCCGCCGTAATCGCGCATGCAACCGCGATCAATTCCGTGAGCTTCATTTCCGAACTCCGAACAATTTCCGGAAATTTACATCAAGCCCCCTCAATTTACGGTTGCCTCGGAAGCTAAGAATTCTTTCAAATTGTATGTGTTTTCCCCAATCAGAACCCCTCTGTTGATAACTACGCGATTACCACACCGGGCGCTGTCGTCACACCCATCAGCCCTCCTTATGGTGCAGCTTCCTTGACCGAGCATGGGGGCTGCCCGGTGACCGCCGCGAACGGCAACGTCGTCACAGGTCCCCTTGTAAAATGTAAGCCGCATCGTCCCGACAGCGACGGGACACTGCGATCAAGTACCGGGGAACGGCGTTGAGTCTGCGTGTGTCACGATTGATTTGCGAAAGCCGGACAACAGTGAGTTTGGCGATCCTGGCGGCATTGACGCTCTCCGGCTGCGCGAAGCATGCGGCTGAAGATCCCGTTCAGGCGTCGTTCTTGGCCCGGCCTTACGAGCAAGGCACCACCGCGGGCGACGCGGAGGAAAAACAAGACCTCTACAAGGCGCAGGCAAGTTTCGCCCGCAAAGCCTACGGCTTGGCCGAAAAACACTTCCGTGCCGCCATTGAGCAAGACCGCGACGACGCCGAGGCCTGGATCGGCCTTGCCGCATCCTACGATCAACTCGCCCGCTACGATCTGGCCGACCGCGCCTACGCACGCCTTGATCAGCTCAAGGTCGATCGCGCCGTTGTACTGAACAATCGTGGCTATTCACACATCCTTCGCGGCGACTATCCGGGCGCGCGACGCTATCTTCTCAAGGCTCAGAAGATCGCACCGAACGACGATCGCATCACCCGCAACATCGCCTTGCTCGAAGACAAGCAGTCCAATCGCGTCAGCGGATCCCGCTTCAAGTAGCCCCATTGCACCTGATACCGGATCGCCATGGCCCAACGCGCTGATAATCTGGAAAGCCTCGAAGAGTTTCCTTCATACTGAGCACCCATAGTCAGGGTTCGCAGCCGCTGGCCTGCGCAATCGCAGTCACAGCACTTTAAGGAAGCGGATCGGAGGGCCAGGTGACACAAGCAGCGCCAGCATCGACGACGGCCAGTGGGGAGCGATTTACCCGCTCCATCCGCTTCCACGTTGTTATCGGCCTGGCGGCAGCCACCCTGTTGATTGGTGGACTGGGCGGCTGGGCCGCCTCGACCTCGATCAATAGCGCGGTCATCGCGCCGGCAACTGTCGTCGTTGAAGCCTCCCGCAAGACCGTTCAGCATGAAACCGGCGGCCTCGTCAGCGAGATCGCGATCGACAACGGCGATGAAGTCAGCCGCGGCGATCTTCTCGTTCGCCTCGACGGCACCCAGCTCAAATCTGAAATATCAGCGCTCGAAAAACGCATCTACGACTACACCATCCGTCGTCTGCGCCTCTCCGCCGAACGTGAATCGCGCGATGATCTCGAGTTGCTCCCGCACATCGCCTTCGCCGCCATCCGCAATCAAGACCTCGCCCAGATCATCACCGTCCAGCGCAACCTGCTCACCTCCCGCCTGCAACTGCGCCAAACCCAGCGCAATCAGCTTCGCGAGCGGATCGGCCAGCTCGAGGAAGAAATCAACGGCCTCGAACGCATCCGCGAAGCGACCGCCGGCGAGATGACCCTCTACGACAAGGAAGCAAAGACCCTGGAGGACCTGCGCGAGCGGCGCCTCGTCAATCTCTCCCGCTACAGCGCCCTGCGCCGCAGTCAGGCCCAGAAGCGCGGTCTCCTCGGCCGCACCATCGCCGACATCGCGCGCGCCCGCGACAAGATCAGCGAAACGCAACTGCAGATCGCGACCCTGGACGTCAACGCGCAAAGCGAAATCCTGAAGGAGCGTGAAGCCATCGATAGCGAACTCGCCCAGCTCACCGAGCGCCTCGGCGCCGCCCAGGCGCGCTATAACCGGCTCGACATTCGCGCCAGTGACGACGGCATCATTCATGAACTCACCGTCCACACCGTCGGCGGCGTCATCCAGCCAGGCGAAACGATCGCCGAAATCATTCCCAATAAAAGCCGCCTCGTCGTCGACGCCATGGTCCAGACGATCGACCGCGATCAGGTCCGCCAAGGCATGCTCGCCCGTGTGCGTTTCACCGCCTTCAACAAGCGCGAAACGCCTGAGCTGACCGGCTCGATCCAGCGCGTTGCCTCTGACCAGTCAGGCGGCGCCGGCGATGTACCGCCCTTTTACGCGGTGCGCATCGTATTCGATGCTGAGGAACTTGGCCGCCTCGGTGACCTCACCATCAAGCCGGGCATGCCCGCCGAAGCCATCATGACCGGCGAACCGCGCACGGTGCTGAGCTACCTCACCAAGCCGCTCACGGACCAGTTCGGCCGCGCCTTCAACTGATCTTGGCTTGATCGCCCGTCCCGCCGGCATCCCGCACAGGGTCCTGCGGCCCGAGACGAGCCCCTGCAGGCCTAGACTAGGCCCAGCAGATTGAGCGCGACCAGCACGGCAAGCGCCAGAACGGCGAACTTCAAGAAGACATAATAGCGCCGATGGCCTTCAAATGGCGGTTGTTCGGGATGTTCGTTCATTTCGCTTTGCCCCTTGTGCGACTTTAATCACTCAGCATGGAAACGTTCGGGACTCACATCGAACACGCGTGAAAACCTTCCGCGCCTCCACCCAAACCGTCAAGCATCGACCCATTAAGTTTGCGCCCGGCGCCCTGCGACGACGATAGCATGGCCGAAATAGCAACGAGGCCATTGCATCCCGCTCGATCAATCATATATGATTTTTTGAATATATAAACCGCAAGCGACCTCATCCCCTCCCCCGGCCCATGGTCAGGAGCATCCAATGCGCAAATTCTTTTCCCCCGGCGACATGATCAGCGACGCAACTGGCCTCACCGGTGAGGATCGTGTCATCTTCCGGATGTTCATCAACACCCTCGTTTGGGGCGCGATCGGCACTATTGTCATGCTTGTCCTGCTGACCTGAGAGAACCCTATGGAAACCGACTTCACGCCAGGCCTGTCCAGTTTCGGCGGCATCCTCATCGGACTTGCCGCAGTTTTGCTGATGGCCTCGATCGGCCGCATCGCCGGCGCAACCGGCATTCTGACGGGGCTGTTCGCACCCTCTAACGCCGCTGACTGGATGTGGCGCGCCGCCATGCTCGCCGGCATGGTCTCGGCACCGTCCGCCGTGCTGCTCGCCACCGGTGAAATGCCGGTGATCACCGTTCCCGTTTCCATGTGGTCGCTCGCGATTGGCGGTTTCATTGTCGGCATCGGCGTGGTTCTCGGCTCCGGCTGCACCTCTGGCCACGGCGTTTGCGGCCTCGCGCGCCTGTCGCCTCGCTCATTGGCCGCAACCCTGACCTTCATGATCACCACCGCCGCAACAGTCTTCCTCATTCGCCACGTCATCGGCGCATAAGATCAACGGAGCATCCGGATGCCTTATATCGTCGTTTATCTGGCCGGCCTGTTGTTCGGCCTTGGGATCATGATCTCCGGCATGGCGAACCCCGCCAAGGTGATCAACTTCTTTGATGTCTTCGGCACGTGGGACCCCAGCCTGATCTTCGTCATGGGCGGTGCCCTGGTGACCACGTTCATCGGCTATCGCCTCGTCCTGGCCCGCCAGCGCCCCTGGCTCGCCGAGCGCTTCTACCTGCCGTCCAACACCACCATAGATGCCCGCTTGATCGCCGGCGCCGCCATCTTCGGCATCGGCTGGGGCATCTCCGGCTTCTGCCCGGGCGGCGCGCTCCCGACCCTTGGCACAGGCCGCATTGACGTTGCCTTGTTCGTCGCAGCCATGCTCGCCGGCATCCTCATCACGCGATCCGTTCTTGAGGCCCGTGCGAAATCCGCAACCGCAAACGCCTCCACGCCGAATACGCGCTAGCGGGCCACACGCGAAGCGCCACCACGCAAAAAATCAAGGAGAACCACGATGACGGATTACACCATCGAAATGAACGTCAAGCCGGACGTCAAAGGTTTCTTTGACGCCCAGACCAATACCATCAGCTACATCGTCAAGGATCCGGCCTCCAACGCCTGTGCGATCGTCGATTCCGTCATGGACATCGACTACGCCGCCGGCCGCATCACCTTCGATCACGCCGATGAGTTGATCGCGGACGTCAAGGCGCGCGGCCTCGACCTGCAATGGCTGATCGAAACCCACGTCCACGCCGACCACCTCTCCGCCGCCCCCTACATCCAGCAAAAGCTCGGTGGCAAGATCGGCATCGGCTCGAACATCACCATCGTCCAGGACACCTTCGGCAAGGTCTTCAATGAAGGGACTGAGTTCCAGCGCGACGGCAGCCAGTTCGACCAGCTGTTCGAAGAAGGCGACACCTACAAGATCGGCAACATGTCCGCATTCGTTATGCACACCCCCGGCCACACCCCCGCCTGCATGACCCACGTCGTCGGCGATGCTGCCTTCGTCGGCGACACGCTCTTCATGCCCGACGGCGGCAGCGCCCGCGCCGACTTCCCCGGCGGCGACGCCGGCACGCTGTATGACTCGATCCAGAAGGTCCTCGCCCTGCCCGGCGAGATGCGCCTCTTCATGTGCCACGACTACGCCCCCAACGGTCGCGACATCCGCTGGGAAACCACCGTCGCCGATGAAAAAGCGCACAACATCCATGTCGGCGGCGGCAAGACACGCGAGGAATTCGTCGCCATGCGCGAGGCCCGCGATGCCACTCTCGATATGCCCAGGCTGATCATCCCCTCGCTACAGGTCAACATGCGCGCCGGCCAGATGCCACCCAAAGACAAGGACGGCCGCACCTTCCTCAAGGTCCCCGTCAACACGCTTTGATCTCCAGCCCCCGCCGGCGGCCGCGCGCCGCCGGCGCCTCGCGGCCGGAACCCAACCGTTGCGCGCGGAGCGGAGAGAGCCCTGATGAACGATCAAACCGAAGGTCCGGAACCACGCGACCCACAGGCGAAAGCGCGTCCGATCGCACTGGCTGATAACGCCCTCACCCGCACGCTCTCACCCTATCTGCCCTGCCTGACCTGGGCCCGAACCTATAACCGGAACACGTTCACCAACGACGCGATTGCAGCCCTGATCGTCACGATCATGCTGATCCCGCAGTCGCTGGCCTATGCCCTCCTCGCAGGTCTCCCCCCCGAGATGGGCCTCTACGCCTCGATCCTCCCGCTTGTCGCCTACACCATCTTCGGCACCAGCGCCGCACTCGCGGTCGGCCCCGTAGCAGTCGTCTCGCTGATGACGGCAACCGCGATCGGCAACCTCGGACTGACGAACCCCGGCGAGATTGCCGGCGCCGCCATCACGCTCGCTTTCCTGTCCGGTCTGATCCTCTTGGTTATGGGCGTCTTTCGGCTCGGCTTTCTCGCCAACTTCCTGAGCCATCCCGTCATTGCGGGTTTCATAACCGCGTCCGGCATCCTCATCGCAGCAAGTCAGCTCAAGCACATCCTCGGCATCAACGCCTCCGGCCACAACCTGCGCGAACTGCTGACGTCAATCTGGGCCCACCTCGGCGAAACCAACATCATCACGTTCATCATCGGCGCCGCCGCCGTCGCGTTCCTGTTCTGGGTGCGCAAGGGACTGAAACCGCTGCTCATCGCGCGCGGTTGGTCTGCCCGCACCGCTGACATCACCGCCAAGGCCGGCCCCGTTGGCGCCGTCGCCGTGACAACGCTCGTTGCCTGGCTGTTCGCCCTCAGCCATCACGGCGTCTCAATCGTCGGCGCCGTGCCGCAGGGTCTGCCCCCCATCACCTTGCCAAGCCTCGATCCCGACCTATGGTCGGGCCTGGCCGCCTCCGCACTTCTCATTTCGATAATTGGCTTCGTCGAGTCCGTATCCGTCGCCCAAACGCTTGCTGCCAAACGCCGCCAGCGCATCATCCCGAACCAGGAACTGATCGGCCTCGGCACGTCCAACATCGCATCATCACTGAGTGGTGGTTATCCCGTCACGGGCGGCTTCGCCCGCTCCGTCGTGAACTTCGACGCCGGCGCCGAAACACCCGCCGCCGGCGCCCTGACCGCAATCGGTATCGCGCTGGCGGCATTGCTCTTCACGCCGCTTCTCTACTTCCTCCCCCAGGCGACACTCTCGGCGACAATCATCGTCGCCGTCCTGTCACTGGTCGACTTCTCGGTACTGTCCCGCACCTGGAACTATTCGAAGTCCGATTTCACCGCCGTCGCCGCCACCATCGCCGTAACGCTGCTGTTCGGCGTCGAGCTTGGCGTTTCCGCCGGCGTCCTGATCTCGATCGCGCTTTATCTCTACAAGACCTCACGCCCCCACATCGCCGAAGTCGGCCTCGTCCCGGGCACCGAGCACTTCCGCAACATCAAGCGCCATCGCGTGATCACCAGCGACAGCGTTCTGTCGATCCGCGTCGACCAGAGCCTGTACTTCGCAAACGCCCGCTTCCTCGAGGACTACCTCTACGACCGCATCGCCGCCGACCCGGCCCTGAAACACGTCATCTTGATGTGTTCCGCCATCAACGAGATCGACACCAGCGCCCTGGAATCCCTCGAGGCCATCAACGAGCGCCTCGCCAGCGCCGGGGTCACCTTGCACCTCTCCGAGGTCAAGGGCCCGGTCATGGACCGCCTCGAACGGTCTCATTTCCTCGCGGACCTGACCGGCCAGGTCTTCCTGTCCCAGTTTGCCGCCGCCCGCGCCCTCGACAACGACCTCACCGCACACGCCGCCACAACCCCGGCCGATAGAGCCGCCCAAGAGGCCCCGTCGGAAGCAGCCGAAACGAAATCGGCACCCGCCACCGACACTATTCCCAAACCGCCAAAACCTCTGACCGCCACTTGATCCCGATCAAGGCATCGCCCTGCGTTACCCGCCATCCTTCGTCTGTTGCGTGGCCTCGTCCGACATAATCGGAACGGCCCGCATTCTCCGAACGAAAGGTGTAGCCATGTCGATTTTCTCGAAATGCACGAGCCTTCTTCCGGCTGTCCTGGGCGCGGCCATCCTCGGCCTTGGCGTGGCGAATGTCAGCGCAGCCGAACTTGGAAACATCGAGGCCGGCAAGGCGTTCGCACAAGACACCTGCGCCTCATGCCACGCGATCGACAAGGGCGCCGATGCCTCGCCAGACAGCCAGGCACCGACCTTCGAAGCGGTCGCCAACACACCGGGCCTCAACCGCCGCGCCCTGATCGTGTTCTTCCGTACGCCCCACAAGAACATGCCGAACCTGATCATTCAGGGTGCCGAGGCTGACAACGTCATCGCCTACATCCTGAGCCTGAAGGCCAAGAACTGACGAGGCAAATCTGCCGCATCAGCTTGATGCGGCCCTAAGCTTGATACGGCAAGCTCGCCTCAGAATCGTCCGCGCGGACAATCCTCAAGCGCTGCGACTTCGATCAGGACTGTCTTGCCCTCGCGGTTGAGCTTCTGCGCTTGCCTGAGCGCCGGTGCCATCTCGGACGTCTTGGCAACCTTCAACCCGACCGCCCCCATGCCCTCGGCGATCTTCGCGTAATCGCCATACATTTTCGAAACACCCATCTCGCGCGCTTCTTCGCCAATGTTGCCCCGCGTCGCCCCCGAATAGGTCGCCATCGCGCCATTGTTCAGCAGCACCGTCGTGATCGGCGCCCCGGCCCGCACCGACGTCTCCAGGTCCGTCCCCGACATGCCGAACGCACCGTCCCCCATCAGGTTGAGACAGAATTTTTCCGGCGCCGCCATTTTCGCCCCGATCATCAGCGGAATGCCAAAACCAAGGTGCGTGGTCTTGCCCCAGCCGATGTAGCCATGCGGCGCCGTCGCCTTGTAGAACGGCACGATCGCATCGCGCGGCGCCCCCGCATCGTGTGTCACGATCGAGTTGTCCCGATCCAGCGTCGCATCGATTTCGCGAATGACCCGATAATAATCGAGCGGCTCGGAATCGGAATCGAGATGGACACTCCAGTCCGACCGGAACTGTTTATGGAGTGCGGCGATTTCTTCCGCGCGCGCGGCCTTGTCACCAAACCCCTTGCCGCCGGTCTCCGCCTTGATCGCTTCGATCAACCCCTCGATCGTCAGCCCCACATCGCCGACAAGGCCGATCGCCGCCGCCTCGTCCTTGTTGATGTCACATGGATTGATCGTGTTGTGAATGATGAACTTGCCCGCCGGGATCGCCTGCCCATAGGGCGACCGTGTGAGACTGGTCCCAAGCGCCAGCAGGACATCGCAATCCTTAATCCAGGTATGCGCCGCAAGCGTCGTCGACCCGCTCCCGGCCCCAAGCGACAACGGGTCCCGCTCATCGAACGCGGATTTGCCCGGCATCGTGCAGAACACCGGCATCGCCGTCAGCTCGGCAAGCTCTTTGAGCGCCCCCGTCGCACCACCGAACAGCACCCCGCCGCCGGCCCAGATCATCGGCTTCTTCGCGCCAACCAGCGCCCTCGCCGCCGCCCGCACGCTCGCCGCCTCCGGTGACTGGCGCAACAGTTGCGGCGATTGATAGCGTTCGAGGCCGCCGGCAACCTCTTTCGCGCAGACATCTGCCGTCAGCTCCACAATCACCGGCCCCGGCGTCCCGTTGCGCAACGCATGGAATGCCCGGCGCATGACGTCAGGGATCTGCTCCGGCGTATAGATGGCTTCGATCTGCTTGGCCCAACCCTGGTATTGATGCGCCGCCGAAAAGTTCGGCCGAACCCCCAGCCGGTCAAGATTATTCCCGCCGAGAAGAACCAGCATCGGCACGTTGTCGGCGTTGGCCTGGGCAATCCCGCCCATGCTGTTTTCCGCCCCCGCCTGCGCCTGCACGGCAACCACGCCGAAGCGCTTGCGATCACTGATCCGGCTATAGCCGTCCGCCGCCATCACTGCACCGCGCTCATGGCGAAAGGCAATCGGGCGAATACCTTCCCGCGCCACCGCCGAGATCACGGGATTACTTGGAAAGCACGAGATCCACTCGACACCTTCCTGCTTCAGAATTTTTGCGATCAGCTCAATGCCGTTCATGCACCATCTCCTCGATTTTGGCGCATCCTGCGCGCACATCACCAAACGCACAACCGCAACAGGCGGATATTTACAGGCAGCGCAAACCGGCCCCGCAACGACCCCGACAGCCGCTTTGCCGCACGTCGTTTATGATTTTTCCCTACCTGACTGTTAAAGCGGGAGCCGCAATTGAGACGCAAAAACCAATGCCCCCTGAGCCAAAGCCATTCCACACTTAAGATGCTATGAAAATAAATAGATTTCAGGTCTTTTCAACGGCCATCCATCACCCCTGATAGACCCGGAACCGGCCCGCCCGCGACGAGGAAAAGCAACCTCCAATCATCATAAGGCGATGATCGCAATTTGCGCGACTTTCATAGAAATTTTCAGACGAACTCTGGGCAGGGATTTGACAACGTCTTAGTCCGCCTCAGGCGTACTGCCGCTGTGGCCGACCTCCATTGCTTGTGCTCAATCGGTCGCGAACTTGAAGCCGCCATTGGCCCCTAAAGCCGATGGCGGCTTTTTTTTGCCCGCCACATCCCGAATGCGGCCACGGCAAACGCAGATCTCACGTCGCATCCACGCCTGCCCATGCTATTCTGCCCCAGTCTGTCATCCCCCGTCAGCATCGGGCCGCGTCAGGCCCTCAACCCGATCTGCGAAAGGCAAAACCCCCGTGCAAGCGCCGTTGTCCTTCACCCTTCACACCACCGCCGGGCAATCGACAAAGCCCGTCGACATCCGCCGCGCGATCATCGCCGGCTGGACCGCCCGCAGCCGCGCCGCAATCGACGAGCATATCGCAGAGCTGAAAGAGATCGGCGTCGCCCCGCCGAAACGAACCCCGATGTTCTACCGCATCGCGGCCAGCCGTCTGACCGCTGCCGACCGGATCGAGGCGATCGGCAGTGCATCAAGCGGCGAAGTCGAGTTCTTCCTCGTCAACATCGATGGCGATCTGTGGGTCGGCGCCGGCTCCGACCACACCGATCGTGAAGCAGAGGCGATTGGCATCACGCTCTCCAAGCAACTTTGCGACAAACCCGTCGCAACCAGCCTCTGGCGCCTCGATGAGGTCGCCCCACACTGGGACCGCCTCGAACTCACCGCCCATGCCACGATCGACGGGCAGCCGCGTGCGCTACCAGCACGGCCCCGTCGCAGCCATGCTCGCCCCGACGGACCTGCTTGACATCTTTGCGAAGGAAGACCCTGAGGGCGGCTTCGCCCCCGGCGATCTGATGATGTGCGGCACGCTGCCGGCGGAAGGCGGCGTCAGGCCCGCCAGCCGCTTCGAATTCGAACTCACCGATCCCGTCCTCGACCGGCGCATCGCCCACGCCTATGACATCGCCGAACTCGTGGTCGACGATTAAGCGTCTCAGCACACTCAAGTCAGCCGCAAAAGAAAAAAGGCCAGCATCTGGATGCCGGCCTTTTTTCGTAAATCGCGATCTGGAATTCGTCAGATTCCCAGATCCTTGAGATTATAGTCTTTAATCTTGGCCTTCATGTCCGGCGTCCAACGCAACTTATCGGCCTCGTCCCGGAGCGGCTGGTAGTCGAACGACGTCTCATTGGAATAGCGCTGCCGGCGTGCATCGATACCGTACATGATCATCTGCGAGCGTTCGTGAATGTAGTCCGCATCGTAGACGCACACGTCGTTATGCACCCCGCCGCCTTCGACACCCAGCACCGATGATCGGCGATGGAAACCAACATTGAACGTCACCCGCATATTCGGGCTCACATTGGCAAACGAGCCATGCACTGCCTGTCGGTTCGTAATCGCAACATCCCCCGGCTTGCAGATCAACGGCACGGCCTCGGGCAGCCGGTCGGTCCCGGCTTTCTCGACCATCGCCTTGATGTCGACCTTGCCCATCCGGTGCGTCCCCGGCACGACCCACAGCCCGTTGGCCGCATCGCACCCATAGAGCTGCGCCATCATGTTGAAGCCGTGGGTATTCTCATCGAGGTCCGGGCTGTTCCAATGCGTCCACCCATCCTGGTGCCACGCCACCGACCCGCCAAGGAACGGATGCTTGACCCACAGGCTTTCGTTGAATGGCACGAAATCATCGCCGTGCACGGATGCCGCGACCGCCAGCAGCTTTGGGTGCCCATAAAGCCTGAGATGCGCCTCGGAGAACTGCAGCGGCCCGAGCAGAAGTTGCATCACATAATCGGGCGCGCCCTCCGGCGCCGTCCACTCCGACATCTTCACCGGATGGCGTCCGCGATTGGCATCGGTGCCCCCCAGCGGATCAGACAGCGGCTTGACCAGCGTCACCGTCCGCGCCTTGCAATCCGCTCCAAGCGCCGGCTGCCCATTCTTGTCGACTTTCGAGTCCGGACTTGTCGGCGCGTTCTCGAGCAGTTTGAGAAGATCGGCCTCCATGTCGGCCAGCTCGTCTTCGCCCAGCACGCCTTCAAAGATGTAGACGCCGTATTTATTGTACTTGTCCAGAATATCCTGCGAGAGGCGCCCATTCTCGTCGAGCACGAGAGGACCGCGATTATCCATCGCAAGAGCGCGCTTCGTGCCCTCTTCCCGATAACGCTCGATCGCTTCCTTGTCGGCGCCAAGATCGACTTCAAGGGGGGCTGCCGCCGGTGCACTGACCATTGTTCTGCCATCCTACAATTGGTTTAAAACTACATCGCATGGTTCCGGAGCCTGCCCGGCTGCGTCAAGCACCTAACCGCAAACACCGTGTTCACATCCTCAAATCAACATAGATGTGATCACCGCACTTTGACCCGCGTCCCGGACAAGATATGAGGAAGCAGCACCGCGCGGCACTCTTGCCGCTCGGCGGCGACCAATATGCCATTCAACCCTGCCCGCGCGAAGGGATGTCCCGTGACCAAACCGATCCTGATCCTGAACGGCCCCAACCTCAATCGCCTCGGCACCCGTGAACCGGAAATCTACGGCCACGCGACGCTGAAAGACGTCGAGGAACTCAGCCGCCAGCGCGCCAAGACGCACGGCCTCGAAATCGCCTTCCACCAGTCCAACTACGAAGGCCAGCTCGTCGACTGGATCCACGATGCGATCGACAACGCGTCCGGCATTATCATCAACGCCGCAGCCCTGACCCACACCTCCGTCGCGCTTCTCGATGCCTTGAAAATGGTCCCCCATCCCGTCATCGAGCTTCACATCTCGAACCTCCACAATCGCGAAGCCTTCCGCCATCAGTCATTCATCACCGCGGCTGCGACCGGCGTGATCTTCGGCTTCGGCGTCAACGGCTATCCCCTCGCCGTCGATGCCATGGCAGATCTCATCAAGACGGCGAACGCCTGACGCAGCAATTGGCGAAAGACCGGAATGTCAAAAGCAAGAATAGCAGTGGCCGGTGCCGGCCTCATCGGACGCAAGCACATTGATGTTTTGCGCACCGGCGGACCGGACTACGAACTCGCCGGCGTCGCCGACCCCACCCCCGCCGCCGCCAGCGAGGCAGCCGAACTCGGCTATACCTGCTACGCCAGCCTGACCGAACTCCTGCGCGCCGAACGTCCCGACGGCGTCATTATCGCCGTCCCCAATCAGCTCCACACCGCCCTCGGCCTCGAGTGCATCGCAGCCGGCCTCCCGATCCTCATTGAAAAACCCGTCGCCGACACCCTGTCGGACGCCTTGAAACTGATCGAGGCCGGCGAGGCAGCCGGCATCCCAACGCTGACCGGCCACCACCGCCGCCACAATCCGATCATGCGCCGCGCAGCCAGCCTCATCCGCGACGGCCGCATCGGACGTCCCGTCGCCGCATCCGCCATCTGGCTCGCCCACAAGCCCAAGGGCTATCACGACCTCGCCTGGCGCCGCGAACCGGGCGGCGGCCCCGTCCTCATCAACGCGATCCATGACATCGACTGCCTGCGCATGCTGCTCGGCGACATCGCAACCGTCCAGGCCGCCCAATCCAACGCCGTGCGCGGTTTCGCCGTCGAGGACACCGCTGCCGCCATCCTCACCTTCAAGAGCGGCGCGCTCGGCACCCTCCTGCTCTCCGATACCGTATCGAGCCCCTGGTCCTGGGAAACCACCTCCGGCGAGAACCCCGCCTTCCCACGCACCAGCCAGGACGCCCTCCTGATCGGCGGCACCCAGGGCTCCCTCGCCATTCCCTCGCTCGATATCAGGTGGCACGACCCCGGCCGCGAAGATTGGCTCGAGCCCTTGACCGAACGCCGCGAACGCATCACCCCCGCCGACCCGTACGTCGAGCAGATGCGCAATTTCGCAAACGTCATCCGTGGCACAGAAGCCCCGGTGCTGACCGGCCGCGACGGCACCATGACGCTGGCAACCACGCTCGCCATCACCAAGTCGGCCGAAACGGGCCGTCCCGTCGCCATCGACGACCTCATGGCTTCTCCCGACATCATCAGCGCTTGAACTCTGCGAAGTGACCCATGACTGCAAAAACGCCTGCCGCCTGCATCGTCGGCTACCCCGCCCGCCATTCCCGCTCCCCGATGCTCCACGGCTACTGGATCAAGCGTTACGGACTTGAAGCCGATTATCGCGCCGAAGAAATCCCGCCGGAAGAAATCAGCGAATTCCTCACCCATCTCGCAGATCACGGCTACGTCGGCTGCAACGTCACGATGCCCCACAAGGACATCGCCTTTGAACTCTCCGACCCCGACGAGCGCGCAACCGCCGTCGGCGCGGCCAATACCTTGTGGCTTGATAACGGGCGCCTGCTGTCGACCAACACCGACGTCGAAGGCTTTCTCGGCGCCCTCGATTCAGCCGCCCCAGGCTGGGACGGCAGAACATCTGAAGCCATCGTCCTCGGCGCGGGCGGCGCCGGGCGCGCGGTCGTCTACGGCCTCATCGAACGCGGCCTCGACACGATCCACGTCGTCAACCGCACGATCGAGAAGGCAGCCGCCATGCGCCAGCGCTTCGGCAACAGCATCAAGCCCGCGACCTGGGACGAGTTGCCCGCGCTGCTCAAGGGCGCGCGCCTTCTGACCAACGCCACCTCACTCGGCATGCACGATCAGCCCCCGCTCGAAATCGACATTTCCCGAATGGCCGACGATGCCGTCATCTCGGACATCGTCTACGTGCCCCTGACCACGCCACTCCTCACGGCTGCCAAGGCACGCGGCCTCGCAACCTCAAACGGCCTCGACATGCTCCTGCATCAAGCCGTCCGTGGTTTCGAGTTGTGGTTCGGAAAGCGCCCCGAGGTCACGCAGGAACTCTATGATCTGCTCGCAGCCGACATCGAAAGCGCCTAGGGACGTGAAGACTCAAGACGGCTAAGTTCACCGCCCCGCGTACGGATAGCACCGCGCCCGGTCGAGCTGCAGCCCGACATGCCGCCCGAGCGCCTCGATCGCCTCGCCGTAATCGAGATAGGGATCGCTGTTGCCCGGCCCCACGATGATCGGCCGTACCGCGTTATCGTTGATTTCCGGCGGCAGCATCGCCGTCACCAGCGCCTTCCCGTCCCTGTCCCTGAGCGTCAGGAACCGCGGCATCTCCCGCATGATATGGTCCTTGAGGCCGATGCTGCGCTCGAACACCGCACTCGTCTGGGGCGGCACATAACTGTCCGCCGCCTCCCGGTAGGCGCGCTTGAAATAGCGCTCGACGGCATGATCCATCGCCTGCGATTCGAGATCCGCCTCACCCGCATTCTCAAGCTGAAACCACGTCAGCTCCTCGCTCCCGTCACAGAAATAGAGCATCCTATCCTCCAGGACCGACAACACTCGCGCGACTGTTCCTCGGCGCCGACAACGCAGAACACAACGAACGCTGCCGCCGTGCGGACACCAAGGTCCAATGAAGTCGGCTCCACGAGCCAAGTTGATCTATAGTAGCATCAGAGTTCAGACCAGATATCTAGAACCTTGAGGCAAATGCATGACCGAACCGGCAAAACGGATCGACGCGAGCAGCGACACGGTCCACTGGGGCTTCTTCGATTCCCGCCTTGAACCGCGCGCAACCATCAACAGCGGCGAGACCGTCACCATTTCAACCGTCTCCGGCGGCCCGGACACCCTGCCGCCGCCACCCTTCAAGGTCCCCGACGCGCTACGCGACATCCATGCGACCCAAAAACCGCGGCTTCCCGGTCACATCTGCACCGGCCCCGTCGCGGTCGCAGGCGCAGCCCCCGGCGACGTCCTCGAAGTGCAGATCCAGGACATCACCTTCAACTACGACTGGGGCTACACCGCCGTCCGCCCCCTCGCCGGCGCGCTGCCCGACGACTTCGATGAAACACACATCTTTCACACCGCCATCGATATCGACGCCAACAAGGGCCGTCTCCCTTGGGGCCTGGAACTGGAGCTGAGCCCATTCTTCGGCGTTATGGCCACCGCCCCGCCGCCAGCCTGGGGCGCCGTCTCGACGCTCCCGCCGCGCCGCAACGGCGGCAACCTCGACAACAAGGAACTCATCGCCGGAACCACGCTCTATCTTCCCGTATTCGTCCCCGGCGCGCTCTTTTCTGTCGGCGACGGCCACGGCGTCCAGGGCGACGGCGAAGTCTGCGTCACCGCAATTGAAACCGGCCTGATCGGAACCTTCAAGCTCACCGTGCGACCCGACATGAGCCTCCAATGGCCGATGGCGGAAACGCCAACCCACCTGATGACAATGGCCTTCGACCCTGATCTGGACGACTGCGTCGTGATCGCGCTGCGTCAGATGATCGACCTCGTGGTGGCGCGCACCGGTCTCGCCCGCCACCAAGCCTATGCGCTCCTGAGCCTCCAGGCGGATCTGCGCGTCACCCAGGTCGTCAACGGCAACAAGGGCATTCACGTCATGCTGGAAAAGCGCCTGCTCGAAACACCCCAGGCAACCGCGTAGCGCGGGCGCGGCCCTGGTGGTCCCGCTGTCGCGTTCCACCAGGGCCGGACATCCCGCACCTCAGCCGGAACTAACCTAGCCGTTCATGAGTTCCGCGATATGATCGGCAGCCTTCAGCGCATCGTCGCGGCTGCCGTCCGGAATCTCATAGAGCACCCGGTCGATCCCGGCCTCCCGGGCCGCCTCGATGGCCTCTTTCGTGGTCGGTCCGCGGAACACCGTCGTCGACAGCTCCTTCGGGTCGCGGCCGTGCTTCTCCGCCATGTCATGCAGACGCTTCAAATCTTTGGTCGCATCGAAGTTCGGCCCGCCCCGCGGAATCCACCCGTCGCAATATTCAACGATCCGCTTCAGCGTGTAATCGGTCTCCCCCCCGAGCAGCACCGGCGGATGCGGCTTGCGCGTCGGCTTCGGGTTCGACCAGATCTTGTCGAATTGGACGAACTCGCCTGAATAGCTGGCCACGTCCTCGGTCCAGATCACTTTCATAGCCTCGATGTGTTCGCGCATCTGCTTGAACCGCGTCTTGTGTTCGACGCCATGGTTGTTCATTTCCTCGACGTTCCAGCCGCCGCCGATCCCGAATTCGAACCGCCCGCCGGACAACATGTCGAGGCTCGCAATCGCCTTCGCCGTCACGATCGGCTCATGTTGCGGCAACAGGCACACGCCCGTACCAAGCGTCAGGTTCTTCGTGGCCTGCGCCGCAAACGACAGCGCGATGAAGGGATCATGCGTGTGAACATACTTCTTGGGCAGGTCTCCCCCGCCCGGAAACGGCGTCTTGCGGCTTGAGGGAATGTGCGTGTGCTCACACACAAACAGCGACTCGATCCCGCGTTCCTCGAGCGCGACGGCAAGTTCGACGATGTTGATGCCGTAGTCCGTCGGAAAGTTAAAAGCACCGAATTTCATGCGTTCCATCCTGAATGTTGGAAGTTCCGTTATGGCGTCAAAGCTCGACCGCGAGGTTACCCCATCGCGCCACTCGTTCAATCCGGATCGCCACCACCGGCAGTCCGCTCAAGTCCATCGCCGCGTAAGGTGGATAGCGTTCCACCAGCGCCGCCTGCGCCATCTGATGCTCCGCTCCCCCATCAATCACCTCCCCACGCCCGCGCACCATGACCCAGCCAAGCCGTCCCCAATCCGCGTCATACCGGTCGGCGATCACCGCAACCTGCTGGTTCTCGGCAATATTCCGAAGCCGCTTCAGCGCGCCGACATCGCCCCGCTTCGGCTTCTGGTCGATCGCGAAATAGAGCGTATCATCAACGACGACGAAACAGATCGGCACCGCATGCGGCGCCCCCTCACCATCCGCCGTCGCAAGCCGCGCCACCGGCAGTGATGCCAGAAACGCCCTGTCCTCGGACGTAAGGCCACTCATTCCGCCAACCGCCCGCTGAGCGCGCTCATGACTCACTACCCCTGCGTTACGCAACCCCGATCGCATGCAGCACGACCTTGCGGCGATGCGGCCGGCGGCGATGTTCGAACAGGAAAATCCCCTGCCAGGTGCCAAGCACCATCGCCCCCGCCGCAATCGGAATGGTCAACGAAACCTGGCTCAGCGCAGCCTTGATGTGCGCCGGCATATCATCGGGCCCCTCGCTGGTATGGCGAAGCCAGTCCATGTTTTCAGGCACCAGCCGCTGATAGAACTCGGTCAGGTCACGCTGAACGTCCGCGTCTGCGTTCTCCTGAATCAGGAGCGACGCGGACGTATGACGAATGAACACCGTCACCTGTCCGGTGTCGATCGCCGACGCTGCGACAAACGCCGCCACCTCGCCCGAGAACTCATAGAGCCCCTGGCCTGACGTCCCAATCTCGATCTCAGCCTGTTTCTGCTTCACCCGGTAAGACTAGCGCTCAACCGGCACTTTGGCCATCTCCCGCGCGTCACACGGCCCCGAGATCCCATCACCTCGATGCCTGATCACTGCGCCTGTTCGACAAACCAGCCAAGCCGCGTCAAACGCCAACTGCTGATCACCGTTTCGATGGCGTACGAAAGCACCCACGCCCCGATCCCAAGCACCGCCCCGTTGAACTCGGGATAGGCAAAACTGATCGATGCGGCCACCCCCGCCGACGCAATCCGCAAAACCCCGCTTGCCGCCAGCGATAGCGTTGTCCGCGCCCGCGCGAGCAACCCCCGGAACAGCGCCGCACACGCCCAAAATGGCGCCATCACGAAGGCAATCGTCAGGGCCGGCGCGCTGTAGGCGGCAAGCTCCGGCGTGAGCCCCATGACATTCTTGAGGATCATCCCGCGCAGCGGCGTCTCGAACAGGATCAGCGCCGCAATCCCGAAGCCTGCGATCAGCTGTCCCGTGAACACCATCATCCGGCGCACATCTTCGGGCCGCTTGACCAGTGTCTGCGCCGTCTGGGTCAGGTTGCGCATCGGCGCCAGCAACAGCGAAACGAGCCCATGCACGACACCAAACGCTGCGATCGCAAGCTCTGCCTCGCTTAATCGCCCAAGAAACAGATTGATCACGAAAATAACGCCCATTTCCGCCGACCCATTGATGATCAGCGGCCAGGCAAAGCGCCAATAACCGGCAAACGTATCGCTGATCTCGCGGACGGCTGGCAACCGCATGAACGAACGCCACGCAAACACCCAGGCAAAAACAGCTTCCGACGCCATGCACAACACCAGCGCCGCCGCGCCAACCGCGGCCCCCTCGAGCCAGATCGGCAGCAGCCACAACGATAGCCCGAGCGACGTCAGCCGCACAAACGTGCTCCACGTGATGATGATCGTCCTCCGGTCCATCATCAGCAGCGCAAAAGCAACCCCGCGAAACAGCAGAAACGGCGCGCTGAGCGCAAGAAAACCGGCCGCCTGCCGCGCCTCGATCTGCCCTTGCTGGCTGAGCCCGAACCAGTTCCGGAACATCCCCTCACCGAGATCGGTGAACGCAATCGCGCACACCACCATCAGCGGCAAAACCAGAATCATCGCCATGAACAACATGAGCCGCCAAACATCCCGCCGGCTCTTGAGATACGAAAGGCACAGCAAGGCCATGACTTCGGTTGCGCTGGTGATCGCGAAATAGAATGTGAACGCCGCATTGAACGCCGCCAGCGTCGTGCTGGGCGTCTCGCTGCGCGCCAAAAAGGCATGGATCGCCGACTTCGAGATCATGTTGAGCTCGACCATCAGCACCAGCGGCACGAAAAAACGATAACAATCGCGCAGACTGAGACGGCCGGGCTCATCAGGCCCGGCGACATCCGCTTGGTTCATCTAGTCGGGACCCTTCTTTTGCCGCCCAAGATCGCGCACACCGGCCTCAGTCCGCTTCAAACGCCCTGATCGATACCGCCAACACCGCCTCACGCACATCGCCAGTGCGATATCCACCGCCCCACCCACCGGCAAACTCGCATGCCGCGCGCAAATTTGATCTGTTGTCGCAAGCAAACCCAACGCGGCCCATCGCCGCCCGGCCATCGCGGCCAAGCCCCGGGAAACCTGACAATTGATCAGGGAGACACATTATCATGCCTGAACAGACCGCCTCCGTGACACCTGCACACGCCATCTCCGGCTGGCTCGATGCCTTCGAAGCGGCCATCACATCCAGCAACCCGTCCACCCTCGCGGCCCTGTTCGTGCCCGACAGCCACTGGCGTGACCTCGTCGCCATCACCTGGCACATCCGCACCTTCAACGGCCGCGACGCAATCATCGACAAACTCACCGCCGACGCCGCCGCCCTGAAGCCGCGCAACTTCCGCATTGCCGAAGACCGCACGCCCCCGGCCTGGGTCAAGCGCGTCGCCACCGACACGATCGAAGCCATCATCCAGTTCGAGACCGAGACCGGCCGGGCAAGCGGCGTCCTCCGGCTCCTTCCCGCGCCTGCCTCCCCGACAGGCTTCGCCGCCTGGGTCCTCCTCACCGCCCTTGACGAGATCAAGGGTCATGAAGAACAGATCAACGAACGCCGCCCCCGCGGCGAGGAATGGTCCGGCGGATTCGGTTCCGAGAACTGGATGGATCTGCGCGAGAAGGCCATCCGCTACGACGATCGCGAGCCTGCAGCCGTCATCATCGGCGGCAGTCAGGCCGGGCTTGGGCTCGCCGCCTGCCTCAACGTTCTGGGCGTCGACACGCTCGTCGTCGACAAGCACGAACGCGTCGGCGATGCCTGGCGCAAGCGCTACCACAACCTCGTCCTCCACAACGAGGTCTTCGTCGACCACCTCCCCTACATGCCCTTCCCGCCGAACTATCCCGTCTACATTCCGAGGGACAAGATCGCGAACTGGCTCGAATTCTACGCCGACACGATGGAACTCAACATCTGGACCGGCACGGAATTCACCGGCGGCAGCTATGATGAAAATTCGGATCGCTGGACACTCGCCGTCCGCCGCAACGATGGCACCGAACGTGTCCTGCGCCCGCGCCACGTCATCTTCGCAACCGGCGTCAGCGCCATTCCCGTCATGCCCGATATTCCAGGCTTGTCCGACTTCAAGGGTGATCTCCTCCATTCCAGCGCCTTCAACTCGGGCGCAAAATGGAAGGGCGGCAAGGCCATCGTCTTCGGCACCGGCAACTCCGGACACGACGTCGCCCACGACATGTGCAACACCGGCGTTGCCACCACCATGGTCCAGCGCAACTCGACACTCGTCGTCAGCCTCAAGGAAGCTCAGCGCATCTATGATCTCTACCAGCAAGGCGGCTCCGTCGACGATTGCGACCTGATCGCCACCGCCTCGCCTTATCCCCTGCTGGTCAAGACCTACCAACAGACCGCCGCCGCCTGTCAGGCCAACGACCGCGAAATCCTCGACCGCCTTGCCGCCCGCGGCTTCCGCCTCGACAACGGCGATCCGGACGAGACCGGCTATCAGATGAAATACCTGCGCCGCGGCGGCGGCTATTACTTCAACGTCGGCGCCTCGGAACTCATCGCCGACGGCAAGATCGGCCTTCTCCAGTACGGCAACATCGACCGCGTCACCGAGAGCGGCCTCCTCATGAAGGACGGCACCACCCACGAGGCCGACGTCATCGTCTGCGCCACCGGCTACAAGAACCAGCAGGACGTCGTCCGCCACTTCATGGGCGATCAGATCGCCGACCGCATCGGCACCGTCTGGGGCTTCGATGAGGGCGGCGAACTGCGCAACATGTGGTGCCGCACGCCCCAGCCGGGCCTCTGGTTCGCAGGCGGCGGCCTGCCCCACGTCCGCATCTATTCGAAATACCTCGCCCAGCAGATCAAGGCCTGCGAGGAGGGACTTATCGACCGCCGCCTCGACATCGAGGTCGCTCCCCCAATGGACACTCAAATGAGCAAGGTCGCCTGACGCACGGCCACCCCCAATCACAACAGGAGAGATTTAGAACATGTCGATTTTGGTCATCGGCGGCGCCGGCTTCATTGGCCGGCGCATGATCCCAATCCTTGCAGCAGGCGGCCACGAGGTGACCTGCATGGACATTGATGTCGCCAGCGCCACCGCAGCCTTCGCCTCACTCGGCGACAAGGTCCGGATCGTTCGCGGCGACGTCACCCAGTTCGATGATGTCATCGGCGCCGTCCAGGAATCGAAGGCAGAACGCCTGATCAACCTGTCATACTTCATCGGCGACCTGCCGCCCCACACCGCCTTCAAGCTCGACATTCAAGGCATGGACAATTGCTTCGAATCCGCCCGCCGGATGGGTGTGAAGCACACCGTCTTCGCCAGTTCCCTCGCCGTCTCCGGCGCCCAGAAGCACTTCGGCGAACGCCTCGTCAATGAAGACGACGAGCGCAAGGGCGAGACCCAGTACGCCATCAACAAGATCATGAACGAGTGGCAGGCGGAAGACTATCGCCGCGCCTACGGCATGACGATCACCTGTATCCGCCCCGCCAACGTCAACGGCCCCGACAAGAAGTTCGGCTCGATCGACCACGTCAACATCATGTGCCAGCCAGCCCGCGGCAAACCGGTGTCTTTCCCCCACGCCGATGCGATGCGCTGCGTGATCCACGTCGAGGACATGGCCGAAGCCTTCGCCCGCGTCCTGCTGACCGACAAGCCCGCCCACACCACCTACAATTCCGGTGGCGCCATGGTGAGCCTCACGGAACTGTCGGGCCTCGTCCGCGAGTTCCTCCCCGACGCCGAGATCACCTTCGACGCCGAGACCGGCGGCCGCGAGACCTCTGGCAACTTCATGATCGACAACCGCCGCCTGGTCGAGGAGTTCGGCCTTCAATACGCTCCACTCCGCCAGCGCGTGAAGGAAGTCATCAACGACATCCGCAAGGAAGAAGGCCTGCCGCCGGTTTCTTGAGCCAACGGCCTGAAGCCGGTGATCGCAGCACAATCCAAACCTCAGAAAGAACCAATGCCATGTCCCTGGGCAAAGTCCTGATCACCGGCGCCGGCGGCCTGATGGGCCAATACGTCGCCAACGAACTCGACGGCAAAGCCGAACTCCACGGCCTCGACATCGTCCCCGCGCCGAAAGCCGGCCAGTTCACCCGCTACACCACCGGCAGCATTGAGGACTTCGACACCGTCCGCAACGCCGTCGAGGGGTGCGACATGGTCGTCCAGATCGCAGCCCGCCCGAATATCTGGAGCGGCGCCGAACACGAAATCATCAAGACCAACGTCACCGGCACCTGGAACGTCCTCGAAGCCGCCGAAGCCGCCGGCGTCAGGCGCGCCGTCATCACGTCGAGCGATTCAACCGTCGGCTACACGGTCCTGCAGGGCCGCATGATCCCGCCCCAATACCTCCCCGTCGACAACAAGCACCCCCTCCACCCGACCGACGCCTACGCCACCAGCAAGGTGCTCACCGAACAGATCGGCCGCACATTCATCGACCGCGGCAAGCTCGACGTCATCGCCATCCGCCCCGTCTACGTCCTTTATCCGGAGTTCGAATGCGAAGTCATCGCCCGCGCCGCCGACCCTGAAGGCTACGTCGGCCCCGCCGCCGGCGGCCGCCAGCCAGCCGGCGGCGGCGTCATGTGGCACTACGTCGACCCCCGCGACCTCGCCCGCGCCTTCCGCCTTGCCCTCGAGCACGACCATCCGGGCTTCGGCCCCTACCTGATCTCAGGCCCCAACACGCTGCACCCCAAGCCGACCATCGACAATCTCGCCAGTCAGATGGGCGGCACGCGTATCCCGGTGAAGAAGCCTGAGGTCTACGCGACTTCGCCCTTCGCCCCGATCTATGACCTCGACGATGCGAAGGAGGGCCTGGGCTTCTTCCCCGAGCACGATCTCCGCGCCAAGCTGGTCGGGTAAAAATACGGGAGGGTCCGGGAGGCTGGGCCAGACCCTGTCCCGGACGTGATCCGGGAAGCGGAGCGCGAGGCCGGCCTCGCTCACTGCAAAGCAGTGACCCTCACGACCTCTCGCCGCGTGCAGCCTTGAGATACGCCCCAGCGCCCGCACCGATCAGCTTCGGCAGGTGCGTATAGATATACCGGCACCCTTTGCCGACAACCGCGCCGACATCGCCTTCGGCCGCCGGCATCCCCGGCGTCTTGCCGGCGTCGCGGATCTTCGCGAGCGTCGCATCGATGGCGGCCGCCACGGGCGGTGCCTTCGCATTCCCCGGATAGCCCATCGACTGCGACAAGTCGGACGGCCCGATGAAGTAGACATCGATCCCCTCGACCGCGAGCAGATCGTCGACGTTCCGCACCGCAGCCTCGTGCTCGATCTGCACGCAAACCAGCGACGCCGCATTCGCCTCTGCGACGAAATCCGTCATCTTCGCGCCCAGCCCCCACCGGTCGGGCCGCGTCCCTGCCGCAAGCCCGCGCCCCGCGCCCGGCCCGAATTTCACCGCCGCGACGGCTCGCTCCGCATCTTCGCGCGTATTGACGTGCGGCACCTGAACCCCTTTGACCCCACGATCCATGACCGACTGGATGTCGGCGCTCGAATTGCTCTTCGGCCGCGCAATCGCCGTGATGCCCGCCGCGTCCGCCGCCATCGCCATGACCTCGACATCCGCCAGCCCGATCGACCCGTGCTCGCAATCGATCAACACCCAGTCGAAACCGGCATAGGCAATCATCTCGACAAGCTGCGGCGACGGAAACATCACCGACACCCCGAACGCGGCTTCGCCTGCAGCGAACTTTTCTTTCATGTCATTCTTCATGGTCGACCTCATGACCGCCTGGCAAGCTGCCGCCGTCCCGGCATCGCGCCCATTCGCCCGCCCGAAAGCGCCTCCGCCAGATCAGCAAGGCTCCTCAGGTTATGGCAATCCCGCATCTCGGTGACGTGCTTCGACAGCGCCGCCGCACCCGCCGCAAGCGGTTCATATCCGTCATACCGCGTCAGCGGGTTGAGCCAGACGAGCCGGTGCGCATTGGCAGCCAGTCGCCGCGCCGCACGCTCGACGCCCTCCGCCCCGTCGCGATCCAGCCCGTCGGTAAACAGAAGCACGATCGCGTTGCGCCCGAGGACGCGACGCGCCCACTGCCGGTTGAAATCCTCCAGACACTGCCCGATCCGCGTGCCCCCCGACCAGTCGGAAACCTCGGATGACACCTTCGAAATCGCCCGGTCCGGGTCCCGGTCCTGGATCAGATGCGTCACATTCGAAAGCCGGGTGCCGAACAGGAAGGCATGCACTTCATCACGATCGTTGCTGAGCGCATAGATGAAATGCAGCAGGATGCGCGCGTAAGAATCCATCGATCCCGAAATATCCGCCAGCACCACGATCGGCAGCCGGCGCATTCGGGGCCGCTTGCGCAGGTCGCGCAGGTGATCCGGCCCCTTCTGCCCAACCTCTCGCAGGATCCGGCGCATATCGAGCCGCCCTCCCTCGCGCGCCGGCGCCGTCCGCCGCGTCCGCATCTCTTCAAAAGGCAGTCTCAGCCGCGTGATCTCGGCCCGCGCGCGGGAAAGCTCTTCAGCCGACATCTCTTCAAAGTCCTTGGCGTGAAACACCTCACGGTCCGAGAACGTCGCCTCAGCCGAAAACTCGATCTCGTCGCTTTCCCGCGACAGCTCCGGCGAATGCCCCGACATCATGGCATCGGTCAGCCGCCGCGACAGCGCCTTGTCTTGGGCTTTGTCCCGCGGCGGCTTGTACTGCGGCACCACCAGCGAGAGCATCTTCTTGATGTAGTCAGGATCACGCCAGAACAGCACGAACGCCTGGTTGAAGATCTCGCGTTCACTGCGCCGGTTGACGAAAACCGCATGCAGCGTCCAGTAGAGCGTCTTGGGATCAGCCAGCCCCGCCGCCATCACCGCCTGCGTCGCAAGGACCGTCTTCTGCGGCCCGACCGGCAGTCCCGATGCCCTGAGCAGCCTGGCAAACTGGACGATATTGTCAGCGATCCGTCCGCCATCGACGTCCGAGGCGACGATATTGGCCCCCAGAATATCCGAGCTCTCACGCCCGCCTGCCGCACGACGCGCCATCACCCGTCGCCGCCGTCCTGATCGGCCTGCCGTTGGACGGCCCCGGCCTCGGACTTGATCTCACCAAGCAGCCGCGCCGCCTCGCTGCCCTCGATTTTCTGGATATCGTCCTGATACTTGAGCAGCGTGCCGAGCGTCGAATCCACCGCCGTCGCATCGAGCGCCACATAACTGAGCGACGTCAACGCCTGCGCCCAGTTGATCGTCTCGGCAATGCCGGGGTTCTTGTAGAGATCCATCTGCCGGATCGACTGGATGAACCGCACAACTTCACGCCTCAGCGTTTCGGCAGCCTCCGGCACCTTGAGGCGCAGGATCGCCAGTTCCCGCTCGAGGCTTGGATAGTCCACCCAATGATAGAAACACCGCCGACGCACCGCGTCATGGATTTCCCGTGTCCGGTTCGATGTCAGGATGACCAGCGGCGCACGTTCCGCCGCAATCGGCCCAAGCTCCGGGATCGTAAAACGATAGTCCGCAAGGATTTCGAGCAGGAATGCCTCGAACGGCGCATCCGCCCGGTCGAGTTCATCGATCAGCAGCACCGGCGGCGTCCCGGCGTTGGACAGCTCCAGCGCCTGCAGCAACGGGCGCTTCAGAAGGAACGCCTCGCTGTATAGGTCACCCTCGAGGTTGGCGAGATCGACTTGACCGCCCTGGGCCGCCTCCACCGCACGGATATGCAGCAACTGCCGGCTGTAATTCCACTCATACGCGGCATTCGCGACATCAAGGCCTTCATAGCACTGAAGCCGCACCAGCGGCCGGTCGAGCGCAGCCGCCACCGTGTTCGCGATCTCCGTCTTGCCAACCCCCGCCTCACCCTCGAGCAGCAGCGGCCGCTCCAGCGTCAGCGCCAGAAACACCGCCGTCGAGATGGCCTGATCCGCCACATAGCCGTTGGCAAGCAACATCTCTTTCATTTGGGCGACATCGGCAGGTTGGTCGGCCATGGGTCCTCTGCACGTCTCTCTTCTGGAATGCGAAGGCGCGACACCAGGGCCGCGCCTCACTCATTTCTGGATCGCCTGCGTCATTCGATCGAACGCCTGAGAACGCAGCGCGACGAGCGCCTTCGAGCCTCAGCCCGCCAGCATCTTCTCGACCGCCTCAGCCGCCATCTCCGAGACCATCGCCGCACGATATTCAGCGCTTGCATGGATGTCGGACAGCATCCCATCCGGTGAAATCTTCACGCCACGCGCCGCATCACCGCTGAAGTTACCCGCCAGCGCCTGCTCGATTTCAGTAGCCCGGAAAACGCCGTCATTGCCCGCTCCCGTAACCGCCACGCGAATACCGCCATTGGTCTCGGCAACAAACACACCGACCAGCGCATAACGTGACGCGCGCTGTTCATACTTGGCATAAGCCGCCCGCTTGGGCAGCGCGATCCCAATGCCGGTAATGATCTCACCGTCATCGAGCGCCGTCGTGAACAGCCCCTGGAAGAAATCGTCCGCCGCCAGTTCGCGCTTGTTCGTCTTGATCGTGGCATCAAGCGCCAGCATCGCGGACGGGTAGTCTGCGGCGGGGTCATTGTTCGCAACCGACCCCCCGATTGTGCCCATATGGCGCACCTGCGGATCACCGATCCCATTGGCCAAGGCACAAAGCGCCGGCAACGCGCTTTTCAGCTCCGCACTGTTCGCCACGTCGGCATGCGTGGTGGTCGCCCCGATGCCAATCGAACCACCCTGCACCACGATCCCGCCAAGGTCGGCGATCCCTCTGAGATCAACCACCGTGCTGGGCGTGGCAAGCCGCTGTTTCAGCGTTGGCAGAAGGGTCTGCCCCCCCGCCAGCGCCACCGCTTCATCACCCGCCAGCGCCGCCACCGCATCATCGACCGTCGTCGGGCGGACGTACTCGAATGTATTCATTGTCGTTCTCCTTCACGCCCTGACGTTATTCTGCGGCCTGCGCCTGCGGCGCCGAATGGATCGCCCGCCAGATTTTCTCGGGCGTTGCCGGCATATCCATATGCGCGACACCATGATCCTTCAGCGCATCACAGATCGCATTGATCACTGCCGGTGGCGCCCCGATGGCACCTGCCTCGCCGCACCCCTTCACACCCAGCGGGTTATGTGTGCACGGCGTGCACGTCGTGCCGACCTCGAAGGAGGGCACATCGTCCGCGCGCGGCATCGTGTAGTCCATGTAGGAGCCGGTCAGCAGCTGGCCGTCTTCATCATAGACGGCCTGTTCCAGCATCGCCTGCCCGATACCCTGCGCAAGCCCGCCATGAACCTGCCCCTCGACGATCATCGGATTGACGATGTTGCCGAAGTCATCGGCTGCAACGAACCGCACGATGTCCGTCCGCCCGGTCCGCGGGTCGACTTCGACTTCACAAACATACGTGCCCGCAGGGAACGTGAAGTTCGCCGGATCGTAGAACGCCGTCTCTTCCAGGCCCGGCTCGATTTCATCGATCGGATACTGATGCGGCACATAGGCAACGAGCGCCACCTCACCGAAGGTCTTCTCCCGGTCCGTCCCCTTCACCCGGTAAACGCCGTTCTCGAACTCGACATCGCCTTCCGAGGCTTCAAGCAGGTGCGCTGCAATCTTGCGGCCCTTCTCGATCACTTTGTTGAGCGCATTGACGATCGCCGTGCCGCCGACCGCCAGCGAGCGAGACCCATAGGTCCCCATCCCGAACGGGATCTTGCCCGTATCACCGTGCACGATATCGACGCTTTCCATCGGCAGCCCGAGCTTCTCGGCTACCACCTGTGCAAACGTCGTCTCGTGTCCCTGGCCGTGACTGTGCGATCCGGTCATCACCGCAACCGAGCCGGTCGGATTGACCCGCACCGTTGCCGCTTCATAAAGACCCGCCCGCGCACCGAGCGTGCCAACCAGGCTGGACGGCGCAATCCCGCAGGCTTCGATGTAGCTCGCGATCCCAATGCCGCGCAGCTTGCCCCGGGCCTTGGCCTCCGCCCGGCGCTGCGCGAAGCCGGCATAGTCGGCCATCTCCAGCGCCATGTTGAGGCTCGCTTCATAGTCACCGGTGTCATAGACCACCGCGACCGGCGTCTGGTAGGGGAACTGATCCGGCTGAATGAAGTTTTGCCGCCGGAGTTCCGCCTGATCGACGCCCAGTTCCAGCGCCGCCTTGTTCATCGTGCGCTCGAGGATATACGTCGCCTCCGGCCGCCCGGCGCCGCGATAGGCATCAACCGGAACCGTCGAGGTGAACACCGCCTTCACGTTGCAGAAGATCGCTGGCGTCTTGTACTGGCCGGCAAGCAACGTCCCGTGCAGCCACGTCGGGATACATGGCGCGAACGTCGACAGATACGCCCCCATGTTCGCATACGTCTCGCACTTGAGGCCGATGACGTTGTTGTTGGCATCGAACGCCATTTCCGCGTGCGTCAGGTGATCGCGTCCATGTGCATCCGAGATAAAGCTCTCGGACCGCTCCGCCGTCCACTTCACCGGCCGGCCGATCAGCTTGGCTGCGACCGTCACCAGCGCTTCTTCCGCGTAGTGGTAGATCTTCGAGCCGAAGCCGCCACCGACGTCAGGCGCAACCACCCGCAGTTTATGCTCGGGGATGGAGAGCACGAACGCGCCCATAAGCAGGCGGATGACATGCGGGTTCTGGCTCGTGGTGTAGAGCGTGTGCTCATCCATCGCCATATCGTAGACGCCGATCGCAGCCCTCGGCTCAATGGCGTTCGGCACCAGCCGGTTGTTCACGAGATCGATCTTGGTGACGTGCGCCGCCTTGGCAAACGCCTCGTCCGTTGCAGCCTTGTCCCCGAACTCCCAGTCAAAGCACAGGTTGTCCGCCGCCTCCTCATGTAACGCAGGCGCCGAACCCGACACCGCGTCCTTCATGTTGACGACGGCGGGCAGTTCCCCGATTTCGATATCGACGAGCTGCGCGGCATCCTTTGCCTGCTTGAGTGTCTCGGCAATCACCGCGACCACCGGGTCACCGACATGGCGCACCTTGCCATGTGCCAGGATCGGGTGGCGCGGCTCTTTCATCGGCTCGCCGTTCTTGTCCGTCACCTGCCAGCCGCACGGCAGCCCGCCGACTTCCGTGAAATCCGCGCCCGTCAGCACCTTGACGACGCCGGGCGCCGCTTCCGCCGCCGACACATCAATCTTGTCGATCGTGCCGTGCGCGACAGACGAGCGCACGATATAGCAGTAGGTCTGACCGCGCTGGTTGATGTCGTCGGTATACCGCCCGATCCCCTTGAGAAACCGGAAGTCCTCGCGCCGCCGCGGTGCCTTGCCAATGCCATCGGATGACATGACGTCTCCTTCCCTTGACGTTTGTTCGTTCTATTTCGAAGTTGAGTGACCCATTACGCCTATTCCGCAGGAGCGGGCGTATCGAGGTGATCCGGTTGCCGCTGACCAGACGCGATCAGCGCCGCTTTGACGATGTTGTGATAGCCCGTGCACCGGCAGATGTTGCCTTTGAGCCAGGAGCGGATTTCGGCCTCGCTCGGTTTCGGGTTCTTCGCCAGCAGGTCGGCCACTGCCATCACCATGCCGGGCGTACAAAACCCGCACTGCAACGCATGAGCCTGGCGAAAAGCCTCCTGCACGGGATGCATGTCACGGCCCTGACTGAGCCCCTCGATAGTCGTCACCGCTTTGCCCTCGCACTGAAGCGCGAGCGTCGTGCACGACTTCACCGAATTGCCATCGACATGGACGACACACGCACCGCACTGCGACGTATCACAGCCCACATGCGTCCCCGTCAGCTCAAGCTGCTCACGCAACGCTTCGACCAGCAGCGTATGCGGTTCGGCGTCCACCGTGACCGCTTTGCCGTTCACCGTCATTGATATGCTGGGCATGGCTCCTCCCTGAAGCTCTGAAGTGGTGTTCTTTTGTCGGGCCGCACATTTTGCCAGCGCGGTTGAAAGTGCGGTTGAATGAGAGGCGGCAGCACGGCACCACAGCGACCGCCATCATTGATCTTGCAACAACCTAATGGCCTTGTACACACGCTCGATGACGGTTGCACCGCACCACCGATCCCATCCCGCGTCCTGACGCGCCAACGCGTTCAGCCGCAAAAGCCGCCCGCAACATCACCGGGTGAAGTATATGATCACGCCGAGCGCAATAGCCGCCGCCGTCCACCACACCACCGCCGGCACACCGCCAGGCGCCCCCGCCGGCTGTGAAACGGCCGGCGCAGCCGCCTCGTTGCCGACCGGTGCCGGGGAAACTTCCGCGGCAAAATTATCGAAAAACTCGTTCGCAAGCTTCGCAGCCGTCGCATCAATCAGCCGCGCGCCAAGCTGTGCGATCTTGCCCTTGACGCTCGCATCGACGTCATAGCTCAGCTCCGTGCCACCCTCGACCTCATCAAGCCGAACGTTGGCCCCGCCCGACGCCGAGCCCGCCGCGCCCCCTTTGCCCGAGCCGGCAATGCGGTAACTCGCCGGCGGATTGAGATCCTCGAGCCGCACCTCCCCATTGAAGCGCGCCTTCATCGGCCCGATCTTGACCGCAACGACCGCCTTCAACTCGTTCTCCGACACCATCTCGAGGCTTTCACATCCGGGAATGCAGCGCTGCAGCACATCCGGATCGTTGAGCTTCTCCCAGACCTCCTCACGCGGTGCATCGATGAGGCGGGTGCCGGACATCTTCATCGGGGATCTCCTTTGACTTGGCAGGCAAAAAAAGGCTCGCGCGAGACCGCAGCCTATCGTGTCGCCGGAACCATAAGCGCGGGTCTCGGCAACGTCTCCCCCCTCATTCGTCCAATCATCAAGGCGCAGCGTCTTTGGCGTCGTGTCCTTGGCGTCGCGACTTTGTCGCGTCTTTCATGAAAAAACACTAACCCGCAGGCGCCACATCGAGCCGGGCAACAATCCCCTGCAACTCCGGCGACGGCGCTGGATAGCGCTCCAGCACCATTGGGTCATGGCCGGGTACGATATGCGCATCGTCCGGCGCAAGCCGCCGCAGCAGGCGATAGCCCTCAAGCATCTTGAAAATATCCTCATGCGTCGAGAACACCAATTCCTTCTCGAAGCTCTCGTAGTAGTGCGCGGCATCCGATGCCACCACCACGGTTCCCCGGGCGGTGTTCACCGTCAGCGACTGCAGCCCGCGCGAATGGCCCGGGATCGCATGCACCTTGACGCCCGGCGCAATGTCCTGGTCGCCGTCGTGAAAAACCACCCGGTCCCCGTAGACCATGGTCACCATCTCGAGAACGTCATCGAGCCGGAACGAATGCCGCAACCTCGGGTGCGTCATCGCCCGCCCCGTCACATAGCCAAGCTCGTTGTCCTGAATGTGGAACCGCGCATTCGGGAACAGCGAGAGATTGCCCGCGTGGTCGTAATGCATGTGGGTGATGATGACGTCCTCGACGGCCGCCGCATCAATACCCACCAGTTTCAGCCCCTCCGCCGGGCAGCGCAGAAACGTCCGCCCCCGCTTCTCGCCCTCCTCGCGCCCGAACCCGACATCGACCACGAACGTGCGCGCCGCCGATTTCAGCGCCCACACGAAATAGTCCATCGCCAGCGGCGCATCATGCGGATCGCCCCCCATGAACGTTGCCCCGCGCGTGCCGACCCGCTCACCGTATTTGATCGCGTAGATCTCGTATTCAGGCAGCGTTCCCGGTTGGGCCATTTAATCCCTCCTCCAAACCGCAAGACATCACGATGAACCAGGCCTTGATCAGTCCCCCGGCCGGAGCGGGACGTCCGATCACGAACGCCCCGCGCTCACACCGGACATGATCTATCCCGCCAGGAACCCGTCGAGCCACTTGGCCGTGCGCAACAGGCGTCCTTCATCACCCGCCATCCCGACAAGTTGCACCCCCATCGGCATGCCCCTGACGCTGAGCCTGGGCAGCGACACGCACGGCACGCCCAGATAGGTCCAAAGTCCGTTGAAGATCGCACTCCCCGTCGTCTCAAAACCTTCCGGTGCCGGCCCCGCCGAGGAGAGGCACAGGACCGCATCATACCGCCCCAGCAGCTCTTCGAGCGACCGGTTGATCGCGTCGCGCTTGATCAGCGCATCGATGTAGCGATCGGCCCGGATTGATTTCGCCGCCTCCAGCCGCCCGGTAATCTGCGGGCTCAACAACTCAGGCGTCTTTTCCAGAAACGGCCCGTAGTACGTCAGATCCTCCGCGGCCATCACCGTGCCATGCAGATCGAGGATCTCATCGAACGGCGCAGCCAGCGTCTCCGTCCGGCACTGCGCCCCGAGACGCTCGGCAACCCCCAGGATCGCAGCCTTGGCATCATCCTCCGCATGGTCCCAAGCCGGTGTCTCGAGAAACGCAAACGTCGGTGTCGCAGGCGGCGCTTCTCCAAGCATATCGCTCAACCGTCCGCGGCTTCCCCGATAACTCCACCGGTCGTCCGGATCGACCGCCGACAGCACGTCGCCGATCAAACCCAGATCTTCGACAGACCGGCCGTAGACCCCGACCGTGTCCAGCGTGTGGGACTGAAGCAGCACGCCCGCGCGCGGAATGAGCCCAAGCGTCGGCTTGAGGCCGTAGATCCCATTGAAGGAAGCCGGGCGAATGACGGAACCGCCTGTCTGCGTGCCCAGCGCCAAGGGCACCTGATTGTCCCCGACCGCCGCCCCGGAGCCCGCCGAAGACCCCCCGGGACTGAAGCCCAGATTGTGAGGATTGCGCGTCTTGCTCGGCGCGATGTTGGCAAGTTCCGTCGTCACCGTCTTGCCGAGGATCACCGCGCCCGCCGCCCGGAGCCTGGCCACACAAAGCGCATCATGATTTGTCCGCCGCCCTCGAAACATCGGCGAACCGTTCTCGGTCGGCATGTCTGCCGTGTCGATGACATCCTTGATGCCGACCGGAATGCCATGCAGCGGCCCGACACTCTTGCCCGATGCCCGCTCGGCATCAGCCCGTTCCGCCTGCTCCATGGCGTACGCGGGATCGATATATTCCCAGGCCCGGACATCCCCGTCCCGCGCCTCGATCCGCGCGAGGCAATCCCTGACCAATTCCACCGACGTTAGCGTACCCGCCGCCATCCGGCGCGCCGCCTCACTGGCACTCAGCTCATTCGCCTTCGACACGATCCCACTCCCTGATCAACAACGCCGTGGTCAGATCAACACGCCACGCCGCAAATTACCTCGTTTTGCCCAAGCCTGTGCACCCGGTTCAACATTATCAAATGGAAGGTCGAAGGAACCGGCCAGCCCCCACCCAACCCGGCCATGGCCAACCCGGATAAGTGGCTGCAAAAACCAGAACGTTAGAGGTTTAATAACGCCTCCTGGGCGAACATCATCAAAATTTTCGAGGAAATAACTCTAATGCGCTCGGCGCTGATCATCGACGATGATGCGATCCATGTCATGAGCACTGAAACCCTGCTGGAACCACTGGGCTTCGGTCTGATTGATGCCGTCCCCAACGGCCGGGCCGCCGCCAACTATTTCAAAAACAACCCCCATCCCGACATCGTGTTCCTCGATTTGAACATGCCGGAAGCCGATGGCGTCGAGTTCATGAACTATCTGAGCGAGACCAACAACAAGGTCCCCATCATCATCGTCAGCGGCGCCCACGCAAGCGTTCGCCGAGGCGCGACCCGCCTGGCCATAGCCAACGGCTTGAACGTCGGTGGAATTGTCGAAAAACCGCTGACGCTGGCAAAGCTGGCCTCCGCTTTCGCCCACACCTGACCGCTGCGCGATACGATCACCCCACGTCCGCACGCGGCGCCTGACATCCCGGTTCCTCCGCTGCCCCGTCGCGAAAACCCAGACCTCACTCAGGCCGTCTGGAGAGCAAGCCCCCGCGCGCGTCCCTGACACTCATCGACGAGCTGCATCATGCCCCGGAACGAATTCCGCCATCACGGCATCATCAGGCACGCGCCCATCGACACACATCCGTTCGCAGCTCCGCGACATAGCTGCCAGGTCCACCGCCCCGACCGTCGCGACGATACTGGCAAGGTTGTGGAAATTGCGCGCCAGTCCCTCAAGATCCGTGCGTTCACCGATCTGGCCTTCAAGCTCCGCCCGCTTGCGCTGCAACTCGTCGCATATCGCCAACAGCAGGTCGTTCGCCCGCCCAGCCCCGCGGTCCGAAACGAACTCACCGAACAAATCCTCATCAATCAGCTCACCTGACAACAGCGGCTGAACCATCTCACCCGAAGTCTTCATCACAGTCCCCTCCACCGGCTGTGCCGGCGCATCGAGCACCACCCGAGCGATCGCCCGCTCGAGCACCGCCTTGCGCACCGGCTTGGCGACATATTCGTCAAAACCCATATCCAGATAGCGCTCCCGGTCACCCGACACCGCATGCGCCGTCAAAGCGATAACTTTCGGCAGCACTTCCCGCCCGGGCATCCACCGCAGCCGCTGGAAAGCCTCGACACCGTCCATGCCGGGCATCGATATATCCATCAGCACAACATCGTAGTCATGCTCCGTGACAGCCGCGAGCGCCTCCGCGCCATCGCGAACCCAATCGATTTCGATCTCGGTATCTTCAAAGAAATCCTGCACGATTTGCGCATTGATCAGGTTGTCTTCAACCAGAAGCGTGCGGACCGAAACTCCATCGAGATACGTCACGTCATCGTCCCGCGATGCAGCGTCGCTCTCCCCGGCCTCGCCCTTGCCCACCGGCATGGTCAGCGAAACAGTGAACTTCGTCCCCTCTCCAGGCCGGCTGTCACACGCGATCGCCCCACCCATCGCCTCAACCGTCTTCTTCACGATCGAAAGCCCGAGCCCCGATGAGCCGACACCGCGCGTATATTTGTTGCCCGCCACATAGAATGGTTCGTAGATCCGCGCCTGATGTTCCAGCGCGATCCCACACCCTGAATCTGCAACGCACAGATCGAATTCGATCTGATCCGCGCTGGCGCGCTTCAAATCGAGCGAGATCTCGACGAAGCCGGTTTCGGTAAACTTCAGCGCGTTGCCAAGCAGGTTCATGCAGATCTGGCGAACCATCGCCGGATCGCCCACCACGTTGTCCGTCAGATCCGCTGGCACGCTCACCGACAACGACAGTCCTTTGGCCTTGGCCACCGGCTCCATCGCCAGCTTGACCGACCGGATCACCGCCTTGAGATCGTATTCCCGGCTGCGCGCGACTTCGTGGCCGTATTCAAGCCGCGACAGGTCCAGCACCTCGGTGACGATATCCAGAAGTGCATCCGCCGATAGCTTCGCCATATCAACGAGCCCCGGAAGCCGGTCCCGCTTCGCCGACGTCATCAATTCGAGCGCCCCGACAATCCCGTTCAACGGCGTCCGGATCTCATGGCTCATCGTCGCCAGAAAACGCATGTGCTGATCGCGCGCCTGGATCGCGGCCGCTTCGTTGCGCCGCGATTGGCGAACCCGCTTCGCCATCGACAAGGCCCGGCTCCGCGCCTCTTTCGCCTCCCGCGCCTCGGCTTCCGCCGACCGCTGGGCTGCAACCGCCGCTTCAACGGCCTCCTTCAGCTTCTCGTTGAGACGTGCGAGTTGCTGTTGCGTCTCTTCCGCAGCACGCCGCGCCAACTCGGCATCGAGCAGCGTCGAGCGAATCCGATCTGAAACAAACTTGATCCCAAGAAAAAGCGGAACCAGAAGCGCTGCAAACAGCCAATGAAACCCATCACCATAATAAATCAACGCAGCCGTAATAGGCAGCCAGGCTGCGATAATCTGTAACGTAACCAGAGCCGAACTGCCAAAGTTTCTCCCGAAAATACCGATGATATAGCCCATCGTCAGGGTGAAACTCAGGAGCTGGACACCAACTGCCTGCTCCTGCCCCATCGCCGAGAAGCACCAGCATCCAAGAATGGTGACCGAGGCAAATGCACCGACCGCATAAGACCGCTCCCAGACCGCCGCTTCAGCGCGCGTTGTTATCTGGTCGGACTTGCGTTCGAACCGCATGATCGTCACGAGACGAACCGCTGTGACGGCCGCAAACAACAGGCTCAGCACAATAAACGAGGGGTCGTCTGTCCGCACAAAACTGGCCGTCATCGCAACGACGATGACCAGCGACCCGATGATCAGGCTCCGTGATTCGGTAAAGAGTGATCGAACCAACGCCATAAAGACGTCGTCCGTCACGTGATTAGGCATTGCCCGCATACCCAAGGCCCTCTCCCACAAGGCCTCAAGGCTAGTATAAAGTCTTAAACATGTGATCAACACATGCAAAAGGATCAGAAAAAGCCTGCTTTGATGCAGCCACGACAGAAAACTCAGCGAACCCATAAGTTAGAATTGATTTACTTATATTTTTTCATCTCGCAACAGATAGAAAAAATGAAAACACCGGCGACATAAGCCAACGCGTATAGGTTCTATTAACAAATATAACGCTGCCGCACGTTTCCCATCAATTCGCGCGCAGCGGGCAAACCAGAAGCCCACGGACATATCCCAACCCTGAAGCTAGCGCAGCGTCTCCATGAGCCGCCGCATAAGCTTCATGCGCGGCTGCAGCGATGAAATCTCGAGGTATTCATCGAGCTGATGCGCGTTGGCACCACAAACCCCAAGGCCATCCAGCGTCGGCACGCGCTCTGCCACGAAACTGCCGTCGCTCCCGCCACCGGTCCCCGTGTCCCCCAATTCAAACCCGATCTCCGCGGCAAGCTCCTTGGCATGGTCAAACAGATGCTGGATCCCTGCATTCTTCTTGTAGGGCGGCCGATTGATCCGGCCTTCAACGCTCAATTCCACATCCGGGTCATGCGGCTGCAGGGCTGCTAGCCGCGCTGCGACCTCCTCCAGATCCCCGATCGAGGCTGCCCTGACATCGATCCGCGCCGTGGCAAATTCCGGGATCGTGTTGTCCGTCGTCCCGCCATGGATCTGTCCGACGTTGAGCGTCAGCTCGCGCTCATAATCGGTCCAACTCTCGATCTCGATGACGTGATGCGCGATCTCCTTGATCGCGCTACGACCCTCGGGGTGGCTTGAGCCCGAGTGTGCTGCCTTGCCATGCGCATGAAGCTGGTACCGCGCTGTCCCTTTGCGCGCGGTGACGACCTTGCCGCCGTGACGCGCCGGCTCCGTAACAAGAACGAATTTCGCCTGTTCCGCCGCCGCCTCGATGATCGGCCGGCTGGTCTGGCTGCCAACCTCTTCGTCGGGAACATAGAGAAAACGGATCGGCAGGTTCGGTTTGACGCCATCCCGCAGCATGCTGAGATACGCCGAAAGTGCGATGTAGGCTCCCCCCTTCATGTCGAACGTGCCGGGCCCGTAAACGCGATCGCCCTCGATCCGGAACGGGTTCTTCTCCAGCGTCCCCTCCGGATGGACCGTATCGAGGTGGCTCAACACAAGAATGCCCGTGTTGCTCCCGGCGCCCGGAGACGTCTCAACGGAAACGCAGTCTCCCCGCCCATCCTTGCCGGGAATCCGCTCAACCGTTGCCCCGGCCTCTCGAAAGATCCCTTCGACGTCGTCCATCATCCGGTTGACGCCCGCGACATTCGCCGTCTGGCTTTCGATCTCGACCCAGCGCCGGATTCCGGCAAGCAGCTCTTCATTGCTCGGCAGCGACATCGACATGTGATTGCGTCTCCTTGTGCGATCGCGTTGCGATCGTTCGTCTCATTCGGTCAGTCTTTATCAGACTTCCTTGTCCCGGAAGCCAACCCCCTTGATGGCATCCGGCCGCCTGTCCCCGGGCTCGGCCCACGTCTCAGGATCCACGATCAAGGCCGCGATCGCAGCCGCTGCCGCCTCCAGCAACCGCTCCCCCTTCTCAGCGCTCGCCCGCGCCGGATTGCCGGTCAGCCCATTGCCGCTCGCAGACGTGTAAGGCCGCCACCGGAACGACGCCTTCCCCGCCGACAGCGGCCCCTTGCCGCGCGGCGTGGCCAGTCCGGCAAGGTCGCTGCTATCGACCAGGTCGGGCGCCAGCGCCATCATCATCGAGGTCTCCCCCTCGCACGCATGCATGATGTGCGGCTGATCCTCGAGGATCCCGGCAAACGCCTCCCCCGCTTCACTGACGTAATTCGTCGCCACGATCACCGCGCCCGCATCCCGCCCCAGCCGGTCCGCCGTCGCCTGATTGGCAACGATGTTGCCGCCGTGACTGTTCGAGAAAACAATGTCGCGAAACCCGTGCCGCACGAGACTTTTCACCAGACACTGAAGGACCGCGAAATACGTCTCGTGGTCCAGCGTCAGCGTGCCCCCGAACGCCATGTGATGCTCCGAAAGCCCCGACCACATCACCGGCGTCACCAGCGTCGGCCGACGGTCGAAAGCCTTCCGCGCAGCCCTCACCGCAACCTCATGTCCGATCGCCATGTCGGTCATGACCGGCAGGTGCGGGCCATGCTGCTCGATCGCGGCAGTTGGGATGATGACAGCCGCATTCTGCTCCGCAAGCGCTCTCAATTCGTGCGCCTTGAGCCTTGCCCACTCGACTTCTGACATGCCCCGGTTGATCTCCCGTTCGGCGTTACTGATCGTTGAGATGGCACGCCGAATGCCGCCCCGGCGCGATCTCCTTGAGTTTCGGAACCTCAACCCGACAGCGCTCGAAAGCATGCGGGCAACGCGGATGGAAGTGACATCCCGGCGGTGGATCAATCGGCGATGGGATCTCGCCCTTGATCGGGTGGAACGTCCGCTTGCGCTGGTCCAGCCGCGGAATCTCGGCAAGCAACGCCTGCGCATAGGGATGATTGGGCGCGGCAAAGAACGCCTCCGTCGCCCCACTCTCCACCACTCGCCCGAGATACATGATCACGATCCGGTCCGAGATGTGCTGGACAACCGAGAGGTCATGCGAAATGAACAGGTACGTCAGGTCGAACTGCTCTCTGAGATCCATGAACAGATTGATCACCTGCGCCTGGATCGAGACATCCAGTGCCGCGACCGCCTCATCGCACACCAGAAATTCCGGCTTGACCGCAAGCGCCCGCGCAATGCCGATCCGGCTGCGCTGCCCGCCGGAGAACTGGTGGGGATAGCGCCGGCGAAAGTCCGGATCGAGCCCGACACAATTCAGCATCTCAGAGACATAATCCGCCGTCTCGGCCTTCGACACGATGCCATGCACCCGCGGCGCCTCGCCGATGATATCCTCGACCCGCATGCGCGGATTGAGCGAGGCGAACGGGTCCTGGAAAATCATCTGGATCGCAAGCCGCTCATGACTGGCCGCCTCGCCTTTAAGCGTCGTCCGGTCCTTGCCGCGAAACAGGATCTCGCCGCGCGTCGGCTCCAGCAAGCCCGCAACCATGCGCCCGAGTGTCGATTTCCCACACCCCGATTCGCCGACGAGACCGACCACTTCCCCGTTCGTGATCCGGAGATTGGCCCCATCGACGGCGTGGACGATTTCATCACGCCCCTCCGCCCCGAGCTTCACCGCAATCCGCCCGGCAAGATCGAGCCGCTTGACGAAGTTCTTGGTCAGGTCCCGCACTTCGAGAATAGCGTCATCACCCGACGCGGCCGCACCCGTCGTTTGCCCAGTCACAGCCCCCTCTTGGGCCGGCGCCACACCACTCATGCCTCCGCCTCCGCGTTCTGCTTGAGAGGATGAAAACAGCGCACATGCCGCTCCGGCAGCGGCGTCGTCAAACCGGGCTCCGTGAGACACGCGTCGTTGGCATATTTGCACCGCGTACGAAACGCGCACCCCTGCGGCAGGTTGAGCAGCGACGGCGTCATCCCCGGTATCTGTGTCAGCCGCTGCCCGCGCGCATTGTGGCTCGGCACCGAGCCAAGCAGCCCCTCGGTATAGGGATGCAACGGCCGGTCGATGACCTCATCCGTCGTCCCTGTCTCGACGATGCGACCCGCATACATCACCGCAATCCGATCCGCGAGGGCCGCAACCACCGCAAGATCGTGCGTGATCCAGATCATCGCAGTCCCCGTCTCCCGGCACAGCTTCTGTGCCTCGTAAAGGATCTGCGCCTGGATCGTGACATCGAGCGCGGTTGTCGGCTCGTCCGCAATGATCAGGTCGGGCTTGTTCAAGAACGCAATCGCAATTGCAACCCGCTGACGCATGCCGCCGGAAAGCTCGTGCGGGTAGGCTTTGAGGCGTCGCTCGGGCGCCGGAATACCGACCTGCTCGAGCGCCGCACGCGACATCTCGATCGCCTGTGCCCGATCCACCTCCTGGTGCGCCAGCACCGCTTCCACCATCTGGGTGTCGACCCGCAGCACCGGATTGAGCGTCATCATCGGGTCCTGGAAAATCATCGCGATCCGGTTGCCGCGGATTTGTCGAAGCCCCTCATTGTCCAGCCCAACGAGATCCGTGCCGCCATGCAGGATGCGCCCGCCGACAATCCGGCCCGGCGGATCGATAAGCCCCATGATCGAAAAGCCGGTCACGGATTTGCCGCTTCCCGATTCGCCGACAAGCCCCAGTATTTCGCCGGACTTGACCTGGAAGCTCACGCCGTTGACCGCTTTCACCACGCCCGCCCGCGTGAAGAAATGCGTGCTGAGATTGTCGACCTCGAGCGCAAAGCCGTTGTTGTCGGCAGCCCGCCCCGCCGCATCTGAACGAATTCCGGCAACGTCGGTCATTTGCTGAGCCTCGGATTGAGCACGTCGCGCAACTGATCCCCGACAAGGTTGATCGACATGATCGTCAACAACAGCGCTACCCCGGGAAACGTCGAAATCCAGTATTTGCCCGACAACAGATATTCAAACCCGTTCGCGATCAGCAATCCAAGCGACGGTTCCGTCTGCGGCAGGCCGACGCCGAGGAACGACAACGTCGCCTCGAGCGAAATCGCATGCGCCGTCTGCACCGTTCCCACCACGATCAGCGGCGGCAGGCAGTTGGGCAGGATGTGGCTGAACATGATGCGCGCGTGACTGAGCCCCAGGCACCGCGCCGCCTCGACGTACTCTTTCTGCCGCTCGACGAGCGCCGAAGCCCGGATCGTGCGCGCATAATAGGCCCACTGCACCGTCACCAATGCAATGATGATCTTGTCGACCCCCTTGCCGAGAACCGCAACCAGCATCAACGCGATCAGGATCGCTGGAAACGAAAGTTGCAGGTCCACGACACGCATGATGATCGACTCGACCCGCCCACCAACGTACGCCGCCAGCAGACCGACCGCGGCCCCGATCGCCATCGCGATGAAACCGGAAAACACACCGACCGCCAGCGATATGCGAAGGCCATAGAGAATGGCGCTGTACATATCGCGCCCCGCCCCGTCCGTGCCGAGCCAGAACGTGAACCCTTCGAAACTCTGCGCTCCGGGCGGCTGCCGCGCATCGAGAACGGAAACCTGGCCAAGATCGTAAGGGTCCTGCGGCGTGATCCAGGGCGCCAGCAACGCCAGCAGCAGGATCACCCCCAGCATCACCAGTGCAAACGCTGCAACCGGACTTTCGAGGTATTCCGAGACGAACCGCTGGAAGGGTGTTTCGACCTTGCCGCGAACATCACTCGCCGCATCATCGGCCCCGGCCGTATCAGTGTCTTTGGCCTCATTCACGGTCACCGTCACGGCTGCGATCCTCCAAGGCGGACACGGGGGTCGAGGATCGAATAGATGATGTCGACAACCAGATTGATGATCACGAAGAACAGAACGATGATGATCAGGTAGGCCACAATCACCGGCCGGTCGAGTTGCTGGATCGAGTCGATGAGCAACTTGCCCATCCCCGGCCACGCGAAAATCGTCTCGGTCACCACCGAGAATGCGATCAGGCTGCCAAACTCCAGGCCCAGCACCGTCACGACCGGTATCATGATGTTCTTGAGCAGGTGCAGCCCGATGATACGCCGCTCGGAAAGCCCTTTGGCGCGCGCGAACTTGATGTAGTCCATGTGCAGCGCCTCACGCGTCCCCGCCCGGGTCAGCCGGATCACCAGCGATATATTCAACAGCGCAAGATTGAGCGCCGGCAGGAAAACATAGCGCCAGCCCTCCAGCGTGAAGAGGCTCGATTCAATCCCAAGAAACGTCGCGGTCGGCCCCCGCCCGGTCGAGGGCAGCCAGCCGAGCATCACCGCGAAAATCATGATCATCATCAACCCGACCCAGAATGTCGGCAGCGAAAACCCGAGGATCGAGGTCGACATGATCGCCCGTGAGGAAAGCGCGTCCGGCTTGAGCCCCGCCCAGAGCCCCAGCGGAATGCCGAACACAACGGAAAGCAGCAACGACGAGAACGCCAGCTCCATCGTCGCCGGCATCCGCTGCAGAATGAGCGGCATCGCCGACGTTCCGAAAACGTAGGACCGCCCGAGATCACCCGTCAGCGCGCCCCCGAGAAAGTTCCAGTACTGCTCCCAGACCGGACGGTCGAGACCGAACGATTTGATGACAGCCTGAATTTCCTCCTGGCTCGCATCCGGCGAAATCAGCATATCCACGGGATCGCCAACGACGTTGACGCCGAAAAAGACGACAACCGACATCACGAACACGACGACGACGCTTTGCATCAGTCGCCGGATCACAAAGGCTGTCACCGCATCACCTCGAAGTCTTTCTGAATCCGGTCGCCCCGTCCGACAAGGCCTTGTTCGGACACCACCGGGTCTTTCGCGCCGCGTTCCCGCGCCAGCTCTGAACCCCCCGCACCACGTCGCGGCGACAGCGGGTCACGGAAGGCTGCAGGCCGGATAAGCCGGCCTGCAGCCACACTTCTTACTCTTTCTCGACCATCATCGCGACGGTCCGCTCGTCGGTCCGCGCGACATACTTCAGGCCCTTGCGCGTCCCCCAGGTGTTGACCTGGTAGTGCAGCGGGATGATGCCGCCGTCGTTGATGGCAACCTCCGTCGCCTTCGCAAGCAGATCCTGCCGCTTCGCGTCGTCAACCGTCGCAAGCGCTTCTTCGAGCAGCTTGTCCATTTCCGGGTTGGAGTACCGGCCACGGTTGGACGCACCGAAACCACGTGCCTTGTCGTAGGTGTGCAGCAGCGATTTCAGCGGCGAAGAGGCCTCACCCGAGCCCGCGCCCCAGCCAACCAGGATGAAGCTGAACTCAGGCGAGTTGTCCTTGCCGCCCCGCGACGCCCGCTTGAAGAACACCGAGCGCGTCATCGTCTCGACCGTCATCTTCAGGCCGAGCCGCGTCAACATCTGCCCGACAGCCTCGGCAATCTTGGCATCGTTGATATAGCGGTCGTTCGGCCCGTGCAGCGTCATCTGGAAGCCGTTCTCATAGCCGGCCTCCTTGAGCAGCTTCTTGGCCCCATCGAGATCGTATTCGACCGGTTTCAGGTTGGACGACACACCGAAGAACCCTTCCGGCAGCAACTGCCCGGCGGGAATGGCGACGCCTTCCATCACACGCTCCACGATCAACGGCCGGCTGATGGCCTTCGAAATCGCCATGCGAACCTTTTGGTTCTTAAGCGGATTCTTGATCGGGCTACCATCAATCGCCTTGATGTGAGGCGAGTCGTCACGGTCATGATCGAGGTGCAAATAGATGACCCGGTTCGAAATGCCGCTCGACAGCGCCAGTTTCGGCTCTTTCTTCAGCCGGCTAATGTCCGTTGTCGGCACCTCTTCGATGACATCGACGTCACCGGCGAGAAGTGCTGCAACACGTGACGGGCCCGACTTGATCGGCTTCAGCGTGACCTTGTCCCACTTCGGCTTGTCGCCCCAATAATCACCATTCGCCGCCAGCACGATCCGGTCACCCGGCACATACTCGGCAAACTTGTAGGGTCCCGTTCCGATCGCGGCCTTGCCCGAATTGTAGTCCGCGGTGGTGGCGCCTTCACCGTTCTTCTTCGACACCATCGGGACCGTCGTCAGGTCCGTCACCATCAACGGGTACGGCTTCTCCGTCTTGATGTGAATGGTCAGATCGTCGACCTTCACCACCGTCTTGCCCTTGATGTAGGTGCCGAAGCTCGACGGGCTGTTCGGCACGTTCACGGCCCGCTCGAACGTAAAGACGACATCGTCAGCCGTGAACGGCGACCCATCATGCCACTTGACGCCGGGACGCAGTTTGAATTCCCAGGTGAGATCGTCGATCGTTTTCCAGGAGACCGCAAGGCCGGGCGTGACCTGCTGCTTGGCATCGAAGATCACCAACGGCTGGAACATATGCATCGCCATTGCATTGTTCGGCGTCAGGTTGTGGAAATGGGGATCGATCGACGTCGGCTCGGAAGAAAGCGCGATTGTCAGATCGTCTGCCTGGACGGGGGAAGCTGCCATCATCGCCGAAGCGATAAGGGCGGCGGCTAGTGTTCGCTTTCGAAAAAACAACGGTTCTGCTCCTCGTACTCTGCGCCTTGCGGGCCATGGAGGCATGGCTTCGCCATCTCACAGCGTTCATCGTGTCGATCCCCGCTGCTAACAGCGGCTGACCATAGGATTCGCAGGTCACAGGACCTGAAATCAGACGCTAGCACGCGAGCGCTTAGCCGCAAGCCTGTTTCTCTACGCTTTTTGCTCATCATTAAGGCGCGCGGACCCTTTGCCGCGTCCGTATAATCCACCTCTTCCTGGACGTGATTGCCAATTGCCCTCACCTGCCCTCAAAATCCGCCAACGCCAGCCTGACAAGTCAGCCCCACAAACCAGCCACGCAAGAAGGAATACCTCATGAGCGCACCGCGGATCGGCCTTTGCGGCGTCATCCTCGAGAGCAATCGGTCGAGCCCTGTCGCAACCCGCGAGGATTTCGAAAGCCTCTACATCCTCGAAGGCGATCCCATCCTCGAAGCCGCCCGCCAGCCCCATTCCGTCATCGCCCCGGAAATGTCCGCATTCGTCCAGATGATGGACGTCACCGGCGACTGGACGCCCGTCCCCCTGCTGTTGACCGGCTGTCACCCCCACGGCCCTGTCGACGGCGACCTGATGCGCGAGTTCACGGCCAAGACCGTCGCCGCGATCACCAATGCCGGCGCCCCCCTCGATGCCGTTTTCATTGCCAACCACGGCGCCATGGTCGCAACCGACAGCCACGACCCGGATGGGGATTACTTTGCCGCCATCCGCAAGGCCGTCGGCCCCGATGTTCCGATCATCACCACCCTCGACCTTCACGCCAACATCTCCGACCAGATGGCAGCCTCAGTCGACATGATCGTCGGCTACCGCACCAACCCCCACGTCGACATGATCGAGCGCGGCGAAGAAGCCGCCGCCGCCATGCGCATGGTGCTCGCCGGCCGCATCCAACCGAAACTCGAGATCACCCGCCTGCCTTTGACCCCCGCCTCCGTCGCCCTTCTCACCGCCCAGGCGCCCTATGGCACGATGATCGACACCGGCCAGCGCCGTCAGGCCGAGCATGCCGGCGCCATTCTGAATGTTTCCGTCTTCGGCGGCTTCGTCTTCGCCGACACCCCCGACAACGGCGTCGCCGTCTGCGTTACCGCCCGCAACGACAGGGCACTTGCCCGCGCACTCGCCGACGAAGTGGCAGCCGTCGGCTGGTCCAACCGCGAAGCCTTCCGCCGCAAGCTGATGCCGATTTCCGAAGCCGTGGCGCTTGCCCAGAAGCCCGATCGCAAGCCGGTCATCTTTGCCGATTCAGGCGACAATCCCGGCGGCGGCGGCACCGCCCGCACAACCGAATTCCTCGAAGCCCTGCTCGCAGCGAGCCCCGGCCCCGAGCGCGTCTATTACGGCAGCTTCTACGATCCCCCCCTCGCCGAAGCCGCCCACCGCGCCGGCATCGGCCAAACCATCACGGCCGAGTTCAACACCCTTCCCGGCACCCAGTATGATCGCCCCGTCACCGTCGAGGCAGAAGTCGTCGGCCTCAATGACGGCGACGTCGTTGGCCGCCTCGGCCTGTTTGCCGGACGCACCATGAAACTCGGCAAGGCAGCCGCCCTCAAGGTCGGCGGCATGACCATCATCATCATCTCCGACCGTACTCAGACAGCCGACCCGATGTTCTTCGAAATCTTCGGCCTCGACATAGCTGACGCGCACACCGTCGTCGTCAAATCGCGCGGCCACTTCCGCGCCGGCTTCCGCCCCTGGTTCGCACCCGAACAGGTCCACGAGATCGACTCAGAAGGCCTGACATCCCCCGTCCTCGAACGCCGCCAATGGCACCATCTCCCCCGTCCCGTCTTTCCCCTTGACGACGACGTCACATGGCAACCCCGGTCATCCGCCTGACCGTCCGGTCGATCACAGGCCACAGACCACCCCGCGGGTCTAACCGCCCCCGGGGCCCTCGGCCAACTCGACCATCACTTCGTTGCGTCTGAGAAAGCTCGGCGTCCAGGGATCGTTGTAATAGGCAAACGTCGCAACACCGCGCACGGTGAGCCCCTCGCCCTTGATCCAATCGCGCAACTGCGCTTCCTGCTCAGCCAGCAGCTCATCCGTTGCAACACCGCTGAACCGGATCGCAGCCATCCGGCGCGCCGGCACGTCCCGGATCGTCACATCGCCGCCGCCGGGCGCAGGCAACGTCTCGCGCGTGTACTTTGAGGGCATGATGAACCGCACCGTCCATTCCCGCGCACCTTTCTCCGGCGCCGTACCGTCCCCACCGGGCGTTTGCGTCACCGGCGCCGTCATCGCAATTTTCTCATTGCTCGATTGCGTCACGGGCGCCGTCATCGAGATCGCATCACCACCGCGCTCCTTCGCGAAAATGTAGTTGGCAAGCGGGCGAAAGCCCGAGCGAACGGCCTCCCACCTTTCCCCAGACCGCACGACCTCCGCGACCAGCAGGCGCGGATAGTCCCGCACCTCGACAGCGCCCTTGGAACGAACGACCGTATAGGCCGGCTGCTCGACATTATTCACGTAGTAAACCCACACGCCAACGAGCCCCACCACGAGCACCGCGGCAACAGCCCCTGCAATCCCAAGCCACATAATGATTTTCCGCACGCTGTCTGTCTCCGGTGCCGCATAGTTACCCTCCTATACGTACCGCACATCGACATGGTTTCGCCTCTCCCACGGCCTCAACACGATTGGGCCACACGTGGCAAAACCCCGCGTCCTCCTATTTGTCCGGTTTACTGACGGCACCCGCCGCCAACAGCCGGGAAATATCATCAGGCCCATAACCCACTTCCGACAAGACATCTTCCGTGCTTTGTCCGGGGTGCTCGGAATGGCGATAGTACCCGCCCGGAGTTTTCGAGAAGTGCACTGGCACCTTGATGTGTCGTATCCGGCCTTCGGTCGGATGCTCCACTTCCGGGAACATCTCGACGCTTTCCAGATGCGGACACGCGAACAGATCTTCAGGCGTGTTCATCGGCATGACGGGAATATCGGCAGCCGTGAGCACCTCCAGCCATTGCGCCGACGTCCGTCCAAGCATGAGCTCGCCGACGATCTCATAGAGTGCATCGATATTCTTCGAGCGGGATGGTTGGTCTGCAAACCTTGGATCGCGGCTAAGTTCCGGCTTCCCTGTCAGCTCGAAGAACCTCTGCCAGTGCTTGTCGTTGTAGGGCAGGGCGCAGATATGACCATCGGCGGTCGGATAGGGACGGCGATGCGGTGTCAGCAGGCGCTGGTAGCCGGGCGGACCGATCGGCGGTTCAAACGTATGGCCCTGCATATGCTCGTTCATCACGAACGACGTAAAGGCTTCATACATCGGCACATGAACGCGCTGCCCCTCCCCCGTTCGCTCTCGATGGAAAAGCGCCATCGTGATCGCATAGGTGAGATAGAGACCGACCGTCTTGTCAGCCAGCACACTCGGCCCATAGCGCGGCGTACCCGTCACCGCCCCCGTCAGCGCGGCCAGTCCGGACGCCCCCTGGATCAGGTCATCATACGCCGGCTTGTCGACATAAGGCCCCGCCTCGCCGTATCCGGTCGCGGCCGCATAGATGATATCGCCCTTGAAGGCGGCAATCGTGTCGTAATCGATGCCGATCCGCCGCGCAGCCTCCGGCCGGATATTGTGAACGAACACATCCGCACTCTCGACCAGACGCTGCAAGGGTTCACGCGCCTCGGGCTTTTTGAGATCAAGGATGACACTGCGTTTGTTGCGCCCCTTCATCATATGCGCAGCCGACATGCCGGGTGATTTCCCCACCCCCGTCCAGCGGCCGATATCGCCGCCAGGCGCCTCGATCTTGATGACGTCGGCCCCCATCTCCCCGAATATCTGCGTTGCAAACGGCCCGAGCATGACGGTCGTCAGATCAAGAACGCGAATGCCCTGCAACGGACCAGGCGGCGGTGTGTTCACTGCAATATTCCCTGTTGCTCGCGAACCCAGAACTGCGGCCGGCGAGCGCTTCAAGTCTGGCGTTTCGGAGTTTTTACCAGCTACCCGCAAGCGCGCGAAGCTGATCCAGCAACCTGCCGGTCAGTTATTTTCCATGCAATCGTTTGAAAGCAGCCAACGCCGGGCAACCCGCCCGTCATCCCCAGACAGACCGCCAGAATTACAGCGCCGAACAGGGGCAGGGGCGCCCGCCCGTACAGCGCCAAGGCACGCGCTCGCCGCATGCAGGCTCAGGCCGTATGCAAAACCGCATCATCGACCCGCCATGCAACATGAACGCGCGCATCCCGCGCGAAAGGACCAACGGCGTCCTCCCCGCCGACCGTGCGCACGCCGATCTCCCGGCCCGATGCAAGCCGGACCGTGTGGCGTGTCGTCAATCCGAGATAGGTGCTCTCGACATAAGAAGCGTCGAGATGCTGCCATCCCGCCTCAGCCGCCTGCGGCGCCTCTGCGAACAACTTGAGACACTCCGATCGCACCGACACACTCACCGGATTGCCGACTGCCGGCGCCACGGTATCGCTGGCCGCAGCCGCAATCATCCCGCCATCGACACTGACGTTTGCAACACCGTCCGAGATCGACCGAAGGACACCATCGAAAATGACCCGCTCGCCAACAAATCCGGCGGTGAAGCGGCGCGCCGGCCGTTCGTATATCTCCCGCACACCGGTCGTCTCCACCAGTTCGCCACTGGCAACGACCGCGATACGATCCGCCACCGCCATCGCTTCGTCCTGGTTGTGGGTGACGTGGACAAACGTAATCCCGACCTTTTCCTGGAGATGCTTCAGCTCAACGCACATGTCCTTGCGCAACTGCGCATCGAGCGCTGCAAGCGGCTCATCGAGCAGCAGAATATCGGATTTGAGAATCAGCGCCCGGGCCAACTGCACGCGCTGCTGCTGGCCGCCCGAAAGTTCAAACGTGCGCCGCGCCCCGTATCCCGACAGCCCGACCAGCTCCAGCATCGCCTCGACCTCGGCTGCAATCTCATCCCGCGGCCGTTTGCGCAGCTTCAGTCCATACCCGACGTTCTGCTCGACGCTCATGTGCGGAAAAAGCGCGTAGGACTGAAACACCATCGACGTCGACCGTTTGTCGGGCGGCAGATGCGACACGTCCTGCCCGTTGAGCAAGACCTTGCCGGCCGTCGGTCGGATGAAGCCTCCAATCAACCGCAACAGCGTGGTCTTGCCCCCGCCGCTCGGCCCCAGCAGAACGAAATACTCACCCGACGCAATCTTCAGGTCGACCGACTTGAGCGCCCGGACGGCCCCATAATTCTTGCCGATCCCAACGGTTTCCACCGCCGGCGCACGACCATCCACCGCCCCGCCCATCATTGTCCGCTCCCCGGTTCGGCAACGGCGCGCTCTCGACGCGCCATTTGTTCCTGCTGCACCAGCGTAATGATGATGATGCTCCCAATGATCACGATCGCAACGGCACTGACAATGCCGCCCATCGCATAGGACTGCTCCGACATGCCCGTGTTCAGCATCTGCGAGACCAGCACCGTCGTGAACGTATCGAACCCGCCCTTCAGCATGCTCGTGCGGGTATATTCATTGAACGTGAGGATCACGACGAAGGCACATGCCGAAAAGATGCCGGCCCGGATCTGCGGAAATTCCACCTGCCAGAACGCCTGCCATGCCGTCGCCCCGCAACTGCGCGCAGCCTCCGTCTGTTCCGGATGATACCGCCCCATCGTAATCAGGATGACGATGAACACATAAGGCAGCGTGTAGACAACCAGCCCGATGACCGCCGTTGTCACCCCAAGCTCGAACCACGTCGAAAGAAACCCGAGCCCGGTCATCTCCGAGAGCCACGTGAACAGCCCGTTGAGGTTCTTGAAGAAGACCAACATCGCGGAGGCAAAGATGTCCGCCGGCACGAACAGCGGCAGCAGCATCAACGCAACCAGCCACACCTTGTTGGTCAACTGCTTGAACAGCTTCGCCGCCGACAGCCCCATCGGAATGACGATGACAACCGTCATCACCGCAAGTCCCAGCGTCCACACGAACGCGTTGACCAGCAGCCGGTCCTCGAAGACCGTGATGTACCAGTCGAGCGTCGCCTTGTAGTTGGCCGCGCCAAAGCCGTACTCGTTGAACGAGATGTAGAAGTTGTAGAACACCGGCACCATCAGCGCTGCCACGATGGTCAGCAGATAGATCCAGCCGAACCGGACAACCCAGGGAGATGTGTAGTCGTCTTGCATGATGTAACGGCGATTATCCCGGCTGTTGGCGCCCGATAACGTTGGCGCTTTATGACAAAGGCTCGAGCGTTCTGGTCAGGTCGAACAGGCGATGGCCGATCCATAACAACCCAAGCAGCGTGAAGATCATTATCGCACTGACGGCCATCGCCAGCGGAAAGTCGAGCGCGATGATCGCCTGCGTCGCGATCAGGCCGGCATTGACCGCCCCCGGCCCGCCGAGAATGCTCGGGATAAGCGCCACCCCGAGACCATTGACGAGAATAAAGACGCTGCCAGCGAAAATCCCCGGCGCGGCAAGCGGCAGGATCACATCAACGAAGGTCCGCCAACGGCTCGCGCCGAGATCCTGACACACCTCGAAAATGTACTTCGGCACCGCCTCCATCGCGAGAAATCCCGCAAAGACGATAAAGGGCAGGAACGATAGAACCTCCCCGATGATCACGCCCGTCGGCGAAAACAGGAGCGACGTAATCGGCTCCGAGATCAGCCCGGCATCCTGCAGCACCGTATTGATCAAGCCATTTCGGCCAAGCACCGGCCGCAGCATGAAGGTCCGGATCACTTCCGAGACCATGAACGGCAGGATGAACAGCAGGATGACGCGATGCTGCGCCACCTGAGGCACATGACGCCGGACAAAAACCGCGATCGGAAAACCCAGCACGAAGCAGATCGCAACCGAAATCGACGAGTGCGCAATCGACCACAGGAAATTCTCGAATCGCGCCGACGTGAAGAAATTCACGTACGCAAACAGCGTGAAGTCCGGCTCCATCCAGAACATCGTCCGCCGGAAGAAACTCCACACGATCGTGAGCAGCGACGGGATAAGGAAAAACAGAACCAGAAACACCGGCGCCGTATAGAGCGCCGCACGAGCCAGTCGCGCCTGCACCGTTGGCTCCCGATCACTCACGATAATTTCGCCTCACCCAAATCACGCCCCCTCGACCATCGCCCGTGACCGCTTCGCCAGCGCCGGCGCAAGACGAACCCGCCGGCGCCAGCACTGAGCCGTCCCCTGTTACGCAGCCTGCACCTTCGCCCACCAGTCCTGATAGGCCCGGATGTTGGTCGGGAACACATTCTGCCAGGCATTGCCTTTGACAGCATATCGCGCAGACTTGCGCGCCAGCCGGTCGCTGATCGTCTTCTTCTGCTCCGCCGTGAAGGCATCGGACCCGGCGATGTCTTCCTCGATCCCCTTCATTTGCGGTGCAAACCCGAAGGTCAACAGCGTGCGCGCCCCGAACCACGGCGACAGATAGACATTCATGAGCTTGTAGAACGCCTCATCCTGCCCACGGCTCATGCCGCCTTTGGTCAACATCCAGATGTTGTTCCAGGTCTGGTGCCCTTCCTTCATGGTGCCATACCGGATGTCTTTCGCAGCCTTGCGCGCGGCAACGAGTTGCACCGGCTCCCAGCACGACGAAACCAGCACTTCCTCACTGGCAAGAATGTCGACCCCGTTCTGGAACCCGTCCCAGAACGTCCGGAAATGCCCTTGCTTCTTGAGGTCGATCAGGAACTGCGCAACGCCGGCAACCTCCTTCTCGCTCATATCCGACGGCTTATCGATATCCTGCTTGCCGCTCTCCTTGAGGTAGATTGCCGTATTGGTCAGCGTCGGCCCGAAATCATTCTGCATCGCAGCCCGGCCCCGGAACTGGCTGTCGAACAGCGCTTCCCAGCTCCCGAGCTCCGCGCCGACCTTGTCGAAATTGTAGGCAAGCGAATCCGCATTCGAGATATAGGGCACCGCATAGGTATCGCCCTTGTAGCGGATCGTCCCTTCACCAGGTCCCCCCGCCTTGTAGATATCAAGCAGCTTGTCCCAGTTCGCGATCTTCGCGGTATCGATGGGCACAATCGCCTTCTGCGAGGCCAGCGCGTCTTCCATGCCCCCGCCATTATCGGTCACCGCGTCATAGAGCTTGTTGCCATCGCCCACGATCAGCTTCTGGATTGCCTGATCCGCACTGCCGCTCTTTGCCGAATACGCGATCTTGATGCCGGCCTGCGCCTCCATGGCGCTCCAGTCTTTGCCGCCCGTCCCCGCGGCCTCCCCGACCTTCGCGACACCGATCGTCCAGATCTTCAAAGGCTCCGCGGCCAATGCATGATGCCCCAGAAGCGGCGACAGGCCCGCCGCCGCAGCAACCGCTCCGGTTTGCTTGAGAAAGAGACGCCTGGTGAATTCACGTTGCTGCATAACTGACCTCCATGGACCTGGCTCAACCTTGGGGTCGCGAGCCCCAGCCGTTCGACGCTAGCATTCTTTCAAGCGGCACGATGCACAAGGGGAGAAATCAGGCAGACCGCACAATCGATGCACATTCCAATCAGTCTCCTGATAGCCTCTGTCTTCCCGCTTGAAAAATGACCAGCCCCCGTCTCACCGAACCTCACCGGTCTGGACTTTCTGCCTGTTTCCCGATCTAAATTTACTGGAACCACCGCACGAAGAGGCGGAACGCGTTCAGGAGGAAACACATGATTTCACGAACCAATTGGCGCGCCATTGTCGGCGCAACGGCCGCTCTGACCCTCGCCTCGGCCACAGCACAGGTCGCCGTCGCTCAGGAGAAACTGAAAGTCGGCATCGTCGCCTTCTACACCGGCGCCGCAGCCGGGCCCTTCGGCATACCGTCCCGAAACGCCGCGGAATTGATCATTGCCGCGATCAACAGTGGCGAAATACCTGCCCCCTATGCCAGCAAGGGCGTCGCCGGCCTCGAGATCGAACCCGTCTACGTCGATGAAGCGGGCGGCACGACCAAGCAGGTCACCGAATACCGCAACATGATCCAGCGCCAGGGCGTGGAAGCCGTTGTCGGCTATATCTCGTCAGGCTCCTGCCTCGCCGTCGCCCCGGTTGCCGAAGAACTCAAGACCTTCACGGTCCTCTTCGACTGCGGCACCCCGCGCATCTTCGAAGACTACGACTACACCTACGTCTTCCGCACCGCCGCCCACGCGACAGCCGAAAGCGTTGGCGCCGCCCGCTATGTCACCGAGAAGTTCGGCGAAACGACCAAGATTCAGGGCATCAACCAGAACTACGCCTGGGGGCAGGACTCCTGGCGCGACTTCTCCACCGCCTTTGGTGTCATGAAGAAAGACGCCGAACTCCTCGAACCGCTCTGGCCGAAACTCTTCCAGGGCCAGTACGGCGCCGAGATCTCGCGCTTGTCGGTCACCCCGCCACAGGTGCTCCACTCATCGCTCTGGGGCGGCGACCTTGAGAGCTTCATCCTCCAGGCCGGCGCGCGCTCCCTCCACAAGCAAACCAAGATGCTGCTCACCACGGCTGAAACCGTGATGTACCGCCTGGGCCGCCGCCTGCCCGACGGCATCATCATCGGCGCCCGTGGTCCCTATGGTGTCCTCGCCAGCGAAAGCGAGCTCAACACCTGGTTCCGCGAGGCCTACAAGAACCGCTACAACACCCCGCCAACCTACCCCGCCTACCAGATGGCGCAGGCGATCCTCGGCCTCAAGATCGGCTACGACAACGCCGCCAAGGAAACCGGTGGCACAAAGCCGACCGCGGACCAGGCAGCAGCCGGCCTGCGCGGCAAGACCTACGAAGCCTTCGGCCTCGAGATCAAGATGGCCCTCGGCAAAGGCCAGCAGGCCATCCACGGATCGGCCTATGGCATCTCGAAGTGGGATGGCGACAAGGGCGAGGTCACGCTGACCGACGTCGTCTCCTACCCAGCCGAATGCGTGAACCCGCCCGAAGGCGTGAAGAGCATCGACTGGATCAAGGACGGCATGAAGGGCGCGAAGTGCTAACCTTCGCCTTGTCGCGGGGCCACTCCGGCCCCGCGATCAGCACCTGACATCAATCGGCCCGAGCACGTTCGGCGACGCATCCCAACACCCCCCGCCGCCGGACCTGCCAGGCCTGAACCCGCCCGAACACCCAGCCTTCACCGACACCGTTTTGAGGACCTCGTCGACATGCTGACAGCCCTCGCCATCCTCATCGATGGATTGATCGAAGCGTCCTACCTCTTCCTGGTTGCCCTCGGCCTGACGCTCATTTTCGGGGTTATGAAGATCCTGAACGTGGCGCATGGCTCGTTCTACGCATTCGGCGCCTACACCTCCGCGACCTTGATCGGCTGGTGGTTCGCCAACGGCCTGCCGCCGTTCCTCAGCATCCCCCTGATGTTCGTTGTCGCGCTCGCCCTCGGCTTCATCTTCGCCGTGGTCCTCGAAATGGGCCTCTTGAAGCGCATGTACGGCCGCGATGAAGTCATCATCGTCCTCGTCACCTTCGCAAGCTTTCTGATGCTCGAAGACGCCATCATCTGGATCTGGGGCGGCAACCCCTATTTCGCCTTCGAACCCTATTCGCTCTTCGGCGACGTCCAGTTCGGCAGCCTCTTCTACCAGGGCTACGACATCGCCCTGATCGTCCTCGCCGTCACCTTGGCCGTCTTGACCTGGCTCCTCCTCAACAGAACCGCGCAAGGCCGCCTGCTTCTCGCCGTGATCCACGATCCCGAAATGGCTGCCGCCTTCGGCATCAACGTCAAGCGCTACTTCACCGTCACCTTCATGATCGGCGCCGCCCTCGGCTGCCTCGGCGGCGCGGTGATGGCCCCGAAAATCTCGGTTGCCCCCGGCATCGGTGTGGAGATCATCGTGCTTGCCTTCGCCATCGTCGTGATCGGCGGCATGGGCTCGATCTGGGGCGCCATTGTCGGCGCTTTGACCGTCGGCCTGGCACGCGCAGCCTCCGTCCACCTCTTCCCCCAGGCCGAGCTCTTTGTGATCTACGCCGTGATGACCCTGGTTCTCATCTTCCGCCCGGAAGGTTTGTTCATGCGCCAGAAGGCCCGCAAGATTTGAGGACGAACCCCTAAGATGTCAGCGACTGCATCCAACATCCTTCTCTACATCATCGCGCCGTTGGCCCTGGCCATCGGCGCCTTCCTGCCGGATTGGGCCATCTTCCTTGGCATCGTCAGCCTCGCGAAAGGCCTCGTCGTCCTTGGCCTGATGCTGCTCTGGCGCAGCGGCCTCGTCTCCTTCGGCCAGGGCCTCTTCTACGGCGCCGGCGCCTATATGGTCGGCCTCCTGCCGCAATACGTGCCGATCACGGACGCTCTTCTCCTGGTCGCCCTCGCCGCCATCGGCACTGGCCTTCTCGCCTTCCTGGTCGGCTTCCTGCTGCGCCGCTACCGCGAGATCTTCTTCGCGATGCTGTGCATGGCCTTCTCGATGATCTTCTACGGCGTCCTCGTAAAGAGCGAGAGCCTCGGCTCGACGGACGGCTTCAACGTCGTCCAGACCACCTACCTCGGCTACGTGCCGACCGATCCGCAGGAGATGCAGCGCATCCTCTACATCTTCACCGCGATCGTCGCCTGGACCGCCTGCCTCTTCGTCAACCGTTACCTCTTGAGCACCATGGGCAGCCTCTCCCGCGCCATCCGCGACAACGAGTTGCGCGTCGAATACTTGGGCTTCGATCCCCGCCACGCGGTCCACTTCAAGTTCGTTGTCGCCGGCCTGCTCGCAGGCGCCGGCGGCGCCCTGGCGGCCATCGCGATCGGCCACGTCGACCCGGAGATGGTGTGGTGGATCCAGTCCGGCGAGTTCGTCTTCGTCACGATCCTCTCAGGCGTCGGCAACGTCCTCGCACCTCTGCTCGGCTCCGTCGTCTTCGAGATCCTGCGAACTTTCGCCATCCAGTACGCACCAAACGCATGGCAATTCGTGGTTGGCGGCTGCCTGCTCGCCGTCATCATGTTCCTGCCGGGCGGCCTGTGGAGCCTGATCGAACGCTCAAGGGAGGGTGAGCATGGCCCCGATACTTCGCGCTGAAAACCTCAACAAGACATTCGGCGCCGTCACCGCGGCCGATGACATCAACGTCGCCATCGAGCCAGGCGAAGTCATCGGCGTGATCGGCGCCAACGGCGCCGGCAAGACGACGTTCGTCAACATGGTGACAGGCTATCTGACACCGTCGAGCGGCAAGCTCTATTTCTACGATCGCGACATCACGGGCTTCAATCCCAAGCAGGCAACCGAACTCGGCATCTGCCGTTCGTTCCAGATCCCGCAGCTCTTCGCGACCGCAACCACGTTCGAAAACCTGCTGATCGCCATGGGCGTGGCAGAAACAGGCGCGATGCCCTTCTGGCAGCCGCTTGCCAACGCCGACCGCATTACCCGCTGTGAAGAGGTCCTCAAGCGCTATCAGATCTTCGAATATCGCGACCAATATGCCCAAACCCTCCCGCAAGGCGTGCGCAAGCTCCTCGACATCGCCATGGCCAGCGTCCACGACCCGAAGCTCCTCATGCTCGACGAACCGACCAGCGGTGTCACCGCCGCAGAAAAATTCTCGATCATGGACATCGTCGTCACCGCCTTGCGCGAGCAGAACGTGACGATCCTCTTCGTCGAGCACGACATGGAGATCGTTGCGAAGTACGCAACCCGCGTCCTCGCCTTCTATGACGGCCGCATCATCGCCGATGAAGCGCCCGAAGAAGCGCTACGCGACAAGCAGGTGCGCGAGTTCGTGATTGGCGAGACGCTGCACCTTGACACCACGGCGGAGCATTGAGGACGGGCATGTTGCAAGTCGACGGACTGAACGTTTATTTCGGCTCCCAGAAAGTTCTGGACGGTGTCACGCTGGAGCTGCCGACCGGCGTGATGGCTGGCCTGATCGGCCGCAACGGCGCCGGCAAGACGACATTCATGCGCGCCGTCATGGGCCTCATTCCGAAAATGGAAGGCCGTATCACGTTCGGTGATGCCGACCTCACCAGCCTGCCCGCCCACGATCGCGCCGGCCTTGGCATCGGCTACATGCCCGAGGACCGCAAGCTGGTCCCCGAATTCACCGCCGAGGAAAACGTCCTCCTGCCCGCCTGGTCCACCGGCATGCGGGATGCCCCCACACGTCTCGATTGGGTCTATGGCCTGATGCCGGAGGTCGCCGGCTTCCGCGAGCGCCGCGCCAACCAGCTCTCCGGCGGTCAGCAAAAGCTCGTCGCCCTCGCCCGCGCCCTGCTCTGCGGCAACCGCATGCTGCTCCTCGACGAACCGTTCGAAGGCGTCGCCCCGGCCCTCGCCCAGCGCCTTGCGCAGATCATTGCAACGCTCAAGGATGAAGGCATACCGGTGCTGATCGCCGATTCCAACGAACAGCATGTCCGCGGCCTGATCGAACGCACGTTCCTGATCGAACGCGGCTCAGTCGAAGTCCGCACCTGATCAGCGCCACGCCCTCACAAACGGCAATGACCAACTACATCGCTGACTTGTCAGTCTGCGCCGTGAAGATCGACCCATAGCCGGTCTCCGCCCAGTTCGGCGGCACCGGACACGGGCGCGGATCGAGATGCGCAACCTGCGCGGCCTTGCCACGAACGATCTGACCTGTCTTCGACGTTGGCGATGGCGCCGGCATCCAGGCAAACGCATCGGCAGATGCAAAGACGAACAGCGGCAGCGCCCGCACTCTGTTTGTCAGGTTCGCCCGCGACCCATGCACCACCCGGCAATGGATTGCGATGACGGTCCCGGCAGCCCCCGTCATATCGACCGCCCGCGCCACCCCCGCCGCCGCCAGATCCTGATCACGGAGCGAACCGGTCCAGTTTCCCGCCTCATCCCGCTGCACGAACAATTCACCATCATGCGACCCTGGAACACAACTGAGCGGGCCATCATCATAGGCGACATCATCGAGATGCACCCCAAGCGTCACCAGCGAGTAGTTCGTGTGCGGCCACGCCGTAATGTCCTGATGCCACTTCACCACCTCACCGCCGCCCGGTGACTTGTAGTTCAGCTTGCTCGAGTGGAATTTGACATCCGGCCCCAACAGATCCGCCGCAATCTCCGTCAGCGGCGAGTTGCTGGCAAACGCCCAGAAGTCGGGATGCCGGTCGACCAGCGCCTTGAGGCGGCGGACGTGCGGTGTTTCCACCGAGTGCCGCGGCCCAAGATCAAAAACATTGTCGGACTGCGTGAAGCGCCGACTTGCTTCCAGAAACTGATCGGACAGCATCCGCAGCCGCTCGATCCAGTCGGCAGGAATTGCATTCGGTATCGTCACGAAGCCATCGGCAAAATACTGCTGGCGCTGAGCTTGGGTAAGCGCAACCGGTTCATGCTTGAGAATAGCGTCTGGCGTCATTGTCGATTTTCCAGGCTGGTGTCATATCGACCTGGACAATAACGCTTTCCCCGCCGCACGGCATTCCCAGCATGATAGATGTCGTTGCGAACCATACAACGAGAAGGCTTGGAGCGACCGCGCGTGCAGACCAACAAGCACCATGTCCACGCCTCAGTGCCTCATCTCCCGCCGAGCACATGTGGATCAGCACCGAATCAGCACAAATTCACCCAACCATGAGAATCGAGAACTTTGCCCGAAGGACGTGCACACGAGGCACATAACTGTGCCGCTCATGAAGGCCGATCATGCAGACGGCACAACGAACCGGTGCGCCAGCGCCACAACCGAAGACACCTTGCAACACCAAACGACAAACTACCGGTGGAAGACCGCACGGAACCAACTACACCTTCACGATCAAGAGATGCATCAAGTAGAAGAATCAACTTTTGCGGGAAATCCCGCAATCGGCCGGTGACCTCCCGGCGTTGGCGAAGAGATCGCCTTTCTCGTCCATTTATTGGCGCCACCCTGAGCGCAAAGGCCACATCTAGGTGTTAGAATGTCCGATGGCGAACTCAGTCACGCGAACAGCCCGCAGTTCCTGGCTTTCCACCTCCCGCAATTCCACCCCATTCCGGAGAACGACCGCTGGTGGGGCAAAGGCTTCACCGAATGGACCAACGTCACAAAAGCAAAACCGCTTTTTCATGAGCATTGGCAGCCACATCTCCCCGCGGATCTAGGCTTCTATGACTTGCGCCTGCGCGAAACCCAACGCGCCCAGACCGCACTCGCTCAACAGTATGGCATCTCCGCATTCTGCTACCATTACTATTGGTTCAACGGCACCCGCCTTCTCGAGCAACCGCTCAACGCCATCCTCGCCGACAAGGACAACCCGATGCCGTTCTGCCTCTCGTGGGCAAACGAAAACTGGACACGCGCCTGGGATGCCTCCGCCCACAAAATCCTCATCGGCCAGGACTATGCCAGCCACGACGCCGCGCAATTCATCGCCGATCTGCTGCCCTACTTCGAAGATCCGCGCTATTTCCGCGTCAATGGCGACGTCTTGTTTCTCATCTACCGCCCCCAGGAGATCCCGGACATCGCGAAGCGCATCGACGTCTGGCGGTCGATGCTCCAGCAGCGCGGCATCACAGTTCACTTCTGCGCAGCCCTCACCCACGGCAACGAGCGCGTCACCCATATGGGTTTCGACAGCGCCGTCGAATTCCCCCCGCATAACCTGAAGAAACTGGATGTTCCCAACCTGAGAAAGTCTCACCGGGCTTTCGATGTGCACGGTTTCAAGGGCCAAGTTTACAACTTTTCTGATGTTGCAGAAGCCTACCTGGCAAGAGAGCATCCCGATCCGATCGTCTTTCCAACCACGTTCCCGAGCTGGGATAACACCGCCCGCCGCGGCAGCCAGGCGACGATCGTGTGGGGTGAATCACCGGAAAACTTCGAGCACTGGCTGAACTTGGCAGCGGAAAAGTCAATCGCAAACAACCCACCCGGCCAGCAGCTCGTCTTCATCAATGCTTGGAACGAATGGGCGGAAGGGTGTCATCTCGAACCCGATCAGAAATACGGCGCCGCATTTCTGGAGGCCGTGAAACGCGTGCATCAACGCCGCTCGACCACAACTGCATTCGAGCGTCGCACACCTGGACGATCCAGCGCCGGAGACAGAAAAATCATGGACAGTGCCCACACGCTACTCCGCAAAATTCCTCGCGAAATCCGTCGGGCCCGAGATAAGTTCAAGGTCCGTCATGCCTCGCCCCGCAACCAGGTCGCGCCGCGCGAACCCAACCCGCACGACGGCCACTTGAAAGTCGCAGGCCCAAGCCCCGCGCCGAACCTGCACCTCAACATGGACTACACCTATGAGATCGACCTCGACGGCGACACCGCCGGCTCATATGTGCTCTCCTTCATTGAGCCGGACCAGCGCGTCCTTGAGATCGGCGCCGGCTCTGGCGCGATCGCAAAGCATATCGTCGGCGCCAAGCGTTGCGACCTGAGCGCGATCGAGATCGTGGATGCCTCAATCGAGAAACTCCGCCGCTACACCTGCGACATCGAAAAGCTCGACCTCAACGACCCCTCCTGGACCGAAACGTACGCCTCTCGCGACAAGTTCGACGTCGTCCTCGCCGCCGACGTCCTCGAACACGTCTATGACCCGTGGACCGTGCTTCAAGGCATGAAGGACGTGATGGCGGAGGATGGATCGATTATCCTCTCGCTCCCTCACATCGCCCATGCAGCCGTGCTTGGAACCTTGGCGTCCGGCGACTTCAAGTACGGTGATTGGGGCTTGCTGGACAAGACACACGTCCGGTTCTTCTGCATCCGAAACGTCGAAGCCCTTGCCGCATCCTGCGACCTCAAGATCGTCGCGGCCAAGGCCGTCCGCAAACCGCCGGAGGAAACCGAATTCGCCGATCTCTGGCGACAACTGCCCACCGGCCTCCAACAGGCATTCGAGGCCAGCCCCTATTCCGACATCTACCAGTTCATCGTGAAATTGGACGATCGTGCCTCAAAGCGTTCCGGGCATCGATCTCATCCTCGAAATTGGCACGCACGAGCGACACTGGCTGACAGATCCATTCAAGCAATTACACAGGGGAAGAGGGAATGAAACCCGCTCTATTCCTGCATATCCAAAAGACTGCTGGAACTTCAGTGCAAGAGATGGCACGGTTTGCCTACGGCACAACAACGTCATAAGCCATGGCGACTATGTCCAACTGGGCATCGATGGCTGTGCTGCCAAGAATTCATTTCAGGTCATTTTGGTTTTTCATTCGCTGAGAAGCTCATGCAAGGGCGCTATTGCTTCACGTTTCTTAGAGACCCACAAGAACGTATCATCTCACTCTATAACTACTGTCGTCGTGCCGAAGGCATAGACGAATTCATCTATGACGTAGCCGCAGGCACAATCTTCAAGGTTTTCTGGACGAGCTTTCTGAATCATCGAAATGGGGATAGCATCTCGAACACATCAAGTCTGCGCAGCTATCGATTTGGGTATCACAACGAGATGGCGCTATCGCGCCGGGTCAATATTGGAGATGTGTCCCCTCAAGATCTCTTATCGAGCGCCAAACGGAATCTCGATCGTTCCGACTACGTCGGACTAGTTGATCAATTTGACCAGGGTATACAGAATATTTTCAAGGACCTCGGCCACAAAAGGTCCAAGGCGCGACACGCGAACCGGACCAGCTCTACAACCGTTTTATCGCCACGCGCCAAAAGGTTACTCTCCAGCTTCACGGAGTTTGACAACGCGCTTCTACGATCTACACGGTTCGCTCAAAAGAAAAATCAGTTCGAAACCTACACGGCAATACGGTGGTTACCAGCCAAGGTCTCACGCATCTTTATGAACCATAGGTCATAGAGCGCATCCATCACCGCTTCTTCTTGCCTTCGGCCTCGGCCTGATCGCTGGCGCCAAGGCCTGAAAACAGCGACCACAACGGCGCGCTCTCGCTGACACCGGAATAGCTCGACACCACACGAACCTGCGTCCCGACCCGCGCCATCGTCGCAAGATGCGTGACATGCTCATTCATCATCCGGAAACAACCGGACGACGACGCCCTGCCGATCGAGCGCTCGTTGTTCGTGCCATGAATGCGGTAGATCGAACTTCCAAGATACAGCGCCTTGGCGCCGAGTGGATTGCGAACCCCTCCGGAAACGGTGATCGGCAAGCCCGGTTGGCGCCGCCGCATCTCCGGCGGTGGCGTCCATGACGGCCACTTTGCGATACGGCTGATGCGCTGCCGGCCTGTCCATTGAAAGCCCTGCCGCCCGACCGAGATCGGATAGGCATACGCCCGCCCGCCGCTCAGCGTATAGTAAAGCTTGCGCCCGTTTGTATCGACGATGATCGTGCCGGGCTTTTCCTTGCGCGCCAGATAGACGATCGGCGGCGCCTCGGGTGCAATGTCCGGCCGTGCGCCGCCCTCCATGAACCGCGGATACTTGACCTCTCCGTACTTCTTGCGGCGCTCTTCCCGCCGCGCCGCGCGTTCGCGCTCGCGCCGCTCGATATCGCTGCGGAAAACCGGCGTGCCGCCACTCCACACGCCCTGCGCCTCGGCCTGGGTTGCCCCACCCAGCGGCATCATCACGCCCCCAACACAGCAGAGCGCCACGATCTGAAAGAACCTCATCAACAGCCCCCGAAGTCCGAATCACTCGGCCACACCTACCAAGTCCACCAAACCCTTGGCAATCCGGGCCGGACGGACAGTCCCGCCTCGGTGTCCAATCGGCATCACGATGCCGCCAGCACGTCGCTGATTTTATCGTCCAACGCTGTCCGACGACATGGCCGTGCTCGCCATCATCCGATAACGTTTCCAGCGACCGAATTGGAGACAGACCCATGAAGATGAAAGCCGCCGTCCTGCGCGAAACCGGCGCCAAGCGCCCCTACGCAACCTCCCGCCCGATCCAGATCGAGGAGGTTGAACTCGACCCCCCGAAAGACGGCGAAGTCCTCGTCAAGATCGCCGGCGGCGGCCTGTGCCATTCGGATCTCTCCGTCATCAACGGCCATCGCTCCCGCCCCCTGCCCCTCGTCCTCGGCCATGAAGGCTCCGGCGAAGTCGTCGAAGTCGGCCCCGGTGTCCGCGACATCGCGGTCGGCGATCCGGTCATCTTCCAGTTCTCCGCCTCTTGTGGGCGCTGCGCCAACTGCCTCGGCGGCCGCACCCAGCTTTGCGAAACCCACGCCGGCGCCCGCGCGAAAGGCCACCTCATGGCTGGCGGCAGCCGCCTGCGCGATGCCGACGGCGTCGAGATCGCCCATCAATCAGGCGTCTCCTGTTTCGCTGAATACACCGTCGTCGACCGTGGCTCCGTCGTCAAAGTCGACAAGGACCTGCCCCTCGCGGACGCCGCCATTTTCGGCTGCGCCGTCATGACCGGCGTCGGCGCCGTCATGAACACCGCCCGCATCCGCGTCGGCGATACCGTCGCCGTGGTTGGCCTCGGCGGCGTTGGCCTCAACGGCCTGCTCGGCGCCAAGGTTGCAGGCGCCGAAAAAATCATCGCCGTCGACATCTCCGACGACAAACTCGGCCTCGCCCGCCAGCTCGGCGCCACCCACACCGTCAATGCCCGCGACGCAGACCATATCGAACAGATCATGGACATCTCGAACGGCGGCGTCGACTACGCCTTCGAATTCTCCGGCACCGTGCCCGGCACCGAGACCTGCTACAAGTCGCTGCGCGCCGGCGGCGAAGTCCTCATCGCCGGCCTCGCCCCCAACGGCAGCCAGTTCACCTTCAACCCCGCCGACATCGTCAACTCGGAAAAGGCGATCCGCGGCTCCTACATGGGCAGCTGCGTCCCCGTCCGCGACATTCCCCGCTTCATCGAGCTCTATCGCCAGGGCCGCCTCCCCGTCGACAAGCTGATCAACCGCTCGATCGGCTTCGACGAGATCAACGAAGGCTTCGACAAGCTCACCGACGGCCTGGTCATCCGCCAGATCCTCGAACCCCACCGCGCTTAAAGGCTGGGGAGACCGCCGTGACGCCGGGATCGCTCAAAGGCCTGACCGTCCTCGACCTGAGCCACGCCTTGTCGGGGCCGTTCTCGACGATGCTCATGAGCGAACTCGGCGCCGACATCATCAAGGTCGAACCGCCCGGCGGCGATCATTTCCGCGCGTCGAACGGCGGCACCACATCCGCCGTCGTCAACCGCAACAAGCGCAGCCTCGCGATCGACCTGAAGCGGCCTGAGAGCCGGCCCATCATGGACCGCCTCATCGCCCGCGCCGACATCATGCTCGAGACCTTCACCCCCGGCGCGATCGACCGCCTCGGCTACGGCTACGAGGCCGTCAAGGCAAAGAAACCCGACATCATCTACGTCTCGATCTCGGGCTTCGGCCAGACCGGCCCCTATGCCGAGTGGCGCGGCTACGATGCCGTCGCCCAGGCGATGTCCGGCATCATGGCCGCCACCGGCGAGGCCGACCGTCCCCCCGTCCGCGTCGGCCCCTCACTGATCGACATGGGCACCGGCATGTACGTCGTCATAGGAGTCCTTGATGCGCTCCGCCAGCGCGACAAGACGGGCGAAGGCGCCCGCATCGACTTCAACCTGTTCGAGAGCGCGCTCTCCTGGATGAGCCAGATGCTCGCGCGCTATTCCCAGACCGGCCGCGTCCAGCCCCGCTCAGGCTCCGCCCTCCCCCAATTCTCGCCGTATCAGGTCTTCGAGGGCCGCGACGGCCCCATCTTCATCGGCGCCTCGACCCAGCGCTTCTGGCTGAAACTCGTCGACGCCCTCGGCCTCGACGCCGCCAAGCATGATCCACGGTTCACCGACATGGCGGGCCGCATCGAGAACCGCGCGGCCCTGACCGCAGTCATCGAGGCCCGCCTCGCAGAACTCCCCAACGACGAGGCCCTCACCCGCCTGCGCAACGGCGAAGTCCCCTGCGCGCCCGTCCTCGACATGGCCGGCGTCGTCGCTGATCCCCACGTCGCAGCCCGCGGCATGCTCACCCCCCTCCTCGATCCAACCAGCGGCGAACTCCTCCAGACCCGCATGCCCATTGGCCCCGGAGCCCCACCGCGCCCGGCCCCAAGGATTGGCGAGAACGGCTCCGAAATCCTGTCTGAACTGGGCTTCGCCGACACGGACATCACGGCGTTGATCGACGCCGGCATCGTCATCATCCCCGATATGAACTAGCCCCAACCCATCGCCGACCGGATCACATCCGGGCTTCGTCATAGCCCGCGCTTCGCTATCATGTGCCCGACACAGACGACACGCGAAGGAGGGACGACATGGCAGTGATCGAAACAGAAGTGCGCGGGCCAATCCGGCACGTGAAGCTCAACCGGCCGGAAAAGCGCAACGCGCTCAACCCCGAAATGATCCGCCTCCTCAGGGAAGCCTTCGAAAAACCGCCAGGGCCGGGCGAGCGCCTCGCCCTTGTCGAAGCCGAAGGCCCGGTCTTCTGCGCCGGCATCGACCTCAAGGAACGCGATGCGTCCGCTGCCGGCATCAAGCCGTTCGAGGAAGCCCTCCACGCCATGGAGACATTTCCCCTCCCCGTTGTCGGCGTCGTCCAGGGCCACGCCATTGCCGGCGGCAACGAAATCGCGCTGCACTGTGATCTCGTCGTCGCCAGCCGGGCAGCAAAATTCGGCATGTCGCCAGTTCAGATCGGTCTCGCGCCAAGCTGGTTCCTCTGCAAAAAACTGATGGAGATCGCCGGCCCCGTCGCAACCAAGAAGATCCTGCTGCTCGGCGAGCCGTCTCCGGCCCAGACCTTCTTCGACATGGGCCTCATCTCCCACATCGCCGACCCGGAAGACCTCGCCGCCACCCGCGATCAGATCGTCGACCGCCTCTCGCGCAACGCGCCGATGTCCTTGAAAGCCATCAAAGCCGTCCTCACCCGCCAGCTCACCTACCGTGACCACATCGAGCATGCCGACTTGGACAAACAGCTCGGCATCGTTCGCGAAAGCGAAGACGCCAAGGAAGGCATCCGCGCCCTCTTCGAAAAACGCGCCCCCAACTTCCAGGAGCGCTGACAATGGGAACATTCCCGACCAGTCACTCCCGCCAAACTCCCTCTCCCCGTCCTTCACGGGGAGAGGGTTGGGGAGAGGGGCAGCGGCACCCAAAAGCCGATGAAGGCCGTCCACTTTTCGATCCAGCAAAGCACATCGAATTCTCATCAACGCAAGCCGGAGGCGCGCCATGCCCCTGCGCCTGACCAAACCCTTCGAACCCCTCACGCAAGAAAACGCCGACGCCCTCCCCGGCCAACTTGGCGTCTACGAACTCGCCGATGCCAACGGCAAGACGGTCGCTTTCGGATTCGCCGGCGCCCGCTCCCTCTTCGGGCTGAGAAGCGAACTGACCGCCGCCGCCAAGGCCCCGCCTCACGGCGCGACCCAGTTCCGCGTTGAGATCAACCAGCAGTATCACACCCGGTTCCGTGAACTCCTGATGGTCCACCAGGCCGACCACGGCGCCCTTCCCCCCGTCAACGCCGAAGACCCACCCATCGACCTCGGCCGCCTCAGCCCCCTCTGACCCCTGAAACCTGAAACCTGAAAACTGAACACTGAAAACTGAACACTCACTTCACCAAGCCGAAGGCGTCCCCATGGACTTCGAACCCAACGAACAACAACGCCTCATCGTCGATCAGGTCCGCCGCTTCGTGCACGAGGAAATCATCCCCCTCGAATCCAAACTCGACCCCGACGCCAGCGAACTGCCGAAGGAAGACTACGACCGCCTCTCCGACATGGTCCGGGCCATGGGGCTGTGGGGCCTCGATGTGCCGGAAGAATACGGTGGCGCCGGCGTCGATCTCGTCACCCGGACCCTCATCGCCTTCGAGATGTCGCAGCATCGCGCCGGCCTCTATGTCCCCTGCTACGGCGTCTTCGGAACCATGGGCCTCGCCCAGCTCTATGAAGCAACCGATGATCAGAAAGAGCGCTACCTGAAGCCCGTCCTCCGCGGCGAGAAGAAGGGCTTCTTCGGCCTCACCGAACCCTCCGGCGGCTCCGACCCCGCCCGCGCCATCCGCACCAAGGCCGTCAAGGACGGCACCGACTGGATCATCAACGGCTCGAAGGTCTACATCTCCGGCGCCGACCGCGCCCACTTCGGCCTCGTCTTCGCCCGCACCGACCCCGAGGCTGGCCGCGGCGGCGTCACCTGCTTCATCGTCGACACCGACACGCCCGGCTTCCACGTCCGCCGTGTCGTCCACACGCTGCGCTCCTCCCACTACGCGACCGAGCTCGCCTTCGAGGACATGCGCGTTCCCGAAACCAACATTCTGGGCGAGGTCAACCGCGGCTTCGCCATCGCCAACGACCGCCTCACCCGCCAGCGCATCCCCTACGCCGCCGCCTGCATCTCCGTCGCCATCAAGGCCCAGGAAATGGCGATCGAATATGCCAAGCAGCGCGAAACCTTCGGCGCGCCCTTGGCGTCGCGCCAGATGATCCAGGCCATGATCATCGACAACGAGCTCGACATCCGCCAGTCCCGCTGGATGACGCTGGCTGCCGCCCACAAGGCCGAGAGCGGCCAGCCCTTCCGCATGGAAGCCGGCATGGCCAAGCTCGTCGCCTCCGAAGCCGGCGGCCGCGTCGTCGACCGCTCGATGCAGGTCCACGGCGGCATCGGCATGACCAAGGATCTCCCACTGGAGCGCTGGTACCGCGAGATGCGCATCCGCCGCGTCGGCGAAGGCCCCAACGAAGTCCAACGCCTCATCATCGCCCGCGACCTGCTTGGAGGAAATTTCAAGTGAGCACCGAACAGGCAGCCACCCGCCCCAACCATCCCCTCGCCGGCGTCACCGTGATCGACTTCGGCCAGATCTATCAGGGCCCCTACGCAACCCTCCTGATGGCCAAGGCCGGCGCCGACGTCATCAAGGTCGAACCCGTCGGCACCGGCGAACCGCTCCGTGTCCGCGCGGCAGCCGCCAAAGGCGCCGGCATGCCGCTCGCCATGCTCAATTCCAACAAGCGCGCCGTAACGCTCAACCTCAAGGACGAGCGCGGCAAGGATCTCCTGAAGCGCATGGTCACAAAGGCCGATATCCTGCTTGAAAACTTCACGCCCGACGTCATGACCAAGCTCGGCGTCGGCTGGGACGTCCTCCACGCGATCAACCCGCGCCTGATCTACGCCTCAGGCTCCGGCTACGGCCTCTCCGGCCCGAGCCGCGATGCGATGGCGATGGACCTCACCGTCCAGGCCGCCTCCGGCATCATGAGCGTCACCGGCATGCCGGACGGTCCCCCTCTGAAGTGCGGCGCAGCCGTCGTCGACTTCATGTCCGGCATTCACCTCTACGCAGCCGTCATGACCGCACTCTACGAGCGCACCATCACGGGCAAGGGCCGCCTCGTCGAAGTCTCGATGCTGGAATCGGTCTTCCCCGCGCTGGCCTCCAACCTCGGCATGCTCTATTCGCAGGACGGCGCCGTGCCCCCACGCACCGGCAACCGCCACGGCGGCCTCTCCGTCTCCCCCTACAATGTCTACGAAGCCAAGGACGGCCACATCGCCATCAACGTCGTCAAGGACATCCACTGGCAGGGCCTCTTGCGGATCATGGGCCGTGACGACCTGATCGGCGACGAGCGTTTCGCAACCAACAAGGCCCGCGTCGCCCACATGGACGAGACAGACGCCCTCGTCGAAGCCTGGTCGCGCACCAAAACCCGCGCCGAGATCATCGAAATGACGGCGAAGAACCGCCTCCCCGTCGCCCCCGTCCGCGACCTCGTCGAGGTCAGCCAGGACCCGCACATGCACGAGCGCGGCACGCTCGAATGGCTCGACCACCCCGACTTCGGCCGCATCGTCGTCCCCACGACACCGCTCCGCGTCCACGGCGCCGACAAGGTCGAAACCGTGCCAAGCCCCTCGATCGGCCAGCACAACAACGATGTCTATGGCGACTGGCTCGGCCTCACCGCCGACGAACTCGAAACCCTCAAATCAGACGGCGTCATCTGAGCAGCGGCAATCACCTCGCTGCACACCTGTTGCCGACAACAACCATGACGCAACAGCCTCTCCCCACCCACCGTCATGGCCGCGCAGGCGGCCATCCACGCGCCGCGCGCCACGCGAGGCTTCGCATGAAGCTCATGCACTCATCCGGTCATCAGCAGCAGCAATCACCTCGCGGCACACCTGTTGCCGACAACAACCATGACGCAACAGTCTCTCCCCACCCACCGTCATGGCCGCGCAGGCGGCCATCCACGCGCCGCGCGCCACGCGAGGCTTCGCATGAAGCTCATGCACTCATCCGATCACCGGCGCCCCCTCAATACTGAATGCGCGTCGTCGCCGCTCCATCGACGATCAGGTTGGTCCCGCTGATGTAGCTCGCCGCCGGACTCGCCAGGAACACGACGGCCGCGGCAACTTCCTCCGGCGTCCCAAGCCGCCCCATCGGACAACGCGCCGCCGCCGCCGCATAAGCCTCCGGCGACTCCTGCTTGCGCTTGTCCCAAACGCCACCCTCGAAATAGATCGCACCCGGCGAGACTGAATTCGCGCGAATGCCCTTGGCTCCGAGATTGGTGCTGAGCCCTGACATGTAGCTGATCAGCGCCGCCTTCAGCCCGCTATAAGCCCGCACGCCACCCGACGTATTCACCGCCGCCGTACTCGAAATGGCAACGATGGAAGCCGCGTCCGATTTTTCGAGAAACGGCAACGCCGCCTCAACCGCCCGCACCGTGCCCAGCACATCGACTTCGAGACCCAGCCGCCAGGCTTCCGCATCCGCCGAACCGACCAGCGCGCTGGCGTTCGGCACCAGGATGTCGAGCCCGCCAAGCGCCGTGGCTGTCTCGCTGATCCAGCCGCGCAGCCGTTCATCATCCGTCACATCGACCGCACCACCGATAACCGTGACATCGCCGCCTGCAAGATCCGCCAGCGCCGCATCCACCTGCCCCTGGTCCCGCGCGCAAAAACCCACATGACACCCTTCGGCAACGAGCAGATCGACAATCCTGCGCCCGATACCGCGCGTGCCGCCTGTCACAATCGCGCGTTTGCCCGCTAATCCGAGATCCATGGCCTGTCCTTGTTCATTGCTTTCGCCCCGCGCCCCGCCTGGGGCAGGTTCCTCTTGTGGTCCACAGCTTAGCCCGTTTTCGCACCACCGCGACCACGAGACGGATAACTTGCCCGCCAACGCGCTGACGGTTTGCCTGCCTCCAAGACCGCCGCCATGATTGCCTCTGTCATTCCCGCCACCCCCCGATCGGGCAGGGTCCGATCAGCCGCAACGAGGAAACCGCATGCCCCGCCTGAAATATCCCGCCGACACCGACGAATTCAGCGACGAAACCCGCGCCGCCATCCGCTACATCAAGGAAACCCGCAACTCGCTGCCGCCCCCGAGCAGCTACCTCACCTACGCAGGCGAGGCCGGCGCCCGCCTCTCCGATCTCGTCGACCACCTGCGCTACCGCACCTCCCTCACGCCCGCCGAATCCGAACTCGCCATCATCGTCGCAAACCGCGCCGCCAACGCCGCCTTCATCTGGAACGCGCACGTCAAACTCGGCCTTGCCGCCGGCATGCGCGAAGAAGCCATCCACGCCGTCGACACCTACGGCCCCCTCGACGATCTGACCGATGACGAGGCCCTCATCATCCAGTACGGCCGCGAACTCCTCGAAGCCCCCGCCGTCAGCGATGAAACCTTCGACGCCGTCCGCGCCCGCTACGGCGAGAAGGGACTGCTCGAACTCACCGCCATCATGAGCGTCTACATGATGAACGCCACCATCCTGCGCGCCATGGACCACCAGCCCCCACCCGGCGCCCGTCCCCTCTCACCACGCAAATCCTGAGGAAACACCCATGCTCGATCTCACCGGCAAAGTCGCCTTCATCACCGGCGCCGGCTCCGTCGGCGATGACCCGGACGCCGAAATCTGGGGCAACGGCAAGGCAACCGCCGTGCTGATGGCGCGCCAGGGCGCCAAGATCTATGGCGTCGACCTGCGCAAGGAAGCAGCCGACGTCACGAAGTCCATCATCGAGAAGGAAGGCGGCACCTGCGCCACCCGCGGTGTCGACATGACCGACAGCAGCCAGGTTGAAGCAGCCGTCGCCGACTGCCTCGACCAGTTCGGACGCATCGACATTCTCGTCAACAACGTCGGCGGCTCCGCCCCGGGCAGCGCCGTCACGATGAGTGAGGAAGCCTGGGACACCCAGATCGACCACAACCTCAAGACAGCCTTCCTCGGCTGCAAGCACGTCATTCCGGTCATGGAGACACAGGGCAAAGGCGCCATCGTCAACATCGCCTCGATTGCCGGCCTGCGCATGAGCGCCGACCGCCCCCACATCGCCTACTCGACGACCAAGCTCGGCCTGTTCGCCTTCTCGAAATCAACCGCCATCACCTATGCCCGCAAGGGCATTCGCTGCAACACCGTGGTGCCGGGCCTGATGCACACCGCCCTCGTCGAACACCGTCTCGCCAAGACCATTGCAGCCAATGATCTGCAAGGCCTGATCGACCGCCGCAATGCCCAATGCCCGACCGGCAAGATGGGCAACGCCTGGGACGTCGCCCATGCTGTGTTGTATCTCGCCTCCGACGAAGCCGGCTACGTCAACGGCACCGAGATCGTCGTCGACGGCGGCGTGACAGCGGCAAGCAGTTCCATCTAGATCGCGATCAGCGGAGCGCTATTCGTTCAGCCCTTTCCCGGGATAGGGGTGATGGCGAACCCAGTGCTCCGCGATATCGATCCGTCGCGTAATCCAGACGTCGTCCCGCTCCTGCACATAGTCGAGCAACCGCTTGAGGCCCATGGCGCGCGCCGGATGCCCGATCAGCCTCGGATGAAGACCGACCGACATCATCTTCGGCTGCGCGCCGCCTTCCTCATAGAGCATGTCGAAGGCATCGCGAATGAACGAGAACCATTCATCAGATGTCCCCATCCAGCCGGCATATTTCCCGTCGTTGTTAGTCAGCGAATACGGCACCACGAGGTGTGGCTGACCCTCCACCGTCTTCCAGAACGGCAATTCATCGCCATAATAATCGCTGTCGTAGAGAAAGCCGCCATGCTCGACCACGAGGCGGCGCGTATTGAGCCCCGGACCATAGCGGCAATACCAGCCCCGCGGGCGCTGACCGGTCGTCCGCTCGAGTGACAGGACGGCCTTGCGGATCTGCTCGCGTTCCTCCTCTTCGCTGAGTTCATAATGCTTGATCCAGCGCCAGCCGTGGCTGCACACGTCAAAGCCGGACTGCCGGATCGCCTCGGCGACCAATGGATTGCGTTCAATCGCCAGCGCACAGCCAAAGATCGTCAACGGCAGGCCGCGCTCCTGAAACAGCCGCATCAGCCGCCAGAAGCCAACTCGGCTGCCGTATTCGAACATCCCCTCACCGGCAAGATCACGGCCATCGAGCCCCTGCTGACGGCCGAAGGCTTCGGTGTGCTGCACCTCGGTATACCCTTCGCCATCCTGAACCGAAGGCTCCGATCCCTCCTCGACGTTGATGACGAAATTGAGCGCCAGACGGGCGCCGTTCGGCCATTTGGGATCGGGCGGCGTCGGGCCATAGCCGATGAGATCTCGATCGTAGGCGGTGGTCATGTAAAGCCTCGGGGGTGATGTCGTTGAGTGTGCGCGATGGCTGCAAAACCTTGCACGAAGGTGAAGCGATGCCGCCTCGGAAGCAAGCCTCGACAGCGTCTCGCAACAAAGCAAGGCAGCAACATCCTGCAACATCGCACAACGTGCGATGAACAATTGACCGAACTGCCCGAAGAACAGGCTTATCAACGCGACATCAAAGCGATTACGATGACCGGCCGGTGCGGAGAATGACGGTTTTTGGCGCATCGGTGGTGTGCATCGCGCCGGCTGGAAAGGTGGCAGATTTTTGGAACGTGATCTCATCGGATACGGCGCCACGCCGCCGGAAATCATCTGGCCGAATGGCGCCCGCCTCGCAGTCTCCGTTGTCGTCAATTTCGAAGAAGGCGCCGAGCTTCAGGTCGCAGACGGCGATCCCACCTCAGAACGCATTGGCGAAGTGATCAGCGTCATCGCCCCCGGCACGCGAGACATCGGCCAGGAGCAGATCTTCGCCTACGGCACGCGCGCCGGCCTGTGGCGGTTTCTGGGCGCCCTCGAGCGTCATGACGTGCCGGCAACATTCTATTTCTGCGGACGTGCCGTCGAACGCGCCCCGGAACTGGCGCGCGCGGCCGTCGAACGCGGGCACGAGGCGGCATGCCACGGCTGGCAGTGGCGTCCCCACGCAGACTACGCCTCCGAGGCCGAAGAGGCAGACGCCCTCGACCGCGCGATTGCAGCGATCACGTCGGCCACCGGCGAGCGGCCCCGCGGCTTCTTCTGCCGCGGCAGTGAGAGCATCTGGACCCGGCGCCTTCTCCTCGAACGGGGCTTTCATTACACATCGAATGCGTTTGACGACGATCTGCCCTATCTCGATCCCCGCTTTCCCGGGCTAGCGGTTGTCCCCTACGCGCTCGACACCAACGACATGAAGTTCTTCCATCCAAACGGCTTCGTTCGCGCCTCGGAGTTCGTTGAATACGTCGCCGATGGGTTGGACGTCATGCTCGCCGAGGCCGACCGCGGCAAGAGTGGCTTGCTGAACATCGGCCTCCACCTGCGCATCTGCGGGCGTCCCGCCAGATTTCGCGCCGTCGAGCAGATCCTGAAACTGCTCGACCAGCACCGCCAGCGCGTCTGGCTTGCACGCCGCATCGACATCGCCTCCCATTTCATGACCCAGTTGGATGCGCCAAAGCCATGACCAAGGCCCCATCGCCGCCGGCAACGAACCTTGCGCCCGCGCCATTCATCATGACGCTTTCGATCGCGATTGCCGCGGTGATTGCTTTTCCCGGCATTGCGACAGGCACGCCCCAGCAATCTCACGGATAGGCGACATGGCGCGGATACTCCTGATCAATCCCAACACCAGCACCGCAACCACCGCGGCGATGGTGTCGATCGCGCGCACGGCGGCCCCCGCCGGCGTCGAAATCGAGGGCACCACCGCGCACTTTGGCGCCAGCCTGATCGCCACCGAGGACGCCCTCGAAATCGCGTCTGAGGCCGTCGCCGAAATCCTGCACACTCAGGCCGCCGGCTTTGACGGTGTCGTCATCGCAGCATTCGGCGACCCCGGCCTCGATCTGGCCCCCGCCGGAATGAACGTCGTCGGGATCGCACAGGCCGGCATGCATGCCGCAGCCGAGGGTGGCCGGCGCTTCTCCATCGTCACCACAACCTCCGGCCTCGCCACGCCGATCGAACGCCTTGTCCGCCGATACGGTCTCGAGGACCGCTTCGCCTCATTGCGATTTACACCAGGTCCTGCCGCAGCCCTCATGAGCGATCCCGCCCGGCTCAACGATGCGCTGAAGCAGGCCATCACCGAAGCCCGCGAAATTGATCGCGCCGAGGCTGTCGTGATCGGCGGTGGCCCTTTGGCCACCGCTGCCATGCAGTTGGCGCGCGAGCTTGCCATGCCCATCATCGAACCCGTCCCGAGCGCGATACGACGGGTGACGCAACGGATCGCCGCACAAAACCGGTAAAGCCCAAAGCGATGCCAAACCCCCAGAAACATCTTGAGGACACCACGTGACCACCTCGATCGTCCGCAGCCACACCCTGATTACCGGCACCATCGACCGGTTCTCCTGGAACGAGGTTCCGGGTGGCGCCGTGCTCGTCGAAGACGGCAGGATCGCCGCAATCGGCGACTTCCGCGACCTGACGGAAAAGCATCCCTCGGCAACCATCGTCGGCAACGGCAATGAGATCGTGCTGCCGGGCTTCGTGAACGGCCACCATCATATCGGCCTCACCCCGGTCCAGCTCGGCTCACCCGACATGCCCCTCGAACTCTGGTTCGTGACGCGCATGGTCATCCGCAACCTCGACCTCTATCTCGACACGCTCTATTCGGCCTTCGAGATGATCGCATCCGGTATCACCACCGTGCAGCATCTTCACGGCTGGGTGCCCGGCACCCTCTCCGACGTCGAAGGCAAGTCCGGCGAGGTCATCCGCGCTTATGAGGACATCGGCATGAAGGTGTCCTACTGCTATGCCGTCCGGGACCAGAACCGGCTGGTCTATCAGGCCGACCAGGAGTTCATCGCAAGCCTGCCCGCCGAACTGCAGGATCCCATGCGGCGTTGGTTCGAGCGCTTCAAGACCGGCCTCGACGAGAACATGGCTCTGTTCCGCCAGCTCCACGAAACCCACAATGCCAAGCGTCGGGTCAAGATCCAGCTCGCCCCGGCCAATCTCCATTGGTGCTCCGATGAAGCCCTCACCCAGCTCTCCGATACCTCGAAGGCATATGATGTACCCATGCACATGCATTTGCTCGAGACCGCCTACCAGAAAGCCTACGCCTGGAAGCGGGGCGGCTGCACCGCGGTGGAATACATCGACAGGTTCGACATGCTTGGCCCCCGGATGACGCTGGGCCACGGCGTCTGGTTGAACGAAAAGGACATCGACCGGCTTGCGGAAACGGGCACCTGCGTCTGTCATAACTGCTCGTCGAATTTCCGCCTGCGCTCGGGCCTGGCCGCCCTCAACCACTTCGAGGCCAAGGGCATCAACACAGCGATCGGCCTCGACGAAGCCGGCATCAATGATGATCGTGACATGCTCCAGGAAATGCGCATGGTGCTGCGCGCCCACCGCGTGCCGGGCATGAATGAGGCCGACGTGCCAACCACCGCCCAGGTCCTCAGAATGGCAACCACCGGCGGCGCCAAGACCACACCCTACGGGTCGACGATCGGCGCGCTTGAGGTTGGCAAGGCCGCCGACCTCGTCATGATCGACCGGGATCAGGTTGCCTATCCCTACCTCGACGAGGAAACGCCCCTGCTCGACGCCGTCATCCAGCGCGCCAAGACCGACGGCGTGACGCGCGTGATGTGCGACGGCGAGGTCATCTACGAGGAAGGAACCTTCAAGAGGGTCGACAAGACACAAGCCCTCAAGGCGCTCCATGACGACTTGTCAAAGGCGCTTACCCATGAAGAGGCCGAGCGGCGCAATCTCTCGAAGGCGCTCCTGCCCCATGTCCGCAAGTTCTATGCAGACTACATCGACCCGGCGAAGCACGATCCCTACTATCGACCAAGCTCACGCGTCTGAGACGGCAGGAAACGGCGTGTTGAACCCGCCTCGCGCGCCGTCGCAGCCAGACAGATGAGCAGCCTGATGTACAATTAGGCGGGCGAAGCGACTTGCTTTTAGTCAAGGGATAATGAACCTTGCTGGTATGCAGGCTTGGTCTCTTGCGCCAAGTCCCTGATAGCAGGCGCTATCGCAGTATCCACCGGAGGAGTACCGCCCATGAAGCATCGCCTATTTTTGGCCCTGGCAGCAGCCGTCACGCTGGTTGCGACCGCCCTCGTCAGTCAGCCGACGCTGGCGGGCAAACAGGATGACACGCTCGTCTTCCTCGCCGCCCGCGAACCGCCGAGCTTCGACTTCTTCATGCAGTCAAACCGCGAAGGTGTGATCCTGAACCGGCACATCTGGGACGGACTGGTACGCACAGACCCAACCACCGGCGAGCTTCAAATGGCGCTGGCGACATCGGTCGAATACATCGACCCTGTCACCATCCACGTCCGTCTGCGCGAGGGCGTCAAGTTCCACAACGGCGATCCGATGACGTCAGCGGACGTTGCCTTCACCGTTGCCCACAACAACAATCCCGACAGCCGCACGGTCGCGAGAACGCGAACCAACTGGATCAAGGACGTCGAGGTTATCGGCCCATTCGAATTGAAGCTTCATCTCCAAAAGCCGTTCCCGGCTGCCATGGAGTTCCTCAACGCCAACGTCCCGGTCTATCCGAAGGCGTACTTCGAGAAGGTCGGCACCGAAGGCTTCTCCAAGGCCCCGATCGGGACAGGCCGCTATAAGGTGAAGCGCACCGAGATCGGCCGCGAAATCGTTCTCGAGCGCAACGAAGACTACTGGGCAGGCGCTGAAAAAGCCGGCCACATCAAGACGATCGTGATGCGCTTCGTGCCCGAACGGAACACCCAGCTCGCGGAATTGATGGCCAGTAACGCCGACCTGATCTGGCAGGTGCCGCCGGACCAGGCAAAGCGCCTTGAAGGCCGTGGCGGCTTGCAGGTCACCGTCGGTGAGACGATGCGCTTCGGCTATCTGCAGTTCGATTCCGGATTGCGCGGCGGCCCGAAATCGCCCGTTCACGACAAGCGCGTTCGCCAGGCGATCCTCCATGCCGTCGACCGTGCATCGATCGTCAAGAACATCATGGGCGGCGGCTCGGTCCTCCACCTCCCCTGCTACACGACACAGTTCGGCTGCAAGGCACCCGATGCCCCGCAGTACGCCTACGACCCTGAAAAGGCCAAGGCCCTGCTCGCAGAAGCCGGTTACCCGAACGGGTTCGAAATCGACTTCTACGGCTACCGTGACCGGCCCGTTGCCGAAGCCGTTATCGGCTTCCTCGACCGCGTCGGCATCAAGGCAAAGTTGCAATGGCTGCAGTATTCGGCTCTGCGCGACCGCGTCCGGGCCGGCGACATCGACTTCAACTTCATGGCCTGGGGATCGTCGTCGATCAACGACATCGCCAACAGCACAGGCTACTTCTTCAAGGGCGGGCCGGATGACACCGCGCACGACCCGGACGTGATCAAGTGGCTGACCGAGGGCGACAGCGCCGTCAAGCCGGAAGAGCGTCAGGCGCCATATTCAAAAGCCCTGACCAAGATCATGCAGGAAGTCTACAAGGCGCCTTTGATGTCCTATGCCTACTACTACGTGCTGAACAAGGACCTCGAGTTCACGCCGACGCCGGACGAGATCACCCATCTCTACACGGCAAAGTGGAAGTGATACGACAGGCAGGTCCACCGGCAAGCCCTGGCCGCATCCGGCCAGGGCACGCAACACGGACCGCCTCGACGAGCGCCAGCGCGGGGGGAAACATCTGATCCCCCGCGGAACCCTGACCCCATCGCCGAGGTGAAACGCTTCCCGACATGCTCCAGTTCACGCTCCGCCGCCTACTCGTGGCCCTGCTCGTCGCGCTGACTGTCTCGCTGCTGGCGTTTTCGCTGCTGCGCCTCACAGGCGACCTTGCAACGTCCCTCGCCGGACCGGACGCAACGTCGGAAGATATCGAAGCCGTCCGCATCGCGTACGGCCTCGACAAGCCGATCATCATCCAATACCTCAACTGGCTGCAAGGCGCCTTCATGGGCGACTTCGGCAAATCCTATTACTTCCCCGCCACTGTCGGCGAACTCATCCTCAACGCCATGCCCATAACGCTGACACTCTCGGCGATGGGCCTGCTGATCTCCCTGGCGATCGGCATTCCCCTCGGCGTTGTCGCAGCCCTACGCCCCGGCTCCTGGGTTGACCGTTTCGCAATGACGCTCGCCGTCGTCGGCCAGGCCATCCCGAACTTCTGGTTCGGCCTGATCATGATCGTCATCTTCGGGCTGACGCTCTCGTGGTTTCCGATCAGCGGCAACCAGACCTGGGCCCACTTCGTGATGCCAGCCTTCGTCCTCGGCTACTCCTCCGCACCGGCCGTCATGCGCCTCACGCGCTCCGGCATGCTCGAGGTGCTCTCCGCCGATTATATCCGCACCGCCTACGCAAAAGGCCTGCCGCCCCGCCGCGTCCTCTTCAAGCACGCGCTGCGCAACGCCGTCATTCCCGTCGTCGCGTTGGCGTCCGTCCAGTTCGGCAACATGCTGACCGGCTCGATCGTCACCGAAACCGTCTTTTCGATGAACGGCCTCGGCTATCTCGCCTGGATGTCGATCAGCCGCCAGGACTTCCCCGTCGTCCAGGCAATCCTCCTGCTCGGCGCCATGTTCTACGTTTGGCTGACGTTCCTGTCCGACCTGATCAACGCGTGGCTCGACCCGCGCATCCGCGTGAACTGAGGCCATCATGCAAGACACCAACACCACTCCCGTTGCAGGTGCAGCACCCCCCGCCGCCGATAGCCGTCTCGATCCCGGCGCCATCCTCGCGCCAAGTCCGTTTGCGCGCACCCTTAGGCGGTTCCTCGGCAACAGCTCCTTCATCTTTGCCGGCTCCATCTTTGGCCTGATCGTCCTGATGGCGCTCTTCGCCCCCCTCCTCGCCCCCCACGACCCCTACGCCCAGGACCTCACGAAACGCATCGTGCCCCCGGTCTGGTATGCAGCCGGCTCCTGGGAGCACATCCTCGGCACCGACGGCATGGGCCGGGATTATCTCTCGCGCATCATGTACGGCGCCCAGATCTCGCTCCTGATCGGGATTTCGGCGGCCTTCATCTCCGGCATCATCGGCTCGCTGCTTGGCGTCGTCGCCGGTTACTTCGGCGGCCGCGTCGACATGGTGATCTCGTTCATCATCACGACGCGTCTCAGCCTGCCCGTGATCCTCGTCGCCCTCGCCGTCGTCGCCTTCGTCGGGGCCTCGCTGACGATCGTCATCGTCGTCCTCGGGCTGCTGTTGTGGGACCGTTACGCCGTCGTCATGCGCAGCGCCACCATGCAGGCCCGCTCCCTCGACTACGTCTCGGCCGCCAGCGCGATCGGCGCCTCGACACCGCGCATCATCTTTTCCGAGATCATGCCGAACATCCTCAACAACCTGATCATCGTGGCCACCTTCGAAATCGCGAACGCCATCCTCCTCGAGGCAGCCCTCTCCTTCCTCGGCCTCGGCGTACAGCCACCGACACCATCATGGGGCCTGATGATTGCCGAAGGCCGCGACTACCTGCTGTTCGACCCCTGGGTCATTGTCATTCCGGGCGTGGCCCTGTCGCTCCTCGTCCTTTCGGTCAACATGCTCGGCGATGGCCTGCGTGACATCAGCGCTCCGGAGAACAGGAATTGAGCCACCTCCTCGACGTCAAGAACCTAACCGTCGACATCAATCTCGCAGCCGGCGTTCTCCACGCCGTGCGGGGCATATCGTTCCACGTCGCCAAAGGTGAGACGGTCTGCATCGTGGGCGAGTCGGGCTGCGGCAAATCCCTCACCTCGCTGGCGCTGATGAACCTCCTGCCATCGCGCGCCGTGCGTCGGGCGGATCGGTTGACCCTCGATGGCACGGATCTGTCGAGCATCAGCCCGCGCGACATGGCGCGTCTGCGCGGCAGCCGGATGGCGATGATCTTCCAGGAGCCGATGACGAGCCTCAACCCGTCCTATACGATCGGCAACCAGCTTGAAGAAGCCCTCCTCCAGCACAACCGCGTCTCGCGCCAGGAAGCGCGCGATCGCGCCGTCTACCTTGCTTGAGAAGGTCGGCATCTCGGCCGCCGCCAGCCGCCTGACCCAGTACCCCCACCAACTCTCCGGCGGCCTGCGCCAGCGCGTCATGATTGCGATGAGCCTGATGTGCGGCCCCGACCTCATCATCGCCGACGAACCGACGACGGCCCTCGACGTGACGATCCAGGCCCAGATCCTCCATCTCCTCGCCGACCTCCAGAAGGAGTTCGAGATGGGCATGATCCTGATCACCCACGACCTCGGCGTCGTCGCCCGCGTCGCCCACCGCGTCTGTGTGATGTACGCCGGCCAGTTCGTCGAGCAGGGCACCGTCGAGGAAGTCTTCCGCAATCCCCTCCATCCCTATACGCGCGGCCTGCTCGACTGCATTCCGATCCCTGGCAAGACGCCGCGCGGCAGCCACCTCGGCTCGATCCCCGGCATGGTCCCCTCCCTCATTGGCGACCTCGGCGGCTGCAGCTTCCGCGACCGGTGCGCCCACGCACGCGCGGGCTGCGAGCAGGACATCGCCCTTGAAACTGTCGGCGACGCGGGACGAACCTACCGGTGCATCATGACCCCTGAAGAAAGCCGAGTGGCAGGCCAAGCGGAAGCGGTGACACCATGAGCGAATACCTTCTCGAAGCGCGTGATGCGACCCGCACCTTCCAGATCAGCGCCGGCTTCATGCAGCCCAAGAAAACACTGCGCGCCGTCAACGGCGTAACGCTCGGACTGCAGAAGGGCGAAGTGCTCGGTATCGTCGGTGAATCCGGCTGCGGCAAGAGCACCATCGCGCGCATGCTCCTGGGCCTCCTGGAACCCACCAGCGGCGCAATCCATTTCGACGGCAACCCGCTCTACGACATGGACCGCCTCGCCCGCGCCCGCCGCATTCAGCCCGTCTTCCAGGACCCCTATTCCTCGCTCAATCCGCGCAAGACGATCGAGGACATCATCAGCCTGCCGCTCCGCGTCCACAACATCGGCACCAGCGAAGAGCGCGCCAGGTGGCTGACCGAAATCATGGCCAAGGTCGGCCTCTCCCCGCGCTACCTGAAGAACTACCCCAATCAGCTCTCCGGCGGCCAGCGCCAGCGCGTCGCGATCGCCCGCGCGCTCGTCATGCGCCCCGAGATCGTCATCTGCGACGAGCCGACGTCGGCGCTCGATGTCTCGGTGCAATCACAGATTCTCAATCTGCTCATCGACCTGCGCGAGGAGTTCGGACTGACCTACATCCTGATCAGCCACAACCTCGCCGTCGTCGAGCACATCGCAACGCGTGTGGCCGTGATGTATCTCGGCCGGGTCGTGGAGGAGGCGGATACCGAGACCCTGTTCGAGGATCCCAAGCACCCCTATACCCGCGCGCTGCTCCAGTCGGTCCTCACCCCCGAGCCCGGCCTCGGCGTACCTGAATCAAACCTCGGCATCGCCTTCCCGAACCCCGTCGACCCGCCCTCCGGCTGCACCTTCCACCCCCGCTGCCAACACGCGATGCCGCAATGCTCATCAAGCGTCCCGCGCCCGATCTCTGTCGGCGACTCAACCGTCGAATGCCTCCTCTATGAAGACAATGCCCGCGCCCAGGGCGCAGCCTGAAACGTCCCCACCGGTTGCTCAAATGCCAGCCATGCAAGCCGGCTCGTCGGGCCTGTTGCACGCGGGAACAGGGCACCCGCCAACGATCCATTAGAATTTCGCCGGTCCGATGATAGCCTGTCATCCCTGAACAGCCTCCCGGACCCATGGAGAATGAAATGACCAAGCGCGTCCTGATCGCAGGCTTCAAGCACGAGACGAACACGTTCTCCGTCCTCGAGACGGGCATCCCCGCCTACCGCGAGCGCGGCCTTTATTTCGGCGACGAACTGCCCGACGCCTTCCGCGACACCAACTCGGAGATCGCAGGCTTCATGGATGTCGCCGAGCGCCACGGCTGGCAGCCCTGCTTCTCCGTCGCAGCCGACGCAAGTCCCTCCGGCCGGGTCACGAGAGCGGCCTATGAGGAAATCACGACACGCATCCTGGAGGACGCTGTCGCCGGCGGCCCCGTCGACGCCGTCCTCCTCCAGTTGCACGGCGCCATGGTCACCGACCACACCGACGACGGCGAAGGCCTCCTGCTCCGGATGCTGCGCGCGAAACTCGGCCCCTCGGTCCCGATCGGCGCCACCCTAGACCTGCATGCCAACGTAACCGATGACATGGCCCGCTATGCCGACGTGATCGTGAGCTATCGAACCTATCCCCACGTCGACCAGCGCGAGATCGCGAACGAGTGCGGCGATCTCATCGCGCGCACGCTCGCAGGCGAAATCGCACCGGTGTGCACCGTGCGGCGCGGCCCCCTCATCGGCGGCATCGACCACGGACGCACGACGGCACCAGGGCCCATGCGCGATGCCCTCGCAATGGCCAAGACCGCCGCCGAAAGTCCCACCGTCCTCTCGGTCTCGGTTCTTGCAGGCTTTGCCGCCGCTGACATCCCCGATGTCGGCCCCTCGGTCATCGTCGTCGGCGATGGCTACGATCCGGCCCACCGCGCCGCAGCCGACCGCATCGTCTCATTCATCTGGGACACACGAAGCATCAAGACGGTCGAACCGCAGACCTGCGCCGAGGCCATCGCCATTGCCCGCGAAAAAGCAACGGTCGGCGCACCCGTCGTCATCGCCGATGCTGCCGACAATCCAGGCGGCGGCGGCTACGGTGATTCAACCGGCCTCCTCCACGCACTCCATGCAAGCGGCCTCAATGGCATAGCATTCGGCGCCCTGTTCGATCCCGGCTCGGCAGCAGCCTGCCATGAAGCTGGCGTCGGCGCGCAAGTCGACCTCAGTCTCGGCGGCAAGGTCGATGCCGTGTCCGGTCCGCCCCTCACCTGCCGCGCCGAAGTCCTCTCGCTTTCCGAGGGACGCTTCCGCCTCGAGGGGCCGATGATGCGCGGCGTGCCGATCGACATGGGCCCTTCCGCCGCCGTCCGCATCGGCGGCCTTGACGTCGTGATCGCCTCGCGCCGGTATCAGAATTACGACCGGATGTTCTTCCGCGAACTCGGCCTCGAACCGGCCGATTACGCTGTCATCGCAGTCAAGTCCTCACAACATTTCCGGGCAGCGTATGCCCCCGGCGCAAGCGCGGTCGTCATGGTCGACGAAGGCAACGGCATCACCACCACCAATCTGAAAAGCCGCGTCTACTCCAGCGTACGCCGTCCGGTCTGGCCCTTCGATCTCACCTGATGGGGTGATCGGATGATGCGCTGAACCCGGCAGACCGAACGCAAAAGCAACGCGCGCCGGTCCGCACTATCATCAGGCATCAACCCCGCCCCCTTCACGCCACGGTGGGCGGGCTGGTCACGATGGATTTGAGGTCCAGGTTGGCCCCGTCAATCCGCGTCAGATCAGGCAGCGGCCGTGCAAGATCAACATCACCCGCCGAAGCAGCCTCGATCGCGGCCGCGACATCGAACAACTCGACATCGCCCCGGAACCGCCCGACCACCTGCAGACCGAATGGCATCCCGAACTCATCAACACCGCACGGTAACGACACCGCCGGGTTGGTCGTCAACGTGATGTACCAGGCCATCGCCAGCCAGTGATAGTAGGTGTTGAGCTTCCGCCCGCCGATCTGGTCGAGATAAAGCGTCTTCCACGGGAACGGCGAAACCGCGACCGTTGGCGCGAGCACGATATCGTAGTCACGGAACGTATCCTGGAAACGGCGGAAGATGCGCGTCTGCTCCGCGTGCGCCCAAGCGAAATCCGCGAGCGACATCTTGGCCCCGAGTTCGTAGTTCGCACGCACGTTCGGCCCAAGCCGCATCGGATCGGCCTCGTAATCATCCCGGTAGCGCGAGACGAAACTGACAGCGCGAATGACATCGAAACACCGCTCAGCCTCCCCGAAGTCGAACGCATAGTGATCGCAGCGCGCGAACTTGGGCGCGAGCTTTTCGATCTTGCGCCGGAACGCGCGGGCGATCGGCTCATCGACAATGCCGGTGGTGAGATCCTCACTGTAGGCAACGCGCAGGGACGAAAGATCGATCTCACGCGGCGCGGGCAGCCCCCCCGGCGGCTGCGGGAAAGAGAGCGGGTCGCTCGGATCGGCCCCAACCTGGCTTTCAAACATCAGCCGCGCGTCAGCCATGTTGCGCGCCATTGGCCCCAGAACCGAGATCGGTGTCCACCCCAGCGGACGCCGCTCCGCAGGCACCATCCCGGGCGAAGGGCGAAAGCCGACAACGCCGCAGAACGCGGCCGGGATCCGGAGCGATCCCCCGGTATCGGACCCCGTGCAGATCGGCAGCATGTCGGCGGCAAGCGCCGCCGCCGAACCGCCGGAAGACCCGCCCGCCGTCAGCTCCGTATTGAAAGGATTGCCTGTCGCCCCCCAGACCGGATTGCGCGTATTGGCGCCCGCGCCGAATTCCGGCGTATTGGTCTTGCCCACCATGATCCCGCCGGCCTGGCGCAGACGCGCGATCGCAACCCCATCAGCCTTCGGCACGTGGTCCTTGAACAGCGGCGAGCCGTAGGTCGATAGCACATCCTTGGTGTTCTCGAGATCCTTCACGGCGAACGGCAGGCCATGCAGGGGCCCGAGCGTCTCGCCCGCGCGCACCGCCGCATCCGCCGCCTTCGCCTCCGCGCGGGCGCGCTCAAAGCACGTCGCCGTCACCGCGTTGATCCCGGGGTTCAGCGTCTCGATGCGCTCAATAAACGCTTCGAGCACCTCGATAGCGGACATCTCCCCGCCTGCAATCCCATCACGCAGTTCAACGGCAGTAAGGTGGACCAGTTCTGAGGACATTTCTTGCACCCGGTTTCATGATGATAGCAGCACCGCAATAAGAGCAGCGGCGCGATGATGACAGAGCCTCATTGCACCACGCCGCCACGCGCCGCGCCAGCCCCTTGATGGCGCCGGCAATTCGCGGATCGAAGCTGGCACGATGGGGCCGATTGTGCTCTGATCGCCTCCGTAACCGGGTCCCGCACCAGCCCCGTGCAGCCCGCCACCAAACCGTCCCCACAAACCGTCCCCTGAGGCAAGCCGATCATGTCGACGACGACAAAATCCTACGACCCCAGTTCATTCCAGGCGCTGACCTTCCACACCTCACGCGAGGATTTCGCATCCGGCGCCGATACGCCCCGCGCCTACCTCGAACGCTGCATCGCCACGGTCGAGGAATGCGAGCCGGTCGTGAAGGCGTTCGCCAACATTAACCTCGACAGCGCCCGCGAAGCCGCTGATCAGAGCACCGCGCGCTGGAAGGCGGCAAAACCACTCTCCCCGATTGACGGCATGCCGGTCGGCATCAAGGACCTGCTCGAGACGCGCGACATGCCAACCGAGATGAATTGCGAAGGGATGAAGGGCAACTTTCCGAAGCGTGACAACGCCGCCGTCTGGGCGCTGCGCCAGGCCGGCGCGGTCATCTTCGGCAAGACCGTGACGGCGGAACTCGGCGGCTCCCATCCCGGCCCGACGACCAACCCCTTCGATCCGGCCCGCACCCCCGGCGGCTCGTCGTCTGGTTCCGCCGCAGCCATCGCCGCCCGCATGATGCCGGCCGCGATCGGTTCCCAGGTCGGCGGCTCGATCATCAGACCCGCAGGCTTTTGCGGCAACTTCGCCCTGAAACCGACCCAGGGCGGCATCAACCGCGGCGAGCGCAACGCGACCAGCATGAGCACCCACGGCCTCCACGCCGGCTCGCTCGAAGACATGTGGCAGGCCTCGATCGAGATCGCCCGGCGCGCTGGCGGCGACAGGGGCTGCCGCGCGCTTTCCGGCCCGACCGATCCCCCCGCCGCCCTGAAGCCGACGCGCCTCGCCGTCCTCGAGACGGAAGGCTGGGCCAGCCTCGACGACACCACCATCCAGGCCTTTGAAACACTCCTTGAGGGGATTGCCGCAAAGGGCGTCGAGATCGTCCGGCGCAAGACCGACAGGCACCTCGAACTGCTCGAGCGCGCGACCGCCGAAGCCGGCCGGATCTGCCTCGCGATCACCGGCTGGGAGAACCGTTGGTATCAGCGCAATATCGTCATGGAGAAGGGCGGCGGCCTCAGCGCCCGGGCCATGGCCACACTCGAACGCGCCGAGGCCATGACCCCCGCCGACTATGAAGCAGCCCTCACCGAACGCGCCCAGGCACAGATCGCGCACGAACAGCTCGGCTCTCACGTCGACGCAATCATCAGCCTCTCCTGTCCCGGCCCCGCACCGCTCTGGCCGGGCGACGTTGCAGGTCAGCCCCTCGCGCCCCGGCCAACCGGCAACGCCGTCTTCAACTACGCGACATCAATGCTGTTCGCACCGGTCGTCTCCGTGCCCGATGCTTGGCGTCCAGGGCCTGCCCGTTGGCGTTCAACTCGTTGGCCAACAACACGAAGATGCCCGCATGACGGCCATCGCCACCTGGCTGCACAGCAACGTGAAACCGGTTTCGGCTTGATCACGGCGCACTCGCCGGGACGACTAGGAAACAGTTGCAACAATCGCTTGGAAAAAACCAGAATGCGCACGCGAAAACTCGGCCAGTCGAACATCGAAATGTCCTGCATCGGGCTCGGCACCAACTACGTCGGCGGCCACAATCTATACGTCGGCGTTGACGAGGATGAGGGCGTGCGGCTCGTCAAGCAGGCGATCGACCTCGGCGTGACCCACATCGACACCGCCGATGTTTACGGCACCGGGCGCTCCGAGGAACTGGTCGGCAAGGCGATTGCAGGGCGACGCGATGACGTCGTGCTCGCCACCAAGGGCGGCATTCTGTTTGGCGAATACGGCACCGGCGCCAACAACGATCCCGCTTATCTCCGCGCTGCACTGGAACGATCGCTCAAGCGGCTGAATGTCGATTACGTCGACCTCTACTACATCCATCGCCACGACGGAAAAACACCGACCGAAGAAGCCTTTGGCGCGTTGATGGACTTCAAGCGCGAAGGCCTGATCCGCTCTGCCGGCGTTTCGAATTTTGATCTGCCAGCACTAAAGGCCGCCGCCAGCGCCGGGCAGGTCGATGCGCTCCAGTCGTGCTACAACCTGCTGCAACGCGAGGTCGAAGCCGACGTGCTGCCATGGTGCGCGCAAAACAACGTCAGTTTCATCCCCTGGGGTGGCCTCGCCTTCGGTCTGCTCGGCGGCCGCTACACCCGTGACTTCAAGCTCCACGAGAACGATTGGCGTCAGCGGACCGGCCTCTTCGACGAGGTGGCGTTCGCCCGTGCGATGGATACCGTTGATGGCCTGAAAACCATCGCAGCCGAGTGCGGCTCGACGCCCTCCCATCTGGCGCTTGAGTGGCTACTCTCCAAACCAACCGTCAGTTCCGTCATTGCCGGCGCCAAGCGCGCCGATCAGGTCCGTGACAACGTCGATGCCGAAAAAGATGAGATCGGCCCCGAACACTTGGCAGCGGTTGATGCGCTGACGGCGGCTTGAAGCCAAAGTCAACTGCAGTTCAAAGGTCGAGCACGGGGGACCTCGCCGAGGTCCCCCTGAAGGTCTCTTGCCATCTAGAGGCAAGGAACCCATCGCCATCACATCGAAAATCGCGACATACCACCATCAACCGGGATCACTGTGCCGGTGATGTAGCTTGCGCGCGGAGAACTCAGAAAGGCAACGAGGCTGGCGAGTTCTTCCGGGTCACCGAAGCGGCCGATCGGAATGAACTGATCAATGTATTGCTGCTTTTGAACGGGATCCGGGTGCAGGGTATTGCGGATCTGTTCGCTGTCGATCCGGCCCGGGGGCACGCAGTTTATCGTGATGCCCTCCTTCGCGAGGTCTTTGGACAGCCCCTTCGCCCAGGCGTGAACCGCCGCACACGCCGCCAGCGCAGCACTCGTCCCAACCGGTTCGACAATACCGGTTATGTTGACGATACGCCCCCATTGCTGCGCACGCATTCCCGGCAGGAACGCATTCGTCAAACGGCGGACCGTTGTGAACTTCAGATCAAACGCCGGGTTCCAGACATCATCCGGCGCGATCGGATCGGGTTTGCTGGAAAGGCCGGCATTGTTGATCAGGATATCGACAGGTCCGCCCATCGCGCGCGTGACCTCTTTGCGCACCATCTCCGGTGCCTCGTTCGCCATAAGGTCGGCAACCACGATCTGGGGCCTGCGCCCGGTCTCCGCGTGTATCTCATCCGCCAACGCGTCCATCGGCTCCTTCCGCCGGGCAAGCATCGCGAGACGAACACCCTCACGCGCCATCACCCGTGCAATCCCGCTGCCGATGCCGGCGCTGGCGCCGGTGACGAGACAGGCTTTGCCCTCAAGCTCTAAATCCATCCGAGATCCTCTGGTTGCCAGGCGACACCGCGGCCCGTGCCAGCCGCACACTCTAGGCTTGGCGCTTCACGGGCGACCACCCATAGACCTTGGCACAGGCGCCCCCCATCAAAATGGCCTTCTCCTCGCCACTCAGCCGATCCGTCTCGAGAAAAGGCACAACGCCTTGTTCGTAGTTGACCACGGCGTGGGCTCGCGTCCAATCCGTTCCCCATAGGCAGCGCTCAACTCCCCAGGCATCAAACACGCGCGCCAGCGGGTCCCAGATATCCGCGAACGGATAAGGTTCCCGCGACAGCGTGCACGCCCCGCTCACCTTGATGACCGCATTCGGTCGTTTGGCCAGTTCCAGAACTTTGGGCAGATCAGCCCACGGCTCTTCCGGGGCCGGCGGCGCGTAGGGTTGCAGGATCGCGAGATGGTCGACAACGAACCGTGTGTCAGGATGTCGATCAATGACAGCCGTCCCTGCATCGACATTGCCCCAGCACAGTATGTTGACTGGAAAATCGTGGCGCACGGCTTCGCGCATGATGCGGTCGACGCCGGGATCATCCGGTTCGAGCTCAGATTCCTTACGCATGAACAGGCGGATACCAACCGTGCCGGGCGTCTTCTTCCAATCGGAAATCACCTCCGGCACGGCTGGATCAGCCGGATCAACCGGCTTCACCAGCGCCAGCCGGTCAGGATGGGCTTGCTGCACCTCGACCGCGTAACTGGCGTCATAGCGGTACATTGAAAATGACGAGACAAAGATCGCCCCATCAACACCCACCGCATCCATCGCCGCGATCATCTCATCGCCCGTGACGTGATCCGGCCAGTTCGGCACCGTATCCCAAGGCCGCTTCGGTGTATTTGCCTCGTAGGCATGGACCTGGGAATCGATAATTGGCATTGGCTCAGGCTCCTCAGCGGTTAAGGAACACGATACATCATCAGATCACCGAACCCCAGAGCAGCTCGCGGCGACGTCAAAAAAGACGGATGCGCAGCGTCTGACAGTTGCGAGCAAGCGGCCCGCCTGGATTCAGACCCGACTGGATTCAGAAATAAGGTTACCCACGGAACGTGACTTCGAATGCATACGAGCCGAGAGCGCCAGATCGCCCCTCAGCGAGAACACTTGTCCTCATGCTATCAATTTGATTTCAAGAAACAAAAGCGGTGGCGACCCCGACAGGATTCGAACCTGTGACCCTCAGATTAGGAATAGAATACAACACGTTTAAAATCATAGATTATTCTGACTCTCGAGCCGATTTCTCGGCGTAGAGGCTCAAAGACTTGGCCGCAGAGTCAGAATGATCGACCAACTTTCAGAAGAGCCCCACCGGGCGTTGTTTGCGCATGTCTCTGGAGAAGAGAAATGCGGATGATGATTCCTGCAAGGCATCGTAAGGGTCAATACAATCAATATGTTGTGTGGCAGCCCGTTGCACCATCTGCAGTAAGATGCCCTACGAAGCGGGACTGAAACCCGCAAAATTCCGGCAGCTATGCCGCCCCCGCTAGGCCCCTCGCTACTATCGGTCGGGCAGTTGCGGGCATTAACCGGACCACATTGGCCCGATACAAGCTCTACCGCTTGTGTGAAGCGTTTCAGATGCCGGCCCGATGACGAGGGTAGCGGCGCGCGCCATGGGGCGGCGTCGGAAAGGCTCCAGGGAAGGAACCCGCGAGCGTTGGTCAGTGGGGGAGGCCACGAGCGCTATGGGGATTTGGCGGCAGCGAGCATGGCACTGGTGATCGAAAGGACTGTTATGATCGCCCACAGCACGGTCTGTGCGCGCGTTTTGAGAGTGTCAGCAAGACCGTATCGGGGAGATCGGGCGTTCCAGGAGTGAGGATCGCGCGCAATGAGCCGAGCACCATCGTTGCGATACGGCAATCGCGCGCGCGCGGGATGGATTGTCGGCGCGCCAACGATGTCATGAGCTGTCGATCCCTTCGGGTTGAGGCGCGTGCCTTGGCTGACAGCCGGCAGCGAACGTCTCGATGATCCGCATCTGATGTCCGCAGCGCGGGCATGATTGAGGTGGCGTGCTTTCCGCCGTTGTGGCTTCGTCCTCGTTCGCCGCGACGGCGTCGGGTTCCGGTGTCGCGACGCCGAGCAGCTCACGCATTCTTGCGAGGTTCTCGGCCTTCATGGCCGAAGCGAACAGGCCGTAGTGGCGGATGCGGTGCAGGCCCTTCGGCAGCACATGGATGAGGATGCGGCGAATGAACTCTTGGGCGTCGAGCGTCATGGTGCGCCAGCGCTTGTCGGGGCTGGCGCGGTAGTCCTTGATGCGGAAGCTCACACTGGTGGCGTCGGCCTTGAGGAGGCGGCGGTTCGAGATCGCGACGCGGTGCGTATAGCGTGACAGGTAGGCGAGCACCGCGCTCGGCCCGGCGAACGGGCGCTTGGCATAGACGAACCACTTGCGCCGGCGGCACGGTGCTAAGAAGTGCCTGAACGCCTGGGCCTCGGCAAGGTGGGCATGGCCGCCAAAGAAGTTGAGCTGGCCGCTCGCATGGGCGGCGGTGAGCTTCTCGAGCATGAGCCGCCGGAACAGCTTCGAGAGTGCTCGCACGGGCAGGAAGAAGCCCCTGCGGCAGGGAATCCAGCGTGCGCCATCCTTCGACAATCCCCCGCCCGGTACGATCATGTGCACGTGCGGATGGTGGGTCATGGCGCTGCCCCAGGTGTGCAGCACGGTCGTGATCGCGATCTTCACGCCAAGGTGCCTCGGATCGGCGGCGATGGTCTGCATCGCCTCGGCAGATGCCTTGAACAGCAGGTCGTAGACGACCCGCTTGTTCTGGTAGGCGATGTCGGCGACCTCGTTCGGCAGCGTGAACACGACATGGAAGTAGGCCACGGGAAGCAACTCGGCTTCGCGTGCTACCATCCACTCCCGCGACGCTGCTGCTTGGCACTTAGGACAGTGCCGGTTGCGGCAGCTGTTGTAGGCGATCACCGTGTGGCCGCAGGTGTCGTTCTGGCAGCGCGCGACATGGCCACCGAGTTCGGCTGTACGGCAGCGCTCGATGGCACTCATCACCTTCATCTGGTCGAGACTGACGCTGCCGCGGTTGGCCTCACGCCACGCGGCACCGTGATCGCGGAAGATGTCCGCGACCTCCAGGGATGGCCGAGCCATGCGAACGGCCGGCTACCCGGAGCGGCGTTCCGCCTGGGCTAGTCGATCGAGTGGGCTCGTCACCGTGCGCAGCCTACTGGTCGCGACATGCGCGTAGCGCGCGGTCGTATCGAGCTTCGCGTGACCGAGCAGGACCTGGATCACGCGGACATCGGTGTGGCTCTCGAGCAGATGCGTCGCGAAGGAATGCCGTAAAGTGTGCGGCGTGATCCACGTGCCAAGACCGGCGGCATCGGCGGCCATCTTGCACCCCCGGTTGAGTTGCCTCGTTGTCAGCGGTAGGAGCGGATCCCGGCCGGGAAACAGCCAGCCCTTGGAGCGGCATTGCAGCCACCACGCGCGCAGGAGTTCGAGCAACTGCGACGACAGCATCGCGTGGCGATCCTTGCGGCCCTTGCCCATCTCGACGCGGATCAGCATGCGCTTGGAATCGATGTCGCTGACCCGCAGCATGACGACTTCGCCGCTTCTGAGGCCGGCGCCGTAGGCAATGCTCAGCGCTGCCTTGTACTTGAGCCCCGGACCGGGTGCGGCTTCAAGAAGCCGGCCGACCTCTTCAGGGGCGAGAACGCGCGGCAACTTCCTGGGGTAGTGCGTACGTGCCAACTGATTGGCGAGCTCGGGGCGGCCAAGTGTGATCGTGAAGAAAAAGCGCAGTGCCGAGGCCTGCGAGTTCATCTTCGGCGGTTGCGCACCGCCCGCGATCTGGTCGGCCTGAAACTGCCGCACGTCGTCGGCCGTGGCCCTATCCGGCGTGCGACCCAGAAACTTCGCCAGTGCCTCGATGTGTCGAATATAGTCGTGCTTGGTCTTGTCGCCGAAGTTGCGGTTCGACATGTCCTGCAACATGCGGCGGCGCAGATCGCTGATGGGCTTCTCGAACTGAGGGGAGGCATCGGGGGCTCCTGTCTTGAGTGAGGTTGGAAACCCTCGATCCTCAAGACGGGACGCTCGCCCCGTTACCGTATGTGGCTTAGTTGGTTAGCCTCGCTGCTCGATCCACGGCACGTCCCGCGTGGCACACGCCCTCCCGCGGAAGCGGGTTCGTTCAATGGCCCGGCGGTGACGTGCCCCAAGCGTCGGGCGACGTCAGTTGCTAAAGGTCGAGCCGACGCGGGCTCGACGGCGAGCGAGTT
>CAVOJD010000029.1:0-768709 GCA_963696075.1 uncultured Alphaproteobacteria bacterium | reverse complement strand
AAGAAGCGGAACGACATCGTCGCCGCGCCGGTCGGCTCAGTCTCGAGAAAGTTCAAGCGCGTGATCGCCGTCGTCCAGGGATTGATATCCGTCGGCAGGAAGCTTGGATGTCCGATCAGCGCATTGACGAAGCTGCTTTTACCAGCCTTCACCTGGCCGATGACCGCGATCCGGCAGCTCAGGTTCGCAAGCGTCTCCGTTGCGGTGTCGATGAAGGCGCTGGCGTGGTCGGGCACCAGCGGTCTCAGCTTTTCCGCTTTCGCCAACAGATCCTGGCGCGCGGCTTCGAGATCAGGACAGAAAGCGAGGCTCCGGAGCGGCGCTGTGGGCGTCGGCGGCTTGGCAGAGGGGATGGTGGCGCCGGCACTTTCGGAGGCAGGGCCGGGCTTATCAGAGCGGGAGGATGGCGAGGGGGCTGGCGTCAGGGTCATGCAGTCTCACCCGGCTATGAGGAAAATATCATTCAACGAAAGGAGAATTATGCCGGGTTTTAGGCGAGCGTGCGGCGACATTCGACGCCAATTTCGAATTTTTCGTTCGATATCCCAGGGTTGCCCAATTTCGGGGCGATACTAGGTTTTGGGGGAATTACGGCTTTCAAGAGCATAACTGAATGATCCGCTTAATGATCAGCGACATTCTCTTTTGTCTATTGTCGCCGCTGTGTTTTCCCTGCCTAACTAGGACTGAGCAAGCTTTCAACGCTACGGCGACCGGGTCAGGGCATGGTTCGTAAGGACACACACGAGACGCGGATCGAGGAGGTCCGGCAGGCCCTTGCATCGCTGCAGAAGATGCAGGCCGAGTTGGCGCTCCGTCATCCATCCACCGAGCTGGCTGTATGTGAGGGTAATTCGCGCGAACTCGTGGTCGACGAGCGGCGCGAAACGCGGCCCGCCTCCAATCTTGGCGGTGGCGTCGTCGTCCTTCTGGTGCTCGTCGCGGGGGCGGCTGGTCTCGTCTCCTATGGGCCGGTCACGGTTCCCGACTGGGCACGGCCGTACGTTCGGCATCTGGGGCTGGAGAGCGCGGGCGAGACGCCGCCGGCGCGCCACGCCATTGCCGATCATCTCCCCCAATTGCCACGATTGGCCGCGGGCGGCGCCCCGGAGGCTGCGACGACGGATAGGGAGCGGTCCGCCGAGGTCGAGGCGGCGATACGGGAGGCGGTGCCACCGTTTGAGGAACGTCTTCGCGATCGTGCGCTTGGACCCGCGCGGATTGCCGCGTTGCCGGCAACACCTGACGACCTTCGCGACGTGGAACCCGTCCGGCGGGGTCCGGCGCCGCCGCCGGTTGCGGAGCCGGCGCCGGCGGCGCGCATAGCCCCTCAGTCTCTCCCGGATCGCCAGCGTGCGGCCCCTGATAACAGTCTCCGCACGCGACCTGTCTCGCTGCCACCTCCTGTCCCGCCGGCCGCCGCGAAGGATGTCGCCCTCAGGCAGGCCAAGGCACTGTTCGAGAGCAACAAGATTGCCGAGGCCCGGAAGACCTTGATGGCATTTGCGCCGGAGGAGAATGCCGACATTGCCTGGGCGCTCGCGCGCACCTACGATCCACGACACATCCGTTCTGTTGGCGGCACGCCGGGGGACGGCGATATCCAGGACGCGGAAAAATGGTATCGACGCTGGTATGAAGTCGGTGTGGCGCAGGGCTTGGTCTCGAAGCAGTTTCGGATCGAGCGCCTGATCGCAGCCATGCGCCAGCCGTAACGAGCACCGCGCCGCCGCCCGCAGGGTTGTGCGGCATGCCCGGCTTGGATGTTACAGTTCAGCCACCAAACGTTGGCCGAGCTGTGCTGCCTTAAGGAGCCGGTCGAGTTTCAGGTCATTGGCGAGATCGCTGCAGGCGGCGCGCAAGGCGATGCGGCCGGCGCGCTGGGTTGGCAGCGCTGAGACGGGAATAATCTTCAGGAAGGGGCCGGCTTCGTGTTGGAGGCGGGCGCGGACGCGGGCAATTTCCTGGCGATCGTCGACCAGGTCCGCGAACGTCAGGGCCAGAATGGTGCGCTGTTTCAGGCGCTCAGGAAGCCTCGTCCAGACGGCGCGCTCGGTCTCCTTCCAGGCCTGGGTGGTGGGCGTGCACCAGATCAGGGCGTCGGGGTGAAGGGCCGTCAGCTCTTCGCCGGTCCGCTCCGCGTCGGGATCGGCAAGGCCGGGCATGTCGACGAGTTCGTAAGTCTTGAGCAGCTCTCCAGGCGCGCCGACATCGATCCGCGTCAGCGGTTCGTCAAGGGTCAGTTCCGTCACGTCGAGGGGGATGCGCCGGCCCGATGCGGTGACCGCGGTCAGGGTCAGTGCGCGCGCCCAATGAAGCCGGGTCGGCACGGTCGTATTCGCAAAGAGATCGGTTGGCAGGGCATCGATCTCAACCAATCGATTGGTAAGGCTCGACTTGCCACTGTTGAATTCGCCTGCCAGTGCGATGACGGCGGGGCGCGCTGCAATCGCGCGAATACGTTGCAGGGCCTTGCCGGTGCGCCGCGCTGCCGGGCCAGCCCCTCCCTGACGCCCGGCAATCACGCCGAGCGTTGCATCGAGCATGGTGAGCGTCTCGCGCTCGAGCGTGTCGATCTCGATTGATGGCACCATTCAGCCGTCATGTCTCAGAGGCAGATACTGGCGGGGTCAGAAAACGCGCGAGCGCCACATCGCGCGATCTGGTTCTCATCCAATACCGCACAGGCGGGCTTCCCGAAGACGGTTCAAAAGCGGCGATTGTGTGTCTGTGCGCGGTGGCGGCGTGTCGTCAGCTCCTGACACGCTGTGATTTTGGATCATACATCGCCCGGTCGGAGACGTCCGCTCTCACGCGGACACCCGCCACGTCGATTTCATATGATGAGGCGAGGACCTGGTCGCGCGTTTCTCCCCCGCACGCGACATAGCCGAGACCGATGGCACCTCCCAGATGATGACCAAAGTTGCCGGACGTAATCCTCCCGACGATCTCGCCATCACGCAGGATGGGTTCGTTGTGATAGAGCAGCGGCTCGGGATCCTGCAGGCGGAATTGCAGCAGGCGGCGCGCCAGCCCCTCGTCTTGCTTCCGGCTGACGGCGTCACGGCCGAGGAAGTCCCCCTTGGCCATGTTGACGGCAAATCCGAGTCCCGCTTCGAGGACGTGATCCTCATCCGTGATGTCGTGGCCGAAGTGACGATACGCTTTTTCGAGACGGCAGCTATCCATCGCGTGAAGGCCGCATAAGCCTCAGGCCGTGGTCCGCACCTGCCTCGCATGAGTGTGTCGAAGATGTGCGCGGCCTGGTCCGTGGAGACATAGATTTCCCAACCCAGTTCGCCCACGTAGGAGACGCGGTGGGCGCGCGCGATGCCCTGCCCGATTTCGATTTCTCGCATCGTCGCGAAGGGATGATGGGCATTGGTGAAATCGTCGGGGCTCACCGACTGCATCAGCGCGCGGGCGTCCGGCCCCATCACACAGAAGACGGCTTCGGCCGCCGAAATGTCCGTCACCACGACGAACAGGTCGGATGTGAGATGGCGGCGGAGCCAGTTGAGGTCGCGTTGCAGCGTGACGGCGGGCACGACCAGCAGGAAGGCTGTTTCAGAAAGCCGCGTCACGGTCAGGTCGCACTCGATCCCGCCGCGCGCGTTCAGCCATTGCGTATAGACGATGCGCCCCACCTCGACGTCGATCTGGTTGGCTGAGATGCGGTTCAGGAACTGGCATGCGTCGCGGCCTTCGACGCGGATCTTCCCGAATGAGGACATGTCGTAGAGGCCGACGGCGGTGCGCAAGTGCGTGGTGCTCGCGGGCTGTGTTCTCAAACCAACCCTGGCGCGTCCAGCCGTAGGTATAGCGCGCATCCTGGCCGGGTTCGGCAAACCAGTTCGCGCGCTCCCAGCCTGCTGCCTCGCCGAAGACGGCGCCCCGTGCCTCCAGCTCGGCGTGCACCGGGGAGCGCCGGACGCCGCGCGCCGTTTCAGGTTGGCGGTAGGGGAAGTGGTCGGCATAGAGCAGGCCAAGCGTTTCACTGACGCGTTCACGAAGATAGCGCCGGTTGCGCTGGAAGGGTTGCGCGCGGCGGATGTCGACATCCCAGAGGTCATAGGGCGGCGCCCCCTTGTCCATCCATTCGGCCAGGGCGTAGCCCGCACCGCCCGACGAGATGATGCCGATCGAATTGTAGCCGGCCGCGACCCAGTAGCCGCGCAGTTCCGGAGCTTCGCCGAGATAATAGCGATCGTCCGGCGTGAAGCTTTCCGGGCCATTGAAGAACGTATGAATGCCAGCGTCAGCCAGCATCGGCATGCGCTTCACCGCCTGCTCCAGGATCGGCTCGAAGTGGGCGACGTCCTCGGGCAGCTGGTCGAAGCAGAAGTCGTCGGGAATGCCCGCCATGCCCCACGGCTTCGCCTTGGGCTCGAAGGCGCCCAGCATCATCTTGCCGGCATCTTCCTTGTAGTAGGCACACTCATCGGGAACGCGCAGGACGGGCAGTTCGCCCAGTCCCTCGACCGGCTCGGTGACGATGTAGAAATGTTCGCAGGCATGAAGGGGCACGGTCACGCCGGAGCTGGCTGCGAGATCGCGGGCCCACATCCCAGCGCAGTTGACGACAATGTCGGCCTCGATCGTGCCAGCCTCAGCCTCGCTGCCGTCGCGCGCCCAGCCGACCCCCGTGACGCGCCCATCGCGCTGATGCACGGCGGTGACCTTGATGCCCTCCAGAATGCGGGCGCCACGCTGGCGGGCCCCCTTCGCCAACGCCATCGCCACGTTGGCGGGATCGCATTGTCCATCGCCCGGCAGAAACACGCCGCCAACGACGCCGTCCGTATTGAGGTGGGGGTAGCGCGTCTTGATCTCGGTCCGGTCGATCTCGTGGACCTCGACTGCGAAGGCCCTGGCGAGCGCTGCCTGCCGGCGCACTTCTTCGAGGCGATCCGCTGTCAGGGCGACGGTGATCGAGCCGTTGCGCTTCATGCCGGTCGCGACGCCGGTTTCGGCCTCGAGCGCATGGTAGAGCTCGGTCGAGTAGCGGGCGAGGCGGGTCAGGTTCTGCGTCGCGCGCAACTGGCCGATCAATCCGGCCGCATGCCAGGTGGTCCCACTCGTGAGCTGCTTTCGCTCCAGAAGGACGACGTCATTCCAGCCGAGCAGCGTGAGGTGATAGGCAACGGAACACCCGGACACGCCACCACCGATGATGACGGCGCGGGCCTTGTCTGGCGGAGCGGGGGGCATTGGCGTCTCCCTATTGGTAACGACTTGATTGGGTGCGCTTTTGGCCCGTCTCGTAAGCGGCGCTCCACGCACCTGTAGACTTGCCGCTGATCATAGGGCGCCCGTACCGAAACAGTCTGGCAGTCCTTCCGGACTTATAAATCGACACTTAGCGCGACCTTCCGCTCCAGGACCGGATGCGTCCACGCGACATCCAGGCCGACACCCGGTGTATCCGACAGGTCGATCGCGCCGTTGCGCAAGTGATGTGCACGGTTGGTGATGATGTCGTCGTAGAGGGCCGTTTCGCGGAATTGACGCTCGAGGGACACCAGCGAGGGCACGGCGGCCGCAACATGGACGCTGTGCATGTCCATGACCGGACCGCACGGGTTGTGCAGGCTGACGCCGCAGCCAAGGCCCGACGCCAGATGGCCGATCCGCACGACCTCGCGCGGCCCGCCGGCCAGCACGATGTCGGGCATGATGACGTCATAGCAGTGGCCGGTGATGAAGGGGAGAAAGTCACCCGTATCAGCGCACTTTTCCGCGCCTGCGAGCCTGATGCCCCGCACCTCAGCCATCTGGCGGAGTTGGGCGATCGTTGCCAGCGCATCGCTCGTCTCGGCGACCGGCTCCTCAAACCACACCACGCCGGACGCTGCGACCCGCGCGAGGATGTTCGCCGGCCTCAGCACCCCGGAACCGTGAGTGGCAATCGACCTGCACCGCGCCCGCGCCATCCAGTCTGGTGACGACGGCATCGATGCGCGCGAAGCCTGCCGCGATGGCCTTTTCCCGGAGCGCCTCATCGTGCGCCTCCGGCGTGACGTCATCGAACGGCGCGAGCTTGACCGCGCCATAGCCATCGCCAATCGCCAAGGCCGCACGGTCCGCGAACTCCTCCGGTGTTCGCGACAGCGTCCCACGGTTGATATTGGCGTAGCAGGGCACCGCATCACGATAAGCCCCGCCAAGCAACGCATGGACGGGGCGGCCAAGACGCCGGCCCTCCCGATCCAGCCAGGCCTGCTCCAAGGCCGACACAATCACCCGGCCGATCACGCCAGGTATCGTGTGGCCCACGGCCGCCAGCCGGTTGGCCGGGCTGATCCCCGCCTCGTTCATGCAGGCGACGGCATCGGGAATTGCCGCCAGGACGTCGCTGGTGCGATTGTTCAGCGTTGCTTCGCCGGCGCCTGTGACGCCGTCCTCACCGGTCAATCGCAGCAGGATCCATGTCGTCTTCTCCGAGACGTCAACGGTGAATACATCGAGCTGGCTCAAGGCCGCGTCTCCCCTGGTAAATCCATGACGATGCGAAACCCGACGTTGCCGCTGCCGCTGTCCGGTGGCGAAGACGATCGCGCGCCGACCCGGTAACGATAGCAGTAAGAGCGATGGCACAGATGCGATCCGCCCTTCATGACGCGGGCGGTTCCGTGGGGTGGTCCGCGGGGATCGCGCGTTGGCGCTGAGGGGTGGGCATGGAAGCGATTGTGATACCAGTCGGCGCACCACTCCCAGGCGTTTCCGACCATGTTGTAGAGGCCGAAGCCGTTCGGCTGATAGGCGGTGACGGGGGCTGTGCCGCGATAGCCGTCTTCGGCGGTGTTCTCGTCCGGAAACGTTCCCTGCCAGATATTGCACTGATGCGTGCCGTCCGGCATCAACTCGTTGCCCCAAGGGAAGCGCTCGCCGTGGCGGCCGCCGCGTGCGGCAAACTCCCATTCCGCCTCCGTCGGCAGCCGGGCGCCGGCCCACGCGCAATAGGCCAGCGCATCGTTATGGGAGACATGGACGACGGGATGGTCGAGGCGATCCTCGATGCTCGATCCGGGCCCTTCAGGGCTGTGCCAGGCCGCGCCAAACACCTGCCGCCACCAGGGCGCCTGTGGCACCGAACGGGTTGGGGGATGATCGCTCGACAGGAAGCCTGCGAAAACAAATGACCAGCCGAAACGTTCCGATTCAGTCTCGTAGCCCGTCGCTTCGACAAAATTGGCAAAGCGTTCGTTGGAGACGGCGACGGCATCGATACGAAACGGTGAAACGGTGATGTCGCGAACGGGGCCTTCGCCGTCGAGGGGATGGGCGCCGGGATCATTTGCCCCCATCGCAAAGGTGCCGCCCTCCAGGTCCACCATCCGGGCGCCGGGATCGCGGGCTGGGGCCTGGGAGTGTGGGGCGGGGTGTGGGGCAACGGTCACGGGGGATGCCACCGGGGCGGACGCGGCCTCGGGACCTGCGCAATCGGCGCGCGCCGGCGTGCAGCACCCTTTATGGTCGTCGGCGCGCGTCATCCTGTTCTCCCTTGCCGGCCATCTGAACCGCGATTGCCCTGGTCCTGCATTGCCCCCACAATGCTAGACGAGCAGACCGCGAATTCAAGACGAGGCCGCCGCAATGCCCCCTGCGCCCCCTGCGCCGCAACCGACGAGATGGAATGCCATCAAGCTTGCCCAAAGCGATACGGTGGCAACGGCGCTCAGCGTCCTCGCTGCCGATACCACCCCGCACATTTCAGGTGGTGGGCCAGGTGATGGCCCGGATGGCAGCGATTCGACCGTGCCAAGAGTCCTCGAGGCGATCCCGCGCGGGCACAAATTCGCGCTCACCGATATTCGCGCCGGTGAGGCCGTCTTCAAATATGGTGCGCCCATCGGCATCGCGACCCGGGACATTCGCGCCGGCGCCCACGTCCACCTCCACAATCTCGAAGGTTTCGCGGGCAAGGAAGCCCGTACGGAGACAGGCCGATGAGTGATGCCCAGGCGCGTGATGGTTTCCTTGGCTATGCGCGCAAGACGACGGCGCCGGGGGTTCGCAATCACGTCGCGATCGTCTCCCTCAGCGGGCTTGAGAACGGGGCTGCCCGCGCCCTTCACCGCCTCTTTCCCCAGACCGTCCTGATCGCCTCGCTCTATGGACGAGGCCACGTCGGCCCCGACCTCACCTTTCAGCGCCACATGATGGCAGCTCTTGCCACCCATCCCAACGTTGGCGCGTGTCTGGTTCTCGGTCCGGACGACAAGCGCGTCGCCGACGTCATCGCACGCCTCGAGGCGGCCCAGCGCCCCTGCGCCGGTCTTTCCCTGCAAGGCGTCGACGAGGACCGCTTCACACTGATCGAGAAAGGCGCGCGTGCCCTCACCCGGCTCATTCACGCAGCTTCCCGCCAGCCCCGCACGCGCCAGCCTGCCAGCGCGCTCTCCATCGCCATCGAATGTGGTCATTCGGATGCCACGTCCGGTCTTGTCGCCAATCCGCTTGTCGGCCATCTCGCCTGCCGTGTCGTTGGCGATGGCGGACGCGCCGTCTTCAGCGAGACGATCGAGTGGACCGGGACGGAAGACATTCTGGCCAGGCGCGCAGCTTCCCCAGAGGTTGCAGAGGCGATCCGCACGGCCATGGCTGAGCGGCATGCCTTTGCCCTCAGCCGCGGTCATGATGTCCAGTCCAACAATCCCGGCCCTCAGAACCATGATGGCGGGATCACGACACTCGAAGAGAAGTCGCTTGGGGCCATCGCCAAGGGCGGTGACCAGCCGATCGTGGGCCTGCTCCGGGAAGGCGAAGCGTTTCCGGAACCGGCCGGCCTCTACCTGATGGACACGCCGACCTTCTCGCCGGAATCGATCACCTCGATGATCGCGGCCGGAGCCCAAATCGTCCTCTTCACGACCGGGCAGGGCAATCCCTACGGCTCGGCACTGGCCCCAACCATCAAGGTCTCGGCCAATCCCGACACCACGTCCCGGCTCCACGAACAGATCGACTTCGACGCCAGCGCCGTCGTCACCGGGGAGACGACCAGTGAGGCGCTCGTCCCGGCCCTGGGAGCGCTGCTGGTGGCAACGGCCAGTGGCGGGCTGACGTGGTCGGAGGCCGCCGGCGAGACGGCTGAATCGATCAGCCGGCTTGAAGGATCGGTCTAGACGCAACGCCAGCCGGCCAAGATCGCCGCCGCACGGGAGCGGCACGGGCTGTTACAAAAACTAGGGAGTGCACCGATGCCGACGCCGCCGCCGAAAAACACGATCTTCTTCCTCTCAGATAACCACGCCTGCGACTACCTCGGCGCCTATGGCAACCCGCTCGCGCGCACGCCAAACCTCGACGCACTGGCGGCGCGGGGTGTGCGTTTCGAGAATGCCTATTCGGCAAGTCCACTGTGCTGTCCCGCGCGTGCGGCGCTCGCAACAGGTCTCTTCCCCCATCAAACAGGGTTCTGGGACAACGCCATTCCCTACGATGGCAGCCAGGCTTCGTGGATGGGCCAACTGCGCGAGGCCGGCCACGAGGTCGTGTCGATCGGCAAGCTCCATTTCCGCGAGAGCGCGCCGGAGAACGGCTTTTCGCAAGAGATCCTGCCGATGCACATTCTCGACGGCAAGGGCGGCATTCACATGCTGTTGCGCGCGGTCGACCGCGAGCCCGTTAACGCGGGGCAATGGAACCTCTACATGGATCGCTCAGGGATCGGGACGGCGCCCTATCAGGCGTTCGATGAGAAGGTCACGACGGCTGCAATCGACTGGCTTGGCGCGCACGCTGAGGCAACCGAAAAGCCCTGGGTGCTGTTCGTATCCTATCCCAGCGCGCATCCGCCCTTCACGGTGCCGGCGGAATTCTACCGTGCGGAGGATGAAGCCGAGGTCACGCTGCCGGCAGACTGGCAGGCAGACCCTGCCAAGGACCATCCCGCGGTCGCCTATCGCCGGCGGATACTGAGGTCAGAGGCGATGACGGATGAGGACGAGGCGGCGCTGAGGAAGGTCATGGCCGGCTATATCGCGCTGTGCGAGCACCTCGACCAACAGATCGGCACCGTGCTCGGCGCACTCGAGGACATGGGCCTGACGGGGGATACGCGTATCATCTACACCAGCGACCACGGCGAGATGGCCGGCGCGCACGGCCTGTTCGGCAAGTCGTGCCTCTTCGAAGAATTGATCCGCGTCCCCTTGATCATGGCGGGGCCCGACATTCCGCAAGGCCGGGTCGTCGATGCGCCGGTCAGCCACGTTGATCTCTATCCAACGCTCATGGAGAGCGCCGGTGTCGAGAACGCCAGTGCGCCGGACGAACTGATGGGCGCATCGCTCTGGCACGAATTCGAAACGACTGGCGAAGCGGCTGCCCCCCAGCGCACCGCCTTCGCCGAATATCATGCCGCGGGTTCGGCAAGCGGCAGCTTCATGCTGCGGGACGGGCGCTGGAAGCTGCTTTATCACGCAGGCATGCCGCGCCAATTGTTCGATCTCGAAAGCGACGCGAGCGAATGCGCCGACCTCGGCCCGGACCATCCGAAGGCCGCCGAACTCGAGGCCAAACTTCGTCAGATCTGCGATCCGGAAGCCGTCGATGCCCGGGCGAAAGGTGACCAACGCAAATGGATTGCGCACTGGGGCGGCGCCGATGCTGTCGCCTCTGAAGCGCTCCTCATCTATACGCCGCCGCCGGGGGAGCCCGCGGAAATGGAATGAGCGTGCAGGCGACAGTCCAATCGGGCGCTGAACAATGAAGCTAGAAAGGCTACGGCATGAACGCAGGCAGTGAGAAGCGACCCAATATTCTGTGGTACTGCACCGACCAACAGCGCCATGACACGATCCGGGCGCTCGGCAACGCGCACATCAACACACCGAACCTCGACACGCTGTGCGCGAACGGCGTGGCGTTCGAAAACGCCTATTGCCAGAGCCCGATCTGCACGCCGAGCCGCGCCTCGTTCCTGACCGGACGCTACCCCGCAACGACCCACGTCCATCGCAACGGCAACACCCATTTTCCCTCAAGCGAGACCCTCGTCACGCGCATCTTCGCGGATGCCGGCTACGATTGCGGCCTGATCGGCAAGCTGCACCTGTCGAGCGCCAAGGGATATGAGAAGCGCACCGACGACGGCTACCGTTTCTTCCAGTGGAGCCACCATCCCCTCCCTGACCTCGACCCGGCCCATCATGCCTATCACCAGTGGCTCGAGAACGAGAAAGGCGTCGACCACGCCGACCTCTACAGTTCCGTCAACGGCTTCTGCACGACCGGCGTCCCGGCCGACCTGCACCAGACCACCTGGGTCACCGAGACCGCAATTCGCTTTGTCGAGCAGCAGCGCGACGGGCCGTGGCTGCTCTCGCTCAATCCCTTCGATCCCCACCCGCCGTTCGACCCGCCGCCCGAGTACCTCGCTCGCTACGATCCATCGACACTACCGCCGCCGCTGTTCCGGCCAAGCGACATCGAGCGCCAGAAGGCGTTCCGCAATATTTCCCAGCAGACCCTCGACGCCATGGACCCGATGGGCGAGATGCCGGACGCTGCGCTCTCGGGCGCGGCAGCGCGGGAGACCGCCTACCGCCCACCGAACCAGTTCAACGGTCAGGCCGTAAAGGCTGCCTATTACGCGATGATCGAGCTGATCGATGATCAGTTCGGCCGCCTCCTCGCCGCACTCGACGCGATGGGGGAACTCGACAATACAATCGTCGTCTTCCATAGCGATCACGGCGAGATGCTGGGTGATCACGGCCTCCTTTATAAGGGCTGCCGTTTCTTCGAGGGGCTCGTCCACGTGCCGATGATCATCTCCTGGCCAGGGCATATCCGTGAGAACATCCGCTCGTCCGCGCTGGTCGAACTGGTCGACATCGCCCCGACATTGCTCGAGGCGTCAGGCTTGCCCGTGCCAACGAACATGCAGGGCCAATCGCTGTGGCCGCTGCTGACGGGCAAGGTCGACGCCGACACGCACAAAGCCCATGTCATCGCGGAATTCAACGACGCGCTCGGCTCGGCCGCGATCCCGACACCCAGCCATGGCACGATGTATTTCGACGGTCGCATGAAGCATATCGTTCATCACGGCACCGGCCTTGGCGAGCTCTATGATCTTGCGATTGACCCCGGCGAGTTCGAGAACCTGTTCGATGATCCCGATCGTGCCGGCGAACGCCTCGACCTCATGCGCCGCCACTTCGATGCATTGATGGCGACGTCGAGTGCGGGTGCGGAGCGTGGTGCGATTTATTGAGGCGCGTTCCCGGTGCCGGTGCGCTCTCGCCGTGCGCCGACCCGCCGCTCGCGCAGCGCAATGTAGGTCGTGGCGGCAAAGACGATGATCGCGCCCACAATCGTGAAGAGGTCCGCCACCTCATGGAACAAAAAGTAGGCAAGCACGATCGTGAATGGCAGCCGCAGGAAGTCGAACGGCATCACGTGCGAGGCGTCGGCCACCAGAAAGCCGCGCGCGACCAGGTAGTGTGCGGTCGTCCCCAGCAGGCCCTGGACCGCGCCGAGGAAAACCATCCACGCGCTGGGCGTCTGCCACACCGGGACCGCGAGCAAGAGACTGACCGGCGCGGCAAGGACAAGATTGAGGAGCACGATCTGGCTCATCGTGTCGGTTCGCGTCAGGATCTTGTTGCACAGCGTCATGCCGCCCCACAAAAGCGCCGCGCCGAGTGCGGCCATCAGGCCGAGGCTGAGTTCCTGAAAGCCGGGCCGCAGAATGACCAGAACGCCGAGGAAGCCGACCCCCGTCGCCAGCCACCGCCGTACGCCCATCCGCTCTCCGAGCAACACCACAGCGGCGACAGCCACGAAAATCGGCCCGGCAAAATTGAGCGCAATCGCATCGGAAAGGGGCACGCGCGCCAGTGCCCAGAAGAACAAGAGCCCCGATAGAATGGCGCAGCCCGTGCGTATGAAATGCACAGACCAGCGAGCGTTCCGGAACACATTGCCGCCCGCCGTCCAGAACAGGTAGGAAACGAAAAGCAGTCCGAACCCATTGCGCAGGAACCCGATCATGAAAGGATTGAGTTCATGCGACATGATGCGAATGCACGTCGCGGTGATCGCATAGCAGAAGGCTGCGGCGGCGATGAACAGCGCGCCCGTAAGCCCGGCGGGCAATCGTGGAACTGGGAAGGTGGCCAAGGCGCTATGCGATCTCTTGCCTGATTAGGGAGCGGATTGCGCATCCTATACGCAGCGGCGCTTGCGCGTCGTGATATATTGCGACATGCTGACACAGTTGCCATCGCCAATGACTGTCGAGTGAGCGCATGCCAGACACGAGCAGGCCCAACCTACTCTTCATCACGTCGGACCAGCAGCGCGCCGACTGCTTCGGGTTCGAGGGCCGCAAGGTCAAGACACCACACCTCGACCTGATGGCTGCGCAAGGCACCGTCTTCGGCCAATGCATTACGCCCAATCCCGTGTGTCAGCCGACGCGCGCCTCGCTACTCACAGGTCAACTTCCCCGCACCCACGGTGTCGCCGACAACGGCCTCGACCTGCCGCCGGAAACCGGTGCAAAGGGGTTCGCCGGCGCGCTCAGTCAGTCGGGCTATCACACCGCCCTGCTCGGCAAGGCCCACTTCGCGACATCACACACCTTCGAGGCCACCGGCACACCGGAGTGCCGGCACTCGATGGATCAGTTCGGCGAGGACTGGAACGGGCCCTACATGGGCTTCGACTATGTTGAACTGGTCGTCGAGGGCCATAACCAGTGGGACCCGATGCCGCCGCCGTTCGGCCAGCACTACGAGCGGTGGTATTATGGCGACGGCCAGGGCGATCTGAAGAACAAGCTGTTCCGCGAGAACCACGGCCCCGACACCAAGGGTGCGCCACAGACATGGCACTCGGGCCTGCCCGTCGCCTGGCATAATTCGACGTGGGTCGCCGACCGAACGCTTGCCTACATGAACCGGGTGAGCGGTTCTGACCAGCCGTTCTGCGCCTGGGCGTCCTTCCCCGATCCGCACCATCCCTTCGACGCGCCGGTGCCCTGGAGCCTGCTGCACGATCCTGCCGAGGTCGATCTGCCCGAGCACCGCACCCTCGATCTCGAGCGCCGCCCCTGGTGGCATCGCGAGAGCCTCGAGGGGGAGCCCAAGATCCGCGCCGATCTCGCCGCCATCCGCAAGGACTATTCGCGACTGCTTGATCTGCCCGACGAACAACTGCGCGAAGTCATCGCCAATACCTACGGCATGATCGCGCTGATCGACCACAACGTCGGCCGCATCATGGCCGAACTCCACCGCCTCGGGATCGCCGACAATACCATCGTGATCTATGCCAGCGACCACGGCGACTGGCTGGGCGACCACGGCCTCCTCCTCAAGGGGCCGATCCCCTACGAGGGCCTGATCCGCGTGCCGCTGATTATTCAGGGTCCAGGCGTCCCGGCCGGCAAGCGTGTCGAAGAACCGGTCTCCACCCTCGATGTGCCGGCCACGCTTCTCGACTATGCGGGCGCGGCCCCGCTCCACCAGATGCATTCGCAGTCTCTGCGCCCGCTGATCGAGGGTGATGCGACGCGCGAGTTCGCGTTCTGCGAATGGGATCTCAATGCCTCACGCTGCGGTGTCGAATTGAAACTGCGCACCGCCCGCACCAAGACGCACAAACTGACCATCGAGGCAGTGAGTGGCGCGGGCGAGTTGTACGACCTCGTCGACGATCCTGCCGAGATGAACAACCGCTTCAACGATCCCGCCCTCGCAAACGTTCAAAGCCAATTAATGGAAATGATTGCCAGTCGTCCGGACGATACTTTGGACCCGCCGCTGCAGCCCGTCGGCATGGCGTGAACCCAAGTCTTTCGTTCCAGTCGCGCCTTCCAAAGGCACTCTTTCAAAGACCAGATTTAAAAGACCCGGCCAAACGGGTCGTAAAATGGAGGAAACAACGTGAACAATTTTTCGAGAAGGGATCTGCTTGTCGGTGGCGCCACGCTCGCCGGCACCGCCGGGCTGCCAAGCTTCGCGCACGCCGCCTACCCGGAACGGCCCATTACCGTTGCGATGATGGCACCGCCGGGTGGTGCAACCGACCGTGGAACACGCCCCGTGATCGAATTGATGAAGCGCTCGATGGGCGCGCGCGCGATCGCGCTGCAAAACATGTCAGGGGCCGGTGGCATCCAGGCGCTGGACTATGCGCGGGGACAGCCGGCCGATGGCTACACCTGGCTTGGCATGAACGACATCATCGAGTTGTTTCCAAGTCTCGGCAAGATCGACTACGACTGGCGGGCGTTCGACTTCTGGATGTCGGGCGGCACGGCGTGTGGCGTGTGCGTTCCCGCCGACAGCAAGATCGAGACGTTCAAGCAGTGGATCGAGGAAGTCGGCTCCAACCCGGGCAAATACTCGGTGTCCTCGACGCCATCGGGATCGCTCTGGTCGAACGTCGCCGTGTTCCTGCGCCAGAAACTCGGCCTCGACTTCAAACTCGCCAACTACAAAGGGGGCGGCCCGTCGGTGCGCGCCGTTATCGCTGGCGAGACCAATTTCGGATGCATGGGCGTCACGCCCCAGGTCAACTTCATGAAGGCTGGCAAGTTGCGCTGCCTGGCCGCGACCGTGCCCGAAGACTGGAAGACCGCCGGCACGACGATCCCGACCGTGCTTCATGACATCAAGGATCCCGTCCTCGAAAAGACCCTGCCCTGGACCAACATCCACGGCGTCGCGATGCTCAAGGGCGCGCCCGATGACGTCCTCAAGACCATCGATAGTGCCTTCGCCAAGGCGATGGCCGACAAGTCGATGGACAAGATCTATGAGGACAACGGCTTCTTTGCCTTCCGGGCCAACCGTGACACCGCCAACGACCTGATGGGCAAGCGTACCGCGCTGCAGGCCTACATCGTCGAAGTGGTGCTCGGCAACGCCAAGAAGACGCGCGACGAGCTCAAGATCGAGAAGATCGAAGGCTGATGAGCGAGGAAGACCGGGCGGACCAGCCCGAGGCCGGGACTCCATCGACTGGCATCCCGGCCCAACATCTGAGTGCTGAGCGCGTCGGCGCGGAGAATGCCGGCGACTTCTTCGCCGGCCTCGTCATCTTTCTGATCGCGCTCTACACGGGGTACGAGTTGGTCAACATGCCGTTCTACGGCGACTCGGGGGTTTGGGGCTCGCCGGGCCTGACGCCCGGTCTGATCTCGGCCGTCCTGTTGCTGCTCTCCGCGATGCTGATGTTCCGCGCGCGCAACTTCGCCAGACACCACGTCGGCATATCGATCAGTCCCGTCATGAAGCGGGGCATGGGCACATTCGCGCTCATCGTCGCCTACGTCGCCGCCATACCCTATGCCGGCTATGGGCCCGCGACGTTCGTGATGCTGTTCGTGTTCCAGACCATTTACGCCAAGACCCGCAATCTCTCGTTCCTGATCATCTGGTCGTTTGGCCTGTCGGCGGTGCTCACCGTCGTCCTCTACTACGTCTTCGCCGAACTGTTCCTCATTCCAATGCCGAAAGGTCCGCTCGGTGTTTGAAGCCCTCATGAGCATCCTCACCGATCCCACAGCCCTCATGGTCGCGGCTGGCGCCGTGACGCTCGGGATCGTGCTCGGCGCGCTGCCCGGCCTCACCGGGCCGATGGCGATGGCGCTGCTGATCGGCGTTACCTACGGCATGCCAACGAACTACTCGATCGTTGCGATGATGCTGATCTACATGGCGGGGGCCTATGGCGGGTCGATGTCTGCGATCCTACTGAACGTGCCGGGGGCTCCAGCATCAGCCGCGACCGCCCTTGATGGCTATCCACTCGCCCAGCAGGGCAAGGCCGGCCGCGCGATTGCGATGGCAACGATTGGATCGTGCGTCGGCTCGATGATGGCCGTTGGCGCGATGGCAACCCTGACGCCGTGGCTGGTCGACGTCTCATTGATGTTCACGTCGTGGGAGCTTCTGCTCCTCGTCATCCTCGGCATCGTCATGGCGGGCGGCCTGTCGGGTGACGATCCGCTGAAGGGCCTGATCGCCGGCGCGCTCGGCCTCTTGATGGCGCAGGTCGGTCTCGACGACCTCCACACCCACGCACGCTTCACCTTCGGCTCGCATTACCTCGAGGCCGGCTTCGCACTGATCGCTGCCATCGTCGGCCTGTTCGGCATCTCCCAGGTGATCATCACGATGGCACCGCGTGACATCGGCGTCACGCGCACCGCGAGCAGCGTTGGCCGCGTCATGCCCTACTGGGAAGATATCAAGGGCCGTTTCCGGGTCATGTTCCAATCGGGCGTCATCGGCACGTTCGTTGGCATTCTCCCTGGACTCGGCGCGGACGTCGGCGGGTGGGCTGCCTATACGGCCGCCAAACGCACGAGCAAGAACCCTGAGACCTACGGCCATGGCTCGATGGAGGGCGTGACGGCGGCGGAGACGGGCAACAACGCCGTCATCCCCGGTTCACTGATCCCCATGATCGCGCTCGGGCTGCCGGGTTCAGCGGGGGCGGCGATCGTCATGGCGGCGCTCTTCGTCCACGGCCTCAAGCCCGGGCCGACGTTTTTGATCGATAACATCCAGCTCTTCGAGTACATGGTCGCGGGCCTGATGATCGGCACCGTCATGATGCTGGTGATCGGCCTCATCCTTGCCCACGGCATCATCCACGTCCTGCTCATCCCGCGCGAGAACATCATGGCGGTCGTCGTGGCGCTTGCCGTTATCGGTGCCTACGCGAGCAAGCTGCAATACGGCGATGTGTGGATGATGCTCGCGTTCGGTGTCCTTGCGGTAATCCTGCGCCGGCTCAACTTCCCCGTCGCGCCGTTGATCCTCGGCATTGTGCTGGGCAAGCTGTTTGATGAATTCTTGCGGAATTCGCTGATCATCTCGGGCGGCAGCCTCAGTCCGATCATTGAACGGCCGATTGCGTTTGGCCTATTCATCCTCATCGTTCTGCTGACACTGCTCTCGATCCCCGCCGTGCAGCGCGCGCTCGTGCGTATGGTGAGCCGGGGATCAGCAGACGAGAAACAGGGAGCCGGTTAGGTTTCGCACAGGCGCGGTCACGTGCAACGAGAGGTGGACTGCGTCAAGAATAGGCGAGCCAACATTTTGCCGATGACCAGCGATCATCAACGCCACGATCCCCGCCGGCGCCCGTCCGGCCATGACAGAAGCGAGCACGACGCCACGACATGACAAAGCCCCTCAAGATTGACATTCATTGCCTGCGCCATCCGCTGAGTGTGCCCATGCAGACGGTGTTCGGGCCCGTTGCGTCGCGGCCTGCCCTGATCCTCCGGATCGAGGACCATGAGGGGGCGGAAGGTTGGGGCGAGATCTGGTGCAACTTTCCCCAGCCGGGCGCGGAGTATCGGGCCCGATTGGCGGAGGCCGTCATTCCCGGCGCTCTGGCGGGTCTGGACCTCTCGGAACCTGGCGCCGCCTTCGCGACGATCAGGGACCGCCTTCATCGCCTTGCGCTGCAGGCCGGCGAACCTGGGCCCGCCGACCAGATTGCCTCAGGTCTCGACATCGCGCTCCATGACCTCGCCGCGCGGCGGGCCGGTGTCGCGCTCGCAACATTTCTTGGCGGTGCGCCACGCGCACTTCCCGCCTATGCCAGCGGCATCGACAGCCGGCTTGGGCCGGAGATGGTCGCCAACGCCCGGGCCGCCGGTTATCGCGCCTTCAAGATGCGCATCGGGTTTCGTGGGCTGGATACCGCGGCCGCCATCGGCGCGGTCGCGGATGGGCTGCGCGACGGTGAACGCCTCATGGTCGATGCCAATCAGGCCTGGGACTGCGAGGAGGCTGTCGGGACCATCGCATCGCTCACCGAATTGCCGTTGCGGTGGGTGGAAGAACCGCTTCCCGTCGATGCGGCGCTATCAGACTGGAAGCGTGTTGCGGCAGCGTCGGCCCACCCGATCGCCGGCGGTGAAAACATGCGCGATCAAGACGCGTTCGATGCCGCAATCGGCGGTGACGTATTCGGTGTAATCCAGCCCGACATCTGCAAGTGGGGCGGGTTGTCGAAATGCGCCGGGATCGCGCGGGCCACCATTGCAGCGGGGAAAACCTACTGTCCGCACTATCTCGGCGGCGGCATCGGCCTTGCTGCGTCGGCCCATCTCCTGGCGGCGGTGGGCGGCGAGGGCCTGCTCGAAATCGACGTCAACGAAAACAGCCTGCGCGATGTCCTTGCCGGACCGTTGCTGCCGCTCGCGGGGCATGACGCGCGGGTGCCGGACGGACCGGGGCTCGGTTACGTGCCGGACCTCGCGGGCGTCCGGGAACTGGAAGTCTATCGCGCAACTGTCACAGCCTGAGAGCGTGCGCGCGCACCGGAGGAGACGAAATGGAGCCCAAGAACCTGCTCTTCATCATGTCGGATCAGCATGGCCCCTCGTTCATGGGATGCGCCGGCCACCCGATGGTGAAGACGCCCAACCTCGACCGGCTGGCCGCACGCGGGACCCGGTTTGAGAACGCCTACACCAACTGTCCGATCTGCGTGCCCGCCAGGGCGAGCTTCGCGACCGGCCGCTATGTCCATGACTGCGGCTACTGGGACAACGCCGCCCCTTACGATGGCGCTGTCGAGGGGTGGGGGCACCGCCTGATTGCTCAGGGCCACAGCGTTGTCTCGATCGGCAAGTTGCACTATCGCTGCGAAGATGACCCGACCGGTCTCACCGACCAGATCATGCCCCTACACGTGGTGGATGGTGTTGGCGACCTGATCGGTTTGATCCGCGATGACCTGCCCGAGCGCAAGGCGGCGGCGAAATATGCGCGCGATACGGGACGCGGTGATTCCAGCTACACGGGCTATGACCGAAACATCGCCGATGCCGCCGTCGAATGGCTCAACACGCAGGCGCCCAAACACAGCGACAAGCCCTGGGTCCTGTTCGTCTCGTTTGTGTGCCCGCATTTTCCGCTGATCGCGCCGGCCGAATTCTACGACCTCTACCCGGAAGACCAGGTCCCCCTGCCCGACCTTTACGACGCTGCCGACCGGCCAACGCATCCCTACTACGCCGCGATGCGCCACTGCATCAACTACGACAAGTATTTCGATGAAGCAGCGGTGCGCCGCGCGGTCGCTGGCTACTTCGGCTTGTGCTCATTCGTCGACCATAACGTCGGCCGGGTGGTGAATGCGCTCGAAGCCGCCGGCCTCGCCGATGACACGCGGATCGTCTACACGAGCGACCATGGCGAGGCGCTGGGCAAGCGCGGGCTTTGGGGCAAGTCCACCATGTTCGAGGAATCGGCCGCCGTCCCCCTGATCATGGCCGGGCCGGGCGTGCCCGAAGGGCGGCAGGTTGCAACGCTGACCAGCCTGGTCGACAGCGCGCCAACGATCATGGCGTGCGTCGGCGCCAAGCCGGCGCCGGAAGATGCAACGTGGCCGGGCACCTCACTTTTCGACATCGCCGCTGGCGCCGAGCCTGATCGCACGGCCTTTTCGGAGTATCACGCGGCCGCATCCATGACGGGCACGTTCATGGTTCGTGACGGCAACTTCAAGCTCGTCTATTTCGCCGGCATGGAGCCGGAACTGTTCGATCTTGCCACCGATCCCGATGAGACACGGAACCTGGCGAGCGACCCTGCCCATGCCGACGACCTTGCGCGGATGATTGGGCGGCTGCGCGAAATCTGTGATCCGGAGGAGGTCGACCGTCGCGCCCGCGCCGATCAGGCGAAACTCATCGAGAAGCACGGCGGACGCGAGGAGATCCTGAAACGCGGCGACTTCGGATATTCGCCGGCACCAGGACAGAAGCCGGAGTTCTCAGCCTGAGACGACTGAGGCCCTCGCGCACCTTGTGACCGGGGGCGATGCCTGCGCTTTACCGCGTCAGGACGATCTGTCCGACCGCGCGCCGACCGGCGAGTTCGGCAATGGCGGCCTTGCCGGCTTCAACTGAATAGTTGGACATCACGCGCGGCTGGATCCGGCCTGCCGCAGAGGCTGCCAGCAGGTCGGTCAGACGGTGGCGGGTAGGCCGGACTGGGGCCGTGCCGGGCGACCACATCGGCCACACTGATCTCGCCGCGGGATGCGTCTTCCGGCCCCGTCACGCCGGCCAGGGCTTTTCTGCCCTATTTATGCTATTATATTTTGTACTATGCCACTCTGGCCGATCGTCGTCGCGAGGACTTCAGACCGCATGGATACCAAGACCCTCTGCCTGGGCGTACTCACACTGGGTAATGCGTCGGGCTACGATATTCGCAAGCAACTGACCGAGACCTTTGCGCATTTCATGGAGATCTCGCCCAGCGGCGTTTATCCGGCGCTGAAGGAACTCGAGCAGCGCGGCCATGTGACGGCTGAGCGCGTGCTGCAGGATGACCGGCCGAACAAGCGGATTTTCACGATCACGCCAGAGGGGATGGCCGCCTTCGAAGCGGGGCTGGCGGAGTCGCCGGGCCGGCACAAAGTGCGCTCGGAAATGCTCGCCCTCATGTTCTTTGCCGAGCATGTGCCAAGCGCTCACCTTCTGGAGATCCTGACTGGCCGCGTCAGCGAACTCGAAGCGTGGGTCAAGGTTACAGAGGACTGGCTGAAGGGCTCAGGCAGCACGGCTGGCACGCCGGGCCAACAGTTCATCTCGCGTTATGCCCTCGCCGTCATGGAGGCGGAAATCGACTTTCTGCGGCGGGAGTTGCCCGACTTGAAAGCCACGCTCAGCCGCAGAGCCGCCGGTTCGCCACCGCACCGCGCCAAACGCAAGGAGCGCGCTCTATGAAATCGTCACACCTCATAGCCACCGGCGCCGCCCTGGCGCTTGCGGCATGGATGGCCAGCGGGCTTCTGGCTTCCAATGATCCAGATGTCTCGGTCAAACCACCAGGCGCAGCGGGTACGCGTGAAGCAACGGCTGTGCAGGTGCAAACCGTCGTGGCACAAGCCGTGACCCAGTTCGTCGTGGCCCAGGGCAGCGTCGAGCCGGAGCGCCGCATCACGGTACGCGCCGAAACGGCCGGCAAGGTCGCCGAGGTTGTGTCCGGCCGGGGCGACCGGGTCCAGGCCGGAGACGTCATCGTCCGGCTTGCCATGAATGACCGCGAGTTCCGGCTCGCCACGTCCGCCGCGCGCGTGACTGAGGCCAAAAGCTCGTATGATGCCGCGCTGAAGCTCCTGGATCGCGGTCACACCACACAGCGACGGATCGAGGAACTCTACTCTGCCTTGAAGGCTGCCATCGCCGATCGGCGGCAGGCTGAGATCGAAGTGGGGCACACCGATATCCGGGCACCGTTCGATGGGATATTGAATGCTCGCTCGGTCGAGGTCGGCGACTACGTCGCGATCAACGGCGAGATTGCAACCATTGTCGACGCGGACCCGCTGCTTGTCCGGGTGCCGGTGTCGCAGCAGGATATTGCCCGGATCAAGACCGGCGCTGACGCTACCATAAAGCTTGCGACCGGTGGCGAGGCTGCCGGCGTGGTGCGTTACATTTCGCGCGATGCTGACCAGACAACGCGCACCTTCCGCGTCGAGATCGAAGTCTCCAATCCGGACGGCACCATCTTCTCCGGCATCAGCGCCGAAGCGCAGATCGACGTCGGCGCGACGCGGGCGCACTTCATTTCTCCGGCCTCCCTCTCGCTCGACGCGGCCGGTATCGTTGGCGTCAAAGTCGTTGATGCGGGCGGGCGCGTCGCGTTCTTTCCCGTTGACATCGTCAAGTCGACCAATGGCGGGGTCTGGGTGACAGGCCTGCCCGCGACAGCGCGCGTGATTACGGTTGGGCATGGGTTCGTGCGGACCGGAGAGCGCGTCGCAGCCGTCGAGGCAACGAAGGCGGGCGGCGGCGGGGATCCGGAGGAACCATGAATACCCTGATCAACGCTGCCTTCAGCCGCTCGCGCGCCGTCTTGCTGATCTTCGCGATGGTGCTGATCGTCGGCGCGACGGCCTATGTGAACATCCCGAAGGAATCGGAGCCAGACGTTGCGATCCCGATCGTGTTCGTCTCGACCAGCCTTGAGGGCATTTCGCCTGAGGATTCTGAACGCCTGCTGCTGCGGCCGCTGGAAAAAGAACTCCAGTCGCTCGAAGGCCTGAAGGAGATGCGCGCGGTCGCCGCCGAAGGCTATGGCTCGGTGACGCTCGAGTTTGATGCCGGCTTCGATGCCGACAAGGCGATCGGCGATGTCCGCGACAAGGTCGACCGGGCGAAAAGCGAACTCCCGGCAGACGCCAAGGAGCCGGTGGTGACCGAGCTCAATGTGGCGCTGTTTCCAGTTCTAACCGTTGCGATCTCCGGCACGATTCCGGAGCGCCAATTGATCGCGATCGCGCGTCAACTGAAGGACCGGATCGAGGCACTCGAGGGTGTCCTCGAGGTCGACATTGCGGGCGACCGCGAAGAAGTTCTCGAGGTCACCGCAAACCCGACGATCCTCGAGACCTACAATATCAACTTTGGCGAACTGGCCAGCATCATCCAGCGCAACAACCGCCTGATCGCAGCCGGCGCGCTCGACACGGGCGCCGGCCGCATGGTGCTCAAGATCCCCGGCGTGATCGAGAACATCGACGACGTGATGTCGCTGCCGGTGAAGATCGTCGGAGATACCGTCGTCACCGTAAGCGATGTCGTCACCGTCAGGCGCACCTTCAAGGATGCGTCCGGGTTTGCGCGCTTCGACGGCCGGCCGGGGCTGGCACTCGAAGTCAAAAAACGGCTTGGTGCCAACATCATTGAGACGGTGGAGGCGGTCAAGGGCATCGTTGGTGAGGCGCAGTCGATCTGGCCGCCGGGCCTTACCGTGAACTATCTGCAGGACAAGTCCGAGGGCATCCGCACGATGCTGAACGATCTGCAGAACAACGTGCTCGCCGCCATCGCGCTCGTCATGATCGTGATCATCGCAGCGCTTGGGCTTCGGCCTGGCATCCTCGTCGGGCTTGCCATCCCGGGGGCGTTTCTCGCCGGCATCATGGGCCTCTCGCAAATGGGGTTCACGCTCAACATCGTTGTGCTGTTCAGTCTCATTCTGGTGGTTGGCATGCTGGTCGACGGTGCCGTTGTCACGGTTGAACTTGCCGACCGCAAGATGGCTGAAGGCGTCGAGCGGGGTGCAGCCTATGCGGAAGCTGCCCAACGCATGGCGTGGCCGATCATCGCGTCGACGGCGACGACGCTGGCGGTGTTCGTGCCGCTGCTGGCGTGGCCCGGCGTGATCGGCGAGTTCATGAAGTTCCTGCCCATCACCGTGCTTTTGACGCTTTGCGCATCCCTCGCGATGGCGCTCGTCTTCATTCCTGTTCTGGGCTCGGTGATCGGCGCGAAGACGGCGGGCGACGGCACGGACCTGATCGCGCTGAAGGCTGCGGAAAGTGGCAACCTCGATGATATTCGCGGGTTTTCGGGCGGCTATCTGCGGCTGCTTCGCGCGCTCACAAAGCGGCCGGCCGTGACGCTGCTCGCAGCTGTCCTGATGCTTGTTGGCGCGATCGGCGCGTTCGCCGTTGGTGGACGCGGCGTTGAGTTCTTCCCCGCAACCGAACCCAATTTCGCACGAGTTCAGATCCGTGCGCGCGGCGACATGTCGGTGATGGAGCGCGACAGGCTTGTTCAGGCGGTCGAGCAGCGCCTGCTCGGCGTCGAGGGCGTCAAGACGTTCTATGCCCGCACCATCGCCAATTCGGAGAAAGGTGGCAGCGATACACCCGAGGATGTCATCGGCACCGTGCAGTTGGAGTTCGTCGACTGGCGCCTCAGGCGCAAGGCTGCCGTCATCCTCGACGAGGTACGCAAGCTCACGGGCGACATCGCCGGCATCAAGGTCGAGATCCAGAAGGAAAGCAGCGGGCCCACATCAGGTAAACCCGTGCAGATGCAGGTCTCGTCGCTCGATTGGTCGAAAGTCGGCCCTGCCGTCGAGACGATCAGGGCTCAGATGGAGCGGGTCGGCGGCTTCGTTGACACCGAGGACACGCGGCCCTTGCCGGGCATCGAATGGCGCATCCAGGTCGACCGCAAGAAGGCCGCCAGTTATGGCGCCGATGTCGCTGTCCTTGGCGAGGCCGTGCAGATGATCACAACCGGTGTCAAGCTTGCCGAATACCGGCCCGATGATGCCGAGGAGGAAGTCGATATCCGCCTGCGCTTCCCCGTGGAGCAGCGCGACCTTGGCAAGCTCGGCGACCTGCGCGTGCCGACTGCGAACGGCCAGGTCCCGATCCGCAACTTCGTGACCATCGCGCCGGCATCGAAGACCGGCACGATCAATCGCACCGATGGGCGCCGCGTCATCACCATCCAGTCCGACGTCGCGGAGGGGGCACTGGTCGACGCGCAGGCGCGCAAGCTCAAGGCAGCCGTCCAGGAAGCCGGCCTCGATCCGTCGATCGTGGTCTCGTTCAAAGGTGAGGACAAGGACCAGCAGGAGGCGGCAGCCTTCCTGATGAACGCCTTCGCGCTCGCGATCTTCCTGATGACCATCATCCTCGTCACGCAGTTCAACAGCTTCTACCAGACGGTCCTGGTGCTGAGCGCGATCGTGTTCTCGATTGCGGGCGTGCTCATCGGGCTCCTTGCCACAGGCCAGGCGTTCGGCATCGTGATGTGCGGTATCGGCATCATCGCACTCGCCGGTATCGTCGTGAACAACAACATCATCCTGATCGACACCTATAATGATCTGAGAGCGCGGGGGATGGAGCCGGCCGAGGCGATCCTGCGCACAGGGGCCCAGCGGCTTCGGCCCGTGCTGTTGACCTCGGTCACGACCATCCTCGGCCTGCTGCCGATGGTGTTCGCGATGAGCATCGACCTGATCGGTCGGGACATCGCGTTTGGTGCGCCGTCCGCACAGATGTGGACGCAGCTTTCCAGTTCGATCGCGGGCGGGCTTGCCTTCGCGACCCTGCTCACGCTGCTGCTCACGCCATGTATGCTCATGCTTGGCGAGACCCTCAGCCGGTGGTCGGCCGAGCGGATGGCGAAGCGGGCGGACCGGGACGCAAGCACCGGCGATAAAAACGCTATCGTGGCGGGGGAATGAGGGAAGGTCAGGCGCGCTGATGGTTGAGGTCCGGCCGAGTTCGAAGAGGGCGTTTCGCACCCAAGGCGTGACCAAGGTCTATGGCACCGGGGACGCCGCCGTCCATGCGCTGCGCGGTGTCGATCTTGAGGTGCCGGCTGGTGAACTGGTGGTTCTGCTCGGGGCATCGGGCAGCGGCAAGTCGACGTTACTCAATATCCTCGGGGGGCTCGACCGGGCCACGGCCGGGACGGCGCATTTCTTCGACGCTGAGCTGACCGCCATGGACGATGATGAACTGACGCTGTACCGGCGCCACCATGTCGGCTTCGTCTTCCAGTTCTATAATCTGATGCCAAGCCTGACGGCGTTCGAGAATGTCGAACTGATGACGGAGATTGCTGACAACCCGCTGGAGCCGGCAGAAGCCCTCGCCCTTGTCGGGCTCAAGGAGCGGGTCGACCATTTCCCGGCACAGTTGTCGGGCGGCGAACAACAGCGGGTGGCGATTGCCCGCGCGATTGCCAAGCAGCCCACGGTGCTTTTCTGCGACGAGCCGACGGGCGCACTCGATTCAACGACGGGCCGCGCGGTTCTCAAGGTGCTCCAGGATGTGAACGAGCAGCTCGGCTCGACGGTGCTCATTATCACGCACGCGGCAGCCACCGCCGCGATGGCGGACCGCGTCATCCACTTTGCCGACGGGCGGATCCGCGACGTCGTCGGGAACACGGACAAGAAACGGGCGGCGGAGATTGAATGGTGAGCCCGCTCGACAAAAAACTCGCGCGCGACCTGTGGCGGATGAGGGGGCAGGCGGTGGCGATCGCCGTCGTGATCGCGCTCGGCGTCCTGATGCTCGTGATGATGGACGGTCTCGTCAACTCGCTGGGCGAGACCAAGCGTGCCTACTACGAGCGCTACCGTCTCGCGGATGTTTTTGCACCAGCCAAGCGCGCGCCGAACCATCTTCTTAAGGATATCGCGCAGATCCCCGGCGTCGGCGCGGTCGAGGGCCGCATCAACGGGGGCGCGCTGATCGATCTGCCGGGGATCGACGTTCCTGTGCGCGCGCGCGCGCTCTCGTTGCCGGAGAGGGGCGCGCCGCGGCTCAACGATATCTACCTGACGGACGGGCGCCGTCTCGATGCGACACGGGCGGACGAAATCCTGCTCTTGCGTGGTTTCGCCAAGGCGCATGACCTGCGTCCTGGATCCCAGTTGACGGCGACGATGAACGGGGCGCGCCGCACGTTCACGATTGCGGGCCTCGCGGAGTCGCCAGAGTTTCTCTATGCCGTCGCACCCGGCGAACTCGCACCCGACGACAGCCGATTTGCCGTGATCTGGATGAATGAAGAGGCACTTGCCTCGGCATTCGACCTCAAGGGGGCGTTCAACGAGGCGCTGGTCGCGTTATCGCGCGAGGGACGGGTTGACGTCGTCATCGACGGGTTGGACCGGCTGCTTGGACCATTCGGTGCCGCCGGTGCGTACGGGCTCAAGGATCACGTCTCCAACCGCTTCATCAGCGAGGAGATCGCAGGCCTGCAGGCCTCAAGCAAAACCGTGCCGCCGCTGTTCCTCGCGGTTGCAGCGTTCCTGCTCTACATCGTGATCTCGCGCATCATCCAGTCGGAACGCGAGCAGATCGGCTTGATGAAGGCGTTCGGGTATTCGGGCCGCGAAGTCGCAACCCACTACGGCAAGTTCATCCTTGTCATCGCGGCGGGCGGTGCTGCGCTTGGTTGTCTTGCGGGCGTTCTTGCGGGACGCAGCATGGCGGTCCTCTATCTGGACTACTTCAAGTTCCCATTCCTGGTGTTCCAGATCGACCCCAGCGCGTTCGTGATCGCGATCGCCTCAAGCATCCTGGCAGCGTCCGCCGGCGGCGTGTTCGTCCTGCGCGGCATCTTCAAATTGACACCGGCCGTCGCCATGCGCCCGCCGGCGCCTGCTGACTTCTCGAAATCGGCCGCCATCAGCACCGCGCTGAAGCGCGTACTGGACCAGCCGAGCCGCATGATCGTGCGCCGTATGCTCCGGCAACCATGGCGCGCAGGCGCGGCCATCATCGGCATTGCAGCCGGCATGGCGCTGTCGGTTGCGATGTTGTCGGTGATGAGTTCGTTCGACAGGGTGCTCGAGCTCAACTTCTCCGTCATCGACCGCAGTGACGTGACCGTCAGCTTTGTCGAACCCCTTGGCGACAGCGCGATCTATGCCCTGCAGAGGATGCCCGGCATCATCGAGGTCGAGCCCGTCAGAACCGTGCCCGCGCTCTTGCGCAATGGCCTCAATACCTATCGCGGTGCCATCAACGGACTGGTTGGTCAACCAAAGCTCAATCGCGCAGTCGATGCCGACATGCAGCCGATCTACGTGCGCCGCGACGGCATCATCCTGGCCAAGGCCCTGGCGGATATCCTGAAGCTCAAGGCCGGGGAGACGCTGACGGTCGAGGTGCGCGAAGGCCGCCGGCCCGTCCTGCAACTGCCCGTGGTCGCCGTTGCCCAATCCCTGCTCGGCGCGCCAGCCTATCTCGAATTGTCCGCCCTCAATCGCGCCCTGAAGGAACCCAACCGGGTGTCGGGCGCCTATCTGCGGATCGATCAGGCGGACAGTGCGGCTGTCTACAAGCGCATCAAGGACATGCCGATCGTCGCCGGCGTCAGCCTGCGCGCCGAGACCCGTGCCGCCTTCAAGAAGCTGATGGATACGGGGGCCGGTGCAGTCCGCTACATCATGGCCGCCATCGCCGGCATCATCACCTTCGGCATTGTCTACAACAGCGCACGCATCGCGTTTGCGGAACGATCACGCGATCTCGCCAGCCTGCGCGTGATCGGCTTCACCAAGGGGGAGGCTGCCTACGTCCTGCTCGGCGAGCTGGCGATCATTACGCTCGCCGCGCTGCCGGTCGGCTCATTGCTGGGCTACTGGCTCGCCAGTGCCATTTCTGCCGGTTTCTCGACAGATCTTTACCAGATCCCGCAGTCGTTTTCTCCCGAGGCCTATGGCGTTGCGTGGATCGCCGTCCTGGCCGCCGCACTCATCTCCGGATGGCTGGTCAAGCGCGATGTCGACCGGATCGACCTCGTCTCAGCCTTGAAGACACGGGAATAGATCACCATGGCACGCAAGCACTCACGCACCTGGATGATGGCCGGCACCGGCATCGTGCTGGCAGCCGCCATGACCTATGCGTTCTGGCCGCGCGCAATGCCCGTCGATCTTGGTACGGCACGTAAATCCCACATGGTCGTCACCATTGATGAAGAAGCGCGGACACGGGTGCGCGATGCCTATGTCGTCTCAGCGCCCATCGCAGGACGCCTGCTCAGGGTCGAGGTCAAGCCCGGCGACCGCGTCGTCGGCGGCGAGACCGTGATCGCCCGGATGCTGCCGGTTAATCCGCCGGCGCTGGATGCACGGTCGCGGGAGCAGGCGCGCGCAGCCGTACATGGCACGGAGGCCGCCGTCCAAGCGGCCCGCGCGGACCTCAAGAAGGCGATTGCGGAGAAGGAGTTCGCGCAGGCGGATCTTGCCCGCAAGCGCGATCTCAACCGGCGCGGCGTCACCTCCGAGGCCGTGCTCGATGAGGCCCTGCGCGCGTTCCGCACAGCTGACGCCAATCTCGATATCGCCAAAGCCAACATCGCGGTGCGTGAAGCCGAGCTTGCCCGCGCACGTGCCGAGCTGATCACGTTCGACAGTCCGAAGCCGCCAACCAATTTCAGCGCGCCTTCCCGGCTGGGCGGCAGTGACATCGCCAACTCGATCCCGCTGACGGCACCCATTTCCGGCCGCGTGCTGCGCGTCATCCAGGAAAGCGAAACAACGATCTCGGCCGGTGCCGCCATCATCGAGATCGGCGATATCTCGAACGACCTGGAAATCGAAGCCGAATTGCTGTCAAGCGATGCGGTTCAGGTTTCACCGGGCAATCGCGTGTTGATCCGCAGATGGGGCGGGTTGGAGACGCTCAGCGGCGTCGTCGAGCGGGTCGAGCCCTGGGGCTTCACCAAGACGTCCGCGCTGGGCGTCGAAGAACAGCGCGTCAAGGCGATCATCGCGTTTACCGGCCCGCCCGAACGCCGGCGCAATCTTGGCCATGGTTTCCGCGTCGAGGTGCAGATCGTGATCTGGGAGACCAAGGACGCGCTTGTCGTGCCCTCGAGCGCGCTCTTCCGCCATGGCGATGCCTGGGCCGTTTTCGTCGTTGACGGCGGACGGGCGGAACTGACCAAGGTCGACATCGGCCGCAACAATGGCACGTTTGGCGAAGTCAAAGGCGGCCTTGGGGAGGGGACGCGCGTCATCATCTATCCCGGCCCGAGCCTGACGAGCGGTCAGAAGATCAAACAGCGCATGATCAGCAGCGACTGAGCGCCGGACGATTTCGGGTTCAGGGGGGTGTCTAGCCCCCTCGGTCTGGGCCACTGATCTGCGGTTTCTCTAATATCGTTTCCGGCACTGGCGCACGCATGCCAAGGGCATGATGCGGGCGGACGTTCACCCCGCACGACCTGCCCCAGACCGCCAATCCTCAGACCAAAGTCCGTTTACGCCGCGCGCCGCACTCGCAAGACTGTCTTCCCCGGCTTGCGCGATCCCCGTGACAGGCCAGCCGTTGCCAAACCGCACGGCTTCCATTCACACTGATGACGACAGGGCCGAAGCATGCGAGGCGGGACCAATTCCGCAATGGTCATTAATTCGCTTGGCGCGGGCGGCGTCACCGAAGCAGCCCATCAACTGCTCAGGCGACTTCCGCCAAGCGGCGGCGGCAGGCGCCTCTACGTGCTCAAGCCACCTGGACCCGGCGCCAACGCCGATCGTCTGCACGCCCTCGCCGATGACGGCATCACCGTCACCTTCGGCGCCGGCCACAACGGCAAGATCGCAAGCATCGCGCATCTTGCCACCTGGCTGGAACAGGAACGCATCGCCCTCCTCCACACCCATTCCTTCCGCCCGAACCTCTATGCCCGCCTCGCAGGCGTCCTCCACCGCGACAACGGACTGCGCCTCCTCGCCCATTACCACAACCAGTACGACGACAAATGGCCGGACGGCAGCGACGCACTTCTCCTGGAGCGGCAATTGGCGAACCAGACCGATGCCATGATTGCCGTTTCTGAAGCCGTGCGCGATCACGTCGCAAGCGCCCTCCAGAAGCACCCCTCGGCGATTTGCGTGGTCGAGAACGGCGTCAACCTCGAGCGCATTGCCGGCGGCACACGCGATCCCGTCCGCCGTGAGTTCGGGCTGTCCAGCGATCACGTCGTGGTCGGCCTCATCGGACGCGTCTGCCAGCAAAAGGGCCAGGAAGATCTGATTGCGGCGGCAAAGCGTCTGGCATCACGCCAGCCCAACCTGCGCTACCTCCTGGTCGGTGACCATGAAGACAAGGACCTCTCCCACCGCCTCCGCCGGGAGGTCAGCGCTGCAGGCCTCGGCGACGTCATCCACTTCACCGGGTTTCGCTGCGACATGGCCAACGTCTACGCCGCCCTCGACATCCTCGCGGCGCCCTCGCGGTGGGAAGGCTTCGGCCTGATGCTGGTCGAGGCGATGGCCGTGGGTGTGCCGATCGTTGCAACGAACGTCGGCGCCATTCCCGACGTCTTGGACGGCGGCCGGAGCGGCCTCCTGGTCGAGCCGCAACAGCCCGCCGGTCTCGCCGAGGCGATCATCCGCCTCGTTGAGGAGCCCGCCCTCCGCCGCGCGCTTGTGGGCGCCGGCCAAATCCGTGCCCGGCGGTACTCCTGGGACCAGTCGGCGCGCCGTATCGCCGAGCTTCACGCCGCCGTGATCGCCGCCCCGCGCATCAGCGCCCCCCTGCCAGCGACAGCCTCCTGATGCGCCTCATCCTGATCCGCCACGCAGAGACCGATGGCAATAAACACCGCTTCGTGGGGCGGGAGGACCTGCCGCTGAACGCCAATGGCCGGTCGCAGGCCGCATCCTTGGTCACAAAGCTGAAATCCCAGAACATTGACCGCATCTACGCCAGCCCCCTCGAACGCGCCATCGAAACAGCCCGTCCGATCGCCACCGCCAGGGGCCACGACGTCATCATCAGACCCGAACTGATCGAGATCGACTTCGGCAGCCTCCAGGGTGCCGAGAAAGGCCTCCAGCCGCTCAAACTGAGGCGTGACCACCTCTATGCACCGTTGCCAGGCGGCGAAAGCCTGCATGATGTCTGGCAACGACTCGGGACGATCGCGGACGAACTCACCACCGATCTCACCAGCGGCATCATCCCCGCCATCGTCGGCCACTATTGGTCCAACCGTCTCCTCGAAGCACGCCTCCGCGGCGTCGCCTTCGACCAGGCCATCACGAAGCACGCTACCTACAAACCGGCCAATGCCTCCGCCTACGCCATGACGTTTTGCAATTCCCCGCCCAACGCGAAGCATTTGATTGGCGCCACCTGGCTCTGAAGCGTTCCGGTCCTACTCCGTCCTCAGCGCCTCGATCGGGTTCAGCGATGCTGCACGCTGTGCGGGAAAGAAGCCGAAGAAGATCCCCGTCAGGGCCGCAGCCCCAAGCGCCAGCAGGATGACTGCCGGCTCGATGACCACCGGCCACTCCGCCTCACGCGCGAGACCAACCGCCATCGCAACGCCCAGGACGCACCCGATCAATCCTCCGACAAGACACAGCAACACCGCTTCAATCAGGAACTGGATGCGCACATCCCGCCGCCGCGCGCCAAGCGCGAGGCGAAGTCCGATCTCCCGCGTCCGCTCGGTCACCGAAACCAGCATGATGTTCATGATCCCAATGCCGCCCACGACCAGCGAAATCGCCGCCGCGATGGCAAGCAGCCAGCCGAGTGTGCGCTGTGTCTCCTGCTTGGCTTCGATATGCGCCGTGAGATCGCGGATATGGAAGTCGTCGCTGCCTTCGGAGCGGATCTTGCGGTTCTGGCGCAAAATCCCCTCGATGTCGCGGCGCACGCGCGGGATCATGTCAGTGCTTGCCACCTTGACCGAGACGTAGCCAACCTGCCTGGGCACCAGCTTGTGCGGCTTCACCAGCCGGTTGCGCAGCGTGGCAAGCGGCACGAGAACAACATCATCCTGATCCTGCCCATTCGGCGCCGCCCCCTTGCGCGACAGAACGCCGATGATCTCGAACGGGAGATTGGCGATCCGCACCCGCTGCCCGACGGCCTGCTCCTCGCCGAACAGTTCCTGCGCCACCCGCGCGCCGATCACGGCCACCTTTGCGGCTCCCGTATACTCGCTTTCCGTCATGTTCCGGCCGACATCGATCGGCCATTCACGCAAGGCCAGATACGCCGGATGGACCCCGTCAATGTTTGTCAGCCAGTTGGTGTGCGGGGCAACGACCGTGCCGCCGCGCCGGAAATGCCCCGAGACCGCAACGACGCCATCGACCTTGGAGGCGATGTCGCCAACGTCCTTTTCCGCAAACGGTAGATTGCTGTCCGCGCCGACCGATCGCCCGCGCACCCGCGCGGACCCTGGCCGCAACTGCACAATATTGGCCCCCAGGCTCGCGATTCGCGCCTCGATATCGTGCCTGGCCCCCTGGCTGACGGCGATCATGACGATGACAGAGGCAACGCCAATGATAATGCCAAGCGTCGTCAGCGCAGTCCGCATCGGATTGTTGACGATCGCCGTGACCGCGGAGCGCAGCCCCTCGAGAAACCATCTCATGTCGCCCCCATCTCTTGCCCCTGAGACATCGCCGCACGCGGTGCCGGTGTATCGGACTGCATCCGCCCATCACGGAACCGGATGACGCGGTCGGCACAATCGGCGACCTCCTCCTCGTGGGTGACGATGACGATGGTGAGGCCCTGCTCATTGAGACGACCGAGAAGCGTCATGATTTCATTGCCCGTCGCACTATCAAGCGCACCCGTCGGCTCATCCGCCAGCAACAGGCTCGGCGCCTTGGCAAGCGCCCGTGCGATGGCAACGCGCTGCTGCTGACCGCCCGAGAGCTGCGAGGGAAAATGGCCCGCGCGCTCACTGAGACCGACCGCCGCGAGCAGTTCCATTGCATGCTGCTTCGGATGATGCGCGCCGCGAATTCCGTAGGCCATCGGCAACATCACCTGGCGCAGCGCCGTCGTCCGCGCCAGCAGGTTGAATTGCTGGAACACGAAACCGATGGTTTCGTTGCGCAATGCAGCCAGCGCATCGCTGCTCATGTGACCAAGGTCCTGCCCGGCGACGCGCAGAACCCCGGAACTTGGCACATCAAGCGCGCCGATCAGGTTCATCAGCGTCGATTTGCCGGAACCCGACGGGCCCATGATGGCCACGAACTCACCGGCCTCGATCCTGAACGACACATCATCGAGCGCGACGACAACCTGCTCACCAAGACGATAGTGCTTGGTCAGGTTGACCGCCTCGACCATGCAGCCCGGCTCACTGTCTCTGGGATACGTCATCGGCATCTGCCATCGCCTCTCGCGGTGGTGGTTCGCTTATTCGTGGCACGTTTCGCCTCATTCGGAGGTGCGCCGGCTCGCAATGACGATCCGGTCGCCCGCCCGAAGTTCATCACCGATGATCTCGGCGAACCCTGCATCCGTGAGCCCAAGGCGAACATTCCGCTGCACGATCCGCCCCTCGACATCTGAAAGCCACAGCGCCGTCGCCTTGGACGTGCGTCGCTCCCCCAGGATCGCCAGATAGAGCATCCGCTGTTTCTCGTCGGAAATTTCGAGAATGAGATCGTTGAAAGCCTTCCGATAAGCCGACATCTCATTCTTGTATGAGCCGGCCGCGGCGGCCAGCGTGGCCTCGATACGTCCCACCTGATCGTTACTGAGATCAAGGCGCCGCCCCCACAGCTTCACGAGCGCATCAGGGCCTGAGGCTTCATCCTCCTTCTTAAGCCTTGCTGTCGGGTAGTCCTTCGGCGGTTTGAAACGCAGCGCATCGACCGGCACGCGCACGACATTGGAACGCTTGACGGTCTCGATCTTCACATTCGCCGTCATGCCCGGAAACAGGGAACGGTTCGGGTTTTCAGCCTCGATGACAACGGTATAGGTGACGATGTTGTCATCGTCGTTCGGCGACAGGCGAACCTGGACCACACGGCCCTTGAACGTGCGCGAGGGATAGGCATCGACATCGAACGACACCTTCTGGCGCTGCCGCACGAGCCCAATGTCAGCCTCGCTGACTTCCGCTTCGATATGGACCCGGCTGAGATCGCCTGCGAGATTGAACAGTTCCGGCGCCTTGAAGCTCGCCGCGACCGTCTGCCCGACCTCGACGGCCCGCGACAGAACGATGCCGTCGATCGCCGCTCGAATCTCCGTGCGCTTGACGTCGATCATCGCCTGGTCGAGCTGCGCCTGTTTCTGGGCAAGTCGCGCCTTGGCATTTTCAATATTAGCCCGCGCGACATCGATATCCGCCGCGGCTACATCGACATCACGGCTTGCCGTATCCATCAACGCCGCCGAAGAGACGCCTTTCCGCTTCAATTCCTCCTGGCGCGAAAGCGCACGAACGGAACTCTGATGGACGGCCGTCGCCTTGCGCAGCGTCGCTTCGTGCTGGGCCACTTCCGCCTTGGCTGACTCAAGATCCGCCTGGGCCTGACGCGCGCGCGATTCGAAGGCCTTGGGGTCGATCACGGCTAGCAGGTCCCCCGCCTTGACGAGATCATTGAAGTCGACGTTGACCGCCTTGATCCGCCCCGACACTTCCGAACCGATCTGCACAGTCGCAATCGGCCGCACGGTGCCCGACGTGATGACGAGTTTGCGCACGTCGCCGACGTCGACGGCGCGCGTGGTGAATTCGTAGGTGGCCGAACGCTGGACTGACGCCGTTGGAACCATGGCCGCGGCCCCCGCGACACCCCCGATCACGACAATCAACAGAAGCAATGTTCTTATCTTCATGACCCAGACCCTTGAAATTGGAACTCACCGAGGCCAAGCCAGCCGGCTCTCCTCTCGCGCCCAGCGGGCGCCCTCCCCTCACGCCTTCTCGCTCGATCGTTTCTGGGCGAGCAGCGCCGCCGTCACCCGGTTGCGCACCTGCAGCTTCTGGAGAATGTTCGTCATGTAGTGCTTGACGGTCTTTTCGCTGAGATTGAGTTCGTCCCCGATCTCGCGGTTCTTCATGCCCTGCGAGACAAACCCGAGAATCTGTTCCTCACGCGCTGTCAGCAGTGACAGCGGGTCCGGATCCTCAGTGGCGCTCTCACCCGACTTCTTCGACTTGGTATCCGATAGCAGTCGCGCTGCCAGGCTGGGCGAAACATAGGACGCACCGTCCTTGATCAATTCCAGCGTGCGTAACAGTTCGGGCCCACTGACGCCTTTGAGAATGTAGCCGGTTGCCCCGGCTGCCAGCGCCGCACTCACCGTCTCCTCGTCCTCGGAAACGGTGAGGATCACGACCTTGACGACCGGGCACGCCGACGTAATCGCCTTCGCGGCATTGATGCCGCCACCGGGCATCGAGATGTCGACCAGGATGATGTCGGGCAGAGTCTCCTGCGCCACCTTCAAGGCCTCGTCCGCCGAGGCCCCCTCACCGACGATCTCGATCTCACCGTCGCTCTCCAGCGTCCGGATGATTCCCGCCCGCATCAACGGGTGGTCGTCAACGACGGCAACGCGCAATAATTCTCTCATGTCACACTTCCGTCTTGTTAAGTCTCTTGAGGTCGAAACAGGCTGTCAGCACCGTCCCGCCACCGGGTTTCGAAACGATCCGCATTTCACCACCAAGCGTTTCGATCCGGTCACGCAGTCCCGTCAACCCCAGATGATCCTGTTCGTCGCCATCGGTTGCTCGCGCGCCCTCGACGATCCCATCACCCCCATCCTCCACACCAAGTTCAACGATGCAGCCGTGCAGTGCCAGACTGACTGTCTGCCCCTTCCCGCCGGCATGCCGGTAGGCATTGTTCAACGCCTCCTGAATGAACCGGTAGGCACAGATCTTCAGCGCCATCGGCACCGCCGGCACAGCTTTCGGCCGCGACACATCGACAACCGTTGTCGTGCGCTTCTCGTGTGTCCGCGACACAAGCTCCACCACTTCTCCGAGATCCAGCGCGCCGAGCTCCGGCAGCACCAGTCCAGCCGAAAGGTTCCGGATCTCCTTCAGCGCGTCGGCAAGCGCCATGCGAACGGTCTCGTATTCTGCATCATTCGCGTTACTTTCCGCCGGCATCAATTCGTCGAGCCGCAACAGCGCGAGACCCAGCAACTGCGCAGGACCATCATGCAAATCGGAGCCGACGCGGCGCAAGAAGCGCTCGTTGAGCATGCCCGACCGCGCATAGGCCACTTGCACACGCCGACGCAGTTCACGATTGCTCGCAAGCAATTCCTCAAGCTGTTTGACTTGCGTTTCGAGAGAATTTTTCTGACGCACGATCGTTCGGCTGCCGCGGCTGACAATCCCCGAAAGCGAAAGCATCATCAGCAGCGCCGCAGAGCCCACCACCAGCCAGCTTTGCAGGGTCGCATTGGTGAGTTCCGATTGCAGCGAGTTGGCGCGGATGTAGAACTCCGAGACAGCGATAATGCGATTGCTGCTGCGCTCGCGGATCGGCGCGTAGACTTCGAGCAGGCGCGTGTTGAGCGCCCGCTCGCGATAGTCGTCCTCATGACGCAGGCCTTCGAACTCGGCCGTCACCGTCCCCTTCCACGCTGCCCGCAGCGCCGGCGTCGGATTGAACGTCCGCCCAACCAGGCCGTCCCAGGTGCTATAGGCGATGCGCCCTTTGCGGTACCAGATCTTGACGGCCGCGACACTGCCTCTGATCTCTTCACTCTTCAAAAGGACATCGAGCTTATCAGCGCTCTCCTTCGAGATCTTGTCATCGAGCGCGAGATCCTGTGCCAACGGCGCGATCAGCGCATCCATATAGAGCGCGGCGGCCGCGGCGGTGTTCTGCGTCACCCCTTGCTCGATCTTCTGATTGACCCACGCACCGATCGTCCCCATCGCAATCAACACGACGACGGAGGCGGCAAGGACGAATTGGCGCGCAAGGCTCAACCCCGCCCAGCGCGCGCCGAAGCCTGACAACTCGTCTGCACCGGCGGCCACATCGCCGCGCGTGTCTTCGCTATCGTTTAGATTTTTGAGCATGGATCAGACTTCATGTGACCGGGCCTGGATTGTCGTCATCAGCGGCCCCAGCAGAATATCAGCCGCCGGAATCGGGCCATCGCCTGCCTGTTCCAGGAGCGTGGGCACCAGATGCCGCCATCGGTCGGAAAAAAGCAGAATAGATGCCAGCCTGGTGAATGTCGCAGAAAGATGGAAATCAAGGTTTTCCCGAGTACACCGCAGACCTTCACTTGCATATCCATCGACGAAAACACTGATATTCAGAGACATATCTTCGTTCGTCTGCAACTCGCGTAACCAGAGATGCGCCACGAAATTCGCCACATCCTGGGCCGGATCGCCTTTGGCAACCATGTCGAAGTCGATCAGACAGGCGCATTCACCATCGCTGATCACTTGCTTCTCATGGAAATCGCGATGAATGAGGCGCGGCTCGAACGGCTGGTAATGCTCACGCTGCCGCGCCACCGCCATCAGCGCGCGTTTGAAATCGCGCGCGTATGTTGGGTCGACCGCGAGCACTTTGCTCACGATCCCACCAAGCATGTCCTGCTCATCCACCGGGCCGCAAAATGGCGCATCGAGCCCCGCGCGATGCAGACACGCCAGCGCCTTGCCGCCGAGACGATAGGCACGCGCCGCCTCCGCCCCCTCCATGTCACCGAGCGGTTGACCCGGCGCACGGTCCGTCACGATACCTCTGTGTGCATTGAAGACCGTGAGAAGCCGCGGCACGCGGACATCCCCTCGCCCGGCAAACACACCATGCGTCAGCAGAATATACCGATCAGCCAACGCCGAGAGCTTGCGGGTCGACCTCTTGTAGAATTTCGCGATGACCGAGGGTAAGGCGCCCCCGTTCTCTCCGCCGGCGTAGAGTTCGAGCACCGCCCGCTTGCCGAGGCGATGCGCCAGCAGCCGGCTGCCAAGCCCTTGGCGGGCGGCAACCTCAAACTCATTCCAACCGGAAATGCTCCGGCCGCCGCTGGCAAAGAATTCCGGCAATCCCGCTCCCTCACCGAGCAGCCAGAGCCCATCGACCCGCTCATCCAACCCCTCCGGTCTCAGGATTGCCCCGATCTCCTCGAGATAGATCAGGCGTTGATCCGCACCGGCCGTCTGCCCTGCCTCCGCCAGCCGCCGGTGAACCTTGGTTCGCGCCGTATGAAACGCATCGCCAGGCTCATCACGCGGCACCTGGACGAACATCCGCCGGCGCTGATGCCTCCCGCCGTCATCGAGAATCATCGCATATTCGGCCACCGGCCCGATGCCGCCGCCGAAATGCAATCGCTCCAGTTCACAGTCGACGAAACGGACCCGCCCGCGCCCCTCACCCTCGAGCACATCCCGGATGCAGTCCGATACACGTCTTGAATCGATCGCCCCCGCCAGTCGCTCGGCGAACGTTGCCGCCGTCGAACCCGGACTGATAGCCGCCTGCCTCATGATGCAAGCCCCTCCAGCCGACGCTGCGCCATCTCCGCTGGCCCTCGCGTGCCCGCCATGACCTCTTCAGGTGAAACCTCGATGATTGCGTGATCCCGGATCGTGTAGATCCGGTCGGCCCGGCACGCGGCCGCGGCATCATGCGTAATCGTGATGCACGTGCGCCCCTTGATCAGCCGCCCAATCGCCTCCAGCACGGCCCGTTCGCTGTCGCCATCAAGGCCACTGGCCGGCTCATCCAGGATCACCAGAGATGCATCCCGAACCATTGCGCGCGCGATCGCAACGCGTTGCTTCTGGCCACCGGAAAGCCTCGCGCCCCGTTCTCCGAGAACCGTATCGTAGCCCTCTTCGAGCGCGATGATGAAATCATGCGCCGCAGCCGCGCGCGCCGCGGCCTCGATCTCTTCATCGCTGGCATCAAGCTTGCCGTAGGCGATGTTGTCGCGAATGGAGGCGTTGAACAGATAGCCTTCCTGCGGCAGCAACGCGACCTGCTCCCGCACCCGCGCGAGTTTCAGGTCCCGCACATCATGCCCATCGAGCAGGACAGTCCCCCGCTCCACATCATAAAAACGCATGATCAGGTTTACGATGGTCGACTTGCCGCTACCGCTCGGGCTGAACAGCGCGATGCGTTCCCCCGCCTCGATCCTGAGGTTGGCTTTTTCCAGCACCGCCGCGCTTGCCCCATAGGCGAACGACACATCCTTCAATTCGATGTCGCCCCTGAGCCGGCCGGGGTCCACCGCGTCCTTGCGGTCATAGATCTCAGGCTGGATATCGAGGATGGCAAGCAACCGCTCACCGCACGAAGCAGCTTTCGACAGCCGCCCGGTTAGCGATGCGAGCTTGCGGATCGGCTTGTAGAGGCCCGACAGGTAGGCCGAGAAAACGAGCAGATCCCCCGGCGTCAGCGCTCCCGCCTGCACCCGCGCCACCCCATACCACACCACCGCGCAGGTGCCCGCGGCAAGGATGATCTGGATAACACGTTCCATCGTCGCTTCGAGCCGCGTGGCGCGCAGTTCGGCATTGGAACTTGCCGCGTTCTGCCGCTGGAAACGTTCATTTTCAAACGACTCCCGCGCATACGCCTGGATCACCTTGATGGCGGACAGGTTCTCCGCCATGACGTGCGCAACCTTGCTCTCCTTGCGCCGTTGACGCCGCGCTGCCGACTTGATGCGCGCGGCGAAACTGCGCGTGCTCCAAATCAGCGGGGGCAGGATCAGGATCGTGACCAGCGTCAGCCGCCAGTCCATCAGGAACATCACGGTGAGCGTGCCAACCAACACCAGGATGCGGGCGCTGAAATAGATCACGGACGTCACAAGCAGATCGCGCACCAGCCGCACATCGCCCGTCAGCCGCGCCAGCAGATCACCCGTACTCGCGCTCTCATGGAAGGTCTGCGACAGCTGCTGGATATGGCGATAGAGATCATAGCGCACCGCGGCCACGACCTTCTGCCCCACTGTCGCCAGCAACACCGACTGCCAATACGCGAAAATCCCGCCAAGCACGGCGACCATCAGGATCATCGAAGCGGTCAGCGCGAGCAGCAGATCACCCGAACCAACCGTGTCAACCACCGCCTGGGTGAGGCGGTCCGGCTTCTGGGCCGGCATCAGGATACCGTCGAAAATGAGCTTCATCGGCCACGGCCGGATGATCTCCATAACAGCCGCCAGCACCATGCACAGCGCAGCCAACGCCAACGGCAGACGCTGGGCTGTGATGTAGGGCCGGAATCGCTTGAAGAGGCGGACAAGCACGGATGCCTTGTCAAGCCCGCCGCCACCCTCACCCGGCGCGACGGCCGCTCCGCCCAGCGCTTTGCGCGGGTCGGCCTGCCCGGCATCGCCCGGGGGCCTGTCATTGGAGGGCATGTCGCCGGGCGTCATCATGACGAGACACACTCCTTCGCAAGCGTCCCGGCTCTCGCAGATTGCGCGATGACTGTGATCCGCTCCCCAATCGTGCGCCACGAATAGGCGGCCGAACTGACGGCGGCCTGACGTCCGAGACGGCCGGCAAGATCAGGATCATGGCACAGCTTCAGGATCTCCTCGGCGAGCGAGCCTGGATCACCCGCCCGCGACACCAGCCCGTTTCGGCCATGATCGATGACGTCGGAGATCTGGCCGAGCGCACTCGCCACCACCGGTCGTCCAGCGGCCATGTATTCGAACAGTTTCAATGGCGAGAAATAGAAATCATCATGCGCCGGGTAGGGCGCCGTCGCGATATCCATGCGCCGCACCAGCGCCGGGATCTCCTCATGCGCCATCCAGCCGGTGATCACGACCTTGTCCTCGAGCCGGGCGCCGGCGGCGAACCCTTCGATCCAGGACCGCTTCGGCCCATCCCCGACGATCAGCAACCGCGCGTCATCGATCTGCGCGGCAACGATACGGAACGCCTCAAGAAGGTCCTGTATGCCATGCCAATGCTTGAGCCCGCCCGAAAAACCGATCACAGGCCCCGTGCCGAGCCCCGCCACGTCCGCAGGTGCAATCGCCGACGAGAACGCGTCGCGGTCGACGCCGTTGGCCATCACATGCGTCGTCTCCTCACGGCCGCCGGCAGCGATGACATGACGCTTCACACCTTGCGAAACGGCGACGATCGCATCGGCCGATGAATAGACATTGTGCTCTATCGCCTGGGTTTGCGCGACAGCCGCCAGCTTGCGGTAGCGCTGCGCTTCCTCGCGCAGCGGTGCGTTCACTTCCATGATGCACGGAATGCCCAGCACCGATGCCGCACCGACGCCCGCCCGGCTCCAGAGCGACTGACGCTCATAGATAAAATCGTAAGGCGTCGCGCGGTGGCGAGCGATGACGGCTGCCTCGAGCTGGTCGCCCTGTGCGATCCAGCCGATTTCCTTTGCCAGCCGCTTGTCGTCTGACCCGCCACGCTCAGCTGTCCCGCCGGCATCGCCGATCAGGTGGAATGCACCCGTACCGAGAAAATCACGGGCCCCCTCACCCGCATTCGTGGTGAAAAGATCAACCTCGGCGCCGCCCCCGATGAAGGCACGGATAAGCTGACGGATATGAGTTGAGGCGCCCTTTCCGCCCGTGACCGGAATGCCGGGATCAGCCGACAGATACGCGATGCGCATGGCTCACTCCCTCGTTGCCGCCCACGCTGGAAAACGCGCGCGCCTCCCTCAGCATCATCTCCTTCAAGGAGCGCACATTGTTCGAGAGATCGAACTGCTCCAGCGCCTTGTGCCGTCCCGCCCGCGACAACGTCGCAACGAGGCGGTCATCCTCGAGCAACCGGCCGACCGCCTTAGCAAGGCCGTTGCGATCAGACGGCTCGACCAGAAGCCCCGTCACACCGTCCTCGATGATTTCAGGCACGCCTGAGACAGTTGTCGACACCGCCGGCAGACCTACCGCGAGGCTCTCAAGGAGAACCGTCGGCAGGCCGTCGCGATCGCCCGAAGCCGAGACCACGCACGGCAACACCATCACCCGCGCGCGCTGCATCAACGCCCTGACTTCATCCTGCGCCAACGCCCCGAGCAGATCGACATGATCCCCCATCGCCAGCGCGTCGATCTGGGCTTCGAGTTCCTCGCGCAACGGACCTTCGCCAACGATCAGACAGCGAAACGCCACGCCCCGGTCGGCCAGCTTCGCGCAGGCTGCGACAAGATCATCGAGCCCCTTCTTCTCCACCAGACGGCCCACCGAGAGGATGAGATCACGCTCCCGCACCCGTCCCTGATCCGGCTCGAAAACGCCGGTGTCGATCCCGTTGTAGATCCGCAGAACGCGCCCGCGCCCCTCCGACAACGCCTCGAGATAACGGACATTGTAGTCCGACACCGTCACCACGAAGCTGGCCATCGCGAGCTTGGCGCGCCTGACGGCCGTGTCGATCTCCGGCGACACGTAGGTATGATAGATATCGCGGGCATGGGCCGTGAACGACACCGAGGCGCCGGCGAACGCCCCCGCCATCAATGCCACGGTCGCTGCGTCCGACGCGAAGTGGGCATGGAGATGGTCAAGCCCGCTCGCCGTCGCAATCTCTGCGATACGCGCACCCTGGCGGCGCAGCTTGCGCGCCTTCTCGACCGGCTTGCCCCGCCATAACGCCTCGAAGGCGTTCCCCTCACAAGGATCATCGGGCAGCGAGGACGTCAGATAGTGAACCCGCGCCTTGAGCTTCCCAAGGTCCGGATGGCGCGGTTCATCACGCGGCTCGCGCAGCGAGAAGACCTCGACGATTGCACCCTGGCGCTCAAGCTCCAGCATCTCGTTCAGGATGAACGTCTCGGTCAGCCGCGGGAACCGCTTCAGCACATAACCGACGCGCAACGGCGCGTCGTGGTTTCGCTCTATCAGGTCAGAAAAGGACAAAACTGCTCGTCTCCTCTTTCGTCATTTCATCCGAAGCCGTCCCCTCAGCCCCTGTTGATGCCAGTTCGATAATCCGTTTCGCCGCATTCGATGCACCGTTGAGCAGGTCATCGCGGTCCGCTCGCGCCGGCGCCTTGAGCGCCCGGCTGATCTCGAACGCAAATCGTTCCGGCGATGCATCCTCAGGCGCCACCTCCGCGACGTAGCCCCGCCGCGACATCAGGTTCGCGCGAATGCGTTGTTCACTGCTCGGCCCCGCCCGCGGTGCCATGACGATCCGCGCGGAAGTCGACAGCGCCTCGAGCGATGAGTTGTATCCAGCCATGATGACGCTGACGTCGCTGCGGTTGAGATAGCTCAGGCAGTCCGAGGTCCACGGCACCAGCCGCACGTTCTCGCACGCAAGGGCCTGGGCATTGAGGCGCGCGCGATCGTCAGCCGGCATCAGCGGCCCGGCGATCACGACGAAGCGAACCGGCGTGTCCGCGTCCACAAGACCGGCCGCCCCGATCGTCTGGGAGAGCATCGGATAGGCATCATGGCCGCCCCCGCCGCAGGCCACGACGACCCGTTCCCCCGCATCCAGGTCTTCAAGCCCGGGCAGCACTTCATCATCCGACGCCGGCGAGTTGTTGCTCCGGCTGCCATCGAAGACGTAACCGCTATAAGTGACCTCGACATTGTCGAGTTTATCGATCCCGTAGAGTTCACCCGTCGCGAAAACGTCCCGGTCGCCGTAGATGAGAACCTCATCATAGTAGCGCTCGATCGCATCGTAGACGCCGTCCTCGCGCCAACGCGCCCGGATCTCGTCGGGCTTATCGAGAATATCGCGCAGCCCGAGCACAACCCGGGTCCGCCGCCCCGACCGGTCGATCATCCTGAGTGTCGGCACGAGTTCGTTCCAGATCCCGCGCGGCAGATGGTCGACAACGAGAACGTCCGGCTCGAACGTCCGCGTGATCTCCTGGATCATCGAGGCGCGTACCGATGTCGTCTGCGGCGCTGTCAGGTTGAGGCTGCGCGCGCGCCACTCGTTGGACGCCACCTTCTGGACCGACGGCAACTTCACGCTGTCGACCCCCATCGGCAGCGAAAAGAACGCGCCTGCCCCACTGCCCACCATCAGCATGATGCTGGCATCCTCGGCCTGCCGCGCGATTTCACTGGCAATCGTCGAGTTGCGCCGGACATGACCAAGGCCGATGCTGTCGGGCGAATACATCAGGATCTTGCAAGCTTTAGACAATGATACCCCCATAAACCCCGCCGCGAGCCCGCAGCGCCCGGCCCTCACCGGTACCCGGCGCCTGCTGTGCACAGCCCGCCGCCGCATCGCCTCCCGGCCGGGCTGCAACCCGCGCCTGCGACGCAGCCTTTGCGATGCGTTGCCGGCTCGCCGCCAGTATCTCCCACAGGTAGTCGCCGTCGGCGCCAGCCTCAGCGAGCTTTGCTGCGCGGCGAAGCAACGCCACGCCCTGATGCGCTGCAAAAAGCGACCCCTCGATCACCTCTCCGCTCGAAGACACATAGGCGCCAATCATGGTCTCGCTCACATCGTCGAGAGCGTCTGCCACAGGCCGCCGCGCCAGCTCTCGCGTGGTCGCAAAATGCGCCGTAAAATTCGCAAGATCCGCTTCCCGATCGCCAACGCACAAATCGTCGAGGTCGAGCAGCACCAGTTCGCCATCGCCGGCAGTGGCAATCATCTGGCCGCAATGAAAATCGCCGTGGAGCAACCGGCCGCGCACGCCGACGCCAGCCCCTGCCCGCGCGAGCGCCAGCCGCCCCAATCGCGCGAGCGCCGACGCTTCGCTGCCGCACCCTGTCCGCGCCAGCGCGCGCGCAGCCGGGCTGTTCGCTCTCAGACGCGGCTCAATCTTGGCCCAGGGGTCGAATGCCGAAAGCGCCAGCGGTGCCGGGTCGACCTCGTGCAACGCGCGCAGACACGCCGCGGTCCGCTTGAGCCAGTTTGATAAAGTCGAGCCATCCGATGCTTCGGATGGCTCGAACTCGAGCAGTGAGGTGGGTCCGCACGGTCTCCCCCCGGAGCCGTGGCATGACGACACGATCACTGCTCCTACCGGCAGACATCGCAAGCGGGGTAGCGATGCCCGCGGCCTGAAGCACACGCGCCCGTTGCCGGGCACAGGCGGCAACGACCTGCGGGTCCGCCGCAGGCTTTGCCAGCCCGAAATGAGGCCGGTCATAAATCTTGGTATAGAGGGCGAACTCATCGCCCCCCGCATTTCGCGCTTGAACCTCTGCGGCCGCGATCAGCCTCCTGGCAACACCGCGCCCACCGCAGCCCCCAAGCTCGACGGCCTGCCGCCGTTGCCCGCCAGCCAAGGTCTCGACCGCCCAATCGACGAGACGGTCCACCTCGCCCGGCTCGAAATAACGCCCGATCCGCGCGCCCCATTCCCGCGCGCGTTGCTCCTGATCGTCGAACGACCGCGGCGCCGCCATGAGAAGTGTTGGCGTCGTCGTCTGGGCGAGTTCGAGCACCGAATTATAGCCAGCCGTCGACACCACCAGATCGGCTTCGGCAAATGCCGCATTCAGCCGGCTGTCGACATTGATCACATCGTCGACGCCCTCGAAAACCATCTCACGGCTGGCGCGCGGCCCGAGCGCCTGGACAACCCGCAATCGCGGCATCCGCTCCTTGACCCGGTCCATGAAACCAGAGACGGCCGCTGGCGTACCGCCGGCACCATCAAGCGCGCCCCCGCCGCCGGTCGCAACCAGCAGGATCGCCTCATCACCGCGGCGGCCCACCACCCCCTCACCGGCGCAATCCGCCACCTTGCGGTAGATCCAGCCGACGTTCTCGACCGCGCGGGCATCTATGACATCGCCGGTTATCGTCCACGCCGTCTCCGGCGCCGGGATGAAAGCGCATTGCCATTGACGCCCATGAGCCAGGCGGAATTCATGCACCCGCTCCATCCGCGTCTCGCGCAGGATCAGGAAGAGCGGCACGGGCAAGAGGCTCAGACCGGGGATGATCGCCGTATCGACGACGACCAGGCACGCATCACGCTGAGCAACCAGCGCCGTCATCTCATCACGCCCGACAACGTGAACACGGCTGAACCGGTCCATTTCGTCTTCCGACAATCCGTTCGGCGGTGCGTTGACGACGAGTTCCAGCGGCATATCCGGTGCGTCTTGCGCCAAGTGATACGCGACGTTCGAGATCCGGCGAATATGCCCGATCCCGGATTTTCCGGTAGCGCAGAATATGATGCCGCCGCGTTCAGACATGGTGGTACTGACGATCTCGCTGATGCCTTGGCGGGAGACCTTTGAGGCACCCTGCCGAAGAAGTTCACGAGCGCCATAAGGAGCGCAAACGCATCATCGAACAATCCACCTAGGGCTGACGATTGTTCAGACCAAGGTCCATTGCCGCCTGGCAAGGCCACAGCCATCATCCGCGCGCACGAAAAAGGTAGGCGCACCAATGAGCATAAGGCCGGGCCAGGAGAGAACGGGCGATGTCTGACAACACAAGGCAATCGCTTCGGCCCGATGCCGCCAGCCATGCCTTCTCGCACGGCCTGCCCGAAGACCCCGACATGCCCGGTTTCCCCGCAGCACTCGACCCGGACGCGATGGCGGGCCTGTTTCAGACCCACTGGCTCGGCGACCACGCCCGCTGCAGCGCCGTCAACGTCGTGCGTTTCAGGTACCGGCCCCGGCGCCGCCTGATCGTGGTCTACGAGGTCGATGTCTCGACCCCGGCTCACCCGGAACCAAAACGGCTGACCGTCACCGGCCGCATCCACCCCCAGCGTGAACTGCGCACCCGCAAGGCCCGTCCCGTGTTCGGAACCGGCGACCTCCTGCCCGAGACCGCGTTACTGCCCGGGCTTTCCATGGCCATCGAGGTATTCCCGCGCGACCGCCGGATGCCCGCGTTGCGCGATCTCAGCGATCCCCGATCGCTGGCAACGATGACCCTCTTCAACCGCGCCGCAGCCCTCCCCCCCCTCAATCGCCAGCCACTGGCATCCCGCCTCATGCGGTATCGCCCCGGACTTTCCGCCACGCTGAAGATCAGCGCTGCGGCCGGGGCCTCCGGTGCCCCCGCGCACTACTTTGTGAAAGTCACCAGCGACGATGAAATCGCCCACGAGGTCGAGGCCGCCGGCCGGGTCAATGACGAACTCGCAAAAGCCCGCCACAACGGACTGAGGCTCGCCGAGCCGGTCGCATGGCTGAAGCAGGATAATATCGCCGTCTATCGTCCGGCCCCCGGCATTCCCCTCGATCACATGATCATAACCGGTCAGGCCTCACCGCGAGAGGCAACACGGGTCGGCGAGGCCCTTGCCGATCTTCATGGCCTCGATGTACCAGCCCTTCGCCGTTCACAGGAAGAAGTCCTCGCGCCGAAGATCGCACGCGCCCGCAACTTGATCTCCTGGGCACGGCCGGGGCTCTGCGCAAAAGTCGAGGCAATCAGCAAGGACGCCGAACGCCTGTTCGCCATCCCCGTCGTCGGCCCGACCCACCGGGACATGAAACCGGAGCACATCTTCGTCGATCAGCCTGGAAAGTGCGTGCATCTGATCGATTCAGGTTCAATGTGCATGGCCAATCCCGTCATTGACGTCGGCGCCCTCATCGTTCGCCTGAATTACCTTGCTCACACCCACGCGCTGGCCCCTGCCCCCGCCAAAGCCTTCGCCGATGCTATTCTCGCCGCCTACTTCGCCCGCGTGCCGCCCGCTTGGCGCGCCTGTCTCGGCCCCGCGACATCCTACGCCACGCTGCTCCTTGCCCTCCACGCCATCCAGGGCTTGAAGCCCAGCTGGCCGGATACCTTGAACCGGATCGTAACCGACGCGTTCCACAACATTGACGCCGCGCGTGCGTACATCTGAAACGAACGGAAGAAACTTGGACTCCGATGCCTCACACGAGGCACTTGAAGGAGGAGCGCTGGAAGAACGTCGAGTCTGGAGGGCTTGGCGACTGCGAGCGCTTTTGCATGCACTGCAAATGCTCACCGTCCGGCTAGAACTCTATCTGAGCGGTGTCGGGGTCATGCGCAGAAGGCGCCGGACGACCTGATCACTGATCTACGGTCTGATCCGGTTGGTTCTCTCCCGTGAGCAGGAGCCTATTCTCGACCTGGCTTGTTTCTGTCACCTCGCTCGAAACGACTTGTCGCGTCGATCTGGCCCGCGCCATCACCATCACCCGCTCCAACAGGTCCGCTCGATCGAAAACGCGGTTGAGGACTGGAAAGCCATAGCAGAGGTCGGACATCGATGCGTTCCCTCCCGTTGACTTGATATGGGGAGGCTACAGGGGGCGGCCAGCAAGCGGCTGGTCTTGATCAAGGCAGGTGGCTACGAGCGCGCGCATGGCCCGTTTGACCAAATCTCGTGAATGCTGGGTGAATGCCAGCAACTTGCTCGGGAATTCGTTGGGGCGACAACCCATTGAAAACATTGGTGAGCCCGACAGGGTTCGAACCTGTGACCTACTGATTAAAAGTCAGTTGCTCTACCAGCTGAGCTACGGGCCCCGACCGCGAAGCGGGTGGGCGGAACTTAAGGAGGGGGGCTGGCCGGGTCAACCGTTCATGCAGCCTATCAACGAGGTTTCGTGCATCGGCGGGAACGCGGTTAATGCAGCCCGTCCTGCAGCCAACCCGGCAGACGGCCCGTCGCCGGCAGCCGGGCGTTCGTCCGCGCTCTCAGCATCATTGAGGCGGCTCATGCGGCTCGGGGGCATTCAAGCGGTCAGAATAGTCGCGGCGGAAGTCGGCGAAGGTGCCGGCCTCGATATGGGTGCGGATGGCAGCCATCAATTCCTGATAAAACCAGGTATTCGCCCATGACAGGAGCATCGCGCCCAGGTACTCGCCCGAGCGGATCAGGTGGTGGAGGTAGGCACGGGAATAATCGGTTGATGCCGGGCACGCGCTGTGCGGATCGAGGGGGGCATTGTCCTCGGCGTGGCGGGCGTTCTTGAGGTTGACGCGGCCGTTCCAGGTGAACGCCTGGCCATGACGACCGGAGCGCGTCGGCATGACGCAGTCGAACATGTCGATCCCGCGCGCGACGGCCTCGATCAGATCCGAGGGGGTGCCAACGCCCATCAGATAGCGCGGCTTGGCGGTTGGCAGGTGCGGCAGTGTTGCCTCGAGGGTTTCGAGCATCGCGGGCTGGCCTTCGCCGACGGCCAGGCCGCCGACGGCGTAGCCGGGCAGATCGAGGGCGACAAGGGCATCAGCGGATGCGCGGCGCAAGTCCGCAAACGTGCCGCCCTGGACGATGCCGAACAGCGCCTGGCCGGGACCGGCCTTCTCGGCGAAGGCCTGCTTCGAGCGGGCAGCCCACCGCAACGACAGCTCCATCGCCCGCGCCACCTCTTCATGCGCCGCGGGCAGCGCGATGCACTCGTCAAGTTGCATCTGAATGTCAGAGCCCAGCTGACATTGGATTTCGATGGCGCGCTCGGGCGAGAGCTTGTGGCGCGAACCGTCGACATGGCTCTGGAAGGTCACGCCTTCTTCGTCGATCTTGCGCAGGTTGGCGAGGGACATGACCTGGAAGCCGCCGCTATCGGTCAGGATCGGGCGCGGCCAGCGCATGAACTGGTGCAGGCCGCCAAGGCGTTGGATGCGATCGGCGCCGGGGCGGAGCATCAGGTGATAGGTGTTGCCAAGGAGAATATCGGCCCCCGCCTCGCGGACCTGGCCGGGATAGAGCGCCTTCACGGTTGCAGCCGTCCCGACCGGCATGAAGGCCGGTGTGCGGATCACGCCGCGGGACGTGCTGATCTCGCCGCGCCGGGCGGTGCCGTCGGTTGCCAGCAGGCGGAAGCCAAATGGGGTGGCCGGCATCGTCTCGTCGCGAGGTTCGATTGGCGGGTTCGTCATGGTTCGATCGCCTCCGGCGCAGGCCAGATCAGCGTCGCATCCCCGTAGGAATAGAACCGATAGCCGGCCGCGATGGCGTGGGCGTAGGCGGCCTGCATGCGCGCCAGACCGGCCAGCGCCGAGACGAGCATGAACAGCGTCGAGCGCGGCAGATGGAAATTGGTCATCATCGCGTCGATGCCGCGAAAGCGGTAGCCGGGGTGAATGAAGATGTCGGTTTCGCCACAAAAAGGTTTGATGACGCGGTCATTGCCAGCCGCCGTCTCGAGAAGCCGGGTGACGGTGGTGCCGACCGCGATGATGCGCCCGCCGGCAGCCCGCACCGCATTCAGCCGGTCGGCAATGGCGGGGGTGACTTCACCCCACTCGGCGTGCATGCGGTGGTCTTCGATGGCATCGGCCTTGACGGGGAGGAAAGTGCCGGCGCCGACGTGCAAGGTCAGGAAGGCGGTCGCGATGCCCGCCGCTTCCAGACGGGCCAGGAGGTCATCGGTGAAATGAAGCCCGGCGGTGGGGGCCGCGACGGCGCCATCGTGGCGGGCGTAGACGGTTTGATAGTGGGCGGCATCAGCATCCGTCGCGGGACGGCGCTGGGCGATATAGGGGGGCAGCGGCATGCGGCCGACCGAGGCGATGGCGGCGTCCAGATCGGGACCGGCCAAATCAAACGCGAGGAGGACTTCACCCCCCTCCCCTTTCTCGGCAACTGTCGCATCGAGCGTGCCCGCAAGGCACATCGTGCCGGCACCGCCAAACTGAACCCGTTCGCCAACCGCCAGCTTGCGTGCCGGGCGCACGAAAGCGCGCCAGCGGCTCGCATCGATCCGTTTGTGAAGGTTCGCCTCGATGCGCGCCTCGGCCGCGCCACGGCGGCGGGTGCCTGTCAGGGCTGCGGGGATGACGCGCGTGTCATTGAAGACGAGAATGTCGCCGGGGCGCAGCAGCGACGGCAGATCGCCGACGACGTGATCGACAAGCTGGTCGCCGCGCGGACTGGCGCAATTTCGAGGAGACGCGCCGCTTCCCGCGGCTCGGCCGGGTGCAGCGCGATCCGCTCGGGCGGCAACTCGAAATCGAAGGCGTCGGTTTTCATATCGCTCTGGCTAACGGGCGACGGCGGGGTTGTGAACGAAAAAGTGCAGCAGGCGGCACCTGCTGCACTCGGGTCGGGGGCAATCGGCGCGTCTCGCCGCTCACCTAGGCGCCATGACGGACGGGCTTACGCCTCGTCCGCTGCCACACGCATCGTGACGATCTTGTCCGGGTTCTGGACCGGTTCGCCGCGCTTGATCTTGTCGACATTGTCCATGCCCTCGATGACTTTGCCCCAGGCGGTGTACTGGCGGTCAAGGAAGGTTGCATCGTCGAAGCAGATGAAGAACTGGCTGTTGGCGGAGTTCGGCGAGGCGGCACGCGCCATCGAGCACACGCCGCGCACATGCGGCTCAGCGTTGAATTCCGCTGCGAGGTTCGGATAGTCCGAGCCGCCGGTGCCGGTGCCGTGGGGGCAGCCGGTCTGTGCCATGAAGCCGTCGATCACGCGGTGAAAGACAATGCCGTCATAGAATTTTTCGCGGGCGAGCTTCTTGATCCGCTCGACGTGGCCGGGGGCAAGGTCGGGGCGCATTTCGATGACGACCGGGCCCTGCGTCGTTTCGAGAATGAGCGTGTTTTCTGCGTCGGCCATGAAGATTCCTCGTTCGTTTCGTTTTGAGATTGGGTTCGATCAGCGTTGGTGCGCCCTCAGCGCGCTTCTGATTTCAGGTAGACTTTCACCATGCGGTCCTGGGGTCCGGTGATCTTATCGACATGCTCCATGCCTGAAATGACCTGTCCCCAGACAGTATACTGGCCGGTCAGGTGAGCGCAGCCGGTGTCGTTATAGCAGATGAAGAACTGGCTGTTGGCACTGTCCGGGTTGGCGGTGCGCGCGGCGCCAACGGTGCCACGCTTGAAGGGATAGCTGGTGAATTCGGCCTTCAGGTCAGGCAGGTCGGAGCCACCGCTGCCGGTGCCCTGCGGGTCGCCGGTCTGGGCCATGAAGTCTGCAATGACCCGGTGAAAGACGATGCCGTCGTAGAACTTTTTCCGGGCAAGCGTCTTGATGCGCTCGACGTGGCCGGGAGCGAGGTTCGGCAACAGCTCGATTTCAATCACAGCGCTATTGTCGCCCTTGAGGTCGATGACCAGGGTGTTATCGGGCGATGCGGCATGGGCCGCCTGCAACGTGAAGAGGGCTGCGACGAGTGCAGCTGCGACTTTGGTCAGAAACGGCATGATGTTCCTCGTTGGATCAATACGGCGGATGGGACGTGGTTGTCCGGCCGGCTCACGCGAATGACGGTTGCGGGGTTGCGTGTCGCCGGTTCGCAAGTCCGGCAAACGCGACCTGGCGTTCAGATGATCAAGCGTTCTTGGCGGCAAGCCTCCGGGCAACCGCCGGGGAGACGAACTGGGTTACATCGCCCCCCATCTTTGCGATCTGGCGAACGAGATTGGCAGCGATATGGCGGACGGCGGGGGATGCGGCAAGAAAAACCGTCTGAATTTGCGGCGCCATCTGAGAATTCATGCCGGCCATCTGCATCTCATAGTCGAAATCGGTGCCGTCTCGGAGCCCCCTGATGATCACCGTTGCGCCGGCCTCGCGCGCCGCATCGACGGCGAGATTATCAAAGGTCACGACCCGAATCTCGGCATCATGCTTGGACACCAGATCGGCGACGTCCTCTTCGATCATGGCAATGCGCTCCTCGGCGGTGAACATCGGCACCTTGCCGTGATGGACACCGATGCCGATCACGAGTTCATCAACCAATGTCAACGCGCGCGCGATGACGTCGGTATGACCGTGGGTGACGGGGTCGAAGGAACCGGAATAGAAGCCAATCTGGGTCATGCAATCTTTGTCGTTAGCCGGCCGATCAAGCCGGTTGAGTTGGATGGACGCGCGACATGCGACGGCGATAGGACGTTGACCTGTCACGTCCGGGAGCTGGATGCAAGCCGCTCTTGATGCCTATTTCTTGATCGGTCCGCCTATTTTTTATTCTGATATTGCCCAACTTTTGATCGACAATCTGGATTGCATACATAACGATCAAAATTTGCTTGCTCGTGCTTATCTTTCGCGCATATCCCCTTTCGATCACACAACACGCCCGCGTCAGGACGGGCGGACAAGAGGGGGATTGCCCATGAATGCCGCCGATACGAGTTGGATACTGACCTCGACGGCCTTGGTGCTGTTGATGACGCTGCCGGGGCTGGCGCTATTCTATGCCGGCCTGGTGCAGGCCAAGAATATTCTGTCCGTTCTCATGCAGTGCATTTCGATTGCCTGCTTTGCCTCCGTCACCTGGGTCATCTGCGGTTACAGCCTCGCGTTCGCGGAGGGCAATGCCTGGATCGGCGGGCTACAAAAAGCCCTTCTCCTCGGTATCGACAAGACATCCCTGACCGGCACGCTGCCGGAGACGCTGTTCGTGATGTTCCAGATGACATTCGCGATCATCACGCCGGCGCTGATGGTCGGCGCCTTTGTCGAGCGCATCAAGTTTTCCGCCGTCATCATCATCACCGTACTGTGGCTGATCCTCGTCTATGCGCCTGTCACGCATTGGGTCTGGGGTGGCGGCTGGCTCGCTGGGATGGGCGTGATGGACTTTGCCGGCGGCATCGTCGTCCACGTCACAGCCGGTGTGTCTGCGGCGGTGATTGCGCTCTTCCTCGGCGCCCGGCAGGGCTTCCCGACGGGCGTGCGTCCGCCGCATGCGCCCTGGATGGTCATGGTCGGGGCCTCGTTGCTGTGGGTCGGCTGGTTCGGCTTCAATGCCGGCAGCGCGGTGTCTGCCGGTCAGGACGCTGCGATGGCAATGCTGGTCACGCATATGTCAGCGGCAATCGCCTCGATCGTGTGGCTCACCATTGAATGGGTCCGCTTTGGCAAGCCCAGCCTCATCGGCCTCGTCACCGGCACCATCGCGGGCCTCGCCACCATCACACCGGCATCCGGCTTCGTCGGCCCAAGCGGGGCGATCATTATCGGCCTCGCCGGCGGCATCGTCTGTTATCTGGCGGTGGATTTCGTGAAGCACGCGCTCAAGATCGACGACAGCCTCGACGTCCTCGCCGTCCATGGTGTCGGCGGGGCAACGGGCACCTTGCTGGTTGCATTCCTGGCTGCCGAGGGGCTCGGCGGCGCCGGCCTGCCGGAGGGGGCGACGGCTGCTTCGCAGTTCGGCGTGCAGGCGACCGGCGTGATCGTCACCGCGGTCTGGTCCGCGGTTGCAACAGCCATCATCGTCGTCATCGCCCGTGCCTGGGTCGGGCTCAGGGTCACGGAAGAAGAAGAGACGGAAGGCCTCGACTTCATCCAGCACGGCGAGACGGGTTATCGGATCTGATGGCGCTCACGGTGCGGTTCCGGCGGGCAAAGCCCGCCGGGCACCTGCGCGGGCGCGGCGCCAAGCGCCGGGTCGCGTTCGCTCCCCGAGTTCGCGACGCGAACTCGATCGAAACGCTTGAACGCCAAAACAATTGCGGCCGCTTCTCAGAAGCGGCCGCATAAGTTTGTCAGCAGATGCCCAGGCCGGCATCGCAGAGAGGCAGCATCTCGGCCATCCTCTGCCTCGGCTTAGCTTCTGGCCGATTCAGGTTTCCGGATCGGTTGCATCACCGGCCTCGGGCGCATCGGGTGCTTCCGCACTCGGCGGCGTGTCGGGACCCGGCGTTCCTTCCGGCCCGCCATCTCCCTCTTCACCGTCGTCATCCTCTTCGCTCGCCACCTCTTCCGGGATGCGTTCGACGGAGACGACGCGCTCGTTCTGGTCGGTGCGGAACACGCGGACGCCCTGGGTATTGCGCGAGGCAATCCGGACATCGACGATCGGCGTGCGAATGAGTTTGCCCGCGTCCGTCACCAGCATGATCTGGTCGCCGTCCTCGATCGGGAACGAGGCAACCAGTGGCCCGTTGCGATCGTTGACGACCATCGCGGCGATGCCCTTCCCGCCGCGGCCGGAGACGCGGTACTCATAGGCCGACGTGCGCTTGCCGTAACCGCGCTCGGAGAGTGTCAGGACGAACTGCTCCTTGCCGGAAAGTTCCGCGTAGCGCTCGGAGGTAATCTCCGCGGCGATCCCGTCCTCACCGTCACCCTCGGTTTCGACTTCGATCTCGACGGGCTCTTCGCTTTCCTCGCCCGACTGCGCGCGGCGCAAAGCGGAGGCTTGTTTGACGTAGGCGGTGCGTTCGGCCGGCGTCGCATCGACGTGGGTGAGGATCGCCATCGAAATCACACGTGCGTCGGTGTCGAGGCGGATGCCCCGCACGCCGGCTGAATCGCGGCCCTTGAAGACGCGCACGTCGGTCACGGGGAAGCGGATGCACTGGCCGACGTTGGTCGTCAGCATCACGTCATCATGCTCGTTGCACAGCGCCACGTGGACGATCTGATCGCCCTCATCGAGCTTCATCGCGATCTTGCCGTTGCGATTGATGTTCTCGAAGTCCGTGAGGCTGTTGCGGCGGACGTTACCTTTGCGCGTTGCAAACATCAGGTCGAACGAGGACCAGGTGTCGCTGTCCTCCGGCAGCAGCATGATCGAGCTGATCCACTCGTCCTGCTCGAGTGGGAGGAGGTTGATCAGGGCCTTGCCGGCCGACTGCGGCGTTGCGGCGGGCAGGCGCCACACCTTCATGCGATAGACCATGCCGCGCGATGAGAAGAAGAGCACGGGCGTGTGGGTCGACGTGATGAAGATCTGGGTGACGAAATCCTCATCGCGCGTGGTCAGGCCGGAACGGCCCTTGCCGCCGCGGCGCTGGGCCCGGTAGGTCGCGAGCGGCACGCGCTTGATGTAGCCGCGATGGGTCACCGTGACGACGACGTCCTCGCGCTGGATGAGCGATTCGTCGTCGACGTCACCTTCGATATCGAGGATCTCGGTGCGGCGCGGCTTGGCGAACTGGTCGCGGATTTCAGTCAGCTCGCCCTTGATGATGTCGATGACACGGGCGCGTGAGGCCAGGATCGCGAGATAGTCCTTGATCTCGTCGGCGATCTTCTTCAGGTCATCGCCGATCTCGTCACGACCCAGTGCCGTGAGGCGTTGGAGGCGCAGGTCGAGGATCGCCTGAGCCTGCTCATGGCTGAGCTTGACGGTGCCGTCCTCGGCGAGGCGGTGGCGCGGATCGGCGATCAATTCGACCAGAGGCGCGATGTCACGCGCCGGCCAGTTGCGCTCCATCAATTGTTCACGCGCCTCGCCGGGCGTCGGCGCGCGGCGGATCAGGTTGATGACTTCGTCGATGTTGGCCACCGCGATGGCGAGACCAACGAGGACGTGGGCGCGGTTGCGGGCGCGGTTCAGCAGGAACTTGGTGCGCCGGGTGACGACTTCTTCGCGGAACTGGCAGAAGGCCTGGATCATATCCCTGAGCGTCATCTGCTCGGGCCGGCCGCCGTTCAGGGCGAGCATGTTGGCGCCGAACGACGACTGCAGGTCCGAATAGCGCCAGAGCTGGTTGAGAACCACGTCGGCGACCGCGTCGCGGCGGAGCAGGATGACGACGCGCATGCCCTCGCGGCTCGACTCGTCCCAGATGTCCTGGATGCCTTCGATGCGCTTGTCGCGCACAAGGTCGGCGATGCGTTCGATCAGAACGCGCTTGTTGACCTGATAGGGGATGGCGCTGACGACGAGGGCCTGGCGGTCCTTGCGCACCTCTTCGACCTCGACGCGCGCGCGCATGACGATGGAGCCGCGCCCTGTCATGTAGGCCGACCGGATGCCGCCGCGCCCGAGGATCGTTGCGCCGGTCGGGAAATCGGGGCCGGTGACGTACTCGCAAAGGTCCTCGATCGTCATCTCGGGATTGTCGAGGAAGGCAACCGAGGCATCGATCACTTCGCCAAGGTTATGGGGCGGAATGTTGGTTGCCATACCGACGGCGATGCCGCCGGCGCCGTTGACAAGGAGGTTCGGGAATTTCGCGGGCAGGACGCTCGGCTCGCGCTCGGAGCCGTCGTAGTTTTCCTGGAAGTCGACGGTTTCCTTGTCGAGATCGTCGAGGAGGGCCTCGGAGACCTTTTCAAGACGGCACTCGGTGTAGCGCATCGCGGCCGGCGGATCGCCGTCGATCGAGCCGAAGTTGCCCTGCCCGTCGATGAGCGGCAGGCTCATCGAGAAGTCCTGCGCCAGGCGCACGAGGGCATCATAGATCGCGTTGTCGCCGTGGGGGTGGTACTTGCCCATCACGTCGCCGACGATGCGGGCGGATTTCTTGTACGAGCGGTTCCAGTGGACGCCCATCTCGTGCATGCCATAAAGGATGCGGCGGTGAACCGGCTTGAGGCCGTCGCGGACATCGGGCAGCGCCCGGCTCACGATCACACTCATGGCGTAATCGAGATACGACCGCTTCATCTCGTCGACGATCGAAATCGCCCGCACATCACCACCGCCGGCGCCTGAGCCGCCCGGATCGTCGTCCATTGGAATGTCTTCGTCAGCCAAAGCTGCACCTTACGTTTGCGCGCCCACGCGGCGCCGGGATTCGGGGCGCTTTATAGCATGTCCTGCGGCAGGTGCGATGGCGGTTTGAGCCAAGCCGGCCATTCGCCCCCAGCGCAATTGAAAACGCGAGGGAACTGCTGTTCGCAACATGCGTTAACAACGCGGGCAAACGCGCATATTGTCGTCTTGTCGTTGCCATAAGCGGCGGCTAGGCATTGTCCACTAGCGCCGACCAAGCCAAGAACGCGCCTAAACAGCGTTCAAAGCAGGGCGGCGAGTGACTCAATCACCGAAGTAGCAGGGAACCAGATCATGAAGCGGTTCATTATCGCAGTGTCAGTCATCATGTTCAGCGCCATCGCGACGATCGCGCAGGCCGCCGACGTCGCCATCCCGGAAGGCATCTTCCTGGAGCAGCAAACCGAGTCGCAGCAATTGGCGCGCGACTTCCTCATTGGCGCCAAGGTTCATGACGGCGAAGGCAAGATCGTTGGCGACATCGAAGACCTGATCCTCGACGAGTTCAATCGCGTCCAGGGTGTCATCATGGGTGTCGGCGGCGTGCTCGGCCTCGGCGAGAAGCGGGTCGGCGTGCGGCTCGCGGCGCTGCAGATCCAGGAGAAGGACGGCAATCAGATCGTCGTTCTTGAAGAAGCAACGAAGCCCGTTCTCAAGGCCCTGAAGGCGTTCGAGCGGGCACGCCCGCCGAAGTCATATTTCGAGCGCGCCATGGACAAGGCCAAGGAACTGGCGGCCAAGACGTCTGACACGACGACGGACGCTTATAAGCGGGCCAAGGAGAAAGTCGGCCCGGCTTACGAAGCTGCCAAAGAGAAGGCCTCGGAAGCCTACAATACCGCCAAGGAAAAGGTGAACGAAGCCGTCGGCACTGGCGGGGCGAAACCCGCGCAATAAGCGCGCCTGTCACGCCTCACTGGGTTGTGGCCGTCCAGGTCACATCACCCGACCGACACAACCGACATCATTGCAGCGCCCGGGCCTCGGCCCGGGCGTTTTTCTGCGTCCAGTCCCGCCTCGAAACCGGCCTCAGCGTTGAATGGCGTAGCCGACCACGGAGCCGATCAACGGATAGAAGAGTTGGGGGACATCCTGCCCGACGACGGACACGATGGCGCGCTCGGCGTCCGGCACCAGCGTTATGACCGTAAAGATCACGCCGGTTGCGATTGAGAAAATGAGGGTCTGTGGTGAGGGGCTCGCAACGTCCTTCAACACGATCCCGGCGAAAATGCCGACCACCCAGACAATCGCTGCGAAGACCAAGGCTGCGAGAAAGACATTCAGTTGATCAAGATCCGGCAGGAATTGCATGACCTGGCGGCCGACAAACCAGCCGACAACCAATTGAACAGCGATCAAAGCCAAGCGGCTTATCATCGTGAGTTCCCCCGACGGCTCTACAATCGCGACTGTTTGAGCGCCATTCCCGCAATCTTAAGTGGCACTCACAGAGAAGCACGCCGTCTCTTAACGAAGCCTAAAACACCCGACGCGCCGCATCGCTCCATTTGAGCAGGCCCCTTTTCGGCGCGTCAATCAGCCAATGGACCTCGTTCGACACTTTTGTCAATGGCTCGACACACGGTGCGGGCAGGCGAGCGCTATCCGAGGGCGGCTCTACGTTTCGGCTCAGCGCGGTTGAATGGCGATGAGCACGGCTGCGCCGAAGAGCACGATCGCAATCAGCGCGAACAGCGCGAGCAGCCAGAAACGTCCGGCATTTTTTATCTTGAGGGGCGGTGTCGGCTCGCCCCTGGGCGCCTGTCGAGCAGGCGCGTTGGATATCGGCGACGTTTCATTCGCCGGGGCCAGGTTGACCGGTTGCGGCGGGTGCGCTCGGGCCAGTTGAATGCGTGGCGAGAAACGCCGCCTGACGCCAACCCGTCGCCCGATGGCGTCTGCAATTTCGACCTCGAGGATGTCGGCAAGGGCCGCTTGCTGCGCGCCACGATCAACGGCGGGGAGCGCGGGGTTGTGTTCGGCACTGAGGCGCGCGGTAAATTCCGGCGCATCCTCGGCAATGATCAGATCGACGTGCGCCTCGCGCACACTTGGCCACCGCGCCACCAGACGTTCACCAATCGCCTCGGCGATTTCGGCTGCATCGCGTTCGAGCACAATCATCACGTCCGCGAGGCGGCTTTTGCGGATGCGTTCGTGTTCGGCTGGATCCTCGACAACGACGTCGGGCAGATCGACCAATTCGATCCAGCCGCTCAATTCGACGCTGTTGGCCTGCACCTTCGTCTCTCCCCCGCCGCCAGCGGCCACGCGCTCCCGGCGCCGGTCCGGCCGTTTGGCCATCAATCACGCTTCACGATGGCGGGCAAGCAATCGCGGCCTGCGACGGGACGCCGCTCTCGGTTCCCAATCAGGCGATGGCGCGGTCTGCGGCGGGACGTGCGTTCGGGCGCAGACCCAACAAATGGCAGACGGCGTAGACGAGATCGGCCCGGTTCAAGGTATAGAGGTGGAAGGTGCGCACGCCGTGATCGACGAGATCCATGACCTGCTCGGCCGCAATGGCGGCTGCGACCAGGTGGGTCGTGGCGGGATCATCCTCGAGGCCCTCGAAGCGATGCGCCATCCAGGCGGGGATCGTCGCACCGCATTGGCCGGCGAAGTTCGAGACCTGGCGGAAATTATGGATCGGCACGATGCCCGGGATGACCGGGCACCAGATGCCGTGCGCGCGGACACGCTCGACGAAACGAAGGTAGTGAGCGTTATCGAAGAAGAACTGGGTGATGATGCGCGAGGCGCCGGCATCGATCTTGGCCTTGAGATTGTCGAGGTCGGCTTCAAGCGACGGGCTCTCGGGGTGGATTTCCGGATAGCCGCCGACGGAAATGTCGAATTCCGCGATGTTGCGGATACCGGCCACGAGTTCGGCGGCGTTCGCATAACCGCCGGGATGGGGCTCATAGCGGGTGCCAACCCCTTCAGGGGGATCACCGCGCAGGGCAACGATGTGGCGCACGCCCAGGTCCCAGTAGCTGCGGATGACCTCGTCGACCTCGTCGCGGGTGGCGCCGACGCAGGTGAGGTGGCCGGCCGGCTTCAGATCGGTTTCGGCGATGATTGCGGCCAGCGTCTTGTGGGTCCGTTCGCGCGTTGAGCCGCCGGCGCCGTAGGTGACGGAGACGAATTCGGGCGCAAGCGGCTCAAGGCGTTCGATCGACTTCCACAGCGCCTGCTCGAGCTTTTCCGTCTTTGGCGGAAAGAATTCGAATGAAACCTTGATGTCACCCTTGCCGATCAGGCGGCTGTTGCGTTCCATCGTGTCGAATGCAGTCATTCAATCGTCTCCAAGACTTTATTGCGGTCCGTTCGCGGGCCAGTACCGGCGGGGCGTCGGGCGAGCCAGATCGAGACGGTCAGCCCATTATTGTCAGCGGTTTTGTGGCTGTCGCGCCCGGGGGGAAGCTCATCGTGATGTTCCGGTTCGAGGCCTGCTTTGCGGAACCAGGCGTGCATCTGTTCGTTTGAGAATCCGAGCCGCTGGTGGGCGAATTCGTCGCGCAGGTGCTCGAGGGTGTGGGGGGCGAAATCTGCAATCGCGAGCAGGCCGCCGGACTTCAGGATGCGCGCTGCTTCAGCGATCGCGCGCTCCGGTTCGGCCAGGTAGTGGAGCACCTGATGCATGACGACGACGCCCGCGCTTTCGTCGTCGAGAGACAAGTTGCAGATATCACCTTGGCGGATCTGGACGTTGCGGAAGCGGTCATCATCGATGCGCGTGCGCGCATATGCCAGCATCTGCTGGTTGGTGTCGATGCCGATCGCGCGGTCATAGCGTCCCGCCAGAACCGTCAGCATCCGCCCTGTGCCCGTCCCCATGTCAACGAGGAGGTCGATCCCCTCTCCCGGAAGCGCGTCCAGCAAACGGCGCTCGACTTCCGCTTCATCGATGTGGAGGGCGCGCAGGCTGTCCCATTCCGCGGCATTGCTCGCGAAAAAGGCCTGGGCATGCTCGAAGCGCTCCTGGCGCAAGTCACCGGCGCGGGCGCGGTCGCGTTCGAATTCGCCGGCGGTCGTGTCGATGTGCGCGAGAATACCTTCGAGGAAGGCTGCATGGCTGGCGTCATCCGCCATGCGGAAGTAGACCCAGCTCCCTTCCTGGACGCGGGTCAAAAGTCCCGCTTCGTGGAGCAGCTTCAGGTGGCGTGAAATGCGCGGCTGGCTCTGGCCCAGAATGCGCGTGAGGTCCTTCACCGTCAGCTCGCCCGCCGCAAGCAGCGCGGTGATGCGCAGGCGCGTCGGCTCGGCCACGGCGCGAAGCGCGGCGAGGGCCGGTTCAGGGCTGAGGCGAGGCGTTGACATGAAAAAATAGAACCCATCAAGCGAGGCGTGAGACCCGCCGCAAAGCGACGCGTCACCATATAAACATATCTTTATATGTCAAGCGCCATACAATCCTGGGCCGCCGAAACCTGGGTGCTGTTCGAGAACGTTGCGCTCGTTAAGGGCTCGTCAAGGCTCATCCCGTAGGTTGTCAGGAGTTTTACGCGGACGGGGTAGCCATGCGTATCGAGGCCATAGAGACACTTTCAGGCGACAGCGACGGCGAACACGTGGTGTTGCGCCAGCGATTTTCCTCATCAACGCGGCGCCTGCGGGATGCTGTGATCCTCGGCGCCGGCCTGATGCTCGCGATGCCGATCGCGACCGTCCTTGCAGACGACATGGCCCGCCAGCACTTCGCGGAAATGGCCGTTTCAAATCCCCGCGCCGTTGTTCTTCTGGTGGCCTGCGGCCTCATTGCGAGTGCGGCGATCGCGATCGGGGCAATCAGCCTCGCGCGACAAGATCCCCATCAACGCACGGTCGCGATCGATCCTGACGGGGTCATCGTCGAGGACCTCATTGGCGGGCGCGCCCAGCGCTGGCGGGAGGCGATCAGTGATTTTCGCGGCATCCGTCATCGCGTCTGGACCACGTCTCAGGGTGTGCGCCATGTGTTGATGCTTGAACACGACCAGCCAGGAAGAACCATTCACCTTGCCTGCGAACCTTACATCTCGCAGGCGAATGTCGTACAGACGGCGGACCGGTTCGGGTTGCCAGTACTCAAGCCGGTCATCCTGTCCCAGTCGTCGTTTGGGTCCCGAGTCCTGTCTGTCATGACACTGTCCCGGACGAAGAGCGATCGTGCGCAGGATGACTTGGCGCGTGCTTGATCAGACCTTGACGCGCGCTTGTTCAGAAGCTGCGTCAGACAACAATTCAAGACCTTGGGCGTCACCGACAAGAACGCCCCGGTCCCAACTTTCCACCGGACGGGCCTTGGAATTGTCCCAATGTCACGGTCCTAAGTTGTTCAACCGCACGGTGTCACTTCGGAACTCAACTATGCTCGCACTCTCGGCAATCTCCTCAGTCTTCCCTCGGCGCCCGATGACGCTGCTGCTCGCTGCCGCGACGATGGCAGTCTCCCTGCTTGGTAGCGTTTCAGGCGCGCAGGCGGAGGATGCAGCGGTCAAATTCATGCGCAAGGCCGCCGCTTCCCTGCTCAGTGCCCAGAAGAAGGGCACGCAGGCGGCGTTCGAATCCTCGGTGCAAAAATACGGGCACGTCCCCGCGATCGGCCTTTACGCGCTCGGCAACTATCGCCGCGGGCTCGATCACGGCGACCGGCGCTCCTACTATCGCGGCCTGGTGCGTTTCATTGGGCGCTATGCGGCAGCCGAAGCTCCGAAGTATCCGGTCGCCGACGTCAAATTCGCTGCCAACGCCATTCGTGACGGGCGCAGCGTGATGGTCGACAGCCAGATCATTCTCACCGACGGGACGACCTACGACGTACGGTGGATGCTGTTTGAAAACCGCAACACCTACAAGGTCCGCGATGCACAGGTCCTGGGTTTCTGGGTCAGCCCGTTCCTGCAGCGGCTGTTTGAAAACTACATCTCGGAGAACGGCGGCCAGGTTGGCAGCCTCGTGATGGCGCTCAACCGCTAGGGCTTAGCCCTGGCACGGTCAATTGCCGTGTCACGCGCTCCGGGGCGTCGGCCTTCTCCAACCAGCAATGACAATCAAAGCCGCCGGGGTCAGGCATCTGCCCCCGGCGGCTTTATTTTCAGGCCCTCTTCCTCGAGCATCCGGGCGAGCTTGGCCCGGGCCTCCTCGGCTTCCTGCTGCTTGTTCCAGAGCGAGGCATAAAGCCCGTCGCGCGCCATCAGTTCGGCATGCGTGCCCTGCTCGACGACGGAGCCCTTCTCGAGCACGAGGATGCTATCGGCATTGACGATGGTGGACAGACGATGGGCGATCACGAGCGTGGTGCGATCGCGCGACACACTGTCGAGCGCGTCCTGAATGTCCTTCTCGGTCTGGCTGTCGAGGGCGCTGGTGGCCTCATCGAACATCAGGATCGGCGGCCCCTTGAGGATCGTGCGCGCAATGGCGACACGCTGCTTCTCGCCGCCCGACAGCTTGAGGCCGCGCTCACCCACCATGGTGTCGTAGCCGTCGGGGAGCTGGCTGATGAAGCCATCGATCTGGGCGAAGCGGGCGGCCTCCTCGACGTCGGCGTCGGTGGCGTCGGGCCGGCCATAGCGGATGTTGTAGCGGATCGTATCGTTGAAGAGGACGGTATCCTGGGGAACCATGCCGATGGCACGGCGCAGCGAGGCCTGGGTTATGTCGCGAATGTCCTGGCCATCGATCAGCACCTCGCCGTCGGCGACGTCATAGAAGCGGAACAGGATGCGGCTGATGGTTGATTTACCGGCGCCTGAGGGGCCGACAATCGCAAGGCTTGCACCGGCCGGCACCTCGAACGACACGTCCTTCAGGATCGGACGCGCGGGGTCATAGTGGAAGGAGACGTTGCGGAATTCGATCCGGCCCTCGGAAACAACGAGGTCTTTGGCGCCGGCGCGGTCCTCGATCTCCTCGGGCTCATCGAGAAGACGGAACATCGTCTCGATATCGACCAGGCCCTGGCGAATTTCACGGTAGACGAAGCCCATGAAGTTCAGCGGGATGTAGAGTTGCAGCATCAGCGCGTTGATCATGACAAAATCGCCGACGGTGTGGGCGCCGCTCATCACGCCCAGCGCCGCCATGATCATGCAGACGGTCATGCCGATGGTGAAGATCAGCGCCTGACCGGAGTTCAACAGGCCGAGCGAATAATAGGTCTGGATGGCGGCGCGCTCGTAACGCGCTGTTGCGTGGTCGAAGCGGCTTTGTTCGAGCGGTTCGTTGCCGAAATACTTGACCGTCTCGTAGTTGAGGAGGCTGTCGATCGCCTTGGTGTTGGCGTCGGTGTCGCTCTCGTTCATCTCGCGGCGGATCGTGATGCGCCACTCGGTCGCGCGCAGCGTGAACCACATGTAGACGAAGACCGTGACGACGATCACGAGGACGTAGAGCCAGTTGAAGAAATAGAGCAGCACGCCCGCGATCAGGACGAACTCGAGGATGGTCGGCAAGAGGTTGAGGATGCCGGTGCGCATGATCAGTTCGATCGCGCGGGTGGCGCGCTCGATGACGCGGGAGAGACCGCCGGTGCGCCGTTCCAGATGGAAGCGCAGCGAGAGGCGGTGGAGGTGGCGGAAGGTGCGGTTGTTGAGGGTTCTGACCGCGTGCTGGCCGACGGCGGTGAAGAGCACGTCGCGGATCTGGGTCAGCAGCATCATGAGGACGCGGCCGACGCCATAGATCGCAACCATCGCGACGGCCCAGGTCGCGATCCCCTGGGTGACGGTGGCGGTGGTGGCGGCAGAGTGCTGGGTCAGCGCGTCGGTTGCTTCCTTGTAGGAGATCGGCACGAGGACCGTGACGATCTTGGCTGCGACAAGGGCAATTGCGGCCAGGACCACGCGGCGGCGCAGATCGGGACGCCCTTCGGGCCAGATGAAGGGCAGCAGGCCGCGCGCAAGGCGCGTGTGCTCGGCCCGTGTTTCCTGCCGGGTCGGCTCTTTGGCTGTTGCGCCCGGGGCGGCGTGGCGCGCCGCTTTGCGCGGATACGTCTGGTTATCTGTTGCTGTCATGCTCGATCAATCGTTGCAGCGGCGCGGTCGTCTGGAGCCGTCCAGGCCGGTCAACGCATCCGGGGTGGGCAAACGCCTTGGTCCACCAACGGTGGGCGGGCTCTTGATTTGTCCTTTGGCAAGGACGTAGCACGCCTTGCCCGGGCAGTCAGGGCGATGTCCTGGAAATCGCGGCAGGGGATTGCCTCAACTACGCACAGGCAGGCGAGATGGACCAGAGGCGAGGCTTTCCATGCCCGATTGTCCACCCCAGGTTGCCCGTGCCGGTTTGCCCACGCAACGGGCCAGAGGCCGCCGGTCAGCGGAAGCGCAGCTTCGGCAGGCGGAAGCGCTGACAGGGATAGATCAGTCGCGCGAGGCGGATCTTGCGCTTGTTGGCGCGGCGGATCACCGGATAGAGGCTGCCGCGGTCATAGTGGCGCCGGGCGATCTTCCAGAGCGAGTTGCCGCGCTTGACGATATAAACACCCGGCGGCGTTATCTGCCGGCCGGCGCGAGCATCGCAACGCTGCACGCTGCGGCGCGCGACCCGGCGGCGATACTGTTTTACGCGCGCGCGGCGTTTCGTTGTGACGCGGGCGCTACGGCGCTCCGCCGCGGGGGCTTCGTCTTTCCAGGAGCCTTGCCGGAGACCGTCGTCATCGCGCGACGTGATGCGGATCGTCGTGTCGCGCCGGACGAAGCCATCGCGATTGACGAGCTGCTTCGTGGGCAGCGGCGGCTCGGGGTCTTCATCGCGCCGGCGATCGAACACAAACCGGGTGTCGCGGGTGCGATCGTCCTCGACCGGGTCGCGACGGGCAAGGCGCTGGCGTTCAGCTTCGCGGCGCTCGCGAAGTTCAGCGAGGCGGCGGCGCTGGGCCTCCTCGCGCTCGCGCCGGATCGCCTCGGCCTCGGCGATCATGCGGCGGCGGCGTTCTTCCTCGAGGCGGCGGGCTTCAGCCTGCTCGCGCAGTTCTTCGGCCCGGCGTCGTGCCTCCAGGGCTGCGATGCGCTGGCGTTCGGCACGCTCGGCTGCCTGACGCTCGGCCGCCTGGCGATCGCGTTCAGCACGCGTGAGGGCTGATTGTGCCTCTGCCTCCTGGCGGCGGCGTTCTTCCTCCGCACGGCGGGCTGCCTCCTCGTCGGCGCGCTGCTGGGCTTCGAGGGCTGCGAGGCGCTGGCGTTCGGCGCGTTCGGCGGCAAGGCGCTCGGCCTCAGCCCGACGGCGCGCTTCCGCCTCGCGGGCCCGTTCGGCGGCAAGGCGTTCGGCGTTGGCGCGCGCCTCGGCGATCCGGCGGGCTTCTTCCTCGGCTGCGCGGCGGCGCTCGGCGGCCTCCCGGCGGCGCTGCTCGGCCTCGATGCGTTCGCGCTCGGCACGATCGGCGGCTTCCTGACGCAGGCGCGCTTCGCGGGCGAGGCGATCAAGGCGCTCGCGTTCGCGCTCCATCTCCTGGCGGTTGAGAATGCCGCGCGGCACCTGACCGGAAAGACGCGGGATGATTTCCGTCTCGTAACTGCGCCGCGCCGTCGTCAACCAGTCGATGAAGCTGCCCGACGCGGCCTGAGGGGTCTCGTCCCTGTCATTGGCTGCAAATTCGCGGGGCGTGTCGCGGTCCTCGCGCGCGCCGGCATCGCGGTCACGGTCCCAGTCACGCTCACGCTCACGCTCGTCGTTGGGCGAAACAGCGAACCCGCCGCCCTTGCGCAGCCGGTCGACGATCTCGTTCTGGTAGGAGCGGTTCGCCCCCTCAAGCCAGTCCCACGTCCCCGCGACCTGAACGATGCGGCCGGCGGGGCCTTCCTCGGCAGGCTCGCGGCCACCGAGATAGCGGTCAAATGCGCGGACATCGGTTGGGCCGAGGGTGGTTGTCTCAGCCTTGACAGCGACAAGGCGGAAGGCATCGTCGCTGGCCGATGCCTCGTCGCCCGAGACGCGCACGCTCAGGCGATAGCTCTCAGGCAGATGGAGATTGATCTGGCCGCCGACGATCAACTCGCCGGTCAGGGGATTGCGCTGCTCGATCGTGAACTCGAGCGGGCCGTTGGCTTCGTCGAAACTGGCCGCCGCCGCCCACTGATGGTCGTCCCGGACGCGGGTGTAGACGATGACGCGGCCGGCCTGGAGAATGGCGATGCGGGCATCGGGCTGGCCACGGCCGGCGAAGACGGCACGGCGGTTGCGCGGATTGAAGCGGACCTGGGTGAAGACAGGGGCGGTCTCGGCGGGCGCGACTTCAAGGCGGCTCAGGGGACCGGCCGGTCCTTTCCTGCGCCGAGAGCAGGGCAGTGACGACGTGCGTCGGTTCGCCACGATCGCCATCGCGGTCCCAGTCGGGGCCGCCGCGCACGACGCCAAGCGGATCGAATGCCACGAACGACAGCACCAACGCCGACCAGACGGCGAACGCCATCGTCGCAAAACAGACGAATAGAACGCTACTATTGCTCTTCGACACCATAACGACGACTAACCCGACACTTAATTTCGCTATTGGTAACGATCACTTAGCACGTGTTTTGGCATCCGCCCAGTAATGACGGCAGTTTGTTGTGAGGTGCGCCAATTTCGTCATAGCGCCGTGATCTGGTTGGGTTTCATCCTGTCGGGGGCGCGGCCAGATCGGAGCCGGCCATTGGGGGCGGGCACAACAGCGGCTAAAACCTGCGTTGAAGCGCTTATGCTCTTATATAGTCATGCTATGGCTCGGGCGGCCGACTTCCCGGCAGCGACATACAATATTCAATCGAGGACATGAACCTTGGCGAAACTCGATAACATCTGCGTCTATTGCGGCTCGGGCAGCGGCACGGACCCGCGCTACGCGGAGGCGGCCCGCACGCTCGGCACGTCTCTGGCGGCGGCCGGGATTGGCCTCGTCTATGGTGGTGGCGGGCTCGGGCTGATGGGGGAGACGGCGCGCGCCACGCTCAAGGCCGGCGGGCGAGTGACGGGCATCATCCCGACGTTCCTGTCGGAAAAGGAGCAGATGCTCCAGGACGTCGACGAGCTTATCGTCGTTGATGACATGCACGAGCGCAAGATGCTCATGTTCCGCCGCGCGGATGCGTTTGTTGCACTGCCCGGCGGCATCGGGACGCTGGAAGAACTCGTCGAACAGCTCACCTGGTCGCAACTCGGCCAACACGGCAAGCCTGTCGTGATCGCCAACATCGCCGGGTTCTGGGATCCGTTCCTGCAACTGCTCGATCATATGCGCGAACAACAATTCATTCGAAGGGGGCTCGAAGTCGGCTATCATGTCGTCGACACCGCCCACGAGATCCTGCCGACCATCCAGGATGCGTTCGATGCGAGCCGCGACGCAGCGGACAAGGCCACCATCGCCGACAAGTTCTAAGTGAGATGAGTGGGCACACGAGACGAGCCGTGAAGAAGACTACGCCAAGCGAGCGCCGATGACCCAGCCGATACCTGCGGCCGCAGGCCCGGACCGGGCAGCGGTCGCGTCAGATCACTTCCTGGACGCCGACGTCCGCGCCGCCCACCGCAAGCAGAACCAACTGCACACGTTCCTGCTGCTCGGCGGCATCGGCCTGCTGCTGGCCGTCCCGGTCACGCTCATCTCAGGCCTTGGTGGCTTGGTTTTTGTCGCGGCTCTGGTCGGCGTGACGTTTCTTGGGGCGCGTCAGGCGCCGCCTGAGCTCATCATGCGGGCCTATCGCGGCGAACGCCTCACGGCCCGCTCGGCTCCGGAGCTGATCCACATCGTCAAAGTGCTGAGCGAGCGCGCCGAATTGCGCAGCGTGCCGGCAGTCTTCGTGATCCCGAGTCTGACCCTCAATGCTTTCGCGACCGGATCACCGGGACATTCCGCCATTGGCATGACCGAGGGGTTGGTGCGCAAACTGTCGACCAAGCAGCTCGCCGGTGTCCTCGCGCACGAAATCAGTCACGTTCGCAATAACGACCTGACCGTGATGGCGATCGCCGACATCGCAAGCCGCCTTGTACAGGGCATGTCATATGCCGCTGTGTTTCTGCTGGCCGTCAACCTGTTCAGCCTGATGCTCGACGGCGAGGCGCACGTGTCGTGGCTGGCGATTATCATTCTCTATCTCGCGCCGACGCTCTCGAGCCTGATGCAGCTGGCGTTGTCGCGGACGCGTGAATATGACGCCGACCTCGAGGCCGCTGCGTTGACGGGCGATCCATCGTGGCTGATCTCCGCGCTGCAGCTGCTTGACCGCGAGACCGGGGCGTTCTGGGAAGACCTGATGTTTCCCGTCCCCGGCCGGCGCACGCCGCAGCCTTCCCTGCTCAGGACGCATCCACCGACCGAAGACCGTGTCGCGCGGCTGCGCGCGCTCGACAACCGCCGTCACATGCCGCAGCTCGACATCAAGGAGGCGCCCTATATCTCCGCCGTCCAGGTCGGGCCCATCGGGATGCGGCCGCGCTTCCGCTTCCCCGGGGTCTGGTACTGATGGGGGGCGATGAGGCGCGCGCGGGGGAGACCACCGACCTCGTGCGGGGCCTGATCAACGGTGAGCGCCGGGCGCTTGCCCGTGCCATTACGCGCCTCGAAGCGGGCGGTGCGCCCTGTGCCGAGCTGCTTTCCGCCCTCAAGCCGCATCTTACCGGCATTGGCGTCGTTGGCATCACGGGGCCGCCAGGCGCGGGCAAGTCGACCCTGGTGAATGCGCTTCTCAAGGTCTGGCGCTCCGATGGACTGCGCATCGGTGTCATTGCCGTCGACCCCTCAAGCCCGCTTTCCGGGGGCGCGATCCTCGGTGATCGCATCCGCATGGATGCCGCCATTGATGACGACGGCATCTTCGTGCGCTCGCTCGGCAGCGCCGGACATCTTGGCGGTCTCACGCCGGCTGCCGTTCGCATGGTCGATGCGTTCGATGCGGCGGGCTTCGATCTCGTCCTGCTCGAGACGGTCGGCACGGGACAGAACGAAATCGACATTGCCGCCGTCAGTGACATTGGTGTCGTGATCGCGGCCCCAGGGCTCGGCGACGGTATCCAGGCCATGAAATCCGGATTGCTCGAAATCGCCGACATCCTCGTCGTCAACAAGGCTGACCGGCCGGATGCGCGGCAAACCGCAGAACAGCTCGCAGCCGCCGTGTCGCTCAGGGCCGGGATTGGCCGCGCGCCACAGGTGCTTGAGACGTCGGCTCAGACGGGTCAGGGGGTCGAACAGCTCGCCGGGCTGATCCGGGCGCTGACCGCGGAAGCCGGGCGGGCGGCGCCCGCGGTGACGGGGCGCCAGCGCCGCGCGCGATACATCGTCGAGCGGCAGGCGATCGAGGCGATCCGAAGCGCGCTTTGCGAGACCAGCAATGGGGCTGCGGACGCGATTATCGAGGCCGTTCTTGCGGGCGAACTTGAGCCGCGCGACGCGGCCCACCAGCTGCTGGCGCCAGACGCACCCAAATGATGTCGAGGGCAAGCGCGGTCCGGGCCGTGGTGACATCGCCAAATCAGCCGACGAAGAACGCGCCCGATCTAGGCGTGGGTCACGGCTGCGCGGGCGCGCAGTTTGGCGCCATCGCGCATCAGTTTGAAATTGATCGAGTTGAGGAGCGCCTCGAAGCTGGCGTCGACGATGTTGGCTGAGACGCCGACGGTGACCCAGCGTTCGCCGGTTTCCATATCACGCGATTCAACCAGGACGCGGGTGACCGCTTCGGTGCCGCCCGTCAGGATGCGCACCTTGTAGTCGACCAGTTCGACCGTATCGATGTGCTTCTGGAAGCGGCCGAGGTCTTTTCTCAGCGCCTGATCAAGCGCGTTGACGGGGCCGTTGCCTTCGGCCACCGACCACAGCGGCTCGTCCGAACCATCGACGAACACCTTCACGGTCGCCTCCGACACGGTGACGAGTTCGCCGAGGGCGTTGTGGCGCTTTTCGACCATCACGCGGAAGCTGTCGACAGTGAAGAACTGGGGCACGTCGCCGAGGATGCGGTGGGCGAGCAATTCGAAGGAGGCATCCGCGCCCTCGTAGGCATACCCTAGCGCTTCGCGGTTCTTGACCTCGTCGAGCAGGGCTGAGATGCGATGATCGTTCTTCTCGGCCGAGATGCCGACGCGTTCGAGTTCAGCAAGGATGTTTGACTTGCCGGCCTGATCGGAAACCAGGACGCGGCGCTGGTTGCCGACGAGTTCCGGTTTCACGTGTTCGTAGGTCTCAGGCTCTTTCAGGATCGCGGAGGCGTGGATGCCGGCCTTGGTCGCGAACGCGCTTTCGCCGACGTAGGGCGCCTGGCGGTTCGAACCGCGGTTCAGGATTTCATCGAGCACGCGGCTTGCGTGCGTCAGGCGCATCAGGCGCTCCGGCGTGACGCCGGTCTCGAAACGATCCGCGTAGGCCGACTTCAAGAGCAGCGTCGGGATGATCGATGTCAGGTTGGCGTTGCCGCAGCGCTCACCGATGCCGTTCATCGTGCCCTGGATCTGGCGCACGCCGGCGCGGAGCGCTGCAAAGGTATTGGCGACGGCGTTCTCGGTGTCGTTGTGGGCGTGCATGCCGACGTGGGTGCCGGGCACCACTCTCAACACATCCGTGACGATCTCCTCGACCTCTTGCGGCAGCGTGCCCCCGTTGGTGTCGCACAGCACGACCCAGCGCGCGCCTGCGTCATAGGCAGCCTTCGCGATCGAGAGCGCATAGTCCCGGTTCGACTTGTAGCCGTCAAAGAAGTGCTCGCAGTCGATCATCGCTTCGCGGCCCGCTTCGACGAGGGCTTCGACGGACTGGCGCGACACCGTCGAGGTTTTCCTCGTTCGTGGTGCCGAGCGCGACGCGGACATGATAATCCCACGCCTTGGCGACGAGACAGGCGGCGGGGGCTGAATTCCTGAGCGTTTCCTGGAAGCCTGCGTCATTCGAAATCGAGCGGCCCGCCCGCTTGGTCATGCCGAAAGCGGTGAAGGTCGCGTGCTTGAGGGCCGGCGCGGTGGCAAAGAATTCGGTATCCGTCTGGTTGGCGCCCGGATAGCCGCCTTCGATGTAGTCGATCCCCAGTTGATCCAGGATCTCGGCGATCCGGATCTTGTCGGCCACGGAGAAGTCGACGCCGGTCGTCTGCGCGCCGTCTCTGAGCGTGGTGTCGAACAGGTAGAGGCGTTCTTTGGCGGGGGCGGACATCGTATTTCCTACTCTCTTGCACTCACGGGCCGCACCGGACGCTGCTGCGCATCGTCCTGGCCCTCCGTGGGGCGGGCCAATGGCCCGGGTCGCGGTCGCTTCCCGACGGCTTTGCCGTCGATTGCGTGGCATTGTGTGGCGGGTGCCAGTGTGGCAGGCGGGCGTTAACGAAGCGCTAGCCATAAATGACCATTTCCTCAACATGCGCCCTCCGTTGGCGGCGACGTCAACTTCGTTTGATCTCCCAAGTCGTTATCGCTTCGCCGGTTTCAGAGTTCTTACCGTCCTTGAGCAGAATGCCCTTGGCCGCCAGTTCATCGCGGATGCGGTCGGAGGTTGCGAAGTCTTTCGCGGCGCGGGCGGCGAGGCGGGCTGCGATGGCGGCGTTGATTTCAGTCTCGAACTTACTTTCTCCGCCTGCAGCTGGTTTAAAGTGGACCGCCCCTCCATGCTCGAATCTCAACCGATACGTGCTCCATGCTCTCGAGGCGTCAGTAGTAGCTGATCAAGTCCCAGTGGTATTGTCGTTCACATCATAGGTTTTGAGTTTTTCAGCCTCAGCCATGTATTCTAGCGATGCACCTTTTTCGCCAGTCACAACGCTTTGCGAAGGCCCCAAGCTTGTCGTCCGTCAGTAGCCCGAGGAACTCGCAGTCGTCGATGAATCTGCATCTGTCGCCTCAGCGCTTTCGCTTCGAAGTATTGCGGAATTTTTCGCGCAGATAAGCAACGGCGGAGGGGTGTTCAGATCGTCACATAAGCGCTCGATGAGGCCCGCCGAAGGGCTGGCACTAGCTCATGTGTGCCTGCTCATCTCCACGCGCTGTTGATAACGTCGTCGAGCTCGGTGGCCCAACGCTCCAATTCTGCGTCACGCTCGCGCAATTCGTCGGACCGTCCAGTCGATTGGCTGTCGATAATGCGTCTCCAACATCGCGAAACGGAGGGTAAGCCCTTCCAAGGCTGCCCGCCAAATTTGTCCGTCGCCAGCAACTCATGAATCGTCACGAAATTCCCGAGCGACTTCGACATCTTCTCGCCTTCGACCTGGAGAAAGCCGTTGTGCATCCAGATGCTTGCCATGCGGTCGGTGTCGTTGGCCGCGCGGGACTGCGCCAGTTCGTTCTCATGATGGGGGAACTGGAGGTCGATGCCGCCGCCGTGGATGTCGAAGACTTTGCCTAAGTGCTTTGCCGCCATCGCCGAGCACTCGATGTGCCATCCGGGCCGGCCGCGGCCCCAGGGGCTGTCCCAACCCGGCTGTTCATCGGTTGATGGTTTCCAGAGCACGCTGTCGGCGGGGTTGCGCTTATAGGGGGCGACTTCGACACGGGCGCCGGCGATCATCTCATCGAGGGAGCGCCCGGAGAGCTGGCCATAATCCGGCACCTGGGTTGTATCGAGCAGGACGTGGCCCTCGGCGGCGTAGGCGTAGCCCTTGGATTCGAGGGTGTCGATCATCGCGATCATTTCCGCGATGTGGCCCGTGCAGCGCGGCTCGACGGTCGGCTCGAGCACGCCGAGGGCTGCGATGTCCTCGTGAAACTGCGCCGTCGTCTTGGCGGTGACCTTGGCAATGGCCTCGTTCAGGGGCAGGCCTGGGTATTCTTCGGCGGCGCGGGCGTTGATCTTGTCGTCGACGTCGGTGATGTTGCGCACGTACGTGACGTGATCAGCGCCGTAGCGATGGCGCAGCAGTCGGAAAAGCACGTCGAAGACGATGATCGGCCGCGCGTTGCCGATATGGGCGAAGTCGTAGACGGTTGGGCCGCACACGTACATGCGCACGTTTGCCGGATCGATCGGTGCGAGCGCCACCTTCTCGCGGCGGAGCGAGTTGTAGAGACGAATCGGGGCCGTCGCGGGCCGGTCGCTGTCGGCTGTGCTCACGTGGGAGCCCTCCTGCCTGTTGGCCCGGCTCTCGCTCATCCGCTTGTGGAAAATCAAAAGAAAGCGCGCGCCAGCCGGTTCTTATATGCTGGTAATCGAAATACCACAGGGGCAGATCGTTGCTATCGTCGCGCGGTGCGTCATCATCGCCTGTTAAGACGATTGGGCGGCCGGCGTCAAGCATCGTCAGCATCGTGGTACGGGGCGCGATCAACGCGCGGACTGCGTCTTGCACCTGGGTCATGGCGGTTCGCCGCGTGCCCTATTTGCGCTTCATTCGCCGCCTAGCGCTGACCCTGCCGGTCACATGCGTTCAGGCCGGCCGTATGCACAAGGGAACCGGTGGCTCATCAACGAACCGTCCTTATCGCAGGCCTCTTCGGTCTTGCTGCCATCACCGTCCTTGCCGCCGTCGGCGGGGCGACGCCGTCGCTCGCGCAAAGCTGGCTGCCGTGGACGACGCGCGAGGAACCCGTGCGCCGGCCACCGCCGCAGCGCCAGCCCGCGCCACCTCCGCAGTCCCAGGGACAGGCGTGGGGCCAGCCAACCGGGCCGGCCTATGGGGGGCAGAGCGGCTCAATCTGCCTGCAACTGGAGCAGCGCCTTGCCCAAGATGCCCAGCGCCAGTCGAGTTCGGGCCAGGTGCGCGCCAATCTCGAGAACGAACTGCGTGCCGCTCAACGCCAGATGCGGCGGGCTGAACGCGAACTCGAGCGGCGTCAGTGCTATGAAACGTTCCTGTTCACGCGCAGCCTGAGGCCATCGCAGAACTGCCGCCGGCTGGACACGGATTTTCGCCGGGCGGAACGGCGCGTTGAAGAAGTCTCGACGGAACTCAACAATATGACGCCGGGCCAGGCGCAGGACCGGCAGGACGAGATCATCCGTGCACTCGCCCGCAACCGATGCGGGGCCCAGTACGAGCAGATGGCGCGGCGGCGCGATCCGTTCACGAATTTCTGGCAGGACAGCGAGAGCGACGGCTATCAGGGCCGCGGCAACACCTTCGGCGGGTTGCCATTCGCGACCTACCGGACACTGTGCGTGCGGCTGTGCGATGGCTATTATTTCCCGGTCAGCTTCTCGACCTTGCCGACGCACTTCGACCGCGATGCCGACGCCTGCCAGCAACGCTGTGCGGCGCCGACGGAGCTTTACTTCCACCAGAACCCCGGTGGTTCGGTCGACCAGATGATGTCGCGGCGCACGCAACAGCCTTATTCGGTGCTGAACTCCGCATTCCGGTATCGCAAGGAGTTCGTGGCCGGCTGTTCGTGCAAGGCGAGCGAATACATTCCCCAGACAGCGGCTGGCGGCCCGGCGACCTCGTCGCTGCCACCGGCCGAGCGGCCGCCCACCGAGCAGAGCCAGAACAAGCTATCACCGGTGCGATAGGCCCGTGTCAGCGCTGTGCGCTTGTGTGAGCCTTCAGCTTTGTCAGGATGCCGCGCGCGTTCAGCGTTTGCCGCCCTGCATCTTCTTCCACGTATCCTTGAGCGAAACGATCTCGTTGAAGACGCGGCGGTCGGGGGTCGAGTCGCGGTCGACCGAGAAATAGCCGAGGCGCTCGAATTGCACCTGCGTGCCGATATCGTCGGCGGCCAACGCCGGCTCGACGCGGGCGTCTTCGATGACCGTCATCGAGTTGGGATTGAGGGCTGCGATGAGATCCTCTTCGCCCCCCGGATTGGCGCTCTCGAAGAGGTGCTCAAAGCGGCGCACCTCAGCCGTGACGCTATTTGTTGCGCAGACCCAGTGCAGCGTGCCGCGGACCTTGCGCCCGTCGGGTGAATCCCCGCCCCTGGTTGCTGGATCATAGGTGCATCGCAGTTCGACGATCCGGCCATCGGCATCCTTGATGACGTCGGTGCAGGTCACATAATAGGCATAGCGCAGGCGCACCTCGCGGCCGGGGCCGAGGCGGAAGAATTTCTTGGGCGGGTCTTCCATGAAGTCGTCGCGTTCAATCAGGATCTCGCGCGAGAACGGCACCTGGCGCGAGCCGGCGGCTTCGTCTTCGGGATTGTTGATCGCGTCGAGAAATTCCGTTTCGCCTTCGGGGTAGTTCTCGATCACCACCTTCAATGGGTCGAGGACGGCCATGCGGCGCGGCGCGATACGGTTCAGCAGTTCGCGCGTACAAAACTCCAGCATGCCGTACTCGACGACGCTGTCAGCGCGCGCCACCCCGATGCGGCGGGCGAACTCGCGCACGGCGCCGGGCGGGATGCCACGCCGGCGCAGGCCGGAGATGGTCGGCATGCGCGGGTCGTCCCAGCCGCTCACGACGCCATCGTTGACGAGTTGCATCAGCTTGCGCTTCGAGAGCACCGTATGCGTGAGATTGAGACGGGCAAACTCGTACTGGCGGGGCTTAGCTGGCACGGGAAGATTGTCGATGAACCAGTCGTAGAGCGGCCGGTGATCGGCGAATTCCAAGGTGCACACGGAGTGCGTGACGCCCTCGATCGCATCCGACTGGCCGTGGGCGTAGTCATAGGTCGGATAGATGCACCAGGTGTCGCCGGTGCGCGGGTGGGCGGCATGCAGCACGCGGTAGAGGACGGGATCGCGCAGATTGATGTTGCCCGATGCCATGTCGATCTTCGCGCGCAGCGTCTTGGCGCCGTTGGCGAACTCGCCCGCCCGCATGCGTCGAAAGAGGTCAAGGTTTTCGGCCACCGTGCGATCCCGGAACGGGCTGTTGCGGCCCGGCTCGGTGAGCGTGCCGCGGTATTTGCGCATGTCTTCGGCGCCGAGGTCGTCGACGTAGGCCTTGCCCGCTTCGATCAGGTGCTCGGCCCAGGCATAGAGTTGCTCGAAATAGTCCGAGGCAAAGCGCGTTTCACCAGCCCATTCGTAGCCCAGCCACGTCACATCTTCCTGGATCGCGTCGATGTATTCGTCTTCTTCCTTGAGGGGGTTGGTGTCGTCCAGGCGCAGATTGCAGCGCCCGCCGAACTCGGCGGCGAGCCCGAAGTTGAGCGCGATCGATTTGGCATGGCCGATATGGAGGTAGCCGTTCGGCTCTGGGGGAAAGCGCGTCACGACCTCGCTCACGCGACCGGCCGCGAGATCCTCGCGCACGATGTCACGGATGAAATTGGCCGGGGCGTCTGCGTCCGGCTGGTTGTCGGCGGGAGTGTGTTCGCTCATGTTGCTTGAGCCATTGTTTGGGGCTGCATGATGGATGAGGGGCTTTGCCGGTTCGGGTTGCGTGGCGCGCGGCCATCGCCCGCGCCATTCTTATGGCAGGGGCGCGGCGTTGTCACCTCGCCGGGTCGGACGGCTCAGCCGTCCAGCCGCTCGCGGAATTTATTGGTGATCGGATAGCGGCGGTCGCGGCCGAAATTTCTGACGGAGATCTTGACGCCGGGGGCTGCCTGGCGGCGCTTATACTCGGCGATATATAACAGCCGCTCGATCCGCCTGACCGTTTCCACCGGATGGCCCCGGGCCACGATTTCGGTGAGCGGCATCTCTTTTTCGACCAGACAATAGAGGATGTCATCGAGGACATCGTAGGGCGGGAGGCTGTCCTGATCGGTCTGGTTTTCGCGCAGTTCCGCGCTTGGCACCTTGGTCAGGATGTTGGTTGGGACCACTTCGCCGGCCGGGCCCATGGCGGCGACCGGGCGGTTTTCATTGCGCCAGGCGGCGATGCGGTAGACCTCGATCTTGTAGAGATCCTTGATCGGGTTGTAGCCGCCGTTCATGTCGCCATAGAGCGTCGCATAACCGACCGACATCTCGGACTTGTTGCCGGTGGTGACGACCATGTAGCCGAACTTGTTGGAGACGGCCATCAAGATGACGCCGCGTGTCCGGCTCTGGATGTTTTCTTCCGTGACGCCTTCGTCCGTGCCGGAGAAGAGATCTCCAAGCGCATCCATGAATGCGGTCACGGGGCCGCCGATCTCGACCGTGTCGTAGCGCAGGCCCAGCGCCTTGGCGCAGGCTGCCGCATCCGTGATGCTCTCTTCGGAGGTATAGCGGTAGGGCAGCATGATGCAGTGGACCCGCTCCGGCCCCAGCGCATCGACGGACATGGCGGCAACGAGGGCGGAATCGATCCCGCCCGAGAGACCCAGCACGACACCGGAAAACCCATTCTTGTTGACGTAATCACGCAGCCCCAGGACGCAGGCTGCGTAGATTGCGCCATCGCCTTCCTGAAGTAGTGCACGCTCACCCTGCTGACACACCCAGCCCTCGCCCGTCCGGCGCCATTCGGTCATGATCATGGCTTCGCGCCAATCCGGACCTTGGACTGCGAGGCTGCTATCGGCATTCAGCACAAACGACGAACCATCGAAGACGAGTTCGTCCTGGCCGCCCACGCAGTTGACGTAGGCAAGCGGCAGATGGGTCTCGGTAACGCGGGCGACGGCGATGTTCTGGCGCGTCTCGGTCTTGTTGCGGTCGTAGGGCGATCCGTTCGGCACCAGCAGCATTTCCGCGCCGCACTCGGCGAGGCATTCGGCGACCTGCTCAAACCAGATGTCCTCGCAGATCGGCACGCCGATGCGCACGCCGCGAAAATCGACCGGGCCGGGCATCGGGCCGACCTCGAAAACGCGCTTCTCATCGAAGACGCCATAGTTTGGCAGCTCCGCCTTGGCGCGGATGGCGCGGACCTCGCCGCCATCCAGGCAGGCGACCGCGTTCACCACGCCGCCCGCCGTCTCGCCCGGCCATACGGTCCCGATCAGGATGCCGGGGCCGTCGGCGGTCTCGCGCGCCAAAGCTTCAACGGCTGATTTGGAGGCGGCCACGAAGGCAGGCTTCAGGACGAGGTCTTCGGGGGGATAGCCATTGATGAAGAGTTCGGGGAAGACAATCAGGTCCGCCCCCTGTCCGCGCGCCTCGTTCCACGCGTCGAGGGCACGCTGCTTGTTGCCATCGATGTCGCCGACAACGGCGTTCAGTTGGGCCATCGCAATCGCGAGGCGGTCGGGTGCTTTATCGCTCATGGGCGGACTTTATGATGGCCTCTGAGATTTGTGCAATGCGATTTCGTGGCGCAAACGAAGCGGCGCGCGGCTGGCTGCCTCACGCATCGCCCCAGCCATAGTTGAACGAGATGCTGATGCGCTCACTCTCGGACAGATTGACGGGCACATCGTGGCGTAGCCAGCTCTCCCAAAGCAGCACCATGCCGGGGCGCGGGGCGTAGGTGGTGAAGGGACGGTTGGGGCGCGCTGCCCGCTTTTTGCGGGGCGGGCTTGCCATCATGAGACCGAGACGGGGGTCCTCGAAGCGGATCGCGCCGGCGCCATCGGGGACGTCGACGTAATAGGTTCCCGATATCACCGAGTGGGGATGGATGTGGGCGGGGTGGGCGCCGCCCGGATCGAGGATGTTGATCCACATGCTGTCGAGGCTCAAGGCCTTGCCGCCCAGATCGAACTCGAGCTCCTTGACGAAGGCTTTGACGTGCTCATCCAAATGGCGTTCGAGATCGGCGAACTCCGGCATCCGCCAGGTGAGGTCGTTGAGCGAGGCGTAGGAGGTGTAGCCCGGGTAGCGATTTTCCTCGCTCCAGTGCTGGCCGGCCCTGTCATCGGCGGCGATCTGGCGGGCCGCGCGCGCCAACTCGTCGTTCAAGCGCTTTGCTGCCGCCCCTTTCAGGGTGGCGGCATAGATGCGGGTTGCAAAGATGTCCTCGATTTTCGCCATGGGTGCCTGTTAGAAGCCGTGTGATGGGCTCGTCAAGAGAAGGATCGGGGCATGGATAAACAGCCATCACACAAAAAGCCACGGATCTATCTCGCGGGGCCCGAGGTTTTCCTGCCCGATGCCAAGGCCATCGGCGTGCGCAAAGCTGAGCTTTGCGCCCAATACGGGCTTGAGGGCGTGTTTCCGCTCGACAATCAACTCGATCTTGAGGGACTGGCGCCGGGTGAGCAGGCGCGGCGGATTTCGCTCGCCAACGAAGGGGCGATGCGGACTTCGCAGGCTGCGATCTGCAATCTCACGCCTTTTCGCGGCGTTTCGATGGACGCCGGCTCCGCGTTCGAGGTTGGCTTCATGCGCGCCCTCGACCGGCCCGTCTTTGCCTACACGACCACGACGGCGGACTATGCCGCACGCGCCCGGGCGTGGCGCGCAAGCCCTGCCCTGCCGTTCGACTATGATTGCGACGGGCTTGAGATCGAGGATTTCGGGCTGTGCGAAAATCTGATGATCCCGGTTGCCATCGCGGAAGGTGGTGGGGTGATCATCCAGAGCCAAGAAGCGGGTGATCAGGTGCGCTATGCGTTCGCGGGCTTCGAGGCGGCGGTTGTGGCAGCCGCACGCCACTTCGGCACGCTTCGCTGATCTGATCTGATACGGAGGCCCCATGACGGTTACGATCGAATTGCTCAGCGGACCGGATATCGCCGCTGTGATCAGCGACTTGAGCCATCTGCGCCTCACGGTTTTTCGCGAATGGCCGTATCTCTACGAGGGCAGCGCGGCCTCGGAGGCGGACTATCTGGCAACGTTTTCAGCCAACGCGGACGCTGTGGTGGTGGCCGCCCGCGATGGGGATCAGCTCGTCGGGGCTGCCACCGCCGCCCCGCTGGCAGGCCACACAGACGACTTCGTGCCGCTGTTCGAACAGCACGGCTACGACCCGGCCCAGATCTTTTATTGCGGCGAATCCGTCCTGCTTGCCCCCTATCGCGGCCAGGGCCTCGGGCATGCCTTCTTCGATCACCGCGAGGCGCATGCCTTAAAGCTCAACCGGCGCGGTCACCGGTTCACGCAGTCGACATTCTGCGGTGTGGTCCGATCCGATGACGACCCGCGCAAGCCCGCGACCTACCGCCCGCTCGATCCCTTCTGGCGCAAGCGTGGCTATGCCCCCGTTCCCGGCCTCATCGGCCATTACGACTGGCGCGAAATCGGGGAGAGCGATGAGAGCCGCAAGGACATGCAGTTCTGGATGAAGCCGCTTTGAGGGCGGCGTCAGTCCAGTTCCCAGACCACCGACACGCTGACGCTCAGGCGCTGTTGGCCCGGCTCGATCGGGGTTGAGGCTGCCATCGAGGCTTCACGGCTGCGATACTGCGGTTGCGGTGCGATGCCATGGACATGCTCGGAAATCGTCATCACCTTGCCCAGCTCGACGCCGGCTGCCTCGGCATAAAGCTTGCCGCGCCGGATCGCGTTGGACATGGCATCGCGGCGGGCGGCATCGAGTTTTTCATCGAGGCCTGAGACGCGAAACGAGATGTCGGTGAACTGATTGGCGCCGTTCTCGGCGGCAAGATCAATCAATTCGCCGATGCGCGTCACGTCGCGCGCGGTGACGGTCGCGGAATTAGTCACCCGAAAGCCGTCAATACGGTTCGTTTGCCCGCCGCTGGCGGACTTGTAATTCGCGTAGATCGGATTGATGGCATATTGCTCGGTGGCGATATCCTTGGCTGGAATGCCGGCCTTCTTGAAGGCATCGATCACGCGTGACATCGCCGTGGCGTTGTCGGCGACGGCTTTTCCGGCCTTCTCGGCCTCGGTCAGGACGCCGAGCGAGATCGTGGCATAGTCGGGTTCGGCCTCGACGCTGCCGGTGGCATTGATGGTGATGGTGCGCGGGTGCTTGTCATCGGCTTGAGCTGTGGCAGCTCCGGCCATGGCTGCCGTGGCGATCATGGCCGCCGCCATCCAATTGGTCGTTTTCATCGGTGCACTCCTCCCTTGCGGTCTCGTTGCCGCTGTTTACGTGGGTTTCCTGCTCACGTGCGGTCCCTGCTCACTTGGGCGGGCAGATATGGCGTGCAAAGGGCAATCGGAGCGCAATTTACCGTAAGGCTGCGCGTGCGGCGGTATCAGAGCCGGTCCAGGATCGCCATCAGGTCGGCATAGTCGGAGAACCTTGCGTGGACGGCGCCCTCGTCGAGGGGCGCGTTGCAGTAGCCCTCGGTGAAGAACACAAAGGGGATGCCGGCTGCGGCGGCGGTCGCGCAATCGACCTCGCTGTCGCCAATATAGACGGCCTCGCGCGCGCCGGTGCGCTGGACAACGGTTTCGAGCGGCAGGGGATGGGGCTTGCGTTCGGCCAATTCATCGCCCGCAATGATGCAATCGAACAGCGGCGTCCAACCATGCGCGTCGAGCACGACGTGCGTCGGCGCCTTGGGCTTGTTTGTGCACAGGCCCAGCGCGATATCGTCACGCGCACCGAGGCGCGCCAGCACCTCGCCAACGGCTGGATAGGGATGGTTGTCGCTGCCGGGCGCCGAGGCGTAGATCTCATGGAAGCGATGGAACCGCGTCTCGAACTGGTCGGGGTCCCAGACATCGCGTGCGCGCAGCGCCTGCTCCAGGAACCAGCGTGAACCGTGGCCGATATAGCCCCGCGCTTCATCGCGTTCCAAATGGCGCCACCCCATCTCGTCCATGAACTGGCTCGCGATGGCCTGGAGGGCTGCGACGCTATCGACCAGCGTCCCGTCCAAATCAAAGATGATTGCTTTCAAATCACTGGTCCCGTTCGCCGCCGGCTGCTGCGGCTTGATGCGTTATCATGCCCGGGGCCGGCGGGCCAAGCGGGGAAAGCTGGCGAGGGGGGCTGCAACACGCTTGAAATCTCGCGTGGCAGACCATAAGGTCCGGCGCTTCTAGGTGATCCGGCGCGCTCGGAGCTGCTTGGGACGGGCCCGTAGCTCAATTGGTTAGAGCCGACGGCTCATAACCGTCTGGTTGGGGGTTCAAGTCCCTCCGGGCCTACCACGATCCGTGCCTTGCGTCCCAAAGACCACACACGCGCGCCCAGAGGGGCGTCCGCGAAACGGCGTTGCTTCCGGCGCGGAAGCGGGTGGGGAGAAAACGCATGAGCGAGCCGGTCAACGTCATCTGCATGAAGTGGGGCACACTCTATGGGCCCGAATACGTCAACCGGCTGCGGTCGATGGTGAAGCGCAACCTGTCCATTCCGCACCGGTTCGCCTGCTTCACCGATGATACCTCCGGCCTCGATGGCGATGTCGAAACGTTCGACCTGCCGCCGATCAACGTCGATGCGGACAAATCACAACTGCCGTGGCGCAAGATCGGGCTCTTCAACGAGCGGCTCGGCGATCTCGGAGGGCCGACGCTGTTCCTCGATCTCGATCTCGTCGTCGTCGACAGCCTCGATCCGTTCTTCACGCATCCCGGCCATTTCGTCATCATCCACAACTGGACGCATCCCGACGATATCGTCGGCAATTCATCCGTCTACCGGTTCACGATCGGCGCGGATTCTTATGTGCTCGACCGGTTCCACTCGGAAAGCCATCAGCATTGGATCGACACCTACCGCAACAGCCAGACATTCCTGTCGCACTCGGTCAGGGACATGAGCTACTGGCCGGCCGAATGGTGCGTCAGCTTCAAGCGCCACTGCCTGCCGGGCGGCATCAAATGGCACGGCATGCCGGCCAACTGGCTGATGCCGTCAAAAGTGCCCGCCGGCGCGAAGATCGTGGTCTTTCACGGCCATCCCAACCCCGACGATGCGCTGGCCGGGCGCTGGCCGGGGGGCATCCACAAGGGGCTCAAGCCCGCGACGTGGATCGGTGATTACTGGAAATGATTGAGCGATAACGACACCAGCCAGGGTGTGAGGCAGGGATGGGACAAGCCAAGCTCGAGGGAAAACGGGTCCTGATCGTAGCGGACTTCGAGCGCGGTGCGTTCGGGGCGGAATACTACAATTCCTGGTTCGCGCTCCAGAACGGCTTTATCCGCGCGGGCGCCCATGTGCTCACCATCTCGGACCGGGACGTGGCGCGCGAAGTGGGCCTCTTCTCACGCAAACGGTTCGGGCGCGGGGCCATGAACCGCATCATCGTCGAATCGGCGAAGACGTACCGGCCGCATCTCGTCGTGTTCGGGCATGCCGATATGACCGAGCGCGACACGCTTGACGCCGTGCGCGGCGCTGTCGATGGCGTCCGCCTCGGGCAGTTGCACCTCGACCCGACGTTTCGCGAGGCCACGATGGCGCGCTTCACGGCGCGCGCGGCGGGCATGGACGCCTCCTTCATCACAACCGGCGCGCCCGATAAACTCGCAATGCTGGCGCCCCGGCCCGCCTCCGTCGCCTTCTGCCCGAACCCGGTCGATCCCGCCCTTGCCGGCGTCGATGTTTCAGCACTGGCGCGCGATGCTCTCGTCTACGACGGGATCTTTCTTGGCAACGGGGACCAACGCCGTGAGCCGCAGGTGCGGGAGCTGCAGGCCGGACTTGCGCCCGATTTGCGCTTCTTTGCCGGCGGCAAGATCTTCGGGACACCGCGCCTTAGAGGCCCGGGTTTCATCGAAGCGCTCGGCCAGGCCGCGATGTCGCCCAACCTGCCGCTGGACGAACGCCGGCCGGTCGACTTTCTCTATTCCTCGAACCGTATTGCCCAACTCCTGGGGCTCGGCATCACGGCGTTGTGCCAGGGCGAGGCGCAGCTCGAGGCGCTTTATGAGGATGGCATCGTCAATTACACGACGATCGCGGACCTGGCCGATAAGATGAATGCGCTTTTTGCGGACGACAAAGAACGCCGGCGGATCGGTGCGATCGGACGGCGCATTGCCCGGGAGCGCACCGGCAGCGACCGGGTTGCGCGTTATCTCTGGGACATGACGACCGAGGGGCAGCCGAGCGAGGACTATGGCTGGCCGGCCACGCTCTACTGATCGACCTGCTTATCGATCTGCCGATCCGTTTGCGGTGCACGTTCGAGCGAGACCTTCTCGCCCGGGGTGATGCTGGCCAGGATCGCCGGGTCTCCGAGCGTTCGCGCCCATATGTTGCAGGGACGCATGAGGCGGATCTCATCGGGGCGGGAGATCGGTGTCGGTCCCCAGGCAAGGACGACGCGTTCATCTTCGCTCCAGAAGCACACGTCTCCCGGCGCGACATTGAGGCGGGCGGTGCGTTCGCGACCGGTCTTGAGGGGGGTGTCGAAGTGAATGCTCTCGCCCCACGTCTCGGCAATCGAAAAGAGGGGGAGTGCGCGCCAGATGACGTCCGCGGTGCGCGTCTCGAGGAGCGCCAGGGTCAGGTGGTGACGGCCAACGGTGAGGCGGGCCAGGCGTTCGGTTCCGCCCGGGCGCGCGGCAACTGATTTCGCTGCCGCGCCACCTTTGTCGAATTTCCGGCGGATCAGATTGGTTGGCATGCGGCCCGCCTTCCCTGCCAGCCGAACCGCTCATGCGGGGCCTGGGCTGGCCTTATTATGCAGGCGGTTTGCCGAACACCAGCACCGCGTTCAGACCACCGAACGCGAACGAGTTCGACATCGCGTAGTCGACCTTCATGTCGCGACCGACGTTGGGTACATAATCGAGATCGCAATCGGGATCGGCTTCATCGAGGCCGGCGGTTGGCGGCACCCAGCCTTCATTGATCGCCTTGATGCAGGCGACGGCTTCGATGCCGCCACCGGCGCCAAGCGGATGACCATGCATCGACTTCGTCGAGGAAATCGCCAGCTTTTTGGCGTGATCGCCATAGACGGCCTTGATGGCGTTGGTCTCGTTCTTGTCGTTGATCGCGGTCGCCGTGCCGTGGGCATTGAGGTAGTCGATATCGGTCGGGGCGATGCCGGCATTTTCAAGCGCCAACTGCATGGCGACGCTTGGGCCTTCGATGTCGGGGTTGACCATGTCCTTGGCGTCCGACGTCATGCCGTAACCGCACAGTTCGGCGAGGATCGTCGCGCCGCGCGCCTTGGCGTGCTCGTATTCCTCGAGAACGAGGATGCCGGCGCCTTCGCCGAGGACGGTGCCGTTACGCTTCTTCGCAAACGGGAAGCAGCCTTCCGGCGAGAGGACGTGAAGGGCCTGCCAGGCTTTCATGGTGCCGTAGTTGATGACCGATTCGGATGCACCGGCGATGGCGACGTCGACGAGGCCGTGCTCGATGTAGTCGCGGGCGGTGCCGATCGCATGGGTTGCCGTCGAGCAGGCCGAGCAGGTCGCAAACGTCGGGCCTTTGACGCCGAACTCGATGCCGACGTGGGCGGACGCGGACGAGCCGATGATGCGCAGCAGCGTCAAGGGGTGCGTGGCGCGCTTGTTCTCGATGAACAGGTCGCGGTAGGCCTTCTCGTAAGTGACGAGGCCGCCCGCGCCGGAGCCGATGATGCAGGCGGTGCGATAGGGATCGACAAAGGGGACTTCGAGGCCGGATTGCCTGACGGCCTGGTCGGCGGCAGCGGCAGCGAACCAGGAATAGCGATCCGCGTGCATGATGATCTTGTCACGCTTGAAGTGGCGCAGATGCTCTTTCGGGTCGAAGTCCTTGATCTGGGCTGCGATCAGGATCTTGAGATCCTCGAGGGGAAAGCCGCCAAGCTCACTCACGCCGACGCGCGCCTCGCGCAGCCCCTGCCAGAATGCATCGACGTCGAGGCCGATCGGGGTGACGACGCCCATGCCGGTCACGACAACCCGACGCTTCTCTTTCGCTTCTGCCATTCGAAGTCTTCCTCAACGTTGGAAAATCATAACACCAGGGTGTCCGGCGTTGTCCGGCGCAAACCCTGGATCATGGTTGCCTGCCCCGCCAAGTGGACAGCCCGGCGGCATTACTGCCAAACGCGGCCTTTTGGCGAACAAGCAAATACCGCGCCTGCCGAGCGAGCCGTGGCGCGATACCGTTCACTCAGGACTGGAGGCCAAATTGAAGGCCGGCCAGCGCGTCTGGTGGGGCATTGCCCCGGCGCGATCGCGCGCGAATCCGTGCGCGTGACCGGCTTGAGCCTGTCGATCAGGCGCTTGCGCTGGCCGGGCTCGAGCCTGACTCGGCAATAAGTGCCTTGACCTTATCGACGACGGAGCCAACCGTCTTAAAGTCACCAGCATCTTCATTTGCGTTGTAGGGGATCTCGATCCCGAACGTATCTTCGATATCGAAGACGATCATTGCTAGATCCAAAGATTCGATCTGTAGATCCGTCAATTCCGTCGACGTATCGATATCGTCGCGCGGTTCTTTCATGTGCTTCTTGAGGATCTCGACGATCTTGGTCGCGACTTCATCCATACCTTATCTCCCACCGGGCCAGTTGAGGCTCACGGAACGCTCTGAATCGGAACAAGTAGTCCAGTCCCGATTGGTGAACAAGGGCCATATCCCAAAACCGTAAACCACTCGGCAACGGCACCCACCTCATAGGCAAGACGTGTGCCGGTTTTTGGCTGACGATCGCTGTTTTCGGCATCCGCACAACCAATGATGGTTCTCGGCTGACTTGCGCAACCACTGCCCATACAGCCTTCACAGCCGATAATTCAAGTGGCGCGTGCTTTTTTGATACCGCTGATACTATAGCGTCTGCGGCGGGTAAGAAAGTCATTCCGCTTAACAGGCGCTAATCTGCTAAAATGCTGGGACCGAACGCGAGAACAAAGCGAGTCTCAGATATGCCCGAGCCCGACCCCTCACCAAACGCCGCCACACAAGGCTCCGTCGCTGATGGGACGGCGCGATCCGACTACGCCTGGCTCAAGTCCTATCCCGACGCAGTCAGCTGGGACAAGGCCTATCAGGCGACCCCCGTCGGGGCCATCATTGATCGCGCCGTCAGTCGGCACGGTGACAAGATCTGCACGAATTTCCTTGGGAAACCATTAACTTACGCCAACGTGGGACAGCTCGTCGACCGCGCGGCGAAGGGTCTGCAAGGGCTCGGAATCAAGAAAGGCGACAAGGTCGGCCTGCTGCTGCCGAACTGTCCGACGTTTATTGTCTATTACTTCGCGGCGGCAAAAATCGGCGCCGTGGTGGTGAATTACAACCCGCTCTACACGGCCGAAGAGCTCGAGTTCCAGATTACGGACAGTCAAACCGACACGATTGTTACGCTCGACTTGAAGTTATTGTTCGGCAAGGTCGAGGAAATGCTCAACCGCGGCGTTCTGAAGCGGGCGATCGTCGGCTCATTCACGAAACTGCTCCCGATGCCGAAGGCGCTGGCGTTCCGGCTGTTCAAGAATGGTGATCTTGCCGCCGTCGCCCGCAGTCCCGCCAAGGACAAGATCATCGACGAGAGCACGCTCGTCGACAATGACGGCCGGTTTGAGCCAGCCGAAATCGTCCCGGAAGAAGACATCGCTGTTCTTCAGTATACGGGCGGTACGACGGGTACGCCGAAGGGGGCGATGCTCACCCACGCCAATATCACCATCAATGTCCAGCAGGTCAGTGATTGGGCGCCTGAGCTCAGGGACGCGGACGAGCGGATCATGGCCGTGCTGCCGTTCTTCCACGTCTTCGCGATGACGGTGGTGATGAACTACGGGATCTGGCGGGCAGCCGAACTCGTGATCATGCCACGGTTTGTTCTTGATGATGCCATGAAGCTCATCACCAAGACCAAGCCGACGGTGATGCCGGGCGTGCCCACGCTGTTCAATGCCATCATCAATCACCAGAAACTGGATAGCTACGACCTCTCCTCCTTGAAGTTCTGCCTCTCGGGCGGGGCCGCGCTGCCGCTTGAGGTCAAGAACCGGTTCGAGGATGTTGACGGGATGCAAGCTGGTCGAGGGCTACGGGCTGTCGGAAACCTCGCCGGTGCTCACCTCGAACCCGCTGATCGGTCCGGTGAAGGAGAATTCGATCGGCCTGCCGCTGCCGCAGACGATCCTGTCGCTGCGCGATGTCGATGATCCGACGCGGGAGGTGGCCCTTGGAGAAAAAGGCGAGATCTGTGCCGCCGGGCCGCAGGTCATGAAGGGCTACTGGGAGAAACCGGAAGAAACGGCGAATGCATTCGTTGGCGAGTTCTTCCGGACCGGTGATATCGCGGTCATGGATGAGGACGGCTTTTTCTACATCGTCGACCGGCTCAAGGACATGATCATTTCGTCCGGCTACAACGTCTATCCGCGCAACATCGAGGAAGTCTTCTACCGCCACCCTGCCGTCGAGGAAGTCACCGTCATCGGCATTGCGGACGACTATCGTGGCGAAGCGCCCAAGGCCTTCATCAAGCTTGCCAAAGGCCAGTCGGCATCGGTCATGGAGTTGCTCGAATTCGCAGCCAAGTCGCTCTCGAAGATCGAACTTCCCGCCGAGATCGAGATCCGCGACGAGTTGCCGAAGACGATCATCGGCAAGCTCTCGAAGAAAGAACTCAAGCAGGAAGAAAGCACGCGACAAAAGTCATAGCGCCGTCTCAGCGCCGCTTTGGACGCACCGCGCTTGGCTCAGCGGTAGAGGTCGGCGCGGGTCGGGGGCAGCGGTGGCGGGCGCTTCGGCGTTTTCGAGGCGAGCGTCTGGAAGATGCGCAGCGTGCCACGCTCGAAGGCGAGTGACACGCCAGCCAGATACGCCGTCCAGATGCGATACTTGTCCTCGCCGATCTCTTGGACTGCGGCGTCACGATGATCAACCAGGCGGTTCAACCACAGCTCGCAGGTGAGCGCGTAGTGACGGCGCCAGCCCTCGACATCGTGAACCTCGAAGCCGGCCCGTTCCATCGCGGTCACCGAGCGGCCGATGTCATCGAGTTCGCCGCCCGGAAAGATGTACTTGGCGATCGCGCGCTGTTCGGGCCGCCAGCGCCGCCCCAACAGGGAGCGTTTGGGCGCGCGCCGGGAAATGGCGTGGTTCAGGAACAGGCCGTCGTCATCGAGCAGGCCGCGCATCTTGCGCATATAGCCTGGGATGTTCTTCAGGCCGATGTGCTCGTACATGCCGATTGACGCGATCTTGTCATAGCGCCCCGTCACGTTCTGATAGTCGGTCAATTCCATCGTGACGCGGTCGGTGAGGCCGAGCTTGGCGATCTTCTCACGGGCGTAGGCCAACTGCGCCTCAGACAGCGTGATGCCGTGGGCGGTGACACCATAGTGGGTTGCTGCATGACACACGAGCCCCCCCCATCCCGCACCGACGTCGAGGAAACGGTCGCCGGGCTTGAGGCGCAGCTTGCGGCAGATCATCTCGAGCTTGTCGTGCTGGGCGGTTGCGATGTCGTTTTGCCAATCCGTGAAATAGGCGCACGAATAGACCATCTCGGGGTCCAGGAAGAGGGCGTAGAACTGGTTCGAGAGGTCATAGTGAAACTGGATGAAGGCCTTGTTGTCGCGGCGCGACTGCTGGCGGCCGCTGATTTCGCCGTCGAAGCCGTGTTCGTCGGGGGGGATTTCGGCCGGCGTTCGCAGGAAGGGTGCGAGGTCGCGCACGATCTTCAGGCGGTTGAGGCTGCGCACCGAGACGTCGCGGCCGGTGCGGTTGAATTCGCGGCCGATGTCGAGGAGCGTCCCGCCGCGGATGTCGAGGCGCTTGTCGATGTAGTGGCGGATGATGTTGTCGAGTGTCGGCCAGCGCAGGATCGCGCCGATGACGCCGGGGCCGGAGATCGCGATCTCGAGTTTCGGGTCGGCCGCGGGGCCGAGCGGTTCCAGCGAGCCGTCCCATAGGCGAATGCCGACGTTGGCGCCAATCCGCGGCGCGAGGGACCGGATCAGGCCGCGGACGGCCTCAAGTTGCCTGCGCGACTTGTCGTCGAGGTCAGCCGTTTTCGCGGTCTGCGCGAGATCTCCGTCCATCCATCCCTCCCTTGTTGCCGGCTCCGTCCCGTCCGCCGCTTTGTCTTGTCTCCGCCGCTGGCGACTACGCCGCCTCCATGATCGCGGCAACGCCCATGCCGCCGGCCGTGCAGATCGAAATCAGCCCGCGGCCCGAGCCCTTCTGGGCGAGAAGCTTGGCCATGTTGGCGGTGATCCGGGCGCCGGTCGCAGCAAACGGGTGGCCGACGGCGATCGAGGAACCCTTGACGTTCATCTTCGAGCGGTCGATCTCGCCGAGCGGCGCGTTGCGGCCGAGATGCTTGGCGCAGTAGCCAGCATCGTTCCAAGCCTTGAGGGTTGCCAAGACCTGGGCCGCGAAGGCTTCGTGGATCTCGTAGAAATCGAAATCCTGGAGGGTGAGGTCCGCCTGGCGCAGCACCTCGGAGACCGCGATTGTTGGCGCCATCAGGAGGCCTTCGCCGGCGACGAAATTATTTGCCGACGTCTTGTAGTGGGTCAGGTATGCGAGGATCGGGAGATTGCGCGCGCGCGCCCAGTCCTCGGACGCGAGCAGGACGGCTGCGGCGCCGTCGGTCAGCGGTGTCGAATTGGCCGCCGTCAAGGTGCCGCGTTCCGACTTCTCGAAGACGGTTTTGAGGTCGCCCATCTTCGCGCGCTCGATGTCCTCGCGCACGTTGTTGTCGCGAAAGACGCCGGCATAGGGCACCAGAAGATCGTCCATGTAGCCTTCGCGGTAGGCGGCGGCGGCGTTGGTGTGGCTTTCAAAGGCGAGATCGTCCTGGGCGTCGCGCGAAATCCCCCAGTCCTGCGCCATCAATTCGCAATGCTGGCCCATGTTGAGGCCGGTGCGGGGCTCCGACACCGAGGGCGGCAGGGGTGCTAATTCCCCCGGCGAGAGGCCCTTGAAGACCTTGACCTTGTCCCAGGCGGATTTCTTGCGGCTCATCTCGTTGAGGCGGGCTGCGAATTTCTTCGAGAAAACGATCGGCGGGTCCGACGTCGTGTCCGAGCCGCAGGCAATGCCGCTTTCGATTTCGCCGACGGCGATCTTGGCTGCGATCCCCATCGCCGCCTGCAGGCTGGTGCCGCAGGCCTGGATCATGGTGATGCCCGGCGTTCCAGGGCCTAGTTTCGAGCCGATGACGGCTTCGCGCGCGAGGTTCCAATCCTTCGAATGCGTCACGACGGCGCCGCCGACAACCTCGTCGACCTTCTCGCCTTCAAGGCCGTAGCGGGCGGCGATGCCATCCAGCACCGCCGTCATCATGTCGAGGTTGGTCTGGTCGGCATAAAGCGTGTTGGAGCGGCAGAAGGGAATGCGCACACCGCCCACCACGGCCACCCGGCGAATGCTATCGCTCATCGCTTGGTCCTTTCAGTCGTATCCGATGCGCCGGACCCATGATGGTCCTGCAGCGCGTCGCGGGAATAATCATGGCGCTGCAAGAGGCCGCTCATTCGGCCGCCGCGCGCGGTGCAGCGCCGGTATCGTGTTGTTTCCGGCTTTCGCGGTAGTGGAGCGGGCCGCCGCGGAACGGGGCGAAGCCGGTGCCGAAGATGACGCCGGCATCGATCAGGTCGGCGCTTGCCACGACGCCTTCATCGCGGCAGCGAACCGCTTCATCGACCAACGGCGCGACCAGTTCGCGGCCCAGCGCTTCCAGTTCGCTCTTTTCGAATTTCATCTCGGCCCGCTCCGGCTTGCCGTCCTTCCAGACATAGAAGCCGTGGCCCGACTTCTTGCCAAGGCGGCCATCCTTCACGTTGGCGGCAAGCTGGCTGCCTTCGGTCGCACCGGTCAGGATGTCGCCAACGTGCTGGCAAACGTCGAGGCCAACGGTGTCGGCCAGTTCGATCGGGCCCATCGGCATGCCGAAGGCGACGGCAGCTTCGTCGAGCTTCTCTTTCGGCGTCCCCGCTTCCAGACGCTTGAAGGCCTCGAACATGTAGGGCGCAAGCACGCGGTTGACGAGGAACCCCGGCACGCTTTTCACCACCAGCGGGAACTTCGAGATCTCGGTGACGAACTTGCAGCCCTTGTCGATTTCGCTCTGGGCTGACGCCTTACCGCGAATGATTTCGACCAGCGGCATCTTGGCTGCGGGATTGAAGAAATGGATGCCGATCAGGCGGTCCGGATTATTCAGCCCTTCGGCGATGTCCTCGATCATGATCGAGGAGGTATTCGTCGCCATGACCGCGCCGGGCTTCATCTTCGTTTCGAGATCCTTGAAGATCTGGCGCTTGACCTCGAGTTTTTCGACCACGGCTTCGATCACGACATCGGCGCGGGCCACATGCTCGCCGTCAGGGTCGGCGATGAGGCGGGCCTCGGCGGCGGCGCGGGCAGCGGGGGTGCGGAACTTGCGCTTGAAGAGGCTGGCTTGCGCCTTGATGCCCTTCTCGATCTGTTCCGCAGACAAGTCCTGAAGCGAGGCCTGCATGCCGCAAGCAACGCACCAGCCCGCGATGTCGGCCCCCATGACACCGGCGCCGATGACGTGGACGCGCAGCGGTTTCCAGTCGAGCCCCTTGGGCGCCAGCGCCTTCATCTCTTCCGACAAAGCAAAGACCCGGCGCAGGTTGCGCGCGGTGTCACTCACCATCAGGGGTGCGAAGGCGTCCGTCTCGGCGCGCTTCATCGCGCCCAGATCGCCGCCGTGGGTCTCGAACAGATCGATCAGGCGGAAGGGGGCGGGGTAGTGATCTTCGCGCGCTTTCTTTGCCGTCTCGGTGCGCATTTTTTTGGCGATGACGCCGCGCGCCGGCCATTGGCGCATCACACGCTTGGTCATCGGCTCGGGCTTGGAGCGGCGCTTCTGGATGACGGCCTTGCGCGCGGCCCAGCGCAGGCGCTCCGGATTTGGCACCAGTTCATCGATCAGCCCCATGGCGCGGGCGGCACTGGCGCGGATCATGCGCCCGGTCAGCATCGCCTGCATGGCGGCAACCGCGCCGGCCTGGCGGATCGACCGTGCCGTGCCGTTAAAGCCCGGGAAGATGCCGAGTTTCACTTCCGGGAACGCAATCCGCGTCTCGTCCGCCCGGGTGGCGATGCGGTAGCTGCACGCGAGCGCGAGCTCAAGGCCGCCGCCGAGGCAGTTGCCGTGGATCGCGCACACGGTCGGGATCTTGAAGGCCTCCAGACGGTCCAGCATCGCGTTGACCGCCGCCACGGCCTCCTTGACCTTGGCCTCGGTGTCGAGTTGGTCGAACTCGCGAATATCGGCACCGACGATGAAGCCCCTGGGCTTGCCCGATATGATGATCAGGCCGGCAAGCTCACCCTGCTTTGCTTCAGTGTGCTCGATGATGCGGCCAAGCTCCTCGAGGGGGCGCTGGCCGAGCGAGTTCACACTCTCTCCCTCGCGGTCGAAGATGGCCCAGGCGATCCGCTCGCGATCGACTTCGAAGCGCCAGTCGTGAAGCCCGTCCAGGCCCGGCACGGCATTAGAGTCCTGCATCACACATCTCCCTTCGGCCCGCTCCGCCACATCGCACTGCCGCGGCCCGTGGCAGGCGAACCGTCAACACTTCATTCCGCCGCACGCGAGTTGTGTCCGACGTTGGACCAGGTCGGCTTGACCTCGGCGGGATCGAAATGATCAACGGCGATGACCTTGGCGGTCAACGCCTCGAGTTCCTTCAGCTGGTCGGCCTCGGCGCGGCTCAAGACGTCCTTCTCGACGGCCTCCTCGAACCAGTCGAGGCCGTGATAGCGGCGCACCGTTCCAGCGCGAATGGCGCGATCGAGCTTGCGCTCCGTCTCTTCCGCCGCCACCGCCTTTTCGAACGCCACCTCGAGGATGCCGGTCGGGTCGCCTGCGTCCTTGGACACGTAGATTTCCCGCGTCAGGCGATCGCGGAAGGTTCCCGGCACGAGGAGCTGGCGCACGACCTTGTGGCCAAGGCGATCCGGGGCCGGCTTGTTGTGGGGGCCGTACGGATAGACCAGCCAGCGCATAGCGATACGCGCGGGGGCAATGGGGAAATTGTCGATCGCCCCCTTCAGGGCCACCTCGAAGCGATAGAGGCCGTTGTCCATCGCGAGTTGCAGCAGCGCCAAGTCTTCCGGCTGGCGGCCGTCATCGGCGAAGCGCTTCAGCGTGCAGCTCAGCAGATAGAGTTCGGAGAGGGCATCAGCGAGGCGGCCGGTCAGCTTCTGCTTGACCTTGAGGCCGCCGCCGAGGAGGCCGACGGTGATGTCGGCCACAAGGGCAAAGTTGACCGCCTGCCGGTTGAGGCGGCGATAGTGGGGGGCGGCTTCGGCTGCGTTTTCGGGGACGCGGGCGAAGATGCCGGCGGTCAGATTGTTGAAGGCAGCCGCGAACACGTTCGAGGCTGCAAAGCCCAGATGGTTCATGAATGCGCGGTCGAAGGCATCGAGACCGGCTGCGCGATCCGTGGACTGCACCGCCTTGATCTCATCGTAGAGGTGGGGATGGGCGCGCAGTGCCCCCTGGGTAAACGTGATCAGGGACCGGGTCAGGATGTTGGCGCCTTCGACCGTGATGCCGACCGGCACCATCTGGTAGGCGGACTGGAGATAGTTCGAGGGGCCATCGCAGATGCCGCGACCGCCGTGCAGGTCCATGGCGTCGTTGACGGCCTGGCGCATGCGCTCGGTCGTCTGGTATTTCATCAAGGCGGAAATGACCGCCGGCTTCTCGCCACGGTCAACCATGCCGGCGGTTGCCGCGCGGGCCGCCTCGATGACGTAGGCGCTTTCGGCCAGACGCGCGAGAGGCTCTTCGAGGCCCTCCATCTTGGCCACCGGCAGGCCGAATTGCTTGCGCACGCGGCCGTATGCGGTCGAAAAGCGGAGCATGGATTTGGCGCCTGCCGCAGCCGAGGAAGGCAGCGAGATGGCGCGGCCGGCTGATAGACATTCCATCAACATGCGCCAGCCCTGTCCGGCGCGTTCGGCGCCGCCGATCACCCAGTCGATGGGAATGAAGACATCGCGTGCCCCAGTTCGGACCGTTGGGGAAGGCTGCGCCGGAGGGCAGGTGGCGGCGGCCGATGTTCACGCCGGGATGGTTCGCGGGGATGATGGCAAGCGTAATGCCGGGCCGTTCGCCCTTGCCCAGAAGGTTCTCGGGATCCGTGAGGTGGAACGCGAGGCCGACCAGCGTCGCCTTCGGTCCGAGCGTGATGTAGCGCTTGTCCCAGGAGAGGCGAATGCCCAAGGTTTCGCGGCCCTCGTGCAGGCCGCGCTCGACGACGCCGATGTCGCGCATGGTGGCGGCGTCTGAGCCCGACGTCGGCCCGGTCAGCGAGAAACAGGGCACTTCCTCACCGCGCGCAAGGCGGGGGAGATAATACGCCTGCTGGCCAGGTGTTCCGTATTTCTCGAGGAGTTCGCCCGGGCCCAGTGAGTTCGGCACCATGACGATCGTGACGGCATCCGGGGAACGGGAGGCGATCTTGCCAAGGATCAGCGACTGGGCCTGGGCTGAGAAGCCGAGACCACCATGCGCCTTCGAGATGAGCATGCCGAGGAAGCCCTCGCGCTTGACGAAACTCCACAGCGCTTCGGGAATCTCCTTTTCCTCATGCCGGATCTGCCAGTCGTCGATCATGCGGCAGAGTTCTTCGGTGGGCCCGTCCAGGAATGCGCGTTCTTCATCACTGAGCGTGATCGGCGGCACGGCGGCCAGCTTCGCGAAATCGGGCCGACCCGAGAAAAGCTCGCGGTCGAAGCCGATCGTGCCGGCATCGAGCGCCTGTTGTTCCGTGTCAGAGACGGCGGGGAGGACTGAGCGGATGACGTCGAACGCGGGTCCGGTGAGGAGGCGGCGGCGCACTGACCCGACAGAGAGTGCTGCGAGTGTCAGGCCGCCGATCAGTGTCATCGCGGGCAGTATCCAGAGGCCGCCAGCCGTGATCACATAGCCGGCAAGCCCGCCCACCAGCGCGGCCGCCGCCCAGCCCCAGAGCGGCACCCGGTTGATCGCCAACGCTCCCGCGGCGACGAGAAGAAGCACCAGATAGAGTGTCGTCGCCATGGCTTGTCCTCACCTCATTGTTCGGCGGGTCATTGTTCCGCGGGCCAATGTTCAACGGGCGTGGCCGAGATCAATGACCGGATCGCACCGGCTGCCCTGCAAGGTGCCCGCCAAGCCGATCCATTCAGCCCACCTGCGACCCGATCAGACAGCAGGCGGCAGCCCCCGTTGCCGAAGCTCCCATGCACCTGGGATATTGCCCTCACGACGTCAATGCCCCGCACCGTGCCGTCCCCTAGCTTGCCCAGGCAACCACGCGGTTCCTAACACAATTTCCGTATTGAACGTTTCGATCTGATCCAATTTGAACGGTTTGTTTGCATTTCTGCCCTAGCCTTTTGAAGCAATCTTCGATCCACGACGAAAATCCGGGACATCCGCAGATGACCAGAGGCGCACAGGCTGCCGCCAGCCATGAAACACTCGAGTTGCCTGGACGACTGCATCCCGTCGTCGGCATCCTCGCGTTCCTGCCCATGCTGGTTATCGTCCTGACGGTCGTCGGGCTTGTGCTCGAGCCGCAGCCGATCCTGCTGATCGGCCTCCTCGCCATCGTCATCGGCTCATGCGCCGTGCTCAGCTGGCAGGCGCTGTCGATCATACTCGGCGGCGAGCTGGAATTCATGCCCGAAGGGCTCAAGGTCAAGCGGCTGCTTCGCGAAGAAGTCTATCCGTGGGGCACGATCGAATATTGCAAAGTCATGCCGGCAACCGGAACGCTTGGAGATGATGCGCTGGCGGCGCCGGAAGACCGCGTCGGCGTCGGCCTGTTTGTGCGCGGACTTGACCGGGTGCGGGACCATGACCTCGATGCCGACGTCGTGCTGTGTGCCGGGGACCGCGAGGACGTGCAGGCGATGATGCGCATTGCGCAGCGGGTCCAGAAGGCAATTGAGCGCGCCGAGGCGTATTCGAAGCGCCGGCCCACCGCGGCAATGCCGAGTGCGCCGCTAACCGGTCGGGCGCTTGGCAAGAAACGGCGGCCCGCCAACGGCATGGTGCGCAAACCGAGACCGGCCGCCAATGTTGTCTCCCAATTCCGCAACAGCGGTGAACAGGGCTGATTGCAGGCTCGGGACCGGGTGGCGCGCGCTGTTGGACGGTCTGATGCCGCCCCCGGGCTTTTCTGGACGGCCAACTCCCGCTAACCTCGGTTGCGAATGGGGCTGGGACCATCTCCCGGCGAGACACCAGGCAGGGAACAAGGGAGAAGAGAAGCGATGGCGGATGAAGCTGTTCCGGCTCAGATCGGGCCGTATCAGGTCGACCTTGAGGAAGGGCGCATGTATGCGTGGTGCGCCTGTGGACGCTCCCAGCGTCAGCCGTTCTGCGATGGCGCCCATAAGGGCACCGGGATTGAGCCCCACCGCTTCAAGGCGGAGGCAACCGGCACCTTCAACATCTGCGGGTGCAAGGATACTGACGAACCGCCATTCTGCGACGGATCGCACAATCTCCTGTGACGACACGTGCCAAGCCCGTAGAGGAAGCTGCCTGCTACGGGGGCCAGCCCATGAACAATGACATTTCAGATGTGCCGGGCGTCCAGGTCGGGCACGCCCAATCGGATACGCTGGTCAGCGGGGTCACGGTGTGCCTGTTCGAGGCGCCCGCGACCGCGGGGGTGGCTGTGCTCGGCGGGGCGGCTGCTGCGCGCGATACGGAAAACCTGGACCCATCCGGCGCCGTCGACCATGTCGATGCAATCGCGTTGTCGGGCGGCTCCGGCTTCGGCCTCGACGCTGCCGGCGGCGTGCAGGCCTGGCTCAGGGCTGCGGGCCGTGGCTTCCCGGTTGGCGTCGGCCATGTGCCGATCGTCCCCGGCGCCATCATCTTCGACCTCGCCAACGGGGGGGACAAGAACTGGGGGCGGTTTGCGCCCTACCGCGACCTTGGATTTGCCGCCACAGAAGCGGCCGCTGCCGGGCCTGTGGCGCTTGGCAGCGTTGGGGCCGGGCTCGGTGCGACGACGGTCAATTTCAAGGGCGGGATCGGGTCTGCCAGTGCCGTCACCTCGTTCGGGGCGCGGGTCGGGGCGCTGATGGTGGTCAATGCGCTCGGCTCGGCGACGATTGGGGATGGGCCGCAGTTCTGGGCCGCGGGTCTCGAAGAAAACGCCGAATTTGGCGGACTTGGGCTGGCGACAGGAGATCAGTTCTGAAGCGCGCCGGGCGCGGTGGAAGGGCGGTCCGGCGGCCGCCACTGTGTCGCCTGCAACGACCATCGGCATCGTTGCAACCGACGTGACACTGTCCAAGGCAGAGGCACGGCGCGTTGCGATTGCCGGGCACGACGGGTTTGCGCGCAGCCTGCGCCTGACCCATGCGCTGTTTGATGGCGACATGCTGTTTGCCGCCTCGACACGCCGGCGCGGGGCACTCGCGACGCCGGCCGAAGCGATCGAGCTTGGCAGTGTTGCGGCCGACTGCGTGGCGCGGGCCATTGCGCGCGGCGTCTATCGGGCCACGACGCCCGGCCTTGGCTACAGCGGTCCGCCGGCCTGGCGCGACGTCCACGCCGCGGCGCTTGCAACACCTGAATTGGACCCCTGACGTGAGCCTCCGCACGCTTTTGAAGACCATTGCCGCCAGTGCGATGATCGTGCTGCTCACGGCGCTGCTCTATTGGCAGCACGTGCGGTTTGAGCTCGTCAATGCGTGTCACGAGCAGGGCGGGGTTTGGGATGGCGCGGCGGGGCGGTGCAAGATGGTGCCGCCGATCTATCTGGAGCGGGGCATCAAGCGCTCCAGCCTCTCCCCTCGATGGCGGCGGGCTGCGCCTTACCAGAACCGGTCGATGCGATAGGGCGCCGGGTCGGTGAAGGGCTCCGTGCCAGTCATCATGTCAGCGAGCAGGCGGGCGGAGACGGGGCCGAGCGTGAAGCCAAGGTGGTGATGGCCGAAGTTCGCCCATAAGCCGGTCCTGCCGGGAATGGGCGAGATTGCGGGCAGCATGTCGGGGAGACAGGGCCGGCTGCCGAGCCAGGGCTCTGATTCGACGCGTTCTGCGAGCGGGAAGATCGTGCGCGCGATCGGCTCGACCTGCTGCAATTGCACCGGGGTCGGGGGCGCACCGAGGCGGGCGAACTCAGCACCGGTCGTCAACCGGATGCCGCGCGCCATCGGGGTCAGGACGAAGCCGTGATCAACGTCCAGGACGGGTCGCGAGAGGCTGGCGTTGCCGCGGGCTGCGTAGTGCATGTGATAGCCGCGCTTGCCCATCAGGGGCACGGAGAGGCCAAGGCCTTTCAGGATCTCGTTCGACCAGGGGCCCAACGCGATGACGGCCTCGGTCGCCTGGATCGGGCCTTCGACGTTTTGGACCTGCCAGCCGCCGTCGATCGCCTCAAGCGTGCGGGCGTCGGCGGTTGAGAAGGTTCCGCCCGATTTGCGGAAGAGTTCGGCGTAGGCCTTGCCCACGGCTTCGGGATCGGAGACGCTGGCCGGCTGGGTGACATGGACGCCGCCGACAAAGCGCTCGGTCAGGTTCGGCTCCAGTTGCGCAACAGCCGCCGCATCGAGCTCATCGAAGGTGATGCCGAAGAGATCGCGGGTCTCGGACTTCTCGGCTATGGTGGCTTTGAGACGTTCGGGCTTGCGATAAAGTTGCAGATAACCCGTATCGCGCACCAGATGGCCGATGCCGGCTTCTTCGATCCAGGCCTTGTGGGCGTCGAGGCAATCGCGGATCAGGGGATTGGCCGCCCGCGCCGTCGCCATCACGCGTTCCTTGGTGCCGTTGCGCCAATATTGATAGAGCCAGGGCGCGAGATGGGGCAGCGCGCGCCAGTGCAGATGGGCTTCCGGTTCACGGTTGAAGGCGTAGCGCAGAATCTTGCCCAGGTCGCGCGGGAAAGGGTATGGCATCACACCCTCACGCTGGATGATGCCGGCGTTGCCGTACGAGGTTTCTTCCGCCGCCGGGCGCCGATCGACCAGAACCGTCTTGCGGCCGCGCTTCTGCAGCTCAAGGGCGGCACTGACGCCGACCATGCCCGCGCCCAACACGATGACGTCATATTTCATCGGCGAAACACCTCCGTCAGCCCCGCGCTCAGGGGCGATCAAGCGATTGGCACCCCGCCACACGGCCCGGCGGCAGTGCGGGCGGGAGGGCGGGCAGCAGACAGATTTTCAACCGCGACGGCCCGAACCATTGACCGAAGCGGCGCAACAGGCCAGACCACATGGCTGCAGACAAGAGATTAGGACGCACTCGGGGCTGGCGAAAGGGCACTCGGATGCGGCAATCACGCCGGTCGGCGGCGACAAGGTGAAAAGGGTTAAGCTGATGATACCGCGCTATTCCCGGCCCGAAATGGCCGCGATCTGGTCTCCGCAGACGCGCTTCAGGATCTGGTTCGAGATCGAGGCGCATGCGGCGCGCGCGATGGCCAACATCGGAATCATTCCGAGCGAAGCCGCCGACGTCATCTGGGAAAAGGGCAGTGCCGCGGAATTCGACATCGCCCGCATCGACGAGATCGAGGCGGAGACCAAGCACGATGTCATCGCGTTCCTGACGCATCTTGCCGAACACGTCGGCGATGAAGCGCGCTTCGTGCACCAGGGCATGACTTCGTCGGACGTGCTCGATACCTGCCTCAACGTGCAACTGGTGAAGGCCAGTGACATTCTGCTCGATGACCTCGACCGGCTGCTGGCGGCGCTCAAGACCCGCGCAAACGAGCACAAGGACACGATTACGATCGGGCGCAGCCACGGCATCCATGCCGAGCCGACGACGTTCGGGGTCAAGCTTGCCTACGCCTATGCCGAGTTCGCGCGCAACCGCAAGCGCCTGGAAGCGGCGCGCGAGGAAATCGCGACCTGCGCGCTCTCGGGCGCCATCGGTACGTTCGCCAATATCGACCCGGCCGTCGAAGCGTACGTTGCCGAACAGATGGGCCTCGTGCCGGAGCCGGTCTCAACGCAGGTGATCCCGCGCGACCGGCATGCGATGTTCTTTGCGACGCTTGGGGTCATCGCGTCCTCGATCGAGCGGCTCGCAACCGAAATCCGGCATCTGCAGCGCACCGAGGTGCTTGAGGCGGAAGAATACTTCTCGCCGGGCCAGAAGGGTTCGTCCGCGATGCCGCACAAGCGCAACCCGGTGCTGACGGAAAATCTGACCGGGCTTGCGCGGATGGTGCGCGCCTACACGATCCCCGCGATGGAGAACGTGGCGCTGTGGCATGAACGCGATATCTCGCATTCCTCCGTCGAGCGCATGATCGGGCCGGACGCCACCGTTACGCTCGACTTCGCGCTCGGACGGCTTGCGGGCGTGATCGAGAAGCTCGTCATCTACCCCGAACGCATGCAGGCGAACCTCGACCGTCTCGGCGGGCTCCATAATTCACAGCGCGTTCTGCTTGCCCTCACCCAGGCCGGTGTGAGCCGCGAGGATGCCTACCGCCTCGTGCAGCGCAACGCGATGAAGACCTGGGAGCACGGCGCTGACTTCCTCGAGAGCCTCAAGGCGGATGCAGACGTGACCCGTGCGGTGCCGGCATCAGCGCTCGAGGAGATGTTCGACCTTGGCTATCACACCAAGCATGTCGACACGATTTTCGCGCGCGTCTTCGGCACCTGACGGGGGCCCCTCAGGGTCCCCAGGGGCGACCGCGCCAGCCGCCGAAGATCGCCTCGGCGCCGCTTGAGATCGACAGGAACTCATGCAGGTCCTGGTGTGCTTCGGCCTCGGGGCGGGCGATGAAGAGTTCCGCGTGCATCAAGCCCTGCGCCTCCTTGCCGGTCGTTGCCACACCTCGCGTCTCGAGGTTGAGCAGCGCCTGGGTCCATTCGCTGCTTGAGTGATAGCGGCGCTGGATGAAGGTGGCGCCGCGCAGCTTTTCAACCTTCAACCCGTGCGATGCCAGGCATTCGCGAAGCTCGCCGAACGTCTCCGTCCGCAGGACGAAGATGGCGACCCACGGCAATGGGTCACCAATCGCCTCCAGGAGCTGGTTGAAGGTTGCGGGGCCGGCATACGAGGCGCATCCGGTCGAGATGACGCAATTCGTGCCGGCCAGCGCCGCCCGGTCGCCCTCCTCCAGCGCACCGATCTCCAGGTCGGTTGTGATGGCGTGGGAGACGAGCCCGGTTGCGCGGGCATAGTCGGCCGCCGTCCGGGACGTATCATAGCCTGCAATCTCGATGGGGAACTGATCGGGCCAGGACGCGAAATAGCTGCGGTCAAGCCCGATCAGGCGCGCGGCGTCAATGTCGGACGCATCGAGGTCGCGATAACGGTGCGCGAGACGGTTGAGGTCGATTGGGTAGCGCACCAGCGCTGCGTTGATGCCGAAGCCGCAGCCGACATCGAGGACCTTCGCGGGCTCTGACCGGGTTGCTGCCAGCGCGCGGATGGTATCGCGGAAGAGGGGGCGGGCGAGTTCTGGCAGGCAATAATCAAGACCGTGGAGCACGCGGAAATAGGCGCGCGGATCAGGCTGGGCATAGATCAGATCATATTCATCGCGCAGGTCGGCGGCACGCTCGTGGAAGATGGCTTCCGGATCATTGGACATGGACTGTTGCACCCTTCCGGGCAGGTTTTTCGGGTTCGGGGCCACCTGCGTGGCCGTGGCTGCGGCGCCGGCGCCGTCATTGCCTCCCGTGATACCGCACCGGCAGCCTACAACCAACCTTGGCCGGGGCAGCGTTCAGAAACCGGATGACCGGGGGCTGGACATTTACAGCGCGGGACGAGGCGCGCATGATCGCCCGGCTCATGAACACGTCCCCACCGGCCCGGCCGGAACCGCCCTTAACGCCGGCTCAAACGCCCGTCTGGCTAATGCCGATGGTGGTGGCGAGCGCGTTGTTCATGGAAAACTTCAATTCCGCCGTCATCGCAACGTCGCTGCCAGCCATCGCCCGCGACCTGGCCCTCGATCCCGTTGTGCTGAAACTGGCGCTGACGAGCTATCTCCTCTCCCTTGCCATCTTCATTCCCGTGAGCGGGTGGCTTGCCGATCGCCTCGGCGCGCGGCCCGTGTTCCAAAGTGCGATCCTGATCTTCATTGCGTCCTCGCTCGCCTGCGCCAGCGCGCAGTCGCTGGAACATCTCATCATCGCACGCGCCTTCCAGGGGATCGGCGGGGCGATGATGGTGCCGGTGGGGCGGCTGATCGTGCTGCGCTCGGTGCCCAAGGCCAAGATGGTCGATGCGCTGGCCTACCTCAGTATTCCCGCCCTGGTGGCGCCGATGATCGGGCCGCCGATCGGCGGGTTCGTGACGACCTATTTCGACTGGCGGTGGATCTTCTGGATCAATCTTCCGATCGGTGGCCTGGGCCTGCTTCTTGCCCAGCGCTACATGCCGAATATCCGGTCAGAAACGCGCCGGCGCATGGACTGGCGCGGGTTTGCGCTGGCGGGGCCGGGCGTCGGTGCGCTCATTTCCGGGCTGACGCTGGCTGGCACCGACGTGGTGGCGTCCTGGCTGGCGCAATCGCTGATCGCGGGCGGCGCCGGCCTGCTGGTCCTTTATGTGCGCCATGCGCTGAGCGTGGACCAGCCGCTGCTCGATCTCAGATTGCTGAAACTGGCGACGTTTCGCACCAGCGTGGTTGGCGGCGGCCTGTTCCGGCTCGGGACCGGGGCGATCCCGTTTCTGCTGCCACTCATGTTGCAGGTCGGATTCGGCCTCACGCCCTTTCAGTCCGGTATGATCACGTTCGCGGGGGCGTTCGGCGCGATCCTCATGAAGTTTGCCGCGCGCCCCGTCCTGCGCCGTTTCGGCTTCCGCCAGGTGCTGACCTATAATGCACTCATCTGTGCCGTCATGATCGGGCTCTACGCATTCTTTACGCCCGAGACGCCGCATCTCGTCATCGCGCTCGTGTTGCTCGTCGGCGGCTTCTTCCGTTCCCTCCAGTTCACCTGTCTCAATGCCTCAGCCTTTGCCGATGTCGACGAGACGTCGATGAGCGGCGCAACGGCCCTGGTTGCAGTTGCACAGCAGCTTTTCCTGTCCACGGGCGTTGCCATGGCCGCTTTCATCCTGGAGACCTTGCGCGGTCACGAGGTTGGCGCAGAGCTTGCGCCGGGTGATTTTTCCATTGCCTTCCTGGTGGTTGCCGCCCTGACCGCGCTTGCCGCCCTGCTCCATGGCCGCCTGCCGCGCGACGCCGGGCGCGCCGTCTCGGGGCATGGCAACTGAGGCCCAGTCTCGTGCCTCAATCGTTCTCAGTTATTGACGGTGAGGGTGTGATGAGGTCATAAACGCCGCCTGGACCTCCCCGCACGGCCCCGGTGCGGAAATTGGATGTTCAGCGCCTGGTCGCTTGATCGGGTGGCAGCGTGTCGGAGCGTGGCGCAGCCTGGTTAGCGCACTTGTCTGGGGGACAAGGGGTCGGAGGTTCAAATCCTCTCGCTCCGACCATTTTTTCCTAATTCGAGAACATCTGTGCGAAAGCACACATGCCAAACGCGCGTTCGGTTCGCTGTTCCTAGTGATCGGAGAAGGTCCGGGCGGCGCGACACCGATATGCGGTGCCGCGCGACAGGTCAGGGCCGCGCCGGACATATGGCGGCTTCAACGTCAGGCAATGGTGTCGTTGTCGAACCAATAGACGATATCCAGGGTCTGATCGACTGCGAGGATGTCGATGTCGCCATCGCCGTCGACATCGCCTGAACCGACGTCGATGAGATTGCCGGCGCCGTCGAACAGCGTGTGCTGAGACCAGCTGCCGTCGTCCTGCTGCTCGTACCAGAACACTTCGCCCGTGCTACGCGCGGCTGCGATCAGATCGACGTCTCCATCGCCATCGACATCATCGGCTGCAACCGAGAAGATGTTGATGGGGCCGACGTGGTTGAAGACCAGGTGCTCGGTGAAGGCGGGATCCGCGCCGATGACACCGTCACTGTTGTTTTCGAACCAATGGACGGTGTTGTCGCCAGATCCGACTGCCGCGACGTCGAGATCCCCGTCACCGTCGATATCAACCGCAACGACGCTGTTAGCGGTTGGAACATCCCCGACGCTCTGGGACACGAACGTGCCGCTGCCGTCGTTCTCATGCCAGACGATCTCGCTGTTGCCCTGCACGGCGGAGACGATGTCGATGTCGCCATCACCATCGAAATCGCCGACATCGCTGATCCGGACATCCGACAACAGCGTGTCGACAGTATTCTGGGTGAAGACTTCGGAGCCGTCGTTTTCGAACCAGTAGACCGCTGAATCATTCTGAGCGGCCATGACGATATCCAGCTCGCCGTCGCCGTTGATGTCGGCAACCTCGACGGCGTGAGCGGCATCGAGCGTCCCGAGCGCGATCGCGTGTGAGGTGAACGTGGGCGTTGCGGCCCCATCACTCTCGTACCAGATCAGGCTGTCGCCAAAGAAACCGACACCGACGAAGTCGAGGTCGCCATCCTGGTCCAAGTCGACGACAGTCAACTCGTAGGCGCCGTCCAGATCATTCGCGAGCACTCGCTCGGTGAACATCTGAGAGCCGTCGTTATCGAGCCAGACGAGGCGATCCTCGTCCCGTGCCGCAGTCACGATATCGTTGTCGCCGTCGCCATCGACATCCGCAACGAGGACCGCGTGCGCCCCGATGATCCCCGTGCCCGCGGCCTTGGCGGTGAAATTCGTGTCGGTGATGTCGATCGCCAAGGGTGCCGACAATGGGCTCGCATTGCCGGCCGTGTCGCTGGCGACGGCCGTGAACCGATGCACGCCTTCGGCCAGGTCACTGGTCGTGAACGACCAGTTGCCGCCTGCGTCCGCCGTGGTACTTCCAATCGAGACGTTGAGTGCCAGGACCGGATCGAAATCGAAGATCTCGATCGTCGCGCCAGCCTCACTGGTGCCCGACAAGGTCGGCGTGGTGTCTTCTGTCTGGCCGTCACCGATCGTGCCCGTGTCATCCGTAAAGCCGGTGATCACCGGGCCATCAGGGGCAACCGTGTCGACGGCGACACTTGCGTTTGCCTGGGTGGCCGGCGTGCCCGCAAGATTGGTGACGTCGGCGGTGATCGCCTGATCGCCTTCGGCGAGGCCCGCCAGATCCGCTGCGGGGACGGTAACCGCCCACGCATCGCCGCTTACCGCCGCGGTGTAAATGAGGCCGGCGAGGACGAGCGTGACGATCTGGCCGTCTTCGACGTTCGTCGTCGTGCCGGCAATCGTCAGGTCGGACTGGGTCTCAAGCGCATTCAGAATGTCGTCGCCTGCTATGGGCGTAGCAATCGAAATCGCCGGTTCGGTCAGGATCGTCAGGACGAAATCGTCCGATGAGAGGCCGGCGTTGCCGGCGGCATCGACGGCCAAGGCTGAGAACGTATAGACGCCCGACGCCAATGGATCGGCCGTCGTAAAGGTCCACTCACCATTGGTGTCGGCGACCGTCGTGCCGATGACTTCCGAGCCGGCGAGGACCTCGATCGTGCTGCCGGCTTCCGCCGTCCCCGTCAGCGTCGGCGTCGTATCCGACGTGACGCCATCGCCCAGCGTGCCGGTGTCGTCGGTGAAGCCCGTGATGACGGGCGCGTCGGGCGCCACTGTGTCGACGTCGAACGAGGCGCTTGCCTGTATCGCCGGAGTGCCAGCCAGGTTCGCCACGTCCGCCGTCACCGTCTGGCTGCCCTCAGCCAGGGCGGCGAGATCGAGGATCGGCACCGTCGCCGCCCACGCATTGCCGCTCACCGTCGCCGTGTAGGTCACACCGCCAAGCACGACGGTGACGTCCTGGCCATCCTCGACGTTGGTCGTCACGCCGGAGATGATGAGTTCGGACTCGGCTTCACCCGCATTCAGGAGGTCATCGTCCGCAATCGGCGTCGTGATCGTGATTGTGACCACCGGCTCAGCAACAATCGTGACGGCAAAGTCGTCGGAGGACAGCCCGGCGTTACCGGCAGCGTCGACGGCGAACGCCGAAAATGTATGCAGTCCAAGCGCCAATGGATCGGCCGTGAAGCTCCACGCGCCATTGGTGTCAGCGACCGTGGTGCCGATGACTTCCGAGCCGTCGAGCACTTCGATTGTGCTGCCGGCCTCGGCGGTCCCTGTCAGCGTCGGCGTGGTATCGGTCGTCTCCCCATCGCCAAGCGGTCCGGTGTCGTCGGTGAAGCCCGTGATGACGGGCGCGTCGGGCGCGATGGTGTCGACGTCGAACGATGCGCTTGCCTGCGTCGCCGGGATGCCGGCGAGGTTCGCCACATCCGCCGTCAGCGTCTGGCTGCCTTCGGCCAGGGCGGCGAGATCGGGGATCGGCACCGTCGCCGCCCACGCATTGCCGCTCACCGTCGCCGTGTAGGTCGCACCGCCAAGCACGACGGTGACGTCCTGGCCATCCTCGACGTTGGTCGTCACGCCGGAGATGATGAGTTCGGACTCGGCTTCACCCGCATTCAGAATGTCATCGTCCGCAATCGGCGTCGTGATCGTGATTGTTGGCGTCTCCCCGATCGTCAGGTCGAGCGCTTCCGAGGCGGCGCCCGCGTTGCCGGCGGCGTCCGTGGCGGTCGCCGTGAAGCTGTGCGCGCCTGCCGTCAGTGGATCGGTCGTGAAGGTCCAATCGCCATTGGTGTCGGCGGTCGTGGTGCCGAGCGCGGTTTCGCCGTCGAACACTTCAACCGTGCTGCCGGCTTCCGCCGTGCCCGACAGCGCCGGCGTCGTATCCGACGTGACGCCATCGCCGAGCGTGCCGGTGTCATCGGTGAAGCCCGTGATGACGGGCGCGTCGGGCGCGATGGTGTCGATGTCGAACGATGCGCTTGCCTGCGTCGCCGGAATGCCAGCGAGGTTTGCCACATCCGCCGTCACCGGCTGGCTGCCTTCAGCCAAGGCGGCGAGATCCGCCAGCGGCACCGTCGCCGTCCACGCATTGGCGCCGACAAGGGCCAGGTAGGTGACGCCGCCGAGCACGAGGGTGACCTGCTGGCCATCCTCGACGTTCGTCGTCGCGCCGGAAATCGCCAGGTTCGACTGGGCCTCGAGGGCATTCAGGATGTCGTCGCCCGCAATCGGCGTCGTGATCGTGATTGTTGGCGTCTCCCCGATCGTCAGGTCGAGCGCTTCCGAGGCGGCGCCCGCGTTGCCGGCGGCGTCCGTTGCGGTCGCCGTGAAGCTATGCGCGCCTGCCGTCAGTGGATCGGTCGTGAAGGTCCAATCGCCATTGGTGTCGGCGGTCGTGGTGCCGAGCGCGGTTTCGCCGTCGAACACTTCAACCGTGCTGCCGGCTTCCGCCGTGCCCGACAGCGCCGGCGTCGTATCCGACGTGACGCCATCGCCGAGCGTGCCGGTGTCATCGGTAAAGCCCGTGATGACGGGCGCGTCGGGTGCGATGGTGTCGACGTCGAGCGTGGTTGTCGCCTCAGGCGCGGGCGTGCCCGCGGCGTTCGAGACGTTGGCGGTTATGGCGACGCCGCCCTCGCTGAGAGCCTGCACGTCGGTCGCCGGGATCGTGACGGTCCAGGCGTTGGCGGCAACGGTGGTGGTGTAGCTCGCGGCGCCAAGCAGGACGGTGACGGTCTGCCCGTCTTCGACGTTGACGGTGCCGCCCGATATGGCGAGGTCGGCGCCGGTCTCGGCCGCGTTGATCACGTCATCGCCGGCAATCGGCGTCGTAATCGAAATGACCGGATCGAGGGCTTCACCAACGGTCACGTCAAGCGACACGGTTGCGAGCGGCGTTCCGCTGCCGCCTGAGCCACTGAACGCGGTTGCGGAAATCGTATGCGGGCCATCGGGGAAGACGGCGCCACCTTTGAAGTTGCCACTGGAGTTGCCGAAGATCGCATACGGGACGATGCTTTCGGTCTTGACCGGATTGCCGTCGACGTAGAACACCAGCGAGTTCTCACCGACGCCGGCCGCGACCTCGGCAAGGATTGCAAAGGTATTGTTCGGAAAATCGGCGGGATCGATCAGATCGCCGGGCAACAGCTCGCGCAGGACCTGATCGGTGCCGGCATCAACCAGGAACAGGCGGATGTCGCTCGGCGGTTCTTCAATCGTCAGGTCGAAGACGGGCGATGGGGCGCCTGTGTTGCCGGCCGCATCAGTTGCGACGGCGGTAAAGGCATGCGCGCCGGCCGACAAGGCCGGCGTCGTGAAGGACCAGTTGCCCGCGGCATCAGCGGTTACGCTGCCGAGTGAGGTTGATCCATCGAAGATCTCGACGCTGGCCGATGCTTCCGTGCTGCCCGAGAGGGTCGGCGTCGAATCGGCGGTAATGCCATCGCCGATCGTGCCGGTATCGTTGGTGAACTGGGTGATCGTTGTGCCCGGTGCGACCGTGTCGATGACGATGGCGGCGCTGGCCTGGGCGGCCGGCACGCCAGCGGCGCTGGAGACATCGGCGGTGATCGTCTGGGCGCCTTGAGCGAGGCCCGCGACCTCGGCCGGTGACAGGGAGACGGACCACAGGCCCGACGTGACCGGCGCCGTGGCCGTCACCCCGCCGATCATCAAAGTAACGGTCTGGCCGTCCTCGACGCCGGTCGTGACGCCTGAGATCTCCAAGCCGCTGCCGGCCTCCTCGGCGTTGACGAGATCATCCCCGGCAATCGGCGTGGTGATTGCGATCACCGGCCCGCCAATGGTGAGCGTCAGCGGGGCCGATGCCGCACTCTGGTTGCCGGCGACGTCGACGGCGATGACGGTGAAGGTATGGTCGCCCTCTGCAAGCTCAGCCGTCGTGAAGGCCCACTCGCCGTCGGATTGGGCGACGCCGAGCAACGTCGTGCCATCGAATATCCGGACGGTCGTGTTCGCCTCCGCGGTGCCGCGCAGTGTCGGCGTCGCATCCGCGGTCACGCCGTCTCCGAGCGCGCCGGTATCTTCCTCGAAGCTGACAATCACCGGCGTCGGCGGGCCGGTCGTATCGATCTCCACGGTGGTGACGGCCTGGGCGGCGGGCACGCCGGCTGCGGTCGACACATCCGCCGTCACGGTCTCAATGCCGTCTGGCAGCGCCTCGAGATCGGCTGAAGGCACCATCACGACCCACGTGCCGGACGAGACGTCGCTGGTATATGTCTTGCCGCCAAACGATACCGTGACGGTCTGGCCTTCCTCGACATTTTCGGTGCGGCCGGCAATCGTCAGGCCGTTGCCCGCCTCAAGCGCGTTCACGATGTCGTCGAAGGCTATCGGCTTGGCGAATGTCACGGCTGGCTCGAGGACTTCACCGACGGTTACGGCAATCTCGACGGTCGCCAGCGGGCTGCCGCTGCCGCTCGCGCCGCTGAAGGCGGTTGCTGCAATCGTGTGGGGGCCGTCGGCAAAGACGGGGCCGCCATCAAAATCCCCGCTATCGTCGCCGAATATTGCGTAGGGCACGAGGTTTTCGGTCTTCACGGCGACACCGTCGACGTAAAACACCAGCGAACTCTCTCCAACCGCGCCGTCGACCTCGGCAAGGATCGCGAAGTTATCGTCCGCGAAGTCGGCCGGATTGATCAACTCGCCCGAAAAGATTTCACGCACCACGTCATCGGTCTGGGCATCGACGATGAAGAGGGAGATCGCACTCGGCGCGTCCTCGATCGTCAGGTCGAAGGCCGGCGATGCCGGACCCAGGTTGCCGGCCGCGTCGCGGGCGAGTGCGGTGAACGCATGATCGCCAACGCCGAGCGGCGGGGCGGCAAAGGTCCAGTTTCCGGCGGCATTGACCACGGCGAAACCAAGGGAGGTTGCGCCATCGAAAACCTCGACGGTGCCGCCGGGTTCGGCCGTTCCCTGCAACGTGGGCGTCGTGTCGGACGTTATGGCGTCGCCGACGACACCCGTGTCGGTGCCGAAGCCGGTGATCTCGGCGGCAGGCGGCGGGATGGTATCGACGATGAACGTGGCGCTCGCCTGGGCGGCGGGCACACCTTCGATGTCGGACACGTCAGCGGTGATTTCGTGGCTGCCCTGGTCGAGATCTGCCAGGACGCTCGGGGGCACGGTTACGGTCCATTGTCCGTCCGTCACCGTGGAGGTGAACTGCTGGCCATCGAGAAAACAAACAACGAGCTGGGCATCCTGGACGTTGGTCGACGTCCCGGAGATCTCGAGCGGGGCCGCCGCCTCTTGCGCATTGACGATATCGTCGCCGGCAATCGGGGTCGAAATCGATATGGTCGGGACCGTCACGGTCGCGACGTCGAAGGCGAGGGTAATGGTGGACAGCGCAGCACCGTTGCCATTCGCGCTGCTGTATGCGGTCGCCGTGATTGTGTGGGCGCCTTCGGAGAAAACGGTTCCCCCCTTGTAGTCGCCGCTGTCATCGCCGAACAGTGCGTAAGGCTCGATGTTCTCTGTCTTGACCTCGTTTCCATCGACAGAAAAGACCAGCGATTGCTCGCCGATCGCACCGTCCACTTCCGCCAGGATCGAGAAATTGTCGGTTGGAAACTCAGCCGGATTAATCACGTCGCCCGGCAGCAATTCTCGCAATATGGAATCCGTCGCAGCATCAACGATAAACAAACGAATCATTCTCGCGCTCCAATTACCCGACATTGGCGGTGAGAGCGGCGAGATGGCGCCTGAAGAAGGCGTTAGTGCCACGGCTGGACTGTGCCGTGGATCTAAGTCGGAAGCGCGGCGAAAACGGTTCAGCTACCTGCGGGATACGATCTGTCCTTGGCAGGATCAGATATCACGCCACAAACAACCTGAAAAACCACCTCGTCGCGCACCCTATTCCCCGATTCCCCACTCTGACCGCCATTTGCGGCAACCCCACTGCCAATATACGCGCTGAGGGCCCCGTCCCGCCGACCACAGATGAGCCGACTGTTAAAACCATGCTGGCGCAAGTCAACGTCAGGTCAAAGATTGCATGGCGAACACGGTGGAGGTGGGCCCGAACAGCAACAAGACTGTGAGCCTCCATCACGGACGCGTCTTACTCGGTGACGGGGTGATCACCAAAGGTGATCACGGCTCGGACGAACAGCCGCACTTTCAATTGTTTAGACTAGCGCGTTGATGCAGTCATTCTTCTCTGCCCAGGCTTTGACCGACAGCATGATCGAGCGCTTTTCAGGCCCAGTCCTAGAGTCTCCAAAGAGGCTCGAGAGCACAGCAGCAACAGCGACTTAGCCGCCACGTCGGCCGACCACTGGGTCCACCTCTGGGGCCACCTCTGGGGCCACGCTCCGGCATTGCCGGTCGACCCGTACCGCGCCCCCTTTTTTGGTATCCGCGGGACCGGTCCTTACTCAAAAGTTATTGTGACGTTTGGACGACATGGCTTAACGACAAACGGTCAACTTTATTTCTGCCTAGAGCGACGTGACGCAATGGTTGCGTCGATGAGTCGGGACTAAATTTTTTGCCCAATGCGTTATCCAAAGGATGAGCGCATGGCTGCCGGATACGCTCAGCCCATTCGTTGGGACGCAAGGACACGCTCGAGGAGACATGCATGATTCGAACTTCGCGAATGGGCGCCACCGCCGTTCTCAGCCTTTTGGCCTTTTTGATCGCAGCACCATTGTTCGCGGTTCCGGCGCAGGCGATGGACAAGCAGCTGACACAGGGGGGGCCGGACCTCACCAAGGCGCGCGCCTTGATCAAGGCAGAGGACTGGGCGGCCGCGATCAAGGAACTCAAGCGCCTCGAGATCCAAGGCCTGAACGCCGATGTCTTGAACCTGCTCGCCTTCAGCCAACGCAAAAGCGGTGACTTCGAGACCTCCTACAAGAACTATCAGCGCGCCCTCAAGATCAACCCGGACCACAAGAGCGCACGCGAATATCTCGGCGAGCTCTTCGTGCAGACCGGGCGGATCGATGAGGCGCGCGAACAGCTCAAGATCCTCGAGCGGCTGTGTCCGGCGGGCTGCGAGGAACGCGAAGACCTGGCAGAGGCGATCGCGGCGGCAACGCGCTAACGCAGCAAGGGGCCGGCTTCGATGATGGCCGTCGCCATCGTTTGAGCCCGGGGGACCAGGCTCTCCACCTCGAGATATTCCTCCGGACTATGGGCGTTGCCGCCGACGGGGCCGGTGGCGCAAATCGTCGGCGTGCCGACGGCGGCGGTGAAACCTGAATCGGCGCACCCGCCCGTGAATTCACCGCCGACCTCAAGGCCGACGTCTTTGGCCGCCGCCACATAGTGCTCGAACAGCGCTGCGGCCTCTGGCGTCTGGTTCAGCGGATTGAACTCACCCAGGATCTCGAGGTCTCCAGAGGTATCGGGCACCGAGCAGGTCTCCGCGATGTCGCGGATGGCGCCGACGGCATAGTCGCGCTGGTCGGGCGTGATGTAGCGCAGGTCAATCTGGGCGCTCGCGTGGGGGGCGACGGTGTTGACGGACTGGCCACCTTCGATCAGGCCCACGTTGACGGTGATGCCGGCTTCGATATCCGTCAGCTTGTGCCAGGCCTGGATCTTGCGCGCCAGTTCCTCGATCGCGCTGCGGCCCATCTGGTAGTTGCCGCCGGAGTGGGCCGCGACGCCTTCGATGCGACAGCGCATGAAGACGCCGCCCTTGCGCCCCGTCACGACGTTGCCGCTGGGCCGGCCCGGCTCGGAATTGAAGACCAGTCTCGCTTCGCGCGCTGCGTTCTCGATGATCGGACGCGACGTCGGCGAACCGATTTCCTCATCGCCTGTAAAGAGGGCAATCAGGGGCGCGGGGGCGCCACCGAACTTCTTGAAGGCAGCCAGGACGAAGGCGTTGAGGACGAGGCCTGCCTTCATGTCAGCCACGCCGGGGCCATAGGCACGATCGCCGTCGATCTTGAAGGGGCGCTTGCCGACTTCGCCGGTCGGGAAGACGGTGTCGCGGTGGCCGAGCAGCATGATGGGGCGGTTGCCGGCGGCGGCGCCGACGGCGGCGCGGAACGAGTTGCCATGCGTCTCGATGGGAATTCGCGTGACGTCGATACCGTGCCCCTCCAGGAAGCGGGCGATCGCCTCGCCGACCCGGTCGACACCGGCCTTGTCATAACTCCAGCTATCGATGTTCACGAGTTCTTCGAGCAGCGCGAGCATGTCGGCTTTCGACTGGGCGAGCCAATCGAGGATCGCCTTCTTCTCAGGTTGGGCAGCAGTCATGAGCTCAGCTCCTTTCGGGCGGTCGGGTGGCGATGAGGGCAGGTCGCTGGCCGAGTTCGGCATGCCAGTCGGCCAGGTTCGGGCGTGATGCGATCGCCTGGGGGCCAAGCAAAGCGCTTACGGTCTCAAGGGCAACGAACAGCGTCAGGTGCGTAATGCTGAGGCCATCGCGCATGATCGGCGCGGTGACTTCGGCCTCCCAGTGATCGAGAAGGCGGCGGGTCCGGTCGGCTTCATGGGCGAGGATCGTTGGCGAGCGTTCATCTTCGGGCCGCCGCAGTTCGCGCACCCACACGGCCAGGCCATCCAACAAGGAGCGCGCCAAGGCGTGGAGGCGGCCGGCCTGCCAATCGGCATCGTAAGGCTGGCGCACGAGTGGGGGGCGGTCGGACAGGTGGTCGAGATAGGCGCAGATGATGTCGGTCTCTTCGAGGCCCGGGCCGTCGTCGCGCTCCAGATAGGGCACGCGGCCCGACGGCGTCATGCGGTAGTAGGGCGAGTGAGCCTCACGGGTCCGCGCGGTAACGATTTCGATCCTGCCCTGAAGGCCGTGTTCCAGGATGGCGGTTCTGACGATCCGCGCGTAGGGCGACGTCATCGTTACATGAAGCTTCATCTGTCGTTCCCGTCACTGGACGCCCCAACGCTGGTCCCGGCGGCCCAACCGATGGCGCGGTCACGGTGGCCATCCAGGCAGAGAACGGGACGATCGGGTTCGTCGAAAAAAATTCCGCGCTGGGGCTCTACACGAGCGCTGCGGCCCTGTATCAATGGCGCATGCGTGTTGCAGATGTCGATCTTATTTTGATACCCGGCTGGCTGGCCGGGAAGACTTAGCAGGCCGATGCCGGACATTGGATCAGCCGTTGGGAACGCAATATTGCGACTGCTGCCTGGCTTGATACCGAGAGCCGCGCACCGGTCGACGCGCTGTTGGCGCAAACGGCCGACAACCCCAGGCCAGTCATCATCGTCACCCACGGGACCGGGGTCGAGGTGCTGCTTGGCGGCGGCGAAGCGCTCGGCGCTCGGCCGATCATCGGCGCCTTTGTCGTCGCCCCGATCGTTGGCAGAGGCGCCCTCAAGCACATTGCTCCGGGCGCAATGCCGCTGGCGTTTCCCTCGGTCGGGATCGTGCCGGAAAACAATCCGGGCTTTACGGTCGCGGCCGCGCGGCGCCTGGTCGAAGACATGGGCGGGCATTTCGTGGCGGCCGGCCACACCGGCCCCATGGATCACACCTCGGGCCACGGCCCCTGGCCGGAGGGGCTGATGCGTCTTGGCTGGTTCCTCAAGCAGATCCGCAAGGAGACGTCGCGGACGGCCGGCAACGACGGGTCGGCAAGCCGGCGGTAACCTTGACTTCCGGCTCTTCCTCATATTTTCCGTTCAGTCGCCGGATTGTTGACGATGTAGCCGCTATGATCAGCTGCAGCGTTAGTCGTGAACCTTGAGAGGCTCCTGAATGTCACCGAAATCCCTGATCGTCGCCGTTGCCGTCCTCGCCAGTCTCGCCCTGTCCCTGCCGGCTTCGGCGCAGACACCGGGCCTGAAGCCGTTTCCGCTTGGTGGAAGTGTGAGTGGGGGGCCGCCGAAGTCGAGTGGCGGCGTCACGATCTCGGTCAGCTATCAGTTCTTTCTCGAGGGCGACACGACCAGCATGGAGGACCAGACATCGCTTGCCGACAAGGGCCGCAAGCAACTCTACATCCTGCTCGCCAACGAATGTGTCGTCCTCAAGCAGACGATCGCGGATACCTGCTCCATCGAGCGCGCCAACGTCAACGCCCAGTTGCGCAACACGAGCAGCTCGCGCAGATCAGAGGGTGTCCGCATCTCAGGGTCGGCGTCGTATCGGATCAGCCTGAAGAAGGACGACGATGCGGACAAGGCCAAAGACGACAAGTGATCTTTGCCCGTCAGCACTCTCAGGTAAGGCCCAGCTCAAGAAGCCGGGCCTTACTTTTGTGAGGATTTTGACGCTTAGCTGCTCGCTTCAACGTCGCTGACCGCCTTGGCGAGGAACTCGTGCATCTGGTTGCGCAGTTCATCGTCCGAGACCGTCACGCCCTTGGCGTCCAAGTCGCCGCGCACCTTGCGGAAGACGTCATCGTCACCGGCCTCTTCAAGGTCGGCGCGGCGGACCTGCTTGACGTAGTCGGCGATTTCATCACCGCTCATCCCCATCTTCGCACCGGCCCATTCAGCGAGCATTTTGTTGCGGCGGGATTCTGCCTTGAACTTCAGGTCGGCATCGTGGGCGAACTTCTTCTCAAAGCCCTTTTCACGATCATCGAAGGTCGTCATGATAGTTGCATCTCCTTGTGCTCATTAACGTCATTAATGTTGATCACGGAAGATTTCCATGATCGCCTCAGAACTCCCAATTTCCGCATATATTCATATGCTTAATTCGCATTTTACGCCATAGATCCGGCCGTTTTCGCGGGTGAGGCCTGTTTGCCTGTCGCGCCTCGAAGTTACAAGATTGTGTCTCTCCATGGGTTCGGCTAGTGTCCCGTCGCCGCAGCAATGGTTAAGTTTACATCACTTGTGACTGGAGCCTTGCGGCAAATCAAGGACGGGACCAAGTTTGAGGCGGCGGCCGGAACCATAACGGGCGCTTTCTCTCCTGCCGTAGCGCCTGGGGGCCGCCATTTTGCGGCGTTCCTGGCCGTTCAAAGGACATCGATATGAACAGGCGTCGCCGCATCTATGAAGGAAAAGCCAAGGTCCTTTACGAAGGTCCTGAGCCCGGCACGCTCATCCAGCATTTCAAGGATGACGCGACGGCGTTCAACAATCAAAAGCACGCCCAGATCGATGGCAAGGGAGCGATCAACAACCGCATCTCCGAGTTCATCTTCGAGAAGCTCGGCGAGATCGGTGTCCCGACGCATTTCATCCGCCGTCTCAATATGCGCGAACAGTTGATCCGCGAAGTGGAGATCATTCCGCTGGAAGTGGTGGTGCGCAACGTCGCAGCCGGCTCGCTGTCGAAGCGGATCGGCCTCGATGAGGGCACGCCGCTGCCGCGCTCGATCATTGAATTCTACTACAAGAACGATGAACTGGGCGATCCGCTGGTCTCTGAGGAGCACATCACCGCCTTTGGCTGGGCAACGCCGCAGGAAATCGACGAAATGATGTCGCTTGCCCTGCGCGTCAACGACTTCATGGTCGGCCTGTTCCTTGGCGTCGGCATCCGCCTCGTCGATTTCAAGGTCGAGTTCGGCCGCCTTTGGGAAGGCGATATGCTGCGCATCGTGCTGGCCGACGAGATCAGCCCCGATTCGTGCCGGCTGTGGGATGTCGAGACGTCCGACAAACTCGACAAGGACCGCTTCCGCCGCGACATGGGCAACGTTCTCGAGGCCTATCAGGAGGTGGCGCGGCGCCTGGGCGTGCTCAATGAAACGCGTCCACCGCAAGGCATGACGCCGGTGCTGGTTGCCTCCAATCCCGAGCGTAACGAAGAGCAGTCGGCCAACTGAAACGGGACGACGGCCTCACGCGGCCGTCGCCTCCAGATCCGGTGCGACGATCGCGATGGTGGAGGAAGGCGCATTGCCGCGCCTTTCAGCGGTGACGTGCGGCTGAAATTCCTTTATCCCTCGCTCGAAATCGCGCGCGGGCGACCGCGCGGGCACGGTTCCACGGTGGTGGTTCCACGGTTCCAGGGTGGTTCCGCGGTTCCATGACAGAGCGATGAGGGACAAGGCGATGAGGCCCACACGATGAAGGCACGGATCGAAATCATGCTGAAGGCGGGCGTGCTCGACCCTCAGGGCAAGGCGATCGAGGGGGCGCTCGGCGGCCTCGGCTTTGAGGGTGTTGGCGCGGTCCGGCAGGGCAAGATCATCGAGATCGAGCTTGGCGAAGCGGATCGCGACAAGGCGCGCCAGGATGTCGAGCGCATGTGCGAGGCGCTGCTGGCCAATACGGTCATTGAAAACTATCGGATCGAACTCGTGTGAGGGGCCATGAAAAGTACCGTCATCGTCTTTCCCGGCTCCAACTGCGACCGTGACATCAAGGTTGCGCTCGAGAAGGCTGCGGGCGCCAAGGTCGACATGGTCTGGCACGGCGAGACGACGTTCAGCGCCACCGATCTGATCGTGCTGCCGGGCGGCTTCTCATACGGCGATTATCTGCGCCCCGGCGCGATGGCGGCCAAATCTCCCGTCATGGCGCATGTCATCGAACGGGCCAAGGCCGGCGTCCCGGTGCTTGGCATCTGCAACGGCTTCCAGATCCTGTGCGAGAGCGGGCTGCTGCCCGGCGTCCTGATGCGCAACGCCTCGCTCAACTACATCTGCCGCGACGTCCACCTCAGGATCGAGCAGACCGACACGCCGTTTACCGGCGGCTATCAGCGCGGCCAAGTGATCCGCATTCCCGTCGCCCACCATGATGGCAATTATTTCGCTGACGCGGCAACGCTCGACCGGCTCGAGGGCGAGGGGCGGGTGGTGGTGCGCTATTGCGCGGCAGACGGGTCGGTGACACCGGCGTCCAACCTCAATGGCTCGCAGCGCAATATCGCGGGCATTGCGGATGAGACGCGGCGTATCGTTGGCATGATGCCGCATCCGGAACGCCTGTTCGAAGCCGCCCTTGGCGGCGATGACGGGCGCGCCGTCTTCGAGAGCATCGCGGAAAGCCTCGCCGGCGTTTCAGCTTGAGCGAGACGAGGAAAGAAACTGCAGTGGCCATCACACCTGAACTCGTTGCCGAGCACGGCCTCAAGGCGGATGAATATCAGCGCCTCCTCGACATCATGGGCCGTGAGCCGAGCCTGACCGAACTCGGGATCTTCTCCGTGATGTGGTCGGAGCACTGCTCGTATAAGTCGTCCCGGTTCTGGCTGAAGCAACTGCCGACCACGGGGCCGCAGGTGATCCAGGGGCCGGGCGAAAATGCCGGCATTGTCGATCTTGGCGATGGCGACTGTGCCGTCTTCAAGATGGAGAGCCACAACCACCCCTCCTATATCGAGCCCTATCAGGGGGCTGCGACGGGTGTCGGCGGCATCATGCGCGATGTCTTCACCATGGGCGCGCGTCCCGTTGCCAACCTCAATGCGCTGCGTTTCGGTGCGCCCGATCATCCCAAGACGCGCCATCTCGTGGCGGGTGTCGTTGGCGGGATCGGCGGCTATGGCAACTGCGTCGGCGTGCCGACGGTCGGCGGCGAAGTCAATTTCGATGCGGCCTACAACAACAACATCCTGGTCAATGCGATGTGCATCGGCCTCGCGAAGACCGACAAGGTTTTCTATTCCGCCGCCAAGGGCGTCGGCCTGCCGGTTGTCTATGTCGGCTCCAAGACGGGGCGCGATGGCATTCACGGGGCGACGATGGCGTCGGCGGAATTCGACGATGATTCGGATGAGAAGCGGCCCACCGTACAAGTCGGCGATCCGTTCACCGAAAAGCTTCTGATCGAGGCCTGCCTCGAGTTGATGGCCGAAGACACGATCATCGCCATCCAGGACATGGGTGCTGCGGGGCTGACCTCGTCGACATCGGAGATGGCGGACAAGGGCGGGGTCGGCATCACGCTCGATCTCGACAAGGTGCCCCAGCGCGAAGAAAACATGACCGCCTACGAGATGCTGCTCTCGGAAAGCCAGGAGCGCATGTTGATGGTCCTCAAGCCGGGCTCCGAGCCGACGGCGGAGGCGATCTTCGCCAAATGGGGGCTCGACTTCGCCGTGATCGGCGAGACCAACGACAGCGGCCGCATGGTCGTTCGCCACAAGGGGCGGATCGAGGCCGATATTCCGGTTGCAACGCTTGCCAATTCCGCCCCGCTCTACGAGCGCCCGTGGACGGCGCCTGCACTTCAGCGCGTCATACCGGCAAGCGAGGTGGCGGCGCCGGCGAGCCTGACCGGTGCCCTCGAGGCGGTGATGGGTCACCCGCAAGGGTGTTCGCGTCGGTGGGTGTGGGAGCAGTACGACCATATGGTGATGGGCGACACGCTGCAGCGGCCCGGCGGCGATGCCGCAGTCGTTCGCGTTCACGCAACCAACAAGGCGATTGCGGCGACGTGTGATGTGACGCCGCGCTACGTCCTGGCCGATCCCGCGATGGGAACCAAGCAAGCGGTGGCGGAGAGCTGGCGCAACCTCACCGCCGTCGGCGCCACGCCGCTCGCGATCACCGACAACCTCAACTACGCCAATCCCGAGCGGCCCGAGATCATGGGCCAATTCGTGCAGTCGATCGAGGGCATGAAGGAAGCCTGCCTTGCGCTCGATTATCCTGTCGTTGCGGGGAACGTCTCGCTCTACAACGAGACCAACGGCGTCGGCATTCCGCCAACGCCCGCGATCGGCGGCGTCGGTCTCATCGAGGACCTTGAAAAACGCGCCGACCTCGCCTTCAAGGCCACCGGCGATGTCGTCATCCTGCTGGGCGATGGCGTCGGCCATCTTGGCCAGTCACTCTATCAGCAGATCATCGCGGGCACGCTGGAGGGCGCGCCGCCGCCGGTCGACCTGCTCGAAGAACGGCGCACCGGCGATCTCGTCCGCGGCCTGATCCGGCAGGGACAGGTCACCGCCGTCCACGACGTCTCGGACGGCGGGCTTCTGGTCGCGGTCGCGGAGATGGCGCTGGCTGGCAATATCGGCGTTACGCTCATTTCCAACGGCGGCGGCGATGACATGGCGGACTACGCGTTCTGGTTCGGTGAGGACCAGGCGCGCTATGTCTTGAGCGTTGCGCCGGCCCAGGCGGGGGCCGTTTACGAAGCCGCGCGGGATGCGGGCATTCTCGCCCGCCGCCTCGGCGACGTCGGGGGGGATGCCATTGTCATTGGTGATGATGAGCGCCTTCCTCTCGAAACGCTGAGGGCGGCCCACGAAAGCTGGTTCCCGACCTATATGGGCGTTTGACGGTCAAGGCTCTCACGGCAAACGGGCCCAAGGCCGACGCGCCGTTTCCGCCACGCCACGCCGCGAAAAATGTCACGAGATTGTCGTCTCGTTTGACAGGCCGAAATATATGCCTGAAGCCATACCAAGGTTGTGGATGCTTCGAGCATCAAAATGGGCGGTGTGTTGTCTGCGTAAGGTTCTGCTGATGTCGAACAGGATTGGTCATCTCGATACGCTTCGCGCGATCGCCGTTCTGTCCGTTCTGGGCTACCATTTCTTCAATCGCTGGACGCTGCCTAAGAGCGACGTCAACCTCTACCTTACGGCGATACTTTCGCGGACTGGGGCGTGTTCCAAGGCGGGCATTTCGGCGTCGAATTATTCTTTATCGTTTCGGGCTTCGTCATATCACTGACGCTCAGGCGATGCGCCAGCCCGGTGGATTTTACCGCCAAGCGGATTGCGCGGCTCGTGCCTGCGATGCTGGTGTGCTCGGTCACCACCTTCGTGATCATCAACTACATGGTGCCCACGGCGGCGTTCGACGCCAAACTGGTCGACTTCCTGCCCTCCTGGACCTTCACCGCGCCAGCGCTTTGGACATGGGTCGATGGCGATGTCCAGTACATCGACAATGCCTACTGGACGCTGTTTGTCGAAGTCCGGTTCTATGCCTGGGCGTGTGTCTTCTATTTCCTCTTCAAGGAGCGTTTCGAGGTCTATGTCGTCGTCTTTGCCGCGATTGCAATCGCGCTCTATCTCACGAGCCACCTGATCGGTGCGCCGTCGCTTGCAAAGGTTATCGACTTCCTCTTCATCAGCCGCCATCTCGCCTGGTTCGTCGCGGGCATTCTGTTCTATCGGATCTACGATCAACGCGGTGATCGCTTCACCTATGTCAGCCTCGTGCTGGTGGCGCTGTTCCTCGCTGCCTACATGCCGCTGTCGGCGAAATCATTTGACAAGGCATGGATTGCGCTCGCCTTTGCCTGCCTCAACCTAGGGCTGTTCGCGACCTTTGTGCTGCGTCCCCAGACGTTCGATATCCCGGGAGCCCGGACCCTGCAGTTGATCGGGCTGTCGAGCTATCCGCTGTATCTGCTTCACCAGAAGATCGGCGTCACGCTGATTTCGCAGATCGATCCAGCGTTGCCCGTGTTTGTCCAGTTGATCTTGGTGGGCGCAATCGTGGCCGGTCTGATTGGCGCTGCCGTCCTCATTTATCGGACCGTCGAGGTCCCGGGAAAGACGCTCCTGCAGCGCGCACTGTTATCGGGGCGCCCGCGCGGCCTCGCCACCTCCTAGAGCATCACCTTGCGGAGCCGGTCCGGACGTGGTGCTCTCTCTTGGTGGCGCGCATGAACGGCCCGCGCCTCACCCGCCAAAAAACGATCTGTCCCAATGTCCTCAGCGCGCGATGTGCTGGCGCAGGCGGGCGATCGTGTGGTGATGGAGGATCTCGTGTCCGCCCTCGAAGATCGTGACGGAGACCGGCCCCGCCCGGCGATTCAGATAGACGGCGCGACCGGCGATGCGGTGATCGAAGCGGGCGGGGTCCACGGTTCGCGTCAGGAGGCGGACAATGTCCGGCGCGGCGACAATCGCTGAGGTATCGCCTCGAAGTTCGGCCACCTTGTTGAAGAACGCGATCGAGTGGACGATCGGAACACTGCCGGAATGGCCGTCATGGATGCCGGCGTAAATTTCCAGCGTCGTCGCCGGAAGGGGACGTTTCGCCATGTGGAGGGGAGAACGCGCTTCGGCGCACGCGCGGCAGAAGCTCTGGGTATTCGAGGTGCATTTGATGATGTCGTCTGCGTACTTCGTGCCTTTGTTGCGGGACTGGAAATACCAGTCCGCCAGATCGCTGATCGCGGCCCAGGCCAGCACTGCCTTGATCGGGGTATTCAGGCGCAGATAGGCGCCGAGTGCTGCATAGCCGCCGCCCGACACGCCAACGATGAAAATGTTCGCGGGATCGACCGGGACGCGGGCGCGGGCGAAGTCAATGGCCGCCTCTATGTCAGACAGCGCAAGATCGCTGAGGCAGGCCTTCGGCGTCTTGTTCGGGCCCCGGAAATCGGGCCGGATGTAGTGCCAGCCTTCGGCCTTCACCAGGGCTGCCAGGGGATCGGGATAGGCGAAGGTATGGGACCATTCATGCAGGCTGACGACCAGTGGACGCGGTTCTGGTGCGGGGCTCTTATAAAGGTAGGCCGGCTGAGCCGCGCCATCGACCGGGCTCGGGATGTCGACGCGCTCAAAGTCAGCCCCCCATCCGCTCGGGGAAAGCGCGCTTCTGAGGGCACTACCGGCTCCGGTCAGGCCAAACACCGCGACAGCGAGCGCTGCAGCCAGCGCGATCATGACACCGGCGCGATTGATTCGATATCCGGGGCCCATCAGCTCGACGCCTTTGTCCGTTCGGTTGGTTGATTCTGAAGCGGCATGTCACCATTATCGTGCGAGATGCGTTGTTCACAAACTCCCGTTGTCTTCAAGGAACCGTCCCATGCCCATGGAAGCAGGCGAAATTGAGCGTCTGATCAAGGAAGCCCTGCCCGATGCCGCCATCGAGATCCGCGATCTCGCCGGCGACGGGGACCATTATGCCGCTCACGTCGTCTCGGCCCAGTTCGCCGGCAAGAGCCGCGTCCAACAGCACCAGATGGTCTATCAGGCGCTCGGCGGACGGATGGGGGACGTGCTGCACGCCCTCGCGCTGACGACCGCTGCGCCGGACGCCTAGTTTGCGCCGTCTCCGATTTGCTAAATCCGATGGCGGGCGTTGACAGTTTGTCTCATCGCCCACAAGTTCAGTTCCATGATCAGCCGGTGACGCGCGCTCCGGCCCTCCGCGATGCCAACGAAAGGTTGCAGTGCCAATGAATGACCACCAGGCCGTCCAGGATCATCTCCGTCAACTCGTCGCCAACAACGACGTCGTCCTCTTCATGAAGGGCACGATGCAGTTTCCCCAGTGCGGGTTCTCGGCTCAGGTTGCCCAGATCATGCAGCTCGTCGGTGTCGAGGCGAAAGACATCAATGTGCTCGAAGACATGAGCGTGCGCGAAGGCGTCAAGGAATTCTCGAGCTGGCCGACGATCCCCCAGCTCTACGTCAAGGGCGAGTTCGTTGGCGGCTGCGATATCGTGCGTGAGATGTATGAGCAGGGCGAGTTGCAGGACCTGCTCGACCAGAAGGGCGTCGCACGTCAGAAGTCCGCGCTGGCTTGATCGACGCCTGCCCTGCGTTGCAGCGACCCTCATCGGGCTTCTTAACCGATCATGATAGTTTTGTCGCCGTCCGGTCATAACGTGGCCCGGGCGGCGCACTATCTTGAGGGCATGGTGAGTTGGAGCGGGACAATCAGGTGGCGCCGCGCGGGATCGGCGGGCGACGCTTTCTGTTGAGCATGGCGATCGTGGCGGCTAGCGTGTGCCTCGCGCTCGGTGTCAGCCAGCCGATGATCAAGCTCACCCGGTTCGTGTTCTGGTCGTCGGAACACTCGCTGATCACGACGGTGTGGGTTCTGATCAAGGAGAACCAGCTCTTTCTCGGCTTCACCGTGCTGTTGTTCTCGATCGTCTTTCCCGTCCTGAAACTCTTCTATCTCGTCGTCGTCTCGACGCTGCCGGCGGCCGAGATCGAGAAACTCGGCTTTCGCCTGCGGGCGCTCGAGTGGCTTGGCAAGTGGTCGATGCACGACGTCCTGGTGATGGCGCTGATGATCTTCTTCATCAAGAGCCAGGGCGTCTATGATGCCGCCAGCCTGACTGGGGTTTATTTCTTCACTGCCGCCGTCGTCCTGATGATCCTCTCCTATTCATGGCTCCGGGGCGACACCGTGCGGGAGACGACGCAACCGGCCGCCGCCGCACTCGGTGTTCAAGATGAGACGTCGTCCGACGGCCAGACGCCACGGGCCTATTCGCCGCTCGCAACGTCATCCTCAGCCTGCTCATCATTCTCGCCACCGTCTTCTTCGCGCTCGGCGTGACGTTGCCCGTCATCAAGTTCACGACCGTCTACGTGTGGACCAATGAGCATTCGATCGCGACGATCATCTACGCGCTCTACCAGAACCAGGAATACTTTCTGTGCGCCGTCGTGTTCGCGTTCTCGGTGCTGTTCCCGTTCCTGAAGCTGTTCTACCTGCTCACACTTGTCACCTCACCGGACCTGCCGCATGAATTCCGCCAGCGCTCGTTCCGGGCGATGGAATGGCTCGGGCGCTATTCGATGACCGACGTGATGGTGCTGGCGCTGTTGATCTTCTACGTCAACTCATCCGGCTACACCGAAGCCGACGTCCAGCCCGGCGTCTATTTCTTCGCCGCCTCCGTCCTCATGACGATGTTCGCGTACGGGTGGGCGAACTCGGTGGCGGGCGTGAAGCGGGCGCGGAAGACGTCAAAAGCGACCCCAAACGAATAGGGATGCCGGAGCGATCGCCCAGGCATCCCTTGTCGTCATTCACGCGTTGCGTTGCGTTGCCGTTCGGGGCGGGGCGCTGTCGCAACCGCGCCGCGGCTAGGCGATGATGAGACTGTAGTCGAACACCCCATCGCCGCCCGTATCGGGGCCGCTCAGATAATTCGTGACGACAATCGTATAGTCACCGGCCGTCGCCGCCGTGAATTCCAGGAAGGGATCGCCGAAGGGGCCTACATGTGGGATTTCGTCGTCGGCAAACCCAACGACGCCGGGGTCGCTGGTCTCGAAAGCGCTTCCGAATTGAGCAACCGGGTCGGTGACAACGCCGGCGATGACCCAGAGCGAGGGATCAAAGTCATTTTCCAACCGGTTGACCTGGACGCTGACCGTCTGCCCCGCACTTAGCGCCAATTGCCAATAGTCACTGTAGGCTGGATCGGTGCTGTCGACCTCGCCGTCTGCGCCAAGTGAGCCGGTCACGGTTCCGGGGCTCGTGAGTTGGCCGGCATAGAGCGGGTCCGCCGTATCGGGGAGATCTCCCACCGTCACGTTCACTGTCGCCGTGTCGGTCAGGCCGCCGTTGTCACGGTCGCGCACGACAACCTCCAGCGCGTGGCTCTGGGCCGTCTCGTAGTCGAGGACGGCATTGGTCGTGATCACGCCGGTGCCGCGATCCAGACCGAATGCACCAGCCATCTGGGTGCCATTCGCGAACTCGTAATACTGGCTGTCTGCCGAATCAACATCACTGGCACTGACCTGCCCGACGACTGCGCCCGGCAACAGATTCTCAGAGACCGGCCCGAAGGAAAAACTGTCGGCTGTGAACTCGGGGGCGTCATTCACCCCGGTGACGGACACAGTGAGGATGGCGTCATCGAAATGGCCGGCGCCATCACTGACCGTGTAGGTCACATCAAACGTGGTTCGTTCACCCTCGGCGAGGCTATCGAACGCAGTGCCCGTGTCCACGACCAGAAGCCCGTCGTCGGGTGTGGCGGTGACGCCGGCGGGCGCCAGAGCGGATACGATCTGGAGCTCGCCCTGTCCGCCGGCACCGTTGATGATCGTGTCGTTGTCGAGGACGTCGACCGGCACGACACCGTTCTCAGTGACCTCGGCCACATCGGGGGCCGCAATAATTTCAGTCTCCGGCCCCACCCCGTCTGACACCAGATCGGCATCCGTCAGCGGACCGATATGGTAGCCGATCAGCTTGATCGAATCGTCGGGTGTCAGCTGGATCGTCGTGACGCGGCCGTGGACCGTCACCTTGCCCTCGAGGTCGGCGGCGGAGAAGATCCCGTAACCCGTCAGGTCGAGGCGGTCCTGGCCCTGCGTGAAGTGAGCAATCTTGTCGTGGCCGCTACCCGGGGCGAATACGAAGACGTCCTCGCCGCGGCCGCCGTGGAGCGATTCATCGCGCTCTGTACTTTCGAGCACGTGACCTTGATGGCCGGCCTGGACAAGCATGATGCCACTGTCGTTCAGCGTCCGGGTGAGCGCCAGCTTGCCGGTCTCCGGATCAAAGGTTCGTTCGATCCACTGATAGGACTGCGTGTTGTCGTGGTCCACAAAGGTCGTTGAGACGCGTTGGCCAGCCTCATACCGCGTCTGCTTGACGACACCGTTGTCGAACGTGACGCTTTCAGAAACGGGTTCGCCGTTTTCATAAAGAAAGGTCTTGCTCGCCCATTTCGCCGAATTCCCCGGGTCGGTCAGGGTGCGGGAAACGAGCATGCCATTTTCATCGAACTGCGCGACAGCGACAACGCCATTCGCGAAATGCACACTCCGCTGGAGGAGCATGCCGGTTAGATCATCGATGATGGTCGTGATCGTATCAATTGTTGGATTTCCGCTCGCTACCGTCGTTGTTGCCATCTCTAGCCCCCATAGATGTGGGAATGAAACACGAAACATGCATGAATCGCATATCCCCTATTTAGTAGGATAAGACTCTGACAACTGATTAAAGCAACTCGAAAAATGCCGACTTACGCGAGTGAATTTCAAACGTGCCGATTATGCCACGCTGATTCGGGCGGCTTGAATGAGCCGGTCTTCTTATTCGATCGCCATTCTCGACGCGTCCGGCTTTTGCCGGATATTGGCGATAACCCGAATCTAAATGCAGGTTAGGGTGTATTCGCAATAAACCGCAGTCATTCTGTTTTGAATGGTGGGCTCATCCACAAGACAATGTGTTCAGTGAGCGCTTTGCGGCGATAGCGTGCTTCGATCGTGCGAATTATCTGGAAAGCGCCAAGTCCCGCCAGACGCTGATGGGACTAGTCCATCTGGACGCACCGGGCATGCGCGTGACGTGAGCGCCAAGTCCTGACAGACGATGTACGGGCCGTCTTCCATCGCCGGCATCCGAGGCCCCCGCGCCGTCGCTGACGGTATAGTCGACGTCAAAGGTCGTCGTTTCGCCATCGGCGAGGCCGTCAAACGCCGCACCCGTATCGACGATCAGGTCGTGATCGTCGACCGTGACGCTGACGCCGGCAGGGGCCAAGGCGGAGTCGATCTGGAGGGCGCTCGCGGTATTGATGGTGTCGTTGGCGACGACGTCTACGGTTACGGTGGCGTTCTCATCGACGGTCGCGATGTCGGCATTGGCGACGACGGCCGGGGCTGGCGGCGGACCGTCCGAGATGAGGTCAGCGTCGGTCAGCGGTCCTATGTCGATCAGGGTGATCGAGTTCAGCTCGGTGAGCTGGATGGTGGTGGCGCGTCCATTGACGGTCACTTTGCCGTCGAGGTCCGCCACGGTCGAGATGCCATAAGCCGTCAGATCAAGGCGGTCCTGACCCTGGGCGAAATGCGCGATCTTGTCATGGCCGCTTGGGGCTGCGAACTTGAAGATGTCGACGCCCCGGCCGCCATGGAAGACTTCGTCAATCGCCGTGCTCTGCAACACGTTGCCGAGAGCGCCGCTCTGGATGAGCGTGATGTCGGTGTCCGTGAGCGTCTCGGTCAGGATCAACTTGCCGGTCTCGATGTCGTAGGTGCGCTGAATAGCCTGATAGGACTGTGTGTCCTGGGTGTCGATCAGCGTGGCCGACACACGGCGGCCATCTTCGTAGCTCGTCGTCTCGATAACGCCGTTGTCATAGATGACGACGTGTGATGCGATAACGCCGTTTTCATACAACGTCGTCTTCGATGTCCACCCGGTCGCATCCTGGGTGTCGATCAAGGTTCGCGAATCGATCACGCCGTCTGCGACGCCGCCGGCACCGAAGTCCGCCACCACAACCACGCCGTTGGCCATGTTCACTGTGCGCTCGGTGATCTTGCCGGTGGCATCGTCGGTGGTTGTCGTGATCGTGTCGATTGATGCGTTGCCGCTTGAAACCGTGGTCGTGGCCATTGTCCGAACCTCTATCATTAGAAAAATGAGTGCAAAACGTGGAAATCACGCTTTTGAAACAAAGGCCCGAGTCACAATTCAACGCAACGAATGAACACCGTATGCGGAACGTCGATAATCTGTGTGACAATCACGACACACACCCGCCCGCCCCTCTGAGGGCACGAAAAAAGGCGCCGCCCCGGGGGCAGCGCCTTTCGTGTTTCGGTGGGTTTTTCGCGCCGTTAGCGCGAGTAGAACTCGACCACCAGGTTCGGTTCCATGATCACCGGGTAGGGCACGTCGGCGGCGGCCGGGATGCGGACGTACTTGGCGGTGAACTTGGTGTGGTCGACGTCGAGGTAATCGGGCACGTCGCGTTCGCCCGACTGGATGGCTTCCATCACCATCGGAATCTGGCGGGCCTTGTCGCGCACCTCGATCTCATCGCCGGGACGGACGCGGTAGGAGGAGATGTTGACCTTGCGGCCGTTGACCTTGACGTGGCCGTGGCTGATGAACTGGCGGGCGGCGAACACGGTCGGCACGAACTTCGCGCGGTAGACGACGGCGTCGAGACGGCGCTCGAGCAGCGCAATCAGGTTCTCAGAGGTCGAGCCCTTGAGGCGGTTGGCTTCCGCGTAGATCCGGCGGAAGTGGCGCTCTGAAATATTGCCGTAGTAGCCCTTGAGCTTCTGCTTGGCGCGCAGCTGCTGGCCGAAATCGGACAGCTTGCCGGCGCGGCGCTCACCGTGCTGGCCCGGACGGCTCTCGCGGCGGTTGAGCGGGCTTTTCGGCCGGCCCCAGATGTTTTCGCCGAGGCGACGGTCGATTTTATGCTTGGCGCGGATGCGCTTGGTCATAGTCTGGCACTCCTGATGGCCGCACGAGACGCCCGGAGGACGCCTGAGGGCACGTGATCATGTGTGGAGCGCCCCCTCCTCTGCGGCCTCGTGGAGGCTGCTGACAGGCACTGGAGCGACGAGGAGCCGCCGTCACGTGCCACGGGTGCGCAAGAAAAACGAGCCCCGGAGGGCTCGCGAAAGCGATCTAATACGCTGCCCGGCGGCGCGGGTCAACTCGTTCGACCCGTCTGACCATGCCGAGCGGACGCGCTGGCCCGTCGGTCCGGCTAGTTCTTCTTCACCGAACCCGTCGCCGGCGCAGAGCCCGCCGCCTCGGCCTGCTTCAGATCGGGGCCGGCCTTGATGTATTCGGCGACGAGGTCCTTAACCTTGGTGCGCTGTTGGTCCGTGCACGACTTGATCGCCGGCTTGCCTTCCTTGATGACGACTTTCTTGCCGCCATCGTCGCGCTGGATGACCTGGACCTTGCCGACCATGAGCATTTCGGTCGTGTAGAACAGCGAGCGCAGATAGATGATCTGCTGCGGCGTCCACTTCTTCGACTGCTCCTCGCGCATGACGAACGAGATGAAGGTGTTCTTCTCCTCGTCGAACAGGCCGCAGACGCGGGCGTGAGCGGCCAGGCGGCCGGCCAGGACGGCTTCCTCCGCCTTTTTCAGCGGCACCATCAACTTCTTGATGGCCTCCGGATCCTTGCGGTTGATGTGGACGGTCGTGCCGTCCGCGCCGGTGAACCGGTCCGGGGTGTAGGCAAGGGCGTAGTCCATCAGCGTGCGAACGGATTTCTCGCTGATTTGCTGAGCCGACGCACCCGTCGCCGTCGTCGACGCCAGCACGAACGCTGCCAGCACGCCCCACAGCCCCACTCTTTCAGTCATGCGCATGTCGCAAAAGCCCCTCGTAACGGTACAAGCAACCGTTCTCCAACACCGCGACGCCCAGGTTGCCGTGTTGCCCGTCCCACACATCCTCTCGTAGAAGGTGGTTCGTCCCCAAACACGGCATAATCATGGCGTTCCGCCTGACACTTTCCGCCCCTTCCCCTTGCCCTCGGCAAGCGTGGCGACAATACCACGAAGGGTACGCACCTCCTGCGCTGTCGCGTCCATTCGGGCAAACATGTTGCGCAGGTTACGCACAACTACATGACTTCGTTCACGCGGATAAAAGAAGCCTAGGCGATCGAGTTCCCCCTCTAAATGCTCGAAAAAACCGAGAAGCTCCGCCTTTGTGGCGGGAATGTCACGGCCGAGATGAACACCGGTCGAGATCGGGCTCTCGTAGGTCGTGACCCGGCCAAGGCTCGCTGCCTCGCCTGCCTTCAGCCACTCATAGCCGAACAGCAGGACGGCCTGGGCGAGGTTCAGGGAGGCGAATTCGGAGCGGACGGGGATCATCACAATCGCGTCACAGTCGGCAACCTCCTCCGAGGTCAGGCCGTTGCGCTCACGCCCAAACAAGATGCCACAGCGTTCACCGCCAGCGGTGCGCCGACGCATTTCGGCGACGGCTTGCTCAGGCGTGAGGACGGGCTTCCTCATGTCGCGCTGGCGCGCCGTCGTCGCACAAACCCAGTTCAGGTCACCAACGGCGGCGTCGAGCGTCGGGGTCAGGGTTGCCTCATCGATCAGGGCGGCAGCCCCCGAGGCGACCGCGCGTGCCTTTTCACTCGGCCAACCATCGCGGGGATCGATGACGCGCAGATCATCAAGTCCGAAATTGCCCATTGCACGCGCGACCATGCCGATGTTCTCGGCGATCTGTGGCGACATCAGCAGGACGGCAGGTGCCGCCACGTCGTCGCCGGGTTCATTGAGTTGAGGCTCGGTGCGGGGTTGCAGCGCGGCGGCCTTGCGAATGCCGTAGCGCCATTTGCGCAGCACGCGGCGGGCCCAATACCAATAGGGTTCGCCAGCCCAGGCCCGTTGCATATGATCGAGATCATCGAACTCGGCATGTCGCGCGCCCGGCCCTTCAAGGCGGGTTGCGCTGTTGCGGAAGGTGATCTCGGCGTGGGCGGCGACAAACGTGTCGATTGTTGTGAAGCCCTCCTCCTCGCTGCGCCGGACGCATCCCGGACAGGTGAGACCGGCTGCCTCGCAGCGCCGCTTGGCGCAATAGTCGAGCATCGCCTCGACGGCGCCATCATCGAGGCCGTCCCCGGCGGCGGCCACTTTCAGCGTCTCGAGGCCGTCTTCATGGGCGGCATGGACCCACTGCGCCAGCGGCCGGCCGCCAACAAGGGGCGCACCGGCGGCCCGGTCCTCGCTTACGGGTGAGACGGGATCAGCGCCTGATCGCTGAGACGGACCACTCACGACAGGCGACCCACCGTTTTGGCGCGGATCAGATCGAAGTCGATATCGGCGCCGAGACCGGGACGCTCGATCGCGTGGACGTGGCCATCCACGATCTCGATATCGGGGGCGAGACCATACTTCTGTGCGCCCGATGGCAGGAGCACCTCGAAGAATTCGGTATTCGGGATGGCCATCGCGACATGGAGGTTGGCAACGTTGTTCAGTGAGTTGCCGCCATGGTGGATTTCATAATTCATCTTGAAGGCCTCGGCGAGATGGGCGCCTTTCAGGATGCCGGTGATGCCGCCCTTCACGGCGACGTCGCCGCGCAGGTAGTCGGTGGCCTGGGTGACGAGCCAGGGGGCGTAGGAATAGAGCCCGCCGGGGGAATACTCCGTCGCCATCAGCGGGATCGAAAGCTGCTGCCTCAGTTTTGGATAGTTCAGCATGTCCTCTTCATCGAGGGGATCTTCGTACCAATAGAAGCCGAGTTCCTCGATGACTTTGCCGACCTTGAGGGCGGCGGGATAATCGTAAGCCCAGGTCGAATCGAGCATCAGGCGATACGTCTCGCCGACGGCCTCGCGCACGGCACGGCAGACCGCGATATCCTCATCAGGATTTGTCGGCGGGTGGATCTTATAGGCCGCCCAGCCGGCGTCGCGGAATTCGACGGCCTGTTCGGCGTAGGCTTCAGGTGCGCCGAGGACGGCGGAGGAGGCGTAAGCCGGGATCTTGTCGCGGAACTGGCCGATCAGGCGCGCGATCGGCAGGCCTGCGGTCTTGCCGGCAATGTCCCACAGCGCGATGTCGGCAGCGCCGATCGCACGCAGCGTCGTCGAGCGGGTCCGGCGATACATGAGCTTATAGAGGCGTTCGCGATCGAGCGGGTTCTGGCCCATCAAAATCGGCTTCAGGTAATGGATCAGGCTTTCGCCATCCATCTGGGCGCCGCGGCTGGCGGAGCCGAGGAAGGCATGGCCTTCGACGCCGTCGCGGGTCGTGACGGTGAGGAGGCCGAGCTTGCTGTTGCCGCCGAAGGTGCCGGTGTGGAGGCCGTACTGGGTGGCGGGAATATCGTCCCAGGCGAAGAGGTCGAGCGTTACGTCTTCGATGATGTCAGCCATGGCCGGGCGCCTCCGCATGATTTTGGTTGGTTGCAGTTCTAACGCGGCGCGGACGATCGTGGAATGCTATTCGACCGGCAACCGATCCGCCTTGACGAGGCCAAGTGCGCCGCAGATGGTGGCCGACCGTGCCAGCCCTGTACCACCCAAGAACTACCAATCCCCCGGATTTCATCCAGAGATTTCATCCAGACATCGCGATTATGACAGTAACGACCGGCGAACAGCCGACCCACCGCTCCACCAGCACCCGCCCGCGACGCCTGCCGGCGCGGCCGCAGAACGTGGTTGCGGCACTTTGCTGGATGGCGGTTGCGCTCGCGTCCTTCATCGCGATCGCGATTTCGGGGCGCGCGGCGGGCCAGGGCGTCGATACGATGCACCTGATGTTCTACCGCAGCATCGTGGCGCTCATCCTCGTTTCGATCATGATTGCAGCGAGCCCGACGGGGTTTCGCCAGATCGCGACGCGACGCCTGCCGCTGCATGCGACACGCAACGCCATTCACTTCATCGCGCAGTTCAGCTGGTTCTACGCGCTGATGCTCATTCCCCTCGCGCAGCTTTTCGCCGTCGAGTTCACGGCCCCCTTGTGGGTCGCCGTCCTCGCGCCGATCGTGCTGCGGGAACGGCTGACGGCAACGCGCATCCTTGCCGCCGCGGTGGGCTTCATCGGCGTTCTGATCATCGTGCGGCCCGGTGCGGTGCCGATCAGCGCGGGCACGATGCTCGCCCTTCTTGCCGCCCTCGGCTTTGCGGGCTCGATGATCGCCACCAAGCGCCTCGTCGTCACCGAGCCGATCCTCGGCTTTCTCTTTCATATGTCGTGGATGCAGATGGTGATGGCGGGCATTGCGATCCTGCCCAATCCCGACCTGCCGACGCTTGAGACCTTCAAGTGGATCGGCGCGGTGGCGCTGTTCGGGCTTTCTGCGCACTTTGCCCTGGCGCGCGCCTTTACGCATGCCGATGCCATCATCGTTGCGCCGATGGACTTCCTGCGCCTGCCACTGATCATGGGTGTCGGCTTCGTGCTTTATGCAGAACCGGTCGAGATCTGGGTGCTTGCGGGCGCCGCCGTCGTCATCGCAGCCAACGTCATCAACATGCTTGGCGAGCGGCGCGGCAAGGGTTGATGAGGTCCCTAGTCTAGCCTAGCCGAACGTTCGCCGATAGAGCGCGATTGTTGCCGGCAGAATGACAAGCTGGCCGATAACAGAGGCGAGCAGGCAGGCTGCCGCAAGGCGGCCGAACAGGCGCAGCGAGGGCAGATCTGAGAGCATCGTCACGCCGAGCCCCAACGCCAGCACAATCGTCGTGAGGACGACGGCGGGGCCGATATGGCTGGCGGTCGCGGTCAGTGCGGTGAGGGTGTCGACCCGCGCCCCCTCGGGCAGGCCTGCGGCTCGGGCGAGGCGCATTTCTTCCAGGTTGAAGCGGTTGAGGAAGTGGATGGTGGAATCGATTGCGAGCGCAAACGCCACCGTTATCGCGATGATCGCGGCGAATTGCAGGCCATCTGCAAAGAAGCTCAGCAGCGTGCCGGTCGCAAAAATCGGGAACAGCGACGGCAGGATACTCGCGAGGCCCGACAGGACCGATCGCAGCGCAATGCCTAGGAAGATGAAGATGACGAACATGTCGCCGATCAGGCCCCAATTGAGTTCGCCGATCAGGCGGGCCGAGTTGCGCGCCGCAATCGCCGGCAGACCGGTGACCGAAACCTTGAAGCCCGGATGTGCCTTGCGCACCGGTGCCAGTGCCTCGTCAATCAAATTGACCACCGGCAGGATCTCGCTGGCATCGATATCAGGCAGGCGGCCGGTCACGAGGACAGCCTTGCCGTCCTTGGCGAGGAAGCGATAGCGCAGGTGCTGCGGGAGCACGTCGGCATACTTCTTCATCGTCTCCAGGCTGGCATCCCCGCTCTTTTCGAGCCAGCGGCGCAGGCTTTCGAGAGACCAGACATTGCCAAGCCCGGCGCGGTTTTCAAGAACGGTGTGGGCAGCGGCAATCACCTTGAGGGTGGCAGGGTCGAAGATCTCCCGATCGCCTTCCCACTCGATCATGATGTGAACCGGATTGGCGCCGGTTAGTTTGGCGTCGATCCGATCGGTCGCCGACAGTGCCTGTTCCTTATCGGGCACCTGATCAGCGAGGCGATACTGCGGCTCCAACTGCACATAGATCGAGCCCGTCACCACGACGGCGAGCAGGCCGGCCAGGAAATAGGGGAGCGGGTTGATCGCGACCCGGCGCACGATGGCAACGGTGAGGGTGTGGAGGATGCCGACGGCGCCGGTATGGTCGGCGTCTTGAGGCTGTTTGCCGGGCGGCTCGGGGCGGATGAGAAAGACGGCGAGGGTTGGCACGACGGTTGCGACGGCGAGATAGGAAATCACGACGGCGAGGACCGCAGCGATGCCGAATGTACGGATCAGGGCGGACTCGGCGAATGAAAACGAGAGCAGCGCGATGACCGCATTCATCGCGGTCAGCAGGCAGCCCGGCGCGACATCGAGGATGGCGCCGCGCGCCGCCTCGATGCGCGTCGCACCGGCCATGATCGCGCGACGGATCGAAAAGACCAAATGCATGGAATCGGAAAACCCTGAGACCAGGATCAGCGGGGTCAGCACGTTGATGAACAGGTTCAAGCGGAAATCGAGGCCGCCGATCACACCGAGCGTCCATAAAATCGCAATCGAGGGACCCAGGACCGCGATCGCCGTCAGGGACAGGCGGCCGAAGAACATGTAGGCGACGACGCCACCCAAAAGGAAGCCGAGGCCGTTGTAGATCAGGCGGTCACGCTCGACAGCGTTGCGGATCTCGAGTTGCATCACCGGCGCGCCGGTCAGCTGCAATGTGAGGCCCGTACCCTCGCCCGCCGCAGCGCTCGTCTCACTGCCGGCGGGTTGATCGGCCGCTGACGCGCCAGTGAGCGTCAGCCGGCCCGCTTCGCGGATGGCCTCGATGACGGTGGCCCGGCCCAACTCCTGGGCGCGCTTGCGATCAAGCGCGATGACGACGAGGGCGAGCTTGCCATCCTCTGACAGGAACTTCCCGCGCACGATCTCGTTCTCGCGCAGGCGCTGGATGATGCCGGCGAATGCGGCATCATCATCCGGCAGGAAATCCGGCACAATCGGCGGGGGATAGCCCTTCTCGTCCGGCTCGCCACGGGCTGCCAGCATCGACACGATGCCATCGACCCCGTCCACAAGCTGGAGTTCAACGGCAAAATCCGCGAACGCCCTGAGCCCCTGTCGCGTGAGCAGCTTGTCGCCTTCGACGACGGCCAGCACATCGAATTCGGAGGAGGGAAAGCGCCGGTCGATTTCCTCGTACTGGCGAAATTCGGGCGTGTCGGTGCGGAAAAGCTCGGAGAGCGAATCGTCAACCTTGAGCTTCAACACCCCGAATACCGAGATCACGCACAGCGCAAGGATCACGCAGAGAGAGACGAATGGGCTGCGCAGGGCGACGAGCCCCAGACGTTCGAGGCCGAACGTGAGGCGAAAGGACCGCGTTATCTCAGGCTCGCTCGCGCCCCGGCGCTCTGGTCTTTCGTCCATCTGTCGGTTTCAGCCGTTTTGTTTGTCACAGGTGTTTCAACGCAGCGGACGCGAATCCAGCAATACTACCCCCCACGCCCCCCGCCAACCATCATCGTGTGCTACGGCTGGACGCTGTGGCCCGGCTGCCTTATCTGGCTGGCAACACATGCGCACAAGGAGGGCGTGAACGCGCCGCATCCCATGGCCGACAAAATACTCGACGCCCGCCACCTGAAATGCCCCTTGCCGATCATGAAGACAAAGCGGGCGATCGACAGCATCGACGTCGGGGCGACGCTGGAGGTGCTCGCCACCGATCCAGGCGCGCCGGACGACTTCGTGGCGTTCGCGGATGCCACGGGGCACGAGTTGGTATCTCAAGAAAGCGCGGGCGATGGCGTGTTCCGGTTTCTGCTGCGGCGGGCGCATTGAAACAACCAACCGGCCAGCAATTTCTTTGTTGAGCCCGAATTCTTCGCTATCACGTCCCCAGCACCTGAAATCGGCGCATGGTCCGGCCCTGTCGGCGCGCCTCAGCGATGGATACTCTGCGACATGGCGCACCCCTCACCTCTCTCCTATCGACGGCAAACGGCGACGGCAGCACTCGCCCTCATCAGTGCGGTCGCTTTCGCCCTCGTGTTCAGCGCCAGCACCGTTCTCGCCAAGGCTGTCAAGGCGCCGGGCAGCCGCATTTCGATCGCGGTGCCGGACGGCTTCGAGATTTCAAAGCTGTTCTCCGGTTTCATGCACCCCAATGCCCGCGCCTCGATCGTGATCGCGGAGTTGCCGACGACCCAGTACGACCAGATCGTCGCCGGCATGAGCGACGAAGCGCTCGCCAAGAAAGGCATCGAGAACGTCACACGCGGCAAGCTGGACCGGACCGACGAGCATCACTACATGACCGGCCTGCAGCGCGCGCGGGGGATGGAAGTCGACAAGTTCATCCTGCTCATCAAGGATGACAAGGGGGTCGGCGTGATTACCGCGAATGTCCCCAAATCAGCGATCACCGACGGTGAACTGACGCTCGCTGACGTGCGCAAGGCCCTCGAAAGCGCTGCCTTTACCGACCAGACGGCGCCCATCATAAAGCAGTTCACGTTGCCCGACCTTGGCGCCTTCAAGGAGGCGGGCAAGATCATGGGCAGCGCCGTTCTCTACTCGCTCGATGGCGTTTTGACGCCGAATGAGCCGGGCAAGACGCGCAGCGTGCTCATCATCGCGCCCTCGCTCGACCGCATGGATGTTTCGAGTATCGACCTCAAGGCGTTCTCGGAGCGCGCGCTGAACAATCTCGGCGGCTTTGACAATCTGGCGGTGAAGCCTGCCGAGGATGCGACCGTCGATGCCATGAAGGGCGTACGTCAGACGGCCACCGCAGTTTCCCAGTCGGGCGGGTCGGCGGTCAACATCGACCAGCTCATCATGCTCCGCCGCGGGGGCGGTTACTTCCGGCTGCTGGCCATTCTGCGCGCGGATGAGACAGCGCAACTGAAGGGCGACGTCGATCGGATCTTCAAGGGTTTCAAGGCCGTCGAGGACGGCCAGGCAAACTAAGCGGCGGATGGCGATGGGCCTTCGTGGTGCGATGCGGGAGCGGTCGCCTTCGGGGCGCGCGTTTGCAGCGATTGCAGCCACTGCCCTCAGTGCGGTGCTGCTTGCCGGCCACGGTCTCGCGGCTACACGGACGGCGCCTGAGAAACAGCATCAATGGCATCGGATTGGGGCGCCCCCGGACAGTCGCGTCGAGGCGCGCGCGTGCACCGACTGCGACGCTGCCCTCGAACTGCGCTGCCTCGGCGGACCGGCCAGTGGACTGCTTGAACTCGTGCTGCCGGTTGCCGGCGTCGCCAACGGGCAGGAGCGGGCGACAAAGCAGATCCGCCTGATCGTTAACGGTCACGTCATGCAGCGCCGGGCTGTGACGCTGCGCCGGGGGGGCCTGTTCGTGCCCCACATCACCCTCGGCGCAGACGACATTTTGTTCTCCCGGCTCGAGACGGCGGATCTCCTGGAACTCGGCTTTTATGGCCAGCGCGCCTACGTTGGCGTCGGCGCCGATGGCCAGCGCGCCATTCATGACCTGAGGGTCCAGTGCTGGCCGGATCTCGCGCGGCCGGATCATCCGCCGGCGGCCGCTTCAATCTGCACATGGCAGGTGCCGCTTGGCTGTTATCCAAGTGAAGCGGCCGCGCAAGCCGCGGGCCGGGCCGACGCCGTTCGCACGCTGGTCATGCAGCGGGATGCCGGCTGGTGCGCCAGCGCCGTGATCGATGATCTTGCCGCCGCGCGCAACTTTGCCAACACGCATCAGACGTATCCGCGCCGCGCCTGCGTCTGGGTTGGCCAGCGCCCGCAAGCCGGCAGCGACGCCGCCCCCAACCTGGCGCCCGCCGCCCCGGCCAATGCCCCGCGGCCTGAGGCCCGGTGAGCGCGGCCGGCCACGCGGCGAATGCTTGACAAGTGATGCGCGAGCCGACACAAAACCCCTCCCGCGCCGGGACCAGTCCCCAGCGCCACAGGGCGGTTAGCTCAGCGGTAGAGCACACGCTTCACACGCGTGGGGTCACTGGTTCAATCCCAGTACCGCCCACCATTATGTGTCTCACGGCGCGTACCGCGCGATTGCGGTGCAATCGCGCTGCGCCTCCGACGGGGCGGCCCTAAGGGCCGGGTCGCCGTCGCTCCCCGACGGCCAGGCCGTCGATGGGCCGAGAGTGGGCCCGGACGACTGCGCCAATCGATGGTTTGTGTCTCACGGCGCGTACCGCGCGATTGCGGTGCAATCGCGCTGCGCCTCCGACGGGGCGGCCCGAGGGGCCGGGTCGCCGTCGCTCCCCGACGGCCAGGGCCGTCGATGGGCCGAGAGTGGGCCCGGACGACTGCGCCAATCGATAGTTTGTGTCTCACGGCGCGTACCGCGCGATTGCGGTGCAATCGCGCTGCGCCTCCGACGGGGCGGCCCAAGGGCCGGGTCGCCGTCGCTCCCCGACGGCCAAGGCCGTCGATGGGCCGAGAGTGGGCCCGGACGACTGCGCCAATCGATAGTTTGTGTCTCACGGCGCGTACCGCGCGATTGCGGCGCAATCGCGCTGCGCCTCCGACGGGGCGGCCCTAAGGGCCGGGTCGCCGTCGCTCCCCGACGGCCAAGGCCGTCGATGGGGGTAGAATTGAGGCTGTGCCACTTCGCCCGCCTCATGGGTCTCTCTGCCGCTCCCCCACCCACTGCCGTCATCCAGGCCTTGGGCCGGGATCCAGGTGCGTTGCCGCGCAGACGACGCATCGGTCCGTCCCCTACTCCACAACGCCCACCTTCTTGGCATAGGCTCGCGCGGCGTTGATGACGCCTTCGGGGTCCTTGTCGAAGCGCTTGGGGCCGGCGGGGGAGGCGAAGACGTAGAGGTTGCCCTTGTAGACGCGGAACAGCCGCGGGTTGGCATCGACGACATGGTTTTGCGAGAGGCCGCCGGTGCAGTAGCCGCCGAAGCGCGGGGCGAGTGCGGCCGGATTGGCCCGGAAGCGGTCAACGGCGGCCTTCGAGGCGAAACGGAACGTGCCACCGCGCCAGACCACACTGTGGTCAGCCGAACCCGGCCGGGCGGTGCCTGAGGTGTGATATCCGCTGGCATCGAACCCCTTGATGACGAGGCCGCTGCCGGACCAGCGCGGATGGCCGTCGCGGGCCAGGGCTGGTGTTGCAAACAGGAGCGTCAGAGCGACAAGAACTGAAAACAGGGCGTCAAAGGCGCGGGTCATGGGCAGGCTCTCCAAGCGCGTTAAGGAAGCAGTGCGATCCGTTCTGCCTAACCAACCCTGCGATCACACGCATTGCACATCGCGGTGAAACGAGCTCTCAGCCGTCGCGCCCGGTGAACCCGCCTCAAAGGGCTGCCAAATACGCCTGTTGGCGACGTTAACCGGCCGCGTTGCGCCTTAAGACCAAAAGATAGCCCCTCACGCGCGACCTGCCCTTTGCGGGCGGCGGATTTTTCTCTATTGCTTGCGTCGTCAGAATTACGCGGGCACCCCCGTCCGCCCGGTCCCCAGAACCTGCGGGGCCAACCGGGCTGCATGAGCACTTATCGGATCATCTTTCAGCGCTGCGTTCTGGGCGCGGGATGGTCTTGGCCACGTCGCGCGCCGGCTCTCAAGCCCGGCTGCGCGCAAAACGCATGGGACACCCTATGAGCGACAAACCCGATATCATCTACACCAAGGTCGACGAAGCCCCGGAACTGGCGAGCGGCTCGTTCCTGCCGATCATCCGCGCCTTCGCGCGGCCCGCCGGGATCACCTTCGGCACCAAAGATATTTCACTGGCTGGCCGCATCCTGGCGCAATTCCCCGACCACCTGCCGGCCGACAAGCGTCAGCCCGACGATCTTGCCGAACTCGGCCAGCTCGTCACCAAGCCGGAAGCCAACGTCATCAAGCTGCCGAACATCTCGGCATCGAACCCTCAGCTCACCGCGGCAATCGAAGAGTTGCAGGCACAGGGCTATCCGATCCCCGATTATCCGGAAAACCCCCAAACGGACGAGGAAAAGGCGGTCCGCGCCGCCTACGACCGTGTCAAAGGCAGCGCCGTCAATCCCGTCCTGCGCGAGGGCAACTCCGACCGCCGCGCGCCGAACGCGGTCAAGGAATACGCCAAGAAGAACCCGCACTCGATGGGCGAATGGAAGCCTGACAGCAAGACCCACGTCGCTGCCATGGAGGGCGGTGACTTCTTCTCCAACGAGAAATCGACCACGATCAGCGATGCCCAGGCCGGCGATGCCGTCATCCAGTTCGTTGCCGCCGATGGCACGACGACGGTCATGAAGGCGAAGACGCCGCTGCAGCCGGGCGAGATCGTCGATGCGACGTTCATGAGTGCGGCCAAGCTGCGCGCGTTCCTTGCCGCCCAGATCAAGGACGCCAAGGACAAGGGCGTGTTGTTCTCGCTGCACCTCAAGGCGACGATGATGAAAGTGTCGGACCCGGTCCTGTTCGGGCACGCGGTCTCGGTCTATCTCGCCGACGTGTTCGCCAAGCACGGTGAGACGCTCAAGAAGATCGGCGTCAATCCGGACAACGGCATCGGCGCGATGGAAGACAAGATCGCCGAGCTGCCGGCCGACGAGCGCGCGGCCATCGAAGCCGACATGAAGGCTGCCTTCGCCAAGCAGCCGCCGATGTACATGGTCAACTCGGACAAGGGCCTGACCAACCTGCATGTGCCCTCGGACGTCATCATCGATGCCTCGATGCCCGCCCTCATCCGCGCCGGCGGCAAGGGCTGGGGACCGGATGGCAAGGAACACGACACCAAGTGCGTGATCCCCGACAACTCCTATGCGCCCGTCTACGATGAGACGATCAAGTTCTGCATAGAGCACGGCGCGTTCGATCCTGCAAAGATGGGCACGGTGCCGAACATCGGGCTGATGGCGCAGAAGGCGGAGGAATACGGCTCGCATCCGCAGACGTTCGTTGCCCCCGGTGACGGCGCGTTCCGGGTCGTCGATGCCAAGGGCAATACGATCCACGAGCACACGGTGAGCCAGGGCGATATCTGGCGCATGGCGATGGTCAAGGATGCGCCGGTCCGCGACTGGGTGCGCCTCGCCGTCAGCCGCGCGCGCCTCTCCGGCATGCCCGCCGTGTTCTGGCTCAACGCCAAGCGGGCGCATGACGCCGAACTCATCAAGAAGGTCGAGACCTATCTCAAGGATCACGACACGTCGGGCCTCGACCTGCGCATCCTGTCGCCGGCGGAGGCGACGCGCTTCACGCTGGAGCGCATGAAGAAGGGCGAAGACACGATCTCGGTCACCGGCAACGTGCTGCGGGACTACCTGACCGATCTCTTCCCCATCCTCGAAGTTGGCACCAGCGCCAAGATGCTCTCGATCGTGCCGTTGATGAACGGCGGGGGGCTGTTCGAGACGGGTGCCGGCGGGTCGGCGCCGAAGCACGTCCAGCAGCTGATGGAGGAAAACCATTTGCGCTGGGATTCACTTGGCGAATTCTGCGCGCTTGCCGCCTCGCTTGAGCATTTCGCCCAGTTCGCCTCCAACAAGCGCGCGCAGGTACTGGCGGATGCGCTCGATAAGGGCACGGCCAAGCTGCTCGATGAGAACAAGTCGCCACGGCGCAAGGTCGGCGAACTCGACAATCGCGGCAGCCACTACTACCTCGCCACGTACTGGGCCGAGGCGCTCGCGCTGCAGGATGACGATCTGGAACTCAAGGCCTATTTCGCACCCATCGCCAACGCGCTGATGGAAAACGAGGCGAAGATCCTTGGCGAACTCAACGGCGTCCAGGGCAAGGCGGTCGATCTTGGCGGCTACTACCGGCCGGACGCGGCCAAGCTCACCGAGGTGATGCGCCCAAGTGCGACGCTCAACGCGATCATCGACGGCGGCACGGCCTGATCGGCGATCGGCCAGGGCGGGGCGGAGCCGAGCTATCAGGCTCGATCCGCCACGTTGATGTGTCTGGCTGAAACGAACGAACCCGGCGCCTTGCGGTGCCGGGTTCGTCGTTCTGGTGGTACCGTCCCTGCTTCGGCGACTGAGCGCCGGCCGCGGTCAAGCCGCGCAGCACCACCATGTTTCTGGGCGCACGCCACGCCCGCCCCTATCGCTAGGAGGCTTGTTCTCAGTGACCCGAGCGCCAACGCTCAGGCTATCGGTTTCGTCTAAGGAGCCGACGCAATCATAGGCCGTCGTGGCAGCATTCCGTGCGTCTTCAAGTACAGCAACGGCACCTGCCATTCAGCGCCCGCGCCTCTGCTGAACGAGACATCCGTTCCTCAAAGCGATCGTTCTGAATGGATTCGTCTGTCGCACGACCTTAACCGGCCCCCTCCCTCATTCTTCTCAAGCGCTGTCCTGATCATTACAATCTCATGACAGCTTGCTTGTTCTTCCCTGGCCGTTTCACGGCGACCGTTTTTTGTTTCCGCCAGTGCTATTTAGCTTGTCATGCGACGAGGCGACGAGACGAAAGCGGCGTTCACCCCCGATTGTAAAGGCAACGTGGCGTTATGGTGACAGGCGCGCGACGCGGTTGCCACGCCGGGCTGCTCAGTCCGTCATGTCGCTCACGAAGGCGCTGACCACGGTCTCATAGGCGCTATTGGCGACGTCGACGTCTTTTTCCTCGGTCAGCATGGCGTCATACGCGAGGTCCCAGTGGCGACCGGTGTTCTCGAAGAAATGCACCTTCTGAAACCGGCTGGCGCGGACCTTGGCGGGCACGCCGACGCCGGTGTGGGTCGCAAAGGCGATTTCCATGAAGGCGGCATAGGCTTGGCGGGTCGGTTCCGACCACAGCGTTCGATAGGTGTAGAAGATGCGGTCTGCGTCGCGCTTGGCCTGGATAATGTCGTGCGGGGTGTAGTGGCCGTAGTCGCCGAGGTCGGTGATGTAGCAGTAGATCCGGTTGAGCAGCGGGCCGACGTCGTCATAGAGCGACTTGCAGATCTCGCGGCGGCGTTCGGCGGCGGAGAGGTTGTATTCACGCCGCTTCAGGGCGCTGGTGACGAAGAAGCCGACCAGCGCAACCACAACCGGGGTCAACGCCAGGACGCCGAGATAGGTCCACAAGATGAGGGGCTTGTCGCCCAGATTGACATCGATCACGCGCGTTTTCCCACCCGCCGCCGACCCTCATGCCCCACACGCGGGAGAGCGGTTCGCTCAATCCCAATCGGTCTGAGCCAGCCGCATCATCGTCTCGCCAGCGCCATTGCGCAAGACGAGGCGTGTCTTGTCACGCTCGAAGGCTCGCGTTTCTTCGAGTGCTGTGAGGAAACGGCCTTCCAGCTTCATCAGGGGTTCGGGGCAGGCCTTGCGGGTGGTGGCAAGGGGCGAGAACGTAAGGTTGGCGCCTTCGATCTTGTAGTCGCCAAAGAACCGGTTGCAGCCACTGTGGCCGCTGACCTTGCCGTCGGCTGCAAAGCGCACGTAGAGGCTGGTCTCACTGTCGATCGCCTCGGTGCGGATTTCGACCGGACGCCATTCGCTGCCGGCCAGTGGAGATGGTGGCACAGCCACGGCCTGGGCCAGCGCAATTCCACCTGCCACAATGGCAACCAAAACGGCCAGCACCACCACCGCGAGCAATGAGGCAATCACGCGCATTTCTCCCTCCCATCGCGCCGGTTAGGCGGTGGCCATGAGACGCGAGGGGCCCATTGGCGATGCTTGCCGCGAATGGGCGCCCGTCTTCCGACTACCGCTCGAAGCGCTTGAACTTGATACGGTGCGGTTCGATCGCGGCATCTCCGAGGCGGCGCTTCTTGTCTTCTTCGTAATCGGCGAAGTTGCCCTCGAACCATTCGACGTGGCTGTCACCCTCGAAGGCGAGGATGTGGGTCGCGAGACGGTCGAGGAAGAAGCGGTCGTGGCTGATGACCACGGCGCAGCCGGCGAAATCCTCAAGCGCGCTTTCGAGCGCTGAGAGCGTCTCGACGTCGAGGTCGTTGGTCGGTTCGTCGAGGAGGAGCAGGTTGCCGCCCTCCTTCAGAAGCTTGGCGAGGTGGACGCGGTTTCGTTCACCGCCTGAGAGCATCGAGACCTTCTTTTGCTGGTCGCCGCCCTTGAAGTTGAACCAGCCGCAGTAGGCGCGGGAGTTGATTTCGCGCTTGCCGAGCAGGATCTGGTCGTTGCCGCCGGAGATTTCCTCCCACACCGTCTTGTTGCCGTCGAGGTGGGCGCGGGACTGGTCGACGTAGGAGATCTCGACGCTATCGCCGACGCGGATCGAGCCCGCATCGGGCGTCTCATCGCCGACAAGCATCTTGAAGAGCGTCGATTTACCGGCGCCGTTCGGGCCGATCACGCCGACGATGCCGCCCGGCGGCAGGTTGAAGGTCAGGCCGTCGATCAGCAGGCGGTCACCGAAGCCTTTCGAGAGATCAGCAGCCTCGATGACGACGTTGCCAAGCTTCGGTCCGGGCGCGATCTGGATCTGGGCGTGGCCGACCTGTTCGCGGCCGGCTTCCTCGGCCATCTTTTCATAAGCCTGGATGCGCGCCTTGGACTTGGCCTGGCGTGCCTTCGGGCTTGAGCGGATCCAGTCAAGTTCACGCTTGAGGGCGCGCGAGCGCGATTCTTCCTGGCCCTTCTCGACCTCCAGGCGCTTCGATTTCTGTTCGAGCCAATCGGAGTAATTGCCCTTGTAGGGCACGCCCTGGCCGCGATCGAGTTCAAGCGTCCATTCGGTGATGTTGTCGAGGAAGTAGCGGTCGTGGGTGACGAGGATCACGCAGCCGGCATATTCCTTGAGGAAGCGCTCCAGCCAGGCAACGCTTTCGGCGTCGAGGTGGTTGGTCGGCTCGTCGAGGAGGAGAATATCGGGCTTCGAGAGCAGCAGCTTGGTCAGGGCGACGCGGCGCTTTTCACCGCCCGACAACTTTGCGACGTCGGCGTCGGCGGGCGGGCAGCGCAGCGCATCGAGTGCCTGCTCGACCTGGGTGTCGAGGTCCCAGAGGTTGTTGGCGTCGATCTGGTCCTGCAGGGTTGCCATTTCGTCCGCGGTCTCGTCGGAATAATTCATCGCGAGTTCGTTGAAGCGGTCGACCATCGCCTTCTTTTCCGCGACACCTTCCATGGCGTTGCCAAGGACGTCCTTTTCAGGATCGAGTTCCGGTTCCTGGGGCAGGTAGCCGACATTGATGCCGTCGGCAGCCCACGCTTCGCCGACAAAATCATCGACCTGGCCGGCCATGATCTTGAGAAGCGTCGATTTACCGGAGCCGTTCATGCCGACCACGCCGATCTTCGCCCCCGGCAGGAAGGAGAGCGAGATGTCCTTGAGGACCTGCTTGCCGCCCGGATAGGTCTTGGACAGCTTGGACATGTGATAGACGTACTGCGGCGTAGCCATGCGGGCGCAATCCTTGGAAAAATGGGTGGCGAGAGAATGGGGTTCTTAGCGGATGTGGGGGGCAGGCTCAATGGGCGCAAGCATGATCGTTGTCCGACATGCCCTGTGGCGGCTCTGTTCTAGCGTCGTTGGCGGGTTATTTGTCCCATGGCGTGCGCCTGACGGCGTTCTCGCGGCGGGTGAGCCGACAAGCACACGGGGCCGGACGTCCTCAATTAACCCACAATACGCATTGGCGGGCCAAGGGGTGCAGAGCGCCCTACTTACGGGTTTAGGGTTGCAGTCGTGTCCCAGGCGGGTAGCCTAGCGCGAACCTGCTCTACACCATTGGAGATAGATCTTATTTCCGGTTCAGGTGCGAACAGTGCGGATGGTACCGGCCAGGAACGGCCCGCGCCCAAACCAGAAACGATCTAATGTGACCATCACCCACTCGAACCCTCGAGTTCAGCCATGACACTCAATGAGCGCACAGATCCACGGTTCCACCTGCTCTACTTTGCCGACCCGATGTGCTCCTGGTGCTACGGTTTTTCGCCCGTCATCGGGACGCTCACGGAGGCGTTCGAGGGCCGTGTCGGCCTTCGCCTCGTGATGGGGGGCCTCAGGGCTGGCAACACGCAGGCGATGCGTGAGAAGGACCGCGCCTACATCCGCGATGCATGGACGCGCGTTGGCGAAGCCTCCGGTCAGCCCTTCGATTTCTCCTTCTTCGAGCGCGACAACTTCACCTACGACACCGAGCCCGCGTGCCGCGCGGTGGTGGCCATGCGCCACATCGCGCCCGACGAAGCGCTTGCGTTTCTCGGGCGCATCAGCAGCGCGTTCTACGCGACCAATCGTGACACCACCGATCCTGAGGTTCTGGCCGACATAGCGGCGGAAAGCGGTGCGGATCGCGAAGCCTTCCTCGACCTGATGGCCTCCGGCGACATCCGGGCTGCGACACTGCGCGATTTTCTGTTCGCCCAGCAGTCCGGCGTGCACGGTTTTCCCTGCCTTCTGATTGGCAATGAGAGCGACGGCTATTCGCTGATCACGAACGGGTTTCGCCCGATCGACGGGATGGTCGCGGGGATCGAGGAGTGGCTCAGCCAGGCTGACGCGGCCTGATGGTGGAGCGACCGTCTCGCGTGCGGCGCCCCGGTATCATTCCGCGGCTTTGGCCCTGCCATGTGCGGCGGCGCGCAGATTGACGAGGAGGTCATCGAGGCTTTCTGGCGGATTGGCTTCCGAGATCGCGCGCAGGCCGCTGTCGGCTGCGTCCTGAAGGCGGGCGGCCGTTGCCCGCGACATCATGGGCTCGACGCCGAGTTCGACGAGGGTCGCTGCCACCTCGTGCATTTCGCCGGCGCGGCGGCCGGCGTGGATCGCGGTGCCGGTGAGCGTGCGGGTGAAGGCCGCCTTCCAATCGATGCCGGGGTACGTCTTGCCAATCGATTCCAGGATCTCGTCGGTGGCGCCCGCGGTGTCGGCCGCCGTCAGGCATTCGAGCATGATGGCCGACAACCCCTTCATGAAGACGCTGCGGCACATTTTGATCGTCGAGGCCTTGCCGATGCCGCCCTCGAGGGCTTCCGCGCGCATCGTCAGGGCGGTGAGTTGGTCAGCGACCTCGGCGGCTTTGGGGCCTGCGAGCAGCAACGGCACCTTGTGGGCGTGCGGCGGCACCATGTCCATCACGGCCGCCTCGACCATGTGGCCGCCGGCTGCCTCGATCACGTCGGCCACCTGGCGTTTCTTGCCGGGCGACGTCGAGTTCATATCGAGATAGATCGCACCGTCGGGCAGGTCGGGGGCGCACTGTCTGGCGGCAACCAGGCTTTGATCCGTCGTCACGGCGCTGATCACGATCGCGGCGCCAGACATCGCGTCTGCGGCACTCGCAGCGACCCGCGCGCCGGCAGCCTCGGCCTTTGCCCGTAGCGCGGGGCCGCGGTCTGGATCGGCGAACAGAATGTCCCAGACGGCAACCTCGGGTGCGGCCGCGGCGATCACGCCTTCGGTGATCGACTGTCCGGCCTCGCCGAAACCGATGAATGCCAGCTTTTGCGTCATGGCGAATACCTGCCTTGTGAGATGTCAGTTGCGATGTCCGTGCGGGCCGGTCCACAGCCGTGGCGACCGCGTCTTTTGGACCGGCGCGCGCCTGGACGTTTTTCAACCCGATCGGGATCACGTCGTAATATACCAGCTTATTACACCCGTGTTTTCGAAAGGACGAAAGATGGAAACCGAGACAACCGACAAGGGCGTGATCGAGACCTGGACGCCGGAAGAGGTGGCGGCGGCGTTCGCGAAGGACGAGATCGTCCTGATCGACGTGAGGACGCCGCAGGAATTCACGTTCGAGCGGATCCGCGGCGCGTTGCTCGCCCCCATGCAGGCGTTCGAGGCGAACCACATGCCGCCACAGAGTGAGAAGCGGATCGTTTTCCACTGCGGCTCAGGCGTGCGCTCGCGCAGAATCGCCGATCTGTGCCTCGCCGCCGGCTTCGGGCGGGTCGCCCACATGAAGGGCGGGTTTGCGGCCTGGAAGCAGGGCGGGTTCGAATACACCGGCACCGACATGGCCACCGGCGCGCCGAAGCAGATGAAGGTGACGAGCTAGCGCGATTCACGCCCGGCGGCGGCGGAGCAGGCGCACCGTCATCTCGCCGGCCGCCCCCAGATAGTTGGCCGGATCGACGAGGCGATCGATCGCGTCCGCCGTCAGGTGCGCTGCAACGCGCGCATCGGCCTTGAGGGCGTCGGCAAAACTCGCCCGACCCTCAAGCGCTTCGCGACAGCAGTCGTAGACGACGTCGTGGGCAACCTGGCGGCCGATCGCCGGCGCAAGGCCCATCATCACGGCTTCTGCCACGATCAGCCCGCCTGAGGCGTCAAGCACGCGGCGCATCGCGTCTGGCCGGACTTCGAGGCCTTCGAGGGCTTCCCTGGCAGCCCTCAGGCCGCCGCTCGTGAGGATGAAGGCTTCCGGGATCGCCTGCCATTCGACGTGCCATTGGCCGGTTGCGCGCTCATGGTCCTGGACCATCGCATCGAGCATCGCGGCATGCTGTTCACGCACCAGCTTGGCGGCGGCCAGCATCATTTCGGCCGCGATCGGGTTGCGCTTCTGGGGCATCGTCGATGAGGCGCCGCGGCCCGGCACGAACGGCTCCAGCACCTCACCGGTCTCGGTCTGCATCATGAGCATGACATCGTAGCCGATCTTGCCGATCGAGGCTGCGATCAGCGCCAGCGCACCGGTCACTTCTGCGAAATTGTCGCGGATCGTGTGCCAGGTGATGTCGGGTTCGCCGAGGCCCAGTTCGTCTGCCAGGGCCTTCTGGGTGGCGAGGCCGTCTTCGGCGCCGAGGGAGGCCAGGGTGCCGCTTGCGCCGGAGAACGAGACGACGGCAAAGCGCGGCGCCAATTCATCGAGGCGGCGGCGGTGGCGGTCTATGGCCGAGAGCCAGGTTGCCGCCTTGTAGCCAAACGTGATGGGGAGCGCGTGCTGGAGGTGGGTGCGGCCGGCCATCACGGTTGCTGCATGACGCTCGGCGAGATCGGCGAGCGCGGCGCCGACCGCGTCGAGATCAGCGCGGATCAGGGCGAGGGCATCTCGCATCTGGAGGACGTCGGCGGTGTCCATGATGTCCTGGGTCGTCGCGCCCCAGTGCGCGTACTGGCCCTCGCCATTCTCGCACCACCCGCTCAATTGCTCGACGAGCGGCAGGATCGGATAGCCGACGATTTCCGTTCTCTCGCGCAGACGGTCCCAGTCGATGTTGTCAACGCGCGCCTTGGCGGTGATCGCGCGGGCTGCTGCTTCAGGGATCAGACCGAGGCCGGCCTGGGCGCGGGCAAGCGCTGCCTCGACATCGAGATAGCGTTGGACCATCGCGGCATCGTCGAACAAGCGGCGCATCTCGTCGGTGCCGAACATCTGGCCGAAAATTCGAGAGCCGATCGGGCGAGCTGGCACGGACATTCTCCATCTTTAGAGGGTGATTATGGTTGCGCCACCAGGGCGCGGCGCAGTTGACGGCAAAACGGCACGCGAGAAAAGCCGTTTCCACCGCAACCGCGCAATGATCAGAAGTTCGACACACCGGTGAAGAAGAAGCGCCCGAGGCCAACCGTGAAGATCAGGCAACCATAGAGTGTGTGTTCGAGCCAGGCCGCCCAGAACGAGCGTGTGACCCAGTAGCGGTAGGCGATGATCGCACCGATCACGGCGGAACCTGCGACGGCAATCCAGTTGTCGAAAATGATGTGGGCGAAACCGAACAGGAGCCCGTTGACGGCGACCCCGATCCATTTCCAATCACCGAACAGGGGACCGTAACGATGAAAGAAGAAGGTGCGGAAGACGAGTTCCTGCGGGATGACGGAGAGCACGGGATAGAGCACCAGGATCGCCAGCCACAGCATCGGTACATACGTCGGCATCGCGAGGAAGCGGTCGGGGAAAAGTTCAGCCGTCGCCAGCGTGATGGCGCCGCCAAGGATGATGAACTTGGCGCCGATCCAGATGAGATGACGCCAGGCAAAGCCGCGCGCCAGTTCGCGGCGGACGTGGAAGGTGTCGTCCCACAGCAAATACAGAATGAAGCCCAGCAGGAGGGGCTGCAGCACCATCACCAGGGGGATGTGGAGGTCGTGGATCGCCCACCGCATCAGGAGCGGCACGCCGATGAAGAAGAGCCCCAATTCGCTGATCAGCCACAGGCGCCGGGCCAGGCGGGGGCTGATTGTCTCTGGGGGATGGCCGAGCGAGCCACCGGCTGCGAACTCGTGGCCTTCTTCCCTGCGGGGCAGGTTTGCGTGACGCAGCACCATGGTGTGCCTTTCCCAGATTTCGGCCTGGCGGCTCTTCGCAATCGGTGGCGCGACGGAGGGCTGGCGGATCGCAGGCACCGTGCGCGGGGGTGATGGTCTCATTGAAAGGAGGCGTGCGCCCTTCTTTCAAATCACGTTTCAGTGTCGCCGCCCGGCTGGCCGGCCCGCCCGCGGGTCGAGAGGTGGGGCAAGAGCGCGCTGCGACGGGCATAGCGGCGCTCGATCTCACGGGCGATTGTCTCCGCCGTCAACTGGGGCTCGTAGGTCCAGCTATCGAGACGATAGACGGGTTCCGGCAAGGGGCGGGCAAAGCCGGCCGTCTCAAGGCCCTTGTGGAAGCGATTGAACTTGGCCGAGCCGCCCGTGGGGTGAAAGACATAGACGGGCCGGCCGGTGGCGCAGGCCTCGCCGGTCATGTTGACGCTGTCGGCGGTGACCACGAACCAATCGGCGTTGGCGAGAAAATGAGGGTAAGGGTTGTCACCGTCCTCAGGGCCGCGCCAGATCAGGCGGGGGGCGCCGCTGGTGCCGTCTTCGGCGGCGCGCAACAGATCGCGATGCGTGCGCCGCGAGGTCGTCACCATGAAGCTGGCGTTGAGGCCGGCGATCTGTCTCAAGGCTGCTTCCAGGCGCGCTTCGTCGGCCTGGCCGAAGGGATAAATCTTGGTGCGCCCGCCAAGCAGGACGGCGACGCGCGGCTCAGGCAGGGTGTCGATCTCCGGCAGCGGATTGCGGCGCAGCGCCTCGATGCGATCGAGCGTGACGCCATGAGGCGAGATCACAGTGGTTATCACGTTGGGGCCGCGGCGGCGGTCGTGCTCGGGGACCCAGATCAGGTCGGCGGTCTCGGGGCCGGAGCGGGGGTCCTGGAGGACGATCGTGAAGCAGGCGGGGCCGACCTTGCGTTTCAGCGCGCGGATGTAGGGGATGCTGGCGCGGCCGACCGCGATGGCAACCTCCGGCCAGGGCGGCGAAAACATTGCGCCCGGCCGGCCAAACCGCTCGCCGGGCGCGACCGGTCCCCACGGCGCCATCATCCGCCAGATGCCGCGGGGCGAGACCGTCATGGTGCGGGCGTCAAGGCCGAGGGCTGCGGCCACCCCTTCCGCCTGCACCCGCATGCCTGCGCTGCCGTCGGTGATCAACCACGCGATTGCGCCCTTCAGACAGCCTGTGGCCGCGGCGGGCAGCGCATCACTCTCTTGGTTGTTCGCTAAATTCATGCGCCGTTTTCGGTCCCAAAGCCGTATCACAGGCTACCAATTGAATGCACCCAATGCGAGACTGAGCCATGCCGCCTCCCAATCTCGATGCGATCGACCGGCGTATCCTGCGCGAATTGATGCAGGATGGCCGCCTGACCAATGTAGCCCTCGCCCAGCGCGCCGGTATCACGCCGCCGCCGTGCCTCAGGCGCGTGCGCGCGCTGGAGGAAGCCGGCTACATCACCGGTTATCATGCGGCGATCGATGAGCGCAGAATTGGTTTTCCCGTCACTGTTTTCGTTTCGGTGGCCCTGCACAACCAGGCCGACAACGACCTCAGGGCATTCGAAAACGCCTGCCTGACATGGCCCCTGGTGCGCGAGTGCTACATGATGTCGGGCGAGACGGACTATCACCTCCGGTGCGTCGCGCCCGACCTTGAGACCTTCGAGCACTTCCTGCGCAGCACGCTGTCTGCGACCCCCAATGTGGCGAGCGTCAAGACACAGGTCACGATCCGGGCCGCGAAGCGCGAGCCCGGCGTGCCGCTCGAAGTGGCGAAGCCGGCCCGTTGAGGGGCGGCGGGCGCGGCTATTTCCAGTCGATCTTCAGGATCTCGTAGGAGCGCGAGCCCTTGGGCGTCGTCACTTCGACGCTGTCACCGACGGCCTTGCCGATCAGCGCGCGCGCGATCGGGGAGGAAATCGAGACCTTGCCGCTCTTCACATCGGCCTCGAGATCGCCGACCACCTTGTAGGTCACTTCGTCGTCGGTATCCTCGTCGACCAGTTTGACGGTCGCGCCGAACTTGACGGTGTCGCCTGACAGCGTCGTCGGGTCGATGACGTCGGCCCGGCCGAGCTTATCCTCGAGTTCGGCCACCTTGGCCTCGTTCATGCCCTGGGCTTCCTTGGCGGCATGATACTCGGCATTCTCGGACAGATCGCCGTGGGCGCGCGCTTCGGCGATGGCCTGGATGATTCGCGGCCGTTCCACGGCCTTCAGTCGCTGAAGCTCCGCTTCCAGCGTTTTGTGGCCTTCGACCGTCATTGGCACACGTTCCATCATTCATCTCCCATGGCGGGCCTTCGCTCAGGCCCGTCGACCGTAAACCGATACTGAAATGGGGCTTGCCAGCCTCCGAGACAATCGCCGCATTCCTCGTTCCGTCACTTTGCCGGCAGCAAACGCACCGACGTCAGAACGGGAAGCGATGCTACGCCTCGTTCGTGGCTTTCGCATAGCTCTGCAAGGGGGCGACGCGGAGGATATCATCCCGCAACGCACGGATCGCCCTCGTTACGGCAAGGGCACCAGCTACAGTTGTATAATACGGGATGCGGTGCAGCAAGGCGGTGCGACGGATGTCCTTGGAGTCAATCAAGGCCTTGGTGCCTTCCGTCGTATTGAAGACCAGGTCGATTTCCCCATTTTTCATTGCGTCAACGATGTGGGGGCGGCCTTCCAGAACCTTGTTGACAACTTCAGAGTCGAGGCCGTTCTCCTCGAGGAAGCGCTTGGTGCCGCGGGTCGCCACGATCGCGAAGCCCATGTCGATCAGCTCGGCGATCGCGGGCAGGATGCGCGGCTTGTCCGATTCGCGCAGCGACACGAAGACACGTCCCGCCTGCGGCAGGGTCTGGCCCGCGCCGATCTGGCTCTTGGCGAAGGCCAGCGCGAAATCGCGGTCGATGCCCATCACCTCGCCCGTCGAGCGCATCTCGGGCCCAAGGACCGGGTCGACGCCGGGGAACCGGGCAAACGGGAACACGGCTTCCTTGACGGCGATATGGTCGAGGCGGTTGGCCTGGAGCTTGAAGGAGGGCAGCTTTTCGCCCGCCATCAGGCGCGAAGCGATGCCGGCGATCGGCTTGCCGACGACCTTGGCAACGAACGGCACGGTGCGGCTCGCACGCGGGTTCACTTCGAGGATGTAGACGTCCTCGTCCTTGATCGCGAACTGGACGTTCATCAGGCCGATCACGTTCAGCGCCTTGGCGAGCGCGGAGGCCTGGCGCTCCAGCTCCGCGATCATGTCGGGGCCGAGGGAGTGGGGCGGGAGGGTGCAGGCCGAGTTGCCGGAATGGATGCCCGCTTCCTCGATATGCTCCATCACGCCTGCGATAAAGGTGTCGGTGCCGTCGGAAAGACAATCGACATCGACCTCGATGGCATCGCTCAGATAGCTGTCGATCAACAGCGGCCGGCGTTGCGAGACGATGAGTTCGGAGGGACCGTCGAGGGTCGACGACAGGTTGGCGATATAGCGGTCGATCTCGGAGCCGTCGTGGACGATTTCCATCGCGCGTCCCCCAAGCACATAAGAGGGACGGATGACGACGGGATACCCGATCTCTTCGGCAACGGCGCGGGCGGCGGCGGGCGAATGTGCAATGCCGCTTTCCGGCTGGCGCAGGCCAAGCTTGCGAATGAGCGCGTTGAAGCGGTCACGATCCTCGGCGAGGTCGATTGCATCGGGCGAGGTGCCAAGGATCGGTATATTTGCTTCTTCGAGGGCTTCTGCGAGCTTTAGGGGGGTCTGGCCGCCGAACTGGACGATGACGCCCTTGACGGTGCCGTTCGACTGCTCCTTGCGGATCAGCTCGATCACGTCTTCGGCGGTCAGGGGCTCGAAATAGAGGCGGTCGGAGGTGTCGTAGTCGGTCGAGACGGTCTCGGGATTGCAGTTGACCATGATGGTCTCGTAACCGGCGTCGGTCAGGGCGAAGCAGGCATGGCAACAACAATAGTCGAACTCGATGCCCTGCCCGATCCGGTTCGGGCCGCCGCCGAGGATAACGATCTTTTCCGCATCCGTCGGATCGGCCTCACAGGCGGGTTGGCCGGCAAAGCCGTACTCGTAGGTCGAGTACATATAGGCGGTGGTCGTTGCGAACTCGGCCGCGCAGGTATCGATGCGCTTGTATTGGGGCAGCACGCCCAGCGCGCGGCGCTTGTCGGCGACCTCGCCCGGCGTCGAGCCGGCAAGCTTGGCGATGCGGGCATCGGAGAGGCCGGCCGCCTTGAGGCTGCGGAACGATTGGGCATCGCCCGGCAGGCCGTGGGCCAGGATGCGTGCCTCGAGGGCCAGGATCTCGATCAGGCGGTCAATGAACCAGCGATCGTAATGGCAGAACGCGCGGACCTGCTCGGGGTCGAAGCCGAGGCGGAGCGCCTGGGCGACCTTGAGGATGCGATCCGGCGAGGGGCGGCTCAGGGCCGCGCGAATGACGTTCTTGTCGTCGCCCTGGCCGAGACCCTCAAGGGCGATGTCATCGAGGCCGTCGAGGCCGGTCTCCATCGAGCGCAACGCCTTCTGGAGGCTCTCGGCAAACGTGCGCCCGATCGCCATCACCTCACCGACCGATTTCATCGCGGTCGTCAGCGTCGGGTCGGCGCCGGGGAACTTCTCGAAGGCAAAGCGCGGGATCTTGGTGACGACGTAGTCGATCGTCGGCTCGAAGGCGGCGGGGGTCGCGCCGCCGGTGATTTCGTTGGCCAGTTCATCGAGCGTATAGCCGACGGCCAGGCGGGCTGCGACCTTCGCGATCGGGAAGCCGGTTGCCTTGGAGGCCAGTGCGGAGGAGCGCGACACGCGCGGGTTCATCTCGATGACGACGAGGCGGCCGGTTTCCGGGTTGACGGCGAACTGCACGTTCGAGCCGCCGGTCTCAACGCCGATCTCGCGCAACACCGCGATCGAGGCGTTGCGCATCACCTGGTATTCCTTGTCGGTGAGCGTCAGGGCGGGGGCGACCGTAATCGAATCGCCGGTGTGGACGCCCATCGCGTCGACGTTCTCGATGGAGCAGATAATGATGCAGTTGTCCGCCTTATCGCGGACGACCTCCATCTCGTATTCTTTCCAGCCGATCAGGCTTTCATCGATCAGGACCTGGGCCACCGGCGAGGCTTCGAGACCGCGGCGCACGATCTCCATGTATTCGTCGCGGTTATAGGCGACGCCGCCGCCCGTGCCGCCGAGCGTGAAGGCGGGGCGGATGATCGCGGGCAGGCCGACATCATCGAGCGCGCTGATCGCCTCGTTCATCGCGATGTTGTAATCGTAGCCCGTGACCTTGCCGTCGGCGTCCTTGATCTCGGGCGCGGCCACGATGGTGGCTGCCGGGTTTTCGAGCCCGATGCGGTCCATCGCCTCGCGGAACAGTTTGCGGTCTTCCGCCATCTCGATCGCGTCGGCCTTGGCCCCGATCAACTCGACACCGTATTTTTCGAGGACGCCTGACTTTTCGAGCGCCAATGCGGTGTTGAGCGCGGTCTGGCCGCCCATGGTGGGGAGCAGCGCGTCGGGGCGTTCGGCCTCGATGATCTTTTCGACGATATCCGGCGTGATCGGCTCGACATAGGTTGCATCGGCCAATTCCGGGTCCGTCATGATGGTCGCCGGATTGGAATTGACCAGAATGATGCGATAGCCCTCCTCGCGGAGCGCCTTGCAGGCCTGGGTGCCGGAATAATCGAACTCGCAGGCCTGGCCGATAATGATCGGTCCGGCCCCGATGATCAGGATCGAGCTTATGTCGGTGCGTTTTGGCATGTCAGCGGCGTCTTGTAGTGGAGAGGCGGGCGTTTGGCTAGCGGGTTTGTCGGGGGTTGTGTAATCGAACGTTGGCGAGCCTCCGCCCGGCGGAAGATGCAGCCGAACGTGGCCATTGGCTCGGCAACGGCCGTGGACAATTCCTCAAATGCGAGCCGCTTAGCTTTTCCGCAGCAAACATCGGATATTCGTGGGGCAATTGCGAGATAGCTGGAGGTTCGATGATGGAAGTCTGGACTATGATCGCTCGGTCCTACTCTCTACCGTTCGAACGGATTGGCTCACTCGTTCGGGTGTTCTGGCCAATTGCCGTGACCTTGTCGGTCGCCACTTTCGCGATTGAGTACGCGATCCATGTCTTAATTACGCCCGAGGAAATAGCAGCTATGGAACGGGCGGGCGGCGGCGCTATGGATGGTCCCGTCCTCTTTGCGCTCTTCGGCACGTTCCTTGCGCTTGCATTGGCAATCGTTATGGGGGCATCAGCCCTCATCAGATGGCATAGACATCTCGTCGCGGGCGTGCCTGCAGAAACCGGCCGATTCTTGTTGAGCAAGCATGAATGGCAGTTCGTCTGGCGATGGTGCTGGCTGTCCGGCATCTATCTCGCAGTGACGTTGCTTATGATGGCTGCCTGCTTGATCACGCTAGTTATAATCGCGCCTGATGCGATTGAGCATTTCGGGACTGGCATGGAAGGCGACAAATCTGGCTGGCTACTCGTTTGGGTCCTCATTATTGCAATAGGGCTTGTTGGCTGGATGTATCCCAGAAGCTTCCTTGCTCTGCCGGCTATTGCGCTTGATGAAGCGCACGACTACTGGCGCAATTCGGTCCATTTTGTGACTGCGGAGGAATGGTCAGCGCTGCGGCTTGGCATCCTGGCGACCTCTGCGCCCTTCGTGTTTTTGAGCGCCCTGCCCATGACCTTCCCCCTCGAGACACCGACTGCATTCACACCGACGCTCTCATTCGCTTATCTCGCTGTCCTAGTGGTCTCCTATATTTCTTCATTCCTTGGCATGATCGTCTTTGCGACAATGTTGTCGCTAGCCTATCGCATCTTCATCGTAGATCGGCGCAACGCCCCTCACGCCACCGCTTCCCCATAATACAGCGTCACGACGTGCTGGGCCTCGGCGAAGAACAGCCAGCGCTCGATGAAGACGCCGATGGCGGCCGAGATGATTGCCATCAGCGAGAACAGCGGCGCTGCTGCCGTCACACCGAGCAGGATAAGCAGTGCCAGCGCGGGCACGACGAACAACAACACTGAGCAAATCAGACGCAGGCGATCGGAATGACGCCGGGCGACGTCGTAGCCCATTTCGTGCATCACGAAGTTTGCCTGGGTGTGGGCCGGTTCAATGGGACGCGCGGTGCCGGCGCCGGGAAGCCCGATGGCGTCGGCTGTCGTCAGCGTCAGTTGGCGCCCATCAATGCGCGACCAATAGAGCGCCTTCATCGCGCCGGCGGCCACAAGCAGGAGTATCGTGAGCATGATCACGGTCGAGGGCGTGTGGCCCGCCATCGCAGCCAGCCCACTGTAGAGGATGCCGCCCGTTGCCAGCGCGAGGACCAGATAGACCGGCAGGACGAGCGCCTCGTTCCAGGCGCGGATCGTCTTCAGTGACGCATAGATCATGGCGGTGCAGGCGACCGTCGCGACCGCGCCTGCGATCGTGAGAATCGACCATAGCCCCTGCGCGCGATCGCCCGCGCCGAACAAGGCCCAGATCGCGAGCAGGCCGGCGGGCGCATAGGTGAACACGGCTGCGACGCCTTCACGCGAGAGCCATGACGTCTGCCACTGGGAGAACGCGCGCCAGGCGCGCTCGGGCCGGCCGAGGTGGGCGGTGGATGCCAGCAGGCCCGCGGTGATCAGACCGAACGAAAAGATAAACGCCGCCCAGCGGAAACCCTGGTGCTCGGGCAGGCCTGCAAAGAGCTGGACCAGGGCAATCCAGATCAGCAGGCCGTAGCCCGCGCCGGAGGCGGTGGTGAAAAAGATGACAGAATAGGCGGGATGCATATCAGTGGTGCTCGTTCGAGGTGGGGCGGTTGGACGATTGCGGGTGGCGTCGGTCTGCCCAGGTGTCATCCCGGTCGACCGCAGGGAGAGCCAGGACCCAGAGTCGAAAGCCGTGACGTCTGCGTCCCCTGTCCTGGGTCCCGGATCGCGCTTGCGCGCGTCCGGGATGACACAGGCGCGGTATGAACGCGTGGCGTGCGCTGGTGATGCTGTCCACCTGGATCATTTCGTCAACGCCTTGTCGGCCCAGTCGAAGAACGTCTCGAGCGCGCTGCCGGTGCGCTTCGGTGCGGGCTGCGCGGCCTTTGGCTGCTCGAACGAGGAGTTGCGGCGCTCGCGCGGCGGCAGGTAGCGGTTGACGGGGTTGTAGCCGAGTTCCGGCATCAGTTGGCGGCCACCGCGTTCGGCGGTGAGCTTGGAGACGTTGCTTTCGGGGTCTGCGAAGTCGCCGAAATGGCGGGCGCCGGTCGGACACGCCCGCACGCACGCCGGCTGGCGGTCTTCCGGCTCGAGCGTCTCGTTATAGATGCGGTCGACGCACAGCGTGCACTTCTTCATGACGCCATGGGCATAATCGTACTCGCGCGCGCCGTAGGGACAGGCCCATGAGCACAGCTTGCAGCCGATGCAGGTTTCGGGATCAACGAGGACGATGCCGTCTTCGGCGCGCTTATACGACGCCCCCGTCGGGCACACCGTCACGCAGGCCGGCGTCTCGCAATGCAGGCACGAGCGCGGGAAGTGCACCGTCTGGCTCTTTTCGCCCTCGCCCACTTCGAAGGCGTGGACGCGATTGAGCCAGGCGCCATGCGGGTCGGCGCCGTAGGGGTCTTCATCGGTCAGCGGCCCGGAATACCCGCCGGTGTTCCATTCCTTGCAACTCGTCGCACACGCCTGACACCCGACACAGGTGTCGAGGTCGATGGCAAGGCCGAGCTTCTTCTTGGTCGTCTCGGGGAGCGTGGTCATTCAGCAGCCTCCGGCAGGTCACGGCCAAACACGAGCACGTCGGGCCGGTCGACCTTTTTGGGCGGGTTTAAGGGTTCGAACTGCGGGAAACTCTCCCCATTCTCCGAGGGCGCCGCCTTCTCGATCTTCACGCGCAGGTCATACCAGGCCGCCTGCCCCGTGATGGGATCGGAGTTCGAGAAGCGATAGCCTCCCTCGCGCTCGGGCAACAGTTCCGAGATCAGGTGATTGAGAAGGAAGCCCTTTTTGGCTTCGGGCGCGTTTTCGTCGAGGCCCCAGGTGCCTTTGCGTTTGCCGATCGCGTTCCACGTCCAGACCGTGCCCGGTTCGACGCCTTCGACCAACTGGACCTGCGCCTTGACGCGGCCGAGGCCGTTCGAGATCCAGACCCAGTCATCCGTCTTGACGCCGAGTTCGTCGCCCTTGGCGCGGTTCATATGCAGGCGGTTGAAGCCGTGGATCTGGCGCAGCCACGCGTTCTGCGAGCCCCACGAATGATACATCGCCATCGGGCGCTGCGTGATGGCGTGCATCGGGAGTTCGTCAGTGTCGACCATCGTGCCCTCGAAGGGGGCGTACCAGAAGGGCAGCGGGTCGAAGTAGCGTTTGATACGCTCGCGGTGGGTTGCGGGCGGGGTGATCTCGCCGTGGCCGTCGGCTGCAAGGCGGAACTTCTGGAGGCCCTCGATATAGAGCTGGAAGACGATCCGGTTCGGCGCGCCGATGAAGCCGACTTCGGCGGCCCAGTCGAGGTAGCCCTTGTTGGCGTGCTTCATGTAGCGCTGGTCGGGCGCCAGTTCGTGGGAATAGAAGCAGCCGTTCTCGATATATTTCTCAAGCTGGTTCGGGTTTGGCGCGCCCTTGCCGAACTGGTCGCCGTTCTCGCCGCGGAAGCCGGCCAGCGGGCCGATGCCGGGGCCGCCGCGCTCGTGGTTGACGATGTAATCTGAATAGCCGCCGGGATACTTCGCTTTCCCCGTCTCATCGACGAAGCCCGGCAGGCCGAGGCGGGCGCCGAGGTCGAGGACGACGTCCTGGAAGGGGCGCACGTCGCGATCGGGTTGGACCACGGGCTGGCGGATTGCATCGGCGGGGGCGTCCGGATCGGAGATCGGCCGGTCGAGCATCGAGATGCAGTCCCAGCGCTCAAGATAGGTGGTGTCGGGCAGGATCAGGTCAGCGTAGGCGATCATCTCGGAGGCGTAGGCGTCCGAATAGATGATCTTCGGAATTTTATAGTCGCCCGTCGCCTCGTCCTTGGCGGTCAGGTGGCCGAGGACGGCTGGAATGTTCATCGACGAATTCCAGCTCATGTTGGCCATGTACATGAACAGGACGTCGACGGGGTAGGGATCCTGATTGGCCGCGTTGGTGATGACCATGTGCATCAGGCCGTGGGCTGCGATCGGCGCATCCCAGGAATAGGCCTTGTCGATGCGTTGCGGCGTGCCGTTCTGGTCGACCAGCAGGTCGGCGGGCTCGACGGGGAAGCCGAGCGGCGGGCCGCCCATCGGGGTGTCGGGCTTGATGGTGCCGGGCTTGCCGAAGGGCTTGAGTGGCGGCGGGGCGGGGCGCGGGAACGGCGCCTTGTAGCGGAAGCCGCCGGGGCAATCGATGGTGCCGAGCAGGATCTGGAGGATGTGCAGCATCCGGCAGGTCTGGAAGCCGTTCGAGTGCGCCGAGATCCCGCGCATCGCGTGCATCGCAACCGGGCGGCCGACGGTCTTGTCGTGACGGTGGCCGGTCCAATCCGTCCACGGGATGTCGAGTTCAATCGCATTATCGAAGGCGGCTTCGGCCAACTCGGCGGCAATCCGGCGGGTCGTTTCAGCGGGAATGCCGGTGACCTTTTCGGCGGCCTCTGGCGTGTACTCATCACCCAGGAACCGCGTTGCAATCAGGCGCAGGACGGAGACCGCCTTGCGGCCATCCGCCAACGTCGTCTCAGCCGTCATAACTGGTTGGATGGCCGGGTCCGTGGCGTCGAGGACGTTGCCGCTCTTTGAATCGAGACAGAGCGGGTTGCCGTCATCGTTGCGCGCGAAAAGGCCGTCGTCGGCGGTGCCCGGTGCGTCGATGACCAACCACGAGGCGTTGGTGAAGCGGGCAAGCGAATCGAGGTCGACCTTCTGGGCCGCCAACAGTTCATGGATCAGCGCGCCAACGAACATGCCATCGGTGCCGGGGCGCACGCCGATCCATTCATCGGCGATTGCGCCATAGCCGGTGCGGACCGGATTGATCGCGACGACCTTGGCGCCGCGCGCCTTCAACTTTCCAAGTGCGGTCTTGATCGGGTTCGAGGCGTGGTCTTCGGCGACGCCGAAGAGGAGGAAATACTTGGTGTGATCCCAGTCGGGCTCGCCGAATTCCCAGAACGAACCGCCGAAGGTATAGAGGCCGGCGGCTGCCATGTTGACCGAGCAAAACCCGCCATGGGCTGCGAAATTCGGCGTGCCGAACTGCTGCGCGAACCAGCCCGTGAGCGCCTGGCTCTGGTCGCGGCCGGTGAAGAAGGCGAGCTTGCTGGGGTCTTTCTTGCGCACATCACCGAGCCAGCCGGCCGCCGTCTCGAGCGCTTCTTCCCAGGAGATTTCCTTGTATTCACCGGAGCCGCGCGGGCCGACGCGCTTCAACGGCGCCGTCAGTCGGGCGGGTGAATAATGCTGCATGATGCCGGCAGATCCCTTACCGCACAGCACGCCCTTGTTCACGGGGTGGTCCCGATTGCCTTCGATGTAACGGACGGTGCCGTCCTTCAGATGCACCTTGATGCCGCACCGGCACGCGCACATGTAGCACGTCGTCGTCTTGACGGTGTCCCCGACGGGCTCGTTGAGGGGCACGTGGGGCTCGTTCAATGACATCGTTGAGGCATCCTCTCTGGATATGGGCTCTCAGGATAGTGGCACTCAGGACCAGTCGTCTCAGAAACCATGGTCACACGAACCCTGATCCTGGGGCACAGCGCTTTGCCGACGATGTTGCCAACGGAGCCATGGCGCCGAAGAACCGGCTTTAGCATGCTGACACGCGCGATGGTCGACCAAGTCACACTACTTGTTGAGCGAACACTGCCAAACGGTTCACCGGAAGGCAATGATCGCGCCGTCGCAGCGCATGAAAACATTGGCAGCATGATTATCATGTGGATCGGGTTCGGTGGGCATTGCCAGCGATGCGGCTTGCCGGGCATTGACGGATGGTGAAGGTTCAGGCGCCGGGCTGAGCCGCGCGCCTCCGCCCTCCCCCCGCCTCAAGACCGTCAAGGGCAACCGACCGCGGCCGTTCCAGGTAGCTGGCCTTATGTTGCATGAGCAGATCGTCCTGGTCTTTCTCGGCGCGCTCGCAGGCGGGCTCGTCAACGGGCTCACCGGCTTTGGCACCGGGATTACGGCGCTGGGGCTGTGGCTTTACGTCATTTCCCCGACGGTTGCAGCCTCCCTGGTGGTGATCTGCTCGCTGGTCGCCCAGGTTCAGATGCTGCCGATGATCTGGCGATCGATCGAATGGCGGCGGATCTGGGTCTTTATCATTCCCGGCCTGATTGGCGTTCCGGTCGGGACCTGGCTGCTGCCCCAGGTCGACGCCACGAGCTTCCGGATCGGGGTCGGCCTGTTTCTGGTGCTTTATCCGTTGTTCGTCGTGACGCGGGGTCAGATGCGCCGGGGGACCGACGCGGGCGGGCGCATCGCGGATGGCGCGATCGGGTTCGGCGGCGGGGTTCTCGGCGGCCTTGCGGGGCTTTCCGGCATCTTCAACGTCATCTGGTCGGACGTGCGGGGCTGGGCCAAGGACGAGCGGCGCAGTGTGATCCAGACGTTCAACATCACGATCCTGGTGGTGGCGCTCACCTCGCATGCCGTCTCGGGCCTGCTGACACGCGATGTCGGGATGGCCGCGCTTGCCGCCCTGCCGGGCACGATCGGGGGTGCGTGGGTCGGCGGGCAGATCTACCGGCGCCTCGGTGATCTTGGCTATCAGCGCGTCATCCTTGCGGCGCTCTTCATCGCGGGGCTTGCGCTGATCTGGACGAGCGTCATGTAACGCCGCCCAGATCATTCAAGCGGCCGAAGCGCCGCCTGGTCTGTCTCAGTCCATGCCGTTCTTGTCGACGTCAGCGAAGACGTCGCGGGCGTGGCGGAAACACTCCAGCGCCGTCGGTGCGCCGCAATAGATCGCAACCTGCAGGAAGATCTCGGCCAGTTCCTCGCGGGTCAGCCCGTTCCGTAGCGCACCCTTGATGTGCACCTTGAGTTCGTGCTCCTTGCCCAGGGCCGCGAGCATGCCGAGGTTCAGGATCGAGCGCGAGCGCCGGTCCAGTCCTTCGCGGCCCCAAACCTCGCCCCAGGCCGTCTTCGTCACGTAGTCCTGGATCACCTTCGCGAACGGGTCCGCGTTGGCCAGCGACCGGTCAACGTGGCCGTCGCCCAGGACTTCGCGGCGGATCGTGTCGCCCTTCTTGAACATGTCATCGCTCATTGGATCATCCTCTCCATCTCAGATTTTATCAGGCTGATACTGGCCTATGGCGCGGCATCCTGGCAGGAAATCGCGCACGACGTTGATGCAATGCGTTATGAATGGTGCAGCGCATGAAACCCAGCGTTTCCGGCCCTGCCAGTGGCCACTATCACGAGCCCGATCTCAAACCGCCAAAGCCGAGGCCCGCCAGATGACACAGGTGACCACCGGTCCCTCCTCTTCATTCCTGATCTCCCAGCGCCTGCGCCTGCACGTGCTCGACTGGGGCAATGCCCACCTGCCACCGCTGATCCTGCTGCACGGGGGCAGGGACCACGGGCGCAGTTGGGACCAGATGGCGATGCGCTTGCGCGACCGCTTCCACGTCATCGTCCCGGAACTGAGGGGGCACGGTGACAGTGAATGGGCCAACGACGGTGATTATACGATGGCGGCCTACGTCTACGATCTCGCCCAGCTGATCCACCAGAAGGGTCTCGCGCCGGTCACGATCGTTGCCCACTCGCTCGGCGGCAACATCTCGATCCGCTATGCCGCCCTCTATCCCGAAAACGTGAAACGGCTTGTTGCCATCGAAGGCCTGGGGCCGTCGCCGAAGGTGCTTGCGGAACGGGAGAAACAATCGCCAATCGAGCGGATGCGGGAATGGATCGAGCTCAAACGCGCGCTTTCAGCTCGTCAACCGCGGCGCTACCCGACGCTGGAGGATGCCGCGGGGCGGATGCGCGAGAAGAACAAGCATCTCTCTCCTGAACTCTCAGACCATCTGACCATCACCGGCATCAACCCGAACGAGGACGGCACCTATAGCTGGAAGTTCGACAACTATGTGCGCGCCTGGCCGCCCAACGACATGGCGCAGTCGGAGCTGGAAACGCTTTGGGCCGCAATCACATGTCCGACGCTGCTCGTTTACGGCAACGAGAGTTGGGCCTCGAACCCGGTCAAGGACGGCCGCGCCAAACACTTCAAGACCGCCCGCGTGGTCGACTTCGACAACGCCGGCCACTGGGTCCATCACGACCGCTTCGAGGATTTCTACAAGCTGACGGATGATTTCATCTCGGGCGACAGCACATAAGTGTTCCAGGCGCCCGCGCTTATGCCACCACCACGCAAAAGGGGCGACGCCTTGCAGCATCGCCCCTGATTCATTCACGCGGTTCTTGCCACCGCGCGCCTTATTCGGCTGCTTCCGCCGCTACGCTCATGCCGAAGTTCGACACTTCGCGCAGCAAAGCCTGACGCAGGAAATCAGAGCGTGCGCTCAGGCGGTCAACCGTCGCGCCAATGCCGATTGCAAGCGGGCCAACGATCGGCCATGGCATCAGCGTGGCAATCGTGCCTGAACCGCGTCCGACCAGATTTGCCGTCTGGCAGTAGCCTTTGACGCGGGCCTCGCGGACCAGGGACAGCACCTCTGATTCCGGCACGATCACTTCGCCTTCTTCGGCTTCCGCATTGTAACGGCGCACGATACGCGCGACCTCATTGTCCGATTTCTGGGTGAGGAGCATGATGCCGAGACCAGCGCGATGCAGCGGCCGGCACAGGCCGGGGCGAACCCGCGCCTGCGGGCCGTTCTGGTTCGTCACGAGCGAGAGATACTGGACGCACAGGCCGTTCTGGGAGCCGATGATCACCGTCTCGCCGGTTTCATCGAACAGACGGTGAGCCAGCGCCTGAATCTGCGCCAGGCCATCGGTCGAGCCAACCACCCAGTTGCCCAGAAACGCGAGGCGAACCGTAGGCTTGAACGTCCGGTGATCGGGATCAAATTCGACGAGGCCACGCGCGACGAGTGTCTTCATGAGCGTGGAGGTTGACGACTGCGGAATCTCGAGGCGGCTCACGAGCTCCGAAATCCTAAGCGGACGACGCTCCGCTTCAAAAACCTCAAATATTGCAAGTACGCGTTCTGCCGACTTCACGACATCGCCCACGGGATACCTCCTTGATGGTACGTTTCCAGTCCCTAAGATTTCTTGTTCTTTAGTCGTAGGCAAAATCATATTGACGATCAGAAACGCACGCAAGCTTTAGCCATGCAGCGCTTGCATACCTCGTGCGCGTCAGAGCGCTTCACCGCTTCGAAATCTACAGAAAAGCCTGAAAAACGGGCCGCCAGCGGAAATCGGCGTTAACGCTTCCGATGAACGCTTGGGGGCAGCGGCGGGCTCCCGGCGGCACCAGCGTCAAGGTCAGGCGAGCGCCTCCATCAAGGTTGTCACGTTTTCAGATTCGGGCAGGCGCCTGACCTCGGCAATGATCTTGTCGGTGCGCGCGTCGCCGACGACGCCGCGCATGATGGTCCGGGCCTTGTGTTCGAGCTTTTGCCACTGGGCGTCGGTATCGGTCGCGGGAATGCCGACGTCGGTTTCACCAACGAAGGTGCGCCCGTCCTTCGCATCGATCGAGACCGCACCGGCACAGCGGCGGGTGAGTTCCTTCTCGACGATGTGGATGCGCTGCCGCGCCTCGACGTAGCGCGGCGCGTTGGCGTTCTCGTCGGTGTACATATCGAGATCGGCAGTGTTCTGGCCGTCCAGTGCCATGGCGGCGAGGTGGCGGATCGAGAACTTGATCTCCAGGCCACTGACGGGATCGGGAATGTCGCACACGGAACGGTTGTTCATCGGCATGAAGATCGTCAGCTTCTCGACGTCGTCGAGGGAGATGTCGTGCTTGGCACGCAGATCGTTCAGCGCCTCGATCGTGGAGTGCGTCAGGTAGCAGGCCGCATGATACTTGAAGAGGTTCTTCTCGACCTCATAGGGCTGGTTGCCGCCGGCGGTGAAGTTTTCCGGCTTGAAGCCCGGCGCGGAGACCGCCATGAAGCCCTGCTTGCATTCGACCGCATCGTGGCCGGCGGTGAAGTCCTTTGCTGCCAGCTGGGCTGCGATCATGCCGTTCATCGCAGCCTTGCCGGCGTGGAGGGGCTTGGTCATGGTGCCGAACATCGACTTGATGCCGGCGGCCTGGGTTGCCGCGATGCCGAGCGCGTTCATGGTCTGGGCGGCGGAGAGACCGAGGAGGTTTGCGGCTGCTGCCGCCGCACCGAACGTGCCCATCGTGCCGGTGACGTGGAAGCCGTTGTTATAGTGCTCGTCGCCGGCCATGCCGCCCAGCGCACACTCGACCTCGTAGCCGACGATGAACGCGCGGATGACGTCTTCGCCGGAAAACCCGTGCTGCTCGGCGAGTGCCAGGACGACGGGGGCGACGGGGACGGTCGGGTGGCCGTGCAGGCGGAAATTGACATCATCATAATCAAGCGCGTGGCCGGCCGAGCCATTGATCAGTGCGGCATCGTGGGCGCGGGCGCGTTTGCCTTGCGCAATCACGGTGCAGGGTCCGTCGGCTTCGCCGTACTGCTCGGTCAGGATCTCAGACAAGGGCTCTTTTGAGCCTGCGACGGTGACGCCGGCCCAGTCGACCAGCGTGTGGATCGTCCACAGCCGGGCCGTCGGCGTCACGTCGGCGTTGGTGAACGCGGCCGTCCATTCCGCCAGTTCGCGCGTGACTTCGGGCATTTCTCCGGCGTTGCCGGCGGTTGCTCTCTCTTCGGCCATTGGCTTCATCCCTGGTTGGCGACATGGTGCGTCCGCTCTCGCGCGGCCGCGTTGGGCAAAGCCTAATCGCAGCCTTGTGGCGAGGCGAGGCGTGCGCCCCTTTCAAGTGGGATATATCGCGATGGCGATGGGCTCAGCCGGAGCCGCTTTCGGCGCCTGCGCCGGGCTTGGCCTCCTCGCCCGCCTCCGCCGTTGCGGCGCGCTTTTCGGCGGCCTCCTCGCTCACGGGGCGCTGGCCGGCATGACCGCGATATCCGCCATGGCCCTGGAGCGTGTTGCGGAACTCGTCGCGCTTCTCGTGGATCGAGGCGATCACGCGCCCCATCGGCACGCCGAGACCGACCAGAGCTGCCTCCGAGAGCTGCAGGCTCGCCTCGATTGTCTCCGGGACCGCGTCGCTCGCGCCCAGCTCATAGAGCTTGCGGGCATGATCCGAGTCGCGGGCGCGCGCGATGATCGGAATGTCCGCGCGCAGGGCGCGCACGGATGTGACGATCACCTCGGCTTCCGAGGCGCGGTTGATGGTGAGGACGACGGCGTCTGCCTCGTCGATGCCGCAGGAACGCAGGAACTGTCGATCGGTCGCATCACCGAAGAAGATCGGCTTGCCGTTGTAGTGGCCCTGGCTGACGACCGGGGCGAAGCGGTCGACGACGAGATAGGGCACGTCGTGTTCTTCGAGCAGTTCCGCCACCAGACGACCGACGCGGCCATAGCCGACGACAATCATGCGCGGGTGCTGCTCGCTCATGTCCGGATTGAGCAGGGCGGCGGGGAGCGCCTCGGCGGGGGCCGGATCGGTTTTCTCGGCCAGCCACCGTCCGGCCACGTCCATCACCGGGATCAACAGCATCGAGAGCGTCGTCACCGCCAGCATCACGGAGGCGAGTTCCTGGTGCAGGAGGCCGCCGACGACACCCAGGCCGATGGTGATGAACGCGAATTCGCCGCCGGGCGCCAGCAGCGCGGTCGATTCAATCGCCTGTTCACGCCCGATCCGGAACCAGCGCATCAGCGGGTACGTCACCGCCAGTTTCACCGCGAGGAGCACCGCCGTGCCGCCCAGCACCCACAGTGGATTGTTGAACACCGTGACAAGGTCGAGGCTCATGCCGACGGAAAAGAAGAAGACGCCCAGCAGCAGCCCCTTGAACGGCTCGACCGTTGCCATGATCGCGCGGCGGTATTCCGTTTCCGCCAGGATCAATCCGGCAACGAACGCGCCGAGCGCCATCGACATGTTGGCGGCCGCCGTGACGAGGCCGGAGCCGACAATCACGAGCAGGGTCGCGGCCACGAACAACTCCGGGCTGTCGGTATCGGCGACAAGGCGGAACAATGGGCGCAGCAGCACGCTTGCCACCACCGAGATCACCGCGATCGCGATCAGCGCCTGGCCGAACGCCAGCGCCACGGCGCCGAGCACCGAGCCCGACTCATTACTGCTCATGATCGTCACGAGGAAGATCAGCGGCACGACCGCCAAGTCCTGCATCAAGAGCACCGAGAACGACGCGCGCCCCGTCCCTGTCGACATGCGGCCCTGGCGCGAGAGCAATTCGATCACGATCGCGGTCGAGGACAGCGCGAGCGAAAACCCGATCACGACCGCGACCGGCGTTTCCGCTCCGACCATATAAAGAATGCCGCCGAGCGCTGCCGCTGAGAGCAAAATCTGCAAGCCGCCGAGCCCGAAGACCAGCCGGCGCATTGTCATCAGGCGCTGCCAGGACAGTTCGATGCCGATCAGGAACAAAAGCGCCACCACGCCCAGTTCGCCGACGATGCCGAGGCCGTCGCTGCGCTGCACCGTCACCCACTTGAGCGGCGGCACCACGTCCGACAGCGCCGCCAGGCCATAGGGGCCAAGCACGGCGCCCGCCGCAAGGAAGGTGACGACCGGTGTAATCTTGAGGCGATGGGCGACAGGAACGAGAACGGCGGCCGTTGCCAGGACGATCATGCCGTCCTTGAACACCGATACGTCGATTGCCGCTGCCATGAATGTTCCCGTATCAAGGATTGCGTGCGCAGGCGTGCGTGCTGCCGTGCCGCTTCGCTGGCCTCGCGAGTCGCTTGGTTGGCGGTATGCTAGGCTAGGGGGGAGGATTTCGCTAGTGCAGCATGGGGCTTGATGCGTGTATTTCGCTGCGCGACGGGGCTGCCGCCCTCGACCCGCCTGGGGACGTTTCCCCAGACCCCTCTTTTTTTGAGGATTGGGGGCGGGCCATTGGCCGATGTTGCTTTCAATTAGACTGCACAATCGCGAGCGGGTGGGCACGTAGAATGGCGACGGTTGAACTTGACACGAGAGGGCATCAGGCGATGACGGACAAACGACCCGACGGTCGGCCGACGAATGGCGGCGGCAACGGCGGTGCGGCGCCGCAGACGGGCAAATCACCCTTTACGCATGCGGCGCCAGAGGGGGCGGCGAAGAAGACGAGCGAGGTGCCAGGAAACAGCAATGCCGAGATCGTCTGGCTGATGTCGCAGTCACCACTGCACAAGCGATTCTTTATCGAGGATCTCGAGTGGTTCGTGATGACGCCGGTGCTGATGCAGCAATTCCGGCTGTTCTACGACACGACTAAGCCGATTGGCGTTGTGCTGTGGGCGCTTGGCCGATGACGACGTCGCGGCGCGGTCTGGCGGACGGGACGACCAAGATGCGGCCGCAGGACTGGCAGTCGGGCGATCAGCCGTGGGTGGTCGAGGTGATCGCGCCGTTCGGCGGCGCCGAGGAGATGATCAAGGACACCAAGGCGAATGTGTTTGCCGACCGGGAGCTGAAGTATCTCGTGACGACGGGTGCGGGGAAAGAGGTGAGGGGGGCGTGATGGCGCGAAGTCGAACAAGCACCAAACGCCCGATTGCAGAGGATATGAAGTATGACCAAAAATTTCAAACCTGACAAGCCAACCTCACCTATTCCCTTTGATCGTTTGCCACAGGGACCCGGATGCTATGGGGCGGGGTTCCGTTGGTTGACAGACGAACAAATCGAAAAAATTGCGAGCGAAATAAGATCTGACGCTGGTTTTTGGAGTTGGTTCGCAACGGTTAGAAACGACCAATGGTTGCCTGACGATATTGAGGTAGCCGTTGTTCAGAAGATCATTAACATCGCAAAGCGAGACAGCCTATATATGTCTGATGATCGAACTGACGTAATCATGTTGCTTCGAGATTGGGCAATGGAAGAACAGTGCAGATCGCGGTAGTGCCTGTATCAGATGATGGGATTGTTATGCGGAGCGCGTCATGGCTCAGGAAGTAATCGTTGTCGACAATACGGTTTTGCGGGCTCTGTCGCGCAGTTCTGGTGGATTTGGAAATCTCGACACGCTGCTTGTATCTGGCAGACCCATCGTCGTGTTGGGGGAGGTCCTACAAGAATTTAACGATGGAGCAAGTGCAGCTGAAATTTCCGCGTTTCGACAATGGATCGACACATACAAAGTCAGTGGACAAGTAATCGAACCGGGTTTGACAGGCGTTCCGGACCCGGGGACCGGTAAGCACTGGGCTGACGAAGCATTTAAGAATTTTTCTGCTGATAACCAGCAGCGGCTCCGCCGCCGAAGGTTGGGTTAGGGCGGCCCGGACCTCTCGGCGCACACGAACGTCTGTCCGCACGTAACCCAACATTCTCACGCCTTTGCCCGCCGCTGTTGGGTTACGCGTGGCGCTAAGTCGTGCAATCATCTCGATCGAAATGGCCACGCTAACCCAACCTACGAAACCCCGTTATCTTTATGCATTATCGACGCGCTCATCGCCCGGGCGGTACATTCTTATTCACGCTTATAACGCATCAGCGACAGCGACTGTTTGATCATGCTGAGAATGTCCGGAGGTGGTCTGATGCCGTGGAAAAGGTGCGTCAGAAACGTCCTTTCGAAACAGATGCCGAAGTTATCTTGCCGGAACATCTTCACATGCTGTGGACTTTGCCGGAAGGCGACACCGACTATTCGACGCGCATCCGCCTTGTCAAAACGGCCTTTACGAAATTGAGCCCCTTTCTAAGCGACGGCCGCGCAGCAAATCCCAGCCGCATCAGAAAGAGCGAACAAGCCGTCTGGCAGCGCCGGTTCTGGGAACACTTGATCCGTGACGAGCGTGACTTCCAGGATCACGCGGATTGCATCCACATCAATCCCGTCCGCCACGGCCTTGTTGACCGTCCCGGAGATTGGCCGCATTCGACGTTCCGGGATTGGGTCGAGCGGGGCTTCTACGAGCCCAATTGGGGCACGGCTGAAATGCCGGCGCTGCCGGATTGGGTTGGGAAGGAATGAGGTTCAGTTCTTGGCAGGTCGGGCCCCTTCGGCCCGACAATTGGCGCTCGCCTGCAACCACAGCCCTCCGACATTGGACCGCCGGTATTCGTGCCGTGCCTCTCTTCGGCCAAGATACGCCGCTGTCGGGCCGAAGGGGCCCGACCTACCAGTCGCACATAGCCTGCCTCCACATCGAAGCAGTAGCGGCGTCCCCCACTCCCCTAAGCCCCCAACGCCGCCTTTATCGCCGCCAGCGCCGCGTCGGCCTTGTCGCCATCCGGTCCGCCGGCCTGGGCCATGTCGGGGCGGCCGCCGCCGCCTTTGCCGCCAAGCGCTTCGGCGCCGGCGCGGACGAGGTCGACGGCGCTCCATTTGTCCTTGAGGTCATCCGTCACGCCGACGGCGAGGCCGGCCTTGCCGTCTTCGGTCTTGCCGACGATGGCGACGATGCCGCTTTCGACCTGTTTCTTGCCGGCATCGACGAGGCCGCGCAGATCTTTCGGGTTGAGGCCTTCGACCGAGCGCGCGAGCAGCTTGACGCCCGCGACCTCCTCGATCTCGCCGCCGCCGCCACTTGCGCCCGCGCCGCCGCCCATGGCGAGCTGGCGCTTGGCGTCGGCGAGTGCGCGTTCCAGCTGCTTGCGTTCCTCGAGCAACTGCTCGACGCGGTCGACGACGTCCTCGCCGCGCGTCCTGAGCAGGCCGGAGAGCTGCTTCACGCGCTCGTCCTGTTGGGCGAGGTAGGCGCGCGCGCCATCGGCGGTGAGCGCCTCGATGCGGCGCACGCCGGCGGCGGAGGCTGATTTCCGCGACGATGTGGATGAGTGCCGATGTCGCCGGTGCGGCGCACGTGGGTGCCGCCGCACAGTTCCACCGACCAGGCCTTGTTGGCCTTCTTGCTGTCGGGCGCGGTGCCCATCGAGACGACGCGGACTTCATCGCCGTATTTCTCGCCGAACAGCGCCATCGCGCCGGTCTCGATGGCGTCATCGTAGGCCATCAGGCGGGTTTCGACCGGGGCGTTCTGGGCGACGACGGCGTTGGCGATCTGTTCGATGCGCACGAGTTCGTCATGGTCGATCGGCTTGGTGTGGGAGAAGTCGAAGCGCAGGCGCTCGGGCGCGACGAGCGAGCCTTTCTGGGCGACGTGATCGCCCAGGACTTCGCGCAGCGCCTCGTGGATGAGGTGGGTGGCGGAGTGGTTGGCGCGGGTTGCCGAGCGCCGGGCATGGTCGACGATCAGTTCGCACGTCATGCCGGTCTTGAAGCTGCCGGCTGTCGACCTCGCCGACGTGGACGAAGAGGTCGCCGAAGTGCTTCTGCGTATCGGTCACCTTGAACACCGCGCCGTGCTCGCCGTGGATGACGCCCGCATCACCGACCTGACCGCCGCTTTCGCCGTAGAACGGGGTCTGGTTGAGGACGAGCGCGCCGGTTTGCGCCCGTCTCCAGCGTCGCGGTCTCGGCGCCGTCGGTGACGAGTGCGGTGACGACGCCTTCGGCCTTCTCGGTCTCATAGCCGAGGAATTCGCTCGCGCCGACCTTCTCGCGAATGTCGAACCAGACGGTTTCGGTTGCCGCTTCGCCGGACCCTTTCCAGGCCGCACGCGCTTCCGCCTTCTGGCGCGCCATCGCGACGTTGAAGGCATCGGTGTCGACGCCGATGCCGCGGGCGCGGAGTGCGTCCTGCGTGAGATCGAGCGGGAAGCCGTAGGTGTCGTAGAGCTTGAAGGCGGTCTCGCCGGAGAACGTGTCGCCCTCGGCCAGGCTGCCGCTTTCATCCGCGAGCAGGCCGAGGCCGCGCTCCAGCGTCTTGCGGAAGCGGGTTTCCTCCAGCTTCAGGGTCTCGGCGATCATCGCCTGGCCGCGGCTCAGTTCCGGATAGGCTTCGCCCATCTCGCGCACGAGGGCGGGCACGAGGCGGTGCATCAGGGGCTCTTCGGCGCCGAGCAGATGCGCGTGGCGCATGGCGCGGCGCATGATCCGGCGCAGCACGTAGCCGCGGCCTTCGTTCGAAGGCAGCACGCCGTCGGTGATCAGGAAGCTCGTCGCGCGCAGGTGGTCGGCGATCACGCGGTGGCTCGCCTGGGTCGGGCCTTCCGCCGCGACGCCGGTCGCATCGACGGAGGCTGCGATCAGCGCGCGGAACAGGTCGGTCTCGTAGTTGTCGTGCGTGCCCTGGAGGACGGCTGCGATCCGCTCCAGCCCCATGCCGGTGTCGATCGAGGGCTTCGGCAGGTCGATGCGCTTATCCGTCGTCACCTGCTCGTACTGCATGAAGACGAGGTTCCAGATCTCGATAAACCGGTCGCCGTCCTCTTCCGGCGTGCCCGGCAGCCCGCCCCAGATGTGGTCGCCGTGGTCGAAGAAGATTTCCGAGCACGGCCCGCACGGCCCCGTATCGCCCATCGCCCAGAAATTGTCCGAGGTCGCAATCCGGATGATCTTGTCGTCGGAGAAGCCCGTCACCTTCTTCCAGATGCCATACGCTTCCTCGTCGTCGTGATAGATCGTGACGTACAGCCGCTTGGCGTCGAGGCCGAATTCCTTGGTGATCAGGTTCCAGGCAAACGGGATCGCATCGGCCTTGAAATAATCGCCGAACGAGAAATTCCCCAGCATCTCGAAGAACGTGTGATGGCGCGCGGTATAGCCGACATTGTCCAGGTCGTTGTGCTTGCCGCCGGCGCGCACGCACTTCTGCGAGGTCACCGCGCGGTCATAGTCGCGGTGCTCCTGGCCGGTGAACACGTTCTTGAACTGCACCATGCCGGCGTTCGTGAACATCAGCGTCGGATCATTGCGCGGCACCAGGGGGGATGAATCCACGATCTCATGGCCGAGCTTCTCGAAATAGCTCAGGAATGCGCTGCGGATCTCGTTGACACCGGTCATAAGCGTCTCACTAATTGGGCAAAACGGATGAGGGCGCGGGCCCCGTGGTGCCCCCGTTGCTGACACATCCGGGCGGCGGCGCCATCATTAGCGGGCGGTGGCGGGCCTGTCCATCAAAGCGGGCGGCGTTATCCGCCTCAAACAACACCCAATAATTGGCACGGGAGCGCACAGAATGGGTCATCTGACGGACGACGAGATCACCAGCTACGAGCGCGACGGCTATGTCATCCCCGCTTTCCGCCTGCCTGAGGCGCGCATCGCAGACCTGCGCGGCGTCCTCGACCGGCTGATTGCCGACAACCCCGGCGTACGCCCCGAAAAGCTCGTCTCGGCCCATATCGAGGGCCAGAACGATGAGGGCGTGCGTGGCTCGCGGGCCTTCCTCGACCTCGCGCGCGACCCTGAAATCGTCGACATGGTCGCCCAGCTCATCGGCGACGACGTCATCCTGTGGGGCTGTCACGTCTTCTCGAAACCCGGCGGCGACGGCTATGAGACGCCGTGGCACCAGGACGGCCACTACTGGCCGATCCGCCCGCTCGCGACCTGCACCGTCTGGCTCGCCCTCGACCGCTCCGACCGCGACAACGGCTGCCTCCAGGTCATCCCGGGCTCACACCGCGACAAGACCCTCAAAGACCACCTCCACGAAGACCGCGACGACCTCGTCCTCTCGCAGCGCATGGCCGCCGACGCCTTCGATGAGACGCAAGCCGTCGCGCTCGAACTCGACCCCGGCCAGATGTCCTTCCACGACGTCTACATGATCCACGGCGCGGATGCGAACCGCTCCCCCCGCCGCCGCACCGGCGTCGCGCTCCGCTACATGCCCGCCACCAGCGTCTTCGAACGCGACCTCAACCCGACCGACGGGCAGAGCGGCCTTCCGGTCAGCTTCGCGACCCGGCCGCTGTGGCTGGTCAAAGGCGTCGACCGGACGGGGCGGAACGATTTTGAGGTGGGGCATTGAGGGGGTGAGGGCCGCTGCGCGGGGTGGCGTCGGTGCGTGGGGTGAGGCCGTAGTTTTCGCTGCGCGACGGGGCTGCCGCGCATTTCTGCGAGACTGATTCACGCTCTCGATAGCCGCTCAGTCGCGCCCATCTCGTGCGATCAGGCTCGGACCCGCTCGAGAGGACACCTCCCGAACCCTCCGGTTTTTGAAAACGGGAATCGTAGGTTGGGTTAGCGTGGCCATTTCGATCGAGATGATTGCACGACTTTGCGCCACGCGCAACCCAACAGCGGCGGGCAAAGGCGTGAGAATGTTGGGTTACGTGCGGACAGACGTTCGTGTGCGCCGAGAGGTCCGGGCCGCCCTAACCCAACCTACGGCGCCGCCGCTGCTTCGCTTGTGGGAGTTGTTCTGAACCTGGAGAAGCAGTTGTGTCAGTCATAATCAGCTCTATTCACTTGATTTCAATGGTTTCACGCAATGGAGTGAAGATGTGCGCCCACAAAACGCGCCAAGCTATATAGAATTATGATATTTATAATGACCATAAATACTCCTCCAGCGACGCGGAAAATCCCTATTTGAGCTTGTCCTGCGTAGTTTTCCGTTGAAAAGACTTCCCAACCGTATGGAGGCTTTATATGTACAAACCACCCACGTCTTCCATAAAAAACAATATCCCTAAGAAGGAAGTATATGCTGTGAAAAAAAATGAGCGCAGAAATCATGAGGCCGGGCACGCCAATATACACTTCTTTGTGTGTCCATGCTTCTAGCGTAGTTAATTTGGATAAGACGTCGGTTGGAGAAATGACCATCATGCTGTCCTCACCTCTTTGCCCGCCCCCGTCACCCCTTGCTTCGCATATCGGACGGCAAGTACACCGCGATCACACTGGAAGCGCTTTTCTCACCCTCCGGCGTCGATACGGTCATCGTCATGCGGAACTGGAATGTCTGCGAATAGACGTGCAACCGGACGTACCCGTAGACCGCCAGCACGATCGCGGCGATGATGCCGAGGACCCATTTCATCGCGCCGCCCTCCCGTTGCGGATCTTAGGCTAGGCCCCTTCGTCCCGACAGTCGCGCCTTTTATTGGGCCAATGAGCCCGGATCTAGAGGACTAGTACTCGGACTCAACAGCTTTTAGTTTGAGCTTGAAGCGGCCTGACGGTGATTGCCAACTTTTTGGATTGCTTGGGTGATCGTCGCGTCGGAGCGTCCTAAGCCATTCTGGCGGATCAGTTACCCGCTCGATTACTCGATCATGTGTGGGCTCTATCACGATAGATTCCAGCCGCACGCCTGCGCCGATGTACGAACTGAACTCGGTGGGGTGCAACGGCCTAGCAAGCGCGGGGCTTGTTGCCGGTGGCGGTATCCATACCAACTGTGGAAGCTCATTTTCTTTCAGTGAGACTGCTCCACGCTGAGAAATGGCTGAAACTTTGATTGCATCCGGATTCAGATCGTATGCGGCGACGATAATCCATTCTGCCGAGGTCCCAGCCATTCGAGGCTGTCGAGATCGTACTATTTCCGTCGGAACTCGGCCTGTGGGGCCGTTTCGTGCTTTATGAAGTGCAGCTATTAAGCTTCCATATTGACCCAAATTCACGAATGGCGCAGTTCCCTTAATCGTCCCACGCGAGATGCCTTGTCCGGGACTGCCACCGAGCTCGGTCGGCAGATAAACCGCGATCACACTGGAAGCGCTTTTGTCGGCCTCCGGCGTCGATACCGTCATCGTCATGCGAAAGTGGAACGTCCGCGACCAGACATGAAACTCGTAGTAACCGTAGACCGCCAGCACGATCGCGGCGATGATGCCGAGGACCCATCTCATCGCGCCGCCCTCCCGTCTCAGCGCCCGTGCCATGCCGGACGATTCGTCAGCAGACGTATATTGCGCCGACGGGACCGACCACGCCACTCCTCTCCTTTCGCGTCCCCCGGAAAATGCGAACTCATTTCTCCGGAGTCCTTCACGTCGATGTCGTTGTGGCACGGCTCACGGCCTATTCAATCCGCGAAAGATCCCGGGTCGGCGCACAAACGCGAGGTCGAGACTCCTCCGGGTTTTGGGCGTGAGCGGCCATGGTAGGTTGATGCCCTTCGGCCCGACAGCAGCGCCTATTGTCGGGCCGAAGGGGCCCGACCTGCAAAACCTCACTACAAAACCTCACCCCCCGTAAGCCTCTAACGCCCGCCGTGTCCGGCGCCCGAAAAATCCATCGGCGACGCCCGGATCGTGGCCCGCGGCCGTCAGGCGGCGCTGGATGGCGCGGCGAGTCTCCATGCGCAGGCGGCGGTAGGAGCGAAACAGCATCGCCTTGGCCTGGCTGTCCCCCGCCTTGTAAGCGGCCAGCAGGCGGTCGGCCGCCGTCTCGGGATTGCGCGAGACGCCGCGGCCTTCCTCGTGGATGAGGAAGTCACGGTAGAGCGCGCGCGCGTCCGGCACCGGGTTGGCCACGGGCAGGATCGGGCGGGCCGATTGCGTGATGGGTTCCCATCCGGTCGGCCGGTTGGCAGCACCTTCCTGGAACACAAAGCGGCCGATCAGCGAGGAATGCTCCCACGGCACCTGCTGGCCGCCGGTGTCCTGCATCACGGCGAGGCGCGTCGTCTTGAAGACGTCCTCGATCGTCAGGCCGGGGCGGCCCAGCGCGGTGGCGAACGCCTCGGCGTAAGGGCTGAAGCCGCCGACACCGTCAAGGGCGACATGGCCCGGGGCGGTCGAATAGGCGATGAGCGTGCCGGCCGGCGCGTTGACGGGCGCGAGGCCGCGGCGGATCGAGCGCGTCACGGCGGGAAACGGGTTGTCGCGGCAGGCATCCAGGATCGCGATCGAGAGGCGGCTCTTTTCCGGGCGCATCGCTTCGAGGATTTCATCGAGGCGAATGCCGGCGAGGCGGATGTCGGCCTCGGACTTGAAGGTGCCGTCGACGGGCAGGAGGTAGTTCTGGCCATTGAGCTGGACGCCGTGGCCGGCATAATAAAAGAGCGCCACGGTATCATCGCCGGTGAGGCGGCCGGCGAAGGTGGCGAACGCGCGGCGCATGTCGGCGAGCGAGAGGTCGTTGGCCTGGACGACGTCGAAGCCGACGTGGGTGAGGGCGGCTGCGATGCGGCCCGCATCGTTGACCGGGTTGGCGAGCGGCACGGACGTGTAGGCGGCATTGCCGATGATGAGGGCGACGCGTTTTTGCGCGGCAGCCGGGGCGGTTGCGGCCACGACACAGGCGAGAAGCGCCAGCAGGCCCACCAGCGCCCGACCAACCGGCTGATAACAGCCTTTTTTCTGACGCCCCGCGTCTCCCATACCCTTACCCGCTCTGCTAAGGTCCGCCGTCACATACAAATCAGGCGCGAACGCGCCGAACAACCATCCGAGGCAGGGAACACGACACCATGACGCGACACGGCGGACAAATTCTTGCGGACCAACTGGTGATCCAGGGTGTGCGCGCAGCCTTCACGGTTCCCGGCGAGAGCTTTCTGGCAGCCCTAGACGGGCTACACGATTCGGGCAGTATTCAGACGATCATCTGCCGCCAGGAGGGGGGCGCTGCGATGATGGCGGACGCCTGGGCGAAGGCGACGGGGGAGACCGGCATCTGTTTCGTCACGCGCGGGCCGGGGCTTGCCAACGCGATGGCGGGGCTCCACATCGCGCACCAGGATTCCTCGCCGATGATCCTGTTCCTCGGCCTGCCCGCCTCCGACACCGAAGACCGTGAAGCCTTCCAGGAGGTCGAGACCAAGAGTTTGCTTGGCACCTTCGTCAAGTGGGTCGGCGTCATCCGCGACACCAACCGCATCCCCGAATACGTCTCCCGCGCGTTCCACGTCGCGCGCTCGGGCCGGCCCGGCCCCGTCGTCCTCGGCCTGCCGGAAGACATGCTCGCGGCCAGCGCCGACGTCGAAGACGCCAGGCCCGTCAGCCTGATCGATCCGCAACCGGCGCCGTCCTCTCTCGACCAGATCCAGTCGACCCTGGGGGACGCCAAGCAACCGATGATGATCGTCGGCGGCCCCGGCTGGTCGGATGAAACCCGCGGGCGTGTCCAGGACTTCGCGCGGCGCTTCGACATGCCCGTCGTCGCCTCCTTCCGCTGCCAGGACTATTTCGACAACCGGCTCGACCAATACGTCGGCCATGCCGGTGTCGGCATGGACCCGACATTGGCCTCCGCGATCAAGACTGCCGATGTGCTGTTCGTCGTCGGTTCGCGCCTTGGTGAGATGACGACGAACGGCTACACGCTGATCGACATCCCCAACCCGAAGCAGAAACTGATCCACGTCCACCCGAGTGCGGATGAACTCGGCACCGTCTACCGCGCCGACGTTCCCGTGGTCGCCGTCGGCGGAGACGTTCTCGAAGGCGCTCGAGACGATGCAGGCGCCGGCGAGCCCGGCGTGGGGCGGGTGGCGTGAAGAGCGCCGCGCCAACTATCTCAAGACCAAGGAGCCCGCCGACCTGCCGGGCGACGTCCACATGGGCAAGGTCATCGGTCTCCTCAACGACGCGCTCGGTGATGATGCGATCGTCACCAACGGGGCTGGCAACTACGCAGCCTTCCTGCACAAGCACTACACTTATCGCGGCTACCGCACGCAGCTTGCGCCGACGTCCGGCTCGATGGGCTATGGCCTGCCCGCCGGCGTTGCCGCCAAGGTCGCCTTCCCCGACCGCCCCGTGGTGACGCTGGCCGGTGATGGCTGCTTCATGATGACGTGCCAGGAACTTGCAACGTGCATGCAGTACGACCTCCCCGTCGTCACGATCGTCTCCAACAACGGCATGTACGGCACCATCCGCGCGCACCAGGAGCGCGAATATCCGGGCCGCGTCGTCGGCACCCGGCTGACGAACCCGGACTTCGCGAAGTTCGCTGAAAGCTTCGGCGGGCACGGCGAGACGGTGACGCGGACGGAAGACTTCCCGGCAGCACTGGAGCGCGCACTTGCGTCGGGCAAACCGGCCGTCATCGAGGTCAAGACCGATCCTGAAGCGCTGACGCCGCGCGCGACGCTCAGCGCCATCCGCGAGTCGGCGCTGGCAAAGTCGAAGTAGGAAGCTGCTCGTCGCGTGGCGGCAAGGTGTCGGGCTCCGCGTGTCAGCGAGGCATTGCTTCGCTGGCGCGGCGGGCGATCGCCATGTCGGTGGTCTGGCCTAGGGCGTCCTTCAGTGACAACGCGGTGCGCTCAGGTCGGAGATGGGCGATCCGGGAGAAACGAAAGCGTAACCCGTCAGCGTACCAGGCGCCGAGTGGGAAGCCGTCGACTGTCATAGTGACGCCGCCGGTCAGCCCACGCGCGAAGCGGCAGCCGAGGACTTTCAGGCCCTCGGACGCGGCGAGCGCCAGAAGCAGGCGCATTTCCTCGTTGCGGTTGGATGGCATCGCCGTCGCCTTCTCTCTATCTTTGGTTCGAGGAACGCTGGCACGGTGAGCGGCAGGGGCGAAACGCAAGTCTTAACAAGTCGTTAACCGGAAACCTTAATTGACACGCCTGCCGGTCCTGGATGCCATCGCGCATGCGGGCGACGGCCCCAATCCGGGCCAACGGGTGACTACGGCCTTGCGACGATGGCCGCCTTTGCGGCGGCGCGATGGGCAGGCTGCTTCACAGCCAACTGGAAGAGCGCAAGGCGTAGCGTCGCCACCCGTTGCCCTCAACCGCGCCACGCTGCCCGATAACCGGGCCTTGCTGTCAGAATTGCGCTCGGCTTAAGCTCCCCGGATAGTTTGCCGACGCAAATCCAGAGGAGCGCCTGCCCATGCCCCGCGAGGTCACCATTGCCCTGCTCGACGAGATCCAGGACGGTTTCAACCGTCACGACGTCGAAGCGATCCTGTCTCACTTCACCGATGACTGCGAGTGGCTGATGGCGAGCGGGCCCAATCTGCCCGAGGGACGGCGCTGCCTCGGCAAGGCGGAAATCGGCGAGGTTCTCGGCCAGCGCTATGCCCAGATCACGGACATGCGGTGGGAGGACATGCGCCACTGGGTGTGCGATCAGACCAAGGCGATCTCGGAGTGGACGGTGCGCGGCACCAAGGACGGCGTCCCGTTCGACTACCTCGGCTGCGATCTGTGGGAGTTCCGCGACGGGTACGTCACCAAGAAAGACACCTACTGGAAGTTCAAGGCTTAAGCCTTGGGCAGACGGACCGGCTGGCCGCAGCCCGTCTCAGATGCTCCTGGCGGACGGCTGCGGGAGGCGGGGCGTGCGGTCAGCCTGCCGATTGTAGCCGTGATCCGTCTGTCCCGCTGGCGCGCGCTGCGCGGTGCCAATCCGTTCGCCGGGCGCGGTCCTGCGAGGGCTCAATCGTGGCAACCGCATGGCTGCGGGCTTTCATCTGAAGCGCTCCGCGCCGCGTGCTGCGCGTTGTATCTCCCTGGCGCTCCGGCGTTTGAAGCCTCTTGGTGAACGGTTCAAAACGGAGTTTGCGCCGATGCGACATTGTGCCTAAACTCCGACAACCGTGAGCAAACGCGGTCAATGAAGTGGAGGAAACACATGCAAGCACTCAAGACGGGTGTCGCAATCGGCGGCGCCCTCGCTCTTGCTGTCGGCCTGGCGGCGGTTCCCGCTCAGGCGCAGAAAAAGGGTGGCACCCTGAATTTCGTCGTCGGATCCAAGATCCCGTCGTATGACGGGCACATGGAAACGACGTTTGGTATGATCCATCCAATCCGTCCGTTCTACAGCCTGCTGATCCGCGTCAATCCCGAAAATCCCGGTGACCCAACCGATTTCGTCTGCGATCTGTGCGAAGGCGCGGTGCCGGAGCCGACCGATGGCGGCCAGACCTACACCTTCAAAATCAGGCAGGGTGTCAAGTTCCACAACGGCCAGCCGTTGACCGCGCACGACGTCGCCGCTTCGCTGAACAAGATCGTCAATCCGCCGGCGAATGTCCGCTCAAGCCGCAAGGCTTACTTCCGGATGGTGCAGTCGATCGAGGCAACGGATGACGCGACGGTCGTGATCAAGCTGGAGTACCCGACAGCGACCTTCATTCCGTCACTCGCGATGCCGTTCAACTTCATCTATTCGAAGAAGGACCTCGACGAGCACGGGTATGACTGGCACCAGCGCAACGTCAACGGCACCGGCGCCTTCAAGTTCGTCGAGCATCAATCCGGTTCGTTCGTGCGCGGTGAGCGCTACGATGGCTATCACCACGAAGGCAAGCCGTATCTTGATGGTTTCCGCTCGGTGATCGCAACCAAACTGGCGAGCCGCGTGCTGGCCATTGAAAGTGACCGGGCAGCCATCGAATTCCGCGGCTTCCCGCCGAAGGCCCGCGACGACCTCGTCAAAGTGCTTGGCGACAAAGTCACGGTCCAGGAAACCGACTGGAACTGCGGCGTCTTGCTGGTTCCCAACCACAAGCGCAAACCGTTCGATGACCCGCGCGTGCGCCGGGCGCTCAATCTCGCGCTCGACCGCTGGGGCGGCTCGAAGTACCTGACGCGGATCGCGATCGTCAGAACCGTCGGCGGCGTTGCGTTCCCCAACCATCCGCTCGGGGCGAAGAAGGACGAACTGGAGCAGCTCGAAGGTCTGTGGCCCGACATCAACAAGTCGCGCGAGATGGCCAAGAAGCTGCTGAAGGAAGCCGGTCATGAGAACCTGTCCTTCACGCTGACCAACCGCGGCGTCGACCAGCCCTACAAGCTCGTTGGCACGTGGGCGATCGACCAGTGGCGCAAGATCGGCGTCACCGTCAAGCAGGACGTCGTCACCACCCCGATCTGGTATGAGCGGCTGCGCAAGTCGAAAGAGTTCGACGTGTCGACAGACGCCAACTGCCAGAGCGTCGTGAACCCCATCGCTGATGCCTCGAAGTGGCTCGGCAGCGCCGGGGCGAACTATGGCGACTATGAGGATGCAAAGCTCGAAGAGATCTACGAGAAGATGCTCAAGTCGGGCGATCCTGCCGAGCAACGTACGCTGATGCGCCAGTTCGAGAAGCACGCGATCTCGGACCAGGCCCTGATGTTGCCGACACTGTGGTGGAACCGGATCTCGGTGCACCGCTCCTACGTCAAAGGCTGGAAGACATCGCCCAGCCACTACCTGAACCAGCACCTCGACAACGTCTGGCTGGATCAGTAATGGGGCGCAGCCCACGTCATTGACGAGAGTTGATATCGGCGCGTCCTGCGGGGCGCGCCGATTTTCTTTGTGCCAACCCATCTAGGAGACCTGTGATGTCTTCCGGCCTCATCGACGGCTCGGGCCGCGCGCCCCGCCTCAAGGCGCCGCCCAAGGCGTGCGAAACGCATTCCCACATCTACGGACCCTTCGACCGCTTCCCGCCCCGGCCCGACCGCAAGCAGCATGTCGAAGCCTCACTCGAAGCCTATGAAGCCCTGCTCGCCCGCCTCGGGTTCGAGCGTGGCGTCATCGTCCAGCCCTCGCTTTACGGCGCCGACAACCGTTGTACGCTCGATGCGATCGCCCGCATGGGGCTTCACCGCGCGCGCGGCGTCGCGGTGACCGAGAAGGATGTCACCAAGGCCGAGATGCAGCGCCTTCACGATGGCGGCATCCGCGGCAATCGCTTCTATCTCATCGTCGACGATTTCACGGTCGACGACCTCGAGCCAATGGCGGCGAAGGCGGCAGACTTCGGCTGGCATCTTCAAATTCAGGACGACGGTGCGTGGATTGCGCCACTCGTCGCGCGCATGGCGGCGCTGCCGGTCGATGTCGTGATCGATCATGTCGGGCGCACGCCGGCCGCGAACGGCGTCAACGATCCTGATTTCCTGGCGATGATCAAATTCTTCGAGACCGGCAAGCTCTGGATCAAGATATCCGCGCCCTATCTCCAGACCACGGTCGGCCCGCCGACCTATGCGGATGTCGGCGAGAAGGTGCGCAAGCTCGTCGAGGTGCGTCCCGACCGGCTGGTGTGGGCCGCCAACTGGCCGCATCCCAATTTCCCGCCCGATGCGAAGCCCGAAGAGGCCGATTGCCTTGATCCGCTGCTCGAGTGGGTGCCCGATGAGGCGACACGCAACGCCATCCTCGCCGACAACCCGGCGAAGCTTTACGATTTTCCCGATTGAGGAGCGCCCGGACGGGTCTCGCACCTAGTAAAACGGCGGCCCTCGAGGCCGCCGTTCTGGTTTCCGTCACTGGTCGCGCGTGATGATCACTGCTTGAGCTTGCGCTCCAGTTCCGCGATCCGCTTGTCCTGTTCGATCGTGTGCAGGGTCAGTTCCTCGACCTTCTCGAGAAGTTGCATGGCGATCTCGGTCACGCCGACACCGTCGCGGCGCATCTCTTTTGCTGACGCGATGCCGGGCAGGTGACGATTGGCTGCGATGAAGGCCTCGACATCGCTCAGGGGCGCCAGATTATAGTCGTCGGCGAAGACGTGGTCGGCGCCCTTGAGCTTCTTGCCCTTGATGCGGATCTCGCCGGAGCCGCCGATCAACTCGACGGTGGTGTTGCCCTTGGCGTCATTGGCGCGGATGTTGCCGTCGTGGGCCTCGAGTTCGATGCGCTTGGTGCCGTTCGACGTCGTCATCATGATGTCGCCGTCGTGGCCATTGCCGCCCAGCGTCATGTTGCCTTCGCCGCCGTCGATGTGGATCGTGGTGCGGCCGCGATCGTCGAGGACGACGACGTCGCCGTCAGCGCCGTTGCCGCCGAGCGTCACGTTGCCATCGCCGCCGTCAAGATGCAGGGTCTGGCGGCCGCGTTCGTTGATCAACGCGATGTCGCCGACGCAGCCACTGCCACCCAGCGTCAGGTTGCCTTCCCCGCCGTCGATGAACACCGTCTGGCGGCCGTTGTAGTTGAGCATCGTCAGGTCGCCCTGGGTGCCGTTGCCACCGAGGGTGATGTTGCCCTCACCGCCGTCGAGGTGGATCGTCTGGCGCTGGTGCTCGTTCAACAGCGCCAGGTCGCCCTCGGCGCCATTGCCGCCGAGCGTGATGTTGCCGTCGCCGCCGTCGATATGGACCGTGGTCTGGGAAAAGCCGTTCTGGACAACGATGTCGCCCTGGGCGCCGTCGCCACCGAGGGTGATGTTGGCGTCACCGCCATCGAGGTGCATCGTCTGGCGGCCGGCGGTGTTGAGCAGGGTAATGTCGCCCTGGCATCCTGCGCCGCCCATCGTCAGGTTGCCTTCGCCGCCATCGAGATGGAGCGTCTGCTCGCCGTCGGTGTTCAGCAGGGCGATATCGCCCTGGCTGCCCGCGCCGCCCGCGGTGAAGTTCGAGTTGCCGCCATCAATGTGGACACACAGCTCCCCATCCGCGTTCATCATGCGGATGTCGCCGTTCTTGCCGTTCCCGCCAATCGTCATCGCATCGGCATCGGTGGATTTCGTCGAAGCGCCGGTCTTGGTGGTTGCGCGAGCCATGGGGTTCTTCCTCGATCATTTATGGGAGGGTTCATATTCCGTGGCCAAATAAACACCCGCAATCCGTCGAGGCGATGACAATCGGCAGCTTGGTTAAGACGGCGCCAGCTCACCCCCTCGTCAGTATTTCGCAAGAACCTGGCGCGCCTGGCGGACGACTTCATCGGCGATGGCGGCGTGGCCTTCGGCGGTCGGATGGAAGGCGCCGGAATAGGTGGCTGCGAGCAGCAACTGGGTCCAGCGCAGTTGCTTGGTGCGCAGGACCCGGCGCATCAAACCTCGCTTGACGTGAAAGTTGCCGGTGAGGAAGGCATCATTCGGGGTGCGGAACCAGCGCGCGCGCGGCGCGTAAGGCTGGTAGCTCGCGGGATTATAGGGCTGCCAATAGCCGTCCCGCTTGCGCGGCAGGCGCAGGTCGTCGGCGGCCTCGAAATAGTTCCCGCGCGCACAGATGCCACGGCCGAGAAACTGGCGGAGATGGCCGTCGACGAGACGCCAGCCGCGCTCCTCGGCGGTCTTGCGCATCACGGCGTAGAGTTCGCCTGCAATGCGCTCACCGGCGAACGCCCGCGCGGCGCTCAAGCTGAAGTGGGGCAGCACGTCCATGCCGAGGCGGCCGTCGGGGCACACGCTCTTGCCATCCTCGAGAAGCGCCATGCCGGGATAGGCGGTGAGGATGACACGATCCGTCTCGTCCCAGGGCACGTGCAGGACGTTGTGGATGGCACGATCGAGCGCCTTATAGCGATAGGAAAGCTCGGCGAGCGGCGCTTCGACATCGCTCGGATTGAAGACCTGGCCGAACCAGCCGCCAAGGCGGCGCAGCATGGTCGTGTCACTGAGGACCGCATTGGCAACAAGGCGGGCAAAGCCAATATCGTTGCCGCCGATCGAGAGCAGGATGAGGTCGATCTTGCGCGCATTCTCAGGATCACACCGGCGCAGGACCAGGCCGCCCTTGAGCGCCTCGATCCGCCCGCGCATGTGATAGGCCTCGGGGTAGTCAACCGACTGTGCGTCGCGGTCCTCGCATTGCGCCTCGGCGGCAGCGGAGATCTGTGACAACGTCGGCGGGCTCTCGACCCACTCGTTGCCCTTGTAGGCAAGGAACAGGCCCTGGGTGATCTCGGCGCCGGAGCAGGCGAAGCCTGCAAACGTGATCGCACGCTGGGGGTCTTCGAGGGCCAACTGGAGGGCTGCGCGCAACTGGTAGGCATAGAGCGAGCGATGGCAGGCGCGGTCGAGCCATTTCGCCGCCGAGCTGGTGAAGCGCGCATCGCCGATTTCGTTCCAGTTGCCGAGGCGGGCGGGATAGCCGGCAAGCACGACTTCGTCGCTGATGCGGCCATAACTCACCGCGCGCTGCTCGGAAAAGCGGACTGGGTGATCGGGATTGCCTTCGCCGGAGCCGAAGCTGTCGCCGAGGCCCACGATGAAGACGTCACGGACCTTGATCTGGGTCTCAGCCGTGACACCCGTGCCGCTTTCAACGAGCACCTCGGCGCCGCCCGGATAGGGGATCTCGAGTTCAACAGCGTCGATGCAGGGGCCCGAGTGACGGGTCACTTTGCGCCGGCCCTGAAGGCGGGACAGGCGGGGGCCATCGCGCTCAATCGTACTGACCTGCCAGTGACAGACGTTGCCGGCGGCATCGGGAAGGCCGTCGAGGCGGGCGGTCACGACGTGCGATGTGGGATGCAGGTAGCGGCGGCCATCCGGACAGCGGTGGCGGTTCTGTGCGGTATCCCAGCAGGTCGCCCCCTTCATCAGCGTCGCCCAGCCCATGGGATGATGCCGGGCGAGGCGGCGTTCGCTGCTCAGGACCGGCGTTTGACGCTCGTCCGGCGTCAGCCAGTCGAGTGCCTGGCGGTGCCGGTCGGTGTCGTCGGGATCGGCAAAGAAGCGAAAGGGGTTCTTGAGCTGCCATCGGATGGCGGCCCCTGTTCCAATCCCGGTTCCGCCCCACGAGGGCACGGGCGCGGTGGCCGGCGCGGCTTCGCTCCGGGGTGGTGCAAAACCATTGAAGCGGTCGAGCAGACCGTCATCGCGGGCGAGTGCGCCATTGATCGTCAGGATGGTGCCCGCGATCGCGATCGCTGCGGCAATCAGGCGGCCCGATCGGAGCATCAAGCGCATTGTCGTCCCCTCGGCAATCGTTGGCTGACAGGCTGGGTGAATGGATGGCTTCGCTCAAAATCCGCCGCGCCAATGGGTCCACCACAGGCGCGATGCGCGCGTCAAAGGACCGGGTCCGGCAAGTTCGCCGGAGGATGGCGCGGCTCTGCGCGACGATCGGCGAAAAGATGGCTCGATGATGGCAAGGGGCAGAAGCACGCGGCGGGTCGCGGGATCAAGCCCGGCCCGTTTTTCGTCAAGCCTTGCCAGCGCCGATCGCGCGAGGTCCTCGAACCAGCGGCGGCCGGCGTGGGTGTCGTCGGTTGCAGGGTCGGCGACTTCGCGGGAAAGAGCCGTCTGGGCGCCGGCGCGGCGGCGGGCCGCGTAGGTTTCCGCACAACGGAAGGCGCCGTAGGCGAGGCCTGCGTCGGTCCAAACCGCGCGATCCGGGCGGGCGCCGGCGATCCGGCCGGAGAGCTCGAAGAGAGCTGCTTCGGATTTGATCAGAAGCTGGCGGGTCTCGGCAATTTCGGAGAACGGCGTCGGGTCGAGATCGGCTTCGGCTGCATCGATGAGGCCCTGGACCAGCCCCCAGGGCAGATCATGGTCGCGGATGACGCCAATCACGGCATCCGCCAGCGGATTGCCCGAAGCAGCGCCCGGCTGTGGCTGGCGGGCGGCTGCATCGAGGGCATCGCGCCACCATTGGAGACGTATCGCGCCGATCATCGGCTCGCTCACCAGACTGGGGATGCGGCGCAGTTCACCTGAGAACGCGGCAAGCAGGATCAGACCCTCGCGGCACGCGCGCGGCAAAAGGAGTGCTGTCAGATAGCGGTCATACTCATAGGTCCGCGCCAGGGCGCGGATCTCGTCCAGTTCGCTCGCTGACGCCATCAGACTGGCTCCGTGCTGCGCGCCGTGCGAGGGCTCAGGTGACGGCGATCAAGGCTGCCGCCACCGGGCGCTCCTCGGCGAGGAGGACGTTGAAGGTTCGGCATGCCGCGCCCGTGTCCATCGGTTCGAGGCCGAGACCGGCATCGAGGAAGGCGCGGCGCACCTCGAAGGGCGGAAAGACCTGCCGCTCGCCGGTGCCAAGCAGCAGGAATGCGGGCGGGGCGAGGGCCGCCATGATCGGACGGAACAGGTCGAGGGCGAGTTCATCGGGCTGTGTCACGTCCCAGGCAAACGTGCCTTCCGGCAGACACAGGATCGATCCCTTGTGGCTCATCTCGGCGAAACGAAAGCCGCCGTTGCCATAGGCATCAATCGGCGCGCGTCCCGGGTAGGCGGCGCCGGTCGTACTGAACGGGCTCGGTTGTCGGTCGCTCATGGCCACCTCGGTGGAGCACGCCAACTGGCGCGTCGTATCAGATAGATGGCGAACGGCCCGTGGCAGGTCAATCGCTGCCGGTGACAGGCCCCGTCACGTCGTTGCGGCGGGGGCATCCTTGGCGATGCCCGACCAGTCCCGCTTGACGCCCAGGAAGGCGAGGATCGGGGCTGCGATGAAGATCGAGGAATAGGTCCCGATGATCACGCCGAACATCATGGCGAAGGTGAAGTTGCGGATGACTTCACCGCCCAGCACATAGAGCGCGACCAGCACGATCAACGTCGTCAACGACGTCATCAAGGTGCGCGAAAGCGTCTCGTTGATCGACTTGTTGAGCAGGGCTGGCAGCTCCATGCGCTTATATTTGCGCAGGTTCTCGCGGATCCGGTCGGCTACCACGACGGTATCGTTGACCGAATAACCGAGGATCGTGAGGAGCGCTGCAACGGTCGACAGGTCGAACTCGAAATGGAGCAGCGAAAATATGCCGATCGTGATCAGGACGTCGTGGACAAGAGCGACAACGGCGCCCAGCGCGAACTGCCATTCGAAACGGAACCAGACGTAGAGGATGATGGCGAGGATCGAACAGAGCACCGCGATGATACCGGTCGTTCGAAGTTCACTCGAGACCGCCGGTCCGACAACTTCGACGCGGCGCTGTTCATAGCCCTCGCCGATGGCATCGGTGATCTTCTTCAACGCCGCCTGTTGCGCCGGCGCGCCGCCGGGCTGTTCCTCGATGCGGATCAGCACGTCCTGCGGTGTCCCGAACGACGTGATCTGGACGTCGCCGAGACCGAGGCCGCCGGTCTTGTCACGCAGGTCCGCGATGTTGGCCTGTGCCGCCTTGGCGCGGACCTCGATCATGGAGCCGCCCTTGAAGTCGACGCCGAAATTCAGCCCGACCGTTGCCCACAGCGCGACCGAGACGACCATCGCGATCATCGAGGCCAGGAACGCGACCTTGGCCAGACCGATGATGGGGATCTCGCGCTTTGGCAGGAAGAGCTGGCGGCCCTTGAAGTGCGGCAGGAAGTTCATGATGCGGTCTCGGGCTTCTCGGTTTTCGGGTCCAGTTGGAACGTTCCGGCACGCCGGTCCGGTGTCGGGCGTGTCAGAGCGGCACCTCGATGTTGCGGCCCTTGCCGTGCTGGCCACGCACCCACAGGGCAACAAGGAGGCGCACGACGGTGACGGCGGTAAAGATCGACGTGAAAATGCCGATCGAGAGCGTTACGGCGAAGCCCCGGATCGGGCCGGAGCCCAGCCAGAACATGATGACGGCGGCGGCGAAGGTGGTGAGCTGACTGTCGAGGATCGTCACCATCGCACGGCCGAAGCCGGAATCGATTGCATTGATCGCGGACTTGCCGTTGCGCAACTCCTCGCGGATGCGTTCGTAGATCAGGACGTTGGCGTCGACCGCCATGCCGATCGTGAGGATCAGACCGGCGATGCCGGGAAGGGTCAGCGTCGAGCCGATGGCCGACATGATGGCGACGATCAACAGGCCGTTGACGACGAGACCGGCAACGGCAAACAGGCCGAACGTGCCATAGATGAAGATCATCAGGGCAATGGTTGCCGACACCCCGACGATGCCGGCGAGGCGGCCGGATTCGATGCTGTCGGCGCCAAGCGACGGGCCGACGGTGCGTTCTTCCTCGATCGTGAGTTTCGCTGGCAGCGCACCTGATTTCAGCTGGATTGCAAGCTGGTTGGCCGTCTCGGCGGTGAAGCCGCCCGAGATCTGGCCCGAGCCTCCGAGGATCGGCTCAAGGATGTTGGGGGCGGAGAGCACATGGTTGTCGAGGACGATCGCGAACGGGCGGTTGACGTTCTGTGAGGTGAAGCGGCCGAACTTCCTCGCGCCCGTCTGGTTGAAACGGAACGAAATGATCGGTTCCTGGGTCCGCTGGTCGAAGCCCGGATTGGCCTCGACGAGATCATCCCCGCCGACCACCGGCACCTTCTTCAGGTAATACCAGGTGCCCCGGTCATCAGAGCCTTCGGCGGCGGGGAAGGACACATAACCGTTGCGCGACGGGATCCGCTCAGCGGAACGGCCCTCGGTCGGGTGAACCTCGTGGAAACTCAGCTTCGCGGTCTTGCCGAGGAGATCCTTCAACTGTTGGGTGTCGTCGATGCCGGGGACCTGGACGAGGATACGATCCTCGCCCTGGCGGGCGATCGTCGGCTCGGTCGTGCCGACGGCATCAACGCGGCGGCGCACGGTCTCGATCGCGCCGCCCATGGCGTCGGTGATGCGCTGGCGCAGGCCGGCCTCGGTCAACTGCAGGATGATGCCCTGGGCGCCTTGCTGGGTGACGTCGAGGTTGCGGGCACTGGAGCCGGAGAGGAAGTTGCTGGAGAGCGGCTGGGAGAGTTCGCCCAGCGCCGTCATCGCCTTTTCCATGTCAGCGGGCCGCGCGATCCGGACACGCACGCCGTCTGCCGTCACACCGGTGCCGATGGTGCCGATCTTGGCGTCACGCAGCTTGGCCCGGACATCCTCGCGCAGGTTGTCGAGCATGTTCTCGCGCAATTCCTTGGTGTCCATCGTCAGGAGAAGATGGGCACCGCCGCGCAGGTCGAGGCCGAGTTGCAGTTGCTTTTGGGGAATCCAGCTTGGCCAGCCCGCAACCGTTTCCTTGGTGAACAGGTTGGGCGCCGCGAAAATCAATGCGGCAAGGACAGCCGCCACGATTGCGATGATCTTGGCTGGCGAAAAATACAGCATGAACGAGTCAACCTTTTGTGTACCGCTGGTGTGCCGCCGGTGAGCCCTTGTTTGGCCTTTTCATTGGCCGGACGGCCGGTGGCGGGCGCCTTCGCCTGGACCGCGGACGCGGCCCGTCCGGCTCCTCAGCCTTCCTTGACGGGTTCACCCTTCGCGCGCACATCCGCGACGGTGGACTTGATCACCCTGACGCGCGTGTTCTCGGCAAGCTCGACCTCAATCTCGATGCCATCGTCCTTGACGCGCGTCACGCGCCCGACGAGGCCGCCCTGGGTGACGACGGTGTCGCCGCGGCGGATGTTGTCGACCATCTCACGATGGGCCTTCATGCGCTGCTGCTGAGGGCGAAAGAGCAGAAAGTAGAAGATGACGATCATCAGGACGATCGGCAACAACTGGAGAATGAAGTCGCCGCCGCCGCCGGCACCCTGCGCGTAAGCTGGGGAAATGAACATGAAGGCCTTCCGTTGATGTTGTTGGAACCCTGGGCCCTATTGTGCCCGGTTCCTGCCCGGCACTCACCACGCCACGCGTACGCGCCCAATCGCCCGCCGGTTGCCCGGCGGACAAATACTTAATCCGAGCGGTATATAGACTGTCATGACCTTAATGCAACCAATCGCGTGCGCCCTGTGACATGCGCTGCGGTAACGAAACAACCATCAGCAGGTGCGATGAATGGCACCCGGGTGGGTGACGGAGGCGACTGGCTCACCTATAAGGGCGCGCCGGGGTGAGGGCGCCGACGCGCACCCGCGCCCCTCGGGCCGGCCCGGAATCCGCCGAAGAAACATCAGATAACGAACAATTACCGCCATGAACGCTCCCCAGATGAACATCACCGCAGGCGCCAACGACGACGTCCTCAAGCGAATCGCAGACGCGCTGGAGCGGATCGCGCCGCCCGCCAAGACGGCCCCCGATTTCGACAGTGCGGAAGGCTTCATCTGGCAGCCGCGCCCGCCGGCCTTCGCGCCGGTGGCCCAGATCAACCGCGTGCCCCTGAGACTCCTCCAGGGCGTCGACCGGCCTGCTGACCAGTTGCTCGAGAATACAACCCGCTTTGCCCAGGGCCTGCCCGCCAACAACGCGCTTTTGTGGGGCGCGCGCGGTATGGGCAAATCCTCGTTGGTCAAGGCGGCCCATGCCCAGGTTCGCCATGATCTCGGCCTCAAACTGGGGTCGGGGGCCGACCTGAAACTGGTCGAGATCCACCGCGAAGACATCGACACGCTGCCGGTCTGCCTCGGGCTGATGCGCGAGAGCGCGCATCGCTTCATCGTGTTCTGCGACGATCTCTCATTCGACCACGACGACACCAGCTACAAATCGCTCAAGGCGGTTCTCGATGGGGGCATCGAGGGGCGGCCGAAGAACGTCATTTTCTATGCGACGTCGAACCGGCGTCACCTGATGCCGCGCGACATGATGGAAAACGAGCGCTCGACGGCGATCAACCCGTCGGAGGCGGTCGAAGAGAAAGTCTCGTTGTCGGACCGGTTCGGGCTGTGGCTCGGCTTCCACAACGGCACGCAGGATCAGTATCTCGCGATGGTCAACGGCTATGTCGCCCACTTCGGCCTCAAAATCGAGCCGGACCAGTTGCGCCGCGAGGCCCTCGAATGGTCGACGACGCGCGGGGCGCGTTCGGGCCGGGTTGCCTGGCAGTACATCCAGGATCTCGCCGGACGGCTCGGCCAACCCCTCCATCTCGACTGAGGCGGCGGGTGGCGGTGGCCGGGCAAGGCGCGTCCAGCGCTGACCGTGACAGCGGCCACACGTCGCGTGGGCCGGTCTGGCAGTTCATCGATTCCTCGATGATCGGTGGCATCGAAAAGCACATCGCCGTCCTGACCGCCGCACTGCAGCGCGCCGGCATTCCAACCGCGATCGTTCTCTACCAGGACCACGGCGGCAACCCGTGGCTCACCCAATTGGATCAGGCCGGCCTCCCCTACCGCCACCTCGACGGCAGCCTCGGAGGCCTTACCCGGGCGATGCGCTCGGCGCGGCCGGCGCTGGTCCACACCCACGGCTACAAGGCTGGCATTCTCGGCCGCCTCGTTGCCGCCCGGCTTGGCATTGCCTCCGTCTCGACCTTCCACATGGGTGAAGCGCCGCGCTTTCCCGTCAGCCTCTATGCCGCGCTCGACCGCTATTCCGCGTTCCTGTCGAGGCGGATCGCGGTCAGCGACGACATCAAGCGCGCGCTGCCGTTCTCCTCAACCGTGGTGCGCAACTGGGTCGACATTCCCGCGCAAGCGCCAGCCTTCGCGGCGCCTCCCCGCAGAATCGGCTTCGTCGGACGGCTGTCGCACGAAAAAGCGCCCGACATCTTTTGCGACCTTGCCGCGCGGTTCGGGGGCGATGGTCATGAATGGCATATCTTCGGTGACGGGCCGATGCGCGGCGAACTCGAAGCACGCCAGATCCCGGGCCTCACGTTCCACGGCATGGTCACGGATATGGCCCGCGTGTGGTCCGATCTCGGGCTGCTCGTGATGCCGTCGCGGGGCGAGGGATTGCCGCTGGCGGCGATCGAGGCGATCGGCGCCGGGGTGCCGGTCGTTGCCTCCAATGTGGGTGATCTGTCGAAAGTGATTGTTGCCCGGACCAGCGGCTGGCTGGCGCCGGCCGGGGACGTCGACGGCTTCGAAGCGGCGATCCGGTCCTGGCAAGCCCTTTCCCCAGCCGAAGCCCTGTCGCTGCGTCACAGTTCCTGGCGCCATGCGCGCGAGAATTTCTCGGAGGCCGCCGGCCTTCCCCAAATCCTGGAGATTTATGATCGTCTCGGGGTCCGGCCGGGCGGGTAGGGCCGGATGGACGGCCCGGCGGCGGCGCGCTTAGGTGGAAAACGGCTTCTTGATGGTGTCGACGACGCCGCGGACGTCGGCTTCAAATTCAATTTCGCTGACGTTGTCGCCGTCGATCAGGCGCGGCACAAGGGCCATGTGGTTGCCGGGCATGGCGATACCACGTTCCGTCGTCGTCGCGCTTTCGATGCCGCGCGAGAGGAGCCAGTCGGCGATCGCGCTGTCAGCGACGCCGCTTGGATAACAGAAATGCTTGAAGCTGTCGCTCGGGCGGCCGGTGAGGCTCGAGAGGGCGGCGGCGTTCGCATCGAGTTCAGCGCCGACGTCGCCGGGCGAGAGATCGCCCATCGTGTGATTGTGGGTGTGGAGCTGGATGTCGAAGCCGGCGTCGGCGAACGCCAAGAATTCGGCCGGCGTCATGTATTCAAAGGCGCGCGCGTCGAGGTAGGGGGACAGATCGAAGCCGATCATGTCGGCGAAGCGGTGGAGGGCCGGGATCTTGCGTTCGGGCGGATTTTCGACGGCGGCCGCTTCCCGGTGGGCGGCCAGGGCGCCGGCCGGCATGTCTTCCGGCCAATCGGTCAGTTCGGGCAGATAGCGCGCCAATACATGGGCGACGAGGCCGCCGCGGGTCAACTGGGCGGTGTCACAGTAAAGGGTCGCGGGAAAGCCAAATTCCAACAGCACCGGCATCATGTGGCGATAGGTGGAATACCAGCCGTCATCGATGGTGATGACGATGGCATTGTCGGGCGCCTCCGCCCTGCCGGCCAGGGCGTCCGCCGCCTGCTGGAGCGGGATGACGACCAGGCCGAGATCGCAGATGAGTTGCATGCGCGCGCGAAAGGTTTCCGGGCGGATGAACATTGCATCGCCTGGAAAGCCGTCATCGACCATCCAGGCGCCATGATAGCACAGGATCGGGATCGACTGGCGATGCTTCAGGGAGCTGAGATGGAAAACGCCGCTCTGGCGCATCACGGAAAGCAGCGCCCGCTTGGCGCCTTGACGCAAGCCACCCCGATCGGGGAGGGTTGCGGAGGTCGCGCCGCTTTCTGTCGTCGCGAATACCATTACTTCTCGCGGTTTCCGGCCTCAATTCCCGGGGTTATCTGACAATTTTGAAACCTTGGCAATGTTCGGTTGCGCGATTGGCCGCAATTCGTTTGCGATATGGTTGCCGGTCTGGTCCCTGCCCGGGCTCACGCGATCCAATCCCAGGTCATCAGCTTGTCGATTTTCGCGGCCCCTTCCCCGGGTTTGGGGGGACTCGGGCACCAGACGGCCTTGACACCTGTCGCAATCGCATGCCGATCTGGCACGATAACGGCTGAGATTGCGATCTGGCCGCCCGCGGCGCCCGGTCGCCGGGGCGGGGCAGGGATTTCGCGCAGCGGCCAATCCGCCAACGCCCTTCCAAGACGAGGAACAGCGCACATGTCTTTCGAACCTGCCAGCACGGTCCTCTCACACGTCACGGTGCTCGATCTGACGCGGGTCAGAGCCGGGCCGACCTGTGTGCGCCAACTTGCCGACTGGGGCGCCAACGTTATCAAGATCGAAATGCCGGCGACCTCGCAGGACGGACAGCTCGGCGGCCCGCGTTCGGGCTCGGATTTCCAGAACCTGCACCGTAACAAGCGCGCGATGAGCCTCAACCTCAAGACCCCGGAAGGTCTTGAGGTCTTCAAGAAGCTCGTCGCGAAATCGGACGTGGTCGTCGAAAACTACCGGCCCGACGTCAAATTCCGTCTCGGCATCGACTATGAGAGCTTGCGCCCCCTCAATGAGGGTTTGATCTACGGCTCGATCTCGGGCTTCGGCCAGGACGGTCCCTATGCCAAGCGGCCCGGCTTCGACCAGATCGCGCAGGGCATGGGCGGGCTGATGTCGATCACGGGCGAACCGGGGCGCGGGCCGATGCGGGTCGGCATTCCCGTCGCCGACCTGACCGCTGGCATCTTCTGTGCGCAGGGCATCCTGCTCGCGCTGCTCGAGCGGGAAAAGTCCGGCAAGGGCCAATGGGTGCAATCCTCTCTGCTCCAGGCGCAGATCTTCATGCTCGATTTCCAGGCCTCGCGCTGGCTGATGGATGGGGAAGTGGCGCCGCAGGCCGGCAACAACCACCCGACCTCGATCCCAACCGGCGTGTTCGAGACCAAGGACGGCCACATCAACATCGCGAGCGCGGGCCAGGCGATCTACCTGCGCTTCGTCGATGTCCTTGGCGATGATCGGATGCTCGGTGAAGATTATAAGACGGGCGAGGCGCGCTCGAAGAACCGCGATGCCCTGAACGCCCTGATCAACGAGCATACGCGCGGCAAGACGTCAGCGGAGTGGATCGAGTTGCTCAATGCCGCCGGCGTGCCGTGCGGTGAAATCAATTCCATCGACCAGGTCTTCGCGTCGCCGCAGGTTCAGCATCTCGGCCTTGCCGTCGACATGGTCAGCCAGGAACGCGGGCCGACGCAGGTCGTTGGCCAGCCGATCAAGCTCTCGCGCACCGACAGCTCGGTCAAGCACCCGCCGCCGACCTACTCACAGCACACCGACGAGATCCTCGCGGACCTCGGCTATTCGTCGAGCGACATCTCGAAGATGCACGACGACGGTACGGTCTAAGGGCTTCGCCCTGTGAATTCTTAAATGACACCCTTTCCGCGCGCCCGGCCATCGGCGCGCCCTCCCCTCAAGCCCCGAGCCAGAAAGGCCCCGCCATGACCACTGCAGCCCTCAAAGCCGCCGAGCGCGAAGAAAAGCTCTACGGCACCCGCGACGGCGCGATCGCACGCATCGTCTTCAACAATCCTGCCCGCCACAACGCCGTCTCGCTCGACATGTGGGAGACCTACACGGCGCTGCTCAACGAATACGCCGCCGATGACGGCGTGCGTGTTCTGATCCTGTCGGGGGCCGGCGGCAAGGCCTTCGTTTCCGGCGCCGACATCTCGAAGTTCGAAGATGAGCGCGCCACCAAGGAAGCCGTCGCCAAGTACAACAAGACCTCGAAGGGCGCCTACGATGCGCTCACCAAATTCCCGAAGCCGACGATCGCCAAGATCAACGGCTACTGCATCGGCGGCGGCATGAACGTCGCGGTCGGGTGCGATCTGCGCTTCTGCGAGGAAGGCTCGCGCTTCGCGATCCCCGCCGCCAAGCTCGGCCTCGGTTACGGCTATTACGGCGTCAACCGGCTCGCGGGCCTGATCGGGCCGTCGCGGGCGATGGAAATGTTCTACACCGCGCGTCAGTTCCCGGCACAGGAAGCCTACGAAATGGGCCTTCTCAACAAGGTGCTGTCCGGCGACGAACTCGATTCCCACGTCGATGAGGTGGCCGAGCGGATCTGCGGTAACGCGCCGATGACGATTGCCACCATCAAGGCCGTGACGATCGAAATGGCGAAGTCGCCCGAGACGCCCGATCACGCCAAGCTGGATGGCATGGTCCAGGCCTGCTTCGAGAGTGAGGACTACATCGAAGGCCGCCGCGCGTTCATGGAAAAGCGCAAGCCTCAGTTCAAGAACCGCTGAGGCATTGGCAAACCAATCCTGAGCCTTCCTCCCAACGCCTAAGGGGCCGGTGGCGCGCGGCGCGGCCGGCCTCATTCATGACATTTCACTCACGGCCGCGCGCACTCAGGCGCGGCGCCTTACTACGGAACGAACCAAGATGAGCAGTGAAACCGTCGCCAACGAGAGTGGCCTTGCCGGTGCCTTCGAGACGATCCACGAATTCGTCAAGGGCGCGAAGATGCGCACGCATCCAGACGCCTGGGATTATCTGACCGGGGGCACGGAGACGGAGACAACGCTGAAGCGCAACCGGGGCTCGCTCGACCGCATCGCGCTGCGCCCGCGCGTCTTGCGCGATGTCTCGAAGATCGATGCCTCATCGACGTTCCTTGGCAAGCCGGTGCGGCTGCCCGTGATGGTCGCGCCGGTCGGCTCGCTGCAATCGTTCAACGAGGGTGCTGGCAAGACGGTCGCTGAGGCGTGCGGGAAATTCGGCGCGCCGATGATGCTCTCATCCGTCTCCAAGCAACCCCTGAAGGAGGTCGCGGACCAGACCAGCTACCCCTTCATCTATCAGCTCTATGTGCGCGGCGATGATGCCTTCGTCGACAACGCCGTCGATCTTGCGGTGGCGGCCAACTGCGACGCGTTCTGCCTGACCGTCGACACCGCCGTCTATTCGCGCCGCGAGCGTGACATTGCGCGGCGCTACCAGAAGCCGTGGCGGACCGGCGTGACCGGCGTCGAGTATCAGGCGGCGTTGTCCTGGAAGGATGTCGAGCGTTTCAAGAACAAGCACGCCATTCCCCTCGTCCTCAAGGGCATCGCGACGGCGGAGGATGCCCGCATCGCGGTCGAGCATGGCGTCGAGGTCGTCTACGTTTCCAATCATGGTGGGCGGCAGCTCGACCATGGCCGCGGTTCGATGGATGCGCTGCCGGAAGTTCTCGACGCCGTCGGGGGCAAGGCCAAGGTGATTGTCGACGGCTCGTTCTGCCGCGGCACAGATGTCCTCAAGGCGATGGCGATGGGGGTCGAAGCGGTCGGTATCGGCCGGCTCTACTGCTACGCGCTGGCTGCTGCCGGCGCACCGGGCATCGTGCGCCTGTTCGAGCTCCTGGAGAACGAGATCATCAGCGCGCTGGGCCTTGCCGGCGCGACCTCGTTCAAGGATCTCAGCCCGGCCCACCTCCACTTCGGCGAGCCGCTGGTGAGGGAGCCCAATGTGTTTTCGGCGTTCCCGCTCCTGAACCTCGATGATCCGGGATATGGCGGACGATAGATCCGCGCGTCATCCGATTAAACCACCTTGCAACGCATTGCGTGCGCCGGCGCAGTTGATCCGTTGACTGCCATTTATGTGAACTTGTTAACTAAGACACCACTGTAACAGGCCTGATTTCCAGCATTTTCCTGGGTGTTCAGTTTCGGTTCAGGTGAAACCCGCATATTCTCCTCATCGGAACAACACATGTTGGAGAATGGTGTAATGAAGTTTTTAGGATCCCTCGGTCAGCTGTTGACGGTGGCCGCAATCGCAGCGCTAACGAGTGTGGCAGCGCTCCCGAGCGCGTCAGACGCACAAGCGCAAACCGCCAAGCAGCGCTCGGTCCAACCCAAGGGCATCCTGAAGAAGCCATCACCCGGGCGCCGCATCAAGCTTGGCGGTGGCAAGCAGAAGGTCCGCTTCAACCTCAAGGCGCGCAAGCCGGGTCCTGGCTATCGCAATCCAAAGGTGCGCCATCGCAGTGCGAAGGGGCCATCAACCAGGTCATTGTTGAACAAGCGCGGCCAGTCAGCCCTTAAGGCGCGTCAGATCCGCAACACACGCTCAGCGGTGCGCGGTGGTCGTGCTGCCAGCAATGCAGCGAAGGCCCGTCGCATCCGCAATACCGCCAAGGCTGCAAAGCTCGCCAGAGGTGCCAAGTATCTGGCCGCCGGAACCGGCGTTGTCGCGGTCGTTGGCATCGCTGCCGGTGCTGCCGGGGTCGATCCCGTTGAAATGGCAACGCTTAAGGCGACCAACCCGGCCGAATATCAGCGCCGGATGCAAGCCCTCAAGAAAAACCCGCTCAAGTACATGGGCAACAACGTCAAGAACAACACGGCCAAAGTTGGCCGTGGGATTGGCAAAGGTGCGCGTGCGGTTGGCCAGGGTACGAAAAAGGTCGGCCAGGGCATCGGCCGCGGCGCCAAGAAGTTCGGCAACGGGGTCAAGAAGGTCTTCGCCAAGCGCAAAAACAAGCGGTGACACCGTCGGCCGCTGCCGTCCGTCATACGAGCACAAGCAAGAAACACCCGGCTTTCGCCGGGTGTTTTTTTGTCTCCCACTCAAGCGTTCTGGCAACGGGCCGGCCGAACCTAGCCCCTCACTCGAACTGGCCGGCGCCGGCCGTCAGGCTCGAGCCGCCGTCCACCGTCAACAACAGCCCCGTCACGAAGGCCGCCTCGTCAGACGCCAGGAACACGGCGGCGTTGGCGACGTCCCAGGCTGTTCCCTGGTGCGACTTCAAGGGCACCCGCAGGCGGCGCATCGCTCTTACCTCTTCGCGCGGGATGCCCATTTCGCGGGCGCGGCGTTCGATCGCCATCGGGGTGTCGACAAGACCGGGAAGGATCGCGTTGACGCGCACGCCGCGGCCAGCATTCTCGATGGCCATATGCTCGGTCAGTTTGTTGATCGCGCCCTTGGCGGTCTTGTAGGTCACGGTCGGCGACACGTTGACCGACGACGTCGATGAGACGTTGATGATCGAGCCCGACTTCTGTTCGCGCATCACTTTGAGGGCGTGCTTACACGTCATGAATGTGCCCTTGAGGTTCAGGTTCATGAGTTCGTCCCACATCTCAACATCGAGATCGTAGGTCGGCTTGTCACCGCGCGAACGCCCGACGTTGTTGTGGAGGATGTCGATGCGGCCGTAGCGCTCGACGCAGGTCGCGATGAGCCGGGCGCATTCTTCCTCGCGGATGACGTTGGCTTCGACGGTGGAATACTTGCCGCCCTTCTCAGCCAGCATCTCGCCGGTCTCACGCGCGGATGCCTCGTCGGCGTCCGCGATGAGCACGGTCGCGCCCTCTTCGGCGAAACGAATGGCCGTGGCGCGGCCGTTGCCGATGGTCTCGCCTGACTGCTGGCCGCCGCCGACGACGACTGCAATCTTGTCCTTGAGCCGCATGGCGCCCCTTTCCCTGTTGTTTGAAATGATGTCAGCTTCTTCCGTATTCCCGGCCGCACACGCGGCCTATTGGCTTGCAAGCACCGTTGCCGCGCCGCCGGTCGCCGTGCGTCCGCCGTCGACGACGAACTGACTGCCGGTGATGTTGAGGGCGTGGTCGGATGAGAGGAAGAGCACCGCGTCGGCGATCTCTTCCGGCGTCGTATAGCGACCGGTCGGCAGGCCCGACTGATATCGGGCCTTGGCGGCGGCTGGATCATCAGGCGAGAGCTGCGCTTCGACGCTGTCGATCATCCGCGTCTGCACCGGGCCGGGGCACACACAGTTGACGCGGACGCCCTGGCGCGCGACCTCGCCCGAGGCCACCTTGGTGATGCCGATCACGGCGTGCTTCGAGGCGCAGTAGGCCGGCATCAGCGGCGTGCCGGTGATGCCTGCGACCGAGGCCGTGTTCACGACCGCGCCGCGCCTGTTCTTGAGCATCACGGGCAGGACGTGTTTCAGCCCCAGATAAACGCCCTTCACGTTGACGCTCATGATCTGGTCGAAGACAGCATCGTCGTAGTCGACGATCGCTTTGAGATCGCCTTCGATGCCGGCGTTGTTGAAGAAGCAGTCGATGGTGCCGTAGGTATCGAGCGCTTTTTGCACATACGCCGCGACATCGCCGGCCTGGGTCACGTCGGCGGTGACGGCAATGCAATCGCCATTGGCCTTGACGATCTCGTCGGCGACGCGGCGGGCGCCTGCTTCATCCCGGTCGACGGCGACAATCCTGGCGCCGGCGCGCGCGAACGCCTTGGCCGTTGCTTCGCCGATACCGCCCGCCGCGCCCGTCACGACGGCAACCTTGCCTGTGAAATCCATCCGCTTTTCCTCCACCCAAACCCGAGGACGCCTGGTTCGCCCAGCGCTGCCCGTATTGGTCCGGAATGGTTATCGGCCATGGCGTGGCGAGCAAGAGGCGGCGGTCAATGATCAGATCGGGGGCGGAAGCGCCGCACAAAAACCGCTTGCGTCTCGCGGTCACCAACGGGACACTGAGGGACGCCACAAATGATCCGCGCGCGCCGCTCGGAACGCCCAATTCATGGGACTTATTCAGGACCTATCGGTCTTTTGACCTTGGGCTTGCGCGGGACCTCAGAGGAAACAGAGCATGCAGGACGACCGCCACATCAGAACGGGGATTTTTCTCGCGCCCTTCCATAACCTGGACGAGAACCCGACGCTTGCGATCGAACGGGACATGGAGCTCGTCTGCCATCTCGACCGGCTCAACTATCATGAAGCGTGGATCGGGGAGCATCATTCGGGCGGCTTTGAAATCATCGCCATGCCGGAACTGTTCATCGCAGCCGTTGCCGAGCGGACCCGCAATATCCGGCTCGGCACCGGCGTCGTCTCGCTGCCCTACCACAACCCGCTAATGGTCGCGGATCGCCTCGTCCAGCTCGATCACCAAACGCGCGGGCGCGCGATGTTCGGCGTCGGCCCCGGCTCGCTCGTCTATGACGCCGACATGCTTGGCCTCGACCCCGCGCTGCAGCGCGACAAGCTGATGCAGTCACTCAACGTCATCATCCGCCTCTTCAAGGGCGAGCGGGTGACGGAAAAGACGGAATGGTACGACCTCAACGACGCCAAGCTGCAGATGCCGCCCTACTCCTATCCGATGATGGAAATGGCGGTTGCCTCCTCGCGCTCTCCGGTCGGATCGCTCAATGCCGGCCTGCACGGGATCGGCATGCTGGCGATGGGGGGCACGTCACCTGATGCGATGGCGGCGCATTGCTCGAACTGGCAGCGCTACGAGACGCTTGCAGCGGAAAACGGCCATCCGGCGGACCGCTCGAAATGGCGTATCGTGACATTCGCGCATGTCGCGGAAACCCGCGAACAGGCGGAAAAGGACATGGAATACGGCCTCAGTGCGTTCCGTGACTATTTCAGCGATGTTGCAACCTTCCCGATCATCCCGCCCGACATCGAGGATCCGATCAACTATCTGCGCGAGAGCCAGATCGCGTGCATCGGCACACCGCAGGACTGCATCGACCACTTCGAGCGTATCTGGGCCGGCAGCAACGGCGGGTGCGGCGCGATCCTGCTGCTCGCGCACAACTGGGCCAACTGGGAGGCGACCAAGAAGAGCTACGAACTGATGGCGCGCTACGTCCATCCCCACTTCCAGCGCGGCGCGCTCAGCTGGCGCAAGCGCGCCTACGACGATGCCGCGGAAAAGTATGCGACGGCCGGGGCTGCCTCCAAGGCTGCCGTCGAGGCCGCAATCGAGAAGCATGGCGCCAAGAAGACCGGGCTCTGATTACAAAAACAATAAAACCCCAATACGAAAACAGCCCCGGTCGCGCGTTGCGGCCGGGGCTGTTTTTTGTTTCTGGAGGGTGCGCCTTATTCCGCCGCCGTTGCCGTGACGGCGCGGGCTCTTTGCGGGCCGGGGCGGCCGATTGAATCATAGCAGAAGCCGGCGGCCTCCGCGTCTTCACGCTTGAAGATGTTGCGCAGGTCGATCAGGACTTCGCCGCGCATCACCGACTTCAAACGGGCAAGATCCAGCGCGCGGAACTCGTTCCACTCGGTCAGGATCACGACGGCGTCGACGTCCTTCGCGGCATCCATGCTGTCTGACGCCCACGTGACGCCGGGGAGCAACGACTCGCCGTGAAGCTTGCCCTGGGGATCGTAGACGCGAATGGTTGCGCCGCGCTCCTGGAGCATCGGCACGATCGTCAGGCTCGGGGCGTCGCGCATGTCGTCGGTGTTCGGCTTGAAGGTGACGCCGAGGATGGCGATCGACTTGCCATCCAGGCCGCCGCCGCCGAGGGCCTCCTCGATGCGCGGGACCATTGCGATCTTGCGCTCATCGTTGACGCGCTGGACCTGCTCGATCAGGCTCATGGGCGTGCGCGCCTCACGCGCGGTGCGGATGATGGCCGAGACGTCCTTGGGGAAGCACGATCCGCCGTAACCCGGTCCGGGGTGGAGGAACTTGCCGCCGATGCGGCCGTCGCGACCGACGGCGTCGGCGACTTCCTGGACGTTGGCACCGACGGCTTCGCAGACATCGGCGACTTCGTTGATGAAGCTGATCTTCATCGCCAGGAAGGCGTTGGCTGCGTATTTGGCGAGTTCGGCCGATTCACGTGAAACAATCATGATCGGTGCGTTGCGCACCGCCAGCGGCTGATAGAGGCGGCGCATCACCGTCTCGCCGCGCTCGTCGTCACACCCGATCAGGACGCGGTCGGGATGGGTGAAATCCTGGATCGCGGAGCCTTCGCGGAGGAATTCGGGGTTCGAACACACGGCGAAATCGGCGGCCGGGTTCACCTTGCGGACGCGGCGTTCGATTTCCCGGCTGGTGCCGACCGGAACCGTCGACTTGGTCGTGATGACGGTGAAGCCCTTCAGATGCGGCGCGAGTTCCTCGACGGCCTGGTACACGTAGGAGAGGTCGGCATAGCCATCGCCGCGGCGCATCGGCGTGCCGACAGCGAGGAAGACGATATCGGCTTCGGGCACGGTTGCGGCCACGTCATTGGTGAATTCGAGACGTCCGGCGGAAATGTTGCGGGCAAGCAGGTCGTCGAGGCCTGGCTCGTAAATCGGCACTTCGCCGGCGCGCAGGCTCTCGACCTTGGCGACGTCCTTGTCGACGCAGGTCACGTCCCATCCGAAGTCGGAGAAACAGGCGCCGGACACCAAGCCGACGTAGCCCGAACCGATCATACAGATTTTCATGGAGTCTCCTTGTGGGCTGTACGCGATGCCATGCGTGGGAGTAAATTCCCGATTCGCGAGCGTCAACCGGGCAGATGGCGCCGATGCATGCTTCACGCCCCAATATTGTCCGCATGCTTAAGGGTGGCGGGTTTCGTTGAAATAGGTAAATTGCCGTCTGATGAACAATTTAGTCGCAATCGGCGAGTGTATGGTCGAATTGGCCCGGCGTGACGACGGCGCGTTCACTATGCGTGTCGGGGGTGACACTTTCAACACGTCGATCTACCTCGTCCGCCTCGGAACGCCGGTTCACTATATGACGGCACTGGGCGATGATCCCTACAGCCGGCTGATCCTGGAGACGGCGCGGGCGGAAGGCGTCGGGACCGAGACGATCCTCACGCAGCCGGGGCGGATGCCGGGCCTTTATCTGATCGAGACGGATGCGGGCGAGCGCGCCTTCTATTACTGGCGCGACAGGTCGCCGGCACGGGAGTTGTTCGAACTGGAGGGCGCCGACCGGCTGGCTGCCGCGCTTGGTCGCGCCGACACGGCGTATCTCAGCGGCGTGACGCTCTCGCTTTATTCCCCCGCGGGCCTCGAGCGCCTCGCGGCAGCCCTCGAGGTTCTGCGCGGGCGCGGCGGGCGGGTCATTGTCGACAGCAACTATCGACCGATCGGGTGGGGGCATGACCGGGACCGCGCGCGGGCCGTCTTCCAGCGGTTCTGGGGACTTGCCGACATTGCGCTGCCATCGTTCGATGATGAGCAGGCGCTCTGGGGCGATCTGGAGCCAGGTGAGACGGCGGCGCGCCTCTCAGGCTTTGGTGCGCGCGAAATCTGCATCAAGGACGGGGCGCGTGGCGCACATGTCGCAGGCGACGGCGGTCTCACGCATCTGCCAACGCTGGCGGCGGCGGCCCCGATCGACACGACCGCTGCGGGCGATGCCTTCAATGCCGCCTATGTGCACGCCCGGCTTGGCGGCGCCGACCCTGTCGCGGCTGCCCGGCACGGCCACGCGCTTGCTGCGATCGTGATCCAGTATCCCGGTGCGATTGCGCCGCGCGCGGCGATGGCGGGGCTCACGGATTGAGCCGACGGCAAGGCGGCCAGCGCCCCTCGCCCCAGCCTCAACCCAGTTCTGCGACCGCTTCGGCGCGCGCGCGGATGGCTGCCATATTTCCCGACGCGATGTCCGCGTTCGGCGCGATCCACGAGCCCCCCACGCACACCACATTCGGCAACGCCAGATAGTCGGCCGCGTTGTCGGTGCGCACGCCGCCGGTGGGGCAGAAGCGGATATCGGGCAAGGGGGCGGACAGGGCCTTCAGGGCCGCGGCGCCGCCGGCCTGTTCGGCGGGGAAGAATTTCTGGAAGACAAAGCCAAGATCGGCCAGCGCCATGGCTTCAGACGCGGTTGCAACGCCGGGCAGGAAGGGGACGCGCCAGTCCTGGCTCGCCTGGATCAGGCTCGGTGTGACGCCGGGGGAGACGAGGAAGGCGGCACCCGCCCGGATCGCGTTGGCGCCGTCCTCCGGCGTGCGCACGGTGCCGGCGCCAACGACGGCGCGGCCGGCCAGCTCATCGGCGATCGCCCGGATCGCCCTGAGCGCCTCCCTGGTGCGCAACGTCACTTCGATCACCGGCAGGCCGCCGTCACTCAGCGCCCGCGCGAGGGGGACAGCGGTGGCGGGGTCCTCGATGGTGACGACCGGGATAACGGGCTGGCGCAGCAGGCTTGCAAGGTGCTTGTTCCGGTTCTCACGCATGGCTCGATCCTTGTGGTGTTCAGTCCCGCGGCGCGGTCTGGGCTGTGATCCAGGACGCGAACGGGGGGTGAGCGGCGGTGATGGGCAGCGCCACGATTGCCGGCACGTCATAGGGGTGATGCTCGACGATGGCGGCGGCAAGTTCATCAAATCGCGCCGGCGTCGACTTTAGCAGCATCGCGACCTCAGTGCCGTGCTCGATACGGCCTTGCCACTCATAGGTCGAGACGATGTCACCAAGGCGGTTGGCGCAGGCCGCCAGACGCCGGTTTACCAGATCGGCGGCGGCGGTGTCGGCCGTTTCGGCGTCAGGCCAGGTTGTATAAACGAGAATGATGTCCGTGGTCATCTTCACTCCAGCCTCTTGAAGCCAGTCTCCCCGCCGCGTCCTTATCCTGACCAAGCCTTCCTTGCCATTTATGGCCATTCGGTCCAAGCATGGGAGGGATATCGTGGCCGTTCGTGCCGGTCCCGGCCAAACCGATCGCCGCCCCTTTCGAGACCTGAAAAGCCGACACCGATGCCCAACACAAGCAAGCGCTTTGAACGCGTGGCGTTCGTGGCCAGCACACACAGCGAAGCGCAGGCGGCCCTCGCCGCCCTCAAGGAGCGCTACGCCCATGTGTCGCCCGGCGAGGCGGATGTGATCGTGGCGCTCGGCGGCGACGGGTTCATGCTCGAGACGCTGCATGCCCACCTGAACGACGGCGTGCCGATCTATGGCATGAACCGGGGCTCGGTCGGCTTCATGATGAACGAATTCGACATGGACGAGCTCCATGCGCGCCTCGAAGGGGCGGAGTTGACGGCGCTGCATCCGCTCAAGATGACGGCAACGGACACCACCGGCGCGCATCACGTCGGCGTCGCGATCAACGAAGTCTCGTTGTTTCGCCAGACGCATCAGGCCGCGAAACTGCGCATTTCGGTCGACGGCAAGGTCCGGCTTGAAGAACTCGTCGCCGACGGCGTCCTGGTTGCAACGCCGGCGGGCTCGACGGCCTACAATCTTTCCGCACAAGGCCCGATCATTCCGATCGGCAGCCCCCTCCTCGCGCTCACGCCGATCAGCCCGTTCCGGCCAAGGCGCTGGCGGGGCGCGCTGTTGCCGAGTGCTGCGCGGATCCGGATCGAGGTGCTCTCGCCCGATATCCGCCCGGTCAGCGCGGTTGCCGACAATCGCGAGACGCGCTCGGTGACGGAGGTGAACATCGAGGAAGACGATACGATCGAATACCTCTTGATGTTCGACCCCGGCCACAACCTCGATGAGCGCATCCTGGTCGAGCAGTTCGTCTATTGATCAGACCTTGGGCGCGGTTACCGTGCCATCTTCGGCGACTTCGGGGCGATTGATCGTAATCGTGACGTCCTCGGTGACGTAGGCGTAGTCCATGTAACCCAGACGGGCCAAGGGCTTGACGGCGGCGGTATCGAAGAAGCCCTCCTTCAAGGCCGCATCATCGATATAGATCCCGACGACGAGGCCGATGACGGCATGATAGCCGGCCGGCCCACCCGGCTTGGCCGGCGGCAACTCGATCGTTTTCCAGTGACGGCACTCGAATGCTGCGGGGCTTTCCTTGACGCGCGGCGGGCGGACCATGTTCGACTTCACAGCCGTCAGGCCGGCAATCGGGAACTCGTCGACGCCGGGCGGCACGGCGGCGGAGGAGACGTTCATCTCGCCCCTCAGGTCATACGTCGAGAGCGAACAGACGAATTCGCCGGTCTCCTCGATGTTGCGCACGCTGTCCTTGATGCCGCCCGAGCCGAAGATGACGTAATGCGGTTTCTCGCTGATCGCGTTGAAGAAGCTGTAGGGGGCCAGATTGGCGACCCCGTCCTTGCTGACGGTGGAAATCCAGCCGATCGGGCGCGGTGCGATCAGGGCCTTGAACGGATCGCGGGGCAGACCGTGCGCGTTGCTGTCGGTGTCATAGAACATGCGTCATCTCATCCGTTTTTCTGAGGGCGTGGGACTTTGAAGTCTTTTTCGGGGACGCGGCGTCAGCTCGCGGCCCAGTATGTCGTGATCGCGTCGAGGTCGGGACGGTCGCGATCGGGCTGGGCTTCGCTGGCGGTGCCGATATAGACGAAGCCCGCGACCTGTTCGGCAGGGGCAAGGCCCAAAACCTCACGAATGCCGGGACTGAAGGCATACCACTCGGTGATCCAGCTCGTGCCGTATCCAAGCGCGTTCGCGGCGAGGCACAGATTGAAACAGGCAGCCCCCGCCGACAGCGTCTGTTCGATCTCGGGCACGGGCAGGGGCATCCGGGGGCTTGCGATAACGGCCACCACAACAGGCGCGCGCAGGAAGCGCTGGCGCTCGGTTTCAAGGCGTACGTCCGAGGGTTTTTCGGCTTCCTCACGGGCGCACACCTCGGCAAGCCGCTCGCCGAAAGCGGCACGCGCGTCGCCGCTGAAGACGATGAAACGCCACGGTGTCAGCTTCTTATGGTCCGGCACCCGGGCCGCTGCCGTCAGGATTTGGCGTAATTCCTCCCCCTCGGGGCCCGGTGCGCTCAGCAATGCGGGCTTTGAGGAGCGGCGCGTGAGTAGAAAGTCCAACACAGTTGGTGTCATTTTCGGTGATCCTGGCAGGTTTGAACTGCGAACCTTTAGCGAACCCTGTAATATGAAAGCCGCGTTTGGACAAATGACGAAACGATTCGGTGCGGCTCCGCCGCCGCCCGCCGACGTCGTGAGGGGATCTGACAGCATTCGATGACTGAGCGCAGCGTGACACAGCCTTCATGTGATCAACGGGCATTTGATCAACCGGACTGCGGCCCGCGCCGTGGCGGCGCGTTCGCGCGGGTTCTTCTCGCCATCATCTGCGCTTTCCTCACCTGCCTCCTTCCCCTCGATCACGGCGCGCGCGCCCAAAGTGCGCCGCAACTCATCCTCGTCGTCGATGGATCGGGCTCGATGTGGGGCGGACTTGAGGGCACACAGAAGGGCAAACTCGGCTTTACCCGCGACGCGCTCGGCGAGGCCGGCCGCCGCATCGCGCCTCAGGCTCCATTCGGCCTCATCACCTTTGGCGCGCGCACGGGCGGGTCGTGCCAGTCCGCCGATGCCCTCGTCGCGCCGGCAGACGGCAACCTTGATGCCGTCACCGAGGCCCTCGTCCGGTTCAATCCGCAGGGACGCGGTCCCGTTGTTCTCGGTCTCGAGTGGGCGCGCGACCAGATCGTGAAGGCGCCCGCCGGCAGCCAGATCGTGCTCATTCACGACGGTGATGACAACTGCGGCGGTGACATGTGTCAGTTTGCCAACGCCTTCGCCCAGTCGGTGCCTGGCGTCAAAATCAATGCGATCTCGCTCGGCCTCAAAGCCAATGAGCGCGGCGGCGCCGCCTGCCTGACGAAGGCCACGGGCGGGCGGTGGTTCGAAGCCGAGACCGCCGCCGACGTCACAGCCGGCTTCGATGCCATTCTCGCGAGCCTTGCACGGCCCGGACGTGATCCCGGCCGCCCGCCTGAGGCCGCCGCAGCCCCGGAAGCGGCCGCGCCGCGGGCACCGGCCGGTGCTGGCGCGGGCGTCACCGCCCAACCGCTGCGCGCCGCGCGGCCGGCCGACGGCGCCAACCTCGAACTCGAAGCCGTGCTCAAAGCCAGCGGCGCGTCCGTGCCCGGCGGAATCAAATGGCGCATCAATGCCCTTGGTGAGAGCGGCGATGATGCCTTCAAGCGCGTGTTTGACCGTCCCGCCGTCGCGCTCACGCTGGCGGCAGGGCGCTATGAAGTGACACTGGAAACGGAACTCAAGCGTGAGAGCCGCACGATCGCTGTGCGCTCAGGACAGAACCAGAAGGTGGCGTTCTCGCTCGATGGCAGCTTTCTCGACATCAGAAGCGTCGCACGCGGCGGCCCGCAAGATCGCCCCGGCGCGGTTGCCACGCTCGAAGCATTGACGGCCACGGCGGGCGACACGCAGGCGGTCTGGTCTGGCGGCCTGGAGGATGCCTCCGGTTTTCTCCTCGCGCCGGGACGCTACCGGGTGACGCTCGGCGACGGTCTTGGCCAGAGGGTCGAGACCGTCGATCTCAAGGACGGCGAAGTGCGCGCCTTCGCCCTGGAGAGCGGCAACGCGGGGCTCAGGGTGCAGGTCGACGGGCTGGATGACAAGCAGCTCGCGGGCGCCGTCATTGAAGTCGCGGCAGACGATCCGACAGCGCCTGACGGACGGCGGCCGTTGGCGCGCAGCGCGGCCGCTGATGCGCGCTTTCAACTGGCGCCAGGGACGTATCACGTCACGCTCGATGTGTTCGGCGATACCAACACCGACGTCGTCTTCGTGCCCGGGGGCAAGACGGTCGACCAGAAGATCAGCATCGTCCAGATGGGCCTCACGGTCTCGTCCCAGCTTGGGGCTGCCGGCAAGCCTGTCGGTGACAATGTGCGCTACAAGTTGTGGCGCGCGGGTGAGTTTGACACACCTCTGAGGGTCACGCGCGAGGCAGAGCCATTGTTCTATCTGGTTCCCGGCAAGTACCGGATCGAAAGCCAGCTCGGCCAACAAAACGCCCTGATCGTGCGCGACTTCGAAATCGGCCGGCAGCGCTACGGCAAACTCGGGCTCACGCATGATGCCGGCCATGTGTCGTTCGAACTTGGTGATGGCGCCAAGCTTGCCGACAACAACGCTTTCTGGGCGCTGCGGGATCAGAACCAACGGCTTATCTGGCGCACGATCACGGCATCGCCAAGAATGACACTCAAGGCTGGTCTCTACACCGTTCACGTGGCCAGCGATCAGAAGACATACGCTGCCAAGTTCGCCGTTGTCGCGGGACACGACCAAACCGTCGTCCTCGGCGAGGAGTGAGGCACCGATGAGGATCATGATCATTGTAGACCGTTGGATGGCACCCTATCGCGCCTTGTTGACCAGACGGCGTGGTCTGGCGGGCAACCGCTTCTGCTTTGGGCTCGCCAGCTTCCTTGCCGTCAGCCTCCTGGCAGCGCCGGCCTTCGCCCAGGGCGGCTGGTCGGCGCGCACCGAGCCGCAGCCGTCGACGCAATGGCGTCCCATCGATCCGTCCTTTGGCGCGCGGCGACCGGCGCCGGGCACGCCCCGAGCGGCCGCCATGGATGCAAGCGTGCCGCCAGGCAAAGCCAAGCTTGCGCTTGAAGCGCTGCTCACCGCCGAGAGCCCACCGGTTGACCGGGGTCTTGTCTGGCGCGTCTTCAGTCTCGGGGGCGACAGCGCGCCGCCGAAGCTCGTCACGCTCAGCCGCGAGGCCCAGGCGACGCTGGTTCTGGATCCGGGCGAGTACGCCGTCAACGCCGCCTTTGGGCGGGCGCATCTCACGCAGCTCATCAAGGTCGAAGCCGGCCGCAAGCACCTTGAGACGTTTGTCCTCAACGCGGGCGGGCTCAAGGTCAGAACGGCTGTCAGTGGTGCTGCGGGCACCATGAAAGCCAACGCCTACTACGATATCTACACCGACGAGCGCGATCAGTCGGGCAAGCGGCGCCGGATCGCCAGCGGCGTCCGGCCGGGCCTCATCACGCGCCTGAATTCCGGCATCTATCACATCGTCTCGCGCCTCGGTGACGCCAATGCCCAGGTCTCAGCCGATGTGGCGGTGGAGGCAGGCAAGCTCACGGAAGCGCTGGTTTCCCACGAAGCCGGCAAAGCCACCTTCAAGCTCGTCACGGAAGCCTCCGGTGAAGCGCAGGCCGATACCGAGTGGATCATCATGACGCGCGGCGGGGAAATCGTGAAAGAGAGTGCGGGCGCGCTGCCGAGCCACCTGCTCGCGCCCGGCGAATACAGCGTCAGCGCGCGGTGGAGCGGCAAGCTCTTCACGCGCACCTTCGCGATCCGCTCGGGCGATGCCATCGAAGTCGAAGTGATGATGCGCTAGAGCGGTTCAGCATGTGGCGGACTTCGCCCATCACCGCCGGACCACGACATCAAAGATGAACGCATTGGAGATTCGGAACGCGGTGGCAGGCCCGCGCCTCTCGCCGGTGAGGGCGTGCGCCTGGTAGTCGCCGGGGGCGAGCCCATCGGCGCGGTAGTAGCCGAAATCATTCACGTCGACCCGCGTCACTTCTTTTCCGGCCGCATCGGTTATGAGCACCTCAATGCCGGTCACCGGCCGGCCAGCGGCATCGATGACGCGGCCGGCTGCGCCGTATTCTGCCGCCAGCTCAAAATCAAGTGTCGTGACGGCGCCGGGCGCGACCTCGGCGACGACCCGGGTGCGCTTGGCGATCAATTCGATCGGCAGGTTCTCGCCGTCGACAGTGACAAGGCGGGTGCCGACATCCACGTTCGCGGCAAAGAACGTCCCATCGGCTTCGGTGGTGGCAACGCGGCGATCGTCGACTTCGACGGCCAGGCCGGAAAGATCGGTCGCGCCGCTGCCGGCGGGGGCGCGAACACGGCCCGCAATCGCGCCGTGGTTGCGGTCGATGCCATAGCTTGGCGCAGCCGCAAGACCGTCTTTGGTCATCGCCAGGTCGAAGGCGACGCCAACGCGTACCCGCATGTCCTCGCGATCGTCGTAGCGATAAAAGCCGCCGTCATAGGAGGCATAGTGGCCGTCGGTGTAGACGTAGACGCCGGGCCGGACCTGGCGGCGCAGGCCGGCATAGAGGTCATAGCCGCCGTCGTCGGAGATATAGCCGCCGAGGTTCCAGGCGACATCGTACTCGAGGAGGCGGGGGGCGGACAGGCGGAGGCCTGTGCGCCAGATGCTGCGCCAGCTGCGCTGGACTTCGGCCGTCACGGTGAGGTCATCATCCAACGAGCGGACGTAGGACACCGAGGCGTCGCCGTCATGGTAGCTCGCGTAGACGTGGGCGCGGCGCGAGAGGGCGTAGCGGCTGTCGATGCGGTAGGTGCCATACTGATCGGGACGGGCCTGGATGGTGAAATTCTTGACTGGCTGCCAGCGGGCGAACGGCAGAACGAAGCTTGCCTCGGGCTGATGGCGGGCAATGAGGCCGGCGGTCAGATTGGCGCGGGCTGCATAGGCGATCTCGAGGAAATGATCCCAGTCGGGGTCGTAGATGCGGCGGCCGCTGCTCGTAATCGTCGGCCGGAACGAGGCGTGATAATCGCGTTCGCGCCAATAACTGCGCGCCACCACCTGCCAGTCCGTCTTGCGCCAATCGACCTGGGCGAGGGTCGAGAGGCCGGTCTCTTCACCGTAGGCGACGGCGGCGGAGCCGACCGCGCCTGGGGTCAGGCGGGCAATGGCACCCGCCGTTGCGCGCGGCGTCTTGCCCGTGAGTGTCACGCCAGCCTCGACAGTGAGGTCGTCGTTGACGCCGTAGCGGCCGAGGGCGAAGGCAGCCGTGCCCTGATCATCGCGGTAGCGGGTGTGGGGACGGTGGCCGCCGCGGAGCTGGTCGGTTGCGACCTCGAAGACGTTGCCGCCATAGCCCGCGCCGACGAGGACGGCGAACTGCTCGCGCTCCATCAGGAGTTCCGACAGCGACAGCGTTTTCTTCTCGATGTTCACCGGGGTCTTGGCATCACGGCGGTCGTAGATGCGGATCTCGATGCGGGTGCGGCGGGCGGGCAGCGGGATGTCGTCGAAGCTGTAGGTGGCGGCAATCGTGATCGGCTGGCTCGCGTAGAGGTGGTCGTCGAGCCACAGTTCGGCCCGACCGCCGACGGGGCCGGTGCCGGAGAACGAGCGCGCGTGATCGATCCGGCGCTCGAGGAGCGCACCGGCATCGAGGCCGGGTGACTGGCGGCGGGCGGGAACGTTGGTCCAGGCGAACTGGACGCCGGTCAGCTCGATTGCATCCAGCAGCGGGTGGAGGGCAATCGTCTGGTGGCCGATCTGGACGAAGCGGTTCTCGTCGATCTGCTTCATCCAGATGGCGTCGCGGATGTCGTGACGGGCGAGAAGGTCTTCCTCGTAGGTGACCTGCCAGACGCCGCCGTAGGCGTAGCCGGTGGCGCGGAGGACGCCTTCGAAGGCGTTGCGGGCGTTGGCGTCGACAGTGTAGGCGAGATCGCCGTGGATGGTGGCGAGGCCGGCGGTGTCGGGGTAGACCTCGGGGCGCAGCTTTGGGGCTGCTTCGCTGTTGTCCTTGATGACCACGCGCGCACCTGGACGCCATGGCAGGTCAACGGCAAGGATGCCGCTATCGGCATCGAACGCGGTTTTGCCGTTGAGGCGGGTCTCGAGAAAACGCTGATCGAGGTAGCGTGTCGCATTGCGGTGGATCATTGCTTCGGGCGGCACGACGATCGGGCCGAGCGGCGTTGCAAGCGTCACCGACCTGGACTTCGGATCGTCTGACACGGGCTTCAGCGAGAGGGCGTCGGCGACATCGTCGATCGGCAGCCAGAGCCGGCCCTGGTGCTTGTGGACGAGCAGCGTTTCGACCGAGCGATGGGAAAAGGTCAACCCGATGAGTTCTTCGCCGGCCGACGCCGGGGTCAGCGCGAGGGACAGCCACACCACGAGTGCTGCGATCAGGCGGCAGGCCAGCGATTGGCGGCTGCGCGCGCTTGGGGGAGACGCCGGGGTTGCCCGCTCGCGTACGTGTACGCGGGCGCCTGCGCGTATACGCGCGCGCGCGTAGGCGCCCTCGCGCGCACAGGTGCGGGCACGCGCGCGCGATCGGCCCGCCGGAGATACACCCCGGCGCGGCTCGCCAGCCAAGGGAACCGTGGTTCCCTTCTGGAGCGCGCGTGTCATCGTGTTGCTTCCTCGCGAATGGGACGCGAACGCAACAACGCAACTTGTTAAGCTACTGACTTGTCATTCTATTTTTCGCATGAATGCGGAACTATCAGCGATCCGGCTCACGGCACTGAGACCTCCGTTTCAATTTCCACGTTGTAGCGGCCTGCCGCCGGCAGCCGGCTTATGACCAGTTCGACCACGGCGCCGCCCTCAACGATCCTGTAGCCCGGCCCCTCGCAGACCACGCGGGGGCGGGTCGGGCGGATGCGGAGCGGCAATTCAAAATTGACGTCGCTCAGCTGGACGGCCGTCGCGCCATCAAGACCGGAGGCCCTGATGCGATGGTCGATGCGCAGGGCGTCGAGTGGCACATCCGCGGGCACGCGCTTGGTCCAAAGGCGGGCCAAGCGACGCTCGATGCGGCGTACGCCAGGTTCCGGCGTGAACAGTTCGCTGCGATGCCTGAGGCGGCGCACGCTGCGCACGTCGCTCAGGAGATCGCGGGCGCCAATGCGGTCCAGGCGGACCTCACGGAGCACTTCGGTGGCCATGGTGCGCGTTGCGGCCAGCGCGGGGCTGCAGGGGCGCGCTGCAGCGTCCTCGGCCGTGACCAGCAGGAGGACCACCAACAACGCTGCGAGGCAGCCCGAACGCGCCCTGTTCGGGTGGGGCGGATCCATATCAGCCCCCGACCGCGAAGGTGATCTCACGCTCGACCGGTGTCTCGCCAATGCGTCCGCGCATCAGCGCGCGATAGCGGCCCGGCGGCAGCTTACTTGCGAAGTTCGCCTTGATGGTGCGCCGTGCGCCGGGCAGCACGGGGGTGTCGGGCAGCAGGCTCGCGCCGACGCTGCCCTCGGGGCGATGGTTGGGCGACTTGATGAATTCGCTTCGGTCGATCATGGCGGCCGCCACCGTGCGGCCCGGGAAGGCGCGCTCAGGCCAGACACCGTACGTGCCAATGATGCGGGCATGCGCGTTGCCGGTGCTTTGAACGTCAAGCGCAAGACCGTCCCGGTTGGCGCTCACGCCCTTCAGGTCGGCCCGGCGCACGCGCTCGCCAACGTGGGCGTAGACGACAACGCCGAAGCGGAACCCGATCTGGAGCTTGCCCTGCTGCTTGGCGGTATTGCCGGTGCGTTCGATGAAGATGACGGCGCGGTGCTCGCCCGGCTTGGGGCGCGTCAGGGGACGGACGGCGAAGCGCACCGTGCGGGTCTCACCGGCCTTGAGCTTGAAGCGCAGCGGGCGGATCAGAATCCATTGATCGAGGGACTGGGGGGTGGAGGCGATCTCCTTGATGAGGTTGTTTTCATCCAGCGTGAAGTTTGCCACGCGGATGGCGACCTCCATCTCGTCCGCGCCCTGGTTGATGATCTTCAGGGACCGGGTTTCGGGCTTCGGCCCCAGCTCCATTTCGTAGCGCATGGGCGCCACGCCGAGTTGAAACGCTAAAACGCAATTGGCTGCCGCAATCCAGATTGCGGCAGCCAGGGTGGCGACCGTCAGCGATCGCGCACGATTGATCTTGTCCAGTCTCAAGTCAGCCCTCCATCGGCTGCTGAGCGGTCAGGGCGTTACCACGTTCACGACAAACTCGACGCCGCCCTCATCCGTGTCGGCAAAGGTGCCGGCCTGGATGACGTTGCTCAGGTTCAATGACATCGTCACATCGAAGGTGTTCAGCGTGCCAAGTCCGCCGGTGATCGACAGCCCGCCCGCGCCAGAGTCACTCGTCGTGACGCTCGTCACGCCGATCGTGCCGGCGCCAACGCCGCCTTCAAGCGTGCTGGCGTTGCTTGGCACGGTAATCGTTGCGGTGCCGCCGCTCGCGATGGCGCGGACGCCGCAGGTGTCCTGAAGGACGAGATCAACGGTCTGCGTCAGGGTGGTGGTGGCAGAGCCGATGTCCATGTCTGCGGTAATCGTACCGGCAGCCGACGTATAACCGCCTGACGGTCCGGCTGCACCGCTGATCGACACGCCCGAATCGTTGGTTGCGCCAAGCGCCGTGCCCAGGTCGGCCGGATCGATGTTGATCGCTATGTTGTCATAGCAATAAAGGATCAGGAACGAGGGCAGCGTAATGTCGACGTCGACGTCGACACTGGCGGCCTTGGCGCTATTGATCGGACCAAATGCTGTCAGCGCGGCGATGCATGCCGCGGTCAGTAACTTCCGCATGGAAACCCCACTCAACTTGAAAATTCTTGCACCCGGATGCTGCCCGATCTTGGTAAACGGGCCATTAATGCGTCCGCAGTTTCGGTACTTTCCGTGCCGGTTGGGGCGCGTTTGGTAGAGACTGTTTGGATGATTCCAACGGACATCACAACCCATGGTTGCATTCTAGGGCGCAGTCACGTCAACCGTGAAGGAACCACCTGTCGGGCTCGAATGCAGGCCCGCCGCATTCGCACTGCTCAGATCGACGCTGAGGCGAAACTCGATGATAGGTGTCCTGGAAGAAATGAATGAAGGCGGGGTACTGGTAAGTTGGTCGTGAAGGCGGCCGGTCGAGCCGAAGCGACGTCCGAGCACGCTGTTGATCGTGATTTGTGAGCCGGCCGGGCCTGCGAGAACGGTATTGCCGGTCGCGCCAGAGCGGACCCGCACACTGCCGAAGGAGGGCGACGCGCGGATGATGCAGCCCACCTCGGTGAGTTCGTAGCGCGAGATATTCCCGGACAGCGGCGTTCGTTAATCGAGCGGCAGCCGCACAACCAAGTCACTGCCCTGGAGGTCGGTGTTCTGCGGACCAGCAGACAACGCTACGCCCGTTCCGGATGCAACGCCGCCGGTAAACGCTTGGCTCAGCTCATCCGCCGTGATCGTGAACGCGAAGGGATCGAGGCAGCCCAAGGTTACAGTTGAATCGACATCGATCACCAGGTTTGTCGTCTGGCCACGCGCGCCATTGCTGCCCAGCAGCACCCAGACAACAGCCAGGGCGCAAACCAGCGCGGCCGTCGCCGTGAAGCACCGGCCTGCGCGAGGGCACACGTCGGATCGGGTGTCACCGCCGCGGCGCGTGTCCAACGGATATCGGTCACGACGAATCATCCCGTCAGTTTACGGGCAATCGACCAATCCCCGATTGCATTTCACTGTGGCGCGCGCGAACCAGCCTCAGTCCGAGTCTTCGCGGTAACACAGGAAATTGTCGCGCCACGTATGCGGGTCGGAGGGCTCGATGATGGCCAGGCAGTCAAGACCGGGGATGCGGCCGGCGGACGAGAACCGGAACGTGACGTTCAGGTCGCGTGGCCAGCAGAAGTAATTATCGTGCCAGAAGTGGGGGTCGGAGGGTTCGTTGATCTGGATGCACTTCAGGCCGCGGCCCTGAATGGGCCCGCGAAACGACCATTTGAACCCGAGGTCGCGGGCAGCGCACAAATAGTTATCGAACCAATCGTGCGGGTCCGAGGGCTCCTCCCACTTGGTGCAGTGCATGCCGGCGATCGTGCCGGCATAGCTCCATGCGAGACCTGCGCGAAATTCACGCGCAACACTTGCGGGACGGGTGGGACTGCCGGAGGCGGGCGTCGGGCTGCGCGCGAGCAGGTCGCGCACGCGCCTGGCCGATTCTGCCCGCGCGGCCGGGTCGTCCGGCGCATCGGCTTCCGCGCCAAGCGGCGCAGAACCATCAAGGTTTTCGTCGCTGGCGCGCGTGCCAGCAGGGCGCATTTCCGCTTGCGCCTGCGAGGGCCGCGCCTGAGATTGCGCGCCGTCGCGCGCCGTCCACTGGCTGACAGCGGGCGCCCTGTCACGGCCCGCTTTGAGGCGCTCAGCCAGGCAGGCTTCGAGGCCGGCCGCGCGCTCCCCTGCCAGCCGGGCCAGCATGCGTTGCGTTTGCGCGCTGCACACCTTGTTTGCGTCATGCGCTGCGCCGGCGCGCCATGCCGTCCCGCTCAAGCCGCACGCATAGCCGCGATTGATTTGGCGCTGACGCTCGAGACGATCGAAGAGCGCGTCACAGCTTTGCGGAGCGTACGCGGTCTCGGCCACAGCCGGACGCGGCAGGCCGACTGCCCCGATCACAGCGGACAGGGCGAACAAGGCACCACCAGCTCTCAATAAGCCACGTCGCATCAAGGCCTCACGATGACGTCGTTGATGAAACTTCATGCCCCGACCCAAACGCGATGCGCCTCCAAACACAAGCCCGCCGCGATGCTGCCGCCGGCAAGCGCCGGCAATTCCCCTCACCGACAGCGTTTCGCCCGATCCCCCGCCGGGGTTGCATCAACGCCGAACTATCGCAACAATCTTATCATGACAACGACAGAGGTGTTCCATGACACAGGCTCGCATCAAGCGCCATGGCGAGTGGTCCATGAGCGACGACCCGTGGCGCGGCGCCGTTGAAGGACAAGCTCTCGGCACCAACGTGACCGTGCTGTTCTATGCGACGGATGAGGTCGGGCAAGGGCCCAAATGGCATGTTCATGACTATGACGAAGTCTTCATCGTGCGCGAGGGGCGGGCGCTCTTCACAATCGGTGACAGCAAGATCGAAGCGGCCCGCGGCGACATCCTGCTCGGGCCGGCGAACGTGCCGCACAAGTTCCACAACCTTGGTCCGGGCCGTCTCGAGACAACGGATATCCACCTGTCAGATCGGTGGGTGCAGCAAGACCTTGAGGACCCGGAGCTGACGGGTTGACCCTGATAGTGCCCGACAAAAAAGGCCCCCGCTTTCGGCAGGGGCCTTTTTCACTGTTCAGGTTCCGGCGCTGCAGGCGCGGGACGATCGGGAAATCGCGATCAGTGGGCCAGCACTGCGAGCAGCAGAAGCGCCACGATGTTGGTGATCTTGATCGCCGGGTTGACGGCCGGGCCAGCCGTATCCTTGTAGGGATCACCGACGGTATCACCCGTGACGGAGGCCTTGTGCGCTTCCGAACCTTTGAGGTGCTTGACGCCATCCTTGTCGACGAAGCCGTCTTCGAAGGACTTCTTGGCGTTGTCCCAGGCACCGCCGCCGGACGTCATCGAAATGGCGACGAACAGACCGGTGACGATCACGCCGAGCAGCATGGCACCGACGGCGGAGAACGCCGCGCTCTTGCCTTCCGCACCGCCGCCACCGACGAAGTAGATGACCGCGAACAACACGATCGGTGAGAGCACCGGAAGCAGCGAGGGGATCACCATTTCCTTGATCGCCGCTTTCGTCAGCATGTCGACGGCGCGCGCGTAATCCGGACGATCCTTGCCTTCCATGATGCCCGGCTTCTCGCGGAACTGGCGGCGGACTTCCTCGACGACAGCGCTGGCGGCGCGGCCGACGGCGGTCATCGCGATGCCACCAAACAGATACGGGATCAGGCCACCGATCAGGAGGCCGACGACCACGTACGGGTTGGAGAGCTCAAAGTTCGGTGCCACGTCTTTGTAGAACGGGAACTTATCGGCGTTCGCGGTGAAGTACTGGAGGTCATAGTTGTAGGCGCCGAACAGCACCAGGGCACCGAGACCGGCAGAGCCGATCGCGTAGCCTTTCGTGACCGCCTTGGTCGTGTTGCCAACCGCATCAAGCGCGTCGGTCGACTTGCGCACCTCCTCGGGCAGCCCCGACATCTCGGCGATGCCGCCGGCGTTGTCGGTGACGGGACCGAACGCATCGAGCGCCACGACCATGCCGGCGACGCCGAGCATCGTGGTTGTGGCGATCGCGGTACCGAACAGGCCGGCGAGGTTGTAGGTCGACAGGATACCGACGACGATGACGAACGTCGGCATGGCGCAGGCCTCAAGTGACACGGCAAGGCCCTGGATGACGTTGGTGCCGTGGCCGGAGACCGAGGCCTGCGAGATCGAGCGCACCGGACGGTAGCCGATGCCGGTGTAGTACTCCGTGATCCAGACGATCAAGCCCGTCACCGCAAGACCGATCAGGCCGCAAATGAAGAGGTTGGTGCCGGTGACGGATACGCCGTCGGCGATGCCGATCTCACCCCAGTTTCCAAGCACGAACTCAGTCGCGATGTAGAGGCCGCCGATCGAGAGGACGGCGGTCGCGATGAAGCCCTGGTAGAGGGCGCCCATGATCGACGCGTTCGAGCCGAGGCGCACGAAGTAGGTGCCGACGATCGAGGTGATCAGGCAGACCGCGCCGATCGCCATCGGGTAGATCATGATCTTTTCGAACATCGGCTGGCCGGCGAAGAAGATCGCAGCCAGAACCATGGTCGCGACCATCGTCACGGCGTAGGTCTCGAAGAGGTCGGCGGCCATGCCTGCGCAGTCACCGACATTGTCACCGACGTTGTCTGCGATCGTTGCGGGGTTGCGCGGATCGTCTTCGGGAATACCGGCTTCGACCTTGCCGACAAGGTCACCGCCAACGTCGGCACCCTTGGTGAAGATGCCGCCGCCGAGACGCGCGAAGATCGAGATCAGGGAAGCACCGAAGCCGAGCGCCACGAGGGCGTCGATGACCTTGCGGTCATCCGGGGCGAGGCCGAGACTGACGGTCAGGAACGAGTAGTAGACCGCGACGCCGAGGAGGGCGAGGCCGGCAACCAGCATGCCGGTGACGGCGCCCGAGCGAAACGCGATCGAGAGACCGTCGGCCAAAGATGTCGCGGCGGCCTGTGCGGTGCGCACGTTGGCGCGCACGGAAACGTGCATGCCGATGTAGCCGGCGAGGCCCGAGAGAATGGCGCCGATCGCAAAGCCGACGGCAACCTGCCAGCCGAGATAGAAAGCGGCGGCAAAGATCACCAGGCCGACGACGGCAATGGTGAAGTACTGACGGTTCAGGTAGGCCTGCGCGCCCTCGCGGATCGCGGCGGCAATCTCCTGCATGCGCGCGTTACCAGCATCCGCCGACATGACCGACTGCACGGTCACGATGGCATAAACGATGGAAATCGCGCCACAGGCAATAATCGCCCAGAGCATCTCGTTCATTGGGAATTCCCCCATATTGTCATTCTATGCACGCGCAGACCCGATCCGGGACCCCACGGGGAGGTCGCTGACTGGGCGCACGCGTACGATTGGGACGCGCGGAGACGCGCGCGAGAAACCTATTGCATCGACCAGCGGACCGCGGGCACGGACAAACCGCCGAGCGATGCGCGCGGACCATGCCAAAAGACTTTGCTAGTTGCAACAAGGCGACAATGACACTTTCGTCGCTTTACCCGCTTTTCGTTGCCGCCAGGACAACGTTAACGCGGCTTAACGTGCACGCTCGAAGTGGTCGAAGCCTCGCGTTGCAAATTCAATCGGCATGCCTGCGGCATCAAGGACACGGACATCCGCGTCCTGCGTGACCTCACCGATGCAGGTTACCGGCGCCCCCCCTTTGGCCGCCAAGACCTCGAAGGCAGCCGCATTTTCCGGTGGTACGGCGGCCAGGATTTCGTAGTCGTCGCCAGCGGTTACGAGTTGCATCGCCGCATTTTTATCGGCGGCCAGCACCGCGTCGACGCCGGCGAAAAGGGGCAGATCCTTGAATTGGATAACCGCACCGGCGCCCCCCGCAGGCGCCAGGCGGCACATTCGATCGAGGTCCTTAACGAGGCCGTCGGAAATATCCATTGCAGCTCGCGCGTAGGCCCGCAGGGCTGCGCGCAGACCGATCCGGGGGTTGGGGCGCAGATAACGGGCCAGAGCGGCATCGCGCGCGGCGCCCGGCACCGGCCAATCCGCGCTGCCGGCCGTTTCAAGACGCAAGGCGAGGCCCAGCGCCGCGCCGCCAAGGCTGCCCGTGACATAGACGCGGTCGCCGGGCGCTGCCCCGCCGCGGGGGACCATGCGGCCGACCGGGCACTCGCCGAACACCGTCACGGCAATGCTGGCAGGGCCGCTCACCCGGTCGGTATCGCCGCCGGCGAGCGTCACGCCGAATTGCGCCTGCGCCTCGGCGAGGCCGGCAGTGAACCGCGCCATCCATGCGGCATCGGGGCGCTCGGGCAGGCCGATCGCGAGGAGATAGGCAAACGGCCGGGCGGCTTTCGCGGCCAGGTCCGAGACGTTGACGGCAAGCGCCTTGAAGGCGATGTCGGCGGGATCGTCATCGGGCAGAAAGTGGAGGCCTTCGACGATCGGATCGGTCTTGACGATAAAGGCATGTCCGGGCGCGGGGACGAGTTCGGCGCAATCGTCCTTGAGGCGGAATGCGCCCGGCAGGCCCGCGCTCAGGCGCTCGAAATACTCGGCAATGAAGCGTTCTTCTGCACTCGCGGGCATCGCTTCTCACTCATCCAGCACCGACCGGCCTGGCGTTGTCAGGTCTCGTCGCCGTTGCCTGGCGCATCGGCGCCCTCTCCGGCGGCGGCAACCTTGCGGGTGAACTCGGCCGGGCGCAGTTCCCGGGCGAGGTGGTCGAGGACGCCGTTGACGACCTTGGGATGGTCATCGCTGAAGAAGGCATGCGCGACGTTGATGTATTCGTTGATGATGACACGCGCGGGCACATCGACGCGATCCATCATTTCGAAGACGGCGGCACGAAAGATCGCACGCAGGGTTGAATCGACGCGCACGAGCCGCCAACCGCTCGCAAGCTTCTTGTCGACGAGCGGATCGATGTCGCGCTGGCGGCGGACGGCGCCTCGAACCAGTTCGCTGAAATAGGTCTGGTCGGCGTCAAGCAGCGCCATATCGGCGTCGTCGCCTGCATCGGTGCCCTCGCCGGGGGCCTGCCCGGGGGGGCGGTTGAGGCGGAAGGCGGTGAACTCTTCGATGATCGTATTGAGCGGTGTTGCGGCCAGTTCCATCTGGTAGAGCGCCTGGACGGCGGCCAACCGCGCGGCGGAGCGCGCCTTCGCGCCGGTTCGCCTGTTCGCTGCCATCCTCAAGTCCTCCACTGTCCGGCAAAGCTCGCCGAATTACGCATTTGAGACGTCATACACCGGGACCGCGTTTCATCAACGTCAAGACCGGCCCTCGAATTCGCGGCTAATTTCCATCAACCTCAGACAAGCGCGGGCCGCATCTCCGCCTTTGCCAAGCCGCCCGCCGGTCGCCCGCGCCATCGCCTGGGCGTGGGTGTCGACCGTCAATATCGCGTTGCCGAGCGGAACGCCGTTATCCATGGCGAGGCGCATCATCCAATGGTTCGCGTTGTCGCACACGATATCATAGTGGCTGGTCTCACCGCGGATCACGCATCCGAGCGCGATCGCACCGGCGAAGGTTGCGCCGCCCTTGCCACCCTCGGCGATCAGGCCCTTGGCGACCGCTTGGCCCAGCGCCTGGGGTATTTCCAGCGCGCCCGGCACGGTGATGATCTCATAACCCGCTTCGCCTGCTTCAAGCTCCGCGATCGCGCCCGCGCGCAGGGCATCCGACACATCGCTGTAGTAGGGGGCCTCGATGATCAGCACCGATTGACCCGCGGCATTGATTGCCGCCAGATCCTCGACCTGCCTGTCCTCAAGCTTCGCCATGCTCAATCGTCTTTCATTCCTGGGGGCTGGGCACAAACCGCACCCACGCCCGCGTTGGCTGGCCCATCAACCGATCGGGCGCTGGCCGACCACCCGCAACCCATAAGCTTCGAGGCCGACGTAGATCGACTTCGGCGAGTTCGTCAGCAATACCATGTCGGTGACGCCGAGATCGCGCAGGATCTGGGAGCCGATGCCGATTTCGACGTTGCGCCGCTCGTTGGCCTGGGCCTTGCGCACGGATTTGTCGTCACGCCGCGACAGTGTCTCGGAGACCACCTTGCGGCGATCGTCGCGAATGATCACGAGGACGCCGCGGCCTTCTTCCGCGATCGCCTGCATGGCCATCTCGATCTTGGTCGCGTCCGCATCCGGGGGGCCGCCGACGCCGAGCACGTCGGAGAGGAAACTCACCGAGTGGACGCGCACGAGCACCGGCTCATCGGTCGTGATGTCACCCTTGACGAGGGCCAGGTGCTCGACCTCGATGCCCTTGCGTTCGTAGATGTTCAGCGTGAACTCACCGCCGAAGCGCGAACTGATCACCTTCTGGGCGACCTGCTCGACAACGCGGTCGTTGGCCAGGCGGAAGGCGATCAGATCCTCAATGGTGCCGATTTTGAGAGCATGCTTCTGGGCGAAAGCGACGAGTTCGGGCAACCGCGACATGGAGCCGTCGTCATTCATGATCTCGCAGATCACGGCTGCTGGCGTCAGGCCGGCCATGCGGGCGAGATCGACGGAGGCTTCGGTGTGACCGGCGCGCACGAGGACGCCACCGTCACGGGCGATAAGGGGAAAGACGTGGCCGGGGGAGACGATATCGGCGGCGACCTTGGTCGAGTCGATTGCGGTCAAAATCGTGTGGGAGCGGTCGTGCGCCGAGATCCCCGTCGTCACGCCCTCGCGCGCCTCGATCGAGACGGTGAAGGCGGTGCCGGTGCGCGAGGCGTTCTGGGGCACCATCGAGGCGAGGTTCAAGTCACGCGCGCGTTGTTCGGTCAGCGACAGGCAGATCAGGCCGCGACCATGCATCGCCATGAAATTGACCGCATCCGGCGTCGCCATCTGGGCGGGGATGACGAGGTCACCTTCGTTCTCCCGGTCTTCGGCATCAACAAGGATCACCATGCGCCCGTTGCGCATGTCCTCGATGATCTCGGAGGTGGGGGACAAGAACCCTGCGCCTTCGGAATAGGTCACGGTGGGCAGATCTTCGGTCAACGGCGATACTCCAGAAGGCGCGCAATATAGCGGGCAAAAAGATCCACTTCGAGGTTGACGACATCGCCGATGGCGCGTCTGCCCCACGTCGTGACTTCGAGCGAATGGGGTATGAGGTTCACGCCGAAGGTATGGCCTGCGACCTCATTGACTGTCAGCGACGTACCATCGAGGGCGACCGATCCCTTGGGCGCAATATACATACCCAGATTGTCGGGTGCATCGAACAGGAAGCGCATGCACTCGCCGTCCGGCCTTATGTCGGTGATGCGCGCCTTGCCGTCAACGTGGCCCGTGACGACGTGGCCGCCTAATTCACTGCCAGCAGTCAGCGAGCGTTCGAGGTTGACCGGCGTGCCGACCTCCCAGGTGCCGAGCGTTGTCTTGGACAACGTTTCATTCGACACGTCGACCCTGAACAGGCTGCCATCGCCTGCGGGTTCGATGCTGGTTGCCGTGAGGCAAACACCGTTGCAGGCGATCGAGGCGCCGACCGCGATCTCGGCCGCCGGATAATGCGCGCGGATCTGGAAGCGTCCGCCGTCGCGGGCTGCCACTTCGCCAACATCGGTAATCAGGCCTGTGAACATATTCGGTCCTGTCTCAATCGCGGGGCCGCCACCGGCAGCCCTCATGTCCTTACATATCTGACCATGTCGTCATCGCCCAGCCTGAGCCGCCCCGTCACGGCGAGCGGCGTGCTTGAAACGTACGCTGCAAGCATCCGGCTGGCCTCGGCGCTGTCGAAGTCCGCATCCCCGCCCCTGCCGCCGCGAAACAGGACAACTTCGTCGATCATGCCGGCGCGGTCGAAGGCATGCCAGATGGCGGGGCCGCCTTCAACCAGGAGCCGCGTCATGCCGCGCTCGACGAGGCCTTCCAGGATCGCGGGGATCCAAAGCCGGCCACCGACCTCGCCGACCTCGGCCACGTCGACTTCGCGGGCTTCCAGCGCCCGTTTTGCGTCAAACGCCGCGCTTGGGCCGACGAACACCAGAGGGCGGGGGGCCTGGCGCCCGGGCTTGAGGAGGGCCAGATCCGGCGGCAGGTTCGCCGACGCCGTGACCAGCACCGGCAACGGTGACTGGTCCGAAAGGCCCGGCAAACGGCAATCGAGGCCCGGATTGTCCGCCTCGGCCGTTCCGCGCCCGACCAGGATGGCATCGCTTTCAGCCCGCATCAGGTGGCCGCGGGCTCGCGCAACCGGGCCCGTCACCCAGGTGGGCTTGCCGCCCCGGCCTTCGGGCACGCGGCCGCCGGCATCGACCGCAATCTTCAATGTGATGAACGGGCGGCGCTCGCTGACACGCAGGATGTGGCCAATGGTCACTTCTCGCGCCGCGTCTCTGAGAACGCTCGTGCCGGTTGCGATGCCGGCTGCGGCCAGGAGCCGGAGGCCACGGCCGGCAACACGCGGGTCGGGGTCGGTGATACCGTGGACGACGCGGGCAATCCCGGCTGCGATGATCGCATCGGTGCAGGGCGGTGTGCGGCCGTGATGGGCGCACGGCTCCAGCGTTACATAAAGGGTCGCCCCGCGCGCGGCCTCACCGGCGGCGGCGAGTGCCACGGGTTCGGCGTGAGGCCGGCCGCCCGGTTGCGTCCAGCCGCGCCCGACAATCTCGCCTGACCAGGGCTGGTAGACCACGGCGCCGACCGCCGGATTTGGGGCCGTCCGCCCGACGCCGCGCCAGGCAAGCGCGATCGCACCGGCCATCAGGCGGCGATCGATCTCGTCGGACGTGAGTTCGGCCTGGTTCACGGGGCGCCTCGGGCGGGTGGATGGAACAGGAAACGACAGCGAACGGATGGTTGGATCAGCGCGCGCCCGCCGTCGCCGGGTCCGGGTGCTGATATCTCCTCGGTCTACATTGCCCTACGGGCAAACACAAAATAGCGTCTTAAATAATCACAAGCGCGACGAAGTGCGCGCTCGGCACAATCACAAGCGCGACGAAGAGCGCGCCTTGCGATCAGGAGTGATGAGATGCTCGATACCGCTGACACCGAACTTGCCACCGCGGCCCAGACCTGGCTCGAAGACCTCGAAGCGATCGCATCCGGCGCCGCCGCCCCCGACGCATCATCGCTTTTTCTCGATACCGCCTATTGGCGCGACGCCGTGGCGCTGACCTGGACGCTGGAGACGGTCGCGGGTGGGCCGGGCGACATCGGTGCTGCCCTTTTCCCCCGCCTCAAAGCGATGAGGGCGCGCAATTTCAAACTCGAAGCCCCGCCGCAAACCGCCGAACGCGTCGGGCGGGAGGTGGTCGAGGCCTTCTTCACCTTCGAGACCGACGCGGGCCTTGGCCGCGGCATCGTTCGCCTCGCGGCCGAGGGGGCCGAGGGCGGCACGCTCAAGGCGTGGACCTTCCTCACCGCGCTGCAGGATCTCAAGGGGTTCGAGGAAAAAGTCGGCGCACGGCGACCGACAGGGCAATCGAACTCGCGCGATTTTCGCGGCCCCAACTGGCTCGACAAGCGCCAGCAGGCGGAAACCTACGCCGATCACGATCCAACCGTCCTGATCGTCGGGGGCGGACAAGCCGGGCTTGCAACGGCCGCCCGCCTCGGCGCCCTTGGCGTCGATGCCCTCATCGTCGATCGGCACGGGCGCATCGGTGATACGTGGCGCAAGCGCTACCACGCGCTGACCCTGCACAACCAGGTGCAGGTCAATCACATGCCCTACATGCCGTTCCCGCCGACGTGGCCGACCTACATCCCCAAAGACAAGATCGCCAACTGGTTCGAGACCTACGTCGACGCCCTCGAACTCAACTACTGGACGGCCACCGAATTCCTCGGCGGCAACTATGACGAGGCAGCCGGTCACTGGACCGTCCAACTCAGGCGCGGTGACGGCTCCGTCCGCGAGATGAAGCCGCGCCACGTCATCCTTGCGCCCGGCGTCAGCGGCGTTGCCAACCGGCCGGATATCGCGACGCTTGAGAACTTCAAGGGGCCGGTGCTCCATTCCAGCGACTATACCGACGGCGAGGACTATGCCGGCAAGCGCGCGATCGTCATCGGCACCGGCAATTCCGGCCACGACATCTGCCAGGATCTCTGGTCGAGCGGCGCCACGGTCACCATGGTCCAGCGCAGCCCCACGCTCGTCACCAACATCGAACCCGCCGCGCAACTGCCCTATGTGCTCTACGATAGCGGGCCATCACTCGAAGACTGCGACCTCATCACCGTCTCGATGCCGGTCCCGCTCGTGCGCGAGGCCCATGTCGCCTATACGAACCGCTCGAAGGAACTCGACGCTGAAACTCTCGCCGGTCTGCGCCGCATTGGCTTCAAGCTCGCCCACGGCCAGGACGGCACCGGCTGGCAGTTCCTCTATCTGACGCGTGGCGGCGGGTATTATTTCAACGTCGGCTGCTCGGACCTTCTCATCGAGGAAAAAATCCGCCTCATCCAGTTCGACGACATCGACCACTTCGAGGCGGACGGCGCCAAGCTCAAGTCCGGCGACACCATCCCCGCCGACCTCATCGTCACCGCCACCGGCTACAAGGACACCTCGTATCTCGTCGCCAAGCTGTTCGGCGACGATGTCGCTGCAAAGGTCGGCCCAATCTGGGGCTTCGGCGACGGCCTCGAACTTCGCAACATGTACCGCCCGACGCCGCAACCGGGCCTCTGGTTCATCGCCGGCAGCCTCGCCCAGTGCCGCATCAACTCCAAATATCTCGCCCAGCAGATCAAGGCGATGGAAGAAGGCCTGATCGGGCGGGATGGGACGCCCAACTGAGGGCTGCAAACCCCACCCGAGGTGTTCATGCCCACTCTGGGTGTCATCCTCACTCCAGGTGTCATCCCGGACGCGCACAGCGCGAGCCGGGACCCAGGGCAAAGGACGCGATTGCCTGGCTTGCCGCCCTGGGTCCCGGCTCTCCATTCGTTCAGGCGAGATGACACGTCACGGTGGAGGGACGGCGTTGCCGAGCCACGACATGTGTTCAGGGTTTGGACGGGCGCTGCGGCAACCGGCTTAAGCGCCGCGCTGGCGCAGTGTCCGATTTGCTGCGCAAGAAGGGCTGCCACCCTTCGACCCGCTCGGGAGGACACCTCCCGAACCCTCCGTTTTCTGTATGGTGTTCCACCAACACAAAACGGAGACCTGCCATGATCGCTGATGTTCGCACCTATACGCTGTTTCCGCGCAAGCTGCCGCACTACCTCGATCTCTTCGAGAAACACGCGCTTCCCGTCATGCGCGCCCACGGCATGCAGCTCGACCGCTATTTCATCGCCAAGATCGGGCCCCTCAACCAGGTCGTCCACATCTGGAACTACGAGAGCCTCGCCGACCTCGAAGCCAAGCGGAACGCCCGCGATGCCGACCCGAAATGGGGCGAATACCTCAGCATGACCGACGGTCTCGTCCTCGCGCAGGAAAACAAGATCATGGAAGACGCGCGGTTCTCTTTGCCCGATGATGTCATCCGCGCGCGGGGTGCGGCGGGTTGACCGGCGCGCTGCAACCAACACGGCACGACCGACCCGGCTCGATGCCTGTCACACCCGAAGGGACGTGATGGACTACACACTGTTTGTGTTGATCGGCCTGGTCGGCTCGCTCGCCTCGGCCGTGTTCGGCTTCGGGACGGCACTGCTCGTGCTTGCGATCGGCTCGCACGTGCTGCCGGTCAAGGAAACCATCGCGCTCGCCACCGTTCTCTTCACGGCCTCCACCGTGACCAAGACGTTGCTGTTCGCCCGTCACATCGACTGGAAGGTGGTCGTCCTCATGGCGGTTGCCTGCCTGCCGTTTGCCTATCTTGGTGCCGAACTTCTCGCCGTCGCTCCCGCCGGGGCCATCAAGCGCCTGCTCGGGGCGATGGTGTTGATCTATCTCGGCCTCAGCCTGACCAAACGCCTGCCGCGCATCCGGATCGGCACCGGCGGGCTGATCGCCGGCTCGGCGCTCTATGGGTTCGTCTCGGGCCTGCTTGGCAGCGGCAACCTGATCAAGGTCATCCTCTTCCGCGAGATGAACATCACCAAGGAAGCCTTCGTTGGCGCGATGGCTGCGACGTCGGTGATGTCCAACGCCGCCAAGCTCACGAGCTATACCAAGAGCGGCATCCTCACCGCCGACATGGCCGTCCCCGCCCTCGCCCTTTGCGCGAGCGCGGTCATTGCCGCCTTGGCCGGGCGCATGATCCTGAAGAAGATCGACGTCGGCACCTTCGAGACCGGCGTCCAGGTGCTCCTCGGTGCGGCGGCCATCATGCTTTTGGTATAAGACCCGCCGCCATTGACCGGGGGCTGCGGACCTGGGAACGTTCGCCCGTATATCCATCCCATCCTGGAGCCCGTCCCCGTGTCCCAACCGCTGCTCTTCCAGCCGCTCACCATCCGTGGCGTCACGCTCAAGAACCGTGTCTGCGTCGCCCCCATGCACCAGTACGCTGCCGACCACGGGTTTGCGACCGACTGGCACCTGATGAACATCGGCCGGTTCGCGGCCGGCGGCGCGGGCCTCACGTTCGTCGAGAGCACCAAGGTCGACCGGCGCGGGTGCGGCACGGTCGGGGATCTGGCGCTGTGGGACGACAAGTTCATCCCCGGCGTCAAACGCTTGGCCGACTTCATCAAGGCGCACAACTCGGTCGCCGCCATCCAGATCGGCCACTCCGCGCGCAAGGCCAAGCGGTTTCGGCCGTGGGAGGGTGGCAAGCCGCTTCTTGAAAACCCCGGCATTGACGAGGACTACTGGAATTCCTGGGAACTGGTCGCCCCCAGCGCCGTTCCCGCCAGCGAGGGCGACCCCACTCCCCGCGCGCTCACCAACCAGGAGGTCAAGGACCTTGTCGCCATGTGGGGCGACACCGCACGCCGCGCGAACGACTGCGGCTTCGATATCCTCGAAGTTCACGGCGCGCATGGCTACTGCATCCACCAGTTCCTGAGCCCCCAGGCCAACGTGCGCAACGATGAATACGGCGGGTCTGAAGAAAACCGCATGCGGTTCTGCTGCGAAGTCATCGAGGCCGTTCGCGCCCACTGGCCCGACGACAAGCCGCTGTTCCTGCGCCTCTCCGTCGAGGACCGCGCCGGGTGGGGGACGGCGGAGAGCATCCGGCTCTCGCGCAAAGTGAAACCGCTCGGTGTCGACGTCATCGACTGTTCCGGCGGCGGCATGCAGGGCAGCCCGACCGAGTTCTCCCCCTCCTACGGCTATCAGGTGCCCTATGCCGATGACATCAAGCGCGAAGCCGACATCCTGACCATGGCCGTCGGCCTCATCGTTCATGCCGAGCAGGCCGAGGCGATCCTGCAGCGGGGCCAGGCCGACATCATCGCGCTGGCGCGCGAGATCCTCTACAATCCCAACTGGCCGATGGATGCGGCGCGGAAGTTGGGCGTTCCAGAGAACTTGGCGCTCGTCCCCGACCAACAGGCCTATTGGCTCGGCCGGCGCGATGCGACGGCTCCGGAGGTCGTGCCGAGTACGTTCGGGCGGGGGATGGAGGGGTAGCCCTGCCACCCCCCCTTGGTGTCATCCCGGGCGAGCGCTAGCGAGACCCGGGACCCAGGGCAAGGGATGCGGGCCGCTGAGTGAGCCACCCCGGGTCCCGGCGCTCCCGTCGGTCGGCCAGGATGACACGGTGGGGGCTGTCCGAAGCTGTCAGCCAAGCCACGGAGTCATCCCGGTGCGCGTCACCGGGATCCATGTCCCAACACGACGTGAGCCGCGATCGTCATAAGGTGCGCGCAGCAGACGCCAGCCCGCTGCCTCGCCGCCCGTCCCCAGCCGATAGATGGATCCCGGTGACGCGCACCGGGATGACGTCGCGGGGGGCGCCATTGCGCCATGCTCACACCAACGATGCCCGACGATGGGGCCGCCACCTGTCCAGCTGTCGGCTGGCCCACCCACAGGGTCAACCCGGCGTCCGCCGCCGTGACCCAGGGGGAGCGTAACGCACAGCCTTATTTGCCCCGCTCATTTCTGACGGCTAAGGTCCGCGCCGCCCCCTCACGGGGGCAATCGGCCTCGGCGTGCGCCCATCGTTCGCCTTCAATATCCCTCGCAGCGGCGCCCCAGGCGACCTGCATTGCGCGAAGCATGATGTCGACACCCGAGACCAGCACCGAGACGTTGATCACGCGCACCGCCTACGCCAGTCTGGTGGTGGCGTTGCTGGTCATGGCTCTCAAGTTTGTCGCCTACTACGTCACGGGCAGTGTCGCCCTCTACTCAGACGCGCTCGAGAGTGTTGCCAATATCCTTACCGCTCTGGCGGTGCTGATTGCCATTCGCTACAGCGCGGCGCCCGCCGACAACCAGCATCCGTTCGGCCACCACAAGGCGGAATACTTCGCGGCCGTATTCGAGGGTGTGTTGATCATCGTCGCAGCCCTGCTCGTGCTCGATGCCGCCTGGAGCGCCGTGCAGACCCCGCGTGAGATCCAGCAACCCGCGCTTGGGCTTGCCATCAACATCGGCGCCGCCGTCATCAATTCGATCTGGGCCTGGTTCCTGATCACGCGGGGCACGGCATGGCGTTCGCCAGCCCTCCATGCGGACGGATGGCATCTCGTCACCGATGTCATAACGTCGGCCGGCGTCGTCGTCGGCCTCATCATCGCGACCGTCAGCGGGTGGAGCCTTCTCGATCCGTTGCTGGCTGCCGCCGTCGCCATCAACATCCTGTGGCAGGGTTATCGGATCACGCGAAACTCGCTCTCGAGCCTGCTCGACGAAGCTGCACCACCTGAGACAACCGACAAGGTCAAACAAGCCATCCGCCTCAACGGGACGGGCGCCGTCGAGGCCCACGACATTCGCACGCGCGTTGCCGGCCGGCGGGTGTTCGTGGAGTTCCATCTGGTGGTGCCGGGCGCGATGACGGTCGAGGCGGCCCATGCGATTTGCGACCGGCTCGAAGCCGCGATCAGCCAATCCGTCGAGGGCGCCCGCACCGTCATCCACGTCGAGCCGGAGAACAAGGCCAAACGCCACAACGCCCACGACGCCGTCCGGATTTGACCGGGCCGTGAGCGTGAGCGTGAGCGTGAGCGCCGTCCACCCTCTCGATGCGCTCCCCAGCCGATCGTTAGGGACCGCGCAATGCGCTCCGCGTCGGGGCAGACTGTGCCGTCGATCCGGCAGACGCTGCCAACAACGCGCCGGCAACAGCCTCCCCCCGGAGTCATCCCGGACGCGCGCAGCGCGATCCGGGACCGAGGGAAAGAGACACGGGCGGCAAGGGTTCCCGGCCCTGGGTCCCGGCTCTCCCCTTGGTCGGCCAGGATGACACGGTGGGGGCTGTCCGAAGCTGTCAGCCAAGCCACGGAGTCATCCCGGTGCGTGTCACCGGGACCCATTTCTCAACACGACGTGAGCCGCGATCGTTTCACGGTGTGCGCGGCAGACGCGAGCCCGGTCCCTCGCCGCCCGTCGCCAGCCGATAAATGGATCCCGGTGACACGCACCGGGATGACGCGGTGGTTGAGGATGATTGTCGCGACAACAGCGCACGGCGCCTCGGATGAAGCGCCTGAATTTGCCTTTCCGGGAACGTCACCGCATTTCGAGCAAACGATGGTCCGCTGCGTTCAGACAGCGGACGCGCGATTGAAGAGGCAAGTGGCCCAACTCAGAAAGCTCTTTATTGAGCATAACTGCGATGAAAATTGCTCAAAGCATTGCGTCTCAAGCCACATAGTCGGCCCATTCTTACGCCAACAGCTTGCTGCTGGTTTCGATCTGGGCTAAATGCCGGCAGCTGGGCGACTGGATAAACAGGTCTGGATGAAGAGATCGTGATTGAACTGCTGCGATCGCTTGGAAATCGACAAAGGGCCGGGCTAAGCGTCTTGCTCTGCCTCGCTTTGCTCGTTTCATCCCTCACAGCGAACATCGGGCATGCTCCGCAGCCTGGCGGCCATAGCGTGCATGCCGAAGCTGACCACGGTCACAGTCACAGTCACAGGACAATCGAGGAACTGTTGTGGTTGCTTCATGGTCACGCGCATGATCAGGCCGATCACGACCACAGTCCGATCTTCCTGTCACATCCCCCTAGTGGGAACTCCTACTCGCTGACGCGCCAGAAGTGGCGTGTGCCAAGCGAGAACTTTGCCTCCACACGTGCAAAACCGCCAGAACGACCGCCGCGCGTTTAATCAGAGCGAACCGACATTCTTTCTGATCAATGCTATGCGGAGTTTCCGGATGCCACCCAACCTTTTGGGCGCATTTCGCGTGTCCAACGTGCACGCGATTTTGCTGCTCACGTTTTCTCTTGCTCTCGTTTTGGCGAGCGTCTCAGAGACTTGCCCGAACGTGCTATAAACCTCTTCGCGCGATGCCATGGTGGATTCCCCGACCTAATAAGTAAATGGTGAGCAGGCTATCACACGTTCAAGGCGTACTTGAGGCAGCCGCCACAGGGATTGGAAGAATGCTGACTGACGAGAAAACACAGGCTTTGCTGCAGGAGTTTCCGGAACTTGATGCCCCCGACGTTGTCGCGCCTAAGGAGGTTTACGCGCATTTCGCCCTGGCCTTCTTCAAGTTCTCATGCCTCGAGATGAGTATGGTCAATGCATTCGTCATGCGTAGCCTTGGCACCAAACTAGAGGCTGGAGAAATTCATAATCGACATGAGTGGGAGACCACCTACGATGAAACTTACGCGGTTCCAATCTTGACAGGACTTTCGGTCAGCTTAGAAACGAATTGATTGGAATATCCGAACTTGCAACTCTCGCCGAGCACTCCCAGAACTGAATGACTTCTCGCATTTACTTTGCAGCGATAGCGATCCTGATAACGATCGTCTTGCCCGCTGAATACGGAATCGATCCGACAGGAGCCGGACGTGTCCTTGGTCTGACCGAGATGGGTGAGATCAAGGAAGGCTTGGCCAAAGAAGCAGAAGAAGATCGCAAATCGCATGGCGATAAGGGGTCGAATGCGATCGACAAACTGTGGCAATTCTTGATCCCGTCGGCACACGCTCAAGAGGCTTGGAAGGACGAAGTGACTTTCACGCTGGCACCAGGCAATGCCATGGAGGTCAAGCTTGTCATGCAGAAAGACGCCACTGCTGAATATAAGTGGTCGGCCGAAGGAGGCCGCATAAATTTCGACCTCCATGCGCACAGCGGCCAGAAGGAAGTCACATATAAGAGAGAACGCGGCAAGACCGCAGGCGAAGGCAGTTTCAAAACGCCGTTCGCCGGCGATCATGGCTGGTTTTGGCGCAATCGTGATAAAACGGCTGTCACGGTGAAATTGCAGCTTCGCGGTGAGTACAGCGAAGTCAAGCAGAAGGAAAAGTAGCGGCACTGGATGTCGGCGGTGGCTGCCGCCGACATTCGCATTTTGGAAAGGTCCCGAAATGGCCCTTCGCGACCAGCTCCCGCCGCCACATAGCCGCCTGGCGCATTAGGCCGACGCCAATTCGCCGCCCCCCTACTCCCCAACCTCCACATCCTCGCCCGGTGCCCGTCCTATCTCGCCCAGCACATCCTGGAAATCCTGGACTTCGCGGAAATCGCGGTAGACGCTCGCAAAGCGCACGTACCCCACCGCATCCAACTCCCGCAGTGCTGCCATCACCATCTCGCCGATCTGGTGCGAGTTGATCGTCGCTTCGCCCGAGGCTTCCAACTGGCGCACGATGCCCGATACCATGCGGTCGATGCGTTCCGGCTCGACGGGGCGTTTTCTCAAAGCCACCTCGACAGAGCGCTGCAGCTTGTTGCGGTCGAACAGGACCTTTTCGCCGGAGCGCTTTTCGACTTCGAGTTCGCGCAACTGGACCCGCTCGAACGTCGTGAAACGGCCGCCGCAGACGGGGCACACGCGCCTGCGGCGGATGGCGGAATTCTCCTCGGTCGGACGGCTGTCCTTGACCTGGGTTTCTTCATTGGCACAGAACGGACAGCGCACGACGATACCCCCTGATGCAGCGATTTGCTGCGCAATCGGGCTGCCGCCCGAACCCGCTCGAGGGGACACCCCTCGAACTCCCCGCCTTTTAACACACACCCACAAATTTCTGCGGTCCCGGACCGCGCGGCAGTGCTGAGCCGGGATCTTTACACCGTGCCGCAGGGAATTCCGCCATCACCGCGGAAGCCCCCGGATAAACGCTGACGCGTTTTCCGGGGAGGCAAGATGGAGAGGCGGGAGCGCGCATATCCATCAATCGCAAAGTGCCCTGCACAGGCGGCATGTAGGTCGGGCCCGAAACTTATTCGTAAATCGGGAACCGCCCGCACAATTCGATCGCATCGCGCTTGACCTTGTCGACCACGGCGCTGTCGCCATCGGGGCCGGACTGGGCGACGCTGTCGAGGACGGCTGCGATCATATTGCCGACTTCGACAAACTCAGCCTCGCCAAAACCGCGCGTCGTGCCGGCTGGCGTGCCGAGGCGGATGCCCGATGTCACGAACGGCTTTTCCGGGTCGAACGGCACGCCGTTCTTGTTGCAGGTGATGTTGGCCTTGCCCAAGGCGATCTCGGCGTCCTTGCCGGTCAGGCCCTTTGATCTGAGATCGACCAGCATCAAGTGATTGTCGGTGCCGCCGGTGACGATTTTATAGCCGCGCGCTTCCAGCGTTGCGGCCAGCGCCTTGGCGTTCTTGACGACCTGGGCGCAGTACACCTTGAACTCCGGCTGTAACGCCTCGTGGAAGGCCACCGCCTTACCCGCGATGATGTGCATCAGGGGGCCGCCCTGCATGCCGGGGAAGACAGCGGAATTGAGCTTCTTGCCGATCGCCTCGTCGTTCGCGAGGATCATGCCGCCGCGCGGACCTCTTAGCGTTTTGTGCGTCGTGGTGGTTGCCACATGGGCATGCGGGAATGGGCTTGGGTGGACACCACCTGCGACGAGCCCCGCGACGTGCGCCATATCGACGAACAAGTAGGCGCCAACCTCATCGGCGATCTCGCGGAAGCGGGCGAAGTCCCAGAAACGGGCGTAGGCCGAACCTCCGGCGATGATGATCTTCGGCTTCGAGGCGCGCGCCTTTTCCGCCACCTCGTCCATGTCGATGGTGCCGGTGTCGCGGCCGACGCCATAAGACGTGACCTCGAACCACTTGCCGGACACGTTGACGGGCGAGCCGTGGGTGAGGTGGCCGCCGGCTGCGAGGTCAAGCCCCATGAAGCTGTCACCGGGCTCGAGCAGCGCGAGGAAGACGGCCTGGTTGGCCTGGCTGCCGGAGTTCGGCTGGACGTTGGCATAGCTGCAGCCGAACAGCTTCTTGGCGCGCTCGATGGCGAGGTCCTCGGCGATGTCGACGTACTGGCAGCCGCCGTAATAGCGCTTGCCGGGATAGCCTTCGGCGTACTTGTTGGTCAGCACGGAGCCCGCCGCCTCGAGGACAGCGCGGGAGACGATGTTCTCCGATGCGATCAGCTCGATTTCCTGCTGCTGGCGGGTGCGTTCCTTTTCAACGGCGGAAAAGATCTCGGGATCGGCCTCGGCCAGCGACTTCTCGAAGAAGCCGTCGGTAATCCCGCGGTTGAGCGTCTGGGCAATTGCCATGGGGCATCCTCTTCAACCTTGGCCCGGTCGGCGGCACGCCGCGGTCGCGGCATCGCACCCGGCCTATTGTCGGAGCCCGGCAGATACCACCTCTGGAGGCTAAAAAACAGCCTTCCGACGGTCGCAGGTCGGCCGCTGTCCGTCGCGGGCGCATTTCCGGGCCTGATGATCCGGAACTGCTGGCAGCTATGCCGGCGGAGCCGTCCCCTTAGGGAGCACGATCCGGCGTCGCCGGACGCGACCTTAACCGCGCCGCCGGCCACCAGGCGCGGCTCAGCGCCCGGCCGGCGCCGCGGATGCCCCCTGCGTCAGTTGTATCGTCAGTAGTTGGCTGCGAGTTGTCCGACGCCGTCGCGGCTATAGAGGTCGCGGCGAAACTGGACGACGCCATCTTCCGTGGCCCAGGCCGTCAGGTAGACCATCTTGAGCGGCACGGCGCGTTTGAGCCGCACGGTCTTGGTCTCACCCGTCTTCTTGATGCGCTGGACGTCGGCGACGGACCACTTGTTGGTATCGCGCAGCAGCCACGACACCAGGCGCTCGACGTTCTCGACCCGCACACAGCCGGAACTGGCCGCACGGAAGTTGCGCCCGAACAGGCGATCCGACGGCGTGTCGTGCAGATAGACCGAATGCTGATTGTGGAAATTGATCTTCACGAAACCAAGCGGATTTTCTTCACCTGGCTGCTGGCGATAGCTCAACTGATAGGGCTGGGACGTGTTCCAGCGGATCTTCTTGGGGTCGAGCTTGCGATCACCTGCGTAGGCATCAATGCCGTATTTCTCGAGCACGTTCTGTTTCGCGCGCGCCATTTCGCGGCCCTTGGGGATCAGATCCTTGGTGACCACCGTGGGGGGAAGGCGCCAGACCGGATTGAAGTTCAATTCGTGAATGCTCGAAGAGAGCTGCGGCGTCGGGCGTTCGAGCTTGCCGACAACGCCGGCATGGCGCGAGATGACGCGATCATCCTCGACGGCCTCGATCTGGGCGGCAGGGATGTTCACGACGACGTAGCGCTGCTTGCCTGACTGCACGAGGGAGCGGAGCCGGCTGAGGTTGACCCGCAGTTGCTTGAGGCGATCCTTGGCGGGAATGTTCAGCGCCTTGCGCGTGCGATCATCGACGATGCCGGTGGGCGTCAGGCCGTTGGTTGCCTGGAAACGCTTGAGACCGCGTTCCGTCTCATAGTCGAAATAGCCGCTCGGGGCGGCGCCGCGCAGATCGCGTGAGGCGATCAGGCGTTCCTGGAGTGCGCGCACGCCGCTCGACGTCATCCCGGCTTCGAGGCGGCCCTCGGGCAACGTGCCCCAGCCGCCGGCCTTGACGATCTCTTCATAGCGTTTGAGCGCATCGCGCGTGGCGTCGACGTTCTTGCGGGACAGCGTTGGATAACCGCGCGGCGGATTGGCTTCCCACTCGCGCACGAACTGGCGATCGTAGGAGCGCGACGAGACGGCATCCGCCGGACGGCCGCTGAAACTGATCCAGCTTGTGCCAGCCTCTTCGGCTTTTGCGACTGAGGTCGGCTGCGCCAGATAAATGGCGGCCCCGGCCAGCACCGTCAGCGAGCCGGCAATCAGTACCTGCAGAGCCCGCTCGCGTTCCTGGCTGCGGCGCGCTGCAGCCACCCGTGCAGCGGTGAAGTTCGTACCTTGGTCGCGCATTCGCTTTATCTGCCCCTTGCTTTGCCCATTGAAGCGCAGCATCCGTGATGATTTCGTGGCACTGGTTCGGATTGCAAACGTCAATCTATCCCGCGATCATCCATCCAACTGCCGGAACGCCCACCGAAATGCCCAACCAGCTGACCGCGCCTTGCGCCCAGCGAAGCCCGGCAGGCCTGCACAGTGTGTGATGACTGAAAGCTGATGACTTCGTCCCACCATCGCCCAACTGGACGATGATGCTCCCCCTGTACGAACATCGGTCGCGGATTATGCCGCAGCATCAGCGCGATAGTTCCCCGCAAAGCTCGAGCTGATGCGAACAGCATACCTTATCCACAGTCCGAGTGGGAGTGAAAGGACGGGGCAGGTCCAGCGTTCCGCAATCGGATGATGCGAGCCAGCCACACCGTGTCACGGCCGCCAGGGGGGATGCGCGACCCACAAAAAAAACGGAGGCCCCGGGTGGAGCCTCCGTTCTCTTGATTGATCGATCTTGCCAACCTGACGCCCCGTGGGTTTTGACGTCAGGCCGGCAAAGGTCAATCAGAGCCGATAGCGGATCTGGTCGGACCAGAAGCGCTCGATGCGTACCAGGGCACGGTTCAGGTCGCGCACATCTTCCTGCCGGATTTCACCGACGGTCTCGATCGAGCCCATCTGGCGCTCGTAGAGGTTCTGCACGATCTGGCAGGCTTCCTTGCCCTGCTCGGTCAGGCTGACACGCACCGAGCGGCGGTCCGTCGCGGAGCGCTTGTAGTGAATGTAGCCCATGTCGACGAGCTTCTTCAGGTTGTAGGAGACGTTCGAGCCGAGATAATAGCCGCGCGTCTTCAGTTCGCCCGCGGTCAGCTCGCTGTCGCCGATGTTATAGAGAAGGAGCGCCTGGACGCTGTTGAGATCAGCGCCGCCCTGGCGGTCGAACTCATCCTTGATGACGTCGAGCAACAGGCGGTGGAGACGTTCAATCAGGCGCAGCGCCTGCTGATACTCACCATGAAACGTCGTTTCCTGCTCTTCATTTGCTCCGGCGCGGGACATTTCCAACGCAATACTCATTTGCCTTGCCTCTTCGAATTCAACTACCTACCTCACCCGCATGGTGTCATTCGAGGACTTCGTTGCGGGCGTTGAGTGAACTTTAGACAAAGCTGACTAAACGTTACCCTAATAGTTATAGTAAAAGAATAGTTACGGGGGGGATTGGGAAATAATTTGGCAATGATACCGGGCCATTAGCACTGATTTGTTTTGGAAATTTTTTTGTAGCAAGGCCGTTTTCTGCGCGCGAAAGTTGAGCGGCCTTCGAAATTAAATTCGCATAGTCTGCATTTCGGCGCGTGTTTTGAGATCGAGATCGTCATTGCCAAGCGGGTGGAACATATTCTCGACCGCGGCCGCGGGCACCTCGCGCGCGCTGGCGTGCTGCCATCGGGGGGTATTGTCCTTGTCGATGAGCAGGGCGCGAACGCCTTCCTTGAAGTCAGGCCCGGCCAGAAACCGCACGGCGAGGCGATAGTCCCGGATCAGGGTCTCGCGCAGGTCGAGGGTGCGGCAATCGTCGAGATGGCGCAGCGTGACGTGCAATGACAGCGGACAGCGGGTTGCGAGATCTTCAATCACTCCGCGGCACCAGCGGGCCGCCTCGCCGTCACCTGCGGCGCATTCGCCCAGTTCGGCGATAATCGCCGGCACGGTCGGCTTTGAGAAGCACTGATCGAGGACATCCGACAGGGCCAGCAGATCTTCTTCGCCGGGGGCTGGGTCTTCATGGAGACCATCGAGGAGCGGGTCGACGGGTTCGGCATTCTCGAGGGCTGCCGTTATGGCGGGGAAGTCTTCAGGCTGAATGCAATGGGTAATGAGGCCGACGCGATAGGCGACCGCGCGATTGATCCGGCGGCCGGTCAGGCCGAGGTAGCGGCCCATTGCGCCGGGCAGGCGCGCGAGGACGCTGGCGGCGCCGACGTCGGGAAACAGGCCGATCGCCGTCTCGGGCATCGCGAAGGAAAAGTTCGGCCCCGCGACGCGATGCGTGTTGTAGAGGACGAGGCCGACGCCGGAGCCCATCGTCATGCCGTCAATCAGGGACACGGTTGGCTTCGAGAAGCATTCGAACATCCAGTTCATTTGGTATTCGAAGGCGAGCGAGGCACAGGCTGCGGCGTAATCCTCGTTGGCAAGGGCAACCAGTTCGCGAACATCGCCACCGGCGCAGAATGCGCGCGGGGAGGCAGAACGCAGGATCAGGGCGTAGACCTCGGGGTCGCGGGGGAAGGTTGGCAGGGCCGCGACGATCTTGCCGCGCATGTCATCGTTCAGGGCGTTGAGCGTCTGGGGCCGGTTCAACGTAATTTCGGCCAGGGCGCCGCGGCGGGCAACGATCAAAGTGTCTTCCATCGAGCCCTCCAGGGGGTGGCGCGGCGGACACGCGCTGAGGCCAACGCCACGAGTTTGCCGGCTTAGTCTGGTTGGACCGGCGTTTGACTTGATATGGCGTGCTATCGCCAAACCCATCTGTTGGCAATCATCCGCCGCGCGGGTGGGCGTGCGAACCGTGCCGCCCCCCGGGCGGCCAGACCAGGGCCAGGATAAGGACTTCGCCGATGACGCCCGGCCGCTCACGCATGGCCCTGCTTCTGACGATCGCAGCCCTCGCCGCGTTCGGCCTCACGCGGACGGGCACGAGCGGGCCGGCGCTCGCACGCGAGTTGGCAAGCGGCTTGGCCAACGCGAGCAAAGAGAGCCAGGGACCGCAGCCGATCCCGCCGCTGCCTACACCCGCGCCGGATGCGGCCGAGGCAGCCCTCCAGCCCGATCAATGGCAGGAAAGCGAAATCCTCGATGCCAAACGCGCCTGCGCGGCGATTGCAGCAGAAACATCCGCCCGCTTCGAGGTCCTGACGCCGCGGCGAGAGGGACAATGCGGGGCGCCGGCGCCGATACGCCTGGAGAGCATCGGCAGGGATGCGCCGGTCCGCTTCGTGCCGGCCCCCGTTATCACCTGCGACCTGGTGGCGGGGCTCGCGCGATGGATTGATCAGGGCCTCAAACCGCTGGCCGAGCGTCATCTCGACAGCGCGGTCAGCGAGGTGCGCGTCATCAGTTCCTATGCGTGCCGGACGCGCTATGGGAGGGCTGGTGCGCGCATGAGTGAGCATGCGTTTGCGAACGCCCTCGACATTGCTGGCTTCCGTCTCGCCGACGGCCGCGACATCGTGGTCCTCGACGATTGGGGCGCGACACGGCGCGATCTTCTCGACGCCGCGCGATCGACATCGGCAACGGGCAGCCCGATCCTGCCGCCGGCCGCCGCCGCCGGACAGATATCGACAGCTGGACCGATATCGACTGCCGGGACGGTCACGGCCGCCGGACCGGCCGCTGGCGCGGCGCGCGCGCGGGTGGACACGGAAACCGCCGATACGATGCCGCCGATCCCTCAGCGCCGCCCGCTCAAGGTTGCTGCCGGCCGGTCCGCTGCACTGCGCGCTCAACCGGACAAGACGCCGTCCGCCGCGCGTTTGCGCGCCTCTAGCGGCGTCAAAGCGCGGCAATCCGCAAAACGCCCCCGCAATCGCCCAGCCCCCATAAGTCCCGCGCCCGTCACGCCCCCCGATTCAGGACGCGATGCGGCGCGGTTCCTGCGCGACAGCCACAGAATTGCGTGTGGGATTTTCGGGACGACACTCGGGCCGGAGGCCAACGACGCACACCGCAACCATTTTCACGTCGACATGTTCCCAAGGCGCAACCGCGGCTATTGCGAGTAAGAGCGCCACGGTTCGAACGGTTACGCGTCAACTACCGTTGCCGCGGCCTTTTGGATGGCACCACCTTGGCGATCAAGTCCCCCAGCGCCTCATAGTCGGCGCGACGGGCAGCCCCCTTGCGCCACGCCAGGCCGATTGTGCGGACGGGCTCTGGCGGGGCGAAACGGCGGACCTCGATGTTGCCGTGTCCGAGTTCAACGTCGAGGCTCATCTCCGGCAACAACGTCAGGCCCATGCCGTTGGCGACCATCTGGACGATCGTCGACAGCGACGAGGCGCCGAATGTGTCGAGGTTGTCGACCTGGCGCAGGTCGCAGAACGAGAGCGCCTGGTCGCGCAGGCAGTGGCCTTCCTCGAGCAGCAGCAGGCGGTCGTTGGCGAGCCAATCCGGTTTGGCGGTCGCCTTTTTCGGCCCGCCCGGCCAGTTTTTCGGAACGGCCAGCCAGAAGCGGTCCTCGAAGAGGGCAAGCGTTTCGATCTCGCTTGTGCTTTCGAAGGGGAGCGCGAGCAGGAGAACGTCGAGTTCGCCGGCTGCAAGCTCGCTCACGAGGGCTGCCGTCTGGGTCTCGCGGATGCGCAGATCAAGTGCGGGATACTGGGCTTTGAGGTGTGGCAGCAGGGGCGGCAGACTGTAAGGTGCGATCGACGGGATCACCCCAAGCCGCAATCGTCCAGTGAGAATAGCGTCATGATGGCGCGCCACATCGTCCAGCTCACGCACCTGTGCCAGAATGGCTTCCGCGCGCTCAGCGATCATGATGCCGGTCTCGGTCAGTTCCGCGCCGTTCGGACGCCGCTCGACGAGCCTGACACCCAGGCCGGTTTCCAGATCGCGGACCTGCATCGAAAGCGCGGGCTGGGTGACGTTGCAGTGATTTGCGGCACGGCCAAAATGCTTGTGGCGGGCGACGGCTGCAAAATAGCGAAGCTGTTTGAGAGAAATCGTATCGGTCACGGGCGCACTTCGGACTGTCGGGCTATGGACGATCGGGCCATCAGATTTTCTGATTGCCGCTCCAATTTAAAACGATTGGGACTGATGGCGCGAGAGGGCTATAGATCGCAGGGGAAGACGGGGCATGCGGGGCGGCGGCACAGCCTTTGGCCAGCGCTGCCTGAGTACGATTTGTGAAACTTTTTTCCAGTGTCGGGCCAGACCGGCCGGACGCATCGTTCAAAAAACAAAGACTGAGAGGAAAGACATGGACGGCGAAAGAAAATGCCCGATCATGCACGGGGCATCACTCTTCGGCATGCAATCGAACCGTGACTGGTGGCCGAACCAGCTCAACCTCAAAATGCTGCATCAGAACCCGCCGGCGGGCGATCCGATGGGCGCAGCGTTCAACTACGCCGAGGAATTCAAGAAGCTCGACCTCGCCGCGGTGAAGGCGGACCTGACTGCGCTGATGACGGACAGCCAGGAGTGGTGGCCGGCTGATTATGGCCACTACGGCGGGCTTTTCATCCGCATGGCCTGGCATAGCGCCGGCACCTATCGCACGGCAGATGGCCGCGGTGGCGGCGCCTCCGGCTCGCAGCGCTTTGCCCCCCTCAACAGCTGGCCCGACAACGGCAACCTCGACAAGGCCCGACGCCTGCTCTGGCCGATCAAGCAGAAGTACGGCAACAAGCTCTCGTGGGCCGACCTGATGATCCTGGCGGGCAATGTCGCGATCGAATCCATGGGCGGGCCGACGTTCGGTTTCGCCGGCGGGCGCGAAGACATCTGGGAGCCGGAAGAAGACATCTACTGGGGTGCGGAAAAAGAGTGGCTGGCGGTCAGCGACAACCCCGACAGCCGCTATGGCGGACGCCGCGATCTCGACGGCAGTGATGCCGGCGCCGAGAAGCTCGTGAACCCGCTTGCCGCCGTGCAGATGGGTCTCATCTACGTCAATCCGGAAGGCCCCGACGGCAAGCCGGACCCGGTCGCCTCCGGCCGCGACATCCGCATCACGTTCGCGCGCATGGCGATGAACGATGAAGAAACCGTCGCGCTGACGGCGGGCGGTCACACGTTCGGCAAGATGCATGGTGCGGGTGATGCCGCCCACGTCGGCCCGGAACCGGAAGCTGCCCCCATGGAGGCGATGGGCTTCGGGTGGCTCTCCACCCACGGCAGCGGCAAGGGCGGTGACACGATCACCTCCGGCCTCGAAGGCGCGTGGACGTCCAACCCGATCCAGTGGGACAACGGCTACTTTGACGTTCTCTTCAAATACGACTGGGAACTGGTGAAGAGCCCAGCCGGCGCATGGGTCTGGACGCCGAAGGATCTCCAGGAAGAGGACATGGCGCCGGATGCGGCGGATCCCTCGAAGAAGGTGCCGATCTTCATGTCGACCGCCGACATGGCGATGCGGATGGACCCGGCCTACGAGAAGATCTCGCGCCGCTTCCATCAGAACCCCGACCAGTTCGCCGATGCGTGGGCGCGGGCGTGGTTCAAACTCACGCACCGCGACATGGGTCCGAAGTCACGCTACCTCGGGCCGGAAGTGCCGGCAGAAGATCTGATCTGGCAGGACCCGATCCCGGCCTGCGATCACGCGCTGGTCGATGCAGCCGACATCAAGGATCTCAAAGCTAAGATCCTCGCCTCCGGGCTCTCTGTCTCAGAACTGGTGCAGACGGCGTGGGCGTCTGCCTCGACGTTCCGTACCTCTGACAAGCGCGGCGGCGCGAATGGCGCCCGGGTTCGGCTTGCACCGCAGAAGGATTGGGAGGTCAACCAGCCGGCCCAGCTTTCAAAGGTGCTTTCGGCACTCGAAGGTATCCAGACTGCGTTCAACGGCTCTGCCTCTGGCGGCAAAAAAGTTTCGCTTGCCGACCTGATCGTGCTCGGCGGTGCGGCTGCGGTCGAGAAGGCGGCTAAGGATGCCGGCCATACGGTCGACGTGCCCTTCACGCCGGGCCGGATGGATGCAACGGCGGAGCAGACGGATGCTGAATCCTTCGAGCCGCTTGAGCCCGAAGCCGACGGTTTCCGCAATTACGCGAAGGCGAAGTACACCGTCTCGGCGGAAGCGATGCTGGTCGACAAGGCCCAACTCCTGACGCTGACCGCGCCGGAGATGACGGCACTCGTCGGTGGCATGCGCGTCCTCGGCGGCAACTACGGGGGCTCGAGTCACGGCGTCTTCACCGACCGCCCGGGCCAGCTCACCAACGACTTCTTCGTGAATGTCTGCGACATGGGCACGGAGTGGAAGGCAACCTCCAAGGATGCCGACACGTTCGAGGGCACAGACCGCAAGTCGGGCACCAAGAAGTGGACCGCGACCCGCGTCGACCTCGTATTCGGCTCGAACTCGCAACTTCGCGCGCTTGCCGAAGTCTATGCCCAGGCCGACATGAAGGACCGTTTCGTCACGGACTTCGTCGCCGCCTGGAACAAGGTCATGAACGCCGACCGGTTCGACCTGGGGTGATGTGAGCTGTCAGACGGCCCTTCCGGCTGGCTGGACGACGACCTACAAAGCCGCCGCTGCCCGAAAGGGTGGCGGCGGCTTCTTTTTGCGCTCGCAACACAGCGTTGCGCCTCTCCCCCTATGCCCTCCGCCCTCCCCTCACGTCAAATCCAGCGCCGTCCTTGAAATGATCTCTTCCATCGAGAGCAGCGACGTGACGTTGAAGATCGAGATGTCGGCCGTCAGCGAGCGGTAGAAGGCGTCGTAGGCGGCCGGGTCCGAGACGCGCACCTTGAGGATGTAATCGACGTCGCCGGCCAGGCGGTGCGCCTCGAGGATTTCGGGGCGGCGCTGGAGGGCGTGGAGGAACTGGTCGATCCATTCCGCGTCGTGGCGCGCGGTGCGCACCAGCACGTAGAAACAGCACCCAAGGCCGACGGCCTCCGGCTCGAGGATCGCGACCTGGCTGCGGATGACGCCCTGGTCCTTCATCTTTTTGATGCGGTTCCACACCGGCGTCTTCGACGAACCGACGCGGCGGGCCACATCCTCGAGCGGACGGGTGGCATCTTCCTGCAGGCTGATCAGGATCTTTCGGTCGATTTCGTCGAGCATCATCGCAGTCCTTTCGCGCGCAACGATCCGGAACGCCGGACGTACAACGCACTATTGTTGGAATATTTTCCTATATATGCCGCATCATACTCGCCAAAACCAGAAAATTGTTCCATTCAAGACTCCAGCCGCCCACATGCGCACGGCGGCTGCACGGCAGGCGGCCATGACCGGCTGCCGGTCGAAGCCGTGGCAAGGGGGACATTCTCACCTTTGATCGCGGCCAGTCGGCGCGCATAGTCGTTGCCTGGCCGGACACTGAAGCCGGGCGCAATGAAGAAACCTTTGGAGGAAACGAATGAGACGTTTCATGTTCGCGATGGCCGCCGCCGTGATGGCGACGGCCATGATCTTCGGGCAGGCCGTTGATGGCGTCGCTGGTGAAGGCTACGCCAAACAAAAGGTCGTCTATCACATCAACTATGACGATCCCAAAGCGCAGGCTGGCGCGCTCAGGAATATCCAGAACCATATCAATGCGGTCGGCAAGGAGAACCTGGATCTCAAGGTCGTGCTGCATGGCAACGGCCTGGCGTTGCTGCTTGAGCCGGAATTCATCGGCAAGACCAAGAACATGAAACACGGCAACGCCGATGTGAACATGACGGCCAGGATCGATGGTCTCAAGCAGCAGGGCGTCGCGTTCAACGTGTGCAACAACACGCTCAAGGGCCGCAAGATCAGCTACACCGAGCACCTCTACGATGTCTCGGAGAAAGACATCGTCCCGAGCGGCGTCGCCGAGGTCGCGAAGCTGCAGGCTCAGGGTTACGCCTACATCAAGCCGTAAGAGCGGGAAGAGGCGAGAGACAGAAAAGCGCCCGGCCGATTTCGGGGTTCGGCCGGGCGACACGTTGGGAGGTCAGATTGCGAAGGCGCTTCGCCGTCTCGTCCTAGTCTCCAACGTGATGGGCGATGAGGCCTTGTTGCGTGCGCGCGGTGTGATCGCGATAGCCATCGAGAAGGCCCTGCCAGGAAATGGTCATCAGGCGGTCGGTTGCCAGTGCGCCGGCCCACATGGCCGCCAGGGCCAACAGAGACGCCGTGATCATGACCGTCGCGTTGGCAAGCCCGCCGACCGAACACCCGATCGCCAGAACCCCGCCAAAGCCCATCAGGACGGCACCGGCTGCGTAACGCAGGGCGACGGCGAGGCTCGGGAACCAAGTGATCTGCACCTCACGAGTGACGGCGGCTGCAATGAAGGCGCCGATCAGGACGGCTGGCAGGAAGCCGGTGTCGAAGCCCAGGACCGCCTCGCCCGGCGCCATCATGAGGCTTGCGAGATGGGCCGCGGGTGCGGTGAAGGCTGCGCTTTCGACCTGGGTCGGCTCGAAGGTGTGGCGCGAGAGCGCCGTCGTCAGGAACCAGCCAAGTGCCAGCACAAACCCGACGCCGATGCCCGCTGCGAGGCGCAGTCCTGAGTGGCGTCCGCGATAGGCCAGCCAGAGACCGGCGGCCAGGACCGCGAGGCCGAGTGCGATCCCCGTCGATGGGCGCTCCCCGGCGAGTGCCAAGGCATGGCCGGCTGACTGATCGAGACGCCACGCCCCCGCGATTGCCTGCTGCACGGGCGCCAGCGGGCCTGAAATCGTCGCGAGTGCCGTCAGCGCAAAGAGCGCGAATACGGCGACGGCGCGCAGATTGCCGGTGCCGGCGAGGATGAGGTGGCGGCTGGCGCAGCCATTTGCGAGCATCATGCCGGCACCGAACAGGAGGCCGCCGACAACGGCGCCGGAGAGGCTTGGCGCCTCGTTCAAGGGACGCACGGCGAAGGTATCGATCAGGTCGGCTGCGACGAGAGACTGGGTCAGGGCGATGGCTGCGCCGAACGCTGCGAGCCAGAGGCCAAGGCTGCCGCGATATTCAGACCGGGAGACGTCGTGGACGGCGGCGCGCAGGCAGAAACGGCTCTGCTGGGCGAGGATACCGAACAAGGCGCCAACCACCGCGCCCACCAGAACGGCGGCGCCCGCATCACCCAAACGATCCGTCAAAGGTGTGAAATCGAGCATGACACGTCCCGCTGCAATGACCCTGAAGGGATCGGATCTAAGTGTCGCGGGGATGGTGGGCAACGACTTCCGAGTGCGTGGGCGCGAGAAAAGTCCGATGTTCCAGCGCCGCTTTCAGAGCCAGACCGCGGTTGTTTTTGGGCACGGTTTTCCGGAACGTGGTTTGGGTGTTTTTTTCAGAGCTTTCGCGGTTACGCACGGCGCGTTTGGAGGCGCGGCGGCGCGCATCAGCCAGGCCGATTTTGACAATACGCAGGTTCACGGACTGTCCGTGCTTCGCGTTGACAGGCCCCACGTCCAATGGAATCGATCACCGTCGTTGCCTGGTCCCGACGATCGGAACAGCATCAGTGGGCGCGCCTGCGCCAGCGGTTTTTCGCGGCTTGACCGGGTCGACCGCAGGTCGGATCGCGCGGCGGTGGCCGGGGGCTTGCCACCATCATGTTCAGGCTTGATTGGCGTTTGAACGTCCGTTTAGTTGTTCATGCACTCCTGTTGCCGATTGTCGTCACTGAACAACCAGACACGCTGACGCGCGGCCGTCGCCGGCGGCCGGACCATTCACGAGGAGACATCATGCGTTTTTCGTATTCGTTGATACCGCCGCTTTGTGCAGCACTTTGCTTCGCGCTTCCCACGGCGGCACAGGCCTATTCCCAGCGCGACGCCATTCGTGATTGCGAACGCCACCTGCAGCGTTCCTATCACTATCGCCCCCGGCAGGTTCACGATGTTTCCGTGCGTCACGAGGCGCGTGGCAGTTTCGAAATTCACGGCAAGATCAATCTCGAAAACGCGAGCGACCCGACGTTCGTCTGCGTCATTCATCACCGCGAGGTCGTGAGCCTTCGTGTCGACAACGCCCGGGCGGCTGCGGAAGCGATCGGCAAGGGCATCCTTGGCGCCGTTCTTGGCGGCATTGCGAGTTCACTCGAGCGGGCGGCGGAAGAGGGCGAGCGCGGCCAACGCCATCCAGCCCACGCCGGCCCCGACAGTCCGTTTCAGGATGAGGCTTACCTGAGAAATGCCTGCCAGCATGAGTTACGCCGCCATCTCCATGTCGGCCATCGCCCCGTGCAGGATATCGCGATCAGGAATGCTCATCTCCATCATCGCACGCTCGATGGCGACGGCGTCGTGGTCTGGCGCAATGGCGCGCGCCAGCGCATCCACTTTACATGTGAATTCGACCGGCGCGGGGGCATTCATGACGGGCGCTACAGCTACTATGGGTCGGTCGCGGATGAGGGTGGCGCCAGCGCACCCGCACGCCCGGATGGCAACAATGGACAGATGGCGCAGGTGCGGCGTGACTGCGTGCGTGCGGTTGAGCGTCAAGTCGGCGCGCGGACGGCGACTATTCGAGATATCAGACGCGGCGAAACCCATCTGAACGTCCGCGTCGATGTGCAGGGTGCGCAGGCGCCTTGGATCTGTGAACACAGCACCCGCGAGGTGTTGCGTGTGTATTACGGTGCCGAAGGCTGAGCCGCACGCCGGCCCCTTCCTCGGCACACCGCCGTCTGATGACGCATCGGGCACGCCACTGAACGAAACGGCTGTGGCGTGCCTGTTGTGCTTCGGAGTGCGGAACGGGCGTGCCGCCGCACGTTGCCTGCAAAGAGGAAACTTACAATCCGGGCAGCCAACCGGCGCCCAAAGAGACACCCACTGCCGTCAGCGCACCAATCAGGGCCGGCGCCCACGAATTGATTGATTTGATGCCCAGCATCATGCGGGAACTGTCAACCGTGCTGGAGATTCCGCAGAGGCCCGTCACGACCGTCAGCACAAGGACTGCTGTCATCGTCAGCGCCAGAGAGGCGCCCATAAGGCCAATCAGACCAACAATCAGCAACAAACCGAGGAACATAGCGAACTCCTCGTTTATTCGTTTTCGTTGAGGATCTTTTCTCTGATTCGCTGTGGATAAGCACGCTCCGATTTGGAAATCGATGCAAACCGGTGTCGCGCAACCTCACTTTATTGCTAGGCGCAGCCTGTTATAGTGCTCGTCGAGACACGCCTGATCTGGCACGTCTAGAGACACGACAACGGACACGCCCTCATGAATGAATTTCGTTCTCCCGCCGACTTCAACGGCTCGACTTCTGCGCGCGCAAGCCACGGCCAACGGGCGTTTCCGACCGTCAGAATGCGGCGCAACCGGCAAACGGAATGGTCGCGGCGCATGGTGGCGGAGAACGTCCTGACACCGGCCGACCTGATCTGGCCGATCTTCGTCACGGATGGCGAGAACGTGCGCCAACCCGTTTCCTCGATGCCCGGCGTCGATCGCCTCTCGGTCGACCTTGTCGGACCGGCGATCGAGGAAGCCCTCGCGCTTGATATTCCGGCGGTCGCGATTTTTCCGAACACCGCCAACGACAAGCGCACGGAAGACGCGGCGGAGGCCTTCAACCCGGAAAATCTCGTTTGCCGCGCGGTGCGGGCGATCCGGGATGGCGGCTACGACATCGGCATTGTGTGCGATGTCGCGCTCGACCCTTATACGAGCCACGGCCATGACGGGCTGATGGACGGCGAGCGCATCGTCAACGATCTGACGCTTGATGCGCTGGTGCGCCAAACGCTGGTGCAGGCGGAGGCGGGCTGCACCGTGATTGCCCCATCAGACATGATGGACGGGCGCGTCGGCGCCATCCGGCAGGCGCTTGACCGGGGCGGCTACGAGCATGTCCTGATCATGTCCTACGCGGCGAAGTATGCGTCGGCCTTCTATGGACCGTTCCGTGATGCGATCGGATCGTCGGGTGCGCTCAGGGGCGACAAGCGGACCTATCAGATGAACCCCGCCAACACGGATGAAGCCCTGCACGAGGTCGCGCTCGATCTTGCCGAGGGCGCCGATATGGTGATGGTGAAACCCGGGATGCCCTATCTCGACGTCATCCGCCGGGTCTCCGACACGTTCCAGGTGCCGACGTTCGCGTATCAGGTGTCGGGCGAGTACGCGATGCTGGAGGGGGCTGCGCGGAATGGCTGGATCGATGGGGACCGGGTCGTCATCGAGAGCCTGACCGGCTTCAAGCGTGCCGGAGCTTCGGGCGTGCTCACCTACTTTGCACCACGGGCGGCGCGGCTGATGAAAGACGGCGGCGTGAAGGTCTGAGGCCGGCATGAAACGCGCCGCCACAAGGACGAATGCGCTTGCGCCCCTGGAATTGGAACCGCATTCTAACCATCTCGTTATCATATATTTGAGATACGGGTGTTACGAGCTTCGGCACCCGCCATTTGTGGTGCGCGCCAGGGCGGCTCAAGGACGACGTGTGAGATGACCGAACAGCAGAAGAACTTTCCTGAGTTCTACGTGACATCCGCACAGCCCTGCCCGTATCTGGCCGGCCGGCTGGAACGCAAGTTGTTCACGCACCTCACCCACGAGAAGCAACCCGCCCTCATCGACAACCTCCTGAAGGGCGGCTTCCGGCGCAGCCAGAACATTGCCTATACGCCTTACTGCGAAGGCTGCCAGGCGTGCGTCTCGGTGCGCGTCGTCGTCGATGAATTCGAGCCGTCCCGCAATCTCCGGCGCGTGGTCGCTGCCAACCGCGACCTGCAAAGCGTCCGCAAGGCGCCGCAGCCGACGGCGGAGCAATACGCGCTGTTTCGCGACTACATCGATGCGCGGCACGGCGAAGGCGGCATGGCGGACATGTCGGTTCTCGATTACGCGCAGATGATCGAAGACACCGTCGTCGACACCTTTGTCACCGAATATCGGGTTCGTCCGCCGCTCGACCGGGGGCCTCAGGGCGAACGCGATGGTGCACTCGTCGGTGTCGCGCTGTGCGATCAGCTCTCGGACGGGGTGTCGATGGTCTACAGCTTCTTTGATGCGGCCGATGCCCGGCGCAGTCTCGGTAGCCATATCATTCTCGACCACATCGACTATGCCCGCCAGCTCGGCCTGCCGTATGTCTACCTCGGCTACTGGATCGCGGGCAGCCGCAAGATGCGCTACAAGACGCGGTTCAAGCCGCAGGAGCGGCTCGGTCCCAACGGCTGGGAACGCGCGCTTGAGGCCGTCTCACGCGATCACCTGAGCGCATGGCCGTTTTGCCGGCGCGGTTCATCCCGCTTCAGGCACCACCCGCCACCTTGGGTCCACTGACGATCCCATCATCGAACAGCTGCGCGATTTCTCCGCCACTCAGGCGGGCGACATCGGCCAGGATCTCTTCGGTGTGCTGGCCAAGGGCGGGTGCGGGCGCGGGCGGAAGGCGCTCGGCTGACGAGAATGCAAACGGCGAGCCCGGCACGCGATAACGGCCGATACCCGGTTGGTCGATGTCCTCAAACATTGGATTTTCGAGCGAGAAGTCAGCGTCTTTGGCCAACGCGCCGGCGAACGAGCGGAATTCGGACCAGGTCACGCCGGCCTTGTCGAAGTCGGCCCCGAAGTCGGCGATCGTGCGCGCCTTGAACCAGGGCGCGAGGATTTCCGTGATGGCATGGCGCGCCTGCCAGCGGTCGCCTTCGCGATCGAGGTCGAGGCCCAGGCGTTGTGCGAGCGCGCCAAGTTTCTCACCAAATCCCGTGACCTTGACGAGGCCACGCCATTGGCGGTCGGTCAGGGCCACCACCATAACGCGGCGGCCGTCTTCACACAGGAAGTCCTGGCCATAGGCGCCGTAGAGCGCGTTGCCGACCTTGGCGCGGTCGGTGCCGTTGACCTCGACTTCTGCGATAATGCCGAGGTTGCCGAGCATGGCGGCGGCGACGTCTTTCAGGGCCAGGTCGACCGATTGGCCCTTGCCGGTTCGCAGGCGGTGGCGTTCGGCTGCGAGCAATGCCGACACCGCCATGTTGCCGGCGATGCAGTCCCAGGCGGGCAGGACGTGGGCGACGGGATCACGACTGCCTTCCGGCCCGGTTGCATGGGGAAAGCCGATCGCCGGGTTGACGGTGTAGTCGACGGCGGGACGGCCCAGCCGGTCGCCGAGCAGGGAGACCATGACGAGATCAGCGCGGTGCTGGCTGAGCGTTGCGTAATCCATCCATCCGCGCACGCGCAGGTTGGTGAGGAACAGGCCCGCATCATCGCCGGGCGCACAGATGATCTGGGTGATGAGTTCGCGGCCACGCGGCGACTTCATGTCAATCGCGATCGAACGCTTTTGCTTGTTGAGGCCTGCCCAGAACAGGCTCTGGCCGTTTGATGTGACCGGCCAGCGCGCGGCATCCAGCCCGCCCTCGAGACGGTCGAAGCGGATCACGTCGGCGCCCATCTGAGCAAGCGTCATGCCCGCGAGCGGAATGGCGACGAAGGCTGATCCTTCAACGACGCGCATGCCCTCCAGAATGCCTGGCATGGCGGTGACCTCCCACGATCATTGTTTTCATTGCCCGCAGGAGAGCGCGCCTCAAATCCCACGTCAATCGCGCGGGCTGATTTACCGTATGGGGGATCGGATCAACCGAGGAGACCGGCGCGGCTTGCAAGCTGGAAGAGAAGAATCGAGCCTGCAAGGAGTGCTCCGAGAACGCCCCAATAACGCCAGCGGCGGAGTTTCTCGTCCGCGTGATGCGCGCCGAGACGGAAGAGGGCCACGTTCACCACGGTGAAGACGGCGAGGATGATGAGGCTCGTCATCTCGGCCAGATGGACCAGGGGCAAGGTCAGCGCGAGGACGAGAATGATGGCGGCCACCACGAACGTCGCGCGGGCCGGGGTGCGGCGGCGTTGATCGACGACGCCAAACCAAGCCGGGATCAATCCCTCTCCGGCCATGCCGTAGAGGATGCGCGCACTCATGACGATCTGGACGAGAATGCCATTCACCATGGCGATGGCGGCCAACACGGAAATCGGGTCGCCGTCGAAGCCGGTCACCTGGTTGAACAGGACCGCCATCGGCGCCTCGGATGCGACCAGGGCTGCGCGGTCCGGCAGGGCGACGGCGATGAGAGCGAGTGCGACGTAGATGACGACCGTCAGCATCAGGGTCCACACGATCGCCGCCGGCGCGGTGGCGCTGGCATCGACGGTTTCTTCGGCCATGTTGACGATGTCCTCGAAGCCGATGAACGCGAAGAAGGCGATGACGGCGGCCGAGAGAACGGGGGTGAGACTGGCGAGACCACCTGAAAAGCCGGCCAGTTCGGCGAGCGGCGGGAGTTTGCCGAGAAGCGGAAACCCGAACGCGACGATGACGAGGAGGGTGCCGACCTCGAGAATGGTGATGACCGCGGCAAAGATCACGCTTTCGCGCACCCCCCACCAGGCAATCACGGTCAGGAGGACCACGATCGTGCTGACAAACACCCACTGCGGCAGGCCGATCAGCGTGCTGGCATAGCCGGAAAAGGCGAGCGCGATGGTGGCGCTCGACACAATCCCCGTCACCGCAACCCCAAAGCCGACGAGGCTGCCGGCGCGTGGGCCGATGCCGCGCGAGACGAAGATCGCCTCGCCACCGGCGACAGGATAGACGCGGACCAGGAGCGTATAGGAAATGCCGGTAACGCCGGCGATGATGCCGGCGACCAGGAAGGCTGCCGGCGCGGCGGTGCCGGCGAGGCCGACGACCTCGCCGATGAGTGCGAAGATCCCGGCGCCAACCGTGACGCCCAGCCCGTAGAACACGAGCCACGGCAGCGTCAGTGTCCGGTTCAGGCGCGTTTCGGCCAGCGGCTTTGGTTCGGCTTGGGTCATCGCATGAGCTTACGCGGATTGCGCACGCCCTGCGATGACATCGATCAAAGCGACCGGCGAATAGCTAGCCGAACGAGGGCCCGAACTTGTTGCTTCTGGGGAAGCCGCGTGGGGCCACGCGGCCCGATTGCGCGCGCACACCGTGCCAGTCCTCAAGGTCCTGCAGAGAGGTGGTGAAGGTGCGGCCGGCGGAATCGAGCCAGGTGAGGCCCTGGGCTGCATCGAAGACGCGCACGTCGGCCAGCGACGTCCCCTTCAACCGTTGCAGGATGACGCCCTTGCCGCGTGTCATCTCGTTGACCTCGTCGAGGCCGAAGACGAGCATCTTGCGGTTCTCGCCAATCGTCGCCACCATGTTGCCGTCAGCGGGGATGCAGCACTTCGCCTCGTCGGCGCCGGCGACATTGAGGACCTGCTTGCCCTTGCGCGTCGAGGCCGTGACGTCGTCCTCGTTGACGACGAAGCCATAGCCGCGCGACCGAGGCTACCAACAGCTTGCGGCCCGGCTTGTGGGTGAAGAACGCCGCGATGTCGTGGTTTTCCTCGAGGTCGATCATCAGGCGCAGCGGCTCGCCATGGCCGCGGCCGCCGGGCAACTGATCGCCCGACAGCGTGAAGAACTTGCCGTTCGTCGTGAACACCAGGAGACGGTCCGTGGTCTCGGCGTGGACGGCATACTTGAGGCGGTCGCCCTGCTTGAAGTCGAGGCGGGACAAATCTTCCTGATGGCCCTTGAGGGCGCGGATCCAGCCCTTCTCCGAGAGAATGACGGTGATCGGCTCGCGTTCGATCATGGCCTGGTCGAGATCGACCTCGATGTCAGGGGCATCGGCGAGGTCGGTGCGGCGGCGGCCGAGGTCGGTCGTCTTGGCGTAGGTCTCGCGGACGTGCTTGACCTCGGTTGCGACGGCTGCCCACTGGCGCTCTTGGGAGGCCAGCAGGCTTTCAAGATCCAGCTTCTCGTCCGACAGGCGCTCGTGCTCGGCGCGGATCTGCATCTCTTCGAGCTTCGAGAGGGCGCGCAGGCGCAAGTTCAGGATCGCTTCGGCCTGGACGTCGGTGAGCTTGAAGCGATCGATCAGCGTCTGCTTCGGTTCTTCCTCGAAGCGGATGATGCGGATCACTTCATCGATGTTGAGGAAGGCGATCAGGTAGCCGTCGAGAACTTCGAGGCGGTGCTCGATCTTCTTCAGGCGGTTCTGAGAGCGGCGCACGAGGACGTCGATGCGGTGTTCCAGCCACTGCCACAAGACGTCGCGCAGGCTCAGCACGTTCGGGATCTGGCCGGCCGAGAGCACGTTCATGTTGAGGCCGAAACGGATCTCGAGATCGGACAGCTTGAACAAGCTCTCCATCAGCAGCGTGTCATCGACGGCGCGGCTCTTCGGCTCGATGACCAGGCGGAGTTCCTCGGCACTTTCATCGCGCACATCGCCGATCAGCGGCAGCCTGCGCTCGGTGATGAGGTCGGCGAGCTTCTCGACCAGCTTCGATTTCTGGACCTGATAGGGGATCTCGGTGACCACGATCTGGTACATCCCGCGCCCGGTATCCTCGCGGTGCCAGCGCGCCCGCAGGCGAAATCCGCCACGCCCGGTCTTGTAGGCTTCTAGGATGTTTTCACGGTTTTCAACCAGTACCCCGCCGGTTGGGAAATCGGGGCCCGGGATGAACTCCACCAGCTTCTCGATCGTCGCGTTCGGGTACTTGATGAGGTGGAGGAGCGCGGAGCAGAGTTCCTCGACATTATGGGGCGGGATGTTCGTCGCCATGCCGACCGCGATGCCGGATGACCCGTTCGCGAGCAGGTTCGGGAAGGCTGCCGGCAGGACGACGGGCTCGCTGTTGGCGCCGTCGTAGGTCTCGCGGAAGTCGACCGTATCGTTGTCGATATCAGCCAGGAGCGCGAGCGCCACGTCGGTCATGCGCGCTTCGGTGTAGCGCATGGCGGCCGGGTTATCGCCGTCGATGTTGCCGAAATTGCCCTGGCCGTCGACCAGGGGATAGCGCACGGCGAAATCCTGGGCGAGGCGGACGAGGGCATCATAGATCGCCTGGTCGCCGTGCGGGTGGAAGTTACCCATCACCTCGCCGACGATCTTCGCGCACTTCTTGTAGGCGCCATCGGGATTGAGGCGCAATTCGCGCATGGCATAAAGGATGCGCCGGTGCACGGGCTTGAGCCCGTCGCGCACGTCGGGCAGCGCGCGGTGCATGATCGTCGAGAGTGCGTAAGCCAGATAACGCTCCTCGAGGGCGTCACGCAGGTTTACGGGCTCGATCGGGTTATCGCCGGGAAGAATCGGTTCGTTGTTCATGCACACCCGTTAGCTGAGGCTGCGGTCCGGCTCAAGAGAGCAAAGGACACATGTCGGTGGTGTTGATGGTCAAAGCGTGGCCGTGTCGCCAGCACCCGCCACCTGCCTGATTCACGCCTGCCGCCCCCCGCGCCAACTTGCCACACTAGTTGCAGATAACGCCCTAACCAGTGCAATTTTAGCTTGTTTTGACAGATTGTCGCACTAGTCAGGCTGGTGCCGGTTGGTCTAAGAGGCCGCCGCGTCCTAGCGGGGAGGACTGTCTACAACAACCGAAAGGCAGAACTCGTGATCAGCGTACTGCGATTGTCAATTTGTATGTGCTGCGCACTTCTCATCTCATTTGCAGCAGCCCCCCTTCATTCCAACAGTGCCGAGGCCGCAGGTGTCAGATGCCTGCCAGGCGCGCTGAAATCCCGCCTCAACCAAATCCGCCAGAAGTTCGGTAGCGTCAGGGTCGTTTCGACCTACCGGCGCGGCGCCCGGATCGCTGGCACCGGCAAAGCAAGCTTTCACGCCTCGTGCCGCGCGGTCGACTTCGCACCGCCGCGGGGCAAGTACCGCCAAGTCGCCAACTGGCTCAAGAGCGTCCACGGTGGTGGCGTTGGGACTTATAGCTGCGGGATGCACCACATCCACATCGATAACGGCCCGCGGATCCGTTTTCACAAATGCGTCGGGCGCCGTCGCGCCGAGGCGCGCACCATGGAAGGCCTCAAGGAGGCTGCCCGGCGCGCACAAGAGAGCCTGCAAGCCGGGACGCACACCCCCGCCGGCGCAGCGCGTCGGGCAACGGCTACCCACTCCCACCACGGGCCTGCGTTTCAAGCCGGTCCGACGCGATAAAAGAGCCTGATGCCGCGTCTGGCAGCGGGCTCCCTATTTCTGCCGCTTGACGGCGGCAGGATGCGGGTTCAAGGCATTTTCCGAGGCAGGCAGCGCGCGATGTTGCCTGCCTTGGATCGCATCACCCCATAACCGTGCGCACCGCGCGCGGGTCCAGGTTTCAGGATTGCCGCGCCCGTGACGCCGGATCTCGCCCAAGTTGAGCAGGCCATCGTTGAGTTCACCAACCAGTTCCGGCGCAAGTCGGACCTTGGTGAATTGCAGCGCAACCGGACGCTCGATGAAGCCGCGCGGGCGTTTGCACGCTATCTGGCGCGGTCGGGCAAGTTCTCGCACACGGCGGATGGGCGGCGGCCGGCCGATCGCACCGAGGCGGCCGGATACCAGCATTGCCGGGTTTCGGAAAATCTGGCGCTGAACATGGATTCGCGCGGGTTTCGCTCACGCGACCTTGCCCGTGGCGCCGTCGAGGGCTGGAAAAAATCCCCGCCTCACCGGCGCGCGATGGTCGACCCGTACGTGACCGAGATCGGCATCGGGGTCGCCAAGGCCGATGCTGAACACCGCTACCTGTCGGTGCAGCTGTTCGGGCGTCCGCGCGCCCTGCAATACCGCTTCACGATCAGCAACACGTCGCAAAAGTCGTTGCGCTACATCCACGGCTCGGAGCGTCATGTCCTTGGTGCGCGCACGGAAGTGCAGCATACGGCCTGCCAGCCGGCGCGCCTCAAGATCAACGGCGTCAAGCCGCGCGGACGGGCGGTGGGGCAGCAGGCCGTCTTCGAGACCCGTGACGGGGACCGCTTCGTCGTGCGGACGCGGCGCGGCGGCGAGCTTGTCGTCGATCATCAGCCACGGGTCCGGTAGTGCGTTTTCAATCAGGCTCTGTGCGACCCGCCTGACGCTGACTGGTCAGGTCCGCGCGATCAGTTCGACCAGTTGGCGGCGCGCTTCCGGCATGGTGAGCTGCTGCGGCGCCAAAAAGCGCACATCGAGGAAATGCCCCGTCAGGTCGAGGCCGTGGCGCACATCATCACGGCTGACGGCCCCCTTCTGGCCCGGCCTCAGGAACACGGGCAACGGCATCAGGCGGTCGACATAGGGGGCTGCTGCCTCGCGGCTGACGGCGCGGCCACTCTTGGGCGAGACGTGGGTGAGATCCTCGCTTGTCCCCGTCGCCGCGCAGGTTGCGAGGTCGAGGCCGAAGCCCAGCTCCTTCAACAGCGCCAGTTCCCAGCGCACATAGAGCGCCGGCCAGACGTCGGCCTCATCGAGGAAGCCTGCAACGAAGAGGGCCGTCTCGAACAGGTTCGGATGGGCTTCTCGTTCGGGCAGCAGACGGGCCATGGCGCAGATCGCGCTCAGGCCGACCAGTGAGAGGCGATTGCTAAGGCATTCGGCTGCAAAGCCGCGGCGCAGCGAGACGGTGGCGTGGCCCAACTGGTCGGCAAGGCGCGCCTTCCATGTCGCCTCGACGTGGTTGCCGATCTGGAGGATGGGGCGGTTCTGGCGCGAGCGGCCGCCGTGGACGAGGGCGAGGTGGCGGCCGTGGTCGCGCGTCAGGAATTCGACGATGGCCGCCGTCTCTCCATGGGCGCGGACGGAGAGGATCAGTGCTTCATCAGCCCATTCCATCGAGGCACCTTTCAAGGGCACGGCGCGAAGGTCCGACGCGGCGCCTGACCGGGCTGGCGCGGCAGGGCGGCGCTCAGTCCTTCGGGAATTCCAGCCCCATCTCGCGGTAGCGGCGGGGATCGTCGGCCCAGTTCTCGCGCACCTTGACGAACAAGAAGAGGTGGACCGGATGCTCCAGGATGTCGGCCAACTCAAGGCGCGTTTCCTGGGAGACCTGTTTGACCAGGCTGCCGCCCTTGCCAAGGACGATCTTCTTCTGGCTGTCGCGTTCCACGAAAATTGTCTGCTCTATGCGCACCGAACCGTTGCGCAGGGTCTTCCAGTCGGTCGTCTCGACGGTGATCGCGTAAGGCAATTCCTGGTGCAGGCGATCGTAGATCTTCTCGCGCGTCAGCTCGGCTGCCAAGAGACGCATCGGCAGATCGGAGACGTCATCGGCGGGATAGTGCCAGGGGCCTTCGGGCATGTCGCCGGCAAGCGTCGCCTTCAACGCATCGACGCCGTCGCCGTCGAGCGCTGAGATGAAGAAAAACTCCTTGGGCTCGATTTCCGCTCGCACCTTGTCGGCGAGCCCCAGCAACGTGGCCTTGTCGTCCAGCCGGTCGACCTTGTTCAAGGCGATATAGATGGGTGAGCGGACGGTCTTGAGCACCTCGAGGATGGCTTTGGCCTCGGCGTCGATGCCGCGGGCGGCGTCGATCATGAAGACGATCGCGTCGGCATCGTTGGCGCCGGACCAGGCGGCGCCAACCATCGCGCGGTCAAGGCGGCGGCGCGGGGCGAAAATGCCCGGGGTGTCGATCAGGACGATTTGTGTCTCGCCGACGATGAAGATGCCGCGCACGGGCGTGCGGGTCGTCTGGACCTTGCGCGAGACGATCGTGACCTTGGTGCCAACGAGGCGATTGACCAGGGTCGACTTGCCGGCATTCGGTGCGCCGATGATGGCGACGAAGCCGCAGCGGGTCACGGCGGCGCCGGTCGAGGGACCCTGAGGGTCGGCGTCATCGGAGGGCGGGGGCGGGTCTGGGGCTGTGTTCATCAGTCTTCTCTCGCCCAGACGCCTTCGCGACGCAACAGTTCTGCGGCCGCAGCCTGTTCCGCCTGACGCTTGGAGGTTCCCTCGCCGGTGGCCGGGTCATGCCCTTTGAGGCGTGCTTCTGCGACAAAAACGGGGGCGTGATCGGGGCCCTCACGCGATACCTCGACGTAGCGCGGCAGCGGCAGGCCGTTGCCCTGGGCCCATTCCTGGAGCGCTGATTTGGGATCAACGATGGCGCTTGGCTTCAGAATAAAACGGTCGCCCCACAGGCGCTCGACGGCTTCGCGCCCGGCCTTGAAGCCGCCTTCGAGGAAGACGGCGCCAAGCAGGGCTTCGACCGCGTTGGCGAGAATGGTGTCCTTGTCGCGTCCGCCGCTTTCCGCCTCGCTGTCCGACAGGATCAGGAACTTGCCGATGCCGGCCTCCCGGCCAACAGCCGCGCAGGTCGCGCCGCGCACCAGGCGGTTGAAATAACGCGCCAATTCGCCTTCGCTGTGGTCGGGCAGCGCGCGGTGGAGCATTTCGGCGACGGCGAGGCCGAGCACGCGGTCGCCGAGGAATTCGAGGCGTTCATTGTCCAGGCGGGTTGCGACGTTTGAGCGGACGCTGGCGTGCGTCAGCGCACGCTCCAGGAGTTTCTTGTCCTTGAACCTGTAACCGAGCGCGATTTCCAATTCAGCGAACTTGCGCGGTCTCGACACGTTGTCAGCGCACCAGATTGAAGAAACGTTCCCAACGAATGTCGAACGGCCAGCGCCACGGCGTCAAGAGACGAAAAGCCTCCGGATCGTCATATGCACCGGAGAAGAAAATGATCTCGGCGCGGCCCACAAAATTTTCGTAAGGCACGAACCCAACGCCCCACTGGGCGCGGCTGTCTGTCGAGTTGTCGCGGTTGTCGCCCATCATGAAATAATGGCCGGCGGGCACCTTGAAGACGCCGGTATTGTCGAACGGTGCGTTCTGCTCAGCGTCCAGGACGTAATACTTGACCCCGTTCGGCAGAGTTTCTTCGAATTTCGGAATGCGGTAGGTCAACCCGTTTTCGCTTCTCGCCACATAGCTGCCGGCGCGGCGCTTGGGAACGGCGGTGCCGTTGATGTAGAGGACGCCGTCGCGCATCTGGATCTCGTCGCCGGGCAGGCCGACGACGCGCTTGATGTAGTCGGTCGAGTTATCGCGGGGCAGCTTGAACACAGCGACATCGCCGCGCTTGGGTTCAGCGCCGAAAACGCGGCCCGAAAAGATCGGCGGTCCCCACGGGAACGTGTAACGGCTATAGCCATACGAGAGCTTCGAGACGAACAGGTAATCGCCGACCAGCAGGGTATCCTTCATCGAGCCCGAGGGGATGTTGAAGGGCTGGTAGAAAAAGACACGCACGATCATCGCCAGGATGAGCGCCTGGATGATGATCTTACCGGTTTCCCAGAGTCCGCCGGCGCTCGCGCGTTTCGAATCCGATTCCAAGCTCATTCCCCAACTCCCGAAGGACCTCATCATACCCGAACCCAAAGCCCTTCGACCGGCCGTGATCTCAGATCTATTGAATTGCCTCTGCGCGAATAACAAGGCGTGGATACGCCTCCACACCCGTGTTTGATATGGTTCCGTGTGGATTCGATGCCAGTGTTACCAAACTGTGACATTGAAATCGAACGACATTTTGAAATCTGTGTCCAGCGGCGCGCCCGCCGTCGCATCAAAAGCGCCCTCATCAGGACCAAAGCGCCCTCATCTGAGCCACCCAATACGCCCATCATGAGGATATCTGACGACGACGCCGTCAGGGCTGCGCGTTATCGTGAGGCGATGATGTCCTCAGCCAGCCGAGGCAGTCCGGAAATGACGACGAACGCCTGCGCCCAAGGGTAGTCATCGGTCAGGCTGAGGTCGATCTTCGGGTTGAGATCGCCCGGCGTGATCCTACTCAGCCGCTCGGCAGCACCACCCTTCAGGTCGAGGGTCGGCTGGCCGGTCCGCAGATTGATGACCCCGATGTCGCGCCAGAACACGCCGCGGCTGATGCCGGTGCCGAGCGCCTTGGCGCAGGCTTCTTTGGCGGCAAAGCGTTTCGCGTATGATGCCGCCCGCGTCACCTTGCGATCCGAGCGCTGACGTTCCAGCTCGGTAAAGACCCGATTGGTGAAGCGTTCGCCAAATCGCTCGAGCGTGGCCTCGATGCGGCGGATGTCGATCATATCGTTGCCGATGCCGATGATCATGACGTCACCGCGGCAAGGGGCTGGTGCGCGCCGCCCCGGGCTTCGGCCATGATCGCGCGCATTTGGGCCACTGCGCGGTCAAGGCCGATGAAGATGCCTTCGCCAATCAGGAAGTGGCCGATATTCAACTCGACCACCTCGGGGAACGCCGCGATCGCCTTGACCGTGTTGTAGGTCAGGCCGTGGCCGGCATGCACTTCGAGGCCGAGGCTGGCTGCATGGCGCGCGCCCTGGCGCAACCGCGCGAGTTCCGTCTCGGCGGCCTCAGCCTTGTTCTCCAGCATCAGCTCGCAATAGCGGCCGGTGTGGAGTTCGACAATGTCAGCGCCCAACGCCTGGGCCGCATCGAGCTGGCCGGGATCAGCCTCGATAAACAGCGAGACGCGCGAGCCGGCGCTCTTCAGGTCCGAAATAATCCCTCGCAGTCGATCGCTCCCACCGACCACATCGAGCCCGCCTTCGGTGGTGCGCTCCTCACGCCGCTCGGGGACCAGGCAGCAGGCATGGGGCACGTGCCTGAGTGCGATCGCCAGCATCTCGTCGGTGGCGGCCATCTCGAAATTCAGCGGCCGGGTCAGCTCGGCCTTGAGGCGTGCGATATCCCCATCCGAGATATGGCGGCGGTCTTCGCGCAGGTGGGCCGTGATGCCGTCGGCGCCGGCGTTGATGGCGATGTGGGCGGCGCGGACGGGGTCGGGATGCGTCCCGCCGCGGGCGTTGCGGATCGTCGCCACGTGGTCAATGTTGACCCCCAGGCGCTGGTATTTCAAGGGCGCTTGTCTGTCCGCCATCGCTGCTCGTCCTTGGCTCACGGGTGTCTCGTATCTCGGCTGTCTGGCATCACTCGAAGATGCGCTCCACCTTGCTGACAACGCTGAGATTGCGCAAGCCTGCCATGATGCTCGTCAGGTGCTCGAGGTGCCAGACCTCGACCTCGATGCGCATCACGGTGAAATCGAGGGCGCGATCGAGCATGCGCAGGTTGTCGATGTTGGCATCGTTTTCACCGATCAGCTGGGCGATCCGCGCGAGGGAGCCTGGCTCGTTGGCGGCGGTGACGTTCAGCGTCGTCTTGAAGCGCTCGGGACGCTCGGCATCAATGTCCCAGGTTACGTCGATCCAGTCGGCGTTCTCATAGGCGGAGAGCTTGGGCGAATGGATCTGGAAGATGCGAATGCCTTCGCCCGGCAACAGGACGCCGACGATACGATCACCGGGGACTGCGCCACTGTCATCGAAGCGGACGGCGAGATCATCGGGCATGCCGCGCACGGGCACGGCGCCGGTGCGCGCGGTGCGCTCGTTCAGGCGCGGCAGATAGAATTTCAGGCCCATGACACGGGCGAGGTTGAACCAACCGTCCTGGCCGCGGCCATGGTCGAAGGTATTGCGGGGGCGGCGCGCGGGGCGGACGTTGGACACGGCGGTGTCAGGGGCGACCGCCTTGAGAACGTTGTCGAGCGGGATCTCGCCGCGGCCGACCTGGACGAGGACTTCGTCCACGCTTTTGGTGGCAAGGCGCGGCAAGGCCTCTTCGAGGCGGGCGTCGTCATAGGCGAGTTTGGCGCGGGTGAAGTGGGCCTTGACGAGGCGCCGGCCCAATTCAAGGTACTGGCGGCGCAGGGCGTCGCGGGTTGCCCGGCGGATCGCGGCGCGGGCGCGGCCGGTGACGGCGATGCGCTCCCAGGCCGGCGGCGGCGTCTTCTTCTCGCTGCGAATGATTTCGACTTCATCGCCGTTGCTCAGGCGGGTCGACATCGGCATCTGGCGCCCGTTGATGATCGCCCCGCTGGCGGAATTGCCGACATCGGTGTGGACGGCGTAGGCGAAATCGATCGGGGTTGCGCCGGTCGGCAGCGCAATCAGGCGGCCTTTCGGGGTGAAACAGAAGACCTGGTCGTGGAACAGCTCGAGCTTGGTGTGCTCGAGAAATTCTTCCGGGTTGTGGCCATCGAGCAGGGTCTCGACCAGGCGGCGCAACCACATATAGGGGTCGATGTCCTTGGCCTGGAGGGCGTGGCCGTCGGCGGCGCCGGAGGCGGTGTTCGTGGTTTCCTTGTAAAGGAGGTGGGAGGCGACGCCGTATTCGGCGATCGAGTGCATCGCGCGGGTTCGGACCTGGAGTTCGACACGCTGGTGGCGCGGGCCGACGACGGTGGTGTGGAGCGACTGGTAGCCGTTCTGCTTGGGCGTCGAGATGTAGTCCTTGAAGCGGCCCGGGACGGCGCGCCATGAGGTGTGGGCGACGCCGACGACGCGATAACAATCGTGCGGTTCATTGGTCATCACCCGGAAGCCGTAGATGTCGGAGAGCTGCTCAAGCGAAATCTGCTTGTTTTCCATCTTGCGCCAGATCGCATAGGGCTTCTTCTCGCGCCCCTCGATGGCGCAATCGAGCCCTTCCGCTTCGAGCCGCTCGCTGAGCGCGGTGGTGATTTCCTCGATCAGGCCCTGATTGCGGGCCCGCAACTGTTCGAGGCGGCCGGTGACCGTCTCATAGGCTTCCGGGTGGAGCCAACGGAAGGCGTGGTCCTGCAGCTCTTCAACGATCCAGCGGATCCCCATCCGGCTTGCCAGGGGGGCATAGATCTCAAGCGTTTCTTCGGAAATGCGGATGCGGCTCGCCGGCTTCATGTGCTCGAGCGTGCGCATGTTGTGGAGGCGGTCTGCGAGCTTGACCAGCAGGACGCGGATGTCGCTCGAGATCGCGATCAGCAGCTTGCGGAAATTCTCCGCCTGCTCGGCCTTGCGGGTGACGAGATCGAGCTTCTTGATCTTGGTGAGGCCATCGACGAGGTGGCCGATGTCGCTGCCGAACAGATCGTCGATCTCGGCGCGGGTCGCGTCGGTGTCTTCGATGACGTCGTGGAGGAGCGCGGTTGCGATCGTCGCGCCGTCGAGGCGCAGGTCCGTGAGGATGCCGGCCACTTCCAGGGGATGGGAGAAATAGGGGTCGCCCGAGGCGCGGTGCTGGTTGGCGTGCGCCTTCATCGCATAGACGTAGGCGCGATTGAGGAGTGCCTCATCGGCATCGTGGTCGTATGCCAGGACGCGTTCAACCAGTTCGTACTGGCGCATCATCTCCGTGTACCTGATCCAGAAGTGAGGCGCTCCGATCGCCGGAGGCGGCCTCGTCATCACTGTTGGGAGAGGCAGTCTAGCACAAGCGTGAGCGCTTTATGTAGTGTCATGAGAGGCGCCATCACCGAGCGCTTGCCCAGCGTATTGCGGCCGGCCCGTCAGCCACGAGCGATCACCCCGAGCGACCACGAAAAAGGGCCCCGGAGGGCCCTTCAAGAAACGTTCGCGCTGGTGCGGGCTTACCGGCTGCCGCGGCCGCCGGAGCCGCCGCCGATCGCGGCCGAGGGCTCGGTCGGCGTCAGGCTTTCCATGCCGCGCAGGAGCTGTTCTTCGGTCAGGACGTCGACCACGGTGTCGGACGACTGGCTGTCGCGGCCAAGCATCGGCCCACGGCGCTCGCTGATCAGGACCGGTGCTGCACCCTCTTCCGGCTCGTCGACTTCGACGTTCTTCTGGATCGAGTGGATCAGGCCTTCGCGCATATCGTCCGCCGGCACGGTCTCCTCGGCGATCTCGCGCAGGGAGATGACGGGGTTCTTGTCGTTTTCACGTTCGATGGTGATCGGGCTGCCGTTGGAAATCGCCCGCGCGCGGTGTGCTGCAAGCAGGACGAGTTCGAAACGGTTCGGGACTTTGTCGACGCAATCTTCGACGGTCACACGGGCCATAGGTCGGGCTCCAATCTTCGGGTGTTAGGAAACGGTCGGCGCGCAAGGGCCCCGGGGCCAGAACGCTGACACGGTTCAACCGGGATTTCGGGTCATCCAGGGATTCGGGGGCTTTTTTCCAAACCTCTTGTTCTCACAGATCGGGCTTCCAATCAAGGCGTTCGATTCGTCCCGTGCGCGCGAGATGGCGGGCACCCCCTAGTTGCCCCAGCATCTGAAAGGCGGTTTTCCCACTCACCGGGTGGCGCCAGGCGGGTGCAATCTCGGCAAACGGCACCAGCACGAAGGCGCGCTCAGCCAGGAAGGGGTGCGGCAGGACCAGCTGCGGGCGGGGACGCGGCATCGGCCAGTTGACGATCCAGCGCCGGTAGGCAAGCAGATCAAGATCGAGCGGACGCGGACCATTTCGCACGCGGCCACGGCGTCCAGCCGATTTCTCTAACAGTTTGAAAATCTTGAGTATATCTCGCGGCAAAAAGTCGCAATCCATTTCAAGAACCATGTTCGTAAAATCGGGCTGATTCAAGAAACCAACGGGTGCCGTGCGGTAGGCGCAGGACGCCTTAACACAGGCAAATCCGTGGGCTTCGAGCTCACTCAGGCAGCGGACAATCGTTGCTGGCGAAGGTCCCCAGTCACCCGGAACATTTGTCCCGACACTGACGAATATGCGATTTTGAACGATATGTGACAATTGTTTCACTGGCCGGGGGCTCGAAAAGTACAGATAGAAACACCTACATGCTGCTGAGTCCTACGTTTGAGTCCCTCGTTTCGGACCCTGCTAAGGGCTGAACTCTCGCGTTTGAGTTGGTCCGAGCGGTCTTCTCTTTTTGTGATGCCAGCAGCTTCCCCTTCTCTCAATCCGGTTCATTGGAGACCCGATGCATTTTTATCCGACAGAGCGCGTTGCGCTATTTGTAGATGGTGCCAACCTCTATGCGACGGCGAAGACGCTTGGTTTTGACATTGATTATAAACGTCTGCTTGGCCTGTTTCGCCAGAAATGCCAGTTGGTTCGCGCCCTTTATTATACCGCTATCGCCGAAGATCAGGAGTATTCCTCGATCCGGCCGCTGATCGACTGGCTCGACTACAACGGCTACTCGATGGTGACCAAGCCGACCAAGGAATTCACCAACTCGATGGGTCGGCGGAAGGTCAAAGGCAACATGGACATCGAACTTGCCGTCGATGCCATGAGACTTGCCGAGCAACTCGACCACGTCGTGATCTTCACCGGTGATGGTGATTTCCGGGCGCTGGTGCAGGCGCTGCAGGAGAAGGGCAAGCGGGTCAGCGTTGTCTCGACGCTGCAAACCCAGCCGCCGATGGTCGCCGATGAGTTGCGCCGCCAAGCGGATCAGTTCATCGACCTTGCCGATCTCGAGCAGGTCATCTGCCGGGAGCAGTCGGTGCCGCGTCAGGCGCCACCGCCGCGGGCGCCGCGCAGCCGGGCACCGCTCGGCCCCGAGGCGCAACCGGCGCGGTTCGATGACGATGAAGAACTCGATGACGTGTGACGCGCACGGCTGAACGTGTGACGGGCCTGCCTGACGCGGTCCCGCCCGCGCGCGCTATTCACGGGTGCTGATCACCTCTGCTACCTTTGCCACCCGGCGGGCATGGTCCTGCCGGGTGGTTTTTTGTTTGTGCCAGATGATGGAGGGGGTGGCCGATGGGGTCCGCATCGAAGAGCCTGGTTGACGATGCGGCCGAGCCGCCGGCGAATTGCGGCACCTGCCCGCGCCTTGTGGCTTTTCGCGCCGACAATCAGGCTCAATCGCCGGACTGGTTCAACGGCGCCGTCCGCTCGTTTGGCAACCCGGGCGAGGCCCGTTTATTGATCGTCGGCCTCGCCCCCGGCCTGCAGGGGGCGAACAAGACAGGGCGGCCGTTCACGGGGGATTATGCGGGCGATCTGTTGTACGGCACGCTCTTGAAGTTCGGCTTCGCCAGGGGTGAATACGGGCAAAGGGCCGACGACGGGCTTTCACTTGACGGTGTCATGATCACCAATGCGGTGCGGTGTGTGCCACCGGCCAACAAGCCCACCGGTGCCGAGATCAAGAACTGCCGGGGCTATCTGACGGCGCGCATCAAGTCGCTGCCGCGGCTCGGGGTGATCGTCGCGCTCGGGCGGATCGCGCACGATTCGACGCTCTCGGCCCTCGACCTCAAGCGCGCCGCCTTCCCGTTCACGCATTGCGGCGAACATGACCTCGGCGGCGGGCTGACGATGATCGATAGCTATCACTGCTCGCGCTACAACACCAACACCGGCCGGCTCACGACCGAGATGTTCGAGGCGGTGTTCGCGGCCGTGCAGGCGCGGCTCAAGAGGGCTTAGGGTTTCGGCTTCGTTCGGCCTCGAACCGCCCGTTGTGATCGTTGGCCTCGATCAGCCGCGATCGCGCAGCAGACGCGCCTTTTGGCGATTCCAGTCGCGCTTGCGCTCCGTCTCACGCTTATCGTGCATCTTCTTGCCCTGGGCGATCGCGATCTGGAGCTTTACCAGCCCGCGCTCGTTGAAATAGAGGCGCAGGGGCGCAATCGTCATGCCCTGGCGATCAACGGCCTGGGCGAGGCGGACGATTTCCTTCTTGTTGAGAAGGAGGCGGCGGGGGCGGCGGGGCTCATGATTAAAGAACGCGCCGGCCTGCTGATACTCCGGGATGTTCGCGTTGATCAGGACCACTTCGCCGTTCTCGAACGAGACGTAGCTTTCCGCGATATTGGCCTGGCCCTGGCGCAGCGACTTGACCTCGGTGCCAGCCAGCGCGATGCCGGCCTCGAAGGTATCGGTCAGCGCATATTCATAGCGCGCACGCCGGTTCTCGGCGATCAGGCCGTTGCCATCGTCTTTCTTTTTCTTCTTAGCGGCCATCGGTTTCTTCGCGCCGGACGGCGCCGGCTCACTTCGCTCTTCGGGTTCAATAAACAGCTTAGCCGATATGGTGCGCCCCGCCCTTCAGGGGAAGAGCGGGGCGCGCCAAGATCGGGTTATCGGCGGCAATACCGTGCCGCCAAATGCCGGCTTATTCCGCCGCTTTCGCGGTCACCAGGTCAGCGTGGGCCATCGCGGCGTCGACCACCTTGCGGGTCGCCTCGGTGATGGGCGCCATCGGCAGGCGGGCAAAGCCATCGCCGAAGCCCAGACGCGAACAGGCATACTTCACCGGCCCGGGGCTCGTCTCGACGAACAGGGCGTCGTGGAGCGGCATCAGGCGATCCTGAATGGCAAGCGCCGTTGCATAATCGCCCTTCTTGCACGCTGCCTGGAATTCCGCACAGAGCGCGGGCGCGACGTTGGCGGTGACGGAAATGCAGCCCCGCCCGCCATGCGCGTTGAAGCCGAGCGCGGTGGCATCTTCGCCCGACAGCATGATGAAATCTTCCCCGCATGCCGCACGCTGCAACGAGGTGCGGGCGAGGTTTGCGGTTGCATCCTTGACGCCCACGACATTCTTCAGCTGGGCGCAACGCGCCATCGTGGCGACCTGCATGTCGGACACGGTGCGTGCGGGCACATTGTAGAGAATGATCGGAATGTCGACCGCGTCATTGATGGCCTTGACGTGCAGGTAGAGGCCTTCCTGGGTCGGCTTGTTGTAATAGGGCATGACGATCAGGACAGCGTCGGCGCCGACGTCCTTGGCATGGCGCGAGAAGTCAATCGCCTCGGCGGTCGAATTCGAACCGGCGCCTGCGATGACGGGCACGCGCTTGTTGGCGACCTCGACGCAGATTTCGACGACCTGCTTATGTTCCTCGTGGCTGACGGTCGGCGATTCACCGGTGGTGCCGACGGGGACCAGGCCGTTCGACCCTTCCGAAATCTGCCACTCGACGAAGCGGGCAAACGTCTGCGTGTCGACGGCGCCATCCTTGAAAGGGGTGATCAGCGCAGGAATCGAGCCCTCGAACATCATTTCTCTCCCGAATTGGGGGCGCTTGTGGCCGCGTTTTTTGCTGGATCGGACACTACGCATTTTGTTCTCCGGCTGCAAGAATGCCGCAGCCATTTGGCTTGCGAATTGCGATCCGGCGGCGAGGGCGCGAACTGAACATCGAGTGTTCTTGCACTTGGTGAACGCCGATTTGATCAGGCTACCCCTTTCAGGCGCGCACCGGCAGTGCTAATTGCGGCCATGAGGAGACGGGGCGTCGCTCTGCTGATTCGCCCTTTTTGTGCCCGCCACGGCCCCATTCGGGGCGGATCGGCGGCGTAATGACCGTATCTGCTGCGTGATCATGATTGCGCGCTTCGACAAATCCGGACCGTCAACCGTTTGGGGTACATATCGTCATGGCCACGAGATTTCTTTCGTCCGCCCTCACGACCGGGCTCCGCGCGGCTCTCGCCGTGACGGTTGCCCTATCTGTACTCGTTGGCACCGGGCCGGGCCTGGCACAAGCCAATCCGCCGGCGCCACCACCGCCGGACGTGCGCCCCGCGACGCCGGCTGCCGCGCCGCCCGCGCCGCGCTATGCCTCACGGGAAGAAGAAGAACGCCGCGCCAAGCTGACCCGCGCGCTGGCGCCACTCCTCGATGCGAAACCAACGGAAGCCGACAGTGCCCTGCTGAAATCGGTGCTCGCCCTCACAGGCGGCGCGCAGGCGGCTGCGGCGGGTGCGGCGGAGACCGCGCTCAAGGATCCTGCAGCGCGGCACTTGATGACGTGGTTGCGCCTTCTCGACCAGCCTGGCTCGATCGCCGACTATCGCCGGTTCCTTGCCGACAACCCGAACTGGCCGCATGAGGACCGCCTTCGTGGCCGGTTCGAAAGCGCGTTGCTGCGCGGCAAGCCGGACGCAAAGGCGGTGCTTTCGGACTTCGCCGATCGCGAGCCTGCCTCAGGTGCTGGATGGATGGCGCTTGCGGTTGCCAAGAAGGCTGGCGGGCAGACGGAGGCCGCGCGTGCGATCGCGAAACGGACGTGGTGCGAGGAACGCTTTTCAAGCGATGATGAAGCCATCGTACTTGAGGGACTTGGGGATCTTCTTACGCCGGACGATCATAAATGCCGCCTCGACCGGTTGCTGATCTCCAATCCCCGGCTCAAATTCATTCGCGTCAGCCGCGCCCAGGCCGCGCGCCGCCTGATCGAGCGTCTTGCAGCGGATGAACAGGCCAAGGCCAAGGCGCGTGTTGAAGTTTTCGAAGGCAACCGCGCGTCCAAGGCGCTGATCGCCGTTGTGCGCCAACCCGCGCTCGTCAAGGGTGACTGGGGACTTGCCTATCAGCGCGCGCAGCGCTCGCGCCAGCGACGGGATTATGAACACGCCTACAAGATCCTGAAAGCCGTGCCGGGCGAGCACAAAGACCACATCAATCGTGACGAGTGGTGGGAAGAACGCGAACGCCACGCCCGCTACTGGCTCAAGAAAGGGCAGCCGGCGCGCGCCTATGAGCTTGTTGCCGGCGTCCGTCCGCGCGAGGCCAATCCAGCCAAGGCACAGGCCTTTTTTGCCGGCTGGCTCGCCCTCATGCATCTCAAGCAGGGCGACAAAGCGCGCGCGCATTTCGAACGCATGGTCGCGGCGGCAGACGGTCCCCTGTCGAAATCAAAGGCGGAATTCTGGCTCGCCCGCGCCTATGGCGCGCTGGGCGACAAGGCGCGGGCGGCCGAGCATTACGCGAAGAGTGCTGCCATCCGCGACACCTTCCACGGCCTCCTCTCGCAACGGCAGATCGCGCCCAAAGCGCGCGCGATCGACCTGCCGCCGTTCAAAATCGCGGATGCGGCGACCGCGCGCCGCTTCACGTCGAACGGCGTCGTGCGCGCCTTCCTTCTGGGCGCGACGCACGGCCTCGATCGGCGTCATGTATTGGCGTTCTACCGGGCGCTCGGGACGACGCTTGAGAGCGAGGAAGAGCTCGCGCTGATGGGTCAACTCGCCAGTCAGCTTGGCGATGGCCAGGGCGAAGTGCGGACCGGCAAATACGCCGTCGCGCGCGGTTTCAATCTCTATGAGTTTGCCTACCCGGTGCATTATCTGCCGGACTATGAGGCGCTGCGCGAGCCGGTCGAGCCGGCCATGCTGCTTGCGATCGCGCGCCAGGAGAGCGAATTCAACAGCCAGATCGTGTCGCGGGCAGGGGCGCGCGGCGTCCTTCAGGTGATGAAGATCACGGCGCGCCACGTGTGCCGCCAGTACCAGATCAAGTGCCGTATCGAGGACCTTCTCACAGACCCTGCCTACAATACCCGGATCGCCAGCGCCTATATCGCAGACCGGCGGGATGAATTCGCCGGCAGCTACATTCTCGCGCTGACCGGCTTCAACGCCGGGCCTGGTCGCACGCGCCAGTGGTTGCGCGAGATGGGCGATCCACGCCTCAAGACGGTTAAGCCGCTCGACTGGATCTATCGCATTCCATTCGAGGAGACGCGGCTTTACGTGCGAAAGGTTCTCTCGAACGTACAGATCTATCGGGCCCGGCTCGGCGAGCGCGACCCGTTGCGCATCGACCAGGACCTGCGGCGCGGTGGGCGCTGACACCGGCCCTTGCGGCGGGTTCACGGGCAGTTGGTGATGACGCGGGCCAAGCAGCCCTCAACGGTGGACAGGGGGCTGAGAGTGTGGCCTCTTCGACCTCTTTGTTGCGCTCTGTCGCGGCTCACGCGACAGCCGCAGGCCAACCAAGCGAGCGCTGCCGATGAGCGATATCCGAACGTCAAAACCGACCTTCGAAGAGATCAGAATCCGGGTCCATGACGGCGTGGAGATCTACGGGCGGCGCTACCGGGCGCCCGAGAGTGTGCGTCGCCCGCTCTTATGTCTCGCCGGGCTGACGCGCAACTCGCGCGACTTTCACGCGCTTGCCACGCGCTTGTCGGGGGCCGGTGGGGATGCGCGCGATGTCTTCACGATCGATATTCGCGGGCGCGGCCTTTCAGGCAATGCGGGCGACTGGCGCCAATATGCAGTGCCGATCGAGATGCTCGACGTGCAGGATTTCATGGCCGCCAATCACCTGCATGGGGCTGCGATCCTTGGCACCTCGCGGGGCGGCTTCGTCGCCATGGTGCTGGCGGCAGCGCAACCCTCGCTCGTCGGACCGGTCATCCTCAATGATGTCGGCCCCGTCATCGAACGGGAAGGATTGGACCGCATTTCCGGGTTTGTCGGGAAAACCAAGGCGCCGCTCACGTGGGAGGCTGCTGCCCAAAAGCTTCAGGAGAGCGAGGCGCGCTTCTTCCCGAAGCTCGCCGAGCAGGACTGGGAACGCCTCGCGCGGCAGCGCTACAATGAGGCCGATGGCCGGCCTGCGGCAGGTTACGATCCGGCGCTCAGCCACGTCTTCGATGCCGTCAACGACGGGCCGCCGCCGCCGCTTTGGCCGCAATTCATGGCGCTCAAATCAATGCCGTGCCTCGTGATCCGCGGCGCGCTGAGCGACCTCCTGAGTGCCGCGACCGTCTCGGAAATGGTCACGCGACATCCCAATTGCCGCTCGCACACGGTCGCCGATGAAGGCCATGCGCCGCTGCTCGAGGATGCCGCCACGCAGGACGCGATTGGCGATTTCCTCGCAGCCAACGATGCCGCGTCCTGATCCGGCGATTGCCGCGGCACCGCCAGGATTGACGACCCGTCATCGGCCGGCGGGCGGGGACGGGCAGGCTGCCTAGTTGCCGCTGCGATCCTGGCGGCGGGAGAATTCCGTTTGGCCGCCGCTTGCGAGGATGCGGGCCTGTTCGATCCAGTTCTCACGTTCGATGCGGCCGCCGAAGTCGAGTTGTTTGTTGACGCGATCGATGTCTGCCGGGCTCCACTCCGCGATCTCGGCGTAACGGGTGTAACCCATCATCTGGAGGCGCTTTTCGATCAGCACGCCGATCCCGCGGATGCGCTTGAGATCATCGCTGCCGCGCATATCCGAGGCATCGCGTCCGACCAACGCGGCCGAGCGCACGGAGCGCAAGCGCTCGACGCTGGCACCAGCCGACGAGGCCGGCGGCGCCGGCGCGTCGGGCGAGCGCGGTTCGGATTTCGGGGCCTCCGGGCTCGCGGCTGGCGCAGGTGGCTGAGCTGCTTGTGGCGGCGCTGCCGGCGGAGAGGCAGGTGCGGGCTCAGGCGCTGCGGATTGTGACGGTTGCGAGACCTGCGAGGCCTGCGAGGCCTGCGAGGCCTGCGAGGACCTGCGAGACCTGCGAGGCCCGATCGCCCGCAGGCGGCTCAGGGCGCGGGCGGGATGTGGCGGTGATGCCGGCGACGGCCGATGCGGCAGCCGCCGCCGCACCCGCAACGGTCGCTGCCCGCGGGCCTGTTTGCGGCGGTTCGATCCCTGCGAGACGCCGGGCCTGACCGACCCAGTCTTCCCGGCGCACGCGATCGTCGCCTGCGAACAGGCGGTCGACCCGGCGTTGCACGTCGTCCGACCAGTGGGCGATCTGGTCGATCCGGTTGATCCCGTGTGCGTTCAGCGTTTTTGCAGCGTCCGCATCGATGCCGTTAATGCGCGTGAGATCCTCGCTGCGGGCTTCGGCCGGGGCGGCCGGTGCCGGGGCCACGGCCGGCCGGTCGGCACGCGGCGCCGGCGGTTGCGGTGGCGACCCGGTGGCGCGCGTGGCCAGGATCGGCTGCGTCCCGGTACGCTGCGGTTGGGGCGGTTGCGGCTGTGCTGCCGCAGGCGGTGTTGTGGCGGGTTGGGCCTGAGCGGGAGCCTGAACGGGCCGGGGGGCGGGGCGCGGCGGCGTTGGCGCAGGGGCATCGGGGCGAGACTGCGAAGTCTGCGGTGCCTGCGAGGTGTGCGAAACCTGCGAGGACTGCGGTGGTGCGGTCCGCCTCAGCGTTTCGGGGGCCGGCGGTGCCGGGCGCTGTGCGGCTGCGGCAGCATCGGCACGCGCCTTTAAGCGGCGGATGTGTGCGGTTGGCGTTCCCTTCGCGAGCAGGGCCGCCTGTTCGATCCAGTTCTCACGAGCAATGCGGCGGCGGCCACCAAGGCTGTCCGGCAGGCGATCGAGATCGCGGCGGGTCCATGCCGCGATCTGCTGGAACGTCGTAATGCCTGCACGATTAAGGGCATCGGCATCAGCACTGCTGATCGCATTGATGAGGCGTAAATTGCTGGCCTGCGCCGTTGCCGGCGGCGGGGCAGCGGTGGCAGTGGTGGCGGCGGCTGGTGGTTTTGAGGGCGATGCGGCGGCTGGCGCAGCAGGCGGTGCGGGCGCGGGGGCAGCGGCGGGCTGTGGTGGTGTCGGCGCGGGCTTCGGTGCCTGCTTCTCGGTCAACGTTGAGGCCGCCGCAGCCGCAGCGGCGGCAGCTGCCGCTCCGGCGGCCGCACCCAGCCCTGCGCGATTGGGTTGCGCCCCGGCCGGGCGACGACCCGCGTCATCAACCTGCTGCGATGGCTGTGCGCCGGCGGTGGGCTGCGGCGAGACGGCAGGGCCGCTGCTTGGCGCCGGGGACGATGGACGCGGTGGTTCGGGTTGCTGGGTGGGCGAGTTCCGGGTGGCCGAGTTCTGGGTGGCCGAGTTCTGGGGCCGAGTTCTGGGCGGCCGAGTTCTGGGCGGGCGGGCTCGGCGCTGGCTGGTCCGGCAGGGCCTGCATGCGCGCTGCGATGGAGTCGCCCGATGATGGCGCGGCGCCGCTTTCCTGGCGCGACGAGGGACTATCCGGCCCCCTGCTGGATGCCTCGCGACTGGATACCTCGTTACTGGATACCTTGTTACTGGATACCTTGTTACTGGGGGTCTCGCTTTGGGGGGGCTGGCGGCGCGCCGCCGCGGCGGCTGCCAGCGCGGCCGCACTGGCCACACGACCGATCCCGGCGGCCGTGGCATCGTCGCCCGTCGATTGTTGGCGCGGTGATTCCGGGCGTTGCGACGCCTGTGACTGAGGCGGCTGGGACAGCCGGTCACGATCCGGCGCGACGGGTGCCGCGCGTTGTTCCACCGGTCGCGCGGGCTCAGGACGGCTTGCGGGCGGGACCGGCGCAACGGCTGCGGGTTGCTCGGGCGGGGGGGCAGCGCGCGCTGGCGGCGGCGCGGGCTGCCGAGGTGCAGCATCATCGCTGCGATAATCCTGAAGGGCCCGGCCGAAGCGGTCTTCAGCCGTTTCACTGCGCGACGCGGCGCCCGTCGGAGCCGCGCGCGACGTCGGCACGGCAGCGGCTGCGCCACTGCCAGCCATCGCCACCTTCGGCGGCCGCGTCAAAAGGCGCCGGAACAGGCAGCCGAACCAGGCGCCTAAGAAATACGCGATCAGCAGGATCAGCGCGGACTGCCAGAGAAAGGGTGGTATGTCCGACATCTTTTCAACTCCCTCACATCAACCGCGCCTGGTGCACGATATGAATGGATGGCTATCCTCGGATAGCAGCAAATTTTTGCCCGCCAACATCCATGGCGGCCTCCCTCGACACACGTCTCGTTCAGCGCTGGTCCTCGACGCGGCGGCGGCAGGCAAACCAACCGACGAAGAGACCCAGCGCGAATGCGCCGACGACGTACCAAAAGAGTTTCAGAAAGACGTAGTCCATCGCACTTTCTCCCTAGAGAGTTCGTTGCTTCTTCTTGCCGCCGGCAGCGCGCTGGCGGGGGCCTCACCGCCGCGCGGCAGGCCAAGGCAAAGCGCACTCACTCCTCAACGATCAGGCCGAACTCGATGCGACGATTAAGGGCGCGGCCCCGCTCCGTCCGGTTGGAGGTGACGGGCCGCGCCTCACCATAGCCCCGGGCTGCGAAATTTTCCCCCGGCAGGCCAGCCTTGATGAAATAATCCCGCACCGCCGCAGCGCGCTGCAATGACAACTCGAGGTTCTTGTCTTCACGGCCGGACGAATCCGTATGGCCGGCGATTTCGATCTTTGCGCCCGGGCATTTGCGATAGATCGAAACGAGATTGTCGAGTGTCGCCGTCGATGCAGGCTTCAAGGCCGCGCTGCCCGTTTCGAAGCGCACCACGTCGCGCTTTACCGCCTCGTTCAATTCCTGCTTGCAAGCCTCGGCGCGCTGCGCCGCCTCGGCCGCCTGCCGGCGCTCTTCTTCAACGCGCGCCATGAAGCTCGCCGCTTCGGCCTGGACACGCGCTTCTTCAGCACGCTGGCGGGCCGCTGCTTCGGCTTTTCTGCGGGCTTCATCTTCGGCCCTGCGGCGCTCGGCTTCGGCCCTGCGGCGTTCTTCTTCGGCGCGGCGGCGCGCTTCGGCCTCCGCCTCCGCCTTGCGGCGGGCTGCGTCCTCGGCTTCGCGGCGGCGTTCTTCTTCGAGGAGGCGCATGAAGCTTTCCTCCTCCGCCTTCAGGCGTGCCTCGGCCTCGGCGGCACGGCGGGCTGCCGCTTCTTCGGCCAGACGGCGCGCCTCGGCTGCCGCACGCGCCTGGGCGGCCGCTTCGGCGGCGCGGCGCTTCGCGTCAGCCAGTTCGGCTGCGCGGCGCTCGGCTTCAGCGCGTGCCTTTTCTTCTTCTTCCTCGCGCTTTGCTGCTGCCGCGGCGGCGCTCTTGCGGCGTGCTTCCTGCTCCGACCAGATCATCGCATCAGACTTGATCTCAAGATCGGCCTGGCCGCGATAACCGCTCGGCATGTTGCGCGTCACCGCGGTTTTGACCTGGGTGGCGACAGCCGTATCTGGCGCGACACCGTCGATCGAGAGGACCTCGCCATCGAGGCGGGCAACACCGCTGCGCAGGCGGGCGAGTTGTTCCAGCCCGGCCGCGGCGGCCACCGGCCACTTCGTTGAACGCGCCGGGTTGACCCGCAGGTTGTCGACCACTTCGTGATTGGGGAACAGCCGCCGGGCCTGGGCCACGAGGTTGGCCTGAACGTCGGAATTGATCACTTCGCCTGTCAGTTCGAGGCGCTTGCCCTCGCTGACGGCCTGCCACACCAGGTTGGGCTCGGGCGGCGCGATGAAGTTGAGCTGGACGGTGTCCTGACAGGCCCGGTTCGCTGCGGCGCGCACTTCGGCCGGCAACTCGCGATTGACGGCTTCCTCGCGCGTCTCGCCGCGAACGATCAGGTTTGCATCGGACATTTCGGCACGGCCCTTGTCGAGGCGGCTGAGGCCCAACAGCCCCGCCTCAGCGCAACTCAGCCACCCGGCTGGCGCGCCGTTGGCATAGGTCAACGCATCGACCACCTCGCGGTCCTTGAAGCGTTCGCGGGTCAGGGCCACCAGGCGCTCACGGCGGCGCTGGTCGGGGGCGACGCCGGTCAGGCTTACCGTCTCGCCGTCGCTGACGATCGTCGTCGTGAAGGGCGAGATCGTCGGCAGCGTCGCCTCACGGAACTTCAAACGGTTGTCGATCGTGAAGTTCTCGGGCCGGCCGACGTTGAGCGCGCCAGTCACGCGCTGTGCGGTCACCTCCTTCTGCGTGATGCCGGCAATCATGAGTTCGCCATCGCGCGTCTCGGCTTCGCCTTCTTCAAGGTTCGCCATCTCGCGCAGCACCAGCAGGACCGTGTTGGACCAATTGGCCGGCGCGCCGCCCGCCGCAATCATCTTGTCGACGATTGCCGCGTTGGGCAGCGCCTGCTTGGCGGTCTCGATAATCTGGCCGCGCACGTCTTCGGAGGGGACGTGACCGGAAAGCTCAAGTTGATTGGCTTTGAGGGCTGCACGCCAGGTGAAGGGGGAGACGCGCGGCGGGGTCGTTTCGTCACGCGCCAGCACAATGCCGCTCGGCAGGCGGCGGCGGACATCGCCCTTGATGGTTTGATAGGACGTGGGGTTCTTGGCCTCGCCCGAGATCGCGAAGCGCGTACCCTGCAGCTCGACTTCGCCGCCTTGCTTCAGGCCCGCCAGTTGACGCAGGCCGAAGTTCACACCTTCAAGCCACACCGCCTCGCCGGGCGCGCCGCGGGCGGGGCTCATCTCATCGGCGATTTCCGCGTCCGGAAAGCGATCGCGCACAAGATCGAGGATCTGGCGGCGTGCCTTCTCGTTCGGCACGTGGCCGCGCAGTTGCAGGTTGCGGCCCATGACGCTGGCGCCCCAGACGTAATTCGGTGCTTCATCGATCAGGGCGGTTTCATCTCTGAGGTGCCACACCCCCCAGGTGCCCCGGACAACTTCGACGGCGCGGCGCCGTTCCGCCTCGCTGTAGGCGCGCCCCTTGATGGCGCCCTCGATCACATCGAAACGTGTCGCGGCCCACCCGAGATCCTCCGCCTTCAAGGCGGCCGATGTGCGGCGCTCGAGATCACTGATGATCGGCCCGCGCTCACCCTTGACTGCCAGTCCCCAGATCAGCGCAAGTACTGGCAGGCCCAGCAGCCAGCCCCAAACATTGCATCTCATCGAACCGCAAAACCCCTCAACGCCGCATGCCCCTTCAGGCCGTCTTTATAGCGGCGAGGCATGGGTTGGCAAAGGCTGAGCGCCACCATTTGTCCGCATGCCACGATAACGCGGCCAAGCTGTGGCAACTGAGCCTAAGTCTGACTTTGAGTTGTGGCGGCGACTGATATTCATCGAGGCCGGGTTGCGTTTGTGGGCGGGCTCGGCAAACGTTTTTGCCGGCACAGAAAAAAATCAGGAAGGACGTCAGGTATGGATCTCAACGGAAAGGTGGCGATCGTCACCGGCGGCAACGGCGGGCTTGGCCGTCGCATCGCGGCGGCGCTGGCGGCGGCCGGCGCGAGCATCGCCGTCGTCTACGGTTCGAACCGGGAGCGCGCGGCGGAAGTCGCCCAAGGCCTGATCGACATGGGCGTCGACATGGGCGTCAAGGCCGAAGCCTTTGGCTGCAACCTCGAAGATCCGGCCCAGATCACGAAACTCGTCGACGACGTCGAGGCCCACTTCGGCCGGGTCGACATCCTCATCAACGATGCCGCCTTCAACAAGGCGATCGCCTTCCAGGACCTCGACGGCCTTGACCTCGACATCTGGAACAAGATCCTGACCACCAATCTGACCGCGCCGATGCTCCTCACCAAGGCGGTCGCGCCGGCGATGCGCCGCCAGGGCGGCGGGCGCATCATCAACATCACCTCCGTCGCCGGTTTCCAGCCGCAAGGCTCCTCGATCGCCTATGCCGTCTCGAAGGCGGGCCTCAATCATCTCACCAAATGCATGGCCGTCGCGCTCGCCCCCGACATTCTCGTCAACGGCGTCGCCCCCGGCCTGATGGAAGGCACCCGCATGACCGAACGCTTGACCGATGAACACGTCAAACGGGCGACGGCGAATGCCCTGCTCGGCAAAGCCGCCAGCAAGGAAGACATCGCCGCCCAGGCCGTACTCATGTGCCGGACCGACACCATGACCGGCCAGACCGTCGTCATCGACGCCGGCCGCGTATTTCACTAGGTGCGCTCACGGTGCTGTTCCGGCCGCAAAGCGGCCGGGCACCTCCGCGGGGGCGGCGCTAAGCGCCGGGTCGCGGGCGCTCCCCGACGAGGCGTAGCCTCGTCGATGGAGGAGGCCGCGAATTTCGCTAGGTGCGCTCACGGTGCTGTTCCGGCCGCAAAGCGGCCGGGCACCTCCGCGGGGGCGGCGCTAAGCGCCGGGTCGCCGGGCGCTCCCCGATGGCTGCGCCATCGAGCGGGTTTCGCGCGCGGCTGTTCCTCCCTGCGGTCGGGCCTCCGCGGGGGCGGCGCTAAGCGCCGGGTCGCCGGCGCTCCCCGACGAGGCGTAGCCTCGTCGGTGGAGGAGGCCGCGGCCTTTGAGGATGCGGCGCCGATTGTGGCTGCGTCCTCGATATCGGACGCAGAGGCTCAGGCTTGGCGCTCAGGCTTGCTCGAGGACGTGGATCACGCGGCTTTCGAGCATGTCTTTGACCTTGCCGGCGTATTCCTTCATGTGAGGGGCTGCGGCATGCGCCTTGAGGTCGTCGGCCGTGGCCCACTTCTCGATGACCACGAACGTATCCGGGCCGAGCTTGGTCTGAATCGGGCCCATGTCGGCGACATCAACCGTCGGCTGATACTCGACGCAGCCCTTCTCGGCATGCACCGCGGGCATGTTCGCGCGGAACGCCGCGAGCACCGCATCACGCTGGCCCGGCTTGGTCGTAATGATGGCGATGACATTGATCATGGAAACTCCCTTTCCCAAATACCTGAGGTCACGACAATAGCGTGTTTCAGGGCCACACTGGCGGAACGAACACGGCGCGGCAATCCGGCAGCGGATTTCAAGGCCCGGGGATGCTAGAGCGCAACTTCGGTCATCTCACACATGCCGTCTGACGGCGCGGAGGGGCTGCGATGAATCATTTCGGACGTGCGCACCAGGATCTGACGATCTGGCTGCCGTTGCTTTGCGTGACGGGCATTGCCGTGATCTCAGGCGCGGCCGAGGCGCGCGAACGCGCGTGCGTGACCTGCACGGCGCCGGATGCGCAGTATTCCTGCTCTCTTGCACCGACCGAGGCGGGCGCAACCAGCCTCAGTCTCAGTGGCGCTGCGCTGAAGGTGCGCTGCATTCGCGAGATCGCACAGACCTATGGACACCAGAGCTGCAAGGTCAGCGACACGCCGATGTCGACCTGCGCGGGCACCGTTCACATGATCAGTGCCCAACCGAATGGTTCGGATGCGGCGGCGGGTGGAGCACCGGCGCAGCCCGCAACCTCACCTCAGAACCCGTCCGCTGCGGCGGGCAACGACGCGCCGCCCAAAACGGTCGTCGAGATGGCCAAGCGCTCGGCCGGCGAGACCCAGGAACAGCTCGAGAAATCCGGCAAGGTGGTTGAGCGTGCCGCGCGCCAGACCTGGCGCTGCGTCACATCGCTCTTCACCGCCTGCGATGCGCAACCCGAGGATCACCCCAAACACGCGCCCCAACCCGATCAGTGAGCCTCCAGCCACGCGCGGGCCTGGCGCTGGGCTTCGGCGATTTCATCGCGCGTCATGTCCTGGGCCAATTCGGCGCGGTAGCGGCGCGCGTCGTGATTGCCCCGGACCGCTGCCAGGTTGAACCACTTGTGCGCTTCGATGAGGTCGACGGCCACGTCGCGGCCGGCGGAATACATCAGGCCAAGTTCGAAAAGTGCGTCGGGACGCCCGGCATCTGCCGAACGTTCGGCAAGCTCCAGCGGGCTGAATTCAAATCGCGCCATACCATCCTCCCCAGATTCCAAAAACAGATTCGAGAACCGTGTTGGGGGACTTTTGAATTTATCCCCTCACGGACGCTTTGGAGAATGGCGGCGTATTCCATTACGCATGGTTAATGCACAAACAAAGGCTTCCTTTGATTATCGTTGGCTTTTCATTTTGGATCAGCACTTGGCGAATTGGCAACGAAACCGGCAGGCCGCCACGCTTTTCCTGTTGCTTGATCCGGCGCAACGGCCGCGCTTCGCCGCCGCGCCAGCGCCGCTGGCTGAAAAATATCGCGTGCGCCTTGAAACCAGTATCGGGTTTCGCGTTCGAACCGAAAATACGTCGACGCGACGTCACGTAAAAAAACTGCGGAAAAATAAAAAGCGGGCGGTGATTGGCGTATTCTCTGCCAGCCATCGCCCGCTCTTAAGAGCCTTAAGTCTTGAATACCGTCGAACCGGTGGTCTTGCGGGCCTCGAGGTCGCGGTGCGCCTGGGCTGCTTCGGCCAGCGGATAGGTCTGGTTGACCTTGATCTTCACGGCGCCTGAACCGACGACTTCGAACAGATCGTTGGCGTTATCGACCAGATCCTGACGGGCTGCGGTGTAGGTGAAGAGCGTCGGCCGGGTTGCATAGAGCGACCCCTTGGGGCCGAGCTGGCCGATGTCGAAGTTCTTGATCGGGCCGGAGGCGTTGCCGAAGCTCACGAACAGACCGAACGGGCGGAGACAATCGAGCGAAGCGGGGTAGGTGTCCTGGCCGATCGAATCGTAGACCACATGGCAGCCTTCGCCGTTGGTGATCTCCTTGACGCGGTCGACGAACTTCTCCGTCTTGTAGTTGATGACGTGGGTCGCACCGTGCTCCTTGGCGAGCTTGCACTTTTCCTCAGAACCGGCCGTGCCGATCACGGTTGCGCCGAGATGCTTGGCCCACTGGCACGCGATCAGGCCGACGCCGCCGGCGGCTGCATGAAACAGCATGACCGTATCGGGGCCAACCTTATAGGTCTCACGCAGGAGATAGCGCACGGTCATGCCCTGAAGCATCATCGCGGCCGCCGTATCGTAGGCGATGCCATCGGGCAGTTTGACGGCGCGCTCGGCCGGCATCAGGCGCTCTTGCGAATAAGAGCCCATCGGGTTGGCATAGGCGATCCGGTCGCCTGCCTTGAAGTCGGTGACGCCGCTGCCGACCTCGGTGACCTCGCCGGCGCCTTCCATGCCCATGACGGCGGGCAGGTTGGGCAGGGGATAGAGGCCGCTGCGCTGATAGGTGTCGATATAATTGAGGCCGACGGCGTGATGCTTGACGCGAATTTCGCCCGCGCCCGGCTTGCCGACTTCGACATCCTCCCAGACGAGTTTCTCCGGTCCGCCATGTTCGTGGATGCGGATTGCTTTGACCATTCTGTTTGATGTCCTTTTGTTGGTTGGTGGGCCGGCTTCGCGCCGGGCCCGATTGGCACGTTCGCGCACGGGGTGATCCTTGATCAACGCCACGCGCAATCGGCGCGCAGTCTAGCCTGCGATTTCGCTGAAGGGCAAAGGTTTGCTTGCCGTTTGGCCGGTGGACGCGGTGTTGCCAGCGCGATGCAGGTGGGCGTCGTCAACAAACTTCGCCTCGCATTGGCCATTTCCTGCCTTTACCCAGCGCCACAATACTGATTTGTGAGGTGGTTCGGCGGTTTGCGAAACCGGACCGGCGAAGGGAGATTATCATGGCCAGTCGGCATCGCGCCGCCCGGGAAGAGAGGGCGGCTTCCGGGCGGTCTCCGGTTTCGGGCCTGCTCAACGGCGTCGTCGTGATCGGTGTCGCCGTGCTCGCATGCGGGTGCGCCGGGCCTGCTGAAAAGCCGGCCTCGCAGGTCCGCGCGGGCCTCAACTGCGTCGATGACAGCCTGGCGTGCCGCGACTATCGTCAGGCGGCCCTGCAAGAACTCCTCGCCGACCGCGACAAGGCGTGGATCAACCGCCCACCGGATGCGGCGGCCTATGCCTCGGGCGTCCGGCTCTTCGCCTACAAAAAGCGCAAGGGTGATCTTACATGCGGTGAACTCGCGATCGGCGTCAGTGAGGCAAAGGGCGCACGCGGAACGCTAAGGGCTGCCTCCGGGCGTCTGACACCTGGTCAGATTGCGCGCGGGGCAATGCTTGGTGATGAGATCGAAAAAGAACTGAACCGCGAGCGCCGCCGGCGCTGCAAGACCTGAGCGCCCGTGGAAACCTTCATCCAGACCATCACCGAATTCGCCGACGCCAACCGCGCGCTTGCGCCCCTGGTCGTCCTGGTTCTTGCCTTCGGCGAGAGCATCGCCTTCGTGTCGCTGATCCTGCCCTTCTGGGGCATGCTGGTCGCGATCGGCGCGCTGATGAACGCCTCGCTCGCGGAATTCGCCGCGATCTGGGTTGCCGCAAGCGTCGGCGCCGCCCTCGGCGACTGGGTCTCCTACTGGGTTGGCGCGCTGTTCAAGGATCGGGTCGGCGAGATCTGGCCGCTGACGCGATATCCGGACTTGCTGCCCAAGGGGCGGCTGTTCTTCGATCGCTACGGGGCCTGGGCGATCGTGCTCGGACGCTTCTCCGGCCCGTTCCGCGCATCGGTCCCGCTGGTTGCAGGCGCAGCCAACATGAACCGCATGACGTTCCAGATCGCCAATTGGTCATCGGCGTTCCTGTGGGCATTCGTGCTGCTCGTCTTCGGGGACGCGGTCGGGCGTATCGTCCAATGGCTGAGCGCGGCCTTCAGCTGAGCGTTTCCCGTGCGGCGTTGGCAGAGGGCAAAAGCTGGCAATTCCCCCTATCGGCGCTGCTTATTGGCTGTTCGCGCCCTGCCCCATCTTACATACCAGCGCGTAAAGCCTTGAGGTATCTTGAGAAAACTATGCGATAGTCGTTTTTTGGTATCATACGAATGGGTTCCGTGATGCGATTCCGGCTTGGCTACGAATTCCAGTATCGATTTCCGCAGCCAACGCCGTGCCTGTTGGCGCTGAATATTCATCATACGCGGGTCAGCGATCTCGAGTCCGCCGACCCGATTCGGACAACACCATCGCTTCCGGTTGTCGGATATCGCGACCTTTACGGAAACTGGTGCAGCCGGCTGGTTGCACCCGCGGGCATCGTGAAGTTTTCAACCAACGTCATCATTCGCGACGATGGCAAGCCGGATACGATCGCACCCCACGCCGGTCAGGTGCCACTCGAACGGCTTCCAGACGAAGCGATCGTCTTCCTGCTCCCCAGCCGCTTCTGCGAAAGCGACAAACTGCTTGATCTCGCCTGGCAGCTGTTTGGCAAGGCGGCGCCTGGATGGAGCTGCGTGCAGACGATCTGTGATTTCGTGCACGAGCGAATTGTTTTCGATTACACGCAGGCAAGACCGACACGCACAGCCGCGGAAGCCTATGTCGAGAGTGTTGGCGTGTGCCGCGATTACGCCCACCTTGCCGTTGCGTTCTGCCGGGCGCTGAACATTCCTGCGCGTTACTGCACGGGGTATCTCAGCGACATCGGTACGCCCCAGCCCTACCCTCCAGGTGACTTTGCCGCGTGGTTCGAGGCCTACCTTGATGGCGGTTGGCACACGTTTGACCCGCGCAACAACGAGCCGCGCATCGGGCGTTTCCTGGTGGCGCGCGGGCGCGATGCAGCCGACGTCGCCATGGTCACGACGTTCGGGCCCAACAAGCTTGAGAATTTTCGGGTCTGGACGGACGCGGTGTGATCGCGATGGTGCGGCAGCTTGATGCACAGCCCCCCAACGCCAACAGCCGAGCGCGCGGGATGGCTGGATGGCTCAGGCGGCGGGCGTCTTGACCACGCCGGCGCGCGCATAGTCACGATAAAGCTTCTCGAACTCCAACGTCGCGCCCGCGGCGCGGGCGGCCTTGGCCAGTTCCTCTTCGAGGTCGGCGCGCGGGTAGACCGAGAACTTCTTGAGCCAGGCCGCCATCAGGCGCTCGAACCAGCGTGGCCAGCCTTCCTGTTGGCCGAAGTCGACGATGTGCAGTTCGCCGCCCGGTGAGAGCGCGGCAATGCCCTCGGCGATGGCTGCCTGCCAGGGTGGGATCATCGACAGGGAATAGGAAATGAAGGCGCGCTCGACATGCGGCTCGCCGAACAGGGCCTGTGTGTCGAAATCGGTTGCATCGCCCTGGGCAACGGTAATGCGATCGGAGAGGCCGGCGCGTTCGATCGAGGCGCGCGCGGTATCCAGCATGACCTCGGAAATATCGAACCCGTAAAAGCGCGCGTTGGGGTAGCGGCGGGCCGCCAGGATGAGGTTGCGCCCGGTGCCGCATCCAATTTCGAGGACGCGGGCACCCGGCGGGGGCTTCAGGCGATCGAGCATGCGGTCGCGCCCGAGCAGATAGTATTTGCGCGTCGCATCGTAGATGTAGCGCTGATACTTGTAGATGCCGTCCATGTGACCGGCGGCATCTCCATCATGCTCGCGTGCGCCTGACACGATCAGCTCGCCTTGAAGATGTACTGGTGGAAGCCGCCATAGATCGACGAGCGGTCCCGGTTGGTCCACGCGCGGCACTTCTCTTCGTCGTAGGAGAACTGCGAGAGGATGTCGTCGGGCACGCGGCCGGGCAGGATGCTCTCTGCGCCTGCGGTGCGGAAGATGACCCGGCCGCCTGGCTTGGCGGTGCGGGCGATCTCACGCCACAGGCCGGTGAGGATCTCGTCGGTCATCCAGTCTTGCGCGTCGAGCAGGACATAGGCATCCAGCGAGTTCTCGGGCTGGGCTGCGAGATACTCGGTGAATGAGCGATGCTCGATCTCGAGACCGCTGACGCGAGCCTTCAGGTTTTCGAAGTTTTCGCGCTGGAGATAGGGCGGCAACGGACCTGCGCCGCCGCTGGCGTAGCGCCGGCCAAAGGCCTGCCAGGCGAAATAGTTGTCAGCCAGGTCAAACCCGCACGCAAGGCGCTCGAGGCGCTCGCGCAGCACTTTCGCCATGTGCTGCTCGTCGCCCTTGAGGGCTTCGAACTGTGATGGCGGAATGCCGAGACCGAACAGGGCCGAGGGCTTGTTGAGGAGCCAACGGATATGGCGCTTCTCGAACAGGGGAGCGAGTTCGGTTTCGAAAATCTCGCGCTGTTCTTGCATCGAGCGCGCGGTCAGGAGGCGGCGCGGGTTGCGCCCATGCAGGCGGGCGAGGAGATGGCTCGCACCGATAAAGGTGCCGAGCAGGCCATGCCGATAAAGGTTCGATCCGAAGTAGCCGATGCGGCGCCGGCCGATCAGGTTGCGCGATTCCCAGTAGCGCACCGAGGCCTCGTCGAGATGGGGGCGCAGGTACGTCTCATAGGCCTGGACGTTATCGCGGGTGTCGGCCTCTGCAAAAAACTTATGGAACGTCGCGTAGTCGGGGAAATGACTGACGGCGGCGTGCTTCAACTTGTTCAAGGCGATGTGCGCCGGATTGAGGTCGACGGCCGTGATTCTGACAGGCGCGGCACACAGATAACTCATCACATTGCAGCCGCCCGAGGCGATCGCGATGAGGTGCTCGTCCGGCGACAGATCAAGCGCCTCGAGGTCGACCACCGGATCTTCCCAGATCTGGGGATAGACGAGGCCGGAGAAGACGAGCGTGAACAAGCGCTCCTGAATGCCGCTCTTCGAAATCGGCTTGTGGCGGTGCACTGCCTGGCGCAGACGTGCGTTTTTTTCTCGACTTGCCAACACCGAGGCCGGTGACGCGGTGCGCGAGACCGCCGGGTCGGATGCCTGATCTTGAATGCCTGCCATGGTCGGCGAAGGATCCCTAGCTGTTGTCAATCAATTCCGTCATATGCGGTCGCGCCGGCCATTTGACCAGGGGTGCGCGAACCGGGGGATGCTTGCAGCGTGAACAACCGCGCGCGCACCCAGTCGCTGTCCTGGCATTCGGCATTGAGCGCGAATTCGTTGGACGAGCCCATCTCCCTAGCACAAACTTCCCGACATGATGCAACATTCACGTCGCCCAATCGACGCATTCACGGGCAAGGCTGGGGACGCGACGTCGATTGAATACATCACCTTCGCCGTGCAATTCTTTCATCTCGTTGATGTTTCTCGCCTCTCATGGCGCCGCGGGAGACGCTTTCGATGACCTTGGACAAGCATGTGGGTTCCGCCGCCTTCCACCCGCCTGCGGTCGATGCGCCGGACCAGCCCCTCGGCGTGCCGGCGTTTCTCTATCACGCCGTCCAGAATCCGATCAGGACGCTGCCGCGCTCGACCTACACCGCGCCCGTCACCCTGCACAAGCCGACGCCGAAGCGGACGGTCGCGTGGATTTGCGACCCCGATCCTCATCGAGGAACTGCTGGTCGACAAGGCCGGCCGCTTTCATAAGCACGATTTCGAAGAGCGCGTGCTTGGCCCCGCGATCGGCGCGGGGCTGCTGACGGCGCGCGGTGATCACTGGCGCTGGCAGCGGCGCACGCTCGCGCCGCTGTTCCGGCCGGCTGAAATCGCATCCTACGTGGCGAAAATGGCAGACGTTGCCCGCGCCATGACGGATGACTGGCGCGATCGCCGGGCCGGCGCGACGGCTGCCCCCTTCCGGTGCGCTTTCGACCGCGAGATGGTCGATGTCACGTTCCGAATCATATCCGCGACGATGCTCGGGGGCGGTGAGCCGGCGGAAGCTGACACCATCAAACGGGCGGGCGATGATTTTCTGCGTCCCAGTTCCTGGGAAGTCGCGTTCACGATCCTGCAGTTGCCGCCGTGGCTGTGGCACCCGGCGAAGGGGCGCATGCGGCGCGCGGCGCGTGAGATGCGCGACGCCGTCACCGCGATTGTCGCGCGCCACGCCAGGGATACAGCGGGCCAAGATGAAAGCGGCGATCTGCTTGCGCGCCTGCTTGCCGCGCGTGATCCGGAGACGGGTGAGGCGATGGGGCGCGACCTCATCGTCGATAACCTGCTCACGCTGCTCAATGCCGGCCACGAGACCACCGCGCGGGCGCTGACGTGGACGATCTATCTCCTCGCCAAGGTCCCGGCATGGCAGGCGAAGGCGCGCGCCGAGGTGGCGGACGTGGTTGGTTCGGCGGAGATTTCCGCTGACCATCTCGACCGCCTGACGGTGATTGAGCGCGTCCTGAAGGAGGCGATGCGGCTTTATCCGCCCGCCGCCGTTCTCGCCCGCACGCCGATCGCACCGACGCAACTCGGTGGCATCCCCTATCAGCCCGGCGACCAGCTCGTCGTGCCGATCTGGAGCGTCCACCGCCACGAACAACTCTGGGAGGATCCGGGCCGTTTCGACCCCGACCGCTTCCTGCCGGCGCGTGAAGCCCGAATGGCGCGGATGCAGTTCCTGCCGTTCGGTGCCGGCCCGCGCGTGTGCATCGGGGCGGGCTTCGCGATGGCGGAGGCGAAGGTGCTGCTTGCTGAAATGCTGAGGTCCGCCGAATTCACCTACGCCGGCAGCCGCGAGCCCGATCCCATCAGCCGCGTAACGCTCAGGCCACGGCATGGGTTGGCGGTGGATGTGAAGGTCATGAGGTAATTCGCAGCTTTGCTGCAAGCGAGGCCAGCCTCGCGCTCCGCTGGGAGGCGCAGCCTCCCAGACCCTCCAGTTCTTACTCCTCGATCCCCAACTTCTCGCGCACGATCTTCTGCACCGCCTGCGGGTTGGCCTTGCCGCCCGAGGCCTTCATGACCTGGCCGACGAACCAGCCGGCAAGCTTCGGGTTCGCGGCTGCCTTCTCGACCTGCCCGGGGTTGGCTGCGATCACCTCATCAACAACCGCCTCGATCGCGCCGGTATCGGTGACCTGCTTGAGGCCGCGCTGTTCAACGATCTCGGCCGGGCTCGCCGCCTTCGTCCCAGGTGATCTCAAACACATCCTTGGCGATCTTGCCGGAGATCGTGTCAGCCGAAATCAGGTCGATCAATTCGCCCGAGCTGCGCGGCGCTGACGGGGCTGTCTGCGATCTCCATGCCTTCCTTGTTGAGGCGCCCGAAGAGTTCGTTGATCACCCAGTTCGCCGCCGTCTTGCCATCGCGCCCGTTGGCGACCGTTTCGAAATAATCGGCGTTCTCGCGGTCCGCCACCAGTACATCGGCGTCGTAGGGGCTCAGGCCATAGTCGGACATGAAGCGGGCCTTCTTCTCATCCGGTAGTTCCGGCAGCCCCTTTGCCAGTTCATCGACGTAGGCCTGTTCGAATTCCAGGGGCAGGAGGTCGGGATCGGGGAAGTAGCGATAGTCGTGGGCTTCTTCCTTCGAGCGCATCGAGCGCGTCTCACCAAGGCGGGGGTCGAACAGGCGGGTTTCCTGGTCGATGGTGCCGCCGTCCTCGATGATGTCGATCTGGCGGCGCGCCTCGGTTTCGATGGCCTGGCCGATGAAGCGGATCGAGTTGACGTTCTTGATCTCGCAGCGCGTGCCCAATTCCTCACCCGGCCGGCGCACGGAGACGTTGACGTCGGCGCGCAGGTTGCCCTTCTCCATGTCGCCGTCGCAGGTCTCGAGGTAGCGCAGGATCGACCTCAGCTTCGTGACGTAGGCCTGCGCCTCCTTGGCCGAGCGCATGTCGGGGCGCGAGACGATCTCCATCAGCGCGACGCCGGAACGGTTGAGGTCGACGTAGGAATAATCGGGGTGCATGTCGTGGATCGACTTGCCGGCGTCCTGCTCGAGGTGAAGGCGCTCGATGCCGACCATCTTGGTCGCGCCGTCGACGTCGATCTCGACTTCGCCCTCGCCGACGATCGGCTGCTTATATTGCGAAATCTGATAGCCCTGCGGCAGGTCGGGATAGAAATAGTTCTTGCGGTCGAAGGTCGAGCGCAGGTTGATCCGGGCCTTGAGGCCAAGTCCGGTGCGGATCGCCTGGGCGACGCACTCCTTGTTGATCACGGGCAGCATGCCGGGCATTGCGGCATCGACGAGGGAGACGTGGCTGTTGGGCGCGCCGCCGAACGCGGTCGAGGCGCCCGAGAACAGCTTGGCCTTGGAATTGACCTGGGCGTGGACCTCGAGGCCGATGATGACTTCCCAGTCACCGGTCGCGCCCGCAATCAGGTTGCCGTTCTGCTTCGCCTGTTCCTTGGCTGCCATCGGCCCGCCTCTCTCTCATCGCTTGAGGCGCCGTGCACGTTTGCCGGCGCCCTGCCTCGTCATCGTTATCCGACGTGCTGCCGGTCGCGGCAGCGCCGTCATTTCAAAGTCTCACTTCGCCAAAACGGGTGCTGCCGACTGGGGCCCCAGCCAGCGGCGAACCGGAAGGCCGTGCTTCAACCATCCCGGGCCATGGCCGGAGCCGAACATGCCTTCCGCGACGTTCAGCACGTTGGTAAACCCCGCCTTCTTCACGTGCGGCAGCAGCCAGGTCGTGCGCCCGCCGGTGGCGCAGATCAGCGCGATCGGCCGGGTAATGTTGCCGGCCGCCGCCCGCCGCAACTTCTCGACGAATGCCGCACCGTCCTGGTGCATCGTGATTGCGTGGCCGCTTTCGGGCACGCCGCTCGATTGCCACTCGCTCGGGCGGCGTACATCGACGAGGACGATCTCGCCAGCGCGCGCGCGCTGATGCGCGGTTGCCGCGCCGACGATGGTGTCGGGGCTCGCTTCGGCTGCGTAACGATTGGCCCAGAACCATGCACCTGCCACCAGAGCCGCCAAGCCCGCGACGGCCAGAAGCATGATCATCGGTTTCGACTTGGCCATCATCGTCTCATCGGATCAGGCACGGCGCTGCCGGCTCATGGCGAAGGCGAGCCCTGCCAGCACCCAGCCATAAATCATCGAGGTGACGAACACACCTGCCTCACCGCCAAAGCCACGCACGGAAATCAGCCCGACGGCCGCGGCCAGCCAGATCGCAGCGGCGCCTGCGAATGCTGCTGCAAAGCCCGCAACCAGGACCTTCTGCCACTGATCGGCATGCCAGCCGAGCCAGAGTGCCACCAGGATCACGACCGGGTTGAACAGGGCGACCTGAATGATGCCCCACGGATCAAATGGTTGGATCGCCGCCATCTTGCCTCGACTGTGCCGCCTCGACCGGCCCGGAATGGGCCGTCCGGCATCAACTACTTCTCGCGCAGCTTTTCTTCTTCATACTGGATGAACCAGCCGATCATCTGGCGCCACAGCGCCTCGCACAGGTCCGGCGGCACGCCTTCTTCTTCCGCCTTGGCGCGGACCCGGTCAATGACCTGCTGGATGCGCCACGGCACGGTTGCCTCTTCCGGGTTGTCCTTCAGTTGCCAGGCGCGGTCGACGTAGCCGAAGCGTTCGCCGATCAGCGCGACCAGGGCACTGTCGAGGCGGTCGATCTCGATGCGCACCTCGTCCATGTTCTTGCAGTCTTCAGGCTTGATCGGCGCCATCGCCTCATCTCCCTTGTTTTTGTCTATGCTTCGCTCCACCAGCGTTCGCTGGGTGTAAAACGTCCCGCCGCCTGCTCGATGACGTGGCCGGCGCGGAACAGCGTCGGCTCATCGAACGGCTTGGCGATCAACTGCAGTCCCATCGGCGTTCCCTCGGCCGACAATCCCGCCGGCACCGAGATGCCCGGAAGGCCCGCCATGTTGACGGTGACCGTCAAGATGTCCTCCAAATACATCGCGATCGGATCGCCCGACTTCTCGCCTTGCGCGAAGGCCGGGGACGGGCGTCGTCGGCGTCAGCACCACATCGACGGCGTCCCACGCGGTATCGAAATCCTGCTTGATCAGGCTGCGCACCTTCTGGGCCTTCAGATAATAGGCATCATAATAGCCGGCCGAGAGCACGTAGGTGCCGATCAGGACGCGGCGCTTGACCTCGCGCCCGAAGCCCTGCTGCGCGCGAATTTCTCATAGGTGTCGATCAGATCGTCGCCGGTCACGCGCAGGCCGTAGCGCACGCCATCATAGCGCGCGAGGTTCGAAGAGGCTTCGGCCGGCGCCACGATATAGTACGCGGGCAGCGCATACTTGGTGTGGGGCAGGGAAATTTCGTGGATCGTGGCGCCGGCGTCCTTCAGCCAATCGATGCCCTGCTGCCAGAGCCTGTCGGTCACCTCCGACATGCCCTCGATGCGGTATTCCTTCGGGACGCCGACGCGCAGGCCCTTGATCGATTTGCCAAGTTCGGCCGCATAGTCGGGCACGGGCACATCGACGCTGGTTGAATCCTTCGGGTCGTGGCTCGCCATGACGCCGGTCAGAAGGGCTGCATCCGCCACCGTCTTGGTGATCGGACCGGCCTGATCCAGCGAGGAAGCGAACGCCACGATCCCCCAGCGCGAACAGCGTCCATAGGTCGGCTTGAGGCCCACCGTTCCGGTCAATGCGGCTGGCTGGCGGATCGAGCCGCCGGTATCCGTCGCGGTTGCCGCCAGGCACAGGTCGCCTGCGACCGCTGCCGCCGATCCCCCCGACGAGCCGCCCGGCACGAGCGGATCATTGGTCAGGTCACCGTTCGCGTTCCTGCGCCGCCAGGGGTTCACGACGGGGCCGTAATAGCTCGTCTCATTCGACGAGCCCATCGCGAACTCGTCCATGTTGAGCTTGCCCAGCATCACCGCGCCCTGGTCCCAGAGGTTCTGGGTCACGGTCGATTCATAGGGCGGGAGAAACGCATCGAGGACATGGCTTGCCGCCTGGGTGTGGACCCCCTTGGTTGCGAACAGGTCCTTGATGCCGAGCGGCAGGCCCTCAAGCGCGCGCGCCTCGCCCTTCCGGTAGCGCTCGTCGGCCGCCTTGGCTGCCTGACGGGCCGCGTCCGCCGTCGTCGTGATGTAGGCGTTGAGGTGGTGGTTGCCGGCCTCGATCGCGCCCAGGAACGCCTCAGTCAGCTCACTGGCGGTAAACGTGCCGGCGGCTAGTCCGTCGCGGGCTTCGGTCAGGCTCAGTCTGGTCAGGTCGCTCATCGAATATCCTGGGAATATCCCGGCAATGGGGGCGTGGCGCGGTCAGATCGTTCGTCGCTGGCTATTCGACGACCTTCGGGACCACATAAAATCCGTCCTCGGACATCGGCGCGTTCTGGGTCACGTCACCGGCCTTCTCGCCGTCGGTGACGACATCGTCGCGCATCCTGAGTTTGATCGGCACAACCGACGTCATCGGCTCGACATTCTCCGTGTCGACCGCATCCAATTGCTCCACCCAATTCAGTATGCCGCTCAACTCACCCTTGAGGCTTGAAGCCTCTTCATCGGTGATCTTGATGCGGGCGAGACGCGCGATGCGCCGGACGGTGGCCTCATCGACCTCCATGATGCCTCACAGTTTTCGCTGGAATTGGTCCGATATTCGATGCTCTCTTAGCCCGCGCCCACCGGCGGCGCAAGCGAGCGAGACAGGAGTTGGAAGGTTCCACGATGGCAGACCTCAAACCGGCAGCCCAACGGGTGCAGGCCGAAGCAGACGCGCTTGGCCTCGAAATCGAAGTGCGCGAAATGCCGCGATCGACGCGCACCGCCGAGGAAGCCGCCAAGGCATGCGGCTGTGACGTCGCCCAGATCGTCAAGTCCCTGGTCTTCCAGGGGCACGACACCGGCACCCCCTTCATGCTCCTCGTCTCCGGTGCCAACCGGGTCAACGAGACCGCCGTTGCAGACGACATCGGCGAGAAAATCATGCGCCCGGACGCCCAATTCGTGCGCGACGTCACCGGCTTCGCGATCGGCGGCATCCCGCCCTTCGGCCACGCCGAGCGCCTCGAGACCTACATCGACGAGGACCTGCTCGCCCACGAGCGCATCTGGGCCGCCGCCGGCACGCCGAACGCGCTCTTCTCCGTCGAACCCGCCGCCCTCGTGGCGGCTACCGGGGCGAAGGTGATCAGCGTCACCTAGTGGCGCGCCGCTCCCACCGGTGTCATCCCGGCCGACCACAGGGAGAGCCGGGACCCAGGGGCGTCGCGCGCGGATTTGCTGCGCAAGAAGGGCTGCCGCCCTTCAACCCGCTCGGGGGCGGAGCCCCCGAACCCCCACCTTTTTTTCACTTGTGTTTTGCCGGCTAGCGGGAAAGCCGCCCATCAGGCAGCCACGAAATGGCGAACGTGAAGATGAGGCTGAGCGCCGCCAATCCCGCGGCGATCCCAGCATTTCTCGCTCCGTCAGGCGCCAACATGAGCGCGCTGCTCCACAGCGGCGACAGCCAAAGTCCGCCGTGCAAGGCCGCCAGAGCGGATGCCGCGACGACTGGAAACCCGGCATTCTCGAGCCTTGCTCTGACAAGTCCGGCGACAGGCCAGGTCACGACGAACCAATAGAGCGTCAGCGGCAGAAGCCCGACCATGGCAATCAATCCGAACACCATGGCCCAGTCATTCGTCCCGGCCAGAGCGTCTGGACCATAGAGAACGTAGACAGATGAGAACCCCGCCACATACAGGCCGACAGGCACCAACAGCCAGGACAGGTAGCTCCAAACGCGGGCTCTATAGGCGTTCGAGGACATCGTCTTCTATCCGACGCTTCACGGCCAATTACGAGGCGGTCGGATCATTCTGGCCGCAGGCGATGAAGATCAGGTAAAGCCGCCAACGCCTGTGTTTCCACTGAACTCTCCGCTTAGCGTTCCCGGACAGCGCGTCAGCGCTGCGCCGGGATCTTTCGCGATTGCGGATGCCCTCAAACCTCGACGCTGCCGCCAACCGCAGGGGCCTGGATGTTCTGGCCCGTGGCCTCGGCAATGAACCGGTCCGGCGTCTGGTCGATAATTGGGAAGGTGCCGTAATGGCAGGGGATCACGGTCTTGAAGTTGAAGTACTTCCGGCATGCCAGCGCGGCTGATTTCGCGCCCATCGTGAAGCGGTCGCCGATCGGTACAATCCCCACTGTCGGCGCATAAAGCTCGTTGACGAGTTCCATGCCGGGGAAAATGTCGGTGTCGCCCATGTGATAGACGACGGGGCCTTCGTTGGTCGTAATGACGATGCCGTTCGGATTGCCAAGGTAGGTGCCGCCCGACGACGAGGAGTGCAGCGCATCCACCAGCGACACCGAGAAGTCCTGGGCGCAGACCGTGCCGCCGGTGTTCATTGGCTCGAATTTGTCCGCCCCGATATGCTGGGCGAGTTCAAACGTCGCGAACAGCGTCGCGCCATTGGCCTTGCACACGTCGGCGGCATCGGCGATGTGGTCATCGTGGCCATGCGTCAGGCAGACGTGCGTCACGCCCTTGATCGCCTCATCGAAACTCAGCCCCGCGCCATTGAACGACGGGTTCCCTTTCAGGAACGGGTCGATCATGATGACGCTCTTGCCCGTCTCGATGCGAAACGTCGAATGGCCGAACCAGGTGATTTTCATGGGACTTGCCTCAGTTAGTGTCGGTGTCAGTGGAGGTTTGCGATTTCAGCCGCGAAACCTAGCGGCCGAGGCACGGGCGCACAAGCGGGGGGCTGCGACAGGCGCCCAGGACATCAGCCACACTCAGTGTGTCATCCCGGACGGAGCGCAGCGACGAGCCGGGACCCAGGGAAAGGAACCCAAACCTGGAAACCTGCCGCCCTGGCTCCCGGCTCTCCTCCGGATCAAGTCCGGGGTTGTCCGGGATGACACGTGGGGGCCGACAGTCGCACCTCGCGTTTGGCAGATGCCTTACGAAACCGACCTGATCTCCCGTGTGCCGCTCCGGGGGCCACAGCTATGAACGATGAGGCACCCAGCGCTACCGGCGAAACCTTCGAGGACGTTGCCGCCTTTGCAGCCGCGATCGGCCCGACCGGCCGCCTGATCGGCCTTGACCTTGGCACCAAGACGATCGGCGTTGCGCTGTCCGACGTCGGGCGCACGGTTGCCTCGGGTGTCGAGACGATCCGGCGCAAGAAATTCACCGCCGACGCCGACTACCTCGACACCCTGATTGCCGCCCATGGCGTCGCCGGCCTCGTCCTCGGCCTGCCGATCAACCTCGACGCCACGGAGGGCCCGCGCGCGCAATCGACCCGCGCGTTTGCCCGCAACCTCAACGCCCGCTCGCCGCTGCCGATCCTGCTCTGGGACGAACGCCTCTCGACGCAGGCCGCCGAGCGCGTCCTCCTCGCCGCCGACCAATCCCGCCGCCGCCGCGCCCAGGTCATCGACAAGATGGCCGCGACGCTGATCCTGCAGGGGGCGCTGGACCGGATGCGGTGAGGGGTGGGGCGGGTTGGGTTTGGCCGATGAGGTTTTTGTCAGGCCCGCTCCGCGGCATGCCAGGACGGCCGTTTCGACGAGGCCGAAGCATCGCCCCAATGACCGCCGTTTCGCTTCGCAATTGCACAATAACTCAGCCCGCAAATTTCGATTGTTGGTGGCCTCACCCTGGGATAATGATTGAGCCTTTGCATCTGCCCTAACCAACTGGCCAAAGGCCAAGATTCGTTCACCGGCCGTCGATTGCGCGACGGTGAACGACTCCATCATGGGAGAACTCACCCAATGAAATCTGCGCGTTTGTTCGTCGCCGCTGTCGCGGCCGTCACGCTTACCGCCAGCCTTGCAACGGCTGCCGAACTCAAGTTCGTCACCGGCCCGCAGGGCGGCTCGTGGTATCCGCTCGGCGGCGCCATGAAAGCGCTCATTGAGAAGGAACTGCCGGGCACGACCGTGGCCGTCGCGCCGGGTGGCGGCGTGGCCAACGTCGCGGCGCTGTCTGCCGGCAAGGCGCAAATCGGCTTCGGCAATTCGGTGACCACCGTCGATGCGCTCAACGGCACCGGGCCGTTCGACGGCAAGAAGCAGTCGGGCCTGTGCAATCTCGGTGTGCTCTACCCGCAATACTTCCAGGTCGTCGCCCTCGCCAGCTCCGGCATCACGTCGGCTGCCGATATGAAGGGGCGGCAGCTCACCACGCAGAAGCGCGGCAATACCGGCGAAGCGGTCACGTCCGACTGGCTGAAAGCCTATGGCCTCACCTACAAGGACATGGCCAAGGTCAACCAAGGTTCCTACAATGACAGCGTCAACCAGCTGAAGGACGGCAACGCGGAAGTCTTCTCGATGACCACGCAGGTGCCGGCCGGCGCCGTCATGGACATCGCCTCGGCACGCGACATCGTCCTCATCCCGGTCGACGATGACGGCCTTGCCAAAATGCAGGCCATCAACGGCGGCTACCAGAAGATCTTCATCAAGGCTGGCAGCTATCCAAAGCAGGACCAGGACGTCCAGACCGTCGGCTTCTCGACGCACGTCGTTGTCCGCTGCGACCTCGATGAGAAGACCGCCTACGGCATCACCAAGGCCATGGTCGAAGGCGCAGAGACCCTCGGTGCAATCGCCAAGGCGATCAAGGGCAAGACGGCGAAGGACATCGCCGCCGATGTCGGCGTGACGATGCACCCCGGTGCCGTGAAGTACTACAAGGAGCAGGGCGCGCTCTGAGCCGCCGGCTTTCGCGTTCATCTCCCCGGGCACGCTGGCAGCCGAAAGGCGCTGGCGTGCTCGTTGCGCATGAAATCGGCATATAGGCGATCTTTCGCCCGCTCGTCCCTCCCGGAGTGTTCGTCGTGACTGTAGAAGCCGCCTCCGCGTCCGCCGCCCGGACGAGCCGCCACTGGTCCCACTACGTGATCATGGCCATCGCGCTCGCCATGTCGCTCTACCACCTCTATGTCGCCTTCTTCGGCGCCCCGGACGCGCAGGTCTTCCGCGCCATCCACATCCTGTTCGCGCTGCTTCTCGCCTTCTTCATCTACCCGGCATTGCCGAGCGGTCAGCTGCAACGGCCCGGCATCTTCTCGATGGTGCTCGTCGCGCTGTCGATTGGCGCATGCGCCTACCAGTACTTCGCCAAGGAGGTCATCGATGCGCGCATGATCTACGTCGATGACCTGACGCCGGAGCAATGGTGGTTCGGCATCATATTCATCGTCGTCGTCCTTGAGGGAACACGGCGGGCGCTCGGTCTGGTGATGCCGATCACCGCGCTTCTGTTCCTCGGCTATGCGTTGTTCATCCACGGCTCCACGCCGCAGGAGGTTGTGGAGCAGATGTATCTCACCACGGATGGCATCCTCGGCATTCCGGTCGCGGTGTCGGCGACCTACGTGGTGCTGTTCATCCTGTTCGGCGCGTTCGTTGAACGCTCGGGCGCCGGCAAACTGTTCATGGACTTCGCGCTCGGCCTCACCGGCGGCACCGCCGGCGGCCCGGCCAAGGTCGCCGTGCTGACGTCGGCGCTGTTCGGCTCGGTATCAGGATCAGCCGTCGCCAACGTCATGACCACCGGCACCTTCTCGATACCGCTCATGAAGCGGATCGGCTACCGGCCGGCCTTCGCGGGCGCTGTCGAGGCGGTCGCCTCCACCGGCGGGCAGATCATGCCGCCGATCATGGGCGCTGCCGCCTTCGTCATGGCCGAGTTCCTCGGTGTGAGCTACGCAACGGTCGCCGCCTACGCCCTGATCCCGGCGCTGCTCTACTTTCTCGCCGTGTTTTCCGCCGTCCACTTCGAAGCCAAGCGGCTTGGCATGCATGGCCTGCCTGCGAGCGAGCTTCCGAGCACCTGGAAGGTTCTGGCCGAGGAAGGCCACCTGTTCCTGCCGCTGATCATTATCATCGGGATGCTCATCTCCGGCTTCTCGGCCCCGATGTCGGCGCTGGTCGGTATCCTGTCGGTTATCCCGATCATGGCTCTGCGGGCCGTCAGCCGCAAACTGCTCACCGTCACCATGATCATCGATGCCCTCGTCGATGGCGCCCGCAACACGGTGCAGGTGGCGCTTGCCTGCGCCTGCGCGGGGATCGTCATCGGTGTCATCGCGCTCACCGGGCTTGGCATCAATTTCACCGCCTTCGTGCTGTCGATCGCACAAAACCCGCTGATCCTCGAGATCCATCCGGACCTGCCGCTGGTGATGGCGCTGATCTTCACCATGATGGCCGGCATCATCCTGGGCATGGGCATGCCCACGACACCTGCCTACATCATGCAGGTGGCGCTGCTGGTGCCGGCTGTCGTCAAGCTTGGCGTCCTGCAGGAAGCCGCGCACCTGTTCGTCTTCTACTTTGCCATTCTGTCGGCCATTACCCCTCCTGTCGCACTCGCGGTCTATGCCGCGAATTCGCTTTCGGGCGCCGGCATCTGGTCGAGCAGTTGGGCTGCGGTAAAGCTCGGCCTGACCGGCTACATCGTGCCGTTCATGTTCGTCTTCGGGCCGTCCCTCCTGATGATCGGCGACGCCGGGGTCATCGCAGCTACAGCCACGAGCGCCATCATCGGCGTCGTTCTGCTGGCCGGCGGGCTGCATGGTTATCTCATCGCCCCAGCGACGGCCTGGCAGCGGATACTTCTCGTCATGGCGGCGTTCTGCCTGATCAAGCCCGGGCTCGCCACCGATCTTGCGGGTGCCGCATTGACGGCGATCGTGGTTGTGACGCAGTTCCTGGGCCTCAGGGCCGGCGCCGCCATGGGGCGAAAAGCTGCCGGCGAATAGCCTCGTCGCGACCGGCGGATACGGCAGGACAGTCGTCGAACCGCCGGCTATAATAATAATAGGTGGTCGGCGTGGTCGTGACGCCTGATCATCGGCCACGCCATCGCGCCGCGCATGAAACGAGCTATAGCCGCGCAGCCTTCTGGTGTGATGCCTGGTGCCAGAGGCCTCAGCCGGCCGCGCCGGTCTGGAACAGGTAGATCGTGTAGGCGGCATAGGTTGCAAGCATGGCCGCCCCCCAGCCGCGGCCGATGCGCCGTGTCGCAAACAACAGCACAAGCAGGAACGCGCTCGTGGCCACCACCATGAGGCCGTCGACGGTGCGGAACTGGTCGCCGACCGCGATCGGCTGGACCAGCGCCGTGATGCCCAGGATCGCGAGGATGTTGAAGATGTTGCTGCCGATGACATTGCCGATCACGACGTCGGAATGGCGCCGGTAGGCTGCGACGATCGCGGTTGCAAGTTCCGGCAGAGAGGTGCCCACCGCGACAAGCGTGAGGCCGATCACGGCATCGGTCACGCCGAAGTCGCGCGCCACCGCGACAGCGCCGCGCACCAACAGATCAGCGCCAAGCACGAGCACTGCGATGCCGCCCGCAACGAGCAGAACCGAGAGCCAGACGCTTGATATCTGGATGTCCTCGAACTCTTCCGTCTCTTCTTCGAAAACCGTCTTCTTCATCGCGCGGCGCTCGAGCCAGTAGGTCGCGAACAGATACGCGGCCAGCACCACGAGGAGGGTGACGCCTTCGGCACGGCCGATCATCTCGCCCTGCACAAGCCCATACAGGGCGAGGCCGACGAGTGTTGCAATGAGCGCCTCGCGCACCGCGCTGCGCTGCCAGCTTGAAATCGGCACGATCACGCACGCCACGCCGATGATCAGCAGCACATTGGCGATATTGCTGCCAATGACATTGCCGATCGCAATTTCCGGCGTGCCGGCGATTGCAGCATTCAGCGACACCACCAGTTCCGGCATCGAGGTCCCGAAGCCGACGATCACGAGACCGATGATCATCTTCGAGACCCCGAAGCGCTCGGCCAGCGCGACGCTGCCCCGCACCAGGCCTTCGCCGCCGAAAAACAGCAAGACGAGGCCGGCAACGATCAGACCGACGTCAACGAGCATGGAGGAACCTGTTTGTTCTGGCGCAGGGCCAACAGCGGCAGACGCATCAGTGCCGTTGGATGACGCACGGGGGAGAGTTCGCGCACATAGTCACTCTTGGCAGCCACGCCAACCCTACCCGCCGAACAATAGCGAAGTTGCTGCCGCAGCTCCCCCTCAAAACGCCTCGCGCACCGCCTTCTGCCAGATCGGCGCGCTCGCGCCGTCCAGCAGCTCCACGTCGCAGTTCTGCAGCTGGCGCTGAACCTTGCGCCGCGCATCGTCGCGGGTGCGGCCGTGGACGCGCATGACGTGCTCGCTCTTGCTGCGGGGGCAATAAATCCGCGCCCGGTAGATGCGGCCGTTGAGGTCCTTGGCGGCCTCGCCCAGTTTCTGGCGGTCCTCGTCCGGCATCGTCGCGATGTGTGCGCCGAACATCACCGCGGGCAGGCCGACAAACAGCACGAACAGGTAAAAGACGATATACTTCATGGACGCGGCACTCCCTCAGAACGCGCCCAGCCTTACCCGGCCGCCGTTGAGATCGCGTAAACCGGGGCTTGGCGGCCGGCTTTAGAGGTGAGGCTGGCCGCACCCAGAAAGACAGATAATGACTGCGGGCAAAGAACTTATCCCCGCGCGCCGACGGCCCCTCATACTTCCTCCCAGTCCCGCCCAAACGGCAGGCGCGCGAGCTGGGCGCGTCAGGCGGGGAGACGTCGGGCTGGCAAGAGTGGTACCCATCAGCTGGACTGATAGCGCCGAACCCGCCGGGTGAGACCTTGTCGGTTTTGCGCGGCACAGGCGACGTGGATGGGTCGCCCCATGGATCGGACATACTGGCCCTCGGACGGGACGGTGTTGGACCGAAGCATCCCCAGAAGCGAACGCGGTATCGGCCACACCGTCCCCGCCTTGAAAGACCCCGCTCCTACCCTTTTACTTGTATCGACATGCGTCTGTCGCGTCCGTGTCCCAGTGTGCTTTTCCAGCCCCTCCCGGGGAAATGTTGCCGTTGCACACAGTGGTCTTTGCCACGCGCGCAGAAGCCGTCTTGCAGGCGCCGACAAGTGGGCCTATAGACCCCGTTTTAATGACCGATTTTCTCACAGATGGCGAACACGCCTTTTCGCAATGTCACCTCCTCACCTGTGAGAAGCTGACGGCGCCCGAGATCAATTCGTTGCTCGATGCCGCGGACCTGGCAGCCGAGCTCAGCCGGCGGGGTGAGAGTCATCCCCACTATCTCGCCGGCAAAACGTTGATCAACCTGTTTTTCGAAGCCTCGACACGGACGCAGTCGTCGTTCGAGCTCGCCGCCAAACGCCTCGGCGCGGACGTGCTCAATATGAACGTTTCAACGTCGTCGGTGCAAAAGGGCGAGACGCTGATCGACACGGCGATGACGCTCAACGCGATGCGCCCCGACATCATCGTCGTGCGCCATCACGCCGCCGGCGCCGTGCAATTGCTGGCGGAAAAGGTCGACTGCTCCGTCGTCAACGCGGGTGACGGCGCCCACCAGCACCCGACCCAGGCCCTGCTCGACGCGCTCACGATCCGGCGCGAGAAGGGGCGTGTCGGCGGGCTGACGGTTGCGATCTGCGGCGACATCAAACACTCCCGCGTGGCGCGCTCCAATATCGATGTCCTGAACGCGCTCGGGGCCAATGTGCGCATCGTTGCGCCGTCGACGCTGATGCCGTCGGCGCCGGACCGGCTCGGGGTCACCGCGTTCACCGACATGTGGGAGGGCGTCAAGGACGCCGACGTCGTGATGATGCTGCGCCTCCAGGTCGAGCGCATGGGCGGCACGTTTGTGCCATCGCAGCGGGAATATTTCCACTTTTTCGGTCTCGACCAGGACAAGCTCTCCTATGCCAAGCCGGATGCACTGATCATGCATCCGGGGCCGATGAACCGCGGCGTCGAGATTGCCTCGACGGTGGCGGATCATCCGCGCAGCGTGATCCAGGAGCAGGTCGAGATGGGGCTCGCGATCCGCATGGCGGTCCTCGCCTCCATCGCCCGCGCGCCACGCGGCGGTGATCGCTCGCTTGCCAATACGCAGAGGTACTGATGCCGTTTTTCGCCCGTCCGCCCGAGCTCGCCCAGCCGCCGAAGCCGACGGTGTTGATCAACGCGCGCCTGATCGATCCCGATTCCGGGCGCGATGAGCCCGGCGGCATCCTGATCGAGAACGGCAAAATCATTGATCTCGGCACCCCGTTCCGGCGCAATGCGCCGGCGGGTTATGAGGTGGTCGATTGCCAGGGCCACATCGTCGCGCCCGGGCTGATCGATATGCAGGTTTTTACCGGGGAGCCGGGCGCGGAACACCGCGAGACGCTGCACACCGCGAGCCGGGCGGCGGCGGCCGGCGGCGTGACCACCATGATCGTGATGCCGGACACCAAACCGGTGATTGACCAGGTCGCCCTCGTTGATTTCACGCTCCGGCGCGCGCGCGACAACGCGATCGTCCACATCCATCCGATGGCCGCGATGACGATGGGGCTGGCTGGTGATGAGATGACGGAGATCGGCCTCCTGAAGCGGGCCGGCGCGATTGCCTTCTCGAACGGCAAGCAGTCGATCATGAACACGCGCGTGATGCACCAGGTGCTGCAATATTCGCGGGATTTCGACGCGCTGATCGCACATTTCGCCGAGGACGCCTATCTCGCCGGGAGCGGGTCGATGAACGCGGGCGAACTCGCTGCGCGATCGGGCCTCTCAGGGGTTCCGAAGGAAGCCGAGACGATCATCCTCGAGCGCGACCTGCGGCTGGTCGCTTTGACAGGCGCGCGCTATCACGCCCCGACGCTGTCGTGCCCGGAGAGCGTGGCTGCGATCCGCCGCGCGCGGGCTGGCGGGCTGAAGGTGACGTGCGGCGTGTCGATCAATCACCTCACCCTCAATGAGAACGACGTCGTCCCCTACCGGACATTCTACAAGGTGCGCCCGCCGCTCCGGGGCGAAGACGACCGGGCGGCGATGGTGCGGGCGGTTCAGAACGGCGATATCGACGTCATCGTCTCAAGCCACGACCCGCAGGATGCCGACACCAAGCGGCGGCCGTTCGCGGAAGCCGCCGATGGCGCGGTGGGGCTCGAGACGATGCTGGCGGCTGCCATGCGGCTTCATCTCAGCGGGGATGCCGATCTCAAGGTGTTGCTCAGGGCGATGACAAGCGGGCCGGCCGATCTCCTCGGCCTCGAAAGCGGGCGGCTGCAGAAGGGCGTTATGGCCGACCTCGTCATCTTCGACCCTCACGCGCCGTGGGTCGTCAACCGCGACGATCTCAACTCGCGCTCTAAGAACTCGCCGTTCGACGAGAGCAAGATGCAGGGGCGTGTCATCAGAACGCTGGTTGCCGGACACACGGTCTACAGTTACGCTCCGTTGGAAAACAATCCCTGACGCGCGGGCGGCACCTGAGCGCTCATGCAAGCTGGCCTCATTGTCCTGATGGATCTTATCCTCCCCCTGCTCATCGCCTTTACGATCGGTTACCTCGTGGGGTCCGTACCGTTCGGGCTGATTTTCACGCGGTTTGCCGGCCACGGCGACATTCGCCAGATCGGTTCTGGCAATATCGGCGCGACCAACGTGCTGCGCACCGGCAACAAGGCGCTTGCGGCGGCAACGCTGGCGGGGGATGTCCTCAAGGGGGTGGCGGCCTGCATGATCGGTCCGTTCGTTGCCTGGTATGCGGCGAATGAGGCATGGCAGGCGATGCCGGTGCTGCAGACGGCGGGGCCGAACGGCTACCTGCTGCTGGCGGTAACCAGCTACGTTGCGGGCCTCGGGGCTTTTATCGGCCACATCTTCCCGGTTTGGCTGGGCTTCAAGGGCGGCAAGGGGGTTGCGACCTACATCGGCGTGCTGATCGGTCTTGTGTGGCCCGCAGCCCTGGTGTTTTGCGGGGTGTGGCTGGCCGTTGCCCTTCTCACGCGCTATTCCTCGCTCTCGGCGCTGGTTGCGTGTCTGGCCGCGCCGCTGGCGGCGTTCTGGTTTCAGAATGCGACGGTTGGCGGTATCGCTGCGATGATGAGCGTGCTCCTGATCGTCAAGCATCGCCCCAACATCGAGCGGCTGGTCAATGGCGAGGAGACGCGGATCGGGGCCAAGGCGGTGAGCGCGGCGCCCGCGGGCGGCACGCCCAGCGATCCTCACCATCCGGTCGAGGGTTGAGGTGGGGTGGCGATGTCGCGCGACTTGTTCACACGTGCGCCGCTGCCGGTTGCAGCTCTCGGGGCGTCTGAACGCCTCGCGTGCCTGCAGCTCATTCGCTCGGAGAATGTCGGCCCGGTAACGTTTCGCCGCCTCATCAACGTTCACGGCGGCGCCCAGGCCGCCCTCGATGCGCTGCCCGAACATGCCCGGCGCAGTGGCCGGCGCAAATTCCACATCTATCCGCGCGGTGATGCGGAGCGGGAACTCGAGGCCGCCCGCCGCATCGGGGCAACGCCGCTGTTCACGATCGAGCCCGGCTACCCGGCGCGCCTCGCTCACCTCGACCATCCCCCGCCCATGATCTACGTCAAGGGCCGCATCGATCTCCTCAACGAGCCCAGCGTTGCCATCGTCGGCTCGCGCAACTGTTCGGCCGCGGGCCACGCATTCGCGCGCAAGATGGGCGATCAGCTGAGTGCGGCGGGCCTGATCATCGTTTCCGGGCTCGCCCGCGGCATCGACCGCGCCGCACACGACGCTGCCCTCGCGCGCGGCACCATCGCCGTGCTCGCAGGCGGGCTCGACATCACCTACCCGCCGGAACACGCAGACCTCCAGCGCGAGATCGCAACTGAGGGCGTCCTGGTGAGTGAGCAGCCGCCCGGCTTCAAGCCGCGCGGGGCCGACTTCCCGCGGCGCAACCGGATCATTTCCGGTCTGAGCTACGGCGTCATCATCGTTGAAGCCGCGAGACGGTCCGGCACACTCACGACGGCGCGCTACGCAAATGAGCAGGGCCGCACCGTGTTTGCCGTCCCCGGCCACCCGCTCGACCCGCGCGCGGAAGGGACGAACCGCCTGATCCAGCAGGGCGCGACCATGATCATCTCTGCCGAGGACGTCCTCGACGAGCTCAAGCCGATGATGTCCAGTCCGAAGGTGGAAATAAAAGAACCCGTTGTCCCCGCATGGGGCGAGCCAGGCGACACTACGGTGATGGCGCCACCGCCCGACGTTCCCGGCGATGCATGGGATACGGTCCTCGCCGCACTTGGCCCGGCGCCGGTCAATATTGATGACCTGCTGCGTGCGACCGGCATCGGCGTCAGCGCACTCCAGGTGGTGTTGATCGAACTCGATCTCGCCGGCCGCCTCGACCATCACGGCGCCCAAATGGTGTCGCTGAAGGTCGAAGCGGCCGGTTGAGCGATCGTCGCCACGACCCTGAGCACGGGCCGGCCGACGGCCACCGGTACGCAAACCGTGAAGAAAAAGGAGGCACCGGATCCAATGGCACCCCAAGTTGACTCAAGCCCCGAGACCAAATGGGGGACGATTCGGCCCCGCGAACCAACGCCACAGCACCCCGTTACTGACGCTAGCTGTCCTCACGCGCCCGGCTCGCATCGGTCGGCCTCGGCCGCCGCCTCGTGGAGAAGGTCTGCAAGGTCATTGCATTGATGTGCACTTGCCATGTACGCCAACGCGTCACACATCTCTGCGATGTACTGAACGACGTCCCGGCGCGGCATATCCGAAATGCGTTCGCTCGAACCGGCCGGTCCAACAGAAGTCGAGTTCTCATGATCGAGCCCGCCGGCTGCTGCCGCGGTATCCGCTTCCGCCCTAATCCCGAGGGCGTCACCGTCCGCAGCCGCAAGAGCGAGATGCCGAGAAGAATTGCGTTTCATATATGCCTCCGCCACAACACGAAAATCCTTGTACGCCTCGTTCCAAACTCGTCGCGCTGATCCAGACCCGCCACACACCGGATCTGATCACAGGGTCGTTTGTGCACAAAACATCTCTACACACGCAACCGAAAAACTTACGAAACAGATGATTTTTGCACTGGTCTTTCTAAATCGCATAAAAATTCGCGGTTTGACAGGTGGGCAGCGCTCACACATGTTCCGCTCAACTTCGCCCTCGAGACTTCCTCTGAACGGCAACGATCAAGCTTCATGAACATCCTCATTGTTGAATTGGCCGCCAAGGCCAAAGCCATCAATAAGTATCTGGGTTCCGGCTATAAAGTGCTGGCGTCGTATGGCCATGTGCGCGACCTGCCCTCGAAGGACGGCTCGGTGGAGCCGGACAACGATTTCGCGATGCACTGGGACGTGGACGGGCGCGCGGCCAAGGTCGTGAAAGAGATTTCAAGCGCGGTCCGCTCGGCCGACAAGGTCATTCTCGCGACCGACCCCGACCGTGAAGGCGAAGCGATTTCATGGCATTTGATCGAGATTCTCCAACAAAATCGCGCACTAAAGAAGGGCACGCCGGTTGAGCGCGTCACCTTCAACGCGGTCACCAAGCCGGCTGTCCTCGAAGCCCTGAAGCATCCGCGCGAAATCGACCAGCCGCTGGTCGAGGCCTACCTCGCCCGGCGCGCCCTTGACTATCTCGTCGGCTTCACGCTGTCGCCGGTGCTTTGGCGCAAACTGCCGGGGGCGCGCAGTGCCGGGCGGGTGCAGTCGGTTGCACTGCGGCTGGTGTGCGATCGCGAGGCGGAAATCGAGGCATTCAAGCCACGTGAATACTGGTCGATCGAAGCGCTGATGCAAACCACCGGCGGCGATGAGGTCAAGACGCGCGTGACCGCGATCGAGGGCAAGACCCTCAAGCGCTACGACATTGCCGACGGCGAGACCGCGCATGCCATCAAACAGGCCATCGAAGGCGGCCAGTTCAAGATTGCCAGCGTCGACAAGAAGGCCGTGCGGCGCAATCCGGCCGCCCCCTTCACCACCTCGACGTTGCAGCAGGAAGCCTCGCGCAAGCTCGGTTTTGGCGCCAAGCAGACCATGCAGGCCGCGCAGCGCCTCTATGAAGGTGTCGATGTCGGCGGGGAGACCGTCGGGCTCATCACCTACATGCGGACCGATGGCGTCCAGATCATTCCCGAGGCCGTCAGCGAGATCCGCCATCTCGTTGAGCGCGACTATTCAAAGCGATACCTGCCGCCGTTCGTGCGGGAATACAAAACGAAAGCCAAGAACGCTCAGGAAGCGCACGAGGCTGTGCGCCCGACGGATGTCAGGCGACGCCCGGACGACGTCCGGCGCTACCTGGCCAAGGATCAGTTCGCGCTCTACGAGCTGATCTGGAAACGCGCCGTTGCGAGCCAGATGGCGTCGGCGGAACTGGAACAGACGACAGCGGAAATCACCGTTGCGGGCCGCGATGGCAAAACCTACGGGCTGCGCGCCACCGGCACGGTGACCGTCTTCGAAGGCTTCCTCAAGCTTTACGAGGAAGGCCGTGACGATGAAGAGGATGAAGCGAGCCGCCGGCTGCCGCCGCTTGAGGCCGGTCATGTCCTCAAGGACAAGAAGATCGACGCCAACCAGCACTTCACCGAGCCGCCGCCGCGCTATTCGGAGGCGACGCTTGTCAAGAAGATGGAAGAACTCGGGATCGGGCGGCCGTCGACTTATGCCTCGACGATGGCGGTGCTCGAAGACCGCGGCTATGTCCGCGTCGACAAGAAACGTCTGGTGCCGGAAGACAAGGGCCGGCTCGTCACGGCGTTCCTGTCGAGCTTCTTCCGGCGCTATGTCGAATATGATTTCACGGCGGGCCTCGAAGATCAGCTTGATCTGATCTCCGATGGCAAACTCAACTGGCAGGAGGTTCTGGCGGACTTCTGGCGGAACTTCACGGCGGCCATTGACGAGACCAAGGAACTGCGTGTCTCGGACGTGCTTGAAGCGCTGAACGAGGTGCTTGGGCCGCATATTTTCCCGCCGAAGGAAGATGGCACGGAGCCGCGGGCGTGCCCGGCGTGCAAGTCCGGCCGGCTGAGCCTCAAGGTCTCGGGCAAGTTCGGGGCGTTCGTTGGGTGTGAAAACTATCCGGAATGCCGCTTCACGCGACAGTTGACGCAACAGGCGGACGGGCCGGCGGAAGCGCAGACGGCGGATGGCAAGGTTCTGGGTGAAGATCCCGAGACAGGCCTGCCGGTGTCGCTCAGGGTGGGCCGGTTCGGGCCTTATGTACAGCTTGGCAATGGCGAGGATGGCGAAAAGCCGCCCCGCTCCTCGCTGCCGCGCGAAAAATCGGCCGACGATATTGATCTCGACTACGCGCTGAAGCTGCTCTCGTTGCCGCGCGAGGTTGGGCTGCATCCGGAAACCGGCAAGACGATCACCGCCGGTCTCGGGCGGTACGGCCCGTTTGTGCTGCACGATGGGGTCTATGCCAATCTGGAGAACACGGAAGAGGTGTTCGACGTCGGCATCAACCGGGCCGTGACGCTGATCGCGGAAAAGATGGCGGGCGGCGGGCGCGGCTTCCGGCGCGGCGCGCAGGTGCTCAAGGAACTCGGAGAGCACCCGGACGACGGGGGCAAGATCCAGGTCCTGAACGGGCGCTATGGACCCTACGTCAAACACGGCAAAATCAACGCGACGGTGCCGAAGGGCAAGGAGCCGGAAAACCTCACGATCGAAGAGGCGGTTCAGCTGATCGCGGAGCGTGCGGAAAAGAGCGGCGCCAAGAAGAAGGCAGCGCCGAAGAAGAAAGCGGCGGCCAAGAAAACGACGGGCGCCAAGAAGGCCCCAGCGAAGAAGGCGGCGGCGAAGAAGGCGCCCGCAAAGAAGGCTCCAGCAAAGAAGGCTGCGGCCAAGAAGACGGCGCCCGCCAAGACGGCCAAGGCGGACGCCGACTAGGTGGCATTGAGATGAACAGCGACGTTATCGGCCAACCGGAGATTGCCTGGTCGTAACCGAGCCGGTCAGGATGAAACAGGTTTGGCAAAGCGCCTTAAGACACGCGTGAATATCCGCGGCGCGCGGCAGAGCGAAGGGCGCCTGCCGACCCGCGAGGAGGTTCTGGCGTTCATCGAGAGTTCTCAAGACCGTGTCGGAAAACGCGAGATCGCGCGTCACTTCCAGGTCAAGGGCGCCGACCGAAAGGCCCTCAAGCAGCTCATCGGCGACATGACCGCGGATGGGCTTCTGGTTGGCAACCGGAAGAGCTTCACCCAGCCCGGGCACCTGCCGCCTGTCGCCGTTCTCGAGATCAAGGAGATCGATCGCGCCGGCGACCTCATCGCCGAGCCGGCCGTTTGGGACGCAGAGGCCGGGGAACGCCCGCGCGTGGTGATCACGCACTCGAGTGCGCGGGGCGAAGATGGCCGCGCGCGCCAACCGGTTGGGCCTGGCGACCGCGCGCTGGTCCGGCTGGAACGCCTCGAAGAGGTCGGCGACAATGGCGCGCTCTACGAGGGCCGCGTCATTCGCCGTCTGGTGCGCGAAACGCGACGTCTGCTCGGCATCTACCGTGATGCGGGGCCGCGCGGGGGCATGATTGAACCCGTCGATCGCAAGGCGCTGAAATCGTGGAGCGTGAACAAGGGGGATGAGAACGGCGCCAAGGACGGTGACCTGGTCGAATTCGACACCCAGCGCACCGGTCATCGAGCTGCGAGCGCACGGGTCCTCAAAGTGCTTGGCAATCCGGATGACCAACGCCAGGTGTCTTTGATCGCGGTCCACGCGCATGGCCTGCCGGTCGAATTTCCCGAGCCCGTCCTGGAGGAATTGGACACGCTTGGGACGCCGACACTCGAGGGGCGCGAAGACCTCAGGGACCTGCCGTTGATCACCATCGATCCGGCCGATGCGCGCGACCATGACGATGCCGTCTATGCCTGCCCGGACGCGGCGCCCGACAACGATGGCGGGCACGTCGTGATCGTGGCGATTGCGGACGTCTCATTTTATGTGCGGCCAGGCTCGCGTCTCGACCGGGAAGCGCAACTCAGGGCCAACTCGATCTATTTTCCCGATCGCGTCGTGCCGATGCTGCCGGAGAAGATCTCGAATGATCTGTGCTCGCTCAAGGAGGGCGCCGATCGGCCGTGCCTTGCCGTGCGGATGGTGTTCGACCGGTCGGGGGCGAAGAAATCGCACACCTTTATGCGCGCCATGATGCGCTCGCATGCCGGGCTTTCCTATCAGGATGCCCAAGCCGCATTCGACGGCGCGCCTGGTGCTGCAGCCGCTGCGCTCATGGATACAGCCCTGAAGCCGCTGTGGTCCGCCTATCAGGCGCTCGCCAAGGGGCGCGACATGCGCCAGCCGCTCGAACTCGACCTGCCGGAGCGGCGCGTCCGTCTCGATGAGACGGGCCGCGTCACCGGGATCGACATTCCAGACCGCCTCGAGGCCCACCGCCTGATCGAGGAATTCATGATCCAGGCCAACGTCGCGGCGGCGGAAAGCCTCGAGACCGCGCACGCACCGGTCGTCTACCGAGCGCATGAAAAGCCGTCACAGGAAAAACTGAAAGGGCTGTCGGATTTCCTCGAAACGCTCGACCTGAGGCTGCCGAAAGCCTCCAATCTCAAACCGCAACATTTCAATACGATCCTTCGGCAGGCCAAGCTCCTGCCGGTGCCTGAGCTTGTCAACGAGGTCATCCTGCGCTCGCAGGCGCAGGCGGAGTATGCAACGGAGAACGCTGGCCACTTCGGCCTCAATCTCAGGCGCTATGCCCACTTCACATCGCCGATCCGGCGGTATGCCGACCTCCTCGTCCACCGGTCCCTGATCCGAGCCCTCAAGCTTGGCCCCGGCGGGCTCACGGACGATCAGAGCGCGCAGCTTGCAACAATCGCGCAGGCGATCTCCGTGACGGAACGCAAGGCGATGGCGGCCGAGCGCGAGACGATGGACCGGCTGATGGCGGACTATCTGTCAGAGCAGGTCGGCGCCGAATTCAAGGCGCGGGTCTCAGGTGTCACGACATCGGGCCTGTTCGTCAGGCTTGCCGAAACGGGGGCCGATGGGTTCATTCCCGCGTCCACGCTTGGTGATGACTATTATCACTACGTCGAAGCGCAACACGCCCTCGTCGGCGACAGGCATCAGCGCGCCTACCGGCTCGGGGATAGCGTCGATGTGCGGCTTGTCGAAGCGCTGCCGTTCGCGGGCGCGCTGAGATTCGAAATGCTCAGCGAAGGGCAAACGGGCCATGTCTCGCTCGCCAAGGGGTGGCGGAGCCGAGGCCGGACGCGCACACGCGGGCCACGGCGACACTGACGCGTCAATCCATCGCTTGACGGCGAGCGCTGCAATGAAGATCAAAGCAAGATGACGATACGAATTGAAAAAGATAGCGCGCCGATGCCCATGCCTGGGGAGGCGCCGCGCAGCCTGTGGACCGCGATGTTGCGCGGTGCGCAGCACAGTTGCCCCAATTGCGGCCGGGGCCGGATGTTCGAGCGCTACCTCAAGGTCGCCGACAGATGTGAGACGTGTGCAGAGGAACTGCATCATCATCGCGCCGACGATGCGCCGCCCTATTTCACGATATTCATCGCCGGACACATCATCGTCGGCGGCGTGCTCGCGGTCGAAAGAGCGTTTCATCCCGAGCCCTGGATCCAGGCAAGCGTGTGGCTGCCGCTGACGCTGGTGCTGTGTTTGTTGCTGTTGCCCCGCATCAAGGGGGCACTGGTCGGGTTGCAGTGGGCCCTGAGGATGCACGGGTTCGGTGACCCGGCGGACGATGGCCACGCGTTGACCGGTGATGGTCCGGGCCAGGCGGTTCCACCCGTGGCAGCACAAGGTGTGCAGCAGGCTCCATCAAATCTCAATTGAGGCGGCATGAGCGGTTCTGGAGAGCAGGACGACAGCGGCGCAGGCACCAGCGATGGTTCTGCCGGCACGAGTGCTGCGCAGCGCCCCCGTGATGCCGCAACCCTCGTCCTCGTCGATCAGTCCAGCGGCGAACCTCGCGTCCTCATGGGCCGGCGGCGTGCCAGCCAGGTTTTCATGCCGAGCAAGGTCGTCTTTCCGGGCGGACGGGTGGATGACGACGACAAGAAGGTTCTCACCGTCGATACGCTCGCGGAGGCTGAGACCGAAAAGCTCCTGATCGACATGAAGGGGCATCCGAGCCCTGCCCGCGCTCGCGCATTGGCGCTGGCGGCTATCCGCGAAACGTTCGAAGAGACCGGGGTTATTTTCGGGCGGACTATCGAGGATAAAGTTGCTCCAGCAACGACTTTGCCGCCCTCATGGCAATCTTTCCACGCGGCCGGTTTTGAGCCGATCCTGTCCGAATTGAACTTTTTTGCCCGCGCCATAACGCCCCCCGGGCGGCCACGGCGCTATGACACGCGCTTCTTTTGTGCTTCCGCGGCCCTTGTCGGCGCGTCGACCGGTCAATCGGATGAGGAACTCGAGGCGGTCGGCTGGTTTTCCTTCGAGGAGACGACAGCGCTCGATCTGGCGCCGATTACGCGCGTCATTCTCGAGGAACTCGGCGACCGGCTTTCGGCGGGGCCACTTGGGCCACTGGCACACCCCGTGCCGTTCTATCATCACCGCCGGGGCAGCTTCATTCGGGAGTTGCTATCGGCTGCACCAGAATAGCGCCTTGGCGGCGCGTTGCGTGCTCACGCACCTTGACAGTGCGGCGGGCAACGCTATCTTCGCGAAACTTTTCCGCACCGGTCTGCAATGGCCGCTAGCCTTCAGGACTTAATCTCATGGCCAAGCCCGTTACTCAGAAAATCAAGCTGCTGTCCACGGCTGGGACCGGTTTCTTCTATGTGACCAAGAAGAACCCGCGCAATCAGACCGAGAAAATGAGCTTCCGCAAGTATGACCCGATCGCGCGCAAGCACGTCGAGTTCAAGGAAGCAAAAATCAAGTGATGACTGAGCGTTCGGCTGCTCACCGGCCGAACGCGCCCTACGTGGCATAACGCGCGGCGTCGCCCTCGTCCGTTAACAGTCACGGGGGTAACTGGTGCGGATTGCGTCCACCGACGCCCTGGCGCATTTGTGCAACCGCAATTGCTGTTACCCTCAAGTCTGTGGATGTATCGTTTTCCGCGGTTCAGCGATCGATTTCGTCGAGGCCGCTTACCTCCCACGCTGACAACAGGCCTGCGATTGGCAACCCTTCAGCGCGTTTATTGTCGCGCGGTCACATGCGCTAAACTGGCGTGCAGGCGCTCGCGTTGTCTTGGGGGTGTTGCGGGAAGTTGGCCAGAAAACGAGCACTTGGTAGCGGGGTAGATCCAAGCGTCCCGTTTCCTGGCCTTTACCAAACGCGCGTCAAAGAGGGCGTCGACAGCACGTTTGGTTTTGCACGATGTCAGAAATGTCAGCGAGCAAACGCTAGATTTTCTGGTGCTTCTACCGGCAAATCCGAAAAAGATGCGGCGTCCTCAGATCTGCGGCACCGGACTGTTGCATAAATTCCGGAAACGAATAAATCCTTAGGTCAATTGTTCAGGCGAGACGATCCGTTCATTTTTCATACAATTTTGATGATTTCAAGCCCTTTTGATGGGCTACCGATCCAAAATTGTGGATATTTGTTGTATTGTCGACATGTGTTGGGGACAGATTGCGCACGCAGGAGAACTTAACCATACTCTTATGATCTGGGTTCAGCTGCAAATTTGGTTAGGATTGGCATGCGCCATGGCGGTGCGGCCTGGCATTTCGCGGCGTGCCGCGTCCCGGATCATAGTGATCCAGGCGCATCCATAGATGATCGCAACAGGGTTGGAGCTGGCCAGCACTTGAACCGGCGATGACCTAAACGGGCTCGGCCTCGTTCCACAACCAGGCTGCGCCGCGCACCCCGCTTGAATTGCCCCATTTTGGAGGGCGGATGTCGACGCTCGGATCGTCCGAGAAGATCCGGGCGGCCACGGCGGCCGGCAAGTCGGTATAGAGGTGGGGCAGGTTCGAGAGGCCACCGCCGAGCACGATCACCTCGGGGTCGAAGATATTGACAACGTGAGCCAGCCCCCGGGCCAGCCGGTCGGTGTGGGCGGCGAGAACTGACTTGGCCATGCGGTCGCCCGCCTCTGCGCGCACGGCGATCTCACTCGCTCGAAGGCGTTCTTGCGTGGCGGCCTCGTAGAAGCCCTCCAGCGCCGGGCCCGCAACCCAGGTTTCCATGCAGCCGCGGCGCGTACACCAGCAACTGGGCCCCGGCACCTCGTCCGGCTGCGGCCATGGCAGGGGATTGTGCCCCCACTCCCCCCCGATCCCGTTCGGCCCGTCGATCAGCCGCCCGGCATGGACAAGGCCGCCACCGCAGCCCGTGCCCAGGATCACGCCGAAGACGCTCGATGCGCCGGCCGCCGCCCCGTCACGGGCCTCGGACAAGGCAAAACAGTTGGCATCATTGGCGAGGCGAACCGGACGCCCGATCGCGGCGGCAAGATCGTTCGCGAACGGTTTGCCGTTCAGCCAGACCGAATTGGCGTTCTGGACGAGACCTGTGCGTTTGATGAGAGAACCGGGGATGCCGATGCCGACCGTTGCCGGGCCGGCGCATTCCTGATCGAGGCGGCAGACGAGTTCGCTGACGGCTGCCACGGTCGCTGCGTAATTCTCACGCGGCGTCGCAACGCGATGCGGGCCGGCCACGGCCTGGTTGCGGGCATCGAGAACCAGTCCTTCGATCTTCGTGCCGCCGAGGTCGATCCCCATGCGCAAGGAGGACTTCAGGTCGCCTGGTTCCGTCATAAGCCAACTCCGATCCCGCTGTGGTCGCGCGAACCGTGCTACATTGAGGACAAAGGGCGCTTCTGGCCCCCACCCGACGCCAACTGATCATGAGCGCGGGCAACGTCTTCCGGCGATAATCCTGAATTGGCGGCGAATGCCAGAAGCATCGCTTCATTCGCCATGAGCTGGGTCAAGGCGGCTTCGAGGACATGGTCCGACTGGGCGTTGGCTGTTATTTCACCCGGTGTCAGGCCGGTCTCCTCCATGAACCGGTCGAGATGGCGCGGCTCTGACAGGATGAACGTGAGAGCCTGCAGCGCCACAATCTCGGCTTCCTGCCGCCCTCGATCATTAACATCGTGTTTCATGATGCCCTATTCCGGGTGCATTCTGGCACTTTTACCTGCCGAGCTCGATGAGCTTAAGCTGTTAGTTACTGGTGCCGGTCAATGGTCAACGATGCCTCGGCAAACCGAATCGCGGCATTCAGATGCAGGTCCAATCGTTGACTGGTTAGGCGATGAACGTTCAAGAGTCCACCGCTGCAGCTCAAGGCTCTTCGCCAGTCGCGAAGGGGCCGAAGAAGCGCGTCATGATTGTCGAAGACAATGAGCTCAACATGAAGCTCTTCCACGACCTTCTGGACGCTCATGGATACGAGATCATTCAGACGCGCAACGGCATGGACGTGCTCGATCTCGCCCGCAAGCACCACCCGCATCTGATCCTGATGGATATCCAGTTGCCCGAGGTCTCCGGCCTCGATGTCACGCGTTGGCTCAAGGAAGACCCCGAGCTTTGCTCAATCCCGGTGATTGCCGTTACCGCCTTCGCCATGAAGGGCGACGAGGAGCGGATCCGCGAAGGCGGGTGCGAGGCATACATCTCGAAGCCGATCTCAGTCGTCGGGTTCATTCAAACTGTACGTGAGTTCGTCGAGGCGGCCTAAGGGGTGATCGCTGCGACGGTGTGAAAGATAATGTTGGCGTTTGTGGAGTAACGGTCGAATGACCGCGAGGGTACTAGTCGTCGATGATATTCTGGCGAACGTGAAGCTTCTCGAAGCGCGTTTGCAGGCGGAGTATTTCGAAGTCTTGACGGCATTCAGCGGGCCGGAAGCACTCGAAGTTTGCGCGAAGGAACGCGTAGACGTCGTGCTGCTCGATGTCATGATGCCTGGTATGGACGGCTTCGAAGCCTGCCGACGGCTGAAGGCTGACCCTGGCACCCGCGATATTCCCGTTATCATGGTTACGGCACTCGACCAGCCCTCAGACCGGTTGCAGGGCCTTGAGGCTGGCGCCGACGACTTCCTGACCAAACCTGTCGACGAAATTGCGCTGATCACGCGCGTGAAGAATCTCGCGCGCCTCAAGATGCTCGATGACGAGATGGCGCTGCGCGCAGCCTCGACCGACCAGGTCACGCTGGCCCGCGATGCCGCCGCCGTTCTCGATCGGTCGAATGCGTCCGGGCGGTTGCTCCTGGTTGACGATCATCCGAGGTCTGCGGCCCGGATCCTGGAACCCCTGTCACAGGTGCACGATACGTTTCTTGAGCGCGATGTCCATGCGGCGATGGACAAGATCTCGAAGTTCAATTTCGATCTGGTGATCATCAGCCTCGGGCTTTCCAATGCCGATGGACTGAGGCTTTGCAGCCAGATCCGCTCGCTGGAGCGCACACGCCACCTGCCACTCATCATCCTCGTCGATCCAGGTGACGATGCGCGCTTGCTACGCGGTCTCGACATGGGTGTGAACGACTATGTCATCCGCCCTGTCGATCGCCACGAATTGCTTGCCCGGGTGAAGACCCAGATCCGGCGCCGGCGGCACTCGGAATTCCTGCGCAACCGGCTCGAGGAAAGCGTCGAGATGGCGGTTACGGACCAGCTGACGGGGCTCTATAACCGGCGCTATCTCGAAACGCATCTTCGCGGGCTACTCGATGATGCCAAAACGCACGGGCGCGCGCTGTCGATCCTGATTACCGATATCGACTACTTCAAGCGGATCAACGATACGCACGGGCATGATGCGGGTGACGTCGTACTTCAGGATTTTGCTGCCCGTCTGCGCCGTCACATCCGGGGGATCGATTTGGCGTGCCGGTATGGTGGGGAAGAGTTCGTGGTGATCATGCCTGACACGGAACTCGATGTTGCGCATCATGTCGGAGAACGCTTGCGCGAATGCATCGCGGAAGCGCCATTCTCGGTCAATTCGAAGGCCAGCCTGACGGTCACGGCCAGTGTCGGCCTGGCAACGCTGCAAGGGCCGGACGACACACCGGCAACGCTCATCAAGCGTGCCGACAATGCGCTCTATGAAGCCAAGCGCAAAGGGCGCAACCAAGTGGTCGGCGAAGCAGCTTAGTGCATGAACTAGCCTCGTGCCTGTTCGCAGCCACACTTTATCTTCGTCTTTGTCACGGCCTTCTTCAGGGTATGGCGCGACCAGCTACTTCTTGCACGCCTCAGGCGGGAGCATGGTGAGCTTGATCAAGCTGCCGCTCATGGAGAACGTGCCATAGTCGATGAAGAGTTTTCGCGAAACGCCGTTCTCGAAATAGAGGAACGAGAGTTCGTAGTTGGGAACGGCGTCGCGTTTCTTGCCGTCGATTTCAAAATAGCTCAGCGACACCGGCCAGGCGGCAAGACTGTCGAGGCTGCTTGCAACATCGCCACCGCCGAGTTTCTTGTTGATGCCGGCAGGCTTTTTCTGGCCCAGCGCCGCCGTTGTTGAATAGACCTTCTCGCCCTTATCGGAGCCGTCATAGAGATTTACCGCGAAGAGCGTGTCACCCCGGTGTGCGGCTTCAAGCAGGCGGATCGAGTGCTCGACAGGGAAGAGAACCGCCGTGTCGATGTCCATATTCTTCGTCTTCGGCTTTGATATCTGGATCTTCAGGCGCGCCGCGTCACGCGCGCGTTCGGCGCTGCCGATCGTCGTCTCGGTCAGTCGATCGTTGCGGTACTGACGGGTGTCGAAGGTGAAGCGGCCGGCGTCAGCAGACTCCTTGAACGTCGAGCGCTGATCGGTCAGCGCCGGTTTGCCACGCTGGTCGAGCGTTTCGGTCACGAAGCGCATTGTCTGTTCGTAGCCGGCGCACGCGCTGCCCTTCAGCTCGAAAACCATCCGTCCCGTCAGGGCGCTGATGCCGGCGCTTGCGTTGGTCGCCTCGAGTTTCATGTCATAGACGGCGCGATGGGGCGAGAGCGCGATCGACGTCGGCCCCGCAAGTGCGGCCGCAGGCGCGCTCGCCCCCAAGAGCAGAGCCGCTATCGTTGCACGTCTCAAGCGATGTGTGGATGACATCGATTGTTCCTTGATCAAAAGGGATTCGAAGCAGGATCGGCCAGCCTACAGAGCCTGGCGCGGATGGTCAGGTCGGATTGATTACCAGTATTGATATGAAGAAACGCGGCCAAATTAAAGGTGTTGTGACGTCTCAATCGTCGTTCAGCGGGCGGTCGTGACGAAACAGTCGACCGAAACACGCTTGAGTTTGGCGCAGGTTGCCGTCGCCTCGCTCTGGCCAAAGCCGGCAAAGCGTGCGCGATAGATGGTTCGTGGTTTGCCCGGGACACGCAACGTCAGAGGCGTGCTGCCAGCCAACAGCCGGCCGCCGCGGGCACGTGCCCCATCGAGGGCTCTGAGGGCGTCGGCCTCGTCAAAGAAGGCACCAACCTGGATATGATGGGTCTTGCTCTCGCCGCGGCGCTCGGCTGGGGGTGGGGCGGTTGCGCGGCCTGTGGCGGGGGACGTTGCCGTCAGGGCGGAAGGGACGGCCGCCAGGGTCTGGCGCAATTGAACGTGCTGCGCATCGAGTGTTGAGGGTTGGCGGACCTGGCCGATCCTACGCCCGGCTTGGCCCTCTGGTCTGAGATGCGTCACGCGTGCGGCCATGGCGGCGCCGGCCGGATCGATTGCCGGCCGGGCAACGGGCATGGGGCGGGCGACCAATTGGGGGCGGGCGACGAGCATTGGTTTGGGCTTCTGGCGGCGGCCCCGGGTTGCCTTCGGCAGTGCTTGCGCCAGGAGCTTGCGCATGAGGTTGTTGCGCTGACGTCCGGTCGGCTGACCGATCACGACGCCAACGAGGTATTTGCCCCCGCGGCGCAGGCTGGTCGTAATGTTGAAGCCGGATGCGCGGGTATAACCGGTCTTGACGCCATCAACGCCCGGCACGCGCCCAAGAAGCCGGTTATGATTGCGGTAGTTTCGCCCCTTATACTTGAAGGACTGCTGTGCAAAGAGGCGGAAGGAACTTGGAAACCGATCGCGCAATGCGATGGCGAGGGTTGCCATGTCCCGGGCGGTTGTCAGCTGATCGCGATCTGGCAATCCGGAGGCGTTGCGAAACGTCGTGCGGGTCATGCCAAGGCGCCTGGCCGTCTGGGTCATCCGGGCGGCAAACGAGGCCTCACTGCCTGAGATATGCTCGCTCACAGCGGTCGCGACATCATTAGCTGACTTGGTAATCAATGCGCGGATCGCGTGATTGACCGTGATCGTTTCACCAGGCTTGAGGCCGAGTTTGGAGGGCGGACGAGACGCTGCATTCACCGAGAAGCGAATGGGGTCCGAGGATTTGATGCGACGGGCGGCGATTTCTTCGAAGACGATATAGAGCGTCATCATCTTGGTCAGAGAGGCTGGATAGCGCAGTTCATCGGCCGCGTCGGACATGATTGTCCGGCCGGTGTTGGCATCGATCACAATGGCGGCTGGGTCCTGGCGGGCGATCGCCGGGCTGGCGCAAGCGAAAAGCAGCATGATCATTCCCCATGCAGCTCCCAAGGCGCTTGAGCTGGCGCCCGCCTTTCCCGCAACTCCCATTGGATCCCTCACCGCCGCCGTAACCGGCTGCCCCAGCAGCCGCAAACTCGTCATAAAGCATCATTTTCCGGCAAGACTTTGACGCCACGCCGCATCTTGTGCAGCGCGCGCTGGTCTTGCGCGGGAGCTGCAAAGCGGCATAGTGGCAGGATATGGTTAGTAAACGTTAAAGTTGCAATCGGTGCGCATGCGGATATATGCGCGCGGTTGGAATGGGATTGGGCATTGTAGGGTGGCGGGAGGGAAGACACAGTCTGTTGAGGGGGCCTGTCGGATGCGCCTGGTTGTCAAAAACAATTAACAGATGCATCTGGCATTCGCCGCGGCTGGGCCTTATCTTAAGACCTGACTGGTTGTCTTTTCGTCTAGGATATATCCTCATCCAACGGGCCCTCACCAACGTTTCCAAGAAAGTAACGACCCACACGCCGCGGTTGGCCATCTACTCTCGGGTTGGTTGTTTTCCTGGTCGCAGGAGGACATTCTCGTGCCATGCAGCCATGACACAATCGGGTCTTGAGCTGGCTGGTCTTCAGCAGGCCGGTCTTAAGCGGGCCAAGGTGTTAACTTTGCGGCGACGGCAGCCCGCTGGTCACGGTCGGAAATGCGTCCGGACATGTGGCCAGATATGTGGAATGCAATGGATGATATGGAACGTCGTACAGGCAGCGGCAATGATCGATGAATTCGCACCCATAATGTCGGATGACAACGGCGAGAACGGCGGAGATGAGGGCCAGGGTCGCACGGGGATCGTCACCAAGACGCGCCCTAAAACCAAGAAACCCAGCCTCTACAAGGTGCTTCTGCTGAACGACGACTACACACCGATGGAGTTCGTGATTCACGTTCTGGAAAAATACTTCAACAAAGGCCGAGAAGACGCCACACGCATCATGCTTCATGTCCATCACAAGGGCGTGGGCATTTGCGGCGTCTACACCTACGAGGTGGCAGAAACCAAAGTGACGCAAGTTATTGATTTCGCGCGCCAACACGGCCACCCTCTGCAATGCACCATGGAAAAAGAGTAAGCGCCCGTGCCATCATTCTCCCCAGCTCTCGAGACGACCCTCCACCGTGCGCTCGAACTTGCGAACGAGCGCAGCCATGAGCACGCAACACTCGAGCATCTGTTGCTCGCCTTGATCGATGATCGTGACGCGCAGGCCGTGATGAAGGCCTGTGCGGTCGATCTCGATCAGCTTCGGGCACGGGTCACTGAATTCATTGATTCTGAGCTCAGTGCGCTCGAAGTCGACGGTGCCTCTGAAGCGACTCCGACGACCAGCGTCCAGCGCGTCATTCATCGCGCCGTCGTTCACGTGCAGTCCTCCGGCCGCGAAGAGGTAACGGGGGCAAATGTGCTCGTTGCGATTTTTGCCGAGCGGGAGAGCCATGCGTCGTTTTTCCTGCAAGAGCAGAACATGACGCGGTTCGACGCCGTCCAATATATCAGCCATGGCATCGCGAAGCGGCCGGGCATGTCGGAAGGGCGCACCGTGCGCGGCGCTGATGATGAAACGGGCGGCGAAGAGAGCAGCGACAAGAAAGCGGCCGATGCCCTCAACACCTACTGTGTCAACCTCAATGACAAGGCACGCGACGGCAAGATCGACCCGTTGATCGGGCGCGAAAAAGAGGTGATGCGCACCATCCAGGTGCTGTGCCGACGGCAGAAAAACAACCCGCTTTTCGTCGGTGACCCAGGTGTCGGCAAGACAGCGATTGCAGAGGGGCTGGCGCGCAAGATCGTCAACGGCGAAGTGCCGGAGGTCCTCAAGGACTCGACGATCTTCTCGCTCGACATGGGCGCGCTGCTGGCTGGCACGCGCTATCGCGGCGACTTTGAGGAACGGCTTAAGGCCGTGATGAAGGAAGTCGAGAACTACGAAGGCGCCATCCTGTTCATCGATGAAATTCACACCGTCATTGGGGCAGGCGCGACATCAGGCGGGGCGATGGACGCCTCCAACCTGCTGAAGCCGGCGCTGCAGTCGGGTCTTGTCCGGTGCATCGGCTCGACGACGTACAAGGAATACCGCCAGCATTTCGAGAAGGACCGCGCCCTGGTGCGGCGCTTCCAGAAGATCGACGTCAACGAGCCCACGATCGAGGACGCGATCGAGATCATGCGCGGGCTGAAGCCCTATTTCGAGGAATACCACAAGCTCAAGTACACCAACGAGGCGATCAAGTCGGCGGTGGAGCTGTCCGCGAAGTACATCCATGACCGCAAACTGCCGGACAAGGCGATCGACGTCGTCGATGAGGCGGGGGCGGCTCAGATGCTTGTCGAGGAGAGCAAGCGACGCAAGAAGATCTCGGTCAAGGAGATCGAGGCGACGATTGCCACCATGGCGCGTATCCCGCCGAAGACCGTGACCAAGTCGGACGCGGAAGTGCTCTCCAACCTCGAGCGTGACTTGAAGCGGCTCGTGTTCGGGCAGGATAACGCGATCCAGTCGCTGTCGTCGGCGATCAAGCTCGCGCGGGCCGGCCTCCGGGAACCGGAAAAGCCGATCGGCTGCTACCTGTTCACCGGCCCGACAGGCGTCGGCAAGACGGAAGTTGCCAAGCAGCTTGCCAGCCTGATGGGGGTGGAGCTGCTGCGCTTCGACATGTCGGAATACATGGAAAAGCATACCGTTTCGCGGCTGATCGGTGCGCCTCCGGGCTATGTCGGGTTCGACCAGGGCGGTCTGCTGACCGATGGCGTCGACCAGCATCCACACAGCGTGCTGCTGCTCGACGAGATCGAGAAGGCGCATCCTGATCTGTTCAATATCCTCCTGCAGGTGATGGACCATGGCAGCCTGACGGACCACAACGGCAAGAAGATCGACTTCCGCAACGTGATCTTGATCATGACGTCGAACGCCGGGGCGGCCGATATGGCGCGCCCGCCGATGGGCTTCAACCGAGCCAAGCGCGAGGGCGAGGACATGGAGGCGGTGTCGAAGCTGTTCACGCCCGAGTTCCGTAACCGGCTGGATGCGATCGTTCCGTTCGCCGGCCTGTCAACGGACGTCATCGAGAAGGTCGTCGAGAAGTTCATCTTCCAGCTTGAGGCCCAGCTCGCGGATCGCAGCGTGACCATTGAGTTGACGCCGGAAGCGGCGGCATGGCTTGCCAAGGAAGGTTATGACGACAAGTTTGGCGCCAGACCGCTCGGCCGCGTCATTCAGGAGCACATCAAGAAGCCGCTGGCGGAAGAACTGCTGTTTGGGCGGCTCGAGCACGGGGGCGCCGTCAAGGTCCTCGTGGAGGATGGCGAGGGGGGCGAGAAAAAGCTCGGATTCGAATTTTTCCCGGCTGATGCGAAGGCAAAGCCGTTGGACGATGATGACGACGAGGATGACGACGATGAGACAGATGAGGATGGCGATCCTCAACTCATCGAGGCCTCGCCGCGCAAGGCACTTCCGGGACCGAAGGACAAGCGGGGCCGTGCGAAGAGTTCAGGCACAGTTCCGAGCGTCTCGCCGAAAAAGAAGTGAGCGCAGCGGGTTGATCGCGGCCTCAAGCAAGCTCGCATGACCTGGTCAGGAACAGGGCGCCCTTCCGGGGCGCCCTTTCTCGTTATGGGCCGGCATGCACTTGGCACAGAAACCGTGCGACAAAACAGACCAAAAAAGTATAAAAAATATGCCTGTTTATTTCATATCAAGACAGAAACTTCGACTTACTATCAAAACCACCGCCGCAACAAACTAAACAAATCGCTAATTTAACGTTTGGGCAATTAAACGTGTTTATCGCGAGCGATAGACCGACGGCCTCGTCTGGGTTATCAATTGATCAACGAAACGGAGCTTACCGGCTCCTGGGGATCATAGATCTCAGCGCATTCGGTCAAAACCTCTCCCAACTCTGGCCGAGTGACAAACGATCCGCCTCCCCTTCGTTCCGAGTTTGCGCTGCCGACCAGGGATCGGCACAACTGTTTTGACGACACACTCCCCTACCCCGACACACCCTTTCCCTCCTTGGCAACAAGGAGGGATTTTTTTTGTTCGTGTTGCGCTGCGGGCAGTGCCGAATGCGGCCAGATCATTGGCGCTATAGGTTGCAGCGCCAGTCGATTGACATCACGTTGCGTCGGCGCCTCATGCGGGGCTTAGTCCGCATCGCCGAAATTGAGGGCGAAGCCGTGACGGTCGGCAAGCGCACTTACGGCAACCTTTGTCCGCGCGGGCTCGAGGGCAAGGTTCGGCGCGCGCAGGACGGCCCAGGCTGGGTCGTTGCGATAATGCGCGACCAGCGCCTTGAGCGACGGGATTAGCGGGAAATCCTGCAGCGTCTCGCGCAGCGCAGCAATCTCGGCCTGCAATTCCTCGGCGTCATCGTCCTGCCAATTGTCGTAGAGCTGCCTCATATTGGCGCCGTTGATATTGGCCGCCGCGGAGATGGTGCCCACGCCACCGTGACGGAGGGTTTCGAGAAGAAAACGCTCGCTACCGGTGAAAAGTTCGAAACCCGGGAAACGATCGAGGATGGCCTGCATATTCGACCAATCTCCGGAGGAATCCTTGATGCCGAGGACAGTCTCAGGGAATTCCCCGCGGAGCCGCGCGATCAGATCCAAGGAAAATCCAACGCCTGAGATCTGGGGGATGTGGTAGAGGTAGATCCTCAGATTATCGTCGGCGATCTCGTCGATGACCTCGGCGAAATACTTGAACAGCCCTTCGTCGCTCAGATCCTTGTAATAGAATGGGGGCAGCATCAAAACGCCGCCGACGCCCATGTCGATGGCGTGTTGGGTGAGGGTGACGGTGTCGCTCAGCGAGCACGTGCCCGTCCCGGGCATCAGATTGAGGGGCTCGGTGCCCCCCTCCACGAGTTCTTCGAGCAGATCCATGCGCTCATCGAGACCGAGGGAGTTTGCCTCGCTGGTCGTGCCGAAGGGGGCGAGCGCGGTGCATCCCCCCTCCCCCATCAACCACTCGGCGTGCTCGATGAAGCGATCGGGATCAGGAGAACCATCCTCCCCGAAGGGTGTCAGGATGGGCGCGATAACGCCTGAGAAATTCGCAGTCTCGGTCATGTAACGTGCCCTTTAAGTCGCGAACGGAGGCGTTCTGTAACGCGCCCGCCTGCCATCTACAAGCGGCGCGATGATAAATCGAAAGCCGACATGACAGCATTGAGCAGGATCAAGACAGGGTGCGTTCGCTGGAAACTTCCCTATTTGACCGAGCAGGCAGCAGTTGCGCTCCGCCCTAGGGCATCGGTATGCCGGCGGGCTGCGCGACGGGAACGTGATAGCCACGCTGGACGGCCGGGCGTTCTGCGATCGCCTTGTACCACCGCGCGACGTTGGGGAAGGCTGCCAGATCAATGCCCTGCCATTCGAACCGTGAGATCCAGGGCCAGATCGACATGTCGGCGATCGAATAGTCGCCAGCGACATACTCGACCTCGGCAAGGCGGCGGTCGAGGACGCCATAAAGGCGTTTGGCCTCTTTGGTGTAGCGCTCTTCGGCGTAGGGGGCCTTGCCCTTGTTGAACTTCACGAAGTGGTGAACCTGGCCGAGCATCGGGCCCGCGCCGCCCATCTGCCACATCAGCCATTCGGTCACGCGCCAGTGCGCCTCACCGTCCGCCGGCCAGAACTGGCCTGTCTTCTGGGCGAGATATTGGAGAATTGCCCCAGACTCGAACAGGGAAAGGCCGTTGTCGGTATCGACGATCGCGGGGATACGGTTGTTCGGTGCGATTTTCAGGAAGTCGGGCGCGAACTGCTCGTCCTTGGAGATATCGATCGCGTGCGCGGTGTAGGGCAGGCCGGTCTCCTCAAGCATAATCGAGACCTTGCGCCCGTTTGGCGTCGACCAGGTGTAGAATTCAATCATCGTGTTGAGCCTCTTCTGGCGGCGCCGTACTGTGGCGACGGCTTCATCTTCAAGAACATCTTTCCAGGGCGTCAGGAACAGCAGCCTAAACGATTGCACCGCGGCGCTGCAATGTCGTGGGCGGCGCGAGGCGGCCCGGGTTACGGTCGGGCACTGTTACAGTGCGTCACTCTCAGCCAGCGCCTCCTCATGCGCGTCGATAGCGCATACGGCGGCCGGTCATGCCTTCGGCGGCTGCAAGGATGGCGTTCGCGTCAAGGTGATAGTGACTGTAGAGCTCCGTGATGGAGCCCGACTGGCCGAAATGTTCGACGCCGAGCGCGCGCACGCGGTGCCCGCCAACGCCGCCGAGCCAGGAAAGGCTTTCCGGGTGGGCATCGCAGACCGTGATCAGGTCGGCATCACGCGGCAAGGCGGAAAGCAGCCCCTCAATATGACTGACGGCTTCCACGGTGCCGTTCTCGCGGGCGCGCTGCGCGCCATGCCAGCCGGCTGACAGGCGGTCGGCGGAGGTCACCGCCAGGACACCGATGCCGCGGCCATCTTCGGAGAGGAGCCCGGCTGCTTCGATCGCTTCGGGCGCAACGGCACCCATGTAGACGATCGCCAGGCGGGTTGCGGGATCGGGGCGCCGCAGCCAGTAGCCGCCGCGAATGATGTCACTCGTCAGTTGTTCGCTCATCGGGCGCGGGATCTGCTCGATTGGCCGCGTCGACAGTCGCAGATAAACGGAGCCGCCCTTTTCTTCGCGCAACCAGCGGTCTTCGTGTTCCTCATCGCCCTCGCGCTGGATGTAGGCGAAGGCCCAGCCCATGATGGCTGCCAGCTCGTCGACAAAGGCCGGCTCGAAGGAGGCGAGGCCGTCCTGCGACATGCCGATGAGGGGGGTTGCAATCGATTGGTGAGCGCCGCCTTCCGGGGCCAGCGTGAGGCCTGAGGGGGTGCCGACGATGATGAAGCGCGATTCCTGATAGCAGGCGTAATTGAGCGCATCGAGGCCGCGGGAAATAAAGGGATCGTAGAGCGTTCCGATCGGGATCAATCGCTCGCCGAACAGGGAATGGGAAAGACCGGCGGCCGCAAGCGTCAGGAACAGGTTCATCTCGGCGATGCCGAGTTCGATGTGCTGTCCCTTGGGGCTCATCTCCCATTTCTGCGGCGACATCAGTCCGCGCTCTTTGAAGATGTCGTCGCGTGTCTCCATCGAGAACAGGCCGCGGCGATTCACCCAGGGGCCGAGATTGGTCGACACCGTGACGTCAGGCGAGGTGGTCACGATGCGTTCAGCCAGCGGTCCGCCGTCGCGCGCGATCTGGTCGAGAACCTTGCCGAAGCCCGTCTGGGTCGCCATCTTGGCGCTCGCCTCGATGGATATGCGCGGCGGCACAGGGATCTGCGGCGCGGTCAGGCGGCGGGCGCCCTTGGCGTTGAAGGGGACGACGTCGAGGAAGCGGGCGACTTCGTCGGCGGGCTTGGCGAGGCCGGCGAAGCGGTCCCATTCCTCGCCCTGGTTGATCGACATCGCGGCGCGCAGTTCCTGGATCTGCGCCTTTGTCATGAGGCCGGCGTGGTTGTCTTTGTGGCCGGCCAGGGGCAGTCCGAAACCCTTCACGGTATATGCGATGAAGCAGACCGGTTTGTCGGTCGGGGCTGCCTCGAACGCCTCGATGAGCTGTTCAAGGTCGTGGCCGCCGAGGTTGGTCATGAGATCCGACAGGGCGGTATCGTCGAGGCGGTCGATGATGGCGAGGGTGTCGGCGTGGCCTGCAAGGTCCTCGTGGAGCTGCTTGCGCCAGGCAGCACCCCCCTGGAAGACGAGCGCGGAATAAAGCTGGTTGGGACAATCGTCGATCCATTGGCGCAGATGCTCGCCACCCGGCTCGGCAAAGGCGCGTTCCTGGAGCTTGCCGTACTTGACGAGAACGACTTCCCAGCCAAGGTTCTCGAACAGGCCGGCAACCTTCATGAAGAGCTGATCGGAGACAACGCTGTCGAGGCTCTGGCGGTTGTAGTCGACGACCCACCAGGTGTTGTTGAGGCCGTGCTTCCAGTATTCCAGAAGGGCTTCGTGGATGTTGCCTTCATCGATTTCGGCATCACCCATCAGCGCGATCATGCGCCCCTTGCCCCAATTGCCGCCCCAGCCCTTGGCGTGAACGTAATCCTGGATGAGGCTTGCGAAGCCCGTGACCGCAACCCCGAGACCGACGGAGCCGGTCGAGAAGTCGACGTCATCCTTGTCCTTGGTGCGCGAGGGATAGCTCTGGGCGCCGCCGAAGCCGCGGAAATTCTTCAGCTTCTCAAGATCCTGGTTGCCGAGAAGGTATTGGATGGCATGGAAGAGGGGACTGGCGTGCGGCTTGACGGCGACGCGGTCCTCGGGGCGCATGACGTGGAAATAGAGCGCCGTCATGATCGTTGCCATCGAGGCGGAGGAGGCCTGATGGCCGCCGACCTTGATGCCATCGCCACGGTCGATTTCGTGGTTGGCGTGGTGGATCATATAGGAGGCAAGCCAGAGCACCTTGCGCTCAAGTTCGCGCAGCATGGCGATCGTCTCACGACGTTCGGTGAGGTGGCCTCCGGAGGTATCCTGCATTGCATTGTCCCGAGAAGAGTTGGGCTCGTCGAGCGAGCCGGCATTTCATTGGCTTTGTCTTTAGCACATCAGTTCAAGGTTTGGACCAGCCGTTCAAGATTTGGACCAGCTCTCAGGCGCCTGACGGCGGGGTGCCGTAACCTGGCATGATATGACAGTCGACAACCAATCCGTCAGCCTCGAGGGCGGCTATCGTGGCTTCTAGATGGGCACGATCGCGGGTTTCGATGACGACCTCGAGTTCGGCACCTTTCGCGGGCAGGTCCGAAAAAACCCTCTGGTGCAGCACTTCAACGACGTTGGTGCCCGACTTACCGAGAATATTGGCCACCCGCGCCAACTGTCCCGGGCGGTCCTGAAGCTCGATGGTTAACCGAGCGAGCCGGCCCTGACGGGCCAGATCACGTGTCAGGACGCTTGCCAGCAATCGGGTATCAATATTACCGCCGCACAGGAGGGTTGCGACCTTGCGCTCACGGAAGCGGCCCGGGTCCGCGAATATGGCCGCGAGGCCGGCTGCACCCGCCCCCTCGACGACGGTCTTCTCGATATTGATCAATTGGGCGAGGGCGCGTTCGAGCTCAGCCTCGGTGACGAGGACGATATCGTCGACGTGCGTCGCCACAATCTTTCGGGTAAGCCGGCCCGGCGCCTTGACGGCGATGCCTTCGGCAAGCGTGTCGCCGCGGGAGGGCAGGTCTCGCGCCTTGATCAGATTGTACATGGCCGGAAAGAGTTCGGCCTGAACGCCGACGATTTCGATTTCCGGGCGCAGAGCCTTGGCTGCAATGGCAATGCCGGAGATCAGGCCGCCGCCGCCGATGGGGACAATGAGGCAGTCAAGGTCCGGCACTTTCTCAAGGATTTCGAAGGCGATTGTGCCCTGGCCGGCGATGACGCGGGGGTCATCATAGGGGTGGACGAAGGTTAAACCGCGATCATTGCAGATCGTGCGCGCCGCCTCGGAGGCGTCCTCCAGCGTGGCACCCGTCACGATCACTTCAGCGCCAAGACGCGAGGTGTTCTCGACCTTCACCTGGGGAGTGCCTTCCGGCATCACGATTGTTGCCGGAATACCCAGGCGATGGGCGTGATAGGCAACGCCCTGGGCATGGTTGCCAGCCGACATGGCAACGACGCCCAGGGCGCGTTTTTGCTCGGAAAGGGCCGCGAGAAAGTTCAAGGCGCCACGCTCCTTGAAGGAGGCGGTGAACTGAAGGTTCTCGAACTTCAACCAGAGTTCGCATCCGAGGATGTCACTGAGCGTGCGGCTGGTTCGGCAGGGCGTGACGGCGACATGACCGGCGAGCGTGTGGCGGGCGGCCTCGATGTCGGCCAATGTCGGGGCGGTTTCGATGGCGCCAGTCTCCTGTTCCGGCAGTGTCCTAATGCGTCAGTCCGCGAGCGTGGGTCAGAGCAGTTGCACCCCGATCAGGAGCATGGCGATGAAGCCTGCGAACCACAGAAGGGAGCGCACCCAGGTGATCCCGAGAACATAGGCGACAGCGAAGGCAACGCGCGCCCAGAAGAAAACCAGGGCGCCCAGCGCTGTCATGTCGTTGTTGCGGTCTGCGAGGTGGGCCGCGATCACCAGGATTGCGAAGATGAGGAGGTTCTCGAGCATATTGGCGTGGGCGCGGCGGGCGCGGCCAACCCAGCCGGGAAACTCGGCGGGCATGTCATCGCGGTTGCCAACGGCGCTTCCCAGACCGATGCGCGTGAAGGTGCCGGCTGAGGCGACCAGCAATTGGGCAACGGCGAGCAGCGCCGACCATACGAGATATGTCAGTTCAATCGTCATCGCGGTATCTGCTTTCCTGTTGCTTGGGTAGTGCGCGGGGCTATCGCGCGGATGGCGCCATCGAGCCTTGGGGAGCGATCATGTCAAGCCTCATGCGCCGTTATCAAGAACGTGTCGAACGTCGTGGCGCAGTGTCGGCAGCAGGTCTGCTTCGAACCAGGGATGACGCTTGAGCCATGCGTTGTTGCGCCAGGACGGATGCGGGAGGGGCACGAAACTCAATGCGGCGGGCGAGGCTTGATCAGGGGGAATGCGGAACTCCAACCAGTTGGCGACTGTGTCGGTCATGCGGGGGGCTGCGCGGTGCTTGAGATGCCAGCGAATGGCATAACTGCCAACGAGCAGGATCAGGCGCACGTCAGGCAGGGCGGCGATCAGGCGCTCGCGCCACAGCCGGGCGCATTCGGGGCGTGGGGGGCGGTCGGCGCCCTTGGCATCGAGCCCGGGGAAGCAGAAGCCCATGGGAAGGATCGCGATGCGGGATTCATCATAGAATTCCTCATCACTCACGCCCATCCAGGCGCGCAGGCGATCGCCCGAGGGATCGGTGAAGGGCGTTCCGGAGGCGTGCACGCGGGTGCCCGGGGCCTGACCGCATACGGCGATGCGGGCCGTCACGCTGGCGCGAAGGACAGGTCGCGGCTCGTGCGGCAGCGGCGTGCGGTCGGGCGTCTCGACGCAATACCGGCACGCGCGGATCTCGGCGAGAAGATCGTCCAGCGCGTGAGGCGCCCTGCACCCTGCCATCGCTCGCCCGCTCCCACCTCACAACTCACAATTCAGCGCTCATAGCTCAACAACGCGTCCGTCGTGGGCGATCAGGACATCATCGCGGGACACCTTGCCGATGTTGGCGAGCATGTTGAGGTTCATGTGGGTCAGCATCACCTTCTTGGCTGCCAGGTCATCGAGCTTTGCTGAGAGCACCTGCCAATTGAGGTGATAAGGGATTTTGACCTCATCGAAGCTGTAGCACTCGGTAATGAAGAGATCGGCCCCGGTCGCGCACGGGACGAGGGCGTCGACCCACTCCGTGTCGCCCGAATACGAGAGCACCTTGCCGGCGCGCTCGAGACGCAAGGCTGCAGAGAGGGCGCCGGAGGGATGTTCGCCGGTAAAGGCCGTGAGGCGGGTGCCGTCGACGTCGATCGGGGCGTCAGCTTCGAACTCGATGTATGTCGTTTCGAACCGGGGTTCGACGCGGCTGGATCCAGGGAACAGCACCTCGCAGGCCTGATCGAAGCGCGCTTTCAGTCCGACCGGGCCGGCGATGGTCAAGGGACGGGTCCGACGGATGGTGTGGTGGGCGTGGATCTTCCACCAGACGAGGCCTGAGAAATGGTCGCCGTGGAGGTGGGAAATGAAGATCGTGTCGACCGCATTCGGGTCGAGGCCTTCGCGGTGCATGCCGATCAACGCGCTCGCGCCGCAGTCAACGAGGAAGATGGTGTCGCCAGCATCGACATGGAAACACGTCTGGAGGCGGCCGCCCGAACCAAAGGCATCGCCGCTACCGATCACGGTCAGTCGCATCAGAACTCTCTTCTTTGCGGAGGTTTGAGATTTAAAAGCATTCGAGCCGCCATGTTCCGGCTCAGCTCACGCAAGACCGGCTTTGGCGCTCGGGCGCGCAGAGACGTCACCGTACCAGCGCTTCAAGGCGGCGAAATCGGCCGGCATCTCGATGCGGGCGAGCTTCATCATATCGATGGCGCACAGTGCGGTGATGTCGGCAATCGAAAAACTCTCGCCTGCGAGATAAGCGGTCTTTTCGAGCCGGTCGTTGAGCATCGCGAGCCCCTTCATGGCGCGCTCACGGTTGGCTTCACCCCAGGCAGGGATCTGGGGCACCTCGAGTTCGGCCATGGCGGGATGGAGGTGGCGGAAACAGGATGCAATCGGGCCGAGCACATCGAATTCTGCGTGGCGCTGCCACATCTCGATCGTGGCCTTTTCCAGGGCCGTCGTGCCCATCAGGGGTGGCTCGGGCTGGAGTTCCTCGAAATAGCGACAGATCGCGACGGATTCGCTCAGAGCGGTGCCATCGTCGAGCACCAGGATCGGCAAGCGCTGCATCGGGTTGAGCGCCTTGACCTCATCGCTCAGGTGTTCCTTCTTCGGGATGTTGAGCACGTCGCGCGGCACGTCTATCCCCTTTTCCGCGAGGAAGATGTTGACGCGGCGCGGATTGGGCGCCTGTGGCTGATCTAAGAGTTTCATGTGCGCCCTTTCATAAAGATACCGATCTCGCGCGCGGATTTGCGCGAGCGGCGAACATAATAGCTGTGGCAACGAGGACTGGAAAGCTCACCGTCGTTGCGTGCCCGGCGGACGGCAGCCATTTTGGGGCTGTCTCAGCTGCCGTCCGGTTCACGGGGATTTTGGCGACGCCAGACCGCCGGGCGCACGAAGGGGCCCTGCCACAGACCACGCCGGGCGCTGCGCGCCTCGCCTTGCGCGCCCGAGTATCGGCCGTCGAGGTCGACGGCGAACCCGTCGCGGACCATGGCATCGCCGAGATCGCGCCCGGCTGCGGTGCATGCGGCCAGGTAGCGGCCATAGCGGTCGCGCTCGAAATAGGCGCAAGCCACTGGGGCTGCCCCGATCAGACGGTCGAGATGCGCGCCGGCCTGGTGTCCACAGGGCCAGGTTGCAGCGCCTTCTCCACAGTCCTGATCGCGCTCGGGGGCATCGATCCCAATCAGGCGGATGCGTTTTCGGCCGATGATCAATGAATCGCCGTCACGCACAGAGGCTTGGCCTACGATTTCACCTTCGGGCGCTTCCGGGATCGCGCGCCACAGGGCTGCCAGCGTAATGACGGTCAGCAGTATAACCCAACGGTGTTTTCGGTTGTTTAAAATGCTCAAAACACATTTCGCCGATCATTTCATTGCAGAAACTGACAGTTCACTTGCAATGGTTAAATAGAACTTTAGGAATTCTGGGCCAAACTTCACTCTGGTTGGCTGCGGTCTTGCCGGGCGATTTGGCTTTCGTCGCGTGCCGCGAGTGAGGTGTGCCTTTCGCGATGGCGATCCCGGAACGGACGATAAAAACCCAGTCAGGCCGGCGCAAGCCGCGTACGCTGGAGCGCGTCAACGATGACGCGACGTATCGCAATGTCCGCTCCGCCCTCAAACATTCCATGCGCGACAAGAAGGAGTTCGATTACGATCTCCTGGCGATGTTCGTGCGCAATGAACTCGCCGCCCAGTGGACGATCCTGCTGCTCGCCCTGATCTTCTCGCTCGCCTCGATGTTCTGGGCACCTTATGAGCAGGCGATTGGCTGGCTGATCGTCGTGGTTGGCGCAAAAGTCCTGCTGCTCGACATCTGCCGGCGCTTCATGGCGGTGCCGGAGCGCGACATCGACACCCAACAGTGGCGCCGCCGGTTGTTTGTTGCCGAGGCGATCGGCGGGCTTACGTGGGCGGGCTTTGCGCTGGTCGGGGTTGCGGGCAACGATTTGGCGACACCGGGCACGCTGTTTTCATCGCATGTCTTCCTGTTTGCCTCCCTGATCGTCGTCCTCGCAATCCGGATGACGTTCGCTGCGACCGTACCAGCGATCCTTTATGTCGGCACCGTGCCAATGACGATCGCCGTCGTTGCGCGGCTGGTGATGCTTGGCGACTTCTTCTATCTTGCGCTCGCTGCCATGGCGGTCGGTGTACATGTCTATTTCGTCTTCCTGGCCAAAGGCCTGCAATCGACGGCGCAGGCGATGCTCGAGTTTCGGGCCCAGAAAGACATCCTGATCGCGGAACTCGAAGAGGCCAAGGCCGTCTCCGATCAGGCGCGCCGGCGCGCGGAAGACGCCAACCTTGCAAAGTCGCAGTTCCTGGCAACGATGAGCCATGAGCTGCGCACGCCACTTAATGCGATCCTCGGTTTCTCGGAAGTCATGACCAACGAGATCATGGGGCCGCTCGAGAACCCGACCTACAAGGAATACACCGGGAACATCCATGCCAGCGGCTCGCATCTTCTCCATCTCATCAACGAAATCCTCGATCTGTCACGGATCGAGGCGGGCAAGTATGAGCTCCATGAGCAGACGATGAACATCTGCGACACGCTCGACGACTGTCACCGGTTGATGCGGCTCAGGGCGGAAAACAAGGGGCTCGAACTCGTCGAGAACTTCGACGTGAACTTGAAGACGATCTGGGCCGATGAGCGGGCGATCCGCCAGATCTGCCTCAATCTGCTGACCAATGCGATCAAGTTCACGCCCCGTGGCGGACGGGTGACACTGACGGCGCGGGCGGAAGCAGACGGCGGGCAGACGATTATAGTCAGTGACAATGGTCCGGGGATTCCGAAGGAGGAGATCCCGAAGGTGCTCTCCGCTTTCGGGCAAGGGTCTCTGGCGCAGAAATCGGCGGAAGGTGGGACCGGGCTCGGCCTGCCCATCGTGTCGCGATTGATCGAGCTGCACGGCGGGAAATTCGAGCTGAAGTCGGAGTTGCGGCGGGGCACCGAGGCGATCGTGCGCATTCCTGCGACCCGTGTCCTGCAGCAGATGTCACCCATGCCCGCACCGTCACATGGCGCCAACCGGCGCCCCGTGAAGCCTGCGCCGCCAGCACGCAAGCCCGCAAGGGTGGCCGTGGCCCGCGCAGCTCCAGAGATGGTGCCACCCCGGCAAAAAGAGCCCTCAAAGCAGATCGGGCGGCGGCCTCCGCGCGCCTTCAGTCCCCTCAGCGCCAAGACGAGTTCCGCTGCTGCCGGAAGCCTCTAACGCACGACGATGACGGTGCGGCTCGGCGACCTCATACAGCTTTTGACGCTTTACCGGGCTGGCGCGACGTCAGCCCAAATTGCCATTCATGCGCCTACTCACTAGATACACTGGGATTGCGAGAGGTTGAGGCCGCTTTTCGCACAATTTCTCCCTTGGCCTTGGCTCTGCCGATCTGTGGTACGCAGCGGCGCAGCTTTTCAAATGTTGTCGAGGAAGGCGCACGATCGATGCTCTGGGGGATACTATTGCTTCTGGCGGCCGGCGCTGTGGCGGCCATCGCGCTTGGTGATCAAGGTTCGCTCGGCGGGCTCGATGCCGGCACGATCGTGGCAGCCGTCGCATCGATTGCGCTGCTCATCTTCATCGGTCTGCCAATGATTAGCGAATATCGCGGGCGCATGTCCAAAGCGGTTCGGGACATGGTGGTATGGGTCGGCCTCATCCTGCTGCTGGTGCTCGGTTATTCGTTTCGTGACCAGGCCAAGGTCGTCTACGAGCGGATTGTCGGCGAACTCATGCCGCCGGGCTATACGATTGCGGTGAGCGACGAAGTTACCGGCCAGCAGGCGGTGCGGATCCGGCGGCAGCCGAACGGGCATTTCGTGGCGCGCGCGCAGGTCAACGGGGCCACGATGACGCTGTTGGTTGATACCGGGGCGTCGAGCGTGGTGCTGAAGGCGGCGGATGCGCGCTCGGCCGGGATCAATGTCGAGCGGCTCAACTATTCGATCCCCGTCAAAACGGCCAATGGACTTGCCTATGCAGCCGCGACACAGATCTCCAGCATCACGGTGGGATCGATCCGAATGCACAACATTGATGTGCTCGTGGCCAAGCCCGGCGTGCTCAGTGAAAGCCTGCTCGGTATGAATTTTTTAACGCGACTCCGGTCTTATGAATTCTCTGGCGAATTCCTGACGCTGCGGACCTGACAAGAGCACCGCGGCCCATGCGTTAACGAGTAACGGGTCTTTAAGGATGGCGCTTTCCACCGGTACGCGCACGGCACTTGGCGAGGCGGCCTCATGGCTCGTTGCCGGCGCAATCATGATTGCGGGCGTCGTCTACTTTGATGAGCTGAAAGCGGCCATATCGCCGATGCAGCCTGCCGGCTCCGGCTATGAGCCGCAAATCGCCCGTCCTGCCACGCCACCGCCCACTGCCCGCCAAGAGGCGCCGCGTTCCAGCGGCAATATCGTGGAGTTGAGTGCTGGCGCCTATGGACACTACAAGGCGCGCGCCCGGATCAACGGACATCCCGTCGACGTTCTTGTCGATACCGGCGCTTCCTACGTTGCATTGACCTATGAGGACGCCGAGCGGATCGGTGTTTTCGTCTCGGAAAAAGACTTCAAGTATAAATCGCGCACCGCCAATGGCTATGCGCGGATCGCCATCGTCGACATCGACCGAATCTCTATCGATGGCATCGAAGTGCGCAACGTGCGGGCCTCGATCCATCAGCCCGGATCGTTGCATGTGACACTTCTCGGCATGAGCTTTCTTTCGAAGCTCGAACGCGCAGAGATGCGCAACGGCCGCATGATCCTCGAAAACTAAACACTGAGTACTCTAAGCGTTACCGGCCCGCCTTGACCGGTCATCGGCTTGCCCGAATTGTGCGGCTCAGAACCAGCAAGCGCACCGTGTGCGGCCGATTTAATCAGAGCGGGCGATGGATCAATACGCCGACCACAACACATGATATAGAGCGCCGGCGTCATGGTCCTGATGCTTGGCGCCGATCCGACCTGCGGGGCCTCTATTTCAACGACTACGGGCCCGACTACCATTCACGGAGAGACCAATGTTGCCTACGCCGCGTGCCGATCTGAAACCCAACACGGCTGAATTCGAACGCGTGCCGCTCGTCAAGCCGACGGGATTTCGCGAATATGACGCGCGTTGGCTTTTCCCTGAGGAGATCAACCTCATGGGACTGCAATGCATTGGTCTGGGCATTGCGACACTCTTCGAGCAGCGCGGCGTGGCAAAGCGCATCGTTGTTGGCCACGATTACCGGTCCTATTCGGCATCGGTGAAGCAGGCGCTGATCAACGGGCTACTGGCCGGGGGCATGGAAGTTCACGACATCGGCCTCGCGCTCTCGCCGATGGCTTATTACGCCCAGTTCGCGCTCGACGTCGAAGGCGTCGCGATGGTGACGGCGAGCCACAACGACAATGGCTGGACGGGCATCAAGATGGGCCTCGACCGTCCGCTGACTTTTGGCCCCGATGAGATGTCAGCGCTCAAGGACATCGTTCTTGCCGGCGCTTTCAAGACGTCGGGGGCGGGTTCCTACACGTACGTCAGCGACATGGCGGAGCGCTATGTTGCAGCGCTGAGTGACCGGCCGAAGCTCAAGCGCCGGATCAAGGTCGTCGCGGCTTGCGGTAACGGGACCGCAGGGGCGTTTGCACCGAAGGTGCTCGAGGCGATCGGGTGCGAAGTCGTGCCGCTCGATGCCGAACTCGACTACACCTTCCCGCGCTATAACCCGAACCCGGAAGACATGGAGATGCTGCACGCCATGGCTGACGCCGTGCGCGCGCATGGGGCCGATGTCGGGCTCGGCTTCGATGGTGACGGTGACCGCTGCGGGGTTGTCGACAACGAGGGCAACGAGATCTTCGCCGACAAGGTGGGCGTGCTGCTGGCGCGCGATATTTCGGCGCGGCATGCGAACGCGAAGTTCGTTGCCGACGTGAAATCGACGGGCCTGTTCATGACCGATCCCGTCCTCAAGGAGAACGGCGCCGAGACCGTCTACTGGAAAACCGGCCATTCCTACATGAAGCGTCACACCCACCAGATCGGCGCGCTGGTCGGGTTCGAGAAATCCGGACACTTCTTCTTCCAGCCACCGCTCGGGCGGGGTTATGACGATGGCCTGATCGCGGCGCTTGCGGTGTGTGACATGCTCGACCGCGCACCGGACAAGACAATGGCCGATCTGGTGCGTGCGCTGCCGCAGACGTGGCAGTCGCCGACGATGTCGCCGCACTGTGCCGATGAGATCAAATATGATGTCGTGGAACGGGTGGTGAAGCACTATTCGGCGCTTTATGAGAACGGTGGCGAAATTGCCGGGCAGCGGATCAGGGAAGTCATTACCGTGAACGGTATCCGGATCGTTCTGGACGATGGCACCTGGGGCCTCGTCCGTGCTTCTTCCAACAAGCCCGAACTCGTCGTCGTCGTGGAAAGCCCGACTGCCGAGGCGAACATGCGCGCGATCTTCGCCGACATCGACGGCCTGCTCAGCCAGCAGGCGGAAGTCGGCGAATACAATCAGAAGATCTAACGCGTGGCTGCACCGGAACTTGGCTGGCGCGCACGCCTTGGTGGAGCGTTGCGGCTGTTGACAGGTCGTGGCGATGATGCTGTCGCCTGCAGTTTCTGCGGACGCACCCGTACAGTTGACCGAGACATTGTCGCTGGCCCTGGCGTGGCCATCTGTACCGATTGCGCCCACGTTGCGCTCAGTTGCAGCCACGCTGATAGGCTTGCAAGAGCCCACGGCAGCGAACGACCGCGTTTCCTGGTGTCATTCATTCTCGATCCGGGAGAGCAGCTCTCCAATACCTTTCTCGCTCGGATCGAGACCACACTTTCTGACACAGTGGGTGAACACGGCTGCGAGCTGGCGAGCTGGTACATCGCACGTGCCATGCCGCCGGCGAAGGGCGACTACCTCGCGCTGGACGCGTACCTTCCCGCGCTCCCGGAGGGCGCGCCAGAACCGGACGCATCAGCTCTTCAAGAAGTTATTCGCGAAACGCTCAGGCTGAAGCTGTCACTGCCCCGGAAGCCCGACGGCTGAGGCAAACATGCGGGCGATCTTCGCCGAAATCGACGGCGTTCTGGCCAAGCAGCCCGAAGTTGGTGAATACAATCAGAAGATCTGAGCCGGGTGACGTTGCCCCGGCCGGCGGGGCGGTTCAAAATGACTTCATCTTCGCGAGAACCTGCGCCTGCTCGGATCGAGACGGGGGCCGGTGAGCCGCCGGCTGGCGGGACAGGTGCCGGGCTCAGCGGGTTTGGCTTGATTGCCGGGCTGACACTCGTTTGGGGCTGCAATTGGCCGTTCATGAAGATGGCGCTGGCGGAAGCACCTGTGTGGTGGTTCCGGGCAGGCTGCGTCAGCGCGGGTGCGGTCGGGCTCTTGCTGATCTCCGCGCTTTCGGGCGCCCGCCTTTTGCCGCGGGCCTATGAAGTCCCCAAGCTGATCGTCTGCGCCATATTCGCGATCATCGGCTGGCATCTGTTTACCGCCTACGGGCTCATCAACATGCCGGCCGGCCGGGCTTCAATCATTGCCTACACGATGCCGCTGTGGGCCGCATTGTTCAGCGCCATGCTGATCGGCGAGCGGCTCAACTGGGCGACGCTGATGGGGCTCGCGTTCGGCACGGCCGGACTGGCACAGTTGATCGGCCCGGATATCATCGCTGTCGAACGGGCCCCGGTCGGCGCGCTGTTCATGATGATGGCTGCGATCAGCTGGGGTCTCGGCACAGTTCTGTTCAAGCGCGCGGACTGGTCGATGCCGGTCGCCGTCACAACGGGGTGGCTGCTGGTCATTGGCGCGGTGGTGATCACGGCGGGCGCTTATGCACTCGAGCCGTTTCCCGACGTGACCCGTTTCAAGGCATCGACGTGGATCGCGATCGCCTACGTGTTCTTGCTGCCGATGGTCTTCGGGCAGTGGGCGTTCTACCGGATCGTGCATTTGTTCTCGCCGACGATTGCGGCGATTGCGACGATGATGGTGCCGGTCATCGGCGTGATTTCGAGTTCGCTTCTCATTCCGGAACCAATCAGCACCCGCGACCTGATCGCGCTCGGCTTGATCTCGGCGGCACTCTTCAGCGTGCTGGTGGTGCCGAACCTTCGCCGGTGCGGGCCGCCCTAGCCGCCTCAGACGTCCGCCAGAATCGCAACGAGGAAGCGCATCGAGACCGTGGCGATGAAGAGGCCCATGATGATCTCGAGCGTGCGGCGGGAAATGCCGTGAGCGAGGCGGGCGCCGACGGGCGCCATCATGACGCTTGCGGGCACGAGCGCTGCAAAGCCCAACAAGTTGACATAGCCGATCGAGCCAACAGGCAGGCCTGGCACGTTCCAGCCCGCCCAGATGAAGCCGAGCATTCCCGGAATGGCAATGACGGGGCCGAAGCCAGCCGAGGTGCCGACAGCTTTCTGGATCGGACGGCCGTAGAGGGTGAGAAGAGCTGTGATGTAGGCTCCGCCGCCGATGCTCATGATGGTCGAGATGGTGCCAACCAACATGGCGTAGAGTTCGACGATGCGGCTTTTCGGGATCTCGGTTCCAAGACGCCAACTCTCGCGCCCGAAGAGCAGCTTCGCCGCCATCAGCGAGCCGAAGATGACCCAGATCCATTTCAGGAATTCAGCCGATGCCCACTTGGCGATAATGCTGCCGGCAATCACGCCCAGGAGGATGGGGAGCCCCAGTCGGGTGACGAGGCTCATGTCGACGCCACCGCGGGCGCGATGCGCCATGAAGGAGCGCAACGACGTTGGGATCATAACGGCCAGGGATGTGCCGATCGCGAGGTGCATGCGCGATTCATCGGGCACTTCGAACAGCCGATAGATTTCGAAGAGGACGGGGACGAGGAGACCGCCGCCGCCGATGCCGAGCAGCCCCGACAGGAAACCGACAAGGAGGCCAGTCGCAAAGAGTACGCCCAGGATGGCGGCAATCTCACCCCAGGGCAATTCGGCTGTCATCGTTGTGTCGGTCCCCTTTGAAGATCGAACCCGGCGCCGGCCTTGGGCCGCCATCCCGTGATCTTCATGTCTCGTGCGCGTCGCCACGATCCGACCCGGCCAGGGCGGAATCAGGGACGCGGGACGATACCTGGGCGGCGGAGGCGGCGCCACCCGTTTCAGCCAACGTCGTTGCCGCTCGGATGACGTCACCTGCTGCGCCGGGCGCGGTTGCGTTCTCCGAGAGGTAGCGGCGGAACAGGCGCCCGCGCGGACGGCCGTGATAGAGGTTGATGAGGTGGCGGGCCACGCTCATGAGGCGTCCACCACTGGCGACGTGGCGATCGGCGTATTCGGCCATCACCTCGGCGACATCGGCGCGGGTCACGGGCTCATCAGGCTCATCAAAGAGGCGACGGTCAACATCGCTGAGGAGATAGGGACGCTGGTACGCAGCCCGCCCGAGCATCACGCCGTCGACGTGTTGCAGATGCTCCACTGCGTCATCCAACGCTGCAATGCCGCCATTGATGATGATCGCGAGTTCCGGCCGGGCGGCTTTCAAGCGATAGACGCGATCATAGTCGAGCGGCGGAATTTCCCGGTTTTCCTTGGGGCTCAGGCCCTGGAGCCAGGCCTTGCGCGCATGGACGATGAAGGTGCGGCATCCGCCAGCCGCGACGGCGTCGATGAAATGGGCAAGGTCGCGTTCGCTGTCCTGGTCGTCGATGCCGATGCGGCATTTGACAGTGACGGGCACATCGACGGCGCGCTGCATCGCCGCCACGCAACGCGCCACGCGATCCGGTTCCGCCATCAGGCAGGCGCCGAAGCGACCATCCTGAACCCGGTCCGACGGACAGCCGACATTCAGGTTGATCTCGTCATAGCCGAATCCCGCGCCGATGCGAGCCGCCTCGGCCAAGCGTTCCGGCTCGGCGCCGCCAAGTTGCAGCGCCACGGGATGCTCGGCGGCATCAAAGCCCAGCAGGCGCTCGCGATCGCCGTGGATGACAGCCTCGGCAGTGACCATCTCGGTATAAAGCCGCGCATGGCGCGAGAGGGCGCGATGGAAGAACCGGCAATGCCGGTCCGTCCAATCCATCATGGGGGCAACAGCAGAACTTATGCATTTGATTTTGCATGATTTTTTTCGTAGTGTCTGAGGGTAAAGGAAGAACATGTGCACGCACGTGTGCACTCGTGTGCACAAAAATACCCAGAACGACGCCGGAACATTGCACACGAATTGCACACGCTGAAGCGCCGTGTGCACGTGTGCACTGGAACTAAAGCAGAACGTGTGCAGTGGAGTCCGGTCATGGCGTCCTTCAACAAGTTGCCCTCTGGCAAGTGGCGGGCGATGGTTCGCAAGCAGGGTCACAGACTATCAAACACATTCCGTCTCAAGGCCGAAGCCGAGGCCTGGGCCGCCGAGCAGGAAAGCCGGATCGGCCGCGGCGAGAAGCCAACGACGAAGCCGATCACCAGCCGGGAGACGTTGGGCGATCTCATCGATCTTCATCTGGAAGATCTGAAGGAACTCGGCCGCGGCATCGGCAGGAGCAAGGAGCACACCCTGTTCCGGCTGAAGGACACGATCGGCGGTACGCGGCTTTCTAACATCGACCGCGAATTCCTGGTCAACTTCGCCAAGCGTCGCGCGAAACAGGGCGCGGGGCCCGTCACGATCTCGATCGACATCAGCTTCATGGGCACGGTGATGGAGCATGCCGCCGCCGTGCACGGCATCGCCGTCCCGACCGAGCAGATCAGGCTCGGGCGCATCGCGCTCAATCGGCTGGGCCTCATCGCGAAGTCAGCCGAGCGCGACCGCAGGCCAACAACCGAAGAGCTGGACCTCATCATCCGGACGGCCGAAACAAATCCACGCCAGATCATTCCTTTGGCTCGGATCATCAAGTTCGCGGTGGCGACGGCGCTCAGGCAGGACGAGATCAGCCGCGTGCTATGGGAGGACTTCAACCCGGACAAGCGGACGCTCAAGGTGCGGCAGCGCAAGCATCCGAGACAAAAGGCGAGCAACGACCAGGTGATCCCGCTCGTTGCTGACAGTGGCTTCGACCCTATCGCCATCGTCAAGGAGCAGGGCGAGCGCACCGGCAGGACGCAGGGGTTCATTTTTCCGTACGACGGCCGCTCGGTCGGCGCGGCGTTCCGCCGGATTTGCCGTGATCTCTCAATCGAGGACCTGCATTTTCACGACCTACGCCACGAAGCCATCAGCCGGCTATTCGAGGCCGACTGGGACATCCACAACGTCGCGATGGTCTCCGGTCACAAGGACTGGAAGATGCTGCAGCGCTACACGCATCTGCGCCCGACCTTCATCGCCAACCGGTCGGGGCGGCGGCTGTGATGCGGGTGAGCGGGCCCTTCCGCCGTGAGCTCCGAATGGTGTGATAATGTATCTTATGGGAAGTCAAGCAGATGGGGTGCAGCTTTGAGTTGACCGCCGATTTGCAGAGGAAGCCGAGTTTTCTTGTCGGTTTTCAATCGATTTTGCGACTGCGCATACTGCCGCCGAAAAAACTTCGATCAGCAGACATGTCGACCGCGCCGCTCCAGAGCGAATGTACACCTGACGACTGAACGTCTCCGGGCTCACAGCTGTCGGGCATCGCAATTCTCTGAAGCTGTACCGCGGGTTGACGCCACCGACTGACTCTCACAAGCGTTGATGGCAGACACATCGCACGGATCAAGGCCGGCTCGATCTTGATAAAAAAAGCAGACGTATGGCAACAGCAGCAAGGCTGCGGTCGATGCATTAAGCATCTGCCAGACCCGATTTCGCTTTCGATGATAGTGCGCCTCTAATAATGAGCTGTCGGCGTTCATGAGCATGCCGCGAGGCTGCAGCCTCATTCGTGCGGCGAGACATTTCCTTTATCCGACCAAGACGGGCTTTCATCTTCCAGCCCAGCGCGAGGGCGAACGCCGAAACGAGAAGCGACACAAGTGCGGCGACGGCAAATGCGGCATAGCGTATTCGCGTGAACACCAATTTTCGTTCAGCCACTTCCGATAATACTGGTTTGGCGTTGCGGTCATTATCACGCAACCAGTTGTATATTAACGACACCCGGTAATCTGACTGGTTGACCGATTTGGTCCCCCCCTTAGCGTAATACTTGTAATGTTTCTCGGCCAGTTCGACCTCACCAAGGAGGTAAGCCATCTGCATCAAGGCATAATCCACCTCAACGAGGCCAATATCTTTCTTCCGGGTGACCGCCTGCGTGATGCCAGGTCGCGGCTCGCCCGTCTCGCGCTTGTTGCGCTTCGCGTCAACTGCCTTGCTCAGCCCCTGCAATGCAGTCACCGTCATCCGACTGTTCGACAACGACGCTTGCAGCCCCTCGAACGTCTTGTTGGTACGATTGCTGACGGCAACGACTGTGAATATCAAGAGAGGCAAGAGGATCAGGCGTGGCTTGCGAACCATTAACCCCACCAACATGACAAATGGCATGACCGCGGCGATCAGGTTGAGCCCGATCACGATCCTGCTCGCCGCTTCATTACCAATCCAAATGCCCTGTAGATGCCTCAGCACCCCGATCGACGTTACGATCCCGTCGAAGCCCTTGTCGTCGACAAAAAGGTAATATGGCGCTTTGCCGCAGAGAATGATGAATGATAGACCGGCGATGTAGGCCAGTATGGATATGAACGCCAGGCGTCGAGAGCGCGCAGCGAGTCCATTAAACGTCGAACCATCGATACCATCCATACCATCAAGCGGCCCTGTTGTGGACTCCTTCCATTTCGCAAGAAGTTTTCCAACGGTCGTCAGGTGACGGTTCAGGCGGCTTGCGTAGAGCTGCAATCCAAATCCGGTGAGCAAGAGAAGGATCACCAAGCCCGTCAAGCCCAGAAACGTCCAGGCTTCCACCTTCGGCATTAAACTCCTAAAATCATTCGCGACAATATTTTTGATGTGCTCAATGCGGTCCTGCGAGTGTGCGGAGAACGTTCTATTTTCGCCGGAAAGGCGCAGGCGTGCCAGCTGAGTCCTGATCGATATTGTGTCGCGTGAAAGGTATGAGAGTTGCAGTTTTAGGTAATCAGCTGCTTGTGGATCGCCAAAATAGCGCTTGCGTTTCAAAAATTTAGGCCCCAAAAACCGAACCATTGGCGCCTTAGAACGCTTGACGGACTGCGCCAGCCATTCCTGTTTTGATTCAATTTGTGTCGCTTTTAGTTGTGCCGTGGAGGGCAACGCGAGAACAACAACAAGTGCCGCGATGCCGTAATAATAGTTCCGATTCCAGATGACGGCATAGGCGGCGGCCAGGACAACCCCCGCGGCCAAAAGCTGGGTAGCCCATAGATCGTGGAGAGCGAAACTTGTGACGCCGAGCACAATTCCGCATCCAATTGCCAAAACATGCCGCTGACGAAACGCAGCACCTAGTCCAACAAGAAACATGGCAATGATGCCGATCCGCAAACCATATACGGCTGGCGGTCGCGCAAAATCTCCGAAAGTGTATGCGCTGACCAAGCCATGCGCACCACGAAATGCCCCACCGAGTGATTTTGGCACGTCAACGACGCCACCAAAACCAAGCGTCGACGGCATTTGATATAGCCAGTTGCCCGAAGCCGCGATGACAATTAGAAGCGCCAGCCACACGCAGAACTCACCTGCCAAGAGCACACGAGCCCTCGTATCGGCGAGATGACGGACGTCGCTTGGAAGGTCCGCATCCGGCAGTTCCCCACCTTGACCGGGACGCTCACTGCGATTTCCGAAGGTTCTTCTGTCAGTCGCGGCCGCCATGCGGAGAACCTTCACGCTGGTTTGAGGGGCATTGCGAAAAGTCGGGTGCCGCCTTAATAGATTTGTTCTCCGCCCTTGGCCGGCGACTGCTTCGCGTCACCGACCTTCTCGCCGCTGAGCATGCATTTACGCAAGTGCTCAAGCTGCTGCATGGCGTCGGCTCTTTCGACGGCACCCTCATCATGAATCTGTTTCACATCTTCGATCGTTCTGACGATCTGGTTGTGGACGTGCTTTAAGGTTTCAATGTCGATAACAAGACTTTGTCCCGCTTTGGCCGTTTCGACCGAATTGTGATGGAGCAGATCTGCATTGGCCTTCATAAACGTCGATGTCGCGGCATCGATCGACTTCGCCAATTCAACCGTATCCTTCTGCTCTGACAGCGCCAGCCACATCAGAAACATTCGCTTCCATGCAGGAAGGGTCAGGGTCTGAATGGTGTCAAACTTATCGATCAGGGACAAGTTGTTGGTTTGTATAATGCGCACCATGGGCAGCATTTGCATGGCGCTGTGCCTAAGTGCTGCTAGATCATCTTTCCGCTTTTTTAATGCAACGCGAGCGCTCTTGATCGTTTCAATCGATTCCAATGCGGCGACATCGTCATCGTGCGAAGTTCGGTTGCAAATCAGCTCGTCCGCCTTTGCGATGGCTTGATCAATAGCATCGATATGAATCCTTAGATTGTCATATTCCGCGCTCACTCCATTATACATATTTTCATACGCAGCATTACGGCGCTCCAGCATGGTGGCCGTCGACTCAACGGCCGACACCAGCGTATCGACCTGACCTTTTATAGTATCAAACCGCGCGATTGTACGCTCTTTCGATGCGAATAGACCGCGGAGAACTTTTGCAATTGGAGGTAATTTGCGGTCTTCGGAATCGAAATGCCTCATGTCGAACTGTTTGGCACGCTGGACGATTTCTTCGAGCTTTTTGCCTGCCTGATCAAGGTCGCGGACGTTTGCGTTGTCCAGCAGCTGATCAGTATAGACGGATATCTGCCGCCCAAAGTTCTGGCCGAATTTCGAAATGCTCGACAACGACTTGAGATCGATTGTGTCCGCCAAAGACGCGGCATCGAAGTCTCGCTGTTTGTCCCCTGAACGCTTGGAGCGAACGATCGTGTTCGACGACATGGCTGGTCAAATCCCTGCTTGAAGGCCGCTGACTAACTTTGAACTTGTGCTATTGAAGTTCTGTACAATTTGATCTGTTTCACGCACGCGACGGTTTGAATTGGCTATGGCCAAGGCGTGCCGTTCCCAGAGCGGAAGAACGACGGCTTCCACGTCTGCGAACCGATCAAGCAGCGTGGTTACCAGCTTCACGCTGGTTTCAAGCTGGCGGATAGTCGTGACATTGGATACCTGCATTGCCGTCAAATTCACCAGCCGACGCTCGATCCTCGTTCGAGTGAACGCGCTCAAATTCTCCTGAACGTCTAAGGCAGATCTACCCTGCTCTATCAGGATCTCGAGTTCGGACTGAGCTTCCTCGAGGCGATGTTTCTCACTGATCAGCGCCTTGGCATAAATTCCACAACTCTTGGAAGCGCGTCGCAGCTGCGCGGCCTTGTCCTGAACCGTTCGGATCTGATCATTGAAAACATACCGCGCTTCGATGTCTTTGCCGGTCAGTCGCGATAGAGGCCCTTGGTGTCGCAAAAGCGCTTGAACATCCAGGGCAGTCAGAAGCGTGACGAAATCTTGCACGCCGCGCCTGAGTTCGAGGGCTGGACTGGCACGAAGCAAATCAGGGTGGACGCGCATCTTGCGCGCTACGCTGTCAAGTTTGTCAAGGAGCGACTCGCCACAACAGGTCGCATCGATGCCGGTCAGGGGTCTTCGTGGGTCGCGATACAAGCTACAATCTCCCTTATCGGGAGGATCGCGGAAAACAGCGAAAAAGCTGTTAACGAGCATCTATTCAGCTGGCCTATCGTCGCTGCAACCGAACATTTGGCCTTAAACCGGTTATCTTACAAAAAACCAATCTTTAGGCCGTAAGGCGAAGCGCCGCCGCTGATACGTTAGCCGTCATACATAGGCACAAAGCCGATGGTCGACACTATTAACCTTATTATACCGTTGGCCTGCGTTCGTGCGCACATGTGCAGGTTTCTCGGACGCGGGAAGGTGCCAGCCGGGATGGTGGTTCGCTTGTTCGCGTCCGAGAAACCTGCACAGGAACGGACTTCCTGTATGGCGACGGTCGCAAGCGCGGTCGGGTGAAACCGAGAGCCAAGGGCAAAATCCAAGACCTGCCACACGTGGTTGGGGTTTATGGCGAACTGGTGGGCTGTGACGGTCGCGTCTCATCCTGGTCCTTGTAGACAGATTGGATGACGGCGAAGACAAGAGCGGTCGACCAGCCAAATAAGAATAAGCCGTTGGCGGCTTCGAACGATCCCAGCAGCCGCCAGGAGGGCGGCAAGACGATATCGCCATAGCCAAGTGTGGTCATGGTGACCGTGGAGAAGTAGAGGGCCTCCTCGAGCGTTTCGAAGATGTCGAGCATGCGGTAGCACGCGGCCCAGACCCAGATCTCGATGATTGACGCCAGGAACATCCAAACGACAAATGCCGCGACGATCAACGAGGCTTGAAAATGCGGCCGTGCCTGCCTCACGTGCCTAAAGTGCGAGCGCAACAACGCGACGCCTGTTGCCATGAAGAAACCGTGAATCATCACCGTCAGAACTATGAGCGCACTGCCCAGGGACATCTGAATGAGCATGCTGCTTACTCGTCCTTACTACCGGATGGTCTTTTGCGTCACTCGGCCGCGGCAGGCGTTTTGTCGTCCGCTCCGGTTTTCGCGCGTCCCCCTTTAGAACCCGCCAGTTCGCGCAGGTTTTGGAACACCACATAAAGCACCGGGATCATCAACACGCCAATGACGGTGGCCGCTGCCATGCCGCCGAAGACCGTCATGCCGACCGAGACGCGGCTGCCCGCACCGGCGCCCGATGCCAATACCAATGGCAAGACGCCCAGGATGAAGGACAGGGCCGTCATCAAGACAGCGCGAAACCGGAGCGATGCAGCCTGCTCCGCCGCTTCAAGTATGCCCGCGCCCCGTTCGCGCAGGTCTTTTGAGAATTCGACAATTAGGATCGCGTTCTTCGCAGCCAGACCGATCAAAAGCACAAGCCCGACCTGCGCGTAAACATTCAACGGAATTCCGGATAAGCTCAACGCAGCCAGGGCCCCAAACAAGGCAAAAACAACCGACAGCATCACGGGCAAGGGGATTGTCCAGCTCTCGTACTGGGCCACCAGGAACAGGTAAGCGAACAGAATCGACAAGAGGAACACAAACCCACCAGCCTCGGCGGACTTGATTTCTTCAAGTGACATGCCCGTCCACTCGTAGCGGTATCCGGCTGGAAGAGCGCTTTCGGCGACCTCACTCATGGCTTGGATTGCCTGACCGGAGCTGAAGCCGGGGCCGGCGTCCCCATTTATCGTTGCCGAACGGAACATGTTGTAGCGTTCGATCGTTTCCGGCCCGAGAACGGGCTTGACGGTGACGAAGACCCTGAGTGGGACCATGTCTCCGGCGGCACTTCGCACATAGAGTTTGGCGATGTCTTCCGGAGCAGCCCGGCGCTCGGCCTCGGCCTGGACGTAAACCCGGTAGACTCGGCCAAATTTGTTGAAGTCGTTCACATAGTATGAGCCGAAATTGGAACTCAGGGCGTCGAAGATAGATGAGATCGCCACGCCCTTGGTCTTGGCGAGATCACGGTTGAGGGAAATCTCGAATTGCGGCGCGTTCGCGCGGTACGAACTAAAGACCCGGCTCATCTCGTCTCGGCCGTTGGCGGCAAAGACCATTCCGCCGAGTGCCGCCTGAAGCTCCTGCGGCGAACGCGCCTCTGTATCCTGCAGGATGAACTCAAACCCGCCGGTTGCCCCCAGCCCTGGTATTGGAGGCGGGTTGAAGGGAAAGATTGTTGCTGTCGGAATTGCGCTGATTTTTGGAGCGATCTGGCCGATAATGCCGCGCAATGACAACTCCCGAGTGGTGCGCTGATCCCAAGGGTCCAGCACGGCGATGACAAAAGCCGTGTTGGGAAAGACCGCACCTTGCAGGATCGAAAAGCCGCCGACGGAAACGATGTTGGCCACACCGGGCGTACTGGAAACAATGTTTTCAACCTCGGCAAGCACCGCCTGGGTTCGTCCAAGCGCCGCGCCATCAGGCAAGCTCACTGCGATGAAGAATGCGCCGCGGTCTTCCTGAGGGACAAACCCTGTCGGTGTGTTGGCGAAGAGCCAACCCGTGATGGCCGCCACTGCAATCATTCCAAAAACACATATGCTGACCAAGCGGATCAGTCGCCGGACGACGCTGGTGTAGGCATCGCGGGTTTTCGAGATACCTGCTTCGAACCAGGCCAATGGGCCGCGTGCGGCTTGCGTGGGCTTGAGAAACGAGGCGCAAAGGGCCGGGCTCAGCGTCAAGGCGTTGATCGAAGAGATGACAACAGCGACGGAAATCGTAGCTGCAAACTGCTGAAACAATCGGCCGGTCAAGCCAGGCGTGAAGGCCACGGGCACAAAGACGGCAAGCAGGACGAGGGTGGTGGCAACGACGGGGGTCGTCACTTCTTCCATCGCTTTCCGGGTGGCATCGCGCGGCGACATTCCGTCATCCATATGCCGTCGAACATTCTCGACAACCACAATGGCATCATCGACCACGACGCCGATTGCCAGGATCAATCCGAACAGTGAAACCGTGTTGATGGTGTAGCCCATCGCAAGCAATGCGGCGAAGGTTCCGATCAAGGACACGGGGATGGCGATGGCGGGAACAAGCGTTGAGCGCCAATCCTGCAAAAAGATGTAGACGACAAGGACGACGAGTATGAGCGCCTGGGCCAGCGTGATGAGCACTTCGCGCATCGAGGTTTCGACGTAGACGGTGGTGTCATATGTGACCTGGGCTTCAAGGTCATCGGGGAACGTTCGGCTGAGTTGATCCAGCTCGGCCTTGATTGCGGTGGCGACGCTCAGCGCATTCGCATCGGGCAATTGATAGACCGCGACCAATGCGGCCGGCTTTCCATTGAGCTGTCCAAACCACCCGTACGTTTCAGCGCCCAATTCCACGCGGGCGACATCGCTCAAGCGGACAACAGAGCCATCGGTGTTGGCGCTGAGAATAATGTTTTCGAACTCTGCGACGTCTTCCAGCCGGCCAGGCGCGCGCAGGGTATATTGAAACTGCTGTGCGGCGGGTGCCGGCTGTGCCCCGAGGCTGCCTGGCGAGACCTGTATGTTCTGCTCGCGCACGGCGGCGATGATATCACTTGCCGTCAGCCCCAGGCTCGTCATGCGGTCCGGCTGCAGCCAAATGCGCATGCCATAGTCTCGCCCACCCAGGATATCGACGTTTGCCACTCCAGGCACGCGGGCGAGGCTATCGCGGATGTTGATCGCGGTGTAGTTGCTCAGGAAAAGCGTGTCATAGGTTTCATTCGGCGAAAAAATCGAGGCAACCAGAAGTATGCTGGTCGACTGCTTTTTCGTGGAAACGCCTTGGCGCTTCACATCTTCAGGCAGCTTGGGCGTCGCCTGCGCCACGCGGTTTTGCACGTTGACCTGTGCAGCATCCCCATCGGTGCCAACCTCGAACGTGACCGTCAGCGTGTAGCTGCCGTCATTGGAGCTTTTCGAGGACATGTAGGACATGCCCTCGACGCCGTTGACCTCCGCTTCGATGACGGCTGCGACTGTCTGCTCAACGACTTCAGCGTTCGCGCCGGGGTATTTTGCGGTGACCTGCACCTGTGGCGGTGTCAGCTCTGGAAACTCGGCAACGGGCAATGCCGTGATGGCAAGAAGTCCGGCAAGGGTCGTGACGATTGCGATCACAAACGCAAACTTCGGCCGGTCGATGAAAAACGAACTCAGCATGCCACCACTCCGCTATTCGGTTTTCGATGTCGTGGCTTGTTTTGGCTCTGCGCTGACTGGCGTCACGGTGCCGCCGGGTCGGGCTTTCTGGATGCCTTCGACAATAATTGTCTCGCCAGGCTCCAGCCCCTCCGTCACAACGATGTCATTGCCAACCCGCGCGCCGGTTGCGATCGGGCGTGCCGCGACCTGGTTCTTGGCACCGACAACCAACACAAAAGGCCCGGTTTGGTTTTCCTGAATGGCCACTTGTGGGACGACCACCTGGGGAACCGGCACTTCACTGGTCAGGACCACCTTCACGAATTGTCCAGGTACAAGTATGCGATCGGGATTGGGAAAGCGCAGGCGAATGCTGATCGTGCCCGTCGATGGGTCCACCTCGTTGTCGATCAGGTCAAAGGTGCCTGGGTGCGGGTAAAGCGTGTCGTTTGCCAAGCGGATGCGCGGCACTCTTTTTTCGTTTGTCCCAGCCTTCACCCGGCCCATGTGATCGAGATATGCGCGCTCGCCAACCGCGAATACGACGTTGATTGGGTCGAGCTTCACAACTGTGGCCAGCACGCCTGTGTCCGCGCCGATAAGGTTGCCGACATCAGCCTTCGCACGCCCAATCCGGCCTGCCATCGGCGAGGTGATTTTCGTGTAGCCGAGGTTGAGTTGCGCGGTTTTGAGCGCTGCCTTGGCGGCTGCACGTTGGGCCTTGGCCGACCCGTCCTTCGCTTTGGCCTCATCAAACTTCGCCTTGCTGGCGACATCGCGGCTTAGAAGTTCCGTGAAGCGCTCCAGGCTATTGGCGGCCTGCACCACCTCGGCATCGGCACGCGCGACGTCCGCTTCGGCGGATGCGACTTTTGCTTCAAATTCCGCCGGATCAATCCGAAACAGCAGGTCGCCGGCAGCAACTGGCTCCCCCTCCTTGAACGGACGCTCCATCAGGACGCCGCTGACGCGTGCGCGCACCTCGACCCGCTGGGAGGCTTCACTACGGCCAATGAAATCGATCGAGGCAGACACATCCTGTTTTTGCACCGCATGAGTCACGACGCTTGGAGGCGGGGGCGCCGCTCCAGACGTCGAGTTCGGCGTTGATTGATCACAACCGCCGATCACAAGCGCTACCATTGAGATGAGCACGAGGACGATTTTGATCATATGGGGCTTCCCTGACATATTTGCGGCGCTTGGTCAGTCGATCGGGCTTATCATGGTTCACCTGACCGACTACAATGGCAACGTTTTTTTGGCAGTCGAAATCAGCGGCAACTTTGACAAAATGGTTTGCGAGACACCGACCATGGCCGATGTGGTAGATGCCTTATTGAACAGCCCCGCCTTTTCTGGACACCCTCGTTTGGCCCGTTTGTGCTGCCGTTCGAATGTGACGGGCGACAGCATTCCGTTCCTGACGTGCTTGCGCGTTGGATTGTAGAACATCTCGATGCAGTCGAACACGTCCTGTCTGGCTTCATCGCGGGTCCGGTAGGTTCTGCGCCTGATCCGTTCACGCTTCAGCAGATTGAAGAAGCTCTTGTGTCTAGCCCCGCGGCGGCCTGGGTGAGCGGCCAGGTCCTTACGGTATCCGGCGGCGGCGTGCAGGAACTCGACTGAAACCATCAACACGGGTGGCGGCACGCTTGGCGATATCCTGCTGACGCAGGAGGCGCTGCACGACATCGCCCTGACGACGCTCGCAAATGCAAGCGACTTCGCCGCAGGTACGCCCGACCCTGCGCGCACGGTCAAACTGGACTGACACTGGACAAAGGACAGCTTATCGAATGATGTAGTTCGGCTTTGTCCGCATTGAGCTGCGTGACGCGAGCGTCGCTAAGATTGTCGCTATCCGCCGTGTCGTTGCCGAGCTTTCCGGACAGGAACTCAGCTTGCGCCTGCTTTTGCCAAGAAGGCAACGTGTCCCCCCCTATCGCGCGAATAAAATCGATAATGGAGTGGGGCCGAGATTGAGAGAGACGCTCATTTTGTCCACTTGCAAGCCTTCTTGTCGGGAATGGTCAAAACGGACAGGACTTGGCGGTGCAGACGGGCCGAGCCGTGCGCGGTGATCCGGCTCATTGATCACAGGCGCGCATATCGGCCGCTCAGTGCCTGGTCCAATCTGGTGTCGCGTTGATAGATGTCCGGGCGAAACTGCACCTCACCATCGCCGTCGACCCAGACCGTGGCGTAGGTCAAATGGACGGGCAAGTTGGCGGTCAGGCGTACGACTGTTCGCTCGCCACTTTCAAGTACACGATCGATCCGCTCGCGACTCCATCCCGGCGTGTTCGCAAGCAGCTGTTCAGCCAGATCGATCGGTCGCGCCAGGCGGATGCAGCCATGGCTGAACGCGCGTTGGGAGCGGGTGAACAGGCTTCGGGACGGCGTATCGTGGAGATATACGTTGAAGCGATTTGGAAACATGAACTTTACCCGGCCAAGAGCGTTATGGGGGCCGGGCTTCTGGCGAAGGCGAACCGGAAAGTTCGACCGCGACATTCGCGACCAATCGATCGAAGTGAGGCTCACGCCGCGGCCGTCGATGACGGCTTCGAAGTCGCGTGCGGCGCGGGCTGCTGGATTGGCCTGGAGTTTGGGCAATTCCTCGTTGACGGCAATCGAGTGCGGTACGTTCCAATAAGGGTTGAATTCGAGATACTCGATTTCATCGCTGAATATGGGCGTTTGATGATACGGCTTGCCGACAACAACGCGCATGCGTTCTTGATCGCGGCCATCGCGAACATACCCGAGTTCGTAGCCCGCGATATTCACCCGAATGTGCGATTGGCCCAGCTCTTCCGGCATCCAGCGCCAACGCTCCATCGTGAGGACGATCTGGCGGATGCGATCCGAGACGGGGATGTTCATTGCGAAGATCGTGCGCTTTCCGACAACGCCATCCGGTTCGAGACCATGTTGGTGTTGGAAGCGTTTGACGGCGCGTGAAAGTAGGTCATCGTAGATCAGGTCTGCCGGGTCGCGCTGGCCTCGAAGTTCGTCGTCCGTCCGTTCAAGCCTCGCGTGGATTGCAGGGACCGCCGGGTTCTGGTCGCCCGGCTTGATCGCCTCGACATGGGGAACCGACGGCCAGCCGCCGGCTGCCTCAATCTGGCGATAGGCAGCCAAGAGGCCCTTGAGGGTCGCATAATCGGCAATGGCAGGCTGCCAGCGTGAGATGAAACTTCGCGTGTCGGTCGCTTCCGCGAACAGGGTGAGCGCGCGGCCCGGGTCGATCGTTTTTTCCTGCCAGTACAATTTGGGGTCGATTTTGGTGGGCAGGAAACGGCCGACTTTCAGGTCGCTTGCGAAGCGCAGCAGGATGGCCGAGAAATAGAGTTCGACTTGCGCGACAGAGCGACGGTCGCCAAAGCCTGCGATGCCGGCGAGGCGCCCGAGATGTTCGCTTGGATAATCCGACGGGTTCAAGCCGTCTTGCGCTGCGCGTTTGAGCGCCTCGACAAAATCCCGCATGCGGGTCGGGGTTGGCCAGAGCGGTTTGCCGCCCCCCTCCACGTAATACGCCTTGAGTGCGGCCTGTTGCTGGCGGATCGGCAGTGGCAGCGAGCCGGTGCCGCTTGCAAACATATCAGCAATCGCATCCGCCAATGGGGACTGGGGGACAGCAGCGGTTTGAGCCCAGCCAGGTGATGAGAGCTGAAAGAGCAGTGCCGCCAGGACCACACGGGACGTTGCCCTGATCCGCAGTCTCGCAACGAACATTTGGATCTGCTTCATGCCGCAACCGACCGCTAGCGCATTGGCGGGGCGTAGAGTATCCCACCTCGAGACCAAAGGGCGTTGACGCCGCGCGGCAGATCGAGCGGGCTCTGCGCGCCGATATTGCGTTCGAAAATCTCGCCATAATTTCCGACGGCCTTGATGACGGCGATCGGCCAGTTCGGATCAAGGCCCAGGTTCTTGTGCACGGCATCGGCCACCGAAAGTCCAGGCTCGAGCGGCCCCTTGGCCGCCATCGCCCGCGTCCAGCCAAGTTCTTCGGCGGTGATCAGCAGGTTGAGGACCCAGCGTCCGACCTCCACCCATTGCATATCGTCCTGCCGCATGACCGGGCCAAGCGGTTCCTTCGAGATCACCTCGGGCAGCAGAACATGATCGTCAGGTTTTGCCAGCCGCAACCGATCGCTCGCAAGCCCCGAGCGGTCTGCCGAATAGGCATCGCACTGCTCGTCCTGGTAGGCTTTAATGACGGAGGAGCGGTCGGGAAAGGTCTTGTAGGTGACCGTGATGCTGTTTGCCGAGAAGTACTGTTCCGCGTTCGCTCTAGCCGTTGTACCGTCGATGACGCAGATAACGGCCTGCGTGAGCTGGAGCGTGCTCGACAAACCATTGGACCGGCGGGTCATAAAGCCCTGCCCGTCATAGTAACTGACGCCTGCAAACTCGAAACCGCCAACCACGTCGCGCGCCAATGTCCACGTCGTATTGCGGGACAGGACGTCAATTTTCTTGTTTGCCAAAGCATCGAAACGCGTCGCAGCCGACAGCGGTACGAATGCGACTTTCATCGAGTCTCCGAGCACGGCTGCGGCGACGGCCCGGCAGTAATCGACGTCGAACCCCGACCACGTCTTGTCTGCTTGCGTTGATGAAAACCCGATTATCCCTTCGCTGACGCCGCAGTTCAGCATGCCCCGCTGCCGGACGTCATCGAGCGTTCCGGCTGTTGCAGATATACGGCCCGACAGAAGCAACACAAAAACAACCAGTACCAAGTATCTGATCAGGCGCTGCCCGAGGCCAGGCTGAGGCCGGTCCCAACGTCGCATCTCTATCTCCCTTGCTATGGTGTCACCCGCACGTCGGCTCTATCCCAAGGTGCCGACTGAGCGACGTCCGTGCCTTCCTGATCCTTGTCATAGATGTCCGCGCGAAAATGGGCCGTGCCGTCGCTGGTGCCCCAGGCACTGATGTAGGCGAAAACGACCGGCACCGGTTCCGGCAAGTCGATCGTCTCGCGCTGGCCCGCGTTGATCATCTCGGTGAGTCTGGTTTGTCCGATCCCGTTGGCCGGCCGCGTGAGCCAACCGGCGAGTTCGAGGACGCTTTGCACCCGAACGCATCCGGCGCTGTACGGCCGCAATGCATAACGGAAAAGTCCCTTGAGCGGCGTATCGTGCATATAGACAATTTCTCGATTGGGCATGTCGAGCCTGACGAGCCCAAGGGCGTTGAATGGCCCCGCATCCTGTCGGAACACGTAACGCTCGCCTTGCGGCGACCACCAATTGACCGACCGCGGGTCGATTTCATCCCCGCCCCAGCTTGAGAAAACGCGGATACGCTCCCGGTCGAGGTAGTGGATGTCCTGTTTGATCTGCGGGATCAATGCGCGCTTCGCGATTGATTGGGGAACGTGCCAGTAGGGGAGCAGGTTGACGGCTTTGATGGCCGCCTTGATTTCAGGCGTGGGCGTAGATGGCTTGCCAACGATGACACGGCTGAAGAGGGCGACGCGGCCACTCTCGACGGCCTGCAGTTCGTAAGCTGGAATATTGACCACCACATAGCGGTTTGTGGGCAGCTCTTCGAGCAGGCCGGCAATGCGGGCGCGATTGATCTGCAACTGGCGCAGTCGCTGACCGGCCGGGACATTGAGCATCGCCAACGTCCGGTGGTTCACGGCGCCTGATGGCGTGATGCCGATCCGGCGCTGATATGCCGTGACCGCCTGTTCCAAGGCCGCGTCATAACTTGCGCGCCGGCTTTGTCCCGAGGCGAGATCGCCGGATGCGAGCAAACGGCGTTGCAAGGCTTCGACGCGCTCGCCACTATCGCCCGGGCGGATCGTGGCTCTCCCCGGGATGACAGGCCATCCTCCCTGGCGGGCAATGCCATCATAGATCTGGATCGCTCTGTCCAACGCGCGCAAGGTGGACGCGCTGAGCAGGATTTCTCCGGCTGTGGTGCGGTCGTTCGCGCGTGGGGTTGTCGCGGGGCTCTGTCGGCTTCGGGACTTAGCCTGCGTCCGGTCGCCGAAGACGTCATTCATCCAGGACTGATCGTCCTGCGTCAGGCCGGGCGTGGGCCAAGACAGTAAACTGAAAAGCACCACCAAGGCGGCAGTGAGGTTCAAGCATCGACGCAGGATCATCCGTTCGGCTCAAATGTTGATCGGGGCATCTGAAATCATCCCGCGATACTACATCAACGCCACCGTGAGTCACCCGTCGAATAGCCGCCAAAGCCCTTGGCTGGTCGGCCGCGTCGGCTGCGTATCTGCTGCATGCGCAGGGAGACGATCAACATCTCGGCCGTCATGGCCGTTCAGAGACTTGGCATACAGGAGAGGGATGACGGCATCTGGCTCGTAAGCTTCATGGCCTATGATCTCTGAGCAGCCCTCTTAGGTGGCCCAACCTGGTTGTTAGTGCGCCGTTGGTCTGCGGTGCACTGGAATGAAGCTTTCTGGCGCGGGCGGCCTGATGTTGAAAGCACTGTGCGGCCTCAGCACCAGGAAATGTCGGCGCCATTGCTCGATGATGATGCGCGCCTCACGCAGCGTGTAGAAGATCTCACCGTCGATCAGGGCTATGGTGCGCCGGCCCCTTAAGAGGCGGCTTCCTCTGTAACTCAACCGTTCAACTCGTCCAAAGTTAGCTCTTGATAGACTTCGGTAGTGGGCCATCCAGCGAAAAGCTGGTCTTGAGTAGATCGCGTCCGCTGTGCCACCAACTTCGAGCATGCTTTGCACGGAGTGAGTTCTTCATGGTCGGGCCACGACCGGAAGTTGTCACTTCCAGAGGGTTGCCCTTTCCTCGATACAAGTAGACCCAAGCAAAACGCCACGCAGCCTGCTAGGGCGCCGCGAACCAGCCAATGACGAGGGCGTTGGCGACATCAACAAAGAAGGCTGACACCAGCGGAAGTACGATGAAGGCAAGCGGAGCCGGACCATAGCTTTTTGTCACCGATGACATGTTGGCGATTGCGGTGGGCGTTGCTCCGAGCGTGAACCCGGCAAATCCCGCGCTCAACACGGCCGCCGTGTAGTCCGATCCCATGATCCGAAAGAACACGAGCAGGATGACCGCGGCGGCCGCCAACGCCTGAACCACCAGGATGGTGATGAGCGGGCCACCAAGGCCGGCGAGCGTCCATAGCTGCATGCTCATCAGCGACATGGCGAGAAACAGCGACAGGCAGTAGTCGGAGACGATCGCGAGCGCGGGTGTTCGCGCGGGCCAGGTCAGGTTTGGCAACACCGTCGGCACAGTGTTCGACAACAGGATGCCCGCAAGAAGACAGGGTACGAAGAGCGGGAGCATAATGCCCCACTCGGAAATGACTTGATGGGCAAGATAACCAAGGATGATCGCTACGTTGGTCGCCAGCAACACGCGCATCAACATGATGTGGTCAACGGTCTTTGTCGTGTCGCCTTCTGTGTCGTCCTCATACTTTAGACCGACGATATCACCGTCGGCGACAGTCGATCTCAGCTCGTGCTTGTCAATAAGGAGCTTCGCGATCGGTCCCCCGATCAGTGCAGCAACGATAAGGCCTAACGTCGCCGCGGCGATGCCGATCTCGCTGGCTGACTGGAAGCCGGTTTGGGCCTGGATAGTCGGTCCCCACGCAATCGCGGTCCCATGCCCCCCGATCAATGACGCCGATCCAACCAGGACGCCGACCGGTGCGGGAAAACCGAAGAGTGATGCGCCGATCAGCCCGATCGTGTTCTGCAAAAAAATGAATGCGGTCGTCATCGCGAGCAGGATGACCAACATCCGCCCGCCTGCCACCAGATCGGATAGTCGGGCGTTCAATCCGATGGTCGTGAAGAACATCACCAGAAGTTCGTCGCGACTCGAAAGATCGAAGACGGTCTCAACCCCGAGCCACACATAGCCGACATAAGTCGCGAGAGCGACAGCGATGCCTCCGGAGACCGGTTCAGGGATGTTGTAGTTACGGAGGAAAGCGACGTTGCGCGTCAAAAACGCCCCGAGAAAGAAGACAACGAATCCGATTGTGATCGTCAGGAAATCCGGGATCTCAAGTATCTGTCGCTCGGTGCCATCCATCACGTGAGTTTTCCAGACAAGAGCCGTCGAGGGTGCCTTATAGCTCCTCCTTTATCAGTCCGTGAGAGCCGCTCGGCGGCGCCGATAAGATCCTCGCGAAGGGTCGGGTGTTGCACGATGCGGATGAATACCGCCTTGCCTCCGAAATCCGGAACAAGCTCGTCTACGTATGGCCCAGCAACCACACGGCGGAAGATCTGCTTGCCGTGGTCTATGAGACGCTCGGCTATCAGCGCGCGCCTACCCTTACCGCCCAACATCGATTAGCGCCGCCCGAACAGCGTCATCGGGCCGCGGACAGAAATTCGGCGCTCCCAAGCTGTCAAGCCTTCTTGCCCGCCGCCATCGCGAGGAAGAAATAGGCCCAACCGGATGAGATCATATTGATCCCGACCAGCAGGCCAATCGCCCACACGGCTGAACTCGGGAGTTGTGCGAAGATAAGCGCACCGACCGCCAGCGAAACAAGTCCCGCAATCAGCAGCCAGATCCAACCCTCGAGCTCACGTAGGCCCAGCGCCATGGCGATCTCGAAAATGCCTTCGATCATGAACATCACAGCCAGGAATACGGTCAGCGTGATGATCCCCGTCAGCGGAAAGAAAGCGAGCCAGATCCCAGCAATGAGATACAGCGCACCAATGAGAACATCCCAAAGGAAGGCACTCCAACGCTGGGTCGAGAACGCGTGGATGATCTGAACGATGCCACCGATCAGGAAGACCCAACCGAACACCATCTTAGCTGCAATCGTTGTCGCGAACGGGAACGCAATCGCGACGACCCCAAGAACAATCAATACGACGCCCAAGATCATGAACCAGGTACGGTTCTCGGCAACTGCCGCTTCGATTGTCTCGATGTTGGGGGATTGGTTTGACATTTGAGTTCCAAATTTCCTGCCGATGCGGCTGCTGCTGCTTGTTTCGTGGAGGCTCTCACGACCTTGCCAAAACGGTGTGACAGCGAATCCGCATCGTGGTCCGAAGCGCATCGCTGACCCACTTTGCATACGTCGCTGCAATCCTATGTTCGCTCTCGAAGTGAGTCCACCTCGCATTCCCCAAGTAGATCGTTGATTACCTCGCCGCAGATGCTGCAAATCACATATATTCCAATGCATTGACGGCATCGGTGGCGAGTGGCGATGGCTCACCCAACGGGTGCAAGCGAATTGGGCGATGACCGGCTTGGTTTCGACCGCCGTGTCCGCCTGGAAGTCCATGGTTCGAAAATCAGTTCAGACGGCGAGCTGTTAGCTGGTCGTCGTGTCGAAGACGCGCCTCTGGCACGATGCAGTCCAGCATGACGAGCCAGTTGGTGACGGATGCTTTGATGATGGCCTTGTGGCGAAGGGGAAAGCCTGAACGTGTGATGCATCACTCGGATCGGGGCAGCCAAGGCAGACTTGAGCGGTCGTCGCAACGCTCTGAAGTAGGCGGTTGCGATGAATAATCGGAAACGTGTGGGACAACGCCGCGATGGAGAGCTTCCTCTCGTCGCTCAAGACAGAGCGGATCAGGGGCAAGGCATGCCGTTCACGCGATGCTGCCTGCGCCGACGTGTTCGATTACATCGAACGGTTCTACAATCCCTCACGGCGTCATTCCGCCAACGGCTACATGAGCCCCATCGACTTCGAGGAACAAGCGATGCAAGCTTAACTTGGTGTCTACCGAACCGGATGCAGCTCATGCTCAAGAACGGCGCCGCGAGGTGAACTCATCTGCGGCTTGCAAGCTAAATGGATCAGCCGACAACCGCTCTTATTACCCGCAACCAATTGCCGCCCCAGATTTTGGCGATGTCCTCTTTCTTGTAGCCGCGACCGAGCAGCGCATCGGTAAGATTGAAATAGGTCTTGGGCGTCTCGATGCCCTGTGGATAGGCCAATACGTCATACGGATAGGCCTCTTTGGTCCAGACACCGGAATCAATATACATCTTCCAGCCTGCTTTTTGCTCCGCTGGGCTCATCGAGATTTGGTAGGTGTAGTCCGAAGCAATGGCGACGTGGTCGATTCCTACGAGCTGCACGAGATAATCGATGTTGCCAACGTAGTCATCCATTGTTGGAAAGGCCTTCGCGGCCACGAAGGGTGGGTACATGACCGCGCCGACCAGCCCGCCTGATTTGGCCACCGCCTTGATCAGCTCGTCTGGCGCATTGCGGGGCGACGGGCGATAGTTCCGGGAATTCGAGTGCGACAGGACGACGGGCGACTTGGAGGCCGCGACCGTCTGGAGCCCGCTTTGGGTGCCGGTATGCGCGACGTCGATGATTATCTTCGCCTCGTTCAACCGCTCGATCAACTTCAAGCCTAAATCGCTCAATCCCCCGTCAATCTTTTCAGTGACCCCGTTGGCAAACTGATTTCGTTGGTTGTATGCCATCCCCATGACATTGACGCCGAGAGCCTTGTACATGTTGACAAGGTCAAGATTGTTCTCAACGACCGCTGCGTTTTGGAACTGCAAGAACAACGCTAGCTTGCCTGTCTGCTTGGCTTTTTCGATGTCCGATGCCGACCGCACCAACACTAATAGGGCTTTGGATTTCATTCTTTAACTCCTTGTTCGTGTCGAGATCGTTTGGCCCGACATTCTCCAAGTGGCCTGCCCTCTAACGCGAAGATCGCCTGATCTTATAAAAACTCAAAAGGCTCGGCCTTTTTAAGTTGAGAGGAGACTTCTCCAGCGAGCGGATTGTCTTTTGAAACCTTAAGGGTCATCGCCTTTGCCCCCGGCTTCAGATCGACCTTATTCAAGTCGATCCAAAACACACTTGGTGAGACCGCCGAGTCAAAATAATAGGTCTTGGCATCGTGATCAGCCACGCTTCGCCACAGGGTCTCGACGCCATTGGCGCTGCTTATGGGGGCGCTTACTCCACGAATCAGGGAAAACACCGTGGCCAGCGCCAACGGTCGGTTTTCCTGTTTTTTCATCGTCTTCAGGTAGTAGCTTGCTCTTACCCACCGGTCAGTCGCAGAGGCCGTTCCCGGAAGAAAATTTTCACCACCAGCTTTTTCCCAGTAAGCGTTCAAGGCAAGTTGTTCCGAGTAAATCGGGGAGTTGGTCATAACGACATACTGTCGCCCGTGATGGATCACCAGTTTGCCGTCAAGGTACTCAAAAATGGCGGAGTCACCTGACGCATCGGAGATCGCCATGTGTATTTTCGCGGCCATACCATTTTCAACCGGCTTGGAAACAACCGTGAACGGTGCATCTTGCATGGCTGCCACCGCCTCTTTAACCGTGGCGTAGTTGTCCAGAAAATACTGCAACCAGGCTCCAATGCTGATCGTCGGCTTCCCGGTTTTAGCCGGATCACCGAAATCGGCTTCGGTCAGATACTGCATGTTTCCGACCAGGCCTTTCTCGTTCATGCCATCCGCCGATGCGGTACCGTAGAATGCCGTAATGACGGAGCCGTATTTCGATGTCCAAGTCAGCTCGTTGTCGCTGCCCCCTCCTTTCCGTTCTATGCCTTGCGGAAAAACCCAGAGATCGCTGGTAAGTTCGGGGTCGTTCCAGTCCATGCTGCGTGCATATGTACGTTCCGTCGTTCCGGTTACATGCGTTCCGCCATCGCCGTGCAGAGTTTCCACGCGATGATGCAACGCGAGAAGTCGTCCATCATGTTCTTCAGATATTACCAGCCCCACCAATCAGCTTCAGATAGTCGAAGTCGGATAGCCCGAGCTGTTTGATCGCCGTCTTCGGACTTGGCGATCTCGTCCGACGCCTTCATGGTGTTGTTCTCGGGCGAGATAGCCAGGCCCTCGCGTTCAGGATGGTCGATAGAAACTAGACGCTGACATGAAATCACGCTGGGGGTCGATATAGATCATCTGCCCCATGTTGCCGCTCTTGGCGATCGCACCGTCATCCCAGACGTAATCGAACTGAAGTGCCTAAGCCCTGGGCCGCTTCGTTGAATTGTGCTTCCGACGTCTTCAGCTTGGCCCCCTTGGCGTAACGCTCCTTGTCGACATTGTCGTACAGGATCTTCATCATCTCGTCGGTCACGACGCGCTCGGACGCCACTGCACTCCAGCTTGGCGTGAACATCACCCCGAATTTCGCATAATCCTCGGGGGTCGCCATGGCTAAACCCACCGGCAGTGCGGTTCCATCGGGCGTAAGGCCGAACATCATCGACTGACGGGCAGAAAGCTTCGACCAGAACCGTTCCTCGAAAACTTCAACGAAGGGCTTGTTCTCGATATTCTCGATCAACCGCGTCAAGACAGTCGTGTTGAGCGAGGCATAGCGCGTCACATCACCTGGCTTCTCGCCATTACCCAACTTCTTCTGGTCACGTGCCACGTCGATCCAGCCCTCGACGACACCCGTGGTCGCACGAGGGGAGCCCAAGGTGGTGGCGAGGAAGCGCGTGACGGGCGAGTCCGGCTGCAGAAGGGCTGTGACCGTTTCCTCGTTGTCGAGGCCCGTGGTCATATTAGCCACGGCGTAGGTGGACACATCATCCCAGACGGTGCCCTTCAGTTCCGTCACATACTCAGTAATCGGTTTCTTGAGATCGATCTTACCCTCGGCGATCAACTGCATAAGGACCGCGCCAACGGTGATCTTGCCGGTCGAGGCCGTCAGGTGACGGTCGGTCGGGCGCATCCCCGGATAGTTCTCGTAAACGACCTTGCCCTTATGCACCATGATCATGGCCTGCGCACGGTAGAGCGGATCGGCCATGTATTCCTGGAGCGTTAAATCGCCCTTGCTCGTGGACTGCTTGAGATAGAGCAACTCGGGCCGGAGATCCCGTTCCAAAACCTTATAGTTGACGTTTGGCGAGGCTTCGGCCAGAGGGCATGAATTCGCCCAGGTGCATCGCGTAATAAAGCGCGTGATCGCCGCCCATCTGGAAATGGAAGTTGCCCCAGTTCTTGCGCGCGTTGCGAATGAACTCCGGCGTAAAGACATCCTTGGTGATTGCCACGCTCACCGGCAAGGTTACGCGCGCACCCTCGACCTTCAGGGCTTCCACGACCTCGGGCGGATCCTGGGCAAGTGCGGCCGTTCCAGAAAGCGTTAGAATGGTGGCAATCACGGCCGACGAGTTTGGAAACCTGTACACCAGCGCACTCCTCGATTTTTGGTTTTGCTAGAATTTTACCCGTTGAGCTCGGAACGGCATCTGCGAGATCCTGTTCCGAGTTCGTCGTGTATTCGTTTCGCCCGTCTGCCATTGCGGAGCCGGCTGATCCAGGCAGCCGGCTCCACCGAGGACGGTTCTTTTTAAAGTCCAAGCGCCCCCGCGGTCTCGTCTCCGACGATTCCATCGTCCGTGAGGCCGTTGTCACGCTGGAACTGCCTGAGAGCGACATCGGTCCCGGGGCCGAAAATGGCGTCGACACCACCGACGTCGTAGCCGGCCGCGATCAGCGCCTCCTGCACCTCGCGAACCGCTTCGCCCCGCATCAGCGGAGATGTCAGCCGGATTGGGCCGGTGATCGCCGGGCTGGCCGCTGAGTCGTCTTGCGAAGACACGATCTCGTAGACGCGTTCATCTTGGTAGACGGTTGGCCGGTAGACGATGCCGTCGCAGATGTAGACCCCATCGCCATCGACGACAGCCTGGTCGCACGGGTCCGTGTCGGGCAGGTTCAGGACATAGGCGAGCGTGCCGCTGGCAACCGCCGCCGAGAAGTACCAGCCCCAACGCGGATACCAGTGGTACCCACCCCAGACCGGATGCTGTGGCCTGATGTAGGGCGGCCGGTAGTAGGGTGGTCGCCAGTTCGGCGGACGCCAGTGCGGCGGCCGATAGCCTGGCGGCCGCCATCCCGGCGGTCGGGCGATCGGTGGGCGCACATTTGGCGGACGTCCCGGGCGATGGCCTGCGCCTGGACGATTGGGCCGGCCCGGCCGGTTTCCTGCACCTGGACGCCCCGGCCGGTCGCCGGCCCCTGGACGATTGGGTCGCCCCGGCCGGTCGCCGGCTTCCGGCCGCCCTGGCCGGTCTCCAGCCCCCGGACGGTTGGGTCTGTCACCATCTCCAGGACGCCCCGGCCTGGTTCCTGCGCCTGGCCGCCCCGGTCGGTCTCCGGCCCCGGGACGGCTGGGTCTGTCGCCAGCTCCCGGACGCCCGGGACGATCACTTGAGCCGGGACGGCTCGGGCGGTTGCCGTCACCGGGACGGCTCGGACGCGTGCTCGGCCTCGACGGCTCCGGTCGCGATGGCTTGCCTCCCGGTGGCCTGGGTTTGTTGGCGGACGGTCTCGAGGCAGGTTTAGCGGGGCGCGTCTGGGGTTGGGTCGGACGCATCGCTGGACGAGCCTTGTTACTCGGGCGAGCACCTGCTGTTGGCCGCATCGGTCGTGAAGTGGGGGCGGACCTATTCGGGCTTGGCCGCAAGCGTTGAGTTGGTCGCGAACTGGGTCTGCTGAGCGGGCGCGATCTGGCGCCACCGCTGCGCGCGCCGCCGCCGCGACCTCTGGCGCCGCCGCCCATGCGGCCTCTCGCTTGCGCCTCACTGGCACCGATACCGGCATCGCCGTCGAACCTCAGCAGGGCTTCAGGCGTCAATGAAATCACCGCGAACGCGAGCAGTAGGGTCAGAACGAACCGCTTCATTTCTCCTGTCCCTCTTTGCTCTTCGTCGCTGCGTTTGCGTCAGTTGCCGGGGCTTGCTCGTTCTTCGTGGCCCCGTTTTGCGCCGCGCCGGCAGCCTTCGCCTTCAACTCGGGGAACGCGATCTTCACCTCGCCCTCGCGCGGCGTATAGCTGAACAGCGCTGCGTCGTATTCAGGCGTCAGGTTCCAGTCCGTGAGGTAGGCGCGAACCTGCGGCCAGCCCGTCTTCTTGGTCTCGGTTCCGACGATGACGAGCGGGACCGGCTGTTCCGCGTTGGTCGAGAGCCAGACCTGCCAGTCCTCCGCCTCCTCGGCGAACGCCAGGTGATGGACTTCCTCGCCGGCAATCTGCGTTATGCCGAGATATGCCGCACCCTTGAGTCCCTCTTCCAGCCTATCGGGCAGTCCCCGGCGCATGATCGCGTAGAGCGGGATCTCGCTGCCCAGGTTCTTCTGCGCGCTGTCGACGAGGGCGTCGAAGCCCTGTTTGAACTCGGTGCTGGCATAGTAGTTCTCGGCCGGGGCGACGAACGTCACCCGCTGGCCATCGTAGCGCCATTCGCGGATCCCGTTCTCGCCTTCGGCGCGCGAGTAGAACCCTTTGTCGCGGACCAGCAGGTTGGTCCCGCTGCGCATGAACGTGAGCTTCTCGCGACCGTCGATAACGTCGTCGTAGCTGACGAACCAGTTGAATGACATGGCGTTCTGGCCGGCCAGGAACTCGGCCGACCGGCGCAACAAGGTGATAGCCCGTTCATCCATGCGCGGCGCATGCGAAGGTTTCGCGGCGGCGGCTGTGCCTGTCGACTGGGCCTGTGCCATGGAGCCGGATGCGGCGAGGATCGCCACGCAGGCCAAGGCAGCCACGCTCAGAGGGAAGGCGGTTTTCGGTGCTTGCTTCATGATGATCCTTGTCCTTGCGATACGCGAGACGTCCCGCTGGCCGGCAGAGCTGATGATGCAGCCCGCCCACTGAGATAACCTTGGCTTGTCGATGAGTACGGCAACTTTTGGAACCACGAACCTTACAGAAAAACGAATTGATTGAGACCCGACATTCCCTAAGTGGCCCCAAGTGGACTGCCATCTGACGCGAAGATCGCCTGATCAAGTCTGCGGATCAACTATCTTTTGCCTCTGAGGATCTCCACAGTTGCGGAAACGCCCGAAGGCGGGTGCCTCATGCTTCGAACCGGTGCCGTGCTGGCCCGGAGGCGAGGACTTTGAGCGCGACGGACAGACCTGTCCTGCCGTTTTCGTTCGCTTTGGGCCTGGATCGTGGTCACGCGCAGGACGGCGGCGCTTGTCGTCGGCGGATGGCGGCGAGGATGGCGCGCACCATCGGGCCGGCGACGGACACCTCGGCCAGTTGACGAGGAGACGCCGGACGAGACCAGTTTCGTGCGGTTCCGATCGAAACGACGCGAACTTGGGCTCCACGAACGTCTTTTCGCCGAGGTTGGCCACCAACTCGACGCAAAGAGCCTGATGGTCAAGACAGGGACGCTGGTGGACGCAACGGTCATCGAGGCGTGCGACCAGCCTCCGCGCCCGGCCGAGGGTGAAGTCAGCGCCGCCGATCCGGGGGCCGGTTTCACGAAGAAGCACGGGAAGAGTTACTTCGGGTTCAAGATGCATGTCGGTGTGGACCAGGGCTCGGAACTGATCCGGACGGTCGATCCGGTCAATCCGGTCTCTGGTCAAGAAGACCCGGCGCCATGCACCTGCCACTGCGCCATTGCTGTTCGTCTGTCCTTTCGATAGCCGACGGTCGCTACCAAACTCGCTTTAGTATCCATGCCCATCTCGAGACCCGACCCGATCGGGAACCGGCCAGTCGTGATTTCGAATGACTTCGAAGCCGGCAAAGCACGTCGTGGCAAAGATGTAACAGTGGCGCTATGAATTGATGGTTTCGGGCAGCACGATGAGCAAATTGGCGGCGCGATATGGATACTACAGCAGAAATGAATCAATAACTTGGATCGCAACTATGGCGCCCATCAAAGGATCGGTCAAAATGACAATGCCCGTTATGCTCCGCATGATCATGGCGCTATTCTGTGTCGGATCAGTTGGCATCGGCCAGTGTCTTGCGCAGGGCAGCGAATCTGACTTGGCCAAGAAGCTGGCCAACCCAATTGCGTCGCTGATCAGCGTCCCGATAAAAACCGACTACAATTCTGGATATGGATCAAAGGACGGATACAACGTCACGACCAGCCTCCAGCCCGTTGTCCCCTTCAAACTTTCCGATGATCTGGCTCTCGTGACGCGCACGATCTTACCGATAGCCTGGCAGAATGATATCGCCGGCGATTCAGGAGTGCAGTTCGGCCTCGGTGACACCTTACAGAGCTTCTTTCTGGTGCCAAATTCTCGGAGCACGTCTTTGGGAGAGCTTACCTATGGCGTTGGGCCAGCGCTGACGTGGGCAACAAGCACCAATCGCTTGCTTGGCTCCGGCACTTGGGGGCTGGGACCTACAGGCGTTTTTTTGTTCCAGGAGTCGGGCTGGACTTGGGGGACATTGGTGACCCAACAATGGGGGATAGCTGAGACGCGCAGTAACGTGCCGGATTTGAACTTGACGCTTCTGCAGCCCTTTATATCGTATACAAACGCAGAGCAGTGGACATTCGGTATGAACACGGAAAGCAGCTATAACTGGACCTCAGAAGAATGGGCCGTACCGATCAACTTTCAATTGTCAAAATTGACCAAAATCGGTGAGCAACCCATTCAGCTCGAGGGCGGTATACGCTATTGGGCAAAGAGCGCGACGGGCGGCCCCGATGGTATTGGCTTCCGCACTGAGATCACTTTCCTATTCCCTGGCTGATGGGTCGTGTGGCAGATGATCATTAGGTGATCGTTGAACGGCACGGCATCTTTGTTCAATCGGGTCTGGGTGTCACCATTCAAGGCTGAAGCGCCGATCCTCAATCATGCCTAACCCGCTTATGACCGGTGACTGGAACCGCCTGAAAGGCATTGTCTGATCGACAATTGCGCGCACTGTCAGCGGCGGCTTGATCATGCGGCTTTCGATGAGGCGGGCTGCGATACGGCCGACGCCCTTGGTCCTTCGGCGGTTATGGCGGAAGGTGTATTCGTCGAAGTAGGCCTGCAGATGATTTGGCGCCACCGCGCCCGCGTGCGTGCCGAGCAGCCAGCGCATGGTCAGTGATGTCATCCAGTAGCATGCCTGCACGGCATCGTTCTCGCACCGCTCGACTTTGGTTTGCACGTGAGCCTCGTGGGATCGTTCGCCAAGGCTCCTTGTGTTGTAGCTCACGAGCCCGTCGGTGACGACGTAGGCTTCGGTCGCGATTTCGCGGTCGGCGAAGGCTTTCAATGTCGTCTCATCGTTATTGTCGGCGTGCGCGAGATGTACTCTGCCGTTGGCTTCCGCCGCCACCAGCACCAGCTGCTTGTTTGGACCGCCCTTGCCGCCGACGAGGTCGCGTCGGCTTGCACGAAAGGGCCGAGAGGATCGCTGTCGGAGCGCGCCATCGCCGAGCGCAGTTTGTGCAGCCACCTCCAGGCGGTTTCGTAGCTGCCGAACCCCATGATGCGCTGCAGATCCTTGGCCGAGATGCCGGTGCGCCGCGTTGTGATCTCGAAGATCCCGCGGAACCACATCTTCAACGGCATGCGCGTCTTCTCACGCACCGTGCCTGCGGTGAGCGACGTCTGATGCCTGCAGTCCGCGCATTCGAATTTGGCGCCGTCACCCAGCGTCCACAGTCTGTTGGAGCCGCAGCGTGCGCAGTCAGGCACTCCACGCCAGCGTGCCGCGATCAGGTAGGCGCGGCAGTCCTGTTCGCTTGAGCAAGCGCTCATCGAACTCGGTCGCCATCTTCGGAAACTCACGCCACAAGCTGTTCTGCATCTCGCTCGACATGGGCCCATCTCATTCCGGCGGTAGGCACCTTACGATCTGCTTGGTGAGGCTGAAAGCGCGCATCGCGGCAGCAACGTTCAAGACCGCGATTCAACGCGTCATCACCACATTCGACACGACCCATGCTTGGGACCCAGATCTCGATCGTGTCGCCTGGCGACCAGACGGAATGCCAACTGTTGTGCAGAGATGCATCTAACACTGGAGAGCCGAGCGTAAACACTTGCCACGGCGGGGCTCCGGAATCAGACTATCCGCATGCGACCTGCAGCAGTTCGAACTGCTTGCGTTGCAGAACCGGCGAGGGCGGTCTTGAGGAATGCATCTTGGGAAGAGAACGGACAGGCGCCCATTGAGGTGACCGCCGCCGTTTCGCAAGGACAACGGGAGCGCGGTGCGCAGGCCCGGTTTCATGAACTCTTCGGCATGGTCTCGGTCGTGGCCATGCACGCGCCGCACTATCAACAAATCCCGTTCGGCGAGATTGGGCGCCTGCTCGGCGAACCGCTGAAGCGAAACCGTGTCGCACTGGCGTACGAGGCGGACGCTGAGCCGACGGGCCGGCGGTCGCTTGCCGGCATTGCGATTTGGGCGGGCGTTTCCGAGGCCGTGGACGTGAATATCCGCGCGCAGATCGCGGATGGTGTCTTTCCTGTGCGGTTGGCGCCTGACGACTGGGCGAGCGGCGAGATCAATTGGCTGCTGGATGTGATTGCGCCGTCGCGCGATGCCGGCACCAAGGTGTTGGCGAACATGTCGCAAGTTATCACGGGGCCGACGCTGCATATTCATCCGGTTGTGCGACGGTTGGTCGATGTCGGGGCTTTGGAGGAGATCGGGCTGGTTTCGAGCAGCGACCGTCAGGCTTACAGTCTCGATCGTCCGGAGGGCGCGCCATGAAGTGGGTCCTCGGCATCATCGCCGTCATCGTGTTGGCGATCTACGGATACGTCCGGTTGCACGTCTATTCGCAGACGTTCCAGTTTCGCATGACGATGACGGTATCGACGCCTGAAGGCGAAAAAAGCGCCTCCAGTGTCATCGCGGTGTACTTGCCGGGCAAACTTGGTGGAAGTCCCGGGTACGGTATCTGCTCGCGGCACGACTATACGGTATCGCGCCGATACTCGATCTCGGTCAGCATGGGACACTAATCGCCGCACTCACGTCTGGTGCAGGCGACCCCGAGGCGAACCAACTTTCGCCGACCGGAAACGTGCGCGGCAAAGACATCGATTGGCTCGTCGCTGCCGCCTACGGCATGTCTTATGATGCGATCGACGTCTCGAAGGCTTGGCGCGGTGGGAAGCGTGTGCTGTCAGAGGATCTCTATCCTCAGATAGTATGGCTGCCACCCGGAACAGATGATCCCAATCTAGCGCGCGCATTTCACCCGGCCTCTATACCACAGGCGATTGGTGCGGACGTTCGGATTGAGTCAATTGTGGTCGAACCAACGCGTGCCCACCTGACCGAGCAAGTCGTGGACGCGCCGATTTGGCTTAAATCCATGAGGACTCGGACTGCGACAAAGACCTTTTGGGCCAGATCAGCAGAATTTTTCAATTTCTACCTTACAGCCGTTGAAACGGCTCTTCCAACAGCGGACAAATGATGGGGAGTTTCCAGTGTTATGAGCACACAGATCTTACACGCTATCCTTGCTCTTGACGCTTACAATCGCGGCTATAACCAGGGATTGAAAGTTGACGCTACCAAACTCGGCGACCTCAAAGTAGAGGCACCTGAGAGGATCGAAAACATAAGCTTCTTCGCTCAATCCTACAGGAATGAGATTACTGGCGAAAAGCTCATTTCGTATCGTGGGACGGATACGCCGATACCCGGCGGAGAAGGAACTGGGTGGGAGAAATTCAAAACATTTTTCAGCCCCTATCAAGATGGGGTGAACGGCTTCGGTATTGGACGTGGCAGCCCGTTCGGCGCTCAAGCAACTGCGGCCATTGAGTTTTATAAAACCGTCTCGGGTAAAACCGGTGAGGATCTCGGCAATCAAGAGAACGTTACGATCGTCGGCCTGTCACTCGGCGGAGGCTTAACGGGCTGCGTTGCAGCCCCTTAAGGACAGCGAACAATTCTTTTCGTGATCACGAAGGGGTCGTGCCCGACAGTGCGTAGTTCAGGATCTTGTTGGCGATCGCGGCTGCGGTGAAGTCGCAGGCGTGGAGGCCGTCGATGGGGCTCAGTTCGACGACGTCGGCTGCCACGATCTCGCCGACGCTGGCGGCGAGGCGGATGATGTCGAGGGCGCGGTGATAACTCAGGCCGCCGGGCATGGGCGTGCCGGTCGCCGGCATCAATGAGCTGTCGAGGCCATCAACGTCGAAGGTGACGTAAATCTTGCGGCCTGCGAGACGGTCGCGTCAGCGCGTCCCAATCCCACGCGTCCTGTTCGTGCGCCCAGAAGAGCGTGACGCGGTCGCCGGCAGTCTCGATGAAGCGGGCCTCTTCGGCGCAGATCGCGCGGATGCCCAATCCGACCACGCTGGTGCCGGCAAGGTCGAGGACGCGGCGCATGGCGGAGGCGTGTGAGAAGTGTTCGCCGAGGTAGCCGTCGCGCAGGTCGGCGTGGGCGTCAATCTGAAGGATGACAAGGTCGTCATGGCGACGGGCGAAGGGGCGCACGGCACCGGGGGTGAGCGCGTGTTCGCCGCCGAGCACCAGGGGAAAGGCACCGCGTGCGGCGACGGCTTCGACAATTTCCTCGAGCTGGTCGAGGGCAGGCGCAACGCCGGCTGCGATCTCGGGCGGGGTCAGGGTGGCGATGGCGAAGTCGCGATAGGCTTCGCGCCAGAGTTCTTCATCGAAGAGTTCGAGCTGCTGGCTGGCCGCGAGGATCGCGGCGGGTCCGCGGGATGTGCCGGTGCCGTAGCTGACGGAGGCTTCGAGGCCGAAGGGAATGACGATGGCGCCGGCGTCTTGAGGGGCCTCGACACCGTCGCGGTCGGGGTCCTGGAAGCCGTGCTCGGGTGCAGCGAAGGCGAGGGGCGTGGCCGCCATAACGTCTCTCCCTCAGGCCTGGCGGCGGACGGTTTCGGCATCGGCTGGAAACATCGAGTACATCGGCTCGTCGTCGACGATGATGTCGGTGTAGCGGCCGTAGCCGTTGAAGCCGCCGGCGATCGCGCGGCCGTAGGCGCCAAGGTTGCCGATCTCGATGTAGTCGCCCTCGCCGATCGATGACGGCAGCATGAAGGGGCCTTTCATGTGATCAATCGAGTCGCAGGTCGGGCCCCAGAACTGGAAGGCTGTCAGGTGCTCATCGGGATCAACGGAGCGGTTGGCCTGCCGGACGGGAAAGCGGAAATCGAGTTGGGCTGCATCAAACAGCGCGCCATAGCCGCCGTCATTGATGAAGAGTTCGTTGCCGCGGCGTGCGTCGACGCGCACGATCAGGCTCTCGGCCTCGGCGACGAGGGCGCGGCCCGGCTCGCAAATCAGACGGCAATCGTGACTGACGGGCAGGCTCTCGAAGTTCTCGGCGATGACTTTGACGAAATCGGCGAGGGGGGCCGGCTCCGACTCACCGTAGCGGGCGGGAAAGCCGCCGCCGGCGTCGATCGCGTCAACCACGACGCCGGCCTGGACGATGTGATGGCGCACTTCGGCGAAGGCGAGTTCATAGGCCTCCGGGGTCGAGGTCTGGGAGCCGACGTGGAAGCAGACGCCAAGCTCATCGCAATGCTGGCGCGTTTCGGCGAGGAGTTCGGTTGCTGCAACGCCGGCTATGCCGAATTTCCGCTCGAGCGGGACGAGGGAATTGCGCGCCGGCACAGACAGGCGCACGAACAGTTCGAGATCGCTTGCGCCGCCGGTCTCTTCGACGATCTTGTGGAGTTCATCCGCCGTATCGAGGGCAAAGCAGCGCACGCCGAATTCAAAGTAGGCGCGGCGGATTGCGACCCGCGATTTCACGGGGTGCATGTAATGGATCGTCGCCTGGGGGATGGTGGCTGCGTCCTCGAGCTCGGGCAGGGAGGCGACGTCGAACTGGCGGATGCCGGCGCCGTGGAGTGCACCGATCAGGAAGGGGGCGCTGTTGGCCTTATAGGCGTAGGCCACCTCGCCTGGAAAATTCGCCAGAAACCAGCGGGCCGCGCGGCCGGCGGCGTGGGGGCGCAGGGCGAACACAGGTTCGTTCGGCTGATGGGCCTTGAGATAGGCGTGCGCAGAGGCGTAACGGTCCATGGGCAGGTTCCAGCAGCCAGAGAACAGGTTTCGTCCACCAGACGCCCGGTCACCCAGGCCATCGGCGTGATCAGCGCGTTAGATAGGGCTGGAATGGGTCCATGTAAACCAGCAGACGCGCCGCGGAGCCAGACACCCGATCCCGGGCGTTGCCGCGGGGGCCTCAGACCATGCAGGTCGCGGAGCCTAAACGGCTCGCCGGGCCCGGTTTAGGGGCGGGCCCGGCGATGGGCAATGCGTCTCATCAGGCCTGCTTGTTATCAGGCCTGCTTGGCCGACTTGCGGCCGGTGGCCTGTGCCGGCGGGACGTCGACAGCGGGATCGAGAGCTGCCTGGTCCTCGGTCAGAGCGTTTTCAGCCTTGTCCTGGTCGGTCGGGTCGACCAGCATCTTCTTCTCGATCAGGCCGGCGCTTTCGCGGATGGCGTCCTCGATCTCGTTCATGATGGCCGGGTTGGCTGCCAGAAACTGCTTGGAGTTCTCGCGGCCCTGGCCCAGGCGTTCGCCTTCGTAGGAGAACCAGGCACCCGACTTGTCGATAATACCGGCCTTCACGCCAAGGTCGATGATCTCGCCCGTCTTGGAGATGCCCTGGCCGTACATGATGTCGAACTCGACCTGCTTGAAGGGCGGGGCCACCTTGTTCTTGACGACCTTGACGCGGGTCTGGTTGCCGACGGTGTCTTCGCGTTCCTTGATCTGGCCAATCCGGCGGATGTCGAGACGGACGGAGGAATAGAACTTCAGCGCGTTGCCGCCGGTCGTCGTCTCAGGCGAGCCGAACATGACACCGATCTTCATGCGGATCTGGTTGATGAAGATCACCATGCAGTGGGTCTTCGAGATGGAACCGGTGAGTTTGCGCAGCGCCTGGCTCATCAGGCGGGCCTGGAGGCCGGGCAGGCTGTCGCCCATGTCGCCTTCGAGTTCGGCGCGGGGCGTGAGGGCTGCGACCGAGTCAACGACAAGCACGTCAACGGCGCCCGAACGCACCAGCGTATCGGTGATCTCGAGAGCCTGTTCGCCGGTGTCCGGCTGGGAAATCAGAAGTTCGTCGACGTTGACGCCCAGCTTCCTGGCATAGACCGGGTCAACGGCATGCTCGGCGTCGACAAACCCGCAGATGCCGCCGGCCTTCTGGGCCTCCGCGATAACGTGCAGTGCGAGCGTTGTCTTGCCCGATGATTCCGGCCCGTAAATTTCGATGATGCGCCCCTTCGGCAGGCCGCCGATACCGAGGGCGATGTCGAGGCTCAACGAACCGGTCGGAATGGCTTCGATGTCCATCCCGACGTTCTCGCCGAGCTTCATCACCGAGCCCTTGCCGAAGTTCTTCTCGATCTGCGCCAAAGCCGCTTCAAGCGCCTTTTGCTTATCCATCTTCGCCCCCTCGATCACCCTAAGATCCGGCGCCGTCATATCTGCCACCCTATGTTATGCGTTAACGATCAGCAATGACGGCAAATGTACACTGTTTGTTCTCTTTTGTCCAGCAGCCGTTAACCCTCTGAAATGCTTATAGAACGGTGCTTGAACGACAATTGACGGTCGTCGGGCGGTCCGGTTTGTTCTCCGGGCCGCCCGCCATAATAGTTGCATAGATCGATTCGGGGCCCGCGCGTTAGCCCTTCCGCAGGCCTCAGGCGATGTTCTCTTTCACCGTCTCGGCGATCTGGGCCAGCGTGTAGGGCTTGGGCAGGAACACGAAGTCGGCGTCGGGATCGAGGGCATGGCCGAAGGCATCGTCGGCATAGCCCGACACGAAGATGAACTTGAGGTTCGGGCAGGTCTTGCGAACCTCGGCAAACAAGGTCGGGCCATCCATCTCCGGCATCTTCACGTCGGAGACGACGATGTCGAACTTGTAGTCTTCCTCTTCCATGATCTCGAGGGCTTCGAGGCCGTCGGAGGCCTGCAGCACCTCGTAGCCCTGCCGCTTCAATGCCTCGGTGGCGAAAATACGCACGGCATCTTCGTCTTCGACGACCAGGACGCGGCCCTTGCCGGTGAGGTCGCGGGGCGGCGGCGGGGGGGCCGGTTCGGCTGCGACCTGCTCGGGCTGATCGACCTGCTCGTGGCGGGGCAGGAAAACGCGGAAGGTGGTGCCATGGCCGACGGTGCTGTCGACGTAGATGTAGCCGCCGGTCTGTTTGACAATGCCGTAGACGGTGGCCAGGCCGAGGCCGGTGCCCTTGCCGACATCCTTGGTGGTGAAGAAGGGCTCGAAGATCTTTTCGCGCACGTCCTCGCTCATGCCGGTGCCGTTGTCCTCGACCTCGATCAGGACGTATTCGCCGACGTTGATGCCTTGTGAGAGGTAGCGCTGGCTTTCACGCTCGGTGACGTTGCGGGTGCGAATTGTCAGGCGCCCGCCTTCCGGCATGGCGTCGCGCGCATTGACGGCGAGGTTGATGACGACCTGGTCGACCTGGCTGCGGTCGGCGCGGACCTGCCAGAGGTCACGGCCGGAGTGGATCTTGAGTTCGATCTGTTCGCCGAGCAGACGATTGAGGAGGACGGAGAGGTCCGTCATCATCTCGTTGAGCTGGAGAACAGTTGGCTCCAGCGTCTGACGGCGCGAGAAGGCGAGCAGCTTCTTGACGAGCTCAGAGGCGCGGTTGGCGGAGGAGCGGATCGACTGGATGTTCTTATAAGCATGATCGCCGGGGCGATGGGAGAGCATCAGGAGATCCGAGAAGCCAATGATGGCGGTCAGCATGTTGTTGAAGTCGTGGGCGATGCCGCCAGCGAGCTTGCCGACCGCTTCCATCTTCTGGGCCTGGGCAAACTTCAATTCGAGCGCCTTCTCGTCACTCGCATCGAGGACATAGAGGACGACGGCACGATCACGGTCGGTCGATCCTGTCAGGGAGGTGAGGAACAGGCGGCGGGTGAATTCGCCTTTTTCGCCGACTGTGAGTTCGACGGGGGCAATATTGGCCTTGCTGGTGAAGGCGGAATCGAAGGCGGCGCGCAGCTCGGCGCGTGTCTCTTCGCTGGCCTGGCGTGCGAGAATCTCAAACGCGTCGCGTTCGACGACCTGCTTGCCATCGAGGACCATGCGCGCGAAGGCTCCATTCGCGCCCGTGATGACACCTTCATTGTCGAGCGTCGCGATGCCGAAGGGCGCTGACTGGAAGAAGCTTTCGAAGCGCAATGCGTCCATTGCGGAAGACGCGCGGGAACCGGCCGCGAGGGCGTGACCGGACGACGGCTCCATGATGCGCGGGGTGACGATGGCGGAGAAGGGGTGGCCGACGTTGGCGTGCTCGGACGGGGCCACGATGAGCGTTGCCGGCCACCGGGTGCCATCCTTGCGAACGAGGTCGAGTTCAATGCGGGGGGCGTTACCGTCCGGGTCTCGCTCGAGAGCGCGAAGGAGTTGGGCGCCGTCGCCGGCAACAATATCGGTCAGGCGCAGGTCGTTGTCATTTTCTTCCGCGTCAAATCCGAGATCGGCCGCGAGTTTGTCGTTCATGAACTCGATATGACCGTCGCCGCCGGCAACAAGGACGCCAGCCGGGATCTGCTCGAGGTAGGTCTCGCGCTGTTCGAGGTGGCGGCGGTCGGCTGCTTCACGCGCGCGGTGGCCGGTGATGTCGGACAGGGTCCACAGGATCGCATCACCATTTGCATCGGGGACGTCGACGTAGCCAAACGGCTTGACGGTGACACGCAGCCAGCGCGTCGCGGGCTCGGCATGCAGGCCGGAGCCGCGTGCGATCTCGATGTCCTCGGTGCGGGTCTGGCCGCGTGCGGCTGCGCGACACAGGCGAAACAGGCTCTCAGCGCCACCGGGACTGGCTGCGACAGCTTCTTCCAGGGAATTCAGATCACCGAGACCGTCGCGACCAAGGAGACGGCCGGCGGCGCGGTTGCCGCAAATGACACGCGCGTTCGGCGTGGTCAGGAAGACACCGTCGTCGAGGCGTTCGGCGACCGAGCGGATGAGGTCGCCTTCTTCCACACGATGCGCGATGCGGATGTGTCCGGCGGCAAGCGCGAATGCGAAGAACACGCCCAGCATGGCAAGAACGGCCATGACAGTCAGGACGATCGGCTCAGCCGCCTGGGATGAAATGAGCGCGAGGGTCGCGGCACCAAGCGCCAGGACCACGAGGAAACCGGTCAGCAGGCCCGTGCTTGCGGACACAGAGGCAAGGGGGTCGTCGGATGTGACATCAGAAGGCACTGCGGCATCCCGGTCGGAAAAAGAACCTAGAGTTGCCAGTCCTATCCGATTCGGTGCTTCAAGACCCTGAACTGTGAACTGAGAAACAAAGTCGTACAGTCGACGCGTACGCGGCATTTTACATCCCTGCTTAGATGAGTGCCCGGAAGCCCGCTACCGGACTCAACTCAGTGCAGCACTCGCGCTTGTCCACCGCCTGGCTTCAGCGTCATTCGTCCGGTGTTTTCTGCGATGTCCGCACCCGTCGAATGATTGTGAAGAGAGCTGTAGAAAACGCCCGCTGCGAGATGAAGAGTTCGGTCATCAGGGTTAAAATGGAATGAAAGTGCGCTTATGAATGAGTCAGTCGCGCATCGAGTCGCCCGTCGTGTGGGCTCAATCGCGCTTGGGGTTTGTGTGCCGCTGTCGAATTGTGCGGAAGACATGAGGTCCGATGGGCTGTCGTCATGTCGCAGTGCGTCGAACGAATTTCTGCGTCAACGCAGTTGTGTCGCTTTCCTGAACTAGATCGGGGTTTGGTTCGCGCTCCGTGCCGGGATTTTTCTGAAACCGCACCCCGTTCCGGGCCGGCGGATTGAATGTTTTTCTGGGACGCGGGTCGACACGATTTCTGTAGCACGCCTCGGGCTTCGATCCGTGGCGGAGACACAAACAATAGGAGCGCGGGCAGCACCCGCTAGGCACGCAAATGGTTTGGGACATCCTGTCGTGGCTGCTCTTCATCATCTTCATCGCCGGGCTGATCATCGTTGGCGGCCTGCTGCTCAAGGGCTACCTTGCCCAGGGCAGTAATTCGTCCGGGTTCTCAGGCGGCTTCTTCGGGCCAAAACCCGACAAGCGACTGGAAGTTGTCGACCAGGCCAACGTCGATGGACGGCGACGTCTGGTGCTGCTGCGGCGTGACAATGTCGAGCATCTGATTATGACCGGTGGTCCGGTCGACGTTGTGATCGAAACCGGAATCGAAGGCGTAGCGCGGCCATCCGCTTCAATCGAGCGTATCGATACCGATAAGGCGGAAATGGTCGATAAGCCGACGACTGTCGCGAACCGACCCGCCCGCGTGTTCGGCAAGAGCGCGAGTGAAGCCTGAACAGGGTAAGCTTGCGGCATCGCCAAGAGGTACACCGACGGATTGGCGAACCGCATTTCCGGGTTGGATATACGCCAGTGCGTGCTATGGGACGCGGTTGAAACGAGAGCGCGCGATACCTCATACCGGCCTCGGCGGATGCGCGCGAGCCGAGTGCGACTAGGCCGCAGCGGCCAGGGGCTTGGCATTTGCGGTTGGGATAGCGAGCTAAGCTTCGGGCTTGAACGCGAACCGTATCACCCGGCAATCCAGAGCGAATTGGTAATTGGAATAACGATCAATGATGGGTGCAGGAAATCGTTGGCGGGGAACCCGGCATGCCGTGTTGTGGGGCATCGGCTGGGTTGTGATGATGGCGTCGGTCGCGGCGCTCTCAAGTGTGCCCGGTCGGGCACAGCAAGCGCCGGCGACTCAGAGCCAACCCGCAGGCGAAACGACGACGCAAAGTGCGCCGAGCGCACAGGGTACGCAGAGTGCGCCTAGCGCACAGGGTACGCAGAGTGCGCCTAGCGCACAGGGCGCTCAAAGTGCGCCGAGCGCGCCGGACACGCCACCGGCCGCGCAGCCGCGTGACAGTACGACGATTTCCGGCGAACAGCTGATCTATCCGAAAGAGCTCGCCACGCAGGTTCGTCAGCAAAATGCGCAGATTCAACGCCTGGTAAAGGCCGTGGAGCGGGTGCGCTCCGAAGATGACGGACTTGAAGCGCTGCGGCCCCAGATCGACGCACTGGTTTTGGACACGCAACGGATGGAGGAGACGCTGAAGCCGCGTCTCGATGCGGTCGAGCGGCAAATCAAGGAACTGGGGGAAAAGCCCAAAGAGGGTGAGCCCGCCGAGACACCGGCCGTTGCGCAGGAGCGAGAACGCTTAGGACAGCTCCTAAGCGAGCTCCAGGACGGCATCAAACAGAGCGGGCTGACGCGCGTCAGGGCGGGACAACTGCTTGCCTACATCAACCAGCTTCGCGTCGAGAACCTCGGGCGCAATCTCCAGAAGCGGGAGGTCAGCCCGTTATCGCCGCAACACTGGGGGCAGCTCGCTCAAGACTTCGAGCGCGTCGGCCGGCAGGTCACGACGATTGGCGACAATTGGTGGACTATCCTTGCGGAACGGATCGAATGGCTGGCGCTGATCATCATTGGCTGCGCGCTGCTGTGGTGGTCGCTTCATCGTGTCCGGCGCACGCTTATGGCGCGTTGGTTCGCCCGGCCCGCGAGCGAGACACTGCCACCTTATCTCGTGTGTGTGAGCACGGCCGTCGGTAGCTTGCCGATCATTCTGGCGCCGGCCTTGGCGACGGCAGGCGTTCTCTATTTCGCACTGGACACTGCGACGCTCTTCAATGATCAGATGCGCGCCCTGGCGTTCCCGGCGCTGAAGGCGTTTGCAATCTTCATGCTGACCTACGGGATGGCCAAGGTGGTGCTGCTGCCGTCGCATCCATCCTGGCGATTGATCGGTCTGCCGGACAATCGCGCCCGCGGATATCTTCTTGTCATCTCACTGATCGCCGGCGTCTACTGTTTCGACCTCTGGTTCAACAGCGCCGCGCGGGCCCTGCACCTGCCGATCTCCGTGGTCATCACGGAAAACTTTCTCGCCAATATCGGCTTCGCCATCCTGCTGTTCGCATTCGCCTGGATGCCGATCCCCGAGGATGTGACGCGGACCAGCGGGCAAATGCTCCGCAGGGGTGTCCAATGGCTGCGGCTGCCGGCGACCATCGCCGTGCTCACGATCATCGGAGCGAGTGCAGCGGGCTATCTGGCGTTCGGGCGCTTCATTGCCACGCAGATCATGGTGACCGGGATCGGGGCTGCAGTGCTGCTGCTCGGCCATCTCGGCGCGCGTTCATTGAGCGAACCTTTGGATCAGGTGAGCACGGCCGAGGGGCCGGCTGTTGCGTCGTACCGCGGCGGCGTCGCTGCGAGCGTGATGGCTTCCATCGCGAATGTCGTGCTCGCCCTGATCGCCATCTCGTTGCTATTGCTTTCCTGGGGTTTTTCCAGCGCCGAGCTGTTGAGCTGGGGCCGATCGCTGCTATTCGGGTTCGATGTCGGTGGTTTCCGCTTCTCGCTGATCCAGGTGCTTGTTGCGGTTGGCCTCTTTGTCGCCGTCATCCTGCTCACCCGGGTGGTTCAACGCTGGCTGTCTCAGCGCGTCTTCAGCAGCAAGAACTTCGATCGCGGTATTGCGAACTCGGTGCATGCGGGGCTCGGCTATGCCGGTGTGGCTCTCGCCGCCCTGGTTGGCATCAGCTACGCCGGTTTCGATCTTTCGAACCTGGCGCTGATCGCCGGTGCGCTTTCGGTTGGTATCGGTTTCGGCCTCAATGCAATCGCGAGCAACTTCATCTCCGGCCTGGTCATGCTGATCGAGCGCCCCATCAAGGTCGGCGACTGGGTCGTGGTTGGTACGCATCAAGGCTATGTGCGCCACATCTCGGTGCGCGCGACCGAAATCGAAACATTCGATCGGGCAAGCGTGCTCATCCCCAACTCCGATTTCATGACAAGCGCGGTGCAGAACTGGACGCATCGCAACGCCATGGGCCGGGTCGTGATCGAAGTCGGCGTCGCCTACCATGAGGATCCCGAGCGCGTCCTGAAGCTGCTGCAGGAAGCGGCGGGGAATTGCCGCGAACTGCTTCGCTCACCGGCGCCGGTTGTCTTCTTCGAGAATTTCGGCGCGAGTTCGCTGGACTTCACGGTCCGTGGCTACATTGCCGACGTCAACAAGAGGCTTGCGGCGGCCACGGTTCTCAGACTCGAGATCTTCAAGACCCTCAGGGAAAACAACGTCGAGATCCCGTTCCCGCAGCAGGACATCCACTTGCGCGACCTGGACGGGCTGAAGGGTGCGTTTACGCGGGCTGCGGCAGAACGGGCGATGCAGGCGGCAAGCGAATTGGCCGCCGGTGGCGCGCGACCCAGCGAGGCAGGCGCCAGCAACATGTCTCATGGCAATGACAACACCGATGGCGGGCGTGGCTCGACAAAGGATTGAGCCGGCCGGCGGGGGTGTTGGTGGGGTGTTGGCGGCGGCAGGTCGCTCGCCTGGTCGGCTGTGTGTGCAGGCAGACCTAGCGTTCCCAGTCCGTGAAAGCGGATGAGGGGTAATCTTCGGTCGAGAAGGCGCTCGTTGATGTCGAGACCGTTCCAGCCGATGCCTGCAGATCGGCCGCCTTCTCGCTGGAGCTGCCGGCAGATAACGCGGTCGGGAGCAGAAGCGCCGAGGCGGTGATGGCGATTGCGATCCAGATCTGCAGTCTCAGGCCTGGGGGCATGGATTGTGGTGCACGAAGATCACTCACGGCGCTACCTTACGTTTCGATTTGTACGGATCGAATGTAGGCCGGATCCTCTTTCGTAATCGTTAATCGGCGTTCGTAAATGACACAATCGCCGCCGGAGATGACGCGGCGGAATGACGTGAGGGTCAGTTTGTTCCGGCCCCAGCGCACCACGGGGCACCGCCGAGCCGATCCGGACATGTCTGCACTCAATCTTCCCGGAAGACGCGCTCACGGCGCTCGTGGCGCTCCTGGGCCTCAAGCGAGAGCGTCGCGATCGGGCGCGCCTCGAGACGACGCAGGCCGATCGGCTCACCGGTTTCTTCGCAGTAGCCGTAGGAGCCGTCCTCGATGCGGGCGAGCGCCGCGTTGATCTTCGAGACCAACTTCCTTTGGCGATCACGGGCGCGCAGCTCCAGCGCACGGTCCGTCTCTGAGGTTGCGCGATCAGCGATATCGGCGTGGTTTTCCGTGGTCGAGGTCATGCCATCGAGCGTCTCGCGCGTCTGGCGTATGATGTCTTCCTTCCATGCGATCAGCTTGTTGCGGAAATAGAGCCGCTGGCGATCATTCATGAAAGGTTCTTTGTCGCTCGGGCGATAGTCCTCGGGCAGGCCGGCCTCAACTGCCTTGCTCGCAGGCGTCGGGGATTTCGCAGCACTGCGTTTGGCCGGAGTGCGCTTCGCAGCCGGCCGCTTTTCCGTCACCAGCGTGTCGCTGTCGGCCGCCGCCGCGGTTTTGCTGGCCTTGGATTTTGTGGCGCCCGTCGCCCGCGCCTTGCTGGAAGACGCCTTCTTCACCGTGCTCGCAGCTTTCGACTTGCTCACGAAGACCTCCGCAGAGCGTCCTGACGTTTCACAACAGGGATTTTCAATGCTTTGTTGTTTTGGCCCGCTTGTACTAGACGAAAGTTGCAAGTCAAGGACTTAACCGAGTTCGTCGTGAAGATTGCCGTGGGTGGGCGCGTCCATCACCGCGTTCAGCGTAACGACTGTCAATACCGCCAACGTGCGCTCTGTTTTGCGTCACAATCTCAGGTAGTTTTGTCGATAGCGTGACAGGTTCCATCTGTCCTCGAAAGAAGCTATCCGGGTAGATGACTTGGCAGACTAACGACGAACGCCTAGGCTCGCCGCCGCTCGCCTCTCAGGCTCCCACACACGCAACCGGATGCGGATATGAAATTCGAAGGCACAACTTCCTACGTCTCGACACAGGACCTCAACATCGCGGTCAATGCTGCGATCACACTCGAGCGACCGCTGCTCATCAAGGGGGAACCGGGCACCGGCAAGACGGTGCTGGCGGTGGAGGTTGCCAAGTCGCTCGGCGTGCCGCTGCTCGAGTGGCACATCAAATCGACGACCAAGGCGCAGCAGGGGCTCTATGAGTACGACGCCGTCAACCGGCTGAGGGACAGTCAGCTCGGTGATGAACGGGTCAAGGACATTGCGAACTACATCAAGCGAGGGCCGCTTTGGAACGCCTTCATGCTCGATGAGCGGCCGGTGCTGCTGATCGACGAAATCGACAAGGCCGATATCGAGTTTCCAAACGACCTCCTGCAGGAACTCGATCGCATGGAGTTCTTCGTCTACGAAACGGGCGAGACGATCAAGGCCCGGCACCGGCCGATCGTCATCATCACATCGAATAACGAAAAAGAGCTGCCGGACGCCTTCCTCCGGCGCTGCTTCTTCCACTACATCAAGTTCCCCGATCAAGACACGATGCACGAGATCATCGAAGTCCACTTCCCGGACCTCAAGGGCATGCTGGTGAGGGAGGCACTCAAGGTCTTCTACGACATGCGGGATGTGCCGGGGCTGAAGAAGAAACCTTCGACGTCGGAACTGCTCGACTGGATCAAGCTGCTCATGAGCGAGGACATCACGCCGGACATGCTGCGCGAAAAAGATCCGCGCAAGCTCATTCCGCCGTTGCATGGCGCGCTCCTCAAGAACGAGCAGGATGTGCATCTGTTCGAGCGGCTGGCGTTCCTGGCGCAACAGAAAACGCAGCAGAAGAGCTAGAGCTCCCGCTACAGATTGGTTGCGAAACGGGGCCGGCGACCTCATTTCCTCGGTCTTCATGTCCTAGGACATTTCCGATTCAGCTGCGGGCGGTTCCTGTTCGGCACCGTCCGCACCAAACCGGAAAAAATGATCTATCTCCAATGGTGGAGAGCGCCCTCAAACAACAAGCCAGCCCGTGCGCCTTTCCGATCTCACAGACCAGACCAGCGACGCCCTCAGACAGGCGGGCGCCTATATCGACGACCTGACCACGCCGACCGTGCGCCTCGGCGTGACGGGCCTGTCGCGGGCGGGCAAAACGGTCTTCATAACCGCCTTCGTCAATGCGTTGACCAACCACAGCGCAGACCCGACGATCAAACTCCTCAACCTTGCCGGCATGCGCGGCTTCCTGGAGCCGCAGCCCGATGACGCGCTCCCCCGCTTCAATTACGAGGGGCATCTCGCAGACCTGATGGCGGTGCCGCCCGAATGGCCGGAGAGTACGCGCCATATCAGTCAACTGCGCGTCACGCTGGAATGGCAACCCTCCGACTGGCTCCGGCGGCAGGCCGGCATCCAGCGCCGGTTGCATATCGACATCATCGATTATCCGGGCGAGTGGCTTGCCGATGTCGGGTTGCTCGAGCAGTCCTTTGCGGAATGGTCAGAACACACAGCCAGGCTGGCACGGGAAGCCCCGGCCGGGCCGGCGCGCGATGCGTGGCTGGCGTTCGCCGACAAGGACGCCAGCACCGGGCGCCAGGCCGAGCAAGTGGCGCTCGAGGGGGCGCGGCTGTTCCAGGCCTATCTCGGCGAACAAAAGGCGGCGGGGCGGCTGCAGCCAAGTTCCGGGCCGGGACGCTTCCTGATGCCCGGCGACTTCGAGGGTTCGCCGGTGCTCACGTTCTGCCCGCTCGACGGACGTCTTTCCGAGGCGGACGGTCTTGAGGCGCTGGTGAAGCGGCGGTTCGAGAGCTACAAGAACCTGATCGTCAAGCCCTTCTTCGAGCAGCACTTCAGCCGGATCGAACGCCAGATCGTGCTGGTCGACGTCCTCGGCGCGCTCAATCAGGGGCCGCGGGCGGTGGTGGAGATGGAGAATGCGCTCGAGCGCGCGCTCGCCGCGTTCCGGCCCGGGCGGGAGAGCTGGATTGGCCGTTTGATCAGCCCGCGCGTCGACAGCATCCTGTTCGCGGCCTCAAAGGCTGATCACCTCAACCGGCAGAACCACGACCGGTTGGCGGCGATCCTTGAGAAGATTGTCGAGCGTGCGCAAACGCGGGCGAGTGGGGCGGGGGCGCGGATCGGGTTTGCCGCGATTGCCGCGCTGAGATGCACCGAGGATGTCACGCGACAGGGACGCGATGGCGAAGACGACCTCAACTGCGTGCGTGGCACGCCGGTGCCCGGCCAGACGCTTGACGGGCGCAAGCTTGCAACGGACCAGACACTGACGGTGTTTCCCGGCGACCTGCCAGCCGACCCGCTTGATGCGTTCGAGCCGGATGTGATCGAACCGGGATCACTGAGCTTCGTTCGTTTTCGCCCGCGCCTCGAAACCGAGACCGCGGCGGGAGATGGTACGACAGGGGGCGAACTCACCGTTCAGCGCTGGCCGCATGTCAGTCTTGAGCGTGTCGTGCAATTCCTGATCGGAGATCGTCTGACATGAGCGAGATGCGCCGCAGGCCTCGCGTCTTCGAGGCGGATGATCCCCATATTCGCCCGACCCGGCCGGAGCCGACAGAGACGCCGGCCGGCACTGGCGACGACGACGGCATGAGCAAGCCTCCCGGCGGCGCGGAGGCTGGCGATGATGCGCCGGCCGTGCAAACGCTTGGCCCGGCTGAAACGTCGCCGCGTTGGGGGATGCTCAGCGTCTTTGTTTCGGTCTTCTTCCTGCTCTCCTCGCTCGCGCTCGGGCTGTGGTTCACGCGGTTCATTTCAGTCGCGCTGGCCCGGGACGACTGGATCGGATGGATCGCAAACGGGTTGGCGCTGGTGCTCGCTGTCATCATCGCGATCGTTATCGTGCGCGAGATTGGTTGGCTTTCTGCGCCTCTCGCGTCTCGGACGGTTACGGCGGGACGCAAGCGAGGCGATCGCGTCGGGCAACCGGGCGGCGGAGGAGCGCGTCGTCAAGCGGCTCAAGGGGTTGATGTCGGGGCGGCCTGAGTACCGGTGGGCGCTGTCCACATTCCGGGAACAGGAGCGCCACCAGACGGCGCCGGGCGCGCTTCTCGGGCTGGCCGACACGGTGCTGCTGAAGGAAGCGGACGGCGAGGCGCGCCGCGTCATTTACGAATCCGCGCGCCGTGTCGCGGTGGTGACGGCCGTGGTGCCGATCACGTTCATCGCCATGCTTTTCGTCCTGTTCGAGAATATCCGCATGGCGCGGCGACTGGCGGGCACCTATGGCGGACGGCCCGGACTGATTGGCGGATCGCGGCTGTTGATGCGCGTGATTTTTCATATCGCGGCGACAGGGGCTATTGCGTTGACCGATGACCTGTTCGGACAGTTTCTCGGCCAGGACATCGTGCGGCGCCTCTCGCGCCGGCTCGGCGAAGGCGCCTTCAACGGGGCGCTCACGGCAAGGCTCGGCATCGTTGCGATCGAGCTGATACGGCCGTGCCCCTACATCAAGGCCAAGCCGCTTCGGGCCCGCCATGTCGTCGCGGAGCTGTTTCCAGAGTTCAACGCGGGCGAATTGATGAGCCGGGCGGTTGGGGGCAAGCGGGCGTCGTCAGACTAGCTTGGCGTTGCAGCATTCTATTATGAAACCACTCGTAACCAGGACGTTTGACAGCGGTTGCAATTTGCTTTTCAGATCGTGGAGCGACATTCCGCCCGTCCGATTGTGATCTTTGGCCTATGAAATTTATCAAAAGCCTCGCGCTATGGCTCATCGTGTCGCTCGGAGCGGCAAGTGGCGCATGGGCGCAGCTACTCCCCGACGGCACTCAGAATGCGGTTCAACCCGCAACCAAGATCTCCGAACCCGAAACGCGTGAGGCCGTCCGCGAATTGCTTTCGGAACTTGATGACAAACAGGTGCGCGAACTTCTGCTCAAGCGCATGAGCGAGGCGGTCGATCGGCGGGCCAAGGCCATCGCTGCACGGGACGCGGCGACGCTGAGCGACACCGCGCGCTCTTATGCGCACTCGCTGCAGAATTTTATCGCCGACGCGATCTCCAAAGTTCCCGCCATCCCGAACGGCTTTCGTGTCGCATGGACCAACTTCATGGCGCAACGCGGTGATCGCGATGTGCTCTGGCTCTGGAGCAGCCTCATCCTCAGCCTGGCGGCAGGCTTGAGTGCCGCTTTTCTGGCACGAAGCCCGGCCGCGTCGCTCGAGCGCTACGCTGCGCATGGGACGACCTCGAGCACCGTTGCAGAGGTGGGCGCGGTTGTCCTCGGGATCGCGGCCAGGTTTCTGCCGCTTGCCGCCTTCGTCGTCTTCGGCGGGATCATCAATCTCGTTTTCAACGCCACGCATGCCGCGGACGCCCGCTTCGTTGCGCAGGTTATCGCGACGCTGACCTGGATCGGGCTTACCATCACGATTGTTCGCGTTGCGCTGACACCAACGTTGACGTCCTGGCAGATGTGCCCGGTGGCGAGCGGCGCGACACAATTCCTGGTCTGGCGGCTCGGCCTTGTCGCGTTTCTGTTCAATGCCGGTTTCGGCGTTGCGCGATGGCTCCAAATGCACGGCTCCGACCACCGCGAGACGTGGCTGGGCTTCTGGGTCAACCTGGCTGTGCATCTCATCTTGATCGTGACGATCTGGCAGGGCCGGCGCGGCATCAGCGCAATCGTAGCTGGCTCTGCTGATCTGGTGCATGACAAGCGCCACCAGTTCGCTGCCTGGTGGCCCCCGCTCATGATCGTTGCGCTGGTGGTCCACTGGCTTGTCGTCGAAATCATTGTCGCGACGAGGGATGTCGGTACCAGCCTCGTCTCCACCATGGCTATCACGTTGGCCCTGCTCACGGGGCTTCCCGTGATCAATCACGCCATCCGCGCACTTATTGAACGGTTATTCCCGTTGCGTGACGACCGGAGCCCGGCTCTCAGGGCCGCAGATCAAACGACCCAGGCCGGATTCATCCGCATCACACGGGTTGTGCTTGGCAGTTTGCTTATCGTCGGCCTCCTCAAGCTGTGGAACGTCAACGTTATGTCGATGGCGCAGCAGAGCATGGGCAGCGGGCTGGCCTCCTCACTCATCAGCATTGCGCTCATCGTCGGCGTGGCCTACGCGATCTGGGAACTCATTCACATCGTCATCGACCGGCAGATCGCAACTGAACGCGTCGCCCTCGGACTTGATCTCGAGGGAGAAGAAGGAAGTCCAGGCGGCGAGGGTGAGGGGGGCGGCGCCGGGGCGAGACTCGGCACGCTGTTGCCGCTCGTCAGGATTGCCGCGCAGTTCGCGATCGTCGTGCTGAGCGCTCTCGCAATCCTCGGTGAACTCGGCGTCAACATCCTGCCGCTGCTTGCCGGTGCCGGCGTCGTCGGCCTTGCGATCGGGTTCGGCGCACAAACCCTCGTCAAGGACATCATCTCGGGGATCTTCTTCCTGATCGACGATGCCTTCCGCAAGGGCGAATATATCGATATCGGCGACGTCAAGGGGACGGTCGAGCGTATCTCGCTCAGGTCGATGCAGCTTCGCCATCATAACGGGCCGCTGCATACCATCCCGTTCGGCGATATCCGCCATGTGACCAACTTCTCGCGCGACTGGGTGATCATGAAGCTGTCGCTGCGTCTGACCTACGACACGGACGCAGAGAAGGTGCGCAAGATGATCAAGAAGCTCGGACAGGAGATGGCGGAGGAAGAAAACCTCAAACCACTCTTCCTGCAGCCGCTGAAGTCGCAAGGCGTCATTCAGATGGAAGATTCCGCAATGATCATGCGGGTCAAATTTATGACCCGGCCGGGCGATCAGTGGGCACTGCGCCGCGTCGTCTTCGCGCGCCTTCGCGATCTATTTGAGAAGGAAGGCATCCGCTTCGCAAGCCGCGAGGTGGTCGTGCGGATTGCCGACCATGAGGGCGAACGGGAATTGACGCAAGCCGAGCAGCAAGCCGTCGGGGCCGCGGCGGCCCGTGCGATCGAGCCGGAGACGCAGGAGGACCTGGCTCCGGCGCGCGGGTAGATTATGGCCTATTACTCGACCGGCTGGATAAGCCCGTAGACGCAGCCGCCAGCGTCGCTGACGACGGCAAGCGTGCCGAAGCCTGGGATCTCGAACGGCTCGCGCATGCACTGGCCGCCTTGGGCCTTACCGGCAGCGATGGCGGCGTTCAGGTCGTCAACGGCGATGTAGGTGAACCAGTGTTCCGGCACGCCGTCGAACATTGGGCCGACCATCGTAAAAATGCCTCCGGCGGGCGTGCCGTCGGGACGCATCGCGAGATAGTAGGGGCGCTCTGCGTCCGTGCCCGCGGTCTCGACCGCATTGAAGCTCCAGCCCATGACGGCGCCGTAGTAGACCTTCGCCTTTTCAGGATCACGCGTCGCCAGTTCATTCCACCAGACTTTGCCGTGGTTCGACATCTCACGTCTCCATTGCAGGCACGGTTTCAGTTGAGAGTTGCGGATCAAGCTCCTGCGGGTGCGCCATTCTCGTAGGGCTTTAGGCAGGCATAAACGGTGCGGTGGTGGGGTGTTGGAACGCCCAGTTCATCGCCGAGTTTCGCGATGAGCCCGGAGAAGCTGCCGACTTCCATGCGCTTGCCGTTGGCCAGGTCGAAATAGGCCGAGGCGTACATGGTGGGTGAGAAACTATCGAGGATCGCGAATGACCGCTCGATAATGTCGGGCGAAAGCTCGATGCCCTTGGCATTCGCCACGGCGACGACCTCGCCCATCATCTCGGTCGCGAGGCGGCGCAGGTCCGGGTCGGCGTAGACGACGCCGACGGGCTGGCGGGTCAACGCGGTGAGGCCAGCGTTGGTTGCGAGCAGGACGTACTTTTCCCAGAGCGTCCGGGCAATATTGTCGGAGACAACCATGTCGAAACCGGCGCGGCGGCCCGCGTCGGCGAAAGCTTCGATTGCTGGATTAGTGGTGGCGCTCAGCGCGCCCATGACGAGGCGGTTCGGGCCGGTGCGGTATTCGACGACGCCGGGGGCGCGGATGGTGGCGCTGTCGTAAGCCGCGCCGCCGAGGACCTCGCCCTTGCCCAGGATCTTCGCGAGGCGCTCGGGGCCGTCGACGCCGTTCATCAACGAGACGACGAGGGTTTCCTCGGCGACGATCGGGCGAATGAGTTGTGCTGCACTTTCCAGGTCGTAGAGCTTGACGCAGAACAGGACAACATCGACGGGACCGGCAATCGTCGCGGGATCGTCGGTGGCCTTGGTCGGCTCGAGCGTGACATCGCCGTTCGGGCCTTCCAGTTTCAGGCCGTTCGCGCGCATCGCATCGAGATGGGCACCGCGCGCGATGAAGGTGACATCCTCGCCATTCGCCGCGAGGCGGCCGCCGTAGAAACCGCCCATGCCGCCCGTTCCCATGACTGCGATGCGCATGTGTCGTCTCTCCTGTGCTGTGTCTGGCCTGTGGTGAATCTGGCCTGTGCTGTGTCTGGCTTGATCTCACGGCCGGTGCGGATTGAGTTGGTCTCGCGACCTGTTCCAACTATACCCGAGCGTCAGGCCCGTTGTCAGGAGGATCGCTCGCATCATGGCCGGTTCAGACCCGTTTTTTGATGACTTCAGGCTCGAGGCTGTCGACGTCGGGCCCGGCCGGCTGCGCGTGCGCCATGGAGGCAACGGGCCGCCCCTGCTGATGCTGCACGGCAATCCGCAGACGCATGCGATGTGGCACAAAGTGGCGCCCGAAATGGCCCGCCACTTCCACGTGATCTGCCCGGACCTCAGGGGCTATGGCGGGTCGTTCAAGCCGCCCGCCTCGCCGGACCATGCCGCCTATGCAAAGCGGGAAATGGCCGGCGACATGGTCCGCCTGATGGCCCATTTCGGCTATCAGCGGTTCAAGCTCGTCGGCCATGACCGGGGCGCGCGGGTGGCCCATCGCCTGACGCTCGATCACCCAGGGGCTATCGAGCGCCTGGCGGTGCTCGACATCGTGCCGACGCTTGCACATTTCGAGGGCTGCGATATGGCCTTTGCAATGGGCTATTATCACTGGTTCTGGTTTGCACAGCCACATCCCTTCCCCGAGAACATCATCTCGGCGGCGCCGGAGGTGTGGTTCCGCGCGCATACCTCGCGTGAACCGAAAAATGATGATTTCTTCGCACCGTCCGCGCTTGGCGATTATCTTGCGCATGTGCGCGATCCGGAGATGATCCGGGGGATGTGCGAAGACTACCGGGCGGCGGCCACGATCGACCTGGTGCACGACAGGCAGAGCCGGGCGGCAGGCGAAAAAATCTCCTGTCCGTTGCTGGTGTTGTGGGGCGCCAAGGCCAAGATCGAGGCTTGGTATGACGCGCTGGATCTGTGGCGCGGCTATGCCAGCGGATCGGTTGACGGGCACGCGGTGGCGGCGGGCCACTATCTGGCGGAAGAGGCGCCAGGGGAAGTTATTCAGGCGCTGATGGCCTTCATGGCTCCGTCGGCGTAGGCAAGGGACCAAGAAACAGCCAGCGGAATGCGCCCTGCAAAGGCCGCCAACCGCGGGGCGAGACGCAAAGAGGACTGTTGTGGATACGTACGACTACATCATCGTTGGCGCCGGCTCGGCAGGTTGTATTCTTGCCTCCCGGCTTTCGGAAGACGCAAACGCCAGAGTGTGTCTGCTGGAGGCGGGCGGGCCGGACCGGCATCCGTTCATTCACGTGCCGGCCGGCTTCATCAAGACGTTCTACGACCCCTCCGTGAACTGGAACTATGACATGGAGCCGTCGGAGTGGACGGGCGGGCGGCGCATCCACGCACCGCGCGGCAAGACGCTTGGCGGGTCGTCGGCCATCAACGGCCACGTCTATAACCGCGGCCAGCGCTATGATTTCGACACCTGGGCGCAGTTCGGCAACCGGGGCTGGGGCTACCAGGACGTGCTGCCCTATTTCCAGCGCACGGAAAAGCGCATGGGCGAGGGAGAGGCTACCTATCGCGGACGTGAAGGCGCTGTCGAGGTGACCGATCTCGGCTGGTCGCACAAGCTATGCGATGCCTTCATCGAGGGCGCGGTGCAAGCGGGAATCCCTCGCAATCCGGACTATAACGGTGCGCGCCAGGAAGGCGTCTCCTACGTCCAGCGCACGGTCAACAAGGGGCGGCGCGTTTCGACAGCGACGGCCTACCTCAACAAGGCCAAGAAGCGGGCCAACCTGCACATCATCACCGAAGCCCACGCGACGGAATTGGTGCTCGACGGCAAGCGGGTCATCGGTGTCAAGTATGCCAAGGGCGGGCGCGGCGGGCGCATCGACGAAGTGCGGGCGGCACGTGAGGTGATTGTCGCGAGCGGCACCTATAACTCGCCGGTCCTGCTGCAACAGTCAGGCATCGGGCCAGCCGATGTCCTGAAGGATCTCGGCATTGCGGTGCGCCACGAACTCAAGGGCGTCGGTGAAAACCTGCGCGACCACTACGCGCCGCGCTTTGCCGCCCGCGTGCAAGGCGCCGAGACGATCAACGAGATGACGCGCGGGGTGAAGCTTGCGCGCGAAGCGGTGCGCTACATGTTCACGCGCAAGGGCGTGCTCGCGCTCAGTCCGACGCTGGTCTACGTGTTCTGGCATTCCGGCGAAACCGCAGACACATCCGACATCCAGATGACGTTCACGCCGGCGAGCTACAATGAGGGTGTGCAGGGCGAACTGGAGCGGGAGCCGGGCATGACGGTCGCGTCGTGGCAGCAGCGGCCCGAGAGCAAAGGCTACGTGCGCGCGCGCTCGGCCGATCCGTTCGACAGGCCGATCATTCAGCCGCGCTACCTGAGCGAAGAAATCGACCGGCGGGTGCTGCTTGGCGCGATGAAGCTTGCGCGCCGGCTGCTGCATTCCGATCCGCTGAAACCCTATATCGCCTACGAGGCGTTTCCCGGGCCGGACGTCAATACGGATGACGAACTGCTGGCGGCCGCAAAGCAGCGCGGCACGACGACGTTCCATCCGATGGGGTCGTGCAAGATGGGGACGGCGTCTGATCCCACCGCCGTGGTCGACGATCAGCTGCGCGTCTACGGGCTTGAAGGGCTGCGCGTGATCGATGCCTCGATCATGCCGACGATGCTCTCAGCCAACCTCAACGCGGCCACGATGATGATCGCGGAGAAGGGCGCCGACATGATCCGCGGGCGCGAGGCACTGGAGCCGGCGAAGTTGGCGAGCTAATCGCGCAGGGGGACGGGTCGGGAACCACACGGAACCGCCACCCTTCAGCGCCGGTACTGGATGAACGGGCTCTTGGTTGCGACCTGATCGTAGAGACCGCGGGCGCGGTAATTGAACTCCTGCGTTGCCCAATAGGTGCGTGTCGCGTTGCGGCGGTCGGCCTCGTCGTAGACTGCTTCGATGAGCTTGCGCCCGATGCCTTTGGCACGGATGGCGGGGTCGACGAAGAGGTCTTCGAGGTAGCAATAATAGCTCTTCGACCAGGTCGAGCGGTGGAACAGGATGTGGGCGATACCGACGAGGCGATTGTCCTGGTCGAATGCGCCGAGGCCGACATGGAACTGGGGGTCCGGCGACATTAAACGGGCCCACGTCTCGTCGATGAGGTCGTCTGTGAGGGACGCCTTATAGAATTTCAGGTAGCCCTGAAAGAGCGGATCCCAGGCCGCCCTGTCGCCGGTCTCGAGATGGCGGATGGTGATCTCCAGAGCCATCACTATTCCTTGTAGAGTGCAACTTCGGCGCCATCGATGTGATAGCCGATGGAGATATCGCGGGTGCCGTCGATCAGGCTCAGTGCCTTGCTCGACTGCTTCGTCTTCATGGCGCCTTGCACCCAGACGGGCGTGTAGAGGTCCTTGGCGATAAACTTTTTGGCAAGGCGCACGAATACGATCTGATTGGGGGGCGGGGGCGGCACGTGAATGCAGGCGCCGACATAGGGCACGAGCAGGAAGTCCGTATCACCCGTCTCTGAGAACTCCAGCGGCAGGAGGTAGCCTGCAAGGCGGATCTCCTTGCCGGCCAGATCATTATTCACGAGCTTCTGGCGCGCCTTGATCTTCTCCTCGAAGGCCTGATAGTCGGCGAGCAGCTTGTTGATCTCGATGCCGGCCTTGGAGAAATTTTCCTCGTATTTCTTTGCGTCCTCGACGCCGGGACGGTTGGGCTCGAGTTCGCGTTCTTCAGCCGAAAGCGAGCGCGCCCACAGGATCATCTCGAGATCGAAGCGCTGGTCCTGGGTCAACTTGGCGAGCGGATCGGGGATCGGCTCGCTTTTCGGCTCCAAGTCCTTCCATTCGACCTGGGTTGCCGCCTGGGTTGGGGCGGGATTCGCCAAGACGACCGCGGCGGCGGCAAAAGCGACGGCGAAAGCTGCGACAGACCAAAACTTCATGGGGTTATCTCCCAACGTAGATGACGCGCGACAGCGGGTTTAGCACGTTTGAGGGCATGCAATCGAGGCAATGAGCATGACGTGTTCCCTCGCCAGCGACGTTGCCGGTCACAGTAGCCATAGCGTCGCCAGCCCCAGAAAGGCGAAGAAGCCGATCACGTCCGTTACCGTTGTCACAAACACGCTTGAGGCGATGGCTGGATCCTGGCCAAAACGGTCGAGGGTCAGCGGTATCAGAATGCCGGCGAGGGCGGCTGCGAGATGATTGAAGACCATTGCAGCGGCGATGACGAGGCCGAGCGCGCTCGAGCCGAACCAAAACATCGTGATCAACCCCAGGATCACGGCGAACAGGAGGCCATTGATCAAGCCGACGGACGTTTCGCGCAAAATGATCCGCATGGCGTTGACGGAGCTCAATTCGCGGGTTGCAAGCGCGCGCACCGCGACGGTCATCGTCTGGGTGCCGGCGTTGCCGCCCATGGAGGCGACGATGGGCATCAGGACGGCGAGGGCGACGAGTTGCTCGATCGAGGCATCGAACATGGAGATGACGAATGAGGCGAGGATGGCGGTGCCGAGGTTGACGAAGAGCCACAGGAACCGGCTCTTGGTGGTCTCGTAGACGTTGTCGAAGACGCTTTCATCGCCGACACCGCCGAGCAGGCGGATATCCTCATCGGCCTCTTCGGCAATCACCTCGACAACATCGTCGACGGTGATGACACCGACGAGGCGCTGGTTCTCGTCGACGACGGGGGCTGAATAGAGGTCATAGCGCTCGAACTGGCGGGCGACGTCTTCCTGATCCTCAGTGGCGAGCACCGATTGGCCGTGCTCGGACATAATGTCGGAAATATTGACGGTGCGCTGTGAGCGGAGCAAGCGGGAGAGCTCGACGGCGCCGAGGACGCGGAAGGTCGGATCGACGACATAGATCTCGGAGAACGTATCGGGCAGGTCGAGGGCCTCGCGCATGTAGTCGATGACCTGGCCGACGTTCCAGAACGGCGCCACGGCGACGAAATCCGACTGCATGAGGCGGCCGGCGCTGTCCTCGGGATATTCGAGATTGCGCAGGAGGGCAGAGCGATCGGACAGCGTGAGCTGGTCGAGGACGTCGCGGCGGTCCTCGGGTTCGAGGTTTTCGAGGACGTAGGCGGCATCGTCGCTGTCGAGTTCCGTGACAGCCTTGGCGAGGAACTCGTTGGGGAGTTCTTCGGAGAGCTGGTCGCGGACGGCCTCGTCCAGTTCGGAGAAGACCTCGTAGTCGATGTCGGGTCCGAGCGCCTGGATAAAGGACACGCGCTCGTTTGGATTGAGATGCTCGATCAAATCTGCGAGATCGGGCGCGCGAAGGTCTTCCACGTACTGGCGCACACGCGAATCATCGAGCGCGCCCAGCGCCTCCGAGACGTTCGACACCAATTCCGCATGAGCCCGCGCGTCGTCGCCCGCAACCGCGGCAACCTCGTCGCTTTCCTGGGCTTCCAGCATGGGCCAGTCCTTAACGGCGGCAAATGATCCAATACGGCAGCAAAAGACCTAAGTCGTTGTTACAGTGCCATTTCTGTCACTGCAGCAGACTTGAATGCATCCCTGGCGCCACGCGAAAGGCGCTCAGCGATAGACGATCAACCGATTGACGTGCGGCGGCTCAGGAGGACGCCCCGCAGAGATACGGGCCGTGCGGCGACCGGCCCGAGCGGGCCATAACATACACGGCTGGTTGGCGAAAAGACATCTTGACGCTGGAACCAGACGGCAACGGGTGGGCGAGAATGCGTTTGGAACGCTGCGCTTGGCTTGATGCCGGGGGTGGGCGGCCGATATATACAGGTGGAGATGTGGCGACAAATGCGACGAATGCGACGCTTGTCTGACGTAAGTCTCGTGAGGGATAGGGTAGCGCTGTATCCGACTGGTTCCTCAACGTGTCCAGATGGGCAACCGAACGGGTTCGGCGCGACTGGCGGCGAGTCAGATAAAGTTATTCAGCGCTCAGCGACAGGCGGCGCGTGGGTGTGCCAGCGACCAGCAGGCTTGACTGCCGGCAGGTAAGGGATGAATTCGATGAATGTAGTCCATTTGCGCCACAATTTTTTGCGGCCATGCGGGGCGATCGCAGGGGCAATGCTCGGCATCGCGCTGTTTTCCGGCGCCGCCCAGGCCGCATGTAGCGCCGGCAGCAACGTTCTGGGCGTCTCCCGGACGATTACGATCGATACCTCTGGCGGCAAGCTCTACGGCGGGCTGCAGTACGGCGGCACGGACCTGCTGCGCGACGGTGAAGTTGTTCTGACGTTCGATGATGGTCCGCTGAGGCGCTATACGAGTAAAGTGCTGGAAGCGCTCGAGGCCCACTGCACAAAAGCGACATTCTTCATGGTTGGCCGCATGGCGGTCGCCGATCCCGCGATGGTGCGCGAAGTGGAGGCGGCCGGTCATACGATCGCAACGCATACCTGGTCGCACCTTAATCTCGGACGTCGCAGCGCGCGCAAGGCGGGTGGCGAGATCGAACTTGGCATCAGTGCTGTCCAACACGCCGCGGCCAAGCCGATCACGCCGTTCTTCCGCTTCCCCTATCTTTCTGATCCGAACGCCATGCTTGCGTATTCGAAAGACCGCAACCTTGGTGTGTTCTCGATCGACATCGATGCCTATGACTACCGGACGAAAGCTGCCGAGAAGGTCTATTCGACGATCATGCGCCAGGCGCGCAGCCGGCGGAAAGGGATCATGCTGTTCCACGACATCCAGCCGTCGACGGCTTTCGCGATGAAGCGCTTGCTGGATACGCTGCACCGGGAGAACTTCAAGATCGTCCATATCGTCGCCAAAGCCCCGGTTGAGACGCTGGCCTCGTTCAACGAAACGGCCAAGGATCTGCATGCCAAGCGGCGCACGCAGGTGGCAGCGGCGCCGATCGCGGGCGGTGACTATGAGGCAGCGGCGGTGTCACGTCCCCGTCTGAAGGCTGCACCGGCAAAGAGCGCTCCGAACAAGACCCAGGTTGTCCTGAACAACCAGAACTCGGCGCCCGTCGCGGCTGCGCGGCCGACGATCCAGCCGCAACCCGCGCCGCGCCGGGTTCCAGAAAACGACTGGCGGCGCTCCATTTGGGGCAACTGAGGCGCTGAAAGACAACCGCGCCGGCTTAGCTGATCCCGAGTCTTAACGTGCGTAACGTGCGGTGGCGAAGCGGGATGGACCCGCTTCTGTCGTGCCGGTGGTGCTGTTTCAGCCACCAGCGTTGCTAGGCCCTCTGCTCACTGGACGATGTGCGCGACGGCTTCCGGGCTCGCGGCGATGTCACCGCGCTCGATGCGGCGGACGACCGCGGCGATGCCTGAGTTGTAGGGCGCATCCAGACCCAACTCGGCGGCGCGGGCCGCCACAAGGCCGTTGAGATAATCGATCTCGGTTCGCCGGCCCTTCTGCATATCCTGGCCCATCGACGGGCGCTGGCCGCTGGAGCGTCCCTTGGTGCCCGCGATCAGTGTTTCCTCACACTCGACGAAGGCCTTGTTGGCGCCGTCGTGGGCGGCGACGAGCTGTTCCGCGGTCAGGCCGTACATCTTTTCCAGTTCATAGCCCTGGGCAAGGCCGATCTTGACGGCTTCGCCGGCGATCATGATCGCGAGGCGGCGGGTGACGGGATCCTGGTCGTTAGCGTTGCCGCCGCGGCCGGTGGCCGCGGAGACCGGATTGCGCATGCAGTTGATGCACAGCTTCGACCAGCGCTCGCCCCACAGGTTGGAGGTGACCTTGGCGCTATCGATCGGCGCCAGCATGTCGCGAATGGCGGTGGCGCGCGGCGTGGTGCGGCCATGCGGTTCGCCAACGCGAAAAATGGTGTGAGCGTCGCCGCCAAGAGCGACCATGCGGCGGATTTTGCCTGGCTCATGCAGCTCGACGGCGATGCGGCTTGCAATGCACCCAACCGTCTTGCCCCAGCCGACGACGCCGGCGATCAGGTCCTCGTTGATGGAGTTTTGCAGCGAGACGACGAAGCCTGCCGGGCTCAGGTATTGGGCGATCATCCGCGTCGCCCATTCGGTGTCGTAGGATTTGACGGCGACGAAGGCGATGTCGAAGGGGCGCGATTTGGACACCGCCTGGAGTTCGGTGAGGTGGATCGCGTTGCACTTGACGGTGAAATTCTCAGGCTCCGTCAGGCCGGTCAGTTCGAGGCCCGGCCCGCGTATCGCCTCGACGTTTTCGGGCCACATGTCGATCAGGGTAACGTCGTGGCCGTCGCGGGTCAGGTAGCCGCCGACATAGCCGCCAAGCGCGCCGGCACCGACAATCGCGATCTTGGGGGCGTCGCCCATGCGGGCTTTATTGTCATTCATTACCGCCTGATCCTTCTCTCAGAGGTAGTCTTTCATCCAGCGGTCGTAGTCGTCTTCCGCCATGGCCGTGCGCAGCAGATCCTTGGAGGGCATCCCCTCCAGATCGCGGGGGTGGGTGCCATCGCGCATGGCGCGCATCGTGGCATAGACGGCCTGCTGGGCCGCGCGGATCGGATGGTGGCCCTGTAGCGAAATCCGGACGCCGCGCTCGGCGAGATAGGCCTTGTCGTCGATCGCATCCGGCGTCGCGCCGAGGATGATCGGCAGGTGGACGTGGGGGGCGATGGCGTCGAGTTCCTCGCGCGTCTTGAGGCCGACGAGGAAGATCGCGTCGACGCCGCAGTCCTGGTAGGCGGTGGCGCGGGCAATTGTCTCTTCCACACCGGCGATCGCAATGGCGCTGGTGCGGCCGGCAATGAAGAGGTCGGGATCGACGCGCGCTTCGACGGCGGCCTTCATCTTGCCGATGCCTTCCTCGCGCGAGAGGAGCCGCTGGGCGCCATCAAGGCCGAAGGGCGGCGGCAGGTCGGTGTCCTCGATCGACATGCCGGAGACGCCGGCGATCTCGAGTTCCTCGATGGTGCGCATGACGTTGAGGGCGTTGCCGTAGCCGTGGTCGGCATCGACCATCAGGGGGAGGGAGAAGGCGCGGTTGATGCGCTGGCACTGGGCTGCGAATTCGCTGAGGGTGAGGACGATGTGATCCGGCGCGCCGAGGACCGTCATGGAGGCCGTGGAGCCGGCGAACATGCCGAGTTCATAGCCGACGTGTTCGGCGATGCGCGCCGACATCGGGTCGAACACGGAGCCCGGGTTGAGGCATTCATTCCCCGCCATCAGTTCGCGGAAGCGTTTGCGCCGCGCGCTCCATTTCGACATCAAGCCAGTCCTCGCGTGTTGTATGCAAAAAGGGAAACAGCGCCGCACTTTGCCATGGCAAGGGCCAAGTTTCGAGAGGGGGGCGCAGCCTCGGCCGTTAAGATCAAGGCAGGGATGGTGGCGCCCACGGGCCGCTGATCCGGCAGCCCGTGGGCTTTTTCTTGTTCGGCCACAACCGTCCCATGGGGCCAGAAAGGGCCCACAGCCGGCTCAGCCGTGACGCGCGATCCGGGCGAGCCCGTCGATATCGGCGAGCAGGTTGGCCAGGACCTGGGCGTCGGGCCGTTCGAGCGGCAGATGCTTGCCGCCCTTGGCCGTCACGTAGGGCAGCCACAGGGCCTTCCAGCGCGTGGCGTCCATTGTCAGCCGACCATCGCGGATCTGCGAGACATGGACGAAGTTGTCCTGCTCGCGGAGCCACTCGCGGGCGACTTCAACGATCGCATCAGGCGCCCGGGTGTTCCCGGCCGCCTCGATCTGCGCGATCCAGGGGCCCCGGTTGCCGTAGCGGTCCCAGCGCACCTCCAGGGTGGCGGCGCGGAAGGAACCGCGGCGGATCGAGAAGATCGCGCATTCGCGGGCAGCAACCATGCCGGCATAGCTGCCGACACAGTTCTGCATGATGCGGCCTTCCTCCTTCAGGTCCTCTGCGGTGAGCAGGGGCACGAAGGCGTAGCCGTGGTTGGCGCGGCGCCGGCTGTAGCGGCCCGGCCCTCGCTTGAGGTCGGCCCGCGTCAGGTCGGCGACGATACGCTCGTACCAGGACTGCATCTGCTGGATGGCTGCGGCGTAGCGCAACTGCGCATGCCACGGCTTATCCATCAGACGGCGCGCCCGAACATCGTCCTGGCCGGAGAACCAGGCGTAGATGGCGAGCGGGCGGACGGGAAGTTCGCCAAGGTCCGGCCGGCCGTAGATGCGCAGGCCGGCAAGCCAGAGCGCGAAATTCTCATCCGCTGCCTCGAAGCCCGTCTCGATTGCAGCCAGCCACGGCGCCACCGAATCCGCCTCATCCGGGACGCGGTTTGCGACCTTGCGGGCGAAGCGGGCACCTTCCGGGAGCGCCCCAAGGGGACGGCAGAAGGCTTCCGGCGGCAGGCGGCGGGTCCACGTGGCAAGGTCGAGGATGGCTGCGACGTCCTTCAGGGAGCGACCGTCGATGACCATGCGCACGGCCTCGCCACGGCGGTCCGGCGTCGCGCGCCCCGACACCAGCGCGAAGGCTGCGGCGGGGAACGTGTAGGCCAGGTCACCGAGGCGGCTCGAGTGGCGGACCAGCTTACGCAGGCGGCGCCGGTACGAGCGGTGATAGCGCTTGATCTGCGTTTCGAGCGCGCACGGACGCGCGCCCTCGTTCGCAGAAATGACTGCGTTGCCCATTGGATTTCTCCAAGTGCGAGGTTCGGTTTGGGCACGACGCGTTGCGTTGCCTTGCCGGCGGACCTTTTCAGGAGCGCACAGGACGAAAGCGAAGGCCGCTGGCTTGGCGGCGGCACAACGCCGCCGCAGCCAACGCCTTGCTGGCGTCGGGACCGGTGATGATCAATTGGGGGTGGTGCCGGCTTCGGCCGATCGCGGTGTCGTCAGGCCCTGTCAGCCTTCCGACGCGAGATCCTGCCCGGTGCCCCTTGTCAGGGCCGAGCAGATGGCCGGCAGATGATCAGCTTCTCAGCTGAAGGACGCGCTGCCGATTGGCAAAGAGCAGGCGCCATCCACCGGAACCCCCGGTCTATGTCGACTGTTCGTTTGCATTGGCGTCCTTTCGTTCATCAAAATGGAGCGTGCTTTTAGCCGAATGAAAATGGCAATTGCAAGGTCGACGATGCGGTTTGGTTTCCAAATTTTCCGTTTCTTTCCGCTGCACGCGAACGGGGCGCTGGCGGGGGGGCTTGAGGCGCGGACAACAAGCTGACTGTTTCAAGGCCGCGGGAAACGGCTATAGTTCGCGCCATAACCTGATCCAACACGCGGGAGCACCACGCTCGTTCGTGTGCCCCGCAACGCCAAAGGAGTGCCCCGTGGCAGAGCCCAACGCCAACGCCCCGTCCCTGCCGATCAGCCTCGGCGACCATGACGTCAGTGATGAGCGCCGCGCGCGCATTGTCTCGCACATCCGGATGCTGAGCGAGACGGCGCGATCGGTTTCCGACGGCCTGCCGTTTACCGCCGACACCTACGACATCATCGCCGTTCTGGACGCCAACGCCGACGCCGAACACCCGGGGGATCAGTAATGGACATCCACAAGCTCTCCGCCGTTGACCTCGCGGCCAAGATCAAGGCGCGTGAGATCTCGAGTGTCGAGGCGACCGAGACGCTGCTGGTGCGGCTCAAGGCGGTCAACCAGCGCTCGAATGCCGTCGTTGCCTTCGAGGATGACGAAGCACTCGCTGCCGCACGCAAGGCCGATGCCGCGATCGAGAAGGGCCAGGCGACGGGACCGCTCGCGGGCGTGCCTTTGGCGCACAAGGACATGTTCGATCGCACCGGCAAGACGGCGAGCTGGGGCGGCAACATCCACGCCGATGCCCCTGCCGCGCACGACGCCACCGTGATCGCGCGGCTTCGTGCTGCCGGCTCCCACGAGATGGCGGCGCTGCACCTCACCGAATTCGCCTATGGCCCGATCGGGCACAACTACGTCCTTGGCCATGCCCGCAACCCGTGGGACACGGGCCATGTCAGCGGCGGGTCGTCGTCGGGCACGGCGATGTCGGTTGCAACAGGCGCCATTCCAATGGGGCTTGGCTCCGACACGGCGGGGTCGCTCCGGTTGCCGGCTGCTGCTTGCGGGGTGATGTCGCTCAAGCCGACGTGGGGTCTCGTCTCGCGGGCCGGGGCGATGCCGCTTGCCGCCACACTCGATGCGGTCGGGCCGATTGCGCGGGATGCGCGTGATCTCGCGGTGATGCTGCGGATCATTGCCGGTCATGACGCGCGCGATGCCGGGACCAGCCTGCGCCCGGTTCCCGACTATCCGACGCTTGCAGGGCAGTCGATCGAAGGCGTGAAGATCGGCATCGACGAGGCGCTGATCGGCAAGGCGGACGCCAGCGTTCAGGACCGGCTCGAACAGGCGCTCCATATTCTCGAGCAGGCCGGCGCGACAAAGGTCGCCGTCAAAATCGACAACTGGGAAACCCTCGATCACCTGGCGCAACTGGTCCAGCTCTCGGAAGCAGCGGCGGCGCACTCCCCGTTCCTGCGCAACCGCGCGGATGATTACGGGCCGCAGGTCCAGGCGCGCGTCGAATACGGCCACTTCGTGCCGGCGCACGATTATCTGGTTGCGATGCGCGCGCGGGGTGAGATGCTCAAGAAGATCCTCGGCGAGGTCTATTCGACGGCGGACGTCGTCATGCTGCCGAACTTCGCTGGCCCGATCCCGACGATCGAGGAAACGGATGTCGCGGGCGGGCAGCACCTGATGACGGTTCTCGCGAAGATCATGATGTATTCGCGCCCGCTCAACTACCTGATGCTGCCGGCGGTGACGCTGCCCTATCCGGAATTCTCCGGCATGCTGCCGAACGGGTTCCAACTCATGGGCCGGCCGTTCGGCGAGGGCCGGCTGTTGTCACTGGCGCAGGGCGTATCAGGATGTGCACCCGGTTGCGATGGCGCCGTTGGGGTGAGGGGGGCGGAGAATTGCAAAGCGGTCGAGTGCTGTTCGGCCGCTTGGGGTCATCGAACGAACCCGCTTCCGCGGGAGGGCGTGTGCCACGCGGGACGTGCCGTGGGTCGAGCAGCCAGGCTACGGCATCGCGTCGCCGGCTGAGCTTGCGGCGCCTCGGACTTCACGGACTTCCGCCGCCGAGAATCGCGACTGGCACTTTTATGAGGCCTTCTCCGACTTGCGTCACGGCAGCGACCACACCGGAGGATTGCTTTCCTTCTTGCCTGCCATGGCCATCGATACGCTTACCGATCGCTGTCATGACCGCACCGGACCGAGCAAACTTACTGTGGTTTGATGGATCACCAGGATCGACATTTGTTAGGTCGATAATATTGAGATTGTACCGTCGAGCCCCGTCAATGGCTTTCTGATTGTCAGCGGTCAATAAACCGACGCGGTCGTTACCCCCATCGAGAAGCTTCGACAGACCTAATGCCTTGTCGTCGCCCGATACAAGTAGCGTCATAGGACGCGGCAGGCGGCCGATTGTTTCGATCTGCGTTCGGAAGACATTTCCATCGATGTCAGGTGAGGCCAGGATGACGTCGTGCAACTTTCCCTGGAACGTTTTGTCGCCTTTCATACTGGCCTGGCGGAGCGTCTCGACGGTCAGAAGTGCACCCATGCTGTGGGCAAGAACATCGATCTCGCGCACTTCAGGAAGCGCCGCGATCTCGCGCAAGAAATTCTCGAAGAAATCGCGCGAATAGGTGACCGACTCGCGATCCGCGAGATACAGCTCAGCCTTCCCGCGCGAAGGCCACGCAAAAAGCAAAGGCATGCCCTGGAACTCGGCGTCATGGGCGATCTGCCCAAGCCAGTAAACCGCCTCCTGGTAGAGCATGTTGTAGCCATGGACGAACACCATCACCCTTCCCTTGCGGGAAGCAGCTTGCTGGCGAAGCGCAGTCAAGAACTGTTGACGTTCCAACAACGCCCTGTCTGTCGTCATGAAATGATATGCGGGATCTGGTGGCACCTGGTCCGGCCATTCGATCTGACCAGGTTTATGATGTGTCGGTATCGATACGGTGTGCGAGCCGTAGTTCAGTCCCCAAGACCGATCAGTCGAAAGCGCAAACGGGTTCGAGGGATCGCCCAAACCGCGCGTGGTTGCAATGAGCATTTCAACCTTCTGGGTGAAGCGAGGCGGGTGGTCGACGGGAACAAGCACACTTACATCTGGACGCGGTGCGCAGGCCGCGACCATGACAGTGACCACCAGGCCGATCAGCGCTGTCCTCAACGAGTGGCCGATAGCTGTATTCTCCGTTAAGCAAGCCCGAATCACCTGAACTTCGATTTCGTACCACGCGGTTTTACGCTGTGATGGATAAAAACTCAGATTTCGAAACGATCCAGGCTGAACTGTGATCGACTCGCTGCAGGACGGGTCAGATATGCGCCTGGCAGCAGTTCGTGGAGGAAAGTAACGGGTGGGACGTCGTGTTCGTTGAGAACCTTGTTGAGGATGTAGAGTTCGTCGGCGGGGTCGCGCGGCCACTGGAACTGATCAAGTTTTCGTTGCAGCGCAGCATCGGTTCCGGTGTTGAGGGCATCGCGTCGCCGTTCTTGCTTCGGACCGATGACGGTCGGTATTGGCTGTCGAGCGGGAGTATGTTGAACCGTCTCCGAGCCCGCTTTTAACCCACCTCGACCGTCGGCCAATGTCGCAGAGGTTTGCCTTTCCACGTCCGTTGCCGTTGGATGCAGACAAAGAGAACCGAGGCAGAATGGGCCAGTGAAGAGACGCCCCCAGCAGTTGATTTTGCGACTGAGCTACCTACTCAACACCCTCAGGGAGTTTCGGGAGACGTTCTGCTTCGCGTAGTTTGAGCTCGCGTTGGACGTCGACCATGTAATCCCGGCGGATGGGCGAGACGTCGCGCTTGCGGGAGAGTTGGAGGTGGAAGACTTCCTGCGCGCCGGTGCGGAACATCATTTCGGCACTGACGAGGTAGAACTCCCACATGCGACAGAAGCGCTCGTCGTACATGGCCTGGATTTCGGCGCGATGTGTCTGAAAGCGGTTGTGCCAGTGCTCAAGTGTCATTGCGTAGTGGAGCCGGAGGAACTCACAGTCGGTCACCCAAAGGCGATTACGTTCGACTGCGGGGAAGACTTCCGAAAGCGCTGGCGAGTAGGCGCCGGGGAAGATGTATTTGCGCAACCAGGGGCTCGCCGTCGAGGGTGGGCTCATGTGTCCGATCGAATGCAGAAGCATCACGCCGTCGTCGGGCATCAATTTGTTTATATGTTGGAAGAACTCATTATAGCGAGGTACGCCAACGTGTTCGAACATGCCGACGGAAACGAGGCGGTCGAACTTCTGATCTATCTCGCGGTAGTCGCGAAGTTCGAATTTGACGCGGTGTGACACACCGGCCTTTTGGGCGCGCTCCTGAGCGAGTGCGTGCTGTTCTTTCGAGAGCGTCACGCCCAGGACTTCGACGTCCGCCATCTGGGCGAGATAGATTGCAAGACCGCCCCAGCCGCTGCCGATGTCGAGAATTTTCTGCCCTGGCTTCAGGCCGAGCTTTGCGGCGATCAGCCGGCACTTGGCCCGCTGAGCGGCTTCGAGGGTGTCATCGTCATTCTCGAAATAGGCACAGGAGTAGAACAGTCCTTTGTCGAGGAACAGTCGGTAGAGCTGGTTACCGATGTCGTAGTGGTGTGCGACGTTCTGCTGCGCGCGGCCAACAGGGTTAGACTGCTGGAATCGCTTGAACGTCTTGGCGGCGGCGCCAACGGCGCGTTGAACTGGTGTTGGCGGGCGGTCGTTGCGGTTGAGCGAAATGAGCTCAAGAAACGCGCGCAGACTGGAACCGGGGAATGTGAGTGTGCCGTTCATGTAGGCCTCGCCGGCGGCGAGTTCGGAGTTGAGCACAAGAGAACGATAGAGGGCTGTGTCGGATAGTTTCATCGAGACTTCAGGGCCGGGTAGCTTGCCACCGAAGGTGTGCAGCCCGCCGGTGGCATCGGTTACCGTCAGAGTACCGGTTCGGATCATGCGGGTAAGTAGGGATGACAATGGGAACATGGGGTCGGTGCTCTGCGGAAGCCGTGATATGAATAGTGCGATGTGCCGGTTATCGGCACAGTGACCGGTTGGGGTCAGCCTCCACGGTCATCGGCTCTCTCAAACTGTTGGCGAACCTATCAATTACCGGACGAACTTAAAACCCTCCGTTGACGACTCGGCGACGGTCGGTTGTGTGAAGCCTTTCCGACGCCGGCCCATTGCGCAAGTGGTGCGGTGCGTTACGCGTTCGCTAACGCACCCTACGGGCTAGATTTCTGACGAACAAGTACGAAGAGCAAGAGACGACATCGACGCCGGACTGAGCACGACGCGCGAGGCAGTCACGCAACTTGGTGTAGATCCCTGGACGACTACGCGGCGAATTCGCGAGCTTTCCTCCGACTGAGAACTCGGTGTAAGCGATTGATCGGAGCCGGCTGCTGCTTCGAGGTCTGCGGCGGAGAAGCCACTGCGTGAATTGTCATAATCCACAGCCCGCGGAACTTCGGTCGACTCCGCCGTGACACCGTCCGTAGCTTCAAATCTAGACGAGGTGCTGACGCTGGTCGCGATCCGAAACTGGATCGTCTTAGCGAGCAAGGGAAGTGGCGTCTCCGTTGACGGGTCTTGTTGGGTCTAGGAAAGAGAAGCTCGGAGCATCGGCACCCCATAATGCTTCCAAGACTGGGTTTGCCGAGGAGACGCCGCTCGAAATGGGTCTCAGCTGCAACGGTCTAGGTCACAGAGATGGAAGTTGTGGTTGGTGTAACTAATGGAACGCATAAGCTTACTATGACGCAAGGGGCAGGCCGAACCTACACAGGCTGCTGCGCCATCTGCAGAAGCTCGATGGGTTGACCTTGAATGCTCAAATGAAGCACTAGCCCTCGGACTAATGTATCATCTTCCAGCAATGGATAGTTGACATCCTCGCTCTCATCTCCTTCCAATTGTTCCGCAGGCATCTCGAGAGCGTCAATGAACGTCTTTATTCTATTATCCAGATCTCCTGCCTCCTTTCGGAGGGATCCTGGGTCTTCTTGCTTGCGCCGCGCCGTCGGCGGCATCGTTGGCCGAAGATCGAAGCTTCGCCGCCAGCAAATGCCGGCCGCAGAAAATGTACAGCACAGATAGCAGTAGCAGTCGTAGAGCCGTGAAATTGCCGACCTTCCTGTTCGCCGTAGAGCGGATCATCGGTGGCATCGAGGTCGATGACAATGCGCATCGGCGGCTCGCGATGAGCCTCCAGGAACAGATCGACGAACAGCCGCTCGATGGCAGCACCATCGTGGTCGAGCTTGTGGTGACGGTCCCGACCGATCTTCGAGGCATGCTCCAGCCGGTTGAGCGTCGACTTGCCGGCGAGTGCCCCACCCGGCTTGTCGATGACGGCGGCGAGCGCCGGATCGAAGCGCAGCGCGTCGTGGTCGATGAGATCCTCGTAGCCGAGTGCGAGGCCGAAGATGCGCTGGCGCAGCAGGTCCGGCAGGGTGTGCTTTATGGCCTCTGCCATGCGGTGGTCGGTGAAGCAGGCCGCCAGTCGCTATAAGCGGCCGGACGACTTCCCAAATCGTTCTATACCACCCGACAGATCTACATAACCTGGTGGCATTGGATACGCCGAGGCGCTCTCATAGTGGGGATACAGAGGGCTATCACCGGACCCCAAAACGTGGGTGTCTTGTCCAGGCGCCCTCGCGTCTCGGAGCTGACTAGGCATGTTCGTTTTCTGTGCACTTGCTTGTGTGCAGCGTCGGCTTTATCTCTTGGTCTGCAATAATGGTTCTATTGTCCCCAATTGTTTTGATTATTTTTTGGATTGCTCGTAATCGGATGGGTAGATAGATCGCCCAGTTTGGGTGTGGCAAGTATGGAATGGGCAGGCACGAGATGACGGCTTCATCTGGCGTAACTTATTTGGATCCGCAAACTTTTTTCAATGATCTCGACCAAGCACTTGCGGATATCCCCCAAAATATAAAGGATGGAATTAGTCCTGCGACCTCGGTAACAACCTGCACCCCTCGTAGGTCGGATAGAGCGCAGCGAAATCCGACACACGCCCTCGGTTTACGAGGCGGCAGCGCGTGCTCGTGACCTCAATCATATGGCTTTGTGCGATCGGATCATTCCGGCAATGCGCCGCGCCCCCAATCCTGGTCGTAATGCCCGCGCGCAACCCAGTCGTGGAACGTGGAATGCCGCCACTCGCTTGGCGCCGACACATAGCCGTGCCGGACCGGGTTGAGGTGGATGTAATCGGCGTGGCGGTGATAGTCGGCATCGTCGCGGATAAGGTGCTCCCAGAACCGAGATTGCCAATAGCTGGCAGAAGTCTGGTCCGCTCGGCGCATCAATCGTGTGAAATGCGATTTGATCTGGCGCCATCGCATTGAAAAATCGGCATCGCCGGCCGGTAGGGTCCAGATTGTGTGGAGATGATCGGGAAGGATAACCTCGGCGCGTACATCGAAGGGGTGCCGTCGCCTTACGTCGGCGAGACATGCCCGATAGATCTCAACACGTTTTAAATCTTCGAACACGGGCCGGCGCCGATGCGTTACGACGGTGAAGAAATATGTGCCGCCTTCGACTCTGAGACGCTTGTACCGCACGATGTTGTTCCACTTCGCGAGCTTACGCCAGTGGCGCGTGTGCTGCGTCGGATTTCGCTGCGCTCTATCCGACCTACGCGAGCTTACTACGCGAGCTTACTACGCGAGCTTACGCCGGGATTGTGCGTGGCGCGTGTGCTGTGTCGGATTTCGCTGCGCTCTATCCGACCTACGCGAGCGCCACCTCACGGCATCTCAAACTTCACCGCATCATCCCGAAACCGGTCCAGCACGTTCCGCATCACCCGCGCCACGTCATTGTCGCCACCATCCGTCAGCAGGGACCCGCAGAACGTGATCGAGCCGACGGAGAAGACGGCGCCGCCGCCCGGGGTTTCGAAGAACACGATGTCGGAATGGATCAGCGCTTCCTCGGACGTGCCGGGAATGGTGGTGAGGTGGGTGAGGCGTTCTTCGGGCACGAGGACCCAGGGGGCTTCGGGTTCGTGGCCTTCGGAGGTCGCGAGGATGACGGCGTGAGAGGGCGTGCCGAGGTCCTTGTCGGCGCGGTCGAGCTCGAAGCCGGCGGCACCATGGCCCGAGAGGCCATGGCCGCCGAAGGTCGCGCCGTCGAGGCCGTCCAGGATCCAGGCGGCGCGGCTGTCGCGGGCTTCCGGGTCGATGACGTAGTGTGAGCCGACAAAATTGCCCTGGGCGGAGAAGCCGACACCGGCTAAGTGCTGCGGCGGGCGGCCGTTGCGCCGCCACAGGCCGCCGTATTCGCCGTCGAACTGGTTGTAATATTCGCCCGGTTCCGCCGCCCAGGCGCGGATGCCGCCTTCGCCGCGGCGGATCTCGATGACGCCGTCGCGTTCGGGGTCGAGGGCAATCTTCCAATAGAAGCCATTGCCGCCGAGGTACATCAGGCGGCCGCCCGTGTCGCGGTAGGTCTCGAGGGCGTCGAGCATCTCGCGCGTGTGGTACTCGGGATGGGAGCCGGTCAGCACCGTCGCATATTGGCGAAGCAGGCCGGCGCCCTCGTGGTGGAGTTCATCGTCGGTGATGATGTCGAAGTCGTAGCCCTGGTCTTCGAGCCAGGTGTGGAGATGGGTGTCCGCCTGGTAGTGCCGGAGGCCCGAGGCGCGGATTTCGGGGAAGGGATAGGTGATATAGCCGATCCTCACGTTCAGCATCGGGCGATGCCACGCCGAGATCGAAATGCCGGACCCGTCGACGTGGTCGTTGTAGGTCGAGAGCGCGTAGTCGGGGTGGTCGCCGGGGTTGTGGGGGTAGGCGTTCCAGTCGGCTGCCTGGTCGAGCCAGCCCTGGCGCCAGCGTTTGCTGAGGCGGAACTCGGGCCGGGCGTGGTTGGCGTAGATCGTATAGGTGAAGGTCGAGACCAGGACGGCGATCTTCGCGGTCGCCTTGCCTTTTGGCGGCACGACGAAGAAGGGGATGTTTTCGACCTCGCCGCCGGCCGTCAGCTTGAGGGCATAGCAGGCGGACTTGAGGTCTGCGGGCACCTTCCAGGCAAGCGCGGTTGGCCAGCCGCAATCGGTCATGTCGTCGGAATGGAAATGGATGGCGCCGTATTCGCCCGGCGCGTGGCGCCAGCACATCTCGTGACCGGACCAGCGGCTGCCGCGCATGGCGCGGGCGGGGTGGTTGACGAGGTGGCCGGTCAAGGCATGCGGGCCGGTATCGACGATACGGCTCGAGGTGGTCTCCCGCGCGAAGTCGAACGCGAAGACGGGGTCGATCGGCGCGGCGTCCGCCGCGCGCGTCGCGGCGCAGTCGCCGGCTGAGAGAATGCGCGCGTAGAGTTCGGGCTTCTCGATGCGACCATCGAAGGTGGGGGCGTCGCTATCCGGACCCGCGCCGGCCAGCGTCAGGGTGGCGGGGCTCGCCGGGACGAGAGCGGCGGCGCCCTCGGCGGTGACGGTCTGCCAATCGTGCGCAGGGCCAACGGGGCGGCAGGCAAGGCTCAAGCGGTTGTGGGCTGCCTCGAAGGTCACGGCAACGTCGGCCCACCGCTTGACGGTCAGCGGAGCGGAAAGGACGGATGCGTTGCCGAGACGGGCCTCGAGGCGGCCGGTGGTATCGATCGTCAGGGCGAGGCCGCCGTCGGCGCCAGCAAGCGTGAGAATGGCAGCCGTCGCATCCGGCAGGCGCGTTGGCTGGAGGGTGAGGAGCAGCGTGAAATCGGTGAGGCCCGACAGACTGTCGCCGAGGTCCACTGTGGCATAGGAGCCGCGCGGGACGGGGTGGGCGTCAACTGTCAGCTCCGGCAGGTCGACCGCCAACGCCGCCTCGCGAATGCCGGGGCCGGCGGGATTGGGATCGGCGCAGATCACGCGCACCAACTCGGGGCGAACCGGCGCGCCGGTGGCGTTCGAGAGCTTGAAGTTGATCGTCTCGCCCGGGCGGACCGACAAGCGATCCGCGTAACCCGCCAATTTCAGCATTCTGTTGTCCGTCCCTTGTGACCTTGAAACGCGTGCAAGGGAGAACATCGGCACGGCGGGCCGGCGACGTCAAGCTGGCTTGGCGAAGCCCTCGATGAGCTTTCGACGCGCGTCCGCATAGCCGAGGCGCTTTCCATTTTCGCGGTAGTGGATCAACCCTAAACGCCCTGGATGCGGCAATCGACGGATCTGGATGTGAGCTGGAAGGTCCAAGAATTTTTCACTTCGCCACGCGTCCTTCTTGCCCATCAGAAGCACCAAACCAACTCCGGCTTCGAGGATCAGCTCGCGATTGTACTTCGCCCCCTCGCGCAACAGCGCATTGGTCTTATTGCGTGGCGAGTCGTACCAGGGGATCGCATTCATTGGCAGATATTCGGCCTCATCCCAGCCGTTAACGTGCAGTGCCTCACGGCATAAGTCCGCGGTCGGGTCGCCGTTCCTCACGCCAATCTCGCCTGTGATCTGAGCATTGCAGCCGGCGCCATGGACTGTGCCGGGGTCCTGCAGGATCGCGCCGAGCTTGTAGGGACCGCTGTGGTAGGGCGCGATTCTGGGAATTCTGCGCTGATGCATTTGCTGGGAGCCCCCATTGCCGTTTTGCCGGACGCCCAGACCGGCTTAGCAAAGCTGAACGCACCCTACTGTCGAGGCAGATCGCCCAACCTCAAGGCGAGAGCAGCGGCGGGGCGGCGGCGAGGACCTCGGGGTCGTTGTCACCGACCAGTTCGCTTGCTCCATCGCGGCCGTAGATGTCGGGACGGAACTGCAACGTGCCATCACGTTCCGCCCATGCGGTGACATACGTGAAGTAGACCGGGATGGGTCGCGTCAATTGGACATCGACGGCCTGGCCGCCTGAAATGATGTCGCCGACCGCACCGCTGTGGCTGAAACCGGGTTCGTAGCGCGCAATCCAGGCGACAAGGTCCATCACGTTCTGGACGCGGACACAGCCGGCGCTGAACGCGCGGTAGCGCTGTTCGAACAGCGGCTTCAAAGGCGTGTCGTGCATGTAGACGATATGCTCGTTGGGCATGTCGATGCGCACGAGGCCAAGCGCGTTCCAGGGACCGGGGTCCTGGCGGAATTTCACCTCTTCCGGATCGGCGGTGCGCCAGTCGATCTGGGAGATGTCGATTTCCGGGCCATCAAAGGTCTTCGAGACGGCGCGGATGTGCTCCTTTTCGAGGTATTCAGGCTCTTTGACGAGGCGCGGAATGATGTCCTTGACGGCGATGCTCATGGGCACACGCCAGTAGGGGAAAAAGTTGAGCCCCTTGATGGTCGCGGTCACGACGGGCGTTTCGCGCGAGGGTTTGCCGACGATAACACGGTGGCGGCGCTCGACTTCATAGCGCTCGACCGCCTCAAGCTCGTAAGAAGCCGCGTTGACCAGAATGTAGCGTTCCTCGATGCGGCCTGCGATCAGACTTGCGATGCGATTGCGATTGAGCTGGAGCTGGTTCAAGCGGGTTGCGGGCGGGACCGCAAGCTGGGCGCGGGTGGCGCGGTCAAGGCGCCCGGTGGGGCGCAGGCCGTGACGCTCCTGGAAGTGCTTGACGGCGCGTGTGACGTAGCGATCGTAGGTGTAGCTGCCGTCCGTACTTCTTGCGACTTCGCGCGGCATGTCACCGGCTGCATAGAGAATGCGGCGAATGGTGACGACAGCCTCGTGTTCGTCATCCGGACGCAGCATCGAAACGCGCGGCATGCGCGGCCACGAACCCTGCCGCGAGATCTCGCGGAACCGCTCGATCGCTGCATCGATCTGGATGACCATCTCATCGCTGCGCAGGGGGATGTTGCCTGGGCGCAAATCGTTCAATGGCACATTTTGGGTTTGGGGCCGGCTCGGGGCCGGCCGCGACGGCGCGCCGCCCGGTTGGCCGAAGCCCTGCAGGTTTTCCCACCAGCGGCCAGCCAACGCGGGGCTGGAGCCGGCGACGGCTGCAGCACCGGCGCCCAATAGTTTCAGCATCTGACGGCGCTTCAATCGCCCTGCCATGATCTATCCTTCGTCGTCGGTTGCTGTCTGGCTTGTGACGTGGCTGGCGCTCATTCCCTCAGCGACACCCCGCCCGTTTCCCGATCCACAGCGTTCGCTGCGAATCCAAACGCGCCCACTACTTAAAGTTTACTGCTTCGCCGAGCTTGTGGCCAAACAATGACCGCTCAAGAGGCTGTGATCGCGGCACTTTCGACGATCGTGTTGCGGCGGCCCAACATGATAAGATTGTGGCTGGTGTGAAGCGATCAAGACACAAGAGGACAAATCATGAGCGAACAGCCGGTACTTTGGACAATGGATGCGCGCGGCGTGGGCTACGTGACGATCAACCGTCCACACAGGGGAAACGCTTATAACGGCGAATTGATCCAAGGCCTGCACGATGCAATGGATTCGCTCGGCGCGGAGCACGGACTGCGCGCCGTCGTTATCAAGGGTAACGGAAACCACTTCCAGGCCGGTGCCGACCTCGTTTGGCTGAATGACGTGCGCGGGCAATCCAAGCGCGCCAACCTCGATGCGTCACGGGCGACCGCGATGGCCGTGGACCGCCTCAACAAGCTGCCGGTGGCAACGATCGCCCTGATCCAGGGGTTCTGTGTCGGGGGCGGGACGGGCCTTGCGTCGGCGTGTGATGTCGTGATTGCGAGCGAGGATGCGAAATTCGCCATATCAGAGGCCCGGTGGGGGGTCACCGCGGCCGTCATCGTGCCGCACCTCGTCGATGCGATCGGCGCGCGGCAGGTGCGTCGGTATGCGCTGACGTGCGAGCGATTCGATGCCCGCCAGGCGCAGACGCTCGGCCTGGTCCACGAAGTGGTTGCGCGCGAGAACCTGGAGGCGAAGGGCGAAGAGGTGCTTGAAGCGCTGCTCGAATGCGGCCCCGATGCGATCGCGGAGACCAAGGAACTCACGCTGCGCTATGCCCACGGCGGGCTCGGCGGCGGCGCCATGGAAACGCTGATCGAAATCCATTCCGCCAAACGCCAATCCAGCGAGGCCGGCGAGGGGCTGGCGTCATTCGCAGAGAAGCGCTCGGCGTCTTGGTCGCCGAAGAGTTGAGTTGATTTCGCTCACGGCTATTCCGGCCCAGAGGGCCGGGCCGCCGCGGGGGCGGCGCTAAGCGCCGGGTCGCTGAGCTCCCGGACAGGTGGGTGCGCTCACGGCTATTCCGGCCCTCCGGGCCGGGCCTCCGCGGGGGCGGCGCTAAGCGCCGGGTCGCTGAGCTCCCGGACAGGAGTGGTGCGCTCACGGCTATTCCGGCCCAGAGGGCCGGGCCGCCGCGGGGGCGGCGCTCAGCGCCGGGTCGCATGTCTCCCGGACAGGAGTGGTGCGCTCGTGGCTGTTCCGGCGGGCGAGAGCCCGCCGGGGGATCAGGCCTTGGCGAGGGCCTGTTCGATGTCAGCGATGATGTCTGACTTGTCCTCGATGCCAATCGAGAGGCGAACGACGTCGGGGCCGGCGCCCGCTTTGACGCGCTCGTCGTCGGTGAGCTGGCGGTGAGTTGTCGAGGCGGGGTGAATGACGAGGCTGCGGGTGTCGCCGATGTTGGCGAGATGGGAGAACAACTCGAGCGATTCCACAAACTTGACGCCGGCGTCATAGCCGCCCTTGAGACCGAAGGTGAAGACTGCGCCGGCTCCCTTCGGGCAGAGCTTTTTGTGGAGTTCGTAATAAGGGCTGTCGGGCAGGCCCGAATAGTTCACCCACGAGACCTTATCGTGGCCCTTGAGATATTCGGCGACGGCGAGCGCGTTCTCGCAATGACGTGCCATGCGCAGGGCCAGCGTCTCGACGCCGTTGAGGATCAGAAAAGCATTCATCGGTGCGATCGCGGGGCCGGTGTCGCGCAGGCCCAGAACACGGCAGGCAATCGCGAAGGCGAAGTCGCCGAACGTCTCAGCCAGTACCAACCCGTTATACGACGCGTTGGGCTCGACCATGGTGGCGTAGCGGTGCTTGGCGCCCAGCCAGTCGAACGATCCCCCATCGACGATGATGCCGCCGATCGAGTTGCCGTGACCGCCGATGAACTTGGTCAGCGAGTGAATGACGATATCAGCGCCATGCTCGAAGGGGCGGCACAGGTAGGGCGTCGCCATGGTGTTGTCGACGATCAAGGGCACGCCGGCTTTCTTGGCGACGGCGGCGATGGCGGGAATATCGATAATCGCGCCGCCAGGATTGGCGACGCTCTCGATGAAGATGGCGCGGGTCTTGTCCGTTACCGCCGCTTCGAAGCTCGCGGGGTCGGTTGCATCAGCCCAGACCACGTTCCAATCGAACTTCTTGTAGGCGTGATTGAACTGGTTGACGGAGCCGCCGTAGAGCTGACGGCCGGCGATGAACTCATCGCCCGGCTCCATCAGCGTGTGGAAGGTGAGGAACTCGGCCGCGTGGCCCGAGGCAACGGCCAGCGCCGCGGTGCCGCCTTCGAGGGCTGCAATGCGCGACTCGAGCACCGCCTGGGTCGGGTTCATGATGCGGGTATAGATGTTTCCGAAGGCTTCCAGGCCAAACAATGCGGCGGCATGATCGGCATCGTTGAAGACGAAGCTCGACGTTTGATAGATCGGCGTTATGCGGGCGCCGGTCGAGGGATCAGGCGCCGCGCCGGCATGGACGGCAAGCGTGTCGAAGTGCGGGGACTTGGGTTGGTCGGTCATCTCTCAGGCGCTCCAATAGACTATCTGGTTGGCACGGGCGAATTGGGTCCGGTGTCGGCTCATTCGGGCGCGGCAGCGCTGTGAAATGCGCGCCAGCGGGCCCGTTCAAAATGCCGGTAGGCCGCAGCCCAAACAAAGGTGCATGTCGCCTATCAGGACTGTGGCGGGGTGGCAACAAACAATGCGGCCTCGGCAGCGTACGTGTCCTCGCAATTTGAACAATCCAGACGTGTGAGGCGTCGGCGCCGCATGCAAAAACACGGCTGTTTCAGACGTTTAGACTGGAGTGCGCAGTCCTGCCATGCTGCCTGCCCCAGCGGCCAATCCACCCTCTGTACAGAGCCGAATTATGTCATCAACCGTGCTGACTTCTCGTGTATCTTTCGCCCGCTCGCCAGTGGACGGATGGATGGAACATTCGCGTCAGCCCTCCACGGCGCATAACAGCCAACTGCGCGGAAAGCGCAATGGGGAAGACAGAAAATGATCGAACAACTCATTCCGCTCGCCAGCGGTGGTCTCGGCGGGCTTCTTGGGGGCAACATTCTTGGTAAGCTTGCCGGCGGTCGCGCGACCGGGGTCGGCTCCAACTCTATGGTCGGCATCATCGGTGGCATTATCGGCAGCTATCTGCTCGGGCCGACCTGGGGCCCAATCGTCGGCCCCATGATCGGCAGTGGCCTCGAGCCGATCATCGGCGGGCTACTGGGTGGCGGCGCCGGCGGCGCCGGGCTTGGCCTGCTATGGGGAATCCTCAAGCGGTTTATGTAGTTTTTGCGCTCACGGGCTGTTCCGGGCGTTCGCGCGCCCGGGCCCTCCGCGGGGGCGCGCCAAAGGCGCGGGTCGCAGGCGCTCCCAGGCGGCAGACGCCGCCGTGTTGAATGCGCTCACGGGCTGTTCCGGGTGCTCGCGCGCCCGGGCCCCGTCCGCGGGGGCGCGCCAAAGGCGCGAGTCGCAGACGCTCCCCGGCGGCAGACGCCGCCGTTTTGAATGCGCTCACGGGCTGTTCCGGGCGCTCGCGGGGGCGCGCCAAAGGCGCGGGTCGCAGGCGCTCCCCGACGGCAGACGCCGCCGTTTGAGTGCGTGACGGCGAGGGGGATGGTTTGGTGCGCGCTGAATGCGGACTGGGTTTACGAGGGGCGGTTTAGCTGCGGGGTTTCAGGCGGTGGTCCTGGACGCCGAAAGCTGCCAACTGGGCGCGGTTGTTGGAAATTTTGCGCGTGTTCACCCCGGCCCAGCCCAATTCACCGCTGAGGCGGCCGTACTCAATCTTTGGGCAACGGTTCATGACGACCTTGAGGCCGGCGGCTTCTGCCCGGCTGGCGGCTTCTTCATTGCGCACGCCAAGCTGCATCCAGACCACCTTGATGGCGAGCTGGTCCTTCAATTCAATGGCCTGGTCGACGATTGCGCCGGCCGCTTCGGAATTGCGGAAAATGTCGACCATGTCGACCGGCGCGGGCACGTCCGTGAGGTCGGCATAGACCGTCTGGCCGAGGATCTCCTTGCCCGCCTGGCCGGGGTTGACGGGGTGGACGATGAAGCCTTTCGCCAACATGTACTTCATCGCGAAATAGCTCGGGCGATTGGTGTTGGCCGAGGCGCCGATCATCGCAACCGTCTTCGACGTTTCGAGAATGTCGGAAATATACTGGTCGGTGTAGGCCGTGTGATCGATCATGTGCTGTCCGTCAGGGTTTGGGTGGCGGCACGGTCAGGCGACCGTCATCGGTGAGCGGAATCATCGGATTATAGGCCACCTCCCAGAGGTGGCCGTCGGGGTCGGTGAAATAGCCTGAATACCCGCCCCAGAACACCCGCTCAGGCCGCTTCGTGACGTGGGCGCCGCACGCCTCGGCGTGGGCGATGACGGCGTCGACATCGGCCTCGCTGGCGACATTGAAGCCGCATGATGCGGCGCGGAAGCCCGCCCCCTCCGGCGGCAGGCCGGCATCGCCGGCGAGGGCGGCGCTGCCGTAGAGTGCCAGTATCGTGCCGTTCATGTCGAAGAACGCGATGCCGTCGCTCTCGAAGCCGGATGCGACCAAGCCCAGCGCCTCATAGAACGCGCGCGCCGCCGCAACATCCGCGACACCAAGGGTCACGAGAGAAAGATGCTGCGGAACGGGACGGGTCGCTGCCATGTCAGCGGCCCTGCCAGGTCGGCGTGCGCTTTTCAATGAAGGCGTTGATGCCCTCCTCGGCGTCGCGCGCGAGCATGTTGCGCACCATGACATCGGCGGCCAGGTCATAAGCCTCGCCAAGTCCGAGCTCAAGCTGGCGGTAGAACGCCTCCTTGCCGATTGCGACGGTGAGCGGCGACTTGGACGCGATCGTCTCGGCCATCCTGGTTGCCTCCGCCATCACGTCGCCGGATGGGACGACCCGGTTGACAAGGCCGTAGTCGCGCGCCTGGTCAGCGGGCAGCATCTCGCCGAGGAGCAGCATTTCCATGGCCTGCTTGCGGCTGACGTTGCGCGACAAGGCAACCATGGGCGAGGAACAGAAGAGGCCGATGTTGACGCCGGGGGTGGCGAAGTGGGCGGTGTCGGCTGCGACGGCCAGATCACAGGTCGCGACCAGTTGGCAGCCGGCCGCTGTGGCGGTGGCGTGGACGGCTGCGATGACGGGCTTCGGGGAATGGACGATCGACTGCATCATGGCCGCACACCGGCGCATCGTCTCTTCGTAGAAGGCACGGCCGCGGTCGTCATCGCTGCGATGAGCGGTCAATTCCTTGAGGTCGTGGCCGGCGCAGAAGGCTGGGCCCTCTGCCCTGAGAATGATCACGGAGACGGTGTCATCGCCGGACAGGTCGTCGATCGCGCGGTGGAGCGCTGCGATCATGGCAAGCGAGAGGGCGTTTCTCGCCTTGGGCCGGTTCAACGTCACCACTGCGATAGCGTCCTGGCGGGCAAGGGTGAGCAAGTCGTCGGCTGGCGCGGGGGCTGCGATTTTCTCGGCTTGGTCTGTCATCTGGCACCTCAGCTTCCTGGCAGCGGCCCCGAAGCTTTCAATCGAGCAATCAAAAAGGCCGGCGGAGTTACCCGCCGGCGCACTGTAAGCGATCACACAAGGCAGGCCAACGTGATCACTGAAACAACTCTGTCAGTTCCTTCAGATTGCCTTTCACGACCTTCACGTTGTCGGGAAATTTCAGTTTCGGTGTCAGCGTAATCGATTCCTTGATGGAGGCGACAAGCTGCTGCTTCTCCTCGGCTGCAATGCTGGCGTCGGCTTCGACGGCGGCGAGTTCCTCTTGAAGAATTTCGAGAGGTTCGCGGAACGTGCCGTCTTCTTCGTTGATCCCCGACAGCACGAAGCTGATGTTCGAGCCGACCGTTTCCAACTCGTCATAGCTCTTGAAGCCATGCTTCTTGGCCGTGGTCTCTAGTTCCGCGTCCAGTTTAGGGTCGGGATTGTTCTCGGCGCGGTCCATCCGGTCGAACAGTTCCGTGAGCTTTGGTGCAGCGGCGATGTAGCCTTTCACCTGGGCGTCAGTCAGCTGAACCTGCTCGAAATTCTCCACCTCCGCCTGCTCATTGGTCGACTGCTGGGCGAAAGCCAGCGGGGCGCTCATGGCGACGGCCAAAATAATTGCAAACAACACACCAAGGTTTCTAAAACCCGTTTTCATGCGTTGCATCGGATTGCTCTCCTCTCAGGCAACGATAAAGTCCGGCCTCTCCCCGGTGCGGTTAGGTGCACGGGCCCAATTGTGCCGGATAGCGCCTATGATCAGCGAAGTGCGGCGGACGCAAGGCAAAAATGATGAGCGAGAACGCAAATAGTGCAAAGGCGGCAAACCGGCACGAACCGGGGGGGTGGACCGGGTCGCCGGAAACGGTTGCGCGGCTGCTCGATGTTCATTTCCCGGAGGTGCGCGACCACATCGGCGAGATCACCATTCTGCGGGCGGATGGCGGGCATGCCGACGTGCGCCTGGCGTTCGACCAACGCTTCAAGCGGCCCGGCGGCACGATCTCCGGCCCCACCATGTTCACGCTCGCGGACCTGACCAGCTATGTCGCCATCCTGGGACTACTCGGAGAGGCTGGCATCGATGCCGTCACGACGACGCTCACGATCAACTTTCTCGCCCGGCCGGAGCCGGCCGATCTCGTGTGCCGCGTCTCCGTCCTGCGCCAGGGCCGCCGGCAGATGGTGTGCGAGGCGCGCGTATACGGGGCCGACGACGATAAGCTCGTTGCCCAGGCGAGTTGTATCTATGCCCTTCCCAGCACTCGCCAATGATAGCGGTATCAATATACCCCATTATTTAATCCATTGATTTTGTGCATATAATTGCTATTGCGAATTGCCTGAAATGCCCGTAAACACTGCTCTTCGGGTCAAACGACGCGGCGCACCTGCGCGCGGATCATGACAATCGCTTTAAGGACACGCTTTCAATGAAGACCTTCGTCGCAAAGCCGGCCGAGGTGGAGAAGAAATGGGTGCTGATCGACGCCGACGGGCTCGTCGTCGGCCGCCTCGCCTCCATTATCGCCACACGGCTCAAAGGCAAACACAAGCCGAGCTACACACCGCACGTCGACATGGGTGACAACATCATCGTCATCAATGCCGACAAGGTCGTGTTCACGGGCAAGAAATACGAAGACAAGCGCTACTACCGCCACACGGGCTATCCCGGCGGCATCAAGGAGCGCAGCCCGAAGATGATCATCGAGGGCAAGTTCCCCGAGCGCGTGCTGGAGAAGGCCGTCGAGCGGATGCTCGCGCGCGGACCGCTCGGGCGCAAGATCATGGGCAACCTTCGGATCTATAAGGGTACGGATCATCCCCATGCGGCGCAGAACCCGGAAGTTCTGGATGTTGCGGGCATGAACCGCAAGAACACGAGGGAGCAGGCATAATGGCGGACGAAATCAAATCCCTCGAAGAGCTCGGCGGAGCGGCCGAAGCGGAAGGCGTGATTGTACAGGAAGCGCCGGTGCACGTGCAGAAGCTTGACCAGTACGGCCGGGCCTATGCGACGGGCAAGCGTAAGGACGCTGTCGCGCGCGTGTGGATCAAGCCCGGCAACGGGCGCATGGTCATCAACGACAAAGACTATGACAAGTACTTCGCCCGCCCGGTATTGCAGATGCTTCTGCGCCAGCCGTTGCAGACGGCGGAACGCCTCGACCAGTACGACGTGATTGCGACCGTCAAGGGCGGCGGTCTTTCCGGTCAGGCCGGCGCGGTGCGCCACGGCATCTCGAAGGCGCTCACCTACTACGAGCCGGAACTTCGGCCCGCGCTGAAAAAGGGCGGCTTCCTGACCCGCGACAGCCGTACCGTCGAGCGTAAGAAGTACGGCAAGGCCAAGGCGCGCCGCAGCTTCCAGTTCTCGAAGCGCTGATACGCGACCTCTGCTGCAAAGATTTGGGAAGGCCCGCTTCGGCGGGCCTTTTTTTCTTTCTGTTTGTGTTGAGAACTCGGGGCGTTCGCGCCTTACGCGCTGATCATCGAGATGGCGGGCGTCGAGGGCATGCTCAAAAAATCAAACCGCAGACACAACGCAGCCAATTGCCCGCGACGTCATCCGGCATTCGCTCGAGGTATTCTGGCCAGGAAACACAGCGGGATCGCGACCAAGGCAATCAGCGTATACATCGAGAAGGCATTGATATAGCCGATCATGGCGGCCTGCCGGCCGATCTCACCGGCGAACTTGGCCATTCCAGCATGGGTATCCAGCGACCATGCGCCGGTCGCCCATGGCATGTACCAAACATTGTTGAACGGCGACACCGTCTCCACCATTCGCGAATAGTTGGCACTCGACGTGCGGACGATCTCGGCGACGGCCACCGAAATGAAGATGCTCGAGCCGAAGTTGCGCAACAGGTGAAACATGCCCATGCCTTCACCCCGGGCCTCAGGCGCCAGGGTTGCGAACGTGACGACGGTTATCGGTATCCAGGCAATGCCGATCCCGATGCCTTGAAGGATCGTATTGAACGCCAACAACGACGGGCTGACATTGAGATCGTATTGCATCATGCCCCAGCCGCCATAGACCTGCATGGCGAAGCCGAGCATCATCATGATGCGGGCATCGATCCGTCCCGTCAGCATCGCAAAGGCCGCCCCCAGCGCCGCGCCGACGCCCCGCCAACCAATGAACGCGCCAATCGCAGCATCGGTATAGCTGGCGTGGTTCTGCAAGAGCGGCGGGAGCAGCACGACGGGGGCGAAATTCAGCATCCCATAGAAGAAGACGAGCACCATGCCGAGCGCATAGTTGCGGTCCTTGAAAAGGCTCAGGCGGACGAAGGGCCGGTCGGCGGTCAAACTGTGGACCACGAACATATAAAACGCGATGCAGGCCAATAACGTCGCGACGACGATCTCTTGAGACTGGAACCAGTCGAGGCGCTGGCCGCGCGAAAACACCAACTGGGCACATGCGACTGCTATGGACAGCGTCAGAAACCCGCTCCAATCGAGACTGGGCCGTTCGCGATCGGGGCGAACCGGCAGAATGAAGCGAAAGCCAACGGCGGTCAGGATGGCGATCGGCACCATCATCCAGAACGCCCATTGCCAACCATAGAGGTCTGATATCTCGCCGCCGATCGTGGGACCGATGACCGGGCCGACGACGTTCGCCATGCCGTAGATCGCCAACACCTTGCCGTGTTCGCGGCTCGGGCTTGAATCGAGCAGCAACGTGTGGCCGAGCGGAATGAGCGGGGCGCCCGAGATGCCCTGAATGATGCGCCATAAAATGAGCTCTTCCAGCGTCGTCGCGGTGCCGCACAGGAACGTCGATGCGGCGAAGATCCAGCACGCCCAGACCATCGTGTTGCGGCGACCGAAACGCTCCGAGATCCAGCCCGTCATCGGGGTCACAACGGCCGTCGCGACGATATTGAAGGTCATCGCCCAGGATACTTCATCCTGGGTTGCGCCGAGGGTGCCCTGCATTTGGGGGAGAAGCGCCGAGACGATGAGAATCGAGGACGCATAGAGGATCGTCGATAGCGCCACGAAGACAAGGATCATTCCGCGCTGGAACGTCGTCACCTTGTATACGGCATCATCGATCATGTCGGTCCATCGGGCGGACTGCCGGTGTTCGGTCGCAAACAAGGTGCGCGCGGCAGTCAGGCGTTGGACTTCATACCATTCGCGACAGGATGACTAGGCTACGCGTTGGTATGCGCGCCGATATCCAATCCGTGAATGACCGCTGACGTCAATGTCTCAACGGGTTCAGTGGAGAATTGGCCGGTGTTAGCGGCCGCAAAACGTGGCCGTCACCAGGCATTGATACTCCGTGCCCAATGGCCCGAGATTGAGATAGACCTCGCACGAGACCTTTTCATTACTTTTCGTGAGCCGGCCCGTGCCTGACCAGCCGCGCTTTTTTAGCGTCTCGACCGCATAATCGCGGAGTTTTTCGCGGGCGGCGTTGGTCGAGGCCTCCTTGCCGAAGGCAACGTCGGAGAGCGGCAGGCGGGTGCAGATTTCCGCCTGGGCGGGTAAGGCTGCAAAGCCGGTGAAGAGGCAGGTTGCCGTGACGACGCGCACCATCGAGTTCATTGATAGTCTCCACTTGTTTCGCTCACGCTTGGTCCTCCCCCGGGTTGAACCCGGGGTCGGCGCTCCGCGGGGGCGCCGCTCGGCGGCGGGTCGCGGGGCTCCCGGACAGTTTGTTTCGCTCACGCTTGGTCCTCCCCCGGGTTGAACCCGGGGTCGGCGCTCCGCGGGGGCGCCGCTTAGCGGCGGGTCGCGGTGCTCCCGGACGGGTGCCTGATAAGAAAAGCTCAGAGCGTTCGCGGCATCAAAGCGTTCTACGGGCGTGGCCGCAATCTCATTCGGGCAACACGTCGGCAAGTTCGTGCAGGGAGGTGATGCGGTGTTGCGGTTCGCCGCCGTCGGCGATCGCGTGGGGGTCGTGGATTGTGTTGTCACGGACGACCTGGACGGAAAGCCAACCGCGCTGGTTCGGCGTGATGAAATCCTTGGCCGGGTTGTCGCCGATGTAGACGTAGCGGTCGCCGGGGGCGCCGATCTTCTGCTCGATGATCTCGTAGGCGCGCGGGTGGGGCTTGTGGAATTCGCGGGGGGTCTCGCCCAATGCGCCGGTGAGCACGATTTCGGCAAAGTGCGGGGCGATGCCCAATGCTGCGACCTTCTTGGCCTGGACGGACGCGGTGCCATCGGTGATGAGGCCAAGCGGGCCCTTGGCGCCGTAGTGGCCGAGCGCCCAGCGGGCGTCGTCGAACAGGCCGATCTCCGGGTCGTGGTCGCGGTAGACGTCGATCAGCGCCTTGACGTGGTCCTCCGTGGCGTTTTCGAGATGCTCCTCGATCGAAATCTTGAAGAGGCCGCCGAGGTGGCCCTCATCCAGGAGCGCGATCATGCGGTCGGCAAGGCCTTCGACACCCCAGGCCTCGCGGGCATGGCGGCCGGCGGCGCGAAAGCCGGAGTGTGCGTGCTCGCGCTCGGGATAGAGCGTGTCGTCGAGGTCGAAAATGACATGAAGCTTGGACAAATCACCCTTCCAGTTGCTATGAGCGGCGCTCGGAGAAGATCACGGTCCGTCCCGGTCGCGCAAGGGCACCCGGGAATGGGACGCAGGCGAATGGTGGCAGAGATGGCAAAGGTATTCATCGACGGCGAAGCTGGTACGACCGGGCTTGGCATTCGCGAACGCCTTAGCGATGTCAACGGGATCGACCTCGTCAGCATCGATCCGGGAAAGCGCAAGGATGCGGGCGCCAAAGCCGAGCTGATGGGCGACGTCGACCTGGTCGTGCTGTGCCTGCCGGACGATGCGGCGCGAGACACCGTGGCGCTGGCCGACAGCCTGCCCGGCGGCGGGCCGAAGATCGTCGATGCCTCGACGGCGCACCGGGTGGCCGAGGGGTGGGCCTATGGGCTGCCGGAACTGGCGCGGGAGCAGGCCGACATCATTCGGAACGCGCGCCGTGTCGCCAACCCGGGCTGCTATCCAACCGGCGGCATCGCGCTGATCCGGCCGCTGGTCGATGCGGGGATCATGCCGGCCGACTATCCCGTCACCGTCAATGCCGTCTCCGGCTACACGGGCGGGGGCAAGGCGATGATCGAGGCTTACGAGACCGGGTCGGCGGCGCCATTCGAGATGTATGGGCTGGGCCTCAACCATAAGCACCTGCCGGAACTTCAGACCTATTCGAAACTGAGCCGCCGGCCGATTTTCGTCCCCTCCGTCGGGAATTTCCCGAAGGGGATGCTGGTTTGCGTGCCCGTCCATCTGGATACGCTCAATGGCAAGCCGTCGCGCCAGATGCTCGAGGATACGCTCGCTGCCTACTACGAGGCGGGCGGGCCGATCTCGGTGCTCCGGGCGGGAGATGACCCGGCGATGGCATCGGGGCGGATTTCAGCGCATGACCTTGCCGATACGGACAAGCTGGAGTTGCGGGTTTTCGGCAGCGATGCCCATCGCCAGGCGGTTCTGGTTGCCCGGCTCGACAATCTCGGCAAGGGGGCGTCGGGGGCTGCGGTTCAGAATATCCGGTTGATGCTCGGGCTCTAGCCGCGCGGCGGTCTTGTATGCCGAGCCGCGCGGCGGCCTGCGGGATGTCCGCCGGCTAAGCGCGCACTGTCGTCAGGTGGGCGATGGCCACCGCGAAGATGATCGCGGCAAACGTCTGGTGCGCAATGCCGAGGCCGATCGGTATCGCACCGTCAACGGCAAGAAGCGTCCAGATCCCAAGGCCCGCCTGAGCGAAGAGTCCGACAAGCAGGAGGGCTGCGGTCCAGCGCGCAGGGGCGCGGTCGGTTGATGAGAAGACGGCCACGACATGACCAACGGCGAGGGCGAGGACGGCGTAGGCCATCATGCGGTGGTTGAACTGGATCGTGGTCAGGTTCTCGGAGAGGTTCACGTACCAGGGCTCGAGGCGCCAAAGCCCGGTGGGAATGAAATCACCATCCATGAGGGGCCAGGTGTTGTAGGTGAGGCCTGCCTTGGTGCCCGCCACGAAGGCGCCGAGGACGACCTGAGCCAGCACCGACGCCGCAAGCAGCCAGGCAAGGAGACGAGCGGTTACGCCAATCTCCTGGGCGCGGGCGAGGGGGTCGCGCGGCAGGAAGGAGATCGCCAGCCAGACCAACGCCGCCAGGATGAGAAACGCCAAGGTCAGGTGCAGGGCGAGACGGTACTGGGAAACGTCGACGCGCTCGACGAGGCCGGATTGCACCATGTACCAGCCAACGAATCCCTGGAGCCCACCCAGAAAAAGCACGCCCAGCATTGCCAGGCGGCGGTTCGGGGGGATACGGCCCGAGATCCAGAACAGGGCCAGCGGCAGGGCATAGACAAGGCCGATGGCGCGGCCAAGGAAGCGGTGGCCCCATTCCCACCAGTAAATGAACTGGAACTCTGCCAGCGACATCCCCTTGTTGATCTGCTGGTATTCGGGGATCTGGCGATACTTGTCGAACGCTGTCTGCCAATCGGCCGCGTTCAGGGGCGGAATGGCCCCCAGGAGCGGCTTCCACTCGGTGATCGACAGACCTGAATCGGTCAGCCGGGTCGCCCCGCCGACGGCCACCATGCACACGACCAGGAAGGCGACGAAAAACAGCCACGCTGCAATCCGGACGTCGCCCTCTCCTGTTTCGCGGCTCACAACGCCGACGCCCATCGATGTCGCTGTTGCCACCATAATTCCCCTTTGGACGTGGTCCCGCTGGCCGGTTTCATCGTATGAAGGCTGAAACTTATTCGGCCCGGGGTTAAGTTCAATGCGTTGCTTCGGCGCGGGCCGGCCCAGCCTGGAAGGATATGGCGCAGCATGACGATGCGTTCGCGCAAGTTCTTTGGAACGATTGCGCTCTTCATATTGATCACTGTCTACGCGTTTCTGGCGATGATGGTCGCTATCGCGCTGCAGGTGAACGCCAGTCCGCTGGTGGAAGTCATCTACTACGTGGTCGCGGGCCTGGCCTGGGTCATTCCAGCAGGCGCGATCGTTTGGTGGATGCAAAAGCCGGATCCGGCCGATTAGCCGTCAAATGGCAGGACGTGCCGGTTGGGCCTGCGCCTGCGTCAGGCCGCGCGGCTGAGTGCGTGCCGCGCCAGGGAGAGCATCTTGAACGGCGCCCCGTTGAGCAGCACGCGGAACAGCCGTTCGTCCTGAAAGTCGCCGTTCAAGGAAAAGCGCGGCAGGCTCCACAGGTCATCCTCGACGCGCGCCGGGATCTGCCCCTTGCGGGTGGTGACGGCGGTTTTGAGACCGGCCTCTCGGGCCAACGAGAATTCCCGGGCGCCGGCACTCATTGCGTCGCCATAGGGGTAGGCGAAGTGGCGACAGTCCCGGCCCAACTCATACTCGATATGCTCGACGCTCGCCGCGATCTGCCAGCGCGCTTCCTCTTCGGTGCATTTGGCGAGTGCCGTGTGGGACATCGTGTGAGCGCCGATCGAGACCAACGGTTCTTTACGTAAATCGCGAAGCTCGTCCCATGTCATGACGAGGTCGCGGCAGGCGGCGAGGGGATCAATGCCGGCCTCCGCTGCCCAACGCTCGACGTGGTGATGAATGTCGCGGTCTGGTTGGGCGCGCAGCCAAGGATAGATCGCATGGAACGCCTTGTATTTTTCTGCCGTGGTGGCCAAGCCGAACTGGCGCTCACCCGTCTCGAAGGGCACGCTGATCGTATCCAGATCACGCATTGCCTGTTCGAGTGTCAGCCACCAGGCGCGGCCGTTGTGGTCACAGAAATCGGGGCTGACATATATCGTCATCGGCGCACTGTAGCGGCGCATGACGGGCAGGGCATGATCGATGTTGTCGCGATAGCCGTCATCGAAGGTGAAAACGGCATAGGGACGATCGTGGGACCGGGACGAGATCATGCGCGCGTGCGCCTCGTCCATGGTGACGATGTCGAAACCGCGCGCGGTGACCTGATCCACGACGAGTTCCAGGAAGTCGGGCGTGATCGACAGTATCCGGTTCGGCGAGAAAGCCGGCGGCGCCTCGGGGCGAACGTTGTGGAGCATGAATACGACGCCGGCACCGCGGGTGACGGGGGCGAGGAACTCGTCCAGGCGTGTGTGATAAATGGCGTGCAAGGTCGCCTTGAGTAGCTTGGTCGTCAGTTCCTTCATGGCGGCCACGCCTCTCCCGGTTCGGATCTCCTGGCGGCTGTTTCGTTATCGCCCCTTGGGCGGTAACAGGGCGTTGACAAGCAGGGATCGTGCCGCAAATGACGTGCGATCAGACAATCATAGTGAAGAAAATCTAACCAATCATACGAGGCTGGAACAATCTTGGGTCCAGCCCCGCCAGCGGGCGGGCAGGCCCCTCGAAAGCTCGCCGCTTGAGAGTGCCGCTGAAAAGATTTGTCGCTCGGATTGGCTCGGCAGATGGCTCAGACGTGGGCTGGATAGGATGAATCTGCCGATACGCGATAGTGGTGCACGACATCCAGGCCGTCGACGGCAAAGCCGAGGAAGGCATCGGAGCCTGAGCGATCCGTGTGCGCTCCATCATGAACGACCAGGCCGGCGTCGAAACGGCCCTGGATGATCTCGAAAAGTTGGCGGGCATCATCGTGGCGCCCGACGACAAGGACGTGATCGTACGTCTCGTCGAGGGCATCAAAGACCAGATTAAGGCCGACCTCATCGAAGGCCTTGGTCGAATGCCGGCCTTGGCTGGTGCGGATATAGTGCACGTTTGAATCGGGCAACGCGACGACGATATCCTCGAATTCGGCACGATCGGACAGCAGTTCGGCCATGGTGCGCGCGAGGCCGATGTCGATATCGCCGAGGAGGGGCTCGCCGTCGAGCGTCCAATCGACGATGACGATGCGGTCGGAAAGCTCGCTCAATTCATTCGCGAGCTCGATCGCTTCGTCGCTCGGGTCGATCGTATTGTCGGCGCCAGCCATCAGCAGGCGATGGCCACCTTCGGCAGGCTTCGCGCCATGATAATGGTTGGCATGCGTGCGCATTGTGGTCGCCGATGCGGCCGTGGCAGGCGCGGGAGCTGATCGCGTCTTGCCGGGCTTTTGAGAGCCCGTCCCGCGAGCAGCCAGCTTGGCTTGCGGCACAGTCTCTCCGGCCTCATCAACGATCCGGCCACGCGCGGCGTTGCGCTTGTCTGATGAGCGACGGTTGTGGGGCACCGAGTCCGGCATCATCAGTTCCTTGACGATGATCAGAGCCAGGCCGAGCATCATGGTGGCTGCCATGACGAGGAGTGTGGAGGCGCCCTTCTTTGGGTAGGCGGGCTCGCCTGAAGGGCGGCCACGGGAGACGACAGTTGCCTCGACGGGAACGCGCGCCGTCTCGACGACCGTGCGGTTGTCCTCAAGTTGCTTTTGGAGGCGGTCCAATTCATTGCGCTTGGCGCGGGCGGAGGCCTCGTAGGCGTTCAGCCGCGCCTCGTTCGAGGAATTGGCGACTGCGGTCCGTTTCAAGACATCGATCTGGGCGCGCAGGCTTTCTGTGCGCAGCTGATTGACCCGAAGCTGCTTGCGGATGCCACTGACGATGTTGTCAATTTCGGCGGAAATCGAACGGCGAATTCCAGCCAGATCCGCGTTGAGTTGGCGCATGCGGGGGTGGGCTGGCAGCAGGACCGCGAGCGCCTCGTTGACCTGGCGCTCGACGCGGACCCGCTCGGCGATGAGATCCTGAATGACCTTCGATTGCTGCACTTCACCAAGCGACTGGGCGCCGCGGCCGCCTTGATCCTGGGCCGCGCGCAATTTGGCCTCGGAATCAGCCTCCTCCGCCTCGGCCCGCGCCAGATCGCTGGTGAGAGCGGCGAGGCGTTGCTGTTCGAGTGTCGCTGAGGTGGAACTGCCGCCGGTCAGCTGGTTGGTTTCGGCGCGGAAACGATTGGCGGCTTCCTCCGCCGCGAGGACCTCATCGCGAAGCTGCGCGATCTTCGGCATCAGGGCCTCGACCGCTTCATTCGTCTCGCGCACCGGGATCTCGCGCAACGACAGGCGGTAGGCTTCGGCAAGTGCATTGGTGATTTCGGCCGCGACGGCGGGATCGGTCGAATAGGCACGGATCGACAGGAAACGGCTTTCGCGGGCCGCAGCAACCGACATCTGCGCCTTCAGGGCCTCGAGGACACGCTCCTCCGTCGACTGGCGCATATTGGGATGGCCGATCCCGACGAGGCGCATCAAGCGGTCGATGGTATCGACGGGGCCGAGGGCGGCATTGAATTCGCGGCGTTCTGCGAGATCGAGTTCCTTGGCGACCTTGATCAGGAGATCGGGTGCGACGAGGGCGCGGACATGGGTATTGATCGCCTCACGGTCGAGGCGCGGGGTGATGCTGGCGGCAGCGCTTGCGTCGTTCTTGGCATCGCTGATGGCGTTGGAGCGCTTGGCGGTGATCGTCAGCTGGGTCTCGGCCTGGTAGCGGGGGGCGACGAACGCGAGGCCGGCGAACGTGAGGGCGCCAGAGGCGATGGTACAGATCATCAGGCCCGGCAGCGCCTTGCGCACGCCGCTCCAGAGCGACGAAACGTCAATATCGTGAGCTCCGGGAGTACCCGCCATTACGACCTGCCGCGTTTTGAAAAGTGGATTCATTCACGCGTCTATTTAGAGGTATCGGTGTAACCAATCCCTTAATTGCCCCAGCCTGAAACGCCGCATCAGGGTTTGTTAACCCGGCCCGGCTAGAACTCTACGAAAGGTTCTTTGCTGCGAGGAAAAGCGTGATGCAGCCAATCGTGCGAGGCGTTCTGCTCGCTTCGGCTCTAATACTTGCCGGATGTTCGCATTTCGATGCCGAACCTGGCGAAGCGTGGAACACACAGGTCGTCGCCGGTGAGCGCCACGATGTGGTGTCGTCCAAGGACGAGGGCTGGCAACCGGTTGCGGGCGAGCCGGAGCGGCGCTGGTCGCGGCCGAAGGTGGTCGAGGTGAGTTTCGAGACGCCGGCGGACATGGGCTACAAGCTCGATACCGGTGATGAACTGCGCATCTTCGTTTATGGGCAGGAAAACCTCAGCCGTCTCTACAAAGTCGACGCGCGCGGCACGATCATGATGCCGCTGATCGGCGTGGTTGGCGCACGGGGCCTGACAACCTACGCGCTTGCGGCACGGATCCGCGCACGACTTGGCGCGCGCTATGTGCGCGATCCGCATGTCACGGTGGACATTCACGAAAACCGCCCGTTCTTCATTCTTGGCGAAGTGCGCCAGCCGGGCAGGTACGCCTATGTCCACGGGTTGACGATCGAAAAAGCCGTCGCGATTGCGGGCGGCTATACACCGCGGGCGAACGAGCGGCGGGCCCGGGTGAGCCGCAAAGACGCCGATGGGGCGCAAATGATTGCGGGCGATCCGACCTTTCTTGTCCGGCCGGATGACACGATCACGATCGAAGAGCGCTTCTTTTAGCGTTTCGGTTAGATTGTATCGGTCATAACGGTCGAACATGAAGCGTTGTGCGCCGGTGGCCTTCTCGTCGGCACATGGTCTTGCGGGAGACCGAAATGACACCCAAGCGTATCCTTCATTGCCTCCGGGCGCCGGTCGGCGGGCTCTTCCGTCATGTGCGCGACCTCGCGATCGAACAAGCGCGCCGGGGGCACATGGTGGGCGTTTTGTGCGATGAAACGGCCCGGGATACGCTCACCGGCAACCGCCTGGAAAGCCTCAGCCAGCACCTTGCGCTTGGCCTGCATCAAACGCCGATGGCGCGCAGCATCGGGCTCAGTGACATTTCAGCCTATCAGCGCGCCCGCGACCTGATCGATGAGTTGCAGATCAACATCGCCCACGGGCACGGCGCCAAAGGTGGGGCTTATGCACGACTGGCGGTTAGAACCCTCAAGAGCCGGGGGGTGGACGTCGCGACGTTCTACACGCCGCACGGTGGCAGCCTGCATTTCTCACCAGGCTCGTTTCAGGGCCGCCTGTTCCTCTCCCTCGAGCGGCAGCTGATGGCCATGACGGACGGCCTGATCTTCGAGAGCGCGTTTGCGCAACGGCGCTACGCGGAGCGAATCGGCGGCAATCCGATTGCGCAGCGCGTGGTGTTCAATGGTGTCACGGCGGACGAGTTCGAGCCGCGCCAACTTGCAAGCGAGGCGAGCGAACTGTTGTTCATTGGCGAGCTTCGGGCGCTCAAGGGCGTGGATGTTTTGCTGACGGCGTTGGCGAAAGTCCGTGAAACGCTGCCGGCCCGCCTGACGATTGTTGGCGAAGGCAGCGATGGCGATGCGCTCAGGGCGCTTGCCGACGATTTGGGGGTTGGGCCACATGTGCGCTTTACCGGTGCGCTGCCGGCCCGCGAAGCGTTTACGCTGGGCGAGATACTGGTGGTGCCGTCGCGCGCGGAAAGCCTGCCCTATGTCGTGTTGGAGGCCGCTGCGGCCGGATGCCCGGTGATTGCGACCAATGTCGGCGGCATCCCGGAAATCGTGGCCGGGACGACCACTCAATTGGTCGCCGCGGATGATGCCGGACAGCTTGCCGATCAGATCACGGCGTTGCTGACAGACCGCGATGGGGCGGCCGCGCAGGCGCTGGACCTCAAGGCGCGCGTGCAGGCGCACTTTACCGTCGCGGCAATGGCCGACCAGGTCCTCTCGTTTTATGATGCCGAACGGCAGGCGCTAGCTGCTTGAGCGGGCGTCCGAGCACGACGCGCACCCGCGTGTGCGCACCCAGAACGGCGGATCCTCTCAGAAGGGTAGTTGCACACTCGGTGGCCAACGGTATGCGCCTTTGGCGACTGGTGCTGGCCAGACCGTGACATACTGACCGTCTGTGATCTGTCGGATCACGGCTCTTGCCTTGGCGTCGTCAGATGGCCGTGACCCAAAGGAGACACGGCCGACGATTGTGTCCAAATCCGTTTCAGCCAGTGCGTCGCGCACCTGGACATGGTCGAGGGTGCCGGCGTGCTCAATGGCGGCGGCCAAGACGCGCACTGCGACCGCGGCCTGCGCCAGGGAGGCGGACACGGGGGCCTGCCCCCGCTTGGCGCCCTTGCGCTGCGCCTGCTTGAGGTAATCGATGGCGAAGGCTGACGGGCTCACAAAAAGACTGTCTTCGCCAGCAAGTTCCGCGCCCCAGCCGGCGACGCACAAAAGCTTTTCAGCTTTCGCGCCGAAACGCGCCAGCACCCGGGCCGATGCACAATCCGCCATCGCCAGAATAGCCGGCTCGATCTGCATCTCGCGCAGCATCTTGATGGCGCGGTTGGCGATGCCTGCGTGGGCATCAAGCAAGAGAATGTGGGGACGTTCGGCCTTGATCTTGGCCAGCACCTGAGAGATCTCGCCCGCCTCGCGCCCGAGCTGTCGATCCAGCACGATTTGAATACCCAGGCGCCGCGCACTGTCGCGAAGCGGATCGTGCTCGCCGGTTCCTGGTCGCGTACCATCGTGGAGCAGGGCCATCCGCAAGTCGCCCGGTTCGTGGCCGATCTGCGGAGCCAGCACGGCTGCGTATTCGGTCAGGCCCACGAGATGGCGGGACGGCGCGCGATTGATCGCGAAGTGGAAGCGCTGGTTATTCAGCGCACCGCTGATCGGCCGGCCGACAACGGAGACGACCGGGACCTGATGGCGCGCTGCAACGTCGCGAACCGCATCGGTCGCCTCGAGGCCGGCTGGGCCAAGCAGCAGGCGAATGCGATCGCGAACGATCAGGCGCTCGGTCAGCTGGGCTGCCCGGCCGGCGCTGGATTCGTCGTCATAATAGATCACGCGGAGATTGTGGCAGCTGCCCTGGACCGGAATGCCACCGGATTCATTGATGCGGCGGCGGGCATATTCGTAGCCGTTGCGGATCTGGATGCCAGTCGTGGAGCGCTCGCCGGTCAAGGAGAGAACGGCGCCGACGGTGACCTCGCTGCAGGCTGCAGCGTTTGCGCGGTGGATGGTGCCGGGTTGGGGGTGCAAAATACCGAACAGCACCGCGGCGAACGCCGCGAGCGTCAAAGCAGTCCTGGCGACCACCCTTTGCACGCGCTTACCTCCTGGCCGGCTCGACAGTCGCGATGTCGTAACGTGCCGCGGATCAATCTGCGGCCGGCCCCACGCGGTCCCCGACGCTTATTCTGCGACCCTGGACCGTTGCTACACGAGTTCACTATAGCGCGGTGTGGCGGCGATGGGAGATAATAGGTGCACCTTTCAACGGAATTTTCGTTGAACACGGCTAACGGCGGCAACGAACGACGTTGCATCGGCGCGGCGCTGCCCTTACGCCCAACCAGTGTTTGGCGGAGTCTTGCAAACTCGTGGCGGCTTCCTGGCGGATTGGTCGTGATTGACGCCTGTCGCGCCGGCGCATCGCTTCAGGAGAAAGGTCAACCGGCCCTGATGCTCTCGCGAATAACTGCACCTCTCGATCGGTTCGCCCGGAGATGGGTCGCCGTTCTGGCTGAGCGCACGGGCGCCGGGCTGGCAGCGCTCCTGATCCTCGCGGGGTTGTGCTATTTTCCGGGACAGACCGTGGTTCCGGCTGTCGACAGGACCGAGGGTGTCGTCGCGCTCGCCAGTCGGCATGTCCTGGAGACGGGGCATCTGCTGGAGCCGCGATGGGGCGACAACCTGCAAACCTTCCGGCCCGTGGGGACCTTTTGGGTGCAAGCTGCGACCGTATCGGTGCGCGACACGGCCGAGCGCACGAACATTTCCGCCTATCGCCTCGCCTCATTCCTCGCCACACTGCTCGCGGTCGGCTTGATCTTCATTCTGGGACGCGGGCTGTTCGGGCCGGAGCCCGCTTTTCTCGCGGCCCTGGCGGTTGGCGTGACGCCGATCGTGGCGCTGCACGCCCAACTCGCCATCGCCGAGCCGTTGATCCTGCCCCTGATTGTCGCGAGCCAATTTGCTCTGTTCGCTTCCTATCGGGCAGCCGCGCCGCCGCGGTGGCTCGGTTGGCGCGGCCTCTTCTGGGGGGCACTCGGGGTTTCGACCTGGTTCAATGCTCTCGCGGTGCCGTTGCTCGCCGCCACAACGGTGCTCGGGCTGATGGTGGTGGACCGCAGTTTGCGCCCGCTGACGCAGCTCGGGCCTGTCGTCGGGGCGATGATGTTTGCCGTGATCAGCCTGCCGTGGCTGGTGTCGCTGTGGGTCATCAGCGGCGGGACGCCCTTCGCGGGGCTCGACTGGCCGCAAACGTTCGATGTGCTCGAGGGCGGCCAGGCGATGAAGTTCAAGACGGTCTACGGCGTCTTCGTCCTGTTCGTTGCACTGGCCTTCATTCCTGTGTCGCACATGCTGGGGCCGGCGCTGGTGCGGGGATGGTCGGCGCGGCGCGACAGGCCCGCACGGTTTCTGCTGGTCTGGCTTCTGGTGCCGATCGCTGCACTCGAGGTGTTCTCGCACAAGCCGCCGCTCTACACCGTCCAGGCGGTGTTTCCGGCTGCCGCCCTCCTTGTTGCGATGGCCTTGGGTGGGCGCTTCGGCGGGAAGGACCGTCTGCGGGCCTGGCCTGGGTTCTTTACGGGGGCGACGCTGTTCGTTGTCAGCGCCATTCCGCTTTTGGGCGGGGGCTTGCTCTGGCTGACGGGGACGCCGGCGGGGCTGGTGGTAATCCTTGGCGGGGCCATCATCGTTGCGCTCTTCGTGATCGCGGGGTGGGCGGCGCAGCGCGGCGAGGGGCATGCGTGGATCGGCGCGGCGTTGGCTGGCACGGTCGCGCTCAATCTGTGGTTCTTCGGAGCCTTGATGCCGGGGCTGCACAACACGTGGACGGCGCCGCAGGTCCGCCACGCCGTCGATGAACTCGCCGGGTGCGGTATGCGTGACGTGGTCATTGCCGGGTTCCGCGAACCGAGCCTGCCGCTTGCGATCGGCCAAAGCGCGAAGATCACAAGCGCAGAGACGGCCGGGCAGCGCATCGCCCGGGGCGATGCGAGGGCCGCGATCATCGAAGCCCGGGAGCGGCCGGCGTTTGACGCGGCGCTTGCGACACCGACCGCGGCGGGCGAGACACCGGCGCTGACGACGGCGGGTTGCATCCGCTCCATCAACATGGCGCGGGGATGCCTCCTCGAGTTCCAGATCCTGGCCCCCGCTGGTGCAGCAGCCTGCCGCCTTTCAGCCCCCGTGCAGTGCCCATCGGGCGGGCGCGACAGGGATGGCTCGACATCAAGCACTGCCAATGATGCGCGCGGCGAGGCGAGGGGCCGCGTTGGTCCGGCGCCTCATCGGCAAACGCGTTGCCGGCATGTTAGTCTTGTCACCACGCTGTTCGGCCTGAGACCACTCACCACCCTGGAGGAAAAAGCATGCGCGAAGCGCCCGTTCTCGGCTTCATCGGACTTGGCCTGATGGGGGCCGGCTTCATCAACCGCCTGGTTGCGAGCGGCTACCCGGTGATCGGCTTCGACGTCGTCGGCGAAAAGTGTGCGGCGGCCAGGCAAGCCGGCGCCGAGATCGCCTCGTCGGTGCGCGAGATGGCGCAACGGGCGGACATCGTCGCCTGCTCGGTGACGACGCCCCGGAATGTGGACGATATCGTGACCGGCGAGAATGGACTGATCTCGGCGGGACGCCTTGAGGGCAAAATCTTCATCGATCATTCGACGACGCCGATCGCACTGACCAAAACGCTTGGCGAACGGCTAACGGGCGAGACCGGCATGGCGTTCATCGATGCGCCTGTCTCGGGGGGCCCGGCGGCGGCGGAAGCGGGGACGCTCGCGATCATGGCCGGCGGCACTGCGGCTGCAATCGAAACCGTGCGGCCGGTGATGGAGCGGTTGGGCACGTTCACCCACATGGGTGATCTCGGCGCGGGGCAGGCAACCAAGCTGATCAACCAGACGCTCGTGCTCACCAATTACTGCGTGATGGCGGAGGCGCTGAAGCTTGCCGAAGAATACGGCGTCGATGCCGCCCGCGTTCCGGAAGCGCTTGCGTCCGGGCACGCGGGATCAAACCTGCTGCCGGTGATGTTCGAGCGCATGATTGCCCGCGACTGGAGCCCCAAGGGCTATGCGCGGCAGGTTCTGAAGGATCTCGAGATGCTGAACGATGCCGCGCACGAAAAGGGTGTCGCGATGCCGATGTCGGCGCAGGCGCTGACACTGTTCCGGATGCTCAATGCGCAAGGGATGAGTGAACTCGATGGGGCTGCGGTGTACGAACTGCTCGGCAAGAAGACCACCTAGGCGCCATTACCGAGCCGATCCGGGCAGGCGGCGCGACCATGCCCCCAGCGCACCACTTGCCCGGGGATTGCTGCGTGCTATGGAGGTGGCTGACCCCATGCGCTCGATCGCCTCCCGCGACCTGCCTCAAGAACGGACGCCCCAGCATGTTCAGAACCGACACGCCCCGCCCGATCAAACTCAAGGACTACACGCCGGCGCCTTATGTGATCGATCAGGTGAACCTGGATTTCTCGCTCGACCCGACGGCGACGCGCGTCGCCTCACGCCTCAAGATGCGCCCAAACCCGAAAGCGGGCGCGCGGAAAGGTGCCAAACCCGAGGCGCTGCACCTCGATGGGGAGAAGCTGAAACTGATCGAGATCAAGCTCGACAATCAGCTTCTGGAAGCCGGCGACTATGTGGTGAGTGAGACAGGCCTGACCATCAAGGACGTGCCGCAGCGCGATTTCACGCTCGAGATCGCGACGGAAATCAATCCGGAGAAAAATACGGAGTTGCAGGGGCTTTACCGGTCCAAAGGCATCTACTGCACGCAATGCGAAGCGGAAGGCTTCCGGCGGATCACGTATTTCCTGGACCGGCCGGACGTGCTGGCAAGCTACCGGGTGCGCATCGAGGCCGACCCGGAAGAGGCCGCCGTCCTGCTCTCCAACGGCAATCCGCTGGAGCGGGGAACGATCGGGGCGCGCCATTATGCGGTGTGGGATGACCCGCATCCGAAGCCTGCCTATCTGTTCGCCTTGGTCGGGGGCAACCTGTCCTCGATTGCCTCCGACTTCGTGACCGCTTCGGGGCGGCGGGTTGACCTCAGGATCTATGTCGAGCCCGGCAAGGAGTCGCGGTGCGGGTGGGCGATGGACTCGCTCAAGCGCTCGATGACGTGGGACGAGGAACGCTTCGGCCTCGAATATGACCTCGATGTCTTCAACATCGTCGCGGTGTCCGACTTCAACATGGGCGCGATGGAGAACAAGGGCCTCAACATCTTCAATGACCGGCTCATCCTGGCCTCGCCGGATACCGCGACGGACACCATCTATGAGCGCATCGAGTCGGTCGTCGCGCACGAATACTTCCACAATTGGACCGGCAACAGGATCACCTGCCGCGACTGGTTCCAGCTTTGCCTCAAGGAAGGGCTGACGGTTTTTCGTGATCAGGAATTCACGGCCGACGAGCGCGATGCAACGGTCGGGCGGATCAACGATGTGCGCACCCTCAAGGCGCATCAGTTCCCCGAGGACTCCGGCCCGCTCGCCCATCCGGTCCGCCCCGACAGCTATATCGAGATCAACAACTTCTATACGGCGACGGTCTATGAGAAGGGCGCCGAAGTAGTGCGCATGATCCAGACGATCTGCGGACCCAAGGGCTTCCGAAAGGGCATGGATCTCTATTTCGCGCGCCACGACGGAGAGGCTGCGACGATTGAAGATTTCATCGCCTGCTTCGAGGAAGCCGCGCGCGTCGACCTGACCCAGTTCGCGCTTTGGTATCATCAGGCGGGCACACCTGAACTTGTCGCCTCGCTCAAGCATGACGCGCGTGGCAAGACCACTGAACTGACGATCGAACAGGTGCTTGGCCCGTCGCCCGGCCAGAGCCGCAAGAAGCCGATGCACATCCCCGTGAAGATGGGGCTGCTTGATGCCGCCGGTCGGGATCTGCCGCTCAAGCTCGAGGACGGCACCAAGATCAAGGACGGTGTCGTCCATCTCACCAAGCGGCGGCACAAGTTCCGCTTCGCAGGCATTGGCGAGCGCCCGGTCGCCTCACTGCTGCGAGGGTTTTCAGCGCCCGTGAACCTGACGATGGAGCGTTCGGACGATGAACTCGCGTTCCTGATGGCGCACGATACCGACCGCTTCAATCGCTGGCAGGCCGGGTTCGATTATGCGAGCCGGATCATGCTGGCGCTTAGTCAGGGACATCACGAGGAGGAGGTGTTGGCGCGCATCGACCGGTTTGCGGGATCGCTTTCGGCGGCGCTTTGCGATGGTGAACTGCCGGCTGCCTACAAGGCGCAACTGATCAGCCTGCCAGCGGAATCCGACATCGCGCAGGCCACCGCCCGCGATGTCGACCCCGGACATATTCACACAGCGCACAAGCTCTTCCAGAAGCGTGTCGGGCAGCGGCTTGGCGACCTCTTCGAGTCGATCTACGAGGAGCTTGGCGCGACGACCGAACGGTTCAGCCCGGATGCGGCGAACGCCGGACGCCGGGCGCTGCGCAACGGTGTTCTGGCCTTGCTGGCGGCGCGGGGCACGCGGGCGGACAAGGCCCGCCTTGCCGGCCACTTCGACAACGCCGACAACATGACCGATCAGTCGTTCGCGTTGCACCGCCTTGCCGGACAGGGTGGTGCAGAAGCCGAGGCGGCGCTCGCAGCCTTCCGGGCGCAATGGCAGGGTGACCACATTGCGATCGACACCTGGTTCACGGCGCAGGCGGCGGCGGCCCGGTCCGCGACACTCACGCGGGTGCGCCAGTTGATGAAGGATCCGCTGTTCTCGATGACGACGCCGAACAAAGTACGCGCGCTGATCGGCGCCTTCGCGCTCGCCAATCCATCGCAGTTCAACAAGGCCGACGGCAGCGGCTATCGCTTCCTGGCGCAGCAGGTGCTGGCGATCGACAAGCTCAATCCGCAGCTCGGCGCGCGCCTGCTCGGGGCGTTTCGCAGTTGGCGGGCGCTTGAGCCCAAGCGCCGCGAGATGGCTCGGCTGGCGCTCACGAAAGTGGCCGATACAAAAGGAATTTCCCGGGACGTCTATGAGATTTCGTCGAAGATGATTCAGGCCGCGGAGGACAACTGAGTCGATTTAATATCCTCGACAGCCGAATCGAATTGAGGCGTAATAGTGTCAGCGATTCGGTTGGTGTGGGGCTCGCCGTTCGCTTAAGTGACATTGGGGCAGGAGATCGGTATGGGCTGGACGCCGTCCACCAGACCACGGGGGAGCTTTGCGCGCATTTCCGCTTTCGCGAGACCGCGGATCGAGCCGGCACTGCCGTCCTCGCGGTTGGCGGCCGCAGCGCTCATTCAGTCCGTCCTCCTCGTCGCTCTCGCCATCACTTTCATAGCAGGCAATCAACTGACCGGCGGACAAGTTGCTGACGCACTTGCGCTCGTCGCGCTGCTCGCTGCGGGGCTTGGCGCCTACCAGGTCGTGCGTGGCAACAATGACGCCGGGCGCGCGGCGCCGTTGGCTGAGAAAAGTGCTGCGGCGCCGGTGCGGGCGCCGCATTCGGTTTCACGCGACCAACTCATCGGCGATGCCGAGCAACTGGCGCAGCTCAAAGCGCGGGTCAGCCACGAGTTGCGCACGCCCCTCAACGCCGTCATCGGGTTTTCTGAATTGATGCACCGCGAGGCGCTTGGCCCCGTTGGCAACGATCGTTATCGCGAATACGCCGGCCACATCCGCCGCAGCGCCGAGCACTTCCAGTGGGCGACGGAGCGCACGCTTGCGGTCACCGAGATCCTGGCGTCACCACGGCGACGCAGCCGGGCGCAGGTCCATCTGTCGGCCCTGGCCAATGGGGCCTTCGAGCGGGCGGACGGAGCGTGGTCGGAGGCTGCGGGCAGTCAGCGCACGGTGATGATCGACGATCAGATCGAGGTTGAAGGTTGTCCCGAAGCGCTCGATCATTCGCTGCAATATCTGATGAGCGCGGCGCAGGCGGTTGCCAGCTCCAAACTCGGTCTCGGGCGGATCGAGATCACGGCTGATTGTCACGACAGCGGGCAAGTCGCGCTGCGCTTCTTGGTCCCGTTGGCGGCTGAGGGTGGCGTCGACGGGGAACAGGCGCCGGGCGCAGAACTCAGCCTGCTGCTTGCCCGGCTGGGGCTGGAACTGGTTGGCGGATGTCTCGATGTCGGAAGCCCGAGCCGCCAGCACTGGCAGGCAACGGCCTGGTTGATACAGGCACGGCAGCGGGAATTCTCGCTCGGCTGAGGTGGCCCCTTCCTTTCAAGGCAGCTTGCACCACCCGCCAGAGGCCACATCACGTTTCGGACTGACGCTCACATGGCACGGCTCTATCGGGACGAGCCCGTATCATCGCGTTGGTCGGCTTCTTCACGGCGGTGATGCCATCGGCGCCAACGGTCATGGCGGGCGCGGCGCGACTTGATGTAGGCACGACGCTCGTCGGCCGTGAGTTTCCCGGCCAGCGTCGACAACAACATTTCGCGTTGGCGCAGGAGTGCGATGCGGGCCTCGGAGGCTTCGCGGGCGGCCGCTTCAAGGCGTGCGGCATCGAATGGTTCGGCTTCGAAGGCGCGGGCCGCCTCCAGGCGCTTTTCGCGCGCCATCCGGCGCAGCGCGCGCGACTTCGCGCGCTCAGCCTCGATCAGTCCTGCAATCTCATCGCGGCGATCCGCCGGCAGCGAGCGCAGATACCGGCTCAGGCCATCCGGCCCGCCATGGTGCGGGCCGTGGGCTTCGCGGAAGTGCCACAGCGCGCGGACAGCGGCGCCTGCGACAAACAGGTTCAGCGCCAGTGACAGAACCAGGGCGATCCACATCCAGCGTGGCGCGCGGACTTTGACCGGCATCGGCTGGGGCGCGGTTTCGGTCATAGAATGTCCTCTTCATCCTGGGCGAGAAAATCGTCTTCGTATGTCCCAGTGCCGGTCGTTGCAGGCAGGTCGAGACCGGCCAGCGTGCCGATCTCAGCGAGCGTCGTCTGGGTCGTGGTGAGGGAGCCCATGAACAGGCCAACGGCGAGGCTCGCAGCCATCAACGCGGCGGCGGCCGCCGGGGCACGGTAGATCGTGGTTGGCCGTTGTACGGCGGCGCGCCGTGCTGCCGCGTCCGACAGAGACACGACATCATCTGTTGGACGTGCTGCGCTGGCTGCACTTTCTGCACTGGCCGCAGCGATGGTGGGCCGGTTAGCGGTGCCGGCAGGTGACGCGGTCTCGCCGGCCCCAGCGCGGCTGAGGATCGCCTCAATCAGATCGTCCGATGCCGCCGGCGCTGGTTGCCGGCCCGCTGCCTCGCCAAGGAGGCGGTCGAGGGCCTGGGCCTCGGCGGCGCCTGCAACCGCGTCAAGGACATCTCGTGACGGGGCGAGGGCGCGCTCGGTGGGCGGCCAGCGCTCCGGGTTCATGCCGTAGGCTGCGACAAGCGCTTCGATGCGCGCGGTTCTCGTTTTATCGTCCATGGCGTCCACCTTGCCGGAAAGATCCGGCCTGTCGTCGTGCGTGGTTATGACGGCGCTCGATCATGTCAAAGGAGCTCCGCGATGTCGTCGGCGAGGAGCTGACGCAGGCGCCGGCGGGCGCGGGCGAGCAGCGACTCGAGGGCGTCTTCGGAAATCTCCATCGCGGCTGCAACGTCGCGTTGGGAGAGTTCCTCGAAATGAAACAGGCCGATGGCGACCCGCTGGCGCTCCGGCAGTCTGGCCAAGGCTGCTTCGACCCGCCCGGCGCGATCCGCCGCCTCCAGGTCATCCAGCTGATCTGCCGGCACCTCCTGCTCGGGCACCTCATCCGTGACGTCGAGGCGCTTGGCTTTACGCAGCCAATCAATCGCCAGGTTCGCTGCGACGCGCCGCAGCCAGGGGCCCAATCCGTTCGCTGGCACCGATAACGTCGGCGGCGCCACGCCAGAGCTTGAGAAAGGTCTCCTGGACGACGTCGTCGGCCTCAGCAGGTGACGCCATGATGCGGCGGGCGGTTGCGCGAACGCCTCCGAGATGGCGGGTCATGAGGATCCGAAAAGCTTCCGCGTCACCATCCAGGCAACGTGTCAGCAACACACCGTCCGCGGCCTCGTGCGCTCCCGACCGTGCCCCGTGTGGCGCAAAGGGGACGACGTTGGCGGCAACCTCTGGCGTCGCCTCGGGAGTTCGTCTTGTCGCCACGGACATCACTCTTGTCTGGCCTGCCACTGCAACGGGGCGCCGCCAACGCTTCCGACGCAGAGGCGTCGTCTGTAACGGCTCACCATCCGGGTTCACAAGACTGGGAGATGGCGCGCCGGTCAAGTCAACCGGCGCGCCAAGAGGCTTCACGCGGTCAGCTCTACTGACGTCCGCCGCCACGTGCACCGTCTCCGCCGTGCCGCGGCCCGCCGTGGCCGCGTCCGCGACCGCCGCGCTCATCATCGCCGTGACCACCGCGACCGGCACCATGGCCACGACCGCCACGCTGTTCGCCACCGGACAGGACGCCGTCATCGTCGACATCACGACGCGCGAAGCGCTCGTTGCGATGCGTGGTGAACTGTTCCAGCGTCAGGCCGGTGTCAGGGTTGGCGCCGAAGCGATGCAGGAAACGGCGTACGCGGTAGTCGAGCATTTCGGCACGCAGGGCATCGCGATCGGCCTGGTCGATGTTGCCGTCACCGTTGCGATCGAAGCGGGCTGCGCGCTTGGCGCCAACGGCCTGGGCTTCCTCGATGGTGATTTCACCGTCCTTGTTGGTGTCCGCGCCGAGCATATGGCGCAGCATCGGCATGCCGCCACGGCGACCGTGCGCGTGGCGGCCTTCGTGTCCGCCCCCCCCCATGGCAAAATGGGGGCGCTCGCCTTTGATGATGTCGAGGCCGCGCATCATCGGCGGCAGGTCGGCATCGGTGATGCGGCCGTCGCCATCGAGGTCCATGCGCGTGAACATGCGCGTGATGTAGGTTTCGATCTCGGCTTTCGTCACGGTGCCATCACGATCCTCATCGAAGCGGTTCATCATGCGCATGCCTTGGCCGTGGCCTTGACCATGGCCGCCGCCGCGGCGTTCCATGCGACGTTCCATGCGCGAGGTGATGCGCTTTTCGGCTTCTGCACGATCAACAACCCCGTCGCCATTTGCATCCCAGCGCGCGAAGCGTGCGCGGGTTTCAGCGTCAAAGTCTTCCTTGGTCATCGGACCGCGACGGCCGCGACGGCCTTCGCCGCCGTGGCGCCCATGGCGGTAACCGTGACGGCCCTCACTTTTTCCATGATGCCGCCAGCCGCCGCCGTGATGGCGACCCTGCCAACCCTCTCCGCCGCGCTCAGCCATCGCACCAACAGCCGTAAAGCCTGCTGCTGCGACCGCGATGCCACCGATGATCCAGATCGATTTTCTCATGATCAACATACTTTCCCGTTGTATCTTCAGGGTTTTGGGGGAACGGCCTGCTGGCCGCTTCTCAGCCTCCATACCCAGTGAACGGGCCAGAACGGCGGTTTCCGTCGCCACGGCTCAAAAAAAGTTCAGCTGACCAGTTTATCGAACAAGGCGCGCACGACGGCCTGGCTTTCGCCGAGCTTCAGTTCGACGCGGGTCAGGTCGGGTTCACCGCAAGCGGTCGCAAGCAGCGATTTCAGGCCATCCGGGGCGGTGCTGATTTCAGAGCCGCCCTCAAAGCAGATGCGCAGGAGTTGGGCGAGCGTGTTGAGGAGGTGGGCCGCGCCGGTCAACGCCTGATAATCCTCGACATCGATCAAGCCTTCATCCGCCAGACGCGCCAGGGCGGCGAGGGTGTTGGTTTCGAGAACATCGGGATGGGCGGCGCAATGGCGCAGTTGCAGATACTGGGAGATGAATTCCAGGTCGATCAGGCCGCCTCGGGCCTGTTTCATATCCCAGATGTTTTCGGTGCCCTTCTCGGTCCAGATCCGCTCGCGCATGTCGCGCACATCAGCGGTGAGCTTGGCGGCATCGCGGGGCATCTTCAGCGTCGTGTCGATCGCGGTTTCGATGGCGTCGCGGAACTCAGGGGGGCCGGAAATCACGCGCGCCCGGGTCAGCGCCATGTGCTCCCAGGTCCAGGCTTCCTGACGCTGATAGGCCTCGAAGCTGTCGATATGCGTCGCGACCGGCCCCTGATTGCCGGACGGGCGCAGGCGCATGTCGACCTCGTAGAGCTTGCCCTCGGCGGTCGGGGCGGAGATCGCGCTGATCAGACGTTGCGTCAGGCGGGCAAAATACTGGCTGACGGCCAGGGGGCGCTCACCATCCGACTGTTTGGCTTCCGGGTCCGCGTCATAGATGACGATCAGGTCGAGATCGCTGGTTGCCGTCATTTCACGGCTGCCGAGCCGCCCCATCGCAACGACCGCCGCTCTGCCGCCGGGCACACGGCCGTGGCGTGCTTCGAAGTCAGCCTGGACGGCGTGGTGGAGTTTTTCGATCAGCGTTTCAGCGATCAGCGTATAGGCGGGGCCTGCTTCTTCCGGTTCGATCAGGCCGGTGAGGAGACGGATGCCGATCAGGAACATCTGCTCGCGACCGATGATGCGGGCGCGGTCGAGGACGACCTCAAGCCCCTCGGCGTCTGCGAGTTCGCCCTCTATCAACTGGCGCATCTCATCGTGCGTGGGGGTCGTTCCCATGATGCGGGGGTCGAGGACGGCATCGAAAACGCGGCGGTGGCGGGAAAGGATGAGGGCGAGACGGGGGGCGCTGCCCATGATGAGGGCGACAAGGCGCATCAGCTCGGGATGCGCGTTCAGGAGGGCAAAGAGCTGGACGCCAGCCGGCAGCTGGCGCAGGAAGCGATCGAAGCCGGCGAGCGCTGCATCCGGGTTGACGGTCTGGGCGAGGGCCTCGACGAGCAGGGGCTGGACGACGGTGAGGCGCGCGCGGGCACCTTCCGAGGAGACGGCGGGGTAGCGGCCACGATGCCAGGCGCGAATCGTACTGAGAACCTGCGCGGGCTGGCTAAAGCCCATCATCTCGAGAGACGCGATCGTTTCGGGATCATCGTCTTCGCCGGCGAGAACGAGGTTGGCGGCGGCCGACGAGAGTTCAGGGTCGTTCTCAAAAAGGGAGGCGTAGTGCCCCTGGACGATCCGCAACTGCTTCAGCAGGGCGTCCGAGAAGGCCTCGGTCGATGGATAGCCTGAGAAGCCGGCCAATGTCGCAAGCGCTTCGTCCTCAACCGGCACCTGATGGGTCTGCTCGTCGGCCGTCATCTGAATGCGGTGCTCGATCGACCTCAGGAAACGGTAGGCTTCGTCGAGGTCGTTGACGACGTCCGCCTCGATCCAGCCCCGTTCGGCGAGGCCGGCAAGGGTCGCAAGCGTGCGCGGCTGGCGCAGATCGGTCTGGCGGCCGCCGGCGATGAGCTGTTGGGTCTGGACGAAGAACTCGATCTCACGAATGCCGCCGCGCCCGAGCTTGATGTTGTGGCCCTTGACGGCGATCTCCTTGAAGCCGCGGTGCGCGTGGATCTGGCGCTTCATGGCGTGGATATCTGCGATGGCGGCGAAATCGAGATACTTGCGCCAGATGAACGGGCTCAGTTCACCAAGGAAGCTCCTGCCCTGCTCGATGTCGGCGGCGGCCGGGCGCGCCTTGATCATGGCGGCGCGTTCCCAGTTCTGGCCGAAGCTTTCGTAATAGTGCAGGGCGGACTCGGTCGAGATCGCGACCTGGGTGGCGCCAGGGTCTGGGCGCAAACGTAAGTCCGTGCGGAAGACGTAACCGTCGGCGGTGCGATCGTTCAGGAGTTTGACGAGATCGCGGGTCAGGCGAATGAAGAACTGCGCCGGCTCAAGGCCGTCGCGCAGGCGGGCCTTGTCGCGCTCGTAGAAGACGATGAGGTCGATGTCGCTGGAGAAATTGAGTTCGCGGGCGCCGTGCTTGCCCATGGCGAGCACGATCAGGCCGGAATGGCGATGGGGGGCGGGATCGTCCGGCGGGGCGAGCCAGTCGCCCTTCTTCTGGGCGGCGCGAAACAGATAGGCGCAGGCCGCATCACAGGCGGCATCGGCGACGTCGGCAAGAGCTTCGCTGGCGCGCATGATCGGCCAATGGCCGGCCAGATCGGCGAGGGAAATGAGGAGGGCTGCTTCGGACTTGAAGGTGCGCAGCGTTGTCATCCACGCCTTCATGGTCGCAAGGTCGGAGGCGGCGGCCTCGTCCCTCAGCGTGTCGATCATCTGGCTCAGATGGCGATCTGGCGCATTTGCCAGAATGGCGGCGAGGCGCGCGGGCGATTGCATCGCCAGCATGCGCAGATACCGCGAGCCGCCGAGCACGGCGCCGAGGAAATCGCGGACGGCGGGATCGCGCAGCTCATCCACTTGACCGGGGGGGAGGACGAGTTTCGCCAATTCGGCTTCGAAGTCTGCGAGGTGGGCGGCAGCCAGTGCTGCATCGTGCGCCAGTGGCTGACGGCGCGCTGCATCGGGGCGCAGATCGCGAATGGTTTGGAGAAGGGTCGTTTCGGCGCCGGGTGTCATGATCGATTATTCGTCGCTTGCGTGTCAGGCACTGCTTCAGGGACTGATCGTCGATGGCGCACGCCCGGCAAGCTCAATCGGGGCGTGTTGCGTCGACGATGCGGTTGTCGAGCGTTCTGATAGCACGGCGGCGGCGTTGCCGTCTGCCGGCAAGCGGATCTGGACCTTCAAGCCGGGCGCGTTATCGGTGAGGTGGATTTCGCCGCCATGGACGGTTGCGACGGCTGCGGCGAGGCTCAGGCCGATGCCGGTGCCGGGCTTGGTGCGGGCTTCGTCAAGGCGCACGAAGCGGCGCAGCACACGCTCGCGATCGGCGGCGCGGATGCCCGGTCCGCGATCTGCGACCCACAGTTCGATGAACGGACTGTCGGCGCGGGCGCCCACGGTGATCTCGCGCGAGCGGGCGCCGTCGAGGCCATATTTCATTGCGTTCTCAACGAGATTGGTCAGCGCCTGGGAGACGAGCTGACGGTTCGCGCGGACCTCCAGTTTCGCTGGCACGTCGACGACGAGGCGGGCAGCGGCCTCCTCGATGACGGGCTCATAGAACTCCGCGACATCGCCAATCAGGGTCGACAGATCGAAACGTTCCAGGTTCTCGGCGTGAGCGCCGGCCTCAAGGCGGGCAACCTGGAGGAGTGCGTTGAAGGTGCGCATGAGTTCGTCGGCCTCGACGAGAACGTCTTCGAGACCCGCGCGGCACGCCGTTTCATCGGCAGGTGCGCGCAGGGCGTTCTCGGCGCGCATGCGCAATCGATTAAGGGGCGTCTTGAGGTCATGGGCGATATTGTCGGAGACTTCGCGCAGGCCGGCCATCAAACGTTCGATGCGCGCCAGCATGGCATTGAGATCGCCGGCCAACTGGTCGAATTCGTCGGCAGCGGCGGTGACCGGCATGCGCCGTGTCAGGTCGCCGGACATGATCTCTCGCGCCGTCTCACTCATGCGGGCAAGGCGCGCCAACAGGGTCCGGTTGATCAGCCAGCCAGTGATGAGGGCCGCCAACGCCATCGCCGCCAATCCGGCAAAAGCCCATGTGCGGAATGTCTGCATCAGCGCGTGCTGATCGGTTACATCGCGGGCAACCAGCAATCGCTCGCCGTCCGGCAATCGAACGGTCGCGCCAATCGCAATGCGTTGCTTGCCGCCACCGGGGGCGGCGCCAGCGGGGCCGGGGGCTGCCGTGTCGGAGGCTTGCGGGGTGAACGTGAACTGGGCGGTGGCATTGTCGCGGTTCAGCGCGGGTGGCCAGTCGGCCAGCCCGCCGAGCCAGGCCGGGCGCTCGCGCTGCTCGCTCAGGCCGTAGAGCATATCGCCGCGCCGCGCCTGACGGCGTTGCAACGTCGAGAGGAGGACGTCAGGGCCTTCGCGCGCCGCGATCTCGCTCAGCAGGCGCGCTTCCGTGAGAATGCGCTCGGCGTTGCGCTGCTCGAGAAAGTTTGCGGTCTGCCAGGCCATCACCGTGAAAATCAGCGCCGAGGCAACCAGGAAGCCCATCAGGATCGTGGCCGTCACCCGGATCGCGCTTGATGAACGCCAAGCCATCACGTCAGCCGTTTGCCGCGTCGCGGATGACATAGCCCGAGCCGCGTACGGTGTGCAGGAGGGGCGCGTCGAAGGACTTGTCGATCTTCGCGCGCAAACGCGAGATGTGGACATCGATCACGTTCGTCTGCGGATCGAAGTGATAGTCCCAAACGCCTTCAAGCAGCATTGTCCGGGTCACGACCTGGCCCGCGTGCTTCATCAGATATTCCAGCAGGCGATACTCGCGCGGCTGCAAGATGATGACCTGGCCCGCGCGTGTGACGCGGTGGGACAGGCGATCGAGGACGAGATCGCCGACGGTGTAGGTGGTTTTTTGTTCTTCGGGCTGAACACGGCGGGCGAGGGCCTCGACGCGGGCCTGGAGTTCGGAATAGGCGAACGGTTTCGTCAGGTAGTCGTCACCGCCGGACTTGAGCCCGGTGACGCGGTCGGAAACATCAGAGAGGGCAGAAAGTATCAGGACGGGGGTGTCGCGGCCCTCGGCGCGCAACTGACGGACGATCGAGAGGCCATCGAGGCGCGGCAACATGCGGTCGATGACGAGAACGTCGTAGGATTCCTCACGCGCCATTGTCAGGCCCGTTTCGCCATCGGCAGCGTGGTCGGCCGTATGTCCGCTCTCGCGCAGCGCCTTGGCGATGTAGCTCGCGGCCTCTTCGTCATCCTCGATGATCAAAACGCGCATCTGCGTCCTCGTGGGGCTCACGCAATGGACTGGCGAAAACGTGCCCGGCGCTCGAAAGATCCAGCGCCGGGCAACTTGTGTCTAGCACGTTCGTGCGGCTTCTATCGAGCGATCAGCCCTTCTTCTTGTCGATGAACTGGACAGCTACGAAGCGTCGCTGATCACCGCGCTTGACGACCATGAGGACGGCTTTGCGGCCGCGCTGGCGCGCCTTGCCCACTTCCTCGTCGATATCGGCGGGGCTGGAGATCTTGCGGCTGTTGACTTCGACGATAACATCGCCCTGGCGCAGGCCTTTCTCAGCCGCATCGCTATCGGCATCGACTTCCTCGATGAGAACACCTTCGCCATCCTCGCTCGCGCGAAGGCTGAGGCCCAGTTCCTCGAGCGCGGTTGGCTTGGTGTCGCCGTCGCCATCGTTCTGCATCGCAACCTGCGGGTTGGTGCTTGGGAAGGTTCCGAGCTTCACATCGATCGTCATGTCGCGGTCCGCACGACGGACTTTGACCTTCACGGTGGTGCCGGGCGTATAGTCGGCGATTTTCCGCGCCAGGTCGCGACTATCCTCGATGCGGCGATCGTTGACGGCGGTGATGGCATCGCCCGCACGCAGGCCGGCAGCCTCGGCGGGGCCGTCCTTGGTGACGTCGTTGACAAGGGCGCCGAAGTCCTCCGACAAGCCAAGTCCTTCGGCCATGTCTTCGGTGATCGACTGGATCTTCACGCCGAGCCAGCCACGCTGGACGCTGCCACTCTTCTTGAGCGCATCGATGACCTCAACGGCCGTCTTGGCCGGGACGGCGAACGCAATGCCGACATTGCCGCCGGAGGGCGAATAGATCGCCGTGTTCACGCCAATGACTTCCCCCTTCAGATTGAAGGTCGGGCCACCGGAATTACCCCGGTTCACGGCCGCGTCAATCTGAAGGAAGTCATAAGGGCCGGAGCCAATGTCGCGTGCCAGCGCAGAGACGATGCCGGCTGTGACGGTGCCGCCAAGCCCGAATGGATTGCCGACCGCGACGACCCAGTCGCCCTCACGGCTCTCGTCCTTGGAGAAGCGAACGTAGGGGAACTGCTTGTCCGATTTGATCTTGAGGAGGGCCAGGTCGGTGCGCGGATCGGTGCCGACGAGTTCTGCCGGCAGTTTTTCCTTCTCATCGAAGCTGACGACGATCTTCTGGGCGCCTGAGATGACGTGATTGTTGGTCACGACATACCCGTCGGCGGAAATGACGAAACCGGAGCCCTGGGCGCGGCGGCGCGGGGTGGGACGCGCGCGGGGGGTGTTTTCGCCACGCGGCATGCCCCGGAAGAATTCGTTCAGGGGATGGTCATCGGGGAGATCGGGGAAAGGTTTGGCGCCGCCCGGCGTGCGGCGGCGTGTCGGGGTGTTGGGCTGGTTGTCACCGCCGGCGACGACCTGGATGCTGACGACAGACGGCTTCACGCGCGCGACGAGATCCGCGAACGTCGGCGGAGCGCCCGGCACAGGGCTGAATGCCGGCGTTTCGGCTGATTTCAGCTGGGCATGGACCGGGGTGGGGCCGGTCAGCGCGGCCGTGGCAAAGATTGCGAGAGCTGCGGCTGTCGCAAACGACAAATTCTGGCGAGACGGCCGCGGTGGACAGGATGTCCGGATGGCCTGGGACTTCTGCATAAATGCGTCCTTCCTGGGTTGGCAAAGGAAACAAGACAGTGAGCTTGGTTACCTAGCCGACAAACTAGAAAGGGGCACCTTTCGTCCGTGTTTCAGGAAGATTACGAATTGTCCATGTTGGCTTGATCCGGCGGGCGGCGAAGGATCCGGTCAAGGCGCGCTTTATCGTCATCGCTCAAGGGGGCGGGCCCTGCTGATTGGGTGCGATGGCGGCTGAGGACGCCGCGCATCATGAACACGCCGAGCACCAGAAAAAGGGCTGGCGCCAACCACAAAAGAGCTGTGTGCCATCCCACCGGCGGGCGCAACAAGACGAACTCACCGTAGCGGGCAACGATGTAGTCCATGATCTCCTTGTCGTTGTCGCCGGCTTGAAGCCGCTCACGGACAAGAAGACGAAGATCACGCGCAAGCGGCGCATTCGATTCGTCGATGGACTGGTTCTGGCAGACCAGGCAACGCAGTTCCGCGGAAATCTCGCGCGCTCGTGCTTCCAGTTTCGAGTCCTTCAGCACTTCCTCAGGCTGAACCGCGATTGCCGCCGGCGCGCCGGCGAACGAGACCGCAATTCCGAGCCAGGCGATCGCAAGCGCCCGCCAGCCCCATCCCTTACGCCGGTTCTGCATCGGGCTCCCTCACGCGTTGCGCACGGCGCGGTGCCCCAACCCGCAGACGGCGGTCCATCAACGACACGAAGCCACCAAGGAACATGATCACGCAGCCAATCCAGATCAGTCGCACAAGGGGGTTGAAATAGAGGCTGATGGCATAGGCGCCGTTGTCCTTGGGATCACCAAGCACGATGTAGAGATCGCCCGAGACGGCTGCATGAATGCCGGCTTCGGTCGTGCCCTGCTGTGAAGCGCGATAGATGCGCTTGGCGGGGCTTAGTTGCATGAACGGAGTGGAGCCAGCGGTGGCAACATCGAACAGCGCTCGCTGCTCGGTATAATTCGGGCCGGTCGCCGGCACCACGCCCTTGAAGGTGATACTATAATCCGCGAACTCGACCTGCTGGTTCGGCGCCATGACAAGGATTTTTTCCTGACGGTACGCACTGGTCGCCGCGATGCCGACGACCATGAGGCCAACACCAAAATGGGCGATCGTCGTACCCCAGGCGGATCGAGGCAGTCCCCAGAGCCGCGCAAACGCGGTCGCCATGGGAACCTCACCGAATTTTGCCCGCCAGAACATATCCTGCAGCGCCGCCGCCATGACCCAGACACCGAGGCCAATGGCGAGGGGCGCGAGCCAGGGGCCGCGATAGGCGATCGCAAAGACCGCAACGACGGCCAGCAGCGTGATCAAGGCTGCAATCCATAGGCGCTGGAGGGCTGCCGCCAGATCACCACGCTTCCAGGCGAGCGCGGGGCCAAGCGGCACCGCGATCAGAAGCGGCACCATCAAAGGTACGAATGTCGCGTTGAAATAGGGGGGGCCGACGGAGATCTTCATGCCTGCCACGGACTCAAGGAAGAGCGGATAGAGCGTGCCAATGAGGACCGTGGCACACGCCGTGGTCAGCAGAAGATTGTTCAGGATTAGAGATCCTTCGCGGCTGATCGGGGCGAACATGCCGCCCTGTCGCAGCGAGTGCATGCGGGCTGCGAACAGCGCCAGCGAACCACCCACGAAGAAGATCATGATGGCGAGAATGAAGACGCCACGCTCGGGATCAACGGCGAAGGCGTGAACCGAGGAGAGCACGCCGGAGCGCACCAGGAAGGCGCCGAGGAGGCTTAGCGAGAACGTCAGAATGGCAAGCAGGATGGTCCAGACCTTCAAGGCCTCACGCTTTTCCATGACGATTGCGGAATGGAGCAGCGCCGTGCCGGCAAGCCAGGGCATGAACGAGGCGTTCTCCACTGGGTCCCAGAACCACCAGCCCCCCCAGCCAAGCTCGTAATAGGCCCACCACGAGCCCATCGCGATGCCGAGCGTCAAAGACATCCAGGCCGCGAGTGTCCAGGGGCGGACCCAGCGTGCCCAGGCAGCGGTCGTGCGCCCCTCGATCAGGGCTGCGACAGCGAACGAGAACGCAATCGAGAAGCCGACATAGCCGGCATAAAGGAAGGGGGGGTGGAGAGCGAGTGCGGGGTCCTGCAGGATCGGATTGAGGCCGCGGCCGTCGAAGGGGGCCGGGTCAAGGCGCTCGAAGGGGTTCGATGTCAGCAGGATGAAGAGCGCGAAGGCGACCGCAATCGAGGCCTGGACGGCAAGGACGGTGGTGCGCAGACTGAGGGGGACTGCGTGTCCGAAGGCTGCCACTGCGGCGCCAAAGCCCGCCAGCATCAAAAGCCACAACAGCATAGAGCCTTCATGGTTCCCCCAGACGCCGGAGATCTTGTAGATCATCGGCTTAGCCGAGTGGGAGTTCTGATAGACGTTGGCGACGGAGAAATCCGATACGACATAAGCGTGCATCAACGCGGCAAAGGCAACGAGGCAGGTCGCGAACTGAGCAAGGGATGCCGGGCCGGCGATCCGCATGAGGGTGGCGTCATTCGTGCGCGCACCGTAAAACGGGACCGTCATCTGGATCAGCGCGAGCGCCAGCGTCAGGATGAGTGCAAAGTGTCCAATCTCGACGATCATCGTCGCTCCATTCCGCCGTCTAAGAGCATTATTTGTCGGTGGTCTTGTGTACCGCACCCGCTCCGAGCTTCACACCCTTCTCTTTGAGCGATTTGGCGACTTCGGGGGGCATGTAGTTCTCATCATGCTTGGCGAGCACGGTGTCGGCAACGAACGTGCCGCTCGCATCAAGGCGGCCTTCAGCGACGACACCCTGCCCCTCACGGAAGAGATCCGGTAGGACGCCGTCGTAGGTCACGGGAACCGACTTGATGGTATCGGTGACCTCGAAACGGACTTTGGTGCCCGCGCCGCGCTCAACGGTTCCCTCGCCCACGAGCCCGCCAAGGCGAAAGCGTTGATCGGCGGTGATCTTTGCCTCGCTGATATCACTCGGCGCGTAGAAGAACACGATCGAGTTGCGCATTGCGAACAGCACCAGGATGGCCGCCAGTGCCAGCACGGTTACTCCACCACCAATCAAGCTCGCGCGAAATTGCTTACGCGTCATCGACGAAAACCTCTTTCAGTCCGCTCCCGGGCGCCGCCACAACGCAGGTGCCGCTCATTGATTAGAACACCTTAGCTGGCGTCTCCTTGCCTTCAAAATAAGTGAGTTAAGCGGTCGCGGCTATTGCGGCTCCATTCCGAGTTCGCGTGCAAATGCGTCGAGCGCCGTTCGAACGGTCGCGTCAGAGGCAAACTGCTGGCGGGCGCCGGCGAGCGCATCCTCGGCGGCTTTCCGGCGCCCAAGAACCCAATATGAACGAATGAGGCGCTCCCACTCGGCTTGATTGCCGCCCTCCGATTTGAGGCGCTCGGCCAGGCCTGCGACCATGTTTTCGATCATCTGGGCCCGCTCTTGGGCCGGCAGACGCGCGATCGCGGCCTGATCCGGGGCGGTTTCCTCGCCTTGCGGTGCTGTGCCCGCTGGCGCCGGCGGGCTGCTTGGGCCAGATGACGCGCCGAGAGCTGTGAGGCGCTCTTCTATGATGGTCTGGGCGCGCTTTGGGATCTCGCCCCTTTCGACCTGCGCGCGGGCATCGCCCAGCAAGCTTTGATAGGCCGCAATGGCGGCATCACGCTTGCCGTCCTGCTCGAGGCCGACCGCGAGCCAGAAACGCGGCGCAACCAATGCCGGTTCATTTGCCAAAATCTTGCGGAAGGCATCGCGCACTTCGCTGCTAACGATGCCGTTGTTGAGCGCCAGATGCGATTCAGCCAGTCCGCGCAGGCGTTCGCGGTTCTCGCCCAGGATTTCGATTGCGCGGGAAAAGGCCCGGATTGCGTCGCCGTAGCGGCCCTGCTTGGCATAGACGGGCGCCAGAACATCCCAGCCCTGGCCGTCTTCCGGCGCCTCGCGCAGGCGCGCTTCGACCCGGGCAATCAATTCTGTAACACTCGCCTGGTTGGCTGGTATATTGGCCCGCTCCGCAAATGGACGGCCCGGATATCCCGGTGCGCCCAGGATCAGATAGACCGTCAGAGAGGCGGTGACGATGAAGGCTGCGGTGATTGAAAAGACGGTGGAGCGGGATTTGGCCGTTGCGACCTTCAGCGCGGCTGCATCGCGACCCGCGTCGGTTGCAGCCAGGATGCGGCGCGAGATTTCCAGCCGTGCTGCCTCGGCCTCCTGCGCGCCGATCACGCCACGCAGCTCCTCGTTCTCGATCTCGCGGAGCTGGTCTTTATAGACCTGAAGGTCGTGGAGATGCTGGCCTTCATCCTCACGGCCCTCACTTGTGAGCAGAGGGCGGAGCGTGAAAACCGTCACCGCCACCGTGATGAGGGCGCATATCAACCAAAACAACATTCTGTGCCTGTTCGCGGACTCTTAGCGTTGGCCTGCAACATCGCTGCGTTGGGCGCACACTTCCAGTCATCGGTAGCGGGCGAGTTGTCGCGGCCAGACCTGACACATAGCGCTCAAGCGACGGCCACCAAAGGCTCACTCAGCAACGAATTGACGAAAATCAGGCTGCCCGCCATGTCCCGTCCGGATTGCGACACGCGGTGCCACGCATCACTTCCGGACGACCAGAGACATATATCGTGTGGGTGTAATCGCGGCAATCATACTCGCCGCGACGGTAAGGACGGGAGGGAACAACCTCGCCATAGGTGCCGTCGCGGTCGCTGCGCCAGATGCGTGCCTGGCCGGAACCACCACGTTCGAGGGCATCGTATTCAGCATCGATCGCCAGACGACGGTCGTGCTCATCCAGAGATCGGCCAATCTCGCTGCCAACGATGCCACCGATGACCGCGCCGACAACAGTTGCAGCAACACGTCCCCTGCCATGCCCGACCGTACTCCCCAAAATACCGCCAGTCAGCGCGCCGATGCCGAGGCCGGTATCGGCGCGGTTGCGACCATCAGCGCTGCAGGCAGCCAGTGAAATGGCAACAACGGCAACGAGTGGAAAAGGAGAAAATCTGGCCATATCGATCGGACCCGCGGCATTTCGTGAGACTTGGGCACGCGGGAAAAGCTTAATTCGCCGGCTCCATCACGCGTGCAGCATTAACCAAAGCACGTGTTCTTGACCAAACCACGGCATTCAAATGGCGGCGGGCAGTGTGAGCTCCACCCGCAGGCCGCCGGACACCGCTTGATCAAACGCCAGCTTGCCGCGATAGGAGCCGACCAGGTCGTTGACAATCGAGAGGCCGAGCCCGCTGCCCGGTTTCGTCTCGTCCAAGCGCTCACCGCGGCGCAGCATGGCGGCACGCAGCTCCTCGGGAACGCCCTCGCCGTCGTCCTCGATCACGATCGACAGCCATTGCCCCAGGCGATCGGGCTCAGGGGCGGTGCCGAGGGCGACGGCGTCGACCGTCACGCGCACCTTTGCCCACTTCGCCGCGTTGTCGAGCAGATTTCCCAAAAGCTCCTCGAGATCCTGGCGTTCGCCCCGGAATGCCAGCGCGGGGTCCGCTGTAATCTCGATCTTGATACCGCGGTCCTGGTGGATGCGCTCGAGGGCACGCTTGAGGCCGTGCGCAACCTCGCCGACGGGCGTCACGCGGCCGATCGTATTGGCGCGCGCCGCCATGCGGGCGCGATCGAGATAGTGTGTGATCTGGGCGCGCATGATCTGGGCCTGTTCACCGACCTTATCGGCAAACGGCGAACGGGTTCGATCTGCTTCATTGGTGAGGACGGCGAGCGGTGTCTTGAGGGCATGAGCCAGATTGCCGACCTGGGTGCGGGCGCGATCGATTATGTCCTGGTTTGAGGTGATGAGGGCATTGAGTTCGGCCTGCAAGGGCGCAATTTCTGCCGGAAATTCGCCATCGAGGCGCTCGCGGCGGCCCGAGCGGATGTCAGAAAGACCACGCTCGATCGCCGACAAGGGACGTAGGGCTACTTTGACCTGGAGGAAGGTTGCGACCAATAGCGCGAGACCTGTCAGGGTGAGGGCGAGCGCGAGTACGGTGCCAACGCTGTTGATCTGCGCCCAAGGCCATTCGAGCGGCCCTGCGACCACAAACGAATATTGCGGCGCATCAGGGCCTTCGCCGACGGTGCCGAGCAGCTCGACGATGCGCAGGGGCTGGCCGTCCTTGGTCTTGACGTCGAGCCAATGGGCTTCGCCTTCGCGTGTGCTGTCCGAGGCGGCGTGGGGCATGGGCAGGTTGCGCCCGTCCAGCGAGGCTGAGACCAATGCCGTGCCGGCACCGGTCTTGATCGGCATGATCTGCCAATACCAGCCCGAGTTCTCAACTTCGAAGAGGGGCTCACCGACGGCCTCGGGTCGCACGGGCCCGCGCTCGGCATCCACCGATTCTGCCTGAATGACCCAAGCCTGGAGGCGCAGACGGCGGTCGAAGTTCTCCATGATGAGGGAGTTGATGAGGCTGTAGATCACGAGCCCGACGATCGGCAGGGCGATCAGCGTCCAGGCGGCTGCCGTTGCAAAGAGCCGGAACGCGAGGGAATTAAGTTTCATCCTCATCGCTCAGGCAATAGCCGAGGCCACGCACCGTGCGGATCAGTTCCGGCGGGATCTTCTTGCGCAGGCGGCCGATGAAGACTTCGATCGTATTCGAATCACGGTCGAAGTCCTGGTCATACATATGCTCGACCAGTTCGGTGCGTGAGACGACCCGGCCCTGATGATGCATCATATAGCTCAGCAGGCGGTATTCATGGGACGTCAGCTTGACGGTCTGTCCGTCGAGCGAGACACGACCCGATTTGGTGTCCAAAACGACCTTGCCGCACTGGATCTCGCTTTTTGCGTGGCCCGCGGCACGGCGAACCTGGGCGCGAACGCGCGCGAGCAATTCTTCCATATGGAAGGGCTTTGCGAGGTAGTCGTCGGCGCCAGCGTCAATGCCGGCCACCTTGTCTGACCATCGATCCCGGGCCGTGAGGATGATGACGGGCATTTTCCGGTCCGCGCGGCGCCAGGATTCGAGCACACTGATACCGTCCATCTGCGGCAGGCCGAGATCAAGAATGACGATATCGTAGGGCTCCGTTTCGCCCAGAAAGCAGCCTTCTTCGCCGTCGCTTGCCTGGTCGACGACAAAGCCCACCTCGCCGAGTGCTGCGACGAGTTGGCGATTAAGATCCGGATCATCTTCGACGACAAGTGCGCGCACGGGCCCTCTCGTTCGCGATTATGCGGCGGCAAGCACCGCTTGGAACAGTTGCCTCCCTAAGATCACGGAAAGAAGGCGGGAAATCAATTGTAGCAGATCACGGCCCGTCTCCAACCGGCCGAGAACGGCCGGTTGGTTGATTTCAGATTTCCCGTGATCTGTTCCACAAGCCGGCCTCACGGCGGCAATGCGCGGTCTTGCAAGCCATTACGCCGTCTTGAATGCCAACGTCTGGTTTGCCCTGACACGGCCCAGGATGGTCATAATCGTGCCGATCAGGCCGCCAATCGCCTGGATCACGGCAATGAGCTGCTCACCGGCTTCGCGAACGAGATCGGGGGTAAGGTCAAGGCCAAAAGCTGGACCGAGGACCGGCACCACGGTGGAGACCGCCGTGAGTAGCGCGCCCCAAATGGTCATTGAGTGTCCCCAGAATTTGCCTGAGACGGGAGTTCCGGCTGGATTGATCATCTTGGTTCCTTTCGTTTGATTTTGGGGGGGCAAAGCGGGGCGTTCCGGGGGACCGATCAACGCGCGCGCACGGACTTCCGTCGCATCGACGCGATTGAGCCAACCGCGACCGAACTTCCAGAAATGGGGCAGGGCGCGATACCGCGCCCGGCGGGTCGTCGCGTAGTCCGCCAGCAGGCGGCGCTCGTCGGCCCGCGATGCGGCACCGAGCGTCAGCGGTCCGATTTCACCGTCAACGTCGAGGCGGGGGCTTTGGCGCTGAAGCGCTTTCTGCAGAAGTGTCGCCGCGCCGGTCAGGCCGTGATTGACGCTCGCATCGAAATGCATGAACCCGATCGCCGGCGAGAGTTCGCTTGCCAGGCTCGGGCGCCAGTAGCGCTGCAGGTAGATTTCTCGCACCAACTCATCGGGGATCGAACGCAACTCGCGGATTCGCAGCACCCGTGTCATGGCATCGAGCTTCAGGCCGGCGTGACGGCAGTAGACTTCCAATGTGATGCCGCGGTTGGTCGGCCCGCCTGGATCATCGGGGTCGTCGGTGTAGCCGCCTTCCATCGCGAGCACGTGGGCAAGTGCTGCATCGAATGTGAGGGTTATGGATTGGTTTGGTGCAGCCGTTGGCAATGTCTCGGGCCAGCGATACCCCAGCACCTTGTCGCGCGCGTACACGGCAACGCTGACCTGATCGGACTGGTTGCCGCCGAGCAGGATCGGACCCTTGGCGGTTTCGCCCAGCCAAAATCCAACGTGTCCCGCCTTTGGATCGGCGCCGCGGCTCAACACCGTTATGGCACCCGGACGCGGGCCGGGAAGCGTCTCACCCCATTCGAGAAAAGAGCGCGCGCGCAGCGAACCCGTTCCCTCGACCCCCACCCGCTTGAGGCAGGCGCCGACGAACGCTGCGCACCACGGCACTTCGTCCGCGGTCACGTCCGCGCGGCCGACTTCTTCGAAAAGCCGGACGATGTCTTCATTGTCGGCGCTGCCGCGCTTTTCCTTTTTGCCGAGCATGCGCCATGCCTCGGCAAGCCACCTGGCATCATCCATCGTGGTTTTCCTGACTCTTGACTTGTGGGATACCGGCGTTCGCCGCCGGCTCGTTCAGACGGTCGCTTCGCGCGGCGCGCCGCGGCCCCAACTCGCGCTCATCTGCTGAACGCGGCACGACACGGCGCCCTGTGTTGCGCCGAAATCGGCGATCTGCTCGCTGGCGGCATAGACCACCTGGGTTACGGTCGATGTCAGCGTGCGCACGACCGTTTCACCATCGAGGATGTCAACCTCGTAGGCTTCGCTGTCTTCCCCGAGAGGCACCTCGCCCTGGTTCCAGTCATCGCCATCCCGGCGCGTCCGGCGGACCCAGGAGATGGTCAAGTTGCCCGCGGGATCGCGCGTGCCGTCGACGTGAACCGGCGCATATGGCCTGCGCCCCAACCCAACGAACGCATGATTGGTCTGGCGATAGCTTGGATCGGAGATGTCGCGCGACGCCCGGCCATAGCGCCAGTTAAGAGGCCGCCCGACACCGCTGGCGCCGACCGCGATCCGCACAAGCGCGCTGTCGAGCACCACGACGGGCTGGCCGGCTGCGGCGCGCTGGTCAGACCATGCCACGCACAGATCGGTGCCAACCTGGCCGCGCAACCAGCCCGTCAGTTCGTAAGTACGTTCGCCGACGAGTTCTGCCGATTCGAACTGACAGACCTCCCATTGGCCATCGTCACCGCGCACAGCGATGGCATTGCCGCCTTCGAGCAGGCTCAGGCGGCTGAGGGACGTCAGCGTGCCGCTCCAGAGTTTGACGCGCACGCGCGTGGCGTAGTCCACCCGTCCCGCGACGCCGACCGGCAGGGAATCGAGCAACGTGCCCACAGTTGCCGATGCTGTCGCTTCCCCGGCCAGTTCAAAGCCGTCCTCGCCGGGCGATTGGTAGATTGCCATCGGTCCCGGCCACGGCGCTTTGTGGAGGGCCACAAAGCCATCGGTTTCGGCGCCGTCATCGAGCAGAACCGGCAGATCGAGGAACAGGCCGTCAGGCGGGCCGACGATCGGCTGCGCTGCGACAGAGAAACGCCGTGAGGGTGTCGCGTGACCATCGTAGAGACTGGGCTCAATACCCAATGCCTCGATCGCGCGAGCCCCGTGATCTGCAATCGAGGTGATGCGATGGAGCAGGCGCGTGCCCGCCTCTTCCGTCTCGACCATGTCTCCCGGTTCGATCGCCAGCCGGCTCGGCGGCAAGGTGAATGTCGCACGTCGCCGCGATGACCAGGCCTCATGCAGCCAGGTTTCCGCGATGCGTTCTGCATGTTCGGCATCGAGCATCATCGCGAGGCTCGCGGTTGCGACGCGGTCAGAGAAGCCGGCCAGACGCCTGGCCTCCGCAACGCTGCGACGATAATCGCCGCCGGCGGTCAGAAAGGAGAGCTTTGCGCTTTGCGGCAACTCCGTTTCCTGCGCCCGGGCGAGTGTGATCAGGGGCGCATCGGTACGCTCAGTGACGAGATCATCGGTTGATATGGTGGCTGCCGGGTCCCCTCGGCCACGATGCGTCAAGCGGATCACGTCTGCGCTCTCGATCGTGTCGAAAAAATATGCGAGTTCAAGCGGCTGGATGGCTTCGCGTAGTGCCATCACGCGATCGATCAGGTAGCCCGGCAGCATGCCCTCGAGAGCCGTGACATCGGCGCGGTCAAAACCGTAGTCCTGAAAGATCCGCGCGACCACGCGCGCCAGAGGCATGCTTGCCATCCGCGCATTGAGCCAGTGGCCGTAGAGCCAATTGGGCGCATCGCCCCAGGTATCGGCATCATTGGGAAACGCCGGACTCGGGCGCGCGTCCCAGGCATAGACGTGGATACGATCGGTCGCGATCATCGGCCCGCCATAGACGGTGGATGTCGGATTGGTGCCGGCAAGATGTCCGGCATGGTTCGGATTCAGCCCTTCGATCAAGGCCTGCAAATAGGCGCGTTGCATGAAATCATCGCGTTGCAGGTGCGCGAAGTAGGGAAGCGCGCTTTCCGAGCTTTTCGGATCGTAGAAAACGTTTGGCTGATTGGCGCCCTTGTCGATTGCCGGACAACCGATTTCCATCAGCCACACCGGCTTTGACTGCGGCTGCCAGGCCGTCGGGGTCGCTTTTTCGATGCCACCGGGACGATCGTAGTGGGCGTTCGACCACCAGGCCGGCAAATCCTTATATCGAAACACCCATGGCTTGCCCGCGCCGTCGGTGATCGGCGTGCGAAGCTGGGCGTCGCGATCGGCTGTCGACGCATAGTACCAGTCATAACCCTCGCCAGCCGCGAGGTTCGACTTCAGATACGCCAGATCGTAGATCGAGCGCGCCGTCGCGCGGTCAAGGTGGTCATCACCGTCGCGCCAATCGGCCAGCGGCCAATAGAGATCAATCCCGATGCAGTCGACGGCGGGCGAGGCCCAGAGCGGGTCGAGATGAAAGAAGACGTCATTGCTGCCGTCATTTGGATGATGGCCGAAATATTCCGACCAATCGGCCGCGTACGTCACCTTCGTCGCAGGGCCGAGGACCGTCTTGACGTCGGCTGCGAGTTGGGCAAGTCCGGCAACGAAGGGATAGGTGTCCGCCCCATCCCGCACGGTTGTCAGTTCCCGCATTTCGGTCCCGATCAGGAAGGCATCGACACCGCCTGCCGCGACGGCAAGATGGGCGTAATGCAAAATGAACCGGCGATAGCTCCACTCCTGGGGGCCGCTGTAGACCACCGTTCCATTGACAATGGAAAAGTCAGAGACGGCGGCGGTGCCCATGAAACTGGCAACCTGGCTCGCGGCGGCTGGCGTCTTGTCCGGACTGCCGGCCTGGCCCGGGGCCGGGTCGACGGTCACGCGTCCGCGCCAGGGATATGGCGGCTGGCCCTGTGCACCGGACCACGGGTCGCTCAGGGTATTGCCGGCCGGAATATCCATCAGCAGGAAGGGGGTGAGAACCGGCTTGATGCCACGCGCATTCAGATCCTGGATCGCCTCAATGACGGTGTCGTCCGAGGGCGTGCCGCCGAACGCGGGCTTGCCATCGCTCTTTGAGACGACGTAGGCTTGGCTGCGCGCGAGACCGGCCACGGACCAGGTGCGTGGACGGGTAATCTTCTCGGCACGTTCGACGCCGGGGCGGACGAGACAATTTCCGGCGCGCAGGTCAGAGCCGAACCAGCATGTGATCAGGGAAGCCGATTGGACATTCGGCAGCGTGCGCGCGAGTTGGTCGAGGCTTGCCTGCCAGTTCGTTGCAGCTTCGCGCGTGTGCACGTTCTCGGCTGCATACTGACCGGCGAAGCCTTCGCGTTCCACCGGGTTGGTTGCATAGACGAATTCACCTGAACCCGGAATAATGACGACGCCGCGCACGTCTTTCTGGAAATCGTCGACGGCACGGAACACTTCAAAGGAGAGCTGCGGCAGGCGATTGCCGAATGGTTCAAGCGCCAGCCGCTCAAAAACGATATAGGCCGTGCCCCGGTAGGCTGGCGTATTGCCGGCGCCCAGATGGGCCTCGATGAAGGGGTCGGGCGTCTGATCTTCACTGCCGACATGGAGCCTGTGGGTGATGGTCGAGAGGTCCCATTCCTCGCCGTCCGCCCAGATCCGTCCCAAGCCCGTGATCTCACCCTCGCCGATCGCGACAGCGAAATTGGCATAGTAGAGGTAGCTCACTTGCGTCGTGCTGCCGCCGCCGCCACTGCCGCCCTTGGACTGGCCGCCTGCCTTCCGGGTCACGCGCTGCTCTTCGAATTCGGTTGCCCAAATGACCTGTCCGCCGACGCGGGCGGCGCCATAGATGCGGGGAATGGGGGCGCCTTCGCTTGAGGTCGTGACGCGCAGATCGTCGAGACGCGGGCCTTCGAACGTGCGGTTCTGGCCCCCCGTACCGAACAGGGCCTGGTCGACAAACGAGCCAGCCAGCGCGCCGACCTGCGCGCCGATCGTTGCGCCTGCGAGCGTCGTGCCGAAAACGGTGAGGCCGGCGGGCAGTACCGCGGAACCGACGGCTGCGCCTGCGGCCGCAAATGCGAGAGTTGCCATCAGTCGAGCACTCCGGGAAAACGAAACGTGGCCGCAATGCGCCGCCGCCACCATGAATTAAGTTGCACTTCCGAGACGCTGACGCCTTCCATCGCGTGGATGAAGGTTGTCTCACTCGCCAAGAGGCCGACGTGCTTTGCAGGTGCATTGGGCTTCATGCGAAAGACGATCACGTCACCGGGACGCGCATCGCCTTGTGCGACAGCCAAGAGGTGGCGCCCGGCTCCGGCGATGAGTTCTTCGCGGCCGCGTGCTTCGGCCCAGTCGGGGGAATAGGCGGGCGGACGCTCCGCCTGACTGCCGTAGATTTCGACCCAAAGACCGCGCAAAAGTCCTAGGCAATCCGTACCAACGTTCTTCAACGACGCCTGATGGTGATAAGGCGTGCCAATCCAATCGCGCGCCGCCGCGACGATCCTGGCGCGCGTCCAAATGGGTGGAGCTTCGCTCTCATACCTGGTTGTCATTGTCAGGCCTTCTCGCGGCGTACGTAGCGGGTCACGAAGTCGTTGCCGGGCATGTGTGGAAAGCCGCGGAAGTTCGCGCTGTTCTGAAACCGGTCGCGACAGGTCTCAAACCGCTTGTCGCAGCCAGCCGAAAGTTCCAGTTGGTCACCAACTGAAATGCCAACCTGCGGCACCTGCCAGAGCGTCAGCCAGTCGCCGCTGCCATCTCGCTCATGGGCGCGCACCTCGCCTGCAAAACCTGCCGCATCGCCACTCGTCACGCGCATCAGACCGCGCGTAAACCAGTCAGGCGCGAAGGTCTGTGGCATCGAAACGCGCACTCGATGCGGGGTCGCAACCGCCTCGACTGTCGCCGTGGTGTGATAGGCCGGCGCCGTCAAATCGATCCCGCATTTCACGCTGCCAAGGTCTGTGTCGCAGCCATACTGAAAGAGGCGGCCCTGGGGCTGCTGCAGATAGTGGCTGAGGCCGCGGATCTCCGCTGCAAACGCGGTGCCCGCGCGGCGCACTTCGCCAATGGAACCCGCGCGCATCAAGACCCGTTGGGCCGGATCCTGCCAGTTGACACGAAACACCTCGACGGCTGCGTCGTCGTAAAGTCCATCGGACAGATCCTCGCTCGACAAGCTTTCGGACGAAACCGCGCCCTCGACCTCGAGATTGTCGACGCTCAGGCCAATGCTTTCCGAAATTTCGCCGGCCTGGAGACCGCTGTCGGCCTCGAAGTCCGTCCCATCGAAGCTGAGTGCGTTGTCGTGATCGGTGAAGCCCAGCCGCGTGCCGTCGCGCCGGGTTATCCGCCAGCACCAGCAAAGCGTCGTCGTACCGGTATCGAGATGGGCCTGAAGCTGTGGGAGGATCTCTTTCATCGACGCACCTCCAGAATTGGAATCGATGGGATCGCGCCGTGCTTGAAGCCCATCACGTTGACTTCCAGGCGATCCGTGTCAAAGCGGACCGGCACGTCGAATTCGAAGCCTGCTGTCACGGTTGTCTGGGTCATCGGGATGCGGCCGGGCAGAAACGTGATCAGACCGATTGTGGTGTCGACGGTAAAGTCGGCGCCCTCGGCCTGCTCGTTGCCGTCGACCGCGACCAGAACGGTGCCGGCAACCGGCTTGGTGATCTCGCGTGCATAGGGCAGGAAGGCGCTGCCGTATTGCTTGGTGAGCGCGAACTCAGCCGTTGTCCCGTCCCCCGTGCCCAGCACCTGGTCGAGCGACGTCGGCGTTGCCAGCGGCGGGCTGGATTTGCAGTCCGCGGGATCGCGCCAGCGAAAGCCGTAGAGCGGGCCGCGACGTTCTTCGAAGAAGGCGATGACGGCGTGCAATTCATCGAGCGTCTTTATGCCGTAGCCGGCATCATAGCGCCGGCGGGATGCGGACCATCTGGCGTTGCGTTCCTCGTGGCCGGAACCCAGCACGACAATGTCGGTGCGCCGCTCCGGCCCGCCGCTTGAGGCAAGCGAAATTGCGGTCGGGAAGCGGACTTCATGGAAACTCATGTCGAACCTCCTCGCCGTCGCGATGCGGCTTCGGTCTTTGGACTGGTGTCAGGGGGCCGTCACAAGTTGCGCTGGCCTTGTGCGACCGTGCGCGAGAGCATTGCCGCGATCTGGCTCTGGGAACGGCGGAAGCCATCGACATCGGGCGTGGCAATATTGATCGTGATGTTCTGGCTTTGGCCGCCACCTGCCTGGGCGCGAACGCCAAGGCGGCCGTCGGGGCCTCGGGCCAGCGGCATGATTGCCTCAGCGCCGCGCTCGCCCATCAGGCCGACCCGGCCACCGCTCAGGGGAAAATAGGATGGCGCTGCGACCACGCCGCCCTGTGCGAACGGGACGACGGCGCCCGGCGTGCGTGTTGCAAAGAGCCCGGCAAAGGCCGATCCCAATGCATTCTGAAGCGGCTTGAAGGCTGCCTGCAGGGCCAGGTTTGCCATCTGCTGGGCGAGGTTGCGCAGGACATCCCCGAAACTCTTGCCGCGCAGCGCAATGTCGCGAAAGGCGCGACCCATCGTGCTTGCAAAGCGCTGTCCCAGTTCGTTCACCCGCTCAAGGTCGCGCGCCATCTCGCGCACCTCGCCGGCGGCGCGTGGATAGCCGTCGTCGTCTCTTTCAACCATCGTCTTTTTCCTTATCCGGGTATGCGCGCATCAGGGCTTCAAGCCCGCCGCGCGTCAGCAGCTCAGGCGCCCGGTCGGCCAGGTGCCGCGCGGCAGCAGCCAGTTCGCGCGGCGTCATCCGCCAAAAATCGCGTGGTGCCAGGCGAAGCACGCCCAGGCCGAAACTCATCGCGTCGTCCCAGGGAAAGGGGTTGCCGGGCCGACCTCCCCGGGCGGCATCTTGTTGGCTGGTGCCGTGGGTTGCACGGTCGACTCGCTCGCGGCCTCGTCTCCTCCGAAGGTTACTTCGAGGAGATCGACCACGATGGTCACGAAACCGGAGGCGCCTTCGTCGGTGCGCATGGCGGCGACCTGTTCGTCCGTCACGTCATTCCCGGCGCCGCGAAGGCCCGCGCCTATGACGCGGATGGCATCCCACGCGCTCAGCCTGCCGCGCTCGAAGCGGCTGGCAAGGGCGACCATGTCTTCGGCGCCGAAGGCTTGTTCCAACTCGGCCAGTGCGCCGAGTGTCAGGCACAGCGTATAGTCCTTGCCTTCGAGGCGGGCGGTCACTTCACCGCGGTGCTTGTTGGCCATAGGTGTCATCCTGTTCTGAGTAAGCCTTGCTGCCTGGATCAGGCCGCGATGAAGGTCAGCGCACCGGCTGATTCAATCGCCAGTTCGAAAGCGATCTCGCCATCGTGACGGCCCGACAGTTCGAAACCCGTGATCTCGAAGGGGCCTGAAATCATGCCGAAGTCCGGGATCATGATTTGCCAATTGCGCAGTGTGCCGGAGAAGAATGTTGCGCGAATAAGTTCGTCGGAGGCCTGGTCCTTGAAGATGCCGCCACCGCTTATCCGCGCCGTCTTGATCCCGGCGCCAACGAGCAACTCACGCCACTGCCCGCTCGATTCCTGATCGGTCACATCAACGGTCTCCGCGTTGAACGCGATGGTTCGCGAGCGCAGGCCCGCCACCGTCATGAACGTGCCCTGCCCGTCGCTATCGATCTTGAGAAGCAGGTCCTTGCCTTTTTGCGCTGCCATAGGTTTCTCCCTCGCCCGCGGTCGCACGCCGGCGTGTTGAATGGTCTTAACGGTCGGGTGAAGGCCGGCGCGGGTGCGCCGACGTAGTTGTCAGTCTCGCTGTGAGCCTGATTGTCAGTCTCACACCACTTCGGTTACGGCCCGGAAACGAGCTATGCCCTCGAGCGTCTCGCCATCGTCCTCGCGCGTGATCTCGCTTGCGGTATGGCGCAAGTTGATCAGCCGGTGGCCATCCAGGGCGAGTGCGCCATCGTGCAGTGAACTGCGCACGGCATCGAGGATGGCAGCCGTCTCCTTGCGCCCCTTCGCGCCAGCCCAGACATGAAGCACGAGGTCGTGCTCATGAGCTTCCGCGTCGCTCGTTGAAAAATCACGCACGACGTTGCGCCCGAAGGTCACGTACGGTTTCGGCGTGCGGCGGGGCACGTGGTCGTAGACCTTCGCGCCGCCGAGCGCCGCCATCACGGCGGCGTCGCTGGTGAGGCGTGCATAAACGGCCTTCTGCAAGGCCCAGCCCGGATCCGTCATCTCTCAATCCTTCCCCGTCGCGGCTATTCAGTCTGTTCCTCGCAGGCGCAGATCAGCCACTCGCGCCGCTCGTTCGGGCTTGCAACGTGACGAATGTCGAAGATCCGGCCTTGATGGACGAAGCGCATTTTCGCGCTGATGCCCTGGCGGTATCTCATGCGCACGTCATGTGTGATGCGCCCGCCAAGCTGGTCACTTTCGAAAACCTCGCGCCCGGTTTTCGGCGCGACCTCGGCCCACACGATTGCAACCGGGCTCCACGCTATTTCCGCGCCGCCGCCCTCATCCGCCGTGCGCACCGGCTCTTCGATCGTCACGCGGTGGCGCAAGGCGCCGAGGCGGGATGCGTTTCTCGGCATACTCATAGGCGGTAGACCTTGTAGGGGAGCAGGAGGTCGGACACGATGTCAGGCACCCGGGCGGTATGGGAGCCGATGTGGACAGGGTCGCGCACCTCATACCAGTGGGCCGCCAGCAGCTTCAGGGCGTGACGGATCGCGTCGGGCACGTCGCTGGCCGTGTCTGCGAAACCCGCCCGGAAGGTGATCCTCGCGCCGCCCATTCTGGCACCCGGCAGCGGCCATGTGCTGGCGGCCGGCGCCAAGCGTCCAACGCCACCGGCAATGTCGACCTGATAGGCATTCGCTGCGACAACCTCTTCGATTGTGTCCGCGCGGATGACGCTCACCTGTTCGACCGCCTGGACTGGCCGGATCGGCAGTTCAATACAGCCTTGCGCGGGCCATTGGTCGGCCTGCCACAGCCAACGCTGCGTGATCAGCGCCAGGCCCATTGCTGCTTCCACGTGGAGGCGGGAGGTCGTGATCAGGCTGGAGAGGTACTGGTCCTCATCATCGCTATCGAGCCGCAGGTGCGCCTTGAGATCGTCGAGGTCGAGCGGCTCGGATGCCGGCCCGGTCAGGAGCGTCAGTCGCATGGGTGTCACCATATGATTGGGGGCCGGGCTGGCGCACGCCGCCCGTGATACAAAAATGGCGGCGGATGTGCGCAGGCTCAGATCGCGCAACAATCCGCCGCCACCCGCGCGTTCGATCGCGCGGGCTGGCGCCGCATCCGGGAGGGCGGATGCAGCGGTCCGACTTCGGCTGCCAGAGGGTGCTAGGCGCCGAATTTCAGGAACTTGATCGCGTCGAAGTCCTGGATGCCGCCGCCAACGCGCTTGGTCGTGTAGAACAGGACGTAGGGCTTGGCGGAGTAGGGATCACGCAGGATCCGAATTCCGACACGGTCCACGATCAGGTAGCCGCGTGCGAAATCACCGAACGCAATCGCATGTTCGTCGGCTGCGATGTCGGGCATATCCTCGACCTCGGCGACGCGGAAGCCCATCAGGGTCGGCGCCTCACCGGGTGCATGCGCCGGCTGCCAGAGGTAGTTGCCTGCATCGTCCTTGAGCTTGCGCACCGCCGACTGGGTCTGGCGGTTCATGACGAAGTGGGCGTTGGCGCGGTAGCCGGAGCGGACCGCGTAGACGAGGTCGATGAGGACGTCGGCTGGCGCGCTCGTCGGGAAGCCACCGGCCACGCCGGTTGAGATGGTACCGATATTGCCCCAGCTCCACGAGGCGTTGTCGACGGTCGTCGCAGTCATGAAGCCTGCCGGCTTGTTGACGCCATCGCCGTTGACGAAGGCTGTGCCTTCCTGCTCGGCGAATGCCAGGCGCACCTCATCCGCGATCCACTGGTCGATGTCGATGGCGCTATCGTCGAGCAGCGACTGGGTCGCCGACGGCATCGCGTAGAGTTCCATCGTCGGGAACGACAGTTCCGCCAGCGTCGGGCTCGACGTTTCGGGCCGCGATGCTGTCTCACCGACCCAGCCGGTCGCTGCTCCGCTTACCGCGAACGGTTTCTTGAGAACGGTGCCGGAGACCTGGCGGACACCGGCGATGGCACGGATGGGCGAAATATCCCGCAACGCCGAGTTGATCGCCGTCTCGGTTTCGTCCGGCACCAGGTAGCCGCCGTCCGGATCGGAGCCGACCGAGAGGGCCTTGCCTTCGAGGTCACGCAGCGTCGCCGTCTCACCGGACCGGACGTAGCCATGGAAGGCCGACTTGTGCTGAAGTGCTGCCCCTGATTGGACCCGGTTGCGCGCGAGCCCCGGGCGCGTTGCGCGATGCGTCAGTTCATCGATGACGCGCTTCTGCTCATCCATGGCGCGGTCGATGCGTGACAGCTTGTCGGTGGTCACGACGTCAGCCGACATGCGCCGTTCGATTGAACCGAGGCGTTCGTCATTGGTTTCCTTGAAGGCTTCGAATGCCTGCATGAAGTCGTCGAAGGCCGCGGAGACGTCACCGCCCGCCGTCTTCGTTTCGTAATCATGATCGTTCATTTCAGTTTCTGCTCCTGTCAGTCGAATGATGGGGAGGCAGCCCGCTTCAAAGCGGGGACCTGCCGTTTGACGTACGGATCAGCCGAGCGGCCTCGGCGAACCGTGTGGCCAGCACCTGCTGCATGGCCGGGCTCTCACCCGCATCCCGCATGGGATCGAGCCCCTTGAGGCCGGAGCGCATCACTGCGCGGGCCTGCGATCGCGTGAACCCAGCGTCCTGCGTGAGCCAGCGTTCGAATTCTCGTTCGGTCGGGAGCCGGCGCGGGGCGGCGCTCGCCTTCACTTTCGATACGCGCGCTTCCGGCAGCATCGGAAATGTCACGACCGAGATTTCCCAGAGATCGATCGACTTCAGCCGGCGCACGCCGGTCCGTCGATCGCGCACGCCCTCCTCTGCGCGAAAGCCGATCGAGAGACCATCCAGCGCGCCGGCCCGCATCAGCGAGAGAACTTCGCGGCCCTTGGCGACCTCGGTCATGATGCGGCCACGCACGAAAAGGCCACGGGCATCCTCGTAAAGGCGCTGCCACACACCAATCGGTGTCGATGGGTCGTGCTGGTAGAGCATGCGTACGCCACTGGCGCCGCGTTTGGCGATGCTTTGGCGGAAGGCGCCAGGCAGGACGACGTCGCGCCCCATATCCTGGCGGTTGAACAAGCTCGCATAACCTTCGAAGGTGCCTTCCATGTCGACCTGTTTCAGGTCGAATGCGCAGAACTTGACCTCGTCCGCGCGCCGGAGCGGCGTCGGATAAAACTCACTCATCACATCTCCCTCGGGGATTTCGGTACTCGGTTTGGCCCGTCGTTTGCGACGGATCACGCGTCGTCGCTGGCCGGCGCGTTCAGTTCGCCATAGCCAACGGCTGCACGTTTCTCGTCCTCGGTGAGGAAGGATGCCGCCTCGATACGGCGCCACAGCGCCTCACGTTCCGGGGCGAGCGCGTCGATCTCGTTGATCGCGGCCCGCAGCACGACCCGATCGTTGAAGGCGGGTGCGAGCCAGATCGAGAGCGCCCGCGCGGTCCGTTCGACCAGCGGCAGAACCGACTGGCGCCAGAACGAGCGGTTGGCCTCCTGGTAGTTCGCGTAGGTGTTGTCACCGGGAATACCCAGCAGCATCGGCGGGACGCCGAGCGCGAGGGCGATTTCACGTGCGGCGGCATTCTTCGCCTCGACGAAATCCATGTCGCGCGGGGAAAGGCTCATCGCCTTCCAGTCGAGCCCGCCCTCGAGCAGCATCGGGCGGCCCGCGTTGCGCGCACCCTGGAAGCTCTGCTCCAGCTCGCCTTTCAGACGATCGTACTGCTCGCCGGACATGTGCCCGCCGGCGCTGTAGACCAGGGCGCCTGAAGGACGCGCTGCATTGTCGAGCAGTGCCTTGCTCCAGAGGGAGGCGGCGTTGTGAATGTCGATGGCGCTGGCTGCAGGTTCAACCGGGCTCAGGCCATAGTGGTCATCGCTTGGGTGGAACAGCTTGACGTGGAGAACCTCGTCAATGCCATCGAGCGCCTCGCCATCATAGATGATGCGGCGGCCGTCGGCTTGGTACTCAAAGCCCGCCGGCCAGCCGTCCCGACCAGCGACGATGGTCGTGCGATCGGGCCGGAGAAGGTGCAATTCCTGGATTCGGCCGCCGGCTGCAGCGGCATGCACAAAGACGTTGCCGGAGACCAGCAGGGTGCCATACCAGTGCTCGAAAAAGTCAAACCGCGTGCGGCCGGTCGCCGGCCTCTCGACAAGTTCGAGCAGAGGATGGTCCGCCACGATTTCGCGCCCGACGTGGGCTTCGAGGCGAACGGAGGCCGCCGCTTCCGCCATCATGCGGATACAGCGATAGACGACTGCGTTCTGGATCATGCCTTCCCGGGCGAAGCCGGCATAATTACGCGAACTCCAGGCTGGCCGGCCGAGACCGTTGATCGCAACGAGCGGGCCACCCCCTGATTTCGAATCCAGGACAGGCGTCGGCGTTCGCCAAAGCCTGCCGGCCAGGCGTTCCAAAAGTGTCGACATTGTTTGCTCCGAAAAACCCAACAGTTCGCGCTAGAGAAACCTCAGGCGCGGTGGTGCCTCAGGCGTCATCATCAAATCGGTCAGCGCCCAAACAAGCGCATCCAGGCGGTCGGGGCTTTTGCCACCGACGGTGCCATCACCGGTGAAGTTCAGCAGTTCAGCTTCAAGTGCCTCGAGCCGGTCGACATGCGAGACCCGGCGCTCGGCATAGAGTGCTGCGACCGGCTCCGCGCGCACCCACTTGCCGCGGGTTGCCCTGACCTTCGTGATCGGGGCTGCCGCATCAAACTGGCGGATCACCGTCTCGACCAGGTCGCCGCCCTGATTGACTTCGGCAACGATGCGATCGGCCGAGAACTCACGATAGGCATCGAGGACCGCGCGTGCCCATACGTTGGGCGGCTCGCCCTGAAGGGTCCGGTCAGCCAGGACATAGGCCTTGCCGCCATCGCCCATTCCGACGGCCACGATCCCGCAAGCGTCCGCGTTCTCGCCGCTCGAGACCGGCGGGTCGACACCGATCACAATCCGCCGCAGATCCGGTGCCCGCGCGACCCGCACCTCGTCGATCCATGGACGCTGCCAGAGCGTTCCGCGCAATTCGTCGATCAATTCGCCATCGAGTTCCTGGCGGCCGAGCTCAGAGCCTTCATAGCGCCGCTCCATTTCGTCGATGAAGGCTGCGGCCAGGTAGGGCCGGTTGTCGTACGTCGTGGCGCGGCTCAGTGCGACGCGCTCATCGGCCAGCAACCGCTCCAGCAGCGCGTTGCGGCGCGGTGTCGTCGTTGCCACCGCACGCGGGCTCTCGCCCAGCCGCAGCGCGAACTGGAGCATGTCCCAGGCCGCCTCCGCGCGGCGCCATTTTGCGATCTCGTCACACCAGGCGGCGTCGAATTGCGGGCCGCGTAGTCCGTCCGGGTCCTCGGCTGAAAAAATCTGTGCGATGGCGCCGTTCGGCCATTCGAGTTCGCCGCGCGACGCGTAGAAAACCGGTCGCTCATGCGGCGCATGGATTGCCAGCAGGCCCGAAATTCCTTCGACCATGACGGCGCGGGCGTCGTGATAGGTCTCGGCAACCAAGGCGATCCGTTCGGCCGGCCGGTCTGCGAAGGGTGGCCGGCCCAATGCCTGGGCGCGGACCCATTCCGCCCCCGCTCGCGTCTTGCCGGCACCGCGCCCGCCCAGAATGAGCCATGTGCGCCACTCATCATCCAGCGGCGGCAATTGGTCATCACGGGCCCAGACTTCCCAGTTGTAGAGAAGCCCCTTCAGTTCCGCTGGATCAATGTCACCGAGCGCCGCCGCCAGATCGTCCACCGGCGCCGTGGTTTGCGTTGCGAAGTCGAACAAGGCGCTCTGCAAGCTCGCGGCGAAGGGCCTCCGCCTCGGCCTGCTCGTCGCGCTCTCGCTTGCCGCCGGCCCCTGTCGTATCACCATCGCTTACCTGCTCACGCTCGAGGCCGAAAACCTTCTCGAAGTTGCGGATCAATGTGCCCAGCGCGCGGGTGTCGCGCTCGTTATCGGCGGGCGTGCGGTCTTCACGGCGCGCCATGTCTACCTCCATTTGTTCCAGTTTGATTTCGATCAGATGATAGAAGCGCCGGATCACTTCACCGCGTCCCGCCGCCGCCGTCGCCTCTTGCGGCTCGGTCCGCTCAGGCGGCAATCGAGACGCTGGAGCCACCGCCAAGAGTGAAGACGGAGACGGCGACAGGCCGTCGCCCGGTTGCCCGCGCCCGCCAGCACGTGACGGCCAGTTCTCCATCTTTCGCCGGCGGCGGATCGTACTTGCCGCCACACCGAAGCGTCGCGCGATCTCGTCCACCGTTTCCGTGTTGTCCCGGTATGCCTTTTCCACGCGCCGCCAGTCGCCGTCGCTCAACGTCGTCATGCCAGCTGCGCTCGATTTTCTTGGTTTTAGAAAGACGCGAAACGGGCCGCGTGGCGATCGCTGCCGGGCCGTCGTTTCAGTTTTCGCGTTATAGCAGAAACCTACCTGACAAGCGTCACGCTGTCAACGTGGATATCCATTTAACTATCTGTTTTTATTGATTTTTTATGTCATTTTTCGCGCCACACCTGGCGCCTCGCCAGACTATCACAGCCTCGGCCTACGCGGATAACTTCACGATCGCGGATATCACCTCGATAGCGCATCATTTTTTCGTCTCGGCTGCGGCCTTGGCGGCGTTCTCCTGGCGGCGGGCTTCGCGCGCCACGGCATTCTCGCGGTAGGCGATATAGGTGCCGCTTGCAAAGATGATCGATGCACCAATCCACGTGAAGGCATCCGGCACCTCGGCGAAGAGGTAATAGCCAAACAGCGACGCCCACACGAGCTTGAGGAAATCGAAGGGCATGATCGCTCCGGCATCGGCTTCACGCAGCGCTTCGGCGAGCAGAAATTGAGCAGCTGTGCCGATCACACCGATGAAGATCATCCAACCCCACGCATTGAGGCTTGGATCCTCCCAGACATAGAGGGCTGGTCCGAGCGCAAACAGAGACAGGAAAATCGACACATAGCCGGTGATGGTCATGCTCGATTCCGTGCGCAGGAGGAGCTTGATCACGATCATGGTCACCGACCAGATCGCCGCCGACGTGACGACCATCAGCGAGCCTTCGTCAAGTTCAACGAAGCCCGGGCGCACGATCACCAACATGCCAAGAAACCCGAGCAGCGTCGCCGTCCAGCGGCGGATACGCATGCGCTCGCCCAGAAAGACGACACTGAGGACCGCGAGGAAGAGTGGTGATGTGAAGCTCAGCGCCGTCACCTTCGAAATCGGCGTGACGGCAAGGCCGGTGAAGAAGAGGAACATCGCGCAGACATTCAGTGCGGCACGCAAAATGTGCATGCCGATGCGCTTTGTATAGAGGAAACCGAAACCGCTGCGGCAGATGACGGGAATGAAGATCAGGAGCCCGAAGAAGGCGCGAAAGAATGCGACCTGGATCGGGGGCAGTTCCTTCGTCACGTGGCGAATCGCAGCGTGCATCGCGGTGAACAGCACCGTCGTCACGAGCATCAGAATGATTCCGCGCGAGACCGCAGGCAATTCGGCCCAAGCTGTTTTCAATGCGCGTATGTCGTCCTCCTGATCCGGCCTGTGCTCGCGACCGGTCGGGTCAGCCGCCTCTCAACCGTCTTCGGCCCGCGCCGAAGATCATCTACAGTTCACCGCGCACCCATCTCGTTGCTCTATTGCCACCAGCTATAGCGGCGCGAATGCATCAGCGCGAGCGCGCGAACGGCATGACAGCCTTGCGCGCCAAGGTTGCCACACGCTTGCTGCGTGTGAGACGCAGCCTAATCCTCGGCGACGAGGTACTTGTGCATTTCTTCTGCGCGTTTCTCGGTTTCCGGCATGGCCCAGTCGCGAACGGAGATCCCGGCCTCGTGAACCGTTTCACGGCTGCCCGATACCAGCGGATGCCACCAGGCCAGCTCGCGGCCTTCATGCACGAGGCGATAGGCGCACGTCTCCGGCAACCAGCTCAATGCGGCCACCATGTCGGTGTCGAGCGACAGGCAGTCGGGGACGCGGCTGTGGCGGTTTTGATAATCGCTACAGCGGCATTGGCCGATGTCGAGCAGGCGACAGGCAAGGCGTGTCAAATAGATGATACCGGTGTCTTCATCCTCCAATTTGAGCATGCAGCAGCGCCCGCAACCGTCGCACAGTGATTCCCATTCGTCGCGGTTCATTTCGCCGAGTTGCTTCACCCGCCAGAACGGTGCCTCCGCGTCCGGGGTATCGCCTGCGGCTTTGTTGCCGATTTGCACGTGATCCTTGCCCGCGGAACTCGATTTCGCCTTACGAACCATGGTATGAGCAAATTCCTTGTGACAGTTCGCCAGCCGAATTCATCTGGGCCATCAAACGCGGCCGCTGGGGCGCCGTGGGCGGGAGATATTAGATTTGAGCGATTGGTTTTTTCGACAAGGTGGTCGTGACCGGCTCATCAACTGGCTGGGACTTGATGCCTGGATTGACTCAAGCCTCTCGCAGTCCTGGCAGTGGGTCAAGAGCCGCTACATGGCGGCGTCGAGTTTCTTTGCCCGTTTCCGGCTCCACGGTTGGACCCGAATCGCCAATGAACTGGCGTCCGAGGGGCTGACCATTGGCGCCGGGGGGCTCGTGGTTCTTTATGTGCTCGCGTTGCCGGCGTTCGAGGAAATCGACCGCAAGAACTGGCTGGCGCTCGACGACTTCTCCGTTACCTTCCAGGATCGCAACGGCAATGTGATCGGCAAGCGCGGCATCAACATCAACAATGCCGTCCCGCTTGAGGAAATTCCCGACTACATGATCAAGGCGGCGCTGGCGACGGAAGACCGGCGCTTTTTTGAGCATATCGGCGTCGACTTCCTTGGTACGACCCGCGCCCTCATAGAAAACCTTCGCGCCAACTCCGTCGTCCAGGGCGGATCGACCTTGACCCAGCAGCTCGCCAAGAACCTGTTTCTTTCGCCCGAGCGCTCCATCACGCGCAAGATCAAGGAAGTCTTCCTGTCGTTCTGGCTTGAATCGCGATTGACCAAACGAGAGATCCTGAAGCTCTATCTCGACCGCGCCTATATGGGCGGCGGCGCCTTCGGCGTTGAAGCTGCCTCCCAATTCTACTTCGGCAAATCGGTTCGCGACATCTCGATGGCGGAAGCTGCAATGCTCGCGGGTCTCTTCAAGGCGCCGACCAAGTTTGCCCCCCACATCAATCTGGCTTCCTCGCGCGCGCGCGCGAACGAGGTCCTGTCAAACCTCGTCGAGGCTGGCTTCTATACCGCGGGGCAGGTCTACGAAGCCCGCCTCAACCCGGCCGAGCCCATCGATACGCGGACGGCAAACAGCCCGGACTGGTTCCTCGACTACGCCTATGAGGAAATCAAGCGCAAGATCACGGACCGGCGCTCATCTGTCCTGATTGCGCGCACGACGATTGACGCTGATCTGCAGAACGCTGCTGAAGAGGCCGTTCTGGCCAAAGTGCCACGCGCGCAGCAGCGCGGGCGCAAATCGCAGCTCTCGAGCGCGCTGGTGTCGATGGAGACGGATGGTGCGGTGCGCGCCATTGTCGGCGGGCTCGACTACGGCGAGAGCCAGTTCAACCGGGCGACGCACGCACGCCGCCAGCCCGGCTCTTCCTTCAAGGTCTACATCTATGCCCAGGCTCTTGAGGATGGCTATTCATCGCGTACCAGCCTGCGTGACAGCGGCGTGCGATGTGGCCGGTGGAGCCCGAAGAACTATAACGGCAGCTATGGCAGCGGGCAGCGCGTGTCGATGGCTGATGCGCTGCGCCGATCCCTCAATACGACGGCGGTCGCGCTGTCGCTCAGCGTTGGGCGCGAGAAGGTCGTCAAGCTGGTCAACCGGCTCGGGATCGATGGGCCGCGGGCGTCGTGCTCGATGGCGCTCGGTGATACCGGCATAACGCCGATTTCTCACGTCGGCGGGTATGCTGCTTTTGCCAACGGAGGGCGCAAGGCGGAACCTTACGCGCTGCTCGAGGTGTTCAACACGCGCGGCGAACTCGTCTATTCGCGCCAGCGTGATGAGCCGGAGGCGGAGCAGATCTTCTCGAACGAGACGGTCGAGCAGATGAACCAGATGCTGGTCGGCGTTGTCGAGGCGGGCACGGGGCGGCGCGCGCAGCTCGATTTCACGCATGCCGCCGGCAAGACCGGCACCAGTTCGAGTTACCGCGATGCCTGGTTCATGGGGTACACGGGCAAGCTCGTCACGGGGGTCTGGGTCGGGCGGGATGATTTCCGGCCCGTCTATCAGTCGAATGGCAAAGGCATGACGGGGGGGAGCGTGCCGGCCGAGATCTGGCAGGCCTATATGTCGGTCGCACACAAGAGCTACGACATTCCGACACTCGCCGGCCTTGCTGATCATCCCCGCCAGATCGAGGAGCGTGAGCGGCTTGCCGAACTCAAGCGGCAGAACCCGGAGCTCAGTGCGGCACAGAAGGCTGCCACAGACGGAAAGCTGATCTCGTCGGCGACGCGGAAGGTGCTGGAGAAGCTCATCACCTACCTCGACAAGACCGACGACCTGCCCAACATCGCGGAGAGCAACGATGCGTTCGTTCCTATCCGCGCCCGCTAGTTTTGCAGTGGGTTCCATCGCGAGTGAGCGGTTCACGCGTTTCAAGCGCGGTGTTCAAGCCGTCATCGGCCTGATCACCCGGGTCACGGTCTTCATCGTGATTGCAGTTGGCGGCGGGCTCACGACGAGCTGGTATGCGAGCACGCACGGCATCGCTCTCAACACCGAGCGGGTCGGCCCCTGGGTTCGGTGGACCCATGCCGGACAGCTTGATGCCGATCCCTACAGTGTCATCCGCAACAACAGGCTTGGCACACTGCCTTATAGCGCGACGTTCATTGCACGATATGAAGCCGCCCGTGACGATGCCGGCCGGCGCCTGCATTCCTCCTGCCACTATGCGATCCAGGGACCGGTTCCGAACGCGAGCTGGTGGCGGATTCATGTCTTCAACCGGAACGGACGGCTGATCCCGAACCCGTCGAACCGCTTTGGCTTCAACGCGGCGACCATCGTTGCCCGGGCTGACGGCACATTCCGGATCGACGCGGCGCGTGATGCCCGGCCCGGCAACTGGCTGCCAACGCCCCGGGGCGGCCGGCTGATACTTGTCCTTGAAGTTCTCAACCAAATCGGCGCTGCGGATGTGCCGCGGGAAAACCAGCGGGTCCTGCCGACAATATCGCGGGTGTCATGCGGATGAAGTGGCTTCGAATGATTGGGGTAGAGTGGAAGCTCATCGCAAGTGCTCTCGTGGCCGGCGCGATGATCCACATCGCCGCAACGCTTTATGGCGCCAACATCGCGCAATCCCGGGCCTTCACAGCGCTTGCGGGAGAATTGCCGATCAACCAAGTCGTTTTCGCGGATGCCGTAACACCGGAAAACCAGCCGTTGCCGTTCTTTACCCCCGGCAGTTTCTATTCCTACTGCCGCTACGATGCGTCGACCGCGCGGGTTGGGCTGACGGCCAATCTGCCGGGGCTCGGCTGGAGCCTGTCACTCTATACGCGCAAAGGGGAGAATTTTTATTATGTCGCGGGCAAGGACGTGCGGGAGACGGACGTCAAACTTGTCCTGGTGCCACCGGGCAATCTCTTCGTCGATGCCAGCCCGGCCAGTACGCCTCAGTCCGGGCCCGCAATCCCGCGGGTTGCCTTGCCTGATGCGGAGGGGCTCGCCATCCTGCGCGCGCCCATCAAAGGTCATGCCTTTCGCCGTCAGGCAGACGAACAGAGAGGCGCGTTTCGCTGCCAATCGCTGCAATGACGCTCATAAAGCCTCATGCCTCCTGACGACCTTGTGCCGTCGCAGTCCTTAAATGTCCAACCAGTCACGATATGTCGGTTGGCCTGAGCGGTCGCGGTTCGGGCTGGCGGGTGCAATCTCTCGTTCCTCATGCCAACGCTCATAGCGTACGCCGGGAAACAGAATGATCTGTGCGCTTTCGCCACCACATCCCTGCGGACCAGGAGCGTCGTCGCCTGACGGCTCAACGTCGCGTTTCAAGGGGATGATCCTAGCCATGCTTCGCCTTTCGGAATGGCCTTATTCTTGGTTCGACCGCACACACATTACTCCGTCTTCGGACATATCGGCCGTATCGTCACAAGGGAGCTGATTTGGTTAACAAAACCTTAACGCACCGACCCGGCCTAAAAGGTCACGAGCCACTCATCGAGGAAGTGTCGCCCTTTTGCATCCTCGACTTCGATCAACCACAGGTCCGTGTCGAACTTGGCCTGTGAGGCGACATAGGTGTCGATATCGGATTCGGGGCGCCAGTCCCCATCAAAAATGACACAGAAGTGTTGCCCATCGTCACCGCCCGTGATGCCTGCCGGCGCGGGGCCGTAAAGCTGCGCAAAGCCGTCCAGTCGATTGATCTTCACGAATGGTGCGCCGGCGTCGTCATCGCCGTGATGGACGACGAAGGCAGAGCAGCCCGCATTGGCACAAATGCGAATGTAGGCGTGCACCCAGAATTCGGTCTTGAGGCGCATGTCCGGCAGGTCCTTGTTGCGACGACGGCTTGTCGCGGGGCTGGCGACCCCGTGTCATGAGCGGTCTCATAAGCCGACGCCCGGTTGTCCTCATGGGGCGTCGTCTCGGTCTCAGCGGCTATACCAGCTTCCCGCCTCTGGATCATTTCCGGTTTCAGCGCGGGCCGGACGTGGCTGCCACCGTTGGCACCGAAACCCGAATAAAACAGCCTAGCTCCCGGCGGCTCGAGCGGGGCTGGCCCCCTGGTGAAATCGCGAAAACGGCGCCACCAAGACCGGTCCCGCACGCGTGTCAGCGCACCGCCAGCGCGGGGCCGAGGCTGTCGACGAGATCCGCCGAGATGCGCCCTGTGGTTTCAAGACCACGGGCGCGTTCAAACGCGCGGATCGCAGACCGCGTTGCGCCGTCGATCCGACCGGTCGGAGCGAATTTGGCATAGCCGACGCGGGCGAGTGCCTGCTGGAGTTCTTCAATGAACTTGCTCGCTGCCGGCGTCATCGGCCGTTCGCCGGCCTCATTTGCCTGTTGTGCCACCTCGAAGATGAGGCTCTTTAACAGCGCTTCGCCCGGTGCCGCGGTGAGCGTCATTGCGTGATCGTACTCGAAGGCAAGAATGGCAGCCCGTGTCCGGGCATCAAGGGCACCTGCCCCTGGCGTCTTGAGATAGCCACGCGTCATCAGTTCGCGTCGCACGGCGGCCAAATGTCCCCGTTCGGCGTCGGCCGAGGGCCCTGCCGCCGGCCCCTGGCCTGCCGACGGCGCAGGGCGGGCCGGCTGTTCGCTTGCCACGCCGGCGCTGCGCCCGTCGCCATTACCATGGCCCAGCACATTGAACGTCGTCGCAAGTCCCAGGATAAGCGAGACGGCAAGGACAAAACGCATCTTCGCTGGGCTCATCTTGGCATACCTTCCAGATAGCTTGCGCCGGTTCACTGGCGTCGCTCGATCGTCAATCGCGACAGGATCGATCATCGCGCGGCGGCGTAAACACTTCCTTAACCAAGTCGGCCTCTTGTGATCTCCAGGTCCAGCTCTAGCGGGGCCGGAGATCATGTTGCGTCGTAGAGGTCGGTCATGTTTCTTATTCGTCTCGGGGTCGTTGCCCTGGTGATCCTGCTGTTTTTGCCGGGACCGCCGCGTTCTCATGTCGCCGGGACCGGCAGTGGCGACGGCTTCTGCGATCGTTATCCAAAGACATGTGATGCCTCAGGCGAAATTGGCGAGGCGCTGAAGCACAAGCTCGCCTTCGCGGTCAACTGGATTGGCCGGCAGGCGGGCATCCAGGTGCCGGGATTTGGTGGTGGCCAGGATCCGGCGGACCGGCGCCGCGCCGACGCTCACCGCTCCAACGAATGGCCGCCCCGCGGCCAGGCTGAGCGTTTCGATCAACGCTATGAGCGCGGCACACTCAACGATACGGACCGACGCCACTATTGGCCGGATACGTCGATGCGCCGCGATGTCTACCCTGGCCGTTGAGGGCGATCGGACCTAAGTTAGAGTGAGGAAACCAGCAACTCAGGTGTGATCGCCCCCCTCATGTCAGTGCAGACCATCAAGGACGACTTTGAACTCCTCGACGAGTGGGAGGACCGCTATCGCTACGTCATCGAACTCGGCCGCCAGCTCGCGCCGCTCGATCCGGCGGAAAAGTCAGATGCGAACAAGGTCAGAGGGTGCGCGAGCCAGGTTTGGCTGGTGGTCGACCCGGCCAACGAGAGCGGTGAGGCGAGGTTCCGCTTTCGCGGCGAGAGCGATGCGCACATCGTCCAGGGGCTAATCGCCATCTTGAAGGCGATCTATGATGATCATCCGCCCAATGAGGTCCTCACCACCGACGCTGTCGAGATCTTCCGGGAGCTGGGTCTCAGCGACCATCTCACGCCGCAGCGCTCGAACGGCCTCAAGTCGATGATCGAGCGGATCCGGACGGAAGCCCAGGCCATGGCGGCCGGCTAGTTCCTCGACCTTGGAACACCGCCGGCCTCGTTTTCTTTTCCGCCAGAATGTGCGTCAGATCTTGGGGCGAAAATCCGCTGTGCCCCAGGTGCGAATGTGGCCTCGATCGTCGACCTTCGCGTCACTCGGGATCAAGCCGTAGTGGCGGGCAAGCTCTCGCAGGGCGCGCTGAAGGACGACCTTACCTGATCGCTGCGGCCAGCCGGAAGCACGCTCGATCTCGGTCAACCCGCGTTCGAAACAGCACACGTCGATCAGAATGCCGGCATGCTCGGAGCCGACCGCCTTGAGGGCTGCCTCGAAGCGCAGTTTTGCCGCAAGCACGCGCTCGCTCATCTCCATGGCGAACCCCGGCGGCCCGCGGCGGGTATGGCGCTCGGCGGCCAGGCCGTCCCAGCTCGCGGTCACCTTGGGGTTCAGGTTTGCCGCGTGGAAGTCGCTTGCCAGACGTTCGCCGGCGTCACGCTCCTCGGCGCTGATCAAGGGGTTGCCCTCCTTGTCGCGGCGTTGATGCAGCCAGGTGAGCGGTCCCTTGTCACCGATGCTGCGCACGAACCTCTTGTTTGTGCCCATCACACATCACCACGCTCGGCCAGATCGAGATCGCGGCGCAATGCCTCGGATGTCCTGACGATGGTGCGCACGGAGCTCTCCATCATCTGGATCGCGGCATCGAAGTCGTGCTCTTCGCGTCTGTCCTCGATACGCTTGCAGGCGTGGGCGACGGTTGAACGATCTCGATCGAACACACGGCCGACGGCGGTCAGGCTCAAGCCGCAGGCGACGTGGCCGAGATACATTGCAACCTGGCGCGCCAGGGCGATCCGGGCACGGCCGCGGCTTGGCTGCGCCAGAAGGGCGCCGTCGATCTCAAATACGGTCGAGACCGTGTTGTAGAGGAATTCGCGCGCGAGAACGGGTTCATCGCGTGGGCTGAGGCCCTGGTTCCAGGCCTCGCTCGCGCCATTCGTTTCAATGCTTCCGCTGGTCATCTTCGTCGGTCTCCAATGCTGGTCCGGCGCAGGGTGCCGCGCAATCGAAATGCTTGAATGCAAGGCCGCCGGGGTTCGAACAATCTGCACGAACTGACTAGGTCCGGCGGGCCTCGGCGGTGATCCAAGCGTATTCTCGAAGTAAATGGCGAGGACGGTTCGGCTAAACCATTAATATTAAGGATGCCGATTTACCCTTTTGCGCGTCTGCGGAGTGCGCAGCCCTATCGCGCGTCGCTGCCGGCGCTCGAAATTGACGGCTTGTTTATTCTAAAGAGGCTCTGTCCCCGCCGCCGCCCGGGCACGCGTCAACGGGTGCTGCCGAGGCGCGGGCTGTGATCAAGTGAAAGTATCGGTTGAGGGCGTGCCTGCAGAGGCCTCGCGCGGCTGGCTGTTGCGCCTTGCGTCTCAGCGCTGGCGGCGTGTACCGAGGCCCATCTTCTTTGCGAGTTCGGAGCGTTCGCGGGCATAGTTGGGTGCGACCATCGGGTAGTCCGCTGCAAGCCCCCACTTCTCGCGGTACTGCTCAGGCGTCATCGCATAATGCGTTCTGAGGTGGCGCTTCAGCGACTTGAACTTCTTGCCGTCCTCGAGACAGATAATGTAGTCGGGCATGACCGATTTGTGCTTGGCGACAGCGGGCTTCAATTCCTGGCGTTCGGGAGCCGGTTCACCGCTCACCACCTTGCCCAAGGCGGCATGGACTTCGGCAATCAGGGAGGGCAGGTCCTTGACGTCGATCTGGTTGTTCGACACGTAAGCTTCGACAATGCGCGCCGTGTGCTCGATGAGCCCATTGTTCGCGACCTGATCCGACATCGCGGAACTCCCTCGGTATTACTTCTTATTTCGCCAGCGGTACTGCCGGCACCATCATCGCGCTACCCCCCAATCGCGCTCAAGACTAACGACGTGTGAGCGCGACGCCCCGCGCATCAATACTTTCCCAAGTGACCCACAAGCAGACCACTCAACTATGAAGTCGCTAAGAAAACTAGCCGCTCACGGTTGTCAATACTCAGTGCCGCCGTGTTTGACCACAAACGGCCCCATCTTCCGAAAGAATAGCCTCAGCCACTAGCGGCCCGAACCGCGCGGCATCGATCGGCCGCTTGAGGCCCGCCGCGGCTGGCGTGGCCTCACGTCTGATCGCTCGTCTTCGATACGGGCGGTGGCACGGGGATGGTGCCCGGGGCCTCGTGCGGTTCGTCGTAGTCGAATTCCGCCCAGGGCTTGCCGGTCCCGGTGGGCGGCACGGTCTTCGGCAACTCGTGGCGGTGCATATGGGCCTTGGCGATGAACTGGGCCACGACGGGGGCTGCAATGAACAGGAACAGCGTGATCAGCAGCTCGTGAAACGACAGGCGGCCTTCGAAAAACAGGAATGAGAGCATCGAGGCAATCAGCACGCCACCGACACCGAGCGTCGTCGCCTTGGTGGGGGCGTGGAGGCGCTGCATCGGATCATCGAGCTTCAGAAGACCGTAACTGCCAACCAGCCCGAAGATGCCGCCCACCACGAGAAAGAACGAGACAATCAACTCGGCGACGGTGGTCTGTATCAGTAACGCGGCCATGGCCCCCTCCCTATTCGATGACGTCGCCGCGCAGCATGAAGCGCGCATACGAGACGGTCGAGACGAATCCGGTCATGGCGACGAGCATTGCGGCCTCGAAGTACATCGTCGTGTTCTCGACGATGCCGTAAATGATGATCAGTGCAATGGCGTTGATGACCATCGTGTCGAGAGCGAGAACACGGTCACCGACCCCGGGCGCGTTGACGATCCGGTAAAGGTTGCAGAGCAGCGCGAGGCCAAAGCAGACGAGGGCAAAGGTGAGAGCAAATTCGATCATTCGAAGATCTCCTTCAGGCGTCTTTCGTATCGCTCCTTGATCTCGTCGCGAACCGCCTCCGGGTCGTCGGTGTGGAGGCAATGGACGAGAAGGGCGCGGCCGCAGGCGGACACATCCGCCGTCAGGGTGCCCGGCGTCATGGTGATCGTGCCGGCCAGCATGGTGATCGCCTCGGCGGAATTGAGATTGATGGGAACGGTAACCCACTGCGATTTAATCGTGGCATTCGGTTTGAACAGGATGATGCCGGCCACAATCACGTTGGCGACGATGATATCCCAGAGCACGATCAGGCAGTATTCGAGGAACTTGAGCGGTCTGATGAGACGCGGGCGATCGGGCCAGTAGGCCGCCGTGATGATCGGTACCACGACGCCGAGAATGGTGCCGAACACCATCGATCCGACCGTGACGGTGTTCATGAGCATCTGCCAGACGGCAATCAGCACCAGTGTCAGCAGGGGATGCGGGAAGAGTCTGGCGAGCATCAGCTGCCTCCCTTGGTCTTGGATGTGTCCGCACTGCCAGCGCCAGGCGCAAGGATGCGATTGGGCGTCGGCTTGGCGCCCGGATAAGGCGGCGCGACGGAGCCTTGACCATAGACCGCGTCGATATAGTGCTTCGGCGTATAGAGTTGGGACGCCGTCGCTTCGAGGTAACGGGTGGTGGGACCGGCAAAGATTGTCAAAGCGATAATCCCGGCGACCAGAGCACCGGCGGCTGTTGCCGGCAGGGCGAGCGGCTTCAACCGACCCGGATCAGGCAGTGCGGTATCAGGCTCAGGCGTCTCGCCCGCCTCGGTCTTCCAGAAGACCCGGCTGCCGGCCTGGGCAAAGCCCAGAATGGCGAGCAGCGAACCGACCAGGACGACCGTCCAGATCAGCCACATCAGGTCATGGGCACGCACTGAATCGAGGATCAGCAGCTTTCCGATGAAGCCTGAAAACGGCGGCATGCCCGCAACCGCAATCGCCGCGATGAACCACAGTGCCGAGATGAAGCCGGTGGACGCGATCGGCGGGGCGGAGACCAAGGCATCGCCAGCCGGTCCGCGCCGTTCGCGGACCATATCGACGACCAGGAAGAGGAGCGCGCCGGCCAGCGTCGAGTGCACGGTGTAATAGAGTGCGGCCACGGTCGTCTCGGGCGTGAAAAGGGCAAGGCCGGCGAGGAGTGTGCCGACGGAGCCAATCGTGGCGAATGCCGCAAGGCTGCCGAGTGTGCGGGCGCCGAGCACGCCGATCATTCCGATCGCGAGCGTTGCCAGACCTCCCGCCAGGATCAGGTTGGTCATCACGCCGGCGGTCGCGGCCGTCTCGGGTCCGAAGATGAGGGTGTCGACGCGAAGGATGGCATACGCGCCGACCTTGGTCATGATCGCGAACAGGGCTGCGACGGGCGCGGGCGCCTGGGCATAGGTTTCCGGCAGCCAGAAATGCAGCGGCAGGATCGCGGCCTTGATGGCGAAGACCAGCATCAGGAAGACCGCGCCAACGCGCAGCATCGCGGTATCGTCGAGCGGCAGGGCGGCGACGCGTTCGGCCATATCGGCCATGTTGAGCGTTCCGGTGACGCTGTAGAGGATGGCAAGGGCAAACAGAAACAGCGTCGAGCCGAGCAGGTTGTACATGACGTACTGCACACCGGCCCGCAACCGTCTCGCGCCGCCGGCGTGGATCACCAGGCCGTAGGAGGCAATCAGAAGCACCTCGAAGAAGACGAACAGGTTGAACAAGTCACCTGTCAGGAACGCCCCGAGGATGCCCATCAACTGGAAGTGGAACAGGGCATGGAAGTGCTGGCCCCGGGTGTCCCAGCCCGACCCGATCGCATAGAGGACCACCGGCAGCGCTAGTGCGGAGGTGAGCAGCACCATCAGTGCGGAAAGGCGATCGAGGACGAGGACGATGCCAAACGGGGCCGGCCAATCGCTCATGGCGTAGACCGAGATCTTGTCCGTTGATGCGTCCAGCACCTGCCACACCGCGAGGACCAGAAGGAGGACCACGCCCGCCACCGAAAAGACGCGCTGCAGCATCAGGTGGTGGCGAAACGCCAACACGATGAGGCCTGCCATGAGGGCTGTCAGGACGATCGGCGCGACGACCAGATGGCTCATCGTTTCGCCTCGCTTTCGCCAGTCTCGCCGATGTCGGTTCGATCGGTCTGCGAGGTCAGGTAGGCACCCAAGGCCATCAGGACGACGACGGCGGTCATGCCGAACGAAATCACGATCGCCGTCAGAACGAGGGCCTGCGGCAGGGGATCGGTATAGGTCGTCGCCGGGTCGCCGGTCAGGATCGGCGGCCCATTGAGGGCGAGGCGGCCGGATGTGAACAGGAAGACGTTCACCGCATAAGACAGCAGGGCGAGGCCCAGGATTGCGGGAAACGTGCGCTGCCTGAGGACAAGATAGATCCCGCCGGCGGTCATCACGCCGATTGCGCCGGATACCAAAAGCTCCATCTTCAACCCTCTTCGCGCGATGGGGCGGAAGCCGCCAACATCACATCCATCGGCTCGACGTTGACCGTCTCGCCGGAACGCCGTGCCATGTTTGAAAGACTCCAGAGCGCCAGCATGACCGCGCCGACGACCGTCAGGAAGACGCCGATGTCGAAGGCAACGGCGGTCGACAGGTGGAGGACGGCGATGCCGGGCACGTTGAAATAACCATGCGCGGAGGTGAGGAACGGCATGCCGTTGAACCAGGCGCCGATGCCGGTTGCCGTCGCGATCAGCACGCCCAGCGCGATGGTTGCGTGATAGGTCAAGCGCTGGCGTTCCTCTGCCCAGGCGAAGCCGCTTGCCATGTATTGCATCAAAAACGCGATGGCGACGACGAGGCCGGCGATGAAGCCGCCGCCGGGTTCGTTATGCCCGCGCAGGAAGATGTAGATGCCAACGAGCAAGGCAATCGGCATCATCGCGCGGGTGGCGACCACCATCATCATCGGGTGACGATCACCGGATTTGCGCGACAGCGGGCCGGTTTTCTGGAGGAATTCGCCGCCGGGGCCGGTCAGGACCGACTGTGTCAGGGCGAAAATGACCAGGGCTGCGATGCCGAGCACAATGATCTCGCCGTAGGTGTCGAAGCCGCGGAAGTCGACGAGGATGACGTTGACGACATTCGTGCCGCCGCCGCCCTTGTAGGCGTTTGCCATGTGGTAGCTGGAGATCGTCGGCAAGGAGAAATCGCGCATCATCATGGCGTATGAGAGCGCCATCGCACCAGCACCACCGGCAACGGCGAGCGTTGCATCACGAAAGCGCCGCGGGACCGTGCTCTCGCGCGGGGTTTCGCGCGGCAGGAAATTCAACGCGAGGAGCAGCAGGATGATCGTCACAACTTCCACTGAAAGCTGGGTCATGGCGAGGTCCGGCGCCGAGAAGTAGGCAAAGCCGATCGACACCACGAGGCCAACGACCCCGATCAGGACCAGGGAGAGCAGGCGGCGGCGGTGGAAGATCGTGATGCAGATCGTTGCGCCGACCAGCAGGATCACGGCGATCAGCGGGACGAACGCGACGGGCAGGCCCTCCCGCGTTGCGGGGCGCACGTCGCCGGAGGTCCAGGCCAGCACGCCGGCTGCGATCACGGTGGCGGTGAAGATGGCGCCGAAGCGCGTGAATGAGCCGTCATGCAGGCGGGCCGTCACACTGCGCGCGGTCCAGGTCATGGCGCCGACGATGGCATCGAAGATCGGCTTTGCCGCCGGCGGTCCGATGCGCTGCCAGTCCTGTTCAAGGCGGGCATGTTTCGAGAGCAGGAACGCGCCGCCGACAATAGCTGCAATCGACATGAAGAGTGCCGCGTTGACCCCGTGCCAGAGCTTCAGGTGCACGTCCGGCTTGGCGCCCGTGACGGCGGCTGCGACCTGGGAGACGAGCGGTTCGACGAGGCCCGGCATAATGCCGATCATGATCACGATACCGGCAAGCAGTGCGGGGCCCGCCCACATCCCGAAGCCTGGATCATGCGGCTTTGCGGGATAGTCGTCACGCACGGGGCCAAGAAAGACGTGCCAGATGTAGCGAAACGAATAGGCGACGGAAAAGAGCGCGCCGAGTGTTGCCAGCGCCGGCACGATGAAGCCGTTGCCAAGCCAGACCGCGTAGGTGGCTTCCTTGAGCATCATCTCCTTCGAGATAAAGCCGTTGAGCGGCGGCACGCCGGCCATCGAGAGCGCGGTGATGGTCGCGATGATGAACGTGATCGGCATCAGATGACGCAGGCCGCCCAGTCGCTTGACGTCACGCGTGCCGGTCTCGTGATCCACGATGCCGGCCGTCATGAACAAGGCTGCCTTGAAGCTTGCGTGATTGATGATGTGGAAGACGGCGACGACGGCTGCACTTTCGGTGCCGAAGCCCAACAACATCGTGATCAGGCCCAGGTGGCTTACCGTCGAGAACGCGAGCAGGGCCTTGAGGTCGTCCTTGAAGAGAGCGATCACCGCGCCGATCACCATCGTGACGAGGCCGGTCGTTGCGACGATCATGACCCATTCATCGGTGCCCGAGAGCACCGGCCACAGGCGCGCCATCAAGAACAGGCCCGCCTTCACCATGGTGGCGGAGTGCAGGTAGGCGGAGACCGGTGTCGGGGCCGCCATCGCGTGCGGCAACCAGAAATGGAACGGGAATTGCGCCGACTTGGTGAAACAGCCGAGCAGGATCAGAAGCAGCGCCGGGAGATACCACTCACTCGCCTGGATCGCCTCCTTGTGTTGGAGGATCTCTGAGATGTTGTAGCTGCCTGCGATCTCACCCAGGATCAACATGCCACCGATCATGGCAAGGCCGCCCATGCCGGTCACGGCCAGCGCCATCCGCGCACCCTGGCGGCCTTCCGGCAGATGGTTCCAGTAGCCGATCAGGAGGAACGACGACAGGCTCGTGAGTTCCCAGAAGATCAAGAGCAAGAGGATGTTGTCGGACAGCACGATCCCCACCATCGCGCCCTGGAAGAGCAGCAGATAAGTGAAGAACTGGCCCATCGGATCGGAGCGCGAGAGGTAGAAGCGCGCGTAAATTATGATCAGCAAACCGATGCCGAGGATCAGCCCCGCAAACAGCAAGCCTAGCCCATCAAGGAAGAAATTGACGTTGAGGCCGAGGCCGGGCAGCCAATCGATGCGAAAGTGATAGACTTCGCCCGCGAGAACACCCGGGGCAAGCAGCATCAGCATGAGGAATGCCAAGCCGGTGGGGAAGAGGGTGAACCAGGTGCAGGCATCGCGGCCTGCGACGATCACGAGGCCCGGCAGCAGCGCACCCAGAAACGGCAGCGCGACGATCAGGGCCAACATCACGCTTGTCGATTCCATTCCCGGCCCTGTCCTCGTTTCCCAAATGCGCACCAGCTTGTTTAACGCCGGCTGGTCCTGTTGCTGTTGCTCTGCTTCGTCTTCTTCATCGACCTTGCCCAGACTGCCGGATGCGCACCCGGCCGGATTGCCGTGGAGAAGGGCTGTGCGAGGTATTAGAGCCTTTAGGCGTATAAGAAAATAGGCCAATGCACGACGTCAAGAGACTGTCATGCGCAATCGGACGGATTTCTGGCTGCGGCGGCATGCCGCGCGTGTGGGATGGGCGTCGCTCACCGTGCCTTGATCCGCTCCAGTGCGGCGCGCAGCTCAGCGGGGATTTCGGCGGGGCGGTTGGTCTCGCGGTCGACGAATACGTGCACGAAAAACCCGTCGGCCCGCGCATCCCTCTCGCCCGGCCCGAACAGCGCGATCTCGTAGCGCACGGAAGATTTGCCAAGATGGCCGATCCTGAGGCCGCCTTCGATGTCCTCCGGGTAGGCGAATGATTTGTGAAACCGGCAGTTGGTCTCGACAGCAATCCCGATGACCGGATCGTTGCGAAAATCAAAGCCGCCTTCGTCGATGAGGTAGCGATTGAGAAGCGTGTCGAAGAAGGAATAATAGACCACGTTATTGACGTGGGCGTACTGATCGTTGTCCATCCAGCGCGTCGGCATCGTGCGGAAATGATAGTAATCATCGCGCTTTTCGGGCGGGCGGCGATCGGCCATGGCAGCTCTCTCAGGGTTGAGGGGTCGTGTGTCGCGCGGCAATGAAACGGCGGCATCGTGGCGCCGCCGTTTCGTCGATCGGATCGCTCGGCGACCGATGTCTTATTTGGTTGCTGTTACCTGGATTTCGACCAGCAGGGCGGGGCTCGCCAAACGGGCCTCGACGCAAGCGCGCACCGGCATATTCTTGCCGCCGGTCCACTCGAACCAGACTTCGTTCATGGCATCGCGATTGCGGATGTCGGTGATCCAGATCATCGTCGAAACAACCTTCGACTTATCGGTACCGGCGAGGGCGAGGAGGCGGTCGATTTCGGCCAGGGTCTGCTGGGTCTGGCCCTTGATGTCGAGGGATGAGTCATCGGCGACGATGCCGGAGGTGAAAACGAAACCGTTGGCTTCGACAACTTTGGCGAAAACCTTCGATTCTTCGTGGCGTGTGATTGTCATGAAGATTACCTGTCGGTTGGCCGCATAGAGCGGGAACTCGGGACAGGCGCTCTATTAGCAGAGTAAGGCCGGGTTGGCACGCCCGCCCCGCGCAAAGCGCGCAATGATCCGAACCTTGAACACTCCGCCGTTGTTCGGATCTGCCAGTTACGGCATCCGGTGGGGCGCGATGTTGGAGGCGGCCCTGCTCAGAGCGTCGCTCCGGGCAGGTTCTCAAGGTCGGTGATGTACCACTTTTCCGCTTCCACCACGGCCGGGTTCACCCCATTCTTCTGTATCCAGCTATCGACTGCCCAGCGCGTTCCGCTTTCGGTGTCCTTCAGGACCGCGGTCCAATGCGTCCACCCCGAAATCCCGCGCAAGTAGTTCTCCTTGGCAAAGGGGGCTTCCACGGTGTGATGCTTGATCAGGCCGTGATTGACGAGGAGCTTCAGGTAGCTGGTCGTGTTGGTTGCCTCATCGAGGCAGTCCTGCTGGTTGGGATCGCCGGATGCCACAAAGTCCATGCCGGCCCGATCCTCCTTGGTGCCGATCTTCTCGCCGACATTGCGTTCCAGCCAGCCGATCGCGTAGGCGACGGCGCGGCGTTCTTCGCCGGCGCTTGCGTCCTTCGCAGTGTCCTTCATCAATTTCGCGAGTTCGCCCATTTCGGCTTCGGAGAAGCGCACCCGCGATTTCTTGCGGCAGCCATAAGCCGAACAGACGTGTACCGTCGAGCCCTTGGGCGGCGGCACTTCGACGGTCGAATAATGCTCCAGCGCGTTCTTGAACGGCTGGTGCGTGCACGCTGCCATCAGTAGCGCTCCCAGCGCTACGCCAAGCCGCGCCGCCCAGAGCCGCTGCCCCTTCGCCTCACCCCCCCGCATGCGTCGTCCCTTGTCCCCGTCACCGCCTTAAGCCCACCATCCGAGCGGCTAGCACCGAAGTGATTCGTCACAAACTTGATCCATTGAGACGGGTGCGGTTTTGGCGTAGCGTGACGCCCATGACCCACATCAATCCCGTCCATATCATCGGCGGCGGGCTCGCCGGCTCGGAAGCCGCCTGGCAGATCGCCCGGCGCGGTGTCCCGGTTATCCTTCACGAAATGCGGCCACACCGCGCGACGGATGCCCACCACACCGACAGCCTGGCCGAGCTTGTCTGCTCCAATTCGCTGAGATCCGACGATCACACATCGAACGCGGTCGGCGTGCTCCATGAGGAGATGCGTCGCGCTGGTTCCTTGATCATGGCGGCTGCCGATGAGCACAAATTGCCAGCCGGCGGCGCGCTCGCCGTCGACCGTCACGGCTTTTCGGGCGCCGTAACTGCCGCCCTCGAAGCCGACAGCCTCGTCGAGATCCGGCGCGAAGAGGTCGCCGATCTTGCCACGCTCGGATGGGACAACGTGATCGTTGCGACGGGCCCGCTCACGTCCGATGCCCTGGCCCGCGAAATCCAGGCGCTCACGGATGAGGACGGGCTTGCCTTTTTCGATGCGATCGCGCCGATCATTCATGCTGAGACAATCGATGAATCCCAGGCCTGGCGGCAGTCACGCTACGACAAGGCCGGACCGGGGGGGAGCGGCGCCGACTATATCAACTGCCCGCTCGACCGCGATCAGTACGAAGCCTTCATTGATGCGCTGTTGCAAGGTGAGAAAACCGACTTCAAGGAGTGGGAGGCCAATACGCCCTACTTCGACGGCTGCCTGCCGATCGAGGTGATGGCCGAGCGCGGGCGCGAGACGTTACGCTTCGGGCCGTTGAAGCCGGTCGGGCTTTCCAATCCGCATCGCGGTGGGGAGCGGCCGTACGCGGTCATCCAGTTGCGCCAGGACAATGCGCTTGGAACGCTGTGGAATATGGTCGGCTTCCAGACGAAGTTGCGGCACGGCGAACAAACGCGGATCTTCCGCATGATCCCGGGCCTTGAGAACGCGCAATTCGCGCGCCTTGGCGGGCTCCATCGCAACACGTTTCTGAACGCGCCGCGCCTGCTCGACCATGAATTGCGGCTGACACGGAAACCCAATCTGCGCTTCGCCGGGCAGATCACAGGCGTTGAAGGGTATGTCGAGAGCGCCGCTTCGGGGCTGCTTGCCGGGCGCTATGCAGCCGCCCAGCAGCTCGGGGAGACGCTGCCGCCACCGCCCGAAACCACGGCGCACGGCGCCCTCATCCGCCATGTCACCGGCGGGCACCTCTCGGTTGCCTCCGGCGACGGCGGGGCGAGGTCGTTCCAGCCGATGAATATCAACTTCGGCCTGCTACCACCGATCGAGGCACCGACGCGGGACGAGGACGGCCGCCGCCTCAAGGGCAAGGCCAAAGGCTTCGCCAAGAAACAGGCCATGGCCCGACGTGCGCTCGAAGATTTCCAGGCTTGGCTTGCCAGTGATCAGACCACTTCGACGAACTCGACGAGGTTGTTGGAGGGGTCGAACACATAGAGCTGGCGCATGCCGGCGAGCTGGTTTTCGCCCGCGTCGGAATAGACGATGCCGGCTGCATCCAGGCGCTTCTTGACCTGGGCAAGATCAGGCACGGCGAACGCCTTGTGACCGCCCACGGTCGGGTTGTGCAGCAAACCGCGGTCCTGACCGAAGCCCGGCGTCGGGCGGACGATGTGGATGCCGCGATTTTCCTCGCCAAAGCAGATCGTATTGTTGGGATCGGCGTAGAACGCGTCCTTGGCGTCGGCCACGAGGTTACGCTCGATGCCGACCAACTCCTCGAAGAACGCAGCCGACTTGGGGACGTCGTGGGAGGGAATGTTGACGTGGTGGACGTACCAGTCACCCGGCTCCATGTGGACCTCATGGGCTTCGCTGGTGCGCGGCGGCTCGGCGCCGCCGGTGGCATCGACGACTTCGTTGATCTCGATCACATTCATTGAGGGATCGTAGACATAAATCTGATGGCATCCGGCCATCGCATAGATGCCGGCGTCGGAGTAGACGATACCGGCCGCATCGAAGCGGCGCTTGACGGCTTCTATATCGGGCACCGTGATCGCGAAGTGTCCGCCGACAGTCGGATTGTGCAGGAAGCCGTTGTCGGCGGCGAAGCTCGGGATCGGGCGGACGACGTGGATGCCCCTATTTTCACAGCCGAAATAGGCGATCGAGTTTTCGTCGTGGTGAAGCTCGCCGGCGACGGGCGGATAGCGCCAGTCCCCTTCCACGAGCCCGCCGATGTCTCGCAGGAAGGCCCGGGTTTTCGGAACATCGACGGCGGGAAGATTGACGTGGTGGATGTACCAGCCCATGCGGAGCTTCCTTTGATTGGTCTGTCAGATATAACGTTCAGTACTGGGTGAAGCGGGCGCTTAAGTAAGGTCCTTCCGGCTTTCTTGGCTAGCCTGTTCCCAGTGCCGCGCGGATCTTGTCCGCATTCGCCTTGAGCACGTCGGGCTTTTCCATTTCACCGGTGTGGGGGCGCAGGCGCACCCCCTCATGGCGGGGCAGCACATGGTAGTGGAGGTGGAAGACGACCTGGCCACCGGCCTCTTCGTTGAACTGCTGGATCGTCAGCCCCGGCGCATCGAACGCTTTCATGACGCCATGGCCGACGTTCTGGACGGCTGCCATACAGTTCGCCAATTGCTCCGGCGTTGCGTCGAGCATATTGCGGGCCGGAGTCTTCGGGATCACAAGCGTGTGGCCGTCGCAGCGGGGCATGATGTCCATGATCGCCAACGTATGCTCGTCTTCATAGACGCATTCGGCTGGCAGTTCGCCGCGCAGGATCTTCGCAAATACGTTGCTGTCGTCGTAGCTCATGAGCTCGAGGCCCCCAGGTTCCAAAACCAGTGTCCGTTTGCGCGCATCTAAACGCACCTGAGGTTGGAACGCCAGACGGAACGCCTTGTCATCAGAACGGCGAACGTCTCGAAGATTGTCGCCGCCAAGGCGCATCCAGGTCCCGATTGGCCCCTCACCCCGCGATGGCGTGCGGAGAAGCATACGCCTCGATGTGGATGGTGACGAGGCGGTGGACGAGTGGCTCCAGCGGCATTTGCATGATCAGCTCGAGGCGGCCGCCGCTTTCCAGTGCGCAGACGCTGTGGACACTTGCCCAGACGAGGCGTGCGGCCTCCTGCGGTGTGCCGGCATCTGGTCCGGCTTCGATCTTTGCAAAGCAATCACCGACCAATTCAACCAGCGTCTTGATCTGGCGCGCATACCAGTCAGGCACTGCCTCGCCCTCGCTGCGGCGCCACGCGAACATGGCATCCCAGGCATTTCTGTGCGCCTTGACGTAGGCGAGATAGATGTCGGCATACGCATGGACCCGCTCGGCCGGATCTTCCGGCAGGGACGGTCCGCTCCCCGCCATCGCGTCGATCAAGCCCTGCATGGTGCGCGCGTTGACGGCGAGGACGATGCTGCGAATATCATCGAAATGCTGGTACAGCGTCCCTGATGTGTAACCGATCTTCTGGGCGATCTTGCGCGTCGACAAGGCCGCCACGCCCTCACGCTCGATCAAATCAAGCGCCGCATCGAGGATCATTGCGCGCAATTGCTCCCGGGTGTGGTCATTTCGTCTGGCCATTCATGTCCCTCGCTTTCTGACAGCTTCTGTGCCGATCCCACGCGCAGACGCAACCGCTATGACCCCGTCCACGGCCCGTCTCAGCCCCTCTCGGTTACGCTCGGCCCTTCGCTGTCCCTCTCGGCTCTCGCGGTCTTTCTCGGTCTCTCGGTCCTTGTCGATCCTTCTTGATCCCTTTGTGAAACCGAACCTTAACCGTCTTACTAATCGCCGATTAATTTTGCTTGAACCTGACGCCACTTTTCGAATAACCTCTAATTAATCGATGATCAATTGAAGTCATCCCCGCTTTCCTTCCACCGCTTTCAGGCCGGTGGACACCGAACCTGGATCGAATCGGAGTATGCGTCAGATGTATACAAAACAAGTTCTTGCGACTGATGAGCCTCGACCTGCGACCGCCCGGCGCGCATTGCCGGGCAGCGTCGACGGCGAACCTGGTGAGGCCCGCGCCCCCGAACTCGAGACGGCGGGCGGATCAGAGGCGGTAGCGACAATGCAAAGACGCATCCGGATCGTTGCGACAGGTTCCTACGTCCCGCGTCGCGTTGTGCCATCGAGCGAGATCGATCACCGCCTCGGCAAGAAGACCGGCTGGACCGAGCGTGTTTTCCGGATCGCGAAACGCCATTACGCAGACGAGAACGAGACCAGCTCCTTCATGGCGGCTGCTGCCGCGATGCAGGCACTCGAGCGCGCCAATCTCAGCGCCCACGACGTCGATGCCGTGATTGCTGCCTGCGGCGTTGGCGAGCAACCGATCCCGGCCACCGCCGTTCTCGTCCAGCACCGTCTCGGGCTCGCGACAACCGATATTGCAGCCTTCGATATCAACGCGACGTGCCTCAGCTTCGTCGCCGCGCTCGACATGGTGGCAGACGCCATCACCGTTGGCCGGTACAAGCGTGTCTTGATCGTCTCGGCGGATATCGCATCGTGCGGGCTCGACTGGTCGAACCCGGAAGCGGCTGCGATCTTTGGCGATGGGGCCGCGGCGGCCATCGTCGAGGCTGCGAGCGAAGCCGACGGGCCGCGCATCCTCGCCAGCGCGATGAATACCTACAGCGCCTTCAAGGATAGCTGCCGCCTTGAAGCCGGCGGGACAAGCATCAACGCGACGCGTGGCACCGACCGATTCGACGACGCGACGACTTTCAAGATGGATGGTCATGAGGCGATGGCGTGTGTCGCCGCCAACCTGCCGCGCTTCGTCGTCAATCTGTGTCAACGTGCCGGCACAACGGTCGACGGCCTCGACCTTGCGATCCTGCACCAGGCAAGCGCACGCTCGCTCAGTGCGGTCCAGCAACTGGTCGGCTTCGATGCGGAAAAATTCTTTCTGATCTTTCGCGACTTCGGCAACCAGATTGCCGCGTCGATCCCACATGCGCTTGATCATGCCATCGCGAGCGGGCGCCTCAAGCGCGGACAAAAAGTGATGCTGCTCGGCTCATCGGCCGGCATCTCGCTCGGCGGGATGATCCTGGAATACTGAGGCTGACGGTCATGCGTACACAAAAAGCCCTTATTACCGGAGCGACAGGCTGCCTTGGACGGCATCTCGCGGCAAAGCTGATCGAAGCTGGATGGCACGTCCGCGCCTCGGGCCGCGATGCAGCAATCGGTTCGACGCTACAGGATGCCGGCGCCGAGTTCATCGCCGGCGATCTCCTGGAAGCCGGTCTGGCTGATCGTCTGGCTGAGGACGTCGACGTCATCTTCCACTGCGCCGCGCTATCGTCGCCCTGGGGCCAGCCGGTCTGCCTTCCAAGCCGTCAATGTGGACGCCACGCAAGCGCTGGTCGATGCCGCACGCCGGGCGGGTGCCGCCCGCTTCGTGCACGTTTCCTCGCCGAGCATTTATTTCGCCTACCAGGATGCTTTCGACATCCCGGAGACAGCGCCCCTGCCCAGCCGCTTTGTCAACGCCTATGCGGCGAGCAAGGCCGAAGCAGAGCAGGTCGTGATGCGTGCCGCCGAACAGGGACTTTCCAGCGTCATCCTCAGGCCGCGCGGCATCTTCGGCGAATTCGACACGGCACTTGCCCCGCGCCTCATGCGGTTTGCCGCCTCCGGGCGCGTTCCCCTGCTCAGAGGCGGGCGGGCGCGGGTCGACGTCACTTATGCCGGCAATGTCGCCGATGCGATGATGCTTGCGGCGCAACCCCATGCTGCGACCGGCACCTTCAACATCTCGAACGGTGAGCCGCTGACGGTTCACGATCTTCTCACCCGCACGTTCAGCGCCCTCAACCGAGAGGTGCGCTTCGCCCACGCCCCCTATCGCCTGCTCGATCTTGCCGCGGCGGCTTCGGAAGGCTGCGCGCGTCTGACCGGTGGCCGCGAGCCGCGCCTGCTGCGCTACACGCTCGGCGTTATGGCCTACAGCCAGACGCTCGATATCACGGCTGCGCGCACTCGCCTTGGGTATGAGCCCCGTGTCTCGATCGACGAGGGTCTGGCGCGTTACGCGGCCTGGCTCAGGGGAGAGGCGCATCCGTTGGCTGCCAGCGCTGCCGCTTCTACTGCCGCTGCCGCCCCGGCCTACGGGGGCGCTGCATGATCCCGCTCGCGTTCGAACTCCTCAAGGTCGGGCATTGCCGGCAGAACGATCGTATGGCCTGCCGGTCGATGCCATGGGGCTGGTCACACTTTCCGGCCCTTGTCGGGCTGCTGCGGCATCCAAGCCGAGGCCCGATCCTGTTCGACACGGGTTATGCGCCGCGCTTCTTTGAAGCAACCGCGCATTGGCCCGAACGGTTCTATCGTTTGACGACGCCGGTCACGCTTCCCCCGGACGAACTGTTGCTCGAACAGCTTGCCGCGCGCGGGCTTCGACCTTGTGACATCGCAACCGTGGTGATCTCGCATTTCCACGCGGACCATGTTGCGGGCCTCAAGGACTTTCCAGACGCCCGCCTGGTCGTCTCGCGAGCCGGGCTCGATGATATTCTCGGCGCCGGTCGCCTCGCCGGGGTGCGGCGCGGACTGCTGCCGGGCCTGCTGCCGTCGGATATCGTTTCCCGCGCGGATGCGATCGAGGACGCTGCAGCGCTGCCGTTGCCCGGCGATCTCGCACCCTTCGGCACCGGACGCGATGTCTTCGGCGACGGCTCGCTCATTGCCATCATGCTGCCCGGCCACGCGAGGGGGCAATTCGGCGTCCTGTTTCGCAGCGAAGACGGCCGGCAGATCCTGCTTGCCGCGGACGCTGCCTTTTCGATGCGCGCCATTCGCGACAACGCCCTGCCGATGGCGCTCACCGGCACACTCCTTAGCCACAGCGCGGCTTATGCCGAGACATTGGGCAAACTCCACGCACTCGAACAAGGGGCTTCCGGCGTCGTCATCATCCCATCCCACTGCCGCGCGCGCGAAGCGGAGTTCGTCACATGAACAAGCTGATGGATACCGCCCGCTTGCTCGCCAACTACGTCCGGGCAAGCCGGGCCAACCGGTTCTCATCGCGCACCGCGCTCGAACAGCACCAGGCGCGAAAAATTGCGCGTTGGCGCCAGCGCACGCTTTCCAAATCGCCCTTCTATGCGACCTGGCGCGACGCCCCGCTTGACGCCTTTCCGATCATGACGAAGGCCCTGATGATCGCCGAATTCGAGGCCATCAACACGCGCGGCATTTCTCGCGACAGGCTTTCGCGGTCGCCGAGGAAGCGGAGCGGACCCGCGATTTTTCCGCCATGATCGGCGATGTCTCGGTTGGCTTGTCGACCGGCACGTCGGGGGTGCGCGGCCTGTTTCTCGCGAGCCGCGCCGAGCGGATGCGGTGGGCCGGGATGATGCTCGGGCGGATGCTGCGCGGCTCGCTTTTCGGGCGCCACAGAATTGCGTTCCTGCTGCGCGCCAACAACCAGCTCTATGAAAGTGTTTCGGGCAAGGGGCGCATTGCGTTCCGTTTCTTCGATCTCAAACAACCCCTTGATGCGCTTCATCCCGAGATCGCCGCCTTTCGTCCGACCATCGTCATCGCACCGGCCCAGGTTCTGCGGGAACTCGCCCGGCTCGAGGCCGCACCCGCCGCCTCGGACCGTGACCGCCTTCGGCCTGGCCGGCTGATTTCGGTCGCCGAAACGCTGTTCGATGATGACCGCGCCGTGATCGAGAACGTCTTCGAAACGCGCGTCGAGCAGATCTACCAGGCGACCGAGGGCTTTCTTGGCTATACGTGCGCGGCCGGCCGGCTGCATCTCAACGAGACATTCCTTCACATTGAGCCCGACTGGATCGATGAAGGCCAGGGCCTCTTCGCGCCGATCATCACGGATTTCAGCCGTGAGACCCAACCGATCGTGCGCTACCGGCTGGACGACGTGCTGCGCCTCGATGCCAGGCCCTGCCCGTGCGGCAGTTTCGAGCGCACGCTCTCGCGCATCGAGGGGCGGGCCGACGATGTCCTCGCGCTCCCCGCCAAAACGCCTGACGGCGTCCGTCATGTGCTTCCGGATTTTGTTGCCCGCGCGATTGCCGGCGCACGTTCGCCGAAGACGGGTGCGCCCTGTGTCAGCGACTTTCGCGTCTGCCAGACGCGGGCGAACGCGCTTTCAGTGCGCCTTCAGGCTGATGATTTCGCCGCGGCCCGGGCCGGCGTTGCCGCAGCCCTCGACCAGCTTTGTAATGAGCATTCTCTCGAACCAGTCGAACTCGCTTTCGAACCTATGACGCCTCGCGATTTCATGCAGAAGCGGCGCCGCATCTTCCGCTTGGAGGCTGATCGATGAAGCGGGCCTTGATCACAGGGGCGCGCGCACCGGTCGCGCTTCATCTCGCGCGCCTCTTCGCCGATGCCGGCTACGAGGTGATCGCCGCCGATACGCTTCGCGCGCCGCTGGCGGCTGCCTCACGACATGTGGCGCGGTACCACCGCCTTGCCGCTCCCGCCGAGAACCCGGCAGGCTTTGCCGCGGCGCTTGGCGACGTTATCGCGGCGGAGCGACCCGGTCTCGTCATCCCGACGTGCGAAGAGATCTTCTATCTCGCCTGGGCGTTCGAGACGTCTGGGTTTTCGGGGTCCGGCCAGGCTCCCCCGCCACGCCTGATTGCACCGTCGTTCGCTGCCCTCGCGCGTGCGCATGACAAGGCCGTCTTCGCTCAAGATGCCAAGGCTTTCGGCCTCGCCCCACCCGAAACGCTCCGCCTCACGACCCCTGCAGACCTCGAGCGCCTGAAGCCCGATGCGCACCGCCTCGTCTTCAAACCCGTTTGGTCGCGCTTTGCCGCAAAGACCCTGATCGCGCCTGACCGAGGCCCGCTCGATCGGGTCCTCCCATCGCCCCGGGTGCCGTGGGTGGCGCAGGAACTTGTTACGGGCGAAGAACTCTGCGCCTACGCGGTTGCCGAGCGCGGCCGCGTCACGGCGCTCCAGATCTATCGGCCGCTGTACCGGGCGGGGCTTGGGGCCGGCATTTATTTCGAGCCCGTTGCGGATCGCCAGATCGCTCATGATGTGGCGGCCTACACGATGGCGACGCACTGGAGCGGGCAAATCAGTTTCGATTTCCGCCGCGATGCGGCTGGCCGCCCCCGGGTGCTCGAATGCAACCCGCGTGCGACCAGCGGCGTCCATTTTTTCGGCCCCGGCACCCGGCTCGCGGCCGCGCTGGCCGACGGCGTTCGGGCAGAGCCGTCCGTCGATGGCGCGATGATGGTTGGCGGGGCCATGCTTGGATACGCGCTTGGCCCGGCGATCGTCGCCGGCCGGATCGGTTCTTGGACCCGTGATTTCCGCCGCGCACAAGACGTCATGACATGGCCGGGCGACCGCCTTTCCCCCTGGGTCGCACCGCGCGCCATGCTCGAACTCGCCGGGATTGCGCGCGGCCGGGGCATGACGCTCATCGAGGCTTCGACGGCGGGTATCGCGTGGGACGGCCAATCGATCGGGGAGACCGCCGGTCGACAGGACAAACCACTTGCCGCGGCAACGGCGTAACAGGAGACGTGGCACAATGGATCATGCGCATCAAAAGACGATGGACCGGGTCTACCGGCATATGAAGCACGTCTACGACGCCACCCGGCCGTTCTTTCTGGCGGGACGGCGGCGGCTGCGCCAGCACGCCATCAGCAGCGGCGGCAAGCGCATCCTCGAAGTCGGATGTGGCACGGCGCGCAATCTCATTCTTCTTGCCCGCGCGATGCCGGAGGCACACTTCACCGGGATCGATATCTCCAGCGAGATGTGCCGTTATGCGCGCGAGCAAGTGGCCCGGCATGGCCTCTCCGATCGCATCGAGATCTTCGAAGGCGAACTGGCTGACTTTGTCGCTTCGACGACATCGACCGGACGTGGCGAGCCTTTCGACACCGTCCTCTTTTCCTTCAGCCTGTCGATGATCCCCGATTGGTGGGAGGTCCTGGAAGCGACATGCGATCTGCTTGCCGCGAATGGCGGGCGCATCCTGATTGCGGACTTCGGCCCCTGCCAGGCCTGGCCAAACCTCGCGCGGTGGCGGCTTTACAAGAACCTCACCTATTTTCACGTCTTCCCGCGTCCCGATCTCGTCGAGCGACTGGATGGCGTGGACGGTGTGATGATCCGCGAAGAACGGCTTCTTGGCGGCTATGGCATCGTGGTCGATGTTGTCGTTGCGCCGGCGGGCGGGGTGGCGGCGCGGGGCGAGACCTCCTTTCCCAACACAAAGAGGGTTGCAACGTCATGAGCGGCACTGAGCCTTTTTATCCCGACGGCTGGTTTCCCGTGGCGACAAGCCGGGAACTTGGGCGCAAACCCCTCAGGCGGTTCTTGTGTGGCGTGCCGCTGGTCCTCTTCCGCGACAGCACGAAGGCCGCCGTCGCGCTCCATGACCGATGCCCCCACCGGCACGCGCCGCTGTCTGATGGGCGGGTCGTCGATGGCGAGATCGAATGCCCCTATCATGGCTGGCGCTTCAATTCGCAGGGCCGCTGCACCGCGATCCCCTTCCACGACGGTGCGGTGCCGCAACGCTTCGTTGCGAAACTTCCCGTGGAGGAACGCCACGGCCTGGTCTTCGTCAAGCGAGGCGATGGCGATGCCAGCATCTACACGCCCTATTGGGAGGGCGAGGGGCGCACGCTTTCCAAGATCATTCCGACCGAGGCCGAGACGCGCCTGATTGACGTCATGGAGAACGTGCTCGATCCGACCCACACTGCCTTTACCCACAACACGCTGATGCGGGGCATGGGTGATAAGCGGCGGAAAGTTGCCGTCTCCGTCACGGCAAACGGCGACAAGCTCGAACTGGCTTTCGATGGCGAGACGGCGCAGGACGGCCTGGTCAGCAAGCTGACGGGCGAGCGCAACCGGACGGGTTCCCTCACCAATATTCTGCATCCCGGCATCGTCGAGGCGGTCTACTGGCAGGACCATCGCCTCAACCTCGTCACGACGGTCTATTTCAGCCCCGCACACGAGAGCCTCACGCGCGGTTTCATTGTCCTGACGACACCCATGAAGGCCGGTCTCGCCTACCTCAAGGCGGCGGTTTTCATTCCGATGTTCCGCATGATCATCCGCCAGGACCGCACCGTGCTCAAGGCGAGCCATGCCAACTGGAAGACATTCGACCGGCCTCAGCCAGCCGTCTCGCCGCACGATTATATGCGGCCCAACCTTGAAGCTCTGCTGCGCAGGCAACGCCCGCCGGTTGCCGACGAACCGCTGTCGTTCGACTTGCGCCTCTAGGACGGGTCCGACCTTGGTGCAATCGCTGTCGCCGGGACATGCCTCGGGGACGCTGCATGTCTCGAAATCAGCCAACTGGAAAGCCGTTCGTTACGGCATTGGACGGGCGTTCTTGAAATTTGCGGCGGGAACGCGGCTCATGGGGCTGCCCCTCGTTCCAGGACCGCGCGATGCGACCCGATCCACGTCTGAGAACCGATCTGCTTCGCGCCCGCCAGGCGGATGATGTGCTGGACGGCCTTGTCGGTGGTCATCTTGCCGCCCGCGCGATGCAGCGCCGCGTGCTGATGGTCGGCTCCGTGCTCGGGCTCGCCGGCATCGCCGTCCTGATTGCCGTTCTCATCCAGAACGCGCCGGCGGTTGTCGTGTTGCATTAGGCCGACGCGCGGCGATCAATCATTGTCTTCGTCGATCGGCGCGTTGTCACCGAGCGGCTGCTTGTCACGGCGGTAAGGCGCAAAGCGGGCGAGGTGCTGGCGGGCCCGCTCGATATATTTGCGCTCATCTTCGAGGTAGTTCCCGACGGCGCGCCGGAACGAAGGATTAGGTATCCAGTGCGCTGAATAAGTCGGCGTCGGCATGTAGCCGCGCGCGAGTTTATGCTCGCCCTGGGCGCCGGCTTCGACGCGCTCCAGACCCTTCTCGATCGCAAAGTCGATCGCCTGATAATAGCAGACCTCGAAGTGCAGGCAGGGATGGTGCTCGGTGCAGCCCCAATAGCGACCATAGAGACAATCACCACCAATGATGTTCAGTGCGCCAGCGATATACTCATCGCCGTTGCGCACGAGGATCAGAAGTACATCGTCGGGCATGGTCTCGCCGAGGCGTGAAAAGAACGTCCGATTGAGATAGGGACGCCCCCACTTGCGGCTGCCGGTGTCCATGTAGAACGCATACATTGCGTCCCAATGATGCTCTTGAATATCGGCCCCCGTCACGCGTTCGATCTTGAGGCCCTCGGCAACGGCCTCGCGGCGTTCCTTGCGGATCGTCTTGCGCTTGCGCGAGGCAAGGGAAGCCAGGAAATCATCGAACGTCTGGTAGCCATCGTTTTGCCAATGGAATTGCTGGTCCATTCGCTGGAGGAACCCAAGGCGGCCGAGCGCACCCCATTCCTCTTCGCTCAGGAAATTGACGTGCAGGGACGAGCATCCGTGACGGCGCACCAGTTCGACGGCGCCGGTTGCCAACAGCCCCATGCGTTCCAATCGGTCAGGGCCCTCGTGGACCAGCAGGCGGGGGCCGGGGACGGGCGTGAAGGGCACCGCACCGAGGAGCTTTGGATAATACGAGCCGCCCGCATTCTCATAGGCATCGGCCCAGCCATAGTCGAAGACGTACTCACCCTTGCTGTGCGATTTTGCATAGAGCGGCATGCAGCCGCCCGACCTCGCCATCCGGCGAGGTGAGAAGGAGATGCTGCGGCTGCCACCCGGTTTCCGCGCGCACGCAGCCAGCCTCTTCCAGCGCTTTCAGAAACGCGTGGGAGAGAAATGGGTTGTATCTCGCAGGATCCGGGTTCGCATTGCGGTCCCACTGGGCCGCATCGATCTCGTCGATCGATGAGAGCACCTGGATCACGGCTTCATGTTCTGACGACAACGGCGTGCATCCCTACACTCGCAAACTCATCAATCTGGCTGTGCGCCCAGCGCCGGACGTCAGGATATCAACGGCGATGTGGCGCTGTCACGGCATGTTGGCAGGCCGCCGGCAAGCAAGCCCGCCCCGTGACGCATCCATTACGTCCTCAACCGCCTTCCAGATCTCGGATCGGCTCGATCACTTCGTCACTCAAGCCGAGCAACTGGACGTTGCCGCCGGTTGCCGTGATGTCGCGCGTGATGACCCGCTCGGTCATGAACCGCGTCATGTAGTTCGGGCCGCCGGCTTTCGGCCCCGTTCCCGACAGGCCTTCGCCGCCGAAGGGCTGTGCGCCGACGACTGCGCCGATCTGGTCGCGGTTGACGTAGATGTTGCCGACGTTGACGCGGGCCGCAATGAAGCGGGCCGTGGCATCGATCCGGCTGTGAATGCCGAGCGTCAGGCCGAACCCGCTCTCATTGATCGCCTCGCAGACCTTGGCGAGGTCCGCCTGGCGCCAGCGCACGACATGCAGGATCGGACCGAACACCTCTTCCTTCAGTTGTCCGAGGTTGTCGAGTTCGTAAATCGCCGGCGAGACGTATGTGCCATGGCGACACTCGGGCGGAATCGGCGCATCAAACAGCGTTGCCTTCGCCTCGCGCATCATGCGCGCCTTATGCGCTTCAAGGCGTTCAAGGGCGTCCTGGTCGATCACGGGGCCGACATCGGTTGCATAGTCGATCGGGTCGCCAATCTCGAGACACGCCGCGGCGCCCGTGATCATCTTGATCATCGTGTCGGCGACATCATCCTGCACCAGCAGGACGCGGGCGGCAGAGCAGCGCTGGCCTGCTGAATTGAAGGCGGATCGCAGCACGTCGCGCGTGACCTGCTCAGGCAGCGCCGTCGAATCCACGATCATCGTGTTGATGCCACCGGTCTCCGCGATAAACGGGACGATGCCGCGCAGCCGCCGCGCGAGGGCGTGCTGGATGCGGCTCGCCGTCTCGTTCGAGCCTGTAAAGGCGACGCCGCGCACACGTTCGTCGTCGACCAGGGCGGCACCGACATCGCCGCCGCCGGGCAGCAGGTGGAGCACATCTGCAGGCACGCCTGCCTCATGAAAGAGGCGGGTGGCAAGGTAGGCGGTCAGCGGGGTCTGTTCGGCCGGCTTGGCGAGAACGGGATTGCCGGCGCCGAGGGCCGCTGAAACCTGGCCGGTGAAGATCGCGAGTGGGAAATTCCACGGACTGATGCAGGCGATCGGGCCGCGTCCCGCCAGCATCATTTCATTCTTCTCGCCGGTCGGGCCGGGCAGTTCGATCGGGGCCGAGGCCACGCGTCGGGCCTCGTTTGCATAATAGCGCAGGAAGTCGACGGCTTCGCGCACATCCCCCAGCGCATTCTCAAGCGTCTTGCCGGCTTCGCGGACCATGACCGCCATCAGCTTGGCGCGGTCACGCTCATAGAGGTCGGCCGTCTTCTCGAGGATCTGGGCGCGCTTCTCACCGCCGAGCGCGTTCCAGCGCCGGTAGGCTGCCGCTGCCTGGCCGACCGCCGCTTCGGCAACTGCGGGGGTTGCCTCGCGCACCGTGCCCAAACTGCGGCGGCGGTCGTGGGGGGAGAGCAGTTCACGCGCTGCGGCGACGTTTGCGTGCGATTTGCCGCCAACCAGCGGCGTGACCTCGAACGTCTCGCGCAGTGTCTTGCCCATGCGCTCGAGAAGGGCTTCGCGGACGTGCTGCTCTTCAAGGGCCAGGCCCTCGCTGTTGCGGCGGCCTGGGCCGAAGATGAAGGGCGGACGCGGGATCGATGAGGCACGCGGGCCGGTTTCTTCTTCGCGCGTGACCACGTCGACGGGATCGCGGATCACCTCGGCGACGGGCAGGTCCTCGTCGGCGAGACGGTTGACGAATGAAGAGTTCGCGCCGTTCTCGAGGAGACGGCGGACGAGATAGGCAAGCAGATCCTCATGCCCGCCGACGGGGGCGTAGATGCGGCAGGTCGGCGCAAATTCCTCCCCCTCGACGATGTCGTCGTAGATTTCCTCGCCCATGCCGTGGAGACGCTGGAATTCAAAATCGGCATTCGCACCAGAGACAAGCGCGGTCGCGATCGTGTGGGCGTTATGGGTTGCAAACTGCGGATAGAAGGCCTCGCGATCGGCCAGCATCAGGCGCATGCAGGCGAGATACGACACGTCCGTATAGACCTTGCGCGTAAACACGGGATAGTCGTCCAGGCCCTGCTGCTGGGCCCACTTGATTTCACTGTCCCAATAGGCGCCCTTCACGAGGCGAACTGGGATGCGGCGCTGGTTGCGCTCGGCAAGTCGGCGTAGCCAGCGCAGCGTTGGAAGCGCGCGCCGTCCATAAGCCTGAACGGCGAGACCCAGGCCCGGCCAGCCGGCAATCGCGGGATCCTCGATAAGCTTCTCGAAGAGCCCGAGCGACAGATCGAGGCGGGATTGTTCTTCGGCATCGATGGTAAGGCCCAGGCCCTGTTCGCGGGCGAGGCGGGCGAGGTCGACCAACCGGGGGAGAAGCTCTGCGTGGAGTTCCCGCGCCTTGGCGGGCTCATAGCGCGGGTGGATGGCCGAGAGCTTCACCGACAGGCCCGGCCGGCGCATCAAGGCTTCGATGCTCTGGCCTTTTGGCGGACCGGCGTAGCGGCCGACGGCGGTCAGCGCATCGTGATAACGCTCGAAATAACGTTCCGCATCGGCTTTGGTTTGTGCTGCCTCGCCGAGCATGTCGTAGGAGAAACGATAGCCTTTCGCCTCGAACTGGGCGGCGCGTTTCAGCGCCTTGCGGATATCGGTTCCAAGGACGAACTGGTCGCCCATCATGCGCATTGCCTGGCGCAGCGCCTGGCGGATCACGGGCTCGCCCGAGCGGCGCACGAGGCCGTTGAAAATCGATGACAACGTCGCCTTGCCGGGTTCGTCCGCGACGCGCACGATCCGGCCGGTCAGCATCAGGCCCCAGGTCGACGCGTTGACAAACAGCGACGGCGAGTGACCCAGGTGCGTGTCCCACCTGCCGCTGCCGATCTTTTCGGCAATCAACTGGTCTGCCGTTTCGGCATCGGGCACGCGCAGCAACGCCTCGGCGAGGCACATCAAAATGACGCCCTCTTCGCTCGTCAGGCCATATTCACCGAGGAAGGCATCAAGTCCGCCGTGGGTGTCCGGGTCTTTTCGCGCAGTCTCGACAAACCGGCGCGCGAGGTCGGCGATACGGCGGCGCTCGGCGTCCGTGAAAATCGCGCGTTCGGCGAGGCCCCCGACCAGGCGGCCCTCGTCCATCAGGTGGTAGCCTGCAATTTCGTCACGCGGCCGGTCGTTGAGGTTCTCGGCCTGTCGCTTTGTTGCGAGATTGGTTACAACCTTATTCATCGATTGCGTCCCGGTTGGCACGGCAGCGGCCGCGTTCCTGCGTTGCGCAGAATGCTAACTGAGTTCGCACTTTTTAGATATGGTCGAGGCGGGCGACATGTGCAAAGTGCGCGCGATCCTCTGGCAGACGGACAACGAAAAGGCCCATGACAAAGGTGGAGATCGTCAGCACGGTACGTGAGTTGCGCGAGAAGACCGCTGAATGGCGGCGCGCAGGCGAAAAGATGTCGCTGGTGCCGACGATGGGCGCGCTGCACGAAGGCCACCTCTCGCTGGTTCGGGAGGGCTTGAAGCGGACGTCGCGCGCCGTCATGTCGATTTTCGTCAATCCACAGCAATTCGCGCCGAACGAGGATTTCAGCAAATATCCGCGCACGTTCGAGGACGATGTGGCGAAATTCGAGAGCGCCGGCGGACATCTGATCTGGGCGCCGACGCCGGATGAAATGTATCGCCCCGGCTTTGCGACCCACGTTCAGCCGGCGGGCGCGGCAGCGGGGCTGGAGACCGACTTCAGGCCCCACTTCTTTCGCGGCGTCGCGACCGTGTGCTGCAAGCTCTTCACGCAAACACTTCCCGACATCGCGCTGTTCGGCGAGAAAGACTTCCAGCAACTGGCCGTGGTCCGTCAAATGGTGCGCGACCTCGACCTGCCCCTTGAGATCGTCGGTTGCCCCACCATTCGCGAGGCGGATGGGCTGGCGATGAGTTCGCGCAACGCCTACCTCTCGGACGATGAGCGCCAGATCGCCTGCCAGCTTCATCAGATCATCACCGAGACGGCCGCGACAGTCGCCGGTGGCGGACCTGCCGACGAGGCTTGCGCGCGGGCCGGCGCGGCACTTGAAAAGGCCGGCTTCCGCGAGATTGACTACGTCGCCGTCCGCGATAGCGCGACGCTGGAGCCCATCACCCAACCCCTCGTGCGCCCGGCCCGCGTGCTGGCTGCCGCCTGGCTGGGCAAAACCCGCCTGATCGACAATGTCGCCTGCCCGGCTGGCCGCTAGGCGGAGGTACGTTGCGGCGCTTCTCTTTCGCTGATCCTACTCGCCCGCGGTCAGGGCCGGACGTTCCGGCCTCGGCGCCAACACACGCTCGGCTGCCTGCAGCTCGTTTTCGAGGCGCAACTGGACGTCATTGCGAGGGCGAACAAGGCGGGCGAGAAGGACGTAGAAGGCCGGCGTCAGGAACAGCGTGAAGGCTGCTGCCAGCCCAAGACCGCCGAAAACCACCCAGCCAATCGAAGCGCGGGCCTCGGAGCCCGGACCGGAACCGAAGATCAGCGGCAGACCGGCCAGCACCGTCGACACCATCGTCATGACGATCGGGCGAACGCGAATGATCGCCGCGTTCCGAGTTGCATCAAATACCGATTGCCCCTCCTCGCGAAGCTGGTCGGCAAACTCGACCATCAGAATGGCGTTCTTGGCCATAATGCCGATCAACATCAGGACGCCGATCTGGGAGTAGATATTGATCGTGGTGCCGGTCATCGCCAGGGCGAAAATGGCCGCGCAGATCCCAAACGGCACGGTCAGCAGAACCACGGTCGCGCTCATCATGCTTTCGAACTGGGCGACCAGCACCATGAAGACGATGACGGCTGCAACGATGAACGTGATCTTGAGATCGGAGGAGGTTTCGTTGAGGGAGGCTGCTTCGCCGAGGAAGATCAGGCCGGTCTCGGGCTTCAGGAACGGACGGCCGTGGCGCTCGATGGCGTTCACGCCATCGCGCAGGGTATAGCCTTCGGCCTGGTCGGCGAATATCTCAACGGCGCGGCGCTGGCCGTGACGGTCCAGTTCGGAGGGGACGCCGCTTTCCGAGAACGAGATCAACTGCGCAAGCGAGACCATCTGATCGCCGGTGCCCTTGAGGTAGATGTTGCGCAGGCTTTCAGGCGACGTGATCGCACCCTGGTTGGCCTCGAGCATGATCTTCACGGTGCGATCGTCAATCGTGAGTTCGCCGACCTCGGCGCGATCAACGAGCGCCCGGAGCGTTCCCGACAGCTCTTCGACCGAGACGCCCAGATCGGACGCGCGGCGGCGATCGATGACGACGGCGAGCTGCGGCTGGGTGGCGCGGAACTCGACGCGGAAGTTGCGCAGCTCAGGCGCCTCCTTCTCGAGGTGCTCGACAAGGCGGTTGGCCTCGTCGGCAAGGTCCATGTAGTTGGAGCCGGTGACCGCAAACCGGATGCCGCGACCGGCGCCGCGCAAGCCCAGGCTGTTGCCGCCGTGGAAACGCGCCCGCGCGCCCGGGATCTGGTCCATGGCGTTGGTCAGGCTGGCTTGTAATTCCTGCTGCGTGACCGTTCGTTCATCCCATGGCTTCAGGGGCGCAAGGATATAACCGCGGTTGGTATCGTAGCGGCCGGATACTGAGAAAAGCTCCGTGACGGTGCCGTCTGCCAGCAACGGTTTCAGAACGTCTTCGGCGCGCTCGACCTGGCGGTCGGTGTACTGGAGCCCGACGCCGTCCGGGCCGACCAGCCAAACCGTCAACTGACCGCGGTCCTCGGTTGGCAACAGCTCTTCGCCAAGGTTGGGATAGGTCACCGCCGCCCCGACAAACACCAGGGAGCTCAGCGCGATCACGACCAGGGGCACCGCGAGAACGCGGTCGAGCACCCAGACGTAGGCCCGTTGCAGCACGCTGCCGAGGTGGTCGAGCAGGCGGCCAAGGATGCCGCGCTTCGTTTCACCAACCGCCAGGCGGGAGGCAAGCATCGGCACCAACGTCAACGCGACAAACGATGAGATCATGACCGTCACCGCGAGCACAAAGCCGAACTCTCGGAAGAGGCGGCCTGCGGTGGAGGGCAGGAAGGAAATCGGCAAGAAGACGCAGATCAGCGTCGCCGTCGTCGCAACGACGGCAAAGAAGACCTGCTGCGTGCCGATGACGGCGGCCGCGCGGGGCTGGAGGCCCTCGCCACGCAGACGCTGGATGTTTTCGAGCACCACGATCGAGTTGTCGACCACAAGTCCCGCCGCGAGCACCAGCGCCAGCAACGTCACGAGATTGACGGAAAAGCCCAGCACCCAGATCGCCGCGACCGTCCCAATCAATGCGACCGGGATTGCAACCGCTGGAATGAGCGCAGAGCGCAGTTGGCCAATGAAGATCGCGATCACTGCGACAACGATCAAAACGGCAAGGCCCAGCGAGACGAGCACCTCGCGGATCGCGCCTTCGACGAAAAGTGAATCGTCGCTGATGACGCGGACCTGAATGCCCTCGATGGAGCGATTGATCTCGTCCACGGCCTGCTTGACCGCCGTCGCAATCTCGACGGTATTGGATTTCGCCTGGCGGATGACGTTGAGCTTGACGACGTTGCGCCCGTTGAGGCGCACGCGGTTCACTTCGGCGGCGGGAGCAAAGAAAATATCCGCCACGTCCGAGATGCGCACTGTCCCGGTGATCAGCAGCTTGCCGATTTCCTCGGGCGTTCTGGCGGAGGCGTCGGCGCGGACCATGACCGCCTGCTCATCGCTCTTGAAGCTCCCTGCGGGAACGTCCTGGTCGGCGAGGCGCAAGGTGCGCGCGACATCAGCGACACTCAGGCCGTAGCCGGCCATGCGCAAGGGATCGAGGAGAACGCGCAAGACCTGTTTGCGGTCCCCGAAGGTCGTCACATCGGCAACGCCGTTGACGGCGATCAGGCGGGAGATGACCTGATCGTCGATAATCCGGCTCAGTTGTTCGATCGGATAATTTTCGGAGGAGACGGCGAGCTCCATGATCGGCGAGGCGTCGGCGTCAGCCTTGATCACAGTCAGCTGCTCGACGCCCGCTGGCAGGTCGCGGGCCACACGGCTCACTGCCTCACGCACATCGTTGGCGGCAGATATGAGGTCGGTGTCCGGCGAGAACTCGATGTGGATGCGGAAGTTGTCTTCCTCGCTCGAGGAGCGGATCTGTTGAATGCCGTTGACGCGGGCAACGGCGCCCTCGACCAGGCTCGTCAGTTCCGCGTCGACCGATTCCGGCGTGCCGCCCGGATAATTCGCGCGCACGGAAACAACGGGACGGTCAATGTCGGGCAACTCGCGCACTTCGGCGCCCAGAATTGCGCTGATGCCTGCGACTATGATCAGAAGGTTCAGGACGGCTGCCAGATAGGGGCGGCGAACCGAAATGCCGGGCAGATCGTTGGCGCTGAATCTTGCCATCTGCGCTACCGCCGTTCAGCCGCCGGCTTGGCCGACGCGTTCTTGTTGCTGCGTGATTTGTCCGTTCCGGGATTGCCCGGATCAACCCGGCGCACCTTGCGGCCCGGGCGCAGGCGCTGGACGCCTTCCAGCACAATCAAATCGCCCTGTTTCAAATCGCCCGAGACCAGGACATCATCGCTGACGCGCTTGACGATTTCGACGGAGACGCGCTCGGCGGCACCATCCTTCAGGCGCCAGATGTAGTTGCCGTCAGTCGCGAACTGGAGGGCAAGGTCGGGGATCTTCGGATACGGTTTGCCTTCGAGGACCAGGTCGATCGAAAACGACATGCCGGGACGGAGGAGGTCTTCGCCATTGTCGACTTCAGCGCGCACCACGATCGTGCGCCGCTGCGGGTCCACGCGGCTGTCGATGCCGCTGATCTGGCCGGCGAAGACACGGCGCTTGAAGCCCGGCGTGCGGACTTCCAGCGCGCGCCCGATCGACAGGCGCGGCACGAACACTTCCGGGACATCAAACTCGACGACGAGCTTGGAACGGTTGTCGATGTTCACAAGGGCCGTCGTTGGGGAGACGCGGTCACCGACTTCGACGCGCGGAATGCCGACGATGCCATCAAACGGGGCTTCGATGGTGTGGTCCTGCAGGGTGGCCTCAGCGCGGCGCAATTCCACCTCGGCCTGCTCAACGGCGGTCCTTGCGTCGAGAACCGGGGCCATCGATTGCACATTGCGCTCCTCGAGGCGTTCAGCGCGCTCCAGCAATCGCTTCGCACCTTCAAGCCTGGAGCGGGAGAGGGCGACCGAGAGGCGGGCCTGACGATCATCGAGTTTGAAGACGGGGGCGCCCTTTTCGACCCTGTCGCCCGGCTTCAAGAGTACTTCGCGAAGTTCACCGGAGACGGCCGGGAAAAGCGTCACATGCGCCAGGGCGCGGGCCGTGCCGACACCCGCAAACAGCAGATCATCACGTGCCTGCCCGACCTCGCCGACGACGACCGGCACGGCGCCGCCACGGTCGCCGCGTCCGGCACGTGTTTCGCCGGCCTTGTTGCCGAAGAGCTTAATGACGGCCGCTGAAACAGGTTCACGAGCCAACCACAGCCCAATGCCTAATCCGACAACCAGCACTGCGATCAAGGTTTGGGTGCGCATCGACACCGATGACGACATAGTGAACAAAACTCCGCTCGCCCGGGACTGGCATCTTAGTCAGGATCGGGCGCCTGAAACAGTCTTCTAACGAACACGACAAATAGGTTAACGGTTGGGTGTAACTCAATCCGTCGCTGGGTTGACGCACGCCGCTGGCGAACAGATCATCGCGCCGCGCTCATTAGACACGAGATCCGGCTGCTGCCTACCACTGTTTATGTGGTGTCGGTCAGGGGTGCGCCAATGCCAATCCTACAAAAAACGAGGTTGCCCCTGCATGAGCCAGCTGATCGACAAATACCCCTCTGTTGAAGACCTGAGGCGGCGTGCGCGGCACCGGATTCCCCATTTTTCATGGGAGTATCTCGACAGCGGCACCGGGCGTGACGATGGCGCGGCGCGCAACACCGATCAGATGCGGCGCGTGACCCTTACGCCACGCTTCATGCGCGGCCTTTTCGAGCCGGAGACCAAGACGACCCTCTTTGGGGAGACTTATGACGCGCCTTTCGGCGTCGCACCGGTCGGTCTGACGGGGCTGATGTGGCCGGAAGCCGAAAACATCCTCGCTCAAACGGCGGCAAGCTTCCGTATCCCCTACAGCCTCTCGACGGTTGCAACCCAGGCGCCGGAGACGATCGGGCCGCTGGCCAAGGGTATGGGCTGGTTCCAGCTCTATCCGCCGCGTGATCCCGGCATCCGTCGCGACCTGCTCGCGCGGGCGAAGGCGGCCGGCTTCACGACCTTGCTGGTGACCGCCGACGTGCCGACGGGCAGCACACGCGAGCGCCAGAGGCGCGCCGGTGTCACGGTGCCGCCGAAAATGACACCGCTGATGATCTGGCGCTGCGCCATCCGGCCGTGGTGGAGCCTTTCGACGCTGCATGCGGGAACGCCGCGTTTCCGCGGTATCGAAAAATACGTTGATGGCAAGGACCTGCAGAACATGACCGCCTTCATCGGGCGGGGACTCGGCGGCACGCTGGACTGGGACTATCTCGACGCGGTGCGCAAGGAATGGGACGGGCCGATCGTCATCAAGGGGATCATGAGTGCTGCCGATACGCGCGATGCACTCTCATTCGGCGCCGATGGCATCGGTGTTTCAAATCATGGTGCGCGCCAATGCGACGGCACCCCGGCTGCGATCGAGGTATTGCCGCGCGTCGCCGAAATCGTCGATGGGAAGGCACCCATCATTTTCGACAGCGGCATCCGGACAGGGCTCGACATTGCCCGTGCGCTCGCGCTTGGCGCGGACTTCGTGCTTTGCGGACGCGCGTTCATGTACGGGGTTGCAGCGCTCGGGGCCCGCGGCGGCGATCTTGTTGCGCAGATGCTCAGCAATGATCTCAAGAACAACATGAGCCAGCTTGGCTGCCGGACCATCGCCGACCTGCGTGATACGGTTGAGGATCGTGGTCAGCCCGTCCTGCCTCGTCCCATCGGGGGCATGCCTCAGGCGACGGTCTGACAGCCCGCTGCTCGTCAGAAACCGCCGCCCGAGCGAAAGTCGTCGTCGTCGAAGTCGAACATGTCGTCGAGGTCGAACATGTCATCGAAGTCGAAGTCGAACGGGGGAAAGTTCTGGCTGCGCCGGTAGGGGTCGGCGGGGCGTGAGCGCCAGCGCTGGCGGCGGCGGGTGCGCGCCCAATATTCCGCGCCCGAGATTGCGCCGCGCAGCAACTCTGTCAGGATTACGCCGGCGATGTCGCGGCCGCGGAATTCGGAGGCTGCATCGTCGTAATGGGCGCGGCGAAAATCGGCCGCGATGCGCAGTAGTTCATCGCGCTTCTCGAACAGTTTCTCGAGTTCCTGGGTCTTGCGGTCGCGCTCGGCTGAGATGTCGGCCACGCGGCGGTCGAAGCCGGCGATCCGGTTCGCCAGGTCATCATCGGTCGGGGCAGGGGTTTGGCGGGCGACAGCGATCAGGCGGTTGGTATCTTCCTGGCTGAGAAACTCGGCGGAAAACTCAACCGCCTTCGAGAACGCCGGATCAAGGCCTTCGGCGTACTTGTTGATCTGCTCACCGACGTCGCTGAGCTCGGCGGAGGCGTGTTCAATCGCCTTCGCCTTGGTCTCTTCTGCCTCGCGGGCCGTGCGCAGTTCGCTTGCAATGTCGGCGTGCGCCAACTCGCGGATCTTGGCCGTCTCGCGGGTCTCCACCGCGCGGCGCTTTTGTGCCAGGTCGTCCGCGAGGCGGCCGACGTGGGCGTCAAGGCGGACGGGGATCTCATTCAGGACGGCGTAATTCGCGCGAGCCTCATGATATTTGACGAGGCGTGCGACCCAGCCATCGAGCATCTTGACGATGCCGCCCGCTTGATAGTCGCGGTCGGCGTATTTGCGCCGCCACAAATACATGAAGAGCGGATCGCTCTCGTAGGCCCGCCCCTTGGTCTGGCGGTCTTCGTGGGCGCGGCGCGCCTTCTCGGCAGCCTTGGCGTGAACACCACGGGCGCCCTCCAGCGCTTCGATGTCGGCGCGATAGCCGGCATCGGACGAGAGCGCCTCGCGCGCCTGGAGCGCCAACTGATCAAGGCGCTTCTCGAGCTTGTCGATCCGGTCGAGGAGGCCTTCACGCTCGGTGACCAACCGGGCTCGATTGCGATCGGCTTCGGCGTGGCGCTGCTTGAGATCGTCGATGGTGCGCTGGCGCGCGCTCAACAGATTGGCAACGCGGAATGACAGGCGGTCGGCCTCGTCGATGACGCCGTCGGCGACGGCGTTGCGCGCACGCACCTCGGCGAGTTCGCGATAGACCTTGAGGCGCTCTTCAACAATGCCGGCCCGAGCGCTGGTCAGCTTCTCAAGGACGCCTTGAAGGTCGGTTTCCTTGGCGCGCAGGTCCTGGATTGCCTGCTCGATCGCCGCCAGCGTCTCGCGCCCGCTCATCCGGCCTTTGCCGATGCGCTCATTATCGCCCAAGTGCGTCACCATTGCGTGATCTCACCACCGCTCAAGGGGATACGCCAATCCGGCTCGACCTGGCCGCGCCTCTTTACGGCGACGACGGGGGCATCGATGATGCCGTCCGCCTGCTTGTCGGCACGGACCCGCTCGAGGACGTCTCGCGGCACACGCACCGCCCATTTCTTCACGGTCTCGCGCTTGCCGGTTTCTTCACTCAGGACCGTGCGGGGTAATACCTTGCCGTCCGCGCCGATCGCTTCCACGACGAGATAGTAGTTGCGCGCGTTGGGATTGAGTTTCGGGATGCGCCAGAGCCCGCTCAGCTCGCCCTTGCGCGAGATGATGCGCACTTCATATTCGGCTTTGAGGGCTGCGAGCTGGTCTTCGAGGTCTTTGCGTGCGGCTCGGGCTTCGGCGAGGTTGCCGGTGCGGGCGGCGGCAAGCCCCCGGCGCACGGTTGCCGCTGTCGCCGGCGCCGCGGCGCCGGCCGTCTCAGCCGCGATCTGCTCCTCGAGCTGCTTGAAGGTTGCCGGCAGCGTCTCTTGCAGCTCGATGCGTTGGCTATCGGCGAGGCGCTGGCGGGGCAGTTCGTAGAGGCCGTACCAGCCGATCCAGATGACCAGAATGCCGCCCAGCGCGCCGAGAGCGAAACGCCCCCAGCCGCCCCGCGACACATAGAGGCGGGCAAGCCTGGTCTCGATCGTGTCGGGGGGCGCCTTGTAGACGAAGCGATCCTCGGCGAGCGCCTTCACGCCCTCTTCGAGGATCTCGTCGGGCACCTCGATGCCCTGGCCCCGATAGATCTCACGCAGGCGCTCGATCAACTTCGCCTTGCGCTCTTCCTCGTTGAGCTCGCGCTCGACGATGAGCTGGTCGTGGCGCAGCGTGTCGACGACGTCCATGGCAATCATGACGTCGTCGAGGGGCGTTTTCGCGTTACCTGGCTCAGGCGCGACCGTCGTCGTGTCGCCGCCGCCACCGGGCTTGTGGATATCCGCGGCCATTCAGCCTTCCTACCCGGGGCCCGCCTGGTTGGCGGGCCCGATGCCACCATAGATGATCAGCGCGTTCTAGATGATCAGCGCGTTGCCGTCGGCTGCAAGGCGGGCGAGGCGGCGCTTGCCGTCCTCGACCGCTTCCTGGATCTCCTGGGAGTTGCGGGTTGCGAGCACGCGCATTTCCTCGATGATCTCGCGCGAGCGGATCTGGAAGTTGACGACGCTGTCGACCAGCTTCTTGACCGATTCAGCCTTCACAGTCGGCCCGTAACCGGCCTTGATCGCCTCTTCCTGGACGGCATCGCCGACCTCGGAAAGCGTCTCAAGGCTATCGGAAATCCCTTCCTTCATCGCCTCGAGGGTCTTGGTCGATTCATGCAGGCCGAACATGCCCGTGAACGAGGCCTTCAGCGCGGTCAGCACCGCCTCATTGGTCGAGAAGAAGGCCACTGACTGGGCATAGACGCGCTCTTTTGCGCTCGTCGTCTGCATCAGGCGTGACATGATCACTTCCGACGTGTTGTAGCCAATCGTCAGGTTGTCGGCCAAGTCCTTGGCGATCTGGTAGCGCTTTTCCTCGTCCTGGAGTTTGCGCAGCTCATCGTCGCGGGCCATTTCCAGTTCGGCGATCTTGGAGGCTTCCTTGCCCTTGAAGTCCGCCACCTTCTTGGAGGCTTGTTCGAGCCCCTTCTTGGCCGCCGCCAACTGCTTCTCGGCCTTCTCGAGAACCTTGAGCGACATCACCTGAGCCTGCTTGTAGGCGCCGCGGAAATCAGCATAGGCGTCGAGGATACGGCCTTCGCGGACGATCTGATCCTTGGAATCCTTTGCCACTTCGAGGTAGGCGAAGCGAATTTCATCGAAGCGGTCGGCGATGTCGCCGCGGCGCACCTTCATCCAGATGTTGGAGACGCGCTCGAAGGTGTTGATCTTGCCGTCCTCGAGCTGGTCGACGAGGCGCTTGGCGTCGTCGCGGATCGAATTGAAGGCGGTCACGATATCGTTGTAGCGCGTGCCGATCTCCATGGCGGAGACCTCGTTGCGCACGACCTCGTTGAAAACCTGCGCCTCGGACAACGTCTTGGCGATGATCGCGACGCTGTCCTTGTCGATGTCATAGATCTGGTCCAGGAGGCCGGCGATCGGCGCATCGGAAACCGGCTCGGTCTTGAGGCCGAGATCGCGCAGGGCACGTTTTGCCTTGTCGAGGCGCTGGAGAGCCGTGGTCTTGGACATGGAAGGTTCCTCGATGAGGGCGTCGCAATGGGAACGCCAAATTTACTGAGAGCGCTGAGTGTCAAGCCGTTCGAAACGTCCGGCAACTGGAGATTATGAATTAGTGCAAAGCGGCCACAATCACAATATCACTGCCGAGAACAAGGCTTTAGCGCCAAAGCGCACCGGCAGGTCGAATTTGCCAGCTTGAATTGGGCGGCGAGGCGTGCCAATCGCTTTCAACCTCATAAACAACAGATTCGGTTGGCTGATTCCCTCGTTGCGCGTCGTCTGCTCCAACCCGGAGGCGCGCGGCATGGCCAATCCACAAAGCGACTTCTTCGGCGCAAACGAGGACCAGATGACAGCAAAGCCCGCAGCCAGCCGACGCACCACAGTCGATGCCGCCGACAGTTATACGGCCGCCGACATCGAGGTGCTCGAGGGCCTCGAGCCCGTCCGGCGGCGGCCCGGCATGTACATCGGCGGCACGGATGAAAAGGCGCTGCACCACCTCTTCGCCGAAGTCATCGACAACTCGATGGACGAAGCGGTTGCCGGCCACGCCAACTGGATCTCCGTCCACCTCGACAGCGACGGCTCGCTCGCGGTTGCCGACAACGGCCGCGGCATCCCGGTCGACCCGCACCCCAAATACAAGAACAAGTCCGCGCTGGAAGTCATCATGACGACGCTGCACGCGGGCGGCAAATTCGACGGCAAGGCCTACAACACCTCGGGCGGCCTGCACGGCGTCGGTGTCTCCGTCGTCAATGCGCTTTCGGAACAACTCGAGGTCGAGGTCGCGCGCGGACAGCAGCTCTACCGGATGGCGTTTTCGCGCGGGCATGCGCAGGGCAAGCTCGAAAAACTCGGCGCGGTCAAGAACCGGCGCGGCACCACCGTCCGGTTCAAGCCGGACGCCACCATCTTCGGGCCAACCGCGCGCTTCAAGCCGAAGCGCCTCATGCAGATGGCGCGCTCGAAGGCCTATCTGTTCGGCGGCGTTGAAATCCGCTGGTCGTGCGCGCCAGAGATTGTCACCGACGACACGCCAACCGAAGCCGTATTCCACTTCCCCGGCGGGCTTTCCGATTATCTGAAAGACACCGTCCAGGGTCAGACGATGGTGACCAAGGATCTGTTTTCGGGTCGCGTCGAAAAGGAAGGCGGCCACGGTTCGGTCGAGTGGGCGCTTGGGTGGACGGCAAGCCACGACGGCTTTGTCCATTCCTACTGCAACACGATCCCGACGCCGGACGGCGGCACGCACGAACTCGGCCTGCGCTCCGCGCTCTCGCGTGGCCTCAAGGCTTACGGAGAGATGGTCGGCAACAAGAAGGCCGCCCAGATCACGGGCGATGATGTCTTCTCGACGACGGCTGCGATGCTCTCCGTCTTCATCCGCGAGCCGGAATTCCAGGGCCAGACCAAAGACAAGCTCGCCACCCAGGAAGCCGCCCGCATCGTCGAGAGCACGATCCGGGATGCCTTCGACCACTGGCTGGTCAACTCCCCGCAGCAGGCCAACAAGCTGCTGGAATGGACCATCGAGCAGGCGGAAACGCGCCTGCGCCGGCGGCGTGAACGCGACATCTCGCGCCAGACGGCAACGCGCAAGCTGCGGCTTCCCGGCAAGCTGGTCGACTGTGCAAGCAATGCCAAGGAGGGCACCGAGATCTTCATCGTCGAGGGTGACTCGGCTGGCGGCTCGGCCAAGCAGGCCCGCAACCCGAAGACGCAGGCCGTCCTGCCTCTGCGCGGCAAGATCCTGAACGTTGCCAACGCGACGTCTCAGAAGCTGTCCCAGAACCAGATGCTCTCGGACCTGATCCAGTCGCTCGGGTGCGGCATCGGCAAGCATTTCAGCCTGGATGATCTTCGCTACGAGCGCGTCATCGTGATGACGGATGCCGACGTCGACGGCGCCCACATCGCCTCGCTGCTGATTACCTTCTTCTATCAGGAGATGCCGGAGCTGATCGAAAAGGGTCACCTCTATCTCGCCGTGCCGCCGCTGTTCAAGCTGACCCAGGGCACGAAGACGATCTATGCCCGCGATGACCGCGAACGCGAGACCATCCTCGCCACCGATTTCTTCAAGGCCAACCAGAAAATCGAAGTCTCTCGCTTCAAGGGCCTCGGCGAAATGAACGCCAAGCAGCTCAAGGAAACCGCCATGGACCCGGAGAACCGCACCATGCTGCGTGTTGAGATGGGCGACGGCGACCGCTCGATGATCGGCGAGGCCGTCAATGCGCTGATGGGCTCGAAGCCCGAAGCGCGGTTCAAGTTCATTCAGGAGCGCGCCGTGTTCGCGGAGGCGGAGGGGCTGGATATTTAGATCGTTTACCTGTGGGGGTATCTGCCGCCTTTCAGCCGGTGCAACCTCACCCCATCCCGCTTCGACTCGCCAAGAGGCCCCGGCGCCCATGACCAGCGACCCTTATCCGCTCTGCCAAGGTCCTGACCCGGCGCCCACTGCCCCTTCCTTCGCCGTCCCGCGCGGGACCATCGACTGTCATGCCCACATCTTCGGTCCGGCCGAGCGCTATCCCTTTTCGCCCAAGCGGGGCTACACGCCGCCGGAAGCCTCGCTCGACGATTACCGGGCGCTGCACCAGGCGCTTGGTGGCATCGAGCGGGCCGTGCTCACGCAACCAAGCGTCTATGGCACCGACAATTCCTGCATGATGGACGTGCTCGACCGGGTCGGTGATGCCTACCGCGCGATCGTCGCCGTCGAGGCCGACGTCACGGACCGGGAACTTGAAGCGCTGCATGAGCGCGGTGCGCGCGGCGTGCGGGTCAATCTGGCGGACAAGGGCGGCAATCCCTTTGCGAGCATGCGCGCGGTTCAGGACTTCACCGAGCGGCTCAAGGATCTCGGCTGGCATCTTGAAGTGCTCGTCCATGTCGACGATTTCGACGATCTGCGCGCAACCATGAACGCCATGGCCGTTGATGTGTCGTTCGGCCATCTCGGCTACATGCGTACGGATCGTGGCCTCGACCATCCCGGTTTTCAGGCGTTCCTCGCCCTCCTGCGCGATGGCAAGGCGTGGGCGAAGCTGACCGGCACCTACCGGATCACGACGCTGGCCCAGACGCCCTACCATGACGTCACGCCCTTCGCGCAGGCCCTCATCGAGGCCAACGACGAGCGCGTTGTGTGGGGCACCGACTGGCCGCACCCGACCTTCAAGGGCGTGATGCCGAATGACGGCGCGCTCTTCGACCAACTCGCCGCCTGGGCGCCTGACGACGCCCTGCGGCGCAACATTCTGGTCTCGAACGCGGAGCGGCTCTACGGATTCGAGGCGGTGGGGTAAGGCTGCGTTGGGCGCGGTTTCAGCGCCGAAGCCTGACGGATCGCGACCGCCTGCCCGACAGAAGCAAGCCTCATGCGTCGAGGCTGCTCAAACCCGGTGATCGCGTATATGCTGGCGAGGTGACCACACCAATGCCAGGCACAGCCGCGATGCTCCACAGACGCTCCATCCTCAGTATCCTCGCCGTCGCAGCGATTATCTATGCGGTCTATACGTTCTGGCCCCGCGCGATCACGGAAGCCGCGCTTGAACGGCAACTTGCCGGCGCCCACTGCCGGTTCATCCATGACACCGACCACTGCGCGCCGCGCGGCTTCGCGCCGATCCAAAGTCTTCTTCTCGAACGACACGATTGCGATTTATGGGCCGTGCAATGCCTCGCCGGCTTCAGGACACCCGAGGCGGTCGACGGCATGATCGCAGTGCTCTCGACCAAAACAGATGTCCAGACCTGCGACGGCGTTTACCCAATCCGTTCACTCGCAGTCGACTACCTCGCCAACAGCGGCGAGCGCCGGGCCATCGAACCGCTCAAACGCCTGCTTGCCAGCCGTCCGGTCCAGACGCTGTCGGCCGGCGCTTCCGGCTGCCCGGCCGGCCCGGAGAACCTTGACGCCATTCGCACGGCAATCGAGCGGCTCGAATAGGGCTGGCGCACGCGGGTCCTAGTCCAGATACCCCTTCACCACTTCCGCGATCCGCTCCGGGCCGAGGACCGGCGGCAGCAATGTCAGGAACCGGCCGTCTGCTGCGAGCAGATAGATATATGAGCCGTGCGCAAAGACATCGCCATAATCGGGGTGGGTGAACACGATCTTGCGATCGACCTGGAAGGCGCGGTAGGCGGCCTCCAGGGCATCGCCAGCGCCGGTCAGGCCGACGAAGCGGGCATGGTGTTTGCGCAGTGCCGGCTCGAGCGTTGCGACAGTGTCGCGGGCGGGATCGACGGTGATCAGGACCGGCGTCACGGTCACGCCCTGGCGGTCCAGTTCCTCGACGGCGCGGGCCATCCGCGGCAGCGCCACGGAGCAGATCGCCTGGCAGTTGGCGTAGCCGAAAAACAGGAGCTGCGGGCGGCCGGCCGGATTCTTCGCGGTGCGGACACGGCCTTGCCCATCCACAAGGCGGAACTCGCCGCCCTTGATCTCGGGAAAGCCCGGCGTGTTGGAGGGCAGCGCCGGCGCGGCAGCTTTCGCCTCGAAGTGGTCAGTGCCGTGGCTATGGCTGTGCGCCTGCGGCGACGCGGCCTGCGTGCCCCACGCTATCGTCACCGCACTCAATGCCAGAGCACCAACGATGAGCGCCGTGATGCGGCCCGCCATCACTGGTTCTCCTTGCGCCATTTCTCGTCGACGTCCTTGCCGAGGCCGAAATAGCCCGATTTCTCGATCTGTTTCTTCACGCGCGGGTCGCGGCGGAACCAGGGGCCCTCGCCCTTGGCTTCCGGATTGCGTTCGGCCCAGGCCTTGGTCCAGCGCTCCGTCTTGATCCAGGTGGTCTCGCCCTTCAGGCGGATGAACTGGGCCATATAGACTTTCGCCGGCATGCCCGGGTCGTCGCCCAGCAACAGGCCATCGACGTCGACCGCCTTGTTGCAATAGGGCAGGAGATCATCGACAGCGCCGTTGAACTCGAACTGGGCATTCTTCGAGACGACGACCAGGGCGTTGTCGGTGTCGCGCACGAGGCCAAGCTGACGCTTGCCGTCGCCGCAATTGGCGGGGCAATCCCCGGAGAGTTCGCACAGGATGTCGACGACCTTGCCGGAGAACATCGCTTTCGCTTCGCCGACGAGGCCCAGTTCGGCGGCGTTGCTTCCTTTCGAGAAGTCTGCGGCCAGAACAGGCGTTGCAGCAAACGCCCAGAGGCCCGCGAGAAGTGCCAGCCGGGCCGGGATCGAGGTTTGGTTCATCATCACTTCTTCTCCGGCACGGCGAACGGTGGCACGGGGCCATAGTCGTTGTGGTTGTGATTGGTGATGCCGTCGTTGGCGACCACCTTGTCGACAACCAGATAATTGACGCCGTCACGCACGTAATGGTGACCGCGAGCCGTGATCACGTTGCTCTGGATCTCCATGATGGTGTCGGATTTTTCGAGCGGGTCCTCGCCCTTGATCTTGAGGATCATGTAGACGGTGCCATCTTCGGCACGCATGCCGACGGGGATGCCGCCGGCCGCGCACCACAGCGCACAGGTGTGGTGGGCTGAACCGGATGTTGCCTCCGGACCGCCCATGACGCCGGAGAGATAGCACCACGTGTCAATGATCTCGCCCTTGATCTCGATGGGCTTTGGCTTCGTCGTTGCTGCCGCCGCGTTCGGCGCTGAAACGATGATGGCCCACACGAGGGCGGCCAACCCTGAAAAACATCTGCTGCGCTGCATGCCTGAACCACTTTCGAGGGACTGCGATCGGTGTCGACACACTAGCCCACTCTCGGGCTGCGTGTCGCGGAAAGAGCCGCACACGATCGTTCAACACACCGCGAGGGGTCGTGTTCGCGTGCCGCCTCAGACCGGCTGGAGCGCGTCGACGCCGGCATCCTCCAGCACCATCGCTGCCGCCTTTTCGCCGATCATGATCGCCGGCGCGTTGGTGTTGCCGGAGGTGAGCGTGGGCATGATCGAGGCATCCGCGATGCGCAAGCCTTGTAGGCCATGAACACGGAGGCGCTCATCGACCACGGCGCCGGCATCCTGGCCCATGCGGCAGGTGCCGACGGGATGATAAGTCGTCTCGCCGGCGGCCCGGACCCAGCCAAGGATCTCATCGTCCGTCTGAGCCTCAGCGCCTGGCGCCAGTTCGGTGACCTGGAGGGGGGCCATCGCGGGCGCCGTCATGATCGCGCGCGCAATCTGGATTGCACGCACGGTGAGGGCTGCGTCCGCGGCATCGTGGAGGAAATTGAACGTGATTGCGGGCGCGGACCGCGGGTCGGACGAGGTGACATGGATGTGGCCCTTGCTTTCGGGCCGCATCGGGTGGGCATAACAGGTCATGCCGGACTGCTTCGAGATCCTCGGGCCCGGATCGTAGAGCATCGGCACCCAGCCGAGCAGCAAATCGGGTGCGTCGAGGCCCTCGCGCGAGCGCACGAAGGCGCGCAAAGGGGCTGCCACCATCGAGAGCATGCCCTGGCGGGTCGCCAGATACTGCGCGATGTGGCCGCCGAGGCGCCAGCCACCGGCGCGGTCATTGTAGGTGTAGCCTTTCGCATTGATTGCCCAGCGCGTTCGCGGCGCATAATGATCGCGCAGGTTCTCGCCGACACCGGAGAGGGCGTGGCGCACGTCGATGCCGACCTGCTTCAATCGCTCCGGCTGGCCGATACCGGAGAGTTCGAGGAGTTGGGGTGAATTGATTGATCCAGCGCTGATGATGACTTCGCGTCCGGCGCGGGCCTCGCGGACGTCGCCCTTGACGTCGTAGCTGACGCCGATGCAGCGCGTGCCCTCGAAGAGCAGATTATGGGCGAGTGCGTTTGCTTCGATATGAAGGTTTGGGCGGTTGCGGACGGGGTCGAGGTAACATCGTGCCGTGCTCATGCGCCAACCGCCCGCGATCGTCGCCTGGCTCATGGCGATGCCATCCTGGCTGGCGCCATTGTAGTCCTTGTTGTGCGGGATGCCGACTTCGCCGGCTGCTGCAATCAGATGCCGGAGAAGGGGATCGGCCGGTGGGGGATCGGTAACGCGCAGTGGCCCCTCTCGCCCGCGCAGGGCGTCATCGCCCCCGCCCTCGTAGGTCTCCATCTTCTTGAAGAACGGCAACACGTCAGCATAGCTCCAGCCGCGGTTGCCGAGTTGTGCCCAGGTGTCGAAGTCGTTGGCCTGGCCGCGCACGAAGGCACAGCCGTTGATCGCACTCGACCCCCCCAGCATGCGCCCGCGCGGCACGGGCAACCGCCTGCCGCCAGTCGCGGCTTCCGGCTCGGCGGTGTAACACCAGTTGGCGGCGGGATTGTTCAGGAGTAGCGCGTAGCCGAGCGGGATCGGCGACCAGTGGTGGCGCCTGGGGCCTGCCTCGAGCAGAAGCACCTTGTTTTTTGGGTTGGCGGAGAGGCGATTTGCGACCACGGCGCCTGCCGAGCCCGCGCCAATGACAATGTAATCGAACGCGGGTTGTGCCACCTTGCTACCTGCTCTCTGCATCATTGGACCGGGGGCAACTCTATCGCGCGGGCGGCTGCCCGCAATCGCGATGGCGATTGTGTCGTCACGATCGGTGGACGCCGCCGGTTTGCGGTTGGTGGGCAGGTTCGCTATGGCTGTCCGTGTCCGGAACAGTCCAAATTTCCAAGGGAGTAGCGAAATGCAAGATCTTATCAACCGGGTCGTCCAGAACGTCGGGATCGACGCGAGCACTGCGCAGCCTGCAATCGGGGTCGTCCTCAATCTTCTCAAATCAGTCCTGCCGGACGGTGTTGTCTCACAACTGATGGGCGCGATCCCTGGCGCTGATGCACTGCTCGGCGCCGCCGACAGTCAGGCCGGCAGCGGTGGCATCACGGGCATGCTCGGCGGCGCTCTCTCATCTGTCACCGGCGGGAGCGCCGGCGCCGTGACGCAGGCGTTGGGTCAGCTCCAGGGGCTCGGCCTCGATAGCGACAAGTCCAAGTCGCTGGTCAGCGAGGTCATTGGCTTTGCAAAAGAGAATGCACCGCCGGAAGTTGTGTCCGCACTTGAATCGAACATTCCAAGCGGACTGATCTGACGACGCCGTGCGGCATCGGCGACCACATGACAGGCCGCCTGCGACAAAAACTGGAAAGGGCGCAGCCTCGACGCGCCCTTTTTCTTTTTGACGTTGATCCATTAGCGCTCGAGGTTGTGAAGGCGCAAAACCTCAGGACTCCCCTTCGAGCGTGATAAACCCCAGCGCCTTCCTGGACAGACGACTTCGCTGCCGCCTTCGTCGCGCTCAGTAAACCCCATCCCATTTGAACCCATCGTCATCCGACTCGATGCGGCCGACCGAGGGCGCCTTGAAGTGCGCCGTGCAGACGAGGTTGCCGGTGTCGGCGTGTTTTTCGATCAGGGCCTTGCGGTTGACGCGGGCCAGTTCGGTGTCGGTGTCCGCCATCGTCGAGAGATCCGGAATGCGAAGCTGGGAGAGATGGTGGATGACATCGCCGGTCACCACGGCCCGGTCATCGCCGGAGGCGAGGTTGACAACGACGTGGCCGGCGGAATGACCATGACACGGCTCGAGCCAGATGCCGGTGTCGAGTTCATAGTCGTCGGCCACCAACAGCGCCTTCTCGGCCCGGACGATCGGCATGACACTGTCGGCGAACCCGTTGCGGTGAATGCTCGCTGCACCACTTGCGTAGGCTTCATTCCAGAAATCGTACTCGCGCTTGGCCATCACCACTTGTGCGTTGGGGAACGTTGGCACCCATTCGCCGTTGATCAGCCGCGTGTTCCAGCCGATGTGATCCCAGTGAAGGTGGGTGCACATCACGAAATCAACGTCTTCGGGCTGAAGCCCTTCGGCGGCGAGCGTGTCGAGATAGTTGGTGGTGAGACCCGAAAAGTGATCGCGGCCGGGACGTTCCTTGTCGTTGCCGCAGCAGGTATCTATCAAAATGTTGTAGCGGCCCGTCCGGACGACATAGCTGTGAAAGGAAAAGATGACCTTGCCGTCCTCGGTCAGATGGCCGGGCGGGATCGCGCGGCGGATGTCGGCGAGCATCTCATCCGTCATGTCGGGGAAAAAGGTCTGTGCGTACGCCATCGGGAAATCCATTTCCTCGACGCGGCTCAGTTGAAAATCACCAATCTTGATGCCCGGCATATCCAACCCCTTTGCGGTCCTGTTCATCCAGCCCCGCTCCGGGCTGTTTTGGTGAGACTACGACGGGCCGGCGGCGGCTGCATCCCTTGCGGCCGGCTATTCAATCGCCGTGACGATATCAGCACCACTCATCCGTCAGGTGACGTCATCAGGCGACGCCGCGAGTCTTGATGGCAACAACCGGTGGCAAAATATCGTCTCGAACTGATCGACGACGGGCGGCATGGCGTAAGTCGTGGTAATGAATGACAGAGAATCTCGGCCGCGCGACACCGCGTGACGACACGATGATGGGGGAATTCGGTGCTGAAAGCCTTTGGAGGCTCCGTTAGGACGTGGATTGCTGCGGGGGCCAGTGTGTGGGTTGGCGCGGGCGCCCTCGTCTTGCTGCCGGCCACAAACCTGATTCCGGGCACGGCCCAGGCTGGCGATCTCAAGATCGGCGCCATTGGGATGGTCCGACCCAAATATGAAGGCTCCAACGATTACGAAGTGGTCGGCGCGCCGATCGTCTATCCCGTGTTTTCCGACGGTGCCGGGGGCGCATTCTCCTTCAACGGTATCGATGACATCCGCTTTCGCCTGCTCGACAATCACGGCTTCGAGGCCGGTGTCCTCGGGGGCTACGCCTTCGGTCGTGACCAGGATGATGGGCGTTTGCTGCGCGGGCTTGGTGACGTTGACGATGGCTTTGTTGCCGGCGGGTATGTTGGCTTTCGGTCCGGTATCATGCTGTTCGACGTCTCCTACCACCGCATTGTGAGTGGCGACACCGGCGGCTTTTTCCGGATCGGGGCGGCGGCGCAACAGCACATCGCGCCGAACGTGGAACTCAAGGCCCGGGTTGGCGCGACTTATGCCGATAATGACTACATGGATAATTATTTTGGCGTCTCGCCGACCCAGTCAGCGCGTTCGCGCGCCGGACTGGGGGTCTACGACAGCGAAGCCGGCTTCAAGGACGTGCACGTCTATTTGGGGATGGCCTACGACATAGACCGGAATTGGTCGCTGCTCGCCAGTGTCGGATACAAGCGTCTGATCGGTGATGCAGCCGACAGCCCGGTCGTTGAGACCGAGGATCAGTTTTTCGGAAGTTTCGGCGTAACTTACCGTTTTTCATTGTCGCGCTGAGAAAAACCGTCAATAGTTAAGGACGTTTTTGCCCTGACGCCTTGTCAGGCCTTGCGCAACTACAATATGCGTATTAGCAGGTGTTTGACGCATGGTAAGGGGCGATTGCGCTCCTCACCAAGGATTGCGCCATTTACCCAGGATTGCGCTATCGAAGCGGAATAGCCGCTTGTGTCATAGGCCCGTTATCCTTGCGGCCTACGCAACCCTCGTTGGACAACGCCCATGGGCGGTTAACAACGCGATCGCTTCAATACCGTATCCGATCGCTCCTGACTCGCCCGACAACTGACGACCCATTTGGAGACGTACTGTCTTGGAAACTGCCAAATTTGGCGAACTCGGATTGAGTTCGAAGGTTTATGAGGCCGTGGCAGCGGCCGGCTATACAGAGCCCACGCCCATTCAAGCCCAATCGATCCCCATCGCCGTCACCGGACGGGATGTGCTTGGTATCGCGCAGACCGGCACGGGCAAGACGGCTGCATTCGTTCTGCCAATGATCACCCGCCTCGAGACCGGACGCGCGCGGGCGCGGATGCCACGCTCGCTGATCCTCGCGCCGACGCGCGAATTGGCCGCCCAGGTGGCCGAGGCGTTCGAGAAATACGGTGTCAATCACAAGCTCTCGCTCGCGCTGCTGATCGGCGGTGTCTCGTTCGACGAGCAGAACCGCAAGATTGATCGCGGTGTCGACGTGCTGATTGCAACGCCCGGACGCCTGCTCGATCACATCCAGCGCGGCAAGCTGTTGCTGACGAGCGTTGAAATCCTCGTCATCGACGAAGCCGACCGCATGCTCGACATGGGCTTCATCCCGGACATCGAGCGCATTTGCAAGACCCTGCCGCCGCGGCGCCAGACCCTGTTTTTCTCCGCGACGATGCCGCCGGAGATCAAGCGCCTGGTCGACCAGTTCCTCAAAGACCCGGCGCGTGTCGAGGTTGCCCGGCCAGCAACCACCGCAAAGACCATCACGCAACGTTTTCAGTGGTGTGCGGAAGGTGAAGACTGGGCCAAACGCGAAATGCTGCGCGAGCTGATCCGGTCCGAGGACGTGCAGAACGCGATCATCTTCTGCAACCGCAAACGGGATGTCGCCATCCTGTGCAAATCGCTGAAGAAGCACGGCTTCAATGCCGGTGAGCTTCATGGCGACATGGATCAGTCCAGCCGCACCGCGACACTCGACAAGTTCCGCAGCGGCGAAATCACGATCCTTGCTGCAAGTGATGTTGCCGCGCGCGGTCTCGACATTCCCGAAGTCAGCCACGTCTTCAATTTCGATGTGCCGTGGGTTGGTGATGATTATGTCCACCGCATCGGGCGCACGGGCCGCGCCGGCCGGCAGGGTTTTTCGGCCACCATCGTCGGGCCGGAGGATCTCAAGCTGATCAAGGACATCGAGAAAGTCACGGGCGAGATGCCGTCGTGGATCGGTGAGCCGCCGACCGCGGAAGACTTCGAGGATTCGGGCAAGCGCCGGGGACGGCGCGGGCGTGGCGGCCAGAGCAGCAGCAGCCGGCGTAGCGACAGTTCTTCTGGCCGTGGAGAGGGGACTGAGGCGCGCGATGCCCCGCCACGTGCAGCCAGAAGCCCTCGCGCGTCTTCCGAAACCAGCCGTGGGGGCCGCGGTCGTGGTCGTGACCGCGCCCGCGATGAGGCTCCCGCCATCGAGCTTGCCGACGCGCCTGCTGACGTTGAGACGCGGCGCTCTGCTCCGCGGCCGGCGCCTGCCTCATCGTCATCGCCAGGCCCTGAGACCACCCCCACCACCCCCCAGGAGCCGAGCAGCAATCGGCGCCGCGGCGGGCGTGGGCGCGGTGGTAACGAGGCGCGCCAGAACAATCCCAATGACGGGTTCCACGAAGGCAACGTTCCAGCCTTCCTGCAACGGCCCGTGCGTCCGGTGAAAGCCAAAACGCGGCCGTCGTCCGACAGCGAGACGGGCGAGCAGACCGAGAAGCAGGCCGAGGACACGCCGGCCTGAGGGCATCGCTGACGGCAGAACGGCATCGGTTTTTGCTTTCGGACCCCTTCGAGCGCGACGCAACCGTCGCGCTCGAAGCGCCGTTGCGCGATGTGGAGCGGTATCAAGCGCCTGCGTCACCTGAAATCCATTCAGAACCCGCTGCCCGGCTCGGCGAGATAGGCCGCTTCGGCCGGTGTCGAGACGCGGTCGAGTGCGGCATTGCGGTGGGGGAAACGGCCGAAGCGTTCAATCACGTCGCGGTGGGCGATGGCGTATTTCGTGTAGTCGTCGTTGCCGAGCACTGAAATCAGCTCCACCGCGCGGTGCTGGTCGGCGAGATCTTCGCTGTGCTCGAAGGGGAGATAGAGAAATACCCGCTCATTCGTCGTCATGCCTGCATCGAAGCCGGCGTCGACAGCCCGGGCGGCAATGGTCCGGGCCAGCGGGTCGGTTGCGAACGCCTGCCGGTTGGCGCGAAACATGTTGCGTGAGAACTGATCGAGGACGATGACGGCGGCGAGTGCCTGGCGCGGAGAGGCGGCCAACGCATCCGCGTCTTGACGCGAGAGCGCTGCATAGAGCTTTGCGAAGCGATCGCGAATGGCAGCATCCGTTCGGTCGCTCTTCTTGAACCAATCCGCCGGCTCAAGTTCACCGAACCAGAAGCCCAACACGTCGTCGACCCAGTCGGGCCGCATCCAGTCTTCACCCGGCGACGGAGCGCTCAGGAGGGCCAACAGCTCGCGGAGATCATCCATCGTGGCGTGCCTTGCCGCATGCGCGGGGGGGACCGACCGGCTCAGTTCGCTGCGTTCTGCAGTGCTTTTGGGTCGGCCGCCTGCAACTCAACGGATTCGCCGCACCCGCAGGCGGACGTCTGGTTCGGGTTATTGAAGACGAACTGGGCGGAAAACTTATTCGTCTCGAAATCCATGACGGTGCCGAACATATACATGACCGCCATCGGGTCGATCAGCAGCTTGACGCCGTTGGTCTCGACGACTTCGTCGTACTTGCCGATCTCCTCGGCCCAGTCGAGCGTGTACTCCATGCCCGCACAGCCGCCCTTCTTGAGGCCGATCTTGAGCGCCACCGCGTCAGGCTTCGTTGCCATGACGTCGCGGATCTGATCCGCGGCGCGTTCCGTCACGGTCATGATCTGAGGCCGGGGGCGGACATTGTCAGTCATCGAACTCTCCTGTCGGAGCAAATCGTTTCAATAGACTTAGGTATTCGCGGCCGGATGTCGAGGTGCACCACGCGAGATGCTTACGCGGGACAAAGGGGCGCGGGAGATTTGGGCAGACTAGAACATATTGAGGGCCAGGCGGGCCTCGTCTGACATGCGGCTCATGTCCCAGGGCGGATCGAAGGTCAGCTCGACGCCGACGCGGCCGACACCCGCCACGGACGCGACCGCGTTTTCGACCCAGATCGGCATCTCGCCGGCGACCGGGCAGCCCGGCGCTGTCAGCGTCATGAGGACGTCGACGTTGCGCTCGTCATCGACGTCAATCTTGTAGATCAGGCCGAGTTCGTAAATGTCTGCCGGGATCTCGGGATCATAGACGGTCTTGATGGCCGCAACGATATCGGCGGTGAGTTGCTCGAGCTCCTCCGCCGATAGCGCCGAGCCGTCGACCGGGGTGCCGCCTTCGGCCACCGATTTCGGCCGAGGCTGTTCGGCCGCTGCGGCATCGGCGTCGGGCGGAGATCGAACGTCGAGTTCGAGGTGATCGCGTTCGCGGGGCGTGTTTTCAGTCATCATGTCCTGTCAGCGCTTTTCAGGCGAAAAGATCGTGGGCTTTCTTGAGGGACTCGACGAGGACGTCGACGTCGTCGCGAGTATTATAGAGACCGAACGAGGCGCGGCACATGGCCGGCACACCGTAACGGTCCATCAGAGGCTGTGCGCAGTGATGGCCGGCGCGAATGGCCACACCGGAGCGGTCAACGACCATTGAAATGTCGTGCGGGTGGAGGCCGTCCATCGTGAAAGAGAGGATCGAGCCTTTGCCCGGCGCCCGGCCGTAGAGGGTCAACCAGTTGAGTTCATCAAGCCGGTCGTGGGCGTAGGCCGACAACTCAGCCTCATGGCGCGCAATTTCCGCCCGGCCCTGTGACATCATGTAGTTCAGCGCCGCCGAGAGGCCGACGGCTTCCACGATCGGCGGGGTGCCGGCTTCGAAGCGTTCCGGGGGCGGGCCGTAGGTGATCTCGTCGCGGCTGACGCTTTCGATCATCGCGCCCCCACCCAGAAACGGCGGCAGGTCCTTCAGGATTTCGCGGCGCCCATAGAGCACGCCGATCCCCGAAGGCCCATAGACCTTATGGCCGGTGAAGGTCAGGAAATCGCAATCCAGCGCCTGGACGTCGACCGGCATGTGAACGCATGACTGCGCACCATCGACGAACAGCCTGACGCCCTTCGCCTTCGCAATCCGCGCGATCTCGGAGACGGGAACGACGGTGCCAAGCACGTTCGACATGTGCGTGATGGCGATCATCTTGGTCTTCGGCGTGATCAGGGCTTCCAGTTCCTCCAGCAGAAACTCGCCCGTGTCGGAAATCGGCGCCCACTTGATCACCGCGCCCTTGCGTTCGCGCAGGAAGTGCCACGGCACGATATTGGCGTGGTGCTCCATGATCGACAGGATGATCTCGTCGCCTTCGCCAATGTTGTCCATGCCCCAGGCATAGGCGACCAGATTGACCGCCTCGGTCGCGTTCTTGGTGAAGATGATCTCGTCGGCGTAGCGGGCATTGAGGAAGCGGCGCACCGTCTCGCGGGCATCTTCATATTTCTGCGTCGCGGTGTTCGAGAGATAGTGGATGCCGCGATGGACGTTGGCGTATTCCATGCGCATTGCATGGTCCATCGCCTCGATCACCTGCACCGGCTTCTGGGCGGAGGCGGCGCTATCGAGGTAGACCAATGGTTTGCCATTGACTTCGCGCGCGAGGATGGGGAAGTCGAGGCGCGCGCGGGCGGGATCGAAACCCTGCGGTTCGTCGACGACTTTCAGGTCTAGGCGTGATCCGGCCACGGGCTGGAACTCCTATCAGATAGCGTTGGCGGCGAGCCAATCTCGCGCCAACTGGGCGACAGCGCCCCGGATTGCTTCGTTTTCAATTCCATCGATCGCCTCGGTGACGAACGCTTCGGTCAGCAGGGCCTGGGCTTCAGCTTGGGGAATGCCACGCGAGCGCAGGTAGAAGATGTGCTCGGGGTCAATCTGGGCTGAGGTCGAGCCGTGACCGCAGGCAACGTCGTCGGCATAGATCTCAAGTTCGGGCTTGGAATCAAACTCCGTATCCTCCGACAGCATGAGGGCCTGCGCCATCTGCTTGCCGTCCGTCTTCTGGGCTTCGCGGTCAACGATCACCTTGCCCTGAGAGACAGCGCGCGCCTTGCCGGCAAGGACCGCCTTCAGGAGTTCACGGCTGCGGCAGCCGGGAGCGACGTGGTGGACGACGATCGTCGTGTCGATGTGATCGGTGCCATTGGCGAGGACGCCTGCAACAAAATCCAGGTCGCCCCCTTCACCCTCGAAGGTCACGAAGGTCTGGTTGCGCGCAAGCGGCGCGCCCGGGGTGAACTGGGCGGGCTTGTAGGTCGCATCGCGGCCGAGGCGCGCGGTCCAGGTGGCGAGGTCGACAATCGGCGTTGGCGAGGCGACCTTGATATGGGCGAGCTTCGCGCCATCGCCGATTGCCGTCGTCACGCGCGTATTCGACTGCCCGCCCGCCGATCCGACCGAGACGGCTGTCTCCAGGACGGTCAGTTCGCTCATCGGGGCAAGCTCGAACTCGTGGCTCAGGGTTACGAGCATATCGCTCTCGCCGGTTCGCGCCGAGATGATCATGACGGGCTTGTCGAGGTGCGCGCTGGTGCCAGCCTTGATGCTCAAGCCATCCGTGACGAAGGCCTCGTTGAGGGCAACGATCGATTCCGCCTCAAGCCCCTCGCCGGGGCCAAAGGCCGTCCCGGTTGCGGCTCGAACCGCAGACAGGGGGGCTATATCGATATCCGGGTCCGACGGCAACGACGAGAGACCGGCATTGAAGCCGCCGTTGACGAAAACGGCACGATAAACATCCAGACCAGCGAGGGCGCCCAGCGCGCCGTCCAGCGTCGCTGCATCAATGCCGGAGGCGGTGCCGACGGCTGGTTCGGCAACATCGCGCAATGACGTGCGCAGGTCGGTGTACTTCCACGCTTCCATGCGCCGGTGCGGCAGCCCCAAGGCGTTGAAGCGCGCCATGGCGGCCCGTCTCGCCGCGCCTGAGCCCGCTTCGGCGGGAAGGGTGTCGACGACGGCTTCGAAGTTACGCTGGAGCGCTTCTTCGGCCGCGGTCTTTGCGATTTGTGCAGGTGCTGACATCGTCATTTCCGCCTCAAGCCGCCTTCTCTGAATACTCGGCATAGCCCGACTTCTCGAGTTCGAGAGCAAGGTTCTTGTCGCCGGATTTCTGGATCCGGCCGTGCGCGAGGACGTGAACCTGGTCGGGGACGATATAGTTGAGCAGGCGCTGGTAATGGGTGATCAGCAGCATCGAGCGATCGGGTGAGCGCAGCGCGTTGACGCCTTCCGATACGATCCGCAGCGCGTCGATATCGAGACCGGAATCGGTCTCATCGAGAACGCACAGCGACGGCTCCAACAGCGCCATCTGCAGGATCTCGGAACGCTTCTTCTCGCCGCCTGAAAACCCGACATTGACCGGACGCTTGAGCATGTCGATGTCGATGTTGAGTTCGGCGCCCTTTTCCTTGGCCAGACGCAGGAAGGCGGGCGTCGTCAACTCGTCCTGTCCGCGCGCCTTGCGCAGCGCATTGACCGCGGTGCGCAGGAACGTGAGGCCCGCGACACCCGGAATTTCCATCGGATACTGGAAGGCCAGGAAGACGCCGGCTGCGGCGCGCTCTTCCGGTTCCATCTCGAGGATGCTCTCGCCGTTCCAGCGAATATCACCGCCCGTGACCTCATAGCCGTCACGGCCGGACAGCACATAGGCGAGCGTCGACTTGCCGGACCCGTTGGGGCCCATGATCGCGTGGACTTCACCCTTCGGCACCGTCAGTGACAGGCCCTTGATGATTTCCTTGTCTTCTTCTTCCAGCTTGACGTGGAGATCGGTGATTTCCAGCATTATTCAGTCTTTCCTCGTTCTCATCTCGAACTTGTTCACCAGAGGCCCGGTTTCCGGATCACTCGCTTGCTTCTGTTTTCGCGGCCCCAAACCCGAGCGCCGCAACGATGCGCCGGACCACGATCCACGCCACCCAGGCGATGACGACAATCGCGATACCGAGGCCTGCCATTTCCGTCGTGCGCGGTGTTCGGTCGGGACAGACCCACCACGTAATGTGCCAGGGGTTATGCGCCTGGTTACACGCTGCTACGACGTCGCCAACGACGATGCCTGGGACAACGATCCACGAGCCGATCAGATAGACAGCAATCACGACTGCGACGGTGGCCGCCAGTCGGCGCCAGATCTTCACGTTCACGCTGTCAGCCTCCCTGTCAGTCTCCATGTCCGCCACTTAATCAGGCGGCCCGCACCTCGTGTTGGGCAGACGGTGCCGCCTCCGATCCGTTGCGCGCCTGCCAGAGTTGATCGAAGGCAGCGCTCGCTGCCTGCTCCGCCTCGACGTGCTCGGCTTCAAGCTCTTCGGCGCGCTTGAGGATCACCTTGACCTCGCCATCCGTTGTCTCATTTGCACTCGAACGGATACGCGCCGCCTCATGCTTCAGTTCATCCGCCACGGTCTCGGCTGCCAACCAATTCCGTTCCAATTCCGCAATTTCCGCCGTCGTTGCCATGGCATTTCCTCCTTGTTATTTCAGCTTCGGGGACGCTCATTGACGTGGCGCCCCTCGCATCAGCCTCGCTATCACTTAAATCAAATCATCCTGGCGCCCGGCTTGCGCTCTTTTGCTCTTGATCCAGAGGTTGCCGACGCCTCTGTTTTCCAAATTGCGACTAATGGCGAGACCACCGCCAGCGCCATCCCTGATCGGTCTTCTTCCAGCAGGCCCAGATCGCGACAATCGCCAGGGTTGCCATCCAGAACAGCCACCCGATCAGATCGAACAGGCTTGGCGCCCGGTTGTCGAGCGAGGGCTGGCCAAGGAACGCCCATGTGATATGGCCGGCCCCGATGATCAGCACCAGGAGCACCAGCCAGACCGACGCGCGCACGCTGGTGAGATCTGCCAAAATACGACGCAGCACCCGATCGCCTCACGCGCTTTACACTCAACACAGTCACCTTGCGCATCATCCGTCCAAACGCTTCGTCATGCGCCCAGCCGGTGCGATGCCGCCCCAGAGTAAAAGACGATTGACGCAATCACCATAAAGCTCTTCGTGCCGCGCCACCAGATCATGGTTAACCGCTTCGCATTCTGCACCACCAATCAGCCGTTGCTCCCGCGCTGGCGCCATCATGGCGGGTGAACCTAGGTGCCGGTCCAGGCTCTGGCAGTACCTCATTACATCACTCCACTCCGCATGCGCCCGGGCGGTATTAATCAGCCGACGCTGCCTTCAAGCGAGATACCGATCAGCTTCTGCGTCTCGGCCATGAACTCCATCGGCAACTGCTGGAGGACGTCGCGGACAAAGCCGTTGACCACGAGCGCCACCGCTTCTTCCTCGCTCAGGCCGCGCTGGCGGCAATAAAAGAGCATGTCATCGGATATCTTCGAGGTCGTCGCTTCGTGCTCGAAATGCGATGACGCGTTCTTGGCCTCGATGTAGGGCACGGTGTGTGCGCCACAGTCATTGCCAATCAGGAGGCTGTCGCAGCAGGTGAAGTTGCGTGCGTTGGTTGCCTTGCGATGGGCCGAGACCAGGCCGCGATAGGTGTTGTCGGAATTGCCCGCGGCAATCCCCTTGGAGATGATCCGGCTCGAGGTGTTCTTGCCGAGATGGATCATCTTGGTGCCGCTGTCGACCTGCTGGTAGCCGTTGGAGACAGCGATCGAATAGAACTCGCCGCGCGAATTATCACCGCGCAGGATGCAGCTCGGGTACTTCCAGGTGATCGCGGAGCCGGTTTCGACCTGGGTCCAGGAGATCTTCGAGTTGTCGCCGCGGCAGTCGCCGCGCTTGGTGACGAAGTTATAGATGCCGCCCTTGCCGTTCTTGTCGCCGGGATACCAGTTCTGGACGGTCGAATACTTGATCTCGGCATCATCGAGGGCGACCAGTTCGACAACGGCTGCGTGAAGCTGGTTCTCATCGCGCATCGGCGCGGTGCAGCCTTCGAGGTAGGAGACGTAGGCGCCCTTGTCCGCGATGATCAGCGTGCGCTCGAATTGGCCCGTGTTCATCTCGTTGATGCGGAAGTACGTCGACAGCTCCATCGGACAGCGCACGCCCTCGGGGATGTAGACGAAGGAACCGTCGGAGAAGACGGCGGAATTCAGCGCGGCGTAGTAGTTGTCCGACTGCGGCACGACCGAGCCGAGGTACTTCTTGACGAGGTCGGGGTGCTCGCGCAGCGCCTCCGAAATCGAGCAGAAAATCACGCCCGCCTTGGCGAGTTCCTTTTTGAAGGTCGTCACAACGGAGACGGAATCGAACACGGCATCGACCGCGACGCCGGCATAGCTGCCGCCGCGGCCTTCCTCGTCGCCATCGAGTTCGCTCGGCTCGCCCTGCTTGCGGACACCGGCAAGAAGCTCCTGCTCTTTCAGCGGAATGCCGAGCTTTTCGTAGGTGCGCAGCAGTTCAGGGTCGACCTCGTCGAGCGATTTCGGACCTTCGGTGCCTTTCGGTGCGGAATAATAGTAGAGGTCCTGGAAATCGATCTTGGGGTAGGTGACCTTGGCCCAGGTCGGCTCCGGCATCGCCGTCCAGCGGCGATAGGCATCGAGGCGCCATTCGAGCATCCAGGCCGGCTCGCCCTTCTTGTCGGAGATGAAGCGGACGATGTCTTCGTTCAGGCCTTTCGGGGCCTTTTCGCTCTCGATATCGGTTGTGAAGCCGTACTTGTACTGGTCCACATCGATTTCTTTGACCTGGTCGATCGTCTCTTGAACGGCTGGCATCTGGGTCTCCGGTTCGTGCGCGTCTTTGCGGCTTTCGTGCGTTCGGCTTGGGCGGTCTCAGGCAACCCGGCGTTGGGTTGCAGCCCAAAGTTTCGTCATTCGTTCGAGGGCATCCTCGATCTCGGCGGGTGTCGTCGAGGTGCCGAGGCTGAGGCGTATCGTGGTGCGGGCGAGGCCGTCCTCAACGCCCATCGCAGCAAGCACGTGGCTTGCGCCGACCTTGCCCGAGGAACACGCCGAGCCGGCGCTGGCTGCGATCCCGGCAAGGTCGAGCTTGATGACGGACGTTTCAGCCGCCTCGCCGGGGAGCGCGACAGACAACGTATTGGCGAGGCGAGCGGATTGCCCTGCGATGACGATAGCGCCCGGCACAATATCCAAAATCCCGCCAGCGAGGCGGTCACGGAGCGCTGCAAGCCGGTCCATCCCGCCAATCTCGTCCCGCGCGATGCGGGCTGCGGCGGCAAAACCGGCGATTGCGGCGGCATTCTCGGTGCCGGCACGGCGGCGCCGTTCCTGACCGCCGCCTGCGATGAAGGCGGGCAGTGACTGGCCGTCACGGATGGCGAGTGCACCGGCGCCGGCCGGCCCGCCAATCTTGTGGCTTGAGAGCGTCAGGAAGTCGGCGCCGATATCAGCAAACGCAATCGGGAGCCGGCCGGCCGCCTGGACGGCGTCGGTGTGAACGGCGATGGCGTGGTCGCGGGCAAAGCTTGAGGCCGCGGCAACGTCCTGGATGACGCCGGTTTCGCTGTTTGCCATTTGCAGCGTCAGGAGGGTGCGCGGCGGGCGTGTGGCGGAGGAGAGGACGTGGTGGGCGAAAGCGCCGAGATCGGCGCTGCCATCTGCCGCGACGGGCAGTTCAACCACCTCGGCGCCGCTGGCGCGGGCGGGTGCGAGGACCAATTCATGTTCGATCCCGAAGACATAAATGCGGTCCCAGCCGGCGTTCAGAACCCAGTTGTTGGCTTCGCTGGCACCGCTTGTGAAAACGACTTCGGCGGGCGTTGCACCAACGAGCGCTGCGACTTCTTCGCGGGCGTCCTCGATGATGCGGCGCAACGCGCGGCCTTCGCCGTGCACGGATGATGGATTGCCGCAGGCTTCGAGCGCCTGGACCATCGCAGCCCGTGCCGCATCACGCAGCGGCGCGCTGGCGTTATGGTCGAAATAGATACGCGGTTTTCTCGTCCCGTCCGGCGTCATCGTGTGTGCTCCGATGAGGCGGGCGTGGTGGGCTCAGCCATGTGGCGGGGCGGCTCTTGCGGGGCCAACGTATCGCCGGCCCCGTCCAACGCGATGCGATCATTGATGACGTCGGCGATGGTGACACGTCCGAGGAACATTTCGATATTCTGGCCAAGCGCTGACCAGAGGCCGTGGGTCAGGCAGCGGTTCTCACCGACGCAGCCGACGGTGCCGACACAGCGGGTCATGCGCGTCGGCTCCTCGACGGCTGCCAGGATGTCCGCGATCACGATCTCATCAGCGGTGCGTGCGAGGCGATAGCCGCCGCTGCGTCCGCGGGCACTTTCAACGAGGCCGGCTGCGCGCAGCTTGCCGAACAGCTTTTCCAGGTAGGCGAGCGACAGGTGCTGGCGCTCGGCAATCGCCGACAGCGCAACGACACCATCATCGCCGAACTTGGCGAGATCGGCGATTGCCATCACTGCAAAGCGTCCTCGCGTATTCAGTTCCACTCGCGCCTCACCTCAATCACCAGAGCGTCACCAGACACGCTTTCAACTCTTTCCGGCAGCGACGCGCGGCCCAGCCCCATTGAGGCGTTGCGCTGCGTGCAGCCAATCACAAAGCGTGCTAAAGGCTCGTGGGCGTTCAGGACTGCCTGTCCGCGCCCGTTTCGAACCGTGTCCTCATCGCATATGCAAATCCCGACCGCCAAAGTCAAGTTTTAACATTACGCGTCTTATCGCGCGGCGACTTGATGCGGCCTGCCCGAGCACTCACATCAAGTAAATCCTTGACAAGGTGAACGTTCTGGCCTCGATCGGCCACTGGCCTGCGCGTTCGAGCGCGCACAAGAAAGGAAGAAGGCACCGATGCCCGAATTGATCATCAACGGCCCTGCCGGCCGCCTGGAAGCGCGCTATCACCATGAAAGCGCCAGCGACAGCCCGATCGCGATGATCCTGCATCCGCATCCCCAGTTCGGGGGGACGATGAACAATCAGGTCGTCTACCACCTCTATTACACGTTCGTGGAACGCGGGTTCTCGGTGCTGCGCTTCAATTTCCGCGGTGTCGGGCGCAGTCAGGGCTATTTCGACAACGGGCCGGGCGAGCTTTCCGATGCCGCGACGGCCCTCGACTGGCTCCAGATCGCCAAACCCGACTCAAAGGCGTGCTGGATCGTCGGCGTCTCGTTCGGGACGTGGATTGCGATGCAGCTCCTGATGCGCCGGCCGGAAATCGACAGCTTCATCTGCGTCGCGCCGCCCGCCAACCTCTACGACTATTCCTTCCTCGCGCCGTGCCCGGCCTCGGGGCTGCTCGTCAACGGCGAACTCGACCGCGTCGTCCCCTCGGCCTCGGTTGCCGAACTCGCGGAGAAAACGAAGGTGCAGAAGGGGATCATCCTGCAACACGACATCATCCCCAGCGCCAACCACTTCTTCGAGGGCGAAGAACAAATGACGGCGCTGCAGAAGTCGGTCGGTGACTATGTCGACGAGCGGATGATCGGCATTCTGGCGTCGAAGAAGGACGATTGAGGATCGGCGGGCGCAGCGGGCGCGCGGCATCTGAAGCGCGCGCCAGCGTTCTACCTCAAGACCCAAGTGTCGTCCCGGCTGAAGGCCAGGATGACACCGTTTAATGCCCGCCAATCGGTGTCCCCTGCCCCCCAACACGACCGATGCGGCGCGGTGATCCTTCATCGTGATCCGTTGACGTTCGGCTCCTTTTTGAGCACAGGGCCCCCGCTTTCGCCGAAGCGCTCCAGCTCCTGGTGCTGACGTCGGTCCATTGCCGCCGATCGCGGCGATACCGGCCAGCCGTCTCGTCGAGACACCCTAATTCGCGCCCCCGGCACACGACTTCACGCACCTGATTGCGCGAAACCTCTTCGAGGATGATGATGGCTGGCTGCATCGGGCGGCGTGCGCCGGTTTTCCGACGGGCGATCGAGGGGGTCACATGGCGGTTCGCATGGCAGTGCTGGCGGAGCGGCGCAATGAAGTTGCACCCGCGATCGCATGCATGCTGATCGGCACGGCGGTGCTGACGTTGAACGATGCGCTGATCAAGAAGCTGGCGGAGACGTACCCGACCGGCCAACTGCTGTTCATTCGAGGCCTTTTCGTTTGGCCCTGGATACTTCTGTTCGCGATGCGGATGGGAGGGCTTGCGACGCTGCGGATCCGCAACATTAAAGGCCAGGCGCTGAGAGGGGCGTGCGTGATCGCGAGCGCGTTCCTGTTCATTACGGGCTTGCGGCATCTGACGCTGGCGGACGCTATCGCGGTGTCGTTCACGGGCCCGCTCTTCATCACGGCGATGGCCCCGCTCATCCTTGGCGAGAAGGTCGGCTGGCGGCGCTGGCTAGCGGTTTCGATCGGCTTCGCCGGCGTCCTGTTCATGTTGCGGCCAGGCAGTGCCGCGCTGCAATGGGCGATCCTGTTTCCTCTTGGCGCCGCGATCTGTGGCGGACTGCGCGATCTCATCACCCGGCGCATTGCCGGGACCGAGACGACGGTCGCCGTGCTTGCTGCGACGACCACAGTGGTTCTGCTTGCGGGGCTGACAACGTTGGCGTTCACCGATTGGGTGCCGTTTCAAACGCAGCACGTCGCCATTTTTGCGGCCAGCGGCGGCCTGATCGCGGTGGCCCACACCCTCATCATCGAGGCTTTCCGGCGGGGCGAAGCAGCGCTGGTCGCACCCTTCAAGTATTCGGCCCTGCTCTGGGCCACCCTGATCGGCTTCATCGTGTTCGGCGAATTGCCTGACCGGTGGACCATCGTCGGCGCCGTCCTGATCGTGCTCGCGGGCCTCTATGTCCTGCACAGGGAGACGCAGATCCGGCGTGCGCGCGAGGCTGTGGTCAAACCGGATGGTGCAACTCGGTTGTGACTGAAGGTGCGCGCGCGGCTGTCTCCTTATGACAGTGGAGCGGTCCTACCGTGCACAGAGCGTGGCCTTTTCTCGACGCCCCCCTCACTCACCCACCACCTCGCCCCCCGTCATCGCGTCGGCCACCCCCGTTGTGCCTGGGAACGTAATCGGCAGGGCCTTCAAACACCTCACGCCCAGATAGGCCCAGGCCTCCGCCTCGACGGCGTCACCGTCGAAGCCGGCCTGCTCGGCCGTGATCACCGCGCCCGAGAGCCGCGCGCGCAGGGCCGCGAGGATCGCGCGGTTGTGGCGGCCGCCGCCGGCGATGACCCAGCGCCCGGGCGGATCGGGTGCCAGCGCTTCAGCGCGCGCCACCGCTGCGGCCGTGAAGGCGGCAAGGGTCGCGGCCCCGTCTTCGAGTGACAGCGCGGTCAGGTTGCCCGCCGCGAAGAAGTTGCGGTCGAGCGACTTCGGCGGCGCGGCGTCGAAATAGGGGTGCGCCATCAGTCGCGCCAGGACCGCCTCATCAACGGTGCCGGCTGCCGCCGTCGCCCCGTCGCGGTCGATCGCTTCGCCGGTGTGGCGCAGCATCCAGTCGTCGAGCGGCGCATTTCCGGGGCCCGTGTCGAACGCCGTCAATGCGCCGTCGCGGGCAATGAAGGTGACGTTGGCGACGCCGCCGATATTGAGGACGGCGATCGGCCCGCCGCCCATCGTACTGGCCATCGCGCGGTGATAGACGGGGGCCAGCGGCGCGCCCTGGCCGCCGGCGGCAACGTCGGCGGCTCTGAGGTCGAAGGCGACCGGGATGCCCAGACGCTGCGCGAGCCGCCGGCCATCGCCCAACTGGACGGTGAGGGCGCGGTCGGGCGCGTGCAGCACGGTCTGGCCATGAAAGGCTGCCACATCAATGTCGGCTGCGTCCCATCCTTCGCGTGCCAGCAACGTCTCGATCGCCGCCGCATGCCGGTCGGTGAGTTCGCGCTCGACGTCCGCCAGAATACCGGGTCTGGCGGTGCGATCAGCAAGGCCCTTGGCCGCTTCGATGGCGTCGCGTAGGTGTGACCGAAAGGTGTCGTCATAGGGTGTCGATGCGAACGCGATGCGCTCGACGATGCGCTCGCCGTCGGTTGCGATCAACGCGACATCGATCCCATCGAGCGATGTGCCGCTCATGGCCCCAATCGCGTTCAGCAGCTTGCCCATCTGGCCGGACCTGTGCATGGTGCCGCGCCGAACCAACACGACAATTGACCGAAGCTGTACCATCGCCATGAACGCCATCGACTTCAAGCCGAAATCAGACTTCCTCGAGATCATGATCTCGCGGGGCTATATCCATCAGTGCTCAGACTTCGAGGGCCTCGACGCCAAGGCCAAGGCGGGCGAACTGACGACCTACGTGGGGTATGACTGCACGGCCTCGTCGCTGCATGTGGGCAGCCTGATCTCGATCATGATGCTGTCGTGGCTGCAGGAGACCGGCAACAAGCCGATCGCGCTGATGGGTGGGGGGACGACGCGGGTCGGCGATCCATCCGGCAAGGATGAGACGCGGCGTATTCTGACCCTCGACCAGATCGAGGCCAACAAGGCAGGCATCCAAAAAATCTTTGCGCGGCTGATCAACTTCGGTGACGGCCCGACAGATGCGATCATGGCCGATAACGCGGAATGGCTTGGCCCCCTCAATTATATCGAGTTCCTGCGCGATGTGGGGCGTCACTTCTCGGTCAACCGCATGCTGTCGATGGATTCAGCGCGCATGCGCCTCGAGCGCGAACAGGAACTCTCGTTCATCGAGTTCAACTACATGCTGCTTCAGGCCTACGATTTCGTCGAACTCAACCGGCGCTATGGCTGCATCGCGCAGATGGGCGGCTCGGACCAGTGGGGCAACATCGTCACCGGCATCGACCTTGGCCGGCGGATGGGCACAGAGCAGCTCTTCGCGCTGACCTGTCCGCTGCTCACGACCGCTTCCGGCGCCAAGATGGGCAAGACGGCATCCGGGGCGGTATGGCTCAACCCGGATGAGCTGTCCGCCTATGACTACTGGCAGTTCTGGCGCAACACGGAAGATGCCGATGTCGAGCGCTTCCTGAAGTTGTTCACGAAATTGCCGCTGGATGAAATCGCAAAGCTTGCGGGCCTTCAGGGCGCCGAGATCAACGAGGCCAAGAAGGTGCTGGCGACGGAAGCGACGGCGCTGGCGCATGGACGCGCTGAGGGGGAAGCCGCGCTTGCGACAGCGGAACAAGCCTTCGAACAGGGCCAGACGGCGGCCGGCCTGCCGACGGTGGAACTTCCGCGCGCCGACCTCGAGGCGGGCCTTGGCGTACTTGCAGCGTTCGTTGCGGGCGGCCTTGCGGCATCGAACGGCGAAGCCCGGCGCCACGTCAAGGGCGGCGCGCTCCGGGTCAACGATGCCGTCGTCACCGACGACCGCGCGACGCTTTCAATGGACGCGGTCTCGGCCGAGGGTGTCATCAAGCTATCGATGGGCAAGAAGCGTCACGTCCTGCTCAAGCCGATTGGCTGAGCTTCGACGTTGGCGGTCGCGTCAATTGCTCTCTCCGAAGGCGCGACGCGCCCAGCCGCGGCGGCTTTCGCCTGACGGCGCTCCGGGCCGCGCGGCCGCGCCGGGCTGGCCGGAGCGCTCTGTCACTTCGAGGGATGGATTGGAAATCTGGAAGATTTCACGGAAGATCCCCGGTGCCATCAGCGATAGCGGATTGACCAGAACCTCGGGCTGGTCCATCGGGCCACGGACGGCGAACTTCATGCCCAGGACACCTTCGCCCTTGGGGCCGGCGAGGATCTGGCCCAGCCCCGGGATGATGCCAAGCGCGCCATTGAGGCCCTGCAGGGGCACGTAGGTGCCTGAGACGTCGAGGCGGCGGGCATCGAAATCGGCCTTGCCCTCCAACGTCGCGCCGACCACGGGGCCACGCAGCTCGGCCGAGCGCAGAATGAACTGGCCGTTGCCGACGAGGAAGGGCAGGCGCATCCAGTCGAACGATAGGGCTTGTGCGTTATTCTGCGCCGAACGACTCGAGGGCCGGCGGCGGACGCCGCTGCTTGGCGCCGACGCCATCTCGCGCACGATCTCGTCGCCGAGGATGTCGAAGTTGCGCACCAACAGGACGCCGGATTTTTCCGCCGCGCCACGCCCATCGAGGTCTACGACGAGTTCGAGGCGACCGCTGCGGGCGTTCGGATAGAAGCCGACGAGGCGGAAGGCTTCGCCGGCATTCTCGGAGAAGGCATGAAGCTCGCGGCGGCCGGCTTTCGAGTGGACAATGGCGGCCTTGAGCTGTCCGCCTGCTGCGAGGCGGCCGTCGAGGTCGAGGGACTGCAACCGGCCGGCGCGCTTCGACAGCGTCATGTGGACATCGGTGAGCTTTGCGGACCAGAAGCCGAGGACGGTCTTGATCCGGGCCTCCAGGTCGACGCCAGGCTGGTTCGGATCGTTGACATTGAGACCACCCTCGACTTGACCGGCGTTGAACAGCGAGCGGAAGAGGGAGCTGCCTTCATACGTCTGGCCTTTGACGTCGACACGCCAGATGTTGTTCTTTGCGAGTTGGCCCGCAACCGCGAGGCGGGTGACGCGGTCGATCGAGAAACTCGGGAACTCGAAAGCCCGCAGCGTGAAGCCGCGATCGAGCGTCGCGCGCCCCTGAATCGCGATGCCGTCGCCTGCAATACGCAGTTTTTCCAAAGCGACACCGTTGGCCGCGTCCGGCACGACCTCGAAGTCGATCAACGTGTCGCGGCCGGCCGGTTTGACCCATGCCAGGCTCTCAATCGAAATCTGCGCCTTGCCGGCATCGATGCGGGCTTCGGTGCGGAATGACCCGTCTTCGCGCTCGGCCAGCAGAACCTCGGCCTGCAGGACGCCACGCAGGATGTGATTGATGTGAATGCCCAGCTTGTCGCGATCCGCTTCATCAAGGTTGGCGCGCAGGCGGATCGGCGGTTGGCGCGTGCCGTCGGCATCGTAGATGTGGTGCCAGTCGAGATTGGCTTTGACGCCGTCGATCAGCAGTTGCCCCCGCGCGGTGACGACCTCTTCGGTAAGCGCGATGTCGAACCGGCCGCCGCTCAAGTCGTGGCCGGGTGCGATATCCTTGAGGCGGGCACCTGTGACGCGGATTTCACCGATCGGACGCGGCCGCGACGCCGTGCGCCCGTCGAGGGGGACCGACAATTCGATTTTGCCGGCGACCTTGCCGCTCGCCTTGGCTGCGACCGCCTCGGCGCGCGCAGCCATCCGCGGGCTCAGGGTTGCATTCGAGAGCACCAGCCGGGTGGCGGAGGGCAATGATCCTTCGATGCGGGCTGCAAGTTTTCCAGGGATGTCCGGCCGCCAGATGTCGTCAATTTCGAAGCGGAGCTGACGCAGGCTCAGCGGCTCGGCGCCCGCGACACTCAACTCGGCCGCCGGCATGGCCAGTTCGACGGACTTGTCCGTCAATCTCAGCAATGCCTTTGGCGCAACGACCAGGCCGGATTTGGCAACGCCGGCCAGAGCAACCGCCTCGCCGCTCAAGGCGATCGAGACCGGTTCAGGCGGTGCGCCCGCGGCCAATGCCTCGGGGCCCAGTGGCGGCCAGCGATAGGCGATGCGCCCATCCGTCAGCCGGCCACCGGCAAGATGCGCGCGCATCCAGGCCCGCGCGTCAACACCAAGGTTCTCCGGCCACAGATAAAACAATCCCTCGAGCGGCCCCGGACTGATCTGGGCTGCGAGACGGACGTGGGGACTGGCCGATGTGGTCTTGGCGGGGGCGCCATAGGCGAGATCGAAAATGGCGCGCAGTCCCGCAACGCTGACGTCGCCATGGTCAAGGACGAGGCTTCCGCGCGCCGGATCAAGACGCCCGCGGGCCGACCATGCGTCGATGCTGCGCACGCCCTGTGCCGCGCCGGCGCTCGGCAGGAGGCGTCCCGCCAGGCCCTCGAGTGCAAAGGACCAGACCGCGGCGCCGTCGCCAACAGGAGCCAAGCGGCCCTTGAAGCTCAGCTCGTTGCCGTCGCCCCAGGCCACGGATGAGGGCTCGATCAACGTGTCCGCATGATCCTTGTGGAACTTGAGCACGATGCGGCCATGATCGATCCGCACCGGCGCCATACTGGTCTCGGCTGGCAGATTGAGAAGCCCGCGGCCAAGTTCGACCGTCATGCGGCCATCGATCACGACGCCGGCCGGCGTCAGGTTGAGCTGGCCTTCGGCCGAAACGGGCGCGTCGAAGATGGCGACGTCATCCAAACCGGCGAAGAGCTGGGTCAGCGCTTTCGGGCGCAGATCCCGGATCGAGCTGGTCATCGCGATCTCGCGGCGCTCGGCGGAGGTTTCGGCGGAGAACGCCAAGGTTGCGTTGTTGCCCCCGGCATCCGCAATCGTCGTCAGCCCCGACAGCAAGACCGCCTGGCCGGACCGCTTGATTTCGATATCACCCGACGGCACGCCCCAAACCGATCGGTGCCCGGCATGATCGAAGACGATGATCGCATTGCGCACGCCCATCCGGTCAAGGCCGCCGGTGCGATTGTTGTTGGTGGCGACATCGCCCATGAAGCCCGCCAGGAGTTCGAAGACGGAGCCGGCGGCCGCAGACGGCATCGTTTCGAGACCATGCGCGATTGTGGCCTGGGGCAGATCGGGGACCGGGGTGGCGGGGGGGGGCCGATCACCGGCCGTGCCGCGCGGCGTCACTTCCGCCTGCCAGCCCCGCGGGTCCGACGCCGGGGGCGGGGTGACCGGTACGGGGCGCGGCGGCGAGATCGCCTGCGGCGCGCTGCTGCCAGCGTCGGCGAACGACAACGCCAAGCCCTTTGCGTCATCATAGGAGACATGAATGCGCGGGCGGATCAGGGTGATGCCGCTCAGTGAGAATTCGCCTTTGAACAATGCGGACCTGTCGATCTGCATGGCGGCGAACGGTGCGCTTGCCACGGGCGATCCGGCCTCGTCACGAACGCTGACGTCCTCGAGCTTCAGTGCCAATCCCTGGCCGTCGAGACCGAACAGGACGTTGCGCATCGCGACGGCGTGGCCGCCGAGCTTGGCTTGAATGTGGCGCTCGATTGACGCCTTGAAATAGTTCAGTGAGACAGGCCCGTTCGCAAGGCGAACATAGCCAACCACGGCGCCAATGGCCGCCAAAGAAAAAACCATGAACGAAACAAAGAGGAACCCTTTCAGCACGCGCGCCATCGGGCCCGAGCGGCGCCGAGACGGACGCAAGCGGTCGGCGCGCTGCCGCGGCCGGCGGCTGCGCACGCTGCGCTCGAATTCCTGTTCGATCTCAGATGGCATGGTGCGGCGTATTATCCCCCTGGTTGCCGCCTCTTTGTCTCGGCCGCTGAAACCCGGCGGTTCAGCGTGCGGGCGCTTGCGCCTCGCCCCATCCTGCTCCTGTTCGGGCGCTATTGCGCCCCTGCGGGACCGATTTCAACACGATCAGGCCCGCGCCCGATTCCCGCCGGGCACCTGCTCGGGCCGGGCGACTGGGAAAGCGTCTCAGATAATGACCGGCGCCGCCGGCCCCGTCCTGTTGGTGGCCTACTTGCCGGACGTGTGCAAGGGCTAAGCTTGGGTCTCACACAAACCACACAACCGTCTGGTGCTCACGCACTTCACCCACCTTCAATCCGGGCGAACCCAGCATTCAAGCGCGGGGGCGATGTCGATTGCCGGTGAACGCTTTTCGACGGACTTGCGTATCACTCGGCGGGCTACCAAACTCAGTCCAATCACTGACTTGAAAAGAGACAAAAGAAAGGCGCAAGAGCATGGTCGACGAGGGGAAAAAGGCACCGGACTTCACGTTGCCTGCGAATGGTGGCGAAAAGATCAAGCTGTCGCAGTTCAAAGGCCAGCCGGTGGTCGTCTACTTCTACCCGAAAGACGACACCTCCGGATGCACCAAGGAAGCCATCGCGTTCACCGGCCTGATGGGAGAATTCGAGAAACTCAACACGACCGTGATCGGAATTTCGCCTGATTCGGCGGCGAGCCACGACAAGTTCGTCGCCAAGCATGACCTCGGCATCATTCTCGGTGCGGACGAGGACAAGAAGGTCGCGGAAAAGTATGGCGTCTGGGTCGAGAAATCGATGTATGGGCGCAAATACATGGGCGTCGAGCGCTCGACGTTCCTGATCGACCCCAAGGGCAAGGTCAGCAAGGTTTGGCGCAAAGTGAAGGTCAACGGCCATGCCGACGCCGTGCTCGAGGCCGTCAAGGCCATCGCCGATTGAAAGGCTGCGGTTTGATGTGCGATGGAGGCGCCCGTTCCAGCGAGCCGACGCCGGACGACGTCCGTGATCCAACACCCTTACCGGGCAAGACGCTCGCGGAGGCGGCGCGCGCCATTGTGCTGGCTGGCGATGTCGAAGACAAATGCCGCCTCGCACGGGAGGCGGCCAAAGCGTGGTATGGGCGCCAACTCGGGCTCGCGATCGTCTCGCGGCCGCTTGCCATGCCGGAGCGGCCCGGCCGGCCGGATCGTCCCGAACTGCGCCCGCCGCGCGATATGCCACGGCGGCGGGCCAGCGGCGCCAAGGGCCGGTTTGCGCTCCTCCATGCGCTCGCCCACATCGAACTCAACGCCGTCGATATGACATGGGACCTGGTCGCGCGGTTTGCCCACGAGGATATGCCGCGCGCCTTTCATGACGACTGGGTGCAGGTCGGGCTCGAAGAAGCGAAGCATTTCGGCCTGTTGCGGGAGCGGCTGGCGGAACTTGGCGGGAGCTATGGCGACCTGCCGGCGCACGATGGGCTCTGGCAGGCGGCCCAGCAGACCGGCCATGATCTTCTCGCCCGCCTCGCCGTCGTGCCGCTGATCCTCGAGGCGCGGGGCCTCGATGTCACACCCGCCATGATCGAGAACCTCAACGCCGCGGGCGACACGGCTTCAGCCCGTATCCTCGAGATTATTTATCGCGACGAGAAGCGCCATGTCGCATTCGGCATGAAATGGTTTCGCTATCGCTGCCAGCAAGAACGCCGGCCGATTGAGAGCACCTTCCACCGTCTGGTCCGTGACAACTTTCCATGGCGGCATCAAGCCACCCTTCAACGAGCAAGCCCGCAGCGAGGCCGGTCTGACGCCGGGCTTCTATAAGCCGCTCAGCGCGTTCGGGGCCGCCAATTGAACTGCAATAATTGGGCGTCCAGCGCCCGGCAGCCCTATCAAACGTTGCATGGAAACCACCATCTGCGAGTGGCTACAGGAGTAAGCACGTTTTCATTGCATTTATATCCACCACCCCTATAGCGTGCATCAACCGCCAGGTAACGATGCTGTCTGGCCACTTTGTTGGGAAAAACGATGATTTCGCTATCCGCGGACCTAATCCCCTCACAATGGCGTGTCGCAACATCGTTGCCTTGGCGGGTGAGGGATCCATCATGGTAACCTGTGCTTGACGTACGATGTCAGTCGCGTGGCGCTGTTGTACGGTCGAGTGTTCGATTGGGGGTAATGAGTAATGTTGTCGAATTTTTCGTCGAGAAAGTCTGACAAGGACGGTATTCCAGCCAGCGCCAGCGGGGAGGCGATGGCACAGACACAAGCCCCTCCCCCGGCACAACGGGCACCACAAAACCATGCTGCGGGCCAGCGGGCGAGCGAGCGGGCGCAGACGTCCGTGATCGGCCCGGACCTGACGATCCAGGGCAACCTGACATCCAACGGTGAGGTCCAGATCGACGGGGAAGTGCAGGGCGACGTCTATGCGTCGCACGTGGTGATCGGTGAACATGCGCGGATCTCAGGCGGCATCATGGCCCAGGAGATTGTCGTGCGCGGGCATGTGATCGGCTTCGTTCGCGGGCATAAGGTCATGTTGCAGGCAACCAGCCACGTCGAAGGCGATGTCCTGCACAAGTCGCTTGCGATCGAACAGGGGGCCTACTTCGAAGGCAAATCGAGGCGCTCGGAAAATCCGCTCCAGGATCAGGCCGCCCCGTCCAGCGACGCACCGCAACAGGCAGCACAACCGCGACCGGCGCAACCCGCGCAACCACGTCCCCAGGCCGCCAACGGACAGGCTCCGCAAACACCGCCGCCGCAATCGCAAGCCTCCTGACAGCCTTCGCTTATGCGACGGGCTGGCCGGGTGTGACGCGCTCGAAATCAAGCCGGCGCGCGTTGTGGCGCGCGATGAGCGGCTCGAAGGCGCGGGCGTGGCAGGTCAAGATGATGATCTGGTGCCGGGTTGCTGCGTCCGCGATCACGCTGAAGAGCGCATCGAGGCGGGTGTCATCGCTGTAGACGAACGGATCGTCGAGAATGACCGGGACGGCGGTCCCGGCGGTGGCCAGCATGTCGGCATAGGCCAGACGCGCCAACACGGCGAGCTGCTCGTGGGTGCCGACGCTGACGGCGGCCGGTGTCTCACTGGCGCCGGCCCTTGCGAGCTTTGCGATCTCGAGTTCCGGTGTCAATGCGATCTCGGCTTCGGGCCAGAGGCCCGCTGCGAGGCCGGCGAGACGCGCGGCAAGGGGACCTGAGATTTCGCGGCGATGGCGCTCGGTGGCCGCGGCGAGTTCATCCTGGAGAAGCTTCAAGGCGGCGACCTCTTCTTCGAGATCGGCGATTTCGCCGTCGAGCGCCTGGAGGCGGGCGGTCAAGGCTGCGACCTCTTCGCCGGGGCCATCCTCGAAATCCCGCAGCAATTGGCCTTCGATGCGGCGCATGTCCTGGCGGACGTCTGCGAGGCGATGATCCCGGGTTGCCGCGGCGCGCTGCAGCTCATCGATTTCGCCGTCCAGGGCCACCATGTTCTCCGGCGCAAGGGCGGTCTCCTCGAAAGCCTGACGCTCGCGCCGCGCCGCGTTGATCTGGCGCTCGGCGTCGGCGACGTTTGCGAGGATTTCATCTCGCGGATCGGGACGCGGATCGGGCCCCGCATCGGGGCGAAGTCCCGCAGTCAACTCGGTGAGACGAGATCGCCGCATGACACGCTCGGCGGCGAGTTTGGTGCGCTGGTTTTCGCGTTCCGAGCGGCGTTGGCGAAGGCTTTCGAGTTCGCCGGCAAGACGCTGGCGTTCCTGGGTCAGGCGCTCCACCGCGGCTTCGGCCTGTTTGTTGTCTGTCTCATGCGGCGCGTTGGCGGCCGGGTGTTCGCCGTCGGTGGCAGACGCCGGGAGGTTTGCAAGTTCCGTCTCGATCCGTTCGCGCCCTTCGGGGGCAATCGTGTCGGCCTCAACCAGCATCAAGCGGCGGCGCTGGCGGCAATCGCGGCGGATCGCCTCCTTCTTTTCCGCCTCTTCCGGGGAAGCTGCCCGCATGGTCTCAAGATGCCGGGCGAGACGATGCCGCCAATGGGTCAATTCACCATCGAGCTTGTCGCGGGCCTCCGTCAGGGCCGGGCGGATTTCGATCCGGCCGATGTTCTCGACATCGATGGCGACCGGGCTCACGATGCGGCGTTCTTCCCCCTCGGCGAGCGCAGCACCCTCGATGCTGAACCCCGCCTCACGCCCCGCCGCGTAGCTGACCTTCAAGGCCGGGGCCGCAGCGGCCCGTCGCATTTCCAGGCTTGAGACCCGGCGGACAGCCTCTTCGACTTCGGCGGCGGTTGTCTCGGGCCAGTCCATGTCGGCGAGTTCTCTGTCAATCTCGGCGATCTGCGCATCGATCCTGGTCAATCGATCCATTTGTGCGCGGAGCTGGTCGCGCCGTGCGCCCTCGGCAACCCGGATCGCGTGACCCCGTGCGGCCTCCAGCGCCTTGCGGCTCTCGGCTTCGCGGACCTCGACGTCGGCCAGCGTGCGCGCCGTCTTGTCAATTGCCGCATCCAGATCGGCACTCTCCGATATCACCCGTGAGAGTTCGGCCTCGGCCGCCGCCATCGCGGTTTCCAGGGCGGCGCGCTCGCGCACCATCTCATCGTGGGCGGCGACGGCCGCCGCGCGCTGCTTGAGCTGCTCGTCCAGAAAGGTCAGCCGCTCGCCCAGCACCTTGATCTGACGATTGGCCTGGGTGGCCTCGTCGCGGCGGCGTTCCAGTCGCTGCAACCGTGTCCTTGCAGCCTCGAACGCGGCCTGATCGGTCAGTTCGGCTTCGCGTTCCTGCAGCCCGGCCAACTCGCGCATCCAGGCCTCAGCCTGACCGGCGCGGGCCTCGGCGCGGGCAAGCGATGCGCGCACCTCTTCGCGCTCGCTCAGGCGCCGGGCGAGGGGGCCGCCGCGCTTTGGCTGACCGCGGCCCGCCGTCACCAGTTGGTCGAGACGCGACCTCACCGCCTTCAGGGCTGAATTCGCACCCGTGCCGCCGCTTGATTTCTCGGCCTCCGAGGCCAGGACCTCACCCAGTGAATGACGCAGGCCATCATCAAGGAGGGGCAGGCGGGCGCTTTCGCGCTGCGTGACCCAGAACAGCGGCAGGCGGGCTGCGAGATCACCGGCATCACCGAGCAGCCGGGCCAGCGCCGTCTCGGCATCGGCGCCAATGTGCTGCTCCTCACCGTCAACGCGGCGCAATTCGGCTTTGGGCGCTGAGAGATACTGCTTTTCGATGCGCCAGCTCGCCTCGGCGAGTGTGAAACGGCAGGCCATCCTCGGCGCGCCGCCGCCGTAGGGGCGCAGCTCCTCCAACGTCTGCTTGCGGGCGCGATGCCCCTCAAGGAAGAGCGTGAGCAGGGCGCGCAGAAGGGTCGACTTGCCAAGCTCGTTGGGGCCCGCCAGCACATTGAGGCCGGGGGCGATATCGCGAATAAGAACGGGGCCGGCGAACGTCCCGACGGCTTCCAGTTCAAGGGCCTCGAGGCGCATCAACCCGCAGCCTCCCCGCCGCCCGCGACATCCTGGAGGATGCGCAGGGCGCGGCGCGCGACACGATCATCACCGCCGTCGCCGGCTTTCATGCGCTCCATCAGGCGGGCTGCGACAGCACGCGTCATCTCATCATCAAAGAGCAGGCTGGTTGGCCCGGCTGCGTCGATCCGCAGTGCGTCGAGATCGGCTTCGATGTGGAAGGCCAGATCGCCGAGCCGTTCGATTGTACGCCTTAGGACCGCCTCGTCCGCCAGCTTGACGCGGCCGGTGCAGATAATGCGCAGGAGGCGGTTGCCCGCCGCCTCACCGGATTGGGCGAGGTCCTGCTCGATTTCCGCGAGCCGCGCACTGTAATCCGTTTCGATCGTGTGTCGCGCCCAGGCAAAACGCGCCGTCGCATGCGGCGTGATGCGGGGCGGTGCGCCCTCGGCCTCGATTTCCACGGCGAGCGCAAAGCCCGGTTCATTGGCGGGAAACTGGTCCGGCTCAGGCGTGCCGGCATACCAGGTGCGCGGGCCGATTTCCTTGATGCCGTGCCAATCGCCGAGCGCCATATAATCCAGGCGGGCCTTCTCGGCGCGATGGGCGTCGATCAGGACACCGGCTTCGCCGCTGGAGCCGAAGCCCTGAACGGCACCATGGGCGAGGCCCACGCGGATGCGACCGGGCGCGGTTGGGCCATCATCCATCCAGGCGGTCGGGTCGCGGGTGACGTGGCGGGCGGTCAGGGGGCTTGCCAGGAGATCCGCGGTTGGGTCGAGTTCGGATACGCCGGCCTCGTGGTGGACAATGACATTCTCCGGCCGGCCGAGTTCTTCGAAGCGCCGCCACAGGCCGTTCGGCGTTGCGGGGTCGTGATTGCCGGGCAGCAGATGCCACTTGATGTCCGGGTACTGCGCGAGGCGAGCCGATAGCCGTCGCAGGGTTGCATCAGCCGGCAGGCGGGTGTCGAAAACGTCGCCAGCAACGAGGACATTTTTTGCGCCAACGTCGCGCGCCAGCGCGCCGATGCGCTCGGGGATGCGCAGGCGGGCATCGCGCAGCAGGGCTGCCTTTTCCTCGTCGAAACGATGGAAGGGCTTGGCGATATGCCAATCGCCGGTATGGATGAACCTGATTGCCATGACGACCTCGGAACGCGCCTCCTGGGGCGGGCAACGCATAGCACGAGTCGGCCCCTTGGTTGCACGCACACCCCAATGTTTCCCCGTCTGCAGCATTCGTGGACTTGGCTTGCACAATTCGTTTATGAAAGAGCGTCCTCGGGCACTTTTTGTGCGCCGGGACAACGCAATCGGACCATCCAGGGAGCCAAGCGAACGTGACGACGGATGTGGAGACCATCATTGTAGGGGCCGGCGTGGTCGGTCTTGCCATTGCCCGGGCCCTCGCCATGGCGGGCCAGGAGGTGATCGTCACCGAGCGCCATGATCTGATCGGTTCGGAGACGAGTTCGCGCAACAGCGAGGTCATTCACGCCGGCATCTACTATCCCAAGGACAGCCTGCGGGCGCACTTCTGCGTTGATGGCAAGCATCAGCTCTACCGGTTCTGCGAGGAAAATGGCGTTGATTATGCGCGCTGCGAAAAACTCATCGTCGCGGCCAACGATGAGCAACTCGCGCGCCTTGGCAAAATCAAGGAGACGGCCGCCGGCAACGGCGTTGATGATCTGGTTCAGCTGACGGCAGCGCAGGCAATGCAGCTCGAACCGGCCGTCCGGTGCGTTGGCGCGCTGCTCTCGCCCTCGACCGGCATCGTCGACAGCCACGGATTCATGGTGGCGCTTGAGGGACATGCCGAGAGCCATGGCGCCCAAATCGCGCTGCTCAGCGACATCACGGCGATCACGCGCCAGGGCGACGGCAGCTTCGCGCTGACCATCGGCGAAGGCGATATCATCACGGCGCGCAACGTCGTCATCTCTGCCGGTCTGCACGCCTCGACACTGGCGCGCACGCTTTCCTATCCCGCAGGCTACGTGCCGCCGGAGACGTACTATGCCGTCGGGCAATACTACGCGCTCTCCGGGCCGTCCCCGTTTTCGCGCCACATCTATCCGATGCCGGACGGGGCGTGGCTCGGGCTGCACGCGACCGTCGATCTCGGCAACCGGTGCAAGTTCGGCCCTGATATCGAGTGGATCCCCGACATCGACTACACCTTCAAGCCGGAGAAGCTTGGAGAAATTCCTCGACTTTATCCGGGCCTACTATCCCGACCTCGACGCGGACCGCCTGCATCCCGACTACACCGGCATCCGCCCGAAGCTCTACCGGGAGGGCGAGCCGGTGCCGGACTTCCGCATCGATACGCCAGCCGAGCATGGCCTCGACGGTCTCGTCATGCTGTTTGGCATCGAAAGCCCCGGCCTTACCGCCTCGCTCGCCATCGCCGACCACATTGCCGGCCTCTACGAGCGGGCCAAAGCCGCGGCGTGAGCCTTGGCAGGCTCGGCCTGAAACGGGTCAGCCACGCCGGCGGATATCGCGCCGCCAGGCGCGGCGCTTGGCACTGAGCACCGGGTATGCGCCAGGTGCTGATCCGCGATCCTTCTAGGACCGGTGCCCCGTGTCGAGCTTGTGCTCAAGGTGGCGGGCATAGGAGGCCATGGCGTAGCACATGATGAAATAAATGATCGCGGCGAAGACCAGGCCTTCGACGTAGTAGGGACGCCAGATCGGATCGTTCGAGGCGAGGCGGATCGTGCCCAGAAAATCGAACATGGAGATCATGATGATCAGCGTGGTGTCCTTGAACAGACCGATGAAGGTGTTCATCGTCGGCGGGATCACGAGCTTCAACGCCTGGGGCAGGACAATCAGTCCGGTCTTTTGCCAATACGACATGCCCATCGCATCGGCCGCTTCGTACTGGCCCTTCGGCAGTGCCTGAAGGCCGCCGCGGATGACTTCGGCGACGTAGGCAGCGGAAAACAGCGTGAAGGCGACGAGGGCGCGAACGAGCTTGTTGAAGTTCACACCCTCGGGCAGGAACAGCGGGATCATCAGGCTCGCCATGAACAGCACCGTGATCAGCGGCACGCCGCGAATGATCTCGATGAAGGCGATGCAGATGGACTTGATGATCGGCATGTCGGACTGGCGGCCGAGCGCGAGAAGGATCGCCAGCGGGAACGAGAACACGATGCCTGTCACCGCGATGATCAGCGTGACGGGCAGGCCGCCCCACATGTCGGTCTCGACAAGGGGGAGGCCGAAGATGCCGCCCTGCATCAAAATGTACATCACCGGGACCGCGACCAGCCACGCAACCAGCAGCCAACGGTTGTGGAAGCGCGAATTCACCGAGACGGCGATCATTGCGAACAAGAGCAGCATCATCAGTGTCGGGCGCCACTGCTCATCCTGCGGATAAAGCCCGAAGACGAACACGCGGTATTTCTCTGCGACGAAGTCCCAGCAGGCGCCCGCGGCGGTCCGGCAGGTCTGGGGGTCGGGGGCGAATTCATAGCCCCACCAGCTGCCGCTCGACGGCTTCAGCGTCAGGACCGCATCCGAGACGGCCCAGTTCCAGAGTGCCGGCAAGAGCAGCACCAGGCCGACAATGATCACGACCGTCGTCAGCGTGTTTACGATGCCGTTGAAGAGGTTCTCGCGCGCCCAGGCGACGGGGCCGACCTGACTGGTGGGAGGTGCTGCCATGGCCTATCTCTCCACCAGCTGGATGCGCGTGTTGTACCAGTTCATGACCAACGCGGTGAGGATCGAGGTGGTCAGGTAGACCGCCATCATGATCAAAATCGCCTCAGGCGCCTGACCGGTCTGGTTCAAGGTCGTATTCGACACGCTGACGAGATCGGGGTAGCCGACGGCGACGGCGAGCGAAGAGTTCTTGGTCAGGTTGAGGTACTGGCTGGTGAGCGGGGGAATGATCACGCGCAACGCCTGCGGCAGGATCACCTTGCGCATAATCACGCTTTCGCGCAGGCCGAGTGAGCGGCCCGCCTCGATCTGGCCCTTGGGCACGGAGAGGATGCCGGCGCGCACGATTTCGGCAATGAAGGCGGACGTATAAATCGTCAGGCCAAACAGGATCGCCATGAACTCCGGCGTGACCGTCGCCCCGCCCGAGACGCGGAAGCGACCGATCTCGGGATAGCTCACCGCCGTCGGCGCGCCCATTACCAGCCAGCCGACGACAGCGCACCCGACGACCGCGCCAAGACCGGCCCAGCCCGCCGGGAACTGTTCACCCGTCGCATCCATGCGGGCTGCAGCCCAGCGCGCAATCATCCAGGCCGCGACAACGCCGATGATCAAGCCGACCAGCGCGCCGACCCATCCAATATGCGCCTCGAACGCGGGGAAGTAGATGCCTCGCCGGGTCAGGTAAAGACTGCCCAGGATGGGAGAGGGTCCGTTTTCGGCCAGAAAGTCGCGCGGGATCGGCAGGAACCGTTCGTTCGTGATCAGGGTGTGCCAGAGGATGATCTGGAGGAGGACTGGAATGTTGCGCAGGAAGTTGATGTAGACGCCGGTGATCTGGCGCACCAGCCAGTTCTTGGACAGGGATGCGATGCCGATCGAGATCCCGATCAGGGTGGCGAGCACAACACCAACGACGGCGACTGCGATGGTGTTGACGAAGCCGACGAGGAGCGCGCGGGCGTAACTTGCCGCGGGGCTGTAGGCGATCCAGCTTTCACCGATGCCGAAGCCTGCTTCACGGCCAAGATAGCTGAACCCCGTCGAGACGTTCTGTTTGGCGAGGTTCGCCTGCATGTTGGAATAGAGATAGTAGCCGAACGCCAGAACACATGCGAGGAACACCGCCTGCCAAATAACCGCCTGGACCTCTTTGTCATAAAAGGAACGGGCGCGTTTCGGAGGTCTCGCAGAGGCTGCTTCGGCTTGGGCCATCTATGGGTCGGACTCCCGCTTTGGCGTCTTGGCAGGGCGGCAATTCAGCAATCAGGCATTAGAAAAAAACAAAGCCCATCGGGGCGCCGTCCGGTTCGGATGGCGCCCCGGTGGCAATCGCGTTAGCGAGCCGGCGGTGCGTACATGATGCCGCCGTTGCTCCAAAGGTTGTTGAGACCACGCGGCAGGCCGAGCGGCGGGATGTTGCGTTCCCAGATCTCACCGTAGTTGCCGACCGCCTTGATGGCGTTCTTGGCCCAGGCTTCGTCGAGGCCGAGCGCCTTGCCGTTGCCGGGTGTCGCGCCGAGCAGACGCTTGACGGCGGGGTTCGTCGAATCGGCCGTCATCTGATCGACGTTGGCCTGGGTGACGCCGAACTCTTCGGCTTCGATCAACGCGTTGACCGTCCACTTGACGACGTCGAAGAACTGATCATCGCCGTGGCGGACCGCGGGGCCGAGCGGTTCTTTCGAAATGATCTCGGGCAGGATGACGTAGTCGTCCGACTTGCCTTTCGGCGCATCGTTCTTGCGCACGGAAGCGAGGCCGGAAGCATCCGTCGTCAGGACGTCACAGCGGCCGGAGAAGAAGGCTGCGTTGACTTCCTGCAGCGCCTCGATGACGACCGGCGTGAACTTCATGTTGTTCGCGCGGAAGTAGTCGGCGAGGTTCAGTTCCGTCGTCGTGCCGGGCTGAACGCAGACGGTGGCACCGTCGAGTTCCTTGGCACTCGACACGCCGAGCTTCTTTGGCACCATGAAGCCTTGACCGTCGTAGTAGGTGACGCCCGCGAAATTGAGGCCCAATGAGGTGTCACGCGTCAGGGTCCAGGTGGTGTTGCGCGACAACAGGTCGACTTCACCAGACTGCAGCGCGGTGAAGCGTTGCTGGGCGGACAGTGCCTGGAACTTCACCTTGCTGCCGTCGCCGAAGATGGCTGCAGCGATCGCCTTGCAGACGTCGACATCGAGGCCGGTCCACTGGCCGGCAGAATCGGGCACCGAGAAGCCGCCGAGACCCGTCGACACGCCACACACCAGTTCGCCGCGCGCCTTGATGGCTTCGAGCGTCTTTTGCGCGAAGGCCTGGCCCGTGGTTGCCACAAGCACGGCTGCGGCTGTTGCCAACGCTAACTTGAACTTACGTTTCATCTAAGCTGTCTCCCTTATTGTTTGGGTTCTTCGGTAGGGGCGTTATCTGGCGCCTTAGCGCCCGCCAGAGCCCGCCAAAGCTTCTAGTGATCGAGTATCTGACTGAGGAAGAGCTTCGTGCGATCCGACTTCGGATTGCTGAAGAACTCTCCCGGTGGACCTTGTTCGACGATTTCGCCGGCATCCATGAAGATCACCCGGTCGGCAACCGAGCGGGCGAACCCCATTTCATGGGTCACACACAGCATGGTCATGCCGGTGCCGGCGAGCTCGATCATGACATCAAGGACCTCCTTGATCATTTCCGGATCAAGGGCGGAGGTCGGTTCGTCGAACAGCATAATGCGGGGGTGCATGCACAGCGCGCGTGCGATCGCGACGCGCTGCTGCTGGCCGCCCGACAACTGGCCGGGATACTTGAGGGCCTGGTCCGGGATCTTGACCCGCTCGAGGTATTCCATCGCAACCCGCTCGGCTTCGGCGCGCGGCTCCTTGCGGACCCATTGCGGCGCGATGCACAGATTGTCGAGCACGGTGAGGTGGGGAAAGAGATTGAAGCTCTGAAAGACCATGCCGACTTCGGTGCGGATCTTATCAATGTTGCGCACGTCGCTGGTCAGTGTCACACCGTCGACGATGATATCGCCCTGCTGGTGTTCCTCAAGGCGGTTCAAGCATCGGATCAGCGTTGACTTGCCGGAACCAGACGGCCCGCAGATCACGATCCGCTCGCCATTGTCGACCTGGAGATTGATGTCCCGGAGAACATGAAACTCGCCATACCACTTGTTGACGTTCTTCATGACGATGACCGGCGATGCGCCTTCACGCATCGAGGCGACGCTCGCGAGTGAAGCTTCTGCCATCGGCACTCCCTGTCTCGTCTGGGCACTCGGCGCGTCGATCGTGGTGACCACCGCATGCATGCCAAAACCTTATGCTATTGATAACTATGCAACAGGCATATGATCTGTGCAACGGCCTCGAGCGCACATTACTTGTTCATTCTTGACACTTTTTTGGCATCGTCACGATCGTTGACGACCCCTCATTTTCCGGGCGTTAAGGTAACGTTAACCGAATAAGCGAACCCTCAACCGGTTGGCTGGCGCTCGTGCCAGCCCGCAGTGCGCCTTTATGGCGGGTACTGTGCAGTTGCCAGAGGCAGTTCGTGATGGCGAGATTTGCATGGCCTTTCCGAGCCCCGACAGGGCTTTCGGCCGGCGCTAACCGTGGGGCTTTTGCGCTCACGTGTGCCGCGATCTCGCTTGCCCTGTCGCTGCCAACCGTGCTGACGCCCGTGCCCGCCGCCGGACAAGAGACCGACCGGCGCTTCTCGTTCACGGGCACGTTTCGGTATGAGCCCGTCCGCGCGCCCGCGATCAGCGCGCTGCACCTGCCACCGGAAGCGGTCCCCATTCCCGTCGCCTCACAAAGCCGGCGCAATGCGACGCTGCTGACCCCGCTGCCCAATGTTGCGCCGCGCGCCCTTCTCGGGACCCGGGCCAACGAACCGGCCCAGCCGTTCGCAACGGATAACCGTTCGACGCTCGGGCGCTCCGATCCGGCAACGAACGCGGCGGCGATACCCAAAACCCTGCCGGAACTCCCGCCAGGCATCGAACGGAGTGCGCGGCCGAATGATCCGCGGGCGCGCGATGGGGACGACGGTACGCGATCTGCCGCTCTGACTGAGGATCAACCGGGAACGGGTGTGATGCGTGATCGCGCCCCCTCCGGTCTTCAGCCTGACGAGGCTTCCGCGCCGGCGACGATTGAGGATTCAGCTTCGACGGTTCAGCCCGACAGGTCACGGACCAACCCATCGCAGCCGGGGCGCGCGTCGACGGCGAGAGGCGCTGTGACGGCTTCGGGCGCGCCCCAGACCAACAGCATTCTTGCGCCAACGCCGCCCTGGGCGGAACGCGCCTTCAGCGGCAACAACTAGGCGAAGACGGGCCCGCGCCTTCCGGCGGTCAGGCCGCGACGATCATCCGCGCCAGTCTTCGCGGATCATGGCGGCGGCCTTTTCAGCAATCATGAGTGTCGGCGCGTTGGTATTGCCCGAGGTTATCGTCGGCATGACAGAGGCGTCGGCAACGCGCAGACCCGCAATCCCGTTGACCTTGAGGCGCGGGTCGACGACGGCTGCCTCATCGACGCCCATCCGGCAGGTGCCGACGGGATGGAAGATCGTCGTCCCGATGTCGCCGGCGGCGCGGGCCAGATCCTCATCACTTTGAATGTCCGGCCCCGGGCGGAATTCCTCGGGTGAATACTGTTGCAGGGCGGGCTGGGCAACGATGCGGCGGGTCAGCTTGATCGAGGCGGCGGCCACTTGCCGGTCCTCTTCCGCCGAGAGGTAATTCGGGCGGATCTCGGGGTGGGCCGTTGGATCGGGCGAAGCAATCCGGACGTGGCCGCGGCTTTGCGGGCGCAGGTTGCACACGCTCGCGGTAAAGGCTGGAAAGGGGTCCAGGGGCTCGCCGAACTTGTTCAGTGACAACGGCTGGATGTGATACTGGAGGTTTGCCGTCTCGCGGTCCGGGTCGGACTTGGCAAAGGTGCCAAGTTGTGATGGCGCCATCGACATCGGACCGGATTGGTTGACGGCATATTCGAGCGCGATCCTGGCCTTGTGCCAGAGGGTCTGCGATGTCTCATTCAGGGTCTTTACGCCCTTCACTTTATAGGCGATGCGCAGTTGCAGGTGGTCCTGCAGGTTTTCGCCAACGCCCGGGATATCGCAATTGACGTCCAGGCCGTGGCTTTGCAGCAGGGCGCCGGGGCCGAGACCGGAGAGTTGCATAATCTGCGGTGAACCAATTGATCCAGCAGCAAGGATGACTTCGCGTTTCGCGCCAACGCGCATAGCAATGCCGTTGCGGCGCATCTGGACACCCGTAACCCTTGGCCCGGACATCAGCAGGCGCTCGACCATGGCCTGGGTGACGATCGACAGATTCTTGCGGCCGAGGGCGGGTTTCAGAAAGGCGCGGGCCGTGTTCCACCGGACGCCGCGTTTCTGGTTGACCTGGAAGTAGCTCGAACCTTCATTGTCGCCGCCGTTAAAATCCGCGATGCGGGGAATGCCGGCCTGCTCCGCCGCAGATGCCCACGCTTCGAGAATGTCCCAGCGCACGCGGGCGTTCTCAATGCGCCATTCACCGCCGCGCTCGTGTAGACCGGCGAAGCTCTCAGGCTCCATGGCCAGCTGATCTTCGTGGCGCAAGAAGAACGGCAGCACGTCCTCCCAGGACCAACCGGGATTTCCGAACTGGCGCCAGAGGTCATAGTCGCGTGCCTGGCCGCGCATGTAGATCATGCCGTTGATCGAGGAGCAGCCGCCGATCACCCGCCCGCGCGGATAATTGAGGCTGCGCCCGTTGAGGCCAGGCTCTTCAGCCGTCTTGAAGCCCCAATCGACCCGCGGGTTGCCGTGGCAATAGAGGTAGCCGACGGGAATGTGGACCCAGATGTAGTTGTCCCGTCCGCCGGCTTCGAGGAGGGCCACGGTCACGTCCGGGTCCTCCGATAGCCGATTGGCGAGCAGGCAGCCGGCCGTGCCGCCGCCCACAATGACGTAATCGTAATCGGCGAGGATATCCTCAGACATCGGGTGCTTCACTCTGCTTGTTCGTCTGTTTGCCGCTTTGTCAGTTGGCGGCGGTCGCGACTAGGCCGTGAGACGCGCAGCAGTGCTGCGCGTCTCAAGACCATCAACGCTGATCAAAGGTGCTAAATGAAGCCTGATCAAGGTGCAACCGGGCGACGGTCACCGTGATAGCCACCGTGGCGGCGGCCGGCACGCTAGAGGGCCTTGGCCAGCATTACGACGGTGCCCGCGCCACGCCTTGTGCGCGCCACCTCCCGGAAGCCGAGGCGGTCATAAAAACCGACATTACGCATGCCGGCCCCCGTCACGATGTGCACACCCGGCGCGCCGTTCGCGGTCGCATGATGTTCGAATGCCTCGATCAACCGTTCGCCGATGCCGCGGCTTCGTGCACCGGCTGCGACGTTGATGTGGAGGTGTGCCGGATAGCGCGCGGTCTCGGGGGCGAAGGCGTTGAAATAATCGAGCCCGAGAGCGGCATCCCGGCTGGCGGGGTCATCAAGCGAGCCGGCGACATAGCCCTGAATGCTGCCAGCCTCGATCGCCACGAACGCTTCGGCCGGTTCGTCGATCAGGTACCGGCCGAGCCAGAGCCAATGGAAGTCTAGGCGCTTTTTTCGGTTCTCGAACGCCTGGACGCTGCTTGCCTCGAAGAAGATCTTGTCGATCTCACGGAGCGCGAGGAACTGAACGGCGGGCGCGAGCGTTGCAAGCGGCCGGACCTCCACGCTGGCCTCCTTAGCGGTGGTAATAGTAAACGCCGGGACGGCGATCATAACGGCGGCGCCAGACGTCGCGCGACCAGTGGCGCTTGCGGTAAGCGGTGCGCGGGATCGGGCGGATATAGACGCGCGGGCGGTGATAGACGTAGGGCTGATAGCGGTAGATGTAGGCATAAGGCCTGGGCCGGACGTACGTCACGCCGTAGTTCGAGGCACCGCGCCAGCGCTTGGCATGATGGTGCCGCTTCACCAGTCGCTTGTTGTATACCCCTTTTCGGTGGGCGTAGCGCTTGGCTGTGCGTTTGCGGTGGGCGCGCTTCCAGTGGACGGGTTGGGCAACCGCGGGCGTGGCTGCGTCTTTCGCGAGGGGTGGCGCGATGCGGAATTGCGCCGCGTGTGCGCCGGCGACTCCCAGTGCGAGCGTGGCGGCAGCGAGCGCTGCGACAACCGTAAACCGTCTTCCTGCGACCATAATGACCTCCGAGCAGTGTGAGCACTTTGTTGGGGCGAACCAAGCAACGATCCCCGGCCCGGTCAATCGGCGTTTACCGTTTGCCTTACCAGGACGTGTGAGGGACAGCTTTGCGCCATCAGCACTTGCCCTTTGCGCCAGCGAACAGCTACATCAACACCAGAACGCGATGGCTATCCGCCATCCGCACCACGCGCGCCGGAAATCCGCCCCCGCGCGCCTGCCAATGGAGCTTTCTGATGCAGGACACCGCAGCCAAACCAGCCGGCAGCGCCGCTGCTTCCCTCGGCCCGTTCGAATGGACCGACCCGTTTCTGCTCGAAGATCAGCTGACCGACGAAGAACGCATGATCCGCGATACGGCCCGCGAATACTGCCAGGACAAGCTGATGCCGCGGGTGCAGAGCGCCTACCTCGAAGAGCGCACCGACCGTGAGATCTTCAACGAGATGGGCGAGTTGGGGCTGCTCGGGCTGACGGTGCCTGAAGAGTATGGCTGCGCCGGGGCCAACTACGTTTCCTATGGCCTCGTTGCGCGCGAGATCGAGCGCGTCGACAGCGGCTACCGCTCAATGAACTCGGTGCAGTCGTCGCTGGTGATGTTCCCGATCTACGCCTACGGCTCGGAAGAGCAGCGCCAGAAGTACCTGCCCAAATTGGCCACCGGCGAATGGGTCGGCTGCTTCGGGCTCACCGAACCCGACGCCGGGTCCGATCCCGGCGGCATGAAGACGCGGGCCGAGAAAGTCTCCGACGGCTACAAGCTTTCGGGCGCCAAGATGTGGATCTCGAATTCTCCCTTCGCCGATGTCTTCGTCGTCTGGGCGAAATCCGAAGAGCACGGCGGTGCGATCCGCGGCTTCATCCTGGAAAAAGGCATGAAGGGGCTTTCGGCCCCGAAGATTGGCGGCAAGCTCTCGCTTCGCTGCTCGATCACGGGCGAGATCGTCATGGACGACGTGATCGTGCCGGAAGAAAACCTGCTGCCGAACGTCGCCGGCCTCAAGGGACCGTTCGGCTGCCTCAACCGGGCGCGCTACGGCATTTCTTGGGGCGCGATGGGGGCTGCGGAAGACTGCTGGCACCGGGCGCGCGACTACACGCTGGAGCGCAAGCAGTTCGGCCGTCCGCTGGCTGCAACCCAGCTCGTCCAGAAGAAGCTCGCCGACATGCAGACAGAGATCGCACTCGGCCTGCAAGGCGCGCTTCGCGTCGGGCGGCTGTTCGATGAGGGCAAGGTCGCGCCGGAGGCGATCTCAATCGTCAAGCGCAACAATTGCGGCAAGGCGCTCGACATCGCCCGCGTTGCCCGCGACATGCACGGCGGCAACGGCATCCAGATCGAATACCACGTGATGCGCCACCTCACGAACCTCGAGACCGTCAACACCTACGAGGGTGCCCACGACGTCCATGCCCTCATTCTGGGGCGTGCGCAGACCGGGCTTGCAGGCGTTTTTCTGAGGCATGGGAGGCGGCGAGACATGCTGATGTCCCGCACCCAAAAGTTTCAGCGCAAAATCATCGTCCGGGATTTGACTGGTCGATGAGACGGCTGGCCCGACTATTACCCGCCTGCGTCGGGCCAATGCTCGGTGCCACATCATGACAGACATCAGCGGCACACATTCGGGATTGCCACGCACGCCGCCCAACGCCGCTGAACTTTTTACGCCGAAGCTTATCACCGCACTGCGCGAAGGCTACGACCTCGCCAAACTCCAGCGCGACGTCCTCGCAGGGCTGACGGTTGCCATCGTCGCGCTGCCACTGTCGATGGCGATCGCGATCGCGTCGGGCGTGTCGCCGGAGCGGGGGCTTTATACCGCGATCGTCGGCGGGTTTCTCGTTTCAGCGCTTGGCGGCAGCCGCTTCCAGATCGGCGGGCCGGCGGGGGCGTTCATCGTCCTGGTCTTGGCAACCGTCACGCTGCACGGCATCGAGGGGCTGGTGCTTGCGACGATGATGTCGGGCCTGTTCATGCTCGTTCTCGGCTACGCGCGCCTTGGCAGCTTCATCAAGCTGGTGCCGTACCCGGTCACAGTCGGCTTCACGGCCGGTATCGCCGTGATCATCTTTGCAAGCCAGATCCACGAATTGCTGGGCCTGTCGCTCACAGGGCCGGAACCGGGGCCACTAATCCCCAAGCTGCAGGCACTCGGCGGCAGCCTTCAGACGATCAACGCCGGCGCGGTGGGCATCGCCGCACTGGCGATCGCCATCATCGTTCTCACCCGCCGCTTTCGGCCCGGCTGGCCGGGCATGCTGTTCGCGGTTGTCGCGTGCTCGCTCGTTGGCGCCGGTCTCGATCTCGATATCGCGACAATCGGCACCAAATTCGGCGGCATTCCAAGCACCTTGCCAGCCCCCGCGCTGCCGGACATCTCGCTTGCGAAACTCCAGGCCGTGCTGCCGGATGCAATTGCTTTCACGCTGCTCGGCGCGATCGAATCGCTGCTTTCCGCCGTAGTCGCCGATGGCATGACGGGACGGCGGCATCGCTCGAATTGTGAACTCGTGGCACAGGGCTATGCCAATATCGGCTCGTCGCTGTTCGGTGGCATGTGCGTCACCGGCACGATCGCGCGGACCGCAACCAACGTGCGCGCCGGGGCAAGCGGACCGGTTTCGGGCATGCTGCACGCGCTCTTCCTGCTGGCGTTCATGTTTCTTGCAGCCCCGCTGGCCAGCTATATTCCGCTTGCCGCCCTTGCCGGTGTCCTGGCGCACGTTGCCTGGAACATGATCGAGCGACCCGCGATCCGCGCCCTGATCCGATCATCATCGGGGGACCTGCTGGTCCTGGCGGCCACATTCGGGCTGACCATATTTCGCGACCTCACGGAGGGCATCGTCGTCGGCGTCGCGCTCGGCGCGGTGCTCTTCATCCACCGGATGTCGAAATCGATCGAGATCACGGGGCTGCCGGCGCTCGTCCAGGAGGACATCAGCGACCGGGACCACGACGCAGCAAGCCAGCGCGAGGGGGCGGCAATCGAGAGCGACGGCGCGGCCGGCGATACCGTTATCTACCGGATCTCGGGCGCGTTCTTCTTCGGGGCCGCCGCGGCGGTCGATGCCGTGCTCGACCGGATCGGCGACCAGCACCGCGCGCTGATCCTGGATCTCAGCGCGGTTCCGTTCCTCGATTCAACGGCTGCCAATCTGCTCGAGGGGGTCGCGCGCCGGGCGAAGCGTTCCGGCGCGACGCTGATCATCGCAGGCGCGTCGCGTCCCGTTCGGCGGATGCTGCTCGCGCATGGCCTGCGGGCGACCGGCGCGCGCTTCGCGCCCTGCCTCCCATCAGCCAGCGACATGGTCCGCCGGGCACGGCGTCAGGGGTAACGCTGCTCGTGGGCCATGACGGCGCGGGCGACAACCGCATCGGCTTCGGCGGGGCTCATACCGGGCTTGGCCGGCCCGACCTGATGCAACACCGGGTCGGCCTGCGGCTCGTAGCCGGCGCGATGCAGGGGAGCGCGCTCCGGTTCCGGGGCCATCGGTGCATTGACCGGCGGCGGCCCATAGTTGGGACTGAAGGGCTCGCTGGGGTCGATTGGCTGTGGGTTGGCACGGCGGCGCGGCGGCAATTGCGCGGGCAATCCGTCAGCCTCGAGATCGGGCTTTGGCGGCGTTGCAATCGCGATCCGCGCCGGCGGCGCGCCGGCGTAAGACTGATAGTCGGAGGCGCCTTTGGAGGCGGCACAGGCGCTGACCAGCAGGCCGGATACGGCAAGCGCGGCCAGACGGGTAAGGAGGCCTGAGTGGGGCGCAAGGCGACGCAGCCCCGGCCGGCGACGGCCCTGGGGCAGGGGAAACTCGGTACGCATGGGACACTCCAACGCGGGACAAACTCGAACACGGGAACAGCAAAGCCTGTTCAGCGTTAAAATTCGGTTAGTGTGCGTGTCGTTTCCAATCGCTCCCCCTTGTGCGATAGGGATGAGCCCACAATCTGAACGCTGATGTCCGGCCCTTTAAATCCTGGGCGGAGACCGCTAGGTTGCGGCTCCGAATTTCGTTCCACTCCAAAACAGAGAGGCTATACCTCGTGACCTTCTCACTTCCTGATCTGCCCTATGCCCACGATGCGCTGGCGCCGCATATGTCGAAGGAAACGCTTGAGTTCCACCACGACAAGCATCACCTCGCCTACGTCAACGCCGGCAACGACCTCGTCAAAGACACGGCGTATGCCTCACTTTCGATCGATGAGATCTGCAAGAAGGCCTATTCCGAGAGCAATCAGGCGATCATCAACCAGGTCGGCCAGCACTACAATCACTCGCACTTCTGGAACTGGATGAAGCCCAACGGGGGCGGCACCAAACTGCCGGGCAAACTCGAAGGCCTCGTCAAAGATTACGGCGGGTTCGACAAGATGAAGGCCGACTTCATCCAGGCCGGCACGACGCAGTTCGGCTCCGGATGGGCCTGGCTTGCGATCAAGGACGGCAAACTTGAAGTCACCAAGACGCCGAACGGGGAAAACCCGCTGATGCACGGCATGCAGCCGATCCTTGGCTGTGACGTGTGGGAGCACAGCTACTACATCGACTTCCGCAACGCGCGGCCGAAGTACCTCGAGTCGTTCATCGACAATCTGGTGAACTGGGAGTACGTCGAAGGCATGATGCCGTAAGCGGCACCCTCGCGCACGCAGACGATGATGGCCCGGGCGGTCCGCCGCTCGGGCTTCTTTTTTTGAAAAAATTCCGGACGCCATTTTTCAGGATCAAAATATCCAATATTTTCACCCATTTTCCGGTACTTAATGCCACGCTCTAATTTTCTTCTGGCTATTGAGGGAGGAAAATGCTAAGCGTTAACCTCGACTTTGGCCGGACATTAAGGGCTGTGCGTTCTGCAGAGCAGAACCGACGATCTGAACTCCTCTGAAATCGACTCGAATGCAGCGCCGCACTCCGCGGCGGCTGTGGAATTGTATGCACTAAACGAAGGTTATTCGATGCAAGAAGGTATCGTGAAATTTTACAACTCGGCCAAGGGCTACGGCTTCATCCAGCCGACTGATGGCACGAGCGACGTATTCGTCCACGCTTCGGCGCTGGAACGGGCAGGTCTCGGCGCACTCTCCGAAGGCGAGAAAGTCTCTTTCGACACGGAAGTGGATCGTCGCAACGGCAAGACCTGCGTCGGCAACATTCAGATTGCCTGATTCAGTTCGCCTGGCGATCTGAGATCGGCAAAAGCTGATATCGCTCTATGAATTGAGCGCTCATGAGCATAAACTCATGAGCGCTCAATCTGATTTTATGACAACTGGTTGTTCTGATTTGAGAATTATCGAAATCAGCTCGGAACATGGTGATTACCCCGTTTCGAGGTTGATGATATGCTCACGGATGCTGCGGTTCCGACTGGACCGCCCCGATTGAATTTCCCGCTTTTTGCCATTATGGCATTCGCCCTCTGGCTCGTGGCAGGCTCTGCCTGGGCTGGAACGGGCGCAGCGCCGGCCAACGCGACAGCACGCACCTCAGGACAAGGCTGGGACTGTGCGGCGGGGTTCGTCGAACGCGGCGAGGCGTGTCACGCGATCAACATGCCCGCCAATGCCTTTTCCACCGGTGAGACGTACGGCAAGGGTTGGTCGTGTCAGCGCGGCTACCGCGAAAACGGTGGTCAGTGCGCGAAGGTCGAGATTCCAGCGAACGCCTACCTGCGGGAGCGCAACTACGGTATCGCCTGGGAGTGCAAACGGGGCTATGTGGCGTCCGGCGGGGCCTGCGTTGCCGTCAAAATCCCGCAGAACGCCTATCAAATCGAAAGCGGCTACGGGCGTCCGTGGAAATGCAATCGCGGCTTTCGCGAAGATGGTGACAGCTGCCGCGCCATCCAGGTTCCCGAGAATGGTTATCTGTCCAACTCGAGCTTCGGCAAGGGGTGGGCATGTGAACGCGGCTTCAAGGAACAGGGCAACCGGTGCGCTGAGATCGTGGTCCCGGAAAACGCCTTCCTGACCGATCCGTCGGCTGCTCGCGCGTGGGAGTGCCGACGTGGCTTCAGCGCCCAGGGTGAGCGGTGCGTTACGATCAAGGTGCCGGAAAACGGTTATCTGGTCTCCGCGAAATACGGCAAGCAGTGGACTTGTGAACGCGGCTTCCGGGAGCTTGCGGACCGCTGTGAGGCGGTCGTACTTCCCGAACATGCCTACCTCAACGATCGCGGCACCGGGTGGAACTGTGACCGTGGTTTCAAAAAGTCCAATGAGCAGTGCGTAAAAATCGTCGTGCCGGAGCGGGGCTTCATCGACAACTCCGGGAACGATTGGGGCTGCCCGGCGCCTTATCGACGCCGCCGCGACGCGTGTGTGCTGTCGTGAAAGATTGGGCCATGACATTGAAAATTTGCAGCCGACAGGGGCAGCTATGACTTCAAGTACGAAAAAGGGCGTCAAGCGGATATGCCAGGACGAAGACTGCGCATTGCCGTTCTATGACCTGAACCGCGAGGCATTCGACTGCCCCAACTGCGGCACGCCATTCGACCTGACCGCCCCTGATCCGGAAGTCGTTGCTGCGGCAGCGGCGGCGGGGCGGTATCCCTCTCGGCGGACGCCGCGCGAATACCAGATCGTCGCGCCCGAGGACAACGTGATGCCGGAAGAATCGAAAACGTAACGGCGTCGCGGCCCGATATTCAACATCAGGCAGCCTGACCAAGGCGCCTGCACCGAAAGAACTGCGTGCGATCCGAGGATCGGCGCCATGCTAGAGAGACTCAATTTGACAGATTTCCAATCACTCGGCCTCGCCGAGAAACTTCTCACTGCCCTCAGTGATGAAAACTACACGACACCGACGCCTATCCAGGCGCAGGCCATTCCCATGATCCTTGAAGGGTCGGACCTGCTCGGCATTGCACAGACGGGCACGGGCAAGACGGCGGCATTCGCGCTGCCCATTCTTCATCATCTCGCCAAAGAGCGCCGCAACGCGCCGCGCAACGGCTGCCGGGTGCTGGTGCTGGCACCGACGCGCGAGCTTGCTGCCCAGATCGCGGAAAGCTTCCAGACCTATGGGCGCCATCTCGGCATGAAGGTTGCGACGATCTTCGGGGGCGTCTCGCCACGCGCCCAGCGCCATGCCCTGTTGCGCGGCATCGACGTCCTGGTGGCCACGCCCGGCCGCCTGATCGACCATATGTCGGCGGGCGATGCGAAGCTCGATCAGACCGAGATCCTGGTGCTGGATGAAGCGGACCAGATGCTGGACCTCGGCTTCGTTCCTGACTTGCGGCGGATTGCGGCCGCGCTGCCGAAAGAGCGTCAGACGCTGTTCTTCTCCGCGACGATGCCCGATGCCGTCAACCGGCTCGCCTCCGCATTTCTCAACCAGCCAAAGCGCGTCTCGGTGACCCCGGTCGGCACGACGGCGACCCGCGTCAGCCAGCGCGTCATCCATGTCAGCCAGACCCGCAAGCGGGACTGCCTTGCCGCACTCGTCGCGCAATCCAACGATGCGCGCACCCTCGTTTTTACGCGCACCAAACGGGGTGCTGACAGGGTTGCCAAACATCTCGCCGGCGAAGGCGTGCGGGTCTCCGCGATCCATGGCAACAAGAGCCAGAGCCAACGCGAACGTGTCCTGAAATCGTTCCGCGACGGGGGCATCGATGTGCTGGTTGCAACCGACATCGCAGCGCGCGGAATCGACATCGACGACATTCGCCACGTCATCAACTACGAACTGCCGGATGTTCCCGAAGCCTACGTCCACCGGATCGGGCGCACCGCGCGGGCCGGCGCCTCGGGACAGGCCACCACACTGTGCAGCGATGCTGAACTCAAGCAATTGCGCGACATTGAAAAGCTGACCCGCCAGCGGATCAAATCGGAAGCCTTCGATGCCGGCCCTGGCGCGCCGCGGGCGCCGAGACCGCCTGTCGCCGAAGCAGCGGCTGCAGCGCCGCCTCGCGCGCAACGGGCGCCGGCTGGTGCGGGCAAGGGCAACAATCCAGGTGGCGCCAAGGCGAAACGGCGTCCGGGCAGTGCTGGCAAATCCGGCAACAATGCGCCGTGGTGGGAACGCGGCGGCGCGCAGGGCAAGCGCGGCAAGACTGCGAACGCGGCGAATGCCGGTGGTGGCCGCGGACGGCGCCGTCCGACCAACACGGCGGCGAAATCCCGCGCGCCGGCTTAACAACAACAAAAACCCTAGCAGATTCCCGGTGCGGGGCTGACGCTCACGCCGGGGCCGCAGGCTCCTTGCGTGCGAGGTAGACCGTCTGCGTGAAGGGGCGATCCTGCAGGGGATTATGGAACGTCACGGCTTCGCTGCGCGCTGAACCGAACACGGCTTTGAGACGTGCGGTGAAGGCCGTGTCCTCGTCCTTCATTCGACCACAGCGCGAAGACGCCACCGGGCTTCAGGTGGCGCGCCAGGCCAGCGAGGCCGGCTTCCCCGTAGAATGCGGCATTCCCTTCAGCCAGGAGCGCGTCCGGGGAATGGTCGATATCGACGAGGATGGCGTCGAATGTGCGCCCGGGCCGGTCCGGATCAAAGCCTGCTTCGGCGGCGGCGTGGGCGAAGAAATCACCTTCAATCAAGCGGCAGCGCGCATCGCCTGTGAGGCGGGGGCCGAGCGGGAGGACGCCGTCACGGTGCCAGTCGATGACGGCTGCAAGCGCGTCCATGACAATAAGATCTGCGAGCCGGCTCTCATCGAGGGCGGCAGCCGCGGTGTAGCCGAGGCCAAGCCCACCAATTACGACAGCCAGCGCGTCACCGGGCAGATCGGCGAGCGCCAACCGGGCGAGCGCGATCTCCGAAGCCGTGAATGCGCTCGACATCAAGAACTCATCGCCAAGCTTGATCTCGAGGACGATGTCGTCGAGCTTCGGATCGTAACGCCGGCGCAGGCTGAGGTCACCGAGCGGCGTTTCGCGAAAATCAAGCTCTTCGAACACGGGCGGTGCGCCTCATCAATGATCGGGTCGGGTGCGGCCATCCCTAGAACAGTTGACGGCTTTGGGAAAGCGCGCGGCGTGCTTGCGTGCGTTGCGAACCACATTGTCTCGAGGTCGGGCGCCGTTCGGGATCACTCACCCAAACGTAAAGCGCGAGCCGACGTTGCTCGTTACGACCTTGTCGCCCATCCGCCGCGTGGCTGCCGCGATGAAGTTTGCGCCGGAACAGTGCATCGGCAGGACCACGTCGGGATCGAGGGCTTCCAGCTCATCGAGGGTGTGCTCGATATAATCGAGGGGCGCCGGGCCGAGGTGGAACCCGCCGACCACCGCATGCAGCTTCGACACGCCCGACACCGCCATCGCAGCCTTGGTCGTGTTGATCAGGCCGACGTGCCCGCACGAGGTAATCACGACGAGCCCCTTGCCCTGGACGATGTAGCAGGTCGCATGCTCATCCGGGTGCGTGTCCTTGACGAGCTTGCCCGACAGTTCCTCGTCGGTGAAATGGTTGTAGGGCTGATGGTCCTCTTCCAGCACCATCGAGCCGCCGGAGACATCTTCAAACGAGTCACGGGGAATGAACCCGGTCGTGAACGCCTGGCCCAGATCGTGCGGACACGAACAGCACGTCGGGCGCACCTTGTGCGCGGTCAGCATCACGCGGTCGACGACGCCCCACGACACCGGCTCGTCCTTGGTGCCCACCCACTTCTCGCGAAACGCCTCCTCGCCTCCGACGTAGAGCGCCAGGTCGTCGCCCATGAAATGACGGTACTGCTCGACGAACCCACTGAGCCCGCCGAAATGGTCACGGTGGGCGTGGCTGAGGATCAGGCCATCGATCTTCGCTGGGTCGATGTCGAGCAGATGAAAGTTCCGGTTGATGATCTCCGGCGTGTAGCCGAAGTCGAGCATGTGCTGCGCGCGTCTCCCGTCGCGCTCTGACATCAAATGCAGCGACAAGCCCCACTCAGCCGCCAGCGTCGACATCTGCCGGCCGGGAACCCGCTTGAAATGCTCAACCGCGATATGGGCATGGTCCCACTTCGGCGCGAAGAGGTCATAGGCGGAATCGACCACCACCCGGATGCTCAGCCGGTCGACGGTCGGCGCCTCGAACGGGGCTTTCGGATTGAGGGACTGGGTCATGACGGCACGCCTTTCTCAGGTTCACCAGTCATCGTAGGATGCGCATTGATTTGTGAAAAGTACCGGCGCGAAACGCCGCAACGTCCAGGAACGCCCAATGCTCACCTACGATTTCCGCCTGCCCCCCGGCCCCGACACCGTCGAACTCGCTATCCTCGCTGAAGAGCTCGGCTACAACGCCGTCTGGTGCCCGGAGATCCCCGCCTTCGGCCACGACATCTGGATCACGCTTGCGCGGATCGCCGAGAAAACGACGCGCCTCAAGTTCGGCCCCTCCGTCCTGATCCCATCGTACCGCCATCCGATGGCCCAGGCCTCCGCCATCGCGACGCTGGAACAGATCGCACCAGGCCGGCTGATGGTCGGCTTCGGCACTGGCTTTACGGGCCGCGCCGGCATGGGCAAGAAGCCGCTCAAGCTCGCCGAAATGCGCACCCATGTCGAACAGGTCAAAGGCCTGCTCAACGGCGATATCGTCGACATTGAAGGCGGTCTCGCCCAGATCATCGCATCACCCGGCCGCCTGCCGGACCGGCCCGTCAAGGTGCCCCTCCTGATGGCGGCCGACGGCCCCAAGGGGCGCGCGCTGGCAAAAGAAATCACCGATGGCCTGATCTCACTCGCAGGCCCCGCCGAAGGCTTCGAGACCTGCCTCGTGTCGATCCACGGCACCGTCATGGACGAAGACGAGACGGTTGACTCATCGCGCGTCAAGAACGCCGTCGCACCGCTGATCGCGCTTCGCTACCATTTCAAGTACACCTACGATCCCGAGGGCACGAAAGCTCTGCCGAACGGCGAAGCCTGGGTCACAAGCCTCGAAACCGTACCTGAAGATGTCCGCCATCTCTCCCTTCACAAGGGCCACGTCCTCGACATCTCCAACGGCCACGATCATCTCGTCGACACCTCCAGCGCCAAGGAGATGACGTTCACCGGCACCCGTGAAGAACTGCGCGAACGCCTCGCCCGCCTCGAGGCCGGCGGCGCCACCGGCATCATCTTCGGCACCAGCGGCTATGATGTGGAGCGCGAACTGAGAGCCTATGCGGAGGTCGCAGGTTTGCGATAGACGATCACGCGCAGTCCGGACCCGCCCACCTGAACACAAAAAAGCGGCAGCGCCACTGCCCGGCGCTGCCGCTTCGTCATCTCTAAAGCCACCCGTCCGCGCGACGGCGTGGCACGTTGCGCGATACTTTACTGTGTCTTGTCCAGCTCGCTCGGTGCCCGGCAGGGCTGCGCCGACATCGAACAGCGCTTCAACTGGGTGTTGATGCCGATCGCTTCCGTCGCGCGGTTGGCAAAGTTGCGAATCGAGCTGTCAACACACCGGTACGTAATCTTGCTGGCATTGCGCGCATCGGAATAGAGTTCGCCGTTGCGGAAGCGGACCTGCTGCTGCCACGCCTTCTCTGCCTGCGCCTGAGCGCCGTTGAGGGTCGTGGCCTGATCGCCGACGACAGAGACGGTCGACACGCATTCACGCCCGGCTTCGGCGCGCACCTCGCGTTCCTCATCGATCCTTGGGCGGGCGATACTGCCCGTCGTAATCCGGCTGTAGCGCGGCTTGGTCCTGGTGCGCTGGCGCACCGTGCGCACGCGGCGCGGTCTTTGCCGATGCCGGGCTTGGCTCTTGTTGGAGGACTGTTGTGATTTGCGCCATTCAGATGACGGCCAGTCATCCCCCGGCCCTGCCGCAGCCGGAGCCACAGCGACCATCGAAAGAAGCGCGAGCGCGACAAGTATACGTTTCATTGATCCGTTCCTGCTCTGAACCAGACTGCCACTGATGTGCCGGCGGCGGTCCGGGATGTGTTGAGCGAGAATGCCGGGATGGCCCATTGGCCACCGTGCTGCGGGCGTCATGAGCCTCAAGGGGCTCGCCACCGTCTCCCCCGCGATTGCACCGCCGAGCGGCAGATCGGCTGCCGCGACGACATCCTCGACAAACAAATCCCGGTGACAAAGACGTCCCGATACCGATTTGCCGGTCACAGAGGAAACGCTAAACCGATTCGCCAAAGCACAACCGTGGCCCTTCGGAGAACTCCCCATCTCAGTGAGACGCAGCCGCAGCGAAGGCGTCACCGCCCGTGACGCGTCCCCGGCCGGCGGGCGTCGCCGGCCGTCAGGCGTTGGTGACGAGACTGACGAGCGGCTCCAGGCGATGTTCCAGGAAATCCGGCTGCACGGCGGAAGCGGGCGCCAGGCCGATACGGTTGTGCCAGTAGACCGGCATGCCGGCCGCCGCCGCGCCGGGCACGTCCGATGCCGAACCCGCAACGAACAATGTCCGCGCCGGCGCCGTCCCGAGCTGGTCGAGCACGGCGCCATAGACTTCCGGGCGCGGCTTGTAAAAACCGGCGCGCTCCGCCGTCACGACCGCGGCGAACGCCGCCCCGGTCCGCGCCGCGGCCCTGAGCCCCATGTCGTGTGAACAGTTGGTTGCAACACCAAGCGGCACCGCCTGCCCGATCCTGCCAAGCACGTCCGGCGCCTCCGGCCACGGGCACAGCTCATCCCATCGCCGGGACAGCTCGCCCGCCGCCGCCGCCCCGACCCCGGTGGCGATCGCGGCCTCGCGAACGAGTTCCTCATAGGGCTGGTAGGCACCACAGCCATAGGTGATCTCGAGATAGCGCTTGCGCCATCTGAGCCCTGCCGCCGCGCTGCCTGCCGCCTCATTCCAAAGCGTCCAGGAATTGATCAGCGCGGTCAGCAGATCGAACACCACCGCATCGTAGCGCCGCCCGGCCACTGCTTATTCCGCCGCGGCCCGCTGCGCTTCGCCCTTGGCCTTGGCTTCGGCCTTGAGACGCTCCGCGATCAGGAAGGAGAGTTCCAGGGCCTGGTCGGCATTGAGGCGGGGATCGCAATGGGTGTGATAGCGGTCCTGCAGGTTCTCATCGAGAACCGCTCGCGCGCCACCGGTGCACTCCGTCACGTTCTGCCCCGTCATCTCGACGTGGACGCCGCCGGGATGCGTGCCTTCGGCGGCATGAACATCGAAGAACGTCTCGACCTCGGAGCGGATCCGGTCGAAGGGCCGTGTCTTGAAGCCCGAATCCGACGTCAGCGTGTTGCCGTGCATCGGATCACACGACCACACCACCTTGCGCCCTTCCGCCTTCACCTTGCGCACCAGTTTCGGCAGATAATCGGCCACCTTGTCGTGGCCAAATCGCGCGATCAGCGTAATCCGGCCGGCTTCGTTTTCCGGGCTCAGGATATCGATCAGTTCGAGCAACTCGTCCGGGTCGAGCGATGGTCCGCACTTGATCCCGATCGGGTTCTTGATGCCACGGCAGAACTCGACGTGGGCGTGATCGGGCTGGCGCGTACGATCGCCGATCCACACCATGTGCCCGCTGGTCGCGTACCAGTCGCCGCTGGTCGAATCGACCCGCGTCATCGCCTGCTCGAAGCCCAGCAGCAATGCCTCATGGCTGGTGTAGAAGTTGACCGTCTTGAGCTGGTCGGTGTTCTCGGGCGTGATGCCGCACGCGCGCATGAACGCCAGCGACTCGGTGATCTGCTGCGCCAGCGCGCCATAGCGCTCCGCCTGCGGGCTGTCCGAGAGGAAGCCAAGCGTCCACTGGTGGACCCGGTTGAGATCGGCGAAACCGCCCATCGAGAATGCCCGGATCAAGTTCAGGGTCGCCGCCGACTGCCGGTAGGCTGCAATCTGGCGCTCGGGATCGGGCTCGCGGGCTTCGGGGGTGAATTCCGCGCCATTGATGATATCGCCGCGGTAGCTCGGGAGTTGGATGTCACCCTGTTTCTCGAACGGTGACGAGCGCGGCTTGGCGAACTGGCCCGCGATGCGCCCCACCTTCACCACTGGCGAGCCGCCGGCGAAGGTGAGCACGACCGCCATCTGCAAGAACACCCGGTAGAAGTCGCGGATGTTGTCGGCGTGGTGTTCTGCAAAGCTCTCCGCGCAGTCTCCACCCTGGAGCAGGAAGCCCCGGCCCTCGGCGACCTGCCCGAGTGCACGCTTCAGATCCCGGGCCTCGCCTGCAAAAACGAGCGGGGGAAACGTCGCCAGCCGTGCCTCGACCGCCTTGAGGGCATCGCCGTCGCGATACTCAGGCACCTGCAGGATTGGTTTCGATCGCCAACTGTCGGGGGACCACGCCGCCGCCATCTCGTTCTCCTTCAAAGTCATCCTTGTTTCGGGCCAGCTTATCTCAACGCGGGCGCGAAACTCTATTCGCAAAGCCAATATGCTCCGCCAAGCGCCTGCTTATAGGCGATTGGCGCTGCCGCTGTCACCTAGGGCGAAGCGGCCAAAACGTGCTGGTCAGGCCGTCTGCGGCCTCCGGGGCAGAATTCATGGGTCACATCATCCCGGTACGGGCGCAATTGCAAAGGTTTGCACTGCATGCCAAGACGCACGCGAGGAATCCGATTAACACCTATCTATATCGCTGAATGGCCTGCAACGGGCACTTTTTTCGATCAAGGGGACAGTCATGCTCGAGGACGGCAAGATTTTCATCGGCAAGAGCGTCAAGCCGGAATACCTTGACCTGAAACTCGCCAACCGGCACGGGCTGATCACGGGCGCGACCGGGACCGGCAAGACCGTCTCCCTCCAGGTCCTGGCCGAAGGCTTCGCCGATGCCGGCGTCCCGGTCTTTGCCGCCGACATCAAGGGTGACCTCTCCGGGATTGCGGTCGCCGGCACCCAGAAGGACTTCATCGACAAGCGCTTGGATCAGGTCGGCCTGCCGCCCTTCGCGCCGCGCGCCTATCCCACCGTGCTGTGGGATGTGTTCGGTGAACAGGGCCACCCGATCCGCGCCACCGTCGCCGACATGGGGCCGCTTCTTCTCGCCCGGCTGCTCGAACTCAACGAGACCCAGGAAGGCGTGTTGAACATCATGTTCCGCGTCGCCGAGGATGAAGGCATGGCGATGCTCGACCTTGCCGACCTCCGGGCCATGGCGATCAACGTTGGCGAGCGCTCCAAAGAGTTGTCGATGAAATACGGCAACGTCGCGTCCGCCTCGGTCGGTGCGATCCAGCGCCGCCTGCTCGTTCTCGAGGAACAGGGCGCCGACCAGTTCTTCGGCGAGCCGGCCCTCGATATCCAGGACCTCATGAAGACGACCTACGATGGGCGCGGATTCGTCAACCTGCTCGCCGCCGACAAGCTCTTCCAGAAGCCGCGCCTCTACGCGACCTTCCTGCTCTGGCTGCTGACCCGGCTGTGGGACGAGATGCCGGAAGTGGGCGATCCGGAAAAGCCGAAGCTCGTCTTCTTCTTCGATGAGGCGCACCTGCTCTTCGATGAAGCCCCAAAGGCGTTGATCGAGCGCGTCGAGCAGGTCGCCCGCCTGATCCGTTCGAAAGGCATAGGCGTCTATTTCATCACCCAGAACCCGCTCGACGTGCCCGACACGGTCTCCTCGCAGCTCGGCAACCGCATCCAGCATGCGCTCCGGGCCTATACGCCCAAGGAGCAGCGCGCGGTGCGCGCCGCCGCCGAGACCTTCCGCCCGAACCCCGAGATCGACACGGAACGCGTCATCCTCGAACTCGGCGTCGGCGAGGCTCTCGTCTCCTTCCTCGAGAACAAGGGCGAGCCCTCGATCGTCCAGCGCACCTTGATCCGCCCGCCCAATGGCCGCATCGGCCCGCTCAGTGACACCGAGCGGCAGGATGTGCTTGGCCGCAGTCCGTTCGCTGGCAAGTATGACACCGCGCTTGACCGCGAAAGCGCCCACGAAATTCTCGAAAAACGCCGCGCCGAACAGGCCCAACTCAAGGCCGCCGAAGAAGCCCAGAAAGCCGAAGCAAGCAGCTCCTGGGCCAATGTCGTTTTCGGCAAGGGCCCCCGTGGCGGCCGCTCGCTTGGCGAACAGGTCGCGCGCGATGTCGGCCGTTCCGTCATGCGCCGGATGATCGGCTCAGTGACCAAGAGCGTGCTGCGCGGCCTCGGCATCCGGGGCCGTTAGGCGGGCGTTGAGCTTGGTCTGTTGCGCCTCAGTCGAGACCGGCCTTGTCAGCCCGATAGCGAGCATCGTTGTCCGGCAGAAGGGTCCCGACCTACGGCTGCAACGCCTACTTCAGGCGGCTGCCTCCCGGTACAGCCTCCGATTTGTCATCCTCGGGCTTGTCCCGAGGACCCATCCATCGGCTGGGACGGATGCTGGCGATCGGAACTCCGCCGCGCCGCTCGGCCACAGAGCCTCACCGCCCGTCGCGTTGAAACATGGGTCCTCGGGACAAGCCCACTGCTGTCCGGTTCAGCTTTCCGCGAAACGGCGCAACAGCCTGATTGGGCCTCTCGATTTCATGATCGATGGTGGTCGAGACGCGAAATCCCGACCGGCGTCGGCTCGTTTGTTCTTCCATTTCATTAGCCACCCCCACGCCGTCATGGCCGCGCAGGCGGCCATCCACGCGCGCCTCGGCAAACGAGGCGCTTGCGGTGGAATACATATTCCGCGGCAACGACATAGTGACCCGACAAACCGCGTGAATGGAAACGCCCGTGGATGGCCGCCGCGCGGCCATGACGCGTTGGGAAGGGGAAGCGGGGTCTACTCCTAGAGCGTTGGAGTTAGACCGGACAGGTGTGGGACAAGCCCGAGGACCCATCCATCGGCTGGGACGGATGCTGGCGATCGGAACTCCGCCGCGCCGCTCGGCCACAGAGCCTCACCGCCCGTCGCGTTGAAACATGGGTCCTCGGGACAAGCCCGAGGATGACAGATGGGGGCGGCGCCGTAAGCCGCAGGCAAAGGTGGCGCGGCGAGCGCTTGGTGGCAAAAAGCTGAGGGTTTGGGAGGTGTCCTCCCAGGCGGGCCAGGGTGGCAGCCCTGTGTCAGAAGTAATTTCGAGAGGTGGAGGTTACTTGGCTCGTAGCGCGCCGGTTTGTACTAAGGGCATTGAATGTCACGATGTGGCCCTAGAGCGGCGAGCTATTAAGTGGAATCGGAAGGGATTCCCAAATCAGGCGAACTGTGATTCACCGTATCAGGAGGTGGATCATGCCTGGACCTTACTCATTGGATTTGCGCAAACGCATCGTCGCTTCACACCAGCAAGGAGTTCCATGTCGGCAAATCGGCGAGGTTTACGGAGTGAGCCCGAGTTGCGCGGTTAAGCTTGCGGCGCATCAGCGCCGTACCGGTTCGCTGGAGCATGGCACGCTGGGGCGGCCTCGCGGTAGCGGCAAGCTTGAACCATACCGCGATTTCCTGATCGATATCGTCACAGCTGAGCCTGACATCACGATGCCGGAACTCGCGGCGCGTCTTGAGGACGTACATGTGCTTGTCGCACATCCCGCATCGCTCTCTCGGTTTCTACGCAAGGCCGGTTTCACATATAAAAAAAACGCTGATCGCATCGGAGCGCCAACGCAGCGACGTCGCAAGAAAGCGTCATAGCTGGATCCATGGTCGTCAGCCGATTATGCGCGAGATGGTACATCGGCTGGTGTTCATCGATGAAACCTCGACCAACACCAAGCTCACACGGCTCAGGGGGCGTGCGCTGAAAGGTGCACGGTTAACAGGTGCCGTTCCGCATGGCCACTGGACCAATCAGACGTTCATTGCCGCCTTGAGATGTGCCGGTCTGACGGCCCCCTGGATCATTCCCGGCGCAATGGATCGCGACGCATTCGATATCTATATCGAAACGCAACTCGCGCCGACGCTTTCGCCTGGTGATGTCGTCATTCTCGATAATCTCAAGGTGCATGACTCGCCCAAAGCCAAAGCCGCACTGGCCGAGCGTGATGCATGGTTCCTGTTCCTGCCGCCTTACTCCCCCGATCTCAATCCGATCGAGATGGCGTTCGCAAAACTCAAGGCCCACCTGCGTGCCGCCGGCGCCAGAACTCATGAAGCACTATGGCGTGCCGCCGGCAACATCTGCGGGCTCTTCGAGCCCAACGAATGCTGGAACTTCTTCAAACACGCAGGATATGTTTCCACTTAATGGCTTGCAGCTCTAAGACTGGCATAGAATCAGCATGCTGGAGGGGCAATTCCACCAAGAAGTTCGGCTCAGCGGTCGTTGGATCTAATGCGCACAATCAGGATTAGACAAAAAGATTGCGTGGACTGTGGAGAGAAGATTAGCCGCGATGCTAAGCGCTGTCCTTACTGCACCAGCTACCAGGATGGCAGTACCCAATTCCATGCAACAATTGGTCAGTTTGCTATCTTGATTGCTTTTTGCGTCTCCGCATACGCGGCTTACCTCGCAGCCGAAGCAAATCGCCTCGCAACAGCGGGGCACATAGCACCTACGCTCACTCGTTTGGAGTTAAACAAAGAGGCACTGACCCTCGACATATACAATACGGGCAATTTGCGCGACCACTTGAAGAGAGTTGCGATCGAGGGCATTGGGTTCGTCTCTGCGTCTTCGGTCAACGATTCGGTGGACCAGTATCGGGAAGCGCATGGTGTAATTGATTTCGATTTTGGCAGGACTGAAAAGCGCATAGACGCTCGAGATAGCACAACCGCAATCCTTGAATTAGGAACAGCTACGAGATTTTCCGTCGACGCCTCTTATAAGAAGATGGACGAAGCTGCACACGTCTCATCATTCTTTGTAGAGCGCAACGGCAGGGTTGGGGAGTGCAGCGCTTCGATGTTTTTCGTTGACCCACATGGTGAAGTAGGCTCCCGACACACCGTCAGTCCATCAATCGATTGCAGGATTTTCACCAAATTAATTATGCGCTTCCGCTCGTAGAATATTCGCTCACGCGCCCCTACTCCGCCGCCTCAGCGGGCGCGTAGCCCAGCGCCGTATTCAGCTTCGCAATCAAATCCATCGCCGCTTCCGGGATATTCGTGCCGGGGCCGAACACGGCCTTGGCGCCGGCCTTGAACAGCGCGTCGTAGTCCTCCGGCGGGATGACGCCGCCGACGACGATCATGATGTCGCCGCGGCCCTGGGCCTCGAGGGCGTCGCGAAGTTCGGGCACCAGCGTCAGGTGGCCCGCCGCCAGCGATGAGACGCCGACGACGTGGACGTCGTTTTCAACCGCCTGGCGGGCGACTTCTTCCGGCGTCGAGAAGAGCGGGCCGATGTCGACGTCGAAGCCGATGTCGGCGAAGGCGGTGGCGATGACTTTCTGGCCGCGGTCGTGGCCGTCCTGGCCGATCTTGGCGACCAGCAGGCGCGGGCGGCGGCCGTCGTTCTCGGCGAACGTGTCGACCATCGCCTGGACCTTCTTCAAGCCTTCCATCGCTCTGCCCTCCTGCCGATAGACGCCCGAGATCGCGCGGATTTCGGCCTGGTGGCGGCCGAATACGTCTTCCATGGCATCAGAAATTTCACCGACCGTCGCCATCGCGCGGGCGGCCTCGATTGAGAGCGCGAGCAGGTTGCCGTCGCCACGCGCACCGTCCGTCAGCGCCGTGAGCGCGGCCTGGACCTTCGGCTTCGTCGCGCTCGGCGCGCAGGCGGTCGAGCTTTTCGAGCTGCTGGCGGCGCACGCTGTCGTTATCGACGCGCAGGATCTCGATCGTGGCTTCATCGGCCGCGCGGTACTTGTTGACGCCGACGATGGTCTGGGCGCCGCTGTCGATGCGCGCCTGGGTGCGGGCGGCGGCCTCCTCGATGCGCATCTTCGGGATGCCGGCGTCGATGGCTTTGGCCATGCCGCCCAGTTCCTCGACCTCCTGGATGTGGGCCCAGGCCTTGTTGGCGAGGTCCTGGGTGAGGCGCTCGACGTAGAACGAGCCGCCCCAGGGATCGGCGATGCGGGTGGTGCCGCTTTCCTGGGCGAGGAAGAGCTGCGTGTTGCGCGCGATGCGGGCGGAGAAGTCGGTCGGCAGCGCGATGGCTTCATCAAGCGCGTTGGTGTGCAGCGATTGCGTGTGGCCCTGGGTTGCGGCCATCGCCTCGATCGCGGTGCGCGTCACGTTATTGAAGACGTCCTGGGCGGTGAGCGACCAGCCCGACGTCTGGCAGTGGGTTCGGAGCGCCAGTGACTTCGGGTTTTTCGGCTGGAATTCTTCCTGGATGAGCTTGGCCCAGATCGCGCGGGCAGCCCGCATCTTGGCGACTTCCATGAAGAAGTTCATGCCGATCGCCCAGAAGAACGACAGGCGGGGGGCGAACTTGTCGATGTCGAGGCCGGCCGCGACGCCCGCGCGGGCGTATTCGAAGCCGTCGGCGAGTGTATAGGCGAGTTCGAGGTCTGCCGTCGCACCGGCTTCCTGCATGTGATAGCCGGAGATCGAGATCGAGTTGAACTTCGGCATGTTCTGCGAGGTGAAGGCGAAGATGTCCGAGATGATGCGCATCGATGGCAGCGGCGGATAGATATAGGTGTTGCGCACCATGAATTCTTTGAGGATGTCGTTCTGGATCGTGCCGGAGAGCTTTTCTGCCGGCACGCCCTGTTCTTCGCCCGCGACGATGAAGAGCGCGAGGACGGGAAGGACGGCGCCGTTCATCGTCATCGACACCGACATCTGGGAGAGGTCGATCCCGCCGAACAGCGTGCGCATGTCGTAGATGCTAGTCGATCGCGACGCCGGCCATGCCGACATCGCCCTTCACGCGGGGGTGGTCCGAGTCGTAGCCGCGGTGGGTTGCAAGATCGAACGCGACGGAGAGCCCCTTCTGGCCGGCGGCGATATTGCGCCGGTAGAAGGCGTTACTCTCTTCCGCCGTCGAGAAGCCGGCGTACTGGCGGATGGTCCAGGGCTGCGTGACGTACATCGCCGGGTAGGGCCCGCGGATGAAGGGGGCGAGGCCCGGATACGTGTCGAGGAAGTCGAGGCCTGCCGTATCAGCGCTGGTGTAGACCGGCTTGACGTCGATCCCTTCGGGCGTGGTCCAGGGCTCGGCGGCGGGGCTTGCCGCGCCATCGGCGAGGACGTCCTGGAAGTCGATCTTTGTGAAGTCGGGCAACTGGGTCATGGGGCGTCTCGTTGGGCATTGGGGCCGGGTGTAGTCTTCTATCGTATTCCGCGCTCGAATTCCAATTGGCGGAATGGCGAAGGGCCGGCGTCTAGAGACGGACAAGAACCTTGTTCACATAGAGCCCGTATGCAAGTGCGACGGCGAGGCCCAGCCCAGCGAGGTTCGCAACCAGCCGGGCTGCCCCGGGGCCTGCGAGATCGTCGAGCGCAAGCGCTGACTCCCCGATCAGAAAAAGGACCACACGGTCGAAGTCGACGAACCGGTCGAGCAGATAGATGAGGATCGCATTGGCGCCAATCCAAACGGCTGGCAGTGCCCAACAGCGGCGCCCGGCGATGTCCATCACGGCGTAGGTTGCCGCAAACAGGATCAGGCACCACCCGCCGGCGACAAGGACGTAGGACGCCGTCCAAAGGTTCTTGATGATCGGGATCTGCCAGGAAAGCGCGTGGCCGGCGACAACAAACAGGAGCCCGGCGCCCGCAAACCATGCCACGCGGGCCGTCGGCGTGACGTCCCCACGCCGCAACACGCAGCCCGCAACGACGCCGATCAGCGTACTGGCAATGGCCGGCAGTGTCGTGAGGAGGCCTTCCGGATCCCAGTTGCCGAAATGCTTGCGTCCGGGCAGCCAGTTCATGTCGACCCAGACGGCAAGGTTCATCGCCGAGCCGTAGGCCCCCGCCTGTCCGCCGGGCGGGGCGACCAGCTCCAGCAGCGCCGCGTAGCCGGCGACCAGCGCCACCGTGACGATGGCGATCGCACGCGGGGACAGCCAGAGGAACAGGACAGCGGCGGCGAAATAGCAAAGTGCGATGCGCTGAAGCACGCCGGCAAGCTTGATCGGTGCCACGGTTCGTGTGGCGGCCAGGCATAGTAGGCAATGCCGAGCACGTAGAGCAGGAGGGCGCGCCGCGCGACCCGCACCAACGTTGCCCCGCGCGCGGTCTCAGCCCGCCGCTTGCCCAGCGAGAGTGGGACCGCGAGCCCGACCGTGAACAGGAACAGGGGAAAGACCAGGTCGTAAAAGCGCAGCCCCGCCCACGGTGCATGCGAGAACTGGAGGCCGAGAAACCGCGCGAGGGCGGCGAAGGCGCTGGTGCCATCACCGCCCATTTGTTTGAGCGCACGCGCCATGCCGTCGGCGCCAATAATGCAGAGGATGGCGGCGCCCCGGAGGGCGTCGACCGAAAGAAGGCGCCCGGCGTGGTGCGCTTCGACAGTCATGTCGTTGTTCCGCTTGGATCGGCGAAATGCGCGGTCCGTGTCGCGGCCTGGCCCAGGCCTGCAACCGCGCTCGAAGTGGGCACCACGTCCGGCCCCGGCAAGCCGGCCACGCGGTCTTCGTTGTCGCAGCTCCTCCAGTCTCAACCGGAAGGCAGCCACGACTTGCAGGCGTTTTTGTGTCACCCCGCCCCGCACCGCTCAGGGCTGATACCCGTGCTCATGGGCGCGGGCTGAGACGCGTTTCGCGGCCTTCCTGTGGCATCTGTACCGCGGGAGCGCTAGCGGCGCGCTTTCAGTTGTTCGAGGCGCCGCGTCACCGCCTTGATCTCGGACAACAACCAATCACGACGCAATCTCGCATCCCATTCGAACGTGTAGACGCGCCAGTAAATGTCCGGAAACCATGCGCGCAGGAAGTCCCCAAAAGCGGAAGGATCTTCGCAGGGTACGCCGGGTCCCCACCGCGCTTCGAGCCGATCGAGCAAGTCCAGCGCCTGGTGCAGCCGCTCGGTGAGAGCAGTGATTTCCTGTTTGGTTGCGTCCTGGTTCATAACGAAGCTGGGCCATTCCAACGTCGGCGACGAAATATACAGATGGACTTGGGAGTTATGTAATCGAAGATCAAGCGAACGCACCGATTTCTGCCGCCCGCCGCTATCCCCCGCTCGCGGCGCTGATCACGCTCGACGAAGCCGCTGGCCGATGGGCGGAGAAGAGCCGCTGGCGGATCGCGGTCTACGAATTTGTCCGCTTCGGTATCAAGCAGGGCTGGGCGTGCCTGTTCGGCGGGCTGATGCTGGCGCTGCTGATGGCGACGCACTGGTTCTATCCGGCTGATGCAGTGCTGGCGCGCTATGATTTCCTGGTGATCGCGGCGATTGCGATCCAGATCATCATGCTGTGGACCGGCATGGAGACCTGGGAAGAAGCCAAGGTGATCGCGATCTTCCATGTCGTCGGCACGGTCATGGAGATCTTCAAGACGGCGGTCGGCTCGTGGACCTATCCCGAAGAGTCCGTTCTGCGCATCGCCGCGGTGCCGCTGTTTACCGGCTTCATGTACGCCGCCGTCGGCTCCTACATCGCACGTGTGTGGCGGCTCTTCGACTTCCAGTTCACGCGCCATCCGCCGCTCTGGGCGGTCGGGCTGCTCGCGGCCGCAGTCTATGTCAATTTCTTCACCCACCACTACACGATCGACATTCGCTGGGGTCTGTTCGCGGCAGCCGCCCTGCTGTTCGGGCCGGCCTGGATCCACTTCAAGGTGTGGCGGCGGCACCGGCGCATGCCGTTGCTGGTCGGCTTGATGCTGGTGGCGCTATTTATCTGGTTTGCCGAAAACATCGCAACTTTTGCCCGCGCCTGGGTTTATCCCAATCAGGCGGACGGGTGGATCATGGTGTCGCCTGAGAAATTCGGTTCGTGGTTCCTGTTGATGCTGCTGAGCTACGCCCTTGTTGCGTGGGTGCAACGGGTGCGCACTTACCAAGGCCCAGGCGAAGGGACGGGCGAACGCGAAGCCGTGCCGGCGCCTCCCTAACGCGCGCGTCAGGCGGTGCGAATCGCCAATCCTGCTCCTGCATGCTAAGGAAGCCGTGCGGGGACTGAGTTCAGGAGGGATCACAATGCGCGATCTTAAATCATTGGGCCTTCGTCTTATTTTCTGCTTGGCCATTCTCGTGCCGCCCGCCTTGGTGGCCGCTGGCGAGGTTCCGGAAGCTGTCCGGGTGGCGTGCAGCGACGATTATCAGAAGTACTGCATCAAGCACCAACCCGGCAGCGAGGCCGGGCGCGAGTGCATGGCTGATGTTTTCGAAAAGCTCACCGAGACCTGCGTTTCCGCGATCATGAACAGCGATCTCGTCGGCGAGGAACCCACGCCTGAGGCCTCCGAGAGCACGGTGGCAGGGACGGCAACGCCGCCCGTGCCGGCGCGCCGGGTGGCGGAAAAGCGCCAGACGCGCAAAACCCGCACAGCGCAGAAGGCGCGCAAGAAGCGTCACGCAAGAACGGTGTCGCGATCGCGCAGCAAACGGCGCGTTCGCACGGCCCGGCGCGCTAGTCCCTACCGGGTCCGCCAGCAGCGCCACGCCTCCCGCCGGGTCTGGCACCGACGGACGGCCTCGCGCGGCGACCGCGTTGTGAACCGCATCTGGCGCGGCAAGCGGATCGCCGCCCGCTCCGTCTCGCGGGCGCTGAGACGAGCGTTCTGGTACTAGAGCGGTTCAGGGTCGCGCGCCCTGGATTGATGACACGTGTCTGGCGTGTCAGGCTCCTTGCCCAATCCCCAACGTCCCGTGCAGGGCCGTCAATGCCGCGCGGACATCCACGCCGGCATGCAAGAACGCGTCAACACCGGCGGCGCGGAGGTCTTTTTCGTGGTCGCCGGGTTTACCAGCAAGGAAGACGTGGGCGGCACCAGCGGTTTTGAGGGCCTGGGCTGCGGCGTCGCCGAGGATTTCGTAATTGGCGTCGTTCGAGCAGATGCAGGCGACCGTGGCGCCCGATTGGGCGAAGGCGCCGCCAATGGCGCCGCTTTCGGTAAAGCCGTCGTTGGTGATCACGTCGATGCCACCGGCAGCAAGCAGGTTCTTGATCCAGGTCGCGCGGGCGGTGTGGTCCGCGACGGGGCCGAGGTTTGCGAGGAAAATCGCGGGGCGGTCGCCGGTTTTCTCGGCGTGGGCGTCGGCGGCATCGCGCAGGGCTTCGAAGGGCTCGGCGAGGCGAGACGACGTCAGGGCCTGAACCGTGAGGCCCGGCTGGGCGAGAGGTTTTGGTGCGGCAGCGGCGGCGTCCAGCACCTTGACAGGCGCTTCATCGAGGAAGGGGAATTCGCTGGTGCCGGTGATGGGCACGGCGCGCTTGTCGATCAGAGTGCGGCGGCGGGCCGCCACGTCGCCGATGGTCTCCTGCAGGCGGCCGGCAGCCAGGCTGTCGAGGAGACCGCCCGCGCGCTCGATCTCCTGGAAGAGGCGCCAGGCTTCATCGCACAACGCCTGGGTCAGTTCCTCGGTCGCACCGGCGCCAGCGGCGGGATCGGCAACGCGCCAGAGGTTCGATTCCTCGATCAGGACGTTCTGGGTGTTGCGGGCGACGCGGCGGGCGAAGCCGTCGGGGAGGCCGTGGGCCTGAGTGTGAGGGAGGACGGTGAGGCTGTTGGCGCCTGCGATGCCGGCCACGAAGGTTGCAAGCGTGGCGCGCAGCATGTTGACGCCGGCATCGCGCTTCGTGAGCATCCGCCAGGCTGTCTCCGCGTGGATTTTGGCTGGCGCCAGCGGCAGGCCGGACGCGTCGAGCACGCGCGCCCAGAGTTTGCGCAGCGCGCGCAGCTTGGCGATGCCTTCGAACTGACCGGCGTCAATGGCGAGGGTGAACGATATCTGGCGGACGGTGTCGCCGGGCGCGATGCCGCGATCAGCCAGCGCGCGGAGGTAGGCGACGGCTGATGCCAGCGCGAAGGCCAGTTCCTGGGCGTCCGAGCCACCGGCTTCGCTCGCCGGGCGGGCGTCGGCCGAGAGGAATGGGCCCTTGAAACCGCGCGCAGTCAGATCGCGGACCGTCCCGGCAAGCTCATCAGCCGTCTCGGGCCAATCCCGGGCCAGCGTGCCGGTGGCTGCGAGTTGCGCCAGCGGGGCGAGGGCGAAGTCAACCGAGACGTCGCCGGGGGCGTGACCGCGCCGTTCGATGAGGGCTGCGACATTGCCGGCCCGCGCCGCGCCCTCGAAGCTTGGGCCGAGGCGCAGCGTTATCATGTCGAGGGCGACGTCAGCGAGGAGCGTATCGAGGTCTGCGGCGTCGAGGCGGGCAAGGCCAAAGCCCCGCGCATCATAGCCGTCGCTTGCAACAAGGATGAGCGCACTGGCGCCATGCTCGAGATCGGCAAGCGCCTGGGCGTTTGCGGCTGCGGGATCGGGGTTGTCGATGCGCTGTGTAATCTGCCAGGGGCGGCCGGCCCGCCCTGTTGCCTGTTCGCCGGCCAGCGGGGTTGCGGCGGCGGCCTGCCTATAGAGCGGCTGAAGCTTGATGCCGTCCGCAGTTTTCGAGACCAAACGCTTTTCGAAGTCGGCGCCCTTGAGCACTTTCTCGATTTGCTGGAGCCATGCGGCTTCATCGCGCGCCGTAAAGCCCTGCGCCAGAGGGAGGTCTGATTGCGGTTTCGTCATGACGTCTCGACTGTGAATTGAGTGACTGGCCACTTCCTTAGCCCGCCCGGCGGGCTGATGCCATCCCCCAGAAGTTAGGCGCGAGGCATGCAACCGGGCCACGGCGATTAACAAAAGTGGCGCTCTGTTAAGACCTTGACTGCGTTTTTCTGCTTTTCTGGATGAGATCTGATTCTGAATAACTGCGGCGGACAATGGACATGCCGGCGAAACACAACGCCAGGGTTTGGAGACGCATGGCGGGTGCACTCATCGCCGCTTCTGTCATGGCAGGGGCCGGGTTCGGCACCGAGGCGGGCGCGAAGGGGCGCCCGGTTGCGACTGATTTCGACTATCCCCCGGGCACGATCGTTATCGTCAACGACGAGCGGCGGCTTTATTTCATCGAGGGCAACGGCCGCGCGATCCGCTATCCGGTCGCCGTCGGCACCCGCCGGGAACTGTGGGTCGGGCGCACGTTCGTGTCGAACATGCGCGAGAACCCGCCCTGGACGCCGGTCGACGGCGACGGGGAGACAGTGCGCGGCGGCATTCCCTCCAATCCGCTCGGCAAGCGCGCGCTCTATCTCGACTGGTCGCTGCTCAGAATCCACGGCACCCCGTCGCGGGGATCGATCGGGCGGGCGGCCTCGAATGGTTGCATCCGCATGCTGAATGAAGACGTCATCGACCTCTACGAGCGCGTCCACATCGGCGCGCCGGTGATTGCGATCAACAAGCGCTCGGAGGCCGGCCGTTTCACCGCAACGACGGTGACCGGCAAGCAGCCGGCGTCCAGGCAGCGCGCCGCCGCGCAGTAATCGCACGCGCGACACCTCCTGCAAATCGATCAGGCAGAGTGCCTGAAGATTAGGCTCTCACTGCGCGCAAACGGCGGACAAAACCCTGTTTTTTGCAGCGCGGTCGCGTGTCCTGGAGACTGGCACACGGCTTGCGTTAACGAACCTGTGCAGCGCGTCTAGGGTTCCGGTCACTGAGGTGATGCTGGTCCGAGAGATGCACTTCGGCGAGATGAAAAAGCCGGAGCCACGGCGGGCCAAAATCCCGGGAGATCACTGCACAGGGTTGCCGTTCGCGAGCCCTCTCCCGGCCCTTGCTCGGCAGCCAAAGCGATATCGACGGCCTCGATGAGCCGCAACGACCACGCTTTGCAAAGGGAAGCCGAGACCATGCTGAAAAGACTTTTCGCCCCTGCTGTTGCCGCCGGACTGGCGCTGTCACTGTTGATGCCGATGGCGAGTGGGCACGCTTCTGAAAAAAAGGACTTCAAGGTCTGCTGGTCGATCTATGCGGGGTGGATGCCCTGGGGACAGATCCAGGACAGCGGCATCATGAAGAAGTGGGCCGAGAAATACGGCATCTCCGTCGAAATCGTGCAGATCAACGATTATGTGGAATCCATCAACCAGTACACCGCCGGCGCTTATGACGGGTGCTCGATGACCAACATGGACGCGCTCTCGATTCCGGCCGGCGGCGGGGTCGACACGACCGCGTTGATCGTTGGTGACTATTCGAACGGCAACGACGGCATCGTCCTCAAGGGCAAGGATAAGCTTGCCGACATCAAGGGGCAGAAGGTCAATCTGGTGGAGCTTTCGGTGTCGCATTACCTGTTGGTGCGCGCACTCGACAGCGTCGGGCTGACGGAAAAGGACATCACCGTCGTCAACACGTCGGATGCCGACATGATTGCGGCCTACAAGACCTCTGACGTCACCGCGGTCGTAACGTGGAACCCGCTGCTCTCCGAGATCGAGGCCATGGAGGGGTCGGCCAAGGTGTTCGATTCTGCCAAGACACCCGGCGAGATCATCGACGTCATGATGGTCAACACCGAGACGCTGAAGGACAACCCGGCCTTCGGCAAGGCGCTGGTTGGCGCGTGGTATGAGATGATGGGGATCATGTCGAAGGACGATGCAGCGGGCAAAGCCGCGCGAACGGCGATGGCGACGGCCTCGGGCACCGACCTTGCCGGCTATGACGCCCAGCTCGCGACCACGGCGATGTTCTACAAGCCTGCCGAGGCGGTCGCTTTCACCCAGGACGCCAAGCTGGTCAAGACGATGGACTTCGTGCGCAACTTCCTGTTCGAGAAGGGCATCCTGGGTGAGGGCGCGGCCAGCGTCGATCACGTCGGCATCGCGTTCCCCGGCGGCAAGTCGCTTGGCAACAAGGACAACATCAAGCTGCGCTTCGATCCGGCCTACATGGCGATGGCAGCGGACGGCAAGCTCTAAGGCCCGGCCCGGAGCCGCGTCCCGTGCGCCTGATCAACCAGAAGCCGTCGCGGCCGGTTGCGCTGATGCTGGCCGCGATCCCCTTCTTCATCGCGCTTGCGGTTTACATGGTCGCAAGCGCGATACGTCTTGCCGACAATCCCGCCGACAAGCTGCTGCCGTCGATTACGCAGATGGGCGAAGCGTTCTGGCGGATGGCGTTCGAGCCGAACCGGCGCACGGGTGACTATCTGCTGTGGAGCGATACGTTTGCGAGCCTCACCCGGCTTGCCTACGGCGTTGGCATCTCGACCCTGCTCGCCCTCACCCTCGGGGTTGCGATCGGGCTCATTCCAAAAGTGCGCGCGTTCTTCGCCACCTTCATCGCCTCCCTGTCGCTGATCCCGCCGATTACGGTGTTGCCGATCCTGTTCATCGTTTTCGGGTTGGGGCAGGAATCCAAGGTCGCGCTGATCGTGTTCGGCACGGCGCCGGTGATGGTCCGCGCACTCGCGCAGGCGACGGCGGAGTTGCCGGAAGAACTGATCATCAAGGCGCAGACGCTCGGCGCATCGACATGGCAACTGATTGTGCGCGTCGTCGTGCCCCAGATCCTGCCGCGGCTCATCCAGGCGATCCGGCTTGGCCTTGTGCCGGCGTGGATCTTCCTGATCTCGGCGGAGGCGATCGCATCGACGGAGGGGCTTGGCTACCGCATCTTTCTCGTCAGGCGCTATCTCGCGATGGACATCATCCTGCCCTACGTCGCCTGGATCACGCTGATTGCCTACCTGATCGACCGGGCGTTGCTTGCGCTCTCCCAGCGCCTGTTCCCATGGGCGCACCAGGGCGAGGAGGCGCTGTGACATGATCTCCGTCAGCCGGGTTACGAAATCCTACGATCAGGTGCGCGTGCTTGAGCGGGTGTCGCTCGAGGTTGCGGCCGGAACGTTCTGCACCATCGTTGGCGCATCGGGCTGTGGCAAGTCGACGTTTCTGAGAATGCTGCTTGGCCAGGAGCAACCGACCAGCGGTGAGATCAAGCTCGCGGGAAAGCCGCTGCCGCCAGAGCCGACACCGGAGCGCGGCATCGTGTTTCAGCGCTATTCGGTGTTCCCGCACCTCACCGTGCGGGACAATCTCGTGCTTGCCGGAGATTTCGAGGGGACGCCGATCCTTGCGAGACGGTTTGGAGCCGCGCGGCGCGCGGCGATCGCGGCGGCTGATGAAATGCTCGAAAAGATCGGGCTCGCGCAAGCCGCGACGCGCTATCCCTCGCAGCTCTCCGGCGGCATGCAGCAGCGCCTTGCGATCGCGCAGGCGTTGATGAAGTCGCCACCCGTCCTGCTGCTCGATGAACCTTTCGGCGCGCTCGATCCCGGCATTCGCACCGACATGCAGGACCTTCTGCTCGACCAATGGCGTGAGCGGCAACTGACCATCTTCATGGTCACGCACGACATTCCCGAGGCCTTCAAGCTCGGCACCCGCCTGATCGTTTTCGACAAGGTCCGCCACGATCCGCAGTTTCCCAACGCCTACGGTGCAACGATTACCTACGACCTTCCGATCCAGGACAAGATTGCCACGGCGGGAAAGCGCGCCGCGGTCGAGACCCTCGTTTCAACGCATAAGAAGGAGCAAGCCTCATGATCTTCCCGAACGAGCGAACTCATGCGACGAGAGGCGCGGGCCTGCGTTCCCACGCGCCACGCCAGCGCGCCCACCACCCGGATTTCAATTCGCGCGAAAGCCTCGGCTGGAAGGCGGTGGAAGCGGAGGGGCGGCTGTCGGAAGATGGGTGGCGGCGCGAACAGCAGTGGGCGCTCGATATGGGGCTTCCCGGGGCGGACTGCCTCGATGACAAGACGATCCCGACGTTTGCGCGGGGTGAGCTGCCGCATTTCGCCGGCATCAACACGTTCCTCAAGGCGCCCTATGTCGAGAATGTGCGCGATGTGGCCAAGTATGATGCCGCAGTCCTTGGCATTCCATTCGATTCAGGGACGACCTATCGGCCCGGCACGCGCTTCGGGCCGCAAGGCATCCGGCGCATCTCGGCGCTTTACACGCCCTACAATTATGAACTCGGCGTCGACCTGCGCGAGCAGATGACGCTGTGCGATGCCGGTGATGTGTTCACGATCCCGGCGAACCTGGAAAAGAGCTTCGATCAGATCACGCGCGGCGTCAGCCATGTGTTCTCTTCGGGCGCCCTGCCGGTCATGCTCGGCGGCGACCATTCGATCGGCTTTCCGTGCGTGCGCGGCATCGCGCAATGCACCTCGAAACGAATCGGCATCATCCACTTCGACCGTCACATCGACATCCAGGAGAAGGATCTCGACGAGCGCATGCACACCACGCCGTGGTACTGGGCAACCGAGATGGACAACGTGCCGGCGACCAATCTCGTGCAACTCGGCATCGGCGGCTGGCAGGTGCCGCGGGCGGGCGTGCAGGAGGCGCGCAAGCGCCAGACCAATGTACTCTCCATCGACGACATCGAACGGATCGGCCTCGAGAAGACGGCCGAGATCGCCCTCGAACTCGCGTGGAAGGATGCCGATGCGGTCTATATCTCGTTCGATGTCGATTCCATCGATTGCGGTTTCGTGCCGGGCACGGGGTGGCCTGAGCCCGGCGGCTTCCTGCCGCGCGAGGCCTTGAAGATCCTCGGCATGGTCGCGGCCGAAGGCGTATGCGGCCTCGAGGTCGTCGAGGTGAGCCCGCCCTACGATACGTCCGACATCACCGCACTGTTCGGCGCGCGCGTTGTGGTGGAGGTGCTGGGGTCGCTGGTCGCGCACGGCAAAATGGGCGCGCACAAGGCGATCATCGACAAGCCGGTGACATTCTGATCGACGCGAAACAAACCTGACAGGAGGCGACCATGCACGGGCGCTATGATGCCTTGCATCACCATCACCACCATGCCCACGGCCAACACGACCACGCGCATGGGTCCGCAGATGGCCATACACACGGGCCGGTCGGCCATAACCACGGACCGGGGCGGCCCGTGCAGTGGCAGACGCCGCACACCGAGGAGACGCACCACCATCACGACGCGGGCAATGACGATATCCGCGATCTCGACCTCGTCGAAAACGCGTTCGTCGAAGGCTTTCAGGCGGCCAGTGATCCGACGAGTTTCCTGCGTCTTGCCGGCGTCCCCTTCGACGCGGTGACGCGGGATGGCACCCGAATGACGTTGCTGCGCGTCGAGCAACAACGGGCGACGGACGTTGGCAGCGTGACGCCGCACTTCGGTGGCGCCACCTTCAACTACGCGCCGCTGCCGGCGAAGATGACGTCCAGGCGCGAGACGCTGTCGTTTCTGTATTTCGACGGCAGCGGGGTGATCGCGCTGACGCTTGGCGAGGCCCGCGAGCTGAAGAGCGCGCCCGGCGATGCAGGTGCCGATACGGGGCCAAGCGAGGCGTCAACCGGCTAGCCGAGAAGCTCGTCGACGGCGCGCTTCAGGACGGCTTCGTCTTCCGGGCATTGTACCGGGTTGCCGGCGCGGTGGCCCCAGATCGACTGGATCGGGCGGAACTCGGCGTTGGGCATCTGCGCGGTCTCGGCTTCGCTGTCGGCGACAGTGAAATAGAGATCCGTCGTCGAGGGCATGATGATCGCCGGCGCCGTGATCGCGCCAAGGGCTGCCGTCAGGTCGCCGCTGAATTGCGCGTTGTCCGAGATATCGGAATGCGTCCATGTGTCGATCATGGAGACGAGGTCGGCGGCGTCGCGGCGCAGGAAGTTCCCTTCCCAGGCGCGGACCAGATAATCCTCAAGCGAGGCAAAGCCGGCCTCGCGCCAGAGTTCTTCGCGGTAGAAGGCCTGGCTCATCGCCCAGCCGGCGTAGACGCGCGCGAAGGCGCGGATCGCGCGGACGGGACGGGCCGTGAAGTGGCCGCCGCGATAGCTTTCATCGGAGGTCAAGACGGCACGGATGCCTTCGAGGAAAACCTTGTTGTGCGGGCTGGTCCGCGCAGAGGTGCACACCGCGCAGATGGCACCGACCTTGGCGGGATGGAGCGCGCCCCAGTGCAACGCCTGCTGTCCGCCCATCGACCAGCCGTAGACGAGGGCGAGACGGTCGATATCGAACACCTCTTCAAGCAGGCGCTTTTGGGCTGCAACGTTATCCCAATGCCGGAACAGGGGGGCCTGTCCCTGGCCATAGGGCTCGGCGAGGTTGCTCGGCGAGGACGACAGGCCGTTGCCGAACTGGTTCGCGATGACGATGAAATACCGCTCGGGATCGAGGACGCGACCGGGGCCGATCAGCCAGTCGATGTCGGTGTGGTGGGCGCCATAGGAGGTCGGATAGAGGATCGCATTGGAGCGGTCCTGGTTGAGGCGGCCGTAGGTCTTATAGGCCAGCGTGAGCGCCGGAATCGTCAGTCCGCACTGGAGCACGGTCTCACCAAGCTCGAAGACGTCATAGTCGCGTTCACTCATCCGATTGCTTCCCTTAAGGCCTGACCATTTGACAGTCCCCATGGTAGCGGGAAAACGGCTCCTTGGGCCATCGCCTCGCATTGGCAGGCAACGTGCTCGAATTGATGGTCCGGGAATTTGGACCATCAGACATCTGTGGGCGATCATCTCAAAATCGGACGCCGCGCAGATGCGTGAGACAATTTCCTTTGCCGTGGAGGCCGGGCCAGGCATGAGGCCGCGACCATTTCATAGCGCGAGCGTTGTTCGCCGCGCGTTTGAAAGGTTCTGTTAACCGCGCGATCTTAATTGCGCGGGCTCGTGACGCACAATCGCGGGCGATATTGGCCGCAGGCTATCGTGACCCAACTGCTCATGACAGAGCGGCTGCGACGTCCTTCGACCAGCCGACAAATACCTCGCCTGCGGCCTCGATGACGGGGCGTTTGATCAGCGTCGGATTGTCGGCCAGCAGGGCTTGCGCGGTCGCTGCATCCTCGGCCTTGACGCGGTCGCCGTCAGACAGATTGCGCCACGTCGTCGAACGCTTATTCACCAGGTTTTCCGGGCCTTTTGCGGCCAGCCAGACGGGCAACTTCGCGGCGAGATCAGCGTCTGTTCGGATATCGATGAAGGTGACATTTCTGCCGGCGCTCTCAAGCGCGTTCTGCGCCTTCTTGCAGGTGTCGCAATTCTTCAGTCCGTAAAGAATGATCTCGGCCATGGTTTGCAGATCTCGCCCCTTGGTGATGGCCCGTGCCGGTTGAGCCGACTGCGCGGCGGCACAGGGTTAGCAAATCGTTAGCGTGAAAGTCCGGATTTGCGGCAAATGCCGGCCCGTTCCTTGCCTGCTTCGTAACACGGCGCTCCTAATATGCGACAAGGTGGATTGGCAGGTTGATATGCATTTGTCCTCTTTCGGTGTGATTGCGATAGACGGTTCGGTGACCAAGCCGGAACCCGGCCTCGATTTTTCGGGCTACCAAACCGCAATGGCGCACTATCAAGCCACGCTGAAGCTGCGCCGGCGGCTCGATCAACAGGTGGCTGAGCAGAACGCCCGGGAAGCCCCGCGCAAACGGGTGGCTGGCTGAGCTGTCTTCCCTTGCCCGGCATAGGTCGGGCAATTCTTCGAAAAGATTGCTGCCATTGCCGCCCCAATCGGCGATGATCTCTCCCAAACCGTCAAAACGGTGAGCATCACGGGAGAGCATAAGATGGGCACAAAACCACAAGCCGTCGGCGGGCTGATCGGTTCCGGCTTCGCGGCCAAACTTCACTTCGACGCAGTCCAGAGGATCTACGGCACCGACGTGACGCTGGCCGGTGTCTATTCACCGACCGCGAACAATCGCGACGCGTTCGCTGATGCCCACGGCCTCAAGGCGTTCGACAGCCTGGAGGGGTTGCTCGATGCGGTCGACGTGGTTCATGTCTGCTCGAGCCCATGGAGCCACGAGACGGTTGCGATCGCAGCCCTCGAACGCGGCGTCCATGCCATCATCGAGAAGCCCTTTACCGGCTATTTCGGCGACGGTAGTGATGATTTCCATATCAGCAAGGTGGGCATGGAGCATGCCCGCGATGAAGCGATCGCGAGCATCTCGCGCCTGCTCGAGGCGGAAGCCAAGAGTTCGGCGATGCTGCTCTATGCGGAAAACTGGGTCTATGCGCCGGCGATCCAGAAAGAGCGCGAGATCATCGAGAAGACCAAAGCACAGATCCTTTGGATGCACGGGGAGGAGGCACACTCAGGTTCGCACAGCCCGGCCTATGGATACTGGTCGAAGAACGGCGGCGGGGCGCTGATCGGGAAGGCGGTGCATCCGCTTTCCGCCGCACTCTACCTGAAGCGTGTCGAGGGCCGCGCGCGGCGTGGGCGTGCGATCGCGCCTGCTGCGGTTTCCTGCCGGACGCACCGTCTGACGGGGATCGAGGGCTACGAGGACCGCGGTTTCCTCAGGACCGACTATCACGATGTGGAGGATTTTGCGCAGGTCCATATCCGCTTCGAGGATGGGTCGATCGCGGACGTCTATGCCTCGGAAATCGTCATGGGCGGGATTCACAACTGGCTGGAAGTTGCCGCCAACAATCACCGCGCGATCTGCCGACTCAATCCGAATGACGCGATGCATACCTACAATCCGAGCGAAGCCCAATTCAACGACATCTATGTCGTCGAGAAGATCGGCACCAAACAAGGCTGGGCACCAACCGCGCCGGATGAAGAACACATGCACGGGTTTCCGCAGGAAGTGGAAGCGTTCTACCGCGCCGTGGCGAGCGGTGAGCGGCCCGAAAGCGACAGTGCGCTGGCCGCTGATACGATCTCGGTCGTCTACAACGCCTATCTCTCGGCGGAACGCGGCGGGCAGGAGGTCGCGGTCAACCGGTTTTGATTATCAGCGGCTGCGGCTTCAGCGGTTGTGTTCGAACCATGCACTTGCGCCGGGGCGGGCATTGATGATGCGCACGCGGCGATAGTCGGCCGAGGCCTGACGGAAGGGCCCGTCCGCCGAGGTGGTGGGTGTTGCCTCAGTCGGGCCTTTGAACTCGGCCTCTGCGACCCTTGCCGGGCGCTTGACGGGAAGGGGCACGGACTGTGGAACGGACTGCGGGTCAGCCTGTGGCGTCACAGCTTTTTCCAGGCGGGCGCGTTGGCACGGATCGCTGCCCGTACGCGCTGATGCGCCAAGCTCGACGATGCGGCCATCGCGGCACAGGACCGTTTCAGCAGCTTGCGACTCTTCAACAATGAGGCCCAATCCGAGGGCCACAAACGAAGCCGCCAGAATACGCAGGATCATAACTTCTTCTCCCCAATTTTCGCAGATTGACACAATACGACACGCTCCTTAACGGAACGTTTACTGCGATCACCCGCAGCGGCCGGGGATGATGGCAGGCCGGCGCGTGAACTGAGGCCGGGAGATGTGTTATGGGTTTGCGCCTCTCAATTCCTGGACCCTCATAGTGACGAGCACGACCAGTTCAGCGGGCGCGGAGCCCTCGCGGCGCAGTTTCGACGCCGAACGCACGGCCGCCGCCATCAAGGCCGGCGACCGGGCCACGCTGGCGCGCGCGATCACGCTGGTTGAGAGCACGAAGCGCGCGCATCAGGTTGAGGCTGCGGCGCTTCTGCAAGCGATCAACGCGGAGACCGGCCGGGCACACCGAATCGGGATTACGGGCGTGCCGGGGGTCGGCAAATCGACGACAATCGACCGGTTCGGCATGGACCTCATCGCGGCGGGCCACCGGGTCGCGGTGCTGGCGGTCGATCCAACGTCGAGCCGGTCCGGCGGCTCCATTCTGGGCGACAAGACGCGCATGAGCCGGCTGGCGGTCAACGAAAACGCCTTCGTGCGCCCGTCGCCGACGTCGGGCACGCTCGGGGGCGTGGCGCGCAAGACGCGCGAGACGATGGCACTGGTGGAGGCTGCCGGGTTCGATATCGTGATCGTCGAGACGGTCGGTGTCGGCCAATCGGAGACAACGGTCGCCGAGATGGTCGATACGTTCGTGGTGCTGCTGCTCGCCGGTGGCGGGGACGAATTACAGGGCATCAAGAAGGGCATTATCGAGCTTGCCGACCTCATTGCCATCAACAAGGCGGATGGGGACAACGTGGCCCGGGCGGAGCGCTCGGCGGCGGACTATCGCGGCGCGCTCAGCCTGCTGACGCCGGCCTCGGCGAACTGGCAGCCGCCGGTGCTGACGGTTTCGGGCCTGACGGGGGCCGGGCTCGATGCGCTCTGGGCGCAGATCCAATCGCACCGCGACCGGCTGACGGCGACGGGGGAATTCTCCGAACGCCGCCGCGCGCAGGCGGTGAGATGGATGCACGACATGCTGAGCGACCAGGTGCGCGCGTTAATGCTTGCAGCCCCGGAGGTGGCCGAAACGCTCAAGCGGGCCGAGGAAGACGTTCGCGCCGGCAGGCTTGCCCCGTCAGCGGCGGTCGGGCTTGTGATCGATCAATTCGTCGGCACGCTCGGAGCTGGCAGGACGGGTGGCGAGGACCCGGCGACATGATGCCCCTGCCGCAGATCAATTCCGGCCGATGTCAGATCCTGATTACCGGGTTCGGTCCGTTTCCCGGCGTGCCGCGCAACGTGTCCGCAACTGTGGCGGAGCGGCTTGGGCACGCCGTCAGGCAGCGGTTTCCCTCGGCCGACGTGGTGTGGTCCGCGCTGCCGACGGAATGGCACATCGCGCCGGCGCACGTTGGTGATCTGGTGCTTGACCTCAAGCCGCGTCTCGCGCTGCATTTCGGTGTCTCCCATCTCGCCAACGGGTTCGTGATCGAGACGGTGGCGCGCAATCATGCCGGGCGCGTCGATGCGGCCGGACTGATGCCGCAGATACCGGTGATCGACCCGTTCGGGCCGGCGGAAATGGCAACGCAGCTGCCGGCGGCGCGGGTGCAGGCGCGGCTGATGAAGCGCGGCCTGCCGGTGCGGTTGTCACGCGATGCGGGGGCGTATCTGTGCAACGCGGTGTTCTACCGGTCGGTGCTCGCGCAACGGGCAACGGGCCTCGGCGGGCGCAGTGGTTTCATCCACCTGCCGATCCAGATGCCGGATGGGCGCAACCCGGCTGCGGCGCGCGCCCCGCTCGATATCGACCGGGCCGTTCTCGGCGGCATCGAGATTGTTGCAGCCTGCCTCAATCAGTGAGCCCGCTGGAGCCCAGCGCCCCCTGCCCTTGCCTCCCTGCCCGTCCCGCTGGCCGCTCCCCCCTCCCTGCCTTCCCTGGCTTGGCGGTTGAACCGGCACGCAAGTTGCACAGCCCTCATCATGGATTGGACCCTCGATCGCAGAAACCTCATCGGGCTGGCCGCCGCCGGGCTCGGGGTCAGTGCGGCCGTACCTAGCGAAGCAGCTGGCACGGCGCCTCAGTCGCTGGTCCGCTTCGATGGTGGCGGGCTTGCAGACGCAAGCGACGCGCTCGGGCACGCGCTCTCGACGGCTGCGGCCGAGGGGGGCGCGGTGATGCTTGCGCCGGGCCGCATCACCATCCGCAAGCCGGTCCGGTTGCCCGATCAGGCCCACCTTGTCGGTGCGCTCGGGCTAAGCGTGATCGTGTGCCGCGGCGCCGGGCGGCTGGTTGGCGATGGGGCGCGGGATATTTTACTCTCCGATTTCAGGATTGAAGGTGATCGCAAAACGCTGCCCGACGGCGCGCTGATCGAGCTCAGCCACTGCCGCAACGTGCGTTTGATGTCGCTTGCGATTGCCGATGCTGCCGGGGACGGCCTGCGGTTGTGGCGGTCGGGGGGGCGCGTTCAGGGCAATCGCATCATCCGCTGCGGCGTGAGCGCAATCCGCGCCGGCGACAGCGCCGGCCTCGTCATCCAGGACAACGAGATCGACGACATCGCGAACAACGCCATCGTGGTGTGGCGCGAGACGTCTGGCGTCGATGGTAGCCAAGTGATCAACAACCGCATCAGCCGGGTTCGGGCGGATGCCGGGGGCAGCGGGCAGAATGGCAACGGCATCAATGTGTTTCGGGCCGATCATGTTCTCGTTGCCAACAACACGATTGCCGATTGCGCGTTCTCGGCCGTGCGGTGCAACGCGGCCTCGAACGTACAGATCGTCGCGAACAACTGCCGCAAACTGGGCGAAGTGGCCCTCTATGCCGAGTTCGCCTTCGAGGGGGCGGTGATTGCCAATAATATCGTCGCGGATGCCGCAACCGGGATCGAGGTGACGAACTTCAACGACGGCGGCCGCCTTGCAAGCGTGCAGGGCAATGTCATTCGAGACCTGTTCCGGCGCGAAGCAGAACCGGTCGACAAGCGTGGCGTCGGCATCGCGGTGGAGGCGGATACCAGCGTTTCGGGCAACACGATCGAGGGCGCGCCGACGGCGGGGCTGATGATTGGATGGGGCCGGTATGTCCGCCAGGTGAATGCGACGGGCAATATCATTCGCGACAGCAGCGTCGGCATCGCCATTTCAAGCGAGGGGCGCGCCGGGAGCGTGCTTTTGTGCGCCAACATGGTGAGTGGTGCGCGGGAGGGCCATGTCCGCCTGTTCGATCATGGCGTGGCGGTCGGTGATGCCGCGACGGCGGCAGACGGCCGGTTCGGGGCTGCGCACCTCAGCGCCAACATGTTTACCTGACGCACCCTTTTTACCTATCGCACCGTCGCCGCGTTACACCAGAATGCCGTCGAGAACCGACTTGAGCGGGCCGCCCGGGCGAATGTCGCCAACGGCGATGCCGGCCGCGTTGTGCAGGATCTCTGGCTGACCGAGGTCGGCTGCGTCCTCGAGAAAGCGGGCCAGGATTGCACCGACGGCCATCTCCGCCGCGCGCTTGGCGCCATCCGTGACCTTGAGGGCGAAGCCGATCCCGCGTGAGCGAATGGCACCGCAATAGACACCTTCCGCGCCGGTCTTGATGAACACATCACCGGAAAAGCGGGTCAGAACCCTGGTGTCGAGGCGATCCTGCCCCGCCATCAGAACGGGCTCGCGCCAGCATGCCTCGAGCAGGCGTCCGCTCGCACGGCGGCGCGCGGGCGGCAGGGCTTCCCCGGTGACCAGACGAGCGAAGGCGATAGCGAGGCGATCGAGCGGCACCGCCCAGTTTGGCGCCGAGCAGCCATCGATGCCGGGGATGGCGCCGGCGAGGTCGATTTCGAGGGTGTCTTCGATCGTCTGGCGCACACGCTGCTGGACGGGGTGGTGGGCCAGTTCGTAATGCTCGAGAGGCTCGTGCCTATGGGCGGCGGTCAGGAGCATGCCGGCGTGCTTGCCGGAACAGTTGTTGTGGAGGGGGGAAGGGGTTTCCCCTGTGCGCAGGAAGGCGCGCTGCTCGGTTGTGCCGATCGGCAGATGGGCACCGCAGGCGAGGCACTCGGGGCCAAGCCCGGCGCGGGCGAGGAAGCGGGTGGCGGTTGCGACATGAATGGGTGCGGCGCTGTGGGATGCACACGCCAACGCCAGTTCGCCATTGCCAAGCTGAAAATGATCCGCAGCGCCCGTCTCGACCAGGGGCAGGGCCTGGATGAGCTTGATGGCGGAGCGCGGGAAAACCGGAGCGGTCGGATCGCCAACGACGCCCAGCACCTCACCGGTTGCCTTGGCGACGACCAGCGTTCCGACGTGGCTGCTTTCAAGTTGCTCGGCGCGCGTGACTACGGCGAGCGTTTGCGCCATGCGGGCCATAGGATTTCCCCAATCAACGTTTTTGTCGGAACGGGCGAAACTCAACAGCCAACGAGACCAAAATCCTACGACCGAAGTGTTGCCGGACCGCGCGGCCCTGCCGGGCACTGCGGCGTCCTGGCGTCGGATTCACAAAAGTGGCTGGGGTGGGAGGATTCGAACCTCCGCATGGCGATACCAAAAACCGCTGCCTTACCGCTTGGCTACACCCCATTCCGGCGTGCTGCGATCAACAATCGCGTCACGCGCCACCACGGCCCGATCTTCATCGGGCGGGAGAGCTTGATAGCGATATTCGATCGCAGCTTCAAGCCTCACGCGATCAATCATGCCGCCTCTTGTGTGCCACTGGGTCTCGCCGCATGGGTGCCAAGCCAGCGATCCAGGTCGATGTCGGTGCCTGCCTGATCAAAGGTGGTGGTTGACTTGAAGCCCGCTTCACCGGCAATCGCAGCGGCGATGAGGCGGGATACGTCAGGCACATGAAAGTATGTCGTGTGGATCAATTCGTTCCAGCTCAGATAATCCGCAATTGTCTCAGTCCCGTCGGCGACCCGCTCCAGATGCGCCAACTCGCTGATTGCGTTGCGAAATTTTCCGAGCGACTGGAACGTCGCCTGATTGGCGTGCTCGGTGATGGCCTCAGAAACCCGGGCCGGCAGGAAGGGCCGTTTGGCGCGGACCCAGACCGGGCCGGGGGCTGCTGCGACAGCGACTTCGTCCTCGGTATCGATGCCGTAGGCGGTGCGGCGGACCTGACGCCAGGTGATCCGGTCGAGCCAGCGGCTGGCAAGGCCGGAGAAAACGCGCGCGATGACCTGGACGAGCATGACGATCAGGATTGCCGCGATGCCAAAGACGATGGGGACGAGGACGACCGGCACCAGGAAGCGGACCGTGCGGCCAACGGTGCTGCGGCGGAGCTCATCATCGATGAACAGGCTGACGGCTTCGTCCGTCACGAGATGGAGAAGGAGGCGGGCGTTGAGGCCGACGTCGCGGCCGTCGCCGCAAAGCCTGCCGCCGTTGCACAGCTTGCCGTCACGCTCGAGGAAGCGACGCTGGAAGCGAACCGAGCGCTGGAGCTGCGGGAGATCGGGATAGCTTCGGTGGAGGTCGGAGCGCACGCCCGCGAGGCGCTGTTCAAGTTTTCTGATCTCGCGTCCGGCGGCGTCACGCTCGTGAAGCGGGGCCAGGGTGTCGTCCGTGATCTTGCGCTGATCGGCGATTTCGGCACGCAAATCCCGCAAGGTGCCGCGCGCGCGTTGCAGGGCGTCGGCACGCTCCTGGCGGGTGACCTGATAGACGTCGCTGCGCAGCTTGTCCGCCAGCCCCATCATCAGGGTGGGGGAATTGACGGCCAGCAGGTAGAGCAGCGGGAGGATAAAGACCGATACCAGGCTCAGCACCGGGACTGCGAACTCGCGGTCAAAGATCGGGACGTCAACCTTGCGCAACGAGGCGAGACCACGGACGGCCTCGTCGTCCTCGTGGGTGAGGGGCAACCAGCGCGATTCGAAATAAGCCTGGGCGCGCGCTTTGACCTTGGGACGGTGCTGGAAGAGCGTGCGGCGCTCGCGCAGGTAGGCAACGAGATAGAACAGGGCGAAGGGCAGCGACGAGAGGACGGCTGCAGCGCCGGCGCGCCAGGCGATCGTGGGATTGGCGAGTGAGAGTTCGCCGGTGCCCAACCCGCCGATAATCGCGCCGAGCAGGATCACGAAAAGCATCAGCGAGGCAACGTAGACGGCCTTGAAGAAGAGCGGCAGGCGCAGGAAAAGAAAGCGCTCAGGGCGCAATTCGATGAAGGGTGTGCCGACGGTTATCCAGCGCTTGAGGTGGGGCAGGGGGCGCTTGCGGGCGGCTGCTTCGAGGAGGGCTGCGGAGACGACGGAGCCGCCGTGGGAGTGGGCGATCAGGCAATAGGGCTCGCCCGATTTCTCAAGACCCTCGAGCTGCTGGAGGAGTTCGTGGCCCGCGCGGCGGCGCTCACTGACGGAATTCTCGCCAGACCATTGGAACGCCGTGACCTTTGCCTCGCCGGCCTCGCAGCCGACGGCTTCGGTCAACTTGCGGGCGAACGCACTCTCCGGGCGCCACCACGGCATTGTACCGGTTGCGGCAGCCGCTGCGTGTGCAAAGGTCCCGTGGACCGTAATGATGGTGCCCATGTCTTCCCCAGGCCGCCCTTAGACCGCCACCCCTTCTGACCAGCCCCGCGCCGGCACGTGGCTAACCACACGAACACGTCCTATTGCAAGCTCTTGCAGGCCATCGCGGCGAAATTGGCGTGCGCAGATGTGGCCACGACGCCCGGCCGCAACCGGGCACTACTCCAGGGCGGATGCTTCTCAAGGGCGGGCGAAGCGTCTAGGTTCGCCCTCTCCATTCCTTCACCGTAACTGCGGGAGCGCCCATGTCGACCGTCGCAAGTCCCACCAATCCGGAAGCCGATCCCAGGGTCAAGGCCGTTTTCGATGATATCCGCGCCACACGCGGCAGCGACTTCATCAATAACCTGTGGCACTATCTGGCGTTCGATCCAGGGTTGCTGGAAAGCGTTTGGCGCGACGTCAAGGGCGTCATGGCGACACCCGGCACGCTCGATCCGATGACCAAGGAACTGATTTATGCCGCCGTCTCGATCGCCAACAGTTGCCCCTACTGTGTGCATTCGCATACGGCTGCGGCGCGCAAACTCGGGATGACGGACGCACAACACGCGGAATTCCTGCAGGTCGTCTCGCTGGCGGCGCGCACGAACCATCTTCTGAACGGGTTGCAGATCCCAATCGATGAAGCCTTCGACAAAGAACGCTCGGCATAAATCGCGCAACCCCAGAGCCTGCAACCGCGCCGGCTTCGCAACGCTAAGGATTGGCCTGATGAACGAACTGTCGTTCCGGACAGATATGGACTTCACCTACGGTGAGGCGCGTGAACTCGTGCCCGGGATCGTCAGGATCGTGGCCAACAATCCGAGCGTTTTCACGTTCAAGGGCACCAATACCTACATCCTGGGATCGGATGAGTTATGCGTCATCGATCCGGGTCCGGAGGATGCGGCGCATTTTGACGCGATCATGGCCTATGCCGGCGGGCGGAAGATCTCCACAATCGCCATCACGCACACCCACCGTGATCATATCGATGGGCTGGAGCGGCTGGTGGATGCGACCGGTGCGCGGGTGTTCGGGTATGGCCGAACGGCTGCAAATCGCGGCGCCGCAGGGGCCCATCCGCGGACGACGGAATATATCGAGGCGAGCTTCGTTCCCGACCGGACGCTTGTCGATGGCGACACGATCGAGGGGGCGGGGTGGACGCTTGAAGCGCTGTTCACACCGGGCCATGCGCCCGATCACCTGTGCTTTTACCATCGCGAGGGCAATGTGCTGTTTTCCGGCGACCACGTGATGGGCTGGAATACGACCGTGGTGGCGCCGCCGGAGGGGAGCATGACGCAATACATGGCGTCACTGGAAAAGCTCGTCGGGCGGCCGGAGGACGTTTTCTTTCCCGGTCACGGCGGACGCATCGCGGAGCCGCAGCGGATGGTGCGTGGCTATATGGTGCACCGGCAATGGCGCGAGCAGGCGATCCTGGGCGCCATCCGCGATGGGCACACGACGATCAGCGAGGTTGTGGCGCTGGTCTACAAGGGGCTCGATGACCGGCTGATCAACGCCGCGTCGCTGTCGGTGCAGGCGCATGTCGATCACCTGATCGAAAAGAAGCTCGTCAGCTCGGAGGGGCCGACGAGCTTTACGTCGAAGCTCGCGGCGGTTTAGCCAAGGTCGACCGGCTGCCGGGCGCAAGGTTGCGTCAGGAGCTACGCCCGCGGCGGCTTTCGGGGACGGTCGACTGGAGTTGGTCGACCAGGCCGGCGAGGACGTCGCGGATACGCTCGGCGTTGCGGCCGAGATCGTGGCGGCCGTAGCGCGAGGCGGAGCGCACGTCGACCAAGGCGCCACGCCCACTGCTGGCCACGCGGACAACGACGTCATCATGGAACCCCATGATGAGGGTGCGATCGACCGCTTCGACAAAACCGATATTGCCGTTTTCAGCCGATGGCGGCTCTTCACGCACAACCTCCATACGGCCGCGGCGCAGGGTCTGGGCGACGAGGGTGACGACTTCGTCAGCGGCGCGGTCCACGGCAAGGGTGCGCAGGTCGGGATAGGACTTGCGCTGGATGGCGGCGAAGGCGGGGTTGTAGTCGGGCGGCTGGGCGCCGGCGGGGCGGTTGGCGGCAAGGGCCCGGTAGGGCGGCGGGTTGGCGGTATCGGTCGTGATGTCGTTGATTTCGGGCAGACGCTGGATGGTTGGCAGAAGGCTGACCGGCCACATCAGGATCGCGGCCGAAACGGCGATCGCAACAAGGGCGTTGCCGGCGCCGTGGTAGCCGCGCTGCCAGACCCGGATCAGGCCGAAGACGGCCAGCAGAATGGCCAAAACGGCGCCTGCGAAGGCGAGCATTATGAGGTTCAGGGCAACGGGGGTCGGCAGGTCGAACAGGCGATGCAGCAGGATCGCAATCGCAATCAAGGCGACGGCGATCGCGGCAATCCTGACGGCCCATTTGCTCACCAAAAGCCGGCGCGGCTCCGCCTTCAGCATGCTCTGCTCGCCTCCTCATCTCTCGTTCAGGGCCCTCCCCCACCGTCGCCGAAAAGGCGGATCGCATCGACGGTGCAGGATCCCCGAGGCCGTGCTAGCATGGTTCGTGACATAACGAACGGCGGCCAACAGCTGGTGTCGCCAAAGGGAGCGGTGTGATGCAACAAAAACTCACCAACGCGGAAACGCGCGACATCGAAGTCCTTCTTCATCCGACGACCAATCTGGCGATGCACCGGGAAAAGGGCCCGCTCATTCTGGACCGCGGCGAAGGTATCTACGTCTACGATACGCACGGCAAACGCTACATCGAAGGCATGGCGGGGCTCTGGTGCACGGCGCTCGGCTACGGCAACAAGGAATTGATCGAAGCTGCAACGGCGCAGATGTCCCAGCTCTCGTTCACGCACCTGTTCGGCTCGAAAAGTCATGAGCCGGCGATCGAACTCGCCGAACAACTCAAGGAACTGGTGCCGGCGCCAGCGTCGAAAATCTTCTTCACCTCATCCGGCAGCGAAGCCAACGACACGCAGATCAAGCTGCAATGGTACTACAATAACGCGCGCGGCAAACCGAGGAAGAAGAAGATCATCGGGCGCCAGAAGGGCTATCACGGCGTCACGATCGCGGCGGCCAGCCTGACCGGGCTGCCGATCTTCCACAAAGACTTCGACGTGCCGCTGCCGGGCTTCCTGCATGCCGACTGCCCGCATTACTACAAGGGCGCAGAGGCCGGCGAGAGCGAGGAAGCGTTCGCCGACCGCATGGCGGCCAACCTCGAAGCGCTGATCGAGCGCGAAGACCCGGAGACGATCGCGGCCTTCATTGCCGAACCCGTCCAGGGCGCGGGCGGGGTCATCCTGCCGCCCAAGACCTATTTCGAGAAGATCCAGGCGGTGTTGTCCCGCCATGACATCGCGATGATCGCGGACGAGGTGATCTGCGGGTTTGCGCGGACCGGCAACTGGTTCGGCTCGCAAACGTTCAACATCAAGCCCGATACCATCACCATGGCCAAGGCGATCACATCCGCCTACATGCCGCTCGGCGCGATCACCGTGAAGGAGGAGGTCTTCGAGGCGATGGTCGAGGAAAGCCGCAAGATCGGCATGTTCGCGCACGGCTTTACGTATTCGGGCCATCCCGTTGCCAGTGCCGTCGCGGTCAAGACGCTCGAGATCTACAAGCGGATGGACATCGTCGGCCATGTCCAGAAGGTTGCGCCGCGCTTCAACCAGCGCCTGCAAGGGTTCGCCGACCACCCCCTGGTTGGCGACGCGCGCGGAATCGGGCTCATTGGGGCTTTGGAGCTGGTGCGCGACAAGGCAACGAAAGAGAGCTTTTCGCCCGCCGACGGGGTTGGCGCGATGGCCATGCAGATTGCGCAGGAAGAAGGCCTGATCTGCCGGGCGGCCGGTGGGGACAATCTGGCGTTTTGCCCGCCGCTGGTAATCGAGGAGGCCCAGATTGACGAAATGTTCGATGCCGTTGGGCGCATTCTCGACCGGACGGCGCACTGGGTCGAAACCGAACTCGGGTACAAACTCAAGGACTAGCGGGCCGCGCACGCCAGGCGGCGTCTGGTGGCAGATGGCGGGGCCGATTGCGGCGCTCGCCACGCTCATCGTTTGCGCGCCGGTCTTTCCCGACCCGCCCGCCTTTGCGCAAACCGCTGCCCCGCAAGAGAACCCGGCGGCCGCGGCATCGATCCCGGAGCCGGAGGAAAAGCCGATCGGGGCGGAGGCGTTTGCCGAGGAGCCAGGCGTCGACCTGACGGCTGAGCGCGGCGACTTCGGGCCAGCCTCGATGACGTTCCGGATCGCAACGTGGCACCTTGGCGCCAAGACGACCAAGGCCGAACAGGCGGCGAAAGCGCCGCGGCCGGCGGAACCCGCCTCGACCTGGCGGCACACATTCGGATCGGAGCGGCGCACGGCCCGCTGGCGCGAACTCGCCGAAGCGGGCTTTGCGGCAGATATCGTTGCACTGCAAGGCGTGACGAGTGCCGGCGATGCGCGGCGGTTGTTTCCGGCGCGGAGCTATCACGTCGTCGTCTCGCGCCAGTTACTGGCACGCTCCAATGCGCGCTCGACCGGGATTGCCGTGTTCCGCAACGATGCGCCGGAGACGACAGCGGTGGTCTATCGCCGCCAGCGCGGGGTGCGTCTTGCAGGCTTTCGCCATTTTCTGCCATTGGCGGCGCCGGCTGCGTCCGGTCGCGAACAGGAAGCGGCTGCGATCACGGCCTTTCGTCTGCGTGTCTACGGGAAATTGATCTGGGTCGCGTCGCTCGATCTTGGCGATGCGTGCGGCGCTGGTGATCAAACGGCCACCTGCCAGCAGGCCGCCGAGATCATCGCTGCGTTCCAGGACTGGATCGGCCAACTCAAGGAGGGGCCGGCGCCGCTGGTCCTGCTCGGGCGGTGGCCGGGCGCGGTTCGCGCTTACCTCGACACCGCCGGGTTTGCCGTTTCAGCGCAGGCCGCGGCCACGCGCGAGAGGTGCACGCCAGCAGCCATCGGGCGTGCTGCTGGCGGTGCCCGCGAGCGCGACGCTCACGGCCGACCTTGAACCACAAGCGATGCCGGAGGGGGGGAGTGCGTGTGCGCACATCGCCAAAGTGACGGTCCATCTGCGCGCGGGCGAATAGGGCGGCCCCGCACCCAGCTTGGCACCTCACTCGGCCCCCACCCCGTCTGCGTTCCCGGACGGGCGGCAGCGCCGAGCCGGGAGCTTTAGAGCGTGACTTTCCGTCGAAAGGTTACGGGTATGTGGAAAGACCCCGGATGAATGCTGCGCATTCTCCGGGGGCGCAAAACATGGGTTTCCCATGTCATCGCGCTCAGACGTGCTGGCCGCCATTGATGTGGATTTCGGCGCCGTTCACGTAGCTCGACTGTTCCGTGCACAGGAAATAAATCGCCTTGGCCACTTCTTCCGGTTCGCCGAGGCGGTTCATCGGGATCTGCTCGCGCACGATCTTCTCGGTGCCCGGCGAGAGGATGGAGGTGTCGATCTCGCCCGGTGAAATCGCATTGACGCGGACGTGGTGGGGGCCGAAATCGAACGCCATTTCGCGGGTCAGCGCGGCAAGCGCCGCCTTCGAGGTTGCATAGGCTGCGCCCGCGAACGGGTGGACACGGCTGCCGGCGATCGAGGTGACGTTGACGATGGCGCCGCGGGCGCGCTCGAGCTCCTCGATCAAGCCGCGGCCGAGCAGCATCGAGGCGAAGAAGTTGACGGCAAACACCTGATGCCAGTCTTTGACGTTGGTGTTGAGCGTGTTGAGCCGCGCGCCGCCGGCGCCTTTCGGGCTGATCGCTGCGTTGTTGACCAGGGCATTCAGACGCCCGCCCTGGTCTTCCAGACGCCGCTTCATTTCAGCGATCGCGGATTCGGTGTTGTCGTAGTCGGACAGGTCGACCTGGATGTGGTCCTCAGGCCCCATTTCCCAGGGACAGTCCTCGGGGAAGGGGTGGCGGGAACAGGTGATGACGCGCCAGCCGGCGGATGAGAACCGCTTCACGGTGGCGTGGCCGATGCCGCGGGAGGCGCCGGTCAGGATGAGCGTCTTTCGTTCTGCGTTGGGCCGCGAATCCGGCATGGGCGTGCTCCGGGAGGGGAAAAAGACGGCCGCACTCCTGCAACCTCATGATCTCTTCTACCACAGAGTTGAGGCTGGCCACACGAGACTTCGCGTCCGGCCGCGAAAAACCCGCCTGCGGCCGGCCCGAAGGACGGCTGCAGGCGGGGTCTGTGATGAGGGGGTGTGCCGGCCGCCCCAACTCGTCGCCACACACGCGGCCAGCACCCCGCTATCAAGCCACAGGCTTCCTGAACGCAGGATGAACCAACCCGTTCAGGGGAAGAGGCGGCTGCGCTGCCAGGCCTCGCCGGGCGCGCTACGACGGAAAACAACGCGCTCGTGCAGGCGGTAGGGGCGGTCGTGCCAGAACTCGATTTCCAATGGCACGAGGCGGAAGCCTGACCAGTGCGGCGGGCGGGGGACGGGCTGATCCTCGGGAAAGCGCGCGGTTGCCGCCGCGACGGCGTCGTTCAAGGCCGCCATGCTGTCGAGCGGACGGGACTGCGTGGAGGCCCAGGCGCCTATCTGGCTGCCACGGGGACGGCTCGCGAAATAGGCATCCGCCTCGGCTGATGAGACCGGTGCAATTGCACCGCGCAAGCGGACCTGGCGGCGCAGCGACTTCCAGTGGAACACCATTGCCGCCTTGGGTTGGCCGGTCAGTTCACGGCCCTTGGCGCTTTCGAAGTTCGTATAGAACGTGAAGCCGCGTTGGGCGCCTGCCTCGCCGCCGTCGACCCCCTTCAGGAGCAGGGTGCGCGCGTTGGGCAGGCCGTCCTCGTCGACGCTCGCGAGGATCATCGCGTTGGCGTCGTTGAGTTCGTGCGCCTCGGCTTCAGCGAACCAGCTCTCGAACAGGGCGAAGGGGTCGCCGGCTTCGGCGAACCGCTCGTCCGGGGCGGGCGGGTTGGGGGTCGTGGTTGCTGGTCCGGTGTTGGTCGTCATCTCGCAATCCTCTCGCGCAAGGCAATCCGCGTATCATTTCCTGACCGGCTTTCAGAGCCTGTTAACCACCAGGCGCGATAGTCAGGTTCATGGTCGGCCAGCTTCATATTGGCCCGGCCAAGCGTTTCGTACATCAGTCCTGCGTCAGAGTAACACGACATGCGTATCCCATTCCGCGTCCCCGTCCGCGCACTTGCGACCCTTTTCGCGCTCGCGGCCATCGCCCCCCCGACCTTCGCCATCGCCTTTACCGCCCAGCACACTGCGCTGGCTGCGGATAACGTCAGTGTGCCAACCAACAGAGGGCGCGGCATCCCGCCCAAATCGCTGCGAACGACGCGCCCGGGCGTTTTCCAGTCGCCCCGGCCGAGCCTGGTCCTCGATGAAGGCGATGAAATCGCAACTCTCAATGCTATTCAGACCGCGCTTCAGACCGTGGGCGACGGTGGCGCCTATGTCTGGCACCGCCAACACGGCCTGCTCGACGGCATCATTCAGCCGACGACCTCGTTCAAGAGTGCTGATGGCAGCGTTTGCCGTCATATCGTCATTCGACTCAATTCCGGTGCCTACTCGCGGGAAGTTGAAGGTATCGCGTGCCGCGGCGCGGACGGGCGCTGGTCACTTTCGGGCTAAGGCTCGGCAAGACGCCCGGTTCGCGGAAGACAACACGCACTGCGAACCGGGTCGGATCGACAGTAAACGGCCGGACAAAGCCGTGCTAAGACAAATGCTTCGGCTTGAAAGACAACGGCAAACCGAAGTAAAGGAGGCGCGGTCAGTGTCCAGGCGGCGTCCACCCTATCTACGACTGCATTCGGTGGCCGGGCGTTGGGTGTTAGACTGCGTCGTAAGGGACCAGCCATCGCAAGCGAGGAAGACAGCATGAGTGACAGTCAGGGCCAGCAGGATGTGGCGACAGGAACACTCATGGCCGGCAAGCGCGGCCTCATCATGGGTGTCGCGAACAATCGCTCGATCGCCTATGGCATTGCCAAGGCGGTGACGGCGCAGGGCGCCGAGATCGCGCTGACGTATCAAGGTGATGCCCTCAAGAAGCGGGTCAACCCGATCGCGGAAGAACTCGGCTGCAACGTTGTGCTGCCATGCGATGTGACGGATGGCGCGTCGATGGATCAGGTGTTCGACCACCTGAAGTCCGAATGGGGCCGGCTCGATTTTCTCGTCCATGCGATCGCGTACTCGGACAAGAACGAACTCGACGGGCGCTATGTCGACACCAGCGAGGAAAACTTCAAGCAGACGATGCTGGTGTCGTGCTTTTCGTTCACGGCGCTGGCCAAACGGGCCGAGCCGCTGATGACCGACGGCGGGTCGCTGCTGACGCTGACCTACTATGGTGCGGAAAAGGTCATGCCGCATTACAACGTGATGGGCGTGGCGAAGGCGGCACTCGAGGCAAGTGTCCGGTATCTGGCAGCCGACCTTGGACCGAAGAACATCCGCACCAACGCGATTTCCGCGGGTCCGATCAAGACGCTCGCTGCCTCAGGCATCGCCGACTTCCGCTACATCCTGAAGTGGAACGAATACAATTCCGCGCTGCGCCGGACGGTGACGATCGAGGACGTCGGCGGGGCGGGTCTCTACCTGCTTTCCGATCTCTCGCGCGGGGTGACGGGCGAGGTGCATCACGTCGATGCCGGCTATCATGTCCAGGGCATGAAGAACGAGGATGCGCCGGATATCACGGTGGAGTGAGGTCTTCGAGCCAGGTGTGGACGCGCGCGAGCACGTCATCACTGTTATCGTCCATCATCACCATGTGGCTGTTGCCGGATATGCCCTCATCCGGCAGCGACAACGTTGCAACGCGTGCGGCGCCGGCCGGTGCGCCCAGCGCTGCCGCCCACGCCGACCAGCGCGCGGCCATCTGCTGCCAGCGGCCATCGCAATCCAGATAGTCGCCATTGACGAAGAGTACCGGGATGCCGGCGAGGGCGGCGGGCTCATCGGTGAAGCCCGACGGCTCGATCGCGCAAAGTGCTCTCACGCGGTCCGGGCAGCGAGAGGCTGCTTCGAAGGCGAACTGGCCGCCCTGGCTGTGGCAGATGATGATTGCCGTCTCGAAGCGCTCCAATAACGCCGTGAAGGCCGAACTCGCGGCGGGGCCGGTCGAGGTCCAGCGGGGCACGAAGGTGCGGGCGAAGGCGTCGAGGGCGGATACGGGAAAGCGTTGGCCGGGAAAGGATTGGCGGGCAGTGAATGCGGCCGCGTCACCGAACCGAAAGAGTGTCCAGGCTTCCTCCAGGCTGCGCTGGATGGGGGTGTCGGTCCAGACGCCTTCGAGGGCGCACCAGCCGGCGCGGCCGCGCTCGACCCCGTCGACGACGTGGACCTCGTAGCCCCGCGCCAGGAGGCCGTGGAGCCAACCGGGGCGGCCATCGGGCGTCGTCTCCCAGGTGTTGCCGGTGAGACCGCCGCCGTGGAGCAGGATCACAGGGGGGGCGGTGTTGCGGCGGGCGGGCGTGAAATACTGGACGTAGAGGTGCTCGATCCGGAAGGTGCCATTCGGGTCGTAGGTGAAGGTGGCGGTGGGCGTGAAGTTGATCTCTCGCGTCGCTTGGCCGGTGACCGCGACGGCTCGCCCGCCAATGGTGTAAGCGCCGAAATCGGCCAGATGATAGCCGCTTGTCATTCGCACCCTCCGACTTGCCCAGGGCCGCCCCGGCGCCCATTCTGTTCGTTGCCCAAGAAACCGCACAACAACCGGAGTTCAGCCGACCATGTCCCAGAACCGTCAGGTCAAACTCGCCAGCCGGCCGAAGCCGGGCCTGTTCCAGCGCGAGAACTTTTTGATCGAGGATACACCGATCGCAACACCCGGCGAAGGCGAGATCCTGATCCGGGTCGAGGTGGTCTCGCTCGATCCCGCCATGCGGGGCTGGGTCAACGACGGCAAATCATATGTGCCGCCGGTCGGCATTGGTGAAGTGATGCGGGCCTATGCGGCCGGCATCGTCGAGCAGTCGAACCACCCGAAATATGCCGTCGGCGATGCGGTGCAGGGTCTCCTGGGCGTGCAGCAGTACGCGATCTCGAACGGGCGGGGCCTCGTCAAGCTCGATCTCGACAAGGCGCCGATCGAACGCTGGGTCGGTGGGCTCGGCATGCCGGGGTGGACGGCCTATTTCGGCCTTCTCGACGTCGGCCAGCCGAAGGAAGGCGAGACGGTCGTCGTCTCGGCTGCTTCGGGCGCAGTCGGGTCGCTGGTCGGGCAGATCGCCAAGATCAAGGGCTGCCGCGCGGTCGGGATCGCCGGCGGGCCGGAGAAGTGCGCCTACCTCACCGATGAACTCGGGTTCGATGCCGCGGTCGACTACAAGGCGGGCAACCTCGCCGCCGACCTCAAGGCTGCCTGCCCCGATGGCATCGACGTCAACTTCGAGAATGTCGGTGGCGATATCCTCGACACGATCCTGCCGCAGATGAACGTGTTCGGGCGGATCGCGCTGTGCGGTCTGATCTCGGGCTATACCGCGACGGAGCTGCCGCCGGGGCCGAAGAACTTCCGCGCGATCCTGACCCAGCGCCTCAGGTTGCAGGGGCTTATCGTGTTCGACTGGGCCAAGCGCATTCCCGAGGCGATCGAGCAGCTTGGCACGTGGCACCAGGAAGGCCGCCTCAAGATCCGCGAAGATGTGCAGATGGGCGGGGTCGATGCGTTTCCCGATGTCGTCAACATGCTCTATACCGGCGCCAACAACGGCAAACTCGTCCTCAAGGTCTGAGCACATGAAACGCGGTGTCACGCTCTACTTCATCCGCCACGGGCAGACGGGCTGGAACGCAGCCCGCCGCATCCAGGGCCAGATCGATTCCGATCTCAACGAAAAGGGACGCGGGCAGGCGGCGCAGAACGGGCAGACGCTGAAGAGCCTCGGGCTCGATCTCGCCTCGCTCGATTTCGTGGCAAGCCCGCTCAAGCGAACCTCCGAGACGATGGAGATCGTGCGCGAGAACGCCGGGTTGCCGCGGACCGGCTACCGCACCGACGACCGGCTCAAGGAGATCCACTTCGGGAGCTGGCAGGGCCACTACTGGCCGGAAGCGCCGGATGTCGATCCGGCAGGCCATGCCGCACGCACGGCCGATCCGTTCAACTGGCGGCCCGAGGGCGGGGAGAGTTATGCCGACCTGACGGCCCGGTGTGCGGCATGGTTCGACGCCATCGAGCACGACACGGTCTGCGTCAGTCACGGCGGCGTCAGCCGGGTGCTGCGCGGCCATGTCGGTCGCGGGCGTCACACGCCGGAAGAAATCACCGAACTCAACGTACCCCAAGATCGGATCCTGGTATTCCGGCACACCGCCGACGGGATCACGGCGGAATGGACCGCGAAGCAGTAGACGGGGCCCAGGGGACCAGCAGCGCTTTGCTGCATTGCGACATCCAGCTGTCATCCAGATGACGTAGCCTGACGATGAACAGGAAACGTCGTCGCAGGTTCAGCTGATGTTCGATCTGACCGGCCGCAAGGCTCTCGTCGTCGGAGTGGCCAACGAGCACTCGATCGCATGGGGGTGCGCGCGCGCATTGGCGCGACAGGGAGCGGATCTGGCGCTTACCTATCTCAACGATAAGGCTGAACGCCACGTCGAACCGCTCGGCCGGGAAATCGGCGCTGAAATCCTGATGCCCCTCAACGTGCGCAACGAGGGTGAACTCGACGCACTTTTTGGCACGATCGCACACCGTTGGGGACGGCTCGACATCCTCATCCACTCGATCGCGTTTGCGCCGCGGGACGACCTGCACGGCCGGGTCATCGATACCTCGGCAGACGGCTTCGCGCTGGCGATGGATGTGTCGGTCCACTCGTTCCTGCGCATGATCCGGCGCGCGGAACCGCTGATGGCCGACGGCGGGACATGCATCACGGTCTCGTTCATGGGCTCGACGCGGGTCGTCGAGCATTACAACGTCATGGGTCCGGTCAAGGCGGCGCTCGAAGCCGTCGTGCGCTATGCCGCCTCGGAGCTGGGGCCGAAGGGGATTTCGGTGCATGCGCTTTCGCCGGGCCCGCTCAGGACGCGCGCCGCCTCGGGCATCGATGCTTTCGACGACTTGATGAACCAGGCCAGCGAGCGTGCCCCGACCCATCACCTCGCAACGATCGACGACGTCGGGGCCTATGCCGCGTTTCTGGCAAGCCGCGAGGCCGCCAACGTGACCGGCGGCGTTCATCCGATCGACGGCGGGTATTCGATCATCGGCTGAGAAAACCTTGGGAGCCTGCGACATGATCGAAATGACACCCATTGATGCGAGCCCCGAGACGGCCCGGCCTGACGGAACGGCTTTTGACGTATCATCGAACAGCGTGGCAGGTCAGCCGCACCCAGCGGAGGCCGTCGATGCGCTGTCGCGTCAGATGGGGCTGATGCAGACGGCGCTTTCGCGCCATCTCGAGCGACTGCGCGACACGTCCGATGCTCGCGCTGATCATTTCCGCCAGGCGCTTCAAGAAATCGGCGAGGCCGCTCACGATACACCCCTTCACATCGCCGGGCATTGGGCCGCTTATCTGAGAGATGCCGGCGAACGCTGGGTCCTCACGCTCGACACGCTGCGCCGGCGCGGTGACAACTTTATCCAGCACGAGGCGGCCGGTTCGCCGCCGGTGCTCATCTACGACTACGAGGTGGTGGTCGACGGCGCGACGCTGCCGCGGCCGTGCAACTACATGCTGCTTCGCATCGTGCCGCCCGAGCACGGCACGGTACACGCGTGGAAGCGCCCTTACGTCATCATCGACCCGCGTGCCGGCCACGGCCCTGGGATCGGCGGCTTCAAGCCCGACAGCCAGGTCGGGGTCGCCTTGAGCGATGGGCACCCGGTCTATTTCGTGGCCTTCCGGCCGAAACCGGTGCCGGGGCAGACACTGGCGAGCATCACGCATGCCGAAGCCGCCTTCCTGCGAGAAGTCCACCGGCGACATGTGGATGCGCCGAAGCCGATTGTCGTTGGCAATTGTCAGGGGGGCTGGGCGACCGCGATCCTGGCCGCCACAAACCCCGACCTTGCCGGGCCGATCGTCCTCAACGGCGCGCCAATGTCGTACTGGTCGGGCCGGCTCGGGCAAGACCCGATGCGCTATGGCGGCGGAATCGGGGGCGGCGCCGTTCCCGCGATGCTGCTTTCAGATCTCGGCGGCGGCGTCTTCGACGGTGCGCACCTCGTGTCGAACTTCGAGGGGCTCAATCCCGCGCGAACGTGGTTCCGGAAATACTACGACCTTTTCCGTGACGTCGATGCGGGCGCCGAACGGTTCCTCGAATTCGAGCGCTGGTGGGGTGGCCTCTTCCTGATGAACGAGGCGGAGATCCGCTGGATTGTCGAGAACCTCTTCATTGGCAACCAACTCGCCAAGAACGAAGCGCGCCTTGAGACCGGCCGGCCGATCGACCTCAAGCAGATCCGGGCACCGATCATCGTGTTTGCCTCGCATGGCGACAACATAACGCCGCCACAGCAGGCCTTGAACTGGATTGTCGATACCTACGCGGACGAAAGCGAGATCGAGATCCGGGGGCAGCGGATCATCTATATGGTGCACGAAGAGGTCGGCCACCTTGGCATCTTCGTTTCCTCCGCGGTTGCCAAACGCGAGCATTCGCAGATGGCCTCGACGGTCAAGACGATCGAATCCCTCGCGCCCGGCCTCTACGAAATGGTGATCGAGGACGTGGTCGGAGAGGGCCACGAGAAGCGCTTTACGGTGAGCTTTCACAAGCGTCAGATAGAGGACATTCTGAAGATCGGCGATGGGCGGGCCGAGGAAGACGCTTTCGCTGCCGTTGCCCGGATGTCGGAGCTTCTCGGCCAAGCCTACGAACTTTCCGTGCGCCCGGTGATCAAGGCGATGATCACCGCCGAGGCCGGGGCCACCACGCGGCAGTTTCATCCCATGCGCGTCCAGAACAGCGCATTTGCCTCACAGAACCCGCTGATGTCCGGTGTTGCAAAGCTCGCCGAGCATTACCGCGAGAACCGCTCGCCCGTCGCAGATGCGAACCCCTTCGTGAAATTGGAACGGCTGAGTGCGGACGTCATCGACGCCGGATTGGAAACGATGACGGACCTGCGCGCGATGTGGGTCGAGCAGGCGTTTCTGGCGGCCTATGCGGGACCGTGGGGGCAGTGGTTCGGCGAGGCCCACCGGCAGCGCCGGGCGCGGAAGTCCCGGGATGAGTTGCGTATCCTGCCCGAAGTCGTCGATGCGACGCTCGCGATCAGAAGCGGCGGGCTCGGGGAGGCGGTGGTGCGCATGCTTGTGCTGCTGGCTGACAGCCGCCACAACGTGCGCCGTGACCGCCTCGAACGATCGACGGAAGTTCTCAACGATCGACCACCGTTCTGCGACATGGACCGGCATCTCAAGTCGCGACTGATCCACCAGCAGACGCTGATTGCGCATTTCGAGCCGAAAGCCGGACTGGAGGCGCTTGCAAGCCTCGTGACGTTGAAGGCGGAGCGTGAGCGGGCCATCGAAATGGTCGAGTATGTCGTTGGCAGCTATGCGGAGATGGAGCCGGCGACGCGCGGTCTGATCGCAAAGATGCGCACCGTGCTCGAGTTGCCGGTGCCAAGCGCTATCCGCGAAGCGGCGGAGTAATACGCGTCAGGTCGCGGTGCGAAGGGTTGCTCAATCGGGCCGAGCCGACTAGTTTCTATCGCACACGCTTCCCTCAAGGATTTTGTCCATGAAATACCATCTGATCAGCTCGTTTACTTGACCGTGGGTGCAGCGCGCCGTGATCCTTATGCGTGCTAAGGCCGTCGAGTTCGACGTCACGTTCATCAATCTCCGGGAGAAGCCGGACTGGTTTCTCGAGATCTCGCCGCACGGCAAGGTGCCGGTGCTGCGGGTCGATGATCAGGTGCTGTTTGAATCCAATGCCATCGCGGAATATCTCGACGAGGTCGTGTCGCCGCGCCTTCATCCCGAAAATCCGATCGAACGCGCCCAAAACCGGGCCTGGACCGACTTCGTGCCGACATTCGCGGGCGCGCTCAATGGCGTAACGTATGCAACGGCGGACGATGATATCGAGTCGAAACTCGCCGCAGCCGGCAAGGCGCTCGACCGTCTCGAGACGGCGCTTCGAGACCAGCGCGAGAAGAACGACGGGCCCTATTTCAACGGCGCCCAACTGAGCCTGGTCGATGCCGCCTACGCGCCGTTCCTGCAACGCTTTCAGATCGTGGAAGAGGTTTGCCGAACGGGCCTTCTCGATGCCTATCCGCTGGTCCGGCAATGGAGCGAGACGCTGATTGGGGATGAGCGTGTCCGTGGTGCGCTTGCCGATGAGTTCCCGGCCGAGTTCCGCGCCAATCTCAAGCGGCGCAATGCGCGTGCCTATGCGCTGATGGCGGACGCCTAGATCCGTTCCGGTTCATGTGCGGGCCGGTGGTGATCGTTGCCGTCGTCGATCTTCATTTTGCAGACTTGGTCCGCGTAAACGTCTCTGGCGCGAACAGGGCGAAGGCAAGGGCTGCGACCATCATCGCCACCGACGCGACGATCAGGGCTGGCAGGGCACCGTAAAAATCGACGATTGCGCCGAGCGCAAAGGGGCCGACGACATAACCCGCATCGCCGGCTGCGCGATAGGTGCCGATGGCGGCCGCATTCATGCCCGGGGGTGCGCTGTCGGCGGCATAGGCGGTGGGGGCGGAACCGCTGACGGTGCTCGAGATACCCCACAGGATCGCTGCTGCCAGGAAGATCGGATACGTGTCTGAAAACGCAAACAGCGCCATCGAGGCCCCTGAGATAATGGTTGTGGGCACAATCACTGTCTTGCGCCCGTAGTGGTCGGTGATGGCGCCGGCGGGATATGACGCGAGCAGGCCTGAGACGCTGCCGATCATCAGCGCGAAGCCGATTTCAGAGACTGACAGGCCGAGGTGGGCGGCTGCGAAGATGGGCACGATGGAGAACAGGCCGCCGGTGCGGACGGCGGCGTTCATGAAGCTGATCAGGCTTGCAAGCAGAAAGCCGACGTGGCCGCTCAAGATCCGTATCTGTGCCGTGAACGAGGGCATTGGGCCGCGATTGGCTGATGTGGTCGGGCTCTCACCGAAGTGGCGCGTCTCGGCGACCGCGAACCAGGCGACCAACATTGCGAGCAGGTTGGCAATGCCAAACGCGATGAAGGGCGCGTCGAGGCCGTAGGCTTCGGCAAGAAGGCCGCCGGGAAACGGGCCAATCCCGACGGCGAAGACGAAGCAGCCCATGTAGATCGAGAGCATGCGCCCGCGGCGTTCGGGCGTTGAGATGTCGGCCAGGACGACATGGCCGACGGTGACGATGAGGCCGGCGCCGGCGCCCGCGACGAAGCGCGCGATCAGGAACTCAGGATAGCTTGCGGCCCAGGCGCACCATAGGTTGCCGATACCGGAGATGAGGCCGCCGATCGCCAGCGCGGGGCGGCGGCCGAGGCCATCGGCGAGGCGACCAGCGGGCAGGGCGATGAAAAACCGCGCCAGACCATAAATACCGACCGCCATGCCGATCGCGGAGGCGGTGACACCGAAAGACTGCGCATAGAGCGGCAGCGAGGGGACGACGGAGCCGAAACCGAGCTGATTGATGCCGACAAGAAAGCACATCCAAACGAGGATGGCGTTCGGATTTGGCGGTGCGGTCGTTTGTTGTTCGGGAGGCAACGCGGCCGGTTCTGTGGCGCGCGGGCCGCTGTCGTTCATGCGGGCGGTGCTGCCGGGGGCCGAATATAATCTTCATCTGACACCGGTTCCTGCCATTCGGTGCCACCGCCATCCGCACTGGTCTCCGACAGCGCCAGGTGAGAAAAGAGCTGGCCGGGGGCAGAGCCGTGCCAATGGCGCGCGTTCGGCGGAATGATCACGGTGTCGCCGGGGCGGATCTCCTGGACCGGGTCGCCTTCAAGCTGATAGCGGCCGACGCCGGACAGACAAAAGAGCGTCTGGCCGACGGGATGGGAATGCCAGTTGGTGCGCGCGCCGGGCGTGAAGGTGACGCGGGTTGCCCGCATGCGCGAGGGCGCTTCGCCGGCAACGACTTCGTCGGCATAGACGGTGCCGACAAAATTGGTGGTGGGTTGGGTCTTGGTGTCCCGGTCAGCTGCTCGAATGATGCGTGTCACGCGCGGTCGTCCCTGCTCAATGAATTCGTCTCGAAGGGCAATTCTAGCATGGCGCAACTTGACTGCGCCATGGCGAAACGGGCGCGGCACCGACGGGCTGCGTCCTGGCGGGCAGCGTTTGCGTGATCTGGGATTTGAACAAAAAAGGAGCCGGGAATAGCGGCTTCCCGGCTCCTCCGGCTCCCTTCCGGGAGCGAAACGTTTCGCAAGGTTGCTCAGGCCTTATTCGGAAACGCCGTCATGCAGCCTTCCGTTACCGGAAGCCTGCGCTTTTCCGTCAGCCCTGATTCCGACGTGACGGTTCGTCGGCCTCGTCTCTCACCTAGAATCCGGACGGAGAACATCGTCTCGTTGCGTTGGGTCGGTCCTCAAGGATCGCGACCCGGTGTGGTCCCGGAATGCGGCAGATCAGAAGGGCACAAACAACGCAACATTTGCGCAACAGCACAGACCACGCGCAAGCGTGGCAACAGCCATCACGCAAATCACTATTGCCAACCTACCTGCGTCAGCCCCTCATTGTCACTGTAATTCTAGCGCGACAGAGCCCCGCGCTGCGGGAGCTGTCCGGAAGGCCGCACTCGGCCTGATTCGTATGTGCCCGATATGCCACAGATACGCCAATCGCTTTCGCACAGCGGCGGCTTTTGCATTGGGTGCCCGTTTGGCCTAAGACGCTCGTCCAGGAATTGCACCGGCGCGATTGCCAAAATCGCCTGCCTCGGGAGCTTCGAAGCGGACCCATGAGCCACAACACATTCGGCCACCTTTTTCGCCTCACGACCTGGGGGGAGAGCCACGGGCCCGCCATCGGCGCGGTCGTCGACGGCTGCCCGCCGGGTATCGCGCTTTCAGCGGATGATCTGCAGGTGTTTCTCGACAAGCGCCGGCCCGGCCAGTCGCGGCACACCACCCAGCGCCGGGAACCGGATCAGGTGAAGATCTTGTCCGGCGTCTTCGACACCGACAGCGGGCAGCAGGTGACAACCGGCACTGCCATTTCGCTTATGATCGAGAATGTCGACCAGCGCTCGAAGGACTACGGCGAGATCCAGGACAAATTCCGGCCCGGTCATGCCGACATCACCTACTGGCAAAAATACGGTCTCAGGGACTATCGCGGCGGCGGGCGGTCCTCGGCCCGCGAGACGGCCATGCGGGTTGCAGCCGGCGGCATCGCGCGCAAGGTGCTTGAGGGCGTGACGATCCGCGGGGCGCTGGTGCAGATGGGGCCCCATAAGGTTGACCGGGCAAACTGGGACTGGGCCGAGGTCGATCGCAACGCCTTCTTCTGCCCCGACGCCAAGGCTGCCGCCAGCTGGGAGACGTATCTCGACGGCGTGCGCAAGGCCGGCTCTTCGGCGGGCGCGGTGATCGAGGTCGTCGCGGAGGGCGTGCCGGCGGGGCTGGGTGCGCCGATCTATGGCAAGCTGGATCAAGACCTGGCGTCGGCGATGATGAGCATCAACGCCGTCAAGGGCGTTGAAATTGGCGATGGATTCGAGGCTGCGGCGCTTTCGGGCGAGGACAATGCCGATGAGATCCGGGCCGGCAACGACGGCCTGCCGCGCTATACCTCGAACCACGCCGGTGGTGTCCTTGGCGGGATCTCGACGGGTCAGGATATCGTCGTTCGCTTTGCCGTTAAGCCGACCTCGTCGATCCTGACGCCCAGGGCGACGATCGACCGGTTCGGCCAGGAAACCGACATCCGCACCAAAGGCCGCCATGACCCGTGCGTCGGCATCCGGGCGGTGCCGGTGGGCGAGGCGATGATGGCGCTGGTGCTTGCTGATCATCTGTTGCGGCACCGCGCGCAGACGGGGCGGTGCGGGCCGGTAACACTCAAATGATGCCCTGCGTTAAGTCTCTCGCCTAACTCACTGACATCCGTTAGGAATGGCTTTCATCGGCTAGACTGGCCGGTGGTGGTCAGTTCAAGAGTATGAGGGACGGCATGGCGCAGTTTCGAACGCAAGAAGGGGAACCGAAGGCGCTGTTATTCGATGTCTTCGGGACGGTGGTCGATTGGCGCTCGAGCGCCATTGGCGAACTGCAATCATTCGGCAATGCGCGTGGCCTCGAGGCGGACTGGGCGCAATTCGCCGACGACTGGCGCGGGCTCTATCAGCCATCGATGGAGGATGTTCGCTCCGGCCAGCGCCCCTTCACCGTGCTCGACACGCTGCATCGCGAAAGCCTTCAGGTGCTGCTTCGCAAGTACGACCTGCCGCAGATCCGCGAGCAGGAGGTCGAGCAGCTCGTCACCATCTGGCACCGCCTCAAGCCGTGGCCGGATGTGGTCGACGGCCTTTACCGGCTCAAGCGCCGCTACATCATCGGGACGCTGTCCAACGGCAATATCGGGATGATGGTTCGCCTCGGCAAACATGCCGGCCTGCCCTGGGACACGATCCTCGGCGCGGAAATCGCAGGCGACTACAAGCCCAAAAGCGACGTCTATATCCGCTCGGCCAGGGCGCTCAACCTGGATGAGCGCGAGTGCATGCTGGTTGCGGCACACAACGACGATCTGAGGGCGGCTGCCGCGGTTGGCTATCAGACCGCGTTTGTTGCGCGGCCAACGGAATATGGCCCGAACCAACGGCGGGATCAGACCGCGACGCAGGCCTGGGATATCGTCACTGACAGCTTTGCGGGGCTTGCGGACCTGCTCAACTGCCCGCGCTACTGACGACGACCTCGAGGTCGCGCGCAGCGCTGGACTGTTGCTCGACGCGTAAGTCCGGGCGTCCGGGCCGCCTCAAGCTGCACCGGGCGTGGCGTCAGTGCCGGGCTTGCGGAACGTCATGACTTTCGAGAGGAACGCCAGGTCGGTTGCGACCGGGTCGAGGCCGGCTGCCTGGAAGCGGGCGGCGAGATCATCGGTCAGGTAGTGGCGATAATACGGCTCGTGAAAGCGCTGCGGGAAGCCTTCGAGAAGGCCATCCCAATCGGGCTTGTCGGCGAATTGCAGGCTGTCGACGAGGACGAACAAACCGCCGGGCTTCAAGACGCGGGCAATCTCTTTGGCAACGGTCGTGCGCACGTCCGGCGGCAGCTCGTGGAAGAGGAAGATTGATGTTGCGATATCGCAGCTTTCCGCGGCACGCGGGATCGCCTCGGCGTTAGCCTCGATCAAGTCGGCGGGGCGCAGGTCTGACAGATGGCTTCGGGCTTCGGCGAGATAAGCGGAGGAGAGGTCGAGGCCGGTGAGATCGAGCCGGGGATAGGTGAGGCGGATGTCGCGCAGGAAGCGGCCGGTGCCGCAGGCGATGTCGAGGAGGGTGACGGTGCGCTGGTCGCGGCCGGCCAGTGCCGCATGGATGGGGCGCAACGCGCGGCGGCGCATCACGTCGGCGCTGCCGTAAAAGAGCGTCTCGACCTGGACATCGTAAAGGCGGGCTGCCTCGGGTGCGAGATGTCCGCCGGTCTGGAAATGGAAATCCTGGGCATAGTAGTCGGGCAGGTCGCGCGCGCCGGTGTAGTCGCGGACGGTGTCGTGGACGCCCTGGCGGCGGCGTTCGGCGCTCATTGGCACGTCACGCAGCATCGCACGCAAGCGGGCGAGGTGGGCGGGCAATCTCCCGGCGGGCAGTTCAAGGGCCCGGTGGATGCCGCGGCGCGCGTCATCGGCGTCCGCGATGACGAGATTTCTCAAATCTGCAAAGAGTTCCTTGCGCGTCGGGACCGGGCGGGTGATCTCGACGGGCGCCCCGCCGCGGCCATCACTTGGCTGGAAGGAGCGCTCCATCAGGCGGTTCACGCCATAAAACCAGCCGACGCGGGCCGTGTTGGCGGCCAGGCGAAACGCCATATCAAGGGAAGATGCCATCGCTCAGACCTCATGATCGCCGGTTCGCCGCACGCCTTCGGGTCCCGACCGCTGACATCATGATGGGGGCTTGGCGGGCATCGTTTCAAGGGGCCGGGGCAATCGGTCCCGGCCGTGCGACCGATGTCATTTGCGCCGGTTCAGGACTGCGACGGCTTCGAGGTGAGGCGAGAAGAGGAACTGGTCGATCAGATCAAGGGTGGTCAGTTGATAGCCGCCATCCAGCAGCGTTCGGACATCGCGGGCGAGGGTGGCTGGGTTGCAGGAGACAGCCGCGACGACGGGCACCTTGGAGCGGGCGAGCGCGTCTGCCTGGGCTGATGCGCCGGCCCGGGGGGGATCGAAGACAACGGCGTCGAAGGCGTTGAGTTCGCCGCGCGAAAGGGGTTCGCGGAAGAGGTCGCGGCGGCGCACGTCGACGGGCTTCAGGCCGCTCGCGTGGCGGACGGCGTGCTCGAGGGCGGCCAGGGCATCGGCGTCACTATCATAGGCTGCGACACGCGACCGGGCGGCCAGGGGCAGGGTGAGGGTGCCGAGACCCGCGAAGAGGTCGGCGACAGACTTCGCGCGGCCGACGCCATCGACGACAAGGGCTGCCATGTGTGCCTCGGCGGCCGGTACGGCCTGGAGGAAGGCGCCTTCGGGCACGGGAACGGCGATGGCGCCGACTTCGATTATGGGCCGGTCGCTCTGGATGATCTCGTCCTGGCCGACGGTGAGGCGGATGATGCCGGCGTTTTCGGCGTGTTCAGCAAGCATCTTGCGCCGGTTGGGGCCAAGGCCGCGCCCGTCCGCGTCGATCGCGACGGCGAGACCGTTGTTGGCTGCCACGACGGCAACGCGCAGATCGTCCGGCTTTCTCATGGCCTTGGCTGCGATGTCGGCGAGACCGGCCAGGGCATCGAGGCGGGCCGTGATGCGGGGATCGGCGATGAGGCAGCTCTCGATCGCGCAGAAATCGTGCGACGCTGCCTGACGGTAACCGAGGCGCAGGACGCCATCGGCGCCGCGATGGGCTGTCAGGGTGACGCGGCGGCGCGAGGCCGTCGGGGCCTGCCAGAGCGATCCGGGCTCGATTTCGATGCCCTGATGGGCGAAGGCGTCGATAGCGATCTGGCGTTTCCAGGCGCTGTAGGTCGCCTCGTCCATGTGCTGGGCGAGACAGCCGCCGCATAAACCGAAGTGCGCACAAGGCGGCTCGCGACGGGTCGGGGCCGGCGGGCCGATGCGCTCGAAGCCGCCGTCCGGTGTCTGGCGCCAGGTTTCGCCGGGAAGCGCAAAGGGGACGAATATGCGGCCCGCTTGCGTCTCGGCGATGCCGTCACCGCGCGCGCCAAGGCGCGTGATGGGGAGTGCCTCGAAATGTTCATCGGTCACGTTGGGCACCGATCAGGTATTCCTCATTGCCCGAGCCACCGGCAATCGGGGACGGTGTGGTTCCGATGACGCGCCAGCCGGCCTGGGTTTCGATCCAATCCGCCACCTCGCCTGCAAGGCGCAAGCGCAGGTCAGCATCGCGCACAACGCCACTGTCATCAACGACGCCGGGGCCTGCCTCGAATTGGGGCTTGGCGAGGACGATGGCCCACCCGCCCCGGCGCACGCGCATCAAAGGGTCCGGCAGGGCCTTGCGCACGGAAATGAAGCTCAAGTCACAGACCAAGGCATCGACGGCTTGGTCGATGTGGTCGTCGCCAAGGCGGCGGGCATCGACGCCTTCCAGGTTATGGACGCGGGGATCGTTCTGGAGGCGGGCGTGAAGCTGGCCGCGGCCAACGTCAATGGCGAACACCTCGCGAGCGCCCCTTTGGAGGAGGACTTCGGTGAAGCCGCCGGTGGAGGCGCCGATGTCGAGGACGCTCACGCCATCACACGACAAGGCGAAATGATCCAAGGCGGCGATCAGTTTCTCGGCGCCGCGCGATACGTAGTTCGGGGCATCGTCGGTGAGGGCGACCTGGTGCGTGCCATTGACCGGACGGCTGGCGCGGCGCTCGACCGTTCCATCGACAACGACGAAGCCACGCCGAATAAGGTCGCGACCATGGGACCGGCTGCGGACCAGTCCACGTACGACAAGAGCGCTGTCCAGTCTTTCTGGAACCATTTGTGTTGGCCACGTCGGAATGCGGTCGTGGCCGGCTCCCCGCCATGCCCGGCCCCGATCAAGGTCTTGGTGGCTTGTGTTAACGCTCAGGCGCGGCTTACGCCATCGCTTAGCGCCTCTTTTCCAAGGGCGGACAGCGCTTTTGCAACAATGGCGTTACGATCCAGTCCCGCCGCCTCATACATTTTTTCGGGCTTGTCCTGATCAATGAAGATGTCGGGGAGGACCATCGTTCGGACTTTAAGGCCGGTGTCGAGCAAGCCATCATCGGCCAGGAAAGCGAGGACGTGAGAGGCGAAACCACCGATCGCGCCTTCCTCGATCGTGATCAGGACTTCATGGTTGCGCGCCAGGTCCCGGACCAGCGCTTGGTCGATCGGCTTGGCGAAACGGGCGTCAGCGACCGTTGTCGACAGGCCCATGGAGCCCAGCATATCGGCTGCCAGCAGCGATTCCTGCAGGCGCGTGCCGAGCGACAGGATCGCAATCGAAGCGCCTTCGCGCATGATCCGGCCCTTGCCGATCTCGAGGGGTTGTCCGCGGTCGGGCATCTCAATGCCGATGCCTTCGCCGCGGGCATAGCGGAAGGCGGAAGGACGGTCGTCGATGGCCGCGGCGGTCGCCACCATGTGGCGCAGGTCGGCCTCGTCGGCGGCGGCCATGACGACGAAGTTCGGCAGGCATGACAAATATGTCACATCGAAGGAGCCGGCATGCGTCGGCCCGTCAGCGCCGACAAGGCCGGCGCGGTCGATGGCAAAGCGCACGGGCAGTTTCTGAATCGCGACATCGTGGACGACCTGATCGTAGGCGCGCTGCAGGAAGGTCGAATAGATCGCCGCGAACGGCTTGTAGCCCTCGGTCGCGAGGCCGGCTGCAAAGGTGACGCCATGCTGCTCGGCGATACCGACGTCAAAAGTGCGGTCGGGGAATTCCTTGCCGAAAAGATCGAGCCCCGTGCCGTCCGGCATCGCGGCGGTGACGGCGACGATCTTGTCGTCATCGCGGGCTTCCTGGATGAGGCTTTCTGCGAAGACCTTGGTGTAGCTCGGCGCGTTGGGCTTCGGCTTGACCTGGGTTCCGGTGATGACGTCGAACTTGGAGACGCCGTGATACTTGTCAGCGGAATTTTCCGCCGGCGGATAGCCTTTGCCCTTGGTTGTCACGACGTGGACAAGGATCGGGCCTTGCTGGGCATCGCGGACATTCTTGAGGACGGGGACGAGCTGGTCCAGATCGTGGCCGTCAATCGGGCCGACATAGTAGAAGCCCAGCTCCTCGAACCAGGCGCCACCCTGCCAGAGGTGGCGGGTATATTCCTCGACGCGGGCGGCACGGCGCTCCCAGGACTTGGGCAGGCGCTTGGCCAGTTGCTTGGCAATATCGCGGACATAGAGGTAGGTGCCGCTCGAGGTCGTGCGGGCGAGATAGTGCGACAGGGCGCCGGTTGGCGGCGCGATCGACATGTCGTTGTCGTTGAGGATGACGATCAGGCGTTCGTTGCGGGCGCCGGCGTTGTTGATCGCCTCATAGGCCATGCCGGCGCTCATCGCACCATCGCCGATCACGGCGATGACGTTGTTATCTTTGCCGGAGAGGTCGCGGGCCACCGCCATGCCAAGACCAGCGGAGATCGAGGTCGAGGAGTGGGCGGCGCCGAAGGGGTCGTATTCGCTCTCGGCGCGCTTGGTGAAGCCGGACAAGCCATTGCCCTGGCGCAAGGTGCGGATGCGATCGCGCCGGCCGGTCAGGATCTTGTGGGGATAACACTGGTGGCCGACGTCCCAGATCAGGCGGTCGTCCGGAGTGTTGAAGACCCAATGCAGCGCCGTCGTCAGCTCCACGACACCGAGGCCGGCGCCCAGGTGGCCGCCGGTTTCGGAGACGGCCTCGATGGTTTCCTGGCGCAGTTCGTCGGCGACCTGGCGCAGGTCGGACTGGGGCATCTTGCGCAGGTCTTCGGGGAGGCTGATGGTGTCGAGGAGCGGGGTCTTACTCATTATTTCTGCGGCACTTTCGAACTTTGAGCCAACAAAGCGGCGCCAATCGCGACGCATGGGCCGTGTGGTGACGGAGCGAAACTAGACTACTGGCGGAGCATCGCGACTTTCCGCGCCATTACAGCCCCTTAAGTTAGCATCACGGGCGGGCATGTGAAGCGTTGCGGCGATGACCAATCGTCACCCTTGATGCGCACCGGCAAGAGCGCGGCGCAAGGGCCAGAAATCGCCGGACGCCGCGGCTCAGTGCTCACCGGATCTGGATCAGTCGTCGCGTTCGCGCTTGATGATCTTGTAGCTCTCGTCGAGATCGAGATCATATTTTTTGCCATCAGCGGCGACGGCGTCGTCGACTTCCCACTTGCCGTCATCGAACTCGATCTCTCCCCAGCTCGAGAAATTCTCAGCCTTGAGCGCAACTTCTATCGCCGCGCGTTCTTCCGCCGTCGGGGCGCGATCTGCGAGCGCGGGCGCGAGAGGCAGGAAGAGAGCGGAGGCAATCAAAACCGGCATCCACAATTTGCGGTGCATAAGTCGTCTCCATCAATGTGGTGGCTTTGGATCGTGGAGATTCGCCGACTATTGCGGCGGATCTAGGGGTTCGGCACCTTTCGGTTCGCCATCGGCGCCGATCGTGAGCTTTTCGACCTTGGCTTCGGCCTGGCGGAGAAGGTGGTCGCAGTGATTGCGCAGGGCCTCGCCCCGCTCGTAAATCGTGATGCTTTCGGCCAGCTCCACATCGCCGCGATCAAGGCGGCCGACGATGGCTTCCAATTCCTTCAGTGCACGTTCGAAACTCATTTCCTTGATGTCGCCATGTCGCGTCTCGGCCATATCCTCTCCGATTGCTGCAATCCCCGTTTCGCGCCCCGGCTCGCCATTCGCTGCAAAGCCGTGCCTCATGCGCCCATCAGCATGTCAACGTGAGCTGCGGCCGAGCGGCCGAGGGCTGCGAGATCGTAACCGCCTTCCAGCATCGAGACAACGCGGCCCCGGCAATGATGCTCGGCGATAGTCATCAACTTGTCGGTCGCCCACACAAAATCATCCTCCACCAGGCGCAGATTCGCCAACGGGTCTGCTTCGTGGGCGTCGAATCCGGCTGAAATGAGGATCAGATCCGGACCGAAGTCGGTAAGTGCCGGCAATACGCGGGAATTGAACGCCTCGCGGAACTGGCTGCCGCCGTCATTCGGGCGCAGCGGCGCGTTGCAGATATTGCCGGTCTCGCCTTCCTCATCCGGCGCACCGGTGCCGGGATAGAGCGGCATCTGGTGGGTTGAGGCGAGGAACAAGTCTTTCTCCGCCCAGAAGACGTCCTGGGTGCCGTTGCCGTGATGGACGTCGAAATCGACGACGGCGATGCGCTCGGCGCCATGGCGCGCGCGCGCATATTTCGCCGCAATCGCGACGTTGGAGAACAGGCAGAAGCCCATTGCGCGCTCTTTTTCCGCGTGGTGGCCGCAGGGGCGGACCTGGCAGAAGGCGTTGGTGATCGTGCGGTCGTCCTCGAAGACCCGGTCGACGGCCTCGAGGCCCGCGCCGACAGCGCGCAGGGCTGCCTGCCAACTCCCCGACGAGAGCACCGTGTCGGGGTCGAGACGCACCGCCGGCTGGCCCGCCTCGGGGCGCAGGCGCTTCAAGCGCGCCAGATAGGTCTCGGGGTGGACGCGCATGATTGCCTCTTCGCAATCCTCGCGCAGCGGCGCTTCGGCGCGCTCAAGGCCATCGAACCGGGGATCGGCGAAGACCTTGTCGAGAATGCGCATACGATCCGGGCGTTCGGGATGGCCTTCGCCGGTGTCGTGATCGACGAAGCAGGGATGCGTCAGGAGAAGTGTCGTCATCTTGGCGGGTTTTCTTTTTTCCAGAGCGTTTCCAGTTGCCGGTGAGCTTAGCGCGTCCGGCCGGGTGCGTCAGCCTCATGCGCGGGGCGACCGGCCAGCGGGTGCTCGCCATGCCCCCGAGAGGAGCGCCCAGAGAACTGCCGGCGGGCCTGCCAAGGGCAGGAAGAGAAGGGTGAAAAGCGTCCAGCGGATCGCGGAGGCGGACCAGAAGCCGGCCGGGCCGGCATAGTCGCCCTGCTGCTCATCCGGCCAGATCCGTCGCCACCAGTTGCGCGTCACGGGAAACGCCAGGAGGCCCAGAAGCAGGGCGCCGAGGTAGATGTGTTGGATGGTCGATGGGATACCCGGCACGACGCGGTGGGCCAGTTCTTCGGAGCGCTGGCGGGCGACCAGGTCGACCTCGACGGCGTGCGGCAGGACGGTGCCGGCGACTTCCGAGGCGATTTCGGCCAGGAGGTCGGCGATGGTGCCCGGCTCGGCGCCCGTGCGCCTGGCCGGCCAGGGGGACGATGGAGAGCGCGAGGCGGCGGCCGGTCGCGCGGGAGACGGTGACGAAAAGGCGGCCCTGATCGCCAGCAAGGGCATTCAGGAAGCGGCCAAGCGTCGGGCGCTCGAGGGCTTCGAAGAGGTTGTCGACGTCAACGCGCAACCACAGCCAGTTGCGCGCACCGGGCTGGCGGGGGGCTGCCGCTGTCAGCATGATGAGGTCGGCATCGGCGCGCTCAGCGGCCGCGCGCAGCGGCGCCAATTCCAGTTCACGTTCGGCGCCGGTCGCTGTCCGGTAGACCAGTTTGGCGTCCCCTTCGAGGCGGCCGGTGATGATGATGACCTGGCCGGCGAGCGCGCTGATGGCGTCTGCGAGGTGCTGCGGGTTGACGGGTTCGATGATGGGCTCCCCGCCGGCCTTGCGCCGGGGCGGGCGGGGCGGCAACGCGTCGGGCCCGCCGGGATCGAGGGAGAGGATGCGGCGGGGCGAAACCGGGCGGCGCAGTTGCCACACGGTCTCATCGAAGCTTTCGACACGGTCGGCGCGCACAAACACATTCGGGCTCACCTGCGCGAACCAGGCCTGCCGACCGGGCTTCGCTGCGAGCACCATGAGCGGATAACTGGTGCCGCCGGTGACGATGCGCAGGCGGGCCTTGGCCGGCAGCAGCGTCAGGTGCTCGGCGTGGGCGATAACGACTAGGGGCCGGGACATAGAGGGTGAGGGGTGCGTTGGGTGTGGTGGTACCGGTGGCGAGCATCGCCGTCACGCGCGCCATCTCGCGGGGATTGGCGGCGGTGAACTGCTGCCCGGCCTTATTGGTGAACGTCCAATGGCCTTCACCGGTAACGCGGGCTGCAAGCGCCATGGCGGGCGGCTTCAAGTCGAGAGCTGCGATGATGCGGCGGGCCTCGGCGTCCGGCGCGGGGGGCGGTGCGCTCCACAGATCTGGCAGTTTCCATTGGGACTGCGCCGCGGCGGGGGATGCGGGGGGGAGCAGCCCCGAACAGAGCACGACGAGGCCGGCCAAAAGGCAGACGCAGAGTTCTTCCCAAAACCGTCGAACGTTCATCATCCCGCTTTTGCAGCCGTCAGCCCCGTTTGAAGTCGGGCGGACGCTTTTCGAGGAAGGCTGTGAAGGCTTCCTGCGCTTCAGGCGAGCGCAGGCGCTCGGAGAACAGGCGCGCTTCGAGGTCGAGACGCTCGGTGATGGCGGCGGCCTCACCGCGGATCAGGCGGCGCGCGATCTCGAGGGCGGCCGGTGGCTTGGCGGCAAGGCGGGCGGCGGCCTGGCGGGCGGCTGCATCGAGTTCTGCGGCGGGCACGATCCGGTTGACGAGGCCAGCCTCGCGGGCGCGTTCAGCATCGAAAACCTCACCCAGCGCGAGAAGTTCGAAGGCGCGGGCATAGCCCATGCGTTGCGGTGCAAGCAGGCTGGAGGCTGCCTCGGGGACAAGCCCTAAGTCGAGGAAGGGGGTCGAGAACCGCGCTTCGGGCGTCGCATAGACGAGGTCGCAATGAAACAGCAGCGTCGTGCCCACACCGATGGCGAGGCCGTCGACGGCGGCAATGAGCGGCGTCCGGGTCTGTGGCAGGTATTGGATGAAGCGGTGGACGGGGCGGTCGTGCAGGTCCACGCCGGCGGCGAGACCGGCGCGGAAATCGTTGATGTCGTTGCCGGCGCTGAAGACGCCTTCAGATCCCGTGATAATGGTCGCTGCAATCTCGCTCGAGGCGTCCGCGGCCACCAGCGCATCATAGATCGCCTGATACATCGGCGTGGTCAGCGCATTCTTCTTTTGCGGCCGCGTGATGCGGATCGTCTGAATGCCATCCTGGCGCGTGACAACGATTTCGGCGTCAGCTTGCTGCATAGGTCATCCTCCTGTGCGCCGGCCCTCAGGCCGACAAACGCTCGACCGGCATCGCGAGCAGGCCGTCCGCGCCTTCGGTGATCGCGGTTGCGAGGCCGGGTGCAAGGGCGACCTCGGTCTCGGCCCAGAAGCGGGCAAGAATGACACGCGCGCTGGCGGTGCCGCCATTGTCGCGGGCGGCTGCCAACGCACCACGGGCGAGGTAGACGCCGCCGGCCGTGAGGCCGAAGAGGCGCAGGTAGGGCGTTGCGCCGGCAAGCGCTGCCTCCGGGTTCTGCTGGATCTGTTCGCCGAGCCAGAGGCTTGTGCGCTTCAGGGCGGCCACCGCCTCGGCGAGGCGCTCCGCCATCAAGCCGAATTCGGGGCGGTTCGAGGCGCGCACCTCGTCAACGGTGGCACTCAGATCATCGATCAGGGCCATTGCGACAGCGCCGTCGCCGAGCGGCAGCTTGCGGGTGACAAGGTCGATCGCCTGGATGCCGTTGGTGCCTTCGTAGATCGGCAGGATGCGGGCATCGCGGTAGAACTGGGCGGCGCCGGTTTCCTCGACATATCCCATGCCGCCGTGGACCTGGACACCGAGGGAGGCGACCTCGACGCCGATGTCGGTCGAATAAGCCTTGGCGATGGGCGTCAGAAGCGCTGCGCGCATGTGGGCGGCTTCGCGCTCTTCCTTGCCAGTGGCACGCTCGGCGATATCGAGTTCGCGGGCCGTGACGAGGCAGATCGCGCGGGCGGCGTTGGTGGCGGCGCGCATCTTCATGACGGTTCGGCGGATATCGGCGTGCTCGATGATCGGGCTCATCTCGCCGCGCTTGGCGCGGGGGCCGCGGCCCTGGTTGCGTTCGTTGGCGTAGGCAATGGCGTGCTGGGTGGCGCGATCGGCCACCGCCACGCCCTGCAGGCCGACGGCGAGGCGGGCTGCATTCATCATCACGAACATGGCGGCGAGCCCGCGATTTTCCTCGCCAACGAGATAGCCGACGGCGCCACCGTTCTCGCCATACTTCATGGTGCAGGTGGGGCTTGCGTGGATGCCGAGCTTGTGTTCGACGCCGGCTGCGATGACGTCATTGCGTTCACCGAGACTGCCGTCCGCGTTGACAAGCACCTTGGGCACAAGGAACAGCGAGATGCCCTTGGTGCCGGCGGGTGCGTCGGGCAGGCGGGCGAGCACCATGTGGATGATGTTGTCGGTCAGGTCGTGGTCGCCGTAGGTGATGTAGATCTTGGTGCCGAACAGGCGGTAGGTGCCGTCTGCCTGAGGTTCCGCGCGGGTTCTGAGGCCGCCGAGGTCAGACCCTGCCTGCGGCTCGGTGAGGTTCATGGTGCCGGTCCATTCGCCGGACACCATCTTGGGCAGGTAGGTCTCAAGCAGCTCCTTGGAACCGTAGACCTTGAGGGCGTCGATCGCGCCCATCGTGAGCAGCGGACACAGGCCGAAGGCAAGGTTCGCGGCATTCCAGATTTCAGACGTCGCGCTCGAGACGATTTCGGGCAGGTTCTGGCCGCCGAATTCCTCAGGCCCGGTCAACGCGTTCCAGCCGGCCTCGCGGAACTGGCGATAGGCCTCGCGCCAGCCCTCAGGCGTCACCACGCCACCGTCCTTCAGCACGGCTCCCTCGACGTCGCCAATGCGGTTCAGGGGGGCGAGGACTTCGGCGCCAAAACGGCCGGCCTCTTCGATGATGGCGCGCAGGGTCTCCTCGTCGAGGCCGTCATAGATCCCGCGTTCATTGAGACCGTCGAGATCGGCTGCGGAGCGCAGCGTGAACATGATATCGTCGACCGGAGCTTGATACGTCATTTAAGGCCTCGCGAACGTCCCGTTTTGCGGGCCAACATATGTGGCGCCCGGTGATTTGTCATGCAATGTCTACCCGCCGCCGTAACCGGCCGAGCATCAGGCCGCTGGCGGCCGAAACTTAACGGACAACCACTCATTAACGAACCCATGCGCCCCCCGATCCTGCCCGCCAACGACGATGATGCGATCGCGCTTGCAGCGCGCCACCTGATTGCCGGCGACCTCGTCGCGTTTCCAACCGAGACGGTCTACGGGCTGGGGGCGGATGCGCGGAACGGGCAGGCGGTGGCAAAGATATTCGCCGCCAAAGGACGGCCGCGCTTCAATCCGCTGATCGTCCATGTGCCGTCGCTGGATGCGGCCGAGGCGATCGCGCAGTTTACCCCCCTCGCCCGGCAGCTCGGGGCCGCGTTCTGGCCGGGCGGCCTGACGCTGATTGGCGAACGCCGCCCCGGCTCCGGCCTCTCAGACCTCGTCTCGGCCGGGCTTTCCAGCGTCGCGATCCGCGTACCCTCAAACCCGGCGGCCCAGCGCCTGCTCACCGTGGCGGGCATTCCCGTCGCAGCCCCTTCGGCCAACCGGTCCGGCCACGTCAGCGCGACGACGGCAGCCCATGTCGCCGACGACTTTTCGGATCCCGGCCGGCCGCAGCCGGCGGTAATCCTGGATGGTGGAGCGACGAGGGTTGGGATCGAATCCACAATCGTGGATGCGCGCGGGCCGGTTCCGATCCTGCTGCGCCCCGGCGCGGTCCCGCGCGAAGCGCTGGAGGCGGTGGCCGGATGCCGGATCGCCGGGCCCGAAGCCCATCAAGACGGTGCTGAGGGCGAGACGGCGCCGCGGACCTCGCCGGGGCAACTTGCGAGCCATTATGCGCCATCGAAGCGGGTCATGCTGAATGTCGGCGCGCCCCGGCCGGACCAGGCGCTGCTCGCGTTTGGCCCGGCGCCAGCGCACCCGGGGCCATGCTTCAATCTCAGCCCGCGCGGGGACCTGATCGAAGCGGCGGCGAACCTGTTCGAGGGACTGCGACAGCTCGATCAGTCCGGGGCCTGCGAAATCGCAGTGATGGCGATCCCCGAGGCCGGTCTCGGGGCCGCGATCAACGATCGGCTCAGGCGGGCGGCAGCGCCGCGCCCCTGAGCGCGAAATTATAGCTCACCGGAGGCGGCACGGGCGGGGTCGAGGCGACAAAGCCCGTCGCCATCTGACTGCCGACCTGGCCTGCGGGCGATGCTGCCTGCCACTCGAGGAAGCGGGCGAAGCCGATCAGGATCGTGATCCCGATCAGGACCATCAGAACATCCGGCACGATGCCGGCGGCAACCTTGGTGCGCAGGATGAAGCACGCCATCGAGAGCAGCGAGCCGACGCAGAACACCGGCAGCGCGTGACGGCCGATCTGGACGAGGGGGTTGTCGGCGCCGAAGCGGCGCAGCAGGCCCCCGAGCGGGCACATCGCGATGACGTAGGCCAGCGCCAGGATGTGGAGCAGGCGGAAGGGCGCGAGGTACGTCTTCGAGAAGCCCCAGAGTTCGCCGAAGCCGCCGTAGACCGGGAAGTAGGGCAGGAAGTCGACGATCATCCACACCAGCGAGAAGACCAGATAGGCGACAGCGGCCCAGAACAGCGCCCGGTTGCGCTCCAGGTGGACGCCACGGCGCCACAGATCGCCCCAGCAGAAGCCCGCAACAAACAACAGCTGCCAGCACAACGGATTGAAATGCCAGGTGTTATCGGTGGGAAAGCTCGGCGGGGCGATGCGAAAAAACGAGGACGCGAGGTAGAGCGCCACGCTGACGGCGAGGAGGAGGCGGATGTCGCGGCGATAGAGGAACATGATGGCCGGCAGCATCGCGAGGAGGGCGATGTAGAGAGGGAGGATGTTGAAGAATGACAGCTGATGGGTGAGGGTTGCAACGCCAAGAAGGCCGGCGGCGGGGGCATCGAGGATCGTGCCGATGCCGATCTTGCCGGCGAGGCCCGGGTCGTTGAAATAGATGCTGGCTGCCGCGAACAACGCGATTGCGATCACGGCGGTGAGGATGTGGGCGGTGTAGAGGAAGCCCGCGCGTCGCCAGACCCGGACGGAGGTATAGAAGGGTTGGCCGGCTTCGTAGCGGCGGTAATAGGCGAACGCGGAGGAGACGCCGGCCAGGAGCACGAAAATCTCCGCGGCATCGGAGAAGCCGAAATTGCGCGTCGTCAACTCACCGACGACGTTGCCGACGATGTGGTTGATGAAGATCATGATCAACGCAAGGCCGCGCACGAAGTCAACGCGGTGATCGCGCGCAGAAGGCAGGGTGGTGCTCATGTTTTTGCGTTCGCCGATGTTTGCGACCAGGCGCTCGTCCGCTCAGTTGGGAGCGGCAAGCGCAGCGCACGGCAAATCATCCTGAATCGGGGCGAACGCAAGGCGGACGTCGTGTTTCGACGATCACATGTTTGCGATATCGCCGCGCGAGACGCGCTCGCTCCAATCGACGCGGGCCGGCGGTTCAGGCGCGCTGGTCGTAGGATGGGGTAATGCGATCATCGACATCGGTGCGCGGGCGAGGCTGGCGGGCAACCCAGTCCGGGTTATCGTCGTCACGATCATCGCCCCAGCTCGCGCCGTACCAGTCGGTCGTGCCGTAGAGCCAGAGCTTGAAGCGTGACCAGCCGTCCTCGCGCTCGCTCAGCGTCGTCTGGAGCCGGTCCATGCGCTCGTGGATCTCGTCGAAACGGTCGATCGGGACCACGGAGTCACCGCCGGACTGGCCCTCGAACTTTTCAAGGCGGGCTGCGACCAGCGATACGTCCTGGCTGACCTGACTGCGCCATTCGTCGATCGATCCGGCAAGCGTGTGCTGATTGTTGATGATCTTGCCGACGGCGTCATTGAGGAAGCTGACGTCAGCATCGCTCGAGCCGTTGACGTTGACCGGCCGGTTGAGCAGTGCCTCAAGACGCCCCTCGAACGCTCCCATCCGGGCCTGTATCTGTTGAAGACCCTGTGCCGTTTCCGCCTGGCGGGTCTGGAGGATGCCGGCAAGGCCCGCGAAGCGATCCGAGACCACGGCGTTGACGGAGTTTGCGATCGCGTCGCGCTGGCGCTCGAAATTGTCGGAGACGCCGCGGAGCGAGTTTTCGACGAGGCTCTGGATCCGCTCGCCACCGTCAGTCTGGCCGAGCAAGGCGTTGCCGATGTCGCTGATTTCAGTGCGCACGACGCCCACAACCTCATCGAGGCGAGCCTGGACATCGCCAAGATAGCCCTGATTGTCCGTGATTGCGCGCTCGATACGATCCTGGCGTTCGTTCAACCCCTCGACAACGAGATTGACGTCACTCGTACGGTTGTCGACGTCGCGGACCTGGCCGGCGATGGCGCGCAGGCTCGTCTCAACATCACGCAGCGCGCCCATCACGGGGCCCAATTCAAAATTTCCGTCGGGGCTTTCCGCGATCATGCGCTCGATATTGTCGAGCTTTCCCTCAAGGAAGGTTGTGTCAACGTTCACCTCGTTCGCGGTCGCTGCGTGCTGAAGGCGGCGCTCCATTTCGGAAAGCCGCTGGGGCAGGGAGACCAGCATCGTCTCGAGCTTGTCGAGCCGGTCGTCGGCAAACGACAAGGTCTTGAGGCGCGCCTCGACTTCCGGTGTCAGCTCGAAACCGCCCGTGTTCTCGATCGTGTCGACGGCACTTTCCAGGGCGCTCAGGCGGTCGCCCAGCACCGACCAGGAGCGGGCCAGCTCGTTGAATTTGGCATCGACGCTGCGCTCGACCCGGCCGAGCAGATAGAGGACCTCGTGAACGTCGTTGACGTTGGGGTCTTCGTAGACGCCGTTGACCGGGGCGGGCGGCGGCGGCGGGGTATAAACCGGCGGTTCGGGTTGGCGGACGGTGCCGCGCAACTCATCGATGAGAGAGGAGAACGACTTGCGGTTGAGGGCAATATCGTCGGTCAGTTCGCGGATCGCGCGCTCGATGGCGTCGATGCGCGTGTTCTGGAGCGTGTCGGTCACGCTTGGCGGCTCATGAATGCGATTGGTGTCACCCATCGACTGGTTCCCCATGTGGTGGCTGCCGGCGCTGACGCGGATTTTCTGGCGCCCCTCGCTGATGGCGCCTGGGGGCGGGGCCGGCTCCATCGACTCGCGCAAGTTGAAATCGGTCCGGTGGCGGGCAAGCAGTCTGCGGCTGGCGTTATCTCGGCTCATATCGAAAAGCGTGTCCAGAATGTCTTCAATCGTGACGGGTGAACGGCGGGCATAAGCCCGGTCGGCGGCGTGGTAGAGGACGTCCTCGAAATCTACGGACTTTAGCGGCGCACTTTTGCCGTCAGCCCTACTAGCCGGAAAATCCTCCATAATAATGGCAGTACTTTCCCGCCTCAGCGTCGAGACGTGAATGTTGTGCTCGTAGAGGATATCCGAGGATGCCTCGATCTGCGTCATCGCATGGACGAGATGTTCGAGGCCGACTTCCGGCGCGCCCATGATGACGGCAAGATCAAAAGCCTGGTTGCAGACGGCAAGCGTGGTGTCGTCGACCCAGATCGGCTGGCTGTCATCGGCCTCGTTCAAGGCCCGGGACAACCAGGAATTGTTTGCGCCCGCGGCGCTGCCGGGTGCGGCCGGAAACGGTGCCCGGGCGGCGCCGCTCGGCGTTCGCAGATCGAGATCGTCACCTTTGTAGGTCATACGCACCCGTACTTCGCTCAACACGTCAATGCAGCTCTGAAGGGTCGGCGTGCGGCACCCGTCCGCCTCCCCAAGCCTGCGTCTTCCACCCCATCCAAAACGCACACGACGTCCGGTGATGCGGGCCAACACGCCGGCTGCGCATTCGCTGCCGGTAACGTTCCATGGCTGGATACCCCCCGCTCGAACATCGCAAAGCGCATCCATCCATCAAGAACGTATAGCCAGACCAGCGCTTGAGCGCCATATCCAGCAAGCCGTCGCTTGGGCTGCGTTGCTCAGAAGTATTGTCAGATGTGGGCAAAAGTGGCGCACATGATAAACAAACCTGGTAAACGGCGCCGCCAGCGGGCCGTCCCCGGCGGATGGTCAAATGAGCCTTGGCGCCGCGGGGGCGTGAAGTTCGGGGCCTTCCGCACGCGGATTGTTGACCGCCCGGCTGACCGGTGTTTCAGCGAGCAGGCCGGCGGGGGCGGGCCGCAACAGGGTGAGTGCCTCATCGGTGTCGACGGTGCGGCAATCGAGCCAGGCCTCGAAGTCGGCCGGTTCGAGGATGGCGGGCATGCGGTCGTGGATCGGCTTCATGAAGGCGTTGGCGGCGACCGTGATAATCGCCATCGTGTCGATCTCGCTGCCGTCGGGGCCGAGCCAGTCTTCATAGAGGCCGGCGAAGGCGAGGGGGGCGACCGCGCCTTCCGGGTCGCCGGGCTGCCAGCCGCTGCGATGGATATAGTGGGGCTGCTTGTTTCCGCGGGGGCCTGTCCACTCGTAAAAGCCATCGGCCGGTATCAGGCAGCGCTTGTGGCGGATGGCGCCGCGGAATGAGGGCTTTTCGGCCAGCGTCTCGGCCCGGGCGTTGATGAGCGTTGCGAACTTGTCGACGTCGCGCACCCACGATGGAATCAGGCCCCAGCGCACAAGGACGAGTTCGCGGGCATGACGGGCGCCGGTGCGCACGATGGCAGCCGGGTCGGTCGGCGCGATGTTATAGCGGGGCGGAAAGGGGTGCTCGTTGCCATAATCGAAGTAGGCGCGGACGGCTTCGTGAGGCGAAGTGAGGCTATATCGTGAGCACATGGCAAGCTTCCGCTGCGATCTGGTAACAGTCAGTGGCGACAAGGTTTCGTATCGAACGGCAACATGACACGGAGCACACGTGTGAACCAACCATCCGACCGGTCCGGGGCGGTCCGCTCGCCCTGGCCGCGGGCTGCGGCCAGTGCGGCCATCTTCCGCGGAGATGAAGTCCTGATCGGGCGGCGGGGCAAGAGCCCGCGGCAGAATACCTGGAGCTTGCCGGGCGGGCACATCGAACCGGGCGAGACGGCGGCGGCAGCGGCGCGGCGTGAAGTGCTGGAGGAGACCGCCATCGACGCCGAGATCCTCGGCCTTGTCGATACCAACGATGTGGTGATCCGCGGCAGCGATGGCGAATTGATTGCCCACTATCTGCTCGTCATCCACTTCGGCCGCTGGATTTCGGGCAGCCCGGTCGCGGCAGATGACTGTGTCGAGGCGCGCTTCGTCACGCTTGACCAGATCAGCGCGTTCAAGACAACGGACCGGCTGGCGCATTTTATCGCCAAGGCGCACGCGTGCTTCCGAGCCCGGCAGGGCTGCCTTGATTAGCGCACGCGGCGCGCTTACACGATGATGACCGGCCGGCGAATCGTCACGGTCGGTTCAGGGCCGGTTCGCGGCCAAGCCGGTAACGAGGCGCTGGACATGATGGGACCCGGCCAAAGACCTGAGCGCGGTGGTGCATCTTTCCCGAGGGTGGTCGCCGTCATGATCGTGACCGCGCTTTTGGCGTTCGGCGCATCCGCCCCCACGCGGGCCGTGGCACCGGGTGACACGCGTTCCTATGATGATCAGTTGTTGCGACTTTCCGAGATCCTCGGATCGGTGCACTACCTGCGCGCCGTGTGTGGGGGGGAGGACGGCCAGCGATGGCGCCAGATCGCGTCCGAACTCATTCGCACAGAGGGCAGTTCGGCGTTGCGTCAGGCCACGATCGCGCAACGTTTCAATCGCGGGTATCGCAGCTATCGGCGCACCTACCGGCGTTGTACGCCGTCGGCGCGCAACTCCATCGCGCGGTTCGTCAAGGAAGCGCGCGAGATTTCCAATCGTCTGATCAAGCTTGCCGACTAGCGGCTCGGCTGCGGAACCGTGCTTGTACGCCGGTTAACTAACGGGGCGGCGATCATGCCTTGCCGTTTACACTAAGGCGCGAGTACGTGAGGCGGCGCGGCCATCGCATGCTAGACGATCGGGCCGGGGAGACACCAAAAAAACTCAGATCTGAATGGTCTGGATAAGCGAGCACGAAAAGAATGACCCACCGTTCCCAGGGCGCGGGATCCGCATGCCACAGTCAGGATGCCCTGCAGCTCATCGTTTCAGCCTGGGAAGAGGGCTTGGAGGCCGGCATTTCGCCGGACTTGATGACGTTCGCCGCGCTCTATACCGGCCTCAGTGATCTCGTTGATGCGCGCGGCGAAATGCAGGCGGCACTCTTCATGGAACGCCTTGCCGTGCGGGTTCGCGACGGTGAATTTTCAGGGGCTGCGCCACGCCAATAGGTGCCGCGCCTGGTGCAACCGCCTCAAGCAGCGATGCTCCAGACGACTTCCCCCATCAGCACAATGCCGAAAGCGATCAGCGCCAGGCCTGCGATCAGGTTGATGCGGGCCATGTCGATCTCAGCGAAGCGATCGCTGAGGCGCGAGATGAAGAGCGACAGCATCGTCCACCAGGTGAGACAGCCAGCCACGATCGAGGCGACCAGAACCAGCGCCTCGACTGGCCCGCGCACCTCGACGAAGGAGCCGATACCGCCGAAGATGGCGAACAGGCCCAGGACGGCGCCGGGATTGGTGACGGTCATGAAGAACGCCTTCGGCACGTCGCTGGCATAATCCAGGATGCCGACGGGGCCGGTGGCCTCCGCTTCAGCGGCGCGAATACGTTGGCGGCCGCGCCAGAGCATCAAGCCAAAGGCAACGAGGACAATGCCGCCGGCGACCTGGATCGCGAGACGGTAGTGCGTGACCATGCTCGTCACGGCGCCAATGCCCATGGCGGCGGCGAGCGCAATCAGGCCATCACCGAGCACCGCGCCGAGACCGGCTGCTATGCCACCGGCGACGCCGCGCTGTAACGTGCGCTGGATACAGAGCACGTTGACCGGTCCGACCGGCGCCGATACCGCAAGCCCGACAAGGATCCCGACAGGGATTATCAGCGGGTTGGGGATGAAGGAGATGAAGTTCGGCCACATGAACTCACTCATGCCCAATCGCTCGGCAATGTCCAGTCCACAGCCGATCTATCCAGGGCCAATATCGTGGCGCGTGGCGCGTGTCATGATAGGGCGGCGCGCGTCGCCATTTCGTCCCAAGTCAGGTGGTATGAGCGCGGCAAAGAGGGAGCAGGGCGATGATTGAGCAGGGGCCGAAGGGGCAGACCGCCGAGCGAAGTGGCAGGCGCGGGGCTGGCGTGATGGCTGTGTTGCTTGCCATGGTCTGCATCATTGTTCTGGTTGGCGGTGATGCGCCGGCGGCCGGCCAGGATGGCAACAAGGCTGCGGCATCGCAGGGCGGCGCGGGGGGGAAGACCGCGCCGGTCATGGTCGGGTTTGGACGCGGCGACTTGCCGGTGAATGTCGCAGAGATGCGGGATGCGATCCTGGCGGCAGCCCTGTCGGGTGACCTGAAAGAATTGATGATCCCGGTGCAATGGAACGAGCTGCCGCCCGATTTCGGGGAGAAGCCGGTGAAAGAGACGCTGGAGGCGTGGCGCAAAGCTTCGCACGATGGGACGGGCCGGGAGATGCTGGCGCTGCTCGCCAATATACTCGCTGGGCCCTATGCGGTGCGCCGGCACGGGCCCGATGTCGAGAACGCCCGGATCTTCATCTGGCCGGCGTTTGCGGAACTGCCCCTCGACCAGCTTTCGCCACCACTCGAGGTCGCGCTGTTGCGGCTTGTCAGCGTCGATGAGGTCAAGCGGATGAAGAAGGCGGGGCGCTACGACGGCTATGGCGTTGCGATCGGCGCAGACGGAACCTGGCACGCGTTCAAGACGGTGCATCAAGCTCACACAACACCGAAGAAATAGTGCGCAATCGTTTGTTATTAATAATTTTCAGGGTCGCGTGGTAACCATTTTCGTTCGCCATTGTTGGGATCGGTGAGGTTAATGCCTACAGCGGGGGAGGTGCTGCGCCGGACATGCTTATCGGCGTGGCGCATCTGCGTCGGCTGATCGCCGTCGATCCGCCAGCCGCTGAGCGTGTTTCGGGGGCTTGAACAATCCAATTGTCGAATGCGCCTTGGCCTGCCGCCTTGTGTCGGCTTGCTGGCGTTTCGAACAGGGAAAGAGAACAGACATGTACCGCGTCCTGACCTTGACCCTCGTCGCGCTCGCCGCGGCGCTTCCAGCGCATGCACAAAACGCCCAGAAGGTGAAAGAGGTGATGGAAGGCGGCCCGAAGCCCGCCATCACGCCGCTCGCGCCGCCGGTCATCCCGTTTGCCTCGCAATACAAGGCCGGCACGATCCTGATCGACACCAAGCGGCGGCGCCTCGTCTATACGCTGCCGGGCCAGCGCGCCTACCTCTATCCGATCACGGTTGGCAAGCTCGGCTTCCAGTGGTCGGGCACGGACCGTATCTCGGCCAAGCGTGACTGGCCCGACTGGCGCCCGCCAGCGGAAATGCGCCAGCGCAAGCCCGACCTGCCGCTGCTGATGACGGGCGGCCTCTATAACCCGCTCGGCGCCAAAGCGCTTTACATCGGCTCGACGCTCTACCGGATCCACGGCACGAACAATGCCTCCTCGATCGGACTTGCAGCGTCGTCGGGTTGCATTCGCATGCATAATTCGCATGTCACCCATCTTGCGAGCATTGCGAAGGTCGGGACGAAGGTCATCGTGAAACAGCAGCTGCCGACTCGTCTGGCGCGTAAGTTCGTGCCAACGGCGGTTCCGGGCGTGAGCGAGAGCTCACCACAGCGGCGAACGGTGCAGCGCCGCAGCGCGCCACCGCGCAACCGCGACATGGCATGGCGCCGTTCGATCCTCGGCCTCAACTGAGACCGATGGCGGGGCGCTGCCCCGGGCGTTTTCAGAACCTGCGTCAAGGCCGGGCAGTCGCCCGGCCTTTCCTTTATGCATTGGCGTTGCTGCCAGCCCGCGGGCGGCGGCCCAGCTAGTCGGCTTCGTGGAAGCGCGCTGCGTCGCCGCGGGCGGATCCCGAGGATTTCGCCGTCCCACATGACGCGGCGGCCGCGAATGATCGTGCCAATGGGCCAGCCGGTGACCGTCTTGCCATCGAAGGGGGTCCAGCCGCAGCGGCTTTCGATCCAGCCATCGGTGATCGTCTCACGGCGCTTCAGATCCACAATCGTGAAGTCCGCATCGTAGCCTGCCGCAATGCGTCCCTTGCCCCGAAGGCCGAACAGGCGTTGCGGGCCGTGGCTCGTCAGATCGACGAAGCGCTCGAGGGTGAGGCGGCCCGCATTGACGTGGTCGAGCATGATCGGGACCAGTGTCTGGACGCCGGTCATGCCGGAATGGGAGGCGGGGTAGGCGTGTTCCTTTTCCTCGCGCGTGTGGGGGGCGTGATCGGAGCCCAGGACATCAACGGTGCCGTCCCGCACGCCTTCCCAGATACGGGCCTGGTGGGCTGCATCACGCACGGGCGGGTTCATCTGGGCGAAGGTGCCGAGGCGCTCGTAGCACTCGGGCGCTGTCAGGGTGAGATGGTTCGGCGTGACCTCGACGCTGGCCCATTCGCGATGGTCCTTGAGGAAGGCCATCTCATCGCCCGTCGAGATGTGGAGGACGTGGACGCGGCGGCGGTTCTTCTCGGCGAGGCGGACAAGGCGGCGGGTCGAGATCATTGCAGCTTCGACATCACGCCATTCGGGGTGCGAGGTCGGATCACCCGGCCGGCGCACGCCTTCGCGGGCGATGAGACGGTCTTCGTCTTCAGAGTGGAACGCGGCGCGGCGCGAGAGGCGGGCAATGATGCGGTCGAGGGAAGCCTCATCGTCAACCAGCAGATTGCCGGTCGACGACCCCATGAAGACCTTGATGCCGGCGGAGGCCTCGAGACGTTCCAGCATCGGGATGTCGTCGATGTTTTCGCGGGTTGCACCGACATAGAAGGCGAAGTCACAGAACATGCGGTTGCGGGCTGCGGCAACCTTGTCGGCAAGCGCCTCGGGGGTGGTGGTCAGTGGATTGGTGTTGGGCATCTCGAAGACGACGGTGACGCCGCCTGCGACCGCGGCGCGGCTGCCGGTTTCGAGGTCTTCCTTGTGGGTGAGGCCGGGTTCGCGGAAGTGGACCTGGCTGTCGATCACGCCAGGCAGGATGTGAAGGCCGGCACAGTCCAGAACGTCACCGGCTCCCTCGGTGATCGGTTCGGCGGCCGTCGAGATCGCAGCGATGCGGCCGCCGGAGACCGCGATGTCGCGCACGCCGGTGCCATCCTGATTGACGACGGTCGCGCCCTTCAAAATCAGATCATACTGGTTGGCCATCGCCGCTTTGTTTCCTCCGTTCTGGCGCGTCGGCGGGTTTGAGCCGGCCGGCGCATTTGGGTCGCTCATCCTAGAGCGTGTGGCTGGCGGCGTCAGCGCACGCGTGAAAAAAATTACCGTCTTGGAATTTCTGCAGGATTGGCGCCCGTGCGGATATTTCATCTCCTGGGACAGGGCGGAAAATGATAGGAGACGTCCGGCGATGACCTCAGACACGGGAGACGACAGAGTTGTTCGACAAAATGCGCCATAGCGCGGTGGCCAAGGCACAGGACCGCTTCTTCTACGGGTGGGTGATCGTTGCCATCTCGAGCCTTGGTATTTTCGTCTCGGGGCCGGGCCAGTCCCATACCTTCTCCGTGTTCATCGATCCGATCTCGCAGGACCTTGGCATCTCCAAGGCCACCATGGCGACGGCTTACGGGATCGCGACGCTCGCGGCAGCCTTCCTGCTGCCGCAGACGGGGCGCCTCGTCGACCGGTTCGGCGCCCGGCTCGCGATGATCGTCATTGCGGGGCTGCTTGGCATCTGCTGCATGATCTTCGGGGCGGCGGCGAACTTTCTTTGGCTGGCGCTCGGCTTCGCGCTGCTGCGCTTTTTCGGCCAGGGCTCGATGATGCTCGGGTCGGCGAATTTCGTCTCGCAGTGGTTCTCGCGCCAACGCGGTTTCGCGATGGGGCTGATGGCGGTTGGCTTCGGCATCTCGATGGCGGTGCACCCGCCGCTGGGGCAATACCTGATCGAGACCATTGGATGGCGGCAGGCCTGGGTCGTGCTTGGCATTATGACCTGGGTCCTGATGTTGCCGCCGTTGATTTTCTTTGCGATCGACAAGCCGGAAGACGTCGGGCTGCTGCCTGACGGGGAGAGGCGGGCGCCGAGCGGGGCAGGCGACACGCCGGCCGCCGACATCACCGGACTGACCCTCAACGAGGCGCTTCAAACGATCAGCTTCTACATCGTTGCAGCCGGCTGGTTCTCGATCGCGATGTTGGTGACGACGCTGCATTTCTGGCAGGTGCAGGTGCTCACGCATCAGGGCATCTCGACGGAATTCGCAGCCCGCGCGTTCACGATCTCTGCCGTCGCGATGGTTGTTGCGATGCCGCTCGTTGGCCGGCTCTTCGATAAACTTCGCACGCGGTATGTGTTCGCGATCGGACTGCTTGTTACGGCCTCGTCGCTGACGCTCATCACGTTCGCCGATAGCGGCCCCGGGGCCGTCCTCTACTCGGTCGTTTTCGGGGTCAACAATGCGTTCTCGATGACGATGTTTGGTTATCTGTGGCCCCGTTATTTCGGGCGCAAGCATCTCGGCGCGATCCAGGGCACGGGCCAGATGATCGGGGTCTTCGGGGCGTCGCTTGGGCCCTTTCCGGTCGGCTGGGCGTTCGATGCGATCGGGGATGCAACGTGGACGCTGCGCCTTCTCGCGCTGATCCCGGCCGTTATCGCGGTCGTTGCCGTCATCTTCCTCAAGACGCACCAGACGATCACAGAATCGGAGCATCTGGAATAATTCGTACTGCGAACGGCAAGAATGACTTCCGCTCACGGGACCCGAATCACTATGCTGGTTGGATAGTGGGGACTCGGGGGCGGGTATAATGACAATTCAGCACAAGATTGCCGGTGGTTTAGTCGTATTTGCTTTATTCGCATGGGCCCTGGCGCCGCTCGTTGCCACGCCAGCGTCGGCGGTGGCGAGCACGGGGCAGGGCGTTTCGATCGCGATTTCTTCGGGCCCGCATCTGCGGCTGGTTGAGTTCGCGGCCAAGGACCAGCTTGGCATCCGTGAACATGACGGGTTGCTGTGCCAGCGGGTTTATCGGTTTGCATTTGCCGACATCGGGGTGACCTGCACGGCGGCGGACCCGACCCGGCAGATGGTCCGGCTCGGCACGGACTGATTTCGGGCGATCCGGGTTTATCCGTCTTTGGCCGTTGGCGTGATCGATCGCGCCAATAGTTGCGCTGGCAATTCATTGCGCCGCACTATTTTGCGCGCGGATTTATTGTTCTCGTCCGTTTGATAAGCCAATTTTCAATCTCATCGTGCAACAAGACCTCAGGCTCTGTCGGAGGTTCTTGTTGTGTTGACGTTGCGAAAGTTTTTCACCGTTCTGTTCATGGCCGGCACGCTGACGGCGGCGGCGCCCCTGGTCACGCTGGAAAGTACGCCGGCTCATGCGCGGGCTTCCGGCACGTTTCAGACGCTTGAAGGTGCCTGGCGGGGCGCGGGCAAAATCATGCTCACGGACGGGCAGTCACAGCAAATCCGTTGCCGCGCCTACTATCGCGTTGATGGCGGCGGGTCGGAACTCGGGTTTGCGATCCGGTGTGCGGCGCGGACAATCGGATTGAGTTGCGCGCAAAACTCAGCGACAGCAATGGCCTCCTGAGCGGATCGTGGGAAGAGCGGACGTTCAATGCGACCGGCCAGATCAACGGGCGCGCACAGCCGGGCAAGATGGCCTTTTCGATCGACGGGGCCGTGCAGGGATCGATGAAGATCTCCTATTCCCAGCGCCAGCAGAGCGTCGACATCTCAACGGCGGCCGAGGGGCTGCGCGGGATTACGATCGAGCTGAGGCGCTGAGGACGGCCGGAGGCGGCAATTCGCGGCAAGGATGGCTGGCGAAGGCGAACCGCTTCGCCGCCGCCACACCGGCACTCTCCGCACCACAACCGGAAATGATCTAGCCGCGCCCGACGAACGGCATCTTCGTTGCCATGATGGTCATGAACTGCACGTTCGCATCGAGCGGCAGTTCGGACATGAAGACGATGGCATCGGCCACGTGCTGCACATCCATGACCGCTTCGGCCATGATCTCGCCGTTGGCCTGGGGGACGCCGTGCTTCATGCGCCCGCCCATGTCGGTGTCGGCGTTGCCGACGTCAAGCTGGGAGCAGGCGATGTCATACTTGCGGCAATCGAGGGAGATCGAACGCGTCAAGCCGGAGATGGCGTGCTTGGTCGCGGTGTAGGCCACTGAGTTTGGCCGGGGCGCATAAGCAGAGATCGAGCCGTTGTTGATGATGCGCCCGCCCATCGGCGACTGGGCCTTCATGATGCGGATGGCTTCCTGGGCGCAGATGAAGGAACCGGTGAGGTTGACGTCGACGACCTGCTTCCACGTCTCGACGGGCAGGTCTTCCATGTCGACGGGCGGGGCGCCCATGCCAGCGTTATTGAAGAGCACGTCGAGGCGGCCGAACGTCGACTTGGCGGCGGCAAAGAGCGCTGCGACAGAGGCCGGGTCGACGACATCGGTCGGGTGGGCGAGCATCTCGCCGCCACCGGCATGCGCCATGGCAGCCGTCTTTTCGAGTTCATCGCGACGGCGGCCCGCCAATACGACGTTATAGCCCTTTTTCTGAAGGGCCAGCGCGGATGCCCGGCCAATGCCACTGCCCGCGCCGGTGATGAGAGCAACTTTATCGGCCATGACGTCTCCTCCTTGCCGGTCTCGTTCGCTATCGAAACCTGTTGCCTCGCGGCAGCCGTCCGATTGGCGTCATCATCTTATTGTCCACTGGTCATACGGGGTGGCGGCCCCTGTTACAAGCGGGCATCACCCGGGCGGAGACAGTGATGAGGGCCGCATTGCCGGCCAGCGAATATGTTATTTGATGCTTGATGCCGCAGAGCCTCCGCAGTGCCCCTGGCGCTTCCGAGGCGGGCGGCGACCCATTGACCGGAGGCTCCTGATGGATCGCCCGACTTTTGGCTTGGCTGCCCTTCTCGTGGCGGCCGGTGTTGTACTTGGAAGCTTGGCACAGCCGGCGGATGCGGGACGGTTGCCACCGCCGGACGGCGACTACGTGGTGGCGCACAGCAAGCACGGCAATGGCACCGTGGTCGGGCCTGTCCGGCAAACGCGTGTTGGGTGGCAGGTCAAGACGCCCGGCGGCAACTGGCTGCACTGCGAGCGTTCCTGCTCCGAGACGCTGCGGGTCAACACGGTTGATTTCTGGCAGAACGAACAAGGCGCGGGTGATAATGGGGCGATCGACCAGGAAGATGGCCTGCTCAGCCGCTGGCTCAGATGGGAATGGCGCTAGGGCGGCCGCCCTGAGCACGTCTGATACCGGTTGTAACCTGAGAGGGCGTTATGAGTGACACGCTGATTTTTTATACCAATCCGATGTCGCGCGGGCGGATTGTGCGGTGGATGCTCGAAGAAGTGGGCGCGCCCTACGAGACGGAAGTGGTCTTTTACGGCGAAGCGATGAAGTCGGCCGGGTATCGCGCGATCAACCCGATGGGCAAGGTTCCAGCTCTCAAGCATGGGGACCAGATCGTGACGGAGTGCGCCGCGATCTGCGCCTATCTGGCCGATGCCTTTCCGGATGCGGGATTGGCGCCCGCGCCTGGTGCGCGCGGGGCCTACTATCGCTGGCTGTTTTTCGCCGCCGGGCCGGTCGAGGCAGCAGTGACGAACAAGGCGCTCGGCTTCGAGGTGCCCCAAGAACGTGAAGTGATGGCGGGCTATGGCAACTTCTCGATGGTGATGGACACGCTTGAGGCTGCCGTTGGCGGCGATGGGTACATCGCGGGAGACGCCTTCACGGCAGCCGATGTCTATGTCGGATCACAGATCGGGTGGGGGCTGCAGTTCGGCACGATGGAGAAGCGGCCTGCGTTCGAAGCCTACTGGGCACGTATCAGTGGCCGCGATGCCTACCGGCGCGCGAGCGACATCGATGATGCGCTGATGCCGCAGGATAGCTAAGCCCTTGTGCCACCCGCCTTCCACAGGGCGACCTCAAGCAATGAACGGATTGTGCTGGCGTTCGTCGCCGATGGAACTCGGCGGGCCGTGGCCGCAAATGAAGGCCAGGTCGTCGCCGAGCGGCAGCAGCTTGGTCTTGATCGCGTTGATCAGGGCGTCGTGATCGCCGTATTCGAAATCCGTTCGCCCGATCGAGCCGCGAAAGAGGACGTCGCCGACGAAGGCGAAGCGGTTTTCCGTGTTGACGTACACGAGTGATCCCGGCGAGTGGCCGGGGCAGTGGTAGACGTCAAACGACAGCCCCGCGAACTCGAGCGATTCACCCTCTTCGATCCAGCGGTCGGGGGTGACGTTGCGGCCCTCGTCAATGCCGAACTTTCTGGCGGTGCCGACCAGGTCGTCGAGCAGGAACTTGTCGGCGATGTGGGGGCCTTCAATTTTAAGGCCCGTGCGCTCGCGCAATTCGTCGGCGCCGCCGGCATGGTCGAAATGGCCGTGGGTCAGGATGATCTTTTCGAGGTCCACGTTGTTGTCGGCGACGGCCTGGAGGATGTCGTCGACGTCACCGCCGGGATCGATCACAGCGCCTTTGCGGGTTGCGGTATCCCACATCAGCGAGCAGTTCTGCTGTAGCGGCGTGACGGGAATGATCGTCAACTGGAAGCGGGGCGCGTCTGCGTTCGCCATGTGGTTCGTGTCCTGACGTTGCGGGGGCGGGTTATCGGTGACGGGCGCCGGGTTAACGGATGTGTCCGGGCGATTGCACCAGCGGTTGGCCAGACCATGCCACGACGCGGGCGGTCGAAACAAGCAGCGCCGAAAACGAAAAAGGCAGGGTGCGCGGTCGGCGCCCTGCCTTTTCGTATCAGCCCCGGTGAGGGAGCCGATCCAATTCGCCGCGCCTGATCGCTCAGGCCGCAGCGGTTCCTTCGTCGGCCGGATCGCGCAGCACGTAGCCGCGGCCCCAGACCGTCTCGATGTAGTGCTGGCCGCCGGTGGCTGCCTGCAATTTCTTGCGCAGCTTGCAGATGAAGACGTCGATGATCTTCAGTTCCGGCTCGTCCATGCCACCATAAAGGTGGTTGAGGAACATTTCCTTGGTCAGAGTCGTGCCCTTGCGCAAGGAAAGCAGTTCCAGCATCTGGTATTCCTTGCCCGTGAGGTGAACACGCTGGCCGTGCACCTCAACGGTTTTGGTATCCAGATTAACTTTCAGCTCGCCGGTTTCGATGACGGACTGCGCATGCCCCTTCGACCGACGGATGATGGCGTGAATGCGGGCAACGAGTTCGTCCTTATGGAACGGTTTCGTCATGTAGTCGTCAGCTCCGAATCCGAGCCCACGCACCTTGTCTTCAATCCCCGCTAGACCGGACAAGATCAGGATGGGCGTCGATACTTTACTTACGCGAAGCGTCTTCAAGACCTCGTACCCGCTCATGTCGGGAAGATTGAGATCAAGTAGTATTATGTCGTAGTCGTAGAGCTTGCCGAGGTCAACGCCTTCTTCGCCAAGATCCGTCGTATAGGCGTTGAAGCCTTCGGACTGCAGCATCAGCTCAATACTTTGAGCCGTTGCGCTGTCATCTTCGATCAGGAGGACCCGCATGTCTTTCCTCTTCCTTCCGCCGCCGCGCGGCTACGTCGTGTGTCGCACCGATGTTGCGCGCTGGACTGATGAACGATTGTTAGGAACCTAAGGACCAAAGATTAACAAATCCTAATGCTCCCTTACGTGAGAGCTTCAGAACCGAGCGGTCGTTTCACTTTGGGAAAGCAAAACGCGCCGAGCAGCGGGACAAATACCTCCCCGCGCCCGGCGGATATCCGCCAAGCAGAACTGGTTTACGCAATTTTGATAGGACGACCCGGCGCCGCGCCGAATAAGCCTTCACGGCCAAAATTACCGTTTCGGCTTCCCCCACTGTGACGCGCGCAGATCCTGAACCAATGCCCCCGATGCACGAATCAAAAGTACCAGAAAATGCGGTCTGCTGACAGAGCAACGGGACGCCTGCGACCATCCACATCTTTCTCAAAACCGATACAATTTGCGGCTGTGGCTTTACCGCAACTTCACGACGGTGTGTCACTGTACCACGATGTATCAAGCCGCGTTCGAGCTATTTGCGAAGCAATTAATCCTAACGGCTTGCAATAACACTAAGTTTTGTACATGATGAACGCGTGCAAAACGAGTAAACACGACTGGCACGCTTCTTGAGAGTGGACAGGCGTTAGTTCGAATGAGTTAGGGGTATCGAACATGAAAGCTCGGGAGACGACGCTTCGGCTGAAGCGTTTCGAAGCGGACGAGAAAAATCGCAAGGTGCAAGAACTCGAACAGATGATTCACGAGTTCGAACAGATGGCGCACGACCTGGAACGCCAGGTTCAAGCCGAAGAAGAACGCACCGGCGTCAAAGATCAGCAGCATTTCGCCTATTCGACTTTTGCGCGGAGTGCAGAGCAACGGCGTCAAAACCTGCTCGCATCGGTCAATGAATTGCAGGAAAAACTGCAGTTTGCGGTCGCCGAGCGGGACGATGCGTTGGCCGAACTCGATGAAGCCGACACGCTTCGCGATCGTGACACGCAACGCAGCCAAACCGACAGCGCGGCCTCGACTTCGGCCATTGCCAACTAAGTCTTGCCCGTTCGGTACTTGATCAAGGCGCCGCGATCGCACTGCGATCGGCGGCGCTTTGCTGTTCAGGGCGTCGCGCCGCGGTGCGCCAAGATCACCGACAGGTTGCATCTGCCTTCCTGGTCCCCCCCTCCTGTTGCCCCCCGCTTGTTGTCCGCGCTTGTTGTCCGCTGGCACCAGTCGCTGCCGGGCCTCGCATCTTGCGCCACGCAATCGGGTAGAGCGACACTGTTCGCCATTTCGTTGCCGCAATTGACACCATCGCTGCGCTGCCTGATTGATCTGGGATGGGACAGAGGGTGGCCCGATTGCGAAGACCGGCAGATCTCGGACGATGGGCGCTTGTCTGCGCCAGCCTCAGCGTCGGCGCCTGCGGGGCGACGTTACCTGAGGTTTCGCTACCGGCTGCCAGCCAACTGATCGATAATGCGCATGCAACGACGATCGTCGGGCGGCCGGATGAGATCTATCAACGGATCGCGCAGCCAGCCGCACGATGCTGGTTCGGCCCTTTCGGGCGCCTCCACACAAGCTTCATGATGCACGCCGATCTGCCGCCGTCGACCTCGCGTGCGCCGGTCACGATCACCGTTCATCGCCGCCTGCCAACGAAGAAGAAGCCCTGGGGGGCGGCGTTGCTGCGCCTCGAATTGACCGGGACGACCACGACGACGCTCTCGTTCGCCAATATCGGCCTCAAGACCGACGCGTTGCAGCGCATGACGCGAGGCATGACGCGGTGGGCGAACGGTCAGACGGATTGCGGCGCCGAGTTCGAGGCGCTGCCGGCGGAGGCGGCGCCGACGGAAGGCATTGCAACGGGGGCGACAGGGGCCCGGCCGACGGCGAAAAAGCGCTAACGGCAGGGTGGGCCAACGCCTGTTGGCGATGACAGAGCCCTGCCACGCGACGCCCGCACTGGGCACTGGGCACTCGGCACGGGGCACCCGCGACGGGGAAAGTCCGGTCCGCCATAAAAGTGCAAAACGGCCGGCCCCGATGGGCCAGCCGTTTTGGCATCTCACTCGCGACAGTGGCGCCGCCAGCCTTACGGCCGGCATGCGACCTCAACCGCCGCGATAATCCTGTACGCGCGTCGCTCTCAGGCCGGGAAGGCCATGGCGATCAATCGAACGCTGCCAGCTGAGGAATTCATCCACAGTCAGCTTGTAGCGCTCGCAGGCTTCGTCAAGGCTCAGAAGGCCGCCGCGCACGGCTGCGACGACTTCCGCCTTGCGACGGATCACCCACCGCTTCGTATCTTTTGGCGGCAGGTCCGCGACGGTTAACGGACTACCGTCCGGACCGATCACATAGCGCACGCGATTTCTATACTGTTGCTCGGCCATTGTACTCACTACTCTCAATGCCCACGGTGCTAACCTAAAGAAGACGAACTAAGATTCGTCTAAGGGGAACGGTAAACACAATCCGTGCCAGTGCACTTAGTTGCGACACTCGCGGGGGCCGTCTGGCTTCATCAACGTTAACGCCGCCGCTCAACTGTTCCCTTGTGACCGCACGTAGAGGTTGTTGTTAATGATCCGTTGTTTAATGGTACACGCTGTTAGCCAATATTTGCAAGTCACTCATATTCCGTTAGAAATTCTTTCGAATTAGAGACTTGCATCTACCGGTCCAAATTCGTGCGGGAACCATATTTTTTTCACCCTCGGCGGACACAGCGTCGGCCCGCGGCGGTTGCAAGTGTAGCGGGTGGCCTATATCTACAGGCTATTCGGCCAGCAGCTTTGGATTTCCCTAGAAATGGTATCGTTTTCGGACACGCGGCGGCGGGTCGTGGTTGCAATGTCGGGAGGGGTCGATTCCTCCGTCGTCGCAGGGCTGCTCAAGCGCCAGGGGCATGAGGTGATCGGCATCACCCTGCAGCTCTATGACCACGGCCAGGCGACCAGCCGGCCGGGCAGCTGCTGTGCGGGACAGGACATTCACGATGCGCGCCGCGTCGCGGAAAAGCTCGGCATTGCCCATTACGTTCTCGACTACGAGGCCCGCTTCCGTGAGCGGGTGATCAACGCCTTCGCGGACAGCTATGCGGCCGGCGAGACGCCGATCCCCTGTGTTGCCTGCAATCAGAACGTCAAGTTCCTGGATCTGCTTGATACCGCGCGCGATCTTGGCGCCGATGCCCTTGCGACGGGGCATTATGTGGAGCGGCGCGATGGTCCGCACGGTGCAATGCTGTACCGGGGCGCTGATCCGGCCCGTGATCAGAGCTATTTCCTGTTTGCCACGACCAAGGCGCAGCTTGACCAGCTCATCTTCCCGCTTGGGGCCGAAGTCAAAGGCGATGTGCGCCAGATCGCCGACGAGATGGGCCTGCCTGTGGCGCAGAAGGCGGACAGCCAGGACATCTGCTTCGTGCCGACGGGGCGGTATGCCAGCGTCGTCGAGAAGCTCAGGCCCGATGCTGCCGAGCCGGGCGATATCGTCCACGTTGACGGGCGCAGGCTTGGCCAGCACCAAGGCATCATCAATTACACAATCGGCCAGCGCCGCGGGCTTGGCGTCGCGGAAGGCGCGCCGCTGTTCGTCGTCGCGCTGAAGCCGGAGCGCCGCGAGGTGATCGTCGGGCCCCGCGAGGCGCTGTTGACCACGCGCCTGGGTCTCAGGGATGTGAATTGGCTTGGCGATGGTGATCTCGCCGGGCTTGCCGGTACGCGCCATGACGTCTTCGTGCGGGTGCGCTCAAGCCAGGCACCGCAACCGGCCGTGCTGGTGGTTCAGGCGGACGGCACCGTGGGCGTCGACCTCGTCAACGGCGAACACGGGATCGCGAAAGGGCAGGCGTGCGTCTTCTATGAGACGGACGCGGCCCGCGCCAGGGTTCTGGGCGGCGGGTTCATTGCGGCGGCAGCCAATGGCACGCGGCACGCAGACGAGACACCTGAGGCCCTGCCGGCGCACTGAGCGCGACGGCGGCTGTCCAAAATGTGAGCATTCAAAGATGCAGGCTCGGCCAGCAGGCATGCGGAGCGTGGCCCCGCATGCCTGCCTGGGTCTGGATCAAACCGGATCCCAGTTGAAGATGTCCTGGGAGCGGTCGAGGGCGTACATCGAGGGGCGCATCGCGGGGAAGGCGTGCTCGAGGACGGTCGTCGGCGTCCAGCCGTCGTTGCGCTGCATGGCGCGCAGCGGGCGCGACTGGCTCATCAGGACGACTTCGTTGCGCCGGACGCAGAAGATCTGGCCGGAGATGTCCTGGGCTGCATCAGAGGCCAACGCGATCACGACAGGGGCAATCTTTTCAGCCCCCATCGACTTGATGCGGTCGACGCGCTCCTTGTCTTCGTCGCTTTTGACGGGGATCGAGCTGGTCATGCGGCTCCAGGCGAAGGGGCCGATGCAGTTCGAGGTGACGCCGAAGCGGGCCATATCGAGCGCGATCGACTTCGAGAGGCCGACGATGCCGAGTTTCGCAGCGGAATAGTTGGCCTGGCCGAAGTTGCCGATCAGGCCGGAGGTCGAGGTGAAGTGGATGTAGCGGCCGGACTGCTGGTTGCGGAAATGAGTTGCGGCTGCATGCGAGGTGTTGAACGAGCCCTTGAGGTGGACGTTGATGACGCTGTCCCAATCATCCTCGGTCATTTTGTGGAAGATGACGTCGCGCAGGATGCCGGCGTTGTTCACGACGCAATCGATACGCCCGAAGGTGTCGAGCGCCTGCTCGATCATGCCCTGAGCGGCCTTGTAGTCGGAAACGGAATCGAAGTTGGCCGCAGCCTCGCCACCGGCTGCCTTGATCTCGTCGACGACTTCCTGGGCCGGCGCCTTGTCGGCGCCCTCGCCCGTGCCTGTGCCCCCGAGGTCATTGACGATGACCTTGGCACCGGCGCGAGCAAACTGCAGCGCCATCTCACGGCCGACGCCGCGGCCAGCGCCCGTGATCAAGGCGACCTTGTCCATCAAAAGGGTTGCATCCGACATCGTCTCTCCCCTGGTTCTGGCTGCGCGAAAAGTCGCGAGGCAGCCGAGCAATCGATTATCGCGGGACCGCGAAGACGGTCCTGCGGGATCGCGGGGAAGCTAGCAAGGTCAATTGGGGGGACAAAGCGATCGCCGGGTGTCGCCAGCCAACGATTACATGACTGATCCGGCGGGAGCGGAGGCGGCTGCGGCCGCACGGACGCGGCTAGTCGGCGCGCGGGCTCATCAGCCAGGCAAAGGCGAGCACCAGAAGCGCGAGCGCGGCACACACGATGGCGATCGGCATCTTGGCAACCGCGAGCGCGGCCGCGCCGGCCCACATCAGGGACGCGAAGGCTTCGGTGAGGGTCGCCGTGCGCGAGGCGGTTTGGCGATAGCGGAAGTGGCTGCGCTTGGCCTCCCCGCGGAACCACAGCTGGATCGCGATCGCGCTGACGGCGCCGAGCGCAACGAAGCCGACGGTAATGGCTGCCTCGAGGGGCGCAAATATCGCCATGGCGGCGATCAGGGGAAGGGCTGCGAGCGCGATCACGCCGAGGACAGCCTCGACCTTGGCGGTGAGCAGGGTGGCGGGGCCGACGGGGGCGGTGCGCACCAGGGCGGGGGCGTCCTCGCCCGAAATCGTAAGCCAGGCGAGGCCGCCGGCAAGCTGGCCGAAGGCCATGACGAGAACCGGCGCGATGACGACGGCGATGCCGGCTGCGTCGCCGAAGTTCTGGTAGAGGAGGACAGCCGGCGGAAGCAGGTAGAGGACCTGCATCAGGGACTGCGATACAAGCCAGGGATCGCGCAGGAGGAGCTGCCATTCCTTCGCGCGAAGCGCCTGGCGCGGGGTGCGCTGGCGGAACGGGCGGATGGGCGTTGCATCGCGGGTTTCGACGTCGGCAAGGCTGATCGCGCTGACCACGCGCTCTGCAAACATCGGGGCTGCGAGACGAACGGTCAGCGCCATCACGAGGGCGGCGCTGCCCAGCAGGATGCCCAGCGCCGGCAAATTGCCGCCTGCGGCATGGACGGGCAGCCAGAGCCAGCTTTCCATCGGGGGCAGGCTTGCGAGCACGGCCTCATCGCCAATCAGCGTCGTGCGCGAGAGCGAGTTGGCAGACAGGATCGCTGCGACCTGGATGCCGATCAGGAAGCTTGCACCGACGACGGCTGCGACGATCTGGGCAACGAGGCGTGTGCGCTTGGCGCCGATCACGGCGAAAAGCGCCAGCATGACCCAGACCGCGATCGCCGTCGCGATCATCGCAAGGGCGAACATGACTGCATAAGACGCCAGCCAGCCGGGATGATCGAGGACGGCTGCGACGTTGATGAAGGGGGCCATCAACATCGTCGACATCGACGCGGTGGTGAGCGTCAAAGCGAGGATGCGCACGGCGAAGGCGTTCTCGGCGGCGGCGGGGGATGACAGGATGAGTTCGAGGTCGGAGCGCGTGTAGAAGGCGCGGGTCACGGATTCAAGCGCCTGGGAAAGCATCATGAAGACGGCGAGCAACGCCGTGACGGCGACCATGACGAGGGCGGCTTTCGATGCCAGAAGGCCCTTGTCAGGGGTGAGGGCGGGCCTCAGCACCTCGACGGCAAGCCAATGCAGGCCGACGACAAAAAGGACGACGAACACCAGCATCAGGCGTTCGCGGGTGCGCTTTCCAGCCGTCATCATGGAGAGCCAATCGCGCCAGGCGAGCAGCAGCTCGTGGCGGGCAAACCAGGCGACGGACTGGGGCGCGGCGCGGATCATGCCGCCACCTCTGCCCCTCCAACGAGGCCGAGAAAGATGTCCTCGAGGCTTGTCTGGCCGAGTTCGGAGCCGGCATCATTGGCGGTGGCGCGCAGCTCCTCAAGCGTGCCCTCGCTAACGAGGCGGCCGTTGGCAATGATGCCGATACGGTCGGCCATGCGTTCGGCAACGTCGAGAATGTGGGTGGTCATGATGATCGTGACCCCGCGGGCAACGTGCTCACGCAGCACCGCCTTGACCTGGCGGGCCGAGCCCGCGTCGAGCCCGGTCAGCGGCTCATCGAGGATGATGAGGTCCGGCTCGTGAATGAGGGCACCGGCCAGCGCAACCTTCTGGCGCATGCCCTTGGAGAGGCCCTGGCAGCGGGAGGCGGCCTGATCGGCGAGGCCCAGCAGCTTCAGGAGATCATGGGCGCGGGTCTCGGCCAGTCCGGCGTCGATGCCCCAAAGGCCTGCGACGAATTCGAGATATTCGAGCGGTGAAAGCTTATCGTAGACGAGGGGCTCATCCGGCAGCCAGGCCATGATCTGCTTGGCCTCGACGGGCCTGGCAATGGCGTCGATGCCGCCGACACGGATAACGCCGCGATCCGGCGTCAGCAGGCCGGTGACCATCTTGAGCGTCGTCGTCTTGCCGGCGCCGTTGGGGCCGAGCAGCGCATAGAGTTCACCTTTGCGGATGCGCAGCGAGAGGTTATCGACAGCCGGTTTGTCGAACGTCTTGTACAGCCCCTGGATCTCGAGCGCCCAATTGCCTGCCGTCATCTTCCATCCCTCACCAAACGTCCACCGCGTCATCCTTTTGGACGTTCTGGATAAGGGAGCGTTCGTTGCGGTGAGGTGAACGATGTCGGTCCACTTCGAGAGTTGGGCGACATAAACAAAAAGGACGTGCCAGGGCGGCACGTCCTTCAACCAAATCTCAAGTTCGCGATGCCCTCAACGATGGCCGAGGAGGTGCTCGCGGAACGCCGTCTTGGTTTCGCTTGCCTGAAGGTTGCGTATGCCTTTCGGCGATGGCGTGCTGTCGACCCGCAGGAGGACGAACGTCGGGCCGTTGGACTGGCGAAGCAGACCGGAGGCTTCTTCGATCTGGCTTTCCTCGCTGATGTCACGCGTCACCGTGAAGCCGCAACCGGAGGCAACCTGGGCCAGGTCGATGCCGTGGCCGGTGTGGGAGCGCTGGCCGCCGGTTTCCTGGTAGAGGCCGTTGTCGACGCAGACGACGGAGAAGTTCGACGGCTTCATGACGCCGACGGTGGCAAGCGAGCCAAGCGACATCAACAGGTCGCCATCACCGGTCACACAGATGACGCGCTTATCAGGCTGAGCGAGGGCGAGACCGAGGCCGGCGGTGACAGCGCCGCCCATGGCGCCGCCGAACAGGAACGCCTTGTCGGTCATGTGGCCGATGTCCTTGGCGGGGCCGGCGAGGCCCGCGACGATCAGGAAATCATCCGGGTTGCCGATCAGGGCAGGGACGGCTTTGTTGCGGTCGAGTACATATTTCGCGGTCATCTCGGATTACCTCCCGTCGAAACGTTTGGCGCCGAGGAGGCGCTGCGAAAGGAGAACGGCGACGGACTGTTCGGCACCGTACGCCATCGTCAGGGCTGCCTTGGCGGCCACTTCAACATCTTCGGGTGTGTAGGCGGTGAGGCACTGCACGCCCATTGCCGTCATCGTCGGCTCGACGGCCTTGCCCATGGCGAACTGCCAGGGATTGCCTTCGCCGTATTCACCGCGCATCGAGATGAAGGTGAGGAAGGGGAAGCGGCCGTGCTGGATCAGCGAGAGCATGTTGATGCAGTTGCCGACGCCTGAACTCTGCATCAGCAGAACAGCGCGCTTGCCGCCGAGATGGGCGCCAGCTGCCAGCGAGACGCCCTCTTCTTCGGTCGTCAGCGGCACGGCGTGGACTTCCGGGTCCTCGGTGGAGCGGTCGATCAGGTATTTGTGCCCGGCGTCCGGCACGTAGGAGAAGATCGAGACATCCTCCTCGCGCAGCAACTGATAAAGCTGCTCACGCCAATCCGGCTGGTCATTCATTCGCAAACCTCCATGACAGCGCAGGTCGATACCGGGCGGGCATCGACATCGCGCGCGGAACGGGGCCTCTCACGGCGGAGAGCGCCTGGATTGTGTGCAAATGTATGCAATTCGCGGCGCGACGCAATAGCCAAGGCCTGAGGCGGGACGGTTGATCGTCTACGCGATTGGCGCATTTGCCCGGCCGCCGGTGCCGGCACGGCGCACGCGGGCTTGCCACAGGGGTCAACACTGCTGCGTCACGGAGGCGTTACCGGGGCATCACAGCGGCGTCACACCCCCGCCGGAAGGTCGCCACGATTCGGCTGTTTGGTTTCAAAGATCGAGAGCGTGGCTGGCGGGCAGAAACGGTTCATCCGCGGTTCAGGTTCGCTCTGGCAATTTACAGACGTTGTGATCTTGAGAGCCGGCGGAAGATGCCCAAGGCCTGCAACAGGCCAATGCCTGTCATCGGCTGGGCGGCACGCTTCCTTTCCGGCAAACCTGGAGTTCAAAGCGATGACCAGATCATTTGCAATTGCGGCTGCGACGGGGACGGCACTCTCATTGGCTGCGCTGTTGGCGGCGCCTGCACACGCCGGCATGAGCGGCGTTGCAACAGCCGGTTCGACGGCGGCGCAGCCGGCCGCGAACCTCATCGAACAGGTTGGCCGACGGGGCCGGGGCGCGCGGCGCGGTGTCGCCATCGGCGCCGGCATCGTGACGCTTGGCGTACTCGGTGCGATTGCAGCGAGCAGGGCGCGCGCGCACGATGGCTACTATTATGAAGGCCGCCGCCATTACCGCTACGACCACGGCTACCGTGACCAATGCCACCGCTGGCGGCGCTGGTGCCGTCGCGGCAACGACCGCGCGTGCTGGAAGTTCGACACGCGCTGCTGACCGGCAGTTCACGGTTCGCTGATCAATCGGGCCGGCGTGCGCACACGCCGGCCCAATTCGTCACAGCCGCTTTAGAAGGCCGGACGAAGCCTGAAAAACTGCCTTGAATTCAGACGCCTGACAGCTTTTTGTGAACCATTATGAGGGTTCATCCTTGGAGAAACGCTGTTCAAGCGGTCTACTGAGAAATACGAGGGTGGAACGGTCGGTTTGTGACGTGGGACATGGCCGGGGACATATCTTTCCGCTCGAATGGCGTGCTTTTTGCGTGCCGATTTTTGCGCATCATCGAAAGGACCGTATCCTCCATGAAAAAAACATTCATCTTCGCGGCGCTGACTGGCGGCGCGCTCATGCTTTCGGCGCTGGCGCCGGCCCAAGCCGCCATGGTCTCCGTGCCTGGCGCGGCGGCGGGACATGACGTCCAGAGCGAACTGATCCAGAAGACGCAGCGCCGTGGCGGCGTGCGTCGCGGCGGTGTCCGCCGTGGCGGCGTTCGGCGGGGCCGCGGTTGGCGGCGTGGTCGGGGTCGCGGTCGCGGTGCAGCGATCGGGGCCGGTGTCGCGCTTGGCGTGCTCGGTGCAATCGCTGCTTCGGAAGCTTATGCGCGTGACCGCAGTTATGAGCGCCGCTGCCGCCGCTGGCGCCGGCAGTGCTACAACGGTAGCGATCGGGCGTGCTGGCGGTTCGAGAACCGCTGCTGATCAATCAGCACATCCAGTTTGACGGAAACCGGCGCGTCCCCAAGGATGCGCCGGTTTTTTTGCCTTTTTGTCTCTGCTCTAGATCAGCGATCGAGAAATTCGAGCAGCTGGCGAACGGTTGCCTCGGATTGCTCCTGCTGGACCCAATGACCGGCGCCCTCGATGAGATGGCAGCCGCGCATGTCGGTCATCACGTCTGACTGCATGCTCTCAAGTGCGCCGGCCGACTGGTGGATGCCCCAATCGCTGGCACCTGCGATGAAGCAGGCCGGCACATCGATGGTGCGGCCGTCGAACAGTTCCAGCTCGCCTGCGAAACGCCCCGAGGTTCTGCCGCGATACCAGTTGAGGCTCGCCTGGAAACCGGTGCGGCCAAATTCGCCGACATAGACGGCGAGTTCCTCATCCGGCAGCCAGCGGTTGGCGGCAATGGCTTCGGGCGACGGCATCTCGTGGGCGACGGTCTCGGGCATCGTCTCGTCGAGATCCATCATGTAGTAGGTGGGGAGCTTGGCGAGTTCGGCGGCGGACCAGGCGGTCAGGGGGAATGGCTTATTCGCGGTCCAGTCGGCGCTTTTGTGGTGGTAATAGGCGCGCAGAAAATCGTGCAGGCCCTGCGGTGGGGCGTCCATTTCGGCGGCTGCGGCGCGGGTCGAATAATACCACTGGTAGTGCTTGCGCGGGCGGTCGAGGGCGGCGAGGTCGTCATGGACGGGATCGTGGGTTGGGCGGATGCCACCGGCGGCGGCGGTGGCGAAGGGAATTTTCGGCACGCCGGCGAACGGCGCGCTCATGAGTGCCACGGCGCGGAACACGTCCGGGCGGGTGACGGCGGCCCAGGCTGCCACGAACGAGCCGAAGTCATGGCCGACGACGGCGTGGATCTCGCGGCGCCCAAAGGCGCGCACAAGACCGAGGGCATCGCGCACGAGGTTCAAGAAGCGGTACGGCGAGAGGTCATCGTCGAAGCTGACCGGATGGCGCCAAGTGCGGCCATAGCCGCGCTGATCGGGGGCGAGGACATGATAGCCGGCTGCGGCAAGCGCCGGCATGACGCGCCGCCAACTGTAGGCCAACTCCGGGAAGCCATGCAGGAGGAGGACCATCGGCCGGCCCGGGGTTTCGTGGCCGGCTTCGAGGACGTGCATCGTAAGGCCGTTGATGCCGTCAATGAAGCGCGCGCGCACGCCATCGGGCAGCGGCAGGGGGGGCAGGTTTTCAGGCGCTTCAAGTGTCATGGCGCAGGCCTCTCCAACATCACCAGGGGTTGGCGATGCTAGAGCGGGGCCGGGGCAAAAGGAACCAGGCTGGCGATGGATTTCCTGCCTTCGTGCTGCCGACGCGCCGGCCGGGAAATCCAGCGGCTCAGGTGATGCTCTGATCAGACGCGATGTCGGAGCCGGTCATGATATCCGCGATCATGGCGGCGTTCAGAAAGACCGGCTCGTCGTCGATCATGGTCAGGAGGATGGTCTTGCTGCGCCCTTCGATCGCGGCGGTCAGATCGTGATCGGAGAAGTAGCGCTGCGCCTGGCGGATGGCGCGTGCGAGCGGGGTGTCGCCGGTGCTCAGGTGCGCGAGATTGGCGGGCGCGTGCTCACCGAATGTTGTACGTGGCTTCACAAACAGCAGCGGATCGATCATCAGCCCTCTCCAACACAACTTCACAGCCCTCAAGGAAGCATCAACCTAGATGGGGAGCCGATAAGAAAAGGTTTATGGCCGTCCGGCAGATCGCGGCAAACCCGAGCCCATCATGTTTTTCGATCGCGCGGCAGGCGGGCTGAAACGAACAGGTCCGCCGTCGCGGGGCTGGCGCAGATCGGGGTGTCGTGGAGGATCGCGAGGCGGGTCAACGCCTGCAAATCGACGTCACCGACGCGGTCGGTCTCTGGATCGGCGAAGAAGATCACGGCGTCGAGTTCGCCGGTCGCGATCAGGGCGCCGAGTTGCTGATCGCCGCCGCGGGCGCCACGCTGAAGGCGGTGGATCGAGAGTTCGGGATGGGCCGTTGCGAGCATGCGGCCGGTGCCACCGGTGCAGATCAAGCGCTGGCCCTGAAGCGCTTTCAGATGGCGGGCGACCCAGGCCTTGAGTTGCGACTTGCGCGGGTTATGCGCGACGAGCGCGATGCGGCGGGGCACGGTCGATCGCTGGGCTGCGTGCATCGTCATTGCCAGGATCGAGCGGACCTGGGCGGTGAGGCCGTCGCCTTCGGCGGGGAACTCGCCGCTGAGGGCTGCGGTGCCGACGGTGAAACCAGACGCACCGGCTTCGGCGGCGGCGGTCACGCGCGCCTCACGGTCAATGCTGCCGGCCATCACGACCGGTTTTTCGACCGCCTGGCAGACCGCACGCATCAGGGCGGGAACGTCGCCTGCGAAGCGATAGGCGAGAAGATCGAGGCCGTGTACGCCTTCGAGGTCAGCCAGGCGGCGCGCGCTCTCGGCGATCTCCTCAATGGTGCCCTCGAGGATGCTGGGATAGCCCGTGATGCGGCCGCAGAACGGCATGTAGCGGATCGGGTGCTGGCGCACGATGGGGACGACCTCGTCGGCGCGCGTGCCGCCCAGCAGACAGTCAACATCGAGTTCGATGGCGGCGCGGGCGGAGGCTTTTTCACTGTCGGCATCAAGACTGACGACTTCGAGGTAGGAGCGGCCGCCTGCGGCGCGAATCTCGTCGGCGAGCGCCTTCAGGTCGGCAAGCGGCAGGCCAACGTCCTTGAAGCCGATGTGACGGGCGCCGCCGGCAAGCACTTCCTCAAGGCGAGCACGGGCGTCGGCCACGGTGCGGTCGTTGGAGGTCAACATGAAGATGAAGTCGAACGACATCAGCGAACCTTTCCGGCGCGGGCCTCGATCAGGCGCACGGCGTGGGTGAGGGCTGTAAACATGCTCGCGGCATCCGCAATCCCCTTGCCCGCGATATCGAAGGCAGTGCCGTGATCGGGGCTGGTCCTGACGAACGGCAGGCCGAGGGTGACGTTGACGCCTTCTTCGAGGCCGAGATACTTGACCGGGATCAGGCCCTGGTCGTGATATTGGGCGACGACGACGTCGAAGCGGCCTTTGCGCGCCTGCATAAATACGGTGTCACCCGGAAACGGTCCGGTCGCATCGATGCCCAGTTCGCGAGCGCGCGCGATAGCGGGGGCGATGATGTCGATTTCCTCGCGCCCGAACAGCCCGCCTTCGCCGGCATGGGGATTGAGGCCCGCTACCGCGACGCGCGGCTTCTCGATGCCGTAACTTTTCGCTCCCTCATGCGCGAGGCGGATCGCGGCGAGTTCGCTTTCGACCGTGATGCGCTCGATCGCCTCCCTCAGCGCCAGATGAATGGTGACGAGGACGACGCGAAGGTCGTCGTTGGCGAGCATCATTGCGATGCGCTCGGCGCCGGAGAAATCCGCCAGCATCTCGGTGTGGCCGGGATAGGGGACGCCGGCCAGCGTCAACGCCTCCTTGTTGATCGGCGCGGTGACGATGGCGGCGATCCGGCCGGCGTTGGCAAGCTCGATGGCGTGGCGGATATAGGCGAAGGCGGCGTGTCCGGCTGCCGCGCTGATGCGGCCGGGCGGGATGGCGCCGAGCGGCTCGGCCGGGGCGATGACGTCGACGATATCTGGTGTATTCGAGGCCTGATCCGGGGTGGCGATCTCACGGATCTCAAGCGGCAGGGCGAGCTGGCGGGCCGTCGCTGTCAGAATGCCCGGGTCACCGATCACGATTGGACGGACGGGGAGGTTCTCGCGGGCGAGCAGTTTCAGCGTGACTTCAGGGCCGATGCCGGCGGCATCGCCCATCGTGATCGCAATCGGCGGCGGTGAAGACGTTGCAGGCATCGCCGGGCGGCTCCTGGGGGCGAATGATGCCGTCTTGATAGCATGGCTCGCGCCCGGTTGGCAGCCGCCTTGTCAACGACACAGGGCACCTGCCGGGGCAGGTGCCCTGAAAGCCGATCTGAGGCCTGGATCAGAAGCCGTTGTAGCGCGAGAGACGCTGGCGGCGGGGAGCGAGGCGGTAGTTGCTCGCCAGGCGCTGGATGCGGCGGCTGTTCGCATTCAGCAGGCGCGTGAGGTGACGGCGCTCACGCATGTTGAGGTGACGGTCGCGCCAGTAGCGCGTGCGGAAGCCGCGGATATGGGACAGCTCGAAGCGGACGCGGCGTGCTTCACCCCACGAGAGGCGGCCTTGACGCACGGCGCGGCGGATGCGGTGGCGCTGATTGGCGATGCGACGATCGACGACGCGGATGGCGCGAACATTGCCGGGGCCACCCCAGCCCTGGTCAGCCCAGCCGGGGCGGGCCTCAGCGGCGCCAACGCTGGCCATGCTTGCGACGGCTGCGGCGATGGCTGCGAATGCGAGTGCCTGGATCTTCATGATGGATACTCCTCTTGGTTTCAATTCACTGTGCGATCTGTGTGCGATCTGGCTCAAAGCGCCCTCGATGAGACGCACCATGGCGGACCGCGCCTGAACCGATGCTGAGGCTCGCAATCATGTTCGGTTCATTTTCCGGAGCCGGTGACATAGACTTCGCCACAGCGCTGTTGCATCCGGTCTGGCAGAAGGATCACCGATCATGCGGGACGGCCCACTCGAGACATTTCTGAGCACACTCGCCACGGCGGTTGAGGCCCGCGCACCAAAGGGAGCGCCGGTCGCGTCCTTGCAGCGGTTGATTTTCGATCGCGCATCGCAGTCAGCAGATACGCCGGCTGCTGCCCTCGTATCGCCGCCACAGCAAGCCGAAGCGGGCGACGTCGCGCAGTTCGTTTCCCGCCATCTCGATGACGCGCTGGATGGGATCAGCGGGCGTGAGGATGATCTTGGCGCCGTCGGCCGATCGTTCCGCGCGTTGGCTGGCGACCTCGTCTGGGCGCAGCGGCCGGCGGGCAGTGACGATCCGCCGGGGTTTCGCGACGCACATGCCAATGCGACCATGGTCGGCGTCGACGGGCTGGAGGTGCGCGATGACATTCGCATCGGCGCCAGCCTGGTCGCGCCGGGCATCGCCTACCCCGCGCACCGCCATCCGCCGGAAGAGTTGTATCTCGTTCTTTCTGACGGGGAATGGCGCAACACCGATCACGACTGGTGGGCGCCGGGCGTTGGCGGGCTGGTGCACAATCCGCCTGGGATCGAACATGCGATGCGGGCCGGTGATGGGCCGCTGTTCGCGATCTGGTGCCTGCTTATCGACGCTGCGGAGACGCCGTCGGCGACGCGTTGAGATAGGGACGCAACGCCGCGAGGCAAATCAGTATGATCCCGGCGAACCCGGCCAGCATCAACAAACCCGCGGTGAAGCTGTGGGTCAGGTCGTAGAGCAGGCCGAGCGTCAAAGGTCCGCCGACGCCGCCGACCTCGGCAAACGCAAAGAAGAGGCCGCTTGCGGTTCCAACCCGCTTGTCGCCGACGGCTGGCAGCTCGATCAAGAGCAACATGGCGACGGTCATCATCGCGCCGCGTGAGACACCTTGCAGGAAGAGGCCGAGGACGAGCAGGGGGCCGGTGTCGATGAACAGCAACAGCGTGCCGGCGCCTGCGGACGTTGCCAGCAAGGCCAGGATCATCACGCGGCGGGCGGGGACCGCGTAGCGCGGGATCACGATGGAGCCAATCACGGCGACGATCGTCGGGAAGGCTGCATAGTAACCGGCGGTGACCGCATCCATCCGGCCCGAGCGCAGAATTTCAGGCAGCCAATTGGAAAACCCGTGGTTGATCATGAAGATGCACACGGCCATCACGAGCAGGATCTGGACCGGGCGCAAGCGCAGCAGCGTGGCAATCTCGGTCGTCGTCGGGACCTTGGTGGCAGCGGCGAGGTTGGCTTCCTTTGCGCGGGCTTCCGGGCGTGCGGAGATGACGAGCCAGATCAGACCGGAGACGGCCGCGAGACCTGCCCAGGCGAGAAGGACAGCGCGCCAGTTCTGCTCGAAGAGCGGCATCATGACGGCGTTGGTCGTGACCAGCGTGACCACGCCGCCGGCAAAGGGGCCGGAAATATAGATGCCCATCGCGAGCCCGCGTTCGTTGCCGGTGAACCACTGACTGACAACCTTCGGCGCGCCGGTCGACACGATGGGGCCGCCAATGCCGAACAGGGCGGCTGCCAGGAAGAGCGTGAAATAATCGGTTGCAAAGGAGCGGGCGACGCCTGACAGGGCGATCAGGAAGGCGCCGACGAGGAGGGCGCGGCGGGGGCGGAGGCGGTCGACAAGCATGCCGCAGGGGATGGCGGAGACGATGAAGGCGAGCTGCCAGGCGCCGAGCACGCTGCCCATCTCGGTATGGGTGAGGCCAAGGTCACGGATGATCGGGGCGACCAGGGGGGCCAATGAACTCGCGGTCAGCCCGAAGCACATATAGATCAGCCAGACGCCTGCCAACATCCACCACCTGAGCGGGCTCTGGCCCGCGCGAGATGGATCTTCTGCCTCAAGCGCAGCGGCGGTCATCAGCGGTTCTTTCGTGGGTAATCAATCATCCGGACGGCCGACCAAAGTGACGCCGCAGGTAACAAACGGTCAACCCTATCCGCGATTTCAACGCGTTCTTTGTTGCCCGGTTAGGGCTTTGGCAGGCGGCATCGGCGATGCTTGATCAGACGGGAACTGATGAATGCTCGAGGGGAAACGAGATCATGGGGATCAAGCAGCTTTTCACAGGTGGTGTCATCCTTGCGGGACTTGCCGCATATGCCACATACGACCAAGCCAGCCGCTATGACCAGATGGCGCAGGCGTTCAACCTGAACCAAGGTCAGGTTGAGGTCATGCGCGAATGCCGCAAGTCGCTCTCGCGTCACAACCGCGACTTCAAGGAAGACGTCGACCAGTACCGCGGCTGTGCGTGCGTCGCCAAGCGGCTGACCGATAACGTGCCGGAGAAACAATATCCCGCGGCCAGCCGAATGCTCGACATGATCGTCGAGCGCAGCGCCGCGCCGTCGAAGATTGATCTGTCGCAAAAGATCAAGGCCGATGAGACGGTCAGCGCGCTTGCCCAGGTCGACATGTACCGCCTCGTCATGAATACGACGAGCGCCGTTGGCTACTGCGGGCGGGCGAAGAACCACGCGCGGCAGGCGGTGGCGAATGTGAAGATCCCGAAGATCGATTGAGCGGCGGCGCGGGACTGCGCGAACATTGCGCGCAAAGGTTTTGCAAAACTGAAATGAAGCTGGTCTAGAGCGGATTGTCCTGCTTACGGAGACCAGTTCATGACCCGATCGATTGGCGATTATCTCGTGCCGCTCAGCGTGGCGGCGTTCTGCGCGGCCGGGCTGATCGCAACGGCGCAGTTGAAGCCTCAGAAATCAGTGGGAGAGCGCGGGCAGAGCGCCCCGCCGCATGACGGGGCGACAGCCGGAGCGGTGGCATGGAAACGTCCGCCCGAGCCGGGGACGGCGCTGACGCGGATCGGATTCGGCTCGTGCCTCGTGCAATCGCGGCCGCAACCGATCTGGGAGGCCGTGATCGCGGCCAGGCCGCAGGCCTTCCTGATGATGGGCGACAACGTCTACGGTGACTTCAAGACCGCGGACGGGGCCAAGCTCAAGGAAGCCTATGAGGCGTTGTCGACGGCGGAAGCGTTCCGCCGTGCGGCCAGCGCGCTGCCAATGCTGGCGACGTGGGATGATCACGACTATGGCCTCAACGACGGTGGGGCTGACTTCGCACACAAGGCGGTTGCGCAGCGGCTGTTCGAGGCGTTCTGGACGGGGTCGGGCACGCGCGAGGGCATTAAGGGGCCCGGGATCGCCTATGCGCGTGAATTCGGCCCCGATGGCCGCCGCGTCCAGATCATCATGCTCGACACGCGCTCGTTTCGCTCGGCGCTCAAGCGCAAGCCAGAAGATGACAAGGCGAAAGGCCGCTACGTGCCCGATGATGATGCCGCGAAAACGATGCTCGGCGATGAACAATGGGCATGGCTCGAACAACAACTGAAGCGGCCGGCTGACCTGCGCCTGGTCGTCTCCAGCATCCAAGTGATTGCGGAAGGTCATCGCTGGGAGCGTTGGGGCAACCTGGTGCATGAGCGCCGGCGGCTGATCGCGTTGATCGACGCAACCGGTGCGCGCAATATCGTGTTCCTGTCGGGTGACCGCCACCGGGCGGGCCTCTATCAACTCGCCGAGGCAAACGGACCGCGACTGTTCGAGGCAACGTCGAGTTCGCTGAACCGCTCCTTCCCCGACCCGGACGAGCGGGGTCCGCACCAGATCGGGGCGATGTTCGGTGAGAACAATTTCGGCATGGTCGAGATCGACTGGGCCGCACGGCTGGTGACGGTCTCGATCCGCGATCAGGCGGGTGCGGCCCGCCTGGCGGGCGCGCTGACGCTCGATCGGCGGCCATAACGTCCGAATGATCGCATCCTTGGTAATCCGCGGATGGCGGGCGGGCTTGCTTGATCGCCTCGGCAAAAGTGCTCATCCTTCGCCGAAAGCAGTGATGGCATGACAGGACGGGCGGATGAGCTGGCAGGCGGAACTCGACGAACTCAGGCGGCGCGAGGCGATGACGCGCGATGGCGGCGGGGCGGACAAGACGGCGCGCCAGCACGCCGCCGGCCGGCTGACGGTGCGCGAGCGCATCGCCAAGCTGGCCGATCCCGGCACCTTCCACGAAATCGGGGCGATCGCGGGGACCGCCCAATACGATGAAGCTGGCGAACTCGTCCACCTGACACCCTCCAACAACGTGATGGGGCGGGCGCGGATCGACGGGCGCAAGGTCGTCATCTCGGGCGACGACTTCACGGTGCGCGGCGGATCAGCAGACGCCACGATCCCGGAAAAGAACATCATGGCCGAGCGGATGGCGGCGGAACTGCGCCTGCCGATCGTTCGCATCATCGAAGGCAGTGGCGGCGGTGGCTCAGTGAAGACCATCGAGACGACCGGGCGGGCCAACCTGCCGGGCGGGCGGACGCCATCGGCAATCAGCTACAAGCTGCTCACGGACGCGCTCGGCACGGTTCCCGTTGTCGCCCTCGGGCTCGGCTCGGTTGCGGGCCTTGGGGCTGCGCGGCTGGCGGCCAGTCATTACTCGGTGATGACCAAGACGACGTCGGCCATGTTTGTTGCAGGCCCCCCGGTCGTGAACCGGCTCGGAGGTGCGCACGTCACCAAGGAAGAGCTCGGCGGCTGGGAAATACAGTGCAAGGCGGGCGCGGTCGACCATGCCGTCGACACGGAAGAGGACGCCATTGCGGCAGCCAAACGCTACCTCTCGTACCTGCCCAACTCGGTCTACTCGGTTGCTGAGCGCGCGCCGACGGACGATCCTACAGACCGGGCGGACGAGAAACTCATATCGGTCATCCCGCGGAACCGGCGCCAGGTCTATCGGATGCGGCCGATCCTCGAGATGATCTTCGATCAGGGTTCGTTCTTCGAATTCGGCGCGATGTTCGGGCGCTCGGTCATTACAGGGTTTGCCCGGCTCGGCGGCTTGCCCGTCGCTGTCATGGCGGCCGATCCGTTCCACTACGGCGGTTCGTGGACGGCGGATGCGTGCGCGAAGATCACGCGTTTCGTCGACACCGCCGAGACCTTCCACATGCCGATCGTCCACCTCAACGATTGCCCCGGCTTCTTCGTTGGCGTCGAGGCGGAACGCACGGCGACGATCCGCGCCGGCGTCCGGGCGATGGCGGCGATCAATCAATCGACGGTGCCGTGGTGCACGGTGATCATGCGCAACAACTTCGGCGTCGCCGGTGCCGGGCACGTGCCCTCGGGGCGGCTGGCGCTCAGGTATGCGTGGCCAAGCGCATGGTGGGGCTCGTTGCCGCTCGAAGGCGGGATCGAGGCGGCCTACCGCGCCGAAATCGATGCCGCCGACGATCCCAAGGCCAAACTCGAGGAGATCGAAGCGCGGCTCAACAAACTGCGCTCGCCGTTCCGGACGGCGGAAGCGTTCTGGGTCGAGGAAATGATCGATCCGCGCGAGACGCGGAAACTGTTGTGCGATTTTGCCGAGCTGGCCGAACCGCTGCGCACGCCGGGGCCGGTTCGCTTTGCGATGCGCCCCTAAGAGGCGGCGCTGCGATCATCCAAATGGGGTTCATCCGTGTTGAGACCGGTTCCGGCGCGAACGCGCGAAACGGGCTTCGGCGCAACTAGAGCATAATTTCACGATGAGCCCGTAACCTACTGAAATATCACTATTCCCTAACAACACACTTTTTCCTCATTCGGAGCGCAGAAGTGTCGGCGGGGTTTAGAGGAGAGGTGCAGTAAGTCAAAGGCGGTCCGGGAGAATTCCGGGGCTGTCCGGGGACACACATGCTGCCTCATCAGTTTACGCGTTTCATATTGCGTCACATGACAGGCGGGCCCGCGTTCGGGCCGGCGGGATGGCGCGCCGGATTTGGAGCGGCCGTCACCACGACTTTGGCGGGCGCAATGACGGCTGGCAGCTTTGCGGCATCAGCCGAGGCGCAGTCGCTGAAGCAATCGATGATTGCCGCCTACCGCAGCAACCCGGCGCTGCAATCACAACGCTTTCGCACCCGCGCCAGTGACGAGGGCGTTGCCGAAGCGCGCGCCGGCTACCGCCCCCGCGTCTCGGCCGATGCTTATGCGGGCCTCACCGCCGATCGCGGCAATCGCCGCGGCGATGGTGATGGCAAGACGTACGGCGTCGGCGTGTCGATCGAGCAGCCCTTGTTCGACGGGTTTCAGACGCACTATGCGATCAATGAAGCGAAATCCGGCGTGCTCGCGTCGCGCAACGATCTCGCCGCGCAGGAAAACGAAATCCTGCTGCAAACGGCGAGTGCGTATTTCGACGTACTGCGCGATGAAGGCGTCGTCCTTTACCGGCGCAAGGCGCTCAATGGGCTGAAGCGCGAACTGATCGGCGCGCGCCAGCGCATGGAACATGGCGATGCGACGGTGACGGACGTCGAACAGTCACGCCAGCGCGTCGCGCTTGCCGAAGCCGATCTCGAGCGCGCCAAGGGCCAACTCGAGATCAGCCGGCTCAAGTTCGCGCGGATTGTGGGCATCGCGCCGAGCGATCTCAGAATGCCGAAGCTGCCGACGCGCTTCATACCGAAGTCGCGGCGGCGGGCGGTGGAAGTCGCACTCGAAGAGAGCCCGATCATTGCCGCCTCCCTCAACCAGCACGACGCGGCGCGGCATGCGGTCGGCAAGGCGAAGGGCGCCCTGTTGCCCAGCGCGTCCCTGGTCGGCGGTTATGACCGGTCGTTCAACGATCGTTCGACGACGACGCGGGACGAAGACGATCTCTCGCTGGTGGGGCGGCTCAGGGTGCCGCTGTATCAGGGCGGCGGCGCGTCGGCGCGGGTGCGGCGGGCGCGGGCGCTGGCGCACAGCCGGGACCGGGAGGTTGTCGATCAACGCAACCGGATCGGCGAAGCGGTTGGTGCGGCCTGGTCGGAGTTGACGGCGGCGCGGCGGGGTCTCGGCCTCGAACAAAGTGCGGTCACCTCTGCGGAACGGGCGCTCAAGGGCATTCGTGAGGAACAGCGCGTTGGCTCACGGACGTTGACCGATGTGCTGGATGCCGAGCGTGAACTCGTCAATGCGCGGATCCGCCTGCTTCAGACCCAACGCGACCTCAATGTCTCGGCCTTCGCGCTGCTTCGGGCAATGGGCACGCTGACGATCGAGAATTTCGCCCCTGAGATCGAGCGCTACAAGCCGGACGAGCACTACCAACAGGTCAACGCGAAGTGGTGGGGAACGGATACGCCGGCCACGCGAAGCGATGACTTGCTCGGCAGTGGGCGGTCAGCGCCGAGGCCGGCGGTGGCGCCGGGCGCCGACCGGCTGGGGGCGGGCGCGCAAACATTGCGAACCGAGGCGCGCGCGGGATGGCAGGCGACGGTCAAGCAACGCTGAGGGGCGTGATGTGCAACCTGCGGGCGGACAAGACATAGCTTCAGGGTCAATCGAGCCCCTGACACGAGATGAACCGGGATGGAACCGAATGCGCCTTGAAGGCGTTCGAAAAAGGTAGGGACATGGCAAGCGGCGATACGAATACGGGCGACACCTTCGCGGGCGTGACGCATCCGGGCGGCACCTTCGATGAACGTGACGCGATCCAGTATTTCGACGCGATGGACACGTTCACAAGCGGTCTTTCCGATGGGCGGACTGCCGTTGTGGCGGATCCGCATGACGCCAGCAATGAAGTGCTGAGCGTCACGTTCGACCAGGGCACGCGCGGCCATGTTCAATGGCAAAGCGACATCGGCGGCGTGCAGGACAGCGCCACGCTCGAATATCGCTTCATGTTCGTCGACGACGGCTCAGGTTTCGATTTTCAGCGCGGCGGCAAGCTGCCGGGCCTGGCCGGCGGGACGGCACCGACAGGCGGACAGTCGGCGGCGGACGGGCAGGGCTTTTCGGCACGCTTCATGTGGATCGAGAAATCGATTTCCTCGCCCGACACGAACATCTCAGCCTACATCTATGACATGGACGGCGAGGGTGACCACCTGCGGCTCTCCTACGCCGACCCGACACGGTCGCGCTCAGAGTTGAACCCCGCCAATCCCGACGATGCCATCGTTCTCGAGGATGGCCACTGGTACACGGTGCGCCAGGAAATCGTGATGAACACGCCGGGGCGCCAGGATGGCGAACTCAGGATCTGGCTCGACGGGCAACTGGCGCTCGAAGTCACCAACATGGAGATGCGTTCGAGCGCCGATGTCGGCATCGACATGCTGTACTTCTCGACGTTCTTCGGTGGACATAACAGCTCGGACTGGCAGGCCGCCAAGGACGAGAGCATCCTCTACGACGATTTCCGCGTGACGCTGGAAGATGGCTCAACGGTCACGTTCGATGTGGGAACCGGCGCGCCGACCGCAACGCCAGCGACCCAGACCGTCGCCGCCAATGAAACGGAAACGGATACGGATACGGACACAGGCACTGCGGTGCAGCAGGTTGCATCGCGTGAGACGCCGCCGCCGGACGAGGCCAGCGACGCGATGATCGGCGACGGGGCGGCGGCGGAGACCGAGGTGACAGCCGTCAGCACACAAGGCGTCAGCGTCGCCGGCCGGACCCGGGTTCTCGATACGCAGACGCCTCAGCCGGAGATCGCCGATGCCCTGGCGGGGTCGCGCGAAGGCATCGGCGGATTTGATGCCGGCTTGCGGACCCGGACGGCTGGCGCGGTCGAACCCGCGCCGCAGGTCGTCGATGCGATCGAGCCAATGACGCGCGTTTCGGCGCGGACGGACGCCGGGGCCCAACGCGGGAACCGGGACCTTAACCCGGACAACTCAACACCACGCTTCGTCGACGCGCTGGAAGGCGCGCTGCGTCGGGGAGATCCGGGGGATGCTGCTTCGGCGACCAGGACGACATCGTTGGCGTCGTCTGAACCGGCACCAGTGGCGTCCAATGCCGGCCAATCTTGGGGGGGAATCGAGGGGCAACCGCGCAGTCAGATGAGCGCGCCACCCGTCATTCCAGAAATTGCAAGCCGCGCGTTCGCCGCGGCTCCAGAAGTCACCAGCCCTGCCATGAGCCCGACTGCAAATGTCGTTGCTCCGGAGGCGCTGGTGTCGACTGCCACGGGGGGCAGTTCTTTCCAACCAACTGTGAGGAGAGACACAGACATGGCAGACAACAGTTTTGATGGCGCCGTTGGGTACGGTGCAAGTGCGACCGGTGGCCGTGGGGGCCAGGTGGTCAAGGTGACGAACGGGAACGATTCAGGTGAAGGCAGCCTCAGGTGGGCGCTGGAGCAGGTCGACGGTCCCCGGATCGTCGTGTTCGACGGTGTCAACGACATCCAGCTCAACGAGAAGATCGTCATCCGCGATGGTGACGTGACGATCGCCGGGCAGACCGCGGGCGGCGTGCAGGTGCATGGGGATGGCATCTCCATTCGCGCCGACAACGTCATCATGCGCGGCATGATGATCCGCGACGCCTACGATCCCCTCCAGGTCATGGACGCCAACAACGTCATGATCGACCACAACTCGATCCAGTGGGGTGTCGATGAGAACACCTCGATCGTCGCGGAGAACGGCTCGACGTCGAACGTCACCTTCTCGAACAACATCATCGCCGAGGCGTTGATGAATGCCGACCACTCCAAGGGCGCGCACAGCATGGGGATGCTGGTGCGCGAAGGCGATGATCCGGACGAGACCCTCGATGCCATCTCGATCCACGCCAACCTGTTCGCGTTCAACAACCGGCGCAATCCGTGGATGCAGGCAGGCGAGGAACTCGAGGTCACCAACAACTACACGGTGTCGCCTGGAGAATTCGACGAGTCGTTCCATCTCGGCGCGCCGGAATTTCCCGGACGCACCCAAGTCAACGTCATGAACAACTTCGTCCAGGCGGGTGCCCAATCCGACGACATCGACGAGTCCGCGTTCTGGGTCCGCGATCCGGGCGGATCGTTCTACCTCTCGGGCAACATTCAGGCGGATGCCGACGGCAACCCGGTCGACCTGCCACTGGCGCGCGGGCCGAACGCCGACCGCGTGACGACCGACGGGCCGCTCTTCAACGGCAGCGGCACGCCACTGCTGAACGCCGAGGACGTGCCGGACTACGTGCTCGCCAACGCCGGCGCCAATCCGCTGGCGCGGGATGCAACCGACCAGCGCATCATCGACCAGATCCTCTCGGGCCAGGGCGGGCTCGTCGACGACCCGCAGTTCGCAGCCCTCAATGCGCCGCTTGCCTACACCGACAGCGACAACGACGGCATGGCGGACTGGTTCGAGGACGCGAACGGCCTCAATAACGCGGTCGACGATTCGGCCGGCGACGCAGACGGCGATGGCTACACCAACGTCGAGGAATACATCAACGGCCTGATCGACGGGTTCGGCACCGATGGCGCGCCAGCGGTCACGCCGGCTGTGACAACGACCGCAGCAACGGATACGACCACGACCGCCGGGACGGCTGCCCCTCCAACGACGACGGCGTCGCCGGATGAGGGTGACGACGGGGAGGGGGAGACGCCTGCGCCAACCCCAACCGCGGCTGTCGCCGACGAGACCGCCGCACCGGCGGCGCCGGACGAAGACCCGGCTGCGGAGGACGCAGACATGACGTCTGCCTCTGACGATGCGCCAGCGGTCACCACGTTGTCATCGAGCGACGACGCGGACATGCAAGCTCCACAAGAGGAGGCAACCGCGACGGAGGCAGCCACGACTGCTCCGACCACGGCCGCAACCACAACGACGACAGCGGCCGCGACAAGCGCCACGCCGGGCAGCGCGACGATCTTTGGCACGGCAGACAGCGAGACACTCCAGGGCCTCGATGGCGACGACGTCATCAACGGCGGCTATGGGGATGACCGCATCATGGGGGGCGCGGGCAACGACGTGCTCGACGGCGACCGCGGCTCCGACCTGCTGATGGGCGGGGCGGGCGACGATACGCTGATTGCGGACTCGGATGCCGGCGAACCCGTCGTCGGGCAGGACTACGACCCCAACGCCGGGCGCAACGGCGAGATCGATCCCGCCACCGACCGGATTTATCCCAACCAACCGTTCGTTGCCGACGACATTCTTGTTGGCGGCGAGGGTGCGGACACGTTCCTCATCAAGCCGCAGATCAACGCCAAAGAAGACATCATCCAGAAGCACACTGAGGCGGATGGGCGGATCAACTGGGCGAATGTTGCCGGTGAGAACGACAACGTGCACGACCACTGGGTGGATTCGATCGGCACCGACATCATTGCCGACTACGACAAGGCGGAAGGCGACCGCATCCAGGTCTACGGCCACACGACGGCGCCGGAGATCAGCTACGCCGACGTTGATGGTGATGGCGATGAAGAATCGATCATCAAGATCTACTCGAACCAGGCCAACGGCGGCGCGCACGATGACGATTTCCTCGGCCAGGTGATTGTTCACGGTGACCGCGTCGAGATCGGTGACCTTGAGCAGAAGGCGATGGAGACGTACGGCGTGGTTGATTCAATCGACCAGCTCGCCGAGGCGATCGCGCCGACCGGCACGGCGGATAGCGACATCGAGACGACGGCGAGCGAGAACCCGTATCTCGGTGAAGTCGAAACGCGGAACCCCGGTGAAGATGCCGGCAACGCATTCGTCGAACAGATGTTTTCGCGCCCGACGGTCGCTGCAAGCGACGACGTGATCACCGGCACGGAGGGCAACGATGTCCTTGTCGGCGATCCGATGGCGGAACCGTCAGCTGCCCTCAACCAGCCGATCTCCTACTTCTCCTTCACCAATCCGGTGAACGGGACGTTTGCTGATGCGACCGGTGTCTCAGCTGCGCGCTACTACACCGGCGACAACGGCGAAGCACGCCTGCAAACGACGATCGACACGATCGCGGGACCGGACGGCACGCCGGTTGCCAACTTCTCGGACGAGAACGACACGTTTGTCTACATCCCGAACGATCCTGCCTACCAGGTCATGAACGCGACGGTGACGGCGTGGTTCAACCCGACCATTCTTGGCGACGACCGGCACATGATCTTTGCCAAGGACGAACGTGACGGCGATGACGGCGGCCATTTCTTCGCGCGCATCGAGCAGGACGGCCGCCTCTACATCCGCGTCGCCGAGGGCGATGGCGACAACGGTGGCCGGTATAACCACGAGTGGGTCTCAAACGCCCCGGTGATTACTGAGAACCAGTGGCAGCACGTCGCGCTCTCGTTCGGGCAGGCGGGCGTCGCGGTCTACCTCAACGGTCAGTTGATGGGCGATGAGGCGTTCAGCCCCGCGAAAAGCGGCACGCCGGCGATGAGCGAGATGACCAACGGTTATCTCATCGGAAACGACAAGCCGATCATCGTTGGTGCGGATCCGCACCGTTCAAACGATACGAGTACGGCCGAAGCGCTCGGTGTCGACGATACGATGGGCGACGAGTTCGAAGGCGGCATCACGGGCGTTGGATTCTGGGGGGGCGACAGCCCAGGCCAGAACCTCAATGCCGCGCAAGTCGCCGAGCTGTTCGCCAACGGGCCGGGCGACCTTTCCGGTGCCAGCGCACCGCAACCGATCGCCGTGCCCGTCGGTGACGACACCATTTCCGGTGCCGGCGGCGACGATGACATCGATGGCGGTGCGGGCAACGACACGCTCGATGGCGGCGAGGGCAACGATACGATCCTCGGCGGCTATGGCAACGACGTGGTCACGGGCGGTGCCGGTGATGACACGATCGACGGCGGGCACGGCGAAGACCAGCTCGACGGCGGCGATGGCAACGACGTGATCATCAGCCGTGCCGACGGGCGCGAGCCGGAGATCGCCCAGGACTTCGATGCCAGTGATGATCCGGAGGGCGAAATCGACGTCGCCAGCCGGATGCTCTATCCGAGCCAGGCGAATATGCCGGCCGACGACGTGCTGACGGGTGGCGCCGGAGCGGACGAGTTCCGCTTCGAGACACTCATCAACGCCAAGCTCGACATCATCAACAAGCACGTCAACGATGATGGTTCGATCGACTGGATGGGCGTCGCGGGCGAGAACGACAACGTCCACGACCACTGGGTCGACGGGATTGGCAATGACACCATCACCGACTTCGACCGTGATGCGGGCGACAGCATCGTCATCAAGGGGCACACGACGGAGGTGTCGTCGATTGATGTCCGAGATGTCGATGGTGACGGCGATCTCGACTCGGTCCTGCAGCTGCGCTCCAATCAGGGCGCCGGCGGCGGGGCGCACAACCTCGACCTGCTGGGCACGATCACCGTTCTCGACAACGAGATCACGCAGGACGACTTCAGCGTCGACGCCGGGGTTGCCTACGGGATCGTCGAGACGATCTCGGAGTACCGGGAGGCCGTGACGCCGCTTGGTCTCGAAGGTTCACCGGTCGCGCCGGCAACGGATCCGGACACCGGTACGGGAGCCGATCCGGCACAGCACCGGACGTGACGGCACCGAGACAGGTGACGGCACGAGTGCCGGGGACGGCACCGGAACTGGAGACGGCACGCCGACAACCGGGGAGAACACCGGGTCCGAGGCGGCCGGCGATGGCACCACAGGTGACACGAGTGGTGATACGACAGCTGACACAAGTGGTGACACGACAGGTGACACGACGGGTGATGGCACGCCGACCGGTGATCCCGCAACGGCCGATCCAGGTGATGGGACCACGACGCCAACGGCCCCGACCACGGCTGGCACCATCCTCGAAGGCCTGTTGACGCCGACGGCGGACAACCCGGCTGCGGCTGCCGCCTCGGTCGCGAACGACTTGCTGATCGGGACTGCCGGCGCGGACGACATGCGCGGGAGCTGGGGAGACGATCGTCTTTCCGGTGATGGCGGCAGTGACGAGATGTCCGGCGGTCATGGTGACGACCTGCTGTCCGGCGGTGGCGGCGATGACCTGCTTACCGGCGACTTCGGCGACGACATCCTGATCGGCGGCGATGGACAGGACGAGTTGCGCGGCAACCGGGGCGACGATGTCCTGGTTGGCGGTGACGCCGACGACGTTCTCGACGGCGGTGCCGGTGACGATGTGCTTTACGGCAATCAGGGCGAGGACCTGATCGACGGCGGGCGCGGTCTCGACGTCGCCGTGTTCGACGGTGCTGTCGGGGACTACACGGTCACGGCGCTGGAAGATGGCGTGGCCTTCACGGACGCGAACGGCGAGACCGACCTGTTGCGTGATGTCGAGCACGTCCACTTCAACGGGACGGGCGAGACCTATGCGGTGACCGACGCCGGGCTCGTCATCGCGGAGGACGCAGACGAGATCGAGGATCTGCTGGAAGGCGATCTTCTGGCCGAGGTGCTCAACACCTCCGTCGGATCCGCCACAACCGAGACGGTCGATCAGCAGCTCGCAGAGCTGGCCGAACTCGATGCGAGCCTGCCCGCGACGGAGCCCGCCCCAATGGGTGTTGGCGAGGGCGGCACGATGCCGGCGATGGGCGAGGGCGCACTCGACCTCGGCCTCGATACGCCGGGCGAAGACGACCTCAGGGTTGCCTGACACGATAAAGGCGGGCCGGCGACAGCCGGCCCGCCGCCCACCATTCACCGAACCGCGGTGAGATTTCCGGCCAGGCCGGTGTCGAGTTCCAAGGACGCACGATGCCCGAACAACTTCTCGAAGCCTACAACTGGCTTGCTGCGCAGCCGATCGATTGGCGCAGCGTGCTCGTCGTGTCTCACTACGTCGGGCTCGTGCTGGCGCTCGGCGCGGCGCTTGCCGGCGACGGCCTCGGACTGGTCGTGCTGTTCTTTGGCGGCGAAAAACCGCCGCGGCGCGCGCTCAATCGAATTCATCGCACCGTTGTCGGCGGCCTCTGCCTGATCTGGGCGAGCGGACTTGTCCTGCTTTTTCAGAAGTTCGCGCTCGATCAACTGCCGGCCAAGATCATCTTCAAGCTCACCGTGGCGACGCTTCTGTGTCTGAACTCGCTCATGATCCGTGACGTCCTGATGCCGCTTTCTCAGCGCGTCCGGCGGCCGATCGCACCGCGGCTCAGCATCAACCGCGCGTTCGCGGTGTCGGTGATCGGCTCGATTTCGATCGCGAGTTGGGTCTCTCTTGCCGCCGTCGCCTTCATGGCACCGCTGCAGGCACTACCGCTGCAGACGCTGTTTGCGAACTACATCGGCTTCGTCGCGGGCCTCACCACGCTGAGCCTCATTCTGATCGGGGGGATGCGGCTCTTGGCTTCACCGCCCGATGGGGGCGCGAAGCGGCGCAAGAAAAACCAGCAGCCGCCCGCAGGCGGACCGCGCCCGCCGGCGATGCCTTCACCGACCGTGCATGCGCCCGCTGGCGCTGCGCCGCAATTGTTCGTCAGCGACCAGCCGAGCGCCCACGACCGCCTGACGCAACGGCTGCGCCAGTCGCTGGCAGCGCAACGCTCGAACGACAACAGCGAGGGGCACGTCCGCGAGCGCCTCGAACGTGAGCGGCTGCGCCGCGCGCGGCAGGACGATCCGGTCAGTGCGGCAAGTCTCGCCGAACGCCTGCGACCGGCCGGCGGTCCCCCACGGGAGCCGAGGGGGCGGCGACGGCGGCGCGACGTGCGGGAAGCTGAGGCCGACCGCTCCTCGAAACAGGCAGAGCCCAGCCCTCAGCTCACGCTTTCAGATGTTCGCGCCCGCTGCCGCCGGGCGCTTTTTGGCGCTGCAGGGGTCAGTTTCGTTGCCAACCTTTTGATGCTGACCGGCCCCCTGTTCATGCTGCAGATCTATGACCGGGTGCTGACATCGCGGAGCCTTCCGACGCTGGCGGCGCTGTTTGCCCTCGTCATCGCGCTGTTCGTCTTCATGGGTATTCTTGACCTCATTCGCTCGCGCATCCTGGTTCGGATCGGGCTGCGCATCGACCGGCTTCTCGGCGCGCAGATCTTCGATCACGCGATGGAGGTTGCCGCACCCAATGACGTCCACGAACGCGCGCAGCTCCAGAAGGACCTGACGCAGGTTCGCCAGTTCGTTTCCGGTGCCGGCACGATCGCGATCTTCGACATGCCGTGGGTGCCGCTCTATTTCGCCATCGTCGTGATGTTCCACTGGTCGCTCGGGCTGGTGGCGCTTGGCGGGGCGGCCGTGCTCGTCGTCCTGTCGCTGCTCAACGAGTTCCTGTCGCGCAAGCCGGTTTCGGCTGCCAGCAGTTCAGGCGCGGAAGCCGACCGGCTGATGGAGGCGGGACGACAACACCGCGAAGTGCTGCATGCCATGGGCATGACTCCGCGCTATCGCGACCGGTGGATGGAGCGCCACAGCACGGAACTGATGCACAACACGCGGGCGGCGGATATTGCGGGGCTTTTGTCGGTCTCGACCAAGACGACGCGGCTCGCGCTGCAGTCGGCGATGCTGGCGATGGGGGCCTATCTGGTACTTGGCAACGAGATCACGCCCGGCGTCATGATCGCCTCTTCGATCATCATGTCGCGGGCCCTCGCGCCGATCGAGACCGGCATCGCGCATTGGCGCAGCTTCATCGCGGCGCGGCAGGGCCTGACGCGGCTCGCGGGTGCGCTGGAGGGCGTGAAGCCGCGCGAACGGCTGGCCCTGCCGCGGCCCGACGGACACCTCGCCATCGAAAATCTGTTCGCCGGCCCGATCGGTGCCAGGGACCCGATGCTGAAGGGGCTCAATTTCGAGTTGGCCCCCGGCGAAGCGCTCGGGGTGCTGGGGCCGAGCGGGTCTGGCAAGTCGACGCTCGCACGGGTGCTGGTCGGGGTGTGGCCGGTGATCCGGGGCAAGGTCGCGCTTGATGGCGCGCCGCTGTCGCACTGGCCGCTCGACCAGCTTGGCGAACACATCGGTTATCTGCCGCAGGATGCGATGCTGTTCGATGGCACGGTTGCCGAGAACATCTCGCGGTTCAATAGCCAGGCCGATCCGGCCGAGATCATCGCAGCGGCGCAGAATGCGAACGTGCACGACATGATCCTGTCGCTGCCGGAGGGCTACAATACGCGCGTTGGCGACGGCGGGGCGGTGTTGTCGGGCGGGCAGCGCCAGCGGATTGCACTTGCGCGCGCGTTGTTCGGCGGGCCGTCGCTGATCGTTCTCGACGAGCCGAACTCCAATCTCGATCAAGCCGGTGAAGACGCGCTGGCCGCGGCGATTGCCGCGATGCGGCGGGCGGGCCGGACGGTGGTCGTGATGGCGCACCGGCGTAAAGCGCTCGAACACGTCAGCCACATCCTGGTTCTGAAAGAGGGACGACAGGCCGCGTTCGGGGCAAAGGAAACGGTTCTCGGCGCAGCGCGCCAGGCACAGCATGACAGACGGAGGCAGGCGAGTGCGGCAGTCTAGCGGAGCGCGTGGCGAACTCACGGCGATGGAGCACCTGGCGCGCGAGGATCAGCGAACGGATTGGTATATCCGGCTCGCGTTTCTGGTCGTCGTCGTGCTCGTCGGCGGGCTTGGCGGGTGGGCGGCCGTGACCGAAATCAGCGGCGCGGTCGTGGCGCACGGCAAGATCGCCGTCGAAGCCAACACCAAGGCGGTGCAGCACCTGGAAGGCGGCATCATCCGGGAGATCAAAATCAAGGAAGGCCAGACGGTCGAGCAGGGCCAGGTTCTGTTGCGCCTCGATGCCGGTCAGGCCAACGACAGCATCCGCGGCCTTCAGTCCCAGCATACCGCGCGCGAATCCCAGCTCGCCTTGCTGCGCGCGGAACTCGACGACCTGGAAAAACTCGCGGTGAAGCGCCTGGTGCCGCGCAGCCACCTCGCCAAGATGAAGCGCGAATACGCCGAACTCGAAGGCGAAGTGGGACGGCTCACGTCCGAACTGAAGCGCATGGGCACCAACGCCAAGCGCCTCGATGTCAGGGCACCCATCGCGGGGCGGGTGCACGCGCTGCAGGTCCACACGGTGGGCGGCGTCGTCAAGCCCGGCCAGGAGCTGCTGCACATCGTGCCGAGCGATGCCAAGCTGGTGGTCGAAGCCCGCGTCGATCCCGCCGACATCGATCAGGTCGCGCGCGAGCAGCCGGTGTCGATTACGCTGTCGGGTTTCAGCCAGCGCTCGACGCCGCAGCTCAACGGGCGCGTGACCAATGTCTCCGCCGACCTGATGGCGGATGAGCGCCAGAATGCCCATTATTACGCAGTGCAGATCACGTTCGATGCGGGTGAACTGGCGCGGCTGAAAGGGCGCGATCTGGTGCCGGGCATGCCGTCGGACGTGTTCATCCAGACGGAGGAGCGCACCGTCCTCAACTATCTCGTCAAACCACTGCTTGACCAGTTCCAGCGGGCGATGCGCGAGGAATAACGCCGGCTCACGCCGGCTCAGCCGTTTGCCTCAGCGCATCTCGAGATCGGCGGGGTCGAGGGGGGCGAGGCGATCCGGTGCAAAGGGCAGAAGATCGATGCGCGGGCTTTCGCCGGTCAGCAGGAGGTCTGAGAGCGCGACGGCGGTGCCCGGTGCGTTCAACATCCCCCATACCGAATGGCCCGTTGCAACGTAGGCGTTGCGAAGCCCCGGCACCGGGCCGATCAGCGGCAGGCCGTCGGCCGTAATCGGGCGATAGCAGGCCTGGCTTGCAATCAGGTCGGCATCCTCGAGACCTGGAATGAGGGTCCGCGTCACATCGAGCAGCTTTTCCGCGCCGCCCGCTTCGGGGCCGACGGCGGCCGGATCGACGGGCATGGCATCGGCGCCTGCGAGGCCACAGACATAAAGCGTTCCGTCCGCGCGGGGCACAATCTCCGGCGTCAGGACGTCGCCATCACGATCCTCGAATTCGGCAAAAATCGTCTCGGGTGGCAGGGGCTGTTTGGGCCGCAGGATGATACTGTGTCCCTTCAAGCCGTAGACCGGGGGCAAGGGCAGCCAGGTCGCCGCGATCAACGACCAGGGCCCGAGCGCAAGCACCACGGCGTCGGCGGCGATGGCGGCACCGCCCGCGCGCTCAACGGTGGTTGCCGTCTCGCCGGTTGCATCACGGCCGATCCCCGTGACAGCGTCGATGATGATTTCAGCGCCGCCGGCGGCAGCAGCCTCAGCCAGTGTCGTGGTGAAGCGCGCGGGGTCGAGTTGGGCGGTGGTCGCAGCCGTGCCCAAGCGCGCCCGATTGACAGCCCCCTCGGCCAGCCATCGCGCCATGTCCTGGCGACCGCGTGCGGGGAGTTGGCGGCGCGCACTCATGGCGGCGGAAAATGTCTCCACCCGGCGATACCCGTAAGGATTACCGAGCCGGTCGGCCCATCCCTGGTGTTCGTCGAAGCTTACTTCAGCGAGCGATTGCAGGGGGGTGGTGTCGCACCAGTCGCGCGCGAGGAAGCCGCCCGACTTGCCGGAGGCGGCACCCGCGATGCGCCAGCGCTCGATCAGGGTGACGCGGGCGCCGCGGTTGGTGAGTTCATAAGCCAGGGCGGCGCCGATGACGCCGCCGCCGCAGATCGCAACATGCATGCCCCTGCCCTCCCATGCTGCCCGGCGACCGGTCGCTCGTCAGCGCTTGGCCGTATCCGCCGTCGCTGTGCGCTCGCCGACGACACGGAAATCGATCCGCCGGTTGCGGGCGCGATTGCGGCGCGTGGTGTTCGAGACGACGGGCTGGGCGTCGCCATACCCCTCGGCGCGGAGCTGGTCGGCGGGAATGCCCTGGTCGACGAGGTAGGCCACGACGGCAGCGGCCCGGTCTTTGGAAAGGCTGAGATTATAGGCGGAGCTGCCGACGTTGTCGGTATGGCCGCCGGCCTCGACGACCACGCTGGAGCAGCGCTTGAGAAGGTCGACGAGGGTCGTGAGGACGGGCGTGCTCTGCTGCGTCAGGCGGGCGCTGCCGGAGCCAAAGTAGATCGCGCGGCTTTCCGACAGGCCTTCGAGTTCGGATTGGCATCCGGCCTCGTCGATTGAAGCCGATTTCCTCGCTTCGGCCGCGGTTGCCGCCTTGGCGACAACGGTGCGGACCTCGGGATTGAAGCGCTCGCCCTCGAACAGGATGTTGAAACTGACGAACGCTGCCGGTGTGATCGCGATGTTGCCGACCGCTTCGGCCAGCTTGACGACGCCTTCGCTCATGCCGAAATCGGCTGCATTGACGATGACCGGCGCGGTCGTCGTGACGGAGACAGCATTGTCGTAGCTGCGCGAGATGATGGCGTCGGCGGTAAACGACTTGGTCATGCCGTGAAGGTCGAGCGTGAAGGTGAGCGGGTAGACGATGCGCTTCTTGGTCTCGAGCTGGCGCATCTCATCGGGCGGGATCTCGGCGGTGATGCGGGCGGCGGGGAAGTTGTAGGTCTGGAACAAGAGGAAGCGCATGCGCACGTTTCGAATGTCGACGCCGGTTTCGATCGAGGCGAGGTCGATCTTGATCTCGGCCTTGCCGTCGGGGGCGATGCTGCCGGCGAAATTCGTGAAGCGATGCGTCTCGAGGATCGTGTTCTTCTTGACCGACTGGACGGTGAGGTAAGACGCCTCCGGGTTGAGGTACCAGCGCTGGTTGAGGAAATCGGCATCGGCGGCTGCGGGAGGGGCTGCCATGCACAACGCGATGAGCGCGAGGCCGATCCAGCGCGCCGCGACGGCGGTGACGGGGGGCGGGGCGAGGCTGGTCGGCATTTTCTATTTCCTTGGGCTTGTCGGTTCGGCTCATTGCGCCGCGGGCGAGCCCCGGACGGCCTTGAGGAACCGTTCGCGGGCGGCAGGCTTCTCGATCAGGTCGGCGAGACGCATGCACAGTTCATCGAAGGTGGCGGCGCCGCGCTTGTGCTTCTGGATCAGGATGGGGGCGAGTGGCCCCATGTGATCCGTGAAGTGGCGCTCGATTTCAGCGATTGCGGCCGGCTCGAGCATGCTCGACGACGGCTCGGCGCTTGCTGCCTGGCGCTCGGCCATCGCGTCGGCCGGCTTGATGCGGGCTGCGATGATATTCGGAGTTTCGACAAACGGCGCATTCGCGATCTGGATAAAGGCTGCGCGATCGCCCTCGTCGACGATGGCGGCGGCCATTTGCTGGATGGCGGCGTCAAAATTCGGCGAGGCGGCAAGTGCGCGGGCGGAGATGACGGAGGCGAGCGGGCCGATCAGTTCCGCGAGACGGGTGGAGGCAGAACTCAGGCGCTCAAATTCGAATGCAGAAAACCGGCTGGCCGGGTCGCTCGCCAGTTCGGTCATGGCCGGCTGGCTTTCGGCGCCTTGAAGGTTCAAGGCATAGACCTGATGTTCCCGGACATGCTTGTCGCGCAAGACGCCGAGTTGCTGGAACATGCGCTTGTTGTCGTCGCTGAGGCAGGAGACGACCTCGTAGTAGGACCGCGAGACGAGGATTTCGCCTTCACCGGCGAAGCTCATGACACGTTGGGCGACGTTGATGCCGTCGCCGACGACGTTGGGGCGGCCGGAGAGATCGGCAATGATGCGCAGAGGGCCAAGGTTGATGCCGATGCGCAGCGTCTGGGCGGCGGCGTCGGTGAAACCGGTCGTCTCGAGGCGGATGGCGCCGGCGACATACATCGCGTCTTCCGGGTCACCCAGAAAGCAGATCGCGCAGCCATCGCCGGTGTCGAGGATGATGCGCTCATCCTCCTTCATACCGTCGAGCGCCTCGGTGATCGCCTTGTTGAGCGCGGTCTTCATGGCGACCTGGCGGCCATCGGACGCCTTTGTGTAGGCGACGATGTCCATAAAGACGACACTGCCGATAATGGTGCGGCCGCTGCGGGTCGCGTTCATGGTCTTCCATCCCGTTACGGCGCGAAACGCTGCTTCGCGCAATTGCGGAATTATTATGGCATACGTGGCCGCGATGGCGCGACAATTTTGGCCTTGAGATTAAACAAACGCGCCGCCGCCCGGGTTCGACATTCGCCTTCGGCTAACGGTCGATCATGCGCATCGCCTGCTCAAGCGAGCGGCGCATGCGATTGAACGACAGCCCGAGGCGGCCAACCTCGCTGTCCTCGCCTTCGGGGAATTCATCGACGTCGAAATTGCCAGTCGAGACCTTGTCGGCGTCATTGGCCATGCGCGTGATCGGATTGACGATCAGACGCGAGAGCATCCAGTTCAGGACCAGGAAGACGAGGAAGAAGACGCCAGCGAGCAGGCCGACAAAGAGAAGGACGGCCTGATTGGCGCGGGTGATCGGAACGGCGGCCGGGACGGCGCCGATCTGGGCTGCGACGACCTCGCCCATCTTCCAGCCGAAGCCATTCTGGGCGCCGTACTTCTTGAGCAGCGAGGGCGGTGCAATATCGGGATCGCTATGGCAGGCGAGGCAGGCCTGGTCGGTAATGCGGATCGGGCTTGCAACATACATGACCGGGCCGGACTTGCCCGGGCGTTCGCCGACGATGCGCTTGAGGTCGGGCTCGGCCTGAAAGCGGCGGATCAGTTCGGCCTCCCAATCGGCCGCCTTGTCCTTGGGGTTGGTGGGATTGAGGGCGGCTTCGCGGTAAGAATACTCCGTATACTCCTCAGACAGGCGATCCAACGTCGCGATGGCGGCATACGCGGGCACCGACTGCGGCTTGAACATGTCGTCGATCGATGTCTTGGCGAGGTTGGGGCGCACTTCACTGACGGTATAGCCGCGGATGGCGCGGGCCGTGCTCATGAGGAGTTCGACGCGGCTTTCAACCACCTCGCGGGCCTGACGGTGGAGCATGAAATAGGAAACGGCGCCCGCGAGCACGAGCGAAAGGAGGAAAACGAGAGCAAGGACGAGGCTGAATCGAGTACGGAGTTTCATTTGGTGCGCAATTGTTGAGGTGGTTATCTCCAACTTCACCCAAAGCATGAGCAATGTCCACTCGCACGCACCCAAACAGTCAACAACGCGGCAAGACTTGTGCGCGGATGTTTGCCGCACGATAAGTTGCAGCACCCCGTCTGAGAGAAGAAGTTGCATGGCCCAGCGAGTGGACTACGCTCGAGCGGTCCTTGGCCAACGTTCGAACAGTGGGTGGCAGCATGAAATTTCCCGAGACAGGGCGTCCGTCCGACGACGTTCTTGATGATCTTCGCGCGATGCGCCGGGGCGATGCCGGGTGGGCCGAGGGGCGGGTCCCGCTGTTCGTCTTCAAGGGCACGGATCAGGCCAGCGCGATCGCGCAGGATGCCTTCAACATCTTCTTTGCCGAGAACGCGCTCGGGAAGAACCGCGCCTTCCCGAGCCTCAAGCGTATGGAAGACGAGATTGTCCAGATGGCGCTCGACTTGTTCCATGCGCCGGCGGGGGCGGCCGGGTTCGTGTCGACGGGCGGCAGCGAGAGCATCATTCAGGCGGTCCAGACCGCGCGCGACTTCAGCCGGGCCAAACGGGGCGACCCGACGCACCGGGGCAACATCGTCATGGCCTATTCGGGCCATCCCGCGTTCGACAAGGCGGCAAGGCTGATGGACCTCGAAGTGCGGCGCATCGATACGGGGCCTGATTACCGGGCAGACGTCGGCGCAATGGCGGCGGCGGTCGATCGCGACACCATCATGATGGTCGGCTCGGCGCCATGTTTCCCCTATGGCGTGTTCGACGACATCGAGGCCCTTGGGGTGGCAGCCGCGGCACGCGATGTGTGGCTGCACGTCGATGCCTGTGTCGGCGGCTATCTGGCGCCCTTCGCCAAGGACGCGGGCTTCGACATTCCGCCCTTCGATCTCGCGGTGGCGGGCGTGACCTCGCTGTCAGCCGACCTCCACAAGTTCGGATGGGCGCCGAAACCGATCTCGACCATCTTTTACGCCCGCGAAGATCACGCCCGCCACCACGGGTTCGACTTCGATGGCTGGCCGAATGGCCGCTTCCAGACGAATACGATCGTTGGAACGCGCGCGGGCGGCGCGATCGCGGGGTCGTGGGCCCTGTTCCAGCATCTCGGCCGGGAGGGATATCAACGCATCGCGAAGGATCTGCTCGACGGCATCCGGCGCTATCGCGACGGTATTGGCGCGATCGACGGGCTCGGCGTCGTCGGTGATCCGCTGTTGTCGATTGTCGCAGTCGAGGCGACCGACGAGACGGTCGACATTTTCGCGGTTGCAGATGCGTTGCAGGGGAATGGATGGGTTGCGGGTTTGGTGCAACGTCCAAAAGCCCTGCACCGGATGATGTCGATGCTGCATGTGCCGGTGATCGATGAGTACCTCGGCGATCTTCGCGCCGCCGTCAAAACAGTGCGCGCGAGTGGGACAGGAAGCGGACTCACGGCGACGTACTGATTGGCCGGGAATACTCATCCCTGAACCCCGCCCCTGCACGCAGCCCTGTACGCTTTCGAGCGCACTGGCCGGTGCCGGCGTTGCTCACGCCGATGTCCAGCCGCCATCGACCGCCAGGATCGTGCCGGTGATGAAGCTCGCCTCATCGCTTGCGAGATAACAGATCGCGCTTGCCGCCTCCTCGGCCGTGCCGACGCGCCCGACCGGGTGACGCGAGAGGCGCCAGGCCTGCATGGCGGCGGGGTCCGGCGAGGTCTCGCGCGAGGTGCGCGACATCGGCGTGTCGATCACGGCCGGTGCGACGGCATTGATGCGGACGCCATCCTTCGCGAAATCAACCGCACTCGTTTTCGTCAGCGATACGATCGCGCCCTTGCTTGCGATATAGGCCGCCGTGCCGCCGCCTGAGTTGTAGGCCAACTGCGAGGCGACGGTGACGATCGCACCTTTGCCCTGGTCGACCATCGCGGGCAGGACGGCCTTCATCCAGTTGACGGTGCCCATGACGTTGATGGCGAAGATGCGCTGCCATTCCGTCTCATCAAGTGTCAGGACGGTGCCGCCGCCACGGGTGCCGACACCGGCGCAGGTGGCCAACACGTCGATGCGTCCCCAGTCGGCTGCGACTGCGGTCGCGGCTTTTTCGGCCGCGGCGCGGTCGGTGACGTCAACCTCGATGAGGCGCGGCTCGGTGCCGACGTCGCGGATGGCGGCGGCCGTTGCCTCGAGGCCGGCCGGGTCGCGGTCCGCAAGGACGAGGCGATCGCCGCGGCGCGCCAACTCGATGGCGGTTGCGGCACCGATGCCTGAACCGGCTCCCGTGACGATGGCAACACGGCTGTCGTTCATGGTGTTCTCTCCACTCATGATGTGGTCTTGATCATATCGCGCCAGGTGATCTCGGGCGCGTAGCCAAGACGCGTGCGGGCGCGGGTGATGTCGATGACGGAGGCGTAGGGGTTATTCTTGAAGACATCGGGGCGGCGGATCTCGATATCGCCCCAGCGCTCGCGGGCAAGCTCAAGGGTCGGGCGCTGGTTGAGACCTTCGCCACCGGAAATCGTGAAGACTTCATAGCCCTGGTAGCCGGCATCGAGCGCAAGGTCGAAAGCCTGGGCGACGTCCTCGGGCGCGACGAACGTCCAGAAATGATAATTCTCGACATCGGCGCCGCGGCCTTCGAGTTCGGGGTATTCGGGCGGGAAGACGATGTGGACCGGGCGGATCACCATCACCTCGAGCTTGCCGCGGGCGGCGAAGCTCTGGGCGATGGTCTCGGTGACGTATTTGCTCAGCGAATAGAACTCGGTCGGGCGGACGGGGTGGTCCTCGTCGACGGGCAGATATTGTGGCGGCCAGTCGGGTGGATTGTAGGAGAGGCCGAAGACGCTGTCGGAGGAGGCCACCACGATCCGCTTGACGCCGGCATCCTCGGCCGCCTGCATCACGGCGTAGGCGCCGTTGACGTTCGTATTGAAGGTGACGTCGGCGGGCGCGGTCCTTGGGTTGGGGATGGCGGCGAGGTGGCAAATCGCGTCGTGGCCTTCGAACTGCTGACGCAGCGCCTGATAATCGGTGATGTCGCCGACCACCTGCTTGGTGGTGGCGAGCAGGTCATCCTCCGCGGCGATGTGTCGGTCCAGGCTGGTGACATGGCGCTTCGCGGCAATACGGTTGCAGACATGGCGGCCAAGACGGCCTGCACCGCCGGTGACGAGGATATTGTCGAACATGGAAGCCTCTCCTGGTGGAAGCAATGAGTGTGCAGCGCACTTCGAGACGCCTCAAGTGATTTGCTGCGCAAAAAGGGCTGCCGCCCTTTGACCCGCTCGGGGGCAGAGCCCCCGAACCCCCACCATCTTTGTAGCTATAGACGGGCGGCTTCGCCGGAAATCACCGACTCATCGAGCCGGGACGGCAGCGTCAGCGTGATCGCCCAGCATAGCCCCAGCATGATCGCGGAGCCCAACAGGCAGCCGGTCATGCCGCCGACCTGATAGAGCAGACCGGACAACAGAATGCCGATAAGGCGGCCGGCGGCGTTGGCTGCGTAATAGAAGCCGACGTCCTCGGCGGCTTTCTCTGAGCCTGCGTAGGCGAGGATCAGGTAGGAGTGGAGGGAGGAATTGACCGCGAAGGCGAAGCCGAACAGCGTCAGGCCGGCAACGATGATCCAGTCGGGATGTGGCACGCCCGGGGTGTTGAGGACGCCAGCGAGGATCAGCGGAATGGTCATCAGGGCGAATGACCAGAGGCGGGCCGAGGGCACCTCGCGGGTCAGGCCATCATCGGAGCGGGAGACGAAGCGGGGCGCTGCCGCCTGGATGACGCCATAGGCGATCGTCCAGAACGCGAGGAAGGCGCCGACGCTCAGGAAGTTCCAGCCGTAGGCGTAGAGGAACACCGGCAGGCCGACGACGAACCAGACATCGCGGGCGCCGAACAGGAAGACGCGGGCAGCCGCCAGCAGGTTGACACCGCGCGACTTGGCGAAGAGTTCGCGCACCGTCCTGGAGCCCTTGGCCTTACCCAGCTCACGCGGCAGGAGGAGGAGGCCGGCGACCAGGATTATGGCGATCAGGCCTGCCATCAGCCACAGCGCCATCCGGAAGCCTACGGTCTCCAGCAACAGGCCGCCGAGGAAGAAGCCGACGCCCTTCATCGCGTTCTTCGAGCCGGTGAACCAGGCGACGAGATTGAAAAGTTCCCTTGAGCCGTCGGTCGAGACCGCCTTGATGGCGGACTTGGAGGCGGTCTTGGTGAGATCCTTGGCGACGCCGGCAATACCCTGGGCTGCGACCACGTAGGCAACGGAGAGCGCAGCCGTCCAAGCGGGATCGAGGGCGGAAAGCATGACCAGGCCGGCGATCTGGAGGATCTGGCCCAGGGCCAGCATGCGCGGGATGCCGAAGCGGGTCGCAAGCCAGCCGCCGACGAGGTTCGAGACGATGCCGGCGAACTCGTAGAGCAGGAACAGGAAGGCGAGCGTGAAGGGCGAAAACCCCAGCTTGAAGAAGTGGAACAGGACGAGCATGCGCAAGGCGCCGTCGACCAGGGTGAAGCCCCAGTAGGACGCAGTCACGATCAGATAGTTGCGGACGGCGTCGCTCATGTCCTCAGGCCTCGGCCGCGATCACCTGGTTGGCGAGATCGACCATGCGGCAGGCATAGCCCATCTCATTGTCATACCAGGCATAGACCTTCAGCAGCGTGCCGTCGGTGACCATCGTGCTTGGCGCGTCAACGATGGCCGAGCGGGTATCGTTGGCATAGTCGATCGAGACCAGCGGGCGGGTCTCATACCCGAGGATGCCGGCAAGGGGACCGCGGGCTGCCGTAGCGAAGAGGTCGTTGACTTCGTCCTCCGTCGTCGCGCGCTCGAGTTCGAAGACGCAGTCGGTGAGCGAGGCGTTGAGGACGGGGGCGCGAACCGCGTGGCCGTTGAGGCGTCCTTTGAGTTCGGGATAGATCAACGCGATCGCCGTCGCGCTGCCAGTTGTCGTCGGTTGCAACGAGAGCATCGCGGAACGCGCGCGGCGCAGGTCCTTATGAGGCGCATCGACGACGACGTTGGTATTCGTCGGATCATGGATCGTGGTGATCTGGCCGTGGCGGATGCCGATCGCCTCATGCACGACCTTGACCACGGGGGCGAGGCAGTTGGTGGTGCAGGATGCCGCCGTCAGAAGCGTATGGCGGGTGGGGTCATAGAGGTGGTCGTTGACGCCGACGACGATATTGAGGGCGCGCTCGTCCTTGACGGGAGCTGCCACGATGACGCGCTTCACGCCCTTGTCGAAATAGACCTGGAGTTTTTCCGGCGTGCGGAAGGCGCCGGTGCATTCAAGGACGATGTCGCAGCCCAGCGCGCCCCAATCGATGGCGCCAGGGTCGGCCTTGCCTGAAAACGTGATGCGGCGCCCGCCGACCGAAATCGCTGTCTCGCCGTCGGCTGCGATGTCGCCGCGCCAGCGCCCGTGCAGGCTGTCGAACTCCAAGAGATGCGCCGTCGCGGCGCTGCCGCCGCTCAGTTCGTTGACGTGGACGATCTCAAGGCGGTTGGCGGCGCGGGGATCATCATCCGCCCGCCACACGCCGCCAAGCGCCGCGCGCAACGCCAGCCTGCCGATCCGTCCCATTCCGTTGATGCCAACGCGCATTGCTCTTCTCCCCGCCGTTTCAAGTCTGCGCTCAAGTGCCGGTTTGCCGGCCTATTTCGTCGAGGCGAGCCTGCAATGCCATTTGATCAAGCGTGTCGAACGGCAGATTGACAAAAATCTCAAGGCGCCGCCGGATCATGCCGACCAGTTCGTTGATCATCGCGGCCTTCTCGGTATCGCTGCCGGTGAATTTGGCCGGGTCCGGAAACGGCCAGGCGGCGGTGACGACCTGCCCCTCAAAGTCCGGACACTCGTCCTGCTCGAGGCTGTCGCACATGGTGATCACGAAATCCATCCGCGGCGCATCCGCGCCTGTGAACTCATTCCACGACTTCGATCGCAGCCCCTCGGTATCATAGCCCAATGCCTGCATCCGTTCGATGACAGCCGGCATCGGGGCAGCGGCCGGTCTGGAACCGGCGGAGAATGCCTGAAAGCTCTCGGGTGCGATCTTGCGCAGCACGGCTTCGGCGATGACGGAACGGGCCGAGTTGTGTGCACACAAGAACAGCGTGCGGTAGACTGGATCTGGCATCGCGCCACCTATTCGTTATGCCGAAACTATCATGTCGACAAGTCTCGACATAACGAAACAGTTCGCTCGCCGCAAGGCTTAAAGCGCATGCGCTGACACCTCGCCGGGTGGGCGTTATGCCTCCGACATCGCCAATTCGCTTGCCCCTTCAAGGCGGCCGATGGATTTGAGGCGCGCCTGCAATTCATCAAGCGACAAGTCTTCGACGGACAGATTGACGAAGGCCGTCACGCGATACATCAGCCGGCGGTAGGTCTCCTTGACGGCTGCCTCGGTTTCGCCGCGCGAGGCTTTCAATTCGGCAACAGGCGGGATCCCCCAATGGGCGGCCAGGGGGTGGCCCGGCCAGTCCGGGCACGCCTCACCGGCCGCGCGATCGCACAGCGTGATGACGAAATCCATCTCTGGCGCGTCCGGGCCGGCAAACCTCGTCCAAGGCTTCGGGGCCAGACCGGCAGTGTCATAACCAAGCCGACGCAGCAGGGCGAGCGCGCGCGGGTTGGCCTGCTTCCTGGGCGCGCTGCCGGCCGAATAGACGTCGAAGCGGCCGGCGCCCTCGCGACGGATCATGGCTTCCGCCATCAGCGAGCGCGCGGCGTTGCCCGTGCACAGCACCAGCACTTTATAGGTGCGCCCGGTCGCCCCCGCCGTTGGCCGCTTTTGCGGCCATGACGAGCGGGCCGGCACCGGGGCGCGGCGCCGGCGGGAAGGCTGATTGACGGCTGCCAGATTGGTGATGATGTCGTCGAGACGGGCGGGGACGGCCGCAAAGATGACCGAACGGCCCTCGCGACGGGAGTGGATGAGACCGGCGGCTTCCAATTCCTGAAGGTGAGTGGAGAGCGTATTGTGAGGCACCGAGAGCAGGCGCGAGATGTCGCCGGCAGCCAGGCCGAAGGGCTGGTAGCGCAACAGCAGCCGATATGTTTCGAGGCGCGTTTCCTGCGCCAGCGCGTGAAAGACACTTGCGCTTTCGCGCGTCGAGGGCGGGAGCGGCTTGGACATTTCGGACCCTCGTTGACCTGCGGCATGTCGAGAAATATCGACACTGTTGTGTGCGGATGCAGACCTGTCAACACGCCCGCGATGGCAGCCTCAGCGGCCTGTGGGCGGGCTTGGCGCGGTCTGTTCGGCGGGGGCGGCCCCACGTGTTGCGACGAAAATACCGGCGCCGGCAATCAGCGCCATGCCGCACAGCGTCAAGGGATCGGGGATCGTGCCCCACAGGACGTAGCCCCAGACAGCCGCGAAGACCAGGTAGGAGTAGTCATAGGGTGCGAGCCAGCTCGATTCGGCTGTCTGATAGGCGCGGGCGAGCAGAATGTTGGCGACGAGGTTCAGAAGCGAACAGGTCGCGATTGCTGCGAACAAGACGGGGCTCAGCGGATGCCAGCTCGTCATCAGGTAGGACCACTGAAGGTTCTGGGCGGAGGCAGCCGACGGCGCTGGAAAGATCGCGAGCCCGATCAAGCCGACGCTCAGGAACGCAATCGCGACGCCGCTGGCGAGCGCGAGGGGGGATTCGCCGCGGCACAGTTTGCGGGTCGTCAGAACCATGCACGCATAGAAGAAGGCGGCGGCGATCGGGAGGAGGCCGACCATCTGGAAATCGGCGGTTGCGGGCTTGAGGATCAGCATCGAGCCGATGAAGCCGGCTGCGACGGCAGCCAAGCGATCCGGGCCGACCGTCTCGCCGAGCACGAAGCGGGAGAGGAGGGCGACGATCAAGGGGAACAGATAGAGGCCGGCTGCGATTTCAGCCAGGCTCAGGAACGGCACCCCGGAGAAGAAGCAGAGCATCGCGCCAACAAGGAAGATGCTGCGCAGGATAACCGCCCCAATGCGGCGCGGGGCGAGTTGGCGCCAGCCGGCGATAAAGGCCGCCGTTGCCAGCAGAAGCGAGATGTTGATGAGCGAACGAACGGTCTGGAACTGCCAGATCGACAGCCAATCGCTGGTCACCTTGATGATGGCGTCCTGGAAGCTCAACAAGGCGAGCGCACTGACCATCAGGCCGGCAGCCAGAGAGGGATTGTCGCCTTCGGAGGCCATGGCGCGCGCGATCGTGGCGCGCAGACCGTGCGTTTCGGACATATCTGGTCGAATCGACAAACGATCTCCCTGTCCGCTGGTCTGAGCTTCCGCCGACAGACCACGCCCGTAACCGTTGGCGGCGGCCTTACGACATCTTCGCGCCGGCGGCGTTACGGATCGCGCGGGATGAAGGCGCGGATCAATGCTTCGGAGACATTTACGCTGTCAACGTCATCTTTGTGAATGATTTCGAGGGCGCCGGCCTTGCGCAGTTCAATGCGCCGTGGCCGATCGACCTCGCCGGATACGACGATGATCGGCCCGTCATAGCCGGCACGGCGGACGAGAGGAATGGTCTGTAGCGCGGAATCGTTGGGTTTCAGATAGTCATCGAGAAACATGACGTCGGGGCATAATTTAATGACTTCGTCGATGGCCCTGTCGAGCGAGGAGGCCAGGCGCAATTCAACATCACGGCCAAGCACAATGCGCAGAACCGCCGTCATGCGACGCGCATCAACGCCCTCGTCTTCGACGATCAGAACATTCTTGAGGTCCGGCAGGCCGGCTTTGGCGTGCGTCGCTTCGCTGCGTCGCGCCATGAAATCGCCGCCATTGCCTGTCGCCGGTGACACTATCTGATCTCTGGTTTGCGTTGAGTAGGCTTCGATTCGACCGAAGTAATGGAACAAGACGCGGCCAGTATCACAAAGCAAGCCCGAAGCAAATGCTACTTGGATTGCATTGTCAACGGCCAGGTAACCACGATACGTGCGCCGCGTCGGCCGTCGAGGCGTGGGCCGATTTCAATTCCGCCACCGCGGGCCTTGAGGATCTTGTCGATCATGGCAAGGCCGAGGCCCGAGCCAGCATCGCGATCCCCCGATAGCTTGGCGAACGGGGCCAGCACGGATGATCGGTGCCGGGCGGGAATGCCGGGGCCATCGTCAGCGACGACAAGTTGCATCTCCGCCTCACCGACATCGCTCACGACATCGATTACGCCGACGTCGAGGTCGTGATGCTTGATGGCGTTATCGATCAGATTGCGCAGCACAAGATCCAGGAGCGGCGCCGTCGTCGTGAGCACGGGCCAGTCGCCCTTCACCCGCACGGCGATGCCGTCCGGACGCGGCAGGGTTGCGATGACGGTGTCGATGAGGCGGCGGGTGTCGACTTCGGCCTCCGCCTCGGACTTGTCGTCAAGGCGGGTGTACGTGAGCAGGTCCGACACCAGCCGGGACAGACGGGTCGTCTGGAAGCGCAGATCATCAATCGCTGCGAGCTGGCCGGCGGTGTCGCTGTTCTCGATCGCCTGCTCGATGTCGTCGGCGAAATAGCGCATGGCGCGCATCGGCGCCTTCAGATCATGCGAGACGATGCGGGTGAAATCGAGAAGGTCGGCGTTGATCTGGTGGAGCGCCTCGTTGGCGGCCATGACGGCGCGGGTCTGGTCGGCAATCTGCGTTTCGAGGAGGTAGCGCTGGCGCAGGCTCTGCTCGCGTTCAATGGCCAGCGCGTTGTTGGCGAGCGAGGGCATGATGGCGGTGATGAAGCGCCGGGCGGAATGATCGAAAATGACGGAGATATCCTGACGGGCCGGCACTTCATCGCGCGCCACGAGCGAGACGTTGGCCATCTCGATGCGGCGGCCGGGATAGGCTTTCAAACTCTCGAGCTGGTCCTCAAGGCCGACCAAGGCGGGGATCTGGTCGCAGAGCTGACGGCCGGGCACGATGCCCCTCGCCGCCGCGCCGGCCGTGTCGATGACGCTGAGGCCGACATCGGCGCGCACGAGCGCGATGAGGCCCGCGCTCACGAGTGCTTCGAGCGTGTGGTCGTCACCCTCGCCATGGTCCGCCAAGCGCGCCTCCGCCCCCGGCTCAGAGATGACGGCGCACGATGGTGTGCGCCGCCTCCTCGAAGGTTCGCTTAATGTTGAGACCTGATTTCGCGCTGGTTCGCAGGAGCGGGAAATAGGGCTCACGGAGCCCGTCCGGCAGCCAATCGTCTTCGGGCGGGAACTGGTCCGTCAGATCGTCCTTGTTGAGGACGGCTGAGAAAAAACGGCCGGGAAGGGCCTCGGAGAATTTCCGGGCGAGGCGAAGCTGGCTCTCGAGCGTGGCGCGGCGGGTCAGGTCGCCGACGATGATGGCGGCGTGGGCGCCGCGCATATAGTGGGAGCGAAACATCGCATCCTCGAAGTTGCCGTCCGTATCCCAGATCAGGAACTGGAAGGGCTTGCCGCCCGGTGGCGGGTCGACGTCGTAGACGTAAATGTCGGTGCCGATGGTTGACTTATAGCTCTCACCAAAGCGGTCGAAGGCGAGGCGGTTGGCGATCGAGGTCTTGCCGACCGCCATGTCGCCAAGCAGCATCAGCTTGCGTACGATCATGGCGTCTGGCGACCTTCCCGCATGAAGCCGACCTCGAATTCGACACGTCGGTTGAGGCTGTTCTCGCCAACGCTTGGCGTAATCTCGAAATAGCCGTTGATGCGGCCGACCGTGACGAGGCGATCGCGGGCCACGCCGCGGGCCACCAGTTCGTCTGCGACCTTGGCAGCGCGGGAGGCGGCGAGCGGGGAATTCTGCTGCGCGCCGCCCTGGCTGTCGGTATAGCCGACGACGCGCACGAGCACGTTGCCGGCGGCCTTGATCAGACGTGCTGCTTCATCGAGCGTCGCGTTGGTTGCCTGCGGCGCGCTGAACTCGGTGCCGCTGGTAAAGAAGATCGCCTGGCGGGTTGCGAAGTGGCGCAGGTGTTCTTCTGGTGTCACCTGCGGGGCCTCGACGATGCGTTGCGGCGGCAGCGGCGGCGGGATCAGGCGCACCGCCTTCGAGAGTGCCGCAACCATTGTTGCAAGGCGCTCGGCTTCGGAGGAAAGCTGGTCGGCTGCACCGGAAATGGTATCGGGTGCAGGGCTCGCGCCAGGGCGCGCGGGCGCGCGCGCGCCGGGCTCGGCAAGGCCGCGGTACAGCCCCGCGATCCGCTGCGAAGTCACGTTGAGCGGTTCAACAAAGCGGTGCAGGGCCAGGGGGCCGTCGCCGGGGGCGGCGACGGCTTCGCGCAACGTCTCAACGTCGGCCTGCACCTTCGTCAGGGCTTCGCGGGTCGCGGCCACTTCGGCGGGTCTCAGGGCCGGGGCCGGGCCGGCGTCCAGGCGTTCGAGGGCGGTTTGCGTCTCGGCGAGGCGCGTTTCGGCACGCGCGAGGGCGCGCAGCGTGGCGGCGCTGGTCATCTCGCGCTGGAGCGATGCGAGGCGGGTCGCCATGCGCTGCTCGACGGGGCGCAGGTCCACGTCGGTTGTCGGGATGACGGCGAGCCTGGTGTCGATGCGGGTGTCGGGCAGCTCCTGGCGCAGCGCTTCGTTGACACGGCGCTCAGTTGCAGCATCCGGTGCAAGGCCGGAGAGCGTTACGGTCTTGCCGCGGTAGCCGACCTCGAGCGTTGTCGGATAACCGGCGAGTTCGGCTGTATCCGCCAGGACCGCCTCGGCGGAGCGGCGCACGAGCATTTCTTCAGCGTCGGTATAAAGGCTCCAGAAAAACCACGCGAGCAGGGGCACTGCGATCAGAAACAGAAGACCTTTCAGGAGAGCGCCGCCGATGCCGGAATTGGCGGTTTCCTCATAAATTGCGGTCGTTCGGCTCCCGACCGATTGAGCGAGCGGTGCCAGCTCACTGGCGCGGACCTGTCCTTCCGGGCCGGCATCTTCGTTAGCTGCGGCCTGCTCGACGGCGGCGATACGTTCGAGGGTTGCGAGGAATTCCTCGTCAAAGATTTCCTCGATGCCGCTCGGCGCAATGCCCTGGCAGCGGGCTGCCAGAATGTAGGCGGGAGAGGCACGCAGGAAGACCTGTATGTTTTCGAACTCGAACGAGCGAAAGTGGCCGCCGTCCTGTTCGAAGGCCGTCGAAGCGAACTCGTTGATGGCGGCAAGGACACCGCTCATGTGGATGTCGGCGTTGCTGGTGCGCTCGGCTTCCGGCCAGCGGGCTGCGAGTTCGCCGCTGCCGCGGCGGATCAGGAAAACTTCCTCGACCTCGAGGCGCTGGCTCTCGGCGATGGCGAGTTCGGCAACGGACTTGCCGGTCATCATGGAGCGCATGCGCAGCATGACGGGATTGTGGTCGATGCGATTGTTGATCTGCTCGGTCAGGTCCTTGATGGCGCTTTTGACGTAGGCCTGCACCATGCGCCCTGTCAGGGGATAGAGGATGTCGACCATCTCGTCCTGAGAGTTCTTCAACTCGGTCTTGATGGTGTTGACGACGAGGGGCGCCAGCGCGTGAGACAGTTCATCATGGTTGCGCAGCTCGGCGTCACGCAAGGCCTTGTCGAGGACGACGGCGACGCTGGAGCGGAAGCGGTCCTCGGTGCCGGCGCGTTCGAACAGCTGTTCGATGCGGCGGGCGGTGTCGAGACGCTCGCGGGTGCCGGCCGCGTTCTGCTCCTCGATGGATTTCAAGCGCTGGTCGAGGCCGGCAAGCGCCTCAGCCTCGTTGTCGAAGAGAAGCTCCTTGAGCAGGTCAACGCCCTTGCGTGCGTCCCCGGATGTGGCGTTGCTGCTCAATTCGACAAACTCCCACTCACTCTTCCTTCAACCGGTCTCATCCGGAAAACGGCCGCACCGTTTCCCATAATGAGCGGCAATTCCCGGCGGCCGGTCAGCTCGAACTGATCCGGCGCACGCGCTCGGCCAGTTCCGTCAATCCGGTTGCGATCTCGTGATGAGCGGTGCGTTGGTTGGTGTCGATCTCACCGGAAAGTGCTTCAAGACGGGCCTGCAAGGCATCGAGGCGGCGATGGAGACCAACCTCCAGTTCGCGCACGCGGGCCTCAAGCTCCTTCACCCTGCCTTCGGTCTGTTGCTCGAATTCGCCGAAGAGGAGCTGGCGGACCTGCTCCATCTTTTCGTCGGTCACCGCGCGCGGGTGTGCTGAGCCATTCGGCGGCGCTGGAAAGGTCGATGGTGGTTTCATAGTCGGAACTCTCGGGGTCCGGAATTCGGGGCGAAGACGTCGTTTCGCAATACTAGCAAGTCATTAAGGCAAAGAGAATCTCACATATGTCGCGATTTGCACTTTCTTGATGCACGGGGCCTCAACGCGCTTCCTCGACCACACAGGTGTGATCCAGGTGCCGATGAACGGTGATTTTCCGTGCCGTCGCCGCCACCCTTGGGGTATGACCATCACGTATCATAGCGCGCGGCCCGCTGGTGGCGCGTCGGCGTCCGGAAAACCCGGCGCCGATGCTGACCGGCAGACCGTCCGCGACCCTCTGTCAGGCGCCCCTTCAGGAGCATGCGCCACTACTTAAGGAGAAAAACATGCCGGGTCCATTGGATGGTGTTCGCGTTTTCGATCTGACACGGATCCTTGCCGGGCCGTCGTGCACGCAAATGCTCGCAGACCTCGGCGCCGACGTGATCAAGATCGAGCGGCCCGGTGCGGGCGATGATACGCGCAATTTCGCGCCGCCCTTCATCAAGAAGGATGATGGCAGCGACACCGACCAAAGCGCCTATTTCTGCGCGGCGAACCGGAACAAGCGCTCGATCACGCTCGATATCGCCAGCCCCAAGGGCCAGGAACTCGCCAAGCGGATGATCGCGAAGTCCCACGTACTTGTTGAAAACTTCAAGACCGGCAACCTGTCGAAATACGGGCTTGGCTACGAACAACTCGCGCCGGAATTTCCCGGCTTGATCTACTGCTCCGTGACCGGATTCGGGCAGACCGGGCCCTATGCCAAGCGGCCCGGCTACGACCTGCTGATCCAGGGGATGAGCGGGTTCATGAGTGTGACGGGCGATCCGGACGGATTGCCGATGAAGTCCGCGATCCCGGTCGCCGACCTGATGGCGGGCATGTATGCGGGCGTCTCGATCAATGCTGCACTGCGCCATCAGGCGCTGACAGGGGAAGGCCAGCACATCGACATCGGCATGCTCGACGTCATGGTCGCGTTCTCCACGATCCAGGGCATGAACTATCTGGCGACGGGCGAGAACCCGAAGCGGCTTGGCAACGCCCATCCCAACATCGTGCCCTATCAGGTGTTCCGCACCTCCGACGGCAGCATTCTGCTCGCGGTCGCCAACGACGGCCAGTTCGAGCGGTTCTGCAAGATTGCCGGCCGCGAGGAGTTGCCGCAGGACCCGCGCTTCAAGACCAATCCCGACCGGCTCGCCAACCGGGAGGTCCTGGTTGACATCCTGAACGAGGTGATCGCCCAGAAGCCATCGCAGTTCTGGCTGGAAGAACTCGAGGCCAACACCGTCAGTTGCGGGCCGATCAATACGCTCGACCAGGTCTTCCATAACGAGCATGTCATGGCGCGCGGGATGCGCATCGAGATGGCGCACGAGGCGATCGATGCCCAGGTTCCGTTGATCCGCAGCCCGATCCGAATGTCCAAGACGCCGACTGAAGAGCGCTATGCGCCGCCGGCACTCGGGGAGCATACGGAAGACGTGCTTGGCGAACTGCTCGGCATGGATCGTGCGGACGTTCAAGCACTCAAGGACGAGGGCATCGTTTGAGGTAACTCTTGCGGCGGCACAAAGCCCTCTGGGGGAGGGCCTTGTAGCTGACTGGTGAATGAGGGTTGCGGGCAGGAGACGCCCTGATGGGGGAGTTGGGGAAGTTTGTGCGTATCGTCGTCCTGCTCGCGCTGATCGCGGGTTGGTCGGGCGGCACCGGCTGGCTGCTTGCACGCGCGAGCGAGGTGTCGTTTGCGCTCTGGCTCGAGCACTGGACGGGCGATTTCCGTACCGCACTCCTCTCCCATCGCCCGAAGCGGCAGCATGACAAGGTCGCACTCGTCACGATCACGGACGAGACGATGCAGCCCTATCCCTACCGCTCCCCGATCGACCGTGGGTTGCTGGGCGAACTGGTGACGATGCTGGATACAGCCGGCGTCAAGTCCGTCGGGCTCGATTTCCTGTTCCTGAAGCCGACCGAGGCGGACAAGGACAAGGCGCTGATCGGCAAAATTGCGCGCTCCAAAACCCGGGTCATCGTCGCCGTCGCTGACCGGCGGGTTGCGCTCAACCCGGCCCAGCGGGACTATCAGAATTCGTTTCTGGCCCGCTCCGGGGCGCGGGCCGGCTATGCCAACCTGCTGACCGGCGGGGACCGGATCGTGCGCTACATCGCGGCGCCGGACGAGCCTGCTTTTCCGAAAAGTTTCGCCGCAGCCCTGGTTTCCCCCGACATCACCGTGCCGCCGGTCGACAGTCACAGGCGGATTGCATGGATGCTCAGTCCGCATGATGGCAACGAGCGCTTTTTCTCGATCCCAGCCCACCTCCTGGTCGGCCCCAGCGGCCAGCCGACAGCGCTGGCGCCTGCCTTGCTGTCGCGCTTCAAGGATAAGTTCGTGATCATTGGGGCCCAGTTTCCCGACATCGACCGCCATCAGGTGCCGATGCTAACGTGGCGGGGGGAGGAGGACGAGATTTCCGGCATGCTGATCCATGCCCAAGTCGCCGCCCAGTTCGTCGATGGGCGCGACATCCGCCATGTCGAGCGCAACGCGCTGTGGTCGCTGCTTGGCGGACTGGCGTTTCTCGGTGTCTGGTTCGGGATGCGCCACGGTATTGTCGCGGTCAGTCTTTATGCTTCGTTGGCTTCAGCCGTGGTCGTTGTGGCGGACATGATGCTGTTTCATTTTTTCGGCCTTATCATTCCGTTCGGCGCCTGCCTCGGGGCGATGGCGGCCGGGGTTGGCGGGGGTGTGATGCTCCGGATGATAAGATTTGCCATCTAGCCCTGGCGCCGGGGATGATGTCAGGCGGGCGTTGACAGCGTTTAGGCTTTTCTTTGAGCGGTAGACGGGCTCAATCAATTGGGAGGTTTGTCGATGGGCTGGTTGTTTTCGGGACGAGCGACGCGCGCAACCGCGCAGCTTGCAGCCCGCGTTGCACTGGTGGCCTCGACCGTTTTGGCGTGGGGCGCGGGGCCGGCCTTGGCCGACGTCATCGTCGTGCAGTCCAACGCGCCAGGGATTCGGGCGGGCCAGCTTCTTGAAGGCAGCGCCAAAGTGACCATTCCGGCCGGCAAGCAGGCCGTTTTCGTGCTGCCGTCCGGTGCGACGCGGACGGTGTCCGGCCCGTTCGATGGGACCGCGGGCACGCTTTCGGCGGGCTCCAAGTCGGGTTCCGGGGTGTTCGATGCGGTGAAGCGCTATGTCGTCACCGGTGGCGCCTCGGACAGCAGCGTTGGCGCGATGCGCAGTGCGATACCGGCGAGCCTGTCAAAGCCCGTGCCGTTCTCCTGGCGGCTGGTGCCGGTCACCGCGTCGGGGGATGTGTGCCTCGTCAAGAGCGCCCCGATCAAGCTTGCCCGTGCGCTCAAGGGCGAAGAGATGAGCGTGACGCTGATCGATACCAAGCAGAGCCGCAAGGTGCGCGCGACGTTCCCCGCCCAGGCCGACACGATCCCGTGGCCGGATGACCTGGAGCTTGATGCCGGCGCGACGTATGCGCTGCTGGTGCCGAAAAAGAGCCCGCGCCAGATCCGCGTGCGCGTCCTCTCTGAACAGCCGAGCCGCGAGGAGACGTTGCTGGTGCTCCACCGCGAACGGTGCCAGAGCCAGTTTCGGGCATGGCTGCTGGAGCTCCAAAAAGTGGAAAAATAACGCTAAACGCTGGAACGCTGGAACACTGAAACGCTGCAACGCAGAGATGCCGGTCGCCCCCTCGCCTGGAGGGTGCGGCCGGCCTCCGCTTCAGGTCTCGCAGATCCTTCAGGTGGAATAGTCGCGTTCGTCGGCGATGACCTTGCCGTCGTTCGGCAGGCTGTCGGGCGGGACGAACTCGACCGTCCCGCGCAACTTGGTGAGATCCTGCATGGTTTGTGCGACGCGCTCGGCCAATCCCGGGTCGGGCGTGGCGGTTTCGGCGTGCAGCGTCATCACGTCCGATTCCCCCTCGCGGCCGACGACGAGGCGGGTGCGGGCCAACTCGGGATGGCGGGCTGCGATCGCTGCGACCTGCTCGGGGTGGACGAACATGCCCTTGACCTTGGTCGTCTGGTCAGCCCGGCCCATCCAGCCCTTGATGCGCGTATTCGTGCGCCCGCACGGGCTTTGGCCTTCGAGGACGGCGGAGAGGTCACCGGTCGCAAGCCGGATCATCGGGTAGTAGCGATTGAATGACGTGACGACGACCTCACCCACCTCGCCGGCGGGGACGGGATCACCGGTGCCGGGGCGGACGATTTCGACGATGACGCCTTCGTCGATGATCATGCCCTCGAGGGCCTGGCTTTCATAGGCGATGATGCCGGCATCGGCGGTGGCATAGACCTGATAGGTGCGGATGCCGCGCTCGCGGTATTCCTGGCGCAGTGAGGGAAACAGCGCGCCGCCGGAGACCAGCGCGCGCTTGAAGGAGGTGACCGGGCGGCCGGCCGCCTCAGCCTTGTCGAGCAGGATCTTCAGGTAGTCGGGCACGCCGACATAGGCATTCGGCTTCAGGTGCGCGATGGCCTCGAGCTGCTGTTCGGTGTTGCCGGGGCCGGCAGGGATCACGGTGCAGCCCAGCGCGCGAGCGCCAGCATCGAGGATCCAGCCGCCAGGAGTGAGGTGATAGGCAAACGTGTTGTGGACGAGGTCGCCCTTGCGGAAACCTGCCGCATAGAGCGCGCGGGCGGAGCGCCACCAGTCCTCGGCGAGGCCTTCCGGCTCGAAGATCGGGCCGGGCGACATGAACACGCGGCCGGCCGGCATGTCCTCATTGAGGGAGAGCCCACCGAGGGGGGGGCGTGTTGCCTGGAGATGCTTCAAGTCGGACTTGCGCATCACCGGCAGGCGCGCCAGCGCCTCTCGCGAGGTGACATCGTCCGGCTCGATGCCTTCGAGATGCGCGTTCCAGGCCGGCGCGCTTTCCTTCACGCGCTCGATAAAGTCGGGCAGCAGATTGAACAGCGCGAGTTCGCGTTGCTCTGGATCGCGGGTTTCGAGGTGGTCGTAATAGTCACCAGCGCTGGTCATATCTGCGCCTTTCATTCCATTCACCCCGCGCCGGTCATCGGCCCGTCAGGCCGCGGCTGTCTTCGCTCGCTGTGAGGATCAGCCGAGCCAGCGCTTGCGGCGCTTATAGCTCTTCACTTCGCGGAAATTCTGCCGGTCGCCGCCGGAGAGGCCAAGGTAGAATTCCTTGACGTCCTCGTTCTCGCGCAGGTCTTTCGCCGCGCCATCCATCACCACGCGGCCACTCTCGAGGATGTAGCCATATTGGGCGTAGCGCAGGGCGACGGTCGTGTTCTGTTCCGCAAGCAGCACGGAGACGCCCTGCTCTTCGTTGATCTTCTTGACGATCTCGAAGATCAATTCAACGAGCTGCGGGGCGAGGCCCATCGACGGCTCGTCGAGCAGGATCATTTTCGGCTGGGACATCAAGGCGCGGCCGATGGCGCACATTTGTTGCTCGCCGCCTGATGTGTAGCCGGCCAGCGAGCGGCGGCGCTCCTTGAGGCGCGGGAAATACTCGTACACTAACTCCAGTGACTCATTGATCGCGCGCGAGCCATCCTTGCGGGTGTAGGCGCCGGTCAGGAGGTTTTCTTCGACCGTCAGGTGTTCGAAGCAATGGCGGCCTTCCATCACCTGGATGCAGCCGCGCTTGACCATTTCATTGGCCGACAGCCGGTCGATCCGCTGGCCCTCGAATTGGATCTCGCCCTTGGTGACATCGCCGCGCTCGGCGCGCAGCAGATTGGAGATCGCCTTCAGTGTCGTCGTCTTGCCGGCCCCGTTGGCGCCAAGGATCGCCACGATCGAGCCCTTTGGCACATCGAGCGACACGCCCTTGAGGACCAGGATCACGCTGTCGTAGATGACCTCGATGTTGCTGACCGAGAGAATGGTTTCCTGGGTGTCGGGGGCGGATGCGGCAGACTGCCGGGTCGCGGTATCAACGGTCATCCAATCTGGTCCTGCTCATGGGTGATTTGATGCGATCTGAGGCGATCGGGTCGTGCTGGCGGGGGCCGGCAACTCTTACGTCAGGCGGGTTGCGGCGATGAGGGGAACTTGCCGGCCAAAGTCGGCCAGACCTTCAGGCATGGCGAAGGCCCGGCACGCGCCGGGCCTTGCCTTTCTGTGGCAGGATCAGCCTGCGCAGGACTGGGTTTCCCAGTCCTTCTTGTCCTTGACGTAGTCGTCGGCGGACTGTTCGAGCATCGGGCGGACGACGTCCTTCATCGGCTCGAGCCAGTCAGACACCTTCTTCCAGGTCTTGCCATCCCACTGCTGGACAAACATCGGATGCGCGCCGGCGTGGTCCTTGCACGTGATCTTGACCGGCTTGGCGAAGCCTTCGAAGCCGAGCTCCTTCAAGCGCGCGTCGTCGATGTCGAGCGCTTCCATGCCCTTGCGCATGTCTTCGCCGGTGATCGATTTCTTGCCCGTGATCTTCTGGGCATTGCGGATCGCTTCGACGACGAGCATCGCGTTGAAGACGGCACGGTTGTAGAGGACTTCACCCCAGTTGCCACCCTTGCCGACGCTCTTGTCGGTGTCGATGACGTACTTCTTGATGTCCTGCAACGCCGGGAAGTCGGTGCCGGCGCCGTGGAAGGTCATCGCCTTGAAGTCCTTGGCTGCATCACCGGCGGGGATGACGTCCCCTTCGGAGCCTGACCACCACACGCCGATGAACTTGTCCATCGCGTAGCGGATCTTGGCGGCTTCCTTCAGCGCGGTCGGGTTCATCGCGCCCCAGCCCCACATCACCATGTAGTCGGGACGTTCCTTGCGCACCTGCAGCCAGTGCGAGGACTGGTTCTGCATTTCCTTGACGCCGACGGGGATCTTGATCAGCTCGAAGCCCATCTTTTCAGCCAGCGCCTCGAGCAGCGGGATCGGCTCGCGGCCGTAACCGGCATCGAGATAGATGAAGCCGACCTTCTTGCCCTTGATGCCCTTGAGGTCCTGGTCGATGTACTTGATGACCGCGGACGCCTGGCTCCAGTAGGTGGCCGGTGCATTGAAGATCCAGGGGAACTTCTCGCCGACGGCTGCGGCGGAAAGACCATAGCCCATCGAGAAGACGGGGATCTTGTCGATCGGCGCCTTGGGAATGAGCTGCAGCGTGATGCCGGTCGAATACGGGTTGTAGACCAGCGCGCCACGGCCCTTGGTCGCCTCGTAGCACTCGACGCCCTTCTGCGCCTTGTAGCCCGTCTCGCATTCCTCGAAGACGATCTTGACGCCACCGACGCCGCCGTCGCGTTCGTTGATCATGGTGAGGTAGTCGGTGAAGCCGTTGGCCTGAGGGATGCCCGAACCGGCGAATGCGCCGGTGCGGTAGCTGAAGACCGGAATGAAGTGGCCCTCTTCAGCCTGGGCGGCCGACGAGGCGGCAATGCCGGTCGTCAGCATGGCGCCGAGGGCGAGGCCCATCGACAGTTTCTGAAATTTCATGCGCTGTTTCCTCCAAGTTGCTTGTTTGCTGTCACGTAGCGCTTCGAAAACCGTTCCGGTTGGCGTTTAAGCTTCAACCGGAGCGATCAGATGGATAATAGGCTACCCCCCGATTGAGAGGAGGGAAAGGCCACATGCGACCAATTGTTGAACGCGTTCTTCTCTTTCAAGACGCTCCACGGTCTCCAAACGGTCGAAAGTCTAGTGCGGGAAGGGCCAGAGGCGGAGCTTCTCGCGTGTAATCTGCCAAAGCCGGGCAAGGCCGGCAGGTTCGACAATAAGAAAGAAGATGATCAGTGCGCCGACAATCATGAAGCGGAAGTGCTCGACGGTCGCGGCATCGATGTCGATTTCGAAAAACCGCGGTACGGTGGTGATCAGGATCGGCAGGACGGTGATGAAGGCGGCGCCAACGAAGGAGCCGATGATCGAGCCGAGACCGCCGATGATAACCATGAAGAGGACGGGGAAGGAGGCGTTGAGGATGTCGAACGATTCAACCTCTGCCGAGCCCAGCGAGAGAAACACCAGCATCGCGCCCGCCACGCCGCAGTAATAGGACGAGATCGCGAAAGCGAGCAGCTTGGTTGGCAACAGGCGGATGCCGATCAATTCTGCCGCGATGTCCATGTCGCGGATCGCCATCCACTGCCGGCCGATGCGCCCGCGCACGATATTGATGGCAATGATCGTGAGGAAGAGGACGATCGACAGGGTGACGATGTACTGGAACCACGGCTCGCCATAGGGTTCGGTCAACGGCATGCCGAACAGCGAGCGATTGACGGCATCGATGGCGCCGGAGTCGTTGTAATTGTAGAGCCAGGCGACACGCCCGAACGCCCACTCCAGGAAGAACTGGGCGGCGAGGGTTGCAACGGCCAGGTAGAAGCCCTTGATGCGCAGCGAGGGCAGCCCGAAGATGATGCCGATGCCGGCTGCAAAGAATCCGGAGAGTAAAATGTGAATGACGATGTTCACATCCGGAAAGATGCTTGTCAGCTTGTAGCAGGCGTAGGCGCCGACCCCCATGAAGCCGCCGGTACCAAGGGAAATCAGGCCGGCGTAGCCGACAAGAAGGTTGAGGCCGAGGGCTGCGAGCGCGAAAATGAGCGTCGGAATGATGATGGTGTTGAGCCAGAATTCATCCGCGATGAAGGGCACCACCAGGTACAAGAAGGCGATCAGCGCGAAGACGAAAACGCGCTCCTGGGTGATCGTGAGGACCGCCTGGTCCTCACGGTAGGATGTCTTGAGATCGCCGACCTCGCGGTAAAACATCAGGCGTCACTCCAAGTCGTAGCGTTCTTTTCGAAATCACGGCGGTGTGGCGAGACCCGACCGAACCAGCGGCCGGCCGGCGGGCACGTGATGAGGCAGATGTTGTGTGCCATGACGCCAGCGCCCCTATATTCGCTCGATGATCTTGTCGCCGAACAGACCCTGGGGCCGGAACCACAAGAAGATCAGCGCGATGAAATAGGGCACCCAGCTCTCGATCGAGCCGCCGACGAGGGGGCCCCAGTAGAACTCGGCCAGCTTCTCGGAGATGCCGATGATGAGGCCGCCGACGATGGCGCCGGGAATGGAGGTGAAGCCGCCGAGGATGAGGACGGGCAGCGCCTTCAGGGCCACGATCTCGAGGGCAAACGAGACGTCGGAGCGCGCGCCCCACATGATACCCGTCACGAGCGCGACGATGCCGGCGGCAAACCACACGATCACCCAGATCTGCTGTAGCGTGATGCCGACGGACATGGCGGCCTGATGGTCGTCGGCGACGGCGCGCAGGGCGCGGCCGATCTTCGATTTGTTGAAGAAGATGGCGAGTGCTGCAACCATGAGGGCGGCGATCACGGCGGCGGCGATGTCGATGTGCTGGAAGATGACGACGCCGCCGAACATGTCGACGGCGGTCGAGCCTGTGGGCAGGCCCAATTCCTCGGTGATCATGGTCTTCGGTTCGCCGCCGAAGATCGTTTCACCAAAGCCGATCAGGAACGAGTTGAGGCCGATCGTCGCCATGAACAGGATGATGTCGGGCTGGTTGACGAGGGGGCGCAGGACGACGCGTTCGACGGTGAGGGCGAGCAGGAACATCATGCCGATCGCGAGGATCAGGCCGAGCCAGGCGGGCACGCCGAGTTCATGCAGGCCGACAAGCGTCAGGGCGCCGAAGACGACCATGATGCCCTGGGCGAAGTTGAAGATGCCCGACGCCTTGAAGATCAAGACGAAGCCAAGTGCGATGAGCGCGTAGAGGATCCCTGAGACAAAGCCTTCCCAGATGACCTGGATAAGCAGGTCGGGGGCCTGGGCCATCTGGACGAAGGGGTCGACGAAAACTTGGTAGAGGATGTCCATCGGGTGTTTCACTCGGGCGCGGCTTCAGCGCTTCTTGGCAGGCAGAAAAGGACGGGCGAGACGGCGGCAGGCGATCAGTCGTGGGCAACACCGAGGTAGGCGTCGATGACGTCCTGGTTCGACTGGACTTCATCCGGCGTGCCGTCAGCGATGAGTTCGCCGTGATCGAGGACGACGACGCGGTCGGAGAGATCCATGACGACGCCCATGTCGTGTTCGATCAGGGTGATGGTGGTGCCGAGTTGCTCGTTGGCGTCGATGATGAAGCGGCTCATGTCACGCTTTTCTTCGAGGTTCATCCCCGCCATCGGCTCGTCGAGCAGGAGGAGCGTTGGTTCCATCGCGAGAGCGCGGCCGAGTTCGACGCGCTTCTGGAGGCCATAGGGCAGGCGGCCGACGGGCGTCTTGCGGATCTCCTGGATCTCGAGGAAATCGATGATCTGCTCGACGAAGGCGCGGTGCTCGATCTCTTCGCGTTCGGCGGGGCCGGTGCGCAACATCTGCCAGAACAGGTTGGTCTTCATCTTCAGCGTGCGTCCCGACATGATGTTGTCGAGGGTCGACATGCCGCGGAAGAGGGCGACGTTCTGGAAGGTGCGGGCGATGCCCTGGGTGGCGGCGATGTGGGGGCGCATTTCCCGGCGCGGTGTGCCGAGATACGTAATCGTGCCTTCCTGGGGGTGGTAGAAGCCGTTGATGCAGTTGAGCATCGAGGTCTTGCCCGCACCGTTGGGGCCGATGATGGCGCGCACTTCGCCGCGCTTGACGTCGAACGAGACGTTCTGGATGGCCTTGACGCCGCCGAACGACAGGGAGATGTCGTCGACCTTGAGGATCACTTCGTCGGTGATGCGGTCATCCGCCAGCCCGGGTGCTGGCGCGGTGAGCGTTTCCGTCATTATTCCGCAGCCTCCTTGACGCCGGCGTGGGTCGGCGTCACCGGTTCGACATCGACGATGCGAACATTGCCTTCGATGGTGCCCTTGCGACCGTCCTCGAATGTCATTTCCGTCACGACATGGCGCTCGGTCGAGCCGTCGTAGAGCGCCTCGATCAAGGGGGCGTAACGTTCAGCGACGGTTGACCGGCGCACCTTCTGGGTGCGCGTCAGCTCACCGTCGTCGGCGTCGAGTTCTTTGTGGAGGACGAGGAAGCGATGGATCTGGGAGCGCGCCATGCGCTCCTCCTCGGCAAGTGACGCGTTGACCTCTTCCACCCGGCCCTTGATCATTTCGTAGACCTGGGGGTTGGCGGCGAGTTCCTGATAGCTCGCATAGATCACGTTGTTGCGCTCGGCCCAGCTTGCCACCGAATTGAGATCGATATTGACCATCAGCGTGACGAAGTCACGGTCCTGGCCGAAGGCGACGGCCTCGCCAACTTCGGGGAAGAACTTGATCTTGTTCTCGATGTACTTGGGCGCGAACAGCGAGCCGTCCTTGAGCTTGCCGACGTCCTTGGCGCGGTCGATGATGACGAGATGGCCGCGATGGTCGAAGAAGCCGGCATCGCCGGAGTGGACCCAGCCATCGGGCGTCTTGGTCGCAGCCGTGCCTTCGTCGTTCTTGTAATAGGACTGGAAGACGCCGGGGGAGCGGAAGAGCACCTCGCCGCTTTCGTCGATCTTGATCTCGACTTCGGGCGCGGGCTTGCCGACGGTGTCGGGATAGATTTCACCGTCCGGCTGCATGGTGATGTAGACGCTGGCTTCGGTCTGGCCGTAAAGCTGCTTCAGGTTGATGCCCAGCGAACGGTAGAAGGAGAAGATCTCAGGCCCGATCGCCTCGCCGGCGGTGTAGCCGACGCGCAGGCGGGAGAAGCCGAGACGATTGCGCAGCGGCCCGTACACCACCACGTCGCCAATGTTGTAGAGGATGCGATCCCACAGCGAGACCGGGCGGCCTTCGAGGATTTTCTCACCGCAGCGCTTGGCGACTTCGAGGAAGTTGTTGAACAACCAGCGCTTGGTCGCGCCGGCGTCCTGCATGCGCACCATGATGTCGGTGAGCTGGGCCTCGAACAGGCGCGGGGGTGCGAAGAAGAACGTCGGGCCGATCTCGCGGCGATCCTGGGCCGCGGTCGCGGGGCTTTCGGGGCAGGCAACGCAGAACCCCGCCTCGAAACACTGGGCATAGGAGAAGATGTGATCGCCGACCCAGGCCATGGGCAGGTAGGCGATGATCTCGTCTTTCTCGGTCAGGTTATCGAAGCGATTGGCGTTGGCGGCCGTGCGGATCAGGTTATCGCCGCTCAGGATCACGCCCTTGGGACGGCCGGTGGTGCCGGATGTATAGAGCATGACGGAGGTGTCGCTGCCCTTGCCCTGATTGATCTCGCCAAGCCACCAGTCATCGAGCTTGGGGTTCGCGCGGCGCTGCTCGGCGCCGAGTTCTTGAATGTCGGTGAAACCGTGCAGGACGCTGTGGTCGTACTTCTTGAGGCCGCGCGGGTCGGAATAAACCATTTGGCGCAGGCTCTTGACCGCATCGGAGATGCTGAGGAGCTTGTCGACCTGTTCCTGGTTCTCGACGACGGCAACCTTTACCTCGGCGTGATCGAGGACATAGGCCATCTCGTCGGCCACCGAGTCCTGGTAGACCGGCACCGGCACGGCGCCGAGGCTCTGGGCGGCGGTGAAGGTCCAGTACAGCCGCGGGAGGTTGTCGCCGACGATTGCGATCGTATCACCGCGCTCGACGCCGATCGCGTGCAAGCCAATGGCGAAGTCACGGACCTGGTCGCGCACTTCAGCCCACGTGTGCGTCTGCCAGATGCCGAGGTCCTTCAGGCGAAAGGCCGGACGATCCGCGAAGCGTTTGGCATTGCGCAGCAGCAATTTTGGAATGGTGTCGGAATCCGCATCGAGCGGACGAGACGACGGCGCCTCGCTCACGTTCAACCCTCCTCCCAGGAAAATACCGTTTCAACGGCTTGTTTTGTCCCGCCCTTGTACTATCGCGATCAACGCGCTGGCAAGCCAGTAAACTTAGGTCGTAATGACTTGAACTAATCGGCGCCACGGCATGGCAATGCAACCGGAATGCGGAAGCCAGTGCGGCGATGCGGCGGCGCGGGCGTGGCGCGTTCGACTTGCATATCGCAAACCTTGCGACGCGCCATCGTCCCCGCCGCGCGCGACCGGACTGCGGCTTGGCATCAAAGTCCGTTGGCGCGCATCAGGGCGGTGAAGTGTTTGTCGGCCGACCATTCGAGCTGCTGCATGATCTGGCGGTGGGTCTCGTGCACCAAGGCGTCGGGAATGATCTTCAGGGGCTTGCCGCTCGATTCCGCGATGACCTGCTGGCGGCAGGCGCGCTCGAGATAATAGAGATCGTCAAACGCCACGGCGGTGCTTGGCCCGCCGACGGTGACGCCGTGGTGGTCGAGGAAAAACACATCGGCGCGCGGGTTCTTCTTCTGGGCTTCGGCGATTCGCTCGCCTTCGTCCGCATCGAGGGCGACGCCGCCGAAACCATGATGCGCCATGCGGCCGAAAAAGCGGGTCGCGGTCTGGTGGGCCATCTCGAGGCGGCCGCCCTCGACCATGGTGATCGAGGTCGCATACGGCATATGGACGTGGAGGATGCACTGGTGGCGCGGGTTCGCGCGATGGCCGGCGATATGGATATTACGCGCCGTCGCCTCGACCTCCCCCTCGCCTTCAATGATGGTGCCGTCGCCATCGATCAGCAGGAGCTGGTCGGGACGCATCTCGCCCCAATAGATGCCGTAGGGATTGATCAAATAACGTTCGTCCTTACCCGGAACGGCCAGCGAGAAATGATTGCAGATGCCTTCATGAAACGACATCTTCTCGGCGAGGCGCAGCGCTGCGGCCAATTCGCGGCGCAGCTCGGTGATCGATTTCTGGGCGACAGGGGCGGCAGCGGCTGCCTGATCGAACGGCGCATTCATTGGGACCTCTCCTCATGGTTCCGCAATTGCGAGGTGGGCCGACTGCCTTGACAGCAGGTCTGGCGCAGTCGATCCATAAGCCCAGCACGAAGGAAATCAAAGACAAAGAGCGTGACATGGCCGACTGGTCGGAAACCTGGACATTCTACAACGGCACCTGGCGGGAGGGGAACTTCGGTGTTCTCGGACCCCGTAGCCATGCGTTCTGGTGCGGCAGTTCGGTGTTTGACGGGGCGCGCGCGTTCGAAGGCGTGATGCCGGACGCGGAGCGCCATTTCGCCCGCGTCAACCGGTCCGCCGAGGCGCTCGGCCTGGCGCCCACCGTCTCGGTCGATGAGTGGCTGGCGCAGGCGAAAGAGGGGCTCGCCAAGTTCACGTCGAAGGAGGCGATCTATCTCAGGCCGATGTACTGGGCGGAGGAGGGCGGCTTCATGTCGGTGCCGCCGCTGCCGGAATCGACTGAGGCGCTGCTGTGCATGTATGTGACGCCGATGCCGGAGGCCAAGGCGGGGTTCTCGATGTGCGTCTCGCCGTTCCGCCGGCCGACGCTTGAGACGGCGCCGACGAATGCCAAGGCCGGCTGTCTCTACCCCAACAACGGGCGGGCGATCCGCGATGCGATCCAGCGCGGCTATGACAACGCGCTGATCCTGGACATGCTCGGCAACGTCGCGGAGACGGCGACGTCAAACATCTTCGCGGTCAAGGACGGGGTCTGCTTCACGCCGGTGCCGACCGGCTGTTTCCTCGATGGCATCACGCGCCAGCGCACGATTGCCCTGCTCAGAGCCGCCGGCACCGAGGTCGTCGAGAAATCCATGTCGGTGGCGGAATTCGTCGCGGCCGATGAGATCTTTTCGTCCGGCAACTATTCCAAGATCCAGCCCGTCACGCGGTTCGAGGGGCGCGATCTGCAGCCCGGACCAATCGCGGAGAAGGCCCGTGCCCTTTACTGGGAATGGGCGCACAGCTGAGGCGGGCGGCTGCCTGTTACCTGTCCACTTTGCCCGTGATCGAGAGCGAGACGACCGATGGAATTCGCCTTCAGTGAAGAACAATCCGCCATCCAGGACATGGCCCTCGGCTTCGCGAAGGAGGAGATCGGCCCCCACGCGATCGAATGGGACGAGAGTGCGCATTTCCCCGTCGACGTGATCCGGCGGACGGCGGAACTCGGCATGGGCGCCATCTACGTGCCCGAAGAGCACGGCGGGTCGGGGCTCAAGCGGCTCGACGGCGCGATCATCTTCGAGGCGCTCTCCTATGGCTGCCCGACGATTGCCTCCTACATCTCGATCCACAACATGGTCGCGTGGATGGTGTCGAAATACGCCTCCGATGACCAACGCGCGACGGTGGATGGAAAAACTCACCACCATGGAGTGGCTGTCGAGCTACTGCCTGACGGAACCGCACTGCGGATCGGACGCGGCGGCGCTGTCGACGCGCGCGGAAAAGCGGGGCGACACATACATCCTCAACGGCGTCAAGCAGTTCATCTCGGGCGCGGGCACGTCGGATTTCTATTTCGTCTTTGCGCGCACCAGCGATGATGGCGCGCGCGGCATCTCCGCGTTCGCGATCGAGAAGGATGCGCCGGGGCTGAGCTTCGGGGCGAACGAGCGCAAGATGGGCTGGAACGCGCAGCCGACGGCGCAAGTCATCATGGAAAACTGCGAGGTGCCGGCTGCCAACCTGATCGGCGAGGAAGGCGGCGGCTTCCGCTTCGCGATGAGCGGGCTCGATGGTGGACGGATCAACATTGGCGCATGCTCGCTCGGTGCGGCCTGGCTGGCGCTCGACAAGACGCGCGATTACATCTTCGAGCGCAAAGCGTTTGGCAAGGAGCTTGCCGACTTCCAGGCGATGCAGTTCCGGGTTGCCGACATGGCAACCGACCTCGAAGCCGCGCGGCTGATGATCTGGCGGGCCGCCGACGCGCTCGACCGGGCCGACCCGAATGCGACGCGGTATTCGGCGATGGCGAAGCGGTACGCGACCGATCTTGGCTTCGAGATCTGCAATCAGGCGCTGCAGGCGCACGGCGGGTATGGCTATCTCAAGGACTATGGCCTTGAAAAACTCGTGCGCGACCTGCGCGTCCACCAGATCCTCGAGGGCACAAACGAGATCATGCGTGTCGTCGTCTCGCGCAGCGTGCTCGGCGGCAACCGCGGCTAGGCAAGGAAACGAACAGCGACCATGGAACTTGCCCGACTGAAGGACTTCGACGCGCTCACCTTCGATTGCTACGGCACGCTGATCGACTGGGAAAGCGGCATGGTGGCGGGCCTCGCCCCCCTCGTCGATCAGATCGACCCGCGCCCGTCGCGCGATCAGATCCTCGAAGCCCACGCGTTTCATGAATCGACACAGCAGCGCCAGACGCCGGCCAAGAAATACAGCGAGTTACTCGCCACCGTCTACCGGCGCATCGGCGAAGCGTGGGGCCTGACGCCGACGTGGGAGGCAGCCCAAACCTACGGACGGTCGGTGCCGCACTGGCCTGCATTTGGCGACAGCGCCGCCGCGCTCGGACGCCTCAAGCAGCACTACAAACTGGTCATCCTATCGAACGTCGACAATGCGAGCTTTGCTGGCGCCAATGCGCGGCTCGGCGTCGCATTCGACGCGATCTATACGGCAGAAGACATCGGTTCCTACAAGCCGGATGCGCGCAACTTCGACTACATGATCACCCGGCTCGCCGAGCGGGGCATCGAGAAGCACCGCATTCTCCATGTCGCAGAAAGCCTGTTCCACGATCACGTCCCCGCCACCCGGCACGGGCTGGCTACGTGCTGGATCTACCGGCGCCACGACCAGGACGGGTTCGGGGCGACGATGGACCCGGGGAGCGTCCACAAGTCGATTTCCAGTTCAACTCGATGGCAGCCTTTGCTGACGCCGTCGCGCAAGCCCACGAGACGTGAGAACTATGAACGCAGAAGCAGACGAAATCATCATTCGGCGCGAGGGCCGGGCAGGGCGGATCACGCTCAATCGCCCTGCGGCGCTCAATGCGCTCACCTATCCGCAGATCGGCCAGATCCGGGCGGCGCTCGAAGCGTGGCTGGATGATGATCAGGTGGCGCTCGTCATTCTCGACGGCGCGGGGGAGCGCGCGCTTTGCGCCGGCGGTGATGTGCTGACACTTTACGAACAGCGCAATGATGGCGGTGCGTTCGCAAGCCGCTTCTGGTGGGACGAATATCATCTCAACCAGATGATCGCGCGCTATCCCAAGCCTTATGTCGCAGTGATGGACGGCATCGTGATGGGCGGTGGCATCGGGCTTTCGGCGCACGCCAGCCACCGGGTCGTCACGGAGCGCGCGATGCTGGCGATGCCGGAGACCGGGATCGGGCTGGTGCCGGATGTCGGGGGGATGTGGCTTTTGGCGCAGACGCCGGGGCATTTCGGGGAATATCTCGGGCTGCTCGGCGAGCGCATGAACGCAGGCGATGCAATCCTGATGGAGTTCGCCGACACCACCGTGCAATCGGCGGCGCGCGATGACCTTGTGGCGGCGCTGGTCGCACCGAATGGCGACCCGGTCGGGGTGACGATTGCGAGCTTTGCCGCCGCGCCGCCCCCTCCGGTGCTGACTGAGCGTCAGGACAGCGTCGATCAGATCTTTGGCCTGGAGACGCTTGAAGAGATCATGGAAGCGTTGGGGGAGGGCACGGAAGCGTGGCATGAAAAGGCGCTCAAAACGGCGCGCCAACGCTCTCCGCTGGCGCTCAAACTCACGCTTGCCGCGGTTCGCCAGGCGCGCGGCATGTCGTCCGTCGAAGAATCGCTCAATCTCGAATACCGGCTGGTCACACGCCTCTTCCGGCACGGGGAGTTCATTGAGGGGGTACGGGCGTTGCTGGTCGACAAGGACAAGGCGCCCAAGTGGAACCCGCCGACGGCTGCCGGCGTGACGCCGGACATGGTGGCGGAATTCCTGGCACCGCTGCCGGACGGCGAGGCGCTCCAGCTCACCGCGCCGGACTGAGGCCAACCGCACTGCGTTGACAGCTTTGATTATGCTGCGTTGACAGCATTCATTATTAAGAGCCTTAATCCGTGACTGTTGGATGGGTTTTTCGGCGCGCCCGGCGGAAAGCGGGCCAACGGCTGGCGGCAATCCGCCCCGTGCGCCCCAGTCGCATGTCTTGGACTTTATCTGACCCGTATAATCAATTCATCCGTTTGCCTTTTCTATCGTTATGGATTGCCGGTGGCATAGGAGTTGCTCATAACCCGGCTTGAACATTGTAAATTAGTATCAGGAGACATGGCCTTATGATCCGTGAAAGGCTCCTAATCATCGGCGCGGGCCCGGTCGGACTGGCGATGGCCGATGCGCTGAAACAGGCCGGCACTCCCTACGATCATGTCGATGCCAACGGGGGCATTGGCGGTAACTGGTACAGCGGCGTTTTCGATACGACACACATCGTCTCGTCAAAGGGCACAACGGCATTCGCCGATTATCCCATGCCGGCCGATTATCCCGATTTTCCCAGCGCGAAACAGATGCGCGAATATCTCGAAGCCTATGCGCGCGACCGCGGCATCGGCGAGGGCATCGAATTCAACAAGACGGTTTCGCACACCGCGCCCAACGCGGACGATAGCTGGACGGTCGATTTCGAGGATGGCGAGACGCGCACCTACAAGGGCGTGGTCGTGTGCAACGGCCACCACTGGGCCAAGCGCTTTCCCGACATTCCCGGCACGTTCGAGGGCGAATACATCCACACCAAGGATTACCACCGCCCCGATCAGCTTGCCGACAAGCGCGTGCTTGTCATCGGCGCCGGCAACTCGGCGCACGATGTGGCGTGCGAGGCGGCGCGGGTTGGACGGTCGTGTGATCTGTCGCTGCGCTCCGGCTACTGGTTCTTCCCGAAGACCGCGTTCGGGCGGCCGCTGACGGACGTGCCGATCTGGTGGATGCCGATCTTTGCCCAGCGCCTCGCGCTCCGGGCGATCATTTGGGCGACGATCGGGGACTACCGCCGCTATGGCCTCAAGAAGCCCGACCACAAGATCTTCGACCGCCACCCGACCTACGGCACCGACCTGTTGAATTACCTGCGCCTCGGCCTCGTCACGCCGCGCGAACAGATCGAACGCTTCGAGGGCAAGACCGTCCACTTCCGTGACGGGACCAAGGGTGAATACGACATGGTCGTCGCGGCGACCGGCTTCGACTACAAGTTCCCATTCCTGCCCGAGGGCCTGATCCCGGTCGACGGCGACGTCGTGCAGGTCTACGGCGGGGCGTTCCCAGCCAACGTCAAGAACCTCTACATCGTCGGCGCCTCCCAGCCGCGCGGCGGTTTCGGGCGTCTCTTGACCCCAGCCGCGCACCTTTATGCGCGCATGATCCAGATGCAGGACGAGATCGAGCCGCCGCTCGGCGCGGTCCTCAAGTGGCGGCGCTACAATCCGCCGCCGACCCAGTTCATCGATACCGAGAGCACGCGCCGCCAGATCTGGATCTCGAACCGTGTGCTCCCTCTGCTCAAGTGGCAGGCCAAGCGGATGGTCGACAAAGGCGTCGCCTGGGACCGATGGACCCCGGAAGCCGAAGCCCCAGCGCGCGACAAAGTCGACGCGGCTTAGTTGAGTTCACGGGCGATTCCGGGCGCATGCGCGACCGGGCCCTCCACATGGGCGCGCCAAGGGCGCGGGTCGCGGGCGCTCCCCGACGGCAAGCCGTCGAGGTGATTTCGTTCACGGGCGATTCCGGTCGCATGCGCGACCGGGCCCTCCACATGGGCGCGCCAAGGGCGCGGGTCGCGGGCGCTCCCCGACGGCAAGCCGTCGAGGTGATTTCGTTCACGGGCGATTCCGGTCGCATGCGCGACCGGGCCCTCCACATGGGCGCGCCAAGGGCGCGGGTCGCGGGCGCTCCCCGACGGCAAGCCGTCGAGGTGGGAGCGTTTCGGACCGCGTGGAGAGGGGAGTACGGCAGGGCCATGCCGCGATGTGGCTGCCGTCAACCCGCCAGGGCGGCAAGCTTCTTGGCGACGAAGTGGACACGGTCCTGGCCCCACATGATCTCGCCATCCTCAAAGCGATAGCTCGGGGCGCCGAAAACGCCCTTCTCGATGGCCTCGGCGGTGTTTGCTTTCCAAGCCGCATCGAGATCTTCCGCCGACGGCGCGGCGGCAAGGATCTCGGCGAGATTAACGCCGGCGCGATCCGCTGCCGCCGCAATCACGCCCGCATCGGAGATCGGCTCATCGCGCTCCCACAGGGCCCGGCCAATCTCAGACGAAAGAGACAGCGCGTCGGCGCCGGCCAGGGCTGCGGCGATGACGGCGTGAACACCGGGGCGCTCGTCGGAGGGGAAATGCTTCGGCTCGAGCAGGATCGGGATGTCCAGTTCGTCGCGCCAGCGCTTCAGCTCCATCATGCGATAGGCTTGGCGCTGCTTGGAGCGTTTGGGCAGCGGCAGGCCACCACTCACCGCGAAAACCTCACCGAAGTTCGCCGGCTTGACCGCGACATCGACGCCGTGGCGGCGGACGAGTTCGATGAAGCGGGCGCTGCCCAGATAGGTCCACGGCGAATTCAGCGAAAGGAAATAGTCGATCTTCGTCATCTCACGGTCTTTCCGGTTGATCGGTGGCCTGAGCGCATCTGGCCCGCCGCTCAAGGGAGGTAACAGCGGCGGGCCAGGAGGGGTCGCGCAGCTTGATCAGCTCATGCGACCGCGAATGAATTCGATGATCGAGGAGAAATCCTTCTCGGCCACATCGCCCTGGCTCATGTGGAGGCGCATCAGGTGGGTGGCCTCCGCGCCCATCGGCGTCGAGGCGCCCGCGCTCAGGGCCGCTTCCTGGGAGAGCATCAGGTCCTTGGCCATCAACTTCGTCATGAAGCCCGGCTTGAAGTCATTGTTGGCGGGCGACGTCGGCACCGGTCCCGGCACGGGGCAGTAGGTGTTCATCGACCAGCAGCTGCCCGAAGAGGTCGAAACCACATCATAAAGCGCCTGATGCGAAAGCCCGAGCTTCTCGGCGAGGACGAGGCCCTCGGCAACGCCGATCATGGAGATCGCCATGATCATGTTGTTGCAGATCTTGGCGGCCTGGCCGGCGCCGGCATCGCCGCAGTGGACGAGCTTCTGGCCCATCGCCTCGATGACCGGACGGGCGCGCTCGACGGCCGCGTCCGTGCCACCGACCATGAACGTGAGGCTTCCTGCTTCGGCGCCGCCGACACCGCCGGAGACGGGGGCGTCGACACTCATCATGCCGGCATCGGCCGCCATCTGATGCGCCTCAGCGGCGGCTGCAACGTCGATGGTAGATGAATCGATGAACAGCGTGCCCTTCTCCGCCGCCTCGAGGATGCCACCGGAATAGACCTCGATGACATGGCGGCCGACGGGCAGCATGGTGACGACGACGTCGGCCCCCGTGGCGCAGTCATTGGCGTTTGCTGCCGGTGTGACGCCGCGGGCTTTGGCGGCATCGACGCTTGCCGCCACAACATCGAAGCCGGTCACGTTGTGGCCGGCCTTGGCCAGATTGGCGGCCATATGGATCCCCATATTGCCGAGCCCGACGAAGCCAATTCTTGCCATGATGCGCACCTCATTCCTGCGATTTGTTCTTCAGTCGACCCTAAGTCCTCCATGACGGCAGATGAAGCCCTCTCTGGCGATCTTTACGGCTCGTGCGCAATTTCACATTTCTGATGCCGCGCGAACGCGGCGGGCCTGATGCCGCGAAGTCGCAGCGGGCGACGGGCCTCAGTAGATCGTCTTCTTCATGTGCTCGGGATATTCGGCATCATAAGCGGCATGGTCGAACGGCTCCTCCATGAGCGCTGCCATGATCTCGCCAGCCGTCGGCAACTTGCTGCGTTCGATCTGCGTTTCCTGCGCCCACAATTTCGAGCGCGCCAATGCCTTCTGGCACTGGAAATAGACACGCTCGGCGGTCACTTCGATGATGCACTTCGGCGCCTTGCCCTGCATCTCGAAAGAAGCGCACAGTTCAGGCTCCGTGGTGAGGCGTGCGCGGCCGTTGATGCGCAGGGTTTCGCCGACGCCGGGGATCAGGAACAGCAGCGAGACGCGCGGGTCGCGAATGATGTTCTTCAAGGTGTCGAGGCGGTTGTTGCCGCGCCGATCGGGAATGAGGACGGTCTTCTGATCGACGACGCGCACGAAGCCCGCCGGGTCGCCGCGCGGCGAACAATCAAGACCTTCCGGCGCGATCGAGGCGATCATCATGAAGGGCGAAGCCTCGATGAAGGCACGGTAATGGTCGGAGATGTAATCAATCTCCTTGGTCAGGCTGCGCGGCACCGCAGCGCCGTAGAGTGCCTCGAGATCCTCGAGGGTGGTTATGGCGTCGTCGTCCGCCAGCGTTGCATCGCTCATCTGAAATCACCTCCCAAGCCGTCGTGAAGATGCAGCTTAGCGCAGAACACGGCCCTCGTCAGGTGTGGAGAGGCGGCGCCACGGGCGGTGAGAATCGTGTATCGCGGATGAGAAATCCGGTTTGCGTCATCTTTCAATGACCAGCCTGAAAGAGCTTTGTCCGACATGTCCAACTGCCCTTGCTGCGGCGCGCAACCGGCCGCGCGACACCATTCCAGCCCCCACCCTCAGCCCTCTTCGGACGCCTTCGAGGCCAGCGCCGGGGCGTTGATGGCCGACGACGATATCGCGACGTGCTGCGGGATGGCCCAGCAAGGCGCGTCAGCGCGCGGCTCGGCCACGGTGGAGGTGGCCGACTTCATCATCGCGATGGCGGCTCATCGGGACGGATGCGAGGCGCTGGTGGCTGCCGGTCTTCAGCCGGCGGACGCCGCCACCGCGGCGCGGGGGATGTTGGCAGCGGGGGCGATGCGTTCCGTGGGACACGCGCCCGTGCTTTCCGATGACCTCCTGGCCCTGTTGCTGCGCGCCGAAGGACGGGCCCTTCGCCGCGGTGCCGGCACGGTGACGCTCGCTGACATGGCAGACGCGTTGGTGCGTGAGAGCCGCGACCTGGCCAGCGCGCAATTCGTTGCACAGACGTCCCGTGGCCGCGACCAGACGCGCCGGCAGCGCCAAGGCGAGCGGTCTGGCGCGCGCGGGCTGCACCACAGCGACGGACGCTCGCCAGAGCGGACCGACCATCTATCGCCACTCACGCCTGCGCGGCGTCATGGGTCTGCGGCACGGTCCAACGATCCGTTCGAGCTTCGGGTCGATGTCGGCCGGGAGGACGAGTTGGCCGCATCGTTTGCACCAAGGGCCGCCGCCCCGGTCAATACCGATTGGATGCACCAGAGATCCGACCAGCACGGCGGACGAGGCGAATCAGTCTCGTGCGACACCCGCCATCTGGAACGCCAGATCGCCGATCTTGCCCAGGCGCGAGAGGCGTCGGCCCGCGACACCGCGCGCCATCGTGAAGCAACCCAGCTCCGTCTTGACGGCATGAGCCGCGACATTGCCGCGCTCAAGGACATCATCGGCGAGGCGTTTGCGACCCTTGAGGGACGGCTGTCGGAATTCGGCGCAGGGCGGCGGGCGCAGCATCGCGATGGCGCGACAGATGACCATCGGCTGGCGCTGATCGAGGCCGCCCTGGATCGGCTCGAAACCTCGATTGCGCGGCAGGGCGGTGCACGATCGGCGTCAGCGGCGGCGGCGTCATCATCATCGTCCGGCAGCCGCACCCAATCATCAGGTGGGACGGGCGCGTCGTCGCGGACACGGGATGATAATGGAGATGATGACACGGATTCAAATAGCGGCAACGGGACTCGCGGCAGCGGCTGGTCGCGATCGCGGTCCCGATTGAGCAACCTGTCCCGCGGCCGGCGGCGGCGCTCATCGCGGTCGTCTCGCACGTCGCGGTCCTACGCGTCTTCGTCATCGACCCGCTCAATGCGCGGATCTTACGATGGGGATCGTGAACGGACTTTCGATCGAGACCATACGCGTCGGCCCCCAGGCGAGGATCGCGCGCGCGACGTCGAGCCCTTCGAGGACGAGGCTTCGGAAGGGGATCCGGCGGCCAAGCGGTTCTATCTGGCCATGACGGATGACATTGTCGCGGCCCCCTCTATCGGTCCCCGGACGGCGTCCCGGCTCATGCCACACGGCATCATGACGGTTGCGGACCTGCTGGCAGCCGATGCAGCGGATCTCGCCGAGCGCATCAACACGCGCTACATCACCACGCAGACGATCGAAGACTGGCAGATGCAGGCGCGTCTGGTGTGCACGATCCCGTGGCTTCGCGGGACACATGCCCAACTGCTGGTCGGGTCCGGCTACACGTCGGCCGGGGCGATCGTGGAGGCGTCCGGCGGAGACCTGAGCGCTGACATCTTGAAGTTTGCCGCGACGCGCGACGGACAACGGATTTTGCGCAATGGCCCGCCGCCGCCGCTCGACAAGATCGCGAAATGGGCAGAGTTCGCGACACTCGCAGAACTCGACCGCGCAGCCTGAACCGTCCTCATGACCCCATTGCCCACTCGAATCGTGACAAATACGTTACACCTGCAGGCAATATGTCGGTAATGCACATGGCGCAGATATGCCGGACTTCCCAAGGCACGGGCTTTGATTAATTTGTAAATATTGTTTTGCGGTCCTGAGGCATAGATCGCCGATGTGTGGACCGTTTACGACGATGTGACGGCAGTTGCGTGACAGTTGGGCGAGGGCAAATTGGCCAACTGTTCCTGGAACTGCCTGTGCGGGGATGAACTGGTGGTCGGCAGCGGCTGACCACCAGTTCCATTACTGCTCAGGCATTCGCGTTCCTGCCGTGTGTGCGGGGTAGTTGAGTTATGTATGAGTTAGATGCAAACGCCTTAGCGATGCTCGAACTGGTCGCAGATCATCCTCTGACGATCGTGCCACCGCTGCATATGCCGATGGTCGAGCAACTTTCCAGATCCGGTCTGCTGGTGAAATCCGGCTCGCTATGGTTCGCGAGCGCGGCCGGGCTTCGGACGGTTGGGCGCACGCTACACTAACGCGCAACAAGAGTTGCAGCGTTCTGCCAGGGCAGCACGACTTGACCGGTCGTGATTGCCAATGGCGCTGTTCGGCTGGCATTCTGGTTCTTTGCGATAGGCCAAGGATGCGACCCATGAGCGACGCGCTGATCGAAACCGAGATCCAGGACGGCATCGCGCATTTGCGCTTCAACCGCGCGCGCCAGCTCAACGCCTTCAACAACGACCTCATGCGCGACACGCTGGCGGCCATGGCGCGGTTCAACGCGGACGAGGCTGTCCGCGTGATCATCGTCTCGGGCAACGGGCGGGCGTTTTCGGCAGGATTCGACCTCAAGGCGGCAGCGGATCGCGAACTCAAAGGCCACGATGCGTGGCGGGCCCAGCTCGAACTGCAGTTCGACTTCATCATGAGCCTGTGGGATGCCCGCGTGCCGACAATCGCGGCGGTGCATGGATATTGCCTCGCAGGCGCGCTCGAACTTTCGCTGGCGGCCGATATTACGATTGCGGCGGAGGGCACGCTGTTCGGGGAACCGGAGGTGCGGTTCGGCTCGGGCGCGGTTGCGATGCTATTTCCGTGGGTGACGGGGCCGAAGGGCGCCAAGGAGCTGCTGTTCACCGGCGAAGACCGGATGCCGGCGCAGCGGGCCTACGAGCTTGGTTTCGTCAACCGGGTGGTGCCGCAAGATGACCTGATGGCGGCGGCGATGCGCACGGCGCGCACCATCGTCAAGGCGTCACCGGCCTCCGTGCAGAAAACCAAGCGCGCGGTCAACCGGGCCTATGACATCATGGGGCTTCGCAGCGCGCTGGCAGCCGGCCTCGATATCGATGTCGACATCAACGCGACACCGTCGTTCGAAAAGCAGGAGTTTGCGCGCATCCGCAAGGAGGAGGGCGTCAAGGCTGCGATCGCATGGCGGGACCAGCGGTTTGCTGACTGACGCAGTTGGCCAAGCGGCATCGCAAGAGCCGCGCGCGGCGGTCTGCGTTTCCCGGATCAGTGGTAGCCCTCGGCATTGGGCTTTCGGGAAACTCGCTGAACCGGCGTGTGCTGGTCCAGCAATCGCTTCCTCAGCGGCCCTGCCAGTTGGGTTTGCGCTTCGAGAGGAAGGCATCCATGCCCTCCTTGAAGTCGGCGGAGGTGTAGACCTCGGCGACGATGTCGTGATCTTCGACGGGGGGATGGCTCTCGCGGATGCGGCGCAGCAGCGTCTTGATCGAGCGCATCGTGAGCGGCGCGTGCGTCTTGAGTTGCTCGGCCAGCTCGAAGGCGCGGTTCATGACCGCATCGCAGTCGTCGAGCACTTCGTTGACGAGGCCGATCTGGAGGGCTTCTTCCGCGCCCATCAGGCGTGACTTGAAGATCAGGTCGATGACCTTGGCCTCGCCCATCAGGTTGACGAGGCGGGAGAGCGTCGCCGCCGACAAGGTGTTGCCGAGGGTGCGGGCGATCGGAAAGCCGAATTTCAGGTCAGCCGATGCAATCCGGATGTCGCAGACGGCGGCGATGCCGGCGCCGCCGCCGGTGCAGGCGCCGGCGATTGCGGCGATCGTCGGCAGCGGGCAGGCCGAGATCAGTTTGAAGTTGCGCTCGCCGGCTTCCTCGTAGGCGATGCCCTGTTCGGGGCTCGAGAAATCCTTGAACAGCGAGATATCCGTGCCGGCGGCGAACGCCTTCTCACCTGCCCCGCGCATGATGATGACCTTGACCGAGCCATCCGTCGGCACGTTGGCGCAGATCTCGGCGATGCGCTCGTACATCTCGAAAGTCAGCGCGTTGCGCGCCTGCGGGCGGTTGAGCGTGATCAGGCCGATCTCGTCCTTGACCTCGTAGAGAAGGTCGTCGTTGGCAGTGGTCATCGGGGGTCTCCCATCAAGGTCAGGTCTTGTGATTGATCAGGTGCGATTGGCGGGGGCGGTTGCTGAAAGGTGGTCCATGGCCGCCTGCACGCCGCCCTTCTGATGCGGCACGCCGGCAAGGCCCAGCGCCATCTCCACACCGGACAGCGCACCGACGAGCGTCAGGTCGTTGATATCGCCAAGGTGGCCGATGCGGAAGACCTTGCCCGCGACCTTCGACAGGCCGGTGCCGAGGGAAATGTCGAAGTTTTCCAGCGCGACGCGGCGAAACTCATCGGCGTTATGGCCATCCGGCATGAGGACGGCAGTGAGGACGGGCGAGAAAACCTTCGGCTCGGTGATCAGGTTCTCGAGGCCCCAGGCCGCGACCGCGCGCCGGGTCGCTTCGCCGTGGCGGTTGTGGCGGGCGAAGACGTTGTCGAGGCCTTCCTCGTGCAGGAGATCAACGGCTTCGGCGAGCGCATAAAGCAGGTTGGTTGCGGGCGTATAGGGAAAGAAGCCCTTCTCGTTGTTGGCGATCATCTCGTCCCAGTCCCAGAAGCTTTTGGGCAGCTTCGCGTCCTTGGCGGCGGCGAGGGCCTTTTCGGAGACGGCATTGAAGGAGATGCCCGGGGGCAGCATGAGGCCCTTCTGGGAGCCCGACACCGTGACATCGGCGCCCCATTCGTCGTGGCGATAATCGGCAGAGGCGAGGCCGGAGATGGTGTCGACCAGCAGGAGGGCGGGATGGCCGGCAGCGTCGATCGCCTTGCGCACGGCCGCGATATCCGAGGTCGCGCCGGTCGAGGTCTCGTTGTGGACGACGCAAACGGCCCTGATCTCGTGGGCGGTGTCCTGGCGCAGGCGCTCTTCAATCCGGGCCGGGTCGACGCCGTGGCGCCAATCGCTGGCGATGAACTCCGGCTCGATGCCAAGCTTGAGGGCGAGGCCTTTCCAAAGAAACGCGAAGTGGCCGCTCTCGTACATCAGGACCTTGTCGCCGGGTGACATGGTGTTGGCGAGGGCTGCTTCCCAGGCGCCGGTGCCGGAGGCTGGATAGATGATCACCGGCTGGTCGGTCTTGAAGATCGTCTTGATCTGGCCCAGCACGCGCTGGCCGAGCTTCTGGAACGCGGGGCCGCGGTGGTCGATGACGGGCATCGCCATCGCCTGAAGGATGCGGTCGGGGACCGGCGAGGGGCCGGGAATCTGGAGAAAGTGACGGCCCGCGATGCGGGGCGAATTGGTCGCTTGCGGTGACGTCGACATATCTGGTCCTCCCGTTCGTTGCCTCTGGCGCAGGCGTCTCCATTCAAATTCAGGGTATCATCCGGAACACGCGCCGCGTGATCCGGGACCCATGGCTGGGGACGCCGACAGCCAAGCACGCTGCCCTGGGTCCCGGCTCTGCCCCGGATCAAGTCCGGGGTCGGTCGGGATGACACCAGGGGTTGGGGTCAGCGTTTGACAAGTCTTATAATTGTATACAATCTGACTGCAAGGGAATTCGCCATATTGAATGTGCTTCGCGCCAACCGCACCGGTCGCGCGGCCGCCAGCCAGGACACCGCCGATGAACGTCCACGTCAAAAGCCCTCGCGGCGTCAATCACCGCCTCGCCGAACGTCTCGGGAAAGAGATCGAAGGCGAGGTGCTGTTCGATGCCGCCAGCCGGGGGCGATATTCGACGGATGCCTCGTTCTATCAGATCGAACCTGAGGGCGTCGTTGTGCCGAAGCGGGCGGACGACGTCGCGGCCGCGCTGCAGATCGCGCGTGAGGAGGGCGTCAGCGTGCTGCCGCGTGGCGGTGGCACGTCGCAGTCCGGCCAGACGGTCGGGCGCTCGCTCGTCATCGACTACACCAAGCATCTCAACCGGATTGTCGCCAAAGACTTCGAGGCGAGCGAAGTGACCGTCCAGCCGGGCATCGTCATGGATGACCTTAACCGGCAGATCAAAAGCTCAGGGCTGTGGTTCCCGGTTGATGTGTCGACGTCGAGCCGGGCGACGATCGGCGGCATGACGGGCAACAACTCGTGCGGCACGCGCTCGATCCGGTACGGCATCATGCGCGACAACGTCCGCGCAATCGATGCGTGGCTCGCTGACGGCACACAGGCGCATTTCGGGGAGCTGCCGGCGGACTTCGCGGCCGCCAACATGCCCGATACCGTGCGTGACCTGATGCGCGGCCTGCGCCAGCTTGGCGAACGCGAGGCCGCGCACATCGAACACGCCTTCCCGGACGTGTCGCGGCGGGTTGGCGGGTATCTCCTCGATGCGATCCTGCCGAGCCGCGATGGCGCGCCGATCAACGCGGCGACGCTTTTGTGCGGATCGGAGGGCACGCTCGCGGTCTCCAGGCAGATCCGCCTCAAGCTGTCGCGCCAGCCGGTCAACAAGGCGCTCGGCCTTTGCCACTTCGCAACGTTCCGGGCCGCGATGGAAGCGGCCCAACACATCGTCGAACTGGGGCCCGTCGCGGTCGAACTGGTCGACCGGACCTTGATCGAGCTTGCCCGCGACATCGCGATGTTCCGCCCGATCATGGAGCAGTATGTGCGGGGCAAGCCGGACGCGCTTCTCCTCGTTGAATTCGCGGAGGATGATCAGGCGGAGAATCTGCGCCGCCTCGACCGGCTGGAAGAGCTGATGGGCGACCTCGGCGGCGACATCGTCAAGGTCGATGACGGCGCCCAGCAGCAGGCGATCTGGGGGGTCAGGGCTGCCGGGCTCAACATCATGATGTCGATGAAGAGTGAGGGCAAACCGGTCTCGTTCATCGAGGACTGCGCGGTGCCGCTTGAACACTTGGCCGACTACACCGAGCGGCTGACGGCGGTGTTCGAGAAGCATGGCACGACGGGGACGTGGTATGCGCATGCCTCGGTCGGATGTCTGCATGTGCGCCCGGTGCTCAACCTCAAGCTCGAAGATGACACCGCCAAGATGCGCGCCATCGCCGAAGAAGCCTTCGAGATGGTGCGGGACTACAAAGGCTCGCATTCGGGCGAGCACGGCGATGGGCTGGTTCGCTCGGAATTCCACGAGGCGATGTATGGGCGGCGCACGATCGACCTGTTCGAGGAGATCAAGGATCGTTTCGACCCCAACGGCGTCCTGAACCCCGGCAAGATCGTGCGGCCATCGAAGATGGATGACCGCAGCCTGTTCCGCTTCAAGCCGGGCTACGAGGTCGCGGATTTCAAGACCGGTCTCGACTGGTCGGCCTATCCAGGGGCCGCGGGCGGTTTTCAGGGCGCCGTCGAGATGTGCAACAACAACGGAGAGTGCCGCAAGCTCGCCGGTGGTGCGATGTGCCCGAGTTATCGGGTGACGCGCAACGAGGCCGACGTGACGCGGGGGCGGGCCAATACGCTGCGCCTCGCCATCTCAGGCCAGCTCGGGCGCGACGCGCTGACCAGCGATGCCCTGGCCGAGACGCTGAAACTCTGCGTCTCATGCAAGGCGTGCCGGCGTGAATGCCCGACGGGCGTCGACATGGCGCGGATGAAAGCGGAAGTGCTTTATGCGCGCCACAAGCGCTTCGGCGCGCCGCTCAGGGACAAGATCTTCGGTTTCCTGCCCCGGCTGGCGCCCGGTGTGATGCGGGTTCGCTCGCTGGTCAATATGGCGGGCGAGAGCCGCTGGCTTCGCTGGGTCCAGGAGAAGACGCTCGGGTTGACGTCGAAGCGGACGCTGCCATGGTGGTCACCAACGCCGTGGCGGGAGCCGGACACAGACCATGCCGGTGACGGGGAGCTTGGCGAGGTCGTGCTATTTGCCGACACCTTCAACCGCTATTTCGAGCCGGACAACATTCGCGCGGCAGAAACCGTTCTGAAAAAGCTCGGCTATTCGGTCAGCTATATCCGCCCGCCTGGCGGCGGGCGGCCGGCATGCTGCGGGCGCACGCTGCTTTCGACCGGCTTCATCGACGAAGCGCGCGTTGAGTCGGCCCGCTTCCTTGAAGCCGTGATGCCGGCAATCCGGCGGGGTGCGACACTGGTCGGGCTGGAGCCGTCGTGCCTGTTTTCGATGCGCGATGAGTTTTCAGCCATGCATCAGGGTGACGACGTCAAGAAGCTCGCCGAGCAGGCGCTGATGTTTGAAGAATTCCTGATGCGGGAGGCCAAGGCCGGGCGGATCCAGGGGCCGATCGCCAAGCTCCCGGGCGAGGTGCTTGTCCACGGGCATTGCCATCAAAAGTCGTTCGGCGCGGCGGGCTCCGTCGTTGACGCGTTCGGGCTTGTCGAGGGCGCCAAGGCGAAAATGGTCGAGAGCAGTTGCTGCGGGATGGCGGGCAGCTTCGGCTATCAGGCCGAGACCTACGACACGTCCGTTGCGATGGGTGAACTCGATTTGCTGCCGGCTGTCAGAGCGGCGCCGGAGGCTGCGATCATCGCGGCCGACGGCTTTTCCTGCCGCCACCAGATCCGCGATCTCTCCGGCCGGGAGGCGCGCCATACCGCGCGTATCATCGCCGATGCGATGACTGGTGCGAACACAGCGGAGGATGCCGCCAATGGCTGAGGCGGCGACGGCGGCGCGCGGCCCGGCCCAGGCCGGGCGCAGAATCGACCGGCGGACGCTTTCCCAGCGGCTGGCGGAAGATGTCCGGGAGATGATCTTCGATGGCGCGCTGGCGCCGGGACAACGCTTGCAGGAAGCCGACCTTGCGACGCACTTCGGCGTGTCGCGCACGCCGTTGCGGGAAGCGCTCAAGGCATTGAGCGCGGAGGGCCTGGTCGAGATCGAGGCCAACAAGGGCGCACGCGTCAGCCGACTTTCGATTGAGGAGCTTGCCGAGACGTTCCCCGTGATGGGGGCGCTCGAGGCGCTTGCGGGCGAGCTTGCCGCCGTAAACGCGCGCGACGATGAAATCCGCGACCTGCGCGCATTACACGGGGAAATCGTGCGGCACTATCAGGCGCGCGACCTCAAGGCCTATTTCGCCGCCAACCAGCGGTTCCATGAAAACCTGCTGGCTGCCGCCCACAACGCGACGCTCTCGGACCATTACCACCGGCTCGCGGGCCGGGTGCGGCGGGCGCGGTATCAGGCCAACCTGTCGGCCCGGCGGTGGGCGCAATCGGTGTCCGAGCACGAGGAGATCATTGCCGCGCTCGAGGCGCGCGATGGCGCCCTGTTGGCGCAGGTCCTCAGAGCCCATATCGACCACAAGTTCGAGACCGTTCGCGACGCGGTCAACGATGACCGGCAGGCCAGACGATAGCGACACATCAAACGGAGAGGCCTTTCGACCTCTCCGCTCCCTTATGGTTGGTTGTATGTCGCCTTGTTCAGGTCAGTAGCACTTCTGGATCAGACGCCAGCTGACGATTTTGCACTTCTCGTAGCCGCTGCGCGTGATCCAGCAGCGCCGATCGGGTTCGCGGCGGTAGGAGCAATACTGGCCGCCGTAGCTGCCGCCGCCGCCAAAGCCTTCATAGCCTCTGGCCATGTAGCGGGTGTCATATTCCCACTGCTGGTAGCGTGAACCGCCTCTTTTGGCTTCGGCATCGGTTGCAGTGGCAAGGAAGCCGCTCAGTGCGAAGGCTGCAGCAGCGGCGATCAGGGTCAGTTTCGTCTTCATCTCATTTCTCCGTTTCGGTTCGACTTTTGGTCGGTTGTCAGGTCTGGATCTCTGGCTCCGCTCGGGTGGGCCGGTTCCGTGTTGCGATGAAATGAAACTAACCGGAGGCAGCCTATGGGGCTGTTCCCGGAGGTACAGGTCGTAAATTTGTTTGGTTTTTTTTCGTGGCCGCTGCCGGAGGGGTGATATTCGCAAGCCCAGGCTTTCGCGGTGGCGCGGATTTGTGCATAGAACGGCGCAACGACAGATAACGCCAAGGACACGGGACAATGGTCAAACTCGCCGAGAGCATGAGCCGTCTGGGAACGGAAACCGCCTTCGAGGTGCTGGCGCGCGCCGCCCAGCTCGAAGCGGAGGGCCGCGACATCATCAACCTCGGGATCGGCCAGCCCGACTTCAAAACGCCCGAACACATCGTCGAGGCCGCGATCAAGGCGCTCAGAGACGGCCATCACGGCTATACGCCGGCGCAGGGCATCGTGCCGCTCAGGGAGGCGGTTGCGCGGGACCTCAACAAGCGCCACGGCGTCGATATCGATCCGGGCACGGTCGTCATCATGCCGGGCGGCAAGCCGACGATGTTTTTCTCGATCCTGATGTTCGGGGGGGCTGGCACCGAGATCATGTATCCGGACCCGGGCTTTCCGATCTATCGCTCGATGATCGAATACGTCGGCTCGAAGCCGGTGCCGATCGCCCTCAGGGAAGAGAACGGCTTTGCGTTCAGCGCGGATGAAGTTCTCGCCCAGATCACACCGGCAACCCGGCTGATCATCATCAACACGCCCGGCAACCCGACCGGCGGGGCGGTGCCGAAAGAGGAAATCGAGAAGCTTGCAGCCGGCCTCGAAAAATTCCCGGACGTGGCGCTGATGTCGGACGAGATCTACTCCCAGATGCTCTATGACGGGCGTGAACACGAAAGCCTGCTCAAGTATCCAAGCCTCAAGGACCGGCTGATCCTGCTCGATGGATGGTCCAAGACATATGCGATGACGGGCTGGCGGCTTGGCTTCTCGGTGTGGCCCAAGGCGCTGGTCGAGCCGGTGGTCAGGCTCGCGGTCAACTGCCATTCATGCGTCAACGCGCCGACGCAGTTCGCCGGCATTGCCGCGCTCGACGGCCCGCAGGATGCGGTGCACTGAGATGGTCAAGGCGTTCGATGAGCGGCGCAAGGTGATCGTGCCCGCGCTCAATCAACTGCCCGGCGTGACGTGCATCGAGCCAGGCGGGGCGTTCTATGCGTTCCCGAACATCTCCGGCACGGGGATGGGCGCCAAGGAGCTGCAAAACGCCATGCTCGAAAAGGCCGGCGTTGCAACGGTGGCCGGCACTAGCTTCGGCATCCACGGGGAAGGCTACATCCGGTTTTCCTATGCCAACTCGGTCGAGAACATCAAAGCTGCGATCGAACGCGTCGGCACGCTGCTCACGGAGGGATGAGTCACGTGTTGAGGATTTGTTAACCACACTTCGCGAGACTCGCGTCGGTCGGCGCCTCCGGTCATTTGGCGCCACCGACAAGCGGAATTTTGCCGCCCAGGGTTTTGCGTCATGAAACTGGTCCTCTTCATTCTCGTCGCGCTCGCGCTCGGTAAAGTCGGGACGCAGGTCTACATCCGGCAGCAGTCGATTGAAGAAACGGTGGTGGCGGCCTATCGCCAGCACGCGATTGCGGCGTGCGGGCTGCATGGCGCGCAAGTGGCGCAGGCCCGCGGCGGGCCGTTTCTGGAACGCCCCCTGGCCCGTCTCGAGCCCAGCGTCGAATTGGCGATCGGCCGGCCTGATCTCGACGTGCGCATCTGGCAGACCAGCCATGAGGCGTGGTCGGCGCGGTTCCGTGATCCTTTCCTGATCGTCACAAGTGAGGTTGGTGAGACGGCGACGGCGTGCGAATACGACATTCGAAATGCGCGGGTCTATGCGTTCCACCGCCTGCCGGACGAGGCCGCTCCCGAAGCCGATCAGATGAGTGCCGCAGCGCCGGTGGAGCGCCGTGTCAGGCGCTGAAAAGGACGCTGATACTGGCACTCTAGTCCCGGCCACCAACCCATTCTTTGCTAACGCAAAATGACCGCGCGGCCCATCTTGGGACGGCCGCTGGAAACGGCGGATTAAGCAAACTCGCCTAAGCTTGTTCTCGTGACGTGTTGGTACGAGTTCGAGTTGGCGGAAATGGTTTACAAAACCCATACAAATCTACGAAACGCGACGTTTCGACCGGCCGTTCTGGTGGCACTCGCCGTAATGACATTGGTCGCGGGCTGCGCGCAGACGTCGGCGCCGCTGCTGCAACGGGCGGCCTACGAGCGCTCGCTCGGGCGGACCAGCCAGCTTGGTGTGGGCGACAAGGTGCGGATCAATGTCTTCGGTGAAAGTGACCTCACCGGCGTCTATTCCGTGACGGCTGATGGCAAAATCGAGTTTCCGCTGATCGGGGCGGTGCGGGCCGAAGGGCTGACGCTTTCCGCGTTCCGCCAGCACCTCAAGTCGCGCCTCGCGAACGGCTATCTGAGCGATCCCAAGATCACCGTCGAGATCGACAGCTACCGTCCGATCTTCATCCATGGCGAAGTGCGCAACGGGGGGGAATACCCTTACCGGATCGGAACGCGCCTCAAGGATGCGATCGCGGTCGCGGGCGGCTTCAACTACCGGGCTGACGAAGCGCGGGTGCTGCTGACGCGGGAGGGTGACATCGGCCAGGTTTGGGCCAATGTCGACGACAACATCGTGATCATGCCGGGCGACAATATTCGCGTTGTCGAGCGGTTCTTCTGACATGGACAGGCACGGCGGGAAACCAGGCTGGCAGGGGGCTGCAGGCCACGTGCCGGCACGGCGCGACCTCAGCTCGGCGTGCCGTGGACTCGCGGCCGTGTGGCTTGCATGTTGCATTTGCCTCATGGCGATCGCACCAGCCGCCGGTCAGACTGCAAATGCCGGCAGCCTCGCCTCGTTCAATACACTATCCTTCGATCAAAATGAGCAGTGGTGGGACCATTCCTCGCGGTGGGGCGTCAACACCGTTCTTGAACAGGAACGCCGCTTCAATCTCAAGGGCGGCATCCGGGTCGGGCGCTTCGCGTTCGCACCGACGCTCGATTCGCGGGTTGTCTATGACGACAATGTCTTCAATCGTACGCGGAATCGTAAAGGGGATTTTTTTACGGAAATCACGCCCGGCATCCAGGTTAGTGCGGAGACCGCGCGCCACTTCTTCTCCGTCTCAGCGGGGCTCAAGGGCTACAAGTACGCCAAGTATGATTCGTTCGATGCCCTCGACCGGTCCATCAGCGGGTCCGGCGCAATCCACATCAACAGCGCCCATGTCATCTACGGCACCGTCAGTCACACCCTGCAGCATGAGGCCGGCCTGTCGTATCTGTTTCCGGATGTCGACGGAACACGGCCGACGAACCCGGACTTCCTGGCTGCAGAGCGAACGCCTGTTACATCGACGAACGGTGAAGTTGGCATCAAACGAGACGGCGGCCGCCTCTACGGGGCGCTGAATTTTCGTTACGGGACGTCGGACTTTCGCGATGTTCGCGCCGAGAACGGCATGATCAGCGATCAGGACTATCGCGATGTCCGCACGATGGCCGGTACCGCAAGCGTCGGCTACCGGTTCTCGCCTGGCTACGAATTCATTGGCAGCTTTGCCTCGACGCGCATCGACTTTCTCAATCCTGTGTCGGATTTTGCCGATGGCTGGCGCCATGAAGCGTACGCGGGGCTGAAGTTCGAAACGGGTCCGCTGCTGAGATGGCAACTGGGTGGCGGGTATGCGCATCGCACCTATGATGAGCCGACGTACAAGCCGGCGGGTTCGTATACGGCGCGGCTGGCTGTCAACTGGGCCGCGACGGAGCGTTTGACGCTGAAGGCGGAAGCCCAGCGCCGCTTGAGCGTCACGGCAACACAGACCGGTATCAGTTCATCAGTCGCCCATGCGGTGCGGGTAAATGCAGATCTCGAGCTTTACCGAAACCTGATCTTCACCATTAACGGCGAATACTGGGACGTCGCCGATCAAGACTCTTCGACCCGTTCAAACATCTACGGCGCCGGGGTTCGGCTTCAGTACTTCTCGACCCAGAATTGGGTCGCCTCTATCGGGTATGACTACATTGATCGGCGATCGGACACATCCGGTTCAGATCTCATGCGGAACCAATTCTGGGGCCGCGTCGCTATTAGGTTCTAGTTGCGCGTATGTTAGACAACAGCCAGTATCAGGCGACGGAAGAGCCGCAGGGCGTTTCCATCTCTCTCGATCGCCTCATCAATGCGCTCCGCCGCCGCTGGTGGGTGATTGCGCTCGTGGTCGCCGTGACCGGCGTGATCGCGGCCGGCATGCTGGCGCTGATGGCCAATCGCTATATCGCGGTCGCGCTTGTGCAGATCGAACCGCGCGACAAGAAAATCGCACCGATCAACTCCGTGATCCCCGGCCTCAAGGGGGATACGGTCACGATCGAGAGCGAAGTTGAATCGCTCCGCTCGCGCACCCTGCTGCTCAAGGTCATCGAAGAGCTCGGCCTGCGCGATGATCCCGAGTATATCGGCCCGACAGCGTGGCAGAATTTCCTCGTCTCCATCGGCCTTGCGCAGGCGCCGGTTGTCGACACGACAACGAAACGCCAAGCCCCGATGGCAAGCGATGGGACGCCCGGCCGGGACTGGGTGCTCGCCAACGTCCAGGCCAACTTGAGCGCGCGACGGGTGCGCAATACGCTCGTGATGTCGATCGAGTACGTCTCGACCAGTCCGGCGAAAGCCGCCCGGATCGCCAACAAGATCGCGGACGTCTACATCCAGTCGCAGCTTGAGGCCAAGCAGCAAGCCCAGCGCCGGGCGACGCTGATGCTCAGTGAACGGGTCACGGCGCTTGCGGAAAAACTCGCGGAATCCGAGGCGGCGCTCGCCCAGTTCATGGCCGCAAACGACATCTATATCGCGGAAGGCCACGAACTCGTCGAACGCCAGCTCACGCGTGAAATGGATAGTGTCGTCAAGGCGCAGGCGGAAGTATCCCAGGCGCGCGCGCGCTACCAGAAAGCACAGCAAATCCTGCGCGATGGTGCCGACATCGAGAGCGCGTCGAGCGTTCTCAACAGTCACACGATCCGCCTCCTGCGTGACGCGCTCAACAAGGCCGACCGGCGGATGGCGGAAGCCAAGACACGGTTGGGGCCGAGACACCCCGTGATGGCGCAGATCCGGGCCGACGTATCGCTGGCACAGCGCGCGCTGAAAGAAGAAGTGGCAAAGATCGTCACCAATCTGCGCCAGGAGCGCGACATCGCGGAATCGCGCGAGAAAAAACTCTCCGAGCGCCTCAGTGCGCTCAAAGGCCAGATCAAGGACAGCAAAAACCAACAGGTCAGGTTGCGCCAACTGAGCCGGGATGTGGATGCGACGCGCCAGCTCTACGAGGCGTTGTTGTCGCGCAGTAAACAGACGGCGGCGACGGCAAGCCTGCAGTATTCGGATTCGCGACTGCTTGAATATGCCGGCGTGCCCTTGTCGGCGTATGGCCCCAAGCGCAAGCGCATCCTGGCGATTATCCTGATCCTCGCGCTCGGGGCATCTGTCGTGGGCGTGCTCGGCTTCGAGCTGTTCTTCCAGAAGGGGTTTGCGGACGCCGCGGAAGTCGAGCGGGTTCTACAGCACGACACCATCGCCGCCTTCCCGAAATGGCCAGGTGGCGGATCGCACACGGCGCGCGAAGTCTGGCAAGGCGCGCGGCAAGTCGCCCAGCAGCCGATGTCGGCGATCGCGGAGAGTACGCGGCAGTTGCGTCATGAACTCGACAGCCAGTTCGACCGCGGCCAGGCGCGCGTCATCGTTGTCGCCTCGGCGCTTGGCGAGGAAGGCAGAAGCCACATCGCGACCAGCCTCGCCTACAGCTATGCGGCAAGCGGACTTTCGACGCTATTGATCGATGGCGACCTGCGCTTCGGACATTTGAGTGATGCGCTTGGGCTGGCGGGACGGCCGGGGCTCCTCAATACACTGGCGGGGGAAAAGGGTCCGTTCGACACGATCCTTTCCGAGACGTCGTCGGGGCTCAGCTTCATGCCGGCAATGGAGCGGCGGCGGCCGGATCTCGCCGCACCGGAACTGCTGGCAGGGCCGCGTTTCGCTGCGCTGACACAAGAACTCAAGAATGAATTCCAGGTCATCGTGATCGATGCACCGCCGCTGCTGCCGATCGTCGATGGACGGGCGATGGCATCAGAGGCCGATCAGATCGCCTTCGTGACGACATGGCGGCGGACGCCGAAGGCGCTCGCGCGGCGCGCCCTCGAAACGCTTGGCGGCAATGAGGACAAGGTTGCCGGCATCGTCATCAACGAGATCGAGGACAGCGATTACAAGCGGATGTTCAACTATCGCAACAGTGCCACAAGTGGCGCACTCGGGACGGCCGCCTAGGCGGATCGGTCAAAGGTCGAAACAGGTGGCACGCGACACGAACATGATGATCGAACGCACGATCACGGGCTCGCCGCTCGCTGCGGCTTCAGGGCCGGGGGAAGTTGGCGTCTCGCCCCGCGCCGGGGCGGTGCGGCGGCGACTGCGCGGATCGCGCCGGGTCGCGGCCGATCTCGTCGGCCTTGGCGACATGATGGCGGTTATCGGTGCGATGGTGTTGAGCGCGCTCTGGATAAACGCCCAGGGCGACGTTCCCGTCGGCGGTCTCGATCTCGTCAGGCCGGCTCTTGTCGCCTGCCTGATCGTCTACTTCTGTTTTTGCCACTGGCGCCTCTACGACACGCAGGACATGACCCGGTTTCCAAGCGATCCCGGGGCGATCGTGATGGCGACGGCGGTCGGGACGCTCGCGGTGCTCGGCTTGAGCGACGCCGATCCGGCGGCCGGCGTTGCCCATGTCCTGGTCTGGCCACTCGTGTCATTCGGTGTCGCGTCCCTGATGCTGATCATGTGGCGCCGTCTCATGCGAACGGTGCTTGCCCGTCTTGCCCAAAGCGGCTCGTTCGATGAGCGCATCGCGGTCTACGGTGCCGGTGTGATCGCGTCTCGGGTGCAAGCGTATGTGCGCGGGGCGCAGGGCGGGCTTCGGTTCATCGGCGCCTTCGACGACCGCACGGACCGCAAACGGCTCGGCGAGACCGACATGGCGGTCGCCGGTTCACTGGCCGATCTTCTCCGGGTCGGACGCGAAGGGCAGGTTGACCGCATCATCGTTGCGCTGCCGCAAGCCGCAGAGCAGCGCCTGACACACATTACGCGGGAACTCGAGCAGTTGCCGGTCACGGTTCACGCCGTGACACACTTCTCCAACGACCTGTTGAGCGGTCGCGACAGCTACAAGGTGTCGAACCTCGGGCCGGTCGGACTTTTGACCGTGAAGGACAAGCCGCTGGCGGACTGGGCGCCGATCGTGAAGCGGGGTGAAGACGTCATTATCAGTGCCTCGCTGCTGTTGTTCTTCCTGCCCGTCATTGCCCTCGCTGCGGCGGCCATCAAGCTCACGAGCCGCGGCCCGGTGCTGTTCCGTCAACGCCGGCGCGGTCTCAACCATAACGTCATCGAAGTGCTCAAGTTCCGCACGATGACGGTGTGCGAGGATGACAATGATGTGCGCCAGGCGACAGGGAATGACACGCGGGTCACGTTTGTCGGGCGTTTGTTGAGGCGCAGCTCGCTTGATGAGCTGCCACAGCTCGTCAACGTTCTCAGGGGCGAGATGTCGCTGGTCGGGCCGCGGCCCCACGCCCTCGTCCATGACCAGCACTGGAGCGAGATGCTCGAGCACTATGCCAACCGGCACCAGGTCAAGCCGGGAATCACCGGGCTGGCGCAGGTCAGCGGCCTCAGGGGGGAGACGAAGACGGCGGGCGATATTCAGGCGCGGATCGATGCCGATCTTGAATACATCGCGACGTGGTCGCTATGGCTTGATCTGTGGATCCTCGTGCGCACGATTTCGGCGGTGATCAGCGCCAGGAACGCCCACTGAGGCGGGACAGATCACCATGGGAAAAGTGCTTCGAACCATTCCACTGCCGGTCACCGCGCTGATCCTGAGCTTTCTGTGCCCGACCGAGTTGTCGCTCTTTCTCGGCAGCCTCAGGCTGCCGCCGCACAGGATCGTCCTCCTGATCGTGGTGCCGATCGCGCTGTGGAAGCTGATGAGCGGAAACGGCAATTGCCGGTTCAAGGCATTCGACTTCTTTTTCCTGGCGTTCGGCGCGTGGGTGTTATTTGCCTTCTCGCTGCATCCGGGAGAGACCGGCGGCATCGAGACGGGCGGTTCGGAGGCGCTCGACAGTGTGGGCGGGTATCTCGTCGCCCGCGCCTATATCCGCACGATCGGCCACTTCGTCGCCGTCCTGCAGATGATGGCGGTTGCCGTGATCGTGTCGGGCCTGATCGCGCTGCCGGAGATGATTACCGGCCGTCACTATGTCCACGAGTTCATGCAGGCCATCACCGGCCAGACCCTGCCGCTGCGCGGCGGCATGCGCTTCGGGCTGACGCGGGCCTATGCCTCGTTCGACCATCCCATCCATCTCGGCACGTTCTGTTCGGCGATGTTTGCCCTGTTCTGGTATGCGGCGGGGTCATGGACATCGCGCCTGACGCGCGGCGGTCTCGTTGTCCTTGCGACATTCACGGCGGTTTCGTCAGCCCCCATTCTCGGGCTGATGCTGCAAGGCGGCATGATCATCTGGGACATGCTGACGCGCGCGTTCCGCGGTCGCGTCATGATCACGGTGAGCCTGGTCGTCGTCGGCCTTGTCACGATTTCGTTCATGTCATCGAGGTCAGTATTTGCGCTGATTGCTGCGTATATGACGTTCAATCCCTGGACCGGGTACTACCGGCTTCTGATCTGGGAGCACGGCATGGCCAACATTGCGGCCCATCCCTGGATTGGACTGGGGCTCGGCGAATGGGCGCGGCCGGAATGGATGGTGTCGGATTCCGTCGATGCGTTCTGGCTGCTGATCGGGATCCGAACCGGTTTGCCGACCATCATCTTCCTGCTCATCGCGATCGCACTGCTGGTCTATGCGGCGGCAAACGTCGCGCGGCGTCATCCCGACTGGCTGGTCAAGCGCTACGCGAAAGCCTGGTTCATCTCGCTGATTGCCCTCATGCTGGTCGGGTGCACGGTGCACTTCTGGAACGTTCTTGCCTGCTACTTCTTCTTCTTCCTCGGTCTTGCAGGCTGGATTGCCGATCCGGTCCGGGTACGGCAATTGGTTGCGGGCCGGCAAGCGGCGCCTGAGCGAAAGCGCCGACGGCGGCGGCGGCGCACGCGGCCCACGAAGCCCACCGGCCCCGAGCCAGAGATGCGGCCCGGCACCCTGCAACCGGCCTGAATGCGTTGCGAGTGGCGCGCCTCCGCCTCGTGCCGGGCAATTTTCGGCTGGCCGGTGCCACTGGCGGTTTCAAGCTGGTGGCGGGTTCAAATTTCTTGCGGGTTCCAATGGCGCTGACCCGGCGTCTCCTTCTGTGAAGCCGACGACGCCGCGGCTGCGCCTGCAGCGGGTAGCGCCGCGCTCACGCCCACCTTGCACGCGGTTGCTGTTTCTCCAAAAGCGACATTGTTTTTTCTGCGAAACTTCTCGCTCCCGACAAAACATCCTTATAGTCTGGACGCTGAAAGTAACCGACGGGCGCGCGTTATCGATCGCACGACGACCCGTCACGTTCCGGGAGAGACTGAGATGTTCGATGCAAGAAGCCTGTTCGAAGACCTGATGCGCGGCGGCCAGCCGAGCCAAGGCGGACAGGGTGGACAAGGCGGCCTCGGAGAACTGGGTGATCTCCTGCGCCAGTTTACCGAGCAGGGGCAGCAGGGCGGTCAGGCGAGTGGCAACCGTGACGCCGGCTCCTCGGGCTCGGGCGCGGGCGAGACGAGTGCGCTTGATGATCTCATGCGGCAGTTCAACCAGGGCCGTGACGCCCCCGCCAGCAGTGGTCAGGCGGGACAGCAAGGTGGGCAGGGACAGGGCTTCGGTCTTGAGGATCTGCTGCGCCAGTTCACGCAGGAGCGCGGACAAGGCGGGCATGGCGGGGGAGTCGGCCAGCCTTCAGCGCCGGGCGTGGATAGCGGACCGGGTGCCGGTGGCGGCCTTGGCGACATCCTCGGGCAGGTCTTCGGACAGAAGCCGGAAGGCCAGGGCGGCGCTGATCCGCGGGGCGGCAGCGGCAACATGCAGGACGGCCTGCGCGACATTCTCGAGAAGATGGGCGGCAGCGGCGCCAATGCCAATGACATCATGGGCCAGCTTACCGACTTCCTCGGGCGCAACAAACTCGGCGCGGGCGCTGCGCTTGGCGGGCTCGGCGCGCTGATCCTCGGCACACGCACCGGCCGCTCGGTTGCAATGAACGCGGCCAAAGTGGGTGCGCTTGCCGTCGTGGGCGGGCTCGCCTACCGCGCCTATCAGAACTACCGCAGCGGTCAGTCGCCGGAAGCGAGCCGCAACATCATGCCTGAGGCAGCACCCGGCGGCACAGGCTTTGAGGCCGACAACGTGTCCAACGATGCAGCCCGCACCTATATCCGCGGCATGATCGCGGCGGCGGCGGCAGACGGCCGGCTCGACGCTGACGAACAGCAACGGATCCTCGGTTCGCTGCAGCAGCAGGGGCTCGACCGGCAAGCGGAAGAGTTCCTCGCCAACGAACTCAACCGTCCCGCCAGCGTCGACGAGTTGGTTGCCGGCGTGCGCGATGAAGCCGAAGCGCTGCAGCTCTATACTGCTGCGCGGGTCGCCATCGAGCCCGACACGCGCGGGGAACAGGAATTCCTCTACATTCTGGCCTCGCGACTTGGCATCACGGAAGACCTTCGCGCCCACATCGACGCGGGCGCGCGCGGGATGGTCTGACACGGGCCTGATTGGGGCCTGGTTGAGGGCCGGTTGAGGCTTTGGGTCTTGACCGGCTCTCAGCCAGCTCTGGGCGCTTGAAGCCGGTCGCGTGGCCTTGCGGGCCGCTGGACCTCGCAGCACAAACAAAAAAACGGGCGCCGCGGCATTGCCGGGCGCCCGTTCTGTTTTATACGCCGTGTCGCGAAACGCGCGAAACGGCGATGGAATTAGTTCGCCGACTTCGTGGTCGCGGCCGAAACGCGGTCTTCGGCCTTGAAGAACACGTCGACGCGCAGGCCGGGCATCAGTGGCGGCTTGCCGGCCATGTCGATCGTCACTTCGAGCACCTCGGCATCAAGCTGCTGGACGGGGCCTTGTGAGCGCAGGCCGGGCGAACCGACGGAGGGGGCAACTTCCGTCACGCGGCCTTCGAACTCCTGGCCAGGATAGGCATTGGAGCGGACGATGACGGACTGGCCGGTGCGCACCTTCGAGATGTCACGCTCTGGCACCTCGGCAGTCACCTGGATGGCGCTCATGTCGCCGACGATCGCGATCGGCAGGCGGGCGGTCGTCGACGCCATCTCGCCGATCTTGGCATCGAAGCGCAGGAGCGTGCCGGCAACGGGGGCATGGAGACGGGTGTTGCGCAGGGCGAGTTCGGCCAGTTTCAGGTCGGCGCGGGACAGCGTCAGGCCGGAATCAAGGCGGGTTGGCATCGGCGCATCGGGCTTTGCTTCGAGGTCGCGCAGGGCGGCCGCTTTCTCGGCAACGGCCGCGCGGGCGGTATCGATCGCGCCGCGTGCAGCCTTGAGGGCTGCAGCATCGGCCTTGCCGGCACGGTGATCGATGAAGGTCTGATCCAGCGTCATATGCGCCTGGTGGTAGGCCCGTTCGGCAACCGCCAATTCATCGGCAGCGGTGCGGATCGGCACGATATCCTTGTTTTCGGGCGGCTCCTCGTCACGCTCGGCCACGCGCACGGCAACTTCAGCACGCGCCTGCTCGATGCGGATGCGAGGTTCTTCATCACGCATCCGTGCGAGGAGGTCGCCCGCTTCTACGAGATCACCACGTTCGGCGAACACTTCGACGATGCGTCCGCTCGCTTCGCTGCGCACGTCCACCTGGCCACCCTTCGGTTCGACGCGGCCTGGAGCCGACGTCGCCCACAGCGCCACCGTCATGGTGCCGGCGTTCTGGACAGGCCCGGCGCCCGTGGAGGCGGTGGCCGTGGAGGAATTGCCCGAGACCTTCGAGATGAGGTCGGAGACGTCACGCGGCGCGGTCGTCACGATCAGGCCGGTGAGGCCGATCGCAGCAAGAGCTGCGACGAGCACGGCGACGGACGTCTTGTCGAACAATTGACGATCGTTGGACTTAGGCATGGAGTTTACGCTTTCTCTTGAGGTCGTAACGCGTGACGTTCTCGCCGGAGGTCACGCTCGGCTCATCGTCGATGATCTTGCCGTCTTCGATGCGCACGATGCGGTCGGCGTAGGCGTGTGTGCGGGGGTCGTGCGTGACGGCCAGGACCGCGCGGCTCTCGTCCTTCGCGATATTGGAGAGGTGTTCCATCACGATTTTGCCGTTCTCGCTGTCGAGGGCCGCGGTCGGCTCATCGGCGAGGATGAGCGACGGCTTGCTCGCCAGGGCGCGGGCAATCGCGACCCGCTGCTGCTCACCACCCGACATGTTACCGGGGAACGAGCGCAGGCGATGGGCGAGGCCAACTTCGCGCAGTGCCGTTTCCGCCTTGATCACGGTGTCGGCGTATTTTTCGCCGCGCACGTCAAGGGCGAGACGGACGTTCTCGATGGCGTTCAACGTCGGGAAGAGGTTGTAGGACTGGAAGACAAACCCGATATGGCGGCGGCGCAGGTTCGCCAGACCTTCAGGAGACAGGCCTTCGATGGTTTCACCGGCGATCGACAACGTGCCCTCGGTCGGTGTCAGGATACAGCCGAGGATCGAGAGCAGGGTCGTCTTGCCGCTACCGGATGGTCCCATAAGCAGCGTCAGCTCGCCGGGCTGCAGCTCGAGCGAGACGCCTTTCAGCGCGCGCACCTTGCCGGCACCCTGACCGAGTTCCTTGACGATGCCGTGGGCTTTGACGACGGGATTGCTAGTCATCGATTGAACACCATGGCTGGATCCAGTTTCATGACCTTCATGATCGCACCGAGGGCGGAAGCCGCACACATCGTCAGCGTCAGGGCGAACAGCCCTATCGCCAGCGCCGGCGTCATGATGATCGGGAAGGAGGTGTCGACACTTATGAAGACGACAATAAGCGCGATCGACATCCCGAGGACGTAGCCGAGGATGGCGCTGAGGCCGGCCTGGGCGAGAATGACCTTGTGAATGTAGCCTGCAGAGGACCCGAGCGCGCGCAAGGTCGCGAACTCGTTGAGGTGGTCTTTCGTGCTTGAATAAAGCGTCTGGGCGACGATCACGGTGCCGACCAGGGTGCCGAGCAGCGCACCGCCGATGAGGGCTGCACCGGCGCCGGTGCCGAACAGCCAGTGGGCGATGGAGCGGCGCTTCATCTCGGCTTTGGTGATGACTTCGATATCCGGCAGGCGCTTGGCGAGGTCGGCCTGGACGGCGTCGACGCTGGCGCCCGGCTGCACCTTGACGAGGTAGAATGTTGCGGCATCGGGAGGCAGCTTCAGGATCGAGCGGCTGCGGTCCAGGGTCGTGAAGATGTAGGGCGTCGTCGTGAACGAGCGGATGCCATGGGTGAGCGCGGTGACGCGGACGCGGGAGCCGCGCACTTCGGCCGTTGAATTGAGACCGTCGATCCCGAGGTCCTTGTAGTAGCTGCGGTCGACGGCGACGGCGTCCGGCAGGTTCAGCGCTTCAACCGTCCCAGCCACGAGGTTCCAGGGCACCAGTGCGCCGTCGGCAGCATCCGTGCCGACGATGACGCAGAGCTGCTCGCCGCCCGACGGGCGCTGCCATTTCGAGAACGATGCGACGATCGGTACGGCGCGGGCCACGCCCGGTGTCGAAAGCGCGGTGTGGCGCTCCGTGCCGGTCATCACGCCGGAACCTTCGAAGCTGTCGGCGCCATAAGGCACGATCCACAAGTCGGCGTCGGCCTTCTCGACCATAGAGACGATCATTTTGCTGGTGCCGGCATAGAGACCAAGTTGCACCGCCACCAGAACGACCGAGAAGAGAATGCCAATCAGCGTCACCGCCAGACGGATCCGGTCGTGGAAAAGGTTACGCAGTGCCAGGGTCAGTATCATTCGTGTCGCCAATCTCGCGGTTAATTGCGCCTTGGGCAGCGCGTTGTCAGTCTATCGCGTTTCGGACCATCGCGTTTCGGGCCGTCGCATTTCGGGAAACCGGGCTTGCCGCGAGGGCTGTCACGTCCAGACCATCAATTTTAGTGCCACCCCCGCCTCCGTCGTCGCCAGCCGGTCCCGCTGGAGCAAGGCGCGTGCCGCCAAGGCGTCGAACAGGAGCGGCTTGGCAAAATAATGGCGCGGCGCTTGCGGGGCTTGGGGCGTGGCCAATTGCCAGGGGATATAATCCTTCCCGTACTCGTTTGCTACATATCAGGTTCAGCGGGACGTCGATGCCGCACTGGCATTTTCAATCCAAGTCCGCAGTTTATAGCAACAATACGTTTTTTTACTTGAACGAGGTTGCCATAGGGTAACCACAATTGAAAACCGAATTTAGTGTTCGCGGGGCCTGTCCGCTATGCCCTGTTCGGGCAGACGAGGAGCTTCTCTCATGATACCAGCACCGCTGAAATCGTTAAAACGTCCGTCACGGCGGCTTTATGCGCTTGTCGCCGCGGGTCTTATTGGCACCCTTGTTGCCGTTGCGCCTGCAAGCTCGCGGGAGAATATCGCCGGAATATGGTACGACGATAGCGGACGGGGCGCCGTCGAATTAACCCAGTGCAGCGGTGGTTTGTGTGGCCGGATCGTTTGGCTCAAACAATCGAGCAGCCAAAATGGCCGGCCGCTGCTCGACAACAATAACCCGGATCGTGCCCAGCGCCAGCGGCCTATCTGCGGATTACCGGTGATCTGGGGGCTGCAGCCGCAGCAGGACGGGACGTGGGATGAGGGCTACATCTATGATCCCAAGGTCGGCAAAAGCTACAATGTCGCGATCGAACGCCTCAGCGAACGCCAGCTCCGGATCACAGGATATCTCGGCTCGAAGCTATTCAGCCGTGATCTGATCTGGCAGCGCGCGCCAAACGGCCTGGAACGGTGCCAGGCGCCGAGCTGACCAGGCGATTGATGAGCGGGGCACGATGATCGAGGCATGATCATCGAGAAATGATCGGCCGCAATCGTCGGTATGGTTAATTTCGTTAACACTCTCAGCCAGACCGAGATCGCAGGGCGGGCTCAAACCCGCTCTGCCAAACAGCCAAAATCAACAGATCGCCCGAATTTCAGCGCGATGAGGAAACCGGTCCGCCGCCGATCACGTTGAGGCCGGGCGATGACTGGTGCGCCTTTTGCGATGACTGCAGCCCGGGCCGCGCGGCAACCTGCGCGTTCCGGTCCGACAGGTCGAGGCGCTCGGCGTAGGCCAAGGTGCGATCGACGACCATCGCGCGTTGGCGATCGAGCGTGATCATATGATAGCTGTCGTCCAGGATCAGGCTCTCGACCGGTCCCTTGAGGTTCTTTTGAACGTACATGGCGTTCATGACGTTGGACTGGTCGTCTTCGCGGGCGTGGCACACGAAGGCGGGCAAGGTGAGGTCCGCAAGCAGGCGGGTCGCCGCCTTCGTCATACGGACGAACTCGAACACGGTACCGCCGCGACGGGAGAAAATTTCCTCCAGCGGGCGGCCGCCAGCCTGGAGCGATTCAAGCACGAACCGGCGGATGCGGTCATCCTTGATGCCGTAGGGTGCGCGCTCACGCAGGTTAAAGAGGTTTGCGAGCCACTTCTGCTGGATGATGCGGAAGGCGGGGAAATATTTCGGGATCGCCCATCCGTTCGGCCAGAAGGTCGGCGAATAGAGGACCAGGCCCGCCAAGTCCTCCTGATGACGATGGGCCAGATGCAACGCCACGATCGAGCCGGCCGACAGGCCGCCGACGATGACGTGGTCGCATTCCTGGCGCAAGCGCTCGAGGGCTGCTTCGCCGCTTTCGACCCAGTCGCTCCAGCGCGTCGTCGAAAGCATGAGGTCCGAGCCGCCGTGACCGGCGAGCAGCGGACAGTAGACGGTGTAACCGGCCCTGTTGAGGCCCTGCGCAACAAAGCGCAATTCGACGGGGGTACCGCCGAGGCCATGCATAAGGAGGAAGCCAACGCGCCCCCCCGGCAGCATCAGGTGCTGATCTTCGTCACGCGTATTACCAAGCGCATTCATATTTTTATTCGTGCTCACTCTCACACTCTGTGAACTCGCGCTGCCGACGGCGGCGGGTGTTATCAGCCGCTTTGATTGCGTGCAACCCTCGAAAAATGCCCCAGCGAGCCGAACAAGCCCGATGGATACTCGAAAGTTCCCGCTTAGCGGCGGCAGATTGCCGCTGTCGCGGCAGGCCGACGGTTACGTGTTCCTCTGTTGCAGCGAATTCGTGGCGTGTGTGTTCCCTCACCCCGTCACTATTCCGATCGACGACCCGCACGAAAGCTCCCGGCAAGTGTCACCGATGAATTCGCCGTCCGTGTCGTCGCAATGAGCGCGGTTCCCGGCGTTTGGTCGCCACTCCCATCACTGCACTAATTGAGATTATGCCGCGGCCATTGAAAAACTGTTTCGTTGATGAACGTTAACGCCGCTGATTGAGCTAGGGGCTTAGGACTGTTTTGGAAAGGGTCAATCGTTAACCCTGGGGCAGCATGTCGCGTGTGTTGCTTATGCGCCAAAAATTGTGGCGAACGCATGCTCAGGTCTTGGGAAACAAAGAGACAAGACCAGCGCAGACACCTGAGAACTCTGGTAAAACCAACATGTTACAATGGCTTCAGGCCATCTCCCGGCGCCTTCGAAAAGCTGTGGGCAGGGTCGCTTGATGCGCCCCCGGGTTGCGCAGATGTGCAAAAACGCCACTTTGAGCGCACGATCTTTATATAGACACCTGCGGCTCCCGGCACACAGCTCGCCGGCGAAGGGGAGGCATTCTTGCGCGTTTTCAAACAGGCGATCGTCACGATCTGCGTGACGGCACTGATCAGCGCCCAGTTCGCGGGGACATTGGCGATGGCGCAGAATGGCGCCCAGGGGTCGCCTGCGACGGGACTCGGCGGCCCGATCGGCCGCAGCGCGCCCGGCGCCCTGACGCGGGAGGACTACCAACGCTGCCAGACGACGGATGAGACGGCGTTTCGCGAGGCCATCCGCGAAATCACGCACACCGCGCTCAAGCAAGGCACCGCCCGGCTCGACTATGAGCAGATCGTCACGGACAAATGGCGCGAGGGCGGGCTTGACCGGATTGTCGACCAGCGCGTGGACATCGCGCGGTCCCAGGTGCGTGAGGAGACGAGTTGGGGCAAGCTGCTGCAATCCCTCGCCTACCGCGAACAGGCGAAGGAGCTTGCAGAGGCGGTGGCGGAGCGGACCTACCGGTCCGATGCGCTCAAGACGGCGCTCGAAGAGCTTGCAACAGAGGTTGGCAAGGAGATCGGCAGCGCCATCGTGCTGACGACAACGGACGCCGCGCTGCCGGCGCAGCGCTGCCTCAACGCCTATCTGGGCCCGCGTTACGGGTCGACCGTCGCGCGCTCCGTGAACCAGGACGCGAACGCCGCCTTCGAGATCGACCCCAAGGAGAACACGGCCGCGGTCGGCTCAGGCGCGCTATTGATCGAGACGAGTGCTGGCATCACCGGCGCAGTCCTCCTCCTCGTGCGGCGGCAGATGGCACGGATGGCGCGGCGGCTGGGTCAGCGCCTGATCGGCTCGATTCTCGGCCGCGTCGTGTCGGTGGTCGCCGGCGGCGTCGGCCTGGTGCTCGTTGCCAAGGAACTCTGGGAGCTGCGCCACGGCGTCCTGCCGATCATTGCCGAGGAGATGAAATCGGCCGGCAGCAAGGCCAAGGTTCGGGCGGAGCTTGCCAGCTCGATCCGGGAGCAGATCGAGGCCCACGTCGATGAGCTTGCCCAGCGCACCGCCGACCGGATCGTCGACATCTGGCATGATTTCCGTCGGGCGCATGCCCAGGTCGTGAAGCTTGCCGAGCAACAACCGGCCTTCAAGGCGTTCATCGATCAGGCCCGGCCGGAGCAATTGCCGCGCCTCGATGAAATCGTCGCGCTGGTGCTTGCCAAGGACGGCGAGCCGGGCGTCATGCGCCGCATGGCAGACGGCACACTGCACAGCGCGCTCAATCAGCTTCCCGAGGCCGGTCTACAGATTGCGCGCGAAAAGCAATCGCTCGACACCGGCCTCAAGTGGCAGGCGCTTGCCGGCGACAGGATCGACAAGGTTGTCAGTTACGAGATCCATACGCTGGCGGAGCCGGACTCGTTTTCGCGCGCCAGCCTCGACCGGGTACTGGCGCTCGGCGACAAGCTCGCAGTATCGCGCGTCGCCCAGGTCGGGAGCGATGCCCGCAACGTGCTTCTCGAACTTGATGCGCCCAAGCTCATATCTCTGGCGCGCACGCTGACGGAGACGGAACTCAACACGCTTGCGCGGTATCTGACGGGGCTCAACTCGGATGCGAGCCAGCGGGTGTTGCGGATGGTCGCCGAGCAGCCAGCCCGCATGCAGGCGCTGACCTCGCCCCGTGTCCGAGATGCGATCATCGGCAGCCGTGACCAGGCGGCAGCGGTGGGGATGATGCTGTCGGACACCTCGGTCATAGACTTCCACCTGATCGCCACACATATTCAGTTGGCGTGGGAGGGCCAAGTCAGCCCGGTCCTGCTTTGGGACAGGCATCCGGTATCGGTCATCGGTCTCGGCGTGTTGGTTCTCATGATCCTCTTGATGCTCCGCTCGCTCCTTTTCGGGCGGCGGCGCAGGAAAGCAGCGGGCTAGGCCATGTCGGCGGACAAGACCACAAAATGGGCCGGGGCAGCGGCCCGGCTTGACGATTTTCCGATGGTGACGACGGATGCGATCGGCGGCCTCAAGGTGCGGCCGGGCGGGGTCGTTCATGCCGCGGCGGTGAGCGGCGCGAATGTGCTGCGCGATATGCGCGAGGCGATCACGAATACAATCGGCGGCAAGATGGTTCGTTATGAAAAGCTGCTCGACGAGACCATCACGCGGGCGCTCGAGGCGCTGGCGCAGAATGGACGCGCGGCGGGTTATGATGCGATCGTCGGCCTCAGGATTTCACACCCCGTGATCACGGACGGCGCCATCGAGATCCTCGCGATCGGCACCGGCGTCTTCATTGTTGGCGACGACCGCGATGATGGCCCGCGCGAACAGCCGCCGGCTTGACGACTGCCGGCCAAACGCCCGTATTACCCGACACTCGCATCATGGGAACGGCTACCGGTTGCACATGCTGCTACTTCCAGCCTTCCCCGCGTTCCCCCGCCCGGCTGCTTTTCTGAAAGCGCCGACAATCTTTTTCCTGCTGCCGGAGGACCCCGCTCATGGGCCTGATGAAACCGCCCAACATCTTCACGTTCCTGGTCGCGGTGACACTCGTCATCGTTGCCGTTGTCTCTTATGCCGGCGTCGTCATTCCAGTGGTCGGACCCGCGGTCGGAGGACATGAATTCTGGCTGCTGCTCGGCGCCAACATCCTCTTCATCCTCGGCACTGTGACGCGCGGGTTCTGACGCGATCGGGCGGATCGCGGCGCGTGGCGGGCAGAGCAAGCGCTCACGCAAGCTTGTTCGAGGGCCACTTGTTTGTGATCGGCCTAACTGCTTTGTCGGTGTCAAGGCGAGCATCGGGACAGTTGATGGGCGGGCGGGCCGCACCGTCACCCCCCGAGGCTGTCCCCCTAGATAGTCGATGACCCACTTTCCGAGAGGCTTAAACGCGATGCGCTCTATTCTTTTAGCTATGGCCGCCCTCCTGCTCGCTGTTCCGGCGCAGGCAGAAGATTTCCGGACACTGAAGAGCAAGTATTCGGTCCAGGAAACACTCGACCGGCTTTCGGCGACGCTGACCGAGAAGGGCATCAAGGTGATGGCCCGGGTCGATCATGCCGCCGGCGCCAAGGCGGCCGGGCTCAAACTGAAGCCGACGCAGCTATTGATCTTCGGCAATCCCAAACTTGGCACACCACTGATGCAGTCCAAGCGCATGATCGGTCTTGACCTGCCCATGAAGGTGCTCGCGTGGGAAGATGACAAGGGCGAGGTCCATGTCGCCTATACGCTTCCCACCACGCTTGCCAGCCGCCACGGGGTGACAGACAAGGGCGAGGTCATCGGCAAGATGACGCAGGCGCTGGCCGGGCTGACGGCTGCGGCTGCCGGCGCCAAGTAGCCCGTCACGGGCCGCAGGTACGCCCCGCGGCCCGACTTCTCGGCTGTCGCCGGCCAGCGACAGCCTGAAAGGTGCGGGCGACGTCGAAAAAGTTTCACATTCGACGTCTGCGAGGGGTTCACAAGCCGACCGGCGGTTGGTATAGCACGTCTTCCCGCTGGTCCGGCTTTGATCCTCAGGGGATCGGCTCCTTCGGCAGGCGGTTTTTTCGCGATGTATCGTGTTTCGGGTCGGGCTCGTCGAGGGCCCGATATTTAGACGCGATCGCGTTGGTGACGCGGGGTGGAGCAGCCCGGTAGCTCGTCAGGCTCATAACCTGAAGGTCGTAGGTTCAA
>CAVOJD010000028.1:0-48187 GCA_963696075.1 uncultured Alphaproteobacteria bacterium | reverse complement strand
AGGAGGGCGAATTCCTCGAGATCTTCGTCGACACCCCCCTGGAGATTTGCGAGCAGCGCGACGTCAAAGGCCTCTACAAGAAGGCCCGCGCCGGCGAGATCGCCAATTTCACCGGCATTTCGTCGCCGTATGAGGAACCTGAGAACGCCGACCTGCATCTGGATGGCGCAACAAACTCACCGGAAGCCCTCGCCGACCTCATTGTCGCGGAGCTGATCCGCCGTGGCATCGTCCAACGAACCATAAGGCACCCTGCCCGATCACCTCAGCCTTACCCCTCTGGCTCGGTTGACATCGTCCCCAAAATCCCAGCCGAACGCTAGGATCCAAATCCCAGGCTTGCCGAGCGGTGGGCAAAACCGGCAGATCCGTTGCCCGCCCCGCATCCGAAGCGCCGCAGCACCGCGACCTGCCCAGGCCGGAATTTCATGTGTCGGAAGTTATCGACGGCGCCGCGCGATCATGCACGCTCATTGATAGCAAGAACCGAGCTCAGAACGGTCTGGAGCGCGTCCAATCACGAACAGCCCGCAGTTAACCGGAGATGATCTAGCAGGCTGTTGAAATTCGACGAGCAGCCCGCTGAATATCACTCAATTTGGCGGGTTCTCGTCGAGCTGAGTGAGGTTGACCACGACGATCGAGTTCCAGCTCCAGCTGACAGCCGTTGCGGGGGACGCCAAAAAGCAATTTCAACAGCCTGCTAAGCCGTCGCCGAAGGTCGGCACCATTGTCCCGGTTGCCAACACGTTGCGCGCAACGCGATTGAGCCATCGTGCCTGACGTTGCCGTGAACTCTCTGACTTTCGCAAAATCAGCCAGTCGACGGCCGCTTCAAACGAAATTTCCCGGCATGTCTCTGGCGAAATGTAGCGCGAATAATCGAAATAGATCGCAGCGAATAGCTGCTCCAGCGAAGGCCGCGCTTTGCGCCGTAAAATAGCGACACGATCGTCCGTCAGCCCCCAGCCGGCATAAAACGGCGCCCCAAAGCAAACAACTTCACGTCGTGCCAGAAGCCCTTCGAGCCCCATCTGGCTCGTGACGACATAGACCTTGTCAACCGCCTCTATCAGCGACCATGGATTGACGTTATCGCGCACAACCGCGTGTCCTTGTCATCGACGACGTCGGCAAGATGTCCCTTTTTGCGTCCGCTCACCACTTCGGGGTGCAGCTTGACGACGATCTCGGCGCCGGGGTTCTCTGACCGCGCAGCCGCCAGCATCTGGTCGAACGAAGCCGCCGTCGCACACCCATAGTCGATCGAGGAATCGCCGCGCGTTTGGTCGATCACCAACACCCGACCGTCACGCCGCGCCGGATCAAGCCCGAGCGCCGTGTCACTCAGCGTCGGTGCATGATTGAACTTCGAAATCGCATTCGACCGAAGCCGTTCGACCCCGCTTGCCGCGCGTCGGCGCCGCGCTTCGTCGTCGTTGTAGGCCGACCGCATAATCAGAACCTCAAGTTCCGACCGCGCGCTTGCATCGTAGTGAACCCCGAGACGATCAACCACAAGCGACAACGGCGGCTCATCCGGCCCCGGCTCGATTGACCGAATAAAGCCATCTTCCAAAGCGATATAGCTCGCGTCTGATTTGATCGAGAGTTCCCGCGCCCGCGTCGACGTCGGCTTCAGTCCCCACCCGACGACGCAACCGAATTCAGGCCGTTGAAACGGTGGCAGCCAGCGCACCGGCTCGAAGCCGGTGATCTCGCGGATCGCGTCGCGCAGTTGCCAGACCCCTGCTGACAGGATCGCAACACGTTGCATCTGCTGGTTCATACCTCCGCGCGGCAGGCTCCTGCCGCACCCCCGTTACTCTCCACCCCGTCCATTCAGTCCCGCACCGAGCCGCCGATAATCGGCGTTACCCACCATCCGGAACCAGCACAAACACGGTTGAATTACCCTCTATCGCCAGTTAATCGTCGTACCAACTATCCACGCGGAGACAACTGTTTTGCGCGCCTTTGCACAACAACGGCAACATCGTGGCGCACCACCGCCACAGCCCCCGGATTCGGTTAAGAGCTTCTTTACATCGCGCCGATTTTCGTCCTTTCCCCGCCACGATCCGCGCGCTTCATAGCGTCCAGACGCCATGCGGTTTCTGACCGCAACAGCGAATTCGATCGACAAATCAGAAGCTTTCATCACCAGGACGCCAGCCACGCTGGCGCCATCTTGAAACGCAACCCACCCGCCACGCCCTGAACGGGTGGCTGCCAAAACACACACACACAAGCACCAGGAGGCTGATCATCACCGTCAGTTTACACTGCATTCCCTTGGCCGCTAGGACATGAACTCGGAGAAAAATCGGGATTGGCCGGCTTTGGCGGCGACATTCCGCGCACCTGGCGATGGAATGCGTTTGATCAACGGCTTACGATTGGGACCATGAACAGGCACTCGCCGCAATCGACAGCGTATCTGCCAACGCGCGCCTTGACGGGCGGGCGGGCTGCGTCACGCGCCGTTGCTGTGCTGCTGGCCGTCCTCTGCACTGCGCTCGCCGCCTGCTCTTTCCTGCCCCGTGAGGGCCCCCTCGCGATCGATATCGAGCGCCAGAGCGCTGACCACGACTACGTCATCATCGACGTCAACGCCCAGATCGTGAACACACTGGGCGGCCTCCATCCGGTGGGCTTCAACAACCGTTTCGTCCGCCGCACAAGTGCCGCCCCGCGCTCCACCATCGGCGTCGGCGACGTCCTGGCAGTGACAATCTGGGAAGCCGGCGAAGGCGGCCTGTTCTCAAACCAGACCTCGAAGAGCGCCAGCTTCCCCGAAGTTATGGTCGACCGCAACGGCACGATCTCCCTGCCCTACGCCGGCGTGATCAAGGTCGCGTCGAAAACCCCGCAAGCCGTCCAGAAACAAATCATCAAGAAACTCGAGGGCCAGGCCATTCGCCCGCAGGTGATGGTCACCACCGTCAAGAACGAGCACAACACCCTCGTCGTCAACGGCGATGTCGCAAAGCCTGGCCGCTACCCGATCTCCCTCGAAGGTGATCGTCTCCTCGACGTTATCGCGGCAGCCGGCGGCACCAAATTCCCCGCCCGCGAGACCTACGTCACCTTCATCCGCGACGACAAACAGGCCCAGCAGCTGGTCACCAACGTCATCGACGACCCCAACGAGAACATCTTCGTGACGCGTGGCGACCGCATCTATCTCAGTCACGACCCCAAGCGCTACACCGTCCTCGGCGCCGTCACCAAGCCCGGCATCTACGTCTTCCAGTCCGCTCGCATCAACGTTCTTGAAGCTGTTGCCAGCGCTGGCGGCCTTCTCGACAGCCGCGCCGATTCCTCCGGCCTCTTCGTCTTCCGCTACGAGCGCCCCGACACCCTCGACCGGATCGGCGTCAAATACACCCGCGCGATCAATGGCCGCGTGCCCACGATCTACCGGATCGACATGTCCCACGCCAAATCCTACTTCTACGCCCAGTCCTTCCTGCTTCAGGACAAGGACTCCGTCTTCGTCTCGAACGCGAAAGGCGTCGAAGTCTACAAGATGCTCCGCATCGTCAACGCCGCCACCTCCTCCGTTGGCAACATCGTCGGCGCCGGCAAACGCATTGATGGCTGGGATGACTGATCGGTCAGTGGCAGGCCTCGGCCAGAACGCGGCCTGAAAGCGTCATGAAAGCGGCCTGAAAGCGTCATGAGGCGCGTTCAAGCCTCTTGGTTTGCAGCCTGCGCGACCCTCAGCCTGGGCGGCGGATCGACAAATGCCCCATCGCTGTTGACACCATCATGCATCAATCGCTCGACAAAAACCGGGATCGCGGCCGCCTGCCCCTCGCGCGAAAAGAAATTACCCTTGACCTGGATCGTACCGGCAAGCGCCCGGATGAATGAGGCCGCCAGCGCCGGATCGGGCTTCTGCGGCGCGGCCCAGAAATCATTGAGCGGCCGTCGCTCGGCCAGTCCCTCGATATCGAACACCGCCCCGCCAAGCACTTTCACCGGACATCCCCGCCCGATTGCATGCATGCCGACCGTGCTGTTGATCAAGACGCATCCCTGCGCGCGATCCAGGATCGTCTCGAGCCGCCCGCCGTCGATATAGTGCACGCGCTCACTGACCTTTGCCGCCGTTGCAGCCCGCGCAATATGACCCGGCCACCCCTCGCCGCCGTTGTCGAGCGGGTGACACTTGAACACAAGATGCCTATCCCCGGGCGCGTTCGCAGCAAACGACCCGATCACGTCGCGAATGGCATCACTTTGATGCGCAAAAGGCGCGTTGGCTCTCAGCTGATAGTCGTTTTGAAGCTGCAGCGGGAAAACGAAATACCGGGTCTCGGCCTGCCACAGCCGCTGCAGGATCTCATCCGCCCGTCGCTTGTTCGCCGTCAGCCGCAACTGCCGCGGAATCCCCGTGACGTACTCCACCAGCGGATCATAATAGCGGTCGCTGTGATACCTCGGATAGACGAACCAGAGGAAATAGGACGACAGGTTGTAGAACACCTCATGGAACAGCTCCACGCCCATCGCATGGCGGTAGCGCGCCGTGAGGTCGGCCTGATCGAAGCGCGCCCCGATCGCCATAATCTCAGCAGGGTCCGTCGGAAAATGCGAGCGCGTCGACATCCCCCCACGCTCCAGCGTCAGCCAGTCGGGCCTCAGATACCCGAACTCATAGGCAATCGCCCGCACGCCACACCGCTGTGCCACATCCCTGGCAACAAGATGATAGGGCCGACAATCGCCATAATAGAGGATGTCCGTCACACCTTCGCGCGCGATGAACCGCTCAAGAAAAGCGTCCCAATCCTGAACGCGCCCACGATAGTTGACGGCGGGCCGTCCCAGCCAGTAGACCCAGTCACCAAAGCAGAAGTTGATCCGCAGCACCCGCGCCCCCGCCGCCTCCAGCGCATCCGCCAGCCGCCGCGGAAAGGTCGAGGGATGGCCTTGGAGAAAGAGGAATGTCTTCGGCTGAGTCACGGGAGACCCTGAGCGTATGCGAGGCCGCCTGATGGGGCAGTGGATCTCGGCGCTCAAACAGGGACGCCCCACGCTCCGATGCCGCGGGACATCTCACAATATTTATTTTGCCTGTTAGATACAGAGTGACCGAGGGCAAACACAAGAGGATTGTTGACGTGTGCGCCCAAGGCCGATGTAAGTGTGGCGAGGAGCAGCGTCGTTGAGCCTCGATCATTCACCGCCAAGCCTTGCGCCCACCCTAAGCCTGAGTAGCGCTGATGAATGCTTCGCCATCAAGAGTAACCGAGGCACTCGCGGTACAATCACGCGTCGTCTTCGCCCTCGTCCTGCGCGAAATGCGCATCCGCTTCGGCCGCTCCCAGTTCGGCTACCTGTGGGCGATCGCCGAACCTCTCGCATTTATTGCAGCTTTTTCAGGCATCTTCTTCTTCATGGACCGCCACCCGCCGTTCGGGAATTCCATGGCGCTGTTCTTCGCGACCGGCATTCTCCCCTTCCACCTCTGGCGCAACATCACGAACCAGCTCGCCGGTGCGTTTCAGGCCAACAAGGCCCTGATGATGTACCCAATCGTTCAGCCTCTCGACACAATACTCGGGCGTTTAATCCTCGAGGTTGTCACGACTCTGTTCGTCGCCATGCTGGTCGTCGCCATGTTGCTCGCTGCCTATGATGTCGCCTTACCCGACGACCTCCTTAGTGTTTTACGTGGACTAGCCCTTCTTTCATTATTTGCCTTCGGCATAGGGCTGACCAGCGCTGTCATCATCGACTTCATTCCCTCTTGGCAAAACGTCCTACGCATCATCATGACGCCTATGATGCTGATATCAGGCATCTTCTTCTCGCTTGAATCGCTGCCACCTTCTGTGCGCGACCTCTTAGTCTGGAACCCCGTCATCCACGGCATTGAGACCATTCGTGCTGGCTATTTCGCCAACTATCGGGCCACTGACCTGAATGAGTTCTACCTACTGTCGTGCGGCCTCGCCCTGACTTTGATCGGGCTGGCCGCCGAGCGCGCCTTCCGCGGACATGCCCAATGATCCATTTCAAGAACGTTCACAAACGCTACCGCGTCCGCGCCGATCACAAGGTCATCCTGCACGATCTCACGGCCCACTTCCCAAGGCGCAACATTGCCGTGCTCGGCCGCAACGGCGCCGGCAAAACAACCTTGATGCGCCTGATATCTGGTGCAGAAAAACCCGACAGCGGCGAAATCCGCCGCGACGTCCGGGTTTCCTTCCCACTGGGCTTCGCAGGCAGCTTCAACGGCTCCTTGTCCGGCCTCGAAAACGCCCAGTTCGTTGCCAGAATCTATGGACAGGATACCGAAGCGCTCATCGACTACGTAAAGGAGTTTTCTGAGCTCGGCGAACACCTCTACATGCCCGTCAGGACTTATTCCTCCGGCATGCGCGCCCGTCTCTCCTTCGGTGTCAGCCTCGCTGTCGATTTCGAGTGCTACCTGGTCGACGAAATCACCGCCGTCGGCGACAGCCGCTTCAAAAAGCGTTCACAGGCCGCGTTCAAACAAAAGCTCGCGACCGCGAACATCATCATGATCTCACATCAAAACAACACCCTGCGCGAATACTGTGATATGGGAGCGGTTATGGAGGGGGGCGAGATGATACTCTACGACAACGTCGAAGACGCAATAGCGCATCACGAGGCCAACCAGAACGCGTGACGATTGCGACCCGCCGCAAAGCGGGGCAAGACGTCCAAGCCGCGCCGATAGGCAACGGATGATATCGAGTTTCAGATGTGGCACGAGGGAGTTTGAGTAGCGACCGTGACGGGGATTTCACACCATAACCTCGACGCTCAGCAAAAGCCTGCGCCACCGCAACCAGGCATCGCCGATGCGCTGCAGCCCCTCGCCCCCAAGAAGGACGCAGATGGCCAGGCCACTCAACCGCCTCCCGCCTCCCGCCAGCCCGGCGTAAAGCCTCCCGCCAAGGAGGTTCCGCCACCGCCCGCAGCCCCGCCCTCGGGCAAGGCGCGCCCTCAAAAGGTGCGCCGCCGCCTGCTTTCCCTTTCCTTCATACTCTTCGCGCTCCTGCCCGCCCTTGCTGGCGCCGCCTACTATTCGCTCTGGGCTGCAAACCAATATGCCGTCGAAGTCCGCTTCGCCGTCCGCGGCCTCGAAGCCGGTCCGACACCCGACATCCTCGGCGCCTTCACAGGCGTCTCCGGCTCTGGCTCAACAACGACCGATTCTTATATCCTGATGGACTACATCCATAGCACCGAGCTGGTCCGCTTGCTCGAAGATCGCTTAGCCTTGCGCCAAATGTTCAATCATCCCAACGCCGACCCCATTGCGGCATTCACTGACATCAACGCGCCCATCGAGCAATTCGTCGAGTACTGGAAATCGATGGTGGGCATCAGTTACGACAACTCCTCCAACATCGTCGCCGTTGAGATCCGCTCGTTCTCGCCGGAAGATTCCGTCGCCATTTCCAAGGCCGTCCTCGACGAGAGCGAAAAGCTCGTCAACAAGCTCTCACAACGCGCGCGGCTCGATGCCGTCACCAGCGCCCAATCCGAAGTCACCCGTGCCGAAGAGCGCCTGCGGAAGAATCAACGCGAACTCAGGAATTTCCGCGAACGCGAACAGGATATCGACCCCTCGCTGACCGCCCAGGCGAACCTGCAGCGCTTATCTGCCCTCCAGACTCAGATCAACGAAGCCCGCACGAAACTTGCCTCCCAGCGCACCTTCATGGCTGAGAACGCCCCCTCAATCCTTTTTACGAAATCCCAGATAAAGGCCCTTGAGGAACAACTCGGCGCCGAACGCGCCAAATTCGGCCAGGCCGGCGCCAACCCGACCGGCACAACGCTATCGGGCGTCGTTGAGGACTACCAAAGTCTTCAGATGGAACAGGAATTCGCGCAGAAGGCCTACCTGTCCGCGCTCTCGTCGCTTGAGCGCGCGCGTATTACCGCGGATCAGCAACAACGCTACCTGGCAACCTTCCTGCCACCCCGCAAACCCCAATCCGCGATCTACCCTCAGCGCTTGCTAAACACGGTAATCGTCAGCCTCATCGCCCTCGTTCTGTGGGCCATCGGTGTATTGATTGTCTATTCAATCCGGGACCATGTGCAGTGACGCCGATAGCTCGATTTGAGCGAACAGCGCGATGCGTCACCAGATTGTGCGCATGTCCAGTGACCCAGATTGCGCGCGAACCATATCGCCACCCTGGCCGGCCGACGGGTTGGTCGTAACTCGCTCGCGTTGATACCCCACAACCGTCATCATACTAGTCCAGCCAACCGGGCCAGACGTGGAAACCTTGCGAGACTTCGACACAGAATTCGAAGCCAGGCGGCGTGCTCGACCTCGACGACTCTCTGCACCGACCGAGCAGAAACTGCGCAATAGAGCAGCAATGCCAAACGTTGCGCTCGCGGTGCGCCAAACCTCTTCCGACTGGCCACGACAAATCCTCTAACTCGTCGCCACGGTTGCGCGCTAATACGGTCAGACCCATGATTTCGGTAAATAAAATGAATATCTTTGCGCACATCGAGCTTCTTTGCGCGCAACAACACACCGTCATACATCAGCCAGTCCTGAGACGCCGGCGCGTCGCAAAGATCCTGCTCGGCAACTATGCGACGCGAGAATGTCACTCCGCCGAGCGGGCCAATAGCATTCTCGAACTTCTGGTAATGAGCCAATAGCGGGATATTGTCTTTCAGCCTCCACGGCATGTAGGGATGCACGAACCTCGGCAATCCATCATCACGGTCTTGCACCTCCCGTGACGTAACCAGAACGTCCAAGTCGGGATCGCCGGCAAACGCCGATGCAGTAGCAGCCAGCCACCCTCGCCCAACGAGATCATCTGAGTCATGAAAATGAACAACCGCGCCAACAGCTGCCGCGAGTCCGAGGCGCCTGGCAGCAGGCGCCCCAGACGAGGTGTCCCGGTTGATCATATGAAACTCGAGGTTGCGGCAGAACGGAATCTGCGGGACTCATCACTGAGCCGTCATCCACGACGATGACTTCTACCGCAAAAGCAACCTCGGCCGCCTGCTCGTCAAGCAACCGGATCAACTCAGCAAGCTGCTTTGCCCGATTCTTGTGAGGAATGATGACACTCAGGAAAGTCATACTCGGCGTCCCAAAGCGGAGATACCTCTCCCAGCGGGGTCACTAACGCCTCAACCGCCCATCATACCAGAAAATGCTCACTTCTCGCTGTTTGCCCCAACTGAAGTTGGTGAAGATCCTCTGCCCCTTGGCTCCGCTCTTGCGGACAAACACCTTATCAATAGTGTTGACATGGCCTACCGTCCTAATAGGCGTCTCGTTCCACGGGCAGGCAACAATCACGTAATCATGCGCCAAGTCTCTCAATCTGGATATAAATGTAAGCGGCTCCTCTACATGCTCTATGACATGGCTACATATAATCAAGTCAAAAGCACTGTCGAGCTGAAAAATATCGCCCTTTATAAAGCGCACGTCAGGCGCTACTATTTTTCCAAGCTTTTGAAATTTATCATTAATATCAATAGCCGACACATCCATTTTAAGTTGACAAAACGTATCAGGACCGTGCAACCGCTGCAGGAGGCCCGTTCCGGAAAACGTTTGCGGCCCGACATCGAGAACCTTTTTACAAACGTTCACAGGCTCGCTGAAATATAGCTCGTGAATAAGCGGAATGATCTCGAGCATAAAGAGAGTTGACTGGTGAGATGATTTGTCCAGAAAAACATTAGGATTATCAATAATGCCATCCAGGCATCTGTGCATCAGATCTCTCTGTCGCGCATGAAAATCTTCTATTTCTTCGTCCGTGGGCAACGTCATGGCAACCCCTTCCATATCTTATTTAGCAGGAAAGAATAACAAGCCCGCCCGACTCTGTGATTTGTTCTTCAAGCTCAAATAGAACGCTGCCGGGTTGGTGCGAAACCGTTTCCGGTCGTTTGCGCTTCCACCAAGAACCCAAATCGCAGCATAGCAGAACGGCCAGAACACGCGCCGAAGTCCAAGTGGCCCGTAGTCAGTGGCGACATCCTGATCGAGCTGATCAAATCCAGAATCGGGAGAACCTCCCGAACGGGTTCGCTCGTACATTGATTTTATCTTATTATAATCCGCCCGCATCCTGCGTTCCTGCAGGTCTAGAAAGGTGTCATTGAGATGCCGCCGCACATCCATCGCGTTACATCCATCAAGGTTCTCAGCCGCCACGGACAGCTTCAGTGTGTATTCCCTCACAGCCAATAATTGTTGGCCTTCGCTGAGCGGTGACCATCCGCTAAGCAAGGCAATCGCCTCTGCGTCGGCTTCGCCTGAATCTCCCAGCAAAGCCTCATGCAGCTTACCGACACACTCCAGGGCTTTAGCTCTTTGAAAATGTCGCTTGGTCGTCGTGATCTGCCCATCGTGCAGCCGATAATAAACCGCGGGACGTGGCAAAATCTCTCCATCTTTGGACGAAGTGGCGAAGCTCCGGAATAGCCATTCGCAGTCAACCCCGCCCTCCAGTTCGTCATCAAATCTATCGCTGAAGTCGCTTCGCCTGAAGGCGAAAGAGGGAAATGAAACGGGCATCCCCGTAACTGATCTCGCCCTGATGCTCGACCTGTCCGTGCAAAAAGGCCGACTCATGCGAATGGCACTCTGTTCGTTGAAACAGTAGAAGGCACAGCACGATGCCTCGGATCGTTCGGCGAAGTAGCTTGCCGTCCATTCGAATCGGTGCGGAACGCTGATATCGTCAACATCGCAGATCACCGCAACCTCGTGCGTTGCCGCACGGACTGCTGCCGTCAAGGCCGCCCCACGACCAGTATCCATGCCCGCAATGGTCCGTAACCGGTCATCATCACCCCAAACATCCCGCAAATATTCAAGCGTGCCGTCAGTGGAGCCATCATCCACAAAAACCACCTCGAAATTGTTGTGCGTCTGCCCTTTGAGACTGATCACGAAGTCATCGATGAAGGCGCGCCCGTTTTTGGCAGTGGTTATGACACTGATTGGTATACCGGCACTGTCCTGCGCCGCCTTGGAGATTGCAGAACTAATAAAGGCAGCTGACAACTCGCGCGAATTTTTCGTTTCATAGAAAACCCGGGCAACTGCAAACCGATCAATGCCCAAATGTTTGACATAAGCGTCATTGCGCGAGTGACGTTCATTCTTTTTCGCAAGTTGGGCTTCATCGTTGTAGAAATCGTGATACATCGTGGCATCTGGCGTATAGAGAAAATAGTTCGGCCCATAGAAGCGAAACATCTTGCAGCAGAGCAGCACACCTTCATGGCCGTAAAGTAGAGGGTCCATGCCGCCATATCGCAGATAAACAGCTCGATCCCAGACACAAAAGCCCTCCGTATCAGGCATCGAGGGAATAACGCGACCCCCTTTATCATAATGCGGAATCGTCTTGCTCGGATCGGTTCGCGGCTCGATCCGCCCCCGTACCGACACCGCATGGTAGAGGTCCTTGCAGGCAATTAGCTTCTCCAGAGATCCAGCCTCTGGAATACCGTCATCGTCTATGAATATCAGATTGCGCCCGCGCGCATAGTGAGCGCCAAGATTGCGCCCCCCCGATGCGCCGTAGTTGAAGCCAGGGTCGACCAACGTACACGCCAGGCTCAGGCTTCCAATCAACGCAGGCAGGTGCTCATTTCCGTTATTGACCAGAACAATCTCAAAACCCAATTGGCTCTGATAGTCAGCAATCGCCTCAAGCAGTTCTAGGAAACCATCGGTCTGCTTATGGGTCACGACGACAATGGAATGCTCCACGTTGTCACTGGGAGACATCCGTTGTCGCAGATCCCGCTGTTTGAGATTGCGCCATACAGCATCAGAGTGCAGTTGCGCAGTGCGGTACTGCCGAGCGGCGAAAGCGTTCCGCGCAAGATCGAACAATTCCCCCGCGTCAATGGCGTCGTGCACATTCATTCGGTCACACCTCCCCTGCCACCACCGCCCCCTGTTCGTGATCCGCTAACAAGAGGTTCTAGGCAGCGTTCGACATCCGCCGCGTTGCCCGCATACAACAACAAGACCAACAAACATAATCGTCCCGCCCCCGCAAACGAGCGCAAGCTTCCACTCAAATCGCTTATGTTTCGAATCCGTAAACCGGTCCAATGCAGCGCCTGCTTGCTCGCTCTGTAGCATGAACTTTACCAAGTCGCATCCGGCAATGCATCTACCCCTCTCCGCTGCTGTCCCGACAAATGAACAGGTCCAGCAGGACGCCAAAGAGCGTCAGTGGAATGTCGTCACGATTTAGCGGCGATTAGGGCCCGAAAGTATAGGCGACCCACCCTAGGATAGCCAGCATCTGGATCCTGGCTGCGCCAATTTCATATCTGCTTGGCCGTGGCACGGTGCCGACACTATACGCAGTGTGATCCAGGCCCACCGGGCGCAATCGTCCGTTCCGATATCCCGCCTGACCATATTTCTGAAGGCTCTGTTCTGCCCCGGTGTAACGCCGCCTGCTAGCCCATGGCTCCTGCCAAGCAGTGTCGCGGCGTGAGGGCCTCGCCGTCGCGCTCGATCATGCGGCGCCAGCCGAGGTAGCTCGGAAGGTACTTCGACGCCACGCCCTTGAAGCGCACCATCCAGCACTTAAAGCGGCTCTGGTAGGCGTTGACGTTCTGGATGTGATAGCAGCCGATTGTCCGCTCGCCCGCGCTGGCGACGAGTGCCATCTGCGTGATGCCGGTCGTCGCCGCGAACGCCTCATAGGCCTTGTTGCCGTCAGTCACGAGTACGGCGTCCTTGGCTACGACGGGCTTGAGGTGCGCGCCGATCGTTTCTGCGCTGAGGTCTGTGAGCATCGCGTCGGTGGTCTCGCCGTGACGATCCCGCACGATCAGGATGGCATCATGCTCGTCGGTGGAAAGTCCTGACTTCTTGGCCTTTCCGCCCCGCTTTCTGGGCGCTCGACCGACCAGCTTGCGTGAGCCCTTGGCCGACTTGAGGATGAACGTCTCGTCCGCCTCGACGATGCCAGTGACGGCATTCGCCTTCTTGTCCTTGGCCACCGCCAGGAAGCGATGACGCCAGCGGAACGAGGTCTCCAGATGAATATCAGTGCGTTCGGCCGCTTTGCGCAGGCTGATGCCGTCGACCAGCGAACGGGCGTAGTCGAGCCACTTCTCGCGCAGCCGGAGCCCGGCCAGCGGCGTGCCGGTCAGCGCGTTGAAGGTGCGCTCGCACGCTCGGCACATATAGCGTTTGAGGCCAGAGGCAGAGCCCCACGGTTTGAAGTCAGCCTCGCCGCAGTGGCCGCAGGCCGGTGCCGCCGCGAACCGCGTCTCAATCAAGGCGACCACCTGATCGCCTGAGCCATTCGCCGTCAGCACGTCGACAAGCGCGTCCCGCTGAACCTGGCTGAGGTCGCCCAACTGCTCGATAAGTGCCCGGAAATTCTGCGCCTTCATGGTATCCCTCCTGCCAACCGCCTGCCGATCAGCAAGGCCTCACAACACTGAGGCGGAACAGAGCCATTCTGAACAACGCGCTAAATCACGATATCAAAATCGTTGAACGAAACCGATCCACTAGAGATGCCAACAAGAAGAAGCGAGTCCCCATCGGCAGAAAGGAGCAAATCCCCACCCTGCTGAACGATGGACAGAGACTGCGACTGAGACTGACTGAGTTGGATCAAGTCAAGCCCATCCTCAAAGTCCTCAATGATGTCGTGCCCTGCGGAAAATATGAACACATCCCGTCCGCCGCCACCCAAGAGAATGTCGTCGTCGGCACCGCCATCAAGGAGATCATCCGCAAGTCCGCCGATTAACCGGTCGTCACCGCTTCCTCCGAAAAGTTGGTCGCCTGCCTCGAATCCGGCCCGAACAGCCATGTCCTGACCGGATATCAACGTATCATTGCCGCCGCCACCATAAAGCAGGTCGACTTCAGACGTGTCCCAATCCTGGCCACCACTGATCGTATCATCGCCATCGTCGCCATAAAGCTGGTTGGCCCCGTTTGAGCCCATGATGAAATCGTTGCCGTGACCGCCGCGCGCAACATCATTACCAAAGAAATTCCGACTCTGCTCGGAAACATAAATGATGTCGTCACCAGCATCGCCGAACAACTCGTCGCTACCCTCCCCGCCGATAAGCACGTCATTTGCCAGCCCCCCGATAAGCGTATCGTTGCCGGCCTCTCCAAACAACCTGTCCCCAGCCTCATATCCGGCACGGACCGCACGGTCCTGGCCAGACATCAGCGTATCGTTCCCATTTCCGCCATAGAGTAGATCAACTTCCGACGTATCCCAATCCTGACCGCCAGAAATCACATCGTCACCATCATCGCCGTAAAGGCGGTTGGAGCCGTTCGATCCAATGATCACGTCATTGCCATCGCCCCCATGGGCGACATCATTGCCGAAATTGTTGGCCTGCAGGTCGGACGCATAAATTGTATCGTCGCCAGCGCCGCCGAATAATTGGTCCGTGCCAGCACCACCAGCCAGCAGATCATCCGCAAACCCGCCAATCAACAGATCATCTCCAGCTTCGCCGTAGAGGTGATCTCCCGCCTCATAGCCCGCACGAACATCGCTTAGCTGACCTGACCTCAAAGTGTCATTGCCATTGCCGCCGAATAGATAATCCACTTCCGACGTGACCCAATCATCACCGCCGTCGAGCGTATCGTCGCCATCATCGCCGTAAAGCCGGTTGGAGCCGTTCGATCCGATGATCACATCGTTACCAGCGCCACCGCGGGCGAGGTCATCCCCGAAATAGTTGGCAAGTTCTCCAGAAACATAAATCGTATCGTTCCCCGCCCCCCCGATCAGTTCATCATCCCCAGCCCCGCCAATCAGCCAGTCATCCCCGAGCCCGCCCCTGAGCTCATCATTCCCCGCGCCCCCCTCGAGCCGGTTCGCAGCCGTGTTGCCGACCAGCCGGTCGTCCCCGCTGCCGCCGATCAGATGGTCGATGTCGTAAAGGTTGTCGTAGCCGCTCACGGAGCCGAACGCGTCGTACCAGCGGCTGCCGCTCCAGCGCGAACCGGATATGTCGGCATCGACCCCGCCGGTGTCGTCGGCAAAGCTCGCCGTATCATCCCCGGCGCTCCCATCACCCCAATAGTCACCGCCATAGATGTAGTCGTTGCCAGCACCACCCAAAAGGATGTCATCTCCCGCGCCGCCGAAGACGCGATCACTGCCCGCACCACCGCTGAGCCGATCGTTACCCATGAACCCTGCGATCCGGTCATTGCCGCCACGCCCGTCGATCACATCGCTGACACCCGTGCCATAGATGTCATCACCCGTATTGAAACCGATCTGCGTGAGCTCGACCGCACTGCTGTTCCACGACCAGCTCGCGACATGATCCCCATCTGCAGCCCAGCCACCATACATGTGCGTCGCAGCCTGCACATCGAGATAGCCGAGTGTCGATGACCCGCCCCCCGTGTAGCTCATCACCGTGTTCGAGTGATTGTCGAGATGGCTGGCCAGCACGTTCTCGCCGTCGAACGAGTGCTCGAGGCCCAGCGCATGGCCGATCTCGTGCAACATCAGGAAAACCGAGTTCGAAACCTCGGTGTTGATGAACACATCCCCGCCGATCGCCTGATCGTAGACGTAGCTGTCGTTGATATCCCGCGACGGGAAGTAGGCAAACCCGGCTGCCGAGGCAACGCTGCTATCATAATCGAAGTCGTACTTGGCAAACTTGAGATCACCCTGCCCGGCGGGAACCTCGATCAACACAATGCCGCTCGCCTGCGCCCACTGGTTGACCGCCTCGCGCGCATAGACCTTGTCAAGCGCCGAGAACTGCTGGAAGGAATTGACGAAGGACTGATTGAAGCCACTCGATGAAAGGTACGACTGAGCGCTCGTCTCGAACGAATACGTCACGATGGCCGGCGTATTGGTGCTGCCGTTCCCGGCCCATGAGTAGTCCGACAGGAGAGCTGTATAATCGTTCACGACTGGCATTCTAGCCTACCTCCAGAATGGCAATATTCAGCGACTGAATTTCGCGAAATTACCGGTGTGGCTCTTGAAACTGGAAGTCGTTGATAAGATGGCAGTCGTAACCAACTGGTCGCCATTGTCAGAAAATGTGAAAGGATAGTAATAAGAATACAAACAAGTCTGCGCATTTGTGATGGGCCGCCTTGCGGTGGCCACAACGCGATCGCAGAATCGTCAACATCTTCAATATAGAAGCTGCCCGGTTCCGAGCGCGAAATCTTAACGCTGGCACGCTGCTGACCACATTCAGGTGTGCACGTTTTGCGGACTGGAGATGTGTCGGAATTGACTAAAATGCCCTTCGTTTCTTGAATTAATCCTTAGTTTAAGACAATGCGGGTGTTACGAAATGATACAGAATGTTTCATGCTAAATAAAAATGTGACCGGAAGAAACATTGCGGAGCATTTTGGCGCATCGCCCCCCTTCGCCCCCCCCGCTCGACGCGTGCAGATTGGACCGATAGTTGCTAGGTGTTGCTGGATGAAGGCACCACGTTTGACAGATGCACCAGCTACGCTTGCCGCTCGTCTCCACGTGGCCGCTAATCACGCTGACCGGAGCGCCCTAAGGGACAACACAACATGATCATCCCCCTCGTCATGTCGGGCGGTGCCGGGACAAGGCTCTGGCCGTTGTCGCGCGCCGATGTCCCAAAACAGTTCCACGCGCTCATCGGCGCTGAGACGATGTTCGCCCGCACCCTCGCCCGCCTCGCGCCAACCGATGGAAACTCAGGGCGCCTGGACTTCGCGCCCCCCGTCGTTGTCTTCAATGCCCGTCATCTCGCCCTCGTCCAGGATGAACTTGCCGCGGCAGGCATGCCGCCGCGCGCCCTCATCCTGGAGCCTATGGGCCGAAACACGGCGCCCGCCGTTGCGGCTGCAATTATCGCCAGCGCCACCGCTGACACACAGGACCTGATGTTGATGCTGCCAGCCGATCATCTGATCGCCGACACACCAGCCTTTCACCGCGCCATCGAAGCCGGCTCGGAGGCAGCACGCGACGGCGCACTCGTCACCTTCGGCATCGTCCCGGACCGGCCGGAAACCGGCTTCGGCTACATTCGCCGCGGCGCCAGGGATGGCGCCAGCTACGCCGTCGAAGCCTTCGTCGAAAAGCCCGACCGCGAGACCGCTGAACAGTACCTTGCGACCGGCAACTATTCCTGGAACGCCGGCATTTTCCTGTTCCGCACCGATGTCATGGCAGCCGAACTGCGCCGCCAGCGCCCCGAACTTTGGTCGGGCGCCGAAGAAGCCCTCATCGCCCCCGCCGAGCCCGATTCACCCTGGCGTCTCGATGCGGAAAAATTCGCTATGCTCAAAGGGGAATCCCTCGATTATGCCGTGATGGAAGGCGCCGCGCGCGTCAACGTCGTTCCCGTCGAAATGGGCTGGGACGATATCGGATCATGGTCACAGCTTCACGCCGCCTCGACCAAGGATGAAGCCGGCAATGCGCTGACCGGCGACGTGATCACCGTCGACACCGCAAATAGCTACGTCCGCGCCGACCATGGCCTTGTCACGACCGTCGGCATCAGCGATCTCATCGTCGTGCGCACGGGCGACACCACCTTGGTAGCCGCCAAGTCGGCCAGCCAGGACGTCAAAGCCATCGTCGACGAACTCAAGGCGAAAGGCCGCTTCGAAGCCGACACCACACCGGCGGTCGGCGCCCCGCTTGCCCCCGCCGCCGCGCGCCGCGACGAAGTCCGCCGCTGGCTCTTCGCCACCGCCCTCCCGTTCTGGTCGAGCGCCGCCATCGACCCCACCAGTGGCCACATCGCCGAGACCCTCAATCTCGACGCGACCCACCTCGCCCCCGCATGTGACCAGACGTTGCGCCTGCGCGTCGCAGCCCGCCAGCTCTATACCTTCGCCCATGCCCGCCAGCTTGGCTTCACCGGCGACACCGACCGCGTCATCGAGGCAGCCTTCACCTACCTCACCCGCCACGGTTGGCACCCCGACGGCGGCTTCATTCACCTCACCGACCGCGCCGGCCACCCCCGCGACACCCGCCGCGACACCTACGATCACGCCTTCGCCCTGCTCGCCTTCGCGCATATGGCCAAGGCGACCGGCCGCAGCGATGCGCAGCAATGGTTCGAAAAAACCGCAGCCTTCATCGAGGACCATCTTCGCGACGACACCCCGGGCCTCTATCTGGAAGGCCTGCCAGCGACCACGCCGCGCCGCGCCAATCCCCACATGCACCTCCTCGAGGCCTGGCTCGCCGCCTTCGAACTTGACCGGCGATGCCAAGCATCTCGCCCGCGCCGACGCCATCGTCGACCGCTTCTACGATCACTTCTTCGATGCGGAAACCTGGACGGTGACCGAATTCTTCGACGAAACCTGGCAGCCGGCGCCAGGCGAAACCGGACGCATCTGCGAACCGGGCCATCACTACGAATGGATCTGGCTTCTGAAGCGTCACGCCGCATTGAGCGCCACCCCCACCGCCCACGACGACGCCTGCCGCAAGCTCTTCGCCGTCGCCGAAGCCTTCGGCCGCAATCACGCGACGGGCATGATCTACGACACTATCAGCAAGGACGGCCGCCCCCTTGAGACGACATCACGCTGCTGGCCGCAGACCGAAGCCCTGAAGGCACTCCTCGCCATGGATCGCACCGGCACGCCCGGCCTTGGCCATCGCATCGACGAAACCCTGACCGTCTTGCTCGACTGGACCCTCACCGATTGCCCGCCGGGCTGCTGGATGGACCGCTACGATGCCGGCGGCAAGCCGATCGCCAAGGACATTCCGGCGAGCACCTTCTACCACCTCTTCGTCGCCATCACGGAATTCCTCGAGGTTTCCAGAAACGTGTAAAGTCTCAATACGGCGCGCAAGACAGAGTGCGTCGCCTGCTTCATCAAACGGCTCACGGCGCCGAACGGGAGAGGAAGACGACGCGCCTCTTTCGCCAAACGTCATGCTGAAAAGATTTCCGCGTCGACACTTATTCGCTTGAAGCCACGACGTGGTCGCCCCTGGACGTCAGCACCACCATCAGCACGAGAGTAGCGCGCTTTGTCGTCTGCAAACTGACCACCAGCGAAAACGGCTTTGCAGCCAGGTTCAGCCCTAGAACCAAGCGGCCCGCTCGAACACTGTCACCGAGCTGACACGGGTGCACGTGAAATCAAGAGGAAAAGTAGGCGACGCTGGTTGCCCGGTGGTGACGAAGAGCTAATTTCACGCCTGTTCTCACCACACGCGGTTTCCTGAGTTCCATGCTAACCATCCTCACCGCCGAAAAGCGCTTTTCCGACCGTTGGATTGGCAGTTCACTCCTCAATCGTGCGGGCCCGCACCGACGTCGCATGGCACTTGCGGAACGCTGCGCCGCGATGCGTCGACGTGCCGGACCGCGGATCGACGAGGATCTGGCCTGCACTGTCGCCAAACTCGATCGCGATGGATATGTCGTCCTGCCCGATTTTCTCGCGCCAGAACAGGTCGAACGGCTCGCCCGCGAAGTCGAGCCCGTCGCAGCCCAGTCAGAGACACGCCAGCCGTCCGGAAAGAGAAACCAGACCGGCTTCGGCGCCAAGATCCCCTTCGAGGGCGGCTTCGATCGCTACGACGGCGCCACACTCAATCGTTTCCTTGAAATCGACCAAGTAGCAATGCCGCACGCAGCGAGCTTCGCGCGAGATCCCAGACTTGCCAAGCTCACGCGCCGCATTGTGGGACTGCCGCACCGACCGGAAAAGACCCAAATCTACCTGACCCGACACGGCGACGAGGGGCAGGGCCACGACATCCAAAAGGATTTGCACCACGACACCTTCTTCAGTGCAATGAAGTTCTGGTATTTCATCAGGCCGGTTTGCCCCGACGACGGGCCCTTTGCCTACGTGCCTGGCAGTCACCGCCTCACTGAACGCCGGCTGCAGTGGGAACAACGCACTGCAGACGACATCATTGACAAGCACAATCACCCAAATCATGGAGGGTCTTTCCGTATCGGCGCCGACAAGCTCGCCAGTCTCGGGCTCCCGCAGCCCGTCTCACTGGCCTGCCCCGCCAATACACTTGTCATTGCAAACGTGCTCGGGTTCCACAGGCGCAGCAATGCGTTGCCGATGAGTTCACGGCTTGCACTCTACGGTTGGCTCCGGCCGTTCCCATTCGGCCTCCTCGCCCATTGATGGGACCGCGCGCCGGTCCTTAAGGGCTATCAGGTACGGCTGCAATTCGGTGACCCAGTCATGACCTGTTGTTGGCCAACCTCAATCGAAGCCAAAACGCACTCCGACAAGAGGTAGGGAGCTTGACGTATCAGGCCATCCCTCACGGACTGTGTCACGCAAGTGCGCCGTGCCCCACCGATCTTTCGCGAGAATAGGCAGGCACCGCAAGGCCCGCACTACGACCCCCCGCCGGCATTCAGAAACGATACCGAAAGCCGACGGTCGCATAGTTCGCCCCGCCCGTGACGCCGCCAAACAGCGCCGTGTCGCCAAAAATCGCTCCGCCACCAGATCGATGGTGGTACCGGAGCACCAGTTCGTGTCGATCATCTCCTGGCAGAGAGAACGTGAGTTCCGGCGACAGGTAGTGCAGCAGATGCGCGCCCTCACCATCGCCATCGCGCTGGCGTTCAAGGTCTTCAATTTGGCTTGCGTAACTTAGCCCAGTCGACCACGCGACGGTCGTTCGAACGTAGTCGTTCCAAGGAAAAGCGTGCCAGCGAAGGTATATCGCGCCCCACACCTCCGTCGCGTGCATCTTCCCAAGCCGCTGTCCAATGCCGGCCTCCATCTCGACGCTAATCAAGTCGCCAAACGTCAGCAGACGTCGAGAAGCAGTTCCCGAGATCAGATAGCTGCCCTTGTAGTCATAGTTCCACGGTGCAATGAATTCAGTTGCGTCAGGAGTAAACGTGGCGGGGTCAAAACCCATTGCCCTGCTCGTCTCGGTCCCATGGAATTTCCCGAAAGAGGCATGCACGGCGCAATTTCCATGGCACGCCGAGAATGGGTCATGCCATCTCAATTCAGGCACACGCCATTCGTCACTGAAGGCTTGCGGCGCAGCAAAGGCCTGAGCCAAGATCCAAACCACGCCGAAGGCAAGCATTCGCCAGCGCCGCGCGCGACCTTCATGAAATCTTTTCGGACCCACTTCGATGATCCTCGCGGTGCTCCAAAAGTCGGCGAATCACACTGGCACTGTATATGCGTCGCGCAAGACCGTCGACGTCCATTGTTTTCTCTGTTGTTCGCCTTATGCAGCCGCGCACTGGCCCACGGGCGGGTCCCAACGAAGAGTAAATGATTTTGCAACAGAGACTTCTTCCGCAGGAGTTACTTCCTCTGCCAATATCTCGTGTTCAGACGAACTTGATTTTGGAAGATCAAGTCCCGCGCGTATCTGCCCTCTCTTGACGACGGCAGGCCATCGACCAGATTGGCCTCAACCTATCCCAAGGCGCGCATGTCCAGCCGGCAGTCCGCATGACCTGGGGCCACGGATGACCTGATCCGATCCCGCAAGCAAGCTCACAAGAGTGGCATCACGTCCCAGGGCCTTATGACGGCAACTGCTGCCTGCCGCCTTACGTGCTGATGTCGCCACCGCTCGTGGCCAAGCCCAGGTCCAGCCAACGACGTCGCCGACAGCGCAACGCAACAGCGAACCCAACCGCTCGGCCACCTGCTGACCCAGAACGGCGATTGTAATCCGAACCGACAGTGGCTTTCCCGCAAAGACCTGATGATCAGTTGCACGCAATAGAGTCAGTTGCACGCAATAGGGCACGCACGACGGAACCGGACCGACCAACAATGACCAGCTCGGCGCCCGGACTGCGCTTTAGGTGCAGGCCAAGTCTCGCCGGATCAGTGGCCTCGATGTAACGGGCCGGCAATAGGTCAGGCCAGCATCTGTTGCCCGGCGACATTTGTCGGAATGCAACGAGCGACGAGAAACCGCACTTGTCGGGACCTGCAGGACTCGTAATTGACACATTTCGTTGTATAACCCCAGTTTACGACGAACAGTTAACTCAGACTAAGAGGTCTGCGTAAGCGTAAGTCCAGTGCGGGGGAGTAGGGCTGGAAGCCTCTCATTTGAGGGACCAGTACAAACAACAATGGGACTGGCATTCAGTCGCGAGTTCAGTTGCGCCAGTGCTTCAATCAGGCACCGGCTGCAACGAAATCTTGACCAATAATCCGTCCACCTGAGCACGTGATCCCACAGCGCCGAGCATTCAATAAAAAGTTCAGGCTTTCCTGAGCAAATGCAATCAAATGCGTGTGCGCCTTGATCAGACGAGGCTTTGCCATGAGCGAGCAATCGACTGCCACTGAGCTTTTTTTCGAAGACTTCACCGGAAACAGCGGCCAAGAGCGCCTGGAATGGGGCGTTTACCACCGCAATGCCGGCTGGCAGGTTGCTGGAGAGCCACTCCAATCCACGGGGTGGGCGAATGCCTTTCACGGCGGCTCTTGGACCGGCGACCATGACCTGAGCGGCGGCCCGCCCACGACCCAACGTCAATTGACCTCGAGCCTGAGCGATTTCAACGTCGACGAACTGGTCTACACGGCGCGGGACCACATGATGACGTCGATGGGCGACGTCGACGGCTACTCCGTTGTTTGGTTTTCACCCGATCAGACATTTGACGCGGTCGGAGAGGTGACGTTCGACGTCAACCTGACGGACTTGGGAAATCGGCAGTGGATCAAGGTCGGGGTCGTGTCCGAGGACGTCTACAATTCCTTGGGCCAGGGCGGCGTGTATGATTACAACACGGCTCCAGGCTTTGTGCGTTCGGACGTCGGCGCTTCAAATCTCAACGGCAGTCTGCAGGACGACGGCGTCCTGATTGCATCGTGGAGCGGCGGCGCATCGGCTGGTTATCCGGGCGGACTGAAGATCGGCAACGGCGACGAAACTAACTTTTCAAACCCCACGCCGACCGACAAGATGACGCGTCACACGGTCAGCCTGAAGGACAACGGCGACGGCACCGTGACGTTCACCGTCGCGGGCGCTATCGATCACGCAACAGGGATCCTTTCCGGATGGTCCCGTACGCGTCGTCTTCTATGATCACAATTACACACCCGACAAGTCCGAGAGTGGCACGCCCATCGGCCACACCTGGCACTGGGACAATATTCGCGTTCTGTCGCCCGGCAGTGACACAGCCCCTATCCAGCCAGTCAACTTCATCGGAACTGAGGGGGACGACTTTGCCATTGGCCAGTCAACAGATGACCAATTGATTGGCAAGGGCGGCAACGATCATCTCGAAGGCCGTGCTGGTCATGATCTACTGATTGGAGGCGACGGCACAGATGAGCTTTATGGCGGCAGTGGAGCCGACACGATTTACGTCTCTCAGGCAGACCGCAATTACTATGGCAAGGATCTCGCGCGCGGCGGTGATGGCAACGACATCATTTGGGGATCGAACGGCGCCAACCGTCTGTACGGCGACGACGGTGACGACCAGATCAATGGTGGTGATGACTTTGACACATCGGAGGTGGACCTCCTTTACGGCGGCAACGGCAACGACACCTTAACGTCAGGACAAGTTCGACCCGTGAGAGCGGGTTTCGAAGCTGGTGATCGGCTCTATGGCGAAGCAGGCAACGATACGCTGATCGGTGGGCTGGCGAATGACTTGCTTGTCGGCGGCGCAGGTGACGACGAGCTGTTGGCGGCAGCTGGTGACGACACATTTACGTGTCCGCAGGCAGACTCGGAATTTCTTTGGTAATGATGTTGCGCGCGGCGGTGATGGCAACGACATCATTTGGGGATCGAACGGCACCAACCGTCTGTACGGCGACGACGGTGACGACCAGATCAATGGTGGTGATGACTTTGACACATCGGAGGTGGACCTCCTTTACGGCGGCAACGGCAACGACACCTTGACGTCAGGACAAGTTCGACCCGTGAGAGCGGGTTTCGAAGCTGGTGATCGGCTCTATGGCGAAGCAGGCAACGATACGCTGATCGGTGGCTTTGCGAATGATCTGCTCGTCGGCGGCGCAGGTGATGATGAGCTGTATGGCGGCAGTGGGGCCGACACTTTGTACGTGTCGCAGGCAGACCAGAACTACTATGGCAAAGATCTCGCGCGCGGCGGTGATGGCAACGACATCATTTGGGGATCGAACGGCGCCAACCGTCTGTACGGCGACGACGGTGACGACCAGATCAATGGTGGTGATGACTTTGACACATCGGAGGTGGACCTCCTTTACGGCGGCAACGGCAACGACACCTTGACGTCAGGACAAGTTCGACCCGTGAGAGCGGGTTTCGAAGCTGGTGATCGGCTCTATGGCGAAGCAGGCAACGATACGCTGATCGGTGGCTTTGCTGACGATTTGCTCGATGGTGGCGCCGGGAACGACAGCCTCACTGGTGGCGACGGGCTGGACACTTTCGTTCTGTCAGTGGGATATGATGTGGTCGAGGATTTCGAAAATGATCTCGATCTAATCCGATTGACCCAGGATCAGGCTTCGTCCCTAACGATGTCGCAGCAAGGGGCGGACTTGTTACTCTCAGCAGACGAAAGCCAAATGCTTCTAGTGGATGTCAATCTTAGTTCAATAACTGCGAGCGACTTTGATATCTTGGCATGATCCAGCGCCTTCGGCTTCAAATTCCGGCTGCCCGAACGGAATGATACCGGTATCGTTCTTCATGAAGAGCTATGACTGGAAGTTGGTGACGGCGGGAATTGGGCAGGCGGCATATCGTGGGGTTGCTCGACGACCTCACTTCTCCACCGAAGGAGCGATATGCCGTGCCGCACGATAATGTCACCCGACTGATTCAGCCAGGAACCTTCGACGACTGTCCGTTCTCAAAGTTCTCGGGATAGTTGAGCGTTTGATTTAAGAGAGCCTCCGGCCCACCGGATTGCTGTTCATGCTGCCGCTTTGAAGGTAAGCGCCGCGCGGCACGCACATCGACGGCCTCATGATGCCTTGGGCCTACGCAAAGATCCCAGCCTGATCCATCAACGTGGGTGCGGCGCGGTGCTTACAATGCACTCAATGCGCGGCATCCTGTTCGCCGTCCTGCTCATGTCCGGCGTCGTCAACGTCCTGATGCTCACCGGCGCGATCTACATGCTTCAGATCTACGACCGCGTACTGACGAGCCACAGTGTACCGACCCTCGTCGCCCTGTCGGCGCTGGTCGCGGGCCTGTACGTACTGTACGGCCTTCTCGACGTCCTTCGTAAGCGGTGCGCCGCCCCCACCTTCCACGATGGCGCCGGACCGATGATCCTTGCTGGTCATGGAACCGGATCGTTTTGACCATAATTTTGAACTTGGTGACGACACCAAGTCCGATCGCGTCCAGCGAGTGGAAGTGATCACTGGCGTCGAGCGCCGGCGGTCGTGGCCGGATGCCGTGAAGGAGCGGATTGTAGCGGAGAGCATGGGTGAAGGCGTTGTCATCTCTGATGTCGCCCGGCGCAACGGGATCTCGCCGCAGCAGCTGTTCGGTTGGCGCCGGCAGATGCGGATCAAAGCCGCGGCATCAGCTGAAGCGCCATCCTTCGTGCCCGTCGTCGCCGATGAGGCGATGAAGGCAGTTCCCGCGTCCGAGGCTGACGACCGGCAGAATATCCCCGGCACCATCGAGATCGTATTCGGGGCCATGGTCGTGCGGCTCAATGGGCGCGTCGACGCCAGGACGTTGTCCACCGTGCTCAAAGCCCTCGGGATCCGGCCGTGATCGTTCCGCCCTCCGGTGTGCGCGTGCTGGTCGCGACCAAGCCGGTCGACTTCCGCAAAGGGATCGACGGGTTGGCGGCCCTCGTCCAGGAGCATCTCCGGCTCGATCCCTACGCCGGCACGATCTACGTCTTCCGCGCCAAGCGGGCAGACCGCGTCAAGCTGTTGATCTGGGACGGCAGCGGTCTGGTCATGGTCTACAAGCGCCTGGAGGACGGCCGGTTCCGTTGGCCGTCGGTTGAGGACGGCGTCATGCGGCTGTCGCCGGCACAGTTCTCGGCGCTGATCGAGGGGCTCGACTGGCGCCGCGTTCATGCGCGCCGTGTCGCCCGTCCCACGGCCACACAATAATCGCACCACAACGTCCCTTTGCCAGTGGTCGCCGCGCCGCCAAATCGGCGATTCTTCCAGGATGGCGCTGTCTGTCGACGATCTTCCGAACGATATCGAGACGCTCAAGGCTCTGCTCGTTGCCGCCCATGCGGCGACACAAGCAGCTGACGCCCGGGCTGCTGCGCTCGCCACCCAAGTCGACCGTCTGACCGAGCGTGCCGAGCGGCTCGACCATATCGTCTCGGTGCTCAGGCGAGCGCAGTTCGGACGTCGCTCCGAGCGCATCACCGACGACCAGATCGAGCTGGCGCTGGAGGATGTCGAGACGGGCTTCGGCGTCGAGGACGCGGCGGTTGAGGCGAGCAGCCCCACCCTGCGCGCCGACGCAGCGAAAACCCGCCGCGCCAACCGGGGCCACCTGCCGAAGCACTTGCCGCGCGAGGAGATCGTCATTGCCCCGGAGCGCACCGACTGTCCCTGCTGCGGCGGCGACCTGCACGTCATCGGCGAGGACGTCTCCGAGCGCCTCGACAAGATACCGGCCCGGCTCCGGGTGATCGTCACGCGCCGCCCCAAGTACGCTTGCCGGGCATGCGAGCGGACCGGCGCGGACGAGACCGCCGGCATCATCCAGGCGCCGGCGCCACCGCGTCTCGTGCCCGGCGGTCTGCCGAGCGAAGCACTCGTTGCCGATGTGCTCGTCGCCAAGTATGCCGACCATCTTCCCCTGTACCGCCAGAGCCAGATGCTGGCGCGCGACGGGATCGCAATCGACCGCTCGACCCTTGCCAACTGGGTCGGCTTCGCGGCGTTCGAACTGGCGCCGCTGCACGAGCGGCTCGTCGCGAACCTGAAAGCCTCGGACAAGCTCTTTGCGGACGAGACACGCTGCCCCGTACTCGACCCCGGACGCGGGCGCACCAAGACCGGATATCTCTGGGCGATCGCCCGCGATGATCGACCATGGGGCGGTGCCGACCCACCAGCGGTCGCCTACCTCTACGCGCCGGGGCGCGGAAAGGAACACGCCGTCCGGCACCTCGCCGGCTTCACCGGGATCCTGCAGGTCGATGGCTATGCGGCCTACGACGCCTTGACCGATGGGGATCGGATCGGCGGCCCGGTGACGCTCGCACTGTGCTGGTCGCACTTCCGGCGCCGCTTCTACGACATTGCCAAGGGCGGCAACGCGCCGATCGCGAACGAGTTGTTGCAGCGGATCGGTGTGCTCTATGAGATCGAGGCCGACATCCGTGGGCGCGCCAGCGACGAGCGTCGCGCCGTCCGGCAGGCTCGCTCAGGCCCCGTCATCGAGGCTCTGAAGCCCTGGCTCGAGAACCAGCTCAGGCGCGTGTCGGGGCGCTCGGCGATCGCGGAAGCCATGCGCTACGGGCTCTCACGTTGGGACGGCCTCACCCGCTACCTCGACGACGGCCGCATCGAGATCGACACCAACGTGGTCGAGCGGTCGATCCGACCGATCGCCTTGAACCGGAAGAACGCGCTCTTCGCGGGATCCGATGACGGCGGTGCCAACTGGGCCATCGTTGCCTCGCTGATCGAGACGGCCAAGCTCAACTCCGTTAATCCGCACGCCTGGCTCACCGACACGCTGGAAAAGCTTGTCGACGGCTGGCCACAATCCCGTATCGATGACCTCATGCCCTGGGCCTACGCAAAGATCCCAGCCTGAGCCGTCAATGTGGGGCGGGCGCGTCGCTTACCGTCCTTCGATCGCAAGTCCTCGTCCGGCTCGGTCTGCGCCTTGATCACAAATGGAGCCCGCTTGCCCACGAAGCCTTGCATGGCCCGTCGCTGTCCGGCGCAGGATCAACCAGCACGAAAAAACCCGTGCGTGACGTCGAGACCGTCCGCTCTTTCTTAGGGGGGCAGGGTCCGATCGCGATTTTCGATTTGCCCTGGATGCCGAGGTATATCGCGTTCGTTTTGCCCTTCACCCTTGGCTGGGCCTTCTCGCGACCGCCGGCGTTGCGGTACTTGTTCTCTTGACGCTCACCACCGAGGTACTCAGTTGTGGTGCCAACAAGGAACTGCTAAACGCAACCAGCGCGTGCTCAGCCACCGTTGACGGCAACGTCCGCAATTTGGAAGTGCTTCGTGCAATCGCCTGTCGCTTCTTGCGGGCTCGCTCGCGCTCTTCGGCGCTCACCATTTCCAGCAGACCACGCCGCAGCGGCATGCTTCCAGCTGAACACATAAGAAATTTCATCCATCGCTATGGCATTGACGGGCACCGCAACGACGCTCACGACGGGGATCATTCTAGATATCTGATCGAAGCATTAGAGCGGTCGGGCCACCCTGGCAAAACCGCGTCGCTTCGGCACAGTGCTTGCATCAATCCTCACTAGAAAAGTATTGCGTCCTCAACAGCCAAACCAGCGTTTGCTTCCAAAGTTAACGCTTTCGAAGGTTAATGCTTTCAATTGCGCCGCCTGAGCTGGCTAAGCTCCGCGCACCAGCGCAAAGACATTGTCGCCTACTTATTCAGCCAAAAGATTATTTCATGAGTACGCGCAAAGAGACCCTGACCAATGTGATCCGCTCAATGCGCGGCATCCTGTTCGCCGTCCTGCTCATGTCCGGTGTCGTCAACGTCCTGATGCTCACCGGCGCGATCTACATGCTTCAGATCTACGACCGCGTACTCACGAGCCACAGTGTACCGACCCTCGTCGCCCTGTCGGCCCTGGTCGCGGGCCTGTATGTACTGTACGGCCTTCTCGACGTCCTTCGGTCGCAAGTCCTTGTCCGGCTCGGTCTGCGCCTCGATCAGAAATGGAGCCCGCTTGCGCACGAAGCCCTGCTTGGCCTGTCACTGGCGGGCGCAGGATCAAGCACAGCAAAAAAACCAGTGCGCGACGTTGAAACCGTCCGCTCTTTCTTGGGCAGTCAGGGCCCAATCGCGATTTTCGATCTGCCATGGATGCCGATGTACATCGCGTTCGTCTTTGCCCTCCACCCTTGGCTGGGCCTTCTCGCAACCGCCGGCGTTGGGGTGCTCATGCTCTTTACCCTCACCACCGAGTTACTCAGTCGCGGCAGTAATAAAGAATTGCTGAAGGCAAATGGCACGCGCTCTGCGCTTGTCGACGGCAACGTGCGGAATGCAGAAGTCCTCCGTGCGATGGGCTTTGCCGATCGGGCCGCCAATCGCTTTGCGCAGGCCAACGATGCGGCACTCGCTATTCACGCACGTGCGTCGGACTTGGTCGGCGGACTGAGCGGCGCCTCTCGCGTGTTTCGGCTCATGCTTCAATCGGCCGTGCTCGGTCTCGGCGCCTATCTGACACTGCAGGGCCTTATTACGGCAGGGGCGATGATCGCCGCGTCGATCGCAACGTCACGGGCCCTGGCCCCTGTCGAACTTGCAATCGGCCACTGGAAGCACTTCACGGCAGCGCGCCAGTCATACGCCAGCCTGCGCGAAACCATCGGCAGGCTGCCCGACGAGGAAGCGCCGCTTGAATTGCCATCACCGCAGGCCAACCTGACCCTCGAAAAGGTGGCCATACGCGCGCCGAGCTCGACCCGCATCTTGCTGCGTGAGATTTCTTTCCAACTTTCGGCCGGCGATGCGCTCGGCGTCATCGGACCGAGCGGCTCCGGCAAATCAACGCTTGCGCGCGCCATGACAGGAGTATGGCCGCTTGCCGCAGGTGCCTTGCGGCTTGATGGCGCGCCCGTCGATCGGTGGCCGGCCAGCTACTTCACGCACCACATTGGCTACTTGCCGCAGGACGTTTCTCTCATGGACGGCACCATCGCGGAAAATATTTCGCGTTTCGATCCTGACGCGGACAGCAAAACAATCATCCAAGCTGCACGCGCGGCCTCCGTCCACGAACTGATCCTCCGTCTCCCGGACGGCTACGAGACCCAAATTGGGCCGGACGGCGCCGTGCTATCAGCCGGTCAGCGCCAGCGCATCGCACTCGCGCGCGCGCTTTATGGAAATCCATTCATTGTTGTCATGGACGAGCCCAACGCCAATCTCGACGGCGAAGGGGACGCTGCTCTCACGCGCGCGATCCAAAGCATCCGAGAACGGCAAGGGATCGCCGTTGTTATCGCGCACAGGCCGAGCGCCCTTCAGGCCGTGAACCTGATCGCGCTCATCCACGACGGCCTGCTCAAGGACTTCGGCCCGAAGCAGGAAGTCCTGCAAAAACTCTCGCCGCGGCCCGTATCTTCAGCCTAATGTCCCACTGAGGTACTCGCAATATGAACGCCACGGTCCACCAACTTCCCAAGATCGAGCCCCCTCCGAAAGGCAAGCCCCTGCCAGAACGCGGCAGAGGCATTGGCCTCAGACTGGCGCTTGCCGTCATTCTGATTGGGACATTCACGGCGCTCATTGGCGGCTGGGCGGCAACGGCCAAGATCTCTGGCGCGGTTATCGCGCCGGGATCGGTGGTCGTCGACAGTAACAGCCGAAAGGTGCAACACCCCACGGGCGGCGTCGTCGGCGAGATCAACGTCACGAACGGCGACGTGGTCGAGGCAGGGCAAGTGGTCGTTCGTCTCGACGCGACGCAGACACGCGCCGCCCTTGGCATTATCACATCACAGTTGACGGAGTTGATTGGTCGCAAGGCACGACTGGCGGCCGAGCGGGATGGGCTTTCGGCCATCTCTTTTCCGAATGGATTTGAAGCCAGATCACCCGAAAGTCGTCACGTGGCAGAGGGCGAACGACGCTTTTTTTTAGCGCGTCAAAAGACATTGGAAAGTCAGAACAAACAGCTCCGCGAGCGTATCCTCCAGCTTCGCGAAGAAATCGTTGGGCTGGAAACGCAGCGCAATGCGAAGAAACGCGAACTTGAGCTTGTCATCGAGGAACTCGCACGCGTTCAAGAGATGTACCAGCGCAGCCTCATGCCTGTGACACGCTTTATCGCCATGCAGCGTGAAAACGCCCGAATTTCCGGCGAGCACGGTGTCGTCATTTCCCAGATCGCACGAACAAGGGCGAAAATTTCAGAAATCGAAACGCAGATACTTGGCCTCCAGCAAAACCTTCGCAGTGAAGCACAGAAGGAGTTGCGCGAGATCGAGGCCCGCGTCGCCGAACTCCGGGAACGTGAAATCGCCGCGCGCGACAATCTTTCTCGCATCGACATACGAGCGCCTGTTTCCGGCATTGTCCATGACTTGCAAGTCTTCACTGTCGGCGGCGTCGTACGTCCTGCCGAACCGCTCATGGTCATCGTACCAACCAACGACAAGTTGACGGTCGAGGCACGGGTCTCGCCGTCAGACATCGATCAGATGTCAATCGGCCAGCATGCCTACTTGCGGTTTTCAGCGTTTAATCAGCGCACGACGCCGGAGGTATCGGGAAAGGTGGCCTCGATTGGCGCAGATTTGTCGCGCGACGAGGCAACCGGCGAGACATACTACAAAATCCGCGTCACAGCAGACCCAGCCGAACTGAAACGGCTTGAAGGCCTCTCACTCGTGCCCGGCATGCCCGTTGAAGCCTTCCTGCAAACAACTGACCGGACCCCGCTCTCCTACATTGCCAAGCCGTTCACAGACCATCTCGAACGCGCATTCCGCGAGGAGTGATGCCCCTTCTGGCGAACAGAAGCCCGCTCTGCGCTCATTCGGAATGAATTCAGACATGCACGTGCCTGTCGCACCACTCACTGGCTTGCATGCGCCGCATCGCCACTCAATGAGAGTTGACTTTGTCGGCACACGAGAGGACACCAATCAGGCGCAATGGTCATTCTGGACCTCATGCAGCCAGCGCCTACGGACTGGCGATTTGCGACAGCCCCTGCAGCAGCGTTTCAGGCAACACGCAGATCATCATCGCCGGGCGTGTCGATCCCAAGGTCAAGATCGAGGCCGCTCGGCGGCGTTGCGACGACCTCGAAGCTGCCCAGGGCCGCAGGCCGGTCTGCCAGTCGACCAGCATCGACCTCTGTGATTTCGGCCAGTTCGGCGTCGACAGCGGCCGCATCGACCGAGCCGACCGACACATTGAGCACTTCAGCCATAAGCTCGCCATCAAGCAGCGCCTCGAGGTCGTCGACATCGTCAATCTGAACAAGCTGGCCACTGCAGACAGCGTAGGTCTCGCCGGTGCCATTGAAGTGGACGCGTTCGACATGACTGAGAAAATCAGTTGCGCCGCTGGCATCTGAGATGGCCAAGCCACCTTCGATCGATGCTAGAACATAGTCACCACGGGCGCCGTCAAAGACGCCAACGTCGAGCCCTCGTCCGCCATTGATGAGATCCTCTCCCGCGCCGCCGTAGAGCACATCATCGCCTGCATCACCGAAGAGTACGTCGTCGGCCTCACCACCAGCCAGCACGTCATTGCCGTGATTGCCACGCAGCTCGTCTTGACCACGACCACCAACTAAGAGGTCACGGCCAAAGCCGCCAGCCAACCGATCGTCACCCTCGCCGCCGAAAGCGACATCGTCTCCGTGCCCGCCGACGATATGATCATCGCCGGCCTGCCCGTCGATGCGATCATTGCCCCACCGGCCGTTCATATTGTCATCCAAGGACGAACCAACCACGAGGTCATCGGCCATCGACCCCGACACGACGGCCGGGTTGTTGAGACTTGGCGTGAGAAGGGCTTCAAGGGCGCTGGCGACGTCACTCGGTTCTGAAGGGGCCGGGATCGACACACCGCCGTCATCATCATCAACAACGGCGCCGCCGTTGCCAATGACGGCGGGACCGCTATCGCCCGCGCCGACCTCGTCCGAAGCCGTCTCGTCTGGGCCCGCGTCACTGGGCGCTGCGCCATCATCCGGCACGCTCATTTCGCCGCCGCTGATCGGTGTACTTGCCTCGTCGGAGTTCGACGCGTCATTGACGTCGTCGCGCGCCGGCTGCTGAGCGTCGCCGGCGTCCACCGGAACGGGAGCCGCACTGTCATCGTCATTCACGACAATTGCGGGTTCGTCAGCCGTGGGTTGATCGGACACCGTTGCATCCAACGGCTCACCAGCGGACAAAACCTGGAGATTGTCCCAGTGCCACGTGTGGCCAATTGGCGTTCCACTCTCGGACTTGTCCGGCGTGTAATTGTGGTCATAAAAGACGACCCGAACGGGACCGTCCGGAAAGGATCCCTGCTGCGTGATGGAAGCGCCCGCGACGGTGAACGTCACGGTGCCGTCGCCGTTGTCCTTCAGGCTGACCGTGTGACGCGTCATCTTGTCGGTCGGCGTGGGGTTTGAAAAGTTAGTTTCGTCGCCGTTGCCGATCTTCAGTCCGCCCGGATAACCAGCCGATGCGCCGCCGCTCCACGATGCAATCAGGACGCCGTCGTCCTGCAGACTGCCGTTGAGATTTGAAGCGCCGACGTCCGAACGCACAAAGCCTGGAGCCGTGTTGTAATCATACACGCCGCCCTGGCCCAAGGAATTGTAGACGTCCTCGGACACGACCCCGACCTTGATCCACTGCCGATTTCCCAAGTCCGTCAGGTTGACGTCGAACGTCACCTCTCCGACCGCGTCAAATGTCTGATCGGGTGAAAACCAAACAACGGAGTAGCCGTCGACGTCGCCCATCGACGTCATCATGTGGTCCCGCGCCGTGTAGACCAGTTCGTCGACGTTGAAATCGCTCAGGCTCGAGGTCAATTGACGTTGGGTCGTGGGCGGGCCGCCGCTCAGGTCATGGTCGCCGGTCCAAGAGCCGCCGTGAAAGGCATTCGCCCACCCCGTGGATTGGAGTGGCTCTCCCGCAACCTGCCAGCCGGCATTGCGGTGGTAAACACCCCATTCCAGGCGCTCTTGGCCGCTATTCCCGGTGAAGTCCTCGAAGAAAAGCTCAGAAGAGTTATTTGGATCGCTCATGGCGTACCCCCATCTCAACGCATACTGAAAACGTCCTTGGGCAATCATGCTCCCCGGTCCCGCACGCGCCCGACGTTCCCGTCTATGTCACTGGCCCGTGCCCACCGTCGCGGCAATCGATCCAGCCGCCGTGAGAGACGACAAGAACCGCTCAGCTCACGCCGTAGCCTGAGGCCCAGAGCTTCGTCACCGCTCTAAACCAATCGGCCTAGTGCATTCGTGTGGAAGCATAATAAGGCGAGCATCAGGCAAAGCGGCCTGTTTGATCGAGAGAATTGCTCCATGCGGTCAGGCTGCATCAATGTGGCGCGAGCCTGCCCGCTGATGCAGCACGCCGTGGACCATCCAGAGACGATGAACGCGCGTGGTGGGCGGCGCGAAAGATCGACCCACTCGTCGTTGCTCGACAGTTATGGACTGCGGCCAGCAAGAGCGCGGAGGTTCCGAACATTCCGGCGAAGTCGGACGACGACATTACGGTCAGGGACGCACATAATGCCGGTTCTTCAAAAGCCGAAGACAGTCATTCCAACGATCAATGAGTACCGGCGTCACGTACCGAAACCAATCCGGGCATAGGTTTTAGAGCCTCGCCAAGGAGACCTCTGCTGCCTCAACACTTGCTAAGAGCCCGCTTCCCCATCGACGAGCAAGGGCTCGGTATCTTGGCCACGCGCAGCCTGCAGCAGGCGAAGCTCATCGTAACTCTTGTGAAGTTGCGCCAGAAGCCGGCTCTCATAGCGCGCCAGCTTCTCATCGAGACCACTGCTCAGCAGGTCCCTGACGATATCCCCCAGCCAAACGTGGCGGGCTTCCTGCTCGGTTTCAGGCTGAACGTCATCCGCATGAAGGCTCGGATATTTCTGGACATCCGCCCTGCGCTTGAAATCGAACCGCCACAAAATCGCGGTCTCGAATTCCGGCACCCGCCGCAGCCGCCAGTGGAGACCCACGATCCGCCTAACACACGCGCCCTCGAGGACGGTTTGCGGATCAAGCTCTTCAAACAGGGCATCTTCAAAGGCAACAAAGTCAGCAGGATCCTCGTCCGCGAAGACAAGGTGCTGAGCCGACGCAAGCCCATGCTTCATGGCGTTCTTCGAAACACGCGCCTTGCCGGCGACGGTGCGCGGCCCCGCGCTCTTTTGCGCGTTAAGTCGGTTCGCCTCAATCTGACGATCGCTGGCCATCAAGAGCCCCTCGTACTTGTTCACCCAACCAAACTCAACTTGGCATTGTAGTTTATTTGATTTGCAAGTACGTCTCAATTTCAAGAAATTGTATGTACAATTTAATTTGCGCTTAAACTATTCTGGCAAAACAAAGCCAATTTTATCGACGAATTTCAAAGCTTAAGTTTTCCACCGCGCTTCCGATGTGGCACAAAGCCCAGGAGACAAACTGACGAGTTCAGACACGTCCTGCCAACGTCTCCAACGCAAACGAGCCACACTTTCGTGGCATGACCTTCGAGTTCCTCGGTCAGCATCTTGAGACGGCGGAAATGTACAGGGTGATCTACTCAGCCCGGTAGGCCTTGCTACGCATTGTCCCTGCCTCGGCGGCCATTCTTCCGAACATGAAATCGGTCCCCCCGCGTCACGATCGCCTTCAGGCGCCAAGGCAGCAAACTCCCTGCTCGGACCAGCCAATGCGCGCGGCGTGGAAACGCGATCGTCGCCCGACCGCGGTCCAGCCCCCGCTTGATCACCGCCGCCGCCTCGTCAGCCGCCAAGATCATGGCCAGCGGTCCGACATGCTTTTCGGTCTGCTGTGTCCTCACGTGGCCCGGCAGAACGACCGACACACCGACATCATCCACCGCCAGCAACATCCGCATCGCCTCCCCATAAGCCACCAGCGCAGCCTTCGTGGCGCTATAGGTCGGCGCATCGGCAGCCGGCAGGATGGCGGCAAGCGAACTGACGATCGCAATCCGTCCCGCCCGGCGTGCGCGCATTGGAGCCTGCGCAGCTTGCACGGTATTGATCACCCCGATCAGATTGACCTCGATCAGACGCCGTGCCTCCGCGGCTGTCTCGAGCGCGCCATCTGGCCCGTTGCCATCGAACACACCGGCGTTTGCGATCACGAGGTCAGCCCCCGCCGTCTGTTCCACCGTCTGAAACCAGGCCGCGACCGCATCACTATCTCGCACATCGCACACCCCCACCGAAACGTCGGCGCCCTTCCCCCGGCACGCCGCCGCCACGGCTTCGAGCCGCGCCCGGTCGCGGCCGCAAAGCGACAGCCGACGCCCCGGCGCCGCATAAGCCTCAGCAAGCGCGGCCCCGATCCCCCGGCTCGCCCCCGTGATCACCACATGCTGTGGTCCACTTGCCACGCCTCTGTCTCCTTCACCTCGCGGAGCGCAAGATTTTCGCTCATCTTCATTTGCTCTCGCATGCCTCCGGCAGCTTTTCCACATCACGATACGTTGGCGTGAACCCCGATCGACCTCGGCATCCCCAAAAAAACCGGATAGCCACTAGGGACTTATTCGACATCCTGCCCGGCCAAGCCGTGGCAATATTATCGCAGAGCTTGCTGTCACGACCGCCACAACACCTTCGCCATCGCGATTTATTCGACGCGAGCCGAAACCTTGCGCTACATCCGAAAAGTCGACTAAGCCAAGTGGCTTGGCGTTGACGGACGAATAACAAAGTGCGCGTGACAGTCGGCATGGGGAAGCGGCTGACGCGGGCGTCATGACCCTGGCCGGGTCGACCGAGGGGATTTGATAACGTGACGCGACTAAGCGTAATCGGGCGGTCTTGCCGACTTCCAGGCGTCGACAACGTTGCAGCGTTCTGGGACCTGCTTGTTGAAGGTCGATGCACCGTAACCAAAGTCCCCGAAGGCCGCTTCTCTCAGGCCTGGTATCTCAACCCGCGCCGCGGCGAACCGGGCAAGGCTTATACCTTTGCAGCAGGCGTCATCGACGATATCTGGGGCTTCGACCCCGGCATCTTCTCGATCACGCCGCGCGAAGCCCGCCAGATGGACCCTCAGCAGCGCCTCCTCCTCAAGCTGGTGTGGGAAGCCCTCGAAGATGCCGGCGTGCCCCCGTCCTCGATCGCGGGCCAGCGGATCGGCGTCTATGTCGGCGCGTCCTCGATGGACTACAGCCACCGCCAGTTCTTCGACCCCGCCGGCACTGATTCATATCTCATGACCGGCAACACCCTGTCGCTGATCTCGAACCGCGTCTCCTACATCTTCGATCTCAAGGGCCCGAGCCTCACGATCGACACCGCCTGCTCCTCCTCCTTGGTCGCCCTCGACTATGCCGCCCAGGACCTCAAGAGCGGCCGCATCGACACCGCCATCGTCGGCGGCGTCAACGCGCTCCTCAGCCCCTTCAACTTCATGGGCTTCTGCGCCGCGTCCATGCTCTCGCCTGATGGCCTGTGCCGCCCCTTCGACCATCGCGGCAACGGCTACGTCCGCGCCGAAGGCGGCGTCGTCATGATCCTTCAGCGCGAAGATGCAGCCACCGTCCCGGCCGGCAAATCATACGGCAGCATCATCGCATCCGGCATGAACGCGGACGGCCGCACGTCCGGCGTCGCCCTGCCCTCCTCCGATCAGCAGGCAGCCCTGCTCGAGACACTTTACGAAACCTTCGAGATTGACCCGAACCACCTCGCCTTCGTCGAGGCCCACGGCACCGGCACCCTCGTTGGCGATCCCGCCGAAGCCGGCGCCCTTGGCCGCACCCTGGGCCAGCGCCGCCGGGCGCCTCTTCCCATCGGGTCCGCAAAATCCAACGTCGGCCACCTCGAGCCCGCCTCCGGCATCGTCGGCCTTCTCAAAGCCCAACTCGCCCTCGAACACGGCCTCCTGCCGCGCTCCCTGCACGTTGAAAAGCTCAACCCGCATATCCCCTTCGACGACCTCAACCTCACCGTCGCAACCGACGCCATCCCCCTCGAAGCCTCGCCCGCCGCCCCACTGCGCGCCGGCGTCAACAATTTTGGTTTCGGCGGCACCAATGTGCATGTGGTCATCGAAGCCGCCGCGAAACCCGCCAGTGCAGTGGGGCCGGAAGCAAACGCCCCGACACCGATCAACCTCGACAGCGCCCACCGCGACCCCGCCGCCAGCGACCTCCTGATGGTGTCGGCCCATTGCCCCGACGGCCTGCGCGCGCAGGCCGCCAACTACGCCCGGACACTGCGTCAGGCAGAGCAGGATGGGATCTCCCATCGCGCGATCGCCGCTGCAACCGCGCATCGCCGCGAGCGCCTGCCTGAGCGTCTTGTCGTCTCCGGCCGCACCGCCGCCGAAATCGCCGAAACACTCGAACGCTTCGCCGGCGGCGATACCCCCGCATCAGCCATCACCGCCCGCGCCGCCGCACGCGACGCGAAAACCGCGCTCGTCTTTTCCGGCAACGGCGCCCAGTGGGACGGCATGGGCCGCGCAGCTTTCGAAAGCTCCGCCACCTTCCGCCACCACTTCCGCGCCGTCGACGACCACTACCGCCGGCTTGCTGGCGACCGCCTCGAAGCGCTGTTGTTTGCTGAGGACCTCATCGACAGCCTCGTGCGCACCGAAATCGCACAACCCTTGCTGTTCGCCATCCAGGTCGCGCTTGCACGCACCCTCCAGGACCAAGGCCTCGTCTTCGCAGCAACGCTTGGCCACAGCGTCGGCGAAGTCGCCGCCGCCCACATTGCCGGCAGCCTTGATCTCGCCCAGGCCGTCGCCGTCATCCGCGCCCGCTCCCACCATCAGGAACTTGCAGCCGGCCAGGGCCTCATGGCCGCCGTCCAGACCAGCGCCGCCGACACCGCCGAACTGATCCGCGAGAGCGGCCTCGGTTCAGTTGAAATTGCAGCCCTGAACTCACCGCGCTCCGTCACCGTCAGCGGTGCCCCCGACGACATCCGCGCCTTTGCCGAGCACGCCGGCGAAAACCGGATCGCAACCCGCATCCTCGACATCAACTACCCCTTCCACTCGGCCCGCCTCGACCCTGTGCGCGCACCGCTCCTTGAGACCCTGACCGGCCTTGAGCCCGGCGCGGCGACCCACACCATGTATTCGACAGTCACCGGCGCCAAGGTCGCCGGTGAAGCGCTCGGCCCCGCCTACTGGTGGGATAACGTCCGCCAGCCGGTTCAATTCGATGACGCCGTTCGTACCGCCGCAGAAGACGGCATCCAGGTCTTCATCGAAATCGGTCCCCGCCCGATCCTCGCCAAATATATCGCGGACGCAACGCGCAACACGGATCTGGAAACAGCAGTCGTCGCCTCCCTCGACGCCGCCGATACGCCAGCCGACGACCCCCTCCGCCGTGCCCTTGCCCGCGCGCTCGCCGCCGGCGCAACCTTTGATCGCACAATCACGTTCGGCCGCGCCCCGGACCCGCAAATCGTCCTGCCCGCCTACCCCTGGCAGGACCAGGACTACCTCTTCCAGATCAGCCCCGAAGCCCTCGACACCTTCAACACCGCCAATCGCCCGCATCCCCTTCTTGGACTGCAGCTGCGCCCCGAGGATTATGTCTGGGACAGCCACCTCGACACCGGCATGGTCCCCTTCCTCGCCGACCACGCGGTCGCCGGAAAGCCGATCATGCCGGGCACCGGCTATGTCGAAATGGCCCTCACCGCGGCAGCCCAGCATCTTGCGACCACCGAGATCGAACTGCGCGACTTCGACTTCGTCCAGGCCCTCGAACTCCACGACGAAGCCTGCCAGGCCGTTCGCACACGCATCGACATCGAAACCCACACGGTCGAGATCTCGAGCCGTCCCCGCCTGACCGAAGACGACCGCCAGACCCATGCCCGCAGCCGCTTCGCCCGGATCCCGACCGGCGACCGCCCCGCGCTCACAGCCCCCTCGCAGCAGACCGATGGCGACGCCCCCATCCTTGATCACATCTACCGGCTCGCTGAAAAATTCGGCCTCGACTACGGCCCTGCCTTCCAACGCGTGACGGCCTGCCGTGAGATCGGCGACGAAATCATCGAAGTCGAACTCAGCGCACCGGACGATGACGCAACGGACAGCGCCTTCATCCTCCATCCCGTCGACTTCGACGCGTGTTTCCACGGCCTCAACGTCGTCTACGAGCGCCTCGTCTTCGGCGAGACCAAACTCGCCTACGTGCCGGTCCACCTCGGCCGGCTGCGCGTGATCATGCCAGGCCAGCGCATCGCGAGCGCCCGCATTCACCTCAAAAGCTACAACACCCGAGCCGTCCGCGCAGGCTTTGAGCTGTTCGCCCGCGACGGCAGTCTCATTGCCATCGCCGAGAATGTCCGCTTCCGCGCCTCCAGCCTGGTCCACCGCCTGAGCCTCGCCCAGGCAGCCTACCACGTCGACCACACCGTCCATCCGCTGCCGCTCCAAATCTCCCCTTCAGCCGCGCCTGATCTCACTCACCTCCTGGGCAACCTCCAATCCGCCTCGCTGCCCGAGACCGAGACCGACACCACCCGCCACGACGAGAACCGCCTGCTCCTCGACATGGCCGCCCGCCGCGCAGCCTTTGACGCCGTGACCGCGGTCGCCGGACCGGACCGGATCATCGATCTCGCCCTCAACCGCAAACCCCTCTCCGAATGCGGCAGCGACAACGACAACATCATCGAGGCCCAGCTCGCAGCCCCCCTCCCCTGGCGCCGCGACGACACCGACTGCCGCGCCGCCATGGCAAATCTGCTTGCCTTGCTTGCAAGCGCCGATCTCGCGACGTCGGACGGCGATGACGCCCTTTGGCACCTCGTCGCGCCCGATGCCTGTCCCCTCCCGCCGCTCGACGAGATCGTCACGGCAATCCTCGAGGAAGACCCCTCCTGGTCGGCCGAATGCATCATGTTGCTGAACGCCACCCAGCATCTCAAGCGCTGGCTCGCCATCGACGAAACAGGCGCGGATGGCGCGCTCCCAACGCAAGGTGACAACGCGCCGGCGACCGAAACGACACCCGCCATCTCGGACGTCTATTCGCTCTCCCTCATCGAGCAGTTCATGACCGCGACGCCCGCGGCCCGCGTGCGCATCACCCAGATCGCCGCCCTCGTCGCTGAGGCCATCCGCCATTGGCCGGAAGGCCGCCCCTTGCGCATCCTGCAACTTGGCGCCTCGGCCGGCGGCCTGACCCGCGCCCTCGAACCGCTCCTCGAGACAGCCCGTGACCGCAACACCCGGGCCCACCTCGTCGTCGCCGATACCGATGGCACCTGGAGCGCGCGCATCGCCTCCCTCTACGCCCGCACCCCTGGCATCGACACCGTCCACGTCGATGCCACGCTCGACGCCCTCGATGCCTTTGCCCCCTTCGACCTCGTCGTCTCCGCAGACGGGCTCCATGGGCTCGAGAACATCTCGGTCCTCCTCGCCAACCTGAAGCCACGCCTCGCCGACGGCGCCATCGCCGCAGTCACCGAACTGCAGCCAAGCGCCTTCCACGATGTCATCTTCGCCGGCACCCGGGGCTGGTTCGACACCAACCACGTCGCCGGCATCGCCCACGGCCGCCTGCGCGAGAAAGACCGCTGGACGAGCCTCCTGGAAAGCGCGGGCTTCACCGCTCAAGGAGCCACTGACCTTGGAGCGCTTGCGAACACGAACCTGATCCTGGCGCACGCCGAAGCCCCGGCGGCGTCCACCGCAAGCACAGCGGACGACCGCCCGGACCACAAGGCCCACCAACACCAGCCGGAACCGGACGCCACCTCAGCGGCAGCGCCACCGCCCGCCGCACCCGTCCTGATCCTGACTGGTGACAACACCTCGAACCCCACCATCGCTGCGACCCTGCAGGACCAGATCGCATCGTCAGGCCGCGTCACCAAGCTGGTCGCGCCGGACACGGTCACCGGCATCCTCGACGAGTTGGACCCATCGGGCACCCGCCCGGAAATCGTCTTCATCTCCGCCAGCGAACCGGCATCCCGCGATCCCCAGGCCGAACTCCTGGACGCAACCAGCCGCCTCACCTCGCTTCTGAAGGACCTGGCCAACCGCCCGGCCCGCCTCTGGATCATTGCCGTCGGTGGCGCCCGCGCCCTCGCGGACCTGGGTCCCGCAGACCCGGTTCGCGCCGGCGTCTGGGGCTACGCCCGCTCAGCCCTGAATGAGTATCCCGACCGCGACATCCGCATCGTTGATATCGCAGCCGCCCTCGCCCCTGACGCGGCCGCCGCGCGCCTCGACGCCGTGATCGCGAACCCGCCCCAGCACTCTGAATTGATCGTTGCACCAGACGCCATCCATGGCCTCGAAGTGCGCCGTGGCGCGCCGCCGCCAAGCCCCCGCCCGGCGCCATCAGGCAATGCCGCAGCCATGCTCGATCAGGCCACCGTGCTGGAACTGACCGAGACCGGAGACCTCGACGCCCTCACCTGGGTCGCGCGCGACCGCCGCGCGCCAGCGCCGGGCGAAGTCGAGATCGAGGTCACCGCCACCGGCCTCAACTTCCGCGACGTGATGTGGTCGCTCGGCCTGCTGCCCGAAGAAGCCCTCGAAGACGGCTTTGCAGGCCCAACCGTTGGTTTCGAGTGCGCCGGCCGGATCGTCCGCGTCGGAGACGACATCGAGGACTTCTCCCCGGGCGACCGCGTCATGGCCATGGCGCCGGCCTGTTTTGCCTCGCACGTCACCGTCACCAGCGATGCCGTCGCCCGCCTGCCCGACAACGTCGCCCTTGAGGACGCCGCAACCATCCCCGTCGCGTTCCTCACGGCCCATTACGCCCTTGACCATCTCGCCAATCTCAGAAGCGGCGAATGGGTCCTCATTCACGGCGCTGCCGGCGGCGTCGGCCTTGCCGCCATCCAGATCGCGCGGCGCCTCGGCGCCCGCATCATCGCAACCGCCGGCAGCGACGAAAAACGCAACCTCCTCCGCGCCCTCGGCGCCGATCATGTCCTCGACACGCGCTCCCTCGAATTCGCCGACGAGGTCCGGCGCATCACGGACGGGGGCGTCGATGTCGCCCTCAACTCACTCGCTGGCGAGGCGATGGAACGCACGATCGAGCTGATGCGCCCCTTCGGCCGCTTCCTCGAACTCGGCAAGCGGGACTTCTACGCCAACACCAAGATCGCGCTGCGCCCGTTCCGCCGCAACGTTTCATATCACGGCATCGACGCCGACCAGCTCCTCACCTATCGCCCTGAAGTCGTCCGCCGCGTCTTTGCCGAAATCATCGAGGGCTTCGCCGACGGCACCTTCACAGCCCTCCCCTACCGCACCTTCCCCGCCGCCTCCGTCGTCGACGCCTTCCGCCTGATGCAGAAGTCCGGTCACATCGGCAAGATCGTCGTTGAAGCGCCCCAGCCCGCAGCCGGCACCTCCGTCACCAAACGCGAGTTCACCGCCCGCGCGGACGCCACCCACATCATCGTCGGTGGCACCGGCGGCTTCGGCCTCGAACTCGCCCGCTGGCTGGCCGACCGCGGCGCCCGCCACATCCTCCTCACCAGCCGCACCGGCAAAGCCAAAGGCGACGGCGCCGACGCCCTCGACCAACTTCGCGCCAACCTTGCCCGCCGCGATATCTCGCTCGATATTGCGGTTTGCGACGCGACCAACCCGGCCGCCCTGGACGATCTCCTGACGCGCACCCGCGCCCAGCGCCCGATTGCGGGCATCGCCCTGACCGCCATGGTCCTCGACGACGGCGCGATCGAGAACCTGACGCCGGAACGCATCGAGACCGTCCTCGCCCCGAAAGTGACCGGCGCCGCCAACCTCGACCGCCTGACCCGCGACGACCACCTCGACTATTTCCTGCTCTTCTCCTCCGCAGCAACGCTGTTCGGCAACCCCGGCCAGGCAAGCTACACCGCCGCCAACGGTTACCTCGATGGCCTCGCCCGTGTCCGCGCGGCAGCCGGCCTCAAGGCCATCTCCGTCGCCTGGGGCGCGATCTCGGACGTGGGCGTCCTCACCCGCGAGGCCGACGCCGCCCAATCGCTCGCCCGCCACATTGGCGGCATCGACTTCAAGGCCCGCGACGGCCTCAACCTGCTCGCCCACCTCCTGGTCCGTGAGGACTGCGACACCACCTGCGCGAACGTCGCCCTTGCCACGATGAACTGGTCGGTTGCAGCCGACATGCTTCCTATCGTTCGCACGCCGGCCTACGCCCTGATACGCCGCGAAGCCGCCACCGGCCACGGCGACCGCGGTGACACGGTCGACATTCGCGCAGCCATTCTCGGCCTTAACGAAGACGCCGCCCGCGCCGTCATCGCCGACTACCTGGCCCGCGAGGTCGCAGCCATCTTCCGGATGCCCGTCGAGGACATCTCCCTGAAACGGTCTCTGGCCGATATCGGCATGGATTCATTGATGGGTCTCGAATTGCGCATGGCCGCCCAACGCGGCCTCGGCATTGATCTGCCCGTCGTCTCGATCTCGGACGGCACCACCATCAACGACATCGCGGCCCGCGTCCTGCCCCGCCTGCGCGGCAGCCAGGAAACCGGTGACGAGACACCACGGCGTGATACGTTGATTGACAAGCACGTCTCCGAAGAGATCGATGAAGCTGAAATCGCCCAACTCGAGCGCCGTGTGACCAAACACGAAGCAGGCCTCAAGAAGGTTGTCTAGGAAGCAGCGGCAGCGCCGCAGACGGTGACATGACCAGACCGAACCCGAACACTGACCCCACGACGCCGCGCAAGAAGCGCCAGTCGATGCTCGACGTCGCCCGCAGCCTGACCGCGAAAAAGACCACCGCGATCCCATTGGCGCCTGTGACGCGGTCATCGGAAAAAACCGACTTCGCCACCCTCCCCCTCTACAAGGAAATCCGCCGCCAGCGCGCGGTTGCAGACGTCATGGGCGTCGAAAACCCCTACTTCAAACTGCACGAGGGTCGCTCCGGCGCCACCTGCCTCATCGATGGCAAGACCTACGACAACTTCATCTCCTACGATTACCTCGGCCTCAACGGCAGCGCGGAAGTCAACGCCGCCGCCAAGGCCGCAATCGACCGCTACGGCACCTCCGTCTCGGCAAGCCGCCCAACCGCTGGCGACCGTCCTCTCCACCGCGACTTCGAGCGCGCCCTTGCCGACCACTACGAAACCGAGGATGCCCTCACCTTCGTCTCCGGCCACGCCACGAATGTCTCGGTCATCGGTGAACTCCTCGACAAGGGCGACCTCATCGTCTTCGACGCGCTGTCACATAATTCCATCGTGCTCGGCACCAAGCTGACGGCCGCCACCCGCCTCACCTTCCCGCACAACGACATGGCCGCCCTCGACAAGATCCTGACCGAGTGCCGCCATCAGTACAATCGCGTGCTGATCGTGGTCGAAGGCCTCTACTCGATGGACGGCGACATTTCCCCCCTGCCGCAGTTGGCCGAGATCAAGCGCCGCCACGCCGCCTGGCTGATGGTCGATGAAGCCCATTCCATCGGCGTCCTCGGCGCCACCGGCCGCGGCCTCTTCGAAGAATTCGACATGTCGCCTGACGTTGTCGACATCTGGATGGGGACGCTCTCCAAGACACTCAGCGCCAGCGGCGGCTACATTTGCGGCCCCCAGGCCTTGATCGACAACATGAAGTTCAACGCCTCAGCCTTCATGTTCTCCGTCGGCCTTTCGCCGCCCGTCGCCGCCGCCGCCCACGCAGCCCTTGTCAAACTTCACGCCGAACCCGAACGCGTCACGAAGCTGCGCCGGAACGGCAAGACCTTCGTTGACGCCTTCACTGGAGCCGGCCTCGACATTGGCCACTCATCCGGCTTCGCTGTTGGCGTCGCGATGATCGGCGACTCCATCCGCGCCGCCAAACTTGCAGAGCGCCTCTTCGCCCGCGGCATCTCCACGATCCCCGTCACCTATCCCGCCGTCGCCATGCGCGCCGCCCGCCTCCGCTTCTTCCTCACGAGCGAGCACACCCCCGACCAGATCACCAACGCCGCAAACGTCCTCAAGCAGGAACTCGACGCCCTCGGCCCCGACAAGTTCGGCCTCGCCACCGCCGCCGCCGCCGCCAACTACGTGATGCGCTGAGAAACCGAAAGGATGGCCCCATGCGATTGAGTGACATCGCACGCAGTCCGCTCTGGTTTGGCGAAGTCTTCACGACCGCCAAATCGTTCAAGTCGAATCCGATCATTGGCAGCCCAACCCTCAACCGCCTCGGCCTCCACGTGGCCCGCGTCCGCTTGGCCCGCCTCATGAGCGGCTGGCGCACAGCTTTCATGGGCCACCTGATCTCCGAGGATCAAAAACGCCAGTACCGAGACACGGGCTTTCTGAAAATAGAAAACGTCCTGCCCGCCGACGACTTCGCCCACCTGCGCGATGAAATCATAGCCTTCAACGGCGACCTGCGCCGCATGGTCCAGGGCGACACCCATACCTTCCAGGGTCTCCTCGACACGGCAACACTCAACGCCATGCCCGCCTGCCGCCGCCTCCTCCAGGACGACAGCCTCCTCAACACGATGATGTTCGGCGGCTACGTCCGGAAATACCCGATGTTCTTCGCCCACCTCGTCGTCAATGGCGCCGATCCCGGTGCTCGCATATCCGACCCCCAAAAGGACTTCCACGCCGACACCTTCCACCCGACCATGAAGGCGTGGCTGTTCCTCGATGACGTCACCCCCGAAAACGGCCCCTTCCACTACGTGCCAGGCTCCCATCGCCTGACGCCAGCCCGCCTCGCCTGGGACCACGAGATGGCCGTCACCGGCCGCAACCTTGAAAACACCTACGCCCAGCGCGGCTCCTTCCGCATTTCAGAAGCCGAACTCGCCGCCCGCGGCTTCGCCTCCCCCATTGCCTTCACTGTCCCCGCCAACACCCTCGTCATGGCCGACACCTATGGCTTCCACCGTCGTGGCGATGCCGCCCCCGGCACCAGCCGCCTCGCGCTCTACGCGTATTCCCGCGCCAATCCGTTCAATCCCTTCCCCGGCGCCGCACCACGCCTTCGCGCCGAGATCGAACAGTGGGCCACCCGCCGCAGCCTTACCGCTGCCGACCGCGCCGCCGCCGCCCGCAACCAGCGCCCGTCATGGCACAAGGTTCCCGCCAGCGACCTCGCCGCCAACGCCGCCACCACGACCCACCGCCACCGAGAGCCGCCCGGCCACCGCTCAGCCGCATGAACCGTTAGCCCCGTGCCCGTGTCCGCGCCGCCCGACCGCCCCGCCATCGTCGCTGCGACCTACTGGTGGAACCGCCCGACCTTGCGCGCGCTCCTGAGCCGCCCTTCGGGCCCGCCCCGCTTCTGCTGGTCGATCGACACCGCCATCACCCGCGCCAAACGCAACGGCGCCGACCTCTACGTCTGGGCCTCCCGCCTCGAAGACCACCACATCGCCCAGGCCGCCGCCGACAACATCCCCCTCTGGCGCATCGAGGACGGCTTCCTGCGCTCGATCGGCCTTGGCGCGGGCTTCGTTGCCGCAGCCTCCCTCGCCCTCGACCGCCGCGGCATCTACTATGACGCCTCCCGCCCGAGCGACCTCGAACACGCCCTCGAACACGACGACCTCTCCCCCGCCGACATCGAGACCGGCGCCCTGATCCGCGCCCGCATCCTCGAGGCCCGCATGTCCAAATATAACCTCGGCCAGCAAGCCACTGGCGCCAATGAAATCGACACGATCCGCAAAGGTGCGGGCAACCGTCCGATCGTCCTCGTACCGGGACAGGTTGCAGATGACGCCTCGATTTTGAAAACCATCTCCACAACGATCGACCCGGCCGCAACCGACAACGTCAACGTCGACCTCCTGCGCCAGGTCCGCAAGCGCCACCCCGGCGCCGTCGTCATCTACAAGCCGCACCCTGATGTCATCTCCGGCCTGCGCCGCGGCGCCATTGCGCCCGACACCGTTCAGCCCCTCGCCGATCACGTCATCCAGGCAGCCGGCATCATCGATCTCATCGACATCGCCGACCACATCGAGACGATCTCGTCCCTCGCCGGCTTCGAAGCTCTGTTGCGCGGAAAGTCCGTCACCTGCCACGGCGCCCCGTTCTACGCCGGCTGGGGCCTCACCGACGATCTTGCCCCGATGCCACGCCGCACCCGCCGCCGCACGCTCGATGAGCTGATCGCCATCGCGCTCACCCGCTACACCCGCCACGTCCACCCCTACGAACGCCGCGAATGCACCGCCCTTGAGCTGATCGACGGCCTCGTCCGCCAGCGCGGCGACCGCCGCCACCACGCCCGCAACGCCGTCCTCGCCCGCGCCGCCTGGGCCTGCGAGCGTTTC
>CAVOJD010000027.1:0-14546 GCA_963696075.1 uncultured Alphaproteobacteria bacterium | reverse complement strand
ATTCGGAAAGCCTGCCGAAAATTGATACTTAGTGCGGGAAGTGTGCTGAAGCTTGCCGGAACAAGCCTCCAATAGACCGAGCCATCGCTCGATCCATTGCCCCACTTACCATAGGGCGCCTCAATCTCGAAGATTGCGAAAACGGACGGGTCGGGCCACCCGGAATTCTCTCCAAGCCAATCATGTTAGCCGGTCCAATCGTTCGAAAAGGAACATAGCCAATACCCTACTCTTTGACGGCACCGGTCATCGCTGAAACGTAGTGCTCGACAAAGAAAGCGTAGAGAACGACGAGCGGCAAAGAACCGAACAATGCGCCCGCCATTATTGAACCCCAGCGATAAGCGTCGCCGTCAGTGAACGACGTGACAATGGCGACGGGAACGGTCTTGTTCTCTACCGAGGAAATGAAGGTCAAGGCGTAGATGTACTCGTTCCAGCACAGCGTGAAGCAGAAGATGAACGCCGATATGAGGCCTGGCACGGAGAGGGGCAGAATGATCTGGGTCAGGATCTGCCAACGCGAAGCCCCGTCGATCAAGGCGCACTCTTCAAGCTCGAAGGGGATGGTCTTGAAGTAACCCATCAGGAGCCAGGTCGAGAAGGGAATGAGGATCGTCGGATAGGTCAGGATCAGAGCAAACGGGGTGTCGAACAGGCCATACTGGAAGACCACCGTCGAGAGGGGGATGAACAGAATTGACGGTGGCACAAGATAGGCAAGGAAGATCAGGCCGCCGACGGTCTGCGAGCCCTTGTAGCGTAAGCGCACGATCGCGTAGGCGGCAAACACGCTTGCAATCAACGACAGTATCGTCGAGGCGATCGCCACGATCATGGTGTTCCACAACCAGGTCGGATATTTCGTCTCGAAAAGCAGTACGTAGTAGTGCTGCAGCGTCGGTGCCCAGGTCCAGAAGGGATTGCCCTTGTCAAGGTCGAGCAATTCAGCGTTCGGTTTTACAGACGTCAGAGCCATCCAGTAGAAGGGGAAGAGAAGCACGAAGGTGATGATGCCGAGAGGCATGTATGTGGTGACGAGACGGCGCGGGAACGTCTCGAGATAGGACATGCCCTCCGACGCATCGTCGGCCATCACCGAGCCAGATGACGCCAGTGAGGGTTGCTTGCCGGCCGCGTGTTTGTCTGAAGCCAGATCAGTCATTGTCTTCACCCTGCTGCCATTTGCGCCGCTGCAAGCCGAACCAGGAGATCAAGATGCAGCCGAGCAGGAACGGGATCATCGCGACGGCGACGGCGGCCCCTTCGCCGAGTTTCCCGCCAAGGATGCCCCACTGATAGGATAGCGTTGCCATCAGGTGCGTCGCGTTTACGGGACCCCCGCGGGTCAAAACCCAGATCAATTGGAAATCGGTGAAGGTGAAGAGCACCGAGAAGGTCATGACGACGGCGATGATCGGTGTGAGAAGCGGATAGGTGATATGGCGGAACATCTGCCACGGCGTTGCACCGTCCAGGGTCGCCGCTTCGTAGAGCGAAGGCGAAACGGTCTGCAGGCCGGCCAGCAGTGTAATCGCGATGAACGGCACGCCACGCCAGACGTTAGCAAAGATCACCGACCAACGCGCGTTCCAGGGATCGCCGAGAAAATCGATGTTGGTTTCGATCAGGCCCAGGTTGCGCAGCGTCCAGGAGATGATCGAAAACTGCGGATCGTAGATCCACCAAAACGCGATCGCGGAGAGGACGGTTGGGACGATGAAGGGAATGAGGATTGCGGCACGGATGATCGCCTTGAACGGCATGTGCTTGTTGAGTAGCAGCGCCAAATAGAGGCCGATGGCAAATTTCGCGACACTTGCAACGATCGTGTAGAGCAGCGTGTTGAACACCGACAGCCAGAAGACCGGGTCGTCGAACATCCAGGCATAATTCTCAAGGCCGACGAAAGCGCCGGGCCGCCCGATGCGCACATCGGTGAAGCTCATGTAGATGCCAAGGACGAGCGGATAGGCGAGGAACAGGACAAGGAACGCCATTGCCGGTAGCATGAACCAGAAACCGAGCCAGTTCCGGTCCGATTTCAATTTCGACCAGCGCGATGCACGGGTCTCGACGAATTCGGGCGTTCGCGTTGCGTCTGTCATCATCGGGCCTGTGTGGGCCTATTGGGATCTCACGCGGCTCGCTCATTGCGCGCGCCCAGGTGAGGGAGGGAAAGCTCTGGCCAAACCGCAGCCTGGCCAGAGCGCGGACTGATGCACCCTAGCGGTAAATACGCTGGGTTTGACGTGCGGCCTGCTTGATAGCCTCGTCAGCGCTCACCCGGCCCGAGGCGAAGTTGGCGAACATATCGACGACGATGAAGTCGGCCATGGCGGCGGCCGCCTTCTCACCGATTGTGCCGGGCCAGCCAAACGGCAGCGTACGTTCGGCACAATCGCGGAACACCGCGCGTTTGGGATCTTCCTTCCAGACCGGGTTGTCGCTGTACGCCTTGAGCGTGTGCGTGACGTAACCCACCGAACCCTGCAGCCATTTGTTGTACTGGTCAGCTTCCATCCAGTACGTCAGGAAGGCCTTAACCGCGTTCGGATACTTGGTGTAGTTCATGCCCATGATTGGGAACACGGCCTGGAACTCGGTCGGTTTGCCGACGGGACCGATGGGGTAGTACGAGTGGTCCATGTCGTCGGCGACTTCCTTGGCCTGGGCGTCGCCGTTGGCGGCATTTCGTTGGGCTGCGGCATAAATCGAAATGCCATTGTTGGTGACGTGGATCTGCCCCGAGAGGAATGCCTTGTTGTTGAAAGAGTCGTTCCACGAAATCGTACCCGGCGCGGAGGCATCGTAGAGCTTCTTGCAATACTCGAGGGCAGCGCGGGTTTCCGGCGAATCGATTGCAACCTTGTCGTTCTCATCGACGAGCTTGCCGCCGTGCGACCACAGCAACCAATGAGTCCACGAATTGCCATCGCCCGAGGCGTGACCGAGCGCGAAGCCGCCCGGCGTGCCTTGGGCCTTAAGTGCCTTCATCATTTCAAGGAAGCCGTCGGTGTCTTTTGGCACTTCCTTGAAGCCTGCCTTTTCGATCGATGAACGTCTAAAGTTGATCTCGTTGCCGACCACAGCGACCGGCATGCAGACCCACTTTTTGCCGGAACCGCGTCCGTAGACCACGGCGGCGTCACTCCAGCCCCCGTATTTGTTGCCAAGATAGTCGGCCGCGTCGGTCAGATCTAACGCCTGGGTGGGAAAGAGGTGGGGGAAGGAAAAGATGCCCCAAAATAGGTCGGCGCCCTGGCCGGTGTTGGCGGCAACGGCTGCTTTGGGCTGAATGTCGTCAAGGCCTTCTTCGGCGACAGAGATTTCGACGCCGGTTGCCTTGGTGAATGAGGCGACTATTTCACGGAAGGCGTCATCTTCGGATTGAACGAAGCGCTTCCAACGGGTGAGCTGGAGCTTGGCACCACTTTCCGGCTTGAACGGGTTGTCGGCGGCCCAGGCGTCGGCAAAGCCGAACAGGTTGGTCGAGGAGCCGACGGCGGCGATTGCGCCGGCCGCGGCCGTGCTTTTGAGGACTCCGCGGCGACTCAGGGATTTGTCGGTCATTTCTGCAATTCCTCCAGTGTATTTTTAAATTTTTTATGCGGCTTTACATCGGTCGTGGATGCATCACAGATGCCGGCCGGTGTTCTGGTCAAACAGGTGCACGAAGTCCGGATTGGCGTGAAAATGAATGCGTTCGCCGGGGCGGAAGTCATGGCGTTCGCGAAACACGCCGATGACGTCGCGCCCGCCAATGCGAACGACCACCTGGGTTTCCGAGCCGGTCGGCTCGACGACGACGACATCGCCCTCGGTGCCATCTTCGTCGATCATCAGGTGCTCGGGACGAATGCCCATCGTCACTGGCTGGCCATCGACGCCGCCGGCGGTGTTGGAGAGAGAAAACTTCGCCCCATCGGCAACTTCGATGTAGGGCGCCGCGCCGGTGCGCAGCGTCCCGTCGATGAAGTTCATCGCGGGCGAGCCGATGAAACCCGCAACGAAGGTGTTTGCCGGGTTGTCATAGAGGTCGAGCGGCGTGCCCATCTGCTCGATGATGCCATCGTTCATGACTACGATTTTGTCCGCCATCGTCATCGCCTCGATCTGGTCGTGGGTGACGTAGACGGTGGTCGTCTTGAGGCGTTGGTGCAGTTCCTTGATCTCGGTGCGCATGGCAACGCGCAACTTTGCATCGAGGTTGGAGAGCGGCTCATCGAACAAGAAGACCTGCGGGTCGCGCACGATCGCGCGGCCCATGGCGACGCGTTGGCGCTGGCCGCCGGAAAGCTGGCGGGGGAAGCGTCCGAGAAGCTCTGTCAGTCCCAGGATTTCTGCTGCGCGCGCGACGCGGTCGTCAATCGTTGCTTTGTCGGTTTTGCGCAACTTCAAAGAGAAGCCCATGTTCTGCCCGACCGTCATGTGCGGGTAGAGCGCATAGTTCTGAAACACCATGGCGATGTCGCGCTCTTTGGGATGGACGTGATTGACGACCCGATCCCCAATCGCGATTTCGCCGCCCGTTATATTTTCGAGTCCGGCCAGCATGCGCAGCAACGTCGACTTGCCGCAGCCCGAGGGCCCGACGAGGACGACGAACTCACCATCCGAAATCGGGACACTCACACCGTGAAGCACTTCCACGTCGCCAAACGACTTTCGAACTTCGCGGATATCCACTGACGCCATGGGTTCCTCAAGGATAGCCACTGCACCAAAGAACAGCAGTCTGCACCTTTCTTGGGCAGATAGCTACATCTTTGAGCAGGGCCAATGAGGTTGGAGTTGCCCCTGTCCGACCGGACACCCTGGCGTCATGATTGGGCGCGTCTGTGCTCGCGAGGCGAGCGCATCCTGAGCCCGGAATGTGGATGTATCTCGTTGTAATCCTCGATCTACCCGGCGATCAACGACAACGCGGTTTCAGCGTCAGGGAGCGGATGCACCCGGACATAGTCGCGCTTGAAGGTTTTCACGAAGGCTTCAGACAGGCCATTGCTTTCGGGGCTAGCGACGGGTGTGAAGCAAGGCGTCAGATTGAGCGCCTGCGCGAACGCACGGGTCGGTTTAGCGGTGTAAGGGCTACCGTTGTCCGCAAGCCACTCGACGGGATGCGGCGCTCGGAGTTGTCCGAAGCGCGTCTCGACGGCCTCAAGCATCATATCGCGCACCATGTCGCCGGAGATGCCGCCGCCGGTCACCGCCCGCCAGGCGATGATCTCGCGGTCGTGCGCGTCTATGGCGAACACCACGCGGACGACCTCACCGTTCCAGCAGGTGAACTCGAACCCGTCGGAGCACCAGCGCACATCCGAGCGCATGACGATGACCTTGCCGTCATGCGTGCGCCCCGGTCTCTGAGCGGTATGGCGGGCGAGCAGGAGCCCATGCTGCTTCATAATCCGGTAGACGCGCTTGTGGTTGACGAGCGGTCTGTTTTCATTGGCGAACCGGCGGTTCAGCAACGCCGTGATGCGGCGGTAGCCGTAGGTCGGGCGCGTCGCCACCAGTTCCCGAATGTGCTGAAGCACCGCCGCGTCCTTCGCTTTGTAGGGCTTCGGACGCGGCTCGCCAGTCCCTCGCACACGGTCGTGGAGATTGGACCGGGCAATGCCGAGCGTCGTGGCGATGGTCTTCATCGGCCACCTCCCGTCCTGGGCGAGTACGACAGCAACGTCGGTTTTTTTGCCTGGGACTTGTCGAGCGCTTCTTTCAGAATCTCGACTTCCAGCGTCTTCCGCCCAAGCTGGCGTTCGAGTTCCCGGATACGCGCTTCGAGCTTCCTGACCTCGGATGCGCCGACGACGTCTTCGTCCGATCCCACGGCGGCGGTCCCCCCATCTGCCAACAGCTTGCGCCATTTCCAGACAGTCTGCTCGGAGACCCCATGCCGCCCCGCCAGGACCCACGCCGGCTCGTCGCTCGCCCGGATCGCCGCCCGCACCTTCGGCGTGGTCGTCGCCTGCTTGTGAAGAGAAATCAGCATGCTCGCCCCGTGTCCCAAATCTCGCTCAAGATGGAGCGTGCCACGAACAACGCTCGCCGGCGAGGGTCTATGTGATCATCCGGGACGGAACACCTAGGAATAACCCTAAGCCCTCCTGCTTACGCCGGGTGTCCGGTCAGAACGGGGGCCAGTTCAGAGGCTCCACGCGAATGCAATCGATTGCTATCGAGAACAGGGTACGCAGAACACAGATGTCGCTCTGCTCAAACTGGATGTTCGAATACTGGTCCTGCCCGACGCGACGTCAGACAGGGTATCGATCGCAAATCGAACTTCCAACAAACCTGACCATCGCCAATGTCGGCAACTGGCCCATCGAACTTGTAGCCGGTCGAGCACATCGTGGCCGCTTTTGAGGGCAGTGCTGCCTAGCCCGAACTTCTCCCAGGCTTGAGAGGCATCGGGGCTCCGACTCAGAGAAAGTTGTTTTGTGAGAACGACTTGATCTGAGAGGAAGGTGCTCCCCTATGCCGACACAGTGTATGCAGGCCGAACTCGATTTGGGAAGGTCCGGTGCCCGCAAACTTGTGGGTGCCTTCGACGGCGGCGCGATCACATCGAATGGTGGCGTGGCGCTACTCGCCGGTGCCGATGGCAAGCTGAGACTGGCCGAGCGACTGGCGGCCTGCTTCACCGACCACCGCATGGCAGAGGCCATAAAGCACACCCTGCCGGACCTGCTGCGCCAGCGCATCTTCGGCCTCGCACTCGGCTACGAGGATCTCATCGACCACGACGCGCTGCGCTTCGATCCGGCGCTCGCCGCCGTCATCGACAAGCCGGGTGGGGCACTCGCCGGCAAGTCGACGCTCAACCGGCTGGAGCATGCCTCGAAGATCGGTCGGGACCGTCACCACAAGCTCGACCACGATGGTGCTGCCATCGAGCGGCTGTTCGTCGATCTGTTCCTGGAGGCTCATCGCGAGCCGCCGATGCGCATTGTCATCGACCTCGATGCCACCGATGATCCGCTCTACGGCGAACAGGAAGGTCGGCACTTTCACGGCTACTACGACTGCTACTGCTATCTGCCGCTGTACATTTTCTGCGGCCGGCATTTGCTGGCGGCGAAGCTTCGATCTTCGGCCAACGATGCCGCCGACGGCGCGGCGCAAGAAGTCGCCCGCATCGTTGGCCACATCCGCCAGCAATGGCCCAGGACCACGATCGTCATCCGTGCCGACAGTGGCTTCTGCCGGGACGATCTGATGAGCTGGTGCGAGGAACACGGCGTGCAGTACGTCCTCGGGCTGGCCGGCAACGAACGGCTGACAGCGCGGATCGCGCCTGAGATGAAGCTCGCCACGCGCAAGGCGAAGCGGACCGGCAGGCCGGCGCGGGTGTTCGCCGACTTTCGATATCGGACACGCAAGAGCTGGTCTGCCGAGCGTCGCGTTATCGGGAAGGCGGAGTTCACGAACGGCGGCGCCAACCCGCGCTTCATTGTCACCAATGTCCATGCCGCATTTGGCTCGCCCCGCTTCCTCTACGAGACAGTCTACTGCCAGCGCGGCGAGATGGAGAACCGGCTCAAGGAGTGCCAGGGCGATCTGTTCGCAGACCGCACGCCAACCCCAACGATGCGGGCGAACCAGCTGCGGCTCTGGCTGTCGTCACTCGCTTATGTCCTCATGTGCGCGGTGCGCCGCATCGGGCTTGCCGGGACCGAACTCGAGCGGGCGACCTGCGGCACTATCCGTCTCGTACTCCTCAAGCTCGGCGCCCGCGTCACGATCTCGGTCAGACGCGTGAAGCTCGCGTTCGCGTCAAGCTTCCCAAAGGCCGACGTGTTCGCACGCGCCGCAAGGAGATTATGCACCTGAGCAGCTGCGACCGCATCCGAGCCTGAAGATCAACGAAAGAGGAACACGACTGAGCCAACGATCCGCTGCCCGGCGGAACGACGTCGCACGACCGGGAATCCGCCCTCACGGTCTGCGGCTCAGATGCCACCCCGAACAACCGTCAAATGGGGTGCCGGGAGAAAGCCGGGCTAGACCGTCAGACAGCTGCTAATGGGAAATTTGACCCACTCCGGTCATCGCGAACGTACCCATTTTGCATCGCACGATAGGCGCTATATCCACTGGGAGCCGGCAGAATCGGTCGCTGTCTACTCGAATACAGCATTGCCGCAACTGACATCCTGCTCCACACCAGTGTGGACGCTGGTCATGGTGGTGCTTGAGGCCGGTTTGAATCGCTGAACGAGGTCGCGAAATGATGCGCCCTCGCACTCAAGGTCACGAGCTTGGTTGCACGGAGCCTGGCGATTGCGTAGATCTTGCAGCCCAACAAGCTAGGTGATGGGACCCACAAAAAACGTCTGCATTCATGAGTTCAGCAAGCAGTGAAGGGGCAAGCGAGAAGCGCAGCCGACGCATGTGGGCGCGGCTAATCCCACTTGCAATAATGTACGGCGCGGTACTGGTTCTCGGCTTCTGGGGTGGCGAGAAATTGATCGCTTGGCTTGGCTACGAAGGCGACACGACCGGTCTTGTGATCAACTCAAAAGCGGTATGGATCGGGCTCGGGCTCTACACGGTCCTGCTCGCGATCCCGTTCGTCCCAGGTATCGAAATCAGCATGGCCATGCTGGCGGCCTTCGGCGCCTCGGTAGCCCTTCAGATATACGTCGCGACGATCATCGCCTTCATGACTGCATTTGCCATCGGCCGCTTGGTTCCAACAGGGCTGCTCTGCAGGGTGCTTGCGAAGTTCGGGCTCGTGGGCACCGAAAAGCTCGTCCAGCGCATGAACGGACTGAAGCAGCAGGAACGTCTTGAACTACTGGTCGAGAGCGCACCAGCGACCTGGGTGCCGACGTTGCTGAAATACCGCTACATCGCGATTGCACTGATGCTGAACCTCCCGGGCAACGCCCTGCTGGGCGGCGGTGGCGGCATCTCGCTGTTGGCCGGTATCAGCCGGCTGTTTTCCTGGAGCCACTTCTTCATCGCCGTCTGCGTCGCAGCATTGCCCGTCACAATACTTGGCATCACGCTTTCGAAGGTGTTTTAGACCGACCGCGGTCGAGGGCTCACAATGCCGGAACAGATCCAAGGCCCGCTCTCCAAACTGAGAGTTGTCGACCTCAGCCACATCATTGCATGACCATTCACGACCTATCAGCTGGCGCTGCCCTGCGCCGAAACCATTCGACTATAGCGGCACTGGTCGGGATTGGCCCGCATGTTCTGAACTCCGTCCGAGCGCATCGGGTCCGCTGTGAGGGGCATCTTCTGCCGTGATGTGCTCACCAGCAAGATGAAACCGATTGACCCCTTCCGGACATCGACGTCTCAACGGCCGCCCATCCCCTGCGGCTCTAATGCCAGCGCCTGTGCGCGTCATCCAGCGACCATTTCTCTTGCGGGCTTCAGGCGGCTTGGCGCAGCTTTTCTAGGTTCTCTCGTGTCGGCGCGCCATCAATCGTTTGGCCATTTGCGCGCTGCCAGTCTTCGAGGGCTCGGGCCGTCCTAGGGCCGAACTTGCCGTCGATCACCAAGTTCGTGCTTTGGACCAGGCGGTTGAGCAGCTTCTGCATTTCCTCGACCTCGGAAGAGTTGAGATCCAACGGAGCCTGAAGCTCTGGCTTGGTCACGCAGGGATAGCCGCTCAGCGTGCAACGCGTAAAGCCGCTCAGCGAGGCGGGCACGCATTCCTGGCGCTGGCATGCAGCCTCGCTCCATCGCGCAAACCGCTCACCGAAGCGGGCGACAATCTGGTCGCGCCAATGATTGCGCGCCGAGCGCATCGCCCAGAACGTGGTGGGTCGCTGGTTACCAGACGCGGAAACGAGATCACGTTTACAGCCTTCGGGTAGTTGCTGGGCAATATTAGGGAGGTCACACGCCACTTGGGCCCGCGACGCGGTGGCATGACCCTGCAGGACGGCGATGACGAGCCCCAGAACGGCAATACGTCCCGGCCCAAGCGAAGCGAAATTCATGTCGAATCCCCCAAGTGACGTTGGCGCAACTGTAATTTGACTAGGCTAATCCAAAGGGATTCGAATTGACGTGCGTCAACGATCCGTAGGCTGCCCTGCGCCTTTTCCACGCCCGGTTAATTCGTGCCCTCCGCCGGTCTCAGGAGGGCAAAGTTCATGGATGTTGGGATCCAGCAACCACGCTGTTTGATCGACGTTGCTCAGGTACGCATTCGACAATCGCGGAAACGGTCGGAGTCAGGTCCATTATTGTCGAGGCACAGGAATACTGCGATGGACGAGGATTAGGGGCCGGATTTCGATCTTATCTGCCCTTCATCGTGACCACGATGATCTAAAATTGCTCCCTGAGTGACTCGCCTCTGGACGTCACAAGGATCCGGTCGAGGAATAAGCGAGGGCCAGGCGGTCGCTATGCCGCGCCTCTACGGACGTCGTGATGATAAACATTGTCCATGCTGGCGCCATATCGTCATTCACTCGCTCTTGGGGCGAGCACCGTAAGTCCTTAGCGCCCCCGTCCAACAAGTGTCCTCGCCAAAACAGAAGGTCAGCGTTTTCGTTCGATCGGGCGGATATACGTTGAGACGGATGTTATCATTATTATCATCTTCCTTACTCCCACACGTCGGAAGGCTCTGATGCCCCGCTGTCTCAGAACATGTTGGTCGCACCACCTTGTATGCCAATGCGCCTGCCGCAGACGACATCAGAACGATCCCAGCGACTACGCACGTACACTTGATCATTACTCTGGCACTCCAACATTCAAGACCCCCACGCATTCTAACGTGCGTGATGTATAACTTCAATATTGTTATTTTACATATTGATATAGAACATTTTTCATTACCAACTTAAGTGACGCGCGCACACCTGACGACCTATTGAGACGAGATGCCGGACTGCGTTCAGGGCGCTGGTGTGAGGATTTACAGGCGAGAGGCGGTTCTAGAGGCGCAAGGTCGGGTCCGAGGTCTCGCCGACGGCCCGCAGCTAGTGCGTCTTTCCCCTCGCGCAGGGCTCAGCAATCAGCCTGACGAAGACATTGTCTGGGCCTAGTGTGGCCAGAGCGACGGTCTCTGCGATGTTGGTTAGTCGAGGAAAACGGGAGGCGGCTTTGCGCGCGGTGCCTTCAAACGCCAGGAAGGCCTCACGGGCGGCGGAGAAGCGTTGGCTCTCGGTAGCGTTTATCCTCGGCTGGATCGGGCTGCGCGATGACATCGTGGCATGACGGAACAGCGAAGGCGCCGACGCTCAGCATCAGGCTGTCCATCCCGGCCTCAAGGACGGCGGACACGTGCCGCCTTGCGGCTTACTGGCTGGCGGCCTTGAAACGAGGCTTGGCTTACGGCTCAGGGGATCGCCTAGCATTTGAACATGACCGAGCCCGACGGCGGAGCGCGTCATAACACTCGCCAGACAATGACCCGGCACTTGCCCGCCACGCAGCCGCTCGGCAACGACGCCACCAATCGCGCCTTTTCCACCCAACGCAACGTCCTTCAACTGGCACTCTCATGTCGTCGCGCGCCGGCCGCCTGCTCCGGCCCCACGCTCAGCTCGAGTGAGGTCCTTGCATTTCCTTCAGGACAGCCGCGATCCGGCGCCAGTCCTCCGCCTGCGCGGTGTCACCCTGCTTGTCGCACTTCTGGGCCTTCTGGGTGGCTTCGGCGATTGCCTTCAGGCCGTGGGCTTCCTTAAGTTGGCGAGCATAGACGTGAATGTCCGTTTCCTTCATTGGAACACTCCATGCGATTTTGATTCGGTACTCATTCGCACGCGACAGCCTATGGGCCGGTGCCAGCGTGTCATTGACGTCGATCAATGCCGACGGGAGCGTGAGGGCCGACGAGGCTATTCTTTAGTATGGAGCAATCGATTTCAGGCGGGTGCTCGGGGAGCGTTAGAATTGCAGGCAACTGCCGACACGACTGCAATTGCCGGTGCGCGCGGCAGCGCTTTCTGGTGGTGACGCCAGACCTTGGCACTTGGGACTCAAATTAGACAGATCCAATGATGATAGAGCTTTGCAACTAGTCTCATCTTGGCCCATCAGGCCATAGGGCAATCCCTGACGACTTCGTCAGATCCTAGCGGCCGCGTCGACACGGTCTCAGCGCCCAGTTAGGTCTCAGTTTACCAAATGGTCGACGTGACCCGTCGCGCCTAAGATCGCAGCAAGAAAAGCTACTTTTCTCCTTCGGTGCGTCCTATGCTCTTGAGAACAAACCCATGTCAGAATGTTGCTCTGGTCTCGAAGCATCACTGATGGAGATCTCATGCTCTGTTTTGTTCGTCTGGTCCTCGCTTCGCTGACAATCTTTGGCGTTGCCATAACGATAGATGACCCGGCCCATGCGGCCGGAGACGCGCAGCGCGGTAAACAGATTGCAGAGACGTGGTGCGCGCAGTGCCATGACGTCGCGCCCGGCGGCGAGCGTTTTGACAATAATCTGCCAGCCACCTTTCAGGAAATCGCCGATACGCCGGGCATGGGTGAACTGGCGCTCAAGGTCTTCTTCCAGACACCCCATAGGCAAATGCCGGACTTCAGTCTAACAAACGACGTGCGCGATGACCTGATCGCATACATCACGAGCCTCAAGCGCTAGGTACGGTCCGAAGAGCGAAACCGCGATGCGGGGGCATGTTCAGATCAGGCTTAGGCCTCTAACTTATTCGCTTTCGGATTCCATCGCCCTTATTATGACGAGTATATGCCGCCGGGCTCTGATCGTGACGCAAACGGCTGCGTCTTTCGCGCGTGAACCTGCTGACAATGGTTGTGTTTTGCAGCGACCAAGTCCGCCTTCCACTTGGTCGCAAACATGATGAAACGGCCGGATGGCCTTGACCACCAGCGCATGTGGTTCTTGGCCTAGGCTCGGCGCACCTCAACTTTACGGCCGGCTTCGGGGATGGACTTAAGCTTGGCAATCCGAACCGTGAGGACGCCATCGCTGGACCTGATTACCCCGGCATCTCCTCTATTTTGCCATAGCGCTTTGATATCGTGAACAAAGCGGTCAAAGGCGGGAGGTTCGTATGGCACGCAATCCGGTGCAGTTCCAGAAGGGCCTGAGCTTTGCTGAGTTCAATGCGCGGTATGGAACCGAGGAGCAGTGTCATGCGGCGCTCGTCGCGATGCGCTGGCCGGATGGTTTCGTCTGCCCGAAATGTGGGGCTCGGCGGCACAGCTATTCACGGACGCGGTGCATATTCCAATGCTCGGCATGCCGCGTGCAGACCTCCGCCAAGGCCGGCACGGTGTTCCACAAATCGACGACGCCACTGACCAAGTGGTTCCTTGCGATGCATCTCATCACGAGCGCCAAGAACGACATCTCCGGCCTCGAACTTGCCCGCCAGCTTGGCGTCAAGTGGGACACGGCGTGGCTGATCAAGCAGAAGCTGATGGAGGTCATGCGCCAGCGCAATTCGATCTACAAGCTCGAAGGCGATGTGCAGATCGACGATGCCTATCTCGGCGGCGAAAAGCCCGGCAAGACGGGCCGCGGGGCAGGCAACAAGGACCCTTTCGTGATTGCCGTCGCGACACGTGACGGCAAGCCGACCTACATGCAGTTGCGCCGCGTGGCAGGCTTTACCAAGGCAGCGATCAGGGATTACGCCAAGGCCAACATCATCGACCGGTCGTGGGTGTTGAGAGATGCGCTCGGCTGCTTCCTCGGTCTCCAAGAAGCCGGCATGCGCCACATCGCGATGGCGACCGGAGGCGGACGCCCGATGAACCCATTGTTCAAGTGGGTCAACACCGGTCTCGGCAACGTCAAGAACGCGATCCTCGGCACCTGCCGATCGTGCGACCCCCAACACGCCGACCGTTATCTCGCCGCCTTCGAATGGCGCTTCAATCGTCGCTTCGATCTGGCCCAAAACGTCGAGCGACTCGCTCGTGTCGTTGTCGCAACCGCCCCCGTGCCCTATCGGACCATCTCTCCTCATAGACCTCCAGCGGAGATGCCGGGGTAATCAGGAGAGGCGTTGGGACGGCTGGCATCTTATACTTGCTATTGTTTTTTCTCGGACGCCCGTCGTCGAAACGCGACGATCGCAGCCCGCTCCCCCCCCCCCGACGGCTGCTACGTCGCGAACTGTGACGGCGTTCCGAGTGAGCGCCGTCATTTTTTCGCGAGTGTGAAAATCAGCGGCAATAGTATCAAATTGTTACAATGACCTTCAGACGATACGAACCTCTGCCGTCGTACTATCGCTTTCGAACAGCGACGTGGAACGTGTGCCATGGACAGAAAGAGTATCCTCATCGTTGATGACGACCCCGTACATCGCCGACTGATGTCGGGCATCGTGCCCCAATTCATCGATGCCGATTTGCTCACCGCCTCTTGCGGTCGCAAGGCGTTGGATATCTTGACCCACCAGCAGCTGAACGTCGCGTTGGTGTTGCTCGACATCCATATGCCCGATTGTGACGGCGTGGAGGTCATTATGGAACTCGCCAATCGCGCGTGTCCGGCCGGCATTGTCATCGTCAGCGCGAGTGGCGCTACGCTACCTGCCATTGACACGCTCGCGCGTGCGTCAGGACTGTAA
>CAVOJD010000026.1:0-214550 GCA_963696075.1 uncultured Alphaproteobacteria bacterium | reverse complement strand
ATTGTAATTAGTGCCGAATTCTCAGCTAGCGCATTCGACGCTTGGCGAGTGCGGCGGTTCTTTCAGCCCGGGCAGCCTTAATTGCTGAAATTGTATCGCTATCGCGCTCAAAATTGTCAGCCTTGAGCCGGGCAATGAAATGTTCGATGAAGGCGAGATCCGCGTGGCTTGGGCAGTTACGGAGCAGCCTTTCGGCTGACGCCCGCCATCGCTCGGAGCCTTCTCCCACACCAGAGTACTCTTGGCATGACGATCGCCGTTCAGCAGGCGCTCTTGATACCCTCAGCGCCACCAATTCTGATCCACCATTGGCTCGACGCGGCTCTTGCAAACTCTTGTTGATCATAAGGTTGCTCCGTTTGGTTCGGCGATCTTCAATGCGCGGTGGGGTGGACGACATTATTGCTCAGTCATCACGCCATACGCTCACGGAGCGATACGACTTTTCTTAGGTTATGTTAGTTGGATAACGCGGTGAGAGTTGAATCGGTTCAATGCGACGCCGGCGGCGTGCCCTGTCTCGTCCTCGAACTTGCATGTGGACGCTCCCTTGGTTGCTACGCAATACAACCAACACCCTAATGCACTGCGGCGTTGGCGGGAGCGGGCGTCGTCCAATGCATCAAAAAGGGATAAGGCGGAAGGCGAGCATATTGCGTCCGGTTTGTGTTCCTAAGTGGCTGCGAAATTTCTTTGCGCGCTTGAAAGAATCAATCGCGAGTGCCGGAATTTTGCGGGGATCGGTCCTGCGTCGTAGGGCATTGTACTGCAGTCGGTGCAACGGGCTGCCGCACAAGTTGTTGATTTTATTTGCTCTTACAAACTGTTGCAGGAATCATAATCCGCGTGTCGGGGGTTCAAGTCCCTCCTCCGCTACCAATGATCTCATTGTCCAGCCCGGAGACATGGGTAACGGAACGTACCTAAGACATGGGTGACATCCTCGGCCGAAACGGGCTGTCGATTGTTTGCAGGGTTTTCTGTTCCAAGTCTATGTATCCGAGATCGTAGGCCATGAAGCTTACGAGCCAGATGTCGTCATCGACCTCCTTTATTCCGAGCCTCTGACTGGCCATCACGGTCGAGATGTTGATCTTCTTGCGGTGCATGCAGATGCGTCCGGATGACGTCACGAGCACGTCGCGGTCGTGCAGCGGATAGTCGATCTCCGGCAGGCCCTGATAGGGTCTGGGCGATGCGCGATAGACCTCTTGAGGTGTTTTCATGTCGCGTGCTTCATGCGGGCGTTCGTCATTGAACTCGCTGACGAATTCATCGAACCGGGCCTGCTGTTGGAGGCTGTTTGCTCCAGCGGGGCGGCATGCCTCCTTTTTCAGGGTCAGATGCATGCGCTCATGGTGACCGTTCTGGCGCGGGTTGCCGGGTTTGATGCGCTCGATCGCGATGCCCAGTCTCAGCCACCACACTGACGGCATCTGGATGTGATCACTCGATCGGCGATAGAACGCACGATCGCCGCCGTGCTCGATCCTGGCACCGGTCTGAGACGTGAAGCGGTCAGCGGCAGCCATGCGATCGATGGGACCGAGCGGTTCGGGCTCGACTGGCAACTCGTAGCCGTCGACCTGGTTCGCGTTGAAGACGTAGGATGCTCGTGCGACACGGCGCTGGCCATCGTCAGTGGCATCGTCCGGATTGGGGTCGGCCTCGTACTCCTTGTAGAAGTCGACGAGAGACGACTTTTTGGCCTTACACCCAGAATGTGATAGTTAGGCTAAAACTTTAGCTCGATAGAGGAGGGTAAAGTCCATGGTTGGCGTGCGCGCATTGATTTTGGCATTTGCGGTCAGCTTGGCGGGGGTGATCCCTAGCCAGGCGCAGGATATGAAAGACCAGGTCGTCGAGCTTGAGAAGAAGGCCTGGGAAGCGTGGAAAAACGGGGATCAAAAGACTTACAGCGAGATGACCGGCAACCCGGCGATCAGGATCTACGGGGGTGGCATCGTTTCGGGCAAGGAGAATTTCGTTTCAGTCGAGATACGCGATGAGTGCGGCGAGCGGAGCTATGACCTTGAAGGCATTGAGGTTCACAAGATCACGGATGACGTTTACGCAATAACGTACTCGGTTCAGCTAAGCCAAACGTGCAATGATGTACGGGACGACACGACCGCTTACACCGCTGCCGTATGGGCCAAGCAGGGCGAAGCTTGGAAGACGGTTCTCCTTGCAGAGGCTGACGTCTATGAAGCTGCTGAAAAAGCTAGCGAGGGGGAAGCCTCGAACAGCGCGGCAGAGCCAGAGAAAAAATAGGATGTGGTGCGCAGTCCTCTGTCTGAACTGGCCCCGTTCTGACCGGACACCCGGCGTAAGCAGGAGGGCTTAGGGTTATTCCTAGGCACAGGCTTATGTCGGAGAACGAGTATCAGAGGATCGAAGTCATCACCGGGCCGGCGCGGCGGCGGCGATGGACGACCGAGCAGTGCTCGCCAGGGAACGCCGCGCAACAGAATGGCTGGAATGCCTCGCGGGCAGGAGCCAATGTCAGAACACGAACCACATTATTCGCCGTTCGTCGTTATACGAGGTGAATAATTGGGGTTTTGAGGCTGCTTCCGTGGTACTCGCGCCCGCAACGCCACACGGCCGAGCGATGGTCAAAGGCCGAGGAGCGTGGTCCACTGGTCCAGCGCTTCGCCTGCAAAACCGTCATTCTGGTCCATGTTGGCCATCAGCGCGATACCGGTGCCCAGGCTCGGAACCATAGCCAATAACGCCAGATAGCCTGCGAAGCTGCCCTCGTGGAAAAGGATCGTCATGCCCGCCTCGTGATCGACCTCCCAACCCATGCCATATCCACCGCCATTGGTTTGTATCTGTGATGTCCAGGTTTGATGTAAATTGACCTTGGAGACGATGCGCCGGCCTTCGGGTGTGAGGCCGTCATTGAGTTGGGTGGCAAGATAGCGCGCCATGTCATGGATGGATGCGTACAGTCCGCCGGCCGGCACGAGCGGGTCGGGTTGGCCCGCGACCTCATCACCGATGGCAGAACCTTCGGCATGCGGCACGGCAAAGTCTGCTGAGGTGGGGAGTTCGTCTGCGGAAAAAATCGCATCACTCATGCCGATCGGATCAAGGATGCGCCGTTTCATCTCGCAGGCAAACGCGGCTTCCAGTTGGCCCCATTTACCACCATCAGCGATGACGCCGCAGTAGCCAGCAGCAGCGTATGACAAGTTGGAATAATCAAAGCGCTCGCCCGGGAAGGCGGAGGGCCGGACGCGCATTAGAAAGTCAAACAGGTCCTCCGCGTGCATTGCTTGAGCAACGAAATCGTCCTCCGCTTCGGCGGGAATTCCGCCGCACATGCCCAGCAGATGGCGCATCGTAAGGTCTCGTGCCACGCTATCATCGCCAAACCGGAACTGTGGAACCACTTCGCTCATCGGCGTGTCCCAAGTGAAAAGGCCTTCATCGACCAGCGTCGCGATAAACAACGCTGTCATCGATTTCTGGGTCGAAGCAATGTGAAATAGCGTGTGCCCTGTGACTGGTTGACCCGTGCGGCTATTCCGAACGCCGACGCTCTTGATCCGCGCGCGCGTTCGATTTTCGATCATGGCCAACGCTATGCCGGGAATACCGTCTTGGGACCGTAAGTCTTCCACCTGCCGGGTCCACTCGTGCCAAACGTGGGCGAAATTCTGCATAGTCTTGAGGTCCTACGGATCACTTGGCAAATGGTTGGCAAATCGCTAAAAATCTCGGTGATACGCAAGCTAAGTGCAGTTCAGCACCGACGATGGATTTATTGGCGTTGTAAGCAGAACATCTGCACGGTTGGTAATCGCGCCATTGCCAACAAGCGAGACCACAGATGTCAGCCAGATTGGACGATTCCCAACTTGGTAATGAAGAGTCGAGGGAAAGGCGCATGCTGTCATCGATTGTGCCCGAATACTGGCGTGGTCCGATCGTCTACGCAGTCATGTCGATCTTCGTGGCCTGGCACGCAATCTGTCTGATTGTCGGTCCAGCGCCCCAGGACAATACGATTGCACGGGCCCTGCGTCCGCTCGTCGAACCTTATCTCGAACTGCTTTACCTCAATGTCGATTGGGCCTTTTTCGCGCCCGTCGGAATGTCAGCCGAATTCCGCTATATCATCGTTGACGATGGTGGCCGAGAGCATACCTTTAGGCCGACCAAAGGACTTGCCTGGTATCACCCGAGCAAGCTTTGGATCTTCGACCGCTACCGAACGATTGCTCAGCGCTCGGATGCTTACGATGAACGGTTGATCGCCGAGTACTGCCGTGAGCACGCAAATCTCGCCCCGGTTGAAGTTAGACTTCTGGAAGTGTCACAGGAGAAGGAATTTTTGCCCGAGGATCATTTGGCCGGCAAAACAGCGTTGGATAGCGAGTTCGCGGAAACCCTGACACTTAAAACCGGAACCTGCCCTGAGGAATGATGTCTCGTTTCAAGCGGATTTGGGATCGCATCTGGTTCCAGGACCTTCCAACCACGCAGCTCGAGATCGTGCGTATCGGTCTCGGTTTGGCACTATTCATTCATTACGGCTACGCCAGTGCCTATCTATTCCAGCTTTGGGGTAACGACGGCTGGTTTCCGGCTTCGATTGTGCGCGCAAACGGAACCACCGAAGCGTCGATGCACTCGCTGCTGTTTGCCATCACCCAGCCATGGCAGCTCGTTATTGTTCACATCGTGTTTGTTGCGTCTTGCTTCGCGCTGATGATCGGCTGGCGCACGAATTGGGTCAAGTGGCTGGCTCTGATAGGCCACATTTCCTATGCCCAGCGGACACCGGACGTGACGTACGGGGTCGATTCCATTGCCGCAAGCCTTTTGTTCCTGCTCTGCCTGGCACCAATCGGCAAGGCGCTCAGCCTCGACCGAGTGCGGGCGCTGCGCGATGCAAAACGCGAAAACCTCGACGCCCGACTGCCGGTCTATACGAGCCGTTGGGCATTTGCTTGCCGCCGGCTGATGCAACTGCAGATGGCGGTGCTGTTTTTTTTTAGTGCTACGCACAAACTTGGCGAAAGCGAATGGTGGGAAGGTGATGCGCTGTGGCTCGTATTTTCGATGCACGAGTATAATTCGCCCTTCATGTTGGATCTGTTTGCGTCGCACTTCTGGATCGTCAATCTTGCCACCTATGGCACTGTGCTGATCGAAATCGCGTTTCCATTTCTGATTTGGCAGAGATCTACGCGCGCCTGGCTACTGGGCAGCGCCGTAGTCTTGCATCTGATGTTCTTTATATTTCTCGGCCTGCACTACTTCTCCTGGGTCATGATCATGGGGCACCTGAGTTTTCTGCGTTGGCAATGGATCAATGATCTGGGTGCCTGGTGGAAGAGGAAGATGGGGCCGATGGAAATGATCTACGATGGGCGTTGCAAATTCTGTGTTCGCTCGATGGCGTCGTTCCTGGCGTTTGATAATTTGAGCCAGATTGCGACGCGGGATTTCCGCATCGCCCCATCGCCGGCAGTCAGCGACGAGAAAATGGAAAAAGCCCTGCATTTGGTGCTGCCAGACGGGACGGCGTTGCCGGGTTTCGAAGCATACCGGTATGCAGTGCTGCGGGTGCCCGGATTGTGGTGGATGGTGCCGCTGTTCTATTTGCCGGGCTTGAGCCGGTGGATTGGGCATCCCATCTATAATTGGGTTGCGGCGAACCGCAGCAAGCTTTGACGGCTGTCTCCACCTCAAGCGAAAGAGTGCCGCTCCGCCCGAACCGCTTGACGGACGGGGGGGCGATTGCCACGCAAAAAAAAGGCTGGCACCGCCATGCTCGCGGGGCCAGCCTCCACCATTTCTTTTCTCGCGCGAGCCGGTTCGGCTCTATGCGGACTTACCGCGCGCAAAGATCGCGACAATATCCCTGACTGTAACCGTTGTTGCGACACGACCGGTAACAGGCGTCATAGCTACCGAAATACAGATAGCCACCAACCCACGGCGCCCAGAAATACCAGCGGTTGCCCCGACGATACCGCCGTCCGCGACCACCCCAGCGACCGCGCCCCCGGGGACGGATGCCTCGACGACCCACGCCAACTCGGCCGCGACCGCGTGGGCGGATAGCTCCGCGACCTCTGCCGCGCGGGCTAATACCTCTGCGGCCGCTGCCACGTCGGCCTCCACCTCTCGGGCGGATACCTCTTCGGCCGCTTCCGCGCCGACCGCCTCCGCGCCGTGCGCCACCGCGTCGACGTTGGACGTGCGTCACGAGGCCAGCATTGGAACCTAGCGCCTCATTCAATCCACGAATAGCGCTCGTGCTGGCGGGAGCGGCGTTGGTCGCGATGGGGGCAAACCCCACAATGATCAGTGTTGCAATTGCGACAACGCAACCCATCAGTGATCGTCGCTTGAACATTCACTTCTCCTTCGAATTTATCGCTCTCAACGACAATTTCAACAAAGGCTCGGGGCCAGGGTACCACGTGAATGATGTCTGGCAAGCGAAACGAATGCTCCTTAATCAGTGTTTGAGTTTATGCTCACTTGTGTCAACGCCGGAGTAATTTTGTATCGTTTGGCCGGAGCAACAGTACATCACTGACGACAAGCAGGAAGGCGGCCGATATCGAGGGCCTTCCTGCTTCAATCTTCTTATTTCTTTTTGGCTTCGAGCGGCTGCGGTTTGGTCTTGCGTAACCGTCGTTTGCTTTCAGTGAGCCGGTAGCTGTCGCCGTTCATCTCCAGAATGTGGACGTGGTGCGTGAGGCGATCGAGTAGGGCGCCGGTCAGGCGCTCCGAGCCGAACACGCAGGTCCACTCGTCGAACGGCAGATTGCTGGTCACCATCGTCGAGCCGCGCTCGTCGCGCTGCGAGAACACCTCGAACAGCAGTTCGGCGCCGGTTGGCGATAGCGGCACGTACCCGAGTTCATCAATGATCAGGAGTTTATAGTTTGCGAGTTGACGTTGCAGGCGAAGGAGACGTTTCTCATCGCGTGCTTCGATGAGACTGTGCACCAGGGCGGCAGCGGTGATGAAGCCGATCGCCAGCCCCTTCTGGCAAGCTGCCAAGCCAAGCCCGAGGGCGATGTGGCTCTTGCCGGTGCCGGAGTTGCCGACGGCGATGATGTTCTCGCGCCGCTCAATGTAATCGCAGCGCGCCAGCTCCTGCACCGCCATCTTGTTGAGTGATGGCAATGCGAGATAGTCGAAGCTGTCCAGGCTTTTGACGGTTGGGAACCTGGCCGCCTTGATCCGGCGTTCGACCATGCGCGCTGCAAGCAATCGACGCAGCGTTGCAAACGCCTCAGGCAACACCCAGTCGTTGAGCGGAGCTGCCTGGTCCAGCGCGTTGGTCTTTTATTCGAGCAAGGCCAGGTCGTGCAGCGGATCAAACACAAAGTCTTCGCGTTCATACGAGCGGGCGTGCCGTGCAACGATCCCGGCGCCGCACGAGATCACGACTTCATGGACGTAGCCACGGATCAGAACCTTTTGGTGTCCGTAGGATGTCGGCACTGAGTAATCGTTGTTGCGGTAGCGCACGAGCGCCGCCACCACGTTTGGGCCGGGCCGCTTGCGCTCAACGCTGGCCAATTATATTGCCAGTTGCCCGATCAATCAAAGCACTGTGAGCAGCGACACTAGCGGTGGCGGAATGTCCGAATGAAACCGCTAGTCCAGCGGCTATGGCTCCCAACGATACAAAGCTCAATCATGACCCCCGTCTACTATTTGGCACCGCTATTGAGACCCCTAATGCCCCTTGAACAATCCTGCCAGAGGGTTCTCGACGACAGGAGTGATGGTGTACCGGAACATGAAATCCGGGCCGAATGCATCCGGCTGCTCGACGTAGTAGTCGAAATTTATCGAATGTTTGATTGGCTGTCCGCCCGAGACCAGAGTTTGAGTGAAACTGAGGTTTAATGGAATGGTCCATTGATCGGCGTTCCAGTTGTACTGCATCTTCGGAAACGATCCGACAGTCGCACCGCCGCCTAAGAAGTAGGATCCACCAACTTGAATCGTGGTGACGCTGAAATCATCATCGCTCCATCCCGCGACGTCCCATTGATGCGAGGGAAAAACAGCAACAATGCCCTGTTTGAAAGCTTGACCGAGAATAAGTTCGGGGCCCAGCCGGAATTGTTTGCCGGCGAAGTCTTTGTTGGTCGCCGTCGGCAACGTAACCAGTCCACCGAATGCCCAGATAAAACCGCTCTTTTCCGTGCGCCCTATAGCTAAATCGAACCCAATGTCCCCGATCCCAAATGAGGCGTCACGAAAATCGCCTCTCGCGATATCATAGACGGGCTGGTCGAAGAGAAACGGTACCGCCGGTCGCCAAAACACCGTTGTTCCCTGTGCGTCGACCGGGAACGGCAATACCGGCTGAAAGAGCAAGGTATAAGACGTTTGCGCATCGGCGTTTGGAAGATCTCCCTTGTACCAGGTGAAACCGCTCTCGAAATTCAAGGACGCCAATGGTGTGTTGGGGTTTGCCAGCGACCTGGCAACTTCCTCCGCACTCTTTTCCTGTGCCTGAGCGCCACCCACGGCCAAGGTGAATGCAATGGCGAGGGCCAACCGCATGGAGAATGGCTTGAAGCTGAGTAGCGCTTTCATTTACTGCACCCTTAGATTGAAAACGGGTCAAGCAGGCAGCTGAAAAAACCATCGATCGAGATCGTACCGTTTTTCAGCGACCCGCTAGACAACGCTCGATTTGAAGTCTCGGCATAAATCACGAACACCATATACGTGACCAAGGGATCACTATATGCGGCACCGACAATCCATCTATGGAAAATTCGACGGAACTGAAGGATTGCATACCTCGCGCTACCGCAGTGTGGCGAATTGACGACAGTTCAGTCTCGGGTGGCCCGGTGTTGGAGGAGTTGGCGCATGCATGGTCGCGGCCCGTAAGAATTTTCTCGATTGGCAAGCCGCATCCTTCCAACCGAACTTACTCAGTCCTGATGACTCCGGCACCACCTCCTCGAGTTATCCGTAAAACTCTGATTTTATTGCGTAATTTCGTTTGTGGCGGGGATTGAATGACACGCAATGCGGTGCAGTTCCAGAAGGGGCTGAGGTTTGCTGAATTCAGCGCGCGGTATGGAACCGAGGAGCAGTGTTACGCGGCGCTTGTCGCGATGCGCTGGCCGGACGGGTTCCAATGCCCCGATGTCGGTGTCGGAAGTATCGTTGTGCCAGGGCACGGCGCCACGTCCAGTGCTGGTCTTGCCGCGTGCAGATGTCTGCCAAGGCCGGCACGATCTTCCACAAATCGACGACCCCACTGACCAAATGGTTCCTGGCGATGCATCTTATCAGGAGTGCCAAGAACGATATCTCTGGCCGCGAGCTTACCCGTCAGCTCGGTAGCAAATGGGATACGGCCCGGGCTGATCATACAGAAGCTGATGGAAGTGGTACCTGAATTGGCAAATCTTCGCCGCATCAGGGGGCGGTTGCCCGGCAACCGACAGGGTGGCTTCGTTCAGGCCCGTGAGCGGACCAAAGCCAGCGCGTGACGTGCCATCATCAGTTCCTCGTTGGTGGGGATGACATAGCAGGCAATCCGGCTTTGCGCGGCGGAGATCCGCGGGCCATGCCGGGCATTCGCGGCCGCGTCGATCTCGAGACCCAGCCAAGCGAGCCTGGCCCCGATGGCATCGCGTACCGGCGCAGCGTGCTCGCCGACCCCTGCCGTGAACACCAGCCCGTCGATCCCTCCCATCACGGTCGCCAGCTCCGCGACCGCGCGGGCGCAGCTCAGGCTGAAATAGTCCAACGCTATCTTCGCGCGGGGATCGTCGCTCTTGAGGAGCGCGCGGACGTCGTTGCTGATCCCGGACAGGCCCTTCAGGCCGGATTCCTTGTACAGGAGGTCTTCCACGGCTTTCGCCGACATGCCTTTGACCTGAAACAGATACAGCACGATGCCGGGATCGAGACGACCGGGGCGCGTCCCCATGATCAGCCCGTCCAGGGTGGAGAAGCTCATCGTCGTCTCGACGCTGCGCCCACCGACCAACGCGGCCATCGAGCAGCCGCTGCCGAGGTGAGCGACAACGACCTTCCCGTCGGCGATGTCGGGCGCGGCCGCGGGCAGGCGCTGTGCGATGTACTCGTAGGAGATGCCGTGGTAGCCGTAGCGGCGCAGGCCTTCCCGATAATACGTATCGGGCAGCGGCAGCCGCTCGACGACCTCGTCGTGCCCCCGGTGAAAGCCGGTATCGAAGACCGCGACCTGCGGCAGATCGGGCAGACGTGCGCGAATGGCTTCGATCGGCGCCAGCTCGGGCGGCAGGTGCAGCGGCATCATCGGCACCAGCGCGCACAACTCGGCGAGCACCGCCTCGTCGATCCGGACGGGCGCCGCGTAACGCGTGCCGCCGAACACCACGCGATGGGCGATCACCACTGGCACGACACCGTTGAGCTGATCGCGCAACCATTGCAGCAACATCGGCACCGCCGCGCCGGTGTCGGTCGCCTGCGCGGGGCTCAGTTGCCGGTCGACGAGCGATCGAGCGGCGCCGTCGGTCGCCTTCAAATGCGGATTGACGCCGATACCGTCCAACTGACCCTCGATCGAGACCGACAGTCCGCCGTCGGCGAGCGCCTCGAACAGCTTGAATTTGAGGCTCGAGCTGCCGGCGTTGATGCAAAGAACGGTGTCCGTCATCGAGCTTTCCCCGCCCGTTCCTTTTGCTGCATCAGGTAGTGGGCATAGAGGGTTCCCACTGCCGTTGATGCCAGACGCGTGCGCACGCTGTCGGCGCGGCTCGTGAGGATGATGGGCACCGCGGCCCCGAGAACGATCCCCGCGGCATCGGCGTTGGCGAGGAAGATCAGGTTCTTCGCCAGCATGTTGCCCGCTTCGAGATCCGGTACCACCAAGACCTGGGCGCGGCCTGCCACCGGCGAGGAGATGCCCTTGATCTTCGCAGCCTCCAGGTTGATTGCGTTGTCCAGCGCGAGCGGGCCATCCAGAATGCCGCCCGTGATCTGGCCTCGGTCGGCCATCTTGCAGAGAATCGCCGCGTCGGTCGTTCCCGGAATTTTCGAATTGACCACTTCCACCGCCGACAGGATCGCCACCCGCGGCTCGCCCAGTTCGAGGCCGATATGCAGGTCGATCGCGTTCTGCACGATGTCGCGCTTGCAATCGATGTCGGGAAAGATGTTGATCGCGGCGTCGGTGACGAACAGGACGTCGGGGTAGGTCGGCACGTCGATCAGAAAGATATGGCTGATGCGGCGGCTGGTTCGCAGGCCGCCCTCCTTGGACACCACGGCATGCATCAGGATGTCGGTATGCAGGCTGCCCTTCATTATCCCGTGGGCCTTACCTTCCCGGACCAGGCTGACAGCGCCTGCCGCGGCCAACTCCTCGGTGGGAAAATCGACGATGTCGCAGCCGGCCAGGTCGAGGTTCGCCTTCCCGGCCACGTCCCGGATGAGCGCTTCGCTGCCCACCAGTACGGGCTTGATGATCTTCTCCCGGGCGGCCTCGACCGGCCCTTCGAGGGCGTGGACTTCGCAGGGCCAGGCGACCGCGGTCCGGATCGGCGGGACGCTCTTCGCCCGCGCGATCAGGCGCTCGTATTTCTCGTGCTTGCGCTCGGGGTGCGTGATGTGGGACTCGGCGGCGTCGTCGGTGAAGCCTGATGGGGTCGTGACGGCAGTCATGAAAAAATTCCTCCAACGGTTCAGGGAAATCGTGGACGCGGCGTGCCGGGCGCTAATCGCGATTGATGCGCCTTCGTCGCCCCGGCTCCTTCTAGGTTGTTCCTGATGCGACCACTCTGGTCGCGAGCGGCAGGCCTTTTTCGAAATCACTGAACGCCTGCAGCGCGGTCTGCGCAATATCGCTCAGCGCGTGATCGGTCAGGTACGCCATGCGCGACGTCACGATGACGTTGGGAAACGTCATCAGGCGACAGAACGCGTCGTCCTGCAGCTCGTCGGCGGAACGGTCACCGTAGAAGATCGGCCCCTCGACAAGCGCCTGTGCGTCGATCAGCCCGCCGCGTCTCATCCGGGGGATCGTTTCCGTGTTCACCATGTGCTTGGTTTCCTTGGTCAGCGGCACGTTGAACACGACGATGTCACTGTCGCGAGCCAAGTCGGCGCTCAGCAACTCCTCGCGATAGGCGATCTCGTACCCATGTTGCCGGTTGGCCTGGTCAAAGCTCCCGCGATCATAGAGGGGAGAGCTGTAAAGTGTGATTCGCACGTTGCTTGCACCTTCCTCTCGGCGAGGCTATCGCCGCGCGGTGAAGTGACCCGCCGTCTGAATCTGGTCGTACTGCGCCCGCATGAACGCAGCGGGGTCGGCATGGCGGCGAGAGACCGCGAGCCGGCCCCTGAGCTCATCGATGGAACCGAAGCCGCGGCTGGCCATCCATTCTTGCAGGCCGTTCGACAGCGTTGCGAGGTGACCGGGACCGTGTTCGAGCAGCGACGAGGCCGTCGTCACGACGTCAGCACCCACCAATAGGTACTTCACAACTTCTTCGTGAGTCCAAACGCCCGTGCCGGCAGCGAGCGACGCGTTCAGCTTTCCGGAAAGCAGGGCGGTCCACATGAGCGGAAGGCGTATTTCGTAGCGCGTGCTCGGCTCCAGTTCGGACCTCGCCGTAAGCGTCGCGAGATCGACGTCGGGCTCGAAGAAGCGGCTGAACAGCACGATGCCATCCGCCTCGGCGTCGACCAGTTGCTTCGCCATGTTGCCCGGCGAGCTGAAGTAGGGGCCGAGCTTGACCGCCACCGGGATCTTCACGCGCGCCTTGACCGCGCGCAGGACGTCCACGTAGCTCTGCTCGACGGCTTGCCCGGTTTCCAGGGGGTCTGCCGGCACCCGGTAGACGTTGAGCTCGAGGGCACTGGCGCCCGCCTGTTCCAGTTGAACGGCGAAGTCGACCCACCCGTCGCGCGATGAACCGTTGAGGCTGGCGATGATCGGCACGCCGACGTCGCCCGAAGCGCGGCGCAGCGTCTCGAGATGCGCTTCCAGGACGCCCCGCTCGTCGGGACTCTCGGGAAAATACGCCGTCGCCTCCGGCTGCGATTCGGCACCTGCCTCCAGGAGGGCCACGTGCCGAAACTCTTCGGCACGCACCTGCTCCTCGTACACGGATTCCATCACGATGGCGGCGGCACCCGCGTCAGCCAAGCGCCGGATGCCGTCAATGTTGCCGGTCAGTGGCGACGCCGCAGCGACGATCGGGTGCTTCAACTCGAGCCCGAGGTAGCGTGTGGTCAGATCCATGGCTGTTCTCCATCATGCGGGTGGCAAGCCGACCGTGCCGTCATTGCGTGGCATCCTCCCAGTGCGGCAGGAAGCGGCTGCCGTCGCGGCCGGCCAGATCCTCGTACACTCGGTACTTCTCGTTGACCGCGGCCTGGGCCTGCTTGAGCATCTCCGCGGCGCCTTCCGGATTCGTGCGCGTCAGGGTCTTGTAGCGCAGCTCCTGGTACACGTAATCCTCGAGCGGGATCCGAGGCCGCGGCGAGTCCATGCGGAATGGGTTCAATCCCGCTTGACGCATGGTCGGGTCGAAGCGGAACAGCGGCCAGTACCCGCTCGCGACCGCTCGCGCCTGCTGCTTCATGCCGTATCGCATATCGATGCCGTGGGCGATGCAGTGCGAGTAGGCGAGAATCAGCGACGGGCCGCGGTAGGCCTCCGCTTCGCGCAGCGCGATCAGCGCCTGCTCAGAGTTGGCACCCATCGCGATCTGCGCCACGTAGACGTAGCCGTAGGAAATGGCCTGCAGGGCGATGTCCTTGCGCGGAATCCGCTTGCCGGCGGCAGCGAACTTGGCCGATGCCCCCAGCGGCGTCGCCTTCGACGACTGGCCTCCCGTGTTCGAGTAGACCTCCGTATCCAGGACCAGCACGTTGACGTCCTTGCCCTGCGCCAATACGTGATCAAGCCCGCCATAGCCGATGTCGTAGGCCCAGCCGTCGCCGCCGATGATCCAGAGACTGCGGCGGACGAGGTAATCCGCGAGAGTGAGCAGCATCTTCGCGTCGTCCGAGTTCAGCGCAGCGAGCTTGGCCTTCAGCGCCGCGACACGCTCGCGCTGCGCCGCATACTCGGATTCGGTCTTTTGATCGCCCTCGAGCAATGCGGCGACAAGGTCCTCGCCGACCTGCGATGCAAGCCGCGTCAGAAGCTCGCGCGCTAGTCCGCTCTGCTTGTCTATGGCCAACCGGTAACCAAGCCCGAATTCGGCGTTGTCTTCGAACAGCGAGTTGGACCAGGCGACGCCGCGCCCGTTGGCGTCGGCACGCCAGGCGTGCGCCGGCGTGTTTGCGGCGAAGATCGCCGAGCAGCCGGTGGCGTTGGCCACCTGCATGCGGTCGCCAAAGAGCTGCGAGATCAGCTTGAGATACGGTGTCTCGCCGCAGCCCGCACAGGCGCCGCTGAATTCGAACAGCGGCTGCAGGAACTGTACTCCCCGTACGTTGGCGAAGTTCACGCGCTTGCGGTCCGGTGTGGGCAGGTTCTCGAAGAAAGCGATATTGCGCTGTTCCTGCTCCAGAATCGGCAGCTTCTCGCCCATGTTGATGGCGCGGACGTTGCTGTCGGTCGGGCTGTGCGCCGGGCAGTTCTCGACGCAGATGCCGCAGCCGGTGCAGTCTTCCACGTAGAACTGCAGGGTAAAGCGCGCGTCGGGGTAGCCGCGGGTGTTGGCCGGCGCAGACTTGAACCCTGCCGGCGCACCTTCAAGGTCCTTCTTGTCGTACGCCTTGGAGCGGATCACCGCATGTGGGCAGACGATGCTGCACTGGCCGCAGTGGATGCACAGGTCCGGCTCCCAGATCGGCACCTCGACGGCGATGTTGCGCTTCTCGTACTGGGTCGTGCCGACCGGGAAGGTGCCGTCTTCCGGCATGTGACTGACGGGAATGTCATTGCCGCGGCCCGCCATGATCTCGCCAGTCACCCGCCGTACGAACTCGGGTGCGCTCGCCGGCACGATGGGCGGCATGTCGAACTTGCTCGAGACCTTGCCCGGCACGTTCACCTCGTGCAGCGCCGCGATCGCCTCGTCCACTGCGGCGAAGTTCAGCTTGACGACCGCATCGCCCTTCTTGCCGTACGTTTTCTCGATCGAATGCTTGATTTCGGCGATCGCCTTTTCCGGCGGCAGCACCTTGGCGAGGTGGAAGAAGCAGGTCTGCAGGATCGTGTTGACCCGCTGGCCGAGGCCCAGACGCATCGCCACTTCCGACGCATCGATCACATAAAAGCGCAGCCTCTTGTCGATGATCTGCTGCTGGACCTTGCGTGGCAGCTCGTCCCACACCTTGTCCGGCCCGTAGGGACTGTTGAGCAGGAAGGTCGCGCCGGTCTTGGCCGGCCCGAGCACATCGAGTTTCTTGAGAAAGCTGAATTTGTGGCAGGCGACGAAGTTCGCGTGCCGGACGAGATAGGGGGCCTCGATCGGCGCGTTGCCGAAGCGCAGATGCGAGGCCGTCTCCCCGCCCGACTTGTGGGAGTCGTAATCGAAATACGCCTGCCCGTAGCGATCGGGCCCCTCGCTCAGGATCTTGATGCTGTTCTTGTTGGCGCCGACCGTACCGTCGGCGCCGAGCCCGAAGAACAGGCAGCGCACGCGGTCCGCGGGTTCGATGTCGAGGTCGCTGTCGTATTCGAGGCTCGTGTGGCCGATGTCGTCGATGATGCCGACGGTAAAGCCGTTCCGCGGTGCGGCCTTCTCGAGTTCGTCGAAAACCGCCTTGGCCATGCCGGGATGGAAATCCTTCGACGACAGACCATAACGCCCGCCGATCACGCGCGGCATCTGACTGCGCTTGCCGGTGGCGACGGCCTCCGCAAGCGCGCCGACGACGTCCGCATGCAGCGGCTCCATGGGAGCCCCGGGCTCTTTGGTACGGTCCAGTACCGCAATCGCCTTGACGCCGGACGGCAGCGCCGCGAGGAAATGTTCGACGGAAAACGGCCGATACAGCAGGACCTGCACTACGCCGACTTTCTCTCCCTGCTCGGCCAGCCATGCCGCGGTCGCGCGCACGACTTCGGTGCCCGAGCCCATGATCACCACCACGCGCTCGGCGTCGGCCGGGCCGTCGTAGCGGAACAGTTGGTAGTGGCGGCCGCACAGCGAACCGAGCTTGTCCATCGCGGCCTGCACGATCTGCGGCACCTCGGCGTAGTAGGGGTTCACCCGTTCGCGGGACTGGAAGTAGGTGTCCGGGTTCTGCCACGTGCCCCGCACGACGGGGTGCTCCGGACTCAGCGCGCGCTCGCGGTGCGCCCGCACGAGCCCGTCGTCGATCATCGCCCGGATCTGATCGTCCGGAATCAGCGAGAGCCTGTTGTATTCGTGCGAGGTGCGGAAGCCGTCGGTGTAATGCATGAACGGAACGCGCGAGCCCAGCGTCGCCGCCTGGGCCACCAGCGCAAGGTCATGGCCTTCCTGCACCGACGCGGCGCCGAGAATCGCGAACCCCGTGCCCCGCGCCGCCATGATGTCCTGATGGTCGCCGAATATGGAGGACGCGCCGGCGGCAAGCGCCCGTGCGGCGATGTGGAACACCGTCGGCGTCAGCTCGCCCGCGATCTTGTACATGTTCGGCAGCATCAGCATCAGACCTTGCGAAGCGGTGAAGGTCGTGGTGAGTGCGCCGCTTTGCAGCGCGCCGTGGACACAGCCGGCGGCGCCGCCTTCGGCCTGCATTTCCTGGACTACTGGCACGGTGCCCCAGATGTTCTTGACGCCCTGCGCCGCCCAGGCATCGGCCAGTTCCGCCATGGGCGACGACGGGGTGATCGGAAAGATCGCGCACACTTCGTTCACCCGGTAGGCGATATGCGTTACCGCGCTGTTGCCATCCATCGTGACGTTTTGAACGGTCATCTCGCTTCTCCTTACGCGCGGACTTTGAAACGGCTGGGCGCCAGCGGTTCGCCCAGACTGCCCACTGGAAGCGGCTGGCCGCTCGGCTCGGGCACCATCTCGATGGCGTGGCAGGGGCATTGTTCGAAGCAGGTCGCACAGCCGGTGCACGTTTCGAGATCCACGCTGTAGCCAAGACCGCGGCCGATGCGGGTGATGGCCTGTTCAGGACAGGCCGCGTAGCAGTTGTCGCACTCGAAGCAGTTCCCGCAGGACAGGCAGCGCTGCGCCTCGTAGCGGGCGCGCGGTTCGTCGAAGCCGCCGACGACCTCCTCGAATCCCGAGCGCTCCGCTATCGGCACCTCGGCCTGCTCGCCGCGTGGCGCATCCAGGTAGCCGGGCAGGTGCAGCATGTCGAACGTGACGAGCGGATTGGACACCGGGTGGCGATAGCTCTCGCCGCGCAGCCACGCGTCGATGCCGCGCGCCGCCCGCTTGCCGTGCCCAGTAGCCGTGGTCATGGTGCGTGCGCCGCCGACGCAGTCGCCGCCGGCAAAGATTCCGGGCCGGCCGGTCATCATGTGATCGTTGATCTCGACGACGCCGGCGGCAGTGATCGCGACGCCGGCGGCCGCCTGCAGCAGCGCAAGATCGCTGTGCTGCCCCACGGCCATCACCACCGAGTTGGCCGCCAGCCTCTCGGTCTCGCCGGTGGGCGTGACGCTGCCGTCCGGGTTCATGGCGACCTTCTCGACCACGAGGCCGTTGGCCCCGAACTGCTCGACCGTGCTCAGCCACTTGATTTTGACGCCTTCGGTGAAAGCCTCGTTGGCCTCGTACGGGTGGGCCTCCAGATGAGCCTTGTCATATCGAAAGACGATGACCGCCTCGGAGGCACCGAGGCGCTTCGCCGTGCGCGCGGCGTCCATCGCGACGTTGCCGCCGCCGACGATCACCACCCGTCCGAGGCTCGGCCGCTTTCCCTCCTGCGCCGTCTCGAGCAGCGTGATCGCGTCGACCATCTTCTTGCCGTCGGTCGCCGGAATGTCCAGGTGGTTGGCGACTTGCGCACCGACCGCTACGAACACCGCATCGAATCCGCCCTTTTCCTTTTCCGCGGCCACGTCGTCGACGCGCCGGCCGCACTGGATGGTGATGGCTGGCATGGCCGCGATACGCTCGATTTCCTTGCGCAGACCGGCGCGCGGCAATCGATACGAGGGAATGCCGTACGCCATCATGCCGCCGGGTTCCGGATTGGTGTCTCGGATCTCGACCTGATGCCCCAAGCGCGCGAGGTGATAGGCGCAGGACAGACCGCCGGGGCCGGCCCCGACCACCAGCACCTTCTTTCCCGTCGGCGGACTGAGCGGAATCTGCCAGCCATTCTCCACCGCCAGATCGCCGAGAAAGCGCTCCACGGCGTGGATCGCGACCGGGGCGTCGAGATGACCGCGATTGCAGCCGCCTTCGCACGGGTGGTAACAGGCGCGGCCGTGCGTCGCCGGCAAGGGGTTGTCCTCGACCAGCCGGTGCCAGGCTTTCTCGTACTCGCCCGCCTGTGCGTAGGCGAGCCAGCCTTGGATATCCTCGCCGGCGGGACAGGCGTGGTTGCACGGCGGCAGGAACTGAACGTATTGCGGTCGCTGCCAGCGCTGGCTGCCGACGCCCTTGCGGGTCGTCAACTGCAGGACATGGGTCATGTCGTTCAGCTTAAGAGACATCCACGTGCTCCTCGGTCATGCGGTTTCAATCGATGTGCGTTGCCGTCTTGCGGCGTTTCGGTTTAGAGCCCCGCCGTGCGGCAGCGAACGATCAGCCCGGCCGTGCACCGCCGGCCGCCTCGATGGAGGCCTGCAGGCTCGCGGTGCTCGTCATCGAGCCCGCTAACGAGAAACAGCGCGATGAAAGGCTGCGAGTTCAGAAAAGTACCAAGTACGCCCATGGCCGTTTCCTATTCTTAGTATTTAAATACCATTACACGGGCGTCTGCCATGGACGTCGCGAACAACGTGGCAAGCTTCGACATGTCCCGCGACGGCCAAATCTGCGCGCGAAAATCATCGCGCCAAACTTCCATCGCCAGCGGGAGATCCTCACGGCCCAAACCACAAACTTGCTATTGAAGGCGCCGGATTTGGTGAGGTCGATACCGCCCTCATCAGCCATGTGACGGAGCGTGATCATCGCGGCGTTGCAGAGCCGGCTGCCGGCGAGGTCGGCTTCCGTCAACGTGTCGTTGAGGAAGAGGTCGGGGCTGACTTGGGAGGGGAGGGTCATCGAATTGAGGCGGAGTTTTCCCATTAGCTTCTGGTGACGGCCGATGCTTCGATTATCCCCAGCCAGCTCCGGTTGAAGATTGACGTAACGCGTCACTATGCTCGTCGTTGCTCACGACTCGCAGGGACCAGAAACGATGGCGCAGTCTGCCACCCATCCCGGCAAGATACTAGCCGATGAGCTTAAATCGATCGGTGTGAGGCCGACGAAACTCGCACGTCAGATCAACGTGCCCCCGAACCGCATCTCTCAGATAATCAACGGAAAACGTGCCATCACGGGTGACACGGCTCTTCGTCTAGCGCATTGGTTCGGCAACGGATCGCAATTCTGGATGGATCTCCAAACCGCGCACGACGTCCGCACGGCAGAGGAACAAGCAGGGGCAGCAAAGTCTGCCCTTCCCACCAAAACACGGCAAGAACGCACCGTCGGCAAGGGGGCGTGATGGCCAACGAAGCCGATACCTGCCGCAAATATGTCGTACCGGCTCTGCAGACCGCCGGTTGGGAAACCGAACCCCAATCGATTGCAGAGCAAAGAACCGTAACCGACGGTCGTATCATTCCGGTTGGCACCGGCATCGCCGAGCCCGAGCGCGTCGAGTAATTGCCTGCACCCGACAACACCGTCGGCGGCAAGCGGCGTCTGCTTCTCACCATGGCCACCGGCACCGGTAAGACCGTCGTGGCCTTCCAGATCTGTTGGAAGCTCTGGTCGACGCAATGGAACCGCACCGGAGCGTACCGCAAGCCGCGTATCCTCTCCAATCAGCGCTTTGAGCGCCATTCTGTCGTCGGTCGTTGTGGTGTCTACCTCTCGGGTCGGATCGAATCTCGCAACTCAATCCTAGCCGGAGAACCACAATGGCCGCCTTGGCCAGCCGCCCGCGCTCAGACTGCGAGTTCCACTATGTGCGGGGACATGAACAGCGGGACACTGAGTGAGCACGATCGGGTCAGCACGATGTATTCCGGGTGAACCGGGGTTCCCATTACTTGACGTGCCATCGCAGGCCACCTTCGGCTTGGCGTAAGACGAATCACCCCGAATCCTTGTATATGGCTGATCTCTCAATTGTTTTGAGGTCACCAGGAAGGCTGATGCCTCGACGTGGTAGATGGGTTGCGCTGTCGGCTGGCGTCGTTGCAGCAGTTTGGGCTGCGTGCGCGCTGGCGACGATGGCGGCTGCCCAATTGGCACAACCTGGTGCAACGCAGGCCGACCGCCAGCCAATGCTCAGCTACACGACGGAGGTTCGTGTCGAAGCTGCCGGCGAGATCGTCGCGTCGGCCATCAAATCGAACTCCATTCTCATCGAGCAGCAGCAGCATGGTGCTACCGATCTGGCCTCGCTCGTGGCGCGTGCGTTGGCGGACCAGGAGCGGCTCCTGGCGGTGCTCTATGACGAAGCCCGTTACGGGGGCAGCGTTCGGGTATCGATTGCGGGCAAACCGCTCGACACAATCGATCTGGCCGCTGACATCGGACAAGATGGTGAGGCGCTCGCGGTTGCTATCGATGTGATACCCGGGGATGCGTTCCGGTTCGGCGACATTGCGATCACGTCGTCGACACGCGTGGATGGGGGCCCGGTCATCACGCCGGGCGACTATGGACTCGTCACTGGCGCGCCGGCGCGCTCATCCATCATCGTCTCAGCGCTCGATAAGATTGTCGCGCGATGGCGCGCGGCGGGTTACCCGTTTGCGAGCATCGGTGAAAAAGAGATCTCGGCCGATCACGCAAGCAAGCGCGTCAATGTCAGGGTCGCCGTCAATACCGGCGCGCCGGCAGTTTATGGGTGGATCAGCGTCGTTGGGCCAAAGCGCCTGAGCAACCGGGTTGTCGCTGAGCAAAGCGCGCTTCGATCCGGCAGACGCTATCAACCGGACGATCTCGAGAAGACGCGCGAGCGGTTGCGGAAAATCGAAGTCATCGAGAGCGTCCGGATCATCGAGGGCAAGGCGGTCGATGAAAGCGGCGGCATTCCGATTACGCTCGAGGTCAAGGAGCGCAAGCCCCGCTACATCGGGGCGACAGCTTTTGTGACAACCCTTGACGGGGCCGAGATCGAGGCCCACTGGGGCCACCGAAACCTGTTCGGTGATGGCGAGAGCTTGCGGGTCGAAGGCTCGGTCTCGCGGCTCGGCACGGCGCCGTTCGAAGAGCTCGCGTTCGACGTCTCCGCCACGCTGACCAAACCAGGCATCCTCGATATCGACACCAACCTGTTCATGCGCTTCGAGGTCCAGCGCGAGGTCAACGATGTCTACCTGAGCGATGCGGTTCTCACTCAAGCAGGGATCAACCGGAGGTTCAGTCCTCAACTGACGGGGTCCGTCGCGCTTGAGAGCCGGTTCGTTCGGTCCGAGGATGAATTGGGCTCGGCTGATTACGCGCTTTTCTCAATCCCCGGTGACGTCTCCTATGATACGCGCGACAACCGCTTCAATCCGGCAAGCGGGGTGCGCTCGCATGTCGAAGTGGCCCCCGTCACGGACGTGAGGACGGGAAGCTCGTTCATCGTTGGTGACTTTGACGCGGCCAGCTATTGGGCGGTCGACGAGGACGCCCGGGTGATCGTTGCAGCGCGCGTGCGCGGTGGCAGTATCGTTGGAGGAGCGCTGGAGGACACGCCCGCAAGCTATCGCTTCCTGGAGGGCGGCGGGAATTCCGTTCGCGGCTATGAACACCGCAGTCTCGGGGCAATAGTCGGCGGCAGGGTGGTTGGCGGGCGCAGCTTTGCCGGCGCGTCTCTGGAACTGCGTCTGCGCCCGACTGAGCAAATCGGGATCGTCCCTTTCATTGATGTCGCAACTGTTTCGGTGGATAGCGTTCCGAAGTTTTCCGACACGGTCTATGTCGGTGCGGGCATCGGGGTAAGGTACTTCACTGCGATCGGTCCGATCCGACTGGATGTGGCCGCACCTCTCACGGACCGCGATGGCCGATCGAAATTCGGCGTTTATGTCGGTTTGGGACAGGCGTTCTAAATGGTCAGGCGCATCAAAAGGTGGTCTTTGCGTGTCACACTGGCGCTCGCAATCGTGCTGGCGCTGCTTGTTGCAGGCCTTGCCACCTCGCCGGGACAACGCGCTGTTGTCGGCCTTGGCGGTTGGATGGCATCGTCTGGTGATGCCGGGGTGACGATCGGGCGATTTGACGGTTCGCTTTTCGGTGAGGGCCGGATCGCGCGGATTGCGCTTTCGGACAGGCGCGGCGTCTGGCTCGACATGCGCAACATTCGCTATAGCTGGTCACCGTTTGCGCTGCTGGGCGGGCGACTGGCCGTCGACACGTTTCATGTCGGCTCGATCGAGATTGCGCGCAAACCGATTGTGCCAACGCAAGAGCGCGAGACCGCCGATCGTGAACTGCCGTCCCTGATCCCGATGGCGTTGAGGCATGCCCGGATCGACAACCTGATCCTGGGTGAGGCGCTTGCCGGCACGCGCGCGCGGTTCAAGATCGAAGCCAGTGCTGAGCTGATCGGTCTCGATCATGGTCTGTCAGCGAAGCTTGCCGCAGTGCGTCTCGATGAACCCGGCACCCACGTTGATGCCGAATTCAGGTTTGCTGATACGTCACGCCGTCTATCCGTCAACGTGACGGCGGCGGAGCCGGCCAACGGGCTGGTTGGCCAACTGCTCGGGCTGACGGATGCGCCGAGTATGGCGCTGCAACTCAGAGGCGACGGCCCGTTGGACGGCTGGCATGCGGACTGGTCGACGGCGGCGTCCGGCAAGCCGTTCATTGTCGGGCGCATCCGTCTCGACCGCGCCGGCGAACGCTACCGGCTGGCGAGCGATTTCAAGGGTTACGTGCAGACGATTGTACCCGCCAGCATCAAGGACCTTGTCGCTGGGCAGACCATTGGTTCCGTGATTGCGTTTGTGAGTGGGGCGGATGGTTTTGATATCCCCCATGTCCAGCTCATGTCGGATGCGGTCGAGCTGCGCGGCACTGCCGGTTACTCAGCTGAGACGTCGCATTTCCATGGCGCGATCGCTTCGACGATTGCCCGCAAGGATGGCCGGCCGGTTCAATTCGATCTGGCAAATGGAGACCGTGTCTCGCTCGGCAAGCTGGACCTGAAGCTTGAGCTCCCGAACACCCGCTCCGCCAGGGAGGTCTCGCTGACGGTCGCTGCGGCGGATGTCCGCCATCCCTCCGGCGCCGTCGCCGCCATTGATCTCAGCGTCCGGGCCGTGCAAGGCGCGCCGATCGGGGCGACCGCTTTCGACGCAGAACGGATCACGGTCAAAGTCGACACCCAGGGACTGAGTGGCCTCGAGGACGGTGTGTCGGGCGCGATCGGCGGGCTTGCGAAGGCTGAACTTACGGGGTCCCTCAAGGCGGGTGTGCTGACACTGGACCAGGTTCGCGTCGGAGATCAGAAAACCTATATTGCCGGCAAGGGCCGGCTTTCGAGACGGGGCCAGTCGGGCACGGCAACGGTGATTGTGGGCGATCTCGGGGCCTTTTCGGGCCTCGTTGGCCAGCCCCTTGAGGGAGAGGCTCGGATCGACGTCGAGGCTGATGCGGATCTGACAGCGGGCAAGTTCACCGCGAAGTTCAACGGAACCTCTGGTGGCCTTTCGCTTGGTGAAGGGGGTGTTGCGGGCCTGATCGGCGCGGGCGTCCGATTCTCCGGTGACGTTGCGCGCGCGCGCGATGGCAGCCTGAAACTTGCCAAGCTGGAGTTGGCTGGTGGCAACATCACGATGACCGCTTCGGGACGCTATTCGAACGATGTCGTCGAGCTGGACCACACCGTCGACATTGCGACGCTCTCGCGCGTGCATCCGGAACTCGCGGGCGGGGCCAGGTTGGAGGGGCGCCTGAGGGGCACGCCAAACGATTTCACATCGAAGATCCGGCTTGCGACGCGGGATGCGGCGTGGCGCGGTCATGCGATGAGGAATTTGAAGTTCGCCTTCGATGGCAAGGGTCCGATCGCGGCGCATGCCGGGCTTCTTGATCTCGGCGGCCAAATCGGTCCCCACAGACTGACGACGCGCGCGCAGCTCACCTTGGGATCAGCGGGCACGTTTGCCGCGCGCGACTTTGAGCTGGCGTTCGGCGCGATCAAGGCGCAAGGCGCCCTCAACCTTTCCCTCAACGCCATCCCGACCGGCACCTTGACGCTTGATGCGCCGAAGCTCGCGGACCTGGCGTTCCTGATCGGCCAGCCGGTCTCGGGTGGTCTTACGGCCAAGGTCGAGCTGACTGCGGATCGCAACGCGCCTCGCGCGGTGTTTGATGTGGCCGTACCGAGCCTGAAGGTCGGCCGCAACGCACTGACCGGTGCGCGCGTTTCCGGTGATCTGACGAGCTATCTCACGGCGCTCAATGGGCGCGCGTCAATCGATGTGTCAGGCCTTTCCGGGGAGGGCGTCAGCGTCAAGCAGCTTGCGGTGCGGTTGCGCGATGGTGGCGGGCGGATGGCTGCGACAGGTAGCGCCACGGTCAACGGCGGCAACCTCGACGTTTCCGGCTCGTTCAAGCAGCAAGGGTCAGCCTTCGATATCTTGCTCGATCGTATTCACTGGCGTGACGGGCCCCTCGTCGTGCGCTTGCGGGAGCAGGCAAAGGTGACGGTCGTTGATCGCGAGGTGCGCCTTGGCAAGTTTCGGATGATGGCTGCAAGCGGGCAGATCGAGGCGACGGGAAGGGCCGGACCGGAGACGGTGGCGCTCGATATTGTGGTCGATCAATTGCCAGCGATGCTCGCCAATGCGTTCATCCCAGGTCTTGAAGCGAGTGGGTTGATCCGCGCGCGGGCGACGGTGCGCGGGAAACCTGCTGCCCCGCTCGCCAACGTCAAGGCGACCTGGACAAACGCGTCCGTTCAAGCCTTGAAGGAGAACAATCTGCCGCCGGTTACGGCCGAGGTCGATTTAGGACTTCGCGACGGGCGCGCGACGGGCAAGCTCGATATTCGGGGCGCGCAGGGGCTTTCGCTGGCCATTGTCGGCGACGCGGTGATTGAGCGGTCGGCAAAGCGCTTGAATTTTCGCATCGATGGGGACATCCCACTTGGATTGGCCAACCCGGCTCTGGCGGCACGCGCGACGCGGCTATCAGGGCGCGCGAAAATCGCCGGCACCTTGAAGGGCACGGTGGCCGCGCCCCGGCTGGTCGCGCAAGTCGGCATTCCAAATGCCAGCATCGATGATCCGTCGAGCGGGCTCAAGCTGTCCCCGGTCGTCGGTGTTCTCGATGTGACCGAGCGCGGCGTCGAAATCCGCAAGTTTACCGGGGAGAGTGCCCATGGCGGCACCGTCTCGCTTGGCGGGCGCGTTGCAACCGCTGGCGACCCATCGATCGCGCTCGAACTCGTCCTGGCGGGGCTGAAGTTCAACGACCGCAAGCTGATCGCTGGCGAGGTTGACGGACAGATCAGGATCGCGGGCCCGCTCGATGCGCTGTCGGCCGGGGGCGCAATCATGCTCAAGCGCATGGATATCACCGTACCGGCCGCCGTGCCGCGATCGGTTGCCTCCCTCAACGTCAAGCACATCAATGCGCCGGAGCGGCTTCAAGCGCGGAGACAACCGGACGACCGCCAGGTGAAAGCGGCTCAGGCTGGCGCGATGACAGTCGCCCTCAATCTGCGCATCGATGCAGCCAATCGGATTTTCGTGAAGGGCAGGGGCGTTGATGCGCAGCTCGGCGGGGGGCTGAGGGTCAGCGGCGCGAGCAATGCGCCTTTCGCGAACGGGGCCTTCCAGATGGTGCGCGGCCGCCTCGACATGCTCGGCCGCCGGCTCGAGTTTCGTCATGGTCGAATTCAGTTCGATGGCGCTTTGGAGCCCCTGCTCGACATGGAGGCGGCAACGACGGTCGACGATGTCACGATCCTCGTGACGATCACGGGCTCGGCCTCGGCGCCTGTCTTCAAGTTCTCGTCAGAGCCGGAGTTGCCGGAAGAGGAAGTGATTGCCCGCCTGTTGTTCAACAAGGCCCTGGTCGGCTTGTCGCCGCTGCAGCTTGTCCAACTCGCGAGCGAGGTCGATAAGATCGGTGGCCTGTCGAGTGGACCTGGAATCTTCGAGAAGCTGAAGCAGGCGGTCGGGGTCGATGTCCTCGATGTTTCGACCGACAAGGATGGCACTGCGACGGTTTCGGCTGGCAGCTACGTGACGGACAAGACGTACATCGGCGTCCGCCAGGGTACCAACGCGACGTCCAGTCGTGTCGTGATCGACCACGACCTCACAAAAAACCTCAAAGCCCGCGGCGAACTTGGAGCGGATGGTAACAGTAAATTGGGTGTTGGTTTCGAATGGAATTATTAAGTGAATGGCCCCGTGATCAAAATTGACGTCGCAAGCCTATGTCGTCGACGCAATGCAATGCAATGGAATGGAATGGAATGCTGGCGCCATTTGCCAGTCGATCAAACGGTTCAAGAGGCTATTTATTCTCGAATACGAATTATCTTCGAAAACAAAGAGGGCGCGAGGGCAAGCCAAAGATGCTGCCAAAGTGCGCCACGGCACGGTGCACGCCAACGGGCACGCGGCCAGGATGCGTCGCGAGCATGGCGGCAATTGCGATGACCTCTCGATTATACTGGCAGCCTTTCCCAATGGTGAGGGTTCGCGGGCAACCGTTGGACGGCCGCAAGTGCTGCGGTAATTCGAGCGTACGATCATCGTCCGAAGCGGGTCGCGATCGGTAGAACCATTTTTTTGGCAAATATGGCCCGGTTAATATCTGCAACCGCCCGTTCGATCGTCACGAGGGGACTGTCGGTCGCAACATGGCTGCTGGCACTTTTCGGCGTTCAGTCCTGGCTGGTGGGGCATCGTGCTCCAGATGCTGCAAGGGGGCGTCGTTCAAGATATTGATTTTATGTCTATTATTAATGCCTTGCGGGAACCTTAATCCGTGCATCGAGGCTTCAGGTCCCTCCTCCGCTTCCACGTCCCATTGATGCTGATGGCAACGCTTATCGGCAACGCGCCCGGCGTGAGCGTCAAAAGCCGGAAATTCAAGCCCGACGTGGTCCAGGAACAGGGACCAGTTCAATCTCCCCGATTGCGCACTAAAGGATGGCGCAGTTTCAGAGGGCCGAGACAGTTGCGTTAACTGTTTTTTAACAAAGAGCGCTGACGGGCGGTCTGGCACCAGATTAAGGTTTACAGCACGGATTTGGAACGCTCTCCGGAAACGGCAAACCTTTTGTGTGACCCACTCGAAGTGCGCTTCGAGGGTGGGTGATGGCGCTGTCTTTGGGGGGGCGCGGTGAGGGAGCGCGCTTGCAGTGTCCATTTCTTGTCAGCGGTCCGCCCGGCGCCGCTGCATCTCATTCAATAAGTCAAGCATTCGCGTAGCGAGGAAATGCCATCATGCCGACTGAGACCCCGATTTTTGCGAACGCTGGCGTTGAGACCTTCAGCGGCAGTCGAGGCGACGTTATCAACCTCGCGCATGATCCGGCGTTGGAGATCGCCCAGGGGACGATAGCGCTCTCCTTCCGGGCCGACACGGTCGACGGGCGGCAGGGCATTCTGTCGAAAGACGCGTCGGGCTCGACGGGTGGGGGCAATCATTTCACGCTGTACCTCGAGGGCGACGTCCTGAGGGCCTATTTCGCGGATGGCACGGGGGCGCAGAATATCGACGTCGCCAACATCGTCGCGGGCCAGGAATACGAGGTCGCAGCCACCTTCAGCGCGGATGGCGTCGAACTGTTCGTCAATGGCGTCTCGGCGGGGTCCACTCCCTACGTCTCGATGTCGTGGGAGACCAACCAGGAATATCTTCAGATCGGTGCGCTCGGCTGGGGCAGTGTGACGGGTGCCGAAGATCGATTTGGCTATCCGTTCACAGGCGCCATTGCGGATGTTGAGATCTATGACGAGGTGCTCGATGCAGCCGCGATCAACGCTCTCGCCCAGGTCTCGTCGCTCGGCGGGGGCAGTGGCGGGAACGCGGACCCGGTCGCGGTCGACGATACGGCCACAACGGACGAAGACCAGGCGACGTTCGTTGATGTGCTCGCCAACGATAGCGACCCGGACGAAGATCCGCTGACGATCGCGGACGTGACGCAGGGCGCCAACGGTTCGGTCGTGATCGACGACGGCGGCGTGATCTACACGCCGAATGCCGGGTTCACCGGCAGCGACACATTCACCTATGCCATCGATGACGGCAACGGCGGTACGGATACGGCGACGGTCAATGTGACGGTCAACGGTGCTCCGTCGGGTGGCGTGGTGTTCGCGAACACCGGGGTTGCGACCTTCAGCGGCAGTCGGGCCGATGTCATCAACCTGGCGCATGATCCGGCGTTGGAGATCGCCCAGGGGACGATAGCGCTCTCCTTCCGGGCCGACACGGTCGACGGGCGGCAGGGCATTCTGTCGAAAGACGCGTCGGGCTCGACGGGTGGGGGCAATCATTTCACGCTGTACCTCGAGGGCGACGTCCTGAGGGCCTATTTCGCGGATGGCACGGGGGCGCAGAATATCGACGTCGCCAACATCGTCGCGGGCCAGGAATACGAGGTCGCAGCCACCTTCAGCGCGGATGGCGTCGAACTGTTCGTCAATGGCGTCTCGGCGGGGTCCACTCCCTACGTCTCGATGTCGTGGGAGACCAACCAGGAATATCTTCAGATCGGTGCGCTCGGCTGGGGCAGTGTGACGGGTGCCGAAGATCGATTTGGCTATCCGTTCACAGGCGCCATTGCGGATGTTGAGATCTATGACGAGGTGCTCGATGCAGCCGCGATCAACGCTCTCGCCCAGGTCTCGTCGCTCGGCGGGGGCAGTGGCGGGAACGCGGACCCGGTCGCGGTCGACGATACGGCCACAACGGACGAAGACCAGGCGACGTTCGTTGATGTGCTCGCCAACGATAGCGACCCGGACGAAGATCCGCTGACGATCGCGGACGTGACGCAGGGCGCCAACGGTTCGGTCGTGATCGACGACGGCGGCGTGATCTACACGCCGAATGCCGGGTTCACCGGCAGCGACACATTCACCTATGCCATCGATGACGGCAACGGCGGTACGGATACGGCGACGGTCAATGTGACGGTCAACGGTGCTCCGTCGGGTGGCGTGGTGTTCGCGAACACCGGGGTTGCGACCTTCAGCGGCAGTCGGGCCGATGTCATCAACCTGGCGCATGATCCGGCGTTGGAGATCGCCCAGGGGACGATAGCGCTCTCCTTCCGGGCCGACACGGTCGACGGGCGGCAGGGCATTCTGTCGAAAGACGCGTCGGGCTCGACGGGTGGGGGCAATCATTTCACGCTGTACCTCGAGGGCGACGTCCTGAGGGCCTATTTCGCGGATGGCACGGGGGCGCAGAATATCGACGTCGCCAACATCGTCGCGGGCCAGGAATACGAGGTCGCAGCCACCTTCAGCGCGGATGGCGTCGAACTGTTCGTCAATGGCGTCTCGGCGGGGTCCACTCCCTACGTCTCGATGTCGTGGGAGACCAACCAGGAATATCTTCAGATCGGTGCGCTCGGCTGGGGCAGTGTGACGGGTGCCGAAGATCGATTTGGCTATCCGTTCACAGGCGCCATTGCGGATGTTGAGATCTATGACGAGGTGCTCGATGCAGCCGCGATCAACGCTCTCGCCCAGGTCTCGTCGCTCGGCGGGGGCAGTGGCGGGAACGCGGACCCGGTTGCGGTCGATGACACGGCAACCACGGACGAAGACCAGGCGACGTTTGTTGATGTGCTCGCCAACGACAGCGACCCGGACGAAGATCCGCTGACGATCGCGGACGTGACGCAGGGCGCCAACGGCTCGGTCGTGATCGACGATGGTGGCGTGATCTACACGCCGAGCCCGGATTTCAACGGGACGGACAGCTTCACCTACACGATCAGCGACGGCAACGGCGGTACGGATACGGCGACGGTCAGCGTGACCGTCGAGGCCGTGAACGATGCGCCGGAGGTGACCGGCAGCTCATTGACCGTTGCGGAAGGCGCGTTGCGCGTTCTCACGCTCGCCGATTTCGGTTACAGCGATGTCGACGATGACCCGCTGGCCTACATCACGCTGACGTCCGGATCGTTCGCAAACCTGTTCCTGGACGAAAACCCGGTCTCGTCGGGTGATACGATTTCGCTGGCGCAGATCAATGATGGCCTGTTGGCCCTGCTGCCGCAGCCCGACACCGGCGGGTCGTTCACGATCAACTTCACGGCGAACGATGGGACGGAGAACAGCGCTCAGGCGACGCTCGCCGTTACGGTGCCGCCGCCGGACAATTCGCCGCCCGACGCCGTTGATGATGCGGTAAACACGAATGAAGACCAGGCGACGTTCATTGATGTGCTCGCCAACGACAGCGACCCCGAGAACGATCCGCTGACGATCACGGACGTGACGCAGGGGGCGAATGGCGCTGTTACGATCGACGATGGGGGGGTGATCTACGCGCCCGCTCCTAACTTCAACGGCACCGACAGCTTCACCTACACGATCAGCGACGGCAACGGCGGTACGGATACGGCGACGGTCGATGTGACCGTCGAGGCGGTGAACGATGCGCCGGTTGCAGCCGATGATGCCATCACTGCCGTCGGAGATACGCCGTTCGACGGCCAGCTGCCGGCCTTTGTGGACATAGACGGAGATGCCGTGAGCTACGCGGTCGGCGCGACGCTGCCCCAAAACGGCACGGTTGAAGTCCAGCCGGATGGCTCATACACCTACACGCCTAACGCCGAGTTCAGCGGTGCAGACGCCTTCACCTACGTCGTCGATGACGGTAATGGTGGAACAAACGAGTATACAGTGACGATCGATGTCACACCTGTGACCGAAGAGCCGGTCATCAACCTGCCGCCTGAAGGAACAATCCCGACGGAGATCGACGAAGGCGGCACGGCCATCATTTCCGGTATCAATGTCGACTTGCCGGATCAGGTAGACGGCACCGTCAACGTTACAGTCGCCACCGCGGATGGCTCGGTTGGTTTGACCGAGACAGCCGGACTGATATTCACCGATGCAGATGGGTCGGACGGTGCGATAGCCTTCTCAGGCAGCGAGACGGACGTTAACAACGCGCTCGCTAACTCGATCGCGTTTACACCTGCAGCTGATTTCGATGGTCCGGCATCCATCACGCTCACCTTCGCCGATGCCGCCGATCCGACGCTGTCGGCCTCGACGTCGGTCGAAATCTTCATTGAAGCGGTCGCTGACCAGCCGCTCTTGAGCCTTGCCGTCGATCCCTTTGACGCGGATCCGGCGGCGACCGGCGCGCCAGTCCTCGTCTACGATGACGTTTCCAGCAACCAGTTCAGCAACAAGATGGCCGTTCTCAACAATGGCCGCGTTGCCGTCAGTACGTTCGACGTCGACGATACTTTTCCCGGCGTCCACGAGGTGCGGATCTACGATCCGAGTGGGCTGCTCCTGGATACGATCGATATCGGCCTGGATACCTCCGGCGTGCACAACAGCGTTGGCGACGTGAGCGCTCAACGCTGGCCAGTGACACTGACGCCGACGGACGACGGCGGCTTCATGGCGGTTTGGCATGCAGAAATTCGCGTCGACGCCACTGACCCGATCGTTCGCACGATTGCCAATTTCGTTCAGGCGCAGCGCTATTCGAACGACGGCGTTCCGGTCGGTGACGTTGTCAACATTGCGAGTGATCTGGGACCAGGGGTCGAATACAGCAACGCCAATCTGTTTATTAACATTGGTACGGGCATTGCGGATGCAGGTCGCGGCGTTGAGACATTGTCCAACGGCAATATCCTCGTGGTCTGGAGTTTTCAGAGCGAGGACGGGGGCGGATCCAGTGATACCAAGGCGACGCTATTGGCATCGACGGGTGCCATCCTGGTGCCTGTAATTGATATCGAAGATACCAGCGCTTCTGCTTCGATCGGTGACATTATTGCACTTAATGATGGTGGCTTCGCAGTGCCCGCGGTTATTACCGGAGGCCCAACTACGACTAGTACTGTCCAAGTCTTCAGTGCCGCGGGGCAACTCCAGTCTAGCTTTTCTGTGCCCTCCCTCGTGTCAGGGACCAGCATGGTTCAACTCGACAGCGGCCTTCTCGCCCTCGTCGAGAGAACACCCTTCGGCGAACTCCTGCTTCACCGCTACGAGCTTGACGGCACTGAAGTTGGCACTCCTCAACAGATCAATTTGCCTGGTTCCGGCGTGTTTAATTCGACAGCGATCCAGCCTCTTGGCGATGGCACATTCGTTGTTGTCGGGCAGGCCCTTCGAGCAGGTGAGATAGTCGTATACATGCAGCGTGCATCCGACATCGGCGAACGCCTGGGAAGCGAAGTCATCATCAGATTCCGGCAGCCCGGACTCAGTGCCGGTTTATGATCCGGAAGTCCGCCTCTCTGACGACGGTCAACTGACGGTCTTCTGGCCCGAGGCCTATAACGGTACTGGCAGTCAGGCCGGGCTGTCGTTCATTCAGAACTTCTCCTTCGAGCCTTATGATCCGGGCACGGTCGCGCTCGACATCACCGTGGCCCTTGCTGACACCGACGGCTCGGAGACCCTCACGGCCGTTACGCTTGCCGGCCTGCCGGGCGGGTTCACGCTGACCGACGGGACCAACACCGCGACGTCCGACGGCACCGCGCCGATCGACATCACCGGCTGGACGCTCGACGCCATCACCATCACCCCGGCGGACGGCTTCGCGGGCACCGTGACGATTGATGTCGCTGCCACGTCCACCGAATCGTCGAACGGGGATCAGGCGACTGCCACGGAAACCGTGACTGTGACGATTGACGGCAATAACGGGGTTCCTCAGTTCAGCGCCAATCAGGCGGCGTCGGGGACGATCGACCGGCCTCATGCGGTTCTGGTCGAGGATATCGACGGGGATGGCGACCAGGATATACTGGTTGCCGCAACCATCGATGACCGGCTTGTGTGGCTGGAGAACGACGGTAGCGAGGTCTTCACCCAGCGAAACCTGCCCGCCGACCTCAACGGCGCTTTCGAACTCACGATTGCCGATCTCGACGAAGATGGTGATCTCGACCTGGTCGGCGTTGCGTTCGACGACATCGTTGGTGCTGACGTCATCTGGTACGATCAGCAGGTTGACCCGGTGACCGGCGAGCGCACGTTCGTGTCGAACCAGGTCAACACGATTGATTTAAGCGCAGCGCACTCCGTCGAGGTTGCCGACATCGATGGGGTGGGGGGGCTCGACATCGTCGTCGCTGCCCAAGGCAACAACGCGGTCTATTGGTTTGCCAATGACGGTGCGGAGAATTTTACCGACAATACGGTTGATACCGGCCTGGCGGACGTGCGCATCAGCGATGTCGGAGATATCGACGGTGACGGCGATATCGACGTCGTCTCAGCGGTGCAGGGCGCAGGCCAGGTTGTCTGGCACGAGAACGATGGGGCTGGAAATTTTGCCAGCCACGTGGTCGGCGCGGCTGCCGATGCCAACAGCGTGGTCGTCGCGGATATCGATGGTGATGGTAACCTGGATATCGCGTCCGCGGACTCTGGTCAGAACATGGTCAAGGTGTTCTACAACAACGATGACGGCGCAGGCGCCGCGTTGAGCTTTTCCGAGACGCTCGTCTTCGATCATCTCGACGTCGATCTCTTCAGCATCGCCGCCGACGATGTCGATGGCGATGGCGACGTCGATCTGATGTCGGCTGCCCGCACGAGCGGGGAGATCTTCTGGTACGCGCAGCAGGATGACGGGAGCTGGATCACTGAGACGGTGTTCGACGGAACGGGTCAGTTCATCGATGTCGGGTCGGGTGACGTTGATGGGGATGGCGATACCGATATCGTTGGGGCCGACCAATCCGGCGACATCGTCTATTGGTTTGAGAACGACATCATCCTGTGAGGCCGTCCTTAGAGGTGCCAGAGCTGCCGCGATCTGAACTGGGCTGGACGTCGGAGACGTCTGTGTTCGCCTGATCGGGGTGCTGCAAACGGATCGCACATTCTTGCTCCCGGTCGCGATGGTGCCTGGCTGCCATCGTTGGTCCCCGAGGCTTGCGTGCTGCGACCAAAGATGGAGCACGCCGCGATTGAGTGGCTGAGCCAACCTGGCGGGTGTCCTGCGGGGAATTTGGGGGCAGGGTCGCGCAATGTCTCGACTAGCAGCGCCTCGACTAGCAGGCCCTCGAAGAACAGGGCTTGAAGAGAAGGCGGGCCTTCCGTCATTGTGCCATGGTGCGGTAGCCGTTTTGGGTCGTGGCGTCGCTCGCGGGCGGGCAGGGCTATGGCGCAACAGGGGCAATCGAATGCGCGGAGCATCTCGGGGGTGATTTTTCAGGCAGCGATGGCGCGAGAAGGTGATTGCATGAAACGCCTACTCCCGATTTGATGGCGAGCGTGCATCACGTCCGTTGCGCCCGCGATGTTCTCAGGGCGGCGCTGCAACGGACGCTCCTGGCAAACCGATGGAGCACGGGCCATGTCGAGTGACCAACTGACGAATTCTCAGATCATCGCAGCCTATCGCGAGAAGACGCCGGGCTCCGGCGCACGGGCGGCCAAGGCGCGGGAACTTTTCCCAAGCGGCATCACGCACGATTCACGGCGCACGCTGCCCTACGCGATCTACGTCGAGCGTGCGGAGGGGGCCCGGAAGTGGGATGTCGATGGCAATGGCTATGTCGACTACTACGGCGGTCATGGTGCGCTGCTGCTCGGCCATGGCCGGGGGGAAGTCGTCGAAGCCGTGCAGGCGCAGCTTGAACGCGGCACACATTTTGGCGCTTGCCACGACCTGGAGATTCGCTGGGGGCAGCTCGTCAAGGATCTCGTACCCTCAGCGGAGACGGTCCGGTTCACGTCGTCGGGGACGGAGGCGAACCTGATGGCGCTCAGGCTTGCGCGCGCCTTCACGGGGCGTTCGCGGATCATGCGCTTCCGGCGTCACTTCCATGGCTGGCAGGATCATGTGGCGTTCGGTGTTGCAAGCCACTTCGATGGCACCCCGACGCCGGGGGTTCTGGCGGACATTGCCGCCAACACGATCCTTGCCAACGCCGATGATATCTCCGAAACCCGCCGCCTGATCGACCTGCATGATGGCGATATCGCCGCGATCATCATCGAGCCGACAGGGGCGAGCTTCGGGCAACTGCCCGTGGGGGAGGACTTCCTGGCAGAGCTGCGTGAGATCACGCGCGAGCGCGGCATTATCTTGGTTTTCGATGAGGTGGTGACGGGGTTTCGTGTGTCGCGCGGCGGGGCGCAGGCGCACTACGGCATCACGCCTGATCTCACGAGCCTTGCCAAGATCCTCGCCGGCGGTCTGCCGGGGGGCGCTGTTTGCGGGCGCGGCGACATTCTGGAGCTGCTTGATTTCGATGCCGCTGAAGCGAAGGGTTTCGAGAAGATCGGCCACCAGGGCACCTACAACGCCAATCCGCTTTCGGCTGCGGCCGGCGTGGCGGCGCTCGGGATCATCAAAGGGAGTGATGCGTGCCAGATCGCCAACGCGCAGGCGGACAAGTTGCGCGGGCTGTGCAACACGGTCTTTGCAGAAGAGGGCGTGCCGTGGGCCTGCTATGGGGAATTCTCGGGCTTCTACTTCTATCTGAACCCTGCAAACCAGCCGCTGGATCCGATGACGTTTGATGCGAAAGCGGCGGGGCATGCGGCTTTGTCGGCGAAGAGTGCTATCGCGGAGCGGCTGCGGCTTGCGCTGCTGGTGCATGGTGTCGACATCGCGGGCAAGCCGGGCGGGTCGGTTTCGGCGGCGCATCGCGACGCGGATCTGAGCGAGACGGCTGATGCGTTGCGCAAGGCTGTGCGCATGTTGCGGCAGGAAGCGGATATCAAGGCAGCCTGACGACAGGCCGGGGGCACAAAAGCCCAGGGCACAAGAGCCGGGGGCATGAAAAGAGAACACATGAGCGAGCGCGACGTCGATCCCATCACATTCGAGCTGTTCAAGAATGCGATCTTCTCGATTGCTGATGAAATGGCGCTGACCGTATTCCGCACGACCTATTCGGCCGTGTTGAAGGACAACATGGACTATTCGACGGGCTTTGCCGACGGTGATGGGAGGCTCGCGGCCCAGGGGCTGACGCTGCCGGGGCATCTCGGATCGGTGCCGACGGCGATGCAGTCGATCATGCGTCACTTCGAGGGCAAGATCCGCCCTGGTGACGTCTTCATCATGAACGACCCGTTCGACGGGGGCATGCACCTGCCGGACATTTTCGTGATGAAGCCGCTGTTTCACGAGGGCGAGCGCCTCGCCTTCGCGTGCACGGTCTGTCATCACACCGATGTCGGTGGCCGGGTGGCGGGTTCGAATGCGTCCGACTCGACGGAGATCTACGCGGAAGGGCTGCGGATCGCGCCGATGAAGCTCTATGACGCCGGCGTGCTGAACGAGACGATCATGACGTTCATCGAAAAGAACGTGCGTGTTCCCATTCTCGTGCAGGGCGATCTTCGTGCGCAGCTTGCCGCATGCCATATCGCGGAGAAACAGTTCGCCGAACTTGTGGAGCGGTATGGGCCGGCTGCGACCAAGGTGATGCTGAAGGAGACGATTGATTATTCGGAACGGCTGACGCGCGCGGGGCTGAGGGAACTGCCGGACGGAGAGTGGAGTTTCGAGGACTGGATTGATGACGACGGTGTCGACGTCGGCGAGCCGATCCGGTTGTTCGTGACCATCACCAAGACCGGCGACCGCATGGTGGTCGACTGGACGGGGACGAGCCCGCAGGTGCGCGGTGCGATCAACAACACGCTCTCCTATACCAAGTCAGCCTCCTACACAGGCATCCGGTCGGTGCTGCCGCCGAACATTCCCAACAATGAGGGTGTGTTCCGTGCGATCGAGGTGATCTGCCCGGAGGGGACGGTTGGCAATGGCGTGCTGCCGGCGGCGTGCGCGGCGCGCGGCCTCACTGGGTTCCGGATGGTCGATTGCATGTTCGGCGCGCTTGCGATGATGCTGCCCGACAAGGTCAAGGCGGCCGGTGATGGTGGCAACACCGGGATTTCGATTGGCGGTTATCACAGTGACCGAAGCCCGTTTGTCTATGTCGATTTCACGTGCGGGGCGTGGGGGGCGCGGCCCTGGGCGGACGGTCTCAGCGGCAACAGCCATATGTTCGCCAACATGGCGCTGCCCTCCGTCGAGGTGACGGAAGCGGAGCAGCCGATTTCGATCCTCTCCTATGAGTTCGAACCGGATCGGGCCGGCCCCGGCAAGTATCGCGGCGGGGTGCCGTTCCGGCGGGATTATCGGCTTGAGGCGGATGAGGCGATGTTGAGCGTGCGCGCGGACCGGAGCACCGTCCAGCCGTTCGGGCTCTACGGCGGGAGCCCGGGCGCGCCATCGGAGAACTGGCTCGATCCCGACGGCGAGAAGCGCAAGCTGCCCTCCAAACCCACGATGCAGTTCCGCAAGGGGGATGTGTTCCGCCATATCCACGCAGGCGGCGGGGGATGGGGCGATCCGTTGGAGCGCGATCCTCAAGCCGTGCTCAAGGATGTCCGCAACGGGTTCGTCTCGCCGGCTCGTGCCGAGGCCGACTACGGCGTGATCATCGACTTGGACACCTGGCGCGTCGATCAGGACGCGACTTGCCGCAAGCGTGAGGCGTTGCGCCGCGAACGCGGCTGGTCCGAGCCGCCCAAGGTCAATCGCGGCGTGCTGCCCCCCTCAACCAAAAACGAACCTGCGGAGCAGTGAGCCGTTACATGTCAGAAGAGAACCCTTTTCGCATTGGCGTCGACATCGGCGGCACGTTTACCGACATTGTCCTGCTTGGCGGTGATGGCACGATCCACACGAAGAAGATTTCTTCGAGTACGGGGGATTACGCGCGCGCCATCGTTGACGGGCTCGATGAAGTCTTCCGCGAGACAGGGCTGACGGGCGGCGACGTCGACCAGATCCGGCACGGCACGACGGTGGCGTCGAACGCCATCCTCGAAGGCAAGGGCGCGCGCGTCGGCCTGATCACGACGGCAGGCTTCCGGGATGTGCTCGAACTGCGCACGCTCAGGATGCCGCGGCTTTATGACATGTCGTGGGAGAAGCCGCCGCCGCTGGTGGAACGCTATCTGCGCCGCACCGTCGATGAACGGGTCAGGGCGTCGGGCGAGGTCGAGCGCGCCCTCGACATGGCTGATGCGCGGGCCCAGGTGCAGGCGCTGGTTGACGAGGGCGTCGAGGCGATCGCGGTTTGCCTGATCAATGCGTTTGCCAATCCGGCCCATGAATTGATGATCAAGCAGGCTATCGCGGAGCTGGCGCCGGATCTCGTCCACTGCATCTCCTATGAGGTGCTGCCGGAGATCAAGGAGTATGAACGGACGTCGACGACGGTGATCAACGGCTACGTGATGCCGATCGTTGCGACCTATCTCACGGCGCTGCGGCGCGGACTCGATGCAGCGGGCATTCCTGCGCCGCTGCTGCTGATGCAGTCGAACGGCGGCTTGACGACGGACCGGGCTGCTGCGGAACGGCCGATCCATATCATCGAGTCGGGGCCGGCCGGCGGGGTCGTCGGGGCACAGGCCATCGCGGGTGCCAAGGCGCTCGAACGGATCATCACGTTCGACATGGGGGGGACGACGGCCAAGGCATCCATGGTGGAAAACGGGAGCGTCCTGCGCGCCCAGGAATACGCCGTCGGCGCGGGCATCATGATCGGGTCCAGGCTGCTCTCCGGCGCGGGCTACGCGCTCAAGGTCCCAGCGATCGATCTCGCTGAGGTCGGTGCGGGCGGCGGCTCGCTGGTGCGACTCGATCAGGGTGGCGCGCTTCAGGTTGGGCCGCAGTCGGCGGGTGCGGTTCCCGGTCCTGTTTGTTACGCCAAGGGCGGTGAGACCGTCACGGTGACGGATGCCAATGTCGTGCTCGGCTATCTCAACCAGAAGCATCTGGTGGGGGGCGCACTGCCTATCGAGGCTGAGCGGGCGCGCGAGGCCTTCAAGGTCCAGGTCGCTGATCCGCTGGGGCTGGCCGTCGAAGAAGCAGCGCACGGCGCGTTTCGCATTGCTGCCTCGAACATGATCCGCGCGATCCGGGCGGTGTCCAGCGAGCGGGGGCGGGATCCGCGGACTTTCGCGCTGTTCGCGTTCGGCGGCAATGGGCCTCTGTTTGCCTGCGAGATGGCGAAGACACTGGACATGAAACGTGTGGTCATTCCGCCGTCGCCGGGGTTGTTCTCGGCCTTCGGGCTGCTTTATGCGGACCTCGAGCACCATTATTCCCGGACCCTGCGACGGGTGACCCAGGAGGCCGATCCGGCCGAGATCGCGGCTGCGTGGGGCGAACTCGAGGACCAGGCGCGCACGCAGCTTGCCGCCGACGGCGTTGCGGCAGCAGACATGCAGATCCGCCGGGCGGGTGCGCTGCACTACAAGGGGCAGAGTTTCGAACTGGTCGTGCCTGCGCCGGATGGGGCCATCGACAAGGACTTTCTGGACCGGCTGGCCGACGCCTTCGGTGCGGAGCACGAGCGCGTCTATGGCCACCGTGCCGGCCCGGGGGAACCGGTCGAGCTCGTCTCGATGCAGGTGGTTGCCGCGAGTAGAGCAGACAGCGGCGGTGTTCCCGAACGCGTGACCCAGAGCCGGCCGGAGCCGGAGCCAGGTCCACCGCGGCGCGTGTTCTTCGGGCAGGAGCGGGGCTGGTTGGAGACGCCCGTGCTGCGCCGCTCGGACCTCGCCGGGGGCCGCGCCGGCCCGTTGATCGTGGAAGAGTATGATGCGACCTGCGTCGTGCCGCCGGGGGCACAGGCAGCGCTTGATGAGGGCGGTAATATCGTCATTGAACTGGGGTGAGGCGTTAAGGATTGTCCGACGTCAGGGGGCTGGCCAGCGGTGTCAAGGCCGGTTTGCCAATCGCTGGCCTGGTGTCGGGCGATAAAACGCGCACGCAGTCTCAGCGAAGCGTCGTGTCAATATGAGATGGCCGTTTATGTGTTGGGAATAAATGGCAAATTCCTTGATGTTGAGTTGGGTCTTAAAATTGAATAATTTCAAGTGCTTATATGTTATCCAGGAAAATTGAATTTGGTTTTATCGAAAGGTGAGATCAAACTATCCCGAATTCAGTTATTGGTTGTTAATATCAAACTAACGCGGAATGCCGTGTTAATTTTACGAAAAGGTCTAAGGCGCATTTTGGGTCTTGTAAGTTCGCAGACCTGGAGTGTGTCATGTACTCGTTCTCCGTTGGTGGTCGCCCTGGTTCAGACCGGCATTCAGCCACTTCTAAATCTACCGTTTCCTCCTTCGCAAAGCGCTACGCCGACGATCGGCGCGGCACGATTGCTATCCTGTTCGCGCTGTTGCTCACGGCTGTCGTCTCCGTTGTCGGCGGCGCCGTTGACTATGCGCGCTGGCTCTCGGCCAAAACGACGACTTTGAGCGCGATGGACACCGCTGTTCTCGCCGGTGGCCGTGCGCTCCTGGTCGGCCAGTCGTCGGCAGCCGCGATCGATGTCGCCGAGAAATACTATGCCAAGAACAAGTCACAGGTTCTCAGTGTCGACAACGTCGTCTTCACGGTCGAGAACATGAACGAGATCGTTGCTGTTGCCGATTCAGCCGTTGCGACTTCGCTGCTGGGCGTGGCTGGCATCCAACAGCTTCATATCCGCGGTGAGGCGCGCGCCAAGGTCGAAGTGGGCGCCAACGCGGGCAGTCACGTCGAAATCTCAATGATGCTCGACACGACCGGTTCGATGGCCGGTAGCAAGATGGTTTCGCTGAAAGAAGCCGCCATAGATCTGGTCAATATCACGATCTGGTCTGACCAGTCTGAGTTCACCTCGCGCGTTGCCGTGGTGCCGTTTGCGCCCTACGTCAACCCGGGCCGGGATGCCTTCGAAGTCGCGGCAAACTATTCGCCGTCGGGCAGTTCGAGTAACCGCACCTGCGTCAAGGAACGTTCGGGTGACAACCGCTATACGGACGCGGCCCCGAACGCGGCCAACGGCTACTTCGACTACTACACCGGCAACTGGGCCTGTAATCCCCAGGCGACCGTCCTGCCGCTCACGGCTGACAAGCAGGACCTGCAGCAGCGCATCAACCAGATGCAGCCGACGGGCATGACCGCGGGCCACCTCGGAACGCAGTGGGCCTGGTATGCGCTGTCGCCGAACTTCGCCAACGTCTGGCCACTGGCGTCCGAGCCGAAGCCCTACTCGATGCTGACGCAGATGAACGAAAACAACCAACCGCTGCTCCGCAAGATCGCGGTCATCATGACGGATGGTGAGTATAATCAGAAGTACTCAGGAAGTTCGTCCGCAACCCAGGCCCGGGCGATCTGCGCAAACATGAAAGCGGCCGGTATCGAGGTCTATACGGTTGGCTTCGCGATCAGCGAGGGCGGCGAGGCGGACACGACCATGGAGGAGTGCGCTTCGACGACGGACCACTACTACCATGCCGACAACGGTGATGCGCTGCGCTCAGCGTTCCGCGACATCGCCCTGAAGATCGCGACGCTGCGTCTGGTCCACTAAGCGTCGACTCCAAACCCTCTGCGAACGTCAAAAGCGACAACGGCGCCGGCCCTCCGGCGCCGTTTTCTTTGCATCAGGCCCTGGCGGGGGGGGGGCGCTTTCTCCATCATCGCTGATTGCCGATACCCAATCGGTTCGGTCGCCTGCGCGCGCGCGGCGGCCGTCGGCAGGGGCCTTATGGTTGCATGGGTCTGTTTTGGGCGGTTGTCATGCTTGCCTCAGGAGCGGTGCCACACGATTGAGCGAACGTCATGAAGATATTGGTTGGGCAGGTGATGTGGTAGGCTTTGCAACCAAGGTGTAATCCAGGGAGCAAGCCTGCCATGACCATCCCGCCGTCAATCGTCGATCCGAACAAAATCCTGATGACGGGTGAGAACCCGTTTGTGCGTCTCGCGGCCGAAGACAGCGATGACTTCACGACCACCATTAGTTTCTGGCGGATGACGTTCTGCCCCGCCGGGCCCGGTCACGTGCTGTTTGCCAAGAGTGAACTGACCGATGACCAATGGCGCATCTACTCCGACAACGCCGCGATGACGCGCTGGCTGCAACAGACCATCCAGGGGATGCTGACGCCTGACCTGAAGGACGAGAGCATTGGCATCATCGATGCGACGTTTCAGAAGTCGGGCGATCCGCTGAAATCCTATTCGGAGATGATCACGACTGGGGATGAGGAGATTGTGTGCAGCTGGTCGCAGATGCGCGATCCGATGATGCTGCACACCCAGCCGGGGACGCCGGCGGGCCGGCCGTACGGCCTGTGCACCGTGTTCGTGCCGGCACTCGAAGCCTCATTCTCGATCAATGGTAAGAAAGCGATTGGCAAGGCGTGGGCACGCGAACGCGAAGGCCGCCCGTTCAGCACCAGTTCGCTCGCCTTCTCGGAAAGCTGGACCGAAGCCCGGTAGGGCCGTCAGGCACCTGGACGGGACGGTGGCGTGTTTCGCCCGATCGCTTTGGCGGTTGCCTGCAAGCGGCATTGAGACAGATCAACGCGTGGCTCGAGGCCTGAGGCTAGGCTTGTGCGGAGGTCGCAGGAGGGGTGCAATGCAACGGAATATGGTCGTGGTTCTGGCTGCTGTGGTTGGGGTGAGTGCTGGTCCGGCGCTTGCGCAAGGGCAGGCTTCGTGCAGCAAGGCTGTTGAGCCCAATGCTGCAATCGAGGCCTGCTCACGGGTGATTGCAGGGGGCGAAGCGTCGGCTGCGAAGAGGGCGCTGCTTGTCAGGGGGGATGCCTACAAGCGCAAGGGTATGAACCGCGAAGCCGCTGACGATTTCACGGCGGTTCTCAAGCAGGCGCCGAACACGCCGGATGCGCTGCTGGGGCGGGGTGAAGCGTATCTGGCGGAGCGTCAATTCGATCGCGCGTTGGCGGATTTTTCCGCGCTGGCCGCGGCGGTGCCGGGACATGCGACGGCGTTGATCGGGCTTGGCTACGCGCATCTTGCCAAGGACGAGGCGGAGCTTGCGGTGGAGGCGTTTTCGCGCGCGCTGGCGAGTGACGCGCGCAACGGGGTTGCGTTCAATAATCGCGGCCTTGCCTACAAGAAGCTTGGCAATCTCGATCTTGCCATTCGGGATTTCACGAGTGCGGTTCAGTTCCATCCGCTGTACGCGCTCGCCTACAACAATCGCGCTTATGCCTATGAGGCCAAGGGCGAAAAGGAGCGGGCTGTGCAAGACTTTCGCAATGCGCTTTCGATCGATCCGTCATTGACGGGGGCGCGCGATGGGCTGGTTCGGCTGGGGGCGAGCGGGGCGTTTGTGGCCGAGGCCAGTGAACGGGTGCGGCAGGGCCAGGAGGTGGCGGAGAAGAATTGCGCGTGGTGCCATGCGATCGGTGCCGAGGGCAAGAGCCCCAACCCTGAGGCGCCGGCATTTCGTGAGATCCACGCCCGGCATCCGATCCTGGCGTTGCGCGCGCCGATTGCCCGAGCGATTGCGACGCCGCATGATCGCATGCCGAAGCTGCCGCTGAGTGACAGCGACGTCGACAGGATCATTGCCTATATCAATAGTCTGGATGTCAAACGCCCGGAGACGGCGCGCTAAAGCGGCCACGGGTTGGCCGCCGATCCGTGCGGTGAAGCAGGCGGGGCCGGGGAGCGCTCAAGATGTGCTCCCGGCCCCACAGCCGTCAGGCTAACCCCACACGCCGTTGGGCACGGGAAGGCCTTCGGTATCGGCCGACGTGACCGGGTTATCCGGCGTGATCCCAACTTCTTCCAACAGGGCTGCAAGCTGGCGGACATGCTGGGTCGAGTGCCAGACGGTGCGCTCGAGCATCTCGTGGCGCGTGGTGCCGCCGAAGTAGGTTGGGACCTGGCCGGAGAAGTCTTCGCCCGCCGTTTTCACGGCCCAATCGTTGAACCGGGCGCGGACGCTCCTGCCGAAGTCGGCGATCGCGGCGCTGGTTGTCATGTCTTCCGGGGGTGGGGCGACCATGTTCTCATAAGAGAGCGCCACGCCGGTGTCTTCCATGTCGAGGAAGGCGACCGGAATCTGGAAGATGTGATGCAGCAGAACCAGCCAGGAGCGGGGGCGATTGGGAAGCTCCTTGACCAGATGCTCGTCCGGCATCTGGCCGACGAGACGAATGGCCGTTTCGAGAATGTGGTCGTAGCGGGCCTTGAGCTGGTCCGGCGTGAGCGTCGGGGCGGTGTCGTCGGGGAGGTCAAGGAAGTCGACGACGTCCTTGATGACCTGTGCGAAGACGAACTTGTCGCCGCGTGAGACAACCGGAATGGAACGGGCCCCTAAGCGCTGGAGTTCGTCCAGGCCGGCCTGATCCTCGAGAATATTGACAGATGTGAATTCGATCCCACGGACCGACAGGTATTCTTTGACCCTGAGACAGCTCGTTCAATGAGGCTGCCAGAAGACCTTGATTGGTGCGGACATGTGATTTCTTGCTCCTGATCGGAAACGACGGCGGCGGCATCACAGGAGGCGCCTGCCGGTTCGTTCACTCAACATAACCCGGCCACTTGGAAGCGCAAGGCTATAAGCGGACGGCGCTTGCCACCAGCCGTTGGCTGGTGTCATTTTCACAAGAGTGATGGGGGGACGCGTGCACGGGTAGCCGGCATGCTACTTCATCAAGGTGCTCGATCTTGACCGTAGACAGGGATGTAACATGACTTCCAGAGCTCAAAAGCTGCGCGCCATTCTCAACGAACCGCGGTGCGTGACCTTGCCGAGCTGTTTCGATGCGCTGTCGGCGAAGATGATCGAGCAGGCGGGGTTTGAGGCAATGTTCATGTCCGGTTTCGCGGTTTCGGCGGCGCGGATCGGCGAGCCCGATCTCGGACTGATCTCTTATGCGGAGATGCTCGACCAGGGCGCCAATATCTGTTCGGCCGTGAATATTCCGGTGATCGGCGACGGGGATACGGGGTATGGCAACGCGCTCAACGTGAAACGCACGGTGAAGGGGTATGCGCGGGCTGGATTTGCCTGCGTGATGATTGAGGATCAGGTCTCGCCGAAGCGGTGCGGGCACACCAAGGGCAAGCTGGTGGTGGAGCGGTCGGAGGCGGAAGACCGGATCCGGGCCGCGGTCGATGCGCGAGAGGAAGTGAGGGCCGAGGGTGGCGACATCCTGATCATGTCGCGCACGGATTCGCGCGCTTTGCTTGGGCTGGATGAGGCGATCGCGCGGGTCAAAACGGCGAGCGAGATCGGCGCCGACATTCTGTTCGTCGAGGCGCCGAAGTCGGCCGATGAGATGCGCGAGATCGCACGCCAGGCACCCGGCCATCACATGGCGAACCTCGTGCAGGGGGGGAGACGCCGATCCTGTCGCCGGCTGAGCTGAGCGATGTCGGCTATTCGATTGCGATCAGCCCGCTCGCGCTGATGGCGGCGGCGATGCAGGCGATGAAGGAGACGCTGGGCGATCTCAAAGCTGGTATCGATCCCGACCCACGCATGATGCCGTTCGATGAACTGCGCCAACGCATCGGCTTTGACGACTATTACGAGGCGGAGAAGAAGTATGCCTCATCGGCGCGCGGGTGAGGCTGGCTGAGGTCTAGCTAACGACGCTGCAGGCGGAGGCTGCCGTTGCCGTCGCTGCTCGACAGGGTGACGGCCTGGGTGTTGCCGCGCACTTCAACGCGAATGCGGCCCCGGATGTCGAATTGCTTGTTGTAGAAGTCGCCGACAAACAGGTTCGGGCGGATCATGAGCAGTTCGCCGGTCTGGCGGATGGTGTTGGAGGCGGACGCGCAGGTTGCCGAGACGGAATAGACCTTTTGGGAGAGGCGCGAATAGGAAACGCGACAGCGAACGCGTTCTGCCTCCGCCGATCGCGGCCTGATGATGCCCTCGCCGCTCCAGGCGCCGTCGAGGGCGGCGGCTGACGCCGGCGTGAGCGACAGCACCATGGCGAAGATGGCAAGGATAACGCGGCGGTTGTTCCAAAGCATTTTCATCGCTTTCGCATCAGAGGGCGGCTGGGAAACAGCGGGCCTGACATGAGCACCTGTGTCCCGTAGCAAAGTGTCCCGGCTGTCCGGGCGTCGATCCGGCGTTTGGCTCATGCTGGCTTGGGGTGTGGATGGGTGCAGTCGTGCCGGGCAAGGTCTCGGATCACGAATTGCTGCGTTACACCGGCCGTCATTCGCCTTCATTTAGGTGGTTGCATTCGCCGTCCCGAACAAGATGGCCGATCCGGGCAGCACGTTCCGGAGAAGCGCGCGCCAGGGTAAACGCGGGTATCAGCGTCGAGATCGCCCTCCGGTCCCGGTTGCCAGTCGTCGCCGGACCAGGCGGCTTTGCTGGGCCTCTGGCAGTCCATACAAGTTAAAGCAGGCAAAGGGGCAAGATGTTGACGTCGATCAATGCCGGCAGCATGCGGAGGCATTAGAGCGGTTCAGTGGGCAATTGGGAGTGGATCATGTGATGCTCAGCTTGCGGAGTGCCGGCGTGGTGGTGGTCGCGTTGGGTGCGGCGATCTTGTTTTTCCTCAGCCGTGATGGCGGGCCGGACGTGCCGGAGGGGATCGTCTACGGGAACGGGCGGATCGAGGCGGCGGAGGTTGATGTCGCGACCAAGCTCGCCGGGCGGATTGCCTCGATCGACGCGCGCGAAGGCGATCTCGTCAAGGCCGGCCAGCTTCTGGCGCGGATCGATAGCGCGCAGCTCGACGCCCAGCGGCTCAGGGCCGAAGCAGACGTTGCGCGGGCGCAGAGCATGGTGGCGCAGGCGGATGCGCAGATCGCGCAGGCGGCGGCGCAGTTGAAGCTCGCCGAGCGTGAACTCGAGCGGGCGAGTGATCTCCTGAAGCGCGGGCACACGAGCGAGGAGACATACGACACGCGGCTGAGCAATCGTGATGTCGCGATGGCCAACCTGACGTCGGCCAAGGCCAATCGCGTCTCGCAAATGCGCAGCGTGGATTCGGCGAAGGCGGTTCAGGCGGAGATCGAGACCCAGATTGCGGACTGCAAGCTGGAGGCGCCGACGTTCGGGCGCGTGCTCTACCGGCTGGCGGAACCGGGCGAGGTGCTGACGCCCGGCGGCAAAGTGATAACGCTGGTTGATTTCGGCGACATCTACATGACGATCTTCCTGCCGGCGGCGGCGGCGCATCGGTTGGCGATCGGCAGTGATGCGCGGATCGTGATCGATGGGGCTGATTTCGCGGTGCCGGCGAAGGTGACGTTCGTGTCGCCGCAGGCGCAGTTCACGCCGAAGCAGGTGGAGACGCAGAGCGAGCGGGAGAAGCTGGTGTTTCGCGTCAAGGTGCGCGTGCCGCCGGAGCTCGTCGAGAAGCATGTCGATTTCGTCAAGACCGGTATTCGTGGCGTCGCCTATGTCCGGCCGGGCACGGACCCGCCGGCGTGGCCGGACTGGCTCGAGAAGCGGTTCACGCCGCCCGGGCCGCAAAAGCCGCAGTCGTGAGTGCTCACCATGCTTGATGGTGAGGTTCTCAAAGAGGCGGAACGTGTCGCGCGGGTGCGCGATCTCACGCACAGCTATCGTGGGGCGCGGGCGCTGGATGCGATCGATCTCGATATTCCGACGGGGCGCATGGTCGGTCTGATCGGGCCGGACGGTGTGGGCAAGTCGACATTGCTCGCGCTGCTTGCCGGTGCGCGCAAGCTGCAGTCGGGAACGCTTGAGGTTCTCGGCGGTGACATGGGGCGGGCAGATCATCGCCGCCGGGTCGGCCCAGGCATTGCCTACATGCCGCAGGGGCTTGGCAAGAACCTCTATGGTGAACTGAGTATTGCAGAGAACCTGGCTTTCTTCGCCGACCTGTTCGAACTGTCGCGCACGCAGCGCGAGAGCCGGATCGATCTTCTGACGGAGGCGACGGGCCTGAAGCCGTTTCTCGAACGGCCGGCGGGCAAGCTTTCCGGGGGCATGAAGCAGAAGCTCGGGCTTTGTTGTGCGCTCATTCACCAGCCGGATTTCGTGATCCTCGACGAGCCGACGACCGGCGTCGATCCGCTGTCGCGACGCCAGTTCTGGGAGTTGATCGGCTCGATCAAGGACGAGTATCCGCGCATGAGCCTGCTGATCTCGACAGCCTACATGGAGGAGGCGGAGGCGTTCGACTGGCTGATTGCGATGGATGCGGGGCGGATCATCGGGACGGGCAGTCCGGACGCGCTGAAGGCTGCGGCGGGGAGTGACGATCTTGAGGGGGCCTATGTCGCGTTGCTGCCGGGCAAGGAGGATCGTGAGGTCAAGGATCTCGTGATCGCGCCGCGCAAGCCGTCCGGGGAGGGGCAAGGGCAGGATGCTGCGATCGTTGCCAAGGGGCTGACGCGACGGTTCGGTGATTTCACGGCTGTCGATCATGTTGATTTCACGATTGGGCGGGGCGAGATCTTCGGGTTTCTCGGCTCCAACGGGTGCGGCAAGACGACGACGATGAAGATGCTGACGGGGTTGTTGGCGCCGTCGTCAGGGGAAGCCTATCTGTTCGGGCAGGCGGTCGATGCGGGCAGCATCGAGATGCGCCGGCGGGTCGGCTACATGTCGCAGTCGTTCTCGCTCTATTCGGAGCTGACGGTTCGCCAGAACCTGAACCTGCATGCGCGGCTGTTTCATCTGCCGCGCAAGAAGGCGGAAGTGCGGATATCCGAGCTGACCAGCCGTTTCGGGCTGGGGCGCTATCTCGATCAGCTTGCGGGCGGGCTGCCGGTCGGCGTCAGGCAGCGATTGTCGCTTGCGGTCGCGATCCTGCACGAACCGGAAATGCTGATCCTCGATGAGCCGACGTCGGGAGTTGATCCGCAGGCGCGTGATGAATTCTGGCGCGTGCTGGGTGAGCTGTCGCGCGATGAAAACGTGACGATCTTCATCTCGACGCACTTCATGTCGGAGGCGGCGCGGTGCGACCGGATTTCGCTGATGCATGCGGGGCGCGTGCTGGCGGTGGGGCAACCGGGGGAACTGGTCGAGGCCAAGGGCGCGGCGTCGCTGGAGGCGGCGTTCATCGCCTACATGGAGGATGCGCTGGCTGAGGCGCCCGATGCCGAGATGGTGTCGGGGGGAGATGGCGTCAAAGCACTGAGCGGGCTCCAGGAGGGAGGCGGGGAAGACGCCGGCCGGGGGAGCGACGACAAGGCTACCGCCACGGCTGCAGCCAGGGCAACGGGAGGCGCCCATAAGGCGCTGAGCCTGGGGCGGCTTTGGGCGTATGCGGTGCGGGAGAGCAAGGAGTTGCTGCGAGATCCCGTGCGGCTTGGCTTCGCCTTCATTGGCAGCACGATCCTGCTGTTCATCTTCAGCTACGGCATCACGACGGATGTCGACCGGGTTCAGTTCGCAGTACTCGACCAGGACCGGACGCCTGCGAGCCGCTCCTATGTCGAGGCTTTTGCCGGATCACGCTATTTCGCGGAAGGTGCGGCGCTTTTATCCGTCGAAGATCTTGAAGCGCGCCTTCGCACCAATGCGATCTCTGTCGCGCTGCAAATTCCGCCAATGTTCGGGCGTGACCTCAAGCGGGGTGGACGGCCGCAGGTGTCGGCATGGATCGACGGCGCCAATACGATGCGTGCATCGACGATTGAGGGCTATGTGGCGGGCGTTCATGCGGCCTATCTGGAGCAGATGAGCAAGACGGCGCCGGGGCCAGTGCGCTTTCAGCGCGGCGTCGAGATCGCGACGCGCTATCTCTACAACCCGACATTCGAGAGTATCTATGCGATCGGGCCGGCGGTGCCGGCGATGTTGTTGATCCTGTTCCCGGCAATCCTGATGGCGGTCAGTGTCGTCAGGGAGAAGGAAATCGGGACGATTACGAACTTCTACGTCACGCCCAGTCATCGGCTGGAGTTTCTGGTCGGCAAGCAGTTGCCCTACATTGCCATCACGATGGCCAACTTCTTGCTGATGGCCTTCATCGTGGTGTTCCTTTTCGGGGTGCCGCTCAAGGGCAGTTTCATCGCGCTTGCAATCGGGGCGCTGGTCTATGCGGCGGCGACGACCGGGTACGGGCTGGTAATTGCAACGTTTACGTCAAGCCAGGTAGCGGCCGTTTTTGCGACGGCGATCCTGTCGCTGATGCCAACGTTCCTGTTTTCGGGATTTCTGCAGCCGGTCTCCTCGCTTGAAGGCGGTGCGCGGGTGATCGGGATGCTGTGGCCGACGACCTATTACATGCACATGAGTGTTGGCGCCTTCACCAAGGGGCTGTCGTTGCGGGAGCTTGCGCCGGATATCCTGGCGCTTGCCTGCTTTGTGCCGGTTTTTCTGGCGATCGCAGCTTTCTTCCTGCGCAAACAGGAGACATGATGTGTTTCGGCGGTTCTCCAACATCTACTGGCTCGGCACCAAGGAAGTTCGCAGCCTGTTGCGCGATACCGTGATGGTGCTGCTGATCTTCTGGGCTTTCGGGCCTGGGCTCTTGTTGCGGGCGACGGGGCATTCGGAGGCGGTGAACAACGCATCGGTCGCGTTCGTGGATGAGGATCGCTCGCAGCTCTCGCGCCGGCTCATGGCGTCGCTGACACCGCCCTACTTCCAGGCACCGGTGCTGATCGGCGCGCATGAGCTTGATGATGCCATCGACCAGAGCCGGTTTACGTTCGTTGTGGTGGTGCCGCCGAGATACGAAGCCGATATCCGCCAAGGGCGACGGCCGCAGCTGCAGCTTAATGTCGATGCCACGGCGGTCATTCTGGCGGCCACGGGGGCGGGGTATATCCAGCAGATGCTGGAACAGGAACTCGCCCACTATCTCGAACAGCACGGTGCGGAACAGGCCTTGCCGGTCGGGTTGATCTTGCGACGCGCGTTCAATCCTAACGGCACACAGGCGTGGTTTGAATCCGTCGTGGCGCTGCTTGATCAGATCTCGATTTTGACGATTGCGCTGACCGGGGCAGCGTTCCTGAGGGAGCGGGAGCATGGCACGATCGAGCATCTCCTGGTGATGCCACTTTCGGCGCTGGAGATTGCGACGGCGAAGGTGCTCGCAAACGGGCTGGTCATCATGATTGCGTTCGCGGTGGCGATGGCGGTGGTCGTGGAATGGGGGATCGGGGTGCCGATTGCCGGGTCGCGCGGGTTGTTGTTCACGGGCGCGTTCGTCTACCTGTTTTCGGCTGCAGCGATCGGCATCTTCCTCGGTACGATCGCGCGGACGATGGCGCAGTTCGCGCTCTTGATGTTGCTGGTCATTATGCCGATGATGATGTTGTCGGGCGGTATGACGCCAATCGAGAGCCAGCCGGCCTGGTTGCAGCCGATCACGCTGGCGCTGCCGTCACGCCACTTCATGGCCTACAGCCAGGCGATCGTTTTTCGCGGCGCGGGACTTGATGCGGTGTGGCCGCAGCTCGTTGCGATGGCGGGGCTTGGCAGTGCCTTCTTCTTCGCCAGTCTCGCGCTGTTCCGGCGTTCGATTTCGACAATGCAGTGAGGAACGCGGATGGTTTCGCGGGGTTGGGGCCATACGCACGTTTGATTTGCCTCAATGCGGGCTGGCGAACCGGGGCTCAGTATTCTGATCCTTTGGCGAACCGATACCGGTCGAGGCGCGCGTCATGGCCGGATCGGACCCGATCGATGCGTGCGCAATTGAGGACTGACATCATGTACAAAAAGGTTCTTGTTCCAATCGATGTTGCCAATTCCGAAAAAGCCCCGGCGATGCTTCGGCTCGCGGAACAGCTTGCCGACGATCCCGCTAATATCGTGGTGCTGAGCGTCGTCGAAGCTATTCCGAATTACGTGGCCGCGCATATTCCGGGCGACTATCAGCACAAGGGCGAAGAGTATGCCACCGAGCAATTGGAGGGCATTGTCAAGGCGGCCGGTTTGTCGCCGCAGATCGTGGTGCGGGTCGGCCATCCCTCGCAGGGCATCCTGGATGAAGCTGAAAAGCAGCAGGCCGACGCGATTGTCATTGCGTCTCACCGCCCAGGCCTGACGCAGTATTTCCTGGGCTCGACGGCGGCACGGGTCGTTCGTCATGCGACGTGTAGCGTGGTCGTGATGCGGGATTGATTGAGGCTGCGGGGGCGGGATGACACCTGCCTCAATGGTGTTGTTCTCAGCGCAATGGGCCGGGCAAGCGCTCGTCGCGCTGGGGCGCGTCAGGGAGCCATCACGGACCTTTTTGGCGCGCGTGATGGCGCGCAATTTCAAGAGATCGAGAGACCTGTGATGAGCGAACAATCGATGGGCGTACGTGAAGCCGTTGGCGTGTTTTCCAGCGAAGAGACGATGCAGGCAGCGATTGATGAGTTGCTTGTTTCGGGTTTCGATCGGGCCGAGTTGAGCCTGCTGGCCAGTGAGGCGGCGGTGACGGAGAAGCTTGGCCGGCGCTACCGGAAGGTGTCCGAACTGGAAGATGATCCGGACGTTCCCTCCGCTGCCTATGTGTCGCCCGAGGCGATTGGGGATGCGGAAGGGGCGGTGATCGGGGCGTTGATCTATGTCGGGGCGGGTGTGTTGATGGGACCGGTCGCGGCAGCCGGTGGCGGCATCGTGGCGATTGCTGCGGCAGCGGTGGCTGGCGGTGCTGCCGGTGGCGGGATCGGGGCGTTGCTTGCGCGGATGATCGGCAAGAGCCACGCGGATCATATTCAGCGGCAGCTCGACAATGGCGGACTAATTCTGTGGGTCAGGGTGTGGGATGCGGCACGAGAAGCCAAGGCGCTGGACATTCTCAAGCGGCATTCCGGCCAGGACGTCCATGTGCACGAGATCGCGCAAGGATGATGCGCTCCTTGTGTGCAACGACGTCGATTGAAGGTGGGTAGGGCATGGTCGCGGGCGGTTCGGTCAGGTTGTTTGAGGTGGCGGGGACGTCTGTGCGCGTCCACTTCACGTTTCTTATTCTGCTGGCGTGGATCGCGACGATCTATTGGATGCAGGGCGGCCCGCAGGCTGCGGTCTACGGCATCGCGTTCATTGTCATCCTGTTTGCCTGCGTGGTGATGCATGAGTTCGGGCACATCTTTGCCGCCCGGCAGTTCGGCATCAAGACGCCGGACATCACGCTTCTCCCGATCGGTGGGGTTGCTTCGCTGGAACGGATGCCGGAGGAGCCGGTTCAGGAAATCTTCGTCGCGCTGGCCGGGCCGGCGGTCAATCTGGTGTTGGCGGGGCTCTTGTTCGCGCTGTTTCCCGATCAGATCAACATCGCGCGGCTGCAGGAGATGCAGTATGCGCCAGGGGATCTGATCTCACAGGTTGCGCTGGCGAATGTGGTGTTGTTCGTCTTCAATCTCATTCCAGCGTTTCCGATGGATGGGGGGCGGGTGCTCAGGGCGTTGCTGGCGTTGTCGATGAGCTATCACAAGGCGACGCGGGCGGCGGCCGGCGTCGGGCAGGCGATTGCGATCCTGTTCGGCGTGCTTGGGTTGCTTGGCAATCCGTTGCTCATTCTGATTGCGTTGTTCATCTTTCTGGCGGCCTCGGGGGAGGCGGATGTGGTCGAATCCAGTTTTCTCACCCGGGGCTATTCGGCCCGAGATGCGATGATCACGCAGTTCGAGACGCTCAATGCGCAGGATGATCTGGATCAGGCCGCGCGAAAGCTCCTGGAGACGACGCAGCAGGAATTTCCCATCGTCGATCAGCACAACCGGCTCGAGGGTGTGCTGACCCGTGAGGCTCTGATCGAGGGGTTGCGGGCCACGGGCGGGCAGACGAGGATTGCCAACGTGATGATCCGCGACGTCGATCATGTGCGGGAGGGGGCGCCGCTGTCGGAGATCCAGAAACTGCTGCAGATGAAGCATGTGGTGATGGTTGCGGTCGTTAATCCGGCGGGCCAGTTGGCGGGCTACATCAACTTCGAGAATTTCAGTGAACTGGTGATGATGCGCCGGGCGCTCGAGCCGGCCGATCAGCGGGGGTAGCTGGTCATGGCGGTCGGGGTGTGGTGGACAGCCGGAGGTTTGGGATGAAGTGGAAGCGGGCTTATGTGGCGGCGGGCGCGGTGCTGGCGGTTGCGATGGGGGGTGGCGGGCCGGCCGGTGCCGGGGATGTCGCACAGGGACGGGCGCTTGCCGAGCGGCTTTGTGCGGCGTGTCACATGAACGAAGGGCAGGGGGAGAAGAGCGGGGGCATGGGCGTTCCGAGCTTCAAGGCGATTGCCAAGCGCCGGTCGGAGGATCACGCGCGGATCGTCGACTGGTTGAGGTCGCGCCCGGCCGTGATGCCCGATCACAATGTGACGTGGGATGAGGCGGACTCGCTTGCAGCGTTCATCCTGTCACTGCGCGACGACAAATAAGCGGCTCAGGATCGCGCTCCGCTCTAGCCGTCCGCGGGCTCACGCTCGAGGACCAATGGCGCCAACATATTGGCGACCCGGTCGACAGATTTCAGGACGTTGCTGCGCTCTCGCTCGTTAAGGGCCGCGAAGGTGTCGGTGAAGTGATCTCCGAGGGGACTTGGCGCTTCGGCGAGAAGGAGATGGCCGGCCCGGGTCAGGCGGGTGTGGACGATGCGCCGGTCCCGCGATGAGCGGTAGCGCTCGATCAATTTCTTTTCTTCGAGTTTATCCAGGATGCCGACGACGGTTGGCGCGCTCAGGTCGGAGGCGATCGATATGGCGCGGCTGGTGACTTCGCCGAGATCGCGAATGCTGCGCAGGACGATGAGCTGGGGGAGGGTGAGGCCGAAGGCGCGGTCGAGCCGGCGGGAATGAATGTCGACGGCGCGCGCGATCTGGCGGATCGATTTCAGGAGTGATTGGAGGTCGCGGTCGTCAGCCATCTCGGGAACGTATCTCACCTATATCGGTTCTATCGGACAGGAGTCCGGCGCCGGTTGAGTCCTAATCGTTATTGTTCTAATGATTTGGCGTCAATGGAAAAGAGCAAAGTGAGAGATGGTGGATGTGCGGCATCTGTGGCGAGATCAGATTCGATGGGCAGGCGGCGTCGGCTGCGCGCGTCGAACGTATGACGCGGGTGATGGAGGCGCGTGGCCCGGATGACGTGGGGCTGGTTGCCAGGGGCCGGGTCGCGTTCGGGCATCGACGCCTGAAGATCATCGACCTGAGTGATGCCGCCGCGCAGCCGTTCACGGACGCTCAACTCGGGCTGACGATTGCCTTCAACGGATGCATCTATAATTACGAGGCGCTGCGGGCCGAGCTTGGCGAGATGGGGTACACCTTTGCCTCGCATGGCGACACGGAAGTGATCCTGAAGGCATGGCATGCGTGGGGGGAAGATGCGATCCCGCGCTTCCATGGCATGTTCGCGTTTGCGATCCACGAGCGGGACAGCGGGCGGACGGCGTTTGTTCGTGACCGCTTCGGGATCAAGCCGCTTTATCTCGCCGAGGTCGGGGGTGCGCTGCGGTTTGCCTCTTCACTGCCGGCGCTGGTTGCCTCGGGTGAGATCAATACTGACATCGATAAGGTCGCGCTGCATCATTATATGACGTGGCATGCGGTGGTGCCGCCGCCGCGGACGATCTATGAGGGGGTGAGGAAACTGCCGCCGGCAACGATCCGGATCGTGGATGAGAGGGGCGCGATCGTTTCGGACAGGACCTACTGGACGCCGGATTTCTCGCGTACGCCGGAGGACGTCGAGAAGCCGTTCGAGGCGTGGCGCGATGAGGTGCTCGAGGCGCTCAGGGTGGCGGTGCGGCGGCGCATGGTGGCGGATGTTCCGGTCGGTGTGTTGCTCTCGGGCGGGGTCGACAGTTCGGTGATCGTCGGCCTGCTGGCGGAAGAGGGGCAGAAGGACCTTGCGACCTACTCGATCGGCTTCGAGGAGGCGCACGGGGAGAAGGGTGACGAGTTCATCTATTCAGATCTGATCGCCAAGCACTACGGCACCAATCACCACAAGATATTCATTCCGTCTTCGGAGATGCTGGAAAACCTTCCCTTGGCGATCGCGGCGATGTCGGAGCCGATGGTGTCCTACGACAATATCGGGTTCTTCCTGCTCTCGCGTGAGGTTGCGAAGACGATCAAGGTGGTGCAGTCGGGGCAGGGGGCGGACGAGGTGTTCGGCGGCTATCACTGGTATCCGCCGCTTTCAAATTCGAACGATCCCGTCAGCGACTATGCGGCAGCCTTCTTCGACCGCACGCATGCGCAATTGTCCGGACATCTCTCGGCGGCGTATCTGGCGGACAGGGATGAGAGCATTGACTTCGTTGAAGCGCACTTCGCGCGGCCGGGGTGTTCGGCTGCGGTCGACAAGGCGCTTCGCCTCGACACAAATGTCATGCTGGTGGATGATCCGGTGAAGCGGGTCGACAACATGACGATGGCTTGGGGCCTTGAGGCGCGGGTGCCGTTTCTTGATCATGAACTGGTCGAGTTGGCCGGCAGGATCCCGGCTGAGCACAAGCTGGCGCATGGCGGCAAAGGGGTGCTGAAGGAGGCGGCACGAAAGGTCGTGCCGGCGGATGTGATTGACCGGCCGAAAGGCTATTTCCCAGTCCCGGCGCTCAAGTATCTGCAGGGGCCCTATCTCGAGATGGTGCGCGATGCGTTGACGAATGAACGGGCGCGGTCTCGCGGCCTGTTCCGGCAGGACTATCTCGACCGGTTGTTTGCTTCGCCCGAGACGCACATCACGAAGCTCAGAGGGTCGGAGCTGTGGCAGATCGCACTGCTGGAGCTCTGGCTGCAGACACAGGAGGGGCGTTGACGATGGCTTCAAACTCCTCTCGCAAGTCGCGCGCCCAGCAGCATCGCCTGAAGCGCAAGCATCAGGAAAGTCACGTCGCATCGACCGGCGTCGACCTTGAAACGGTGCGCCAGGACGCGGTGGTGGATTGTGGATGGGGGCGGTTGGTGTTCGCCAACACCTTCGGCTCGATGGATGGATTGGCGGAGACGCTGAGGTCGGAAGGGCCGGACCGGCGCGATATCGCGTTCTACGTGCTCGATCCTCATGTCGCGCTGGCGCAGGCGCCGCAGGAGTTGTTTCTCGATCCCTCGCATACCTTCCGCCTCGACCTTTCGACCTACCGGCCATCGAAGCGCCAGGCGTCGACCTTCTTTATTCGGCGGTTGGCGACGAGAAGCGATGCGGAGGCGGTCAATGCGGTCTATGCCGCGCGGGATATGGTGCAGGTGCCGCCGGATTTCTTCTGGACGCGGCGCGATGACCGGACGCTGACGGTGTTGGTTGCAGAAGATGCCAAGAGCGGGCGCATCATCGGGACGGTGATGGGCGTTGATCATACACGCGCCTTCAATGATCCGGAGGGCGGCTCCTCGCTGTGGTGTCTGGCGGTTGCGCCGCAGGCGCCCCATTCAGGCCTTGGCGAAGCGCTCGTCAGGCGGCTTGCGGAGCATTTCGCGGCGCGGGGGGCTGCGTATATGGATCTCTCCGTCATGCATGATAACGAGCAGGCGATTGCGCTTTATGAAAAACTTGGCTTCAGGCGGGCACCGGTCTTTGCGGTGAAGCGCAAGAACGTCATCAACGAGAAACTCTATACGGCGGTTTCCAGTGACGATGCCGATTTCAATCCGTATGCACGGCTGATCGTCGATGAAGCACGCCGGCGGGGGATTTCGGTGGAGCCGATCGATGCGGAAGGCGGGTTCTTCCGGCTGTCCTATGGTGGGAGGGCTGTTACGTGCCGGGAATCGCTGAGTGAGTTCACGAGTGCGGTGGCGATGTCGATTTGTGATGACAAGCGGGTAACGCGGCGCATCGCCGAGGGGGCCAACGTTCGGGTTCCGGCGCAGCTGACCCAGCATGATCGAGCTGCGCGCGAGGCGTTTCTTGCAGAACACAAGCTTCTGGTCGTCAAGCCGGCCCGGGGGGAGCAGGGGCGGGGCGTTGCTGTCGGGCTGTCGACGGTGGCGGATGTCGAGGCCGCGGTGGAGGCGGCGCGCGATGTTTGTCCTGATGTGATCCTCGAAGCCTGCTTCGAGGGGGACGACCTGCGACTGATCGTGATCGACTACAAGGTTGTCGCGGTCGCGATCCGGCGGCCGCCGCGTATCGTCGGGGATGGGCAGAAGACGGTCGAAGCCTTGATCAAGGCGCAGAGCCGGCGGCGGGCTGCCGCGACCGGCGGGGAGAGCACCATTCCAATTGACGGGGAGACGGAGCGTTGCCTGCGTGAAGCCGGCTATGGGTTGGGCGACGTCTTGCCCGCGGGAGAGGAGATCGCGGTGCGGCGGACGGCGAACCTGCATACCGGGGGGACGATCCATGACGTGACAGGGGAGACCCATGCCGAATTGGTGGAGGCAGCGGTGCGGGCTGCGAAGGCGATCGAGATTCCGGTGACAGGCATCGACCTGATGGTGAAAAGTCCGCGCGAACCCGATTATGTCTTCATTGAAGCCAACGAGCGGCCGGGCCTTGCCAACCACGAACCGCAACCGACCGCGGAACGGTTCGTGGATTTTCTATTTCCTCTGACGATCCCGAAAGTCGTCCGGCAGCAACAATGGAAACAAGCAACGTGAACGCGCCTATGCAACGATTAGAGATCGACACGGATTACCTGACGCGACAGCTCAAGACGCTGCTCGAGATTCCAAGCCCGACGGGATACACCGATAACGTTGCGCGGTATGTGTGTGGTGAACTGGAACGGATCGGTATCGAGTACGACTTGACGCGCCGGGGTGCGGTGCGCGGTGTGCTGCCGGGCCTCGCGCGGGGCGGCGCCCGGGCGATCGTTTCTCACGTCGATACGCTTGGCGCTCAGGTCAAGGCCATCAAGTCAACGGGGCGGCTGGAACTGGTCCCGATCGGGACATGGTCGGCGCGGTTCGCGGAAGGCGCGCGCGTGACGCTGTTTTCCGAGAAGGGCACTTATCGCGGCACGATCCTGCCGCTCAAGGCGTCGGGTCACACGTACGGAGATGACATCGATAGCCAACCGATCGGCTGGGAACATCTGGAGTTGCGGGTCGACGCACTGGGGACGACGCCGGAGGAGATCCGCAAGCTTGGGATTGATATCGGGGATATTGTCGCGATCGATCCGGCGCCGGAGTTCCTCGAGAACGGGTTCATCGTCTCGCGTCATCTCGACAACAAGGCCGGTGTGGCGGTGATGCTGGCCGCGCTGAAGGCTTTGGCGGAAGCAAAGAAGCGCCCGCCGGTGGATGTGTTCTGGCTGTTCACGATTGCGGAGGAGGTTGGGCACGGGGCGGCCTCGATCCTGTTGCCGGATATCGCGTCGATGGTGGCGGTTGACAACGGAACATCGGCGCTGGGCCAGAACTCATCGGAGTTCGGGGTGACGGTGTCGATGGCGGATCAGACGGGGCCGTTTGATTTTCATCTCACGCGCAAGCTCGTCGAGTTGTGTCAGAGCAACGACATTCGCTACCAGAAGGATGTGTTTCGCTACTACCGCTCGGACAGCGCGTCTGCAATCGAGGCGGGGGCGGATGTGCGCACGGCGCTGGTCACGTTCGGTGTGGATGCGAGCCATGGCTATGAGCGCATTCACCTGCACGCGCTCAGATCGCTGGCGGAGTTGCTGACGGCCTACAGTGCAAGCGACGTGGAGATCCCGCGCGACCGGCAGGCGGTCGCGGGACTGAGCGGCTTTACGAGCCAGCCGTCGGAGCCGGCAGAACAGGGTGCCGCGCGGGAGCAGCTTGCGGCGATTGACGAGGGCAGCGGTGATAGTGCCAAAAGAGAAAGCGATTGAGAGATTTACGGCCGGTCGGTGGGTTTCACATCAAGGCGTAGGTGAGTGCAATCACGGACAGGCCTGAGACTATGAAGCCGGCCAGGATCAAGCGGCCGTCGCGCGCCGTCAGGCCGAGGGCAAAGAGGACGATCGCCATACTCGGGATGGCAACGGCGAAGGGCAGCAGGGCAAGGGGATACATTGTCAGGGCGAGGGCGATGGTGACCACGGCAATGATGCGTGTCGCGGGAAACTCCGTGAAGCGGCTCAGGGATGGTTTGAGGAATTTATCGATGCGCCGGGCATAAGGCGTGCCGCGTTCGATCGCGGAGACCAACGTATCTTTCGAAAACGAAAAGTCGAGTGCGCGCCGGGGCAGCCATGGCCGGGTGCGGCCGACAAGAAGCTGGGCCGAGATGATCAGGATTATTGTGCCCGTGACGATCGACATACCGGGAATGGCGCCGGTGGGGGCGAGCGCGAGCAGGCCGGGGATGAGCAACAAAGGTCCGTAGGCGCGCGTGCCGACGGCCTCAAGCACGTCTTGCAAGGTGACATGATCGGCGCTCTCTATTTCGTCGCGTATCCCGTCCAACAGTGTTTCAAGGTTGGTGCTCTCGTCAGACGAGGCATTCTTTTCGGCGCCTTGCTGGATGCTCACGGGAACGATCCTTTTTGAAAAAGCGTCGCAACGGTGGCGCTCAGTCGGGGGAGTGGCGATGGGGGTGGGCCGGGTAGACCAGCGTCCGGTGGTGGTTAGCATAATTTGGACTAGACGATCCGTAACGCCGTGGCTTGGGTGTTGGATTTCGCGGGGTATTCGACAAGCGGCGATATTACGGCATTCCAGTCGTTTTCAGCGCGCCACTCGGGCTGCTGGCGTCAGCACTCTTCAAGGGACAGCCATTGGAGCAAGCCGATTGAAATCGGGTGGTCCTTGCGGCCGGTTCCGTCGCACAACGCGTCGGTTTCGATGGGCCGGTTCTATTTTGTTCGCTCTATCCAACTGGAGATGGCGGTGCGGTGCGGATCGGGTAAGGTAGCCGGCCCGCCCTCACTTCGAGAACCCTCCCGCAGATGGACCCACTTTATCTTGCCGCTCTGATCGCGCTTGGTGCCAGCGTGGTCTTTGCGCTGTCCAATCATGTCCAGCACATCGCGCTGGACTATATGGACGTGCGCAATGGCACGCTGGTCAACGTGGCGACGTCGGCGATTATCCTTTGGCTGCTTGCGCCAACATTTCTGGTGCCGGAGATGCTCGGTGGGGAGGCGATCTTATGGTTCGCGCTGGCCGGGTTGATCGTCCCGTCGCTGTCGATGACGTTCCATTCATGGGGTGTGCGATTGATCGGGCCGGCATTGACGGCGGGCATCGCGTCGACATCTCCCGTATTTGCGATGGTGATCGCGGTTGCTGTACTTGGCGAAGTCCTGAACCTCAGGATCGTCACGGGAACGGCGATTGTGGTTGGCAGCATCGCCTTCATCGCGCTGAGGTCGCGAGGGGCGGGGGCACAGTGGCCATTGTGGGCGGTGGCGATACCGGTTGGGGCGGCGCTGACGCGGGGCATTTCGCACAATGTGATCAAGATTGGCCTCGGCACGTTGCCAAGTCCGATGACGGCGGCGCTGATTGCGGCGACGACGTCGCTGGTGGTGCTCGCGCTGGTTCAATTCGCAAGCCGGCGACGGCTGCCGTCATTCAACAAGGGCTATCTGTGGTTCGGCTTATGCGGATTTCTCAATGGGCTCGGCCTGGTCGGGCTCAATTCCGCCCTGTCACTTGGGGAAGTCATTGTGGTGGCGCCGCTGGTGGCGACGACGCCGGCGTTTACGTTGATCATGGGGTGGCTGTTCTTCCGGCGCGAGGTCGTGAGGCTGCCTGTGGTGCTGGCGATCGGGTGCATCTTCGCCGGTTGCGTGCTGATCATCACGCGCTGAGGTTCGGCTCGGCCTTCGAGACCATCATTGGCCGGATGCGTCGCCCTTGGAACTCGACATTGAAGGCCCTGACGAGACATGATCGGGCCTCGAAACGGAGGACGACTTGATGATCAACGACAGCAGTATTCGCCCGCGGCGCAGTTTCATTTTTTCACCCGGCCTCAAACCGGAGATGTTTCCGAAGGCGCTTGCCTCAGGCGCGGATATCGTGTGCGTCGAACTCGAGGACGGAATTGCGCCGAAGGACAAGGATCAGGCGCGGGCGAATGCGCTCAAACTGTTCGAGACGGCGCAGGCCGATGATGGTGTTGAGCGGATTGTGCGGATCAATTCGCTGCGCGATCCGTTCGGGCTTGCTGATGTGCAGGCGATCCTGGCGACCGATACGCCGCCGCCGGCGTTGATGCTGCCGAAGGTGAAGTCGCCGGATGAGGTGATCTGGTTCGACGAGCTCCTGAGTGAGCGGGGGCATGCGTGCCGGCTGCACATCATCATCGAGACCAATGCGGGGCTCGAAGCGGTGCATGACATTGCGCGGGCGAGCGGGCGGATTGATGCGCTGTTTTTTGGCGGCGTCGACATGGCGGCGGAACTCAGATGCCGCAACGCCTATGAGCCGCTGCTTTATGCGCGGTCGCGGATCGTGCACGCGGCGGCGGGCGCGGGGCTTGATGTGATCGATGTGCCGTATCTCGATCTCGAGGACCCGGAGGGGATGAAACGTGAAGCCGAGTTGGTGCGCGATCTGGGCTTCAGCGGGAAAGGCTCGATCCATCCCCGCCAGATCGCGATCCTGAATGATGTGTTCACGCCGACGGCGGATGAGATTGCGAATGCGCGGCGGATCATTGCTGCCTTCGAGGAAGCGGATACAGGGTTGGTCGTCATTGATGGCAAGTTGATCGAGAAGCCGGTTCTCAGGGACATGAACCGCATTCTTGCGATTGCCGAGCGGATGTCGGGCTGAGGTTTCGGACCGGGTGAGGCGATGAAGGTTCAAGAGGTGGTGAATGGCTGAGTTCGTGATCATCGGCGGGGGTGTCTATGGCGCTGGGGTTGCCTGCGCGCTGGCGAGACAAGGAGCGGAGGTGGTTCTTTTTGAGGCCCGCCGGCATCGGCAATGGCGCGTCGGCGGGGCCGGGCAAGCGGGGGACACGGGCGAACGGGCGGGACGTGCGCGAATTGCCGTTGATCCGGCTTTCGCATGAGATGTGGCCGACGCTGCATGAGCATCTTGGTGCGGCGCCGTTCTTTGAGCGAACCGGCCATTTGCAGTTGATCGAGCGCGAGCAGGATGTGGCGGCAGCCGAAGCGCGCCAGTTGCTGCAGAACACGTTTGGGACCGAGACGCGGCTTCTCAATCAGTCCGAGGTTCGCGAACTGGAACCCGGGGTGAGTGATGCGATACTCGGTGCACTCTATTGCCCAAGGGATGGGGTGACGGATCATACGGCTGCGACGGATGCCTATGCGGCGGCGGCGCGGCGGGCTGGTGCGGAAGTGCGCACGGATACGCGGGTCGCCGAGATTGAGTACGCCGGCGGGCGTGCCGTCGCGGTGGTGACGGCCGCGGGGGAACGCATCCCGGTCGACCGGGGGCTTTTCATGCTGGCCAACGCCGGTGTTCAGGGATTGCTGGGTGAGCGGCTTCGGTTGCCCGTCTGGTCGCGGACGTTCCAGGTGTTGATCACGGCGCCAGTGGAAGGGCCGGGTGTCAACCAGCTGATCGGGCATATGAGCCGGACGCTGGCGGTCAAGGGGGAAGCAGGCAACCGGATCATGGTTTCAGGTGGTCTGCCCGGTATGTGGGATCCCGAAACGGAGCGCGGTACGGCGGTGGTGGCATCGATTGCAGCCAACCTGGCGGATGCTGCGGCTGTGTTCCCGCAGCTAGAGGGGGCTGAAATCGAGGTGGCTGATGCCGATCATCTGGAAACCGTGTCGGTTGACGGCATTCCCGTTATCGACACCGTGCCCGGCGCGAGCAATGCGATCTATGCGACGGCGTGGTGTGGTCACGGGTGGGCGATTGCACCAGCCGTGACCGAGATGCTTGCGACATGGGGCCTGAGCGGTCGAAAGCCTCAACTGCTGGCCCCATTTTCGCACGCGCGTTTTACGGCGTCATAGGCTCGTTAGAGCCAGCGCACGAGGCAGCCCACCCACAACACGAGATACGCGATGAGCAGGCCGACAAACGTGGCTGCTTCGCTGGCGAGGCCGGGAATGGATGCGCCGAAATATTTCGCGAATACCACCGCGAGCACGATGACGAATGAAATGAGAAATGTCAGCAGATGTGGTGCACTCAAGCCCATTTTGACAACTTCCCCTCTTGATCTGACGGTCGCCATGTGTGTCTCCCTCATGTGGTTCGGGCACGCGCGACGCCGTGCGACGACTTCGACTCGTTTGGTTGCATTGGCGTGAGAGGGCACTGATTCCGCTGCGAATGTCCACTAGTGGTGCATGCCGTTCCCGGAATGTCGTTGTGGCCGGTGCGCTTTTTCGGACACGTTCGGGTGGTGGTGGGGTATTGATTGACCAGGTCACGGTGCGGTTGAAATCGACGGATGCGTTGTCATAGCGTGCTAGAGCGGTTCAGGATTAGATGGAATCAATTCTGTTTTAAAAGGCGCGCCGATCCACCAGGAGGGCGGCGCAGAGCATATCGGGGATATGGTCAAGCCGTCCGACGCACACAAAGTCGGGTGTTCCCGACTTTGCAGACAAAGTTGGCGAAGTCCGAAACATCGGACTTCGTGGGCGGCGCGCCTTTTAAAACCCGCAGGGCCGGGCGGATTTGGCCCGATACCATCGCCGTCTGTCTCGTCCGTAGTACCACTACGCACTTCGCCAGCCGGCTCGGTCTCGAACCAAATCCACCTCGGCAGAATGGTTCCATCTAGTCCTGAACCGCTCTAAATGAAAGCAGGATTTTAAACAGGAGATGGGCTCAGTGATGAGTGATGACGGCAAGTCGCGCGAACGGGTTTGGGACAAGTTTCTTACCGAACGAGACAAGCAGGTCTTCAAGGCTGCCGGCTACGATGCCATGGCGGATTGGGGCAAGCGGCCGGTGCTGCTGGTGATCGACGTCAACTATGCCTTTTGCGGGGAGGCGCCGTTGCCGATCCTCGAGTTGATCAAGAAGTGGCGCAACTCGTGCGGGGAAGATGCGTGGGAGGCGATGCCGGTCCTGCAGCGCCTGATCCTGGCGTCGCGGGCAAAGGGCGTTCCGGTCATCTACACGACGGGGACGGGCCGGCCTGACAAGTGGAACCGGGGGGCGTGGCTTTGGAAGAACCGGCGTGTGGACGAAGTGCCGGTGATCGAGAACAACACCAAGGCGGGGCTTGATGGCGATGTGATCGTGGATGAGATCGCGCCGGCGCCGCAGGATATCGTCGTGCGCAAACTCAAGCCGTCTGGTTTCGCCGGGACGCCGCTCGATAGCTATCTGCAACTCTTGCAGGCTGACAGTGTGCTGGTGACAGGGACGACGACGTCGGGTTGCGTGCGCGCGACGGTGCTTGATGCGTTCGCACTCAATTTCCGGATTACGGTCGTCGAGGACGGTTGCTTTGACCGGTCGCAAGCAAGCCACGCGATCAACCTGTGCGACATGCACGCGAAGTATGCCAACGTGATGCATTCCGAGGATGTGCTCGCGCACATCGCGTCGCTGCCGGATGGGCTCTTCGATCTGCCGACGGGCGAGGGCTACCGGGAAGGCGAGGTCTGGTACTGAGCCGAAACAGCGCTGCTGTTATGGCCAATCGCTCTGGACGCGAAGCGGGAGCGTTTCAGCTCCCGCCAGCTCCGGTCCTCTCGCGTTAGGTCCCATCAACTCCTATCAGCTCCCTGGCACGATGCCGTCAGGGAGCGCGCAGATATGGCTAGCGATCTCGCCGGGCCGCGTGATCCAGATTTCATCGCGATGGGCTGCGATATGCTCGAGGACGCGGCGCAACTGGCGCAAGCGGAAGGGCTGGCCGAGGATGAAGGTGTGGAGCACGTACGGGCAGACGAGGGCGTGCGGGCCTTTTCGGGCCTGGTCGAGCATCTCGTCGAACTGGTCGATCCAGACGCGGGCGAGCTCTTCGGCGGTGTGCTGGCGGTTGATGAGGGTTGGTGAGTCGTTGGTCTCGATGGGATAGGGCATGTTGAGGATGCGGCCCTGGCGCGTGCGCATCCAGATCGGTTGGTCGTCGAGGGGCCAGTCGCACTGGAAGAGGTAGCCGGCTTCCTGGAGCAGATCGAGGGTGACGGCGGACTGCGAGAGCCAGGGGCTCATCCAGCCGACGGGCTTTCTGCCGGTGAAGTTGGTGATCGTCTCGGTCGCTTCGGCGATGAGACGGGCTTCGGCCTCCTCCCATAATTCACCCTGGCGCTGGGAGTTCGTGAGGCCGTGGCCGACGAACTCGTCACCGCGCTGCATCATGCGCTCGCCGATTGCCGGATGATGAGTGAGGATGGCGGCGTTGATATTGTGGGCAAGCGGCAGGCCCAGCTCATCGAACAGATCGAACATGCGCCAGATGCCGACGCGGTTGCCGTAGTCGCGCCAGGCGTAATTGCGCTGGGTCTGGGGGGCGCCTTGGACGGCGCTGTCGGAGCCGATGCCATCGCGGAAGGCGAAGTATTCGATATTGTTCGCGAAGTAGACGGCGAGGCGCTTGCCGTCGGGCCAGGTGTAGGGGGTGCGTTGCGGCAGGGGGATATAGTCGTAACGGGTTTGGGCGGGGAGTTTCATCGGGTATCCCTCAAAGCGTTTGGGGCGGGGGTCAATCGAGGCCTGGCGGGTGGTGGTGGACGTAGCCGGTGGCCTGCTCGAAGGCGTGGGCGATGCGGTAGAGGCGCGCTTCCGACCAGGCGGGGCCTGCGAGCTGAATCGCAAGCGGCAGGCCGTCGCTGGAGAAGCCGGCCGGGATGGCGACAGCCGGCTGGCCGGTGACGTTGAAGGGCTGGCGGCATTGGCGGGGATAGACGCGGGCGTTGGCTTCCGCGTCGTCGAGGCGGGGGGCGGGGTCGAGGCTTGAGGCCGTGATGATGCAGTCGAGGCCGTCCATTGCAGCGGCGGTCTCGGCGGTGAGGCGGGCGCGCCAGCGTAGCGCGTCGATGTAGTCGGCGGCCATGATGCCGGCCCCGTTGAGAATGCGGGCGCGGGCGAGGTCGCCGTAGTCGCCGGGGCGTTCTTCAAGGAAGCGGCGGTGAATGGCGTAGGCTTCGGAGCCGATGATCGTGCGGTTGCAGGTGGCGTAATCCTGGAGGGGCGCGAGGCGGATTTCGCGGACTTCGGCGCCGAGATCACGCAGCCTTTGGGCGGCATCGTCGACGGCCTTCGCCATCTCCGGGTGGGCGGTCTCGTCGCCGTCGTAGAAGTGGCGGACGTGGCCGATCTTCAGACCTTCGAGGCCGAGGCCGATTTCAGCCGAAAAGTCAGGGACGGGGTGATCGGCGCTGGCGGGATCGGCGGGGTCGTAGCCGGACAGCACCTGGAGCAGGGCTGCGTTGTCGGCAACGGTGCGGGTCATCGGGCCGACGTGGTCGAGGGAATAGGCCAGCGGGAAGACACCGGCGCGGGAGACGCGGCCGTAAGTCGCCTTCATGCCGACGATGGAACACATCGAGGCGGGGTTGCGCACCGAGCCGCCGGTGTCGGTGCCAAGGGCTGCGGGCAGCATGCCGGCGGTGACGGCAACGCCGGAGCCGGACGATGAGCCGCCGGGGAAGTGGGCACCGCCCCAGGGGTTGACGGCGGGCGGCCAGGGGAGGTCGAAGGAGGGGCCGCCGATGGCGAATTCGTGGGTGGCGAGCTTGCCGACGGGGACGCCGCCGGCCGCCTTGAGGCGGCGCGTGACGCCGGCATCCGTTGCCGCGATGTGGTCGGCGAAGAGCTTTGAATGGCAGGTTGTTGCGACACCCTCAAGGTCGATGATGTCCTTGAGGCCGAAAGGAATGCCGTGCAGGGGCGAGCGGGCCTGGCCGGCGGCAAATTCAGCTTCGGCGGCGCGAGCAGCGGCGAGCGCCGTCTCGGGCATTACCTTGATGAAGGCGTGGTAGATGGGATCGAGACGATCGATGCGCGCGAGCAGGGCTTCGGTCAGTTCGACGGGGGAGAGTTTTCGTGCGCGGAAGAGGGCGGCGGCTTCGACGATGCCGAGGTAGGCCAGATCGCTCATGACGCTTGCTCCTTGCGCGGGGTGAGGGAGAAGGTGTGGGCAGGCTCCTCGACCCAGTTCAGGTCGCGCGGCAGGCGGGCTGCCATTGTGCCGGCGTTCGCAAGGGCGCGTTCGAGGTCGGGGGCATGGTCGCGGGCGAGCTTTTCAAGCCCAAGTTCCGCGGCGCGGCGGTCAAGGTCGGCTTTGTCCATCGGAGGCTCCGGTCAATGAGGGGGGACTTGTTGCGGGATCAGGCAGGGGGGCCGGCTGTCACGTTCGCGCCGCCGGTGCCGTCGGCTGCGATGAACCAGTCGCCGATCTCACTCGATGTCATGAAGACGGTGTCGTCACGGGCCTGGAGGATGTCGAGGACACGGGCGAACTGGTGGGCGAGATGCGGCACGCCGATCAGGTGAGGATGGAGGCCCAGGGTGATGATGCGCGGCTGGTCCTTCATCTCGGTCTCGAACACGGCGAGGGTCGCTTCGATGCGCTTCACGATCTCGTCGCTCGATTGATACTGGACGGCGTAGAGCGGCACGTCGTTGAGTTCGAAGGTGTAGGGCATCGCGACCATCGGGCCGTGTTTTGTGTGCATCCAGCAGGGCAGATCGTCGACCAGCCAGTCGTGCAGGAATTCGATGCCGGCAGCCTTCAGGAGATCGGGCGTGGCGAGGCTTTCACCCATGCCGGGGCCGAGCCAGGCGCGCGGGCGCTTGCCGGAGAGCTGCTCGAGGCGGGCAAGGCTTTGTTCGATGACGGCGGCTTCGTCGTCGACCTGTTTCAGGGATTGCTGGAACCAGCCGTGGCCGACGAGTTCCCAGTCGGCTGCAACGACGGCTTCGGCGAGGGTGGGGTAGACGTCTGCGACCTGGGCATTGATGAAGGCCGACGCCTTGATGCCGCGCTCGGCGAGCAGGCGCATGACGCGGGGCATGCCGGCGCGCATGCCGTATTCGACCCAGGCGAAATTCGGCACATCCGGTGGTTCCGGGGTTTTGCCATGGGGGGCGGGGAGGACGCCGCGCGGCATGGGCCGGTCGAACGGCCAGTATTCAATATTGAGGACGACGTTGACCATCAACGACTTGCCGTTTGGCGGGGAGAGGGGCGGGCGGTCGCTCGTCATCTCAAAGGGAATGCGGGGATTAGACCACATGGTGTCCTCCTGCGGGTTGCGGGGTTTGTTGACAGCGGATGCCCTTGGTGGCGCAAGTGGTGCTATCAAAGCAGGTCGATGGGGGGTGGGTCACGCGCTTTTCACGCCGGGCCACGCAATCATCCGCACCATGGAAGGGGAAATTGATGGACGCTATCGCGCGGTTTGCAGATCACGTCATGACAACGGATTTCGACACCTTGCCCGAAGCGGTGGTGGTGGCGGCGGAGACGTTCGTGCTCGACACCATCGGTGTCGGCCTCGGGGGGAGTTCGGGGCCGAAGGCGGTCGAGCTTGCCGAACTGCAGGGGGAGGCGGCAGCGGGTTCTGTGGGTGCACATGTGTGGTCACATGGGCGGCGGGTGGCGCCTGCGGCGGCAGCGCTGTGCAATGCCTATCAGGTCCACAACAGTGAGTTTGACTGTGTGCACGAAGAAGCCGTTGCGCATGTGTTGTCGGCGATCGTGCCGGCCTTGATGACGGAGGTCGAGGGGGCTGGCGGCATCTCGGGGCGGCGTTTCATCGAGGCGGTCGTGGTTGGGGCCGATGTGGCGGCCAATCTCGGCGTTGCGTCACATTCGGGGCTGCGGTTCTTTCGTCCCGCGACGGTCGGAGCCTTCGGGGCGGCGGCAGCGCTGGCCAAGGTCCGGGGCTTCGATGCGGGCCAAACCGTCAACGCGCTCTCGATCGCATACGGGCAGTTGTGCGGGACGATGCAGGCGCATGAGGAAGGCTCGATGCTGCTTGCGATGCAGATGGGGTTCAATGCGCGCAACGCGGTTGTCGCGTGTGATCTCGCCGGCATCGGGGTGACGGGGCCGCAGAATGTTCTTGAGGGCCGGTTCGGCTATTTCACGCTGTTCGAGGATGGTGGCGATCCGCAGGCGCAGGCGGACACGCTGGGCAAGGTCTGGCGGATAACGGAGATTGCCCACAAACCGTTTCCTTCGGGCCGGGCCACGCACGGGGTCGTCGATGGCTGCCTTTCGCTCAGTGAGGAACACGGCATCACGGTTGATGAGATCGCGGCGGTAACGGCCAAGGTGCCGGCGCTTGTCCATCAGCTCGTCGGGCGGCGGCCGCGGGCGGACATGGATACCAACTATGCGCGGCTGTGTGCGGCTTACGTGGCTGCGCGCGCGATGATGCGCGGCACTGTCGGGTTTGAGGATTTCAATGCCGAGGCGTACCGGGATGGTGACAGCCTGGCGCTTGCCGAGAGGATCACGGTCGAGATCGCGGGCGATGAAAATCCGCATCTGTTGGTGCCGATTGCGATCGAGATGCGGCTGCGCGATGGCACGGTGCATCGCGTGAAGCTCGATGAAGTCTACGGGGCGCCGGGTCGTGCAATGAGCCGGGATGCTCAGCTTGCCAAGTTCCGCACCAATGCCGCCAATGCGATCCAGCCGGTGCCGGGCGACCGGGTCGAGGTGCTGATCGGTCTGCTCAGCGATCTGCGCAATGTCGATGATGTGCGCGACATTGCCGGCTTGCTCTGGGGGCGATAGTTGCCGGGCCTCGTTCTGAAACGCGCTAGCAAAAGCGTCCGAGGCGGCGGCCGGCGAAACGATCCTTGATCCAGTTCACGGTTTGGCGGGCGCTCGTCTCGGCGGCGTACATGTGGCCTGTGTTCGCCATGGTCATGAACTGCGCGGGCGTACCGAGGCTGCAGGTGTCGGAGAAGAAGCGGCGGTTGATGGCAAAGGGGACGATGTCGTCCTTGCGGCCCTGGGCAATCAAAACGGGGGCGTTGATGGCCCGTTTGCCGGGGGTGTTTTCCTCCATGATCTGGCGCCACTCCGGCATTTCAGTGGGATCTCGTTTGAAGAAGCGGCCTTCCAGTGGTCTTTCATCGCGCAGGATCTTGAGGGCGCCTGCAAGCGAGTTGAGGCAGTCGGTGGCGAGGCGGCGGAAGGCGGGGAGGGCCGCGTTATCGACGACGGTCGAGGGGGGGATGCCATAGATGTGGGACCAGGCATAGAGGGCCATGGCTGTCAGGGCGTTGCCCCAGACGGTACCGGCATCGGCGCGGAAGAGATCGACGAGGCGCGTTGCGGGCGCTGCGGCTGCGACGCCGACAAGCTCGAGTTCAGGCGCGTAGATGGGTTGCAATTCGCCGGTGAAGAGGGCCGCGTGACCGCCCTGGGAATGTCCCCAGACGGCGAATTGATTGGTGGCGCGGGCGTTGCGCAATTGGCGAACGGCGCGGACGGCATCGAGGACTGTGCGGGCGTGGCTTGCGCCAACGAGATAGGGATGGGGGTCGACGGTGGCGTAGCCGGCGTAGTCGGTGGCGATGACGATGAAGCCTTCTCGCAGCATGCGCTCGATGCCCGGGATCTTGTTGTAGACATCGGTGCGGCGGGTCGGGGAGCAGTTGCGCGTGACGCCAGTTGTCGGATGCGCCCAGGCAACGACGGGGCGGGGGCGAGGCTCGTCGCTGTCGGCATAGAAGAGGGCGGCGGAGACCAGGATCGGTTGGCCGCGCGTGCCGATCGAGCGGTAGAAGACCTGGTAGGCGCGGATGTTGTCGGGGGCGCCGCCGGGCAGCGGCTGGATGCGCAGGATGTCGCCCGGTTTGGCGCGACCCAGTTCGTGCTGCGAGACGGGGCGGAGGGCGTGGGCGGGCAGGGCGTGGAAGAGCACGATGAGCATGGTAAGAAATGATCTGAAATTCAGCATCGTGCGGGCCCCTGGCGGATGGCGTGGGTATCATCTTGTCAGGCTTTGATAAGCCATCAGCCCGGCCGGCGAAACCGTTCGCGTGGTGGTTTTCATGTTTGGTTCGTGCAACGCTGAGAGGGGATGAGTGCGGAGGATTTCAAGCGATGAAGATAGTCGATCATGCAGCACAGTCGTCGGAGGATTGGCGTGCGGGTGTGCGCACGGTGATGCTGGTTTCCGCGGTCAACGGATCATCACAGCTGTGCATTTTTGAGCAATACTGTGAGCCGGGGCTCGGCGCGCCGACACATCAGCATTCCGTCGAGGAAATCCTGACGGTTGTCTCGGGCGAAGCTGAGATCTGGCTTGGCAATGAGCGGCAAACGGTGCGGGGCGGACAATCCGTGCTCGTTCCGGCGGGGCACTGGCACGGTTTCACGAACGTCGGTGATGGAACGCTGCATGTCCGCGCGACGATCGCGGCGCCGGTATTCGAGGCGGGCTATGTCGATCGCAACGAACTGAGCCGGCGGTATCTGCCGCCTGAGGTCGGGCAGGGCTGAGATGGCTTCGCGTTGGCGCGGGGACACCTATTGCAAGGAGAGGCAGATGATCATCGAAGAGCGCGACTATCGCATCAAGCCCGGCAAGATCGGGCAATTCGTCCAGACCTACGAGCAGCATGGACTGGCGATCCAGAAGGAGCTTCTGGGCACGTTTCTGGGCTACTTCACGAGTGAGATCGGTGAACTCAATCATGTCGTCGCGCTGTGGGGATATGAGGGGCTCGATGACCGGCTGGCGCGACGGGACCGGATGGCGGCTGATCCAAGGTGGCATGCCTATCTGGAGATGGTGGTCGATCTGGTCGAGCACCAACAGACGCGGGTGCTGCGGCCGACATCGTTTTCACCGATCCAGTAGGGCGATCTCATGACCAGCAGCATCACGATGCGGGACGGGGCGCGGCTGAGCGTCGACATGGCGGGCGAGGGAGAGACCCTCGTGCTGATCAGCGGGCTTGGCGGCACGGGGGCGTTCTGGCGACCGCTGGTTGCAGCCCTTGGAGACGGAGTGCGCACCGTCCGGTTCGATCAACGCGGGATTGGGGGCAGCGAACGGGGCACGGTTCCGGTCTCGACGCGGACGCTTGCAGAAGACGTCTGGGAGATCGTTGATGCCGCGGGCGGCGGCAAGCCGGTTCTGTGCGGGCATTCCACGGGTGGTGCCATCCTGGAAGAGATGGCGTTGATGCGCCCGGACGCGGCGGCCGGCCTGATCCTCAGTGGGACGTGGGCGGGGCCGGACCCGTTCCTTGCGACGCTGTTTGGCGCGCGCCGGGACCTGCTCAAAGTGTCACCGAAGTCCTATGTCGAACTGGCGGCGCTGTTTTCATCGCCGCCACGGTGGCATCATGCCAATCCCGAGATGCTGGCGCGGGCCGGCGATCAGGTGCCCGACGCAGCGCAGGTTGCGATCATCGACGAGCGGGTCGGCGCGCTGCTTGCGCATGATTGCCGTGAGCGGGTCGGCGCGATCCGGGAGCGGTGCCTGATCCTCGGCGCTGAGGACGACATGATCGTGCCGGCCTATCTGCAGGAGGAACTCGCGGGCCTGATCCCGGATAACCGGCTCCACCTTTTCGATCATGGTGGTCACTATTTTCCGGTCACCCGGGCCAGCGAGACGGCGGCGCTGATCGCGGATTGGATGAGGGGTGAGCTGAGCTAGGTCTTGTCGATCAGTTTGCTGGCGATCTCTTCCAGTTGCGCGCCCATCTCGGATTCCGTTTCGACGTGTTGGGGACGAATGATGACCTCATCGGCGCCGGACGCGATCAGGTTTTCGGCAAGATCGCGGTTGGGTTCCTGGCCGTAGACGATGATCTGAATTGATGTCGGATCACGGCCGGCCTCGGTTGCAAGGCGGTTGAGTTCGGCGCGATGGCCCTTGAGTTCGTCCGGTGTGACGCGGTTTGGCAGCCAGCCATCGGCATGATCGACGATACGCTGCAGGACGCGATCTGCCGCGCCGCCGATCACGATCGGCGGATACGGTTTCTGCGCCGGTTTGGGAAATACGCGGACGGGCGGGATGTCGTAGTACTTGCCATGAAACTCGCCGATGTCGTTGGACCAGACCGCCTTCATGGCGTCGAGGGCCTCGCGGGTTTGCGTCCAGCGGCGGGGGAAGTCGCCGCCGAACATCTCGACTTCTTCTCTGAGCCAGCCGGTGCCGATGCCGAAGATGAAGCGGCCGCCTGAGTGGAAGTCGAGGGCTGCGACCTCTTTGGCGAGGATCATCGGGTGGCGCTGGGGCACCAGGGTGATGCCGGTGCCAAGCTTGATCTTTGAGGTGACGCCGGAGGCGCGGGCGAGCGCGATATAGGGCTCGGTGAAGTGGGAATAGGTCCAGGGAATTTCGCCGCCGGTTGCGGGGAAGGGGCTTGAGCTTTCAACCGGCACGGCGGGGTGCTCGGCATACCAGATCGAGGTGAAGCCCAGTTCTTCCGCCTTTCGGCCCATGAAGGCGGGGTCGATGGTGTAGGCGGGGAGGGGGATCGAAAGCCCAATTTTCATGTCGTTTCCTCGGGATTGCGGCGCCTCTTATGGCGCTCTCAATTGTATTCGGCCGATCAGGCGAAACGGGACGTTACGGCCGGGATGACATCTTCGATGATCTTGCGGGTTTGCGCCAGCATCTCGTCGGCATCGCGGCCGATGGGGCGCAGGACGAACTTGAAGACGCCGGCCTCGACGTAGGCTGCGATATGGTCGACGAGGTCGGCCGGTGTGCCAACGGCGAAGACGGCCTTGGCGTCGCGGCCGGTGCGCTCGGTGTAGGCGTGCATGGCGGTTGCGATGACCGGTGTGTCGAGGGGGCCGATGTAGGCGGGGAAGCTGGTGCCGTAGTGATCGTCGTCGATGTGGCGGCCGGTGGTGGTGAGTTCGGTCTTGATCGCGGCCACGATCCGGCCGGCTTCTTCGGCTGTTTCCGCGCCGCCCATCCAGCCTGTGCCGATGCGCGCAGTGCGCCGGATGGCAGCTTTGGAGCCACCGCCGATCCAAAGCGGCAGGGCTGCTTGAACGGGGAGGGGGGCGATGCGCGCGCCGTGGATGGTGAAGTATTCCCCATCATAGTCGAGGGTTTCGCCCTGCCAGAGGCGCTGAATGATGTCGAGGGCTTCGTCCGTTCGTGATCCTCGGCCTTTGGTGTCGATTGAGAGCATCTCCCATTCGGGCGCCTTGGGGCTGCCGATGCCGAAGGCCGGCAGAAGGCGGCCAGAGGAGAGGAAGTCGATCGTTGCGCACTGCTTGGCAACGAGGACCGGGTCGCGGAAGGCGGCGGAGAGGACGTTCATGCCGAACTTGAGCTTCTTGGTGCGCCCGGCAAGGGCTGCCATGACGCTCAATGTCTCGAGCATGGGGTGGGGGCCGACGAGGCGGTCGGTCTGCCACATGGAATCGACCCCGCCCTGCTCGCAAAGGTCGATCCAGCGCCAATAGTCGTTGGCGTCCGTGAAGGGGCATTCACTCAATCCGAGACCGATTGCGACACCCATCGTGCGCCATCCTCGTGAAAACGCGCCGCAAGGGCGCAGATGAATTCTTCGGTGCCTACGATGAACCGAGGCGCGCGGTTGGTCAAAGGGGGCGCGGGGCGGGGATCGACTAGTTGATGCCGATCAGCCGGTCAATCGGGGCGTAGTCATCGCTCAGCTGGATCGGGTTCAGGCGCGCGTTCAAGGCCTTCAGGCGTTCGGGGGGGATGCGGGTGAAGCGGACGCCGGGCGAGGCGCGGGCGGGCAATTCGCCATAAGGGGTCGGCGCCGTGAGGCCGGCGAGGGTATAGGTGGCGCGCTTGCCCGTATCATTCGAATGCCAGATTTCGACTTCCTTGAAAGCTTCACGCATGGATTTCAGGATCGACAGCGCGAGGCGGGGGCTGTCGCGGTTGTCGACGACATTCATCAGGTAGATGCCGTCTGGCTTGAGGCGTGAGGCGGTGAGGGCGAAGAACTCGGCGGTGACAAGATGTGGCGGGATTACGATGTCGTGGAAGGCATCGCCAACGATGACATCGAAATGGTTTTCCGATTGCTGGTTGAGGGCAACGCGGGCATCGCGATGGACGGGGGTGATCCTGTCGCCGGTCTTGAGCCAGAGTTCGTCGACCGCCGTTTGGGTGACGAAGGGGTCGATCTCGGCGACGGTGAGTTGGGCATCGGGGCGGGCGTCGGCCCAGGCGCGCGGCAGGGTGTAGGCGCCGCCGCCGATGAAGAAAACGCGGAACGGTGATGCGCGGCCGGAATGAATGCGCGCGAAGATGTCGTGCAGCTCGACATAGGGAGAGACGAGGCGGCGGGGATGGTCGCGCAGGTTTATGCCGTGGCCGAGGTGGTCGAGGACCATGACGCGGGCGGGGGTGGCGTAATCGCGGGAGACATCGAAGACGCGGACGCAGTAATAGGCAGAGCCGATCTTGCAGGGCTCGTTGAAGGCGTCGAGGCGGGTGGCGATGAGGGTGAGGGCTGAGGCGGAAAGGGTGATGAGGGCGAGGGGCAGAGCCAGGTGGGCGACGCCCTGGCGCGGGGCGGTCAGCAGCAGGGCGAGGCCCTGGGCCAGGTAGAGGAGCGCGACGAGGATCAAGGTTGCGGTGACGCCGAGCCAGGCAATGAAAACGAAGCCGGCGGCCAGGGTGCCGGCAATCGAGCCGATTGCGCCGATCGCGTAGAAGGCGCCGATGACGGTGCCGGCTTCGGCCGGGCTCGCCTCGTCGACGGCGAGCTTGGTGAGGACGGGGGAGGGGATGCCAACGAACAGGCTCGGCAGGAAGAAGAGCGCGCCCGTGACGATCAGGACGGTTGGCACAGGGGCAAGCCCCAATTCGGTCGTTGCCGGCGCGATCACGCGGATCAGGACGAGGGCGAGGGCGGTTGAGCCGGCGGCGGCGATGAGGCTCCAGGCGACGGCGCGTACGGCTGCTTCAGGCGGGCGTCCGGCAAGGCGTCCCCCGATCCAGTGGCCGACGGAGAAGCCTGCGAGGACGACGGAAATGATCGCCGTCCACGTGTAGAGCGACATGCCGAGATAGGGCGCGATCATGCGGCCCGCGACGATTTCGACGACGAGGCCGCAGGCGGCGGAAAGGCCCGTGATGAGAAGCTTGAGGCCGTGCCGGGGGATCATTGTCGGTTTGGCCTCAAGGTTTGGTTGCCATCGGTTCAGGCGATGGGTTGGAACGCAAAGCCGTTGCCCTTGCGCACGACGCGCCCCAGTCCGGGGTCCGGGAGATGATATCCGATGACGTGGTGCTTGTCGGCAGAAAGCCGGTCGAGGAGGCGCTTGCGGGTTGTGGTTGCCTTGTCCGGTTCCTGATCCATGGCGGTGCGCCAGTCGGGGTATTCGAAGGAGATGACCGGATGGGTCAGGGCATCGCCGAGGACCGCGACACGGCTCTTGTCATCGCCAACCTCGAGGGAGACGTGGCCGGGGGTGTGACCGGAGGTGTCGATCGCGCGGATGCCGTTCAGGATCTCGGCGCCGGGCTTGAAGGTCTGGATCTTGTCCTTGATGGCCTTGAGGTTGCGCTGGGCGCCGGCGGCGAAGGCTTTGCGTTGTTCGTCGAGCCTGGTGAAGACGTCATCGGCCATCCAGAAGTTCCATTCCGTCTCCGAGATGTGGAAGGAGGCGGCGGGGAAGGCGACTTCGTCGAAGTCGTTCATCGTGCCCCAGAGATGGTCGGGATGGGCGTGGGTGAAAATGACGTGGGTGATCTGGTCGAGCTCGATGCCGGTCTCGCTCAGGGCTTCCTCGAGCTTGCCGGCGCTCGCCATAAAGCGGGTACCGGCGCCGGCGTCGAGGAGGACTTTCTCCTTGTCCGACTCCAAGAGGGTGACGTTCAAGGGAGAACGATAGTTGGCGCCGGTCTGGCCGGCCGCCGCCAAAGCTTTTTCACGCGCGGCCGTCTCGATGTTTGGTGCAAGCATCGTGGTGGGCAAGGTGAGGTGGCCGTCGCTCAGGGTGGTGACCTTGAAGCGGCCGGCGGTCATCGTGCCAGCGGCTGCAGCGGCGCGTGAGACAGGCAGCAAGGGGAGAGCGAGTGAGGCTGCGGCCCCGCCGAGGACGGTGCGCCGGGAGATGCGCGTATCGGTTCCGGGGAGTGGCAGGTTCTGGCGGTTTCGCATATTGGGCCCTCGTCACGGATTCGAGTGGGGTCGTGAAAGACGTGCGGCGGCACAAGGAATGCCGCCGCACGTCCGATCAGTTTATGCTGGTTCAGCCGAAGATATCTTTGGAGATGCCATCGTACCAGCCGACCAATTCTTCGTAGGTCTGCTTTCTGAGGTCGGCGTCTTCGCCGGTCTTCGAGATGAAGTTGCTGGTCACTTCGATCGCTTTTTCGCCGGCCTTGTAGGCAGCACCAACCTTGACGCCGTCGTTGGTGGCAATCAGGCTCCAGCAGGTGTTGGCGAAGCGGGCGGGGAAGACGCGCGAACCGGTCAGCGCGCCGCGAACGGCGTTGGCTGCGACCTTGGCCTGGCTGTTGGCTGAGAAGGCCGACTTCGGCATTGCGGAGGCAACGGAGGCGTCACCGATAACGTGGATATTTTCATCCATCGCCGATTGCATGGTTTCCGGCTTGATCGGGCACCAGCCCTTATCGTCGGTGAGGCCTGCCTTTTGGGCGATTGTGCCAGCCTTCTGGGCGGGAATGATGGAGGCGGCATCGCATTTGTATTTCTCGCCACCGGCGGTGATGGTCATGCTGGCGACATCGACGTTCTCGATCGGGCCGGTGATGGAGCCTGGCAACCACTCGACCATGCCTGAATAATGGCGCTCCCAGCCTTCCTGGAAGAGAGATTGTTTCGAGAACTTTTCCTTCGGATCAAGGACGATGATCTTCGCTTTCGGGTTCTTCTCCTTGAGAAGGTGGGCGATCATCGAGATGCGTTCGTAGGGGCCGGGCGGGCAGCGGTAGGGGTTCGGGGGGGCGACCATGATGAAGGTGCCGCCCTCGGGCATCGCTTCGATGCGCGCCTTGAGCATCTGGACCTGGGTGCCGGATTTCCAGGCGTGGGGCATAACGTTCGATGCTTCGACGGAGTAGCCGGGGACGGCGTCGTACTGAATGTCGATGCCCGGGGAGACGACAAGACGGTCGTAGGGAACTTCGCCGCCGGAGGCGAGGCGGACGACCTTGTTGTCGCGGTCGATGGCTTCGGCCCAGTCGTGGACGACGCCGACGCCTTCCTTGGCCATGTTTTCATAGGTGTGGCCGATCGAGGCGTAGTCGCGGAAGCCGCCAAGGTAGAGGTTCGAGAAGAAGCAGGTGTAGTACTGCTTGGACGGCTCGATCAGCGTGACGTTGACGGCGCCCTTGGAGTCCTTGGCGATGTAGCGCGCAGCCGTGCCGCCGCCGGCGCCGCCGCCAATGACGACGACTTTCGGATTGGCGGCGCGGGCGATAAAGGGCATGCCAAGCGTGGTGGCGGCGACGCCGCCGCCGGCAAGAAATGAAAACTGGCGTCTGGTCAGTTTGGTCATTTGGTTTCCTCCTGATGGTATTTTTTGGGCCATCGGACAATGGCAGCTTGGGCAGTCGTTATTCTTTTGGCTTGAGGGTTGCGAAGTAGGCGGCAAGGGCTGCGATTTCTTCGTCACCCATTGAGGCTGCAATGGTCTGCATGGCCTGGTTCTCGCGCTCTTTGCGCTTGTAGGAGCCCATCACGGCGACGAATGATTCCGCGTCCCAGCCGATAATCGAGGGGATGCCTTTGTCCTTGCCGGAGAGCTGGTGGCATGTGGTGCATTGGCTTGAGAGATATTCGCCGTAGGCAACGTCCTGGGCGGCAGCCGGCACTGCGCTGATCAAAGCCAAGCTCAACGAAACGGCGACCAGTGCGCGCAAAGAAACAGTCATGCGTTCCACCCAATGACCGCTGTTCTTGTTGTTCGTCCGATCGTTGCAGCGCGGCCGGTTTGCGAGATCAGAACCTATGAATTCTTCCATATCAAGTGTCCTGCATCGGTTGGCCGGCTCGGGATTTGCGAAACGGGGCGATGCAAAAATGGCGGTCGCATGCTTCCCCTCTGCGACCGCCATCCGCCCTCATCGTTGTTTCGCCCGCACAAGCCAAAGTGCCGGATGGTATCGCGAGCGCCCTAGTCGACCTTGACCTTGTTTTCCCCGCCGCCGTCGGGTGTCACGTCGAGGACGCGTGCGTGCGCCGTGATCTTCACGTCCGGCTTGCAGTCCTTCATGCAAGGCTCTTTTTCGCTTGCAAGGGGGGTATCGGGACGCGCGTCGTCGGTGAAGTTTTTCTCGTTCGGCATCTTGATCGAGGCGAAGTTCTTGTCCGAGAGCACGAACTGATCGTCGTCGACGATCTCGTTCATGTAGAGCAGGTAGGCGGTCAGCGCGTAGACCTCATCAGGCTTCAGCGACTGGGCATTGCCGAAGGGCATGGCGCGGTTGATGTAGTCGTAGACGGTCGAGAGATACGGCCAGTAGGAGCCGATCGTCTTGACGGGATCGTCGCTCTTCAAGGTGCCCTTGCCGCCGACGAGGACGGGCCAACGGTCGATGCCTTCGCCGAAGTCGCCGTGGCAGGCGGCGCACTGCTCGCTGTAGATTTTTTCACCGTCCGCGACTTTGCCTTTGCCAGGGGGGAGGCCCTGGCCATCAGGGCGCACGTCGATGTCCCAGGCCTTGACTTCGGCGGGCTTGGCTTCGCGGCCAATGCCGAGCTTGCCAGCTTCAGCGGTGGCGACGAGCGTGAGGGAGAGGGCCGCTGCGGCGGCTGCGAATTTAAGAGACTTCAACATTTTCCACCGTTCCATTCTCGCGGACATGCCACGTCTGGATGCCGTTGTTGTGGTAGATCGAGTTGGTGCCGCGGGCGTGGCGCAGCTGGTCCTTGGTCGGCTGCACGTAGCCGGTCGAGTCGATTGCGCGGGACTGGAGGAGCAGCGGTTTGCCGTTCCAGTCGAAATCGAAATAGAACCGGTGCATCGACTTCGACAGGCTCGGCCCGTCAAGGCGGGCGGTTTGCCAGTTCTTGCCACCGTCGAGGGTGACGTCGACGCGTTTGATGGTGCCGCGGCCGGACCAGGCAACGCCGGTGAGGACGGTCTGGCCCTTGGTGTGCTTGAGGGGCGCCTGAGGCGAGGGATTGGTGATGACGGATTTGGCATCCATCTCCCAGGTGAAGCGGCGCGCAATGCCGTTCTCAAGGAGGTCGGTGTATTTCGAGGTTTCCTCGCGGGCGTGCCATGGCTCGTCGCCGACTTCGATGCGGCGCAGCCACTTGACCCACATGTTGCCCTCCCAGCCCGGCACGACGAGGCGAACGGGGTAGCCCTGTTCCGGGCGCAGCGCTTCGCCGTTCATGGCGAAGGCGACGAGGCAGTCGTCGAGGCCCTTGGCGAGGGGAATTGAACGGTTCATGCCGGAGGAATCGGCGCCTTCCGGCATCAGCCATTTGGCATTGGTCTTGAGGCCGGCTTCCTCGAGGATCAGTTTCAGGGGCACGCCGGTGTACATGACGTTGTGGATCATGCCGTGGGTGAACTGGCAGCCGTTGAGCTGGGCGCCGCGCCATTCCATGCCGGAGTTGGCGGCGCACTCGAGGAAGTAGACGCGGTTCTCGCGCGGGAAGCGCTTGAGGTCGTCGAGGGTGAAGACCATCGGCTTGTCGACGAGGCCGTTGATCATCAGCCGGTACTTGGCGGGATCAACATTGGCGATGCCGCCGTGGTGACGCTCGAAGCACAGGCCGTTGGGGGTGATGATGCCGTCGAGTTCGTGGAGTGGTGTGAAGTTCACCGAGGATTCGGCGGAGGCCGTCAGCCATTCAACGTTGCGGCGCACGACATGCTTTTCGAACTCGGAGGGTGTGCCGTAGGGGCGGGCGTCGACGCCTTCGCCCAGATACTGCGCCCACTCCTGGGTCTCGGTGATGGCTGGATCGCCGCCTTCGGCTCTGAGGGCGGCTGTGCCGGCGACCAATGCGCCACCGGCGAGAAGCCCCTGCTTGAGGAAGGATCGGCGGGAATTTACGGGTTCGACCAGCGGAGTTTCGATCGCCGGGCGTTGTCCTTTCGTGTGCTTCGTCACTTTCCTGCTCCCAGATGGATGCGGTTTGTGGAGATGTGGCTGGCAAATATTCTAAAACGTGAATGTGTTATTGCCAAGCGTCCTTGGTTTCGTTGCGATCATGTGTTGTTCCGGGGCGCTGCCGACATCGGCCGGCAGGCACCCGTCAGGCGCCGTCGACGATGACGGAGGTGTTCGGTTTCAGTTTTACGGTGCCGGTCTTCTTGACGTAGTTCATGACCACATCCCAGATCGGCGGGCCCTCGGTGCCTTCGTTGACGGAGGCCCAGCCGGCGATGACGTAATTGCGCTTGGGGTCGATGGCCTCGCCGGTCTTGAGCAGGGTCATGTCGGAGATGCGGCTGCCCATGTTGGCCTTGACGTTGATGCGATAGCCCATGCCGCCGACGCGGACCATGTCGCCGCCCTGCTGGTAGTAGGGATCGGGATTGAAGAGGTTGTCGGCGACGTCTTCGAGCACTTCCTTGAGGCGTTCGCCGGTCATCTCCATGCGGTAGGCGTTGGGGTAGGTCATGCCGGTTGCGTTGAAGACGTCTTCGACGGTGATGTCCTGGCCCGGCAGGACGGAGGTGCCCCAGCGGAAGCCTGGCGAGAGGGCGATCTCGGCATCGCGCTCGGCGAGGAGGGCGTCGCAGATGAGGTCATCGAAGGTGCCGTTGAAGTTGCCGCGGCGGTAGAGCAGCGAGTCGGTCTTGCCGAGGACCTTCTTGAGTTCATCTTCGAAGGGGGCGCGGACCTTGTCGACGAGGGCGGTGGTGTCCTTATCGGGGGTGATGACGTCGGAGAAGACGGGGATCAGCTTGTAGCGATAGCCTTTCACCTCGCCGCCCGAGACGTCGAAGTCGATGCGCGAGACGAACTTGCCGTGCGAGCCGGAGGCGATCAGCAGCGTCTTGCCGACCTGGACGGGTTCGGGCAGGGCGTCATGGGTGTGGCCGGTCAGGATGACGTCGATGCCCTTGACGCGGCTTGCGAGCTTGCGGTCGACGTCGAAGCCGTTGTGGGAAAGGAGGACGACGAGGCCGGCGCCTTGGGCGCGGGCGGCATCGACGTGTTTCTGGACTTCTTCCTCGCGCACGCCGAAGGAGAGTTTCGGGAACATCCAGCGCGGGTTGGCAATCGGCAGGTAGGGGAAGGCCTGGCCGATGACGGCGACCTTGACGCCGCCCTTCTCGAACATCTTCATCGCCTCGAAGGCTGGCTCGTCCCACTCGTTGTCGAAGATGTTGGAGCCGAGGAAGGCGAAGGGCAGATTGTCGACGATTTCGCGGACGCGCTCGGCGCCGTACGTGAACTCCCAATGCGCCGTCATGGCGTCAGGGTTCAGCGAGTTCATGACGTCGACCATGTCCTGGGCTTTGGTCTTGAGCGAGGTGTAGCTGCCCTGCCAGGTGTCGCCGCCGTCGAGGAGGAGGGTGTTGTCGCCGCGGTCGGCGCGGATCGACTTCAGGATGGTCGCGATGCGGTCGATGCCGCCCATGCGCCCGTATGACTTGGCGAGCGCGACATAGTCTTCGGAGGTCAGCGCGTAGGCGTCGGGGGACTTGGGATCGATCTTGTACTGCTCGATGAAATCCTTGCCGGTCAGATGGGGCGGTTTGCCTGCCGCTTCGCCGACGCCGAGATTGATCGAGGGCTCGCGGAAGTAGATCGGCTTGAGTTGGGCATGAAGGTCGGTGATGTGGACAACGGAGACGTTGCCGAATTTCTCGAACTTCAAGAGATCGGCTTCGCTCATCAGGCCCTGGCTGGCTGCGAGTGCGGACCAGCGTCCGGTGCCGGCTCCGCCGACGAGGGCGCCGGTGGCGACGGCTGCCTGAAGGAATTCGCGCCTTGAAATCATGGAGGTTCAGACCTTCTCAAGCATCACTTTCGGCATTGAGCCGAGGCAAGCCGGCAGTGGCCTGACGCGGCTGCGTCAGGTCTTGCCGATAGCTGGGGAAGCGAAGGCCGCGACCGGAAACGCTCGCGGCCTCGGCCGGATTACTGGCGAACCGCGGGGGTTTCCACGGAAAGGCCCTGGCCGCGCGAGGCGACGTAGAGTTCAAGGGCTGTAAATTCATCGCTGCCGCGCTTGTATGGCTTGGCGCGGATGTTATCCATGCAGCCTTTGAAGCGGCGGTGGATGGAGCCCATTTTCGACCACTTGAAGCGATAGAGCGGGAAGCCGTTGATGTGGCCCTGGCTGAGGTGATCCGCGCGGATCATGCGGCCGGTGTTGCCTTCGTGGCAGCCGGCACACGCCATGTCGAGCTGGCCGACACGGGTGTAGTAGAGCTGCTTGCCCTTTTCGTAGAAGTCCTTGTTCTTGCCGTCGGTCTTGACCTCGGTCGGCATGCCGCGAGACTGCAGGCCGACGTAGGCGGTCATGCCGAGCATGTCATCTGATTCCCACTTCCACTCCTTGGCGCTCATGCGCTCGGTGCGGCAGTAGTTGATGTGGTGCTCGAGGGACTGGACCTTGCCGATTTCGTTGTGCCACTTCGGCATCTTGGCGCGCACGCCCTTCATGCTTTCGGAGGCATCGTTATGGCACGAGGCGCAAGACTTGCCGGCCGAACCATCCGCCGTGCTCCAAAGGGCTTGGCCGCGATCAACGAGGGGGAAGCCCGGGTTCTCAAAGTCGTCCATCTGAAGCGCCTGGGTTTCCGGGCTGCGGAAGCGCCAGCCTGAATAGAGCTTGTCGAAGGGTGAGCCTTCCGGGGCCTTGGCCTCGGTCGGGATTTTTACACCCTCGACAACCAGTTCGTTGTCGTTTGGATCAGCGTGGACGTCACCGACGGAAAGGGAAAATGCAGCGATGGCTGCGAGCGCAAAACCCGCGCCGCCCAGTGTCCACCGAATTCCAGTACGATTTGTCATGCCTCAGGTCTCCTCCCAGCACCAATGTTCGCGTGTTCGCGGACGATCCGGTGGTTATTCCACCGTGATCTTGTTCTTGCTCGAGTAGGTCTTGTTGTCGTCGTCGACCCAGATGAATTCGAACTCGCCGCTCTCGGAAACCTTCACGGAAAACTGAAGGTAGGGGTTGGCGGAGACCGCAGGCTCGATGTCAGCGGAGAAGATTTCCTTGCCGTTGAACTTCGCGGTGAACTTATGGATGATGTTGCGCGGAATTTTTTCGCCGGTTTTGCGATCCTTGCGCTGGCCTGATTCCATCTTGTGGCTGATCAGGGTCTTGATCGTGATGACCTCACCTTTGGAGGCTTTCTTGGGACTTTGACGCGTGGTTTTGCCATTTTTTCAGTCGTCCTTGAAAATTCGTCAGTTGGTTCGAGGTGATGGGTGGGCGGGGCCTAGCCGCCGCAGCCACCGATCGTGACCTTGACCAGCTTCTTGTCCATGAAGAACGAACCGTCATTCATCCTTGCGACAGCGACCACGTTCTGGGTCTTGGCGAGGCGAATACGGGTCGTGGCAGCGGCTTCACCGCTCATCGGCGAGAAATTGAATGTCGCGACGCCGGGTTCCGGGTTGCCGTCGGCGAGGATGAGGACCGACTGGACGTAGCTCTCTTCGCTCATCGGGCTTTCGACCGTGACGGAGACTGGAACGGTGTTGCCGTTCTCGGCAATTTCAGGCGTCGTCAACGAGACCTTGCCGGCTGTCGGCTCTTTGCCGCCGGTGAAAGCCTTGATGCGCTCAGCCGCTTTTTCACCTTCTGCAAATGCCGGAAGGGCCGGCAGCGTCAAAGCTGCGACGGTGCCGAGGCCCAGCGTCATCAATTCGCGTTTATTGAGTTTCATCTGTCTTGCTCCCAAATTCATCGGCGCCGGCGGCGGGCCGGGCTATTCCTTGAGGGTTTTGAGGTAGGCGACGACGTCCTCGACCTGTTGGGCGGTGAGGATCGTCTTTGCGGCGAACTTTTCGGCAACACGGTTCAGGCCGCTCACGCGATAAAAACCGGGCATGAGGGACTGGTCGCCGAAGACTGCCTTGGAGTTGACGACAATGGCACGAAGCTGGGCTTCATCATAGCGATCGGCGACGCCGTCGAGCGGGGGGGCGACTTCGCCGTGGAACTGCTCGTCTGAGGTCTCTTTGTTGACGTGGCAGGCCAAGCAGTTGCCCAGTGTGCGGCCGATGAACCAGTTGCGGCCGGCAGCGGGATCACCCGCCTTGCCCGTCAACGATTTGTCCAACTGGCCATCCTTGATCACCACCTTGTCGGGGGCGATGGGATCCGCGGCCTGAGCTGGCAGAGCCAGGAGCGCGGCTGTGGCAAGAGCGACGGTGAAGCTGAAGATCCGTGTCAAGTCTTCCTCCCGTTTCAGACATTCCAATTATTGTGTCCGGACGTTGCCCGCCCGTTGATTTGCCCGACCTTATGCGCAACACGCCGGCCAATCAATCATCAATTCGAATAATTGAATATGTTGCGACGCAACATGGTCAATGGCGTGCGAACGCAGGGAATTGGGCCTTCCGTACGCTGCGCAGGGCAGACTATTTGGCCTGGAGGGCGTTGAGCTTGCGGGCGTGGTACTTCTGGAAGGGCTCGTCGCCTTCGTAGCCTTTCTCTTTCACCCACTGGAACATGTGCAGAACGGTATTCTTGCCGAACGCGCCGGGCATAACCTGGACGGCTGAGTCCTTGGCGCTTGTTCCCGGCGTGGGCTCTTCGGCAAAAAACATGATGGTCGGCGTGAAGGCGAGGCCCCAGCGGCGCACGGCGGTCTTTTCGGTGAGCGTCTCGCCGTCGAGGTCAATGACTTCCTCGTCGCCGAACATGTTGTACTGCACGACCATGAAGTTGTCGGAGATGTACTTGGCGACCTTCTCGTCGGAGAACACCGTCTCGTGCATCTTCTTGCAGTAGAGGCAACCGCGCTGCTCGATGATGATGGCAAGGCGCTTGCCGGCTTCTTTTGCCGCCGCCAGGTCCTCTTTCAGGTCCTTGAAGGTGATCGTGAACCAGGGCTGCTTGTGGAGGCCGTCTTCGCCGATTTTTGCGGCGGTGGCGGGGGCTGCCAAGAGGGTCAGGATGAGGAGCGAATAGGTCAGAAGTGTGCGCATTTTCGATCTCCGGATTGGACAGTCAAATCTATAGTCAAATCTCAAGGGAAGCGGCGAATATCCGATGGCGCGGGGGTGTCATCCGATCTTGCCGAGGGCTGGGAACATTTCGAGGAGCCAGTAGGCCATGTTCGACATCTGACCGGTCATGAACAAGAGGCCGGTTACGACCAAAAGGCCGCCCATGGCCTTTTCGACAATGTGCATCTGGCGTTTGGCACGCGACATCAGCGAGATGAAGGGGCCGGCGAAGAGGGCGGCGATGAGGAAGGGGAGGCCGATGCCGAGCGAATAGACAAACAACAGGCCGGCGCCCTGCCAGGCGGTGTCCTTGGAGCCGGCGAGAAAGAGGATGGCGGCGAGAACGGGGCCGACGCAGGGGGTCCAGCCGAAGGCGAAAGCGAGGCCGACGAGGTAGCCCCCGACGATGCCGGGGGGCTTGTTCCTCACTTCCACGGTCTTTGAGGCATAGAGCCAGGAGAGGCGGAAGACGCCAAGGAAGTGGAGGCCCATGATCAGGATGATGGCGCCGGCAACCATCGAGAGCGTGGCGAGGTATTGGGTGAGCGCCTGGCCAATGAAGCTGGCGGTTGCGCCGAGGAGGACGAAGACGGTGGTGAAGCCGAGGACGAAGGCGAGGGCGGTCTTGAAGACGGAGCCCGTGACCTTGCGATCGTCGGCCTGGAGTTCTTCGAACGATACGCCGGCGAGGAAGCACAGGTAGGGCGGCACCAGGGGCAGGACGCAGGGGGAGAAGAATGACAGTAGCCCCGCCATAAATGCGCCTGCAGCGGAAATGTTGAAATCCATCGATCACCTGATGCGTCGGGCTGGTACATATTCGATGTTTTCTATATGATTTCGGGGGGGTGGCAAGCGCGCCGTTTACGCGCGCGCCACGAATACGATCCCTTTGCCCTGCAAAATCAGTTAGAATGTGTGGGTGATCATCAACGTGAAATCTGTCTCATGGCTTTGAAAGCTCTCCTCGCCGGTGTCATCTGCTTCGTTGCCGTCTCGACAAGCGGGGCGGTTGGCGCGGAACTGATCATGTTGCGCGCGGACGGCTGCGGGTACTGCGAGCGGTGGGAAGAGGAAATCGGTGTCGTCTACGGCAAAACGCCGGAGGGGCGGCGATTGCCGCTCAGACGGATCGATCTTCACGACCGGCTGCCGGCGGACCTCGCGTTCCTGGTGAAGGGCGGCTACACGCCGACGTTTGTCGTGGTCGACAAGGGGCGTGAGATCGGCCGGATCCGCGGGTATCCTGGAGAGGATTTTTTCTGGGGCTTATTGGGCCAATTGCTCAAGCGACTGCCGGCCGAACAGACGGGGGCAAGCCCGGTCAACTGACGGGCGGGCACTAAAGAAGGACAGATCCACATGGCAGGGCCTCACCCATCGGTTTTTGAAGACGATGACCGCCTTGATGAGATGGCGGAGAACGCCAAGAATGCGACCGCGATGCTGAAGGCGCTTGGCCATGAAGGGCGGTTGATGATCCTTTGCTATCTCTCGCAGGGCGAGAAGACGGTGACGGAGCTTGAAGAAATACTGTCGATGCGCCAGCCGGCTGTTTCCCAACAATTGGCGCGCCTTAGAGCCGACGACCTGATTTCCGCGCGGCGCGAGGGCAAGGCGATTTATTACTCGATTGCAGACAACCGGGCGCGCCGGATCATGGAACTCGTCTACGATCTGTTCTGCGGCCAGGGTCAGACCAGGGGCTAGCGCTCCGGTCTCACCCCACCTTATGCGTGCCCGTTAACCCGGCCCGTTTGATGATCGTTTGGGCGATAGTTTGGAGGAGCCGCTCGTGGGGGAACTGCCTGCCCCATATATGGTCGCGCTGGTCGGCGCGCTCGGCGGCGCAGCATTAGGGCTGGCGGCACGGCTGGGCCGCTTTTGCACGCTGGCTGCGATCGAAGATGCGATCTTCTCCAAGGATCTGCGCCGGCTCAGGATGTGGTCCCTCGCGATCGGGGTTGCGATCGGCGGGGTGCTCGTTCTGCGCGAGAGCGGGACGGTCGATTTTTCGAACTCACTTTACAACCGCCTCGATCTCAATCCGCTGGCGTGGATTTGTGGTGGGGTGATGTTCGGTTTGGGCATGGCGTTCTGCGGGACGTGCGGCTACGGCACGCTTGCGCGCGTGGGGGGCGGGGATCTCAGAGCGCTGTTCGTGTTCTTCGTGCTTGGCGTTGCCGCCTACATGGCTGTTGCCGGGCCGACCGCGCAATTGCGCGAGTTGATCTTCGCGCCGTTCGACATCGATGCCGGCAGTGTGGCGCACACGTTCGATGAATTTGCCGGTCCCGATGCTTTTGCAAGGTGGTTGACCGGCGGGGTGGGGGTGCTGATCTTCGCGGGATGGGCGCTTTGGAGCCCGGCTTTCCGCTCGTCATACCGTCATGTGTTCTGGGCGGTGATCGCGGGGTTGGCGATCGTTGCGGGGTGGTGGGTGACGGGGACTGCGGGGCTGGACCCGTTCGATCCGGCGCCGCTGGTCTCCCATACCTATACGGTGCCGCTTGGCCAAACGCTGATCTACATCATGACCATGACGAACGCGAGCCTGACATTCGGCGTCGCAAGTACGCTCGGTGTCATCGGGGGGGCTTTCGTTGGTGCGTTGGTCAAGCGCGAGTTCCGCTGGGAGGGGGCGGATGATGCGCGCGAGATGCGGCGGCATCTGGTTGGCGCCTTCCTGATGGGGACCGGTGGGGTGCTTGCGGGGGGATGTACGATCGGGCAGGGGCTTTCGGCGGCATCCGTGTTGGCGATTTCGGCACCGATCGTGCTGTTGTCGATCTGGTGCGGGGTGTGGCTGGGGCTGAGCTATCTGATGGAGGGGTCGGTGAAGCGGGGGTTTCGGGCCTTGTTCAATCTGCCTTGATGCAGCACGCAGGCTCATCGGCCCGCGCCGGGGTGGCGCGGGCACTGGCTTTCGGATGTCGTGTTGGCGTTGGTCAGCCGACCTCGTCGATGATGCCTTTGAGAAGTTTTTCGATTTTGTCGAGGGCCTTCTGCGAGGCGTCGCCGGGTGCGCCAAGGGGGCGGCGGTATCCGATGACGGTCTTGCCGGGCGACGATTTCAGTTCGTAGGCGAAGATCACATACGGGCAGGCTGCGAGATTGTCGGGGTTGGCGTCCATCGTCGCCTGCGACAGCTTGGCGGAGCAGAAGGTGTAATACCGCCCGTCAACGTACGGGCTGCCGTTGCCGGTGGCGTCCTTGGTGCGGTCGAGCATTTTGCTCACAAAGCCTTCCGAGTCGACTTTGAGGCCGCGGTTGACGATGGCGTTGGTGAGATCGAACGAAACGGTTTCGAAGTCACCGCTGACGGTCTTGGTGCGGTACGAAGGTTCGGCGATGGCCGCGGCGGAAACCGCGGTGAGTGTCAGGGCGATGGCGGCCATGGCGGCCAGTGTGATGCGAACTGATTTCAACATGACGATGCTCCTTGGGTTCGCTTACTCGAACTCCATCTGCTGATAGACGCGGCCAGCGTTGCGGGTTGCGAGTTCGTTGAAGGTGTCGAGGTGGGCGTAGGCCGATTGGTCGACATAGTAGGCGTCCTTCAAGGTGCCGCCGTTGTCGATGTGGGCCCGGATCTTGGCGCGGAGGTGGACGAGATAGTCGTGGGTGTAACGGCGGACCTGGGCCATGTTGGTTGGGTGGCCGTGGCCCGGGATGACATAGACGGCGCCGAGCTTCTCGAATTCCTTCCAACTTTCGAGCCAGGCGGCGGTGTCGGTATCGTCGAAGATGGGCAGCATGCGTTCGTGGAATGCCATGTCGCCGGCGATGACCAGTTTCTGTTTCGGCAGCCAGACCAGGATGTCGCCGGGGGAGTGGGCGGGGCCGAGGTTCAGCACCTCGATGTGGAAGGTGCCCATCTCGATCACCTTCTTGTCCTCGAAGGTTTCGGTGGGAAGCTGGACGCGGCTGTCGCCGGCCTTGTCGCGATTATATCGCTTCATGCCGGCGAGGATATCGTGGCCGCGTTCCTTGAATTCGTGGGCAGCATCCTTGTGGGCGAGAATGGGGACGCCCTGGTCGGCCCAGTAGCCGTTGCCCAGCATGGCGTGGCCCTGGCCGTTCTCGTTGATGACGAGCTTGACGGGTTGCTTCGTCACCGCCTTGATTTCCGCATGAAGGGCGCGCGCCAGCTCGTTGGTCGCCCCCGCGTTGACGACGATGACGCCGTCGCCGGTGACGATGAACGACAGGTTGTTGTTGTGGCCTGTGTTTTCATAGTCCGGGGGCGCGGTGGCGCCGATTGCGGACCAGACGTTAGGGATGAATTCCACCGGCTTCTGGTAGAGGGCGGAGGTTGGATACTGGTCCTTGATTTTCTGGCTCGCGGGGGCGGTGGCTGGTTGGAAGACGAGGGTTGCAGCGAATGCTGCAAGCACAAGCGCGACCGGGCGGACGGCTGAATTGGCAGGCATGGCGTTTCCTTTGTTCTTGTGCGCGGGCGCTTCTTGAGGCGTCGCCCGGGGGCTGGAGCTAGTTGCCGGCGACTTCCTTGATGATGCTCATGAGGACGTCATCGACTTTTCCGAAGGCGCGCTTGGAGAGCTTGGAGGGGCCGGGTGTCGGGCGGCGGTAGCCGACGATGATGAGGCCCGGTTTGTCTTTGGCCTCGAAGGCGAAGAGCACGTGGGGGCAGACAACCATGTTGTAAGGGTTGGCGCTGACGGCCTCGTGGGTGAGCTTGGCGGAGCAGAACTGAAGGTACTTGGCGTTGAGGTAAGGGCTGCGGCTACCGGTTTCCGTGACGCTTTTGGAGGCGCCGCTGGTGCGGTCCAACATGGTGTCGACGTGTCCGACGAAATCGATGACGTAGCCGCGATTGATGACGGCGTCTTTCAGGTCCTGGAAGACGTCGGCAAAGGCGCCCTGCTTTTCGACATGGGGATTTGCTTCCTTGGCGAAGACTGCGGGGGCGGTTGCGGCGGCGAGGACCATCGCAAGCATGAGCGCGGGAAGGCGGTTGGGAGAAAGCCAGTCGAACATCAGATTGTCTCCAATCGAAGGGGCTCTGGGTGAGCCTGGTTTTGGTTGGCCGGCCTGTGGCTGGCGAAGCGTTCAAGAGGTTGCGGCAGAAGCTGTTGCGCGGGTGTTGGCGGTGGCCTCGTTTGGGCGGTCGAAGAGGAGGTCGGTCAGGCCGGCTGAGAGCCACATGAACGTGAGGGCGACCCAGGCGGTCAGGGCCATGACGGAGCCACCGGTGACACCGGCGCCGACAGCGCAGCCACCGGCCAGCATACTGCCGAAGCCCATCAGGATCGCGCCGATGATGTAACGCGGCAGGGAGATTTCATTGGTGAAGGTCTCAATGCGGAACTCGCCGGCTGTCACGGCGGACAAGAAGGAGCCGGCGAAGACGCCGGGGACGAGACCCAGGCCAAAGCTGACGGTGACTTCGGGCTGGGAAATGAGAACCATCAACGTGTCGGCGGACGGGCCGGAGAACGACACGCTCTGGACGGGCACGATATCGAAGGCCTGAGCGGCGAGTGAGGCGTTGAACCACCAGGCAAGCACGATGGCTGCGCCGACGCCAAGGCCGGTCATGATGGTGGTGATGGCGAGGCGATGGTGATGGGCGAGCCAGAGGGCGAGAGCGACAGTCGGGACGGCGATCAGGAGACCCGCATAAGGTGGCAGGAAGGTTGCCATGTCGCGGGTCTCTGGTCCGACGGTCCACCAGGAGGCGATTTGGAGGCGCAGGGGGGAGAGGGCGCCGGAGAGCGAGGCCTGGGCTGCGACGGTGAGGATGAGGCCAGCGACGAGGGCGCGCAGATTTCCGGTCGCTGAAAGGACAAGAAGGCGGCTGGCGCAGCCGCGCGCGAGGACCATGCCGCATCCAAAAAGCGCGCCGCCGATGATGGCGCCGGAGAGGGTGCCGGCCTGGGAGAGTTGGCGCACGGTGGTGGCGTCGAGCAGTTTGCCGGCGAAGAGGAGCTGGGTGCCAAAGAGGGCTGCGCCGAAAACGAGCAGCCAGACGGCTGTGCGCGGGCCGAGACTGCCACGCCAGAATTCAATCGTGGAGGCGCGCAGGCAAAAGCGGCTGCGCTGAGCACAAAAGCCGAAAAGCAGGCCGATGGCGACACCGCCGAGGGCTGCCGCGCCGCTATCACCGAGGCTTTCCAATGCCCAGGTCCAGTCCATTTGCTACGTCCTCTTGCGCGCGCCGGAAGGGACCATTCGGCGCGGAGTGAAACATATCATATTCATAAGACTGAATGATATGCGCTCCTTGATCTCGATCAACGGGGCGGGAAAATCGGGATGGGGCGGGTGCACGGGCCACTTCGGGTGTGGGGCTGCGCCTGTGGCGGGTTCTCATCAATCGCGGTGAAATCCGGGGGGATGCGGCGATCGATGCCTTGTTGTTGCCGTCTCGGGGCGTAGGACTGAACTCCTGGCGGTGCGTATCGCCGTCTTATTCGAGGAAACTGACGTATGAAAAAACTTCGGTGGATTGCGGCCGTGGTCGCCGTGTTGGCTGGGTGGGCAATGATCATGCCGGCTCAAGCCGCTGTTGTCGCGCCGCTGGGTGCGGCGTCGCAGAATGTCGCGCCGCAGGGGCCTTCATTGCTCGTGCCGGTTCATAGCCGACGCTATCGCCATTGCCATCGCCGCCGGGTCTGCCGGGTCCAGCGCGTTCGCCGCTGTGTGCGCTGGCGGCGCGGTCGTTGCGTGCGGGCTGTGGTCCGTCCGGTGCGCCGGTGTCATGTACGAAACTATTGCCACCGCCGGTGATGTGGTCGACGAGCGATACTATGTCAGAGCCCCGGTGTCAGCGATGCGCCGGGGCTTTGGCATTTTGGGGTGGGGATTGCGCGCCGAACGGACCTGAAAAGGGCGCCACCTTGACTTCGATCAAGGTGGGGGGCGCGCGCTGGGGCTAGCGTTTGGGACTCATTGGTCTGGCGAGGAAAAGAGATGCAAGGCAGTTTTCTGGCTGTTGTGATCGCGGGGCTCGTCGTTGCGGCGGGTGGTGCGAGCGCGGAAGAAAAGAAGCCGTGGAAAGCAGATGCCGGGCGGGGTGAAGCGCTGGCGGGCCGGCTTTGTGCGAGCTGCCACCTTGTCGATAATGCCAAGGCTGATACAGCGGTTGCCGGTATCCCGACGCTGCGTGCGGTCGCCAGTCTTGAGGGCATGACGCGCCAGCGGGTTAGCAATGCCCTCATCAATCCGCATGCCCCGATGCCGGACATGCAGATTACGATGCACGAAATCGGTGACATCATCGCCTATCTCGAAAAGCTGATCGGGCGCGAACTTGATCAGGCGGCGGAGAAAGAGCCGGCCAACTCGCCGGAGAAGCCGAAGTATCCCTCGCCTTCCTGAGGACTGACGCGGGAGAGCCGCTTAACGTTCACACGTCTTGTTGCAGCGCCCGCCTTGGTGCGGCTGATGGGACCCCAGATCGGAGGCGAACAGAAAATGTCATTCGAAGACCTTTTGGCACGCATTAATCTCATCGTTCGTGGTGCGGATCAGGAGCCGGAAGATGCTCATGAGTTGCTCGAGAAACTGCATCTCGAGATCCACCAGATGCGTGCGATGGGGCAGCCGGTTCCGGAAGATCTGGCGCAACTGGAACGTCGCCTCGAGCGCGAATTCGCAGACGAATGGGAAGCGGCCAAGGCGCGCGGCGCGGGAAGCCAGTGAGGCTTGAGGCTAGCGGGTAGTTTGAAGGCTGCCGAGGCGGTGATCAACTCATCCAGGAACGAGCACGCGGCTGCGTAGATGCCGGGAGATTGGCTCTCGCGCGGGCCGGCGATGTTGAGGGAGAGGTCGGCCTGGAAATCGCCGAGCCATGATTGGGCTTCATCGATACTCTCATAACGCCCAAGCGAGAGGATGAGCGTCGGCTTGCAGTAATGGCGCGCCTGTTCCTGGGTAAAGATTGTTCCCGGCGAGCAGGCAATGCCCGGGCTTGCCAGCAGGATGAGCGTCGCGTCGCTGTCGCGGACGTTCCAGGCGGTGCGCTGTTCCGGGCGGCGTTGCGGTGTTTCCGTCAAGCCCGGGTAGCGGGCGAGGAGGCCGGGCGGGTCGACGAGGTCTTCCGCCCAGCCGCCCTTGGGACACCATCCGCCGTTGGCGATACGGTGGATGATCGCGGTATCGAGGGCTGCGCGATCGACCCCGGTCTGGCCGCCCGAGACGATGCGGGTTACGGGCACGAACTCAGGCGCCTTGCTTGGTCGTCGCGGTGGTGCGCACCGCATCCTGCTGTGCCTTGCGGCCCTGCATCATGGCGAGATAGCCACGGTTGCGTGTCGGGGAGACGACAAGTTCATTGATGCAGACATGTTTCGGCTGGCCGACGAGGAAGGTGATGACTTCGCCCATGTCCTCGATCTGCACCATGCCGGCCATGATCTCTGGCGGCTCGGGCGGGTCGCGCTTGGCCATCAAAGGGGTTGCGACTTCGCCGGGACACACGACGGTCGAGCGGATGCCGTTGGCGCCTTCCTCCAGGTTGATCGTGTGGCTCATGGCGACGACGCCGTGCTTGGCGGCGGTGTAGATCGGGCCCGAGACCGGGCCGATGAAGCGGCCGGCCCACGATGCGGTGTGGATGAGCTGGCCGTCACCCTGCTCACGCATGATGGGCAAGACGGCATGGGTGCAGTAGGCCGCGCTTCTGAGATTACCGTCGATCAGATTGTCGATGCTTTCCACGTCGAGGGCGCCCCAGTTGCGGTTGGGGACGTTGACGCCGGCGTTGTTGACGAGAACGTCGAGGCGTCCGTGTTCGCGGCGGATCGTGTCGGCGGTCGCCTCGACGGTTGCCCAATCAGTGAGGTCGGCGGGTTTTATGTCGACCTTGCCGCCGGCTGCGGAGATGCGCTCGGCGACTTCCTGGAGGGGGGCTTCGCGGCGGCCGGTGATGATGACGGTGGCGCCGGCCTCAGCCAGCGCCATGGCCGCACCTTCGCCAATGCCGGTGCCGCCGCCTGTGATCCAGGCAACGAGGCCCGTGATATCGCGCATGATCTATACGTCCATTACTGGTTGTTGCTCGAGGATGGAATTGCGGCGGGTCAATCGGGCTGCGGCCAGATTGGCTAGCCGGTGTGGGCGTGCCCCCATTCCTTCTCCCAGTCGTTGCCGAGGAAGTCGATGACGTCGCCGCCTTCCTCGAAGAATTTGTTCGGCATCTGGAAGAACGCCACCATCATGCCGCCTTCCGGCGTCCAGGCGGCGTGGCGGGAACCAGCGGGCCGGGCCACGTACTCGCCGGCGTGGACGGAGAGGCCTTTTTCGGGGCCTTCCTTATCTTCGAGGCGGCCTTCGAGCATATAGGTCTGTTCGACCGCGACATGTTCATGATCAGGCAGCGTTGCGCCGGGCGCCATGCGCAGGAGCACGGTCAAAAGGCCGGTGTTGCGGTCGATGTAGAGCGGCTTCATCTCGCAGCCGTCGAACTTGGTCTTGCGCCACTCCATTTCGTTCGGCTTCACGACATGGGAGAGGAGGCTCTTGTCCACGGTCTCGGTCATCGTTTCCTCCGATGGTGGGGGCGGCGGTTTGTGGTCGGGGCCGCCTGCTTGTGATTGCGCTGTGGGGCCATCGTAGCGAGGCTTGCGGGCCGGCGCTACCGTCTCAGTCGAGTGAACAAGGAGGGGCGATTGATCCAGCAGGAGCGCTATACCTTGCCGAGGAACTTCGTTAGCCTGAGCGAAACTGTCGTGTTCCCAGATTTTCTCCGAGAGAGACCCCATGAAAATCGCCGATGTCACCGCCTATCCGTTGTCGTTTGCAATTCCTGAGAAGTTCCAAGTGCGGCTCGGCATCGGGGCGGCGGTCAAGCGGGACTGTGTCCTTGTAAGGGTTACCACCGATGATGGCCTCGTCGGTTGGGGTGAGGCACATGCCGGACGGGCGCCGGGGGCGGTGGCGCAGCTCATCAACACGACGATCAAGGCGCTGGTTGCCGGGCTTGATGCGAGCGATACGGTGGGGGTGTGGGACCGCGTCTATAAGATGCAGCTTGCAAGCCACGGTATGGGGGCTGCGTCGGCGATCGCGCTGAGCGGGCTTGATATGGCGCTCTGGGATATCCGGGGGAAGGCTGCCGGTTGGCCGGTGTACAAGCTGCTCGGGGGGCGGGCGAAGGATGTGGCGGCGTATGCGGGCGGCATCTCGCTTGGCTATCAGCCGCCGGAAGAACTGGTCGAAGAAGCGCTGTCGGTGACGGCAAAGGGTTACAAGGCGCTGAAGCTCAGGCTCGGTGATACGCCGGGCAATGACATTGCCCGTGTCAGTGCCGTCAGGGCGGCGGTCGGGGATGAGATCGATATTCTGACGGATGCGAATGCGGCCTATTCGCTGAGTGATGCGCGCCGGGTCATGCCGGCGCTCGATGCCGCGCAGGTCGGCTGGCTCGAGGAACCGTTTCCGCCGCACGATCACCGCCGCTACAAGGAGGCGCGCAGCTTTGGGATCACGCCGCTTGCTGCGGGCGAAAATCACTACACGCGGTTCGAGCTGCAACGCGTGGTCGAGGATGGCGTAATCACGATTATTCAGCCGGATCTTTCAAAGACCGGCGGGATTACGGAAGGCCAGCGGATCGCGCATATGGCGTCGGCCTGGAAGCTGTCGTTCAATCCGCACACGTCGCTCACCGGGCTCAATGTGGCGGCCAGCATTCACATGCTCGCGAGCGTCGATAACGCCGGTTATTTCGAGGCCGATCTGTCAGTCTACAATCCGTTGCGTGACGATCTGTGCAGCTGGCAGGCCACGGTCGATGACGCGGGCAATGTGCGGCCGCCTGAGGGGCCGGGCCTTGGTGTCGAGATTGATGAAGCGCTGCTTGAGAAATTCCCACTGATTGATGGGCCGGGCTACGTGTGAGGCGGGCTTGTGGTGCGGTCGCGGGAACGGATTGGCTAACCGTCACTGGGAACGGGGCTTGCCGTTCGGGGGCCAAGCTGCACCTAATCACAATGTGGGTGGGGTAGCGTCGAGAGGTGTGACATGGACGGACAAGACGAAAAGACCCGCCGCGCGGTCGAGCGGGTCCAGGCGATGACGGCATTCTACGCTCACCTGGGCGTGTTCGTTGTCGTGATTGCGATCCTGCTGATCGTCAATTTGACGGTGAGCGGGGTATGGTGGGTGCAGTGGGTGCTGCTTGGCTGGGGTGCCGGCCTGATCGGGCACTATCTGCTGGTGTTCGGGGAGTTTCCCGACTTCGTCCGGCGCTGGCAGGAGCGCAAGATCGAGGAACTCAAGAATAAGGGATAAAGCCATGACACTTGCGTCGACCTCGCTCGCAGGACGCAAAGCGCTTGTTACGGGGGCGCAGCAGGGGATCGGCAAGGCAAGCGTTCGGGCGCTTGCGGCGGCGGGCAGCGATGTTGCGATCAACTGGCTCGATGATGAGGGGGCCGCGATCGCGCTTGCCGGTGAGGTTGAGGCGCTCGGGCGCAAGGCGGTTCGGGTGCAGGGAAGTGTCGCCACAAAAGCCGGCGTGGAGGCCATCGTCAATGAGGCCTCTGACGGTCTCGGCGGGCTCGACCTCGTGGTCAACAATGCCGGGATATTCCCACGGTCGGCCTTCCTCGAACTTTCCGAGGACGAATGGGACCAGGTGCTGACGGTCAATCTCAAAGGCACCTTTCTGGTGGCGCAGGCGGCGGCGCGGGCGATGGTGGCGGCGGGCACCAAGGGTGCGATCGTGAACATCTCGTCGTCGTCCGTTCGAGGGCATGAGCTGGGTGTTCACTATTCGGCCAGCAAGACCGGCATCATCGGGTTGACGCGATCGATGGCGTTGGCGCTTGCCAAGCACGGGATCCGCGTCAACGCGGTTGCGCCGGGCATCACCAACACCGCGCAACCGCGTTACCAGTTCTCGGAGGCCGAGATGAAGGAGCAATCCAGCCTCGTGCCGCTGGGTCAGATGGCGGAGCCGGCGGACATCGCGGATATCATCGTGTTCCTTGCATCAGATGCATCCCGCTTCATGACGGGGGAGATGGTTCACGCCAACGGCGGCCTTTACATGGGTTGATGGTCGCCGGGGGTGATGGGAGGGGCTGCCATCGCGCGGTGAGTTGGACGGCCGGGGGCAGCCGGATTTCGTGAGTATCCAGGGGAGACGGGCATGAAGGTCGTCACGATTGGTGGCGCGATGGTGGATTCCATCGCGCTGATCGACAACCGCCGCATTGAGCGCATGACGATGCGCAACGCGGAAAGCTCGTTCCTGCTGCTTGAAGAGGGGCGCAAAACGGAAGCGCTGGAGATTTCGCAACACTGCGGGGGCGGGGCGGTCAATGCGGCGGTCGGCATGGCGCGGCTCGGGTTTGACGTTTCGACGGTGGTGAAGCTCGGGCAGGATCAGAGGGCGGAGAACATTCTTGCGAAACTTGGCGAGGAAGGTGTTTCGACGCGCTGGGTGATGCGCGATCCGAGGCTTCAGACGGGGGCGGCGGTGATGATCGCGTCGCATGAGCGGGACGCGGCGATCTTCACGTTTCGCGGCGCCAACACGCTGCTCAGTTGTGCGGACCTCAAGGCCGACATGTTTGGCGTCGACCTCGTCTACATTTCAGGCCTCAGCAACGAGGCGGCGGATTGCTTTCCCGACATCATCCGACTGGCGAAGGCGGCGGGGGCCAAGATCGCAACCAATCCTGGCGTGCGCCAGCTCACGAGCCGCAACGATACGTTCCTCGCGTCGCTGCCGGATATCGACATCCTATCGATCAACCGGGCGGAGGCGGATGCCCTGGTGCCCAGTCTGGTCGGGCGGTTCGGGGAAGGGGGCGCGGGGTTCGATCTTGGCGACCATCAAGATGCGCCGGAGCTCATTATGCGCGGGCTGCATTCGGGTGGGCACGAGATGTCACTTGGGCACTTCTTTCGTGCGCTCGGGGAGAGCGGCGTCGACCATGTCGTCGTGACGAACGGTGGGGAAGGCGCTTATGTGGGCAATGGTGAGGGCGTCCTGTTCTGCCCGGTCGTGTCGCGCGAGATCGCAGGCACGGCGGGGGCGGGGGACGCGTTCGCGTCCACGTTTTCAGCGTTTGCCGCGCTGAGCGGTGATGTCGAATGCGCGATCAAGGCTGCGGCGCTCAATGCGGCATCCGTGATCGGGTATGCCGATACCCAGAGCGGGCTTTTGAAGCGCGCGGACCTGGAGCGGGAACTGGAGGGCTGCGACTTCGGACTGAGCCGCTGGGTGACCGTTCCCTAGCCAGCTGCGCTGTGGTTCTTTATCGGCAGCGAACCGTTACTCGATCGAGCCCAGGACCGTGATCTTGCCGGCGTCATCGATGTTGGCGATGACGGTTTCGCCGGAACGTGTCGCGGCGCCCGTCAGGGCTCTAATGTTGACTTGATGAGTGACGAGGACGAGGGGCTTGGCGCCGTCGTAGGCGATCAACCATTGCTTCAAGGCCGAGGTCTGTGCGTCGCGGCGGTGGCGGGCTTCGAAGAAGGAATTCAAGGGTTCGAGTTTGGTGACGTCGCCTAGGCCCAGAAGGCGCGCCGTCTCAAGGCAGCGGCACCAGGCGCTCGAGTGGACGTTGGCTTGCGTGATCCCGCGTTGGCGAAAAACCTCACCAGTGGCACGGGCCTGGCTGCGGCCTTGTTCGGACAGATTGCGCTGGGTCGAACAGTCGTCGACATCGAAGCCGGCGGGGTCGCTGTAGCCGGGGGCCAGCGCGTGGCGCATGATCGCGAAGGCTTTGCCGGTGCGGACGGCGTCGAGGAGACGGTCCTTATCATCGGCACGGGCGGACAGAGGGGCGAGCCCCATGAGAATGACAGACAAGAGGAGCGCGAAGGCGGTGCCAAGGGTTGCGACCCTGAGGGCGGTTCGGGCGTGAGATTGCGTCGGATCAGAACTTGGACGGCGCATCCGGTTGGACCTCCTGGGCTCGTTGTCGTGCCAGAGGGAAACGAACGCGGCAGCCGAATGGATGACGCGCCGCGCATCGTTGCGGCGCGTCATCACGTCACTCAATCCGTCGCACGCACCAGGATGGCGGTGTTGCGGCGGCCCATTTCGCCATCGACTTCGGGCGCGCGGTCATCTGCGACGGCGGCTGCGAAATCCTCGATTTCGAGCTGGTAGGGATCGTTCGGCGTAAAGTCGTAGGGCTTGCCGTTCAGGTGCATCGTGCCGGCGCCGGTGGTGAAGACGACATCTTCGCCGGTGGCATAGCCCTTGGAGCCGTAGAGTTCGAAGCGGGTCGGGGCCTGGAAGAGAACGGACGAGCACAGGTCTGCCGTTGCACCTGAGGCGAACTTCATCGAGATGAGCGCGGTCTCGTCGTTGGGGCCTTTCCAGACGTCCCTGGTGATGATCGATTTCAGTTCGACGACTTCGCCGCAGGCCGGCTCGAGGAACCAGAGGATCTGGTCGAGGCAGTGGGTGCCGACGCCGGCAAGTCCCCACCATTTGCCAACATCCGTGCCGGCGCGCCAGTTGGCATCGTCAGGGGCGTGGAAGCTCCACTGGACGCGCATGTGGCGCAACTCACCGAGCTTGCCGTCCGCCACCTCGCCGTGAAGCTTTCTGAGGCCGGCGTGCCAGCGGTTGTGGAAGGCGACGCCGAGTTTGACGCCGGCCTCCTTGCAGGCGGCGACCATGGCATCGGCTTCCTCGATCGAGGTCGTCATCGGCTTTTCGGAAAAGACGTGCTTGCCGGCCCTGGCGGCTGCAATGGCCTGGTCGGCGTGCATCTTGTCGGGCGTCGCGATCAGGACGGCGTCGAGTTCGGGGTCGGCCAGGAGACTTGCCAGATCGTCGTGGGCGGGGGTCGCACTCTGAGCGGAAAAGCGGTTTGCGATTTCGCCGGCGCGGGCCTTATCGCGGCTGAGTACGCTCCAGAGCACAGCCTTGTCGGTTTTGTCGAGCGCGGGGAGGAGCTTGTTTTCGGCAATTCGTCCGGTGCCGATCATGGCGATCTTCAAAGGCATTCAGGGTCTCGTTCTCAGTTTGGTTCAGCTATGGGATTGGGGGGAGAATAACGATGCGGGAGCCTGCGTCCACTCGTCTGGCGATGGTTCTGACATTATTGCAAGGGCCCTCGCTTTTCACGCCGGGGGGAGGTGAGACAGGACTTGCCGTCTATTGGTATCTGGTATACCACCATTTTCGTTGATAGCAGCCGTCAAGAGTGCCGGATGGCCGGGAATGCGTTGAAAATTCGTCCGATCGATGAGCCGGCAAGTCTCGGCCAGCGGATCTATGAGGAATTGAAAAGCGCGATCCAGGCGATGAATATTTACGACCCGGACGCTGATCTGAGGCTCGATGAGCGCAGTCTCTCGCAGCGGTTCGGTGCTTCGCGCACACCGCTCCGGGAAGCACTCACGCGGCTCGATCAGGAGGGGCTGGTCAAGGTGCTGCCGAGGCGCGGCATCCTGATCGTGCGTAAGACCAAAGCTGAAATTCTTGAAATGATTACCGTCTGGGCCGCGCTCGAGAGCATGGCGGCCAGGCTTGCCTGCGAGGTTGCACGCGATGCGGAGATTGCCGAACTCGCGCGTCTTGCGGAGGGCTACGACGCGGAGCGGGTCGGTGAGCACATGACGGAATACTCCGACGACAACATCCGCTTTCACAGCTCCATCATCCGCCTGTCGCGGTGCAAGCTGATTGGTGAAATGACGGATGATCTCTTCATGCATGTGCGCGCGATCCGGCACAGGACGATCTTCGAGAGCGACCGGGCGAAGCGGTCAGTGAAGGATCACCGCGGGATCGTGAAGGCGCTCAGCGAGCGAGACGGCGACAAGGTCGCCGATCTGGTTCGCGAACACACGATGAAGCTCAGGGATCACGTCGCCGAGCATGTCGATCTCGAGTAACGCCAATCAATCCAATACGACAACAAAGAACGAGACGAACAGGGAGAGACGCAATGAGTGAGACGGGTCAGAACCAGGCGCAGGGTGGTGATGTCGAGTTGACGGACGGCTTTCATCTGCTGATCGATGCGATGAAGCTCAATGGGCTCGAGACGATCTACGGGGTGCCGGGGATTCCAATTACCGATTTCGGGCGCATGGCACAGGCGGAGGGCATCCGCGTGCTGTCATTCCGCCACGAGCAGAATGCAGGCAATGCGGCTGCCATCGCCGGTTATCTGACGCAGAAGCCGGGCGTCTGCCTGACGGTGTCGGCGCCGGGGTTCCTCAACGGGCTGACGGCGCTTGCGCATGCGACGACGAACTGCTGGCCGATGATCCTCATTTCAGGCTCGTCCGAGCGAGAGATCGTCGACCTGCAGCAGGGCGACTACGAAGAGATGGATCAGCTCGCGATTGCCAAACCGCTGTGTAAGGCTGCGTATCGTATTCTTCATGCCGAAGACATCGGCATCGGGGTGGCGCGGGCGATCCGGGCGGCTGTCTCGGGCCGGCCGGGGGGCGTCTACCTCGACCTGCCGGCGAGCCTGTTCGGGCAGACGATGGAGGCAGCCAAAGGGGCGCAGTCGCTGGTCAAGGTGATCGATCCGGCGCCAGCGCAGTTCCCGGCGCCCGAGGCGATCGACCGCGCGCTTGATGTGCTTAAGGCGGCGAAGAAGCCGCTGATCATTCTGGGCAAGGGGGCGGCTTATGCGCGGGCGGAAGAGGAAGTGCGCACCTTCGTCGAGGCGACCGGGTTCCCATATATCGCGATGAGCATGGCGAAGGGGCTGTTGCCGGACGACCATCCGCAATATGCGGGCGCGGCGCGCTCCCTGGTGCTCAAGGAAGCCGATACCGTGATGTTGATCGGGGCGCGGCTCAATTGGCTGCTCGGCCACGGCAAGGGCAAGCAGTGGGGCGAGCCCGGCTCCAAGCAGTTCGTCCATATCGACATCGACCCGAAAGAGATGGATTCCAACCAGCCGATCGCAGGCCCGCTGGTTGGTGATATTCGCTCGTGTCTGTCGGCGCTCAACGCCAAGATCGGCTCCGGCTGGCAGAAGCCTTCCGCCGATTGGACCGGCACCATCCAGGAAAAGGTCAAGACCAACGTCGAGCGGATGGCGCCGCGGCTCAAGAACAACAACGTGCCGATGGACTTCCACGGCGCGCTCGGGGCGCTCAAGGAGATCATCAAGGCGCGGCCGGATGCGATCCTCGTCAACGAGGGTGCCAACACGCTCGATTTCGCACGCTCGATCATCGACATGTACCAGCCGAGGAAGCGCCTCGACGTCGGCACGTGGGGCGTGATGGGGGTTGGGATGGGGACGGCGATCGCGGCGGCTGTCGAGACGGGCAAGCCGGTGCTTGCCGTCGAGGGCGATAGTGCGTTCGGGTTCTCCGGCATGGAGGTCGAAACGATCTGCCGGTACAACCTGCCGATCTGCGTGGTCGTCTTCAACAATTCCGGCATCTATCGCGGCACCGATACCAATCCAAGCGGTGGCGCGGACCCGGCGACGACGGTGTTCGTGCGTGATGCGAAATACGACCTGATGATGCAGGCGTTTGGCGGCGTGGGCGTGACGGCGACGAGCCCGGATGAGTTGTCGCGGGCGGTCAACGAGGCGATGGATTCAGGCAAGCCGACGCTGGTCAATGCGATGATCGATCCGGCCTCCGGGACGGAGAGCGGACGGATCGGCAATCTCAATCCGCAGAGCAAAATCGGGAAGACCTGATCGCGGCCAAGCAAAAGAGAGTGGCAGCCATGAGTGAAGCAGTTGCGCATCCCAAGCGCTACACGGAAGCGGACTATCTGGCGTTCGAGGAGACGGCGGAGGTCCGCCACGAACTGGTCGATGGCGTTCTCTATGCCATGGTCGGCGGGAGCGATGATCACAACCTGCTCGCCTTCAATCTGGCGGTGGCATTTTCGAACCATCTGCCGGACAGCTGCCAGGTGTTCGAGCAGTCGATGAAGCTTCGAATCCGCTCGGAAGCGGCGAACGATTTCTATTATCCCGACATCATGGTCTCGTGCGATGAGACCGATCGCGAGCGGCTGTTTCGCGAGCGGCCGGTGATTGTCGGCGAGGTGCTCTCGCCGTCTAGCGAGCGTGAAGACCGGCGCGAGAAGTTCCAGACCTACAAGGCGATCGAATCCGTTCGGGAGATCGTCATCATCCTCCAGGACGTGCCGCAGATCGAACTCTACCGGCGTGACAAGGCCTGGCAGGTCGAAGCCTATTACCTCAACGACGACATCACCTTTCCGAGCGTCGGGCTTACGGTGCCGGTGCGCCAGTTCTATCGGCGTACGCGGTTTCACGACGCGGCCGGGCCTGCCCGGTCGATCAAGAACAACAGTCAGGATCAGTGATCATGGAAGCACTCAAGGGCATCAAGATTCTCGATTTCACCCACGTCCAGTCCGGGCCGACGTGTACGCAACTGCTCGCCTGGTTCGGCGCTGACGTGATCAAGGTGGAGCGGCCGGGCGTCGGCGATGCGACGCGCAAGCAGCTTGTCGACAAGCCCGGCGCCGACAGCCTCTATTTCACGATGCTCAACCACAACAAACGCTCGCTGACGCTCAACACCAAGAACGAGACCGGCAAGGAAGTGCTCGAGCGGCTCGTCAAGGAATGTGACGTTCTGGTCGAGAACTTTGCGCCGGGCGCGATGGAGCGGATGGGGTTCGGGTGGGAGCGCATCCAGGAACTGAACCCGCGCATGATCATGGCCTCGGTCAAGGGGTTCGGGCCGGGCAAGTACGAGAACTGCAAGGTCTATGAGAACATCGCCCAGTGCGCCGGCGGATCGGCGTCGACGACGGGTGATCTCGATGGCGTGCCGATGGTGACGGGGGCCCAGATCGGGGATAGCGGCACGGGGCTGCATCTGGCACTTGGCATCGTCACGGCGCTGTTCCAGCGGGAGCGGTCGGGGCGGGGGCAGCGGGTGCAGGCTGCGATGCAGGATGGCGTGGTCAATCTGTGCCGGGTCAAGCTGCGCGATCAACAGCGGCTCGAAGCCGGGCCGCTCAAGGAATACTCGCAATTCGGGCTTGGTATTCCGTTCGGTGATTCAACGCCGCGGGCGGGCAACGATTCCGGTGGCGGGCAGCCGGGGCGCATTCTCAAGTGCAAGGGCTTCGAGACGGATCCCAACGCCTACACGTACTTCATCACGCAGGCGCCCGCCTGGGAAAAGATCTGCGATGTCATCGGTGAGCCGGACTGGAAGACGAAGCCCGGTTACGCCAAGCCCGACGAACGCCTCGACAAACTCGATGAGATCTTCAACCGGATCGAGCAGTGGACGATGACCAAGACCAAGTATGAGGTCATGGAAATCTGCGATCCGCTCGATATTCCGGTCGGGCCGATCCTGTCGATGAAGGAGATCGCGGAGGATGAAGGGCTCAGGGCGACGGGGACGATCGTGGAAGTCGATCATCCCGAGCGGGGGCCTTACCTCTCGGTTGGCTGCCCGGTGAAGCTCTCGGACAGCCCGGCGGAGGTGAAGCGCTCGCCGCTGCTTGGGGAGCACACCGCGGAGATCCTGCGCGACGTGCTCGGTTATGATGGCGATGAGTTCGAGCGGGTCGTCGGTTCCGGCGCGGTTGGCGAAATCAAGCCGGTGGCGGCTGAATAACAAGGCCCGGTCAGGGTCGATCCAAGAATGAGGAAACGGTCATGCGGATAGTGGTTCATGGACAGCAGGCATTCGGCAAAGCTGTCCTAGAAAGGCTCCTGGAGCGGGGCGAGGATGTCGTTGCAGTTTGCTGTGCGCCAACCAAAGAGGGCCGGCCGGAAGATCCGCTGGCCGAACTCGCACGCGAGAAGGGACTGCCGCTGCATCAGCCGGCGTCATGGAAGACGCCGGAAGCGGCCGAGCTGATGCGTTCGTTCAAGGCGGACGTGTGCATGATGGCCTACGTGCTGCTGTTCGTGCCGCAGGAGGTGCGTGATGCGCCGACGTACGGCACGTTCCAGTATCACCCGTCGCTGTGCCCGTGGCATCGCGGGCCGTCGTCGATCAACTGGCCGATCGCGATGGGCAAGAAGCGCACCGGGCTCACGATCTTCTGGCCGGACGACGGGCTCGATGAGGGGCCGATCATGCTCCAGAAGACGTGCGAGATCGGGGACGATGAAACGCTCGGCGATGTCTACTTCAAGAAGCTCTTCCCGATGGGCGTCGATGCGATGATCGAGGGGCTCGAACTCGTCAAGAACGGCATCCTGATCAAACATGACCAGCGCCTTGATGACGGTTCCTATGAGAGCTGGTTCAAGAAGGATAACGCCAAGCTCGATTGGTCGAAGCCGGTCGATGAGGTCTACAACATTATTCGCGCGGCCAATCCGGCGCCGGGAGCGTGGACGACGGTTGGGGGTGAAGAGGTGCAAATCTTCGATTCCGCCAAGACCGATGGCGCGGGGACGGCGGGCGAGGTCGTGTCGGTGTCAGAGGACGGTGTGACGGTGCAAGCCGCTGGCGGCCGGATCGTGGTCAAGCGGGTGCGGCCCAAGGGTGGGGCCAAGCAGAGCGCTGCGGAATGGGCTGCAGCCGGCGACATCAAGGCGGGAAGCCTGCTGGGCACCTGAGACTTGAGCACCTGAGACCTGAGCACCTGCGGGTTGTCGAGCGATCACCCGACTTCATCAAAAAAAATAGAGCAAATTATAAGGAAACGTCCCATGGCCACCGACATTGAAATTGCCCGCAAGGCCAACAAGAAGCCCATTCAGGAAATCGGAGCGAAGCTCGATATTCCGTCCGATCATCTGCTGCCTTATGGCCACGACAAGGCGAAGGTGTCGGCGGCGTTCATCAAGTCGCTCGAGGGGCGGCCCGATGGCAAGCTGATCCTGGTGACTGCGATCAACCCGACGCCAGCCGGTGAAGGCAAGACGACGACGACGGTCGGGCTCGGCGACGGGCTCAACAAAATCGGCAAGAAGGCTGCGATCTGTATTCGCGAGGCGTCGCTCGGCCCGTGCTTTGGCATGAAGGGGGGGGCGGCTGGTGGCGGTTATGCCCAGGTCGTGCCGATGGAGGATATGAACCTCCATTTTACCGGTGACTTCCATGCGATCACGTCGGCGCACAATCTGCTCTCGGCCATGATCGACAATCACATCTACTGGGGCAATGAACTTGGCATCGATCAGCGCCGGTCGTGTGGCGCCGGGTGATGGACATGAACGACCGGGCACTGCGCCAGATCACGACGTCGCTTGGCGGCGTTGCGAACGGGTTCCCGGCGGAAGCGGGTTTCGACATTACGGTTGCTTCGGAAGTGATGGCGATCCTTTGCCTTGCCAATGATCTCGATGATCTGCAACAGCGCCTCGGCGACATCATTGTCGCCTATACGCGCAAGCGGGAGCCGATCACGTGCCGCGACATCAAGGCGGACGGGGCGATGACCGTACTGTTGCAACAGGCAATGCAGCCGAACCTGGTGCAGACGCTGGAGAACAATCCGGCGTTTGTTCATGGCGGCCCGTTCGCCAACATCGCGCATGGGTGCAACTCGGTGGTTGCGACCAAGACGGCGCTCAAGCTTGCCGATTACGTGGTGACGGAAGCCGGCTTCGGGGCGGACCTTGGGGCGGAGAAGTTCTTCGACATCAAGTGTCGCAAGGCGGGGCTGAAGCCTGATGCGGTTGTGATCGTTGCGACGGTCAGGGCGATGAAGATGAATGGCGGCGTCGCGCGGGCCGATCTTGGGGCCGAAAACGTCGAGGCGGTGAAGGCTGGGTGCGCCAACCTTGGCCGGCACATCGAGAACGTGAAGAAATTCGGTGTGCCTGCCGTCGTCGGCATCAACCACTTCGTCACCGATACGGATGCGGAAATCCAGGCGATGAAGGATTACTGCGCGAGCGTCGGCGCGGATGCGATCGTCAACACGCACTGGGCGAACGGCGGCGAGGGGATCGTGGAGACCGCGAAGAAGGTCGTCGAACTCGCCGAAAGCGGAGAGGCGGCCTACAAGCCGCTTTATCCGGACAGCATCGGGCTGTTCGAGAAGATCGAGACGGTTGCGAAAGAGATCTACCGGGCCGAGAGCGTCACGGCTGACAAGAAGATCCGTGACCAGCTCAAGGCGTGGGAAGACGCCGGTTATCGCGATCTGCCGGTGTGCATGGCCAAGACGCAGTATTCGTTCTCGACCGATCCCAATCAGCGCGGCGCGCCGACGGGCTTCGATCTGCCGGTCCGCGAGGTGCGGCTGTCGGCGGGGGCGGGGTTCGTGGTCGCGATCTGCGGTGAGATCATGACGATGCCGGGCCTGCCGCGGGTGCCGTCGGCGGAGGCGATCAAGCTCAATGCGGATGGCGATATCGAGGGCCTGTTCTAGGTTCGGGCGCTTGCGCAAAATGCTTGGAGGACACGCTTGATGGCTGCACGGTCGGACAGTCTCGCGCGGACGCAGGCATTTTGTGATGCCTTCGATCTGGAGGTGCCGATCCTGATGGCGCCGATGGCGGGGGCCTGTCCGCCGGAGCTTGCCATCGCCGTTGGCAAGGCGGGCGGCATGGGGGCTTGCGGGTGCCTGTTGATGCGGCCCGAGCAGATCGAAGACTGGGTCGGCAAGGTCCGCGCCGGGAGCAACGGAGCGTTCCAGCTCAACTTGTGGATTCCAGATCCAGCGCCGGTGCGCGATCCGGTCAACGAAGCCGCTGTTCGGGATTTTCTCAGGGAGTGGGGGCCTGAGGTCGCGGCGGACGCCGGGGACGTTGCGCTGCAGGATTTCGATGCGCAGATGGCGGCGATCTTGGCCGCCGGGCCGGCGGTGATCTCGTCGATCATGGGGGTCTATCCGCCGGATTTCGTGGCCGAGATGAAGGCGCGCGGGATCAAGTGGATGGCGACGGTGACGACGGTTGGGGAAGCGGAGGTTGCGGTCGGCGCCGGGGCGGATGCGGTTGTCGCGCAGGGTATGGAGGCGGGCGGGCATCGCGGCGCGTTCGAGGCGGATGAAGCGCAGGCGCGGATGATCGGGCTGTTCTCGCTGTTGCCGCAGGTGGTGGACGCAGTTGATGTGCCGGTGATTGCGGCGGGCGGCATTGGTGATGGGCGGCAGGTTGCGGCGGCCTTGATGCTGGGGGCTTCGGCGGTGCAGGTCGGCACGGGCCTGTTACGCTCTCCGGAAGCGGCGATCGCGCCGGCGTGGGCTGATGCGATCGGGCAGGCGCGGCCGGAAGACACCATCGGGACACGGGCGTTTTCCGGGCGGCTTGGGCGCAGCATCCGGACAGGGTACGCGGCGGCTGCGAGCGATCGCGATGCGCCTGCACCGGCGCCCTATCCCGTGCAGCGGGGGCTTACCCAGGCGATGCGTGATCAGGGTGCGCGCGACAATGATATCGACCGGTTGCAGGCGTGGGCGGGGCAGTCCGCCGGGTTTGCCGAGGAGCGGGGCGCGGGGGAAATCGTTACCCGTTTGTGGCACGAGGCACGCGTGCTGCTGGGGTGAGCGGTTGGTAGGCTGTGTTGCCGGGTCTGATCTGTTGGTGGGGATAGCACGCAGACACAGGATGGACTTCCTTGCGGAACGTGGCGCGTTTGATGCGCTCGTTTCCGGTCATTTGACCGGCTGGGCTGCCCATTCGTTGCAGGGGTGGGCGGCGAGCTGAGAATTATTGTATCGCTTGTCGCCGGTGACCTCGCGGCCGATCCAGCTGGGCAAGGCGATCTGTTGATTGGCGTCGCTCAGTTCGACTTCGGCCATCACGAGGCCGGCATTCGCGCCGAAGAATTCGTCGATTTCCCAGATGATGCCGCCGATGCGCACCTTGTAGCGGACTTTGTCGATGATGGTCGATTGGCGCAGGTGGATCAGGTCGCGGGCGTCTTCGACGGGGATCTCATACTCGAACTCGTCGCGCACAATGCCGCGGTAACTTGATTTGATGGTAAGTTTGGCGCGGGCATCGTCGATGATGCGGACGCGCACGGAATTCTTTGCATTGTTTGACAGGTAGGCTTGGCGAATGCGGCGACCGCCGTCGGCCTGGGTCTGCCACTGCTTGCCCGTGACGAGGAATTTGCGTTCAATTTCGAGGGGCATGGCTACTCGCCGAAAGTACTTAGCCGTTTCATTGCAGCGCCGATGAGCGTGTTGGGCCAGACTATGCTTGGCGTGTGTATATCGCAAGGTGCCTGATACGGGAATGATCCTTTAGGATTGGAGGCATGCGGTGTGGCGCTCATGCCCGCTCTTATGCCCCGCTCTCATACCGGCGCCAATGCCCGTCCTCCGGGGCCGCTGATACGATCAGTTGGACACTGGATACGACAATCGCATCGCTGATCGCCAGGGAGGGGCCGTCTCGGCCATTCTGTCGGCTTGCCGAGTCGTCGATCAAGGTAGCAGCGCATTGAATAAACAGGCTGAGAGCGGGCTTGCGGCGAGTGATGTGCCGCTGCATCGCGTGCCCGACTATCGGCGGGGGTGGCTGCTTGGCTTGATGACAGGGGTCATCCGGTGGCTCGAGTTCCTGGCACTCGGCATCTTTGCCTATCAGTTGACCGAGAGCCCGCCGCTGGTCGCGCTGCTCGCGATTGTGCGCGTGGCACCCTATGCGCTGCTCGGTTTTGTCATCGGGGCGTTGACGGACCGCTATGACCGCCGGCTGATGCTGATCGGCCTCCTGACCATCATGTGCGGTATCGCGGGAACGCTGGCGTTCGTGGCGCACAGCGGTCATGCGACCTATCCGATGGTGGTTGGGGCGACGCTTGCGACCGGCATCTTCTGGGTGACGGACATGCCGATCCGGCGACGCTTCATGGTCGAGGCGATCGGTCAGGCGCGGATCGGCCGCGGCATGGGGCTCGACAACATCACCAACTACCTGACGCGGGGGCTCGGGCCGCTGATCGGCGGGTTGGTTTTCCAGTTTTTCGGCGTTGTGGGCGTGTTTGCGCTCAACTGCGCGCTCTACATCATTTGCATCCTGCTGGCACTCGGGTTCGAGCGGCCGGCGCGTCCGGGCACGGCCAGCGACGCTGGCGCGGGGCCGCGCAAGAGCCTGTTTGTGCTGCTCACGAATATGCGGTTCATGGTGATTCTCGGCGTCACCGTCATCTACAATCTCTTCTGCGCGCCGTTCATCGCCATGATCCCGGTTTTTGCGCAGAAGGATTTCGCCTTCTCGCCCGCAGCGATCGGCACGATTGCCGCGATGGAGGGCGTTGGGGGGGTAATCGGGTCCGTCCTGATCGGTATTTTCATTCGACCGCGCGGACTGCTGGCGATCTATTTTGCGGGCCCGTTCATCTACCTTGGCTCAGTGTTGGCGCTGTCGTTCGCGCTGCGTCCGGAATTTACGGTCGCGGGGGTGATCCTCGCCAGTTTCGGCGGCGCGTGGTTCTCGGCAACGCAATATGCGCTTGTCTACACGACGGCGCCGGAGGAGTTGCGGGGGAGGGCGTTCGGGTTGCTCGCGCTTGCGATCGGGTGCGCGACGATCGGGCTGTGGAATGCCGGGAACCTGTTCCAGGCCTATCCTTCCGACGTGGCGCTCAGGACAATGGCGCTGCAGGGGTTGATACCGCTTGCGGTCCTGGGTGTGGCGGCGCTTTGGACGCGGCCGCCCACCCATGACGCGTTGGGGCCGGATCGCGCGCGGTAAGCGGATCGGCCGTTGCCCGCAGCGGCTTACTCGGGCGCCTGGTGGACCTCGATGACGTTGCCATCGGGATCATGGAAGAAGATCTGGTGCCAGCCGCTCATCGCCCACCCGCCGTAGTCGGAATAGGCGACGCCTTTTTCATCGAGACGCTTCTTGAAGGCCTCGATGTCGTCGGTGCGGAAGGCAATGTGGCCGCGCTCGAGGGGGTTGATGGCCTGGCCGGTGCGGAAGCCGACGCCGAGATCGGTCTGGGCGATATGGACCTGGGTGTGGCCGTCGGTGACGAAGGCGACGTTGCCATCGTAGCCCTCGGTCTTGACGCGAAGCTTTTCCATCGAGGGCTCGGGGGCCATGTCAAGGATGTCGGTATAGAAGTTGTCCATCTCCTTGACGTTCTTGGTGCACAGATTGAGGTGGTGGAGCGAGAGTTTCATGGGTGTCCTGTCTGTTGTGACCAGTGTCTGGTTTCTATTCGGGGTCGGTCGGGAGGTGCTGGTTGTGCCCGGCCCGGGTGGCGGGCATGATAACGCGGGCCGGCGGAGCAGCAAGGCGTGAATGAGGAGGAAGTCTGGATGACAGGGTTGGCGATTGGCGATCTGGCCGAACAGATCAAGCAGGTGCTTCAACGCTCGCAGGACCAGCAAATGGTGCTCGAGGAAGTGGGACGGCTTGCGAAGCCATACGCGGACGATCTCGGGTGGCTGGAGCCGGTCTGTTATGAGGCGGACGAGGGGCAGGGGATCGGTATCAAGGTTTTTCATGAGGACCCGGATCCGGGTCTTCTGATCGAAACCGTATCGTGGCTGCCGGGGCGCGGTGTGGCGCCGCATGATCATCAGACGTGGGGAGTTGTGATCGGTCTCGTGGGGCGCGAAATGAACGTGACCTGGGCGCGGAAGGATGCCGGAGACAAGCCCGGTTATGCCGAACTCGAGAAAGCGTCCGAGGTGGAGGTGACGAACGGTCATGTCGTGACGTTGACGCCGAACGATATTCATAGCGTGCGCAATGAGGGCGAGGAGCTGTCGATGTCGCTCCACATCTATGGTCGCGGACTGGCCTATACGGGCCGGTCGGAGTTCGATCCGATCGCGAACATCGAGCGTCCATGTCCGGTGCGAAAGCGAAACGACTGAGGGGCGCTGATCGTCGGTCGCGGCTCTTTGGGCGCCTAGCGTTGCGGCAGAGGGTAGAAATGAAGACGCCGCCGGTGCAGGCCAGCGGCGCTTGTTGATCTCAGGTCTCCAAAGGAGCGGCCCGGCAATTGGGCCATGGGCGCATCACGCGTTGGCGTTGATGACCCAGATGACACCGCCGATCGTGGCGATCCACCAGACGACGCTGGCAATGGCGACCAAGCGGCCTGTGCGCTGACGGCTGATTGCGTCCTGCTCGTTCATCTTCCTCAGTTTCCTCCGATTTTGTCCTTCCTTGGGGCGCGGCCATGGGCTGAATGCCGGCCGAACGATAAGAAAATGGAAAAAACCGGCATTCGTCAACCGGGTGGGGTTTCGGAATGGGACGGGCGCGGTCGTCAGCGCACGACAAGGGCCGGGATCTTGGAGTGGGTCAGGAGTTTCACGGCCTGACTGCCAAGGAGGAGGCCCTCGATGCCGCTGCGCCCGTGCGAGCCAACCACGATCAGGTCGGCGTTGTTGGTTTTGGCGGCGTCGATAATGCCCTGATAAGCATAACGGTTCTCGGCATGGATTGTCGCGCATGCAACGCCGGCCGCTTTGGCGGTGCTTTCGGCGGCGCCCAGGATTTTCTTTGCGTAGTCGGCCGTTGAGTTCTTGTAGTCGGTGGGGGAGATGACGGCGGCCTGTTCGGCAAAGGCGATCATCTCGAAAGGCTCGGTAACCGTGACGGCGGAAAGTTTCGCGCCGATCGCCTTGGCGAGGTCAATGGCGTGTTTCATGGCTTCGTTTGCGATATCGGAGCCATCGGTTGCGACGATGATGTGTTTGTACATGGCATTCCTCCTAGGTGTGAGCCAGTATGGCCGAGCTGTGGAGCGGCTTCGTTGACCTCGATCAACAATCAGAGGTTGATCGGCGGGATGCAGGCCCTGGTCAAAACGACTCAAAAATCGCAATACATCAAGATCAAGCGACAGACGGGCCGTAAACTCGTGTGCGCTTGATGTCATAGACAATCAAGATGGGTGGAAACGTAGAACATGCCAGACAAGGTGCTTGCCGGACATACGGCATTTGTTACGGGGGCGGCGCGCAATATCGGTAAAGCAACGGCGCTGATGCTGGCCGATGCGGGGGCCAATATCATCGTCAACACCTTGCAGGACGAGGCATCGGCCAACGCGGTGGCAGACGAAATCCGTGGCCGCGGCGGGCAGGCGATTGTTGCGGTCGGTGACGTGGTGTCGGCGGATAATGTCGCGCGGATGGTGGCTGCCGGACGGGAGGCGTTCGGCGATATCGATATCCTGGTTGCAAACGCTTCGGCGCGCGGGCAGATCGATTTCCTGGAAATGGATCACGCGACGTTCCGGCGTGTCGTCGACATCGCCCTTGATGGGACATTTCATCTGAGCCAGGCGATTTTGCCGATGATGGTGGCGAAGGGCTGGGGCCGGATCGTGACGCTTGGCGGCATCTCCTGGCACATCGGCATCAGCCGGCGCGCGCACAACCTGACGGCGAAGTCCGGGCTTACGGGTTTGACGCGCGCGCTTGCGGTGGAATTCGCCGACAAGGGGATTACCGCCAATATGGTATCGCCGGGCGCGATCGAGACGGCGCGGCCGCAGTCAGCCGGGCAGATGCCGCAGCGGGCGACGACATCGCCAATCCCGCGGCCGGGGCATGTCGATGAGGTCGCTTCTGCCGTGCGGTTCTTGTGTGAGCCGAACCAGGCTTACATGACGGGCCAGATTCTGCACGTCAATGGTGGCATTTTCCTTGGGACGTAGGTGCGGATGTGACGCCGGCCCCGCTCAGAAGCGGAAATAGCCTCCATCGATCTGGAGCAGTTGGCCGGTGTGATAGCGTGAGGCGTCGCTCATCAGGTAGACGGCGAGGCCGCCGAAATCATCTGGTCTGCCCCACCGGCGCATCGGGATGCGCTTGCCGGCAGCCTCTGCGAACTTGTCGTTCGAAAAGAGGTTGCCGGTCATGTCCGTCTCGATCCAGCCGGGGAGAATGGCGTTGGCGGTGATCTGGTAGCGGGCGAATTCGACCGCCAAGGCGAACGTCATCGCGTTCAGCCCGCCCTTGCTGGCGGCGTAGTGTTCGTTGCGGGCGGGGCCGGAAACGGAGGCCAGGCTCGAGACGGCGACAAGGCGCCCGCCGGGATCGCCGGCCTCGGCGCGGGTCACCATGTGGCGCACGGCTGCCTTGAATGTGAAGAAGGTGCCGTCGAGGTTAACCGAGAGCACGCGGCGCCACTCATCGGCGGTTATGTCGAGGAACGATTTGGCGCCGCGGCCGGTGACGCCGGCGTTTGCAAAGCACCCGTCAAGGCGGCCGAACCGGTCCAGCGTCGCCTGCATTGTCGCCTCGACGGCGGCTTCGTCCGCGACGTTGCATTCAAAGGCTTCCGCGTCGATGCCAATTGCGGCCAGACGTGCCTTGGCGGCGGCGTTTTTCTCCGGGTTTGTGCCCCAGATCGCAACATTGGCGCCGGCCCGCGCGACAGCCTCCGCCATGCCAAGGCCGATGCCGCCGTTGCCGCCGGTCACGAGGGCGACTTTCCCACTCAAATTGAAAGGCTGGTCGGTCACGGTAGGCATCCTTCTGTTTAACTGCTTTGCCAACCGGGGCGTGGTCTGACTGGCCCGGTTCGTGCTTTTTTGCCGCGAGCGCGAAGAAACGAGGAATGGACATGAGCTTTGCTAACGCCATTCGGGCAATGGCCGCCGCCGTCGAGCGGGGCGATGCCCAGGGTGTCGCTGCCTGCTTCACGCCGGATGGACTTTACCATGACCTGTTTTATGGCACCTATCGGGGCAGTGACATCGCCCGGTTGATCGATGACTATTTTTATCGTGATGGGCGGGATTTTCGCTGGGACATGATCGATCCGGTGGAAGTCGATGGGACCGGATATGCGAGGTATGTGTTCAGCTATACGCCGAAGGCTGCGGGGCAGGAGGGCAAGCGGGCCATTTTCGAAGGCGTTGCCTATTGCCGGATGCGGGGCGACAAGATCCTGGAGTACCGGGAGGTTGCGAACGTGAGCATGGCGCTGGTCGACATGGATTTTGCGCCGGAGCGTGTCGTCGAACTCATCCGCTGGCAAAGCACGGAACTCAGGAAGCGCACCGAGACCCAACGCCATCTGTGATCTTTTGGCTGCCGCATTCACCAGCACGATGTGATCATGTCATAGTCCCCGGAGCTTGAGGTTTCGGGAGTGACTGGTGATGGGCGGGCACGAGCATGATGGGGCTTGCCGACAGGCGACGTTTGAAGCGCGCATTCGTGACATGGTCGGTGCCGTCGAACGGGGTGATGGCGCCGGCGCCAGGGCGTGCTTCACGGAAGACGGCGTCTATCACGACGTTTTCTACGGCTCATTCCAGGGCGATGAGATTACGCGCCTGATCAATGATTATTTCTGGCGTGATGCGCGCGATTTCAGATGGGACATCCATGACCCGGTGGAGGCCGGCGGGTTGGGGTATGCGCGCTATGTGTTCAGCTATCTGCCGACCTTCGAGGGGGCCGGGGCGGGGCGCGCGATGTTCGAAGGCGTCGCGATCTGCCGCATGCGGGGCGGTCTGATCCAGGATTATCGGGAAATTGCGCGCGAGGGCGTGGCGCTGGCCCAGATGGGGTTCGCGCCGGCGCGGATTGCGAAATACTTTGCCAAGCACAACAAGGAACTGCAGGGGCGTGCGGAGGCCGTGCGGCATCTTCAAGAGCGCTGACCGGCCGGGACGCTGCGGTGCACGAAGCTGCGGTGAATAAACAAAGCCGCGGTGAATAAACGAACAGGTGGAAACGGCAGGAGAAGTGTGATGCGTCTTGAAAACAAGGTTGCCATCGTGACGGGGGCTTCGTCGGGGATGGGGGCTGCGACGGCGAAGCTGTTTGCGACGGAGGGCGCCAAAGTTGCGGTTGCCGATATTACCGAGGCGGATGGGCAGGCGGTCAGTGGCGAGATCAACCGGGCCGGGCAGAACGTCTCGTTCTTTCAGAAATGCGACATTGCCAGCGAGGCCGACTGGCAGGCGCTGGCGGAGGCGACGATCAGGAACTATGGCCGCATCGATATTCTGATCAACAATGCAGGTGTGAGCGGGTCGTATCCCGATCTTCTCAGCCGCGAAATCTGGGATCAGCAGATGTCGATCAATGCGACGGGTACGTTTCTTGGGCTGAGGACGATCATTCCGCATATGCAGAAGAGCGGCGGCGGGTCGATCGTCAACATCTCGTCGATCTCAGGCGTCACCGGGCAGTCGTTCGTGCACATGGGCTACAACGCCTCCAAGGGGGCGATCCGGACGATGACGAAATCGGCAGCGGTGCAGTTTGCCCGAGACAATATCCGGGTCAATTCGGTCCATCCGGGGCTGATGCCAGCGATGCGGACCTCGAAGCTCACGGCCGATCCGACGATCCGCTCGAAAATGCTGGAGGGGGTTCCGATGGGCCGCGTCGGTGAAATCGACGAAGTGGCGCGGGCGAACCTCTTTCTTGCAAGCGACGAGGCGTCCTACATCACCGGCGTCGAGTTGCCGGTGGACGGCGGCTTCCTCGCGCTGTGAGGCTATAGGGCTCGCCGGTGGCGGGCAGAACTGGCGGCCGGCGTTGGGCAATGGGCTCAGGCGGCCGCGTTTCGTTTGAGGGCCTTTTCAACGGCAGGGCGCACGTCCGTTGCAAAGCGCTCGATCGAGCGCAGTGTCGTTCGATGGTCGGTGCCGCCGGCCTGGAACTGCAACAGCATCTGGTCGGTGTCGGCGGCGCGGGCTTCGGCAACGATGCGCCCTGCGATTGTCTCGGCGTCGCCGACGAGCATGTATTCAGCCATCTCGTCCAGGCTTGGTTCGTTGTCGTAGGGGCGTTCGATGATCATGGATCCGTCGAGCAGTTCCTCGCGTCGGCGGAGCGCCTGTGAGACGCGGATCTGATGGCGGACGTGGTCGAGGAAATGCATGGCTTCGGCCTTGTCGTCGGTCACGCAGACGTGGCGCAAGACGCCGAGGCGCAGGCGTGCCGGATCGACGCCGGCATCGCGGTAGCGCTCTTCGATGCCGGACCGGGCGGCCTTGAGGAGGGCAGGCGTGAAGTGGCGCGGGGTGACCATCGAGGCATAGCCCTTGCGGGCGGCGAAGGTGCCGAGCATCGGGTTGTCGCCGGCGACCCAGACATCCGGCATGCCGGCTGCGGGACGGGTGGTGATGTGGGTGTCGGGGATCTTGAAATGCTGGCCGTTGAAGGAGAACGTTTCGTTCTCGAAGGCCAGCTGCATCATCTCCATGAACTCGATCAGCTTCTCGGTCGAATGCGCGAGATCCTCATCAAAGCGGTCGAACTCATACGGCTGGTAACCAGACCCGATGCCGAGGACGAGCCGGCCCTGGCACATGGCGGAGATCATGCCGATCTCCGACATCAAGCGGACGGGGTTGTAGAGCGGGATGACGACAACGCCCGGGGCGAGTTTGATGCGGCTGGTTTCGCCGGCAAGGCGGGCGCACATCATCAACGGCGAGGGGCAGGCGGAGTAGTTGGAGAAGTGGTGCTCGGCGAACCAGGCGATCTCGAAATCGGCCTGTTCGGCGTGACGAACCGCGTCGATGGCATTGTCATAGAGTGATGCGATCGAGGTGCCGCGGTCACGATAGCCGAGGAGATTGAAAATAGAAAAATGCATGGTCGCCTCTGACGGTTGAATGCGAGGGCCGGGGTTCAGCCTCAAAATGTGGCCGCGCCGGTCTTCCGGCCAGCGGCCATTGCCATATGTCTTTGACGCACGTCTGTTGTGGTTAAGCGTAAGGGCGATGGCGCGGATGGGCCAAGCTGGGAGACGGCGCTTATCGCAGATGCGATGGTGATGAACTTCGCACGGCGTTGCACATGACCCATCGACGCTGCCACAAACGGGTCATCAAAGGACGACGAACGATGACAAGGGAACGTTGGGAGTGTCATGACGGATAGCGACACACTGCGCATGCTGGAAGATGCGGCACGGGGCTTTGCGGCTTTCGATGCGGCGCGGGTCAGAACATGGCGGGACAACCCACCGGGGTTTGATCGCGGCAAATGGCGTGAAATGGCGGAGCAGGGCTGGCTCGGCATTCTGGTTGGCGAAGAGGACGGCGGGCTGGGGCTGGAACTCGATGCAGCAACGGCGGTGGCGCGGGTGCTTGGCTACAACGCGATGCCGGAGCCGTTCGTTGCGTCGGGGATCATGGTGACGACGCTGTTGGCGTCGTGTCCATCGTCGCCGGGGCGTGATGGGTTGCTGGCGGAGGTGATCGCGGGCGAAAAGATCGCGACGGTCGCGCACCTCGACAGCAACGGGGCGCTGGCGTTCGGGACGTCCGGGGTGATCGCGCGGAAATCGGGTGAGGGTTATACGCTGAATGGCGAATTTCGCTTCGTTCCGGTGCCGGATGCGGATGTGGTGATCGCGCCTGTCGTGATTGATCTGGCGAAGGCGGGGGAGGCTGTGAACCTGTGCCAGGCCGAGCTTCTCCAGATCGATCTCAAAGGGCCGGGGATCGAGGCCGAGCGGGAGGGGACTGCGGACGGCGGTGCGCTCGGCTGGGTTCGTTTCAACAATGCCGCCGTGCCGGCCGACTGCGTCTTGGCGACGGGCGATTTTTGGGGGCCGTTTGAAGCAGCGCTCGATGCGGCTGTGATGGGGAATGCGGCGGAACTCATCGGAATCATGGATCGCGAGCTGGAATTGACGCTCGACTATCTCAAGACACGCAAGCAGTTCGGCAAATCGATCGGCAGTTTCCAGGTCCTGCAGCACCGCCTGGTGGATCTCTGGATGCATCGTCAAATCGCAGAGCATGCATTTGCCGCATCCCTCAAGGTCATGACGGCGCCGGATGTGCCCGTTGCCGCGCGCCAGCAGGCAGCCTCCAGTGCGAAAGCCCGGGTCGGGCGCACCGCGCTCGATCTTGGCAACGATTGCATCCAGCTGCATGGTGCGATCGGCTTTACGGATGAATATGATCTGGCACTCTACGTTAATCGCGGGCTCGCGATCGCGCCGTTCGGCGGGAATGCAGCGGATCATCTCAAACGTTATGGCGACCTCAAGCAGCGCAACCAGGAGACGGCCTGATGAGCTTTACCTACGGCGTTCCCCAGGAACAGGATTGGAATGCGCTGTCGGACGAGGCGTTTCGGCAGATCATTCGAGGCGAATTCGAGACGCACTATCCCCAGGAGTTGCGTTTCCTGCCGCACCGGCCGCCGTTCAAGATGGTGTCGGAGTGGTTCCTGCGCATGTCGCAGAAGGGCTGGATCGCGCCGTTCTGGCCGGCGGAATATGGCGGCATGGGGCTTGCCGGGCGAAAAGCGTTGATCTTCCACGAGGAGGTCGAGAGGTGGGGCATCCCGCGCTTCCAGGATCATGGCATCCAGATGGTGGGGCCGGTCCTGATCAAGTGGGGCACGGAAGCGCAGCGGCAGCGCTACCTGCCGTCGATCCTGTCATGTGACCATATCTGGTGCCAGGGCTATTCGGAGCCGGGGGCGGGGTCGGATCTTGCCAGTCTGCAAACGCGCGCCGTCATCGAGGGCGACGAGTTCGTCATCAATGGCCAGAAGATCTGGACGACGATGGCGCACGATTCGTCCCACATCTTTCTCCTCGCGCGGACCGATCCGGATGTGAAGAAGCAGGAAGGCATTTCCTTCCTGCTCGTCGATATGGATCAGCCGGGCATTACGGTGCGGCCGATTCCGGACATGTCCGGGTATGCGGAGTTCTGCGAAGTCTTCTTCGATGATGTCAGGACGCCGGTCGCCAATCTCGTTGGAGAGCTCAACAAGGGGTGGACGGTTGCCAAGTCGCTGCTCGGCTTCGAGCGCATCTTCATCGGCTCGCCGAAGCTTCCCGAGTATGCCCTCGAAGTGCTCGAGATGGTGGCGAGCGCGCGCGGGAAACTCGATGATCCGGTGTTTCAGGACAAATTTGTGCGCCTGCAACTCGATGTCGAGCATCTGGGGACGAGCTATGAGCACTTTGCGAGCCAGGTGGCGCGCGGGGAGACGCTTGGGGCTGATGTATCGATGCTGAAGATCTGGGCGACGGAAACGTTCCAGCGCGCGGCCGACCTCATCATCGAGACGGCGGGGCCGCTTGGGGCGATGAAGGGCGGTGCGCGGGTTGGCAACGTCGATGTCAACGTGCTGGCGCCGTTCTACAAGGCGCGGCCGGCGACGATCTATGGCGGGTCGAACGAGATCCAGCGAAATATTCTGGCCAAGGCGGTTCTGGAACTGCCATCGGCTTGATCCGATGGGCGGCACGTGACCTAATCATCATGTTGCCGATAAAGCTGGCGCTTGGGCGACACGCGTTGTGCGAACTGCCGCAGCACCATAGTCTGGCACTGGCACGTTTGGTGTCCGGCGGGTTTTGCCGCCAGGCAGCCAAAGTTATCTGGTAAGTGTTAAAACCGGCTCGCAGTGATGCAGGCCCAACAAGACGTTATCAAGAAACTCGGCAGGGCTTCGGCCCACTGTCGGTCCACTCAAAATGGAGGAAATGCTCTTATGAGACGTACCGTCCTGAAATTTGCTGTCAGCGCTGTCGCCATGACGACGGTTGCCGGCGCGGCGCTGGCGGAAGACGCCAAGTTGCCGAAGTCCATGGTCTGGAGTGCCTACGACCTTGGCTCGAGCGGTTATGCCGAAGCCTCAGGTATCGCCAACGCGCTGCAGAAGCGCTTTCCGACACGTATTCGTATTGTGCCGGCCGGCACGTCGATCGGCCGTATGTTGCCGATGGCGACCGGCAAGGTGAAATATGGCTTCCTTGCCAACGAAGCGTTCTTTGCCGCTGAAGGCACGTTCGACTTTGCCGATCTCTCGTGGGGTCCGCAGGACATTCGGATCGCACTGGGCCGTCCGGCGACCGTCGGCTTTGCGACGGCTGGTGACATCGGCGTGAAGACGATTGCCGACCTCAAAGGCAAGCGTATCGGCTTCGTGAAGGGCAACCCGTCGGTCAACGTTAAGAACGACGGTTATCTCGCGTTCGGTGGTCTGACCCGCAAGGATATCCAGCCGGTTTGGTTCGGCAGCTATTCTGCGATGAAGGATGCGGTTCTCGCCAACCAGCTCGACGCGTTCGGCTCGGTGACGACATCTTCGAACGTGCGCCAGATCGAGGCTTCGCCGCGTGGAATCGTGTGGCCGTCATTCCCGCCCGACAACAAAGCTGGTTGGGACGCCATGACGAACATCATGAGCTTCGTTGCGCCGACCAAGGAGACGATCGGGGCGGGGCTGTCTGAAGAGAACCCCTCGTGGCTCGTTGGCTACCGCTATCCGATGATCACGACGTATGCGACGACGAGCGAAGAAGAGGTCTACAACCTCGTCAAAGCGATCGATGCCTCATATGACGACTTCAAGGATACGACGGGCAGTTCGAAGAACTGGGAGACCAAGCGCTCGATCCTGCCGCCGGCTGATGCGCCGTGGCATGATGGTGCGATCAAGTTTGCCAAAGAAAAGGGCTACTGGACGGATGAAGCCCAGGCTTGGCACGACAAGCGTCTGGCGCGTCTGAATGCTGTGCGCGAACTGTGGGACGAAACCACGGCGAAGTTCGATGAATGGCGTGCGGAAGAGCGCGCGAAGGGCAACAAGGTCAACGCCAAGGAGGCCTGGCCTGATTATTGGCAGAAGGCGCGCGACGAAAAGCTGAAATAAGCTGTCCGCGTTTGTCATACGCCTAGCGTAGAGCTGGCCGCGGCGGGACACCCGCCGCGGCCTCCCGACTCAAAATCATTGGACTGGCATTCTTCCCGGAGGGTTTTCGGGCAAGTCGGTCAGAGTGCGCAAGCATCCGGATCGTCTCGCGAGATGACCGTTGGTGGGCGTGTCGGTTGTGGTGGTTCTGTCAGGCTTAGCGATTATCGCGCACGCTGGTTGGGAAATTGCTCCGAGTAATCTGGATTCTTAGTTGACCTAATAAGGTACGGCGCGTGGCGGCTGAAAGGCAGCTTGTGCGCATGGCCCATATTTGAGAGCCCTGTCATGAACGACAAGACGCCTGCTGCATCTGGGAACCCGGAACAACTCGCTGAAGATATTGGTGCGGCCAAGAGTCGTCTCAGTGGTGCGGTTCGATGGTTGGCGATCACGGTCGGTGCCATCGGCATATTCCTGAACGTCAACAAGCTGTTCAATTTCCAGTTTTTTGTCGGCGCGTTGATGATCGACACATCGTATTACTATCTCCTGACCGGCCTGTTTCTGGCGGCGGTGTATCTGATCTATCCAGGCCATCGCAGTGCGCGCAGCTACGTGCCCTGGTACGACTGGATTTTCTTCGTTCTGATCCTCGTGCTTGCGGCTTATCTGGCGTGGAACGGGGAGCGGATCGTTCAAGAGGGCTGGGAAACGCGGGCACCGGACGACGCCAACTTGCTGGGTGATTTGGTTGGAGGCATCGCCGGGCTGTTCGGCTTCAACCCTTTCGAGTGGATTGAATGGATCAATTCCCCGGAGAACCTGTTTGGCAGTCTGTTCCATGTGACGTGCGTTTCGGCGGCGTTCTGTTTTCTGGCGCTCGAGGGTGTGCGCCGCGTTGCCGGGTTGGTGCTCTTCAGCATCTGCGCCATCTTCTTCGCGTTTCCGCTGTTCTCGGAGCGGATGTTCGATATTCCCCTGATCGGAAGTTTTCTGCCGCCTTTCCTGTGGGGGCCGGAAAGTGATTTCTCCACGCTTGTCAAACAGCACACGCTTGGCACCGAGAGTATCATCGGGGTGCCGATGCGGGTTGTCGCGGGGCTGCTGATCGGCTTCCTGATCTTCGGCTCGGCGCTGGTGATCACGGGCGGTGGCGAATTCTTCATGACGTTCGCGACGGCGCTGATGGGGCGCTCGCGCGGGGGACCGGCGAAGGTCGCGATCCTGTCGTCCGGTTTCTTCGGGTCGCTGTCTGGCAGCGTTATCTCGAACGTGGTGACGACCGGGCAGCTCACCATTCCGACAATGAAGCGGGTCGGTTATCCACCGGTCTATGCGGGGGCGGTTGAGGCGTGTGCGTCGACGGGGGGGGCGTTGATGCCGCCGGTGATGGGGGCGGTTGCCTTCATCATGGCCGAGTTCTTGAACGTGCCGTATTCGACGGTGATGGTCGCGGCTATCGTGCCGGCCTTGCTGTTCTATCTCGCGCTCTTGCTGCAGGCGGACAACTATGCAGCGCGGAACAATCTGCAGGGGCAGCCGGCGGACGAGATCCCGAACCTCTGGGAGACGCTCAAGACCGGATGGCACTTCCTGTTCTCGCTGGTGGTGTTGATCTACCTGCTGGTCTGGGTCGGGATCGAGGCGCATGCGCCGTACTATGCGACGGTTGTGTTGCTGTTCACGAGTGCGCTGCAGCGGACCAATCCGTTCAGGCCGGCGAAGCTCATCGGGCTGGTTGAAGACTCGGTCAAGAATGTCGCCAATATCGTTGGCGTCCTGGCCGGTATCGGCATGATCGTCGGTTCGCTCTCTTATACCGGTGTTGGCGGCGCGTTCTCGCGCGAACTGCTTCAGTTCGCAGGAAGCAACGTGTTCCTGCTTCTCGTCTTCGGCGCGATCACGAGCTTCGTGCTCGGCATGGGGATGACGGTTTCTGCGTGTTACATCTTCCTTGCGATCGTGATGGGACCGGCGCTGATCGGGGCGGGTATGGACCCCGTTGCAAGCCACCTGTTCATTCTCTACTGGGGGATGCTGTCCTACATCACGCCGCCCGTGGCGCTGGCGGCTGTTGCTGCCTCGAGTATTGCCGGATCGAACGCGCTCAAGACGGGCGTTCTGGCGATGCGCATGGGGTTGACCAACTTCATCCTGCCGTTCCTGTTCGTCCTCTCACCGACGCTCATTCTGCGGGGGGAAACGGGCGCGATCGTCCATGATGTCACGACGGCGGTCATCGCGGTGTGGCTGATGGCGTCGGCGTTCGAGGGCTGGCTCTATTATGTCGGACGGATCGGCACGGTCACGCGGGGTCTGTTGCTGTTTGCGGCTCTGTGCTTCCTGGATCCGGGTCCGATCCTCAACGCGGCGTTGGTGGTGCTTGGGCTTGGGACGACAGAGAATGCCGGCTTCATAACGGATGCTGCCGGGGCAGCCGTGCTGGCGTTCGTTTACTTCAGCAACCTGGTTCTGGGTAAGGAGTCCAAGCAGGCGGCAACGTAGGTGTTCTGGTGCCATGGGCGCGGGAGATTTGGCGATGAGTGATACGACGATCACGCTTTTTCGCACGACCAAGCTTCGCGTACCGTGGGCCAAGGCGCCGCCCGACAACGGGATCATGCCGCCGTCGGCGCGTGAGTTCCTGCTGCTTGAGATCGAGACCAAGGGCGGACTGACGGGATTTGCCTATCTGCAACCCTTGAGCGGTGGCCTTGAGACGATCGAGATGTGTCTCAAGGAGATGATCGCGCCGAAGGTCATCGGGCGTGATGCCACTGAGGTTGAGGGCATCTGGCAGGCGCTCTGGAAGAGCACCTACTGGCTCGGGCGCGGAGGGATTGCGACCTGGGCGCTCTCAGCCGTCGATATCGCGCTTTGGGATATCGTTGGCAAGCGCGCCGGTCTGCCGCTGCATCGCCTCTGGGGCAACTGCCGCAGCGAAGTCGAGGCCTATGGGTCGGGCGTTTGGCGCGGCCTTGACCGGGAAGCGATGCTGGCGCGGGCGAAGCACTACACCGACCAGGGTCTTACCGCGATCAAGATGCAGTGCGCTTATATCCGGCCGTGGCGGGAGGATGTCGCGAACGTCAAGGCGATGCGCGAATTTGTCGGCGATGGGGTCGAGATCATGATCGACGCCAATATGGGATGGACGGCCGATACGGCGATCCAGGCCGGGCGGTATTTCGACGACTACGATGTCTATTGGCTGGAAGAGCCTGTGGTGTGCGAGGACTTCGAGGGGTATCAGCGCGTCGCGAGCCACCTCAAGACACGTGTTGTCGGTGGTGAGAGCCACTTCACGCGATATGACCTGAGGCCGTTCTTTGCGACGCCGTCATCGCCGATCCTGCAACCGGATCCACAACGTGGCGGTTTGACGGAACTGCGCAAGATCGCGGCGGTGGCTGATACTTACGGCATCCGGATCGCGCCGCATCTGTTCCATGAATTGATGGTGCATGTGCTGGCTTCGATCCCGAATGCGAGCTACATCGAATACATGGACTGGAACGACGATCTGTTCGTCGATGCCCGGTTGCCGGTTGGTGGCAAGGTGAAGGTGCCGGAAGATCCCGGGCACGGGGTTGCCTTCAAGGCGGAGCTTGTCGCTGACTGCCGTATCGGCGGTCGCGAGTTCGGCGCCTGAGGTCAGGCTTCAGGCCGGGTGGCAACTGCCAGGCCAAGGCCCGGCAGTTCCTCAGTTGGCGTCAAATCAAGCGAAATCGAAGCCGCGCTGCTTGAGCTGTTGTTTCAGCTCATCGCGAAGCCGCGCGTTGAATTTCTTGTCCATATCGGCGGTCCACGAGTCCGGCGTCGTCTTGATGCCGCGGCTGGTGTAGTGCTCGGCCAGATCCGCGTCATAGCGGTCGAGGGCTGTGGAGGGATTGCCGGCCAGTTGGGGCTGGTTGCCATAGTGGTCGTAGTGGACGACTGCAGGGTATTCCATGCGGGGCTTTTGAGGGGGGACTTTGCCGGGCCAACCGAGGCACATGCCGAACAGGCAGTAGACGCGGTTGGGGAGGGCAAGCGCCTCTGCGGTGGCGTTGAGGTCGTTGCGCACGGCGCCGATCATCACGCCAGCAAGGCCAACCGATTCAGCCGAGACGTAGGCGGCCATGCCGACGAGGGCCGCATCGACGCTCGCGACGAGGCCAGCCTCGAAGTTGTTGTTGTCGAGGGTGTGTCCGTTTCTGCGCGCGGCTTCTTCGATGCGGGTGAGATCCGCGCAGAAGGCGAGGAACACGGGGGCGGTGAGGACATGCTTCTGGTTGCCCGTGATCGGATAGAGCTTTTCCCTGACGGCCGGGTCGCGGACGACGATGACGCTGTAGGCCTGAATGTTGGAGGAGGTTGGTGCGCGGAAGGCTGCTTTGAGGACGGCGTCGACGGTGACGTCATCGACGGGGCGGTCTTCATAGTCGCGTACGCTGACACGATTGAGGAGGGTTTCAATGGTGTCGCTGGTGGGAGGCTGTGATGAGCCGCTGCTTTGTGGGTCGTTCATGGGGCAAGTCTCCTTGGTGATGCGATCGGGATGCAACCGCGGATTTGAGGGTGTGGGGGACAATCGTAAGGCGGGACTGGCTGGGCGGGTTACTGGAGCGTTCCGGATTTGGCGGGCTTTCGCGCAGCATTTGATCAATTTTTGAAGCGTGCACGAAACGTCATGGCAACGACGGCAGGACAAGAGCTGACATTCGATACAATTTTACCGGATAGTTTGCGCAAATGTAGAGAGGATTGGACCGATTTTGCCTTCGCCGACGCACCGATGGTGCGGGTCGGGCCACATGGAAAGTAGGGCAGGTCGTGACAGAAGAACCTCAAGAGAGCTTCATCCTTCGAATTCTTGTTGCTGGCGGGCGAGAGGCGGTCGATGTCCTTGATCAGACCGGACTGCCGGGCCAGGAGGTTGAGGTGTTCGTTGCGGGAAACGGCGCCGGCGCGATGTGCGAGCTGTCCACCAACGCCTACGATCTTGTCATTGTCGACCACAGCGTGTCGCGCGTCGACGGCCTGAGATTGACCGCTCTCATTCGAACGACGCCAGCGATCTCCATGCTTCCAATCCTGTTGATTGTCGAGGGTGACGACCAGCTGTCACGCCTTGAAGGGCACCGGGTCGGCGCGGATGCCGTGTTCCAGAAGCCTGTCGATACCGATCAGTTCGCGAAAGTCATCGATGAACTCGTCGGCGGTGGACAGGAGGCTGGTGATTAAGGGGCCTGTGTCCGCGCCGTTCAACGGTGGCTCTGGAGCCAGGGCATCATGAGGGCGTTGAACATGTCGGGATGTTCGACATTCGGGAAATGGCGCGCGTCGGCAATTTCCTCGTAGCGGCCGCCTGGAATTTTCTCGGCGATCAGCTTGTTGCCCGCGGGGGGCGTGCCTTGATCGTCGTCGCCGCAGATCACGAGGGCGGGGGCCTTGATGGCTGGCAGGTCATCGCGGAAATCAAAATTCAGGATGGCGGCACCGCAGCCGAGATAGCCGGCGGGCGTCGTGCCGGCAATGGTCGCATGGATCTGCTGCCAGCGGGCCGGATTGCGGGGCTTGAAGGCGTCCGTGAACCAGCGTTCCATGGTGCCGTCAGCCAGGGGGGCGACGGAGTTGGCCTTGCGGACTGCTTCGAGACGGGGGCCCCAGGCGTTTTCCGCGCCATCGGGCGTTGCCGGCATCGTGTCACACAGCATCAGCGATGCGACATAGTCCGGGTGGTTGATCGCGAACGCCTGGCCGATCATGCCGCCGATCGAGAGGCCGATGAAATGAACCTTGCGGATGGCGAGGGCATCGAGGGAGGTACGGACGTCGCCAGCAAGTTCGGCCATCGTGTAGTCGCCGTCGACGGGATCGCTGCCGCCGTGGCCGCGCATGTCAAGGCGCAGGATACGGTAGCCGGCGGCGAGCAGCTCGGGGAGTTGTTCCGCCCACATGCCGCTGTCGGATGACAAGGAATGGGTGAAGCAGACAACTGGACCGTTTTCAGGTCCCATCAAGTCGAAATAGATGCGGCGGTCGTCGAGATTGATCAACATCGGCGCGGGTCTCTCTGGTCGGAGGGAAGGTGTCTGGAGCAAGATTAGCCGGATGCGCGCGTTGGCTCCACCACATCAGCGATGGTTGATGGCACGCGTTGGGATGGTCGCTGGTCAGGTCGCAGGGCTGATCGCGGTAATGGGCGTGCTCTGATCCTTCAGGTAGAGCTGATAGAGCACGGGTTCGAAGATGGTGTTGACCGGGTTCGGCCCTGGCGGGCGGTTGGCGTCCTTGCCGAAGACGCGGGAGGCGTGAAAGACGTCGTCGGTCAGATAACGTGTCGGGACGCTGATGGCGCCCGGTTTCGCGTCGGGTTTCATGGTGGCCAGGTTGAAGCCCCAGATGCCGAAGGCCGGGATCGATAGGTGAAAGCTGACGGTGTTGGGGAAGACGGCGGCCATCGTCGTCTCGATCGACCAGAACGTGCGGCGGGAGAAGAAGGGCGACGAACTCTGCGTGACGACGATAGCGTCGGGGCTCATCCGCCTTTTCAGCATCGTGTAGAATTCCAGGGAATAGAGTTTCGCGATGGCCTCATTATGGGGGTCGGGAAAGTCAAGAATGACGCGATCGTAGAGGGGGCCTGGCTGGTTGATGAAGTTGAAGCCGTCCGTGTTGTGGATCGTGATGCGGGGGTCGCGAAGGGCCTGCTCGTTGAGGCTCGCGAGGGGGGGGAAGTCGCGGCCAAGGTCTGTCATCGCGGGGTCGATGTCGACGAGGTCGATAACCTTGACGGCGTTATGTTTGATGAGTTCGCGTGCGGCAAGGCCATCGCCGCCGCCCATCACGAGGATGCGTTCAGCCTTGCCGGGATAGCTCATGGCGGGGTGGACGAGGGCTTCGTGGTAGCGGTGCTCGTCGGACTCGGAGAACTGGATATGGCCATCAATGAACAAGCGTAGATCGCCACGTTGCCAGTTATTGGTCACAATGAGGTTCTGGTAGGGGGTCTGTTTCTTCCAGATGACCTGGTCGAAGTAGAGATTGTGCTGCGCCATACTGGTCAGCCGTGTTGCGAAGAAGACCAAAACGGTGAGCAGCAGGAGAACGCCGAGAACGAGCGCCATCAGCCGGTTGGGCCTGGTGAGATACCGGCGCAGATAGATGACATTCAACAGGGCAACGAAGATGTTGATGAGCCCGATTGCGAAGGACGCGCGGACGAGGCCGAGGCTCGGGAGCAGCATCAGCGGGAAGGCGACTGAGCCGACCAGGGCGCCAATATAGTCGAGGGACATGACGTTCGCGATGGAACGCCGGGTGCCGCTGCCGTCGGCGAGGATGCGGGTGAGCAGCGGTATCTCCAGGCCGACGAGTGCGCCGATCGTGAGGATGAAGAAGAACATCACGACCTGGTAGAGAAACGGCGTGTAGGGGAACGCGAAGAACAACGCGAGACTGCAGATGCCGCCGATCAGTGCGAGTGCCACTTCGACCTGGATGAAGCGGGCGATCAGATTGCCGCCGACGAATTTAGAGATATACGAGCCGATCCCCATCGCGAACATGAAGAAGCCGATGGTGATCGAGAATTGGTAGACCGAGTTGCCGAGGAGGTAGCTTGAGACCGTGCCGATAATGAGCTGATAGACAATGCCGCAAAGCGCCACGATGGAGATCGAGGCGAGGAGCACGATTGCGTGTGTGCCTGAGAGGTCGCGGTAATTTTCGCCGTCGTCGTACTTGTTGTCGGTTTCACCGGCGGTGGCGGTGGTCATGATGGCCTCCTGATGGCGCGTTGGGGGAGACTAGCGCCGGTCGGTGGGATTCGCTCGGTGTCTGTCGCAAGATCATGTGGATTGAGACATCGTCCGTCGCCCGTACCGGGGCGCTGTGTGGCGCCACAAAAAAGGGCCGGATGAGGTGCGTTGCGCTCATCCGGCCCGATATCGGTCAGTTGTCGGGCGGGGCTTACTTGCCGCCGCGTAGACCGCCGGAACGTGCGCGGCTGCGCGCCTGGCTGTAGGCGGTTGGGGAGGTCAACTTGCGGTTGTTGAAGCTGCCCGGCTGGACGCCTGCGGAGCGCTGGCGGTTGAGCATGGCGCCGATCAACATGCCCGCGAGAAAACCACTGCCGGAGAAACCGCGGTAGGTGCCGGCGCCGCTTTCATCCGTGGCAATTACCCGGTTGTTGGCGGAATCAATCTCGAGGGTGAACAGCTTTTTCTCGTCAGTATCGACCTGGCCGTTCTGGTTGGCATCATCGACGCCGGCGATCTTTGCATCCTTGCCGAGGCTGGTTGCAATCAGGCCGTCATGAAACCGGGGATCGGCGTTCATGACTTTCTGCATGAAACCGTTCAGTTGCTCGAGATGCTGATCGGTTGCCTTCTCGACCTTATTGTCCTTGAGGTATTTCTCATAACGCTCCATCGCAATCGTGGAGCGGTTCAAGACCTGAGTGAGATCCGTTTTCGGTTTTTCATCCGTGAAGTAGAAATAGCCGAGTGCTGCGGCGCCAATCAGCGCGAATATCATATATTTCATTTGTCTCGTCTTCCTCGCGCAAAACCTCAAAATTGAGCTCATGCCATGGAGGGACGACGGAATTGTGTCAACAACAAGCAGCTCGATCTGCACAGGGATCAAGCATGGGTTGGCGTTGCGCTACGCCCACAGGGGTGGCGGACACGTCCATAAGAAATGGATCGACGTGACGTTTACTTGCCGGCGCGGACACCGCCGGATTTGGCGCGGCTGCGGGCACTGGAGCCGTCGGCGGCCGCTTTGGCGACCTTGGGTGCGGTGACCGGGGCGTTTGGCACGTTGCGGCTGCTGAAATGACCGGGGCGGATGCCGGCGGTTCTCTGCTTGTTCATAAGGCTGCCGATGAAGACGCCTGCAAAGAAGCCGCGCCTGCCCGACATGGCGTGTCCGGTCGTTTCGCCATAAGCGGCGGAGGTGAGAATGATGCGGTTGTTGTCGGGGTCGAATTCCAACGTGAAGAGCTTTGGTTCCTGGTCGTCGGCCTGGCCATTGCCGTTGAGGTCGCCGTAGCCGGTCATCGCCCCGTTCTTGCGGAACTGGGTTGCGATCAAGCTCGAGTGGATGCGCGGCTTATTGTTGAGGTCATCCTGGATCGTTTGTGCAAACTGGCGAAACATCGCTTCATCGACGCTCTTGTACTCGTAGCGACGCAAATACGCGTCGAACTTTTCAACCGTCGCAACGACACGTTCCATGACGGCGGAAAGATTGACGGGCTGGGTCCCGGGGGCGGGGCCGCCACAGGCGGTGAGTACGGCGCAGGAGAGAACGAGGCTGGTGAGCGTGGCGATCTTGCGCATAAGGAAATCCGGTCCGACTGTCGTTCAGATGCAAAAGCTGGGGCCGGGGCAAACTCAACCCGGCATCCTCAACGAAAGCGGAATTTGCTGAAGATACCGTTTATATCGTGCCGGAATTGGCCGCATTTTTCGAACTGAGGCCGGTTTGGTGCTGTGTTTTAGCGCAAGCGCAGCGATCCTAATTCCTGATGAATGTTTGGTGCGAAATAATCGATCAGGCGGCCGTGATGCGTAAAGCCGGTGGCCTGAAAGGGTTCGTTAAGATTTGCGCACAAATCGGATGGGACGGCAGCGAAAAGGATGCGGGCACCGCGGCGGCGGGCCTCCTCGACCCAGCGAGATAGATCTGCGTCAACGGCGGCGGGGTTTGGTGCGTTTTCGACTTCTTCCCAGACGAGGCCGAGTGCGCCGTCAGCTTCAGGCAGGTCCTCGATGTCGACGAACTTCAGCGCGCCGCCGGCGGGATGGTCATTGCGCGGCGGCGTGCCAGCGAGATCCAGCCCGTACGTGAGGCGGGCTTCGCGCTCGGCGTGGTAGGCGGGCAGGGTGACTTCGAGCCGCGCTCCCATTTTTTCGTAGAACGCGCGCGCGGCGGCGTAGGTGTCCTGGCCGTCTTCGCGGTGGTCGCTGGTGTTGATGAATATTTTGCGGATGCCATCGGAGCGCAGCATTTCGGCAAGTTGCTCGAACATGGCGCGCCCGAGGCCGTTGCCCTGGCGCGCGGGATCGACGTAGGTCCACGACAACCAGACAACGTCTTCACTGTGCGGGTCGACGTGGGCGCCGGTGACGGCGACGACCTTGCCGCCTTCGGTGAGAACGAACATACCGTCGAAGTCATCGCGCAACTCCTCACGCGCTTCTTCGAAATCATCCTCGTCGTGGGCGGAGATGATGCGCAGGACGGCACCCATGTCGCTGCGTTCCATGGGTCTCAGTTGCGGCCCCTTGCCGCCGCCGCCGAATGAAAAAATCATCGTCTCATCCCTCCGAGGACCGGGAAATCGGGCGCATTTCATCGCGCTGTGGCATGCATCACCGATGCGATCGGCGCGTGCGCTTGTGTTATGGCAAAGACCGGGCGAGGCTGCGAGCCTGAAAATGAACGTTGGCGATCATCGCGCCGGCGAATTCGGACTTCGGGCACAAGATTAAAGGGACGGGACACCCCATGGTGGCGCATTCAACCAATCAGGCCTGGCTCGAAACGGCAGTTGAGGCGGCGCTCGAGCCGGACCTGCCGATCATCGATCCGCATCATCATCTCTGGAGCGGCCGGCCGGGGGCGACGCAGCCGTATTATCTGCTGGATGAATATCTCGATGATATCTCGGGCGGGCATAATATCGTTGCCAGCGTCTTCATCGAGTGTGGCGCCATGTTTCGGGCATCGGGGCCGGAGGCGTTCCGGCCGTTGGGCGAGACTGAGTTCGTCAATGGCATCGCCGCCATGAGTGCGTCGGGGCAGTATGGCCCGTGCCGGGTGGCGGCCGGCATCGTCGGCACGGTCGACCTAAAGATTGGGGATCAGAGCGCGGACGTGCTGGATGCCCAAATTGAGGCTGGCGGTGGACGCTTCAGGGGTATCCGGCTTGGTGCGCTTTGGTGTGCTGACGAGGCGGTGCGCAACCACCGCACGAATCCGCCAGAACACATGATGTTGCGAGATGACTTCCGGCAAGGCTTTCGCCATCTCGCACCGCGCAATCTCTCGTTCGAGGTCTGGTGCTGTCATGAGCAGATTGACGAGGCTGGTGATCTCGCGCGCGCTTTCCCTGATACCACGATCGTGCTCGACCACTTTGGCGGACCGCTTGGCATTGGAAAGTATGCCGGCCGGCGCGAAGAGGTCTTCGAGGTCTGGTCGCAAAGCATGACGAAACTGGCCGAATGTCCCAACGTCTATGCCAAGCTCGGGGGGCTCAACATGGACGTCAACGGGTTCCACTGGGAGGACCGGGAGACGGCGCCGAGTTCGGCTGAACTCACCGATGCGACGCGGCGGTACTTTGATTTCACGATCGAGAAATTCGGCGTCGAGCGGTGCATGTTTGAATCCAATTTTCCGGTCGACAAGTTGAGCTGTTCTTTCACAAACTTATGGAACTCCTTCAAGTTGATGACGAAATCGATGAGTGCGGATGAGCGTCGGGCGCTGTTTCATGACACGGCGGCCAAGGTCTACCGGTTGGAGACCGGCCAATGAGTTCGCCCGAGGGGGGGGATGAAGCGGCGCGGCGGCGGCCGACGGCGCTTTGCCGGTCCTGGTTGTTCGTCAATGGCGCTGATGAATTGGCGCTGGCGGCTGCGCCTCAGAGTGAAGCGGATGTGCTGATCCAGGAGTTGGAGGATTTCACGCCGCCGGCACTCAGGCCGAGGGCGCGGGAGATTTCGGGCGATGTGATAGGCGGGTGGCGCGCGGCGGGTGCGGTTGCGGCGGTGCGGATCAATCCGCTCGAGCAGGACGGACATGCGGACATCGAAGCGGTGATGGCCGGTGGACCCGATATCATCGCGCTGCCCAAGGTCGAGGATGCGGACCAGATCGAGCATCTGGCGATGACGATTTCAGCGCTGGAAGAGCGGTTTCATCTGCCGGGCGGCGCAACCGAGATCCTGCCGAATATCGAGACGGCGCGGGGGCTCTTGAACATTGGCGAAATCATCAAGGCAAGCGGCCGGGTCAAGGCCTGTCTGATGGCGTCGGAGGATCTTGCGGCGGACCTTGGTGCGGAGCGGGGGATCGATGGGTTCGAGCTTGCCTATTGCCGGCAGCGGTTCCTGGTCGAATGTATTGGGGCGGGGGTCGTTGCGGTCGACTATCCGTTCACCTGGGATGACGGGGATGGTGCGCGGCGGGATGCGCGGGCGGCGCGGCGGCTTGGCTACAAGGCGAAGAGTGCTGTTGCAGCTCACCATGCCGGCATCATCAATGAGGAGCTGACGCCGGGCGCGCGGGAGGTCGATGAGGCGCGCCGGATCGTGGAGGCGTTCGAGGCGGCGCAATCGGCTGGGGAGGGACGTGTGATGCTCGATGGGAACCTTGTCGAGGTGCCCACCTATCGCACCGCCGTCCGGCTTCTTGAGCGTGCTGCGGCGCTGGCCGCCGTTGGCGAGGATTTGCGCTCGGGGGCGTGAAGCACAGCGTTTTGTTCCGCGGTTGTACCGAGCGGTTCCTGGCGACGCTGGTTGCTTCCTTAGCGATAGAACATCGTTGGCAGATAGAGCGCGATGTCCGGGAACGCGATCAGTAGCGCAATCAAGGCGATCATCATCAAAACGAAAGGCGCGGCACCGATGGCGACGTCTTCGAAGCGTCCGCCGTCCTGGCGGATGCCCTGGACCACGTAGAGATTGACGCCGATTGGCGGGGTGATCAAGGCGGCTTCCATGAGGACGGTGACGAGGATGCCGAACCAGACGGGATCGTACCCGAGCTGGACGATAATCGGGAAGATGATCGGCACGGTCGTGAGCAGCATCGACAGCGTTTCCATGAACATGCCGAGCACGAGATAGATGCAGACAATAATAATCATCGTCTGGAGTGGTGTGAGGCCCAGATGTTCGATGAAGCCCAGCAGCGCCTGGGTGATGCCGATGAAGCCGAGGATGAAGTTCAGGAACACAGCAGCCAGGATGATCAGCATGATCATCGCGGTAGTGCGCATCGTTCCCTCGAAGCTTTCACGCAACATCGAGAAGGTGAGGGTGCCGGTCCAGGCGGCCAGGATGAGGGCTGCGACGACGCCGACGGAGGCTGCTTCTGTCGGGGTTGCGATGCCGGCGTAGATCGAGCCGACGATGACGACGAAGAGCAGGATGGGCGGAATGAGGTCGGGCAGGCATCTGATGCGGGCGTTCCAGTCGGTCGGGATCTTTTCACCGCCCCAGCTCGGCCGCACGAAGCATGCAATCATGATGGCGATCATGAATAGCGTCGCGAGCATCAAGCCGGGAATGATCCCTGCGAGGTAGAGTTCCGGCACGGAGGTGTCGGTGATGAGGCCGTAGATGATCAGGTTGATCGACGGCGGGATGAGGATACCGAGGGTGCCGCCAGCCGCGAGCGAGCCAAGGAACAGGCGTTCGTTATACTTGCGCTTTTCGATCTCGGGGTAGGCGACGGTGCCAACGGTTGCCGCGGTTGCGACGCTCGAACCTGAGGATGCGGCGAAGATCGCGCATGAGCCGATGTTGGCGTGCATGAGGCCGCCGGGGAGCCAGGAGAGCCATTGTGCCACGGCATCATACATTCGCTTGGCAATGCCGGCGCGCAGGATGATTTCACCAAGGAGAATGAACATCGGGATGGCAACGAGGACGAAGTCGGCTGAGTTCGTCCAGGTCGTTTCACCAAGCGCCCGCCACAAAGTGCCCATGAATGCCTGGTCGAGACCAAGGGCGAGAATGCCAAGAACGGCGGCGATGGGCACGCTCGCGAAAACGAGGGCGAACAGTGCGAGGAGAATCCAGCCAACCAAGTTTTCATTCCTCTGTCGGGCGCATGCCGTCGGTTTCTTTTTCAAGGGGCGAGTTCATTGCCCCTCGACGTGATGCTCGTCAGTCGTCGAGGCCCATGCCGCGGGTCTCTTCGCGGATTTCTTCCTGGATACTCATGGTGCCGGCCAAGGTCTGCACCTTGATTACGTCACCTGAGATGAGCGCCACGGTTGCGTGAATGATCACGAAGATGAGTGTGAATTCGAGGAGATAGAGGCCGATCAACCAGGCGAGCTGGGGGATCCAGAGCGGTGTTGCAAGCGCGGTAATCGCGACGGAGTTCTGCTGCCAGGAGGTGGAGAAGACCTCTGTTGCCTGAATGACCAGCACCGAAATGAAGACCAGCATCAGGATCAGTCCGAAGATGTCGGCGACCGCGCGGACTGATGTGGGGAAGAGATTGTAGACGGCATCGATGCGAACATTGGAGCGGTGTAGGACGACGTAGGAATAGGCCCAGGTTGTTGCCGCTGCGAACATATAACCGGTGTATTCATCCGATCCGCTCATGGTGACGGAGAGGAACTTGCGCGAGAAAACGTCGATCGTGACCATGATCGCGCAGATCAGAAGGCCAGCGCCGCCGATCCAAACCGCATACAGGGACAGGCGTTCGAGAAAGCGGTGAACCGCATCGAGAAACGGCAAGGTGAGTGTCCCGTTCTGTCTTGTGGAGTGGGAGCGTGAGGGGGCGTCCCTGGTGGGAGGTGCCAGCCCGGAAGCCGTTCTCCGGGCCGGCGATCAGTCTGGTTGCGCGACCGCCCCTGGCATAGCGGGCCGTTCACACGACGGCAACGGCCCGCATTGAGGGGAGCTACTTATTCAGGAGCTTTTGCACCGGCGACCTTGCCGATGGTCTCGTTCCATTCCTTGGCGCAGGCCGATCCGCAGCGCTTGGCGAAGCGTGCGACGACATAATCGCTTACGATCGTTTTCAGGAGCGCCTTGTCACCATCGTTGAGTTCGACTGGTGTCATGCCGCCCGGGTCGCCGAACGGGCAGGGACCCTTGGCGTTGCACTGCATGCCAAGCTCGTCTTCTTTCTTGACGGCTTCCCACATGTCTTTCTCGACTTCAGCCGCCTTCTCCTCGATCAGCTTGCGCGTATCTTCGGAAAGCGAGTTCCACGACTTGTTGTTGAAGGCGAGGAAGGTTGCGGCGTAGCCGAGGCGGACGCGGACGTTATGGGTGACGACCTGCCACCACTTGGCGTTATAGGCCGGCAGGGTGCCAGTGACACCGCAGTCGGCGACGCCGCGCTGGAGAGCGGGCACAACTTCGGCGAAGGCGAGCGTTACGGCGCTGGCGCCGAGACCTTCAATGAAGTCACTTTGCGTCGTCGAATAGGCGCGGATCTTCTTGCTCTTGAGGTCGGTGAGTTGGCTCTTGCCGTCAGTGGCCCGGCACCAGATCTGCTGACTCGGGAACGTGTACAGCATCAGGAGCTTGGCGTTGTACTTGTCGTTCAATTCACGCGCGATGACGGCGCGATATGCTTCAGCCGCTTTCTGGTAGGTGTCCATGTCCTGGATCACGCCTGACAGGTCGAGGCCTTCGAGGGCGGGGGAGTCTTGTGAGGTGTAAGACGTCAGGCCGTGGACGGCATCGTAGGCGCCAACCTTGAGAAGGCGCATGACTTCAAAGCCCTTGAGGCCCAACTCGGTATACGGTTTGGCGTTGGCCGTCAGATTGCCGCCGGACGCTTCGGGGATGACTTTGCTCCAGAGGCGGCTTTCGTGGTCCTTCCACTGTTGCAGGTTGCCCCAGGTGCCGACGACCTTGAGTTCTTTTTTGTCGATGGCGTGGGCGGGGGCTGTGAGGACCAGCGCTCCGACAGCGCTGAGGAGGCCGGCGCGTGCGGCTCGGTAAAGGTTCGTCATTCTGGCTGTGAACTCCCAATCGTGAAAAGACGGCGGGTCGTTGATCTTTATTGTTCAACCCGGTCGGGGAGTTCAGTCTCGCAAATTCCGAATTTTTAGACAACTTCGGAATTCAGGCGTGTCACGCACAAATTTTGAGCGCCCGGGTTTCCGGGCGCTCACACAGGTTCGATGCTTCGTTGGCTGTTTGGGCTTGGCCGGTTGTCCGGACGCGCGCGAGGGTCGCCTTAGCGGCGCGTGTTGCGATGTTTGCGCCAGAGCAAATAACCGCCTGCTGCGAGGCCGGCCTGGCCGAGCAATGTCGCACCGAGAAGCGGCAGAGGAGCCCCACCGGCACCACCGCCGCCGCCACCACCACCGCCGCCGCCGCCCGGTCCGAAGGGCGGGAAGCCGAAGGCCATTGCGGTCTCAGGCAGCAAGGCTGTGATCAGGACGACGCCTGCAAGGATTACGGATTGGTGTCTGCACATTTTGAGCATGGCATCGATCATGTTTGAGGTCTCGGTTTCTTGTAAATGTTCTAAGTCTTTTGGCTTTCGGACCTGTTAAATCGAAGGATTCGATTGCAACGTTTCTTTGATCTTTTGAAAAATTCAATTATTACAGCGTGTTATGTTCCTGCAGAAGTTCCACTGCCGGGGGCAGAGGCGTCTGGGGGCAGGCTTGGGCGAGGGCGTCCGGCGTCGGCGTCTGGGCGATCAGGGGCGGAGCCGGAGCCGTGGTGAGATGCAGGCTGCGGGCAAGAGCGTTCCAAAGGTTCTCAAACTGGAGGCCGCGAGTGTCGAAAGTCTCGACGCGCCGCCCGTTCTGGATCAGTGCCAGTTCGCTTGCGTAGCGGGTGCGCACGAGAGGCACGAGGTCCGGGGTGTGGCCCAGGATCAGAACATTCAATTGCTGGGGACAGGTTGTGTGGCGAAAGGAGAGGGTTTTGTAAGCCGCGTCGGTGACAGAGGGTAAGGCTGTGGCGGGCTGCCAGCCATCGGCATGGAGGCGCGCTTCGATGAGGGTTTCGAACACCCCGAAGTCTGGCGCCTTGGCGGGGCCATAGCGTTCGGCCTTGAGGGCGAGGCCCAGGCCGAGCACGAAGATCGCGGCGCTTGAGGCAAACAGATGGAACCCGTCACGCATGGCGCGGCCTTTCTGCTTCACCGATCAACATGTAGGCGGCGGCGACAATCAGTGCGGTCTGATAGAGATCGAAGATATTGGCGCCGAGCGGACCGTGGATCAGTTCGTAATGTTCATATGAGACCGCCATGGCCGCGAGACGGATCCAATTGCCGATGACGAGCAGAAGGGCGGTGACTGCAGCCAGGTTTATAAAGCGACGGTCGTAAGTCCCATCGAAGAAAGCAACGAGGGCTGCAAGTGCGACCAGGGCTTTGGGGACCATGTCGGCGGAGGCGCAGGCTGGCAGAAGGATCAGGCGGAAACCACCTTCGGGGCCGACGACATTGCCGGACCAGTCGACGTCGGGGACTGCGAATGAGAGAAAATTCGCAACCATCAGCGCTTCGAAGCTGGTGATGGGGCCTGCGAGCCAGGACATGCCGACGGCGGACCATAGGCTGGTGGCAGCAAGACCGGCGAAAAGTGCTGCGCCGATGCGTTGCTCGCCGCGCGTTTTCCAAACAAGGAAGCCGGCGTATATCATGAGTGCGCCCCAGGCGACGGTGCTGCTTGGGATGAGGGCGAGGAAGACCACCGGCGCCTCGAGCCAGGCATTACGTGGCAGGCTTGTCTTGCCGCGCGCCACCAAGGCGACGGCTGCAAGGACGGTGACGAGTTGAAAGGGACTAAGGCCGAACAGCATCGAGGGGCCGGCCGCACTCTTGAGCGCGCCAGCCACGACGACGGCGAGCCCATTGAGCGTCAAGCCGGCCAGGATGACGAGGGGCAGGTGGGCTGAGAGCCAGTTCAGCGGAGATACAACGCTTAGACTGTTACTGCGCGGGCGAGACATTCCAGATCGTCCATCGCTATGGAGTACGCAAGGGCACTCAACACAAGGGTGATGGGAGAGGATCGCAGGCTGTCATTTCGAATTGCTTAACCGTAACAGTGAGAACCGGCTGAACATTCAAGGACGTTCGATCATGAGCGAGACATTCGACGCGCAGACACTGGCCGCTGGACTGGTTGCAGCCCACCGGGGTGGGGCGCTGCTGGGCGGCGCGGCGATCGGCCCGGAGCCGCAGAAATTGCCGCAGAACTTCACAGATGCGTTTGCAGTCCAACGGCTGGTGATGGCCGAGATCGGACCTGTCGGGGGATATAAGACGTCGAATACCGCGCCGGGCGAACAAGTCGTCCTCGCCCCGATCCCGGCGGCAAACATCCGCCCGTCGCCGGCCCGCTATACGGGCGATGAGATGCGCCGGGTCGGCATCGAGCTGGAGATTGCTTTCCGGATCGATGGCCCGTTGCCGGCGCTGGGTGCTCCGAATTTCGAGGATGCGCTCAGGGCGGTTGTGTCGGCGGTTCCGGTGATCGAAATGGTGGATACGCGACTTGCCGATCTGGAGGGCGCGCCGGCGCTGCTGAAGATGGCTGACAACCAGTCCGGGTTCGGGCTGGTGGTGGGCGAGGCGATCCGCGACTGGTCGGCGATCGATATCGCGGCACCTGAGATCACCTTCACCGTTGATGGCCGACAGGTGGGGACGACCGCGGGGCAGGTGCCCGGCGGGACCGCGTTTGAAGCCTTGGTTGGGCTGGTCGGTGCCATTGGGGATCATTGCGGTGGTCTCCAGCCCGGCCAGTATGTGACGACCGGATCGTTGTCAGGGTTGCACTGGATCGAGAAGGGCGTCGAGGTCCGGGGGACGATTGCGGGGCTTGGCGGCGTGAGCGTTCAGGTTGAAGCCTAGATCGAGAGCCGTTTATTGAGCCGGGCTGGGAGGCCGAAGAGATGACAGCGAAACTGACAGCGGGCGCCAAGGGGGTCTATGTGATCGCGGCGACGCCGTTTGCCGAGGATGGGTCCGTCGACCACGATAGCATCGGGAGCCTGACGCGGTTCTATCTGGAGTGTGGGGTTACCGGCATGACGATCCTGGGCGTCATGGGGGAGGCTGCAAAGCTGACGCAGGCGGAGGCGGGTGAGGTTGCGCAGAGTTACATCAGGGCCGTTGGCGGGCAGGTTCCGATTATCGTCGGTGTTTCCGGTGGCGGGCTCGATCCGATGCGGCGCCTTGCCCATGACGTGATGGCAGCGGGGGCCGCCGGCGTGATGGTGCAGCCGCCAGCGGGGCTCAGGACCGATGGTGCGGTGATCAACTACATGGCGGGTGTCGCCGAGGCGCTGGGGCCAGATGTTCCGTTCTGCCTGCAGGATTATCCGCAACTGACCGGCACGTTCTATTCAGCCGATGCGGTGGTTGCGATGATCGACCGGTTCGAGACGCTGGTGATGTTCAAGCACGAGGAATGGCCGGGGCTTGGCAAACTTACTGCGATCCGGGCAGCCTCGGATGGGGCGGCGCACCGGCGGATTGCGATCTTTGCCGGCAACGGGGGGATGCATCTGCCGCAGGAATATCTCAGAGGCGCGGACGGGACGATGACCGGGTTTGCCTTCGTCGACATGCTCGTCGAGATGGACCGGTTGTTTCAGACCGGAGAGGCTGAGGCGGCGGAGGATCTTTATGATCTCTACCTGCCCGTGATGCGACACGAGTTTCAGGTCGGTATCGGACTGGCGCTTCGGAAAGAGACGCTCAGGCGGCGCGGGGCGATTGCGAGTGCGGCAGTGCGTCGGCCCGGGCCGAAGCTGTCTGCCGATGACGTTGCAGAACTCGACCGGCTGCTTCGGCGGCTGGAGGGGAAAACGGGCCGTGCGATTGATCAACGTTTAGGGTGATCCGTCCGTGCGGCCTCGCAGGATCAGTCGAAGCAGATGACGCTGTAGATCGGGAACGGGCGGGGTGCGCTTGGCAGATCGCGAAAGAGGATTTTCCCGTTCGGGTAGTTGAACGTCTTGCAGAAGTCGGCGGCCTGCTTCTGGCAGTCGTCCGGGCCTGAGCATTTGTAGAGCACCGGCTGGGTGGTGTTGCGCAGGCGCGGCTGGTCGGGGACGTCGATGCGCAGGGGATTGCGCTTTGTCTCAGCCGTCGCGGGGGTGAGGGTTGCTGCGGCGGCAAGGGCGAAAAGCGCGCCTGCCGCCGTCCGGGTGACCGGGGTCATGGATAACACTCCGACTTGGGGGCGCGCTCAATAGAGCTTCGCGCCGAAATTGCGTTCTGGGTCGAATTCCGGTGAGAGTTTACCGGTCGGTTTGGCGGCTTCGCCGCCTTTGCGCGCGAGGAAGGCGCCGGAGCCCGGTTCGGCTGTGCATTCGCCGTTGTCGATGATCACGTCGCCGCGGCGCAGGACCGTGGTTGGCCAGCCGGTCACGGTGCGGCCCGCAAACGGTGTGTAGCCGGTGTTGTCGTGGACGAGGTCGTCCGAGAGCGTGACCTGCTTGTTCGGATCCCAGATGGCGATGTCGGCGTCGGCGCCGATGGCAAGCGTGCCTTTGCGATCGCCGAGGCCATACATGCGGGCGGGCTCGGTGGCGGTCCAGGCGACGAACTTGTTGATGCCGTAGCGGCCCTTTGAGACCATTGCATCGAACAGCATCGGCAGGCGGGTCTCGAGGCCGGGCATGCCGTTGGCAGTCTTCTTGAAGCTTGGGTTGGGGCCGTCGACGTATTTGCCTTTCTCATCGAGCGTATAGGGGGCGTGGTCGGAGGAGACGAGCTGGAGGTCGCCCATGGCGAGTGCGTGCCACAGCGCTTCCTGGTCGGCTTCGGTCCGGAGCGGGGGGCTGCACACCCACTTGGCGCCCTGGCCGTCAGGTTTGTCGAGATCGTCGGCGGTCAGGAACAGGTATTGGGTGCAGGTTTCGCCGAAGATCTTGACGCCGCGGCCACGGGCTTCGCGGATGACGGCTGCGCCTTCGGCGGTTGCGACGTGGTAGATGATGACGGGCTGGTCGATGAATTCCGAGAAGGCGATCAGGCGGTGGAAGGCTTCGGGCTCGGAGCCGCGCGGGTGGGAGACGGCGTGATATTTGGCATCCGTGTAGCCGCGTTCGACGAGACGTTTGCCGAGCCAGGAGATCATGCCGTTGTTTTCGGCGTGGACGGCGACGAGGGTGCCGAGTTCACGGGCCTTGACGAGGATGTCGAGGAGGGCTTCGTCACCGACGTTCATGAGGTCGTAGGTCATGAACACCTTGATCGAGGCATTACCCTTGGCGACGAGGGGGGGAAGTTCCTCGTTGAGGACCTGCGGCGTCGGGTCGGTCAGGAGCAGGTGGAAGGCGTAGTCGATCATGGCGCCGCGTTTCGCGCGGGCGGCGTAGTCCTCGTAGACGGCCGTCATGCTGTCGCCGCGGTGCTGGCAGGCAAAGCAGATGACGGATGTGGTGCCGCCGAAGGCTGCCGAGCGCGTTGCGGTTTCGAAGGTGTCGGCGTTCATCAGGCCGTTCGAGGCGATCTGCTCGATGTGGGCGTGGGTGTCGACGCCGCCCGGCAGAACGTATCGCCCGCTTGCGTCGACGTCTCGGGCAGCGCCCTCGAGGCCGAGGCCGATGGCTGCGACTTTGCCATCCTTGACGGCGACGTCGGCGTCAAAGGTATCGGTTGCGGTGGCGACGGTGCCGCCGCGGATGATGAGATCGTAACGGCTCATGGGCGTTCAGTCCTTTGAATGGAGCTCGGAAGATGTTGATTGTTATTCGGCGGCGTCGGTTTTCGCAGGATCGACGCGTTTGCCGCGGACCTGGATTTCACCTGCTGAATTGTCGAGAGCGAGGACGTGATCGTAAAGGGTGAGGGTCGGGCGGACGCCGAAGCGTTCCGTCATCCAGTCGGCCCAGCCGTCGTTGAACCAGGCAAGCGCGTTTTCGCGGCTGTCGAACAGGTAGATGCCGCCACCGGCCTCTTCGCCCGAAATGAAGTCCTTGCGCAGGAGACCCTTGACGTCGCGGTAAATGCTGTCGGCGGCGGTGAGGGCCTGATCCTGCCAGGTTTTGGAGTCCGGGCGTTCGCCGTTCTTCCAGGGGATCGAGACGACTGCAATGATCATGGGAGAACCTCGTGGGTCAGTTGGCTGGATCGCTCGGAGATGATGGACGAGGTGGGGCCAGCTTGCAATTCACCCGTGGCGTGATGTTCGCGGGGAACGTCGCCAAGTGTGCTTGCCGGATCTTGGTGGGGGCGCTTAGCATATTCGCCAGAACATGAATTTTCCACGATCGAGGATTGAAGCGCATGGCGCGACAGGAAGGCCGGGTCCGGCTGGCCGCCGATATCGGCGGTACGTTTACTGACATTGTTCTCGAGGCCGGGGGGCGGCTCGAGACGCTCAAGGTGCTCACGACCCCGGAGGCGCCCGAGCGTGCGGTGGTCGAGGGCGCGGGCGAGGTGCTGGCAGCGGCCGGTCTCGCGTTCGGCGACATTGATGTGTTCCTGCACGGGACAACGCTTGCGACCAACGCGATCATCGAGCGGAAAGGGGCGAAGACGGGGCTGATTGCGACGGAGGGATTTCGCGACGTGATCGCGATCGCGGATGAGAGCCGGTATGATCAGTATGATGTATTCATCGAAAAGCGCGAGCCGCTGGTGCCGCGGCATCTTCGGCTGACGGTGCCGGAGCGGCTCGATGTCGAGGGACGAGTGCGGCTCGCGCTCGATGAAGAGGCTGTTCGGCAGGCTGCCCGGACGCTGGCGGACGAGGGTGTTACGGCGGTCGCGGTGGCGTTCCTGCACGCGTATGTCGATCCGGTTCACGAGCGCCGGGCCGGGGAGATCATAAGCGAGGTGGCACCCGACATGTGGGTGACGCTGTCGAGTGAGGTGTGTCCCGAAGCGCGGGAATACGAGCGCACGTCGACGGCGGTCGCCAACGCTTATGTGCAGCCGCTGATGGCGGGTTATCTTGAGCGGCTGGCGGCAGCCTTTGTGGCAGCAGGCTTCACGAATGATATCCATTTGATGACGTCCGGCGGTTCGCTGGCGAGCCTTGAGACCGCGCGGCGGTTTCCGGTTCGTCTTGTCGAGTCCGGGCCGGCGGGCGGGGCGATCCTGGCGGCTCACATTGCCGCCGAGCGGGGCGAGAACCGAATTCTGTCGTTCGACATGGGCGGGACGACAGCGAAAATCTGCCTCATTGAGGATGGTGAGCCGCTGAAGGGGCGGGCGTTCGAGGTCGATCGCAGTGCGCGGTTCATGAAGGGCAGCGGGTTGCCGCTTCGAATCCCCGTGATCGAAATGGTCGAGATCGGCGCTGGGGGCGGGTCGCTGGCGCAGGTCGACGCGCTTGGGCGCATTCAGGTCGGGCCGGAGAGCGCAGGCGCGCAGCCGGGACCCGCGTGCTACGGGCTTGGCGGCGAGCGGCCGACGGTGACGGATGGTGACGTGGTGCTCGGCAAGATCGATCCGGAGCGGTTCGCCGGTGGCAAGATCGCGCTTTATCCGGATAAAGCGGCGGCGGCGCTCGAGGCGCATATCGGCGGGAAGATGAGCATGGATGCGCTCAAGGCGGCTTACGGGGTCGCGGAGATCGTTGATGAGAATATGTCGAATGCGGCGCGCGTCCATGCGGTCGAGCGTGGGGTTGCGATTTCGGAGCGGACGCTGATCGCGTTCGGGGGGGCGGCGCCGCTGCATGCGGCGCGGCTGGCGGAGAAACTCGGGATCCGCCGGATCGTGGTGCCGGCAGGCGCCGGGGTGGGGTCGGCGATCGGTTTTTTGAAGGCGCCGGCTGCGTATGAACTGGTGCGCTCGCGGTATATGCGGCTCGACCAGTTTGATCTCGGGATCATCAATGAGCTGCTTGATGAGATGAGCGCGGAGGCGACGGCGCGGGCCCGGTCGGCCAAAGCCGATCACCTTGAGGAAACACGTGGCGCTTTCATGCGCTATCAGGGCCAGGGGCACGAGATCGAGGTGGCGTTGCCAGCGCGTGCGCTGACGGGTGAGGACGCGGCGGCGCTGCGCGATGCCTTCGAGGCAGAGTATGGCCGCCTTTATGCGCGTCATATTCCAGATGCCGCGATCGAGATCATGAGTTGGCGGGTGAGTGTGTCGGAGGCGGGCGAGGCGCGGTCGCGGATTTCGGATGTGGCAGCGCAGAGCGTCACGGCGTCACCGGTCGGGGAGCGTGAGGTGTTCGATGCCGGAGAGGGCGGGCTTGTCCGGGCGCGCATATATGCGCGGGATGATCTGGCGCCGGGCAGCCGGTTCGCGGGGCCGGCGATTGTCGTCGAGGACGGCACGTCGACATTCGCGTCGGCGCGGTTCGAGGGGCATGTGGACAATGGCGGGGCACTCGTCCTGACCGCGAAAGGGTGAGACCAATGAGTGATACCAAGCTGAGCGATATCGAACGCCAGATCATGTGGAACCGGCTCATCGCGATTGTCGAGGAGCAGGGGCAGACGCTTTTGCGCACGGCGTTTTCGCCGATGGTGCGGGAGGCGGGCGATCTTTCCGCCGGCGTATTCGACCCGCAGGGGCGGATGCTGGCGCAGGCGGTGACGGGGACGCCGGGGCACGTCAACTCGATGGCGGAGTCGGTCAAACACTTCATCCGCCATTTCGGCCTCGAGACGATGAAGGAGGGCGATGCCTACATCACCAACGATCCGTGGATGGGGACGGGGCATCTCAATGATTTCGTGATCACGACGCCGTGCTTTCACAACGGCAAACTGGTCGCGCTGTTTTCGTGCACCAGCCACCTGATCGACATCGGCGGCATCGGGTTCGGGCCGGACGGCACGGATGTGCATATGGAGGGGATCTATATCCCGTTCCTGAAGCTGATCGATCAGGGCGTCGTCAACGAGACGCTGATCGCGATGATCCGGGCCAATACGCGGCTGCCGGTCGACACCGTCGGCGACACCTATTCGCTGGCGGCGTGCAACGATGTCGGATGTCAGCGGCTGACCGAGATGATGAGCGAGTTCAGGCTCGACGATCTCGATGATCTTGCCGCTTATATCTGCGAGCGCTCGGAGGCGACGGTGCGCGAGCAGATCAGGGCGCTGCCGAATGGGTCGTGGTCGAATACCATGGTGACGGATGGCTATGACAGTCCGATCGAGTTGACCGCGACGGTGACAATTTCGGATGATGCCATTCATGTCGATTATACCGGGACGAGCCCGGTTGCGGCGCGGGGCATCAATGTGCCGCTCTCCTATACAACCGCCTATACGGTGTTCGGGCTGGCGTGCGTCGTTGGGCGTGATGTGCCGAACAATGCGGGATCGCTGGCGCCGCTGACGGTGTCGGCGCCGGAGGGGTGCATCCTCAATGCGCCGAAACCGGCGCCGGTCTGTTCGCGTCATGTGATCGGGCAGATGTTGCCGGATGTCGTGTTCGGGTGTCTGCGCCAGGCGGTGCCGGAGCGGGTGCCGGCGGAGGGGACGTCGTGTCTTTGGAACCTCAACGTGCGCGGGCGCATCAAAGGTGGCGAGGGCGGGCAGTATGGCTTCTCGATGACGGTGACGTCGAATGGCGGCACGGGGGCGCGGCCGCAATCGGACGGGCTGTCGGCGACGGCGTATCCCTCGGGGGTGAAGGGGACGCCGGTCGAGATTGCCGAGCAGATTACGCCACTCATCTTCTGGACGAAGGAGTATCGTCCGGATTCAGGCGGGGCTGGCCGTATGCGCGGCGGGCATGGCCAGAATATCGAAATCGAGAGCCGGATCGGGGAACCTTTCGAGCTGTTAGCGGCCTATGACCGGATCGACCATCCGGCGCGGGGGCGCGATGGGGGCCGCGACGGAGCGCCGGGCGTGGTGGCGTTCAAGTCCGGCAAAACGCTGCCGGGCAAAGGCTTTCTGATGGTACCGCCGGAGGAGCGACTGGTGATAAAGACACCGGGCGGGGCTGGGATCGGTGATCCGGCGGAGCGGGATCCGGCGCGGCTTGCGGCGGAGAAGAAGGCGGGGTTGGTGACGGAGTGAGGGTGCTGAGACTGGCGCGCGCGCGTCATCTCGGACGACCAACGGGAGAGCTGGAACCCAGAGAGGAAATCGGGATCGTTTGAGTTTCCTGCCCTGGGTCCCGGGTCTTCGCTACGCTTCGCCCGGGATGACACGGGCGGGGTGATCAGATTGTGCAGCACGCGAAAGTTTTCACGCATTGGCCCGTAATATCCGGCTCTATCCCTGGTATCAGTTCTTCCGGAACATGCTGTTCTGGCAGGCGATCTGGTTTCTCTATTTCCAGCAGGAACTGTCGGCGGGAGAGGCGATCCTGCTGGCGGCGATCTACGATGTCGCGACGACCGCGCTGGAGGTGCCGTCGGGGTATCTGTCGGACCGGGTCGGGCGGCGGATCACGCTTCTGCTCGGGATGGCGGGGTCGGTCGCGGGGGCGGTTCTGCTCTGGGTCGGGGACGGGTTTTTGATCTTTGCTCTCGCTCAGGTGATGTTGGGGTTTGGCAGTGCCTTCAACTCAGGCACGGACAGTGCGCTTCTTTATGAGTCGCTGGCGCGCGAGGGGCGCGCCGATGAAGTCGATGCGCAGGAACTCAAAGCTTGGCGGTTCAATTTCACCGGGTTGGCGATGTCGGCCGTGGTTGGCGGCATCGCGGCGTCCTGGGAGCCGGCGCTGCCGTTTCTGTTGACGGCTCTGGCCGGGTTCATCGCGCTGGTTTTCGTGGTGCTGTTCCGAGAGCCGGAGCACATCGAGACGGAGGCTGCGTTCACCTCCGCGGGGCAGGTGGCGGAGATCCGGGCGGCGGTGATGCAGCCGACGCTGGCGTGGCTGTTCGTGCTTGCGGTTGCGATGTACGTCTTTTCCCATGTGCCGTTCGTGTTCGGACAGCCGTTCATTCTGGAGGCGTTGGAGGCGAATGGCGTTGCCTCGCAGGCTGCCATCGTGAGTGGTCTCGTCTCGGCGTCGATGATGCTCATTTCGGTTGCGGCAACGTGGTTCGCGACGGGGCTCAGGGAGCGGCTGGGGCTTCATAATTTGTTCCTGCTCGCGCTCGGTATCCAGGTGTTCCTGATCGCGATGCTGGCGCTTTCCAATCATCCCGCGATCATTGTCTTCCTGCTCATTCGGATGGTGCCGAATGCGTTCGCGCGGGCCTTCATCCTGGCGCGAATCCAGCCGCTGGTGTCGGACATGAGCCGGGCGACATATCTCTCGTTGCAGAGTTTCACTGGCCGGTTGCTGTTTGCGGGATCGCTGATGGCGGCATCAGGCGGGGCGTCGGCGGGAGCGCTTAGTTATGCTGACAACCAGATGATCCTGGTGGGGTATCTGGTGGCGGGGCTGGTTGTTCTGGCGGGGCTCGCGGTGACGGCGCGGCGGGTGCGGTTTGCGACGTGAGGGCGCCGTACTGGGTGGATAGCGCGTTGCTGACACTCATGGTGTCATCCTCGGGCTTGTCCCACGCCTGTCCGGTCTAACTCCAACGCTCTAGGAGTAGCCCCCGCTTTCCCTTCCCAACGCGTCATGGCCGCGCAGGCGGCCATCCACGGGCGTTTCCATTCACGCGGTTTGTCGGGTCACTATTTCGTTGCCGCGGAATATGTATTCCACAGCAAGCGCCTCGTTTGCCGAGGCGCGCGTGGATGGCCGCCTGCGCGGCCATGACGGCGTGGGGGTGGCTAATGAAATGGAAAAACAAACGAGCCGACGCCGGTCGGGATTTCGCGTCTCGACCACCATCGATGATGAAATCGAGAGGCCCAATCAGACTGTTGCGCCGTTTCGCGGAAAGCTGAACCGGACAGCAGTGGGACAAGCCCGAGGATGACAATGGATAGGTGTTTGTCGGTCGCCAAAGCGTTTGGTTGCTCGTATCGAGCAACTGAGTTCCTACCCCTGGTTTGCGGCGTGCCAGGCCGTCTTATCAAAGGCGACGTGATCTCCGAAAAAGTCGACGCGAGGTGCGTTTTCGAGGGCGTCGAGGCTTGCGCGTGTATAGGTCGTCGCTGCGCTGTCGAGGCGATGGACGTTTGATTGAGTTGAGAGCCAGTCTTCGCAAGGCTGCAGGGTGCTTTGGCGCTGGACGACGTCCCAGATGTAATAGTGATGTGGCACGACGACCTGCGGCGCGAGGCGGTTGATGATCGACTGGGTTGCAGCGAAGCCCATGACATGACGGCTGTCGTCGGCGGGCAACAGGACGATGTCGACTTCGCCGATGGCGTCCCAGACCTCGGGCGGTGGATCGGGGCGGTTGTCGCCCCAGTGGAGAATTCTAACACCGGCGGTTTCGACGAGGATAAGGCAGTTGTCCCAGGAACGGTCGTTGTCGGGGGGCATGATCTTTGCGTCCGAAAACGTTTCGATCAGCTTGCCGGCGTCGTAGACGGCTTCGGAGAAATCGGTTGCGTGCTTGTCGGCGATGCCGGTGATTTTGACGTCTGCGAATTCATAGGTGCCGATCAGGCGGTCGAGGAGGACGCTGGCATCGAGCAGGTGGAGGGCGTCGTGGTCGAAGTGGGCGTGGGTCGAGATGCCGATGTCGACGGCGGTCCGTGGCATGTCGGCGAAGTACCAGTCCCACTTGCCGTGGGGGAAATTGCGCCAGGGGTCGATCAGGATAGTGAGGCCCGCAGGCGTCGTGATGCGAAACGCCGATGAGCCGAAATAGGCGAGTTCGACCGTGTCGCTCGCGGGGGCGGTGGTGGCGCACTGGAGGTCGATCATGCGGTTGTGGTTCGAGGCGAACTGCCAGGTGTTGAGGCCTTCGTTGATGCGGGACATGTCTGGCTCCGGGGCTGGCTCCGGGGTTGGCTCCGGGCGCGCGTGGGCCTACGCGATTGCGGTGCGGAAGGCGTTGAGGGAGCCGGCGTGGACGAGTTCGCTCGGGAGGACGTGGCCGACCATCGTCTCGGCCATGCGGCCGACCTCGATCAGCGTGTCGAGGTCGACGCCGGTGGAGATGCCCATTTCCTCGCACAGACAGCACGAGTTCCTCGGTGCAGATGTTGCCGGCCGCCCCCTTGTGGGCTGCGAACGGGCAGCCGCCGAGGCCGCCGACGGTGGTGTCGAAGCGGGCGACGCCCATCTTGAGCGCGGTGTGGGCATTGGCGACGGCAATGCCGCGGGTGTCGTGCAGGTGGAGGGCGATGGTGACATCGGGCCAGCGTTCGCGCACGGCGCCGACGACCTTTTCGATGCGCGGTGGCACGGCCCAGCCCATGGTGTCGGCGAGCGAGATCACTGTGATGGTTTCACCGTGGTCGGCTGCGATCTGGAACCCGTCTTCGGCGCATTTAAGGACGGTCTCGACTGGAACATCACCTTGGAAGTTGCAGCCAAAGGCCGCCATCACCGAGATGCGGTTGACGGCGACGCCGTGGGACTGGTGTACCTCGGTCTGCTTGCGCATGGCGGCAACGTTGTCGGCGTGGGAGCGGTTGAGGTTTTTCTGGGAGAACGCATCGGAGGCTGCGAGCGAGATCGAGCCGGAGATGGTGAGCTTGTCCTTGAAGGCAAGCGCGCGTTCGAGGCCGCGGGCGTTGAACCAGAGCGCGGTGTAGTGGACGCCGGGTCTGGTTTTCAAACCTGCGATGACATCGTCGGCGTCGGCCCAGCCGGGGACGAGTTTCGGATTGACGAAGGAGCACGCCTGGATGTGGGAGAGGCCGGTTTCGGCCAGCGCCTCGATGAGACGGATCTTGTCGGCCGTCGCAATCGGGCCGGGTTCGATCTGGAAGCCTTCGCGGGGGCCTTCTTCGTGGATTTCGACGGACTTTGGCAGATCAGACATGGGAGTGCTCCGGGGCAGCATCACGCGTGTCATACCGGCCGACCAGAGGGAGAGCCGGGACCCAGGGCGTCTGGGCGAGGCGCGGAAGTGCCTCACCCTGGGTCCCGGATCTGCGCTGCGCTTCGTCCGGGATGACACCGATTGGGTGTCGATGTTTTGTGCTCCGCAAGTGGGAGCGGCGTCTTGGACGATCATAGCGGGTTCCGGGGAGATGCGCAGCGGGGGACTGGGATGTTCATGAGCCTGATGTGAGGTATTGGGACGCTTCGCGTGCGGGCTGCGTTGCTTGTGACCGGCTTCGCCTTGGCCGCGCCCGCCCCCGGATCGCGTCCGGGGCAGGCGCCGGGACACCCCCCGGACAACCCGTTGTTTATTTTGATATGCAACTTATGGCGCGTGTGGAATGGCATCGGAGGCGGGGACGGTGCGGGTCGCGTCCACGTTTGCTTCTGGGGATGCTGCGACACCGCACCGTCCCGACGCATGGCCAGTATGTCCGACCCATGAGGCGACCCATCCACGTCGCCCGTGCCGCGTGGTCCGGTGAGACTGCGCGGCGGGATCGGCACTATCGCTCCAGCTGATGGGTACCGCTCTTGCCAGCCAGGCATCTCCCCGCGCGGCGCACCCAGCTCGTGCGACTGCCGGTTGGCGCGGGGCTGTGATGGAGTATGCGGCGGGGCGTGGGAGCGGGGATAAGGTTTGGTGGAGGTGGCCGGCGCACGGCTTGCAGCGGCGTGGGTGTCAGGGCGCGGGCGGCCTAAGAGCTACCAGATCTCGGCCAGGCGTGGCGGCAGCAGGTCTTCCGCGGCCTGTCGGGTGAGGTGGTCGTCATCGCGGTAGTAGGGCAGCCCGTCTGGGCCGACGGAACGGCAAACGTGGTCGTCGCAGAACAGGTCGGAGAGCGGAATGTAGCGCACGTCCTGTTCACTGTCGGCGATGCGGCGAAGGATGTCCTCTGTCCGGGCGGTGCGGGCTGCGGCCTTTTTCGCATCGAGAAGCTTCGGTGCCTGCCGGCCAATAAAAGAGGCTCTCGAGGCCACTGAAGGAATGTCCCAGTCAAACTCGGGCACGGGGCCGAGCAACACAACCGTGCGCCCCATTGCGCGCAACCGTGCGAGCGTCAGTCGAAGACCCGCTTCAAAAATGGTTGCATTGTCGCTTTGAGGGGGATGTTTGTGCGGTGGGCCTGCCCATTGGAGACGAACCGTTCCGCCCCCTTCTACCGAATAGCGTGTTCCCTCGACCGATAAAGGCCAGCGCGCCGCGAGGATGATGAGGGGCAGGTCCTGGCGGGACTCGATCAGCGCCCAGACGCTCTCGTTGAAGGCGGTGCAGGGGCGAAGCTCGGGTATGCGGCGCATTTCGCGGATGGGCGGACAGGCCGGTTGGGCGGCAAAGAGCCCCGTGCGGCCTGCTTGTGCGGCAGCACGGTCAACGCCGGGCAGGAAAGCCTCTGCATGACTGTCGCCCCAGAAAAGGAAATCCCTTCTGTTGTCACCGGCGGGCGAGGCGCCAATCGTGCAGGGGCCGTCTTCAGGAAAGGGGCCGAAGCATTCGACATGGCGTGGAGAGCGATCCTGTGCGGCGGCGGCGATCGCAATTGCCGCCGGGGGAAGACGGTGAGGCATGCCCGCGGAGACGTACAGAATGCCGCCAACGAGTGCCATGGCGAGGAGCGACGCCGTGGCAGCGCCGAGAATTCTCTGGCGTTGCCGTCCCGTGGTGGAGCGCGCGCGAAACGGACGTTCGACATAACGCCAGGACAGCCAACTCAATGCGATGGCCAGTGCCACTGCGGCAAGGCCTGCTGACGGGGGCAGGACGACGGTGTCGAGCGCGTTGCGCAAAAGGGCCAGGATCGGCCAATGCCAAAGGTAGAGTGAATAGGAGATCAAGCCGAACCAGACCAAGCCGCGGTGCGACAGGAGGGTCGTTGCGGCGCTGCCGCCGCCGTGCGCACCGACATGGATCAATAGCGCGGCGCCGAGAACGGGCGGGGCTGCGGCCAGCCCGGGAAACGGGGTGGATGTGTCGTAGAGGAAGACGGGAAGCAGGATCGCTGCCAGTCCCAATGCACCGAGCACTTCGCGAATGATACGGCTGCGTGGCGCTGATAGGGCGGCGAGAGCGAGCGCCGCGCCGACGCCGAGTTCCCATGCGCGCGACAGGATCAGGTAGAAGACCCAATCGGGCTTGAAGGGCAACGCCGCCTGGGCTGCCGCCAGGGACACAAGCGACAGGATTGCGACCGTCCACAGCGCAGCGTGCCGGCCCCGCCATGCGAAAAGCAGCATCAAGAGCGGCGGGAAGAACAGGTAGAATTGCTCCTCTACCGCGAGCGACCATGTGTGCAACAGAGGGGCGAACTCCGCGGCGCGGGCAAAGTAGTCGAGCGTCAAGGCGAAGTAGATATTTGACACAAACAGGGCCGCGGCAAGGGCGGACGCGCCGAGGTCCTGTAATTCTTTCGGCAGAAGGATGAACCAGCTGGCCATGAATGTGGCGACGATGACTGCAACCAGTGCCGGTAGGATGCGCCGGGCTCGCCGCTCGTAGAAGTTGACAAGGGAAAACCTGCCCTGGGCGATTTCGCCCGCGACGATCGACGTGATCAGGAAGCCTGAAATAACGAAGAAGACGTCGACGCCGACATATCCGCCCGAGGGTCCGTAAACGCCTGCATGATAGAGCACGACGGGAAGCACCGCGACGGCGCGCAAGCCATCGATATCGGGGCGATAACTCATTGCCATGATTGGCGCGTGCCTTCACTCATACCCACTACGCGTGGTTCTTGCCGGATCGTGTCGAGCCGGTAATCAGTCGCCATGAGCGGCAATTGACAAGTGTGATGCGGGGTATGGCCGGCGCCAAGCGATCAATCGTTGCCAAATTACCATATTCGCAGGCGAGGGGGGCAAGTGAGCGTCGGCGTCAGGGGCGCGGGCGCCGGGATTTCGGGCGGGGGCGCGTGATTGTGATCCTCGGGCTGGTGCCGACGATCGATTTCATTCCAGGACGAGGCGCGAGGGCCGGCTGGCGCGTGGCAAGTATGTGTTCAGAAAATGCGCCCGTCCCTGCCGATAGATGGGTCCTCGGCACAAGGCCACTGCTGTCCGGTTCAGCTTTGCGCGAAACGGTGCAACAGCCTGATTGGGCCTCTCGATTTCATGATCGATGGTGGTCGAGACGCGAAATCCCGACCGGCGTCGGCTCGTTTGTTTTTCCATTTCATTAGCCACCCCCACGCCGCCATGGCCGCCTGGCGGCCATGACGGGATGGGGGGGGGAAAAGCGCGGTCTACGCCTAAAGCGATGGAGTTAAACCGGACAGCAGTGGCACAAGGCCGAGGATGATAGGGGGGGCGTGTTGGTGATGTTGGCTTCGGCGCTGCAGTCGAGACCGTGTTCGCAGAGGGCGGCTGCCTTGCGGACCGTCAGTTCGGGGGCTGGATTTGGGGCAGGCGTGAACCGCTCCATTTCACCGGATGCGGATTTCGGGTGAGGGGGGCGTGCCGGTTTAATGCGCCTTTGCGCGCTGCATGAAGAACGCCAGCGGCACGGCGGCGGCGGCGACGATACCGGACATCAAGAATGCATTGATGTAGCCGAGCATTGCGGCCTGCCGCTGGATCTCGCCGGAGAGGCGGAGCAGGCCGCTTGGTGTGTCCGGGCTCCAGACATCCAGCCCGAAACGGAACTGCGTGACGAACTGGCTCATTTCGGAATAGCCGATGCTGGTCGAGCGAATGAGGACCAGGACGGACAGCGATATGAAAAGGCTGGCGCCGAAGTTCCGCATCATCGTGAACATGGCGGAGCCTTCGGTGATCTGGTCCTTCGGCAGCGTCGAGAACGCCAGCACCGTCATCGGCGTGAACGTGACGCTCTGGCCGAGGCCAAGCAGGAAATTGGTCCAGAACACGTCTGCTTCGGTTACATTGATGTCCACCTGCGCCATCCAAAATCCGGCGATCGCCTGAATGGCGAGGCCGGCGCTGATGGCAAAACGAGGCGCCACCGCGGTCAACTTTGCAATGAAGAAGAATGCCATCCAGTTGCCGAGGCCGCGGGCTGCAATGAGCGTCCCGATCACGGTGTCGGGGTAACCGCGCAGATCGTGCAGGAGGCCCGGCAGCAAGACGATCGCGGTGAAGCTCAGCATCCCCATGACGAAGGCGATGGTGATGCCGACCGAAAAATTCCGGTTCATGAGGATGCGCGGGTTGAGAAACGGTTTTTCGGCGGTCATGCAATGGACGGCGAATATCCACAACGCGAGGCAGCCGATGAAAGTGAGGGCAATGATCTCGCTCGATTCGAACCAGTCGAGTTTGTGGCCGCGATCGAAGATCAGCTGGGCGGCGATGATCGCGGTCGACAGCGCCAGGAAGCCGGTCCAGTCGAAGCGGACCTTTTCACCGGTCGTGTATTGCGACAGTGCGAACCAGATGCACACCATCGTGACGATGCCCGGGGGCACGATCATGAAGAAGGCCGCGCGCCAGTTGAAAGCCTCCGTGGCGATGGCGCCGAGGATGGGGCCGAGAACGGGGCCGAAGACCGCGCCGACGCCCCACATGACCAGGGCGAAGGGCTGGAGATGGGGCGGAAAGGTTGCCAGAATGATGGCCTGGCCCATCGGCATGATCGGCGCGCCGAAGATGCCCTGGCCGATGCGTGCGATGATCAATGTGTCGAGGCTGGTTGCGATCCCGCACAGGAATGAGGACACGGTGAAGCCCAGCACCGTGTAGAACATGATGTTGCGCCAGCCGACACGGCTTGCAACCCACCCCGTCAGGGGCGTGGCCACAGCCGTGGCAACGAGGTTGAGAGTGATCACCCACGAGATCTCGTCCTGGGTCGCCGACAAGGCGCCCCGCATCTGCGGCAGAACGAGATTGGCCAGCGTAATCGTCATGCCGAAAAGCATGTTCGACAGCTGCACCATCAACAACACGAGCCACTGGCGTCCTGTAATGCCCAGGAAGCCGCTCGGCGCGACCGTGCCACTCATCCAGTGACGTTTCCTTGCCCTATGGCAGCGTGTTGTTTGGTTTCGCGTGCCGCCGCAGCGATGCTATTCATACGGACCGGCTGCCGGCAAGCGGGTTTGTGCGCCGCCGGGGCCGGGGGGCATAACTCGTGTGTGCAACCGGCAGGTCCGTTCGGCTGCGAAACGACGCAACGATCAGACGAAGCCGGGGCGCGGTGCCGGGATTGACGGCGCGGCGTACGGCTGTCGGACCCCTTCGGCCCGACGGCCGCGCCGTCACCTGCTCAATAAGACCGCGGCATCCCCAGCACGTGCTGGCCGATGTAGGCCAGGATCATGTTCGTGGAGATCGGCGCGATCTGGTAGAGGCGGCATTCGCGCCATTTGCGTTCGATGCCGTACTCGGTCGCGAAGGCGAAGCCGCCGTGGGTTTGCATGCAGGCTTCGGCGGCAGCCCAAGCGGCTTCGGAGGCGAGCATCTTGGCCGTGTTGGCTTCGGCACCGCAGTCCTGGCCCTGCTCGAAGAGGGCGGCGGCCTTGCGGACCATCAGTTCGGCGGCCTGGGTCTGGGCCCAGGCGCGGGCGATGGGGAACTGGACGCCCTGGTTCTTGCCGATTGGCGCGCCGAAGACGACTCGGTCGTTGGCGTAGGCAACGGCCTTGTCGATGAAGAACTTTGCGTCGCCGATCGATTCAGAGGCAATCAGGATGCGCTCGGCGTTCATGCCGTCGAGGATGTAGCGGAAGCCCTTGCCTTCCTCGCCAACGAGCGTGTCGGGGGCGAGTTTCAGGTTGTCCATGAAGACTTCGCAGGTGTTGTGGTTGATCGCGGCATCGAGCTTGGTGATCTCGAGGCCGTTGCCGCGGGCTTCGCGCAGGTCGACGAGGAAGACGGAGATGCCATCGGAGCGGCGCTTGACTTCGTCGGCGGGCGTGGTGCGGGCGAGAAGCAGCATGAGGTCGGATTGCAGCGCGCGGCTGGTCCACACCTTCTGGCCGTTGACGACGTACTGGTTGCCGTCCCTGACGGCGCGGGTCTTGAGCTGGGTGGTGTCGGTGCCGGTCGTCGGCTCGGTGACGCCGAAGGCCTGGAGGCGCAGTTCACCAGACGCGATGTGCGGCAGGTATTTCTGCTTTTGTTCATCGCTGCCGTGACGGAGCACCGTGCCCATGGTGTACATCTGGGCGTGGCAGGCAGCCGCGTTGCACCCCGTTCGGTGGATCGTCTCGAGGACGGCATTGGCAGCCGAGATGGGCAGGCCGGAGCCGCCGAACTCTTCCGGGATCAGGACGCCGAGGTAGCCCGCATCGGTCAGCGCCTTGACGAAGGCGTCGGGGTATTCGTTCGCCGCGTCGAGCTTGGTCCAGTAGGCGTTGTCGAAGGGCTGGCAGATCCGCGCAACCAACTCGCGGATCTCGGGCCAGGTCTCGCCAAGCGCCATGACGGGGCCGTCGGTGTCGCCTGCGTTGAAGCCGTCCATGATTGTGTCACTCCGCTGCGATGAGGGTGGTTGCCGGCGTGAAGCCCTTGGGCAGGCCCGCCTTGAGGATGCGGCCGTGCTTCGGCTCGTCGGGCAGCGCTGCTTCGACGATCTCGCGGGCGGCGCGCAGTTTCTCGATATCGATGCCGGTCTTGAGGCCTTCCGATTCAAGCAAGAAGACGAGGTCCTCCATGACGATGTTGCCGGTGGCGCCGGGGGCGAAGGGGCAGCCGCCAAGGCCGGCGAGCGAGGCGTCGAAGTGCTTGGCGCCGGCTTCGAGCGCGGCGAGCACGTTGGCGAGGCCGAGACCGCGGGTGTCATGGAAGTGGGTGATGACGGGGACGTCGCCGGCGATCGCGATGGCCTTCTTGAAGAGGGAGCGGACCTGGGAGGGATGCGCGTAGCCGACGGTGTCGGGGAGCATGACTTCCTCGACGCCGGCTTCGAGGACCTGTTCGAGGACGCGCAGCGTCTCGTCTTCCGGCACGTCGCCTTCGAGGGTGCAGCCGAGGGCGGTTGCGAGGCCGCAGCCGATCTTGATGTGCTTCAGGTTGGGGTCGGCGTTGCGCATCTTCACGATTTCCGCGAAGTCGGCGATCGACTGCTCGCGGGAGCGGCGTACGTTGGCCTCGTTATGGGTCTTGGAGACGGAGAGCACGTAGTTGAGGACGTGGACGCCGACTTCGAAGGCGATCTCGGCGCCCTTGATGTTGGGGGACAAGGCCATGACGCGGATGCCGGGGATCTCGAGGGCCCCGCCTGCGACGGCGCGGGCGTCGGCGAACTGGGGGATGACCTTCGGGGGCACGAACGAGCAGACCTCGAATTCGACCATGCCGGCTTCTTTCTCGGCCTTGATCCAGTTGAGCTTGGTCTCTGTCGGCAGGATTTCCTTGACGAGCTGGAGGCCGTCGCGGGGGCCGACTTCGCGGACGATGACGTCACGTTGCATGGGGTGCTCCTTATGGTGGGGGGCGGTGTTTATGAAAACGTGTCATCCCGGCCGACCGGAGGGAGAGCCGGGACCCAGGGTGGCGGTCTTAAGCGCTGGCGTTCCTGGCCCTGGGTCCCGGACCGCGCTGTCGCGCGTCCGGGATGACACCTCAGTGTTACTGGATGCAGTCTAGCAGCCCAATCACTTGCCCTTGAAGGCGGGTTTGCGTTTTTCGTTGAAGGCGCGGACGCCTTCGAGGCGGTCTTCGGTGGGGACGCACAGATTGTAGGCTTCGATCTCGAAGGCGTAGCCGGAGTGGCGGTCGAGTTCGGTGGCCTTTTCAAGCGTCTTCTTGGTCTGGCGCACGGCGATCGGCGCGTTCGAGGCAATCACGCGGGCGGTCTCGAGGGCTTCGTCGAGGAGTTTGTCGGGCTCGCAGACGCGGTTGGCGATGCCCCAGGCGAGTGCCTCGTCGGCGGAGAGGGGGAGGCCGGTGAGGGCAATTTCCTTGGCGCGGCGGATGCCGGCGGCGCGGGGCAGGTTCTGGGGGCCGGCGGCGCCGGGCATGATGCCGCGGGTGACTTCCGGCAAAGCGAAGCGGGCAGTCTTGGAGGCGTAAATAAAGTCGGAGGCGAGCGCGAGCTCGAAGCCGCCGCCCATGGCGACGCCGTTAACGGCGGCAATGATGGGGATCGGGCATACGAACATGGCCCGGATCATCTGTTCGATGAGAGCATGCTGGCGCTTCCAGACGGCATCCGTCATGCCGTTGCGTTCCTTGAGGTCGCCGCCGGCGCAGAAGCCACGGTCGCCGGCGCCGGTCAGGATTATGCAGTTGGCGGCCTCCTGATCGACGTAATAGCCCTGGAAGACGTCACGCATGTCCATCATCATCTGCGTGTTCATCGCGTTGAGCGCCGCGGGGCGGTTCATCGTGATGACGTCGATCTTGGGCTCGTGGACGGCGATTTCGAGGGTTTCGTAGGTGGTGCTCATCGCGCGGGGATCTCCGGGGGCGGTTCGGTGGGGCGGTATCGTTTTGGGCCATGCGCTAACATCTTTGATGCGGGGGCATGATCAGAAGCGCGATATCGCTCGGTCAAGGCCTTGGCCTCGCCCGGTTGACGGTCAACCTACGGGCGCCGTGGCGCCGGCAATCGCGGGCGCCCAAGATACTCGGGACACTTTCGGAGAGCCAGCCTGATGGCCGCAGATGAACAAGACTTTTCCCATCTCCCGCTCAAAGGGTACCGGGTGATCGAACTCGGGCACAGTGTGGCGGCACCCTATGGGGCACTGGTGCTGGCGGAAATGGGCGCGGAAGTGATCAAGGTCGAGCGGCCGGGGGTTGGGGATGATGCGCGGACGTGGGGGCGGGCCTCGGAAGCGGGGATGCCGCCGGTGTTCCGCTCGCTCAACCGCAACAAGAAATCGGTGCAGATCGACCTCAAGAGCGCGGCCGGGATCGCCCAGGTCAAGGCACTCGCGAAGGACGCCGATGCGCTGATCCAGAACCTGAAGCCCGGGCTGGTCGACGATATCGGGATCGGGCCGGATGTTCTGACGGCGGAAAATCCACGGCTGATCTATGTCTCGATCCACGCGTTCGGGAAGACGGGGCCGCTGGCGAAACGGCCCGGCTATGATCCGCTGATGCAGGCGTTCGGGGGGATCATGAGTACGCAGGGGATGCCGGGGGGGCCGTCGGTGCGGGTTGGCACGTCGATCGTCGACATGGGGACGGGGCTCTGGGCGGCGATGGGGGTGCTCGCGGGGTTGCTCAGGCGGGAGAAGACGGGCAAGGGCGGCATCGTCGATGCGTCGCTCTACGAGACGGCGCTCGGGTGGATGGTGTATTTTCTGCCGATGTTCGCAGCCTCCGGCCAGCTGCCGCCGAAAGCCGGCTCGGGCGTGTCGATGATCTCGCCCTATCAGGCGATGCGGACGGCCGACAGCGAACTGGTGATGGCGGCGGGAAATGATAATCTGTTTGCGAAACTCGCGCGGGCGCTCGGGCATCCGGAGTGGATTGATGATGCCAGGTTCAAGACCAACGGTGACCGGGTCGACAACAAGCCGGCACTGATTGCGCTGATCGAAGAGGTGACGACGACGAAGCCGACGGCACACTGGATCGAGGTGATGGAGGAGGCTGGCATTCCCTACGCGCCGGTGCAGACGATCGACCAGGTGGCGGGGCATGAACAGACGGCGGCGCTCGGCATTCTGCGCGAGGATGAAGCGGGGCGGCCGGGGTATTTCGGCCTGCCCATTTCATTCGAGGGGCGGCGGCCGGACCGCAATGAGCCACCGCCGGCGCTCGGCAGGGACGATGGGGAATTGAGCGGCAAGGTTTGAGGAAGCTTGACTATTACTTGAGCCTTGATCGCTTGCGGATGTTCTGCTTTCCCGGACGATGCGGCAGCGTCGAGCCGGGATCTTTGACCGTCGCTGCCGGGTTTGGGATTTGCGGATGGGTGTAAAGACCCCGGATGAATGCTGCGCATTCTCCGGGGACGCAAGTGTGAGAGGCAGAGCGCGAGAGGCAGGCGGCTTTCCATCGACCTCTCCAAGAGTTTCGCGAAGCTTACAAACGTTGGCTGCTGGGCCGGAGGATACGAAACATGAACTATCAGGCGAAGATCGATACGACCGGTGCCGGGGTGCAGGCGAAGGGGTCCATACAGGCGCAACTTGCGGATTTTGCCGCGCACCTCGATCACGGTGAAATCCCCGCAGAGGTGCGCACGCGGGCGGTCCACCACATGCTGGATTCTGCTGGTATCGCGATTGCCTCGACGCGGTATGATTTTGCGCACAAGACGCTTGCCGGCGTTCGGGCGCTGTCGAGTGAGGGCGCGGTTCCCGTGTTCGGGATGGCGGCCCGGCTGCCGGCGCGTGATGCGGCGATCATGAACGGCTATCTGTGCCACGGCCTCGATTATGACGACACGCATATCGCGGGGATCGTTCATCCGACATCGAGTGCGTTGCCGGCGACGCTGGCGGCGGCCCAGCTCAGCGGGGCAAGTGGGCGCGAGATGGTGACGGCGTTCATCATCGGCGTCGAGACGGCGGCGCGGCTGGGGATGACGGCGAAGAGCCAGTTCCATCAGGTCGGCCATCACCCGACGGGCATGATCGGGGTGTTCGGCGCCGCGCTGGCGGCGGGCCGGCTGATGGGGCTCAATGCGGCGGCGATGATCGATGCCCAGGGGATCGCACTCTCGATGGCGTCGGGCAGCCTGCAGTTCCTCGAGGACGGCGCCTGGAACAAGCGGCTGCATCCGGGGTGGGCGGCGCAGGCCGGGATCATGGCGGCGTCGCTGGCGCGGGAAGGTTTCAAGGGCGCGTGCGACCCCTATGACGGGCGGTTCGGGGTGTTCAATTCCTATCTCGGGTGCGGGCCGCGAACGGCGGAACTTGATTTCTCGCTCGCAACGGCGGGGCTTGGTCAGACGTGGGAATTGATGGCGACGGCGATCAAGCCGTTCCCGACATGCCATTTCACGCACGGGGCGATCGATGCGGCGCTGGCGCTGCGCGATGAAATTGGCGATGTCGGTGCGATCGAGAGTATTCTCGTGAAGGTGCCGCAGGGCGTTCACAAGACGATCTGCGAGCCGGAAGCCAAGAAGCTCGCACCGCAGAACGACTATGACGCGAAGTTCTCGGTGCAGTTCCTGGTGGCTGCCGCGCTGGTGCGTGGGCGGTTGACGCTCGCCGAACTGGAGCCGGATGCGCTTGGTGACGAGGCGATCCTGGCGCTGACGCGGCGGGTGAAGTTTGCCGACGATCCGGACAGTCCGTTCCCGCTAGCGTACTCGGGCGAAGTGCTGATCAAGACGAATGACGGGCGTGAATTCCTGCACCGCGAGCACATCAACCGGGGGGCTGCCAACCGGCCGCTCACGAATGATGAGATCGTTGCCAAATGGCAGGATAATGCCGCGATGGCGTTTGGTCCGGATCGGGTGCGCGATCTTCAGGCGGCCGTTCTGGGGCTCGATGAGGCAGGTTCGGCGGTGGCCGCGTTCGACCGCTTCGCGACGGTCTAAGCCGCACGATTGGCCGCCTCGCGTGTCTGCGCGCTCAAAGGCGTGGGACACGCGAGGCACGCCTGTTTGCTGAAGTCTCACGGGCCGGCGCGCTGGGGGCGTTGGATATGTCCAAGTTCCTGATCATACTTGGCCTGACGATTGCGGTGATCGGCCTGTTGTGGCCGTTCATCTCGAAGCTCGGGCTGGGGCGGCTGCCGGGTGACATCGTGATCGAACGGGAGAACATGCGGTTCTATTTCCCGATCGTGACGTCGTTGCTCGTCAGCGTGGTGCTGAGTGTGCTGTTGTGGCTGTTCAACCGGTAAGGGGAAACGACCGGCTTGCATAAGTGCTGCGCGCGTCTGACACTGAGGCCTGCCAACCATCGCGCGAGGGCTTATGACCGATACGCTGCCAGCCGATCTCAGTTTCATTGTTGACGAAGGCGATCTGCGCGCGCGTCACCACACGCCGATGTCGCGGGCAAGCGACAAGGTGCTTCGCTGTCTCGACAAGCACTGCAAGGCGATCCTTGCTGCGTCACCGTTCTGTGTGCTTGCAACCCAGGGGCCGGGCGGGGCGGATGTATCGCCTAGAGGTGATCCGCCGGGGTTTCTGAACGTGATCGATGACACCCATGTGCTGTTGCCGGACCGGGTCGGCAACAATCGCCTCGACAACATGGCGAACATTCTCGCCAATCCGCGCGTCGGGCTGTTGGTTCTGGTGCCGGGGATGGATGAGACGCTCAGGATCAACGGGACGGCGCGGATTACGGATGATGCGCGTCTGCTCGAGCCATGCGCGGTGCAGGGGCGGGCGCCGAAGGTTGGCATTCTCATTCATGTCGAGGAGGCGTTCCTGCATTGTGCGAAGGCGCTGGTGCGCTCGAAGCTTTGGGACGCGACGGCGCAGGTGGACCGGGCGCAATTTGCCTCATATCCCGGAGATGCTGCGAGATCATGTCGAGGGACTGACGGCGGAAGAGAATGAGCGCCAGTCCCAGATCATGGCCGAGCGGGGGCTTTACTGATGGGGCTTGCCGTCTCGATCATCGCCTATGACGGGATCGAGCCGATCGATATCGGGGCGACGTATGGCGTGTTGTCGATGGCGCGACGGATTGCGCCGGAGATTTCGATGCACGTCGCGGCGCCGGCCCGGGACGTGGTGATGGCGCAGGGCTTGCGCCTGACGGCGGACCACTCGCTGGATGATGCGCCTAGGGCGGACGTTGTGCTGGTGCTTGGCGGGCCTGGGTGGGTGAATGCTTCGCAGGACCCGGTCATCCTCGATCATGTGCGCGGCGCGCATGCGGGCGGTGCGATTGTCGCGTCGGTCTGTACGGGTGCGATGATCCTGGCGGCGGCGGGGCTGCTCGATAATCGGCGCGCGACGACGAAACGGGAGATCGTTGCCGGTGAAGAGCGGCCGCTGGATTTGCTGGGCCGGCGCGGTGCAATCGACGCGGTGGAAGCAAGGATCGTCGATGACGGCGACATCATCACCGGCGGCGGGGTGAGCCTCGGGCACGATCTGACGCTCTACCTGATCCAGCGGTTTGTTGGCGAGGCTGCGGCGCGGGAGACGGCGCGTATTCTGGAGTACGAGCGGGCCTATGCGGCGAACGGGGCCGGGATGGCTGATATCGGCGTTTGAAGGTTTGAACGGAACCAGGAGAGAGACCATGGCGGACCATGTATTTGCGGCGGGGCACTGCCTGTGCGGGGCGGTGCAGTTCAAGCTCAAGAGTGAGCCGGTGATGACGGGGCAGTGCCATTGCAAGGACTGCCAGCGCGCGTCAGGGACGGGGCATATGTCGCTGGCGTTCTTCAAGGCGGATGACATCGATGTGTCGGGCGAGACGGCGAGCTATGCGGTGACGGCGGATAGCGGCAATACCAACACGCGGCACTTCTGCCCGAAGTGTGGGGGGCGGCTGTTCGGGGAGAACTCGGCGCGGCCGGGCGTGATGGCGGTCGCGGTGGGTGCGATCGACGACAACAATTGGTTCAAGGCGGGGCGTGTCGTCTACGTCAAGGATCAGCCGACGTGGGACGTGTCGGACAGCGAAGCGCCGCGCTTCGAGATGATGCCGCCGCCGGCGTGAGGGTGTCCGGTGGGGCTCGGCGTCTCACGGTCCTTGATTTTGTGGCGGCCTGAGTTGGATGCATGGTGGGGGGCAGGCAACATCTGCACTTTTTAGACGCGCGTCACTGGAATGTATTTTTCCGTCGAGCCATGACCTTCGAATCGAGATCTTCGATCGAAGTTCTTCTGGATGTTGGACAGCGCGGTATCATCCTAAATATGCACGCATCGTGGAGGTCCGCTCAAAATTCATGAGCTTTGACGCCTGGTACAATTTTTCAGCAAGGTGTGTGATGATGCGGCAATACGATGTTGAAAAGTCGCTGTCAGGAGGAAAGCGTTTTCTCGTGTCACGGCATGCTGGTCTGGTCAAATATCAAGTGTCAGCGGAATTTTTCCGGATATAGGTCGTACCGTGAGAGATGCGGGGCACCGGAGCGAATGTTTCAGCAAGGGGCTGCCCCTCCCCCTGACCCCCTCCCGCTGCCCCTCCCCCTGACCCCCTCCCCGTGAAGGACGGGGAGGGGGATTTGTTCGGTTAGTTTATCGGGCGGCGCTGGATGATCTGTTCGTGGGACAAGGTGACGATGAGGTCGCCGGATTGGTTGGTGGCTTCGGAGAGGAAGCGGACGTAGCCGCGGTCGGGACGGCTGGATGAGGGGCGGGTTTCGAGGACGCGGGAGATGGCGACAAGCGTGTCGCCGGGGCGGACGGGGCGCTTGAATTCGAGCGCGATGCCGGGGGCGCCGAGGGCGCGGCCGGAGAGGAAGCCAGGTTCCATGATGGCGCCCCACAGGCGCGGCAGGATTTCGGTGCCGGAGGCGATGATGCCGCCGAAGGGCGAGGCTTTGGCTGCGTCACGGTCGATGTGGAAGGGCTGGGGGTCGTAGCGGGTGGCGAAGTCGATGATGCCGTCCTCGGTGAAGGTGACGGGCGCGCTCTCGAATTCGTCGCCGATTGCGTAGTCCTCGAACCAGATGGTGTCGCGGCAGTTCTTGAGCATGGGGGCCTCGGTGCGTTGTTAGAGCGTGACGGGCCGACATTTCAGAGCTCGAATGCTGTCGTCCGCGGACCTGTTTCCGAAGACCTGTGTTTTTCGTGCGGCCGGGCACGATGATTTCCGTTGCATCTGTCTATGACGCGAGATGGGTCCTCGGGACAAGCCCACTGCTGTCCGGTTTAACTCCAACGCTTCAGGCATAGACTGCGCTTCCCCTCCCCATCCCGTCATGGCCGCGCAGGCGGCCATCCACGCGCGTCTCGGCAAACGAGGCGCTGGCTGTGGAATCCATGTTTCGCGGCAACGACTGAGTGACCCGAGAAGCCGCGTGATTGGACATGCCCGTGGATGGCCGCCTGCGCGGCCATGACGGTGGGTGTGGCAAATGAAATGGACAAACGAACAAGCCGATGCCGGCCGGGATTTTGCGTCTCGATCATCATCCGTTCCGAAATCGAGAGGCCAAACAAGGCTGTTGCGCCGTTTCGCGGAAACCTCAACCGGACAGCAGTGGGACAAGCCCGAGGATGACAATCGGGAAGTTAAAGCCTCAAGCTGCCTGTGGGGCTACCTTCGGTTTCGGTTTGGCCATGAGGGCGACGGGGACGGCGATGGCTGCGACCAGGGTGAAGAGGGCGAAGGCGTTGAGGTAGGCGATCATGGCGGACTGGCGGGTGACCTCCTGGGAAAGCTTGGTCAAGCCTTCCAATGTCGAGGCGTCGTAGGCGCCGGTGACCCACGGCGAGGTGAGGCCGGGGTTGAAGGGATTGATGAACTCGACAAGGCGGGCGTAGTTGACGCCGGTCGAGCGGACGACTTCGGTGACGCAAATCGAGATGAAGAGGCTCGAGCCGACGTTGCGCAAGAGGTGGAACACGCCGAGGCTTTCGGGGCGGTCCTTGGCGTCGAGGTCGGAGAAGGCCAGCACGCTCATCGGCACGAAAACAAGGCCGATCGACAGGCCCTGCAGGATGCCGTTCAGGGCCATTTCGAGGGGCGTGGTGTTGAGGTCGAAGCTCATCATCCAGAGGCCCGCGATGACGAGCAGGCCGAAGCCGGTCGCCATCGAGAGGCGGGGGTCGAAGCGGTCGGAATACATCGCCACGAAGAAGCCGATGAGGCCGCCGATGCCACGGGAGCCGACGAGGAGGCCGATCAGGGTGTCGGGGTAGTGGAAATGCTGGCGCAAGAGTGAGGGCAGGATCACCATCGGGGTGAAGGACAGCATGCCGAAGATGCAGACCAGGATGAAGCCGATGGCGAGGTTGCGGTTCCTGAGGAGGGCGAGGTTGAGGAAAGGCTTCGGGGCGGTCATGCAGTGGGTGAAGAAGACGTAGAAGGCGAGGACGGAGAGGATGGCTGCGACGATGATCTGATTGCTCTCGAACCAGTCGAGGCGATGGCCGCGGGCGAGGGCGTACTGAAGGGAGGAGACGGCGATCGAGAGGGAGAGGAAGCCGATCCAGTCGAGGCGCGCCTTGCCGGTTGGTTTGTCGTCTTTCGGCAGCGCGTAGATCAGGCCGAGGAAGGACGTCATGGCGACGGGGATCAGCATCAGGAAGGCTGCGCGCCAGCCATACGCCTCGGCGACGAAGCCGGCGAAGGTCGGCCCGATGATGGGGCCCAGGATGACGCCCATGCCGTTGATGCCCATCACCATCGGGTGGCGGTTCTTGGGCCAGTTGTCGAGCAGGAAGGTTTGGACGAGCGGTACGGTCGGGGCGCCGATCGCGCCTTGCATGATGCGCCAGAAGACGAGGGTTTCGAGGCTGTCGGCGAGACCGCACATGACGGTCGCGATGGAGAAGCCGCCAAGGCAGGTGCACATGACGTGCTTCTTGCCGAAGCGGGCAACAAGCCAGCCCGTGGTCGGTGTTGCGATGGCAATGGCGAGGATGTTGAAGGTGATGACCCAGGAGATCTCGTCGGGGGTCGCGGAGAGCGCGCCCTGGATCTGGGGGAGGACGGCGGAGACGACGAGGATCGTGGTGAAATAGAGCGTCAGCGCCATCATGCAGAAGACGAGGATCGCAATTCGTCTCAGCAGGGGGGGATAGGCGGAAAGATCTTCGCTCGTCATTGCTCGGTGCCAGATGAAGGGATCACATGCTGGCAGCGATTGGGGCCAAGCGCAAAGTGAAAGCGCGTGGTGAACCGGGCTCGCAAAGGTTGCAGCAGGGCGGCGAGGGCGCGCCTGCGTTCAAGGGCGGGGCATAAGGCTGCGGCGGGGGTGGGGGGTGCAAGCCCTTTGATTGCCCGGTCGCAAAGGGTGGCGGGGCTATTTGGCTGCCGGGATGGCGTTCTGCGGCAGGTTGGCGGGAAGCCGTCCTGTGCGCGTCATCAGGGTGAAGAGGGCCGGTACGAAAATCAGCGAGACGATCGTTGAGAGCAGGACGCCGCCGCCAATGGCCATCGCGAAGGGGGGCCAAAAGCCGCCGCCGGCGAGAATCAACGGCAGGAAGCCGCCGAAGGTGGTGAGCGTGGTTGAGATGATGTGGCGGGACTGGTCGGCGACGCGGCCGGCGATGGCGTTGATGTCGCCGGCAAGGGCGTCGGCGTCCTCCTGCAGGGCCGTCATGATGATGATGGCGGCGTTGATCGAGACCCCGATCGAGCCGATGACGCCGATCACGGCCTGGATGCCGAAGGGATAGCGGAAGACCGCGAGGGCGAGGAGGCTCAGGCCAACCGACAGGAGGGCAACGACGGCGGTGATGGCGGAGAGGCGATAGGAGCCGAAGGTGAGCACGATGGTTGCCGTCGTCAGTGCAATGATGAGGCCGAGGGGGCTTAGCAGATTGCGCAGCGTTTCATCGCGCGCGTCACTGTCGCCGCCGACTTCGAGGCGGTAGCCGGGGGGCACGTCGAGGCCGCTTGCGGCAAGGCGCTGCTGGACCGCGGCGAGAACGACTTCGGGGAGGAGGCCGCGTTCGACGAAGCCTTGGACGGTGTTGATGCGTTCGCCGTCGCGGCGGTGGATGGCGGGGTCGGCGGGGACGAGCTTGACGTCGCCGAGTGCGGTCAAGGGGATGGCGGGGTGGCGGCCTGCGGCGGCAAGGGCGGCGGCGTCCGGGTGCAGGATTTCGAAACTGCGGATTTCATCGGCGGAGTGGCGCGCCTGCTGGCCGGTGCGCACGCGGATGGGGAGTTCTTCGCTGGCTTCGATGAGGGAGCCGCCGGTGAGGCCTTCGAGGCGGGCCTCGAGTTGTGCGGCGACAGCACCGAGATCAAGACCGGCGAGGCGGACCTTATCCTCGTCAAGGTCGATGCGCAGCTTGGGTGCGCCGCCGTCGACCTCGGTGCGGGCCAGCGTGATGCCGGGGACGTCGAGCATGAGCAGGCGGATGTGGTCGGCGAGACGGCGCAGGGTGTCGAGGTCAGGGCCGACGACGCGGATCTCGACGGGGGCCGTGACGGGCGGGCCCTGGACGAGGCCGCGAACGATCGCGCGCGCTTCGGGGACGTCGGCGTTGAGGCGGCGCTGGAGGCGGTCGAGGATGGCTTCGGTTGCGGCGGGCGATGTGGTCGTGACGAGGGCTTCGGCGAAGCTTGCGACGCCGTCCTGGTCGGCAATCATGTTGTAATAGAAGGCGGGGGCGCTTTCACCGATGACCCAGTTCAAGGATTTGATCTCAGGTTCGCTGCGGGTCAGCGCATCGACCTTGCGCATGACGCGTTGCGTCTCGGCGATCGCGGTGCCGTCGGGGAGCTTGAGCTGAATGTAGAACTGATCACGGTCGACGCCGGGGAAGAACTGCGGCTTCAGGGTGGGGAAGGCGCCAAAGCCGATCACGGGCAGGATGAGGGCGGCAAGGAGGCTGAGAGCGGGACGCTGCAGGGTGAAACGAATGAGGCGGAAGCCAGTGCGCGTTTCGCGGGGTTTGGGCTGATCAGGTGACGGGCCATCCGAGGGCAGGAGCCAGCCGGCAAGCGCCGGGGTCAAGGTCAGGGCGAGGACGAGGGAGGCGGTCAACATGATGATGACGGCGATTGCGATCGATCCGACGAAGTCGCCGGCGGGGCCGGGCAGGAGGACCATCGGCGTGAAGGCGAGGACGGTTGTCACGGTCGAGGCGAGCAGGGGAGCTGCGAGGCGGCGGACGGCGGTGTCGACGGCCTGGAGGCGGGGAATGCCCGCTTTCAGCCGCCGGCGGATCTCGTCCGTCATGACGATGGCGGCGTCGACCAGGAGGCCGAGGGCGACGATGAGGCCGGTGACGGACATCTGATGGATGGGTACGCCGGCTGCCTGGAGGCCGGCGATCGAGATGATGGCGGCCAGCGGGATGATGAGGGCGACGATGAGGGCTGCGCGCCAGCCGAGCGTGATGAAGAGGACGCCGACGACGATCGCCATGCCGGCTGCCATGTTGAAGAGGACGTCCATCAGGCGATCGGAGGTGTAGGCGGCCTGATCGAACAGGTTGATCAGTTCGATGTCAGCGGGGAGCGTTTCGGCGAACGCAAGGCGGGCCTGCTGGATGCGGGCGGACCAGACATCGACCTGCAAGTCGTCTTCCATGCGCGCTGCAATGAGGATGCCCTCGCGGCCGTCGACAATGGCAAGGCTGGCAGGTGGCTCCTGGCGTGCGCGGCGGATTTCGGCAATGTCGCCGACGCGGACGAGGCGGCCGTCAGGGCCTGTGCGCACGGGGATCGCGCGGACGCGGTCAAGGGCCTTGATCTCGCCGGCGACTTCGATCAGCAGGTCGGTCGCGGCGCCGCGGACCTGGCCGGCGCGGACTTTCGAATCGGCGGATGCGATGGCGCGGGAGACGTCCTGGGCGGTGAGGCCGAGGGCTGCGAGACGCGGGGCGTCGATGATGACGCTGATTTCTTCGCGGGCGTCGCCATAAAGGTCGACGAATTTGGTGCCGGCAACGGCGCGGAGGCGGTCCTGGAGCAACTTGGCGGAGCGGGCGAGGACGCCATCGCCAGGGGTTGCGCCAGGGGCCGGGACCAGCGCCATGATGGCGGTGAAAGCGCCGGTGCGGTCGTTGTCGAATTCAGGTTGGGGGACGCCGGATGGAAAATTTCGCGCGGCATCGCTCAGCGCGTCGCGGATCTCGGACCAGGTCTGTTCGATGCGGTCTTTCGCAATGAATTGTGAGAGTTCGACGCTGACCACGGAAACGCCAAGGCGGGAGACGGATTTGATCTCGTCGATCTCGGCAATCTGGCGGAGTTCCTCTTCGATTTTTTCCGTCACGAGGGCTTCGACACGGGCGGGGTCGGCGCCGGGATAGGGGGTGACGATGGTCGCGAAGAGGTTGGTGATGGTCGGGTCTTCCTGACGCGCGATGGTGGTGAGGGCTGCGGCACCGGCGGCGAGCATCATCAGGACGGCGAGCGCGAAGATACGGGGGTTGCGGTAGAGCCAGGTGGTCATGGGGCTTACTCCCGCCCGAGGGCAACGCGCTGGCCTGCCACGAGGCGGTTGGTGGCGCGGGCGACGACGGCATCGCCATCTGCCAGGGAGCCGCGCACGAAGGCGCGCTCATCGGCGACGTGGAGGATTTCGACGGCGCGGTCCGTGACGGTGGCGCCTGAGGTTTGCGGGTCGACGCGAAGGACGGTCCACAAGCCGCGGCGGCCTTCCTTGAGGGCGGACAGGGGCAGCCAGGCGCCGGGCTCCTCAATGCGGCGTTCGAGGGGGAGGGTCGCGATGGCGCCGATCGGCGCGCGGGCGGCAGGGGCCGTCAGGTCGAAGAGGACGGGGACGGTTCGGGTCGTGGGGTCGAGGTCGGCGCGCTTGATGGCGAGGTGGGCGGGAAAAACGTGGCCGAGGCTCGTCAGGTGGTAGGTTTGGCTGGCATCGAGGGTGGCTGCGACGGCCGGGGGGAGGCCGATGCGCGCGCGCAGCGTCGCTGTTTCTGCGAGCGTTACGAGGGTGGTGCCGGGGGCGACGACGGCGCCTTCATCGATCGCGCGGGTGGTGACGGTGCCATCGAAGGGCGCTTTCAGGATTGATTTTGCCAGCCTGATGTCGAGGGCTTTCAGTTCGGCGGTGACACCGGCGACGGCGGCGGTCAGGCGGGTGACGCCGGCGTTGGCCTCGTCCTGGCGCTGTTCGGGCGTCCAGCCGCGCTGGCTCAGGCCGTCGAGACGATTGCGGGTCAGGCGGGCGAGGCTCAGTTGGGCGTCGAGTTCCTGGCGGCGGGCGTTGAGCTGGTCGCGTTCGGCCTCAAGGGTGCGGGTGTCGAGGCGGGCGATGATATCGCCCTTGCGCACGAGCGCGCCTTCTTCAACCTCGACGGCGATGACGAGGCCGCCCTGTTCGAAAGCCAGCCGGGTCTCGCGGGCGGCTTCGATGAGGCCGCTATAGCGGACGGTGGTTTGATAGGCAGGTTGGTGGTGGACACGAACGGTTTCGACGCGGACAGGCGCGGGAGCCGGGGTAGAGTGGGGGGCGGCGGCGCTCTCCTTGAGGGCTGCGATGCCGGCGCCGGCAATGGCCGCAAAGCTGACCGTGACGACGGTGACGACCGCGGCATTCATCAACGGGCGGCGGGTTCGCGCCGCGCCGGGGCTGGGAGTGGCCGGTTCGGGGGAGGCATCGTGGTTGGCGCTTTGCATCGGCGCTACTCCTGGTCGCCTTCGGTTAAGTTAGTTGGGCTAACATATGTTAATGAGACTAACTTGCAAGCGAAAGTTAGTCGCACTAACACTAACGTGATGGACAGGAGGTTGGATGAGCCGTTCGCCAGATAAAGCTCAGGCTGCCGCAGGGTCGGCAGAAAAGACGCGGTATCACCACGGCGACCTGCGCGAAGCTCTGGTGGCGGCGTCCTATGCGCAGATTGCGGAAGTCGGGGTCGAGAAGTTCTCGCTGGCTGACGTGTGCCGGCGGGCTGGCGTGTCGACGGCTGCGCCCTACAAGCATTTCCGGGATCGCGATGAAATTCTCGAAGTGGTCGTGGTCAGGGCGTTCGATGCGCTGGGGGAGCGATCGATCGCTGCGGTGGAAGCGGCGGGTGGGGCAACCCGGATCGAGGGGATCATCGCGATGGGGGAGGCTTATGTGACCTTCGCCGTCGAGGAAGAGCATCTCTTCCGGTTGATGTTCGGGCAGCACCCGCAGCTCAAGCAGACGCCGCAGGTCGTCGAAGATGGCACCAAGTGCTTCAGCGGCGTGATCGAGCAGGTCGCGTGCTATTGCGCGGCGAACGATGTCAAGGGCGAGCCCAAGGCGCTGGCGGTGCGGCTGTGGACGTTCGTGCACGGGGCCGCGTCACTGTTGATCGATGAGGACTATGCGAGCGTTGCACCGGAACTCGACGTGCTCGAGATGATCCGGGAGACGACGCCGCTGATGCTGGCGCGGTAATGGTGCGGCCGTGGCGCGGTCGTCTGGGGGCGCGCCGTTGGGGCGTTCGAGGCCGGCTCTGGATCTGCTCTTGATCGGTTCTCTACCTTTTCTGGGGCGGGTTGGCAGCGCTGCATTCCAGGCGTAGCTTCACGCGTGCCAGCATCTCGTTGGCGAACAACCGATCAATTCAAGGAAAAGCCGGCATGCTCACGATCTACCATTCTCCCGGTACGCGGGGTTTCCGTGTGATTTGGGTGTGTGAGGAGCTGGGCGTTCCCTATCAGATCCAGCCTGTCGATTTCTCGGCAGAGTATCGGCGTTCGGCTGAATGGCGGGCGATGCACCCGGTCAGCAAGGTGCCGATCATGGAAGATGGCAACCTGCGGATGCATGAATCGTGTGCGATGATCCAGTACATCCTGGCGCGATATGGGGAGGGCCGTCTGCAACCTGCCGTCACCGATCCGGGTTATGCCCATTTTCTGCAATGGCTCTGGTTTTCTGAGTCGACGTTCCAGCGGCCGCTTGGTGAAATCACAAACCATCGCCGTGAGTTCAAGCCGGAACTGGCGGATGTGGTGGCTGAGATGAAATCCCGCGCAACAGATTGCGTTGAGGCCCTGGACCAGGCGTTGGCCGGGCGGCGGTATCTCGTGGGTGATGAGATGACGGCTGCGGACCTGAGCACCGCCTATGTGCTGCGGGGATATCGCCGGTCCGTCAGCGAGGCGTTGCCGGCGAATGTGATGGCGTTCTGGGATCACATGACGGCGCTTGCGAGCTATGAGCGCACGGTGGCGTGTGATGATGAGACACGCGCCAAGCTTGCCTAGCTGCGTCCGGTTCAAGGTGTCTGTTTCTGAGCGCTCTGGCCGAGACGATCATCAAGTCATGGCGCGGCGGACGGGGCAAGGACATCCAGCGACCATAGTCGGTCTCTAGTGACGGTCCTAATTCAATCCACGATCCGCGCGCGTCGTGCGGACGAAACGCTACAGCATCCGGCGTGCTCGCGCCTGCAACAGCAGAGTGAATGATACGATGGTGACACTTTCTGGAGCTTCGACGTTGGCTGCCAAACCGCTTTCCTACACGCAGAACCTCGAGGATTTTCACCTCTGGCTGGCGCTGGGGGACGGGCAAGAAGGCGGCGGCTTCTACGTCGACATTGGTGGCGGGCATCCCGTCGCGGACAATGTTTCGTTGTGGTTCTACGAGCGCGGCTGGCAGGGCCTTGTCGTCGAGCCGCAGTCGGAGCTTGCCAGCCTTTATGCGCACATTCGCCCGCGCGATGTTGTCTATGAAGGGGTCATCGGGCGCGAGGTCGGGACGGCGGAGCTGCATGCGTTTCCACGGCTGCATGGTCTGTCGACGACGGTTGCGGACAAGGCCAATGCGTCGATGTCGCATGGTGATACCTATCACACGGTGAGCAAGCCGATGTTGACGCTTGCGGCGCTGTTCGATCGTCATGGGGTGGGAAAGAATGGGGTCGGGGAGATCGACTTTCTGAAGATCGATGTCGAGGGCGCCGAGGGGGATGTGCTCGCCAGTAATGACTGGACGCGGTTTCGGCCGAAGGTTGTCGTGATCGAAGCCATCGATCCTGCCACGAACGCGCCGAGCCATGAGGCGTGGGAGGCGGATCTCGTTGGTGCCGGGTATCGGTTCCGGCTCGATGACACGCTTAATCGGTTCTATGTCGCGGAAGAGTGTCCGGACGTTTTCGAGCGGCTTCCGGCGGCGCGCGGCGACTGGGGGGCCGTGACGCACATGTATGAGATCGGCAAGGCGCCGGAAAATGCGAGCCATCCGGACCACGCGCTGGCGGGTGAGCTTGCGCGCGGTTTCTGGGCGAGTTTGCCGTTGCTCGATCGCGAACTGGTCCGCCAACTGCTCGTGCGGGCACGCGGGCTTGATCCCGAGGGGGCAGAGGCGAAGGCGATTGGCGACGTGATGGGGACCGAAGCCTTCAGGATCGCACTCGGCCGGATCGCGTGTGGCTATGACGGTGGTCAGATCGGCTAGCGCGCTGGCCGTTGGGTGCTGTGCTAGATTTCGGTCTTACGAGAATATCGAACGCGAGAGTGGGCATGGTCGGGCGGAACCTGCAATGGATCGCAGCCGTCGTGGGGGCGGTGGCGGTGCTGATTGGCGGGTTGCAGCTTGAGCGCCACCGCGCCGGCCTTGTGATCGAGCCTTTGGTGGTCGATGGGACGCCGGCCACGATCTATCGCCGGGCAGGCACCGAGGCTGCAGGGCTGAAACCTGCGCCGGCCGTCATCATCGCACACGGCTTTGCCGGGTCACGGCAGTTGATGGAAGCCTATGCGCTCACGCTGGCGCAGGCCGGCTATATCGCCGTGAGTTTCGATTTCGAGGGACACGGGCGCAACCCGAGACCCATGTCCGGTGACATCACGAAGGTCGAGGGGACGACGCAGCGCCTGATGCGCGAGATCGGCCGGGTCAGCGATGCCGCTGTCGGGCTGCCCTACGTTGACGGGCGGATTGCACTTCTCGGTCACTCGATGGCGTCGGATATCGTCGTGCGCCAGGCGATCGCGGATGAACGGGTCGCGGCGACGGTTGCGATTTCGATGTTTTCGGAGGCGGTGACGGGCGAGAAGCCACGTAACCTGCTCATCATAACGGGGGCCTGGGAGGGGTTCTTGCGTCGCGAGGCGCTCCGCGCGGTCCAAAAAGCCGAGGCTCAGGCAACCGAGGGGGAAACGATCGGGGTGTTGTCAGAGGGGACCGGCCGGCGCGCAGTCGCGGCGCCCGGGGTCGAGCATGTCGGCGTGCTCTACTCGGCGACCGGCATGCGCGAGGCGCGGGCGTGGCTCGATGCCGTATTCGGGCGGACCAGCAGCGGTGATGTTGCGACCACGGGCGGGTGGATTGCACTGCTGCTCGCGGGGATTGTCATCCTTGCCTGGCCGCTGACCACCTTGCTGGCGCAAGGAAAGTCCGTGCCGGACAGCCCGACGTTGGGCGTTTTTCTGCTCGCTGTGTTCGTGCCCGCGGTCATCACGCCGCTGGTGCTGAGCGTTGTGGAGACGCGTTTTCTGCCGGTGCTTGTCGCCGATTATCTTGCCGTCCATCTGCTCGTCTACGGCGTCATCGCGTTGGCGGTCCTGGCCTGGGGCGGGGTGTGGCCGCGGCGGGTCGATTGGGTGTCGGGGCTCGCGCTCGCAGCCTACGGCATCCTCATTTTCGGTGGTGCGCTCGACCGCTATGGTGCGGCATTCATGCCCGGTCCGGACCGTGTGCCGATCATTCTTGCGATTGCCGTTGGCGCGGTGCCCTACATGGTTGGCGACAGCGTGGTGAGTGAATGTGGGCGGGCGTCGCTGTGGCGGGTTCTGGTGGCGAGGGCCGCGTTTCTGGGCTCGCTCGGCGGCGCTGTTGCGCTCGATTTCGAGCGGTTGTTTTTTCTGCTGATCATCCTGCCGGTGATCGCCGTCTTCTTCGTCATATTCGGGCTGATGGGGGGGTGGGTTGGCCGGCGGACGCGGTCGCCGGTTGCTGCCGGGCTCGGGCTCGGGCTGATCCTGGCCTGGGCTTTGGGGGTGAGTTTTCCGCTGTTTGTCGCGGCATGAGGCGGGCGGCCGCGGTCACGGGTTGCGAACGGGGCGCGGTGTATTGCGGTCAGCTGCACTATTCCTCAGTGCGCAGGCCATCAGGGTGTTCGATTGTGATGATGTTGCGGTCAATGCTGATGTGGCCGCTTTTCTGGAGCCGCGCCAGCGTGCTCGTCACCCACTGGCGGGTGGAGCCGACAATCATGGCGAGCTGTTCGTGCGTGATGCGGCGGTCGACGACGAGTTTTCCGCCATCGGCATGACCGTCGGCTGCGGCCAGGATCAAGAGCAACTGGGCGAGGCGTTCCGTCACCGACCGTGTGCCGAGCATCTGAACCAGGGCGGAATAGCAGCGGCCCTTGGCAACCAACCCATCAATCAATGCGAGGGCAACGGAGGGCACGGTTTCGGCGAGGTAGCGAATTTTAGGGCCCGGGAGGTATGACAACCTGCACCGCTCCATTGCGGTTGCCGACCAGACATGGAGGCCGCCACCGAACACTTCAGGGCCGCCGATGAAGTGACCCGGCGTCCAGTAGGCAAGCGTGATTTCGCGGCCCGTCGGGCCGGCATAATAGATCCGCACCTGGCCCGACTCGATCAGGAAGATGCCGCGATGCTGGTCGCCTTGCATGAAGATGCATTCTCCGGGCTCCACGTCCACGGGGGAGGCAACGCGCCGGACGGCGTTGATTTCCTCAAGGGAGAGGCGATCGAGGAACTGGGCGCCTTCGTTGATCTGGGCGAGTGCTTCGGAGAGGAAGATCGCAGATGTCGATTGGGCGCCAAGACGGTGCTGTGCGCTGTCGTTTGCAGCGGGCGGGAGCAGGTCGGAGATGCACGACTGGGTCGATGGCATTGTCTTAGCCTTTGATACGTGGCGTTGCGGCAAGGAAGGCTGCCAAGGCGCGGATGTCGGCATCTGATAATTTTTGTGCGATTTTCTGCATCGTCTTGGCAGGGTCGTTTGATCGGACGCCGGCGCGGAAATCCTTCAACTGCTTTTCGAGATAGCGCGCGTGCTGGGCGGTCAGGAACGGGACGACGAGGCCGGACACCGAGGGCGCCGCGTGACACGTCCTGCAGGCCGGCAATGCGGCCTCGGGCCGGCCGTTTTCATAGATGCCGGCGGCTGCGCGCAGGGCTTCGTCGCTCACGCCCGCGGTTGCTTCGGTGTCGGGCGGTGGGGGCGGGAGCTGTGCGAAATACCGGGCGACATCCGTGAACTGCGCAGGCTTGATCTCTGTCACGATGCTGGCCATCTGGCCGCCGTCGTTGGTGCGGCTGCTGTTGAGAAAATCGTGCAGTTGCTTTTCGATATAGGCCGCCTTCTGGCCAGCCAGTTTGGGAAACTTTGCCGTCGCGCTGATGCCGTTCAGGCTGTGACACAAGCCGCACAACTCCTGCGGCGGCAGGCCGGCGTAACCGAGCCCGTCGGCCGAAGCCGGCCGGGCGATTGTGCAGACGACGACGGCGGCAAGTGCCCACTTGGACCAGGATCGGTGGGTGCCGCAACGGTGCTTTTTCCGCGCGTCAGTGTGCATGTTTCGCAGCGCCATGATTATGGCCATGGCCGACGGTCCTGGGGGACATGCCGGCGTGGCTTGTCACGTCGAACGTCGCAGTCAGTTCCTTGCCGGATGCGAGCAGGAGAACAACGCCAACGGTCGCGCCCGGCGATTGGGGGTGCTTCGGGCCGATCATCATCAGGTGGAGGCCGCCGGGTTTGAAAGCCGTCGTTGTGCCGGGCTGGATCTCGACGGTAGCGGCGGGCTCCATCATGGCGACGCCGCCGGAAACCCTAGAGCGATGGATCTCGACGCGCTCATAGCCGTCGCTGCGCGCGCCCGTGATCACGACGGGCGCGGCGCCACGGTTGGTGAGGTCGAAGTAGGCGGCATGCACCTTGATCGTTGGGGGACCCAGGACGACCTTGGGGTTGGAGATGACGGCGCTTGCCGCCTCACCGCCAAAACTGGCCGATGTTGACAACATCAACAGTGAGGCTGCTACCAACGCGCGGCGCAGCCACGGCTGCAGGATGCCAGCTCTTGGGGCGCGAGGATGCTTCAGGGGCATGACGGGACGGGGCATCATTTCTGCTCTTTTTGCTGGCGGGAATGGTGGAGCATGGTCTCGGCGATGAAGATCGAGGCTTCGTTCGCTTTTAGTGGCGGGTTGATGCCGGCGATGAGGTTGCCTTCAGGACTGATCAGGCTGATCACCGCGCTGTGGCGGACATCGTAGGCTTGCGCACCAGGTTTTTTGCCTGTGATGCGAACGAAGCCATCGAGCCCCTCGACCACCTTCTCGATCTCAGCCCAGACGCCGGTGACGCCGACAATCCTGTCGTCGAAATGGCGCACGTAGTCGGCGAGGACCGGGCGGTCGCGATCCGGATCGACGCCGACGAAGATAATCTGGGGCAACCGTTCCGGCGAGACCCGGGTCGATAGTTCGTGTTTCACGTGCGCCAGGTTTTGCAGCGTGAAGGGGCAGATGTCGGGGCAGTGGGTGAACCCGAGGAGGACCAACGACCACTTGCCTTTGAGCTGCTCATTTGAAAAGAGCTTGCCCTCGGCATCCTGGAGGCTGAATGGCGGCAGTGGCTTCGGCTTGATGTAGACCTTGGCGTCGGTTGCAACGGAGGGGGTGCTTGCTGACAGGGCTGCCCCAGTTGCGAACACGAGCGCCAGGGCTGTGCCCATGACCGCAGCGAACATCGAGTATGGCCGTGATACTGTCATCAACTCGTCCCTCCGGTTCAGGCGTTCTGCTGTTCGAAGGCGCGCAAACTTTCGGCCTTGATCTTTTCCTGGCACTGGCGCTTCAAGTCGATGAACATCGGGTCGACGGCCAGATCGGTATGCCGGGGGCGGGGGAGGGCAACCTTGAGGTCGGCGATGATGCTGCCGGGACTGGCGCTCATGACGAGGACGCGGTCGCCGAGGAAGACGGCCTCATCAATGTCGTGGGTGACGAAGAGGACCGTGATGCCGAACTCGCTCCAGAGTTTGAGCAGGCTCTCCTGCATCATCAGGCGGGTCTGAGAATCGAGCGCGCCGAAGGGCTCATCCATGAGGAGGACGCGGGGATAGTTGGCGAGGGCGCGCGCGATGCCGACGCGCTGCTGCATGCCGCCGGAGAGTTCGCCGGGATAGCGATTGGCGAATTTCGTGAGGCCCACCATCTCGAGAAACGTTTCGGTTGTGGAACTCATCTCGGTGCGGCCGGCGCCGCGGATCTTTGGGCCGAAGGCGATATTTTCGCGAACGGTCTTCCATGGAAACAAGGAGTATTGCTGGAAGACCATGCCGCGGTCGGGACCAGGACTTGTGACGGTTTCACCGTCGACGACGATCTGGCCGGTCGATGGGGTGACGTAGCCGGCGATGCTGTTCAGCAGGGTCGACTTGCCACAACCAGACGGGCCCAGAATACAAACGAACTCACCGGGCTCGACGGTAATGGTGGTTTCTTTGACGGCGACATGGCGCGTTGGCCCTTTGCCGAAGACGATGGAGACGTGATCGATCTCAATGCGGCCGTTGGAGCTGCGAATATTGCGCGGCGCTTTTTCCGTGTCGTGAGCGGTCGTGTCGCTCGTGGTGTCCGTTGCAAGCATTGTGCGGTCCTTGTTGTGGGGGCCTGAATGGCCTCAAGGCGATGCGTTTCAGTTCAGCGCCCGGCCATTTTCATGGCGTCGGACTTGTCGACTCTTGCGTGAGTGGAGGTTTGGGTGCGGCCCGCGTCCGGTTCGGCTATGCGACGGGCCTGCGCGATAATGGTGGCGGCCAAGATGGTGAAGCCGATTGCGCCAACCCAGGTGCCGTGCGGCTCCAGCGCATTGGCGGTCGCGACCCCAAGTCCCATCATGGCGAGGCCGACAATCCAGGATGGCGTGGCGCAGCAGACGACCCAGCTCATGGTGGCGCCGGTCAGGGCGACCAGGCCGGCGCCGGCACCGGTGACAGCAACGCTCGATGCGATGTTGGGATTGGCGCAGACCCGGCGCTGCTCAAGCGCGAGCGCCCAGACCGTTGCGATCAACATGCCAAGGAACATGATCAACAGCATCTTCACGGGAATGAGATTGAGGCTCCATTCCGAGATGCCATGGCCGTAGCTCATGTTCATGTAGCCGACCTCGAGGAGCCACTCGTCACGAATGATTGGCAGCATGTCGGTGACGGACGGGGTCGACTGGATGATCCGGGCGACATTCGCGAACCAGTTATAGGGCGTCACGTAGTTCGGCCAGTTGTCGAAGCGGTAGATCATCGAAGCCAGCAGGGCGACGTAGTAGATCACCGTGAAGCCCAGCGTGATGGCGATCCAGCCGCGCAGCCGCGTCTTGATCGCGTCCAGGGTTACTCCGATCAGATGCATCACCGGGTCCTTTCCTGCCAACTGAGGAAGGGTTTGGTGGCGAGGCGGACGGCATACGTTGAGAGCGTGCCAAGGAAGCCGATGCACAACATGCCGACGATGATGTCGGGGTAGTTGATCAGCGAATAGGCATTCCAGGTGAAGTAGCCGATGCCGTACTGGCCGGATATGATTTCCCCGGCGAGCAGCGAGAACCACGAGACGCCCATGGCGACGGCAAGGCCTGTTGCGATGCTTGGCAAGGCCGCGGGCAGGACGACGTGGCGGAAGATCTGGCTTTGCTTTGCGCCAAGGGAGCGTGCCGCGCGCACCAGAACCTCCGGTGTCTGTTCGACCCCGTGCATCGTGTTGAGGATGATGGGGAACAGGGCGCCGAGGAACGTGATGTAGATGATTGATGCTTCTTCTGTCGGCCACATCAGGATGGCCAGCGGAATCCAGGCGACGGCCGGGATGGGACGGAGGATTTCGACGTAGGGCATGAATACGTCCTGGGCGAAACGGGACCGCCCCATGATCATGCCAAGCCCGACACCGAGCACGACTGCAATCGAATAACCGAGCAGGATGCGCTGAAGACTGACGGCGATGTGGATGAAGAATTCGCTGCCGGCCAGTTGATTTGTAAATGCGGTCCAGACCACAAGTGGCTCGGGGACATTTTCGAAATTGATGTAGAAGTTGAAGTCGTATGTGGATGCGAAATGCCAGGCGATGACGCCAAGTGCAATGGCAAGAAGGCGCACAGCCCATCGCTGAGCCGTCGTGATCGACAACAGCCCAAACAAGCCGGGGACTGTTGGATCAGTGGTGATTTTCTGGGTATCCGCCGGCACGACTTCGGTCCGATCAGCGGTTGGCTCAGCCGACGGGACTGTGTTTGCGGCGGTGCCTTGATAGCGTTCGATGACGATCGGTAAAGCCCCGACTGCTGCCGGTGATACCGCATGTTGGGGGGGCGGTTCAGCACCGGCGGGCGCTTCAGTCGTGTCGTCGGCTGGCAGCGCTGCCAGATTGGATTTGCTCATGGGGCTTTATCTCCAGATTGCCACCAGACCGAGCGGGACGAGGCGAACGGCTGGAACCAGTCCAGCCGTCCGAAAGCGCTCGGGTTAAGCGATCAGCTCGCAACCTTCGACAAGGCGCCGGTAAAGTCCGTCACCACGCCATCGGTTGATTTGGCGAATGCCTCGGCTTCCTTCTTGCGCAGGAACGCTGCGAAGCTGCCATCCTTGCCAGCGACATAGAACGCGGTCTTGCCGAAGAGCTTCAGGCCCGTTTCCTTGTCGTAGACATAGGTGGCGTTGAGCTTCTGGCCGACGGCCTGGAAGCTCGAGACAGCCTTCAGGAAAGCTGGCAGATCCGGATACGTCGAGATGCCTTCGCGTGCATGCCAGATCTCCATTGGCAGCCCGGCATTGGCCGCGAGCGGGTCGACGACTTTCTTTTTGTCGGCGTCATAGTCGACGCCCATTTCCGTGTAGGCAGCGCGGATGTACTTCTCGGTGATCCAGTCATCGAAGTCCAAAGAGGGAATGGCTTTTTCGCGCGCGAGAACGCCATGGTTCAGCTTCAGGGCGTCGACCCACTGTTCCTTGATCGACGGCTCCAGAGTGAGGTGCCCGCCCTTCGAGAAATAGAGATAGAGGACTTCCTTCTCGACGCCTGTCCATTGCTCCATCTTGAGGGTTGCGCCGGCGGGATCGGCTTCGATCCATTTGCCTGCCTCGTAGACGGCCTTGATGAAGGCCTGGACGACTTCGGGGTATGACTCAGCGAAGTCGCTGCGCACCACGACGCCGTGCAGGTAGGGGACCTTGGTTTCGCTGCCGTCGAAGATCTTGCGGCCGGTGCCGCGATATTCCATCAGCTCGGACCAGGGGCAGAAGTCGGCATGGGCGTCGATCTTGCCAGCCGCGATATTGGCTGCGCCGACAGCCGGGCTCTGGTTCTTGAGGCTGATCTCCGTCGTTGGGATGCTGTGGTCCTGCAGGGCTTTCAAGAGCATGCCCCAGGCGGCACTGCCGACCGGGGTCGAGACCGACCTGCCCTTGAGCTGGGAGAACTCGTAGATATCGGATTTGACAGGCACGACGATGGCGTTGCCGCTGCCTTTCAAGTTGTAACCCGTGCCCGCCACATAGAGCGTGCGGAGCGACTTGGTGGCCTGGAACTTGGCGCCGTTGACGATCAGCGGATAGTCACCCATCACGCCGATGTTGAGTTTGTTGGCCAGCATCTGGTTCGTAATGGGGCCACCGGAGGAATAGTCACTCCAGGAGATTTCGTAGGTCGCGTCTTTGTATTTCCCCGTCTTTGGCAGGTGCTTTTCCAGCAGGCCGAGTTCCTTGACTACGATGCCGGCGGTGTAGGTGTCGGTGCACATGCTTTGGTGGCCGACAGCGATGCGGATTGTCTCGGCGGATGCCGAGTTTACAGTCAGTGACAGGAGGGCAGCCCCCATCGAGAACTTCAAGAGATTGCGCATGCGTAACTCCTTGCGTGGATGGCAGCTTGTCTGATGTGCCACCAATAGATGCGCAAGGGCTGTGCCAGTCTGGGAAAGGTGTCCCAAAAATATGATTATGTGTATGTTTTTGAGTATGTTTTACGGTTTTTGGAGTGTTTCACACTCTAACGATTTTGAGCGGACTGTGGGCGGCGATCAGGCACAATGCCCGTGCCCTGCTCAGTGGAATCACCACGGCTGTGGAGCGTGATAAGACAAGTTGATTTGGGCCTGATGTCTTGCGTGTCTTCGCGACGTCGGAGACGACCTGAAGGAACGCTCCCCACCACATTGCTGGGTCAGCATCTGTGGTGGCACATGTGCCATCATGGAGGCGTGAAGGGGGCGGTTTTGATGCGATGGATTACCAGCGCGGGATGCGAATCCGGAACTTGATTGTCTCGAGCGCAGAGGAGTCTGCTTCGTGGGCGAGCGGCTTTCCGGTGCTGTCATAGGTGACGCGCGTCATGCGCGTGATCAGTTCACCGGCGCTCAAACCGAGGAAGCGCGCGTACTGGGGCTCGATCGGGCAGACCTGGAGTTCGGCGTCGGCAAATGACAGGTCGATGCCGAGCCGCGTTTCCATGAGGAGGTAGAGATCCCTGCGTAAGAGGTCGAGGCACATCAGCCGGCGGCCCAGCCGGACCGGGAAATAATTCTCCGAGATGGATATGATATGGCCGGCAGCCTGGCGCGTGCGAACAATGCGCGTGACCAGTTCATCGGCGTCCAACTGCAAGGCGGTGCTGATGGGGGGCGGTGCGGCGACCTCGACGATCTCCAGCACCTCCGTTGATGTTGCGACGCCGAGCGGCTCCATCATCTCGCCGAAACCGAGCAGGCGTTCAAGGTTGGTCGTTGCCTGGAACCGGCTGACGAAATAGCCCTTGCCGCGGCGCGCTTCGATCAGTCCTGCGGTGCGCAGGTCGCTGAATGCCTGACGCGCGGTGACGCGACTGACATTGAACTGCGACATGACATCGTGTTCGCTTGGCATCTGCTGGCCGCAGGCGTACGCGCCGGAGGCGATCTGCTCGCTGAGCCAGTCCCGTATGATCACATATTTATGGCGGCGATCCGGTTCAGAAGTCGTTGCCATGGCAGATGATCTGATCATGTCGCTTTGCCAAACCTTCGATCATTGGATGAACCAATCCGGCGTGGCCAATTCTACTGGGATGACGCGGTTTCCTGCTTGTCGATCTGCTCGAGTGCCCAGCGGACATTCTTGCGAACGTCGGGGTCGTTGTCGTCTTTGAAAGGTTCGAGGTAGGGGCGACCTGCGGGGAGGGCGATTTCGCCCAATGCTGCGGCCGTTTCCTTGCGCAAATTGGCCTGCTCGAGGCTGAGATACGGGCCGATCCGGTCAATGGCTTCGGCGACACGCAACTTGCCGAGCGACCTGGTCGACTTCAAGCGGACCTGCCAGTAGTCGTCTTCGAGGGCGGCGAGGAGCGCGGTGACGATTGGTTCGGATTTTGGCGCGCGCCAGATGGTGTCGGCTGCGGTTTCACGGACCATCCAGTCGCTGTCGCTGATCGCTGCAATAACCGTTTCCCGCGCCGCGGGGAGTTGGGAAAAGGACAGGGCGCTGACGGCACTGCGGCGGACGTGGGGTTCGGGATCGTCGCAGGCAGCCTTCAAGGCGGGCACCGCTTCTTCAATCTTCAGGAAGCCGATGACACCAATGGCCTCGGCGCGCACGTCAGCTTCGGGATCGCTTAGCGCTTTCAATGCAATGGGGAGGCAGTCGGTGCGGCGCAACTCGCGCAGGCCGCGCAGCGCGGCGGCGCGCACGAACTTCTCCTCATGTGCCACCAGCGGCATCAGCGCCTCGCCGGCTGCCGGCTCCTTCAATTCGGCCATGGAGAAGGCTGCAGCCTTGGCAACATCGGGATCCGCGTCGACGACGAACTCGGCCAGTGCTTCAGCGGCAAGCGCACCATCGTATTCGCCGAGTGCTTTTGCACATTGACTGCGCACGCCGGCGTCCGGGTCGGTGACGACACCGCGCAGGATCGGAACAACGGCGGGATCGCCAAGGTCGGCAAGTTCCATGACGGCAACGCGGCGTTCGCCCGGATCATCAGAGGCGAGCTGTTCCACCAGGTCATCGAGGTCGCTGTAGGCTTCAAACAGTTCCGACATAGCGGGGTCCCATTACTTCAAGAGATAAGGCAGGTTCACCTTGACCGCATCGGTCGGGCAGTCGGCTTCGCAGGGCATGCAGTACCAGCACTCGTCATAGGCCATGTAGGCCTTGCCGGATTCCTCGTTGATGCGCAGGACGTCGAGCGGGCACACATCGATACAGACCCGGCAGCCTTTTTCGGCGATGCATTTTTCATCGTCGACAACGACTGGAACAGATGAGAATTGGGATGCAAGTGGCATGAGTTCAGTTCCTTTTCTCGTTTGGCGTCGACTCGCGGCGCGCGGCAGGGGGCGGGCGAGGAATGCGTTTGGCGGCGGCCTTAAGTGCTATTCAGCAGCGGTAACGCGCTGCTTGTCGTAGAGGTCTTTTTCATCGTCCCCGATGGGCACGACATAGTCCTGAACATCGCGCTTCTCCGAGACCATCTTGCCGTCCGCCTTGCCAAGAAGCGTGTGGCAGAACCAGTTCTCATCGTCCTTGTGCGGCATGTCGGTGCGCAGGTGGTAAAGCCCCCAGCGGCTTTCCTCGCGGTACATGGAGGCGTGGGCTGCCATGTCGGCGCAGTCCAGGATGGAGGCTGCCTCGAGCGAGCGCAGAAGGTCATGGGCGTTGCGCACGAGCATGTTGTTTTCCATGTCGTCACGCACTTCGGCGAGGCGCGACTGGCACAGCTCGTACTTGGTCATGACCTTGGGCGGCTGGAGGTAGTCGTTCACAAGGCGGCGGGTCTTGTACTCGATCTGATTTGGCGGAATACCGTCGTCGCGTTTGGTCGGTGCCAGGACGCGGTCACGCTCGAGGGCCACATCTGCTGCATCAAAGTCATCGAGCTCGACTTCGTCCGCGTAGGCCATGGCATCTTCGCCGGCGATCGCGCCGTTTGTGAAGGCGCCGAGCATGTAGTTGTGGGGGACGCTCGCCATGTCGCCGGCGGCATAGAGGCCCGGGACGGTGGTGCGGGCAAACTCATCGACGAAGACGCCGGATGCGCTGTGGCCTGAACAGAAGCCGATTTCAGAGATATGCATCTCCACCATCTGCTTGGCGTAGTCGATGCCGCGGCCTTCGTGGAAGTGACCACGGGTTGGCCGTTCGACGTTGTGGAGGGTGCGCGAGATCTCCTCGACCGTCTTTTCGTGCAGGTGGTTCATCTTCAGGAAGACAGGGCCCTTGCCGGATTGCAGCTCGTTGAAAAACTCGAGCATCATCTGGCCGGACCAGTAGTCACATTCGATGAAGCGCTCGCCCTGGTTGTTGGTGGTGTAGGCGCCGAAGGGGCCGGCGACATAGGCGCAGGCCGGGCCGTTGTAGTCCTTGATCAAGGGATTGATCTGGAAGCACTCGAGGTTCGCGAGTTTGGCGCCGGCATGATACGCCATCGCGTAGCCGTCGCCGGAGTTGGCGGCATTCTCATAGGTGCCGAACATGTAGCCGGATGTCGGCAGGCCGAGGCGGCCGGCGGCGCCCATGCACAAGATGACGGCCTTGGCGCGAATGGTGAGGAACTCGCCCGTGCGGGTGTTGACGCCAATGGCGCCGGCGATGCGTCCGGTTTTTCCGGTCAGCAGCCGGGTTGCCATGTAGCGATTGGAGATCAGCAGGCGCGCCCGGCGCAGCTGGCGGTAGAGGGCGCGCTTGACGGTGTCGCCGTTCGGCATCGGCAGCACATAGGTGCCGATGTGGTGGACCTTCTTGACGTCGTAGTCGCCGTTCTCGTTCTTGAGGAACCGGATGCCGAAGCTGTCCAGTTCTTCGATGATCGAGAAGCAGTTCTCGGCGTACTTGAGGACCGGTTTCTGGTCGACGATGCCGTCGTTGGCGATGGTGATTTCCTTGACGTACTGCTCAGGCGTTGCGTAGCCGGGGATGACTGCATTGTTGAGGCCGTCCATGCCCATCGAGATGGCGCCGGAGCGCTTCACGTTGGCTTTCTCAAGCAGAATGACGTTGGCGTTCGGGTTTTTCTGCTTGGCTTTGAGGGCCGCCATGGGTCCCGCCGTGCCGCCACCTATGACGAGAACGTCGCAGGAGACTTCGGACATGCCATCCAGAATTTCATCCATTGCCATGGTGACTATCCCTCTAAATTTGCCGGGCTGGTTTCAGCCAGAGTTGTTGGTGTCATGAAGGTCCGGGCGCCGTCGGCTGGCGTTGGGGCGGGATCGGGTGCTGCGGCCGTAATGAAGTCGTCGATCGTCGGGCGGGCTGCGAGTTGGGCGAGCAGCGACCAGGGATAGACGCCGCGGTCGTGGCCATCGCTGAAGCCGAGGTTGACGGCATATCGACCGATCAAATTCATGCTTGTCAGCCGGAGCGCCGGATCGACGTTGTGGTGGAGGCCGTCCATGCGGCGGCGGCGGCCGGCTGCCGATGGACAGTTCGTCCAAAGCAGATCCGCGCTCAATTCAGTGCTTCGGCCATCGGGCCACACAAGGCGCAGGGCTGCACCGTCATCAGCGATTTCGCAGGCCGGGGGCCGTAGGTTGTCGGGTTCAATCGTGCTCATGACGCCAGGGTGGTTGAGGGCCGCCCCGGCCGAAAGCAATTAGTTGCCAAAGCCCAGCAGAAATTAATTTCATGCACTCAATCCGCCGGGAGCGGGCGAGGTCGACCCATCCGGCGTGGGGGAGGTGGCAATTTGTTGACCGACGCGGGGGGCTGCAGCGGGCACATCTGAGGCACTGAATGCTGGAGGGAGTGCCAATGACCTACGTCGTCACGGAAGCGTGTGTGAAATGCAAATATACCGATTGCGTCAGCGTCTGCCCGGTCGATTGTTTTTATGAAGGCGAGCACATGCTGGTGATTGATCCGGAGGTTTGCATCGACTGTGGTGTGTGCGAACCGGAGTGTCCGGCCGACGCCATCAAGGCTGATACCGAACCCGGCGTTGAGGCCTGGCTGAAGCTCAATCAGGACATGGTCGCGGTGCTGCCGCTGATCACCGAGGCAAAGCCGCCACCGGCGGACGCGGACGCGTGGCTTGGCAAGTCTGACAAGTTCCTCACGGTCTATGGCACGAGCACACCGGAACGGCTGTGAGGCGGGCGAACCGCTCCCCCTTCCCGACACCACGCATCGCGATTGACTGGCGAGCCAAGCTTCCCGATACCCAATTCATAACTGCGAGATAGAGACCATGAGCGCCTACTACAACGAAACCGTCCTCGACGTTCGCCACTGGACCGATAACCTTTTCAGCTTCACGACGACGCGCAACGACGCCTTCCGCTTCGCAAACGGACAGTTCGCGATGATGGGGCTTGAGATCGAAGGCAAGCCGCTTGTGCGGGCCTATTCGATGGTCAGTCCGAACTACGCAGAAACGCTTGAGTGGTTCTCGATCAAGGTGCCTGACGGGCCGCTGACGTCGCGCCTGCAACATATCAAGCCTGGTGAGAATGTGCTGGTTGGCAAGAAGCCTGTCGGCACGCTGGTGATCGACAATCTGACGCCCGGCAAGCGGCTCTACCTGATCAGCACGGGCACCGGTCTTGCGCCATTCATGAGCCTGATCCGTGACCCTGAGACCTACGAGCGCTTTGACACGGTCGTGCTGGTGCATGGCTGCCGGATCGTTGCCGAGCTGGCCTATGGGGAGCGCATATCGGATGAGCTGCCGAAGGATGAGTTCATCGGAGAGATGGTCCGCGACAAGCTGATCTACTATCCAACCGTGACGCGGGAGCCGTTTGAGAATCGGGGGCGGATTACGGATCTGATCGCGAGCGGGAAGATTTTCGACGATATCGGCCTGCCCGCTTTCGATCGCGCGGAGGATCGCGTCATGCTGTGTGGCAACCCGGACCTGCTCGTCGATATGCGGGAGATTCTCGAGGCCAAAGGTTTCGGCGAGGGGGCAAGCAACAACCCGGCCGAGTTTGTTGTCGAAAAAGCGTTTGTCGAACGATAGGGGGTGGCGTTGCGGCGGCGCTGGGGACGTGTGAGCTGCTGTCAGATTTATGGACGCCAAGTTAAGCTTGCATAGCTTGTTCCTCGAAGTCGATGGGGCTCATGTAGCCGTTGGCGGAATGACGCCGTGAGGGATTGTAGAACCGCTCGATGTAATCGAACACGTCGGCGTGGGCAGCATCGCGTGAACGGTATGTCTTGCCCCTGATCCGCTCTGTCTTGAGCGACGAGAAGAAGCTCTCCATCGCGGCGTTGTCCCACACGTTTCCGGATCGGCTCATCGAACACTGAATGCCGTTATCGGACAGCAGCTTCTGGAACGTCTCGCTTGTGTATTGGTCGGATTCAAACGGTCGTCGCAACGCTCTGAAGTAGGAGGTTGCGATGGGCACTCGACAGCGGCGATCAGCACGGTCAGGACGCGCACCATTGCCATCGCTTGGACGGCCATCTGTTGCGGGACGCGATCAGTTCGCCGCAAGACTACTATTGTGCCTCGCACGGTTTCCTAAACCGGAAGCTTTCACGCCGACAGGCCTTATCGTCCGTCAAATGTCAGGTCGATGGGGCTCGATGAGCGCCGGGGGGCGTCTCGTTCTTAATCGCCGGCTCATCCAGGCAGCCCCGCATGAGATAGAATATGTCATCATCCATGAACTCTGCCATCGCCGTCACCATCACCACGGTGCGGAATTCTACAAGCTTCTCTCGCGCATCCTGCCAGATTGGGAACAGCGCAAGGACAGCTTGGAGCGACGCTTGATCTGACAGACGATACCTGACTTCCCATAAGATACATTATCACTCACGAGTTGCAGCCGTAGGCCCCTGGCCCTGCTTCTAAATGACTATGGACCTCGTTCGTTGACCGGCGTTCACGCGGCTCGATCGGCTGGAACGTATGCGGTACGTGTTTGCCAAATCGCGGGCCTTGCGACCGACTGAATTCCGCCAAGGGCTGCGAATTCGTGAGCAGGAACATGTTAGCCGGCGTTAGCCGCGGCCAATTCCGATTTCTCGGATCTGTCAGAAAAACTCTCTAACCCATTGAAATCATTGGTGCCGGCTGAGGGACTCGAACCCCCGACCCACTGATTACAAATTTGTGATTCTCGTGTTTCTGAGAGTTTCTCAGCATATCCAGTTTGTATCCAATGTGTTGATTGTGTTGACAAATAATTCTTTTTAATGATTTCTGGTGTGTTCCGAAAAGGGCTTGAAGTTGCCACACGGTGAATGCTAGAGGGACCTCTGGCATTCACCGGAGAGGTACTTGTGCGTGCAAAGATTACCAAGAGGCTTGTTGACGCAATTGAGCCGGGCGCCAAGCAGATCGTCGTTTTCGACACACAGGTCACCGGCTTTGTACTGAAGGTTACGCCTACGGGCCATCAAACCTATCAACTCCGCTACCGCACCGGCGGCAGGGGCTCCCGCCTGCGCACCTTCACCATCGCCAAGCACGGGCAAATAACGCCGGACCAGGCTCGCCGAAAGGCGCAGGCGCTCCTCGGTGACGTAAGGCGCGGCATCGATCCTGCCGACGCAAAGAAGCAGCGCGAGAAGGCCGAGAAGGCCGTGCCCACCGTCTCCGCAGTCGCTGCGGATTTCATGGAACTGCACACCAAGGCAAAGCGGCGTCGGCGCACGATCGACGAGTACGGCAAACTCATCCGAAACCTCATTTTGCCGGCGTTCGGCAAGCGGCGGATCGAGGATCTCACGGCGAGCGAAATCGAGCGCTGGCATCACGCCATGAGGGACACCCCTTATCAGGCCAATCGGGCTCTCGCCGTGCTGTCGAAACTGATGAGCTGGGCCCGAATTCGTGGCCTCCTGCAAGGAAACAACCCCTGTTCCCTGGTTGAGAAGTTCAAGGAGATCCCTCGGAAACGCTATCTGACGTCAGACGAGATCTCGCGGTTGGGCACAGCACTGCAACGCCTTGAAGATGATGGGCAACTGTCACCTCACGCGGCCGCTTACTTCCGCATTCTACTCTTGACCGGCATGCGCAGGGACGAACTGCGATTGCTTGAGTGGCGCCGCGTGAACTTCGACCGTTCGGTCATCACGCTCGAGGACCGGCTTGATGGTGGGGACGCCAAGACGGGCTATCGAGACGTGCCGATGTCGCCGCCGGTCCGTGAGATGCTTCTGGATTTGCCTCGCATCCAGGACAACCCGTACGTATTCGTTGGCAAACGGCCCGGCAGGGAAATCGTGAACCTGTCCAAGCCGTGGGCGCGCGTAATTGCTGCGGCTGAACTCCCCAGTCTCCGGATCCACGATCTGCGCCACACTGCAGCATCAGTAGGCGTGGCAGCAGGCGCCAGCCTGCCCCTGATCGGGGGCGTCCTGGGACACCGGAGCCCGCAGACCACCGCTCGCTACGCGCATTTGGCCGACGACCCCGTTCGAGCGATCAGTACGCAAATCGCTAGTGATATCGCACGCGACTTGGCATTGGGCGAACCTGCTTCGCGGCCGACAGTCAGCGAATCTAAGGCGAAAAATGGTGAGTGTGATGGCAGTACGGCGTGAGCGGGCAGCGAAACACCCTTTTGACCGAGAACTCTGGAAAATGGAAATGGTGATCGGATGGATAGAGGTGACGACGAGTAGACCGGCACCAACGTTGGAGGAAGCGAGGGAAGTGGTGCGGCGCTGTGCCCGTGCGCACACGCGGGTGTTTCAAGAGATCGGTCTGGCCGCCGGTACGACCGACGGGACCGTTTGGCTTTGGGAGAGTTGCCAAGAGCTTATAGACGCCTGTGCTGTCGGCCAGCTTGCGGCATATGTGCCGACTGGGCAGTTGCCTGCACACCGGTGGGTTTCCGCTACCATTTTTCCGCGACGTTATCGCGGCGCGAAGAATGTCGAATGGTTGTTTCTATCGTCCCTGAAATCGGATGATGGTTGCGACGTCGAGGATTTTGAAGAGATCGTTTTCCGATCGTCTGAGGTCCGGAGTGCTTTCCCATTACCCGAACCACAGAAGCCGAGCGGCACGGGTGCGGCGGAAAAAAAGTGCAAGCAGTGGCTCATTGAAATGATGAAGGGCAATGGCGGGCGGCAGAAGAAAGACGACATTTTAAAAACAGCCAATGAAAAATTTGCGCGTCTGTCGCGGAACGGTTTTGACCGGGCCTGGGCCAGCGCCTGCGAGGAAACGGGCTCCGGATGGAACCAGAGTGGCCGTCCGAAAAAAACCTGCATTAAAATCATGGCACCAAAATAAATCATGCTGGCTTTTTAAACTTTGCTCAATTCGTCATCTTCCAGCAACGCTCAAAAACAGCGAGGCTGATACAGATGACAAAAAATTTTCCTGAGAAATCTCGCAATTCCCGGTACGCATCGGTGGGTCAAGAACATAAGACCCAAGTCCCAGGCATGGGCCAGGACGCCGCTGCGGTCTATCTGACTGAAGAATGCGGTGTGCCGATTTCGGCGAGAACGCTGCAAAAACGCCGTGTCGTCGGCGGCGGTCCTCGGTTCCGGAAGATCAACGGTCATATTATTTATGGACCGCCAGACTTGGATGCCTGGGCCGATGAGCAGTTGGCTCGGTCACCACTGGTTACGTCAACGTCCGAGTACGATGACTAGGCGCTGCTGGCAGAGATCTGTCCAATCCACCGCAAAAAAGAGCCGCCCACGAAGGCGGCTCAGTTCGCAACTAGCAGCCCAAAATACTAAACTCGAGGCTGCCCCGCAATCATGCGAGGCCCGTGATGAGACGCGGATCCGATCGCGAAACCCCGTCCGATTTTGATTATTTGCTTCCAGCGAGCACACCACTTCAACTGGCTCTGTTGTTAGCCGACGCGGGCATTCCGGTAGCGCCGGAAGGCCTCCCGCAAGGCGCTTTGGATGAACTCGGCTTCGGAGAGCCTAGCACTGACACCGAAAACATCGAGCGAGCATGGGAGCTCTTGCCGGACGCTCGGGTTGGCGTTCCGGCACAGGTGGTGTCGCGCATCTGCAAGACGCTCTCGGCTGAGGTTACCGCTCTCCTCTCTCACTATCGCGCTGGGAAAAGGATGAAAGCTGACGACACCGCCTCCGGCGCCGACCTTCGCGGGATTGATCCAGATGTGTCGGGCGTTCCGGCCGAACGCGATGCCGCGCCCGCGTTCGCATCCGCTGTTGTTTTCTCGCCCGCCCCCAAGGATGCGGGTGGCACTGCGGTGACATCCGCTCCTCGCACGAGCGATTTCGGGGGAAGTGGAGAAATGACTTTAAGCACGGGCGCGTTCGAGAACGGCTCAATCGCCGGCCTGCCGCGTGAGGCGGCGGATGGCCTGCCCGATGGCTTCCGCCTGAAAGAAGATGGCGTCTATCGTCGCCAGGCTGGTAACGACGATGCACGGCCCGAATGGACAAAGGTGTGCTCGCCAATCCGCGTTATTGCTCTGACCCGCGATCGTTCGGGTGAGGGCTGGGGCCGCCTCGTCGAAATCACCGACCGCGATGGTGGGAAACATCTTTGGGCGATCCCGGCCGAACTCTTCGCAGGAGACGGCTTGGAAGTGCGCCGCGAATGCTTGCGGCTCGGCCTTGACCTTGCGTCGGGCACGAAGGCCCGGAACGCTTTCATGGATCTGTTGATGCAATGGCGACCCGATGCGCGCGCCATTACAGCAGATCGTCTTGGCTGGGCAGATGAAAGCTGCTCCGCTTTTGTGCTCGGCGACGGGCGCGTAATCGGGGCTGAGCACGTTGTGTATCAGCAGGCGAACGCACCCGCCGCAGCGGCCGAGATAAAGGCGGCCGGGACGGGTGAGGACTGGCGCGACGCGGTCGCGACGCTCTGCGTCGGCAATCCGCTGATGCTTTTCTCTGTGTCGCTCGCCTTCGCCGGCGTGCTGCTTGAACCACTCGGCCTCGACGGTGGCGGTGTCCATCTGCGCGGCGCATCGTCCCGCGGCAAAAGCACGGCGCAGCGGGTCGCCGTCAGCGTATGGGGATCGCCCAGGTTCCTGCAGACATGGCGAGCAACCGCAAACGGCCTCGAAGGCGTAGCGACGGCCTGCAATTCCACGGTCCTCGCGCTTGATGAAATGGGTGAAGTCTCAGGCCGCGAAGCTGGGGCTGCCGCGTATATGCTCGGGAACGGTGCTGGCAAGGCGCGGGCCGACAGAAGCGGCCGGGCGCGTCCGGTCGCTCGCTGGCGTGTGATGATCCTCTCGTCGGGCGAAATCGGGCTCGCCGACAAGGTCGCGGAAGCCGGCGGGAGACCGGCTGCGGGACAAATGGTCCGACTGCTCGATATCGCTGCGGATAACTTCTCTTTTGGCGCGTTCGATGAACTGCACGGCGCGGTGGACGGTGCGACATTTGCAGACCGGGCGAAGGCCGCGGCAGCCGAGCAGTATGGCACTGCCGGTCCTGCCTTCGTTAAACAGTATCTCAAGGACCCAGAACACGCGCTCGCGGCGGCACGCATGTTCCGTGAGAAGTTCAAGGTCGCTGCGGTGGAGCGGTTCAGCCTCGACGCCGAAGGACAGGTCTCCCGCGCCGTTGACCGTCTCTCCCTCGTCGCAGCGGCGGGCGAGATGGCGACGGTCTGGGGCCTGACTGGCTGGAAACCGGGCGCAGCGCTGGACGCCGCTTTGATTGTGCTTGGCCTGTGGCTCGACGGGCGCGGCGGCAGCGGTGCGGCGGAGGCCGGTGAGGCCGTGGAGCGCACACGCGCATTCATCGTGGCGCATGGAGCCTCCCGGTTCGAGGAAATCGACGGTGCCGGCGAACGGCCTGTTATCAACCGAGCGGGCTGGAAACACGGCAACCTCTACTACATCCCGCCGACCGCATGGGCGGAAATCCATCGGGGGCGCAGATCCGAAGCGAGCCGCGCGACACGTTCGAGACGCGGGCTTCCTCGACGCGCCCAACCAGGACCGCCTCACGAAGAAATCGCCGCGGGGGGTTTCCGGACGCCCGAACTGCTACGCAGTAAAAGCCGAAATTCTCGGGGGCGACGATGACTGACGCGCCCCCATCGAAAACTGACGGGACCACCGGGACCAACGGGACCACGCTGATTTGCAGGGATAATTGCGGTCCCGCCACCGATAGCGGGACCGGGACCAACGGGACCGCGTCGGTGACGCCAGGCGCTCAAGCGCAAGCGCTGGTCCCGTTGGTCCCGCTGCAGGGTGCAGGAACGGGACCGAAAAACATAAATGAACTCAATGCGGTCCCGGCGGTCCCGGTGGTCCCGTCAGAAAATGGCAATGACCCACCCGATTTGTTCGCGGCGTTCGAGGCGCTATTCGCCGCGTTCGAGGCGCGGGACGCTGTGCCCAAGGCTGAAGCCGGAAATGGAAATCGCTTCGAGACGGCTGACGCTTTGTCACCCGATCCCCGCGCCTTCGTCGAGCGGGTCGCCATTTTGGTGTCCGAAGCCGGGCTTGCTCAGGAGGAAGCCGAGGCGGCCGCGGCGCGCGAGCAAGGCTATGCGGATGTGTTCGCGTATGCCGAGGCCGTTGTTGCTGTTTGGCGGCGCGCAGTGGACACCGCTCAGCCACCAATCCAAGACGCAACCTGCTGGGAAGACCTAAGGCAGGTCGCCATCGACTTCCTGGACGGGCCGGTTGCCGCCTGCGCCGCCCGATCGGGGTGGACGCCGCAGGCGCTGTTCGGCGTCGTTCCGACCGACGCCGGGCATTATCTCCCGATTGGCGCAGTCTTTCGCCAACCTCAAGAAGGGCGGCTGTTCGCGTTCGACAGCGAGGTTGCCCTCTACCGGCACGCAGACGGCGCTTGGCATCCCCGATACCTCACCGAATTCGACACAACCGGCACGGTACTGCTCTGGGAAGCGACCGGGCCGCCATGAGAGCACCTCACGCTTACGGCGCAACGCCGGCGGCGCGCGGTCCGTGAGCCAGCCGAAAAACGACTTGGATCGCAGAACTGAAGAACAGCGGTTGCGTGGGATCAGCGGTCGGCCCAACAGCGCGACCAAGAGTAAGAGAAGGAAATAGAGATGAAACGATCTGACAAAATCATGAAACAAATCGAGACCCAACTGGAGGGATCGAGCAACGATACCCGGAGTTGTCGTCTTCGGATCAATGGGCCTTGGCATACGTCTTCACGAATCCCGACGCTCGGACGGTGTACGAGGCGGCAGACTGCCCCGACCTTGAGATGATAGGCCGCGCAATCTGGCAAGAGGACCCAGCGCAGATCGAGGAACTCTGGCGGAAAGCTCAATTGGGCGATGTGGATGCTGCTATCACAATCAGAGTGCGCGCGCCCAGCCCCCTCCGCCCGATCCTGCTCGACTACGCCTTGAAGCACAAATTTCCGTCGCCCGTTCTGCAGGGCTTCATCGAAGGCGTCTGGGGCCAGGATTTGGAGTGGTGGCGTTTCCGCCATGGTCTTGGGGCGGCGTCCCTGATGGTCGATGCGTTCCGCCAGGGCCAATTCGATACCAGCGACCTGCCGGATTACGTGGAGATTTGGCGCGGCATTCAATTGGACCCGACACGGGGTGCTGACCCGCAAGCCTATCTGGCCCAAGGCATGTCATGGACGTTATGCCGCGAACTCGCGCACTGGTTTGCTAGCCGTAGCGACGGGCCGATGCCGATCGTCGGACGCTGCCGGCTGCATCGTTCCCGGGGCCTCGCTCACTTGACTAACCGCGACGAGGACGAAATCGTGATCGATCCAGAGGACCTGGCGCACGTTGCGATTGAGCTTGAGGACTACGACCAAGCCATCGCAAACGAATGGGAACTCAAGGCCAAATCGCTGTTGGACGAGATCACAGCTATGCGACAATTGAGGTGATGGGTGATCAGGCGGCGCAGTGATCTGAGGTTGGTTTCTCTTCGATGCTGTCATTGAACCTCACACCGGCGATCACCTTCAGTGACTGGCGCTGCCCTTCAGGCGGCGCCGGGTCTTGGAGGCGGACGTGACAAGCCCGAAGACCCTGAGCTTGGCCGTCCCTTGCGAGAGCGTGCCACCGAACCCTGCGCGGGGTTCGGTGGCGCATGCTGGCGATTACACTCTCTATTGGGCTCGTTGGTTTCTCAGTGTTCTGCAGGGAAATCCAAAAGTACGAGTAGCGGATCTCGGTCTTTCGATCGTGCCATCTGATTGCGTTGGGAGCGCAGGCCCCATTTGGTTTGACTGCCGGCCTCGTCCTGTCGCCCCTGAAGCGCCCCCTCGAGGTGCTGAACATTCCTGCCGACCAGGCCGTCATCGCGACGGCACCGCGGCACGCCTTCGTCATTTCACCACCGGCCGCGCCGGTGCCCCGGTCTGGGATCACGAGGCGTTCCGAACACTGCACTGATGGTCGCCCGGGGTATCCGATGCGCCGGCATCAATTTGCTGTGCCTGGAATTGAACCACCCCTTCGCCCAGGCCTAGTTCGGGCCTGCGATGTTATGGCGTCAGGTTCATGAGGCTACTCGGCTTGCCCGACCAGGACACCCGCAGAGCCTTCTTGGCCCGGGTGGCCGCGACGTGAAGCGGTGACCGGTGCGGCTCCAATATGTCCTGCCGATCGGCATCGTCCACTTCCGCCCACAGCGCGCCGACCGGAGAAAACGCCCCATCAAAGCCCACCTTAGCTCTGCTGCCCCTACGCCAACTGCAGCGCTTGCCGACGAACCCCTTGATCGCGCAGCAGGTGACACATAGCCGCGAGTTCAACCTGTCAGCCAAACCAACCTACGGGATAACCAAACGCAAGCTGACCGTGGACGGCGATCTCACACGAGCAATCACATTTGAGCAAACTGCGCCTCCAATCGCAGGACTAACCGCGACTTCCTGCTGCGGATCGTCCTCGCTTGAGCCCGGAATCAGATGCGTGTGGTGCCCTTCCTCGCGTCTTTCCCTAGCCCCTTCCGATTGTCCGAAGACATCTGAGCACCGTCGTTCTCGAGAGGTGGCGCGCCCTCGCGGTCAAGGTGATCCGCAATTGCTCTCTCAATCACTGCTGTCCGATCGACACGGTAAGGCAGGCCAGCTCGGTATCGGTCCAGCCGTTCAATCAGCTCCTTGCCGAGCCGCATCGAATACATCGTCTTTGCGCCTGTCATAGCGTGCACGTAGCAGAACCGCCAACGCAAGACAATGTGCATAATTGTCAATACATGTATTGATATCCTGTATCGCCTGTGCGAGATTTTTTCGTCGCCAGTGAGGCGACGGCTGAAAGGAGATCACCGATGAGTAAGACAATCGATTTCTATGAAGCACTCGGTGACGTCGGGCACTTGGAGCGGGAATTTGGGAACAGCGGCGTCTTTTCGCTCTACTGGTCGATCAGGAACTTCGCGATGGCGTTCGCACTGGCTAAGAAGGCCGGCTTGTCCGTCAAGAAGGTCCCGAGCGAGTACGACATCCCCGGCATCGCCCGTGACGAATGGCCTCCGTGTCTTAAGACGGCTGCAGGCGGCATGGACGATGCCATCCAGTTTGTCCTCGACGTGATCGAGAACGTCGCGGACGAAGACGAAGACGTGGAGCGCCTCGAGACCGAGTTGAAAATTGCAATCCGCGAAGACCTCAACGCGGCCATCGACGAGGCAGAGCAGGAAATCAAGAAAGCCGCGGCGTGACCCGGGACCACGACGGCGCGGATCTGTTTCAGGCCCGCCCGTCCATAAAGGTGATGTGGTCAGAGGGTGCATCCAATACGCGATGCCGAAAACAGGGTCCAACCTGTGCCTGGAATGCACTGACTTAAGGCGCTAGTTCAGTAGAGTACTCGCCTTGCCCGACCAAGACGCCCGCAGCGCCTGCTTGGCCCGCGTGGCGGCGACGTGAAGCAGTGAGCGGTATCGTTCGACGATGTCCTGACGATCGGCATCGTCCACCGCCGACTGCAGGGCGCCGGCCGGGGGGAATGTGCCGTCCGAAAGAAACGGCAGCGCCACAGCAAAAAACTCGAGCCCCTTGGCCCGGTGCATTGTCGTGAGCCTGACGCCGGGCACGCTTCTGTCGTCCGCCTTTCCACCCCTAAGCTGCACGGTCTCAATTCCGGCCCCCTTGAGCGCGCCATCGACCCGCTCGACACCGGCCCGGGTGCTGCAAAGGACACCGATGTCTGTGAGCTGGGTGCCCTCATCGAAACGCTCACGCACCCAGGCAGCAAGGCCGTCCAACTCCTCTTTCTCTGACTTGCACGGCACGAGCTCGGGCGCCGGACCACGGACGAGGCTGACGTAGCCACGAAGGCTGTCTTTGCCCTCGTCGAGATCATCCACACTCACCCCCTCAAGGATCGAGACGGCCCAGGCGCGGATCTCTTGCGTCGTCCGGTAGTTGAGCCGCAGGCGGTGTGATCGGCCGCGGACATTGATGCCGCAGGCCGCCATACTGGCCTTGCGGGCATAGATCCGCTGGTGGGCGTCGCCGACGATGAAGATCGAGTTGCGGTCCCCGTCAGGCGTCTCGGGCACGATTGCACGAACCAGCCGGAATGCCTGCTCGCCCATGTCCTGCGCCTCGTCTACAACGACGGCGCTGTAGGGGAGGCCCGGCGCCTCCGAATTTAGGATCTCCGTCGCCTGCCGATAGGCGTCATCGGGCTCCGCAAATCCCTCGCTGATCAACCGCGCGCGATAATCAGCAAAGATGTCCCAGAGCGCCGCCCGCTTGCGGCGATCGAGCGGCGTGCCGCGCCCTGCGCGTGACACCTTGAGGTATTCACGGCGCTCCAGTAGCCCCTTGGCCTGCACGATCTGCGCCCACTCGGCCTTGACGAATGCTTCGGACAGACCTTCGGGGAGGTCGTGGTCGAGGAGAACATCCGCCCAGATCTCGCCCAGTCGGTTTTGATCGTCGCTGAAATACGCAACACGGCGCTCGAAGTTCTTGCGCTTCAGAAACTGACCAACCCAGCGGTCGAGGTTGATTACCTCGATCCGTGGTGGATCGGCCTCCAGGTGCTCCGGGCAGAGCGTCTTGAGGTTCGCCTCGATGTCATGCGCAAGGCTGGTCGTGAACGTCGTGAAGAGCACCCGTTGCCCGATGCGGTTCGGGTCGTCGGCAATCAGGTCGGCGAGGTGTTTCGCGCGGTGCATCGCCACGACGGTCTTGCCCGTGCCGGCTCCGCCCCGGGCCATGGCCGGTCCATTGTAGTCCCGGTAGGCGATCTTGCGCTGTTCCGGGTGCAGGAACACGCGCCAGCCCTCCAGTTCGCCGTCAAAGAAGCGGCGCAGTTCCTCCTCCGTCTCGGGGATGAAGATCGTCTGACGGCTCTCTTCCGTCTCGATTAGGGTTTCGAAGCTGACGTCCTTCGCGGGCGCCGCGCCGTCCTCGGGCGCGGACCCGGTCAACGCATAGACCTCGTCGTCGGTGTAGCCGGCGGCGAGCCCGTAGAGGACCTGGAAGGTCATCGGATCGAAGCGCTCTTCCGCGGCCTCAAGGTCACCGAGCGAACCAATTGTCCGAACGGCGGCAAGCTCCTCTTCCTGAACCCCCAGGGACTTCAGCCGGGCGTCCGCGACGTCGCCGAACAAGCGCGGCTCGTCCACACTGGCCTCAGGGGCCGGCACGGCGTCGGCTTCGATCTCCTCGACCACTCTGATCCGGTTCGTTTGAGGGTCGAGCTTGACGCGCCGCCCAACCGCCCATCGGTAGGCCTTGTCGTGTTCATTGACGTGCACGAACATGATGTCCCGCCCGACTTCGAAGGCGATGGCACGGTAGCCGCGGTCGAGACGAAGCGACTTGATCGAACTGTCCTTGGCGCCGTTGACCGTTTCGAGGTTCAGGCCCTTGCCGGACGGGTCGGTCATGTACCGGGTCATCATGTCCATGAACTTCCCTGCGACCCGGTCCGGCAGCTTCCTCAGGCTCTTCACGCATCCGACGTCGTAGGAGACCCGCTTCGCGATGGCTTGCGTCATGACTGTGTCTCCTCAAGCGCTTGCAGGATTTTCGTTGCGGTCTCGCCAAGCCCGTCCGTCTCGGGGGCAAAGCAGATCAGGGTCCATCCGGTCCGACCCGGATCGTCCTCTGCGACGGCGACTGTCTTCTCGGACCAGCCGAACTCCATCATGCCAACGACACGCCCCTCGAACAGAATGTCATCGCCGAATAGATCCGGCCCGGGCGCCTCGGCCGCAACCAGCGCGTCGATCAGCGGATGGAATGCCTCGTCGCAGAGCGCCCGGGCCTCCAGCCACGCCGCCGCGTCCGGGCCGCCGTCGGCTCCGGCTTGCGTGCCGTCCGGCCCCTCCGGCGGGAGAAGCGTGTCCAGGCCCTCGACTTCCACATGAAAGCCCGACACGTCCTGCAGAAGGTTCACGAGGCGCCAAAGCCCCCGCCAGGCGTCGGCGTAGATTGCCTTTGCCGCAGGCGCCGCACCCGGCGCCGGCAGAGCGCCTCGCAGCAGCAGCCTCAGATCGTCGTGGGTCTCCGGCCAGTCTCTCGGCGAGATCCTTGCGCAGGCCATGTAAAGATCAAGTCCGCCATCGCCGGCATGCGCCGCCGCGTCCGACGCCGCAAGGAATTGCCGACCCTCGGCAGAGACGGAAGCCGCACGCGGCAGGTCGTCCAGGGCCTGGCCATTGCCAACCAGGCTGCGCACGAAGACGGAGCGGGCCGCGGCAAAGTCCTCGGTCTTGCCGTCCAGGACGCGGCGCAGCATTGAGAAACTGTCGCCGATCTGGAGCCCCTTGATGGCTTCTGCCAGGGCACTGAAGTCCGGATAGGCTAAAGCCTTAGCGAGACGCCCAATCTTGCCTTCGTCGAAAGCCCTCTCCTGCAACGGGTTTCGCGGTGGTGGCGCTTCCCGGTCGAGATCTTTCCAGGCAAGCGTCCAGACCTGAACCGCACCGGAGCGGATCATGGTCACCCGATCGAGCAGATCACGATCGACGGTGCCTGCGTGGTACTCCATCCCGTCCATCTCGACGACAATGGGCCTGACGCCGGACCGGCCGATCGGGCTCAGAAGAAAATCGACCCGCTTTCGCGGCAGACCACGGAAGCGCGCGTCCACCTGCACTTGCGGCTCGATCGACCAGAGGCGCGCCGCCTCGGGTCCGCCGGCCTTCAGGACAAATCCCCGCCGTCCGCCGGCAAGGACCTGCGGCGTCAGCGCCCCGTCGCCGTAGGCGTGCGCCAGCGCACCAAGGAAACGCTTCTCGAGCGCACTCTCGACGAGCGCGCCTCTAATCGAATTGTCGATCCCCGTCTCGGCGCGCGTTAGGCTGTCCCACTTCTGGAGAATGGTCTCCATCATGGCGCGCGCACGATCCCGGTCCGGCTCGCCGGGTCCGAACTGGGACCGGTAGGACTTGACGCAGCGGAAGCAGCCCGTCACGTCTTCGCGCGTGCAGGGGCAGTCGCGCAGCGCCTCCGCGGCACGTGCGATGATGGCCCGCATTGTCTCGGGATGCTCGCCGATCTGGCGCAGGTATCCCGACCCGCCGGGGACCGCGTCGTAGAGGTAGAGGCTGCGTACCTTGGTCATACCGTCCAGCTGCACCTCGACGACATTCGATCGGATGTGATCGACCTTGCCGGCAAAGTAGCGCCGCATGCCGAGGTTGATGCCAGCGACGAAACTCTTGATGTCGTCATTGTCCATCTCGCCCACAACGGGGATGACGAGGCGGATGGCCTCCGTCGCGAAGCTGCGCATCAGGAAGACTTCGGCCTGCCAAGAGGCCCGGGGGATACTCCCGTCCCGGGTCACGCGGCAGCTCGGGGGATGGGTTCCCGGGTCCGCCTCATCGCGGGCAGGCTTCTGCAGGGTTCCGCAGTGTCGGCAGATCCGGAAGGGATAGGAGGCGCGTCGGTCGCCCGCGATCTTCGGCCCTGAAGGAGTGGTTGATCTGCGGCCGAAATTGAAGTCCCGGAACGTACATCCAGACACGAATTCGAAGCCGAAAGGCGCACCATCCTCATCACCGGTGAACCAGGACGCCGTGATGTTTTCCGGTCCGTAGAAGGGAACCGTGGCGCGGTCGAACTGCTGCTGCTGGCGCTGGTCCAGATCGCGGATGACGGCCTTTTCCTCGCTATCGACTGAGACAACGGACTTGAGCTGGACGACGTCGTGGTGTGATCCACCATCCGACCACATCTCGTCCCCGCATCTCGGGCAGGCCTCGCTGTCAGTCGCCTCGGGCCGGGACGCAACGAACGAGCAGGACGGACAGAACGTCCAGCGGGAGAGGTCATCCTTGCCGATCTCGATGCGCTCGATCTGCACCTGTCGGCCATTGGCATAAAAGTACTGACCCGGGGCAAACTCGGAGAGCGCCGAACTCGCAGGTCGCGTGTATTCAAGATAAAGAAGGCCGTCTTCGTCGCGCGCCCCGTCGGCCCGGCGCGAGAGGATCGAGGTCAGCTTCACGCCCTCCTCCGGGAAGGCGTAGTTCGGCAGGAGCCCCTTGTCCGTCAGGAACTTGAGGACCGGCACGTCGTCGATGCCGGTGCGGATCAGGCGATTGAGCTCCGTCCGGTCCCGTACAATGTCTTGGTCGCGGCGTTCAAATTCCTCGTCCGTGAACTCGGCCCGCCGCCGGCGCAGCTTCTCGCGCTCGCGGGTCAACTCCTCGCGCATGTCAAGGAGGCGTGCACGCTCTTCCGCCGCTTCGTCGAACACAGCACCGACCCTCCAGCCGATCGACTTGTCGTCGGCTAGGCTCAGGTAGTCGCGGATCCGTTGAGCGAGGTCGGCGCGAGCCTGGACAGCCTCCGGTAGGCGGGAAAGGAATGCCTCCGCCAGCTCTTGCCCCCGCGACTGGACAAGGCCCAGCCATTCGACAGGAAAGCCCTGCGTCATCCCCTCCCGGCGTCGCTTCAGGACGTCGCGCACCTTCCCGTAGTCGCTGTCCTCGCCCACTGTGGCAGCAACGTAGGCATCCAGCGTAAAGGCCGTGACCTGGCGTTCGAGAACAGTCTCTGCGGCAAGGAAGACCCCCGGTGCCTTCACCTCACCGGCCAGCATCGGCGTCGGATCGACCCAGAACTGGAGGTCATGCGGTCGCGCCGCTGCAAGCACCAGATGAGGGCATTGCCATCACGTCGGCCGCTGCGGCCCATGCGCTGCACGTAGTTGGCCTCCTCGGGCGGCACCGAGCAGAGCAGCATCGTCGAGAGGTCGCCGATGTCGATGCCCATCTCGAGGGTGGGCGTCGCCGAAATCAGGTTGGGAGCCCAGCGCGTTTCCTTCTTGATGAAGCCGTCCTCAATGCGATGACGGTCATCCGTCTCGAGGACTCCCGTGTGTTCGCGGGCAACGACCCGGTGGTTGCGGTCCGAGGCAAGCGATCGATGGAGGGCTGGCCTGGGCCGGGCTGCCGCCACGGCAAGATGGCCCTCGCAGCCGATCCGGGGGCAGCATGATCCCGCCAGGATCTCGGCATTCTCTGCTGTCTCGCCCCCCTAAAACTGTGCCATCTTTCGGTTAGCAGTTGAGGAGGTTGGCATGGCCCGAAAGCGGCATTCGGACGAGGACATTCTGAAGCTCTTGCGTGAGATCGAACTGCATCTGGCTGGCGGCGCGGACGTGGCAACGGCGTGCCGCGCGGCGGGCATCAGCGACGCGACGTATTACAATTGGCGTAAGAAGTTCGGCGGCATGGGGCGCTCGCAGCTCTCGGAGCTGAAGGCGCTCGAGAAAGAGAACCAGCGGCTCAAGAAGATCGTTGCCGACCTCGAACTCGACAAGCTGATCCTGAAAGAGAGCCTCGATTTTTTAAAGCCGAAAGCCTAACGACCGATAGCCTTCGTCAGGCGGTGGTTCATGTCCGCAAGAAGCTCGGCACGTCGGAGCGGCGCACATGCCGCGAGATCGGCGTCGCGCGCTCGACCCATCAGTACGCATCCAAACCTCAAGACGATGATGAGCTGCGCCTGGCCCTGATCCGGCTGGCCAAGAAGTACGGGCGGTATGGCTATCGCAAGGTCGGTGAGTTGCTGGCCGCCGAGGGCTGGCACGTCAATCAACAAGAAGGTTGAACGGCTGTGGCGTGAAGAGGGCCTGCAGTTGCCGGCCCGGCACAAGAAGCGCAAACGGCTCTATCATCACGATGCATCTGTGATCCGGTTGAGGCCCAAGTATCCGAACCACATCTGGGCGATTGATTTTGTGCACGACCGCTTGAGCAATGGGCGGGCGTACAAGATGCTCACCGTGCTCGACGAATATACGCGCGAAGCATTGTGCGTGGCGGTTGCAGCAAAGATGGGCGCGGGTGATGTGCTGGAAGTGCTTTATCCGCTGCTGCTTGAACGCGGCAGACCGAACTACATTCGTTCGGACAACGGTCCTGAGTTCGCAGCCGCACCGTTCCAAGATTGGCTCCGACGCGTCGGCATCCAACCGATCCGGATCTATCCAGGATCGCCCTGGGAGAATGGCTACAACGAGCGATTCAACGGCACGCTGCGTCGCGAGGTGCTTAACGCGGAGTGGTTCACGACGACACGACAGGCCCAAGTCGTCATCGACACGTGGCTCCGGCAGTACAATCACGTCCGCCCGCATCATGCCCTCGGCATGCGTGCGCCAGTGCCCGAAACGTTATTAGAGAAACCGCAGATCAGTGGCCCAGACCGAGGGGGCTAGACAGAGGCGTCTTCGACACCCACGATCTGATCGACTAGAACCACAACCGTCGAAAGGTCCACCAAAGCGGCAGATTTATGCAATCGCAATGCCTTACCGTGCACCATCTCGTTATCATTTCCGGAGTTGTAGGCAGTCCAGAAGTCCGAACTCATGATAATCACCACCGAGTCTGAGCCTCCTTTCACGACAGCCCAAGCAGGCGGGCCCACGCATGGCGCGTATGCAAGAGCAGCTTCAGCTTTTCTGCATATAATGCTGTACTTCGGCGCTTGCGCCATTTCCGAGGTTTTTGAAAATGCCCAAGGCAGCGTTCAGTTTCGAATCCAGGCGCGTGATGCGATCATCGGTCACAATGGTGACGGCCCCGGACCAGGGATCCGGTGAGCCGGGCACATAGATAACCACTTTCCCGCCCGCGACGCGCTCCACCTCAAATCCGATTTGCCACTGGTCATCGAAGCGAACAAGGACGGGGTGCAGATACTCCGACTCTTCAAAGCGCAACTTGGTCGTCAGCTTGGTCTTTGCCAAATCATAGCCGGGAACCTTGGACAAAAACTCGGTCTCCAGCGAGGAGACGAACCTGACGGCAGCAAGCGTTTTTGCTGCCAGACCAGCGAGGAAACAGACGATCAGCACAAGAGCGAACGTCAGCAGATCAAGTGCCACGGTGCCGACGACCCGTTCCACCGGCACGTTGGCGAGAATTGGACCCGCTAACTTGCCAATCAATTGATGGGCTTGTTTGAAGACCGCCACGAGAATAATGACCGGGATAAGAAACAGGACCCCGCCGCGGATCGTGGTCTTTATGAACTCGGACATATCCCTATATTCTCCCTGTTTCTGAACCAACCCGCTCCGGGCAAAGAAGCGCGCCTGCGCGTCCCGGCTGTTATTCTCGGCGTGTCCGACCAGCGACCTACAAGCCTCGGAAGGACGACGCAGTGTGCATCATATGATCGGATGGCTAGTTGGATTCGGAGATCTTAATGATCAGAGCATTCCATTTCCGTTCCATGAGTTCGCGAAGACTCCAAAACAAAAACGCGCTAGTCAGGCCAATCATCAGCATGCCGTTTGTGGCCTCCAGAGCTCCACAGGGAGACTTTTCTATTCGCGCATCTCGGAGCCTCCGCCCCGGGTTTTCCGGAGGCTCCAACGCTTTCTTTATTAGCCTTCATACCCGACTGTCATTTCGGTCATTTTGCGCCATGAGGCCGCCAAGTTCCTGCTTTCGGTTTGGGTCGATGCCAGAATTGCGTGTCAAGTAAATTGTCTGAGAAGGAAAGGCGAAGCCAGTGCCTGCATCGTGCACAAATTCCGCAAGTTGCAGCAGTAGCTCTTGCTGCAAGTTCAGAAATTCTGACCGTTCCTTAGTTTTTATGTATGCGAAGACCTCGATTGTAATGGCCGATGACTCGAAGGCGACGACATGAACGCGCGAGGGTATAAGGTCTTTTGATACACTCTTATGTCTCGCCAGGTAGTCTTGAGCCGCATGCACAAAGTATCGAAGTTGGTCTGAGGATGTCTCGTAACGCAAGTCCAATCTATGGCGGAAGAGCATCTGGTCACGGTCACTAAGGTTAGTGACCGTGGTCTTTGCCAGTTCAGTGTTTGGTACGGAAATCAGCGTCCTATCGAGGCCACGAATACGTGTCGATCTTAAGCCAATTGATTCTACGAAGCCGAGAACGTCCCCATATCTGAATAAATCTCCAATTTTAAGTGGACGATCGCTATAAAGATTAGCACCCGCAATCAAATTTTCTATGCTGCTCTGCGCGGCAAGGGCCACAGCTATGCCACCGACCCCGAGACCGGCTAGCAAACCCAGTAACGGTAGGCCCATCTTCTGAGTGCCGTAGGCGAGAATAAAACCGCCGCCAAATATTCCAATCATACCCGCAGTAACGCGCAACCAATGAGCATTCATTTTATCATCATAAAAGACAGGCGTGAGAAGCATCAGCTCTGCTATAAGACAAGACGCAATCCAAGCTGCCCATGCACTTGCCAAGTAAATGCAAACCGTTATGGCACTCACAAACACTAGCGCAAATCGACCAAGCAGGTTGACTTGGTCATTTACGAAGTACTCAAAGCCGAACAGGATCCCTATCAAAAACGCCACATCTAGAAACGCCCTGAATGAAACAGACAGAGTGTCATCGCCAGCCATATTTCTGCGGAGACGCAACCAACCAAAAACAAGACCTGCGCAAACAACGGCACAAAGCAAAGTCAAGAAAATCTTCCAGATCGGGGTATCTAGAAACGTCAGCTTGAGACTTTCTGGTAGACCATCGACCCATGCATGCGGAATTAACCAACCATGATCCTGTGTGTGAATTATACTCCAACTTGCGAAACGCGTTTGTAGCTTAACCGGGAAGCCGGCGATGAGCTCATGAAATTCCCCTGCCCGTTCAATTGTTTTTGGCGCGAATAGATATTCGCCGGTTCGCGGTCCCTTGTCGACTCGCGCAATCACGAGTTCGGTCTCGGGGAACCGCCAATTTGACGGCCCGTCTTTGGCTTTTACGGCCGCGGCATCTGGGATCGCGTCCAAGTTTGGCAGGTCGAGCCTCTTGATGATGTCAACTAAGAATACCAGCGCATCGCGGCCAGCGCCTGCTCGCAGCGACGATGCTATTTCACTTAGATCAAGCATCCGCAAAAGTTTGTCTTGTTCCCGCTTTGCTGCACGTTGGGTAATGGAGTTTTGATTCGCATGGTATCCGGCATAGGCCTTCTCGGTGCGATCGATAGCGTCTAGGAACGATTTCACTGTAGCCCGTGGGCTCGACGTGTCGACAGGCTTCAGCGGATTAATGCCGCTCGCGCCTGCCACGGACGATCCAAAAAGCGCGAGACTTGTACAAGTCATCACGAACCAAGCTAATCGGCACCAATTGAAGTGCTTGGACATCAGGCGGAATCCATTCTTTTTGCTGAGGCCACGCAAGGTTTACGGTGAGCGTCCTCGCTCCGTATCTGATCACCTGCTATGAGGATGTCGGTAAGGCAGCAATTCGTCGATCTGGAAACTGTTGACGATCATGGTGCTTACTTTCGACGCTTTGTTGGTCGGGTTTCCCTCGTCAGGTTCTCCTCGGAAGTGGCTGCAGAAACTCCAAATGAGGTGTTTGCCGGCTACTTGACGAATTCCACGTCCGGCAGCTTGAAGGACTTGTCGTAGAATGCGTCCTTCGGGCCGTAGAAGCGGAACATGGCGTATGAGAGCCGTTCTCACTCTGTGCTGAACGGGTCTCGATCACTTTGCTGGCGGCGATGACCAGATCTTCAGAGCCATTGCCTCAGCCGCACAATCGACACCGGAAAGCGGCGGAGCTGCGGCCAACTCGACTTTTGCAGCCTTCATGTCAGCGATAAATTCTCGATTTCGCATGCATAAGGGCAACCGCAGACGCACCCATTAAGCGCCCTGTCGTCACGTCATTGCGCCAATGCACATTGCAAATGATCCGACTTTCACCAAATTGGATGCCGCGCGCTAACAGTGCATCAGTTCGATTAGGCGCGAGTTCTGACAAGATTAAAGCCCAAGCCCATCCGACCGCCGTGTGCCCGGACGGATAAGAACCATCATTACGCAATGCCTTCTCGTCCTTGGGCGTACAAATGGGCGCTCCGTTCTCCATAAAAGGACGCTTGCGCTGGTAGTTCTTTTTGGCTTTATAGGTGGAAAGCCCAGCATCAACCAGAGACCGAACCATAAGTTTCTGTAGCCGCGGCGTATGTTCGACAGTAATCCGTGCACCAAGCGCACAGGCGAAGGCATCTGTCGCTTCTGGAAAATGCAAATTTGCATCCCTTCTCGCCAGATCAAACCGAGGTGTGTTCTGAATTTTAATAGCGGCTGCCGCCGTGGCATCGTCCGTGGCTTTTCGAGCCGACCCGTATTGAGGTGCGACCGGCACTAAAGCCAGACTATTAGGCAGAGCTTCGAGCTTGACATAACCATCTGGAAGATCGCCCAAGGCAGCTCTGGCATCCTGTGCATGGGATGTGGATGCCGCATACATCATCGTGCCCAAGGCTAGAATGCTTGTAAGAACAGTTTTCATTGCAAAATACACCTCGAGATGTCTCATAGATGCTGACAGCGGATACTTGGATTGCGGAGAGTGCCATCTCATCGGACATTAATGCAGGTCAACAACCGCAACAAGTTAGCGTTACTCACCGAACCGGACGTCAGCCTCTGACCTTAATTACTGTGCACCGCTTTCAGACAAAGCACTTTGATGAAAGTCAAAGCACGTGAACAATCACGGAGCGCGCACACTCACCAGCACAATCAATCTTTCTACGACACACAGTACTAGCTAGCAAGCGCTGAATTCGGGCGCTTACCCTGAACCAACCCTTCTGACAGAACTTGTTACTTTACTAATTCGAGGTCATTCAGCACCCAGGTCTTTTCGATGAATCCCTCCAGCGGACCGTAGAAACGGAACACCAGGAAGAAACCCTTGTCTGGATTTGTCGGCACCCAGTTCTTCTCCATGCCCTTTGGTGCTTTTGGCCCGAAGTAAACATCAACTGAACCATCAGTATTAGCTACCGGCTTTTCACGACTGCCTATCGAAACGTTCTTGTTTTTCCCGGGATCCAGCAGGCTGCGGGTAGTGGGATCGTAAGCCGTTACCGCCCAGAAATTTTTAACTGGTGGTTTCGCACCAACACGTAATTTATACGTTTCGCTACCATCAAGATACGCGCCTTTATTATCACGAATAGCGGCAAGATATGCAGTACCCGCACCCGGCGTGGTAGAGATCAGGGCGGGAGAAACTACAATAGCGGCGTAATGCCACAAAGTGCGTGCATCAATATCTGCCACACCATTTCGTTCAAAAGTCGTATTGTGCAGGAACATTTTTTCCCAATGACGTTCCGGCCAGTATCGGATATCAGGGTCGCGCGAGGCAAACACAATAGCGCGTGACATGGCTGCGCCCTGCTTGGCACCTTGATCCAGAATACGCTGCATACGCTTATCCGGATTAAATGGTATTCCCTGAATAATGCCCAATGTCGCCAGGCGGCCTAACTGTTCAGCACCAAATAATTCCTTGGGTTCATATTGTATGATTTCATTCAGCATTTCAAACGCAGAACCATCTTCTGCAGCCAACGAATTGAGACCGATACCTGCCGTGTTTGTGTACTTAGCCTGACGAGGTCCAGTTGCGAGCGGGTAGACTTTCAAGTTTTGTTTAAACCATTGGGTTGCTTTGTCGCCTACACCGACATCACCCAGCCGCGCAACATTGCCGCAGATCGGTAGCTCGGTGACTTGACCACAAAATAGCCATCAGGCGTTTTGCCATCGTAACCGGGAGGCAGACAGGAACTTGCCGCCTTTACCTTTGTCAGGCCCGACAACACCAATATCGGTCAGGAATTTAAAGGCTGCATCGTTCACGGTGCCTAGCATACCCGGCGGAGCTTCTACCACAGTGGGGCCGTCTACCTTCAGATCGAGTGAAGCAACCGCGTACACCGTGCTGTTGTTACCGGTCAGGTAAAGCTCAGTGGGTGTCAGCCCAGGGCTTGGATGCACGCCAATATCAGAAGAAGTCTTAAATTTGAAATCCCGAATTTGACCCTTGATGATGCCGTAGACCGACAGAGCCGGCATGAAGTCCATATACGCCTGAGTGGCGCGCTGCAGGTCCATCTCATCGTAGATTTTCTGGTCGTTTTTTCAGTGGGAAACGCCTTGAGATCAAACTTCAAAGTGCCGAAATTTGTCTTGATCTCATCTGGCGCTGGTTTGAAATCCCTGTTGGTTTGTTTCTTGCCGGCATTCTCAAACAGATTTTGCGTCTGCGCAGCAGTCTCGGCGTGAACCGGCAGTGCCAAAGCTGCCGCCATCACACCGGCTGAGATCAGCGTGGTTAACAGTGTAGTTTTCATCGATAGGTTTCCTAATTTTCTTGGCGAGGCCAACTCTAATCCGCCCCGTCATAAACGCGCTTTTCGCCCATCGCTGTCGATTAGACATGCCGCACCTCTTGCCTACACGTTGATTGAGACAGCAAAGCCTAATAGCGTTGTGAGACGCGGTCCGTGTCACATGGGCAGATAGTAGCTCAGCGAAATCACGCGTAAGTAAATCTTGCTTATCACATGGAATGGTCCGGCAGGCCGCGTGTAAATTGCCGCCGCCCCTGCTTCGCCGAGGCCGAGCTCCTCGGCATAGGCCTCGTCATCGAGTTTCACAACCGCTGTATAGAACCCCTCCGATCCGATAGTTGCGGCCTTGGGCACAGTTCCCTTCGGCGCGAGTTGGCCTTCACCGGTGAAATTGGCAACTCTGAGCACTTTGCCAGTAGCGACTCTGCCGGGTTTGCTCTTGAATGCAATTTCCACCGGGTCACCGCCCGCAACATTGCGCAGCAAATTCTGCGGCAGCACCACCAAGATGTGGCTGTGGCCTGTCTCCATAATCGTCCCGACCGCAGAAAGGCCCAACGACGTCGTCATGGTGCCGGGCCGTGCCTGCCAGTTGAGCACAATGCCGTCGACCGGAGACTTATATGATGTATGGCGTAGCTGGTCTTTGGCTTTGTCGAGTTGACCCTGCGCACTATCGACTTTCGCCAGCCCAGACGCCAAGGCGGCCTTGGCCTCACGTTTCGACGCTTCTGCTACGACCACAGCCGCCTGAGCCGCCTCGAAATCGCGCTCTTGTTCGAAGACCCTGAGCTCTCGCACGGCAGAGCTTCCCAGAGCTTTCAGCTTTTCACTGGCGTCTCGCTTTGACTTCGCGACCTCACGCTTAGCTACGGCCTGCGCAATCGATGCGTCGGCCAGTTCTAGCGCTGCCTGGAGGCGATCAACCTCTCGTTTCGCCGCATTGAGTTGCC
>CAVOJD010000025.1:0-21371 GCA_963696075.1 uncultured Alphaproteobacteria bacterium | reverse complement strand
CACCGCTCGACATGCCCAAGGAATTGCACCCACCAAGGCCGACCCCGTCGTGCGCCCCTTCGATCAGCCCGGAAATACCGCCAGCACAAAATCCGTTTCCCTGCCCGCACCACGCCAAGGTTGGGATGCAGCGTCGTGAAGGTAATCCGCAACCTTCGGCTTTGCCGCGCTCACCGTGGCAAGCAGCGTCGACTTGCCCGCATTCGGCAATCCGACCAGCCCTGCGTCTGCAATCAGCTTCAGCCGCAGCCATATCGTCAGCTGCAACCGCCGGCTGGCCCGGATTGGTCCTTCGCGGCGCCTGGTTCGTCGACGACTTGAAATGCGCGTTGCCGAACCCGCCGTTGCCGCCGCGCGCAATCAGGATCCGGTCGCCCGGCTCTTCAAGGTCGCCGATCAGCGTCTCGTTGTCTTCGCCCAGCACCTGCGTCCCTGGCGGCACCTTGATGATGCAGTCTTCACCGTTCGCACCGGACCGGTTGCGCCCCGCACCGGGCCGCCCGGCCTGCGCTGCAAAGTGCTGCTGGTAGCGATAGTCGATCAGCGTATTGAGATTATCGACACACTCGACCCACACGTCCCCGCCGCGTCCGCCATCACCGCCATCCGGGCCGCCGAACTCGATGAACTTCTCACGCCGAAACGAGAGGCAGCCATCGCCCCCCTTGCCCGAGGCAATATAGATCTTGGCTTGGTCGAGAAACTTCATTGCAATAACTCCAGGACCGGACAACGCCGGCGATGAAACCCCCGGCCACCCCATCCAAAACCGAGCGCCAACCCGTGGCGCCAGTTTATCAGTCGCACGCGCCACAAAAACAAAAAGGGCAGATGGCGAACCACCTGCCCTCGTCTTGAATTACGAGCAGATTGGCTCAGCCTCTACCCGGCCGCCTCTGCCGCCGGTGCCGGGTCGACGGAAACGAACTTGCGTCCATTGCGCTTGGTCTCGAACGTTACCGCGCCTTCAGCCTTCGCAAACAGCGTGTGGTCCGTGCCCATGCCGACATTGCGCCCGGCGTGGAACTTGGTGCCGCGCTGGCGCACGATGATGTTGCCCGCGATGACTTGCTCACCGCCGAACTTCTTCACGCCGAGGCGTTTGGATTCTGAATCGCGGCCGTTACGTGAGGAGCCGCCTGCCTTTTTATGTGCCATGGTCTGATCCGTCCCAGTTCGCAGACGCTGAGCGGCCGCCGGGCCGCCACGTCTCCCAATGTCAATTATCGAAAAATCGAAGGCAGCCGTCTCAGGCGCCGACGATCTCCTTGATTTTCACCTTCGTCAGATCCTGACGATGGCCCTTCTTGCGCCGTGAACTCTTGCGCCGGCGCTTCTTGAACGCGATCAGCTTCGGCCCCCGCGTCTGCTCGACAACCTCAGCCACAACCTTGGCGCCGGCAACCGTCGGCGAACCGACCTTCACGCTATCGCCTTCACCCACCATAAGGACGTCGGCGAATTCGATCGTCTGCTCCGCATCGCCCTGCAGGCGCTCGACAGTCAGAACATCGTCGGGCGAAACACGGTATTGTTTGCCGCCCGTCTTGATAACAGCGTACATCTCAAACCCTTCTCGTTCTTTGCCGCGCCCTGTGGTGCCCATCGATAGAGTTGCACCAGCCAAACCGGCCAACTCTTGGGTCTTGATATGAAAAATGAGGCCTTATGAAAGCCCTCAGCCCGCTGTTCAATAGAACGGCCAGACTGGAAACCTCGGGCAGCGCTGTTGACGCGCCGGATTTTTCGCCGGCAACGCAAGCGCGCTTTATCCTTTCAGGGGGCTGAAATGTCAAGGACCAGCCACCACATAAGCAAGCCATGAACATTGTTTATATGGCCGTCCGCGCCGAACCCGACCAGAGCCTGCCATGCTGCCCGCTGAACCATCCCCCGCAGCCCTTCCGAAGATCCCGCGGATTTCCTGCGGCATCGACTATCCAATGGCCACCCTGGACGCCTTTCCGGACTATGCCGACAGCCTGATTTCGGGTGCAACCCGCAAGGTGCCGGCCGCGGCCCTGCGGGCTGCCGACGCCGTCTCGCGCCGCTGGCTCGCGCGCGCTGGTGCAGCCCACCTCGACGAGATCGACCGCATCGCGGAACGCCTCGCCCGCCCGGGCGCTTACTTCCTGTCGATCAACTACGAGTGGGGCTGCACCGTCGCGTTGCGCGAAACCGACGCCGCCCCGGAACTCGTCCGCATCCTTGACTGGCGCACCCCGGGCCTTGGCCGCTACGTCATCGCGGCCACCGTTAACGGCCCCGCCGGCCCCTTCGACACCCTGACCTGGCCCGGCTACACTGGCATTCTCCAGGCAAGCGCTCCCGGCCGCTTCGCCGCCGCCATCAATCAGGCGCCGCTGCCAAAGACCGGCGGCGGCCTCCTGCCTCTCGATTGGCTGTCAAACAAGGTTGCCCTTTGGCGCCAGCCGGATGTCACGGCCGCACACCTGCTCCGCGAGATGTTCGCAACAGCAAAGGATTTCGACGAGGCTCTGGAAGGACTTGCAACAACCCCGATTGCATCCCCCGTGATCTATTCCCTGGTCGGTTGCCGGCCTGGCCAGACCGCCATCATCGAGCGTATCCGCGATCAGGCGCGCATTCACCGTGGCCCCCGCGCCATCGCCAACATCTGGACCTGTCCGGACTGGTCCGGCCACCCCCGCGGCAAGGAAAACCTCGGTCGCAAGACCCAACTCGAACACCTCCCACCCGGGCAAACCGACAGCTTCGCCTGGCTCGCCCCGCCGGTCCTCAATCCCCTCACCCGCCTCGCAGCCTGTTTTTCGCCCGCCGACGGCCGCCTGCTCGCGCAGGGCTTCGAAGCCGGAACCCCCGCAACAAGCCTTCTTTGCCATCCACCAGCCGCGGCCATCCCGGGCCCGACCCCACAAAACAGCTAAGCGATCGAAACTTTTCGCCCCCGAGCCCGTTGCATCCCCCGCCGCCCTCCGTTAGAAAGCGCGGCTCAACCGGACCGCTTCGGAGAGGTGGCTGAGTGGTTGAAAGCACCGGATTCGAAATCCGGCATACGGGCAACCGTATCGGGGGTTCGAATCCCCCCTCTCCGCCAATTATTATATATAACAACCTGTTTTATATGTATTTTTCTGGTTATCTGTAGCCTCAACCCCAGTGGTTACCCTAGTCAATGGATTGTGCAAGCGTCTTTCGCGTCGGGTTCCTATCGTGAGCTTCCGGCGCCCGCATGCAAAAGCCGCGATGCGGTCAGGCGCGAATTTACTGTCTGACGCACTGTCGCTGACACCCTGTGCCTTGACGCGCGGTCGTGAACCAGCCGGCATTGAGCACTTAACGGCACAGCGATCTGCAACCCTCACCATGGCGGCAACGGCAACTGACTAACTTTGCCAGAGGTCGCGCCTTGAATTGTCACTCTGCTGAGTTACCGTATACCCCTGCAGGTTGCGGACCATCCAGTCATGCCAGAAGCCACGACCATCACCTATCCCGCGTTTCTGTCCTATTCCCATAAGGACAATCGCTGGGCGCAGTGGCTGCATAAGCGGCTTGAGGACTTTGCGCTGGGCGCCGACCTGATCGGCCGCGAGACGGAGCTTGGCCCGGTGCCGAAATTGCTTCGGCCCATTTTCCGCGACCGCGACGAGTTCACCCCAGGGCAGTCCCTCACGGATGCAACCATCGCCGCGCTCGATGCCTCGCGCGCCCTGATCGTTCTGTGTTCGCCGTCCGCCGCCAAAAGCCATTACGTCAACGAAGAGGTGCGGCTGTTCCGCTGGCGTCATCCCGAACGGCCGGTCGTGCCCGTCATCGTCGGCGGCAACGAAGCAGAAGGTTTTCCGCCCGCACTGCGCTTTGAGATCGACCCTGAAACCGGCGCGGTGACTGACCGTCCCATCACGCTTCTCGGTTCGGACCTTCGAGCGGACCACGACGGCAAATCCCTTGGCCTCGCGAAGTCTGACCCGAACAACGCTGGCTGGCAGGCAGATCTTGCGGCCTCCCATGGAATGCTTGGTCAATTGATGGTGCAAACGGGCCAAAAGAATGAAGCCCTAAAGCTGTTCAGAGCTGGCCGCGCGATTGTCGCACCGCTCGCAAGACAATCCTGCCATCGAGTTTGGCTCGGCTACTTGTCCGCCTTTGATCGCGAAATCGCGGCGCTGGAAAACTGAGTGCGCCAGCCAAAAGAGAGGGACCGGCGCGGCATTCTTTCTTAAGCGTTTAGGTGAGCAGAAGGATAGGTCTCTTCAGATTGGCAACATCGCCTGCCTCGGCAGGCGTAATCGCGCGCGCGTAAGAGCTTCAAAGAACGATCCTCGACGCGTCCCTCTGCGGCCGTTGAGCGGTGCCGCACATCGCCTTGCGCTCCGCGACGCGTCGCATTTCTGCCGAACATCATGCCGCGCAAGGACGTGTCCGAACGCGTCGAGCATCCGGTCCGATCGCTCATTCATCGTTGGGATGCCGCACTTCTGATGTGCGGCACGACCGGGCGCGACGAACCCGTCTGACACGTCGCGCGCGCGTAAGGGCGTCAAAAAACTCGCCTGCATCTCATGTGCGGCAGCCGCACATCTCTGCCTCTGACGCGATCTTTGCCGCACATCTCGCCCGCCTGCCGCACATCTCTTCATCGGCAATTCGTTTCGCCCCATTGCCTGTCGAGCGTACATGACGGCGCCGCGGAACTCCGTCGCGGCAGAACCGCATTTCTGTCCCCGACGCGATCTGTGCCGCACTTCATATGTTCGGCAGACCGCTCGCTGCACACGCGCCCCCTTGTCGTCTTTGTCGCTTGTTGCGGGGCCGCGCCACCGATGACCTGCCAACAGCTTCGCACGCGCAAGAGCGTTCAAAAATTCAGTCACAAATCATGTTCGAAGTAACCCAGTCGCCGACTTCACACGATCCTGGCCGCGCATCTCTTCAACGACGTAGCGCAGCGTCTCAAGCCCTGACAATCAGTTCCGTTCGTTGCCTGACTGGTCGTCTGCCCCGAAACTTTGGCTCGGCAGTGTATAGAAGGTCGCCTTGCGCTTCACGTTCCCATGCCGGTCTCTCACGCGTTTGTCCTTACGAACGTGGACGCCAAGTGCGCGCTTAAGCAGCCTCAGAAACTCGCGTTGCGGCGGCGGGTGGAGATCGTGCGCGGGCGCGAAGTCTTCAGACGCGAGAAACCAGACGTCGTCCGACGTCCAGGGACCGTGTAGGCCATGCTCGTGAACCCAGAATATGAACCGGGTGACGAACACGTCACGAGGTATCTCGGTCCAATTCTCAGGGCGAATCTCGGCGACATCCGTCGCCTCGACCTCGCTTGCCTCGAGCTTGCCCGACGGAGGTTCGCGCCCGCCGCGCGGCACGAGATTTGTCACCACGTCATTGGCGGGCGGATCCGCCGCCGATGGGCCCTCGAACGAGCGATTTTTCGCGTTATTAGTGTCTTGAACGTCAATCTGGACACGATCTCGACCCATCAGGCGCTCCTCTCCACCCCACTTGTCAGTAGTTTTTTAAAAATTAAATGTTATTCAATAGGTTAGGAGTTAAAATGAAAGTAGTTTGAGAGAGTTCTGATTCCATCGCCTCAAGCAGGTGGCCGGACGCTTGGGCCGGCACGACGAAGCTGTCGTGAACCGGTAAAGCAACGATGCCCAGCGCCCTCATTCGAGCCAGCACGCGAAGACAAAGATGACTGTCGACGCGTTGCAGCCTGAGCCCCAGGCCACTCCCCCAAAATTCTGAAAACTTCGGATGCTGGCGACGAATGGCTTCCACCACTGCACGGGCACGACGGCCCGGCGGCTCATCTCCCTCTGGCGACAGCGTCTGGAGGATGGCGCGATGCGCGGCATCCATCGTTGGCGCATTCAGCAAAATGTTGAAGCTTCGCTTCACGTCGGATCGATCGAACCCATCAATCCTGTATGGATCGGCGCCCTTGAAATCGACACCGGCCATTGCCGCCATGAAAGTCGGGTGGAGATGCCTGAAATCGTGCTCGACGGTAACTTCGCCGTCGATGCGAAGGCACAGACGCGCTGCCGACGGCAGGTTTTGCCAAAAGCCACCGTAGAGCCGCCCACCGAAGTCCCAGCCGCCGTTGAAGACCCGATACAGTGACACCTTGCGCGGATTGACGACCGCAAGGTCATTCCTGAGCAAGCCGCGTCCATCAATCCTCCAGTCGACGCAATCAACGCGGATCTCGATCGAGGCAATCGCCTCGTTCTGCGCGACAAGTTCACGCCGCATGGCCCGTGTCTGCGCAGTGTCTCGATAGCCGGTGAGCCGCTTGGATGAATCCTTCAGTCGAACGAGTTCCATCGGCACGAACGCAAGGTCGCCCAAAGATTGAAGCGCAATTGCCTCAAGAAATGCCGCTTGCGGGCGATATCGCGACCGATAACGTGACTGCGATCCCGGGCGCGAGCGTTGCTCCTCAATCCAGCCGCCCTCGATCAGCCGGTCCAAGGCACCCATGGCGCTCGAATGCGTCAGCACCCGGGGACGATAGCGCCGCGTGCCGGCGTAGAAACTCTTGTCCCGCGGAACGGCGAGCCAGCAATGGCAATTGGTCCATCCAACGTAGGCAAACTGACCAACGAGCAGATCAAAGACTTGGCTCTGGCGCCCGTCCTTGACTGAAACCCCCAGTGCCACTGCCAAATCGCGTATCGCGTGAACGCGCAAGTCGAGGTCGAGCGCTGCATCGGAGACAAAGTCGGTGCGTCGGTTCTCACTCATCACCAGCCTCCAGCAACGCGCGAAGGCTCTCGGCCAAGATCAATCGACGCCCGCCAACACGGATGGAGCGCAACTTGCCACTGCCGATGAGTCCATAAAGCTTGGTCCGCCCGATCCCGGATACGCGAACAGCGTCATCGACGCGGTAGGCAATGGGCGCTGAGGCGCTCTCGGTCTCCTGCTTCACGGCTTGGCTCCTGCAAACGATGAACTGATCGCTGCGCAGTCAGCCGAAAATTCCCGCCGCCGTCATACCTCACCTGCCGGCAAGAAATGTCAGACCCGAAAAACCCAGGCAAAGTCCGACGCTCCCACCGTGTCCTGGCTGCGGACAAAGCCCTGCAATTGGCCTCTTCCGCAGCTGTCTTCGGAGAAGCCCTTCGCCATTCACAGGCAGCTTTCACATCCACAAACAAACGCACCCCAGCGAATTGTCAGCCTGCCAACGACCTGCCATCATGGATCGATACTGATCACTGCCACGCCATACGGGGATCAAAATCGTGGCCGACGTCTTCATTTCGTATTCCTCCAGACATCGCGACCTGACCGAAGAACTCGCCGCTTACCTCGATGGCTGCGGCCTCGATGTATGGTGGGACCGCGAACTCGTCGCGCGAAGCCCGTTCGACGAGCAGATCCAGGAAGAGCTGGGGCTCGCGAAGTGCGTCGTCGTGCTCTGGACCGAGGGCGCGGTCGAGTCCGAGTGGGTCGCGATCGAGGCCGGCATCGGGCTCGAGGCGGACAAACTCGTCGCCGTCCGCGCCGACGACCTGCCGACGAACCGCATCCCGCAAGCATTCGCGAAGATCGACGCCCACAAGCTCGATACAGAACGCGACCTGATCCTGCGTGATGTGCTTGCTGTCCGCGAGGGCCGACTGCTGCTCGAGGCCAAGGACGACACGCTGCCGCCACCGGACGAACGCAAGCCGACAGATCTTCTCCAGGCCCGTTATGGTGTCGTCCAAATGACCGGCGCCGAAGACCGTATCCAGGACCTCGTCGATTGGGCGACCAATACCGGTCCGTACAGCGCGCATCCGCGCCGCGCCGCCGGGCGGCTGATCCACGGCCCCGGTGGGCTCGGCAAGACGCGGCTCTTGATCGAGACGGCTGCCCGGCTGCGGGAGGTGGGCTGGTCGGCGGGCTTCATCGCTCGTCCCCCGGTGGAGGCTGGCGAGGAACGGCGCGCACGCTACGACAAAGCGGTCGGCCACCTCATCCGTGGCGCACGTGATCGCGGCCTCTTCCTGGTCATGGACTACGCCGAGGGCCGCGATGAAGAAATTTCCCGTCTTGCAGAACGCATCCGCGCGCGCCCCGCCGACGATGCCCGGCCAATCCGCCTCGTGCTCCTGACGCGGGCGGCAGGCGACTGGTGGGAGCGGGTCACCAGAAACGATGCAGCCCAGACGCTGTTCGGCGCCGGTCACGGCCCCGGCGATGTCCATGAACTCGGCGGCATCACGACGCCGCAACAGCGCCTCGACCTGTTCGTCGCCGCAACCCAGGGCTTTGCCCAACCACTCGCCGACATGGGTTACGCCATGCCGACGGCCGAGCCAGACAGCCGCCGGATCGAGGCCATTGCGCAAGGCGCCGGCTACGACCGGCCGCTCGCGATCCAGATGGAGGCGCTGCTCTACCTTGCAGCCGAGGCACCAAGCGCCGACGAGCCCGGCGTCGCACCGCTGCTCGGGCGCATCGTCGATCTGGAGTGTGAGCACTGGCCGAAGCTCACACGCGACCTCGACGGCCGCAACGGCCGGCCACCCATCCGGCACATGGAACGCGCTGTCGCGCAGGTCACCAGTGTCCAGGGCGTGCCGAGCGTCCGCGCGGCCGAGGACCTGCTCATGGCCGATGCGCGTTATCCTGAACGTCAGAACAACCGCGGCAAGGTCGAAGGTCTGAGCGAGACCGTCACGCGGGTGTACGGGCGCGGTGATGGCCGCGTGACCCAGCTTGAACCCGATCTCGTCGGCGAGCACATCGTTTCGCGCACCGCTGACCCCGAATTGATCGACGGTTGTGTCGCCTGGATCAGGGCCCAACCGGAAGCCCGGCAGGGCGAACTTAAAGAGCTTCTCGTCACCGTGCTGCAGCGTGCGAGCCAGCCGGTCCACGGGCCCGGTTCTGAAAAAGCCGCAGCAATGCTGGACCACCTGATTGACGCCCACGGTGGCGACTGTGGCGCGGCGATGATCAAGGTCATGGGCGACACGCCGGGCGCTCTGTTCGCACGATTGGCGGCAAAGGTGGAGATGCTGTCACCGGCCGCAATCTTCTCGATCAACCAGACTTTGCCGGTTCTCCAGTCGCCCGACTGGTTCGCGTTTTCGCTGCGTGTGGCCCAGCGCAATCTCGACCTCGCGCGCAAACTTGCCGCCACCGATGCGCAAGACGAAGCAACACAAAACAACCTTGCCGCCGCGCTCGGGACGCTCGGCATCCGGTATTCCAACCTGAAGCGCCTGGAGGACGCGCTCGCAGCGTCCGAGGAAGCCGTCCAGATCCGAAGAGACCTCTATCGCAAGAGCCCCGACGTCTTCGCCGAGGTCCTCGCGTCAAGCCTCAACAACCTCGGCATCCGGTATTCCAACCTGAAGCGCCTGGAGGACGCGCTCGCAGCGTCCGAGGAAGCCGTCCAGATCCTCAGAGACCCCTATCGCAAGAGCCCCGACGTCTTCGCCGAGGTCCTCGCGTCAAGCCTCAACAATCTCGGCATCTGGTATTCCAACCTGAAGCGCCTGGAGGACGCGCTCGCAGCGTCCGAGGAAGCCGTCCAGATCCTCAGAGACCTCTATCGCAAGAACCCCGACGTCTTCGCAGAGGACCTCGCTCAAAGCCTCAACAATCTCGGCATCTGGTATTCCAACCTGAAGCGCCTGGAGGACGCGCTCGCAGCGTCCGAGGAAGCCGTCCAGATCCTCAGAGACCTCTATCGCAAGAGCCCCGACGTCTTCGCCGAGGTCCTCGCGACAAGCCTCAACAACCTCGGCATCCGGTATTCCAACCTGAAGCGCCTGGAGGACGCGCTCGCAGCGTCCGAGGAAGCCGTCCAGATCCGAAGAGACCTCTATCGCAAGAACCCCGACGTCTTCGCAGAGGACCTCGCTCAAAGCCTCAACAATCTCGGCATCTGGTATTCCAACCTGAAGCGCCTGGAGGACGCGCTCGCAGCGTCCGAGGAAGCCGTCCAGATCCGAAGAGACCTCTATCGCAAGAACCCCGACGTCTTCGCAGAGGTCCTCGCGACAAGCCTCAACAACATCAGTGTCGACTATTCCAACCTGAAGCGCCTGGAGGACGCGCTCGCAGCGTCCGAGGAAGCCGTCCAGATCCGAAGAGACCTCTATCGCAAGAACCCCGACGTCTTCGCCGAGGCCCTCGCGTCAAGCCTCAACAACCTTGGCATCTGGTATTCCAACCTGAAGCGCCTGGAGGACGCGCTCGCAGCGTCCGAGGAAGCCGTCCAGATCCTCAGAGACCTCTATCGCAAGAGCCCCGACGTCTTCGCCGAGGTCCTCGCGTCAAGCCTCAACAACATCAGTGTCGACTATTCCAACCTGAAGCGCCTGGAGGACGCGCTCGCAGCGTCCGAGGAAGCCGTCCAGATCCGAAGAGACCTCTATCGCAAGAACCCCGACGTCTTCGCAGAGGTCCTCGCGACAAGCCTCAACAACATCAGTGTCGACTATTCCAACCTGAAGCGCCTGGAGGACGCGCTCGCAGCGTCCGAGGAAGCCGTCCAGATCCGAAGAGACCTCTATCGCAAGAACCCCGACGTCTTCGCAGAGGTCCTCGCGACAAGCCTCAACAACCTCGGCATCCGGTGTTCCCCGTCAGCACTCACGGGACAGTTTGAGGTGATTGTCTAAGAGATAGTTTCCGGTTCATCGTAGCCCCTAGGAGGGAGACGATGACCGACAGGATTGAGCGCCGTCCGGGCAGCGCAGACAAGACCGTCCGGGATATCCGCAGAGCAACACGCCGCAAATTCTCGGCCGAAGAGAAGATCCGCATCGTACTCGAAGGCCTGCGTGGCGAGGAGACAGTCGCCGAGTTGTGCCGCAAGGAAGGCATCAACCAGAACCTCTACTATCGCTGGTCGAAGGACTTTCTGGAGGCAGGCAGAAAGCGGCTCGCCGGGGATGCTGTCCGGGAGGCGACGTCGGACGAAGTCAAGGATCTCAGAACCGAAGCCCGACAGCTCAAGGAAGCGCTGGCCGAGGCCACGCTGGAGAACCGCCTGCTCAAAAAAAGCGTGCGCGCGGATGGGGAGGACATCGAATGAGATATCCCGCGTCCGAGAAGCTGGAGATCATTCGTCTGGTCGAGCAGTCTGCATTGCCAGTGCGGCGTACGCTCGAACAGATCGGCATCCCGAAGTCGACCTTCTACGCCTGGTACGACCGCTTCCAGACCGGCGGCCTGGAGGCTTTGGAAGACCGTCGGCCAAGGCCGCGTCGTGTCTGGAACCGCATTCCCGATGACGTGCGCGAGAAAATCCTCGAACTCGCGCTGGATGAGCCGGAACTAAGCCCGCGTGAAGTGGCTGTCGCCTTCACCGATAAGGAACGCTCGTTCGTATCGGAAGCGAGCGTGTATCGGCTTCTCAAGGGACATGGCCTGATCACCAGTCCGGCATTCATCGTCATGAAAGCAGCTGACAAGTTCCAGAACCCGACAACCGCAGTCAATCAGCTTTGGCAGACCGATTTCACGTATCTGAAGGTGGTGCGTTGGGGCTGGTTCTTCCTGTCAACGGTGCTCGATGACTTCTCACGCTACATCGTGGCCTGGAAACTGTGTACCAGCATGGCCGCGTCCGATGTCACCGACACGCTGGAGTTGGCATTGCAGGCCTCAGGCCTCGACGACGTCACCGTCAAACACCATCCACGGCTGCTGTCAGACAATGGCCCATCCTACATCGCAAGCGATCTGTCAGACTGGCTCGGCGAGCACGACATGAAACACACGCGCGGCAAGCCGTATCATCCGATGACGCAGGGCAAGATCGAGCGCTGGCATCTCTCGTTGAAGAGCAGGATACTCCTCGAAAACTACTATCTGCCCGGTGATCTGGAGCGTGCAGTTGCAGACTTCGTCGATCACTACAATCATCGCCGATACCACGAAAGTCTCGACAACCTCACGCCGGCTGACGTCTACTTCGGGCGCGGCCAAACCATTCTGGACATGCGAAAGGAGATCAAACGACGTACCATTGAACAACGTCGCCGCAACCACTTCAAAGCGGCAGCATGAAAACCAACCAGATGAGCCGGATCCTCTCTTGGTTCACAAGCTCAACTGTCCAGAAAAACCTGACGACGGACAGGACGATCTTTGTCAGCGGCCAGGATCTCGTCAATCACACCGGTGAAGGCATCAAGCTTGGGTCGAAGCGGTGGCTTCGTGCGGACATACCCTGGTGGCACCGAAAACTTCAGCATCTTGGCAACTGTTCGAGGATCAATCCCAAACTTCTCAGCCGCTGCGCGACGGCTCAATCCATCGATCTGCACCGCATGCCGGACACGCGCGTATAGCTCCACCTTCTTCATCCCCCAGCCCCCGCTGCCAACGCAGGCACTGGGACCATCTCTGCCGCACTTTTAGTCCGGCGCAACCAAACAAATCAGCCGCTTCACTGAGGGAGTATTGCTCCGGCGATTACACATGGGTCGCTGGCGAATTCATCGCGCACCTGCAACATCCCACGCAGACTGGCTCATATTCTTAAGGGCATAACCTCAAATCCTACCCACGCAACCATCTCAACTTACTTTTTGAAGTACGGTGTCTCGACACCCACGATCTGATCGACTAGAACCACAACCGTCGAAAGGTCCGCCAAAGCGGCAGATTTATGCAATCGCAATGCCTTACCGTGCACCATCTCGTTATCATTTCCGGAGTTGGAGGCGGTCCAGAAGTCCGAACTCATGAAGATCACCACCGAGTCTGAGCCTCCTTTCACGATAGCCCAAGCAGGCGGGCCCATGCATGGCGCGTATGCAAGAGCAGCTTCAGCTTTTCTGCATATAATGCTGTACTTCGGCGCTTGCGCCTTTTCCGAGGTTTTTGAAAATGCCCAAGGCGGCGTTCAGTTTCGAATCCAGGCGCGTGATGCGATCATCGGTCACAATGGTGACGGCCCCGGACCAGGGATCCGGTGAGCCGGGCACATAGATAACCACTTTCCCGCATGCGATGCGTTCCACCTCGAATCCGATTTGCCACTGGTCATCGAAGCGAACAAGGACGGGGTCCAGATCCTCCGACTCTTCAAAGCGCAACTTGGTCGTCAGCTTGGTCTTTGCCAAATCATAGCCGGGAACCTTGGACAAAAACTCGGTCTCCAGCGAGGAGACGAACCTGACGGCAGCAAGCGTTTTTGCTGCCAGACCAGCGAGGAAACAGACGATCAGCACAAGAGCGAACGTCAGCAGATCAAGTGCCACGGTGCCGACGACCCGTTCCACCGGCACGTTGGCGAGAATTGGACCCGCTAACTTGCCAATCAATTGATGGGCTTGTTTGAAGACCGCCACGAGAATAATGACCGGGATAAGAAACAGGACCCCGCCGCGGATCGTGGTCTTTATGAACTCGGACATATCGCTCTATTCTCCCTGTTTCTGAACCAACCCGCTCCGGGCAAAAAAGCGCGCCTGCGCGTCCCGGCTGTTATTCTCGGCGTGTCCGACCAGCGACCTACAAGCCTCGGAAGGACGACGCAGTGTGCATCATATGATCGGATGGCTAGTTGGATTCGGAGATCTTAATGATCTGAGCATTCCATTTCCGTTCCATGAGTTCGCGAAGAATCCAAAACAAAAACGCGCTAGTCAGGCCAATCATCAGCATGCCGTTTGTGGCCTCCAGAGCTCCACAGGGAGACTCTTCTATTCGCGCATCTCGGAGCCCCCGCCCCGGGTTTTCCGGAGGCTCCAACGCTTTCTTTATTAGCCTTCATACCCGACTGTCATTTCGGTCATTTTGCGCCATGAGGCCGCCAAGTTCCTGCTTTCGGTTTGGGTCGATGCCAGAATCGCGTGTCAAGTAAATTGTCTGAGAAGGAAAGGCGAAGCCAGTGCCTGCATCGTGCACAAATTCCGCAAGTTGCAGCAGTAGCTCTTGCTGCAAGTTCAGAAATTCTGACCGTTCCTTAGTTTTTATGTATGCGAAGACCTCGATTGTAATGGCCGATGACTCGAAGGCGACGACATGAACGCGCGAGGGTATAAGGTCTTTTGATACACTCTTATGTCTCGCCAGGTAGTCTTGAGCCGCATGCACAAAGTATCGAAGTTGGTCTGAGGATGTCTCGTAACGCAAGTCCAATCTATGGCGGAAGAGCATCTGGTCACGGTCACTAAGGTTAGTGACCGTGGTCTTTGCCAGTTCAGTGTTTGGTACGGAAATCAGCGTCCTATCGAGGCCACGAATACGTGTCGATCTTAAGCCAATTGATTCTACGAAGCCGAGAACGTCCCCATATCTGAATAAATCACCAATTTTAAGTGGACGATCGCCATAAAGATTAGCACCCGCAATCAAATTTTCTATGCTGCTCTGCGCGGCAAGCGCGACAGCTATGCCACCGACCCCGAGACCGGCTAGCAAACCCAGTAACGGTAGGCCCATCTTCTGAGTGCCGTAGGCGAGAATAAAACCGCCGCCAAATATTCCAATCATACCCGCAGTAACGCGCAACCAATGAGCATTCATTTTATCATCATAAAAGGCAGGCGTGAGAAGCATCAGCTCTGCTATAAGACTAGACGCAATCCAAGCTGCCCATGCACTTGCTAAGTAAATGCAAACCGTTATGGCACTCGCAAACACTAGCGCAAATCGACCAAGCAGGTTGACTTGGTCATTTACGAAGTACTCAAAGCCAAACAGGATCCCTATAAAAAACGCCACATCCAGAAACGCCCTGAATGAAACAGACAGAGTGTCATCGCCAGCCATATTTCTGCAGAGACGCAACCAACCAAAAACAAGACCTGCGCAAACAACGGCACAAAGCAAAGTCAAGCAAATCTTCCAGATCGGGGTATCTAGAAACGTCAGCTTGAGACTTTCTGGTAGACCATCGACCCATGCATGCGGAATTAACCAACCATGATCCTGTGCGTGAATTATACTCCAACTTGCAAAACGCGTTTGTAGCTTAACCGGGAAACCGGCGATGAGCTCATGGAATTCCCCTGCCCGTTCAATTGTTTTAGGCGCGAATAGATATTCGCCGGTTCGCGGTCCCTTGTCGACTCGCGCAATCACGAGTTCGGTCTCGGGGAACCGCCATTTTGACGGCCCGTCTTTGGCTTTTACGGCCGCGGCATCTGGGATCGCGTCCAAGTTTGGCAGGTCGAGCCTCTTGATGATGTCAACTAAGAATACCAGCGCATCGCGGCCAGCGCCTGCTCGCAGCGACGATGCTATTTCACTTAGATCAAGCATCCGCAAAAGTTTGTCTTGCTCCCGCTTTGCTGCACGTTGGGTAATAGAGTTTTGATTCGCATGGTATCCGGCATAGGCCTTCTCGGTGCGATCGATAGCGTCTAGGAACGATTTCACTGTAGCCCGTGGGCTCGACGTGTCGACAGGCTTCAGCGGATTAATGCCGCTCGCGCCTGCCACGGACGATCCAAAAAGCGCGAGACTTGTACAAGTCATCACGAACCAAGCTAATCGGCACCAATTGAAGTGCTTGGACATCAGGCGGAATCCATTCTTTTTGCTGAGACCACGCAAGGTTTACGGTGAGCGTCCTCGCTCCGTATCTGATCACCTGCTATGAGGATGTCGGTAAGGCAGCAACTCGACTATCTGGAAGCTATTGACGATCATGGTGCTTACTTTCGACGCTTTGTTGGTCGGGTTTCCCTCGTCAGGTTCTCCTCGGAAGTGGCTGCAGAAACTCCAAATGAGGTGTTTGCCGACTACTTGACGAATTCCACGTCCGGCATCTTGAAGGACTTGTCGTAGAAGGCGTCCGTGGGTCCATAGAAGCGGAACATGGCGTATGAGAGCCGTTCTCACTCTGCGCTGAACGGGTCTCGATCACTTTGCTGGCGGCGATGACCAGATCTTCAGAGCCATTGCCTCAGCCGCACAATCGACACCGGAAAGCGGCGGAGCTGCGGCCAACTCGACTTTTGCAGCCTTCATGTCAGCGATAAATTCTGGATTCGCATGCATAAGGGCAACCGCAGACGCACCCATTAAGCGCCCTGTCGTCACGTCATTGCGCCAATGCACATTGCAAATGATCCGACTTTCACCAAATTGGATGCCGCGCGCTAACAGTGCATCAGTTCGATTAGGCGCGAGTTCTGACAAGATTAAAGCCCAAGCCCATCCGACCGCCGTGTGCCCGGACGGATAAGAACCATCATTACGCAATGCCTTCTCGTCCTTGGGCGTACAAATGGGCGCTCCGTTCTCCATAAAAGGACGCTTGCGCTGGTAGTTCTTTTTGGCTTTATAGGTGGAAAGCCCAGCATCAACCAGAGACCGAACCATAAGTTTCTGTAGCCGCGGCGTATGTTCGACAGTAATCCGTGCACCAAGCGCACAGGCGAAGGCATCTGTCGCTTCTGGAAAATGCAAATTTGCATCCCTTCTCGCCAGATCAAACCGAGGTGTGTTCTGAATTTTAATAGCGGCTGCCGCCGTGGCATCGTCCGTGGCTTTTCGAGCCGACCCGTATTGAGGTGCGACCGGCACTAAAGCCAGACTATTAGGCAGAGCTTCGAGCTTGACATAACCATCTGGAAGATCGCCCAAGGCAGCTCTGGCATCCTGTGCATGGGATGTGGATGCCGCATACATCATCGTGCCCAAGGCTAGAATGCTTGTAAGAACAGTTTTCATTGCAAAATACACCTCGAGATGTCTCATAGATGCTGACAGCGGATACTTGGATTGCGGAGAGTGCCATCTCATCGGACATTAATGCAGGTCAACAACCGCAACAAGTTAGCGTTACTCACCGAACCGGACGTCAGCCTCTGACCTTAATTACTGTGCACCGCTTTCAGACAAAGCACTTTGATGAAAGTCAAAGCACGTGAACAATCACGGAGCGCGCACACTCACCAGCACAATCAATCTTTCTACGACACACAGTACTAGCTAGCAAGCGCTGAATTCGGGCGCTTACCCTGAACCAACCCTTCTGACAGAACTTGTTACTTTACTAATTCGAGGTCATTCAGCACCCAGGTCTTTTCGATGAATCCCTCCAGCGGACCGTAGAAACGGAACACCAGGAAGAAACCCTTGTCTGGATTTGTCGGCACCCAGTTCTTCTCCATGCCCTTTGGTGCTTTTGGCCCGAAGTAAACATCAACTGAACCATCAGTATTAGCTACCGGCTTTTCACGACTGCCTATCGAAACGTTCTTGTTTTTCCCGGGATCCAGCAGGCTGCGGGTAGTGGGATCGTAAGCCGTTACCGCCCAGAAATTTTTAACTGGTGGTTTCGCACCAACACGTAATTTATACGTTTCGCTACCATCAAGATACGCGCCTTTATTATCACGAATAGCGGCAAGATATGCAGTACCCGCACCCGGCGTGGTAGAGATCAGGGCGGGAGAAACTACAATAGCGGCGTAATGCCACAAAGTGCGTGCATCAATATCTGCCACACCATTTCGTTCAAAAGTCGTATTGTGCAGGAACATTTTTTCCCAATGACGTTCCGGCCAGTATCGGATATCAGGGTCGCGCGAGGCAAACACAATAGCGCGTGACATGGCTGCGCCCTGCTTGGCACCTTGATCCAGAATACGCTGCATACGCTTATCCGGATTAAATGGTTTTCCCTGAATAATGCCCAATGTCGCCAGGCGGCCTAACTGTTCAGCACCAAATAATTCCTTGGGTTCATATTGTATGATTTCATTCAGCATTTCAAACGCAGAACCATCTTCTGCAGCCAACGAATTGAGACCGATACCTGCCGTGTTTGTGTACTTAGCCTGACGAGGTCCAGTTGCGAGCGGGTAGACTTTCAAGTTTTGTTTAAACCATTGGGTTGCTTTGTCGCCTACACCGACATCACCCCAGCCGCGCAACATTGCCCAGATTCGGTAGCTCGGTGACTTGACCACAAAATAGCCATCAGGCGTTTTGCCATCGTAACCGGGAGGCAGAAACAGGAACTTGCCGCCTTTACCTTTGTCAGGCCCGACAACACCAATATCGGTCAGGAATTTAAAGGCTGCATCGTTCACGGTGCCTAGCATACCCGGCGGAGCTTCTACCACAGTGGGGCCGTCTACCTTCAGATCGAGTGAAGCAACCGCGTACACCGTGCTGTTGTTACCGGTCAGGTAAAGCTCAGTGGGTGTCAGCCCAGGGCTTGGATGCACGCCAATATCAGAAGAAGTCTTAAATTTGAAATCCCGAATCTGACCCTTGATGATGCCGTAGACCGACAGAGCCGGCATGAAGTCCATATACGCCTGAGTGGCGCGCTGCAGGTCCATCTCATCGTAGATTTTCTGGGTCGTTTTTTCAGTGGGAAACGCCTTGAGATCAAACTTCAAAGTGCCGAAATTTGTCTTGATCTCATCTGGCGCTGGTTTGAAATCCCTGTTGGTTTGTTTCTTGCCGGCATTCTCAAACAGATTTTGCGTCTGCGCAGCAGTCTCGGCGTGAACCGGCAGTGCCAAAGCTGCCGCCATCACACCGGCTGAGATCAGCGTGGTTAATAGTGTAGTTTTCATCGATAGGTTTCCTAATTTTCTTGGCGAGGCCAACTCTAATCCGCCCCGTCATAAACGCGCTTTTCGCCCATCGCTGTCGATTAGACATGCCGCACCTCTTGCCTACACGTTGATTGAGACAGCAAAGCCTAATAGCGTTGTGAGACGCGGTCCGTGTCACATGGGCAGATAGTAGCTCAGCGAAATCACGCGTAAGTAAATCTTGCTTATCACATGGAATGGTCCGGCAGGCCGCGTGTAAATTGCCGCCGCCCCTGCTTCGCCGAGGCCGAGCTCCTCGGCATAGGCCTCGTCATCGAGTTTCACAACCGCTGTATAGAACCCCTCCGATCCGATAGTTGCGGCCTTGGGCACAGTTCCCTTCGGCGCGAGTTGGCCTTCACCGGTGAAATTGGCAACTCTGAGCACTTTGCCAGTAGCGATTCTGCCGGGTTTGCTCTTGAATGCAATTTCCACCGGGTCACCGCCCGCAACATTGCGCAGCAAATTCTGCGGCAGCACCACCAAGATGTGGCTGTGGCCTGTCTCCATAATCGTCCCGACCGCAGAAAGGCCCAACGACGTCGTCATGGTGCCGGGCCGTGCCTGCCAGTTGAGCACAATGCCGTCGACCGGAGACTTATATGATGTATGGCGTAGCTGGTCTTTGGCTTTGTCGAGTTGACCCTGCGCACTATCGACTTTCGCCAGCCCAGACGCCAAGGCGGCCTTGGCCTCACGTTTCGACGCTTCTGCTACGACCACAGCCGCCTGAGCCGCCTCGAAATCGCGCTCTTGTTCGAAGACCCTGAGCTCTCGCACGGCAGAGCTTCCCAGAGCTTTCAGCTTTTCACTGGCGTCTCGCTTTGACTTCGCGACCTCACGCTTAGCTACGGCCTGCGCAATCGATGCGTCGGCCAGTTCTAGCGCTGCCTGGAGGCGATCAACCTCTCGTTTCGCCGCATTGAGTTGCCCTGCCGCCTGGACAACCGGTCCCTCGAACTGCCCCTTCTCGAGCTCGAAGAGTACGTCGCCTTTCTTGACCTTCTGACCTGGCTCGGCAAAGATTGTCTTGATCAAGGCCTTCACGTCAGGATTTATGGCAACGATGAAGCGCGTCAGTGTGATCTGTTTGGATACAGGGGCCGCACCCTGCCAGCCGATAACGATGCCGCCAATTATGAAAACTCCACCTGCTATAGCGGCCGTAATTGTCGAGGTCCGCACGGGGATCTTGATGACACGAAAAGCCGCATAGACGAGGGCGCAGTAGAAAGCAGTGATAATAGCGATCATGTTGACGTCTCCCTAACGGCGGCCCCATCAGCAGGCACTGAGACGCCAGAATCAGAAGCTGATCCTGTTCCCGTGCTGCTTGGGTAAAAGACGTAGGCCCAAATCAATGCCAAGGGCCACAATACTCCGGTTACGATTTCAATCATCCCAGCAATCTTGATCGCTTCCGCCTGAGGATGTCCGCGCAACTGGGCGATCCTCCCGGGAAGCACCGCCAATTCTACGATGAGGAATATGGCCCCGATGACGAACGCCGCGATGACGATGAAGGCTACGATAGTAAGCATCATGATCAATTATCCTAACCGATATTTCCCAAGAAACGTGATTGGCTTCTGAGATTAGCAATGGCTCTTTGGGCCATTCCAGAACTGGAGGGGGAGGACGCTGAATTTGACCACGGTGCCGAACTTATTATGTTCAAACGCGTGCTCAGCGTTCTGGTCATTTGGCGCCAAACCATCTCATAATGGAGTGCGTCTTTCCGACCGGTAAGGCGAGCCCAGCCATCAATCCGACCGAAGCAACAGAAACTTGAGATCACATCTTCACAATCGTTTCTCCAATGCTCTACTGTGTTCAGCAGGGCGTTTCGTTACCGCCCTGCTCTCAAAGACAAATCCCAATCACTTGACCAATTCGATCTCACCCGGCCGCCAGGTCTGTTTGATCCACGCCTCTTGGGGACCGTAGATTTTGAGCGCAAGCCACCAGCTCTTACTGGGCACGGTCTGCAACCAGTTGCCCTCTGTTCCTTTAGGCGGCTTTGGCGCGAAGTAGATGTCGTATGAGCCGTCAGCGTTCGTTTTGATGCCCTTAGTCTGGCTCCCGAGTGTCGGGAACTGCTGGTCGGTCTGAAGCTGAGAGCGGATTTGGGTGTCATACATCGTCAGTCTCAGTTGACCTTTTTGATCGGTGTCATCGGGAAGGTCTGGTCGAAATAGGCCTGCTCGGGGCCATACAGCCTCAGATAGACAAAGAAGGATTGACCTTCGTTGGTCTGGATCCAATTGCCTTCTTTTCCCTTTGGTGCCTTTGGTCCGAAATAGATATCAACTGAACCGTCGGCATTGGTTTTCACGCCTTCCGTTCTGGACGATCGGCCTGATCGCCTTTGATCGTTGCGGATGATCAAACGGTTCTTGATGTCGTAGACCGTGACCGACCAGAAGTTGGCCGCGGGCGGTTTCGGCCCAACGTTGAGCACGTAATTGTTACCGCCCATCAAGGCATTGCCATCGGCATCGTAATAGCCTCCCAGATAGGCCGAACCTTTTCCGGGGGTGCGGGACACCATGCCGGCCGAGGTCGTCGTCGCCTCAAAACCGTAGGAGGCCCGCTCGTTGAACATCGAGTAGGTCGGTAGATCGATTTTCGGATCCATCGCGGCCATGGCGTCCTCAAAGCCGGAGTCTTTTTCCGTAGAGCGACGTCGGGAACATGTTCCTGGTTTTGTTGAAGGAGATCGCCTGCGACATGGCCATGCCGACGTCCAGCGCTTGTTGCAGGATCTCCTTTTGATAGGCAGTCGGTTTGAAGGGCTTGCCTTTTTGGATGCCCAGGTCTTTTAGCCAAGCATAGAAGAACCGGTCGCGA
>CAVOJD010000024.1:0-38714 GCA_963696075.1 uncultured Alphaproteobacteria bacterium | reverse complement strand
GATGGCGCGCTCCGACAGCGATCCTCTCGGCCCTTTCGTGCAAGCCGATAAGGGTCTTGTCGGCGGCAAGGGCGGTCCAAACAAGCAGCTGGTGCTGGTGGCGGCGGAAGCCAACGGCAGAGTACATCTCGCGCACGCCGACAATAACGATGAGACGACATTGAAAGCCTTCGCCGACCACGAAATCGCGACCGAAGCCCACGTCGTCACCGACGGGCTCGTGAGCTACAACTTCACGGGCAGGAGCCAACCGACTGAGTCAGAACACTAGACTGGCGCCCGCATCGCGCACTCGCCAATGGCCTCATCTGCGCCTGGTCTGGGCTCCTACGTGTGACCTTCGATGCAGGGTCCAACGCTGATAGGAGAGCGTTGCTGCAAAGAGCCCGAACGAGGATGATTGGACATCGCAACGGATTCTACGGTGAATCCCTAACCTTTCGTTCGCGTCGTCGCCTCCGACACTGCCCACCTAAACAGCGAAACAACGCTGCCACCCGTCAGCATCCCCAGCAGGTAGACAACCGCCACCACGACAGCGAGCGGAGCGCCCATCTTGATGTTGAACAGGGAGATTGTCGTGCTCTGGAAATTCTGGACGGCGAATGCGACGACGATGATTGCAAGGACAGCGACAACGGTTGTGTGGAACCAGCGCATTGGGAGCCTTCCCTGACGTAATCCGACATACCCCAAGTAAGTCGATTTAAGTCGGAATGTAGATGCTGTCGGTTAGCTGTCAATTCTGAATGGCGCGCTTTGACCGTAAGCGCGTGCCGTAGAATCCCTGATGGGGATGCGATGGAGCCAATCCGGCATCTCTTGCGCCGGGCCGCAGCGCTCTGGGCGCATTTATCGAGCCTCTTTCGTTCTATTGCGCGCGGATTGAAGGTCATATCGGCACCGGAGATGGTCGCAGTCGGTGTATGGCAAGGAGGATGCGGTGGAACAGATCGTCGCTGATCATGACCTCTGCCAGTTGGAAGGTTACGGCGCGGGCGTGCCAAACGACACGAGCACCCATCTTTATCAGGCGCGTCTGCAAGGTCGTGATAGACCAAGTTGCGATCTGCTCAGGCAGATCGGCGATCTGATTGAAGGTGCTGGCCGTGCCGGAAACCGGGTATCGTTTCGGCGGACTCCTCGATGCAACGCCGCTTGATGAACGCGGCGATTGAACTGTCCGCCTTGTCGCCGGCCACTTTCGTCGTAAGCATGGACCAAAACGTTATGGTGCTATTCCAAACTCAATTCAGCGAATTTTTGTAGATCTTCCCGTCCTTCATGATCAGCGCGAGGTTTTTGTTCGGGTCGGTGAGTACCGAGATGTCCTTGAGTGGGTCGCCATTGATCAACAGAAGGTCTGCATAGGCCCCTTCTTCGATCACGCCAAGTTTGCCGGGGTAGGGGTTGCGAGGTCCGGACAAGGCAAGAAGCTCGGCATTCCCTGATGTCGCCTTGGCCTGCATCCGGTTCGGTAGACACCCAGTTAAGCTAATCGCTTTTGGTTCTCGAACTCAACGGGGCTGAGATAGCACAGCTTCGAATGCCTCCGCCGCGGATTGTAGAACCGCTCGATGTAGTCGAACACGTCGGCCCGGGCAGCATCGCGCGTCCGGTAGGTCTTTGCCGCTGTCCGTTCCGTCTTCAGCGACGAGAAGAAGCTCTCGACCACCGCATTGTCCCAGACGTTGCCCGCCCGCGACAATGAGTATTGGATGCCATGCTCGGTCATAAGCCGCGCAAACGCCTCGCTGGTATACTGGCTGCCGCGATCCGAGTGATGCATGAGTTCACGCGGTCGCCCCCGTCGCCAGAGCGCCATCATCAGCGCGTCGGCGACGAGGCGGGTCGTCATGCGATCTTGCATCGACCAGCCGACCACGCGGCGCGAGAAGAGATCGATCACGACCGCCACGAAGAGCCAGCCTTCCGCCGTCCAGATGTAGGTGAAGTCGGCCGCCCACTTGCGGTTCGGCGCCGGCGCCTCGAACTGTCGGTCGAGTACGTTGTCCGCCAGTTCACCGCTCGGCCGCTCGCCGCAATCGGCTGGTAACCGCCGACGCCGAGGCCGGGCTTTCAGGGCCTCGGCGCGCATCAGCCGCTCGATCCTGTGCAGCCCGCACAGGAAGCCGGCGGCCAGCACGTCGTGCCAGACGCGCCGCGCGCCGTAGGTCCGGTCGCTGTCGAGAAAGCTCTTGCGCACTTCCTGTCCGAGTTGCTCGTCATAACGTGCCCGCTCGCTCGGGCCACGCGTCAGCCAGGCATAGAAGCCCGAACGCGAGACACCGAGCGCCTCGCACATTAAAACCACCGGCCAGATCCCCCGGTGTTTCGCCATAAACTGGAACATCACGTGTGGTCCTTGGCGAAGTAGGCCGCGGCTTTTTTTAGGATGTCGCGCTCGGCCTTGAGCTTCTGCACCTCGCGCCTGAGCCGCTCTATCTCCGCCTGCTCCGGCTTCATGACGCCGTGGCCCGGAAACGCGTGCCGCGGATCGTCGTCAAACTGCTTGATCCACTTGCGCAGAACGTTCTCGTGCACGTCGAGATCCCGCGACGCCTGCGCGATAGATACGCCGCGCTCACGAACCAGCCGCACCGCCTCCAACTTGAACTCCCGTGAAAAACTCCGTCGTCCCATACGCCACCTCCAGTCTCATCATGACACCTAAACTCTGTGTCTGTGAAACCGGGTGCAGGCCACCTGACGCAAAATTTCTGCAGGCTTGAACCAACGTGCCCGCAAGGTGAACTCTTCATTCTGTCGCGCCATCAAAGTCGGATCGGCAATCACATCGGTACCGAACGCGACACGTTTGAACCCCCTCTTATTGATGAGGCGAAACATCTGGTCGAGCCCGGTGAGGGCCTCCGCAAATCTTGCCTTCACCTCCTCGGATACGGAAGTGGGCGTGTTGACGAAAACCATCGCCTGGACCGAAAGCCATGCTCCTTTTTATCGACAAGGTCGAGGGTTTCTTCATCGATAAAGTTCGCATGTTCAATCGACATAATGCCGTTCTCGACGGCTTGCCGGATGCCATCGGAGTTATAGACATGCCCGGCGACGTAGGTATTCCAGTTCTTCGCGCCCTGGACAGCGGCGCGTATTTCCTCCGGCGTGAACTGCACCGTATCGAGCGGATCGGCGGGCGAAGCCACTCCCCCTCCCACCGTCAATTTGATCTGGCTTGCACCGCGGCGCAGATTTTCCCGTACCGCAGTGAGCATCTGGGAAGGCCCGTCAGCAAGGGCTCCAACCCCCTCACGAATGGCGGGACCGGGTTCGTTGACAAGCAGCCGGGAGGGCGCATTGGGGAGCCGGTAATCACCATGCCCACCCGTCTGGCTGATCGCGGCACCCGAAGGATAGATGCGCGGCCCGGGGAACATCCCTTCGTCAACGACCCGTTTCAGAGAGAATACGTTACCTCCCACGTCACGTGCCGTGGTGAAGCCTCGCATCAGCATCTTTTCCGCTTCGCGGGCCTGAGTGAACGCAAAGTAGTATGCGTCGAGCCCGGCCAATTCCGCATAGTTAACCTGGAGAGACAAGTGCACATGCGCATCAATGAAACCAGGCATCAGCGTCCGCCCGGCACAATCCATCACGCGGCTTCCTTTCACGGCCTTGAGCGATTCACTGCCAATACGCTTGATCAGTTTGCCTTCGACCAAGACCCGGCTAACTGTTGCAGGTTGAGCTGCCTTGCCATCGAAGATGTTACAATTGACGAAAAGCGTTTGCGGTGCGTCTTGTGCTGAAAGTGGCCTTGTGAGTGCCAGGGTCGCCAATAGAGCGCAAAAGAGTGTGCTGCGGGTCATGCGGTCACTATCCCTTTATCCAGGCCGACGATACCGTTACTGCATTTCTCAACCTCTGCTCGGTCGGGGCGAGCAAGGACCTGGGTCGGTCCGCTTGCCCTCCGGGGAGGTTGATAGTCCGACACACCCCAATTAGGTCGATGTAAGTCTGATTTTAGGTGCTGTCGTTTAGCTGTCAATTCTGAATGGCGCGCTTTGACCGTAAGCGCGTGCCGTAAAATCCCTGAGAGGGTGAGGTGGTCCCAGTTGATCGGACAGATTTTCCGCTCGGATAAGTGGATTGTCCGCCGGTGTTAGGCTGCCAAGCGGATCGGAGGCAGGCCCGATGGTGCGCGTCATCCTTGCCACCATCCGCCGTCTTTGAGCGCCACCATCATGCGCGTGCCCGAAATCAAGGCCGAACCTGAACCAAAGCGGCAGGACAGGTCTGCCCGACACGCTGAAAAACATGGTCGACGGACAAGGACGCCGCAGCTACGTGGCCCAATCCGCCCAATTCCAGCCGCTGGCGCGACCGCAGATGCCGTTCGGGGTGAAAAATACTTGCTCAGCATGCAGCCTCAGGCGATCCTCACGCCGCACGGAACGCCACTTCGGGAATGTCGGATAAGACGGTTGAATTACCTCCACGCACAGAGAGGATAAGAGAGATGAAAAAGATAGCAGCATTATTTACCTGCTTGGTCATCGGCGCAATGCAGACCGTTCCAATGCCGGCAGCTGCCCAGAAAAACATGGACACGCGGTTCGAGGAAATTAAGAGCGAAGCTCAGCGACTCTTGGACGAGATCAAAGTCCCAGGCATAGCCATTGGGATCATTCACGATGGCAAGGTCCAAATGGCCGGCCTCGGCATTACTAATGCTGACGATCCTCAGGCTGTCACTGAAGACACCGTGTTTTATATTGGTTCCATATCGAAGACTTTTACCTCCACCGTCGTTCTTAAAATGTCAGAACGCGGAGAGCTCAACCTCGAAGCCCCGGTTCGGAAGTATCTCCCGGAGTTTTCGGTCCTGGATAGAGAGGCTTCAGAAAAGGCGAAGGTCATCGACCTTTTTCAGCACCGGACTGGCTGGCAAGGCGACTACTTTGAGGATCCCAGTTCGGGGGAAGATGCCTTGGAGAAGGCCGTGCGGGCTTTTCGATTTCTACCGCAACGCACACCTTATGGCGAGGTCTGGGCCTACAACAATATCAACTTCATCATTGCAGGACGCCTCATTCAAGTCGTAAGCCGTGCAAAATCTTATGAACAAAAAGTTAAGGACGAATTGTTCTTGCCGCTGGGCATGACGCACACCTCCTTCTTCATGGCGGAACTCATGGCAGACCGCTTTGCTGTCGGCCATGGCGGAGTATATGACGGAACGTCCAAACCCAAGGTCAGCTTTGCGCCTTTTCCGCGCAGCGTCTATCCGGCCGGAGCCATACTCAGTAATGCCAGTGATATGATGAAGTGGATGCAATTTCAGTTTGACGGCAAGGGCAAGAACGGCAGTCAACTGTTGTCTCAAAAGTTGCTGGACATGGCGCACAGCCCCTTGGTCGAAGGTGAGCTGAGTGAAAACAACGGCGTTACGTGGTTCGTTGAGGATATCGGCGGTGTGCGAACCGTTTTTCATGCCGGTCGGTCGGCAGGTCAGACCGCCAAGGTGCTGTTTGCACCGGATAAGAAATTTGGGATCGTTGTTCTTACGAACAGCGACCGTGGTATTGAGGTGTACGATGCGGTAATCGCACTGGCTCTCAAAAAGTATTTGGATATTGAGAAAACACCGTTGGTTGCAATTGCTGCAGATCGTAGTTCCCTTGAACCTTTCGAAGGTCTTTGGATAGGGGATAATGAAGACTACAAACTCTATTTTGACAACGACCAGCTCATGGCTGAGCGCTTATTCAAACCATTAGGAGGTGTCCAATTCTATGAGAACCCTCCGCCGATTTCGATGAGCAGCGCGGGTAAAGACATGGTTATCATGACTGATGGCCCCTATCGAGGAACGGTTGGTGAGTTGCTGCGTGACAAGTCTGGAAAGCCGGCGTTCCTCAGCATGCAGCACCGGATCTTCCGTCGTGAGGAATAGGTTCCATGGTGTTTGCCCTCTGAGCTTATCTGCACGCAGTTGTAGGCGCTGATCCTGTTGCGGGTGGGCCTCGAGTATCATGCCCATTCTCTTGCTCGGCATAAGTTTTTTGCGATCTACCTGCTCCAAGTATGACCGGCACGCAACCGAGCTAAGTAGAAATCTACATCCACGATGTATGCTTGTCTTATGACATTTGAGCCGAATTGGGGCGTCTTGGGATCACCACCGACGGGTGGCCGCCCGTCGGTGGTGGAATGGGCCGGATCGATGAATTGCAGGCCGCGAAGCGGGCCGAGCTAGAGTGTGATCGCCCATTTCTTTTGCAGACGTCCTGAACGGATACCCGGGGGAGAGCCCCGTATGACAAGCACAGGCTCGCAAAAGATGACTCAACTGATACCACATCACGCCGGCATCGACATCTCCAAGGACCACCTCGATGCGCATGTCGTGCCCGCCGAAATGGCGAAGCGGTTCGACAACACGACCACCGGCTGGAGGGCACTCGCGAAATGGCTCTCGGCTTTCGCGCCGCAACGCATTGTCTATGAATCAACCGGACCCTACCACCAGGGCATGGAGCGAGCGCTCGCCAGCCGGTCGCTCCCGATCGTGCGGGTGAACGCACGGCGCGTGCGCGCCTTCGCGGATGCGATCGGCACAACGGCCAAGACCGATGCAATCGATGCTCGCACGCTTGCCCGTTTCGGCGCCATGGTCAGCCCGGATGTGACCGAGCTCAACAGCGAACTCATTGAACAGCTGAAAGAACTCGAAGCGGCACGGCGTGCGCTCGTCAAGGCCCGTACGGCGCTGGCCAACCGCCAGAAGCATCTGGCTTCAAATCTTCTCAAGCGGCAAGCCAAGACATCACGGTCCTTGATTAACCGACAGATCGACGAACTCGATGCCGAGGCTGGCAGGCTCATCGCGGATGACGAAACCGCATCCCGCCGCTTTGCAATTCTGTGCTCGATCCCGGGCGTGGGCGCGGCGACCGCGCTGTCGCTGATCGTGCTGATGCCTGAACTTGGCGAACTCGATGAAAAGCAGGCTGCCAGCCTCGCGGGACTTGCGCCCATCGCCCGTGAATCTGGAACCTGGCGGGGCAAGCGATTTTGCCAGGGAGGACGCGCCAAACTGCGCCAGGCCATCTACATGCCAGCCTTGGTCGCACTGCGCTTCAACGCCGACATGAAAGCCACCTATGACGCGCTCGTCGCCCGTGGCAAGCCTGCCAAGGTCGCAATCACCGCGATCATGCGAAAACTCATCGTTCTCGCCAACGCCCTCTTGCGAGACAACCGAAATTGGGCCCCTTTGGCCCATTGACCAAGACGGATACTCTAGCCTCATTTATTCACGGCATGCCGCGAGAAGAGATGATGGGTGGCGACCAACGTGTTGATCTGGCGTAAGGTTTGGGTGTCGAATCCGTCCCGAACACCAACCACCCATCGCCATGCACGCTACAGCCTTCCTACCTGGCCTGTCACTCGTTGCCGGCAAACAGCTCACAGCCGCGCGCGACGCCGGCAATCTCTCATCCAACGGCGGCGCGGTCATGCTGCGCGAGGCCGCCCGCCGGCTTGGGCTGGCGCAAGTGATCGCCGAGCCGCTCACGGATACGCGCAATCCTTTGCTCGTCACCCACACGTATACCGACATGGCGGCCGCCCGCATGATGGCGATTGCCTGTGGCTACGAGGACGCCGACGACCTCGACACCCTGCGCCACGATCCAGCGCTCAAGATCGCGTGCGGCCGGGCGCCTGAGAGTGGTGCCGGTTTGCCGAGCCAGCCGACGATCTCGCGGCTCGAAAACCTGGCCGATACGCGCGCGCTGTATCGCATCGGCATCGGACTGATCGACCTGTTCTGCGGCACCTATCGTAGTACGCCCAACTCGATCGTCCTCGATATCGACGACACCAATGACATGGTCCACGGTGGCCAGCAGCTCGCTCTGTTCAACACACATGCCGGAGGATATTCCTTCCAGCCGATCCACATTTTCGAGGGCAACTCCGGCAAGCCGATCCTGTCGCTAATCCGACCGGGCAAGCGGCCGTCTGGCGCGGAGATCGCACGTGTGCTGCTACCTGTGATCCGTCGTATCCGCCGCCACTGGCCGAAGGTTGCCATTCTAGTGCGCGGCGATGGGCATTACTGCGCGCCGGAAGTGCTTGATCTTCTGCACGAAATGCACTGCGATTACATCCTCGGCCTGCCCACCAACGCGACGCTCGAGGCCAAGGCTGTACCCTGGCGTGAGCAAACCGCAAGCCGCTGGTGGCCATCGCTTGGCAAGGTGCGGCGGTTCCATCAGTTCGACTACGCGGCAGGCTCATGGTCGGCACGCGAGACGGTCATCGCCCGCGTCGAGGCAACCGCGCTCGGCACCGACGTCCGCTTCATCGTCACCAATCTACCCGGCCGCGGCAGGCATCTTTACGAGAAGGTCTACTGCGCGCGCGGGCAGATGGAAAACCTGATCAAGGACCTCAAGCTCTATACCCGTTCCGACAAGACTGCGTGCCACCGCTGGCAGGCCAACCAGTTCCGTCTGTTCCTGCATCAGGGCGCCTACTGGCTCTTGCATTCGGTGCGGCTGGTCACACCGAAGCGATCCCGCTGGCGCGGCGCAACGTTCGCCACCATCCGCGCTCTCCTGATCAAGATCGCCTGCCGCGTCGAAGAGCTGCGAACCAAGATCAAGCTGTCGTTCCCGGCCCATCTGCCGCACGCCGATGTGCTGGTGATGATCGCCGCGCGGTTATGCCCGCAGGCACCCTGAACGACGCGGCCGCATTCGCCGCGCGAACCCGTCCCGATAACCCCAACGCGTCACGAAAGCGTCCCCGACCCAACCCGCCGTCAACCCGGCCGATGCCGCGCGTCCGGATGCGACGACAACAGCGTCAAACGATGCGGTGAATAGATAGGGCTAGCAGGTTGTTGACATTGCTTTTTCGGCCTTCTGTTGATGGCTGTCAGATCGAGCAGAAGTTCGATCGTCGTGCGTCAGCTCGTTCAGTATGACGTCAGAGGTCGTTTTCGCGCGCAAGTCGGCAGGCTGACGATAGAAATTCGACAGCCTGCTAGTCTGGCCAGCCTTTCAATGTTGAGGGGTAATTGGGGGGCTGTATTTGGACAGGCCGGTCATGGCGGAGAGGGGGTCCGCCGAACGAACGTCCACTGTCAATCGCTCTTGTTTTAATTTCTCAATATATTTCAGATGTTAGAAGGTTTTGTCGTTCGCATCTGTTCACTACTATCCCCTGCGAGCCATCAAATTGCCTAGGGTAGATCCTAGGGTGAGATTTGAAGGTCGAGGGAGAGTTGTGACGGTGCCCCAGCAGATCAATCGATTGACTGACAGGCAGGTTCGGAGCCTCAGCAAGCCGGGGCGTCATGCGGACGGTGCAGGGCTCTATCTCGTCGTCGACAAAACCGGCACGAAGCGCTGGGTGTTCATGTCTTGGCGAGGGGGGCGTCAAATCGAGGTTGGTCTCGGCGGCTTGAAAACCGTCTCACTCAAGGCCGCACGCATCAGTGCAGCGAACTGCCGGATGCTTGTGGAGAATGGTGAGGATCCACGGAGGGCCAACAAACCTGTTTATGCAACGCCGCAGTTCGGGGAATTCGCGATTGAGGTCGTGACAGCGCTGGAGGAGGGGTTCCGCAACGAGAAGCACCGGCAGCAGTGGCGGAATACGCTTGCGACGTACGCACGAAGGATTTGGCGCAAGCCGATCGATGAGGTCGATACCGATGATGTTCTGTCCGTTCTGAAACCGATCTGGAAAACCAAACAGGAAACCGCATCACGGGTCCGAGGTCGGGTCGAGCGGGTGCTTGATGCTGCGGCCGCCAAAGGGCTTCGCGATGGCGCAAATCCGGCGCGGTGGCGCGGCCATCTCCAGACGTTGCTTCCGAAGCGTGAAAAGCTGGCGCGGGGGCACCACCCAGCCATGCCCTACGCGGTTGTCCCCGAGTTCATCGAAAAACTGAGGAAGCTCGACTCCGTATCCGCTCGAAGTCTCGAATTCGTCATCTTGACGGCCTGTCGATCTGGAGAGGCCCTTCTCAAGAAGCGCGATGGCAAGCTCCTCGCAGCCCGCTGGGAGGAGTTCGACATGGACCAATTGATCTGGACCATACCAGCCGAGCGGATGAAGGCTGGTCGGGCGCATCGTGTACCATTGGCGCTGCGCGCCGCCCAGATCGTTGAGGAAATGCGTGGATTTGCGAACTCTTCGTTCGTGTTCCCGAGCCAGAAACCGTCGCGGCCATTGAGCGGGATGGCCCTCGAGATGGTGATGCGGCGGTTGCAGGCGAAGCCTTACACCGTACATGGCTTCCGCAGTTCGTTTCGTGACTGGGTCGGCGACGAGACGGACTTCGCTCCGGAACTTGCAGAGGCGGCGCTGGCCCATACGCTTGGAAGTGCCGTGGAGCGGGCCTATCGGCGTCGCGATGCACTCGAGCGCCGGCGGGAGGTGATGGATTCCTGGGCAGCGTTTTGCGGGTCTTTTGCCGATGGATCTGGATAAGGCGGAGAAACTTTGAACCCGTTGGGACAGGATACTGAACCTGCTTTCAGTGACGCTGATTGGGTCGCTCTTGAGCAGGCTGGTGGTGTCGTTCTTCCATCCGTTTCGCGAGAATCCATCGAAAGTGCCTTCGCCCTATGGGTTCGGTTGCGGTCTATACATTCGCGAAGCGATGCAGAGTGGATTGCGAACAAATCGGTGCGCCGTCATCTTACAAAAGTCGCAACCCTTACTGGTCGGCTACGGCGAACGCTGGAAGAGACAGACCAGTTATCGTTTGCTTGTCGAGAAGTTTTCACGCGTGATGTTCTGGCCAATGAGCCGAGTTGGGGTGTGACATACGGAGAAACCGTAACCTTGCCAAGGCCGCCTGAATACTGGGAATTCTTGGGTTATCTAAAGGGGCTCAGGGATGCACTAAAGAAGGTTGCCAGTGATCAAGTCGTGCGTGGGCGTCGTGTCGCTCAGGCCGCCAAAGATGCGACGGCACTCGTCGAGTGCCTCAGCGGTCCAAAAGGTAGTTCGGGGCAGATCCATTCGGCACCGGTTAGCGCGGGAGTGCTGGTTATCGGCGGTGGCGAGGAGCCGGTCCACAAGGCTGCGATGCACAGTATCTGGTGGCATCTTTGCATTTTTGGGCCGTTGCGGTTCAGATCTTGCAGTCAAAAGGAGCCTACCATTTTATTGCATCAGCTCGAGCTAGCCACCGAAAAAGCCAGTGGTGAGATTGTTGGAGGGGGTAAACGGCGGAATCAGATTCCGTTTTATCGTTATGTGACGATCAATCGGTTGCGCGATGCGTATGTTTGGGCAGGCGGCTCAGCGCGTTTAGGCTATAACGGAGATGACATGACGCGGAGTTCGAACTTCATTCAGTTCATGTGTGAGCTGAACCTTATCGCCCAAGACAAGGGCCAAGAACTGGCGCGATCGGAGAAGGGTATGGCAGAGGCTACGCGCAAAGCCCTCCGGTCGAAACCGACCGCATCGTAGACGTTGATATGGGTGACGACTTGGCTGTGCGGTCGTCCAATGTGCTTTGTCGTGATCAGTGAGATCTTGCACTTGAGCATCTCGTCCGGCCATCCTGATTGATTGCAGGATTGCCGCTGTGCAAGACGTGGTCATCCACGCGTCCGGCGTTGTCTGGTTTATCCGGACAATCGGCTCTGTCCGATATACGAGGCGCAAAGGGCATTTCGGGCTTGTCGAGATCGGTGGATGACACACGACAAAGTTTTTGTGGTGCTGCAAGATGAGCTTGAGGCTGTAAGGTCTGGGTCGAACAGTAGATGTTGATCGATGCAATCCTGCTCGTTGCGGTGGTGGGTTGGATCGAACATCAATATTCTTGATAACCCCGTCAGGTCCGCATTCGGCCACGAACCTCAGGTATCTCTGGACCGAGCGATGCTTGAAGGAGATGACGATGGCGCGCAATCAGGTGCAGTTCCAAAAGGGTCTCGGCATGGCCGAGTTCTTGGCACGCTACGGGACCGAAGAGCTGTGCCACGATGCTCTCGTGAAGATGCGTTGGCCAGACGGCTTCGTGTTCCCAAAGTGCGCTGAGCGACGGTACAGCTTCTTGCGTGCCGAAGAAGCTTTTCCAGTGCTCGACGTGTCACCGACAAACGTCGGTTCGCGCCGGCACGGTGTTCCACAAATCGCGCACGCCTTTGACGAAATGGTTTCTCGCCATGCACCTTCTGACGGGCTCCAAGAACGACATCGTGAGCCTTGAGCTGGCGCGCCAGCTCGACGTCAAATGGGATACCGCCTGGCTAATCAAGCAGAAGCTGATGGAGGTCATGTCGCAGCGGAACACCATCTACAAGCTGTCCGGCGATATCCAGATTGACGATGCCTATCAAGGCGGCGAAAAGGCCGGAAAACCAGGACGTGGAGCGGTCAACAAGCTCCCTTTCGTGGCAGCCGTCGCAACCCGTGACGGCCGCCCGATCTATATGCAGCTGCGCTGCCTGCCGGGTTTCACGAAGGACGCAATTAAGGCCTATGCACGGGCCAATATCGCTCCAGGCTCTCGCGTGCTGAGCGACGGCCTCAACTGCTTCAAGGGCATCGTCGCTGCGGGGCTCGCGCATGTGATTAAAATCACCGGCGGCGGGCGTCCCAAAGATCCTGATTTTAAATGGATCAATACCGAACTCGGCAATGTCCAGAGCGCGATCAAAAGCACGCTGCGCTCTTGCGACGCGCGCCACACACCACGTTATCTGGCAGCGTTCGAGTGGCGGTACAATCGCCGTTTCGAGTTGGCGAAGAACCTCGAACGGCTGGCTCGCGTCGCCATGATGATCGAGCCTCAACCTCGCAGCACACTCGCCGCTATCCGTCAGAACCCAACGGATCTGACGGGGTAATCAAGTCAATATTTGTGAGTGAGTTACGCGTTCTCGTGCACAATTCAAGCACACTGAACCTGAGAAATCTTGCGTGGATTGGACGGATCCTTATGGCAATCGCGAACCGGCCGAGTTTGTGAGCCGCAGGGTCGATCAACCCCAAACCATCGCAGATCTCCGCGGCGTTGAGGTGCCGCTACCAATCATTGACCAGAACGTGGAGCGGATCAGAGATCAACCCATCGCACGTTAATCGTTAGCTCCCAAGAAGGTCGCGCTCGTGCGCATGGGTCGGTAAGAGTTCAGGCCTATTTGGCTACAATCTTGCTGACCCCGACCTTGACGGTGGAGGACTGTTTCCTCGCCCTCAATTTCTCAACCAGAGTGCGGCATTGCTCGACGAGCCGGGCAGTGTCGGCTTCAGTAAAGCCGAGGCTTGCATCCAGTTTCCGCATGAAGGCGGCTTCGAAATCTCCGGCTACTTCTACCTGCTCGCCCGTAGCCTCGAATATCTGCACAGCCGCGCTCACGAGATGCGCCTCAAAGGCGATACGTTTTGGCAGTTCCATAACTGCGACAACCGCACGGCCGACTGCCCATTGAAGTGGCCCCGGTTGTTCGGACAGATTTTCCGCTTGGATAAGTGGATCGTCTGCCGGGGTTAGGCCGCCAAGCGGATCGGCGGCGTGCTCTGTTGTCCGAAGTAGGCCTCGTCCGGCGTCATGCCGTCAAGAGACGAATGCGGCCGGCGGCCATTGTAGAGATCGAGATAGCGCCCGATCCCTGCGTGCGCCGCGCTGACGCTTTCGTAGGCGTAGAGGTAGACCTCCTCGTACTTGATCGTGCGCCAGAGTCGTTCGACGAAGACGTTGTCCCGCCACGCCCCCTTGCCGTCCATGCTGATCCTGATGTCGTTCGCAGTCAGCACGCCGGTGAAGGACGCACCGGTGAACTGCGAGCCCTGATCCGTGTTGAAGATCTTCGGCTTGCCATAGCGTGCCAGAGCTTCTTCCAAGGCTTCGACGCAGAACGCTGCATCCATCGTGATCGACAGCCGCCACGACAGGACGCGCCGCGAAAACCAGTCGAGCACGACCGCGAGATAGACGAAGCCCTTCGCCATCGGGATGTACGTGATGTCCATTGCCCAGACCTGATTGGGGTGTGTGATCTCAAGCCCACGCAACAGATACGGAAAGATCTTATGGCCCGGCGCCGGCTTCGTCGTCCGCGGCCGGCGGTACAAGGCCTCGATCCCCATCCGCTGCATCAGCGTCTTGACGTGACGACGGCCGATCCTGTGTCCCTTGGCAGCCAGAAGGCTGCGCAACATACGAGCCCCGGCGAAGGGGAACTCGATGTGCAGCGCGTCGATCTCCCTCATCAGCGCGAGGTCTTGCGCCGACACCGGACGCGGCAGGTAGTACACCGTGCTTCGAGAGATTCCGATGCTCTCGGCTTGCTTCGTGACGCTCAACGCATGACCGCGGTCGATCATCGCTTTGCGCTCAGCAATCCCGCCTTGGTGAGCGCGCCCTCTAAAAAATCGTTCTCCAGCGTCAGCTCGCCGATCTTGGCGTGCAGCATCTTCACGTCGACGGCGGGCTCCTGATGCGCCGCCGCGCTGGCGCCGAACACGTCGGCAGCACCGCCTTCGAGCTGCGCTTTCCACGTTGTCACCTGGTTCGGATGGACGTCAAACTGCTCCGCGATCTGCGCGATCGTCCGATCGCCCTTGATCGCCGCAATCGCCACCTTGGCCTTGAATGCCGGCGAGTGGTTCCGCCGAGGTCGTCTGCTCATCGTTCGCTCCTGATTCGCTGACACAATCGTGCCCGCTGTCAGGCAGACAAACCACCTATCCCACCGTCCGAAATTGTGGAACCACCTCTCATCTCGTCATAACAATAAATGCACTGAGATCATCCGGCAGGGTACCAAACCGTCGATCAACCATCAGCCGCCCAACGACGGCAGTCTTTCCGACCCAGATACGTTTCAAAAGAAGAGCGGCCTTTACAGCGAAGACGTCACGGTTGCCTTGGCGCGGAACCATCTCCATGAGCGTTACTGTGTGCCCGTCCTCAAGCTGGTGCTCGTAGGTGGATGCATAGAGCATCAAACTGATGATGAAATTGGTTTGCGCGGCAAGGCGTGTAATCGCCGGAGCAATACTCCCTCAGTGAAGCGGCTGATTTGTTTGGTTGCGCCGGACTAAAAGTGCGGCAGAGATGGTCCCAGTGCCTGCGTTGGCAGCGGGGGCTGGGGGATGAAGAAGGTGGAGCTATACGCGCGTGTCCGGCATGCGGTGCAGATCGATGGATTGAGCCGTCGCGCAGCGGCTGAGAAGTTTGGGATTGATCCTCGAACAGTTGCCAAGATGCTGAAGTTTTCGGTGCCACCAGGGTATGTCCGCACGAAGCCACCGCTTCGACCCAAGCTTGATGCCTTCACCGGTGTGATTGACGAGATCCTGGCCGCTGACAAAGATCGTCCTAAGAAGCAGCGCCACACGTCCAAGCGGATCTTCGAGCGGCTGCGAGACGAGCACGGTTTTGCCGGCGGCATCACGATCGTGAAGGACTACATTGCGGGCTGGCGTCAACGAAGCCAGGAGATGTTTGTGCCGCTCGCGCATCCTCCCGGTCATGCGCAAGCCGACTTTGGCGAAGCGCTCGGTATCATCGGCGGGATCGAACGCAAGATCCACTTCCTGGCAATCCACCTGCCGCACTCCGATGGGATCTTTATCGTGGCCTATCCGGCGGAGACGACAGAGGCATTCTGTGACGGCCACGTCAGAGCATTCGAGTTCTTCGGCGGCGTGCCGCAATCGATCCTCTATGACAACACCAAGATCGCCGTTGCCCGCATTCTCGGCGATGGCCGCCGCCAGCGCACGCGCGTGTTCAGTGAGTTGCAATCGCATTACTTGTTTACGGATCGGTTTGGCCGTCCAGGAAAGGGTAACGATAAAGGCAAAGTCGAGGGACTTGTCGGCTACGCGCGGCGCAACTTCCTGGTGCCGATCCCGGTGTTCGACAGTTTCGATGCGTTGAACGCGGACCTTCTGGAGCGCTGCCGGAAGCGGCAAGGCGCCCGGTTGCGCGGTCATGACGGTACGATCGCAGAACGGCTGGAGCATGACCTCGCTGTGTTTCAGAAGCCGGTGCCAGCGCCTTATGACGCCTGCGACAAGCGCCCGGGTCGCGTCAACTCCTTGGCGCTCGTGCGCTACCGCAACAATGATTACTCAGTGCCGACATCCTATGGACACCAAAAGGTTCTGATCCGTGGCTACGTCCATCAAGTCGTGATCTCGTGTGGGGCGGAGGTCATCGCGCGGCACGCGCGCTCGTATGAGCGCGAAGACTTTGTCTTCAATCCGCTGCACTACCTGGCCTTGCTCGAACAAAAGACCAACGCGTTGGATCAAGCCGCACCGCTCAGCAACTGGGTTTTGCCGGAGGCGTTTGCAACGCTGCGCCGATTGCTTGAAGCGCGCATGGGCAAAAAGGGTAAGCGGGAGTTCGTCCAAGTGCTGCGCCTGATGGAGACATTCACGCTGGATGATGTCGTGGCCGCCATGCACGACGCCATTGAGCGTGGCGCGGTTGGCTTTGATGCCGTCAAGCATCTCGTCCTGTGCCGGATTGAGCGGCGTCCACCGCACCTGGATATGACGATCTATCCGTATCTGCCAAAAGCCGTCGTCGCAACGACATCGGCGCGTTCGTACATGGATCTGCTGACTGGGCAGCAAGACGAGGTGGTGGCATGACCGACGTGCCATCAACGGGCACGCCGCAAATCCTGCTGGCGCATCACCTCAAGGCCCTCAAGCTGCCGACGTTCCTGCGTGAGTATGATCGCCAAGCCCAACTGTGCGCGGCTGAGGGCGTTGATCATCCCCGCTACCTGATGCGGCTGGCCGAACTGGAGATGATCGATCGTGAGCGGCGCATGGTCGAACGCCGGATCAAGGCGGCCAAATTCCCGACCGTGAAAAGCCTCGATAGCTTCGACTATCTCGCATTGCCATCACTCAACAAGATGGCGGTTCTGGAGCTGGCGCGCTGCGATTACATTGAGCGGCGCGAGAACATCATTGCCGTTGGCAACTCCGGCACCGGAAAGAGCCACATCGCCCTCGGGCTCGGATTGGCAGCTTGCCAGAAGGGGCTGGCCGTCGGCTTCATCACCGCTGCTGCCCTGGTGCATAGCCTGATCGAAGCACGCGATGAGAAGCGCCTGCTCCGCCTCCAGCGTCAACTGGCCGGTTACAAGCTGCTGATCATTGATGAGTTGGGTTATGTGCCACTCTCAACATCCGGCGCCGAGCTGCTGTTCGAGGTGTTCTCGCAACGATACGAACGCGGCTCGACGATGGTCACCAGCAATCTGCCATTCGACGAGTGGACCTCCGTGTTCGGTTCGGAACGCCTGACCGGCGCCTTGCTCGACCGCCTCACCCACCACGTCCACATCCTGGAGATGAACGGCGACAGCTACCGGCTCGCCGACAGCAAACGCCGCTCACGCAAAGCCAAGCCGCCACCCACAGAACCCACCAAGAAATAAGACGACAAGCAAGAAGGCCCCCGATATCGGGGGCCTTCTTGCTTGTCGTCAGTGATGTACTTTTACTCCGGCCAAGTGCTGCAAAATTGCTCCGGCGTTGACAAACATGCTTTGGGTGTCGGACTTCACCTGCGTGGCGACGTGGACGGGCTTCGTCTACGTCGCGTTCGTGATCGACGCATATGCCCGCCGGATTGTCGGCTGGCGTGTGTCACGATCGGCGCATGCCGGCTTCGTGCTCGATGCACTCGAACAGGCTTTGCACGTTCACCGTCCTGGCGACGGTAATGGTGCTCGTCCTGACCGTATTGATCGCCGCCTTCGAATGCCCATCGCAACCTCCTACTTCAGAGCGTTGCTACGACCGGTTGAGTCTGCCCAGTACCTCTCGATCAAGTAAACCGAACGCCTGGCCGAGGCCGGTCTCGTGGTTTCCGTTGGCATGCGCTCGCCGAGACGATCAACGGGCTCTACAAGGCCGAGGTGATCCACCGGCGCGGCCCCTGGTGCTCGATGGAGGCGGTCGAGTTCGCGACGCTCGAATGGGTCGACTGGTTCAACAACCGCCGCCTGCTCTCGTCAAACGGCAACATCCCGCCAGCCGAGGCGGAGGTCTCCTACTGGGCTTGTCAGGAGGATCAAGCCATCGCAGCATGACTTAAACGAAACAGCCTCCGGTGTTTCCGGGACGGTTCAGGTCGAGGTGCAGAGATTTCGGGAGTTGGCGCTGCCCGAACCTGGAGTTGGCATGATCGGCAGTTTTCTCGGGCCCGAGGATGCCTAACGATTTGCCCAGGGCGATTCAGGGCACTCCATCTGCCCCACCCCGGGAATCATCGAGGCCCGGCAGAGAGCGGCATAGTTAGCGACACAAACCCAACGTCACCCTCTAGACGATTCTCGACATCGAACTCCCGCATATACTTGAAGCTAGTGCTTACAGGGATCTGCCTAACCACAAAGTTCCAGTTGACGACCGGGCCAAGCGCCAAAGTGCGTCCTTTGAACGAGCCAAGCCGCGCGCCAGCGCCGCTGTCGCCTTCAACCTGCTGATAGAAATAGCCGTTGACTCCGATGCCCAGCTCTTTGGAGAAATTCTTCACGGCCGCATACTCAAGATGGAACTCTGTCCCTGTTTTATAATCGGTATCTGGATTCTCCAGGTGGAACGTGAAACCACTCGCGACGGACAGCTCCAGTCCGACCGTTGGGTCGAGCCACGTAACCGCCGCGGTCGTATCAAAGCCCCACCGGTTGAAACCGATGTTATCGAGACTTCCTACTTCCCAGTAGCCAATTGGTATGTTGACAAGAGTCGTGATGTTCCAATGCCAGTTGCCCCGGTGCCAGCCAATAATGCCACCGACGACAGGATCGCCGAAGTGAGTGCCGCTGTCCTCAAACGGTCCAGGAACAAAGACGCCGCCGCCCGGCCCCCTGATCTCCGCAGCAGCCGAGACATCCTTCCAACCGATCGGAGCGACGGCGGTGAGCGCAACATTACCGCCGAAGATTTTCTTATCCGAGACCCAAAGCAGTGTCGGCAGCTTGTAATAGAGGTTTGCGTCGACGCCTCCTGTCACCTCGACGCCGCCGAGATCGAGCGCAACATCGCTGCTGCCAGAATAGAAAAAATTGAGGTCTTGGACGTACGTACCCGGCGGCGGCAGAAAGCCCGCCATGCTCGTTTTTGATCCGAGCAGATAGAAGCTCCCTGCCCCTTCGGCAGCCTTTAGCGGTTTGATCGCAAAAGTTGCCCACACCAACATCGCCAAAACCAAACAGCAGCAAGGCGCCGCGCGCCGCTCCCAGGAAGATATCACCATTTAATTCGCCCCCCGACGACTAGTGAAAATCGAATCAATTGAGAAAAGTGTAAATAATCTTTCGAACCTGCGCGTTCGCATTATCTTAGGCTTTCGATCGAGGCCCATGGATGTTGCTAAAGGATCACGCTCTTAGCCCGGATCATGCATCAGAAGCACGCACAAGTCGCCTGATCTGACGCGCGCGCGTCGTCGTTCGGTCCGGTCGGATCGTTTTTTGGTTACTCGCTGTGCAACGCGTTGGGGGTTGGTCTGCCTCGTTCGGCGGCGGTTCGGGCGCGCATGCCCCATGCATCATGGTCCCGACGGCGAGAGTCCGAGGGCGATCGCGCGGAACAAGGTTTTCTCGACGCAGCTCGATGGCAGATGCACGCGGATGCGGCGGCCGTGCTCGATGACGCGTGCGGCGATCTTCAAGAGACGCAGTCGGAGCGTGTTGAACTCGCACCTTGCCAGCGCATGGCCTTGCGGGATCTCGGCGCGCACCGTGTGCATCAGCCAGAACGCTGCCGAATGCAGCGTCAGGCGCACCTGATTGGCTGTCGCCGAATGGCACGACGTGCGATCCGACGCGAGCTGGGCCTTATGCAGTTTGATCAGGTTCTCGGCTTGGCCGCGCTGGCAGTAGACGCCTTCGTAGAGACGCTCGGGATCGCCATCGAGCGACGTCACGACGTAGCGCACGTCGATCTCCTGGCGCATCGCTTTCGGATCTTCCGGCGTCGGGTCTGGATGCATCGAAGCCTCGATGCGCGCGATCACGCGGCGCGGCGCCGACCAGCTTCCCGCCTTGTATTCGAGCGCCTTGTAGCACCGCGATTTCGGCGCATCCGACAGCGCATGCCAGAAGCGCAGATGGTCCGCCGCCTCAGCGACCAGGGCATCGAGCACGCTGTTGCCCGCGAAGCCGAAGATGTAGCCGACGCCGTTTTCATCGCACCACTCCATTGCCTCGGCGCGCCCATAGTGACTGTCGCCGCGCCAGACGATGTTCGCCTTTTCCCACGTCTTCAGAATGCGCTTCGTCAGATGCTTGATCACCGTGCGGACTTCCCGGCCGTTCGGCGTCTTCGCCGGGCGCAGGATGGTCGCCACCGGCAAGCCGCTTGCGGCATGATAAACGTGCATCGGCGCAAAGCCGCGCTCGTCATGATGCGCGTTCCAGAACGTCAGTTGCTGGCCGCCGTGCGCGGCGTCGAACGTGTCATCAATGTCGAAGATATCGCACCCTGAGGGCGTCACGCGCGCCGTGAACTGATCGACGAGAGCCTTCGCAAGCCGCGCTGCGTCCGTCTTACTCGGCGCATTCTCGAAGCGGCTGATGGTCGATTGCGAGGCGAGCGGCGCGCCCGTCTCGGGACAGCGCCCGACCGCCATTTTCATCGCCGGATCATGGCGCAGGGCATCGTGATCGATGCCGTCTTCGTAGCCGCAGCAGATGCCGAACACGCGCGCTTCAATGATCTCGCCCATCCGATGCCGGATGCGCGTCAGATCGCGCCGGTCCCGCATGGCCGCGGCAAGCCGGGCAAGGACGCCGGTCTTCTTCTCGGCGCCACGCAGCAGCAGCATGCCGGCGTCCGACGACTGGTTGCCGCCATCGAAATCGACTGTGAGCTTCTTGCGCGCAACGGCTGGCAGCTCGAAGGAAAGTGGCGTAGCGTCGGTCATGGCTGTGGCGCTCGGTGGTGGAACGCAGCACATCGTCTCAACACCGATTTGCTACGCGATCCCAAAGCTTTGCGCCACAGCCAGGCGATGATTGCTCATCCTTGGTGCATAATGCGGGTTAGAAGACTAAAGCCTGGTCGCCGGTCCGACCGAGATCTTTGCTCACGTACAGGTGTGGTGCCTGAAAACGTTGTTCCCGGTCAGGTCGAGACGACTGATACGCGGCCTGCCTGTGAGATCTACTTGAACCGGGAGGCCATCAAGGAAGCAGGCGTCTCCCAGGCCGAAGTTGAGGCCGCGGTCACCGAGGAGGTCATGAAGCTGCCCGGCGTTGGCCTCGCGGTCGCCAGTCGGCACTCGCCAACGGCACTTGCCCCGACCAGCCGTTCATCCGCGCTGTTCTCAGTAACCACAACTTGGCACGTTCCGGTGATGTGTTTGTCGTCTTCGAGCCGCACGCCCTCATCAATGACTTCGATGGCCCGACGGTCGCAGCGCACCATGGATCGCTATGGAATTACGATCCGTTTGTCCCGTTGATCTTTGCCGGCCAAAAGCTTGAAGCAAGGACCGTGGCGAGGCGGGTCCATTCCGTGGACTTGGCACCACCCACATTGGCTGCCCTTCTTGGGACGAAGCTGCCGTCGAGAAGTGCCGGCAAGCCCTCGGTCGAGGTTATAGAGAGTTCCCGCGACCGAAATGCCAACCGTAAAGATATCTGGCGATCCGTATTCATTATGGTCCAAGGCGGGTCAATCAACAAAATCGCTACGCGATATCGTGTGCTGCGCGGCTGTTTGTTGGTTAGCTGTTCCGTCCCGGATGATCATATACACCCTCGCCGGCGAGCGTTGTTCGTGGCACGCTCCATCCTGAGCGAGATTTGCGACGCGGGGCGAGCATGCTGATTTCTCTTCACAAGCAGGCGACAACCTTTGGACGCGCGATCCGCTCTATAGTTCATCTTTGGATTTCCTCGCGCTATTCTGTCCAAGTGCTGCAACCCGTTGCGCGGCCGCGCCAACCGCCTGATGCGTTTGCTCCTCGGTAAGATTTTGTGGCTCCTCCCTATGTGCCAGTCTGACGGTTACTTCGTGGTGCGCAAATTGAATCCCCTCGCGGTCGAACAAATCCCGAATACCATTTAACACCTTTCGGCGGATAACCCACTGTTGCCCTGGCTTGCTCATAAACTTAACCCGCATGATCTGGGCCGACTCGTCCATCTGAATGACACCTTGCGATTTGAGCGGTTGCAGAAAGTCCTCGCCTACTTGAGGATCTTTGAGTAACTCCTTGCCGTAATTGTTGATAAGTTTGCGAACCTTTTCCGCGTCAGTGTCATAGGTCAGTCGGATCGGTAACTTCATGATGACCCAATCCCGTGAGAAGTTCTGTACGTTCTTAATCTCTCCAAAAGGGATTGTGTTCAGCGGGCCTAGATGGTGCCGCAATTGCATGGAGCGCAAAGAGATGGTCTCGACCGTTCCTTTGACATCACCTACATCAATGAATTCGCCTTGACGAAAAGCGTCGTCAATTAGAAAGAAAACGCCCGATAGAATATCACGTACAAGTGTTTGTGCACCAAAGCCAACCGCTAATCCAAGGACTCCGGCGCCAGCCAAGAGCGCTGTAATATTGATGCCCAATTCCGACAGAATGACCATCATTGCAACAGCCACAATGAATATGAACAAAAAGTTTGCTATTAGCGGCAGCAACGTGCTGAGCCTTGAGGCACCGGCGCCGCCAATCTCACCCGGCGCTATTTGAACTGGGCCACCTTCTTCGAGTAGCTTTCTCTCAATCGCGATCCTTATCGCTGACCAACAAACATATGCAATAAAACCGACGATCAAGATGTCCATAGTTGCCTGTGCCCAACCTGTTGATGTAAAGGGCCTGATGCCCCAAAGGTTGATAGTTGCGGCAATAACCATGACAATTGCTACCAAACCACCAGTACGCACAAATAGGTCCTTATACTTGGGTGCCTCTAGTTTCAGGGGATTGTCGGTTTCCGTAATGGCAGTCTCGTCAGCATTTTTTATTGTTGATGTGGAAGATGGATCTGACGGACTTTTAGTCCGCGCGAACATCAGCTCGACGAAGAGTAGATAGGCACCATAAAGCGCAACAGCCGCCAAGATGAAAAGTATTGGCCGGCCAACCAATCCAATCGCATTAGGCTGGCCCAACAGCAAGCGCACTGCTGTTACAGCCCATGCCACAGAGAAATAAAGAATAATTGGAACATGCCAAAGGCTTGCAACAAGACGCTGCCAAACCGACCATGCGAACTTCGGCCTGTAGCCAAAAAATATGTTCGCGACGTCATGCCGATGGCGGATGGCTATGCCTGTTAAGACTACCGTGACGATCAGTTGTGCACTGCCGAGTGAAAGTACATGCGCACGGCGGTCGATTCCCAAGAAATCCATCCAAAAGCAAAGCCCAAGGATCAACGTGGCAAAAGCCAAGAGGCTCACCAAATTGCGATAAAACGATAGTGCTTGGTGATCACCAATGCGGATAGTGCGGTATTGAGGAACATCGACAGCGAGCAGGTTCTTAAAAAAGATCGCGAACCCAGCAACGGTGCCCCAATACGCAATGATGAGCATTGCCGTTGACCGAAGGTGCGTACGTCCCATGTCAAACGTTATCACGAGCAAGGCAGCAGTGGCGAGTTGAATGATAAGGCCCAATAAGCTCAGTGCGGCGCGGGTATAGAGATAACCGATCTTTTCGGCATCGCTTCTCGGTGCGGCATCGAAGAACCCTAACAACTTGCCTTCGGCCCATCGGGCAAAAAGATATCGGGCGCACCATCCAACAATCAAAAATAATACAGTCCATCCAAGCGTCACAATGGGCCAAGATGACGATTTGTCGGGACTCTTGCTAATGATGGCTTCTACCGCGTGGTTGGGGAATTTTGGCAGTGCGACCAATATTTCGGACAGCCTATCACGCGCTAAGTATGCGGTTGATTGGAGCCGACTGGCAGCCGATTGCAGGTCCGTTTCTCTTGCAGCCTTGGGTTTCTGGACCTGCTTCGGGTCGACAATGATAACCCGCACACCATCCGCCTTAGCCTTGTCGATGAGCTTTTCAAAGTCAGTGACTTCTGTCGGTGTCTCTGGGATCTGTGCGAGAGCGCCGACGCTCAGGGGCATAAACAGAAGGAATATCAGCGCTAGTCCATGACGCATCGCGCGGGTGAGAGCTTTTAAGACTATCGATAGTTTAAATATCATCCGGAATTCTCCAAATCCCACCTCTCATTGCCCAAGTGGGAGTAAGACATTGTGACTGTTGAACGCTGGAGACACAAACAGCAACGGTTACTGACGAGCTACGCCGAAAAGCCGATCAATCAGTCTATCGATCTTGCTGATCTTGAACCCGACCACCAGCAAAGATGAGCCGAAGCCTGCCCGTCTCGAAGAACGCGGCTTAGGGCATTGTGACATGCCTATCCCTTTTGATCCGGTTCCGCGGCCAAAATCCTCGGGGCATCAACAAGTTGACGATATTGACGCTCGCAGTCGAGACAACACCTCAGCGCGTTGATGAAATTGGGCTTTCTGGCCCGCCGCCGGACTTAAGGGGTTAGGCATGTATCGAGCCCGTGCACGCTGATTGGGACTCGATCTGCGAATTACATCAGGGCCAGCAGTCATGACACCGCGCAGAAAGGCCGGAAACATGACTTGCACCCGACCGCAAGCAGCACATCAAAAAATCCTTGCAATGCGGGCGGCGTCCAGACCTGACCCTGGTTGTGTCAAAACGCGAATGCTGATTCAGTTCTCTCGCGGCTTTGCGGGGGCATGGCATGAAGCGGTTTATCGAAGGGGCCGACCGAGATCAGGCGACACTGTCTAGCCCCCTCGGTCTGGGCCACTGATCTGCGGTTTCTCTAATAACGTTTCGGGCACTGGCGCACGCATGCCGAGGGCATGATGCGGGCGGACGTGATTGTACTGCCGGAGCCACGTGTCGATGACGACTTGGGCCTGTCGTGTTGTCGTGAACCACTCCGCGTTAAGCACCTCGCGACGCAGCGTGCCGTTGAATCGCTCGTTGTAGCCATTCTCCCAGGGCGATCCTGGATAGATCCGGATCGGTTGTGGATGCCGACGCGTCGGAGCCAATCTTGGAACGGTGCGGCTGCGAACTCAGGACCGTTGTCCGAACGAATGTAGTTCGGTCTGCCGCGTTCAAGCAGCAGCGGATAAAGCACTTCCAGCACATCACCCGCGCCCATCTTTGCTGCAACCGCCACGCACAACGCTTCGCGCGTATATTCGTCGAGCACGGTGAGCATCTTGTACGCCCGCCCGTTGCTCAAGCGGTCGTGCACAAAATCAATCGCTCAGATGTGGTTCGGATACTTAGGCCGCAGCCGGATCACAGATGCATCGTGATGATAGAGCCGCTTGCGCTTCTTGTGCCGGGCCGGCAACTGCAGGCCCTCTTCACGCCACAGCCGTTCAACCTTCTTGTGATTGACGCGCCAGCCCTCGGCGGCCAGCAGCTCACCGACCTTGCGATAGCCATACCGCCCGTACTTCTTGGCCAGCCGGATCAGGGCCAGGCGCAGCTCATCATCGTCTTGAGGTTTGGATGCGTACTGATGGGTCGAGCGCGCGACGCCGATCTCGCGGCATGTGCGCCGCTCCGACGTGCCGAGCTTCTGGCGGACATGAACCACCGCCTGACGAAGGCTATCGGTCGTCAGGCTTTCGGCTTTAAAAAATCGAGGCTCTCTTTCAGGCTCAGTTTGTCGAGTTCGAGGTCGGCAACGATCTTCTTGAACCGCTGGTTCTCTCTTTCTCGAGCGCCTTCAGCTCCGAGAGCTGCGAGCGCCCCATGCCGCCAAACTTCTTGCGCCAATTGTAATACGTCGCATCACTGATGCCGGCAGCCCGGCACGCCGTTGCAACGTCTGCACCGCCAGCCAGATGCAGCTCAATCTCACGCAAAAGCTTCAGGATGTCTTCGTCCGAATGCCGCTTTCGGGCCATGCCAACCTCCTCAACTGCTAACCGAAAGATGGCACAGTTTTAGGGGGGCGAGACACCACCGCTGGCCGGCCAAGCGGTAGCAAAGATCAATCACCAGAACCCGCCCTAGCGACTGACCGACGCGCGTCACCGAGCGCAGCTCTCGAGAGCAGCTATCTCGTTAGTTGACGTCAGCCGCTCGACTTCAGGTTTCGCGGTCTACCCCACGAACGGCCAAGGCCCAAAAATGGACTGCGTACGACCGATTGATCCAGATCAAGAAAAGAAATCTGGCACTGTGTCAGTAAAATGCTACAAGGAGACAGGAAATGCATGAGTTCGCCAATTCTGCCGCGACCTTGCATCATCCGCTAGCAGTTCGGACCCAGCTCGGTGGGCGATGCTGACTAAAGGGCATCTGAGGAAACTAGTTATGAGTACCGCTGCAACAGCTAGCGCCATCCGCCTACCCCTTATCGACAATTCCGCCGCGTCATCGGAAATGGATGTTCATCAGTTTGTCGCGGCATTCGTGCGAATTCGCGGTATCGATCGCCTCGAGGGCGCACTGATGACGCGATGCTGGCTTGCAGCCGACATGGGCGTTCCTGTCGCCAGCCTTGACCGTTTGCTGAGACTGCTCCGCCGGCAGGGCTTGATCGGGTTGCCAGATGAACACCTCATCACGATCAATGATGCGGAGGCGATGCGCTCCATTTCGCTCGGCTTGCCGGCCGCTGGGCTACGGTCGGCAGAGCAAGGAGCAGATAGAATTGCTCAGCGCTGCTAATCACAAGCAAGCAATTTTCAGATGGCCCACACCATCAAGCCACTACAAGTGACCCACTTGAATAACAAAGCGCGTGATGAAGGATTTAAGTGACAGCATGTCAGAAGGCGGTTCAATCAGGCAGTTAGTTCGCAAGCGTGCGTCATCGCCCAGGAAGTCGGAACGAACCCGACGGGCGATCTTGGATGCTGCGTTGGACTTCCTTTGGACCCATCCATTCAGGGATCTCACGGTTGCTGAGTTGGCGTCGCGCACAAAAACAAGCCGCGCAACGTTCTACCAGTACTTTGCGGACCTTCACGACCTGATGGACGTGCTCTTGAGTGAAATGGGGAACGACATCCTCGTAGCTGCGACACCTTGGCTTGAAGGCAATGGTGACCCAGCTTCCCTGTTGAGGGAAAGCCTGTCAGGGCTTGTGAAGATTTGTTACCAGCGCGGCCCCATTCTGCGTGCTGTGGCCGACGCCACGGCCTCGGATGAAACGCTCGAGAAGAACTGGGCTAAGTTCTTACAGCGGTTCGACGACGCAGTAACTGAACGTATCGAGCAACAACAGGCAGCCGGCTTGATACCACCATTCGCAGCGCGGTCGGTCGCCGTCGCCCTGAACCGTCTCGATGCATCTTTGATGATCGAAACGTTCGGCCGACGTCCGCGTGGAAATCAGGACCAAGTCCTCGAGTCGCTCGTACGGATTTGGATCTCAACGCTGTACGGCGCGCAGGCGCTGCAGCAACCAGTTGCGTCGCCCCAGAAACGCAAAATCAAAAAGAAATCTGTTTCTCAAAACAAAGGAGAGTAGCCGTGCCTAACCTCAATAAGCGCATATTGCCATTGGTCTTCGCGTCAGCCGCGCTAACAGCGAGTCCTGCCAATGCGGAGTCCCCAAAATACAAAATGACAACCGATATTCCCGCTAATGTTCTGACACCGGACAAGTTGGAATCGCGCCTGGGCACACTCGAATTCTTTGACGGCGTCCCCACCAATGCGACGGCGCAGAAGGTCTGGGATCATCTGGATTTCAGCCGGGCCGTCGAGGCGATGATCATGAATGTGCCGGCTGCGTCGTTGGCCGGTTTCCGCAAGGGAATTCGTGAGTTCGGCCCTGACAACGAGACAATGATCATTTTCGAAGGCCGACTGGATCCTCGTGGTCTCCTGCTGACGGGAAACACGACCGTCGTTTACAGCTTCATGTGGATTGACTTGAAGAACGGTCCGATGGTGATGGAAACCCCACCGAACGTTCTAGGGATCATCGATAACGCGTGGTTCGAATATGTCACTGACTTCGGTAACGCCGGCGACGATAAAGGGAAGGGCGGTAAGTACCTTCTCGTTCCGCCAGGCTACAAAGGTGACATCCCAGACGGTTATTTTGTCAAAAAATCTAAAACCTACGGCCACTGGCTGGCAATGCGTGGCTTCATGAAAAACTTCGACCATAAGCCCGTGGTCGCCAACATGAAGAAGCATTTCCGTCTCTATCCGTTGGGATCCAAACCCAAAGAGGTCAACTGGGCCAACGTCTCCGGCAAGGCATTCAATACACTGCATGCGCAGGATGCCAGCTTCTTCAACGAAGTGAATGAGATCGTACAGGAAGAACCGCGGTTCTCGCACAATGCGGAAAGTCTTGGCTTGTTGGCCGCGATCGGGATCCAGAAAGGCAAGCCGTTCAAGCCTGACGCACGCATGCAAAAGATCCTGACCGAAGCAGCCGCTGTTGGTACGGCCGCCTTGCGCTCAATCATCTTCAAAAACCGCGATAAAACGGTTCGGATCTACCCAAACAGCAAGACTTGGGAGCTTGGGTTTGCTGGTGGCAGCTACAAATTTATGGACAAGGACGTCAGCCTGAACGACTACCGCGCGCGGTTCCATTTCTATGCGACCGGCATCACGCCGGCGATGGTCAATCCGGGCGTGGGCAAAGGCTCGCAATATCTCATTGGTGCCAAGGATTCAAACGGCAAGCCGTTTGATGGGTCAAAGACCTACAAGATGCATGTGGCACCGAACGTACCGGCAGCAAACTTCTGGGACGTGACGCTCTATGACAACCAGACCCGCTCGCTGATGCAGACCGATCAGGAGTACCCTGGTGTCTCAAGCATCGATGAGGGCATCGTCAAGAACGCAGATGGGTCTTTCGACATCATCTTCAGCCCGGAAAAACCCAAAGGCAAATCCAACTGGTTGCAGACTATTCCCGGCAAGGGATGGAACATCCTATGGCGGATCTATAGCCCGACCCAGCCTTGGTTCGACAAGACCTGGCAGCCCGGCGAAGTCGTGCTGGTCAAGTAATTCGCCCGAGATCAATGACCGACGGGGCGGGTCTATGCCCGCCGCCTTCGAACATCGTTATTAAGTGGAGATCATTATGAAAACGACGTCGCGCCTTTTTCTAGCTGTCGCCGGATTGATGGCGACCAGCATGCTTGTTCCAGTTCACGCCAAATCTCCAAAAAAAATGAAAATGACGACAGACATTCCGTCTTCGATCATCGCGCCTGACAGCGTTGAGACATCAATCGGCACAATGAAATTTTTCGATGGCGTGCCCGACGCAGCCAGTGTCGCGGCAAGCTACGACTTTCTCGACCGGTCGCGCGCTGTCAATGTCTTCATCAATTCCATCCCGATGATGTCCGCCTACATGCTGCGTGAAGGCCAGGCGAGCATGGGGGCCGATGCCAGCAACAAGATTGCCATCTGGGACACCCTGATGGATTCCAAAACGATCCTACTGACGGGCAATACATCAACCATGTACGCGGTGGGGTTCTTAGACTTGGCGAAGGACGGTCCAACGGTGATTGATTTGCCGCCGGGCATGCTTGGTGTGCTTGACGACATGGCCTTCCGTTACATGACGGACTTAGGGGTGGCCGGTCCAGACAAGGGCAAGGGCGGCAAGTTTCTGGTGCTGCCGCCGAACTACAAAGGTGACGTGCCGGACGGCTATTTTGTTGTGCCCTCCAAGACCAACGGCGTGTGGGTGTTTACCCGTGGGTATCTGGACAAAAAACTGCCGCTGGAAAAGGCCATCCCGGCGGCATCAAGGAATATCCGCGACCACCTGAAGGTCTATCCGCTTAAGTCCAAAGACAAGCCGCCCACGACCGAATTCATTAACGTATCGGGCAAGGTCATGAATACGATCGTGCCCAACGACTACAGCTTTTTTGTAAAGCTGCATGATCTAATTCAGGGAGAGCCTAACGACTATCTCGGCCCGGAAGCCAAGGGCATGATGGCAGCGATCGGCATTGAAAAGGGCAAGCCTTTCAAACCCGATGAGCGGATGAAGAAGGTCCTCACCGACGCGGCCGCAATCGGTAACACCGCCGCGCGCGCCATCAGTTATTTCCCGCGCGATCCAGGCAACATGCTGTATGGCAAAGACAGTTCATGGATCATGGCCTACGCAAACAAGGACACGGCATTCCTGAAAGATGGCGCGTTTAACCTTGAGGCTCGTGCCCTCTTCCACTTCGGCTATATCGTTGTGTCGCCTGCCATGGCGGTCACGGTGGCGGGCAAGGGTTCGGATTACGCCCTGATCGCGGTGGATTCTAAGAAGCAGGCACTTGATGGATCAAAGACCTACAAGCTGACCATGCCGAAGGATGTGCCCGCCAAGGATTTCTGGGCGTTGACGATGTACGACACCCAAACCCGCTCGCAACTCCAGACCGATCAGCAGTTCCCGACACTCGGGAGCCAGACTAAGGGCATCAAGACAAACGCCGACGGGACTTACGACATCTACTTCGCGCCAAAGCCGCCCAAAGGCAAAGAAGGCAACTGGTTGCAAACAGTACCCGGCAAGAGCTGGTGGCTTGCTCTGCGCATCTACGGCCCGCTGAAGCCCTGGATCGATCAGTCCTGGCGTCCCGGCGAGATCGAATTGGTCGAGTAAACGAAAGTAGGCGCACCGCACGAGGCAGGTGGCGATCCATTCTGCTTCTCGCAGTGATCAGAGATAAATGGAGACCATCATGAAGATGAAACTGTTGACCACTGCTGCCGTGGCCACACTGTTTTTAACCGGCGCGGCCAGCACGATTTGGGCCAAGTCCCCGAAGTTCAAAATGACCACGCCGGTTCCGGAAAGCATTACCACGCCGGACAAGGTCGAGACGTCAATCGGGACGCTTAAGTTTTTCGATGGTGTGCCGGACAAGGAGACGGTCGGCACGCTTTACGATTATGTGGATCGCGCCAGGGCCGTTCAAGCCTACGTCTCCACCATCCCTGGCGTGTCGCAGTACGCCATGCGACAGGGCCAGCGCGATATCGGCGCGACCAAGGTCAATCAGATCCTGATCTGGGACAAGCTGGCGGACTCAAAGTCGCTGTTCCTGACCGGCAACAGCTCGACGATTTACACCTGGACCTACACCGATCTCGCCAATGACGGGCCGACAGTGATCGAACTGCCGCCGGGCATGCTGGGCGTCGTCGATGACATGTGGTTCCGCTATGTCACCGACCTTGGCATCGCCGGCCCGGACAAAGGCAAGGGCGGCAAATACCTTATCCTGCCGCCGGGCTACAAGGGCGATGTTCCGGACGGTTATTTCGTGGTCCGCCCCTCGACCTTCGGTAACTGGATCTTCATGCGCGCCTATATCAGCGACGGTGTCGACAAGGCGGCCCAGGGCGTGAGGGACAATCTGAAAATCTATCCGCTGTCGATGGCGGATAACCCGCCGGAGCCCGAGTTTATCGGCATGTCGGGGCGCGGAGACTACAATGCCGTTCCGCCGAACGACTACAGCTACTGGGAGATGTTGAACCAGCTTGTTCAGGAAGAACCCATCGGGGCACACGATCCCGAAACGCGCGGGCTGCTGGCGGCACTCGGCATCGCCAAGGGCAAACCCTTTGCCCCTGACGCGCGCATGAAGGCAATCCTGACCGACGCGGTCGCCATCGGCAACGCTTATGCGCGGGCCAACACAGTTGTCCCCAAGGATAGCGACCAGCGGATCTATGGGCCAGACAGCGAGTGGGTCATGGCCTTTGCCAACAAGGACTCGACCTTCCTGGTCGATGGCGCACGCCGGTACGACTCGCGTTTGTGGATGCACTACAACGCGGTTGTTGTGACACCTGCCATGGCGGTGACCAAGCCCGGCACGGGGTCAGACTACGGCATCGCGGGATTGGCGAAGGGCGGAGAGATTCTGGACGGTAGCAAGACCTACAAGCTGACCCTGCCGCCGAATGTTCCGGTCAAGGATTTCTGGTCAGTGACAGTCTATGATCCGCAGACGCGGTCCATGCTGCAGACCGATCAGCAGTTTCCCGCACTCGACAGCTACAATAAGAACATGCAGCCGAACGCCGACGGATCCTACGATATCTACTTCGCGCCAAAGGCGCCGAAAGGAAAAGAGGGCAATTGGATCCAGACGATACCAAACAAGAGCTGGTTCATCATCCTGCGCATGTACGGACCATTGGAGCCGTGGCTCGACAAGACCTGGCGGCCGGGTGAGATCGAATTGGTCAAGTGAGCTGGATTTGTGTTTGAGAGCAGGGCGGAAAAGAAACGCCCTGCCGAATACAGTAGAGGATTGGCAAAATGAATATGAAGATACGATCGCAAATTTCTGTCGCTTCGGCCGGATTGATAGCTGGGCTCGCCTTCGCGCCGCTTGTCAGCGCCAAGGAAAACAAGCCGACAGTTCAAGAAACCTACGCGGGCAAGATTGAGTTTCAAGGCGAATCAATCACCAAAAAAACCGCAGAATTTCTGCATCGCCGAATACTCCAACAACGCGCCACCCAGTTGGTGACGTGGGCGATGCCGATGATGAATTTCGAAACGCTGTATCCGGCCCTGCTCAGCAATTTGAAGACCTCCAACGGCTTGGATCTGACTGACGACGATATCTTCTTTGGCCTCTATGACGGTTATGACGGCGTGTACCCGTTCATGACCGCCAATGTCACGACGCCTTACACGATTGCAATGTCGGACCTGTCAAAGACGGGCCCGGTGGTGGTAGACCTACCGCCCGGGGCGATCTACGGCGTGGTCGATAACGCCTGGATGCAGCCAATCCACGAGATTGAAGGCAAGCCAGGAAAACTGTTGCTGGTTGGGCCGGGACAGAATTACCCGAAAGACTTCGACGGTAAAATCATTCAGTCCGACACCTTCCGGGTGCTCTACTTCTACCGCGCGCTCGGCACCGGCGATGAGGCAAAGAAACTAAGAACAGCTGTAAAAGCCTACAAGCTGTCAGAGGCCGCCAGTCCACCTGAAACCAAATTCATCAAGTACGCGCCCAAACCAGGCGACAAGATCGCGCTCAACACTCAACCCCGCGACATGCGTTTTTGGGAGTTGGTGAACGCATACGTCCAGCGTGAACCGATGGCCGATCGCGACCGGTTCTTCTATGCTTGGCTAAAAGACCTGGGCATCCAAAAAGGCAAGCCCTTCAAACCGACTGCCTATCAAAAGGAGATCCTGCAACAAGCGCTGGACGTCGGCATGGCCATGTCGCAGGCGATCTCCTTCAACAAAACCAGGAACATGTTCCCGACGTCGCTCTACGGAAAAGACTCCGGCTTTGAGGACGCCATGGCCGCGATGGATCCGAAAATCGATCTACCGACCTACTCGATGTTCAACGAGCGGGCCTCCTACGGTTTTGAGGCGACGACGACCTCGGCCGGCATGGTGTCCCGCACCCCCGGAAAAGGTTCGGCCTATCTGGGAGGCTATTACGATGCCGATGGCAATGCCTTGATGGGCGGTAACAATTACGTGCTCAACGTTGGGCCGAAACCGCCCGCGGCCAACTTCTGGTCGGTCACGGTCTACGACATCAAGAACCGTTTGATCATCCGCAACGATCAAAGGCGATCAGGCCGATCGTCCAGAACGGAAGGCGTGAAAACCAATGCCGACGGTTCAGTTGATATCTATTTCGGACCAAAGGCACCAAAGGGAAAAGAAGGCAATTGGATCCAGACCAACGAAGGTCAATCCTTCTTTGTCTATCTGAGGCTGTATGGCCCCGAGCAGGCCTATTTCGACCAGACCTTCCCGATGACACCGATCAAAAAGGTCAACTGAGACTGACGATGTATGACACCCAAATCCGCTCTCAGCTTCAGACCGACCAGCAGTTCCCGACACTCGGGAGCCAGACTAAGGGCATCAAAACGAACGCTGACGGCTCATACGACATCTACTTCGCGCCAAAGCCGCCTAAAGGAACAGAGGGCAACTGGTTGCAGACCGTGCCCAGTAAGAGCTGGTGGCTTGCGCTCAGAATCTACGGTCCCCAAGAGGCGTGGATCAAACAGACCTGGCGGCCGGGTGAGATCGAATTGGTCAAGTGATTGGGATTTGTCTTTGAGAGCAGGGCGGTAACGAAACGCCCTGCTGAACACAGTAGAGCATTGGAGAAACGATTGTGAAGATGTGATCTCAAGTTTCTGTTGCTTCGGTCGGATTGATGGCTGGGCTCGCCTTACCGGTCGGAAAGACGCACTCCATTATGAGATGGTTTGGCGCCAAATGACCAGAACGCTGAGCACGCGTTTGAACATAATAAGTTCGGCACCGTGGTCAAATTCAGCGTCCTCCCCCTCCAGTTCTGGAATGGCCCAAAGAGCCATTGCTAATCTCAGAAGCCAATCACGTTTCTTGGGAAATATCGGTTAGGATAATTGATCATGATGCTTACTATCGTAGCCTTCATCGTCATCGCGGCGTTCGTCATCGGGGCCATATTCCTCATCGTAGAATTGGCGGTGCTTCCCGGGAGGATCGCCCAGTTGCGCGGACATCCTCAGGCGGAAGCGATCAAGATTGCTGGGATGATTGGAATCGTAACCGGAGTATTGTGGCCCTTGGCATTGATTTGGGCCTACGTCTTTTACCCAAGCAGCACGGGAACAGGATCAGCTTCTGATTCTGGCGTCTCAGTGCCTGCTGATGGGGCCGCCGTTAGGGAGACGTCAACATGATCGCTATTATCACTGCTTTCTACTGCGCCCTCGTCTATGCGGCTTTTCGTGTCATCAAGATCCCCGTGCGGACCTCGACAATTACGGCCGCTATAGCAGGTGGAGTTTTCATAATTGGCGGCATCGTTATCGGCTGGCAGGGTGCGGCCCCTGTATCCAAACAGATCACACTGACGCGCTTCATCGTTGCCATGAATCCTGACGTGAAGGCCTTGATCAAGACAATCTTTGCCGAGCCAGGTCAGAAGGTCAAGAAAGGCGACGTACTCTTCGAGCTCGAGAAGGGGCAGTTCGAGGGACCGGTTGTCCAGGCGGCAGGGCAACTCAATGCGGCGAAACGAGAGGTTGATCGCCTCCAGGCAGCGCTAGAACTGGCCGACGCATCGATTGCGCAGGCCGTAGCTAAGCGTGAGGTCGCGAAGTCAAAGCGAGACGCCAGTGAAAAGCTGAAAGCTCTGGGAAGCTCTGCCGTGCGAGAGCTCAGGGTCTTCGAACAAGAGCGCGATTTCGAGGCGGCTCAGGCGGCTGTGGTCGTAGCAGAAGCGTCGAAACGTGAGGCCAAGGCCGCCTTGGCGTCTGGGCTGGCGAAAGTCGATAGTGCGCAGGGTCAACTCGACAAAGCCAAAGACCAGCTACGCCATACATCATATAAGTCTCCGGTCGACGGCATTGTGCTCAACTGGCAGGCACGGCCCGGCACCATGACGACGTCGTTGGGCCTTTCTGCGGTCGGGACGATTATGGAGACAGGCCACAGCCACATCTTGGTGGTGCTGCCGCAGAATTTGCTGCGCAATGTTGCGGGCGGTGACCCGGTGGAAATTGCATTCAAGAGCAAACCCGGCAGAATCGCTACTGGCAAAGTGCTCAGAGTTGCCAATTTCACCGGTGAAGGCCAACTCGCGCCGAAGGGAACTGTGCCCAAGGCCGCAACTATCGGATCGGAGGGGTTCTATACAGCGGTTGTGAAACTCGATGACGAGGCCTATGCCGAGGAGCTCGGCCTCGGCGAAGCAGGGGCGGCGGCAATTTACACGCGGCCTGCCGGACCATTCCATGTGATAAGCAAGATTTACTTACGCGTGATTTCGCTGAGCTACTATCTGCCCATGTGACACGGACCGCGTCTCACAACGCTATTAGGCTTTGCTGTCTCAATCAACGTGTAGGCAAGAGGTGCGGCATGTCTAATCGACAGCGATGGGCGAAAAGCGCGTTTATGACGGGGCGGATTAGAGTTGGCCTCGCCAAGAAAATTAGGAAACCTATCGATGAAAACTACACTATTAACCACGCTGATCTCAGCCGGTGTGATGGCGGCAGCTTTGGCACTGCCGGTTCACGCCGAGACTGCTGCGCAGACGCAAAATCTGTTTGAGAATGCCGGCAAGAAACAAACCAACAGGGATTTCAAACCAGCGCCAGATGAGATCAAGACAAATTTCGGCACTTTGAAGTTTGATCTCAAGGCGTTTCCCACTGAAAAAACGACCCAGAAAATCTACGATGAGATGGACCTGCAGCGCGCCACTCAGGCGTATATGGACTTCATGCCGGCTCTGTCGGTCTACGGCATCATCAAGGGTCAGATTCGGGATTTCAAATTTAAGACTTCTTCTGATATTGGCGTGCATCCAAGCCCTGGGCTGACACCCACTGAGCTTTACCTGACCGGTAACAACAGCACGGTGTACGCGGTTGCTTCACTCGATCTGAAGGTAGACGGCCCCACTGTGGTAGAAGCTCCGCCGGGTATGCTAGGCACCGTGAACGATGCAGCCTTTAAATTCCTGACCGATATTGGTGTTGTCGGGCCTGACAAAGGTAAAGGCGGCAAGTTCCTGTTTCTGCCTCCCGGTTACGATGGCAAAACGCCTGATGGCTATTTTGTGGTCAAGTCACCGAGCTACCGAATCTGGGCAATGTTGCGCGGCTGGGGTGATGTCGGTGTAGGCGACAAAGCAACCCAATGGTTTAAACAAAACTTGAAAGTCTACCCGCTCGCAACTGGACCTCGTCAGGCTAAGTACACAAACACGGCAGGTATCGGTCTCAATTCGTTGGCTGCAGAAGATGGTTCTGCGTTTGAAATGCTGAATGAAATCATACAATATGAACCCAAGGAATTATTTGGTGCTGAACAGTTAGGCCGCCTGGCGACATTGGGCATTATTCAGGGAAAACCATTTAATCCGGATAAGCGTATGCAGCGTATTCTGGATCAAGGTGCCAAGCAGGGCGCAGCCATGTCACGCGCTATTGTGTTTGCCTCGCGCGACCCTGATATCCGATACTGGCCGGAACGTCATTGGGAAAAAATGTTCCTGCACAATACGACTTTTGAACGAAATGGTGTGGCAGATATTGATGCACGCACTTTGTGGCATTACGCCGCTATTGTAGTTTCTCCCGCCCTGATCTCTACCACGCCGGGTGCGGGTACTGCATATCTTGCCGCTATTCGTGATAATAAAGGCGCGTATCTTGATGGTAGCGAAACGTATAAATTACGTGTTGGTGCGAAACCACCAGTTAAAAATTTCTGGGCGGTAACGGCTTACGATCCCACTACCCGCAGCCTGCTGGATCCCGGGAAAAACAAGAACGTTTCGATAGGCAGTCGTGAAAAGCCGGTAGCTAATACTGATGGTTCAGTTGATGTTTACTTCGGGCCAAAAGCACCAAAGGGCATGGAGAAGAACTGGGTGCCGACAAATCCAGACAAGGGTTTCTTCCTGGTGTTCCGTTTCTACGGTCCGCTGGAGGGATTCATCGAAAAGACCTGGGTGCTGAATGACCTCGAATTAGTAAAGTAACAAGTTCTGTCAGAAGGGTTGGTTCAGGGTAAGCGCCCGAATTCAGCGCTTGCTAGCTAGTACTGTGTGTCGTAGAAAGATTGATTGTGCTGGTGAGTGTGCGCGCTCCGTGATTGTTCACGTGCTTTGACTTTCATCAAAGTGCTTTGTCTGAAAGCGGTGCACAGTAATTAAGGTCAGAGGCTGACGTCCGGTTCGGTGAGTAACGCTAACTTGTTGCGGTTGTTGACCTGCATTAATGTCCGATGAGATGGCACTCTCCGCAATCCAAGTATCCGCTGTCAGCATCTATGAGACATCTCGAGGTGTATTTTGCAATGAAAACTGTTCTTACAAGCATTCTAGCCTTGGGCACGATGATGTATGCGGCATCCACATCCCATGCACAGGATGCCAGAGCTGCCTTGGGCGATCTTCCAGATGGTTATGTCAAGCTCGAAGCTCTGCCTAATAGTCTGGCTTTAGTGCCGGTCGCACCTCAATACGGGTCGGCTCGAAAAGCCACGGACGATGCCACGGCGGCAGCCGCTATTAAAATTCAGAACACACCTCGGTTTGATCTGGCGAGAAGGGATGCAAATTTGCATTTTCCAGAAGCGACAGATGCCTTCGCCTGTGCGCTTGGTGCACGGATTACTGTCGAACATACGCCGCGGCTACAGAAACTTATGGTTCGGTCTCTGGTTGATGCTGGGCTTTCCACCTATAAAGCCAAAAAGAACTACCAGCGCAAGCGTCCTTTTATGGAGAACGGAGCGCCCATTTGTACGCCCAAGGACGAGAAGGCATTGCGTAATGATGGTTCTTATCCGTCCGGGCACACGGCGGTCGGATGGGCTTGGGCTTTAATCTTGTCAGAACTCGCGCCTAATCGAACTGATGCACTGTTAGCGCGCGGCATCCAATTTGGTGAAAGTCGGATCATTTGCAATGTGCATTGGCGCAATGACGTGACGACAGGGCGCTTAATGGGTGCGTCTGCGGTTGCCCTTATGCATGCGAATCCAGAATTTATCGCTGACATGAAGGCTGCAAAAGTCGAGTTGGCCGCAGCTCCGCCGCTTTCCGGTGTCGATTGTGCGGCTGAGGCAATGGCTCTGAAGATCTGGTCATCGCCGCCAGCAAAGTGATCGAGACCCGTTCAGCGCAGAGTGAGAACGGCTCTCATA
>CAVOJD010000023.1:0-32149 GCA_963696075.1 uncultured Alphaproteobacteria bacterium | reverse complement strand
TCAGTGATGCCATGGGGTTGATCAAGCGTCAGTCGCGCGGCCGCTTCGATTTCGCCGTATCCTGGGTCAACGACTGGTCCGCCCACCTGAACCCGCTTCTCCTGACGCGCTCGTTCGACCTTGGCTTTCCCTGGTCGAAGCCGGACTGCGCGAACTTCGACAGTTTGGATCGGGAATCGCAGTTCCGCTGTCAGCGGTTCTTTTTCTCCGATCCACTCTACGAAGTTGTAACCCAGCTCTTCGTGCGCGCACCGTCCCCGATACGCGATCTGAGTGAAGCCGCGGTAACGGGAAAAATCCTCTGCCGCCCGACTGGCTATTCCGTCAGCGAGCTGGACAGCTATGGCCGCGGCTGGCTGAAGGATGAGAAGATCACGCTGATGCGGCCCGCCTCGATTGAGGAGTGTTTCCGCCTCCTCGATTCCGGCACCGTCGATGGCGTGGTGAGTGCGGAACTCGCCGGCATGGCCGCCGGAGCCTCTCTTGGCATGCGCGACCGTATTCGATCCATCGAGGCACCCGTTTCCCTGACGACGCTTCACGTGCTGATCTCTAAATCGCATCCCCAGGCGCGCACGATGCTTTATTACGTCAACGCAGCCCTGCGCGAACTCCGGGAGCGCGGCGATTATGACAAGATCGTTGAGCAACACCTTCTCAAGTTCTGGCAGGCCCAGGAGGGGACGGAGACCCCGCGCCCTGCAACACCCGCCGCCGTGACGAGTGCCACCAAACCGTCAGGCGCTGGCGCCACAGCGCCTGAACGTCTGACAGCAAAGCCGCAACCGACCCCGCCGGCAGAGAATAAGTGAGGGCGCGGGACCGGACCGGCAGCGGCGAACCAAGTCAGGTGACCTGCTCGACAAAAAGGCGCCATGAGCAATCGAAAGTTGCATATTAAAAAGCGCAACCGAAAGAGGAGGTTAATGCCACAGCGTTGACCTTGTTTTGCCACAAAAGCAGCTTTTCACCCCAAAAACACGCGCTACGAATGATTGGTTAACAAAGCGCGGTTTTCGCGATCGCGAGACATGCGGGGGCGATATGCGACGACTTCTGTTCTGTGGCTTGCTGGTGGCGGCGTGCGTCGGCCCGGTCCAAGCCGCGAAACTCTCCAACGTCTACGGCACTGTCACCACGACAGCGCTGGGCGGAGCCTCGCGCCTGGTGACGGACGTCACGGCCGGTGAAGTTCAGCCGGGCAGCATTGTGACCGCTGGGCGCGATAGTGGCGCCATCGTCAATTACCGCAACGGCTGCTTTCAGGTCGTCCAACCCGGTCAATCGGTCCAGGTCGAACGCAGCCCTGTCTGCAACTGTACCGCGGCTGAAACCCGGCAGGAGCGCGCCAAGGGCGGCGCATCGAAAAAATGCGTCGTCGTCCCGGGCGCCACTCGCTGGCAGTTCGCCCCGGCCGTTCTCGCAGCCGGCGTGGCGGCGGGGGCAGTCATAGTCGCGAATTCGACGCGGGGATCTGGTCGACGCGGGCTCGCGCCGCCACCGCCCACGGGATCGCCCGGCCCCCTCCCACCGGGTCCCGGCGGCCAACCCGCGCTTCCCAACATTGAGGGCCGAAACGCACTGCAGTCGCCCCAGCCGGTGAGCCCTTGATGCGCCGCGTCCAGCGCGCCTTCGCAGATGTCGCGCCATTGCCATGGCTTCTCACCGCCCACCAGACGTCACACGCGTGCGTGCCGCCTGATCGAGGAGGGTGACGCAGGCCGATCCGATCCGGACTTGGAGCCTGGCCAGAGATCTGTCACACATGAGCCAGTCGTTCCGCCAAGATTGCGAGCCGCGCCATGAACCGACAGCTGGTATTGACGATCGTTGCACAAGATAAGCCAGGAATCGTGCAGGCGGTTTCCGAAGTGGTGGCAAGCCACGACGGCAACTGGACGGACAGCTCGATGGTTCGCCTCGGCGGCGAGTTTGCCGGCATCGCGCGCATTGCAATCCCTGAGGAACAGGACGCGGCGCTGCGCACCGCGCTTCAGGCGCTGCACAGCCAGGGCCTTATCATTACCGTGCACGACGGCAGCGAACGTGGCACTCCGGCGGGGCTGACGGCGCATCTGACGGTGTCTGGTGCGGATCATCCGGGCATCGTTCGGGACATTTCCAGCGCCCTTGCGTCGAGCGGTGTGAGCATCGATGAACTGCACACCGAACAGTATGCCGCCAGCATGTCGGGCCAGAGCCTGTTCGAGGCGACCGCCAAGATCGTCATCCCCCCGGACCGCGGCGTCGACGAACTGCGCGAGCATCTCGAACGCCTGGCACAGGACATCATGGTCGAAATCGACATCCAGACCGAACCTACAGCCGAACGCTGAGGCACGATTTCAGGGACGGCTGCCCGGGGGAGGGAGGCGGTTAACCGCTGCAACGCTGAGCCGAACAAGTCCTAGTCCTGCCCGGGTGGATAGCGCGCGACCACCGCCTCGAACTCCCCCGGCGTCGGTGCTTTAGCCCCAAGCATCCATTGCGGCGGCGGCTTCTTGAACATCCACAGTTCGGGCAGGTCGAAGCGCACGTTTCCGTTCGCGAGCCGTCGCTCAAACGCGTAGGAGTGGATCCATCCAGTCAATGCCAGCGCATCATCGACGGCTATTGAAATCATTTAGAAAAAATGGGTTCGTTTTGCGCAAGCGCAGCTAGAGGTTGAATTTCCAAGCGGGAGTATGTTGCTTTATCGGGGCCGCTCGGAGGCGATAGCCGCCGGCCGGAGCTTATCCCAGGGTTTCCATCCGAGGCATGCGAGGCCGGGCCATCGAAATTTGTCGCGCTATACTTGTCTAGAGGCAATCAGCCCTTCGTGCTAAATAATCAGCCCAAAGAGTAATGCCTTTTTTGCCTAGTAGCTAGGATTGTCCCGAAGCTAGGATTGTCTAGCAGGTGGGGATGGGCCGTTGCCGTAGCTGATTAGTGAGAGCCACTCGTTTGCGCGGGAAGCCAGTCATGGACGATCCGATTTCTCGAAGGGCTGTGTCGTTTCAGGGTTCGGCATTTCTATAATATCGGCATCATTCGGCGTTAAAGCCGGGAATTCAACGCTCTTGTCTGCCGCCGTCCAGAGGCGGAGCGCGACGGCGAGGGGATCGATCTTCCGAGCCGCCCACCAGGCCCGCTCATCACCCGTACGGTGGAGCGAGTCATGATGACCAACGCACAGCGGCACGGTGTATTCATCTGACACCTTCATCGCCATGGCGCGCGGCTGGGCAAATCGGACGTGGTGGGCCTGAGCCGGGCGGCGTCCACATACAACACATGGGTGCCGGGCAACGAAGGCGCGATGGTCGGCATCGCGGACACGGCGGTCCTTCGTGCGCGCCAAAGGCACGGCCTGATCGTCATGGGAGCTTTCGGGCGCTGTTTCAGTCTGTTTGCGGGACGTCGCCTGAGACGTCGACCGGCCCGTAACCGACGTCGTTTCACCCTTTTCCGCCGATACCGCATGCGATGATGCATCTTTGTCCGATGGAGGGGGAGGGGCCGATTCCGACGGAGGGGGAGAGGACGATTTCCCATTGCCCCCCTGTCCACCGACATCGCGGAGCCGGGTTTTGAGTTTTTCAGTCACGACGTCGATGATGGCTCGATTGCCGATGGGATCACGTTCAAGGACAGACGCGAAGTTTGCGAGGTTGGCCTCCCAGAACCCATAGACGGCCTCGACGGTCTCGAGTTCCGCCAATGACGTCGTGACCGCCTCGACGAGATGCTCGCTGCTGGATAGTCGGCGCTGCTGACCGTTGCGGCCCGTGAGAATGACTTTGGGAGCCTCGGTTCTTGGGGGTTGTTTGTTCGGCGTCTGATCTTGCTTGGTTGGCTGGGTGACTTGGCTCATCTCCTTGTCATAGAGCGCAAGTCCAAACGGATTGCCGAAGGTGGCAAGGGCGCGTTTGGTGGCGTCCGTTTCGGCTGCCTTCATTGCCATTTCATGTGCGCCCTCAGGTGATGACGCCCGCCCAAAACCAGTCCCGACGCCATCGCGGGTGACAATCGTGTCGCCAGCGCGAACCGAGATCCGAACCTGGGTCGAATAAAGGCAGACGACCTGTCCTCTCTGACGATCCGACCAGATGCAGGTGGGTGCACGCGTTTCGCGGTCCCAGTTCTCATGACCGAAGATACGGTTGGCCTCGGCGACGACCTTCCAGCCTTCGATGTAATGGAGCGTCGTGCCGTTGTGGATCCGAGACTTGACATTGGCGTGGCGCAGTTTGGAGCGAAGCGCTTTGCGTTGGCGTTGATCAAATCCCATCACTTCACCCTCACACTCAACTGAGATGTACGTGGCCCGAGTTGGGCGCCGGCGATCACTGCCCCGTTCTTAAGATCCGAGATCAGACCCTGCCGGTCGAGTTTTGCCGGCTGCGGCCTCCAGTAGTCTTCGGGGATGCGTGCTTCTTCGATCACTTCAAGTGAGGGGGTTCCCGCCCGCATCGATACCGTGAAGTCTGCCTCGACAAGCCGCTTGAGATCGGCCTTGGTCATGGCATCCAGAACGACGCTGCGTTTCATCTTGGCTCGATGGGTCAGGCGATCGAGCCTTGCCTTCATCTCGCCAAGACGCGTGGATAACGCCGTTGCCAAAGCCTCGTCGTCTAGTGCCGAGCGTACAAACGCGGCTAGGATCTCCTTCAGGTCAGTGAGTCCCTCGAGAGTGTCGGCTAGGGTTTCATCGTCGAGGTCGGGATACTGATCCAGGAGCTCGTGTTTGGTGAATGCGTATAGGGCAACTTCGCCGCGAAGCTGTCGTAGATCAGGTGCGGAATGGGACATAAGAGACTCCAAAGGTGTCGGATATGAGACTTTTAGTAGCTTACAGGCAGCCAACATGCAAGTCTTTGATTTGCTCGCGCTGATATGATCTATCCGCGACAGATCAAAGCCGCGCGCGCCCTTATCGGTATGAACCAACTTGAACTGGCCAAAACCGTCGGCCTTAGCCCGGCAACAATCAAAAGAATCGAGACAAGCGGAGACGAACTGCGCTTCAAGGTCGATACGATGTTGCGTATCAAGGAGGCATTAGAGGAGCGCGGAATTGTCTTCATTGACGGTGACAAGGACGGCGGCCTTGGCGTCCGACTAGCGGATCCAAAAATCCGATAGCCCTTCTCATGCGCGCAACAAAGTGCTGCCGGGTGGTTCTGCATTTTGGCGGCGAGGGCGCGGGCGATCACCCCTAGAATTCAGTCTAGAAAAATGACGCGGGTCTTAGTGACAGCCGATGGCACTTGTGATTCGAGGACAACGGACGGCGCGTCAGTCACTCTGTTTCGTGTGCTCATTTCGGCCGGGCCGCAATCGGTCTGCTTGCCGACCAAGCCGACATCGACGTTCGCGGAAAGTGCATTTTGGAACTTGCAGCGTCATCAGCCATACCGTGCCGTGTATGGTTGCTCCTAATGGATTAGAATACCATAGATTGAAGGGAAGGCGCGACGTGGCCACTGACGCACGGGCGGGCAAGCCGGCCCCACATGATCTCCTCGTCAACGTTCCGGAGTTGATGACCGCGTACTACACGTTGGCACCAGACGCCTCTAACCCATCGCAGCGTGTCGCGTTTGGCACATCGGGCCATCGGGGCAGCTCGCTTCAGTGCAGCTTCAATGAAGCCCACATCTTGGCGATCTGCCAGGCGATCTCAGAACACCGGCGTGTGGCAGGTATTGACGGTCCATTGTTCGTCGGGATGGACACCCACGCGCTGTCCGAGGCGGCACGCGCGACAGCCATCGAAGTGTTCGCGGCTAACGAGGTTGAGATCTGCCTTCAAACGGGTGGCGGTTACACGCCGACGCCCGTCATCTCGCACGCGATCCTGACCCATAATCGGGGGCGATCGTCCGGCCTCGCTGATGGGGTGGTTATCACACCGTCTCACAATCCCCCAGCAGATGGAGGGTTTAAATACAACCCACCGAGTGGTGGCCCAGCCGACACGAAAACAACGCGGAAGATCGAGGCGCGCGCCAACGAATTACTCGAAAGCGGTTTGACGGCGTTGCGCCGCATACCCCTGACGCAGTCGCTCAAAGCCGAGACAACCAGAGAGTACGACTACATTACGCCCTACGTCGCCGACCTCGAAAGTGTCATCGACATGGAAGCGATCGCCGCAGCGAAGCTCAAGATTGGTGTCGATCCGATGGGCGGCGCGGGCCTCGCGTACTGGGAGCCGATTGCCACGCGCTACGGCCTTGACATCGAGGTCGTCAACAAACGCATCGATCCAACCTTTGCCTTCATGCGCCTGGACAAGGACGGGAAGATCCGCATGGACTGCTCGTCCCCCTTTGCGATGGCGGGCCTGATTGATCTCAAAGACCGCTTCGATATCGCGTTTGGTAATGACCCCGATACCGACCGCCATGGCATCGTGACCCCGAGCGCCGGTCTTCTCAACCCGAACCACTATCTCGCCGTCGCGATTTCTTATCTCTTCCAGAACCGACCCGAATGGCGCGACGATGCGGCTGTGGGCAAGACCCTGGTGTCGAGTTCGATGATCGACCGCGTCGCAGCTGATCTACCTCGCCCATTGGCCGAAGTCCCTGTGGGATTTAAGTGGTTCGTCGACGGGCTATTGGATGGGTCTTATGGCTTTGGTGGGGAAGAGAGCGCTGGGGCATCCTTTCTCAGGAAAGATGGCACCGTTTGGACGACGGACAAGGACGGGATCATTCTTGATCTGCTGGCCGCCGAAATAACCGCCAAAACGGGTCGCGACCCGGGTGAACACTATGCATTGGTTGAAGAACGGTTCGGGAGTCCCGTTTATGCGCGCTCAGATTCGCCAGCAACGAGCGTGCAGAAAGCAGCGCTTGCAAAGCTGTCACCGGATCTTGTGAAAGCCGACGAACTCGCAGGGGAGCCGATCACGGCGAAGTTGACACGCGCACCAGCCAACAATGCGCCGATCGGGGGGCTAAAGGTCACGACTGAAAACGGTTGGTTTGCAGCCCGCCCATCTGGAACGGAAGAGATCTACAAGCTTTACGCTGAGAGTTTCGTCGGCACCAAGCATCTCGGGCAAATCCAGGACGAGGCACAAGAGATCATTGAGGCAGCCTTTAAAGCAGCGGAGAGCTAATCCGATCCTCGATTGATCTGGAGCGAGGGCAGACAAAGTTGACGCCCCCGACGCCGAAGCGAACTACGAAGTCCGGAAGCTGTTGGCCCTGATCGCGCGATCGCGTCGCGCTTTAGATCGGCAGGCAAGAGAAGAAGAGCGCTCAAACGATGGCCGATGAACAGCCAGGCAGCGAGATCGAAGCGATCTATCGGGAAGTCCAACGGCTCTATGGTGTGCCTTACGTCTCCGCGATCCACGAAAGTCTGGCGACCCAGCCTGGTTTTCTCGAATGGGCCTGGCATGAAGTCGCGCCAGCTTTTCGGACGGGCGAGGCACAAGAGGCCGCTTGGGCGGCGGCGCACGACATCCAGCCGCCACGCCTCGATCCGATCCCTTGGCAGGCGCTACAAGTCTGGGGATTGAGTGCAGACGACGTGGCTGCCGTTCGCGTCGCCGCGCAAACCTTCCAACGCGTTGCCCCTGTAAATATGATGCTGTCGGCGCTCATTACCTTACGCTTGAACGATGTTGGACCGACGAAGAATGAAGCCGACCGCAGCACTGCGGTCTGGGAGCCACCGTCATCGCTGCAAGGTACGCCGCCACCGATGGTCGATTACGTGCGCGCCGACGGGGCAACGCGTGATCTTGCCATGCTCTTTGCAAAAGAGCGCGACGGCGAAGCATTTGTGCCCGGTCTCTATCGCATGCTCTTGAATTGGCCTGGGCTTGCGGCCCACTTGGCGACGGTCATGGTGCCAAGGATGCGTGGACAAGCTGATGCTTACGATGCCCTACGCCGGCGCATTGATGAGGCCGCCCCAATGATCCTGCGATCGGCGTCCAATGAACGCCCCGCAATTGGCGCGCCATGCGCGACCGCGCGGGCATATTTCGCGCGGATCTCAGGCACCTACCGCCAGACCAGTCCCGAACTCGTGGTGGCCAGCCGCCTGGTCCTCGATGCGCTGCCCGCGAGCTAATAAATGACAGACATGTCGCGGAGAGAATGGATTTATAACAGCGATTGGGTCCGCTGATACGATACGACAGGACGCAGTCCGAGCGGTAAAACCGCGAACCACATTCCTGCCTACGGAGACGCTCATGTCAAAGCTTTCGGTCGACGACGCGTCGAGCTTTGCCGCCAGTATCGTCAACGATGATGTCGTTGGGCATCAAGGAAATAGTGCCTGGGTGATCGATGGCGCGACGGACCTGTGCGACGAGCCCTTGGTGGATCCGGAAAGCGACGCCGCGTGGCTCGCGAATTTGATTGGGCGTTGGCTGACGCGACACCCCCTGCCGCCCCGGCTCGGGGATATTATCCCCGCGTTGACGCAAGACGCAGCGGACGAATTCGCAAAGCAGAGAAGCCGACCACCCGTCGAGCGGTTCGAGCATCCTTCCGCTGCGGGACTGATCCTTCGTTTGGATGGTACTGAGCTTGAATACCTCGCGCTGGGCGATTGCAGTCTCGTTGTTGAAAGTTCGGGAGGCGACGTCGTGCGGTATGGCGTTGGGGACGACACTGGTGACGCGGGGCTCGCCGACCGGCTGTCCGACATGGGGTCAGATGCCACGAACGATGGCAGGGCAACAATAGATCGCGAAGGTTTGATGCCAATTCTGCGCGACGGCCGGCGGCGCATGAACCTGGCCCCTGGCTATGGGGTATTTTCGATCACAGCTCCTCCAAGCGAGCATGTCGTGACTGAGCGGGTCCAGGTGGCGACGGGCACACGGCTACTTCTGGCAAGCGATGGCTTCATGCGTTTGGTTGACGTATTCCAGGCCTACTCATTGGCAGGGCTGATCGAGTGTGCTTTTGCGCGCGGCATACCCGCGATGGTCGATGAGCTGCGAACCATGGAACGCGAAGACGCCGCAGGTCACCGTTTCCCGCGCGCGAAATGCCATGACGATGCATCAGCGCTTCTCGGGCGGGTGGTCTCTTGAGGAGACAGGTTCATTTGATCGCATCGCGTGAACGCCAATAATCATCGGGTTCAAGCCCTTCAAGTACTTCACGAAGGCGGGCCCGGACCTCAGGTGTCGTCTCGTCGGGAAGGTCATGCACGTCGAAGAAACCAGCTTCGGCGATCTCCCAGTCGGGTGCGCGCTCTCCTAAAACGCGATAGTCTGTGACGACGTAGACGGAGATGTAGTCGCGTCGAGAATAGAGGTCGTTGAAGAAGACACCGTGCAGCTTGGGCCGACCCATGACCTCGATTGCAGCTTCTTCCTTGACTTCACGTCGCAAGGCCGCGCGCAGTGTCTCGCCGGTCTCAACCCCTCCGCCTGGGAAGTGCCAGCCACCATTGTAGGTCTGGCGCACGAGAAAAACGCGCGAATCCGAACTGAGGATGACCCCTTGAACACCGAGCGTCTTGGGCTTGGCAAAGCGGCTGACGAAGTGGTGAAGTCGCATTAAAAGGGACATGGTTTATGAGCCGTGGCGGCGGGTCAGACTGCCTCGACCCCCTCTCATTTTTTGCGTCGCGCCGATGTTGAGCTGTCCCTCAGTCGTTTGGACGCGCCGAGACATCATTCAGTTCGCGACGTAGCGCCAGAACGTACCACCGTTGAGCTGCCGCGCGGCATAAACCGGGAAGCGCTTGGCCGGCGGCCGGATGCCATGTCTCATCAGTAATCCAATGTCTTGGAGGATATGCGCGCGCTCCGCATATTCGTTGTGATTGGCGCCGATGAATACCCATGTCGCGTCACTCATCGGCGTAAGGTCGATGGTATCAACGCCTTCGATGACGAGGGGCTTGCCGTCAACGACATCACCGGCACGAACGAACCCGCCGGCGGCCGTCTTGGACCACTGCAAGGCATCATCACGTCCATTCGCATAAAGCGTGATCGTGCGCGGCGAGCGCTTAATCGCCTCCGCTCGCGATCGCAAGATCGACGCGTCAATGTCGGGGGAGGCCAGAACGATTTGCCCAATCGAGGAGAGCGCGTCGAGCGCGCCGTGTCCTGACGGTGGAAAGAAAGCGTCGACGACGAGGCGTGTTCCCATGGAGTGGGCCAACACATGGACCTGCACGCAGGTTGTCTCATCGTTGAGGAACCTCAAAAACCTCTGGAAGTGCGGCTGGCTCGCGTCGACCGCGTCGCGATCGGCGATGTAACCGGCGAAGTTGCCTTGCGAGGGCCATGAATAGACGTAGGCATTGCCATCGAACGCCATGTCGACGGCAATCTGCGCGGCGCGATAGATCGCATCGTCGAAGGTGTTGCGATAGCCGTGGACATAGACGAAGCAGTGACCTTGGAAGTCGCGCGCGGCCGCGAGGTTTTCTTGGGCGAATTTGAGGAAAGCCGCCTCGTTGAGGCGCACCAGGCTGCGAATAGTGAAATGCTTGTCGGGATCTTCTGCTTCGCGGTAGATCCTGACGCCAAAGACTGTGAAGTCCTTGGGTCGCGGAATGGCGCCAAAGTCTCGTTTCACCTTCGGGACGGTGACCAGAGCAAGACCCTTTGTCAGAACATCGGCGCGCTTCGTCCCAAATGATACGGGCTCGTATTTGGACGTTGTCTGGGCTCTCGTCGACGTCTCAACGCCACGGTTCGTGGCCCAGAATATGGGCACTGTGCGAAAACGCGGGTCGTTGCGCGTCGCATTGCCCGCCATCGCGGCCCGCTTTGGCGCCGACGTCATCGGCGTTGGGAACGCAGAGCGGCTTCTGTATCTTGCTGCCGACCCGGTGCTGCGCACCTTGGGCGTTGGTGCGGAGCGTGAGGGTGAAAACGTATGCTCACCGAGAGGCATCGCCTTCGTGACAGACCGTTGCGCATCGGAAGTCTTGGGGTGATCGGCTGCGCTTGGTTGTAATGCGGAACGATCGACCCTCGATTCTTGTAGCGTTTCGGCGGTGGTGGGCGTGGCCCCAGGCGTCGATTGTTTGATGACGCTTCGTGTCTCGGGAGGCTCAGGACGCGGTGGCCGTTTTTCCGGTGCAATCGGTCCAGGTCGCGCGGCAGTCTTTACAACTTTCTTCGGTGGCGCATCTTTGGTGGCTGTCGGGCTCTTGGGAGACGGATCTCGCCGCACGCGATGCCGAGGTGTTGAGTTCACCGCAACCGGTTGCAAAGACGTCGCATTGGCATCCGTCTTGGTGTCGATCGCCGTGCCCGATGCGCAGGCCGACAAGCCCTGTCAAAAGCCCGATGGCCGCGAATGCCCCGAACGTCCACCAGATTAAGGCCTGGGCCATTATGCTCTGACTGACCGTCATTCGCGCCCCCAAAGTTCCTGTTCGACGCTGTTTCTCGCCGATCCAGTAAAGAACCCGCACTTGTCCTGGGCCATCTACCCGTACGGAGCCATCTATCGACCGATGCGCCGACTCAGTAGCCTTGTTGAAAATGTGATCTCAACCAGAAGTGGATGACAGCTGTTGAAGCTCGTTTTCCCCAAGCCATCAAATATATCCGACGTCCGAGCGATAACGGTCGCGCCCTTGGAGGGGCAGACGCTCGGAAAAGATGATGCCTTCGACCGCCGCGCAGCAGTATTCACGCGCGCCGAGCCATTCGGCTTCGACGGTGTCGAGCGATTAGGGTTCCATTAAGGGTCTGGGGGCAGGCTTTCGGAAATGACCTGGTGATTCGCGCGATGGTGCGCAGCATCGAGCTGAGGAGGTCCACTATGCAACGCGAAGCTGAGTTACTCATGCTGGCCGTGCAACAGCGACACAATCGGGAGACCGTTTTCTTGGAGCAAGTCATGGTCTCGATTGCGAGGGCAAGCGACGCACAAAACGAGATGATTGCCGGCATCGTAACGGCCCTTGAAGAGCACAAAAGGGGTGTGACCGCGGACGAACAGAAGCGCGCCGAGCTGGAAGGCGAGATCGAGAACGTCATCCACTACATGCGCAAGGACACAGCATAAGAACCGCGCAATTACAACATTCCGCGCCACGACATCGCCGAGCCGGGTCCCGGTGTTTGACGCCGGTACTTTAGCCAGCCTGCTCTTCGAGATATGCGATAGCCTCTCGCAGGGCTTCGATGTGCTGGCGATCAATATCCCTTGCCTCCGCGAGAGCGTCTCCCATCGCGCGCAACACGCCCGCCAGGGCCATGTAGTGGAGGTGGAAACCGACATGGCGTCGCTCCTCGCCAGGCCGGTCAATATGAACGTGAACGCCCTCTGTGTCGGCCGTGACGTCGAAACGGCTCTCGCGTCCAAATGAGCCCATGTAGAACTTGTGGGGGAAGTCGATTGAGACTTGGGCCTTGTCAGGTATCGGATCGGACATGTTCATACCTTGTCGTGATGGCGGGTGGTGTGTCTGGACGGATCCTCGTCGAGTGCAAACTGCAGGTGAACGCGATTTGGGTCTGAAGGTCCACTGCGCGAAGACGGCAGTCAACCGCCGGTCACGTCGTGCCGCCCATCCTACGCCGTACCCGATGCCGCTTGATTAGGATCAATGCTTCCCCTTGCTCAATGGCCAAGACTGCTGGGCGATGATGCAAAGGAACGAACAGGCCATGGAACGCATGCTGGTTTGAATTTGGCCGGCAGGGGCGGAAGAATATGAGCCCTATCGATACTGATCAACCAAATCCCCACCAGGCTTTCCGCCTGGTTCTGGAGGGGCGCAGGCGCCAACAGGCGCTCTGTGACAATCTTGAGCTGCTGGCGGATCACTTGGGACAGAGGCTCGACTTTCACCTCGCCGCGAAGTGCCGGCACTACTTGGCGGGCGATTTGCTCGTCCACCAAAAAGACGAGGAAGCCGTCTTCAACCTCCTGCAGGTGAGGCAGCCGTCGGTGTCGGTTTCGCGGCTGATTAATCTCGCCGTCGCGGAACACGAACGCCATCGGGAGTATGCCCTCGAAGTGAACGACTGTCTGGGTGAAATGAGCGAGGGCGGGCGCCATCCCAATACCGAAGCGCTGGGCTACCTCCTGCGCGCTACATTCGAGAACATACGCCAGCACCTTGAATGGGAAGAGGTCACGCTCTTCCAAGACGCCCGCCATGCGATAGCAGCAGCGTCACACGATGAGCTCGCGCAGCAGTTGGCGATGAACCGTCAGGGGCGACCGTCGCGTCCTTGGATCATTGACTAAGCCGTCGGCCTCTTGGGCGACGAGACGCATTGATATTTGTGAATATGTTGGCTACGATCGGGACTGAGAGCGGCTCGATTGAGAGCACTGCCAATGACCAGCTCACGTATTGCTTCACGACTAACCGGCAGCTGCGCGTCCTGTCCATCGCGTAGGGACGGGATCTGCTGTGGCTTGACCGCCCACGAGCTTCATGTCCTGAGCGGGCTGATGCGGCATCGCTATTTTGAGGCCGGCAATCAAGTCATCCACCAGGACGACGTCAGCGCGTTGTTTGCCGTGGTCGTCTCCGGGGCGATCAAGCTGACGCGCACACTGTCCGATGGGCGGGAGCAGATTGTGGCACTGCTTACCGAAGCCGATTGCCTCGGCGACCTCTTTGCCCGGGAGAGCCACGAGGCGGCGACGTGCGTCACGGATGTCGTGCTGTGTTGTTTTCCGCGCGACAAGTTCAAGGCCTTGCTCAGCACGCATCCTGATCTCGAACGCCGCCTCTTGACGCTCGCGATGGATGACCTGGAAGACGCACGCGACTGGCTCCTCACGATCGGGCGCAAGAATGCTGCCGAAAGAGTGGCAACCTTCCTGTTGTGGCTCTTAGAAAAACAGCGCCGCGCGCCGCCTCAATCCCTCGAGGCGTGCCCCGACCTTGTCCTTGAACTTCCGCTCAGCCGTGGCGAGATCGGCGATTTCCTAGGACTGACCCTGGAAACGGTGAGCCGACAGATGACCAGGCTGCGCCAAGCCGGCGCGATACGTCTCGTTAGCAGTCACCGCGTGGTCATCGAAAAGCGCGAGCTCTTAGAGCAGCTGGCCAAGTCTGAGCCATGACCATCGTTGAACCAAGTCCGACCGATTAGGCCTTGCCAGAGACAAGGTCCCAGAACTCCGCCCGGTTGTTCGTTCGCGGGAAGGGATCACTCGGTGCTGGCACGTCCAGAAATTCGCACAGCGGATCCCAGCCGCTCTTGACCTCATAAACAAGCAGGCGATCGGTGGGAATTTCGGCCTTGACCGCTTCATTGTGGGCCTCGAAAGCGCTGCTCAGTCCCTCCATGTCGAGCCCCATGGGGAAGCCCGTCTTGGCGATCACGGCACTGCCCATATCGAGCCAGTCTCTCATTTCCGGTGGCGCGTCGTCCTTGCCAGCGAGGAGCTTGTAGATTGTTTCTGAGAAACTCGCAGCCCAGCTTTCCGGGCTGCGGACCGTGAGGATGAATTTGGCGTCAGGATAAGCGGCATTCAGTTCACGAAAGAAGCCGGCCGTGGGCCAGTCGACGGCGCTTTCATAGCCCCCATAGATCGCCGTCCAGTTTGGAGTGCCGGCCGTGGCGTCGACCCAAAGCGGCACCTGCACATTCATGTTGTGGAGGACCTCTTCCATGTGATGGCAAGGTCCAAGCCCCAATTGATTGATGGCGAGCTTGAGCGAATACGTCCCCGTGCGTCCAACGCCGGCACCGATAATTTTCATGGATTGCGATCTCATTCGTTAGCGTGAACTCAATAGAAAAGAGCATGCGTCCCGTGAAGTCTAGCACGGTCGGCCAAGATCCTGTTCCCATCACAACAGCGACCTGAGGCTACCGGGGCTAGTGACTTCGTCACATGAGGGTTGTGTGCCTCATAATCATCGGAGGAAGCACGATGAACCCGTTGGTCAGCACAATCGCAATTGGCACCATTCAGCTCTGGGAAGCGCTCACGCTCATCGCGGCCGATATCGTGCCCGTACCCTCATGGAGGCCCAAGCCGCGTCACATCGAACTGTGTCGCCACGAAAAAAAGGACCTCGGCATCGAACCAGGCGCGATCACCTGGCTATCTCGATGAAAGTCATCGGGTCGTCATTGAGAGACAAGATCTGTTGGAGCGACTGGCCCAGGCTGAGCCGTAACAATCGACGATCCAGATCAAATCGATCCGACCATGCCGCACGCACAATCCCGTCGAAGAGATCGTGTTTGATGTCGGATATTTGTCGAGTTCCTGGCAAAACAGAAGCTTGATTTCCGAAAAGATGGAGGCGAATACAAGTTTTGATGGTGAGCCCCAAGGAAGGGTCCCAACCCCGCGAGATAACTCCTTGCTAGATCTAATTGTTCTGATGTCTCTCATTGAGATCTAGGATAGCGACCGCAGTGCGCCTCAAAGCGTGCTGTGGTCGATCTGGTTCGATGACGTCACCGACAGTGCTGCCCTGAAATTCCCGCTAAACAAGACCATATGTCGACGCGGTCTTGGATCCTTGTTGTCGCGGCTCGCCACTGTATCCGCGGCAGGGTCGAACGCTCTCAGAGCCTGACGTCTGCTGATCGCGCCAGTCGGGTCTAGGGGCCGAAACGCTATTCCAAGGTAATGGCAAGGCCACTGAGGTCGAGATTGAGCAGTAGCCCAACCTGACGGCCCGTGAGTTCGAGGACGGCGCCCTTTGGGTTGGTCAGCACAATGCCCCGCGCGCCGGCGCCGACCGCAACGCCCGCGCCGCCGGCAACGTAGACGCCCTCAATATCCGACGGGCGGCGGATGTTGTGGACCTTGCCGCGCAGGACGGTCCTCGACCCACCAAAAACGAGGCCGTAGTCGAGCCCGCCGGTCGTCAAAGAATACTGTTTCCCGCGGAAGGTGAGGGTGCCGCTGCCGCCGGAGCCACCAATGAACCAGCCGGCCTTGTAAATAGTAAGCCTGACGTAGCCGCTGCCGGCAATTGTTTGCGACGTTGAAGCCAGGAGAAGCAGAAGTGCTGCGAGCGTCGCACGTAATGTAATGGACGGCGTCATATTATGAACCTCCTCCAATGCCCATCGGCCCTGGAAACTCAGCCGACAGTGCACTTCCGGTAGGCGTAGTGCCTGAATCTGTTCGTGACATGTCTGCGATCGATAATTGTCGAAGGTCTTGTCGGGCCGGCGGAAATGAGGCGAAGGCCGTGGGTAAGAGCGGCCGACACTGCAGCCGATGCTTCACCGAAGTTCACAGGTTGCCCCGCACGGCCTGACCGCGTCCTTCACGTCGTCCAAGCGCTGCCCCGTCCCGGCACCAGACTGGCCGAAGGAACCTTAACCGCAGTTGTTGCGCGAAGTCAGCCGGATGGGGGCTCGCCTTTCTTGCGAGCCCCTTTCGCTTCGGGCTCGGCATCGGGAGCGCGTTCGGGGAAGAGGAATGAACTCGGAAACTGGGCACCGTGGCTTATGGTCCTGGGTTTCGGACGGTACTCTGGGCGCGGGTTTGGATCCGGCTCTATCGCCTTGCGGTACAAGTGCCAGCTGGCATGGCCGAGGATCGGCATCACGACCGCCAGTCCAAAGAAGAGCGGCAGCGAACCAAGCACAAGACTGGCTGCCACGATCAGGCCCCAGAACGCCATCGCTGCCGGGTTCTTGAGGACGGTCCGGACAGACGTGAGCATCGCGCTGGCGGCGCCGACCCGCCGATCGAGCAGCAAGGGGAACGACACGACCGTGAGGCAAAAGACCGCGAGAGCGAATGCCAGCCCGATCAGGTTGCCCGCGATGATCAGGAAGTGGCCATCCGGGGTCTGGAGCACTTGCTCGAAAAGCGCACCAAGGGAGGCCGGCGCCTCACGGCCAAACGTCGCCACGAAGAGGGCGTGCGCGACAGCGACCCAGATTATGAGCACCAGGAACAGCATGGCGCCCAGAAGCAGAATCGCCGGCAGTGACGGCGACCTCAGGACGTCAAAGGCGTGATACCAGGACGTATCGAGGCCCATCTCGCGGCGGCGACTGAGTTCATAGAGCCCGATCCCGAGAAATGGGCCGACCAGGGCAAAGCCAGCGGCCATGGGATAGAGCAGTGGCAGGATGTTGTAGCCAAACGCCGCGCGGCCCAGGATGAGACCGACAATGGGATAGATCAGGCACAAAAACACGACGTGGGTCGGCATGGCGCGAAAGTCGTCGACCCCCATCTTGAGGGCGTCGACGACGTCGTCAGTGCTGACGTCGCGGACAACGGGCAGGGCGTCGGCCGGTTCGATCGGGGCGATGGCATCAGTGCGTGACATGGGCGTCCTCCTGAACGTTTGTGTTCAAGTGGCAGCGCCACGATGCCAGTCCGGCTCAAGCGATTGCTCAAGCAAGTGGCCAAGTCCGCATCGCGGCGGCCATCTCGACAGCAGATTACGTCATAAATCTACGACAGCAGTGTCGTTCGCCGCGCTCGGGCCTCTCGCCGAGGCGTCTAGGTAGACCGCGAAGGACGAAGCCTTCATCACGGCATGCCGGCGATTTCAAACCCAGTGGCCTTGGCAGGCACGATCAGGACACTCGACCAATTCTAGGCCGCGAGGGCCTGGCTGGCCTGCAGCTCGACTTCACTTTGATAGAGAACGCCGAGCCAGTCGCAAGTCTGGTCGTCTTGCGCGTCAAAGGCAACCAAATAGGCGCGACCTTCGTCGAGGATCTCGACCAATTCGCCGACCGCTCCGTTGCCCAATGTGTAGTCGGGAATGGAATGGGACAGCGCATTGCGCTCTGCAGCTTCAACCTTGTCCAAGGGGCGCAACAACTTCACTGAAAACATGAGCTTTACTCCTCCACGAATGTCAAATTCAGGACTTCTGGAAGTAGCCTGACGGCTAAGAAAGACTAGCAGACAAGGTCGGTGTCCGTCGACCGGCATTGATTGTGACGTGCTTTCAGAGACTTGCGACAGGCGGGATGCGTCGACGGCCTCAGGATTAGTGCACACAGATCGGCGCAGATCTGTCGGGCCTGTTCCCGCCGGAACAGCGACACGAGGTCGCACAACGTACGCTCTCCTTCACGTGAGGTGCTCTGCCTCATGATTATTGGAGGAAGCATCATGAACCCGCTGTTCAACTCAACCGCAAGTGGCACCGTTCAGGTCTGGGAAGCGCTCGCCGTCATGGCCGTTGCTCTCGTGCCGGTGGGCTCACGTGAGGCCGTGCGCGCAGGCAGGCCCAAGTCACGTCACGTCGAGCTTGATCGCCACACGAGGCGTGACATTGGCTTGGAGCCGGGCTCGATCACGTGGACATGAAGACGTCGGCTCTGCTGTCTGGTGGATCTATCACGACCGCTTCGCGCAGCCTTCGTCGGTCACGTCAGCATGTGGTTTGCCTCGTCGCCTTGGGGGGGCTTCGTCGTCTCAGTGTCGTTGCGGCCTTCGGGGTTCGGAGACGTTGGCCGCAGTTGCCGGGAACGCAACGCTCTTGTCGGTCTCTCCCCACAGATGCAAGGCGACGGCCAGGCGATTGATCTTGCGCGCGGCCCATTAGGACCGTTCGTCGCCTGCGTCACGAACGCCGCGGTCTGTTCGACTGGAACGGGCGCAGGCGTGCCCCTTTCTCCGCCGCGGCCGCTGTCGGGGAGGGCCCCGCCCGAGTAGCAAATGCCCCGATCTGCGGCCGTCGAAGGTGGCCAGCGATCGTGCGCCGGGACCGACGTGGCGCGGAGCCGCGATGCCTATTCCGATACATAGGTCTGACCGGAACTGCGTCCAAAGGTCGTGTCCTTTTCGCCGCCAACAGTGGACCCGAATCAGGCACGAAAGATTAATGAACCGCCTGCGACCGGGACCATGAAAGCGAACCAGCGTTTTGCCCTCACGGCTTCGGCAGTCATCGGCATTTTGTTTGCCGGGACAGTTGCGGCGCTCGTGTCTGTCGAGGACGGGGCGCAAGTGCCGCCCACGCTTAGATCGACCCAAGTCTCAACCCCGGTTGCGGCCCGTGGAGAGGCGGCCCGTGCCCCTAATCTCGCGGCCCCGCGCTTTGCCTACGTGCCGCCCGAGATCGGGATCCTCACGGCACCCCCGGGCGGGGACATGTCGGCCAGCCCGGCAAAGACAAGTGGGACCTGGGCCGTCGATGTCAGGAAGACGGCCACTCATTCGGAGGCTGCCAGCTCGCAGCCCTCGACGGACCACCTTGAGCGCGCAAGAATCAAGTCAGCCAAACACCGTCGTCGTCCCGTGCTCGCCAAGCGGCTGGCCCAGATCTCGCCTCGCGCGAAGCGACGACTGTTGCAGAAATTCGAGGCCGCGAAGGCGACGTGGCCGCCGGGAGAGGTCGCGCTCGTCGCGATCAAGGACGAAAAGGTCCTCGATCTCTATGCTCGCGCGCTCGAAGGCGGATGGACCTTCGTCCATCGATACCCTGTGCTCGCGGCGAGTGGCAGGGCCGGGCCAAAGCTGCGTCAAGGCGATCGGCAGGTCCCGGAGGGCGTCTACCGGATCACCTACTTGAACCCCACCAGTCGCTACCACGTCTCCTTGCGGCTCAATTACCCCAATGCCTTTGACCGCAGAATGGCGGCCGTCGACAAACGCAGGGGGCTTGGCGGCGACATCATGATCCACGGCAAGAACCTTTCGGCCGGCTGCCTTGCCGTGGGCGACGCTGCGGCAGAGGAACTCTTCGTGCTCATTGCCGAGGTCGGCAAGTCCCGGGCCCGCGTCGTCATTGCACCGACGGACTTCCGCCGTCAGGCTGCGTCAACGTACCCGAAGTCGCCGCCGTGGCTGCCGACGCTCTACAGGAAGCTGGCGGGCGCAATTTCCGAGTTTCCGCCGCCGCCGCGGCCGGGCCTTCTGTCGCTGCTTTGGCCTTGAGCGGGGTCGGACTTCATCCTCGGTTCACTCCGACGCCGAACGGCACGGCCCGGGAAGTTGATGTGTCGGGCGGCGAGGACGCGCGGCGGGCTCCGCTGACTGGCCAGGCGCGGGCCCACCACAGCCCGTCTCGCGGGTGCTGGGCACGGGACGTGTTGCAGGCCGTCGAGTATGACGGCAGTTCGATGAGCCTTCGCGGGCAGGCCAGATCCGCTGTCTGTCAGGCAATGGCGAGGCCTGTGCCTCGTACCGGACGAGAGCAGACGACTGTGGGCGCGACCGGGAGGGCCAGGCTACTTTGGCTGATGACGAGGCCAAGCCCGAACGCGTCGACGAGAGGGCCGGCAGTGTGGCCCATTGGATACGCGCCGGGCGCAAGTCAAAATCCACAGCACGATAAAAGGAATGCGCATGCAACTAGTTGCTATGTATTCCTCAGGAACAGCCTGACCCCCGCGGCTTAAGTTCCCGCCGGATCTCTTTTTGCTGCCCCACTCTCGTCGAGGTCCGGGCAGGCGACCGCAGCGCGTCCCTGACCGTGCTGCGGTCGCTTTTCGGTCCTTTTTCCTCGTATCTGTCCGACAAAATCCACGTTATGCGCTGCCAGAAGCAGTCGATGCCCGCGCTGTGTCACGGTCTCCCGCGCCGGCGCTGATGGACACGTTGGCCGCGAGGGCCGGGAACTCGGCGCTCTTGTCGGGCGCGGTCCAGAGCTGCAAGGCGACGGCGAGGGGATCGACAGACCGGGCCGACAACCAGGCCCTCTCGTCGCCCGTGCGGTGAAGGGTGTCGTGGTGGCCGACGCAGAGCGGCACGGTGAATTCGTCCGAGACCTTCACGACCCGCGCCGAGGCCAGTTGCGCTATTGGCCAATACATCGAGGGGTTCTACAATCTGCGCCGCAGGCACTCGAGCCTCGGCTACATCAGCCCGGCGGCGTTCGAAGCCTAGTTCCACGCCGACCAAAAGGAACAGCGAATGGCTCTCCACTAAAACGGGGGGCAGTCCAATTCGACCATTGGAGTCGAGCAGGCTTGGCTTGGCATCACGCCGCCTTTCGGAGCGTCTCTCGATCGAGCGGTGCGAACAGGGCCGAGATGTCCGCTTCAGTTAGATCGAGCCCCGACTTGGAGGCACCCTCGAACAGCGCAGCGGCGAGAGCCGCTTTGCGTGCCTTTAACTGCTCGATCGCTTCCTCGATGCCTTCCTCGACCATCAGCTTGTGGACGAACACCGGTTTGTCCTGACCAATGCGGTAGGCGCGGTCGGTTGCCTGGGCCTCAACCGCGGGGTTCCACCAAGGATCGTAGTGGATGACGGTATCGGCGGCGGTGAGATTCAATCCCGTGCCGCCGGCCTTGAGGCTCAACAAGAACACCGGTGCTGCACCGGCCTGGAAGGCCCTCACCGGCGCGGCGCGGTCCTTCGTGGAGCCGGTCAGCGTAACGTAGGGGATCTTGAGCCCATCCAGCTCCGGTTTGATCAACTCGAGCATGCTGGTAAACTGAGAGAACAGCAGGATGCGACGGCCCTCTGCGACCATCTCCGGCAGCATTTCCCGCAGCCGTTCGAGTTTGGCCGAACGTTTGACCTTGCGTGCTTGTTGCATCTTCAGGAGGCGCGGGTCGCAGCAGATCTGACGCAGCTTGAGCAGCGCGTCGAGGAACACAATGTGGCTCTTGGCGAGGCCCTTCCTTGCGATTTCATCGCGCACCTTGTCGTGCATCAGAACGCGCACGGTCTCGTAGAGGTCGCGCTGGGGGCCCTCGAGCCGCACCCGCTCGACAATCTCGGTCTTGGGCGGCAGTTCCTTGGCCACCTCCTGTTTGGTGCGGCGTAGCATGAACGGCTTCAGCCGCCGCGTGAGGAATGACTGTGCGGCCAGGCAGCCGTGCTTCTCGATCGGAGTGCGGAACGTGCGGCGGAAGGTGGTCTCGTCGCCGAGGAGGCCAGGCGAGAGGAACTGGAACAGGCTCCACACTTCCGAGAGGTTGTTTTCAAGCGGCGTACCCGTCAGGGCCAGTCGATGGCGCGCCTTGATGGCATGGGCAAGCTGCGACACGTTCGCCTTCGGGTTCTTGATTGCCTGCGCCTCGTCGAGGATCGCAGCGTAGAATTCATGGTTGAGCAGAACGGCGTGGTCGCGGGTCAGAAGTGGGTAGGTGGTCAGCACGATGTCATGGCTGGCGATGTCGCCGAACAACTGCTTGCGATTGAAGCCGTGCAGCGTCAGCAGCTTGAGGTCGGGCGTGAACCGCGCCGCCTCGGCCTGCCAGTTTGGCAGTACGCTGGTCGGAGCGACGATCAACGCCGGCTTATCGAGGCGGCCTTCCGCCTTCTCCCGCATCAGGAAGGCCAGCGCCTGTACGGTCTTGCCGAGGCCCATGTCGTCGGCAAGCACGCCACCGAACCCGTTCTCGCGCAGGAAGTCGAGCCAGGACAGCCCCTGCTTCTGGTAGGCCCTGAGCTTTGCCTTGAAAGAGGCAGGTGGCCGCACGGCCTTGAGCAAGCGACCGCGTCGGAGCGCTTCACCGAGAGCGATCAGCCGTTCGGCGCTCGCCGCCCAAGCCACATCGTCACCGAGCGCGGTCGAGGCCGCCGCCAACGCCGCAGCCTCGGCGCGGTGCAGGCGCACCTTGCCGTCTTGCAGCGTATCGGTGCGCGGTCCAATTAGCTCCGTCAGTGCCCTCAGAACGGGCACCAATCGGTCAGCCGGAAGCGGCAGCAGGCGGCCGTCGTCGAGGCGGTGATGCAGGCGCAGCCCGCTGCAAATCTCTGCCAGCTCGGCCGCATCCTCCTGACTGTCCGAGTGGAGCAGGTCCTTGATCTCGGCCGGCAGGCGGGCGAGCAATTCGGCGAGCTGCGGTGCCAGGTTGATGCGCTGGCCCTCAAACTCGATGCCGAGTTCGAAGGCGAACCAGTCGATGCCCGACCCCTCGCCGACGTCGGCCCACCAGCCGACCTCTCCCTCGGCGAGGCGGTAGGGATAATCGTCGGAGTAGGCGACCTCCCAGCCCTCGGCGACGAGCTTCGGGATGCAGTCGGTGGAAAACGCGATGAAGCGGCTCGGATCGTCAAAGGCCTCCAGGAAGCTGTACGCATCCGTCGGACCCTCAGGCGCGAAGAAGAGATCTTTAGCGCTGTCGCTGTTGGCATCCAGGGGGCTGTCGCGGAGCGGCTTCAAGCAGAGTTCACCAAGGCGGCCATGGGCGACAAGCTCGGCTCGCGTGTCACGTGCTGTAAGGATGAGGACGCCGTCATCGAACCGCTCCAGCACCTCTGAGGTTTCATGGATCGGTACGATCTCTCCATCGTAATCGAACGTGAGACGCGCGAGCGGCAGCTTGAACAGGCCGGCATGGCGTTGCTCGTGCACGTACCACGAGAACCGATGCTTGACCCGGACATCGCCGAGGTAGAGTTCGAGCCGTGGGACGGGCGCCACATTGCGCGTTTCGGTCTTGTTCGGCACCTCCGGCAGAGGCACATGCTGTTTGCCCGGCAACGCGGCCAGACGCTTGGGCAGCAGCGCCGCGAGTTGCGTTGCCTCTGATGACGAAACCACGGGAGCCTCGGCGAGCCTGGCGGCCAGCGCCGGCGGCAGGCCGAGATCAAGCGGCCCGGCAGTCCCGGAACAGGCGGCGACGTAGAACGGTGGCGACAGTGGCAATACGGCGTCGAACTCGGAGACGACGCCGTCGGCATCCGGCTCGGCCTCCATGATGAGGCGCTGGCCACCGGCTGAGCCGTCCTCACGTACCCAGCGCAGATGGGCGGGTATCGCCGGGCCTTCTTGTAGCGCTGGCCCTTGCACACTGCCCAGACGGCAGCGCCCCGTGGACAGGATCTTGAGCAGTAGCGGCACGATCTGTGCGTTTCCGCGAAGCGGCAACTCAGAGCCGCCCCCGCCAGCAAAGCGCTGCATCAGGAAGTCCAATTCCGTCAGGATCTCGTAATCGATCGGTCGTAGGTGCTTGGCCGGTTGATAATTTTTTATATTACTCGGCGTGTAGGGCTTTGAGCGGGCGCCCAGATTGCCGGTCTTGTTCAGGGTGGCGACCATTGCCCTGAGGCGGGGCCAAAGAGCGCCGGCATCTTCAGGTCGCGGAACCTCAAGCACATAAATCAGGCGCTGCCTGATTTCCGGGGGATAGTCGTTGCTGGCGGCATCACGCGAGATCGCCTCGTCGATGTCTCCGAGCCACAGTCTGAGCCTTGGTGACAGCCCGTCTTGATGCGTGGCGACCGGCGCTGACGTGGCGGAGGTGGCCGCCGTTGGCGCGGCCAGGCGTTGCGGTCTGTTCTTTAGCACCGCGATCAGCGTCGCCGCGACGTGCTTGCAGTTGGTGTGGACCGGGCACGAGCAAGTGCCGTGGATGATGGTGCCGTTGTTGCCGGTGCGCAGAGTGATCATCTGCTCGTAGGGCCTCGGTTTGCTGCCCTTTACCCGGCTGACGATGACCGAGCCGTTGGTGTTGACGTCGATCTCTAGCACCCGGCCGCGCGCAAAGAGATCGCGACCGCGTTGCAGCGTGCTCGCCTCGATCGTACGTGCAATTTCAATCTCACCGAATGCCAGCATCTCCCCCCGTCCTCGATGCACTTGTTGGACTCAGAGAACTCCATATCAGCTTCGCGGTTGACAGAAGACACGTTGCGGAAGGTCTTTGCACCGATGTTGTGGATGATGATGCCGCGGCCCTCGGAACGGGCAAAATTATCACTGCAGAACTGTCGCTGTAGGTCAATCAAAATGGGGGCAGCCTGTCGGCTTTCAGGGGCAGCCGCCGTCGCGCCCGCCGGGTTTGATGACATGAGCTTCGGGGTGCGAACCGCTTTGCCTTGTCGACGGCCGAAGTGACCTTAGCCGCGGACATCGCCTGTCGGGCCGATCTTTCACCATCGCGTCACGCGCCCGTCGTTGGCACCTCACCCTGCAACCTGACGGGTCGCTTGGTCGGGCTTCGTCGTCTCAGTGTCGTTGCGGCCTTCGGGGTCGGAGACGTTGGCCGACAGTGGCCGGGAACTCGGCGCTCTTGTCGGGCGCGGTCCAGAGCTGCAAGGCGACGGCGAGGGGATCGACAGCCCGGGCCGCCCACCAGGCCCGCTCGTCGCCCGTGCGGTGAAGCGAGTCGTGATGCCCAACGCACAGCGGCACGGTGTATTCATCTGATACCTTCATCGCCATGGCGCGCGGCTGGGCAAATCGGACGTGGTGGGCCTGTGTCGGACGGCGTCCACATACAACACATGGGTGCCGGGCAACGAAGGCGCGATGGTCTGCGTCGCGGACACGGCGGTCCTTCGCGCGCGCCAAGTGCAGCTGGCCGGTCGGTCTTGCAGCCGTCGCTGGCCGCTTCAACGCAGTTGCGCGCCGCGTCGTCAGCAGCGGCCGACATGTGTCTAGCCGTAGGTTGGTCGTTCTGATGCCGATGCTGTTGTCCGTTTCTCGCCGCGCGCCGTCCCGCCGAGCTCGCGGAGCCTTCCCTTGAGTTTTTCGGTCACGGCGTCGATCACAACTCGATTGCCGTCGGGATCACGCTCGAGAACCGAGGCAAAGGTGGTGAGGTTCTCCTCCCAGAAGCCATAGACGGCCTCGACCGTCTCGAGTTCGGCCAATGATGTTGTGACGGCATCGATGAGATCGTCGCGACTGGCAAACTGGCGCTGGCCGCGGCCCGTGAGAATGACTTTGGGGCTCATCGGATTGCGCTTGGAGGATCGTCCTTGCGGCGAAGGTTCGCGCTGGGTTGGCTTCGTGACCTGGCTCATGTCCCTGTCGTAGAGCGCAAGTCCGAAGGGATTGCCGAAGGTCGCAAGGGCCCGCTTGGTGGCGTCCGTTTCGGCTGCCTTCATTGCCATTTCGTGGGCGCCCTCAGGTGATGACGCCCGGCCAAAGCCAGTCCCAACACCGTCGCGGGTCACAATCGTGTCGCCAGCGCGGACGGAGATGCGGACCTGGGTCGAATAAAGGCAGACGACCTGACCTCGTTGACGATCGGACCAGATGCAGGTGGGCGCACGCGTTTCGCGGTCCCAGTTCTCGTGACCGAAGATCCGGTTGGCCTCGGCGACGACCTTCCAGCCTTCGATGTAGTGGAGCGTCGTGCCGTTGTGGATCCGTGACCTGACGTTGGCGTGGCGCAGTTTTGAGCGAAGCGCTTTTCGTTGGCGTTGATCAAATCCCATCACTTGACCCTCACGCTTAACTGAGACGTACGTGGCCCGAGTTGGGCGCCGGCGATGACGGCACCGTTCCTGAGATCCGAGATCAGGCCCTGCCGGTCGAGTTTGGCCGGCTGCGGCTTCCAGTAGTCCTCGGGAATGCGGTCTTCCTCGATGACCTCGAGCGATGGCGTGCCCTTGCGCACCGAGACCGTGAAGTCCGGCGCAACCAGACGCTTGAGCTCGGCCTTGGTCATGGCGTCCAGGACGAGGCTGCGCTTTGTCCTGGCCCGCTGCGTCAGGCGATCGAGGCGTGCCTTCATGTCCGCAAGACGCGTGGATAAGGCAGACGCGAGGGCCTCGTCGTCTAGTGCCGAGCGTATCAACGCGGCTAGGATCTCGTTGAGTTCCGTGAGACCGTCGAGTGTGTCGGCAAGGGTCTCGTCGTCGAGGTCGGGGTACTGCTCCAGCAGTTCCCTCTTGGCGAAGACGTGCACGGCCACTTCGCCGTGCAGGCACTTTGAACCTTGTAGCAGGTGGGTCATGACGTACTCCAAAAGAAACAAATATGAAACTTTTGGTAGCAAACTGGCAGCTTTTGGTCAACCGCTCGGCTGGCGCGCCGTCGCATGATATACCCCAGTCAAATTAAGGCGGCGCGGGCTCTTATTGGGATGAACCAACTTGAGCTGGCGGAGTTGGTGGGGGTGAGCGCGGCGACGATCAAGCGGATCGAGGCGAGCGGTAATGAGCTGCGCTTCAAGGTCGACACGATGCTGCGCATCCAGGAGGCTCTGGAAACTCACGGCATCGCATTCATTGATGCAGATGACATTGGTGGGGCCGGTGTTCGACTGAAGCAGCCGAGGTCGCGACAGCTTCGTCTGTCGGTTTGAGAGCAAATAGACGCAGATAGATGCAGATAGACAGCGTGCCGAGCGGTCAGGTGGATTGAAGGCTTGAGCCTGCGATCGCTCGTCAGTCTGCCGGGGCAGAATTGAAGCCGCTCGATCTGACGGACACGTAAGTCTTTCGCCTCAGTGCCCCACCGATGGCACGGCCTGGGGGCGCCGCCGGCGGCGTTGAACCCGACATCGCGCCTCGCTCAGCGCCTTGCCTGGTCCGTGCGCCGGCGAGTGAACGCAGGCTGCAGTTCGCTGACGGGTGCTGCGGCCTCGCCGACTGTCCGGCTGCAACTTCTCCCTGGGACAGTTCGCGAATAAGGGGCCACCGGCCTTGCGGCTGATCCTTGAGCCAGTGCTCGCGCGGCACCGTGGAGGTTTTTGAGCGTGTCGAGGTCTCGGCGACCGGCTGACGTTCTTGGCATTTTGCTTCCGGGCTTTGAATTGCGATTGCAACGTTGAACGCAAGCCCCGTGCCGAAAAGTTTGGAGATTGGCGCAGGCAAATGACTTGAATGCCAGATGCTTAGCGAAGGGTTATTGCCGCACGGCGCAGTCGTTCACCGCGTCCGCACGCAGCTTGACGTGCATCTTCTTCTGTCCAGCCAGGACCAAGTCGAGGCCGCGCTAACTTGCAGGCGAGCCGATCGATGCCAAGTTGACGCGTGCGCCTGCCACTGGCGCGCGGATCGGCGGGCTCAAGGTCACCACTGAAAACGGTTGGTTTGACCGTCTGGAACGGAAGAGATCTACAAGCGCTTCGCTGAAAGTTTGATTGGCCTCGAGGACCGCAAGCGGATCCTGGACGAGGCGCAAGAGTTCATCGGGCTGCCTGCGAAGCGGCAGTGGGCTGACAACCTCCCCATTCGGCTTGTGCCGGCGAGGGTTCGGTGACCGCCACAAGACCGAATCAAATGTCACGGCCCGGAAGCTCGCAACCCTGATCGGGCGACAGTGTCGCCGGTCGTCCTAACGACCCAAGAACCGCCGCGCGAGAGCCGGCCTCAGGCCTTCTTCGTTCCTTGGCATGTCAGTAACTGGCTTGGCGACAGCTTCTCCCTGGGCCAGTTCGCGAATAAGGCGCCGCCACCGGCCTTGCGCGTGCCGGACGTCGTAGGAGCGCTCAAAGGCGCGGCGGGCATTGCGGCCCATCCAGGCCGCACGCTCGGGGCTTGCTGCAAGTTCCCCGATTGCGTCGGCCAGCGCGCGCGCATCGTCCGGCGCGACAACCAGCCCGCAGCGATGGTCGCGCACGAGGCGGGCGACTTCGCCGTCCTTGGCGCCGACGAAGATGATCGGCCGGCCGGCGGCCATGCAGCCGTAGACCTTGCTCGGCACGATCAGGCCCTCGAGTTCCGGGCGCAGGGTGACGAGGTGGGCATCGGCAACGGACAGGCTTTCGGCGAGGCGCTCGCGCGGCTGGTAGGGCTTGAAGTCGACTGTCTTGAGTTGTCGATCAGCGGCGCCGGCCTCGAGGCCGGCAAAGCTCACGCCGCCGCCGATAAAGAGCCACCGAACGGATGTCGATTGCTCCGGGGCGCTGGCCGGCGCTCCCCCGGTCGCGAGCTCAAGTTGAGGGGCGACGCCGGAGGCCTCTTTCTCGACGAGGCCCATGGCCTCGAGGAAGAGGCGATAGTCATGCGCCCGGCCGAGATTGCCTGAGTGAGCGACGACGAAGTGCTTGCCGAGCCCCCACTCATTGCGCAGGGCGTTGGCGTCCTTCGTCACTGGGCGAATGACGCTGCCGTCTGCCCAATTGGGGATTACTGTGATCCGAGACGCTTCGACGCCGAGGCCCTCGACCTGGCGGCGCATGACACGGCCGATCACGACGTTCTGGTCCGCACGACGCAGCGAGAAATTGCGCGCGGCGCGCAAGGCCGCGTGACAGACGCGCGCAGCGCGGCCGTGGCCGATGCCGAGCCGCTCGGCGGCCTCTGGGAAGATGTCCTGCAGCCAATTGACGGACTTGGCTCCACGTACCGCGCAGAGCGGCGTCGTGAGGACGGAGAGCATCGGCGGGTCGGTTTTCGTCACGACAATGTCGCCGCGCCGCACGAGCGACAAGAGCTTGGCGCAGGCCGTGACGAAGAAGGACGCGTAGTCGAGGGCCCGGCCGCGCAGGCGATGGCGGCCGAAGGACGACGTCCAGACGCGATGGATTTGGACGCCGTCGATTACCTCGGAGGCCGGCAGGCGCTCTGAAGCATTGGCGTAGCTCTGCTGGGCCGCAATCACGGTGACCTCGTGGCCGTCCCGTGCCAGGGCAAAGGCCTGGTCCGACAGCATCTGGCTGGTGGCCGAGATGTCCGGATAGAAAAATCGATTAATGAAAATGATCTTCACGTCGGTCCTCGCACCTCAGTGGTCGTCAAAAAATCGAGACCTAATTAGTCGAAAGGTGCGTGACGGGAAACTGTTGTGCGCTGCATCAAACGTTATCCACAAGGACAACTGATAAAAATGCCACGACAGCAGACAGCAATCCACAGGTCTTAAGGTCAGCGGTGCATGGATGTACTCGCTTGGGGCAGATAGCCCGTCGTGGAAACGTGACAAAACCCAAACAAACCCTGGCTACAAGCTAAAACGTCCGGTCAAACGACGGGACAGTGATATCAATAATCGGCCGAGGCCTGCTGATCCGGGCCCGACGTTAGTGGTGTTGCGAAAGAGGCTCACTCGCATCGGTTGCTCGTCCCACTCGTGCTCCAATTGTTGACATGTTTGCCCGTCAGTCGTGATCTCGCGCGGTGCTCAGGTCATCGCAGTGCACAACTGCGAGGGATCAGCCTTCGTGTTCTGTGACGGACAAACTTGGCCAAAGTGCCTTGTCTGTGGGTGAGCATCGCGAATTCAGACGGGTCAGTAACAGTTCGAGGGTAGGGGTACATGTCAGGCGAGACGAGTGAGATCGCGTGGGCCGTCGTCAACACGCACGTGCACAAGGAAAGTCTGGCCCTCAGGAACCTCGACCGGCAGGGCTTCATGGCCTACTGCCCGATGATGGCCAAGCGCATCCGCCATGCCCGCAAGTTCTCGGAAGTCTATCGCCCGCTCTTTCCCGGCTACGTCTTCGTGGCCCTGAACCCGGCCAAGGACCAGTGGCGGCCAATCCTGTCGACATTTGGCGTCAGAAATCTCATCCGGCGCGGCGAGCGGCCGTCCTTCCTTGAGCCGGCCTTCATCGAGGCCCTCAAGGCCCGTGAAATGGAGGGCCTGATTGCGCGGCCAAGCAACGACCTCGCGCCGGGCCAGGAAGTTCAACTAAGTGCCGGCTACTTTGACGGGCTGACGGCGACCATTCTGGAACTCAACGCCAACGACCGCGTGACCGTGCTCCTCAATCTGCTCAATGGGCAGGTCAGGGCCAAGGTACCGGTCGCGAACGTGACGGTCCGGTCGGCCTAAAGAGATCGCTCTGACTTGATGAAGAAAAGCATGCAACTCGGGCGACGCGATGTCCCAACAACGGGGCGTCCAGGCGCTGATTTTGAGGGACCAGACTGTGAGTGAAAAACGAGCACTGATCACCGGCGTGACCGGCCAGGACGGCGCCTACCTGGCGCGGCTTCTTCTGTCCAAGGGCTACGTCGTGCACGGCATCAAGCGGCCGTCGTCGTCCTTCAATACGGGACGTGTCGATGACCTCTACGTCGACCCGCACGAGACCGGAACGAACTTCTTCCTGCACTACGGGGACTTGACGGACACCAGCAATCTGATCCGCCTCGTCCAGTCGATCCAGCCGGACGAGATCTACAACCTGGCGGCCCAGAGCCACGTCAATATCAGCTTCCAGACGCCGGAATACACCGCCAATTCCGATGCCATGGGCACCGTCCGTCTGCTCGAGGCCCTGCGCATCCTCGACATGCAGGACCGCGTCCGGTTCTATCAGGCCTCGACGTCGGAGCTTTACGGCAAGGTCCAGGAAGTCCCGCAAAGCGAGACGACGCCCTTCTATCCGCGCTCGCCCTACGCCGCGGCCAAGCTCTATGCCTACTGGATCACGGTCAATTACCGGGAAGCCTACGGCCTTCATGCCTCGAACGGCATTCTCTTCAATCACGAAAGCCCACTTCGGGGCGAAACCTTTGTGACGCGGAAGATCACGCGCGCCGTTGCCGCGATCGAGTACGGCCTTCAGGACTGCCTCTACTTGGGCAACCTCGATGCCCTGCGGGACTGGGGGCATGCACGGGACTACGTCGAGGGCATGTGGCGCATGCTGCAGCAGCCGGAGCCGGACGACTATGTCCTGGCAACGGGTGAGATGCACTCCGTCAGGGAGTTTGCCGAAAAGGCCTTTGCCAGGGCCGGCCGGGAACTTGTCTGGTGGGGCACGGGCCTCGAGGAAGAGGGCCGCGACCGGAAGACGGGCAAGGTCCTCATTCGCATTGACCCCCAGTACTTCCGCCCGACCGAGGTCGAGCAGTTGCTCGGGGACCCAAGTAAGGCCCGACGACTTCTGGGCTGGCAGCCGCAGACCACGTTCGAGGATCTTGTCAGCGAAATGGTGGAAAGCGACATGTCCGTTGTCGGTCGAGAGGCCCGCCAGTATCCCATGCTTGCCGACGACGGGGCCTTGGTCGTGACGCACGAATTGAGGCGCAACCACGCGACCACGGCCTGAGCAGCACGAGATGATCGACGTGCGGCGACGAGGCTGGCCGACAAGGCGCAGGGCAGAAACCATGACAGCCAGTCCCTATGACCTTGCCGGCAAGCGCGTCTGGGTCGCCGGCCACCGCGGCATGGTCGGCGCCGCTCTCGTGCGTCGCCTGGGGCAGGAGGACTGCGAGGTCCTCACCGTTGATCGGGCCGAACTGGATCTGATGGACCAGTCGGGTGTCAGGCGCTGGGTCGCAGGCAGACCGGCCGGACGTGGTCATCCTCGCGGCGGCCAAGGTCGGGGGCATTCTCGCCAACGACACGCACCCGGCGACGTTTCTCTACGACAACCTCGTCATGGAGACGAACGTCATCGAAGCGGCGCACGCAGCCGGCGTCGAGAAACTTCTTTTCCTCGGCTCGTCCTGCATCTACCCGAAGCTGGCGGACCAGCCCATCAAGGAAGAGGCGCTCCTGACGGGGCCGCTCGAGCCGACCAATGAGTGGTACGCGATTGCCAAGATTGCCGGCATCAAGCTCTGTCAGGCCTACCGGCGGCAGTACGGCTGCGACTTCATCTCGGCGATGCCGACCAACCTCTACGGGCCAGGCGACAACTACGATCTTTCATCGTCGCACGTCATTCCCGGCCCTCCTGCGCAAGGCCCACGACGCCAAG
>CAVOJD010000022.1:0-32360 GCA_963696075.1 uncultured Alphaproteobacteria bacterium | reverse complement strand
CCATGATAACTACATAACCATTGATTAAACTGACATTTATGGCGAGCGTCTAATCGGCACCCTAGTGATTACCCTAGGCACGTCCGTTGTGGATCGCCGCGCGAAGAAGCAAAATTGACTTCTGTACACGTGGCCATTGTGTCATCACGCTTGCATGTCTGCACACGCAAAGCCCCTCCCGACAGATAGGCGACCACCGGTTCGAGCCAGCCGGGCGGCTGTCCCCCGCTCGTGATCGCGCGGACGCCCGACAAATTCTAAATAGACTGTCTGGAAGCGCCATAGCGAACAGGAGCCGGTGACTGACATGGACAAGCAAAGCCTCTCCGAACGCGACATCTGCACCAAGTTCATCACGCCCGCACTGCGCACGGCGGGCTGGGACGAGATGCTGCAAATCCGCGAGGAGGTAAGCTTCACGAAGGGTCGCATCATCGTGCGCGGCAAACTGGTGACGCGCGGCAAAGCCAAGCGGGCGGACTACATTCTCTACTACAAACCCAACATCCCAATCGCGATCGTCGAGGCCAAAGACAACACACACAGCGTCGGCGATGGCATGCAACAGGCGCTCGACTACGCCGAAACGCTGAACATCCCCTTCGTGTTTTCGTCAAACGGTGACGGGTTCCTTTTTCATGATCGCACCGGCACCAGCAATCCGCGTGAGGCCGGCGTTGCGCTCGACGCCTTCCCATCGCCGGCTGAGCTATGGAGGTCGATATTGTGCGTGGAAGGGTTTGACGCCGGAAGCCGAAGAGATCGTCGTTCAGGAGTATTTCGACGACGGCAGCGGAAAAGCCCCACGCTATTATCAGGTCAATGCCATCAACGCCACGATCGAGGCCATCGCCAAAGGCCAGGACCGCCTCCTGTTGGTCATGGCCACCGGCACGGGCAAGACCTACACGGCCTTCCAGATCATCTGGCGGCTTTGGAAGGCACGGCGCAAAAAGCGCATTCTTTTCCTCGCCGACCGAAACGTCCTCATCGACCAAACGATGGTCAACGACTTCCGCCCTTTTGGCGGGGCAATGGCCAAGCTGTCCACTCGGTCCAAAACGATCGAAAAAGCAGACGGAACAGAAGTCGATCTGCCGCTCGCCGTCGATAAACAGCGCCGCATTGACACCGCCTACGAAATTTATCTGGGTCTTTACCAAGCGATCACCGGCCCCGACGAGCGCCAGAAGCTATTCCGAGAATTCTCTCCCGACTTCTTCGATCTCATCGTCATCGATGAATGCCATCGCGGCAGCGCGGCTGAGGATTCGGCCTGGCGCGAAATACTCGACTACTTTGCTTCTGCGACCCAGATCGGCCTGACGGCAACCCCAAAGGAGACCGAATACGTTTCAAACATCGAGTATTTCGGCGACCCGGTGTTCTCGTACTCGCTCAAGGAAGGCATCCGCGACGGCTTCTTGGCTCCCTACAAGGTCGTGAAGGTTCATATCGACCGCGATGTTCAGGGCTACCGGCCCGAAAAGGGGCAACTCGACCGCGACGGCGAAGAGGTCGAGGACCGAATTTACAATACGAAAGACTTCGATCGGACGCTGGTCCTCGACGACCGCACCCAGTTGGTCGCCCAGAAGGTGTCCCAATTCTTGAGAGAGCAGGGCGATCGATATCAAAAAACAATCGTATTTTGTGTCGATCAGGAGCACGCCGCCCGTATGCGGCAGGCCCTCATCAACGTGAACGCCGACCTCGTCGCCGAGAACGCGCGGTACGTCATGCGCATCACGGGCAGCGACACGGAAGGCCAGGCTCAGATCGGCAATTTCATCGATCCGGAATCCCGATACCCGGTTCTGGTCACGACGTCCCGCCTGCTCATCAACCGGGGTCGATGCGCAAACGTGTCGGCTGATCGTTCTCGACCGCGAAGTCGGCTCGATGACCGAGTTCAAGCAGATCGTCGGGCGCGGCACCCGCGTCCACGAGGACACCCACAAGTACTACTTCACCCTGATCGATTTTCGCGGCGCAACCAGCCATTTCGCCGACCCCGACTTCGACGGCGAACCGGTTCAAATTTACGAACCGCAAGGCGACGACACCATCGATCCGCCCGATGCGCCACCAACTGATGAAGACGGCGAACCGCTTCCAGACACGCCCGGCGATGACGAAGTCATCGTCGATGTGCCGCCGGACGTTCCCCTGCCGCCGGATACCAACGAGAAACGAAAGAAAGTCTATGTTGATGGCGTCAACGCAACCATCGTTGCAGAACGCATCGAGTACCTCGACGAGAACGGCAAGCTCGTTACCGAGTCGCTACGCGACTTCACGAAGAAGGAATTGAAGCGCCGTTTCTCGACGCTCGATGAGTTCCTGCTCAAATGGAAGACGGCTGAGCGCAAACAGGCAATCCTCGACGAGATCGCGGCAAGCGGCCTACCGCTGGACAGCATCGGCGACGAACTTGGCAAGGATCTCGATCCCTTCGACCTCGTCTGCCACATCGCTTTCGACCAGAAACCGCTCACCCGCCGCGAGCGCGCTGAAAACGTCCGCAAGAGAAATGCCTTCGCCAAGTATGGCGACGAGGCCCGCGCCGTCCTCGATGCGCTATTGACCAAGTACGCCGACGAGGGCGTCCTCAAACTCGACGATCCAACGATGCTCAAGATCGCGCCCTTCTCCGCGCTGGGCACACCCATCGAACTCGTCAAAGTCTTCGGCGGACGCGACGGCTTCGAGACCGCCGTCCGTGAGATGCAGTCATCACTCTATGAGGAACTCACCTGACCATGTCCGTTCGCACAACCGTGAAATCCATCCAGGACATCATGCGCCAGGACGTCGGCGTCGATGGTGACGCCCAACGGATCAGTCAGCTTTGCTGGGTGTTCTTCCTCAAGATCATCGACGACCAGGACCAGGAACTCGAACTCCTGAAGGACGACTACGTATCGCCGATCCCTCACCGCCTGCAATGGCGCAACTGGGCTGCTGACCCGGAAGGCATCACCGGCGACGAGTTGATGGATTTCGTCAACGACGACCTTTTTGCGACCCTCAAGCATCTCGCGCCGGCCACGCCGCGGGCTCGCACCGTTCGCGACGTATTCGAAGACGCCTATAACTACATGAAGTCCGGCCAGTTGATGCGGCAGGTGGTCAACCGGATCAATGGCATCGACTTCAACAACCTGTCCGAGCGCCAGCACTTCGGCGACATCTACGAGCAGATCCTCAACGACCTGCAATCAGCCGGCAATGCAGGCGAGTACTACACGCCGCGCGCCGTGACCTCATTTATGGTCCAGATGATCGATCCGAAACCAGGCGAAACACTATTCGACCCGGCCTGCGGCACCGGCGGCTTCTTGACCTGTGCCATGCGCCATATGCGGGAGAATGCTGTGAAGCGCCCAGAGGACGAGGCCCTCATGCAGGCGTCGCTGCGCGCGGTCGAGAAGAAGGCGCTGCCGCACATGCTCAGCGTCACCAACATGCTGCTGCACGGCGTCGAAGATCCGAGCTTCGTGCGCCACGACAATACGCTCGCCCGGCCCTACATCTCCTGGGAGCAGAAGGAGCGCGTCGATGTCATCCTCACCAACCCGCCGTTCGGCGGGCGCGAGGAGGACGGCATCGAGACGAACTTTCCGCAGCACTTCCGCACCCGCGAAACCGCCGACCTGTTCCTCGCGCTCATCATTCGCCTGCTGAAACCAGGAGGCCGCGCCGCCGTGGTCCTGCCGGATGGTTCGTTGTTCGGCGAAGGCGTCAAGACGCGGCTCAAGGAACACCTCATGGAGGAGTGCAACCTGCACACCATCGTGCGCCTGCCGAACTCGGTCTTCCGCCCCTATGCCTCGATCGGCACCAACCTGCTGTTCTTCGAGAAAGGCGCACCGACTGAGGACATCTGGTTCTGGGAGCACCGCGTGCCGGAGGGCCAGAAGGCCTACTCGATGACCCGGCCCATCCGGTTGGAGCATCTGGCCGACTGCGCCGCATGGTGGGGCGGGGCCGAACGGAAAGGCCGCACGGAGAACGAGCGCGCCTGGAAGGTCAGCGCCGAGGACATCAAGGCGCGCGGCTATAACCTCGACATCAAGAACCCGCACACGGTCGCGGAGGACCACGGCGATCCAGAAACGCTGCTTGAGGACCTGACCAACGCCGAGGCCGAAGTGGTGGCGCTGCGCAACGACCTCAAGGCGATCCTGTCGGAGGCGCTGGCGCGATGAATGCCGAGCAGCTCTTGGCCCTCTATGATCATGCGGCCGACGCCCCGGATGCTGTCGCACGCCTGCGCCAGACCATCCTGAACCTCGCGGTGCGGGGGAAGCTGGTGGCGCAGGATGCGAGCGACGAGCCGGCGTCGGAGTTGTTGAAGCGGATCGCTGTGGAGAAAGCGCGGCTGGTTCGAAGGCCGCTGAAGGCGATCCGCAGCTCCAAAGGCCTTTCACAGACGATCCGACTTGGCCGATCCTCGCGCCAAAGGGTTGGGCGTGGGCGCGCGTTGATGAGCTCTCTGATCGCATCACTGACGGGACCATCAACCGCCGCCGAGAGCAGATCGCGGAATTCCGTTCCTTTAATTGAGGACGTCGACAAAAGTCATTCGGTACAACTTCGGAGCGCAGTGTTCCTCAGAGTATTCGACGCACCCGACGATATTCGGAAGCCGCGTTTTGCTGATCTTGCTCACCCACTTGTCGGATCGTTTGGCATTCCGGTTCCGGTTCGGAGCAGCGCCGCCGTTGTGTCAGAGCACATCGCCATCATTCGACCGTCCAATCACATTAATGTCGATGCGCTGGCGCTACTCGGAAAGCGCGATCGATGTTCAAGCAGGAAGAGGCCGCTGCAACGGCTTTCGCGTCAGAAGAACCGTTCGCTCGCTGGACATCGTTCGCTGATTCCCCCTCTCCTCCCCTCGCCGAACAGCACCGCATCGTCGCGAAGGTCGATGAGTTGATGGCGCTGCTGGACCGGTTGGAGGCGGCCCGCACCGTGCGCGAGGCCACCCGCGACCGACTGACCGCCGCCAGCCTCGCCCGCCTGACCGCGCCCGACACCGACGCCGAGACCTTCCGCGCCCACGCCCGCTTCGCCCTCGACGCCCTCCCCGCCCTCACCACTCGCCCCGACCAGATCAAGCAACTCCGCCAGACCATCCTGAACCTCGCGGTACGGGGGAAGCTGGTGGCGCAGGATGCGAATGATGAGCCGGTCGGAGTTGTTAAGGGATTGGGCGGAGAAGGCGAGGTTGGTCCAGGCAAGGCAGATCAGGAAGCCCAAACCGCTACTCGCTATCAATGATGACGAATTGCCATTTGCTCTCCCGTCTGGATGGATTTGGGCGCGCCTCGGGCACTGGAGATTTGATCTCAGGCCAGCACTTACAGCCGCCGGAATACAGCGACGAGCCCGCTGCCGGAATTCCTTACATCACGGGGCCTTCCGATTTCGGCGCTCATCGTCCGTCATCGTTGCACTGGTGCGGAAGGCAGTGGCGACACACGGTCAATTATTGCTCACTGTAAAGGTCGGGTGTCGGCAAGTCCACGATCTTACATTGCTGAGGTTGCCATCAGCCGACAGCTTATGGCGCTATTCCTTTGGATCAACTCGCCTCACTTCCCCGACCGGTTGACCCCGTGCAGCAACGGTGGCTCGCAGCCTCATCGTCGATATCAAGGGAAGACGTCACCGGATTTGTTGTCCCTCCCTCCCCTCGCCGAACAACACCGCATCGTCGCGAAGGTCGATGCCCTCATGGCCCTCTGCGACCGGCTTGAGGCCGCCCTCACGAACGCCGACACCACCCGCCAGCGCCTTCTCGAAGCGCTACTGCACCAGGCCCTCGCGCCCGCCACCGACGCCCACGAGGTCGCAGCATGACCATCATCCAAAGCGGCACGACCCATTGTGCCGTTCCGTGATGGGATAAAGCGCAAAACCTGGCACTACAAATCCATAGGTTTGCGCTACATGCGTGAACCGAAAAATGACATTCGTATCGGCGCTGCCTGGCACCATATGATCCGAGAGCGGCAGCCAGTCCAGCCACCGTTCGGCGGTGCTTTCGGGATCTGGGCCGTCAATATGAAATATCCCGTCGCGCGAACGCGACGGGATACCTCGCTGGCCTATCTGGGGGTCGGATAGGCAGCGATGAGTATGTGCGCTGAGCGAGGTGAGAGAAATCATCAGGGACGAGAAACACCTTCTGCCAACCGGAGAAGGTCGCCCAGATCGAAACGTCTATTGGTGCTCAGGTCTTCCGGTGCCTTCTGCGCATGGCCTCGACACCACCCGGATAGAGTTCTGGCCGGACGGTGACCTTGCGTTCACCGCAGGCTGAACAGACGAGCCTCTTGCCGGCCTCAGGTACGGGCGTGTCGAGAGGCTGGCCGAGGTCACCCGGCTGAACATCGCGCTCACGACCGCATGCGTTGCAGTAAACCCAGGCGAGTTTGCCGGCGCGTTCAAGGTCGGCGAGGGTAACGGGCTTCGTTATGTCTGGCATGGTCTGCCTTCATGATAGCGATCGAATAGCCTTAGATCGAGGGCTAACGAACCCGTGCTCGATGAGAGATGCCAGGACTGCGTGGAAAGGCATGCATTTGGATTGCTTTGCGTTCTTCTGGCCGATGAGCAGCAGAACGTCCATTGCGCTGGGTTGGCCGGAGATTGAGAATTTCGGCGTGAATGCGCCAGGTCCGCGAGACGACCTGGATCCGTTTAAGCCTAACTACCGTGCAGATTCAGTGACAATTGTATGGATTTGCAAAACTATCGGCCCCGCCGTGCCTTGACACGTGTGCGACTGGGTCAGTCTCAAAGCATCTTCGCACACGTTATGGCCGGGCCAACTGTGTCCGAGAATCAGGTTGCTTCGCCCAAACTCAGACCTCGGCTTCACGCCCGACCCCGATCCGTAAGCGGTATGGGCCGAATGGGCAGGCAAGGCGGCCTTCGTCCTACCCCCGTCGCAGTCGCCGGAGTATTCTGGGTCGGACGTGGCTGGACGGGGACGAGGCGCAAATGAACCGAGAAGAGACGTTGGCGCTGTGGCGGCAGGGGCAGGACATCTGGAACGCCTGGGCCAACGACATGCTGGCCGAGAAGACGCGGCTGGAAGGGGCCGGCCACTGGATGACCGAGCACAATAGTTGCGACGATCCCGATCCAAAAAACGACGCGATGCGAACATGGATGGCCGCGGCAACGGCCAATTTCTCGTCGCAAGACGATCCATTCACATTCGAAACTGAAACGTTTTTCTCCGGCTGGCGATTTCCCGGAGATGCAAGGTTCGACAACGCGACGTTCAAGGGGACCGCTTCGTTCGAAAGCACAATGTTCGAGGGGATCGCTTGGTTCAAAAACGCGATGTTCGAGGGGGACGCTCGGTTCGAAAACGCTACGTTCGAGGAGGACGCTCGGTTCGAAAACGCTACGTTCGAGGAGAACGCTCGGTTCGAAAACGCGATGTTCGAGGAGGACGCAGGGTTTGAAAGGGCTACGTTCGAGAAGGACGCTTGGTTCGGCGACTTGACGTTCAAAGGGACCGCTCAGTTCGAAAGCGCGATGTTCAAGGGGACCGCTTGGTTCGAAGACGCGACGTTCGAGAGCATCGCTTGGTTCGAACACGCGATGTTCGAGGAGACCGCTCGGTTCGAAAGCGCGATGTTCGAGGGGAACGCACGGTTTGAAAGGGCTACGTTCGAGAAGGACGCTTGGTTCGACGGTGGCACGTTTCAGAATTACACGACGTTCGTCGGAACCATTTTCAAGGGCCCAGCCACCTTCATCGCCATCAAGGTCGAGCGCGCGTTTACGATCGAAACCGCGACGTTTGAGAAGGTGCCCGATTTCATCCAGGCGAATTTTGCGCAAGCGCCCCGGCTCGACAATTCGAATTTCCCTAGTGGGTTTGTCGAGCCCTGGCGCTTCTGGGGGATCGGAAGCTGTGGCAAGCGGCTTCTGGGTGGCAACCCCGATGTCCCAGCCCGCTGGCGGGCGCTCAAGCGGCTTGCCATCCAGGGTCATGACCACGAGCGCGAGCAGCAATTTTTTCCAATGGAAATCCGCACGGCGCGGTTCGTGACGGACTGGCCGTTGCCAGTCCGGTTCTGGCGGGCGCAAAGCTGGCGAGGGTTCTTCCGATTCTGGTTCGGCATCGTCTACGGGCTGACTTCGAGCTACGGCCAGTCGGTGTTTCTGCCCGTGGTCTTGTGGTGCGCGCTTGCACTCGCCTCGGCGACCGTCTATCTCGGCGAGAGCCGGAAAGCTGGCGGCGATCTCGAAGGCGTCATGACTGAGCGCCTGCGCGTCATCGCCATGCAGCCAATCACTGATGAGGCCACGCAGCGCCAGGAGACACCATGCCTCGCGGTTGCGCAGTCGGGAAACCTGCGCGCGCTAGAACCCGAACTTTCTGCCCGCACCGACGCCGCCGCCGAAGCGCTGCATTTGGCAATCTCAAACGGCTCGGTCGTCGGTGGCATCGGCGGGCCCGAAACGGCGCGGCGCACCTACGGCTGCCTCTATGGGTTTGTCCGCGACGAAGCAGGCAATCTCGCGCCTATAGTTCCGGCCTGGGTCTCGTTGTGGTCGCTGATTTAGAAGACCCTGTCGGCAATCCTGATTTTTCTCCTGGGCCTCGCGATCCGCAATATGCTGAAAGTCCGGTAGGGGCAACGTCGTCGCGAACCTGGGTTTCAGCGGTTCACGCAATGAATCGCGCCGAGTTTCAGCATCCGCGTCGCTAGCAAAACGATTGCGCCAACCGATGCCCCCGGCGTCTGGACCCCAGACTTCCGGGCCCTACGCCCGAAGTCCTGGCCGAAAGTCACGCCGCTGGCCTGAAAGTCATTGATTGGGCCGTCAACGAGGAAGCCGACAACGAGGAAGCCGACTTTGCCCCCACGCTCTCCCAGGGCATTGACGGCCTTACCACCGACGTCCCTGATCAACTGCCGAACCCATGCGAGCAACGCTAAGGCAGGCTCCAAGGAACGTCGCAAGCTCGGCGAAGAAAGGCAGACGCGACATGGTTCGATGATGCTAAATTGCGATATTGGTGGCACACTACCACGTTCGTGGTACTTTCTGCGCTATTGGGCCAGCAGTTGATCTTGAGATGGTGGGAACCAGCTGGACGGGGCCGAAGAACCCGTATTTCGTCTTGCTTCTCAGAAAATCCTGCCAGATGCACTGATGTTGGATTACACGGGTAACAATTCGCAGAATACAGCGACGACGCCCGCTGAGAACAGCGAGACTCTACGCTCCTGGTCGGCACCCGAATTCCCTCGCTAACCTTGAGCGCCACAAGTTCCAGCCTGGGAAATCCGGCAACCCCGGCGGCAGGCCGAAGAAGATCCGCGAAGTCGCCGACATTGCCCTCGATGCCTCTGTCAAAGCGATCAACGCCCTGATCACCGCGCTCGACATTGAGATGGCCAAGGACGAGCCGAACCCGCACACGATCGCGATGCTTTCGGACAAGATCCTCGACCGTGGCGTTGGTCGCGCGGCTCAATCTCTCGACGTGACAACGGAAACGAAACACACGCTTTCGGAAGAGTTCGAAACCATCGTGCGCCAGATCCAAGATCGCAAAAATCCGGAAGTGCAAGCGCTCATCAATCGTTCGAAGGCCATCGATATCGATTTCGATAATCTGGATTGAACGTCGGCGGCTTCTCACACGCTCGACTAGATCCAGACGCAATCGAACTTCGAAGCGTTCGATCGAACCCGTGCGCATGTCAGGCCGCCGTCAGATCACCCAGATTGCCAGAGGGGGGCGTCCGCGCTTTGCCGCGATCGCAGGCGCGCCTGACAATTCGCTCGATCAGACCGATGTCGAAGTCGCAACGACGGTTGGCAGCCGAATGCCCAAGTTGGCCCCGCTTGGCACTGTCACAGAAATGCATCAAGTGCGCCGAATAAAAAACGAGAGCCTGTCCGCAACCAGGCTGGATCTGCCTACCGTCGTATGCACAAACAATCCTGTCTGGGACTACACGCATCGCATCCGTGGCCGTTTCGCTCACTGCCCCCAAGATAGAGAAGACCCTTCACGACACGGGTGGGTTTGACGCATACTGCGGTCACCGCGCCATTGATACTGAGCGGAGGCAGCGGAGCATGACCGAAAAGTTTCGAGAGAAATACTCCCTCCGAAGGATCGGACGAAAGTACGCGGCGAGGGCCCGTAGCGGCCACCAACCTCGCGACGAAATATGTCGAATGCTTGCGAGAAGCCGCACGACCGAACTCGACGAGTTGATTGGCCTTATCGACCATTATGAAGAACGGTTTGGTTCGACGCCGCTGTCGCTTGCTGTCGTGACGCTTGACGACACGAGCGAGGTGCGACTGGCACGCCTGCTGCGTCGCGCCATTGGCCGTGGTCGCCCGATCCCGCGCCATGTGTTTGACCGCTATACTGAGCCGGCATGTGCGGTGTCGTGACATCCAAATGGCGTTGTCGCAGCCGACCTGAACTTCCACGATGCAGCCATTGCCCAATCTGACATCGTCGATGTGTTTCAGGTCGCCGATCATAACCTAAACCACCCGCCAAAAGCATGGCGGTCGCATGTCAGTCGAGATGCTCAACGAACCTGACGCCAACCTCCGAAGTGACGCCGTAGGACCTGAAGCCTCCTACGGGGCCTGCTTGCGGAATAATTCTCGGACCACGGCGGTCAAGATGGGACCAGCGCGATCGACGATCCGGGCTTCGTAGACCCAACCGCCATCAATTACGCCTTCGACCATGACCGCCTCCCCATCGTAGGTGCTCAGATCAAGCTCACCAGACAGGACCGAGCGCGCTTCTTGGCGCTTGATCGTTGTCAGTCGCAGGTTGGCGATTGGAGGTTGCAGTGCGACGAACTTTCGCTGGTGGACCTGGCCTATGATGCGTTGGACATTAGACTGTGGACGAGTTCCGCCGTTACGTGCATCGGCAGCGCGGACCTCGATCGCGTTGCAGATCAGAGCCAGCCACACAGACAACAAGAGGCTTGCGCGCGTGATCATCGCGGTTCCATTTCCTCCATTTCGCGACGCCGGTGACATGCACTCGGCGATCCTATTCGATTACACCTTCACAGAGCCTGATGAGCAAGGCGTCGTTTGCTCGGAACCGATCAGCAGACCCATTGCGACCCCTGCGTGCAGCAGCGCCGGCACGATGAGGGGCACAGTGAGCCGCGACTGCGTTTGCATCGCCAAACCGCTACGGGCACGTGGAGCCTGTCGATGCATTGACGCAGAACAATGCGGCGCATTGCTAACTTCCGTTTGCTCCGTCCGTGTTGTCATCGCTGTTCTCCAATGAACCACGTCGGGTTACGCCAAATAGTTTCATGAATATCAGAACGATCATCGTCATCGTTTCCGCGATCGCTGCGCTCTCGATAACAGCAATGCCCTTGGCCGAAGGGCTTTCTGAGGACGGGCGTCGGACGTTGATTGTCGGCATCGTTATGGCCGCCCTTTGGATGACGGAGTTGCTGCCGCTCTTCGTGACAGCGCTGATCCCGCTCGTTGCGTTCCCCGTAGCTGGGATCGCAGGTATCGGCATTGTGTCACAAGCCTATGCACACCCGTTGGTGATCCTTTTCATGGGTGGCTTCATGCTGGCGGCTGCGATGCAGCGCTGGCGACTGCATCGCAGGATCGCGATCATTGCTCTGAGAGTGGCGGGTTCCCGTCCGGACCGGCAAATCCTGGCGGTCATGATCGTGACCGCATTCCTAAGCATGTGGATCAGCAATACCGCGACGACGATGGTAATGATGCCAATCGGTCTCGCAATACTCTCAGTCGATCGCCGAAGCGAAACGACGGAGGGCGGCCCGGATGCCGAGGCGGAGTTCGAGCACACGGGCCATGCGGAGCCGACGAGTGTCGGGACAGCGCTCATGCTCGGCATCGCGTATGCGGCAACGATTGGTGGCATGGGCAGCCTGATTGGGACGCCGCCGAATGCACTCTTCGCTGGCTTTGTCGAAAAGACCTACGGCATGTCTATTGGTTTTGCGCAATGGATGCTGCTTGGGGTTCCAATCGTTGCCGTTCTTTTGCCGCTGACGTGGCTCCTTCTGACGCGCGTCACCTTCAAAATGCCGCCAGGTATCACCAATACCAACTTGGAAATGGAGGAACTTTCGCCACTTACCGCCGGACAGCGGATTGTCGCGACGGTCCTCGTGCTTGTCGCAGCCGCATGGATCTCTCGCCCCTTCCTTGCGGATTGGCTCAACTTGCCCGGTCTGTCGGATGCCGGGATCGCACTGACCGGGGTTATTGCGCTCTTCGCGATTCCCAGGCGTCTGGCGAACGACACTCCAATTCTGACTTGGAACGAAGTGAAAGAAATCCGATGGGATGTGTTGCTTCTGTTCGGCGGGGGTCTCGCGCTCGCGGACGCGATCCAGACGACCGGCCTCGCAGCATGGATCGCGGACGGGGCCACGCAGCTTGCGGATATGCCAGCCGTCGCCCTTGTTCTCCTGATGATGATCGTCATCGTCTATCTCGGCGAACTGGCCAGCAATACGGCGATGGCCGCAATATTTCTGCCGATCGCTGCGGCGACTGCCCTTGGGCTGAACATGGAGCCTTTAAGCCTGGTCGTGCCCGTCGCGCTGGCAGCTTCTCTTGGTTTCATGCTTCCAGTCGCTACACCGCCGAACGCCATCGTATATGGGTCGGGTGCGGTTAGGTCGAGCGACATGCTGAGGGCTGGCGCGATCTTGGACGTTATCTCGATCGCTGTCGTGTTTGCTATCTCAACGATGCTCTTTCCGGTCGTTTTTGGCGTCGGATCGTACTGGTCGCCTTGAGACGGCAGACGTCGAGATGGCCTTAGCTCCCTTTTCGAGCGCAAATCCGAGACGTCCGCACCGGATCGCCGAATTGACGCAGGTCATGGCAGGGTTGCCGCGTTGCCTGCGAGATTATTGCTATGGAACATAATGGCAGGAACTGCTCCTTGAGAGCGACATTGTGGACAGGGTGGGTACTGCTTGGCCTGGTTGTCGTGAGCAGCCAGTCCGTGGACGCGCTCGCAAACGGACCGGCGGTTCGCAAGTTCGAAGGCCAAGCCATTTTGGCGCGGTATTGCGCCAGGTGTCATGCGATCAACAAGACTGACCAAAGCACAGTGAGGGGAGCGCCGCCGCTTCGCGACATTTATCGCCGATACCCCCTTGAAAGGCTGGAATTCGAACTGTCCGAAGGCATTGGTTCAACACATCGGGACATGCCCCAAGTTCAGTTCTCATCGGAGCAGATTGAAAAGATCCTGAACTATTTGGACAACCTGATCAGGGCGGAGTGAGGATCGTCGGCAGTGGACACGATGGCAATGGGTCCCGGCCTGGCTATCAAGTCTGACAGCAAGCTGCTGATCCTCGATCTGCCCTCTTGCTCCTGGCGTCAATACTGATGAGGAGGGGGTATATGACCTTTCACAAACGGATCCTGCAATGGCAGGCGGACCATCCGAACATCACGTGGGCGTTCTGGGGACTGGTCTGGGCGATCGTGCTCGTACTTCTCTTTCGACCGGAGCCGCTCTACTAGTTGGCTGGCCAGTCTTTTTTCGTCACCCAAGGCGCTGCACGCACGTGTCTACGTTGTATCCGTTCGGATGGTTGACCCCCAATACGGCGTGGGTGTCAGGTCTCTTGCTGCACTGGATAGTTTTCGTGTTCCGTCACGTCTACGGTGACTGTCATGCCAAGGTACGCTGACGGTGCGCCGGTAAAGTTGCCCGAAAGCGGCAGAGCCTGATTGTGATCTCTGGCAACTGCTATTCGGATCAGATCACGATTGCCCATGATGCCGTTCGTCGGATCCATCTCCATCCAACCGCATCCCGGCAGATAGACCTGAACCCAAGCATGGGCTGCGCCGAACCCGCGACGCCGGACCCGGTTGGACTTGTACAAGTAGCCGCTGACGAATCTGGCCGCCAGACCGTATGAGCGCAAGCCTTCGATCATGAGCAGCGCAAAGTCGCGGCAGGTGCCCGTACCAAGTCGAAGCGTAACGGCTGGGTCCTGCGTGCCCTCCTCATAACGGCTCTGATAGACGAGCGACCCACCGATCGCCGCCATCATGCTCGTCAGAACATCGACCGTTCGGTACTCAGCCTTGGCCGCGATGTCGTTGGCCCAGGACGCAACCATCCCGTCAGGGTCTGAACAAAGCTGCACCATGGTCGGTGACAGGTCCGGAATTTCGGAGGGGGCGTATGCAATCGGCAGGCGCTCGGCGGATGCCAGCAAAAGACTGGTGACGTGCGGGGACTCGTAGTGGAGGACTTCGATTTCGCTGACGAACGTGAGTTTGTCGGACTTCATGTCGCCGAACTCTGCAAACGCCACCGAGTTCCCGAACACATCATAGATCCAGCGTACGTTTTGCGCGCGCGGCGCAATCGACAGATGCGTTTGCAGGAGGCGCAGGCTGTGGCTGTCGCGCGGGCGAAACATCATCCTGTGTTGACCGAACGAGACCGGCTCCGAGTATTGATATTCGGTGACGTGGCGAACCTTGAGCTGGCGTGGCATATTCGGGATCAATCCGTTGTGGCGCGTCGGGTAATCGTCGCGTCGGACCGGCCCTGAGCGTCGGCCCAGACCGAGGGCGGCGAAGATTCGACCTCGCCCTGCGGCCACGCGAATGCCACGTCGGCGGCGTCGCGTCCTACGGCTATCCGCACGGTCGCGTCCGGTGAACTCATTCGGGTCGGATCGAAGGCGAACCAACGTCCGCCGCTTGGACCCTGCAAGTACGCTTCGAAAACCGCATGGAAATCCTGGGGAACCAGACGATTCGCATAGACGCTTGCGTATCGTGCCGGAACGCCGGCAGCGCGGGTCAGTGAAATTCCAAGGTGCGCAAAATCTCGACAGACGCCCTGCTTTGCCTGGAACGCCTGTCCGGCGTCCGTGGACGGCCCGGAACTGCCGTACTGGTAAACGATGTTCGAAGCAATCCAGTCGCAAATCGCCGTTATCCGCGAATACCCACCAGCAAGGTGGCCGAACGTATCGAATGTGAACTCCGTGAACGTGTCCGACGGACAGTAGCGGCTTGGCCCTATGAACTCTAGCGCGTCCATCGGTAGATCGCCGAAACCGAATTCGCTGACGGCGGTTGGATCGAAGCCAGTGCCATCAACCTCGACGTCGGCTCGATAGGCGATTTCGACGGGGCCCGGCGGAAGCAGAACGCGTCTCGATCGATTGGCTGTCAACAGGCGCGACGAAGATGTCGTTGTTGCCGCACGAGCCGAACGGCAATTCAATGGACCTCTCTTTGGATAGTCTGGCTGTCCGTATTCGCCGCCTCGATTTTGAAGACGCAGTAGGTAGGCGCAGGGACGTTGTAGCGTAGCTGGCAACCGACGGATATTTTCACGATGCGCTCTCTATCCATTTGCCGCGACGTCCCGCGACGTTTCCCAGGCACCCCTGCCTCGACGCTAACCGATCCAGGCGGCGAACGATACCCGGCCCGGCGTGAGCCGAATGATCCTAGAGCATACCCCACAACGAGGTGCGCATGGGCAATGGAAGGGCTAGCGGCTGCTGTGGAGGCATCGAACTTGACTCACTGCACTTCCGTCGGTTCAGTCTGGGCTGTGCCCGGAGATTGTTGCAGACGATAGCTTCTGGATTTCTTCGCATTTGGGTGCCGGTGGGGACCGTAAGCCCCGGATGATTAAGAGGACGCGCTCACAGCGCTGTCGCTGGGCAAGATAGAAGCTGATCGCGACATGGATCCCCGCCGGCCCACGAGGACGCAGATGCCGGCGCGGCAATGGGCAAAGGTATCGCTGCTGCCGAATGCGTGAACCGATTTTGCCGGTTCTGTAAAGTTTTAATCGTTGTGAAGCCTTGCTTCCAGGTCTTCTCGGATTTGGCGCGGCGTTGCCAGTCGTTTGAACAAGACCGTGCCAATTATTGATCCGAGCAAGAAGATCCCGATGAACGCGGCCAGCCCGATCCAGCTTGGCCACGTCATCCATATTGCGAGGCCGAAAGTGGCAAATATGAAAGGGATAATAAATTTTACGTACGGAGCCATAGGCTATGCTTACAAGCTGCGTATTTCGAAATCACTAAGCGGTATGCCCTTATTCGAAATCTTTGGCAGATAAACCGAGGGCCAGTGTTAATATAGCCCTCGGCTAGATTTTGTCGATTGCCTCAAGGTCCAGCTTCGGACCACAGCAGGCATCGTCCAAAGAGTTGGGGCACAATTGCCGCTCCAAGGAGATAGCGGAGGCGACGGCTGGCGCGCAGAGATGTGTCGAGCAGGCGAAGGGAAACAAAATGATCCTGGTTGCACAACGAAACGCAGAGGCTCCCTCCTCAGCAACTGGTGCGGCGAGAACGAGCGCTGAGACACCCGAACTGAGTCAGCAAGAGACAACCGGCTCGAATACAGCCGGGCAAACGAGCATCGGCACGAGCACGGGGACACAGCCGACACCTACTCCAACGTTCACACCACACGATTACGGCGTGATGCTCGCCCTTCTGGCCGCCTTTGTGATCTTGCTCGTGTCGCTCGTCGGGCGGCGGGGTGACTAGAGCCTGGGGGAACAATCATCATGACGGGCATCACAATTATCGAGCATCCACTTGTCCTCCATAAGCTGTCGCTGATGCGTGACGCGCGCACGCCGTCTAACGTCTTTCGGCAGTTATTGAAGGAAATTTCGCTGCTTCTCGGCTACGAAGTGCTGCGCGATTTGGAACTTTCCCGCGTGTCCATCGAGACGCCGCTGCGTTCGATGGAGGCACCGTGTCTCAGTGGCAAGAAGCTGGTGCTCGTGCCAATCCTGCGTGCCGGCCAGGGCCTCCTCGACGGCCTTCTCGAACTCGTCCCCTCCGCCCGCGTCGGCCACATTGGCCTCTACCGGGACCACGACACGCTGCAACCGGTCCAATACTATCTGAAACTGCCGGCGGATATCGCGGCACGACCGGTCGTCCTGCTCGATCCGATGCTTGCGACGGGCAACTCCGCCATCGCCGCAATCGCGCGGCTCAAAGACGCCGGTGCCCAGGACATTCGCTTTTTATGCGTGTTGGCCGCGCCCGAAGGTGTAGAGGCCGTGACCACAGCACACCCCGACGTCAGGGTTTTCACCGCCGCCGTCGATGAACGTCTCGACGAGAACGGTTACATTGTCCCCGGTCTTGGCGACGCTGGCGACCGCATGTATGGGACGAAGTGAAGGCGAGGCAGAAATCGATGACGGGACGTATTCTCGACGCCGGTTCCATGTCCAAGACTGACCGCCACTTCCTGCACCAGGCGTTTGAGCAGGCCAAGCTTGGCTATGACGAAGGCGGATGCCCGATCGGAAGCGTCCTGGCGCTCGGTGATCAACTGATCGGGCGCGTCAAGAACGCCCCGCCAGATCAGCAACCAGCGGGGCGTCAGGAGTGTGGGCCTGCTGAACGGGTCAGGCCACCGTGATGCTACGATCGACCAGCAGGATATCGACTAGGTGACTTCCTAGTCAGGCTGAGCGCTTGTAGTGGAGCCTAGCGATATCCTCGCTGCCAAGATGGACGCGCCCCTTGATCACATCGTTGATGCGGCCAGGGTTTACGTCGAAATCAGCCGCGATGCGGTTCTGGAATTCGCCATTCCAGTATCTGATCCACACCAAAACGGCATCATGAAAAGTCAATCGGTAACTTGGCTTACGTGCTTTCATATTTCTAGTGCCTGTTGCTAGGCCATGCAGCAGTTGACACGAAGCACCCGTTGACTCATGGTCGTCTCGTGGCCACACATCCGCCGCTGCAAGGCGGGTTTTTGATCAGTCCTCCCCGTGTGCTAGACGGGGAGGACTTTTTTTGTGCCCGAATCATCGAACACAGCAGCAGAATTCCAAGTCTTCAAGACGATGGCAAAGGAATTGTATGTGTCTCTGATGCACCTACTAGATGTAGTAGATGCCGCTCTTATCTTCCGTAATGGCGGTCATTCACCGGCGTCTCTTCGCGACATCTATGGCCAAGTTGCCGCCGAATTATCATCTTCGTCCATGCCAACGTGAGTGCCACTTCGCTGCCGGCTGATCGAAGCCTACGGGGCCAGGGTGGAAGGGGTTCCAGGTAACTACGAGGACAGCGTGCATCGTACCATGATGTTCAATCGATCTCATCGGCCCACCGCTACCCAAAGTAGAACTGCATCCGACGTCTCGAAGTCAGAGATGTATCGGGGATGCCAACCACCGTCTGCGTGCCGGTAGAGCGCTACCTCGTTGTCGAAAGCGAACAGCAGCCCCTCTTGAGGCTGACGGAAGACCGCGCCAACCGCGAGATATTGTCCGGCATCTGTCGGAAGGACGCCAAACAGCGCGTTCGCCGTCCACCCCGATCGGGCGGCATCGGCGGCAACCGGCCTGGTAAGGAACTCGATCGCGATCCGTTTCTGTTCTTCCCAGCGTGCTGCGTCTTGGATTGGTGGCTGAGCGGTCTCCACTGCGCGCCGCCATTCCGCGACAACGGCATCGGCATAGGCGAACGCATCCGCATAGCCTTGCTCGCGGGCCGCTACGGTCTCAGCTTCATGCCGATCAAGCTTGGCGTCGAATTCTAAAATCGCAGCCCGCGCGCCGAAGTCGTCCGAACTGGGAGCAGGATGTCCGAGAAGCCGTCCGTCCGTCCAAGTATCAACCAGAGCGCCACGATCACCAGCCGGTTCTGGCGACGAAGGCCTTTCGTCGGTCTCCTTCCCCCCGTTTCCCCCAATATTCGTCGTGGCCTTGGGTTCTGGGGGATGTGGGGGAAATGGGGGTACGTCGTGGGACGCGGGTGACGCGTCGAGGATCTCACGCCAGCCCCTCATTCCCAGCCCTCCGAAAGCTCAGGCCGCACGATGACGGTCGGGCTCGCGGGCCGTCCCGGCTTGTTGCCGCCGCTGCCACCGTCGCCGCAAATAGCTATGTATCCCCTCTCGGCGAGCCGTTCGAGCGCCGCTGTCACGTCGTCCATCTTCGAGAACAACGCTGAACCTTTCAGCCCCTGCCATGCATCGCGCGCCCGGAAGGTGCGTGCGCGGCGGCGTTGTATCCAACGCCACATCGCCTCCGCCGCCGCCAGGCCGTTATCGGCTGCCATCAGCCGGAATACGGCGAGGGTATGGGCGGCGGACACAGAGACGATTGCGAGCGCCCGCTCCATCGTCTCGCGCGGGATTTCGACCTCCCAGGGTCGCCCGAAGGCGTGGTCCACCGCATGAAGCACACCTGCAACGCGTACCGCAGCACCCGGAGCCTTGCCGACCCAATCAGTCACGTGCTCGAAGTCACCGCCCGGTCGCATCATGATCTCGATGCGCTTTTGGAAGGCGTGCCACTCGTCGTACGCCCCCGGCGACAGCTTGACGATATGCAGGCACGGCTCACCGTTGGCGTCGGTGGCTTCAGGCCAATCGAGCATGGCGCGCACGCGATCGCCGTAGGCCGCGATCACCGCCTCAGGCATTGGGTCAGTCTCGTGCGTGCGATATCCCAGTGGTGACCGCGGAAGGAAGTACAAGAACCGACCGAGAAGTCCGCGCCCCCGGAAACCCGGTTTCGCCATCAGACCACGCAAGAGTTCCGGTTGCGGTGACATGGCAACCGTGAGAAGCGGCTCGCTCAGGTGGACCGACGGTCGCCCAATCCGGTCAACGCGCTCGGTGTCGCCCGCATGGGCTTTCAGCATCAGATCGAGGTTCGGAACACCCTTGGAATAACGTCCGCCAACGATCTCGAAGAAGCCCGCCTCAGCCGACAACCAAGCCATGCGTTCGCCATGAATTGCGAGCAGCACCCCCAGGTTCTCCGGCGTGGCGTCCGAGGTCCAGAGTTGGGGTGGTTTCGGAATTTCCGGCACTGCGCTCAGAATATCCGCTGCCTGCTGGGCGAGATCGCGAGCCTCAGCGTCCGTGTCCGCCTTCGTAGCCGCCTTTTTCTTCTCCTTGGCACGTGCCTCAAAGACTTCCGCCTCCGCGGTCACGCTGGCGATCTTGGGTTTCATAGCCTCGGCCTGATCGTGCTCCCATTCTCGCAGCGGTCGAGCAGCGGCTTTCTCCACCGCCGACTTCCGGTTGCCAGGAGCGAGCGACGGGAGAACCCATACATTCGCGGGCTCGAAATAATCCGGCTTTACGCGAACACGGATTCGCCGGGCCGCCGCCGTTGAGGCCGCGCCGAGCGCCAGTGAGGCCGTCAACTCAAACGGCGTCTCGGTCGAGGCCGACAGTGCCGCCGCAAACTCGCCAAGAGGGCCGCCAAGCATGTCCGGCGTGAGCCGTGGGAGGTCCGCATTTTCCAGAGGCACGAGGGAAGCCCAGTCTTGGTTGCCCGCGTCCAGGTTCTTTCCCCCGATTCCCCCATTTCCCCCAGAATGGCCAAGATGTGGTCCGATACTCGCTTTCGCTTCGTTCGCACGGTTATCCGATCGAACCGCAGCGAGTTTGTCCTTGCACGCCGCGTAGAGGTTCGACGCGATCTGCGCTGCAACGACAACGCGCGCTTCGGGATAGGCTTCCCACGCCTGGCAAATTTTCGCGGAGTCGGTGGTCGGCTGGGTGAAGTCCAGTTCTTCGAGGACGCTCGGCGGAACCCCCTGAGGCATCACCGAAATGCCCGCGCCAGCGAGCAGCAATGCCATTTCCAGCGGCGTGATCGCAGACAGCAAATCGTGGAGATCCGGCAGGTTGGCGGCCAGCATCTGGCCGGTGACGCTTTGCTCGCCCTCAGACCGTGCACCATTGATGGGGCTCATCAGTCGTCCCCCTTGGTCGAGCCGACCGCTTCGGCCTGGCGCTCAATCCAGGCCATGATGTCGCTCATGCGCCAGTAGTTGCGACCGTTGATGGTGATGTGCCGGGGGAAGGTGCCGGCGCGTTGCCAGCGCCAGATCGTCATGTCCGAAACATCGATGTGGTCACGGAGTTGACGACGGCTGATCAGCGCATCGAAGGACGGGTGCGTCCTGTTGTGGCATGCGTCATGTGATCCCTCATGTTGTTGAATGAGGGCTCATGATCTGGCCTTGATTGAGTGCAGTTCAGCAGGGGCTACTGCACTTATTGCTCCCATCAACTCAGGCCATCCCAATCTCGAAGAGGATCTCCGCGACCTTATCGGGATGCAGCTTGTCTTCCGCACAGATTTGGCCGATGCAGTTCGCGCCAAGTCCGATAGGCGCTGAGGGCTTGGGCAAATTGCGGATCATCTTCCTTTGCGCTTCGCAAACGCGCCCGATAGTTCAGAAGGCTTTCCCACGGTCTGGGTCTGGCTGTTTTGGGTTTGGTCAGGCAGCCCGATGCCGATTTTCTTCGCCTTTCGCACCACCCGCCGCGCCGCTGCTTTTTCGCTTTCGCCGGTGTTCACCAGCAAATCGACCATGGCTGACATGGCCCCCATGTCGCGCTGATAGACATTGTCTTTACGCCGAGCGGAGCTCAAGTCGCTCTTCCTGAGCAGACGCGGCTGAACGCCGTCATTCAAATCGCCAAGGGCACCGAGCAGATCATGTAGTGGGGCCAGAACGCCGACGTCGGCGTCGTCTGGGTCAGACCGGACCAACTCCATAACGGCGATGATAATGTCGGCTATTGCCAAACGCTTTTCAGCGGGATCATCGCCGGAACGGAATCTGGTGGCGGCTTCAGTCAGCTTGGAGATCAGCGCCCGATATTCTTCGGTTTCGGTGAATGATGTCTTGCCCATCGTCGCGTTCCTGTTTGAAGAGCCCGCCGGAGGCGGACCAAGTCAAGCCTGCGTCACCGTCCCGATATGTGGAGTTCCATTTTTCGAGTGCCAAGCGCCGGTCATCCAGATAGAGCGCCCGATTGTAGACACCGGCCACGCCGGCTTTCGCGACGCCATTGACGTGGTTGACCACCGCTTCGACAACATGAGGCTGGATGCCGAGATTTTCGTTCATCACCGTGATCATCGTGCGACGAAGATCATGAAGGACCCAGGGCGGCAAATGCTGGCCGCCGGCCACGGCGATCTGCGATGCGATCCGCTGATCGACACGCGCCTTGGCCTTGCTGAACCCGGAGACTGGCGTGTCGCCGGTCGTCGTGAAGACGTATGGCCCGACGCGCGGCATGCGACTTGAGGATCGTGACGACAGCCGGCGTCATCGGAACCAGATGCGGCCTATGATTTTTCGTTCGGCTACTCGGTATCTGCCAAACCGGGGCCTCACCGTCGAGGTCGCGCAATTCGTCCCACGTCATGCGCGCGACCTCGTTTCGGCGTTGGCCGGTGAGCAGCAAGATCTGGAACAGTGGACCGAAGACGCTGTCGTCTTCCTCAAATGCTTTCGCGACGAAGCGCAGTTCGTCCGCCGAAAGGACACGTTCACGCGACGGCAGCTTGCCGCCGGGCCGAATCCTCACCGCAGGCGACGTGTCGATGATCTCGCGATCAACGCACCAGTTGAAGAACTTTCGGAGGTACGCCAGCGACAGCCGCGCTGCCGACACGGAGCCACGTTGCTCGATCGTGTCGAGAAGATCGAGAACGTCGCGCTTCTGGATGGAGGTGACCGATCGGTTGCGCCAGCCGCGCGTGTCAACTCCGAAGAGGATGCGTCGGTATTCCCGCGCCGTGGTCGGGCGCAGGTTCCTTTCGACGTGCTGCTCCATAAAGCGCTCGGCAAGGCAACCAAAGGTGTTCGCCTCATCCTGCCGAGCCTTGTCCTTCTTCTCCTGTTCGATGCGGCGCGGGTCGATACCTTCCGCCGCGAGCCGCAAAATCTCACGGGCATGTTTCCGCGCCTCTCCGAGGCTCATCGCGGGGTGCCGGCCCAACGTGACCCGGATCAGTTTCCCGTTCACCCGCGTCATGACGAACCAAGCCTTCGTGCCGGAAGACGACAGTCGCACGCCGAACCCCGGCAGCAGTTCGTCGAAGATCTCGACCTGTCCGGTTTGGGGTGCCTGCAACTTGTCGATGCCGGCGGCTGTGAGTTTCTTGCGGGCCATTTAGGTAACACATAGGTAACGCGAAGGACGTGTTATGGATAGCAAGGATACGTTATGGTGTGATAGAGGAAAATATATGTTTTCCAATGCGCTGGTGGGGAAGTGGGTGGGTTGATGTGATGATGCGTTATGAAGAGATATGCTAGATCTGCTTACTACGAATCTGGGGGTCGGGAGTTCGAATCTTCCCCGGTGCGCCAATGAAATCAATAAGTTAGACAGATGGTTGGTGGGCAACATTGACCCTTGGGGGCAATCTGGGGGCAATCCGCGCCAGCGGTTCGAGGCTGTGCTTGATGGCCAAAACGGCGGGTCCGGCTGAGCTGATGCAGTCGGTCGTCGTTGGGGCTGTAACAACTTGGCGGAGCTTGTCGCGGAGCACCGCGAGGGCCTCTTCCAGGTCGTCTGCGTGGAAACCCTGTGGGTCGGCCGTCTTCCGGCGCTGACTGACCATCATGACGACATCCGTCACGCCGCTTCTCCCTGCTCCTTGAGTCCCAAGTCGATCACCATGCGAGAGCCATCGACAGGGCGGGGGCTGCTAGACCGCGCGTTAGTCAGCGAAACGGTGCGACAGTTTCTGACCTGGCTGGAAGTTCACTTACCTCGGACGCTCTCACGCGATATGCGCCGCTCGACCGATCAAATGCTTGTCGGTGCAGGCCAGACATGTTCCCCTCGAAGGGAACCGATCTGCCTGTGCGGATTTGGTATGGGGCCGATCCGGTTGGCGAGTTCATGGAGAGCGCCGCGCTACCCAGCTCCAAAACGGCCCGTCGCGCCATGAGGCATGTTATGAAGCAACGCATCGGTATTGGCTTTTCCGGCGGTCCAAATGCGAGCGAGATTGTGGCTTGTGTCAAACTCGCGGAACAACTCGGCTACGAATCCGCCTGGGTGGCAGAGGGCCACGGCGGAGATCAATTCGCCGTTCTCTCTGCCTGCGCAGTCTCGACCGAGCGGATCATGCTTGGCACGGACATCACCAGTGTGTTCGTGCGCACGGTACCAACCATCGCCATGGCGGCCATGACGGTCGATGAACTTTCCAAGGGCCGCTTCATTCTTGGTGTCGGTTCCAGCCACAAGGTGCAAGTCATGCCCGAGCACGGCGTCGCCTACGCCAAGCCCCTGACGCGGGTGCGCGAGACCGTGGAAGCCGTCCGTCAGCTCGTTCGAACAGGCAACCTTCAATATGAGGGCGAGACTTTCACCATCGAGAAATTCGACCTCTGGTTCACACCGTATCGTCCCCAGGTCCCGATCTACATTGCTGCTGTATTTCCCAAGATGACGGCGCTCTCGGGCGAGATTGCGGACGGCATCATCCTGACGCGCAGCACGCTCGAGACGGCGGCGACGGCGCGCACCCATATTGCGGAGGGAGCCGCGAGGGCGGGCCGCGACGTCTCGGACGTCACTGTCGCAACGCTGCTGCCTACCGCCGTCGCCGACACGATGGCGGAAGCCCGAGACCAGATCCGGCCCGGACTGGCGCTCTATGCTGGCTTCTTCCCGAGGTACAATCAGTTAATGGCCAATCAGGGTTTCGAAGGTGAAGCGCAAGATATTGCCCGCGCCTGGAAGGCTGGCGACCGAGAGGCAGCAATACGTGCCGTGAGCGACGCCATGATTGATGAAACGAGCATCGCCGGCACATCGGAATATTGCCTCGAACGGCTCGATCGCTACCGCCAGTCCGGTGTCGACCTTCCTATCATTTCGCCTTTTGCCCGTGGTCCGGCAGCCAAGCAAGCGTTCGAGACCGCGATACGTGCCTGCGCGCCGCGAAACTGAAATCACGCTATCCCGCCGCGGCAGGCGCTATCACTGTCCGAGTTGCGGGCTTACCAGGCCTGATGCAAGTTGTGGAGGTCATCGCTCTGAAAGGTTCAAGGGACAGCATGTTTGATCTCATAATCGAGGGCGGCACGGTCGTTACGCCATACGCAACCGGAACGTTCGACATCGCCGTGAAGGGCGAGACGATCGCCGCGGTGGCGGCACCTGGCGCCCTGTCCCACGACGCTGCCGGGCGCGTCATCGACGCGAGCGCAATGATCGTCGTGCCGGGCGGTATCGATCCACACGTCCACATGCATCACCCCTGGATGAAGCCCGACGGGACCATGATGATCACCGCGGGACCCGATCAGGTCGGCAGGGCGGCGCTTCATGGGGGCACCACCACGCTGATTGATTTCGCCTACTGGCGCGATGACCAAACCGCGCTCGAGGCGATCGAAGCTCGAGACAAGGATTTCGTCGGCCGCAGCTACTGCGACTGGGCCTATCACATCATGCTCCACAGCGAGCCGCCGCACACCTTCGCTGGACAGCTTGCCGAAGCCATCCAGGCCGGCCACCCGACCCTCAAGATCTTTACGACCAATATACTGCCCGGCCGCAACGGGCGGATGATCGATTTCGGTGACATTTGGGAGGCTTTCCAGGTGCTCGCCCGCGAGGGGGGGCTGGGCGTCATTCATGCCGAAGACAATGACATCGTCATGCACATGTACGACAAGCTGATCCGCGAGGGCCGGGTCGGCTTCGAGCATCTCGCAGAAGCCCACAACGCGCTTTCTGAGGACTTGAGCTTTCGCCGCGTACTTCGGCTCGCGGAAAACGTGCCAGGAACCGCGCTCTACATGATGCACGTAAGTGCCGCGACCGGCGTCCAGGCGATCGCAGACGCCCGTGCGAAGGGCCTGCCGATCTACGGCGAGACGTTGCACCAATACATGCTCTACACCGCTGAGGACTACAAGCGTCCGAACGGCCAAATATATCATACTTATCCGTCACTGAAGTCGGACGAGGACCAGAAGGCGCTATGGGACGGCACGCTGACCGGTGCTATCAATTGCGTTGCAACTGACGAATTGTGCTGCACGCTCAAGGAAAAGACGCTCGGCGACAGGATCGACAACACCACCGGCGGCAACTCTGGCGTGGAGCCGCGTCTCGGCGTCATGTACACTGAGATGGTAGAGCGTCGCGGCTACTCGCTCCAACAGTACGTCGATCTTGTCTCGACAAATGCGGCGAAGGTCATGGGGCTCTTCCCCCGCAAGGGCGCCATCGCAGCCGGCTCGGATGCCGACATCACAATCATGGACCCGGCGCGACGCGGTAAGGTCACCGCGAGCCAATTGCACGAAACTGACTATACGCCGTGGGAAGGCCATGACATCTATGCTTGGCCTATCACCACCATTCTGCGCGGCAAGATCATGGTCGAGAACGGTGAGCTGAAAGGCTTGCCGTCGGACGGACAGCACCTGAAGCGCAAGATACCATCGGACATCCTGGCCGGCCCCCAACTATGACCGGACCCGATACCATCGTCTGTCTGGCGCTCCTTCTCGAGGAGAGTTCTTGTGGCTTGGCAGTGCCCGGCTGATCTGTCGGTTCGCGTCGACGGGACGGAGGTGATTCGATTGAATGGCGATATTTCGCACGTCGCGATCGGCATTCGCCGCGCGCCACCGTCAATGCCAGTTCGATGGGTTGTCGAGGTCGGCGGCCGCACACGCACGGCGGCATCCGTCGTCGGCGTTCTGCGCATCGTGCGGCAGGCGGTTGCGGCCGATTACCAGCCGGCTCGCCTGCGCCTCGCTCCACTGCCAGTCCTCGCGCCATGATGCCGGTATCCGTCATTACCGGGTTCCTTGGCAGTGGCAAGACCACGATGCTTTCCCACCTGTTGCGGCATCCAGCATTTGCTGACACAGCCGTGATCATCAACGAATTTGGCGAGATCGGCCTCGATCACGACCTGATCGAAACCAGCGACGAGACAACGGTGACTCTCCAGACGGGGTGTCTGTGCTGCAAGATGCAGGACGATCTCCTGCGCACGCTTCACGACCTGCTGGAGCGGCGGCGCCGAGGAACTGTGCCGCCATTTGCCCGTGTCGTGGTCGAAACAAGCGGCCTAGCGGATCCCGCACCGGTTCTGCAAAGCCTGATGATGGATGAAACCGCCGCAGCGCACTTTCCCCTGGCGCGGGTCCTGACTGTCGTCGACGCGGTGACTGGTGGCAACTCGCTTGCCAACCACCTGGAAGCCCGCCACCAACTTGCCGTCGCGGACCACGTCGTCATCTCGAAGACGGATCTGAGCGGCGGCATCCCGGAAGATCTCGACCGATTTCTGCATGCCGCCAGGGCAGCCGGTAATATCTCCACCAGCGACTGTGGCCGTGTCCCTCCGGCGCTACTCTTCGCCGAAGAGAGAGCGGACGGTGCCGTGTTGCGCAACACCATCGAGAGACTGCTCTCGCCCAGCCCAGTGAGCGACGGCGATGATCAACATCATCGCCGCGCAGACCATCATGCGGACGATGCAATACACACCTTCGTGCTACGGCGTGACGCACCGCTGGATGCCGTGACCCTGTCGCTATTTTTGGAGGCTCTCGCCGACCATTGCGGCGCCGACCTGCTTCGCCTCAAAGGCCTCGTTCAGGTTTGCGAAGACCGCGAGCATCCAGCGGTCATCCATGGCGTCCAGCACGTATTTCATCCGCCCGCCTGGCTGCCAGCATGGCCATCGGCGGACCGGCGAACCCGCATGGTCTTCATTGCTCGCAATATCCGCGAAAGCTGGGTTCGAGCGCTTCTCGACGCCATTGAGGCTGAAGTCAAGGCTGCCGCGCGAGATGGGAAGTGACGGTCGCATTTCGTCGCGGCATTGGGTCAAGGCGATATTCGTTAGCAATGGAACGCTAGAGCGCGCCTCGATAATGTAACGCATGGCCAAAATTGTAACGCAGATAAAGATTGTAACGCACTGATAATATGTAATGCGTATTTTATTGACGCTTTACATATATATGGCGTAGAGTCCCAAGGCTATCGCATTCCACGAGGCTTCACATGGCTGGTCCACTGGTTATCGGCGTGCTCAACCAGAAGGGTGGCGTCGGCAAGACGATGATGACCACCAATCTCGCCACCTGCGCCTGCGCGGAAGGCGTCAATCTGACGGCGATTGCCGATCTTGATCCAAACGAAGGCTCCGGCCGTTGGTCCGGGCTTCGCCGACAGCAGTGTCCCGACGTGATGGTAGGCGAAATCGACCCGGCGGAAGCGGTCGAGAAACTCGCGATGGCCGGTTATGAGGTGATTTTCTTTGATGGCGCACCCAACGCGGTCGAGTTGACGGAGGCGGCCGTGCAGGCCAGCGATTTGGTTGTCATACCGCTTCGCGCGTCCGATCAAGATGCTCGAGCTACGTCCTACACCGTGAGTGCATGCCGCGATCTAGGGGTGGCCTACTTGCTGGTCGTGAATGAGGCGAGATCGACTCGTGATAAGGCGGCAGCCGATCTCATTCGAACTCTCGAAGGCATCGGCGAGCCGGTATATCCAGATCCCATCCGCCACCGCGCGCCCTATGTTGAAGCGTGTAATGCGGGCCGAGGCGTGCTGGATTTCACCGGTCAGAAATGGTCGGAGGCCGCCGAGGAAATTCGGGCGCTTTACAACGAGGTGCTGCGCCGCGCGAAGGCCAGTCGAGAGGCCGCCACATGACCGATGATCTCGACATCGACACGAGTGGGCTCGCGTTCGTCAAAGGCGGGGGCTTCGGTCGCGACAGGCGGGATGATCGCAAGAAACGTGAGCGGGCCTCAACGCGCACGGCCAAGCAGCGCCAGCGCGCCAAGGAGCGGTCGGCGCGCGAACCGAAAGACAAGCCGGTCAACTTTCGCACGACGAAAACAATGCACGCGCAGATGGGCACGTGGGCGAAGGCGATGGATATGTCATTCGCCGAACTGATTGAGACAGCCGTCAGGGAATACGCGGAGCGCAAGGGACTGACCAAGGGGGAATAAGTCGATGATCGTTGCGCGGGTGATTGCAGGTGCCGTTGGGTTGGGCATCTTCGCGGCGATGACTGACGCCGCCGTCGAGTATGCTGGTGGATACAACACGCTCGAAGCTCGCCTCTTGATGGCGCTGGGAGTCGGCGCGGCGGCAGCGGCCCTGCTCAGCGGCGTCGCGTGGCGCGACGGTGCCAGAGGGCTGGCCGTGCTCATGCTCGTTGGGGCCATTGTCGCGGAGGCGGGCAATCTGCAACGCACGGCGGAGCGCCTCGCGGTCTCACGTGAGGCGCAGCAGGCGCCGGCACGCAACGCGGCGGAGCGGCGCGCGGTGCTCGCGCGGCATGTAAAGCGCACCCGCGAGCGCGTTACAGAGGCCGAGCGCCCAACGGCGCGCCTGACGGCTGCAATCGAGCGCGAGCAGCAGTTTGCGGTGACGGTCGCGGAGAAATCGGCCGAGCGCGGGTGCGCGAGCAACTGCCGGAAGCTCTTGCAGGCCCAGGTGGACGCGGCCGCCGTCGAGATCCAGGCTGCACGGAGTGGGCAGGACGAGCGCGTTGCTGCTGCTCGAGCCAACCTCAAAGTCGCCGAGGCTGCACTGGCTGCCGCTAAAATACCCCCGGCCCCGTCTGTGCTGGCTCGTTGGCTCGATTTGCCGGCGCGTTACCTCGATCTCGGCTACGCCGGCGCGATGTCCTTTGGGATGCTAACGCTCGGTCTTGCTATGCTGCATTGCGCAGGGCGCCCCGGTTCGGGTCGAGATAAGGATGTAACGCAGACCGAGGCTGTACGCGCGGATGCTCGTGTAACGCGCCTCGCCAGTGCCGAGCCGGCAAATGACGTAACGCGTCACAAACGGCCGCAAAAGCTATTGCCGCCACCGGATCCGCGCGCCGCGCTCGAAGAGATCGACGCGTGGGCCGTAGCAACAATTAAGCCGGCTGGCTCTCGCAGTAAGGTGACGATCGGCGACATGCGGGCGGCCTATCTGGTGTGGTGCGAGCATGAAGGTCGACAGGCAGTCTGCGAGCAGTTTTTTCATCGGGCGATGCCGAAGATGGCACGCGATGCGGGCGTAGATGTCGGCCGGGGGCTAAATCCATCGGTTGCGGGCGTGCGGCTCGGGACGTTCGGAAATCGTGTGGATCGAGGGGCAGCATGAAAAGTGACTTTGCTGAACGGTGTGGCGCGGCCCGGCTCGCCCGCGACCACAGGAGCATCAAGTAGCGCCGAGCCCGTGACGGCTTGCCCTCCAGCACCGGACTCAATCGTCAGAAGGCGTCTTATGGTCAAAAGGGCCAAGTCCGGAATATGACCAACCCGGATGGTCAGATGAGGCGTGCTTTCTGAAGCACGCAAGCGCATCGGAATTGAAGGTCGAATTGTTGCGCCGCACACGAATTCTGGATTGACGACCGCTCTCTGGGCGGACCGATCCGAGCTCACATGACAGCCTGACGGGGAGTTATGACCCGGACCAGTCATTTGGCGAACAATCGGGAAACGGAGTGAGCCAGCGCTCCTGGCCGCAAAAAGATGATGTGCTTATGATCAGGCGATCGCCGTCCGCCGGCGAAGCTCGATGATGCCAAGTCCAGTCGCGAACAGCGCAAGGCCGATCAGGTCGGTCGTCCACGAGGCGTAAATCAGCGTGAGTGAACAAATAAGGAAGAGTATCCGGACGAGGAGTCCCAGTGGTTGGCGCAGCCAGCCGATCACCGCGACGGAGAGGGCGAAGATGCCCACCGAAGCAGTCACGCAGGCCCATATCACTTCGAACACCCCGCCGTAGGTCAGAAGCGGCGGACCGTAGACGAACATGTAGGGAATGAGGAAAGCCGAGATCCCGAGCTTGAAGGCGACGAGGCTGGTCTTCCAGGGATTGGTGCCCGCGATCGCGGCGGCGGCATAGGAGGCAACGGCCACGGGCGGCGTGATCGACGACTTCGCGGCGCAATAGATGATGAACAGGTGGGCCGCGATCTCAGACACCCCCATCTCGATCAGTCCCGGCGCAAGCAATACCGCGAGCACGATATAGGCGGAAGATGTTGGCATCCCCATGCCCATCACCACCGCGACCATCATCGTCAGAATAAGCGCGACCAGCGTGCTGCCACCTGACACGATCAGGATGATCTCGGCCATGCGCACGCCGAGGCCGGTCATGATTATGATCCCGGCGATGATGCCGCCAATGGCGCACGCCACCGTAATGGGGGCGATCAGGCGAGGTGCGTGGTCCATCGCCTCGATGATGATCGGCAGGTAGCGGCGGCGCGCCTCCCCATCAAACACGAGGATCAGGCCGGCCAGCGACACGACCGCCCAGAAGCCCGCGGCCGTCGGCGTATAGCCCCGCCACAACAAGACTATCATGACGACGAGCGAGATCAGCAGGTAGCCGCGCCGGCGCAGGATCGAAAACACCGACGCGCCGTCATCGTCTGCTGCCGCGGCGAGCCCCAGACGGTGCGCCTCGAGATGCACCATCGAATAGATCGCAATGAAGTAGAGGATGGCGGGGACAATCGCCACGCGCATGACTTCGGTATAGGGAATATTCGCAAACTCGACCATCAGGAATGCCGCGGCGCCCATGATCGGTGGCGTGAGCTGGCCGCCGGTCGAGGCCGTCGCCTCGACGCCTGCCGCGAATTCGGGCCGGTAGCCAGCCTTTCTCATCGCCGGAATCGTAAAGGAGCCGGTCGTCACGACGTTGGCGGGTGAACTGCCTGAAAGCATGCCCATGAAGGTGCTTGCCACGACGGCGGTCTTGGCCGGCCCGCCAACCGCCCGGCGGGTCATCGAGCTGGCAAGCTCTGTAAAGAATGTACCAGCCCCCGACGCGAGCAGCAGGCTGCCGAGCAGGACGAACAGGAAGATGTAGTTGGCGGTCACCGCGATGGGTTGGTTCCAGATGCCGTCCTGCGTGAGGTAGGATTGTTCCAGGACGCGGTCGAGCGTGAAACCGTTGTGGTTGAGCGCGCCGGGAAGATGATTGCCGAGCACCGCATAGGCAATGAACACCACCAGGACCGCGACCAGCACCCACCCAACCGTGCGCCGCGCAGCGTCCAATAGCGCGATGATCAGCCCGGAGCCGAGGATGATCTCGACCGTCGTCATCTCCTGCACGTAGATGAACCGGTTGCCGGGGTAATGTGGCCACAAAAACAGGTAGGCGCAGGCCGCCGCCGAGATCCCGACCATGCCGAGATCCCACGCAAGAAGCAGCGCACCGCGTTGGCCGCGGTGTCGCTCACGTGTGTTGGAAGCGCTCCCGAGAAACAGGACAACCAGTGCGAAAGCCACATGGACGGGATAGTGAAAGTCGGCCATCGGCGTGCCGACGTACGCAACGACCATGTGATACGCCGACATAGCGACGGCAAAGATCATGGTCGCGACCCGAAGTATCAACGTCACGCGGTCGGTGGTGTCGAAGCATCGGCCCCACGGGGTCGATTGGGTCACGAGCGGCACTCTCGG
>CAVOJD010000021.1:0-44390 GCA_963696075.1 uncultured Alphaproteobacteria bacterium | reverse complement strand
CCAGGCGCATTTCGCGGCCTGGAAAGCCGGTGTTCGCCACTTCCTCGCCCAACACTATCCCGCCGCGCGCCCCTTCACGCATCGCGACTACCTTGAGACCGTAGACGGCATTCCCCGCCACGACGGCGTACGCCGGTTCCTCGGTTCGCGCGGCATCACATTGCCCGAAGGCGACGCCAACGCACCGTCGTCGGACAGCGTCAACGGCCTCGCCAATCTGAAGCTCAGCCGCTTCCTGGCCTGGCTCAGGCAGAACACCCCACCCGTCTTCGACGACGCGGCCGACCTGATTGCCTGCCTGCGCAAGTCCGGTCTCCTGGTCGCCGTGTTCTCGTCCAGTCGCAACGCCTACGCTGTGCTCGAAAGCGCTGGCTTGACCGATCTCTTCGATGTCATCGTCGACGGGCAAGAGGCAGCCAAACTCGGCCTAGCGCCCAAACCAGACCCAGCCCAGCTGATCGAAACAGCCAGACGCCTCGGCGTCACGCCGGCGGAAACCCTCGTCATCGAGGATGCCGTCGCCGGGGTCAGCGCTGGCGCCCGCGGGCACTTTCGTCTCGTCATCGGCCTCAACCGCCAGCGCGACGGCGCCAACGACCAGCACGCCGCACTCCGCGCGAATGGCGCAGATCTCGTCACCTGCAATCTTCGTCGCCTCATGCTGCCTGACCGCACTGGCTTGCGCACCCTTCCCCGACTGCCCCTCGTTTGGGAGCGTGAACCGGCGCTAAAGATCAGGATCTCAGGCCGCCGCCTGTCGTTATTCCTCGACTACGACGGGACTCTCTCGCCTATCGTCACCGACTACCGTAAGGCGGTCATGCCCGACGGCATGGCAGACACGATCCGCGCTTTAGCTGAGCACTGCCCCCTCGCCATCATCAGCGGACGCGATCTTGACGACGTGCGCCACCGTGTCGGCGTCGACAATGTCATTTATGCTGGCAGCCACGGCTTCGACATTGCAGGCCCGGACGGTCTCGCAAAACGGCCTGACGAAGCAGAGGACTTCATCGTACCGATCAGTAAGGCCGAAAAAGAAGTGCGTGCTGCGATCGAGGGGATCAAGGGCGCTGCGATCGAGCGCAAAACATTTGCGATCGCCGTCCACTACCGGCAGGTCGCCCCATCCAGCGTCCCGCGTCTTGAGGACGCCGTCGATCGCATCGTCAATCGCTGTGACAGGCTCCGCAAGAGTCGCGGCAAGAAGGTTCTTCAAATCCAGCCGCGTGCCAACTGGGACAAAGGCCGTGCAATTTCCTGGCTTCTTTCCGAGACTCGCCTTGGACAAGATGACCGGCTGCCAATCTATGTGGGCGACGATCTAACCGACGAGGATGCCTTCTCTGCACTGGCTTCCGACGGCATTTCGATTGCCGTCAGAGGTGATGATCGGCCAACCCTTGCCGACTTCACCCTCAATGATACCGAAGGTGTGTACCGTTTCCTTATCTGGCTCGACCAGCTCGCAGAGGCAAACTGCTAAGCGAACTCAAGCAAGCAATAGCTAACTCGGAATGCGTTGTGCCAAGAAGCGCTTTCGGCAAATCTACTTATCGATCCGACGATTGCCGGTGTTCACTTGAGCCATGCTGCGGCTCCCTACGGCACGCAATGGGCCAAATCGCGCTGACACTAGTCTCACGAGGGTTGGAGCCTCAAACAAACACGGGGCAGTCCATTCAGACACTTCCATTGGGCAGAGTGTCCTGGTGTCTCAGAGATCGTGACGACCAACGCCTGATACTGCGAGGCCAGCAATTGATTGCGACCGATACTGCGCTTTCTTCAGAGTCCCATCCTCTACCGGCAGACCAGGACTGGAACCTTGCTCTTAACGAGTACTTCGTTGGTGACACTCCCGAGAAGCAGCTTTGTGAGCCCTCGGCGACCGTGCGATGCCATGACGATCAGATCAGCCCCACTCTTCTCAGCCGTCTGCACGATGCTGATCGCTGGATAGCTGTCCTTGACGTGGATCGTTTCGCAAGCAACCCCGGCCTCGCTTGCCAACTGCTCAGCCGCAGCAAGCAATTGCAGAGCACCCTGCTCTGCGAGTTGCTCGTATTTGCCAAATGGATCCTTCACGCCAATCTCAGCTTGAGCCGCCGCATCAATTGGAGGAAGAGGTTCTGTCACCGAAACGAGCGTCAGGCCGGCCTTCAGCTCACTTGCGAGCTGGATGCCGGTTTTCACGGCTTGGGTTGCCAGCTCCGAGCCATCTGTTGCGACGAGGATCTTGCTGTACATTGTCTACTCCTGAAAGGCGGGGGGCCACAGTACGGGGCGTTGTGGCAATTTTGAACGTCCGTGCATGTCCGGCGAATGTGTTTCCCCGCTGTTGATCGTCCGTGCTCACAACCAGTGCTGGCGCTTAGAATGGAAGACCTCGAGACAAACAGTCAGTGAACTGGCGGGTCCTCCATACTTGGTTCGACATGGTTTCATGCACTAGGAAAAGTCCTATGCGCCGACTGTCAGACAGCTCAGTTCAGCTCGCTGTGCGACCTTGTGGGAGACTGAACCGAGTAGCAAGCCAGCGAAATCGCCGAGCCCACGACGGCCCATGACCACGGTGTCGACATCGTTCTCAGCCGCGAATTGTATTATCTTTGTTGCGGCATCTCCGCGAAGAAGGACGGTATCTACCGTCCCGACGCCGTTCGAGATGGCTTCCTGCTTTGCGCGGTCAACGATCGCGTTTCCAACAGTCTCTAGAAGCTGTACTTCATTGGCCTGAAGGTGCTCGACGCGTGCGAACTCCTTGAGATCGTCAGGGATTCGATTGCCTGCGGCGTGTGCCACGACATGCAAGATGGTCAACCTCGACCCAAGTTTTTCAGCCAACACGGTTGCGGCTTCGACGGCACGCCGCGAGTGCTCCGACCCATCAACGGCAACGAGAAGATGCTCAAACACGGGTGTGGTCCTTGTCTGGACTTTAAGGCGGCTATTCGGACCTGATTATTCCAGTCATTACTCTGGAGAACCATGATCTGCAGTAGAGCCGACGATACGCGGCCTTGCTTTGATCTGAGTCATGGTCCGATGTCGCTGACAGGCCAAATGCTGCAGCGTCTGGCGGAACTGGGGCGGTTCCGTGTGCGAGATGCTGGCGGGCATTGTCAACGAAGCAACCTCGCATTCTCACGTACTCAGCCTGAGCCGCTTATGATCTTGGCCCGTCTGTATTGATCTCCCGCAAGCGACTTTCCTGCAGCAGTTTGATCCGCATCAATGCGCCACTGTCTTTCCAAATGCCTGATGAACTGGTGATTGGAGGCGACGGTGAGGCATTCCAGCAAATCGAGTTTGATCGGTCAATTTCCCCGTGTTATCGCGCTTGCTCTGATGGTCGGGATGATCATCTCCAGCACGGCTTTTCCGGTTCGCTCTCAACATGGGCCGGTCGTTATCGCAGAGGTCAAGGGTGCGATCGGTGTTGGTACCGGTTACTACATCAATGATGCGCTGACCTTTGCTCGCGAAGAAAAAGCACAACTCGTCGTCTTAAAGGTCGACACGCCGGGGGGATTAGTTTCGGCAACACGCGACATCATCAAGTCTATCCTGGCGTCTCCAATTCCGACCGCAGTCTTCGTTTCTCCGAGTGGTGCAAGAGCTGCCAGTGCGGGTACGTATATCGCGTATGCAGCCCACTTCGTTGCCATGGCGCCCGGCACCCACATCGGTGCTGCCACGCCGATCCAAATGCAACTGCCTGGCATACCGCAAACACCAAAGCCAGACGGCTCCAAGCAGCCGAAGAGCGCTGCAGAGAAGGTCGCCGCCAAAGACAAAATGATCAACGACGCCGTCGCCTATCTCAGGAGCCTCGCGCAGTTGCGAGGTCGCAGTGAGCAATGGGCGGACAAGTTCGTTCGCGACGCTGCAACGCTGACTTCTAAAGAAGCCATGAAGGAAGGCGTCATTGACTTCATCGCAACCGACGTTCGCGATCTTCTGGCTAAGCTGCATGCCAGACGAGTCAGCACCGATGAGGGTGAACATTTGCTCGACATTCGGGATGCGGAGATCAAAGTTATTGAACCGAATTGGAAAGCAGAGTTTCTGTCCACGATAACTGACCCTAACATCGCTTTCATTCTTCTTCTTATCGGCGTGTATGGGATCATCTTCGAGTTTTGGAGCCCGGGCCTGACGGGCCCTGGCGTTATCGGCGGCATAAGCCTGATTGTCGCCTTGACGGCGCTTTCAGCCTTGCCGATTAGTTTTGCCGGTCTGGCACTTCTTGTCCTCGGCATTGCGCTAATGGCGGCGGAAGCCTTTGCGCCGGGATTTGGCATTCTCGGCCTCGGTGGTATCGCGGCCTTCGTCGCTGGCGCCATCTTCCTTTTCGATCCCTCCGGAACCGACATAGACCTATCGATCGCTTGGCCGCTTATCATCGCAACCGCCATGACGAGTGCATTGATTTTTATTGGTCTACTAGGGTTTATCGTGCGCGCGCGGCAAAGCCGAGTGATCACGGGCAGCGAACAACTAATCGGTCTTGAGGGCGAGGTCATCAACTGGAACGCAGGTACCGGCAAGGTCCACGTTCACGGTGAAGATTGGGCTGCACGTGCAGACACGACGCTGGTCAAAGGCGCGAAAGTCAAAGTCACGGGGCGTGACGGACTGACGCTAATCGTTGATAGACAATAAGGGACACGACCATGATTTCCCCCACCATCCTTTCGCTGCTTGTCCCGATTGGATTTATTCTGTTCATACTCGCCTCTGCCATTCGCATCCTGCGGGAGTATGAGCGCGGCATAGTCTTTACGCTTGGCCGCTTTGCCGGCGTCAAGGGACCGGGTCTAATCCTGATCATTCCCGTTGTGCAACAAATGGAACGGATCGACCTCAGGACGCGCGTATTCGATGTGCCACCACAGGATGTCATCTCGCGGGACAACGTATCGGTGAAGGTCAATGCCGTTGTCTACTATCGTGTGATCGATCCTGAGAAAGCTATCATCCAAGTCGAGGATTTCAATCAGGCAACGAGTGAACTGGCGCAAACGACACTCCGGTCAGTTGTCGGGCAGCACGAACTCGACCAAATGCTGGCCGAGCGTGAGCAGCTCAACAGTGATGTCCAGTCGATACTGGACAAACAGACAGATGCATGGGGAATCAAGGTCTCGAATGTCGAGTTGAAGCACATCGACCTTGATGAGCAGATGGTCCGCGCGATCGCCAAACAGGCAGAGGCTGAGCGCCTTCGACGTGCGAAGATAATCGATGCCGAGGGGGAATCCCAGGCGGCCGAGAAACTCGTTCAAGCTGGTGAAAAACTTTCGCAACACCCTGAATTGATGCAGCTGCGATACTTGGGCACCCTGGCCAACATTGCCGGCGAAAAGAGTTCGACAATAGTGTTCCCCATACCTGTAGATCTTCTGAACCTGATCGGCGGAAATCGGCGCAAGGAATGACTGTTTTCAATGAGGGAGACCGTCCAAGCCTCCATCAACTCATGCAGCAATTGCCTTTAAGCATCGTGCATTCCTGATGCGCATGGAGATGCGGCCCAACCGCATGGTGTTTGTGTCTAGGGGCAAGTGGTGCTTATGCAGGTTCGCCAATTTAGTCGCAACGACACACGGATTAGTTGACGCGCCGTCGCGGTGATCGTTTGCCTCCATTGTCGTCGAAACTTCTCAATCGGGATGGCGATGCCCCTTAGCGCTGAGCTGCTTGTGTCCCCAGGACTGTGACGTCTTTTGGTTGCCAGTGTGAGAAGCGGTTTTCAAGGCCCTGCGTCTAGTCGCTCACCGTACCCTTCGCGCTTGGGCAGGCGGCAGAATTCAACCCGTAAATGGAGAAGGCGCATGAATGCTGCTGTTCAGGAATCCAAAAATTGCGTTGAGGGATCAGTGAAGCCACTTGAGGTCGTGCCGCCTGCTCAGATCGCGCTGCTTGTTGAGAGGGTTGGCATAAAGAAATGCAAGCTCAATTTCGTGCAAACCTTGACGCTTGGCATTCTCGCCGGTGCGTTCATCGCGTTTGGCGGCATGTTTTTCACTGTCGTCGTGACGGGTAGCGAACTTGGTTATGGGCCAACACGACTAATAGGTGGCCTTGCGTTTTCGCTGGGACTTTTTTTCGTCGTTGTCGGCGGCGCGGAGCTCTTCACTGGGAACAGCCTGATCGTGCTTGCTTGGATGGAGAAGCGCATCAGTTCAAAATCTTTGCTGCGCAATTGGGGTATTGTCTACGCTGGCAATTTGATCGGAGCACTTGGCACTGTCGCACTGGTCCATTTGTCTGGGACCCTGGAACAGGGAGGGGGCGCCGTCGCGCAAACCGCTCAGTCTATCGCGCAGGCAAAGGTATCCCTTGGCTTTATTCCGGCGTTCATTCGGGGCGTGCTGTGCAACACACTGGTTTGTCTTGCCGTGTGGATGTGTTTTGCCGCACATACCGTGTCCGGGAAAGCAGTTGCGATCGTGTTTCCGATTACGGCGTTCGTGACACTGGGTTTCGAGCACTCGGTTGCCAACATGTACCTCATACCGATTGCTGCGTTGCAGAGTGGTAGCACAATTAGCGTCTTCGGCTTTCTGGGTAATCTTATCCCAGTAACGCTGGGTAATATCGTCGGCGGAGGTGCTTTGGTCGCTCTGGTCTATTGGCTCGTTTATCTGAAGGAAAGTTGATCGTCGCTACTTGTGGCGTTCATATGCAAGCTTAGCTTCGTGTCTTTCAAACCGGCAGCAGCTCACTTGAGAACTCGCTCGCCGTCGAGCCCGCGTCGGCTCGACCTTTAGCAACTGACGTCGCCCGACGCTTGGGGCACGTCACCGCCGGGCCATTGAACGAACCCGCTTCCGCGGGAGGGCGTGCGCCACGCGGGACGTGCCGTGGATCGAGCAGCGAGGCTAACCAACTAAGCCACATACGGTAACGGGGCGAGCGTCCCGTCTTGAGGATCGAGGGTTTCCAACCTCACTCAAGACAGGAGCCCCCGATGACCTCCCCTCAGTTCGAGAAGCCCATCAGCGATCTGCGCCGCCGCATGTTGCAGGACATGTCGAACCGCAACTTCGGCGACAAGACCAAGCACGACTATATTCGACACATCGAGGCACTGGCGAAGTTTCTGGGTCGCACGCCGGATACGGCCACGGCCGACGACGTGCGGCAGTTTCAGGCCGACCAGATCGCGGGCGGTGCGCAACCGCCGAATATGAACTCGCAGGCCTCGGCACTGCGCTTTTTCTTCACGATCACACTTGGCCGCCCCGAGCTCGCCAATCAGTTGGCACGTACGCACTACCCCAGGAAGTTGCCGCGCGTTCTCGCCCCTGAAGAGGTCGGCCGGCTTCTTGAAGCCGCACCCGGTCCGGGGCTCAAGTACAAGGCAGCGCTGAGCATTGCCTACGGCGCCGGCCTCAGAAGCGGCGAAGTCGTCATGCTGCTGGTCAGCGACATCGATTCCAAGCGCATGCTGATCCGCGTCGAGATGGGCAAGGGCCGCAAGGATCGCCACGCGATGCTGTCGTCGCAGTTGCTCGAACTCCTGCGCGCGTGGTGGCTGCAATGCCGCTCCAAGGGCTGGCTTTTTCCCGGCCGGGATCCGCTCCTACCGCTGACAACGAGGCAACTCAACCGGGCGTGCAAGATGGCCGCCGATGCCGCCGGTCTTGGCACGTGGATCACGCCGCACACTTTACGGCATTCCTTCGCGACGCATCTGCTCGAGAGCCACACCGATGTCCGCGTGATCCAGGTCCTGCTCGGTCACGCCAAGCTCGATACGACCGAGCGCTACGCGCATGTCGCGACCAGTTCGCTGCGCACGGTGACGAGCCCACTCGATCGACTAGCCCAGGCGGAACGCCGCTCCGGGTAGCCGGCCGTTCGCATGGCTCGGCCATCCCTGGAGGTCGCGGACATCTTCCGCGATCACGGTGCCGCGTGGCGTGAGGCCAACCGCGGCAGCGTCAGTCTCGACCAGATGAAGGTGATGAGTGCCATCGAGCGCTGCCGTACAGCCGAACTCGGTGGCCATGTCGCGCGCTGCCAGAACGACACCTGCGGCCACACGGTGATCGCCTACAACAGCTGCCGCAACCGGCACTGTCCTAAGTGCCAAGCAGCAGCGTCGCGGGAGTGGATGGTAGCACGCGAAGCCGAGTTGCTTCCCGTGGCCTACTTCCATGTCGTGTTCACGCTGCCGACCGAGGTCGCCGACATCGCCTACCAGAACAAGCGGGTCGTCTACGACCTGCTGTTCAAGGCATCTGCCGAGGCGATGCAGACCATCGCCGCCGATCCGAGGCACCTTGGCGTGAAGATCGCGATCACGACCGTGCTGCACACCTGGGGCAGCGCCATGACCCACCATCCGCACGTGCACATGATCGTACCGGGCGGGGGATTGTCGAAGGATGGCGCACGCTGGATTCCCTGCCGCAGGGGCTTCTTCCTGCCCGTGCGAGCACTCTCGAAGCTGTTCCGGCGGCTCATGCTCGAGAAGCTCACCGCCGCCCATGCGAGCGGCCAGCTCAACTTCTTTGGCGGCCATGCCCACCTTGCCGAGGCCCAGGCGTTCAGGCACTTCTTAGCACCGTGCCGCCGGCGCAAGTGGTTCGTCTATGCCAAGCGCCCGTTCGCCGGGCCGAGTGCGGTGCTCGCCTACCTGTCACGCTATACGCACCGCGTCGCGATCTCGAACCGCCGCCTCCTCAAGGCCGACGCCACCAGTGTGAGCTTCCGCATCAAGGACTACCGCGCCAGCCCCGACAAGCGCTGGCGCACCATGACGCTCGACGCCCAAGAGTTCATTCGCCGCATCCTCATCCATGTGCTGCCGAAGGGCCTGCACCGCATCCGCCACTACGGCCTGTTCGCTTCGGCCATGAAGGCCGAGAACCTCGCAAGAATGCGTGATCTGCTCGGCGTCGCGACACCGGAACCCGACGCCGTCGCGGCGAACGAGGACGAAGCCACAACGGCGGAAAGCACGCCACCTCAATCATGCCCGCGCTGCGGACATCAGATGCGGATCATCGAGACGTTCGCTGCCGGCTGTCAGCCAAGGCACGCGCCTCAACCCGAAGGGATCGACAGCTCATGACATCGTTGGCGCGCCGACAATCCATCCCGCGCGCGCGATTGCCGTATCGCAACGATGGTGCTCGGCTCATTGCGCGCGATCCTCACTCCTGGAACGCCCGATCTCCCCGATACGGTCTTGCTGACACTCTCAAAACGCGCGCACAGACCGTGCTGTGGGCGATCATAACAGTCCTTTCGATCACCAGTGCCATGCTCGCTGCCGCCAAATCCCCATAGCGCTCGTAGCCTCCCCCACTGACCAACGCTCGCGGGTTCCTTGTATGGAGCCGATTTTGTCAAGTACGGATCACCGGGCGTAAAATCGTAGCCCAATCACCTTTATTTTGTTCGACCGCGCCGCAGGCTTTCCTTCGCCCCGATCGCAGGAGTATTCAGTCGGCGCGCGCAGGGGCGGTCAAGCCTGACCGACGACTGTAGGATATCCGCCAGGGTTCCAGTTTGCCGCTGACGTGCCGCCCGCCAGTGGCATGCGTCATCGAGGTCAGGCTTGAGGGGCTCGAGCACGTTGGCACGCTGGGTGATCGCGGACCTGAAGGCTTTTGTTTGTCCCCAGGCCATATCCTTGACAGCGGGAGCACAGGGCCACACTGACGCTGGTTGGAACAACGTGATCGAGGCGGAACTCGCTTCCCGCAGCGCGATGTCAATCGCACCGCAACCTTGTATTCGGTGGGTCAAGAGACCCAAACCATGATGCAGTATTGCGCATCGGTCGCGAAGTTCCGAAGCGGCGGGTCCATTCTTCCCTACGGCATTGAAACAGCCATCGAACATCCACCGGATGCCCGCCACCTCGAACCGTCATAGACGCAACGTCACTTGCGGACGTGTGTCGAGCTCATAGAACTCATGAACAACCTCCCGTGTGGCTCGTTATTGTGCTGGACGTAGCACGAAGCCATCAGGCACGACGCCTTCGCGCACCAAACGCCACAATGCAATCAAAAGCTTGCGCGCCAGCGCTACGATCATTTTCTTCCGGGTGCCACGGACGCCAACGGTTCGCTCTTCGTACCAGCGCGCCAGCGCACTGTCCTTCTGGAATCTGAGGAAGCGCCACGCAAATTCGATCATACCTCGGCGCACACGCGCATTGCCCGATCGTGCCAAGCCCTTTTCCCGACGTCTGGCGCCGCTCTCATCCGGTGAGCCGGTCAGGCCCGCATAGCGGGCAACGGCTCTGCGATCACGCAAGTTGCGTGATAGAATTTCCTGAACAAGCATGTCGGCCGTCTCGATGCCAAGCCCGAGAACGCGCGCAAGCAGCCGAACCATTGCATTCGGCCCTTGTTGTTCCGGCGTATTGTCTAAACGTTCAAGACGCGCCTGCTCGATTTGCTTGATTTGCGCGCGAAGTAGTTGCCGTCGCTCCAGATCGCGCCGCATCGCGGCCAGTGTGTTGGGCGGGATCGCCTCCCCTTCGGGCGTGCGCAGATCATCGAGTCGATCTATCGCTCTCTTGAGCTTCGGGTTGAACCCTCGAATGCCGAGCCGTGCAAGTGCGGACTTCACGCGATTGATGATGCGGGTCTGCTCCGCCACCAGACTCTGGCGCTCACGGCTGGGCCGCTTGGAATCCTCCTCGGCCAATGTCGGAATGGCCACCATCTTGCAGTGTTCGCGCTCTCCACGTAGCCAGCCAAGGAATGCGCGCTTGAGTAGTTCAGTGTCCAAGCGATCCGTCTTGGCGCGTCGGTGCTCACGTGACACCGGTACGCTTGACGAGTGCATGACATATGCTTCGATGCCTTGTGAGCGCAGCCAGCGCGCAAGCCAGAAGCCGTCTCGGCCCGCCTCGAACGCGACAACGATGCGCTTGATCTGGGCGTCATTCCTCTCTGCCTCGGCACGCCAGCGGTGCAAGAGTTGATGGATTGCCTTTTCGTCGGGAACAAGTTTCTTGAGCGGTTGACGATCAACTTCGGGCACGACCCCGGCAATCATCCAGCTCGATTGGCCCATCTCAATCACGGCAACTATTGTGCTTGGCTGGTCAAACTCTGAAACGGATCTACTAAGGTCACTATCTGTGGGCATGGGACGCTCCTGCTGCGAATGTTTGCAGCGTCCATGACTACAATCGCCGCGCTGCCTGCCCCATAGCATCTTCCCTGGAGCCTTTCCGACGCCGCCCCATGGCGCGCGCCGCTACCCTCGTCATCGGGCCGGCATCTGAAACGCTTCACACAAGCGGTAGAGCTTGTATTGGGCCAATGTGGTCCGGTTAATGCCCGCAACTGCCCGACCGATAGTAGCGAGGGGCCTAGCGGGGGCGGCATAGCTGCCGGAATTTTGCGGGTTTCAGTCCCGATTCGTAGGGCATCTTACTGCAGATGGTGCAACGGGCTGCCACACAACATATTGATTGTATTGACCCTTACGATGCCTTGCAGGAATCATCATCCGCATTTCTCTTCTCCAGAGACATGCGCAAACAACGCCCGGTGGGGCTCTTCTGAAAGTTGGTCGATCATTCTGACTCTGCGGCCATGTCTTTGAGCCTCTACGCCGAGAAATCGGCTCGAGAGTCAGAATAATCTATGATTTTAAACGTGTTGTATTCTATTCCTAATCTGAGGGTCACAGGTTCGAATCCAGTCGGGGTCGCCAATGATTTCAATAAGTTAGATGGGATCAGCAGCTGCTCGCGTTGCATTGAAGTGCCAAATTAGTGCCAATGTGCTGCGATTTCAGCGCTGAACTGCCGCTCTGTGAGGGAGTGCGCCATGAGCGAGCAAACCAACGCCGGTTCAACCCATCAGCCGTTCCAGGCCGAGGTCGCCCAACTGCTGAACCTGATGGTGCATTCGGTCTACTCCGAGACCGACATCTTCCTGCGCGAACTGATCTCCAACGCCTCGGACGCCTGCGACAAGCTGCGCTACGAGGCGATCTCGACCCCCGACCTGATGAGCGACGGCGCTCCCCTCGCCATCCGCATCGTGCCTGACGCGGCGGCCGGGACGCTGACCATCGCCGACACCGGCATCGGCATGGCCCGCGACGAGCTGGTCGACAACCTCGGCACCATCGCCCGCTCCGGCACCAAGGCCTTCGTCGATCGCTTCACGGAGGCCGACGACGGGGCCGCTCTGATCGGCCAGTTCGGCGTCGGCTTCTATTCCGCGTTCATGGTCGCCGATCGGATCGACGTCATCAGCCGCCGCGCCGGCGCGGACGAGGTCTGGATCTGGCGTTCATCCGGCGAGGCCGGCTTCGACCTGCTGCCCGCCGACGAGGAGCAGGCCGAAAAGATCCCGCGCGGCACGCAGATCGTGCTGCTACCTGAAGGACGAGGCGAAGGAGTACCTTGAGCCGCACGCGATCGAGCGCATCGTGCGGCTCTATTCCGACCACATCCAGTTCCCGATCGAACTGGTTGACGACAAGGGAGACGCGCGCCAGATCAACGCCGCCAGCGCGATCTGGCAGCGGCCCAAGAGTGACCTGAGCGAAGACGACTACGCCGAGGCCTACCGCACTATCGCGCACGCCTTCGACGAGCCTGCGCTGACCCTTCACTACAAGGCCGAGGGACGTCAGGCCTACGCCGTGCTTCTGTTCGTACCGTCCGAGCAGCCCTTCGATCTGTTCGACCAGGCGCGCAAGGCCCACGTGAAGCTCTACGTCCGTCGCGTCTTCATCACCGACGAGGCCGACCTCATGCCGGCCTACCTGCGCTTCGTGCGCGGCGTCATCGACAGCGAGGACCTGCCGCTCAACATCTCCCGCGAGATGCTGCAGAACAACCCGCACGTCGCCGCGATCCGCAACGCGGTCACCGGTCGCATCCTCACGGAACTGGAGCGCCTCGCCGAGAAGGACGAAGAGACGTTCACCAAGGTCTGGGAGGCGTTCGGCGCGGTCATCAAGGAAGGCATCTACGAGGACGCCGAGCGCCGCGAGCGGTTGCTCGCCCTGTCCCGGTTCATCTCCACCCTGGCGACGGCCCGCGCCCGCTCGAAGCAATATGTGGCGGACCTCAGACCGAACCAGACGGAGATCTACTACCTCCTCGGCGACACGCTCGATCGTCTGCGTTCGAACCCGGTGCTGGAAGCTGCGCGCGCGCGCGGCATCGAGGTGCTGCTTCTGACCGATCACGTCGATGCGTTCTGGACAACGCTGCCCCTCGACTTCGAGGGCAAGCCGTCTGAAGTCGCTCACCCAGGACGACGTGAACTTCGACCTGGTGCCCCTCTTGGATAAGGATGGGGACCAGAAAGAAGCCGACGACGAGGGCGGGGCCGGTGAGGTGGACGAGACGATCATTGTGGCGACGGTGAAGGCGGCGCTCGACACGCTTGTCGGTGACGTGCGCGCCTCGAAGCGCCTGACCGACAGCCCGTCTTGCCTTGTCTCCGCGCAGGCAGGCCCCGACCGCCACCTCCAAAGGATCCTGGCACACCGTGGACAGATGCCTGCCCCACCGCCGGTCCTGGAACTCAACATGAAGCACGCATTGGTGCGCGTCATCGCCGATGCGAGCGCCGCCGGCAAGACCGAGGACGTCGCTGACTTGAGCCATCTCCTGTTCGAGCAGGCGCAGATCCTCGACGGCGAGATCCCGGCCGACCCTGCCGCCTTCACGGCGCGCCTGAACCGTCTTGTACAGCGGGGAATTCGATGACCTAGGCGAGGAGATCCGACCGGTCCGTTCCACGCTGGACGATGGACATTTCGTCCGACGGGTAGAGCTGCAGCATGTCACGTGCCACGTCCGGGCTGCCGTCGAGCCATGCGGACTGTGCGTCCTCGCCGACGAGCATGACCGGCATGCGTGTCGCGTTTCGCGGAGCGGATTTTTTGCTCATGCCACGACGTGATCGTCGCGACTGATGGTGCGTCAGGTAGCCAGAGGGCAAGGCGCATGAGGAACGTCGAGGATTGCTTCGCCACATGACGTTTTCTTGGCCCGATAATCCGGTTTACGCCGAACCGCATGTCCCTTCGCCTGGCCCAGTAGGCGCTCACCTCGTCCTGACGCAGCGGGGCACGCAGGAAAGGCAGCGAGCTCGGATCTCGCTGCACTCGAGTGGAATGGTTCCTGACGGCAGGAATACCTCCAATAGGGGACACAACCATCAGTGAGCGCCTTATGGTCAAAAGGGCCAGGATCGGAATATGAACGGTGCAGATGGTCAGCTGCGGTGTGCTTTCTGAAGCGGGTAAGCGCATCGGTATTGGAGATCGAAATGTTGCGCCGCACATGGCTTTTTGGATTGACGACCACTTTCAGGGTTGGACCAATCCAAGCTGGCATCACAGCCTGACGGGGACTCATGACCCAATGCGGACGGAGACGTCGTCAGACTGTGAGAGTTGCCCTTGCGTCACTCCGTTGCGGACTGCGATATCAAACAACGATCAGCAAGCGTGGATAACTTCAGTGCCTCTTGAATGCCGCCATTGAGCTGGACACGCAGGCATGACGCGCAAGGAGATAGTTTGCTGCAGTCGCGCGCAACCTAGATTATCGGTTTGCGCCATTCCACGAGAACCTGTCCTCACCGTTCGCAGTGATCCTCCCAACAAACCGGCGCGCCACGCCTCCGCAGATCAAGCCTCTATCCGGCTACTCAGTCAGAATATGAAGTCGCTGTCGGTCAACGTATCGGCCAGCGTATCGGCAAGCGTAAGTGTGAAATTGGCGCTTTGATTCCCATTGACATCGAATTCAATGACGGCGTGGGTGTCATCTTGATAAACGCGAACCTGCCCAGCCTCACCGCCGAACTCTGCAGTGCCGACGAAATCAACCAGCCCCAGTGCCGAGAAATCTAGGACGTCGTTGCCCCGGTCGTCGAAATCGAGGATCTCGTCACCCAATACATCCGACAGCTTCGAGTATTTGAAAGTGTCATTGCCGTCGCCGCCGTTCAACATGTCTGAACCGGCACCGCCTTCGATAATGTCCGCCCCGCCGGCGGTGTTGATGATGTCGTCACCGCTGCCGCCAACGACCGTGTCCTTGGCATTGCCTGTCCCCTGGAAGACATCGTTGCCGCTGCCAAGGTCATAGATCAGGTGGTCCCGCCCGGCGCCGGTGACGGTATCGTCGCCACCCTGCATCTCGATGCGCGTGATCGACCCGTTCTTCACGTCCACATCGGCGAGGTTGAACGTGTTGTCGGGGTTGGTGGAGTTGGTGCCCTTGAGCACCGCGCCATTGCCGTCGAGGAATTCGATGCCCGTTACGTTGACGCCGTCATTGAGGCCCGTGAGGAAGAACGTGCCCCCGGTGTTGACCAGGCTGTCTCTGCCCTCGCCGCCGATGATCGTGTCGCCAAGGGCCGCAGTGCCCGATGTCTCGATCCGGTCGTTGCCGGCGCCAGTGTCGATGGTGTCCGCGTCACCGTCCCCCAGTATGACCAGGTCCGCCCCGCCAGCGGTGTTGATGATGTCGTTGCCGCCACCGCCAACGACCGTGTCCTTGGCATTGCCTGTTCCCTGGAAGACATCGTTGCCGCTGCCAAGGTCATAGATCAGGTGGTCCCGCCCGGCGCCGGTGACGGTATCATCGCCACCCTGCATCTCGATGCGCGTGATCGACCCGTTCTTGACGTTCACATCGGCGAGGTTGAACGTGTTGTCGGGGTTGGTGGAGTTGGTGCCCTTGAGCACCGCGCCATTGCCGTCGAGGAATTCGATGCCCGTTACGTTGACGCCGTCATTGAGGCCCGTGAGGAAGAACGTGCCCCCGGTGTTGACCAGGCTGTCTCTGCCCTCGCCGCCGATGATCGTGTCGCCAAGGGCCGCAGTGCCCGATGTCTCGATCCGGTCGTTGCCGGCGCCAGTGTCGATGGTGTCCGCGTCACCGTCCCCCAGTATGACCAGGTCCGCCCCGCCAGCGGTGTTGATGATGTCGTCACCGCTACCGCCAACGACCGTGTCCTTGGCATTGCCTGTTCCCTGGAAGACATCGTTGCCGCTGCCAAGGTCATAGATCAGGTGGTCCCGCCCGGCGCCGGTGACGGTATCATCGCCGCCCTGCATCTCGATGCGCGTGATCGACCCGTTCTTGACGTTCACATCGGCGAGGTTGAACGTGTTGTCGGGGTTGGTGGAGTTGGTGCCCTTGAGCACGGCGCCATTGCCGTCGAGGAATTCGATGCCCGACACGTTGACGCCGTCATTAAGGCCCGTGAGGAAGAACGTGCCCCCGGTGTTGACCAGGCTGTCTCTGCCCTCACCACCAATGATCGTGTCGCCCACTGCCGCGGTGCCCGATGTCTCGATCCGGTCGTTGCCGGCACCCGTGTAGACGACCTCGCGAGCGCCGGTCAGAACGATCGTGTCCGCTCCGTCCCCAGTGATCATGAAGTCTTCGCGGCCCTGAGAAATTTCCTCTCCATCGAGCAAGATACGAACGTATTCGATCGTCGATAGATCGATACCAACAGCGTCGAGCGAGAGAACCGGCCCATTCTCTTGGTCGCTGAGCAGCATTGATCCGGCACTGGCGGCCGTCTGGTTGTCGTCCAACCAGTCACGAAGTGACACGAGGTCCTCAAGGGTAGTGCTGGTCAGATCAGAGGACTGCAGTTGGAGCTCGAGGACGTCCGAGCCCAGTCCACCGTTGATCCGATCATGGCCCTCACCAACGACGTGGATAAATACGTCGTCACCGGCATCGCCATTGAGGACGTCGTCGCCAAGACCGGCGTGGAAGACGTCCGCGCCATCGCCGCCCCACATCGTCTCGCCATCACCACCTCCGAAGAAGCGGTCGTTGCCAAGGCCGCCGAAATACTGGTTTGCGCCACCATGGCCGACGAGGACATCGTCTCCGCCAGCCCCGATCAGGATATCGTCGCCAGCGCCCCCGTAGGCATAGTCGCGCTCCTCGGAGCCGACAAATCGATCATCGAAATCGGTCAGATAGTATCGCTCGATACCGGCGAATGTGTCGCCCGCCGCATAACCGGTATTGTTGTTGAGATCGGAAAGATCCAGCGTAAGAGCGGCGTCCGCCTGGCCGTAGCGGACGGTGTCGAATTCCTCCCGGCCATCAAATGCTTCGGCGGCCTGGTCAGCCTCGAAGACATCCTTGTCAGACGTCCCCTCGCGAACGATCGCGCCGGTTTCCGTGAACAGCTCTATGCCCGGCAGCTCCGCCCAGGAAATCGTCTCATCATCAACAACAATCCGAACGGCTTCGACTGCGGATAAGTCGAGCCCGAGGGCTGTAAGGGATACGGTCGGCCCGCTTTCATGGTCGCTGCGCGGCGTTGATCCCGCACTGGCGGACGCCTGGTTGTCGTCCAGCCAATCGCGGAGTGAAGCCAGGTCTTGAAGGACCGCATTGGTCAGATCAGAGGACAGCAGTTGGAGCTCGAGGACGTCCGAGCCCAGTCCACCGTTGATACGATCATGGCCCTCGCCAACGACGTGGATAAATACGTCGTCACCGGCATCGCCATTGAGGACGTCGTCGCCAAGACCGGCGTGGAAGACGTCCGCGCCATCGCCGCCCCACATCGTCTCGCCATCACCACCTCCGAAGAAGCGGTCGTTGCCAAGCCCGCCGAAATACTGGTTCGCGCCACCATGGCCGACGAGGACATCGTCTCCGCCAGCCCCGATCAGGATATCGTCGCCAGCGCCCCCGTAGGCATAGTCGCGCTCCTCGGAGCCGACAAATCGATCATCGAAATCGGTCAGATAGTATCGCTCGATACCGGCGAACGTGTCCCCCGCCGCATAACCGGTATTGTTGGCGGGATCGGAGAGATCCAGCGTAACGCCGGCATCTGCGCGATCGTAGCGGACCGTGTCGAATTCCTCGCGGCCATCAAATGTTTCGGCAGCCTGGTCAGCCTCGAAGACATCCTTGTCAGACGTCCCCTCGCGAACGATCGCCATAAAATTACCTCGTGCATACCGCTAGCGGCTTAGTCGACTCTTTTGAGGATCGGACTTTAGGTTCGGCACATCCACATCTGATTGAACAATTTGTTCGAATTTGATGTTTCAATAATTTGAGGGCTTTAAACGTTTCGAAAAAGAAAAAACTAGTTGTCAATCCGTTACTATTCGACCCTTAAGAGGTCGCTCCGTCGATAAGTCATCGCAGTAGTTCTGGGCGTGTGGGGCAAGACCCAGAGGTCAGAGCGTCAACCCTTGAACCATGCCGGCCAATTCGGGCTCCAACTTACATCCAGTCAGAGTGAGAGGCCGAGGTGCAATTGACCTGCTCCCTTAAAACTGGACCGCTGATCGCTGGAATTTTCTGCTTATGATCCCTTGGGCTCATGAGGAGAGATGCGATGAGGCGTTCGAAGTTCACAGATGCGCAGATTGCGTTTGTGTTGCGTCAAGCGGAGGAGGGCACGTCGGTTGAAGAGGTCTGCCGGAAGGCCGGCATTTCGACGGCGACGTTCTACACTTGGAAGAAGAAGTACGGCGGTCTGATGCCTTCCGAGATGAAGCGCCTCAAGCAGCTTGAGGAGGAGAATGCGCGCCTCAAGCGCATCGTTGCGGACCTGTCACTCGACAAAGAGATGCTCCAGGACGTCATCAAGGACAAGCTGTGAGGCCTGCGGTGAAGCGGGAGCTGGTTGATGACTTGCGGGCCATTTGGAAGGTCAGCATTCGCCGGGCGTGTTCGGTGCTGTGCTTTCGAAGGTCGAGCTATCACTACAAGTCTCACCGGCCGTCGCAGGCCAGATTGATGACCCGCATCAAGGAGATTGCCGAGACGCGTGTTCGCTACGGTTACCGGCGCATTCACGTACTGCTGCAACGCGAGGGGTGGGACGTGAACCACAAGCGTGTGTGCCGGCTCTACCGGTCTATGGGTTTTCAGCTGCGGAACAAATCACCGAAGCGGAAGGTCAAAGCCAAGCTTCGCGAGGGGCGCAGTGAACCGGCGCATTCCAATGACGTCTGGGCGATGGATTTTGTTCACGACCAGCTCTATGACGGCCGCCGCATTCGCATTCTGACCATCATCGACACGTTCACGCGTTACGTGCCGGCGATCGAGGTGCGGGAGCGGTTCACCGGCGCCGACGTCGTGGCCGTGCTGGAGGAGGTTTGCAAGGAGGTCGGCTTCCCGCGGTCGATCCGTGTCGACCAGGGTCCGGAGTTTGTCTCGAAAGATCTCGATCTGTGGGCCTGTGCCCGCGACGTCGAGTTGGACTTCTCACGACCAGGCAAACCGACGGACAACGCTTTCATCGAGAGCCTGAACGGCAAGTTCCGAGCGGAGTGTCTCTCGGCACACTGGTTCCTCGGCATTGCCGATGCGCGACGAAAATGCGAGCGTTGGCGTAGAGACTACAATGACGTTCGCCCACACAGTGCCATCGGCTACCAAACCCCGTCGGCATTGATGCAACGCTCACCGGCAACGAGCCCGCCGTGAGCGTCAATAGTGGGAAATTCTGGCCCGTCGTGGTCCAGGACAGGGGGCAAGTTCACGTTATTAGACAAACCGCAGATTAGTGGCCCAGACCGAGGGGGCTAGACAGCGGGAAGCAGGCACGATTGTTAGTCGCTTTGTGGCCCTAAGCGCCGAAGAGAACGGGACAGGTCTCGGAGGTAAAGCCGACGCGAGCTATATAGGGCAGCGTTCTCGCTGAATTGTGCGCTGCAAAGTCGTGGCGAACCGGCTTCGATCTCATCTGCCACACCAGTGTTGCGCACCGGCACGGGGTCTCTTGTGGGTCAGGGCCTGAAGACATCATCCTGAGGATATCGCGTCCGCAATACCCCCAGCTTCGAGCCTGATATCCTCAGCGCAAGTTGTTAGGCTTGGGGCCACTAGGAGACATTTCAATCATGGCTTGGCCGCACTAGGTCTGCCGTGGTCCTACGTGGTCACCATGATTGCTAATGTCGATTGTCTAGATCCAGGCGACCGATCGGCAAGATGGGTAGCTCGCGGCGTGATCCCATCTGCTGCCGAATTGATTATCCAATCGGTTAGTTTTTGACGTGGCGTCGCCGATGAGGTGATAGATCAATCATGCCTGCAGGTCCTATGAGGATGATTTATGCCAATCAAAATAGGTAGCGTAATCTCAGTGTTCTGTGCGGTCGCCTCGTTTTCCAAGGCACTAATTATTCCGACGACGGGCAGCGCTGCAACGAATTGTACGATGTGTGAAACCGAGGTCGTTTTAACCAAGAGGCAGATCCAGTGCTTGGACCGGCGACTGACGGCTTATTTGCGCAAGAGCGTGGATCCCGTGATGGTGTCTCTCTTGAGCTGTGACAATGAGAAGTCGCCGGCCAACATCACCAGTGGCAAAGCTGCGCCGGTGGTGGTCCCACGTGTCGAGCCGGGCGGCGACGATGCCGCTGATAGCAAGGTCCTGTTCCTGACACGCCGTCAAATCGGTTGCCTGAAAGACGCATTCGGCGCGTTGAAGCCGATCCAAAATGACCCGGTGATCTTCAAATTCGATCACTGCGGGGCGACCACAGCAGGAGGAAACGCCGAGAAATGAATTTCCGTCAGTTTCGCCGTGCTCTGCTCCAAGGCTTGCAGGGGAAAACAACAGGGCAGATGACCTATGACATTTTTGATTACTTGTCGAAGGTCGCGCTGGTCAGCGGGATTATCTTCTCGATCTATCAGTATACGGCATACAAGCACGATGATCGCGTGCGCTACACGTTCCAGTTCCTCGAACGCTTCGACAGTGATCGCATGCTGACGGCACGTTCCGCCGTCGAGGCTGCGGTCCGATCGCAGGAGGTTGCAATCGAAGACGTCAATCGGGCGCGGGTCAGCAAGAAGGCTGAAGCGGCGTTGCGAAAGCGCATTTCCGCTTTTCTCGTCGTCGACAGCAACGGTGGCAAGGGTGTCGCGCGCGAACTCGAGCTGATTATCGACTATTTCGACGGCGTTCGGATATGTCTGGACGAAAGGCTGTGTGACGCCAAGACGGCGCGGGCGTTTCTCGCCAGTCACGCTGGCATGATCTGGACAAATTTTTCGCCATACATCCGTGAGCGGCGCAAATTGACGCCGAGCTTCGGCCGCGGATTAGAGACGCTCGTGATGGCTCACCGCACTGGATGAGCGAACGTCCATTAATGCGCATCGTGGTGTCGTCGCCCCTTCTCGGCCGAGCCAAGGCCGAGTCGGTTGTGACCGATGGGCGCCGACGTTTCGCCTGGCAATGGTCTCGGGCGCGGTTTGGCATGCCGAATGGGTCTCCGGCCTAATTCGTGGTGATATTGATCCTCAGGCCAGCCATCTGCCAAGCACGAAGCCCGCCACGATACCAGTAGACATTTCGGTATCCCGCTGCGATCGCGCGTAGCGCGGCATTGTAGCTCATCCAGCACATCGGATCGCTGCAATAGACCACAATCGGGAAGTTCGCGTTGCGTTGGGTCACTTTGGCCAGCCAGGCGGTGACTTGGCGCTGGTATTGGTCCTGAAAGCTGCCGCTGAGGGACATATTTCGGAAGGTCCAGGCATTAGGAAGCGAGCGGTCGGCGCCGAGGACGTCGACGAGAATGAAGCGCTCTCCATTGACCATGGCCCTGGCGAGATTCTGTGTCGTAATAACCTGACCACCCGGAAGCGCCGTCGGTGTCGGTCCGTGCATCTGGCCACTATGAAGCTGGCGCTGGGGGGGGACGCCGAAATTTCGCAACTCGAAGGCGGTGATCCCTGGATCAATTTCGCGGCCCTTATTCCGATCGTCGTTCGACGTCTGGCGCTGGCGGCGTTCGTCGCTCCGCGAGTTATCATCGGCGCGCCGACGTTGATCGCGTTCACGCGTTTCGTCTCGTCGATCCGTCTCGCTTTGTCGTTTGCGCTGGCGCCGTTCTACCTTCTTGAAGTCGTCCTGACCGCCGGGCTCTGTCGTCTCATCGACCCGATCGGTGCGGCGGACTTGATCGTCGTCGCGCGTCTCTTTGCGCGCATCGGTGTCCGTTTCGCGACGAACAACGGGCTTGTCTTGGTCGACGCCCTCGCGGGTTGTGGCCTCGTCGCGTTCCTCGAAATTGTTGACGCCAAAATCGGGATCATCCGTGGCTGCAGCCTCGCGACCGGCGGGTTGTTCGCTGCCCTTGCGGTCTGGTTTGTCTGCTTTCTTGCGCGGCGGCGGCTCCCTGTCGTCGAACGAGCCGCCACCGAAGTCATCGCTGGCCGGGCCGGGCTTGTCGGTGGAGGTCGTCTCCTTATCCGCGGCCTCCTGCTGTGACGGCTTGTCGCCGACAGCTTCGCGCGAGCCGCCACTTTCGGCCTCCTTGTCTGCCGGCGTTCCGGCGGGCCTCGAATCTTGTCCCGGCGCGGCCTCCTGATCGAATGAACCGTCGAAAAGCCCCGTCGTCATCATATTGCCGGTCAGGCATAACGCGCACTCGCGGTCTGGCGCGGCGAGGAACGGCTGCGTCGGGGGCGCTGGCGGGAAGACCGTTTCCCCGGCGGACGGGGACGCGTGAGCAAATCCGGTGGTCGCCTGGGCCTGGTTCGTTTCAGTCACTGGCGCAAAGCTGCCGCGCGCAAACGCGAACGGTTCGCTCGCCGGCGCGCCGGTCGACGAGGTCATGACGATGGCCAGGGTCAGGCAACTGGCGCGACGCAGGGTTTTGAGGGGCATATTTCGTCTCACTCGGAAATTTGGATCAACTAGGCGCGCCGGTGTTCGTTGGTTCAACTAGGGGGCAGCTTAATCGGTGGCGGCGGTCTTGTGGCGCACGTGTCCTGCGATCCAGTTGAAGTAATTCGCGACCCGTGTGTAGACAGAGTACGTGTTTGGCAGGCCGCAACGCGGGAGCACATTGGCGATCATGCCGGCATTCGCGCCGAAGCTGACAACGCCGACCTGCAGCCAGCCGCCTTTCTCGGTCTTAATGAGAAGGGGGCCACCGCTGTCGCCCTGGCAGGAGGTCTTGGCGCCTGATGCGACACCTGCACAGATCATGTTCTGTGTCAGGGTTGGCACAGGGACCGGCAAGAGTGTCTGGAAAGCCTTTTCCGCGTTCGACTGTTTGAGGCCAAAGTTCTGGGCAAGCTTGCTGATCTGAACGGCGAGACGTTGGTTTGCGGTCCGCTGCAGTCCGGCGTTGCAGGACCGGTTGGCGACCACATTGATATCCGTTTCCATCAAATTGATGGGGCGGCCATCGTTCTCCAGAAGTCCCCAACCAAGGACCATGGCACTGGCGCCCTGAAGCTCAACCTCGCCCGAGGCAAGCCTGATTGCGCCCACCTTGCCTTTGGATTCGCGGATAGGTTCGGCGAGGCGAATGAGGGCGATGTCATTGTTGAAGCCCTGGCCGTGCCGATAGTTTTCGTGGACGATAATCTGGCTGACGGCCCTCAGCTCGCCATCGAGTAGGTTCGTCGACCCTGTCATGATGACGAGTTCGCCCGGCGAAATGGCGGCGCCCTGAGGTTTGACGTGAATGCAGTGAGCTGCTGTCAGCACCCATTGCCGGCTGATCAGTGACCCGCCGCAGAAATGAAAGTTGGCCCGCTTCCGCGGAAAAGCCTTCGCGGGTTGCGCGAGGATCAAGCCGACCTGGAAGGGCCATGTGCCTTTGGCGGCCGGACGGCCGCCATAAATGCGGGTGGCGCTCTTGGTGTCCACTTCTTTGGCTTCACTTCGCTGCTTGATGACGAAGTCGAGGTAGCTCTTCTCCTCTCCATTTTCTGCCGACATCGAGATGTCGCTTAGCGTGGTGGTCTCGAGATTTGTTTGAGCGAGTGCCGGTGTGCTTCCAATGATGAGCGCGGCGAACAGGTAGATCGGTTTGATACGCATGGTGTTGGATCCTCGGGGAGTTGCGCCTCGGCTTTGTTAGGGAGAGTTTTACCGTCCGATTTGAACTTGGCCGAACGACATCATGTCAGGAAAAGTCGGTGGAAAGGCCTGTCCGCCGCGAATGACGCTGTTGATGAACCGGTCATTGTCTCTTTCGCGTTCCGCAGCCCGTCTCTTCTGGCGGCGCATATGTTCGTCAAACTCCTGCTTTCGCTCAGCCTGCTGCTTTCGATTCTCTTCGCGTTGTTCTCGATAGTAAGCGTTTATCTTTTTCTTCACGCGATTGGCCCACTCGCTTTCGGCTGAAAATGATTTTGAAATCTTTTCAAATACTGGCCGCAACGTGTCGAGCTTTCCGATCGGCGCCCAATAGGAGATAAGCGGTTCAACCGTCGTGCTAACCATCTTCATCCCACCGTCGCCAGGGTTTCTGTTATCCATAATGCTCGTCGTCCAGGCCAGCAGCACCTCTTCTTCGATTTCACCGACGCGGGTCGGATACTCGAGGCGGACAATCATCGCGCCGACCTTCATTGTCGCATTCGGCACCTCGATCGCCTCGGCGCGCTTTTCAAGGAAGTCGGAACGTTCCCGATCCGGCTTGATCGAAACAAGCCTGGTCGTGCGCGACCGGACGGAGAGGACGATGTTGTCGACAAGCTGCCGACCATTCTCGACTTGGTCGAGGTAGCAGTTCGAACCTTTCATTTTTTCGCGGATCTCCGCACGAGTCTGTTCGGCGCTGCGACGCATGAAGGCGATCATATCGGCGGTGAATTGCGGGCCGTATTCGTACTCGCTCCAAGTGTAGCTATGGCTCGATGCGCGGCGCATGCCGACGCGGCTCGATGACGATGTCGCGCGAAATAATGTCTCGAATAGTGGGTGGCCTGTGCAGGGCTTACGCCAGGCAATCCGGGCTGATAGTTTCCAGGATTGCGGCAGCCGGATCCGATAGGCGTCCAGGACGCGCTCGAAGCCTTGACGGTCCTTGATTGTGTGCTGGGTCCAATTTTCGCCCTCAGCGGCGCGACACCCAGTTGCGGTCAGAAGACCGATTACAATGGCAATCGAACAAACGATAAATTTATTTTTCGAAAACCGAATAGAAAACATACCCGCTCAGATCCGTGTGCCTCGTTCCGTTCTGACTATGGAGGAGATCTATATGTTTCGGCAACAGACTTATTCTATCTAAGAAGGTCTATAGTAAATTGTCTTGTAGTGCTGGAACCGTAGTCGACGCTGCGTGTGTCACTGCGCCGGCTCAGCGCCTGGTCGTCTCTGACGGGTTGCCGTCGCGCAGCACGACAGCACGAGGTCTGACCATCCACTCGAACCTACGCATCCAGGTCGTCTGACGTTCAGCTTCTCCCGGCGCATTCCGTGTTGCCGTTAACTGCCGGAGCACCGTCGAGAGGTCGCCGCCGCGCCGTGCCGGTGCATCCTCGGCCGCGTTGCAGGTCTCGATCAGTCCGGTCAGGTTGAGTGGTATGCCGTTCGTTTTGACTTCGCCTACCAGGAAAAATGTGCGCTCGAGCCCCGCCGAGTAGCCTCCTGGGCAGTCGGAGCAAGCAACCAACGGCGGGCCGATCGGCATGTTGCCGAGGTCACCTTCGACGCGCGCGTATCTGTTGGTGGCGCAGAATGCGGAGTCGATATGTATCTGATTGATGTCCCAGGCACCGGGCGCAAGTCCGCGGGCGTGAAAGTCGAGACGGTCGCATTGCTTGACGTTCGCGCCGTCCATGAGGTCCTGTGCCGTGCCATAGCCGTCCGGTGCCGCCGCGATCCGGCGACACTCAGTGATCGGGTCAATTACCCCGGCGCGAGGTGCGAGCAATCGTTCTGCGCTGGCGCGCTGTTTTCCGGAAATTTCGACCGGAAGCGGATTGAGGATGCTTTCGCGCTGCCTGATCGACACTAAGTGCTGCGCCAGCCGTTCGGCGCCATAGATGCGTTCGAGGATCCGGTTGAGCCCACCTTCACGAGGTGTCCATCTCAGCCCCGTGGGAACGCCTTCGATTTCGGTTGCCCGGCCGAACCAAACGTCATTTCCATCGGTCCGAAAATACACGTCCGCCGGCTCGCGATCGAACACGAAGCTTGTCGTGCCGGCAGCATTGAGATGATTAATGGCGTCGCGGACCTTGGCGACAATTTCTGGTGCAGCGTCCTGCGCCGCCTGTGTGATGGTGACGGTCGTGGATGTCGAGAGGCGCTCAACATCTGCGAAATGAGCGGTCTTGGCGGGTGGTGCGGCCTCGGCGCAGGGGCTGTCCGGATCCGGATGGCGGCATGAGGGGCCGACGAAGCGGAACCTCGCGCGACGTTCGGTGGTCTCCGTAATCTGGGCACGGGCGATGCGCTGGCCATTGCTCTGGTCTGCGTTGCCGTAAAGGTTTATGAGACTGCCCGGTGTCAATCCGTGGATCATGCCGGCCGCAATCGATTGCCCGTTGACGCGGAACATGATCGACCGGGTCTTCGCTGCGCCGGAAAACACGACCCGGTCTGCCAGTGTGCCTTCCCAGGTCGGAGACTGCGCCCGCCCGTTCAGCGGCCGCGGCATTTTCTCCAGATCGGTTGTGACAGCGAGATAGAGCTGCTGGAAGCTCGGCTCTCGCAGGGTTTCGAGCCGTCTGGCAAGGCGTGCGGTGAAGACGCCATACCACGGGCCTTCGCGGAGCTTATCGTCATGGAGCGCGCCGAAGTTTAATTCTCGGGCAAGTTCTCCGGAGCGCGCCGCGTAAAACGCCATGACGCCGCCCCAGTCGGATGCGGCAGCGTCAGAGTTGAGATCGCCGGTCTGACGTCGGTTCGGTGAGTTGTGATTGGGCAGGCGTTTTTCGATGCCGAGCGCGGCCGGGTCTGCAAAACGGTCGGCCCAGAGGGCGCCGTCGTTCCGGCCCCGCAGGCCGGTTCCCGCGTGACAGGCGTCGATCGTCAGCCATACATCGGCGCCGGTGGCGCGAATGCGATCGACCCATTCGCCGATTTCGTCGTCGACGATGGCGTTGCGGATGAGCCCTTCGCCCGGACGCGCCGGTAACGTGTCGGCCGGCAGGAAGACCTCATCGACGCCATCGGATTCGTCGCCGCTTTCATCGCGTTGGCGCGAGCCGTGGCCGCTGAAGTGGATGATCACCAGATCGCCGCGGCGCGATGCTCTTTGCAACCGCTCGAACTCGGCGAGGATTGCTTGGCGCGTTGGTCGCCGGCCGCCTTCGATTTCGGCGAGAACGGTGATTGACTGTACGCCGAGGCCCGTCAGTGTCTCGCGCAAGAGCCGAACATCGTTTTTCGGCCCGCGCAGATTGGCGATGCCGAGGCCTTCGCCGTAATCGCTGACGCCGATCAGTAGTGCCCGGGTCGCAGCCTTCGCCGGCGATAGAATTGCTGCAAGAATGACAGCAAACAAGATCGAACGAATGAAACGCATCACGCGTGCTCTTGGTAATTTGATCCAGTGGTTGGCGCGTCAGCGGCCTCTCTGGCTTGGACGGGAGGAAATATTTATCATGATCCAAAATCTAGCAGGGAACTTGCGCTCGGAACGGTTATTGTTACTCTCATATTCCTGCACGGAGCGCAGGTTCGGAGAGGGTTTTTATCTTCCGATGTCGTCTATTTTTAAAGCTCTTTTCTCCGCCTTTGTGTTGCTCCTCACTCAACCGTGCCTACTGGCCGCGCAGGCGGCTGAACCGCGCGGGCCGGTTCCGCTGAGCGAGATCCGACAAATACTGGACGCCGGCAAATACAAGGAGGCTTACGACCAGCTTACCGCGCAGCCACGACCGGGAGCAGGCCGCCGCGGGCGTCCCGCTTCTGACATGCCAACGGGCCATCGCTACCGCCTGCTGGCCGCTCGCGCCCTGCTCGGCTTGGGCCGGCCTGAGGAAGCGCGCCGTCACCTGCTCGACGCGCTAATCGCCCTCGACCATCCCGTGCGCGGACCGTTGGCGCCGACAATCGAGATCCAAATCTGGCTCGGAAAAGTGGCGCAAGACCAGGCTCGGTTTCGCGAGGCAGCCGGCCTGTTCCAGGCCGTACTCGCCGGGCTGGACCAGTGGGGCGTTAAAGGTGATTCGCGCGTCATCGTAGGTCGGGAGTTGGCCGAAACCTTTCGTCGACAAGGCCGCTATGACGCTGCCGAACAATGGCTTTCCAAAACCCTCACGGGCAGTATTGAAGACACAGGCCGGACCGCAGCACTGATCCTCCATGCGCGCGCGAACCTTGATCGTGATCGCCATTCGTTCAACAAGGCCACTTCGGCGTATCGGCGGGCGCTCGCTGCGGCTAAGGCGGCAATGGGTGACGAACATCCCGAGGTTCTGGCGTTATGGCTGGATCGTGCCGAGATGGCATTGATGCGTAACGATATCGCCGCGGCAGATGCCATCCTTTCGGCACAAGGCGCTCGGATCCTCGCGAAACTGGGCGACGGCCACCCCCTGTTCGCGAAGTCTGTATTGCTTGGAGGAATCGTCGAACGCGCCAAAGGCCGGCTAGAAGCTGCGCAAAAGGCATTTCAGTCAGCACACGCAGTCTTTCGCGGGACGTGGGGACACGGCCATCCCTGGGGCTTGATTACGGCGGCGAATGCTGCGGTGACCATATTTCTGCAAGGCGATCGCGGGCGCGCCACCGCCCAACTAGTCGATGTCGTGACCGACCTCGGCCGAAATCTTGGACAAGGGACACGTCTGGCGGATCACCCTTCTCGAGATCCTCGCTCAGCTCGAACTCTCTGAGGGCCGCACCACGCCGGCCAAGGCGCTTCTTGACGAGGCGGTTCCCCTGCGGCTTGCCTTGCTGGTTGACAGTCCGGCGCAGTTTCTCGCCAGTTATGAGTCACTTGCCGGGCAGTTTCGCCGGCTCTCGAACCACGACGTTGTCGCCACCCACTACCGGCTTGCCCTGGACGCGTGGCGCGCTCGCAGCCGAACCTCGCAGGATTTTGCGGCTGCTGCCTCCGTGGCCGCCGGGCGGGCGGCCGACAGTTTGGAGGTCACGGGCAAGCTTGATCGCGCGGAGCAAATCTACCGCGAGGCGATCGCCCTTCGTGAGAGCGTCTATGGCGCCGACCACGCCGTCATGGCGACCCTTCACAACAACCTCGGTTATCTCTTCGGGCGCATGGGCCGTTATCGTGACGCGCTACGCCAGTACGGCCACGCTCTCAAAATCAATGAGACGACGCACGGTCGCGACAGCCTGGATGTCGCGACCAATCTCAACAATTTGGCAGCTATCCACGATAACCTGGGCGACCTCGACGAGGCGCTCGGGCTTTACCAGAGAAGCCTCGCCATCCGAAACGCCAAGGCCGGTAACGAGACGGCCGAAGTCGGCGAAACGCTGGCGAACATGGCCGTGATCCGGCTGAGACAGGGCGCGCTCGCGGACGCGGAACGGCTCGCGCGCCAGGCGCTTGATATCAGCCGCAAGATCCATGGTCCCGGCCATCCGAGAACCGGCATCGCGATCAACAATCTCGCGTCAGTTCTGGAGCGTCAGGGTCGCTTCGCAGAGGCCGAGCCGCTGATGCGCGAAGGCCTTCACATCATCGAAAAAGTGCGCGGCCCACGCCATCCAGACGTCGCCAGTGCGCTCGCCAATCTCGGCACGCTGTTGGATCGCCAAGGGCGCCACGACCAAGCAGCGGAACACTTCCGCCGATCACTCGAAATTCGCCGTGCCGTGCTGCCTTCCGGCCATCCCGATGTGGCGGTCTCGCTCAATCAGCTCGCCGCGGTGCTGGCGCAACTGGAACAATACAGAAAGGCCAAAGAACTGCTCGAGAAAGCGCTGGAAATTGACAGCGCTGCCTTCGGGAAGCGGAGCCTGCGGGTCGCGCGTATCTGGGCAAACCTCGCAGCACTCGCTGCCGAACAGAAACAGTTTGACGAGGCATCGCATAACTATGGGCTCAGTCTCGCCATACGCGAGCGCAAGCTCGGTCCGGATCATCCCCTCGTCGCTACGCTCTTGGGCAACATCGCGAACGTCGAGGCTGCTCGGACAAACTATCCGGCGGCGCGCCGGGCCTATCGTCGGGCACTTGATATTCAGTCCGCTGCGCTCGGGCGCAACCATCCGGATGTCGCCTGGATGCTACTCAACTGGGGCGGCATGGAGCTGGCCGAGGGCAACTGGCAGGCAGCCTATGATCACCTCCGCCGAGGGGCCGACATCCTGTTCGGCCGCTCCGCCGTTGCCAAGTCGCGGCTCGGGCGCCCGTCCACCATCGAAGCTGCAACAGAAGCGCAGCAGAGTGCGGAGGAGCTGAAGCTTCTGATCAAAGCGGCAGGCCGGATCAAGACGGACAGTGTTCGCGAGCAGGAGCGGCTCGGGCGCGACATGTTCAAGGCCGTTCAATGGATCACGGAAACTAAGGCCGGCGCGTCGCTGGCGCAGATGTCGGCGCGCCAGGCTGCCGCCGACCAACGGTTGGCCGGCCTCGTGCGCGCCCGGCAGGATGCGACGCGGGACTGGCGTCGCCTCGATGAGCTGCGCTTAAAGCCTGTCGCAGAAACCAGCGGCGGTGCGCCCGGCCTGACGCCTCAAGTGCTGCGCCGCAAACAGGCAGACCTCGAATTTCGCGTCGATGAGATCGACCAGAAGCTGTCACGCGACTTCCCGAACTATGCGAGTATCTCGAACCCCGAACCAACCAGTGTGGCGGATACGCAGTCGTTGCTCGGTGCCGACGAAGCACTGCTTGTTTTTCTGGACACGGATGCCACACCCAGTCAGGAGGGCGAGACGTTCATATGGCTCGTGACGCGTTCACATTTCGAATGGAGACGGGTTTCGGTCTCGAGCCTGGATCTCCTGCTAGATGTCGCCACACTGCGCAGTGGTCTCGATCCATCGGAGGGCGGTTTTCGCGGCACGATGTCCCTCGATATCGCCCAGCCCGAGCCCAAAAGTTCCGGAGCGTCCGGGCCTACCGGATTCAACCCCGAAGTCGCCTATAAGCTTTATAACCGGCTCCTTGCGCCGTTCGAGGCGACGCTTGCCGACAAGAAACATCTTCTCCTCGTCCCTTCCGGCGCGCTTACCGCTCTGCCGTTCTATGTCCTGCAAACCCGTCCGCTTGTAGCCGATCAGAGCGGCCGCCGACCATGGCTGATCCGCCGCCACGCGATAACGACGCTGCCCGGCGTTTCGGCGCTTGCCGCGCTACGTCGTAACACGCAAGCCAGCAAGGCGCCGAGAACCTACCTCGCTCTCGCCGATCCCGTTTTCGATCCCGCCCGACGCGCGCAGTCATCGCCCGCGCCACGCGATATCGCGCAAGCGCGACGCGGTTTTGTGCGGTTTCTGCGCAACGGGCACGCGCTGCAGGCGTCACTCAATGGGCTTGCCCGCCTGCCGGATACGCGTGTCGAGGTCAATGCAATTGCTCGCCTGCTGGACGGCAGCCACCGTCTTCTGCTCGGCGACGAGGTGACGGAGACTGCGGTCAAGAGTGGACTTCTGTCGACCTATAAGATCATCCACTTTGCAACCCATGGCCTCGTCGCAGGCGAGCTGGCAGGTTTGGCCGAACCAGCTCTGGCGCTCTCGCAGCCGGGACGGGCGAGCGATGTCGATGATGGCCTGCTGACGAGTTCAGAGGTCGGCTCGCTCCACCTTGATGCGGACTGGGTCATCCTTTCCGCCTGCAACACGGCTGCTGGCGACCAGCCCGGCGCCGAAGCGCTCTCCGGTCTGGCGCGCGCATTTCTCTATGCCGGCAGCCGCGCGCTTCTGGTTTCGCATTGGCCGGTCTATTCATCCGCTGCGGTCACGATCACGACGGAGACGTTCAGGCACTTGCAGCGCCAGCCCGGCATCGGACGCGCCGAAGCGCTCCGGCGCGCGATGCTCGTGCTCGCAGATGCTCCCAACAGCGCGATGGCGCATCCCTCATACTGGGCGCCGTTCTCCGTCATTGGAGACGGGCGGTGATTGGGCGCTCACTCGGCAGCCAAAAGAATTGGCCGGCGATCACGCCGTTGACCAATCGATGGGTTTCACCGTCGCCAACTCTGACAGCCATTGTAGGCTTGATCGAACCGTCACGGCGGCTGGTCGATTTACAGATGCCTCGTGACATTCCGGGTTGGACAGGAAAACGAGGGCGATCAGGCTGATGAACCGCTTCGCTTCGAGGGCAAGGTCTTTCGCGTGCAGCAGCATGGTGCTTGCGGCAATATTTGCAGGCTCCACTCCGACGTCGGCTCAGCGCAGTTTTGTTCGCCTGCAGCCAGACGTGATTGTGGATCCTAACGGTTTTGGCAGTCCCATCGCAGCGGCGACCCTTTTGACGCCGGTCGGCTGGCGGGCCTCTGGCGGCGTCGCCTGGGGGCGTCAGTACGGCTGTACCCACGGCTTCGCCATCAATTGGCGCATCGTCGCGCCGGACGGCCTTAGCGGCATTGTCCTGCTTCCTCACCAGCGTTGGGAATACAGCAGCGTCCGAAGCCACTACAAAGCCAACATCTCCTGCCCGGTCCTGCGCATTTCCAATGTCTCGGACTATCTGCGCATCATCCTGAGTAAGATCAGACCCGACGCCCGCGTCGTACGCATTCAGCCCCGCCGCGATATTCTGCAGACTTTCCCCAATCACCGATATACCCGGCCCTGGCAGTTCGGCCGACAGATCGGCTGGATGGAAGCAGCGGAAATCGTCTTTACCGTTACCGAAAAAGGCGTACCTCTCGAGGGTCGACTTACCGCAGCGATCCAGTTCGAGAAGACCATCACGCGCACGTCGGCGCTGAATTCGGAATTGGTGATAGGCTACGCCCACACCGCTTATGCGACATTCGCCCCGCGCGGGAGATATAATTACGTGATGTTCGAGTTCATTCGGCGCTTGATCAAGCCCGATCCCCGATGGACCCGGCTGATCGCGCAGCACAATGCCATCATCCGCAAGATAGACCGTGACGGGTTTCGGCGGCGCAACCAGATCCTGACCCAAGCCAACCGCGAGATCATGGATATCATCACGAGTGGCTGGCGCCGGCGTCAGAAAATCCAAGAGCGCGGCCACCGCGAATTCATCAAGACCTTGCGAGACGTCGAGGTCTACCGCGATCCATTGGCGCCGGGTGGCGAAGTCGAACTGTCGAACCAGTATCGTCACGCTTGGCGCCTGCGCGATAGCACGTACGTGCTGACAGACTCTTCGGGCTTTCATCCCGGCCGGGATCTCGGCATCGACGGGGAGCGTCTGACGCCGGTCCGGTAGCGGGCCAGGCACATCGGGGTTTGGGTGCCACTTGCTCAAGCCGCGTCCGCATCGGCAATAAGGTCCTTGGAAAGACAAGCTTTGGAAGTGTTGACGGCATTCATCCGAGAAACCGGACCTCAATCGGTTTGAGCGAAGAGAAAGATTGATCACATGAAACGATTAGTTGCTGCGTTTATCTTCTGGGCAGGACTTGCTGGTTCCGCTGATGCAGGATGCATGCATAACGGTGTTACGTATTCTGCGGGCGCAACCTTATGCTTTGACGGGTGGTTGCAGGAATGCACGGTGGCCGACTATTGGAAGGCGATCGGCATGTGTCATCGACCGGACCCCACGAAGGTATCGAGACTTTCGTCGGTTCGGTCCATGAGACCGGTGGGGTCGCCGATGGAGAAGCAGCGCGGCCGTTTTCGTTCAGTTGGTGGTTAGATGAAACCGCCGCGTCGCCGCACCCGTTGCGCCAACCGGAAGTCTACCCGTTCGCAGCATAAAGACGTGTGATTGAAATTGAATACATCATCTTTCGTGTGTTCAACGCGACGCGGCAGGTTGGAAGCAAGCTCGCGTAATCTAGTGTTACGGCGCGGCACGTTGGTGCAGTGGTCGCCGAGGCGATCGTTTAGGAAGGAGGGATCGGTCCAACAGACGATTTTCTCGGTGTCGGAGCAGCAACGCCGTTCGCGTGTGTCAGCTCGAATATTCGGGATTTGATCAGAGCACTGAGGTCGGCAGCGGGTCATCTTGAGACCTCGCGTGGTCTCAGGATCGCATCAGCTCGACCTTCAGCACCGGACGAACCCGTCAGCCAGCGCCCTATGGGAATTTGGGCCAACGCCTGCCCTCCCAAGACACTGACGATCTGACGGCGGGTGCTTTCCGTGCAAACAAAGTCAGTGGTTCTCGCCGCGAAAATCGCTGCAGTGCATCACGATGGTGGTGGATTCCTATCGCTCGCGACCGTTCTCACACCTATTGCAATGGCTGGCAGCCAGGTTCACTGTCCCGGACAACTTTACCGCAGACTGGCAACTCCGTTTCGTAGAGCAAGGCTGTCCCGGCTGATCGACTAAGCTATGGAGCTTTCCGGGTACCTGCTATCGTCGTTCGATTACGGCGCGTGTCGCGGTCGGTCCTGGATATCCCTGATGAATGCAAGAGCTGAGGCGCGACGGAAGCTCCGGATGTCGCGTATGCTGGAAGGTCCTATTGCGCCAGCTCTGGCAGTCCTGGCGTTACCCAATGTAGGTATCGTCGTTGCGCAGTCACTCGCGACAATGGCGGACGCCGGCTTCGTAGGTCAGCTCGGCGTGGTGCCGCTCGCCGTTATTGCGTTGGCGTTTCCGATCCAGGCGTTGCTCAGCATGCTGTCTCAGGGCGCGGTCGGAGGCGGCATCTCGTCGGCAATCGCGCGGGCGCTCGGCAGCGGCGATCAGGATCGCGCCGAAGCGCTGGTGTTTCACGCTTTGATCGTTTCGGTAGTCCTCGGCGCAATTTACACACTGATCTTCTGCATATTCGCCAGACACACGTTCTATTTTCTGGGAGGACGCGGAGCGGTGCTCGATGGGACGGTCGCTTACGCCCAGATTGTATTCGGAGGCAGCATTCTGATCTGGGTAGGTAACTCTTGTGCGTCCGTCCTTCGAGGAACAGGCAATATGGTGGTGCCGGGCACGGTGCTGGTCACCGCTCTTCTTGCGTCGATTCCTCTCTCTGGCGCACTGACACTCGGCTGGTTGGGGCTTCCGTCTTTGGGAGTGCGCGGTCCGGCGATCGCGTTCCTTACTGCATTCGCGACAGCCGGCGCAGTAATGGCCGCTTACATCCTGTCAGGCCGGGCAGGCTTGCGCATCCGCCTCAGCGGTGTGCGTCCGCAACGGGAACTCTTCGCAGATATTATGCGAGTTGGGCTCGTTGGCGGTGCGAATGCAGTGCTGACGATCATCACGATCATCATTGTGACTGCGCTGGTTGGCCGTTTTGGCAATGAGGCTCTTGCTGGTTACGGGCTTGGCAGCCGCCTGGAGATTATGCTGGTGCCCATTGCTTTTGGCGTCGGTGGTGCGCTGACTGCGATGGTTGGGCTGAACCGTGGAGCCAAACAGTTCGCAAGGGCTCGGCGGATCGCTTGGTCGGGAGGCGCGGTAGTTTTCGCGATTTGTGCGTTGATTGGCCTCGTCGCGGCAGTCGCGCCGAATTGGTGGCTCGACCTATTCACGGCAAACCCCGGCGCACGGGCCGTAGCACAAACCTATTTGCAGATTGCGGGACCGGCCTACGGCTTCTTCGGCCTTGGCATGGCGCTCTATTTCGCTAGTCAGGGCACCGGCCGGATGGAGCTACCGCTGGCAGCTGGGGCCGTACGCACCGGCCTCGTCGCCGGATTAGGCAGCGTAATGGTGTTGCTGCTCGGCGCACCACTCTGGGCGCTGTTTGCCTGCGTCGCCGCCGGTCTCGTGGCGTTTGGTGTGCTTCTTGGTGCTGCTGTTCGCTACAGCCGCGTGTGGAACCCTGACACGGAAACGGATCGCCGCTGAACTGAGCAGCAGAAGCGATCGCCGAACGCCGATCTGGATACAGGCTTCGGACCGCGGTCCGGTACACAGCTTCTTTGATTTGTTCAAGGTGGATCGCGCGCTCGACTTACCACACAAGCTGACTATTCTTTGCCTGCCCTCCACTGCCGGCCCTTTCGAACTACTAAAGCGTCTGGAAGGACTTGATACACGCTGCCTGAAGCTGTTGCGCGAACCGCGCCGCAGCAACCGGCAAGCTTCTGCCCTTCAGTTGCGCCAGATGCAGCCGCCCGGGCGGCACGTCTCCCTCGTCGAGGGGGCGGTAGGTGATCCGCTTGTTCGGCCGGGACGCGGGCGGCAGCCCGATCTCGATCTGAAAGCCGACGGCATCGCCGTGCTCTACGACGTGGCGGATGAACTCGAAACTGTCCGACTGAATTGCCGGCTCGATTTTGTGGTTCTTGCGGCTTGCCGCCAGCTCGATGAGATTTCGCACGCCATAAGGCCGCGTGGGCATCGCCAGCGGGTAGCGCGCAAGGTGTTCAAGGCGCACTGTCGTCGATTTGGCCAATGGATGCTTCGCTCGCATGACGGCGTGGATCGGCTGCTTGACAATCAAGAGCGTCTGACAATCGGCCAGCCGGATCGGCTCGAAAATCAACGCGACATCGGCGGAGTAATCGAGCAATGCCGCTTCCGCCGCTTCGCGGTCGCGCACAACGGCGTCAAACGTCACACCCGGATGAGCCGCGCGGTAGATTTCGATCTGTTCGGGCAGAAAGTAGGGCAGCAGCGCCTGACTGCAGGCAATGCTGACATGACCGCGACGCACACCGATCAGGTCCGCGATCTGCGACTGCAGACGCTCGAAATCCGAGACCTGGTTGCGGATGTGATAGATCAATAATTCGCCGGCAGTGCTCAGGCGCACGCCACGCGGCAAGCGCTCGAAAATCTGCACGCCGAGTTCATCTTCTAGCGCGAGTATACGACGGTTCAGCGCCGATGGCGTCAGCGCCATGCTTTCCGCCGCCTTGCGAATAGAACCGGCCTTCGCGACCGCGTCGACGCAGCGAAATCCATACAGATGCCTCATGCGATGCTTCGCCCTTTGTGGTGCGTTTTATGCAGCAGTCCTAGAAAAAACTAGCAGCAGACGTCAACACTCGCCAGTCCTATTGTGACTGTCAGGTGCAGGTTGCTGACGGTTCGAACAGCGAGAGGATGCTGGGTATGACAGAATTGAAACCTTCGAGACGGTCCCTTCTCAAGGGCGCGGGTGCCTTGACGCTGACGGCCCCGATGCTGCCGATGCTGAAGGTTCTGCCGGCACATGCCGCGCGCGCGGATACAGCCGTCGTCGTGATCGGGCAGACGATCAACTCGCTCGATCTTCACCGTAAGGGCACCAATCGGCCGAGCTACCAGATCGCGGTCAACTGTTATGACCGTCTCGTCTCGTTCGGGACGAAAACGCTCGAAGACGGGACGCTTTCCTACGATTACGCGACGCTCAAGCCGGACCTCGCCGAAAGCTGGTCGACCAGCGAAGATGGCATGGCGATCATTTTCAAGCTGCGCGACGACGCAGTATTCTGGGACGGTTCGCCAGTGACGGCCGATGACGTGAAATGGTCGCTCGATCGCGCAGTTTCACTTGGCGGATTTCCGGCCGTGCAGATGAAGGCGGGTTCGCTTGAAAAGCCGGAACAGTTCGTCGTCGTCGATGAGAAAACATTCAAAATTGATCTCATTCGAAAATCGAAACTGACGCTGCCGGACCTCGCCGTCCCGGTGCCGATGATCATCAACTCTAAGGTCGCGAAAGCCAACGCAACGGCGGACGACCCCTGGGCGACGGAATACCTGCACCGCAATCCGGCCGGCAGCGGCGCATTCAAGATTACCCGCTGGGACCCCGGCCAACAGTTAATCTACGAACGCAACGATGCGTGGACGAGCGGTCCGCCGCCGGGTGTCAAGCGCGTGGTTGTGCGCGAAGTGCCTTCATCTGCCACCCGCCGCGCGTTGCTGGAGCGCAAGGACGTCGACCTGTCATTCGGCGTCCCCAACAAGGATGCGAAGGAACTGATCGGCAAACCCGGCATTAAGGTGGCCGCAACGCCGATCGAGAACTGCATCTACTGCCTTTGCGCCAATCTCAAGTTTGATCCCTTCAAGGACAAGAAAGTCCGCCAGGCCATCGCCTACGCCGTCCCCTACGAGGAAATCTTCCAGGCCGCCGCGTTCGGCAAGGGCGTTCAGATGTGGGGGGCCAAATCCGCCACGCCGGCCACCATCGCCTGGCCGCAGCCGTTCCCTTATAGTCTCGACCTCGACAAGGCGAAGGAGCTGCTGGCGAGCTCGGATTATAAGGACGGGTTTGAAGTGCCGTTGGCGATAGATCAGTCGCTTGCAAGCTGGATGGAGCCGACCGCGCTGCTGATCCAGGAGAGCCTTGGAAGAATCGGTATCAAGGCGACGATCGACAAGATCCCAGGTGCAAACTGGCGGACGGCAGCGCTGGTGGAAAAGCGCCTGCCGCTGCATCTGGAAAACTTCGGCGGCTGGCTGAACTACCCCGACTACTACTTCTTCTGGGCCTACCTCAAAGGGCATCTGTTCAACTCGTCCAACTACGACAACCCCGAGGTGCAGGCGCTGGTCGATGAGACGCTGCATATGGAGACGAACGACCCGGCTTATGCACTCAAGATCAAACGCCTGATCGAAATCGCGTTCGACGATGTGCCGCGCATTCCGCTTTGGCAGCCGACGCTGAACTCCGGGATGACGGAGGCGCTCAGCGGCTACGAGTTCTGGTTCCACCGGCAGCTCGACGCGCGGAAATTCGCCAAGGCGTGATGAGCGCAGAACTTCGGCGCGAGAGCAGGGAGTGCCCGCATGGCCGGCCCAAAACTGAAAACGGTTCTCAACCGGCTGCTGCAGGCGCTTCCCGTCATCTTCGGTGTGATCGTCATCACGTTTGTGTTAACGCGCGCGTTGCCGGGCGATCCTGCCGTCTATTTCGCGGGCCCGGCAGCAGACGAGAATTCTATTGCCGAAATCAGGGAGTCCCTCGGGCTTGACCGAAGCCTTCCAGAGCAGTTTCTGATTTATCTGGGCGATTTGGCAGTAGGCGATCTCGGCGAGTCGCTTTCGACCGGGCAGCCCGTACTCTCCGATCTGACCAGCAGATTACCGGCCTCGCTGGAATTGACGTTCGCAGCCCTGGTCCTGTCGACATTGATCGCGATCCCGATCGGCATTCTCGCGGCACTCAACCCCGGCCGCCCGATCGATCATCTGTGCCGATTCCTGGTGACCGCTGGCGTTTCATTGCCGACATTCTTCACCGGGCTCGCTCTGGTATTCGTCTTCTACTACCTGCTCGGCTGGGCTCCCTCACCGATTGGCAGGCTCGACTTCGCCTTCATACCGCCCGAACGCGTGACCGGCTTCTTCACCATTGACGCGCTGATTGCCGGCGACATCGAAACGGCCGGGGCGGCGCTCTCCCAACTCGCACTGCCCGCCATCACGTTGGCGCTGTTCACACTCGCACCGATCGCACGAATGACGCGCGGCGCCATGCTGCAGGCGCTCGCCAGCGAGTACATCCGGACGGCGCGGGCCGCCGGTCTTCCCGCGCGCAAGGTCATCGGCACCTATGCGCTATCGAACGCGATCCTGCCGGTGGTGACCACGCTCGGCATGGTCTTCTCGTTCACTCTCGGCGCGAATGTGCTCGTCGAGAAGGTCTTCGCATGGCCGGGCATCGGATCATATGCCGTCGAGGCCCTTGTCGTGTCGGACTACGCCGCCGTGCAGGGCTTTGTCCTCTCGATGGCAGTCCTGTTCGTGCTTCTCAATCTCGTGGTCGACATCACCTACACACTGATTGATCCGCGTGTGAGATTGGAGGCGTGATGATCTCGGTTGGCAAAGCCCTGGCCGACAACTTCGGCCAGCCGGAACCGACGGGCCACCGGCCAAGCAAGCTGCTCGGCCACATCGCCTACGTCCTGAAATCCAATCCCGTGACGTTGATTGCGTTCGCAATGTTCGCAGTGATGATCGTCGCAGCGCTGATCGGGTCGCTGATCGTGCCCTATGATCCACTGCAGTCGAACGCCGCAGCCGTTCTGCAACCACCGTCCTGGCAGCACTGGTTCGGAACCGACCAGCTCGGACGGGACGTGTTCTCTCGCGTCGTCGTTGCAACGCAACTCGATTTGTTCATTGCGCTGTCCGCCGTCGCACTTTCGTTCGTCGTCGGCTCGATCGTCGGCTCGCTGGCCGGCTATTTCGGTGGCTGGTTCGATACGATCTCGGGCCGCATGGTCGATACGATCATGGCGTTTCCGTTATTCGTCCTGGCGATGGGGATTGTTGCCGCACTCGGCAACACGGTTGAAAACATCATCTACGCCACCGCGATCATCAATATCCCCTTCTATGCCCGAGTCGCGCGCGCCGAGGTCAACATTCGTCGTCATGCCGGTTTCGCCCATGCCGCCCGCTTGTCCGGCAATAGCGATCTGCAGGTCCTGGCGTTCCACATCTTCCCCAACGCCCTGCCGCCGATGATGGTGCAGATCTCGCTCAATCTCGGATGGGCGATCCTCAACGCGGCCGGTCTTTCGTTCATCGGCCTCGGCGTTCGCCCGCCGACGCCCGAATGGGGGATCATGGTCGCTGAGGGGGCGCAGTTCATCGTCTCCGGCGAATGGTGGCTGGCCGTTTTCCCAGGCGTCTCGTTGATGCTCGCGGTGCTGACGTTCAACTTGATGGGCGACGGCCTGCGCGACATCGTCGATCCCGCACAACGCACTTGAGGAGCAGTCAGATGCTTGCCACCACAGATGAAGCGATGACCGCTGCGTTCAAAGACGCCCGACCCGCCCTTGTCGAGGTCGACAACCTGCGCGTTACATTCAAGACGCGCAACGGGTTGGTCACCGCCGTTTCCGATGTCAGCTTTCGGGTCGCAAAGGGCGAAACACTGGGGATTGTCGGCGAATCCGGATCGGGAAAATCCGTCACCTCCTTCGCACTAATGCGCATCCTGGATCGGGCTGGCGACATTGCGTCCGGCGGGCTCAGCTTTTCGGGCATTGACCTTGCGAAAGCGCCAGAGCGCGTCATGCGCGACCTGCGAGGACGCGAGATGTCGATGATCTTTCAGAACCCGCGCCTGGCCCTCAACCCAATCCGCAAGGTCGGTGATCAGATTGCCGATGTCCTCGTCCAGCACGCCCAGGCGGCGGGGGCAGATGCGAGAGCCAAGGCCGCCGAACTGCTGTCCCTCGTCAAGATCCGCGAACCAGAGCAGCGCTATCATTCTTATCCCTTCGAGCTGTCAGGCGGCATGTGCCAGCGCGTCGTAATCGCGATCGCGCTTGCGTGCAAACCCCGCCTGCTGATCGCGGATGAGCCAACGACCGGGCTCGACGTGACGACGCAGAAATCCGTCATGGATCTGGTCGCGGAGCTGACGCGGGCACGCGGCATGTCGACGATCCTGATCACCCATGACTTGGGCCTCGCCAGTGCCTACTGCGACCGCATCATCGTCATGAAGGACGGCGAAATCGTCGAGGCTGCAACCAGTGCCGAACTGTTTGCCGCCCCCACTCACGCTTATACGCAGAAGCTGATGCGCGCGACACCGAAGGTGGGTAGCCAGATCCGCGATCTGTTACCAGCCGAGGTGGCTGCCAACTACCCGCCCGTCGCCCCGCTGCTCCCGAACACCGGCCAGGCAGCCCTGACCGTGACCGATCTGGTCAAGACCTACGACTCGACGCGCACGCCGGCCGCCTCGTGGCTCGCGCGACTGACCGGACGAGGCGAACCCGTAACCACAGCGCAGGGGCCGCGTGCCGTCGATGGCATTTCGTTTGCGATCCCCTCGGGTGGCAGCGTCGGGCTGGTCGGCGAATCCGGTTGCGGCAAATCCACCACCTCCTCGATGATCATGCGCCTGCTTGAGCCAACCTCCGGATCGATCCGACTTGGCGACATCGAACTCACCGACATCGCGGTTCGCGACTTCGCCCGCTCCCCATACCGCGCGAAACTGCAGATGGTGTTTCAGGACCCGACCGACAGCCTGAACCCCCGCTTCTCGGCGCGCCGCGCAATCTCCGACCCGCTAATGCTGCTCGGTGCGAAGATCGCTGGCAGGCGAATGAGCCGCAGCCAGATCGACGACATAGTCGATGAACTCGCAACGAAGGTGGGGCTGCCGGTTCACCTGCTCGACCGCTTCCCGCATCAGTTGTCTGGCGGCCAGAAAGCGCGCGTTGGGATCGCGCGGGCGATCGCCCTCAACCCGGACGTCCTGATCCTGGATGAGCCGACTGCGGCGCTGGACGTGTCTGTGCAGGCGGTGGTGCTCAATCTGCTGCAGGACCTGCGCGCGGAACTCGGCATGAGTTACCTGTTCGTCTCGCACGATCTCAACGTCGTCCGCCTGCTGTGTGACGAGGTGCTGGTGATGCGCGCTGGCGAAATCGTCGAGCGCGGGCCGACCGATGCCGTCATGCGCAACCCGCAGTCGCCATACACGCGGACGCTGATCGACGCGATCCCGCACCCGCCAGAGGCCGCCAGCCCACGAGGTCCCGATCCCGTGCCGATCCAAGGAGCAACGCCATGATTGAAACCCTTCCATTTGACATGGCATCACTGCGCGCGGCGTACGCAACCGGCGTCGAACCGCAGGCTGTCGTCCGTGAAGTCTACCGTCGTATCGAAACGGCAAACGACCGCGGCATCTTTATTCTGCTGCGGCCACTGGAAGACGTTCTCATCGACGCCGAACGCCTCACAGAGCAGGTTCCGTCGCAGCATGGTCTCTGGGGCATCCCATTCTGCGTCAAGGACAACATCGACGTTGGAGGTCTGGAAACGACGGCTGCATGCCCGGCCTATGCCTATCAGGCAGAAACGGATGCCGTCGCTGTGGCGCGACTGCGGGCCGCCGGAGCTTTGATGATCGGCAAAACCAATCTGGACCAGTTCGCGACAGGCCTTGTCGGCGTGCGCACGCCTTATCCTGTGCCAAAGAACGCTGTCGATCCCGATCTGGTGCCGGGCGGTTCGAGCTCGGGGTCGGCCGTCTCTGTCGCCCGCGGCATTGTCTCGTTCTCGCTGGGGACTGACACTGCCGGGTCCGGCCGCGTGCCCGCAGCCCTTAACAATATCGTCGGCCTGAAGCCAACGCTCGGCGCGATTTCCGCTCGCGGTGTCGTGCCCGCATGCCGGACTTTGGACACGATTTCTGTTTTTGCGCTGAACGTAAGTGATGCCTACGAGGCGGCGCGCATCATGGCTCAGTTCGATGATCGGGACGCGTACAGCCGCGACGTAAGGTTTCCCGCCTTGGCACCAGTATCGCCCAGGCCACGCGTCGGCATTCCCGACTGCGCGCACCTTAATGCGATTGCCGATCCGCTTCAGCGTGCCATGTTCGACCAGGCAATCAGTTACCTGAAGCGACTGGACGCAACGTTCGTCCAGGTCGACATGGCACCGCTGTTCGAGGTCGCCCACCTCCTTTACGCGGGAAGCTGGATCGCCGAGCGCCATAGTGTAATCGCTGAGCTATTGACGGCGCAGCCCGATGCCATTCATCCAACGACTCGTGCCATCATCGAGGTCGCCGAACAGTTTTCTGCGACTGACTCCTTTCGTAATCAGTACCGGTTGGCGGAACTCAAGGCGCAACTCCGCCCGATCCTTGAGCCGCTGGACCTTCTTGCCGTGCCGAGCATTCCGCGCTTCGTGCGTACGATCGAGACGGACGAAGACCCGATTGGGCCGAACAGCGAACTCGGCACATATACGAACTTTGCCAACTTGCTCGATCTCTGCGCCATCGCGGTTCCGGTATCGGCCCGGTCCGATGGTCTTCCAGGCGGCATTACGCTACTTGCCCGCGCCGGTCGAGATGCTGAGATTGCAGCGGTTGCCGAATGGTTGCACGGTCAGTCCGAGGTCGCTGCTGGCGCAACGGACTGGGCCGTAAAACCTGCCAAGCTGTTGGCGGCCAGCGGTCCGCGCGACGACGAGATAGAGTTGGCAGTCGTCGGTGCACACATGTCGGGGTTGCCGCTCAACGGCGATATCAGGCGGTTGGGTGGCCGGTTTCTGCGCGAGACGAAAACGGCACCGACATATCGCCTCTACGCGCTGCCTGATGGCCCGCCGGCGCGTCCTGGGTTGGTGCGGTGTGCCCAAGGTCAAGAAATCGCTGTTGAAACTTGGGCGCTTCCAAAAGCGAACTTGGGGGAGTTCATTTCAAGTGTGCCGGCGCCGCTCGGTATCGGAACACTCAGTCTGGAAACCGGCGAAAACGTCAAAGGCTTCATCTGCGAAGCCGCGGGCACCGATGGGGCAATCGATGTCACGGAATTTGGAGGATGGCGCGCGTATCTAGCATTAAGGTAGTTTTCGCTACCTGGCGAACTTGTTGCCAAGGCCGGTCGCGGTGGGCAGTGGAGCGAGCCCATTTGGAACTTTCCTATGGTCGCGCTTGGTCGACCCCAACGTTACTCAAAATCCCCTCGACCAAGCCGCCCCTGCCGGCTTGCCCCGCCTCGGTCAGTTCATTTCCGCAAGCTACAGCGCCGGGCGTAATGGCCGCTTTGATTCGGGGATAGCCCGTCGGCTGTCACCTCCGTGGCACGTCAGAAAAGAGGCTGTTGCGGCGCACACGTCTCTCGCCGCCATGCTTTGCACTATTGCAACACGAGTGTTGAACCCATGCACTTCGTCGGC
>CAVOJD010000020.1:0-75719 GCA_963696075.1 uncultured Alphaproteobacteria bacterium | reverse complement strand
ATTAATCTCCAGATAGTTGATTTGGCCGGGCGCCGGAGGCTCTTCGGGCTCTTCGCTGAATGCGGGGGCACGGTCTATTTTCCGGCCGTCCTGAGACGTTTGGTGATGAAGCTTGTCTGCAAGGCTGCCTCGTTGGAAGGCTGCAAGGCGCGCCTTGAGCGCTGCTAGGCGTCGTGGGGTGGGGCGGAGGCTGTGCCGGCTGAGCGGACGGCGTCGTGGATGAAGCGAAGCTTGGTTCTGGCGTTGTCGGAAATGACAAAGGGATAAAAGTCGTCGTGGCCCATGCTGCGGCTGAGGCTGTTGAGGGCGATGGTGAGGGGAACCCATTGGCGCACGAGGCTATCGAAGTCTTCGTCGCGGTAGATGTCTTTTGGAGCTTGTTGCGATTGATCCTGGGACCGGGCGCGGTCGGCGCCAGGGCTGATACTCCAGGCTTGCGCGGTCTCTAGCGCGTCGACCATATGAAGATAGTGCGCCCAGGTTTCGGCCCAGTCTTCCCAGGGGTGGGCGCTGGCGTAGGCCGACACGTAATGGTCCGGCCAGTCGGCTGGCGGGTCGGAGTCGTGGTGGCGCGCGATTGCTGCGGCGTAATCCTCGCGCTCATCGCCGAAGAGGTCGCGGAAGGCGTCGATGCGGTTGCTTTGCTCGATCAGGCGCATCCAGAAATAATGGCCGGTCTCGTGGCGCAGATGGCCGAGGAGCGAGCGATAAGGCTCGTTGAATGCCTGGCGCTGGCTCTCGCGCCAGACGACATCGGCCTCCTTGAAATCGACACTGACTTCGCCGTCCAAGTGGCCGGTGTTTTCGCCACGTGCGAAGCTGAAGCTGAGGCCGGAGGTGCCATCCGTGCCCTCATCGAAGGCGAGCCTCATGCGGAGCAACTGATAGATCAGGCGCTTCTTGGCGTGTTCGAAGTTAGCCCAGGCCTCATGGCTGCCGGGCTCCATCAGGTTGGGTATGGTGCGGTTCATGCCGCACGCTTGGCACAGCCCGGTGGTTCCCGCAGGCGTCAACCAGTTGCAGGCGCCATGGTCATGGTTGGTGCAATAGCTGCGCGGTCCAGGTTGATGTGATTCGTCCTCACCGATGACGTGGTAGCTGTCAGCCTCATCGGCGGGTGACAAGGCGTGCATCGAGAGGGTTTCGCTGTCGAACGAAAGCGGGTGGCTGCAGTGCGAGCACAAGACGTTTTCGAAGAAAATTCCATTCTGGCAGGATGAACAGGTGAACTTTTTCATGCCGGTCTCCGGCGTCATCGCGAGTGATTTTGACGAGCCAACGCCTTGCGGCGGCCGCAAGTTCCCGTCGATCCGCGTGAAAGGGTGCTTGGGACAACAGTACGCCTGAAAACTGTGGCTGGCTAACGTTGTGTGGGGTGATGACGGTGTCGCAGTGCGGGGAGAAAAATATGGCTCGCCGCTGTAGCCGTGTGGGTTGGCGGATGGCCCTGCTTAATCGTCTGGACGGTTCTTGCCGCGGCCGCCGACCCTGCGGCACATGTCGATAACGAAGGTGTCGCCGTGGCAATCGAAATGATGGGTTGCGATGATGCCGGGATGAAATTTCGGCTCGGCCTGGAAGGCGACCTTTTCGCTGTAGCGGGTGGGTGTCAGTTCGGTGATTTCCATCAGGTTCAGGGCATACCCGTAGATGCCGAAATTGTTGACCTGGGAGGGGCGGAAGATGCGGCCGTCGCGAATGAAGGGGCGGCCGGCGTTGCGGGCGGTGTGGGCGTCGATGACGACGGGGTTTTCGGGATGCGGCGTGATTTCGCGCAGTTCGGGCCCGTCGACCATGAAGACGTGCAGTTCGTTGCAGTAGTCGGGCTCGACGGTGTTTGAGATGTTGGTGAACATCCACCACTTTCCGTCGTTCTCGAGGAGGACGGTGTCGGCGGTGTGGACGCCGTCGAGTGCCGTTGCGTGGCGCTCCCAGCGGAGGGGGAAATCGGTTGCGCGCCAGATCTCGACGCATTTGCGGTTGCCCGTTTCCGGGATCATGTAGATCTCGCCTTCGTGAGCGATCACGAAGGGGAACGAGATGTGATAGCCGGTATCGACGGCGCGGCCGAGGTATTCAATTGTGCCGTCCCGGACGATGCCGACGGCGATCCAGGCGCGGCCGGTCGGGTAGTCGTATTCTTCGAAGAAGCAATAGAGGCGGCCGTCGCGCTCGATCAGGAAGGGATCGGCCCAGAAACGATCGGCGGGCGGTTCGATCGGCCTGGTGCGCCAGAGGGCGGCGGTCTCGATCGGGCCTTTGCCGATGGCGAGTTGCCACATCAAGGGACGGCGGCCAAGTTTTCGGTCGAGCTTATGCTTCATCCCGCCGATGCTGTTGGCGATGCGCTTTGCGAGGTAGTCGAGCGAATCCCTGAAGGTTGGCGCGACGTAGAGGGGCCCGTCGTAGAGCGGCGAGATTTCGGCCTCGACGGTGCGGGTCTTATGGAGGCGCTCGAGTTCGCGCCAGATGAGTGAGACGGAGAGGTCAAGGATGGCGCGGCGGTTGCGCTCGGCGTTCGGCTCGGTCGTGCGCCAGCAGCGCGCGATGACCTTGCCGCCGTCGAGTTCCTCGGTCAGGACCTGGAGGGTCGCGCCGGTCATCGGTTCTGAATAGGCGCTTTCCCAATAACCCGGCGGGGAGCCGCGGTTGACGGTGTTGTCACCGTGGTGAAACGACCAGATGCCGAAGCGGGCCACCTCGAGGATCCCGCCTTTGAGGATGGCGAAGGCATGACGCAGGATGAGGTCGAGGCCGAGGTCGCGGATCTGGGCAACCTCATCGGCCGAGAAGCGGTCGACATGGCCGATCCTGGCCGGGATCACGGTGAGGTGGGGGATTTCGGGGATCTGGGCTTCGAAGGTTGGGGCCTCGACGATCGGTTCCGGTGACATGGCGCGCAGGTCGAACAGGCTCGTCATGCGGCGGATGGCGATGTCGGGGAGGCGAGGATTCTGCAGCCGCTCAAGCAGTGGTTTGCGCGAAGGGGTTTCGCGGCCGTCGATGATCAGTGCGGCGATCTCGAAGCGGGGATCTGTTGCGAGCTTCTCAAGAAGGCGACGCTCCCAAAACTCGAATGCAAGACCGGGTGGCGCGAGGATGCCAATCCTGAGCGGACCAGTCCTACTCTGTTCCGGGTTTTGCACGTGTGACATGGACTGAGCTGCTTGATCTCTTCACCGCGATCGTCGTAGGCGGTGGCGGAGGCTGGCGGGACCAGCAGAGGGGTGGAGGCGCGAGGGTTGATGCGCGGTTCCCGTCCTACGGGGATTTGGTTCAACTTGGCGATGTGGGAGGGGCGCGTCCATCCCCGGTCTTGGCCTCAGTTAATCAGGCTTTGAAGCCGGCGGGGAGCATTCAGTCTCGTTTCGACAGGCGATGCGTGGGAGTGCGACAGGCAACTCTTTCCAATCAGTGTCAGCATTAACGCTTGAGATGGGCGTGTTTGGCTTAATGGACCGGCCGCTCGCTCATCAGGAGCCACATCGGGCCGCCGGCCGGGTCGTGCCAGATTCGCTGCCAGATGAAGCCGGCCCGCTCGTAGGCGCGGACGGCTTTTTCGTTGGTGATCGGTGCAAAGACCGTTACGGCGGTTGCAAGGGTGGTGGTGAAGACTTCGTTGCGCAGCGCGTCGAGGGCTTTGGGGCCAAGCCCCAAGCCGCGGGCATCGCGTTCGGCAATGAACAGGTCGAGGTCCCAACTGCCGGCGGGCACGCCGTCCGGCAGATCGGGGCCCCATGTCGCAGCATCGATGGCATGGGCGTAGCCGATGGGGCGGGCGCCAACTTGAATGATGCGGGCGATCGCGCCGGGGCTGGTCAGGGCGGCGATGACTTCAGCCTCGGAGGCGGTGACGGAGCCGAGCCAGCGCTCGACCTCGGGCTGGCGCAGCCAGCGGCGGATCATCGTCCAGTCCTGGTCGTGGGCGGGACGCAATGTCAGTTGATCAACCATCACCGGCCTCGCTTGCCGCAGGGCTCAATGGTTGAAGTGGCGCACGCCGGTGAAGATCATGGCAAGGCCTTTTTCGTTGGCGGCGGCGATAACCTCGTCATCACGGACGGAGCCGCCGGGTTGGATAATCGCGGTGGCGCCCGCTTCGGCGGCAGCGAGAAGGCCGTCAGCGAAGGGGAAGAAGGCATCGGAGGCGACGACGGAACCGATGGCGAGGGACTGGTCGAGGCCGGCTGCTTCGGCGGCGTCCTGGGCCTTGCGGGCTGCGATGCGCGAGGAATCGAGCCGGCTCATCTGGCCGGCGCCGATGCCGACGGTGGCGCCATCCTTGGCGTAGACGATGGCATTGGATTTGACGTGCTTGGCGACGGTGAAGGCGAACTTCAGGTCGGCGAGCTCCTGCGGGGTGGGTTGGCGTTCGGTGACGACTTTCAGTTCGAAATCGTCGACAACGGCATTGTCACGGGACTGCACCAGAAGGCCGCCGGAGACGGATTTGACCAGCAGGCCCGGTTCGCGCGGGTCGGGCAGGTCGGTGGTGAGAAGGAGGCGGAGGTTCTTCTTCGTTTCAAAGACCCTGCGGGCATCCTCGGTGGCGTCGGGGGCGACGACGACTTCGGTGAAGATCTTCGTGATCTCTTCAGCGGCGTTGGCGTCGATGGTCCGATTGAGGGCGATGATGCCGCCGAAGGCGCTGACGGGATCGCAGCGCAAGGCGGCGAGGTAGGCCTCGAGCAGTGTTTCGCCACGGGCGACGCCGCACGGGTTGGCGTGCTTGATGATGGCGACTGCGGGGCCGTTGTCGGGCCTGAACTCGGAGACAAGGCCAATGGCCGCGTCGGTGTCGTTCAAGTTGTTGTAGGAGAGTTCCTTGCCCTGGAGCTGGTGGGCGGTCGCAACGCCGGGACGGTCATCGCCGGTGCGATAGAAGGCTGCGGTCTGGTGGGGGTTCTCGCCATAGCGAAGGGGCTGGGCGAGCTTGCCGGAGAAGGCGCGGTAGGTCGGTGCGTCGTTGCCGATCTGGGCTGCGAACCAGTTTGAGATCGCGGAGTCGTAGACGGCGGTGCGCGCGTAGGCCTTGGCTGCAAGTGAGCGGCGCAGGTCGGAGGAGACGGCGCCGGCGTACTGCTCGAGGTCGGCTGCGACGATCTCATAGTCGGCGGTGTCGACGACGACGGTGACGGCGGCGTGGTTCTTGGCGGCGGCGCGGATCATGGCGGGGCCGCCGATGTCGATATTCTCGATGCACTCATCAAACGAGCCACCGTTCGAGACGGTCTGCTCGAAGGGGTAGAGGTTGACGACCAGGAGGTCGATCGGGGGAATGGCGTGCTGCTCGGCGGCGGCCTGGTGGTCGGGGTCGTCACGAATGGCGAGGAGGCCGCCGTGGACCTTGGGGTGCAGGGTCTTGAGGCGGCCGCCCATCATCTCGGGAAAGCCGGTGTGATCGGAGACGTCGATGACGTCGATGCCGGCTGCCTGAAGGGTCTTTGCCGTGCCGCCGGTCGAGAGAATCTCGATGCCGCGATCGGCCAGACTGTCGGCGAACTCGACGAGGCCGGCCTTGTTCGAAACCGAAATGAGTGCGCGCTGGATCTTTACGTTTCTGCCTTTGGAAGTCTCACTCATCTTGCCGTTCCGTTGGTTTGAAAAGGCGGAAGCGGCGACATTGCACGGGCTTTCCGCCGAAACTGGGAGGTTCAGTCAGGGGTAGACCATTCCGCGGGTTGTTTGAAGTGCGACCTTTGCGGGGGGCAGGCAGTGGGGGATATCGCAGTGGATTGGCCGATTGCCGTGGTTCAAGCGCGTTCGAGGGACCAGTTGACGCGGGTTTCGCCGAAGGAGGCACCGCGCAGGACGATCTGGCTGGTGTGGGTCGGGCCGGCGAGACCGGTGAACGTGATGCTGTCTTCGATCGACAGCGTGGCGCCTGTTGCCTGGAAACGCCACGCGTCGCCGCCGCACAACTGGATGATGGCCGCGTCGGGGTCGTCGTCATGGCGGCAGGTGGCGGAGCCGTCGAGATGGAAGTGGATGGCGAAGGGCAGGTCGCGGGCGAAGCGCATGTTGGCGTCCGGGCCGCCGATGATGTCTTCGCCGGTGAGGCGACTGCCATCGCGGGAGAGGCTGAGTTCGCGGCGGTGGGTGACGCCGAAGGCGCGTTCATAGCCGTTGTGGGCGGCGCGCAGGCCGATGTGCGCGGCTTCCTTGAAGAGGGTGTGCGTGACGACGTCGGGGTAGCGGATCGGCGCTGCGCGGACCAGCTGGTTGAGGAGCTTGTGGCGCAGCAGTTTTGCCGACGAGGTTGCGTTGAGGCAGGCGGTGTTGTGGCTGGCGGTCGCGCGGGCGGTGGCGAGCCATTCCTGGTTGGCCGGGCCCGGGGTGCCGGCGTTCACGAAGACGGCGTCGCCGGCGATGCTCAATTCGAAGGCGAGCGCGCCGGCGTTGGCGGCGCCGGCATATTCGAGGGGCGGGGGCGGGCCGACGTCGGCGATCAGGATCATAGGGCCAGCGGTGAGGCGGGCATAGTTCGAGTTGGGCGTGCCAGCGAGCTCGGCTTCCGGCGCGGGGTCGTAGGCGAGGAGCGTTGCGAGGCTGTCGAAGGGCGTGGCGCCGACGCCGTTAAACCGGGCGATGGTGCCGTCGCCCAGGCGCATGAAGCGCAGATAGCGCAGCATCCGGCTCATGGCCTTCTCGATCTCGGGCGGGAAGGGACGCTCGCGGGCGTTGAAGCAGGACCGGAGCGGGAGAAGATCGAGGAGGAGGTCGATGACGACTTCGCTGTTGCGGGAGATGTGGCCGCCGTCGGGCAGGATCTGGTGGCGGATCTCGGCGATGAGGGCGTTCTCGAAGGCGGGGAGATTGTCCTCGCTGTCGGCAATGCAGAGCGATGCGGTGAGCAGGCCGGTCAAGGCTTCAAGGCGGGGATAGCCGCTTGGGGCGTCACGCCAACGGGTGGCGAGTTGGACGATCTGGAGGCTCAGACTGTCGGTGATCTTGTCGTAGGTCGGGCCATCAATGCCCTCGAAGACAAAGGGAATGTTGGTGAGCCACGATACGAGGCGGCGGCCGATGACGTCGGGGTGCCAGGCGGTCGAGGCGCTTTTCGGAGGGAAGCGATCAATCCATGTGACGATCGCGGCCTCTGCCAAGGCGCGATCTTCCGCGGTGCCGGCGGCGGTGAGATTGCGCAGCCAGCCGAAACCGAAGAGCGCGCGAGACCATGCTTCACTCGGGGCTGTGACGTCGAAGATGGAGCCGGTGCCGATGGAGGCGACGGCGCCGCCAAGGCCAAGTTGGCCGTGGGCGAGTTCTTCGGCAAAGCTTGGATCGGCGGTGCGCAGCTCCTGGGGGATGAGGAGGAGTTGTTCGGCGGCCGGCCGGCCGTAGCGCCAGGCGAGGAGCGGCGAACGCAGCGCGCGGGCGACAAGAGCCCGGCGGGTTCTGTCCGCGGCGAGGCGGGCAAGGCGTGATCGTTCGGTAAGCGTCAAAGATGACATCGGGCGTGTTCCGGAGGGGCGAACCGCTGCTTTGGAGAGCATAACGCTCAATGCGGCATAAACGAAGCCGTCGACGCCGATCCGCGCCGGATTTGCGCGGGGCTGTGGATGATCGGCACATGCCGGTCCGCTGCAGGGAATGGCGTTCAGGACGTGCGGATGAGGCGGGCCGCGTAGAAACCGTCCAGGCCGGAGAGGCCGGGTTCCTCGCGGGGCAGGTCGTAGGGGAAGGTTCTGAGGTCGCCGGCAGGGGTAATCCAGCCGGTCTGACCGCCGACTTCGGCCGGTGTGATGGGCTTTCGGGCGAATGTGACGTGGCGGGCGCCGGGATTGGCAAGGAAGGCTTCGATGCGTTCCTCGCATTCGGCCGGCTCGAGGGTGCAGGTGCAATAGAGGAGCGTGCCGCCGGGGCGAAGCTGGGTTGCGGCGTTGCGCAACAGGCGGTTTTGCACGTCGATCAGGTGGCGGGTGTCGCCTTCGCGCTTGAGGTGGAGGATATCGGGATGGCGGCGGATGGTGCCGGTGGCGGAGCACGGCGCGTCGATCAGGATGTGGTCGAAGGGTTCGCCGCCGCGCCAGGTGGTGGCGTCGGATGATGCGGTATGAGCTTCAAGTGAGAGGCGTTCGAGGTTGGTGCGCAGGCGCTGCATGCGATCGAGGGACATGTCGACCGCAGTGACGTCGGCGCCCTGGCTGACGAGCTGTGCGGTCTTGCCGCCGGGGGCGGCGCAGAGGTCGAGGACGCGATCGCCCGAAGTGGGCGCCAATATCCGGGCCGGGAGGGCCGCGCCGGCGTCCTGCACCCACCACGCGCCTGCATTATAGCCGGGAAGGCTTTCGATGCGGCCGCCTGCCGGGCGGCGGAGCGTGCCGGTCGGCAGAATGACGGCTTCCAGTTCGCCGGCCCATTGCTCTGCCGTCGCGGGATCCTTCAACGTCAGATCGAGGGCTGCTTCGGAAAGTGAGGCTTCGGCAATGCGGGCGGTGGTTTCCTCACCATAGGCCTGCTGCCAGCCGGCGATCATCCACGGGGGGAAGTTCGAGGCGGGATCGGACAGGTCGGCGAGGAGTTGGGCGCCGCGTTCCGAGACCCGTCGCAGGATGGCGTTGGTGAGGCGATCGAAGTGGGCGGTTTTCGGGCTTAAACGGGTGAGTTCAACGGCGTTGGAGATGGCGGCGTGGGGGGCGACGGTGAGGATCGTCAGTTCGGCGGCACCTGCCAACAGAATGAGGCGAATGCGAATGGCATCCGCCGCCAGCGGCTTTTCAAGGAACTGGCCGACGACGCGTTCGAGATCGGCGTGACGGCGCAGGACCGTCATGGCGAGGAGGCGGGCGAAGGCTTTGTCGCGGGCGTCGAGGGCTGCAAAATGCGTGTCGGTGAGAAGCTGCGGCAGCGCACGGTCGAGCGACAGGTGGTCGCGGATGACGGCTTCCGTCGTCAGCAGCGCCAGATGGCGGGCGAGCAGGCCTGATGGTTTCGGGGTGCTGGTAGCCGGGGCGTTGTCCTGGTTGCGCGTTTCATTGCGCGGCGGGTTGCGGTCGTTTTGGCGGCCTTGCTGGCGGTCATGCTGGCGTGCTGGCCGGCGGGCCTGATCGCGGTCGCCGTGACGCTTGGGGCCGCGGGCCTTGTCGCCGCCGCGACCACTGCTAGCGCCCCCGCCGCCCTGTTTGGGCCGCGTTGCGGAGCCTTGTTCCGGGCGGCCAGGGCCGCTTCTGGGGGGGCGGCGATCATCGCCGGGGCGCTTCGGCCGGGCGTCCGCGCCGGCGCGGTCTGGTTTACCGCCAGCACCTGACGAACGGTTCTGAGACGGCTTTGCGGGGCGCGGTTTTGGACGGGGGGCGTCGCCACGAGGGGCGCGGGCGGGGGGACGGCCTGAGTTTGGATCACGTGCCACGCCGTCAGCTCCAAGGGCCGCGGCGGCGGGTGCGCGGCGGAATGGGGTTGCCGCGATCGGCTATCGTGCTGCCGGATTGACGCTGACTGCGCGACCAAGGTGAGGCGCGGCGGCGGGTCGGGTTTTCGGATGGCCGCGGCGCGGCGCCTTGGATGCCCATCTCGCGGGCCAACTCCTGGAGGGCGTCGATGCGGTTCTGGACGTTGGGGTGAGTCGAGAAAAGGTTGTCGATGGTGCCACCCATGAGGGGGTTGATGATGAAAAGGTGCGCGGAGGCGGGAATGCGCTCTGCACTATCCATGGGGATGCCGTGGGCGGCTTCGTGGATGCGGGCGAGGGCGGAGGCCAGCCAGGTGGGGTTGCCGACGATTTCAGCGCCGATGCGATCGGCATAGTACTCGCGTGAGCGGGAGATCGCCATCTGAATGAGCATCGCGGCGAAGGGGGCGAGGAGGGCAGCTGCAATGACGCCCAGAATATTGCCGCGGCCGTTGCGGCCACCGAACAGCATCGAGAACTGGAGCATATTGGCCATCATGGAAATAGCGCCGCCAATCGTGGCGGAGACGGTCATGATCAGGGTGTCGCGATTGCGGATATGCGCCAGTTCATGGGCCATGACGGCTGCGATTTCCTCGCGAGACAGCATTTCGAGGAGGCCGGTCGATGCGCAGACGGCGGACCGCTCGGGGCTGCGGCCGGTGGCGAAGGCGTTGGGTTGGGCTGCGTGCATGACGTAGACGCGCGGCATCGGCAACCCGGCGCGGTGGGCGAGATCGCGGACGATTGCATAGTATTCGGGTGCGCTTCGCTCATCGACTTCCTGGGCGCCGTGCATGCGAAGGACGATCTTGTCGGCGTTCCAGAAGCTGAAGGCGTTCATGGCGAGGGCGAGGAAAAAGGCGATGACCATGCCCGACTGGCCGCCAATGAGGCCGCCCATCCCAACAAAGATGGCCGTCATTACCGCGAGCAGTATCCCGGTTTTGAGCAAGCTGGTCGACATTAAGGGTTGATCCGTCCTGGCAGGGTTGATCTGTCCTGGGGGCCGTAGCGTTGTACTCTCGGCGCCTTGGTGTTCACTGATCTCAGAGGCTTCTATATGATGGCGGAAGGGGCGCACGTCCAGTGAGGCGTCAGCGTTCGTTGATGCACCCGGTTCCAGCGCGGATGCGCCGGATGGGTCGGAAAGATGGTGTGAGAGAGAATGTCCCGAAGCGAGACGAACGAAACCGTTCCACCCGAGCCGGACAAGGATGAGCCGTCCCGGACGCTGTCACCCGCGGCACAACGCGCGTTGGCGGAAGCTGCGGAACGGCGGCAAAAATGGGACAACCAGGGGCAGGCGCAACCGAAAGAGCTTGGCGGCAAGGATGGGCCTGATCCGGTACGCTATGGCGACTGGGAAAACGGCGGGATTGCTTCGGACTTTTAGATGTTTATTCGTCAACGCTCTGAATTATATTACATTTTTATCGATTTACGCTCTTTTCGAGCCGCCTGCGCCTCTACCGATGGCGCTGTTGCCGGCGATCGGTGGGCAAAAATTTACGCTTGCTTAACTAGGGTTTCGATTGCCGGACCCGGTCCGGGCCGCAAAGGTCCGTGTCGGCATCACCATTGCTTCTGTGCTCGTCAGACGTGTTGACGCACAGGAGTTACGGTGATGACGAAAGCCTCAATTTTCAAACACAAGCTTGAAGCGTTTCACCGCGATACGCGCGGCGCTGTCGCAATCATTTTCGCTTTGACCTTGATCATGGTGATGACGGTCATCGGTCTCGCGATCGACACGGCGCGCGGGATGCGGGCTGGCAACTCGATCGGGGCGGCTGTCGATGCCGCCGTCATCGCAGGGGTCAAAGGGCTCCGGCTGCAGAACATGACGGATGCCCAGATTCAGACGGTCGTGAGGGACATCTTCGACAGCAATATCGAAACCTCCGGACTGAGCGCACCGACGATCAACGGCTTCAATGTGACGATCAACCGTGCCAACAGCAGTGTCGAAGTGGCGGTCGATGCGGAGATCCCGACCGTGCTTGGCGGCCTTGCCGGCGTCGACAAGCTCAGCCTGCCGCGCCGCAGTGTGGCGGTTTACGAAAACAAGGACATCGAGGTTGCACTGCAGCTTGACGTGACGGGCTCAATGAGCGGGCAGAAGATCAATGATCTCAAGCTTGCCACGAAGGACCTTGTCGACATCCTGATCCCGGATGATATTTCGCTGCTGGGTGGCCAGAAGATCCGTATCGGCCTTGCGCCTTATGCCGCCGGCATCAACGCGGGCAGTTATGCAAGCCTGATGAACGGCGGCGTCGCGGCCCCTGACAACTGTGTCTATGAGCGCTCGAGCGACAGCTTCCAGGACAGCGATGCCTATCCGTCGGGGGCGGCCGTGCTCAAGACCAAGCTCGACCTGGTCGGTGCCAACAACTGCCCGAGCGCGACGCTGCTGCCGATGACAGATGACAAGGCCGTCCTCAAGGCGAGCGTTGACAGCTACTCTACGGGTGGCACGACGGCTGGACATCTCGGTACTTCGTATGCCTGGTTCCTGCTGTCGCCGGAATGGGCTTCGATCTGGCCAACGGCCAGTCAGCCAACCGCCTACAACAGCGGCACCGCGACGAAGGTTGCGATCCTGATGACGGACGGTTTGTACAACACCGTCGGGGGCAAGATGTCGGGCGCGAACGAAGTCAAGTCGGCGGACTTTGCGGTGGATACCTGCACGGAGATGAAGTCGAAGGGCATCATCGTCTACACGGTCGGCTTCAAGCTCAACGCGCCTGCTGCGAAGGCCACGCTTGAGAGCTGCGCGTCGCACATCGAAAAATTCTATGAGGCAAAGGATGGCGATGCGCTTCGAATTGCCTTCCAGGCGATCGCGCAGGACATTGCGACGCTCCGGCTGACGGAATAGGGCCAGCGAACTTAGACACTCCACGCTGCGTCTTGAAACGGGAGGTCCTTCGGGCCTCCCGTTTTCGTTTGCGTTGTCGTCGTCGTTTTCGTCGACGGGGGGGCGCGTGTTGTCGGTCGCGGCTTGCGGTGTCAGTGCTCGATCGGTTAACCAAGGCGGTGTCGTGGGCGCCAGGACTGGCTGCGGCAACCTTTCAATCGGGATGGGCGTTGCCGAAAGGTTCGGGCGTCCGGGGGCGGGGCGGCCTGAGCATGCGACTGGTAAACCGAACTCTCCTCGGCATTGTCGTTTTGATCGGGGTCATCCTGGTTTTCCGGCAAGGGCTGATCCCGGCCAAATACACGCCGCTGCCGCGGCTGGATCTCAAGAACCCGCTGCCGCTGGTGGTGGACTGGCAGATCGCGGAATTGCGTTTCGATCGCGAATTGTGCCGCGACACGATCCGGGACAGTGCGATCCTCAAGGCGCGGCAGGTTGCAGACCGGCCGATCGTGAAGGGATGCGGGTGGACCAATGCGGTGCGGGTCTCGGAAGTTGGCGGCGCGAAATTTGGTGCAGGCCAGCTGAGCTGTCAGGCAGCGGCGGCGCTGGCGCTATGGGTGCAGTATGAAGTGCAACCGGCGGCGGAGCGGATATTCGGGCAGCGGGTCGCTTCGATGCAGAATTTCGGGACCTATTCGTGCCGTAACATCATCGGCAGCCGGTTCTGGAAAAACCGGCGCAGCGAGCACGCGACAGCCAATGCGATCGATATCGCGCGGTTCCGGCTGGCGGACGGGACAGCGATCTCGGTTCTGAAAGACTGGAACGGCACGGGCAAGAAGGCGCAGTTCCTGAGGGCGGTCAATCGCGGCGGGTGCCGCTTCTTCAGGGTGACGCTTGGGCCGGAGTTCAATAAGGCGCATCGCGACCATTTCCACTTCGACCGCGGACAGCTTTATTCCTGTCATTGAGTGCGCGGGCCATTGAGTGCGCGGGGCCAAAACGGAAACGGCACGCCCGGGGGTGTGCCGTTCCTTTATTGCAGGTGCTGATCGAGCGGTTCAGGCCGAGCGGGTCAGCCCGCCCGGTTCTGGCGGTGTTCGATCAGGTCGTCGACGACGGCGGGTTCAGCGAGCGTTGAGGTATCACCGAGGTTCGAGAAGTCGTCTTCGGCGATCTTGCGCAGGATGCGGCGCATGATCTTGCCGGAGCGGGTCTTCGGCAGGCCGGGGGCGAACTGGATCAGGTCAGGCGAGGCGATCGGGCCGATTTCCTGGCGGACCCAGCTACGCAGTTCCTTGACCAGATCGTCGGTGCCTTCCTCGCCCGCCATCAAGGTGACGTAGCAGTAGATGCCCTGGCCCTTGATGTCGTGAGGGTAGCCGACGACGGCGGCTTCGGAGACCTTGGGGTGGGCGACGAGGGCGGATTCGACCTCGGCGGTGCCCATGCGGTGGCCTGAGACGTTGATCACGTCATCGACGCGGCCGGTGATCCAGTAGTAGCCGTCCTCGTCGCGGCGGCAGCCGTCGCCGGTGAAGTAGTTGCCCTTGTAGGTCGAGAAGTAGGTCATCACGAAGCGTTCGTGATCGCCGTAGACGGTGCGCATCTGGCCGGGCCAGCTGTCGGTGATGATGAGATTGCCGGCGGCGGCGCCTTCGAGGACGTTGCCCTGGTCGTCGACGAGTTCGGGCTTGATGCCGAAGAAGGGACGGGTGGCGGAGCCGGGTTTCAGCTTGGTGGCACCGGGCAGCGGGGTGATCATGATGCCGCCGGTTTCGGTCTGCCACCAGGTGTCGACGATCGGGCAGCGGCCTTCGCCGACGACGTCGTGATACCACTCCCAGGCTTCCGGATTGATCGGTTCGCCGACGGAGCCCAGGAGGCGCAGGGAGGAGCGGTCGGTGCGCTTGACGAAGTCGTCGCCGGCGCCCATCAGCGCGCGAATGGCGGTCGGCGCGGTGTAGAAAATGTTGACCTGCCACTTGTCGACGACGTGCCAGAAGCGCGAGGCGGTCGGATAGTTCGGCACGCCTTCGAACATCAGCGTCGTCGCGCCGTTGGCGAGCGGACCATAGAGAATGTAGCTGTGGCCGGTGACCCAGCCGACATCGGCCGTGCACCAGTAGATGTCGCCGTCGTGGTAATCGAAGACGTAGTGATGCGTCATCGAGGCCCAGACGATGTAGCCGCCGGAGGTGTGGAGGACGCCCTTGGGCTGGCCGGTGGAGCCGGAGGTGTAGAGGATGAAGAGCGGGTCTTCGGCGTTCATTTCGACGGGGGGACAATCCGGAGAAACGCTGACAAGTTCTTCGTGGAGCCAGATGTCGCGGCCGGGCGTCCAGTCGATCTCGCCGCCGGTGTGGCGCACGACAAGGACTTTCTCCTCACCCGTGGTCGCGCCGCGCTGGGCGAGGTGGGCCAGAGCGTCGTCGGTGTTCTTCTTGAGCGGGATGGTGCGGCCGCCGCGCAAGCCCTCGTCGGAGGTGATGATGAAGGTCGACTTGGCATCTTCGATGCGGCCGCCAAGGCTGTCGGGCGAGAAGCCGCCGAAGACGACGGAATGGACCGCGCCGATGCGCGCGCAGGCCAGCATTGCGTAGGCTGCTTCCGGGATCATCGGCAGGTAGATCGTGACGCGGTCACCCTTCTTGACACCATTCTTCAAGAGGACGTTGGCGAACTTCGAGACGCGCTCGTGGAGCTGGCGGTAGGTGATTTTTTCGTCGTTGGTGGGATCGTCGCCTTCCCAGATGATGGCGACCTGGTCGGCGCGGTCCTTCAAGTGACGGTCGACGCAGTTGTAGCAGACGTTGAGGGAGCCATCCTCATACCATTTGATCGAGACGTTCTCGGGGTCGTAGGAGGTGTTCTTGACCTTGGTGAACGGCTTCATCCAGTCAACGCGGCCGGCCATCTCGCGCCAGAAATCGTCCGGGGCCTCGATCGAGCGGCGATACATTTCCTGGTACTTGGCATCATCGACCCAGGCGCGGGCAGACCATTCTGCGGGGACGGGATAGGTCTTGTCGGACATGATCGGGTTTCCTCCAATTTTCTTGTGTCTCGGGGCTTGCCTGGGGTCGGGCCCGGCGAGGTTCCAGCTCAGCGCCATTATGTTGAATGATCGGGGCGGCGCAATTGACTGTTCGTCGAAGGCGGACGAATTGATCGCAGGGCATGATTTTGAGGCGACTAGATACCGATCAGGCCGATGATCGCGCCCTGGATCAGGAGGACGCCGAGCCAATGGCCGCCGTCGATCAGGGTGAGCATGCCGAGACGCATCTGGAACGAGTGGTTGACGGTGATTGCGGTCATAACGAAGCCGGCCCAGACGAAAAGGGCCGATATCAGGCCGTTTCGGAGGGTGACCTGGTCGGGGCCGAGGTGGCCGATCAGGCCGGCGAGGACGATGGCCATGATGACCTGGGCGACAAAAGTGAGCGCCATCAGGTAGGTGGTGGCGCCGCGTTTATGAGATGCGTTGATGGCCTCCTCGGAGAGGCCGGCTGCCGCCATCCATGGCTTAGACAGGACGCCGTACCAGACGCCACCGAACATGAAGCTTGCGACCGAGGCCGCGAGGACAGCGACGAAGTTTAAGCCTGCGAACTGCATGGCCTGCCTCCCGGATATGCTTTCGTGCCGCGCGCCGGTCTCGTGCCTGGCTTGGATCTGCGACACTTTGGTCGTTTACCATAACAGGTTTGGTTGACGGCTGTGCAACGGATTGTTGGCGGCGCCGGGCCGGTGGCGGATGGTTATTCCTGAAAGCGCCAGACGGCGGTGGACTTGATTTCGGCATCTTCCAGCTCCCGAGTGACGGGGACCTGGAATTCCGCGATTTTAAGGAAACGGTCGACGGGGAAATAACTGCGGCGGGGATCGCCGATAAGGACGGTTGCGCCGCGCTCATCGTGGTGGGCTGCGAAGGCGGTTGCGGCGCGTGCGAGGTGTTCCTCGTAAAAGACATCCGCGAGGGTGACGACGTCGGCGGCTGCGGCGGGGTCCGGATCAACGGGTGGATTTTCCGCCGTGAGGAAGTCGCTTGCGGAGACTTCGAGGTCGAGCGCGTTTGCTGTCGCGTTGAGGCGGCAGGCCTGGCGGGCGAAGGGGTCGATGTCGTTTGCGATGATGCGGCGGGCGCCGGCGAGGCCTGCCGCCAGGGCGACAAGGCCGGAGCCGGCGCCCATGTCGAAGACGGTTCGGCCGGCAACGAGGTCTGGGGTGTCGAGGATGTAGCGGGCGAGCGCCTGGCCGCCGGCCCAGGCAAAAGCCCAATAGGGCGGGGGCAGGCCGACGGCTTCCAGTTCGTCCTCGGTCTTTTGCCAGATGGCCAGGGATTCTTCAGCAAGGTGAAGGCGGATTTCCGGCACGAGCGGCGGCGCCAAAAGGCGGGTGTTGGCTTCGATGAAGCGTTTGGCGTCGACGGGGGAAAGTGCTGACCCGGGGAATGGCTTGTCGCGGGCCATGGGTTTTGGGGTTCCTTGCTGGCAGCCCTCGAGGGCTGCTATTTTTTCGCCAACGTCTTCGGATCGACGCCGGCCATCTTGCACACAATCTCCCATTCCTTCGCGGTCACGGGCTGGACGGAGAGGCGCATCGAGGTGACGAGTGACATGTCTTCAAGCTTGGGACTGGCTTTGACATCGGCGAGGGTGACCGGTTTTGCGACATCGCAGACCGCCTTGATGTCGACGCACTGCCAGCGCTCGTCATCGGTGGTGGTGTCCTGGTGGGCCTCCTTGCACACCTCGACGATGCCGACAATCTCCTTGCCGTCGTTGGAATGGTAGAAGAAGCCGAGATCGCCAAGGCGCATCGCGATCATGTTGTTGCGGGCCTGATAGTTGCGCACGCCGTCCCATTGTTCGCCCTTGCTGCCGCGCTTCTTCTGCTGTTCCCATGACCACTTGTCAGGTTCGGATTTGAACAGCCAATAGAGCACTTCATTGCCCTTGCGGGCCGGGGTGGCGGATGCGGGCTTGGCCGTCGATGCGGACGTTGTTGCCGCTTTGGATGCGGTCTTGGATGCCGCCTTCTGGGCGGTGGCGGCAGGCTTCTTTGGCGATGACTTGGCTTTAGCGGTCTTTGCTGAAGTCTTCGTTGTCATGATCAGTTTGCTCGGTTCGAGGAAACGTCCAGACGCGGGCGAGGCCGTGACGTTCCGGGTCTAATGCTGGAGGCGGTCGGTCGGTCCATACTCAGCCTTTGGCGGGCGGGTCATCAAGTCCTGGATTGCGTCATCCACTGAGATCCGGCCTTCGACGATGGCGTGGACGGCGCGGGCGATGGGAACGTCGACGCCGTGCTCGTCGGCGAGGCGGACCATGGCGGCGGCCGTGTAGACGCCTTCGGTGACCGCGCGGCGGCCGCCCATGATGTCGTCGAGGGTGGCGCCTTCGCCAAGCTTGATGCCAAGCGACATGTTGCGGGACTGCGGACTGCCGCAGGTCAACAGGAGGTCGCCCAGGCCCGCGAGGCCCGCCATGGTTTCGGGGCGGCCGCCGAAGGCGCGGGCGAGACGGTTCATTTCCGCGAAGCCACGCGTGACGAGGGCTGCGTGCGCGTTGGCGCCGAGCTTGCGGCCGGCGACGATGCCGGCTGCGATGGCGAGGACGTTCTTGATGGCGCCGCCGAGCTGGACGCCGATGAGATCATCGGTCCAGTAGAGGCGCATGGTGTTGGTTGCGAGACTGAGGGCGATTTCCTCGCCGATGGTTTCGTCCGTGGAGGCGACGGTGAGGGCGGCGGGTAGGCCGCGGGCGACCTCGATGGCGAAGCTCGGGCCGGACAAGGCGGCGAGGGTTGCGTCAGGCATGACCTCGCGCATGACGTCGCCAAGGAGCTTGCCGGTCGCCTGTTCGATGCCTTTCGAACAGATCACCATGGGCACATCCGCGCCGATGTGAGGCGCCAACTCAGCGACGATCCCGCGCAGATGCTGGGCCGGGGGGACAAGCAGATAGAGATCGCGGCCGGCAAGGGCGGCGAGGTCGTTGGTTGCCGTCATCGCGGGAGCGAGGCTTACGCCCGGCAGGAAGGCTGTGTTGGCGTGCGCGGTGTTGATGTCACCGACGGTGGCGGCTTCATGCGCCCAGATCAGCACGTCCTTGCCTTTTGCGGCGAGGCTTTGGGCCAGTGCGGTGCCCCAGGCACCGGCACCAACGACGGCTATGCGGTCATAAGCCATGAGACATTTCCTTCGCGGCGTGGTGGTTTCGGGGCGCGTGGCGATCGAGGTTGCTTGATAGGTAGCACGGGGGCGCGTGACAAGGCGTCGGATGCGTTGGCGGCCTGCTCAGTCGATCGATCAGGCTTTCGGTCCATGACGGCCGGCACCGAGGATTGGGGTGGCGGTCTCATCGAGCGGCCAGCGGGCGCGGGCTTCGAAGGTGAAATCGTCCGAATGGCCCGCCGCAAAGCGTTCCGCGCCGGCCCAGGCGATCATGGCGCCGTTATCGGTGCACAGCGCCGGCGGGGGAAAGAGTGCCTGGGTGCCGCGGGCGGTGGCGAATTCGCTGAGTGCGCGGCGGAGGCGGGCATTGGCTGCGACACCGCCGGCGACGACGAGGGGGAGGTTTGTTCCCGGCAGAAGGCCTTCGGCTAATTCAAAGGCACGCTGGCAGCGATCGATGACGGTGTCGCAGACGGCGGCTTCGAAACTTGCGCAAAGATCGGAGATGTCTTTTTCGCTTAACGATGGCTGCGCCATCGATTTGGTTTCGCTCGCGGCTATTCCTCCCTGCGGTCGGGCCTCCGCGGGGGCGGCGCTCGGCGCCGGGTCGCGGGCGCTCCCGGATGGCTGCGTCATCGATTTGGTTTCGCTCGCGGCTATTCCTCCCTGCGGTCGGGCCTCCGCGGGGGCGGCGCTCGGCGCCGGGTCGCGGTCGCTCCCGGATGGCTGCGCCATCGATTGGAGTGTGGTGCCGGAATTGTTGGCGTAAGCGTTTTCAGTGGCGAGGCGCTGGGCTGTGCGGCGGACAGCGGTCTTGAGGCCGGCGAAGGAGAAATTCGGTTCGGGACGGCGGGCCAGGGGGCGGGGCAGGTCGAAGCGGGACGCGTCGCCGTTGATGGCCGCACGTTCGACGGCGGGGCCGCCGGGATAGCCGAGGTTCAGGATCTTTGCCGTCTTGTCGAACGCTTCGCCGAGGGCATCGTCGATGGTTGAGCCGAGGCGATGGTAGCGGCCGACGGCCTCGATGAGGACGGTTTGGGTGTGGCCGCCGGAGACGAGGAGAAGCAGGTAGGGCGGGACGAGGTGGTCGGTCAGGCCGACGGTGAGCGCATGAGCTTCGAGGTGGTTGACGGCGATGAAGGGTTTGCCGGTGCCGAGCGCGAGGGCTTTGGCGAAGGTGAGGCCGGCGAGCAGGCCGCCGATCAGGCCGGGGCCGGCGGTCGCGGCGATGAGGTCGACGCGCGCGAGGGGGATTGCTGCCTCCTTCAGCGCCTGGCGGGCGATCGGGGCAATGCATTCGACATGGGCGCGAGCTGCAATCTCGGGGACGACGCCGCCGAAGGCGCTGTGTTCAGCCCATTGGGAGCGGACGACATTGGCGAGGATCTCGCCCTGTCCGGCACCGTCACGGCGCACAAGCGCAATGGCTGTTTCATCGCAACTGGTCTCTATGCCAAGGACCAGGCAGGGCGCGGCGTGGGGCGTGTCGCCCGGTTTTGCGGCGGATATCGAAGCTGTAGTCATGCGTCGTTTTGCACTGAGGCGGCCGGTTTGCCAATACGCGCCGTTCAAGGCCAGTATGGCGCTGAAGCCCAACATGCGGCACAACACGGCGGCGGCCCCGGCCGCGCTGGGAAACTCATACGTTCCGGATGCAGGCGTTCCGGAGGCAGGCTGACAGGGAAAGACGACACTGATGATACGTATCGGAACACGCGGTTCCCTTCTCGCGCTGGCGCAGGCCAATGATGTGGCGAGCAAGATCAAGGCGGCGCATGGGCTCAAGGATCAGGACGTCAGCGTCGTTGAGATCACAACGTCCGGTGACCGCATCCAGGACCGGCCGCTCTCTGAGGTGGGCGGCAAGGGGCTGTTCACGAAAGAAATCGAGCAGGCGCTGTTTGACAAACGGATCGATGTTGCGGTGCATTCGCTGAAGGATGTCGAGACGGACCTGCCAGAGGGGACGGAACTGGTGGCGGTGCTCGAGCGCGAAGACGTGCGCGAGGTCTTTATCAGCCGGAAATACAGATCTCTGGGGGAAATGCCGGTCGGGGCGAAGCTTGGGACATCGTCGCTCAGGCGGCGATCACAGGCGAAGATCGCCAATCCCGGGATTGAGCTTGTCGACTTTCGGGGGAATGTGCAGACGCGGCTCAAAAAGCTTGAGGCAGGCGTGGCGGATGCCACGTTTCTGGCGCGCGCGGGTCTCAACCGGCTCGGGCACTGGGAAGACTATTTCCACGAGGTGAGCATCGATGAGATGCTGCCTGCGGTGGCGCAGGGGGCGGTGGCGCTGCAGATCCGTTCGGATGACGCACAGTCGCGGCAGTTGTGCGAGGTGCTTGATCATCCCGGAACGGCGCTTTGCGTCACGGCGGAGCGGGCGTTTTTGAAGAGGCTCGACGGATCGTGCCGGACACCGATTGCGGGGCTGTGCGCGCTTTCGGGCGAGGGCCGGTTCCATTTTCGCGGTGAGATCCTGTCGATCGATGGCACGCGACGGCACACAGCCTCGCGCGAGGGGGTTTCGCAAGAGGCGGTGGCGCTGGCGGCGGCGGCGGGCGCGGAGCTGATCGAGGCTGCCGGGGACGATTTCTTTTGAGGCTGCTTTTCCCCGCAGCCAACTGTAACCCGAGTGGGTTGAGAGGAATTATCGCATGCACCTTTGGGTGACGCGGCCGATGGAAGATGCAGCCGGGCTTCGCGCGCAGCTTATTGCGCAGGGCCATGAGGTGACGACGGAGGCGCTGCTCGCGATCCAGTATTTTCGCGACGAGACGATCGAGCTGGAGGACGCGCAGGCGCTGGTTGCAACGAGCCGCAATGCGCTCAGGGCGCTCAAGGGCCACCCGCAGGAGGATGCCTGCAAAGGATTTCCGATCTTTGTCGTCGGGCGGGCAACGGCGCGGCTGGCAACGGAGATGGGTTTTGAGACCGTTATCGAGGGGCCGTCGACGGCGCAGGCGCTGCTCGGCCTCATTCTGCATGCCGCCGAAGTCAACGATGGAGCAATTGTCCATCTCTCTGCAGACAATGTCGCCTACAACCTTTGTGAAGAACTACGCCGGCTCGGCTATCACGTCTTCCAGCCGATACTGTATCGATCCGAACCGGTCGAAGTATTGAGCGAAACGCTGCAGCGAAACCTCATGTCGGGGCGAATAGACGGTGTGCTGCTGCTTTCAGGCCGTACGGCGGAGGCCTATACCAAGGCCATGACGACGCATGAATTACTCGGTGCTGCACGGAATTTGACTCACTTCTGCTTGTCGAAGACGATCGCCGCGAGATTGTCGTCGCTGCAACCCGTAAAGGTGGAAATTTCGGCGGCGCCTAATCTTGATGAAATGCTTGCAATGACGGCATCGTCAGCGGCAAAATGAGGTTTACGTCTTCATACGTGCTTCTATATCTGCATTATGTGATCGTAACCCCGTTGATCGGGCCGCATTGGTGTTCGCCGAGAGGGCGCGAGACCACGTGTGGGGACGGTTCGCGATGCAGAGGTGGAACGACAGCGCCCCTTCGGGTTAGACGAGCGGACGTGTGGCGCTGTGACGGTGAGATGCGGGTCAAGCCGCAGTTTGATGTTGTGTTGTAAGGGTAGGCTTTGATGGCGGACGATAAAAAGAGCCCTAACCGTGCGGGTAACGGCAGTGGAGCCGGTGGCGGGCAGGCGGGCAAGAAGCCAACGCCCATGCTGGATCTGAAGGCGACGGAAGTGCGTGGCTCGGCGCCAGCCAAAGGGCCAACCACATCGGACCGCGCTAAGTTTGCAGCCGGGTCGTCAGGCTCGACAGCCAAGCCGGCGTCAGCGGCGACAACGTCCAGTCTCAAAGGCGCACCCGATTACAAGAGCGGCAGCGGCTCGGACAAGGCGGCTGGCGCGGGCCAGTCCAGCATTCCATCAACGGGCAGCGGGCGGGCGGGTGCATCCGCCAATCAGGCCCAGGCGGCCGCGGGCGCAGCGGCCGGGAGCGCGGCGGGGCGTGCGGCGCAACAGACATCATCGGCAGCAAAGTCCGAAACGTCATCGGCTGCGAAGCCCGCTTCAAGTGGCGGGGGCAGCGGTTCGGGTGATCAGCGCCGGACGGCTCAAGGGTCCGGACAAGGTGCGAGCCAGGCACCGCCGCCAGCGGCGCGGAAATCGGGCGGTGGTTTCGTCTCTACGCTCAGCCACCTTGTTGCCGGCGTGGTCGGTGGCGGCATTGCGCTGTTTGCCGCCGAGCCGCTGAGCCAGCAATTCAATCTGCCGCTGGGCAAAAGCAACGAGGTGCCAGCGCAGATTGAGCAGCGCATTGCGGCACTGGAGACGCGGCCCCAGGGCGGTGCGTCTGGCGTGAAGCCGGAGGACGTCTCCAAGCTTTCGCAGGCGATTGAAGCCGCTGAGGGCCGGATCAGTGATCTTGGCAAGCTCAACGACGAGGTTGCAGCGCTCTCGAAAGAGGTTGATGCGCTCAAGGCCCGGCCGCAGGCGGGCGGCGGGACGGCGGGCGGTGCTGCCGGCGGTGCGAGCGAGGCGGATACGGGTCCGCTCAGGGCGCGGCTCGACAAGCTGGAGAATGCGCTGACGACACTATCGAGCGCGACCAACAGCAGTGGCGGGCAGAACCCGGTTGCGCCGCTGGCGCAATTCTCATCGAAAATGGCCGATCTCGAGTCATCGCTCAACACGCAGATCAGCGAATTGCGCTCGAGCCTGATCAAGGAAATCGACACCAAGGTTGCCGCGACGGCGGAGACCGGCTCGAAGGCGGCGGCTGCGACGCAGCGGCTTGATCGTGAGTTTGCCGCAGTGAAGACGGACACGGCACGGCTGGACCAGCGGGCCGAGACGTTGAAAGCGGCGACCGACAAACTCAGTGAAACGTTGCGTGCGGTCTCGGAGCAGGCGGCGACGATCAAGGTCGAACTCGACGGGCTCAAGGGCGACGTCACGCAGCAGTTCACCAAGGTTGCGCGTCCGGCGGATGTCGACAAGGCGATTGCGCCTGTCACGGAGAAGATCGCTTCGATTGAGAAGGATCTTGGCAGTGTGGTCGCGAACGAGGATGCGCGGAAGGCAAATGCCGAACGGATCGTGCTTTCGTTGCAGCTTGCCAATCTGAAGCGCGTGCTCGATCGCGGACAGCCTTACGCGGGCGAACTCGAGGACGTGAAGAAGGTTGCCGGCGGCGCAATCGATTTCGCAGCACTCGAAGCGCATGCCGGTGAGGGGGTCGCAAGTACACGTGAGCTCGCCCGGCAGTTCCAGGATGTGGCCTACCGGATCATCAACGCCGATGCGGCGAAGAAGGATGCGTCGGTGGTTGACCGGTTGCTGGCGGGCGCCAAGTCGATCGTGCAGGTGCGGCGGACGGATGAAGCGGCAGCCAAGGCCGATGGGTCTGAGGCGGCTGTTGCCAGGATCGAACAACAGTTGAAACAAGGCAACCTGCCGAAAGCGCTGGCGGAAGTTCAGAACCTGCCGGACAGCGGCAAGCAGGCGGCGAAGGCCTGGATCAGCGAACTCGAAGCGCGGGCGAGCGTCGATAAGGCGATCGCGGCGGTCGAGGATCAATTGAAGGCATCGCTTGGCGCGGGCAAGGCGCCGGGCAAGGAAGGCTGATCGAGCGCACTATCTCGCGCTTTGTGATGCGCGCGGTTGCGACTGGGGCAGGGCCGTCCCGTCGGAGCTGCGGGTGAGAGAAACATGTGGTGGCCTTGCGGCGCTCAGGCGTCGAAAGGGTCGTTCACAGTCCGTTATTGTGGCGGGCACAAGATATAGGAACTGACTAATGTTGCGTTTGGCCGTCTTCCTGATCGTGATCGCAGCGGCGGCCGCGGGGCTTGCCTGGCTTGCGGACCGGCCTGGCGAGATGCTGATCAATTGGGAAGGCTACGAGGTACGCACGAGTGTGTTCCACGCGATCGTGGCCTTCGCGATTATTCTAGCGCTCGCGATCCTGTTGTGGACGATCCTGAGAGGGATCTGGCAGAGCCCGGCGGCGATCGGCAATTTCTTCAATCGGCGGCGGGAGACGCGGGGGCTCGAAGCGCTTTCGAGCGGCATGATCGCGATCGGCGCCGGCGACAAGGCACTCGCAACGCGCTATGCGATCCAGGCCCGCAAATCGCTGCCGAATGAGCCAATGACGCACCTGCTCAGGGCGCAGGCGGCGCGGCTGGCCGGGGATGAAGGTACGGCACGGCGGATCTTCGAGGCGATGCTGTCGTCGCCGGATACCGAGCAACTTGGCCTCAGGGGGCTGTTCGTCGAAGCTGAACGCGAGGGTGAACCGGAGGCTGCCAAGCAGTTCGCGCAGCGGGCGATCAAGCTCAATCCGAAGCTCTCATGGGCGGTTGATGCGCTGTTTGACATTCAGTGCCGCCAGCGTGACTGGCCGGGTGCGCTGGAGACGCTGGCGGTGGCGCGGAAGAACGGCCATATCGAGAAGCAGGCCGCGGATCGCAAGCGTGCGGTGCTGCTCGCTGCGCAGGCGCAGGCGGCTGAGGATACTGATCCGGAACGGGCGATGAACCTTGCGCTCGAGGCGCATGGGCTGGCGGTGGATCTCATTCCGGCGGCAGCGATTGCGGGCCGGTTGCTGGCGTCGCGGGGTAATACCGGCAAGGCGACGAAGGTGATTTCGAAGACGTGGAAAAAGGCGCCGCATCCGGAGCTTGCCGTTGCCTATGCGTATGCCCGCCTTGGCGACAGCCCGAAGGATCGGCTGCAGCGGGTGGTGCAACTGACGGCGACATCGCCGCATGTCAGTGAGAGCCCGATCGCGCTCGCGAACGCTGCGATCGAAGCGCAGGATTTCGGTGCCGCGCGGAAAGCGCTCGAGCCGCTGATGGAGAGCCGGCTGACGCAGCGTGTTTGCACGCTGATGGCCCGGATCGAGGGCGAACAGGGCAATACCGGCGGGGTGCGCGAATGGCTTGCGCGGGCGGTGAATGCGCCGCGTGATCCGGCTTGGACGGCAGATGGCATCGTTGCGGACGAGTGGGCGCCGGTATCGCCCGTGACGGGGGCGCTTGATGCCTTCCAGTGGCGGGTGCCGGTCGAGACGGCGGAACCGCGCGACAGTGAACTGCTGGCGCAGAAGATCGAAGAATTGGTGGCGCTGGGTGCGCGTCCGGAGACGATGCTTGCGGCAGGGGCGGCGGTTGCGTCGGCTGCTGCCGCGGAAGCGGGGATGGGCGGCGAGATGGCTGCGGCAGCACCGGCCCAGGCACAACCGGCGAGCACTGCGCCCGCAGCGGCACAGGCACCGGTTCAGCGCCCGCGGGAGGCGGTCGATGCAGAGGTTGTGGACGTCCAGCCGGCGACAGCCAAGCCAGCGCCTCAAAATGATGCCGGCCAAGCCAAAGACGAGGCCAAGCCCGCAGCAGACACCAAGGTGAGGGAGGCTGCAGGGGGCGCGACGCCGGGAAAGCCAGCGCCGGTTGAACCGGCGGCTGAGACAGCCAAGACGTCCGGTGGCGAGGCGGCGCGGGGCGGAGAGCCGGCGGCAAAGGCTGAGGTTGCGGCTGAGACCAGTGTCGCGGCGGCTAAAGGCGGTGCGTCTGCTGCGCCAGAGGCAGCGCGTGGCGAGGCCCAGGTGGCTGCCTCTGTGGAGTCCAAGAAAGCGACCTCGTCATCTGCGGCGAAGAGCAATGGCAGCGATGGTGATGCGGGCGGTGCCGGTTCGGCGCGCCAGGGCGGGACCATTCTCGCGCGCGGCGAGACGCAAGAGGCTGGCTCGGCGCGTTCCGGCGGTGCAAACAAGGTTGCTCAAAGTGCCGCGCAAGAGCGGGTGCAAGAGCCTCGGATCTTCGTCTCACCGCGCGCACCGGACGATCCGGGCCCGAGGCAGGATCAGAAGAAAGCCTGAGCCGGCGGCTTGCGGATTGCGCGGCGGATCGGCGGCCGGGAGCGTTACTCTCTGCGCGCTGCGTGCTGGTCGTTGCAGGGAGCCGGACGCGCGGGTTTGAGGGATCGGGACAAGACTTGTTGGGCCTGTCGCTGCCGATAAGGGCTCATCGTTCCTGGCCCCTGGTTCCCGGTTATGCTTTCTCCGTTCGTCCCGGGCAGTGGCGCATGCTCTGAGCAATGCGCTGCTCAGTGCTTGAGGTCGTGGCGTGCCGATGAGGGGTCGTGGCGGCAATCGGCAGCTTTCGCTTGGTGTGGACGGACGGTGGTGAAGCGATGCGGCGGTGGAGTCGTGGCGGCATCTGCTGGTTAGTGCACCGCGATCGGGTGGTTTCAGGGGCGTCAATTTTAAAACGCGAACGGGATTTCATCGTGCCGTTTCGAAGCTTGACGGCCGGGCCGTACCGGGTGTGGACGGGGTCCGCTGCCGGAATTTTTGATGTAAAGCCAATGTCTTGATGAATGAGGGGTGGTGCCGCAAGAGGGATTCGAACCCCCGACCTATACATTACGAATGTACCGCTCTACCGACTGAGCTATTGCGGCTCACCACGCCCGGGCCGGACATGTGAGACCGGAACCGAGAGGGCGTGACATAACGATTTCGAGGTTGGTTGGCAAGCCTCGCCGGAGGGCTGACAACGAGATAACCCAACAAATTGGCAAGCATGCCGCAGAACGAACCCGAGGTTCCTCATTGGGTTCGCCGACCGGTGGTTGCTGTGCGCGTGGTTTGGGGCAGGACGGTCGGGGACCTGCTGATTGTGCTGGTGCTTGCTTATTCCATGAGTTTTTTCAGGAGTTTCTTCGCGCCGACCTTTTTCATGACGAAGACCGTGGGCTCGGCCATGTCGGGACGGCGGGCGAGAAGGTTGGTGACGAATGTCATGTCCTTGTCCTTGAAGACGGAGACGGGCACGTTGACGTAGCGCTTCGATGAGGGATGGCGCTTCTTGCTGGCGCGGGCGTTCACGGTTGTCACGAAATTGACGGTGGTGACCTGGAACGCCTCGACGTCCTCCCATCGCATGTGGCGATTGCCGATCAGGCTCTCGTTACCGAAGCCGGTTTCATCGGCGAGGAACGAGGCGCGGCGGGTGAAGAAATTGGCGACGATGACGGCGCCGCCGGCCATCAAGAGCCAGGAGATGGCGAGCATGAACAGGCCGGGGTCGTCCATATAGCGCCAGATGCTGGCGCCCATGATGATGAGACCGATCGAGACGAGGAGATCCTTGAAGCCCGGTTCGACGCGCTGGAAGGGTTCGCTGGCCGCGGCGGGTGCTGTTCGTTCGGTGGCCTTAGGGGATGTGGGGCGGGGCGTGGGGCGCGCGGCGGTGCGGGGGTGGGGCGCGCGTGACTGGCGCGTCGTCGCGGGCGGTTTTCCCATGCGCTGGACGGCGCCTTGCCCCCGCTTTCCGAACGTTGCACTGGCTCCTGCCATCTTGTCCCCCGAACCGGTATCTCATCTGACGTGTGCAGATTACGGTCGATCGGTTGGGAATACGCCAACGCGGCAGGGACAATTTTAATCGAATTCGAGCGGTTCGCGGCGGCAGGCCGGCATCAGCTCAGATTGCGGCCGATGGCGAGGAAGCGGTCGGCGCGCTGGTCGCGTATCTTCTGAGGCGACAACCCGTCGAAGGATTTCAGGGCCTTTTCGATGGCCTTGCCGGTCGACACGAGGGTGGTTGCGATATCGCGATGGGCGCCGCCGACGGGCTCGGGGATGATCTCGTCGATGACCTTCATGGCGAGGAGGTCCTGGGCGGTGATCTTCATGCTGGTCGCGGCATCGATGGCGCGAGCGGAATCGCGCCAGAGAATGGAGGCGGCGGCTTCCGGGGAGGCGACGGTGTAGATGGCGTGCTCGAGCATGAGGATGTGATTGGCCGAGGCGATTGCGACGGCGCCGCCGGAGCCGCCTTCGCCGACGACGATGGAGATCATCGGCACTTTGAGGGCGAGGCATGCATCGGTCGAGCGGGCGATGGCTTCGGCCTGGCCGCGTTCTTCGGCGCCGATGCCGGGGTAGGCGCCGGCGGTATCGATGAAGCTGATCACCGGCAACTGGAACCGATCCGCCAGCTCCATGAGGCGGATCGCCTTGCGGTAGCCCTCGGGCCGGGCCATCCCGAAGTTGTGCTTGATGCGGCCTTCGGTGTCGGAGCCTTTTTCGTGGCCCAGCACCATGATGGAGCGACCCGCGAAACGGCCCATGCCGCCGACGATGGCGTAGTCCTCGGCGAAATAGCGGTCGCCTGCAAGGGGGGTGAAGTCCTCGATCAGGGCGTTGACGAAGGCCATGCAGTGGGGGCGGTCGGGGTGGCGGGCGACCTGGGTTTTTTGCCACGGGGTGAGCTTGGCGTAGGTCTCGGCCAGCGCGGCGGAGGCCTTCTGCTGAAGTTTTTCGATTTCCTCGGCGATCGAGACGGAATCTTTTTCGCTGCTCAACGTCTGCAGCTCCGTCACCTTGCTTTCCAGCTCGGCGATGGGTTTCTCGAAATCAAGGTATGTGCGGATCTTCTGCGCGGACACTGGCGGGCTCGGGTGGTTCAATGTGAGTTGCACGGATTTCGTGCATGGTTAGCGCAGGTTGCGCCGTCGGGCTAGTCGATCGGGGAAAGCGTAGTGAACCCGGTATGAGTTGCAGCCTGGCAAAGAGGCCAAACGACCGAACAGACCTAGGGCTTTGCAGGCTGGCGGGCAAGGGGATGGTGATCGTTAACCAGGCGCTTCAGGCGCTCCTCGAGGACGTGGGTGTAGATCTCGGTGGTGGAGATATCTGCGTGGCCGAGGAGCTGTTGGACGGCGCGCAGGTCGGCGCCGCGGTCCAGGAGGTGGCTTGCAAAGGCATGGCGCAGGACGTGGGGGCTGATGCGATCGGGGGCGATGCCGGCGGCGGCGGCGACGTCCTTCAGGTCCTGGGCGAAACGTTGACGCGTCAGGTGGCCCTGGGCGCTGGATGATGGGAAGAGCCAGCGGCTGGCGATGGCGCGGGGGATTTCCGAGTCCGGCGCACCGTCGCTCTTGAGGCCGAGATAGAGGTTCAAGGCTTCGCGGGCGGGGCGGGAGAGGGGGACCTGGCGCTCGCGTCCGCCCTTGCCCTTGATGGTGAAGAGGCGGGCGTCACCGGTCAGGACCGAACGCGGCAGGGAGACGAGTTCGCTGACGCGCATACCGGTGGCATACAGGATCTCGATCAGGCAATGGAAGCGGAGCGCGCGGGCGCGGTCCTTGCCGGTTGCGGTCTCGGCGAGGGTGCGGGCCGTCTCGAGGAGGTTCTCGACTTCGGCGACGCTCAGCGTCTTGGGCAGTGGGCGCTGTTTGCGCGGGCCGGAAATGAGGGCTGCGGGGTTCTCTGCCAGCAGGCCTTCTGCAACCAGGTATTTCAGAAATTGGCGGATGGCGGAGAGGCGGCGGGCGCGGGAGGCGGGGCCGAGGCCTTCCTCGGTCTGGTGGCGGAGATAGGCGTTGATGTCAGCGGCGGTGACGGCGGCAAGCGGTTTTGCTTCGCCGAGGAAGCCCAGGAAGTCCTCGATATCGCGGGTGTAGGCTTCGAGGGTGAGCTTTGACATGCCGCGTTCCGCGGAGCGGGCGTCCAGAAACGCCTGAAGGTGGGCTGATGGCGCGTACATCATGCGGGGCCGGCCTGGTTGGTGCGAATCAATGAATGTAGCGGAGAATACCGGTGTGCGGGCGGGGTGGCGATGCAGGACGCGGGTCGATGTTGTCAGGGCGGCGTCAGCCGCCAACCGTGCGTGGCCAATCCGCGAAGAGCGCCTCGAAGGCCAGTCGGCGTGCGTCGCGTTCCAGGCCGGCCCGTTTGAGGGCGCGGATCGTCTCGCCAAGGCCGAGGAGATGGGTTGCGGACGTGCCTTCTGGGGCCAAAGTGCGCAGGGCGAAGAGGGTTGTTGCCAGCGTCTGGCCGTTCTCAGAGGTTTTCTTCAGGGCCGAGAGGATGCCGGTTTCGGGGAGATGGCCGGTTTGCGGCTGTTCGGTGCGGCTGGCGAGGTTCCAGATCGGGATGGGGACGTTGTAGTCGAGGGCGTCGAGCACGGTGACGAGGCGGTGCAGGGCGACGGCATCAAAGCGGCCGCGTGAGATGACGTCTTCGAGGGCCTGAAAGCCGCGGCCCCGCTCGCCCGGCGGCAGGCCGGCATCAGCGATGTCGAGAAGGAGGTGCCAGTGATCAAGATTGCCGGCGCCTTGGGCGAAGGGGCGGGCGAATTCGACCCAATTGCGGGCCGCCTGATAGTTGCCGCCGGCTGCCAGCGCTTCGATCGCCGTTTCGGAGAACCAGGAGATTTCCTGGGCTGGAGGAATGGCGCCGACGATGGGCGTCAGGGCGACGGCGACAGAGTGGTAGAGGCGGTCACGCAGGGCGCTGTCGAGGAGGGCGCGAATATCACGGGTTTTCTGGAACTGAGCGGGATTGCGTTCGGCGGCGGCAAACAGGGCGGCCCGTTCGGTGGCCGGTGATGTGGCCGTGCCCGATGTGGTGGTGCCGGTCGCGTCAGCGTTGGACCGGTAGATCTCGGCGAGGCGCGCCGGCGGGATCACGTTGAGGGTGGCGGCGCGTTCTGCTGCAAGCAGCGCCAAGTGGCCGGGGAGGCGGTTGTTGCCCGCGAGAAAACCGAGGAGGCCGGGGTCTGCGTTGGCGATGAGTTGCTCGAGGATGGCCGGGTCGACGTCCTTGAGGCGCAAGGCGAGAAGGCCGTCGATCAGGCTGGTACGGTGGGTCAGGGGTACGCCTGGCTGGCTGCCGGCGGTGATGGCCTCGAGCAGGGCCAGTGTGAAGGGCTGGTTGTTGCCAGTGTCGCGGGCGAGTTGGGCTGCGAGGGCGCCGGCTTCGGGTTTGCCGGCCGCGATCGCGCAGTAGCCTGCGATCACGACGGCCTCGCCACGCAGGTTCGCGGGCATGGCGTCGGGGTTGTCTGAGACGGCCGTCTTGATGCGGGCGCAGGCGTCCTGGTCGCGGTTGGCTGCAAGGTCGATCTTGGTGAGCAGCAAGGTTGCGAGGACGGCTGAAGCGCCGCTGCCGGTTGCGGCGTCGGCCAGGTTCGCGGATAGCGGCTGGGTGAGGGCGACGCCGCTGCGCCAGAGGGTTGCGGCGCGGACAAGTTCAAGGCGCGGGTCTGCGAGCGGGGTGGTGAGGAACTGTGCGAGCAAGTCGCTCATGGCGGGGGACGCCGGGGGCAGCCTGAGGGGCGTCAGGAGTTGTTCAGCGCTTGAGGCATCGAGGCCGGCCCAGGCACCGGACAGGGCCGGTGGGGCATTGTTGGCGGTGCCGGACGCGGATGTCATGGGTGCTGGCGCCAGGGGAGACGGTGCCAGGGGGGCCGGTGTTACGGGTGCAGGCTGGCCGGGATCGCGCATCACAGGGGCGAGTTCGCCCCGCTCGATCACGGGGGTGGCGGCTGTGCCAGCGCCGGGCGCGGCGCCCCAGGGGCCGGCGGGATTGGGCGGTTGGTAGGTTCCAGGACGGCTGTCGTAGGGGGATGGGGGTGCGGCGCCATAGGGGGTGCCACCCGGGGGCATGGCGGGGCGGGCGGTGCCGGCCTCCGGGGTCATCGGGGCCAGATATTCGCCGGGGGTGGCGGTTGTAGGCTGAGGGGGGCGTGGCTGAGGGGTGGTGGTGCGCCGGTCGCGATCGGCGAACGGGTTCCATGGATCATCTGCGCTTGCCGGGATCGCGACCAGAACCGCGAGGCAGAACGCCAGCGCGGCGTGCGCTAAATGGCTCAGCCGCCGGCTCAGCTCAGCGCTTGATCTTGACGCTGGGAAGCGGCTTTTGGACTTCGGTCTGTTCCGGTTCGAAATAGACGGCGAGCACATAGAGACTGCCATAGGTGATGGCCACCAATGTCGAAACGACGAAAAGAAAGCGGAATAGGCTTGGCATTGCGTCGGATTTTTCTGGATCGGTTCAGGAACCGGAGACCAGTCCTCGTTATGTGCGGTATCGAAATCTTCCGTGGCGCCATTATGACGGATTTGGGCGTATCGCGGTGACGGTCGTGTACAGACTCCCTATTTTAACCGTCGTTGCCGTTTGAATGCTCGTCAGCGTGAGGTTTATCCAACGGATACGGCCGTCACTGCCTGTCGCCGCGGATGGTTTTGTGCAAGCGCATGTTCAACTTGTGGACCGGAACAAGGGCCGCTAGACCCTGGATACTTTGGAATCGCCGAGACGGCTTACTTGGGAGTAACAGGATTCATGGCCGGATTCGACCCCGGAGCAAAGGGCTCGGAGCCTGATGAGACTGTCGCCGAGCTGGTCGAGCGGCTTGGGGCGCGTTCAATCGTGCTCGTGGGGCTGATGGGGTGCGGCAAGTCCTCGGTCGGGCGGCGGCTTGCCAATCGGCTCGGGCTCGCGTTTGTCGATGCGGACAACGAAATCGAGGCGGCGGCCGGCAAAACGATCCCTGAGATCTTCGAAGACTATGGGGAGGCGCATTTTCGCGACCGCGAACACCTTGTGATCTGCCGGTTGCTCAAGAGTGGGCCGCAGGTGCTGGCGACGGGCGGCGGCGCCTATATGCGGGAAGATACGCGGCAGGTGATCGGCGCGGCGGGGATTGCGGTGTGGCTCAAGGCGGATCTGGAGATATTGATGCGGCGGGTGATGCGCCGTGACGACCGGCCGCTGCTCAAGACGGATGACCCGGAAGCGCGCATGCGGGAGCTGATGGACGCGCGCTATCCGATATATGCCCAGGCGGATGTGACGATTACGAGCCGGGATGTCAGTCACGAAGTGGTTGTGAGGGACATCATCGAGGCGCTGGCGGCCGGGCCGCTCGCGCTGGTTGCGGGGCGGTCAGGAGACGATCATGGGGCGTGAGGACATCTCGGAGGGCGGTTTGGACACGGAGTCGGCCAAGGGGCTGCGCCAGACGGTGCGCGTCGCGCTTGGTGAGCGCAGCTACGATGTCATCATCGGGCCGGGCCTGATTGGCGAGCTTGCCGACCTCGCGGTCGAGCGGTTCGGCCAGACCCGCTTTGCAATCGTGACGGATGAGCACGTTGCCCAATCGCATCTCGGCCCGCTTTCGGAAGAGCTTGCAGGGCGGGGCTTATTGCGCACGTCGATTGCACTGCCGCCGGGGGAGAAGACCAAGAATTTCGACCAACTCCGGTTTCTAAGTGAGGCGCTGCTTGCGGGCGGCGTCGAGCGGCGCGATGTCGTCATCGCGCTCGGCGGTGGCGTGATCGGTGATCTGGCCGGGTTTGCGGCGGCGGTGCTGCGCCGCGGCGTGCAGTTTCTGCAGGTGCCAACGAGCCTGCTTGCGCAGGTCGATTCCTCGGTTGGGGGCAAGACCGGGATCAATACGCCGCAAGGCAAGAACCTGATTGGTGCGTTCCACCAGCCCGGCCTGGTGCTGGCGGATACGGCGACGCTGACGACGCTGCCGGACCGGGAAATGCGGGCGGGTTATGCGGAAGTGGTGAAGTACGGACTGCTTGGGGACGAGGCGTTCTATGGCTGGCTCGAGGATCATGCCGGCGACGTCATGGCGCGCGAACCTGCCGCTGTCGTGAAGGCGGTGACGCGGAGCGTCGAGATGAAGGCTGAGATCGTCGCGCGGGATGAAACCGAAACGGGTGAGCGCCAGCTTTTGAACCTCGGCCACACGTTCGGCCATGCGCTGGAATCGTTCACCGGCTATTCCGACCGGCTGCTGCATGGCGAAGGGGTGGCGATCGGGATGTGTCTGGCGTTCCGGCTTTCGGAGGAAATCGGCGCGTGTCCGCCACAGACGGCGGCGCGGGTTGCCGCGCACGTCAAGGCGATGGGGCTGCCGACGGTGCTGCAGGACATCCCCGGCGACGACAAGCCGAGTGCGGATGGGCTGGTGGCGCTGATGGGGCAGGACAAGAAGGTGCGTGACGGGCAGCTCACGTTCATTCTGGCGCGCGGCATCGGGGACGCGTTCATCACGCGTGACATCGAGCGTGGGCAGGTGCGCGATTTTCTGGCGCGTCAGCTTGCCGGCTAGGGTTGCCGGCTTGAGGTTTCCAATGGTCGTGGGCGTGCGGTCTTTCCGCCGGTCAGGTCTGGCTTGAGGCTGCCGGGGTGGTTTCCTCGTCGAGCTTGCGGATGCGGATTGCGGTGATGCGGTTCTTCGACCGGCGCAGGATCTCGAAGCGATAGCCGTAGAACGTGAAGGTCTGGCCCGGTTCGGGGATGGTCTGGGACTCGTGAATGACGAGGCCCGCGACGGTGACGGCTTCCTCGTCCGGCATGTCCCAGTCCATTTCACGGTTGATGTCGCGGATCGCAACGCCGCCGTCGACGTTGATGGCACCGTCCGGCTGGCGCCGGATGGTATCCTCGCCGATGTCGTGCTCGTCGACGATTTCGCCGACGATCTCCTCGAGGATGTCTTCGAGCGTGATCAGGCCCTGGACCTCGCCGTATTCGTCGACGACGAGGGCGAGCTGGGTCTTGCGGGTGAGAAAGGCGTTGAGCTGATCGGAGACGCTGGTGGTGTCGGGCACGAACCAGGGTTCGGAAATGATGGCGGCAAGGTCGAGTTTCTCGATGTCCCAGCCGTTGCGGCCAAGGGCTGCGAGAAGATCCTTTGAATGAAGCACGCCGATGATGTTGTCGGGGTGGTCGCGCCAGACGGGCATGCGGGTGTATTGGGAGCGCAGGACATCGTTGACGATCTTGGCGGGGGGGTCGTTGCCGTTGATCGTCTCGAGGTCGGTGCGGTGCTGCATGAGATCGTCGATCTCAAGGTCGCGCAGATCGAGGACACCGCCGAGGCGCTTGGCTTCGCCGCGGTCGACGACGCCCTCACGGGTGGAGAGCTCGATGGTGCCGCGCAATTCGTGGTGCGCAAGGATGTTGGCCTCATCGTCCGCGCGGCTCGGGGTGATCTTCATGAGCAGGGTGACGATGAATTCGATGACGCGGGTAATCGGACTCAGGATCACGATCAGCGTTGCCATGACCGGGGCGACGGTCAGAGAAAAGCGGTCCGGGAAGGCAATGGCGTAGGTCTTGGGCAAGACTTCGCAGAATATCACGATGAACAGCGTCAGGAGCATCGTCGCGTAGAAGACGCCGGCTTCGCCGAACAGGTGGATCATCACGCTGGTCGTGAGGGCGGAGGCGAGGATGTTGACCAGATTGTTGCCGAGAAGGACGGTGCCGATGATGCGCTCGGGGGTCTCGAGGAGGCGATTGACGGTGCTGGCGCCGGGGCGGCCTTCCTGCTCAAGGCCATGCATGCGGGCGCGGGAGACCGCGGTGAGGGCAGTCTCGGAACCTGAAAAGAAGGCCGACATCGCCAGAAGCAGCGCGATGGCGAGGAGGATCAAGGTGAAGTCAGAGAACAGCATCAGTGTTTCCGGGGTACGGTGAGGGGTCGGGAGGACGACCAGGGGGCGGGCGGACCCGCCTGACCGTGATAGCGCAGGTGGGGGCGTTCAACCAGATGGCGCGGGCAGATGGCGCGGGCAAATGGCGCGAGGAGATGGCTCAGGGGCGGGGCGTTGCGCGGACGTGGCGCCGTGAGGGCCACGTCAAACTCCGAGAGGGACATCTGGGGCACGTCGATCGGGGGGCGTAAATTAATGATCAGGGAATTGGATTGGTTGGTCCACCGGGTGGTTGCCTAGCTGGCCGGCTTCTCGCCGGGGGCGTGGGCTTGAATGGCGAGGGCGTGGATCTGGCCTGAAAGCTCGTCGGCCAGGATCTCGTTGATCAGGCGATGGCGGGCGAGACGGGAGAGGCCCTCGAATTTTTCTGCGACGACCAGCAGACGGAAGTGGCTGTTGCCGGTGCCCGGCGAGCCGCGGTGGCCAGCGTGAAGCTCGCTCTCATTGATCAGGTCGAGGCGGATCGGCTCCAGGGCCTCGATCAACTTCAAGCGCATTTGCTGTTCAATCGACACGTCATTCTCCTGGTAGGATTGGTGTGGTTCGCGGCGTTGGCACGTCATGGGCAGGGCCGGCGGGTTAACCGCCGATGATGGGGTGCGGCACAATTGCCTGATTTATCGGCATGTTCGCCGGCTCCCTATCTATAGCATTCGGGGCACTAGGCTGTGTGAACTGACGCATATATCTTGTGTCGTTCGGCGCCAGACACCATACTCGCTGGCCATGAATTCAGATTCAAAATACTTCGACATGATCCGCATCAAGCGGCCATCCGACAAGAAGAAGGCGGCAGAGCAGCCGAGCCTTCCGAATTGTCAGTGGAAGGGCTGTGACAAGCCGGGTCATCACAAGGCGCCCAAGGGGCGTGGGCATGAGGGCGAGTTCTTCGTTTTCTGCGCCACCCACGTGCGCCAGTACAACGCCTCCTACAACTATTTCGATGGCATGTCCGACAAGGACGTGCATGAGTTTCAGAAGACGGCGGCCTACGGCCACCGCCCGACCTGGAAGCTCGGCGAGAACGCGTGGGCGAGCGATGGGCGCAAAAAACCGGCCTCGAAAGTGGGCGCGAAGGATTTTCAGGCCTGGCGGGCGCGACAGGCAGCCGCAGACAAGTCCCGGCCGCAGCGGCGGCTGAAGCCGCTGGAGAAGAAGTCGTTCATCGTGCTGGAACTCAAGGAAACCGCCTCGAAAGACGACATCAAGGCGCAATTCAAGGCCCTGGTTAAGCGACATCATCCAGATGCGAATGGTGGTGACCGGGGATCAGAGGAGAAGTTGCGCGAGATTCTCCAGGCGTATAATTATCTAAAGCAGGTCGGGCTTGCGTAATCCGACCCTGTGCACGCGACGTTGCGTGCATATCCGATGCCGGTCCGACCGGCTCCCCGAAACGAAACGACACCTGGAATCTCAATAGTATGCCAGCTCAAAGCAAGGCCGGCGTTGCAGGCCTGCCGGATAAGACCGTATCTGTCCGCGAACTCTTCGGTATTGATAGTGACTTCGAGGCGCTGGCCTATTCCGAGCGTTCGGAACATGTGCCGGAGGTCGACGAGGACTATCTGTTCAACCGCGAAGTGACGCTCGCGATCCTGGCCGGGTTCAAATTCAACCGACGGGTCATGATCCAGGGCTATCACGGCACGGGTAAATCGACGCACATCGAGCAAGTCGCGGCGCGGCTTAACTGGCCGTGTGTGCGCGTCAACCTCGACAGCCACGTCAGTCGTATCGACCTGGTCGGCAAGGACGCGATCGTGCTGAAGGACGGTAAGCAGATTACCGAATTCCGCGAAGGCATCCTGCCGTGGGCGCTGCAGAACAACATTGCGCTGGTGTTCGATGAATACGACGCCGGGCGGCCGGACGTGATGTTCGTCATCCAGCGCGTGCTCGAAGTGTCGGGCAAGCTCACGCTTCTCGACCAGAGCAGCGTGATCCACCCGCATCCGGGCTTCCGGCTGTTTTCGACGACCAACACGATCGGGCTTGGCGATACGTCGGGGCTCTATCACGGCACGCAGCAGATCAACCAAGGCCAGATGGACCGCTGGTCGATCGTGTGCACCTTGAACTATCTACCGCACGACAACGAAGTCGGCATCGTGCTCTCGAAGGTGAAGAAGTTCGCCAAGGACGAGAAAAGCCGGCAGATTGTCTCGAACATGGTCAGGGTTGCGGATCTGACGCGGAACGCGTTCATGAACGGCGATCTGTCGACGGTCATGAGCCCGCGGACGGTGATTACGTGGGCGGAAAACGCTGACATCTTCTCCGATGTCGGGTTCGCGTTCCGGCTGACCTTCCTCAACAAATGCGACGAACTGGAGCGCCCGCTGGTGGCGGAGTTCTATCAGCGCTGCTTCGGTGAGGATTTGCCGGAAAGCGCTGCAAACGTCGCGCTCAGCTAAATGGAGATGGCGGGCTGTTGGTGCGTGGGTGGCCGGTCATCAAGCCGGTGTGCCCGCCGCTCAGCCGTTCCGCCCCACAGGTCAGACAGGTCAGCGTAGATGTCCAGCGGCAGCAATCGCAAAGAGGCACCGGTAGAACCGTTCAAGCGGGCACTGGCATCAACGGTGCGCGCGATTGCAGCGGATGGCGAGCTGGAGGTTTCCTATTCGGCGGGACGGCCGGCGCTTGCGGGCAAGGGCGTGCAATTGCCGGAGCCCTCACGGGTGCCGACGGCGCGGGAAATCGCTGTTGCGCGCGGTTGGGCGGACAGTCTGGCGCTGACGGCTGCGTGCCATGATGAGAAAGTCCATCGCAAGCTGGCGCCGCAAGCGGGGCCGGCGCGCGACGTGTTCGAGGCTGTCGAGCAGGCCCGCGTGGAGGCGCTGGGGTCGAACCGGATGCCCGGGATGGCGGCCAACCTTTCCGCCAAAGTCGAGGATCACTATTCCCACGGGCGGTTCATGGACATTACGGCGCATGAAGAAGCGCCGCTGGATGAAGCGTTGTCGCTGATTGTGCGCGAGGAGTTGACGGGGCAGGCGCCGCCGGCGACGGCCAAGGCGCTGGTGGATGTCTGGCGGCCGATCATCGAGGAGCGTGCCGGCGATACGTTCCAGCGCATGAGCGAACTGGCCGACGACCAGGTAAAGTTTGCAGCCGTCATTCAGGATCTGCTTCGGATGCTCGACCTCGCGGAAGAGGCGTCGGAGGGCGATCAGGACGAGGACGAGACGGAAACATCGGACGATCAGGACGAGGGTGCTGATCAGAGCGATGAGTCGGGCGATCAGACCGACGGCCAGGAGCGCGCCAACGAAGAGCAGATGGCGCAGGGCGAGGACGGCGAATACGAGGACGCGACCGATTCGTCGGACGCTGAAGACTTCGAAATGGAGGCCGATGGCGAGGATCCGGCGGATTCAGATGAGCCTTGGCGGCCGAACCAGTCGGTGCTCGATAACCCGGAAGCGTTCGGGTACTCGGTCTACAACAAGACGTTCGATGAAGAGATCTCGGCGGAGGAGCTTTCGACGCCGGAGGAGCTCGACCGGCTGCGTACGTTCCTCGACAAGGAGTTGAGGGCGCTGTCGAGCGTGGTTGCACGGCTTGCCAACAAGCTGCAGCGCCGGCTGCTCGCGCAACAGAACCGCGCCTGGGATTTCGATATTGAAGAAGGCGTGCTGGATGCGGCGCGGCTGACGCGGATCATTATCGATCCGATGTATCCGCTGACGTTCAAGCGGGAGCGTGACACTGATTTCCGTGACACGGTGGTAACGCTGCTGCTCGACAATTCCGGCAGTATGCGCGGGCGACCGATCATGGTGGCGGCGTGCTGTGCCGACATTCTGGCGCGGACGCTGGAGCGGTGCGGTGTGAAGGTCGAGATCCTCGGCTTCACGACACGGGCGTGGAAGGGTGGGCAATCTCGCGAGGCGTGGCTGGCGGCGGGCAAGCCTGGGAACCCGGGCCGGCTCAATGATCTGCGCCATATCGTCTACAAGTCAGCCGATGCACCGTGGCGGCGGGCGAAGAGAAATCTTGCGCTGATGATGCGTGAGGGGCTGCTCAAGGAGAATATCGACGGTGAAGCGCTGGCGTGGGCGCATCATCGGATGCTGGGGCGGCCGGAGCAGCGGCGCATCTTGATGATGATCTCGGATGGTGCGCCGGTCGACGACTCGACGCTGTCGGTCAACTCCGGTTCGTATCTCGAGCTGCATCTGCGACAGGTCATCAAGGAAATCGAGACGAAGTCTCCGGTTGAGCTGATCGCCATCGGGATTGGACACGACGTGACGCGCTACTACCGGCGGGCGGTGACGATTACCGATCCGAGTGAACTTGCCGGTGCGATGACGGATCAGCTCGTGGACCTCTTTGAGGAGAGCAGTGGTCCGGCCAAAGGGGCGCACGCGGGGGCGGGGGCACGGCGGGGCCGATAGCCGGGGCAGATTGTCCTGGCAGATTATCGGTGCGGGCATTGGTCCGGTGCCAAGGGCTTCGGTGTTGGCTTTCCAAATCAACCTGGCCAAATCAGCCTGGCCAAATCCAGCCCGGGCCAAATCCTGCCGGACCCCAATCGCGTCAGGCCAAATTACGTCGGGTTGTTGCGAGATTATTCGCGCAAGGGCATACGTGGGGCGACCGTTGATTGCCGATCGCCCGGCACCTGGCCTTCGATTTCAAGCCTATTGGGACAATTCAGGCCTTTCGTGATGGGGACAAGTATTTTGGAACTGAGGTCCCGTGTCAAAAGGTGGCTGTGGCCGCGGTCGGGCTGGCGCCGCGGCGGGCTGATCGCGGGCGGGGTGCTTGTGATTTTTGCGGCCGCAGCGGCAGCTTCACAGAAGCCGGACGATAGCGGTGCGGCGGTGCGTGATGTCGAGGTGACAGCGCGGCCCGTGCGCCGATTTCTCAAATCCGGCGATGAGACAGAGGTTTTTGGCAGCCTGCGGTTTATCGGGGGGCTGGTTCTCGACGGAAGAGACAAGGCGTTCGGTGGATATTCGGGGCTCGAATTGTCGCCGGACGGCAAATCCTTGCTGGCGGTGTCGGATGCCGGCACGTGGATGAGAGCAGAGCTGGTTTCGGCGCGCGGGGTGCCGGCGGGGCTTGTTCGTGCGCGGATCGGGCCGCTACTCGCGCTGCGTGGCCGCCAGTTGGAACGTATCGAGGACCGGGACGCGGAAGCTCTGCGGCTAATCAAGGGGACACTGAAGGCGGGCCAGGCGCTGGTTGCCTTCGAGCGCAATCAGCGGATCGGGACGTTCGACATCGTCGATGGGGAACTGAAGGCGCCGGTCGGGTATCTGAGGCCGCCGCGCCGGCTGCCATCCAACAAGGGCTTCGAGGCCGTTGCCCTGGTGCCGGAGGGTGGCAAATACAAAAAGAGCGTGCTTGCATTCGCCGAGCGTTCGATTGACCCGAACGGCCATCACCGGGGCTGGCTTTGGATCAAGGGCAAACCACAGGCGATCGCGCTCACCGATGTCGAGGGGTTCGACGTCACGGATATCGCATTCGGGCCCGGCGGCGAGCTTTATGTGCTCGAGCGCCGGTTCAGGTGGTCTGAAGGGGTGAAGATGCGGGTCCGGCGCATCGAGGGGTATGATATCAAGCCGGGGGCCGTGCTTGATGGGCGCGTTCTACTGCGCGCGGACATGCGTCATGAGATCGACAATATGGAAGGGCTCGCGGTGCATCGTGACACGCGCGGGCGGTTGATCCTGACGATGATCTCGGACAACAACTTCAACGGCTTCCTGCAGCGCACGTTGCTGCTGCAGTTCGAGGCGATCCCGGACAAGAAGCCTGTGAAGGCCTCAAAAGATTCAAGCTGAGGCGGGTTCTGCCGCAGCGGGTGCTGCTGCCGCCTGCTCGTCCTTGGCTTTCGCGACATCGCGCTTGATCTTCTGCACGCGCGGCGAGAGCGTGTCCTTGCGGGCCTTCATGAGGAAGGCATCAAGGCCGCCGCGATGCTCGACGGTTTTCAAGGCGTGGGCCGAGACCTTGAGGCGGTACGAGCGGTTCAGGATCTCGCTCATCAAGGTGACCTGGCACAGGTTCGGACGGAACACGCGCTTGGTCTTGTTCTCGGCGTGGGACCGGATCTGGCCGGACATCGGCAATTTGCCGGTCAGTTCGCACTTCCTGGTCATCAAAAATACTCCTGGGGAGCGCCGCGTTGAGCGCGCTCGCACCCTGTGTCCGGGTTCGATATCGGGAAAGGACAACGCATTCAAGCGGCATGACGCCGCCTGTTACGTTGCTAAGGCCATCGTATAGGGGCGTTCCGCGGCCGGCGTCAAGTCTTCGGGGGGCTCAAGAGGGGCATTTTTTGGTCGTGGCGGGGCGTATTCGAGCCGAGCAGGACCAGAAATCTGGGGACCGGGTGATGGTCGGAGGTGATGCAACCTGTGATCTACCATAATGGCGACATAGTGTTTACGGAATGGTGCGGGCGGTTCGGCGGGGGCGTGCGGGCGCTCCACCGGCCCAAAATCACTGAGGCTGGGGCGTGGAAATTGGCACAAGCTCGTGATTTGAGCGCAAGGATCGAGTTCTGTAATCGAGTTCTGGGATCGATTGGGCCGGCCGGGATCGCCGGCGAGGCGTCGGGGGCACAAGAATGACGAGCGACAGTTTTGACAGGCCGGGGTATCGCACGCAGCTGACCGTTGTGGTGGCGATTGCTGGCTTGAGCGGATTGGGCAGCCTGAGTGCGGCTGCACAGGATGCGCGGTCGGTGAAGGCGAACTATGAGGTCAGTTATGCCGGGGTGAGCATCGGCGACTTCACGTTTGATTCCAAGATCGATGGCGGCAGCTACACGATCAACAGCGCGACGAGCATTAAATTGCTGTTTGGCGCCTTCAAATGGACCAGTCGCTCCGTATCGCGCGGCAATATCCGTAAGACACTGTCGCCGGAGGCGTTCGAGTTCAACTATCGCTCCAACCGGAAGGCGTTTCGCAGCGCAATCCGTTTTGCGCGCGGCGATGTGGCTGAACTCGCCAATCGGCCACCGCTCAAGGAATCGTCCAAGCGGGTCGCGATCAAGCCGGAGCATCTCAAAAATGTGATGGACCCGATGAGCGCCATCATGGCGATGACGCTTGGGGCCAAACGCAATCCCTGCCAGGGCAGTGTCGATGTGTTCGAGGGGCGCATGCGCTTCAAGCTTGCGCTGGAGGCGAAGGGGCAGCGGCGGATCGAGGAGCGGGGCAACAGCGGGCAGCCGCGGCTCGGTGCGGTGTGCCGGGTCCGGTTCACGCCGATTGCAGGCCACAAGCCCAGTAAATCGATGACTGAAATGGCCAATAACCGGAATATCGAAGTGGTTTTGAGGCCGGTTCCGGATGCCGATCTTTTCGTGCCGTATCTGATCACAGTGCCGACGGGCTATGGGACGGTCGCGATTGCGTCGCGGCGCGTCGAGATCGTCGACGGGCGGCGCCAGCGCATCGCGCTGCGCCATTGACCGGGGTCGAAACGGGCCGGTTGCGTGGCGCGCCTGGGCAGGATCATGGCAGTTTCGGCCGATGGGCCATGTTGGCGTGAGACTTGATATATCGCGCTGGGTCTGCGATGCCAGGATCGCATCTCATCCCCGGAGAGTTCCTGACACATGGGCGTCGACAATATGACCCGCATCCGCCAGTTGACCGCGGTGCTCGGTCCTACCAATACCGGCAAGACACATCTCGCCATCGAGCGCATGCTCGGCCACCAGTCCGGCATGATCGGTTTGCCGCTGAGGCTGCTCGCGCGCGAGATCTACGACCGGATCTCCGTGCGGGTCGGGCCTGACAAGGTTGCCCTGATTACGGGCGAGGAGAAAATCAAGCCGGAAGGTGCGCGTTACTGGGTCTGCACCGTCGAGGCGATGCCGCAGGACGTGACGGTTGATTTTCTCGCGATCGACGAGATCCAGCTTGCCGCCGACCCGGAGCGGGGGCACGTCTTCACGGACCGGTTGTTGCATGCGCGCGGCCAGCTCGAGACATTGGTGCTCGGCGCTTCGACGATGCGCGAGGCGATCGGAGATATCGTGTCCGGCGCGAATTTCATATCGCGGCCGCGGCTTTCGAAGCTGACCTACTCGGGGCAGAAGAAGATCACGCGACTGCCGGCGCGCTCGGCGATCGTGGCGTTCTCGGCGGCTGAGGTCTACAAAATCGCGGAATTGATCCGGCAGCAGCGCGGGGGGGCGGCGGTTGTTCTCGGTGCGCTATCGCCGCGGACGCGCAACGCGCAGGTCGCGCTCTATCAATCGGGCGACGTCGACTTCATGGTTGCAACCGATGCGATCGGGATGGGGCTCAATCTCGATGTCGATCATGTCGCGTTTTCGAGCCTCAGAAAATTCGATGGCACCAAGTTCCGCAATCTGATGCCGGCGGAACTCGCGCAGATCGCCGGGCGTGCGGGACGGCATATGAACGACGGCACCTTCGGGGTGACGGGGGATGCAGAGCCGCTGGAACAGGAACTGGTCGACCGGCTCGAGAACCATGAGTTCGAGGCAATCAAGACGTTGCAGTGGCGTGCGCGTGCGCTCGATTTCTCGAATGTCGAGGCCCTGCGCCAGAGCCTGATGGCGCTGCCGGACAATCGGCGGTTGATGCGCGCGCGCTCGAGCGATGATCTCGATGCGCTGGAGGCGGTCTCGCGGGACCAGGAGGTCGTCGAACTGGTGCGCTCGCCGCAGGATGTCGAAAAGCTCTGGGACGTGTGCCAGATCCCTGACTACAGGAAGATTTCCTCGCAGAACCATGCCGAGCTTGTCGCCAACGTGTTCAAATTCCTGAAGAGCAGCAGCGGGCGGATCGACGAGGACTGGTTCAAGGGACAGGTTGAATTTGCGGCGCGGACGGATGGGGATATCGACACGCTGTCGAACCGTCTTGCGCATATCCGGACGTGGACGTTTGTTGCCGCGCGGCCGGATTGGCTGGCCGACCCGGAACACTGGCAAGGGCGCACGCGCGAAATTGAAGACAATCTGTCGGATGCGCTGCATGCCTGCCTGACACAACGGTTCGTGGATGCCCGGGCCAGTGCGCTGATGAAGGGCATGAAGGACAATCAGCACCTTGCAGCCGAAATCGGCGAAGACGGTTCGATCCATGTCGAGAACCACTTCGTTGGAAGCCTGAAAGGGTTTCGCTACATTCCCGACTCCCAGGCGGAAGGGCTTGAGGGGCGGGCGACGCGGAATGCGGCAGGTCAGGTGCTGGCGCGGGAAATGTCGATGCGGGCGCGGCGCGTCGTGGCGGCGAAGGCAGAGGTGTTCTCGCTCTCGCGGGATGGCCGGCTCAGTTGGCGGGGCGATGACATCGCGCAGCTCGAGGCGAGTGATGATCCGCTCAAGCCGCAAGTGTCGCTGATCGCGGACGAGTCGCTGCAAGGCGCCGACCGTGAGCGGGTGCTGCAGCGCTGCCAGGACTGGGTGACGCAGGCGATCGCGGAGCGGCTGAAGCCGCTGGTTGATATTGCGACAGCAGAGGATGTTGATGGGCTCGGGCGGGGCATCGCGTTTCGCCTGCGCGAGAACCTCGGCGTCTTGAAGCGTGACGAGGTTGCCGAGGAGCTCAAATCGCTCGATCAGAATTCGCGCGCACAGCTCCGGCGGTATGGCGTGCGGTTCGGGGCGTTCAACATCTTCTTTCCAGCGCTGTTGAAGCCGGCTGCGGCGGATCTGCTGCTGACGCTTTGGTGTCTCAGATATGGCAAGGACCACGGCATCGATCCGTTAAATCCGCCCGAAGCGCCGCGGCCAGGGCTGACGTCAGCTGCGACGGCGGAAGGTGTTCCAGCCGAATTCTATCGCGCATACGGGTTCCACTTGTGCGGCCCGCGGGCGGTGCGCATCGACATGCTGGAGCGGCTTGCCGATCTCATTCGCCCGCTGCTCGGATGGCGCGCCAAGGAGGCGGGCGATACGCCGCCCAAGGGCTCGACCGGTGACGGTGGTTTCACGGTCATTCCTGAGATGATGTCGATCCTTGGATGTTCGACGGAGGAACTCGGGCAGGTGCTGACGGCACTTGGGTTCCGGTCGACGAAGCGCGAGGTGAAGCCGGTGGCGCCGGCTGCCGCCGAGGCGACGCCGGATGCGGTTGCGGATGGCGCGCCAGATAAAGCTGCGGGCGAGCCGGCAGCGTCTGACGGGGAAGCGGGGGCTCCTGTCGCGGCGGAAGCGGCAGAAGCGTCCGTGCAAGAGTCTGATGGGGCCCAGGCCGCTGTGGCCGTGGCGCCAGAGCCAGATTCGGGGTCAGAGACCGAGACTGAGACCGAGACAGCCGTTACGGCGGCGGCGGGTGATGCCGGCGCAGCCGAACCGGAGCCGCAAGTCGCTGCTCCTGATGTCTCTCAAGGTGTCGCGGCGGCGGAAGCTGTCGCGGGAACTGCGACGCCGGACGAACCGGCGGCTGCGGACCACGATGGCGCTGGCGCTGGTGCAGATGCGGCCGCAACGGGCGATGCGCCGGCATTTGATGCACAGAGCGGTGCGGGAGAGGCTGCGGCCAGTTCGTCGGCGGATGGCGAAGCTGGGTCTGGTGAGGCTGGCGAGGCGGCGGCGTCTGCGGAAACGGCCGAGGTTGTTGTGATCGAGGTCTGGCGGCCGCGGCGGCGTCACGAGGGCGGCGCGCGGCGCGGTCGGGGCCGAGGCCGACAGGGTGATGGCCAGCGCGACGGCGATGAGGCCGGGGGCGCGCAGCGGGCTGCCGGCGATGGTCGGGGGCGGCGGCCGCAAGACGGCGGGCGGCGTCAAGCCGGCGGCGAGAAGAGCGGTGAGCAGCGGGCGGGCGGCAAACCGAGGGGCAAGAACAAACGACGCGATGATGGGCGGCGCGACGATGGACGCCGCGATGGGCGGCGGGCGTCGAATGTTCACAGTTCTGCGCCAGCGCGGCAGAAGGGCATCGATCCCGATTCGCCTTTCGCCAAACTGAGTGCGCTCAAGGAAAGCCTGAATAAGGGTCGTGATGGCTGACGGGTTGGCGCCATATGGGACGCTTGCAGTCGAGATCGGGTGTAACGATGGCGCGTCGGCCTGACGGATCGGGTGGCAGCCCTGAAAGCGATGCCGGCGCCCAGCGGCTCGACAAGTGGTTGTGGTTTGCGCGGGTGGCCAAGACGCGAACGCTTGCGAGCGGACTGGTCAGTGACGGCAAGGTACGGGTCAACCGCCAGAAGATCTCCAAGCCGGCGCATGGCGTGCGGGTTGGAGATGTCGTCACGGTCTCGGTTGCGCGCGGGGTGCGGGTGCTCAAAATCGAGGGGACCGGGTCGCGGCGAGGGCCTGCAAGCGAAGCGCGCTTGCTCTACGAGGAGATTGTGCCGCTGCCTGGCGGGCAGGCGTCGGGTGGCCCAGCACATGGGGCGGACCCTTCGGCTGTTGATTATGCTGCGGGGCAAGGCGCCGTGGTTGACGGGGGCGGGCGGCCGACGAAACGGGAACGGCGGGCCATTGAACGCTTCAGGTCGCAGCTTGATGAAAGCTGAGGTGAGGTTGAATTGCAGATTGCGCGGTCAGCAACAGTCGCAGTATCCTTCGAGGTGAAAAGCACGCGTTCTTGCCGGATTCAGCTTGCGACAACCTGTCAGGGTGCACCTCGCCCGCGACGCTCGTAAACGCTGAACGGAGATCGCGATCGAAATTTCCTGGCTGAGGATGGTTAACTGACCCATGACGTTCATCGTCAACGAAAACTGCATCAAGTGTAAATTCACCGACTGCGTCGAAGTCTGCCCCGTGGATTGTTTCTACGAAGGGGAGAATATGCTCGTCATCCATCCCGACGAGTGCATCGATTGTGGTGTGTGCGAGCCGGAGTGTCCGGTCGATGCCATCCAGCCGGATACAGAGCCCGGGATCGAGAAATGGCTCGAGGTAAACCGCGACTATGCCGATAAATGGCCGAATATCACGGCCAAGAAGGACCAACCGGCGGACGCGGACAAATACCGTGACGAGAAGGGGAAGTTCGAGAAATATTTCTCCGCCGAACCCGGCGAGGGAGATTGATCACGCTCAAAAGCATCGTTTCCAGCCGATCCGCACTTTTAGCATAATTCCACTTTTTAAGGTGAACGGCAGATGACGCGTGCGATTTCGCACGGAGCCCTTCTATTTTCCTGAAGATTGTGTTAGAGTACAAATACTGGCTAGGCTGAACAAACCAAGAACCCTTCGGTTTCGTGCACGCTGAGTGCATTCGTCCGTCGTGGGAGAAAAATTCTCAGTCAGCATTGATGCCATACAACCGGACGTTGAAGATGACGAAGCCGGCGCTTTATTGTGCCGGCAAAGTTGACTCAGGGGCCGGTTCAGCTGGGGGCGTCAACGGCATGCGCGGTGCGCGTGCCACATAACGGAGATTGGCTACTCGATTTTTGAGAGAGTGGTCGACGGTCGCCGGGTAGCGTGTTGTCCGGTCGCGTCGCGTAGCACGAGAAAGTGAGACGGATTATATGGCTCAGAAGAAAAAGGTCTCAGTCAGTTCGGTAGCGTCAAAGAAAGCCAAAGAGGTCCAAAAAACCGCCGCAGCCCGCACCAAAACGACCGCGACGAAGAAGGCAGCCACGAAACCTCAAGCGAAGACGAAAGCAGCAGCGACGAAAACCACCGCAAAGCCGGCCGCCAAGAAGGCAGCGCCGACGAAAGCAGTGCCGAAGGCTCCGGCGAAGAAGCGCGTTACGACGTCAGCCAGCCCGGCTCCTGCGAAGAAGTCCGTGCAGCGCACCGCCGCCAAGCCTGCTGCCAAGAAGGCCGCGGCGAAGCCGACGACCACGGCCAAGGCTAAGACAGCGCCGAAGTCTAGCGGAACGATGCGGGCGAAAATTGCAGCGGCTGCGAAGAAAGTGGCAGCTCAGAAAACCGCTGAGGCACCGAGCAAGGCTGCGCGTGCGACCAAGGCCGTTGCGGCTGCGGGCCCGTCAACGGCGAAGCGTTCGTCGGAACCGGTTGCCAGTGCGCCTGCAGTCGAGGCGAAGAAGCCGGCCGCTGTGCAGCATGATTTCAAGCTTCACGAGTATGTCGTCTACCCGGCGCATGGCGTCGGGCAGATCATCGCGATCGAAGAGCAGGAAATCGCAGGCATGTCGCTCGAACTTTTCGTCATTACGTTCGAAAAGGACAAGATGACACTGCGCGTTCCGACGTCGAAGGTCGATTCGATGCGGAAGCTCGCCGAGGACAACATCGTCGATAAAGCCATGGGCACGCTCAAGGGTCGTGCCCGGGTCAAGCGGACGATGTGGAGCCGCCGGGCGCAGGAGTATGAGAACAAGATCAACTCCGGCGATCTGATCGCGATCTCCGAAGTTGTGCGCGATCTCTATCGTTCGGAGAGCCAGCCGGAACAGTCGTATTCGGAGCGTCAGCTTTATGAAGCTGCGCTGGACCGGATGGCGCGCGAACTGGCTGCCGTTGCAGAGATCGATGAACGTCAGGCGACGCAGCGGATTGTCGACGTGCTCTCGAAGAGCGCCAAGGGCCGCCGCATTGCGGAAGAGGAAAAGGCTGCGAGTGAAGCAGCCAAGAGCGGTGATGCCGAAGCTGCTTGAGGCGGCCGGCAGAAGCGTCACGATGGCTTGATGCTTGATCAGGCGATCTGACGAAACAGTTCGGGAGCCCCGGTGCCTATTTTGGCGCCGGGGCTTTTTTGTTGCCGGGTGTCTGGTCTGCCGGGTGCAGCCGTGTTGGAGGTGTCGCCACGGTCTCCAGATCGGTCGCGAGAAAGAGATCGGTGGGGCGGGTTGAGCCAACCGACGGTTCCTGACTGATGATTTCGATCTGCTCAAGGCGCCATACGGTGATCAAGGGGCCGCCGCGCCGTTCGATCCAGCCGCGTACGCGAATTGTCCTGCCGCTCAAGTGCCGGAGACGGTCTGGTGAGAGGCTCGCTCGTTTCAGGGTGGACTTTGCAATGCGCACCGTGAAATCGCGTTGCCAATCCTCGGCGAAGTTCAAATAGACGGCGCTCTTTCGAACGGCGGTGGCGAACACGGTGCCGGTGACGATCTGGAAGGTGCTGCGCAGCTTGAGGAGCGCTCTTGGGTCATCGGCTGGTTTGGCCTGGTAGAGGGCTTCGCGCCACAGGCCGCGCTGATGCTTCTCGGCGTTCGCCTCAAGGGTGAGGAGGTGGCGGGCGCAGCGGGGCGTTGTTTCCGGGGTCAGCGCGACGCGGGCATGACCGGCGCTGACAAGCCGGGCCTGCAGCCAGTGCTCCAGGGGCGGGGGCGCCATCGGTGTCGGGCCATTGGCACTGGCACTGGTATTCGGATTGGCATTGGTTGGGGGCGGGCTCAGAAACACATGCGCGACAATGCGGCCGTAGCGATCCGGTGTATCGCGCTCCCTGGCGATGGCGAGACCGTTTGAGTTGATCAGGTCTTCAAGGGCTGCGCGTGCTGTCTGCTCCGGCTTGAATTCGGTCGGGGCAGCCGGGCTGTCGTAGCGGGTCGGCGGCAGGATTGCGGACAGCTTGATGGTTGACTTGTCGTCGAGTTCGATTGTGCGCGGGTCGATGATGCGGATTGCGTTATGGCGGCTTGTGGGCGGTGCATCGCAGGCGTGCGAGACTGTTGGCAGAAAAACCGCACTGAGTGCCGAGAGTGTTGCGGTTGCAAACAATCGTGTTGCTGCGCGGGTGAGACGGCGCGAAACCCGCTGCCGTCCAACTCGCTGGCATGGAACACCTGCTGCCGGTCCAACGCCCATGGGATGATCCGTCCGCCTTGCTTTCGTTTCCGGCCGAACCTTGCCACGATGGCGGCTCACGCCAAAGAACTAGAGTGGGTTCGAGCTTGATCAATTTGTTTTTCCGGCCAGACGTTCATCAATGAGCGCCAATCTGGCGGCTGCCGCGATCGCCCGGCGGGTTCCCTTTTTCTATGGTTGGATCGTGCTGTTCGCGGTGTGCTGCGCGGGCTTTGCGCGGCAGGGCCCGGCGGTGGCGACGCTGTCGATCTTTGTTGATCCGATGACAACGGAGTTCGGCTGGTCGCGGACGGCGATTTCGGGTGCGGTGTCGCTGGGCGGACTGTTGGCGGCGTTTCTGTCGCCGATGCTTGGGCCGATGCTTGACCGGCACGGGGCGCGGGCGATGCTCACGTTCGCGGTCGGGGCAACGGGGGTGGCGGTGGCCGCGCTCGCCTACACGCCGTCGCTGATCTATTTCTATGTGGCTTTCTGCATCGGGCGGACCTGCTTTGCCGGGCCGTTTGATCTCGGGATCTACGGGGCGGTCAACAAATGGTTCGTGCGGCACCGGGCGATTGCGACGGCGCTTGCGAATGTCGCAATGATGGCGGGTCTGGTGAGCATGCCGCTGATCGCGCAGTTCGCGATTGATCATGACGGATGGCGGACGGGTTGGCTGGCGGTCGGGGGAGCGGTCCTGGTTGTCGGGCTGGTGCCGGTCTGGCTGTTTGTGGTGCGCCAGCCTGAGGATCTCGGCCTTGAGCCGGATGGTGGCGATGGGGCGCGTGCGGGGGCGGCGGGCGGTGGTTCGAAACCGGTCGAGGCGCGCCAGTTTACGCGTGGCGAGGCGATGCGCACGCCGGTGTTCTGGCTGCTGATGCTTTATACGGCACTGGTCTATCCGGTGCAGTCGGGGATCAGTCTGCACCAGGCGCCGTTCCTGATCGAACGCGGAATTGATCCGACCATGGCGGCGCTGGTGGTGAGTACGTTCTCGCTGATGTCCGGGGTGTCTGGGTTGTTGTTTGGTGTCTTCGTGCGCCGGACCGGGGTGCGGCTGGCGCTGATCGTTGCCGCGGTGATCCTGACGGGTAGCGTGCTGCTGATGGAGGCGCTGGCCAGCGAATACGAAGCTTTCGTGGCGGCGGGACTGTTCGGGGTGGGGCTTGGCGGCATGTTTACGGTGCTGCCGATCGCGTGGGCGGATTTCTTCGGCCGGCAGAGCTATGGCGCGATCCGGGGAATTGCGCTGATGGCGCAGGTGTTGCCGCAGGCGGCGGGGCCGCTGATCTCAGGTGTGCTGCGCGATGTGACGGGCGATTATTCGGCGTCGTTTTATTGCTTTGCCGTCTTCGCCGGGCTGGCCGCCTTGGTTGGGCTTTTCACGGCCCGGCCGAAGTAAGTCCGGCCCGGACCAAGCAATCACGCCGTGCCCCGCGGCGATCGTGGCCGTCGGTGATTTAACGAAGTGGGGGCTTTGCCGCCCGATCAGGGCTTGGCGAAGTGGCAGGCGGCCCAATGGTTCGGGTTGATCTCGCGCAGCGGCGGGCTTTCCACGCGGCACTGTTCCTCGGCGAAGGGGCAGCGGGTGTGGAAGTGGCAGCCGGACGGCGGGTTCACCGGGCTCGGCACGTCGCCTTCGAGCACGATCTTGTCGCGCTTCAGGGTCGGGTCGGGCACGGGGACGGCGGAGAGCAGTGCAACCGTATAGGGGTGTTTGGGGTCGCGGAAGATCGTCTTCTTGTCGGCGTACTCGACGATGCGGCCGAGGTACATGACCGCGATGCGGTGGGAGATGTGCTCGACGACGGCGAGGTTGTGGGAGATGAAGAGGTAGGAGAGTTTGCGCTCGGCCTGAAGGTCGAGGAGCAGGTTGATGACCTGAGCCTGGATTGACACGTCGAGGGCGGAGACGGGTTCGTCGCCGATGATCAGCTTGGGGTTCAAGGCGAGCGCGCGGGCGATGCCGATACGCTGGCGCTGACCACCAGAGAACTGATGGGGGAAGTTGTCCATCTGGGCGCGACGCAGGCCGACGCGCTCGAACAGTTCGGCCACCATCTCGCGGCGGCCGCTTCTGCTGTCACCGATGCCGTGGACGGAGAGCGGTTCGCCAACGATGTCGCCGGCCGTCATGCGCGGGTCGAGGGAGGAGAAGGGGTCCTGGAAGATGATCTGCATCTCACGGCGGTACGGGCGCAGATCATTGCCCGACAGATGCGTGATGTCCTGGCCGTCGATCTTGATGGCGCCGGCGGTCGGTTCGATCAGGCGCAACAGGGTGCGGCCGACCGTCGACTTGCCACAGCCGGACTCGCCGACGAGGCCAAGGGTCTCGCCCTCGTTGATCGTGAAGGATACGCCGTCGACGGCGTAGACCTGGCCGACGACTTTTTGAAACAGGCCCTTCTTCACGGGGAAGTGCTTCTTCAGGTCGACGACCTCAAGAACGGGCGCCTTGGCAGCGCCTGTGACGGCGGTTTTCTCGGTCTGGTTCGCAGGCATGGTGGTGTCAGTGTCAGCCATTCTCGGTGCCATCCTTCCCGTAAAGCGCGTCGGAATGCCAGCACGCGGCCCAGTGGCCAGGGTTTTTCTGTTCAAACGGTGGGTATTCGGCGCGGCACTTGTCGTCCGCGAACCGGCAGCGGGGTGCGAACACACAGCCAGACGGCAGATTGGACAGGGCTGGCACCATGCCGGGGATTTCCTGCAGCCGGTCTTTGACCTCGGCGTCGGGATCGTCACTGCGGATCAAGTCGAGATGCGGGATCGAGCCGAGCAGGCCATGCGTGTAGGGATGCTGGGCGCGGGCGAAAATGTCTTCGGCGGAAGCCTCCTCGACCTTGCGGCCGGCGTACATGACGATCACGCGATGAGCGGTTTCAGCAACCACGCCGAGGTCGTGGGTGATCAGGATGACGGCAGTGCCAAGGCGCTGCTGGAGGTCGACGATGAGCTTCAGGATCTGCGCCTGGATGGTCACGTCGAGCGCTGTCGTCGGTTCGTCTGCGATCAACACCTTGGGGTTACAGGCGAGTGCCATCGCGATCATCACGCGCTGGCGCATGCCGCCGGAAAGCTGGTGGGGGTATTCCTTGACGCGTTGTTCGGGCTCGGGGATGCGGACCAGCTTGAGCATCTCAACCGAGCGGGCGAGGGCCTGCTCGCGGGTCATGTTCTGGTGCAGGATCAGCGCTTCCGAGATCTGCCGTCCGACCGTCATCACCGGGTTGAGCGACGTCATCGGCTCCTGAAAGATCATCGAGATATGATTGCCGCGGATGTCGCGCATTTGCTCTTCGTCGAGGGAGAGGAGATCGGTGCCCTCGAACTCGATGCGCCCGCCAACGATCTTGCCAGGCGGATATGGGATCAACCGCAGGAGAGAGAGGGCGGTGATCGACTTGCCGCAGCCGGATTCGCCCACGATCGCCAGCGTTTCACTCGGATTGAGGCTGAACGACACGCCGTCGACGGCCTTCACCGTGCCCTGGCGGGTGAAGAAGTAGGTCTGAAGATCATCGACGTTGAGGATGGGGCCCGCGTTCGAGGCGGTGTCGGTCGCAGCGCTCGCGCGAGGTTCATCTGCAACTGTCATATCGATTCCTGTTTTCGGCCGGGGCGACAGGCCGCCGGCGGGGTGGTCGATAAGGGCAGGCTGCCCGGCCGTCAGCCACGCTGACGCGGGTCGAGGATGTCACGGACCGCATCACCGAGGAGGTTCGTGCCGAATACCGCGAGAGAGATCGCGATGCCCGGGAAGATCACCAGCCAGGGCGCTGCGCGCATATACTCCGCAGCCGATTCAGACAGCATGCGGCCCCAGGAGGGATGTGGCTCGGGGATGCCAAGGCCGAGGAACGACAGGGAGGCTTCCGTGAGAATCGCCGAGCCGAGCTTGGCAGTGCCGAGCACGATAAGGGGGGCGAGGGTGTTCGGCAAGATGTGCTGGACGGCGATGCGCCACTCGCTCATGCCGACGGCCTTTGATGCCTCGACGTACGGCATCTCGCGGAGTGCCAGTGTGTTGGCGCGGATGACGCGCGCGCTTTGCGGAATGAGCGGGATGGCGATGGCGATCATCGTGTTGACAAGCGAGGGGCCGAGGGCGGCGGCCATCAGGAGCGCCATGACGAGCAAGGGAAGCGCCTGCATGATGTCGATCAGGCGTTGCATGATGAGATCGAACCAGCCGCCGATGTAGCCGCTGGCAAGACCGATGATGGTGCCGATGACCGTGCCGATGACGGCCGAGCCGATGCCGACGATGAGGGAAATGCGGGCGCCGTAGGCGATGCGGCTCCACATGTCGCGGCCCATGAAGTCCGCCCCGAGGACGTGGTTGGCGCCTGGTGCTGCGAGTGAAGATGCCGAGTTGGTCGAGGTCGGGTCATAGCCGGTGATGAAGCCGGCGAACACCGCGACGAGGACGAACAGCAACGTGATGACGCCGCCGATGGCGCCGAGCGGATAGGAACGGCACCAGTGCAGGAACGAACCGAAACGGCCTTCAACGTTGGCGCCGGCCTTTTCGAGTTCGGCTTGTTGGTCGACGGTTGCCACGAGGTGTCTCCAGTGTTGAGCTTACGGTTGGCCAGGGCCAGACATGGGGGGCGGCGGGACTATCATCATTCGTACTTGATGCGCGGGTCGAGTGCTGCGTACGCCATGTCGACCAGGAAGTTGATCACCACGACGACGAGCGCGATGAACATCACCAGGTTCTGGACCACGGGATAATCGCGCCACTGGATCGCCTCGACGAGGAAGCGCGCAACGCCAGGGATGTTGAACACGGTCTCGGTGACGATCAGGCCGCCGATCAGGAACGCGGCTTCGATACCGATGATCGTGATCACCGGCAGGACGGCGTTGCGCAGGGCGTGGTCATAGTTGACGGTGTTCTCGGAGGCGCCCTTGGCGCGCGCGGTGCGGATATAGTCCTGGCGCATCACTTCGAGCATCGAAGATCGCGTGAGGCGCATGATCAGGGCGGAGGCGCGGAAGCCGACGGCGGCAGCGGGAATGCTGAGGAGGGCGAGTTCCTCATACCAGGTTTCGGGCGCGTCGGTGTAGATCGGGATCCAGCCGAACCACTGCACGAAGGCTGTCAGTACCAGCAGGCCGAGCCAGAACGACGGCAGGGACAGGCCTGAAAGCGAGACGATGCGCAGGAAATAGTCGAGCCAGGTGTCCTGCTTGACGGCGCTGATGACGCCGAGCGGCACACCCAACAGTACCGAGAAGAACAGGGCGAGGCCCGCGAGTTTCGCAGTGATGGGAATACGCGGTGCGATCTCGTCGATCGTCGGCTTCTCGGAAACGTAGGTGTAGCCGAGATCGCCCTGCAGCAGGCCGCCGATCCAATTCCAATATTGGGTCCAAATCGGCAGGTTGAGGCCGAGTTCGGCCTCGAGGCGGGCTTTTTCGGCCGGGTCAACGAAACCGGCGGAGTCGAACAGGATATCCGAGATGTTGCCGGGCACGAGGCGAAGCATCACGAAGATCAGGATGGACATCCCGAACAACGTGAGGATCATCAGCAACAAACGCCGGATCATGTAGCCGGTCATGGATCATTTTCCCTTTGGCAAGCCCGTGAGAGCGACGTTCCAAACGCGAAAAATGGGGCGCGGTGAAAATCGCGACGTACATCACCGCGCAGCCGTTGGATTGTTTCAATCGTCAGCGCAGGGTGCAAGGTTCCGGCCTTGCGCCCTGCGCGTTGACATCAGGACAATTCCCGAGAGGCCCGTCTGCCGGTGGCCGCAGCCACGACAGACGGAGGCCAGACGCGTGGACTACTTGTCCATCCACACGTGCTCGTACTGGCGCCAAGCGTTGTACGACGAGTTCTGCGGGTGGACGAAGCCCTTGACGTGGGGATGCCAGCACGTCGCGTTCTTGCCGTGATAGATAATCGGCCGTGCGACGTCTTCCTGCAGCTTCTTGTCGATCTCCCAAACGAGCTTGCGCCGTTCTTCGTAGTCGGCAATGGACGACTGCTTCTGGATCAGCTTTTCGAGATCCTTGTTGCAGTAGCCGGTATAGTTGCGCTGCGAGGTGCACCAGTAGTTTTCGTAGAGGTTGACGTCCGGATCGTCGACGCCGACGCCCGTCAGGTTGAGGCCGACCTGGTAGTCCTTACGGGCGACCTTGGCGTGCCACTGCGACGTCTCGATCACTTCAAGTTCGGCCTCGACATTGATCAGCTTGAGCTGGTCGATGAGGATCACGGCCGGATCCCGATAGATCGCGGTGTTACGCGTCGAGACCTTGATCTTGAGGGGGTTGTCCTTGGTGTAGCCGAGCCCCTCCATGATCTTGCGGGCCTTCTCGCGGTTGCCGGCGACATCCGGATTGTAGCCAGGGATCGTATTCATCATTTCTTCAGGCATCGCCCAGCGGCCTTCCGGAGGGGCGAGCATGGCGGTGCCCTTCTGGAAATAGCCTTCGCTGAGGATCTTGATGTATTCGTCGCGATCGATCGTCAGGGCCATCGCCGTGCGGACGTCCGCATTGTCGAACGGAGCCGTTGATGAATTGACGATCAGGTTGGTTGAAACGCCGGTCGGGACGACTTCGCAAACAGCTTTCGGGGCGTTTGCCTTCACGTCCTTCATCAGCGGGATCGACACGTCGGTTGCGAACGTCATGTCGAATTCGCCGGCGGCGAAGGCCAGAATGCGCGTCGAACGGCTCTTGATGATCTTGAACTCGATGCCATCAAGGTAGGGCAGGCCCTTCTTGAAGTAATTCTCGTTCTTGGCGAGCGTGATCGACTGGTTCTGCTTGAACTCGACGAACTTGAACGGGCCGGTGCCGATCGGCTTCGTGCGCATGTCGGCAGCGGAAACGTGGCACGCATAGACCGGCGAGTAGCCGGACGCCAGCAGCATCAGAAAGGCCGGCTGTGGGGTCTTCAGGTTGAAAGTGACCTTGGTGTCGCCATCGACGGAAACGCTCTCGAGGTTGTGGTACCAGATCGAGCGTGGGTTCTTGCGCAGGCGCTGCTTCGACTTGCCGAGCAGCATGTCCCACGTGCACTGGACGTCTTTCGCCGTGAACGGCTTGCCGTCGTGCCATTTGACATCCTGGCGCAATTCGAAGGTCAGCTTGGTCTTGCTGTCGTCCCAGGACCACTTCGTGGCGAGGTCCGGAATGATCGTGTCGATCGAGTTCAGCGGCTTCTTCGGGTCGAACTCGACGAGGTTGTTATAGACGACCTGGAACGGCATGACCGTGTTGGTCGTCGCTTCTTCATGAATGGATGCGCTTGGCGGGTTACCGCGATGGTAGATTTTCAGGATGCCACCTGATTTCTGCGCGAACGCTACAGTTGGCGCAATCGCGCCGGCAGCTGCCGCAGCAACGGCGAGCAGAGCCATGCTCGTTTTTCGCATAGAGATATTTCCTCCGGTTTCCTCGTGACGGCGGGTCAGTTGTTTGCGCACGCGTCAAGGACGGTGCCCGACCTTCTCTTGGGATATAGACGTTAGCACGCCACACGTCAGCCGCAACCGTCATAATGGGGTCGGACATTCGGTTTATGATTTTGCGGTGATGATGCGGGCCTGTGAGATGCGGGCCGGTGACTTGGGGAGTGTGACTTGGGGAGTGTGACTTGGGGAGTGTGACGGTGCTCCCTTGTGGCGTGCGACGCGATGGTGTCCACCCTCCGGTCTTTGCGTTTCATGGGCACTTTACGTTTCATGGGCAACTCGTTCGGGGCTCCGGATCAGACCGATGCGGGAGCGGCTTTCCACGCGTGCTGCGATGCTCCGCGATCCCAGTCACTGCACGCGCTGATAAGGCGGTCTGGAAAAGACGCTGCGTTCGTTTTAGTGTCCGCGACATCGGCCCCGTAGCTCAGCAGGATAGAGCATCAGATTCCTAATCTGAGGGTCACAGGTTCGAATCCTGTCGGGGTCGCCATGTTTTCTTTGTTTTTAGTCAATGAGTTAGAATAAGAGCGAATGTTCTTATGGAGGGTCATTCTGACTCTCGAATCCGAGGTTCATTCTGACTCTCGTTCTGTGGGTGTTCTAATTTCTGCACCCAGGCGCGCCGCTTCTTGGCGGCCGCCAGCCGTTGAACATCTGTCTTCTTGACGTAGCCGCGAGCGGCATCTGGGGTCCGGTGACCCGACAGGCTCATGACGCCTTGTTCGGTCAATTCGGCATCGCCGAGTTCGGTCATGCCGCCATGCCGGCAGGCCGTCATGGTGATGTGTTCGGGCAGGCCGGCTGCGCGACGGGCCTCGCGCACGATCCGCTTTGCATACGAAAACGAATACGGCCTGGGTGGCCCCTTCTTGCCGGGGCTGATGACGATGGGAATCGCCGCGCGGTCCAGCGTCGCGAGATACGCCTCGAGTTCGGGGTAGAAGTGCTCCCCGCGTTGCAGAGAGAGGATGCCAAACGATCTCGCCCGTCTTGTGATGGAGAATGCGAACGCAGTCCGGCCGTTCATCCGGGCGATAGTCCGTCCATCGAAGGTGCCCTGCCAGAATGTTCTCGGGGCGTTGCAGCCATTCGAAACAAACTAGCGGGACAATCGCCAGATGCGGATGGCCGTAGTTGCGGATGGCGTCGCTCAATGCATAAGCTTCGCCTCGCGTTGCATGCTTGATCGTTGTCGTACTACGGAAGCGCGTCAGGCCGACGAATGGGTTAGATGGCTGGAACAGATGGGCATGGGTGCGCTGAACGACGGTCCAGGCCTTCTTCGCTATATCGATGGTATGGTTCGCATGGCGGAACTTGGTACCGTCCTTGCCGCCACGTAGGCGCTCGTAGATCTTGTCAACGGCTGCTGGCGTAATCGACTTGGCAGGCAAGTCACCCAGCCTTGCACCCGTCGTCGTTTCGATGTCTGCCAGCGCACGAAGCTGATAGCGGTACGACGGCTTGGTTCGTTCCTTCAGCTTCACAAATGCTGGTGACCGCGTGTAGGTCTCGAGCCACCAATCAACGGTACCGTATCGGGGACCTGCATCGAGTGATCTCTCGGACGAACGTCCATCCCGCCATGCATCAAGGTGTTCGTTCAGGAAAAACGCTCGCTTGATCGCGTCTCCGTACGACGTACCGAGGGCCTCGCGGTGCAGCGAAAAACCCGCCTCGATGTCAGCCTTGCGAGCGTTCCAATAGTAGGCTACCTGCCCGTCGCTCAGCTTTTTGGCAATCATGTACCGTGGCCAATCGGCGGGCTTCACAACACGTCCGACGCGTCTCGGACGTGTTCGGTTTTGTCTGACAGCCGTTCGATCGCGGCGTCGAGTTCGTCCTTGAGCCATCGTTCGCCCTTTCCACTAATCCGGATCGGTTGGGGCCAGATTGTACCAATTGCCCGCCGGAAGGCATCGACTGATCGTTCATCAACGTAAGCAGCCGCCGTCTTGGCGCGCATCAGTCGGGGCCAAGCGCCCTGATGCACCGAAACGCTATTTGAAGGCTTTCCCACGGTGGTCGTCACCGTCTGTGCTGTTCGAGTGTCTGGGCAACACTTGTACGCCCCGATGAGGTGCCACTTTGCGCGCGTCTGCCGGTCACGCTGAGACTTGCGCCGACGCGTTGTCGTTCGTCGTGGCGACGCGTCGCAACAGGTTCGAAGGACGCGTTCGACCGTTTGTTCTGAGAACGAAGCTCTTTAGAAGTGGGGGCATAGGACTGCTCCTCATCCGACAGCGATAGAGGGTTGGTCGGCATCAGGTCACTCGGGGCATTTGCGCCGCCCTGGGACGCGTCGACGGGAAAGCGGAAGCGTGTTCTGGGTTTCGTTCGAAGCTCGATGACACCCTCGTCCTCCAGGGCGTGAAGGCAGCCGTTCACCGTGCTGACAGAGCAGTTCAACGAACGCGCCAGTTCTCGCTGGCTGACCTTCGCCCAGCCCGATGGATTGTCAGAACACTGGTCAATGAAGATCGATCGCAGCCTCTCGATGACGCGTACTCGCTGTTCGTTGCGGGCGTTCTTCGACGAACTCGACCGGGTCTCAATGAGCATCGACGGGATCGACGAGCGTTCTCTTAAGAGATCTTCTAGGTGATCTTCGACCGGCCCATGTCGGTCCAGAGCGAGGGCCGGTAGCGAACCTGCTCCGACCTCAAAAATGAAAAGAGCGCCGAGAACAACGATGCTCTCCAGCCACTTGGCTTCTTGCATGAGTTGCTCGTTCCCGAGCGCAAGCCACGTGGTGGTCGGCAGATAAAGTGTTGCCGCAAGCCAAAAGACGGCGCCAAGAATAATCGAAGTGCAACCAAATCGACGGGTGCCGAAACTGGCGGACACAATCGCCTTGGTCAGGCTCATCGAACAGCCGACCATTGAACCCAAAATCGGACCGGTCGGAACGTCATTGATCTCCGGCCAGATGCTGACGCTGAAGGCCCCGCCAACCAAGAAACCGCTGAAGCCGGCCAAGATGACACTGAGGCCGATGAACACCGATGCAGCTGCCGTGAGGAGCGCAGCGACGGTTCTTCGAACTGTCGGCTCCCTAGGCTTTCCGAGCTTCCTGGTGCGTGTCTGCTCCACGCGTTCTCTCCACGAACGAAAAGGTTCGTGGCAGCGTGGCACGAGATGCAGGTGAGGAAGCCGAATTGGGTTTCGAAGAATCAGATCGGTTCGAGAAGCGGCACTAATACCTCTCAAATCGCTTTCGCGTTCCCTGTGTGGGCCCACCGGTTGCCACGATCGCGACGCCCCGACGGCGCTAATACCTCTCAAATAGCTTGGCTCTAGCTAGGTCTTGTGGGTCCACCGGTTGTCGTGCTCGCGACGTCAGAGCGTCGGCAGCAGGCGACGGTGGCCGGCACGAAACCGCCAATGCGCTTGTCGTTGGCAACACGAGGACGAACTTATTGAAGGAGATGCCGTCATGGATATTCGAAAGCGGATATTCGAAAATGTGTTCGCTGTCATCGAACGCGACCACTACGCTCGTGCGAACAAGCCGGAACTCCTGGCGAGTGCGCTCCACTCACGCGACATATTGGTCAAGTCGACGAGATGCGCTTGCTTGGATGCGCCACGTTGCCCAGTCATGCCGAATTGCTTCACCCAGAATAGTGTCTTGAACTTTTGCGCAGACATTGAGCGGTTAAACGTTCCTGTGCTGAACGAACTTCTTTGTTCAATCGATATTGACACATCAACGGGCGCCGATCTTGAGCAGACGCTTGAAGGTATCATTCCAGTGATCAAAGCGTTCGATGACGCTTATCTTCAGTTTGGTAACGATCTTCTCGAGCTGCCAGGTGAGACTTCAAAAGGCGGGCCGCAACAGACGCGTTCGACGTCAAAACGAAAAGCTGGCGTAAGGCGTGAACGCCCTATTCGCGAACGTTCGCATTGTCGGATCATTTGGTGTCTCATCCACGAGTTTCTTGCTTTCGACCCTGATGCCAAAAGGAGCGACACAGCGAGGCGAATTGAAGACATCACCCTGTTTCACAAATATCCCGTTCGGCAAGACACGATCCGACAGATCCTCAAAGAACTGAGAGATATGCTGGGTCCTGAAGACGACGGCGCCTGACGGTGCCGGATGAGATGGGCTCCGCCAATCCGATTTCCACTGACCGCTCTCCGATTCGGACTCGGCTCTCGATACTTGATCCATGCTCGCCTCCATTGGGACTTCAGGGGAGGCGAGCATGGAGAAGCACCTAACGGTGGTTGAGGAGCAACAATTCCGCACGACGCGGGCCTTTGGCAGGTTGCCACGTTCCATTCGAAATGATGAGCGCCTGACGGCAGCCGATCTCGTCGTGCTCGCATACCGATCCACGTTCGTTGGCAGGTTCAAATTGCGGGCAGAGCTGCTTCACAGGTTGGTCGACAACAAGCCTGCCTACTCATCTGCGAATGCTTGTGAGAGCCGCCTGCCACGCAACGGGTTGGGTCGCAATGCTGCATACCGGTCGATTAGGCGGCTCGTACAACTAGGGTATCTGACACGATCAGATAGCAATGCTCGGATCATCGAAGAGCTCGGCTATACTTCAAGCTCGAACACCCCACACATTAAGCGAGCTTGGTTCGATGCGACGCTTTCATTGAATGCACTCGCTACGTTGATCTGGCTAAAGACCAATCCCGGTGCTTTCGCCCGCGAAGTCGCGGCACGTTTCGGCTGGCACCGGAAGACTGCGCAGCAAGCCCTACAGGAACTCGCAGCAAAGAAGTGGATCGTCGCACGACGTCAAGAACGCAACGCGAATGGTCGATATGCTGCGTGGCGCTACCAAGCCCTTTCCGAAAGGGACCGGGCGAGATTAACGGGACGTGATTTAGCGGTACGGGAAAGAGAGGCACGCATACACAAGGAATCCCCTTCACCTACTTCAGAAGTAAACCCTCCAAACAAACTCCAGAAGCCACGGCTTTCTGATGGCTCAGAAAGCCTGTCGATTCATGATTTGATTGCTGAAGCGTATGCTGATCCATTGCTGCTCGGATGGATATCTGCGCAGGGCAACGAGTACTACCAGACAGTAGTTGACGATATTTCTGATGAAGAGCGCGAGCGCATTTCGGAACTGGTCGATCCGCAGCAACTTCTCGAGGTCATTCGCGCGGCAAGTAGACGCCGGATTTCCTCCGCGCTTGCCAGTCCGCATCTTGCAGCGGGGGTGATCGAAATCGCGGCTGGAATTCTTGTGCAAGGCGACAACAACATCACCGAGCCAAACGCCGCTTTGCGAGCAGTTCTGGAAGACATCGAGAAGCGTATCGGTCGAACAGGCGATTGGTTGAACAGCTTGGAGCTGATCGGCAAACGCCTGCTGCTTGCATGGCAACTCGGCTGGTAGTTTCAGAGCACCATTGGTGATGCTGATATTCTTTGCATACGCCGCAGCTCGCAGTTCGCGAGAAAAGTACGAACCGAAACAGCTCAAGAAAAGGCTGCTTTTAAGATCTGAGTGGCGAAGCGTCGTCAAGGTGCTTCAACCAGCTGGTGATTTTGAATATGGGTCAAACGCGGCGTTACGCGGATGGCAAACCTGGATGGAGGTCCTGCTCGGATGCGCGGAGTTCCGATGAGGAGAAACGAGAATGTTCAAAGATGATGTGAAGCCACGCGTAGCTGGCCGGATCGAACGATTGCTGAACGAGGCACAGCGATTGATCGAGGCCCACGCCGATCGCAACAAGCGCTGCGGCGCTCGGACCCGGTTGGGGCAGCAATGCCGAGCGCCGGGCAATGGCGCCGGCGGCCGATGCAAGTTGCACGGCGGCAAGTCAACCGGTCCACGATCGCCAGGAGGGCGACGCGCATCGCGGGCGGCCGTCGTGCGTCGCTGGGAGAAGTGGCGGCAAGAACGCGAATTTTTTGACACCTAGCGCGCGTGTGCGCGTGCATCATGGGGTACTACAATGGGGCGAGACAAACGGGAAACTGAGGATACGGCGATTTTGCGTGCGCGCGAGCATGCCGAAGACATCATTGCCCGACTTGTAGAAGTTGCCGCGGCAGATCCCCCGACGCATGTTTCGGTCAAGGCCGCTGAGGTGCTCTTGAGGATCTCGCAAGAGAAGACCGCAGAAGAGCGCGACCCGGCTCGGCGGTTCTGGGGGCCGTGAGAGACTTGGGAAGCGTTGGTGCCTGCCGAAGGCTGGCAGCTTTTAAGCTACCGTTCCATGCAGGCAATCCGCGAGCTGGCATAGTGACAAACTTCGGCTGTGCAGAGGGAGCCGAAGTCGCGCCTCAGCCGCAGGGGCCGTCCATCGGGCCGCTCCACCTTGACGCAATACCTCCGGCAGCGGACATTGCCGACGTGAGGTCGTGTACGGGTCCGGCCACCGCGACCTTGTCGGCTTTCTGAGAGCTTCGAGCGTCGTCCGACCGCGAGCCGACGCGAATGGTATGGACCGGCCGTGCTCGTGCCCCTAATCGGGTGCAGAGTTTGCGGCGGAGGCTTTCAAGCAAGGAGCTACGCCATGCCTCGCAAGACCTTCCCAGACAATCTGGCAACCATCGGTATGGATATGGGCAAGACGACTTGCCATATGATCGGCCTCGATGCATGTGGCACGATTGTGCTGCGCGAAAAGATTTCGCGAACCCGTATTAGTGAGCGGCTTGCCAATAGTCCGCGATGCCTGATCGGGATCGAAGCGGGCATGGCAACACACTATGTGGCGCGCAATCTTGCTGCCCTCGGTCATGACGTGAAGCAGGTGCCTCCATCATACGCCAAGCCGTTCCGGCAAGGTCACAAGAGTGACTTCCGAGATGCCTTTGCCGTTGGCGAGGCGGTCCAGCGACCGACAACGCTTTGTGTTCCCATCAAAAGTGATGATCAATTGGATCTTCAAGCTTTGCATCGGGTACGGACGCGTCTCATCCGCAACCGCACTGCGCTGATCAATCAGATCCGCGGCTTCCTGCTGGAGCACGGGATCGCAGTACGGCAAGGCTATCGCCACCTTCGTCATCAATTACCGAACATCCTGGCAGACCGCACTGACGTACTATCTCAACGCATGATCCAAATCATCGAGGATCTTATTGCTGACTGGGTTCGACTTGATGAGCGCATCGAAGTCGTGACTGAAGAGATTGACGCTGTGGCGAAACGTGATCCGGGCTGTCAGCAATTGATGAGCGTGCCTGGTATCGGCCCGATCATCGCAAGTGCAATGGTGGCGGCGGTAGGCGATGGCGCTGCATTTGAAAAAGGACGCAACTTTGCTGCCTGGCTTGGGCTCGTGCCAAAGCAAATGTCGACTGGTGACCGCACTATCCTGGGCCGGATTACCAAACGAGGAAATCGCTATTTGCGCTCGCTGTTTATCCAGGGAGCCCGTGCCGTTCTCATGCATCCGGCAAGTTGGCCAAAACACGCCTTCGGAGCGTGGCTTGTGCAAGCCAAACAACGATTGCACCGCAATGTTCTGGCGACGGCCCTTGCCAATAAACTCGCACGGATTGCTTGGACGGTATTGCATGAGAGCCGAAACTACGAGCCGCGCATCTCAACCGAAAGTGCTTGATATGACGACGCTCAGGTTCACCACAAGGATGGCCGCCACCATGCTTCGCAACCGTCGCTCACCTAGTGGGGTGAGCGAGCGACGGTGGCTCCGCGAGGATGGCTCCGAAGAATACTGACATTGCCAGCGGCAATAGCAGTAACAATGTTTGCGAGCGAAATGAGGTAATGGAGAAACTGGTTCTGCCGGCGTGCCCGCGATCAGGTGGCCCATCTGGCCTTTGGGGCCGAGACGCGAATTGAGATCGGGTGCGCGCGGATATCCATTATGGCCAGGAGCAACAACGCTCCGTCAACGGGCCGGATACAGATGCGCAAACCACAAGCCTCCACAATGCCAATTTCTGCTTGCAACGCACGGCCGGTTCATACAGATGGGCCATTTCCGGAAAAGCGATTCGAGAGCAAAAGCCGAGCGCGGCAGCCCGCAACGGGTGCATCGTCGTCCATTTCCCCCGGTGGCGCAGCGGAGGTTCGAGATATAGTGGATTAGCTGAGCTACCCTGAATCGGCGCCACACTGCTTCGGGATGTTTTGCAGCATTGCCACTGTGGGACTTAAGGATGACGCACCAAACGTGCTTCGAGCGGTTCTACATCGTCCAATTTCGTCCGCGTCACGCGCGCAGCGACCAGTTCCGCAATGTCAGGAACGGTCTCCATCGCGAGACCTGCGTTATCGGTCGACGCAATGTCTGGCAGCGATGCGTGAAGCCCAAGCAACGCAGTGAACGCTTGCTTCAACTCGCTGGAGCGCGCTCTTCGATCCTGGAGGTAGTCGTGGATTCGCCGTCTATTCTGATTTGAAACGGGTCTAGTGGCTGAAACCGACATCATGGCCCTCCGTTGAGCTTGGAAGGCTTTAACCGATAGTTAACAAGCATTAACGATTAGTTAACAGGGCGTTAGTGTGTTCTCTTGTTCGACACCCAGTTGGTCTTGAAGCACACCTCATGTCGAAGGGTCGCATCGGCTCGACAGGGTTTGGCGTCGACGACGCACTCGCGCCCCAGAACCACACGCCTATTCATTGTCTGTTACGCCTTCTGCGATGCACGTCGAAACAAAACAAAAATCGAATAAAATTCGACCTTTTCTGAAAGATTTTAGAAATGAACTCAGCATACCGTCAGTTCCCTAAGCGGAGGCTGATTATATGCGGACAAAACGGGTCCAAAGTTTCTGTCGCGACGAGTCCGGCGCGATTGCCATCATTTTCGCTTTGGCGGTGACAATCCTGGTGGCCGTCGTCGGCGGGGCAGTCGATTATAACCGGTACACATCGGCACGATCTGAAACGCTCCAGGCGATGGACGCGGCCGTGTTGGCGGCGGGGCGCGTCCTGCAAATCGAGAACGGTGACGAGGCAAAAGCGCTCGCCGCTGCCCAAAAATACTACAATGAAAACAAGTCCCGCTTTCTCAGCCACGATAGCGTCACGTTCGCCATCGAGGATGGTGAGATTACCGTGTCGATCAGTGACTCACGAGTTAGGACACCATTCCTCGGCGTGATCGGTATTTCTGAACTCAAGGTCCGCAACATCGCGAAGGCGATTATTGCAGCCGGGGGCAATGCCGGTTCACACGTCGAAATAGCGATGATGCTCGACGTGACAGGATCAATGTGCGGCACCGTTATCACTGAATGCACGAGTGCAGGCAAACTCGATACCATGAAGGCCGCCGCCAAAGACTTGATCGATATCGTGGTATGGGCGGACCAGAGCGAATTTACGTCGCGGATCGCACTGATTCCATTTTCTGAGCACGTCAACGTTGGGAGTGCGCATTTCACAGCCATAACCGGCGCCGCTTCAGGCGGCAGCGGCGATGATCGCACTTGCGTTCGCGAGCGCACCAATGCCAACCGCTACACCGGCGAGCACCCGACACCCGGGCTCGGGTACTTCACACATGTGGATCAGTCGAGCGGGACGTGCAATCCGCTGGTGACGATGATGCCGTTGTCGTCAGACAAAGCCGCACTGAAGGCCCATGTCGACAGCTTCGCTGGCCGAGGCAGCACCGCCGGGCATCTCGGGACCCAATTCACTTGGTATGCGCTTGATCCGCAGTGGGGAAGCGTTTGGGGAAATGACGCTAAAGGTAAGCCGTACAGCCTTGCTGGCGAACCGAACGGTTACGGTAAGCCGAAGCTCTACAAGATCGCGATCCTCATGACCGACGGCGAATACAACACCCAGTACAATGGCGATGATTCGACCACGCAGGCCCGTGAGTTTTGCACCAAGATGAAGAATAAGGGCATCGTCGTCTACACGGTCGGCTTCGAGATTGGCTCGAGCGGATCTGCATACGATACGATGCAGCAATGCGCCACGTCGGCCGAGCACTTCTACAACGCCACCAACGGCGAAGAGCTGCGCATGTCTTTCCGGGACATCGCTATGCAAGTCTCAACCTTGCGGCTCGCCGAATAATTAGAGCAATAGACGTGGGTGTAAGGCACTTCATGGAGCAGCACCGGCGATCGCGTTAAGACAACGTTCGCAGTTTTCTGCAAAGGTCGAAGCAAGCTGGCAAGCCCACACTTCCTCCATCGCTGGCTTAGCCAAGAGCCGCCACTTCGGTCCAATGCCGGTGGCGGCCTTTTTTGTGGCGATGCCCGACGGATGGGGGGGCCTTGTGAAGGGCATGAAAACGAACCGATGGGTGGCTCGGACGCTCAGCCGGGCTTCCCTTGGCTGTGGCCAATTACCTACCAGCGATGGGCTATGAAAGAGGGCAAACGCACAAGTGGCCGGGCAACTGGCCGCAAGTCTTTCTTCGGTCAGCCGCCCGGCGGCGCCGAATCCCCGCTTGGCTTCGGCGAGCCGCAAGGCTAATTCGATCGCGTTGCCGTAGTCATCGCTTCGACCTGGAAAAACATCATCAAGAAATCATTGTGAATTCTGGGGCGTGTTCTCTCATCGTGGGCCAATCATGCTGATCCCTGCGATCTTTCCCATACTGGTCGACCCAGGCGGCCATCGTTTCGATAAGCTCCAGACTGACCGGCTTGGACGAAGCCGCAAGAACGTTCAGTCCGCTCGTGCCAAAGCAAATGTCGACTGGTGACCGCACTATCCTGGGCCGGATTACCAAACGAGGAAATCGCTATTTGCGCTCGCTGTTTATCCAGGGAGCCCGTGCCGTTCTCATGCATCCGGCAAGTTGGCCAAAACACGCCTTCGGAGCGTGGCTTGTGCAAGCCAAACAACGATTGCACCGCAATGTTCTGGCGACGGCCCTTGCCAATAAACTCGCACGGATTGCTTGGACGGTATTGCATGAGAGCCGAAACTACGAGCCGCGCATCTCAACCGAAAGTGCTTGATATGACGACGCTCAGGTTCACCACAAGGATGGCCGCCACCATGCTTCGCAACCGTCGCTCACCTAGTGGGGTGAGCGAGCGACGGTGGCTCCGCGAGGATGGCTCCGAAGAATACTGACATTGCCAGCGGCAATAGCAGTAACAATGTTTGCGAGCGAAATGAGGTAATGGAGAAACTGGTTCTGCCGGCGTGCCCGCGATCAGGTGGCCCATCTGGCCTTTGGGGCCGAGACGCGAATTGAGATCGGGTGCGCGCGGATATCCATTATGGCCAGGAGCAACAACGCTCCGTCAACGGGCCGGATACAGATGCGCAAACCACAAGCCTCCACAATGCCAATTTCTGCTTGCAACGCACGGCCGGTTCATACAGATGGGCCATTTCCGGAAAAGCGATTCGAGAGCAAAAGCCGAGCGCGGCAGCCCGCAACGGGTGCATCGTCGTCCATTTCCCCCGGTGGCGCAGCGGAGGTTCGAGATATAGTGGATTAGCTGAGCTACCCTGAATCGGCGCCACACTGCTTCGGGATATTTTGCAGCATTGCCACTGTGGGACTTAAGGATGACGCACCAAACGTGCTTCGAGCGGTTCTACATCGTCCAATTTCGTCCGCGTCACGCGCGCAGCGACCAGTTCCGCAATGTCAGGAACGGTCTCCATCGCGAGACCTGCGTTATCGGTCGACGCAATGTCTGGCAGCGATGCGTGAAGCCCAAGCAACGCAGTGAACGCTTGCTTCAACTCGCTGGAGCGCGCTCTTCGATCCTGGAGGTAGTCGTGGATTCGCCGTCTATTCTGATTTGAAACGGGTCTAGTGGCTGAAACCGACATCATGGCCCTCCGTTGAGCTTGGAAGGCTTTAACCGATAGTTAACAAGCATTAACGATTAGTTAACAGGGCGTTAGTGTGTTCTCTTGTTCGACACCCAGTTGGTCTTGAAGCACACCTCATGTCGAAGGGTCGCATCGGCTCGACAGGGTTTGGCGTCGACGACGCACTCGCGCCCCAGAACCACACGCCTATTCATTGTCTGTTACGCCTTCTGCGATGCACCTCGAAACAAAACAAAAATCGAATAAAATTCGACCTTTTCTGAAAGATTTTAGAAATGAACTCAGCATACCGTCAGTTCCCTAAGCGGAGGCTGATTATATGCGTACAAAACGGGTCCAAAGTTTCTGTCGCGACGAGTCCGGCGCGATTGCCATCATTTTCGCTTTGGCGGTGACAATCCTGGTGGCCGTCGTCGGCGGGGCAGTCGATTATAACCGGTACACATCGGCACGATCTGAAACGCTCCAGGCGATGGACGCGGCCGTGTTGGCGGCGGGGCGCGTCCTGCAAATCGAGAACGGTGACGAGGCAAAAGCGCTCGCCGCTGCCCAAAAATACTACAATGAAAACAAGTCCCGCTTTCTCAGCCACGATAGCGTCACGTTCGCCATCGAGGATGGTGAGATTACCGTGTCGATCAGTGACTCACGAGTTAGGACGCCATTCCTCGGCGTGATCGGTATTTCTGAACTCAAGGTCCGCAACATCGCGAAGGCGATTATTGCAGCCGGGGGCAATGCCGGTTCACACGTCGAAATAGCGATGATGCTCGACGTGACAGGATCAATGTGCGGCACCGTTATCACTGAATGCACGAGTGCAGGCAAACTCGATACCATGAAGGCCGCCGCCAAAGACTTGATCGATATCGTGGTATGGGCGGACCAGAGCGAATTTACGTCGCGGATCGCACTGATTCCATTTTCTGAGCACGTCAACGTTGGGAGTGCGCATTTCACAGCCATAACCGGCGCCGCTTCAGGCGGCAGCGGCGATGATCGCACTTGCGTTCGCGAGCGCACCAATGCCAACCGCTACACCGGCGAGCACCCGACACCCGGGCTCGGGTACTTCACACATGTGGATCAGTCGAGCGGGACGTGCAATCCGCTGGTGACGATGATGCCGTTGTCGTCAGACAAAGCCGCACTGAAGGCCCATGTCGACAGCTTCGCTGGCCGAGGCAGCACCGCCGGGCATCTCGGGACCCAATTCACTTGGTATGCGCTTGATCCGCAGTGGGGAAGCGTTTGGGGAAATGACGCTAAAGGTAAGCCGTACAGCCTTGCTGGCGAACCGAACGGTTACGGGAAGCCGAAGCTCTACAAGATCGCGATCCTCATGACCGACGGCGAATACAACACCCAGTACAATGGCGATGATTCGACCACGCAGGCCCGTGAGTTTTGCACCAAGATGAAGAATAAGGGCATCGTCGTCTACACGGTCGGCTTCGAGATTGGCTCGAGCGGATCTGCATACGATACGATGCAGCAATGCGCCACGTCGGCCGAGCACTTCTACAACGCCACCAACGGCGAAGAGCTGCGCATGTCTTTCCGGGACATCGCTATGCAAGTCTCAACCTTGCGGCTCGCCGAATAATTAGAGCAATAGACGTGGGTGTAAGGCACTTCATGGAGCAGCACCGGCGATCGCGTTAAGACAACGTTCGCAGTTTTCTGCAAAGGTCGAGGCAAGCTGGCAAGCCCACACTTCCTCCATCGCTGGCTTAGCCAAGAGCCGCCACTTCGGTCCAATGCCGGTGGCGGCCTTTTTTGTGGCGATGCCCGACGGATGGGGGGGCCTTGTGAAGGGCATGAAAACGAACCGATGGGTGGCTCGGACGCTCAGCCGGGCTTCCCTTGGCTGTGGCCAATTACCTACCAGCGATGGGCTATGAAAGAGGGCAAACGCACAAGTGGCCGGGCAACTGGCCGCAAGTCTTTCTTCGGTCAGCCGCCCGGCGGCGCCGAATCCCCGCTTGGCTTCGGCGAGCCGCAAGGCTAATTCGATCGCGTTGCCGTAGTCATCGCTTCGACCTGGAAAAACATCATCAAGAAATCATTGTGAATTCTGGGGCGTGTTCTCTCATCGTGGGCCAATCATGCTGAGCCCTGCGATCTTTCCCATACTGGTCGACCCAGGCGGCCATCGTTTCGATAAGCTCCAGACTGACCGGCTTGGACGAAGCCGCAAGAACGTTCAGTCCGGACGCACGCGCGAGCGTGTCAATGGCAGGTAGCGTAGCGCCACTCGCGCTGACGATGACAATGCCGGCCGGACACGCGCGATTGGCGAGTTCCATAATGACCTCCACGCCGTCACAATCGGGCATATGGATGTCGAGCAACACCAACGCGACGTTCAGCTGCTGGTGGGTCAAGATATCCAACGCCTTGCGACCGCAAGAGGCGGTGAGCAAATCGGCATCGATGAATTGGGGCACGATGCCCGACATCAGTCGGCGATGTACGGGGTCGTCATCAACGATGAGGATACTCTTTCTGTCCATGGCACACGTTCCACGTCGCTGTTCGAAAGCGATAGTACGACGGCAGAGGTTCGTATCGTCTGAAGGTCATTGTAACAATTTGATACTATTGCCGCTGATTTTCACACTCGCGAAAAAATGACGGCGCTCACTCGGAACGCCGTCACAGTTCGCGATGTAGCAGCCGTCGGGGGGGGAGCGGGCTGCGATCGTCGCGTTTCGACGACGGGCGTCCGAGAAAAAACAATAGCAAGTATAAGATGCCAGCCGTCCCAACGCCTCTTATGAACCATGCCGAGATAACGATTTCATGACATCGTGGTCCATGGCCTGCACCGATAGTCGAGGCATGTCAGAGCGCCATCCTGGGACCCCATGTCGGCAAGGGTGATGGTGTCGAGCTGCGTCGTCTGATGCGTTGCCCAGATCACGAGTACCGACGCTAAACGGCAGAGACGGGTCATCCAGGCTCATAGCAGCTTGAGCACATCGCTTCCGCTTACCGCTCAGCTTCAAGCATGTTAGGCTCGAAGCGAGCTTGAGTCACTCGGGCCAGCAACGGAGTAGCTGAAGCGCCCGCGTGCTCAGATCTCAACGATCGTTTGACCACGATCAAAGCGCGTATCGCAGCCATGCGCTTGCGTGCTGCAAGACCGGATAAATCGCTTCACGAGTTTCTCCTTCGAAACGCAGGGGAACTAGAATGGCCGAAGAGCATCCAAACATCGCGCTGCTGAAGCGTTTCGATCTGCGTGACCCGGCGTCATGGGGCGAGGTCATGGCTGAGGATGTCATCTGGCACTATGCCAATCCAAATCTGCCTGACCTCAACGGAGATCATGTCGGACGAGACGGGGTCCGGAACTTCTTCCAGGCCATCGGCGCGAGATCTGGCGGCACGTTCAACATCCAACCGGTTTCGGTCACACCCATCGGCAACGAACTGGTCGTCGTCCAATCCTGGAATACGCTAGTTATTGAAGGCGACAGCGTTGCGGTTGATGTGGAGGTGGTTTGGCGGATCGTGCGCGGCGTCATCGTTGAAGTCTGGGACATCGTCTCAGGCGAGGCGGAGGTAATTCATGATGGCTGACACTAGGACAGAGCACTGGGATGCCATTGTCATTGGTTCTGGCATGGGCGGCATGGCCGCTGCCGCAGCCCTGAGCCACGTTGGACACAAGGTACTCTTGCTGGAGCAGCATCAAACGCTCGGCGGTCTGACCCACAGCTTTTCCCGCGACGGCTTCACTTGGGATGTTGGCGTCCACTACTTGAGCGAAATGGCGCCCGGCGACCGCGCCCGCGCCATTCTCGACTGGTTGTGCGACACGCCCATCGATTTCGCGCCGCTGGGATCCGTTTATGACACCTTGCACATCGGCGATGCGCCGCCCCTCAATCTGACACGCCCCTATGAGGCGCAAGAGCGAGATCTTAAAGATCGCTACCCTGATGAGGCCGAGGCCATCGAGGCCTGGATCAAGGCCATGCGGGATGGTCATCAGGCGATGTACGCGATCTTCCCGACCCGGGCGATGCCGGAGTTCGTGGGCGACATTCTCGACTTCTGGAACCGGCGCACGATTGCGAAGTGGTGCGCCCGGACGACGAAAGAGGTGATCGACGAACTCACCGACAATCCCGAGCTTGCGGCTGTGATGACAGCGCAATGGGGTGACCATGGCGGGCGCCCCAGCAAAGCCAGCTTCGCGATGCACGCCCTCATTGCAGGGGCCTACCTGCCGAGCGGGTCCTGGTACCCTGTCGGTGGCGCCGCCGTCTATGCCGAGCACATCCTTCCGACGATATGCAAAAACGGGGGCGAGGCTCGCGCGGGCATCCGCGTCGACGGGTTGCTGTTCGAGGGCGATACGGTGGTGGGCGTTCTGACGGACGATGGCAGCGAGATCCGTGCGAGCACTGTGATCTCCGACATCGGAGCGCGCGAGACGATCGACACCCTATTGCCCGAGGACTGCGGGCATGAGGACTGGAAGGCCGAGATCCGCGCGCTGCCCTCCAGCATTGCGCATTTCAATCTGTTTCTTGGATTTGAAGGCGACATTGAGGCTGCCGGTGCGACCAAAGCCAACCATTGGTTCTTCCCGACAGGAGATACCGATGTTGTCTGGACGGACGCGCCTGATGGGGCACCGCCGCACATGACAGTGTCTTTCGGCTCACTCAAGAACCCTGCCCATGATCCCGGCCCGCGCCGGAAACACATGGGCCAAGCGATCTTTTGGGCCGACTGGTCGACAGTTGCGAAATGGGCCGACCAGCCCACAGGCGCGCGCGGTGACGACTACGCCGAGTTCAAGCAAGATGCTGAAGAGACGCTGATGAAGGAGTTCGCGCGCCACTTCCCTGATCTTGCCAAGCTGGTTGTCTATCAAGAACTCGCAACGCCACTTTCGACCGTCAGTTACACCGGGCATCGCAAAGGGGCATTCTACGGGCTTGACGTCACGCCGGACCGCGTTGTGTGCGACGCACTCCGGGCCAAAACGCCGGTCCCCGGCCTTTATCTCGCGGGTCAGGATGTGGCGAGCCCCGGCATTCCGGGAGCGCTTTGGGGCGGCCTACTCTCAGCCGCCAGCGTCGATGCGAGGGTGTTCAGGCATTTCCGTGAATAGAAATGGAAGGGGCATTGTGCGCTTGGTCGCTTTCGCCTTCGCGAGCACCTGCATTGTCGCTGCCACAATGGTTGGCTTTGCGTTTCGCCGTGATATGCGCGTCGCATACGACGCCTTGAGCCAGGGCACTCTGATTGCGCGAACGTCGGTTGGAACAATCGAATACGCCGAACGCGGTGTTGGTCCTCCATTGCTGTCGATCCACGGTGCCGGTGGCGGCTATGATCAGGGGCTCGCCCTCGCGACAGAGGTTGCAGGCGAACAGTTTCGCGTGATCGCTCCGTCACGTTTCGGTTATCTTGGAACACCCGTACCCGTCGACACATCAGTGCACGCACAGGCAGACGCCCATGCCGCACTTCTCGATACGGTGCATGTGGGTTCGGCCATTGTGATGGGGACATCGGCGGGCGCTTTGTCGGCAATTGAATTGGCTGTCCGCCATCCGCGGCGCGTACGTGCATTGATACTGATCGCGCCAGCGAGCTATTCACCCGCCAGCCCAACGGAGATCGAGAAAAGCCGGGGTAGCAAACTGGCATTCTGGCTGGTCAATGCCGGAGCGGATTTCGTCTGGTGGACACTTGAGCAGGCGACACCGACAACACTCATCCGGTTCCTGGGCGTCTCGCCCGAGGTCTTCGCTCACGCGACCTATGCTGATCAGCAGCGTGTCTTGCAATGGGTTCGCAGTGTCCAGCCGCTTTCGATGCGGTTCCAAGGGATCAACATCGACAGCAACCCACCCAGACAGCGCCCGGAATTCGAGAAAATCGCCGTACCGACCTTGATCGTCGTTGCTCGCGACGACCTTTTCAATACAGCTCCTGCTGCCAATTACGCTGCAGCACAGATTGCCCAGTCCAACACAGTCGTTTTCGAAAGCGGAGGGCACCTGCTAGTTGGACATCAGGAGACGGTGCGCAGGCGGGTGCGCGATTTCCTAAACAGCGTGAGGAAGGCTGATCAATAGCGCGGCGCTGCGTCGACTTCCGCTTGG
>CAVOJD010000019.1:0-21820 GCA_963696075.1 uncultured Alphaproteobacteria bacterium | reverse complement strand
AAAAAGTGGTGTGCTGGAAATCTCCAGGATGATCGCGCTGGGATTGGCCACCTATACAGCAGAGGCGCTCAGCGCTTGCTTGGCAAGGGGACTGCCCGGATAGGGCCTTTAGGCGGAGACGACTCGCGGTCCAGAGACCAACCCTCTCGACGACCCGACCCCGCAAACACCGTTCTCTTCTACTCCCCTCCCCCTCAACTCCTCACCACGCTGCATGACAGTGCGCGATCGTTTCATGATGGCGAGGTGGGATGGATGAAGAAGAACGGTGTGGCCTGCACCGCAAGTACCGGTCCGTTCGGCTGAACCTGCATCGAAAGCCGACGCGTATTTCTCAGTCGAACGTTTACTGCCCACGGAGCGGCTCAGACATCCAAAACGAGGGGCGTCGGCATTCCATGCGAGGCACACCCCTACTCGCCCTCAGAATTTGCCATCCGGGACCATTTACTCTGCAGGCAGGATGTTAGGAGCGGCCCTTGGCTTTCAGGTTCGCTTGGTGATAGTTAATCATGATCCCGTGCCGCCCGGCATTTGGTCGAAAGACGAGTCGCGGTCTGGTATTCTCATTCGCTCCGCCCCGAGGACGTACAGGTCATGAGCATACTGCGCTATGGACTTTTCGCGGTTTTATCGCTTGCTTCACTGTCCAGCGGAGCCAAAGCGCAAGACGTAGCAGCCCAAGCCGTCGCGGCGCTGCAGACGATGCGCAGTCAGCTCATAGATGTCAAAGAGCTTGAGTTTACGACGCAGTTTCATGTCGTCGACAAGGTGCTCGGTAAGAACGTCAGAGGCAGCGTCGAATACAAAATCCGCAAACCAAACCTACTACGCGTCACGGCAAAGCTACCTACCGGTACGGTTGTTTTGATCTCGGATGGAAAGACGCTGACGATCCACGAGCCGAACCGGAAACGCTATGAAGAGATGCCGGCCAAGGACTCGATCGTCGGAACGGTTTACCTAGCTGCGGGCAATCTCGGCGAGCAAACTCGTCTAGTCGATTTCTTTTGGACAGTTGATTACTTGGCTGTTGGCGGCGACCCGGGAGGCGTTGGCACGCTCAAGCCAAAGACTTTTGGGTCCAAAGTCTGTGACGGCTTCATCGTCGAGCGTGCGCCAGAGGTTTGGAGTGTATGGCTTGAACGCAGCTCCGACCGACGTCCGTGCTATGTCGTCAGCAAGTCAACTGGCGGCAGCGCTTTCGTAACGCAAACCAACGCGCTTCGTTGGAGTTCAAGTCCAAATTTTCCGGAGGGAACGTTTCGCTTTGTACCACCGGCCGGCCATCGTCAGAGAAATTAACCCGGTCTATTCGCTACACCCACCGCTTGACGCTCTAAACTGCACCAGGTTCTTCGGAGGCAGTTACGTTCGAGTTAGGCGGCGATCCTGTCTACGCGGTGCGTGCAACCGCTACTCACGTCCACAAGTTTGTCGCGGCGTGTAATCGAGTGGGATGCATGCGCCCGTGTTACAGGATGTGCGTCTGCTCATCGGCTCGCCCGACGGTTGCGCTGAAGGCGATAACGCCTCTATGCAGTGGCCATTCGTGAACAAAACCGGATCGCGCCACAATGAGATCATTCAAAAGTCTGAGCACGGGGCATCGGGATGGTTTGAGCACGCAATCGGCGTGGAAGTATGCTCTGGCGGCTGAGACCGTCTCATCAATAGCCGCCCTAACAGCCATTTCATCCAACACCGGACCCACACCTACCAATCGTCCAAAGCAAGGCCATCCGATCGACACGAGCCCGCTCTGTCGGGTCGGTGACTGACCGGATGTTAGTTGAGCGCTCCGTCCGGTGTTCTCGGATCGTACTTCGCGACAGCGCGGCTCGCGATGCCAGATTTAACGCTCAAGGCGAAGCACGCCTTGCAGCAACTGACTGCCGGCTAAGCTAAGTTGCCGAGTTCATCAGCCAGGCGATCACACATGAGATGCGAGCATCGAGATTGCACACGATGTCGCACCTTGTTGTGGATAGAAACCCGCGGACAAAGTTTGGCCTTCCTGCCACCACCGCGATGTCATAAACGTGACGTGACATGAAAACGACCACCGCGCAGAGCTTGGTGGTCGTTCAAGGAGCGACCCTCGGGGGATTGGGGGTGCTCTGGTGCAAGCGCCCGGGTGAGGCGTGCATCGCGTGTAATGAGGAGGGGGTTCCTTCGTCACACGCGTTGCTATACTGCACCATTGCAGGGCGGTGGAGAAGCAGATTCGTTCTGTTTGTCCACCGTTTTTCTCGTGTTAGCACATCACCGACGCGGCCACAGCACCCGCCGGCGGACTGACGTTACAGACTCAATACCGTTCGCGCCGGCTTCCGATCGCAATGGCGACCAAATAAAGTAACGATCCAACAGCTGACACAGCGCCCGCGACATACGTCCAAGCAGCCGCGCCAAGAACCTTGTCCAATCCCTCAATATTCTCTTCACGCGTTACGATGCCCCTCGTCACCAACAGCTTACGCGCGCGCGCACTCGCGTCATATTCAACAGGCAGCGTCACAAGGGTGAAGAGCGTCTGCGCGCCGAACAGCGCAATGCCTGCCCAGGCAATACCTTCATTGCCAAACGCAAGACCACCAAAGAATACCCAGGGTGCGATCTTGGCAGCCAATTGCACCACCGGCACGATGAATGACCGCACCTGCATCGGGAAGTAATCCGCCGCGTCCTGAAGGGCGTGCCCCGCCTCATGGGCTGCGATCCCGGCAGCCGTAACGCTTGGGGTATAATAGACTTCCTGGCTCAACCGCAGGACTTTGCTCCGCGGATCATAGTGGTCGCTCAGCATGCCCGGCGTTGTTTCGATCCGCACATCCTTGAGCCCCTCAGCATCCAGTAGATGCCGTGCGACTTCAGCACCCGTCATCCGGCTCGCCGTCTGAACTTGGGAATATTTCATATAGTTGAGCTTGATACGCGATTGCGCATAGAAACCCAGTAGAAGCCCCGGGGCGGCAAACAGCCAGAACAACGGACTTTCGAACACGTTTTGCCTCCGCCAGACGCCCATTCAGACGCGTTTCGCGATGTCGGCATAGCCCGGCACAGGGTGCCATAGAAGCGACGTCAGGACGAAGTCTCCATCCCGAACCGACGCCTTGATCGATCTCGATCAGGCATCAACCGCGCGGCCAACATCGACCATGTCTGTCGTCAAACAACCGAGCCCAACGCTGTGGCACCTCACTGCAATCTTGGGCGCAGCACATCATAGCGAGATAAACTACAAACACAGCCACAATTGGAATGACGCCGTCCATACAAAACTTCCGTTACTTGGCCTTCGGTAAGAAAGTGAAAGCCAGAATATTTGAGCGTTGTTAAGTTTTTATGGACTGTCCAGGTGGAGCGTGGTCGTTGTCCTGCATTCCGACCAAGCCTGCCCGCGGTGATGCCGCAGCTTCCGGCGCGCAAAGCCTGTGGAAAACTGGTATATTCTCGCGAATCACCATCACCACGACCGGGGGGACCAAAAATGACCATGCACCAGCAGGCACAGGAACATCTTCGCCAATTCATTGAACAAATCGAACGGCTCGAAGAGGAAAAGAAGGCGATTGCCGACGACATCAAGGACAAATTCGCCGAGGCGAAGGCTGTCGGCTTTGACGTCAAGGCGCTCCGCAAGATCATTGCGCTGCGAAAAAAATCGCATGACGAACTCTCCGAGGAAGAAGCTATCCTCGCGACCTACCTTCACGCGCTGGGCATGGCCGATACGTACGACGAGCCCGTCCTTGAGGCTGCGGAGTAGTGGATCGGGCACGCAGCCACGTCTCATCCGTAGCGTGACGCACCGTCTGCGGGCGGGATGTGGCCGGGCATCTAATAGTTGCACCAAACGTTGCCAGAGTTCGGCCACGGCTGCGCCAGCCCCTCTTGGATCAATACCCTGCCGGCATACCTCCCATCGGCTAACCTGACGCGGACAAGCTTCCGACCGTACGAGCCGGAACTGCCAATCCACTCGATGCGGTAGCCCCAGCTCATAAGATTGCGGAGCCGATCCCTAGCAGCGATCGCTATTCGAGTTCTTTGGCGCAGGCGGGTCGGCTGATCTCGGGTGTGTCCACTCCGTAAAGGCGCCACTTGACGCCATCTTCCCAACCGGTGTCTCCATCGACGATGCAGGTCAGACGTCGAGCCTTGCGATTGCCGCCCCGGCAAATCTCGATGCTTCGCCAGCGTGTGACGGCGGGCGACTGGCCAGCAGCCATGGAAGAACGCGTGAGAGAGAAGCCATAGTGCAACCAAGCGCCTGCTGCGAGCGACGACACGAGAACCAAAACTGGCACCAGCTTAAACAGTTTGAGCTCAATGCTGCGCGCGCGTGCTCGAACGGCCTTGATATCTTGACCGTCTTCCACGCACTCGTGGTCTGAATTTGTACACCGTACCCATGGCCAGAAACTATACAGTCAACGGCCACAACAAGCATTTAACTGGATCGCCAAAATTGATTGTATAGGCCAACGCGCACACCGGACCGACATACCGCTTATTCAAAAGCGAACGCCGTCGTCGATTGTGGAATGGTCGGCGTGACGTTGGGATTTTTCGTACGGTGTTGTTGTTAATGCGAGAGCCACTGGGTGCAGCGCAACAGGCGCCCCGAACCGGCGCCCCCTTTGGGTCCCAGCCTTTTTGTCAATCCTTCTCTGAACGAGCGGCCGCCAAACTGCAGCTAATCTGCTAGTCGCACATCGGGCTCGAAGAACACTGATGTATGGGAGCTAGGCCGCCATCACGCCCTGCTCCTCCGCTCGCCTCGCCTGCTCACTGCGAATGATGCGATAAACACTCGATAGGCTGATCCCGAGCACCTCAACGATCTCAGGTGGCTTCGTCCCTGCCGACCACATCCGGATCACGTCAGCAGACTTGCGCTGCGCCGTTGGCGCTCTACCCTTGAACTTCCCTTCTGCCTTCGCCTTGGCGATGCCTTCACGCTGGCGCTCCAGCATCATCGACCGCTCGAACTGAGCGACAGAGCCGAGTACATTCAGCATCAGCTCACCGGTCGCGTTCGACGTATCGAGGTTCATCGCTAGGATGCGCAGCTCCGCGCCCTTCTCCTTCACTTGGTCAACGATCTCGATCAGATCGCGCATGGAGCGAGCGAGGCGATCGAGCTTCGTCACGACAAGAGTGTCGCCCTTGCGGATGAAGCGCAGGCATTCCTTGAGCTGCTGCCGCTCGGCGACGGATGAGACCTTCTCGCAGAAGAACTCTTCGCAACCCGCCGTAGCAAGCTCGCGCTTCTGTGCGTCAAAGCCCGCATCTTGTTCTGTTGTAGAGACGCGAGCATACCCGATCAGCATGTTGAAACTCCATTTTGCCATTTACTCCTAAGAGTCTACGACAAAGGTATTTCCAAAAGCTGAACAACTCGTGTGACAGCGAATATAGCTGTGTTTTGGGTCGATCGTGATTGTCACTAGACCAAGGTCATATGACTCGGCGAGACAGGTTTTTACTGCCAATTACCGTGCCAGGAAGTCGGCACGGTCTCTGCCCTGGACAGGCGTTCATTGAAATGAACAAAATTGGTTAATAGGCGAATTTTCCGCGAAAACCAGGTGTCCGACTTCATGCCTTGACGTTTGACCGAGAGCGAGAACTCTTCCATCGCAGCCTGGCCGATAGCGAACCGCTCATCCAGAAGCGACAGACCTCGATAGTTCGCGTGAGCGACGGACACGACACGCTCGATCAGCATCAATTCATGTATGGGCTTTGACCACCGCGGGGCGAGTCGGGCGTGTCGAAAAAGAAGTCCCTGTCGAACGGTCCACTGGGAGACTGTCGTGGCGGGTCGATGAAGCGACGAGTGTATTCGGCGCCAATGCTGTCGGTCCTGCTGTACGAGTAGCCGCCCGGCTGGTTCGTCGTTCGCCTTTGTGTTGGGTGAACCGTTACGCGAAGCGGCTTGCCGTTGGCGGATTTCCTGTCACTTGCTGACGCACTCGGATAGACGCACATCAATGTAAGCATGATGGCGGCGACCAGCATCGACGCTACGATCTTCATCGGATTGCTACCTTATACCCCGAGCCCCAAGCCGCCAGCTAACAAATATCCGGATGTCCTGCAATCGTGGCATCCACCTGCAATCGTGGCATCCACCTGCAATCGTGGCATCCAAAAGAGCCGCGCGCAGGCCTTCGCTCCACTAGCATCGACCAATCTGTTTCTAGCGAGACGACAGCTGAAGCGCACCTGATCAACGTGGCAGAATTAAAGTCTCAGCCACTCGCCTTCGATGGAGCACTCACGCGATCGAAAACCAAGCCGGATAACCATAAGCCGCCATTGAATTGGTTCTGTTCAGAACTTCCTTAGGCTTGCCGGATATCCACCCTCCTGGCGGAGGCTTCAGTCGGCTTTTCCTTGGCGACCTTCAGTGTCAGCACACCATCTTTGTATTCGGCATCAATCTTGTCGGCTGCAGCATCAGGCGGCAATCGAAAAGTACGTTGAAAGGCGCCGTATTCACGTTCCGAGAAAAAGAAATCCTGACCGCTTTCCTCGCGCTTGAATTGCTTTTCTCCCTGAACCGTCAGGTTATTATCTTGAGCTAAGACTTCGATGTCTTCGGGCGCAACACCGGGGAGCTCGACCTTGATTTCGTAGTAATCGGCCACAGCCGATGCCTCTGACCGAGGTGCAACATAATCGGCCACTTTCTGACCCAAGCTGCGTAGCGGTTCATAGAGATGCGGCCACGAACCGGCTGTATGCGATTTCTCAACCATCCCAGTCTCCTCGAACTCGATAATGATGCCGGCACACTGGAACTTTCCCAAAAGTTCAACATTGATATCGATCAACCCACGCTTCCTCGAGTGGAGGCGTTCATCCCGTATCTAATCTTCTAAGCGTCCGGAGCTGGAGAACGCTAAGTTTTCATTTCCGGAAGGAGTCCGCCGTGCTTACCGTAGACCTATTAGGCGGTCCCCACACTCCGGGCAGCTCAAACACCGGATCGACGACATCCACCAACGCCGACGTCGGTTACGGTGACACCGACTTACGAGCTTGGTCACGTGGACGACGTCACAGATCATTGAGCGCAGGCCGATCATAAATTCAGCTGAACCCACGACACCGGATCGTGTCTGTTTGGGCCGTCCGGTGTCTTGCGTGTTTTCGGCGGTACTTCGCCGATCGATCAACAGAGCCTGCACCTGAAGATCGCAATGGCACCTCGAAGCCGGCGCCGAAGAAAAGGCTTGATATCCATTGGTGCGTTTCCGGGGAAGAATGATCCGGTATCAGTCGTCCGCCGATATGCTTATTGCGCCGCCGCACGGTGTTGCGCCCATGGCCACGGTACCGTCGCCGCCTCTGGCACCATCGACGATGCGGCCCAGCCAATGCGGAAGGAGTGTACGACAGAATGAAGGGTCATCCCGAACACCGCTTGCCGCCGCGCCCGATTTCGTGATCGGACCAATTAGGCGAGGTGGCTCCGAGACTGCGGTGTCTCTCGCTACGCACGACGTTCCCGTCGCAGGTCGTCAAAAAGTTCAATTGCGGCGCTCGGAGCCGGAACAACTCGGGAAATCGGTCGCCGCGATGCCTGGGCGGAGGCCAGACAGACAACAGCCTAGGCTTTCGGGGACGTAGACAAGGACGATTTGACTTTCTCCCACGGACGCGCCGCATCGGTGTTGTGGAGTTCGTTCGCCATGAGAGCGACAGCCTCGTTCACGCGCTCATGGTAGCCCTCGTCGATTGTCGCCCTTAGCTTCTGCCCGGCATCAAAAACATGGTGGTAGGCGTCCGCGGCTCTTGGAAAGAAGGCTGGAACAAGTGCGAGGGCCTTCGCCTTCGCGAGCTTGGTTTCCGGTGACAGGTCCTCCAAGTCTCTGTTCTGGACATCGACCTCGTAGAGCGCAAGCGCCTTCATGGCGTCATCAAACACGGCACGCATCTGCTCGATCTTCTTGGCGCGCTTCCAGAGGTAGAGGTAATTGAACCAAGCAACGATCACCCCGCCGATCACTGCACCTAAGAGCCCGCTTAGAAACTGCATACTGTCGCTCCGTTCAGCTCTGCCTCATTGCTCCCGCGCGGTGTCCTTGCGGATGTAGTGGATAACGTTCTCGATCTCGCCTTCGAGTTCGTGTCGCAGATTGCGGTCTTGGTTCGATGTCAATTCATGCTCGGCAAGCGCTGCAGAGATGCCCGTAACCATCTCGTTGTGCGCTTCGCTGCTCTTGGCAATCGAAGTCATGATGCGCTCAAGCAGTGCGGCCTCCCGCCGTTGGCGCTGCTGCATGGCCAGCATGACAAGTTCGATCTCGCGTTGCATCAGCGGGCGCTCCCCCAAAGAGTATGTGCGCGCGCGACGGCGCGAATCATCGGACATTCGGAAAAAGCCTGCGCTGTCCAGATTAACGAATTCCTAACACCCATATTCTCCCGATACGAGGTTGCGGGAAAGCAAAGGCCATGAGCGCTAGCCACATATCGCTTCAAAGAATACAGGAGGCTTTCAATCGGACGATGTTGCCGTTCTCGCGCTGGCACCGGCCTTCTGCGAAGCCGCCCCCCATCCCAGGGCTGAGCGTGAGCCTCCAGCATCTTCGGGCTGACATCATATTCAATTTTTTGAAACTCGCGTTAGCCCTGACGCGCCCGCCGTAGGACCCGTTCTCCGTGTGCCAGCGCCGTCCTGGACGCGGAACTGTCCGTATTGTCCTTCACTTCACACCGAAACGCTGCAAACGCAAAGGGCTCGCATAGACGGACAATCGTCGTGACCATCATGGGAGGGCGGCAGGCTTCGCAGATTAGAAGGGGAGGTGTTCGGTGTCGGTCGCGTCAGGCGCTGGGCGCGGTCGCATTGTTACGGCACACGCGGCCGCACTGGCTGCAGGCTGTGACGCCTCTCTCTGTCCCGCCAATCAGCCCCTCGCCAGTTTCACGGCATCTCACATCCCATTGACCGGCATGCAACCGTGTCCCGCGCTAATTGTTGTACTGCTTCATGCCCGCGCGTTTCACCGAGGCCAGAAATTCATTCATCGCGGCTTGATCGGTCAGGAACTCAACGTCCCAGACGTAGGAGTTGTTCGCAGCGTCGACAACTTCGAGTATCCAGGTCGTATCCTCTTGACCGCGATAAATCTGGACATCCACGGTGATGCCATCGCGACTGAATTCCCCGCCAAGCTCTGACTCGATCAAGACATACTCGTCATCATCGGCTGCCATCGGTCGTCCTCCGCTTTTATTGGATGAGCCAGATCGTAAAGTTCCATTCTACCCGGCAATCTCAGCGGCTGCATACCAACGGAGAGTGCGCTGAGCTCGGTAGGTGAGTTACCGAAAAAATGACAGCGCTCACATGGAACGCTGTCACAGTTTGCGGCGTAGCAGTTTTAAGGGGGACGCTTAGGAACGTGCTGGCTGTCGTTCCGTTCCCGAACGATCCTGTAGCCGGGAACTAAGACGGAGCCTTATATGGTGGGCGTGTAGAGCGGTTGCATACGACTGCATATCCTCTGCCGGCCTTGGCCGCGCGACAGACCCGTCCAAGCTGATGAGGCCGCTGGTTGCCGTAAACATGGCTCTGTCCTCCTTCAAATGACCTTCTCAGCAATATCCGGAAGGTCCGAAGGATCGGTCATCTAGGGCAATGCAGTTTGAGCAAAATTTACGTGGCCACTTTAACTTTTTACGGCTGGCAGTTCGTCAAGCGCCCTGAGCTTGTTTCAGCATGGCACGCACTCTCTTTGCGACTTCGGCGCCTGATAGGCCACGGTCTGCCGCGGTCATGACCTTGGGGGGACGGAAAAAGACGCCAATCGCCGTGCCGGTGCGGTGACGGACATCACAGTCGACCGCGAAGTCCTCGAAATCAACAATCAACCGCATCGTGTTCGCGTAGGGCACTGGACCGTCGAATTCGATAAGCGCACCACGATCGGAAATGTTGCATATCGTACAGGCTTCACGACGTCGACCGATCTGGACCCACGCGTGGATCGTGAGTTCTCTCCGGCCAAAGAGTCGTCGCTCAGTTTTGTGCGTCGCCTTCATCGCCAGCCCAGCCAAGGAAATCAAAATCAATCAAAAATTCTTAGATGAAAAGCTATAACCCCACGCTGACGATAAGCCTCAACTTTCCAATAAAATAAAATCAAATACCTCAAACTTCTAAGGCAAACCGCATAAACGCTAAGGAAATGCGCCACTCCATCGATCCGCCGAGGCCGTCAGTTGGCATTCCTTTCGACAATAGCTTCTTTTGCAGCCCTGCAGCAGTAAGGGCCGAACTATCCGACGATCGTAAGACAGAGATCACCTTTCTCGCGCATTCGAAAAGCGCAGACGTCAAGGATTGTCAGGACTTGCCCTCAGGCGGCAAAATCTCCTGAATGCAGACCTCATCGATAAGCCCTTCGCGTCCCAGGTCGCGAAGATGAGCCCGCTTTTGGTCGTTCGTCAGATTGGAACCAACGCCTTGCGTCATCGCCAACACGAGAGAACGGTCGCTCAGATCAAGCCAGAATGACCGTCGCACGAGCCTGCCGTCCGCGTCGCGCGCAAAGGGACTGTTCGGATCATTGGCTAGATCAGGAACAATGAATGGGCCCGTCATTGATAAAGCCTCGTCAAGCGATGGAAAGAGGGGATGCGTGATCCCGGCACCTCGAATGGTGTTGGACGTCAGATTTGACCGATGTACGATTTGCCGGAATGCTATGCTTAGGTTTCCAAGACGAAAAAGAGGAAGAGCCAACCATGACAATTGAGAGAACCATTCTGCTGGTGGTGGGCATCGTGGTGCTCGGCAGCACGCTACTTGCTGTCTATCACAACCTCAACTGGCTGTGGCTGACAGGGATCATGGGGGCTCACCTGATCCAGGCCTCCTTCACCGGCTTGTGCCCCGTGGTTGCTGCGCTCAAAAAAATGGGCCTGCCGACGAAAGCCGGCTTTTCTTAGTTGATCGCTCGCCGTTTGGTCTGCCGTTTGAGGCTTCGCAAGACCGCCGTAAGCTTGCTGCTGTACAGTCTATGTGTGTAGCTGAGTCCCCGCGAACCGCCGCGCCAGATGCGCCGCGCCAATCAACGGCGTGCGAGGATTAAGGGCAACTCTAACCTCATTACGCCCCAGGAGCTGCGAAAACCGACCTTTCTCGGCATAGCCACGCATAAAGCTTCCATTCTGAAGCACGGGGAGAATTTTGGGTGCGATGCCGCCGCCTAACACAACGCCACCGGTGGCAAGCACCTTCAGGGCTAGGTTGCCGGCCTCTGCTCCGTAAATCGATGCGAACATTTCCAGGGTCGTTGCGCAAACGGCGTCCTTGCCTGAGAGCCCGGCCTCGGAAATGGCTGCGCTCGGATCGCCCGTACGACATTGCTCGGCAAGCCACTCCGGCTCTGGCTCGGCTGCAGTCTCCCGCAGGAACTCGTAGATATGGTAGAGCCCTGGCCCTGACAGCACGCGCTCGAAGCTGACGTGGCCGCCATACTTGGCGCGCAGAAAATTCAGGAGCTCGATTTCTCGCTCCGAGTTGGGCGCAAACGTCGAATGACCGCCCTCGGTGCCGATGGGATAGTGTCGTTGGCCGTCCCAATACAAAAACGCCTCACCGAGACCAGTGCCTGCGGCGATCACCGCGATGTGACCCTGCCGTTTCTGGCTCGCGCCCGTATTGAGAATGGCGAACTCACCATCATCGAGAAACAACACGCCATAAGCCATCGCGGCGAGGTCATTCACGAGCTTGACTTTCGGGGTCCTCAGAGCCTCGGCAAGACCCATCTCGCTGATATGCCAGGGCAGGTTCGTTGCAGCGCATGCGCCGTCGATGACTGGCCCTGCGACGCCGAAACAGGCGGCCTGGACATATGGTTCGGCTTGGGCATTCAAAAACGTCGAGAGTATTTCCTCGAATTCACCATGCTCTTGGCTGGCGTAGACGCGCTCCTCGACTAGTCGCAGACCGCTGCCTGTATCCGCGAATAGGCCCAAAACGGTTTTGGTGCCGCCGATGTCACCGCCAAGGATCATGCTTGGAACCGCACTAATGCTCAGTCGCCGAGCGTGGCTTGGAGGAATTCGCTGAAAGCCTTCCAAGAAAGCTTGTCGGCACGCTCCTGGTAGCGGCTACTGCCGAAGACTGTGAAGGCATGAGGCGCGCCTGAATACACTTCGACTGTGTATGTAGCACCGGCCGCCTCAAGTTCCCCGGACAAGGTCGCGACATCTTGCATGGTTATCGACGAGTCGGCTGCGCCATGCGCGATCAACAGCGGCGGCGTGTCTTCGGAGTAGCTCTGACCTTCCGGCGTCGAGAGACCGCCGTGGAACGTAGCGAAGCCGTTAACATTTTCCGCTTTGCCGGAACGAGCCAATTCCAGCGTTGCCGCGCCCCCGAAACAGTATCCCATGACGACGGCAGATTGATTACTCAGCTTGCGCGCCTCAGCCAGACCACCAAGGATCAAGGAGCGCATCTTCTCTCGGTCTTTGTAGAGCTTTCCGGTCTCGGCTTTCTTCGCGCCAGTCTCCACAGGACGGTTGCCCTTTCCATAGAGATCGACGGCAAACGCGTCGTATCCCATCTCCGAGAGCATGTTCACACGCTTTTCCTCATAATCGGTCAGCCCGTCCCAGTCGTGGATGACGACAACAAGCCCCTTCGAGTTGCCAACGGCCTTAGATTGATAGCCTTCAAAGTCGTTGCCTGCGATGCTGTAGGTGACGCTTTCGCCAGCCACTGCCGATGTGTGGATGGCCGCGCCTAGAAGCGCGCAAGTTGCAAGAACGACAAGACGCGAAAGACAACGCATGTTCATCTCCTGATGATCAAGACGGGTACCGAACCCAACTCGCTTCCAAAGGCAACATTGAACTTGGGAACTCCCGCTGGCGCAACCCCTTGGGCGTGCACGACAGCCGTGGTTCGAGCACATTTCGCAAAGCGCGCCGTAGGCGATACGCCATCGCTGAGCCGCAGACACGTGGAGACACTGGCGACGATTGCCTGGCAGGATGCAATTCCGACTGATGCGGAACCGACAACCCGCCAAATCGCCCGGCCCCACATCTTTCGATTACGGCGACACCGGACAAATTCGCAATTTCTAGTGTGCCACCAAGTGAGCGAGAAGATCGTACCACCGGTCCCCCCCCTTCACACCGGACACCCAAATGATCTAACCGTCCGATCCTCGACACGACATGTCTTTCCGATCCCTTCACGACCTGCGCATCGTGCAAGGTCGGCGCGAATATGGTTGCTTGAGGAAGCGGTCAGGTGTGCATCTTGGCGGAGGTGTAGAGAAGATGACGCTGAGAGGCGCTGGGAGATCATCGCCGCCCCAGACTGTCCGCTTCTTGGGGTCAACCGGTCGAATTTTGTCATCCGTCAAACAGCCGAGTTTGACCCAAGCACTAAGTCGCTGCGCTCCAGCCCGCCTCGGCGGGCGCTTCTATTTCGGGCGTCGGTAACCATTTGAGACGGCGGCAGTAACGGGGCGGGGAGCCCCACCCTGAGCATCGAGGTGTTCGCAACCCTCAACTCAGGACAGAACTCCCCATGACCGACACCACCACCATCAGCCCGCTTCGTCAGCGCATGATCGAGGACATGGTTTCCCGACAGCTCGCGAAGGGAACCCAGATCGGCCACATCCGCGCCTGCAAGCGCTTCGCAGCCTGGCTGAAGCGTTCGCCCGACACCGCCACTGTCGACGAGGTCCGGGCCTTCCAGATCGACCTGATGGCGACGGGCACCTCGATCCAGACGCGCAACCGCACGATGACGGGCCTTCGCTTCCTGTTCCGCGTCACCATGCGGCGGCTCGATCTTGCCAACGAGATCCACCACATCAAGGAGCCGACGCGCATTCCGCAGATCCTGAGTGCGGAGGAGGCGGCGCGGCTGATCTCCATGGCCGGCAACCTGCAGGCCCGCGTACTGCTCGCGATCGGCTACGGCGCCGGCCTGCGCGTCAGCGAGGCCGTCAAGCTGAAGGCAAAGCACATCGACCGTTCGCTCTCGATCATTCGCGTCGAGCAGGGCAAGGGGCGCAAGGATCGGCACGTCATGCTGTCGCCGGAACTCTACGCGCTGCTCCGGGAGTGGTGGCCGGAGCGGAGCACGCACAACGACGAGGGCGTCCCGCCGGCAGAGCGCTGGCTGTTCCCCGGTCGCGGCGAAGGCTGCCATCTGACGGCGCGGCAGGTGACGCGCCTTTTTCAACAGACGCTCGAGGCCGCCGGCATCAAGAAGAAGGTGACGTTGCACGCACTGCGCCACTCGTTCGCGACGCATCTCTTCGACCGCGGCACCGATATCCGCACGATCCAGGCATTGCTCGGTCACGAGAAGTTGGAGACGACGGCGCGATATACGCGCGTCGCCACCGGTCTCATCACGGCGGTCGAGAGCCCGCTCGATCAACTGCCGATGCCGCAGAAGTCGAGGCGCAAGGGGCCCAAGTCGAGACGCAAGGACGACAAGGCGGCGTAGCGGCTGCCGCATGGCACGGCCCGCTATGGAAGTCGCGGACATCTTCCGCGATCACGGTGCCGCTTGGCGTGAGGCCAACCGCGGCCACGTGAGCCTCGCCCAGATGAAGGTGATGTCGGCGATCGAGCGCTGCCGCACGGCGGCGCTCGGAGGCCATGTTGCGACTTGCGAGAACGGCGCGTGCGGCCACACCGTCGTCGCCTACAACAGCTGCCGCAATCGACACTGTCCGAAGTGCCAGGGCTCGGCGGCGCGCGACTGGCTCGATGATCGCAAGGCCGAGCTGCTGGCCGTGCCGTACTTCCACGTGGTCTACACGTTGCCGGCGCCGATCGCCGATCTGGCCTACACCAACAAAGCCGTCATCTACGACATCCTATTCAAAGCGAGCGCCGAGGCGACGCTCACCATCGCAGCCGACAAGAAGCGGCTCGGTGCCAGGATCGGCATCACCTCGGTGCTGCACACCTGGGGCAGCGCCATGACGCATCACCCGCACGTGCACATGATCGTGCCGGGCGGAGGTCTCTCCGAGGACGGTGAGCGGTGGATCACGTGCCGGCCACAGTTCTTCCTGCCCGTGCGGGTGCTCTCGCGCCTGTTCCGGAGGCGGGTCGTCGAGATGCTGCGGTCGGCACACGCGGCCGACAGGCTCGCTTTCTTCGGCGAGCACCGCGCGCTCGCGGACGCCGATGCCTTCGACGCGTTCCTCGCACCCCTGAAGCGCTGCGAATGGGTCGTCTATGCCAAGCGCCCGTTCGCCGGGCCCGAGGCCGTGCTCGCCTACCTGTCGCGCTACACGCATCGGATCGCCATCTCGAACCGGCGGCTCGTCTCGGCAGACCCCGTCACCGTGGCGTTCAAGTACAAGGACTACCGGGTCGACGGGCTCGCGCGCTTCAAGACCATGACGTTGGCGACGGGCGAGTTCATCCGCCGGTTCCTCAGCCACGTGCTGCCGAAGGGCTTCCACCGCATCCGCCACTATGGCCTCCTCGCCAACGGCAATCGGGCCGATGCTGTCGCCAAGGCGCGCGAGCTGCTCGCCATGCCGCCGCCGATCGAGCTGCCGGAACCGACAAGCGACGCCGACGACAATGCCGAACGCGCTCACACGCGCCCCTGCCCCTGCTGCGGCTCACGCATGCTCGTCATCGAGGTCTTCGCACGAGGCGAGACGCCACGTCATGCGCCGACGCCAGTCGCAATCAGGATCGACACCTCATGAGCACGCGCCCAGCATCCACCATCGATCGTGATCGCCACCGAAGCTGGATCGCCACCGGTCGCGCACCCGCTTGCGCCGATCGACCCGAGCGCCGGTCAATGGCGCCCGGACACGCTGCCACTACGACCCTTCCGGCCGCCTCAACACGCTGTTACGATCCTTGCCCGCCCTCTCGGAATGCCTCGTTGCCAATGCCGAGAACCACGGCCGGCTTCTGCGCGCCCGGCAAATCCCCATAGTGCCCGCAGCGCCGGCGAGCCAAACCTCCCGCGACTTCGTGCCTGGGCGCTTCTCGAACGTCGGCCCGAGCAAGCCTCTCGGGCATCCATGCCGACGTTCAAGAAACCTGCACCACTTCGGAACAAGACGCGTTCAGATGATCCGGGTTGAGTCATATGGCGAAGCTATACAGGAGCGGAAATTGGCCAGCTCGGGCATCGTGAGTTGATCATGTCCGCTGCTGGTGAAAGCTGCCATTGCACTGCAATTTGCCGGCGACAATCAAGGCAAGAAGCCAGCGTCAATCTAGATGAGAATGGTCCAGTTGCGGACTGCCGGAGGGCGAGCGTAGCCCAGATTCGTTAATTCCGGTCGCTTACTTCAAGCTGTTTACGCATTGAGTGGAGTGTTTGGTTTTCAGGGTTGAGCTTCAATGCCTTGTCGGTGGTTTCAGTCGCTCCCTTGCGGTTACCAAGCGCGGCTCGGATGCGGATGATCATTCTCCACGCGCTGATAAGCTGCGGGTCCTGCCGAACAGCCTCCCGGAAAGCACGGTCCGCTGCTTTTGGATTGCGTAACACCAGCGCTGCGCCGCCAAGCACGAGATGAGTTTCAGGGTAATCGGTCTTTGCCAGGAGCGACGCGCGCCATTCACGTTGCGCGTTCTTCAAAGCTGCAGTGTTTCGGACAGGCAGGCGCACAACTGGCGCACCAAGGAGCGCGCGCGCGGCAGCGATACGCACGGATTGAAATTTATCTTCCAAAGCTGGAAGAAGGAGCTGCACGCGCGCCTGTGGTGCGGCAGCTCGTTGAAGACTGATCGCTGCTGTCCGAACAAGTGCATCGGGGTCCCTAATGAAGATGGCCGATCGCGCAGCAAGGGTCGGGGTAACAGCACCCTGAATGAGATTCAGTGCCGTCGCGCGCACGATGCCCGACTGGGCTTTGTCGCCCGATATTTCTAGCAGTGCGCTGGCCGCAGATGCCGGGTCTTTCCGCGCCTTTGCGAAAACCTGAGAATAGTGGGGGCCACGATGGGGGGACGCCGGATATCGTCGCTCGATTTCGCGTGCCGCCCAAGACGCGTCCTTTTCTGAATGGCAGTCCGTGCAAGCGTTGGGCGCCGCCGTTTGAACAGACAGGTCGGGACGGGGAATTCGGAAACTGTGGTCGCGCCGTCCATCAACGCCCATGTATGTCCGCTCAACCATATGGCAGCTTTTGCACTGTGCACCAGCCGATCCGGGAGCATGGAAATGATGAGATGTATTGTCGTAAGACGCCTTCTTCAAGGTGGCAAAGCGTGGGTTTCCGGCAGGCGAGTGGCACTGTGTACATACCGCGTTGCCATCTGCTTTGAGTTTTGCAGCGTGAGGATCATGACAGTCGGTGCACCGGACGCCCCGAGCATACATCTTGGACTGCAAGAAAGAGCCATAGACGTAGACCTCGTCCTGGATCGAGCCGTCGGCATGATAAAGTCCGGGGCGGAGCAGAGACAGCCTGTAGGCATCATGAAACGGCGTGCCCGGCAAAGGGTTGCCATCCGATAGTGGCTCTCTTCGCGCGTGGCAGCCGGCGCATTGTTGGATTTCGGTCTCGGCAGACTGCTTATTGAAGCCAATCGTGAAACCTTTGGCGGTCAGTCCGGGCCAGGCTTGCGGATTGTAGCTCTTGGGATCGCGGGCCCACCTCAGATGTGCTAGACCGGGACCGTGGCAGGCCTCACAGCCAACACCCATCTCGGCCTGCCTACTGGAATACTGTTTCGTTCTAGCATTGTAGTTCTTCTTGTAACCGGTCGCATGGCATTCCGCGCAACGCGCATTCCAGGTCTTGTATGGCCCCGTCCAATGTAGTCCATTCCCTCCTTTGAGCTCCTGTTTAGGATAGAGATGATACCAGCGTTTTTTGACGGTATCCCAAGCCAGATCGAGCGCTTGCAGACGACCAGCTTCGGTTTCAAGTAGGTATTGCTGAAGAGGTTCAATTCCAGTTGTCGAGCGAACGTCGTATTGAGTCATTGCCCCATTCGGGCCGTCTGTCTCAACGATGAAACGTTCGCCATTTTTGAAAAAGCGCGTCGTGATGCCTTTATGTTCAATACTCGCGCCGTCGAAGTTGCCTTTTACCGTCGCGTCGTTCGGTAGCTTCCACGCCCAGGCATGGTGCGATCCCGACCACTCTTGGGCAGCGGACTGATGGCATCCAGCGCAAGCCTCAGAGCCGACGAATTTCGATGTGCTTACCGGCAATTGGGCAAATGTAAATCCCGCCCCAAGGAAGAGCAAGCCGGATATCAGCGATACGATGACGACAGAACGCATGGGCGACCGGTTCTTGCTGAGAGGAATACACTCTCATAACGATATACCGTTAGCAACGACCCGGAAGTGGCTTTCTTAACGACCCCAACTGTCGACAACTTCCGCCAATGGCATTCCAGCGCTACCAGAGGGCGGTTTGGCACCAAGCAATGCCGAGAGCGTGGATGCTAAGTCAACCGTCTCCACGCGCCGGCCGACACGCCGCGCCTTGATACCCTTACCAGCGAACATGAGCGGCACAAACGTGTCATAGCTCCACGGCGAGCCGTGGTGAGCGGCGACGGTCAGACCATCAAAGTCATTGATGAACGAGTGCGGCTCAAAGACCACGAAGATATCGCCAGACCGGCTTGGATTGAAGTTGTTGAGGACCGAGCGGATAATAGGCATCTCGGGGTATGCGCCGGCTGCTAGGGCCGTGCTTGAAATCGCAAGTGCAACGCCCGGCAACTTCATGACCTCGTTGGCGACGTCGCGCTCGATGTCAGCTTGAGAGACACCCGCTTTGGCGACGGCGCCTGCATCAAGATAGATATAGGGATGGAAATAGGACTTAATGAGTTCCTTGCCCAGCCCGAAACGCTCTTTCAGTCGGGTTAGCACTGGTGCTGTGTTCCATGTCTTGGGATCGATGTAGGTCGCCGGTATCCCGAGCTGGTTGAGATACCCCGGTGCGTCTGCTGCGCCGTGGTCGGCAGACAGGACGATCAGCGTCTTATCCAAGCCGACACGCTTATCAATAAAGTTGAGTAGATCGGCGATCTGCCGGTCGAGCCGAAGGATCTGATCTTCGGTTTCCAGGCTCGACGGTCCAAATAGATGTCCAACGTAGTCAGTCGAGGACAGGCTAACGGAAAGATAATCCGGAATGTCGTCCTGTCCCAGTTTCTCGGCCTCAACGAGCGCCTTGGCAAACGACACCGTCAGTTCATCGCCGGCAGGGCTTGTTGTCAGAAGCGTCGTAAAATACTTGTCATCAGCGGGTCCGTACGGGTGCGGAAAGACACGCCCGAAGCCCGGCAGTTTTGTCTCCCAGGGCCTGTCATCGAGGTCTGCGTTCCTGTACGATGCTTTGTCGAGCAACAACTCCCAGCTCTTTCCTGCATAGGCGAATGGCAAGCGGCGCGCATTCCATTTCACGACCCAATCAGGATATTTTTTGTAGTAGTATCTGCTTGTGATGAATTCCCCGGCCTTCTTTGAGAACCAAAAGGCCTTGCCCGCGTGACCGCCCATTGACACGGCTCCGCGATCCTTCACTGAGACGGCGAAAGTTTTCGAGCTTTGCCCATATCGAATTGCCATTTCATCGCTGAACGTCGATGTCATGATCGCACGAGGCGAACGGCCGTCCGTTTTCGCCAACCGTTGCGTAGGATCGACTTCTCCCTTTTTGTCAATGCCGGCGCCAGCAGTGAGAATGGGATAATCCGGATCTTCGATGTTGTAGACGAGGCGCCCAAGTTTTCGGTCAAACCAAGCGTTGCCGATCATGCCATGCGCTGCAGGATGCGCACCAGTGGCGAGGGTCGCATGACCGACAATCGTTTCCGTGTTGGCATGGGCATGATGGGCATCGAGATAGACGACACCATTGTCGAAAAGATATCGAAAACCGCCTTTGCCCATTCGGTCCAACTCGCGACCGACTAAGTCGCCGCGCAGTTGGTCGACGGTAATCTGAAGGACTAGTCTCGGAGGTGGTGCGTTTTCGGATGCGACTACGCTTGTGATCAAGATGAGCGAAGAGAGCCCAGTAGTGGCAAACAGCGAAAGGCGAGTCATTACAAGGCATACCTGTGCGGTAATTTCGAGAAAATTCAGCTGGTGTGAGACAGGGAGAAAATCTTCCGGCGGCTCCCGAGGATCGAGAGCCGCCAGATTTGGTCTTCACTGCTACTGGGCGCCACCCGGCTTCGCAAGCTTTTCCATTACCTTATCAAGGCTGAAACTGGCCGGCTTTTGGCGCGGAGGAAAGTCCTTAAAGGTTTTCAGGAAATTCCCGACATAAACCTGAGCGGGAACCAGCAGGTATGCGCGGTCAATCATCCAGTCATAGTAGGTATTGGACGTTACATAGGCGCGCTCGTAGGGGTCACGCCGAAGATTGAAAATCAGCGGCACCCGAAGCGGCGTCCATGGTTCAATCCAAGCTCGCAAAGTACCCTTCGCCTTCTGCTCCATGAAAATCAACTTCCAGTCACTGTAGCGTAGTGCCGTGAGATCACCCTCATCAGAGAAGTAGAAAATCTCTTTGCGCGGACCCTGCTTCTCTTTTCCTGTCAGATGCGGCAGGAAATTGTAACCGTCGAGATGAACCTTATATTCGCGCCCGATAGCCTTCACACCACCCTTCTTGAGTTTGGCTTTGATGTCGGGGTCGCCCGCTGCCGCCAGATAGGTCGGTAGCCAGTCCATATGGTGCATGATTGCGTTGGAAACGCTGCCAGCTTCGATCTTGCCCGGCCAGCGTACCATCGATGGCACACGCCAACCGCCTTCCCAGTTGGTATTCTTTTCGCTCTGAAATGGTGTCATCCCCGCATCGGGCCACGTGTTCATGTGAACGCCATTGTCAGTTGAATAGTGCACGATCGTGTTGTCGGTGATGCCGAGATCATCAAGCTTCTTGAGTAGCTTGCCGACATGCATGTCATGCTCGACCATCCCGTCGGCATACTCGTCCTGCCCGGAAATGCCACGCAGGCCTTTCTTCACATGGGTGCGGAAATGCATTCGTGTCCCGTTCCACCACACATAGAATGGCTTGCCAGCTTTGTGCGCCTTGTCGATGAAAGTGAGCGCAGCATCGATCGTTTCGTCGTCGACCGTTTCCATCCGCTTCTTGGTCAGCGGGCCGGTATCTTCAATCTTGCCTCCGGCAAATGACTTGATCACGCCTCGCGGGCCAAACCTCTTGCGGAAATTTGGAAACTGCTTCGGATCGGGGTAATCCGCATTCTCGGGCTCCTCCTCAGCGTTAAGGTGATAGAGGTTGCCCAAAAATTCGTCGAAGCCGTGGTTGGTCGGGAGCATCTCGTCGCGGTCGCCGAGATGGTTTTTGCCGAACTGGCCAGTTACGTAACCTTGTGCCTTGAGCAGGCCCGCAATGGTCGGGTCCTCTTCTTTCATGCCCTCTGCAGCACCGGGCAGGCCGACCTTGGAAAGACCGGTGCGGAACACACTCTGCCCCATGATGTAGGACGACCGTCCTGCCGTGCAAGACTGTTCCCCGTAGTAGTCGGTGAACATCATACCTTCCTTGGCGATGCGGTCGATATTCGGTGTCTTGTAGCCAACTAGGCCGAAAGTATAGGCGCTGATGTTGCTTTGGCCGATATCATCTCCCCATATGACGAGAATGTTAGGCTTCTTGTTTTGGGCGACTGCCGGGCTCGCAATCGCCAAAGCGAGCAATACTAATCCCCATAGTACTCGTCCGGGAATTGATGTTCTAATGGTCATGAATTCTCCATGATATTCACGGTTCGCCGATCTGCAGCATGCAAACCTCTCCACCAATTG
>CAVOJD010000018.1:0-32885 GCA_963696075.1 uncultured Alphaproteobacteria bacterium | reverse complement strand
TGAACCTACGACCTTCAGGTTATGAGCCTGAAGGGAAAGCGATTCAAGGGGATTCGTCAGACAACATGATTCCAAGCAATAATCTGTTTTTATTGAGTTTTATGGGTCATTACAGAACATGCCTCACCATCCAAGAGGTGCACTTTTTGTGACCCCATTGTGACCCCATAGCTTTTCAGGTATGGGTGGCAAATGACCAAGAAGGCACTCACTGATCTCGAAATTAAGAAGCTTCGTCCGCCGTCGGACGGGCGCCTAGAGATCCCCGACGGGAGGTTTCCCGGGCTGTCTGTTCGAGTGACCAAGCATGGGGTGAAGACCTTTGCTCTGCGCACACGGGTGAACGGCAGGTTGATCCGGCTGAGTCTTGGACGATATCCGGATATCAAGCTGGCGGAGGCTCGTGCAAAAGCGCACGCCGCCGTATCGGAAGCAAAGACAGGCAAGCAACCGGCCATCGGCCGGCCAAAGGTCGTTTCGGGCCATGCGTTCGACAGAGTTGTCGACGAGTATTTGCAGCAGCATGGAACCCGCTTCATGAAGGAGCGAACACTGGCCGAAGCCGATCGCGTGCTGAGGATGGAGTTCGTCCAGCTCTGGCGGGCTCGGGACATACGACAGATCAACAAACAGCACGTGGTGCAGGTCATCAATGCCATCGTGGCTCGGCCGCAGCGGGACGCCAAGGGGCAGATCATCAAGGATGAAAGCCCAAGTGCTGCCAATCATGCGTTCGGTCACATCCGAGCGTTCTTCAACTGGTGCGTGGGCCAGGGAAAGATCGATGTGAGCCCGTGCGTGGGCCTTCGAAGTCCTGCGCCGAAAAAGAAGCGCGATCGGGTTCTGACCGACGATGAACTGGCCGCCGTCTGGCACGCCGCGTCCCAAATGGGTCATCCCTACGGGATTATCATCCAGCTGCTTCTTGTCACCGTGCAGCGCCGCAGTGAAGTCGTCGGGCTGCGGTGGGACATGATCGATTGGGGCGAGAAGGTTTGGCGCGTCCCAGCTGAAGAGAACAAATCCGGTCGCACATATCTCGTGCCGTTGACCGACCTCGCGATCGAAATCCTCAGAACAGTACCGCGCGTCGACGACCGTTTGCTGTTTCCGGCGCAGCGATCTGACGGAAAGGTGTTTGCCGACTGGTCAAAGAGCAAGAACCGCATCGACAAGTTGTCCGGCGTCACCGGATGGACGATCCATGATCTGCGACGCACGGGATCAACGAACCTGGCAAAGCTTGGCGTGGTCCCGCACGTGAAAGAGCGTGTTCTGAACCATTTGACGGGTGAGCTGGGCGGCATTGCCGGCGTCTATGATGTCTACAGCTACCTCGCAGAGAAACGGGAAGCTCTTAAAAAGTGGTCACAGCGCATTGGGGAAATTACTGCAACAGATTGACCGCGATGAACGATCGAGCTGCCTCAGGTCGGAAAATGTGCCGCCATGTTCAACTATGTGAATCTTGTCGTCGCAGCGATTCGCGCTTAAATTCAAAGGTGCCCAGTGGGCTCGGTTTGCACCGAGGCTGGGGCATCCGGATGCTCCGTTTCAACATGGAGGATCTGAGATGTCACATCCAAAACAGCTTATCTGCAAGAAGGAGCTGACGAAGCTCGTGAAGTACTCGCCCCAGCACATCGCCCGGCTGGAGAAGGCAGGCCAATTCCCAAAGCGGTTGAGGCTGGGCCAGAACCGGGTCGCGTGGATGCTATCTGAGGTGGAGGCGTGGATCGAGGAGCGCTTGGCCAAGCGTGACGAGGGAAGCTTGACTTCGTGAGGACTAAGAAACTCCTCTTGACGGATCAGGGAAAGCCGCTCTTCGGGGCGGCTTTCTTGTTTTGAGTGGCCAGCAAAGGGAAGCGTTCTTGACAAATTCCGATTTCGTGGTCTGATCCGCTCCTCATTTCTTAATTGGAAAGATGAGTATTCTTCATATGTGTATTTTTCTCTGTATATAATTATATAGAGGGAAGTGCAGATATTTCACTTCAGGGGTGCAACCCCTGCATCTCTGGAAGTGCAGATTTTTCACTTCAGTGTGGGAAGCGGTCAACGTTTCGGCTTCACCTTGGCGTGCAGGGTATAGATGTTGACCTTGCCTAGGCCTTGGCGTTTGACGCTCAAGAAGCCGCTGCGATCAAGTTCCTTGATGAAAGTCACAACACTGCGTTTGGAAACGCCCATGTCCGTAGCCAGTGTTTCCTGGCCGGGAAAGCAGGACTCTTTCTGCCATGCATAGGACAGCAGCAAGGCGTACATGAGCTTGGCGCCAACGCTCAGATCCGTCGATTTCAGGATGACATTCGGCACTTGGGTGAAGCCGGCGGCGGCCACGGGGTCAAATCCATCAAGAATGATGTTCTTGTAGCGAGCCTCCATTGCGGCACCGAATTGCTTCATTGCTCACAGTATAGCATCCGGTGTGTACGGTCGTGTCGAAGCCAGGGGACAATGGCGGCGGATCGCCTGGGGCCAAGTTCGCACAATATCCATGAAGCGAACGAAGGACAGGAAAGGGCTCCGTTGAGCGGTATCGTAAGCGTCGCACAATATTGAGGTTTCTGCGATGCCGGTGGCAATCAGGCAGCGTCGTGTGCAGCGCCGGATGGCGGCGTTGCAGAAACTGAATTGTACGAAACCGCGGGCTGCGTGCACTGCTATGGCGTTTTAGGAAAATGCTCCGGCGCTGTCGCTCGCCTGAAGGACAATTGCGCCAGGCTGCCGAGCCCACATGATGGTGGCGGTCCGGCAAATTCCGGTTCGCAATGGTTCGATCGTCGTGTCACAACTCGAACCGAAGCCTCACATTTGCCATGCCGGCGCCGCTCGACACACGCATCGCCGTTGCCGGGATCGAACCAGCGTCGCAACCGTCCGTGCTTTGAGTGTGAAAGAAGCGATGGCATCGTCATGACGTGTCGATCCTGATGATCGATGAGGCCTGCGTTCGAGGGGCGGTGCCGCGCTCGAATACCTCTATGATGCGCATGCGCCCTCCGCAACAGGGGCAGGATGGCGGTTCTTTGTTGCCCTCGTCGTGCTGATCGGCGCTGCCGTCTGTCTGCACCTCAGGGACTGGAACCTCGAGGAGCTTGCGGCACAACTCCAGCTTGGCGGCGCGGTGGCCGTTGGCGAATAGTCCGTAGTGGCGGATGCGATGGAATCCGTTCGGCAACACGTGCATCAGGAAGCGGCGCATGAACTCGCCCGGTGCCAGGCGCATCACCTTCATTCTGGCTTTGCCATCCTCGCGATAATCTTTCCAGCGAAAGCTGACGTGGTCATCGCCGACCTCGAGCAATCGACGGTTGGAAATCGCGACACGGTGAGTATAGCGCGCCAGGTAGGCGAGGACTTGGCTTGGTCCAGCAAACGGACGCTTGGCGTAGACCACCCAATTGGCGAACCGCAGCGGCGCCAGAAGTGCATCGAACGCGCGCGCGTTGGACAACGGAGTGAGGTCGCCGAAAAACTGTAATGCGCCATCAGCATGCAACCTGGAAAGGCCTTCCAGGAACAGGCGCCGGAACAGCTCTGAGAGCACCCGCACGTGAACGAGGAACTTGGGCCGGCTCGGCACCCACCGTGTTCCATCGGGCGAAATACCGCCGCCCGGCACGATGCAATGGAGGTGCGGATGATGATCAAGCTTCTGGCCCCACGTATGCAGCACCGCGGTGACGCCGATATCGGCGCCCAAATGCTTGGGATCGGCGGCAATCGTGGTTAGCGTCTCGGCTGTCGCCTTGAACAACAGGCCATAGACCTTGGCCTTGTTCTGGTAAGCGATTGTCCGCAGTTCGGCCGGCAATGTGAAAACGATGTGGAAATAGGGAACCGGCAGCAACTCGGCCTTGCGCGCTTCGAGCCACGCCTCGGCCGCACGCCACTGGCACTTCGGACAATGCCGGTTGCGGCAGGAGTTATAGGCGATGCGCGTGTGCGCACAGTCCTGGCAGCGCTCGACGTGGCCGCCCAGTGCTGCGGTTCTGCAGATCTCGATTGCCGTCATGACACGCCGCTGCGCAAGGCTCACATGAGCCGCATTGGCGGCGCGCCACGCCGCACCGAAGCGGCGGAATATATCCGCCACCTCGAGCTTCGGGCGCGACACGACGGGCCGCTCAATCCAGCGGCCCCATCTCCTTGATCAACATCTCCAAAGGGCTTTGGATCTGGCGGATCGTGTTGATCGCGACGCGCGTGTAGCGTGTGGTCGAGTTGATGTTGTTGTGGCCGAGAAGTTGCTGGATCGTGCGAATGTCGACCCCTTGCTCGTAGAGATGCGTCGCAAAGCTATGACGCAGCGTGTGGGGGCTGACATCGGCATCCAGACCAATCCCGTCTGCCGCTTCGCGGAATGAACGCTGAACCGAGCGCACCGTGATTGGTCGATCGGTCGTCGGGCTCGGGAACAGATGCTTGCCTGATGGCCACTTGTGCGTCCAATACGTGCGCAGAATCCCAAGCAGTTGCTCGGACAGCATGACGTAGCGATCCTTGTGACCCTTGGCCTGACGCACCCGGATTACCATGCGCTTGGACTGGATGTCGGCGGGCGTCAGCTTGACCACTTCGGAAATGCGCAGGCCGGCAGCGTAGATGGTGATGAAAATGGTGCGCATCATGATGGCAGGTTCGGCTGACACAAGCTGCAGCACCTGGCCTCTGGTCAGCACGGCCGGCAACGTATCCTCGGCACGGGCGAATGGGATCTGCTCGGCTAGCGCCTTGTTGCCGAGCGTCGTGCCGTAGAAGAAGCGCAGTCCGCCGACGATCGGGTTGATCGAGCGTGTCTTGAGGCCGCGTGCGAGCAGATGCAGCCGGTAGTCGCGGACGTGCTCAAGCCCAAGCTGGTCGGGAGAGCGGTGATGATAGCGAGCGAAGTTGGCAACGGCGTAGGTGTAGACCTTCTGGGTGTTGGGCGACATGTTGCGCATGGCCATGTCATCGAGCATGCGCTGGCGCAGCGGTGTGATCTGCTTGGTCATTGGCGTTCTCCTTGTGAATATGAGGAGCACGCATGGAACGCCGATAGCCGTGAGGATCCGGTAACGAAGGCCGGTGCGAACGAAGCGAATCGGCTAGCGTCGCAGAGGTTATGTTGTGCGACGTATGCGGAATGGCTTGGTTGAGCCATTCTCTGCCGCCGATGGTTCGCCCGGGTGGCTTGCGGCAAACGTGAGGAGATCAGCGATGCTTGACCGGCCGGAGAAAACCGAAGCGCTGCTCGACGCCATGGAAGAAGCATTGCCCTTCGAGGTGCGCTTGATGCCTGAACTGGTCGTTGGCTTTGCCACACAACAAAGGCCATTGACCGTCAAGCCAATCGAGACTGTCACTGACATCTCGTATGCTGGCGACGACGGCGGCATCATGTGCCACATCGCACCCTCGGACGCCGACAGCATGGTCGTAGTGTCGCTGACCCACGTGCGCGTGCCGCGCACTCTGCCGTTCGCCGCGGCCACACTCGCTTATCAGAAACACAGAGTGAAGAAGCTCAAGAAGCAATACGCCATGCAGTACTGATCTTGGCGCGATTGGAAACGAGATCCTGGACAAACTTGACAAGACCGCCCGTCTCGTTGCGACACTGAAGGCAGCCGTACCGTTCGAAGTCGAGTTGCCAGCCTCGACACTGGCGCGGTTGCGTGAATGCAGCCCGAACATGTCGATCGCTGCCAAGGAGATAGTCCTTGAGGTGACCTATGAGCTGACCTATGGCGGCATCATCTGTCATATGCGCCCTAACGGCACCGACGACCTGGTCGCAACATCCCTGACCCATGTCCGTATCCATCGGTCTCTGCCATTCGCAGCGGCAGTAATGGATTACCAGAGGCATCGCCGCAAGAAACTGCGCAAGCGTCAACAACGGCCTTCCCCGCTAACACTCAGCCTTCGCACCGGATGAATACCGCGGAGCGGTTTAGTGCAATTTATGATTTGCGAAGCAACGACCACGGCATGGCGACGTGAGCTCCGTACAGGCAAATTCACTCGATCACGTCGAGATGATGTTGGGCACGGAATTCGATAAGCCAGGTGACGGCGCGTTCGACTTCTTCTTCAGTGAAGAGACCGGTCTCGCGCAGTTTGTCCGGGATTTTGGTTCGGATTGCATGCTCGCTCATGCCGAGGATGCGCTCCTCGATCGACATCTGGCGGGGTTCTGGTGTGAAAAATGACAACATAAGCTTTGGATCAAAATGCCTGTATGATTGCCGCAACGGCGCCGATGATCACGAGCGTCTGGGCGGCCGCGACCTTGTACAGCTCGATGCGCGCGCCATAGAGACTGCGTTCAAGTGCTGCGATGTCGTTCTTGAGGGCGGAGATATCGTCTCGTGTTGCCACATCGGCCAAATCGGCGCTCTGGATGACGGCCACGAAACCTTCAGCTTGCTGCTTGGAATACCCCCGCTCTTGCAGCCGCGAGATAGTCTTGTAGGTGTCGAGCGATAGTGTTGCCATACAACTAAATTGTATCACAATTCTAGAATTCATCATGAGCGTTCTCGAGACTGTCCGGCGTCCGGTCGTCACGCTGCGCCGGTTGGTGAAAACCGGAGCCGCCAGGCTCGTTTCCCTTCCCTAGACTAATCCCGCTCGATTTCACTGTTGCGGCCAGGGCGTTGAAGATCGGCGCAACGTTGGTTTGGATCGTCTCCAAAAGTTGGTTCTGGCCGTCAATAATCCCCTTCATGTCGCGGATCTGCCCGCGCCGGTCGATCAGCTCTTCACGCAAAAATTCGATCTCCTCGTCCTTCTCGTCCAAGCGTGCTTCGAGTTGCGCGACATAGCGCGACGTGTCGGTGCCTGACGCTGGCTGTCGCTGCGGTTGTTCTTGTGTCTCATCCGCCGACGCCGCCGGACTGTGCCCGACTGTGTCGATCTGTATCTGTGGGGCCTGGTCTTGGCCGACATGGGGCGGCACGGCGCGCTCGATCGCGGCTTGTCGCGGTCTGTCTTTCGCTTGGTGTAGCTGCTTGAGGGCGGTGATGGCGGTGTCGATCGATTGCTCGACAACAAAATAGGTGTCGCCTGTTTCCGTGGCTTCCTTGATGCATCGTAAGGTGCCGGCGGCGCAGTACCGTTGCAGCGTGCGAATGGAGCGGGGGAGGCCAGCAGCGATGAACCTGGAGCTGACGACATCGAGTGTCACCAAAGCCGCATTGTCGTCGCCAATGTCGATGGATGTCTGACTGTGTCGGGCGTTGTCGGTCATATTGCTATAATATCATCCGCCGAAGCCGTGGAACCGACTATCCACATGACGCGAGAAATCCGGCAGAGCGATCGTCACCCGGCTGGGCCGAGACGACTTCCGGCTCGGTCGAGCGGCGACAGCCCGCGAGATAGAGCGCGGCCTGACCGACAGGGAAGGGCCCCCTCAACCGGGCCAAGTACTGCGACTTCGCAAAAATCCCAGAAGCGGCCGTCGACAGATCCGGCGTCTGCTACCTCAACTGGACGCTCGACCATGTCCGCAAACGAAGGTGCTTCGACCGTTTCTGGCGAGCCGAGATTGGCGGAAATTGCCTTCAACGGGTCAATGCACAAGGACGACCATCTGATGCGACGTTATCAAACCGCGGACGCTATCAGTTCAATCTTTCGAGAAGACTTCGTGCGTGGTGCATATCGGCCGTATCGAATCCCTCCTCAAACTTCTCAATAATTGATGCAAGTTGCGTCAAATGTGCCGCCATGTCGGTGCCGTGTCGTTCACTCAGTCGCACGGTGTCGATGGCCGCTCTGAGGGCCCACGCCGGCGAGTTCATTTGCCAGGCAGCTTCGAGGGCGGACTGGAGAGCCGCCCCATCTTCGGCCAAAGCAGCATCTAGCCGCATGATGTCCGGCTGATGCCAATAGTCGCCTGCTTCGGTCAGAGTTTGCTTCGATTGCGTACGGGTGTTGGCTGAATCGTGGTGATCGCCGCGCGCGTCGAACGCCTCCGCCAGCCAGCTCAGGAACAATGACTGCCACCGGATGACGCGCTGATCTGAGAACTGATCAAGGCTCGACTTCAAGTGGTCAACTGCCGCATCAAATCGGCCCTCATGAAAATAGCAACGGCCGAGACAAGCGTCGCTGAATGCGTGCCAAAACGGCAAGTTGTGCGCGGCTGTGAGCGACCGCAGTTCTCCAGTGTATTCAGCCATAGCCGAGGTGTCGCCAAGTAGGTCGTGCACAACGCTCCCGCCAATCGAAAGCGACTGGGCGAGCGTGTTGGCATTGCCCTTCGATCTGGCGTTGCAGATCGCCTCCTCTGATCTCCGGCGCGCCTGATCAGGATAACCCAAATACCAGAGCGATAATGACGACCAAGTCAGAGCGGCGATGCGATTATCTTGTACATATTGAAGGGCCTGATTGTCGTCTCTTTCGGTGTCATATCCTTTGATTGCTTCATCCGATAAACGGCATGCTTCGTGCCCACGCCCGAGCATTACGTTACAGGTTGCAAGGAGTCGCTTGCCGAACAATAAGGCCCCTGGCTCATTGGCTTGACGGGCCCTTTCGGTCATATCCTGCGCAACCTCGATTGAGTGATCAATGTGGCGTGAAACAAAGTTGAGAACTTGACGTGCGGCCAGGACCGGGAAAAGGCTGGTGGGATTGTTCAAACGCGAGGCAATATTCAGCGCTTCCGATATCACCTGCCCTAGTTCAGGCGCAGCATGACCTTCCGACGTAATTATTGCCCGACTCAGTCCCGCGAGGAGATCGAGTGTCAGGACGTCGCGCCTTGCCTCGTCTGGGAGCGTCCTTGCCAAGTCTAGCGCACGCCGGAGATGCATAGCTGATTCATGGTCAGCTGATGCTCGTGTCGCCTCAGCGGCAGCCTTTTGCCACGCATCTACGGCCCGCAAAACGCTTCCGGCCTCCGACAGATGATGCGCGATCAATTCGACATTTGCGAGTTCACCATCGATGACACCCTCTTCAAAGATTTCTGCCACACGAAGATGCAGATTTCGGCGGTGCTCGCGAAGGAGGCTATTCGCAGCGGCCTCCTGGATCAAAGCGTGCCTGAACGCATAGGCTTCTCTGTCCGTGCCTGGGCGCCGCATCACAAGCCCTGACTTCAGCAAGGATTGTATCTCTCCATCCATAGCGTCCGTAGGCATCTCAACCAATCGCTGCACCAGCCCCCGCTCGAATTCACGCCCGATAACCGCGCCCACTTGCGCGACCTGTTTCGCTGTGCCCAGCCGATCAAGCCTGGCACTCAGCGATGCTTGTAGGCTGCTTGGAATTTCCGGATCATTGGATTCAGTCCCGATCTCCGCGACAGCGCGTGACATCTCTTCGAGAAAAAGCGGGACACCATCGGTTCGGGCGATGATCCGATCGACAACCGCTGGCGGAAGCTCTACGCCGGTCGCGGAACGGACCAACTCAGCTCCTTCGCTTCGGCTCAATCGATTCAACGTGAGCACGGTCACATGCGAATGCATCGGCCAGTCGAGGCGATACTCCGGTCGATAAGTCAAAAACATAAGGACAGGGGCATCAATGATTGCGCCCACTGTTTCAAGTAGGAGTTCAGCAGAACTTGGATCGATCCAGTGGACATCCTCGAACACCAACAGAACTGGACCCTTCCGACTGAGCGCGAGAAGCTGGTTCAGAAGAGACCGCCGTATTCTTTCCCTCAGCTGATGCGGCGTGAGGCCATCGAGATGTTTCGGGTCAACGGGTGGGAGCCTGAAGTGGCCCCGGTTGTTCGGACAGATTTTCCGCTTGGATAAGTGGATCGTCTGCCGGGGTTAGGCCGCCAAGCGGATCGGCGGCGTGCTCTGTTGTCCGAAGTAGGCCTCGTCCGGCGTCATGCCGTCAAGAGACGAATGCGGCCGGCGGCCATTGTAGAGATCGAGATAGCGCCCGATCCCTGCGTGCGCCGCGCTGACGCTTTCGTAGGCGTAGAGGTAGACCTCCTCGTACTTGATCGTGCGCCAGAGTCGCTCGACGAAGACGTTGTCCCGCCACGCCCCCTTGCCGTCCATGCTGATCCTGATGTCGTTCGCAGTCAGCACGCCGGTGAAGGACGCACCGGTGAACTGCGAGCCCTGATCCGTGTTGAAGATCTTCGGCTTGCCATAGCGTGCCAGAGCTGCTTCCAAGGCTTCGACGCAGAACGCTGCATCCATTGTGATCGACAGCCGCCACGACAGGACGCGCCGCGAAAACCAGTCGAGCACGACCGCGAGATAGACGAAGCCCTTCGCCATCGGGATGTACGTGATGTCCATTGCCCAGACCTGATTGGGGTGTGTGATCTCAAGCCCACGCAACAGATACGGAAAGATCTTATGGCCCGGCGCCGGCTTCGTCGTCCGCGGCCGGCGGTACAAGGCCTTGATCCCCATCCGCTGCATCAGCGTCTTGACGTGACGACGGCCGATCCTGTGTCCCTTGGCAGCCAGAAGGCTGCGCAACATACGAGCCCCGGCGAAGGGGAACTCGATGTGCAGCGCGTCGATCTCCCTCATCAGCGCGAGGTCTTGCGCCGACACCGGACGGGGCCGGTAGTACACCGTGCTTCGAGAGATTCCGATGCTCTCGGCTTGCTTCGTGACGCTCAACGCATGACCGCGGTCGATCATCGCTTTGCGCTCAGCAATCCCGCCTTGGTGAGCGCGCCCTCTAAAAAATCGTTCTCCAGCGTCAGCTCGCCGATCTTTGCGTGCAGCATCTTCACGTCGACGGCGGGCTCCTGATGCGCCGCCGCGCTGGCGCCGAACACGTCGGCAGCACCGCCTTCGAGCTGCGCTTTCCACGTTGTCACCTGGTTCGGATGGACGTCAAACTGCTCCGCGATCTGCGCGATCGTCCGATCGCCCTTGATCGCCGCAATCGCCACCTTGGCCTTGAATGCCGGCGAGTGGTTCCGCCGAGGTCGTCTGCTCATCGTTCGCTCCTGATTCGCCGACACAATCGTGCCCGCTGTCAGGCAGACAAACCACCTATCCCACCGTCCGAAATTGTGGAACCACCTCTGCCAGCAGCATAGCTGCGAAATATAACGCTTCGTGTGGTCAATCGCGGTCGTGCCGTAAATGTCATTTTCCAACACGCGGAGACGATTTTCTCAGATCTTGGATGCAAACGGTCATCTCGGTGGAATTTGACGGGTTGTGATCTATGGACCGGCCGCCCTGTCTACGGTAGGTTTTTTCGCACCACGTGTCTGACATCGGTTTCAATGACAATGGAACACCCAAAGAGAGCACCATGAAACACTTCAACATTCTAATAGCGTCCGCCGCGGTGATCCTCGTCACGTCGGTCGGCGCTCACGCGGAGAACACTCTGCGTTGGACGAGCCAGGGCGATGCACTGACGCTCGACCCGCATTCGCAGAATGAGGGCCCAACCATCGCGATGAACGGGACGATCTATGAATCGCTCGTCACCCGCGATGCGGCGTTGAAGCTGCAGCCCGAACTCGCCGAAAGCTGGACCGCGGCGCCGGACGGCTGGACGTTCAAACTTCGCAAGGGTGTCAAATTCCATGACGGCGCCGACTTCACGGCTGAAGATGTCGTGTTCTCGTTCGGCCGCGCGAAAGCCACGTCATCCGACTTCAAGGAACAGGCTAAAAACGTAACCAAGGTCGAGGCGATCGACGACCACACCGTCAAGCTCTTCACCGATGGTCCCAATCCGATCCTGCCGAACCAGCTGACGTCGATCTACATGATGGACAAGGGCTGGGCCGAAAAGAACAACGTCGCGGAACCCCAGGACTTCAAAGCGAAGCAGGAGACCTTTGCGGTCCGCAATGCCAACGGCACGGGCCCGTTTAAACTCGTCAGCCGCGCGCCAGACGAGAAGACGGTGTTGGAACGCAATGCTGATTGGTGGGGCAACGATCAGTTTCCCGGCAATATCGACAAAATCGAGTACCGTCCGATCGCCAACGCCGCAACCCGGGTCGCAGCACTGCTCTCGGGCGAGGTCGACTTCGTGCTTGACCCGCCACTGCAGGACCTGAAGCGGATCGAAAGTTCGGACGGGCTGAAGGTTGATACGGTGGCTCAGATCCGATCGATCTTCTTCGGCATGGACCAGGGCGTTGAGGAGCTGCGCTCATCCAATGTGAAAGGGCAAGAACCCGCTAGCGGACCAGCGTGTGCGCGAAGCCTTCAACCTCGCCATCGACAAGGAAGCCATCAAGCGCGTTGTCATGGAGGGCCTGAGTTTTCCGACAGGTATGATCACGTCGCCCGGCGTGCTCGGCAACACGCCGGAGAACGACAAGCCGTTCGCTCACGATCCGGCGAAGGCCAAGGAACTGCTGGCGGCCGCAGGTTATCCCGACGGCTTTTCGATCCAGCTCGATTGCCCGAACAACCGCTATAACAATGACGAGAAAATCTGCCAGGCGGCGGTGTCGATGCTGGCGCGGATCGGCGTCAAGGTGAAGCTTGATGCGATCCCGAAGGCCCAGCACTTCCCGAAGATCCAGAAGCGGACCAGCTGACTTCTACATGCTGGGTTGGGGTGTGCCCACGCTCGACAGTCACTACGTCTTTTCTTATCTGCTTGATAGCGAAGGTTCGTGGAACGCGACCGGTTACAACAACCCGCGCGTCAACGAGATCACCAAGCTCATCACGACTGAGACGGACATCGACAAGCGCACCGCGTTGATCGACGAGGCTTGGCAGATCGTCAGGAAGGACATGCCGTATGTCCCGATCCACCACCAGGTCATCGCCTGGGCCATGTCGAAGAAACTTTCGGTCCCGATCGCCGCGGACGACGCATCTGCGTCCGCGTTTCGCCGTAATGAAATAACCAATCCGGTGCGGGGCTGCCGGTCGGCTGTCCCGCCACCTTATGCACCCGAGTGGCATGCTGAATTTCATTTTACGGCGACTTCTGCAATCACTGCTGGTGATGGCGGTCGTCTCCGCCGTCGCCTTCTCGCTGTTCAACCTGGTCGGCGATCCAGTCAACAACATGGTCGGGCAGGACGCGACCCGGGAGCAGCGGCTGGAGATCCGAAAGGAACTGGGGCTAGATGACCCGATCCCGGTGCAGTACGCGCGCTTCGTCGTGAACGCGCTGCAGGGTGAGTTCGGTGTCTCGCTCAGGCTGCGCCGTCCGGTGACCGAGGTGATCTTCGAGCGGCTGCCCGCTACCTTGGAACTGGTTCTGGTGTCCGCGGTCATCGCGCTCGTCCTGGGGATCGGGTTCGGCGTTTACACGGGCATCAATCGCAACAGCTACACGAGCCAGGCGATCCTGTCGGGCTCACTGATCGGCGTCTCGCTGCCAACCTTCATCATCGGGATTGCGCTGATCTATATCTTCGCGGTGCATCTCAGGTGGCTGCCGTCCAACGGGCGGGGCGGCACGGTCGACCTGGGCTGGTGGACGACCAGCTTTCTGACCGTCGAAGGCTGGCGCTCCATCATTCTGCCGGCGCTCACGCTCAGCCTCTTCCAGACGACGATGATCCTTCGCCTCGTGCGTGCGAGATGCTCGAGATCATGCAGACGGACTTCATCAAGTTCGCACGCGCGCGCGGGCTGACAGAGCGGGCCATCAATTTCGGTCATGCACTCAAGAACACGCTGGTCCCGGTGATCACCATCATCGGCATCAATGTTGGCGGCCTGATCGCCTTCTCGGTGATCACCGAGACGGTCTTTCAGTGGCCGGGCACCGGGCTGATGTTCATACAGGCGGTGGATTTTGTCGATGTCCCGATCATGTCGGCCTATCTGTGTTTCGTTGCTCTGCTCTTTGTTCTCGTGAACCTCATCGTCGATTTGTTGTATTTCGCGATTGATCCCCGCATCCGTATCGGAGCCAGCTGACATGAGCGATCTACGCGAGGCGGGCGACAGGCCACCCGGCCTATGGCAGCGCATGGTGGACAGCGATGTCTTCTACTCCTTCACCCGCTCGCCGTCAGCGATGATCGCCGCCTTCGTTACGCTCAGCGCGGTGACAGCTGCGATGCTTGCGCCGCTGATCGCGCCGTTCGATCCATTCGATCCTGCCCAGATCTCACTTTGGGATGGCAAGCTGCCGCCCGCCTGGGTGGAAGGCGGCCAGGAGAAATATCTGCTTGGCACCGACAACCAGGGTCGTGACATGCTCTCGACCATTCTCTATGGCGGTCGTCTTTCAATCATCGTCGGGCTTGCAGCGGTCGCACTCGGAATGGTGCTCGGCGTCACCCTGGGGGTGATTTCGGGTTATTTCGGCGGTGTGATCGATAGTGTGATCATGCGTCTCGCGGATGTGCAATTGACGATCCCCGGTATCCTGCTTGCGATCCTGATAAACGGCATCGGACGGGCACTCCTGCCGCTTGAGATGCGTGAGGACTTTGCGGTCTACGTGGTGATCGTCGCCATCGGCCTGACGGACTGGCCGCAGTTCGCCCGCGTGACGCGTGGCGCGACAATGGTCGAAGCCAATAAGGAGTATGTCCAGGCTGCCCGTGTGATCGACCTGCCGCGGTGGCTGATTATGGTCCGCCACATCCTGCCGAATGTCATGCGGCCGGTGCTGGTGCTCGCAACAATCGGCCTGGCGCTCGCAATCATCTCCGAGGCAACGCTCAGTTTCCTGGGCCAGGGCATTCCGCCGACGACGCCATCTCTGGGCACGCTCATCAGAGTGGGCAACGAGTACCTCTTCTCCGGTCTCTGGTGGATCACATTCTTTCCTGCGATTGCGCTTGTTGTCCTGGTCTTCGCCGTCAACCTGCTCGGCGACTGGATGCGTGACGCCCTTAACCCGAAGCTGCGCTGATGCTGCTCGAGATCAAAAATCTGAGCGTCGCGTTTCCGACCAGACGGGGAACGGTGGAGGCCGCGCGCAACGTCTCGCTGACGGTCGAGCCGGGTGAAGTCCTCGGGCTGGTCGGTGAGTCAGGCGCCGGCAAGTCAACCATCGGCAACGCGATCATCGGGCTCTTGGAGAAACCCGGGCGTGTGACCAGCGGCGAGATCCTTTTCAAGGGATCAAATATCCGCAATCTGCCGCCCGAGCAGATGCGCCGCATTCGTGGCGACCAGATCGGAATGATCTTCCAGGATCCGCAGACGTCACTGAACCCGCTTCTGACGATCGGAGAGCAACTGGTCGAGACGATCCAGAAGTCACATGGGCTGCGCGAGAAGGAGGCGACCGGCCGGGCGATTGAGTTGCTTGAGAGTGTCGGTATCACCGAGGCAGAGCTCCGTCTCAATGCCTATCCGCACCAGTTTTCCGGCGGCATGCGCCAGCGGGTCGTCATCGCGCTGGCGCTTGCGGGCGATCCCGATCTCGTGATCGCGGACGAGCCGACGACGGCGCTGGACGTGTCGATCCAAGCCCAGATACTCGATCTTATCAAAGGACTTTGCCGATCGCGCAATCTGGGCGTGATGATTGTGACCCATGATATCGGTGTGATCGCCAATATCGCTGACCGTGTCGCGGTGATGTATCGGGGCGAAGTGGTTGAAATTGGCGAGGTTGCCCAGATCCTCGGCGCCCCCCAGCACGAATACACGAAGAGCCTGATCGCCGCGGTGCCCAGGGCCGACCGGCGGCTGAAGCGCTTCACGTCGATCGACTACATCGAGGGCGGCGCCAAGCCGTTCGCGCGGATCGACGTCCAAAAGCACTGGTTGGGTGCCGCGCCGCAGATCGCGGCCCAAGGTGAGAACGCCGTCGAGGTCAAGAACCTGGAACTGGCGTTCACTCTCAAGAAGTCGATATTCAAGCAAAATCGTAAAGTCGTCAGAGCGATCGACGATGTCTCGTTTAAGATTCGGGAGGGCGAGACCTTCGGTTTGGTTGGCGAATCAGGCTCCGGCAAGTCGACCATCGCACGCTGTATCGCCCAGCTCTACAAACCGGACGCCGGCCATATCCGTGTATTTGGCCGGGACCTAATCGCCGACCGGCGCGCGGCCGAGACGCGGGCGGCGAAACGGTCGCTGCAAATGATCTTCCAGGATCCGTACTCCAGCTTGAACGGTAGGATGCGGGTGGTGGACATCGTGGCAGAACCGATGCGCACGTTCCGTCTCACTTCCGATGAATCGGAGACGCGTCAGATCGTCAGTGATCTCCTCGACCATGTCGGTATCGGCGCAGGAGCGGCGCTGCGCTATCCGCACGAGTTCTCCGGTGGGCAGCGACAACGCATTTCGATTGCACGCGCACTGGCCTCGCGCCCGCGCATCCTGATCTGCGACGAGCCGACATCAGCACTTGATGTCTCGGTGCAGGCAACGATCCTGAACCTGCTCAAGGACCTTCAGGACGAGCTTGGTCTCACCATGCTCTTCATCTCGCACGACCTGCCGGTGATCCGCCAGATCTGCGACAGGATCGCGGTCCTGAAGGACGGCAAGATTTGCGAAATCGCCGAGAACGAAGCCCTATTCAGCAATCCTCAGCATCCCTATACGCGGCATCTCCTGGACCTCATGCCACCGATGGACCTTCTGCGGCCTGTTGACGAACTAATTTGAAACTGCCGTCAATGGTCATCGCTGCAAAGCAGAAGGCATGAGCTTTCGCACAGGGGGCACAATCGACAACGAGGAGTGACGCTGGAGCGCCACATATGACGGGCCACATCCACTTGCTCGGAGCTGAATAGGCAATCTTGAGATCTTCTGCAACATCGAGAGAACTATGGCAGAAAGTGAGTGATGCGAGGCGAGAGGGCGGCGCATCGTGATGTGTTGATCGCTCGCTCTGCCCTCGATGAATCGGCTCATAGTTCATCTACCGCTCTGCTTCCCAGAGCGGAATCTGATTTGCTGTTTCCACACAAGATCGCGATGTTGCGTCGATCGGGCCGTTCGCTGCCCGATCGTTCTCGATGTCGCTTATTGGCCCTCTTCGACGTTTCGTTGCAGCGCAGTGCCCGTTCCGGTGCTGAGGGCATCGCGTCGCCGTTCTCGCTTCGTACCGATGACGGCCGGTATTGGCTGAAGAGCAGGAGTGTGTTGATCTGTCTCGAAGCCAGCCTTTGACCCCAAGCTGCCGTGCGTTGACGTTTCGAGCCACCCAGCCGCATCGATGATCACGTCTTGACTCACGTCAATGCCTAAAGCGCTTGTGTGTGTTCGCGTTCCGACATGGAAGTTCGTTCAATTCGGCAGTACCACCCGCGAACCATTCATCAGACATTTCGCGAACGCGTGGCTGAAAGTGCCGACGCCCCTGCCTACCATCGGTTTGATGCTGAAACATCGGGCTGGACAACTTTGAACTGGTACGACGTATCACGTCTCGTCGACGATTACGCGAAGGCAATCACGCGCGTGGGCCTCAAACCGGGTGCACGAGTAGGCATTCTGTTAGCTAATAGTCCGGACTGGATTGCCTTTGATGTCGCGGCGATGTCCTGCGGGCTGGTCACGGTGCCTCTTTACCTCCAAGACAGCGCAGAAAACTGGGCTGCCATTATTTCGAAAGCCGGATGCCGCCTGGTCCTGGTCGAAACGCATGTCCATTGGAACGCTCTGGCCGGTGCTATACCAGAGGACACAGGAATGCTTGTCGTCTGGGTTAGGCGGTCGAGTAAGTCCGCGACCGGCGCGACAAACTCGAGCGCCAAAGTCACAATCGAGACCTTAGCCTCAGCCGTCGCTTCCGGGCGTGGCATTGACCTGCCGATCGATCGGTCAAAAGCTGACGATCTAGCGACCATCATCTATACGTCGGGTACCACGGCCAGCCCCAAGGGCGTGATGTTGTCACATCACGCCATTCTCTGGAACGCCGCCGCAGTAACACGTTTCATTGCGATCGAACCAGACGACGTCTTTCTTTCCATACTCCCGTTGGCGCATGCCTTCGAGCGGACACTCGGTTGCTATCTGCCGATGATGGCCGGCGCGAGCGTCGCCTACGCCCGTGCGCCACAAACGCTCGCCGAAGATTTCATGACCATGCGCCCGACGGTGTTCCTCGGAGTGCCGCGGATTTATGAACGAATTGCAGTACGAATCCGGCGCAAGGCGGGCGGTGTGGCATGGTATAGATGGTTGCTTGAGACGGCGGCCAGGATCGGCTGGGCTCGGTTTCAAGCAGAAAGAGGTCTCAGGCCGGGGCCTTCAATTCTTGAACGCCTGGCCCACAACTTGTTGAACTGGTTCGTTGCCGGGCGGGTACGCGCCGCACTCGGCGGTAGGCTTCGCGTCGCGGTCAGCGGTGGAGCATCGCTGCCCCCCGACGTCTCCCATTTCCTGTGTGGTATGGGCGTGCCGCTGGTCGAAGGTTATGGTCTGACGGAGGCGGCTCCAGTCGTAACGGCAACGACCATTGAAGACAGTCTCCCCGGTTCCGTCGGGCGACCACTCCATGGAATTGATGTCAAGCTTGGCGAGAACGACGAACTCCTCGTGAAGACGCCATCAAGGATGATCGGATATTGGCAGGACGCCAGGGCGTCAAGTGAGGCCCTCGATGACGGTTGGCTTCGGACTGGCGACACCGCACGCGTCGACGAAGGGCGCGTTTATATTACCGGACGGCTCAAAGACCTGCTGGTTCTGTCGACCGGTGAAAAGGTTCCGGCTTCGGCCGTCGAGGCCGCGGTCAACGCAGAGCCCTTGTTCGAACAGGCGTGCGTGGTCGGCGACGGTCGGCCGTGCCTCGTGGCGATCGTCATACCAGAGACGGTGGCATGGGAGAGATTTGCCGCCGAACACAACTTCGACCCTGTGCTTCCCGGCGACGAGGCGGCGCGGCGCATCGTCCTTGCGCGCATACATCGAACGACGACGCACCTTGCGGTCCCAGCGCAAATTCGCGCAGTCGTTGTCGACGGTGAACCTTGGACAACGACGAACGGCCTTCTGACGCCGACATTAAAGGTCAGACGTGATGCGGTGGCCAAACGATACGCAGGCGAGATCGAGGATCGCTACCTCGCGCTAGATGCGACAAACCGAGAGGGCGCCGCACGATGAGTGATACGTCACACGCAGGGGAAAACGCGCCACGAGGCACCTTCTCGATCGAAGCTGCAGCAGATCACGAGGCTATCGCTGCCCAGACACTTGCGATCGTCCAAAAGCTGGCAACGGAGCTGCACGGCAAACAAGGACGGCCGGTTCGGGCGCAACTGGAGAGTAACCTCGATCGTGACTTGGGTTTCGATAGTCTCGGCCGCGCCGAACTGATCCTGCGCCTCGACCGTGCCTTCCGGGTCCGGCTTCCCGATCGGCTGATCAATGACGCCGTCACGACGCGTGATCTCGTCGAGGCCATTGGAACCTCGGCCTCCGTTACGCACGCCAATTGTGCGACATCCGACCGCGCGGGGGCAGATCTCCAGGCCATCTCAGAGCCATCGACCGCAACGACTTTAGTTGAGGTACTGAGCTATCATGCCAAGGCGCACCACGATCGACCTCACGTTGGCTTGTGGTTAGGCGACCGGATCGGGGAAGAACTGAGTTACGGCCGATTGCATCATGACGCGTTGTGCGTTGCGCGGGGATTAGAGGAAGCCGGCGCGGAGCCGGGCGAGTGCATCGCGATTATGCTGCCGACCGGGCTCGGCTTTTTCCGAACCTTTTTCGGCATCCTGTATGCGGGCTGCATCCCGGTGCCGATCTACCCACCGTTCCGGCGGGCTCAAGTCGAGGACCATCTCCGTCGCCAAGCCGGCATCCTCGAAAACGCCGAGGTCGTGCTCCTGGTGACGGAGAGTGAGATACGCCAGGTCGGCATGCTCTTGATGGGACTTGTCCCGACCATGCGCGACGTGCTCACCGATTTGTCGCTGATGGATAATGAACCGACAGATCGCCAAAAACCAGCGGAGCCGGGAGATATCGCGCTGATCCAGTACACTTCCGGAAGTACGGGTGACCCCAAGGGCGTTGTGCTTACGCATGCCAACCTGCTCGCAAACATACGCGCCATGGGCGCGGCGCTCGACGCGACATCGAAAGACGTCTTCGTGAGTTGGCTGCCGCTCTACCATGACATGGGTCTCATTGGCGCCTGGCTCGGCAGCCTCTATTTCGGTGCGCGCGCCGTTGTCATGTCCCCGTTGACCTTCCTGGCCGACCCGACACGCTGGCTACGTGCCATCGCACGAGAGGGCGGCACGCTCTCCGCGGCGCCGAACTTCGCATTCGAACTGTGCCTCAAGAATATTCGTGACGAAGACATGGAGGGGATTGATCTTTCGCGGCTGCGCGCCGTCGTCAACGGTGCTGAGCCGGTCAGCCCGATAACGATCCGAAACTTTACGACACAATTCTCGCGCTTCGGGTTCCGCTCGGAAGCGCTCGCGCCCGTCTACGGTCTCGCGGAATGTTCGGTTGGCTTAGCATTCCCGCCACTGGGCCGGCGCCCCCCAATCGACCGGGTCGAGCGGGCCGCGCTGACCGACCGGGGGCGTGCGATTCCCACGCGCGATGATGACGCGACGTCGATGGAGTTCGTCGCTTGTGGGCGGCCGCTGGCCAACCACCAGATCCGCATCGTCGACGACCTCGGCATCGAGGTGCCAGAGCGCCAGCAGGGGCGGCTGCAGTTCAAAGGGCCATCGGCGACCCGGGGCTATTTTCGAGACAAGGCAAAAACAGAAGCACTCTTTGACGGTGACTGGCTGGAGAGCGGAGATCTGGCCTACATTGCCGAGGGAGATGTCTATCTCACGGGCCGCGTCAAGGACATCATCATCCGCGCCGGCCGCAACATCTATCCCCATGAGATCGAGGACGCCATCGGACGGCTGGACGGCGTACGCAAGGGCTGCGTGGCGGCGTTTGCGAGCCCCGACCCGCATACCAGCACCGAACGGCTCATCGTGCTCGCGGAAACCCGTTTGAACGATGCTGCGGCACGCACGTCCCTGATGGAAATGATCCGCGACGTCACGCTCCAAACAATCGACCTGCCGCCCGACCAGATCGTGCTCGCGGCTCCGCACGCGGTGCCCAAGACGTCGAGCGGCAAGATAAGGCGCTCCGCGGCGAAGGCACTGTTTGAGGCAGATGCCTTGGGTGCAACCCCGCAAGACCTGAGATGGCAATTGGTTCGCCTTCACCTTTCCGGCATCTCCAACCGGTGGCATCGAACTCTCGCCAAGACATCGGCGCTCGCCTATGCCGCTTACTGGTGGATCGTGTTATCGTTGATTGCCGCTGTCGTCTGGCCGGCCGTCGTTGCACTTCCCCGCCGCTCCTGGCGCCATGCTGTGATCCGCCGCGCGACCCGGCTCTGGTTCGCATTGACCAGGATCGACCTCCGCATCGAGGGCGATGCCGCAAGCCTCCCCAAACATGTCGTCATCGTAGCCAATCACTCGAGCTTTCTCGACGTGTCGGTGCTTTCGGCGGCGATCCCCGGCGAATTGACGTTCGTTGCCAAGCAGGAATTCTCCGAAACTTTTTGGGAAGGGACATTCCTGCGCCGGCTCGGCACGATCTTCGTAAAGCGCGTGGACCGTGCCGCTGGTCTCGAGGGTAGAGACGAACTCATCAATGCCGTCAAACACGGGGAACGGCTTGTCGTATTTCCCGAGGGCACGCTTTTGCGCCGGCCTGGCATTCTGAGCTTCCGGCTTGGTGCCTTCGCCGCCGCGGCTGCCACCTCAGCCGCCGTGGTGCCGGTCGCCATCCGCGGCACGCGCGACGTCTTGCGAGGCGAACAATGGTTCCCGAGGCGTGGCGCAATCGCCGTCGACGTCGGCGCTCCAATTGCCGCATTCGGAACTGGTTTCGAGGCGGAACTCATGCTGCGTGATACTGCTCGCGCCTGGATACTCGAACACGTGCCCGAGCCCGATCTTGCAACCGATACGGTCGATCTCGCGGCGATGGGTCAGCGCTAACCGTCCTCAGGTCACTTTCATCATCGCGTAGATCACCTTGATGTTTTCACCGAAATCTGGATTGTTCGGCAGATAGAGGCGGGGACCGGAGATCGTAACATCGCCAACGACGTCGGCAATCTTTTTGAAGATCGCTTCGTAGCCTCGCTCCAGAAAAAGATCATCCCGCTGTGTAATCAGTATTCGCCCACCGGATCGAACAATGCGTGCGAACTCACGCAGAAGGCCTTCGCTTTCGGGGACGTAGGTTAGGACGCCAACGCATAGAACAGCATCGTAAACATCGTCGCAGATTGGGAGCGGCAACGTCTGCAGGTCAACTGCTCTTAAGGAGCGATAGACGCCATGCTTCTCCGCTTCTCTCAAGGAGGCGGGCGACAAGTCGATACCGTCAACCGGCCCAATGAAACCGGCGGCACGTAGCGCCAAACCAGTCAGGCCTGTACCGCATCCGGCATCGAGCAACGCTGAGTCTGCCGAGATCGTGGCATGCAGCATATCTGCGGCCTGCGCCGGCGCACGGTAGTCCCAGGCTTCCAGTGTTTCGTCGTAGCTTTCGGCCCATTCGTCATAGACCTTTCGAACTTCATAGCTCGAAGTGCTACCGTGCTTGAGCCAGTGATGCTCTTCGTCTTCCATGCTTCGCCGTTCTCAAATCCAGAGCAAAAAGAATATAGGTCGAGATCTTATCGACATATAGTCGGCTCCCCAAGCCCGACTGCATCTATTCGGACGATCACCCCCGAGTTTTGAGCCTCAAGTTGGTGCAAGTTAATTCGCGCCCAGTTCGTCTCCTTTTGATGCTGTGGACGACGCCCGCACCTCACGCGTGGCGAGTGAGTTTGTCGGCGTAGGGTGATCGTTTAATGCGAACCTTTCGAGAGGGCGTCCACATGCAGTATATTCAAACCATCGGTATCGATCTCGCCAAGAATGTCTTCCAAGTTCATGGCGTCGATGAGAACGACGAGGTCGTTGTCGCCAAGCAAGTGCGCCGCAACCAGGTAATTCCGTTTTTTGAAAAGATCGAGCCATGCCTCGTCGGCATGGAGGCGTGCGCAACAGGCCATCATTGGGCGCGCGAACTGATCAAACTCGGTCATGACGTCCGACTGATCCCGCCGGTCTATGTGAAGGCTTACGTCAAAAGAAACGAAACGGAGCAAGAACGATGCTGCTGATGCAGCCGCGATCTGTGAGGCTGTTACCCGGGCATCGATGCGGTTCGTGCCGGTGAAGACAGAAGAGCAACAGGCCGCGTTAGCGGTGCATCGCGCGCGCGATCTGCTGATGCGCCAGCGCACGCAACTGATCAATGCACTCCGAGCCCATATGGCTGAGTTGGGGATCATCGCGGAGACAGGCCGAGAGGGCGGCGCCAAGCTCGTTGAGATCGTCGCGGATGCACGCTCTACTGGGGCGCTGCCATCCGAGATGATTGATGCGCTATCTGCGCTCATCGATCAGATCTTTTCGCTGCAACAACAGATCGACGAATTAAATCGGTGCATCAAGCAGCAGCATCGCGCGAGCGATCGTGCCAAGCGCCTGGAAGGCATTCCCGGCATCGGTATCATCGCTGCAACAGCCATGGCAGCGTCAGTTGCCGATCCCGTTCAGTTCAAGTCGGGCTGTGACTTAGCCGCCTGGATCGGACTTGTGCCGAAACAACACTCAACCGGCGGCAAGTCCCGACTTGGCGGCATATCAAAGCCCATCGCGTAGATGAGAACGAAACAGGTCTTGGGTGTGAAGCGGCCGTAGCGCAGCCTGGTCTCATGCGGACAGGTTGTTGCGATGCACATGTTGTGGCGAGGAGCAAAGGGCCCCGGGGCAACATCGGTGTTGCGCACGGGCACAGAGTCTCTTGTGGGTCAGCAGGTTTCATCTCCAGACTGAGCAATAGACGGCAGAACATGCCCCACATAGCGGACCCGATGTGCTCGCACCGAGTTTAGAACAAGAGGGCCACATCCTGAAACACTCTTGTCAAGCACAACTCGGTATTAGATAGTCAGCAAAGCGTGAGGAGCGGTCCTGAGCGGGTACAGCATCCGAGGTGTACGGCACTCACCCTTGTGACCCTGAACCGACATGAGCCTCATTGAGATGACCCTCGCTTCGTCAGGATCAACCGGCTACCGGCATAGCGAACGAGTTGAGCGCTAAAGTAACGCATCTCGGCGGTGATGGAGCGTAACCGTCCGGCGTGAACACCTTCCGGCGATCGTTAGGCACGGCTCACATGGACCGCCTCGAAAGCCAGTTTGCCGCCGATGGCACCAAATGCGAAACCGCTCGCAGCTTCAATCCATCTATAAAATCTATGATAACCGCCAACTGCGACACGGGTTGAAAACAATATGGCGTAGCCGGAGTATATAATGGCTGCCGTAGAAGCCGCGCCCATGCCGATCGCTACGAACGCATTGGACGTAAAGCCAATTGATGCGACCAACATAGAGACTGACAACCACATCAGCGCTGCTTTCGGATTGGCAATCACCACGATAAGGCCCCGGCAAAACGCTGCCCAACAGCTAACAGGCGCTATGCCGGCCAAGGGCAATGTCTGTGCGCCAGAAAATGACCGACGCAGAGCCATAAGTCCCAGATAAAGAAAGTAACCGCCCCCAATCAGACGCAAAGCTACCAATGCCTCCGGAAAAGCAGCCACGAAAGCCCCCATCCCAAATGCGAAGCAAATTGACCAGCCTAGAACGCCAACGGCAATGCCGAAGGCCGCCGCAATATCAGTCGCCCTGCCGGCCCCCAAGGAAATGGCGGCAATCGCTATCAAGTTTGGTCCCGGCGTAATCTGCGCCAGTATGATGCCTGCAAAAATAGTCAGCACTTCCATCACAGGTTTCCCCGTCGCGCCCTTCAAAAGTATATTGTGAGCGTCCAGTGAAGCCGCTTGGGCTGATATCCCGGCGGGTCAGAGATGCTGAAGTTACAACGTAACGCCACAGATTGGCTCCGCTGATCCGATTGAACTTGTCATGGGCAACGCCTCTTCGAACGTCGCAATACCGACGTTGTGCTTTTCAGCATAAGGTGACCCGACACGACGGGCAAGACTAAGTGCTCGCCCCAGAGGGTGAGGCCGAAAAGTCAGGCAGTCTACTTCTTGCGCCATATCCTTTTTGGGGTCTTTCCCGGATACCATCGATCGTTGGGGCGGTGTTTGGCGCCGTCTCAAATGGGCCCGTCGCGCAGATGCGTGAGCGCACAAGATTGCCGGGCTCAACGTCCGCTCAGTCACAATTGCATCGAAGGACGCAACATCATCTCCCGTGATTGGTTCGGCAGCAACGGGTCACGTTGAGACCTCACTCAGCATCTTGCTCGCGTCGGCTCGACATTCAGCGACGAACGAAACTGTCGGCGAGCGACCGATCGTGCTGAGGGCCACCTCCCGACATCACGAACGATCTGGCTGCTCGCTCCTCGATCAACGCAACATCTAAAAAGCTTACATTGGTGGATCGACGGTTAGCCGCCCGATCCGGCCACCTGCTGATGTCCGTTATCCACAGTACTTGCGTTGCTTTCTGCCGTCTCGAGATCGGCAGAAAGTAACCCAAAAACAGCATTTGGTAGAGGGAAGCTTCGCCGCTTGCACAAAGAGATCTATGCCAGTTTCGCGTGGCAGGAGTTGCATCCCGACAGTGAATGCAATTGCAACGCTTAAATCAAGATTTAAAGGGCGAATTGCCCGATCAAAATCCTCATCTTCATTACGACTAGGGAGATTTTAGTAGCGCGGAATGCTCTGGCGAGCGTCGCTCGCAGCCCGATTAAGGGGTGCAATGCCACATCGGCTGTCTGTTAGAGGGCGGGCTTTGACACAAGGGCTGCGGCACTTGGCCGATTGCGACTTGCAGAGCCATAACGATGCCTCGAATGCGGCGACATCAGTGGAAACGCAACAGGTTCTGTCGACGGAGAGGGACGAGGTTCAAGCTGTGGCACCTCGCTGCTCTTGATACTGCCTGGCGGTGGCTGCAGAAATTTGGATTTGTGGAACCATAGCCGCTGAGAGGGAGACACCTCTGGCGGAGATGTGGTCGGAGACCCGCGCAGCACGAAAGACGGCGATTGAGACGAAGGTGCGGTGGCTGGTAGCTGTCGGGACGACGGTGGCAGTTTTAGCGCCGAATCCAAAGTTAGCATTCGACGCGCGGCCACATACTGCTCATAAAGCAACATCGCCGCGCCACGGAATCGCACGCTCGCTTCCTCTGCGAGGCTTGCGCACGAGCTTACATAGCAGGACGTTACCTCAACCCTTTGCAGAAGCGTGAAGGTATCTGCCTGAGGTATACTGATGCGAATGAGTTGATTGCGGGGGCTGGCACGAAATTGTGCTCGGAGCTCGACCGGCAAATGATCTGCCACAGGAAGAACCTCTGCCACCTCACCGGACATGCTTCGCCCACCGGCAATCACCTGCACTCTTTCGCCCGCGCTTACCGCGAAGTGATACTCGGATGGCAGGTATGCCAATACGTGTGACGTGCCGTAATGGATATCGAGTATCGGTTTGCCTGCCACCAGAACCTCGCCAACGGAGACAACGGTCGGGCCGACTATTCCGCTCACAGGCGCCACTATCTTGCCCCCGGCATAGACGCCTTGAATACGCTCGAGAGCCTGCACGGTGGTCTGCAAAGTTGTCCGGTTTTCCAATATTTCCTGTTTCACCGCAGCGAGCTCGGCCGCCAGCGATGCGCGATTGCTGACAGCCGTGTAATAGGCAACGCTCGTCTCCTGCACGCGCGCAGCATTGGCGTTGCCAACAGCGACGAGCGACTGAACGCGATCAAAGTAGGTTTTCGCCTCTTTCTCGATTAGTCGCGCTGTCGGCAACGTTTGTGAGATAATCGACCGACGCCCCTCCAGCTGCGTAATCCGGGTCTTGAGTGACGTATACTGTATCTCAAGCTCAGAGATAGCGCGCATCATCGACGCCGATTGAAGTCGTGCTAGCGGTGCCCCAGCCTCGACCCTATCGCCCGGCCTGACATCGATTTCCCTGATCCGCGCCTCAAAGGGCGCTGCGATGACCCGGCGCGGCTTGGTCACGAATTCCGTCAGCGCGGAGGAATAGCATCGAGCCAAATAAATAGTTGAATAGGGTGAGAGCGAATCCCAGCAACAAGCAGAAATAGACCCATTTGCCCCAGCGCCCGGTGCGCGAGCCAACGTCGTTTTTCAAAACATCTATACGCGGCCGTGCTCTGATCTGCGTAATCATGGCCAATTCCTCACCATTGTCTCGATTCGGTCACGCGCCCAGGCACATAACTGTCCCAGCGCGATAAATCGAAGGCCCACTCGTCGATGTAGGCCCACAATCGTATCAGCCGCATAAACAGGCCAGTGTACAACCCATAAACGGGTAGATAAGCCGCATAACCGATGCTGCTCCAGCGACCCGTAATCGCGATCGCGATAATGAATGCAAGTGTATCCATCAGCATTGCGACAACTTGAACTGCAATCAGGACAAAAACAAAACTAATGGACAACGAGAGCCACAGAAAAGTGATATAGACTGGGAAGAGAAAGGCGAACACAACATGAAATATCGCGAAATCGATCTGATGGATTGTCTCTGACGGGTGAAAGCGTAAACTCCATGGCGACAGAAGGCGCTTGTGTTTACGGAAGCGTACTCGGATGCAGTCGCGCTCCCATCGCAACCTCTGCCGCACAAGCGACCAACTGACCGCAGGCACATCCGTATAACAGACAGCGTCAGGTTCGAAGCGCATACGCCAACCCTTAGCTCTCAACCGGATGGTGACATCAAGGTCCTCGCCGCCACCGGGGTCCATGCCTCCGACACTTTCCAACGCCTCGCGCCGAAAGGCGCCAAATGCTCCTGATATGCAAACAACTTGACCGAGCATGTCGGCTACGCGTTTGGCGAGAGAAATACTGATCAGGTATTCAATCGTTTGCATCGCAGCAATCAACGACACTTTACTGTTTCTTGGAACGATATCTCCGCAAACGGCGCCAACGATCTGATCGTCAAAAGGGCGTAAGATCCGTTCTAGCGCGAAGCGATCGTAAGAACAGTCGCAATCAACGTTGATTATGATGTCACCGCTAGCAGCACGCACGGCGAGGTTCATGCCGGCCGACTTGCCGCATCGCAGATCGGTGGCCAGTACCCTGTCGATCTTGCCCAATCGCCGCAATCTCTCGGCTTCGCCGATCATGTCGTCTCTCGATCCATCCGAGACAACAACGATCTCAAAGTCCTTCAATGACTGGGCACGCAAGGACTCGATGCAAGTTTCAAGGGCCCGCTCTTCGGAATGACCGACAACCACGACGCTGACCGTGGGCCTCGATGACAAGCCTTCCCGCAATGCTGATGCGCGTGCCTGTCCCCGAGGGTCGGCAAAGCTCGGCGAGTAAAACGGCAGGAAAACAAGCGACAGAAACGAAAGTCCATAGCGCGGGATCTCGAAGACAATGAGATACCAAAGCATTGCGATGAGCCCTGACGCTTCCAAATTTGATAGCAGGTCAATTCCGTCTGCCAAATCACGCGAGAACATGAGACGCCTGCACCCCAAAATCGAACATAAACTAAATCTTCCGTCTTCTCGTTGGTGGCTCTCTTAAAGGCCGATCTGTGCGGCATCGATGGCTCGGATCTCGACGGGTAGCTGACCCTTCATCCTCGAGCCGACGAGCTTGACGCCTTCGCTCACCTCCCGCGAGGTTAATGATGGCCCATCGTAGGGAACAACGTAGTCGAAAGCGGCACCGACTATGAGCTGGGCATTGGAGCCAAGCGCTGAGCGCAACATAGTTGTGAAATGATTGCGCCAACGATCGAATTGGCGTCCATTCCTTGCACCGTCGGCCATGGCCGGATAGCCCAGCTCATAGACAACGACCTCCTGTTTCGTGGATCGACGCAGGCGAGCCAACGCAGCGATTAACTCCAACGGCAGGCTGTGATGGACGATGGTCGTGCGCAGGGAAGTTGGGCTGCTACTCGACCGAATTAGATCAAGCCCGGCGGGAGATAGCGCATAGTGGTGGATATCCCGCGTCATAATCGAATCTGTGGCGGTGTGCTTGCCGCAGTCCATGCACACGAAGCCGATATCCGGAGTGCTGGCAAAATGGCCGCAAGCGAGGCATTCGACGGCTTCGCCTGCACGCTCATGATCGGTACCGTAGTGCCGCAGCTCTCGCGTGCATTTGGGGCAGATCAGTCGATCGTCGTGAGCGACAAAATCTCGTTCGGGGCCGAGATAGGCGCAGCGGTAGTGATGAAGAATCCCCGCATCATGCAAGTTGCTCGACCGGCAACTGGCGCATTCCTCTCGTATGTTCAGACGGGCGCCATCGCATTGTGGACACACATGCTGACGCTCGAAATGAACGCGCGTCAGAAGTCCCGCGCTTGCCAGTCGCTCGGCATAGGTCAGTGCGTTTCCTACGGGCAGGAGTTGGCCATGGGTGTAGCCGCACTTGTGCTGCGGGTCGTATCGGGCCTGCAATGTCCGATTTGCTACCCAGAGGTAGACCAACAAGCGGTATTCCGGATCGATCGCGTATTCGGTCCAAGAACCGAGCTCCATCTTGCGGCGCACAAACGCAGCCGAGACAGCGCCGACCCGATCTAGATCAAACCGTTCACCAAGGGCAAATGACAAATCCGCATCTACAGGGTGTCGCCCAGACAGGTCAATCACCGGGCGAAAGTAACCGTTATCTGCCTGCCTTTCAGCGCGGGCCTGCTCGATGTCTGTTGTCCAATGAATATATATTGGAGGTGGTCCGGCGGCACTTCCGACGCTCAGTTCGGTACCTGGCGCGTGGTTTAGGGCCTGTGCAAGGTCTAAAATGAAAGTGGGCATACTATCGGAAACAGTTGAGAGCTCAGACAAAGAACAACTCCACAGGACACTCCAACCAACACACGCATGAACCAACCGATATAATTAAACATTAATTATTTGTTAAGTCATAAGGTTGTGGAAACATGATTACTTTAAACATAATTCTGATTGTTCTTGACGATCAGCCTGACGCGTTGTGCGCGCGACGGCCTATTGTCCCAATCAAGGGGCAGGCACAGCACAAGTAAAAGATCTGATGCTGCATGGCATCGGCTCTCAACTCCACCGCCAGTTAATCGCGTGTGAACGCCGTTATACGATCTACGCGAGACAGGTCAGCTTGTACTCGCGGGCCCGACGTTGACTTTCCGCTTCTGAGGGTCCTGCTGTCATGCCTTTTGCCGGAGATAGCGCTGGTTCCGCAGCCCCATATTTGACCGCTTCTTTTGCATGTCGACGGTTGGCCGCGTCCAAAGTGAGCTCTTGCTAAACTTCGGCAAGGGGTCAGCGAACAAAATCGCTACGCGATATCGTGTGCTGCGCGGCTGTTTGTTGGTGAGCGCTAACCACGTCTGAGAAGCTGGAGAGGCAGCTGGGAGCGCTGTCCTGATGATCGAGGTGTTGTACCTCACTTCAGGACAGGAGTTCACCCATGAGTAGAGTAGGCAGGCGCGCCATCAGTCCACTGCAAGCGCGTATGATCGAAGACATGACGGCGCGCAAGTTGAGCCCAAAGACGCAGACGGCCCACATCCGCAGCTGCCGTCGATTTGCCGCCTGGCTCGGCCATTCACCTCAGACTGCAACGGCGGATGACGTGCGCGGCTTCCAGGCGGAGTTGGCAGGTTGCGACATCTCCAACTCGACGCGCAACACCATCATGACCGGTGTCAAGTTCCTATTCCGTGTGACCCTGCGCCGGCACGACCTTGCCGCCGAGATCTATCACCTTCGCGAGCCGCAGAAGATCCCGCCGATAATGAGCCAGGATGAAGTCGCACGTCTGCTCGCGAACACGCCATCCATCAAGGCGCGGGCGATGTTGTCACTGGCCTACGGTTGCGGTCTGAGGCCCGGCGAAGTGATTCGTCTGAAGGTCGGCGATATCGACAGTGACCGCGGCATTATTCGTATCGTGCAATCGAAAGGCGACAAGGACCGCCAGGTCAAACTGCCGGTTGCCGTCCTTGAGGCGTTGCGCCGCTATTGGCCGGAACGCTCAACCAAGTACGACGCCGGCTTTCGGCCCGAACAGCGTTATCTCTTTCCGGGCCGCCAGCCCTACGAGCCCCTGACGGCACGACAGCAGAACCGGCTGTTTCACCAGGCCGCCGTTGCCGCCGGCATCTCCAAGCCGGTCACCGTGCGGTCTCTGCGCCACGCCTTTGCAACACACTTGCTCGATGCCGGCGTCGACGTCCGAGTGATCCAGGCGCTGCTCGGACACACCAAGCTCACGACGACAGCACGCTACACGCGCGTCGCAACGGCTCTGATCACAGCTATTGAAAGTCCCATCGACCTGTTGCGAGATGACACAGCCAAAGGAGGCAAGCGCAAGAAGGCCAAGCCTAAGTCTTGAGCCGCCACCGGCATGTCTCCTCCAGCTTTGGAGGTCGCGGACATCTTCCGCGACCATGGACAAGCATGGCTTGCCGCCAATCGCGGTCACGTCAGCCTTGAACAGATGAAGGTGATGACGGCGGTCGAGCGTTGCCGCACGGCAGCGCTCGGAGGCCACGTTGCGCGCTGCGAGAACGAGGCTTGTGGCCATCTGCACATCGCCTACAACAGTTGCCGCAACAGGCACTGCCCAAAGTGTCAGGCGACAGCGGCACAGGACTGGCTCGAAGCCCGTGAGGCCGAGTTGCTGCCGGTCGGGTATTTTCATGTGGTCTTCACACTGCCGACCCCGATCGCCGACATTGCCTTTCAGAACAAGCGCGTCGTCTATGATCTGTTGTTCAAGGCAAGCGCGGAGACCATGCTGACGATCGCCGCCGATCCCAAGCATCTCGGTGCTAGGATCGGCATTACCGCCGTGCTCCACACCTGGGGCTCGGCGATGACGCACCACCCACACGTGCACATGATCGTGCCGGGTGGTGGGATATCGCTCGATGGGTCGAAGTGGATCTCATGCCGCAAGACGTTCCTGTTATCATTCAGCGTGCTCTCACAGCTGTTCAAACGGCTGTTTCTGGAGAAGCTCATCAAGGCCCATGATGACAGGCTGCTCAACTTCTACGGTGAGCATGCCGGTCTCGCCGATCGTGTCACCTTTGATGCCTTCCTCAAGCCCGTGCGCAAGCTCAATTGGTACGTCAACATCAAGGATCCGTTCGCCGGACCCGAAGCGGTGCTGGCCTACCTGTCGCGCTACACCCACCGCGTTGCGATCTCGAACCGGCGCCTCGTCAGGGTCGATGCCGATGGCGTGGCGTTCCGATACAAGGACTATCGCGCCGGCCATCGTGAGCGCTGGAAGACGATGACACTCACACCGCATGAGTTCATCCGCCGTTTCCTCTCCCACGTCCTGCCGAAAGGCTTCCACCGCATCCGCCACTACGGGCTGTTCGCCAACGGCAATCGCGCCACCAACATCGCACGGGTGAGGGCGTTGCTGAGCGTTCACATGGCGACAAAAGACGAAGCCGATAATGTAGAGGATGCAAACCCAGACGAGACGCGGACCCTCAACTTGCCCTGCCCCTGTTGCGGCGGACGTATGATCATCATCGAAGTGTTCGCGGCAGGCATGGAGCCCAAGCACCGGCCAAGCCCCGAGGCCATCGACAGCTCATGATCATGCCGCCCAACCGCCGACACACCATGATAGACCTCACACGATGCAGCCGGACGCCCTGCAACGATCAATCGCGCTCCAACTTGTCCGAAATTGCCAATCGTCTGGCATCAACACTGCTCATGCACGGCTGCGCAACCCCATGTCGGCACCGACAAGCCGCTCAACGTCCTATCATCGCCTCGCTCGCGGCAAAGCTTCGACCAAAATCACGCCACGTGCCACAGGCAAATCCCCATAGAGACCGCTGAGACGCCTACCGTCCAATCCGCGATTTCGTTCATTGACGCTTGTCTCACGCCGATCGTCAGCGCAGCCACCGAGCCTCAACGCCAGCGTGACGGCGTCCGACTAA
>CAVOJD010000017.1:0-11836 GCA_963696075.1 uncultured Alphaproteobacteria bacterium | reverse complement strand
GTGAGGGCGACCGCTTGTGTGCAGGTTTCTCGGACGCTGGCGAGGTGCCAGCTGTGATGGCGGTGCGCTTGCTCGCGTCCGAGAAACCTGCACAGGAGCGGATGCGGGTCTTTCATGTTGTTGGCTGGGTGTTGATGATGTGTCTGTGGAATCTGTTGCACGGCTTAGCCGGAATCCATGTCATTCGCCCGCTATCAGGTTCAAATAGTGCAGCGATGAACCGACGATCTATCCTTGAGGCCGGATCACGGTCGACGCGATAAGCGGTCCGCCGGGGCGGGCGACAGGGTTTCGATAGGGTTGATATCGCAATGAATTTTCATAGTTTGATGAAGCTCCCGGGCCTGATGCTCTTTGCCTTGGGTCTCGCGATGGTGTTTGGCTACATCAGCTTTTGGATTGTGGCGGCGGTTGCTGCGGTATTTGCCATTGCTGCCGTTCTCCTGCTTCGCCCCAAGTTCTGGAACGAAGAAGAGCCGCATGCCGGTGCGATCGTGCATATTGACGCGCATATGGCCGTGCGTCCGAACATCCTGAAACATGTGCCGCCCGACGGTTATCGGCTATCTTGCCTCTATTTCGGCTCGGGTTTGATTGATCGAACAAAGACGCTGGACCATGGCTTTCCCTATGAGGTGTTGGACCGCATTCCGGAACTTGATGACCGCGCCAAACCGTTCGATCAACTTTGTGACCAACGAGCCAGTGAAATCGTTCGCGAGGCGCGCAGGCGCAACGCACCAATCAATCTGCTTTGGTCAGGCGGGATCGATTCAACCACGGCCTGCGTGGCGCTGATGCGTGCTTGCCGCGACCAGCCAAAGCAATTGCGCGTTGTTCTTTCGAAGGAATCCCGCAAGGAGTACCCGGCGTTCTACAAAGAACATCTCAACGGCCAAATTGATCTCAAGTGGATCAAGAATGTCGGCGAAGCGTATCGCCAAGATGGGCTGGTCGTTACCGGCGAACTGGGCGATCAGATGTTTGGCAGTGCCAAGGCTTTGGAGATCCCGACACGCTCTTTGCTCCGCCCGATGGCGGAGCCCTTCCCGGGGCCGCTTCGCAAGCCATGGCCGGAAGCGCTGCATGCGCAGGTCCGGCAGCGGCTTGCCTCCGACGTCCGCGCACAAGCTGTCATGGATTACCTCACGCCGCAGATACAAGCGGCACCGGTCGAGATTGATGACTTGTTCACTTGTCTTTGGTGGATGAACTTTTCGCTCAAGTGGCAACCGGTGTCCTTGCGCATGATGAGCTCGTCACGTGGGCTTTCGCTGGCCGATTTTCAGCTTCGCACACGCCACTTTTTTCAAACCAACGACTTTCAGAAATGGGCGCTGCATCATGCTGGACAGGGCGTACGCGAAGATTGGACGACCTACAAATGGCCCGCCCGCGACTACATCTACGCGTTCACAGGAGACGATCAGTATCGACGGGAAAAAGAGAAGCTGCCGTCCCTCCGGGGTATGATGATGCCAGCAGTTGCGGCCGGTGCCCTCGCAATCGGCGCCGACGGAGACCTTCTCTGGCAGAAACGTGACCAGTCGCTTAAAGGTCCGCTTGAAACTGAATTCGGCATCGAGATCGAACTATCCCGCGAGGCGCCGCTTTGGGATGATTTGGATGATGGGGAGTGAGAGGCGAGAGCTGTATCCGAGAAGCAGTGCTAGGAATTCTGCCAAAGTAGCATTGCGTCACCCATTACAGAGCCTGCGGTATGGCGCTTGGCTAGCGGTGTCAATGTCCAACGTCGCGGTTTCAATCCCAACGGACGCCCATCAACTCACGAGTTGATTCTCTGCCGCCCGAGCACGCGCAGCAACAGGAGTCGGCCATTGCGCAGTGTGGGATATATTGCCTTTGCGAAGGTCGGAGAGCGGAAGATCGCGTAAGTTAAGCGCGACATCAATCCCGATGGCGTTGCCAGCACAGAGAGCACGTGCATGGCGTCCGCCCCGTAGTAGACGCTGTCGTCGATCTTGAGGATCATGCCCAGATCCAGATCGTAACCTCGGTCGGTCATTTCGCGGACGAGCTTGTTGTCGACATCGCGTGCGTTGATGAGTTCGATCTTGTCGAAATGCCGACGTAGATTGAGCATGTGCGTATAGTTCCGGCACACGGGGCATTCATCATCGTAGATGATCTGGACGGTGCTTTCGTTTGGCATCGCGTAACGCAATCCGAGTTGACAGCAGACCGACGAAGGCTCAGGCCTGCGATCAATGAAGGCAGTACGCCCGTTCCTGGAACACGGGCCGGAAGTATGCGACCTTCCGCAAGAAGAGAGGCAGCGGTTCGGCGAGATCGGCGTCAACGTTGGATGGATCTCCGTGCCGATAGGTACGCCTCTCACCGTTTCGCTCATAATCGATTTCGAGGCCTGGCGTCGTCCTCTGACTGACCGCGCGGCGGAGCTCGAAATAGGTCACGAAGTATCTTCTGTGGCTCCTTGTTCCAATCATAGCGGGCAGGAAGAGTACGTAGCGCCGCGATCTGCGGATCGGTAGCACTGACGACCTCCACCAGATCGTCCTGGAAGGGGAAGATGCGAACGACAGGCATAAAGAAGTGATTGTTGCGCCCGCCCTCCGTCTGCATGTTGCTGTACATGGCTGCGTTGTTCTGCGTCTTAAACCCTAAGTAGGGTGACAGAGAGTTGAGAACAAGCAACCCGACGACGGCCCACAGCCAGCCGGGCTTTGCAGACAGCGCCAGCGTTGCTCCACCCTCGCTCACCGGTCCTTGAATGAAATGGTAGCGAAGGACCAGCAATCATTGTCACGGAACAAACGAAGCAAGCCCAGACCAGCCACACGAACATGGCGTAGTAGACCGGAAATCCGAATGGACCTTTTTCGCCGTATTGCCCCGTCGCGATTCCCAGGACGGGAAAGGTGGCGGCAACGACGATCGCTGCACGAACGAGCAAGAAGCCGCCATCTAATAGCCAATTGGCCAACACGGTCGCGGATCGCCTTGAACAACTCGATGATCGCCGGTGTCGCAATCAACACGTATAGCGCCAGAATGAATGATGAGAATGCCCAATGCCACATCAAGCCAAGCACGAAATGGAAGGGAACGCCGATGTATAGGCCGAGCAATCGCGTCTTCGAGAAGGTGAGCAGTATCGGCAGGATCAACTCAATCACCATGAAGGTGTAGAACAGGAACTGAGGCGAGACGTACTCATTGATGGTCTGGAGAAATGGCTTCTCATTCTGCCAATTCGCATACATCGTGAACATGCATCCGACCTCAGGGTCGAAGAATCCACGGTTCAGTTTCGAGACCAATATGACGTAGTAGACCAGGATGACCGTAACGGTCGCTATGGGCGCGAAGCGGTCAAAGATCTCACGCCTCGGTTCGACGTCGTTGGCCTTAGACGTGAAAAGCGAACCGCCGAGCACCAGCAGCACGGCTAGGACGATCGTCGTGCTCAGGAACGTATCGATGAAGATGTGATTGACGACAAAAGGCCACTCACTCACGAAGTAGATGATGCTGCCCAGCAACATGGCGAAGAAGAGCAATGTGCTTCCGGGAAACAGCAGAACGCCGAGGGTCAAGCCTAGAAAAACGTAGCCGAGGATGTTTCCGTTCAGGAACCACTCTTCGAAGTATGCAAGTTGAAACGTCTGCTGTGATGCCCAAACAAAGGAAAATATCGTGAGGGGCTGGAATGCCTCTTCGCGACCGCCCTGGTGTGTGACTGCCATGCGTACGCTCAAAAACAGACTTGGAATCGAAGGTAGCAGAGAGGAATACTGAAAGGTGGAGCCTGAACTATGAGGAAAGCACGGAGCCGCGGCTACGGCTGCCGGATCGGCGCATGACGATATCTGCAAGATATCGCTATGCTGATGCAATCTGATGCTCGACGCCGCATCAATGATGCATGTACTGACGATCGTTCACGGGCCCTCGGTTCCGATCAAGGCATACCGATAGATTTCTAGCCATCCCTCATCGCATCAGTCGATCCAATGCCGCTCAAACGATAGACACCAAGTCGGGCTTGCCAACTCAATAGGTTCCTATTTGTGAAACTCATTCTGCAGCCGTCATTCTTGCTGATTGTCTTGTCAGGATTCTCAGTCGTCCTTTTGCTTTCGACCGGCACGGCCAGGAGAGCTGGCCGATGGCTCGCTCTCGTAACGTTGTCTCCTGTACGTTCTGTTGGCCTTTTCGCCGTTAGCAAGATTGCTGATTCTCCCGCTTGAGAACCGGTTCCCAGCGGCGGCGCTGTTAAAGCTGGAGAGCGCACCCGTCGGCATCGTCGTTCTCGGAGGTGCGATTGATACCCGCATAAGCCTGGGCAGACGAGAGGCCGCGATCACGGGCGCGGCGGAGCGGTTCACCGTTGCGGCTGAACTGGCCGGTCGGTTCCCGAATGCTAGACTGCTAGTTTCCGGAGAGACGAGAACGGTAGACAACAAGAATTATATCGAGACCATGGTCCTGATTAAACTTGGTGTTTCGCCTGATCGGATTGTCTACGAGAGCGATTCCCGAAACACTTATCAGAACGCAACGATGGGCGCCGCCATTGTCAAACCGGATCCAGATGACACCTGGCTGCTGGTTACTTCGGCAAGCCACATGCCCCGATCCGTCGGCGTATTCTGCAAAGCAGGTTTTCGTGTCCAGCCCTGGCCGGTCGATTACCGTACGACGGGTTGGAACGATGCCTGGCGGTTCTTCCGGCAGCCATCCCAGGGCCTTCACCTTGCTGATATCGCCGTCAAGGAATGGCTTGGCCTTGCTGCCTACTGGATCGCAGGCCGGACGTCGGCACTCTACCCAGGTCCCGATCGCGGAAACTGCAGTGAGTGAGGCCTGCTCGAGCATTTTGGGCGACGCATCATTCGAACGTTGCGATTTGGCCGCGCTTGGCCCTTGTCGCCCGAGAGTGCAAACGGGGCAGGGCGACAAGCCTTCGCATGATCCATAGCGCCGGCTCTACCCACCTACACCGAACCCGCGAAATATGCCGCGAGCAGCACGACAAGCATGAGCGCAAACAGGAAATATGCATTTGCCATCTGCTTCTATCCATACCAGCTCCGACCAGTCTATTACTTCCAGACCCAGGACCATCGCATGGCGCTAGCCCGGCTTTCTCCCGGCACCCCATTTGACGGTTGTTCGGGGTGGCATCTGAGCCGCAGACCGTGAGGGCGGATTCCCGGTCGTGCGACGTCGTTCCGCCGGGCAGCGGATCGTTGGCTCAGTCGTGTTCCTCTTTCGTTGATCTTCAGGCTCGGATGCGGTCGCAGCTGCTCAGGTGCATAATCTCCTTGCGGCGCGTGCGAACACGTCGGCCTTTGGGAAGCTTGACGCGAACGCGAGCTTCACGCGTCTGACCGAGATCGTGACGCGGGCGCCGAGCTTGAGGAGTACGAGACGGATAGTGCCGCAGGTCGCCCGCTCGAGTTCGGTCCCGGCAAGCCCGATGCGGCGCACCGCGCACATGAGGACATAAGCGAGTGACGACAGCCAGAGCCGCAGCTGGTTCGCCCGCATCGTTGGGGTTGGCGTGCGGTCTGCGAACAGATCGCCCTGGCACTCCTTGAGCCGGTTCTCCATCTCGCCGCGCTGGCAGTAGACTGTCTCGTAGAGGAAGCGGGGCGAGCCAAATGCGGCATGGACATTGGTGACAATGAAGCGCGGGTTGGCGCCGCCGTTCGTGAACTCCGCCTTCCCGATAACGCGACGCTCGGCAGACCAGCTCTTGCGTGTCCGATATCGAAAGTCGGCGAACACCCGCGCCGGCCTGCCGGTCCGCTTCGCCTTGCGCGTGGCGAGCTTCATCTCAGGCGCGATCCGCGCTGTCAGCCGTTCGTTGCCGGCCAGCCCGAGGACGTACTGCACGCCGTGTTCCTCGCACCAGCTCATCAGATCGTCCCGGCAGAAGCCACTGTCGGCACGGATGACGATCGTGGTCCTGGGCCATTGCTGGCGGATGTGGCCAACGATGCGGGCGACTTCTTGCGCCGCGCCGTCGGCGGCATCGTTGGCCGAAGATCGAAGCTTCGCCGCCAGCAAATGCCGGCCGCAGAAAATGTACAGCGGCAGATAGCAGTAGCAGTCGTAGTAGCCGTGAAAGTGCCGACCTTCCTGTTCGCCGTAGAGCGGATCATCGGTGGCATCGAGGTCGATGACAATGCGCATCGGCGGCTCGCGATGAGCCTCCAGGAACAGATCGACGAACAGCCGCTCGATGGCAGCACCATCGTGGTCGAGCTTGTGGTGACGGTCCCGACCGATCTTCGAGGCATGCTCCAGCCGGTTGAGCGTCGACTTGCCGGCGAGTGCCCCACCCGGCTTGTCGATGACGGCGGCGAGCGCCGGATCGAAGCGCAGCGCGTCGTGGTCGATGAGATCCTCGTAGCCGAGTGCGAGGCCGAAGATGCGCTGGCGCAGCAGGTCCGGCAGGGTGTGCTTTATGGCCTCTGCCATGCGGTGGTCGGTGAAGCAGGCCGCCAGTCGCTCGGCCAGTCTCAGCTTGCCATCGGCACCGGCGAGTAGCGCCACGCCACCATTCGATGTGATCGCGCCGCCGTCGAAGGCACCCACAAGTTTGCGGGCACCGGACCTTCCCAAATCGAGTTCGGCCTGCATACACTGTGTCGGCATAGGGGAGCACCTTCCTCTCAGATCAAGTCGTTCTCACAAAACAACTTTCTCTGAGTCGGAGCCCCGATGCCTCTCAAGCCTGGGAGAAGTTCGGGCTAGCGCTCGGTTGCGAGTTTCAGTGACGAGAGCATCTTCAGTCCGATTGCGATCAATTGCCAGCTTTGTCCGCGTCAGGCGTGCACGCAACGGGCCCACCAACCCGTCTTCATGGATCTTCCCATCGATACAGCACGCCGCGGCAACACGAGGTACGAGGGCTAGCAATTGGCAAGGGTAGGTGGCAAGACTGTCCGCTAGCGGCACGCATAAGCCAGCTGTCCCGGCACGCCACGACTCCCGCATTTTGCAGGTATTAGCGCGCGGCGGTCAATGTCGAACCGCCAAGCCCAGAGTCTCGCCCCCCTAAAACTGTGCCATCTTTCGGTTAGCAGTTGAGGAGGTTGGCATGGCCCGAAAGCGGCATTCGGACGAGGACATTCTGAAGCTCTTGCGTGAGATCGAACTGCATCTGGCTGGCGGCGCGGACGTGGCAACGGCGTGCCGCGCGGTGGGCATCAGCGACGCGACGTATTACAATTGGCGCAAGAAGTTCGGCGGCATGGGCCGGTCGCAATTGTCGGAACTGAAGGCGCTCGAGAAAGAGAACCAGCGGCTCAAGAAGATCGTTGCCGACCTCGAACTCGACAAACTGATCCTGAAAGAGAGCCTCGATTTTTTAAAGCCGAAAGCCTGACGACCGATAGCCTTCGTCAGGCGGTGGTTCATGTCCGCCAGAAGCTCGGCACGTCGGAGCGGCGCACATGCCGCGAGATCGGCGTCGCGCGCTCGACACATCAGTACGCATCCAAACCTCAAGACGATGATGAGCTGCGCCTGGCCCTGATCCGGCTGGCCAAGAAGTACGGGCGGTATGGCTATCGCAAGGTCGGTGAGTTGCTGGCCGCCGAGGGCTGGCACGTCAATCACAAGAAGGTTGAACGGCTGTGGCGTGAAGAGGGCCTGCAGTTGCCGGCGCGGCACCAGAAGCGCAAACGGCTCTATCATCACGATGCATCTGTGATCCGGTTGAGGCCCAAGTATCCGAACCACATCTGGGCGATTGATTTTGTGCACGACCGCTTGAGCAACGGGCGGGCGTACAAGATGCTCACCGTGCTCGACGAATATACGCGCGAAGCGTTGTGCGTGGCGGTTGCAGCAAAGATGGGCGCGGGTGATGTGCTGGAAGTGCTTTATCCGCTGCTGCTTGAACGCGGCAGACCGAACTACATTCGTTCGGACAACGTCCTACGTCAGGAACATTGGCATGCGGAGAGGCAACAGATCTCCATTCACTGACCGGAGCCAGCGATCTCAAGTCAACGTCGTCCAAGCGGCCTCCGCCGTCAAGGAAGGAGCTCTCAGCCATAGCGAACACAGGATCCATGACGCGAAACATATGGTCCTCACCATCCTCAACACGAGATGCAGTTCCAAGCGGAAGACCCGAGCATTATCTACAGGGTCGCCGAGGCGCCCTCACGGCCCGTACGGATAGAGGTTCTTCCGCTTGGTATCGGCTCTTCGATGAAGGGCCGATAATCGGTACCAGTCTTGATGACGGCATGGGTTATGCGCGCCATTTTCGCAGTAATGGCTGTCAGCGCTTTGCGCTTGAGATCGGCGTTATCGCGGTCCTTCGCGATGTAACGCTCAAACTTTGCTCTGAAGTTGTTGTCGCGCTGACGGATGGCAACCTGGGCCGCCATCCAGAACGCGCGCCGCAACCGGGCATTGCCGAACTTTGATAGCCTCGTTTGTCCTCGGAACTGTCCCGATTGATGCGTTGCCAAATCGAGACCGCAGAACTTCAGAAACTGACGATGATGACGGAACCGGCGCAGGTCTCCCGCCTCTGCGAGGATGGTCATCGCTATGATCGGACCGATCCCGGGGATCTGGCGCAAGCGCCGGTAGTCGGGATTGTCACGCAGGACAAAATCAGCATGACGTTCGATCTCGTCGCGTTGCCGGATCAAGCTACGACCTTCTGCAATAACCATCCGGAACATCACGATGGCGGAGCTATCGAGCTCAACGGGCAAACCGATAGATGATTGAGCTGTCTCATAAATGTCGCCGAGGAGCTGGGCTTTCGAGACCTTCTTGCCAACGACATCCCAAGCGGCATCGATAAAGGCATTCTTCTCGTACATTGCGATACTCGCTGGTGTCGGGAACGCCTCAAGGAAGGCGAGGAACCAGTCGCTGCGTGAGTTGCCGGCGAACCGAGCCGCTTCAGGAAAATAGAGCGGAAGGTAATGCGTGAGCAGCCGATGCCACAGCTCCGTCTTGGCCTTCGAAACGATCTCGTGAGTCTTCGAGAGTTCCTGGATGTCGTTGATGCCAGCGCAGATCGGATCAAGGTAGGTCTGGGTAGCGCCGATCTTGAGCATGTGCAGGATGACCTGGGCATCCTTCGGATCGTTCTTGTCCCAGCCGTTATGCAGAGCCTCCCGCGTTCGCGCGAGAGCAACGGAAAAGACAAGCCGGAGCTCGAAGCCCGCCTCAAGCAATCGATACGCCAGCGGTCTGTGATAGTTGCCCGTCGCCTCGAAACCCGCGACCACCGGACATCCCAGTTCATTGAGCAAAGCAATGAAGTGATCATGTTCCACGCGTGTGTTGGGCACGACCAGGCGACGGCGGCGATGCCGTCCCGGCACCTCGATCAGGACATCATTGCGGTTCTTTGAAACATCGATGGCTACCAACGCGGCATCGATTGGCATAGGCTTCATTCTGGTCATGGTCGGGCTTCTCCAAAGTGGTGATTCGACACCTTCACTTTAGAGATCCGCTGCCCGGCCCTGACCGCCTGCCTGAGCCATGATGCTCCACAGGCAGTCAGGGCCTCCGATGAGCCAGTTCCTGATGTGCTACGGTCCTGAGTTCGCAGCCGCACCGTTCCAAGATTGGCTCCGACGCGTCGGCATCCAACCGATCCGGATCTATCCAGGATCGCCCTGGGAGAATGGCTACAACGAGCGTTTCAACGGCACGCTGCGTCGCGAGGTGCTTAACGCGGAGTGGTTCACGACGACACGAGAGGCCCAAGTCGCCATCGAAACGTGGCTCCGGCAGTACAATCACGTCCGCCCGCATCATGCCCTCGGCATGCGTGCGCCAGTGCCCGAAACGTTATTAGAGAAACCGCAGATCAGTGGCCCAGACCGAGGGGGCTAGACACAATGCGCTTGCAGATCGGCAGGGCTGGGCTGTCTTCATTGGCACACCCAAAGGCCGGAACCTCTTCTATGAGATCTACCGGCAGGCACAGGCCAACCCGGACAAGTGGTTCTCCCTGATGTTGAAGGCGTCCGAAAGCGGGCTGCTACTGGTGGAGGAACTCGCCGCTGCCAGGCAGATGATGGACGAGAGCACGTACCTGCGCGAGTTCGAGTGCAGCTTTGATGAGCCTGATGTGGCGCAGTTCATTGCGACACGGGATTGCCTGGACGCCGTGGCTCGCGAGGAAGCGCACGATGGTCCGCCGCTCGTGATGGGGGTGGATGTGGCTCGCTTCGGTGATGATCGGTCGAGCATCGTCATCCGGCGCGGCGATACGGTCGCGGACATCCGGCGACTGCGGGTCGATACGATGCAGCTTGTCGGCCATGTGATCACGGAGATCCTGCACTGGGCGCCGCAGCAGGTGTTTGTCGACGGTGTAGGCGTCGGTGGTGGTGTGGTGGATCGCCTGCGCCAGCAAGGCTATCGGGTGGTCGACGTCAGTGCGGGCACACGGGCGATGCAGGCTGATCGCTACGCCAACCTCAGGGCTGAGATGTGGGGCCGGATGCGGGAATGGCTGCGCACGCGGGGCCGGATACCGAATGACCAGCGGCTGATCGATGACCTGGTCTCGCCGCTGTTCAGCTACGATGCGTCGAACCTGGTGCAATTGGAGAAGAAGGCCGACATGAAGAAGCGCGGTCTGCCATCACCTGATAGTGGCGATGCGCTGGCGATGACGTTTGCCTTTCCGGTGCCGGAGCGGCCAGCGCTGGGGCATCCTACGTCGTTCGGCAGCGTTGCAAACAGAGGCAGGGTGCGGGTGAAAACGGGCAATCGACGGATCGAACGACGAAAGCGTTTGGCTGAGAGGCTAGGGACGTGAGAGGAAGACCATGGCCGCTTGAGGCCGAAATCCCAGAAGGCGCGCCGAGCATGATGCCAGATGGCGACAAAGCTTCGGTACAGCGGTCGGCCTCTGCGTCATTATCGGCGCGCTACGACGCCAGAGGGACGCGCGCGCTGGGCCGGTGGACCGGCGCGATAGTGTGAGCGATATGATGAATACGAGAGCATTCGCCCAATGAAAGCCATCCTCGTTCTCATTGCCGCTCTGGCGTTCGCAATTACGCCCTTCTTGTCGCCCGAGTTCGGCGGCTTCGACCCGAACCTTTACCCGATGCCGCAGGACGACCCGCCAGTGCAACCGGCTGGTTGGGCCTTCTCGATCTGGGGCCTCATCTACATTGGGTTAATCGCTCATGCCCTCTTTGGATTGGCCGGACATCGCTACGACGACGCCTGGCAAAAAGGCCGTATCGCTTTGACTGTATCGCTCGCGATCGGTGCAAGCTGGCTGCCCGTCGCGCTGCTCTCTCCCGTCTGGGCAACGGTACTGATCTGGGTGATGCTCTTGAGTGGGCTCTTAGCGCTCTTTCAGATGGCGGGCGCTCGTCCGGCTTGGCAGTCCCAATGGCCGGTCGCACTTTATGCTGGCTGGTTGACGGCCGCCTCGTTTGTATCGATTGGCTTGCTTCTCGCCGGATACGGCGTCGTCTCGGAAGTGACCGCGGCCATCGTTGCGTTGGCACTGGCGACGGGCTTTGCAGCAGTCCACCAGATCAGCCTCGGCCACTGGCCCTACGGTGCCGGCGTGGCTTGGGGCTTTGCCGGAATTGCCGCAAAGAACTTTGATTCTCAGATGCTGATCTCAGATGCTGATCTCAGGTTTGGCCGCCGCGGCCGCGCTCTTCATCGTTGCGATAGTGCTCCACAAGCTTGAGCGGACGTAGGGCAAGCTCAACGATATTAGAGAAATCGCAGCTGAGTGGCCCAGATGCAGGGAGCTAGACACTGTGCGCAGCCGACAATGAACCCCTTCGCCTCGTCGTCGAGGTCACGGTCTTGAAAGGGT
>CAVOJD010000016.1:0-21631 GCA_963696075.1 uncultured Alphaproteobacteria bacterium | reverse complement strand
CAACCAGAGACCTTGCCCAGCGTCGGGACCGTGTCGGCTCGACCTTCAGCACCGGACGAAGCCGTCAGTCAGCGGCCTATGGGAACAAGGGCCAAGATGAGAAGAGTTTATATCGGCACTGATCGGGTAATGCCTCCGGTTTCAAGATGATGCAAAGATCTCACTCGACAGTTGAGATGGTGGATGGGCTGTTGCCTCAGGAAAATGCTTGCCGCCTCAACGAACCTGCCGCAGAATTCGAGCTTGAGCGCGAACGCCTGCCGGCTGATGATCGAGTAATTCAGCGCTCCGAGCGATCGCGCATTACATGGGAGAAGAACCATGAGCGTGATTGCTATGACCCGAGAAATGGGAACACGAGGCAAGGACGTCGCTGCAAAGCTGGCGAATGAGCTTGGGATTGAGGTCGTCCACCACGAACTCGTTGAGAACCATCTCGCTGACCGGCTGCATTTACAGGCAAGCGCCGTTCATCGTTTCCTCGAAGGTGAGGCGTCGCTCTGGGAGCGGTGGCAAATCGAACTCGAAACGACTCTCACGGTTTTCGAGCGAGGAGATTCTCGAACTCGCAATGCGCGGCAATATACTGATCCGGGGCTGGGGTGCTGCGCAGCTCCTGCGGGACGTCTCCCATGTGCTTTGCGTACGGATCTGTGCGCCGATGCCGGCTCGTGTTGACGAGATGAGACGACGTCTAGCCATTGACGACACAAGAGCAGTCGAGCGGGAGATCGAACGCAACGACGATGCCCATGAGCGGGTCATTCAACGCCAATTTCAAGCCGACTGGCGTGATCCGACGGGCTACGACATTGCGATCAACACAGGGCACGTCTCGATCGATGCCGCGACCAGCCTGCTCCGTCAGTTATTGGAAAGCGGTGCGTACGACGCGACCGATGCCTCGCGATCGCAGCTTTTCGATAAGCTGATCGCTGCCAGGGTCACGACAGCGTTGGATGCCGAGTTCTCCGAGTCTCCGGTGGGCAGCGGGCTTCGCGTCACCGCCGAGCATGGTCACGTCACGATCCAGGGTGTCGTGTCATCAAAGAGCGATTACCGGAGACATCTAGAACAGGTCCGAGGCATAGACGGCGTGAAATCCGTCGCCGACGAAACGGTGAGTATGCCGATGAGTTACGGCGTGTAACCCGAAGTCTCGTACCATTACGATCTGCAGCAAGAAGAAGGAGTGAGTTCAAATGGCCTACTACCTTTTCCAAGGTCGGTATTCGACCGACGCCATCAAAGCAATGGTTGACAAACCGCAGGATCGAGAGGCTGCGGCGCGAGTTCTCGTAGAAGCGGCTGGCGGTAAAATGCACAGCTTCTTCTTCTGTTTCGGCCATGAAGATGTTGTGGCCGTTCTAGAGTTTCCCGACGACACTGCGATGGCTGCCTGCGCACTCGTGTTGGGGGCTTCCGGCGCACTTGCCGGCGGCGCGACGACCAAGCTTCTGACATCGAGCGAGGCGCAAGCCGCAATGATTAAAGGACAGGCGTTGAAGGCCAGCTATAAGCCGGCAACCGGCTAACGGTTGACCGGATACGGGCTGCATACCACGTGCAGAACCTCATTCGGCCTCTACTTGAGTTCCATCATGATCACATGCGGAGCTATGCGCAAAAGTTGGTGACGGCGTGAATCAATGAAGGCGGCATATCATGAGGTTGCTTGACGACCTCACTTCTCCACCAAAGGAGCGATATGTCGTGTCCCAGAATAACGTCACCAAGCTGGTTCAACCAGGAACCTTTTCCGATCTTCTCACCGATATCCTGCGCGATGGTGCGCGAACGCTGCTTGCCCAGGCCGTCGAAGCGGAAGTTGCAGCCTTCACCGCCAAACATGCCGATCTCAAAACACAGGACGGCCATCAGCGCATTGTTCGCCATGGCCATCTGCCCGAACGCGAGATCATGACGGGCATCGGACCGGTTGCCGTGCGCCAGCCGCGTGTCCGCGACCGAGCAACAGACGGCAATGATTCGAGCCGCATCCGGTTCACGCCGGCAATCCTGCCACCCTATGCCCGGCGCAGCAGGAGCCTCAATGTCCTGCTGCCGATCCTCTATCTCAAAGGCATTTCGACCGGTGACTTCGCCGAAGCGCTCAGCGCCCTGCTCGGTCAGGATGCACCCGGCCTGTCGGCTTCGACCATTGCGCGATTGAAGCAGGATTGGAGCGACGAGCACACCCGTTGGCAGGCGCGCGATCTGTCTGCGCGCAACTACGTCTACGTCTGGGCGGACGGCATTCACTTGCAGGCGCGTCTTGAAGACGAGAAGCAATGCATTCTGGTCATCATCGGCGCGACGCCGGAGGGCAGGAAAGAGCTTATCGGTTTTACGGACGGTGCGCGGGAAAGTGCGCATGACTGGCGGGAACTTCTGCTCGACCTGAAACGGCGCGGCCTGAGCATAGCCCCGAAGATTGCCGTTGCCGATGGTGCGCTCGGGTTCTGGAAGGCGCTCGGTGAAGTCTGGCCGAGATGCCAAGAGCAGCGCTGCTGGGTTCATAAGACCGCCAACATTCTGAACAAGCTGCCGAGGAAACTTGGACCGAAAGCCAAACGTTCATTGCAGGAGATCTGGATGGCGGAGACCAAAACTGATGCTGAGGCCGCGTTCGACGCCTTCATCGAAACCTACACTCTAAAGTACGAGAAGGCCGCCGCCTGCCTCGCCAAGGATCGCGTGTCCCTACTCGCCTTCTACGACTTCCCGGCCGAGCATTGGATCCATCTGCGCACCACAAACCCGATCGAAAGTACGTTCGCAACCGTGCGGCACCGTACGATTCGCACGAAAGGCTCGTGTCGAGGGCGCGCAGAAAACCTGGCGTCGTCTCAATGGTCCGCAGCAGTTGCCAAAGATCATTCAAGGTGTGAAGTTTGCAGACGGGCTTGAGGTTGTCGCGACCGACGATCTCCCGACGATCTCCAAGCCAAAATCGCCGCCGCCTAATCCGGCATGCCGTCACCAAGATTCAGCCATAGCTCATTCCAATCCATCAAGTGGCCAACTGGTGCCGCGAGTGCTCGACCGCTCCCGCTGGCCTTTATAGAATGCGAAGACGTTATCGCGTGAGACGCCACAGGGGAGTGACGCAGCATGAAGGCTTATTGGGCATTCCTCTTCAAACGAAGCCTCTGCGCGCTTCTCGCAGTCATGTTCACCAACCCGGCCGCGGCCGTTGATCGGGCCGCTCTTGTCATTGGCAATTCGGACTACCGCAACACACCCAAACTGAAGAACCCGCGTAATGATGCAACTGACATCGCGGCATCTTTGGAAATTCTTGGCTTCACCGTCGTCGCCGGTTTCGATCTCACCAAGAAGGGGATGGAAGAAAAGGTTCGAGAGTTTTCGAGCGTTGCACAGAACGCCGACACGGCTCTCTTTTTCTATGCTGGCCACGGTATGCAGGTCGATGGCCGCAACTACCTCATTCCTATTGACGCCCGCCTTGACAAGGCCACAAGCCTCGACGACGAGACGGTGCCCTTCGACTTCGTGCAGGCATTTCTTCAGGTTGCAAAGAAGCGCAATATTATCATTCTCGACGCGTGCCGTGACAATCCCTTGCGCGCGAACTACGCCGACACCGTCGCGCGATCGGCCGGCGGCAGTGCGCCGGTTCGCTTAACACCCGGCCTTGCCAAGATTGGTGCGGGACGTGCCAACACCATCATCTCCTTTTCAACCCAGCCAGATAACGTTGCTCTCGACGGGGTGGGTCGGAACTCGCCCTACACTGCAGCGCTCTTGAAATTTATCAACCGCCAGGACCTCGATATCGCAACTGTTTTCGTGGAAGTCCGTAAGGATGTCATTCGCCAAACGGATGCGTCGCAGGTCCCATGGGAGAATTCGTCACTTACCGACCAGTTCTATTTCCGCCGTCGCGACTTTGGGATTCCGGGCGCAATGGAACCCATGACGGATCGCCCTGGCTACGACATAGAGGACGACAAGCAGGCATACGTATCGCCTGAGGCCTGCCGCCGCGCCTGCCACCTCGACATCCGCTGCCGAGCGTGGACACACGTTCGCCCGGGCGTGCTCTCGGATCGGCCGTATTGCTTCTTAAAAAACGCCGTGCCGCCGCCACGCAAGAGTAGTTGCTGTACGTCCGGTATAAAGGCTAGTCGACCTCGGCGGTGATAACGGGGGACGGACTAGGTGATCGTCGCCGGTTCAATGCTTGCCGGCCTCGCCACGGGCCAGCATCTGAAGCCCTTCACATCAGTGAGCTTCAGGTGCACCTCTGCACCGCGACTGCCTCACCCCTAACTGCGGATGGTCTCTAGGCGATGAGTGAAGTCGGCGTCCGAGCCATTTGAGAAATGCGCCGGACAGGGATTTCTTCGCCGATTTTGACGTGGCTCAATGTCGGCAATTTGAGTTGCGTGATTTCTTGGGGCTGAGCGTTGGTGCTCGTAAGGTATACCGGAGGCATCGAACAGTGAAAAACAAACTGCTTTGCACCATCAGCCTGATCGCTTTTATGTTCGTTCCAGCGGCCGCATCCGCGGAGGAGGCAAACTTCAAGACGTTCAGGGTTCTCAAACCCGAGCTTGCGCTTGAAGCCGCGAACGCTGCCATGCTGGATTGTCGGAACAAGGGCTTCCAAGTAGCAGTAAGTGTCACAGACCGCTTCGGTCTATTGCAGGCCACGCTGCGTGATCAACTTGCAGGTCCGCATACGCCCGATACAGCCTATCGGAAAGCTTGGACCGCTGTGAGTTTTCGAACCGATACGCTAGAACTTTCAAAGCTGACGGAAAAGGGTGAAGCTTGGGCTATCAGAGGCGTGACGCGTGCACTGCCATTGGGTGGTGGCGTACCGATCGTGGCAGGAGACGGTGACATGGTTGGCTCTATTGGCGTGTCGGGTGCCCCGTCTGGTACAGAGGACGACGCATGCGCAAAAGCAGGCATAGCCGCTATTGCCGACAAGATCGCTTTCTGAAACTACCGAAAGCGTCGGCGGGGGAGCCGCAGCCCGGAGTTCTTATCGCCCAAAGCCTCGCATGCACCAGTACAGATTAGATGCTTGGATGCTGCAACGTCGAGCAATTGCTAGGCATTCAGAAATATCGGCTGATCGAAACACAGTCGTGCAGCTCATCATGCTCTCTGGCTCTTCAGCCTGCTAGAGCTGGCCCATCGCGGCGAGATCGACCGTATCGGTTGCAAGATCGGGCTCGATCACGTGTTTAAGTATCCAGGTGCGGGCCGCATCACGCAGCTTGAGTTCCGCCTCAAAACCAGATCCGGATGCGGCAATTGGAGCGCCAACGTCAACGGCGATCGCACCACGCCTCGGGAACCACTGTTCGCCTCGCAATACGTCGCGTGTGCCGTGAATGGCGACCGGCACCACAGCAGCAGAGGCGGCGGTCGCGGCGGCGAATGCGCCAAGCCGGAAGCTCAGAATGCCGGGCCGACGCAAGAGCGTGCCTTCGGGAAACACGACAAGCCGTTCCCCGTGCTTCACGGCACTGATGAGTTCATCTCTACCCTGGAGGCCGGCGGCACGGTCCACGCGCTTCACGAAAACCGTGCCGAGCCGGCGCAGGAACGTCCCTGCCCAGAAGGTTTCGGAAAATTCATGCTTGGCAACGAACGTCAACTCGCCGGGGATCGCCGCCGACAGGACAGCACCGTCGAGAAAGCTTGAGTGGTTGGCGACGATAACGACGCGTTCTGGCAGGTTTGCCACGTCACCATTGATGCTTAAGCGGATCCCCGTAAGCCAAAACCATATGCGCGTTGCTCTGCCAATCACGGCATGGCGCCATGATCGACGGGGAAGCGCGACGACAGTCGGCCATACGACAACGGCAATCAATGACAGGACGAGCCACCAGTAAGCAGCATAGCTGAGCGCCGACGCCTTGGTGAAGGTTCTATGCCAACGGTTGGCGATGCCGGAAAGCTGAAGGCGAGCCAACTGCCACCGCAGGTCGTGTGGCGACGCACCCAGGGCATCGGCCTCGAACAGGGCCTTAGCCGCGGAGCGCCGAATCTTGCCGCTCGACGTCTTGGGCACCGCATGTGGCGGCGCGAGCACGATTTGGTCGGGTGGCAGGCCGATTATTTGGATTGTGACGTCACGGATCGTTTCCATCAGGGAGGTGCGTGCAGCAGCATCGTTCAAACGGGTCTCCGCGAGCACGATGAGCCGTTCGCTGCCCGTATGCGGATCCGGGCACGCAAACGCTGCAACGCAGCCCTTGCGTACGCCATCCAGCCGTCCGATGACGTCCTCGATTTCGTGGGGATAGATGTTGCGGCCTCCGCGTATGATGATGTCCTTGACGCGACCTGTTAGATAGACATCTCCGTCGGCAATATAGGCCAGGTCGCCGCTCTCAAGCCATGCACCGTCGAAGAGAGCCTCTGTTTTTGCCTTGTCGCGGAAATAGCCCCGGGTCGCCGATGGCCCCTTGAACTGCAGCCGCCCCTGGTGGCGCTCCGGCACCTCAATGCCGAGGTCGTCGACGATGCGGATCTGGTGGTCGGTGAGTGGCCGCCCGCAGGCAACGAACTCCATCGACGTCGCGTCATCTTCGCGTGCGGGGATCGCAACCCCACGGTCGGTCAGCGCGGCCCGCTCCACCCGGTCGATTGGGGGGCGCCGGCCCAGTGGTGGGAATGCTAAGCCAACCGAACATTCCGCAAGACCGTAGACGGGCGCAAGCGCTTCCGGGTGGAACCCGAAGCGCGAGAATTGTCTCGTAAAGTTTCGGACCGTTATCGGGCTTACCGGCTCCGCGCCGTTGACGACGGCGCGGAGCCGCGAAAGATCGACCCCCTCCATGTCTTCGTCACGAATATTCTTGAGGCAGAGTTCGAATGCGAAGTTCGGCGCAGCGGAAAGCGTGCCGCCCTCGCGTGCAATGGCGCGCAGCCAGCGTACTGGATCGGCCAAGAAGGTCAGTGGCGACATGATGACGGCCCGCGCGCCGAAATAGAGGCTGCCGAGCCAGGCGCCAATCAGACCCATATCGTGATACAGGGGAAGCCAACTGACGAAAACGTCTTTCGATGTCGCCTCGAGCGCCGTCCCCATGGCGCGAATGTTTGCCAGCAAGTTGGCATGCGTGAGCACCACACCTTTCGGGTCCCCCGTACTTCCGGAAGTGTACTGGATCAGCGCGATATCTGCTGGCTCCGCCGGTTTTGGGCGATCTATCGGATGATGATCCATAAGCGACACATCGTTGAGCACGTCGCGCATGGACGGGACAAGTCCCATTAAAAGCTTGCCGACCTGGCGTATCTCACTCTCCGTAACCAGTAGCGCCGCCTCGGCGTTTTCGAGAATACCGGCTTGGCGACGTAGATGGTCCTCGACTTGAGCCCGCCGAAATGGCGGGTAGATCGGCACCGGGATACAGCCCGCGTAAAGGATGCCAAAAAAGGTTCGGAAAAAACCGAGCCCAGTAGGCAGCATGATCGCAATTCGCTCCCCGGGCTTCGCGCCGGCTTCCTCTATGCCCCGCGCAACGCGCAAGGCATCATGATGCAGGTGGCCGTAACTCAGTTCTTCCCCCAGCCGGTCTCCCAGCCACAAGCCTACGTGGGGGCGATCACGGTGCGCCTTGCCATGATAGGAGAGGACTTCGACGAAAGTCCGAGCCGTCGATGGCTCTGAAATCGCCTCGAGATTGGCCCTCACGCGATGGGACGTCGTGTGGTCACCGTGCGTGAAAGAGGCCGAGGTTCCAATGGCCTCGACGAGATCCCGTGGCGTGACGGCGTCATTGATCAGCCGGTCGGGAAGGCGAACGCGGAAGGCGCGGTCGAGGCGCAGGATCAGTTCGGCGCGGCCGAGACTATCGAACCCCAAGTCACGATCGAGGTTGCTGTCCAATTGCGCCAAGACGGATCGTCCTTGTTCCCCGCGCAGCTCCGTTGCCAATTTGTCGACAATGGCAAGCGTCTGGGCAGCGACGGCCTCACGACCTGTCGAGGCCTCGGTAGAGACTGTGCCTTGTGGCGCGTTTTCTCCTGCACGTGACGTATCATTCATCGCGCGCCACCCTCCCGGCTTGCCACCTCGAGCGCGCGGTAGAGATCATCGATCTCGCGTGCGTACCTTTTGGCCACCGCATCACGTCTGACCTTCAGTGTCGGCGTTAGAAGCCCGTTTTCCGTTGTCCAAGTTTCGGCGTCGACAACCACGGCGCGAATTCGCGCCGGAACGGGAAGGTGCGCCGTCATTCGATGTATGCGCGCAAGGACGATGCGCCGTGCTGCCTCATTGCCGGGAAGCGCAGGGTCCACGTTATGTTCGGCGGCAAGTCTCTCCCATGCCACCGTCTCCAGTATGACGATTGCCAAGAGGCACGGCCGGCCGTTGCCGACCACGCAGGCCTGAGCGAACAAGGGGTCTGCGCCGACCACAGCCTCGACGGCCGAGGCCGGAACCTTTTCTCCGGTCGACAGAACCAGCAGGTCTTTGAGCCGCCCCGAAATGAAAACGCGCCCGTCGTCGATGCGAGCGGTGTCGCCGGTCCGAAGCCAACCGTCATCGAAGGCCTCACTTGTTGTTCTGGCGTCTTGCCAATATCCGATCATCCTGGATGGCGTCTTCACGAGGAGTTCGTCATTCTCGCCCAGTCTCACTTCAATTCCATGGAGTGGTCGCCCAACGGAACCGGGGAGACTGTCCTCAATGGTGGTTGCCGTTACGACTGGGGCCGCCTCCGTCAGCCCATAACCTTCAACCAGCGGCACGCCCATAGCGCACAGGAAATGGGAGACGTCGGGGGGCAGCGGCGCTCCACCGCTGACGGCGACGCGAAGCCTGCCGCCGAGCACGGCGCGTACCCGCCGGGCAACGAACGCGTCCAACAAGCGATGCGCTAGGCGTTTAAGCATTGAAGGCCTCGGCGCGCGCCCTCTTTCTGCTTGAAACCGAGCCCAACCGATCCTGGCGGCTGTCTCGAGAAGCCATCGCTTCCAGGTCGCATCACCCGCCTTGCGTCGGATACGTGCTGCAATTCGTTCATAGATCCGCGGCACTCCGAGGAACACCGTCGGGCGCACGGTCTTGAAATCTTCGGCAAGCGTTTGCGGCGCGCGCGCGTAGGCGACGCTCGCGCCGGCCATCATTGGCAGATAGCAACCAAGCGTGCGCTCGAAGGCATGCGCCAACGGGAGCACGGAAAGAAAAACGTCGTCCGGTTCGATCGAGATGAAACGGGTTACTGCGGCGGCGTTCCAGAGAATTGCATGGTGTGACAACATCACGCCCTTAGGGCTTGCCGTGGTGCCCGACGTAAAAATGATTGTCGCCAGATCATCGGCCTTCGACCTATCGACCGGGAGGTCAACGCCACGCCCCGCAGTAACGGCCGAGGCTAAGGTCTCGATCGAGACTCCCTTGCTCGAGTTTGTCGTGCTGGTCGCGGACTTACTCGTCTGCTTGATCCAGACATAAAGACTTTCATTGTCCTCTGGCAGAACACGGGACAGTGCGGTCCAACGACTATGAGTGTCGACCAGGACGAGGCGGCATCTGGCTTTCGAAATGATGGCAGCCCAGTTTTCCGCACTGTCTTGAAGGTACAGAGGCACCGTGACCAGCCCGCAGGACATCGTCGCGACATCAAAGGCAATCCAGCCCGGACCGTTGGCTAACAGAAGGGCTACTCGTGCGCCCGGTTCGAGGCCCACGCGCGTGATCGCCCTCGCGTAGTCATCGACAAGACACGCTACTTCGCGCCAGTTCAAAGTTGTCCAGCCCGATGCTTCAGCATCAAACCAATGGTAGGCTGGGGCGTCGGCACCTTCAGTCACGCGTTCGCGAAATGTCGCATGTATCGTTCGCGCGTGACACTGTCGCATTGAACGAACTCCCATGTCGGAACGAAACCACACACAAGCGCGTCAGGCATTGACGTGAATCAAGACGTGATCGTCGATGTGGCCGGATGGCCCGAGACTTCAAAGCATAACCGCTTTGGGTCATGCACGTCGCTCTGCAATTTGATCATTCACCCTGTCACAGCAGCTGCAGTCCGCAACCGGTCATCGGCGCTCAACGTGGTCTCTCCCTGAAAAGATGGAGAAAACCATGACCGACAGACCAAGCGCTACGTATCCGAATGTGGGTCGCGAGCCCTGGAACAAAGGCAAGCTTATTGGCGCGAAGCCACCGCTCAGACCGAAGCACGTTTGGGCCATCCGCACCAAGCTCCAACTGGAGCGCGACCACCGGGATCTGGCCCTCTTCAATCTTGCCATCGACAGCAAGTTGCGCGGTTGCGACGTCGTCGCAATCCGCGTCGAGGACGTCGCCCCTCGCGGGTACGCGGTCGATCGCGCTATTGTTCGCCAGCGCAAGACCGGCAGGCCCGTGAAGTTCGAACTGACGGAACAGACTAGAGAAGCTGTCGACGGTTACCTCAACAAGAGCCAGCGTGCGCCGGGCCAGTATCTTTTTCCTGGAAGAGGTGGCGACGACACGCACCTCACGACCCGACAATACGCTCGATTATTGGGCCAGTGGCTGACGGCGGTGGGGCTCGATCCGACCGTGTACGGCACGCATTCGATCCGCCGCACGAAGGCGACCCTGATCTACAAGCGCACCGGCAACCTCCGTGCGGTTCAACTGCTGCTTGGACATATGAAGATCGAGAGCACGGTGCGGTATCTGGGCATCGAAGTTGACGACGCTCTTGAAATTGCCCAGCAAGTTGAGGTCTGATGTCCCTGGGTAGAGCGGAAGCGCTCTGCCCAACTCGTCACGAGTTCCTTCGGGCCAATGCACTAAATCGCTGGCGCGATAGGTGTTGCGGGGCGCGAGCTACGTGCCCGCCGTTTACCGATTGAGCAGGCTGCAAGAAGGGTGCGCGTTTCAAGCTGAACACTTCGAGGTTCCATCAACCCGTCAGGAGAGGAACCTCCCATGAGTATTTTGAAGGCCACCGGCACCCCGCTGCGCCAGCGTATGATCGCCGATATGGCGGCTCGTAATCTGAACCCGCACACGCAACGCAGCCATATCCATAGCTGCAAGCGGTTTGCCGCGTTTCTCGGACGCTCGCCGGACACAGCGACAGCCGATGAGGTCAAGGCGTTCCAGCTGCACCTGATCGAGAGCGGTGCCAGCATTCCCAACCGCAACCGGATCATGACTGGCCTCAAGTTCCTGCTCAAGGTGACGCTGCGCCGGCACGATCTGGCTGCCGAGATCTATCACCTCAAGGAACCGCAGAAGGTGCCTGTGGTCATGAGCCGCCAGGAGATCGAGCGGCTGCTTGCCATGGCGGTCTCGCTGCAGGCGCGCGTGATGCTCACCTTGGCCTATGGCTGCGGGCTGAGAGCCGGTGAGGTGGTTCGCCTCAAAGCCGGCGACATCGATCGCGACCAAAGGATCATCCGGGTCGTCCAGGCCAAGGGGCGCAAGGACCGCCATGTCATGTTGCCGGCCGATGCGCACGCGCTGCTGCGTCGGTGGTGGCCGGAGCGGTCCAACAAGCACGATCTGGGCGTGCCGGCCGTAGAGCGATGGCTGTTTCCGGGCCGGCGCAAAGGCCTGCATATCACAACGCGCCAGTTCTCCCGGCTATTCCACGAGACGGCCGAAGCCGCCGGCATCAAGAAGCCGGTGACGCTGCACACACTGCGCCACTCGTTTGCGACGCATCTGCTGGAGGCGGGCGTCGATATCCGCAAGATCCAGGCGCTGCTCGGCCACGACAAGCTGGAGACGACGGCACGCTATGCGTTTGTGGCCACCGGTATGATCTCTAGCATCCGAAGCCCGCTCGACGATCTGAGTGAGAGGCGCAGAGAGAAGCGGTCGCCGTAGCGCGCCCGCGCCATGTCCCGGCCATCGTTGGAGGTTGCGGATATCTTCCGCGACCATGGTCCCGCCTGGCGTGAGGCCAACCGCGGGCACGTCTCGCTGGACCAGTTGAAGGTCATGTCGGCGATCGAGCGGTGTCGCACGGCAGCGCTCGGGGGCCATGTTGCGCGTTGTGAGAACGACGCCTGCCAGCATACCGTAATCGCCACTGTCCGAAGTGTCAGGCAGCGGCCTCGCGGGACTGGCTGGAAGAGCGCCGGGCCGAACTGCTTCCGGTCAACTACTTCCACGTCGTCTTCACCCTTCCCGGCCCGATCGCCGATATCGCCTTCCACAACAAGCGCGTCGTGTACGGGTTGCTGTTCAAGGCAAGCTCGCAAGCCATGCTGACCATCGCCGCCGATCCCAAGCATCTCGGTGCGAAGATCGCCATTACTTCGGTACTGCACACCTGGGGCAGTGCCATGACGCATCATCCGCACGTCCACATGATCGTGCCCGGCGGCGGCATCTCACTGGACGGCGATCGTTGGATCTCCTGCCGGCCGAACTTCCTGATATCGGTGCGCGTCCTCTCGCGGCTGTTCCGACGCCTGTTCCTTGAGATGCTCGCAAAGGCACATGACGATGGCCGGCTCGACTTCTACGGCGATTGTGCCGGTCTCGCCGATCCGCGCGCGTTCACCCGCTTCTTAGCACCGCTGCACAAGGCCGAGTGGATAGTCTATGCCAAGCGGCCCTTCGGCGGGCCGGAGGCCGTCCTCAACTATCTCTCGCGCTACACGCACCGGATCGCCATCTCCAACCGACGCCTCGTCTCGGCAAACCGCCATCACGTGGCGTTTCGTTACAAGGACTATCGCGCCGACCACGCTGAACGCTGGAGGACAATGCGGCTTACACCTCACGAGTTCATCCGCCGCTTTCTCTCCCACGTCCTGCCGAAAGGCTTTCACCGCATCCGCCACTACGGTTTGCTCGCCAATGGCAACCGTGCTGCCAATATCGCCAAGGCCAGAGAACTGCTGGCCGTGCCGGCACCGGCAAGTGAAACCGAGACGCAAGAGCCGGCGTCATCCGATGAACCCGTCGCTCTTGCCCATCCATGCCCGTGTTGCGGGGGGCGCATGATCATCATCGAGACGTTCGAGGCCGGATCAGAGCCAAAGATCGAGCCAACCGTTGAAGGCATCGACAGCTCATGACGCATCACGCGACGCCCATCAGTCACAACATCGCTTCAAGGAACCGATCGGCACCGTCCGGCAGAAACAGCGCTCGGCCGGCGGCCGAAGTATTATGCGGTTCATCACTCCCGATCGCACGCAACACGCCGAAAAGCCCGTCCCCGATGCGACGTCCCGTCATCGAACCCGCCTCGCAGCAACGCCGGCTCGCGCCCGAACCAGCCGCAACCGCGCCTGCGCCGGGCTCAAATCCCCATAATATCGGCGGCACCACCTGAGCCCACATCCCGCGATTTCGTGCCTTGGCGCTTCTCGGACGCGAACAAGCGAACCACCATCACGGCTGGCACCTTCCCGCGTCCGAGAAACCTGCACAGCAGCAGACATCTCTAAGATGCGACAAGTGCCGAAGCGCCTTGTGCCTGATTGGGTCTTTCGGCTGTGGGAATGCTGAAGCGAGCAGCTATTGACCCGAGCCACCTGTGGCGTGCACGTTGTCGGCCATTCAGCAACACGATTGCACGAATGGAGATATCGCGTGAAGGCGATGGTGCTCGAAACCGTCGGGCGACCGCTCAGATTGATCGAACGCGAAACGCCGCGTCCGAGACCAGGGCAGGTTCTCGTCGAGGTCAGTGCCTGCGCCGTCTGTCGCACGGACCTCCATGTTGCCGATGGCGATCTCCCAGAACCGAATCTACCGATCATTCCGGGTCACGAAATCGTCGGCCGGGTCAGCGCGTTGGGTGACGGCGTCGATGGCTACCGGCAAGGCGATCGCGTCGGAATTCCGTGGCTCGGCCACACGTGCGGATGTTGCGGATATTGCCGTTCGGACCGCGAGAACCTGTGTGATGCACCCGGCTTCACCGGCTATCAGATCGATGGCGGGTTCGCGACCCACGCAGTAGCGGACGCGCACTTCTGCTTCCCGATCCCTGACCAGTATGACGACGTTCATGCCGCGCCGCTGCTCTGTGCGGGATTGATCGGCTACCGGTCCCTCAAGATGGCGGGGGCCGCGAAGACACTTGGGATCTATGGTTTTGGAGCGGCTGCCCATATCCTGGCACAAGTCGCCCACCATAACGGCCAGCGGGTGTTCGCCTTCACGCGCCCGGGCGACCGGGTGGCGCAAGAGTTCGCGCACTCTCTTGGTTGCGAATGGGCGGGCGGCTCTGACGAGGCGCCGCCGTCACACATCGATGCGGGCATCATATTCGCCCCGGTTGGTGCGCTTGTCCCGGTTGCGCTCAAGTCTCTCGTGAAAGGGGGAACGCTTGTGCTTGGAGGGATCCACATGAGCGATATCCCTGCCTTCCCCTATGATCTCATCTGGGGGGAGCGTGTCGTCCGTTCTGTCGCCAACCTAACGCGCCAGGATGGAATTGAGTTCATGCAGCTTGCAGCGCGCGTCCCCTTAGAGGTCAGCGTCGAGACGATGCCACTTTCTCTGGCCAATCTTGCTCTGGCGCGCTTGCGGAATGGAGAACTGAGCGGGGCGGCCGTCCTGCTGCCCACAATCGGAGAGACGGCTTGAGCATAGTTGCCGAGCACGATATGCCGGTTGAGGCTTTGTACCGTCGCCTGCACTGCTCTCCGCGCGAACCCATCAACCCAATCCGGGAATGACGCCGCAATGACTGATGCTGAGGCGGCCCGCGAGAGCGAGCTTCTTTCGAGTGGACCTTGTCCCGACGGAGCCCTGACAATGAGGTCGAACCACCGATTTTGGGACTTCTTGGGATTTTTGTCAGACTGAATTGGTTGTCCAAACAAACTTGGGAAATGCAAGATGGTTGAGAAATCACATGCCGCCGGCTGGTTGCCGCAAGCCTACGAACCGGTCCGCAAGCTGCGCGAAAAACTCGCCGACTGGTTCGCCCCGGCCTCCGATGCATCCACCATCGAGGACGCCTATGAGGTCACGCTCGAACTTCCGGGCGTCAACGCCGAGGACATCGACGTCTCGGTCAGCGGTAATAATCTGATCGTAAGCGGCGAGAAACACGCCGAGCACGCGGAATCCGGAAGATCTTACTTCTTTTCGGAACGCGAGTTCGGCGCCTTCCAGCGCACTTTCCGCCTACCGCCGGATGCGGACATGAGCAATATTGATGCGGCTTCCAGCGATGGCGTCCTCACGGTTCGGATTGCCAAGCTTAAGTCCATCCCCGAAGCCGGCCGTAAAGTTGAGGTGCGCCGAGCCTAGGCCAAGAACCACATGCGCTGGTGGTCAAGGCCATCCGGCCGTATCATCATGTTTGCGACCAAGTGGAAGGCGGACTTGGTCGCTGCAAAACACAACCATTGTCAGCAGGTTCACGTGCGAAAGACGCAGCCGTTGGCGTCACGATCAGAGCCCGGCGGCATATACTCATCATAATAAGGGCGATGGAATCCGAAAGCGAATAAGTCAGAGGCCTAAGCCTGATCTGAACATGCCCCCGCATCGCGGTTTCGCTCTTCGGACCGTACCTAGCGCTTGAGGCTCGTGATGTATGCGATCAGGTCATCGCGCACGTCGTTTGTTAGACTGAAGTCCGGCATTTGCCTATGGGGTGTCTGGAAGAAGACCTTGAGCGCCAGTTCACCCATGCCCGGCGTATCGGCGATTTCCTGAAAGGTGGCTGGCAGATTATTGTCAAAACGCTCGCCGCCGGGCGCGACGTCATGGCACTGCGCGCACCACGTCTCTGCAATCTGTTTACCGCGCTGCGCGTCTCCGGCCGCATGGGCCGGGTCATCTATCGTTATGGCAACGCCAAAGATTGTCAGCGAAGCGAGGACCAGACGAACAAAACAGAGCATGAGATCTCCATCAGTGATGCTTCGAGACCAGAGCAACATTCTGACATGGGTTTGTTGTCAAGAGCATAGGACGCACCGAAGGAGAAAAGTAGCTTTTCTTGCTGCGATCTTAGGCGCGACGGGTCACGTCGACCATTTGGTAAACTGAGACCTAACTGGGCGCTGAGACCGTGTCGACGCGGCCGCTAGGATCTGACGAAGTCGTCAGGGATTGCCCTATGGCCTGATGGGCCAAGATGAGACTAGTTGCAAAGCTCTATCATCATTGGATCTGTCTAATTTGAGTCCCAAGTGCCAAGGTCTGGCGTCACCACCAGAAAGCGCTGCCGCGCGCACCGGCAATTGCAGTCGTGTCGGCAGTTGCCTGCAATTCTAACGCTCCCCGAGCACCCGCCTGAAATCGATTGCTCCATACTAAAGAATAGCCTCGTCGGCCCTCACGCTCCCGTCGGCATTGATCGACGTCAATGACACGCTGGCACCGGCCCATAGGCTGTCGCGTGCGAATGAGTACCGAATCAAAATCGCATGGAGTGTTCCAATGAAGGAAACGGACATTCACGTCTATGCTCGCCAACTTAAGGAAGCCCACGGCCTGAAGGCAATCGCCGAAGCCACCCAGAAGGCCCAGAAGTGCGACAAGCAGGGTGACACCGCGCAGGCGGAGGACTGGCGCCGGATCGCGGCTGTCCTGAAGGAAATGCAAGGACCTCACTCGAGCTGAGCGTGGGGCCGGAGCAGGCGGCCGGCGCGCGACGACATGAGAGTGCCAGTTGAAGGACGTTGCGTTGGGTGGAAAAGGCGCGATTGGTGGCGTCGTTGCCGAGCGGCTGCGTGGCGGGCAAGTGCCGGGTCATTGTCTGGCGAGTGTTATGACGCGCTCCGCCGTCGGGCTCGGTCATGTTCAAATGCTACGCGATCCCCTGAGCCGTAAGCCAAGCCTCGTTTCAAGGCCGCCAGCCAGTAAGCCGCAAGGCGGCACGTGTCCGCCGTCCTTGAGGCCGGGATGGACAGCCTGATGCTGAGCGTCGGCGCCTTCGCTGTTCCGTCATGCCACGATGTCATCGCGCAGCCCGATCCAGCCGAGGATAAACGCTACCGAGAGCCAACGCTTCTCCGCCGCCCGTGAGGCCTTCCTGGCGTTTGAAGGCACCGCGCGCAAAGCCGCCTCCCGTTTTCCTCGACTGACCAACATCGCAGAGACCGTCGCTCTGGCCACACTAGGCCCAGACAATGTCTTCGTCAGGCTGATTGCTGAGCCCTGCGCGAGGGGAAAGACGCACTAGCTGCGGGCCGTCGGCGAGACCTCGGACCCGACCTTGCGCCTCTAGAACCGCCTCTCGCCTGTAAATCCTCACACCAGCGCCCTGAACGCAGTCCGGCATCTCGTCTCAATAGGTCGTCAGGTGTGCGCGCGTCACTTAAGTTGGTAATGAAAAATGTTCTATATCAATATGTAAAATAACAATATTGAAGTTATACATCACGCACGTTAGAATGCGTGGGGGTCTTGAATGTTGGAGTGCCAGAGTAATGATCAAGTGTACGTGCGTATTCGCTGGGATCGTTCTGATGTCGTCTGCGGCAGGCGCATTGGCATACAAGGTGGTGCGACCAACATGTTCTGAGACAGCGGGGCATCAGAGCCTTCCGACGTGTGGGAGTAAGGAAGATGATAATAATGATAACATCCGTCTCAACGTATATCCGCCCGATCGAACGAAAACGCTGACCTTCTGTTTTGGCGAGGACACTTGTTGGACGGGGGCGCTAAGGACTTACGGTGCTCGCCCCAAGAGCGAGTGAATGACGATATGGCGCCAGCATGGACAATGTTTATCATCACGACGTCCGTAGAGGCGCGGCATAGCGACCGCTTGGCCCTCGCTTATTCCTCGACCGGATCCTTGTGACGTCCAGAGGCGAGTCACTCAGGGAGAAAATTTAGATCATCGTGGTCACGATGAAGGGCAGATAAGATCGAAATCCGGCCCCTAATCCTCGTCCATCGCAGTATTCCTGTGCCTCGACAATAATGGACCTGACTCCGACCGTTTCCGCGATTGTCGAATGCGTACCTGAGCAACGTCGATCAAACAGCGTGGTTGCTGGATCCCAACATCCATGAACTTTGCCCTCCTGAGACCGGCGGAGGGCACGAATTAACCGGGCGTGGAAAAGGCGCAGGGCAGCCTACGGATCGTTGACGCACGTCAATTCGAATCCCTTTGGATTAGCCTAGTCAAATTACAGTTGCGCCAACGTCACTTGGGGGATTCGACATGAATTTCGCTTCGCTTGGGCCGGGACGTATTGCCGTTCTGGGGCTCGTCATCGCCGTCCTGCAGGGTCATGCCACCGCGTCGCGGGCCCAAGTGGCGTGTGACCTCCCTAATATTGCCCAGCAACTACCCGAAGGCTGTAAACGTGATCTCGTTTCCGCGTCTGGTAACCAGCGACCCACCACGTTCTAGGCGATGCGCTCGGCGCGCAATCATTGGCGCGACCAGATTGTCGCCCGCTTCGGTGAGCGGTTTGCGCGATGGAGCGAGGCTGCATGCCAGCGCCAGGAATGCGTGCCCGCCTCGCTGAGCGGCTTTACGCGTTGCACGCTGAGCGGCTATCCCTGCGTGACCAAGCCGGAGCTACAGGCTCCGTTGGATCTCAACTCTTCCGAGGTCGAGGAAATGCAGAAGCTGCTCAACCGCCTGGTCCAAAGCGCGAACTTGGTGATCGACGGCAAGTTCGGCCCTAGGACGGCCCGAGCCCTCGAAGACTGGCAGCGCGCAAATGGCCAAACGATTGATGGCGCGCCGACACGAGAGAACCTCGAAAAGCTGCGCCAAGCCGCCTGAAGCCCGCAAGAGAAGTGGTCGCTGGATGACGCGCACAGGCGCTGGCATTAGAGCCGCAGGGGATGGGCGGCCGTTGAGACGTCGATGTCCGGAAGGGGTCAATCGGTTTCATCTTGCTGGTGAGCACATCACGGCAGAAGATGCCCCTCACAGCGGACCCGATGCGCTCGGACGGAGTTCAGAACATGCGGGCCAATCCCGACCAGTGCCGCTATAGTCGAATGGTTTCGGCGCAGGGCAGCGCCAGCTGATAGGTCGTGAATGGTCATGCAATGATGTGGCTGAGGTCGACAACTCTCAGTTTGGAGAGCGGGCCTTGGATCTGTTCCGGCATTGTGAGCCCTCGACCGCGGTCGGTCTAAAACACCTTCGAAAGCGTGATGCCAAGTATTGTGACGGGCAATGCTGCGACGCAGACGGCGATGAAGAAGTGGCTCCAGGAAAACAGCCGGCTGATACCGGCCAACAGCGAGATGCCGCCACCGCCGCCCAGCAGGGCGTTGCCCGGGAGGTTCAGCATCAGTGCAATCGCGATGTAGCGGTATTTCAGCAACGTCGGCACCCAGGTCGCTGGTGCGCTCTCGACCAGTAGTTCAAGACGTTCCTGCTGCTTCAGTCCGTTCATGCGCTGGACGAGCTTTTCGGTGCCCACGAGCCCGAACTTCGCAAGCACCCTGCAGAGCAGCCCTGTTGGAACCAAGCGGCCGATGGCAAATGCAGTCATGAAGGCGATGATCGTCGCGACGTATATCTGAAGGGCTACCGAGGCGCCGAAGGCCGCCAGCATGGCCATGCTGATTTCGATACCTGGGACGAACGGGATCGCGAGCAGGACCGTGTAGAGCCCGAGCCCGATCCATACCGCTTTTGAGTTGATCACAAGACCGGTCGTGTCGCCTTCGTAGCCAAGCCAAGCGATCAATTTCTCGCCACCCCAGAAGCCGAGAACCAGTACCGCGCCGTACATTATTGCAAGTGGGATTAGCCGCGCCCACATGCGTCGGCTGCGCTTCTCGCTTGCCCCTTCACTGCTTGCTGAACTCATGAATGCCGACGTTTTTTGCGGGTCCCATCACCTAGCTTGTTGGGCTGCAAGATCTACGCAATCGCCAGGCTCCGTGCAACCAAGCTCGTGACCTTGAGTGCGAGGGCGCATCATTTCGCGACCTCGTTCAGCGATTCAAACCGGCCTCAAGCACCACCATGACCAGCGTCCACACTGGTGTGGAGCAGGATGTCAGTTGCGGCAATGCTGTATTCGAGTAGACAGCGACCGATTCTGCCGGCTCCCAGTGGATATAGCGCCTATCGTGCGATGCAAAATGGGTACGTTCGCGATGACCGGAGTGGGTCAAATTTCCCATTGGCAGCTGTCTGACGGTCTAGGCAGCACTGCCCTCAAAAGCGGCCACGATGTGCTCGACCGGCTACAAGTTCGATGGGCCAGTTGCCGACATTGGCGATGGTCAGGTTTGTTGGAAGTTCGATTTGCGATCGATACCCTGTCTGACGTCGCGTCGGGCAGGACCAGTATTCGAACATCCAGTTTGAGCAGAGCGACATCTGTGTTCTGCGTACCCTGTTCTCGATAGCAATCGATTGCATTCGCGTGGAGCCTCTGAACTGGCCCCCGTTCTGACCGGACACCCGGCGTAAGCAGGAGGGCTTAGGGTTATTCCTAGGCACAGGCTTATGTCGGAGAACGAGTATCAGAGGATCGAAGTCATCACCGGGCCGGCGCGGCGGCGGCGATGGACGACCGAGCAGAAGCTGCGCATCATCGAGGAAAGCTACGCGTCAGACGCATCCATTTCGGAGATCGCGCGCCGCCATGGCGTTGCCGCCAATCTTCTGTTTCGATGGCGCAAGCTGTTGGCAGATGGGGGGACCGCCGCCGTGGGATCGGACGAAGACGTCGTCGGCGCATCCGAGGTCAGGAAGCTCGAAGCGCGTATCCGGGAACTCGAACGCCAGCTCGGGCGGAAGACGCTGGAAGTCGAGATTCTGAAAGAAGCGCTCGACAAGTCCCAGGCAAAAAAACCGACGTTGCTGTCGTACTCTCGCCCAGGACGGGAGGTGGCCGATGAAGACCATCGCTACGACGCTCGGCGTTGCCCGGTCCAATCTCCACGACCGTGTGCGAGGGACTGGCGAGCCGCGTCCGAAGCCCTACAAAGCGAAGGACGCGGCGGTGCTTCAGCACATTCGGGAACTGGTGGCGACGCGCCCGACCTACGGCTACCGCCGCATCACGGCGTTGCTGAACCGCCGGTTCGCCAATGAAAACAGACCGCTCGTCAACCACAAGCGCGTCTACAGGATTATGAAGCAGCATGGGCTCCTGCTCGCCCGCCATACCGCTCAGAGACCGGGGCGCACGCATGACGGCAAGGTCATCGTCATGCGCTCGGATGTGCGCTGGTGCTCCGACGGGTTCGAGTTCACCTGCTGGAACGGTGAGGTCGTCCGCGTGGTGTTCGCCATAGACGCGCACGACCGCGAGATCATCGCCTGGCGGGCGGTGACCGGCGGCGGCATCTCCGGCGACATGGTGCGCGATATGATGCTTGAGGCCGTCGAGACGCGCTTCGGACAACTCCGAGCGCCGCATCCCGTCGAGTGGCTTGCGGACAACGGTAGCCCTTACACCGGTAAACCGACCCGTGCGTTCGCGCAGGCGCTCAATCTGACGCCTTGCTTCACCCCCGTCGCTAGCCCCGAAAGCAATGGCCTGTCTGAAGCCTTCGTGAAAACCTTCAAGCGCGACTATGTCCGGGTGCATCCGCTCCCTGACGCTGAAACCGCGTTGTCGTTGATCGCCGGGTGGATCGAGGATTACAACGAGATCCATCCACATTCCGGGCTCAGGATGCGCTCGCCTCGCGAGCACAGACGCGCCCAATCATGACGCCAGGGTGTCCGGTCGGACAGGGGCAACTCCATCA
>CAVOJD010000015.1:0-415250 GCA_963696075.1 uncultured Alphaproteobacteria bacterium | reverse complement strand
CCTGCGCAACCCAGCAGGCTTCGGTCATCCGGCCGAGCTTGGAGCTGTCGAGAGCAATCCATGCGATTGGATCGTCTGGATCGCGCCGTGTTACAAATGGCTCTGGCGCACCGGATGCGAAAGCTGCCATCAATGTCAGGCATGGCAACATGCGCACGCAAGAAACTCGCTGTGAAAGTTCGTGCGTTTGACCCAGCAGGGCGGCGACCTGAGGCGCCGGGATGGTCACAACGAGTCGTGCGAAATGCATTCTCTGGCCAGCAATCGACACTTCCCAACCGTTTGCAGTCTGTCGGAGTCCGCTGACCTCAGCACGCTGCCGGATCTCGAGACCTCGGGCCAGGTGCTTTGCCATCGTATTCATGCCGGGCGCACCGACCGCCCGCTCCTTACCCTCAACGGTCCACCGCCCGCAGCAACCAGCCTCTTCCATTTCTGCAAGGAGTGAACGAAACGACGCATCTCTACCCGTCACATACTGCGCGCCGTGATCGAATTGCAGCCCGTTGTCGGTGCGCCGCGTTGCCAAACGCCCCCCAAGCCCACGACCTTTGTCGAGGATGGTTGGCTGAATACCCGCGTGGGCCAATCGCCGAGCGCACGACAACCCCGCCATGCCCGCGCCGATAATGCCAATACTTGTAGTGTTTTCTTGCAATGCCTGCTCGCTCACTCGAAATCTGATGCCGCACAAGCCGCTCTGAACCTTGAGCAAATAAAAGCTCGGCCGGAGAACCGGCCGAGCGTGTCACACCCTAGTCTGCTAACGTTTACGACTTCGGCATAACGACCGTGTCGATGATGTGAATGACACCATTCGATGCAGCCACGTCCGCCGTCACAACGGTGGCGCCATCGACCTTGACCCCGTCCGTCGCATCGACCGCAAGTTTGGAGCCTTCGACCGTTGCCACATCAGCCTTCTTGCCAGCGATGTCTTTCGACATGATCTTTCCCGGCACGACGTGATATGTCAGGATTTTCGTGAGCTTGGCTTTGTTCTCGGGCTTCAGCAGGTCTTCGACCGTGCCCTTCGGCAACTTGGCAAAGGCCTCATCGGTCGGAGCAAAGACGGTGAATGGCCCCTTGCCCTTGAGCGTGTCGACGAGCCCAGCCGCTTTCACCGCCGCAACCAAGGTATTGAACTTGCCCGCGCCAGCTGCGGTGTCGACGATATCTTTGGCCCCGGCGTGAGCGGCCGAGAGCGGCAACATCATCAAGACGGCGGCGGCGAGTACTTTCAAGAATCCCATGTCATCTTCTCCTTATTGGCATTTCGTCCGGTTACGCTGCGGCATCTGAGATGGCTCGATGGGTCGCTTCTCAAAATTGACGCCGACAGTATGGGATTAACGAACCGTCCACGCTTGTGGATGGTGAACAAGCGATCACAAACATTTTGGATGCGGAAAGTGATCCAAAACCAAGACGGGGTATCGAGGGTGGGATATCGCGCGCGTGCTCGGCGCAGACACTTCGAAAGTGATAGATCGTCCGTCGTCGCGGTCCGGCAACACCGGTTGCTTGGCCTCGACGGAAAACATCCCGACAGCTTCCCTCGATTTTCCCGGCGCAACCCTCCGTCCATGCTGCACACATCCGCTGCGGCACGCCTCGCGTAAAAAGGTGAGTGATCAAGTGCGAGGCGCGAATGAACGACCTGACAATTTACGACACGTGGGCACCGCAATGGTGGGACGGCTCCACGCGCTGGTTGCGAACCCTGCACAACATGGTGCCCGCACGCCTTAACTACTTCGAGAACTTCGCCCCCGGCTGGCACGACACCGACGTGCTCGACTTGGGATGCGGCGGCGGCTTCATGTCTGTCGCCTTGGCGGAACGCGGCGCACGCGTTGTGGCGGTCGACCCTTCGGCGGGCGCAATCGCTGCCGGCGAGCATCATGCCAGGGAACGTGGTCTCGATATCGATTTCCGCCGGGGCGTTGGCGAAAATCTGGATCTTAAGAGCAATTCGGTCGATGTCGTTGTTTGCGTCGATGTCCTCGAACATGTCGACAGCGTGCCTGCGACGCTCGACGAAGTTGCCCGCGTGCTGCGGCCCGGCGGCACGTTCGTTTTCGATACGATCAACCGGAACTGGCTCGCTCGCCTGCTCGTCGTCACCATGGCAGAGGACATCCTCCGCTTGTTGCCTAAGGGTGCGCATGACCCGGACTTGTTCATCAAACCGCACGAACTAAACGCCCAACTCACACAACGCGGGTTTGAGGCTATCCGTTTCGCCGGCCTCGGCCCGAGAGGCATCAATCGCCGCCTGGATCTCACGTTCGGCCGGGTTCCAACAACGCTGGTTCAGTACATGGGCGGGGCCCGCTTGGCCCAGCCCGCCAACGCTGCGGAGATCATCGAACCATGAAAACCAGACTGGCCACGGCCGCTGCGGTCATTGGAACCATGTTACTCGGTTCAGCGTCGCTCCCGGGTGCTGCGCAGTCACAATCGGCATACGATTTCACGCTGACAGCAATTGACGGAACGCCGCTTCCGCTGGAGCAGTTCCGCGGCAAGGCACTGTTGATCGTCAATACCGCTTCACTGTGTGGCTTCACACCTCAGTACGAGGGGCTTCAAGACGTTTGGGAATCGTATCGCAACCGTGGGCTGGTCGTCATTGCGATCCCATCGAACGACTTCGGCGGACAAGAGCCCAAGAGCGAAGCGGAAATACAAAACTTCTGCCGCGGCGCCTTCGGCGTCACCTTTCCGCTTGCCGAGAAAACCCGCGTCCGCGGCCCCGAAGCCCACGCCTTCTATCAATGGGCCGCTGGTGTACTCGGGGTCGCCGCGACACCGCGCTGGAACTTCCATAAATATATCGTCGATGGGACCGGACACCTCGTCGCCTCGTTTCCGGCAACAGTCACGCCCGGTTCAAGACGCCTGACATCGGCAATCGAAGCTGCGCTGCCAACGCAACAGAGGTGATCGCGTGCCGCCTGACGACAACCAACAGAAGTGGCGTTCCAGAACGGCGCGCGCGGTCATGCACTGGATCCAGAATTTCCAGCCGCTGCGGGCAACGCTTGCAGCTGAACCGGAGGCACGCGAACCGTCGCGCCAACGCCGCGAGGTAATCATTGCGCTCCTCTGGGGAGCGGCCTGCCATACCATTTTTGCAATGGCCGTGATCGCCATGATTGTCGCGATGTGGTTCGGCATGTCGAGATCATTCGGATCGGTCGCAGCTCCTTGGCACTGGCTGGCCAATCTCATCCTGCTGTTACAGTTCCCGATCGTTCACTCCTTCTTGCTTGCGAAATCAGGACGCGCCCTGCTGGCACGGCTCGCGCCCTATCAAACTGGCCGGTCACTGGCGACGACGACGTACGCGATCATCGCCTCGCTCCAACTCCTGCTTCTTTTTACTCTCTGGACGCCAAGCGGCACAGTCTGGTGGCAGGCCACGGGCATGAGCCTGGGGCTGATGACAGCGCTCTACACGACAAGCTGGCTGTTATTGATCAAGGCGTCATGGGATGCCGGCGCGGAGGTTCAAAGCGGCCTTCTTGGCTGGGCATCACTGCTGCGTGGTGTGAAACCGCACTTCCCACCGATGCCAACAAGCGGTTTGTTTGCGATCGTGAGACAGCCGATCTACGTCTCATTCGCGCTGACCACGTGGACGGTGCCGACCTGGACGCCAGATCAACTGCTTTTGGCGAGCGTAATGACGGCCTACTGCCTCGTCGGCCCGTTAGCAAAGGAACGGCGCTTTGAACAGACGTTCGGAGCGGCCTGGCAGGCTTACCGGCAAGAGAAACCATATTGGCTTCCATTACGAAGGCCACGGCGGGCAAATCCCACACAGGTTAAGGCTCGACTTGTCGTCGAACGGCCGGGCGATCTCCATGATTGATGAACAGTCAACCGAAGCCGTATTGTCAGATATCTGGACGCGTCTTGTGCGAGCACGCCACGACCGCAAAGCTGACTGGCGCTGGTTCACCGTTGCGACTTCGGCGTCAGATGGTACGCCAAGGGCTCGCACCGTCGTCCTGCGCGGCTGTGCGCCGGGGCAACGGCGGTTGGACTTTCACACAGACAGGCGCTCGGCCAAATATGCCGAAATCGTCGAGGCCCCCCGTGTCGCGCTTCATTTCCTGGATCGACGCGCTGCCATTCAGGTTCGCATGCTCGGCCGCGCCGAATCTCTGAGCGAGACAGATGTGGCCGCAATCTGGGATCGTTTACCCGAATCCATGCGGGTAGAGTATGAGCAGGCCGCCACGCCGGGCACGGTGCGCTCCGACGCCGCGGATGAGCCGCTCAGATCACTCCCTGGCAAGCAAAACTTCACTGCCGTTCAGGTTTTCGTGACCGACATCGATTGGCTCCAGTTGGGGTCATCGGGTCACCGCCGAGCTGCGTTTCAATTGGAGCAGAATAACTGGGTTGGCCGCTGGATGACGCCATGAAAACGAAAGGTTTTCACCATGCCTGAGCTTGCCGCGCTCGTTGCTGCCGCCTCGCTCGGCGCCATGATCTTCTTCTCCACCGTCATTGCGCCAACGATCTTTCGCGTCCTGCCCGAAGCCGACGCCGGCCGGCTTCTCCGTGCGATCTTTCCGGCCTATTTCCTTGCAAATGGCGGTCTTGCACTCTTCGCCGCGATGCTCGCAGCAACGCCTATGGAAAGCGGGTTGTTAGCACTTTGCGGCATTGCGATGCTCTCTGTACGGGCTTTCGCGATTCCGATCATCAACACCACCCGCGATGAAATGCTGGCCGGCGATCAATCGGCATCATTACGCTTCGCCCGCTGGCATGGCGGAACGGTGATGCTGAACGTCATTGAGATGCTGGCTCTTGCGGCCATCATCTTTCTTCTTCTCGCGACAGGTTAGCGCGTCATGCTCCGCCAAGCTCCTATCGTCTCATCCCACTTAGCGCCACAGTTGGAGCAGTCCGGATTCTGCTCGGTTCCTGGCGTCCAGATGTTCGATTGGCTTGCCTGTCCGCCCCGATCGTGGTCCACGTTCGCCGCAAGTTGGGACAATCTGGACCGCGACCGCTTTATGGCAGATGGCGGGCGCTACCGCTATCGGCGCCATGCGAGTTACACCCTCAGAGCTGGCGGCGCGCTGACACGGAATAGTCCCCATCCGCACCTGCAATCGACAAAGTTCAACCAACTCAATGGCGGGATCGAGCGCTGGTTTTCGCCAATCGTTCCATCCATTGCAGATGGTCCGGTCATGCAGGCCTTTTTGTCGATCTGCACATCCGCTTTGCCTTTGAATCTGGCCGAAACCTGGCTCATCGAAGCCCATCAGTTCCGAATCATTGCCGCGCGAGATCCTGGCAAGCCGACGCCCGAGGGGCTCCATCGCGATGGCGTGGACTATGTATTCATCAGCTTGATTGAGCGTCACAATATATCCGGAGGCGTAACGCGTGTCGTGCCGGCCAACACGGCCGCACGCTCACACACCGTCGAACTGGCAAGACCTGCCGACTCGCTGTTTCTGATCGACACCCGTGTCATGCACGGGGTAAGCCCCGTGCGCGCCGCGGTCGATGGGGACGCCGGCCATCGCGATGTGCTTGTCCTGACGTTTTCGAAATCGATTTCACCGCAGGTATCCTAGCTTAGCGCTGCCTGCCGGACCCAACGCCTGTTCCCTCTCAAGGTGTTGCGCGTCGACGCGCTATATAGCGCGCGCCTAGCAACCTCTGAGACCGGATGGCTCACACCACTAACCGCGATGTCGCTTGCCTCGATGAGCAGGCCCTTTTGGCGTTCCCGGATGGGCCTACTGGCTGTCTCTTCATGCTCGACACGTCGAGGTGCGTCAGTCTGACCGAAATCCACAGACACTCTCAGCCGTTCCTATAATAAACCAAAAACAATCATATTCCACGCAACACAGGAGATGATTATGGAATTGGCGATCCTCGCAGCAGTGAAATTCTCCGTTATTCTTGGCCTCACCGCGTATCAGGCCGTCGAAATGGCTCGGGACCCTGCAACTTTCAAACGCTGATTATACGTCCCGTTGGATCGAGAAATTCGATCCAACGGGACCATCCAATCACTTTAAATCGAATTTCGATGGAGAACACGATGCTTAAAGAAACATATCAATCCGTAATGGATCCAACGCGAAACCCGCTGCGTCAGCTGCCGAAAACCGTTCGCTTCCATTACATGATGATCCTGGCATTCATGTGGTGCTCAGTCTTCACTGTTTGGACGGGTTGGATCGTCATGTACGGCCCAAGCGTCGTGGCGCACACGCTGCTACTGATCGGAGTTTTTTTCACCGGCGATATCTTCCGTCGAGCTGACAAGGCAAGCCTGAACCACCGCGACGCAATGCGTAATCCGAAGGATGGCACCGCTCTGTATGACGACTTGTGGGGTGGCTAGGAACAGAACACGTCGATAACTTTTTTCTCGGAGATTCGAGATCCAGATCTAACTGATTAGAGAGAGGATTACGATATGCAAAAATACGTACCGACTGACCCGAAGATGAGTTCGCAGGTTCATAACCTCCTGTTTCAGTCGTTAGCCGAAACATCAATTCTGACCCTGAAAGCTCAGAACTTTCACTGGAACGTAGAAGGTCCAGCTTTCAAACCACTGCACGATCTGTTTCAGGAGATTTATGAAGATCACTTTGAGGCACAAGATACGCTTGCCGAGCGACTTCGTTCCCTGGATCGATTGATTGAGGGGAGATACGCCGCGTTCCTAGACGCCAGCACCGTTACAGAAGCGGCGACAGGGGAAACGGCGGAGCAAATGATTGGTCAGCTACTAACTGACCAAGAACAACTTTCAAACACGTTGCGGGCCTTGGCCGAGGCGGCTGAGGCGAGCGGTGACATTGTGACGAATGATCTCGCCGTCGGCCGGGCCTACGTTCACGACAAGTTTGCGTGGATGCTTCGCGCGCATTCGCAGCGCTGATTGCTTCGTCCGATTACGCGCGCCACCCTTTTTACTTTTACGACAGATGTGACCTAGTCCGCTCATGCGAGCGGGCGGCCGGAGGAGCCATGGAGAAGCCCGAAATCAAATCACCGTACAAGGGTCTGACGGGTTGGATCGATGCGCGACTGCCGATCATCCGCCTGCTGGACCGTGAGTATTTGCAGTTCCGTGTTCCGAAAAATCTTAACTATTTCTGGTCATTCGGCGGCATTCTGATGCTTAGCCTAGCCATTCTGTTCATCTCTGGGCTGTCGCTGGCGATGCACTACAAACCGTCAGCGGCAGACGCATTTAATTCGGTCGAACGCATAATGCGGGACGTAAATTTCGGTTGGCTGATCCGCTACATCCATATGAATGCGGCCCACTTCTTCTTCATCGCTGTCTATCTGCACATCTTTCGCGGGCTCTACTTTGGTTCCTACAAGTCCCCGCGCGAACTGCTCTGGATTCTCGGGATCATCATCTTCTTCCTTATGATGGCGACGGCATTTCTCGGCTACACGCTACCATGGGGCCAGATGAGCTACTGGGGTGCAACCGTCATCACCAACCTGTTCAGCGCCATTCCTGTTGTTGGCGACACAATCGTGGTTTGGCTGCTCGGCGGCTATAACGTGGGTGATGCCACGCTGAACCGCTTCTACGTGATGCATTGGTTCTTCGCGTTTGCGATCGTTGGCGTGGTCTTGCTGCACGTAACAGCGCTGCACATTACGGGTTCGAATAATCCGGCAGGTATCGAGCCGCAACGTGGAAGCGAGACGGTCACGTTCAATCCGTTCATGACGATCAAGGATCTGCATGGCGCCGTGGTCTTCTTTGCGCTCTTTGCGTTTGTCCTGTTCTTCGCGCCCAATTACCTTGGCCACCCCGACAACTACATCCCGGCCAATCCGCTTGTGACGCCGGCGCACATCGTACCGGAATGGTACTTCCTGCCGTTCTACGCGATCTTGCGTGCGATTCCCGACAAGCTGTTCGGCGTCATCGCAATGGTTGCATCGATCGGCCTGCTTGCGGCCCTGCCATGGCTCGATACGTCCCGCGTTCGCAGCTGCGTATTCCGGCCGATCTGGAAGTGGCTGACCTTGGCCTTCGTGCTCAACTTCTTTGTGCTCATGTACGTTGGCGCCAAGCCAGCCGAGGGGGCCTACGTATGGGTTGCACGTGTCGGCACGCTCTATTGGTTTGCCTATCTTCTGATCCTCGCTCCGGTGGTGGGTCTGCTGGAGAAGCCGAAGCGACTGCCACGCGACATCGACGAGTTCCAAGCCATGAAGCTGTCGGGCGAGGTACGCTTCCTCCCCTTCACGGTTCCAGTCCCGCCCCTGCGGTTGCCTGGGAGTGGCCCCAGGCGCGAAGCAGAGCGACCGACACCCGCCGAATAGCCCACGTCCGCCGATGAGAGGCAGCTCATCGGCTGCCACGTCATCATCCAACAGACCTAAGGGGAACAGGCTCATGAGCAATACCGATGCGAAGTTCTTCGATCAGGACGGCTTCATTGACCACGAAAAGGCGGCCCGGGTGGGTCGCGCGGCTCAATCCAGACACGTTGCTGCAGGATTGAGAGCTTGTCGCCGTCAAGTGCTGCAAATGGTGTTCGGCGAAGTCTGTGGTGTGTCTCGATCTCGTATCAACGGGACAACTCTTCGCTCTACGGAACAGACAACACTTCATCGGGCATGAGATAGTTCACTAGATCGAAATGGAGCCCGGACGAAAAACAGAATTCGGCATGCTCGCATCCGCGCTTTCAGCCTGATGAAGAGCGACGTATTCTGGATGGCTAACCGGGCCATCTTCGCGATCTTGGGCTGGGTCGATATCCGTATGGGTCTGCGACATCGGAATGTGACTACTCAATACTTGGTGAGTAGCTGCGGAATCCAGTCCAGCAGCGCATTAATAATGTTGGCCTGAGATACGGAATAGCGTAGGACAGGCTCATAGTGCTCCGCTCCAGATCCCGTCACACGTTGTCATTGCTCAGACATGGACCCCAAGTCGGAAATTGACTGGCTCGCCGCGATCGCCGCCAGACAGGACGAGGAAGCATTCTCGTCCCTGTTTCAGCGATACGCGCCACGCATCAAGGGCTACATGATGCGACATGGCGCGGACGCCACCGTTGCGGAAGAGATTGCGCAAGAGGCCATGGCCACGGTCTGGCGCAAAGCCGGCATGTACTCCGCGAGCAAAGGGAACCCATCGACTTGGATTTTTACCGTCGCACGTAATTTGCGAATTGATCGAGTGAGGCGCGAGCGCGTTTTCCAGCCATTGCCGGAAGGGCATGATGAGAAGGCGTCGGATGATGAACCCGCAGACCTCGCGCTCGTACGCGAGGAGCGTTATGTGGCGCTACGCAAGGCGCTCCAAACCCTGCCCGAAGATCAGCTCGAGATTGTAACTCTATCGTACAATCACGGCCTGTCGCATAGCGACGTTGCCAAGCAGCTTAACCTGCCATTGGGCACGGTGAAATCACGCATGCGACTGGCCTATAACCGGCTCCGCCCGTTGCTTGAAGGCTTGAAATAGGCAGCCGGTCAGGCGTCATTGCCCGCCGGCTCCGCGAGGAAAGCGGGGTGCGTTTCGCTTGCGATCAGAATGATGCAGCCCTGCGGCCCCGCAACCACGGAATGACGATGGTCGTCGTCAAGATCCGACACATCACCGACGCCGAATCTGCCGAAGTCATCGCGACACGAACCACGCAGCACGAGCGACAATTCTTCGCCGGAATGTCCATGCTCAGGCAATTCTGCACCTGGTTCGAGATAGAGCAAGCGAAGGTCACCCCTGGCATTAGTCGAGAGCGTGATTTCAACGGTCGAGATACCAGGCCGTATTTCGATCCACTTGAGGGCATCGAGAGAATGGCCGAGGATCGAAATCAGCGGCCACGGCACGTCGCCTTCGGTTGGCTCGACGGCCGGGTCGCGAACCTGATTGAGCACCTTCGCCGTCCCTGGCAGGCTACCCATCGCCACCTTCTCGTCGCCCGTTGCGCATTCGAATAAACCTACCCCGATTTCTTCCAGCAGGCTGAGTTCATGCATACAGTCCGGACACATGGACAGATGCGATGTAACGACGGCACATAGCGCCTCCGGCTGGCTGCCGGCGGAGCAGGTCATTACGGTTGTCACATCAGGGTGGTGGACGATCGCCATTCTCGGTCTGTCCTGCGTCAAAAGGGTTTGAACTTATCTAGAACGTATACATCATGAAGCGAAGGTGCGCATTCGAACATGTGTTGAACGGGGAATGGAGCCTGCCAGATCAGTCAAGACAAGCCCATTGATCCTTCTAAAGCAATACTTCTTCGCCGACCAACCGCCGACGGCTCGGACCACCTGGAAACATCGAAGCTTCTCGCAGGCTAGAAAGGTGTCGTGGCATACGCCGTATTCGATCCAAATGCCTCAGCGAACCGTTCCTTCACCAACGGCAAACGACCTTATGGGCGTCAGAAATGAGTCGGCCCCAACGTGGGCTGTACAAGGACGACGGGAACCAAACATGTCTACGACAACGCTCTACCTGCTTGCTCTAATCGTGGGCATTATTGCCGGCGTCTACTTGCCACTTAACGGTCGGTTCTCTGAACAGCTCGGCTCACCGCTGTTGGCAACCTCCATTTTCTTCCTGGTCGGCGCTGCAACCGCTGTCATCGCTTGGACCATCGCTGATCAGGGCGGCCTGGATCGCCTGCCTCAAGCTGATGGATATCTCTTTGGCTTGGGTACGATCAGCTTCGGGATCATCTTGTGCGCGACGCTTCTGATCCCAAAGATTGGGCCGGCCGCCTACTTCGTCTGCCTCGTGTCGGGTCAGGTGATTTCTGGCATGATACTGAGCCACTTCGGCATTCTGTCCCCGCAGCCCCTACCCGTGACACCCATCAAGTTAGTCGGTGCCATGGCAGTCATCGTCGGCGTCTTGCTGATCCGCTACGCTGAAGATCACCAGCTCCAGGTGAGTGAGTCTGCAGACAAGACTGTAAACTCGCTTCGGACCGCGACCGAGACATCTAAGTTCGGTCCTTTGGCCGGATCGGATCGAAATTTCCATAAGAGCTGAGGACTTCAATTCGCTCTCTATCCAGATGGATTCGACTTCACACCGTTGGTCCGCCCTGCTGCCGCGACTTGGGCGGCCTAGACGGCCAAAATAAGATTTGCATCTTTGGCACCGCTCCGGCTACCGATTTGCGATGGACGACTCCGGGTGCTGAAGGTCGAGCAGACGCAAACTCATTCCTACTTGAGGTCTCAACATGACCCCAAGCTGCCGTGAGCAGTTGCAGCATGGGCGGCACACCATCGAGATTCCGGACATCGACGGATCGCGAGGGCCAGCCCTATCTCGCGGCCACGGCCACGGCAGAGGCACCCTCGACACCGACCGTCACATACCGAACAATGTCTTGTCCGAGCAGAGCCTTTTGCTTTCCTACTCATTCAGGGGATCCGGCATCGCCGGGGCTTCGGCTGCTATCCTGGAAAACATCGCCAACAGATCGCTCGCTGTGGCATTTTGGACAACGCCATTGCGCACCTGCTCGGCTGTCCACATCCACGGACGAACGGGATCGTGGTGCATCGCCCAATTCTTGAAAAGCCGGGTTTCGATATCGCTGGACCAAAGCTCAACGATGTCGACATGACGATCGTCGCGCTGGATGCGGGCAAATGTAGCGGCCACGCGATCACGCGGCCCTTCTAGCAATTGGATAAACATGTCATGGCGCGAGATCAGTGCGCCGGTGATTGCATCGCGCTTGTTGGCAACCCGAGCAACGATCAGAATATTGTTGAGCGTGAAGTCGTCATAGCCAAATGGCTTCGACATGTAGATCAGCTGCATCTCGCGCATGGCACCCTCTTCCTGCGACAGGTCACCGAGCATTGCACATATACACAAGTAACCAAGCATAAACGTACGCAGGCCGATGGGCGACCATCCCACCAATATCCGCTGCGGGCGCAGTGGACTATCGCGTGACCCAACGGCTGATGGACGGAATTTACGTGAAACGTTGGAACAGCACGTCGTCATGCCATCCGTAGGAGCAAGCGGCTCACCCGCACGTTCGGCCCAACGTCCGTCACCACTCGCTCTATCGGTCGATGCCGCATGACACGATCGCCAGCCCGGTTGAGGCCCCTTAGGGCCTGACATCATCCGCAGGTTGCTCAGGTTCGTAGCTGCGGTTTCGTGTGGGAAGCGCCGAAGCTACGCCTACACGCCGTTATGTCGCGGGCGAAGGACAAATCCAATCGGAAATCGGCGCGTAATTTTTGATCGTATGTGTTTTGACAACAGTTCTGGCGATTGGACGAGTGAATGCCTCTCTCGCATGGCGATTTGAAACTCGACGTGTTCCGCCTTCTGGCTTGGTCGATTTGCATGCCGGCGCTTGCCTGCTGGCCATTCCTGTCGGCGATGCCAGCATTCACGCTGATGGGTAGCGGGCTGAGCACGCTGCAAATAGTGGTCAATGCACTGTTGCTGATCACGGGCTTCTGGCCCATTGCTACAGCATGCGTCTTCTACCTGCTCGTCCGTGTCGCGCCGGCAGCGATCGGGAAACGGCCCGCTGGCGATCGCGGACTACTGCTCGGGGCTTTCGCGGCGATTTGGACGGGTGTGTATCTGATCGCCGCTCTCGCGATTGGTTGAAGGCCCGACGTTGTCGAGACATGTGCGGATGCGGCGTTCAATTCTGTTACCCCAACACGGTGCGGCAGACGATTCTCGTAAAGAACGCAACACGTGGCCTGCACGCGAGATCTGTCGCGCCGCGATGAACGTACCCCCAACATCGTCAACCAACTTCCGAGAAGTCTAGTGCTCAAAGCCATCGTGAGCGTACTGGCGTTCCAGACGGCTTGGGCTGCGTGCGCCTATGGCGCCGCACGTGACCTCTCGCAGGTCGGAGTCATGGCCTGCGTTGCGGCCATTGCCTTGGGACTTCTACTCACTCGACGACGGCTGGGCCTCCTGGCTTTGGTTCTCGCATTGGGGTTCTACGGGTTTGTCATCGAGACGATCATACTCCGTGCAGGACTTACGGCTTTTAGCTCGCATGAGCCCTATCCGACTGTCGCGCCGCTCTGGATCGTCGGTCTGTGGATGGCGTTCGCAACGCTGATCGAGCCGGCATTCGGCTGGCTACAAGGCCGACCTCTGATGGCAATTGCCCTCGGTGCTGCGGCGGGACCAATGTCATACTACGCTGCGATGCGCCTGGGTGCGTTACATATCAATCAGCCTGAGTGGGTTGGGCTAGTGGTCGTCGGTCTGATGTGGGCCGTGGCGATGCCCCTGATCTTGCGATTGGGCAAGTGGTTTCAGGGGCGGGCGCCGTAGGTGCATCGGGGTGGCAATCGCACTTGCGAAAGGTCTGGCGGTGGAAGGATTGGAACGCTCGAACAAAGCGAAACCGAACTCGCACCGCAACGCAACGAACTACCTGATGACTTCGACGTTTGGCGGGACGCCAGGGCAAGACGTGAAGGTACGACGCTACTACTTTGTCTTTTCCCGGGACGTCGCCCGCCGCTGCGTGCCGGCCAGCCGGATCATGCTGCGATGGCTTTTCTTCGGTGTCGTACTCGCACTGCTCAACTAGGCGACCGCAGTAGATTTCTTCAGGACGCCGCGCCAGTCAGTTGTCAGCGCTTGCCTGGCGGCCCGACCAACCGGGTCCGATGCCACGGGCCGTTCTCTTTAGGTATACCCTGATGTGACGTCTTTCCAAGGCGCGATGCCGCGTAACAAATGGGTTGATTTCTCGGTCATGTTACGCAAAATGTAACAACCATATCCAATTATTACGTGAGATCATGCTATGGGGCGCCGCATTGGCTATGCGCGGGTGAGCACCGCTGATCAGAAGCTCAAGGTCCAGAAGGCCGCTCTCGATCGAGATGGCTGTGCCATTATCTTCGAAGAGAAGCGGACGGGCACGAAGCGTAATGACCGCGAACAACTTGAGCTTGCCCTCAAGGTTCTGACCAACGGAGACACGCTGGTTGTGACCCGCCTCGACAGGCTCGGTCGTTCGATGCGCGATCTCGCCAACATCGTCCACGAGATCGAGGAGGCCGGCGCCCATCTTCGCGTGATCGAACAAAGTGTGGACACGGGGACATCAGCCGGGCGGGCCTTTTTCGGCATGCTTGCAGTCTTCGCGCAGTTCGAGACCGACGTGCGGCGTGATAGACAGGCCGAGGGGATTGCGCGCGCAAAGAAGGCTGGTGTCTACACGGGAGGCAAGCAGCGCATCGACCGACAGAAGGTCCTAGAGCTTGCCGAGGTCGGCAACGGCCCTGCGGCCATCGCGCGGGATCTCGGAATCTCGCGCATGTCGGTTTACCGAATCTTGCGTGAAGAGGCGACGCCGCCGGTCGGTTAAGTTCGTCGGTCAGTTCGCCTCAGCCAATCTGAGATCCCTCGCACCCAAAACTCGCCAAGCGCTTCGTCTCGCTCAACAAGACGCCGATACGTCTTCCAATGCATGCCCTTGGGTTTGTCCGGGAATGGCTCATCAAGCGAAGCCTGTTGTCCCAACCGGTCGCGAAGTTTGTGCCGCTGACTGCTGGCGCGGCAGATCGGATCTTCGTACTGGCTCTCGTATTTGAGGCCATGGCACTTCCGGCACCGAAAGTAAGAGCCGCCATAGATAACCCGGCATCGCTTCTGGCAAGAGGGACACAGAAACCATTTACGGCTTCCACCGAACTGCGTGGGTGTTTGCGTGAAAGGGATCATGTCAACTACGTCCCGCCAATCGCCACCACGAGGGCGCGTGCGATAGATCAGGCGGAGGCCCGCAGGTTCGACTACGTAGCGGATAGAGGCGTACTGTTCACCGCGACGGCTCCAGGTCAGTTGGCCGCTGTTCCCGACCGTCAGGGCATTTCGCTTTCGCAGGAATGCAAGATCGACGCGCAGGAAGTCCTCGCATTTGTCGACGAGGAAACCATAGCCGGCACTGCGTCCTGAACCGCGACCTCCCATGGTTTTTTTTCCTGTTCGTTTTTTTCCGAAATCAATTGGGAAATCAGTTGAGCGCTCTTGCGGGACGCATTTCTGCCAAACGAACCCAATTCAAGCGGCGGCGTCTATTGCGGAGGCAATCTGCTGCTCATCATCGACATATTCCAGCGTCTTAAGGCGCCACTCCTGCGCCTCGCGATATGCCCGTAACGCCTTGTAGAGCTGGTTATCGAGTGTTGTCTGATAGCGGGCTATGACGTCGAGTTGCGGAACCGGCAGAACGAGTCCCCGTTGGCGAAGCTGCTCAACAAACTCGAGAAGCTGCGGCCGCTTTTCGGCGGCTGCAAGTTGTCGTCGGCACCAACTGCACAGATCCCCGACAAATTCTGCCAATCCGTTCTCGGACCCGGAGAGATAAGCCTCGGGCGTCTCGTTATCCTCGTCTGCTTCGCTCTTGAGCTGACCCCAGACATGAGGCGCTTCGTTCTCGAGTTCTTCGAGGGTGTGGTCCTCCAGCGCTTCGACCTCTTCGAGCACTGCCCGACACCACGCGACGAGTTCCGGATCGAAGGACTTGAGACACGTCGCCGTGATTTCGTCGCGCTCGCCCCAGTCGTGCAGTCGGCGGAGGCCATCGACGATCGCGTTATTGCGTTGTTCGAGTGACAGTGCGGCCGCTTCTGCCCGCGCGATACGGCGCTGGCGCCAAATGGCAATCACGATCCGCTCGGCAAGCGACAGCTCCACGGCCCCGACCGGCGCGAGCGCTTCCAGAAGATCCGATTTCAGCTCCGCAAATTCTTCCGGGTCTTCCCCATCGAGGAGAAGTTGAATGCTCCGCAGGCCGTGGCGCAGCGCGTTGCGGCTTGCCACGACTTTACCGTCAGGAGTCTGAGGGCCGGTGCTCTTGGACGCATTGGTACGATTGGCGAGCGTGCGCCGATCGGACATCGCGGGCTCCGAGATCAGGTGTGAGTTCGCAGACCGAAAAGTAATTCACAGTTCGATTCACGTCACCTGCTGGGAGTGTGGGCATGTCGCTCAAATATGTCGTAAGGTTTCAACAGTTCGTCTGCCTACGCGCAAAAAGTGAGCGGCACCCAACATGGATATGCGCAGCCTCTCGGAGAGCGATATCTGCACGAAGTTCATCACGCCCGCCGTCTGCCAGGCCGGGTGGGATAAGATGCTGCAAATTTGCCAGGAGGTAAGCTTCACCAAGGGCCGCATCATCGTGCGTGGCCAGGTGGTCACCCGCGGCAAGGCCAAGCGCGCCGATTACATTTTCTATTACAAGCCCAACATTCCGATCGCGATCATCGAGGCGAAAGACAACGCTCACAGCGTCGGCGATGGCATGCAGCAGGCGCTGGAATACGCCGAGACGCTGAATATCCCTTTTGTTTCTCTTCAAACGGCGACGGCTTTCTATTCCATGACCGTACTGGCGCCAGCAATCCACGTGAGGTCAATCTTTCGCTCGACGGCTTTCCGTCGCCCGATGAACTATGGGAGCGTTATCGGGCCTGGAAAGGGCCACCCGGAAGCCGAAAAAATTGTCATACAGGACTATTTCGATGACGGCAGCGGGAAGACGCCGCGGTATTATCAGGTCAATGCCATCAACTCCGCGATTGAGGCCATCGCGAAAGGGCAGGACCGCGTGCTGCTTGTCATGGCAACCGGCACCGGCAAGACCTACACTGCTTTCCAGATCATCTGGCGCCTTTGGAAGGCGCGGCGGAAGAAGCGATCCTGTTCCTCGCCGACCGCAACGTTCTCATCGACCAGACGATGGTCAATCATTTCCGCCCCTTCGGTGGGGCAATGGCGAAGCTATCCACTCGGTCCAAAACGATCGAAAAGGCAGACGGAACGGAGGTCGATCTACCGCTCGCCGTCGACAAGCAGCGCCGCATCGATACAGCCTATGAAATCTACCTCGGGCTTTATCAGGCCATCACTGGACCTGATGAAAGGCAGAAGCTGTTCAAGGATTTCTCAGCCGACTTCTTCGATCTCATCGTCATCGATGAGTGTCATCGCGGCAGCGCCGCCGAAGATTCAGCCTGGCGCGAGATCCTCAAATACTTTTCATCGGCAACGCAAATCGGTCTCACCGCTACCCCGAAGGAAACCGAGTACGTTTCAAACATCGAGTATTTCGGCGACCCCCGTATTTTCGTACTCACTCAAGGAGGGCATCCGCGATGGCTTCCTGGCCCCCTACAAGGTGGTGAAGGTCCACATCGATCGGGACATACAGGGCTATCGTCCGGAAAGGGGCCAACTGGACCGCGATGGCCAGGAGATCGAGGACCGGATCTATAACGCCAAGGACTTCGACCGGACGCTGGTGCTAGACGACCGGACGAAGCTGGTCGCCCGCAAAGTGTCGGAGTTCCTCAAGGAAAGCGGCGATCCCTATCAGAAGACGATCGTTTTCTGCGTCGACCAGGAACACGCTGCCCGGATGCGACAGGCGTTGATCAACGAAAACCAGGATCTCGTGGCCAAGAACCACCGCTACGTCATGCGCATTACCGGCAACGACAAGGACGGACAGGACCAACTCGGCAACTTCATCGATCCTGAAAACAGATATCCCGTGCTGGTAACCACGTCGCGCCTGCTCTCGACCGGGGTCGATGCACAAACCTGCCGTCTCATCGTACTTGACCGCGAAGTCGGCTCCATGACCGAGTTCAAGCAAATCGTCGGCCGCGGCACGCGCGTGCATGAAGACACCGGCAAGTATTTCTTCACGCTGATCGACTTTCGTGGCGCGACGAACCACTTCGCCGATCCCGACTTTGATGGTGAGCCGGTCCAGATCTATGAACCTGGCACAGACGACCCCGTTTCACCGCCGGATGATCTGCCGGGCGGTTTCGGTGAAGACCAACAGGAGGACTACGACGCCGGCGAGGACGAAACCATCGTTGTTGGTCCATCTGACGTATCCCAGCCGCCCAACCCCGGCGAGAAGCGCAAGAAGATCTATGTAGATGGTGTTGCGGCCAAGATTGTCGCGGAGCGCATTGAATACCTCGACGAGAACGGCAAGCTCGTAACCGAGTCACTGCACGACTACACCAAGACGGAACTCAAGCGCCGTTTCTCGACGCTCGATGAGTTCCTGCTCAAGTGGAAGACGACTGAGCGCAAACAGGCAATCCTCGACGAGATCGCGGCGAGTGGCCTGCCGCTGGACAGCATCGGCGAAGAACTCGGCAAGGATCTCGATCCGTTCGATCTCGTCTGCCACATCGCCTTCGACCAGAAACCGCTCACCCGGAGGGAGCGCGCGGACAACGTCCGGAAGAGGAATGCCTTCGCCAAGTATGGCGACGAGGCCCGCGTCGTCCTCGATGCGCTATTGACCAAGTACGCCGACGAGGGCGTCCTCAAACTCGACGATCCATCCATGCTCAAAATTGCCCCATTCTCCGCGCTGGGCACGCCCATCGAACTCGTCAAGGCCTTCGGCGGTCGGCCCGGGTTCGAGGCCGCTGTTCGAGAAATGCAGTCGGCTCTTTACGATGAGAAGGTCTAACTATGGATACCATCGGCGAGCAGAGAATTGTGGTCGTTCAGAGGTGGTAAAGCACAACCCGCAAGCTGCTCGGAAATCCGCAAAAGTGAGGCAGTTCCTGTCGAGGACTATCTAGACCTCGCAACAAAGGTAGCGGAACTTCAATTCCGCAACAGGGAGCATGCGTTCCTTTTCCGCGGGCAACGGGCAGATTACCGAAACCAAAGCGGTTACTCCTCACTAAAACCGTCCATCTTGCGGCCAGGTGCACGACGCAACCCCTCCCAAACCGAATTAATCGAACGCTTCGACCAGGTTGCGTCAGGCTGAAGAATGCCTTGTTCGCAACTACAAAAAATCACGGGTTGCTTGGAATTGAAGGGTTTCTCGACAAAAAATCCTCCGCTGGTCCATTATCCAGCACTACGAAATTTGTGAAACACCGCTTCTTGACGTGACCCATTCGCTCCGCATTGCAGCCTCATTCGCCTCCGAAGGTGCCGATGATGAGGCATATCTTTTCATCCTCGGTGTTCCACAATTGAGTGGAGCGGTGAGCGCGAGCGCGAAGCCGGTTTGCAAATTGTCCGGTTAAGTAGCGCATGTCCCCCCTCAGCACTTCGGCCGCACCTACAGGAAGGATATCTTCTAAGGGAATATCCTGAACTTCTGGCGTTCGATCAAAAGCAGCATTACGAGCATCACGAAGTAGATTTTGGTCGGCGGCTTGTTGCTAAGTTCTGCTTAAACCCAAGAACCTTCTTGGAAGAAGAGCGTGGCTTTCCGAAAGTTCCTAAAAATGCACTCTACCCGAATGACAAAGATGACAAGCTTGAACAGATCTGCGCGGAAATTCGGAACAACATAAGTAAGAATTCGGAATTATCCCACATGTCCGTTCGCACCACCGTCAAATCCATTCAGGACATCATGCGCCAGGACGTTGGCGTCGATGGTGACGCCCAACGGATCAGTCAGCTTTGCTGGATGTTCTTCCTCAAGATCATCGACGACCAGGACCAGGAACTCGAACTCCTGCAGGGACGACTACGTTTCGCCGATCCCCCCACGTCTGCAATGGCGCAACTGGGCGGCTGATCCAGGAAGGCATCACCGGCGACGAGTTGATGGATTTCGTCAACGACGACCTTTTTGCGACCCTCAAGCATCTCGCGCCGGCCACGCCGCGGGCTCGCACCGTCCGCGACGTATTCGAAGACGCCTACAATTACATGAAGTCCGGCCAGTTGATGCGGCAGGTGGTCAACCGGATCAATGGCATCGACTTCAACAATCTGTCCGAGCGCCAGCACTTCGGCGACATCTACGAGCAGATCCTCAACGACCTGCAATCAGCCGGCAATGCGGGCGAGTACTACACGCCGCGCGCTGTGACCTCGTTCATGGTCCAGATCGATCGATCCGAAACCAGGCGAAACGCTATTCGACCCGGCCTGCGGCACCGGCGGACTTCTTGACCTGTGCCATGCGCCACATGCGGGAGAATGCGGTGAAGCGCCCAGAGGACGAGGCGCTCATGCAGGCAGTCGCTGCGCGCGGTCGAGAAGAAGGCGCTGCCGCACATGCTCAGCGTCACCAACATGCTGCTGCACGGCGTCGAAGATCCGAGCTTCGTGCGCCACGACAATACGCTCGCCCGGCCCTACATCTCCTGGGAGCAGAAGGAGCGCGTCGATATCATCCTCACCAACCCGCCGTTCGGCGGGCGCGAAGAGGACGGCATCGAGACCAACTTCCCGCAGCATTTCCGCACCCGCGAAACCGCCGACCTGTTCCTCGCCCTCATCATTCGTCTGCTCAAACCAGGCGGCCGCGCCGCCGTGGTCCTGCCTGACGGCTCGCTGTTCGGTGAAGGCGTGAAGACGCGGCTCAAGGAACACCTGCATGGAGGAGTGCAACCTGCACACCATCGTCCGCCTGCCGAACTCGGTCTTCCGGCCCTACGCCTCGATCGGCACCAACCTGCTGTTCTTCGAGAAAGGCACGCCGACGAGGACATCTGGTACTGGGAGCACCGCGTGCCCGAGGGCCAGAAGGCCTACTCGATGACCCGGCCGATCCGGTTCGAGCATCTCGCCGACTGCGTCGACTGGTGGGGCGGGGCCGAACGTAAAGGCCGCACGGAGAATGAGCACGCCTGGAAGGTCAGCGCCGACGACATCAAGGCGCGCGGCTATAACCTCGACATCAAGAACCCGCACACCGTCGAGGAACGACCACGGCGATCCGGAAACGCTGCTTGAGGACCTGACCAACGCCGAGGCGGAAGTTGTGGCGCTGCGCAACGAGCTGAAGGCGATCCTGTCGGAGGCGCTGACGCGATGAATGCCGAGCAGCTGCTTGCCCGTTACGATCGCGTTGCCGACGCGCCGGATGCCATCGCCCGGTCTGCGCCGCTTCGTGCTGGACCTCGCGGTGCGTGGGAAGCTGGTGACGCAGGACGCGGGCGACGAGCCGGCGTCGCGAACTGCTGAAGCGGATCGCAGCGGAGAAGGCGCGGCTCGTGGAGGCGGGAGACATCAAGAAGCCCAAGAAGTAGCGCGCTTTCCGCCGAGTTGAAGGATCCAATCCCGTTCTCGCTGCCGCCAGATTGGGCGATGGTCCAGCATCGGTGAATCACAGCTGACTGACGGGTCGCACATTCCGCCACGAACTCCGGCTGACGGATTTCACCGTCCTCAGCAACAAGAACGTCTCGGATGAAAGAATGATTTCGACGACCCACTGGACTGTAGATCAATCCCGAGCCATTCGACGAGGAATGCATCGCCGAAACAAGGCGCGATGTGGTCTGATTCTCTCACGATCGTCGGTTCATCGGCAAGTCGCGTCTGTTGACCAAGACATGCCCCGGAAGTCTGTCGCTTCAACGTAGCGTCGCAGTCGGCGCAGCCTTCATTCGCCGTGATACCTCGGATCTCTTCTACGCAGCCTTTATTGGCGATCAGATGGCGAAGCACGCGGCCGGGCACCGCAATGAACGGCATAACCTTGCGAACTCGCTAGTTCTCCCCCTCCCACCCCTCGCCGAGCAGCACCGCATCGTCGCCAAGGTCGATGAGCTGATGGCGCTGTGTGACCGGTTGGAGGCGGCGCGGGCGGAGCGCGAGGCGACGCGCGACCGGCTGACCGCCGCCAGCCTCGCCCGCCTGACCGCGCCCGACACCGACGCAGAGACCTTCCGCGCCCACGCCCGCTTCGCCCTCGACGCCCTCCCCGCCCTCACCACCCGCCCCGACCAGATCAAGCAACTCCGCCAGACCATCCTGAACCTCGCCGTGCGCGGCAAGCTGGTGGCGCAGGACGCGAACGATGAGCCGGCGTCGGAGTTGTTAAAGCGGATTGCGGCGGAGAAGGCACACTTGCCAAACGCACGCTAAAAGGACCGAGCGCAATGGCAAGAGCCCATTCACGTTATCGAGTCGTTCGCCAGCTATGCCGCGACGGTTGGAGCGGACCGGCATTAGAGTGCCATCGCATTTCGCACGCACGGCGACCAAGTCCACATTCACCCAAGTCGAGACACGGCTCCCGTCTTGGGCATCGCGATGTTTAGAACAGAACAATCAACTGCGACAATGAGGCATGCTCCGCGAATACTCGACGCATGACCCGATGACGAAGCCTTCAGCTCTGGCGAAGTGCGACGCTCTGATCCGGTCATCTGGAATTCCTGTGCCAGTTCGGAGCGGCAATCGTTCCGCTATGCGAGGCAGACATCCGTCAATTTGCGACCGGATCAAACGCTCATAGATGCCACCATACGATGTGCTCTCAACAGAGAAGTTGTCCTTCAAGCAGGTTGAGCCGCGCAATTCCGGCATGCGCTCAAAACTACAATCCGACCTAATTCGGCAACTTCGCGATACTTTGGCTCCCACCCCTCGCCGAACAACACCGCATCGTGGCAAAGGTCGATGCCCTCATGGCCCTCTGCGACCAGCTGGAGGCCAGCCCTCACCACCACCGACACCACCCGCAGCACCTCCTCGACGCCCTCCTGCACGAGGCGCTGGAGCCCGCGGCCGAGGAACTGAATTGGAGGCGGCGGAATGACGTGCCGGTGCATCACGCGATCTGGACTGTCGAAGCCGCGCCCCGAGGCGCTCGCGGGCTCGCGACTGCCCTCGGAGACAATGCTCGAAGAGATGATCATCGCCGCGCCGTCGATGCTATCGAGCGAATGGCTTTTGATCGGGCGGCAGGAACGGACACAGATATCGGCGGACGGGTTGATCTCGTCGCCATTGCTCCGGACGGGTCATTGGTGCTCATCGAACTGAAGCGTGACCGGACGCCGAGGGAGGTCGCCGCCCAGGCCATAGACTATGCCAGTTGGCTCGAGAAACTAGAGGCCGACGATATTGCCGCCATGTACGAACGTTTCTCGGGCGGCCGGAGCCTGTCGGCAGACTTCCAGGCCCGCTTCGGCCACGATCTGGATGACGACAGCCTGAACCAAAGCCATCAGATCATCATCGTCGCATCGACCCTTGGACGACAGCACCGAGCGGATCGTCAATTATCTCAATACGCGCGACATCGCGATAAACGTCCTGTTCTTTCAGATTTTCGAACACGCTGGCGGACAACTGCTGAGCCGGGCGTGGCTCATCGATCCGGTGCAGACCCAGGAAAATGCCGCTGCCGGGCCGACACGCGACGCCGAGCCTTGGAACGGCGAGTACTGCGCGTCGTTCGGTGATGGTCCTGCTCGTTCCTGGGAAGAGGGACGCAAATTCGGTTTCCTGAGCGCGGGCGGCGGAAGCTGGTACTCGAACTCATTGCGGCTGCTCGAGCGGGCGGCCGGCATCTGGGTCAAGGCCCCGGGTTACGGCTTCGTCGGTGTTGGCCGCGTTCTCGGACCGCGTGAACCGGCCTGCGACAGTTCGAACTCTCGCTGCCGGAAGGCCCGAAGCTCGCGATCGATGTGACTTCAGAACGGCACCTACCATCGAGAGTTCTTGGGCGACACGGACACGCAGGAATACTTCGTGCCGGTGGATTGGTTGCATGATGTCGCTTTGAGCGATGCCATCGACGAAATCGGTCTGTTCGGGAATCAGAACACCGTCTGCCGTCCAACAACACCGAAGTGGCGCCATACCGTCGACGACTGAAGAAAGCGTTCGAAATTTAGGCAGGCAGTCAGCCGGCAATTTGCTTTGTTTGTTTTGTGAGCGTGAACGATGGGCCACATACGACTAGGTGAACTGGCTCGATCAAGACGATGGCTCCAGGTCATCGAACTACTCAGGACCGGCAGCAGCGTCCAAGAGTTGGCCGCGGCGACAGCGGATGCGGCAGAGACAGAACTTGAGAACGCCAAGGGCGATCCGGCGTTCGCCTATACCGTTTGGCTTCTAACGCAATTGCCGTTGGCGGCGCGAACTCCACAATTCACTGAGCGACTTGTCGAACTCGGCTTTGATACTGACGCCGGACGGTCGATCCTTTCCCTCGTGGCGGGCGTCTCAACCGCTGTCGATCGTAATGTGGCTGGTCGCTCAGATCGGTCTGACCTCGGCGAACTAGCCCGGCAAGCCGCGACAGAAACACTGTCGTCCATCCTCAGTGCCTCTACGCCCTCGTTATTCGCAACAACTGGGGAGGACGTTCAACGAGAGCTGGCCCGGCTCGCAACGAAAGATCGTTTCGCTGGACTTACCAAGGAATTCTTCGCACGCCTGACACAAAAGACGCTTGAGTATTACATCAGCCGCGAGTTGCCCAACCACGTAGGGCCGGGCAAAAGCATTGCTTCCTTCGAGCAGCAGATCGCGTTTCGTGACGCCTTGGCCCGGCACTGCAACGAAGCCTCGGAAATCGTCGAGACATTCGCCGGCGGCTGGTACTCGAAGAGTAATTTCTCCGGAACGCTGAAATCCCGACACAGCCCAAGCCTTCGCTGACTACGCCCTGACGAAAATGCGCGATGAACTGCGCGCAAGGCGGTCGGCCGATGGTTGAGCACGTCTTTCATTGTGGCCTCAGTCAGAACCAGTTGCAGGAATTGGGCGATGGACGCGAACTGCAATTACATGGGCCGAAGGCCGATGTACGTCTGCGGCTAGACGATGTCCGCGAAAGACTGCTCGAAGTCGAACCGGAACTTCTGACGGATCTAGCGGAGATCGCGGTCTACGTTTTCGCGGCAGATTGCGCTGTGCGCCGTGGCGGTCCCAAGCTCGAAAATATGGGTGCAGCTTGGCGTCGGAACTTCCGGATGGTCATTGCCGTCCGGCTGCCCGGAGCTTGGCGACATCCCACCTGCCTCGCAGCGCTGCGCGAAACGCTCGAATTCCTAACTGAGGACAACTGGACGTTCGATTTTGTTGAACTGACCGACCCTCCTAGTATCCACCAATACCTGGGCTTGAGAGACAGTGTTTCCGACGATGCCGGGGGCACATCAGTTGTGCTTTTCTCTGGAGGTCTGGACTCACTCGCGGGTGCCGTCCAAGAGCTGAGCACGACAAATCGGCACGTGGTGTTGCTGAGCCGACGGGTCGGTGGCTTGACCGACAAGCGGCAGCAGGAACTCGCCGACGAACTGCGAGAGGGTTATCCGCGAAGAGTCACTCACGTTCCAGTCAGCGCCGGCCTTACCAAAGAAACGAGCGCCGTCGAGCACACCCAGCGGTCGCGCAGTTTTCTCTTTTCCTCAGTCGCTATGGTCGCGGCTGTAATCGAAGGTAGCGATCGCGTTCGATTCTTCGAAAACGGCATCATGAGCGTGAACCTGCCAATCTCCACTCAAGTGGTCGGCACGCGCGCTTCGCGTTCTACGCATCCGAGGTCACTTCGGCTGCTGAACGATTTAGCTAACAGCCTGATCGGTGGCGATATACGGATCGACAATCCCGTCGTCTGGAAGACAAAGGTCGAAGTCGTGCGAGAGTTGCTGCAGCGCGCTGAGGGCCGTCTGGTACGGCATACGCTCAGCTGTTCAAACACTAGAGGCCTGGACACATATAAGCCTCATTGCGGGAAGTGCGCGCAATGTCTCCAGCGCCGCATTTCGACGCTCGGCGCCGGTGCAACGGATGTCGATGATCCTCCCGCAGGCTACAAGATCGATCTGCTCGAGGGACCGCGGCAGGACGGTCAGGATCGTGCCATGGCGATCGATACGATCCGAAGTGCAATGGAGTTTCGCCAGCTATCGGAAGAAGGTTTCGCGATCAAGTTCGCGACGGAGTTTGGCTGGCTCATCACTAGCTTCCACGATGAACAACCGGAAGATGTCGCCCTGAAAGCTATCGCGATGTTCAAGTGCCATGGAGAAGCAGTGCGCGACATTTTTGTGCGGGCGACAGAGGCGCAGGCAGCAGCACTGGTGGATAAAACGCTGCCCTCAAGTAGCCTCTTGCGGACATGGCATGAGGACCCCGAATTTGCTGTTTTTCCTACAGGCGAGAAACCGGCCGCTCCGGCGGGGACGACAAAGGCCGACGATGCCGTCGAGCTAACTGACTTTTCACCACAGAATGTGGCCCCAAGCGAATATGTTTTGGCCATCGATAAATCCAATAAATGGATTTTGGTGCAGGGTATTGGCGCCATTACGTCCCGCGCAATATTCCCACTTATGGCCTTCCTTCTGAGATCACACAAAGAAGACGTTGAACAGGGTCTCCTGGCAGAGAACCATAGAGCGAATCTGCCCGACAAACTCGCCGATGAACTGGGGATCGAGGACGCGGCACTGGTCCGCCAGCACGTAAAGCGCTTTCGGAAAGCGCTTGCTGAAGGCTTCTCAACGCTTGGTGACATCGAGCCGGAAGCAAACGATGTGGTCGAGGCCGTGAGAGGAAAGCGCGGTTATCGCATCAATCCAAGAGTACGCCTTGTAGCCCTTGATCAATTTCAACGGTAGCAGCCAGACGCGTCACTAGGCACGATCCATTTTGTCACAAAAATTCATGAGCCTCATTGATTTCACGTAACTTTCTGTCGTGCCTGTGTCACAGAAATGATTTTGCGGTGACATGTTATTCGCATGGTCGCTCCATCACACTGTTCGTCATCGCTCAGCGCGATCGTTCAGTTTGTATGGAGTGTAGTGATGAATGACACGATCGATCCCCCCGATGACGACGACGGCAACGAGCAGACCAATCCATTCGATCCGAAGCGGCTGCGGATCGCTGGTAGCTCTTCCGAAGGCCCCACGGCGAAACGCATCCTGACGAACGTCCAGGTTCGCAAGCCCAACCGTCAGGAATACTTCCGGGTGCATCCCGATCCGGACATGCGTGTGGACACGCTTCTGCTCGAAATGCGTGACGACCGGCTGACCTATCTTGTCGCCCCGGATATCGCGCCAGCCATCCCTGGCGAGGCCGTCGCCAAGACGCTCTACACCACGATCACGCGACACGGCGTCATTCTGCTTTGGCCGGTGCGCTTACCGGACGATCAGGGTCGGCTCGACGAGTGGAACGCGGTTGCACACCAAGCGGCACTGCGAGCGGAAACCAAATGGATCCGGCTCGCCGCCAACATGGGCGCTGGCACTTACGAGGTCTACGAAGCGCTCGATCAGTTCGCCGAGCCCGAATGGCCCGGATCTAACCCTCGAACGCCTTTTGGAAATGGCGTTCAAGGACCGCTACATCGACGACCTCGACCATCCGGTCGTCCGGCGGCTGATGGGGGAATTCTAATGTCCTCCCATTCCAGCTTCACAAGCATATCGATCGTCGTGTGCGGTGTCGTCCGCGAAAACGGCGACCAGCCCGCCCCCTTCTTTGTCGCCGTGCTGGATGCCGATACCGGTGCGGATGTCCAAATCGGCGTGCCCAATCTCCATCATCACCGGCAGCCACCGTATCCAACCGGCCCGCAAGCCCTGCTGATCACCGTCCATGCCGAGAATCTGGCCTGTCTTCATCTGGCGCTGGGATGGCGTAGACCGGAACGGATCATCGATCTCATCGTCGAGTTTCGGAATCTCGCGAACGGCAGATCGGTCCCGTGCGGACCCACACTTGCCGGCGCCCTAATTTGGTTCGGCCTGCCCGCTGCCGCTGGCATTACTGATGGCAGTTCGCCGGTCCAAGTGCGACAGCGCCTCGAAGCACTTGCCTTGCTGTTCCAGGCAATGAGATGCGACCTTGATTGGGGGCGTGCCTTGCTGCGCGGGCGATATCTGATGGCGGCCGGATATATCGAGGCCACCGGTATCCCTATCGACGCAGCCAGTGTTGAACACTTGATCGCGCGTTGGTCGACAGCGCGCTCGACCTTGATCGCTGCAGTTGGCTCAGACATCGACGTCTTCCGTGGCGGTCGATTCGAACCTCAGGCCTTCGAAACGTGGCTGGCCCGACAGGGTATCGATTGGCCTCGGACTGCCATGGGCAGCCTGGACCTCAGTGACAGCGTGTTCAAACAGCGGGCACGCGCGCATCCCGAAGTGAGGTCACTCAAGGAGCTACGAGCGACGCTAACGGGTTTTGAACCCGCGGTACTGTCGGTCGGTCGCGATGGACGCAACCGTACGCCGTTGCGGCCATTTGCGTCCCGAACAGGTCGCAATCAGCCCAGCACCAAGGCTTCCGTGCTAGGCGGGCCGAAGTGGACGCGGTTTTTGATCCGCCCCGCAGCGGGCGCCGGGCTCGCGTTCATCGATTGGGCACAGCAGGAGTTCGGAATCGCGGCGGCCCTCTCCGGCGATACGAACATGCAGGCTGCGTATCTGGCCGGCGATTCCTATATGGCTTTCGCGATCGCGGCGGGCGCCGCACCAGAAGACGCGACGCGCGAAACACATCCTGACGTCCGCGAGCAATTCAAGGCGTGCGCGCTGGGTGTCCAGTATGGCATCGGCGCTTTCTCGCTCGGCCGTATGCTCGATGTGCCTTCCAGCACGGCACAACGGGTGCTGCAGCGTCACAAGGCTGTCTATCCCAGGTTCTGGCGGTGGTTGGACGATGTTGAGGCTGAAGGGATGCTCCGAGGGAGCGTACAGTCGGTTTTCGGATGGCAGGTCGCGGTCGGCGCCGATGCCAATCCCCGTTTCCTTCGCAACTTCCCAATGCAGGCCAATGGCGCCGAAATGCTCCGCCTTGCTTGCTGCATGGTCACGGAAGCCGGCATCCGTGTGTGCGCACCGCTCCACGACGCCCTGCTAATCGAGGCACCGCTCTCCGATCTTGAGACCGCGGTTGCAGAGACCCAGCGCCTGATGGCGCAAGCCAGCTCTATTGTGCTCGACGGCTTCCAATTGCGCTCGGAGGTGCGGTGCGTGCAGCATCCGGGCCGCCTCGGCGACCATCGCGATCGTGCGATCTGGCGCGTCGTCGAAAAGACAATCGAGGAGGGCGGCGCATGATCCGGTCATCCACCCGATCACCAATCCCACCTGTGCACGAGCGCGACGCAACCTGCTCGCTCACGTCCCCCCGTACAGTCTATTTATATGTATGTAATAGGGAGAGTATTGGTTATGGCCATTGATCCCTCCCGCATCCGCCTTGGCACCCAGGCGAAAAAGGCCACCGTCCATCGTCTTCCGCGACCCAAAGCCGGCGAGAAGTTCCTCAAGGGGCCTATACCGATGGACTGGCTCTCGACGGCGGCTCGGCTACCGGGAAAGTCGCTGCACGTAGCGCTCTCCATCTGGCTGACCGCCAGTATGTCCAGGTCGGCCACAGTTCCTCTCAGCAATATGGCGGCCCTGGCGTTCGGCCTTGATCGCAATGCCAAGTACCGGGCCCTGCAATGGTTGGAGGAAGCTGGCCTGATCAGCGTCGAGCGCAAGCTCGGGAGGTCTCCCGTCGTGACGTTGCTCGAACTGAAAACGGGCCGGGACAATGCCGAGAGCTGACAGATCATCAAATTCACCGCAGCCACGGATTATCCGGTTTCGCGATGCACCCGCCTACCTCGGCATGGATCGCAACCGTTTCAACGCCGAGGTCAGGCCCTACCTCACCGAGGTGCCCATAGGCGCACAGGGCATCGGATTCGACCGGCTTGAACTCGACGCCTGGGTCGATGACTATATCACCCGCAACGGGCGTCCCGCACGGAAAGGAGCAAAGACATGGGACGCAGAAGAACGCCGGGCCTCGTCGAACGCAACGGGATCTGGCACATCGACAAGCGCATCAGCGGGCGACGGGTTCAACGCAGCACTGGAACGCGCCGGCCTGAAGAAGCCGAGGCGATCCTCGCGAAAATGATCGAAGACGCCCGCCAGGCTCGGGTCTATGGGACCAGACCCGATCGAACATTCGAGGAGGCAGCCACGAAATACGTACTCGAGCATACGCACAAGGCGAGCCTGCGGGACGATGTCCATCGGCTGCGAAATCTGATGCCGTTCATTGGAGGTGACGTTCTGCGACAGGTTCACATGGGCAGTCTCGCGCCCTGGATCTCAGCTCGTCGCCGGGATGGCGTTGCCGAAGGCACCATCAACCATGGCCTCCAGATCGTTCGGCGTATCCTCAACCTCGCCGCGACGGAGTGGATCGACGAGCATGGGCTGACTTGGCTTTCCGTGGCTCCGAAGATCAAGTTGCTGGCGAACCGCGGCAAGCGCCAACCTTATCCGCTCAGTTGGGCCGAACAGGAAAAGCTTCTTTTGGAACTCCCCGAGCACTTGCGCGCAATGGCCCTGTTCAAGGTGAACACGGGTCTGCGTGATGGAGATGTCTGCGGATTGCTGTGGGCGGACGAGGTACCTGTTCCCGAACTCGGAACGTCGGTCTTCATCATCCCGGCCAACCGCGTTAAGGACACTGATTCCAGGCGCCAGGACGATCGGCTCGTTGTCCTGAACAGCGTTGCCGCCGAGATCGTCGAAAGCCAGCGGGGAAATCACCCAGCGCACGTATTTTCATACGAGGGTGCCCCGGTCACACGGATGGGCAATTCCGCTTGGTACGCGGCCCGCAAGCGGGCGGGCCTGGAGCCCGTCCGCGTTCATGACCTCAAGCACACGTTCGGGCGACGGCTTCGCGCCGCCGGCGTAAGCTTCGAGGATCGCCAGGACCTGCTGGGGCATCGCTCATCGCGGATGACGACGCACTACTCGGCAGGCGAGTTGCGCAACCTGATCGACATGGCCGAACGGGTGGTCATCCGGTCTACTCACGAAAGCGTGCCGATCATCGTCCTCAAGCGACGCCGCGTGGGGGTCCCGCAAAATCCCCGCAAAACGATCGTTTCAGAGGCGAATGGACGACCTAACCCCTTGAAACCATTGGTAGCGGAGGAGGGACTTGAACCCCCGACACGCGGATTATGATTCCGCTGCTCTAACCACCTGAGCTACTCCGCCATTCCCCGCGCCGGCAGCCAGGGAACGGTCGATTTAGCCGATCGCAGCCCCCCGTGCAAGGCCTGAAATACCGACAATTTCTCCTGTGCCCACCCCCCGCCGGCTGCAATCAACACACCGCACCGCCACACGCTCCCCCCGGCCGCCGAGCGTCTTCGATCCTCGGACAGGACGGCGCAATCCGCGCGCCCAGCCATTTGAGCCCACCCACGATCTCACGGCGCCAGTTGGCCCAGTCGTGACGGGCATCAACCACCCTGAGTTGGCTCTCCAACCCACGCCGCCTCAGCTCGACGTGAAACCGAACCGTCCCCGTCAGGATCGAGCTGAAATCATCATCCCCCGCCGACAAAAACATATCCGGCACAGGCTTACCGTCCGGTACCGCTGCAAGCCGCGTAAACACATTCCACGCGTTGAACCGCGAATAATCGGGCGGTACGCCGAAAACACCGCCAAAAATGCGCTCATAAAGCTTTTGCCGTGCATCGAAGGAGGCCTTGTCCGGCGAGAAAAGACTGCCCGACAAGGAGATGACCGCACGGAACCGATCGGGCTCCGTAACCCCGGCAAGAACCGCCCCGTACCCGCCCATCGACAGCCCGCCAATTGCGCGCCCGTCCCGGCACGTCAGTGTCGGATAGCGCTGCTCGATGGCGCCAATGAAATCCTCGCTGAACCCGGAAAACATCGCCCCGGACCCAGCCCCGCCCGGCCGCACGTCATCGACATACCAGCTCCGGCCGGCCCCCGGCATCACCACGATCATCGCTGGCAGCTCGCCGGCCGCAATCAACCGGTCGAGCGTCGCACGGATATCGCCGAGCCTGACCCATGTCGTCTCGTCATCACCAAGCCCGTGCAGCAGATAGAGGACCGGGTAACGTCGGCCAGCCCCGGCGCCGCGCTGATCACCGTGACGAACCAGGTCTCCGTCCCCGCGCGCCGCGGCAACGCCAGCCCACCCATCAGGCAGATAGGCAACGTAAGGGATGTCACGCCCGAGATGCTGGCTGGCGATCGAACCCTTCTCGATCTCGCCGGCCACCGCACCCAGGACACCGAACGCCACGGCAATCATGCCGCCCGCAAGACCCGCAAAACCTGCAGCCAGCCGGCCGGCCGGGTTCACCACGCGCACCATCACCTACTCGGCCGGTATCGCTCGTGCACCCGCCGACCGCGTATCAGGATCGGAACTCAGACCGCCCCTGGCGCCGGCGGTTGCAGCGCGAGGCGCCTTCCACGGCACGGATTTGAACCAGCCAACGACATAGGCCGTGATCACCAGCAGTCCCATGCCGCCAACATTGACCAGCGGCACCGTGAAATAGTCCCGTCCTAAGATGTCCAACACCACACTGCCCGAAAATGACAGCACCAGCCCCATCAGGAAAATCGCCAACGACTGCTGTCCAACCTTGCACACCAGCCGGACGATTGGTCCCGTAAGACGTCGTCCCCCCTCGCCGACCGCAACGAACGACAGATAGGCAAGGGCCAGGAAGTGGATGTAGCGCAGCAGGCCGACATGCGACTTGTCGATCAGCGGCCAAAGCACTTCCCGCGCCTCGCGGAAGATCGGCACCGCATTGAGTGCCGGCTCCCATTCGAGCGGCAGCGTGAGAAGCAGGTAGGCAATGGCCACGCCAATCAACCGCCGGTCCGGCTTCGGCGCCGGCAGCCAGCCGCGCATGAACGCAAAGCCTGTAAAGAAGATAAGCTGCCACGAGAACGGGTTGAAATACCACGTCGCGGGCCCCCATGGCTCCCGTGACATGTCGAGAACACCGAACGAGGCGATCAGCCACGTCCCCACCACCACCGCCATCGCGGCCATGGGACCCGCCAGCCGCTCGATCCCCATCACCACCGGCACCATAACCAGAATGACGAGATACATCGGCAGGATATCGAAGAACGGCGGCACATACGTCAGCGTCAGGAAGCCCAACAGGGCCTGCCCCGCCCGCTCATCGAAGAACGGGTCCATCATCAGGCGGCGAACATTCGCATCCCCGGCCTCCAGCCAGCGGTCGAACGCCAGCATGATCACCGCACACACGAGAAACACCGAGATGTGCGCCCAATAGACCTGCCATACGCGGAACGCGATCCGCGCCGTCCCAAGGAAGAAGCCGCGCTTCACGAAGACGCTGGCAAACGCCACCGCCGACGCCATACCGGAACAGAAGACGAAGATATCGGCGGCATCAGACAGCCCGAACCGCGCGGGAATGTAATTTCCCCACGGATTGGAAAAGACATGAGCGATAAAAATAATGAACAGACAGATGCCGCGAAAGAAGTCGAGCCGCACGTCGCGTTGCCGGCGCCCGTCGCCGTGTCCTGCTTGGGTCATACCTTCAGCCATGTTCGTTCAACGTCCCGCCAACTGATCCCATAGCCCATCTGCTGAACGCGGGCAGACACCGGGCACGGCCATCCCAACGATGCGAATCAAAGAAAGGCCGCACACCAACTGATAGCTCACTTAGCAACCAATCCAGGCCATTTGCGGTCAGCCGTTTCGACATAGCTGTCCGGCGTTTTCGACCATTTCGCCTGCACGTTTCGATCGTAATTGAGATACAGCCGCCCGTTTCGGATGGACCACGCATCCGCCTCGATCTTGTAGAGCCCGCCCTTGGAAACCCCATAGGCGCAATAACCACCATACGCGGGCATGTATTTGTCGGGATCAGCAGCAAACAGTGCCCGGTTTTCGGCACTCGAAAAATGCCACGTTGCACCTCCATGCTCGAGCGCGTGCTCAGCCGCCCCCTTCACCGGACGACCCGCGCGAAAATACGCCACCGGATCATAGCCCCGGATGGCGACACCATTTGATCCAATCGTGTTGATTGCAGTCTTACCGTTGCCGGCAGCAACAGTGTCAGGCAACAGGCTGCCTGCCATGAGCCCGATCAGGACGACAGCCACGGTGAGCCAACCTCGGCTGATCGACACCGTTGGACGCCGCGGCACTGCACCATGAATTGGTTTGGCAATCGCCATAAATCCATCTCCGTCTTATCGAAGCCTTCTGCTCCGTAAGACAAGATGGCATTCCCTCGAAGGTGTCCACTCACACCCCTTCACGTCACTGCGAGGTCGCCCTGGAAGTGGCGCGCCTCAGTGCGTGAAGCCGTCAGCCACCATGAACATGAACAGCACCAGCCCCGCGCCGAACAGCACGCCGGCAATCGTTGGCCAGACACCGTAGTAGGCGCCGATTTGCCGATCATCATCTTCGACCATGTCGTCTTCTCCTTGAGGGGCAGCCGGGGTGTTCCCCGTCATCGACGGCAAACACCCTCAAGGCCCCTGGAATTTGGTTCCCGCCGTCAGGTCGGGTTCAAGAGTTGCGGCAGCCACAGCGCGATTTGCGGGAAGAACATCACCAGCAGCATCCCGATGATCTGCAGCACAATGAACGGCAACACCGACACAAAGATCTCCTGCAGCGAGATGTCCTTCGGCGCAACCGACTTCAACCAGAAGCACGCAGGCCCGAACGGCGGCGACAGGAAGTAGATCTGGATGTTCATGACGAACAGGATACCGAACCAGACCGCAGCCCAACTGGGCTCCATGCCAAGTTCCGGACCAAGATCCCGCACCACCGGTGCGAACACCGGCACCGTGATGAAGATGATCGCGATCCATTCCATGAACGTGCCGAGCACCACCAGGATCGCCATCATCACGAACACCGTGCCGAGCGGCGACAGGCCAAGCCCCGCAAACAGCGAGCGCATGAAGTCGGCGCCGCCGATCAGGTTGTAAAGCCCGACGAAAGCCACCGCACCCAGGATGAGCCAGATGATCGTGCCAACGACACTCATCGTGTTCGCAAGCGAATCGCGCAGCAGTTCATAGCTGAACTTGTGCCGGACGGCGGCAACGATGATCGACCCGAATACACCGACACCCGCCGCCTCCGTAACCGACGCGATGCCGGCATAGATCGATCCCATGACGCAGCCGATCAGCACGATGCACAACACCACGGCGAGCATGCGGTCTCGGCTGAGCCCGGTCTTCTCCCCTCCCTGCATGACGGCAATCTCCGCCGCCGTCGGCGCCAGCGCAGGATTGATATTGCAACGCACCAGCACGTACGAGACGTAGAATGTCGCCAGCATCAGCCCTGGAATGAAGCCCGCCGCGAAGAGATCGCCGATCGCAACGTCAGCACTGAGCCCGTAAACGATCATCACGATCGACGGTGGAATAAGCGTCGCCAGCGCACCAGCCGCACAAATAAGCCCGATCGCGAGTTTTCGATCATACTTGAGGCGGAGCAACTGCGGCAGCGCCACCAGGCCGAGCATCACGATCTCGCCGCCCATCACGCCCGACATCGCCGCCAGAATAACAGCAACGATCGTGGTCTGAACCGCCACCCCGCCGCGCAGGTTGCCGGCAAAGATCGACATCGCATCGAACAGGTCTTCCGCGATCCCCGCGCGTTCCAGGATCGTCGCCATCAACACGAATAGCGGCACCGCCACCAGCGGATACTTCTCCAGCAGCCCGGAAGCGTTCGTCGAGACGAGATAAAGCCCCTTCGGCCCGAAGAACAGGAACGCGCAGACAACCGAGATAATCAGCGTCACGATGCCAAGCGGCATGCCTGTCATCATCAGCAACAGCAGCACACAACGATGCCGAGGCTCACATAACCGATGCCCAATTCACGGACGTTTATCCCGTATTGGCGTGGGTTGAGCACCGTATTGCCGAACGCGTTGATCGACTCGTCGATCTGACCGAAGAAACTGTCACCCCCCATATAGTGGTGACCGATCTGGATGAGATAGCGCAGCACGATCAGCGCGGTCAGCGCCAGCACCCCGACTTCGAGCGCGCGGCTCTGAAAGTGGCGTGAAAGATTGACCAGCAATTGGATGAGATAGATGAACAGCCCTGCAACCAGAACCGTCTTGAGGATCATCGGCAGCGGCGAGTTCCATCCGCTGCCCGTGCGCTCAATGAGATCGATCGAATCCAGCGCCCGGATCAGCGTATCGCTGATCAGCATGTAGAGCGCGAACACCCCGACCACCATGGCGAACAGATCGAGCCACCACCGCGTCCGGTCGCTCGCCATCAGATAGAAGACCGTAATCCCGATGTGCCGCTTTTGAAGGGTCACGAAGCCGGCCGACAGCATCCAGGCGGTGGCGCACAGCACCATCACGACCTCGAACGCCCACTGCGTCGGCGAATTGAAGGCATACCGCGCGACGACCTCGTAGAGCGTCACGATCGCGCACAGAATATAGAGGTTACCGACCGCTAGCCCGAGGAAGCGGCTGACGTGATCAACGCCAACTTGAAAGGCGCCCCCGCGCCGTTCGGCGGCTTGTGCGTCTGTTGCAGCAACCATGGATAATAAACCTTTCGTGGGCACCGCCGCAGCAAGTGGCTATGCAGCACTCACGCCCCAATGGAAATAGACCGGAAGAACACACAGGCAGCGTCCGGATAGCCGTATGGTCTATCCGGACGCTGACCGAATTGCCGTCAACGCGGCGCCGATAGGGCGCCGCGTCGACAACGGCATTAGTCTTTCAGAAGACCGTTCTTCTTCATGAACGCGAGGTGCGCATCAAGCGCCTCTTTGGCGAGCGGCGTCTTGGCCGCATAGTCTTCCCAGGCCTTGACCGAAATCGCGCGGAACTTGTCACGCTCTTCCTGAGCCCAGTCAATCACCGTCACGTCCTTGCCGTCGGCATACTTCGCGACGATCTCGTGGTCCTGCTTGTCAGCTTCCCGGCGCATCGCGTCGTAGGCAGCCGAATACCAGACCTCGAGCAGCGTCTTGTCCTGCTCGCTGAGCTTGTTCCAGACATCCTTGTTGACGATGAACTGGAGGACAGCCATCGAATGGATGCCGGGATAGATCGGATACTTCGCGATCTTGTGCATGCCCGATGCTTCGTTGTTCACAAGTGCGGAGGCATCCGCAGCATCGATCAGCCCCTTCTCAAGCGCCGTGTAGACTTCCGAGAACGGCAGCGACACCGGCGCCGCACCGACCCGCTTGAAGACTTCAGCTGCAAGACCTTCAGGAGAACGGATCTTGACACCCTTCAGCCCGTCGACGGTCGTGATTTTGGCCTTCGCAACCAGCGCTTCCTTGGCATAAGGACCGCAGCCGATCACATGAACCTGGCCCTTCGTGTACTTGTCGTAGAGCTTCTGGAGGATCTCCTTGCCGCCGCCGTGCATGCAGAACGTGCGCACCTGATCGACTGTGTCATAGCCGGCAATGAGGTCACCGATGATCGCGAACGCAGGGTCACGACCGGCGAAATACGACACCGCGTTAAGATCGCCGTCGAGAATGCCGTTGGCCACCGCATCGATCGTCTCACGGTGCGGCACCACCGCCTGCGTCGCGAGCACTTCGATGGTCAGCTTGCCACCGCTCATCGCCTTGAGCTTCGGCGCCCAGATGTCGCCCATGAACCGGTGTGCCCAGTCGCCCGACTTCGAGCTTGCCTGAACCTGCAGGTTCTTGGCATCCGCCTGCGGTGCAAAAGCAAGCGACAAAGCAACGGCACTCGCCGTCGCCAAACCGAGGAATTTTTTCACGTGTTCTCCTCCCTGAAGGATTATGTTTTTAGGTCGCGTTCTCAAAGGGCGGTCACCAAACTGCGCATAATCACCGTGGCATTCGCCATTACGGGCATTATTTCAAGTCACGGAGTGCGACCTCTCCATGCCTGTCACAACTCGGCGGACCAATCGTCCCAGCCATCACTTCGTCGTGAACTGACCCCAAAAGTCAAGATCGTCAACCCCCATTCGCCCCCCTGCACGGCGGCAGAGCATGGCGTCACCTATGTGGCCCGATACGCGCGAGACATCTTGTTGACCGGCCGACTTTATGGAAACGTCCCGGCAGAAAACCGATTAAGCCACCCTGAGGTTCTATCTTGGCCCGTCTCGAACTCTCCCCCGGAAACGCCATCACGTATGAACTCATTGAACCCGCCGACGGAGGATTTACCTTTGTCTTCTTCAATGCCCTGAGCGGCGACAAATCGATGTGGACCTCCACCGTCGGTGAAAAGCTTCGCGCCGCTGGCCATGGCATGCTGCTCTATAACCTGCGCGGTCAGGCGGGCAGCGAGACCACCGCCAGCGCGATCGACTGCGCCTCCATCATTGCCGACGCCAAGGCCCTCCTCGATCACGTCCGCCCAATCCGCCCGATCCACGTCGGCCTCTCGATCGGCGGCCTCTTCGCGCTCGAGGCTCACCTTGCCGGCACCACCGGCCGCGCCGATGGCATCGTCCTCATCAACACGCTGAGAAAACCGGGACCGCGCCTCGACTGGGTTAACGATGCCGTCGTCCGCGCCGCCGAAGTCGGCGGCTTCGACCTCATGAAGGACCTCCTGAGCCCCCTCCTCATGAATGCCGACTGGCAGGCCCAGAACCGCCCCGACTTCCTGAAATCAGCCGCCTACACGCCCTGCAAGCCGGACGACCGCGCCCTGATGCTCCTGAAAAGCGGCGCCACCGCCGACTGGGACGTCGCCTACGAAAACGTCGACGTCCCCGTCCTTGTCCTCACCGGCCTCCAGGACCGCGTTTTCCTCGACCGCCAGGATGTCACCGAACTTGCCCAGCGAATGCCACACTCTCAGTGCCTCGATCTCGCCAACGCCGGCCACATGGTCCCCGTCGAGCGTCCCGACGAGCTTGGAAACGCTCTTATCGATTTCGCCGCCTCTCTGCGTCCATCGTGATAAACTGGTCATGAGCGTAGGCGGGGGCAATCGGCTCGACCACGCGAACGCTGAGATGACATGGCAAGAGAACGCGTCACAGTTTTGATACCGGTCCTCAATGAGGAGCGCACGGTGCCCGAGCTCGGCCGCCGCCTGCCGGACGTCCTCGATCCGCTGGGCGTCGACTGGTCCGTCATCTTCATCGACGACGGCTCCAGCGATGCAACCCTCGACACCATCCGCGAACTCCATGAAACGGACCGCCGCTTCACCGCCGTTTCGCTCAGCCGCAACTTCGGCAAGGAGATCGCGATTGCAGCCGGTCTGCGCGCCGCCGAAGGCCAGGCCTGCATCATCATGGACGCCGACCTCCAGCACCCCCCGGAGGTCCTCACCTCATTCATCACCCGCTGGCGCGAGGGCTACGACATCGTCTACGGCCAGCGCCTCGACCGGGCGACCGACGGCCCCATCTACCGCTTCTTCGCGAAGCGCTTCTACAGCCTCTTTAATTTCCTCGTCCACAGCGACATCCCCGAAGGCGCCGGCGACTTCCGCCTGCTGAGCCGCCGCGCCGTCGACGCCATGAACACGCTGACCGAGGCCGCCCGCTTCAACAAGGGTCTCTATTCCTGGATCGGCTTCAAGTCGATCGGCGTCCCCTATACCGTCGGCGATCGCGCCCACGGCACCAGCCGCTGGAACCTGCGCAAGCTTGTCCACTACGCCATCGACGGCGTGACCTCCTTCACGACCCTGCCGCTGCGGGTCTGGTCACTGCTCGGCGTTGCGATCTCCACCATCGCCCTGATCTACTCCATCATCGTCCTCTCCCGGACACTGCTCTTCGGCGTCGACACGCCAGGCTTCCCCACCCTGATCATTTCGGTGATGTTCTTTTCCGGCGCCCAGCTCATTTCCCTCGGCATCCTCGGCGAATACCTTGGCCGCGTCTATGAAGAGGTGAAGTCGCGCCCCCTCTACATCGTGGCGGACCGCATCGGCCTCGAGCCCGAAGACGAAGCAGCCATCGCGCCACCCGAACACGCCGACCGCTTCACGCATGCCGCCCGGCGCCAGGCGCGTGTCAGGTCCCTGCCCCCCCGCCGCCGCTCCCGCGCCCGCAGCACCTCGCTATGATCGTGCTCAACGCCGACGACTACGCCATGAGCGCGGACATAGACGGCGCCGTCGCGGCACTGGCCGACGCCGGACGCCTCTCCGCCACCAGCATCATGACCAACATGCCCCGGTGGCCCACCGGCGCGGACGACCTCGCCAAACGCCGCGACCGCCTCGCCCTCGGCCTTCACCTGAACCTGACCGAAGGCCGTCCCCTGAGCGAGCCCGCGCGCATCGCACTGACCGGCCCGGACCAGAAATTCCGTCCCCTCCGCGACCTTCTCGTCCGCGCACTCCTCGGCAGCCTCCGCCCCGCCGACATAGCCGCCGAAGTCCGTGCCCAACTCGCAGCCTTCACCTCAGCTCTCGGCCATCTCCCGGACTTTATCGACGGCCACCAGCACGTCCACGTCCTGCCCGGCGTCCGAGACGGCCTGTTCACCGCCCTTCGCGAACTGACCTGGCCGGCCCCGCCCCTCGTGCGCACGCCGGCCAATCACACGACCGGTCCCCGCGACCCTCTCTCAGCGATCCCGAAGCGCACCATCGCCGGCCTGCTCGGTTCAGGCTTTCGCGCCCGCCTCAGCCGCGAAGGCCTGCCAACCAATGACACCTTCGCCGGCTTCTCATCATTCCGCCCCGGCCCCGCTGCAACAGACGAACTCACCCGCGCGCTCGACGCTCACGGCGATGGACTTCACCTCGTCATGTGCCATCCCGCAGCCCCCGCCAGCACGGCAACGGACGCACCACCAGCGGCGAGCAGCGATCCTCTGGCTCAGCGCCGCATTGATGAGTTCCACGCCCTGATGGCGATGGCGAACCTGCCCGAGCGCATCTGGCACCCGACCCGCGAACGCGACGCCACGATCGATTGGACCCGGTGGACCCATCCCGCGGCCGCCGGTCGCGTCATCAGCGCCCAAAGCGATCGCGGCGGCGAGGCCCACCCCTCATGAGCCATCTCCCGCCCCACACACTGCCCGGCCCCCCGCCGCCGCCCGTCTCGCGGACGCGCCATTACGGCGGCTTCCTTGTGGCCGGCCTCTCCGCCCTCGCCGTCGATGCCGCCGTCCTCCTCGCGTTGACCGAATGGGCCGGCCTCTCCCCCTATGGCGCCCGCCTCGTCTCGATCTGCCTTGCCATGGTGGTCTCCTGGCAGATCAACCGCCGCATCACGTTCGCCGTCCAAGCCCCACCAACGCTCCACGAGTTCGCCCGCTTCGCCGCCGTCTCGTGGAGCGCCCAGGCCGTCAACTATGTGGCCTTCGCAGCGCTCATCACCTGGATGCCCACGCTCTGGCCCATCTGGGCATTGATTGCCGCCTCCGCCCTTGCCATGTTCATCTCATACGCCGGCTTCCGTTTCGGTGTCTTCAAGAAGCCCTGAGCGGCCCCGCCGCCATTCATCGACACCTTCCAGCACCAAGGCCCTCCATGCCGCCCATCCTCGATACCGCCGGCGACCTGCTGGCACGCTACAGCGTCCTCTTCTGCGACATCTGGGGCGTCGTCCATAACGGCCAGACGGCTTACGTCGAGGGCTGCGCCGCACTCACCGAGTTCCGCGCCCGCGGCGGCACCGTCATTCTCGTCTCAAACGCCCCCCGCACGCCGCGCGCCGTCACCGGCGTGCTGGCCGAAAAGGGCGTGCCGGAGACAAGCTGGGACGCAATCGTCGCCTCCGGCGGCATTGCCCTCGCCCATGCCCATGAGCAAGGCTACCGCACCGTCCACCACATCGGCCCCGATCGCGACCTCGACATCTTTGATGAAACCCACCTCGAACGCGTCCCCCTGGCCGATGCCGACGCGATCCTGTGCACCGGCCTGATCCACGACCGTCATGAGACCGGCGAGGACTACCGCGAACGCCTCACCGAATCCGCCCGCCGCAAGCTCCCGCTGATCTGCGCCAATCCCGATCTCGTCGTCGATGTCGGCGGCACGATGCTCCCTTGCGCCGGCGCCATCGCCGCCGTCTACGAAGACCTCGGCGGCCCCGCCTACTGGGCCGGCAAACCGCACGGCCCCGCCTACCGGTCAGCCCACGCCCGGGCTGAGGAACTGCGCGGCGAACGCATCGATAAATCGGAAATTCTGGCCATTGGGGATGCTGTGCGAACCGACATTGCCGGCGCCAAAGCCTTCGGCATCGACAGCCTCTTCATCGCCCAGGGCATCCACCGCGACGACATCCTGGACGGCGCAACCATCAACCCCGACGCCCTCGCCACCCTCTTCGCAGGCAACGACACCCCCCAGGCCATCGCCGCCATGGCAACGCTGCGCTGGTAAGTTTCAAAAAACGGAGGGTTCGGGAGGTGTCCTCCCGAGCGGGTTGAAGGGCGGCAGCCCGTCTTGCAAAGCAAACCTACCGCGCTTGGAACTTCTTGAAGATCATGTCCGGCGACGACGTGTTGTGCTGCGAGATCGCCCGCCGCCCGGCCCACACCTCGAGCGCCTCACCGCCCTTGAAATCCATGATGCCGGCCTCGGCCCAGCCCTTGGCTTTCGGCGGCCGGATCGCCACGCGTTCGACGTCGTTGTTGTAGGCCGTGACATACATCGATCGCATGGCCGCAAACGGCAAATTGCCGACTGCCGCGCTGAGATCGACATCGAGAGCGAGCCGCTTCTCGCTGAACTCCGCCAGCCGCACCGTCGCAGACCCGCCCGCCGCAAACGTCAGCGCAAACGAGTCCGCCTTGCTGTCAGGCCGGTATTCAACCTCTTTCAGCCGCACGATCGGACGCTCTTTAATCTCGACCGGCCCGATCAGAAACGACGACCCGAACGCCGTCAGGTCGCGCCCGCGCGGTGCCTTCGGCCGCGCCCGCCAGTAGCCATCCTGCGGATAGAGGACCAACACCTCTTCCCCGCCATTGGGCCTCACGCGCCACAACTGCAGCAGGTGCAGTCCCCGCCACTCCTTGTCGCCGACCCGCACCACCGCTTCCGCTTCACGCCAGAAATTCGGAAACCGCAATCCGACCAGCCACCGGTCGACGCTTTCATGAAGCGTGACCCGTTCCGGCACCTTGGCGGGTTGCGCCACCTTTTGCTCACTGCCAGCCGCTGCCGCGCCAGCTTCAGCCGCGGGCCCGAAATCACAATCCGTCCAGTCGGCATCCCAGTTGTCTTGATCGAGTGCCGCCAGATACACCGGATGCACCGCCTCGATCCGAAACCGGCGCACCTTGTCCGAACTGAGCGTCAGCGTGACGTTGTCCTCTTCCGCACACAGCACCGGCTCGGACGCATTGGCGACCGTGACCGCCTCCGTGCCCCGCGCCCCCTCGGCGCCAAGCGCGGAGGCCGACGGAAAAACACCAGCCACGAGGCCGGTGAAAACAACAATACCGGCCGCCAGGTGGCGGCCGGTATCAGAAAAAGCGATCATCATGCCCGCGCCCCGGCGATCAGCGGACGCTGCATGAACGCAGCGACTTCCGCCGGCGGCGCAATGTCTTCCGGCACCGCGCACAGCCCATGCTTCTGCATCCACCGCCCGAGCGCCGGGTCCGCCGTGATCACCGCAACCGGCACGGCCAGCAGATACCCCGCCGTCAACGGCAGGCTCCACAACAGCAGCGTCGGGCTGATCACCATCAGCGCGCCAAACAGGGCGACACCGAACAGCGTCTGCGGCCACAATTCAGCGAACGCCGTCCCCCACGACAGGCGGTGCGCATCACGCGCCTGCCCGCCCCACTTCACCGTCGTCCCGAACATCAGGCCGATCATGAAGATGGTCGTGCGGATCGTCGTCACCGCGCCTTGCAGGAACGAGAACACCACCTCGATCGCCGCACTCGCGAGGAACCGCGCCGTCCCGCCATACCGCTTCACCCCGCCCCGCGTGAGCAGCACGTCGATGAAGCCCGCAAGCTTGGGACTGAGATACATCGCAAAGAACGTCACGTAGAGACCGATCGCCAGCCCCACCGGGAACGCGCCCGCCGCCGCCTGCGCTTCGAGTGCTGCAAACGGCAGCAGTGCGATCATCAGCGTCCACGCCGGGATCCCGAGGAACATCAGGATCGCCCAGGTGAGCTGGAACCGGCTCATCGCCTTGAGGCCCGGCAACGAGAGCAGTTTCATGTACTGCATGTTCCCCTGGCACCAGCGCACGTCACGGCGCATGTATTCGAGCACGCTCGGCGGGTTGTCCTCGTAAGACCCCATTTCCTCAGGCAGCACGCGCACCTCATAGCCCGCGCGCCGCATCAGCGTCGCCTCGACCTGGTCGTGGCTCAGGATATGGCCACCAAGCGGCGGCTTGCCCTTGAGCACCGGCAGGTGACACTGGTCGCGGAACGGTGCAATCCGCACCATCGCATTGTGCCCCCAGAAGGGACCGCATTCACCCGTCCACCAGGCATGGCCCATCGTATAGGTGCGCATGCCGTGCCGCATTCCGAACTGGAAGATGCGCGCAAACGCACTCGACGACGGCGAACCAACCACCAGCGACTGCAGAATGCCGAGGCGCGGATAGGCCTGCATGATCCGGGCAAGACGCACCACCGCGCTACCCGTCATCAGGCTGTCGGCATCGAGCGGCAGCATCAGGTCGTAGCCATCCGCCATGTTGTCGAGGAAGTCGCGAACATTGCCGGCCTTGAAGCCGGTGTTGTCCGTGCGCCGGCGGTAGGTGATCCGCGGCGCATCCGCGCCCGCGCCCATCGCCTGCCACTCTTTGATCAGGCGCTCTTCTTCGTGCGCAACCGCGAGGTCATCGGTATCGCTCAGGATGAAGTAGCCGAATGTCTCAGCATCCCGCGTCCGGTCGAGGCTGTCCTTGACCGCCTTCAGCCGCGCGATCGCGCGCGATGGATCTTCGTTGCGCAGCGTCATCACGACCGCCGTGCGCACCTGCAGCGCGCCCTCCGCCAGCACCTTCGGCGCCACCGCGAACGGCGCCACCGACTTCAGCGGGTTGCGATGCAGATGGATCAGCGCAAGGCCGATGACCGCGTTCCAGAAACCGAGTACGGTCCACGGTGTCCCGATCGCGAATGCCGCAAACAGGACGCTGTCGAGCACCGACCAGCCGCCAGGCGAAAGGATCGCGGCAAGCCAGTACATCAGACCCGCATAGGTCACGACGTTGAGCCCGAGTACGATGGCGCGGCGCCGTGTCAGCCGACCCATTGCCTGCATTCCGCTCGGCGTCGTAAGGATGCGTCGAAAACGACGGCGGCCGGAAGCCGGACCGCTGTTGCGTCCTGCGCCGGAAGAACCGTTGGCCGTCCAAGAGGATGCCGTATTGCTCATAGATCTTCTCCTGGGCCGCGATTGTTTTGCGGCCGGAAACCCACCCCGACGAGCCGGTGCGTGGTGTTGCAGTGACACCGCTCGAGAGGAAGTTGACTCGTTAGTTTTTGGTTAACTGTTCAAACAACTCGCCCAGTCGGGCAAACCGCCCGAGACGGATGAAAGGTCCACGCGTGAACCCATGACCGAAGCTCCTGTTCACCGATCACGAGGGCAGATGCATATCGCCCGTGCCCTCTGGTACACCGCACCCGAAACGGTCGAGATCCGCTCCGAACGCCTAGAACCCGCTCCGCCCGGCTGGCTGACCATCAAAACTCACTACAGCTCGATCAGCCGCGGCACCGAACAACTCGTATGGTCGGGCAGAATTGCGCCAACCGAATGGCAACGCATGCGCGCGCCTGCCCAGTCGGGCAACTTCCCGTTCCCAGTCAAATACGGCTATTCCACGGCAGGACAAGTCATTGATGGGCCAAAAGAATGGGTCGGCCTCAACACATTTGCGTTACACCCTCACCAGGACCTCTTTCGCCTCCCCCCGGACCGTGTCATCCGCGTTCCCGATCACATCCCTTTGAAGCGCGCGACACTGGCCGCAAACATGGAAACCGCGCTCAACGGGGTCTGGGACAGCCAGGCCGCCCCCGGTGACCGCATCGTCATCGTCGGCGCCGGCGTCGTCGGCCTCCTCATCGCTTATCTCACCGCTGGTTTACCGGGCACCAAAGTTGACGTGATCGATCCTGTGGCAGAGCGCCGCACCCTCGTCGAAGCCTTCGGCGCCACCTTCCACCCCCCCGGCCCCGACACCCTCGGCAACCTCGGCAGTGATGCCGACATCGTCTTCCACGCGAGCGCCACCGCGCCCGGCCTGCAAAGCGCAATCGACCTTGCCGGTTTCGAAGCCCGCCTCGTCGAGATGAGCTGGTACGGCGACCGCCCGGTGGAAGTTTCCCTCGGCGGCGCCTTTCACGCCAAGCGCCTGACCGTCATCTCTTCCCAGGTCGGCCACGTCGCAACCAGCCACCGCGCCCGTTGGACCCACACCCGCCGCCTTGAAACCGCCGCAGCTCTCCTCGACGACGATCGCCTCGACCAGCTCCTCGCCGGCACCATCGCCTTCGATGATCTGCCCGCCCGGATCGCAAATATTCTCCAGGGCAACGAAGGCGGTCTCTCACCTGTTATTGCGTATGGCCCGGCGAATTGACATATGCTCTCACGCCGTTGGAGCGTATCCGTTGCAAGACCTTTGAAAAGGACGACCCCATGTACGCCGTTGAAGTTCGAGAAGCGATCATGATCGCCCACTCCCTGCCCGATCCCTTCTTCGGTCCGGCCCAGAACAAGCACGGCGCGACCTTCGTCGTCGACGTCGCCTTCATCTCCGATGATCTCTCCCCCCAGAATGTCGTGGTCGACATCGGCCGCGCGGGCGAGTCACTCAAAGCCGTTCTCAAGCCGCTCGCCTACCAGGACCTCGATGAGAAGGAAGAATTCGCCGGCACCCTCACCACCACCGAGTTCCTCTGCCGTCACATCTTCGACAGCCTCCGGCAGGCAATCGACCGTGGCGATCTCGGCCCCGGCTCCGAACGCCTCACCCGTCTGCGTGTGACGCTGGGCGAAACCCATCTGGCCCGCGCCTGGTACGAAGGATCGCTGCGTGATTGACGTTGCATTTGCCATCCCGGGCGACCTCAATCTGCCCACCGGCGGCTACGCCTACGCGCGGCGGATGCTCCAGCATCTGCCCGAGCATGGCATCGTGGCGCATCATATCGCCCTGCCTGATACCTTCCCGGATCCCACCGAAGCAGATCTCGAAGTCACCCGCCACCTGTTGGCCCAGATCGCGCCGGCAACACCGATCCTCTTTGACGGGCTCGCCTTTGGCGCCCTGCCGCCTGAGATCGTGACCGCGATCGCCTCGCCGATTATCGCCCTCGTACACCATCCCCTCGCGCTGGAAACCGGCCTCACCCCGCACCGCCAGCGCCACCTCCAGGCCTGCGAGCGCGTCGCCCTTCAGCACGCCGCCGCCGTCATCGCCACCAGCCCCCTGACCGCACGCACCCTCATCCGCGACTATGGCGTCGACGAACACCGCCTGTCCGTCGCCGAGCCCGGCACCGTGCCCGCATTGCGCGCCAGCGGCACGCGCAACCCGTTTTCGATGCTCTCCGTCGGCGCCCTCATCCCCCGCAAGGGCTACCCCATCCTGATCGACGCGCTCCTCCACTTCAGCAAAAGTCCCGACGTGCCCGCCGACTGGCACCTCACAATCGTCGGCGCGGTCGACCGCGACACGAACGAAGCCAATCTCGTGCGCGAGCGCATCCTGCGCTCCGGCCTGCGCCGCAACATCACGATCGCCGGTGAAGTCTCCGCCCGCGAGCTCTCCCGCCTCTATGCCCGCGCCGACCTCTTCGTCCTCCCCTCCCTCTACGAGGGCTACGGCATGGTCCTCGCCGAAGCGATGGCGCGCGGCCTCCCGATCATCTCCACGACCGGTGGCGCCGCCGCCGAAACCGTCCCTGATGCCGCCGCCATCAAGGTCAAACCGAACAACGCCAAGGCGCTCGGCGATGCGATCGCGGCCGTCCTTGCCGACGCTGAAAAACGCACCGATATGGCCAGTGCCTCGTGGGCCGCCGGCCGTCGCCTCCCCGATTGGCCCGAAAGTGCCCGAACGATCGCCGCCGTCATTAAATCCGTCGCAGCCGGCGACAAGCTGGGCGACCCGAAATCGGAGCGCGCCTGATGAGTGGATTTGACCCCGACTGGCTGGCCCTGCGCGAACCCGCCGACCACGCCGCCGTCAACCATCGCCTCCGCCAGGCGCTGCTGGCCCACCTCGCCCCCCGCCACGACATCTCGATCGTCGACCTTGGCTGTGGCACCGGCTCGAACTTTCGTTCCCTATCCCCTGAGATTGCCTGTCCGCAACGCTGGACCCTGGTCGACTACGACACCACGCTGCTCCAGAACGCCGAGCGCCTGAATGGCCGGCATGGCACGCCAAACGTCGACATCACCTACCGCCAGGCCGACTTCGCCGACGGCAACATCCGAGACCTCGTCAAAGGCCATGACCTCGTCACCGCCGCAGCCCTGTTCGATCTCATCTCCGAGGACAAGATCTCGCACATGGCCGACCAGATCGCGGCCGCAGGTGCCGCCTTCTATACCGTGCTGACCTATGACGGCATCGCCTGCTGGCTGCCCGAGACACCGGCAGCCGCCATCCTGCGTCACGCCTTCAATCGCCACCAGCGCACCGACAAAGGCTTCGGCCCGGCCGCCGGCCCCGCCGCAACCGACGCCCTCGAGCGTGCCTTCGAGCGTCTCGGCTACACCACGCACCGTGGCAAAAGCCCCTGGGTCCTCGATGATGAATTTATCCAACTGCGCCGCGAAACCGATCGCGGCTGGGCCGGTGCGGCAGCCGAAGCGGACGGCCTGACCGTCGAAGACGGCGAGGCGTGGCTCGAGAGCCGGGCAAACGATCCCGACGCCGTGACCATCGTCGGCCATCTCGACTTCCTGGCCGTACCGAAAGCTTGATTGCTGGCTGTGCCGCATGACGCCGGGAAAACCAGCCCCGGCTACCCGCCTGAAGTCACGCGCCGGCAGTGAATAAGGAACCCGGCGTCCTGCTAGATCTTGCGTCGGATACTCGGCAGCATCCGCGCCAACACACCGTCATTGCGAACGAAGTGATGGTAGAGCGCCGCGACAACGTGGATCGCAACAAATCCGAGCAGGAAATAGGCGGCCCAACCGTGCACCCAGAGCACCTGCTCGCTAAGCGCCTTGTCGGGCGAGGCAAGCGCCGGGATCTGGAACAGCCCGAACACATCAAGCGCCGGAAACAACGAAACCCCGAGCCACCCGCCCAGCGGAATGGCCAGCAGCAATGCATAAAGCGTCCAATGGACCGTGTGACTGGCGATCTTCTGAAACGGGGTCAGCGTCGCCTCGTCGCTCGGCCGTCCCGCGAAAAGACGGTAGACCAGCCGGATGATAACGAGGCCCAGCACAACCAGACCCAGCGCCTTGTGCGTTGAATAGAGATTGTTCGTCAGCGCGTCCCAGATGTTGAGGTCCTTGCCCCGGTAGACCATCAGATAGCCCGTTATGGCCATCACGGCGATCAGAACCGCCACCAGCCAGTGGAGGAAACGGGCGAAGGGGGAGTAGACGGGTTCGTGTCGCGCGTTCCCGCGCCCTGCATCTTCAAACATCGCCCACGCTCGTTATGATCTGCCGCTCAAATCCAGGTCGAACACCACTTCGCCACCATCCAGCACATAGGCGCGTGCCGGCGGCCGCAACGCATCATCGAGACGTTCGATCGGCGTGAGGTCGATGCCCGACTTGCCAGACCCCAGAATGACCGGGGCGACCAGCATGTGCAGCCGATCCATCGCGCCAGCCTCGATAAACCGGGATACGGTCCACGCGCCCCCTTCGATCAGTATTTTCTTGAGCCCGCGCTCGAACAGGCTTTGCGCGATCGCCCTGGGGCAAAGCTTGCCCTCCGTGCGCGCAATATCAATGAACGTGACACCCTGCGGCAGCCCCGCCCGCTCCGGTCCGATTACGACCCGTTCGACGCCATCGTCCCTGAGGCAGTTGGCCGCCCCCTTAAGACGCCCGCGCGGGTCGACGACAACCCGCGCCGGGTTGCGCCCGGCAACCCGGCGGACCGTCAGGCAAGGATCATCTTCTTCAGCCGTACCGATCCCGACGACGACAGCGTCGACATGCGCCCGCAGACGATGGAGATGGTCAAGTGCCGCCTCACCGTTGATCCAGCGGCTCTCCCCCGTCACCGTCGCAATGCGCCCATCCAGCGATTGGCCAAGCTGGCCGACGACAAACGGCCGGTCCGGCAGGGCGTTCCGGATCGGCTCGAATACGTTGTCGTACTGGGAAAGACCTTTGGCGCGGCGGACATCGCGCAGCGCCGTGACCCTACGTGGCGTAAGAACGTCGCTCAAAACCCAATCCTCCAGTTCACCGGCCAAACCGGCGGGACAAGGACCGAACACGAATGTGCGTCTCGACCCCTGCATTTATGCCCGTAGACCAAGATCACGTTCCTGTGGCCAAACATCGACCGAAAAGCTAAACACGACATCCGCAAATCAGTTGAAAAGAACAAGGCTCATTAAGTGCAATCGGTGCTTATCGCCCATCACATTTATGCGATACCCATATACCCGATCACTGCTTTCGGCCTAATTGTAACGGTTCGAAGTCCTCCGTGCCCAAACTTCGATCAAAAGATCAGCAAAAGGCGAGGTCACGGCGCCCGGATCTGGGACCATATCCGCCTGACATGAACCTCTCCTGAACCATCGAGGACGCCCGATTTCATTTCCCGTGCAATTGAGCGGTCGCCCCGAAACCTCTCGCAACCATCTCACCCTCTGGCTTGCGGCCTGGGGCGTCATCTGGCTTGCCTTCTATTGGCCATGGGCCTCCGGCGCCGTCACCATTCCCTGGGACGGCAAAGCCCACTTCGCCCCTCAGATCCAGTTCATGGCGGCCAGTTTCGCGCGCGGCGAATGGCCGTTCTGGACACCCAACGTCTTCGCCGGTCATCCCCAGATCGCCGACCCGCAATCGATGCTCTTTTCGCCCCCCTTCGTGGTGCTGGCGCTGTTTCAGTCCGCGCCGGGACCGTGGGTGATCGATTCTGTCATCTTTGCGATGCTCCTGATGTCGGGCGTCTTTGTCATCCTCTACACCCGCGATCTCGGCTGGCCCCCCGGCGCAGGCCTGCTCGCCGCCATCGTCTTCTGTTTCGGCGCGGCCATGGCCTGGCGCCTCCAGCACTTCGGCCAGGTCCTGAGCCTCGCCTACCTGCCGCCAACCCTGTTTTTCCTGACCCGCGCCCTCGATCGTCCCGCCCTCGCACACCGCCTCGTCTATGGCGCGCTTGCGGGCTTGATCGCAGCCTTCATCGTGCTTGGCCGTGATCAGGTCGGCCTGCTCTGCCTCTATATCCTGATTGCCTTCACCGCCGCCCACGTCCTCGCAGGCCCCACCCCGACGCTGCCCCAGCGCCTCTCCCGCGCGGTGCCCCCGCTCTTGGCGGGCGGCGTCATCGCCCTCAGCCTCATCGCGCTGCCTATTCTCTTCACGCTTGCCCTGGCCGGCCAATCCAACCGGCCGGAGATCAGTTTCGAAGGCGCCGGCGCCGGCTCCCTTCACCCCGCCCTGCTGCTCACGGCAATCGCCCCCAACCTCTATGGCGCCGCCGGCGAAATGGCCAACTATTGGGGCCCGCCGAGCTTCCCCTGGCCCGGCACCGGCCTCTACCTCGCCCAGAACATGGGCGTCTCCTACATTGGCGCCCTCCCCCTTCTCCTGATCCTGATGGGGGTTATCAGCGGTGATCTCTGGCGGCGCGAGATCCGCTTCTTTTCAATCGCCTTCATCGCGGTCCTTATCTATGCGCTTGGCTGGTACACACCGGCCTTCCGCTGGGCCTACGATTTCCTCCCCGGCGTCTCTTTCTATCGCCGCCCCGCCGACGCGGTCTTCCTGATCGGCACCCTGGCGGCATTCCTCGCAGCCTTCACCGCAACCCGCCGCCTCGCCGCCGCACACGAAAACGCCGCCCCACCCCGCACCGAGCTGGCTGCCGCAGCCCTCATCGCCGTCGCCCTCATCGCCCTTGCAGCATCCGTGGCGATCGCCCTCGACCGCCTCCCCCAGGCCCTCCCCGTGCTCGGCCAGGCAGCCCTCTGGTTTATCTTTGCTGCCGCCGCGATCCTGGCCGCCATCCACATCGCCCCCATTCGCCCCCTTGCCGCCGCCGCATGCCTGGTCGTGCCAACCGCCCTCGACATCGTCTGGAACAACGGCCCGAACGGCGCGTCCGCCCTCCCCACCTCCACCCTCACGATGCTCGAGCCGGACGGCGCCCAGCCAACCATCGCCCGCCTCAAGACCCTGCTCGCAGCAACCCGCTCGCCCACCCAGCGCGACCGCATCGAGATGGTCGGCCTCGGCTACCACTGGCCCAACACCCCCCTCACCCACAACCTCGACTCCACCCTTGGCGCCAATCCCGTCCGCCTCGACCTCTATGTCCGCGCCACTGGCGCAGGCGACACCGCAGCCCTTGGCGAACAACGCAAATTCACCCCCCTCTTCCCCTCCTACCGCTCCCCCCTGGCCGACCTCCTCGGCCTGCGCTACATCGCAACCGGCGCCCCGATCGAAACAATCGACAAGTCTCTGGCCGCCAACCCCCTGCCGGTCGCAGCCCGCACCCCTGACGCCACGATCTACGAGAACCCCGGCGCCCTCCCCCGCGTCCTCTTCGCAACCCGCGCCATATCTGCCAATTTCGATGAAATCCTGCGCACCGGCGCCTGGCCGACAACCGACTTCAAAACAACCGTCGTCCTCGAAGACGCAACCCCTGCCACCGCCACCAGACGCCCCGGAAAAATCGCAATCACCGACTACCGCAACACCCGTGTTACGCTGAGCGTCGAAAGCCCTGATGGGGGATACGCCATTCTCAACGACATCTGGCATCCCTGGTGGCGTGCCGAGATCAACGCCAAACCGGTCGAAATGCACCGCGCCAATGTCATCTTTCGCGCCGTCGCGGTCCCTGCGGGCCGCCACACCGTCACCTTCCGCTTCACGCCCCTGAGAAGCCTTCTCAGCCCCGCCCCCGAAAACTCCAAGGTCTCAAAAGCCAGCCCCTCATGAACCTTTTCCAGACCTATAAGCGCGCCCTGGAGATGCTGCTGCGAGAAGGCCCGGCCGTCTATTTCCTCGCGATTGCCAACGCCGGCATCGGTTTCGTCCAGCTCGCCGAACCGATGCTGTTTGGCGCCATCGTCGACGCACTCGCAAACAGCCGCCCCACCAGCGGATACATCATGATCTGGGCGCTGATCGGCATCGTCGGCATCGTCGCGAGTGTCGTCGTCTCCGTCGCAGCCGACCGCATGGCTCACCGCTGCCGCCTCGGCGCGATGGCAGAGGCCTTCGACAAGGCCATCACGCTCCCCATCTCCTATCATGCCCGCACCGGCACCGGCGCGACCGTGCGCAACGTTCTTGCCGGCGCTGATGCCCTCTTCGGCACCTGGCTCACCTTCCTGCGGGAGCAGTTCTCAGCCTTCGTCGCCGTCCTCCTGATGGTGCCCTTGGCCTATTACATGGAGTGGCGCCTCGCCCTCCTCCTCACAGCCCTCGGCGTGATCTACGTGATCCTCAACATGGCCGTGGTCCACCGGACGTCTGCTCGCCAGAAGGAAGTTGAAAAGCACCACATCCAGGTCTCGGGCCGCGTCGGTGATGTCGTCTCCAACGTCGCCATCGTCCAGAGCTATGCCCGCCTGTCCGCCGAAGCTGAAATGCTGCGAAACGACATGCAGCGTCTCCTCCAGGCGCAATATCCCGTGCTCACCTGGTGGGGCTTCCTCACCGTCCTCAATCGCGCGGCTGCAACAATCACCATGATCTGCGTCTTCGCGCTCGGCTCCTACCTGATCACCCACGGGCAGCTGAGCGTCGGCGAAATCGTCTCCTTCGTCGGCTTCGCAACCCTCTTGATCGGCAAGCTCGACCAGCTCTCAGCCTTCGTCACGCGCCTCTTCATGCAGGCCCCGACGCTGGCGACCTTCTTTGACCTCCTCGACACCAACGCCGACATCCTCGACGACAAGGACGCCCCCCCTCTCGCCGACCCGCGCGGCGCCGTCCGCTTCGAGAACGTCACCTTCCGCTATGACGCCCAGGGTCACGGCGTCTTCGATCTCGATTTCAGCGTCAAGGCCGGCGACACCCTGGCCCTCGTCGGCCCGACCGGCGCCGGCAAGACAACCGCCCTCGCCCTTCTCCAGCGCCTGCGCGATCCCGACCAGGGCCGCATTCTGATCGGCGGCCAGGACATCCGCGATGTCCAGCTCACCAGCCTGCGCCACGCGATCGCCGTCGTCTTCCAGGATGCCGGCCTCTTCAACCGGTCGATCGCCGAAAACATCCGCCTCGGCCGCCCGGCCGCCAGCGACGCCGACGTCGCAAAGGCAGCCCGCCTCGCCGAGGCCGCTGATTTCATTGCCCGCAAGGACGGCGGCTACGATTTTGTCGCCGGCGAACGCGGCGGCGCATTGTCCGGCGGCGAGCGCCAGCGCCTCGCGATTGCCCGCGCCATCCTCAAGGACGCACCGATCCTCATCCTCGATGAAGCCACCAGCGCCCTCGACACCGAAACCGAATCGAAAATCAAGCAGGCCCTCGACACCCTGCGCCAGGGCCGCACCACCTTCATCATCGCCCACCGCCTCTCCACCGTCGCCAACGCCGACCAGATCATCGTGATGGAGGAGGGCCGCATTACCGAGCGCGGCACCTTCGCCGAACTCTCCAAGGCCGGCGGCATGTTCCAGCGCCTGATCAAGGAAGGCTCCTTCACCGAGCCCGCCGCCGCCACCGACCCCATCACCACGCCCTGAGAATGAGATCGTTTCCGGTTATGGGGGCAGCGATGGCCATCACGAACGGCCCGCACCCTGAACTGAATAAATGATCCCCCTCAAATACTGTCGAGCCGCACGACCGATCTTTGTGGGTGCGGTTTTCGCGAAACTGCAGAACCGGTTGTCCGTCGCCAGCCGCTGAACGCCAGACGCAAAAAAGGGCTGCTCCCCGGTCAGGGAAGCAGCCCTTTATTTCGTTGAAGCCGTCTCAGGCCGGCCAGCGCCAGCCTTGTGGCGATTGAGAGCGCCTTAGAGCTTGTGGTCCATCCGCTCACGCTTGGTGGCGAGATAGCGTTCGTTGTGCTCCGACGGCGTCGTCACCGTCCGCACCTGCTCGACCACCTTGATCCCGTGGCGTTCCAGAGCCTCGTTCTTGAGCGGATTGTTGCTCATCAGACGAATGCTCCCATATCCGAGATCCTTGAGGATCTTCGCGGGCAGCTCATAGTCACGCGCATCCACCGGCGCCCCGATCGACAGGTTGGCATCGACGGTGTCGAGCCCGCGATCCTGCGCGGCATACGCCTTGATCTTGTTGACGAGGCCGATCCCGCGGCCTTCGTGGTGCGGGAGATAGATGATCATGCCGAGATCGGCATCGATAATCCGCTCCAGCGAGAGTTGCAGCTGCGCATAGCAGTCGCACCTCAGCGAATGGAAGATATCCCCGGTCACACAGCCACTGTGGACCCGCACCAGCGGAACCTCGTCGCGTTTGACGCCGGGCTCCAGCGGCACGCCCTCGCCACCACGCCGATGCAACACGGCCATGGCCTGATAGGACGACGTCTCGTCCTCGTAAGCATGCGCTTCGAGTTTGACTTCCCGTCCCTGAAATTCAATCGGCAATGTCGTCCGGGCGACGTCGACAAACATATCCGTTCTGGCGTCCTTGGCTAAAGCAGCACCACCCGCGTTGAATCGGGGCAGGCTGAATATAGCACCAGCACGCCCACGCTCGGAATTAGTCCGCGCCTTGATCGCCTCTGCGACATTGAGCACTGAAGACATGTCGATCATTCCTTGTCTGATCCGCTCATGAATAAGCCCGTACGAGACGGGCAACCGGCGGTGGGCTTTCGCTTTGTATCGTGGCCTCCCGCCGGAGAGCGCCACGCCCGCTTATTGTTCTGCCGTTGGTTGTCTGCGACCTTCCAAGCTTTCGCTCCTGAACGATCGAGTCGCCCTTTCGGCAACCCCTTATGCGCCGATGACTATGGCGCCTTTAGGGTCTCAATCGGGCATAATCGAACCATTGAATACACCCGACGACGTTAATACGCGCACCGAATTGGTGCGGATCAGCGACCGACGATAAAATGGTCACGATCCGAGAAAAAACAACTCCTTAGCGCATTCAGCGTTCACGTTTTGGTGATCGAAAGCCGCAAAGGAGCTCATTTTCGACCTCACCTGGGTCCGATCCGGCCATCCAGCTCGTCCTCGATATGTGCCTTGATGATATCGTCGAACGAGGCGTCCGCCACGAAACCGAGGTCGACCGAGCGGCGGGTATCAAAATTCCGTGCCCAGCCTGAAACCACCGAAATAATCAGGTCGTCCGGCTCCGAGCGGATCAGTTTCACCGCTTCATCGCCGGCCACCCGCCTGAGCGCCTCGATCTGCTCGCCAACCGTGACGCTCACCCCCGGCATCGCCAGATTGCGCCGTGGCCCGATCAGGTCGCCATCGATCGTGGCGGCATGAATGAGAAAATTGACCGCGGAACGCGGCGAGGCATGCCAGTGACGGACGTCCTCCGATACCGGCAGCACCGCCCCTTCACCCACCAGCGGCTCACGGATGATGTTGGAGAAGAACCCCGACGCGGCCTTGTTCGGCTTGCCCGGCCGGACGCAGATCGTCGGCAGTCGGATCCCGACCCCATCGAAAATGCCCTTGCGCGTGTAATCGGCAAGCAGCAATTCGCCGATCGCCTTCTGCGTTCCATAGGAGGTCAACGGCGTCAGATGAAACTCATCCGGGATCGCCTCGGGGAACGGCGCCCCATAGACCGCGATCGAACTCGTAAAGACGACACGCGGGGCATATTGCGCCTTCCGGATCGACTCGAAGAGGTTGTGTGTCCCCGCGAGATTGATCCGGTACCCCTTCTCGAAGTCGAGTTCCGCTTCACCGGACACGATCGCGGCCAGATGAAAGACGACATCAGGCTTCGATGCAATCAACCGGTCCGTCTCGCCATCCGCCGGCAGGTCGCCCGTCTCGCATGCGACCGGGAACTGAGCCCCCGCCGGCGCCGTTGGCTCGACCACGTCGTAGAGCGTCATCTGGCTGATCGCCTTGCCGCCCAATTCACCGTCCTTCGCAAGCCGCTCCGCCAGCTTGCGCCCGACCATCCCCGCACCACCCAGGATCAGAACCTTCATCGCGTTTCCTCTGCCAATCGTTATCGTTCTTGTCTAAACCGTCTCGTCCAATACACCGATGCCCCTTCACGAGGCACTCTTGTCCGGGAGCGAAGCGACCCGGGCCATTGGCCCGCTCCCGCGGAGGTGCCCGGTCCGACAGGACCGGAACAGCACCGTGAGCGAAAACCAACCTCCGGGAGCGAATGCGACCCGGGCCCCTGGCCCGCCCCCGCGGAGGTGCCCGGTCCGACAGGACCGGAACAGCACCGTGAGCGAAAACCAACCTCCGGGAGCGCAAGCGACCCGGGCCCCTGGCCCGCCCCCGCGGAGGTGCCCGGTCCGACAGGACCGGAACAGCACCGTGAGCGAAAACCAACCTCCGGGAGCGAATGCGACCCGGGCCATTGGCCCGCCCCCGCGGAGGTGCCCGGTCCGACAGGACCGGAACAGCACCGTGAGCGAAAACCAACGTCCGGGAGCGAACGCGACCCGGGCCATTGGCCCGCCCCCGCGGAGGTGCCCGGTCCGACAGGACCGGAACAGCACCGTGAGCGAAAACCAACGTCCGGGAGCAAACGCGACCCGGGCCATTGGCCCGCCCCCGCGGAGGTGCCCGGTCCGACAGGACCGGAACAGCACCGTGAGCGAAATAACTCATCACCCGAGCGTCACGCCGCAGTTTGCCGCCCAGCCGAGGCCCGCCGTTGTCTCACCGCGCGGCCTGTATTCACAGCCGATCCAGCCATCGAAGCCGGTCGCATCGACCTTCTGGAAGAGATAGCGGTAATTCATCTCGCCATCGTCCGGCTCGCCGCGGTCCGGCGGGCTTGCGATCTGATAGTGCCGCGTAATGTCGGCATGGGCATCGATCGCGCGCGCCACATCACCTTGCTGGATCTGACGGTGGTAGAGATCGAACTGCAGCCCGATGTTATTCGCGCCCACCTCGAAGATCGCAGCCCGCGCCCGCTCCGTCGTATTGAGGAAGAAGCCCGGAATGTCGACCTCGTTGATCGGCTCGATGATGATGGTCACGCCATGGTCGGCCGCCATCCGCGCCCCCTTCTTGAGGTTCGCGATATAGGTCGGCCAGTTGGCGCCATGGTGCCGCAGCCCCGGCATCGCGTGCAGCAGTTTGCAGCCCGTTGCCTCCGCATAGCTCAGCGCCTGCCCCAGCGCCGCCTCGAATTCCGCCTCCCGCCCCGGCATCGCGGCAAGCCCGCGCTCGCCCTTGGTCCAATCCCCCGGCGGCAGGTTGAACAGCGCCTGCGTCAGACCGTTCGCCTTGAGCCTGGCTGCAATCTCATCGGCCGGCCACTCGTAGGGGAACAGGAATTCGACCCCCTTGAACCCAGCCTTGGCGGCCGCCTCGAACCGGTCGAGAAAATCGACCTCGGTAAACATCATCGACAGATTGGCGGCAAATTTGACCATCTGGGGCGCTCTCCTTGGCTTAACGTCTTTTTTCATGTGTACGACGACGCGGTCGTCCAACTCTTCCAGCCGCTCGATCTCGAACCCGAGCCGACTGTACCATTCAATCCGGTCCGTCAGCAGTTGGCCGGTATAAAGCCGGATGAGGTTGCGGCCAAGCGCACCGGCACGCAGTTCCGCCGCCTCCATCAATCGCCGACCAATGCCCCGCCCCTGGCACTCTGGCACGGTCGCAACACTCCAGATCAGAAGATCATCGTCGCGAAGCTCAAGAAACAGCGCACCGACTATGCTGGACCCAGCCAGAGCAACCCAGCATTCCTGCGTTGCGAATATCTCGTCATATTCCGCCAACAGTGGCAACGGCTCTCGCCCGAGGCGCGCCCGGTTCACGGCATAAGCCACCTTTTGTAGTTCGACGATCCGCGGATGCTCGCCGACCACAGCCCGCCTGACACAGACGCCATCGCCTGCACCCTGCAAGCTTTCACTCACAACGCAAAACCACCTTCGATCAGGAACGTCGTCCCCGTCACGAACGAACTCTCGTCGGACGCGAGATAAACCGCGGCATTGGCGATCTCTTCCGGCGTCCCGAGCCGCCCCATCGGCTGGCGGTCGACGAAGGCCTGGCGCACCGCCTCGATCGACTGGTTCGTCGCCCGCGCCTGATCCGCAATGCGCTTGTCGAGCGATGGCGACTGTACCGTGCCGGGGCAGATCGCGTTCGCGCGAATGCCCTGCTTCATGAAATCCGCCGCCACCGCCTTGGTGAGCCCGATCACGGCCGCCTTGGTCGCTCCATACGCATACCGGTTCGGCACGCCGAGCACCGATCCCGACACCGACGCGATGTTGACGATCGCCCCGCCGCCATTCTCCAGCATCCCCGGCAGGAACGCCTTGATCGTCCGGTGCATCGACTTGACGTTGAGGTTGAACGAGAAGTCCCAGTCCTCTTCCGAACACTCGAGCACGGTCCCGTTGTGGACGAAGCCCGCGCCATTGAAGAGGATGTCGATGTTACCCACCGCCGCCGCCGTCCGCTCGACCGACTGCGTCTGGGTGACATCGAGCAGATGCGTCTCTGCGACCCCGTAATCACCGAGATCCTTGAGCGCGCCCATGTCGATGTCGGATGCGATCACCCGCGCGCCCTCGCGCGCAAACGCAATCGCCGTCGCCCGCCCGATGCCGGCCCCCGATGCCGTGCAAAACGCTGTCTTCCCCTCGAGCCGTCCACCCATTATTCACTCCATTTCTTGAGCGCGGCCTGGACCTCACGTCCATCCACCGCCATTGCCAGTTCTTCAAACGTACCTTGATCGCGCATTTCCTTCACCGCGCGCACGAACCCGCCCATCGCCGCAACATAAAGCCATGAACCAAGGCTGACGCGCTTCACACCCGCATCGCGAAGTTCCTGTATGTTCAGCGTCGGCGTTGCGAGCACATTGACCGGCTTTTGAACCGTCGCAATCACCTGGTCCACTTCCGGGATCGTCTTCACACTCGGCACATAGAGCACATCCGCCCCGGCCTTCTCGAACGCTTCGATCCGCCGGCACGCCTCATCGAGATCCGATAGCTTGCGAAACAGCCCCTCCGATCGCGCCGTCAGCATGAACGGAAATCCCACCCCGCGCGCGGCCTCGACAGCCGCGGCCACACGCTCGACGGCATGCTCGAAATCGTAAAGCCGGCCCCCATCGGCGTCGCTGTAATCCTCGATCGAGCATCCCGCCAGACCGGTCCCCGCCGCACGCCTGACCGTCTCGGCAACCGTCTCGGGATCATCGCCGAAGCAGTTCTCCAGGTCCGCGCTCACCGGCAGCGACGTCGCGTTGCAGAGGTCGCGGCAATGGGCGAGTTTCTCCTCGCGCGTCAACCCGCCATCGAGCCGCCCCCGCGCATTGGCATAGCCCGCACTCGTGGTCGCCAGCGCCTTGAAACCCGCCGCCTCCAGATACCGCGCCGAGCCTTCGTCCCACGGGTTGGGAATGATGAAGAGTTCCGGGCCGTCGTGCAGCGCTTTGAAGGCCTCGCATTTTTGCGCCTGATCCAGGCCGCCGCCTCTGTCACCGGTCATGGTGCACCTCTCTGATCATCGACGGCACAACTCTAGAGCCCACCGAGGCATCGGGCAAAGCGCTTGACGGCGTCGGCCGGCAGCACACCGAGGACGGCCCCCGGCTCCGCGAACTGCTGCACGCCGAGGAGCGCCATCTCATCCATCGCAATACACCCAAGCGTGCCCCGCCGCGACGCCGACGTCAGATGCAGGAAGATGCACGACCCCGCCTTCTTTTCGCGGCTCGAGGGATAGTCGACAAACAGTCCATGACGATAAACGGCATAGTTGCGCATGTTCTCACCCGATACGTCCGGGCCGATCTCTGCCCTGGAGCGCACCGTGTTGTAGTGCGGCGAGGCTGCATCATCGACGCACACCGTCTCGTCGCGCTTCAGCACGACATGGCCCGGCCGGTCGGACGCTGAAAAACCGAAACTCGCCCCGATCCGGAAAAAGCCCGCCGGCGTCCGCTTGTCCCCCTCCTGCTTCACCGGTTCGCCTTTGCGCCGGACATCCCGGTAGGGAAACCCCCAGCCCATGCCGGCCCGCCCGATCAGCGCCTCGCGCGGCGCCCCCATCCGCCGCCACGCCCGCCCCGGCTTGCCCCGCACGAAGAGTTCGAGCTGGGCCTGCTCCTCGTTCATCGTCTCCGCCCTGACCAGCACCAGCCGCGTTGCCTCCGCCAGCACCGCCGGACACGACTGCGCCAGCCCCGGCGACGGCGCGACACCGGCAAGCAACGCAACAACAGCAACCATCAACCTGGTCGACATCAAACCCTTCCTCTCAATCAAACGACGGCTTGCCGGACCTGAGCTTCTTGATGTCACCGCGACGGCTTTTGCTCTCCAGCCGGCGCTTCTTTGAAGCCAGAGACGGACGCGTCTTGATCCTGGGCCGCGGCGGTTGCGCCGCCGTCCGGATAAGGTCGACCAGCCGCTCGCGCGCATCGGCACGATTGCGCTCCTGGCTGCGATAGCGATCCGCCTTGATGATGATCTCGCCATCAAGCGTCAGCCGCCGGCCGGCAAGCCGCTTCAGCCGCGCCTTGACCGCATCAGACAGGTTCTCCGATGCCTCGACATTGAACCGCAACTCAACCGCCGTCGCGACCTTGTTGACGTTCTGCCCACCCGGCCCCGACGCCCGCACGAACTGTTCGTGAAGTTCATCTTCATCGATCGAAATCGTTGGCGAAATGCGGATCATTGCGCCCCGCTGCCTGCCGCCTGCAGATATTCAACCGTGACGCCATCCTGATCCCGCGTGTAGGCAACGCGCCGTCCCGCATTCGGCCCATTGTCGATCGTGATGATCTCACCGGCGAGACGGAACCCATAATCACCGGCCACCCGCACCGCCGCCTCGATGTCATCAACGTCGAGCCCGATATGCGCCGAACCCGTATCGCACAGCCGCGACTGGATCACCGCGCGGTCCGCCGGGCCCTTGTATTCGATCAGTTCAAGGCGATGCCCCGGCCCCTCGACGAAGGCGATTTCGACATCGGCGCCTGGGATCGCCGTCATCTTTTCGAGCAGCTTGGGGTCCCGTGGCCCGCGCGTGAGCAGCTCGAACCCGCACGCATCGACAAAAAACCGGACCGTCCGGTCGAGGTCCGAGACGGTAAAACTCGTGTGGTTGAATCCCAGTACCTTGAACCCTTTCATGCTCACCCCAGCAATCCACGCCTGGCGAGGTTCTCCATCAACTGCCGCACCCCGAACGTCCAGGGCTGCGCCTCATCAGCCGGCATCATGCGGTTCGTCAGGCTGCCAAGCGACGGCGTCTTGATCGTCACGATATCCCCCGTCTTATGCGTGAAGCCCATGCCCCCCTCGCCCCGGTCTTCCGTCGGCGCGAACATCGTGCCGAGATAGAGCACCGCGCCGTCCGGATACTGGTGCGTCTTGCCGATCATCTCAGCCACAAGGTCGGCAGGATCGCGCGCGATCTCGCTCATCGACGAGGAGCCGGTCAGCTCAAACCCATCCTCCCCCGTGACCGTCAGCCCGACATCGAGCGCCCTGACGGTATCGAGCGAAAAGTCGTCATCGAAGAAGCGGATGAACGGGCCAAGCGCGGCGGAAGCATTGTTGTCCTTCGCCTTCGAAAGCAGCAGCGCCGAGCGCCCCTCGAAGTCGCGCAGGTTGACGTCATTGCCAAGCGTTGCCCCGACGATACGACCGTCGGACGTCACGACCAGCACCACTTCCGGTTCCGGATTGTTCCACGTCGAGCGCGGATGCAGTCCCGCCGCCATGCCGTGCCCGACAGCGGACATCGGCTGCGCCTTGGTGAAGATCTCGGCATCCTCGCCAATGCCGACTTCGAGATACTGCGACCACGCGCCCTGCTCGATCAGCGTCTGCTTGAGCGCGAGTGCTTCCGGCGAACCGGGCTTCAATTGCCTGAGATCACCGCCAAGCTTGTCTGCGATTTCCTGACGGATCGCATCTGCCTTCTCCGGCGCCCCCTGCGCCTGTTCCTCGATCACCCGCTCCAGCATCGAGCGCGCAAACGTCACCCCCGCAGCCTTCACCGCCTGCAGATCGATCGGCGCCAGCAGCCACGGTCTTCGCCGGGTCACGCCCCTGGTCCGGCGTATTGGCCAGCACATCCGCGAGCGCCCCGACATCGGCACCCTCGCCTGAGCGCACGACATCGACCGCATCACTGCGTTCCGCCAACGCCGACATCGTCGCGCCATGTCGCGTGATGTCGAACAGCCGCCCCGCACGCACCGCGACAAGCGCGGGCCCGTTGGCCTCCGGTAGCCAGATCCGCCCCGCCAGGACCGCCCTTTCGGCATCTTCCGGCAACGTCGCGACAAGGCTCATCTGATCCTGCATCAATTTCCTCCCTTGAAGCCGCCCGCGCCGGCACCAAGCCGCGCGGCAGCATTTCGGCCATTTTGGCCGCCCGGCCACCTGCCTGACAAGTCGATCCGCTGATCAATCCCACCTGACCGCCATCAGGCCGAGCGCGCAAGCCTTTCAGCCTCGTCCGCCACCACCACCGGCGTGGCAGGCCCTCCCGCCTCACCGCTGAAGTGATCCTGCAGGCTCACCGTCCCCCGCCGCCCGACGGAGCGCGCATTGAGGCCAAGCCACCGCTCCGCCTCCATAACGCCGCCCATATAGAGCTGACGCAACACCGCCCGGTCCGGAATGACCTTGGTCTCGGCGCCAAGCTGCGCCGTATGCCGCCCCGCCTCGATCAGATGGAAGCGGTGCCGCTTCAGCCGCGCCAGCGCCGTCTGGCGCGGTGCGAACCATCCCGGCTGCATCGTCTTCGCCCGCACGATCGTGTCGATATCGCGCAGCAACGGCTGATTGAACGTGATCGTGTTGACCCGGTCCTCGATCTCCCGCGCCGTCAGCGGCACCTCCGGCGCCAGCAGCGGATTGAGGAGGACAATCAATGTGTCGTGCACCGGGCTCTCAAGCGCCAGCGACAACACGTCCGGGTTCGCCGAAAACCCCCCGTCCCAGTAAGCCCGCCCCCCGATCATCACGGCATGATGCAGCGTCGGCAGGCACGCCGACGCCAGCACCGCCTCGATCGTCAACTCTTCGCCTGAGAATATCCGCGCCTTGCCCGTCGAAACATCCGTTGCAGCGACCGACACCCGAACCGCCTTGTTGCGCCGGATCGCATCGAAATCGACGCGCTTCTCAAGGATTGTACGCAACGGATCGAAACCGAGCGGATTGAAGCTGTAGGGTGAGAGCAGCCCGTTGAGGTTCGTCTGCGTGGCGCGGGTAAAGCTCAACAGCAGCGGATTGAGGCTCAGAAAATCCGGCACGCCGGAGGCCTCGACATCGCTCCACACGGCTTCGAGCGTCTCGCGCGCCACCGCCCGCCCGCCATTGGCAAGCCCATGCGCCAGCGCCACCGCGTTGAGCGCCCCCGCACTTGTCCCGCTCACCCACCCGACCGCCGTCATCTCATCGAGCAGCAACTGGTCCAGGACACCCCACGTGAACGCCCCGTGCGCGCCGCCGCCCTGCAGCGCCAGATTGAGCCGTTTGGGCCTTCGCCGAAACCACAACATCAAACGCCCCCAACCCGGCTACTGACTTGCCCCCCGGCCCGCTGAACAAGCGCTCTGATCCAGCTTCCGGCGGCGATGACACTTGAAATCTCAGGCTTCAGTCGCCCTCGGCACGTCCCGTCTGTTTCAACGCGCGGATCTCATCGCGCAACAGCCGGATCTCGGCCAGCACGACGTCATATTCCCGCTCGCTCGCATCGATGACATCTTCCCGCACCGCTTTGCTCTGCTGCTGCATCGCATCGACCACGATCCCGATAAACAGGTTCAAGACGGCGAACGTCACGACCACGATGTAGGGCAAAAACACGGCCCACGCATAGGGGAACTTCTCCATCACCGGCCTGACGACATCGCCCGACCACCCCTCAAGCGTCATCACCTGGAAGAGCGTGTAGAGCGAAGCCCCAATCGTGCCGAACATTTCCGGGAACGCATCGCCATAGAGCTTTGTCGTCAGCACCGCGAAAATGTAATTGATCAGCAACAGCAGCAGGATGATTGACCCCATCGCCGGCACCGCACTCAGCAGGCTCGCCACCACCCGCCGCACCGACGGTATCGCCGATATCAGGCGCAACGCCCGCAGGATCCTGAGCGCCCGCAGCACCGACAGATTCCCCGTCGCCGGGATCAGCGTCACCGCCACCACGGTCAAATCGAACAGGCTCCACGGATCGCGCCAGAACCGCCCCTTGAAGACGATCATGCGTGCAGCAATTTCCGCAACGAAAATACCCATCATCACGCGGTCGGCAAAAATCAGCACATCACCAAACCGCGCCATCACCGTTTTCGACGTCTCGAGCCCGAGCGTGATCGCGTTGACGACGATGACCGCAATAATGAAGCGTTCAAACCAGGGGTGCGTGACAAGGCGCGCGAGCGGCGACGAATCCGCCGTCTCGACCCTCAAGTCGAGCTCGCCTCCAGTGTTCGACGACATGTGCGCGTAGACCTGCCTGATGGAGCTGGAATGATGGAACTGGGCGTGATGCCGGTCTAGCTAATCCACGACGCGCGCCCTGCCAACCGCCACAACGGGCAAGACGAAGGATCCGCAGGCTCAGTGGGGATTGCGCATCACAGACACACGAACGCTGCAGCACTCGCCGCCAGATCGAGCAGGATCGCCGGCCCCGAGATCACCATCAGCGCAACCGCACCCGTCACGAGCGCGACAACGCCCGCCGTAACCAGCGCTGACACCGCCACCGGCGGCCGTCCATCGGTTGGATTGTCGTGACGCATCCCGTCTCGCTCGCTCAGCACACTGCCATCAAGAATTCCAGCACACCTTACCACATCCGGCCGCCGGCCTTGCCAAAAACTATTCCGCCGGCTTAACCGCCGCCCCCGCCAGGCGCGCCACCGGCGCTTCCCGGATCGGGATATGAACCAGCGCCGCAAACAGCCCCAGCGCCACCGAAATCCACCACACAATGTCATACGATTGCGTCCGGTCGAAGATATACCCCGCCGACCACGCCCCGAAGAACGACCCGAGCTGGTGTGAGAAGAAGACGATCCCATAAAGCATCGTCATCCATTTCGCCCCGAAGAACGTCGCAACCAGTCCGGATGTCAGCGGAATCGTCGACAGCCAGAAAATGCCGAGCAGCGCGCTCGCCGCGATGACGAATTCCGGCGTGATCGGCAGATAGAGAAAGCCGAGAAAGATCACCGCCCGCATGAAATAGATGAAACTGAGCCCCCAGCGCTTCGAATAGCGCTGCCCCCACCACCCTGAGGCATACGTCCCGACCAGATTGCCGATGCCCACCACCGTGAGCCCGATCACACCCACCATCGGATCGAGCCCCTGGTCGGCCACGAAAGCGGGCAGGTGGACGGCATAGAAGACGACGTGAAAACCGCACACGAAGAAGCCCGCGATCAACAACCAGAAACTTGGATGCCGGAACGCCTCGCCCAGCGCCTCGCTGATCGTAAGGTCAAGCGCTGTTGCTTCCGCCTGCTTCGGCCGGCCGCTGACGGGGATGGCCAGCGGCAGGATCATCAGCGCCGTGCCCGCCAGGATCGCAAGACTTGTCTGCCACCCGAACGTCTCGATCAGGAAGTGCGTATAGGGGATCGCGATCAGAACGCCGATGCCGCTGCCAATCCCGAGTTTCGCGATCGCAGCCGTCCGCCGTTCCGGCCCCGCCGCCCGGCCAACCGCGCCAACCAGCGCATTGATGCCCGATCCCGACACCCCGATCCCGAGCAGAACCCCCGACGCCAACAGATGCGTCTCGCTCGTCGCGCTGTAGAGCATGAACAGCCCGGCCGCCGTCGCAAGCCCGCCGATGACAACCACCAGCCCCGAACCGTAGCGATCCGACAGCGCGCCGGAAAACGGCGCCACCACCCCCCACACGATGTTGGCAATCGCGATCGCCATGCTGAACGCTTCCCGCCCGAGCCCGAGATCCTCGCTCAGCGGTTTGACGAACAGGCCCATCGACTGGCGCACGCCCATGGCGATGCCGGCAAGCGTTGCCGCCACCAGTATGACAACCCAGACCGGCATGCGGTCGATTGTCGAGGCGCGTTCCGCCATCAAACCCTCCTGCGATTAAAAGTCAGCTTCAGGTAATGCCACGCGCCGCGCACCCTGACAGCAAAGAAATATACCGCCGATGCATAAAACAAATAACTCCGTATACGTTATTTATTGAGTTGCCGGATCACCTCCCGCTCGACTTCGCGCACCGCTTGCGCCCCATCTTCCAGGCCGCGCGTGATCCGCTCGATCCCGAGCGCCCCGTTGCAACCCCGCGTCAGGCCATAAATGTTGTAGTAGCCCTCCCCCGCCGAGGGCGCGCCGACAATCGCGACCGGACCCGAGACCGTCTCGCGCCACGACAGCATGTGATGATGGTTGTGGCCGTGCAGTACGAGTTCCGCCCCACTGCGCGCCAGCATCTCTTCGAACGCCGCTGCATCCGCCATCCCGCGCCGCCGTCCATGCTCGACCAGCGGCGGATGGTGCATCAACACAATCCGCGCAAACCCCGCGCGCCCAAGCCCCTCGGCAATCTCGCCAAACCGCGCGATCTGCGCCGCGCCAAGCGCGCCCGAACAAAACCCCGGCGGTGTGTAGATCGCCGAATTGAGCGCGATCAGCGCGAACCGGCCGAGGATGCGCACAAACGGAAACCCCGTCTCCAGCGGCCCCGGCACACCCTCGACCGCATCCCCCTCACCCCGCGCCGACATGTAGGGGCGCCAGCGTTCAACCCCGATATCCCGCCGGAGTCGCGTATAGATATCGTGATTTCCGGGGATTGCCGTCACCGCCTCGGGCGTGCCGAGTGCTTGCAGCCATCGCGCCGCGCGATCGAATTCCAGCGGCATGCCCAGGTTGACGAGATCGCCCGTGACCGCGATGTGGTCGCACCCCTGCTCCCGCGCATCCTCGCTCACCGCCGTCGCGCGCTTCGCCAGATGAAACGCCCCACGCTTCGTGCGAAAATTGACGTACCCCATCAGCCGTTTCACGTTCCAGTGCGCTGGCGTAAACGGTGGCAGCGGCCCGAGATGGACATCCGTCAGGTGCCCTAGCGTGAGGGTTTCTTGATCCGGCAACAAAAACACTCCTCCCGCTCCACCGACACTCTCGCGACATCACTCATCGCGGAGCGAAGAACCATTCGCAGCGCACCAGCCACCACCCGCCCGCTTTGATCCGACTTGCCAACCGTCTCCGAGACAGGCAACACACCCGCCATGGGCATCGTCAATTCCGCGGCCCACTGTCAGGCCCCGTGCAACAAGGCAGGTCTAGCGTGCGTCGCTTGGTCAGAAAAGGCGTCAACAAGTCGTTCCAGTTCTACTGGCGCCAAACCCGTGCGTTGACGCTCGGCGCCCAAGGCATGGTGCTCGACGCTGAAAACCGCGTCCTCCTCGTCGAACACACCTACCGCCCCGGCTGGCACATGCCCGGCGGCGGCGTCGAAAAAGGCGAGACGGTTGAGCACGCCCTGACCCGTGAACTGACCGAGGAAGCCGGCATCGAACTCACCGCCCCGCCCCAGCTCTTTGGCATCTATGCCAACTTCCGCGCCTTCCCCTCCGATCACATCGCGCTCTTCATCGTTCGCGATTGGCGCCAATCCCATATCCCCGAACCCAATCGCGAGATCAAAGGCCAGCGCTTCGCCCCCCGTCATGCCCTGCCTGATGGCACCGTCCCCGCAGTGGCCCGCCGTCTCGACGAAGTCCTCCTCAATCAGCCCCCCGCTCAGGACTGGTAAGCCGCCATGGCAACCCCCGACATCGCCTCCGCCCCATCTCTTGCAGGCTTCACGCTGCAGCCGACCATGCCCGGCGACCTCCCCGCCATCTCCACCCTGCACGCCCGCGCCTTCGGCCCCGGCCGCTTCGCCCGCACCGCCTACCGCATTCGCGAGGCAAAGGACCGTCTGCCCATTTCACCCCACTGCCGCATCGCCCGCGACCACGCCGGCCAACTCGCCGGCGCCGTCACCATGACCGCCGTCTCGGTTGGCAACATGCCCGGCCACTGGCTGCTAGGCCCCCTTGCCATTCGCCCCGAACTGGCCGGCCGCAGCCTCGGGCGCAGCCTCGTCCGCGCAGCCCTCGCCTCGGTCGCGGATACCGGCACCGGTGAGGCAACCGTCATCCTCGTTGGCGACCTCAAATACTATGGCCCGCTCGGCTTCACGCCTCTGCCCGCGAAGTCTGTCACGCTGCCCGGCCCCGTCGACCCCGCCCGCGTTCTCGCCTGGCTTGGGCCGAACGGCGACCGCACGCAGCCCAGCGGCGAAATCCGCGCCGAATGAGACGCCTCCGCCCCCGAACTGCGCGCGGGCACGACCTCAAGTCACCTCACTTGCCGCGCGCCGCTCCCTTGCCATCCGTGAAACGGCGCTTCCAATCCTCTGTCGTCACCTCCTTGGCGCAGTTCTCGGACGCCGGCAGGCCGTCACTTGCCTCTTCACACAGCAGATAGATCCGCCGCGACTGGCCTTCTTCCGACTGGAACGTGACCTCCAGCAGGTAGGTTTCCGCCCGATGCCCATAGCGTTGCGACGTGTTCGCCATGCCGACGCAATAGCCCTCGCGACGCGCCAGCGCGACCCGGCTCAGGACCTTGTAGGTCAGGCTCTTGCCGTCGCTTTCACCGCTCACGGGGTTCATCTCGCGCAGCGCCTCGGCTTCCATCACATATTGTCCGTCGGCTGACCGGCAGGCTTGGAAGTAATCACTCGCCGCGCCGTTCCCAGCCATCACCGCAAGACACCCCATCACGGCCAGCAAACGCGCACCTCTGCGCCAAAGTCTCCGGCGCCCGCCATGCCCCCTCGACAACGAACGCTCATCCTGTTTCAACCTCGTGCCTTCCATTGGCCTGGAACCTCGCTTATGGAGCATCATGCGCGGATGAGAGCACTAACTGGACGAACCGGCAACGCCCCGCGCCAGTCGGCGAGCCAACCAGTCTCCGTGCCGACCAGTCTCCATGGCCAACAAGACCGCAACGATCACAACGCCACCGCAATACTCATGACGACCGAAACCTCGCGCCAGATATCGCCCACACCACCGCCGGAAACCGCTGACGCGCCCCTTGTCGTGGCCGCGTTCTACAAGTTCGCCCCCCTCACCGACCGTGAGGCCCTTCAGGCCCGCCTCATCGCGCTCGGCGAAAGCGAAGGCATCAAGGGCACCCTCCTGCTGGCGCCGGAAGGCATCAACGCCACCCTCGCCGGCCCCCGCGCCGGCATCGATGGCATGCTCGACGCCCTGCGCGCGCTTCCCGGATTTGCAGACCTCACCCACAAGGAATCGACTGCCGAAGCGCCCCCCTTCCCGCGCCTGCGCGTGCGCCTGAAGCGTGAGATCGTCACCATCCGCGAGCCGCTTGCCGATCCCAACACCGCCGTCGGCACCTACGTGAAGCCCGCCGACTGGAACGACCTCATCGAAGCCCCTGACGTCGTCCTCGTCGACACCCGCAACGACTATGAGGTCGAGATCGGCACCTTCGAAGGCGCCATCGATCCAGCCACCACCTCGTTCAGCGAATTCCCCCAATGGGTCCGCGACAACCTCGATCCCGAAACCCACACCAAGGTCGCAATGTTCTGCACCGGCGGCATCCGCTGCGAAAAGGCAACCGCGCTTCTCAAGAACATGGGATTTGCCGAAGTCTTCCACCTCGAAGGCGGCATCCTCAAGTACCTCGAAGAGGTCCCCGCCGCACAAAGCCGTTGGCGCGGCGAGTGTTTCGTCTTCGACGGCCGCGTCTCCCTGGCCCACGGCCTCGAACCGGGCACCCATGCGATGTGCGAGACCTGCAACCACGCCTATCCGAAAACCGCAAGCCTTTGCCCCAACTGCGGCAGCGAGCGCCGCTACGGAGAACCATGACCATGACCATGGACTGGGACGACTACCGCACCAAGGCCGCCGCGACACTACTTGCCGTCCGCCAGGGCGACATCACGATAGCCGACGCCTGGCACCGCATCGACCGCCTCCGCGAAGGAACCAGCGACACCGAGACCGAGAACTATCTCGAAGGCGTCATCAAGGAGCCCGACGTCGACATCCACGCCATCGACCGCACCATCGCCCAACTCGAAACCGCCGCGAGCGAGCAGGAATTCCAGGACTGGCTCTACGCCCAGCCCGAAGCGGTTATCCCAAGCTGGCTGCGCCATCTGATGGATACGGCAACCTAAACCCTCAACACTCCGGCAAATTCACCGCCAGCCCGCCCCGGCTCGTTTCCTTGTATTTCTCATCCATGTCGCGCCCCGTCTGGCGCAACGTCTCAATGCACGCATCGAGCGGCACCACATGACTGCCATCGCCGCGCAGCGCCAGTGACGCCGCCGACACCGCCTTGATCGCACCAAGCCCGTTGCGCTCGATGCACGGCACCTGCACCAACCCGTCGACCGGATCACACGTCATCCCGAGGTGATGCTCGAGCGCGATTTCCGCCGCGTTCTCGATCTGCGCGTTGGTGCCGCCGAGTGCGGCGGCCAGCCCCGCTGCCGCCATCGCCGCCGCCGAGCCGACTTCGCCCTGACAGCCGACCTCCGCGCCCGAGATCGACGCGTTGTGCTTGATGATCCCGCCGATCGCAGCCGCCGTCAGCATGAAATCCAAGACACCGGCCGCAGTCGCACCGATGCAATGCTCCCGGTAATACCGAAGCACTGAGGGAACAACGCCGGCGGCCCCATTGGTCGGAGACGTCACCACCTTCGCCCCCGCTGCATTCTCCTCATTGACCGCCATCGCGTAGACGATCAGCCAATCGTTGATCGCATGCGGCTGCGCCATGTTGAGGCCGCGCTCCGCCTGAAGCCGCTCATGGATCGCCTTCGCCCGCCGCTTCACCTTGAGCCGCCCCGGCAACACGCCCCCCTCCTGCAGCCCGCGGTCGATGCAATCATCCATATGCCCGACCAATTCCTTGATGCCCGCAACCACCCCCTCACGATCACCGCCGGCCGCCTGCATCTCGTTCGTCATCACGAGTTCCGCAATCGTCGTCCCCCGCGCCTCAGCCATCGACAAAAGCTCTTGCGCTGACCGAAACGCGAACGGCACCTGCGCCGCCGCATCCTCCCCGATCGGCGCGGCCTCCTTCGCCTGGGCATCGGCAAGTTCGCTTGCCGTCACCACGAACCCGCCGCCGACCGAATAATAGACCTCGCTGTTTCTGAGCCGCCCGCCGTCATCAAAGGCCGAAAACCGAAGTCCGTTGGCATGCCCCTCGAGCACCTCGTCGAAGTCGAAAACAAGGTCGGTTTCCGGATCGAATGCGAGTGCATCGAGCCCCTCAGGGCGAACACATTTCTCGCGCGTGACCCGCTCCACGATCCCCTCGACCGCTGCCGGATCGAGCGCCGCGGGGTGCTGCCCATCGAGGCCCAACAGCACCGCCCGGTCGCTGTGATGCCCCTTCCCCGTCCAGGCAAGCGAACCGTGCAACGAGGCCGCAACCTTCACCGGCACGCCCGCGCCCGGTGCACCAACGCCAGCTCTTCAAGAGCTCGAGAAACCGCCCCGCCGCCACCATCGGCCCCATCGTGTGCGAACTCGACGGTCCGATGCCGACCTTGAAAATCTCAAACAGAGACAGAAACATGTCGCGTGCCCACCATTGTTTTTCACCGCCCCTCGAGGCCCGGCCACGCGCGATCCTACCACGCTGGCACGCCGTCCTCCTGCCCAACTTTCAACCCCTTGCGCACGTCCCCTCACCCCGACCACGGCCTTCTGCTCAATTTGCGATCAATTCCACCACGGCCGTCTCCCCGGCGCAGCCCACGGAACGCTCCCGCGCCGCGCATGGAAAATGTCTGGCACACCGCCTCGCCCCCCGTCATACTGCCCTCGTGGCGTTAGGTCGCGGATCGACCTCCACGAGACGCTTCAGGGCCAGATCCGCGCTCGTCAACTGGTGCAGCTCAACACGCGCAACACGGCATCCACCGCGCCGTCCGCGCTAGCGAGGGGGACCATAGCGCCATGATCAGGCCGTCCCGCATGATCCAATGGCTGACGACGCAGCCGCTGAGCGTGGCTCGCCGCCACGCCCGCACACTCGCAGCCCTCCCCCGCCTCACGCTCTGCTGCCTCTGTCTTCTCGTCACGATGGGCAACACCCAATTGACCCGCCCGGCAGCAGTCGACGTCGCCCTCGTGCTCGCCGTCGACGTCTCGAACAGTGTCGATTGGTGGGAATACGAACTCCAGCGCAAAGGCCTCTCCCACGCCATCCATGACGCCGGCGTCATCGAGGCGATCCGCGCCGGCCACAACGGCCGCATCGCCATCGCCATCGTGCAATGGTCCGGCAAGCGCACGCGCCGCCTCGCCGTCAACTGGACCGTCCTCAGCGACCAGGCCTCCGCCGACGCCTTCTCCCGGGTGATCAAGTTCATGCCCCGTGAATTCAGCGGCGACACCACCAATATCTCCGGCGTCCTCTCCTTCGCCACAGAACTCCTCGCGAAGGCGCCGTTCACCGCCGTCCGCAAGGTCATCGACATCTCCGGCGACGGCCCCGAGAACGTCGTCGCCTCGCCGCAAACGATGCGCGACGAGGCCGTCGCCGCCGGCATCACGGTCAACGGTCTTGCAATCGAGAACGAGGAACCGAACCTGCGCCAACACTACCGTGACGCCGTGATCGGCGGCCCTGGCGCCTTCGTCCTGCCGATCAAGCGCTACGAAGATTTTGCAGCGGCCATGAAGAAAAAGCTCATCCGCGAGATCGATCCGCGCAGAATGAGTTCCAACGAACTAAAGCCCATTGTGTCGCTGCACTGAAAGAGCTGCCCCACGGTCACACCCGCATCGAGCCCAGCCGAAACGCAGCAAGATGCGCCCGCGCAACCCCTCACCCCTCGCCGCGATCCCCCGCAAGCTCGCGCGGCCGGATCCACCAGAACGCGATCAGCGCCACCAGCATAAGCGCTGACACACTCGCGAACGCCAGTCCCCACGCCATCGGCGACGCCCCGCCGCTGAGGTCGAGTATGAACCCGATAAGCAGCGGCCCGACAAAGCCCCCCGCATAGCCAAGCGTCGAATGCACCGCCAGTGTCTGGCCGCGCCGCGATGGCTCCGCCGTCCCCGCCGTACCCGCTGTCAGCGACGATGAATCGAGCCAGATCACGGCGCCATAAATCAGGATCAGAACCGCCGCGAGCCAGTAAGACCCCGTCCCAATGAAACCGATCGTCCCCCCGAGCAGGATCGACCCCGCCATCGCGGTCTGAACCAGCGCGCGCCGCCCGAACCGGATGGCTGCCTCGTTTCCGAGAATGCTTGCAACCGTCCCCAGCAGCCCGAGCATCGTTGCAAGAACTGCCGGCGAAATGGCCGTGTCTTCCGCGCCGGTGCGAACCGCGACATAAGCCAGAAAGGCAACGCCCCACCCCCTGAGCGCGCTCATCTCAAGCGTATGGATCGCATACGCCGTCGCATACGCCATGGCCGAGCGGTTCCGGAGCACCGGCCGGAAATCATAAAGCCGCCCCCCGTCGGTCGGCGCCTTCGCCACCGCCTCGCGCCGGGGCACCACGGCGCCAATCATCACGAAGGCCGCCAGCGCGCTGACCGAGGCAACCAGGAACGCCGACCGCCACCCATAGAGATCCGCGAGAAGATCACCCGTCGCAAATGACAGCGCCCCTGAAATCCCGATGCTCGCCGCATGTCCCGCCGTCGCGCGCGACATCATCCGCGCATCCACCCGGTCAGCCAGCAGCTTGAGCCCGGTCATGTAGGTGCCAGCCCACCCGACGCCCGTCAGCGCCCGGCACACCATCGCCGACCAGAACCCATCCGCGGCAAGCGCAAACGCCAGATGCCCCGCCACCGTCAACCCGACGCCGATGAGATAGATCCGTTTCGGATCGACCCGGTCCGTCAACGTGACGAGCACCGGCACCGAGACCATGTAGGCGCCATAGAACGCTGCCGTCACCCAGCCGGCCGCACTGTTCGACAGCGACCACGCCGGCGCGAGCTGGGGCAAAAGCGCGGGCCAGAAGAACGCACCGATCTGGACGAGCACCTGCGCCGCGCAGAGCACCGCGACCAGCCACCAGCCATCCACCCGCCGCGCGCGCGCGCCACTCCCCGTCTCGTCCATCGCGTCTCTTTTCCAAGCTCCCGCGCTCTCGCGGCTGACGCCGGGACCTTAACGCCCACCGATCTGGCCGTGCGATCCACGCCCGGATTAAGACGCGCCCGGCAGCTCAGTCCGCAAAGGCGCTGCCGTAGGCAAACAGCGCCGCCGCGCCGCCGGTGTGCAGGAAGACGATGCGCTGGCCCTTTTCGAAATGTCCTTTCCGGACAAGATCGATCAGGCCGGCCATCCCCTTGCCGGAGTAGACCGGGTCAAGCAGGATCCCTTCGAGTTCCGCGAGCATCCGGATCGCCTCGATCGTCGAGGCGGCCGGAATGCCGTAGCCCTCACCGACATAGTCGCAATTCGCCGCCACATCCCCCGCCGCAACGAGCCCGGGATGGCCGAGATGCTCACTCGTCGCCTCGCACAGGCGCAGCACGTTCGCCTCCTGCGCATCACGCGCGACCCGAACGCCGATGCCAAGAACCGGCAAGCCCGCATTGATCAGCTTGAGCCCGGTCACCAGGCCGGCCTGCGTGCCAGCACTCCCCGTCGCGTGAACGAGATGGTCGATGTGAAGGCCACGTTCGTTGATCTGGTGCATCAGCTCGAAGGCGCAGTTGACGTAGCCAAGCGCACCCGTCGGATTGGACCCGCCGCCCGGAATAACGTAGGGCCGCGCCCCCTCGGCACGCAGCCGCTCCGCCACGCCTTCCATTTCCGCCACCATGTCGCTGCCCCCGGGCCGCGCTTCATGCGTCGCCCCGTGCAGTTCATCGAGCAGCACGTTGCCGTTGGTCAGGTATTGCGGATCATTCGACCCCGTCCGGTTTTCCAGAAGCAGGTGGCACTTGAGGCCGAACCGCGCCGCCGCTGCCGCCGTCTGGCGGGCATGGTTCGACTGCGTCGCGCCTTGCGTCAGCAGGATATCGGCCCCCTTTTCAAGCGCATCACCGACCAGAAACTCAAGCTTCCGCGTCTTGTTGCCACCGGTCGCAAGCCCCGTGCAGTCGTCCCGCTTGATCCATATCTCAGGGCCGCCGAGTGCCTCACTCAGGCGCGGCAACGCTTCAAGCGGCGTCGGCCAGTGTCCAAGCCGGCGGCGGGGATAGTTGGTCAGATCCACGTGTGTGCTCCTTGTCCGGGACTTCCGGCCCATATTACTGCGCTTGGCGAGGTTCGGAAGGGCGGCACCTCATCATCCGATGTGAGCCTCGTCGCCCCGCCGATTACAAGATCTCGAATACATCGTAACCGGCTTTGTCCCCACGCCGCCAGCCGATCCCCACCGCACAAATACGATTGAGCCACACATACTTTTCCGACGACGTCTCAAAGTAAGGCGTGTTGCGATGATAGTATTCAGACGAACTCGACTGCTTCACCGGCTGCAATACGAGCCATGACCTCCGGCGGGCCGCACCGGATGCCCGTGTAGTGCATGAAGATCAATGCCTTGTCGTCAGTCTCGAGCACCAGACGAACGTTCGGGATGACGGCCTCATCCGACCTGATCGTCTTCATATCGAGGCCGCCTGCATGGAGGATGCCGCTGAGCCGCGGCCCCTCGAAGCGGCCCGCGCCCAGAAGATCAACGTGACGGCGCCCCGCCGGCACATCCCCGACATCGAGCAACCGTGTCACCGAGGCGGTGAGGCTGAACAGAAATTGCGACTTGAGTTCCATCATGTGCGGCTTCCTCCCGTGCATGTTGCCGCCAACCTTAACCGACGCCGCGCGCAGTGCTCCACCCCTCCACGCCGGCCGCCGCCAAGACACAGGCAGCCCGGCGCCCTGCTGCAGATCCCGGCAAAGCCAATTCGTCACACTTGCCGACTCTCCGGCTAGTCTGTATTGCCGACCGTGGGACACCTCTCCCCAACGAGAGGCGGCTATCTGGAAGGATGGATGACATGGCTAGCCCCACTGAACGCCCGGCCCGCAGGCCCGCGCGCACGTCGTTTTCGTCCGGCCCCTGCCCTAAGCGGCCCGGCTGGACCCCTCAAGTTCTCGAAAACGCCTTCCTTGGCCGCTCGCACCGCGCGAGCGAAGGCAAGGCACGCCTCAAGCTGGCGATCGATAAAACGCGCGCGATCCTCGGCGTCCCCGACGATTACCTTTGCGGCATCGTGCCCGCCTCCGACACCGGTGCCTTTGAACTCGCCATGTGGTCGATGCTCGGCGCCCGCGGCGTCGACGCACTCGCCTGGGAGAGCTTCGGCAAAGGCTGGGTCACGGATGCCCAGAAGCAACTCAAGCTCGACGACGTCCGCGTCATCGAAGCCGGCTACGGCGACCTGCCCGACCTCGCAACCGTCGACTTCAACCGCGACATCCTCTTCACCGCGAACGGCACCACCTCCGGCGTCCGGATCCCGAACTACGACTGGATCCCAACCGACCGCGCCGGCCTCACCTTCGCCGATGCGACATCGGCCGCCTTCGCCCAGCCTGTCGACTGGCCGAAGGTCGACGTTCTGACCTTCTCCTGGCAGAAGGTCATGGGCGGCGAAGCAGCCCACGGCATGCTCATCCTGTCCCCCCGCGCCGTCGAGCGCCTCGAGACCTATGAACCGCCGCGTCCTTTGCCGAAAATCTTCCGCCTCACCAAAGGCGGCAAGGTCCAACGCGCAATCTTCGAGGGCGCAACCATCAACACTCCCTCCCTGCTCTGCGTCGAAGATTACCTCGACACCTTGTCATGGGGCGAAGGGCTCGGCGGCCTCGAGGCCTTGATGGCCCGCGCCGACACCAACGCCAAGGTGATCCACGACTGGGTCGACCGCACCCCCTGGATCGCCAATCTCGCCAAGGACCCGGCAACCCGCTCCAACACCTCGATCTGCCTCGAAGTCGTCGACCCGGACGTGTGCCAGCTTTCCGGCGATGATCAGGCAGCCTTCGCCAAGTCGCTCGCAAAGCGCCTTGAGAAGGAAGACGTCGCCTACGACATCGGCGCCTACCGCGATGCCCCTCCAGGTCTGAGGATCTGGACCGGCGCAACGCTCGAAGCCGGCGACCTGGCGATCCTCACCGAGTGGCTCGACTGGGCCTTCGCCACCGAGAAGGCAACGCTCAAAAGCGCAGCCTGAGCGGCAAGTCCCTGACTTTCAAGTGTCACCCTCGGGCTTGTCCCGAGGGCCCATTCATCCACTTGCGCGAAACGCTCGGGTCTACAGAACGGCTCAACGGATCGCCTTCAGTCCAAACCATGCGCGCTGCGACTTCGATGCGCGATGGGTCCTCGGGACAAGCCCGAGGATGACAAGCGAGGGGCCCCGTTGACACCGAAGCACCAAGACTTCCGTTGCATCACCGACATCACAAGTTACCCACCAAAGGAGCCCCCCATGGCCCCCCGTGTCCTCATCTCCGACAAACTCTCTGAAACCGCCGTCCAGATCTTCCGCGACCGCGGCCTCGACGTCACCTTCGAACCCGACCTTGGCAAGGACAAGGATCGCCTCCTCGAGATGATCCCCGACTTCGACGGCCTTGCCATCCGCTCCGCCACCAAAGTCACCGAGAAAGTGCTCGAGGCAGCCAGGAACCTCCGCGTCATCGGCCGCGCCGGCATCGGCGTCGACAACGTTGACAGCAAGGCGGCAAGCGCCCGCGGCGTCATCGTCATGAACACGCCCTACGGCAACTCCATCACCACCGCCGAACACGCCATCTCGATGATGCTGGCGCTTGCCCGCCAGATCCCCGCCGCCAACGCCTCCACCCAGGCCGGCAAATGGGAGAAGTCGAAATTCATGGGCGTCGAGCTTTACGGCAAAACCCTTGGCGTCATCGGCTGCGGCAACATCGGCGGCATCGTCGCCGATCGCGGCCTCGGCTTGAAAATGAAAGTCATCGCCTTCGACCCCTTCCTCTCGCCGGAGCGCGCCATCGCAATCGGCGTCGAAAAGGTCGAACTCGACGACCTCCTGAAGCGCGCCGACTTCATTTCCCTCCACACGCCCCTGACCGACAAGACCCGCAACATCCTCGATGCCGCAGCCCTCGCCAAGGCCCGCAAGGGCGTGCGCATCATCAACTGCGCCCGCGGCGGCCTCGTCGATGAAGCAGCGCTGGCAGCCGCCATCCAGTCGGGCCATGTCGCCGGCGCCGCCTTCGATGTCTTCGTCAATGAGCCCGCGACCGAAAACGTCCTCTTCGGCCTCGATAACGTCATCTGCACCCCCCACCTCGGGGCTGCCACCACCGAGGCCCAGGAGAACGTCGCCCTGCAGGTCGCCGAGCAGATGTCGGACTATCTTTTGACCGGCGCCATCACCAACGCCATCAACTTCCCCTCGATCTCGGCCGAGGAAGCCCCCCGCCTCAGGCCCTACCTGAAGCTTGCCGAGCAACTGGGCTCCTTCGCCGGTCAACTGACCGAAAGCGGCCTCACGACGATCCGCCTCGAATACGCCGGCGAAATGGCTGAGATGAACGTCAAGGCACTGTCCTCGGTCGCCCTGTCCGGGCTTTTGCGCCCGATGCTCTCCGAATCCGTCAACATGGTCTCCGCCCCGGCGCTCGCCCGCGAACGCGGCATCAAGGTCGAGGAAGTCCGCCGCGGCGAGGAAGGCGCCTACCAGACCTACATGCGCCTCACCGTCGTCACCGAGCGCCAGGAACGCTCTGTTGCCGGCACCGTCTTCTCGACCGGCCAGCCGCGCGTCATTCAGGTCAAGGGCATCAACATGGAAGCCGAACTGACGCCCCACATGCTCTACATCACCAACAACGACAAGCCGGGCTTCATCGGCTCCCTCGGCCAGGTCCTGGGCGAGACCGGCGTCAACATCGCAACCTTGAGCCTTGGCCGCGAGAAGCCGGGCGGCGATGCCATCTGCCTCGTCTCGATCGACGGCGAACTCTCCCCCGCCGTCATCGACAAGGTCAAAGCCCTTCCCAACGTCGTCCGCGTCAATGAACTGAGGTTTGAATGACCACGCCTAAGTCGATGTGCAGAAAGGGGTAGGGGCCAGGGATTGATAGGTCTAATCTCGGCAAAATGGACATGATCACGCCGGAATGTCGTGGCTCGTTCGTCGCGCCACGGCCCGGTCCGGATGTCTCCATCCTCGATGCCGGCCCTTCGTGATCTGTTGATAAACCGAGGATTGTCCCTTCATGCGATTGCTTGTCCCGCTCCTTTTGCCCGCCCTCGCGATCAGCCTTCTCGCCACCCCCGCCGCTGCCGCCGACCTCACGGCCACCTCGGAAATCGAGGCTGTCACGGTGTTCAGCTCAGGTGCCCTCGTCACCCGCAAACTCACGCGCGACATTCCCGCCGGCAACCACACCCTGATCATCAACGATCTCCCCGCCGGGGCCGTCCACAGTTCGATCCGCGTCGAAGGCAGCGCCGACGGCGACCTTCAGATCGGAGCGGTTGATATCAAGCGCGTCTCCGTCACCAGCGATGAAGCCGCCGCCCGCGACGCCGAGCGCAAGCGCCTCGAAGATGAGCTTGAAAAGCTGACTGACGCGATGGACTCACTGCGCGCCGACATCGAGGTCAAGGAAACCCAGAAAACACTCATTACCAATCTCGCAGGCCTCCCCCAGCAGCCGCCCTCACCCGCCGGCACTGGCGGTCAGCCGCAGGATTGGTCGAAACTCCTCGACCTCATCGGTTCGGGCATGACGGATCTGCAATCCACGATCCTCAAGGCGCGCATCGCCATGCGCGAACTTGGCCGCGACATCGAGGACATCAAAAAGAAGCTCGCCGAACAGGCGCCCAAGCAGGAAAGCCGCACCGAACTGCGCATCGCCCTCCAGGCCGCCGCCGACCTCAACGCGGACCTCAAGTTGCGCTATCAGGTCTCCGGCGCGTCGTGGGCGCCCCTCTACGAGGCCCGCCTCACCGCCGGCACCGACGCCAAGGAGCCGGAATTGGCGCTCACCCGCCGCGCCTCGATCACCCAGCAGACAGGCGAAGCCTGGCAGGGCGTCGCCCTGACGCTGTCGACCGCGAGACCGAGCGCCAACACCAGCGCGCCCACCGTCTGGCCCTTGACCGTTGATTTCTACACCCCGCCGCAAGTCAAACCGATGAGCGGTCAACTCTCGATGCGATCCGGCGGCGGCAGAGCCAAGGGCCTGGCTGAATCTGAGGCTGACCGGCGCGTGCAACGCTATAGAAGCGACCAGCTCGCAGCAGCCCCCCGCGCGGTCGCGCAGGCCCAGGCGACCGTCGAGCGCACCGCCTTCGAAGCAAGCTTCACCGTTCCCGGCCGCGTCGATGTCGCCAACACGGGCGAAGCAAAGCGCGTTGAACTCTCAAAAGAGACCCTCAAGCCCAAACTTGAAGTGCGCACCGTGCCGCGCCAGGCCAGCATCGCCTATCTCTACGCAAACCTCACGCTCCCGAACGACGCCCCCTATCTCGCCGGCCAGATCGCCCTCTTCCGCGACAACACCTTCGTTGGCAACGGCCGCCTGCCGAACCTCGCCCCCGGCGCTGAGCATCAGCTGGGCTTCGGACGCGACCAGGCCGTGACCGTGAAATACGACGTGCTCGGCGAAAAACGCGGCGAAAGCGGCATCATCTCGTCCTCGACGACCGATCAGCGCAATTACCGCATCACGGTCACCAACCAGCATCCCCGCCCGATCGAGGTCCTCGTCATCGACCAGATGCCGGTTTCCCTGAATGAGGACATCACCGTCGAGCTCACCGGCCCCAACGCCCCGGACAAGAAGAACTTTGAAGACAAGCGCGGCGTCCTTGCGTGGCGCTTCGACCTCAAACCGGCAGCCGAACGCAAGGTCACGTTCGGCTATCAGCTCTCCTGGCCGGCCGACAAGAAGATCACCTACCGCCAAAGCCGCCAGTAAGCCCTTGCACCCTGCGGCAAAGCCATTTCGGCCTTTGCCGCAGCCGTGTTTCGGTTTTATAACACTGATCAAGCCCCGGCCGAGTTCCGGGGCTTCTGCTTGATGGAGAGCCTCATGGCCAACGTAGTCGTTGTCGGCGCCCAGTGGGGCGACGAGGGCAAAGGAAAAATCGTCGACTGGCTATCGGAGCGCGCCGACACGGTCGTGCGTTTCCAGGGCGGGCATAACGCGGGTCACACCCTCGTCATCGGCGGCACGACCTATAAGCTTTCCCTGCTCCCCTCTGGCGTCGTGCGCCCCGGCAAGCTTGCGATCATCGGCAACGGCGTGGTCATCGACCCCTGGGCGCTGATCGACGAAATCGCCCGCCTGGAAGGCCAGGGCGTCAAAATCGACCACTCGAACCTGCGCATCGCCGAAAACGCCACGCTGATCCTGCCGCTGCACCGCGAACTCGACCAGCTTCGCGAATCCGCCGCCGGCACCGGCAAGATCGGCACCACCGGCCGCGGCATCGGCCCCGCCTACGAAGATAAGGTCGGCCGCCGCGCCATCCGCGTCCACGACCTCAAGAACCCCGCAACCCTCGGCCCCAAGATCGAACGCATCCTGGTCCACCACAACGCACTGCGCCGCGGCCTCGGCCAGCCTGAAGTCAACGCCGACAACTTGATGGCGGAGCTGGTCGAGATCGCCCCCAGGCTGCTCCCCTTCATGGACGTCGCCTGGGAACTCCTCGACCAGCAGCGCCGCGACGGCAAGCGCATTCTGTTCGAAGGCGCCCAGGGCGCGCTCCTCGACATCGACCACGGCACCTACCCCTTCGTGACGTCTTCGAACACCGTCGCAGCCCAGGCCGCGATCGGTTCCGGCGTCGGCCCCCACGTCCTTGGCAACGTGCTCGGCATCGCGAAGGCCTACACCACCCGCGTTGGTTCGGGCCCCTTCCCCACCGAACTCGACGATGAGATCGGCCAGCGCCTCGGCGAACGCGGCCACGAATTCGGCACCGTCACCGGCCGCGCCCGGCGCTGCGGCTGGTTCGATGCCACCCTCGTGCGCCAGACCATCAAGGTCGCCGGCATCACCGGCATCGCCTTCACCAAGCTCGACGTCCTCGACGGTTTCAGCGAAATCAAGGTCTGCGTCGGCTACGAGCTCGACGGTGAACGGATCGACCGCCTCCCGGCCGGCCAGAACGCGCAAAGCCGCATCAAGCCGATCTATGAAACGCTCGAAGGCTGGTCCGAAACCACCCGCGGCGCCCGCACCTGGGGCGAACTGCCGGCCCAGGCCGTCAAATATGTCCGCCACGTCGAAGAACTCATCGAATGCCCCGTCACGCTGCTCTCAACCTCGCCTGAGCGTGACGACACAATTCTCATGCGTGACCCCTTCCAGGATTGATATCATCGTGACATCCAACGACACCGCCGCCCGCCGCGGCGCCGATCACCTTGTCGACGGCCTCAAGACCCTCGGCCTCGACACCATCTATTCGCTCTCCGGCAATCAGATCATGCCGGTCTACGACGCCCTGATCGGCTCCGGCCTGCGTCTGATCCACGTCCGCCACGAAGCCGCCGCCGTCCACATGGCCGAGGCCGACGCCCAGTTGACCGACCGTGTCGGCATCGCCCTCCTGACCGCCGGCCCCGGCTTCGCCAACGGGCTGTCCGCCCTCTTCACCGCGGCCCAGTCCCAAACGCCCCTCCTCATTCTCACCGGCGATGCTCCGCTCTCGCGCGACGGCCATGGCGCTTTCCAGGAGATGGACCAGCTCACCGCCGCCGGCGCCTTTGCCAAGGCCTCCGTCAAGCTCGAACGCGCCGAAGATGCCCACGACCTGATCCGCGACGCAGCAGCCTTCGCCCGCGCCGGCACACCCGGTCCGGTCCACATTTCCCTGCCCGACGACGTGCTGCGCAAAACCGCCACCCGTTCAGGCGCGCGCCACAACCCGGCCCTGACGGCAGATGAGCCCGCCACCGCCGAACCGGTCGCAGCGATTGCCGATCAGATCCGCTCAGCCAAACGCCCGCTGATCATCGCCGGCCCCGCCTTCGCCCGCCAGGCCCACGAAACCGCGCTTGCCCATCACGCCAAGACCGCAAACGTACCCATTCTGGCGCTCGAAAGCCCCCGCGGCCTCCGCGCCCCCCGCATCGGCGCCCTCGCCGAGATCCTCCCCGAAGCGGACCTGATCGTCACCTTGTCGCTGACGCCGAATTTTCTCTTGGGCTTCGGCGAAGCCCCCACCATCGCCGAGACCGCACGCTTCATCTGCTGCACGGATGACGCAGCAGCCCTGGCCCGCACCCGCGCCCGCCTTGGCGCCGACCGTGTCGAGGTTGTCAGTCTGTCGGGCCAACGCGCCTTCTCGGCCTGGACCGCCGGCCCCGACGCCCTCCTCAACCAGCCCTCCCCCAATGCCGATTCTGACTGGCGCGCCAAGGTCGAGGCAGCCGTCGCCTTCCGCCCCGACAATTGGGCCGCGATCGACGCCTCCACCCCGCCCTTCCACGCCGCCGCCATCATGGGCGCCATCAAGCCGTTCCTCGCCGACAACCCGCAAACGACGCTGACGATCGACGGCGGCGAAATCGGCCAGTGGGGCCAGGCGATCCTCGACGCCGAGTTCGCGCTGATCAACGGCCCGTCAGGTGCCATCGGCGGCTCGATCCCCTACGCCATCGCCGCCAAAGCCGCACGCCCCGACGCCCCCTCCATCGCCATCCTCGGCGACGGCACGGCCGGTTTTCATTTCATGGAATACGAGACCGCAATCCGCGAAGAACTCCCCTTCGTCGCCATCATCGGCAACGATGCAAAGTGGAATGCGGAATACCAGATCCAGGTCCGCGACTACGGCGAGAACCGCACCTTCGGCTGCGAGATGGCCCCGACCCGCTACGACGAGATCGTCCGCGCGATGGGCGGTTACGGCGAACAGGTCACCGACATCTCTGAACTGCGCCCCGCCATCGAGCGCGCGCTGGCCTCAGGCCTCCCCGCCTGCATCGACGTCCCCCTCGAGAGCAACCCCGCCCCCCTCATCCGCCGGACGTGAATAAGTTCCGGTTCGATTTTTTCCGAACCTTTTTGGTTGCCTACCATCGAACCTCTAGCGCCAGCATACAGAAGCGCCGCCTGATCCTAAGCCGGTGTCATCCCGGACACGCGCAGCGTGATCCGGGACCCAGGGCAAGAAGTGCGAACGCCGCGACCACGGCCCTGGGTCCCGGCTCTCCCTTCGGTCGGCCGGGATGACACCATCGTCTTTGCTGAAGCCTCATCACCCGAGAGCACCCGCCTCGGCGGATCACCTTGCATACGACAATGCCGCCCAAAATCAGAACGGCTCAATCCTCACGCCCCCATCGACGGCAACGCCGTCGGGGAGCAACTGCGACCCGGGCCTTAGGCCCGCCCCCGCGGAGCGCCCGGGTGCGCAGCACCCGGAACAGCGCGTGAGCGAAAAAAAGCCGCCCCATCCCGGAGCGGCTTCTATCTCTCTCACACCCCTTCGACGGCAACGCCGTCGGGGAGCAACGCGACCCGGGCCTTAGGCCCGCCCCCGCGGAGCGCCCGGGTGCGCAGCACCCGGAACAGCGCGTGAGCGAAAAAAAGCCGCCCCATCCCGGAGCGGCTTCTATTTCTCTCTCACCCCTTCGACGGCAACGCCGTCGGGGAGCAAATGCGACCCGGGCCAGCTCAACATCGCTGTTGCGAATGTTGACCACGGAGAGTGCCCCGCCCCGCCGGAGGTGCCCGGCCGCGAAGCGGCCGGAACAGCACCGCGAGACAAATAACTAATTCAGATCCCAACGCAGACCGGCTCTGAGGTAGTGCTCGTGCTGGTCGTCGATCTCGACCATGCTCGTGCGCCCACCAACCCGCAGACCACTGTCCGTGCCACCGACGTAAAGGTAACGGTAGTTGAAATCGAGGTGCGTATTCTCCCACACCTCATAACTGACACCGGCCGTCAACTGAGCCGCCAGTGAGTATGTGTACTGCAGATCGCTCGACGCCGAATCGCTGCCGGCTGACGTCGGACTCGGGCACGTCGGACCGCTCGCATCGCCCGCACAAAGCGTATAGGTCCTGTTGTTGCGCCGCTCGACCTCGTTGACCGAGAAGCCAAGCCCGCCGCCGACGTAGGGACGCCACTTTCCCCAACCGCCGACATCGTAGTAGGCATTGGCGAGGAAGATGCCGCTGCGCAAGCGGAAGCGATCCCTCACCTCACCCTGGACCCAGTCCGTTTCACCGGGCGGAGGATCCAGAACCCCGTCGTTATTCGCGTCATCGCGATACTGGTAAGAGCCGTCGAGTGATTGCAGCTTTTCTTCCCTGAGCCCGAACGTCAGGTCCATGCGGAAATTGTTCGTGAAGTAATACCCCGCGCCAATATCAAACGAATAGCCAACGTCGTGGCCCCATTCCGTCCGCGTCGAGGTAAATTCCGGCGACGAGCCATAGCCGAACGGGTTGATCGCATTAAAGCTGCCCGCGCCTTCATTCACACCATATTGCGCGCCCCGCTCGGAAAGCCCCGCGCCAATGTTGAAGCCCACACCGAGGTCGGCGCGCAGATAATATTTCGCCTTGTAGTCCGGCACCGGATTTGGCGCCGGCACTGGCACATAGGAGCCTCTGAGGCCCTTGAGCCCCCCGCCATAGTCTCCGGCGCTGGCTGGCAGCGCGCCCAGTGCCGCCACGGTCAGCCCGAGTGCAAGCTTCAGGAGTTTCGTTTTCATCGCTTTCGATCCCTCAGGTGATGACGCTTACCGCGGGCCATCGGCCACGGCGACTTACGCGCAAAGGTCCTGCAACGAGCGCGGCGGCTGCCGGAGTCGGATCGAAGGTTCGGAAATTAGGATCGCAGACGCGGAACGAACGACAGTAAAGAACCGTAACGACCAGACTGACGAGAGCAGGTACTCGCTCGACACACGCTACCCGTGGCCGAAGCCGGACCACAAAGCCCGTTTCGACCGTTGAACACTCGGTTACCTTGGCCGGACCCGACGCATCGGACAAAAGCGGGCTGGCTCAACGCGACGGCGGCAAGCGCTCACGCCACGCCGTTCGTTTCATAAAGAGACGATAGTCAAGAAGATTTAAAAGGGGCTTAATCGCTCATTGAATTGGCGCAGGGGGCAAACAAAGCTGCCATCACATGAGCCGCCCATGCCCGTGCCCGGTCACGGGGAACGCTGGAAGTGCTCAGTAATATGCGCCGTCACAGGGCAGGCCGGTGGCGAATTGGGTTTTCGCCACCGCGCCAATTAAATGAAATACTCGATCAAAAAGTGGTCGCGAAAGAGCGTTTTCCGCCTCAACTTGCGCCCGCTGCGACCCGCACCGCTTCCGCGATATCGCCGACGACGAGCGAGACGAGTTTCTCATCATCGCCTTCCGCCATCACCCGGATCACCGGCTCGGTGCCGGATGGACGGATGACCAGCCGGCCGCTGTTGCCAAGGCGCTGCTTGCCGGCATCGATCGCCTTCAGCACGCCCGCATTCTCCAGCGGCTTGCCATCCTGATACCGAACGTTCGTGAGCAATTGCGGCACCGGCTCGAAGCGCCGGCAGACTTCGCTGACCGGCCGCCGCGTCGCCACCACCACCGCGAGGATCTGCAGCGCCGAGACGAGCCCGTCCCCCGTCGTCACATAATCCGACATCACGATGTGGCCGGACTGCTCCCCCCCGACGTTATAGCCATGCTTGCGCATGTATTCGACGACGTAGCGGTCGCCGACGGGTGTGCGTTGCAGCGACAGGCCGAGATCCTTGAGATAGCGCTCAAGCCCGAGGTTCGACATCACCGTGGCCACCACGCCGCCGGCCGCCAGCCGGCCCTTGCGGTGCCAGCTCTCCCCGATCACCGCCATCAACTGGTCGCCATCGACGATCTGTCCGCGCTCATCGACAATCACCACCCGGTCCGCATCGCCATCCAGCGCAATCCCGATGTCGGCCCGCGTCTCCTTGACCTTGTCGATCAACGCCTCCGGCGCCGTCGAGCCGCACTTCAGGTTGATGTTGCGCCCGTTCGGCTCCACCCCGATTTCGATGACTTCCGCGCCAAGCTCCCACAGTGCAGCCGGCGCAACCCGGTAACCGGCCCCATTGGCGCAATCGACGACGATCCTGAGGCCATCCAGCGACAGGTTGCGCGGCAGCGTCCGCTTGGCGAACTCGATATAGCGTTCCCGCGCGCTCTCAATCCGCGTCGCCCGCCCGATCTGCTCGGCTTCGACATAAAGGTCCGCGGACGGGCTATCGATCAACTCTTCGATTCTGAGCTCGGTCTCATCCGACAGCTTGTACCCATCGCCATCGAACAGCTTGATGCCGTTGTCGTTGTAGGGGTTGTGGGAGGCCGAGATCATCACCCCGATGTCCGCCCTGAGCGAGCGCGTCAGCATCGCGACAGCCGGCGTCGGCATCGGCCCAAGGATGAACACTTCACACCCCACCGCCGTGAAGCCCGACATCAGCGCGGATTCGATCATATAGCCCGACAGGCGCGTATCCTTGCCGATCACCACCCTGTGGCCGTGGGTCTGATCCCGGCTCCGAAACACCGTGCCGGCCGCCATCCCGACCTTCAACGCCATCTCCGACGTCATCGGATGCCGATTGGCCAGCCCCCGAATGCCATCGGTGCCGAAATACGATCGTGCCATGTCAAACCTCACAACTAACGCTTTAACCTGATCGGTATAAGCGACCAGCGTTTGGAAAACCATAATCCCGGGTGCCCGTACGAGACCTTTCGCAATCGGGAACACATCATCGCTCACCGGAAGTTGCCCAACCGCATCATCTCGGCCCAATCCCGACTTGCACGCGCAAGCATGCATCACCTTGCCATCGAATGACACCGCCCACCCAGTCCGCCGTTGTCCCTGGCCACGGAATCTGCGACGTCCCACCTGTGGCCGGCGTTCCTGCGTCAGCCTCAGGTTTCATCCGAAGACGAGGGCAAGTGAGGCGGCAATGGCGTTCTTCCTGGCAGTCTCAAACCGCAAAGGCGGCGTCGGCAAATCGACCATCTCGACGATGCTCGCCTACGCCTTCGCCGTCTGGTCCAACAAGCGCGTTCTCCTGGTCGACCTCGACGCCCAGTCCAACTCGTCGCTGATCATGCTCGGCGGCGAACAATGGATCGAGGCCCAGAAATCCTCGCGCAACGTCGCCGCCTACATCGAGGACCGCCTCTATTCGATCGAAGGCACGAAGATCCGCGATTATGTCCTGAACGACGTCGGCGACGTGCTGATGGACGACGGCACGCCCCCGCCCCTGTCGCTGCTGCCCGGTTCGCTTAATTTCGAGGACATGCAGGACGAGCTGATCACCTTCTATTCGCGCAACCAGACCCCCTACAAGCAGGCCCGCAACAAGTGCGCCGACCACTTCCGCGCCGCCTTCTCGTTCGCGCGCAATCTCGCCGACGTCGTCGTGATGGACTGCGCCCCCGGCCTCTCCAACGCCACCCATGCCGCCCTGAAGCTTGCCGACAAGGTGGTCGTCCCGTTCCGCCCGGATGCGGTTTCCGCTTTTGCCGTCAATCGCATTTCGACCGTGATCGAGGGCCAGTCCTTTGATGCCCTCCAGGATGTGCCCCACGACAAGCGCCGCTACATCTGCCTCGCCAATTACGTCCGCCCCGGCGGCCGCGACCAGATCTACATCGACGAAATCGCCCACGAGCATCCCATGCTCGAGACCCGCGTCCCCGCCATGCCCGATGTTGCCGACGCCTTCGATTTTCTCCTTGAACCAATGCCGCTCGAGGACAAGTACGGCGACGCAGCCCCCACCCTCAAGGCGCTTCACGGCGAACTCGCCCGGCACCTTGGCTTCTCCGGGTAGCCCTCATGAACGCCACCGGCCAGCTCAACCTTCTCCCCGTCGCCGACGCAGTTCTTGACCGCCACCCCGCGAACCGGGAGGATCGTCCGTCATGAAACGCACGACGAAGAAGCTCGCCGGCAAGTCTCTCGAACAGTTCCTGAAACGCTTTTTCCTGAGCCAGCCGGAGATCGACGCGAAGACGGCCGCAGCGCTCGCCCGCGCCGGCCAGGACGCCTTTTCCAGCGTCCGCGTCAAAGCCCTCTCGCTCGCCCGCTGCCGCCGTCCCCTGCCCACCACCGCATCAAGCCAGCCGTCAACCGGCCCCGCGACCGCCCCCTCCACCGCCGCTCCCGGGCAGGAGTCCACGACGCCGGATGCTATTCCCCAGCAACCTGCTTCGAGCGACGGTGAGAACGGTGAAACCGCCCCCTTCGACCCCTACGCCATCGGCCTCGTCCCGACCTTCCAGCGCGAAGGCGCCGACGGCCTCATGACCCGCCTCGCCGAGATCACCGCGCCGGATCAACTCCGCAAGATGGCCCGCGCCCAACAGGTCGCGCTCCCCTCGGAATTGCGCAAGGAGGGTGCCGATGCCGACGCCATCCGCGAGGCCATCGTCAAGGCCGTCGCCAAGCGCATCGCAGACCGCCGCGCCGCGGCCGGCTGACGGCCAACCAGTTGCGCCCCGCCGAACAGCCTGCGATCATCGTTCCTGACACGGTATGAGATTGATCAACGAGGCTGGCCCATGCGCAAAGACATGCACGCGTTTCTCGCCATCTGGAGCGACATCACCGATGAGTGGGCCAACGAATGGTATCGTTGGCACACCGAGGAACACATGCCCGAGCGCGTTGCCATTCCAGGCTTCCTCGCCGGCCGCCGCTACGAGCGCATCGACAGCGGCCCAGGCCAGGACATCCCCCCGGACCGCCGCCCCCAGCACTGCTACATGATGTATGAGGGCGAGGCCGTCACCGCCTTCAATTCGGACGCCTATATCGAACGCCTCAATAATCCGACCCCCTGGACCCGCAAGGTCGCGCCCGGCTTCGCGAATTTCGCCCGCGGCGCCTGCCAGCTCAAATTCTCCGCAGGCGATGGCTATGGCGGCCTCCTGCTCCTGCTGCGTTTCGACGAAGGCGCCGGCGCGGGGCCCGACGACCTCTCCGCCGCAACCCTCGAAAGCCTCGACCATTTCGTCTCGACGCTGCCCGGCCTGCCGGGTGTCACCGCCGCCCATTTCGGCTTCTGCCGCCCCGAAATCACCGACGTCGAGACCAACGAAAAGAAGGCGCGCGCCGCAACCGGTGAAGCCCGTTTCGAAAGCGTGCTCATGATCGAGGCGTGCGACATGGCGCAACTCGCAGGCCAGACCAACGCGATCCTCGGCAACCTGCGATCAATCGGCCTTCCGACCGGCAACGCCAAATACGGCTTCTACGACCTCACCTACCTGCTCACCGAACGCACCACCGAAGAGCCAAACCGCCATTAGAGCGGCATCGGACGACCCGGGGCATCAGGCCCGCAGGATTTAGCCATGCGCCGCCGTCCACACCTGCAGTGCCTCACGCGTTGCCTTGACGTCATGAACGCGCACGATCTGCGCCCCTTGCGCAACCGCAGCCATCGCCGCCCCCACCGAGCCATGAACCCGCAAACCCGCCGTCTCAACCCCCGTCAACGTCCCGATGAAACGCTTGCGTGAGGCACCGAACATCACCGGCACCCCCAATCCATGCAGCAACGACAACCCCTGCATCAGGCTGAGATTGTGCTCCAGCGTCTTGCCGAACCCGATGCCCGGATCGACGATGATCTTGGAGCGCGCCACACCGGCGCGCACACACGCCTCGATGCGTGCTTCGAGATAGTCGAACACATCGAGCTGCACATCGTCATAGACCGGATTGTCCTGCATCGTCTTGGGATCGCCGAGTGCGTGCATCAGCACCACCGGCACGCCCAGCGCGGCAATCGTGTCGAGGGCTTCCCCATCATACGTCAGCGCCGAGATATCGTTGACAATGTCCGCCCCCGCCGAAACAGCCTCGCGCATCATTTCCCCCTTGCGCGTATCAACTGAAATCAGCGCGTCGACCCGCCCCGCAAGCCCTTCGATCACCGGCATCACCCGGCGGCGCTCCTCATCGAGTGTCACCGCATCCGACCCCGGCCGCGTCGACTCGCCCCCGATGTCGAGAATGTCCGCCCCCTCATCTTCCAACCGCAAGGCATGATCGATCGCCGCCTGCGCATCACCCAACAGCCCCCCATCGGAGAAACTGTCGGGCGTCACATTGACGATCCCCATGATCCGCGGCGTCGAAAGATCGAGCCCCAACAGCCGCGGCCGGGCCTGCCGGATGAGTTCAAACATATCGGCGGCATTCAGCGCCCGCCGCCCCCAGTCCCGTTCGAGAAATTCACCGATCCCCGCAATCCGCCGCTCGATCGTCGCCCCATTGCGCTCGATCACCTCGACGGCGGCAAAATCCAACGGTCCGCCCGCAAGCGTAAACCCGCCCCAGACTTCTTCGGCGGCCTCCCCCGCCCGCGCCGCATAAAACCCGATTGGGCGCACATAAATTTCTCTAAGCACGACCTTGCTCCCCAATCAGAAAAGCCGGCCCCTTAGAGCGGTTCAGGATTAGATGGAACCAATTCTGTTTTAAAAGGCTGCGCTCGATCCACCAGGAGCGGCGGCGCAGAGCATATCGGGGATATGGTCAAGCCGTCCGACGAACACAAAGTCGGGTGTTCCCGACTTTGCAGACAAAGTTGGCGAAGTCCGAAACATCGGACTTCGTGGGCGGCACGCCTTTTAAAACCCGCAGGGCCGGGCGGATTTGGCCCGATACCATCGCCGTCTGTCTCGTCCGTAGTACCACGATACGCACTTCGCCGCCGGCTCGGTCTCGAACGCGAATCCACCTCAGGCAGAATGGCTTCCATCTAATCCTGAACCGCTCTAGGACCGGCCCCATCCAACCCCCTCTTAGCCACCAATCCCGCCAGGACGCAACCGCAACCCGAACCCAAGCCATCCAGTCAGCGCAGATCTCCCGCCGCGAAGCCCCCACAACAACGCCGCAACCACAAAAAAGCCGCCCCAAACCGGAGCGGCCCTTATCTCTCTATCTCACACCGTCTCTCCCATGCCCCCCATCGACGGCAACGCCGTCGGGGGAGCAACCGCGACCCGGGCCAGCTCAACATCGCTGTTGCGAATGTTGACCACGGAGAGTGGCCCGCCCCGTCGGAGGTGCCCGGCCGCGAAGCGGCCGGAACAGCACCGCGAGACATACTAAGTCGGCTGCGGTTCCATGCCACCGGTATCGGGCGTGCCGCCTTCATCACGGGACGGGCGCAACGCACCGGCAGACGGCACCGCCGACCCGAGCGGGCCTTTGGTGTCCTGGTCATCTTCCTTGCGCGTGATCCTGCCGCCATTCATGACCAGCATCGTCTCTTCCCCGCTGATCGTCTCGAACTCCATCAGCGCATCGGCAACCGCATGCAGCTTGTCGACGTTCGCGCTGAGCACTTCCCACGCCTTTTTCTCACCATCGGTGACAATGCGCCGGATTTCCTCGTCAATCAGCCGCGCCGTGTCCTCGGACATGTTCTGGCGTTGGGTAATCGCATGGCCAAGGAACACTTCCTGCTGGTTCTCGCTGTAGAGCAGCGGCCCGAGCTTCGGACTCATGCCCCACTCCGTCACCATCGAACGCGCGATGTTGGTTGCCTGCGTAATGTCGCTTGCAGCCCCCGTGTTGAGGTGCTCCTTGCCGTAGATGAGCTGTTCAGCGACACGGCCGCCAAACGTCATCGCAAGGCGCGCCTCGCACCACGTCTTGGAATAGCTGAGCTTGTCACGCTCCGGCAGACTCATCGTGACACCCAGCGCACGGCCGCGCGGAATGATCGTCACTTTGTGCAGCGGATCGTTGCCCTCGACGAGGATGTTGACGATGGCGTGCCCGGCTTCGTGGAACGCCGTCGCCCGCTTTTCTTCCTCCGTCATGGCCATCGATTTGCGCTCCGCGCCCATCATGACCTTGTCCTTGGAATCCTCGAACTCGAGCTGTGTGACGAGCCGCTTGTTGCGTCGTGCCGCAAGCAGCGCCGCCTCGTTGACCAGGTTGGCAAGGTCGGCGCCCGAGAACCCGGGCGTTCCCCGCGCAATCACCTTCGGATCGACGTCCGGCGCCAGCGGCACCTTGCGCATGTGGACCCGCAGGATCTTCTCGCGCCCCGTCACGTCCGGGTTCGGCACCACGATCTGGCGGTCGAACCGGCCCGGCCGCAACAGCGCCGGGTCAAGCACGTCCGGACGGTTGGTGGCGGCAATCAGGATGATGCCTTCATTCGCCTCGAAGCCGTCCATCTCGACGAGAAGCTGGTTCAGCGTCTGCTCGCGCTCATCGTTGCCCCCGCCGAGGCCAGCGCCACGGTGCCGGCCGACGGCATCGATTTCGTCGATGAAGATGATACACGGCGCATTCTTCTTCGCCTGCTCGAACATATCGCGGACGCGGCTGGCGCCGACACCGACGAACATTTCAACGAAGTCGGAACCCGAAATCGTGAAGAACGGCACGTTCGCTTCGCCCGCGATTGCCCGCGCCAACAGCGTTTTACCCGTGCCCGGCGGCCCGACCAGCAGCGCACCGCGCGGGATACGCCCGCCAAGACGCTGGAATTTCTGCGGATCGCGCAGGAACTCGACAATTTCCTGGAGGTCGTGCTTGGCCTCGTCGACACCGGCAACATCTTCGAACGTCACCCGTCCGTGCCGCTCGGTCAGAAGCTTGGCCTTCGACTTGCCAAAGCCCATCGCCCGGCCTGAGCCCGACTGCATCTGGCGCATGAAGAAGATCCACACCGCGATCAACAGCAGCATCGGGAACCACGACACCAGCATCGACAGGATCGAGGGCACTTCCTCTTCGGTCGGCCGCACTTCGATCTTCACGCCCGACTGGCGCAGCGACGGCACAAGGTTCGGATCGTCCGGCGCAATTGTTGTGAACGACGAACCGTTCTCCAGCGTCCCGCTGATCCGGCTGCCCTTCATGCGCACATCACGCACCGTCTTGGCTTCAACCGAGTTCAGGAACTCGGAATAGGGAATCTCGTTTGCCCGTTGACCATTCGAGGTCGGGTTCTTGAACAGATTGAACAGGGCAACGAGCAACAGGATGATGATCACCCAAATCGCGAAGTTGCGGAAATTGGAATTCATGATCTTCCCTTCAGGGCTGGGAGCGGTCGTCTTGGGCTCCCGCGCGCGCAAGGCCTCTCGCGCCACATAAGGCTCTTAAGATAGGACTTTGCAGGATGTTTGCCAAGATTGGGGCGAAGTCTTGCTGATCTGCTACCGAAATGCCGCAGCCAGCGTATACCCCTCCCGCCTCAGAGAACAGTTAATCCCTTCAAAAGCGCCAATTAACGGGCTAGTCCGCCGCCGCCATGACCGTCAGAGCGCCGCCCATGTCATCACACCCGCATGGTGCGGATAATATTCAGAACACGCATAAAGTCACGCCCCCCCGGCGAGGACCTCGAAAAAAGCCTCTCAACCATGAACCGCGCCCGATAGCGACCGCCCCCGGCGCCCGCGCCTTCGGTTTCCAGGGCCGGCGCGAAGAGGCCGCCATCCGCCTCTTCGATGACCGGCGTCGCCCTCAGCGCCTCATGAAGAGGTGCCAGCGATGCTTTTTCCGGCCCTAGGATCATCTCGAGATCACCTCGCTCCAGCGCCCGGATCTTCACCATCCCGCCCCCCGGCAGTGCCCGGCTGACGACAAAACGATTGTCCCACACACAGGGCGCCTCAAGCGTACTCTCAATCACCGGCAACCGTCCGCGGTCCGGCTCACGATAGATCTCCAGCACCGGTTCATGATCGCCAAGGCCCGGCACCGGGCTCTCGCCGGCGCGAACAATCGCGTTGCCAAGCGTGGCGCCCGCGAAACCAGGCTTCAGAATAGCCTCATAAAGCCGCTCCAGTCGCGACAGCCGCAGTTGGCCCTGCGCGCCCCCCACCGCAACCAGCGCCCGCATCAACACCCTGAGGCCAATCTCCTCCGGCAGGTCCCCCATCACGCGTCCCGGCAGCACCAGAAGACCGCGCCGCTCCAGGCTCTCACGATTGATCGAAACCTCGAGCATCGTATCGGTTATGGCATCCAGCGCCTCACGTGCCCGCCCCAGCCGGCTGGCCGTCAGCGCCAACGCACCATCTGCCAGGCCCAGCGCCACCCGCTCCGCTTCAAGTTTGCGCAACCGGACCCGCTCGAAGGTATCCGACGCATTGCTCGGATCCTCGATCCACAACGCCCCGCGCGCTTCAAGTGTCGCCTTCAGGCGTGATTTCGCAACCCCCAGCATCGGCCTGACGATAACCGCCCCCTCGCGCGCGGTCTCAATCGCCATCGCAGACAACCCATCGACGCCGCTCCCCCGCGAGAGCCGCATCAACACCGTCTCCGCAGTGTCTCCCTGATGATGTCCCGTAACCAGCGCTGCCGCCCCGCCGCCCGCCACCACGCGTGCACACAGCGCGTTGTAGCGCTGATCGCGCGCCCATTCCTGGAGCCCGCTCTCGGGCGGTTCGGCTGCAATGGTCACTACCTCGCCAGCCAGCCCGCGTTCGCGCGCGCGCGCCACGACCCACGCCGCTTCCTCGCGCGCTTCGGGCCTCAGACCATGATCAACGCTGAGCACTGAAACCGATGCACCCGACGCCGTCCCACCCGTTTCCCCCGCCTTCCAATCGGCAACGAGGTGCATCAGCGCCATGCTATCGCACCCCCCTGACACGGCGAGATAAAGCTTGTCGTAATGCTCAAGCGGCTTGAACAGCCGCACCAGTTCCTCGAACGCCACCGCGTCGGAACCGCCCCCCCCGTCGCTGGGTCTCAGCTTTGACATCTCAGTCTTTGCCGCGCCTGGCTGGCTTGTTCGACAGGCGCATCGCCTGACTGTCCATACCGTTTGAAAAATTCGCCCAGCGACGAGCACGCCGCCTTCGCCTGATTGAGCTTGTCGAGCGACAGCGCCAGCTTGAACAGGCTGTCTGCCGCCTTGTGCCCATCGCCATATCGCTCATAGCCGGTAAGAAACGCACGCGCGGCTTCCCGATACTGGCCCTGGACATAATGAATTTCACCCAGCCAGTACTGCGCATTGCCGGCAAGCGAACTCGTCGGATAGCGCGCCAGGAATTCGCGGAAAGCAAATTGCGCCGCGCCGTAGTCCTGCTGCAGCAGATAACCGTAGGCCTGCTCGTAGGCTCCTTCCGCGCCGTTGAGATCGCTGCCCGTCGAAACGCCGGGCGATGGCCCCGGCTGTGGCGCTGTCTGTGGCACGCCCGGTGGTGCTGCCTGTGGCGCGATCTGCGGGTCCGGTTGCCGGCGCGCCTGCTCAAGCCCCGCCAGCGCATCCCCGTAACTGCCCCCCGCGGCGCCCGGATACGGCACACCGGGCGGCAGCACTTCACCAACCCGACCCCCGCTTGTATCGCCCCATCCGCCCGTCGTCGTTTGCGGCGAAGGCTGCCCGGCGCCGGCCTGCCCGCCATAGCCCGGTGCCCCACCAGACCCTATCGCGGGCGCCCACGGCGAAGCAGGCGGCGGCGCGCCCCATCCACCCGAACCAGGCGGGGCCTGACCGGGTGCCACACCGGCACCGGCTGACGGACCATATCCTGGTGAAACCGTCGTCGTCCCCGTCCACCCGCCGGCGCCCGGCGTTGCGCCAACAGGGGCAGAATTCGTCACCGGCTCCGGTGCGCGCGCAACCAATGTCGAAGCTGCAATCCGTCGCGATTGCGCGCCCTTCGGCAGGATACCCGCACCACGTCCCGTCAACTTCCGGTAGCGCGCGACCAGACGCTGAATTTCCCCGTCGATCCGCGCAATCGCCGCCGCATCCTGCATGCCGGGGGTTACGGTCGTCGTCGCCCGTTCCGCCAACACGCCCGTGTCGACTGGCTGGGCATTCCCTTGCAACGAATTGAGGACACCGGCTTGCACCTGAAGATCGAGCAACCGCGACTCGATCGCGGCAGCCTCCGCGGCCGCCTTGTCCGGCTCAGCCCCCAGCGCCGGCGCGACAAGACCGCCGCCAGCCAGGAGCCCTGCACAAATCAACAGCCCTCCGAGCGCTGACCGCCCCGCCTGCATCATCTTTTGAGTTCGTCGCATCTCTGCCTCGACCCTGCTGAACACCGGGAACGGCGCGTCTACGCCTGCCCTCCCGATCAAGTCATCGATTCGCACATCCGCCGTCTCGCACGAAGTCCGGAACCGACATCCAATCCACATCCCCGATCATGCCATTAGGGCCCGATCATGCCATTAGGGAATGTCCGCAGGAGACCACGTCAACAAGCGATCCTGTATCAAGCCGCCGTCGCGATCCCGCGACATCACCGATCGCTTGCCATCCAACCTCTTACCACTTTTAGTAAAGCCGTGGCAGGGCGCGACCACCAGTGTCGCCGCGTTCTGTTGCATGGAAAGCGCGAAACCAAACAGCGCCCCTGGAGAGCCGTCCCGCTGGGCGCTCAGCATCGATCTCGAAACGAGAACCGGATTTCGTGTCCGTTGCCCCGGCCGCCGTCTCAGTCGGTCACGCCATACGCCTGCCGTCGCAACCGGATCTCGCTCACAACCCGGCGGTTCTGCGCAGCACAACTCGACACCGTGCAAATCGCGATCGGCTGCGCATTGCCGAAACTGACGACATGCAGCCGGTTTCCGGAGATGCCCCGCTCACTGAGATACCGGCGCACCGCAACCGCCCGATCATGCGACAGCCGCAGGTTGCTCGAACCTGAGCCTTCATCATCCGCATGTCCGATGATCTTGAATTCCACATGGCGCTGCGCCTTAAGCCACCGCGCCTGCTTGTCGAGCACGCGCTTGGCCGACGTCGTCAGCTTGGCCGATCCAGCCTCAAAAAAGACCCGGTCACCCGCAGCCTCAATGAGATCATCCAGCAAGTTGCCCGTGCCGTGCTGCACCACCGTCCGCCACCCCGCGACCGGCGCCAGTGCCACGGTATCACCGTCATCACGGCCAATCTGCCCCGTCACGCCAAGCCCGCCATGCTGCGCGCCCCCGCGCCACAGCGCAGCCTGTCGCAGGCGTTCAAGGCGTTCCCGCGCTGTCTGCCCGGCGTAGGTTTTTGGGTAATCACGAACGAGGTCGGCAAGCTGGCGCTCACCCGCATCCCGCAGCCCACCCGCGAGCGCACGCTCCGCGGCCGCCAGCGCCGCATCGGCCCGCTGCTCGATGTCTCGCCGCCAGGGCAGGATCTCGCGCGGCGCGGCAATGGTGTCCATCGGGCGGGCTTCGTTCGCAAGTTTGCCCCCCGCCGGTGCCTGCGTCTGCGGCGCCGTTTGCGTCAGCGTCTGCGCCTGCGCGCCCGATAAGGAAAGTGAGGTCGAAACAACGACGGCGGCGGTGACAACTCCGGCGTGACGCAAAAGTTCATCTCGTCGAATCATCAAGCCCCCTCCCGATATTTCGTCAGGGTGACTATTGGAACACACTAAGGCAGAACTTTGGTCGAGCCGCCACAAACGTGTCCCATTGCGGTGGCCCTCGGCCCGTATCGCCCCGCAAAATCGGGAAATTCACGTCATAAAAAAAGGCAGCCTCTGCGGCTGCCTTTGTTGTGGAAATCGTGACGGCAGTGCCGGGCAACGGTGCGCGGCGAACAAATCATCTCCCGCCTCGACGCCCTCGCCCGCGGAGCGTTAGGACGCACCACCGCGATTGTTCAGGATGGTCTGAGCGCGCCGGTTCTGTGACCAACATGAAATGTCATCACAAACAGCGACCGGGCGCTCCTTGCCATACGAGATTGTACGGATACGGCGCGCATCAACGCCGGTGCGCGACAGGAAGTTACGCACCGATTGCGCCCGGCGCGCACCAAGCGCGATGTTGTATTCGCGCGTGCCGCGTTCGTCCGCGTGGCCCTCGATGGTGATCGTGTATTGGCCATACTGATTGAGCCACTGCGCCTGCTTGGAAAGCGTCTGCTCCGCCTCCGGCGTCAGATCGGAGCTATCCGTCGAGAAGTACACGATATCGCCGACGTTCTGCGAGAAGTCCCGGCGCGTCCCCGGCGTCGCCGGCACGCCGGCGTTCGCATTCAGCTTCGCGCTATCGGGTCCGACTTTCTGCGAGTTGGCGCAGGCTGCCACCAGCAGCATCGCCCCCAACGCGAACGCCAACCTGCAAACCGATCCAAATGTGCGCAGTTGTTGTGTCATGATCATTACCTCGTGCCTCCGCTTAGCGGTTTTCGCAGGCACGCTCAAACCCCGTTGTGTGGCAGCGCCCCGTCATCCACTGGTTTTCTCACCACTGGTCGTCGCCCGTCGGCGTCATGGTTTGTGTTCGCGAAATATGGCAGCGCGTTGTTCGCGCCCTTCACATTCCAGCCCGGCTGCACAACAACCTTGCCACGCACGCATTGTTGCCACATCGAACGCGAATGAGGGCCGACGCTCGCGCGTCCGCCCTATTGAACAGCCCGCAAGACACCCCCAAAACAGCGAAGACCGCCTGACACGAAGGTCAGAGCGGTCTTCAAGAGACAGACGTGTCCCCGCGATGCGGGACCACATATCTGTTTAGCGAGCCACCTGCTCAACAGGTGCTTGTGCGCCGAGCTTCATGGGCTCGTGTGCAACTTCTTTACGGCATGCCCCCAAAGCCACGGCTGCAATGACCGTAGCCAGAACGATTGCGCTCTTCATGTCTTCTCTCCTATAAGGTCCATGTAATCCGAACACTGATCAAGGCACCCCCCCAGCCGCCCTGGCTGCGAGTCGGTTCGGTAGTTACCCTTATCCGAGTACTTGTTGCCTTCAGGCGTTTCAATCGCGCAGCGCTGCAACGGACTGGAATCCAACGTTCTTGATGCGAAAATATCACGCGAATCGCGTTGTTTAATAATTTATGAAAAGCTCAATATTTTTCAGTCGTATCCACACCTTAAAACGCACAATGAATAGGCCGTGACAAAAAATGTCGTGCCTATTCAGCAACATGCCGCCGAGGCTTCATTTCCAGCGCCCTGCCATCGAATAAGCGCGTTAGCTGAGAAGCGGCGACCACGCCGGATCGGAGGCAAAAGCCGGCGTTGTAACGCGCCGCTCGTTATAACCTGTCAAGTCAATTGAATAGATACTCGGCCCGCCATTGGCGCCGCGATGTTCGCGGAAAAACATCAAAACCCGCCCATTTGGCGCCCACGTCGGGCCTTCGTTATGAAACCCCTCCGTCAACACCCGTTCCCCCGTCCCATCCGGGCGCATAACCCCGATCAGAAAACGCCCGGCATATTGCTTCGTAAAGGCGATGTAATCCCCCCGCGGCGACCACACCGGCGTCGAATATCGCCCCGGCCCGCTGCTGATTCGCCGCTGTCCGCTGCCATCCGCGCCCATCACATAGAGTTGCTGCGTCCCCTCACGGTCGGATTCAAACACGATCTGCCGACCATCCGGCGCATAGCAGGGCCCGGTATCGATCGCACCCGTTTGCGTGAGCTGGCTGATCCGCCGCGAGCCAAGATCCATCTCGACCAGGCTGGACGCGCCGCCTTCCTGCAGGCTCATCACGATCCGCCGCCCGTCCGGCGCGAACCGCGGTGCAAATGTCATGTTCGGGAAATCGCCGACCACCTGCTGCTGTCCCGTCGCCAGATCCATCATCTGCACACGCGGGTTGCCGCCGACATATGACATGTAGCAGATCTGCTGCGACTGCGGATTGAAGCGCGGCGTCAACACCAGTTCGCGCCCACTGCTCAGCAGGCGCACATTGTGCCCGTCCTGGTCCATGATCGCGAGCCGCTTCAGCCGCTTGTCCTTCGGCCCCGTCTCGTCGATGAACACGACCCGCGTGTCGAAATAGCCCTTCTCCAGCGTCAGCTTCTCATAGACCTGGTCGGCAATGATATGTCCCAGCCGCCGCCAGGCCCGCGGATCGGTCGCGAAATGCTGCGCCGTCAGCGACTTGCCGAGCACCGTATCCCACAACCGGAACTCCGCCCGGAACCGGCCGTCCTGAAGCTTCGCCACCTGCCCGACAACCAGCGCCTCCGCGCCCACCGCCCGCCAGTCTGCAAATCGCGGCGCCGTCGAAAGGTCGTTGATCTGCTCGATAAACGCGCCCCGGTCCAACGGACGAAACAGGCCCGACCGCTCGAGATCGGCCTGCACGATATCCGCAATCGCCTGCGCGAGCCGCGGATCTTCCCCAAGAAACGCCGGAACCGCAATCGGACGGGGACGCAGGTTCGCTTCATCGACAGTCACCCGCGTCTGCGCCAGCGCCCCGGCGCCCGGCAACAGCGCCCAGCCCACCGCGCTTCCGCCCGCCGCCAGCACGTGCCGCCGGCTCACCCTCACGCTCGATCGTCCGTTATTGCGGTCCGTCATATCTCTTGCCCACTCCAGTTCGAAGGCCTCTTCCCGGCAATCACGGGCAATGTCAAAACATCTTCTGTGGATCGAAGGTGACCACCATGTGATCCCAGCCATCCTTATAGAACTCCTTCGGCAGATCATACGGCTCACACTGGATCAGCGCGCGAACAGCACTATTCACGGCATCTTGAAAGATCGCACCGCCGCGATTGTTCGCAACCCGTGGCTGGCCCTGCAGCCGCCCGTCCGTCCCAAGCCGTATCTCAAGTTCGACCACGATCCGGTCGACCCCTTCGAGGCCGCTATTGATGTTCCAGCAGCGGCTGACCGCCCGCTTCATCATCGCGCCGAGAAGGGATCGCTGACTCGCCGTCAACCGGCTGTCACGCCCCTCCGGCGCGCCGGCCCGTGCCCCCTGTGGCGCATCCGGCCGTGCGTTCGGGTCGGGATTGCCCCCCTGCGGCGCCGCCGCATCAGGGATCTTGTTCAGGAGCGCCGAAATCTTGCCGCTGTCGAAACTCTTTGCCTGCCGTTCCTTCTCAAGCCGCCGCGCTTCAGCCAGCTTGCGCTTTCGTTCCGCTTCCTGACGGCGCTTCTTCTCCGCTGCCAACCGCTTGCGCCGTTCTTCCGCCTTGCGCTTCTCTTCCGCGTCCGCCTTGCGTTTTGCCTCAGCTTCCGCGTCCGCCTTGCGCTTTTTTTCCGCCTCTGCTTCCGCCTGCTTCTTTTGCTCTTCCGCAGCCTTCTGAAGCGCCAGCGCTTCCGCAGCCTTCTGAGCCGCGGCCTTCTTCGCGGCTTCTTCCGCAGCCTTCTTCGCGGCCTCTTCCGCGGCTTTCTTTGCCGCGATCTCCTCCGCCGTCGGCCCCTTCGGCTCAACTGGCTGCAGCGCGGCAAGCTTTTTCGAAATCGGATCGTCTTGCACTTCTGGCGGCGATGCCGCCGGCGGCGGCACCGTCTTCACGATTTCGCGCTTGGCTTGCCTTTCCGTCGGCTTCTTCTCGATCTTCTCCGCCGGCCGCGTCTCGAGCTTCTTGGAATCTCTGTCGCCCTGACGCAGCCGCACCAGATCGTCCGCCGAAATCAATGCAACCTCGACGGCTTCCGGCTCGGCAAACTTATAGGGCTCGGTCGTCTGGAACGCCATCAGCGCCCAGCCAAGCAGCGCCAGGTGCGCAACCATCGAGACCGTCAGCCCGAAATACATCGTTCCCGTCAGCCCCCTTGTTGGATCTCGGTCACAAGCGACAGCTTGCGGAACCCCGCCTCCCGGATTTCCGCCATGACACGGGCAACCGTCCCATAGGACACCGCCTCATCACCACGCACGAAAATCGGTTGATCACCGCCCTCCGCCCCGCGCGCCGCCATGATCGACTTGAGCTTCGGCGTCAGCGCTTCGAGCGTCATCGAATTGTTCTGCTCATCACCCAGATAGATCTGGCCATCCCGCGTCACCGAGACAACCACCGGTTCGCTCTTTTGCGACTGCAACTGGTTGCCCTTCGCCGCCGGCAATTCGAGCGGCACGCCAGCCGTCAACAACGGCGCTGCCACCATGAAGATAATCAACAGCACCAGCATGACGTCGACAAACGGCGTCACGTTGATTTCGCTCATGGGCTGATGGCCGCCGCGACGATGGCGCCGGCTCTTTCCCCCTGATGCGCGAACACTCATCCCCATGTGCTTCTAGCTCCTCGACGAATTGTCGATCTGGCGCGATACGATCGCTGCAAACTCATCCGCAAACGCTTCGAGACGGGCACTCAGCCGCGACGCATCGGCGGAAAACTTATTGTAGAAAATCACCGCCGGGATCGCGGCAACCAGCCCGATCGCCGTTGCCAGCAACGCTTCCGCAATCCCCGGCGCCACGACCGCAAGGCTCGTATTCTTCGACGCAGCGATCGCCTGGAAGCTCGTCATGATTCCCCATACCGTACCAAAAAGGCCAACGAACGGCGCCGTCGATCCAACCGTTGCCAGAAACAGCAGCCGTCGCTCCAGCCGCTCCATCTCACGGCTGATCGTCACGTCCATCACCTTCTCGACGCGCAACTGAATGCCACCGAACGCCCGCGCGGAGCCTTCGACCGATCGCTTCCACTCCCGCATCGCGGCAACGAACAGCGCCGCCATCGAGATATTCTGCTCGCGTGACAGGCCCGAATAGAGCTCCTCCAGCGACTGGCCCGACCAGAACAGGCTTTCGAAATCGTCCGCCTCCCGACGCGCCCGGCGAAACGCAAAGTATTTCTCGACCACGATCGCCCAGCAGAACACCGATGCGAGCACCAGCCCCACCATGACGGCCTGGACGACGATATGGGCCTGCAAAAACAGGTTGAGGAACGACATGTCCCCAGCCTTCGAGGCCAATGCGCCGCTTACAACTTCATTCATGCCGTCACCTTGGGCTTCGGGGGAGAGGAATAAGAGCCCATGAATGATCCGCCCCGCGCACTTTGCGCCGGTCAGTCATCTTGAACGCCTGGCCAAAAAGCCGGGGGACCCCCCGAAACGCGTATCCCCGCTGAAAGACTGCGCAGTTCTCACGGTGCAATTTGGCGAAACGACGACCCAAATACTCAGCCTGAGTGCCCAGCAGCGCGCATAAGATCAAGCCCTTGGCCAACGTTTCCGCACAATCTTCGACCAATCCCCGGATTTTCCGGCAGATCAGTTCGCCGGATCGGCACCCGCCCGATCAGCCTTGCGCTTTGAAATCGGCTGCAAATCGCGCATCGAGGCGCTGCGGCTTGCCATCCAGCGAAACCAGCACGATCTCCACCGTCGCATCGAACAGCCAGACCCCATCGCGCACCACCAGCTGCGACAATGTAAGCACCGCCGCAGACAGCTTCTCCACCCTCGTGTGCACTTCGAGGACTTCGTCGATTTGCGCCGGCCGGCGAAACTCGAGCTGCATCCGCCTGACCACAAATGCCGCCGGCACACCAGTCTTGCCAGCCAACAGGTCTTGATGGCGGTGCCCAAGCAGCCGCAGAAAATCCGACCGCCCCCTCTCGCACCACTTCAGGTAGGTCGCGTGATAGACGAAGCCCGAAAAGTCCGTGTCTTCGAAATAGACCCGCACCGGCAAGACATGACGCTTGGTCCCACCTGCGTCTTGAACCAGCCGCCCCGCCAAGTCCGGCCACGCATCTTGGCTCATATCACCCGGCCTTCTGGTCGTCGTCGGGCGCCTCGTCCTCGCTGAACAGGCCGATCTGGTCGAGCCCTCCCGACGCACGCGACGGCCCCGAAAGTCCCAGATGCCTATAAGCCCTGAGCGTCATGACCCGTCCCCGCGGCGTCCGGCTCACGAACCCCTTCTGGAGAAGGTAGGGCTCGACGAGTTCTTCCAGCGCATCACGCGGCTCAGAAAGTGCCGCTGACAACGTCTCGATACCAACCGGCCCGCCATCGTAGTTGAGCGCGATGCAGTTGAGATAGCGGTGGTCGAGCGCATCGAGCCCTTCATTGTCCACTTCGAGCATTTTCAGCGCCCGGTCCGCGACCTCCGCCGTAATCGCGGTCGATCCATCGACGGCTGCAAAATCGCGGACCCGCCGCAGCAGACGCCCCGCGACCCGCGGCGTCCCCCGCGCGCGCCGGGCAATCTCATGCGCCCCATCCGGCTTCATCGGCGCACCGAGCACCCGCGCGCCCCGCTCGACAACCAGTTGAAGCTCGCTGTCGGTATAGAAATTCAGCCGGATCGGAATCCCGAACCGGTCCCTGAGCGGCGTCGTCAACAGGCCGACCCGCGTCGTTGCAGCCACCAGCGTGAACTTCGCGAGATCAATCCGAACCGACCGCGCCGCTGGTCCTTCTCCGATGATGAGGTCGAGCTGAAAATCCTCCATCGCTGGATAGAGAATTTCCTCAACCGCCGGATTGAGCCGGTGGATCTCGTCGATAAACAGGACGTCGCGATCTTCGAGGTTCGTCAAAAGTGCGGCCAGATCACCGGCCTTCGAGATCACCGGTCCCGACGTGGCCCGGAACCCGACGCCCAGTTCCTTCGCCATGATCTGCGCGAGTGTGGTCTTGCCAAGTCCCGGCGGACCGGCGAACAGCACATGATCGAGCGCATCACCACGACCGCGCGCCGCCTGAATAAAGATGCGAAGGTTCGCACGCGCCTGCTCCTGCCCGATGAAATCATCGAGCGACTGCGGACGGATCGAAGCATCGAGGCCGTCGGCCTCCCGCTCGCCCGGAGCAACAAGGCGGTCGTCTGTCATAGGTTGGTGGTGCATGTGTTCGCTCTCGCGGTCAAGACCGTCCGCGCGCCACCACCTCAACCAAACGCCCGAGCCGCGAATACCGCGGCCCGGGCGCAACCCGTCTGAGCGATCAGCTTCCGCGCTAGCGCTTCGCCATCAGTGCCCCGATCGCGCGCACCGTGACGCGGCGATTGGCGCGGCTCGAACCTTGCGAATTGACCAGCAGATACTGCTCACCATAGCCGACCGACTCGAGGTTTTCCGTCGGCACGCCATATTCAACCACAAGCGCCTCCTGCACCGCCGCCGCACGCGCTTCGGAAAGCTCGAGATTGCTCTCGAAACTGCCGACCGCGTCGGTGTGACCAGCAATCAGGAAAACCTCGTCGGGCCGCTTCTCGATAACCGCAAGCATCGCATCCGCGATCTCCTCGAGCCGCTCATACTGCGCTTCACTGAGCGATGAAGATCCAGACTCGAAATTGACCGCATCGAGGTTGACGCTGCGCACCTTCGCGCGCACCGACGGGTCCTCAACGATCTCCTGCAGCGAATAGCGCTCGTCGACATCCACCACGGGCGGTGCGAGGAACGTATCGAGGTACGTATCGTAACCCGCATTCGCACTGCTCACGATATAGGCTCCCAATGCCAGTGCGGCGCCTGCCGGCGGCAGATAATAGATGCTGCGCCCCCGCCGGAAGCGGTTGCGGTTGCGCTCATTGCGCACCCAATAGCGCCGGCTGCGCACCACCCGCCTGCGCCCTTGCGGATCGCGGAATTCCCGGCGGCGGACCCACTGCGACCGCGTCCGCCGCTCCGTGACCTGTTCCGATGGCCGCTGCCACCGCGCCCGTTGCCGCTGGCGTTCACCGCTCCGCTGTGCCGCCCGGCGCTGCTGGAGCCGCTCGGCGCGGCGCTCACCTTGCCGCCGCCGCCACTCACCGTCGATCCCATCATTCCGCCCGGCGCGGTTGCGATTTTCCCGCGCGTCTCGATTGGCGTCACGATTGCGCTCACGCAATCGCTCCCCCTCCTGACGTTGGTCGGAGCGCCGGGCGTCACCATCACGGCGTCGTCCATCGCCCCGCTGCCCATCAACGCGCACGCCTTCACGGCGCAAAGTCGTATCCCGGTCGTCACCGCCGCGCTGAGGCCGCTCGAGACGATCACGGCTCGTCGTCAGGTCCCGCGGACGCCCCGGCCCCGCGCGCTCTTGACCGCGCTGCCCGCGCGGCACGCCTTCTTGCCCACGCTCGCGCTGCCGCCCGGCGTCCCGCGCCCGTGCCGCGGCCCGCCGCCGTGCGTCTTCCGCATTCAGGCGTTCGCGTCTTGCGCTTTCACGCGCCTGCTCCGCCGCCCGCAATTGTTGTTGCTGCTGGCGCTGACGCGCCTGTTGTGCGGCCCGCTCCCGGGTTTGTTGTGCCGCCCGCTCGCGCTGACGGTTCTGCTCCGCGGCACGCTCGCGAGCCTGCTCGGCAGCCCGTTGTCGCCGTTCGGCAGCGTTGCGCCGCTGCTGGTCGGCGGCATTGGGGTTGCGCTGAGGACGCTGGCCCTGCTGGCGCTCTTGGCCTTGCTGACGCTGGCGTTGGCCTTGCTGGCCTTGGCGTTGGCCTTGCTGGCGTTGGCGTTGGCGCTCGCCCTGCTGGCCTTGACGTTGACGCTCGCCCTGCTGGCGTTGGCGTCTTTCACCGCGCCGCTCACCGTCACCGCGTCGCCGCTGCCCATCTCGACGCCGGCGCTCGCGCTCGATTTCCTGCGCCGTCTGGACGTGATGCAGGATCGCAGAACCCGCACCGGTCACGTCACTGAGCCCAGCCCCGGGCCCCGCCGCCACCGCTGGCGCGCCAACACCCAGCGCCCAGCCCGCGGCAAGCGCCACGGCACCTAGAAAATACCGCATGAAATCCTCCCTGACGGGCGCAACGATCACCCCACCGGCAACGTCGCGCAGCCGTTCAAACAAATCAATGATGAGAAATAAGCGCCAAATTGGGCGATATCAGCGCACGGAGGCTCAAAAAGAGCAAATCCACCGGCCGTCTCAGTCGGAAGCCGCGCCCCCGAGCAGCCGGATCGAGCGCAGGAAGATCGCAACCACCGCCGCCACGACGCCGCTTGCAAAGGCAAACAAGGCCAGCATGTCTCCGGCCGCGAACGGCGCCAGAACATAGGCAACGAAAAACGCCGTCACACCGATCGCCCCCGCCACACCCCAATGCGCACTGCCACGCTGCCAGGCAAGCAGCCCGACGCCAAGCCCCGTCAGACCGGCTGCAATCGGCGACCAGATGAACGTGCCAACCCCCGCCTGGGCCATCAGTTGCCCAAGCCCGCTCATATCCGGCAGATTCGTTGCGTCGAACGACGCGTGATCACCAGCCGCATACGGGGCCAGATTGGCCCAGATCGCAACCGGCACATAAGCCGCCGCCAGCAATCCCGCCAGAAACGGTCCGACCAGCGTGTAGAACAAGAACACCCAAAGCGCGCGTTGCATCCTTACGTCCTTTGTCGATCATGATGGCTTCATCACCATCCTCACGGCACAGTTACGTCGCCCATGCCTCGCCGATGGCCTTACGCGGCAAGCTCCTTGAGCCCCCGCCGTATCAGCTTGGCCGTATCAGCCTCGTCACCCAGTTCCTTGTAGGCTGCAGCAACCGCCTGGCTCGCCTGCGCGGGCATGTAGCCGAGATTGGAGAGCGCTGAAATCGCCTCCGCCACCGCCGTTTCCTGTCCCCCCGCACCACCGCTCGCCCCCGCCGCGCCATTGATGGCAATTGGCGCATCGAGCCCGGCAACCGTCAGTGCCGGCGCCTTGTCCTTCAATTCGGCAACGATGCGCTGCGCGATCTTCTTGCCAACCCCCGGCGTCTGCTCGACGGCCGCCCAGTTGCCAAGCGCGATCGCATTGGCAAGTTCCTGCGGCGACAGGATACCGAGCACGCCCAGCGCCACCTTGGCGCCGACGCCCTGCACGTTCTGCAACGTCCGGAACCACGTCCGCTCGACCTCGCTCTTGAACCCATAGAGCCGGATCGCATCTTCGCGGACATGCGTGTCAATCGTGAGCACCACATCTCCCCCGATCGTCATGTCGCGCAGCGCCCTGGCCGACGCCTGCACCTCATACCCGACCCCGCCGACGTCGATGATGCAGATCTGCTCACCGATCGCCTCGACCTTGCCCTTGAGCCTGCCGATCATGCTGGCGCCTCCTTGATCCGTCGCGCCAGTTTTTCAGCCGGCGAATTTCGATGATTGGCATGGCAGATCGCGATCGCCAGCGCATCCGCCTCATCCGCGTTCGAAAACTGCGCCTTCGGCAGCAGCATCTTGACCATCAGCTGGATCTGCCGCTTATCGGCGTGCCCCGAGCCGACAACCGATTTCTTGATCAGGTTCGGCGGATATTCCCCCACCCTCAGCCCCGCCATCGCCGGCGCCAGCAGCGCCATGCCCCGCGCCTGGCCAAGCTTCAGCGTCGCCCGCGCATTGTCGTTGACGAATGTCTCTTCCACGCCCGCTTCGCGCGGCTTGAAGCTCGCGATAACCCCGGCCACGCCCTCATAGATCTGGCGCAGCCGATAGGCCAGCACCTCGTCCTTGTCGGATTCGACATACCCCGAGGCAACATAAGCCAGCCGCACGCCATCGCTCTCGATGACGCCCCACCCGGTGCGCCTGAGGCCCGGGTCAATGCCGATGATGCGGACGAGATTGGTGCTCATGCACCTTCAATAGACGATTCGGCAATTAACGGGACGGTCGCCGATCGAACCCAAAGAAAAACAGCGCCATAAGAGAGCAAACGTATCCAGCCGCCGCGAGCGTCGCCGCGCGAAATAGAAGGGGAGTCCATTCAGATGTCGGAACATTGTTGTCCATGAGTTCCGGAGGCCCGCCGGCGCAATGCTCCCTGGAAACCTCGATCGCCACCAACTCGCTCCCCAACGCAAAAGCAACAAACAGCGCGGACATCACCAACGGCACCAATGACCAGCAGGGCGAGAAACTGATCTCCGCGAACCGCCGCGCGACAACAAAACAGACGAGACCGACCAATGGAAACCCAACAACCCCAATCATCGCGTAGAAGTGAAGCGTGGATTGCTTGTAGTCAGAATAGCAAAATGCATCTCGGCTGAGTGACTTACCGCCAATGAGTAAGACGGGGACTGCAACAGACAGGAAACCGAAAACGAGCATTCCAAGCACGAACCAAACCGGCACCTTCCGCCGCGCAATCATATCTGCCGCGCCTCAAGCCGCCGTCAGCTTCGCCAGGATCTCTTCATCGACGTCGAAGTTCGTGAAAACGTTTTGCACGTCGTCATCATCTTCCAGCGTCGCAATCAGCTTCATGATGCTCTCTGCACCATCCTCATCGACCTCCGTCGAGATCACCGGCTGCCACACCGCATTGACGCTTTCCGCTTCCCCCAGCGCCTTCTCGAGTTCACCGGCAACCGTACCCAACGTGTCGAACGTCGTCGTGATCAGGTGTCCATCCTCGCTCGACTGCACATCGTCGGCACCGGCCTCGATCGCAGCTTCAAGTACGTCGTCCGCGCTCCCCGCGTCTGCTGGATACTGGATTTCACCGACCCGGTTGAACATATGCGCAACCGATCCCGACGAGCCGAGATTGCCACCATGCTTGGTGAAGTAGGACCTCACCGCGCCCCCCGTCCGGTTGCGGTTGTCCGTCAGCGCTTCGACCAGGACGGCAACGCCGTTCGGCCCATAGCCCTCGTAGCGCACCTCTTCGAAGTTATCCTCATCCGCACTCGAGGCCTTGTTGATCGCCCGCTCGATATTGTCCTTCGGCATCGACTGCGCCTTGGCGTTCTGCACCGCAAGTCTGAGGCGCGGGTTCATGTCCGGATCGGGCGTACCCATCTTGGCCGCCACCGTGATCTCACGCGACAATTTCGAGAACAGCTTGGAGCGGATTTTATCCTGCCGCCCCTTGCGGTGCATGATGTTCTTGAATTGTGAATGTCCGGCCATGAGCGCTATCGTCCAGATTGCTTGAGCTTGTCACTTTTTTGCTGGAACCGGCCCGCTCACCCGCAGCGGCGGCGTCCGGCGCGCCCCCGTTATAAATGCCCCCTTGCTGAAAAATCCAGCACCGCCAATTCATTTCACCGCCAACGCCTGGAAAACGTGGCGCGCACCATCACGCCCCCGCCTCCCAGAAGTGCGGCAGCGCCGGACTGAGCGCACCCCCGATCCGCAGCGCTGCAACATCCCGCGCGAGCCCGGATCCATCGTCAATATCAACGGCAAGCCCGGCAAGCGTCGCCTCCCCCATCGCCGGCTCGAACCGGTCCCGTGGGATGCGCGAGATGAACCGGTTGATCGGCTCCTCCGCCTTCATGCCCAGAACCGAGTTGTAGTCCCCGCACATGCCGACATCCGACTGATACGCCGTGCCCCCCGGCAGCACCCGGTGATCTGACGTCGGCGAATGCGTATGCGTGCCCGCGACACAGCTCACCCGTCCGTCGAGAAACAGCCCCAGCGCCTGCTTTTCACTCGTTGCCTCGGCATGGAAATCAATGAACACCGCATCAACGTCGCGCCCCATCTGGGCCGCCCCAAGCTCATTGTCGATGGCGCGAAACGGACAGTCGATATCCGCCATGAAGACACGCCCCAGCGCATTGATCACGAGCACGTCGGCCCCGTTCCGCGCCTTGAACACCCCCGCGCCGCGCCCCGGCGTGCCCGCGGGAAAGTTGAGCGGCCGCACCAGCCGCTCCTGGCGGTTGATGAACACCAGTGCATCGCGCTGATCGAAGGCATGATTGCCAAGCGTGACGACATCCGCGCCCGCATCGAGAAAATCGTTGAGGATGGCCTCGGTGATCCCAAAGCCACCGGCCGAGTTCTCACCATTCACAACCACGAAATCGAGCTTGTAGCGGTCCCTGAGCCCCGGCAGCGTCTCGAGCAGAACTTGGCGTCCGGCCCGTCCCACAACGTCGCCGAGAAATAAAAACCGCATGGCACCGCCTTATCCTTGAAATTTCGTGAGACCTGAGGGCGTTAGAACGAAATCGAGCCGCTCATCATAGTCATCGTGAGCAACCGCGTCGACACGTTGCGCGTCATAAGCAAGCCCGATCGCAACGACCGCCTTCTCAGCTCTCAGCCCGGCCAGCGTCCGGTCATAGAACCCGCCGCCATATCCAAGCCGCCAGCCATGATCATCAAACGCCAGCATCGGCAGCACCAGAATGTCCGGAACGCAGACCGGCTGGCTGGCAAGCGGTTCGCGAATACCCCAGAGCTTTTCCTCCAGAGGATCCCCGTCGCGATAGACACGAAAGACCAGCGGCCGGGCCTTGCCCGCGATCACCGGCAGCGCGCCAACCGCGCCAAGGTCCGCCAGCGCACGCATCAGCGGTTGCGGATCGATCTCACTGCCAATCGGAAGATAGGACGACACCACCGGCGCGGTTGCCTCGCCACGTCGCGACGGCGCCAACGCCAACACCTGCTCCGCATACGCTGCAGCAGCCCGGGCCGGCACTCCCCCGCCATCATGGAGCGCATCGCGGCGGGCCTTCATCGTCTCCCGCAGCCGCGCTTTCTGGCCCGCAACATCGTCCTGCATCTCGTGTCAGCCTTCCTGACCCCGAAACCGTCCTAGCCCCAAAAATTAAAGTGCGCTTCGACGCGGACGACGGCACCGTCCGGTCACTTGAACCACGCTCTTGCCAGGAAATTAAAAGCCGCGGAGGCCGTTGGAACTGTTAATCCCGCCAGGTCCCTACAAAGTAGGTGGGCGCCGTGTGACCAGGACCACGGTCCCGGTCAGGGACAGCTCCCAAGCGGTGCTTATCGGCCCAGGGGAAAATGTGCTCCTGACGCGCCCCGCAGCTTGATCATAGATAAGCTGATTGTAGCGGAAAACCAAGCTGTTCCCGCGCCCTCAGGCCGCCTCTCCAGCATCATCGGCGCTGCCACCACCGCTTTCCGGCGCATCCGGCTCTGTTTTCGCAGCCGCGCTGTCGCGCGCATCGAACAATTCATCCGTGATCAGCAGCATCGCCATCACCATCAGGCGTTCCTCACCGATCTGGCCATGTTGCTCGGCCAACTCATCCATTTTCTCGTTGATGTAACCGCTGAGCTGTTCAAGCCGCGCTTCCTCGCCCTCGCCGCAGCTCAGCCGGTAGGATCGCTCACCAATTCTGATCGGAACCTGTCCCAAACCGTCTCTCCACGTTTGGCGCGGCAAAATAAAAGCGTACATGCAGGCCATCGCGGGAAAAGTTGCCCTGTCCTGTCCAACGACTACTGACACGCCCGCCACGATGGATGTTGCCGTCTTAGATCAACGCTTGTCTTCGATCACAGTCTGGAGAGAGTCGATCACCCAATCAATGCGGTTGATGACATCCGCGTTGAGCGCCTCAAGCTCCACGATCCGGGCCTTGGCCTGCGCCAGTTCGGCTTTGAGCGCGGCGTTCTGTTCAGCCAGCATCTGACCTTCTGTCGAAGCCGTTTTCGAAGCGCTTTTCGCAGTCGGTTTGGCCGCGGCCCTAGAAGCGGTTTTCTCGACACCCTTGGCGCGCGATCGCGTCGATTTTCGGGCAGCCCCCTGTGCAGCCTGCTTCGCCGCTGCAGCTTTCTTCACCGGCGCCTTCTTTGGCTGAGGTGCTTTGCCGCCAGCACTTGCGCGCGACGAAGCTGGCTGAGCTTCGCTGTGTCGCGAGCTGCCCTTTGCTTGACCAGTCGTTCGGGTTGCCATCGTCAAAATCTCCTACCGCCCGAACACGTGCGGTCCACCCTCACATGGAAATCCGTCAATCGCCCTCTCTGGAGGGCCAAATTATGCGCTGTATTGTGTATGAAATCCCAGGCGTAAACCATAGGTAGCGAATAAACCACCGGTCAACTGAAACGTTCCACGGCCGCACGCGACCGATCGCCCGAACGCTATCCCGCCGCCGCCTCACCGCTGCCCCACCGTGGCCGTTAATCTCATCCGCTAACGGCTTTGTCATGACCATTCCTGTGTCCCATTGACATCACCGCCCCGCAATTCCATTGATGGCGCGCTTATCACGCTCAATAAAGATCACGCTCACCTGACAAGTGCTCACGGGCGCCGCGGTGAAGCATTGGATAATAGAAGCGGCAGGCCCTGGTTGGACGATCAATCGAACCACACATGCCCATCACCTGCCCACCCCACCAAGGAGACCCCATTCGATGGCCGTTAAAGTCGCGATTTCCGGATTTGGCCGCATTGGCCGCAACATTCTTCGTGCGATCGCGGAAGCCAAACGCGACGATCTAGAAGTCGTTGCCATCAACGATCTCGGCTCCGCGAAGGACAACGCCCACCTGTTCAAGTACGACAGCGTCCACGGCCCCTTCCACGGCACCGTCGCCGTCGATGGCGACCAGATGGATGTCGGCCTCGCCAAGCCCATTCGCGTCCTTGCCGAGCGTGACCCCTCCAAGCTCCCCTGGGGCGAGATGGGCATCGACATCGTCATGGAATGCACCGGCATCTTCACCGACAAGGCCAAGGCATCCGCCCACCTCGAAGCCGGCGCCAAGCGCGTCCTCGTCTCCGCGCCCTCCTCCGGCGCCGACCTCACCGTCGTCTATGGCGTCAACCACGACAAGCTGACCGCCGACCACAAGGTTGTCTCGAACGCGTCGTGCACGACCAACTGCCTCGCCCCCGTCGCCAAGATCGCAAATGACCTGTGCGGCATCACCTCGGGCTTCATGACGACGATCCACGCCTACACCTCCGACCAGCGCCTCCAGGATCAGGCCCACAGCGATATGCGCCGCGCCCGTGCCGCAGCCCTCTCGATGATCCCGACCTCGACGGGCGCTGCCAAGGCCGTCGGCCTCGTCCTGCCGGAACTCAACGGCAAGCTCGACGGCACCGCGATCCGCGTGCCGACGCCGAACGTCTCCGTCGTTGACCTGAAGTTCCTGCCCGGCCGCGAGACCTCGGTTGAGGAACTCAACGCCGCCATGGCCAAGGCTGCAGGCCAGGAACTCAAGGGCGTCCTCCAGGTGACCGATGAGCCGCTCGTCTCGATCGACTTCAATCACTCGCCCTATTCGTCGAACTTCGATCTCACCCAGACCCAGATCGTCGATGGCAAGCTCGTTCGCGTGCTGTCCTGGTACGACAACGAATGGGGCTTCTCGAACCGCATGAGCGACACCGCGATCGCGATGGCCAAGCTGATCTGATCGGCCGATCTCAAGTAGCGAACGGACCAAGGGCCGGTGCAGCATGCATCGGCCCTTTCCTCGTAATAGGGCAATAGCCACCGTCGCATTGGCCCATGACCTGAAACCGTCACGGTGGCCCGTTAGCTCTCCCGGCAAGAAATTTGCAACTCGCCCTCCCGGGAGCTAGTCGCGTGCAGCCATCTGCGCTATTCGATCCCGGTCCCTTTTCTTCTTTCCGCCAGAAGCCCGGCGCCTGACCCGCCGAACCTGCCGAAGGACGAATTTAACCAACCCCGCAGAGGAACGCCTCCATGTCCGAAAAGCTCGAAGATATCGCGAAAGCCATGGTCCAGCCCGGCCAGGGCATCCTGGCCGCTGACGAGAGCACGGGAACCATCAAGAAGCGCTTCGACTCGATCAACGTCGAATCGACCGAAGACAACCGCCGCGACTATCGCGAGATGCTCTTTCGTGCCGACGACGCCATGAAGAACCACATCTCGGGCGTCATCCTGTTCGACGAAACGCTGCGCCAGAAAGCCAAGGACGGCACCCCCCTCGTCGACCTCATCAAGGCCGTCAGGCGCTGTCCCCGGCATCAAGGTCGACGCCGGCGCCAAGGACTCTCGCCGGCCCGAACGGCATCGAGAACGTCACCGAAGGCCTCGACGGCCTGCGCGAGCGCCTGCAGGAATATCACAAGCTCGGCGCCCGCTTCGCCAAGTGGCGCGCCGTCATCACCATCGGCGACGCCATGCCGACCTATAACTGCATCCACGCCAACGCCCACGGCCTCGCCCGTTACGCAGCGCTTTGCCAGGAAAACGGCATCGTGCCCATCGTCGAGCCGGAAGTCCTCATGGATGGTGAGCATTCAACCCACACCATCGACGAATGCTACCGCGTCACCGAGTGGACCCTGAACGAAGTTTTCGAACAGCTCTACCGCGCCAACGTCAGCCTCGAAGGCATGGTCCTGAAGCCGAACATGGTCATCGCCGGCCAGAAGTGCTCGACCCAGGCAAGCGCTCAGGAAGTCGCCGAAAAGACCGTCGCCTGCCTCAAGGCAACCGTCCCTGCAGCCGTCCCCGGCATCGCCTTCCTGTCCGGCGGCCAGAGCGACGCAGGCAGCAACCGAGCACCTCTCGCTCATGAACAAAATGGGCCCCCTTCCCTGGGCGCTGACCTTCTCTTACGGCCGCGCCCTTCAGGCCGCCGCCCTCAAGGCATGGGGTGGCAAATCCGAGAACGTCGCCGCAGCCCAGCGCGCCTTCACGCATCGCGCGAAAATGAACGGCAAGGCAGCCCTCGGCCAGTGGGAAGCAAGCCTCGAAAACGCAGCCTGAGGCAGCCTCGCGCGGCCCCCCTTTGACCGCGCCGCGATTGCCATCAAGAATGCCACGAAGTAAGGGGCGCGCCGACCCTCGGTCAGCGCGCCCTTTGTGCTCTTGAGCCAGGATGCCAGGATGCCAGGATGAGTGTCATGACCGACGCCCCCGCGACCACCCCTGAACTGATCCTCATCCTCGAGGCGCTCCCGGCCGCCCGCGATTTCCTCGCCGCAGCCCTCCCGGTGTGCCAGCCGGCCTGCGTCATCATTGCCCCGACAGGCGGCCTGCCCGCGCCCGACGACGTTGGCCTCGTGCCCCCTCCCACCGCAGCCTTCGACCGCGATAGCGCCAAGGCGTTAATCTCAGACTGCCAGGCAGCCGGCATCGCAGCCCTCATCGCCGAGGACAGCGAGCTTGCAAAATCACTCGGCGCCGACGGCGTCCACCTGACCTGCTCCGAAGACCTCGCCGCGCGACAGGAAAACGCCCGCACATCCCTCGGCCCCACCGCCACCGTCGGCGTATTGTCCGATATGACCCGCCACACCGCGATGGTGGCAGGCGAGGCCGGCGCCGACTATCTGGCCTTTGACCTTCGCCCTGATGCCGCCGCCAATGGCCTCGATTTCGTCGCCTGGTGGGCGGAAATCTTCGAAATCCCAGCCGTTGCCTTTATTGGCTTCGATGTCGAGCGGGCCCGCGAGGCCGCCACCGCGGGCGCTGAATTCCTGGCCCTCACTCCGCCCCTTGACGCAACCGCCGCCACCACGCCCGCCTTGCTGGACGACCTTCGCGCGATTATGTCTGTGACACGCTAGCTGGGGAGGGGGGAGGCGCTGAACGCGCCGGATCGCGTTTCGCTTTCCTAGTTCCGCCACATTGGCTGAAAGTATGGCCCCGAATGCTTGGCCACCAGGAACAGCTGAAACAGCTATGATGACTGCGCCACGACAAACATCCAGGGATCACGGAATGGACCGCGCAATGCCCCGAAGCGGCGAATTCCGGCGCGGCACGGCGTTGACGGCCTGCGCCCTCGTCCTGACGCTTGCGCTGCCGGCCGCCACCCGCGCCGAAACCGCCAGCAGCGGCTGGCGTCAGACGATCTCCCCCGCCCCGATTACGCATGCCGGCCCCAAAATCCGCCAGAACAGCGCCCGCACCACGCCAACCAGCGCCCCCAGAGCCAACCAGCCTCGCAAGACACGCATCGAGCCGCAAACCAAGGCGGTCTCGGGCGACAGCCTCGGCCCGACAAAAATCAAGGCCAGCACCCTTGGCCCCATCATGGCCGAGCCGACCGGCACCAACGCCGCCTACATCGCCTTCGACCAGAGCCAATACCTGACCGCCCTCAAGATTGCCCAGTACCACGCGGAACGAGACGACGCGCCCGCCCTGACCTTGATGGGACGCATCTATGAGAACGGTCTCGGCGTCCCGAAAAATGAGCTGAACGCAGCCAAGCTCTACCGCCGCGCCGCCCAGTTGGGCGACACCGAAGGCGTCTTTTCCTTCGCCGTCATGCTGGCGGCTGGCCGCGGCATCCAGAAGAACCCCGACGGCGCCGCCAAGCTCTTCGAACAGGCCGCCCGCACCGGCCACCCGGAAGCCAATTACAACCTCGGCCTCCTGTTCATCTCAGGCATCGGCAAGCCGGAAAACCCGCGCCGCGCCGTCATGCACCTGCGCTATGCCGCCGAACAGGGCCTCGCCGCCGCCCAATACGACCTCGCAGCCCTCTACCGCAAAGGCCACGGCATCCAGCCCGATGCATACCTGGCCAACGTGTGGCTGCGCCGCGCCGCCGATGCCGGCATGCCGACAGCCCAGTACGAATATGCCGTCGCCCTCCTCCAGGGACGCGGCCTCAACGCCGACCGCCCCCGCGTCATGGAATACCTGATGGCAGCCGCCCGCCACGGCATCGCCGGTGCCCATAATCGCCTCGCCCACATCCATTTCGAAGGCCGCCTCGTGCGCAAGGACCTGGTCGAGGCCGCCAAATGGCGCTTTATCGCGAAGGCATCAGGGCTTCAAAGCCAACCCTTCGACGCGCCCCTGGACAAGGCGATCGCAGCCCTGCCGCAGCGCGATCTCGCCCGCGCCCGCCGCGCCGCTGACGAATTTTCCGAAGGCGCCCGCATCGGCACCCCCTCCTGAACTCACCGCCCGCATCGAACCAACGCCGAACCCGGCCCCCTCCGGCCCCGGCCAGCCCCCTGGGCCCCTTGACCATTCGTCTCATCTGGCGTCATTGACCCATGCCGACCAGCCCCGCGCACACCGCACCCGCCTGTTTCCCCTCGAGGCCCCTTCGCCATGCCCGCTTCCGCCCTCCTCAACGTCATGACCCAGGCCGCCCGTAAAGCGGGCCGCTCCCTTGCCCGTGACTTCGGCGAAGTCGAGCAGCTCCAGGTCTCGATCAAAGGCCCCGCCAACTTCGTCACCGCCGCCGACCACCGCGCCGAAGACATCATCCACCGCGAACTCGAGCGCGCCCGCCCCGGTTACGGCTTCCTCATGGAAGAACGCGGCACGATCGAAGGCGCCGACAAGACCCACCGCTGGATCGTCGATCCCCTCGACGGCACCACCAACTTCCTCCACGGCATCCCCCTGTTCGCCGTCTCGATCGCCCTCGAGCGCGACGGCCAGCTCGTCGCCGGCGTCATCTACAATCCCGCCACCAACGAACTTTTCACCGCCGAGCGCGGCAAGGGCGCCTTCCTCAACGACCGCCGCCTGCGCGTCTCCGCCCGCCGCACCCTTGCCGACGCCGTCATCGCCACCGGCATTCCCCACCGCGGCCGCCCCCAGCACGCGACCTTCCAGAAGGAGCTTGCCAAGCTCATGGGCGAAGTCGCTGGAATCCGCCGCTCAGGCGCAGCCGCGATCGACCTCGCCTGGACGGCGGCCGGCCGCTTCGATGCCTATTGGGAGCGCAACATCAACGCCTGGGACATGGCCGCCGGCATCCTCCTGATCCGCGAAGCCGGTGGCCTTGCAACCGACATCGACGGCAAGGCGGCGATGTTTGAGACCGGCACCGTCGTGTGCGGCGCCCCCGCCATTCAGCGCGCCCTTCTGGGACAACTTTCCGATTAACGGTGCGGCATCTTGGCCACCCCGTAACCCTAATACTCATCAACACCATTTTACTGGCCCGCCGGTCGGATAAACAGGGTCCGGCAATCAACCCGAATCGCAGCGGGATCACGGTGCGGCGGCTCAGATTGTTGCCCCGGCCCTGACATCACCCTGAGCACAACCGCCAGCGCCGACGCCACGCCACAAACGCCGGTTTACCTGGGTGCCGGATTGGCTATGCTGCGCCGCAATTGCCGGTGAACCCCTGTCCTCCCGGCAGGCCTTGAAGGAATGACGATTAGATGGTGCGAAGCAAGAAACGCAGCGCGGAATACGCCGACTCACCGCTGGCCCGGTCCCTCTCGATGCCCGGCGTGTTTCTCATCCGCATGCTCCTTTTCCTCGCCCTGGTCGGCTTCATCGCCGCCATCCTCTTTCCCCAGTTCGAGGAAGCCTTCAAGGCCAACCCCGGCCTCAACGGCCTGATCATCGCTGTCCTCGGCATCGGCATCATCTTCGCGTTCTGGCAGGTCTTCCGCCTTTATCCCGAAATCCGCTGGGTGAACGCCTTCCGCATTGCCGACCCCGGCCTCGCGATCGCCCATCGCCCCGTCCTCCTCGCGCCCATGGCCACCATGTTGCGCGACCGCACGGGGGCCCTCTCGCTCTCCACGATGTCGATGCGCTCGATCATGGACTCGATCGGCTCACGCCTTGACGAGGCCCGCGACACCGGCCGCTACCTTGTCGGCCTGCTCGTTTTCCTAGGCCTCCTCGGCACCTTCTGGGGCCTGCTCGACACCATCCGCTCCGTCGGCGACACCATCAACGCCCTCGACACCAAGTCCGCCGATTCAAGCCTCATCTTCGAAGAGCTGAAATCCGGCCTCTCCGCCCCCCTGCGCGGCATGGGCACCGCCTTCGCCTCATCGCTGTTCGGCCTCTCCGGCTCCCTCGTCCTTGGCTTCCTCGAACTCCAGGCCAGTCAGGCCCACAACCGCTTCTACAATGAACTCGAGGACTGGCTCTCCGGCATCACCGAACTCACCCCCGGCACCACCATCGAGGGCGCCTCCAGCGAGGAAATCAACCGCCAGCTCTATGGCGCCCTGTTCGAAGTGCAGCGCTCGCTGAGCGAGATCGCCGACCGCCTCGACAAATCGACCGAGAACACCGACATCGCCGACGGCATCTCCCAGCTCGTCACCCAGATGCGCCGCGAGCAGGAAATCATCCGCCAATGGGCTGATGAACAATCCGGCCAGCACGGCGAACTGCTCACGACAATTCGTGACTCGCTCGAAAACCGCCGCCCCAGGAGAAGCTGACCATGTCACGCACCCGCTCAGCCCGGCGCGGCGGTGACTACGGCACCTTCTGGCCGGGATACGTCGACGTCCTGTCCACCCTGCTCCTGGTCTTCACGTTTCTGCTCTCGATCTTCATGCTCGCGCAGTATTTCGTGAGCCAGGAATCGAGCGGCAAGGACAACGCCCTTCGCCGTCTCAACCAGCAGATCGTCGAACTCACCAATCTCCTCTCCCTGGCCCAGACCAAGTCCAAGGAATCCGCCGACCAGATCTCGGCCCTGACCGCGACCCTCGAGGCGCTCCGCACCGAAAACGCGCGCCTCGGCGCAGCCGCCGTCGATGAGACCGAAAAGCTCGGCCTCGCCAACACCCGCATTACCGGCCTCACATCCGAACTCGACAAGCAAAAGGAGATTTCAAACGAGGCCCTCGCCCGCGTCGACCTCCTGAACCAGCAGCTCCTCAGCCTGCGCCGCCAGATCGCAGCCCTCAACGAAGCCCTCGAAGCCTCCGAGAAGCGTGACCAGGACTCCCAGGTCCGCATCAAGGAACTTGGCTCCCGCCTGAATGCCGCCTTGGCGCGCCAGGTCCAGGAACTGCAGCGCTATCGCTCAGACTTCTTCGGGCGCCTGCGCGAACTCCTGAAGGGGCGCAAGGACATCCGCGTCGAAGGCGACCGTTTCGTCTTCCAGTCCGAAGTGCTCTTCCCCTCGGGCTCCGCCGACATGAACGTCGACGGCCTCGCAGCCCTCGATGACCTCGCCACCGCGATCGTCGAACTCGAAAGATCCATTCCCGCGGAAATCGATTGGGCACTCCAGGTCGACGGCCACACCGACGTGCGCCCGATCTCGAGTTCCCTCTTCCCCTCGAACTGGCACCTCTCGACCGCCCGCGCGATCTCCGTGGTCCGCTACCTGATCTCACGCGGCGTCACGCCAACCCGCCTGATCGCAGCCGGCCACGGCGAGTTCAATCCCCTCGACCCCGGCACCAGCGAATACGCACTGCGCCGCAACCGCCGCATCGAGCTGAAACTGACGAACCGCTAGCCTCCCCTTTCTCAACGTCATGGCCGCGCAGGCGGCCATCCACGTGCCTCTCCTATCGTACGGCTTTAAGATGGTATGAAAAACCATGCCGCGAAAACGCCCTGCGTTTACATCATGGCAAGCAAGCCAGACGGCGTGCTTTACATCGGCGTTACCAGTTCCCTCTTCGACCGTGTCGCAATCCACAAACAGGATCTCCAAGACGGCTTCACGAAGCGCTATGGCGTCCATCGCCTCGTCTACTACGAGATGCATCAGACGATGACCGACGCGATCCGGCGAGAAAGCCAACTCAAAAAATGGCAGCGTGCCTGGAAGGTTCGCCTCATTCAGCGCGTAAACCCGGAATGGATGGATCTCTTCGATGAAAGAGACGGCGCGATTCTGGACTTGCCCAACGACATCTACAATCGCCGAACCTGACGACTGGCCTCCAAACGTTCGATCCCATCGTCGGAGAAAATCATGCAACAAGAAGTCGTTGCACCTCCCGTGGATGGCCGCCTGCGCGGCCATGACGGTGGGGAAAGAGGGGCTGACGGAGTAAGGAACGGCTCGAAGAATGGCGCCTCTGAGCCGACTTTTTGGACGAGATGCCATCCCCATAATCCGTCATGGCCGCGCAGGCGGCCATCCACGCGCCTCTCGAAAACCCCGGCGCGAACGGGATCTCACCAAGCACCCCAACCAACCGCTGCAACCAATCGACAACTGCGCTCAGCCCGACAGCCATTGAATCAACCAGCAATGCCGCCGCGCCCACGCGCGCCCCATCACTCCGCCGCCATCAGCTGCAGCCGCGCAAGCCGCCGGTACAGCCCGCCATCTTCCTGGCTGAGCGAGGTGTGCGTGCCGGTCTCAACGAGCCGCCCTCCCTCGAACACGAAGATGCGGTCCGCCTTGCGGATCGTCGCCAGCCGGTGCGTGATCACGATCGTCGTCCGCCCCGCCATGATCCGCTCAAGCGCCTGCTGAACCGCCTGCTCGCTTTCCGCATCCAGCGCGCTCGTCGCTTCATCCAATAGCAGGATCGGCGGATCTCGCAGGATCGCGCGCGCAATCGCGATCCGCTGCCGCTGCCCGCCCGACAGCGTAATCCCGCGCTCACCGAGCACCGTGTCATAGCCATCCGGCAGCGCCTCGATGAAGCCATCGGCATTCGCAGCCTTCGCCGCCCGCTCGACATCCGCCCGGCTCGCCGTTTCATCGCCGTACCGGATGTTGCCCTCGACCGTGTCGGCAAACAGGCTGATCTCCTGCGGCACCAGCGCCAGATGCGTCCGGAGCGCCACCGGATCGACATCGCGCACATCAATCCCCTCAACCGAGACGACACCCGCGCTCGGGTCATAGAACCGCGCAATGAGATTGAAGATCGTCGACTTGCCCGCCCCCGACGGCCCGACCAGCGCCACCAGTTCACCCGGCGCGATCTCGAACGACACATCATCGAGCGCAATACCCTCGCTCCCCGACGGATAGCTCATCGTCACGGCCTCGAACGCAATCGCCCCACGGACCGGATCCGGCAGCGCAACGGGATGGCGCGGCGCCTGGATGACCGGCTCCGTATCGAGCAGCTCAACCAACCGCTCCGCCGACCCGGCCGCCTGCTGCACCTCGCCCCAGACTTCCGAGAGTTGCGCCAACGAGCCCGCCGCAAACACCGCATAGAGAATGAACTGCCCCAACCGTCCCCCGGTCAGCTCACCCGCAATCACCATCGAGGCGCCATACCAAAGCACCGCCACGATGCTGCCAACGACCAGGAAAATCGCCATCGACGTCATGAACGCCCGCGCCAGCAGCCGCGCGCGGGCATCCTCGAATGCAATCTCGACCGCGCCCTGAAAACGCTTCGAGATGACCGCCTCGCTCGTGAACGCCTGCAGCGTCCGCATCGCCCCGAGGTTTTCTGACGCCAGCGCCGCCGCATCCGCCAGACTGTCCTGTGCCTTGCGCGAGCGTTGCCTGACGACCCGCCCAAAGCCGATGATCGGCAGCAGAATGAGCGGGATCGCGCCAATCACGATCAGCGAGAGCACCGGACTGGTCACCAGCATCATGATCAGCGCGCCCGTAATCATGATCACGTTGCGCACGGACTGGCTGAGCGCCGTCGAGGCGGCCGCCTTGATCTGGACGGTGTCCGCCGTCAGCCGGCTCATCACCTCGCCCGAATGCGTCTTGTCGAAGAACGCCGGCCCCAGCCGCGTCAGATGCCGGAACACATCGGCTCTGAGATCCGCGACGACCCGCTCGCCCAGCCAGCTCACGAAATAGAACCGCGCCGAGCTCGCCACCGCCAGCACCGCCCCGATCAGCATCAACATCGCGAAATACCGCGAGATGAATGCCCCGTCGTCGCCCTGGAACCCGAAATCGATCATCCGCCGCACGGCAACCGGAATGGAAAGCGTCGCCGCCGCCGCGATGACGAGCGCGATCGCAGCCAACACCAGCTTGCCCGTGTGCCGCATCAGATAGGGCTTCAGCACCATCAGCGGTCGCAGATTGACCCGCCGCCGGCTGTCCCCCTCACCAGGAGACGCTTTCTGGCGCCGCATCTGCTTGCATTGGCTGATCGTCTTCAGCTTGGAGTGTTGGTCGTGCGCTATCGAGAACTCATGGATCGCTGTCGAGCATTCCCTGGGATCGTCGGAAGTTTCACCCGTACCGGTTGCACAGGCCACACCGGCACGCTCGGTCAGAGCCCTTTTCGGCACCCTGAAAGCGCCGCCAACATGACCTTGGAGCCTTGATCCGGCAAGAAAAACCTTGGGCTCCCGCCCCCCATCCGTCACAGCCACAACGCGCCACCGCCCCCGCGCCCGGCAGCTCGTCAACAAACCGGCACCTTGCCGCCCCCGATTTGTGCCTCAACCCTTGCGTTGGCGCACCCGTCAGGTTATACGCAGCCCTTCAATTTCACCTGACCTCCGGCGACGTTGTCCAACGCGCTCGCGCCATGCCTTGCGATCGCTTCTGAACCTCGCCCCAAACGACATCCCCGGCGCGCCGCCGACCCGTCGAGCCCTACGGACTTAAACTCATGAAAAAGAACACCGATCTGCATCCGGACTACCACCAGATCAAGGTGGTCATGACCGACGGCACCGAATACATGACGTATTCCACCTACGGCTCCGACGGCGATACGCTGACGCTCGACATCGACCCGACGACGCATCCCGCCTGGACCGGCGGTGACCAGCGCCTGATGGACCGCGGCGGCCGCCTCTCGCGCTTCAAGAAGAAGTTCGACGGCCTCTTCTAAGCCGGGCCTGTTCCCTGAAATCGACACGACCGCGCAGCGGCGGCGCTTCACCGCGTGCAACGCCCGGACGCATCACGCCAACGCATCATCGCGATGCGCAGCTTGCGCTTGCGCGCCCGCAGCCTCAGGTCGCAAAAGCAGCCCTAGTATCTGGAAAACTCTACGACCGCCCGCCGTCGATCACTTTGAACGCGGAGCGGATCGTCGAAATCTGCGCGCCGACGGGATTGCGCGTCACCGCCGGCATCGCCTGCCCGCCGGCACCCGTCCCCATCGCCCGGTCGATCTGCAACAACCGGTCGGTAATCTGGAAGCTCGTGACGATAAGTTCGCGCAGCGTCTCAGGCAGTTCATCGAAATATTTGATGTGAGACGGCCGCCCCGAGGGCCGGAGCTTGATGCGCCGCCGCCGCTGCTCCGCCTCTTCCAGCGAAATCTCGCCCGACTTGTAGGAGCGCTGCACCAGCAGCCAGGAGGCGACCTCGAGCAACCGCGTCGTCAGCCGCATGCTCTCCGTCGAATAGCTCGTCGCCACCGGCCCAACCAGCTTGCGCGACTGTGTCCGCCCCTCGCCGTCGAGATAACCAGCGGCCCGCTCGACCAGCTGCATTCCCTCATCGAAGATCGCGTCGAACTGCGCCGACTGCGCAAATCGGCGGCCAAAAGAAACTGTCTCGGCCGTTTGACCGGGGGGCACTATACGCTCTTCGCTGCTACTCATGCTTCGCTCTGGTACAAACGCTTCACCAATTGACGGGCATCCAGTCTCACACTGTAACCCGGTTGGGTTAAGATTTCGCCCCAAAATGGGAACTTTGTAAGACCGTTGCCGCCTGCCCCCTCTCCCAGGCAAAAAAAGAGCCGCCTCATCGGGCGGCTCAAGGTAAGTCTGGGAGGTGTCGAAACAGAGCGGAGCAAATTGCCACTCGTCATCCAGGTGTCTGGATATCGAGGAGTATGGCGTTGTTTGCTTAATGAAGTCTGAACCACAGACCGCATCTCCGACCCTGGCCATTTAAGAATTACCGACGCACCCTTTGGCCCTCGAACGTGTTAACGCCCAGACGAGCCGAAGCCCTCGCAACCTAGCTGTCACCGGACTTGAACAGGGCCGACGCCTCAGCTTCATGCGCACGCTTTTTCTCGAGTTCTCCGCGCACGCGCTCGATCTCCCCTTCCAGCGCCACGATCCGCGCCTCGAGTTCACCGACCGACAACCGCTCCAGGTTTTCTCCGATGACCACATTGCCGCCCGCCTTGGGCCGCGCCTCATCCCAATCCATCACTCAATCACTCCCAACTGACCACGCCCTAATCGCCATCGACCGCAATCGAGGCCCTCAAGAGCCTACCATTTCAAGGCATCGAGAGCTGCAACCGGCCAGGGCCGGGGAACGTCACGAAAAAGCTCCCCCACCAGATCCGGCGTCAGCGCCTGTTTGCCCTCGACATGAAGCCCCGACGCAATGAACACCGAGCGCAACCCCGCCGCCGCTGCCCCCGCCATATCCGTCTTGAGGCCATCGCCGATGGCAAGCAGGCGGTCCTTGGCAACATCACGGCCAAGCCCGTCCCGCACCATAGTCTCCGCGATTTCATAGATCGGCAGATGCGGCTTGCCCGCATAGACCACATCCCCCCCCAGCGCCTCGTAGGCAGCCGCAAGCGCTCCCGCGCAATAAACCTTCTTGGTCCCCCGCTCGACCATCAGGTCCGGGTTGGCGCACAGCATCGCAACATTGCGCCGGCGGAACCCGCCAAGCGTCGTTGCATAATCCGCCGGCGTCTCCGTCAGGTCGTCGATCAGCCCCGTGCACACCACGATGTCGGCTTCGATCGACGTCGCAAAATCGATCCCCAGCCCCTCGAAAATCCCTCGGTCCCGGTCGGGTCCCATATGGTGGATGCGCTTGTCACGCCACGAGGCAACCAGCCCCCGCGTCACATCTCCCGACGACAGCACCCCATCATAGGCATCACGCGGCACGCCGAGCTTCGTGATCTGGGCAACCACCGCTGGCGCCGGCCGCGGCGCATTCGTCAGCAGGACGACATATCCCCCCTGGCGACGAAAGGCAGCGCACGCCTCGGCGGCCCCTTGAAACGCTTCCGCCCCGTTGTGCATCACGCCCCAGACATCGACCAGCCACGCATCACTCGTTTCGCTGAGCGCCCGCATGCCCTCGATGATCGGTATCGCTCGCCCATCTGCCATGCCGTCCCCCTCAAATGCCGCGCGCCGCACCGGCGCTTATTGCGCCCACGCGCTGATCCGCGCACTTAATTGTCTAAGTCCTGACAAAGCAAGGGCCGGCGCCATCATCTGGGCCGGCCCTGCCGTCTCAAAACTCGTCTCTAGCCGCTGAGGTTTAGCCCGCCGTCGTCTGCGCCTCGCCCTGGCGCAACACGTCCTGGCGCACCGGCCGCGGCGAGCCGAACAACGGCCCCTGCCCGAACAGAGCTCCAAAGCCCATGATCTTCGCGCGTGTCGTCTCATCCCCGATGCGACTGACGATCAGTGCCAGGCCGGCTCCCGACAGATACCGGCAGATATCGGCCGCCGGCACACGCCCGCTTTCGATCGGCAGTCCATCGAGGAAAACCTCGGCATCGAGCTTGGCAAACGCAAATCCATTGCTCGCCAACAGCTCGAAATCCATATCGAGGTCCGTGATATCCTCGATCGCGAACCGGAACCCGAGATCAGCAATATCGCGCAGGCTTTCCCACTGCGCCGGCGTGAACATCCGTGCATCGGCCTGCGAGAACGACAGCACCAGCCGCGATGCCAGCGCCGGATCACCGCCGACGATCGTCTGCATATCCTCGCTGAACTGGCCCGTCTGCAGCGCTTCCCCATCGACCACCGAGAAGAACTCGCCCGTGCGCCCGCGCCGGATCATCTGCACGGCAACCCGTTTGGCGCTGGAAACCTTCACCGCCTCGATCAGCCCCAGCAGCCCGGTGCCCCGTGTTTCGGAAATCATCTGCCCGCCGTCGAGCGTCTCCCCGTTGCCGAGCCGCAGCCTGACGGAGACCTGATAGTGGCGCGCGCGGTAATCATCGAGCCCGTTGATCGTCTCGAGAAACACATCCATCTGCTCGTCGGACAGCGCATCAGCGACCGCGGCCAGCCGCGCAGCCGCCGTCTGCTCCTTGGCAACCGGCTTGACTTGCGGCATCGGCCGGGCGTCCTGCCGTGCTGGCGGAAAGGCCGGCGGCAGCGGCGGCGGCGCGTCACCGCGCTTGACAACCCGCTTGGCGCGCACTGGCCCGCCACCGGTCCGCAGCGCTTCCGCCGCCGCCGTCATGCCGGACGGCAGTTTCGGCGGCAGCCGCTCCGACACGGGCCTCGGCTCTGGCTTCGTTTCAAGCTTCTGCCCCGTCTTTCGACCCTTGGAGATATCGCTGGCAAGTCGCTGGAGCATCGCGTTGACGTCACCATCGTCGCCATTCGGCCCGAGCCCGCGCCGGTCAGCGTCGAGTTGAATTGAGGACGGCTCCTGCGTCGCGAATGCCGTATCTCCGCGTGGGCGGAAATCACCAAGATCAAGATCATGGATCAACGCCGGATCCGAGTCCTCGCCGCCGGTGCGGGCTTTGGGCGGCCTGGCCGGCGCCGCACGCCTTGTCTCCGTCATCGGCGCAGGCTTCGCGGTTGCCACTTTCACCACACGCGCCTTGCGCGCCATCGGCGCCACCCGGACGCGATCTTCACCCAGCGTCGGCGCTGCCCGCGCGTCCTCTTCATCGTCGTCGAAATCATATACGACCGCGACCCGGCGATGCTCCGCGCGCCTCAGCGACACATGGCCGAGGATCATCGAGAACCAAACCGCCGCCGCCAGCAGCACGCATGACATCGCCGGCAGTGATGTCTGATGCAGCAGCGCAATCATCAGCGCCGTGCTCACCATCGTGATCGCGATCGCAACGAAAACATCGGACAGCGAGAACCCGTCATCGCCTGCATCGACTGGCGCACTGTTCCCAGCGTCTCGCTCGAATTTCCACGTGCTTGCCGTCCGCGATTCCGGAGTGATGTCGGCGGTAGCCATTGGCTTCTCGTTCCCTGGCGGTTGAACGTCTTGAAAACGCAGCACTGCTCTCGATTCCCCGACAGGTCGCTCACGAAGCGCCCAAGCCGGTAAACGCACGACAACTATTGGTACTTCAGGGGGATTCGCACTTTACGGACAAGCCTATTGCCCCAACCCAACCCAAACCAAATCGACAAGAGGCACCGCGGGCTGAACAAACCAATTCCCCCAGAATCGATTCGTCGATGACAACTGTCGCACGCCTTTCCCGCGCGGCAATGGCGCTGCCCCGCTTACCTCACAGGAATCTCGTGCTGGCAACCTTGTCCCGAACCGTTTGCAAGCCAACGTTGGCCCGCTTGCGACACCGCCGCGTTCAACGCGTCCCCCTGCGCGACGACCGCGAACAAGAACACGACAGCAACGGTGCGAAAAGGATCGGCAAGGCCCGGGCATCGGCCCGCCGGAAAAATCTAACGTTGGCTGAAACCTGAGTTTCGGCTGGATTTCAACCCGTCCGGCCTCAGCGCTGGCACTTCGCAAGCATCTCATCGCGAACCTTGAGTTCCGCACGCCAGCCCGCCGGTCCCACTTCCGCGCACCACGCCCGGTGCCGGCTGACATCGAGCGACCACCGGGGACCGGAATAACCACACCTGAGCGCAATGTTGCGCTTGGCCTGCTGCACCGTCAGTTTGGCATAGGAATCACAGTTGGCACTGGCCCCTGCAGCACTCACCTGGGCAACCACAATGCCCCCGGCGACCGCCACCGCGGCCAGCGCTTTACCGAAATTACTGCCAATACCAGTCATGCAACCCTCTATCTCATTTAACGCAGGCCCGGCGCACCACCTGAGCGGATCGGCCAAACCCTGCAGCGAACCTGTTTCCAACATGCCGGCAACGCAAACCCGCGTCTCCAGCACGAATGAACCACGCTCTAATTCTGAGCCAGACCACGCCAACCCGTCAAAACCGTGTCCGCCAGCCCAGCCCTATTCTCAAGCCCTATTCTCTAGTGCCATGCTCCAGTCGCCCGAACCACGCGGTGCGCGCGCCTCCGGCAAATTGTTGGATCGATATCGGCGATTTCGCCACACCCATCCGCCAACCATGGCCCCGTCGATACCTGAACCCTAGCGCAGCCAACATGAACTCTGGCTGAATGCACCACAGCCTCTTCTGCCACCCCTCGTGGTGCCCCTTCTTCTGTGCATTTCCAGGATTTGGGGTGGACGACATGGCCCCCGCACTCGCATCGTCCGAACGAGTTCCAATGTTCATTACCCGTCATTGCCGCCGCGCCAACCGGGTGGCCATCCGGCCATTCGCACGTTCTGGCGCCCGATGCCGCCCGAACCGAGGTCACCCAAAGGACCGTTTTCATGCCGAGCGACGCTAGCCGCGGTCTCGAATTCCCGCTTGATGCACCCGATCACGCCGAAATGCACCAGCCTCCCGGCGGCGGCACAATCATGGATGATGCCCGGTCCATCCTCGACAAGGTCTTCGGCTACAAGGAATTCCGCGGCCCCCAGGCCGAAATCGTCGAGACGCTCGCCTGCGGCCGCGATGCCCTTGTCCTGATGCCGACAGGCGGCGGCAAGTCGCTCTGCTATCAAGTCCCAGCCCTCCTGCGCGAGGGCACCGCCATCGTCGTCTCCCCCCTCATCGCCCTGATGCATGACCAGGTCGACGCGCTGATCGAGGTCGGCGTGTCGGCTGCCTTCCTCAACTCCACCGTTGAGCCCGCCGCCCAGCGCGACATCGAGCGCCGCTTCGAATCAGGCGACCTCAAGCTCCTCTACGTCGCCCCCGAACGCCTCCTCCAGGACCGCACGTTGAACTTCCTCGAGCGCGGCCGCATCTCCCTCTTCGCGATCGACGAGGCCCACTGCGTGTCCCAGTGGGGCCACGACTTCCGCCCTGAATACCGCCAGTTGCGCACCCTCCACACCCGTTTCCCCGACATCCCCCGCATCGCCCTGACCGCGACCGCCGACAGCCGCACCCGCGATGAAATCGCCTCCGAACTGAACCTCGAACGCGCCGCCCGGTTCGTCGCAAGTTTTGACCGCCCCAACATCCGCTACACCATCGCCGAGACCGGCTCGATGGCAACCCGCGAACGCCTCTGGCAATTCATCGAGGCCGAGCACCCGAACGACGCCGGCATCGTCTATTGCCTCTCGCGCCGCGCAACCGAAGAGACCGCCGCCTGGCTCACCAAGCGCGGCCGTCCCGCCCTCGCCTATCACGCCGGCCTTCCCCCCGATGTCCGCCACGCAGCCCAGACCCGCTTCCTCAACGAAGAAGATCTCATCGTCGTCGCGACCGTCGCCTTCGGCATGGGCATCGACAAACCTGACGTGCGCTTCGTTGCCCACCTCAACCTGCCAAAGTCGGTCGAGGCCTATTATCAGGAAACCGGCCGCGCCGGCCGCGACGGCGCCCCCGCCAACGCCTGGATGGCGTATGGCTTCCAGGACCTCGTCCAGCAGCGCCACTTCATCGACCAGTCCGACGGCTCCGACGCCCACAAACGCGTCCAGAAGAACCGCCTCGACGCCCTGATTGCCCTGTGCGAAACGGCAAGCTGCCGGCGCCAGTCCCTGCTCGCCTATTTCGGCGAGCCCCATCCCGGTAAATGCGGCAACTGCGATAACTGCCTCTCCCCGCCCGAAACCGAGGACGGCACCGTGGTCGCGCAAAAAGCTCTATCCGCCGTCTATCGCACCGGTGAGCGCTTCGGCGTCACCTACGTCGTCGATGTCCTCAAAGGCAAAACCAACCCACGCATTGAACAGAACGGCCACGACCGCCTCTCCGTCTTCGGCATCGGCACCGAATATGACGCCGCCGGCTGGCGCCGCCTCTTTCGCCAGCTTCTTGCCGCCGGCTTCATCGCACCCGACGACGAAGGCCACGGCACGCTCGTCCTCGCCGATCCCGCCCGCCCCCTTCTGCGCGGTGAGACGAGTTTCGAGGTCCGCACCCGGCCGAAGTCCGAAAAGGCCACCAAATCCAAACGCGGCACCCGCCAGGCCGTCGAGGTGCCGGCCGGCGACCAGGGTCTCTTCGATGCCTTGAAATCGCTGCGCCGCGAACTTGCCGCCAAGGCCAAGGTGCCGCCTTACGTGATCTGCCACGACCGCACGCTGGCCGAACTCGCAGCAACAAAACCGGCAAGCCCGGACGATTTGACCGCGATCACCGGCCTTGGTGCGGCAAAGATCCAGCGCTACGGCGCAGCCCTGCTCTCAACCATCGCAAGCTTTACGAGCGAGCCGCGCCTGCAAAACCGCCTCTCCGCGACCGTCAATCAGTCGCTTGCCCTCCTGCTTGAGGGCAAGGATGCTGACGCAATCGCAGCCGCGCGCGGCCTCGAGGTCTCCACCGTCTACGGCCATCTCGCCGAAGCCATCGAAGCAGGCCTCATCACCAGCGACGACGTCCTCGACATCGAGGCCGGCGACCTCGACGAAATCCACGCCGCCTTCGAGAAAACCGGCACGCTCGAATCCGGCCGCCTCGGCCCCGCCCACCAGGCCCTCGACGGCCGCTTCGACTATGGCATCTTGAAGTGCGTTCTGGCGGAACTGGCCTGAAACGCAGCCCAGTCTGCCCATCGTCGCCCAATGGTGTCATCCCGGCCGACCGAAGCGTGAGCCGGGACCCAGGGCCGCATGAACTGGCGCACTCGGTTCTGCGGCCCTGGGTCCCGGATCTCGCTGGGCGTGCCGGGATGACACCGTTGGAGGGATGGATGGCAGACTGGCGCCGCCCAAACCCTAAATCCCAAGCCGCCCGAGAATATCATTCTGAATGGCGCGCAGTTCCGGCGTCCACGTCGCCATGCGCAATTCGATCAGGTTCGCCTCGGACCTGAGGATCGTGCCCGCCTCGATCTGCTTCAGGCCATTCGCCCGAAGCGTTGCCCCCGTCGATGTGATGTCGACGATCAGCTCCGCCGTCCCCGCCGCCGGCGTCCCCTCCGTCGCCCCGAGACTTTCCACGATCCGGTAATCGCTGATCCCGTAATACGTGAAGTGGCGCCGGGTCAGGTTCACATACTTCGTCGCAACCCGCATCCGCCGTTGGTTCTCGCGGCGAAACGCGATCGCAACTTCGTCCAGGTCTTCCATCCCCCGGACGTCGATCCAGCACGCCGGCACCGCGACAACCACATCGGCATGTCCAAACCCGAGCGGCTTCAGAAACTTGACCCGCTGCTCCGCGTCCGCGATTTCCTCGCGCACCAGGTCTTCCCCCGTCACCCCCAGATGGACCTGTCCGATCCGGAGCGCATTGGCGATCTCGGAGGCTGATATGAACGCGATCTCGACCGTGCCCACATCAACGATCTCGCCGCGATAGCCGCGCTCATTGCCTGTCTTGCGCACCTCAAGCCCGGCATCGGCCAGCACTTGCGTCGTCGCCTCCATCAGGCGGCCCTTGGAGGGAACCCCGAAAATCAGCTTCGATGCCATGTTCTCAAGCCTCGTTGCGCACAACACCAAGCGCGCGCTCGGTGTGGATCATGGCGCCCATCGCCGGCACATCCGTTTCGGAGCCGACCGTGCGCATCAACTTGTCGTATCGCCCGCCGCCCGCAATCGGGCTCTGCGGCCCAAGCGAGGGCACGGTGATCTCGAACACGAACCCCGTGTAATATTCCAGGTTCCGGCCGAACTCCGCCGAGAACGTCAGCTTCCCGACATCAATGCCCGCATCCGCCATCTTCTGAAGGCGGCGCTGATAGATGTCGAGCGCGGAAGAGATATCAATGCCCGCGCTCTGCATCAGGTCCTTGAGCCGCGCGCCCGCCGCCCGCGCCGGCGCGGTCACATCAAGATAGCCCCCGATCACGTCGGCAATGTCGCCCGCCAGCGGCTCCGTCCCGCCGTCTTCCACCATCACCATGATGCGCCGCGTAATCTCTCTGACCGTCCGCTGCCCGATCAGTTCGATATCACAATCGTTGAGATACCCTTCGACCGCGCGCATCGACTGGCGCTCATCCTTGAGCGCGATGTTCTCCAGAAGCGCACTCGGCAGCCCCTCGAGTGTCGAGGCCGGGCTCGTCACCAGCCGCCGCAATTCCTCGCGAAACGCAACCGGCCGCCAGAACTGGGCCCTCAGCCGCTGCCGCCAGCGCTCAGGAATCTCGACCCCATCGAGCAACGCCGAGAACAATCCGAGATCCCCACACCGCACCGTGTAGTCCGTGATCCCCAGCGCCTCGACCGCCTCGATGATCGTCGCCAGCACCTCCGTTTCCGCCGTCTCGCGCTGGCTGAGACCGAAATTCTCGATGCCGGCCTGGCGAAACTCGCGCGGATGCGTGGCATCCCCGCCGTGCGGCTGAAACCGGAACGCCGGCCCGTTGTAGCAATACTTGGCCTTCACATCGCCGCGCTGATGGCGCTCCCAATGCAGCCGGCAGGTCGGCACCGTCAGGTCGGGCCTCAGGCACAGTTCCGCCCCGTCCTGATCGGTGAAGACATACGTGCGCGCACGCAATTCCTCCCCCACAACGTCGAGAAAAATCTCAGCCGGCTGGATGATCGCGGGCGCCACCGCTTCATACCCGGCGGCCGTGAAGACCGACATGATGGTGTGCGCCTGCGCTTCCAGCGCCTCGAAGCCACGCGCTGATTCAGCGTTCATATCGCGCGCCTCCGTTTGCTCCGGCCGCGCCGGCATCCTGCAGTTCCGGCCTTGTCATGCATCATCCCGGTGCCGCGCGAGCACCTCCCTCACCGCCTTGACGAGATCGCCTTCCGGCACCGAGAACTGCGCCGGACGCGCCTCGCGCCATTCCGCCGAATCCTCGATCGACTGCGAAAGCCTGAGCCCCTCGACCAGATCCTTGATCTGCACCTCACCCTTCGCCTGCTCGTCTTCCCCCTGGATGACAACGCACGGCGCACCGCGCTTATCGGCATACTTGAACTGCTGCCCGATATTGCCAGCCTTGCCGAGATACATCTCAGCGCGAATACCCGCATCACGCAGGTCCCGCACCATGCGCTGATAGCGCGGCTGCTCCTTGGCATCCATCACCAGCACAACCACCGGCGCCGGCACCCGCTCCCGGGCCTCCCGGCCAAGATGCCTCAGTGCAGCCTGCAACCGCGACACCCCCAGCGAAAACCCCGTCGCGGGCACCTTCTGGCCGGTAAAGCGCGCGACGAGGTCATCATACCGCCCGCCGCCACCGACCGACCCGAAGCGGACAACCTGCCCCTTGTCGTCCTGCGCCTCGAACAGCAACTCCGCCTCGAACACCGGCCCCGTGTAATAGTCGAGCCCGCGCACAACCGAATGGTCGATCCGAATGCGATCGGCCTCGTAGCCGGCCGCCTCGCACCAGCGCGCGCAACTGTTCAAGCTCCGCAATCCCCTCCTCGAACAGCGCGCTTGGCTGGACGCCCTGCAGGCCCCCGTCGGCCGCCTGCGTCACGAAATCAAGCATCGCTGCGATCTGCGCCTCGCTCAGTTCAGCGCCCTTCGTGAAGTCGCCCAACTCGTCCTTCCGCCCCGGCCCGAGCAGCTTGGCCACTTCCTCGCGCGGGAACTTGTCGAGTTTGTCGAGCGACCGCATCACCGCGAGCCGCTTTTCCTCATCCGCCGGATCGAGCCCCACCGCCTCGATCAGCCCATCCAGCACCTTCCGGTTATTCACGCGGATCACGTATTCCCCGCGCTTGATCCCAAGCGCCTCCATCGTGTCCGCCGCCAGCATGCAGATTTCCGCATCCGCCGCGATGTTGCCCGTGCCGACGGTATCGGCATCGAACTGCATGAACTGACGGAACCGCCCCGGCCCCGGCTTCTCGTTGCGCCACACCGGCCCCCACGTGTAGCGCCGGAACGGCTTGGCGATGTCCTGGTAGTTCTCCGCCACATGCCGCGCCAGTGGCGCCGTCATGTCATAGCGCAAGCTCATCCACTGCTCGTCCTCGTCCTGCATCGAGAACACGCCTTCGTTCGGCCGGTCGGTATCGGGCAGGAACTTGCCGAGCGCATCGGTGTATTCGAACGCGGGCGTCTCCAGCGGCTCGAATCCATACATCTCATAGACGCCGCGGATCTTCTCGATCATCGCCTGCGTCTGCCGGATCTCGTCCGCGCCAATGTCGCGAAATCCCTTCGGCAGTCGCGCCTTGGGCTTAAATTGCTTCTGTTTCTTCGCCATGAAATGCTTTCACCATGCCGGCGGCCGTCACTGTGCCGTTCCGGGTGAATCCTGGGTTCGCCGCTGCTTATAGGCTCTGGCGTATAACGAACCAAGCCGTCCCCGTCGATCCATCAGCCCGATCCACGACCTCTTTAATGATCGAGCACTAATGTCCCGCGCCCCGGACACCGGATTTCAAGCCGAAATGAAATCGTCCACATCAAGCTTCGACGCCCCCGGAACGTCCGTGACATCGCCCGCCAGATGCTCCAGCCCCGGCGGCACAGGCCCGCCATGCGCCCAATCGATCAGTTCGATCGTATGCACCACCGGCTGGCTGAGGTCTGCGCCCAGATGCATCAGACACGCCAGCGAGCCCGTCGCCACCACATCCGCGCGGCTCTCCCGGATCGCATCACTCGTCTGCCGTCTGAGCACATCGGCAAGCTCACCCTGCCGGTAAGGAAACGTCCCCCGCCCCCCGCAGCAGATCGCCTCCGGCGCCGCCTCGACCGCACTGAACCCCGCCTGATGCACGAGGTTCAATTGCGGTGCACCGCCACCATTGCGCGCGAGCGCACACGAGACATGACACGCCACCCTGAGGCTCGACCACCGCAGCGGCGGCGCCAGCCCGAACCGCGCCGCAAACGCCACGACATCCTCCGCCAGACCGGCAATCTCCTGCGCTTTTTCCCGATAGTCGGGATCATCACCCAACAGATCGGCATAATCAGCAATCGCGAGCCCGCATCCCCCCGCCGTCGACAGGATCGCATCGGCCGGCGCGCGCGATAACGACTTCGCCCACGCATCGATGTTGGCCCGCGCCAGCCGCCGCTGGCCCTCCCTGTCACCTTGCTCGCCAAGCGTCGCCCCACAACACCCCGCACCGGCAACCACTTCCACGTCCAACCCATTGCGCGCCAGCACCCGGATCGCGGCATCATTGATCGAGGGGCGCAGCACTTGGCCCCCGCATCCCTGCAACAGGATGACCCGCCCCCGCTTCTCGCGCTTGGTCTTGGCTGTCCCCGGCCCCGGAAAGGCCGCGCGCGCCTGCGCCAGCGCCTCGATCTGCCGCGCCAGCCGCCGCCCCGGCCCGCCGCCAAGGCGCGCCATCAGCGGCCGCAACCGCAGATATCGTCTCAGCCGGTCGGGATAGGGCACCACCTGCCCCGCGACCCGGTCGATCTGGCGGCGCAGCGCCGTCCGCTGCCGCGTCGCACTCACGAACCCGCGCCCGTGCGCCAGCAGATGATCGTATTCCACACCCGTCGGACAGGCATCCTGACACGCACCGCACCCGAGGCACCGCTCAAGATGCCCGGCGAGTTCCGGGCTCGCCGTCAGGTCGGCCACCCCCGCCGCCAGATCCGCGATCAAGGCGATCCGCCCGCGCGGGCCCTCGCGTTCATCACCGCTGATCAGGTAGGTCGGGCAACTGGCGTTACAAAGCCCGCACCCCACACACGCCTCCGCCAGCCGCGCGACGTCCCCTTCACCGCCTCCCGTCAGCAGGCCCCCTGAGGCCCCGGTCGTGTCATCACATCGCTCAAGCGATCACCTTTCCCATGCGTTCGCCATCCATTTGCCCGCCGCCCATACGTCCCATTCGTTGCCGAGCGCCATCGTCTCAAAACTCCCGGTGCAGCCGGCCCGGATTGAGAATACCCGCTGGATCAAATGCCGCCTTGAGGTGCCGCGAAATCGTCTCCGCGCCGCGATCCGGCGGCTCGAAACAATCAACTGCCGCGCGAACCTCATCGCCCGCCCGCACCAGCGTCGCAGCCCCCCCGATCGAGGCCGTCACGCGGCGGATCTCGCTTGCCCCCGCATCCGCCGTGACCGGCACCACAAGCCAAACTACCCCACCGCCCCAATCATATGCGGCCTCCACCGCCATATACCGGCGAATGCCTTGAACCACATCGCCCGCGCGCGACGGGCGCACCGCAATCCGCCACACCGGCTGATCCCCCGGCGCAATCCAGCTCAGCTCCTGCAGCCCCCGCCACAGCGCCGCCGTCGCGTCATCATCCAGTTCGAATATCTCACCATAAGCCGCAAGCCCGCCATACAGTCGCTCCAGCGCCTGCGCCAGGCCGGGCGGCGATCCCGCCTCCACTCTGATGAGCGTCACCGCCTCGCCTTGCCCCGCCAGATCCGGGTTCGCCAGCCGCGCCGCCATCGCCTGATCCAGATGCAGCGCCCCCGTGATCCCCGGGCAATCAGCCAGCGCATCCCCCATCGCCTCGACGGCAATCTCTCCCTCGAGGCCCAACAGGACGAGGGTCGCGGTCCGCTCCGGCACCGGAGTGACCCGCAGTGAGACTTCCGCGATCACGCCGAGCGTCCCCATGCTGCCGGCGGCCAACCGCGAGATGTCGAAGCCTGTGCGCCCGCCACCGGTCCCTGCACCGGCCCGAATGATCTCGCCGCCGCCACTCACCAGCTTGATGCCCGCAATGCTGTCGGCCGCACTGCCGGCGACAATCCGCCGGCTCCCCGCGACATTGACCGCGATCATCCCGCCAACCGTCATCCAATCGGCCTCAAAACCGTACATCGGACCCATATCTACCGGCTCAAACGCCAACATCAGTCCCGCATCGCCAAGTTCGCGCGTAACATCGCTCAGCCGCGTGCCGCCTTGAACGGTAATGATCCGTGCCGCGCGATCGAAGGCCGTAATGCCGCGCATCACATGCGTCGACACGCGCGCCGCAGCCCGGCTCGGCCGCCCATAGGCCGCCCGCGTATTCGAGCCCACAATCTGCACGGTCATGCCGGACGCCGTCGCCTCGGCGAGATACGAGGCAAGTTCCCAGTCCGCAGCCGGCCGCAGGATCGTATCCAACACGTTCTTCCTCGCCGTCACATCATCACCCGAGCCCGCAACCACCAGATCCCTGCACCCCAGATCACCGGGATCAGTTGCCTGCCCCTGCCGTCCGCCCTCAATCGGCGGCCGGCACAAGCACTTTGCCGGGATTCATCAATCCCTCGCCATCGAAAACCGCTTTGACACGCTGTTGCATCGCAAATGCGCTTTGTTCGAGGCCGCCATAACCGGGAGCAACGGTCTTGAGCGCGCCGCCCCCGAGCGTGCCGACGGCAAGTCCCCCGACGTCACCTGCAAGCGCGACCGCATCATCGATCGCGCCTTGCACCCGCGTCGAACTCTCTTCCCCGCTGTCGCCGGCAACGAAAATCGTCTCGACACCGCCCCGTGCAGGCTTCATCAGCAGAACGCAGTCAAGCCCATGCCGCGCCGCAATCTGGCGCATTTCCCGCGACACGTCAGTGACCCGGCCAACCGGCACGACGATGTCGCTGACACCCGCCACCCCGTCCCGTGCCAACCGCGCAGGCGCCGTCTCCCTGAGCGCCCGGACCGCCCAGCGCACCGCTTGATCCCCCGTCTCCTCGATCACCCCGGCCGCCCCCTCCCGCATCAGATCGCCAACCGCCGCAGCCGTTGCTGCGACCTCGTCATCGAACCCTTCGATATCCACCAGCACGAAGGTCTCATCCGCCGCCCTGCTCCAGTCGCCAAGGCCGGCGGATTGCCCGCCCCAGAGCCGCCCGCCCGCAACCTCAACCGCGCCGCCCCCCAAACCCTGCTGTAGAACCGCCTCGGCGGCGGCCAACGCCGCATCCTCATCGCCAAACCGCGCAACCACCAGCCGCACGGCAGGCACGGCCGGCATCAACCGCAGCGTCGCTTCCGAGATAATCCCGAACGCCCCCTCCGAGCCAGCGATCAGGCCGGCGAGATCGTATCCGCCGCACGCCTGCACCTCGGCCCCGATCTCGACGATTTCCCCATTCGCCGCAACGAACCTCAGCCCCTCGACAAGGCCCCCGATAGTCCCCGACGCCGGCCCGTTATCCATCTGAGTGTTCTTCGCAATGGCGCCCCCCAGCGTTGCCGGCGATCGCCCCGCAGGCGCAGCGGGCAGCCGCAGTCCGGCCCCGCCCACAGCCGCGCCCAGCGCTGTCAGCGTCGCACCGGCCTCGGCCCGCACCAGCCGGTCCCGCCGGTTCACCTCAAAAATCCTGTTGAGCCGCGTCGTCGCGATCACGACGCTTTGCGCCCCACCGATTGCACCGCCCCTGAGCGAGGTCGCCCCGCCCCTCGGGACCATGCCCAGGCCATGGCTGTGGCAATACCGGACCGTCTCGACCAATTGGCGCTCATCTCCCGGCAGCACCACGGCTGCCGGCGGCTCCTCGTTCAACAAAGCCCCATCACCCCGAAACAACCGCCGCCCCGCCGCCGCCAGCACGACCGCATCCCCGAGCAGATCTTGAAGCCCGCGCAAGGCATCACCGGGCTCGCGGCCACCGCGAGCCCCCCGCGTCCGGCCCATGCCGAGAGCGCTCTTAATAGACGCCATGATAGCCCCCACGCGCGTTAGCACATTCAAACCCCGGCCATCCCGGCCCCAACCGACCGGCCGCAACAATCCGACGGCCCCGTCGCCCGCCGCTCATGGTCCCCTTCGCAACAACCGACAGCCCATATCTCAGATGCAGCCTGTCTTAGATGTAGCCTGATCACCCGCCGACAGCCACCGCTGCGTGCCCCCCGCACGCACTTGCCCACCACGGCAGCCACGTCCCGGCGAAACTGATCAGCCAGGCATCCATTTTCAACCAGTCCGAAAAACTGATAACACGATCTGGAGCAGGGAAGACATGCCTTAGCCTCTAGCGCGAGCAATCACTTTATCGGAGAAAGACATTGTCACCAATAAGCGTAAGATCCGCAAAGGAACCGACCGTGACCGCCATAAGTGACCTCGACATTTTCGCTCGTGTTGCTCGTACCGGCAATATGTCTGCCGCTGGCCGCGAAATGGGGCTTTCTCCAGCCGTTGTTTCAAAGCGCATCAGCCTTTTGGAAGATCGGTTGGGCGCGCGTCTGTTTCAGCGCACGACACGGCATTTGCGATTGACCGAAACGGGCGAAGGGTATTTCAAGCGCGTCGTCGATATTCTGAGCCTTTTCGAAGAAGCCGAAGACTACGTTTGCCGGCGCAACTCGAAGCCGCGCGGCCAGCTCAAGATTACCGCACCGACCGCCTTCTGCCGATTGCATATCGCGCCCCATCTCCCCGCCTTTCTCGAGCGCTATCCCGAGATTGATGTCGATTTCCGCGTAACCGACAATCTCGTCGACATCATCCGCGAGAATTTCGATGTCGCCATCCGGATCGGACAGCTCGAGGATTCCTCACTGGTCGCCAAGAAGCTTGCAAACGAAGAGCGCGTGATCTGCGCGGCGCCCGCCTACCTTGAAAGCTTCGGCGTTCCCGAATCGATCGAAGACCTTGAAATACATAACTGCCTCGCCGCCGGCGATCTCGACATCTGGCGCCTCGAAGGCCCCGGCGGCATGCGCTCGTTCCGCCCCCGCGGCAACATCCGCGCAAACTCGTGCGAACTCGCGCGCGAAGCCGTCATCGCCGGGATCGGCATCTCGCTGCTGTCGACCTGGGACATTGGCCCGTCGTTGATGCGCGGTGATCTGCGCATCATCCTGCCTGAGTGGCGCGGCGTTTCGAGTGACGCAATTTGGGCCGTATACCCAAGCCGCGATTTCATGCCCTCGAAGGTCAACGTATTCATCGACTTTCTGACCGAACTTTACGGCATGCAGCCCTATTGGACGAAGAATGTCGACATCGATTCCGTTTCGGAAGGCAGACCAAATAGCCCGCCGATTGAATGCTCAAAAGCGTTGAAATCGAAGCCAAAGGGAAACGGTCGCGCAAAAAGCCCAAAGCAACGGCCAGGGAATAATCTCGATCAATAGATCGATCCCAAGAAATAGCTGGACCCCAGAAAGTGATGATCCCAAAAAATAGATGATCCAAAGTCGGCGGGCTCTATATCAGCGCCGCCGGCTTGATCTGACGCAGTTTCTCAGACACGCCTCATAGGCGCGATCGCAGGACGGGTGCCCCCGTTGCTTGATGCGGCAATTATTATATTGGGTTTTGCAGGCATCGCATGAGCTTGCCTGCGCGGTGTCAGCCTTCATAAAGGGCCCGGCGCCCATCCAGAACACGCCAGCCAGAAGGACCGCAGCGACACCACGTGCCAGACGGCGAGGGAAAATTCCCCTCCCCAACGCCTCCTTGCTTGTCGTCAAAATCGTCACGAGTGACTCCCACTACCGCAAAGCGAACCGTAAGCCCGCTATCTTTGTCTCTCGCCCAACATAACGAACGTTCCATGAATGACACCTGAACCGGCGGCAGCACAAGCCCCGCCCGTTCACTGCCTCAGAACGCATACTCCGCGTAAATCCGGTTCACGTCACGCTTCCAGCTGTTGTGATAGCGCGCCAGAAGTTCATCCGCCGGCACCCGGCCGCTTGCAGCCGCCTCCTCGACAAAATCGAGGAATGTCGTCTCGTCATCGCCCTTCGAATTGAGCCGCCCCCTGGCCTTGAGCCCGGCCGCCGAGATTTTCGCAGCCTCCCGCGCCACATCCTGCAGCGTGCCGCCCCGAAACGGGGTCTGAAGACCGTGGACAGGCACCTCATTGCGCAACGTCTGGCGCTCCTCAGCGCTCCACGAGCGCACCAATTCATAGGCCTGATCGAGCGCCCCGGTATCGTAGAGCAATCCAACCCAGAACGCCGGCAGCGCACAGATCCGCCGCCACGGCCCCCCATCCGCCCCGCGCATTTCCAGAAACCGCTTCAACCTGACTTCGGGGAACAGCGTCGTCAGATGGTCCGACCAATCCTCGATCGTCGGCTTCTCGCCGGGCAGCTTCGCGAGCCGGCCCTCGAGGAAATCACGAAATGACGCCCCCGCCACATCGATATATTCGCCCTCGCGATAGACGAAATACATCGGCACATCGAGCGCATAGTCGACATAGCGCTGGTAGCCCATGCCATCCTCGAAGGCGAAGGGCAGCATACCCGTCCGGTTGCCGTCCGTATCCCGCCACACCGCACTTCGGAGCGACTTCATGCCGTTGAGCCCGCCCTCCTCGAAGGGCGAAGAAGCAAACAGCGCCGTCGCCAGCGGCTGCAACGCCAGCGAAACCCGCAACTTCTTGACCATGTCGGCTTCACTGTCGAAATCCAGGTTCACCTGGATCGTACAGGTCCGATACATCATGTCATGCCCACGGCTTCCGACTTCGGGCATGTAGCGCGTCATCACCTGATAGCGCTTCTTCGGCATCGTCGGGATCTGATCGAGCTTCCAGTTGGGCGAGAAGCCCACGCCGAGGAAACCGATGCCGAGTTCCTCCCCGATCCGCAGACACTCGCGCAAATGCTCACCCGCCTCCGCGCACGTCTCATGCAGCGTGGCAAGCGGCGCGCCCGACAATTCGAACTGTCCACCCGGCTCAAGCGATATCGTCTCAGTCTGGCTCCCATTGCTGCGCTTGAGCGCAATGGTTGTTTCGCCTTCCTTGATCGCCTCCCAGCCGAATTCGGAAATCATGGCCTCCATCAGCGCCTTGATCCCGCGTGGCCCTTCGTAGGGCACGGGCGTGAGATCATCGGTATGAAAAACGAACTTCTCGTGCTCGGTCCCGATCCGCCAATCGCGTTCCGGTTTTTCCCCATCCGCAATCCATTGCACGAGGTCGTCATAGCCCTCGATCGTCGGGCTTGTCGCCCCGGCTTCTTTCGTCGACATCTGAGCCTCTTCCGCTCCCAGGGCTTGTTCACGTCAGCACGTTTGGCGCGAGACCGGCCTGAACCTCAGGCTGATCACACATTCACTGGTCGGGGCGGATCATGCCGACGCCTTTGAGCGCCCGGACCAAATCCATCCCGTCCATCTCGCAATACCGTCAATTGGCGCACCAGTCACATGCCACGGCCAGCTTTTTATGGTCTGGCCGGGCCGCGCCTGCAAGCACGCGCGCAATTTCACTTCTGATCCCAGTCCCCGACAACCGCATTTACCAGCGCCAACAGCGCCACCGCGGCCGTATCCGCCCGCATAATGCGTGGCCCGAGCGACACCGCCCGGGTCTGCCCCAAGGCCCTGACGCGGGCGCGTTCCGTCTCGGAAAACCCGCCTTCCGGACCGATCAGCACCGCCACAGGCGCGCCCCGCTCAATTCCCTCGAACGCCGCCAGCGGCGAGGCTGCCTCGGCTGCCTCGTCGGCAAAAAACACCACCCGCTCTTTGGGCCAATCCGCCAGGCATGCCTCGAGTTGCACCGGCTCAACCACATCAGGAACCCGCAGCACCCCGCACTGCTCGGCCGCTTCGATCACATTTGCTCGCATCCGCTCGATGTTGACCCGCTCCGCCACCGTATGCGCCGTAATCACCGGCTCGAGGCTTCTCACCCCCAGTTCCGTTGCCTTCTGCACCATGTAGTCGAGCCGCGCCCGCTTCAGCGGCGCAAACAGATACCGCACATCCGGCCCCCCCGCCTGCGCCCGCACCTGCTCCTCGATCACCAGCCCGCAATCACGTTTGCCATGGACTGCCAGCCGCGCCCGCCACTCACCTTCCCTGCCGTTGAACACCAGTATCCGCGCGCCATCCCCCAGTCGCAACACATTGCGCAGATAGTTGGCCTGCCCGCGCTCGCACGCAATTTCCGCCCCCTCCGAGAGGTCGGCCTCCAGAAATACCCGCTGCGAGCGAAAATCATGCACCGCCATTAGAACCCCAACTCATCCCGATCATCGCGCCCCTTCGGCGGTCGCATTCCTTCTTAGAGACCGCCTCCCCCTTGGAATAGAGCAAACGTCCCCGCGCCAGCCGGCGCCCAGAACAGGCGCCACCGCCCGCTTCAATCCGTCCGCGGCGCACCGCCCCGTTGGCCCGCGCCCGATGCTATGGCAGATAGGTTCCCCGAACCGCAACCCGCCCGCCCCCCGCGCGACCTGAAGGCGCCGATGACGAGACCCCGCCCCCAAACGGACCTGATCGCCGACGCCCCGCCCGCCAATTGGGTCGACACCTACGCGCCCGGCCCCCTGAAGCCTTATTTCAAGCTCGCCCGCTACGACCGGCCGATCGGCACCTGGCTCTTGCTCCTGCCCTGCTGGTTCGGCCAGTCGCTTGCCGAGGTCGCAACCGGCGCCGCCGCCCCGAATATCTTTTATTATGTGCTCTTCGCCATCGGCGCGATCGCCATGCGCGGCGCCGGCTGCACCTGGAACGACATCGTCGACCGCAACTACGATGGCAGCGTCGAGCGCACCGCCCTGAGGCCCATTCCCGCCGGCCAGGTCACCGTCACCCAGGCCCTGGTGTTCGCCGTCGCCCAGTCCCTTGTCGGTCTCCTGGTTCTCCTCCAGCTCAACTCCTTCACGATCTGGCTCGCGATCGCCTCCCTCGCCCTCGTTGCCGTCTACCCCTTCGCCAAACGCGTCACCTACTGGCCCCAGGCCGTCCTCGGCCTCACCTTCAACTGGGGCGTTCTCGTCGGCTGGGCCACCATCACCGGCAGCCTCGATTGGCCGGCCCTCATCTTCTACGCCGGCGCCGTCGCGTGGACCATCGGCTACGATACGATCTACGCCCATCAGGACAAGGACGACGATGCCATGCTCGGCCTCAAGTCGACCGCGCTGCGTTTCGGCGACATGACCCAGTCGATGCTGGTCCTGTTCTATGGCCTGACGTTGGTCGGCTGGATCGCTGGAATAGTCCTCATCACCACGGCCTGGCCCGCCGTCCTGGCTCTTGCCGCCGTCGCCGCCCATTTTGTCTGGCAGATCTCGACACTCGACACCGACCGCTCCGACAATTGCCTCGCGCGCTTCAAGTCGAACCGCGACGTGGGCCTGATCCTCACCCTCGGCCTTCTCCTCGCCGCCGCGGTGGCATGACCCCCCCCGAACCGCTTTCAAACCGGCCTTTATTCACGTCTGAGGATCGTCCCGACGATCTTCGTCGCAACGCTGTTGTCCTGAAAGCTGCGCGCCACCGCGTCGGGATCGTACGCCGTCTCCACCCAGGTCCAGAAATCGATCGGCGACTGCCGGTTGGCCTCGATGTAGGTCTCGAAGAAGTGGTCGATCACGCCGGTATCGGCCTGCTTGAAGTGCCCATAGCGCCAGGAAAGCTGTGCGATGGCCTCTTCGATCGGCTGGCCTTCGACGAAATGCATATAGAGGACGCTCATCAGCCCGGCCCGGTCAGAACCTGATTTGCAATGGATCAGGGCCGGATACTCGATCCGCGCGAACAGCGCTTTGGCGCCTTTCAGCTCCGCAAGGCTCGGTGCCGCCCGCGAGCGCACGATGTAGTTGACCAGCGTCAACCCCAGCCGCCGGCACGCCGCCTCCTCGAGCCAATAGCTCCCCGACAAGCGCTTGCCTCTGAGATTGACGACCGTTTTGACACCGGCCTGCTTGAACCGCTTGAGGTCGTACGGCGCCGGCTGCGCGGAGCGCCACGCACTTTCCCCCAACTTGTGGCGATTGAGATACGCCAGACGAAAGATCCCGTGGTCGACCAACAGCATGTCGAGATACGTCGCCGTCGGCCCAAGCGTCCGCGCAAGCCAGCGCGGCGAGCGCTCATACATCGCCCGCCGTCCGGCGTTGGTATGCCTCCGAATCCAGGTTTTCAGCGGTTTTGCCAGTTTCGCCATAAGGCCGGCTCGATCCCCGGATTGAACGAAATTCGTCTCCAGCGCCGAGTGAACGCCGACATGCCCGGCCGTTTCCGCAATCAGATCCGTCACAGAACGCCCGACGCTGCCTATCTGCTCCGTGCAAACCTTTCAAGTTGCACACGCAAAATCCGTGCTATTTCCCCATGGAATAACTATAACATTGGCTTCGAGCACGCCCTCGCGCCCGGCCGGGACACGGCCAATCGGTCGATCCGGGCGCCCATTCGATTCGCCGGGAGGGAGATTGCAACGGCGAAACGGCTGCAAAATCCCTGGAAACCGTAAGTTGAGGCGTGGCCGACTCACACCAAACAGACCTATGGTCGCCGGGCAAGCGAGCGCCGACGATCTGGTCACAACCCGGGCCACCACGAGAACCGCCCTCAATGGCACGCATTTCATTCGACAAACGCACGCGCAATCGCCTGCTGGGCGGCCTCGCCGGCCGCTTCATCCGGCTTGTCGAACGAACCTCCACGCTCGATCCCGGCTCCACTGACGGTCCCGCCGTCATGGCCGCAAATCACCCCGCCATCATCGCAATCTGGCATGGCCAGTTCATGCTGATTGCACCGCTTGCCCCGAAAGGGTTCAAGTTCGCCAACATGGTCGCCCGTCACGGCGACGCGGAACTGATCGGCAGCGCCCTCGAAACGTTCGATATGGACCTCGTTCGCGGTGGCGGCTCGGCCGGCCGGCGCAAGGATCGCGGCGGAACCCGCGCCTTCCTGGAAGCCCTCCGCCTCCTCGAGAACGACACCTCGATCACGATGACCGCCGATGTTCCCCCGGGCCCCGCCCGCCGCGCTGGCCCCGGCATCATCAAGCTTGCCCAGAAATCCGGCCGCCCGATCATCCCCGTCGCCGTCGCCTCCTCGCGCTACCTCACGCTCGACACCTGGAGCCGGATGACCATCAACCTGCCCGGCTCCAGGCTCGCCCTCTTGACTGCTGATCCGATCTACATCGCCCCAGAAGCCGACGCCGGTGCCCTCGAAGACGCCCGCCAGCACCTCGAACAGGTCCTTGAGGACACCACCCGCCGCGCCTATCGCCTGATTGGCGCCGATCCGATCCGGGCAACCCCTGCCGCCGCACTCAGGATCACCGACCCGCCACTGTCCCCCGGCCTCCCCATCAAGACCTACCGCGGCGCCACCCGCGCGCTCGCCGGCGCCGTCCCCCTGATCCTCAGCTATCGCGAAAAGAAGGGCAAGGAAGACCCCGCCCGGCGCGGCGAGCGCCTCGGGCAGGCCTCCCGCCCCCGCCCGCCCGGCGTTCTGATCTGGTTGCACGCCGCAAGCGTTGGCGAAACCAATGCGGTCCTGCCTCTCATGGCAGCCTTGCGCCGCCGCCACCCGGGCTGCCGCTTCCTCCTCACCACGGGCACCGTCACCTCCGCGGCGATCGCCGAAAAGCGCCTCTCGCCTGATGACATTCACCAGTACGCGCCGCTCGACGTGCCCGCCTACATCGCCCGTTTCCTCGACCATTGGCGCCCCGATCTCGCCGCCCTGACCGAATCCGAAATCTGGCCGAACACCATCCTCGCCGCCAGCGAACGCGCCATCCCCCTGGCCCTGGTCAACGCCCGCATGTCCGACCGCTCCCACCGCCGCTGGCGCCGCTACCGCCGTTCAGCCCGCGCGCTGTTTGGCCGTTTTCGCCTGATCCTCGCCCAGAACAACCGCCTCGCCCGCCGCTTCCGTGAGCTTGGCGGCCGCGACGTGCGCATCACCGGCAATCTCAAGGTTGACGCCCCCCCCTTGTCCGTCGACGCAGCGGCCCTCGAGAACCTCCGCACCCAACTCGGCCCCCGCCCCATCTTCGTCGCTGCCAGCACCCATCCGGGCGAGGAAACGATCCTGCTCGACGCCTTCGCGATCCTGCGCAAAACGCTGCCCAAGACGCTGTTCATCATCGTACCCCGCCATCCCGAGCGCGGCGCCGACGTCGCCCGCGAGGCCGCCGCAGCAGGCTTCACCACCGCGCGCCGCAGCGCCGGCGACCCGATCACCGCATCGACCGACGTCTACGTCGCCGACACACTGGGCGAACTGGGCCTGTTCTATTCGCTGAGTGATGTCGCCTTCATCGGCGGCTCGCTCATTCCCCATGGCGGGCAAAACCCCCTCGAGGCCGTCCACCTCGACACCCCCGTCATCAGCGGCCCCAACTTTGAGAACTTTGCCGACGCCTATCGCGAACTGATCCGCCGCGACGCCGTCAGAATTGCCCCCGATGCTGCAACGCTCGCCCGGACCGCAATCGATCTCATTCTTGACGATAACCTTCGCAAATCGTTGACGCTCAAGGCCCGATCCGCGATGTCTGAGATGATTGGGGCGCTGGCAGCCACCACCGACGCCTTGGCCGGCCTGCTTCCCGAACCAACCGACGCTGCATCTGTAGCGGACGCCCAGGCAACCGCGCCTGAGCCCGAAGCGCCGGATGCCGATCCGCCCGTCGCCGAAGTGAGCAGGAAACTGAGCCGTGCCTCTTAGGGAGCCTACGTGGTGGTATGGGTCTTCTCGGACAGACCCCTCCAAGGCCCGCCTCCTCGCCCCCCTTGCCCGCCTCTATGGCCGCATTGCCGAACGCCGCCTGCGCTTCGCCCAGCCCTACACATCGCTGATCCCGGTGATCTGCGTCGGCAATTTCACCGCCGGCGGCACCGGCAAAACGCCCCTCACCTTGCTCCTCGCCGAATACGCCCGCACGATCGGACTGCGCCCGGCCATCCTGACCCGCGGCTACGGCGGCACCTTGCGCGGCCCCCATCTCGTCAATCCCGAAACCGACAGCGCCCTCAACACCGGCGACGAGGCCCTCCTCCTCGCCCGCGCAGCCCCCACCCTGGTCTCCCGCGATCGCCCCCAAGGCGCCCGCTGGTTCGAGGCGATGAGCGATCCCCCAAGCCTCATCATCATGGATGACGGCCTCCAGAACCCCTCGATCGCCAAGATGCTGCGGATCGCCGTCGTCGACGCGCGGCGCGGCATCGGCAACGGCCTCGTCATCCCCGCAGGCCCCCTCCGGGCGCCGCTGCGCACCCAGCTTGAAATCAGCGACCTCATCATCATCAACGCCGGCCCCACCAACGCCAGCGAGATCAATGCCGAACATAACCCCAGCGATTCCCCCGCTGGCAGCCCGCAAAATCTGGAGGCATTCTTCCGCGCCGAGGGCTTCAGACGACCCATCCTGCACGGCGGCATCGTGCCCCGCAGCAACCTTGCAGCCCTGCGCGGCAAGCCCGTCCTCGCCTTTGCCGGCATCGGCCATCCCGAGCGCTTCTTCGACACCTTGCGCCTCGGCGGCATCGAAATCGCCGAAGCCGTCACCTACAAGGATCACCACTTCTTCGATGCCGGTGATGCCGAATACCTTCTCCAGCGCGCCGATGCCCTCGGCGCCCAACTGGTCACCACCGAGAAGGATCATGTCCGTCTTCTGAGCTACGAGGATCAGCGCGCCGAACTTGCCGGACGCACGACCGCCCTGAGCGTCACCATGGTGATTGCCGATGGTGACCGCGACGTGTTGGAAAAAATGATCAGTCAGGCCGTCCGCCCGCCAAGCCTCGAAGGCGGAGAGGAGACCCGCCAACTGACGTGAAGCGCATCAGGACACCCCATCCGCCGCGCGCGGGATCAGCGCCGGTAAACGGCCATTAAACGGCCATCAACCCTCTGCGCGCAACAAACGCTCAATCCTCGTCTGCCGCCGCCTTCTCGAGGCACTCCAGATGCCGCCTCAGCGACGCCGCCGCATCCACATAGGCTTCTTGGCGCTCGACGTTCCAGTATTTGAGCTCCTGCAGCGGGATCGACTGGCCGGTGACGGCACAGCGCACGAAATCTCCCGGCGCCAGGATCTGGAAGTCCGCATCACCGTAGCGCACGCGCGCCTCTGATTTGAGCCCAAGCATGTTCTTCATCCGGTCCAAAGTGGCGATCGCGAGATCACCCATAACGTGCAGCACCAGGCCGCCAGCAGCCTTAACCCGTCAGCCGAGCCAGCGCGGCTTGAGGCTTCCCTCCCCGCTTTAAAACAGAGAACCCTGCTTGTCACGGTCCGTCGGCTTTTGCTGAGGTTTGGCGCGGGTCTGCGAGGCAGCCGCCGCCCGTCTTGGCTCGCGGGTCTGCGCGACGCCCCCATCATCCCGCGTATCGCTTTTGCCGCCATCACCAAGGATCTGGGCATCCCGCCGCCCGTCGTGAAATTCAATTGAAACCTTGGCCCCCGCGCCTGCCTCTTCTGCGCTGCGCACCATCAGCCCCGCATCCGACCGCACAATTGCATAGCCCCGCTTCAGGGCGCTCTGATAGCTGAGCGAAACCAAGAGCCGCCCGCTGGCATCAAGCCGCGCCCGCGCCGATTTGGCCGCCTCCCCGAAACTGCGCTTAAGCTGGCGCGCACTCACCGCCAACCGCTCGCGCGATTGCATCACCCGCGAATTTACCCGCTCCGGGCGCAGCCCCCCTTCAACGCGCTGCAACCGGCTCCGCCGCTGCGTCAACGACCGGCTGAACCCATAATCAATCTGCCCCCTGACCCGCTCGAGCCGGTCCCGCGCCCGCTCCACCCGCTGCGCCACCAGTCCCGGCCCAAGCCGGCTGCCGACCCGCGCAAGGCGCATCGCATGCGCCTGCGTATTCGCCATCAATGCCGGTCCAAGCCGCCGATCGAGCGCATCGAAGCGCTGGCGCGGCATCGCGACGAGATCTTCGAGCCGCGGCAGCCCGCGCCCTGCTGCAACAAGCTGGTGACGGCGCGTCTCGAGCTGGCGCCGCGCGCTGAGCCGCAGCCGCTGGCCGAGATCGTCCAATTGCTGCGCCAGGTCGGAATATTTCGGCACCGCCCATTCGGCAGCCTTCGTCGGCGTCGGCGCCCGCGCATCCGCCGCCAGATCGACCAGCGTCCAGTCCGTCTCATGGCCGACCGCCGAGATCACCGGAATGTCGCTTTCCGCGACCGCCCGCACCACGACCTCCTCGTTGAACCCCCACAGGTCCTCGAGGCTCCCCCCGCCCCGCGCCACGATCAGGACATCAGGCCGCGGCACCGGCCCATCAACTGAAAACGAATTGAACCCCCGGACGGCCGCCGCAACCTCGCCAGCCGACGTCTCGCCCTGCACGCGGACCGGCCACACGATCACATGCGTCGGAAATCGCTCGTTGAAACCATGCAGCATGTCCCGGATCACCGCACCGGTCGGTGACGTCACGATACCCACCACCCTGGGCAGGAACGGCAGCGGCTTCTTGCGCTCGTCCGCAAACAGGCCCTCCGCTGTAAACTTGCGCTTGCGCTCTTCCAGCAACGCCATCAGCGCGCCGACCCCGGCCGGCTCCAGCGCTTCGATGACGATCTGATACTTGGAGGAATTGGGATAGGTCGTCACGCGCCCCTGCGCGATCACCTCCATGCCCTCTTCCGGCTTGATCTTGAGCTTCCCGTAAACGCCGCGCCACACCACCGCATCGATCTTGGCGCGCTCATCCTTGAGACTGAAATAGCAGTGTCCCGACGAATGCGGCCCGCGAAAACCCGACACTTCCCCCCTCAGCCGCACATAGCCGAAACCATCCTCGAGCGCGCGTTTGATCGCCCCCGCGAGATCAGAGACGGAAAACTCGACCGCGTTGCTCTGCCCCTCGGCCTGGCTCGATTTCGACTGGGATGCCACGGTTCGCGTGTTCCTCCGGAATGGAATGGTCCAGTTCGCCTGGTCCCGCCGCACCCTTTCGCACGACCGGCTGGCTCCTGCCAAACGGCGATGGTACATCATCCAGGCGTGAACAAGGAGATGCGCCCGGAAACTGTTGCAACCCGGACACAAACCGGCGTCACTTATCCCCAAAAGTCCGGCCGCCGGCAGCCCAAAGCAGCCGTTACCCCGGCATCCAACAACCGAGGACACAGACGATCATCATGAACGTACTTCTCATCGGCGGCGGCGGTCGGGAACACGCACTGGCCTGGGCACTCGCCCGAAGCCCGATGCTCGATCATCTCTACTGCGCCCCCGGCAATCCCGGCATCGCCCGCACCGCGACCTGCCTCGACCTCGATGTCACCGATCACGCCCACATCGTCGCGTTTTGTCGCCACAACGCCATCACCCTCGTCGTCGTCGGCCCCGAAGCCCCCCTCGTCGCCGGCCTCGCCGATGATCTGCGCCAGGCCGGCATCCGCTGCCTCGGCCCGTCCGCCGCCGCAGCCCGCCTGGAAGGCTCAAAAGCCTTCACCAAGGCACTGTGCGATGAAGCAGCCGTCCCGACCGCCGCCTACGCCCGTTTCACCGACCCGGCCGCCGCCAAGGAGTACGTCGCAGCCCACGACCTGCCGATTGTCGTCAAGGCCGACGGCCTCGCCGCCGGCAAGGGCGTCATCATCGCAAGCGACCGCGCCACCGCCGACGCCGCCATCGATGCCTGCTTCGACGGCGCCTTCGGTGATGCCGGCCACGAGATCGTCATCGAAGAATTCCTCGTCGGCGAAGAAGCAAGCTTCTTTGCCCTGGTCGACGGCACCAACGTCCTGCCCCTTGCCAGCGCCCAGGACCATAAGCGCGTCGGCGACGGCGACACCGGCGCCAACACCGGCGGCATGGGCGCCTATTCGCCCGCCCCCATCATGACGCCTGAGATGGAAGCCCGCGTCCTGGACGAAATCATCCGCCCCTCGGTCAACCAGATGGCGCGGCGCGGCACCCCCTTCTCAGGCATCCTTTTTGCCGGCCTCATGATCGGTGACGACGGCCCGAAGCTGATTGAATACAACGTCCGCTTCGGCGACCCCGAAGCCCAGGTCCTCATGATGCGCCTGAAAAGCGATCTCCTCCCGGCCCTGATTGCGACCTGCGACGGCAACCTTGCCGGGACAAGCCTCGAATGGCGCGATGACGTAGCTCTCACCGTCGTCATGGCCGCCAGGGGATATCCCGGCACGCCGCAGAAAAACACCGTCATCAAGGGCCTCGATCAGGCCGCCGCTCTCGAAAACATCGAGATCTTCCATGCCGGCACCGCCCTCAACGGCGACAACCTCGTTGCCAACGGCGGCCGTGTCCTCAACATCACCGCCATCGGCCCCACTGTTTCCGCAGCCCAAACCCGCGCCTACGAGGCCATCAGCCTGATCGACTGGCCCGAAGGGTTCTGCCGCCGTGATATCGGCTGGCGCGCCATCGAACGCGAGGCTTGAACACATGACATCAACGACGACTGCAACGCCCCTCCCCGACCTCTTCCCCGGCTTCGAGACCAAAACCATCTCCCATGATGGCCTCTCCTTCCACTGCCGCATCAAGGGCAGCGGACCGCCGCTCCTTTGCCTCCACGGCTATCCCCAGACCCATGCCTGCTGGCACCGCCTCGCGCCTCATCTCGTCGATGACATGACCGTCGTCGTGATGGATCTGCGCGGCTACGGCCTCTCCGACGCCCCCGCCCCTGAGGGAACCGCCCACGAAACCTATTCCAAGCGCACCATGGCGCGCGATTGCCGCGCCGTCATGGCCGCCCTCGGCTTCGACCGCTTCACCGTGATGGGCCATGACCGCGGCGCCCGCGTCGCCTACCGCCTCGCCTTCGACGCCCCCGAGGCGGTCGATCGCGTCATCCTCCTCGACGTCATCGCAACCCTCGACAACTGGGAGCGCATGCGCTGGACGTCCGCGCTGAAGGCCTACCACTGGCCGTTCCTCGCCCAACCCTCGCCGCTGCCTGAAACCCTGATCGGCGCGCATCCCGTCTATTATCTGGAACACACACTCGCCAGTTGGACCCGCGACGGCACGCTGTCCTGCTTCGCCCCCGGCGCCCTCGACCATTACCGCGCCATGATGCACCGGCCCGAGAGCATCCGCGCCATGTGCGAGGACTACCGCGCCGGCGCGACCTACGACCGCGAAGCCGATCTCGCCGACCGCGACGCCGGCCGCAAGATCAAGGCCCCGGTCTCGGTCCTCTGGTCATCTCACTACCTCAACGCCTCGAAAGGCGACTTCGACCCCCGGGTCGTCTGGCGCGAATGGGCGGAAGACGTGACCGGCCGCGAGATCACCTCGGGCCATTTTCTCGCCGAAGAGAACCCGGACGATACCGCGGCTGCAATCCGGGAGTTTCTGGCAGCCCGCCCCCTCAACGCCTGAAGGGGCACATGAACGGGCAAGCCCTCCCGCTTGGATTGCCGCGCCCAGCCCCCACATATATCCCGACCCATGGCCACCTCCGATCAAACCCCACCACCTGAGAAACCCGGCACCCGCGCCATCGCGCTGCGCGCCGGCACCCAGCCCTTTCCCCGGCCGATCGAGATCGACACCTCCCGCCGCATCGGTCTCGCCCTCGGCGGCGGCGGCGCCCGCGGCATCGGCCATGTCGCAATCCTCGAAGTGTTCGATGAACTCGGCATCAAACCGGCCTTCATCGCCGGCACCTCGATCGGCGCGCTGATCGGCGCCGCCTACGCCGCCGGCCTCGAAGCCGCCCAGATCCGCGCCCACCTCATTGAAGCGCTCGACAACCGCTTCTTTCTCGTGCGCCAACTCTTCGGCGCCCGCGCCCAGCCCGTCCAGCGCCTGCTCAATGTCCTGCCGCTGCGCTCGGCCCTCATCAATCCGGAAATCCTTCTCGACCTCGTCCTCCCCTCCAACCTTCCCGACCGCCTCGAGGACTTCCAGATTCCCTTCGCCGCCGTCGCAACCGACATGCAGTCCCAGACCGAGACCCCCTTCACCACCGGCCCCGTCAGACCCGCGATCGCCGCCTCGATCGCCATCCCCGTGCTCTTCTCCCCCGTCACCATCAACGACCGCCTCTACGCCGACGGCGGCCTCGTCGACCCCCTGCCGATCGCCCAGCTCCCCGCCGACGTCGACCTCACCGTCGCCATCGACGTCACCGGCGAGCGCGATCCCGACGCCATGACCGGCCACCCGACCGTGACGAAGATGCTCATTCACTCGATCGCGATCTTTCAGAAAACCATCATCCGCGAACACCTGCGCCACACCAGCCCGGACCTCTACATCGATCTCGATGTCGGCACCTTTGGCGCCCTGCACTTCCATCGCATCCATGACATCCTGGAGGCCGTCCAACCCCAGAAGGCAGCCTTCCGGGACCGCCTCATCCGCCTGCTCGCCACCGACCCGGCGCCCTCGGCATGACCCTGACGCCCCCCACGCTCTCCCCCCGACCCCTCGCACGACGTGACCATCCCGGCCGCCTCCTGCCGCTCGCCATGCTGCTGGCGCTGATCCTCACCGTGCTGGCCCCCGCGCGCCTCAGCGCAGCCAGCCCCGGCGATGACCTCATGCTCGCGCGTGACTGCCCCCGCACCGAAAGCTGCACCCAGACCTGGACCCTGACCTCCCGCCTCGGCCAGATCCTCGAGGACTACGAACAACGCCTTGGCCCCGCCGCCCGCACCTACCGTCTTCTCGGCATCGAATTCACCACCAACCCCCGCCCGCGCATCTGGTATCCGGACTTCGGCAGCGGGCCGAACAGCATCATCATCCAGTTGACCCAGCGCGCACGCCGCCACCATGAACTCGCCCTCTTCCAGCTTGCCCATGAGGCCTTTCACCTCCTCAACCCCTTGAAGCCCGGCGCCCGCACCTCCGTCCTCGAAGAAGGCCTCGCCTCCTATTTCGCCACCCGCTTCGTCAAGGCCAACACCAAGGCCGAGACCCCGAGCCTCTTCAGCGAACCCGCTTACCGCACCGCATTGGATCACGTCGCAGCCCTCGCCGCCCGTCATCCCGACTTCACCGCGCGCCTGCGCCGCCTGCGTGAATTGAACAATGGATTTTCAACCCTGAGCCCGGACAAGCTCCGCGCCGCCTTCCCCAACATCAAGGCGCGCGAAGCTGCGACATTGGCCGCCCCCTTCGAGAACACGACCAACTGATCGCGAGCGTCCCTCGCGTCCTAACGAACCGGAAAATCCCGCGGCGTCTTGAATGCCGCCAGCGGCATCGAGAAGTGCCACCATTCCTTCGCGTAATTGCGAAAGCCGCCCGCCGCCATCGCCCTGACCAGACGCTGGCGCGCTTCGCCTTGTGCCGCAGTGACGGCGCGCGAGGCCGTGTGGCTGTTGGCATCGAAGCAATCGAAGGCTGTCCCCATGTCAACCTCGTCGTCCGACCGGTTGAACTGAGCCGCCGCAAGGCACGTCACGGCCCTCTGAGCCCCCTGAGGCAGCCCCTTGTCGGCGCCCTTCTCCGCGAGCTTGGCCGCCCCCTTGCCGGCCCCTTCATCGGCGCCCTTGTCAAGCCGCACCAATGTCAGGTCCACCGCCGTGCCAAGCGAATGCGACGATCGCCGCGCGACATATCCGAGTTCGATAATCCGCCCCCGCGCCACGCGCGGAAAATAGGACTTATCGCCCGGCCCCGCGGCACCGTTCGCCCACGTCATGAAGCCTTGCACGGCGCGCACGGGCCGGTAGCAGTCGAACACCTTGAGCCCGTACCCATCGCGCGCCAGATCCGCCTGGACCTTCGCCAACCCGGCCGCCACCGGCCGCGCCAGAATGCACTCGGCTGCCGAATAACCCGGCACAGCAGCGCCTGTGAAATTATCCGCCGCTGCATACCGCATGTCCTGGCGAATACCGGGAGCAATCTCCTTGAGATAAACAAACCCCTCCGGCAACGTGGCTCCGCCCGCATGCGCCCCGCCCGCCGCCACCCCAAGGCCAGCCACGATCATCCCGGCGCCGACAAGCCTCAGGACCGTTTGCCGACCCGTCCCCTTATTGGAACCGGACATCGAGTTCATTGATCGCCGTATCGGAATACTTCGTCCCCCTCGTGGCCTTCAGGATCTCGAGCTGCACCCACGTGGCCTTTTCCGGCTGGTCGAACGTAATATCCTGCGCCCGGTCGCTGTCGTGAACATCGACATCCACCGACCGCCCGTTCGAAAACCTCAACCTCAGCCGCGCGACCCGCCCATTCGCCTGCCACAGCCGCGCCGACTTCAAGTACCCGTTCTTGAGCGTGATGCCGCTCACCAACCGCTCCTGCTGCCAATCGAGCAGGATCCATTCGCCGACGCCATCATCGCGCCGCGCCGTGCGCCCCTCGACCCACGCCGTCTGGTCCGATTGGTCGAACAGGCCGGCCGGCCCATAGTCGGACCGATTGACCCCCGACGTCGGCAGATACGAACTCACGCAATAGAGAAGGCCCAGCCGGTCCGCGCACGCATCCGCACTTTCGCGCGGCGATGCCTGATGCTGAAACCCGCGCACCGTGCTCAGCGCACTCGGCCCCGGCTGGCGCTGCAACGACGCCAACGCCTGGTTCGGCGCCGCCTGCTGGCCCTTGCTCGCATTCTTGAAGCCCGCCGCGATGGCCTGCAGCCGTTCCTTCTTGCCCGGATGCGTCTTGGTCGCCTCTTCGCCTGCAAGCTCCCGCATCGCAGCCAGTGCATCATTCATCGTCGCACCCATCTTCGCGAGGATGTAGCCGGAGAAATAATCCGCCTCCAGCTCCGCCTCATGGTCCTCGATGTTTTCATCGAGATGAAACGCGAGGTGATGTCCGATCTCGTGCGCCATGATCGAGATCAGCGACCAGTATCGACCCGTCCGCGCCTGGATCTCATCCATGAAGATCGTGTTGTAGAGAATGCTGCGCTTGCCGTTGGCCTCCACGATCGCCGCCGCATTGCCGACGGCTGCAGCTCTCACCTCGAAGCGCAGCGGCAGCCCCATGCCGGCCAGCACCTGCTTGACCACGCCCTCGGCTTCAGCATCGGAAGAAAACGTCCGAAGCCGTCCGTTCGTCAGCCCGTGAAACGAATAGGCGCTCCCCTTGCCCTTGCCGAGCTTGATCGTCTTGACTTCCTGCGCCCGCGCGCCGTCCGCCAAGACCGGCAGCATCAGCATCAACCCAAGAAGAACACCCAACACCCATCGCATGACCGAACCCCGTCACAATCATCGCGCCTGCACCGCAGCCGCCATCCCTGATCTCTTATCCCTGTGCTTACCATGACGACATCGCCCCCGCGACGCCCGACACCTCGCAGCCCGGACAGCACACGCTGGACGTTGCCGTTGCGCCATGAAAATGTCCGCAAACGCCCAATTCAATGACCGCGCCGCTGCGCGAAAAACCGCTTGAGCAGGTCCGCCGCCGCCGCCTCGGCTATGCCCCCGTAGACCTCGGGCGCATGGTGGCACGTCGCGCGCGAAAAGAACGCAGCGCCATGCTCCACCCCGCCGGCCTTCGGATCGCCCGCCCCGAAATAGAGCCGCCTTATCCGCGCAAACGAAATCCCCGCCGCACACATCGTGCACGGCTCCAGCGTCACATAGAGATCAAATCCGATCAGCCGTTCCGACCCCGTCGCCCGGCAGGCATGGCGAATAACCAGCATTTCCGCGTGCGCCGTCGGGTCGTTCATCTCCCGCATCCGGTTGCCATCAGATGCAAACGGCCGCCCATCCGGCGCCACCAGCACCGCGCCGACCGGCACTTCACCGCGCGCACCCGCCGCTTCCGCCTCCTTGAGCGCGAGAGCCATATGGCGGTTCAGCGGCTGAGATGTCATAACGGCGCTCCATTCGCCCGCGCGGCCCACTGCCTGGACGCTCTCCACCACCGATAACCGGATTTTGCCCCGATGCCCAGAACACCGAAACGACCGCATCAGGGCCGCACCGCGCCAGCACAAGGCAGGCCTACAGGAAAGGCCCCCAGAACGGCTCCGAGAACGGCTCCGAGAACAGCCCCCGGACAGGCCCCGGACCAGGCTCATGGCAAGCCCCCAGGAAAGGCTCAAGCCCGGCCCTCCGCCAGTGCCTCCGGCAAGACGCCCCGCAACGCAGCCTCCCGCAGCGACACGCCGCCCAATCGGCCCAGCCGCAAAGCCAAGCCCGGCCGCCGCCACAGCGATGAAGCGCAGGCCCGCACAAACAGACCTCAGCGCGCCGGCAAACGCACCGCCACCAGGGACGCGGCGCCGTCGCCGACCAGCCCTCACGCCGCCGCCCCCCGTGACACCCGCCCGAGACGCCCCGCGCGTCCCCCAAGCGGCCGCCCCACCGAGACCATGCGCATTGCCAAGGCGATGGCCCGCGCGGGCCTTTGTTCGCGCCGCGATGCCGAACGCTGGATCACGGACGGCCGCGTCAAGGTCAACGGCGACACCATCACCTCCCCCGCCCTCGACGTAACGCCGAAAGACCGCATCCTCGTCGACGGCGCCCCCTTGCCCGATGCCGAACCGACGATGATCTGGCGCTATGCCAAACCGAAAGGTCTCGTCACCACCCATCGCGATCCCGAAGGCCGCCCGACCGTCTTCGAGAGCCTCCCCGACGACATGCCCCGCGTCGTCTCGATCGGCCGCCTCGACTTCAACACCGAAGGCCTCCTCCTGCTCACCACCGACGGCGAGTTGGCCCGCTTCCTCGAACTCCCCGCCACCGGCTGGCTGCGCCGCTACCGCGTCCGCGCCCACGTCCAGCCCGGCAAGACCATCACCCAGGCCGACCTCGACAAGCTCAAGGACGGCGTCTCCATCGACGGCATCCACTACGGCCCCATCGAAGCCACCCTCGACAGCCGTCAGGGCCTGAATGTCTGGCTGACGATCGGCCTGCGCGAGGGCAAGAACCGCGAAGTGCGCAAGATCCTCGCAAGCCTCGAACTCGACGTGAACCGCCTGATCCGCGTCTCCTTCGGCCCCTTCCAGCTCCTCGACCTGAAACCCGGCACCGTCGAGCAGGTCCGCCGCAAGACCCTGATTGACCAGTTGGGCCCCCGCCTTGCCGAGCAATTCAAACTCACCGCGGACGACGAACCCGTCGCCGCACCAACCCAGCGCAGGCCCGCCAGACCGAGACCGCCTGCGAACAAGCGCCCCACCTCCGACCGCAAACCACCGCGCCGGACGTAACGCGTAAAGGCCGCACGAACGAACACCATGCCACCAACCACACCCATGACGGCCACAACCCCACCCACCAATCGCGTCCGCCCGCGAACTGAGGCAGCAACGCGACCGCCACCCACCACCGCCAATCGGGTTCGCCTGCGAACCCGGGGAGCAACGCGACCCGCGCCCTTTGGCCGCGCCCCCTGCGCCGAAAGGCTCGCCGCCGGCGGCCTCAAGCCGCCGGAACAGCAGCGTGAGACAATACAAATACACTCGACGGCGCAGCCGTCGGGGAGCAACGCGACCCGCGCCCTTGGCGCGCCCCCGCCGAGCTGCCCGGCGGCCTCAGGCCGCCGGAACAGCAGCGTGAGACAATACAAATACACTCGACGGCGCAGCCGTCGGGGAGCAACGCGACCCGCGCCCTTGGCGCGCCCCCGCGGAGCTGCCCGGCGGCCTCAGGCCGCCGGAACAGCAGCGTGAGACAATACAAAAACACTCGACGGCGCAGCCGTCGGGGAGCAACGCGACCCGCGCCCTTGGCGCGCCCCCGCGGAGCTGCCCGGCGGCCTCAGGCCGCCGGAACAGCAGCGTGAGCGAAACAATGAGAATTACCGCAGGCCGTTTGCGTGGCCGTCCACTCGCCACCCCGAAGGATGATCGCATCCGCCCGACCACGGACCGCGCACGCGAAGCGCTCTTCAATATCCTTGCCCACGGCATCGAGGATTTCGACCTTGATGGCGCCCAGGTCCTCGACCTCTTCGCCGGCACCGGCGCCTTGGGGATCGAAGCCTTGTCGCGCGGTGCAGCCCACGCCGTCTTCGTCGAGAACGATGCGAGCGCCCGCGCGCTGATCCAGACCAATATCGAAAAGCTCGGCCTCGGCGGCGTCACCACGCTCTTTCGCCGTTCCGCCCTCGACCTCGGCCGGCCGGCCCGCGGCAAGGCCTATAACCTCGTCTTCGCCGACCCCCCTTACGGCAAAGGCCTCGGCGAGCAGGCCATCAACGCTGCCATCACCGCTGGCTGGCTCGCCACCGGCGCGCTGATCGTCCTCGAAGAATCCGCAAAGGTCGAAATTGCATGGCCGCCCGGCTGCACCGAGATCGACCACCGCCGCTACGGCCAGACCCAGATCGCCATCGCGAAATGGATCGCAGCCGATTAGAGCATCATCCGACCACACGTGACCGCTTTCGCGGTCAAGTGGTCGGATAAAGATGCTCTATCATATTGATTCTAGAGCAATTTCATCCGATCTGCTGATCGCGAAGCGATTCCGTCAGATCGGATATTACTCTAGTGCCCGCCGCCCATCACGCCCGTCTTGATCGAATAGTCGACCGCCAGCCCGTAATCGGGATCATCATCTGAATCGACCATCAACTGCCCGGCCCGATTGAGCAGGCGATGGCAGTCCCGCGACAAGTGCCTGAGCTGCAGCGTCTTGCCCCGCGCTTCGTACTTTGCCGCCAGCGTCTCGATCGCCTGCAACGCTGATTGATCCACCACGCGGCTGTTGAGGAAGTCCACAATCGTCACGTCGGGATCAACCGCCGGATCAAACAATTCATCGAAGCCTGCAACCGAACCGAAGAACAGCGGCCCCTCGATCTGGTAGAGCTTCGCGCCCTCCTCGGTCGTCTCCGTTCGCGCATGGATCCGCGTCGCGTTGTTCCACGCATAGCAAAGCGCCGACACGATCACGCCAACGATAACCGCAATCGCGAGATCACTGATGACGGTCACGATCGTCACCAGGATCATGACCAGCGCGTCCGTCAGCGGAATCCGCCCAAGGATCGTCAGGCTCTGCCAGGCAAACGTGCCGATCACCACCATCATCATCACACCGACCAGCGCCGCCAGCGGGATCTGCTCGATCAGGCCTGAAGCAAAAACGATAAACACCAGCAGAAACAACGCAGCCGAGATACCGGACAACCGCGTCCGCCCGCCCGACTTCACGTTGATCATGGACTGACCGATCATCGCACAACCGCCCATCCCCCCGAAGAAGCCGGTCACCGTGTTGGCAACGCCCTGCGCGATGCACTCCTGCGAGGCGCCCCCCCGCTTCTCCGTGATCTCGCCGACGAGGTTCAACGTCAGCAGGCTCTCGATCAACCCGATCGCCGCCAGGATCAGCGCGTAGGGGAAGATGATCTCGAGCGTTTCGAGATTGAGCGGCACCATCGGAATATGGAGCGTCGGCAGTCCGCCCTTGATCGAGGCCAGATCACCGACCCGCGGCACGTCGATGCCGAACAGGATCACCAGCGCCGCCACCAGCCCGATGCCCGCCAGCGGCGCCGGGATCGCATTCGTCACTTTCGGGATGAAGTGAATGATCGCCATCGTCAAAACGACCAGCGCCAGCATGACAACGAGCGGCCAACCACTCATCCAGACCTTGTCCCCGTCAGCACCGGCGACCTGGAACTGCGTCAACTGCGCCATGAAGATCACGATCGCGAGCCCGTTGACGAAACCCAGCATCACGGGATGCGGCACCAGCCGCATGAATTTGCCAAGCCTGAACACCCCAGCCGCCACCTGCATGATGCCCATCAACACAACGGTGGCGAAGAGATATTCAACCCCGTGTTTGGCAACCAGCGACACCATCACGACCGCCAGCGCCCCCGTCGCGCCTGAAATCATGCCCGGCCGGCCACCGATCACCGCCGTGATCAGCCCGACGATGAACGCAGCATAGAGCCCGACCAGCGGATGCACGCCTGCAACGAAGGCGAACGCCACCGCCTCCGGCACCAGCGCCAGTGCCACGGTCAGGCCCGCCAACACCTCGATCTTGATCCTGTCCAGGGTGAAATCGGCGCCCTGCGCCGTCTTGCGGTTGGCCCGATCAATAACGTCGGCGAACATCGCAAGCATCGACTTTGCCACGAAGCATGTATCCATATTGAGGGGAATCAGGTGTTTGAGGTAACGACATACACCTTACCATGCTGCATTGCAAAATCGACCCGCCGCGATGCAACATCCCGACGGGGTACGTCGGCTGCAAATGGTGCTGGCTGCTGTCGGCTGGCGCGAAAACCCTGCAAAACGCTTCTTCTCAGTCGATCCATCGTGACGCGACCATTGTCAGCCTGCTGAACGGATCGATATCCGCCAAGAGCCCGGCGCCCCAGCCGCGCCTTCACCGCCTGTGAAACAGCCGTTCAATATCCCCGAGCTTCAACTCGATGTACGTCGGCCGCCCGTGATTGCACTGCCCCGATCCCGGCGTGCGCTCCATCTCGCGCAACAACGCATCCATCTCCTGCCCCGTCAGCCGGCGCCCCGATCGCACCGAGCCGTGACACGCCATCGTCGAGCACACGGCCTCCAGCCGCTCCTTCAACAGGCCCGACACGCCCGCTTCGCGCAACTCGCCTGCAAGATCCTTCACAAGGCCCGCGATATCCGCCTGGCCCAACAGCGCCGGCGTCTCGCGGACCGCAACGGCATCGACCCCGAACCGCTCGATCACCAGCCCCAATTGCTCAAGCTCCTCGCGCGCGTCCTCGATCAGCGCGATCTCATCGTCATCGAGCGCCACGATCTCCGGGATCAGCACCCCTTGCCGGGCAACACCCCCCGCCTCCAGCATCGCCTTCATGCGCTGATAGACGAGCCGCTCGTGGGCCGCATGCTGGTCGACGATCACGATCGACTGCGGCGTCTGGGCAATGATGTAGTTCTCATGCACTTGCGCCCTGACCGCACCCAGCGGCTGGCTGTCCCCCATCTCAGGGGCCGCCTCCGGGCCAGCCGGCAAGTCGCCAACAGCCTCGACCCGCCCGCTATAGCCTGAGACCGCATCGAACGGCGCCTGCGATGCCTCCGCCAGCCCCGGCGCGATGTGCATCGGCCGCGACGGCCCAGACCATCCAGCAGCCCATCCCCCAGCCGGTCCCCCGTGCGGCATCGGCGCATGCCCCGCTCCGCTGCCAGCCCCCGCGCCGGCTGCAAAAACGAATGCAAGATCGACCGCGCTGCGCCCCCCGCCCGCACTCGCCAGATGCCCCGCCTCCTCCAGCGTGTGCCGCAGCGCCGAGATGATCAGCCCCCTCACCCGGCCCGCATCGCGAAACCGAACTTCCGCCTTCGTCGGATGCACGTTGACGTCGACGTCCCGCGGATCGAGTTTGAGAAACAGTGCCGCCAACGGATGCCGCCCCTTCGGCAGAAAATCCCCGTACGCCGCCCTGACCGCCCCAACCAGCACCTTGTCGCGCACCGGCCGCCCGTTGACGAACAGGAACTGCAACGTCTGATCGCCCCGGTTCAGCGTCGGCAGTCCGATGAACCCGGTCACCTCGACATCGTCGCGCACCGCCTCGACAGCCCGCGCATCGCTCAGGAAATCGCGGCCCATGATCTTGGAGAGCCGCTTCAACAGCCCGTCACGGTCCCGCGTCACCCGCTGGAACCGAAGCCCCGTGCGCTCGCCCGTCGCAAGCGTCATCTCGACTTCGGGATGCGCCATCGCGAGTCGCTTGACGACATCCGCGATCGCCATGTTCTCCGCCCGCTCCGACTTCAGGAACTTGAGCCGCGCCGGCGTCGCCGAGAACAGTTCCCGCACTTCAACCCGCGTGCCCTGGTCCACCGCCGCCGGCCGGATCTCGCCGCGCGCGCCGCGATCGACGATGATCTCGTGCGCCCGCCCGCTCGCCTTGGAGCGCGAAGCAATCGACAGCCACGCGATCGAACCGATCGAGGGCAGCGCCTCACCGCGAAAGCCGAGGCAGCGGATATCGAACAGGTCGTCATCGCTGAGTTTGGAGGTGGCGTGCCGCTCGATCGCAAGCGCGAGGTCCGCCTCGTCCATGCCCGACCCGTTGTCGCTCACCCGGATCAGCGATATGCCGCCGCCGGCAGCAACCACCTCGATCCAGTCGGCACCCGCATCGATCGCGTTCTCGACGAGTTCCTTGACCACGCTCGCCGGACGCTCGATTACCTCGCCGGCCGCGATCCGGTTGATCGTCTCAGGCCTCAACTGTCGGATTGCCAACGTAACCCTCCGCCTTTTCAAGACGCACCGCTCAACGGCCGGGGCTACGCAACACCAAGAACGCCGTTACCGTCCCAAATCAGATCTCACCGCTCAGCCGCTGCCGCGTCAGCACCTTGCCGAGTTCCACCGCCGGCTGATCGAACGGGTCGACGCCGAACAGCCAGCCCGCGAGAATCGTCTCGAGCATGAAATGCATAAGCAATGCGCCCATGACCTCTTCGTCAAGGCCTGGCAGCTCGAATATCCTCACTGGTCGCCCGGCCTGCATCAGCGCCTGCGGCACCGCGTGGCTCTGCGCACCGACCAGATCGCCGATCGTCTTGTCGGCAAGCACATCGATGCCCGCGCGCTTGGCAAGCTCCGCGTCAATCCTCGGCCCCATCCCTGCCATCGGCTGGCGCACGAACGTCAGATAATGCTCCTTCGGCCCATCCATGAACAACTGCAGCTGGCTGTGCTGATCCAGCGGACCGAGGCAGCCAAGCGGCGTCGTCCCCTTGCCATCCTTGCCAAGGCTCTCCGCCCAAAGCTGCACGTACCAATCGCCAAGCCGCCCCAGCCGGTCGGCATAAGGCATCATGACCTGCACTTTGATCCCGCGCTGATTGGCAAGCTCGACCGCCAGCGCAGCCGCCACCAGAGGCGCAAAATCCGACCCGTCCGCGCTTTGCTCGAGTTCATCGATCACCGCCTTGGCGCCGGCAAGAACCCGCGCCGGATCAGCGCCCCGCGTCTTGCCCGGCAACAGCCCGACGTTAGTGAGCACCGCAAACCGCCCGCCGATGCCGGTGTGGTGATCAAGGCATGTCACCCCGAAGCTCTCAAGCAGATCGCGCAGGCCGTTTTTCGCCCCCACCTTGCGCGGCTCCGTGATCCCAAGGAACAGTTCCGGGATCTTCGCCTCGAGCCCCGCCTTGCGCACCGCCCCGATCGCGGCCAGCGCCTGCGACAACGTCTCAGGCGTGCCGCCTGATTTCGACGTCACCACGAACCGCGTCCGCTCCAGGTCCATTCGCCCGAGCGCTGCTTCCATCGTGAAGGGATCGAGGTTGTCGTAGAACCGCGTCATGGGACGGTTCTCGCTCCGCCCGCCCTCATCGCCAAGCGCGCTCACCCCGGGGATCGACCAGCCACCGAACTGCGCCAGCGTCTGCCCGCCGAGACCGGAACCGCCCGTCCCGAAAAACACGATCTTGGCCGCCCCCTGCGCCAACCGCGCATAGGCGTCATTGACCTCCGCCGACACCGCCTCGATCGTGTCGCCAACACCAAGCAGCCCCAGACCGCCATCGGCCCTGAGCGCCTTGAGCTTGTCGAACGCGCCGCGCGCAGTCTCGATGACACGGGCAAACCCGCCGTCGTCGAGCCCGCCCTCACCAATCGCGCCCTTGAAGCACCCCTCGATCCGTTGCTCGAAAAGAACGCGGCCGCCGGCTTTGACGCGCGACGTCATCAAGGGTGCATCTGTCATGGAACTTGGGTCTCGGTTTGGTCTGCTTGTAATTATTGGTGTGCCGCAATGCCCTCGGGCTGCCCCGCGATCGCAATGATCAGCCGCTCCGGCTTCATCAGCCGCTCGGCGACACGTTTCACATCATCCAGCGTCACGGCATCAATCAATGCATTCCGCCGGTTAACGTAATCAATGCCGAGGCCCTCGAGTTGTATTGCAAGCAATTGGCTGGCGATTTTCGAACTCGTGTCAAACCTCAGCGCGTAGGATCCCGTGAGATAGCTCTGCGCGTTATCGAGGTCCTCTTGCGAAACCCCCTTCGCCGCAATCTGGCTGATCTCCGCCCGAATGACATCCAGCGATTGCGCCAACGCCGAGTTCTTCGTTGCAACCTGCCCCGCGAGAATGGCCCCATGGTCGAATGATTGCATGTAACTGTAGACCGAGTAGGCAAGTCCGCGCTTCTCGCGCACTTCCTCCATCAGCCGCGAGCTGAACCCGCCCCCGCCGAGGACATGGTTCATCACGTAGGCAGCAATGAAGTCCGGATCGTCCCGCTTCAGTCCCGGCAGCCCGAACACCGCAACCGACTGCGGCACCGGCATCTCATTGATCTTGAGCGTCCCGCCGGCGAGTTCCGCCTCCGGAATCACCTTGAGGTCAGGCGATTTTGGCAAGTTCCCAAACACACGGTCGAGCACCCGGCCAAGCTCGTCCGCCGTGATGTCGCCAACCACCGCCACATGCAGGTTTTCCTGCGCGAAGACACGCTTGGTATAGGCTCTCAGATCATCGGCCGTGATCGCAGCAACGCTCTCCGGCGTCCCATTCGACGGCCGCCCGTACGGGTGCCCCTGAAACGCCGTCTCCGCCCACAGCCGGCCGGCAACGCGCGTCGGGTTCTTGGCGGCAAACGCAAGGCCCGCGATCAATTGCTTGCGGATCCGCTCCAGCGCCGTCTCGTCGAACCGCGGCTCGGTTACCGCCAGCCGCAAAAGCTCGATCGTCTCGTCGCGGTTGTCACTGAGCGTCTGGAACGAGCCATAGAACGTGTCGCGGCCTTCCGAAAAGCTCATGCGCATTGCGAGGTCTTCCATGCGCTCCTGAAACGCCGAGGACTCGAGGTCGCCAGCGCCTTCATCAAGCATCGCCGTCAGGAAATTGGCCACACCCGGCTTGCCGTCCGGGTCCTGCGCCGTGCCGCCCTCGAAGGCGAACCGTATCGCAACCAGCGGCACGCTGTGCTCCTCAACCAGCCATGCCTTGATGCCGCCCGGGCTGGTGACTTCCTGAATATTCATCTTTTTCTTTTCGAGTTTGCCATCGTCCGCCGCTTGAACCACGCCGCCTGCCGCAAAAGCCGCCATGATGAAAACGCCGGCAACCATCACTGCAACAGAACCTATCCGACGCGAAAGCCCCCGAAGGAGGCCCGGCGCGTCACCGCCGGCGACCAACTGGCCGGCACGCAGACTGTTTGTGCTCACGAGCGTTTCCCTTCGACTTTCTGAGCCGACTGCGAAACAGCCTCCGGCCTGAGATAGCCCGTCACACTGGCTTTGATGTCGAAATACTTGGCGGCAACCTGCTTCAGGTCGTCGAGTGTCACCTTGCGGATCTTGTCGGGCCACGTTTCGATGTCTTCAATCGTCTGCCCGACGACGAGACCGAACCCATACCGGCGCGCAAGCGATGACTGGTTGTCGCTCTCGTAGACGTAGTCGGCAATGAACACGCGTTTCGCCCGCGCCAGTTCCACCTCCGTCACGCCGTTCTCGATGATGTCGCCAATCACCTTGTCGATGCCAGCCTCAAGCGCTTCGAGCGTGTGATCACGGCTCGGCACGCCATAGATCAGGATCCGTCCGTATTCCTTGCCGTGACCCGCATAATAACCGCTGACCGACGACGCCAGCTTCTCCTTCACGACCAGTTCGCGATAGAGCCGGCTGGTCGATCCACTGGCGACGATCTTCAACAACAGGTCGAGCGCTTCGGCTTCGCCCGGCTTCGCGCTCACATAGCTCGGCGCCAGGTATTGACGCTGAAAGATCGGCTCACCGGCCCGCGCATCGACCAGTTCCAGACGGCGCGCTGCATTGGCCGGCGGCTCCGTCGGCCGCTTGTAGGCCGCCACCTTGTCATTCCTCGGAATGACGCCATAGGTATCCGCTGTCAGCTTGCGGACTTCCTCCGCCGTCACGTCGCCAGCCACCACCAGGATGGCATTGTTGGGGGCATAATGGCGTTTGTAGAAATCGAGCGCATCCTGCCGGTCAAGCTGCGCGATCTCGTGCATCCACCCGATGATCGGTATGCCATAGGGATGCGACTTGAACAGCGCCGCCATCATTTCCTCACCGAGGATCGACTGCGGATTGTTGTCCGTCCGCGACCGCCGCTCTTCCTTGATGACATCGCGCTCGGTGAAAACTTCTTTCTCCGCGAGCTGCAATTTCGTCATGCGCTCGGCTTCCATCTTCATGACGGTTGGCAACCGGTCGCGCGCGATGCGCTGGAAATACGCCGTCACGTCCTGGCTCGTAAACGCATTGTCCTGTCCGCCGAGACGCGCCACGGTTTTCGAAAACTCGCCGCTCTTCATCGTCTCCGTCGCCTTGAACATCAGATGCTCAAGGAAATGCGCAATCCCCGATTTGCCCGGCGGCTCATCGGCAGCCCCCACCCGGTACCACACCATGTGCGTGACGACAGGCGCGCGATGGTCGGGAATGACCACGACATCCATGCCGTTCTCGAGCTTGAACGAATCCGCGCGGATCTCCGCTGAGGCAGGCGCCGACGTCACGGCTTCTCCGGCAAGCGTCATGAAAACTCCTGATAGCGCGATGGCGAATAGACGGAACGGCACGCTTGAGAACCCGAAACGTCGTCTCGAAGCAGCAACCATGGTCATCCTGTTCTCCTCGAGGGAAATCTTCTGGCGGTAACGGCAACTGGCGGTCACTTGTCGGAAGTCACGAGCGACCCGCAAGCCCACATACCAAACCGTCATCCAAGGACTTATCCTTGAGCGCCGCGACCACGAATGTTGGTCGCCAGACCGGCTGTGTCAAATGACAACGCGTTCATTTAAGAAACGACGAACCGGAAGCATCGGTTCAACCGGAAAACAAGGTTCAAGCGCCCGAAACCATTTAAAAGGATGTTCGAACCCAATTCACCGCAGCCGCGGGCGCCTTGGAAAACCGCGCGCCGGCGTCATTCCGCGCCGACGGCTTTTTTGCCGGCCAGATCGCGTCCCGTCACGTTGCGCAGGACCGAGTCATGACAAGTCCCCCACTGACTGCTCTCGAGCAACGGGGTGATACCGGCCTCGTAGCGCTGCCGCGCGTTGTCACAAAACGCCTTGTGCTGGTCGACTATCTGGGCGGCTTGCGTCCGCCTCGCATCTTCCGGGTTGACCGGAAACGCTTCCCCGTTGGCCGCGACCTGCGGCTGCGGCTGCGAACCGGGTGCCGGCAGGCTCGCCGTCGATGGCGGGATAACGAGCCCCGGCCGGTTTGCCATCTTGGGCTCAACACGCTTGGCCGCGATGTCATTCATGCCCAGCACATCGAAAACGCCGCCCTTGAGCTCCACGTCCGTGCCAGCACACCCGCCAAGCGAGACACCGGCAACCAGCAGGCAGGCCAGAATCAATTGTCGCATCGCTCGCAACGCCCCATCTCCCTCGATCGGCGCGCTCCGGTTGAACCGGCGCGCCCTCAACCCCTCACCCACCAAGCTGCCAGTCACTGCTGACGGCGCCGGTCGATCGGGTTGTTCGTCGAATCCCCTACCCGTTACGCTGCCCGTCGGATTACGGCCGATTTGCGGCATCGACCCGACTCGGAGTGAACGAATCGTACATCAGCCCCAACACCCCGGCAACGATCGCAACATCAGCAATGTTGAAGACGTACCAGTGATACCCCGAAACATGAAGATCGAAGAAGTCCGCAACCCCGCCAAGGTGCAACCGGTCAATCGCGTTGCCAATCGCCCCCCCGATGATCAGCCCGATCGAGATGCCGGAGACCCGGCTGTGCCGCCCCCGCCAAAGCCATATCCCCAGCGCCAGGCTCACGACCGCGGCAAACGCCGACAGCATGTATTGTCCGGATTGATCACTTTGCGTGAAAAGCCCGTAGCTGATGCCCTTGTTGATCACATAGACAAGGTTCAGGAACGGCGCGACCACGACCCTGCCCTTCTCGGCAATCTCGTAGATCTCGATCATCCAGAACTTGTGTGCCTGATCGATGATCAAAATGATCAGCGCCAGCCCGAGGCCGAGCTTGACCTGCCGCCCCGGCAACATCTGTGACGCTGCACCGCTCATCGTGTCTGATCCCCCATCCAGCCCAAGTGCGCCCCAGTGCGTGGACCCAGTGCGCGGCCCCAGTGCGGCCCCCGCCGCACCGGTTACGCGCGTGAAACGGCCGCCTCAGCCAGCGCCGTTCCGCTGATCCCACTCACGAACCGCCGCCGCATCCCGCGCCGAAAGCTCTGGAAACTCGGGATCGGCCCCGACATCATCGACAATCCGCCACGACCGCGCGCATTTCTTGCCCTCGGCGCGGCCCGGCACAACGGCAACGCCCGCCACATCCGGCAACGTGAACGCATCCCCAGGGGCCGGTCCGGTAACGATCGTGCCCGCGGACGTAATCATGATCTCCGCCACGCTCAACCCCTCGAACGCATCCGAGAGTGCCTTGTCGGAAACATAGATCGTCGGCGCTGCCTCGAGGCTCGACCCGATCCGCTTCTCGCGCCGCTCGATCTCGAGCGCCCCCGTCACCACCCGGCGCACCTTGAGAACCTTCTCGAAGCGCGCGGCAAGCTCATCGTTGCGCCACTCGGCCGGGATCTCCGGGAACGTCTGGAGATGCACCGATCCCCCCTCGGACGGATACCGTTCCAGCCACGCTTCTTCCGCCGTAAACGACAGGATCGGCGCCAGCCACACCGTCACCGCATCGAAGATCGCCGAGATCGCTGTCAGCGCCGCCTTCCGCTTCACCGACGACACCGGCTCGCAGTAGAGCGCATCCTTGCGCACGTCGAAATAGAACGCCGACAGGTCGCTGTTCATGAAGTTCGACAATACCGACACCACGCGCCGGTACTCATACGCCGCATAGGCTTTGCGCACCTGCCCATCGAGTTCGACGAGGCGGTGCAGCATCACTCGGTCGATCTCGGGCATATCCGCGATATCGACCTTGTCCGCCACCGGATCATAGTGATGCAGCGCACCGAGCATCCACCTGAGCGAATTCCTGAGCTTGCGATAGGTATCGACCACCGTCTTCAGGATCTCGGCCCCGATCCGAAGATCGTCCGAATAATCCGAAGACGCCGTCCACAGCCTCAGGATATCGGCGCCGTTCTGCTGGATGACGTCCTGCGGCGCGACCGTATTGCCGAGCGACTTCGACATCTTCTGACCCTTCTCATCCAGCACGAAGCCGTGGGTCAGAACGATATCGTAGGGCGCGCGCCCACGCGTCCCGCAGCTCTCCAGCAGCGAGGAATGGAACCAGCCGCGATGCTGGTCGGAGCCTTCAAGATACATCACCGTATCCTGGCCGCCATCGACCGATCGGTGGATGTGGTTCGTCGCATCATCCGAGCCGTTGAACCAATGGCCCTCTTCGAGCGTGAACGCGTGCGTCGAGCCTGAATCGAACCACACATCCAGAATGTCCGTCACCTGCTCCCAGCCATTCGGATCATCGACGATGCCCTCCAGGAAGCGCTCTTTCGCGCCGTCTGCGAACCACGCATCCGCGCCTTCCTCGGCCATCGCCGCAGCGATCCGCTGGACGAGTTCATCCGATTTCGCAAACCCCGGCCCCGGGATCACATCGCCCGCCTCGTTGGTGAACACCGTGATCGGCACCCCCCACGCACGCTGGCGCGAGAGCACCCAGTCGGGCCGCGTCTCGATCATGCCGCGCAGCCGGTTCTGCCCCGCCGCCGGCACGAATTGCGTCTCCTCGATCGCCTTCAGCGCGAGATCCCGCAGCGTTGCGTTGCCCGTCACTTGATCCGTCTCGAAGCGCTTGTCCATGTAGACAAACCACTGCGGCGTATTGCGAAAGATCACCGGCTTCTTGGACCGCCACGAGTGCGGATACTGATGCTTGAGGCGCCCGCGCGCGATCAGCGCATTGGCCTGAACCAAGGCGTCAATCACCTTCTTGTTCGCATCACCCTTCTTGCCCTTGTCGGTGATGACCGCCGCCCCTTCAAAGCCCGGCGCATCGGCCGTGAACGTGCCGTCCGCCGCCACCGTGAACGGGATCGCCGTGTCGATGCCGCGATCGGCAAGCTTCCGGCCGTACTCCATCCAGATCTCGAAATCTTCCCGGCCATGCCCAGGCGCGGTGTGCACGAACCCGGTGCCTGCCTCGTCCGTGACGTGATCACCATCGAGCAACGGGATATCGAACGCATAGCCCCCAAGGCCCGCATCCCGGAACGGATGTGCGCACGTCACGCCGGCAAGCATGTCTGCACCAACATCTGCCCGCCGCTCGTACCCCTCGACCCGCGCCGCCTTCATGACGCTCTCGGCAAGCGCATCGGCCAGCACCAGCTTGTCACCAACCTTGGCCCAGTTGTCGTCCGCCGCCTCGGTCACCTCAAAGAGGCCATACGACAGCTTGTTCGAATACGAGATCGCCCGGTTGCCCGGGATCGTCCACGGCGTCGTCGTCCAGATGACGACGGACGCGCCTTCAACGAGATTCCCAGCGTCGACAAGCGACTGTCGTGCCCATCGCGCACCATCTGCTTTGCCGCGACTCAACCACCGGAAACTTCACAAAAATCGTATCACTCTCATAGTCGTGATACTCGACCTCCGCCTCCGCCAGCGCCGTCTGCTCGACCACCGACCACATCACCGGCTTCGAACCACGGTACAAAAGCCCCGAGCGCGCGAACTTCATCAGTTCATTCGCGATCGCAGCTTCCGCCTTGTAGGCCATCGTCTGATAGGGATCGTCCCAGTCGCCGATCACGCCCAGCCGCTTGAATTCTTCCCGCTGCACATCGAGCCAGTGCTCGGCGAATTCGCGGCACTCCTGGCGAAACGCCCGCATCGCATCGCGGTCTGAAAAATCAGGCTTCTCGCGCCCCTTCGCCCGGTACTGCTCCTCGATCTTCCATTCGATCGGCAGCCCGTGACAGTCCCAGCCCGGCACGTAATTGGAATCATGCCCCAGCATCTGCTGCGATTTGACGACCAGATCCTTCAGCACCTTGTTCATGCCGGTGCCGATATGAATGTTGCCGTTGGCGTAGGGCGGCCCATCATGCAGCACGAACTTCGCCCGGCCCCTGCCCGCCTCGCGCAGCTCTCTTGTAGAGGTCGATTTCCGCCCACCGCGCCAGAAACTCCGGCTCACGCTTCGGCAGCCCCGCCCGCATCGGAAAATCGGTCTTCGGCAGAAAGAGCGTCTCGCTCCAGTCCCGCGCGTCGGGCGCTCCGCTCTTGTCCTGTGGCATGTTCCGCCTCGAATGAATTTTGCTAAAGTTGCTGCAACACTGTGATTCCAGACGCGCTTACTACCAACCGCCGCGCCAATAGGAAAGCCATCAGCCCCGCAAGGCCCCAGAATTCGGCCCCCGCGACCCTGATTGGCCCCGCCTCCCCCAGGGTGTCATCCCGGCCGACCAGAGGGAGAGCCGGGACCCAGGGCGACAACCGCCTGTGCCAGTGGTTCCGGCACTGGGTCCCGGATCTTCGCTGCACTGCGCCCGGGATGACACCGTGCAGCAAGCTCACCAACCACCACCCTCACCCCGTCCGCGTCGCCCCATGCGCGCGGCCGATCTGGAACGCCTCCATCGGATCGTTGGCGTTGACCTCGGCGAGGATCCGCAACGCCTCCGCGCAATCCGCATCCATCTGCTTGACCAACGCCTCCGGACTCTCGAACGCCTGATCCGGACGAATGAACGCAATCAACTCGACCGCGATCTCTTTCCCGTAAAGATCGTCATCGAAATCGAACAGATAGACCTCGAGCTTCGCTTCGCCATTGTCGAACGTCGGCCGCCGCCCGAGATAGCCCGCCGCATCAAACACCCGCCCGCCATAACCAACCCGCACGGCATAGATCCCGTGATGCAGGTCCTGTCCGGGCTCCAGCATCACATTGGCGGTTGGATAGCCGATCCCGGTCCCGATCCCGGCGCCACTCTCGACCGTGCCCCGCACTGTCCACCAGTAGCCGAGAATATCAGCCGCCCCGCGCACATCCCCCGTGCGAAGATTGTCGCGCACCGCGCTCGATGAAAACACTTCCCCCTCATCGGATGCCGGCGCGATCACCGTCACATCGAAGCCAGCCTCCGCCCCGATGTCGGCGAGCAATTGCGGCGACCCGCTTCGCCCCTTGCCGAAGAAGAAATTATAGCCGACCACGACATGGCCGACCTGCCACCGTTCCGCCAGCACCTCACGCACGAACGCCTCGCCCGACAGCCCGGCAAGTGCGGCATCGAACGCCAGCACGCTGGTGAAGTCTGCGCCCAGCGCCTCGATCAGTTTCAGTTTCTGCGCCCTGGGCGTCAGCGTGAACATCGCCGCATTGGGTTGGAAGAAACGCCGCGGATGCGGATCAAACGTCATCACGCCCGCTGGCCGCCCCGCCGCCCGCGCCGCGTCGATCGCCGCCCCGATCACCTTTTGATGGCCGCGATGGACGCCGTCGAAATTGCCCAGCGCCAACGTCGCGCCGGCAAACGCCTCCGGCACCCGTCCGACATCTTCGAAAACCTTCATGCCGGATCACGTCCCGGTATCATCAACATCGCCTCACCTTCGAGCACAACCTTGTCCTCGCCGTTCCGGCAAACGCACTCGAACCGGACGCGCCGCTTCACCGGAAACATTTCCGCCACCGTTACCGTTGTGCGGATCACATCGCCAATCCACACCGGCCGCTTGAAGTTCAGCGTCTGCGTCACGTAGATCGCACCCGGCCCCGGCAGGTGCATCCCAAACACCGCCGAAATATAACTCGCCGTCAGCATCCCGTGGCTGATCCGGTCCCCGAACGGCGTTCCCCGCGCAAATTCAGCGTCCAGATGAACCGGGTTGCAGTCACCGCTCACGTCCGCGAACGACCGGATATCCGCGTCACTCACCGTGTTCTCGACGCTGGCGTTCATGCCAAGCTGGATCTCTTCGAACGTGTACCCGCGCGGCACGCCTCGCCCGCCATCCTCGACCATAACCGCTTCCTTCCCGCCGCGACCGACCACCAAATCGTCAGGCTGTAAGCCCGAACGCCGTGCCGCAGCGCACAAATTCCTGCAGCGCCTCCTTTACATGACCCGGCCCGACGCCGACAAGGCCGTCCCCACAAACCACATCGCCTGCCCCTGGCATCCGCGTCCGAGGCACCATAGGTTAACGCTCACGCATCTCAACGCGTCTGCTGACCGAGCCCCCAACGAGGTATCATGACCCCCAGCCTTGCCCCGCTCGCCGACCGCGGCGTCATCGACGTCACCGGCGCCGATGCCGAAACCCTGCTTGACGGGCTGGTGACGAACTCGCTCGACCGCCTCGAGCCGACCGGCGCCATCCACACCGCCCTGCTCTCCCCCCAGGGCAAGATCCTGTTCGATTTCTTCCTCTTTCGCACCGCCACCGGCTTCCTCATCGATGTCGCGAAAAGCGCCGCAGCCGACCTCATCAAGCGCCTCTCCTTCTATCGCCTCCGCGCCAACGTCACCTTCACCGACAAGTCAGACGACCTCCTCGTCGCAGCGCTGTGGCCGGCCGGCGCCGCTCCGCCCGGCGGTGTCATCTCAGCCCCTGACCCGCGCAACGCCGATCTCGGCCTCCGCCTGATCCTCCCCATCGCCCGCCTCGCCGAGATCCCGGCCGACACCGTCGATCAAGCAGCCTATGAGGCCCACCGCATCGCCCTTGGCATCCCCTCAGCCGGCGCCGACTACGCCCTCGGCGACGCCTTCCCCCATGAAGCCCTGTTCGACCAGCTCAAAAGCGTCGACTTCAAGAAAGGCTGCTTCATCGGCCAGGAGGTCGTCTCCCGCATGCAGCATCGCGGCACCGCCCGCAAACGCACCGTCCGCGTCAAGCTCAGCGAACCCGTCGCCGCCGGCACCGAGATCACGGCTGGCGAAGCAACCATCGGCGCCATCGGCTCGACATCGGGCACCACCGCCATCGCCCTCCTGCGCCTCGACCGCGCCGGCGAAGCACTGAAGGCCGGCACCCCCCTCACCGCCGGCCGAGCCACCCTCGACCTCGACTTCCCCGATTGGCTCCACCTCGACCCCGCAACCGGCAAGCCGACCGGATAGCGCCATGACCGCAAAAGCCACCGCCAAGATCGACCGCTGCCCCTGGCCCGGCATCGATGATCCCGAATACGCCCGCTATCACGACGAGGAATGGGGCGTACCCAAAACCGCCGACCGCGACCTTTTCGAAAAGCTCTGCCTCGAAGGCTTCCAGGCCGGCCTCTCCTGGCTCACCATCCTCAAGAAGCGCGACAACTTCCGCCGCGCCTTCAAGAACTTCGATGCCGAACGCATCGCCCGCTTCTCCGACAAGGATGTCGCCCGCCTGATGGGTGATGCCGGCATCGTGCGCAACCGCGCCAAGATCGAAGCCACCATCACCAACGCCCGCGCCTACCTCGCGCTCGCCGAGCAACAATCGCTTGCCACCTTCATCTGGGACCACCTCGACGGCCGCCCCCTGATCCACGAACGTAAAACCTTCGCCGACGTCCCCGCCGAGACCGAACTGTCAAAAAAGATCTCCAAGGCGCTCAAGAAATCAGGCTTCCGCTTCGTTGGCCCCACCACGGTCTACGCCTTCATGCAGGCCAGCGGCCTCGTCAACGACCACCTCGTCACCTGCCCCCGCCACGCCCCCTGCGCCCACCTCCAACGCACCCTCACGTTCACCCCTGAACCCTGAACCCTTAAACCTGAACCCTCCCATGCCCCCTCCCTCAAATAAGAAGCCGCGCGCCTGGCAACGCATGCTCTCCGGCCGCCGCCTCGACCTGCTCGACCCCTCCCCCCTCGACATCGAGATCGAGGATATCGCCCACGGCCTCGCCCGCGTCGCCCGCTGGAACGGCCAGACGCTGGGCCAACATGCCTTTTCCGTCGCCCAGCACTCCATCATCGTCGAGGAAATCGCCGCCACCCTGAACCCCGCCTGGGGGCCTCGCGAGCGCCTCGCGGCCCTGCTTCACGATTCCGCCGAGTACGTCGTCGGCGACCTGATCTCGCCCTTCAAGGCAGCCCTCGGCCTCGACTACAAGGCGTTCGAAATCCGCCTCCTCGAGGCCGTCCACCTCCGCTTCGGCCTCGCTCCCACCCCGCCGCCCGGCGTCGCCGAACGGATCAAACACGCCGACGGCATCGCGGCCTTTTTCGAGGCAACCCGCCTTGCAGGCTTCACCGAAGCCGAAGGCCGCACCTATTTCACCCGCCCCGACAACCTGCCGGCCGAGCTGACCCGCAGCCTTTCGAGCCTCGCCCCCGTTGCGACCGACACCGCCCAGCAGGCATTTCTGTCACGCTTTAAGGATCTTGAAGCAAATCTGGGTGACTGATCGCCCGCTCCGAGGTATCCAGGATGTGAGTTGCGTTGGCTTGAGTCGATGAAATCTCCTTGGGCTGGGCCGGCCTGACCGCGCCCCTGCGTTACCGCCCGACCGACACGCACAACGACGCACCCGGAACGATGACCACAATCTACGTATGCCCGCTCGCCCGGCTCCAGCAAACGGTGACAGACACCGGGGCCCGCTATGTCGTGACCGCCATCAATCCGTGGTCGATCCCCGAGACGCCCCGCGGCGTCCGGCCTGAAAACCACTTCAAGCTCGTCATCAACGACATCACCGCGCCGCACAAAGACCTGATCCACCCGGAACCGAATCACATCGCGAGCCTGATCGACTTCGCCCGGCACTGGAACCGTGACGGTCCCCTCGTCGTCCATTGCCTTGCAGGCATCAGCCGGTCGTCGGCCGCCGCCTTCATCACCGCCTGTGCGCTCAGTAACGACGCGGACGAACACCTGATTGCAGACCGCATGCGCCATGCGTCGAAGACCGCAAATCCGAACCTGCTCATGGTGCGCCACGCTGACAAACTGCTCTCACGCGGCGGCCGCATGATTGCCGCAATTGAAGCCTTGACGCCGGCAATTGCCACGCTTGAAGCGGAACTCTTCTCGATACCGAGCGAATTCGAATCTGCATGATAATTCAGTAGCTTCGAAGCGAATCAGCAACAGCCTTATACGTTCTCAAAAATCAATTGTTCTGAAAATCGCCACTTTCCAAAGTACCTTCTCCCCGCATCAATCGCGTTTGGAGAGAAGCGATGACGATGGAACTTGAGGGACTTGCCCCGCAATTCGCGGGCGAGACCGGGAGCGTTGAGGGGATTCATATGCGCCCGGATTATGCAGCCGTAGAGATCGGGCTCAGTGCCGCGATCATCACTGTCAGGGACGACCAGCCGGAAGTCCTGACTGTCAGGGGGGAACAAAACCCAAAACTGGCCGACGAGGTCCGCACGCCCAGTGCGGCGCTTCCGTTCGGCCCCTTCACGCCCCGCGATCACCGCACGCTCGACGGGGGATTGCGCGACTGGGTCAACGAACAGACCGGTCTCGATCTTGGCTATGCCGAACAACTCTACACCTTCGCTGACCGGGGCCGCCATGCCGGCCCCGACGATACCGGTCCACATGTTGTCTCGATCGGCTACCTCGCCCTCCTGCGCTCAAGCGAGCTTGACGAGGAGGTCGCCGCCGCCCGCTGGCGCAGCTGGTACGATTTCTTCCCCTGGGAGGACTGGCGTAACGGCAAACCGGACATCCTGAGCGAGGTCATCGAACCGCTCCTCGAGCAGTGGTCCGAACGCGACGACGTCGCAGCCTCCCCAAGCCGGCCAACCCAGCGCAAGGAGCGCTTGCGCATGGTCTTTGGCATGTTCGGTGGCTCGTGGGATGAGGAAAAAGTGCTCGAGCGCTATGAACTGCTTTACGAAGCAGGCCTCATCGACGAAGCCCGCCGCGATGGCCGCAGCGCAGCGCGTGAGTGGGACAGCCATCCCGCACTCGGCCAGGCTCTGCGCTTCGACCATCGCCGCATCCTCGCAACCGCCATCGGCCGCATCCGGGCCAAGATCAAATATCGCCCGGTCGTGTTCGAGCTCATGCCAAATGAGTTCACGTTGTTCGAGTTGCAGAAGACAGTCGAAGCGATCCTCGGGCCCCACCTGCACAAGCAGAATTTCCGACGTCTGGTGGAAAGCGCAGGTCTCGTCGAGGCGACCGGCGAAGTCCGCGTCAAGACCGGCGGCCGCCCCGCCCGTCTCTATCGCTTCCGCCGCGAAGTCCTGCTCGAACGCCCGGCCCCCGGCGTACGCGTCAATTTGGGTCGCAGCTGACAAAAAACGAACGCTGGGCCGCCGCCCGCCAGCGCGTGGGCGGCCCAGCGTTACGCGCAAGAAAAAAACCTAAAAACAACCACTTAGACGGTCAAATCAACGCCTTGTCGGCGCATCAGGTCCCACGACGAGACGACCACGCCGTGCACGTACTGCATAGCGGCAATGCCGACATTGAACCGTCACGCACCTTGCAAAGGCGCCCTCAACAGCCCATTATCTAAGCAACGAAGCAATACTCAATCGGAGCATAAAGCTGCCACAATCGAAACGTAGCCTTATGCCTCAATAATGCTCAAATAGAGCATTACTCACGGGAAGGAGACTAAATCATGTCAATGACGCAAGAAATCGGTGTGACGGCCGTACGGCCAGCGCGCACCCGCGCGGACGTGGTGCCCGACTTCACGCCCGAACTCGCCGCAGAAATGGCGCCGCTCTATGAGAAGGTGAAGCACGTTGTGACGCCTTTGGAGTGGCCGCAGTTCGCGCCGATCATCAAGGCGATCAACACGCTCAAGAAAGAGCGCAACGCCGCGATCCTGGCGCACAACTACATGACGCCGGAAATCTTCCACTGCGTCGGCGACATCCGCGGCGACAGCCTCCAGCTCGCCAAGGAAGCCGCCAAGACGGACGCCGACGTCATCGTCCAGGCCGGCGTTCACTTCATGGCCGAGACATCCAAGCTCATGAGCCCGGAAAAGACCGTGCTCATCCCCGATCTTGAAGCCGGCTGCTCGCTGGCCTCCTCGATCACGGGTGCGGATGTGCGTGCGCTGCGCGAAGCCTACCCCGGCGTGCCGGTCGTCACCTATGTGAACACCAGCGCCGACGTGAAGGCTGAATCCGACATCTGCTGCACCTCGGCGAACGCTGTAAAGGTCGTCGAAAGCCTCGGTGTGCCGCGTGTCCTCCTCATCCCCGATGAGTACCTCGCCAAGTACGTCCAGACCCAGACCGATGTCGAGATCATCGCCTGGAAGGGCCGCTGCGAAGTCCACGAACGCTTCACGGGCGCAGAACTCGAGGCCTACCGCGCCGCCGATCCCTCGATCAAGATCATCGCGCACCCCGAGTGCCCGCCCGATGTGATTGAGGCCGCCGACTTCACCGGCTCGACGGCTGCCATGATCGACTTCGTCAAGGACAACCGTCCGCCGAAGGTGGTGCTGGTAACCGAATGCTCGATGGCCTCGAACGTCTCGGCCGAAGTGCCCAACGTCGAATTCGTCAAGCCGTGCAACCTGTGCCCGCACATGAAGCGGATCTCGCTCGAGAACATTCTCGACAGCCTGCTCTACATGCAGCACGAGGTCACCGTCGACCCAGCGGTCGCCGACAAGGCCCGCCGCGCCGTCGAGCGCATGGTCAACCTGACCCACTAACGCCACCGGCTCCTTGCCGGACACCACGGCGGAGGCCCCGGCCTCCGCCGTTTCTCTTTTCACCATCGGAGGGCAACACCTTGCCCTGGCCACTGCCCATTTCGGCAACCCCACCCGATCAGCCGCCCGCCTCTGCCTGGAGCACCCGTCCGGGCGCATCGCGCCGCCCCGCACCGGCGCAGGGCACCCGTCCGGGAGCAACGCGACCCGGGCCATTGGCCCGCGCCCGCGCAGGTGCCCGAGCGCAGCGAGGAACAGCACCGTGAGCGAAAACAAAATGTCCGGGAGCGACAGCGACCCGCGCCTTCGGCGCGCCCCCGCAGGGCCGGAACAGCCGCGAGCGAAATCGAGAAAACAACCGTGAGCGATAACGAAAACGACATCATCATCGTCGGTGCCGGCCTTGCCGGGCTCTTCTGCGCGCTCAAACTGAGCCCCCGGCCGGTCACCGTGATCGCGGCCAAGGAACTCGGCGAAGGCGCCTCCTCGTCCTGGGCGCAGGGCGGGATCGCCGCAGCCGTTGGCGAAGCCGACACGCCCGAAGCCCACGCCCGCGACACCATTGCCGCCGGCGACGGCATCGTCGATACCGCCGTCGCCAATGCGATCGCCGCCGAAGCCCCCGACCGCATCCGCGATCTCCTCACCTACGGCGTCCCCTTCGACCGCGACCTCGACGGCCACTTCGTGCTCTCCCGCGAAGCCGCCCACACCGCCCGCCGCGTCGTGAAGGTTGCCGGCGACCGCGCCGGCTACGCCATCATGCAGGCTCTGATCGCAACCGCCCGCAAGACCCCCTCGATCAAGTTCCTCGAAGGCTACGTCGCCGACGAATTGATCACCTCGGGCAGCGGCGCCGAGACACGCGTCACCGGCATCCACCTCACGAAACCCACTGACCCCGGCGCCCGTTTCGCGCTGACCGCCACCCGCGCCATCATCCTTGCGACCGGCGGCATCGGCGGCCTCTATCGCCTGACCACCAACCCGGCTTCCTCCCGCGGCGATGGCATTGCGCTTGGCGCGCGCGCTGGCGCCGTCGTCTCGGATGTTGAGTTTGTCCAGTTTCACCCGACCGCGATCGACATCGACGAGGACCCCGCCCCCCTCGCAACCGAGGCACTGCGCGGCGAAGGCGCCACCCTGATCGACGACACCGGCCACCGCTTCATGACCGACATCCACCCGGACGCCGAACTGGCGCCCAGAAGTGTTGTCGCCCGCGCCGTCTTCGAAAAGATCGCAACCGGCTCCAAGGTCTTCCTCGACTGCACGTCGGCCATCGGTGACGCCTTCGCCGAGCGCTTTCCGACCGTCCACGCAAAGTGCCTGAAGGCTGGCATCGACCCGGCCCGCCAGCCGATCCCCATAGCCCCCGCCGAGCACTATCACATGGGCGGCCTCAAGACCGGCCTCGACGCCCGCACGACGGTCCCCGGCCTCTGGGCCATCGGCGAAGTCGCCGCGACCGGCCTCCACGGCGCCAACCGGCTTGCCTCGAACTCCCTCCTCGAAGCCGTCGTCATGGCCGCCCGCGCCGCCGAGGATATCGCCACCAGCGTGCCCGTCGTCGACGGCGCCACCACCCGCCTCGAACGCCACCGCGCCAGCCATCTCCCCGATCTGGGCGCCCGCAACGCAGCCCTTGCCATGATCCGCGCAACGATGTCGGCCAACGTCGGCGTCCTGCGCGACGCAGCCAGCCTCAACCAGGCCCTCGAAACGCTCGAGGCCATCGAAGACGCCGCCGACGGCGATCCGCTGATCGCCAATGCCGCCCTTGCCGCCCGCTTCATCGCTGAAGCAGCCCTGCGCCGTAAGGAAACCCGCGGCGCGCATGTCCGCACCGATTTCCCCGCAACCGATCCCGCCCAGGCCAAGCCCCGCACGATGACCTTGACCGGCCTCGACCTGCGCCGTCACATTCTCTCCGGCGGGTTGATGGCGGAACTCACCGCCGGTACTGACACCCTGCCCGATCCCACCTGAAAGCCTGAAGACCATGACCGCTAACGCCGCGCCCCGACCGAACCTCACGCCCCTGCCGCGTCCCCTCATCGAGCGCGCCGTCACGGATGCACTGGCCGAAGACCTCGGCCTTGTTGGCGACCTCACCACGGACGCAACCATCCCCGCAGGCCGCACCGCAACCTGCACCATTGCAGCCCGCCAGCCCGGCGTCCTCGCGGGCCTCGACGTCGCCCGCGCAGCCTTCGCCGCCCTCGATCCCGCCATCACCGTCGAAGCCCATAAGGCCGACGGCGCGCCCCTCGCACCCGGCGACGCCATCGCGACCATCACCGGCGATGCCCGCGCCATCCTCTCCGCGGAACGTGTCGCCCTCAATTTCCTCGGCCGCATGAGCGGCATCGCAACGCTGACCAACGCCTATGTCACCGCCATCGCCGGCACCTCCGCCCACATCATCGACACCCGCAAGACGACGCCGGGCCTCCGCGCCTTCGAAAAATACGCCGTCCGCGCCGGCGGCGGCATGAACCACCGCATCGGCCTCTTCGACGCCGTCCTCATCAAGGACAACCACATCGCCATCGCTGGCGGGGTCGCAGCCGCCGTCGCCAACGTCCGCGCCCGCGTCGGCCACATGGTCAAGGTCGAGATCGAGGTCGACACCCTCGACCAGCTCCGCGAAGCCCTCAACTTCCCCGTCGACGCCGTCCTCCTCGACAACATGTCCCCGGCGACGCTGCGCCAGGCCGTCGAGATCGTCGCCGGCCGCGTCACCACCGAAGCCTCCGGCGGCGTCAATCTCTCGACCGTCCGCGCCATCGCTGAATCCGGCGTTGACCTGATTTCCGCCGGCGCCCTGACGCACTCCGCCCCCGTCCTCGACCTTGGCCTCGACACCAAAATCTCGGGCTGACCAGCCCATTGCCTATGCAATCGCCTTTGGAATGCCTACGTTAGCGGTAATACGTGTCGTCCAGCTTGAACATCCGGACCATGACACAGGAAGCCATCAATGGCTGAGAGCAACAGCGCGGTCGCCTTCATCACCTTCGTCGGCCTGATCATGATCGTCAGCGCCGTCGCCGGCGGCATACTCGCCGGCTTCAAGAACCGCGATTATTCATTCTGGATCGGCTGGACATTCCTGTTCCCGCCCTCGCTCCTCGTCCTCGCCCTGCTCCCGAAGCACAAGGGCCCTCGTCCGCACCGCCCAAGCCTTGCCGAACAAGAACGCCGCCTCGACGACGTCTGACCAGCACCGTCACCTGCCCACTCACCGTGCACCTGCCTCATCCCCCCTTGCCCCCGCGCCTGATTTCGCGTTGCCTGTCCCGACCAACCTGAACGGAGACCGGCCCCATGCCCTGGCCTGACGCAACCACGCTCGACGGCACAATCGCCAAACTCAGCCCCCTCGACTTCACCCACGAAGCCGACCTCAAGGAAGCCGCCGCCGACGGCGACCTTCACCGCCTCTGGTACACGAGCGTGCCGACCCCCAACGCCGTCCACGCCGAGATCCAGCGCCGTCTCGATCTGCAGGTGAAGGGCGCGATGCTCCCCTTTGCGATTCTGGACCAGGCGTCCGGCCGCGCCGTCGGCATGACCACCTACATGAACGTCGACGCCACCAACCGCCGCGTCGAGATCGGCTCGACGTGGTATCGCAAATCCGTCCAGCGCACCGGCCTCAACACCGAGTGCAAATACCTTCTCCTGCGCCACGCCTTCGAGGACATCGACTGCATCGCCGTCGAGTTCCGCACCCATGTCCTCAACACCCAGAGCCGGCGCGCCATCGAGCGCCTCGGCGCCAAGCTCGACGGTATCCTGCGCCACCACATGATCATGCCCAACGGCACGCTCCGCGACACCTGCGTCTACTCCATCATCCAACCCGACTGGCCCACCGTAAAAGCCCACCTCGAATGGCAAATGGAAAAACCGCGAGGGTGAAGCGCGCCACAATCCACCCACCTCTCCACCTGCGCTCCCGGAAAATGCGCCAGCATTTATCCGGGATCTTGCAAACCCGCCGTCGTCGTGCGGACCATCCCCACGCAAGATCCCGGATCAGCCCTGCGCGCAGTCCGGGAAGGCAGGCCCGTGACAATCAGGTAGGGTGGGCCCCTTCGGGCCGACGCGTCATGACGCCAAAGCTCAAGTGTTCGGCGCCGCGCGGAGGCCCGACATTCGACTCGTATCAACAGGCACGGCAAACCAGGTTAGGGGGGCGTGATGGATAAGGCGTACTGGATTGGGCGCAATATTAGTGATGGAAGCGGGGCCATCGACTGGGAGCCGCGGCTCGATGATGCAGTTTGGGCCAGATTCAACTACACGAACTCAAGCGCTTCGGAGCTCAAAACCTTCGAGGCTGGCGTTACATTAGTGACCACACGACTCGTGCGAGGACGCGTGCCCGAGGTGATGGGCATGTCAATTGGACCTTATATCGTCGCTCCTGCGCTGCGTGAGTTTATCGAAGAGATCGAACCCAATGTACACAACTTCTATCCTGTCTCGATCCGCACGAAAAAACCGGTCAATGGCGTGTCCGAACACGGCACGCACTGGCTCTTGCACCCCCCCCCTCTGGTTGATTGCCTCAACTTTGACCACACCGTTTTTGAGGACGATGTCGAAGGCAAGAAGTGGCCTCGGACCCGAGACGATCGGTACTACTGGGGCGGGGGGGTTGCGAGGGGTGACGGTGGTATCTGTGCGTTCAATCGCACTGCTGTCCAAGAGCGTCATCTTTGGCAATTCCAGATTGGCCGAGAATTTTCGAAATACGCGTGCTCGGACGTCTTTTGGGACTTCTTCAAGAAGCAGAAGATGATCGGCTGGGAAGTCGAGATGCCGTGCCAGATTGTTTGAATAGCGCAAACGATTAGCGCATCCCCGATCAACGGAACATCACCACAATGGGCAATGAGCAGCCAATCGACAGCGCAATCGTCGGGAAGCGAACGCGACCCGGGCTCCACTCCAGCGATCCGGATGCAACGAATCCGCAGAGGCAGCGCAACAATGCCCGCCGCGCGGAGGCCCGACATTCGACTCGTATCAACAGGCACGGCAAAGAGGTTAGGGGGGCGTGATGGGTAAGGCTTACTGGATTGTGCGCGATGTTAATGATGGCAGTGGGGCCATCGAATGGGAGCCGCGGCTCGATGATGCAGTTTGGGCCAGATTCGACTACACGAACTCAACTGCTTCGGAGCTCAAAACCTTCGAGGCTGGTCTGACACTATTGACCACACGACTCGTGCGAGGACGCGTGCCCGAGGTCATGGGCATGTCAATTGGCCCTTATGTCCTCGCTCCTGCGCTTCGTGAGTTTATCGAAGCGATCGAGCCCAATGTACACAACTTCTATCCTGTCTCGATCCGCACGAAAAAGCCGATCAATGGCGCGTCCGAACACGGCACGCACTGGCTCTTGCATCCCCCCCCTTCTGGTTGATTGCCTCAACTTTGACCACACCGTTTTTGTCGACGATGTCGAAGGCAAGAAGTGGCCTCGGACCCGAGAAGATCGGAACTACTGGGGGGAGGGGTTGCGAGGGGTGGCGGTGGTATCTGTGCGTTCAATCGCACTGCTGTCCAAGAGCGTCATCTTTGGCGATTCCAGATTGGCCAAGAATTTTCGAAATACGCGTGCTCCGACGTCTTTTGGGACTTCTTCAGGAAGCAAAGGATGATCGGCTGGGAAGTCGAGATGCCGTGCCAGATTGTTTGAATACACCGTTTCGTTGATAATAATGTGTCGAGTGGGTAGGTCCGGTCCCTTCAGCCCGACTGGTCGGCGCTCGCTCATCACCCCGTCACGGGCTTGGCTTGCCCCCACCCCTGTGCCATCGTGCGCCGACCATCCATCGCCGCGCCAGCCCGACACGCAAGGCCCATCACATGACACCGGACTTGGCATCCGAGCGCCGAAGCGGTCCGATGCGCGCAACTCCAGACGGCCGCCGCACACATCCTCGTCCTCGGCGGCTACGGCCTGATCGGCCGTGAGATCACCGCCGCCTGCCTCGCCGCCGGCCACACCGTCACCGGCGCCGGCCGCTCGCCGGAAACCGGCCGCCAACTCATCCCAAACGCCAACTGGATCGCGGTTGACCTCAATGAGGCAACGCGCGCCGCGCACTGGCAACCCCACCTCGATCAGATCGACGTGGTCATCAACGCCTCCGGCGCGCTCCAGTCCGGCGGCCGCGACGACCTCGGCAAGATCCAGCGCGACGCCATACGCGCCCTCATCGTCGCCTGCGAGAAGCAGGGCGTCCAAACCTTCGTCCAGATCTCAGCCCCCGGCGCCGCGCCCGATGCCACGACCGAGTTCATGAGAACCAAGGGCGAAGCCGACGACACCCTTCGCACGAGCACCCTCGACTGGGTGATCCTGAAGCCCGGCCTCGTCATCGCGCCGACGGCCTACGGCGGCACCAGCCTTCTCAGAACACTGGCAGCCGTGCCCTGGGTTCAGCCGATTGTCCTTGGCGAGGCACAGGTCCAGACCGTCGCCGTCACCGACGTCGCCCGCGCCGCCCTGCGCGCCGCAACCGACCCCGCCCTCGCCCGCCAAGAGTTCGACCTCGTCGAACCGAACGCCCAAACCCTCGGCCGCATCACCCTTGCCTTCCGCCGCTGGCTCGGCTTTGGCGAAGCCCCTCTCGTGCCGCTGCCCACCGTCGTCGGGCGCACGACCGCAGCCCTCGCCGATCTCGCCGGCCGCCTCGGCTGGCGCCCGCCGCTGCGCTCGACCTCGCTTGCCGTCCTCGCAGCCGGCGTCACCGCTGACGCCGAACCCTGGCGCCGTGCAACGGGCGAAACGCTGGCGCCCCTCAACGAAACGCTTGCCCGGATCCCCGCCACCCGCCAGGAACGCCAGTACGCGCGCACCCAGCTCCTCTTCCCCCTGATCGCAGTCGCCTTCGCGCTGTTCTGGCTCGCCTCCGGCCTGATCGGCCTCTGGCAACTCGACACCGCCGCAGCCATCGTCACCCCGGCCCTCGGCCCCGTCCTGGCAAAATCAAGCGTCGTCATCGGCGCCCTCGCCGACATCGCAATCGGCGCCGGCCTCCTCGTGCGCCGCTGGTTCCAGCCCGCCTGCCTTGCCGCCATCGCCCTGTCGCTCGCCTACCTCGCCCTCGGCACGATCCTGACGCCAAACCTGTGGGCCGATCCCTTGGGCCCCCTCGTCAAGATCATCCCCGTCATCGCCGTCGCCAGCCTCCTCCACATCCTGGCCGAAGACCGCTGAGCCCAATTCCCTCTCCCCGTCCTTCAAGGAGAGGCCGTGAAGAACGCGGAGAAGATTCCCTCTCCCCGTACTTCACGGGGAGAGGGTTAGGGAGAGGGGCAGCAGAACGGAAGCGCGGCAACAGAACGGAAGAGAGGCAGCGGAACAGACGAGAGACAGCAGGACGGAATACCGGCAGCACTACTCGTCATAGTCAGGGGAGCGCGCTAGACAAAAGCCGCACCACCTCGCCCCAACCGCCCGAAGGGCTTCCCATGGACCTCGACCCCACCCTCGTCCTGCGCTGGCTCCACATCATCGGCGCGACCGTCCTGCTCGGCACCGGGGCTGGCATTGCGTTCTTCATGGTGATGGCCCACCGCACCGGCGACCCGCACCTGATCGCGCACACCGCATCGGTCGTGGTCATCGCGGATTGGGTCTTCACCACAACCGCCGTCGCAGCCCAACCCCTCACCGGTGTCCTGCTCGCCTGGCAACTCGGCTGGCCCCTCACCGAAAGCTGGATCGCAGCCTCGATCGCGCTCTACGTCTTCGTCGGCCTCTTCTGGCTGCCGGTTGTATGGATCCAGCACCGCCTGCGCGACCTCGCCCGCGACGCCGCCACCCGCCGCACCGACCTGCCACCGGAGTATCACCGTCTCTTCCGGATCTGGTTCGCGTGCGGCTTCCCGGCTTTCTTCGCCGTCCTCGCCATCCTCTGGCTCATGATCGCCCGGCCCGTGCTGTGGACCTGGTGAGACATGTCGGAGCCCTCTGCACCGCGAGACCTCAACTCATCGGACGAGGAAGCGGACTAAAAATAAGGTGTCAATCCCGGACACGCGGCGCGTGTCCGGGACCCAGGGCAAGAGACGCTCGCGCGATGGAATACGGCCCTGGGTCTCGGCTCTCCCCCGGATCAAACCGGGGTCGACGGGGATGACACCGAGAACGACAGCCCCTTCTCCAACGCCACGTTCCAAAGCGCCCCCCATCCGGCACCCGTCCGGGAGCAACCGCGACCCGGCCTTAGGCGCGCGCCCGCGCAGGCCCGGCCCGCAGGGCCGGAAGCCGTGAGCGAAACCAACTCGATGGCGCAGCCATCGGGGAGCAACCGCGACCCGGCGCAGGCGCGCGCCCGCGCAGGCCCGGCCCGCAGGGCCGGAACAGCCGTGAGCGAAACCAACTCGATGGCGCAGCCATCGGGGAGCAACCGCGACCCGCGCAGGCGCGCGCCCGCGCAGGCCCGGCCCAGGGCCGGAACAGCCGTGAGCGAAACCAACTCGATGGCGCAGCCATCGGGGAGCAACCGCGACCCGCGCCTTAGGCGCGCGCCCGCGCAGGCCCGGTCCGCAGGACCGGAATAGCCGTGAGCGAAACCACGCGAGCGAAAAAACGAAACTCTATTCCTCGATCGCCGCCTGTGCTGCGGCGAGCCGCGCGACCGGCACCCGGAACGGCGAGCACGACACATAATCGAGCCCGACCTCGTGACAGAACCGCACCGACGCCGGATCGCCGCCATGCTCGCCGCAGATGCCGAGTTTGAGATCAGGCCGCCCCTTGCGCCCGCGCTCAGCGCCGATCCGAACGAGTTCGCCGACGCCATCGAGATCCATCGAGACGAACGGGTCAACATCGTAGATGCCGGCGTTCATGTAATTGGTCAGGATCGGCGCGGCATCATCGCGCGACAACCCGAGACAGGTCTGCGTCAGATCGTTGGTGCCGAACGAGAAGAACTCCGCGCCCCCCTCACCCGCCGAAATCTCATCGCCTCTGAGGCAGGCCCGCGGCAACTCGATCATCGTGCCGATCTGGTAGGTCAGCGTCGTGCCTGTTTCAGCCTCGACCGTCTTGGCCGTTTCGCGAATGACGTTGGCGAGCAGATCGAACTCACCGCGATAGGCAACCAGCGGGATCATCACCTCCGGCACCACCGCCTTGCCCGTCGCCTTTGTCACCGCCGCCGCCGCCTCGAAGATCGCGCGCGCCTGCATCTCGGTGATTTCCGGATACCGAACCGCCAACCGGCAGCCCCGGAAGCCGAGCATCGGGTTGAATTCTTCAAGTTCGCTCAGCCGCTCACGCAGGCGCTTTTCCGGAATGTCGAGCGCCCGCGCCACGGAAGCGACTTCCTCATCGCCATGCGGCAGGAACTCATGCAACGGCGGATCAAGCAGCCGGATCGTCGCCGGCCGTCCATCCATGATCCGGAACAGGTCTTCGAAATCCTGCCGCTGCATCGGCAGGATCTGCGCCAGCGCCTGCCGCCGCCCCGCTTCATCTTCCGAGCAGATCATCTCCCGCATCGCCAGAATGCGCGCATCATCGAAGAACATATGCTCCGTCCGGCACAGCCCGATACCTTCCGCGCCGAACTCGATGCGCCTGTTCCGCATCCCGCGGCGTGTCCGCATTCGCCCGCACCCCCAGCCGGCGTACTTTATCCGCCCAGGCCATCAGCGTTGCGAAATCGCCCGACAGTTCCGGCTGCCGCATCGCAATCGCGCCGCGCAGCACTTCCCCCGTCGTCCCGTCAACGGTGATCACATCGCCCTTGTTGAACACCGCATCACCGACCGTCATCGTCTCGGCCTTGTAGTCGATCCGGAGCGCGCCCGCCCCCGAAACACACGGCCGCCCCATGCCGCGCGCAACCACGGCGGCGTGGCTCGTCATGCCCCCCCGCGTCGTGAGGATCCCGGCCGCCGCATGCATGCCGTGAATATCTTCCGGGCTCGTCTCGACCCGCACCAGGATCACATCCTGGCCCTGCGCCTTGAGCTGTTCGGCTTCATCCGAATTGAACACGATTTTGCCGACCGCAGCCCCCGGCGACGCCGGCAGCCCCTTGGCAAAGACGTCCTTTGCCGCATCCGGGTCGATCATCGGATGCAGGAGTTGATCGAGCGATGCCGGATCGATCCGCATCACCGCTTCACGCTCATCGATCAACCCCTCCTGCGCCAGGTCGACGGCGATCTTCAACGCAGCTTCCGTTGTCCGCTTGCCCGACCGCGTCTGCAGCATCCACAATTTGCCATCCTGGATCGTGAACTCGATGTCCTGCATGTCGCGGTAGTGCTTCTCGAGCAGGCTGAACACATCGTTCAGCTCCTTGTAGGTCTCCGGCATCAGCGCCTCGAGCGACGGCAACGCCTCGCCGGCTTCCTGCCGCGCAGCCTCCGTCAACGGCTGCGGCGTGCGGATACCCGCCACCACGTCCTCGCCCTGTGCGTTGACCAGGAATTCCCCATAGATCTCGTTCGCCCCGGTTGACGGGTTGCGCGTGAACGCCACCCCCGTCGCCGACGAATTGCCGAGGTTGCCAAACACCATCGCCTGCACATTGACCGCCGTCATCCAGTGGTCGGGAATGTCATGCAGCCGCCGATAGGTCGTCGCCCGCGCGTTATTCCATGACTTGAAGACCGCCTCGATCGCCCCCCAGAGCTGCTCGGCTGTATCCTGCGGGAAGGGCCTGTCAATTTCCTCCGCAACAAGGTCCTTGTATCCCGCTGCAATCAGCCGCCAGTCTTCCGCATCAAGTTCCGTGTCGAGGATCACACCCTTCTCGTTCTTGTGCGTATCGAGAATGTCCTCGAACAGGCTGTGATCAACGCCCAGCACGACATCGCCGTACATCTGGATGAAGCGGCGATAGCTGTCATACGCAAACCGGTCATCGCCGGACCGTTTTGCCAGCCCCTCCACCGTCTCGTCATTGAGGCCGAGGTTGAGGATCGTATCCATCATGCCCGGCATCGAGGCCCGCGCGCCGGAGCGCACCGAGACCAGCAACGGATTATCTTTGTCGCCGAACCGCGTCCCAACCGCGTCCCCGATCCGCGACAGCGCCGCCATCACCTCGTCGGCCAACGCATCCGGCAGCTTGCCGCCAGCCTCGTGATAGCGCCGGCACACCTCCGTCGTGATCGTGAAGCCGGGCGGCACCGGCAGCCCGATGCCGGCCATTTCGGCCAGGTTCGCCCCCTTGCCGCCCAGCAGATTGCGCATTTTGGCATCGCCATCGCTCTTCCCCGCCCCGAAGAAGAACACCTGCCGGTCGGCCGAACTCTGGTTGCCATCGGTGGTTTGGCTGGACGCGTGCTGCGACATCTCTATTCCCTCGAATTGTGGAGGCATCATCCCGGCCGGACCGCCGCCGGCGAGGCTCCCGCCAATCGGCGGTGGAGCTTTTGAACGCAATAATCTACGAATGGGCGCTCTGACCAGTGGACGCAATGTCATTCCCAGTGGATCGTTACCCGCGAAGCGATACCGCGCCGAATTGGCAACAAGATTGAAGAGAGGACCCAATGGGCCAGGTGGACGACGTTCTCGCCCGTGTCGATGCAAACCACGATGCCGCTTTGGAAAGGCTCTTTCGCCTTCTGCGCATAAAGAGCATCTCGACCGACCCCGCCTATCACGACGCCTGTCTCGAGGCCGCCGCCATGTGCCGCGATCTGCTCGAGACTGCCGGCTTCGAGGCTTCCGTCCGCGAGACCAAGGGCAAACCGATGGTCGTCGCCCATGCGACCGAGGGCTGCGCCGCCAACGCCCCCCATGTCCTCTTTTACGGCCATTACGACGTCCAGCCCCCCGATCCCCTCGCCCAGTGGCACTCCGACCCCTTCGACCCCCAACTCGTCGACGATCCCCGCCACGGCCCCGTGATCGTCGCCCGCGGCGCCCAGGACAACAAAGGCCAGCTCTCGACCTTCATCGAAGCCATGCGGGCCTTCAAGGAGGTCTCCGGCGCAGCCCCACTCAAGGTCTCCGTGCTCCTTGAAGGTGAAGAGGAATCCGGCAGCCCCAGCCTTCCAGCCTTCCTCGAATCGAGCGGCAGGGAGATCACAACGGATCTGGTCCTCGTCTGCGATACCAGCCAGTGGGACCGCGACACACCGGCCATCACGACCATCCTGCGCGGTATGGCCGCAACCGAGTTCGTCGTCCACGGCCCCGGCCGCGATCTTCATTCCGGCATGTACGGCGGCCCGGCCATGAACCCCATTCGCGCCCTTGCCAAGGCCATCGCCTCGCTCCATGGCCCGGACGGCGCCGTCACCGTCGACGGCTTCTACGACGGCGTCTTCGAGCCGACGCCGGCCCAGCGCGAGCAGTGGGCCGCGCTCGACTTCGACACCGACGCCTTCCTGGGCGAGGTCGGCCTCTCCGTCCCCGCCGGCGAACAATCCAAATCCGCCCTGGAGCAGATCTGGACCCGCCCGACCGTCGAATTCAACGGCATCACCGGCGGCTATCAGGGCGTCGGCTCGAAAACGATCATTCCCGCCAGCGCGTCGGTAAAGATCACCTGCCGCCTCGTCCCCGGCCAGGACGCAGCCCGCGTCCTCGACAATCTGAAGAAACACCTCCTTGCCCAGTTACCCGCTGATTGCCGCGGTGAATTCTCCTATGCCCACACCTCCGGCGCGATCGCCGTCGACACCACCGCGCCCTACGTCGCCGCCGCCGCTGAAGCCCTCGGCCAGGAATGGGGCCGCCCCGCCGTCCTCATGGGCTCCGGCGGTTCGATCCCGATCGTCACCTCCTTCAAGGACGTGCTCGGCATGAACTCCCTGCTGATCGGGTTCGGCCTCGATGACGACCGCATTCATTCACCCAACGAGAAATACAATCTCAAGAGCTTCAAGCACGGCGCCCGCGCCTGGGTGCGTATCCTTGACCATCTCGCAACCGCCATCCCGGCCCGCACCTGAGCCGGAACCATCGCCAGCCCCTCAAAGCCTCGCCACAATCGTTATGCACTCAAGGGTGACAATCCGGCCGCTGACGGATATACCGCGCCGCGCCACGAGCATTACGTAAGGAGATCAACGCCATGAGACCTTCCAAGGGTCTGACCGTCGCCTTTGCAAGCCTTCTGGCAGCAGGACTCCTGCTGGTTGGCACCACTTACGACGCCAGCGCCCAGCGCGCCCAGTCCGCCAACACCCAGCGCCACGTGCCCGGCCAGTTCGACTTCTACCAGCTCGTCCTGAGCTGGAGCCCGACCCACTGCGCCGAAAACAGCCGCGGCGACAACGACACCCAGTGCGGCCCGCGCCGCAAGCGCCCCTATGGCTTCGTCGTCCACGGCCTGTGGCCCCAGTACGAACAGCGCGGCTGGCCGGAGTTCTGCAACACCCGGGGCCAGCCCTACGTCCCCAATGGCATCATCAATTCGATGATGGACATCATGCCGAGCCGCGGCCTCATCATCCATCAGTTCAAGAAGCACGGCACCTGCACCGGCATGAACCCGGAGACCTACTTCAAGGCCACCCGCATCGCCTACAACAACGTCAAGATTCCAAAGGAACTGAGCACCGCTTCACAGGATCAGATGATGACCCCGCGCGAACTCGTCACCAAGTTCCTGAGCATCAATCCGACCCTGACCGCTGGCGCCATTCAGGTCGTGTGCAAACGCGGCAACGCCAATCAGCTCAAAGAGATCAAGGTGTGCATGAATAAGAAGGGCACCTTCCGCGCCTGCCAACCCGGCCGCCCCGCGCGCCATCGTTGTGCCGACAAGAAGATGTACATTCCGAAGGCGCGCGGCTGAAGCAATCCGCTCAGCCAGACCGACAACCCGGCCGCCGTTGACGCACCTCGCATGCTGCGGCGGCCGGCTCCAGACCATCGGCTCGTACGGATCGGGACAAAGACCCAGCCATGAAGATCCTGCCACCCCTGAGATACTGGCTGCCGGCGCTTTTGAAGTCGCGGAAAGTCCAGGGGCTGGCCGCCACACTGCTCCTCATCACCGGCCTCGCCGTGCTGCTGCCACGGACCGATCCCCCCGCCCCGCCCGCAACAGGTACGGCGCAAACAGACATGACCGCCACCTACGAGCCGGCCGCAACCACCTGTAGCGGCCTGGTGCTTGACCGCTCACATCATGCCGTCGTGAAGGAGACCTGCCCCTCGGCTGCAATCCGCGCCGGTGACAGCATCACAGCCAGCCGCCCTCTCGCGCGCACAGCTATGCCCCCCCGCGCCAATGAACTGACCGCCGCCGACCGTGCCATCTCGGTTCCCGAAAGCCTGCGCACCTCCGTCTGGGATGTCGGCATCGCACCCAATCGGGCCGGCGCCGGCGCGCCGCCACCGACCGTCATCTCCGGCGAAACAGTCAAGCCTTAGGCCTCGCCCCATTCGCCGCGATCAGGCCGCAGCCTCGACCGCAAGCGTAACGTCCCACTCCTGCGGCACCGTTCCGAGATAACCGATGCCACGATCAAGATCGCGCCGGTCATCAAACCCGGTCGGATCGACGCTCCACAACCGCGCCAGTTTGACCACATCCTCTTCTCGGAACGGATGGCCGACCGCCATCGCAACCCGTCCTCGTACCGCTGCCTGTGCCGCCTCATGGCCCGCCCCCACCTCGCTCAACGCGAAGAAGGTCGGCGCCAGCATGCGTTCATCCACCGTCACCGCCCCCCGGTTCCAGATCACGCCCTCACGCCCGACCGCAAATCCCCGCTGCAACACGCCATTGGCGGTCCACGCCCAGCCATAAAAGTCGAGCGCCGGATAGCTCACGAAATATCCAACCGTACCGAACGCCTCGCCGAGCCGCCCGATCAACCCGGACGCCTTGTCGACATAGGCCTCCCCCATCGGCAACGGCAAACCGAGACTGACAACGAAACTCCATCCCTCCACCGGCGGCGTCACGAAAACCCGCCTGAGCCCGCCCTTGTCCGCATAGACCGCGCCCACCCCGGCCGCCCAACCGCTTGGCCGAACCGGCCCGATCCCCAACACATTGATCAAGCGCGCCGTATCCCGGGTCCGCACCGCCACCCACGCCATGCGCAGGCCGAACGAACACGGCAGTTCCGCTTCCACGCTGTGCGCCCGCCCGACCCGTCGCGACAGCACCGGTGCAAACCAAACACCGGCACTCGCGAGGCCCACCACGGCGCCCCCGACCAACCACCAGATCATCTCGCCCCCCACACGTCCTCGCGCATCGAAACCCGCTTGCCGCGCCTATCGCCGCGCCCCAACACACACCTCACGGCGGCGCCCGTTACGAGCGGCTTCTAACCGGCTTGCGGGTTGCATGACCAGCGCTTCCCGTCTGCACCCGATGATCTGTGGAAAAGGTCGCTGGGCCGGCGTCGTTCGGTTCGCATCGTGCGATACATATGCTTCGAACGAGCGCGCAAAAAAAACCGACCGGCGAGGATCCACGCTGCGGGGAAGCACGAGGACAAATCGCCGGCCGGCCGACGGGGATTTGATGCATCCGGAGAGGGCTTCCTGATGCATCCCCCTGACAACAATCGGAAGAACGCTATTACTCTAACTCCCGATAAGAGTTTTTAGCTATCGCGGAATGTCACGACTATGACATCGCCAAAGAAAGCGCCGGCAAGAGCCGGCATCAGGTCGCATTTTGCTGGATTAGATGCGCAGGAAGCACACCCCTTCTGATTCGGCCGCTTAAGTTCGCGCCATGATTCAGCAGTTTGCACCATAATCCGGCAGGCTTTTCCCGCTTGCCCGGCAGAGCTTGCTGAAGGGAGTTCCCCCATGACCACCCCCCGCTCAGTTCCCACGATCGGATTGGGCGCCCGCCGCCACGCATCGGCCGGCACGGGGCGCGCCGACGACATCGACTACACCATCCATGGCCAGGAGATGCAGTTCGTCGAGATCGAGCTCGACCCCGGCGAAAGCGCCATCGCCGAAGCCGGCGCGATGATGCTCAAACATCCCGACATCCACATGGACACGGTCTTCGGAGACGGCAGCTCAGCCGGCGGCGGCGGCTTCTTCGGCACCATCGCAAGCGCCGGCAAACGCCTGCTGACCGGCGAAAGCCTGTTCATGACCGTCTTCACCCACACCGGCCACGGCAAGGCGCGCGTATCGTTTGCCTCCCCCTATCCCGGCGCCATCCTGCCCTTCAATCTCGCCGAGATGGGCGGCAGCCTGATCGCCCAGAAGGACGCCTTCCTGTGTGCTGCCAAGGGCGTCTCGATCGGCATCCACTTCCAGCGCCGCGTCATGACCGGCCTCTTCGGCGGCGAAGGCTTCATCATGCAACGCCTCGATGGCGACGGTTACGCCTTCGTCCACGTCGGCGGCTGCGTCATCGAACGCGTCCTGCAACCCGGCGAAGAACTCCACGTCGACACCGGCTGTGTCGCCGCCATGACCCCCGACGTCGACTTTGACCTCGTCCGCGCCGGCTCCGTCAAATCCATGATCTTCGGCGGCGAGGGCGTCTTCTTCGCCAAACTCCGTGGTCCCGGCCGCGTCTGGATCCAGTCGCTGCCCTTCTCCCGCCTCGCCGGCCGCGTTCTCGCCAACATCGGCCCCACCGGCCGCGGCGAAGGCTCCGTCATCGGCGGCCTATTCGACGGCGACAACTGAGGCCGCCCGCGCTAGAAGGGGCTTTGGCCCCGAAACCAGCGCGGAGAAGCGCCATGCAGCCCCCCGAAACGCCGCCGAAACGCGTCTTGATTACCGGCTCCGCCAGGCGCATCGGCCGCTCTCTGGCGCTCGACTTCGCCGATAACGGCTGGGACGTCGCCATCCACTACAATTCGTCCGCCGCGCGATGCAGCCGACATCGTCGACCAGATCAGATCGCGCGGCGCAGCCGCCACCTCGATCGCCTGCGACCTCTCCAGGATCGATCAGGCCGTCACCCTCCTCGACCGCGCCGCCGAAGCCCTCGGCCCCATCACCTGCCTCATCAACAACGCCTCGGAGTTTCGCTTCGACAGCATCACCGACCTGACCCCTGAGGGCTGGGATCTCCACCTCGACATCAACCTCAAGACGCCCGTCTTCCTGGCTCAGGCCCTGGCTCGCAACCTGCCCCCCGGCGCCCAAGGCAACGTCATCAACATCATCGACCAGCGCGTGTGGAACCTGACGCCGGAGTTCTTCTCCTACACCGTCTCCAAAGCCGGCCTTTGGAGCGCCACCCGCATGCTCGCCCAGGCGCTTGCGCCCGCCATTCGCGTCAACGCCATCGGCCCCGGCCCCGTCCTCAAGAGCATCCACCAGACCGACGCCGATTTCGCCCAGGAAGTCGAAACGACCCTCCTCAAGCGCGGCTCTTCGCCCGAAGAGATTGCCGCCGCCGTCCGCTTTATCCTTGATTGCCCCGCCATGACCGGCCAAATGCTCGCCCTTGACGGCGGCCAGCACCTGACCTGGTCCACCGCCCCCCAGACCGCAGCCGTCCCACCGGGCGCCGAACCGACCCAGCCGTAATCCGACAGAACACGAACCCGACAGAACACCGTGCAAGACACCAAACGCCCAAACCCCGCCGCACCTCCCGCCACCACGGCCGGCCACCAAAACCGAAGCCGGCGCGTGTTCGTCGACGGCCTCGAGTTGATGGGCTCGATCGGGGTCTATGAGCACGAGCATCGCGACCGGCAACTGATCGTCGTCTCGCTGACCCTCGACGTCGTCGACACCTATGACGGCACCTCCGACAAACTCGCCGATGTCTATGACTACGACATCGCCATCCGCGCCATCCGCGCAACCGTCGACGCCGGCCACTTCAACCTGATCGAGACGCTCGCCGAAGCCATCGCCGCAGCCGTCCTCGCCGATCCCCGCGCGCTTTCCGCCCGCATCCGCATCGAAAAGCCCGCCGTCCTCACCGCCTGCCGCTCCCTCGGCATCGAGATCGAGCGCGACTCGCGCTAGATTGCCCGGAGATTGCGCCGATCCGGGCCGATCCGGCCATTGTCACAATTCGACCTCACCCCTCTCAAACTGCTGCCACCCTTGGCGGGCAAATTCATTTCCGACAGGTCACAGCCGGACACGTGTTTAGAGCGCATTAACGTTACCCCGGTTAGCGTTGCCGCAAATTGCCCCCACGTGTCCCGCCGCCCGCATTCCACGGGCCGAACGATATGGTGTTCTTTATGAGTTCGTCGATTTGCTGCCGCCGCCCTGACAACCGCCGCCTTGTTCGCCGTCCAACCGGCCGAGGCGCGTTCCCTCCCCACCGTCCAATCGAGCCCCGCCAGCCAGCCCAAGCAGTGCACCACGCCGGGCCGTCTCATGGCCTTCCTGCGCGATCGTAACCCCCGCCTGCAGCCGAAATTCGCCTCGATCGCCGTCGACTACATGCGCCACGGCCGCGAACTCGGCGTCCGCTGGGACTATGCCTTCTTCCAGATGGTGCTTGAGACCAATGCCCTGAAGTTCACCGGCGACGTCTCCCCTGACCAGAACAACTTCGCCGGCCTCGGCGCGACCGGCGGCGGTGTTCGCGGCGAATATTTCCAGACCGTCTCCGACGGCGCCCGCGCCCACCTCGAACACCTCATGATCTACGCCGGCATCCGCGTCGAGAACCCGGTCGCCGACCGCACCCGCAAGGTCCAGTCCTGGGGCATCCTCGATCGCTGGCGCAACCGCCTCCGCCGCACCGTCACGTATTCCGACGTTGGCACCAAGTGGGCGCCGAACGATCGCGGCTATTCATCCGACATCGCCGCGATCGCGCAAGCCTTCTACGCGCGTCACTGCAATCGTCCCGACCCGGCGCCTGAATTGCTCGCCGCCGCCACCGGAACCCGTCACCGCACCAACGAATATCGCCCCACAGCAGCCCTTGGCGCCGGCAATGTCCCCGCGGCATTGAACCCCTCCAGCCAGCCCCCGGTGACGGCCGGCTACACCATGATCAACCGTCCCCCGGTCGCAAACGCCGCTGTCACGGTCCCCGAAACGCAAGTCACCGGCAACCCGCCGCCGCCGGCCCGCAACACCCGGCAATCTGGCAGTCAGGTCGCAACCGCCGCCGGCAAGTTCGCCGTCCCCGCCATTGAGCCACCCAAATCAGAGCCCCAATGCCGCGTCTGGACCGCAAGCTATGGCGGCTCCAAGGCCACCATCATCCGCTCCATCAAGGATGGCCTGACCAACTACACCGTCCTCGACGTGAACCCAGGCCGCGAGAAGGCTGAAACCGAAGCCTACATCGCCGCCTACGCCCAGGGCGGAAGCCGCATCGGCGACTTCTCGACACAAAACGAAGCGCTCCTCAAAGCCTTCAAGCTATGCCCCAAAACCTGACCCGCGCGTTGACGGCAGCCGCCCTTGTGGTGGCCGCCGTCGGTTCGCTCCCGCCGCGCGCTGAAGCGGCAGCCCCACCCATCCGCACGGCTGGCGCCAGCCCCGTGCCGCCTTGTATCACCCCGGCCCGCCTCAACGCCTTCCTCGCACATCACAACCGCCAGCGCGGCCACAAGCTGGCGCCCCGCTTCCGCGACATCGCGCACTGGTATAAGCGCCACGGCGAGCGTCACAGCGTCCGCTGGGACTACGCCTTCTTCCAGATGCTGCTCGAGACGAACTTCCTGAGCTACCGCCGCGCCAACGGCAAATGGGGCGACGTCGACCCCAAACAGAACAATTTCGCCGGCCTCGGCACCACCGGCGGCGGCGTCCCCGGCGACAGCTATCCGGACATCTCGACCGGCGTCCTCGCCCAGATCCAGCACCTCGTCACCTATTCCGGTGAGCGCCTTGAAAACCCCGTCGGCCACCGCACCCGCCTGAAACAGGACGTGATCCTGAAGTCGGTCGCCCCCATTCTCGCGAAGCGACCCGTTACCTTCGCCGACCTCGCCCGCCGCTGGGCCGCCGACCGTCACTACGGCCAATCCATCGAGCGCCTTGCGAACGTTTTCCGTTCCGAGCATTGCCGCCCCGGCGATCAGCAGATCGCAGCCACCTCCAAGCCCGAACGCACGCCGCCGCCACCGGCCCGCCGTCCTGAAACGGCCGCCGCCCAAACTGCGCAATCTCCCGGCAATTGTCAGGTACAGGTCGCAAGCTACGGCCCCGGCAAGACACTTCTGATCGAGACCATTCGCGGCAACACCGTCCGCCTGACCGCGCTCGAGGTGATCCCCGGCTTCGAAAAAGCCATGGCCGAAAGCTTCATCGCCACCTACGCCCCGACCGGCCGCACCCTCGCCTCCTTCCCCACCAGCCAGACCGCCATCGCCGAAGCCCAGGCCATCTGCAAGCGCATCACCAAACGGTCTTGAGACACCAGAGCCGGCGCTGAGACACAAAGCTGCCCCTCGCCCCGTGAAAAACGGGGAGGGGGAAATATCCGGCGCGCCCGCCACATCGTAGAGATTTCCGTATCCGCCCCCTCTCCCCGCGAGCGGGGAGAGGGGGAGAGGGCAGCCGCCTGCCGCAGCGCCAGCCCTGATGCCGACAACGATCCGGCCGCAGCCACATCCCTCGCAATCTGCCCTATCAATCTGCGTTCCCGGAAAGCGCGCCAGCGCCTATCCGGTATCCGTCCCGCCAGCGACAACCACCAGCTCAATGCTCCGCTTCATCCCGGGACTAAGAAGGCGGACTGAATGCGCGGTCTCAAACAACGGGGAGTTCGAGGGGTGTCCCCTCGAGCGGGTGCGGGCGGCAGCCCGCGTGCGAAGCACCCACGGCGTAAAAACGCTCACCCACTTACTGCCCCTCCGACTTCGACCAGAGCTTCAGCGCCGCCGAACTCGCAGCCCCGCCGATGATGCACGGCAGGCCGAGATAGGTCTGCCCCGTTGCGGCTGCCGCAACACATCCGACGGACAGCGCCATCTGTCCGATCTCGCCCCACCACGCCCATTTGCGCCGGCTCTCGGGCCCTTTGGCCTTCAGTTCGTTGATCGCGGCCACCGCCTCGTTCCGGATCCGTCCCGTCTCGAACGTCTCCGCCGCCTGCACCACGTCCGCCAGAACCTTGGCCACGGCCTTCGGCTGGCGCCCCATCTCCGCGCGGCAGAAATCGAGGAGGTGCTTGTCGTTGGCGGCATGCGACGCCAGCGTCCACTTCGCCATCGAGCCGACGGTCAGCCGCTCGACATTGTCCTTGTCATTCGCCCACTGCAGCGCCTGCATGATCCTGAGCACCGGCTCGTAACGCCCCGTTGCGAAATAATAGCCCCACCACGCATCAAGCACCTGCGGCCCCTTGTCGAGCGCCACAGCGTCAAGTGTCGGCTCCTTGTCGTAGAGGAACTTTCGGATCAGGATCTGGCGCGCCGGCATGCGTTCGACAAAGCGCTTGAGCAGCTCCTTCCATTCCGGCAGCCGCGAATACGCAATCGCCTTGACGATCAGCACCTGCGCCGGCGGCGGCAGTGGAAACATGTCGGTGACAAGCTTGTCGGCCCGCGCCTGATTGTCCGCCAGCACGCCGGCAACAAAGCCCACATAGATGCCCGCCCGGTCCTGCTCCTGTAGCAGCCCCTTGGCCGCAATCGCCTTGACGAGCAGCGGCACGACATCGGGCTGCGGCGCATCCCGGTAGGCTGCAATCCAGCTCTGGATCGCCGCCGCATCGGCGCGCGCAAACACTTCAGGCGGTGGGTCCGCCGCGATCGCCCGCGGCGCCGTCATGACCGCGACCACCAGCACACTCAGTGCGGCCACGGCCGCTATTGTCCCGCCAAACCTCTGCCTTGCCCCCTGCACCATACCTGACAACCTCCGAACGCGTGTCCAGGAACCGCCGTAACGTCGCGGACCGGCATGGCGATTTCATGGTCGTCAATGGTGCTGCGACGCCCCCGGCGAGCGCGCCGAAAACCCGCCGCTTGGCCCCGCCGGCTCCTTGTGCACCAATTCAATGTGCGGATAGGGGATCGAAATCCCGGCCTGATCGAAGCGTTCCTTGATCTTCTTGGTGAGGTCGAACTTCATGTCGAAAAGGTCTTCCGCCAGGCACCATACACGGAGCGTGATGTCGACAGCGCTTTGGCCAAGCTCCGTCACCTTGACGAAAGGTTCCGGGTCGCGGAGCGCGCGCGGATCGGCATCGATCAACCGGCTAATCAGCGCCACCGCCTGGTCGAGATCGGCCCCGTAGTCGACGCCGATGACCATGTCGAGCCGGCGCCGCTCGTGCGCGGAATAGTTCTTCAGCGTCGAATCCCAGATCTGCTTGTTGGGCACAATGATCTGCACGTTATCGAGCGAGGCGAGTTCGGTGTTGAACAGATTGATCGCCCGCACCGTGCCCGCATCCCCGCCGATATCGATGTAGTGGCCGGTCAGGAACGGCCGCGTGACCAGGATCATGATCCCCGCCGCGACATTGGCAAGCGTCTCCCGGAGCGCCAGCCCGATCGCCAGCGTCATCGCACCGAGCATCGCCGCGATGCTCGTCGTGTTGATCCCGAACAGGTTGAGGACAAGCACCGCGATGATGACCAGCCCGACCACATTGACCGCGCGCGCTGCAAAATTCGCAACCGACGGGTCGACCCCGTCATAACGCAGCAGCAGCCGTCTGACGGCGTTGCTCACGACTTTTGCGATCGTCGTGCCGATAAACCAGATCGCAAGCGCGATCAGACACTTGACGCCCCAGTCCCAGGCCGCGGCCCAAATGAATGCAAATTCGCCGTTTGTCGGGTCCATCCCTGCTCCATCTCCCCTTCAGACATCGCCTGCGGTGTTGAGGGCAACCCGCTGCTGCTTGACCGCGCCCCGCCAAACGCCAATCTTTGCCCCATGTCAGACGAACCGACCATCGAAAACCAGACCACCGGCGGCATCGCCGGCGAAACCGTGCCCGAATCGCGGCCCGCGCCCGAAACCGGCCCCGCCGTCATCGCGCGCTATCTCAAGACGCTTCCTTCCGCCCCCGGTGTCTACCGCATGTTGAATGCCGAGGGCGAGGTCATCTACGTCGGCAAGGCCCGCTCCCTCAAGGCCCGCGTCTCGAACTACGCCCGCCTCGGCGGTCACTCCAACCGCATCGCGCGCATGATCTCGCTGACCGCGACGATGGAATTCGTCCGCGTCCGCACCGAGGCCGAGGCCCTCCTCCTCGAAGCCAATCTCATCAAGCGCTTCCGCCCGCGTTTTAACGTGCTGATGCGCGACGACAAGTCGTTCCCTTATATCCTCATCGCCGATACCAACGACGCCCCCCAGATCGTCAAGCATCGCGGCGCGCGCAACAAGAAGGGCGATTTCTTCGGCCCCTTCGCCTCCGCCGGCGCCGTCGACCGCACCATCAACATGCTCCAGCGCGCCTTCCTCCTGCGCACCTGTTCCGACAGCGTTTATGAAAGCCGCACGCGGCCCTGCCTTCTCTTCCAGATCAAGCGCTGCGCCGGCCCGTGCACCGGCGAGATCTCGAAGGACGACTACAAGGGCCTCGTCAACGAGGCCAAACGCTTCCTGCGCGGCGAGAGCCAGAACGTGCGCCGGATGTATCAGAACCTGATGGAAGAAGCCGCCGCAAAGCTCGAATACGAAGAAGCCGCGAAATACCGCAACCGCCTCTGGGCACTGGCCCACGTCACCTCAGAACAGGCCATCAACGCCCAGTCCGTCGACGAGGCCGACGTCTTCGCAGCCCACCAGGAAGGCGGCCAGACCTGCATCCAGGTCTTCTTCTTCCGCTCCGGCCAGAACTGGGGCAACCGCGCCTACTTCCCGAAGGCCGACCGCGCCCTGACGGTGGAGGAAGTCCTCGAGAGCTTCATCGCCCAATTCTACGACGACAAGCCCGTCCCCCGCCTGATCCTGCTCTCCCACGACCTCGAAACCCGCGACCTGATGGCCGAGGCGCTCTCCACCAAGGCCGACCGCAAGGTGCGCATCGACGTGCCGAAGCGCGGCGACAAGACCGCCCTCGTCGAACACGCCCGCCAGAACGCGCGCGAAGCTCTGGGCCGCCGCCTTGCCGAAAGCTCCTCCCAGCGCGCGCTGCTCGACGGCCTCGCCGAACGCTTCAACCTTGCCCGCTCACCGCGCCGCGTCGAAGTCTACGACAACAGCCACATTCAGGGCGCCCACGCCGTCGGCGCGATGATCGTCGCCGGCCCCGAAGGCTTCGTGAAGAACCAGTACCGCAAGTTCAACATCAAGTCCGAGAACCTCACCCCCGGCGACGACTACGCCATGATGCGCGAAGTCCTCACCCGCCGCTTCAAGCGCCTCATCAAGGAAAGTACGCCTGAAAGCTCTGACAACTCCGATCATCCAGAAACTAACGCTGCCCCTCCCCCTGCCCCCCTCCCCGTGAAGAACGGGGAGGGGGAACGGGCAAGCGAACCTCAATCCCCCAACCTCACCGCATCCACCCCCTCTCCCCGCGCGCGGGGAGAGGGGCAGCCCCCCGGCAACACGACGGACAGTGTCCGGGAGCAACGCGACCCGGCCGAAGGCCGCCCCCGCGGAGGGCCCGGCGCGCCAGCGCCGGATCAGCCCGTGAGCGCAAAAGAGGGTCGGGGAGAGGGGCAGCCCAACGACGTGCCCGGGCTGGCGCATGACACCGGCCCCGCACCACCGGCTCAGCCACTCTCCGCCCCCACGTCCCGCATCACGGCACCAACGATCGCCCCTCTCAACCGCCGCGGCTCCGACGGCATCCCCTTCGGCACCGTTTCGGCTGACGTGGGCAAACGCTCAGCGATCGCGATTTCCCGAACAGCATGCCCCGATCGCCACGACCCCCTCCCGTCGCAAAGCGAACGCCGGGAGGAGCAATCCGCGACCCGCGATCCTGATCGACCAATGCTGACGCAGCCCACCGACACTGCCCCACCACGCACGGCGCAGCGTCGGGGAGCAACCGCGACCCGGCGCTTAGCGCCGCCCCCGCGGAGGTGCCCGGTCCGCAGGACCGGAATAGCACCGTGAGCGAAGACCAATCGAGTTCGCAAAGCGAACCCGGGGAGCAATCGCGACCCGGCGATCTTGATCGCCAGAACACCACCCCAACCGCAGCCCCCTCGACGGCGCAGCCGTCGGGGAGCAACCGCGACCCGGCGCTTAGCGCCGCGCCCGCGCAGGTGCCCGGTCCGCAGGACCGGAATAGCACCGTGAGCGAAAACGAAGACCTATTCGAGGACGCGCCGAGCTGGCCGGACGTCGTTCTCGTCGACGGCGGCGCCGGCCAGCTCGCCATCGCCCGCGAAGTCTTCGACGAACTCGGCATCGAAGACGTCACCCTGATCGGCGTCGCGAAAGGCCCCGACCGCGATGCCGGGCGCGAACATTTCCACTTCGCCGGCGCGAACAAACCCCTGATGCTCGAGCCGCGCGATCCCGTGCTCTATTTCATCCAGCGATTGCGCGATGAGGCGCACCGCTTCGCGATCGGCACCCACCGCGCCAAGCGCGCCAAAGCCATCGTCGCCAATCCCCTGGACGAGATCGACGGCATCGGCCCGACCCGCAAGCGCGCGCTGCTCTCCCACTTTGGCTCGGCGAAAGCGGTCTCCCGCGCCGGCCCCGAAGACCTCAAGGCCGTCGACGGCATCTCCGCCGACATGGCCAAGAAGATCTACGATTTCTTCAATGAGAAGCGCGGCTGACGCAGAGCCCCGCATCCTCGCTGCAACCACCTCCGGCTTGACGCACGCCCCTCGTCCCCCTGTTATGTCCTCACCCCACTGCCATACCGAACGCGAGGACCCCGATGGACGATCTCTGCTTCATGCCTGCAACCGAAGCCGCGCGCCTGATCCGCGAGAAAAAGCTCTCGCCCGTCGAGCTGACGTCGGCCGTCCTCGCGCGCATCGAGGCGCTCGAACCGAAGGTCAATGCGTTTGCAGCCCTCGCAGCCGACACAGCCATGGCCGACGCCAAACGCGCCGAAGAAGCGCTTGCCCACGCCGATGGCAACCTCGGCCCGCTTCACGGCGTCCCCGTCACGATCAAGGATCTCGCCTCCGTCAAGGACATGCCCTTCAAGCGCGGTTCCCACATCAACGCCGGCGATGTCGGCACCGAGGACGCCCCCTTCGTCACACGCCTGCGCGACGCCGGCGCCATCGTGCTCGGCAAGACGACGACGTCCGAATTCGGCTGGAAAGGCGTCAGCCACAGCCCGCTGACGGGCATCACCCATAACCCTTGGAAACAGGGCTACAACGCCGGCGCCAGTTCCGCCGGCGCAGGCGCGGCCGCCGCCGCGGGTTATGGCCCCCTGCATCAAGGCTCCGACGGCGCCGGCTCGATCCGCATGCCGTCCCACTTCTGCGGCGTCTTCGGCATCAAGCCGTCCTACGGCCGCGTCCCCAATGCCCCCGTTGCCAACGGCGACCAGACCTCCCACCTCGGCCCCATGACCCGCACCGTCGCTGACGCAGCCCTCATGCTCCAGGTGATGGCCGGCCCCCATCCCCTCGACCACTACAGCCTCGAAGCCCCCCCGGCTGATTACCCGGCCCTGCTGTCCGGCGACCTCAGGGGCCTGAAGGTCGCCTACAGCCCGGACCTCGGCCACGCCCGCGTCGACGACGAAGTCGCAGCCCTCGTCAAAACCGCCGTCGGACGCTTCACCGAACTCGGCGCCAACGTCGAGCAGGTCACGCCGCCCTGGGGCGTCGACGGGCCTGAGTTGATCCGCTTCTTCTGGGCCGCCCACGAATTGCGCTACCGGCCTTTCCTCGACGAATGGGCGGAGAAGATGGACCCGGGCCTGGTGGCCTGCATCGCCGCTGCCGGCAACCCCAGCGCCGCTGAGTATCTCGCGATGCGCCAGAAGAAGCTCGACTACATCGCCGCCATCCACGCCTGGTTCGAGGATTGGGATCTCTTCCTCACCCCCGCCGTCTCGGTTGCAGCCTTCCCCGCCGATCGGCTCATGCCCGAAAACTGGCCCTCCCATGATTGGGACTGGGTCTCCTGGGCGGAATTCTCCTACCCCTTCAACTTCTCCCACAACCCCGCCGCCAGCATCCCCTGCGGCTTCACCGCCGATGGCCTGCCCGTCGGCCTCCAGATCGTCGGCCGCCGCCTCGATGACGCAGGCGTCTTGCGCGCCGCCGCAGCCTTCGAAGCCGCAAGCCCCTGGGCCGACAAGAAACCTTTGATTGGATAGCAGCAAGCAGCCACGCCGCGACGGTATCGCAAACGCTCACGGGCCCATCCGCAAGCCCCACGGATGGCAACCCCATTGGCTTCAAGCGCATGGCCTTCAAACCCGGCGGCTTCAAACGCCGTGGTTCAACGAACCGTGGCTTAGCGCCGTTCAGCCCAGTCTTTGTCGCGCAGCAGATGGCAGTGCCGGAACCCCGCCATCAGCAGAAACATCAAGCCGTTGAGCTCGATCAGCTCTTCGACCATGACACCGCCCGGCCCCGCGATCAGTTTGTTGCCGTCAAACGCCAAACTCGACGTGAGCAACACGCCGCTGAGCCAGAACGGCCAGGCGGGCTTTCTCAGAGCCAATCCGAGCCAACCGCGAAAATGCGCGCGGCGCCACCCAACATAAGCCAGAACCAAACCAAGCAGAACCAGCACGGTGGTATCGCGGAACGGCCCGTGGGCCCAGATCATCATCCAATCCGGCACGACGATGTTGCGCACATCGATTTCGCGCACCACCGCAATCGCCGCGATCGCCGATATCGCGGTCCCCGCCGTCCCAACCGGGCCATCATCCTCGAGGGCCGCGAACAGGAACACGGCGCAAGCACCTGCCGCAACAAGCAGTTGCAGCGTTTCCAGCACGCCATCTTCCACGGCAACATTCGACGCAGCTCCGAGGAACCACAACACAATGATTGCGATGTTGATCAGAACGATCGTCACGAGCCCCGGCAGACGCAATTGACGCGTCTGTCGCGGTCGCGTCACCTCATCAGGCATAACAGCCATTCACTTCACCGCTGGCCTTCCCACCCAATCACGCGCCTAAAAATCGCCTCGGACCTTACCGCCTCAGCGCGCGCAGTGGGGCTGCCCGTGTCCAGGCCTCAATCATATCATGGCAACCTCGTCGCAAATACGTCACATAATAAACCACGCCTATGATATTCCCCATGAATTTCATCTAACACCTGTGTGACCAGGTCCGCGCTCTTTATGATTTCCTGCAACAAGCAGCGCGGCTGAACGAAGCCACGGACAATCGCCCCGATCTCAGCAAGCCCGGCGCGAAATAGGCCGTTCCTGCTCGTGGATAGGGCCCCCAGAAAGGAAAGCGCCCGGATGGCGACAACGCCGGCTCCCGAAGCCGCTGACAAAGGTTGGCGCACCATCATCGGCTCGTCGTCGATCATGTCGCTGGCGCTGCTCGGCGACGCATTCCTTTACGCCGTCCTGCCCGTCTACGCCGAAGACTTCGGCCTGACGCTGCCCTGGGTTGGCGTCATGCTCTCCGCCAACCGGTTCGTGCGCGTTTTCGCCTATGGCGCCATCGCCCGCCTCGCGCACGCCGTTGGCGCCCGGCGCCTGTGCATCGGCGCAGCCATCACGGCCACGGCCAGCACCGCGATCTACGGGATGGCCGATGGCCCCGCCGTCATGCTCGCAGCCCGCATCCTCTGGGGCCTCACCTACGCCAGCCTCGTGCTTGCAACCTTGACCTATGCTGTTGCCTATCGCGCAAAGGCCGGCACGCGCGTGGGTGTAAGTCACGCCATCCAGCGCACCGGACCGGTCTTGGCCCTCATCGGCGGCGCCTGGCTTGTCGGCCAGGTCGGCCCCAACGCCGCCTTTCTCGTGCTCGCAGCCCTCTCGGCGCTCGCCATCCCGATCGCCTTTTCACTGCCGAAGGACGCCGTCCCCGACGCCGCCCCCCGCAAGTCCACCGCCCTTGCCAGGCCGAAGCCGATTGACGTGCTCTTTTTCCTGCAAGGCTATGGCGTCGACGGTGTCTTCGCCGTCACCATCACCTTGATCCTCGCCCGCGAAGCCTCCCTCGCCGACGCGGTCCTCGGCGGCAGCACACTGCTTGCGATGCGCCATCTCGGCGAAGCCCTTGCAGCGCCCCTGTTCGGCTGGGTCGCCGACCGCTTCGGCGCCCGCAAGGTGTTCGTCACGGCAGCCCTCCTGACAATGGTCGGCTTCATCTGCGTCGCCGCGGGCCTGACCGTCATCGGCGCGCTGATCATGCTCCTGTTCCGCGGCGCACTCGCCTCATTGGGCCCCGCCGTCATTACCCAGTCACTCGCCCAGGAAGACGACGCCATCGGCCCGCTGGCCCGCATGCAGGCCTGGCGCGATCTCGGCGCAGCCTTCGGGCCCCTTGCAACCGGCTTCCTCCTCGCCTTCGCCTCCGCCGAACTGCAACATGCCGTCGTCGCCGTCGCACTGGCCGGCGGGCTGCTCTATTGGCTCCTGGCCTCGCGCCGCCCCTCTCAGAACACCGCGTGATCCCCGCGATCGACCGAGGCCTCCCCCGCCAGCAGCCGCTGATAGAAGTCGAACAGCGTCTCGGTTCCTGTCGAAGGTGTCGCCGCCGCATCGTATTGCCCCGTCACGGGATCGAGCACGAGCATGGACTCGGTCGCATAATACCGCCCGATCCGCGCCAACTCCGCCTTCTGTGCCAGCGACGGCACAACCCGTCCAACCGTCCCCAAGCCCAGAATGATCGCATCCAGCAACCCAACCGGAACCCGCCTGAAAACCGGTTTGCGCCCCACCAGCTCGAACAGGTGTTCGCCCTGCTCGCGCGGCGTAATCGCCGCCCCCGGCCCCCCGATCGGCAACACGCGGTTCCAACGGCTCTCATCATCGAGGCACTCGGCGACGTATTCGGCCAGATCATCATCCGAGATCGGCTTGCACGCCGTCAGCGTGCCGTCCCCGAAAACCAGAAACGGCTTACCCGCCTTGACCCGCTCGACCTGCCCCGACAGCGACTTGAAGAACGCCGTCGGCCGCACGATCGAATACGTGAGACCGGACGCGATCAGCTCCGTCTCGAACGCGAGCTTGGCCTGTTGAAACGCCAGCAGCGGCTTTTGCACACAGATCGCCGACAGCAGCACGAATTGCCCGACGCCCGCCTGACGCGCAGCCTTCAGCGCATCGACATGCGCCTGATGATCGATCGCCCACGCATCCCCGGGCGCCCCCGTCCGCGAGGCGAGACATGACACCACCGCATCGAACCGCTCGCCGCAAAACCCATCCCGTGCCAGCGACTGCGGATCGGTGACATCGCCGTGGCGCACTGAAACGCCATCCTCAAGTCCCTCCTCGCCGGCCCGCCGCCGCACAAGGCAAACCACCTCATGCCCGCGCCGAACCAGTGCCTTCACAGTCGCCCGGCCAATCGTACCGGTCCCGCCGAGCACCATCACGCGTCGACGGCCCATTTCATGGTTCACCGTTTCGGTCACACTTGCGGTCATCTCTCGATTGGTCGCTGGAGTATCTGCACACCGGCCATTGTGTGCCGCACGCACCACCTCTGGCAACTCGCCCCCGAAAACCATCACCTCCAGTCTAAAACATGAAGGGGCTCGGGGGATCCTTCCCCCGAACGGGTGCGGGCCCGTGGCCCGCTCGCGCAGCGAAGTACCACATCCCTGTTTTGCCCCGCCGCCTCCTCCGGGTAATCTCAGTCCAAATCATAGCCGCAACAAAGGAACTCGACCATGAAACTGGGCATACTGCTGGGCTATAAGGGCGCGCCGGGCGGCCCCGACATGGATCTCATCCTGGAAGCCGAAAAGCTCGGCTACGACAGCGCCTGGACGAGTGAATCCTGGGCCTCCGACGCCGTCACCCCCGCCGCCTGGGTGCTGGCGCGCACGACCAGGCTCAAGGTCGGCACCGGCATCATGCAGATGTCGGCCAGAACGCCAGCCTGCGCCGCCATGACCGCCATGTCGCTCCAGTCGATGTCCGGCGGCCGCTTCCTGATGGGCATCGGCCCCTCCGGCCCCCAGGTCATCGAGGGCTGGCACGGCGAAGTCTTCGGCAAGCCGCTCAAACGCACCCGCGAGTATGCCGCCATCGTCCGCGAGATCTTCGCCCGCGAAAAGCCCCTCGAATTCCACGGCGAATTCTACCAGATCCCCAACACCGGTCCCGGCACTACCGGCCTTGGCAAGGCCCTCAAGACCATCATGCACCCCGACCCGGACAACCTGAAAATCTACACCGGCTCCTTCACGCCTGCGGGCCTGAGGACGGCCGGCGAAATCGCCGACGGCGTGCAGCCGATCTGGATGATTCCTGAAAAAGCAGCCCTCGTCCGGGAATCCGTCGAGGCCGGCCGCAAGAAAGCCGGCAAATCAACCGACCTTGCCGATTTCGACATCGCCCCCTTCGTGCGCGTGCGCATGGCCGATGACGTCGAGGCCGCCCGCAACGAGGTCAAGGCCGAGATGGGCTTCTACATCGGCGGCATGGGCGCCCGGGACAAGAACTTCTACAACGACTACACCAAGCTACTCGGTTACGAGGAAGCGGCAACCAAGATCCAGGACGCCTTCCTCTCCGGCCGCCGCAAGGAGGCAGCCGCCCTCGTCCCCGACGACCTCGTCGACCAGACCTCCCTGATCGGCCCGCCTGATCGCATCCGCGACCGCCTCCAGGCCTGGAAGGCCGCCAGCGCCGACAACTCGATCGGCTCGTTGCTGATGGGCATCAAGGATATCGCAACGCTGCGCGTCATCGCCGAGGCCGCCGCATAGCGCCTTCTCTGGCCTTGCTCGAAATTTCTTCGCAGGAAAAACCGGCCCTGTTCCCGGCGGAACAGCGCCGCACCCGCCCCCCTGTCATTGTCTCCTCATCGGCGGCCACAACGGTCGCCCAACCGGGAGACCCAACCCATGATCAAGTTCCTCAAAGCCACCGCCGCCGCAGCCCTCCTCGCCCTCGGCATCGCCGCCGCTGACACGACCCCCGCCAACGCCTTCGTCCCCGTGAACCCCGACGCCATCGCAACCGGTGCCAACCTGACAACCAACGTCTCGTGCGGCGGCATCGACTGCGACGCCCCAAGCCAGCGCGGCTACACCTTCTATCGCCGCTACAACGCCGAACCCCGCCATCGCGGCGGCCGCGGCTACCGCTCGGATCACCGCGGTGAGTTCCGTGGTTACCGTTCGCGCCGCTGGCAGCACCGTGACGTCCGCCGTGGCCGCAATTGGAAAGAGCGCCGTGTCCGCCGCGCCGTCCGCAACCTCGTCGACGCCTTTGCCGGCAGCCGCTGGTAATCCCCTCAACCCCGAACACAAGAAACGCGCCGTCGTTCCCCCACGACGGCGCGTTCACGTTCCAGAAAAGAAGAAGAGAGTTCGCCCCCTGAGCCCACTCGCCAAGCGAACTGCCCCTACCCCGTCGCGGTGCCTCTGAGGCACGTCCGATGCAGGACGCGCGGATAATGCGCCGCATCGAAATTCGGGTCCGCCCGGTGCAGCAGGCAGCGGTTATCCCACATCAACACGTCGCCCTGGCGCCAATTGTGGCGATAAACAAACCGGTCATCGGTTGCGTGTTCTTCCAGTTCGATAATCCGCTGCCGGCTCTCCTCGATCGGCTGCCCGTCGAGATGCGACGCATGCATCCCCATGAACAGCGCCTTCTGGCCCGTCTCCGGATGCACCCGCACCAGCGGATGGGCCTGCGGCGGCGCATCGGCAATCTCTTCCGGCGTCAGCTTCTTGCCCACGTTCTCCCGTGACAATTCCCAACTGTGCACCACCTTGACGCCATCCAATTCCAACTTGGTCTCTTCCGGCAGCGCCTCATAGGCCGCCGCCATGTCGGCAAAGCACGTATCCCCGCCGTCCGGCGGCAGCGTCACGCCGTGCAGGATCGTCGCCATCGACGGTTCCGGCCTGAACGATTTGTCCGAGTGCCACATCGTCGACTTGACGACGCCCGATGGCTTCCCGTCCGGCCCGAGATTGTTGACGATATGAACGAGCGGGTTCGACGCGTTGTTACGGTTCGAAATCGCATGCCGCTCAAGCGTGCCAAACATCTCCGAGAAGGCAACCTGCTGCTCCTGGCTGAGCTTCTGGTCGCGAAAACAAAGCACCTTGTACTTCAGGAACGCATCGTGGATGGCCTGCTTGGTTGCCGCATCCACCGGTTGCGAGAGATCAACGCCCGTAATCTCCGCGCCAAGCACCGCACCCAGCGGCTTGATCCGGATCGTCTCGCGCTCTTCGGTGATGGCCATGGCGTCACTCTCCGCTGCTGGTTGGCATCAGGAACTTTGAGGCCAAGATTAGAAGCCCGGCCCCTTCGCCGCAATCAACCGGCCGATCAAGCGCCTTATTCCCCATCCACCGCCGCCGTCACGACCAGTTCGACCAGGTCATCCCCCTCAAGCTGAACCCCGAGACACGCCCGCATCGGCAGGTTCGCGCGGTCCACCCACTCGTCCCAGGCCCGGTTGAATTCCCCCTTCCCCTTGATGTCGGCGACATACACGATCACCGATAGCACCCGGGATTTGTCCGTCCCCGCCTCCGCCAGGTTGCGGTCGATCGCAGCCAACGCCTCCCGCCCCTGCTCATAGAACGAGGCCGATTTCGTCGACGCGGTCGCAACCGTCGTCGCAACCCCATTGTAGACAACCGTCCGGCCCCGCGTCGGTGAATAGGGTGACGGCCCAAAACGACGTATCTCGGTCATGACAAAACGCTCACTTCTCGTTGCTTATGTCTTTCGAAATCAAATCGACCACGACCACCTCAATCCGGGATCAACCCGCCATCGATGTTGATCGTCTGCCCGGTCACGTTGCGCGCCCCATCTGAGGCCAGATAGACCACCATCGCCGCCACATCTTCCGGCTCGTTGGCCCGCTTCAGCGGCACGTTGGCAACCGCGCGCTCATACATTTCCTCATACGAAATCTTGTTCTCTTCCGCCTTGCGCTCGACGATCCCCTTGAAGATCGCCGTCGCCGTAATCCCCGGACACACCGCATTGACGGTAATGTTGTGCTCGCCAAGTTGCAGCGCCGCCATCCGCGTCATCGAGATCACCGCGCCCTTGGAGCCCGCATAGATCACGTTCGAAGCGCCAGCAAACCCCTTGCCCGCGATCGAGCCCATGTTGATGATCCGCCCGCCGCCCTGCTCGATCATCTGACGCGCAACCCGCTGCATCACGAAGAACACACCCTTGCCGTTGATCCGCATGATCCGATCCCAATCGGCCTCCTCGAGCTCCAGGATATGCGCCGGCCGCGTCACACCGGCGTTGTTCACCAGGATATCGATCCGCTCCAGCTCCGAGACCGTCGTCTTCACCATCCGGTCGATATCGACGAGATCACCCATATCGGCCTTGATCGCAACGAACCGCCCCCCCGCGGACGTGATCTCCTGCTCCAGCGCGGCCAGCCCATCCCCGTCGATATCGGACGCCGCGATGTCACACCCCTGATCCGCCAGCGCGATCGCCGAGGCCCGCCCGATCCCGTGTGCCGCGCCTGTCACCAGCGCCGTCCGTCCCTTGAGGTGCATGGGTTCTCTCCACTGTTCTCGCCCACTGAAATCCGGCGCAAACCGCCAAAAAAGACCGGCCCGCCGCGCCGCATGCTAACCCTACCCGCCAAGACCGCAAGCGCCCTCATCGCCTCCGCCCTTGCCTATTTTCGCTGCCGGCGTTATATGAACCGCACCCCTATTTTCTTAATCGACTGTCCCGGCCTGGGCGCCTTTCGCTCGGGCCCCGAGGAGCCCCTTTATGTCGCCCCCACAACATCCCTTGATGCCTAAAGCGACCGCCGTCTGGCTGGTCGACAACACATCTCTCTCGTTCGAGCAGATCGCCGGTTTCTGCGGCATGCACGTCCTTGAAATCAAAGGCATTGCCGATGGCGACGTCGCAGCCGGCATCCGCGGCAAGAACCCCGTCACCGCGGGCGAGCTGACGCGCGAGGAAATCCTGAAGGCCGAAGGAGATCCCGACTACCGGCTGCGGATGGCAACCTCGAAAGTGAAGATCCCCGAGATCAAGCAGAAGAAGCGCCCGCGCTACACCCCCGTCTCGCGCCGCCAGGACCGGCCCAACGCCGTCCTCTGGCTGCTGCGCAACCATGCCGAATTGAAAGACAGCCAGATCATGCGCCTCGTCGGCACCACCAAGCCGACCATCCAGCAGATCCGCGACCGCTCGCACTGGAACTCCGCCAACCTCCAGCCGCAGGACCCCGTGACGTTGGGACTGTGCTCCCAGGTCGACCTCGACGCTGAAGTCGGCAAGGCTGCAACCCGTGTCGGCAAGGAACGCGCAGCCCTCGGCCTGCCCCCGCTCGATGCCGGCGAGACCCTGCTGCCGACCTCGGAAACAACGAGCTACGAACCAGCGCCCGGTTCCGAACAGCCGGCGCGGCGGGAAGCCGCCCCAACCGCCGAGAACGTGTTTGGCGCAGCTCCGCCCGCGAACCCACAAGACGACGAGGAAGCTGCGGCCGAAGCCGATGAAACCGCGCGCGTCTTCGCCAAACTTCAAGGGTTGTCGACCAGCAGCGACGAGGATGATGACGGCGAAGCAGAAGCCGAAGAGGCTGAAGCCGACGACACCACGGAAGACGTCGCAGAAGTGGACGCTGACGAAACCGAGACCGACGACGAAGACAGCCAAAAGAGCTGATCGACCGTCCATCTTCGGGCCGCTTGCCCTGATGCCAATGGCCGTGAAGCCTGTGTGCGCACCATCGCACGTCAGGCTCACGGCCAATGCGCCTCTCACGCCTCGTTCGCGTGTCCCCGCGTCAGATTGAGCGACATCCGCCCGCCATCGGCATAGATGGTCTGGCCCGTGACGTAGCTCGCCTGATCAGACGCGAGCCAGGCGACCACCGCTGCAATCTCATCAGGCTGGCCGACCCGCCCCAGCGGCGTTCTCTGCAGGACGCGCTCGAGCAACCGGGCATCCGTCCTCAGCCCTTCACTCATCTGCGTTTCAATCGTCCCCGGCCCGACCGCGTTGACCCGGATGCCGTAATCGGCCAGCGCCATCGCCATGGATTTCGTGAGCTGCATCACCGCCCCCTTGGAGGTCGCATAGGCGACGCTCTCCGGCATCCCGAACCAGGCATTGACCGACGACACCGTCACGATCGCGCCCGGCGGCCCGTCATCAGCCTCGATCTGGCGCACCATCTGTCGGGCAGCGCACTGCGCGGCAAGAAACGTCCCCTTCGCGTTGACGCCCATCACCGTCTCGAACGTCTCTTCATCAAGCTCCAGAAACGGGGTGACTTCAAACATCCCCGCACACGTGACCATGACGTCAAGCCGGCCATGGGCTTCCACCGCCGCCGCCACGAGGTTGCGCATATCAAGCCGCTCTGTGACGTTGGCGTGGACATACCGCGCCGCAAACCCCTCCCCCGTCAGCTGCTCGACCACCTTGGCACCGGCGCCATCCTGCGTATCGGCCACCACCACCTGCGCCCCCTCGCGGGCCAGCCGCTCCGCACAGGCCCGCCCGATCCCGCGCGCGCCGCCCGTCACGATCGCAGTCTTTCCCTCTAAAAGCATGACCGTCCTCCTTCGGGAATATCACTGACGGCGCGCCATGAACCGTCCCGCACGACGGCCCGACGGCCCCTCAGGCGACCTGCCGCGGCCCGCTCATCTGTCCGCTTTCCGCCGCTTCGAGAGGCAGCGCCTCCCCGCCCCGGTCCAGCCGGCCGATCCCCGCCCGGCGCAACCGCGACCGGTCGAGATCCGCCACCCGCGACGCGCCAAGCAGCACCATCGAACGCTCGATCTCCTGGCGCAGCAAAGTCATCGCCCGGCGCACCCCAGGCTCACCCCCGGCAGCCAGCGGATAGAGATATCCCCGCCCGATGCTGCACGCATCCGCCCCCATCGCCAGCGCCTTGATGACATGGTTGCCCCGCCTGACGCCGCCATCGAGGATGATGTCCGCCTTGTCACCGACCGCATCCACGATCTCACCCAGAACCTCGAACGGCGACGCGACACCATCGAGCTGCCGCCCACCGTGCGTCGACACCATGATCGCCGTCGCCCCGATATCGACGGCACGCTTCGCATCCTCAGCCGTCAGGATGCCCTTGAACGCGAACGGCCCATCCCATTGCTTGATCAGCGCTTCCGCATCCGCCCACGTGATCGACGGATCGAACTGCGAATTGACGTAATCGATGATGGTGTGGAGCTTCCCGTCACTCAGCGGCTCATAGCCGGTGATGTTGGCCAGCTTGAACGGATCGTGGGTGATATAATCGTAGGCCCAGCGCCAGTGCGTCGCGAAACTCGCCATGCTCTTGAGCGTCAGTTTCGGCGGCACCACCATGCCGGTGTGCTTGTCGCGCTCCCGGTTGCCGGCAACCAGCGTGTCGATCGTCAGGCACAGCGCATCATACTTCGCAGCCTTCACCCGCTCGACAAACTCGCGTGTCATCCCCCGGTCGCGGTGAATATAGACCTGAAAACACTTCGGCCCCGCCGTCAGCCCGCCGATCTCCTCGATCGACACCGTCGACATCGTCGAGAGCGAATAGATCGTGCCCATCTCGGCGGCAACCTTGGCCACCGCCCGCTCACCGTCATGATGAAACAGCCGGTTGGTGCCTGTCGGCGCCATGATCACCGGCCAGTCGATTTTCTTGCCGAACACCGTCGTCGACAGGTCGATCTTCGAGACATCACTCAGCGCCGTCGGCACAAGCTGGCACGCATCGAAGATCGAGGTGCTACCGCGCAGCGTGACTTCGTCATCCGCGCCCCCGTCGATGAAATTGAACAGTGGCGCCGGCAGCCGCTGCTGCGCCGCCTTACGAAAATCCGAAATATTGAAACAACGATCGATGCGCATGGACCGCCCCGGTTGGCCGACTGCCCGTTGCTGGGCTCTCATCGACACTTACCACCAAGGCCAAGCCCGCGCCAAATCAGATCATCCCGCAGAGCTTAACGAATGCCCCCACGAGCCCCCGTCAGGCCTACCGCGTCGGACAGAACGTCGCCTGTCCCCGGCACGTCACCATGCCGCCCGCGGGCTGGCAGCGATAGCTTTGCCGCGAGATCTTCCAGCCCGGCGTCGACCCATCCGCAAGAAAACTCGGCCAAAGCCCCCAACTAACCGACTGAACCATGGTCTCGAGAACGTACCATTTCGCCGACTTCTCGCTGCCAGCCGTGGCCATCGCAGCCTTCTTGAGGCATTTCGCCTCCGCCGCCGTCTGAAACCCCAGCCCCATCACCGCGATCACAACCGCGCCCGTCAGTATTTTCCGCATGTCCAGCCCCCAACAAGAAACGCCGGCCCGACGATGTCCGGACCGGCGCCCACGATCTCACGAAACCGCGCACGTCGAAAACAAATTTTCGCACCGACGCACGACTTACTTTGCGTCCCGGATCATCCCCCGCGCCTTCATCGCCGCGGTAATCTCGTCCAGGATCGCCGGATCATCAATTGTCGCCGGCATCTTCCAGTCCTGTGCATCCGCAATCGACCGCATCGTACCGCGCAGGATCTTGCCCGACCGCGTCTTCGGCAACCGCTGCACCGTCAGCACGTTCTTGAACGCGGCAACCGGCCCGATCTCCTCACGCACCAGCTTCACGACTTCCCGCTCGATCTCCGCTTCATCCCGGTTGATCCCACCGTTCAGCACGATGTAGCCGACCGGCAACTGTCCCTTCAGATCGTCGTGGACACCGATCACCGCGCACTCCGCGACATCCTTGTGCCCCGCGACCACCTCTTCCATCTGCCCCGTCGACAACCGGTGCCCCGCCACGTTGATGACATCGTCCGTGCGCGCCATCACGTAGACATAACCGTCCGCGTCCTTGTAGCCGGCATCCGACGTTGTGTAGTAGCCGGGCAGTTCCGCCAGATAGCTCGATCGGAAACGCTCCGGCGAATTCCAGAGCGTCGGCAGCGCCGACGGCGGCAACGGCAGCTTCACCGCCAGCGTCCCCGTCTCCCCGGCCGCAACCGGCTGCGCATTTTCGTCCAGCACCTCCAGGTCGTATCCCGGCATCGGCACCGTCGGCGAACCGTACTTGACCGGCAACTGCCCGAGCCCGACCGGGTTGGCGCAGATCGACCATCCCGTCTCCGTCTGCCACCAGTGATCGATCACCGGCACCTTGAGCTTTTCTTCCGCCCACTTGATCGTGTCGGGATCGGCCCGCTCACCGGCAAGAAACAGCGTGCGGAAATTTGACAGGTCATATTTCGAAATGAAGTCCCCGGCCGGATCTTCCTTCTTGATCGCCCGGAACGCCGTCGGCGCGGTGAACATCGCCGCCACCTTGTGCTCCGCGATCACCCGCCAGAAGACGCCGGCATCCGGCGTGCCGACCGGCTTGCCCTCGAACAGGATCGTCGTCGCCCCGTGCAGCAGCGGCGCATAGACGATATAGGAATGCCCGACCACCCAGCCGACATCCGAGGCAGCCCAGAACACTTCCCCCGGCTTGATGTCGTAGATCGCACCCATCGTCCACTTGAGCGCCACCATGTGCCCGGCGTTATCGCGCACCACGCCCTTCGGATTGCCCGTCGTGCCGGAGGTGTAGAGGATGTAGAGGGGATCGGTCCCCGCCACCGGCACACACGGCGCAAACCGTTCCTCTTCTTCCGCCTTGCCGACCGCTTCGGCCCAATCGATATCGCGCCCCTCGACAAGGCTCGCCTCCGCCTGCGGCCGTTGCAGGATGATGCACGTCTCGGGCTTGTGCTTCGAAAGCTCGATCGCATGATCGATCAGCGGCTTGTATTCAACCACCCGCCCCGGCTCGATCCCGCACGACGCGGCAACGATTGCTTTGGGCGCGCAGTCATCGATCCGTGTCGCAAGCTCGTTCGCCGCGAACCCGCCAAACACCACCGAATGGATCGCCCCCAGCCGCGCGCACGCAAGCATTGCGACCGCGGCCTCCGGCACCATCGGCATGTAGACGATGACCCGGTCACCCTTCTCCACGCCCCGGTCAGCCAACACCTGCGCGAACAGCGCGACCTTGTCGCGAAGCTGCTCGTAGGTGATCGTCTGCTTCTTGTTCGTGATCGGGCTGTCGTAAATGATGGCAGCCTGCCCGCCGCGTCCCGCCTCCACGTGCCGGTCGAGGCAGTTGTAGGCGGTATTGCACTCAGAGCCCGCAAACCACCGCCCGTATTCACCCATGTAGGGGTCGAACACCTTGTCCCACGGCTTGAACCACGAGATCTCCTTGGCAGCCTCCGCCCAGAACGCCTCCGGATCATCCTTCCAGGCTGAATAAACCTCGTGATAGCGGGACATCGCGCGCCTCCTCAGTAAACTTGCCGATGCCTGAGCGACATCGCCGGCATCTGTCTTGACCTTTTTGAACAACCCTTTGTGGCTGACCGCAAGCCTTGCCGCCATCAAACTTTAGGCGGCCCATCATGCGGCCGCGGACCGCGTCACCCGCCTCATCGAGACAATCGAGAACTTTCTCCCGAATTTCGAATTTTTATCTCTGCCCTGTTCCGCCGGGAACAGCGCCCCGCGGGACATCGGGCCATGTTGGTCTCGTCAACAACAAATGACGCCCCGAGAAACCAACGAGACCCAACCGACCCCCAAGGAGACCCGAACAATGAAAACCTTCACCGCACTCGCCGCCGCAGCCGTCCTGATGACCTCGATCTCGACCGGCTCAGCCAACGCCCAGATGGCAGGCTTCGCCGCCGCCAAGGCCCCGACCACCGAAGCCAGCCAGAGCATCGTCCACAAGACCAACGGCCGCCGCGGCGGAGGACGCCGCCACGGTGGCAAGATCGCAGCCGGCATCGCGCTTGGCATCCTCGGCGCCGCCGCCATCGCCCATCAGTCGCACCGCTACAGCGACAGCTACGAATCAAGCCACGAGCGCCGCTGCCGCCGCTGGATGTACCGCTGTGAAGACGGCAACTACCGCGCCTGCAACAAATTCGACCGCCGCTGCTGATCGGGTCTCGCAGCCTGGTCGATCAGACCGCCCGCGCCATCCCCTCCCTTGGGCGCGGGCGGTCTTCTATTTCCTGAGACCACGATTGCCAGTGGCGCACTCCTAAACTAGCTTCACCAGTCCATCCACGTGCGCACGGCCAAACGAGGCCCGGCGCCACTCCCCGTGATCGGACCAGCGAGCCGGCAATGCACCACAACCCGTTCGAAGAACATCTCCCCAAGACCGCCGCGAACCATCAGCCCCTGACGCCGCTTTCCTTCCTCGCGCGCGCAGCCAGTATCCATCCCGATCAAACCGCCGTCATTCATGGCCGCATGCGCCGCACCTACGCCGAGCTCTACGCCCGCGCCCGCCGCCTCGCCTCTGCCCTTGCCCAGCGCTACATCGGCGTCGGCGACACCGTCACCGTCATGTTGCCCAACACCCCGGAAATGATCGAGGCCCACTACGGCGTGCCCATGACCGGCGCCGTCCTCCATTCCCTCAACACCCGCCTCGACGCAGCCATCATCGCCTTCCAGCTCGATCACGCCAACACCAAGGTCCTGATCGTCGATCGCGAGTTCGCCCCCGTCATGCGCGAAGCCCTCGCCCTCGCCAAGGTCGACCCCTTCGTCATCGACGTCGACGACAAGGAGTTCCCCCAGGAGGCCGACCGCCTCTCCTATAACGACTACGAGGAATTCATCGCGGCCGGCGATCCCGATTTCGCCTGGCGCATGCCCGAGGATGAATGGAACGCCATCACGCTCAACTACACCAGCGGCACCACCGGCAACCCCAAGGGCGTCGTCTACCACCATCGCGGCGCAACACTGATGTGCTACGCCAACATCCTCTCCGGCAACATGGCCAAGCACCCCATCTATCTTTGGACGCTGCCCATGTTCCACTGCAACGGGTGGTGCTTCCCCTGGACCTTATCGGCCGTCGCCGGCACCCACGTCTGCCTCAGATGGGTCCGCGCCAAGGCAATCTTCGATCTGATCGCAGACCACGGCGTCACCCATCTGTGCGGCGCGCCGATCGTCATGTCGACGCTCCTCAACGCCGATGAAACCGAGCGCCGCGACCTTCCCCACACCGTCGAATTCATCACCGCGGCAGCCCCTCCCCCTGAATCGATCCTCGCCCGCATGGCCAGCGCCGGCTTCAACGTCACCCACGTCTACGGCCTGACCGAGACCTATGGCCCCGCCGTCGTCAACGATTGGCATGCCGAATGGGAAAGCCTCAGTCCGCCAGAACAGGCCGCCCGCAAGGCCCGCCAGGGCGTGCGTTATCCAGCCCTCGAAGACCTCGACGTGATGGACCCGGCAACGATGACACCCGTCCCCCAGGACGGCGAAACCCTCGGCGAGGTCATGTTCCGCGGCAACATCGTCATGAAGGGCTATCTCAAGAACCCGAAGGCGACGGAGGAGGCCTTCGCCGGCGGCTGGTTCCATTCCGGCGATCTCGGCGTGCGCCATCCCGACGGCTACATCCAGCTCAAGGACCGCTCCAAGGACATCATCATCTCGGGCGGCGAGAACATTTCCTCAATCGAGGTCGAAGATGTCCTCTACGCCCATCCCGCCATCGCGCACTGCGCCGTCGTCGCCAAACCGGATGAAAAGTGGGGTGAGACGCCGTGCGCCTTCATCGAACTGGCACCCGGACAGTCCCTGACGCCGGAAGACGTCATCGCCTGGTGCCGCGAGCGCCTCGCAGCATTCAAATGCCCGCGAACCGTCGTGTTCCGGGAAATTCCAAAGACATCGACCGGTAAAATCCAGAAATTCCGCCTGCGCGATATCGCCCGCGACATGGCGTAGGCTATAGGACATGGCGCAGGCGATAGGAAACAGCTGGCGCAAGCGGAACCAAACCACTGCCATGGCCGCGCTGCCGCGAACGGCAGCGCGCCGAACGCGGGCAGAACTAATCAGTGCTGCGTCTCACCATTTCCGCTGAGCCGCTGAATCTCGTCTTTAATCTTGAGTTTTTCACGCTTGATCCGCGCAACTTCTTCATCACTCGTCGATGGGTGGACCAGGGCTTCATGAAGCTTTTGCTCAAGCACCCTGTGCTTCTGTGAAAGTTCGGCGAGATGACCTGATAATGACATCCAAGACCTCCTTCAGTTGCGTGATCGACAACTCGGATGGTGTCAGAGAATTGTCATGCTGTCTAATTGCGAGCCAACCTTGTTGAACAATTTTTGTAATTGACTGTGACAATACCTCTAAAGCTGTACGAACCGTCCATATAAGTCCCGAAACCACCACCGGTTACACCTTGAAACCCGTCTCATGTGGGTACCTCGCGGCACACGGCTTGCCTGTTGCCGCGAACCTCGCGATAGTTGACGAAAATTGCCGGTTCGCCCTTCAAGTCGGGCCTTGTCGAGTGGTAGACACAATATCTATGGACAGTCAGGAAGAATCTTTACTGCGCGACAAGCTCTCCGATCTGCGCGCCGAGCATCGTGATCTCGACCGGCAGATCGAAGAGATCGAATTGATAGCCGCCCATGATCAGATCACGCTGAAGCGGCTGAAGAAAAAGAAGCTGGCACTGAAGGATCAGATCTCAAATCTCGAGGATCGCCTGTTTCCCGACATCATCGCCTGAGGTCACGTCCCCGGCCACCGCCAATCCCCCCAGGTGACGGCCCGGCCGTGACGCTTGTCAAACGACCTTAATGCCGATATTGCCCCCTTTTCTCGCGGGCGAACAAAGCGGAGGAATTCGATGACGGTGGCGACGCCGAACGTCGGTATCATCATGGGCAGCCAGTCGGACTGGCCGACCATGCGCCATGCCGCCGAGATCTGCGAGGCGCTTTCAATCCCTCACGAATGCCGCATCGTCTCCGCCCACCGCACCCCTGACCGCATGGTCGCCTACGCCAAGGAAGCAGCCGGCCGCGGCTTGAAGGTCATCATCGCCGGCGCCGGCGGCGCCGCCCACTTGCCCGGCATGGTCGCCTCCTTCACCGCCCTCCCCGTCCTCGGTGTCCCCATCGAGAGCCGGACGATGAAAGGCATCGACAGCCTTTATTCGATCGTCCAGATGCCCGCGGGCGTCCCCGTCGGCACTCTCGCGATCGGCAACGCCGGCGCGACAAACGCAGCCCTCCTCGCCGCCGCCATGCTTGCAACCACAGACACCGCCCTTGCCGACCGTTTGAGCGCCTGGCGCCGCGCCCGAAGCGAAGCCGTCGCGGACCAGCCCGATGACAATGCCTGAATCCAGCGCCGCGATACGCCGGCGAAACGCCCTGCCGCCCGGCAGCCGCATCGGCATTCTCGGCGGTGGCCAGCTCGGCCGCATGCTCGCCATGTCGGCCGCCCAACTGGGCTTTCATTGTCATGTCTATTCAGACATCGACGCACCGCCCGCCGCCTCCGTCGCCGAAAGCCTGACGATTGGCAGCTATGACGACCTCGAAGCCCTCGAGCATTTTGCCCGCAACGTCGACGTCATCACCTACGAATTCGAGAACGTCCCCGTCACCGCCGCCGTCCACCTCGCAGCCCAGCGCCCCGTCAGCCCCCCCTCCCGGGCCCTCGCCGTTGCCCAGGATCGTCTGGCCGAGAAGAACTTCATCTCCGCCCTCTCGATCCCCGTTGCCCCGTATGTGAAAATCACCACCGCCGACAACCTCCCCCCCGAAGCCGAGGGCCTGCTGCCCGGCATCGTCAAGACCCGCCGCCTCGGCTACGACGGCAAGGGCCAGGTCCCCGTGACCACCCTCGACGAGCTGAAAGCGGCCTGCAAGACCATGGCCGGCGTGCCCTTGATCCTTGAAAAGCGGATCGATTTCGCCTTCGAGGTCTCGATCATCATCGTGCGCGCCGCCGACGGCAAATTGGCCTTCTACGACATCCCCCGCAACGAGCATCGCGGCGGCATCCTGCGCCGCTCAACCGTCACCGATGGCATCGTCTCACCGGAAATCGCCGCCGAAGCCCGCGCCATCGCCCAGTCGATCGCCGAAGCCCTCGACTACGTCGGCGTCCTTGCCGTCGAACTCTTCGTCATGGCCGACGGCGCCGGCCCGTCCCTGCGCGTCAACGAAATCGCCCCCCGTGTCCACAATTCCGGCCACTGGACGATGGACGCCTGCATCACCGATCAGTTCGAAAACCACATCCGCGCCATTTGCCGCTGGCCCCTTGGCCCCACCACCCGCCGCTGCGACATCGAGATGATCAACCTGATCGGCTCCGACGTCGACCGCTGGCCTGAAATCGCCGCTGACGGCGCCGCCCGACTTCACCTCTACGGCAAGGACGAAGCCCGTGAAGGCCGCAAAATGGGCCACATGAACCGCGTTCTGACCAGGTGATGACCCGCCGCCTTCAAAACCCGGCGCCGGGGATACGTCACGCCGAAACCCTGGACATTTGCGACCGGGCTTGTTATCTAAACCATTCGAGATCACGGGTGCCGCCCGGGAAAATTGCCCGCGCGGCCCTTTTTTATTGAAACAGATAGGATCAGGATCAACTCTACGTGCAAGTCCTTGTTCGCGACAACAACGTCGACCAGGCCCTGAAAGCGCTCAAGAAGAAGATGCAGCGCGAGGGTATCTTCCGCGAAATGAAGCTGCGGAACTATTACGAGAAACCGTCCGAAAAGCGGGCGCGCGAGAAGGCTGAAGCCATCCGCCGCGCGCGCAAGCTGGCCCGCAAGCGCGCCCAGCGCGAAGGCTTGCTGCCCTCAAAGCCCAAGCCCGTGATGGCCCGCCGCTGATTTGGCATCCCGCCTGAGGCCAATACCTCCGGCGATGGACGGCAGTCCGGCAGAATTAGGCGCACTGGAACAGGGTTCCGGTGCGCTTTTTCGTGTTTCAGAGTCGGGCATCGCGCCAGCCCCCTCACCGCGACCGCCACCGTCCACGGTCAATCACCGCCCACGGTCAAACAACGCGCTAATCGACCGTGCTGGGCGACTGCACCCCCTCAGCCCCGCCACGCACCGCAGACGGCTCCTTGCGGCCCCAGCGCGCATCGATCCACCCATGAATGACGTCATAGGAGCCGAAGAGGTAATGATCGGCATGGCCCCCGCCGACAATCGCCTCAAACGTCTTGGGCTGCGGCGCTGCGTGATAGAGCTTACGCCCCATCTCGATCGGAATGAGATCATCCCGGTCCCCGTGCACGATCAGCAACGGGGCCTCGATCGCCCCGATCCGTGACAGGCTGTCATATCGGTCGAACAGGAACGTCCGGACGGGCAGGTAGGGATAGATCCGCTGTCCCACATCGGTAATTGACGTAAACGGCGCATCCAGGATGATGCCGCCGACCGGAACCTGTGTCGCAAGATGCACCGCAACGCCGCTGCCCAGCGACTCGCCATAAAGGACGATATCGCTGGCAGCAACGCCCTGCGCCCTCAACCAGTCATAGGCGAGGCGTGCATCCGCGAAATTGTTGGCCTCCGTCGGCCGTCCCTCGGAGCCGCCATATCCCCGGTAACTCAGCATCAGCATGCCGCGGCCCTTGTTGAGGTATTCCCCGACCCGCCCCGCACGCCCCGCCAGATTGCTCGCATTGCCATGAAAATAAAGGAGCGTCGGCTGGCCCGGACGCGCCGCCGCGTACCAGGCAACAAGCTTGACCCCATCCCCCGCCTCGAGAACAACTTCCCGCACCGTCTTGAGCCCGGCCGCCGTCGGGCTCACCCGTGTCGGATCAGGATGATAAAGAAGGATACGTTGCTGCGACCACAACAGCCCCCCCAGTACAAGCACCACGGCGCCACCGATCGACAGAGCATAAATCACCACTGAACTCCGATTTTCCGGCGGATCGTCGCCACCGGGCCCGCACAAGGACCAGGCGCAAAAGCGATCGCTTACCCGTTGTTATCTTGGATCAACCCATCTGCATAAGCACGCGTTCCCGTTAGATGGGGCACCTATCCATCAAACGTCAACGCGCCCCGCCAGGGGAATGCCACCATCGCGCCATGACAATAGCGTGACCGGCTCCGAGCCCAGGAAGCCCGGGAAACACCAAATCGTTGATCCGCTCAGAAGCAGGCGCCACCAAACCCGAACCGGCCAAATGCGTCTTGCCCCGGTTTTGAATGCCACCCTGTCACCGCCCCGCCACGTCACCCACCGCCCACCTGTGCTATCGCCAAGGGGCTCTATGTCAGTCGGCGACCCACGGGAGCGAACGGTGAGCATCGTATCGAGGATCTTCGTTTTCCTGGTCTTTTCCGCCCTCGCGGTCTCGTTCTGGGCGATGCCCGCGGTCCTTTATTGGGAATTCAGCCCCGACTGGCGCCGCCCCGCCTTCGAAGGCGCGCTGTGGTTCGACCTGATGACCCACCACAGCCACATGTTCGTCTTCTTTCCCCTGTTCGGCACCGTCGCCCTGATGGCCTTCTTCCTGCCCGCCTGCGTATTCGTCGACATGTATTTCCACCGCGCGCGACGCGAACAAAACGACATCCCCCTCGCCCGCGTCCGCTTCCTCACCGGCTTTGCCGTCATCTCCACGGTCGCCGCCGCCATCACCTGGACCTTCAACGCCGGCGACGAAGCCGGCCTCTGGCAGCTCCGCCCCGACCTCGTCCGTGAAGCTTCCTCAACGGGAACCCCCTGCGCCGTTCCCGGCGCTCGACGGCACCTGCCGCCGCGTCACCTTCCCCATTGCCCTTGAGAACGTGCGCAAAGTCTCCCAGCAGCGCGAACGCCTCGGCGACCTCAAACGCAACTGTCAGCCCGATCCCCTGATCGAGGACGACCGCGCGGCAAAACCCAAACGGTTCTGCTTCGTCACTGCGAGATATTCCACCGACCCCCGCATCATTGCCCCCGCCCTGCTCGGCGACGCCGCCTGCTGCCGCGCCATGGAGCGCTTTGAAACCGAAGCCCGCACCCTCTACGAGGCCGACCCCGGCAACCGCTCCCTGCTCGACCGCCTGCAACCGGCAACCCTCGGCCTCAAGGTCTTCTTCCTGCTCGTCATTCTCGCCATCTCGATCCTGCTCGCAGCCCGCCGCGCCCGCATTCTCTCCGACTATCCCGCTTACGCCCACCGCATCGACCGCGGCGTCCTCATCGGCACCGCCGCGATGCTCTTCCTCCCCTTCATGAACCACGCCTACCTGCTCTCCACCGAACTCCTCTATGGCCCCAACCAACCCATGGTCGATGCCACCGGCGTCAGTTTCTATCGCGTCCCCTATCTCCTTTCCGGCGCCTTCGGTGTGTGGGCCTTCATCGTGATGCTCTATTTCGTGCGCCGCGAAGACAAGGAGGCCGAGCGAACGTCGAAGATCATCGGCACCATCCTCTCCGGCGTCTTCGTGATGAGCTACGACACCATCGTCGACTACGCCGTCCGCTTCCTCGGCCCCGGCGCCGGCAATCAGTCGATGGCAGCCCTTGTCGTGCTTGCGATGGGCATGTGGTTGACGCTTGTCTGGTTGAAGCTGGCGCACGCGACCGACGGCCGGTCCAGGCCCGCCGCGCCCCCCATCGGCGAGAAGGATAAGACGCCCCACCCGCCGCCATGATCCCACGAAGGCATCCGCCAGAGGCGGCGCAACCACGCCCCTTGCGGTGCCTGGGCAACGCCGCCCGCCATCGCCCAGGCGATCTCTGCCCTGCCCCAATTCCAGCCCGCCCCCGCCTCGCTTACACTTCTGCGCTTACCACCGGCCGCCTGCCAATCCCGCGCGCCGCCACAAAAGCCGTCGAGGAACGCCCATGTCTGTCGTCCGCTATGAAACCAATAACCACGTCGCAACCATCACCATGGACCGCGCCGCCGGCAAGAACGCCTTGAACAACCAGCTCTGCGACGAACTCCGCGCCGCCTGGCTCCGCTTCCGCGACAGCGATGATCGCGCAGCCGTCCTCGCCTCCGCCGATGACGCCTATTTCAGTGTCGGCGCCGACGTGAAGGATCTGCCTGCAAACATGTGGCACGCCGTGCCGGGCCTCAGCGTCGAACTCGACAAGCCCATCATCGCGGCAACCTCCGGCTGGGTCGTCGGCGGCGGCTTCGTCCTCGTCCAGATGGCGGACATGTGCGTCGCCTCCGAGACGACACGCTTCCTCTACCCGGAAGCCAAGATCGGCACGACGGCAGGCGGCATCTCGTCCCTCATGGCCCGCATGCCCCACAAGATCGCCATGGAATTCCTCCTCGCCGGCGACGAACTGTCCGCCCAGCGCGCCTACGAGGTCGGCTTCGTCAATCGTCTCACCGCCGCCCGGCCACACATTGCCGCCGCCCAGGAACTCGCCGCCCGATTGCAGCCAACGCCCCCCTCGTCGTCCAGGCCCTGAAACGCCTTTCCCACGAGGCCATGCCGAAAGGCCCCCTCGAAGGCGTCGCCGGCGTCCGCCGCATCCTCGACCAGATCAGCGCCAGCGAAGATCTCCAGGAAGGCGTCCAGGCCTTCAAGGAAAAGCGGAGTCCCATCTTCAAAGGCAGATGACCTGCGCAACGCGTCATCGCCAGCCCCGCCGCTTGCGCCCGGCAAACCGCGCCACATCACGTCACATTGTCTGCGGCCGCCATCCCGCATAGCATCCCGGCATAATGGAAAACGCACTCCACGCCCTTGGCGGCGTCGGCCTGTTTCTGTTGGGCATGATCTGGCTGACGGAAGGCCTGCGCGGCCTCGCCGGTGACGCCCTGCGCCGCCTCCTCGCCCGCTTCACGCGTTCTCCCCTGACCGGCGCTCTCGCCGGCGCCGCGGCAACCGCCGTCATCCAATCCTCCAGCGCCACGACCGTCACCACGGTAGGTTTCGTCAGCGCCGGCCTGCTCACCTTCCCCCAGGCCCTCGGCATCATTTTTGGCGCCAACGTCGGCACCACCCTGACCGGTTGGCTGATCGCCATCGTCGGCTTCAAGCTCAACCTGGGTGATCTCGCGCTGCCGCTCGTCTTTGCCGGCGCCCTGCTGCGCCTCTTCGGCAGTCCGCACCTCAAGATGGTCGGCACCGCGCTTGCCGGCTTCAGCCTCCTCTTCATCGGCCTTGACGCCATGAAGGAGGCGATGTCCGCCATGCAGGGCCTCGTCACCCCGGATACCTTCCCCGCCGACACTTGGCTCGGCCGCCTTCAGCTCCTGCTGATCGGCATCGCCATCACACTCGTCACGCAAAGCTCGAGCGCCGGCGTGGCCACCGCCCTGGCAGCCCTCGGCGCCGGCGCAATCTCCTTCCCCCAGGCCGCCGCCATGGTCATCGGCATGAACGTTGGCACCACCTTCACCGCAGCGCTTGCAACCCTTGGCGGGGCCACCGCGACCCGGCGCACGGGCCTTTCGCACGTCATCTACAACGTCCTGACCGCCATCATGGCGTTTCTCCTGCTCTCCCCCTTCGCCCTTCTCGTCCACCCCCTTCTCGCGCAGGGTGAGGACCAGATCGCCCTCGTTGCCTTCCACACCGCCTTCAACACCCTCGGCGTCATTCTCGTCCTGCCGTTTACGCAACAATTCGCAAACCTCGTCATCGCACTTGTTCCCGAACGCGGCCCCCGTCTCACCCGCCACCTCGGCTCGGAACTACTCACCGATCAGGACGCCGCCATGGACGCCGCTGCTGCAACGATCGAAGAACTCAGCCGCGAACAGTTCCTGGAACTTGCCCGCCGCCTTGACGATGCCGGCGCCATAAGCGACGACCCCGCACGCCTTCGCGCCATAGCCGACGCCCTCGCCGAAACGCGCGCCTTTGTCGCCCGCCTCTCACCCGACGACCCCGCCAGCCCGCGCGCGCACCGCATGACCGCCGCCCTCCATGCCCTCGACCACCTCGGCCGCCTCTATTACCGCGCGACCCAGACCAAACGCATCGACACCCTGCCTGACGATCATCGCCTGCACCGCCTCGCCACCATCCTTGAGGCAGTCGTCCGCACAGCCGCAAACTCGGCGGACCACGAGAAAAACGAGGCGCAACTCAACCGCGTGCGCCGCCTGCTCCGCCGCCAGCGCGAGACCTATCGCAATCGCATTCTGCTGTGGGGCGCAACCGGACGCCTGGAGGACGAAACCGCCGGCGCCCGCCTCGATGCCATGCGCTGGCTCCACCGCGTCTCCTACCATCTATGGCGTATCGAACATCACCTGAGCCGTCTGCAAACGGGCGACCGCGCTGCCACGTCCCCGGCCCGCGAAGCCGCCATCGAGGTGCTCCACGATTAAGCCGCGCCACACCAGCGCCCGATCACCCGTTGCGATACGTGTAGCTGTAGCCATTCAGCGCCGGCGCGCCGCCAAGGTGCGCATAGAGCACCTTCGAGCCCTTCGCGAAGTATCCCTTCGCCACGAGGTCCATCATCCCCTGCATCGACTTGCCTTCATAGACCGGGTCCGTGATCATCGCCTCGGTCCTGGCCGCAAACCGGATGGCATCGTTCGTCTCGGCGCTCGGCACCCCGTAGGCGGGATAGGCATAGTCTTCGAGGATGACGATCTCATCGTCTCTCACCGCCCGCCCAAGCTCGACGAGCTCAGCCGTATTGTCGACGATCTCGCGCACCTGCGCCCGCGTCTGATCCGGCGTGCCCGAGGCATCGATCCCGATTACCTTGTCCGCGCGGTTGTCTGCCGCAAACCCGACGATCATCCCCGCCTGCGTCGACCCCGTCACGACACACACGATGATGTAGTCGAACGTAACCCCCATCTGCGCTTCCTGCGCCCTGACCTCTTCGGCAAAACCGACGTACCCGAGCCCGCCGAATTTGTGCACCGAGGCGCCTGCCGGAATGCCGTAGGGCTTGCCCCCCGCATCCTTCACCGACTGGATCGCATCCTCCCAGCTCTTGCGGATGCCGATATCGAACCCGTCTTCCACGATCCGGCTGTCCGCCCCCATCAGCCGCGTCATCAGGATATTGCCGACCCGGTCATAGACGGCATCTTCGTGCGGCACCCACGCTTCCTGCACGACAACACACTTCATGCCGATCTTCGCCGCCGTCGCCGCCACCATCCGCGTATGATTGGACTGCACCCCCCCGATTGAGACCAGCGTATCCGCGTTGGAGGCGATCGCATCCGGCACGATGTATTCAAGCTTCCGGAGCTTGTTGCCCCCCATCGCAAGCCCTGAGTTGCAGTCATCCCGCTTGGCCCAGATCTCGACGTCGCCGCCCAGCGCCGCCGTCATCCGCGGCAGAAACTCGATCGGCGTCGGCCCGAAGGTCAGCGGATAGCGTTCGAACTTATCGAGCCTGAGCATGTCGTCTCTCCCATCGCCCGAAACATCCGGGCCAACCCGTGTCAACGTTGATGTCGACCAGTGCCGTCGCGTGCATCAACCCGCGCATGCGCCGCCCACGCTCCCTGATCAATCTGCCTTGTGTGCTGCGGCACTCATCACCCTCGCGATGAAGCGTCTCGTGGCAACCCTGGACAGTCATCCACGCCTTGCTATCGTTTCGCCTGGGTCAAAGCGCCGCACTCGCGGTGGGCCCACGCCACGGCTGACGTCAGTTTCCGTCAGCGCAACAAGGCCAAGACAAACGATACTATGGGAAGGAATTTCTGATGCCACAATTCAGAGTAATTGGAACAGCGGTTTTATCCGCAGTTCTCATCGGCGGCGCCGCGATGGCGATTGCCGGCAACAACCCAGTTGACGAGAAGTGGTGGCCGAGCGAATTCGGCGCCGACGATGAGGCCGGCGCGACCAACTACATCACGCCTGAGAAACGCCTCGCCGCCGCCAAGCTGGTCAAGACCGGCAAGGTCGCAACACTGGGGATGCCCTATCACCTGCGCACCCCCGTTTTTCCCGGTCGGATCTATTCGATCACGATCCCATCGGGTGGCGGGCCGACCCATAATCTCGCCTGGAGCGGCGGCGGCGGCAAAGGCTTTCGCCAGACCTTCATGGACGAACTCGTCACCGCCCAGATCGGCCAGGTCGGAACCCAGTTCGACAGCCTCGCCCACCCCATGATCAGGGTCGAGGGTCACAAAGATAAGGGCGTCAAAGACGGCAACTATCTCTATAACGGCCACCGCCTCGAGGATATCGGTACCCCGAACGGACTCACCAAGCTCGGCACCGAAAACGTCGGCTCGTTCTTCACCCGCGGCATCCTCATCGACATGGTCGCCCTCAAGGGTGAAAACCTTCCCATCGGCTACCCCATCACGATGGAAGACTTCCGCGCCGCCCTCAAGGCGCAAGGCATCGAGGACGCCCAGAAGGGCGACGTCGTCCTCTTCCGCACCGGCTGGAACGACCTGTGGCGCGACAACCTCAAGAAGACCGCCGATCAGGCCGAGAAGGACAACAAGCGCTTCAACTCCGGCGGCCCCGGCGTCTCACCGGAAGTCTGCGACTACCTGGCCGAGCGCAAGATCGCCATGCTCGGCGCCGACAACTGGGGCATCGAGCCATATAACTTCACCGGGGCCGGCGAATACCGCACCCCCTTCAAAGAGGTCAAGGACTGGGCCTACTGCCACGCCAACCTGTCGACGCGGCGCGGCATCTACCTGTTCGAGAACCTCGACCTGAAGCAGCTTGGCGAAGACAAGGCCTACGAGTTCCTGTTCACCTGGGCGCCCCTCAAGCTGGTCGGCGCCACGGGCTCACCCGGCAACCCGATCGCAGCCTACTGAGGCGCGGGATCGCATTAAATCCGAAAACGACGAAGGCCGGCGCGAGCGCCGGCCTTCGTGATTGGACCAATGGAACGGTCGGGACCGCACGGCCACTGGCTTCAGTCCATCGCCTTGACGATTTCCTCGGTCATCTTCTTCGCATCGCCCAGGATCATCATCGTGTTGTCGCGGTAGAACAGCGGGTTGTCGATGCCGGCATAGCCCGACGACAGCGAGCGCTTGTTGAACATCACCGTCCCCGCCTTCCACACCTGCAGCACCGGCATGCCGTAGATCGGCGACGTCGGGTCTTCTTCCGCGGCCGGATTGGTCACGTCGTTGGCGCCGATGACGTACGCGATGTCGGCCTGCGCGAACTCGTTGTTGATGTCCTCGAGTTCGAACACCTCGTCATACGGCACATTGGCCTCCGCCAGCAGCACGTTCATGTGCCCCGGCATCCGGCCCGCAACCGGGTGGATCGCATACTTGACCTCGACACCCGCCTCCTTGAGCGTGTCAGCCATGTCGCGGAGCGCGTGCTGCGCCTGCGCAACCGCCATGCCGTAACCCGGCACGATGATCACCTTCTGCGCGTTCTTCATCAGGTAGGCTGCATCTTCCGGACCGCCCTGCTTGATCGTGCGCTGGATGCCGTCATCAACCGGCCCCGCGCTCTCGCCGCCAAAGCCGCCGAGGATCACCGAGATGAACGACCGGTTCATCCCCTTGCACATGATGTACGACAGGATCGCACCCGACGAGCCGACCAGCGCGCCCGTGATGATCAGCGCGATGTTGCCAAGCGTGAAGCCGATCCCGGCCGCCGCCCAGCCTGAGTACGAGTTGAGCATCGAAACGACGACCGGCATGTCGGCGCCGCCGATCGGCACGATGATCAGAACGCCCAGCACCAGCGCCAGGATCGTGATCATCCAGAACACGAACTGCGATTCCGTCACGCAGAACGTGTAGATCAGGACCACCAGCAGCGCCGCCAGCGCGCCGTTGATGACATGCCGCGCCGGCAGGATGATCGGCGACCCCGACATCCGCCCGGAGAGCTTCGCGAACGCAATCACCGAGCCTGAGAACGTAATCGCCCCGATCGCAGCCCCGAGCGCCATCTCGAACAGGCTGAGCCCCGCAATCGTGCCGTCGTCCTGCACGATGCCGAAAGCCTCCGGCGCATTCAGCGCACCGGCTGCAACGAACACCGCCGCAAGACCGACCAGCGAGTGGAACGCCGCCACCAGTTCCGGCATCGCCGTCATCGGGATGCGTTGCGAGATATAGGCCCCGATGCCACCGCCGATGCCGACACCGAGAATGATCAGCAACCACGTGACGAATGAGTGTTCACCCAGCGAGAACAACGTCGTGACCACGGCGATACCCATGCCGAGCATGCCGTAGAAGTTGCCCTGCCGCGACGTCTCCGGACTCGACAGACCGCGCAGCGCGAGAATGAACAAAACGCCGGAAACGAGATAGAGGATGGCGACAAGATTGGCGGACATGGAAATAGAACCTCTCAGGCGGCGGGCAAATTCTGGATGACGTCATGGGTGGTGACGATGCGGGCAAACTCACCATCGAGGATCGCGAGTTCGGTTTGATGAACGGTTTCAGCGTCGATGTCGCCGCCGCCGTCGGCTCTGCGCTTCGCGGTTGCGTGGCAGGCGTCTGCGACGAGATCGACTTTGAAACCGAGATTGGCAGCCATGCGCACCGTCGTCGAAACGCAGTGCTCGGTCGTAATGCCGCCGATGGTGAGATGGCCGAGACCGTGATCCTTCAACCAGGCCTCGAGATCGGTGCCGATGAACGCGGAGTTCTCCCCCTTCACGACATGCTTCTCGCCCGGCAGCGGCTCGTATCCGTCTTTGAGTGCGTGTCCCGGCTGATCCGGGCTCAGCGGTGAACCCGGCGTCGTCGAGGCATGCTGGACGATCACGCGCGGCAATCCCCGCGCCCGCCATTCGGCCAGCAGGCGCAAGCCGTTTTCTTCCATGGCCGGGTTGTTGCGCGCACCAAACCAGGGATCTTCAAGGCCCTTCTGCACATCGATCAGGATCAGCGCTGAGGTCATGATGGCGCCATCTCCCGGCCGCCGGCCGTTGCTGGCGATGCAACGACCCGCCGCGTCAGCCGCCGCACCAGCGGTGCAACGATAAGCACCGTTGGAAACGCAGCCGACCACGCAAACAGCCAGCTCTCCAGCCATTGCATGGCGAACGTCGGCACAAAGCCGATGGCGTTCCACGTCGCGATGCCCGAGACGATGAACGACATCAGTCCGGACAACAGCGCGCCAAACACGAACGGCTCAAACACTGCAGGAAGCTTCATCGCCGCCGGCTCACTTGCTGTCTTTCTTCTTGTACATCGCAAGCATGCGCTGCGTGACGAGGAAGCCGCCGAAGATATTGACCGACGCCATGATCAACGCGAGGAAACCAAAGAACCGCGCAACGCCCGAGCCCGAGCCCACGGCAACAACCCCGACCGACAACAGCGCGCCAACCACGATCACCGAGGAGATCGCGTTCGTCACGCTCATCAAGGGCGTGTGCAGCGCGGGCGTCACGCTCCACACCACGTAATAGCCAACGAAAATCGCGATCACGAACACCATCAGGCGATAGACCGAGGGGTCCACCAGATCACCCTGTCCACCGGCCGCGAACGCCGCGCCAGGAAACAGGAGACCGATCAGGGCCATCGCCCACATCCAGGTTTTGTTTTTCATCGCTGGATCACTCCCCATCCGTTTTGGGTTGCAGGTTGGGATGCACGACCTTGCCGTCTTTCGTCAGCAGCGTGCCTTTGACGAGTTCATCGTCCCAATCAATCTTGAAGTCCCCTGTTTCCTTGTCGATGAAGGGCGTCAGGAACGTTAAGAGGTTGCGCGAATAGAGCGCGGACGCATTGACCGGCACCGAGCCCGCGAGGTTGATCGGGCCTGCGATCCGCACCCCGCCGTGATCGGCAATCTCACCCGGCTTGGTCAGTTCGCAGTTGCCGCCGCGTTCCGCTGCAAGGTCGACGATGATCGAGCCCGGCTTCATGCTCTCCACCATCGCCTTGGTGATCAGCTTCGGCGCTGGCCGTCCCGGAATGAGCGCGGTCGTGATCACGATGTCCTGGTTGGCAATGTGGCTTGCAACCAGTTCCGCCTGCTTCTTCTGGTATTCCGGCGACATCGGCTTGGCATAACCGGCTTCTGTCTGCGCCTGCTTGAATTCTTCGTCCTCGACCGCGATGAACTTGGCACCGAGCGAGGCCACCTGCTCCTTGGTCGCAGGCCTCACGTCCGTCGCCGAAACGATCCCGCCAAGCCGCCGTCCCGTCGCGATCGCCTGCAGCCCCGCAACCCCGACCCCCATGATGAAGATCTTCGCCGCCGGCACCGTCCCGGCCGCCGTCATCATCATCGGCATCGCCTGCTCGAACATCGAGGCCGCATCGACCACCGCCTTGTAGCCCGCCAGGTTCGCCTGGCTGGACAGCACGTCCATCGACTGCGCCCGCGTGATGCGCGGCATGAATTCCATTGTGAAAGTGGTCGTGCCCGTGCCCGCCAGTTCATCGAGTGCCGCGCGATCCCCGAACGGGTCCATCATCGCAACCACGACCGCACCCGGCTTGAGCGCCTTGATCGTCTCCATCGACGGCCGCCGGACCGCGAGCAGAACATCCGCCTTGCCAGCCGCCTCGCTCGCGCTCGCCGCGATGTCCGCACCGTTATCTTTCAGCATCTGGTCCGAGAACCGCGAGCGCTCTCCAGCGCCCGACTGAACGATCACCTTGGCGCCAAGGCCGGTGAATTTCTTGACGGTCTCCGGGGAAACGGCGACACGGGTCTCGTCACCCGCCTCGGCCGTAACGGCAATATTGATCATCTGTCGATCCGCACTTGTAGTCTTTAAGGGTGGCGGGCGACACGCAAAAGCGTGCCTCCGGTCGGAAGGGACGGTCCGCGATTGGCGGGAAGCTCAGGCGGCATCTCTCTCTACGCCCGTTCAAGCGCAGGCGATACCGATCTGCGTATCATAAGGATAAGCCGCCCGAGGGCAATGGCCCCCCGCACTGAGACCGCCGCGTCATTCACACGCGCCTTCGCAGTTGCGAAGTGAGCGATCCATCAATAAATTAGAATCGTTCTAATCAGTGCATCCCCGCGGAGCCCACCCGGAGCCCATCCCTATGCTGCCAGCCCTACTCTCGCGCCGTCGCTTCACCGACTTGAGCGAGCAGGAAATCATCGCCCTTGCGATCTCCTCCGAGGAGGATGACGGCCGCATCTACCGCTCCTATGCTGAACGCCTGCGCGCCGAGTACCCCGACAGCGCCAAGATGTTCGATGGCATGGCCGAGGAGGAGGACGAGCACCGCCGCCGCCTGATCGACCTCCACAAGAAGCGCTTCGGCGACACCATCCCCCTCATCCGCCGCGAGCATGTCGCAGGCTTCTACGCCCGCCGGCCCGTCTGGCTGATCGAGAACTTGGGGCTCGAGCGCATCCGCGAAGAAGCCACCAACATGGAGGAGGACGCGCGCCGCTTCTACCTGAACGCCGCCAGGCACTCCACCGACGCCGACACCCGCAAGCTCTTGGGCGACCTCGCCGCCGCCGAAGCCGGCCACATCAACACCGCCCACCGCCTCGAAGCCGAACACGTCACCGACGACGTCAAGGAGCGCGAGGACAAACAGGCCCACCGCCAGTTCATCCTCACCTGGGTCCAGCCGGGCCTCGCAGGCCTCATGGACGGCTCCGTCTCGACGCTCGCCCCGATCTTCGCAACCGCGTTTGCCACCCAGGACACCTGGACCACCTTCCTCGTCGGCCTCGCAGCCTCCGTCGGCGCCGGCATCTCGATGGGCTTCACGGAAGCTGCCTCCGACGACGGCGAACTTTCGGGCCGCGGCTCCCCCATCAAACGCGGCTTCGCCTCCGGCATCATGACGACGCTCGGCGGCCTCGGCCACGCGCTCCCCTACCTGATCCCGGACTTCTGGACGGCGACCTGGCTCGCCATCTTCATCGTCTTCGTCGAACTCTGGGCCATCGCCTGGATCCAGAACCGCTACATGGAAACGCCGTTCTTCCGCGCCGCCTTCCAGGTCGTGCTGGGCGGCGCCCTGGTCTTCGCAGCGGGCATATTGATCGGGAGTGCTTGAGAGTGGCGGGGCGCTGATAACCAATCATCGCCTGACTGACATGATTGTCGGCTTTCGATGGACACCGGAAACCGAACAGAGCCTGGTCGACGCAATGGGCCAGAACTGTTTCTGTCTCACAGCTGATGATCAGCGACACTGTGCGAATGTCGCAACGGCCAAGGTCGTCCTCTGGGCGTCTCGCCTGCTACAATTCATCTGTAGGCTAGCCGGCAGGTGCGTCATGAAGGACAAGGACAAAATTGGAGCGAAGTTGCGGGTCGTTGTCGCTCCAGGTGTTGGGATTGGCCCGGGCAAGGCAGCGCTGCTTGAAGGCATCAAAGAGACAGGCTCGATCGCTGCGGCAGGGCGCAAGATTTCGATGAGTTATAAGCGGGCCTGGTACTTGGTCGAGACCATGAACGGGCACTTCGATCGGCCAATGGTTGAAGCTACTAAGGGCGGAAAAAGAGGCGGGGGCGCCATACTCACGCCCCTCGGCGAAGACGTACTGAGCGCTTACCGCGATATGCAGGCTGCAAGCGACAAATCGATCGCTCCGATACTGCGGCGTTTGCGACGTAAGCTCGCAACCGATATCCCAGACTGACAATATCGCTCGACACGTCAGGATCAGATCGACTACCGTTATTTCCCATTGGCCATATCGGTAGAAATCATGCCCTCTCTAGGCTCGCAAGGCCCTGATGAAAATCCAAATAGTTCTAGGGGCGATAGCGCCCACGACGTCTCCTTATTTCGTCGTGCCGCTTCTGCCTTCGGCAGTGGCGCGGTCATCGGAACTCTGGGCGGGCTCATAGGCCTTGGCGGTGCGGAGTTCCGCCTACCCCTGCTGCTCACCCTGTTCAAGTTCCGCGCTCTGGAAGCGGTGATCCTGAATAAGGCGATGAGCTTGATCGTCGTGGCGACGGCGTTGCCATTCCGGGCAGCGACGGTTCCGCTGTCAACCGTAGTCGATAGCTGGCCGATCATTCTCAATCTGCTCGCGGGCAGTCTCCTCGGTGCCTGGTTCGGCGCCGGTTGGGCAATGCGTCTTAGCTCCCGTGGCCTCTACCGCATTATATCGATAATGCTGGTTCTCATCGCCGGTGCGCTGCTGTTCGGCCACGGCGGCGACGCGACAGCCGCATTGCTCACGGGAGTATGGCAACTTGCAGCGGGCTTGGCCGCAGGCTTCGCCATCGGAATCGTTGCAAGCGTGCTTGGAGTAGCTGGCGGCGAGCTTCTCATCCCGACGCTCGTTCTGCTTTTCGGGGCAGACGTCAAGCTCGCGGGCTCGTTGTCGTTGGCTATCAGTCTCCCGACTATGATCGTCGGGTTTGCCCGATACAGCCGTGACCGTAGCTTCGACGTGTTGGCCGCAAACAAGAATTTCGTCGCTGTAATGGCCGCGGGGTCAATCGTTGGAACCTTCATTGGCGGCCAGATGCTTGGTCTAGTTCCCGACCACGTTCTGCTGCCCGCGCTTACAGCTATCCTACTTATCTCGGCTTGGAAGGTCTGGCAGCATGTGTAGCTCGCAAGTTACGTAGAACAACACAGGCGTTGCACCTGGACACTGGGTCCGCTCCGGGTCATTCACGTCAGCCCCAAAATGACGGCTTCCAGACGAAAGCCGTCATCGCAAGACCAAGACAAGCAATGCTGTTGCCGCCTGCTTGCCCCCGCCTCCCCCTCAAGGCATGCTCCCAACTCCCTCAACCAACCCGGCAAGCCCCCATCATGCTCACCCTCCATCACGCCTGGGCCTCATCCGCCTCCCGCCGTCGTCGACACGATCGATGCGAAATCGCTTAAGCTTTCATCGGTCAGTGGCGCCTTGAGTGGCTTAAAATGTCCACTGCAAAAAAAGCACTGCCGTTGCGTTGCAACAAGACCATGTCGCGATGCGCTACCAGGTGAATTGTCGAGGCCAAGATAATGTAATCCGCCGACAGGCAATTGCCTCTTCACCCAGAGCCCTGATCGCCCGACATTCCTAGTTAGCGATCGGTTCGCGACAGCTCCACCCGACGGTTCTGGGCGCGTCCCTGCAGCGTGTCGTTCGGGGTTTTTGGCTCATTCATGCCAGCGCCCGAGGTGGTAATGCGGCCGGCAGCGATGCCGTGGTTGCGGATGATCGCCTGCTTCACGGCCTCGGCGCGGCGGGCAGAGAGAGCGACGTTGTAGTCGGGGCGGCCAAGCGAGTCAGTGTGGCCACGGATAGCGATGCTCCAAGTGGGATTGTTCTGCAAGGTAATCGCGATATCCTTGATCAGCCGTCGTGCCTCTGGGCGGATTGTCGCCTTGTCGAAGTCGAAGTGAATGCCATAGACGTCGAGTTTTCGGAGTGTGCGCAGCGTCTGTTCCATGGCGGCCTGCTCGGAGCGGCCTGCGCTCACGCGCACCGTGCGGGTCGTGCGCAGCGCCTTCTCCCAGCTGAACTGGATCCTGTATTCGACCGTGACAGGATTGTTCACGTCGTTGAGGAAATAGAAGTAACCCGTTCCGCTGCGATTACCTTGCTGAAAGCCGCCGCGGGCGATCAGGACCGGCACGTCGACGATCTGGCTCTCGATCATGACAGGCATGCGCGCATCGTCGTTCACGACCGTCAGAACGCCCGGAATGGTCGACAGCTTCCTGTCATACATCAGGCTGACCGACGCCGAACCGCGGGTGCGCAACTCGTTCAGAAGCGCTGACGAGATGCCGAGCGATGTCGTGTTCGCAATGACGCCCGGCAGGCTCGGATCGAAACCGATGAGGTAGGTGCGAGCGCCGCTGCGGTCGCCGGACTGGACAAGGCGCTGTGCAACGATGCCTCGTGTATCGCTGTAGTCGATGAGAACACCGTCCGGGCCGACCGATCGGATGACATTGAATTCCTCCGCGTCAGGTCCGTACTGACTGGTGTAGGCGCGAGTGATCGTCAGCCCCTCGTGCGGCGTGAAGGGCCCCTGGGCCAGGGCGCCCGGCGATGTCATCATCGCGATGCCCGAAACAAAAGCACTCGCAGCAAGCGCGGCTGCGAATGTACGAAATCTCACCATCATTATCTCCATCGGGTTCACGTCAGCGCCCGCACCGGCCGCGCTTTCGCTGAAACAGCGGCCGGCGCACAAACGAGCTGTCAATCTTGCTCAGCGCGGATCGAGCCTGAGCCCGGTGACGCCGATCGCAAGGTTGACACCGGTCTGACCCTGAACACTGAGCGGTTGCAGGACGACCCCCTTGTTGTGGCCGCCAACGAGCACCTTGGCGCCGGCACCGAGTCCGAGTGATGCATCAGCCGCGGCGCCGACAAAACGCCCGCTCAGGGCGTCAGCCGGCAAGGCCGTGGTCGAGCTGAGAACGCCCCAGACCATCACACTCGGTCCCTTGATGCCGACATCGAGACCGATATTCGTGACCGTCCCGGCGAGCCGGCGCTTCGGCCGATTGCCCGACGGCACGTACGTACAGGCGAGCTTTTCCCGCGATCCGATCAGTAGGCCGACCCGGCCCTTGCCTTCGCAGGTCAGCGTTCCGGCCCGCACTTTCGCGGTTGCCTCCTCGCCGAATGATGCGGTTGGGCTGAGGGCGACGGCCGCGAGGAAAGCCATCACGGCAGTCCCTGGGATAGCGCGATAAGACGTCGACATTCTTCTACTCCTTGGAAAGGGCAGCTTGTTGAGTTCTGGGTCTGGGTCTTCTGTTGGGGAATGTAGCGCTCCTGCAACGGCCGCAGCCATCCTGGATAGTCGTGTTTGATGCGCTGAAAATCCCATCCTGGTAGAGTATCAGCGATGCATCGAGCCTACCAGATTCCGCAAACTGCCCACTCGACAGAATGATGCAATTTTATCTCACCTTGCGCCCAGCCTACCTGATTAGGCGAGCGCTGACAGTTATGGTCAGCATCGCGACGATCAACAGTGCTGTCGCCAACGACACGGGTTTGGCCGGCATGCACGATTGGCGCTCAGAACGCGGCAAGACTTGCATGGTCGACCATTTTCATACCGGCGTCGGCGAGGGGCGGAGCAAGACGCTTGCGCGCAGCGCGGCGGTCAAGGACTGGCAGGCATTCACGGCTTGGGAATACGGGACGTCGTGGGCAAATTTTCGCCGCGCTGCCAGTCGCGGCGTCAACTTCACGAAGACCGAGACGGGCTGGCAAGCGTCGGTCATAGGCCGCGCCTGCAAACGTAGCTACCACCGTCGCGCCAAACGCCGCTAGCCTCCTTTCACCTAACCAGCGCATCTGCCTGAACGGGCGGTATGGGTCACCCGCGTCAGCCACAAAATGACGGCTTCCAGACGAGAGCCGTCATCGCAAGACCAAGACAAGCAATGCTGTTGCCGCCTGCTTGCCCCCGCCTCCCCCTCAAGGCATGCTCCCAGCATCCGCAACCAACCCGGCAACCTCCCCCACCATGCTCACCCTCCACCACGCCTGGGCCTCATCCGCCTCCCGCCGTGTCCGCCTCTGCCTCGCCGAAAAAGGCCTCGACTACGAAAGCCACATCGTCGACCTCGCCCGCCAGCAGCAGCACACCCCCGAATACCTCGCGATCAATCCGATGGGCGTCGTCCCCGCCCTCATGCACGACGGCAAAACGATCAGCGAAAGCGGCACCATCTGCGAATACCTCGACGAGGTCTTCCCCGACCCGCCGCTACGTCCCGCGACGCCCTATGAGCGCGCCGAAATGCGCAACTGGATCCGCCACATCGACGGCCTCATCCAGAACCTCGTCGTCTTCAACTGGCGCCACGTCTTTCAGGACATCGCGTCCAAATGGACCGACGCCGAACTCGACGCCGTCCTCGCCCGCATCCCCTCGAAGGAACGCCGCGAAGCCTGGTTGCGCGTCGCCCGCAAACCCTACACCGAGGAAGAACGCGCCGACGCCCGCGCCAACCTCGTGAAACTGCTCGACCGCATGGAAGCCGCCATGGAAGGCTCCGGCTGGCTCGTCGGCGATGCCTATTCCATCGCCGATATCGCCGCCGTCCCCTTCATCAAGCGCATCGATGAAGAAATCGCCCCCGACGAGATGCAACCTGACCGCCACCCCCGCGTCGCGCATTGGTGGGCCGAAATCCAGGCCCGCCCCGCCTTCGCAGAGGCAAAAATAGGCCCCTTCATCGCCGACAAGACAAAGCCCGCCGAGACCTGATCGCATCGGCACGGCGCAGCGCCCATAACAGACCTTAGCTGAACTCCCTCTCTCCGTGCGCGGGCAGAGGGTATTTTGCTTGTCGCTGGTGCCGACGACGGAGCCTCCCCCTCCCCGCGCGCGGGGAGAGGGACAGCCACACGCCCGGGCGCCTGCCCTGGTGCCGCGCTCACGAAAAAAAATTTCACATCCCTTTGAACCGTTCGGCCACCCCGCGCGACGAACCAGATGTATCCGCTGGATGCACTGAGATCCGAACGCCCCCCAAGCCGCGACCCGAAACGCGGCCTGAAACCCGAAAGGTTGCTCCAATGTTCATCAAGTCCCTCACCTCAGCCCTCGCCCTCACCGGCGTCGCCCTTGCCACCCTCTCTGCCGCCTCGACCCTGCCAACGACAGCAAGCGCAGCCCCCTTCGACCCCTACCACTGCCAGGACATCTACGACGGCACCTTCAAGCCGGGCCGCTCCTGCACCGAGGCCGAACGGCGCCGCCAGAGCTACACCCCACCCCCGCCGCGCAAGCCGCAGGACCCGCCGGTCCTCAAGAACTGGCGTGACGGCATCTTCAACCAGGCGCTCAACAGCGGCGCCGGTGGTGATGGCGGCGGCGGCGGCGGCAACCGCTGAACCGTTTGCCGGCGATGAGCGGGCTTTTCCCTCGGGCCCGCCTCTCCAATCGCCGCGCCGGATATCCGGGCCACCCCCCGCGGCCCGGATATCCACTTCTGCTCACATCAGTGATGGTCACCGGGCCGGACACCGAACCGTATTGACGCAGTCGAGCCAACCAGCTTCCATCCCTCCAGGCCAAATCATTGAAGGCCAGATTATTGGAGGAAAGCGATGACCCGGATCACCGTCAAACCGTCAGGCCGTGCCCTTGGCGCTGACATTGAAGGCATCGATCTCGCTCAGCCGATCGATGACGCAACGTTCAAGGAAATCGAGAACGCCTGGGCGGAACACCTTGTCCTGCGCTTCCGCGGCCAGAACCTGACGGACGATCAACTCGCAGCGTTTTCCGCCCATTTCGGCGACCTTGACGACGCCCCCATTCGCGCCTCCGGCACGCCCAACCACGACCGCCGCCGCGACATCGCCATCATCTCCAACATTGTCGAAGGCGACAAACCACTGGGCAGCCTCGGCAACTCCGAACTCGTCTGGCATCAGGACATGAGCTACAAGGACCTGCCGCCAAAAGCCTCGATCCTCTACGGCGTCGAAACGCCGGCAACCGGCGGCAACACCGAGTTCTACAACCTCTACGCCGCCTACGAGACGCTGCCCGACGACGTCAAGGCGCGCATCCAGGGCCTCCAGATCAAGCACGACGCCACCCGCAATTCCGCCGGCCAGGCCCGCGTCGGCATGGAAGCTGAATACACCAACGAAGAACGCCCCGGCGCAATCCACCCCCTCGTTGCCCGCCACCCCCTGACCGGCAAGCCCTCGCTATATATCGGCCGCCGCCCCAACGCCTGGATCGTCGGGCTCTCCGATGCGGAAAGCGACGCCCTTCTCGACCAGCTCTGGGATCACATCGTCAAGAACGACCACACCTGGGCACAGGAGTGGCGGACCGGCGACCTGGTGCTTTGGGACAACCGCTGCACGTTGCACCGTCGCGGCCCCCTCGACCCGGCCCAGCGCCGCCGCATGCACCGCACCCAGATCCGCGACGAAGCGCGCCCCGTGGCGGCATAACCGGCATCTCCACGACCCTGGGGAGAGCCCGGCACGTTTGAGACGGATCAAGGTCGCGCACCCACCCCCGCGCCAAAAGCTGGCACACAGGGGGGGGGAAACGGCCACGCCATCGCACGCTTTGGGGCAAATCCGACAAGACGGCAGGGCGCGCAGGAAGCCTTGGAACGCCAGGCCTTGTGGCGTTCGTCCCCCGCCACAGGCGCTTGGCATCGTTGCCGGTTACCGCGCCGCAATCTGTCATCAAACTGCAGCAGATTGGATCGTATCTAGTTCGCTGTTGGCCGCAGCCACGCGTTGACCGTTCCCACAATGGGTCGCACGGGTACAGCGCGGCGCCGACGCGGCCGGGCACGGGCTCAAACAGCACCGGCCGTCTCTAGAACAAAGACCTGGCAGCCATAGAGCTTGGAGGATGATGCCGTCATGGCCAAAGACACCGACGACCTCTCGTTTGACGAATTCGATGAAGTTGTAAGCCCCCGTCCGGACGAAACCGACTTCGATTCGATCGTCGAAACCGCCATCAGCCGCCGCGGGCTTCTCGGCGGCGCGCTTGCCTTCGGCAGTTTTGCAGCACTGGCAAGCTCGCTTCCCGCACTCACGGCCGCGGCGTCACAAAACCGCTTCGCCTTCGACCAGATCCCAACCAACAGCCACGACGACATCACCGTGCCCGCTGGCTACAAGATGGACATCGTCGTCCGCTGGGGCGACCCGCTCTGGTCCGACGGCGCCGACTTCGATCACGCCACCCGCGGCACGGCGGCGACCCATGAACGTGCCTTCGGCGACAACAACGACGGCATGGATCTATTCTTCCACGACGGCAAGATGCTTCTCGCCGTCAACAACGAGTACACCAACCGCTCGATCCTCTGGGGCAACAACCCCGATGCCAAGGCAGCCTCTGACGACGATATCGCCAAGGGCATGATGTGCCACGGCGTCTCGGTGATGGAAGTCGCCCGCGTCGACGGCAAGTGGCAGGTCGTCAAGGACAGCCCCTTCAATCGCCGCATCACGCCGAAGACCGAAATGGCGCTGACCGGCCCCGCCGCTGGCCACGACCTCATGAAGACCGCAGCCGACCCGACCGGCACCAAGTCGCTTGGCACCTGGAACAACTGCGGCAACGGCATCACGCCCTGGGGCACGTACCTCACCTGCGAGGAAAACTTCAACGGCTACTTCTCCTCGAGCGAAGCGACCCAGGATCAAAAGCCGATCGACCTGCCGCCGCAATTCATCCGCTACGGCATCGGTCCCAAGGACTGGGGCTACGGCTGGGCCAAGATCGACGAGCGTTTCGATATCGCCAAGCACCCCAATGAACCGAACCGCGCCGGCTACATCGTCGAAATTGATCCCACCGATCCCAATTCGACGCCGAAGAAGCGCACCGCCCTCGGTCGCTTCAAGCACGAGAACGCCGAAACCGTCATCAACAAGGATGGCCGCGTGGTCGTCTACATGGGCGATGATGAACGCGGCGAGTTCCTCTATCGCTACGTCTCGAACGGCGTCTACGCGCCCGGCGCTGCGACCGACGATCTGCTCGAGAACGGCACCCTCTCGGTTGCCAAGTTCAGCGCAGACGGCACCGGCGCCTGGGTCAACCTGACGCCGGAGACAACCGGCATGGCCTCGATGGCGGAAATCTGCATCAACACCCGTCTCGCCGGCTCCGCCGTTGGTGCGACCACCATGGACCGCCCGGAGTGGGTCGCAGCCAACCCCAAGGCGCCGGAAGTCTACTGCGCACTGACCAACAACAAGAACCGCGGTCTCAAGCCAAACAAGGGCGGTGATCCGACCCCGGCCTTTGGCCCCAACCCGCGCGAGAAGAACAACTACGGCCAGATCGTGCGCTGGCGTCCCGATGCTGGCGACCACACCGCCGCCGGCTTCACCTGGGATCTCTACGTGCTCGCCGGCAACCCGACCGTCCACCAGGACGCCCACGCCGGCTCATCGAACATCAGCGCCGACAACATGTTCAACTCGCCCGACGGCCTGAAGTTCGATTCCAACGGCCTGCTCTGGATCCAGACCGACGGCAACTACAAGAACGCCGGCGACTTCAAGGGCCAGGGCAACAACCAGATGCTGGCGGGTGACCCGGTGACGGGCGAGATCCGCCGCTTCCTGGTCGGCCCTAAGGAGTGCGAAGTCACCGGCCTCACCTGGTCGCCGGATCGCCGCACGATGTTCGTCGGCATCCAGCATCCGGGTGAAAAAGGCGACAGCCACTGGCCCGAAGGCGGCGACGCCGTCCCCCGCTCCGCCGTGATTGCCATCACGCGTGAAGACGGCGGCATCGTCGGCTAGTCGAACGGACCCTTGACCGATCGCATCTGGCGATAAGGGCCGGCCGCTTCCCGCGGCCGGCCTTTCGTTTTTCAAGAGATCAATTCTGCCGGCAAAGCGGTTTCACTCAACCGCGCCAAGCTCTCCGAGCGGCGCGAACGGTTCGACAAGCGCATCGATTTTCGCGCGCGCCGCACGATAGGCCATCAACTGCCGACTGAACCGCGCCGGTTCATCGATGATCAACAGCCCCGCATACGCGCGCGCCTCATCCCTGAGAGCCTCTTGGCGTTGCTTGACCGACGTCTCGAGTCCTGCACGCCGAGCCTTGTCGAGACGGTTTTCTGGCACCGTCTCTGCGAATTTCGCAAGCACCGCGAGGTCGTGATCATATCCGAGCACATCGGCCAGCGACCGCGTGACATCAATCCGCGCCGCAATCAACTCCGGCCAGACGGGTGAGAGCAGGCGCAGGTGCCGCCAGTGCAACTGCGCGCTCTTGCGCCACTCATGAAAATCTTCGTCATGCCCCGTCGATAGCGCATGCTCGCCTTGCGCGCGAAGCACGGACAGGCATTTCCCCGCCCCCTTCGCAAGAACCTCGAAATCGTCATCGAGCGCAACAGTCGCGAACCGCTTTGCCGAAGCCTTGAGTTCGCCGACCGCAGCATCGATCGCCTTGTCACGGTCCCACGTCTGCTCGAAATCGCGTTTCGCGCGCGCAATCGCCGCCGCCACTTGACCGGCGCCGACCTTGTCCAGGTCGCCGCTTGCAGCCTTCAGCGAGGCAAGCGTCGCCGGCATCACCTCGAAATCGCGCGCACCGGAAAGCAGCCGACCCGCATCTCTGATGGTGTCGTATTCCCGCCGGTAGTCTTTCTTCCCCAGCCCCTGCCGCACGAGTTTCAACAGCGCCTTGAGCCGCTTCAGCGATTTGCGCGCCTCATGGATCGTCGTCTCGCCCTCACGATCCATCTTGAAGCGCCGCAGTATCTTGGCGAATTGCTCATCCGCGATCCGCCTGAAGCCCGCCCCGACATCTTCACCTGTCTCGAACCGGTAGGCCACCGACGGTTAGTCCTTTCGCGCTGTTTGCGCCCACGCGAGCCACTCGGCAACCCGGGCTTCAGGGTCATCGTGGGTGATAAAGTCGGTGATCACGGCACATGAGTCCGCCCCCGCCTCAAGCACCCCCGGCGCGCGCTCAATCGTGATGCCGGCAATGCCGACAAGCGGCAGATCACCCACCGCCTGCCTCCATTGCCCGACCCGCTCGAGCCCTTGCGGTGCCCACTTCATGACCTTGAGCTTGGTCTCATAGACCGGCCCGAGCGCGATATAGTCGGGCTTCACGCCAAGCGCGATGTCGCGTTCCGCTTCATCATGCGTTGAAACCCCGAGCCGGCATCCCGCCGTCTTGATGCGCGAAACGTCCGCGTCCGCCAGATCCTCCTGGCCGAGGTGAATGAAATCCGCGCCAAGATCGAGCGCGATCTCCCAGTAGTCGTTGACGATGAGCTGACACCCGGCCGCCTGACACAGCCGGATGGCCTCTGCGATCTGTGCGCGCACCGCCTCATCGCTCTCATCCTTGATCCGGATCTGGACGGTGCGAATGCCAAGCGGCAGCAACCGCTTCAACCACGCGATATCCGGCACGATCGGATAGAAGACGTCGAGACCGATCGCCGCTGCATTTGCCCGCGTCATCACTTCTGCCCCAGATCAAAAAACGGCGTGCCGGCAACCGGCGTCGACGGCGCGGCCATGTCGCGCGGCTCCATCAGCCCGGCAAGAAACGCTTTTCGCCCTGCTGCCACGGCTTCCCCGAACGCTGCCGCCATCTCCACCGGGTCGCCCGCCTTGGCAACCGCGGTGTTGAGCAGCACGGCATCAAACCCGAGCTCCATCGCATGCATCGCGTGGCTTGGCGCCCCGATCCCGGCATCAACAACCAGGGGAACGCCGGGAAAATAGTTGCGCATCGTCTTCAGCGCATACGGGTTTGCAAGACCGCGCGCGGTCCCGATCGGCGCGCCCCAGGGCATCAGGACATCACACCCCGCAGCCATCAGCCGCTCCGCGACCCCCAGGTCCTCCGTGGTGTAGGGAAACACCTCGAACCCCTGCCCACTCAGCTCCCGCGCCGCCTCGACAAGACCGAACACATCGGGCTGCAACGTATCGTCATTGGCGATCACCTCGAGCTTGACCCAGCGCGTATCGAACAGCTCACGTGCCATCAGCGCGGTATTGATCGCCTCCTTCGCCGTCCGGCACCCCGCCGTATTCGGCAGAACGTGAACGCCCCACGAACTGATCAGTTCAAAGAAGCGATCGCCCCCGCCCCCTTGCGCCGCTTCCCGCCGCAGCGACACCGTCACGATGCCTGCGCCGGAACGCTTGACCGCGTTGCCTAAGATCTCGGGCGAGGGATATTGCGCCGTGCCAAGCAGCAGCCGTGAGCCGACCTCTTGCCCATACGGCGCGAAGGCATCTGCCGCCTCGGCGCGTCCGTCCGTCATGCGTTCCCTGTCGATGATAGTCATGGCCTTCTCAGCGTTTCGCCGTTGCGGCAACCGGGGGGTGCAACGCGGCCTGTCCGCCCTCTATCCGCCCTGGCGCGGGGCAACGATTTCGACGCGATCACCGTCTTCGAGCAGGGTCGCATCGCGCTCACTGCCAGCAACAAACTGGCCATTCACCGCCGTTGCGATCCGCCGCTCACCATAACCGAGTTCGCGCACCAACTCGCCAAGTGTCGCCGCAGCGCTTGCACACGCCTCGCCGTTGACGAAGAGGCCGCGTTGCGCCGCTCCCGTCTCCTGTTCCGCCTGTCGAGCGTCCTGCTGCACTTTTGGCCGCCTCCGCGCCGTCGTTAACATCTCTCATCTCGTCTCCCGCATATGGTATCGGCAAACGCGACCCGCCAGCATAAGCATGCCCCCTCCCCCGTCAATGCGGCCAAGCAGCGATCTCGGCGTGGCGTTAACTGAACGCCAGTTGCACCTTCATCGCCTTCCCCCGGTCGCCCGCCAGATCGAACGCTGCCTGCGCCTGGGCGAACGGCATCGTCTGCGAGATCAGCGGCGACACATCGATCAGCCCCTTGTTCATCATCTCCACCGCCGTGCCGAATTCCGCATGGAACCGGAAGGTTCCGCGAATGCTGATTTCCTTCGCAACGACCGTCGTCATCGGCAGCGTCATGTCGCCGCCAATCCCGACCTGCACGATCCGCCCCCCGGGCCGCACCGCCTCCAGCGCGCCGACCAGCGCCGCTTCCTGGCCCGATGCCTCGAACACCACATCGAACGTCCCCTTGTTCTCCCCGAACGCCTTGAGACCGCCGGGGTTGGCGGCGATATCGATCACCATGTCCGCCCCCACCCGTTCCATCGTCTTGAGCGGAAGCGCCGCCACATCGGTTGCCACAATCTCCGTTGCCCCCGCCCGGCGCGCTGCAACCGCACACAACACCCCGATCGGCCCCGACCCCGTGATCAGAACCTTGGCCCCCACCAGCGGCCCGGCCTGATTGACCGCGTGCAGACACACCGCCAGCGGCTCCGCCATCGCAGCCTCCCCCGCCGTCAGCGTACCCAGCACCTTGAAGCACTGGCTTTCATCCACCGTCACGTATTCAGAAAACGCCCCCTGCACGTGCGGAAACCGCATCGCGCTGCCAAAGAAGCGCATCTCCAGGCAATGCAGTTGCTCCCCGCGCCGGCAATACGCACACGTCCCACACGCAAGGCTCGGATTGACCGCCACCCGCTCCCCGGCCCGCACCGCCTTGACCCCCGCCCCGACCGCCTCGACGATCCCTGAGACCTCATGACCAAGCGTCATCGGCTCCTTGATCCGGATCGTCCCGAAACCACCGTCGTGATAATAGTGCAGGTCCGACCCGCAGATGCCGCCGCGCTCGATACGCACCAACACCTCGCCAGGCCCGGGCGCCTTGGCCGGATCCGCGACCTCTTCCACCTTGAGTTCATGGGGGCCATGACAGCGAACCGCTTGCATCCCGCTTACCTCACCTGATTAGTTGAACCACCCAATCTACTGCACCCGAAGCCCGGATCAAACGAGAGTTACACGATGGACGCCTTCAACCTCGACGGCCGCTTGGCCCTCATCACCGGTTCCTCCGCCGGCATCGGCGAGGCACTGGCCCGCGGCCTGGCAAAAGCCGGCGCCGAAGTGGTCATCAATGGCCGCCGCCCGGATGTGGTGGAAAACGTCGTCCAGTCCCTCAAAGACGCCGGCCTGAAGGCCCACGCAGCCCCCTTCGACGTCACCGACCCCGAGGCCGCGGCCCGCGCGATCGACGACATCGAAGCCAATGTCGGCCCGATCGAAATCCTGATCAACAACGCCGGCATCCAGCGCCGCGAGAGCCTCGAGGCCTTCGAGGAGGCAACCTGGCGCGAACTGATGTCGACCAACCTCGACAGCGTGTTCTACGTCTCCAAGCCCGTCGCCAACAAGATGATCCCGCGCGGACGCGGCTCGATCATCAACATCTGCTCCGTCCAGAGCGAATTGGGCCGCCCCTCCATCGCCCCTTACGCCGCCTCCAAGGGCGGCCTCAAGATGCTCACCAAGGGCATGGCGATCGACTGGGGCCGGCACGGCATCCGCGTCAACGGCCTCGGCCCCGGCTATTTCGCCACCGAACTCAACGCAGCCCTCGTCGCGGACGAGAAATTCTCATCCTGGCTGACCGACCGCACCCCCCTGGGCCGCTGGGGCGAGGTCGACGAACTCGTCGGCGCCGCCGTCTTCCTCGCCTCGGACGCGGCAAGCTTCGTGACCGGCCATGTGTTGTATGTGGACGGCGGGGTCACGGCGCGCCTCTAGACATCGAGCCCAAGGTGTCGAGCAACCTGCGTTAGACCAGGGCAAACTCTGCACCACCGCCGGGCAACATTGTACACCGCCCCAAACCTCCCTATCTTCGCGCCGGGGACACGCCAGATCCGGGCGTATCACTCCCACGCCATGCCCGCCCCTCACCGTGAGACGTCCACACCGTGCCCATCCCGACCGACCTCGCCTCCTTCCTGGAGATCATTCGTCAGCACGGCAACGCCGTCTACTCGATCGTGTTTGCCTACGCGGCCTCCCACAGCCTGCTGATCACGCTATTCGCCGGCTTCGCGGCCCATGCCGGCGCGTTGGCCGTGGGCCCCCTGATCGCAGCCTGTTGGATCGGCAGCTTCCTCGGCGACACCATTCGGTTCTGGGTCGGCCGCCGCTATGGCACAGCCTTACTGCGTCGTTTCCCAAAGCTTGAGCGTGTCGCCAGAGTGGTCACCCGCCTGACCGACAACCACTATCTCTGGATGATCATGGCGCACCGCTACCCCCATGGCATTCGGGGCGTCGCGGGCTTTGCCTATGGCATGTCGAATGTATCGTGGGCCGCCTTCTTGCCCATCAATCTTGTTGCCTCCGGCATCTGGGCCGCCGTCGTCGTATCGATCGGCTACGCCTTCGGCCAGTTCTCCGAGAAGGCCCTCAACGAGGCGTCCTCGACCGTGGGGCTGGCGATGCTGGTCGGCTTCCTGGCGCTGTCCTGGTACCTCAGCCGGCGCCTGGAGCAACTGGTCGAGCAGGAGCCGAACGGCTGACGAGGAGGCCGGTCGACACCATTCGCCCCGGCCGCCTGAAATCCTGCCATTGACCACGCCTGCACGATAGAATTTTCAACCTCGCGCCCCTCCGGCTAGAATTACGTTCTTCGGCAGTGGATCGCAGGTTGAACGCAAAAATGATCGAAAGCCCTGATCGCAGGCGGCTTTGCCCCGCGCGCTCCATCATTCTGCTAGCCCTCTGTCTTATCATCTTTGGGCCGCTGACGGCGACAGCGCAGCAGCGCGTCGTCCGCCTCCAGCCCAACGTCATTGTCGACCCCAACGGTTTCGGCGGCCCGATTGCAGCCGCCACCCTCCTCACGCCCCTTGGCTGGCAGGCATCCGGCGGCGTCGCCTGGGGCCGCCAGCACGCCTGCACCCATGGCTTCGCCATCGACTGGCGCGTCGTCTCCCCCGACGGCCTGAACGGCATTGTTCTGCTGCCGCATCAACGCTGGGAATTCAGCTCCAACAACAGCTCGACCAAGGCCAACATCTCCTGCCCGATCCTGCGCATTGCCAGTGTCTCCGACTACCTGCGCATCATCCTCGCCAAGATCCGCCCCGACGCCCGCATCCTCTCGATCCGTCCGCGCCCGGATATCGCCAGCCAATTACCCTTTAAGCCCTACCAACGCCCCTGGCAGTTCGGCCGTCAGATCGGCTGGCTCGAAGCCGGCGAGATCGCTTTCACGGTCATGGAAAAGGGCGTCCGGCTCGAAGGCCGCATCGCCGCCGCCGTCGAGTTCGAGAAGACAATCACGCGAACCTCGGCCCTCAGCGCAGAACTCGTTATCGGTTACGCCCACACCGCCTACGGCAGCTTCGCACCGGCCGGACGCTATAACGCAGCCGTCTTCGAACTGATCCGCCGGATGATCGAACCGGACCCGAGATGGATGCGTCTCATCGCCCAGCACAACGCCATCATCCGCAAGATCGACCGCGACGGCTTCCGCGAGCGCAACCGCATCCTGACGCAGGCCAATCGCGACATCATGGAGATCATCACGACCGGCTGGCGCCGCCGCCAGCAAATCCAGGATCGCGGCCACACCGCCTTCATCAAGGCCCTGCGTGACGTCGAAGTCTATCGCGATCCATCGGCTCCTGGCGGCCAGGTCGAACTCTCAAATCAATACCGCCACGCCTGGCGCCTGCGTGATGGCAGCTACGTCCTGACCGATTCCTCAGGCTTCGAACCAGCCCGCGACCTCGGCATCGACGGCGAGCGCCTGACACTGCAAGAACCCAGTACACGCCGCTTTTTGAACCCAACCCCATATTGAGTGCCGAACGCCGCCCATGCCCGACACCCCCTTCACGTACGAAAAATCCTCACGCCGCCCCATGACCTGGGCGGCCCTGATCGCCACCTGCGGCTTCCTCGTCGTCGCCTGGATCTACGCAGCCCCCTGGGACATCCTCGCGCTTTGGAGCCTGGCCATCGTTGGCCTCGCCTTCCTCATCATGAAGAACCCCAAGTACGGCATCCGCCTCAACGCCGAGACCCTCACCTACTGGACCCGCGGCCCGGAAACCGATCTCGCCCTGGCCGACATCGACCACGTCGCGTTCCGCCCCGTCACCGAGTCGTCCTACATCACCGTCCACCTGCGCAGCGGCCAGAACGTGCGCATCTTCGCAGACGCCTTCCCCCCCATCGACACCGCCATCGCCGAGTTCACGGCGCGCGGCGTAAAGACCACCCGCGAGTAGACGGCTCCGATCCCCTGATCACGATATCGTCGGCCTCGCTGCGCCGCGGCCACACTTCACACGCTATGCCGTCATTATCTGCATCGTGCCGCGGCCAGTAACCCGGCATCCCGCGCCGTGCCGGTGCGAGGCCGACGCTTCGCGCGGCATCACAATTACGGCGCTGCCAGCAAATGCCGCGCTGTTACGTCCATCGGCCAAGGCGAGGACTGGAACGTTGCCGCCGCGCCCCCAAGAACGTAGCCGAACGCGATCAATAACCCGATCGAACTGAACCCTCTGAGGCGACGTCGCCGCCCGCGCCTCCGGAACATCCGAACAGGCTGACCCGAAAGTCGCTGAAACAGGCCCGACAGATTTGTCGGCAAACCACCCACGATGAACCGTCGGCGGTAACGCCTTTGAAAACGAATGACCCTGCCGCTACCGCGACGATACGCCCTGAACCGAACCAAAACGAAGCCTTTGAAAAAACCCGAAAACGAAAATTTAGCCAGAGCCTCTTAATAAAAAACAATCAAATCCCTCAGCACACTGCTTCATCAAGAAGGGCCCAAGCCCCCACAACGACGTCGCACGCCCGTGACCAGACCACAATTGCCCCGTGGTCATCCCACCGGCTTCGGCCCGGCGCCGCCGCAAGCCGAACGCCCCCACCTCCCGAGGTCCCCGCCCTTCAGGTTCGCACCCAGGAAAAACTCACCCCTTTTGAACTAAGTTCGCATTAGCTTGTATTGGCATGTAAACATACTTCATATTGGAACTGTCGAACGCGCGAACAGCCCTGCGACCAGCTGGCCCAGAAGTTACTTTTCCCCAGCCCCGACAAGCCGGCGACGACGCCAACGAAATCGCCCCATACCAATACCCTGTAGCCCGAACCCAACCTGGCAGGCCTAGCCCCAGGGGTTGACTGACCCTGTAGCAGGCAACCGCCCCCGAAGGTCACCGTCGACAGCTGCCTCTTTCAACCCCGCCTTCAGGCTCCCCATTCAGGCTCCCAAAAAAATCTCATCCCACCCTCTTGAACTGAGTTCAAAACAGCATACATCTGCTGTGAACTAAGTTCAAACAAGGAACCCATCATGCCGACCCCACAAACACGCAGGCCCACACGCACCACACTTGTCCCCAGACTTCCCCAGACGAACCGCTCCGGCGTCGACAAAACGCCTGATATTAAGGTTTATCTGCCAGACTTTTCTTGGCCGAACGCCTGAGAAAACCACGCCCCGCCCCACCAGAACGTCCAACAGATCCCGAGAAACAATTATGTTTCAACAACTTCTGACATCCCGCCGCTTCCTGCCGATTTTCCTCGTGCAGTTTTTCTCAGCGCTCAACGATAATTTCATCAAAAACGCCCTGGTCATTTTGATCCTATTCAAGATCGGCGCTGAGGCGGGTGCATCCCTGGTCACCCTGGCCGGCGCAGCCCTGATCCTGCCGATGTTCCTGTTCTCGGCCCTCGGCGGCGAACTCGCCGACAAGCACGACAAGGCCGTCATGGCCCGCTGGATCAAGCTCGCCGAAATCCCGATCGCCGCGATTGCAGCCCTCGGCTTCATGCTCGATTCCGTCCCCCTCCTGTTCGCCTCGATCGTGCTGTTTGGCTGTGGTGCCGCCCTCTTCGGCCCGATCAAGTACGGCATCCTCCCCGACCACCTCGAACGCAACCAACTGCCCGCCGCCAACGCCCTCGTCGAAGGCGCAACCTTCCTCGCCATCCTGCTCGGCACCATTGCCGGCGGCCTCGCCATGACCGGTGGCGCGGCAGCCGCGATCCCGGCCTGGGCCGTTGGCGCAGCCGTCGTCGCCTTCGCCGCCGTCGGTTGGCTCTCGGCCCGCTACGTCATCGAAACTGGCGCCGCCGACCCGACGCTGACCCTCACGAAAAACCCGCTCCGCTCGACCTACGACCGCCTCGTCGACCTCCGCGCCGACCGGCGGCTGTGGATCGGCGGCCTGATCACGTCGTGGTTCTGGCTCGCCGGCATCGTCGCGCTGTCGCTGCTGCCAACCCTCATCAAGGGCCATCTCGGCGGCACCGAAGCCCTCATCACCACCGCGCTCTGCGTCTTCACCGTCGGCATCGCGTTCGGCTCCTACCTGGCCGCCCGCGCCAGCCGCCGCCGCCCGAACCTCGCCCTCGTCCCTGTCGGCGCGCTCCTGATGGGCCTCTTCTGCCTCGACCTTGGCTGGAGCGTGTGGGGCCTTACCGCCCCCGCCGGCAGCCTCGGCCTCGACGCACTCTGGGGCTCCGTCACCGGCATGCGCGTCATGATCGACCTCTTCGGCATGTCGGCCGCCGGCGGCCTCTTCATCGTCCCCGCCTTCGCCGCCGTCCAGGGCTGGGCGCCCGCCGATCACCGCGCCCGCGTCATCGCCGCCGTCAACATCCTGAACGCAGCCTTCATGACGACCGCGACCCTCACCGTCGCCGGCCTTCAGGCCAACGGCTGGCTCTCATCGCACCTGTTCGCAGCCCTCGGTGCCGCCAACCTCCTCGCCGTCCTCTGGGTGCTCCGCGCCTGGGGCCGCCAGGGCGTGCAGGACCTCGCCATGTTCCTCTTCAAGCTCTGCTACCGCGTCGAGGTGAAGGGCATCGAGAACCTCCCCGCCGAAGGCGAACGCGTCATCATCGCCCCCAACCACGTCTCCCTGATGGACGGCCCCCTGATGCACGCCATCCTGCCGAGCCATTCCGCCTTCGCGATCGACAGCGGCATGGCGGAAGCGTGGTGGGTGAAGCCCTTCATGAAGCTCATCAACGCCTTTACCCTCGACCCCACCCGGCCCCTCGCCACCCGCAGCCTGATCAAGGAGGTCGAGAAGGGCCAGACCATCGTCATCTTCCCCGAGGGCCGCCTCACCGTCACCGGCGGCCTCATGAAGGTCTACGACGGCACCGCCATGATCGCCGACAAGGCCGACGCCTGGGTCGTCCCCGTCCGCATCGACGGCCTCGAGCGCTCGCCGTGGTCCTACATGAAGAAATCCCAGACCCGCAAAGTCTGGTTCCCGAAGGTCACCGTCACGATCCTGCCCGCCCGCAAGCTGGAGGTCGCAGACGACCTGCGCGGCAAGAAGCGCCGCCAGACCGCCGGCCTCGCCCTGCAGGACATCATGATCAACACCGCCGTCGAGAGCGCCGACATCGACCGCACCCTCTACCAGGCCCTCCTCGACGCCGCTGAAACCCGCGACACCGGCAAGCCCATCATCGAGGACCCGCTGCGCACCAAGCTCACCTACAAGCGCCTCCTGACCGGCACCCACGTCCTCGCAACCAAGCTCCGGAAGCCCCTGAAGGGCGAGACCCACGTCGGCGTCCTCCTCCCCAACACCGCCGGCGTCGCCGTCACCTTCTTCGCCCTCCAGGCGCTCGGCAAGGTGCCCGCCATGCTGAACTTCACCGCCGGCATTGCAAACCTCGAAGCCGCCTGCCGCGCCGCCGAAGTGAAAATCATCCTCACCTCCCGCGCCTTCATCGAGAAGGCCCGCCTCGAAGCCGTCGAGCAGGCCCTCAAGGCCACCGGCATCACCGTCATCTACCTCGAGGACGTGCGCGCCAAAATCTCCACCCTCGACAAGCTCCGCGGCCTGCTTGCAACCAAGCGCCCCCTCGCCAAGGTCGCCCCCACCGCGCCCGCCGCCATCCTCTTCACCTCCGGCAGCGAGGGCACGCCCAAGGGCGTCGTCCTCTCCCACCGCAACATCCTCGCCAACGCGACCCAGTCCTTGACCCGCGTCGCAGCCCACGGCGACGACAAGGTCTTCAACGTCCTCCCCGTCTTCCACTCGTTCGGGCTGACGGCGGGCCTCATCATGCCGCTCACCGGCGGCGTGCCCGTGTACCTCTACCCCTCGCCGCTGCACTACCGGATCGTGCCGGAACTGGTCTACCAGACCAACGCCACCATCCTGTTCGGCACCGACACCTTCCTCAACGGCTACGCCCGCGTCGCCCACCCCTATGACTTCCACTCCGTCCGCCTCATCCTCGCCGGCGCCGAGGCCGTCAAGAAGCGCACCCGCGACATCTACATGGAGCGTTTCGGCGTCCGCATCCTCGAAGGCTACGGCGTCACCGAGACCGCCCCCGTGCTCGCGATCAACACGCCGCTTGCCAACAAGGAAGGCACCGTCGGCCGCCTCTCACCGCTGATGGAAGCCCGCCTCGAACCCGTCCCCGGCATCGACGAAGGCGGCCGCCTCCACGTCAAGGGCCCCAACGTCATGCTCGGCTACCTGCGCGCGGAAAACCCCGGCGTCCTCGAGCCCGTCGACGGCGGCTGGTACGACACCGGCGACATCGTCGAGATCGACGACCAGGGCTTCATCACCATCAAGGGGCGTGCAAAACGCTTCGCCAAGATCGCCGGCGAAATGGTCTCGCTCGCAGCCGTCGAGGCGCTGGCCGCCGAACTCAGCCCCGCCACGCTCTCCGTCGTCGTCGCGATGCCGGATCTGAGAAAAGGCGAACGCCTGATCCTCGTCACGCCTGACAAGGACCTGACGCGGGCAAAATTCCAACAATACGCCCGCGCCAAAGGCGCCACCGAACTCATGGTCCCCGCCGACGTGATCAACGCCTCGGTCCCGGTCCTCGGCAGCGGCAAAGCCGACTATGTTGCGGCGACAGCAATGGTGAAGGAGCGCCTCGGCGGCGCGAAGGCGGCGTAGGGTTGGGCGAGGAGGTAGGGTGCGTTCGCGCAGCGTAACGCACCGCTGAGCGTCGAAGGCTGCGATGCAGAGATTGCGGTCATTACAGTGCCAAGCAGTTTAGGCTCCGCTGTGGCAGCTTCGGCCGTCAACGGACATGCTCGTCATCTGTAAATTCGATAAAGAAGGCCATGGGCACACTCGGCAAGTGTCTCTCCGAACTCGACATCAAAAGGAGGCGATTGACAGTGTTGTCTTGAATGCCTCCCGGAGGGAAGATGCAGGACATTCGCCCGTTTTTCACGGGTATATCCGACTTTTTAAATTTAACCTGAGCCGCGCTATGCGCTTCGGCGAACTTCCTGACCAACTGTGCCTCGTGATTGGGCTTTGCGCCGCGCTCTTCGAGCTTCGAGAGATACTTGAAGACGCTTCTAAACACATCAGGGTAGCCCGCTTTGGTTTTGCTCAAGGCCGCCGCCACAACGTCCGACATGTTCTGCGGAAACGCGAATTTTGAGCGCTCTATGTCGCCAACGAGTTTCGCGAGACCAGGAGTTGCGGCCTTGTACTGCTGCCGGACGGCACCCTGGACCTCGCGCCAACGGAATGGGCTATCTGTGACGATGCAGGCCCCCGTTGCTTGGGCCAAGTACATCGTAATCTCGAAATTCGGTAAGAGCTTGAACATATTCATCTGCCCGCCGCCTTGCCCGCCTTCCAACGAGCCTTCCTGGAGGACGCCCATCGGGTCATGCTCCCGCATCCGCACGCTGGCTTTGACAACGCCCTCAACCGCCTCCTCATTTAGGTCCGGATTGAGCTTGCGAATGTTCCTGCGCATGGCATCAGCCGGCATCAGCAAAATGCCGCGTCGGTTGTCCTCCTCAAATGTCTTCCGCAGGCGCGGGTCATCCGTCGGATCGAACAGCTGAGCTCGCGCCTCCGCCATCTTCATCATTTGCTGGCGGAGATGGAAGTCGAAATCGCAGGGGTCGGGTATAAGGTTGATCACGCCGAGATCGACGAGCGGCATGACATTGAGGAAGAACAAAATGGTCTTCAGGAACTCCTGCCGATAAGATTTTGGGTTTCCGGTCGGGCTCTTTTCCTTTTTTATTGTGCCAGGGTGGACAAACGGATGCGCCACGATTAGCTCGTCGAAATAGAGGGAAGCTGACAATGCGAAGTCCATAATCGACGACGGGTGGATGGAGCCGGTGTAGATGGCACGTGCTTCGCCGTCTGGCTTAGGCAGCATTGCGAGCAGATCCGTCTCAAGCGGCCACAGCCCTTCGTAGAGATGGTAAATCTCGCCTATCTTTTCGTCGGTCAGCTCTCGACGAATCTGCACCCAGTCCTTTCCGAACTCGAGGTCCAGCACTTTAACGATGGCGTTCCGGAGCATCAGGTTGCGCTCGCGGATGCTCTTCTCGTTCCAGGTCGGGCGCAGGGCCTCCGGCTTGGACTGGCAACACTCCTTAAACGATCTGCCGCGCCCGCAGCCGCAGTAGTCGCCCGGCCGCAGTGGTGTGTCCGGGCGCTTCTTTATCAAGAACTCCCGCGGCTTCTCGGTCCTGCCGAACTCATCTTGATAGTGGACATCACCGCTCTTGTACTTAACGACTATCTCGCCACCAAACTTAAACAGGCCGAGGTCCGGCGGCATCAGCGTTTGCCGGAGTTCACTCCACGGCCGCGTCACGTTCCTTTCCGGGTATAGCCAGTCCCTGCAGCCGCCGCCGATATAGCGACGCGCTCGCATTTTGATGATGAAGTTGATTTCCGCGACTTCCTGCGCGGTTAGCTGCCGTTCACGGATTAGCGCGTCAGTCCTGGTTAAGGACTGCCGGTAGTTGCGTGCAAACGTTCTCTTTTGGAGCGGGTCGGTGTTCTGGTCCTTCGCGTATTCTAGGTTGGTAAGTATCAGGCAATGGTCTTGGTCCATCGGATAAAGCGTCTGCGAACCCCGCAGCGCTATTCCGGGATCAAGCGGGTACGCGCACGCGGCATCGGTTGGTGGGACCGCGTGGTTGTAGATCGTCACGGGATGATCGCTCGTTATGAACTTCACCTCAGAGTCTTCGGCAGAAACAATCTCGCGAACGCCATCGGCCCAGATCGCGCAATGGAGCATGCGGATACCCTGCATCTCGAGCATCAACTCGTTCTGCGATAGGGCAGGATATTGGGCCTTGAGCCAAGCCAAACCCTTCGGCGTGCGGATTTTCTGGATGTCGAGAAAGCCGAAGAAGTCTTGGAAGTGATCTTGCCATTCGCGCATGTCCGTGCCTATGAAGGCACGGACGGCTTGCGACCCCCTGGTATCAACGTTACCGAAGAGACGGCGCTCGATCTCGTCGTTGACAGAGGTGCCGAAGAAAGTCGAATAAAGGTCCGTTTGGAAGAACGCCCTGGAGGTCGGCGTGTTGTTCCACACGCTGTTCTGCGTGATCACGCGTCCGTCGGGGAGAACTTTCTGATCCGGCGTCATGTCGAGATAGGCGAGCGACTTTCGGCCAGGCGCGAAGAAGCCCTCCTGATACCATTGCGGAACGTAGTGGTTGTCTCTCGTGACTGACATCAAACCGATTCGCTTTGCGTCGCGACACTGACAGCGTTAGCTGCGATATCTCTTGTTGTCGACGCCGCAGCCTCCCAGCCGAGTGGCACAATACAGCTAAGACTTTCGTTCTCGCGACCTCAGCCATGCACCAGTCCATCGCGAAATAGCCCTATTGCGACACAAATGGCATCGATACTACCAACAGCGGCCATGACCATGTTCCAGCATTGCGGTTCCCAATGACTGCTCCTGGCATTTACCCCCTACCCCACCCGCCTCGCCCTCAACCTAAAATACGTCCGCGCCCCACTCACCAGTTCCTCATACGGATACGACCCAACCGCCGCGACATCCCCCTCGGCGCGCGGACGCAAAAACCGCGGCAGGCGGCGAAGCTGGCGTTGGTGGCGCACGGCGTCCTGGTCGAGGCTCTGCACCACGTTTCCGGAAATGTTGGCCCACGCCTCGAGCGTCAGCCCGTTGTCGGCCAGAAACCGGGTCATGTCGGCACGCACCGCCGCTTCCCGCCCGATCTTGAAGTCGGACATCAACACCTGCCCGCCCGGCTTCAGGCAGCGGTGCAGCTCGGCAAAGAATGTGTTGGTCCGGTAGTTGTGCACCGCCTCAACCGACAGGAACACATCAACGCTCTGATCGGGCAGCGCAATCTCGGGGCAGACCGTCCGCGAAACCTCGAGGCCGAACCGCCGCCGCGCATACCCCCGCGCTGACCGATCCCGCTCCAGCCCGATCACGCGCGCCGCCGTCAGCCGGTCAACGAACGCCAGCCCCCCGCCCCGCCCTGACGACACCTCACACACCACCTGGTCGGGCCGAAGCGCGCCGTCACATTGCGCGAACGTCTCCCAGTATAGTTGCAGTTGCAGCGCCTGCCCCGGCACCGGGTGCAGGTGTTCGAGCGCCGGGTCCGCCGGGCCGAACCCCCAGTTCATCGTCGCGATATCGCCCGGCGCCAGATACCGGTAGATCAGCGCATAGATCCACGGGTTGTTGACCGGCGTCGCCAACCGGTCGAACGCGCGGCGCATGCGTTGGGAAAGTGGTGTCGGTTCCGCCATCGCCCGCCACTATTCGTCCTCTGGGCCGAACACACACCCCCAAAAACCGACTTATCCCCGCCCCCTCAGCCGCCCCCATACTCATCCCCAGTCCCGCGCCAACGGGCAGTCGCACGAGCTGGGTGCGCCGCGCGGGAAGACGTCTGGCTGGCAAGAGCGGTACCCATCAGCTGGAGCGATAGTGACTGGACCCGTCGTGCACCCCTTCGGGGCTGCGCGGCACAGGTGACGTGGATGGGTCACCTCATGGTCCGGACATACTGGCCTGACGTCGGGACGGTGCGCAACCGCAGCATCCCCAGAAGCAAACGTGGTAGCGGCCGCACCGTCCCCGCTTCCCTCTCACACGCCCATGCAAAATGAATTGTATATACCAAAGCCCTCCGGAAAGCAGCCAATCCGGCTCCACCCTCGGGCACCCGTCCGGGAGCAACGCGACCCGCGCCTCAGGCGCGCCCCCGCGGAGGCCCGGCCGCACAGCGGCCGGAATAGCCGTGAGCGAAACAATTCGAGTTCGCCCCGCGAACTCGGGGAGCAACGCGACCCGGCGCAGTGCGCCGCGCCCGCGCAGGCCCGGCCGCACAGCGGCCGGAATAGCCGTGAGCGAAACAATTCGAGTTCGCCCCGCGAACTCGGGAAGCAACGCGACCCGGCGCATTGCGCCGCCCCCGCGGAGGGCCCGGCCGCGCAGCGGCCGGAATAGCCCGTGAGCGAAACAAACCAACCCGTGAGCGAAATCAACTCATCACAACCGTCTTCAGGTTCACAAACTCCATCATCCCGTCCTGCGCCAGTTCGCGGCCATAACCGGACGCCTTCACACCGCCGAACGGCAACCTGGGATCGGACGCAACGATGGTGTTGACGAACGTCGCGCCGGCCTCGATCTCGGTCGCAGCCCGCTCCATCTCGCCCTGATCGTTGGTGAAGATCGCGGAGCCGAGGCCGAACCGGCTGTCATTGGCAATCGCGATCGCCTCGTCGAGCGAGGAGATTTTGAAGCCAAGCGCCACCGGCCCGAACACCTCCTCCCGGTAGGTTGGCGCGTTCTCGGGAATATCCACGATCAGCCCCGGCTGATAGAAATACCCCGAGCCGCCGAGGACCTCCGCCCCGGCAACCCGCCGCGCCCCGGCCGCCAGCGACTGCTCGACCTGCTCGGCAACCTCATCGCGGATCTGGCGCATCGCAAGCGGCCCGATCTGAACGTTCTCGTCCATCGGATCACCGACCGCCAATGCGGCCAGCCGCTCCCCAAACTCGCCCATGAAGTTCTCATAGATATCCTCATGCACGAGGAAGCGTTTGGCTGCGATACACGATTGCCCGTTGTTGATCGTCCGCCCCGTCACCGCCGCATCGAGCGCGCTGTTGACGTCTGCCGACGGCATCACGATGAACGGATCGGAACCGCCGAGTTCGAGCACGGTTTTTTTGATCGCCCCGCCCGCCGTTTTGGCAACCGCCCGCCCGGCTCCCTCCGACCCGGTCAGCGTCGCAGCCCTCACGCGGTCGTCCTCGAGCACCTGCGCCACTTTGTCGGACCCGATCAGCAGCGTCTGGAAAACGCCATCGCCAAAGCCGGCCTCACGGAAGATCTCCTCGATCGAGATCGCCGACTGCGGCACGTTCGAGGCGTGTTTCAGAAGGCCGACGTTGCCCGCCACCAGCGCTGGAGCTGCAAACCGGAACACCTGCCAGAACGGGAAGTTCCATGGCATCACGGCAAGCACCGGCCCGATCGGCAACGGGCGCACGAAACTGCGCGCCGCACCTGACGGCTGATCGCGGTCGGCCATGAACTGCGCCCCGTGCTCCGCATAGTAGCGGCAAACAGAAGCACATTTATCGACCTCCGCGCGCGCGGCAACGATCGGTTTGCCCATCTCGGCCGTCAGCATTTCAGCGAAGTAATTGCGTTTCTGTTCCAGCACATCCGCCGCCCGCGCCATCATCTGCGCCCGCTCGCTGATCGGCGTCTGACGCTGCAGGCTGGCGCCCTGAACCGCCAGATCAAGCCGCGCGTCAATCTCAGCGTCGCTCAGCGTCTCATAGGTCGCCAAAAGCTCTTCCGTCGCCGGGTTACGGCTTTCCATCTGTCCCATATCAATGCCTCCGATCGCGTGTCTGTGTCGTCATGCAGTCCAGGCCTGGCCACCGCCAACCGTTCCCGCGCCACCGTGCTGAACGTACGCCGCTGGAAAGGCCTGCAACCGCTATCATTTGATGCCCGTAATACTTTTGCTCATTGCCCGCGGATCGCGCTGCGGCCACCGCCCCGCCTCAACTTTCGCGACAAAGTCGTGGATCTCGCGGTTGAACGCTGCCGGCTCCTCGAGATTGATCGTGTGGCCGGCATTGGGCATCACGTACAGCGCCGCACTCGGCACGATCTCTTTGAGGTAGATGTTCGGCAACAGACACGGCCAATCCTCATCGCCCGTCATCACCAGCATCGGCGTGGTGACGGCCCGCAGACGATCCTCCAGGTCATAGAGCGACGGCCGCTCGCGCTGCACGCCAAGTTGCGTCAACGCCGAACCATCGGCCGAATGCTCGCTCAGCATCTGTTTGAATTCAGCAAACCCCCGCGGGTCCTTGTTCTCGAACTGAACCCGCGTGGGCCCGTGCGCATAGACATCCGCATAAGCCTGCATGCCGTCGCTGCGCAGTTTTTCCGCGCTCGCATTGGCCTCATCACGGAACTGCTCGTTTTTAACTTTTTCTGCGCCGTAGCCGCACCCCGCGACAGTCAGCGACAATGCACGCTCCGGAAACATCAATCCGAAATGCAGCGTCGCGAACCCGCCCATCGAAAGACCCACCACATGCGCCTTGTCGATGCCGAGCCCATCAATCACCGCGAGGATGTCGCGCGCGGCCCGCTCCTGCGAATATTGCGCCGGATCGCTGGGCACATCCGAGGGCGGATAGCCACGCGCGTTGTAGCAAATGGCCCGATAGCTATGGGCGAAATATCTCAGCTGCGGTTCCCAGCTCCGGCAATCCCCGGCGAATTCGTGAACGAACACAATCGGGCTGCCCGACCCCGCCTCCTCGACATGAAGCTCAACCCCGTCATCCGTCTTGATCTTTGCCATCCCGCGAACCGTCTCCGTTCGAACCTATGCTGCTCTCCGGTGGGCCTGCACGAGACTATGAATAGCGCAACAGACTCAATCTCCCGGAGCTCGAAAGCTAGCATCCCGGTTGGCGAACGAGAAGCGGGTGGTCGAAACCATCATCCTCCAGAAAACCCGCCACCACTTCCGCCATCACCGGGGCAAGCAGGAAACCATGACGAAACGCCCCGTTGACGCGAATAATCGGCGAACCTTCCCTGACGATCACCCGCGGCACATTGTCGGCAAAGGCGGGCCTCACCCCGGCCGACATCTCGACAATCTCAGCTTCCCCGAAGGCGGGATGAAGCGCATAGGCAAGCCCAAGCAGCTCCAGCGCAGAGCGCACAGTGATATCCCGGTCATCATCACTTTCAATGACCGTGGCGCCGATCAGAAATCGCCCATCCCCCCACGGCACCACATAGAGCGGATACCTCGGATGGAGAAGTCGCACAGGCCGGGCCAGATGAACCTCACCGGTCCGCACCAGCAGCCGCTCACCACGAACGCCGCGAAGCCCGTCCAGATCGTCTTCGGCCCCCATCCCACGGCAATCAATCACAAGGTCGCTGCCGTCTGCTGCAAGACCATCCCAATCGACACCGAAATGAAAAACCGCACCATCACGCCGCGCCAGCGAGAGCAGGTTTGCCATCGCCTCCGGCGTCGCCATGTGCGCTTCATCCGCAAAGAAGAGCCCGGACTGAAACCGCCCGCCGAGGTCCGCCTCAAGCACACCAATCTCGTGCTCTGCGACGTGGCGATGCCCCACGGTCAGCCTCTGAAAGCGGCGCAGTTCCGCCTGATCCCGCGCGCCAGCCACCACCAGCGTGCCGTTCTCGACCAGCCCCGGATAGGTCTGTTTCCAGAGTTTTGCGGCATGAAGCCCGAGATCGCGAACAACCGGCTCCGCCGACTCTGCCTCGCAAAAAGGCGCGATCATTGCACCTGCATACTGGCTCGCCGTGCCCGCGAACGGCACCGGCACCCGTTCGAGCACACGCACCTTGTGCCCGGCCCGCGCCAGCATCAGCGCCTGCCACAGGCCGAAGATCCCGGCCCCTGCGATCGTCACCCTGCGCTGACTCATTGATCGGCCTCAAACACCTGTCTCATCGCCCTTTTAGCCCCACAACGCCGTCAGGTCAGAACGGCCCTACCGCCCCAACGCGACCCCTTCCCGGCGCGGATCTGCTCCCCCGAGCAGCAAACCGCCCCGCCGCTCGACGATATGCAGCCCCGACGTCATAAGCTCCGGCGACACCCGATATCCAAGCGCCCTCAGACGGATACCACGCCAAACGGAAGGAACCGTTGAAAATGGCCGAAACAGATCATCGGTCGCAAGCGAAGGGTCATACTCGATCTCGAACGCCCGCCCCCTATGTCCGAAGTTCGCCAGCGCAGCCACCTCCTGCGGATGAAGCTTCCAATCAACGAGGCCAACCACCGCCTTGACCACATAGAGGATGATACGGCTGCCACCCGGCGAACCAAGCGCGGCACGAAACGACCCGTCAACACGGTTGAACAGCATCGTTGGCGCCATCGAACTGCGCGGCCGCTTGCCCGCCTCGACCCGATTTGCAATCGCCCGTCCCCGCGCATCGACAGGACGAAACGAGAAATCAGTCAGCTCATTGTTGAGCAGAAAGCCACCCGCCCAGAGCCCCGAGCCGAAAGCGGACTCGATCGTCGTCGTCATCGACACGGCCCGGCCCTCGCCATCGACGACCGAAATGTGGGAGGTGCCTTTGCTCTCGCGCGTCTCATCCCGCCCGAATTGGCTTTGATCCGCGCCAGGCGGCACCCCGAACGAGGTTTTCTCCTGAGCCTTCAGGAGGCTGATCGCACTTGCACGGCTGGCAAGATAGGTCGGATCAAGCAGTCCCGTCGGCATCGAAACAAAGTCCGTGTCGGCCATGTAGCGATTGCGGTCCGCATAGGCCAGCCGCGACGCTTCCCCAAGGATATGGAGCGCCCGCGTATTCATCGGCCGCGGCGGAGTTCCTGCAAGATCGAACCTTTCCGCAAGTTTCAGGATCTGCGCGACCGTCAGCCCGCCGGACGATGGCGGCCCCATTCCGCACACCTTCACATCTCGATAATCAACGCACACCGGCGGCCGCTGCTTGGCTTCGTACTGTGCAAGATCGCCGAGCGTCAGGTCGCCCGCATGCCCCGGTGCCCCGCGAACCGCATCGACGATCGCTTGCGCAATCTCACCTTGATAGAAGGCATCTGCCCCATTGCCCGCGATGTTCTCCAGCGTTTCCGCGAACGCCGGGTTGCGAAGCCTAAAACCAACCGGTCTTGGCTGCCCCGCCGCATCATAGAAATACGCCCGCGCCCCCGGCGCAAAATGGTCCGGCCGTGCCGCCCACGTGAGCAGAAAATGCAGCCGCGGCGAGACCTCGAACCCATCGCGCGCAAGGCGGATGGCGGGTGCGAAAAGCTCAGCCCAAGCAAGTTTGCCATGCTTGCGATGCGCCATCTCGAGCACGCGCATCAGCCCCGGCACGCCGACACTGAGGCCAGATTTCACCGCATCGAAAAACGGCAGGCGCTGGCCATTCCTCAAGAACCGGTCGGGCGTCGCAGCACCAGGCGCCGTCTCCCGCCCATCATATGTCTCGATCTGACGAGCCGTCTGATCCCAGTGCAACAGGAACGCACCGCCCCCGATCCCGGAGGACTGCGGCTCGACGAGATTGAGAACGAGTTGTACGGCAATCGCGGCATCAACCGCACTGCCGCCAGCCTCCAACATCTCCAGCCCGGCCCGCACCGCCAACGGGTTTGCTGCCGCGACCATGAACCGGCCGGCGGCGGCCACATCCTTGGCGTATCGCCCGCTGCCTGCTTCCGGTTGCGCCCGCGTGAGCTGTGCCGTTGCGGGCGAACGGATGCTCTCGCCAGCCGACATCATGATCGCGCAAACCACAACCAGCGCCAGCCGGAGCGAAACATGCATAGGGTTCAAAGGGGCCATCAGATCCTCGTTAACACCTGTCACATAGTACAGACCCGCGGCAATGGCAGCCCCTTCGGCCATTCATTTACACGGCTTGGTCCGATCCGCGACTTCTTCGCTTGGCGCTCACAGAGCCAAGCGCCAACATCACACGCTCTGCCCCTCGGTTGCGATTCTCCCTGGGAGCAACGCGGCCACACCACACAACAAGGCACTCATCCGGCAGCAACCGCGCGCCCCGCGAACTCGGGAGACAGCACGATCCCAACCTCTCAACCAGGCACCCGTCCGGGAGCAACGCGACCCGGCGCATCGCGCCGCGCCCGCGCAGGCCCGGCCCGCAGGGCCGGAATAGCCGTGAGCGAAACAAACCAAGCCCCCCGCGAACTCGGAACGCAACACGCCCCCAACCTCTCAACCCGGCACCCCGTCCGGGAGCAACCGCGACCCGGCGCCGAGCGCCGCGCCCGCGCAGGCCCGGCCCGCAGGGCCGGAATAGCCGTGAGCGAAATCAGTGAAAATCGCGCGATTTCGGCAACACGCGCTCGTTGCGCGGATGCCCTGCCCAACGCGGATGCATTGGCGCCTGCACCGGATCAGGTCCCGGCCGCACCACTTCATCGGCCCGCGCGATCGCCGTTTGCATTTGCTCCCCCGCCTCTGTCAGCTGCCCAAGCCAGGCATTGCGATCCTCAAGATGCGTTGCAACGATATGAATGATGTCTTCATGGCGCTGAATGGTGCCGCGCACCTCAATCAGCCGCGCCGTCATGATCACCTTACGATAGCGTTCGAGCACCTTCGGCCAAACGACGACGTTCGCAACACCCGTCTCATCTTCGATGGTCATGAACACGACGCCCTTGGCCGAACCCGGCCGCTGACGCACGAGAACAACGCCCGCGACCTTGACCCGCCGCCCGTTGCCAAGCCCACGCACATCCGCGCAAGACAGGATCTGCTGGCCCTGAAGCCTCTCCCTCAGGAAACTCACCGGATGCGCCTTAAGCGACAGGCGCAACGTTTGATAGTCATTGACCACGTGCTCGCTGAGCGCCATTTCCGGCAGGTCAACCATCTCTTCCGGCCCAGCCTCACTCTCATTCGCCCACTCGAACAGCGGCAATCCCCTTTGAACCGGCAGTCCCCGGACGTCCCAAAGCGCCTCCCGACGGTCCCGCGCAATCGAACGGAAAGCATCGCCAGCAGCAAGACGCTCAAGCGTTGCACGCGAAATCCCGGCCTGCCGCATCATCCTGTCAGCGCTGTCAAACACGATCTTTTCCCGCGCACCTCCCTGCCCCTGCCGCCGCGCCGCCACGATCCGCTCCGCTTCATCCCGCCTGAGCCCGTCGACCTGCCTGAGCCCCAGCCGCACCGCCACCTGTCCGTTGCTGCCTGTTCCCTCGAGCGTCGCATCCCAATCGGAAAAATTGACATCGACGGGACGTACCTCCACCCCATGCTCGCGCGCGTCCCGAACCAGTTGAGCTGGCGCATAAAATCCCATCGGCTGGGCATTGAGAATGGCTGCACAGAACGCCGCCGGATAATGACATTTGAGCCAGGACGAGACGTAGACGAGATGAGCAAAGCTCGCCGCGTGGCTTTCGGGAAAGCCGTATTCGCCGAACCCTTTGATCTGATTGAAACAGCGCGCTGCAAACTCCGGGTCATACCCGCGCGCGACCATCCGCGAGACCATCTTTTCCTCGAGCAGATGGATGGTGCCGCGCCGGCGGAAGGTGGCCAGCGCCCGGCGCAGGTCGTTCACTTCACTGTCCGAGAACTTCGCCGCCACCATTGCGATCCGCATCGCCTGTTCCTGGAACAGCGGCACGCCCTTGGTCTTGGCCAGGATCTGACTAAGTTCGTTCCGCGGCCCATGCTCTGGAGCCGGGGATGGATAGATTTCCGGCTCGATCCCGTCCCGGCGCCTGAGATAAGGATGCACCATATCCCCCTGGATCGGCCCCGGGCGCACAATCGCCACCTCGATGACGAGGTCATAATAGGTTCTGGGCTTAAGACGCGGCAGCATGTTCATCTGCGCGCGGCTTTCGACCTGAAAGACACCGATCGAATCGGCCCGGCACAACATGTCGTAAACTGCCGGATCCTCGCGCGGCACCTTTGCGAGCGAAAGGCGTTTGCCGTGATGCAGTGCGATAAGGTCGAAGGTTCGCCGGATGCAACTCAGCATGCCAAGCGCCAGAATGTCGATCTTGAGCAGACCAAGCGCGGCGAGATCATCTTTGTCCCACTCGATGAAGGTGCGCTCCGCCATCGCCGCATTGCCAACCGGCACGACCTCGACGAGCGGTCCGCGCGTGAGCACAAACCCACCAACATGTTGCGAGAGATGGCGCGGAAACCCGACCAGCGTCGCCGTCAACTTGAGCACCGCGCCAAGCAACGGATCACCGGGATCGAGGCCTGCTTCCCTGACATGCTTCTCTGGCACCCCACCCTGCGACCACACCCCCCACACCATGCCCGCAAGGGCTGCAACGGTATCCTCCGAAAGCCCCATCGCCTTGCCAACATCGCGCACCGCCGAACGCGCCCGATAGGAAATTACCGTTGCCGCAAGTCCCGCCCGCTCCCGTCCGTACCGCTGATAGATGTATTGGATGACTTCCTCGCGCCGCTCATGCTCGAAATCGACATCGATATCGGGTGGCTCCTTGCGCTCCGGCGACACGAACCGTTCAAACAGCAAATCAACCTCAGACGGATTGACCGCCGTGATTCCGAGGCAATAGCAGACCACCGAATTGGCCGCCGACCCCCGCCCCTGGCACAAGATCCCCCGCCCCCGCGCGAAACTGACGATGTCATGGACGGTCAGGAAATAGGGCGCATAGAAGAGCTGGGAGATAATCGCGAGTTCGCGCGCAATCGCATCCTCAACCTTTTCCGGAAGGCCATCTGGAAAACGCCAGCCCGCTCCCTCCCAGGCAAGCTTTTCAAGTTGCGATTGCGCCGTCTCACCCGGCGGCACCGGCTCTTCTGGGTATTCATAGGCAAGCTCGGAAAGACTGAACCGGCACACCTCAGCAATTTTGAGGGTATTAGAGAGCGCCTCTTCATAACCCCTGAAAAGCCGTGCCATCTCTTCAGGTGCTTTCAGATGACGCTCACCGTTTGCCGCCAGCAACCGGCCCGCTGCAGCAATCGTCGTCTTCTCCCGGATACAGGTGAGAACATCCTGAAGCGGCCGGCGTTCAGGCGCGTGATAAAGGACATCGTTGGTCGCGGCGATTGCAACCCCGGCGCGCTCTGCGACCTGCGCCAACGCCTCGATGCGCGCCCTGTCATCGCCCCGATAAAGATGAGAAACGGCAAGATAGAGATCTCCTCTCTCAAGTTCATCCCGCACCCGGATGAGTTCCGCCTCAAAACTCCGTGCCTTGTAAGACTGACCGCTTGCCTTCTGCTCCCCTCTCACCGCCCCGCATGCCATCTCCACAAGAACCGGGCCCGCCTCCCGGCCTTCGCCATCACGTCCGGGAAATGCGATCACCTCCCCCCGTTCCGCCTGGCTCGGCACGTCACCCGGAGAGCCCTTCTCCAACGCCTCCCGCCAGCACCATTCCTCCGGCGCCAACACGACGAACACCTGTCCCTCGGCGAATGCAGCGACATCCTCCAGATAAAGCGAGCAACTTCCCTTGGAGCTTCGCCCCTGACCGATCGACAACAGCCGGGAGAGACGGCCATAAGCGGCGCGGTCCTTCGGGAAGGAGAGCAGGCTCGGGCCATCCTCGATATCGAGCCGGGCACCGACAATGAGCCGAATGCCGGCTTCCTCGGCAGCCGTATGCGCGCGGACCACACCGGCAAGTGTGTTGCAATCACAAACCGCAATTGCTTGATGCCCCAATGCCTTCGCCCGCTCGACAAGTTCATGGGCATGCGATCCACCGCGCAAAAAGGAAAAGTTTGTCTGCACCTGCAGTTCAACATATCCGGGGGCTGGCCAGGACATCAAAACATCCCCTGCAGGAACCATTGCGGCGGCTCGCGCAAAACGTCCCCTCCTGCAAAACCAATCACCCCGCCATCACCAGCAACCTCCCCCCCATCGCCATAAAGCCCAGCGCGATAGACCCAGTACTGAGCACCATGAACATCCTCAATGCGGTAATAATCCCGCACCCGCCGCCCAGGGCGACAGACCGCAACCGTGCCAGCTTGCACAGCGCCCTCATGCATATCTTCCGGACGCTCTTCCAGCTCCATCCACCATTCCGGCGCAATCCGCTCAGGCCCTTCCGCACGCACCACCCGCCGCATGATCCGCCGCCACGTAAACCGCGCCGGCGGACCATCCGGCACATCCGCGATGACCTCGATCCGTTCGGCAGGGTCGATCAGAAAAAGCGGCCGCGGCGTCTTCACCCGCCGCACATCATCTTCCTGCCGCGCCCTTTCCTCGAGTACGGACCGGCGCACCTGGGCCAGTTCCGGAATATGACGCTCGACCGGCGCCAGATGATAGACAGCCTCACGGCCGAGCCGATTGACGAGCCGGTCGGCAAGCGCACCAAGCCGCTCAGCCCCACCTCCCCCTCCCGGACCACAGTCACCTAGCCCCGTTTGCTCTCCCGCAACCACTTCGCAGTCGAACGCTTCAAGCACCAGCGCATCGATCCCAAGACCAGCATCGAGACGCTCAAGGCGTAGCGCGAAAAGACCAGCGATATGATGTGGCCCATTTACCGGACGGCTTACACGAACATCCAGGCGCGCCACCTCGCCATCGGCCCGATAGACCTGGAATTGATACCGCCTGGCGCCCATCATCCGGCCCGCAAGAAGCACACACAAATCCCGCGCCAGGAGTTCGAGACCCGCCTCGATACCAGCATGCGAAATGAGCGGCTCTGCAAAACTTTTCTGCACTCTGAAAACGGGCACCTCGACGAGGCTGATAGTCGGCTCCCCCAACGTGCCAAGCGCCTGATCGAGACGCATGACAAGGGACTGAGCCCACCCTGACGGCCGCACCCTGGTCGCGCTTCGCGAGGTCGTTTTGGATCGCGATGAGCCCGCGCTCTTTCCCGCCCCTTCGCGAAACCGCCGGGCGAGTGCCGCGCGCGGCAGATCGTAGAGTTGGCCGATCCGCCTGAGACCGAGCCGCCCCAGCAGGACGATCAGATCTTCTTGAAGTTGAAGCCCTTCGACCGGAAGCCCACACAGCGCTTCGCGCATCTTACCTGGACAGGAAATCGCGATACGCTGCCCAGGGCCACATCCATAGCGCGCAAGCGCATACGCCGCCGAGCGCGTATCACCGATACCGCAACGCACCGTAAACCCCGCCTGCATGAGCCGGTCGACACAATCTTGCGCAAGTCCCGCCTCATCGCCAAACAGATGCGCGACCCCCGTGATGTCAACCCACAGGCCATCATCCCCTTCCCTGTTCCGGCACGGCCCATAGCGCCCAAGCCAGAGAGCGAGCCGGTTGAGGGCTGCATCATCCCGCGCCGCCTCCCCAGGCCGTGTCATGAGACCAGGTAGGATCGCGCGCGCATCACTCAACGCCTGCCCAACCCGAATACCTTTTGCCTGAGCGATACGATTGACCGCGACGATGATGATCCCGCGCGCACCACTCTCGACAAGTGCAAACGGCTTATCCAGGGGCACCCGTCTGGCCTGCGCGCGCTGCAACCGGTCGATCCGAAATCGCGGCAACCAGATCGAAGCAAACCGCTTCATGACGCCACTCCACCAAATGCATATCCCGCCCCGCCATTGCCGGCGCCGGGCGATACCGCTCAAGGGCAACACGGAAACGGCGCGACCCCGGCAATCTGAGCGCTTGCCCGCCTGGGTTTCTGGCCCGGCGCGCGATCTCCAGCTCATTGTCGCCGCTTGGCGCCGCCCCCACCCGCCAACGGCTCGCCGTTGCGGCTGCAGGCGGCGAACGCGCATCACTCAAAAACAGACAGGGAACCCCGTAACGCTCCGCGGCAAGCGCAAGCCGGCGCGCCGGCGTCAGCGCAATGTCATCAAGGATGCCGGCGACCAACGCCGGCGCTCCAGATCGCATCCCCTCCTCAAGCACCCATAGCGTCTCAGCCGTGTTGGCCGTTTCGATAATCATCAGATCACTTGGACGAACACCTGCCGCTTCGAGGCCATGAATGTAGGGACGCCCGTACTCCCCTCGAATGGCGCGTGAGGAGCACCACAGCAAAGGCGTACGCGCAGCAGATCCAGGGCCACCACCACAACCTTGCGATGCCATCCCCAGAGCGCCTTTCTGATCAGCCCTGAGACCGGCAAGCCGGCATGCGATGAGGCAGATGAAAAAGCCGAGCGCACCATTCGCCGCAGCCGCCCAATCATCCATTCCCCACCCTGAGAGACTTTGATGACCCGAAACGGTGCCTCCCATCCCCTCGAACGCCGGCTTGATTTCATGGACCCCCGACGGATCGAGTTCGATCGCCGCGGGCGAGAAGAGAGCCCCGCCACCACCATGAGAGATGTTTGCCTCCACCACAGCCTCGGCTCGCGAAGGCACAAGCGTCCAACGCGGCGACCGCTTCCCGGACAGATGCAGAAGATGATCTGAGGGCAAGACGAATGGAGAAGGAGAGGAGGACGGCTGCGTGGCGGGGGTGATGGTGGGGGAAACCACACAACCGTCCTCATCGACAAACCGGTCAGCGGGGAGACCGGCTTGAAAAGACACGTCCTGAGACATGCCATGCGGGCTTTCGAGACAATGACGCTTTGCGCCATTTCCTGCTCCACCATCGCAACCGGCGCTGCGGAGATAAGATCGTCCCGAGGGCTGGGCGTCTTGTTTCACCGGTTCGAAGGCGGGAGCGCGCCCTTCGAGACATCTGATTTGCTCACGCAGCCGTTCGAGCGTTTGAACGCGAGACCTAGGCCCAACGCGATTACCAATGAGACCTTCACGACCGTGACGCGAAACATCGCAGGAAGAAGACGCAAAACTCGGTTCTTTCTGCTGCACGGGTCTAGCTCGACAAGGCTTGAACTGAACTTTCTGAGCGAACCTGATGTTCGTTATTTGTTCTAATTTGAGTCCGTCCTGGCGTCAAACGAAAAAAGAACAAAAGGGAACATTGTGTGTATGACATGTGGATGAGTCCAACTCCGCCAGGAGCAGCAACCCTGCGGATGCGCATGGCCGCCGCCCGCTAAACACTTCGTTAACCATGACCGGATACGCCTTCCAAAGGCGCTGAACGACAAGCCCGAAACGGGCACCTCCCCCTGTCGCGCCAGGTACCAGTAGAGCGTTGTCCCATGCGTATTCTTGAAACGTCCCCCTCTCGACTTTCGAAATTCTTGGCCAAGGCGTCCCGCCCGCTCTGGGCTGCAATGCTGCTCGCCCTTGCCCCCCTCGCCGCCGCCACGCCCGCAAGCGCTCAAAGCGCCGGACTTCTCGGCGGTGGTATCTTCCCCTGGGAATGGAACTGGGGCGGCGAACAGCAATCAAGCAACCAGGGTCGCCATCTGACGGCCTTCCCAAGCCAGGCCCGCCCTGGCCAGATCATCGTCTCCTTCGCCGACCGCAAGCTCTATTACGTCCACCGCCGTGGCGAAGCGATTGCCTATCCAATCGCAATCCCGCGTCCCGAGGACCGTTGGCAAGGCGTTCTCAAGATCAGCCAGAAACGGGTCAACCCACCCTGGACACCGACACCGTCAATGCGCCGCGAGAACCCCTCGCTTCCAGCACACGTGCCCGGTGGACATCCCCAAAATCCCCTCGGCACCCACGCCCTCTATCTCGGCTCAAGCCTCTACCGCATCCACGGCACGGATGCCCCCTGGACAATCGGCCAGCCCGTCTCAAAAGGCTGCGTGCGCATGCACAACTCCGATGTGGCGGACCTCTACAACCGCATCCCCGTCGGCACGACCGTCACCATCACCTGGCAGAGCTTTTACCGCGTCTGAGCCTTCCCCCGGCCGTCTTGGACTGCCGGAATTGCTTAAGCGGAAAGCTTAACACCGCAATCAGCGACGCCACGAGACCGTCTACCCGCATCGAAGCCGTCGCTTGGCACACCCTTTGAACCCTCCGGACAACCAGAGCTGTCCGGAGGCTAACGTGCGCCTGAAAAGAAGAACCGTATTGAGCCGCCTTGGCGTCGTGCTGACAGCCGGTCTCGTCGGGCTGTTGCCAGTCACCGCAGCCCCACGCCCGGCCACCGAGCCCGTGCCGAAAGTGGACGCCGAACTCCTCGTCTTCGAGGTCGAAGGCTGCGCCTACTGCGCTCTCTTTCGCCGCGACGTCGCACCGGCCTACGAGCGCTCCCCGCGCGCGCAGCTCATCCCCATGCGTTTCATCGACGCAAACAAGGCGGACATCTCCCGCCTGAGGCTTGCCGAGCCGCTCAAGGTGGTGCCAACGGTTGTCTTGATGGTGGATGGTCGCGAGGTCGAACGCATTACCGGTTATATGGGGCCCGAACCGTTCTTCCACATGATCTCGACACTGATGCGCCGTGGCTAGCTCGAACCAAACCGCGCCGGCCGGCCCAACCGGCCGACACGGATTGCGCCATCACATGCCCTACTCGGCAGCTTCGCGATGCTGCGCCAGCACCTGATCAGCCAGCCGCCCACTCAGTTCAGCCAGATGATCGAACACGGCGCGAAACGTGCCCGAACCCGCCGTCGCTGACCTCAACTCGATAATAAGGTCACCGATCTCGGCCGCCGGCAGCTGCGCCTCGACAACATCCCAGCCAGGCCACCCCTCCCGTCCGTCAAACCCCAGGATATGTCCGCGCCGCTGCGAGATCATCGCATTGATGCGTGGCGTGGCCTCGTTTGGGACAGCGATCTCAACGCGCATGATCTCCTCAAGCAGCACCGGCTTGCAATCCGCCAGCCCTTCGTTCATCGCGAGGCGCGCAGCCTGCCGAAAGGCCATGTCTGAGGAATCGACTGAGTGCGTGCTGCCGTCCTTCAGCACGACGCCAACATCGACCACTTCGAAACCGAGCGGCCCCGACTTGAGCGTATCGCGCACGCCCGCCTCGACCGAGGGAATGTACTGCTTCGGCACCACCCCCCCAACGATTGTATCGGAGAACTGAAAACCGCTGCCCCGCGGCAGTGGCTTGATTTCAAGGACAACATCACCGAACTGGCCATGCCCGCCGGACTGCTTCTTGTGACGTCCGCGCACCGTCGTCGACGCTGCAATCGTCTCCTTGTAGGCATTCATCGGCCGTGCCGTCTCAACCTCAAGCCCCCACTTGCGCTTGAGCCGCTCGGCCGCGACACGAAGATGCATCTCCCCTTGCCCACGCAGCAGAAGTTGATGCGTCGCCTCGCACGGTTCGAAACGAAGCCCAGGGTCCTCCTCGCATAATTTTTGCGCCGTCGTCGTCAGCTTCACTTCGTCCTTGTGATCATGAATCCCGACGGCAACGGCGAAAACCGGTTCCGGTGGCGTCAGGCTCAATTGTTTGCACCGCGGCGCCCCTTGTGCGACAGAGCACACAAAGTCCCCGGTATGAATGTCATCAAGACGCCCGAACCCGACGACCTCGCCGGCCAGCGCCTTGCCGCGCTTTGCAAAGGTCTCTCCGGTCACATCCAGAATGCCAGAGATCTTGGAGGACCGGTCACCCGCTTCGACAACCTCACCGTCACTGAAAGTTCCGCTGAGAACCCGTGCAATCGACACTTTCCCCGCGTGCGACGTGTGCACGGATTTGATCGTGAAGGCTTGTCCCGCCGCATTGTCCTCCTGGAGACCCAACCGCTGAAGCGTTGCCTCAAGTGGACTGGCCTCGTGCCGCAACGCCTTGAGAAGCCGGCCAACGCCATGGCCAAGTTCCGCCGAACCCAGCAGCACCGGACAGATCAGGCCTTCGCGCAACTCGCGGGCAAGGTCGTCAAAGATCAGGTCCCGGGGTGGTTCAAGATCCTCGAGCAACTGCTCCATGAGCTCGTCGTCATAGTCAGCGATCTGCTCCAGCATGTGGAAGCGCGCATCCGCCTGTCGTCCATCAACCGTGCGGGGTATCTCAATAATCTCGGATGGCGCGTGCTCGCGATACACGTAGGCCCGCTCCGAAGCGAGATCGACATACCCCGTCGCAATTCCGTTTTCCCAGATCGGCACCTGCCGGAGCACTAGTGGCAATCCGCTCGCCGGTTGCAGCACCGGTACGATATCGCGAACCGGTGTATCGAACGTGTCGATCTTGTTGAGGAAAAGAAAATGCGGCACGCCGAGTTCTTCGAGCCGCTTGAGAATGGACTGGAGCGCAGGCACGCGCTTGGGATCAGGCTCCGTGACGACGATGGCGGCGTCAGCAATGCGAAGCGCTGCTTCCCCATCGTGCTGAAACTCAACTGAGCCAGGAACGTCGATAAACGTGAAATGGTCGTCGAGATACGTCCCGGATGCGATATTGACGCCAACGCTCATGCCATGCGCCCGCGCCTCGTCGCTGCTATCACCGACGGTCGTGCCGTCTTTCACACTGCCCTGCCGCGGGATCTCACCCATTCGCTGCAGCAGCGCATCAAGCAGAGTGGTTTTCCCGCTGAGATAGGGACCGACGATCGCAATGCATCGCGTCGTCTTATTATTTGTGCTCAGGGACCGAGCCGCATCGTCTCCCATTCGCATTTCCTCCTTTGCCCAGGCATCGGCTAGCGCCGCGCCCGCACCTGGGTAAAGGTCACGGCCCTGTCATGTTTCACCGTCATAATCGAGAACGCAAGTGACCTTCGAAGAGTGAACGTGCCGATACCGGTAAAGTAGCCCTGTCCGAACGATGATCCGGCACCGTATCGAAGCCGTAATCCGAGAAAGACTTCAATCGCTTGTCGCGTCCAGCGCAGGCATCGCAGAGCGACTTGATAGGAATTGACAAAGGTTAACGCGGCGTCATCTCAAATCACTTGACCTGCGACTCTTTAACCGCAACTATAGATTTGGGTTGCATGCTTGCCAGGCCGACACAGCGGCCTTGAACAACAGAGCGACCTGAGTAGCGTTAAGAGGTAGGCATCATGGGTTCCGACAAGCTTAAGAGCGCAGCAGACGCCGCGGGCTATGCCATGGTGAATCCGGAAGATTTTGCCGGCGATCCGCGCCCTCAACTCATCCTCAAGACGCCCCCGGCTGAACAGTCCACCGATCAGCCGAAGAGCGCGCCCCAGTCCCGCTGGTGGCCAAGCCTGGACATATTTTCACTGTCAGGCGGCAAAGCGACAGCTTGATCCTGTCCCCACAGCCAAAACGTCCATCAACGCAATTTCTTCGCGCGAAATCTCGTGACAGCGTCATAATGGCCTGTGCTCGCTCAGGCGCAGTGACCGCTATGGCCAACGCCATCATTCAGTGATCATTTTCAACAGCTCAAATGTCGGCTGCCCTGCCCCCGGCTGCCATCCGAACCAAGAGGACATGCCCGATGCTCAAGCAGTCCCCGGAACCCGTTCGCGTCTGGGATTTACCCACCCGCCTGTTTCATTGGACCTTGGTCTTCTTGATCTTCTCGTCGTGGGCGAGTTTCGAATTCAGCGACGTCATCGGCGACACGTCCCTGCTCTGGCACCGCTTCAACGGATACGCCATTCTCGTCCTGCTGATCTGGCGCGTCTTGTGGGGAGTTGTTGGCTCTCCTTCTGCCCGGTTTCACAGGTTCCTGGCCTGGCCCTGGACCGCAGCACGTTATGGGATCGACATGATCCGCGGCCGCGATCGCCACTACCTCGGCCACAATCCGCTGGGCGCCTACATGATCATCGCGCTGATCGCCATGGTCGCCACTCAAGGCATTCTTGGCCTCATGTCGACCGAGCACAACTACGTCACCTGGGGCCCCCTCTCCGCTCTCGCCGGCAGTGACGAAGCCAGCATCGAACTCGGCAAATGGCATGCCTGGATGTTCGAAAGCGTCCTCCTGTGGTTCATCGCCCTGCACATAGCGGCCAACGTCCTGTACCGCCTCGTCAAGAAGGACCGGCTGATCGAGGCCATGGTCACCGGCAAAAAACCACCCGGCACCTACGACGACGCCGACGCCGTTGCGAATAATCAGATCCCCCGGCCACTGCTCCGCGCATTGGTCTGCCTGATCATTGCAGCCGCCATTTTCGTTGGCGCTATCACAGTTCTCGGCGGCAAGTTCTTCTAGCTGCCAGCCGAAATAGAAAAGCCCGGGCGGAATTTCCCGCCCAGGCTCATATTCGATGGATTTTCAAATCATACCCTGCCGCGGCGAAGTGACCGGGGAAGCAGCCCGATCCGGGCGCCTCACCCCAGGGGGATGCGCCGCCCTTACGAGATCAATTGATTGACGCGCAGAACCGCTGAATGCGCTGGCAGGCTTCTTCGAGCGCATCCGTTGAAGTTGCATACGAGACCCGCATCGCAGGCCCCAGCCCGAATGCCGAACCGTGCACGCCGGCAACCCCTTCCGTCGCCAGCAACTCAAGCACGAAGTCTTCATCCGTCTCGATCGTCTTGCCTGACGGCAGTTTCTTGCCGATCAACTCGCCCATTGAGGGATAGACATAGAACGCGCCTTCCGGCGTGCTGCACTTCAAGCCCTTGGCCTGGTTCAGCATCGAGACCACCAGATCACGCCGCGTCTCAAACGTTTCACGAAACAACTTGAGGTGATCCTGCGGCCCATTCAGCGCGGCAACGCCGGCCCATTGCGCAATCGTACAGGTGCCTGAAGTTTGCTGGCTCTGCAGGGCATCCATTGCCTTGATCAGCTTCTGCGGCCCACCGCCATAGCCGATCCGCCAACCCGTCATCGCATAGGCTTTGGAAAGCCCGTTGATCGTCAGCGTGCGATCATAGAGCCCCGGCTCAACCTCGACGGCGGTGGCAAACTTATAGTCGCCATAGGTGAGATGCTCATAGATATCGTCGGTCATCAGCCAGACATGGGGATGACGCATCAGGACGTCCGTGATCCCCTTGAGTTCCTCGTGCGAATAGCCGGCCCCGGTGGGGTTGGACGGCGAATTCAGGATCAGCCACTTCGTTTTCGGCGTGATCACCTGCTCGAGTTCTTCAGGCTTAAGCTTGAAGCCATTCGCCTCCTGCGCATGCGCAGTAACAACCGTCCCGCCGCAAAGCGCCGCGATTTCCGGATAACTCACCCAGTAGGGGGCAACACAGATCACTTCGTCGCCGGGGTTCACCGTCGCAAGTAGCGCGTTGTAAATCACCTGCTTGCCACCGGTTCCCACGATGATCTGATCGATACCGTAGTCGAGACCATTCTCACGCTTGTACTTGCCCGAGATGGCTTCTCTCAAAGGCACGATTCCGGCAACGGGCGGATAGCGCGTCTCGCCCCGGCGAATGGCGTCGATAGCGGCTTCTTTGATGTGGTCCGGGGTCTCGAAATCGGGCTCTCCCAGCGCCAGCGAAATGACGTCATCACGTTTGGCCTTGAGATCGCGTGCCATTTGCGTGAGTGCGATCGTGGCGGACGGCTTCATGCGGCCGAGCGCGTCTGAGATAAAGGCCATGGCGTGTGTCCTTCCGAGAACCAGGCTGTGCTGAGTGGGCGTCTTGGACGCGCAAAACCGGTAGAAAATCCTCGCCGGTCGCGCATCACAAGCCGCAAACGGGCGCAACCTATTCCCATGCCCGCCGCGACGCAAGACGCACGGCCAGTTTGTGGCCGCGAAAAGAAACCTGCCAACAACCCTCTGTGCCGGCCCACCCACCCGAGAGCACCGCAGCCCTCGCTTAAGCAGCGCACCCGCAAGCCCCCCTCAGCCTCACGCTTCAGCAAAGCCCAGGCACATACCCCCTCGGCGGCAAAACCGCCGGGGAGCAACGCGACCCGGCGCTCGCGCCGCGCCCGCGCAGGCCCGGCCCGCAGGACCGGAATAGCCGTGAGCGAAAACCAATCGAGGGCGCAGCCCTCGGGGAGCAACGCGACCCGCCGCTCAGCGGCGCGCCCGCGCAGGCCCGGCCCGCAGGGCCGGAATAGCCGTGAGCGAAAACCAATCGAGGGCGCAGCCCTCGGGGAGCAACGCGACCCGCCGCTCAGCGGCGCGCCCGCGCAGGCCCGGCCCGCAGGGCCGGAATAGCCGTGAGCGAAAACCAATCGAGGGCGCAGCCCTCGAGGGAGCAACGCGACCCGCCGCTCAGCGGCGCGCCCGCGCAGGCCCGGCCCGCAGGGCCGGAATAGCCGTGAGCGAAATCAAAGAGGCCACACCAACAGGATCATCGGCACGGCAACCGCAACAATCAGGATTTCGAGCGGCAGCCCCATACGCCAATAATCGCCAAATCGATAGCCGCCCGGCCCCATGATCAGCGTATTGTTCTTATGCCCGATTGGCGTCAGGAAGGCGCACGAAGCCGCCACCGCCACCGCCATCAGGAACGGGTCGGGACTGACCCCGAGGTTGTTGGCGACACCAATACCGACGGGTGCTGCAATCAGCGCCGTTGCCGTATTGTTGAGCACGTCCGACAGCGTCATCGTGACGATCATCAGGATTGTGAGCACCATCCACGCCGGCGCCCCCTGCGAAAGGTCCACGATCCAGCCTGCCAGCAATTCCGTCCCACCCGATTTCTCGAGCGCCGCGCCGATCGGGATTAGCGATCCAATCAGCACAACCACCGGCCACTCGATGGCATCGTAAAGCTGGCGCAGCGGGACGATCTTCAAAAGAACGTAGACGACAGTGACAGCCGCCAGCGCCACCGGCAGATAGAGCAGGCCCACGCTTGCCGCCAGGATGGCTGCGCCAAACAGTACACTCGCGACAGCAGCCTGCGTCGTATCACGCACCTGAAGTCCGCGCTGCGCCAGCGGCAGCGTTCCCATCCGGTCGGATGCCGCCTGCATCATCTCTGCCGGCCCCAGCAGCAACAATACGTCGCCTGCCCGAAGCGACATCTGCCTTACGCGACGCGTCACCTTGCGCCCTTCGCGCGAAATGCCAACCAACCACACACCGTAGAGTTCATGCAGCCGCATCGCTGCCGCCGAGCGCCCCTCGACCATGGCGCCAGGCCGCACCACAACCTCGATCAGCTCGAGTTCACTTGGCCGCTCGAGCTTGTTCTTCGCCTCTTCGCGCTTGCGCTCGCTTTCGTTTTCATCAAGCCCCGACTTCGGAGCGCCCTCCGCATCATCGTCGAGCAGCTGCGGATTATCGTCTGCCACGACACCTTCCGCGACCGCCTGAGCTTGTTCCTCCTCATCAACCCGCACGGCGTCGTCTTCGCCAAACGACAATCCGAGTTCCTTCACATATCCATCAAGGTTCTCCGCAGCGGATTCGATCAACAGCACATCGCCTTCGCGCGTCTTCATCCATCCCGCATAACTCGGCAGATCCTGGCCGTTGCGCACCAGCGAGATCAACATCGCATCCTGCTTATCAAGAAGCTCTTCCAGTTCGCCGAGCTTCATGCCGATCGACTTTGATCCCGCCCCGATCCTCAATTCGACGAGATAGGTGCCAAGTTCGAACAGCTCCTTGCCAGCCTCCCGCTCGCGCGTTTCCTTCGGCAGCAGCCGCCAGCCGATGACCGCCACGAACGCCACCCCGGCAACCGCGCATGCGATCCCGACCGGCGCATAATCAAACATGCGAAACGGCTCCCCAAGCTGCTGCTCGCGGATGCTCGAAACGATGATATTGGGCGGCGTCCCGATAAGCGTGATGAGCCCCCCGAGGATCGTCGCAAACGAAAGCGGCATCAGCGTAATCGCCGGCGACCGCTTCTCGCGTTGGGCGGCCTGGATATCGACCGGCATCAATAGCGCAAGCGCGCCGACGTTGTTCATCACCGCCGACATGGCCGCCCCGAGACTCGCCATAATGCCAATGTGCGCAAGCAGCGATCGTCCCGCCGGCACCAGCCAACGCGCGATAAGATCCACCGCGCCGGAGTTGGCCAGCCCCTTGGAGACAACCAGCACCAAAGCGATGATGATCGTCGCGGGATGCCCAAATCCCTCGAACGCCTTGTCCCCTTCGACGACCCCGAAGATCACCGCGACGACCAACGCGCCCAGCGCCACGATGTCATAACGCACCCGCCCCCAGATCAGCATCGCGAACAACGCGAACAGGAGGGCAAAGAGAATGTATTGGTCGGTGGTCATGAAGGGTCCTGTCTGCGGCAACCAACGCTGCGGCGGGCTGGCCCAGGTCACAATCAGTGGGCCACATTCGTGGAGGTGTTGCGCCCGGCGGTACTGGCCGTGTGTCCCAACGAGGCTCAAGCCGTCGCAGAGTACTCTGGGAATGGAATACTAGAATGTTGCAGCCACGGTCCAGTTCCCGCCGCGTCTGATCCAAAGCGTAACGACCATTCCATCGCGTCCCCTCCGGGTGCAACCCCCGTGATCGCAAGGCAACAGCTCATCACCTTCCCGCCAACGATCATAGAATCCCATCATGCACGCCACAATTGCGGCCCACCCTCGTCGCACTTCTTGTTCATCGTCCATTAACGCGCTGAAGGTGTGGTTCAGCGCAGGAGGAAAGAAACAAAAATTCGGCTCACAAGAGCGTTCCAGTTCGTTTTGGGAGGACAGTATGGGAAGAGAGTTCTGGCTTCGGCATGCCATAAAGCCTGCACGCGACTTCGCCTGTGCATTGATTGTGTTTTCATGCCTGTTTGTTGCGATGTCGCCGGTTGACCCGGCCTACGCGCCGATCCCGGTGATTTCGCTACTCACCCATTGGGACCCCGCCCCCTGGGCAGCTTCGGCACCCGGCACCGGCCCGGGAACTGCTTTTACCATCCCAGATGGAGCCCGTGCCTTGTCGGTCGGGGTAACGCCCCTTATTTCCACTGTGCTGGCCCTTGTTTTCGCTTCGATGACGAGCTTCAGCTTGGGTCTCGTAAGATACCTCCGCCGCGCGAACGCCTCCTCGCGGCGTGGGGGGTGGAGGGAAGGCTGACGCCGGGCCCGCCCCGGCATCCGGCCTTCTCTCCACGAATTTATCGGGCGCTGCAGCGGCGAATCGTGCTCTGCGCGTCCAGGACGAATATAAACCGGAGAGATACCGTGCGACAGCGTTCCCCGTATTTTCCGATACCGGTTCAACTGACCGCTCTCGCCGTTACCTGTGGCCTTCTGACGGCGGCAATTGCAACCATCACGTCACCGGATCGTGTCGGAGCAGGCGGCAAGTTCGAGCGCGAACTCGCCGCCATCAGCGAACGTTCTGAACAGATCGCCGCCTTCGAACGCAACATTCGCCCGGTCCACCTCGAAGCGCCCGACAATCGCACTGTACCGTTCGCGGGGTTCTTGAAGAGCGCAGCGCATCTGACGCCGGGTCGCCACCTGGCCCTTGCCCGCAGTCACGCCGATGACGCGAAGCTCGAAATTTTGGACGTGCGCCGCATCACTCAGACCGCCAACGTCACGCGTCCCGCCGCACTGAAGATGAACCTACTTCTCGTCAAGGGCCGCCTCATCGACCCCACCGGGCCTTCCGGCGATCGCATCCTCCACCGTGACGGCCTCGACGCCGACGAGCGCATCGTCCATCTCCTGTTTGCCGTCGGCGCTCCCGTTGATGCCAAGCCGTCCGGCCTCACCCAGCCCTTATCGCAGCACAGCCTGTAAAAAGTTGCGCCCGCACCTTCGCCGCTATTGATTGTCCTGGCCCGCCGAAACGCGTTGCCGCCTCATGAGATCAACTCCAGGATTGGCCCCCGGCATGGGATAGCCTAAGAATGGAGCGCATCGTTTTTCCCACGCGGCCTTTGTCGCCACGACCGCAACCCGACATCGCCAGCGTCGAGACCCCATCGGATCGGACATATGCGACTGAGCCCCCCGACACTCTTCCTGTTTCTGATCTCCCTGATCCTCGCCACCCTCGCGATGGTCACCAAACTTGGCTATGTGCCCGTACCCCGCTACCTGCCCCACCAGGAATACTGGCTTGCGATAACGGCCTACCTGATCCTCACCGTTGGCGTTCTCTTTCGCGGTCTTTAAGGATGCTCCGTTCGCGCTTCCGGCGCGATCATGGCCCTGCGATCAACGTCCATCTGGTCATCGCCCCTTGATTGCCCAATTCCCGCCCTCGCGAGCCTGCCCACCGATATGACCCGCACTCAGGCTAACCTCATACTCGTCACCATCGCGATCATCTGGGGCTTGGCATTCGTCTTCCAGAAAACCGCAATGACCCACATCGGGCCCTATACGTTCCTGGCACTCAGGGCGCTCGTGGCCACGCTGATCCTTGCACCAATCGCGCTCTTCTATGAGAACGCCGGCCGCGCCGACCGCCCGACGGCTCCCTTCTGGCTCATTGCAGCCGCCGGTGGTCTCACATTCTTCACCGGCGGCATTCTCCAACAGGCCGGCCTTGTCACCGCCACCGTCACCAATACCGGCTTCTTGACCGGAATTTATGTGGTCATCACCCCGATCCTCATGTGGCTCGTCCTGGCCCGCCCACCGGGTTTCGTCATCTGGCTTGCCGTTGCCGTTGCTTTCATCGGCACCTGGATGCTCGGCGGCGGAACCGTTGGCGGCTTCTCGTGGGGCGACTGGCTCGTTGTCTTCTCATCCTTCTTCTGGGCAGCCCACATGCTCGTCATCGAGCATTCCGGCCGCCATGCCCGCCCGATCGCCTTCACCGCCGTCCAGTTCGCGGTCGTAGCGCTCATCTCCGGTATCGGCGCCCTTGCATTCGAAGCCCCGACCATCGCAACCCTTATGGCCGCGGCCCCTGAGATCGCCTACGTCGGCATCCTGTCGAGCGCATTGACATTCACGCTGCTGGCCGTCGCCATGCGCCATACCAGCGCCGCCGAGGCGACGATTATCGTTTCAACGGAAACCGTCTTCGCCGCCCTCGCCGGCGTCCTCCTCCTTGGCGAACGCCTTGAATGGATCGGCTGGCTCGGCGCAGCCCTGATGTTCTCAGCAACGCTCATCGTCCAACTTGCGCCAGCCTTCCAGCGCCGCCTCACCCCGCCCCAAACGCCAGCAGCCGATTAACGACGCAACCCGTGGGCCAGCCCGCCACCAAACGAACAACTGACACAGTCGTGTTCGAGAATTGACCGGTCGCGCTGCCACGGATCACTTTTCATGGCATACTGAAACACGCCTGCCATACCCTTCGAAATCCCGATGACGCACATAACGAGCGACCCTCAATGCTAAAACCGCTGAACCGATCGATGACCGCTTCAGTCATTCTGTCCCTGGCCATCGTTGGCACACAGAGCGCAACGGCCACGGCGGGCTGCAACGACAGCCCCGGCCCGGGCTTCGATTGGTCGGGCTGCATGAAGATGTCCAAGATGCTCTCAGCGTTGAACCTCAAGGGCGCCAAATTCGTCCGCGCAGACCTCACCCGCTCGAACTTCAAGAATGCGAACCTCGAGGGAGCAGATTTCACCAAAGCCAATCTCTCCCACAGCATCCTGCGCGAAGCCAACCTCGAAGGCGCAACCCTCGCAGGCGCCTTCGCCACCCGCGCCTACATGGACAAGGCCATTCTCAAGTCAGCGAACCTGACCAAGATCGAATTCAATCGCGTTGATCTATCCGGGGCGGATTTGAGCGATGCCAGGCTCAACGGTGCCCAGCTCGCGCGCGCCGACCTATCCGGCGCCGATCTGACTGGCGCCGACGCCCGCAACATCAACCTGTCCCGCGCCATCCTCGTCAACGCCTCTCTCAAGGCAACCAACCTTGAGAACGCCTACCTCTACCGAACCAACCTGGCAGGCGTTGATCTGAGCAGCACGACCGGCTTGACGGAAGTCCAGCTTCGCGGCTCCTGCGGCGATGCCAAGACCAAGCTCCCCAACGGTCTCAGTCCCCCCGCCGACTGGCCCTGCACGGTCGACTAGCCGCGACTGCCGACGCCCTTTTGAGCCATCGCCGCGCTGATTTCGTGATGGCGCGTTTGGTCATCGACCACCGCCTGAGCCCCAGCGACCCGCTTGGCTTCCCGCGAAACGAAGAGGCCATGACTGACGCACTTCTGTCGGACAAGACTGTTACGCTGGAGGCTGCCGCTAATCTGATCGCAGACTGACTGGAGCGAACGCACCGGAAATCATGGTTGATGGCAGCGCGCGGCAAAACATGATATCCGACCCGAAGCGACCGAGGGACCAAGAGAACTTATGATGAAATTGCGCGGCATTCGCGCGGGAATTGCGTGCGCCGCGAGCGGCCTCGCGTCATCCGCTCACTCGCAAAAGATCCACTGAGGAGGCGTGACGTGACGACCAATTCCGCGAGCTCCATCGACACCCATGACGGCGCGGCCATGGGCCTTTTCGAGCGCTGGTTGTCGTTGTGGGTTGCCTTGGCCATTGTTGCCGGCCTCATCCTTGGCAGCATTGTCCCCGGCCTCTTCCAGTTGCTGGCCGGCTTTGAAGTCGCGAAGGTCAACCTGCTCATCGCCGTCCTGATCTGGGCGATGGTCTACCCGATGATGGTCGGCGTCGACTTCTCCGCCCTCTCCCAGATCGGGGACCGCCCGAAGGGCTTGATCGTAACCCTGGTGGTGAACTGGTTGATCAAGCCGTTCACCATGGCAGCCCTCGGCGTGCTGTTTTTCGAGCACGTCTTCGCCGGCCTCATCCCGCCCGATGACGCGCAAGCCTACCTCGCCGGCGTCATCCTCCTCGGCGCAGCTCCCTGCACCGCGATGGTCTTCGTGTGGTCGCAACTGACCCGCGGCGATCCGACCTACACCCTCGTCCAGGTCAGCGTGAACGACGTGGTGATGATCTTCGCATTCGCCCCGATTGTCGCCCTCCTCCTGGGCGTGACCGACATCCCCGTGCCGTGGGAAACGCTGCTCCTCTCCGTCCTCCTCTACGTCGCCATCCCGCTGGTCGCCGGCCTCATGACCCGGCGCAGCCTTGTGAAGAGCGGCGGTGAAGCAGCCGTCGAAACCTTCAAGGCGCGCTTGAAGCCCTGGTCCGTCATCGGTCTCCTCGCCACCGTCGTCCTCCTCTTCGGCTTCCAGGGACAGGTCATTCTGGACCGGCCTTTGATCATTGTGTTGATCGCGATCCCGCTGCTCATACAGACCTACGGCATCTTCGTGATCGCCTATGGTGCCGCCTGGGCCTGGCGCATTCCCTTCAACGTGGCCGCCCCCTGCGCCATGATCGGCACATCGAACTTTTTCGAACTCGCCGTCGCCGTTGCAATCAGCCTCTATGGATTGGGCTCCGGCGCTGCTCTCGCAACCGTGGTCGGCGTGCTCGTCGAGGTGCCGGTCATGCTCTCGCTGGTCGCCATTGCCAACCGCACCCGCCACTGGTTTCCCGACTGACCTCCTCAGCCAGGATCGCAGTGCCATCCTGACCTGAAGGCCCGCTCAAGACCGGGCCATGAGCGCCAGCCACGGAACCCGCTTCCGTGCCGCATCGAATGCCGTCTCCGCCGTGTCGAATATCGCGCCATCGTGCCCGCCGACCGCGCGCCAACCGTGCGGATCTTCCATATCGCGCCGGTATTCCTCGAACCCGAACGATCCATCCGGTCGCACAAAGATATCGACTGAGCGCAGTCCGTCTCCGTCATTGATCGATCGCGCAACCTTGTTCACATGAGCCATGGCGAAACCTTAAGTGTCAGAACCGGACCCGCACCTAACCAGCCCGCCGGTCGCGACGGTCGAGATAGCGATAATATTCCCCGACGATCGGAAGGAACCACGGACGTCCCCGGTAGAACGGCACCGGCACTGCCGGTAAAGCGATATCGGCATAGGCACTGTCCGTTCGCCCCCCATCCAGTATCCGGCGGCCAATCCTGTTGCCGAGATAGGTCATCATCGCGATGCCGCTGCCGTTGCATCCAAGGCAATAGTGGATGCCGTCCTCGAAACCCATGTGCGCCAGAGAATCCGTCGTCATCGCAACCAGCCCCGACCATGAATGCGTGATCCGCGTGCCCTTGAGCTGCGGCCACCTGGCAATCATCATCTCGTAGAGCAGCGCCGCACTGACATCCGCCGGCACGTCCTGAAACCGCGCCCGCCCGCCATACATCACCCGCCTGTCACCGGGCAGCAGTCGATAGTAGCTCGTCACCCGCGGCGTCTCCGAAATCGTACGTCCGTTCGGAATAAGCTCATGCGCAAGATCTTCAGGTAGCTCCTCGGTGACGATGATCTGGCTGGAAATTGGCACAATGCGCCGGCTGAGCTTTGGCTGAAGCGGCCCAGTGTAGGCGTTGGTCGCAATGACGACGTGGTCCGCCCGGCAAGTCCCCCGGCTCGTCGTCACCGTGAACCGGCCCTCGCTGCCCACGATCTTCTCAACTCGGGTGTTGGCACAGAGCCGCACACCGGCCGCGTCGACAGGCCTCCAGCAGCCCCTTGTGATAGAGCGCCGGATGGAGCTTGCCCGCCCGCTTGATGACCAAACCGCCGTGGTAGAAGTCCGAGCCAATTTCCGATCGCTGCGCGTCCCGTTCAACCACCGACGCCTCGAGCCCGATCAAGTCGTTCAGCCGGTCAGCTTTCTCCTGCAGGCCGGAAAAGTGCGCCTTGGTGTAGGCCCCGACAAACCGGCCCCGCTCCTCGAAATGGCACGCAATCCCTTCCCGCTCGATCAGTGTCTTGACGAGTTCATAGGCGGCCAGGCTCTCGCGCATGAGCCCCTCGACCAGCCGCTTGTGCGCGTCACCTTGACGCTCCTGGCCCGGCGTTCCCGCGATCCCCTTGCCAAGATTGATCCCCGCGCTCACCCCGCCCCCGCTGCGGCTGCTCGCCCCTTCACCAAACGCGAGCGCCTCAACCACGGTGACGTCAGCGCCGCCCCGCTTTAATTCCAGCGCGGCTGCAAGCCCTGCATAACCGCTGCCGACAATAAGAACGTTCGTGCGTGACGGCAGATCCTGAGACTGCGCTGTCCCCGGCCGCGCCGCCTCCCACCAGAACGGTTCCCGCTGGTAGTCGGGATGAAAAATGGAACCCTCAGCCATCTTCGAACCACGCCCTCATCACCGCCCGATCCCAAATTGCCAGGTGTCCAAGTCGCCATGCCATATCCCGCGACAGGCTGCCCGCAGATCGCATGGTTACCAATATCTTCATAAACCCTAACGTGACGAACCGAATTGACACAACCTCGCGCAAGATATCTCCTTCCAAAAATGAAAATCCTGCTCGATCAAAGCACTATGCGCTTTGGCGGACAGCCTCAGTAGCAGATCAAGTACAGGTCACCGAGTATGTCAAACGAGTTTGAAACCGAAGAGCGCGCGCGTCAGGGCCGTCGCCGCTTCATCGGCGCGGGCGCCGGTCTGTTGGGCCTCGCCTGGTCCACGCAAGCAAGCGCAGGCTGGAATTGGTACTGCGCCCGACCCCGCCCCTGTTTCCTGAGCGGCACCCGTATCGAGACCGAAACCGGCCTGGTTCCCGTCGAAGACCTGAAGGCAGGCGATCGCGTCAAAACACTCGACGGTCAATTCAAGGCGATCCGCTGGATCGGGCTCTCCACCGCCGAGAAAACCTCGACACAAACCTGGTCCAACAACGACGCCCCGGTGCTGATCACCAAAGGCGCATTCGGCGACGGCATGCCGCGTACCGATCTTCGCGTCTCCCCCCATCACGCCTTCTATTTCGACGGCGTTCTGGTTCGGGCGAAGGATCTCGTGAACGGCCTCAACGTCAAACGCGAGACCAACCACGCCACCAACGAGCTACACTATTTCCACGTCGAGCTGGATCGCCACGACGTGATCTTTGCCGAAGGTGCTCTCGCCGAAACGTACCGTGTCCAGAACGTCAATCGCGACTTGTTCGACAACGCGCCCGAGAGTTCGGATGCCGGCACGGATACCGCACCGTTCGCCCCGATCCTGGGCCTGACCCGCAAGGAAAAGGTCGTGGTGCAGATCAAGTCAGCCTTGCTGCCTGGGCGTAATCACGCCGGACGGATCGGCGAAATCAATCGCGCGATCATCGCGCGTGCTGGTCAAGCAGATACCAACGGTCATCGCAAGGCCGCCTGAAAGGCCACCCTGCGCCGGAAAGCAAAACGGAGCCCCTCAGGCTCCGTTTTTTCATTTTGTCATGTCGCGGCCGAACCATCTGGCTACCCGGCATCCGCTTATTTCAGCGGTTCATGTCGCGGCGGTGTTTTATCGCCCATCTGCAGAGTCAGGCCGAGCCGTATTGCGTGATTGTCGGCATCGATATCAAACGACTCCGAGCAACACGCGCCAGCAGTGAACGAACCGAGCCGCTTCTCGCTATAGTCGGAATAACGGTATTCCAATGTCAGCCCGAGCCCGTTTTTCAGCTTCTTCACGAGGCCGACACCGAGGAAGTAGCCATCCAGGTCATCTTCGAGGCTGCCCCCGTTGACGAGACTGGATTGCTCAAAGCGCCCCCGAGTATAGCCAACATTGAAGTAGACCAGGGTCGACGGCATCACGATGTAGCCAAACCGAGCCCCGACCGCCCAGCTATCTTCATGCGTGAAGCGAACCCCCTCAGGCCCCGTCGGATAAATCAGCATCCCCGTCGCATCATGCTCCCCGAACGTGTAATCAGCAAAGACACCCACCACAAAACGGTGGCTCATTTGACGGTCATAGCCGATCGTAATCGTCCCGGTCAGCCCGTCTGAGTCGGCATTCAGCGTTGTCGTCGCATCGTAGGGCACAGTTGAGTCGAACAGGTCGTGCGTGTGATCATAGTCGGTGAAGCTGTAACCGAGCGCTGCCCCGACATGAAAGCCGGACCAATTGTGGACGGCCTCGGCGTGCCCATCCTTCATCGAACCGTAGGTGGTGCCGCCTGCCATGGCCGTTGCCGTGAAAACCAGGCTGGCCGCCACAGCGACGATAAATGCGTAAATCGCTTTCGCCACGATCAATCCCCGTCTGTTGAGAAGCACTGGCGCCAAAATCAAATCGCGCTGAACCACAGCGCAATCGCCACGCGTCACAAAACGAATGACGCGGCGCAAAAAATTTCACTCTCGACACATCCGGTGATTCGCACGCTCTGTCGTGGTGCAGCCGCATCAATTGCCGAGTTGCAGCTCATAGTGACGCAGTTAGGTCACATCGCATGCAGGCACGGCGAGCCACGGAGTGAGCCCGCGGCCCGCACAATCCCCACCTCGATTGCTCTCACGTGGCCGGCCCGTCATCCTTGCTGAAAATTGGAGCAACAGGTGGGGCGCCAGGCATGCAATACGATTACATCATCGTCGGCGGTGGTTCGGCAGGCTCCGTCCTTGCCAACCGGCTTTCGGCCCGCTCCACCAACAAGGTGCTCGTCTGCGAGGCCGGCCAGGACACGCCGCCCGGCAAAGTGCCGGATGAAATCCTGGACAGCTACCCCGGCACCGCCTACCTCAACGACCGCTTCCTGTGGTCAGACCTGAAAGTCCGCACCGAGGTCGTCTCCCACAACAACCCTGACGCCGAGAAGCCTCCGCTGCGAAAATACGAACAGGCACGCGTCCTCGGCGGCGGCTCTTCGATTAACGGCCAGATGGCCAACCGCGGCGCCCCAACCGATTATGACGAGTGGGAAGCGCGTGGCGCTGCAGGATGGAATTGGCAAACCGTGCTGCCGTATTTCCGCAAACTGGAGACCGACCTCGACATCCAGGACGAATGGCATGGCACCAATGGACCGATCCTGGTACGCCGCATCCCCGAGGAACAATGGCCCGTCCACTCCACCGCCTTGAAAGAGGCGCTCGACCGCGCGGGCTACAAATCCCTTGCCGACCAGAACGGCCATTTCGAGGACGGCTACTTTCCCTGCACAATCTCGAACGCAGAAGAAAAACGCGTCTCAGCAGCCATTGGCTATCTCAACGCCGACGTGCGCAAACGCGACAACCTGACGATCTCCTGCGAAACCCAGGTCACCGAACTGCTGTTCGACGGTCTCAAGTGCATCGGCATAAAGGCTCTCGTCAAAGGACGCCCGCAGGAATTTCACGCCAACGAGGTGATCCTCTCGTCCGGTGCAATTCACTCCCCCGCCCACTTGATGCGCGCCGGCATCGGCCCATCGGGCCACCTTCATGATCTTGGCATTCCCGTTCGCCACGCCCTGTTCGGCGTCGGCCAGCGCCTCATGGACCACCCCTCGATCGCGCTCGCCTCCTTTGTCAAACGCCACGCCCGGGTCTCCAACAAATTCACCCGTCGCCACCTTTTTATTGGGCTCCGCTATTCCTCCGAGATGGGCGGTGCCCCGCCGGGCGATATGTTCGTCGTGACAACGGCCAAGTCATCCTGGCACGCCGTCGGCGAACAGATCGGCACCTTCCTCCTGTTCGTCAACAAGACCTTTTCCGAGAGCGGCCAGGTCCGCCTGCAAACGTCACGCTGGTCCGACGAACCTGAGGTCGAGTTCAACCTTCTCTCCGACCGCCGTGATCTCGAACGCCTCGCCGACGGGATCCGGCGCCTCGCGCCGCTCTTCAACGATCCCGCCATGAAAGGCGTCGTCAGCGATCCGTTCCCGGCAAGTTATTCCGACAAGGTTCGCCAGGTCGGCGCAATCAACACCAAAAACCGGATACTGACCGGCATCATGGCCCGCCTGCTTGACGGGCCGGCGCCCCTGCGCACCTTCCTGATCCGCAACCTCATCATGGAAGGCTTCACCCTCGACGGCGTCATCAACGATGAGGAGGAGGCAGAAGCCTTCATCCGCAAGGCCGCAATCGGCGTCTGGCACGCCTCATGTACCTGCCGCATGGGCCGCGCTGATGATCCGATGTCCGTTGTCGACACCACCGGGCGCGTCCATGGCATGGGCGGTCTCAGGGTCGTCGATGCCTCGATCTTCCCCGTCGTCCCCTCCGCCAACACGAACCTGCCGACCATCATGACCGCCGAGAAGATCGCAGACACGATCCTCGCTGGCCATTGATCAGGCAAGCATTAAGCCCCGCCAAAGGCGGGGCTCAAGGTCCGGAAGAACGAACTGATACGGTTTAGGCGGTCAGGCTGCCTGGCGCTGATCCGCACTCTGCAGCGCACCGAAGCCAGGATCGAACAACATCCGCCGCTCGAAGGCGTTCGAACGGAAGAACGGATACCGCCGATGAACATAAGCGGCTGAATCCTCATACCGCGTCGTCATCAGGCTGATCGGCGCCTTCAGCATTGCATAGGGCCGCGGCGGGCAAACCTCCCGGTGGCGAAACGTTCGCCGGTAGAAAGCTTGGTGCTCCTTGCGCACGGCAGCCAGAAAATGGTCCGCTCGAAAATGCTCAACCGTGAGCCAGCACAGCCTCAGCGCCACGAAATGGAGACCCGCGTATCGCTTCGCCCAATCCTTGTCCGTCACGAACCGCGTCGAATCCACGACAACCTTGCCGGCAGCCAGTTCAGGTCCGAGCACGTCGGCAAATGGTTCCAGACTGGGGCAATCGGGATGATCGGCAGTCGCCACATGAATACGGACCGAGCTGACCAGCTCGCCATCAATGTAGGCGCCGAAGATGCTGGCATTCTCAGAGTCGTCATAAGCATCGCAGAACCGGCGCAGCGCATTCGGCTTGATCGTCCCCTCGCGCCGGTAAGCTTCGTAGCGCAACCGGAAAATCGCATCGAGATCCTCGTCGCTCTGAGCGAGCTTATAGTCAACGCGGTCCATGAGATTGGCAATACGATCAGCAAAATGCCCATCGTTTTGGATAGTTCCCAGACTCATTACGCTCTCCAAGTACCAAACTGCACTGGAGACTAGGTTAACGTTACATTAACCAAAATTGCAACTGTAAGATGAATAAACATTTTTGTTGCGCGCGCAACAATTCACACGAAGCATTAGTCGCACGAAAGAACAGACGTGCAATATGCTCATTTAGAACGTGAAACTTATTTTGAGTTGCAGCTAAACCGCAAGAGCGCGGAGATTGCCTTGCTGAGCCAACTGACTCAGTTCCTGGCCTGCCCCGCTGCTTCGCTGCTCCGCACGGCCCCGCTCCCCGAGCCAGCCGCTTGATCTGACCTTGAGCATATCGCCAATGGCTTCAGTCGAAATCGCCCGGCTGAATAAGAACCCCTGAACTTCGTGAAAGAAGGGCTCCGAGCGGACAAGACCGAGCTGCTCTTCCGTCTCGATCCCCTCGACCGTCACACGCAGACCAAGATCGGCACTCAGCCGCGCAGCCCCGACCAGCAGCGTCAACGATCGGCTATCGTAGGCCAAATTCGCAACGAAAGAGCGGTCGATCTTGACCTTGTCGAACGGGAATTTGTGAAGATAGCTGAGACTGGAGTAGCCGGTTCCGAAGTCGTCGAGTGAAATAATCACGCCAAGCTCTTTGAGATCCTTGAGCGCGGCGTGGACGTGATCGACATTCCGCAAAAACGCCGATTCCGTAATTTCGATTTCGAGCCGGTGGGCTGCAAGGCCCGAAACCTCAAGCGCGTGGCGCACTGCGCCAGGCACATCCGACCGGTCGAACTGCATCGGCGAGACATTGACCGCGACGCTGACATCCCCCGGCCAACTCTGGCAGGCGCGGCAGGCTTTTTCGAGGACCACCTGGCCCACCTCGACGATCGCGCCGGTCTCCTCGGCGACTTCAATGAACTCACCCGCCGGCATCAGCCCACGTTCCGGATGCTGCCACCGCAACAACGCCTCGCACGTCACGATACGCCCCTCATCAAGCCCGATGATCGGCTGGAAATGCACGTCCAGTTCATTCTGCTCGATCGCCCTGCGCAGATTGATTTCAGCTTTCCGGCGGCTCATCGCGCGCTCGTGCATGTCGGCTTCGAAAAACCGGAGTTCACCGCGCCCAGCCCCTTTCACCGCGTAAAGCGCCAGGTCTGCATTGCGCAATAATTCGTCGATATCGCCGCCATGATCCGGAGAACATGCGATCCCGACGCTGACACCGACCACAACCTCTTCACCGCCGATGTCATAAGGCCGGCTCAATTCCCGAACCAGCCGTCGCGCCAGCACCTCTGCATTCGCGCTTGAGGCAACGTCGGACTGAAGGACAACAAACTCATCCCCCCCGAACCGGGCCGCCAGATCCCGCCCGCGTAACGTCGCGCGAAGCCGTTGCGCGGCCTGCCGTAGCAATTCATCCCCCGTAGAATGCCCCAGCATGTCGTTGACCTGCTTGAAGTGATCGAGATCGATGAAATGCACCGCATGACCGACTTCACGATACGACGCCTCCAGGGCGGATCGGGCATAGTCATAGAATTGGTTGCGGTTGGGCAGATCCGTCAGGGCGTCGAAATTCGCCATCCGCGTAATCGTGCGCTCCGCCCGGCGACGCTCACTGATATCCTGGATCTGCGCTACCACGCCGCCGCGATCCATCGGCTGGTGCGTCAACGCCAGCGTGGCGCCACTCCCGAGTTCAAAAACAATCTCACCTGTGTCGGCGGCAAGCCCCACCTTCAACGATTGTATCAAGTGCTTCGCATCACCTCGTTCCAGCGCACCCCGCCTCACACACTCTCGCAGCAGACGCGCAATGCGCCACCCGCGCACATCGAGCCACCCGCCGATATTGAGCAACTCCATGAGGCGCTCGTTGACAACCAGGATACGCCCCTCGGAATCCAACATGCACAGCCCGTGCGGCATATTCGATAATGCGGTATCAAAACGTTTTGCCAGCGCTGTTGCACGATGCGTTGCCACAATCGCATCAAGAAGCGTGTCACGAAACCGTTCGGAAATGAATTTCAGCGTCAGGAAGAATGGTGCCAGAAGGACGGCGAATGCGAAATAGAATATATCGCCTTTCAAAACCAGCGCCGCCATCATCGGCACCGCCGCACACGCAAGCTGCAAAACGACGAAAATAGAACTGCCGAAATTACGGCCGAATACGCCAAGCAGAAACGCAATCGTCATCGAGAAGCTGACGACATGAGCAAAACTGTCGGTGGTGAAAATACACGCAACAAAACTCCACACGCCCATCAGCAGAACCGAGACCGACGCGCCAGCGAAGTAGCCGTATTCCCATTTCCGGGCGGCAGTGCGTGTCTCGATGACCGCACTCGCCCGCTGATAGGCGTACATGTACAACAGCCGCACAATGGAAACGGCCGTAAACGCAATTGCCGTGAACGCGATCAGCGGTTCACCTGTCTTCCAGAACGTCGTGGCAATCGCCCCCGACATGATGACGGCGCCGATGAGGAACGTCCGCCGTTCCTGGAACAGCGAATCCACAAGCAGAATGTAGATGTTATCCGGAAGCTGCGAATGCCCGGCAATGCTACGTGTGTTAGTCACGACGACCGACCCAATACCAAAGGTTGCATGATTTTTACACGCGCAATGCTAAATACCGGGTTCCCGAACCTCATCCAATTTGAAGAAAATGAGCAAGCCGAGCGCCTGACACTCAAATAGGGTATGACTGCCCGGCCTGGCGTCTCCGGCGCCCGCCACCGCGACAGACGAGAAACAGGCTTGAACCTCAAGGCATTAGAGACCGAAATGCACGCCTCCCCAGCCATGACCGAGATCCGCGAATCCGAGGCCTCACCGGACATCGCCGCAATCTATGCCGACATCAGGCAGGCAGCCGCGCTGCCCCAGGTCAATCTGATCTTCCGCCACCTCGCGACCCGTCCCGGCGTGCTGGAATGGGTTTGGCAGACGTTGCGCCCCCTTTATCTGTCGCAGGACCTGGCGGAGGCCGCCGTAAATCTATCAAGATCGGTCCCGGCCACAGGCGCGCCCTCGCCGATCCCCGCAGCGCTACCCGCCGACGCTCACCACGCCTGCCGCCGGGTCCTTGGCGCTTATGACAGCGGCAATACTCAAAACCTCATCGCCCTGACCACTTTTGTGCGTGTCCTGGACGGCATCGAAGCAAATAACACGAGCCGGCTGACACCGCGCATTGCTGCGCCATCAAGCGATGAGGCCCCCCCCTTCCCGCCAATCCCGAACCGCAGCAACCTGCCCGCAGACATTACCGCGCAACTGGAACGCCTCGCAGCCCGCCATACCTCGGCGCCAGGCGTAATCCCAAGCCTCTACGTCCATCTCACCCTCTGGCCCGATCTCCTGCCAGCCGTTGACAAGTTTCTCGATCCGCGCCTTGCGGCACCCGCCTGGCGTGAGCATGTCAACGACCTCATCGCATTAGCCACCGCGACGGCGGATCGCCTCGCCCCTCACCTCTCAGAGGCACCGAGCCCCGGCATCACCGATCAGGACCGCAGCGAGATGGCCGAGACAATCCGCACCTTCGTCAACGCCACGATCCCGGAAATGGTCATCATCGGCCGCTGGCTAACCTGGGATTGAACCCCTATCTGAAAGGGGCACGGGTCACCCGAACCGCGCCCCCCGATTATCCTGGAACACATCTGTCGAGCATGACCACCATCAACCTCATCTACTTCGCCTGGGTCCGCGAACGCATCGGCCGCGGCAACGAAACCCGCGACATCCCGGCCGGCATCGAAACCGCGCGCGACCTGATCGATTGGCTCAAGGGGGAGGGCGAGGAATACGCTCATGCCTTCGAGCAGCCTGACACCATTCGCGTCGCCATCGATCAGACCCACGCCGACCATGCCGCAAGCATCGCAGGCGCCCGCGAAATCGCATTCTTTCCACCGGTAACGGGAGGCTGACGATGGCTGTCCGCGTCCAGCGCGAAGGCTTCGATCTCAATGCCGAAACCGCGGCACTGCGCACCGGGCGCACGGACATCGGTGCCATCGTCACCTTCACGGGCACCGTGCGCGGCACGACCAAGGCCGGACCGATTACGTCAATGACGCTCGAACATTACCCCGGCATGACGGAAGCCGAACTCGCCCGCATCGAACGCGAGGCCCACGCCCGCTGGCCCCTCCAGGCCAGCACCATCATCCACCGCTACGGCGAACTCGCCCCGGGCGACGACATCGTCCTTGTCATCACCGCCTCCGCCCACCGCCACGCAGCCTTCGAAGCGGCCGAGTTCCTGATGGACTTCCTCAAGACCCGCGCCCCCTTCTGGAAAAAGGAAACCGGCGCCGATGCCGATGGTGCCGGCGGCTGGGTCGATGCTCGCGAAGCCGACGACGACGCCCTGAAGCGCTGGTCTGCCAAACCGGATGCCTCTCATGAACGGTGATGTCTTCGCACTCGGCCCGGAACACCCCATTCGCCGCGCCCATGCCCGCTCGATCAACCACCGCACCGAAATCGAGGCCAGCACCATATGTGGCTGCTTCCATTGCAGCGCGACATTTCCACCGGCACAAGTCAGCGAATGGACCGACACGAACGAGCCGCCCGCACGTCACACCGCGCTCTGCCCCGTGTGCGGCATCGACAGCGTGATCGGCGATGCAGCAGGCTTTGCCATTACGCCTGAGTTCCTGGCCGAGATGAACCTTTGGTGGTTTGGCGGGCCGGAAGAAACCTGACGGCGCCGCCGAACGCCGAAACAATCCCAGCATAGGAATTGTCATGCTCAAAGTGATCGGACGCCGCAGCGCCTTCAACGTCCAGAAGGTGCTGTGGTTCGTTGGCGAACTCGATCTCCCCCACGAACACATCGAGCGCGGCGGACCCGCCGGTGGCCTCGACAGCCCCGAGCACCTGGCCTTGAACCCGCACGGCCGCGTGCCTGTCATCGTCGATGGTGAAACAGTGGTCTGGGAATCCCACGCCATCCTGCGCTATCTGGCAGCCAGCTTTGGCCCGGCCCGCTTCTGGAGCGATGACCCCGCCACCCGCGCCCGCGTCGACCAATGGCTCGAATGGTCCGGCTATAAACTCCAGCGCGATTTCCTCACCGGCGTCTTCTGGGGATACTACCGCACGCCCGAAGCTGACCGCGACACCGAAGCCGTCGCCCAAGCCATCACCGCCGTCGGCGAGGACCTCGCCCACCTGGACCGTCTCCTCGCCGAGAACCGGTTTCTGCTCGGTGATGACTTGTCACTCGCCGACATCTCCGCCGGCACCAATATGTATCGCTATTTCAACATCGACATCGACCGCCGCGACCTCAAGAACGTCTCACGTTGGTACGACGAACTGACCCGCCGACCAGCGTATCAGGCCCACGTCATGCTCCCCTTCGAGCACATGCGCGGTCGGTTGAGTTACTGAGCCTCACGCATAGAGGCTCATCTCACCCGTCTCTGCCTTAGAGAAACTTGCCCCGGAAATAGACCAGCGGGTCGAGTTCATCGTTCGCAACGCCGTCCCGTACCTCGCCAATGTAGATCGTGTGGGTCGACACCTTCTTGGTTTCAACGACCTCGCAATCGAAGCTCGCAAGCGCATCCTTGAGCACCGGCGCGCCGGTCACCATCGTCTGCCACAGCGCATCATCGAACCGGGCCTCCCCCTTGAGCCCCGTCTGGCCGGAGAAGACGCCGACCAGTTCCTTGTGAGACGGGCACAACAGGTTGACCGAGAAGGAACCCGTATCGGCGATAATGTCATGCGCGCTCGCCGTCTGGTTGACGCACACCAGCAGCGTCGGCGGCGCATCGGTCAGCGAACACACCGCCGTGGCGGCCAGTCCCGTTCGCCCGCCATGGCGTCCCGTCGCGATGAGCGCCACCCCGCCAGCCTGGTGGCGCATCAGATTGCGGTAGAGTTCCGGCGTCACGCAAGCCTCCAATCATCGACTTCGGCCCGCGAGAGGCCAAGGTTTTCCCTGAGCGTTTTGCCTGCATAATCGCGATGGAACAACCCGCGCTTCTGGAGTTCCGGCACAACCAGGCGCGAAATATCCTCATACCCACCAGGCAGGAACGGCGCCGCCAGCACAAACCCATCGCACGCGCGGTCAGTGAACCATTCCTCCATCTGGTCCGCCACCTGTTTCGGCGCACCACAAAAAACCGTGAACTCATCGATCGTGCCGCGCTTCGAAATGGTAACGAAATCGTCCAACGTCGGATCGGGTTTGCCCGATTGCTGCACAACCCGGTCCAGGATGCCTCTGAGGCCGCTGATCCCGCCAAGCTCATCCTCGGTGAACGGCTCGTCCATCGGCTTTGAGGCAAAATCAAAGTTGAGCACCTCCGAAAGCAGCGCCAATGCGTCGATCTTCTTGGCTTGCGCCTCGATCACCGCACGCTTGTCCTCCGCCATCGACTGGGTCTCACCAACGATCACATAGGTTGCCGGCGCCACGCGAACGAGTTCCGGATCGCGCCCGGTGGCGGCAACCTGATCCTTGAATGATTTGTAATTGCGTTGTCCGACTTCCTTCGTCGGAGAAACCGTGAAGACAAGCTCGCCCCAGCGCGCCGCAAACTTCTGCCCGCGCCCCGACTGCCCCGCCTGGATCAGAACCGGCCGGCCCTGCGGCGTGCGCGGCACCGGCAGTGGTCCCCGTGAGCGGAACCAGCGCCCCTCGTGATCGAGCCGCTTGACCTTGTCGGGATCCGCGAACCGCCCGCTCTCCTTGTCGACGATCAGCGCATCATCCGCCCAGCTGTCCCAATGGCCGAGCACCACCTCCATGAACTCGTCCGCTTTGTCGTAGCGCAGATCATGCTCGGGATGCTCCATCTGCGAGAAGTTGCGCGCTTCCGAACTATTGAGCGACGTGACGACATTCCAGGCAACCCGGCCACCCAGCATGTGATCCATTGTCGCGAACAAGCGCGCGACATGGAACGGCTCGAAATATGTCGTCGAATAGGTCGACCCAAGCCCCAGCTTTTCCGTCACCTGCCCAAGCACCATGAGGATCGTGGCCGGATCCATCTTGACCACCCGCACACCGTTCTCGACCGCCGCGCGATGATCGTCCCCCAGGATGTCGGGCATCGCCAGGCGATCATCGAAGAACGCGAGATGGAACTTGCCGGCCTCAAGCGCGGTCCCGATGCGCCGATAATAGTCAGGCGACAGGAAGTCGGAATGAGACGCGGGGTGGCGCCATGAACCGACGTAGTTCGAGCAGTTCTGCGCCTGCAGGAAACCAATCAGAACCATTTGGCGTTGGTTGTCTGGCATAGTTCAAGCTCTCCCTTACGCGCACCTGCTGCGCCCATGCTGCGTGGAACAGAAAACCGATTCCGGCTGCCCTGAAGCAGCGTTTCAAGCCTGTGTAGGCATCTGCCCGAAGCTTGGCCATCGCCAATGCGATGAAGCGCGGCGACAAACCGCGCCCTGGGCCTGCGTCTTGAAACGGCCCGGGTGGATGACCGGACCTGCCTCACGAACCCTTGCCAAATCGCCACCTGGCTTTTAGGTCACGCGCGATTTCGCGAGCCGCGTTATGTCCGGCAACGCCGGTAACACCACCGCCCGGATGCGCCCCAGAGCCCGCGAGATAAAGCCGTCCAAGCGGCAGCCGGTAGTTGGCGTGCCCCAACACCGGCCGCGTTGAAAACATCTGGTCGAGTCCCAGTTGACCATGGAAGATGTCACCATCGACAAGGCCAAAGCGCTCTTCGAGATCAAGCGGCGAGAGCACCTGGCGCGCGATGACACTCTCACGAAAATCCGGGGCATACCCGTTCACCGTCTCGATCACGAGATCAGCGAACCGCTCTTTTTCCGAACTGTCCGCCCAATCTCGTCCATCAGGCAGATGCGGCTGCACATGCTGGACGAACAGGCTCGCGACATGCCCCCCCTCCGGCGCCAGGCTGTCGTCGATTGTCGAGGGGATCAGCATCTCCACCACCGGCGCCCTCGACCAGCCCTCACGCCGGGCATCGAGATAGGCCCGCTCGAGATAATCAATCCCAGGCCCGATAATGATACCGGCGCCAAGGTGCTCCCCCGCACCCGGCCGGCCACTGAACGAGGGCAGCTTCGAGAGCGCGACATTCATCCGGAAGGTTCCGGACCCGGACCGAAGCCCAAGAAAACGGCGTCGCAATTCCTCTGGAACCGCATCGGGCTCAATCAGGTCGCGAAACAAGAGCTTCGGCGCCAGTCCCACCGCGATCGCCCGCGCCGAAATGCGCTCCCCCCCGTGCAGCAGGACACCACGGGCAACACCGCCATCAACGTCAATCCCGGCAACGCGCGCGCCAGTGCGGATTTCTGCGCCAGCCTCCCGCGCCGCCGCCGCAATGGCCTGCGAAATCGCGCCCATGCCACCGACCGCATGCCCCCACCGGCCCTTTTTCCCGTTAACCTCCCCAAAACAGTGGTGCAGCAGCACATACGCCGTCCCCGGCGTGTGAGGCGAAGCAAACGCCCCCACGATGCCATCAAACGCAAAAGTGCCTTTCACAAAGTCATTCTCGAAATAACCATTGAGAAAATCAGCCGCACTCTTCGTGAACAAGTCGATGATGGTGCGCTGCGTCTCGGCGTCGAGGCCGGCAAGGCGCGCGCCAAGCCCCAGATTGCGCACGATCTCACCAAACCCACTGCCCGCGTTCGGCGGCGTGCGCAAAACCAGATCACGCAACACATCGGCAGCCTTGTCGATCGCCGCGTCATAGCGCCCGAGCGCCTCGGCGTCGTTCGGCGAGATCGCCGCGATCGCAGCCTGCCGCCCGGCGAAATCGTACGGCATCACCAGTCCCGGCCCGTCCATTTCCGGCCAATAGTTGGCAACCGGACGCTCGATCACGCTGAGCCCGTGCCGCGACAAATCGAGGTCTGCAATCACTTTGGGGTTGAGCAGGCTCACCGTATAGGAGGCCACAGAGTTGCGGAAACCGGGATGGAATTCCTCTGTGACAGCCGCCCCGCCGGCGACGGCATTCTTCTCCAGCACGACGACCTTGAAGCCGAGACGCGCCAGATAGGCAGCACACGTCAGACCGTTATGCCCCCCGCCAACAATCGCAACATCAGTGTCGAAGTTCGCCATGCCCCGTTCATAGGCTGATTTGCTCTGATCGCAATCAGCTTCGCGCGATTGCGCTAACAAGCCCATATAGGCAGAATAGGCGCCAACCTCTTGCCAGCGATGGCATCGCGGCCCACCACACGCCCATTATCCGGCCCCCAGGAGAACCCGAAGTATGTCCAATCCCACCGTTCTGATGACCGCCGGCCTGATGCCGATGATCCGCGAACAACTGGATGCCAACTTCGACCTTCACCGCCTTGATCTGGCGCCGGACCCTGGCGCCCTGCTTGCCGAAATCGGCGACAAGGTGATCGGAATTTGCCACGGCGGACACGCCGTCCACGTCGATGCCGCGATGATGGACCAGTGCCCGAACGTCAAGCTGATCTCCAATTTCGGCGTCGGCTATGACGGCGTCGACACGGCCGCCGCCCGCGAGCGCGGCATTATCGTCACCAACACCCCCGACGTCCTGACCGAGGAAGTCGCCGACACCGCCATCGGCCTCCTCATCATGACCGTGCGCGAACTGCCCCAGGCCCGCGACTATCTGATGGCTGGCCGCTGGGACAAGGAAGGTGACTATCGCCTGACGCCTTTGTCCCTGCGCGAACGACGCGTCGGCATCATCGGCCTAGGCCGCATCGGCAAGGCCATCGCAAAGCGCTGCGAAGGCTTCGGCCTCGACATCTCCTACCTCGGCCGCAATCAGCAAGCGAACGTGCCCTATCGCTATTTCAGCGACGCCGCGGCACTTGCCAAGGCGGTGGACACGCTCATCTGCGTCACCCCCGGCACCGAGGAGACCCGCAACCTGGTTAACGCAACCGTCCTCGAAGCGCTCGGCCCGACCGGCGTTGTCATCAATATCTCGCGCGGCTCCGTCATCGACGAGGCAGCCCTCAAGGCGGCCCTGCGCAGCGGCACCATCGCGGCAGCCGGCCTCGACGTGATGGTCGGCGAGCCCCATATCGATCCCGAACTGATGACGCTCGAAAACCTCGTCCTTCTCCCCCATGTCGGCTCCGCCTCCGTGCACACACGCAACGGCATGGGCCAATTGACCGTGGACAATCTCCTTGCCCTGAAGAACGCCAAGCCGCCTCTAACCCCGGTGCCCGAAACCCCCTTCACCGCCTGGGCCTGACGGCTGGTTTCACTGGCTCGGCGTCCCAGCAAGGTTTCTCCGACAACCTTTCATTAAGCTCCGATGTGCTTAGCTGAGGTCGCAGCGCATGCGGCTTTGCGCCAACGCCTGCAAACGGCTGTCGGCAAACACACGCATGGCGTTAACCATTTGTTAACCTTGCAACCTTAGATTGAAAAAATCTTAACCAGGTAACGTCCAAATTCGCCCCCGCCATCCAGCCGCCAGACTGTTGATCAGGTATCGTCGAACGCCCGGTGAAAGTGAACACAACAATGACAGAGATTTACGCATCAAATAGCTCGTCATTCGACCAAACCTCACTCGAGGACAACTCACTTGTTACCACCATGCTGAGCGCTCTACTGATCGTCGGCCTGCCCACAGCCTTCTGGATGGGCATGATCGAACTGGTCAACGTATTGTTTGGTCTCGAGCTTTCCATGACGACCCGCCTGACCATCGGCACGGCCCTCGTGTCTCTGCTCTTCATGGTATGGTGCTTCGTGGTCGTCTCCGCGCGTCAAACCCGTCGCGCCGAAATCGACGCGCGTCTGTCAGGTTCCCCTGCCGGCGTCGACTGAACCGGCGAGGCTTCACCCGAATGAGCCCGAATGGGTTATGACAGACGGGGCTTGAGCCAAACGGCCCCCGCCCGTTCTACCCCCAACTGCACACGACGCGCCGGCAGGTCGGCCTCTGGGCATTACGCCCCTCACACTGGCGCGAACGCACCACGCGGCATTGCCGGCACCGATAGGCTGAAATACAGCCGCGATAATCGCCCCCCGGCCGAAACCGGCATTGCACGATGGTCTGGCAATCACGCTGACTCGAGGAGAGCGGCGCCGCACTCTGGGCCCGCGCATCCGTGGCCACTGCAATCAAAAGGCTTGCAGCCACGCCAACGCTGCACAAAACCGGCCTCCACACCTTCACCATAACGTCGCGCCTCCACATTTTCGTCGTGCCGTGGACCCCGCACTGCGGTTGCCGGAAGATCGCTCTCGCTTGCACAGTCGCGTCAGGGCCGCGTTCCGTGCGGTGCAATCACCGGGCCATCCCGAGAAATGTCGTGATGTGGGCATGCCAGTTCCCGCCCCCCCGGATCAATCATCGCGGCGAGTGCCCGGCTCTCTTGCCGCGCGCCAGTGACGAAAGAGCCGCAGGACGTAGCGTCCCGCGGCTCCCCAAAGTTGCAGAAAAAACCGTGAAATCCTGCCGGCAGGTCAGTTATTCAGCCGCGGCACGATTAGGTTGAACGGCGTCCATGTAGTCTTTGAGCAGCGTCTCTGACACCACGCCCGGCGTAAACGTCAGGTCATCACCGATCGACTTGATCGGCGTCACTTCAGCCGCCGTTCCAACCATGAAGCACTCATCGAAGTCCTTGAGCTCTTCCGGCATGATCACGCGATCAACGCAGGTATAGCCACGCTTCTTGGCAAGGCCGATCACCGTGCGCCGCGTAATCCCATCAAGGAAACAATCCGGCGTCGGCGAATGCAGCTCCGTCCCCTTCACGAAGAAGATGTTGCCGCTGGTGCACTCAGCCACCCGCCCGCGCCAATCCAGCATCAGCGCTTCGGCATAGCCAGCACGCTCGGCACGATGCTTCTCGATCGTACAGATCATGTAGAGCCCGGCAGCCTTGGTTTTGGCCGGCGCCGTCGCTGGGTCCGGGCGGCGATACTTCGCCCAGGCCAGACGGATCCCCTTGAGCCGCTCCTCCATCGGGAAATAAGAGCCCCAGTCCCAGGCCGCGATCGCGAGATTGATCTTCGTCGCCTGCGCCGAAACGCCCATCATTTCACTGCCGCGCCATGCGATCGGGCGAACGTAGCAATCGACAAGATTGTTCGCCTTCACCGTCTGACGGCACGCTTCGTCGATTTCTTCCACCGTGTAGGGAATTTCGAAATCGAGCACTTTGCCCCCGTCGACAAGACGCTGGGAGTGCTCGGTCAGCTTGAAGATCTCGCCGCTGTAGGCGCGCTCACCCTCGAACACCGCACTCGCATAATGGAGCCCGTGACTGAGCATGTGAAGATTGGCATCGCGCCACGGCACCAGTTCACCATTGAACCAGATGAAGCCGTCGCGATCATTGTAAGGCACGAGGTCTGCCATGTGCGCACCCTTCCCCGAGACCCGCTATTTTGGCCGGGATTGTTTGTGGTTTGTTCAGCCGCAGCAACGCAGGTTCGAAGCCGGGATATCAAGTCTCTAGCGCGTCACAACGTGTGATCGCGCAGCCACCTGCGCTAATTTGGCTTGCAAGCGGTATCAATCGCAGCCTAATAAGTCAACATGGCTGACATAAATTCGAAAACACGGCCCCCTGTCGCCGGCAGCGAAATCGAGCAGACTTCGAGCGCAACGGCACCGGAGAACGTGGCGGCATCCCCCCTGCCCTCGCCCGAAATGCTGAAGTACGTCGAGCTGCTCTTTTTCGCGTATCGCGATTTCACCGGCGATGCTGATGAGCTGCTTCTCGATCTCGGCTATGGGCGCGCGCACCACCGCGTCATCCACTTCGTCGCCCGTCACCCCGGCCTCCGGGTCGCCGATCTCCTTGAAATCCTTCGCATAACCAAGCAATCACTTGCCCGCGTTCTGAAACAGTTGATCGACGAGGGCTACGTCCTGCAAAAATCAGGCACGACAGATCGTCGGGAACGACACTTGTATTTGACGCAAAAAGGCCGGAATCTCGCAGCGAGACTGACGGCCCTGCAATGCGCACGCGTTGCCGGTTCACTCGAGACAATCGCGCCAGACGGCCGTAAGGCTATAGAAGAGTTCTTGGTCGCGATGATCTCAGACAAAGATCGAGCGGCTATTTCCGCACTTCTTGGGGACGGGGACGCAACGACACATGACTACTCTCGGGAACCAAATCGCAAAAAACTCGGAACTTGATCCCGCAGCAGTGGGCGAGGCTCGCCCCGTCAACTGCGAACATGTCGATCGCGAACATGCCGATCGCGAAACTGTCGATAGCGACAATCTCGAAGGCGTGGCCGACGACGCCCCCCATGTTCTTGTCGTTGACGACGATCAGCGCATTCGCGGCCTGCTCTCGAAATATCTCACAAATAACGGCTTCCGCGTGACCCAGGCTGCCGATGCCGCGGCCGCCCGCGCAGCGCTCAGGGGATTGCAGTTCGACGTCGTCATCCTCGACGTCATGATGCCGGGGGAGAGCGGCCTTGACCTCGCCCGCTTCCTGAAATCGACAACTCAGGTGCCGGTCTGCATGATCACGGCCCAGGCCGAGCCCTTAAACCGCGTCGAAGGCCTCGAAATCGGCGTCGACGACTACGTCGCAAAACCGTTCGAGCCGCGTGAACTCCTCTTGCGCCTCCAAAACATCATGCGCCGCGGCCTCCCCGAAGAGGACAACGTCAACGACGAAATCTGCCTCGGCGCACTCACCTTCCACATCACCCGTGGCGAACTCCGACGAGAGAACAAGACAATCAAGCTGACCGAACGCGAACGCGAACTGCTGCGCATGTTTGCAAAGCGCCCCGGCGACTCGATCTCCCGCCATGAACTCGCCGCCGATGAATCAACCGGCAGCGAGCGCGCAATCGATGTCCAGATCAACCGCCTGCGCCGCAAGATCGAAACCGACCCCTCCAACCCCGTCTACCTCCAGACCGTCCGCGGCAAGGGCTACATCCTCCACACCGACTGAGGCGCCCCGCCACTGGGCGCCCTTGGAGGTGCGACTTGGCCCTGAGGCGCGGGCCGCCAATCAACCGGCCGGATCAACGCAGGCGTAGCCCAACCTGGCTCCACGCGATATAACGCCAGGATTTTCAGAAACCGACCCCCGCCATGGGCAACGCTCCGGCGGCGATCGAACCTTCAGGCAAACCTCGCTGATGGCGCTTTCCGATCACCTTTCACCGGCCCGTCTCGCCGGGCACTGGTCCGGGCTTCTCGGGGCTTTTCGCCAGTTGGCGTCCGGTATCGCGGACCGCATCGGCAACATCTTCCTGCCGAAGGGCCTCTATACCCGAACCGTCCTCATCATGATCATGCCGATCGTGCTCCTCGAAGGGGTTGTCGCGTTCGTCTTCATGGAGCGCCACTGGCAGGCGGTCACCCGGCGTCTTTCCGAAGCAACCGCCCGCGACCTCGCAGCCGTCATTGACCTCTACCGCAACGACAAGGGCAACGACGACTACGCAGCCCTGCGCAGCCTCTCCCGCGACCGGCTCAACATTTCATTGCAAATCCTCCCCCCGGGCGAACTTCCCCCGGCCCAACCGAAACCCTTCTTCGCACTTCTCGATCGCACCCTGACCGATGAAATCTCCGCGCGCGTCAAGGACGTGCCCTTCTGGATCGACACCGTTGGCAATTCCCGGCATGTCGAGATCAAGTTCCGCCTCGAAAACGCGATCCTCCGCTTCGTGGCGACCCGCTCCCAGACCTACGCCTCGAACTCGCACATTTTCCTCATTTGGATGGTCGCGACGTCTGTCGTCCTCCTCACCGTCGCCATTCTCTTCCTGCGCAACCAGATCCGCCCGATCCTGCGCCTTGCTGAAGCCGCTGACAGCTTCGGCAAGGGCCGCCCCCTAGATCATGATCTCACGCCGCGCGGCGCGCTCGAAATCCGCAAGGCCGCCATCGCCTTCAACGAAATGCGCGAACGCATCACCCAGCACGTCGAGCAGCGCACCGCCATGCTCGCCGGCGTTTCGCACGACCTGCGCACCGTCTTGACCCGTCTGAAGCTCGAACTCGCCCTTGTCGAGGAAACGCCTGAAATCCGGGCCATGCAGCAGGACGTGAACGAGATGCAGCACATGCTTGAGGAATATCTCGCCTTCGCGAAAGGCGATGGCGGCGAGCATGCCCGCCCGACGCGCCTGCGCGCACTCCTGGAGGAAATTGTCAAGGAAGCACAACTTCAGGGCATGCCGGTCACCTTCACCCAGTCACGCCGGCGTCGCGAGCTGATCGTCCCCTTGAAGCGCAACGCCTTCAAACGCACCATCACCAACCTCGTCGGCAACGCCAACCGCTTCGCCGACAAGATCGTGCTGCGCTGTTACAAGGCCAACAATTCGATCTGCGTGGTCGTCGAGGATAACGGCCCCGGCATTCCCCCCCACGAACGCGAGAACGTGTTCCGGCCCTTCTATCGCCTCGACCACGCCCGCAACCAGGATAAGGGCAACACCGGCCTCGGCCTTGCGATCGCCCGCGACATCGCCCGAACCCACGGCGGCGACATCACCCTCGAGACAAGCCAGCTCGGCGGCCTCCTGGCCAAGGTACAGATACCGCTCTGACACGACGCCCGGCTCGATCCTAAAAAACTTTCTCGATTTTTTTCCCCTGTTCCCCTGGGAACAGCGCGTCTCCCTGTCTCCAGGCATGTTGGTCTCGTCAGCAAGACATGACGCCCCGAGAAACCAACGAGACCCAAACACACACTTCAAGGAGACCCGAACAATGAAAACCTTCACCGCACTCGCCGCCGCAGCCGTCCTGATGACCTCGATCTCGACCGGCTCAGCCAACGCCCAGATGGCAGGCTTCGCCGCCGCCAAGGCCCCGACCACCGAAGCCAGCCAGAGCATCGTCCACAAGACCAACGGCCGCCGCGGCGGTGGCCGCCACGGAGGACGCCGCCACGGTGGCAAGATCGCAGCCGGCATCGCGCTTGGCATCCTCGGCGCCGCCGCCATCGCCCACCAGTCGCACCGCTACAGCGACAGCTACGAATCAAGCCACGAGCGCCGCTGCCGCCGCTGGATGTACCGCTGTGAAGACGGCAACTACCGCGCCTGCAACAAATTCGACCGCCGCTGCTGATCGGGTCTCGCAGCCCGGTCGATCCGGCCGCCCGCGCCCTCTCATCCCCCCGGCGCGGGCGGTCATCACGTGTCATGAATGTCGGAGAAAACCGGCAATCAGGCCGGATCAGTGCATCCGCCCGCCATTCGGCACAGTGCGTTCCGGCGTGATCAACACGATTGCACCATCGTCATCGGAAAACCCGAGCACGAGAACTTCGGACATGAACTTCCCGATCTGGCGCGGCGGGAAATTGACAACGGCCGCCACCTGCCGCCCGATCAGCGTCTCGGGCGTATAGTGTACGGTGATCTGCGCGGACGTTTTTTTGACCCCAATGTCCGCCCCGAAGTCGACCCACATTTTGATCGCAGGCTTACGCGCCTCAGGAAACGGCTCCGCTTCGACGACGGTCCCGACGCGAATGTCGACCTTCAGGAAATCCTCAAAACCGATCTCCGGCGCCCGCGCCCCATCACCGCTCATTCTCCCCTCCCATTGTTTGTCACTGCAATCGCATCACGTCTGGGCTGCAGCCCCATTTCCTTCCTGAGAAGCCCCATTTCCTTCTTGAGAAGAATGAGCAGCAGGCGGCGCAGCATCCTCGCCCTTGGCGTCCTGCCCGCGCGCCCGGGCGCCCCGCAGCACGTCTGCAACACGCTCCGCCATCGATACGACCTGCCCGCACGTCCGCGTCGCCGACTGCGCCACATCGTCGATAAAACTGAACGTCCGCTCACCCTGGCGAAGCCGCCGGTCCAACGCCGCCATCGTACGCGCCATCCCCGGATCATCATCCTCAAGCCAGACCAGAAACACCTGGTTGGTCAACGCAGCCAGCCCCAACTGGCGCAACGCCAGCGCCGCCCCCGCATGGTCGATGCCGGCCGCCTGCAGGATCCTGTTCTGTGTCTTCATCTGCGCACCGAGCCGACCAAGATCCGGCACTGCCAATTCGCCGCGCGCCTCCTGGATGATTTCTTTAAGCGCCGCCTTGTAGGGCATCATCAGGTCGAAACGGCTCATGATCACTTCAAACAGCGCATCACGCGGTGACTGCTCCCGCTCGATATCGCCGGCGCCCTCGAGCATCGCCCGGTCAATGGCATCATTGAAGGCAGCAACGATATCCTGCTTGGTCTCGAACCTGCTCATCACCTCGGCCAGTGAACATCCCGACGCATCCGCGATATCGCGCAGCGAAACCTCGCGCCATCCGGGCGATTGAGCGAGGTCCATCGCCGCGATGATGACTTTTCCCTCGAGTGTCGACTGATCGAACATGGATCTTTTCCTTGTGCCGGCTTACCACCGTGGATGTGGGCTGCGCGGAGGCGCCGATCAAGCACTCGGCCCGACGTGCATTCCACCGGCGTTAACGCCCGAACCGACCCGGCATACGGAAGAACAGATCATCACGCGGCCCTTGCAGGCAAATCGGGATCACTTCGCAAGCTCGCGGCTGCGCGCGGTTGCCGCATCCACCGCCCGCTTCATCAGAGGCTCCAGGCCATCCGCTGCCATCAGCACCTGCAACGCCGCATAGGTCGTCCCGTTGGGCGACGTAACGTTCTCGCGCAATTGCGACGGCGGCAGATCCGAACGGTGCATCAACTCGCCTGACCCTGAAACGGTCGCCTCAGCCAGACGCGCTGCAAGCGCCTTATCGAGCCCCGCTGCCTCCCCCGCTTTGGCAAGACACTCCGCCAGCCAGAACACATAAGCAGGTCCGGAACCCGACACCGCCGTTGCAACATCGATCAGCCCCTCGTCCTCGACCCAGCCAACCTCTCCGATTGCCGACAGTAACTGCGTCGCCACATCGCGATGCGCGGCGCTGACGTGATCATTGGCGACACAAACCGTTATCCCCCGCCCAACCGCGGCCGGCGTATTTGGGATCGTCCGGATCACCGCCCGGCCGGGCGCCAGCGACCGCTCGAAACTCTGGATCGTCTTGCCCGCCGCCACCGACAAAACCACCGTCTTTTCCCCCGCCAGCCCGGCAACCTTCGGGAAGACCTCATCCATCACCTGCGGCTTGACCGCCATCAGGATGACCGCCGGTGCGCCCCCGAGATCATCACCACTGACCTGGTCGACACGCCGTACACCTTTCTCGGCAAGCAGCGCGACGATTTCCGGCGGCGGCGCAGGGTCCTGCACAACCACGTCCCCGGCTTCAAGCCCGCGCGAGAGCCACCCCTCGAGCATCGCCCCGCCCATTTTCCCGCAACCGACGAGAAGCAGCTTCCCATCCAGAAGGTCTTTCATCGCAAGGTCTTTCCCTGAAAAGGCGCGCAATCCGTTGGCCACCCGGCCGGCGACGGCGACACATGAAGAAGGCCGCGGCACTTTCATGCCACGGCCTGCTAGTAACGTATCAAAGGTCGCAAAATCAAGAAATGAGCCCTGCCAGGGCCGTCATTTCATCATGCCTGCCCCTCGGTCTCGAACATCGTCGACACCAGTGCCTCGCGGCTCGGCTTTCCGGCCCATACGACGAACTGAAAGGCTTGATAGTACTTTTCGCTCGCTTCGAGCGCGGCCTTCAGCAGAGCTTCACACTGGCCAACGCTTGCCAGCGTCCCGTTGAGCGGCAAACCATGTCGGAACATGATCAGCCCGTCATTCGCCCAGAAATCGAAGTGACCAATCCAGAGTTGCTCGTTGATCTGGCCGACGAGGCGGTAAATCTCGGTGATCTTGTTGTCTGGAACCTTGAAATCAAACGCACACGCCAGATGCATTGCCTCGAGGTCATGGCGCCAGTTGATCGAGACGTGATAATCCGTCCACGCCCCCCCGACGATCAACGTCAGCTCGTCTTCGCTCGAACGTTCATGCCCCCAGTCGTTCCGATGCGCGATCTGCTCGATCAGATCGATCGGATTGGCCATCTGTTCGCAACTTTTCGCCGCGGTTCCCATTAGTCCCCTTTCGAGTTGATCGCATGCGAGCGGCCGCCGGCTCCCGTCTCTTTCGAGACCTGACCCCGCAACATCACAGCCCGGCCGCACTGCCCCCAATTGGTCGACCGGTCAGGGCAAATCACCCTGCGTTAAGCGCGACGAAAACAGAACGTCTGAATCCCCGCAACCGACGTCCAGCATTGTCCACTGCGAAAGCGGTCGGAATCAGCCGTAAGGCAATAAAAAATGTGCCTGGTCGAACAAGCTGTGGATGTCGCGTGGATGAACTGTCGATGACGACATCATGACAACATGCACAGCCACGCCTCAGGGCGCGCCGTCACTGTGGAATCGCTCCTCAAGCGCGGCAATGCGTTGGGCAAGCGCCTCGTTTTCCACCCTTGCCCGTTCCGCCATCTCGCGAACCGCCTCGAACTCTTCCCGCCGCACCACATCCATCTCGGCGAGCACGCGATCGAGTTGTGAGCGCACGATCGTCTCGATCTCGCGCCGCACCCCCTGCGCCGCGCCCGCCGCATCCGTCATCATTTTTGCCAGCTCATCGAACAACCGGTTGTTCGTCTGCGTCATCTCTTCTGCTCCTTGTCATGTCGAAACCCTGGGCACCCGGCGACGTCGTGTGACATGATCCGGCCGGTGGCCCAAACAGCGCACCGCGATACGCCGCGGATGCACGCCATGCCGCCGATGCACTGCATCTTGTTCACTTATATATAGGGGACTTCGCGCGATCTGGCGCAGGCCCTGTTGACGCCATGCTTGACGCCGCCCCCCACCATGACCCAGAAGTGCCTCGATCGGCAGCGGGGGCCAAACCAGATAAACGATTTCCCGTGCCTGACAACGGGCCGCCGAATGGCCCCGTTCCAAGATGGGGAAGGATCACGTCCCTTGCTCGCACTGCCGTTTCCAAACTTCGACCCCGTGGCCTTCTCGTTGGGGCCCCTTTCCGTCAAGTGGTATGGCCTCTCCTATATGGCGGGCCTCCTCCTCGGCTGGCTCTATATACGCAGCCTCCTCTCGAGCCCCGCTCTTTGGCCATCAGGCAAACCGGCCTTCTCCCGCGATCTCGTCGACGATCTCCTCATCTTCATGACCATCGGCGTCATTCTCGGCGGCCGCCTCGGCTACGTCTTCCTGTATGAACCGAGCTACTTCCTCGCCAACCCCCTCGAAATTCCCGCCGTCTGGCAGGGCGGCATGGCCTTCCACGGCGCACTTCTCGGCTGCGGCGCGGCAATCTGGGCCTTCGCCTGGCGCAACGGCGTCAACGTGTGGAGCGCGATGGACGTGTGCGCCGCCGCCGTCCCCATCGGCCTGTTCTTCGGCCGCCTCGCCAACTTCATCAACGGCGAACTCTTCGGCCGCCCAAGCGACGTGCCCTGGGCCATGGTCTTTCCCCTCGCAGTCCACGACTACCCGCAACTGGAACCCACCCCCCGGCACCCGAGCCAACTCTACGAAGCTTTCCTCGAAGGCATACTCCTGTTTCTCCTCCTGCGCTTTCTCACGCACCATCGCGCAGCCCTCCACACCCCCGGCCAGACAGTCGGAACCTTCCTGATCGGCTACGGCCTCGCCCGCTCCTTCTGCGAACTCTTCCGCCAGTACGACCCCGCCCACGCCTTCTCCGCCTATGGCTTCACGCCTGGCATCGTCTATTCCGCCTTCATGGTGTTGATCGGGATCGCCTTCCTGCGCGGCGCAGCCAGCCGGCGAACGGCGGCGGCATGACGACACCCGGCGACATGCCAGACCTCTCCTATGATCCAGCCGCGCGCCGCGACACGCCGATGGCCGCTAAGATCAAGGAGCGCCTGGCCCGCGCTGACACCCTCTCCATGGGCGCCTACGTCAATCTGTGCCTCAGTGATCCCGAACACGGCTACTACGCGACCCGCGACGTCATCGGCCAGTCCGGCGACTTCACCACCGCCCCCGAGATCTCGCAGATCTTCGGCGAACTGATCGGGCTCTGGTCAGCCGTCGCGTGGCAGCAGATGGGCCGACCGGCGAGCCTGACGATGATCGAACTCGGCCCCGGTCGCGCAACCCTCATGAAGGATGCCTTGCGCGCCACGGCCAACGTGCCAGGGTTTCATGACGCACTCAGCGTCGTCCTCGTCGAGCATTCCGAAAAGCTGCGCGCAGCACAGTCCCAGGCACTCGCCGCTTTCCCCTCCGCGATCGACTGGGTCAGCGACTATCGCCACCTCTTCGACAACCCCGCCGTCACGCCGGACCGGCCAGCCCTCATCATCGCCAACGAGTTCTTCGACGCGCTCCCGGCTGAGACACTCGTCTGCGACGGCCGCTCAGGCTCGGACAATAACCAGAACATCTGGCTTCCCCACGGTATTGCGCTAGAAGGCAACCGCCTCGTCGAGCGAGTGGCGAGACACAGTCATCTGAACCTCCAGGCCCGCCATCACCCGCCCGATAAACAGAGCCAGCGCCTCAACGCCCGCTTCCCCGACGCAAAGCCCGGCGATCTCTATATCGACCAGCGCCAGATATTCTCGGACTTCGCCGGCATCCTCGCCCGATTCGATCGCGTCGCAGCCCTCATGATCGACTACGGCCACACCGAACCCGCCCTCGGCGACACCCTCCAGGCGGTACGCAATCACCGCTTCGAACATCCCCTCACATCGCCCGGCGAAGCCGACCTTTCCTATCAAGTCGGCTTTGGCGAACTTGGCGAAGCCCTCACCAGCCAGGGTCTGGCCGTCGACGGCCCGACAACTCAGGCAGAATTCCTCGGCGCCCTCGGTCTCGCTGAACGCGCCTCACGTCTCATGGCTGCAAACCCGGCCCGCGCCCTTGAGATCGAAACCGCCGCCTTGCGCCTGATCGCGCCCAACGCGATGGGCACCCGTTTCAAAGCCATTGGCGCACGATCGCCCACCCTGCCGCCGCTGCCGGGCCTCCCACCCCATATCGACTGAGGATAGCCGCCATGATCGACGGAACCGTTCTCGAAGCCGACACCCTGGCCGCCCTGCCGGGCATCCGCCACGGCTTCTTCACCCGCGAAGGCGGCGTCTCGGCCGGCGTCTACGCATCCCTCAACGTCGGCCTCGGCTCCGACGACGATCAGACCTCGGTGCACGAAAACCGGCGCCTTATCGCAGCCCACCTCGGCGCCACCTTCGCGGATGCCCCCCTTCCCGACGTGGCCACCAACTACCAGGTCCACAGCGCCACCGCCCGGATCATCGATCGTCCCGACCCGCCGGGTGAGCGCCCCAAGGCGGACGCCCTCGTGACCGCCACCCCTGGCCTTGCGATCGGTGCCCTGACGGCCGACTGCACCCCCGTCCTCTTTGCAGACGCCGACGCCCGCGTCATTGGCGCCGCCCACGCCGGTTGGCGCGGCGCCGTCTCTGGCATCCTCGATGCCACCGTCTCGGCAATGGAGAGCCTGGGCGCGACACGCAAAGCCATCCACGTCGCCATCGGCCCGACCATCAGCCAGGCCGCCTATGAGGTCGGACCGGAGTTCGAGGCTCAGTTTCTCGCCCAGTCATCCGACAACAAACGGTTTTTCAAAGTCCCTGAGGGTCGCGAGCGGGCTCATTTCGATCTGCCGGCCTACTGTCGCGCCCGCCTTGACCAGCTGGGATTGGCGGCAATCGAAGACCTCGCCCTGTGCACCTATGCCAACGAATCGCTTTTCTTTAGCTATCGGCGCAAAACACATAGGTCTGAGACCGATTACGGCCGCCAAATCTCCGCCATCGTGTTGGCTTAGCCATGAAATCCACAACTTTGCATCCGATGACTAATGGCTGTGCGGCGTGATCAAAGAAAATCCATCGGATTCCGTCTGGACGCTATGCGACCTAGAGGATACAGGGAGTTGTATCAGAGTACCGGTGCATAGCGCAGAGGGCCGCCAAGTCAGTATGTCGGCCGCCGGAGAACAGCGGGACATTGAGAGGGGGGCGTCATAGTGACGACCATCAATGCAGCTGCGGCAATGCACGTGACGAAGCGGGCCAGGTTCGCAGCTTTGGCAGTCATTACCGCGATCGGCCTCGCGGGCTGCTCGACGAACGGTGGCAATCTTCTTCAGTCGAGCAACAGCCCGCTGACGGACACCACCGCGTCAACGCAGCAACAAACTGCGCGCGCGAAAATCGCGCTTGCGCCGGTGATTGGAGCACCCTCGACGATCGCCTCACAGATCGTCGCGCAGGTCTCGACCGAGATCACCAACCAGAACATCGTCGTTGCCAAGACGCCAAACGAGCAGGTCGACTACACGCTCCGCGGCTACATCGTGGCAGCGCGCGAAGCAGCCGGCACGAAAGTCTCCTACATCTGGGATGTGACGAACCCGACCGGCGCGCGGGTTCACCGCATCACCGGCGAAGAACTGGTCAAGGGCGCGGGTCCAGGTGATCCCTGGGCAACCGTCTCGCCACAGCTGATCCAGGTCATCGCTTCGAAGACCGGTTCCCAGCTCGGCCAGTGGATGCCTCAAAAGGCAGCGCCTGCTGCAGCACCGTCAGCGCCGCTCGTTGCGAGTGCTCCGGCAACAGCCGCCGGTCAGGTCGGGTCCGCCGCAACAGCTGGTGCGGCAGCTGCAGGACAAGGCGCCAACCGCGTTGCCTCGGCAGCCTCCGGCGCGACCACGGGTAGCATTCCACGCGCCGGCGTCGTCACCGCGCTGGTCCCCCAGGTGACCGGTGCGCCGGGTGATGGCTCACGGTCACTGGCGGCTGCCTTGCGCAATGAACTGATGCGCAATGGTGTCAAGCCGGCCCCTCCCGGCAGCGCGGCGTATCGCGTCGAAGGCCGTGTCAAGATGGGGGCTAACCAATCTGGTCAGCAACCGATCAAGATCGATTGGGTTGTGAAGGATCCGAACGGTCAGAGCCTCGGCACGGTCTCGCAGGAAAACCAGATTCCCGCCGGTTCGCTCGACGGCCAGTGGGGTGGCACCGCCACCGCCGCTGCGGTTGCTGCAACCCAGGGTATCCTGAAGCTGCTTCCCCAGCAGCAGACGGCCTCGCGCTGATCGCTTGGGATCGCAGGCAACAGTTTTGTGACAAGTGGGCCCGGCCTGTGTTTACACGGCCGGGTCCACTTGTTAGAAGCCCGCGTCACTTGCTCCAACGGGCCGCTCACGACCAGCAGCCCGCTACGTGCGTCTCATCGCACGGCAGGTGACGTGTGAATCTGGTTGGCCAGCCCGCAAAACCACGCAGGGCCCGCCACTCATCAAGGACGCGTCAATGGCCACGAAACCGGGTCTAACGCATGGCGACCAGCCGCCACTGCGCCTTAAACTCGTTGCCGGAAACGGCAACCGCCCCTTGGCCGAAGCCATCGGCGCCCATCTCAACGTGCCCATGACCAAAAGCGTCTGCAAGCGCTTCGCAGACATGGAAGTCTTCGTCGAGATCCAGGAAAACGTCCGCGGCGAGGATGTCTTCCTCGTCCAATCGACGTCGTTTCCCGCAAACGACAACCTCATGGAACTGCTGATCCTGATCGACGCGCTGAAACGCGCCTCCGCCCGCCGGATCACCGCCGTCATCCCCTATTATGGCTATGCCCGGCAGGACCGAAAACCAGGTCCGCGCACCCCGATCACGGCCAAGCTCGTCGCCAACCTGATCGAGCGCGCCGGCGCCGACCGCGTCCTCACCCTCGACCTCCACGCCGGCCAGATCCAGGGCTTCTTCGACATCCCGACCGATAACCTCTTCGGCGCGCCCGTCATGGTCCGCGACATCAAGAAGAACTACGAGCTCTCGAACCTGTGTATCGTCTCCCCCGACGTCGGCGGCGTTGTTCGCGCCCGTAGCCTCGCCAAGCGCATCGGCGCACCAATCGCGATTTGCGACAAGCGCCGCGAACGCCCCGGCGAAAGTGAGGTCATGAACGTGATCGGTGAAGTCAACGGCAAGAGCTGCATTCTGATCGACGACATCGTCGATTCCGGCGGCACCCTGATCAACGCAGCCAACGCACTCCTCAAGGCCGGCGCCAAGGAAGTGATGGCCTACATCACCCACGGCGTGCTCTCCGGCGGCGCCGTCTCCCGTATCCAGAATTCAAACCTGAAGTCGCTTGTCCTCACCGACTCGATCGAACCAACCGAGGCGGTCCGGACCGCAAAGAACGTGCGCATCCTGCCCGTCGCCCCCTTGATCGGCGAAGCGATCGCGCGCACCAGCCGCGAGGAGAGCGTCTCGAGCCTCTTTTATTGAGGCTCTGGACGGCCCTCCCCTCCGCTCAAGCCTCCTCCAGTGAGGCCCTGACGCTCTGCGAACTGCCTTAGCCCGTCTCAATCGGCAGGCTGTCGTCCGTCGACCACTCGCTCATCGAGTTGTCGTAGACCGCGATATTCTCATAGCCGAGCTGATGCAGCAGGTACGCATCCAGCGTCGCAGCGATCCCCCCGCCGCAATAGACCAGCACACGCTGATCTTTCGTGATCCCCGCCTGCTTGAATTTCTGCTCCGCGCTGTCGAGGCTGACGAACTCCTTGGTCTCGGGATGCTGCAGCGCGACCGCCGGCACGTTGACGCTACCCGGAATCCGCCCCGGCCGCCCATACCGCGCATTCTCGCCGCGGTGCAGATCCTCCCCCAGCGCATTCAGCGCACACAACCCCGTATCCTCGATCGAGGCCAGCATCTCCTCACGCCCGACAAACAGCTCCGGCCGCGCCTGAGCGGTCAACGTCGTGGCAGGGTAAACCGTCACCGTCGTCTCAACCGCACGCTTGTCGTGGGTCCACTTCTCCCAACCCCCATCAAGGATCGCGGCATTGTCGAAGCCCACATAACGCAGCATCCACCAGATCCGCGTCGCCCATTGCATATTGGCCCGCGAATAGAGCACCACCCGGCTCTCCGGCCCGATGCCAAGCTGGCCGAAACGCCGCGCCAAGTCGTCAGCCGGCGGCACCGTGAAACGGAACGGACTGTCGGCCACCGAAAGTTGTCCCTGCAAATCAATGAACGCCGAGCCTGGAATGTGGCCCGCCTCATAATCCTCGATCCCGCTCTTTACCGTGTAGGGTTTGCCGCTCCCGGTCTCGTAGAGCAGATAGGTCGTGCAATCGAAGATCCTGAGGTTTTCGTCCCCCAGCATCCCTTCAAGCTCGGCCGCACTCACCAGTTGGTCAGGATGTTTCATCATTTATTCCCTTTATTCCAGCCTCGCCCGGGCGGGCGCCTCGGCTGGCATTGTGCGCCAAACGACCGGTCAGGCAAAGCATCTGAAAGCCGGTTGTGCCTGCCGCAAACTCTGCTATAAAACCGGCGTCTAGCGAACAGCTGAGACGTGACCGCCGGCTTGCACCCTTGGAGGCCCGGCAGGTTTTCCGGGCCCGCGCGGCCCTTTTTTCATTGGAGATATGCCATGGCGATGGACCAGATCGAAGCCACGGCGCGTCCCAGGGCCGGTAAGGGGGCCGCCCGGGCAGTGCGTCGTGAAGGAAAAGTGCCAGCCGTAATCTATGGTGGCAAGCAGCCGCCCGAGACGATCGCGCTGGATGCCAACGAACTCAAGAAGCTCTACCAGTCCGGCAGCTTCCTCTCGACAGTCTATGAGATGAGCGTCGACGGCAACAAGCAGCGCGTCCTCCCGCGCGACCTCCAGCTCGATCCCGTTCGGGACCACGTTGTCCACGTCGACTTCCTGCGCATCGCCCTTGGCGCCTCCGTCACCGTCGAAGTTTCGGTCGAATTCGTCAATGAAGACGACTGCCCCGGCCTCAAGCGCGGCGGCACGCTCAACATCGTGCGCCATGCCGTTGAGCTGCAGTGCCCGGCCGACGCGATCCCTGAGCAGCTCACCATTGATCTGACGCCCTTCAACATCGGCAACTCGATCAATATTTCCGCTGTAAAGCTTCCTGAAAACGTGGTCCCCACGATCACCGACCGCGATTTCACGATTGCGACGATCGCAGGCGCGATGGCTGAAGAGCCGGAAGAAGATGCAGCAGCAGACGAAGGCGCCGCTCCGGCCGAAGCTGCAACCGATGGTGCAGAAGACGGCGGCGAGTAAATATCTCAGCCTCCCCCGTCGCCCCCTCGCGTGGCACCTCCCCACGCGAGGCACCTGCCGCTCGATTGCGCCCTCGTTGAAGCTCTGCTTGTAACGGACGAGCCTGGCCAGCCTTGCGCACCAGGCCGTCCGTTCCGATGAGGTCGAAGTCATGAAACTGATCGTTGGACTAGGCAACCCGGGCGCCAAGTACGCTGGTAACCGCCACAACGTCGGCTTCATGGCGCTTGAACGGATCGCCGGCCGCCATGCCGGCGCGGGCTGGCGCAAGCGCTTCTCAGCCCAGACCGCGGACGCCGCAATCGCTGGCGACAAGGTCCTCCTGCTCTGTCCGGAGACCTATTACAACGAGTCCGGCAGGGCGGTCAGCGAGGCCGCCCGCTTCCTCAAGATCGAGCCAAACGACATCATCGTCTTCCATGACGAGATCGACCTCGCACCCGGTAAAGTGCGCGTCAAAACCGGCGGCGGGCTTGCCGGCAACAATGGCCTGCGATCGATTGCAGCCCACATGGGACCCGACTTCGTCCGCGTCCGCATCGGCGTCGGCCATCCCGGCAACAAAGACGCCGTCGCCAACTACGTCCTGAACGATTTTCCAAAGGCCGACCGAGACGGCCTCGACATCCTCCTCAATGCCATGGCTGATGCTGTGCCGCATCTGGTCGAGGGCCATCACGATCGCTTCCAGACCGCGGTGTCCCAGGCGCTATCCGACTTTCGCAACGACGAGCCCGCACCCGCCCGCTCCGGCAGGGCCGCGCCAAAAGACGACAACGAACGCGGCACAGCCAAACCTGCGCGGCCGGCCGGCCGTCACCCCGGTGGCGAACGCCAGTCAAAACGCCAGAACGCTCTGGCTGAAAACCTCAAACGCTGGATGGCCGGACGCTCCGGTGGCACCGGCGACAACTAAGACGAACGAGAGAACGACATGGGATTCAAATGCGGCATCGTCGGCCTGCCAAACGTCGGCAAGTCGACCCTCTTCAACGCCCTGACCCAGACGGCGGCCGCCGAGGCCGCAAACTATCCCTTCTGCACCATCGAGCCCAACGTCGGCGAAGTCCCCGTCCCCGATCCCCGCCTCGACAAGCTGGCGGCGATTGCAGGCTCGGCCCAGATCATCCCGACCCGCCTGTCCTTCGTCGACATCGCCGGCCTCGTGCGCGGTGCCTCGAAAGGTGAGGGCCTCGGCAACCAGTTCCTCGCCCACATCCGCGAAGTCGATGCCATCGCCTACGTCCTCAGATGCTTCGAGGACGACGACATCACCCACGTCGAAGGTCGCATCGACCCCGCAGCCGACGCCGATACCGTCGAGACGGAATTGATGCTGGCCGACCTCGAAAGCCTGGAGCGCCGCCGCACAAACCTCGAAAAGCGCGCCAAGGGCAACGACAAGGAAGCCAAGGCTCAGATCATCCTGATCGACAAGGCGCTGGAGTTGCTCCGCGAAGGCAAGCCCGCCCGCCAGGCCGAGATTGCCCCGGAGGATGAAGCGCTCTGGCGTGGCCTCCAGCTTCTGACCGCAAAGCCCATCCTGTACGTGTGCAACGTCGATGAAGCCTCTGCCGCCACCGGCAACGCGTTTTCAAGGATTGTCGAGGAACGCGCCGCGGCTGAAGGCGCCGTCTCAGTCGTCATTTCCGCCAAGATCGAAGCCGAGCTCTCCGGCCTCGACACCGACGAGCGCACCGAATACCTCGCCGATCTCGGCCTCGAAGAACCCGGCCTCAACCGCCTGATCCGCGCCGGCTACAGCCTCTTGCACCTGCTCACGTATTTCACCGTCGGCCCCAAGGAGGCGCGCGCCTGGACCATCACCCAGGGCACCAAGGCCCCGAAAGCCGCCGGCGTCATCCACACCGACTTCGAAAAAGGCTTCATCCGCGCCGAGACCATCTCCTACGACGACTATGTCACACTCGGCGGTGAAACCCCCTCGAAGGAAGCCGGCAAGATGCGCCTCGAAGGCAAGGAATACATCGTCAAGGACGGCGACGTGATGCACTTCCGCTTCAATACGTGAGCGGGCGTCTCACCCCTGCGCCTTCTGCCCGTACCCCTTGAACCGCTCCAGAACCTCGGACATGTCGTCGGCCCCGAGCACGATCACCTTGTCGCCCGTCGAGAGCAGCTTCACATATTGTTCCGAGAGCACCTCGACTTCGCGTGCCAGCTCCAGTGCGCCGTCGAGGTCGCCACCGATTGCAATCTGTCCGTGGTTCGCCATCAGGCAGGCATCCCGGTCAGCAAGCCCCGCCGCGACAAATTCCGCCAGCTCCTCGGTCCCGAACGTGGCATAGGCGACACAGGGAATATCCGTGCCGCCGGCCGCCGCCACCATGTAGTGAAATGCCGGGATCGCCCGGTTGGCGCAGGCAAGCACTGTCGCGTGCAGCGAGTGGGTGTGCACCACCGCGTGCCGGTCCGCCCGCGCCGCATAGGCCGAAAGGTGGAACCGCCACTCGCTCGATGGTTTCCGCTGCCCCGCACGCACCGCCCCATCACCGCCAACGAACACGATGTCGTCGGCCGTGAGCGTCTCATACGCCATGCCCGACGGTGTAATCAGCATCCCCTCGCCAAACCGGCACGAAACATTGCCCGATCGCCCCGGTGAGAGCCCGCTACGGCTCATCTCAAGCGCCGTCTCGATGACTTTGCGGCGCAGGCTCGTTTCCTCCGTTGTACGCCGGCCCACACGCTTGCCCGCCGCCTTCTGTGCAGGCCGCACAACCCCGGCAGGCTTGCTCTTTTTCGTCCGCTTCATCGTGTCCGCCATCCTGGAACTCCCGGGCGCCTCGCGCTACCATCCCCTGTCGTGACAAGCCAATAACCTGCCGCTGGCCACATTGGCCAATAATCATCTCATCCCAAAACTCAAGCCCGTGCCGGAGCCACCGTTAGCGACATGAAAATTCCGATACCATTGGTCGTCCTGACCGGGTTTCTCGGCAGCGGCAAGACAACCCTGCTCAAAAGCGTCCTCAAGGACCCGTCGATGGCCGGCACCGCCATCATCGTCAACGAGTTCGGCGACGTCGGCCTGGATGACGCCCTGATCGAGGCCGCCGAGGAAGAAACCGTCCTGCTGCCGTCCGGCTGCGTGTGCTGCGCCGTCCGCGATGATCTCATCGAGGCCCTCAAACGCCTCTTCGATCAGGCCCAGTCGGGCGCCATCCCCGACCTCACCCGCATCGTCCTCGAAACGTCGGGCCTCGCCGACCCTGCCCCCATCGCCCATACCCTGATGAGCGATGATGATCTTTTCCGCCTGTATGCCCTCGACGGCATCATCACCACCGTCGATGCCGAACTGATCGAGACCCAGCTCCACGCCCACTTCGAACCCGCCAAACAGATCGCGCTCGCAGACCGCATCCTGATCACCAAGACCGACCGCGTCGACGCGGACCGCATCGCGGCAGTCAAATCGCTGGTGCGCACCCTCAACCCATCCGCCGAAATAACGCCCATCGACCATGGTCAGGCAAATGCGCCGCTGTTCACAGGCCTCGCAGCCTTCGAGCCCGTCGCCGCCAAGCACCACGCCGAAGGCTGGCTCGGCCTTGCCGACGTCGCGGCTGCGGGTGAGATGGACTGCCATGACCCCGATTGCGACGATCCCCATCACCACCACGATCACCACGACCATGATCACGATCATGACTGTGGGACCAACGTCGCGGGGCAGGCCCACCGCCACACCCACGGCATCCACGCCTTCGCCATCACCTACGACGCCCCCGTCGACGGCATGAAGCTCTCGTTCGCAATCGAACTCCTGCGCCAGCACCACGGCAACGCCCTGCTCCGCGTCAAAGGCATTGCCAACGTCACCGGCGAACCCTTGCCGTTCGTGATCCACGGCGTCCAGCACATCTTCTACCCGCCAACCACGCTCGAATCCTGGCCGAGCGATGACCGGCGCTCGCGTTTCGTGTTCATTACCAAGGACTTGAGCGAAGACAAGATCCGCACCGTTCTCGACGGCCTGCTCGCCCCTGCCCAGACCTCGGACGCGCCAGCCCCCGATGTGGCCTCTTGAACACGGTCACGCCACACGAATCGAACACGGCAAAAAGCCCTTAGAACTGTCGAAAAAGACCGCTATAGCGGCCATTCTAATTTTGGAGGGCGTCATGTTTCGTTTGATTTTTCTGGTGTTGGTCGTTGCAACCGGCTTCTACGTCGCCTGGCCCGCCTACACCGGCTACCGCATCCATCAGGCGCTTGAGTCCGGCGATCAGGAAACGCTTCAGGCAACAATCGATTTCACAAGCGTCCGTCAATCGATGCGCGGCCCTGTCCTGCGCCAGGTTGACCGCCGCATCGAAGCCGTCATGCGCGACCTTGGCCCGGCCACCAAAGCCGTTGCCGATCAGATTCCGCGTGACAAGATCGAAACCGTCATCGATGGCGCGCTCGCCAGCGTCGTCACGCCCCCTCAGCTCATCGACATCTACGCCAAGGGCGGCAACTACAATGCGGCAATCAAGCAGGCCATCATGGCCGAGATCGACAAGATCGGCGGCCTGCCGGCCCTCCTTGGCCTCGGTCAGGCTTTGGCCCAGGGCAACGATGGGGCTCAAGGCGGCGATGGGACTGCCACCCCGCAATCAGGCGCCAGCATCGGCGGCTTCAAGGTGCCGGGCGCCTTGGGCGAACTGCTGAAGAACAAGGACGTCGCCAACGCCCTCGGCGGCCTCGCAGGCAAGATCGGTCTCGATCCCGACAAGCTCGCCGACAAACTCTTCCCCCCGCCAAGAAACACAGAGCCCGGCAACGGCAAGACAGGTGAATTCGGCTTCGGCAATATCAAGGGGTTCGGCTTCGCCGGCCCGACCGCCATGCGCCTGAGCATCGCCAAATCAGCGGCAGCCACCAATCCGGACGTCACCACCGAGATCGCGTTCAAGAACTACGACTGGCGCATCACCAAGGTCATCCCGGACCTGTTGGACCGCTGATATCGGCGCAAAACCGCTTCTCCGACCCCGTTCATCGGAGTGCGACGCCCAGGTCCCCTCGTCGCTCTATTCGGCAGCATCCGCATAGAGCGCCTTGAGCCCTGAAGCACTCGCCGGTGCCAGTCCGCGCTCGGTAATGAACCCGCTCACCAGCCGCGCCGGCGTGACGTCGAACGCCGGATTGGCCGCCGGCGACCCAGGCGCCGCAATCTCCACCGTCGCCACATCACCGTTGGCCAACCGCCCCGTCATCTCCAGCACTTCCTCTGCGCCACGCTCTTCGATCGGGATCGTAAATCCATCGTCCAGCGTCCAGTCGATCGTCGTGTGCGGCAGCGCCACATAGAACGGCACGCCGTTGTCATGCGCGGCAAGTGCCTTGAGGTACGTCCCGATCTTGTTTGCGACATCACCATTCGCCGTCACCCGATCGGTCCCGACGATACAGATATCGACCTTTCCATGCTGCATCAGGTGTCCGCCGGCATTGTCGACGATGATGGTATGCGGCACACCGTGCGCGCCAAGTTCGAACGCCGTCAGCGCCGCGCCCTGATTGCGCGGCCGCGTCTCGTCGACCCACACATGCACGGAGATCCCCTCATCATGCGCCTGATAGATCGGTGACGTCGCCGTCCCCCAATCGACGCACGCAATCCACCCCGCATTGCAGTGGGTGAGGATATTGACCGGCTCGCCCGGCGCCTTGCGTGCCGCAATCTCGCGGATCAGCTCCAGTCCGTGGCGACCGATCAGCCGGCACGTCTCGACATCTTCATCGCAATTCTCGCCCGCTCGCGTATAGGCCGCCACCATCCGGTCCTGAGGTGCCAGCGGCGCCAGCACACGCCGCATCTCATCCAGCGCCCACCGGAGATTGACCGCCGTCGGGCGTTGCGCGGCAAGAAACGTGATCGCCTTTTCAAGCCCATCATCACTCGGATCGGCCCGCATCGCGAGCGCCACCCCATAGGCAGCCGTCGCCCCGATCAGCGGCGCGCCGCGCACCTGCATGGTCAGGATCGCATGCCCCGCCGCCTCGACCGTCTCCAGGCGTGTCGTCTCGAACCGGTGCGGCAGCTTGGTCTGGTCGATGATCTCCACCGCCCAGCCATCATCCGCCAGCCAGATCGTCCTGTAGTGCGTCCCATCGATCTTCATGGAAGCGATGACCTCTCTAGGTTATGGCGGCAGGCAGGCCCGCCAGTTATCACGTCCCGGCGCTTCGACCGGCCGATCGACCCGCGACTACATCCGCGGCGCCTGCGGCAGGTGAAGTGCGACCGCCAGGCCGCATTGATCGCAACTGAGTTCGAACCACTCCGCATAAGGCCGCGCGGACTGATCGACCAGCTTGATCCCCGGATGAAAGCATTTCGGACATGCGAGTTCGGCCGCCGGATCGTTCTTCCAGGCTGTAATCACTTTGTGCGCCCGGCGCCATTCTTCCGGATTGAGAACCTTGTCGGCCGGCTCCATCTCAATGGCCCTCGAAAGCCACCAGCGCATGACAATCGACGTCATGCGCCTCAAGCCGGGCCATGCCGCCGAGTTCCGGCAAATCGATGACGAAAGTCGCCCCGACGATGTTGCCGCCCGTCTGCCTGACGAGCTTGATCGCCGCCTCCGCCGTCCCCCCGGTCGCGATCAGATCGTCGACAATGAGGATGCGCTGCCCATCCTCGATGGCATCTTCGTGGATCTCGATCGCATCGACACCATATTCGAGCGTGTATTCCTGCCCGATCGTCTTGCCCGGCAGCTTCCCCTTCTTGCGGATCGGAATGAAACCGCACCCAAGGCGGTCGGCAATCGCCCCGCCAAGAATAAAGCCACGCGCCTCGATGCCGGCGACCATATCGATATGGGCCTTACGAAATGGGCGCGCCATCGCGATCACGGCCAGCTCGAACCCTTCCGGATCACGAAACAAGGTTGTGACGTCCCGGAACATGATGCCGGGCTTCGGATAGTCCGGGATCGTCCGGATAAGCGATTTCAGATCGTGCAAGTCACTCTCCTCACAAGTTGCTTGGCCATTCGGCGCAAAAGCCAGGCTCGCCTGAGCTGAACGGCCCCTGCCGACAAATTGAGGGCGCAAACCGATGTTAGCACCCCTCTCAGCACATTGGTTTATCGATGAATCAGACGAGATTCGAGCATAACTCGCACACCTCGTCCCGCCGCGAAGATCAGATTTGCTGAGACCGGCGCACCGGCACCTAATGGTTCCAGACGGAACCGGACGGAATTCGCCGACAAACGCAGCGCGCCAGGACAATGCCCGCATACATGGCTGTCCTGGATTGCCGCCCACCTGAAATGAACCTGCTCCCAAGGAGTTGCGCATCATGGCCGAACCGAAATTCTCGAACGTCGCAACAGCCGATTTCGATGATGACCTGCCCCGCACCCTCCGCCGCGAACACGAAAGCCGCGCCCGCCAGGCGCGCGAGGCGGCAGCAGCAACCGAGACGCCAAAAAGGGAGCCCCGCGGCCCCGTGCTTGGCTCCGCGCTCGCAACAGAGCCGCCCCGACCAGAACCGATCGCCTCGATACCTTCGACCATGCGTGCCGAAGCGGTCAGCCCGCTCCACGCGCGCAACGACACGATCGGCGCCTCACCGGCAATCGTCACCCGTCTCGACGTCCCCTTCCTGCATCTCTCCGCCTTCTTCCTGAAGGCCGTCATCGCAGCGATCCCCGCCCTCATCCTCCTCCTCGTCCTCCTCTGGCTCGCCGGCGAAGCGCTGACCGCCACCTTCCCCGACCTCATAAAGATGCAAATCCTGATCCGCATGCCGAACTGATCCCGGCAGGCGCCCACGTCGCATCCCCCCCACAAACAAAAACAGCCCGCGCGAACGCGGGCTGCTTGCAAGAACAACTGATTGGTCGTCTCAGGCGATCTCATTCAGCGCGCTTTCAAGACGCTGAACGGTCCGGTCGATATTCTGCAGCTTATCGAGGCCGAACAGACCGATCCGGAACGTACTGAACCCGTCCGGCTCCCCAACCATCAGCGGAACGCCGGCCGCCGTTTGCAGACCGATCTGGGCGAACTTCTTGCCCGACTGCATGCCTGCATCATCCGTGTAGCAAACCACCACCCCGGGCGCCTCGAAACCTGCTGCCGCCACGCTCCGGAAGCCGTGCTTGGCCAGCAGCGCGCGAACCCGGGCGCCAAGCTCGATCTGGTCGGCCTTGAGCCGATCGAAACCATAGGCCTCCGATTCTTTCATCGTCGCGTGAAACTTGACGAGCGCATCCGTTGGCATCGTCGCGTGATACGCATGTCCGCCCCCCGTATAGGCATCCATGATCTCCGCCCACTTCTTGAGATCACCAGCAAAGCTCGTGCTCTTGGAATTGGCGACTGCCTCGCGCGCACGGCCGTTCATCATCACCAGGGCCCCGCATGGCGATGCGCTCCAGCCCTTCTGCGGTGCCGAAATCAAGACGTCGACGTTGCAATCCGCCATGTCGACCCAAACCGTGCCCGATGCGATGCAATCGAGAACGAACAGGCCGCCCACCTCCCGCACAGCCGCGCCAACCTCCCGGATATAATCGTCCGGCAGCATCACGCCCGCCGAGGTCTCAACGTGCGGCGCAAACACCACATCCGGTTTCGACTCGCGGATCGCGGCCACCACCTCGCCAATCGGCGCTGGTTCGAACGCGGCCTGGTTGTCACCCGACACTTGCTGCGCCATCAACACGATCTCGTTGGCTGCAATGTTGCCAGCCTCGAAGATCTGCGACCAACGATAGCTGAACCAGCCATTCCTCAGCACCATGCACGTTTTGCCCGTGCCGAGCTGACGCGCAACCGCTTCCATGCCGAACGTCCCGCCACCGGGCACAATCGCCATGCACTCGGCGCCGTAGACCTTGGTCAAGCGTCCCGGAAATATCGCGCATCACCTCCTGGAAGGCCGCCGACATGTGGTTGAGCGATCGGTCGGTGAAGACCACCGAATACTCCAAAAGGCCATCGGGATCGACGGCGGCGCCGGTATTGTCTGCCGCACCCTGGCTGGCGATGTCTTGCATTTCAACTCACCTCGATATTGTCCCGTGGCCGGGTATGCAACGCACAATAGCGTTCGATTTCAAAGGATGGCCTGTCTCCGCTAAGCCGCGACGCCGACGAAACCCAGCCTGAGTTTCAGCGTCCGTCCGCAAGCACAATCAACGCATCGGCCAGATCGCGATCCTCAATATTGTGAGCCTCGCGCGCAACCCGGATACGGTGCGCCTCTGCCAGAACATCGCTGTGAGTATAGCCACGGGGCGGCTCGAATTTATAGCAGGCAAGTTCAAAAAGATGACCAAGCGGATCCCGGAAATAGAGCGAATCCATGAACCCCCGATCGACCTCGCCTGAATTCGCGAACCCTGCGGTATTCAACCGCTCGCTGGCTTCGGTATACATCGCCCGCGACACATTGAACGCAATATGATGAACGTTGCCCGGCGCGGTCGGATTGGGCCGGTCATCGCGCGGCCAATCCTCTCGCGTGAAGATCGTGATCAGCCGCCCGTCACCAGGATCGAAATAGAGGTGGGACTGCGCCGCATCGTCGAGATTGGGTTGTTCGAAAACGAACGGCATCCCGAGAATGCCCTGCCAGAAATCAATCGACGTCTGACGATCCGCACCCATCAGAGTGATATGATGAACGCCTTGTGTGAGGATTGGAGCAGCCATGCCGGTTAACCTGTTGTCTCGACCGGTTGATTTCAACCCTTGAGGACCCGCCCCGCGACGGCATCCAGCTTCGCGATCAGTGCGGGATCACGCTTGTCGGGCGCCGTAATCAGTGCGACATCGAGCGCCCGGTCGGATCCGATGGGACATGCCGGATGCTGGCGCGGAAAGGCCTTCGCCAATTCCAGCACCATGCGCTGCGCCTTCTTGGTGTTGTCCTTCATCACCTCGAGCACCGAGGCCACGTCCACTTCCGCATGGTCCTCATGCCAGCAGTCATAGTCGGTCACCATCGCAACCGTCGCGTAGCAAATCTCCGCTTCCCGCGCGAGGCGCGCCTCCGGCATGTTCGTCATGCCAATGACATCGCAGTTCCACGACTTGTAGAGAAAGCTTTCCGCCCGCGTCGAAAACTGCGGCCCCTCGATGGTGAGATAAGTGCCGCCGCGCTGGAACGGAACATCCGCCGCGCCAAGCGCCGTCTCGATCTCGCCGGCCAGCAGCGGACTGATCGGATCGGCCAGCGAGACATGCGCCACCAAACCGGTCCCGAAGAACGACCGATCACGCAGGCCACTCGTGCGATCAATAAACTGGTCGACAATCACGAACATACCCGGCGCAAGATGCTCACGAAACGACCCGCACGCCGAGATCGAAACAAGATCCGTGACGCCCGCCCGCTTCAGCGCATCGATGTTCGCGCGGAAATTGATCTCCGAGGGCGCAATCGGATGGCCGCGCCCATGCCGCGGCAGAAAGCGGATCGGCAGCCCCGCGATTTCGGCAAACAGGATCTCGTCGGAGGGCATCCCCCATGGCGTCTCGATCGTCCGCCACTCGGGGTTTTCCAGCCCCGGCAGATCATAGAGCCCACTGCCACCGATGAAGCCGAGAACCGTGTCCGTCATTCAACCTCACTCCTTGTGCACCACGGCCGATGCGCCGCAGCCTGCCTCAATCACTCATGACAAACGAAAAAGGCCTCGCAGTCGAGGCCTCTTCCTTAAATTGCGTCAGTCTTTGATCAACCACCGCGCGATGCATTGATCGGGCAACGCGGCACCCTAGTGAGCGCCAGCCCAAATCCGCCGCTTCGAGATGTAAAGCAGTAACGACGTGATGATGAGGAACAGGATCGCAACCCAACCCGTGCTCTTGCGCTGGTTGAGCGAAGGATCACCGGCCCACGCCAGAAACGCGGAGACATCCCTGGCATATTGTTCAGCCGTCTCGGGCGTACCGTCGTTATAGAAACCGGAATCGGCAATCAACGGCGGCGCCATCGCAATCTGGTGTCCGGGATAGGCATCGTTCCAGTACATACCTGGTCCAACTTCCTTGCCCTCCGGCGGTTCTTCCCGGTAACCGGTCAGCAGCGCAAAGAGATAATCCGCGCCCCCTTCCTGATAACCCGTCATAATGTCTTTGAGCATATGGAACGGATGCATGTACCAGGATCCGATGTAGGCCACGCCACGCGCTTCCGTGATCAAGGATAGATCCGGCGGCAACGCACCGTTGTGAATAGAGCGGGCTTCCTGCTCATTCGCATAAAGCGGTGGGAACCTGTCGGCCAGAATGCCGGGACGCTTCTTCACCTCACCACTCTCGTCAGGCAGGGCGTTGACTTCGTAGGTCGCAGCAAGCGCCTTGACCTCCTCCTCGCCGAACGCCGGACCACCCGGCTCCATCAGATTGCGGAAGGCAATGCGATTGAGGCCGTGGCACGAGGCACAGACTTCCTTGTAGATCCCGAAACCGCGCCGCAACTGTTGCGGGTCATAGGTCCCGAAGATCCCGCCAAACGACCATTGCTGACGCTTGATCTCAATATCCCCACCCGCCGCGGATGCCGCGCTCGACAAACCGAGCATCGCCATCATTGCAACCGCAGGCAGGACGAAAAGGCGTGATTTCATCATCGAACTGTTCCGCTCCATGTGGCCGCTATCGCTTCTCGGACTGGGCTGGGGCGCCGGCTGGTTGACCGCCGCCGTGCGCAGTGGAGTGCCCATCCTTGCCGAGCACCGCCTCACTGATCGACCCCGGCATTCGCGTCGGTGTCTCCCAGAGTGACAAGAACGGCATCACGAGGAGGAAGAACGCGAAGTAGTAGACAGTGAACACCCGCGTCCAAAGCACATACGCCCCTTCCGCCGGCTTGGCGCCCAGATAACCGAGTGCCAGGCACGAAATCACGAACAGCCAGAAGAACCACTTGAAGTAGGGCCGGTAACGCGCCGAGCGAACCCGCGACGTGTCGAGCCACGGCAGGAAGGCAAGGATACCGACCGCGGCAAACATCAGCACGACCCCGCCAAGCTTGGAGGGAACCGCCCGCAGGATCGCGTAGAACGGCAGGAAGTACCATTCGGGCACGATATGCGCCGGCGTCACGAGCGGATTTGCCGGGATCGAGTTGTCGGCGTGTCCGAGATAGTCAGGCAGGAAGAACAGGAACCACGCAAACAGGATCAGGAACACGCCAAGCGCGAACATGTCTTTCGAAATTGCGTAAGGGCTCATCGGCACCGTATCGGACTTCGACTTCACATCGAGCCCGGTCGGGTTGTTCTGTCCGGCAACGTGCAGCGCCCAGATGTGCAGAATGACCAGACCGAAGATCACGAACGGCAGCAGGTAGTGCAGCGAGAAGAAGCGGTTGAGCGTCGCTCCCGACACCGAATAACCACCCCACAGCCACGTCACAACCGCTGTGCCAAGGCCTGGAATAAGCTCATCCAGCGACGAGAACAGGTTGGTGATGACCGTGACGCCCCAGAAGCTCATCTGCCCCCAAGGCAGCGTGTAGCCGAGGAACGCCGTCGCCATCATCACCAGGAAGATCAACACGCCGAGGATCCAAAGGACCTCCCGCGGTGCCTTGTAAGACCCGTAGTAAATGCCGCGGAACATGTGGATGTAGACCGCGATGAAGAACATCGACGCCCCGATGGCATGCATCGGTTGGATCATCCAGCCATAGTTCACGTTGCGCTTGATGTGCTGAACACTATCAAACGCCTGCTCGGCCGACGGCACGTAATGCATCGCAAGCACGATGCCCGTAACAATCTGCGCAACGAGGCAGAACGTCAAAATCCCGCCAAACGTCCACATGTAGTTGAGATTGCGCGGCGTCGGAAAATCGACGAACTGGTTGTGCATCATCCGCTGGATGGGCAGACGCTCGTCCATCCACTTGGAAATGCGCCCCTTCGCCTCAAAGGTATCTTCGTGCGAACTCATCGCTGCTGCGTCTCCCTTGGCACTCCGGCAGGCCTTGTCAGCCGATCTTGATCAACGTGTCGGACACGAACTCATAGGGCGGCACTTCGAGGTTCCGCGGCGCCGGACCTTTCCGGATGCGACCGGCAGAATCATAATGCGATCCATGGCACGGGCAGAACCAGCCGTCATACTCGCCTTTTACGTCACCAACCGCTTGTCCCTTCGGGATGCAGCCGAGGTGCGTACAGATGCCGACCATGACGAGCCACTGTTCGTGACCGCTTTTGGTACGATCTGAATCGGTTTGCGGATCGGGCAGGTCAGCAACGTTCACCTCCCGCGCCTCCTCCACCTCTTTCGCCGTGCGGTGGCGAATGAAGACAGGCTTGCCGCGCCACATCACAGTGATCGCCTGACCTTCCTCGACCGGCGAGATGTCCACTTCCGTCGACGCCAGCGCCAGCGCACCGGCATCGGGGTTCATCTGGTGAATGAACGGCCACAGCGTCATCGCGCCGCCAACCGCAAGGAATGTCGGCCCGGCAAGCGTCAGGAAGTCGCGGCGTGATGGTTCGTCAGCGTCAGAAGCCAAAGACCCCTCCTACGAAAATGAGGCGCTGTCACAAAACAGCGTCAGAAACGATCAAGAGCAAGTTTGTGCGGCTCTATCCACGATATGCGCCTATTCGCCCGGACGACAATTGTCGCCGTCGTCGGTCAAATCGCCGCACAAAAGTCGTGAAAAGTGCCTCTTTGCACACACGTTGAGCATCTTCTGGCATTCTTCGCGCTTGCCCTCAAGGCAGCAATTGAGCTGATCGCATAGGCAATTTGGCGCACGGTGGCCCCACAAAGCCCTGGCGGCGTCGGCTTTGCCGGCCCGATTCGCTCGACACAACGTTAAATCCCGCGGGAAAACCGATGCGTCTCGCCCTCTATCAGCCCGACATTCCCCAGAACACCGGCACCATTCTGCGCATGGCGGCCTGCCTTGGCGTCCCGGTAGATATCATTCGCCCTGCCGGATTTGATCTGTCCGACAAGGCCTTACGCCGCGCGGTGATGGACTACATCGACCACCTCGACCTCACCCGCCACGATTCGTGGGCCGCGTTTAGGTCTGCCCGCGAGCTGAACCCATCCGGCCGCCTGATCGCCCTGACAACCAAGGCCGAACTATCTTATGTGGATTTTGCCTTCCAGCCCGCCGACACTCTGCTCCTCGGCCGCGAATTGTCCGGTCTGCCCGACGACGTCCACGCAGCCTGCGATGCCCGCGTGAAAATCCCCATGACACCGGGCGCACGGTCCCTGAATGTCGCCATCGCAGCCGCCATGGTGACCAGCGAGGCCCTGCGACAGACAACAGGCTTCGGTGGTGACCGGACAAGCCCTTAGGCCGCAGCCTCTTCCGCCAGCAGAAACCCGCCCGACTGCCGCGTCCACAGGCTCGCATAAAGCCCGCCCTGTTCGAGTAGCGAGGCATGCGTGCCCTGTTCGATAATCCGCCCCTCATCCATCACGACGAGCCGGTCCATCTCCGCGATCGTCGAGAGGCGATGCGCGATCGCGATCACGGTCTTGCCTTCCATCAGGTTGTAGAGCTGCTCCTGGATCGCGGCCTCAACCTCTGAATCAAGCGCACTCGTTGCCTCGTCGAGGATCAGGATCGGTGCATTCTTCAACAATACGCGCGCAATCGCGATCCGCTGACGCTGGCCGCCCGACAACTTGACGCCCCGCTCGCCGACGTGCGCGTCATACCCCCGGCGCCCCTTGGAATCCTCGAGATCGACAATGAAATCGTGCGCATGCGCCTTCCGCGCCGCCGCCTCTGCCGCCGCCGGCCCGGCATCGGGCCGCCCATAAAGGATGTTGTCGCGCACCGAACGATGCAGCAGCGAGGTATCCTGCGTCACCATGGCGATCTGCTCGCGCAAACTCTCCTGCGTGACGGTCGCGATGTCGTGGCCATCGATCAGGATGCGCCCGCTCTCAAGGTCGTAAAAACGCAGCAGTAGGTTGACCAGCGTCGACTTGCCCGCCCCCGAGCGCCCGACGAGACCGACCTTCTCCCCCGCCTTGATGTCGAGCGACAGGTCCTTGATCACGCGCAGCCGCTGCTCGCCCTGTTCCCGGCCATAGTTGAACGCGATGTTCTCGAGGACGATGTCGCCCTTCGGTTTCGAAAGCCGCTTGGCCCCCGGCGCATCGACCACATCGCGTTCCCGCGCGATCGTCTCGATCCCGTCCCGGACAACCCCGATATTCTCGAACAGCCGCGCCACCTCCCACATGATCCAGTGCGCCATGCCCTTCATGCGCAGCACCAGCCCGATCGCAACCGCAATGCCGCCTGTCGTCACCGCACTGATCGACCAGAGCCAGATCGACAGCGCACCGACCGAAAACACCAGCAATCCATTCAGGATATTCAAGGTGAGCGTGAGCAGCGTCACCATCCGCATCTGGCGATGGACGTTATCCAGGAACGGGACCATCCCCTCCTTGGCGTAGGCGTCCTCCCGGTCGGCATGCGCGAACATCTTGACGGTGGGAATGTTGGTGTAGCTGTCCACAATCCGCCCGGTCACCATCGAGCGCACATCCGCCTGCTCCATCGAGATCTGGCCCAGCCGCGGCACGAAATACCAAAGCGCCACGACATATGCTGCGAGCCACGCAATAAGCGGCGCCGTCAGCCTGATGTCGCTGGCCGCAAACAGCACCAGCGCCGCCAGGAAGTAGACAATCACGTAGTTGAGGATCTCGGCGAACTTCAAGACGACATCACGCACGCCGACCGAACTCTGCATCACCTTGGTTGCAATTCGGCCCGCGAAATCGTTCTGAAAGAAACCCATCGACTGGCGCAGCAGATAGCGGTGCGCCTGCCACCGGTTGCGCATCGCAAAATTGCCCATCAAGCCCTGGTTGCCGAATGTCTCGGCCATCAGGCTCGCAAGCGGCATGACGACCAGAACGACGAACGCCATGCCAAACAGGCTCAACGCGTGATCGGACCAGAACGTCTCCGGATTTGCTGTCTGCAGCCAGTCGACCAGCGTGCCGACATAGGAAAAAAGCAGCACCTCGAGAAACGCAAGCAGACCACCCGCCAATGCGCATCCGGCGATCATCCAACGGAACGGCCACGCGAAATAACGGATGAACCCCCAGAAATCCGCAGGCGGACGTTCCGGTTGTTCTGGCGCAAAAACTTCGTTGCGCGTTTCGAACCAGTGAAACAGCGGCATCAAGGTGAACTTCAACACGACTAGGGCTCCTCTACCGCCGGACGCGCCGCGGAATTAGCCGGAATACAGACATTGCCGGAATACAGTTATTGAGAGTGCGGCTCCAGGCCCTGCGACATCGAACGATCGCGCGCCCTGTAAGGCGCCAGCCGGGGGCTTGCATTTCTCGCATACGTGGCGACGATGGTTGCAAACATCCAGCACCGCTGCACAAATGGCAGGGCTTCTCCACTCCCTGATACGCGACCACACTTGCGAAAGACACCGTATGCTCGACGAACAAAAAGAAACGGCCCGCACCTGGTTCGAACAACTCCGTGACCAGATCACGGCCAGCTTCGAAAGTCTCGAAGCCGATCTACCAGCCGGCGCCATGCGTGCCGTCGACGATATCGGCTGCTTCGAGCGCACGCCCTGGGAGCGGACAGACAAAGCCACCGGCAAACCCGGCGGCGGCGGCACGATGAGCATCATGAAGGGCCGCATCTTCGAGAAGGTCGGCGTCCACACCTCCACCGTCTACGGCGAATTTGCCAAGGAATTCCAGGCCAATATCCCCGGCGCCGAGGAAGATCCCCGCTTCTGGGCCTCCGGCATTTCCCTGATCGCCCATCCCTGGAACCCGAACGTGCCGACCGTTCACATGAACACGCGCATGGTTGCAACCACCAAATGGTGGTTTGGCGGCGGCGCCGACCTCACCCCCGTCCTCGACGCCCGCCGCACCCAGGAAGACCCCGATTCAAAAGCCTTCCACCAGGCGTTGGAACAGGCCTGCACCGCCCACGCCATCGCCGACTACCCCCGCTACAAGGAATGGTGCGACGAATACTTCTATCTCCCCCACCGCGCCGAGATGCGCGGTATCGGCGGCATCTTCTACGACTACCTCACCCCCGACGAGACCGCTGGCGGCTGGCCCGCGGCATTGGCCTTCACCCAGGACGTCGGCCGCGCCTTCGCCCGCGTCTATCCTGAGATCGTCCGCGCCAACTGGGAAAAAAGCTGGACCGACGCCCAGCGCGACGAGCAACTCGTCCGCCGTGGCCGCTACGTCGAATTCAACCTGCTTTACGACCGCGGCACCCTGTTCGGTCTGAAAACCGGCGGCAACGTCGATTCGATCCTGTCGAGCATGCCACCGGCGGTAAAATGGCCATAGTCTCGCGCCATGAGCCGCCATTAGCGCTTAGACAGCTTTGTCCCGGCAGGTTAACTGTGTTGCCCAATTCGCTCCCACGTCCCCAAGGCACATCCCTCCGACAGGGCGTCTGTCACAAAGCGGACGTATCTGCTTGGTACCCAAATCTCAGGGGCGAGAGCCCCGTTGGATTCTGAAGGAGCGGCCGTGATGGATCGCCGAACCTTCCTTAAGTCTTCGACCGCCGCAGCCGCGCTTCCCGCGAGCGCGGCGGTCGCAGCGACCTTCCCACCGAATGCGCAGGCGGATGAGCCAGTCGTCGGCAAGGGCCAGACCTCACCGGCCCGGCACCGCTGGCGCTTTGCCCGGCCAACAATCCCCTTGTTGCGCGATCAGGCAGAACGCCTCATGGCGCAGCTCACCGCTGCAAGCGATGGCGCAATCACAGTCGCCTGGGATGAGGCCTCAGCAGATTCCGCTGCCATCGCCCACCACCTGCGCACTGGCCGGATTGACGCCGCCTTCGCCATCGCCCCGGACCTCCTGGCAGATCCGGGCCTCGCCCTCTTCACCGGTCTTCCCGGCACCTTCGGCCTGCCCCCCGAACATCTCCTCGCCTGGCACGCCATCCACGGCGCCACGATGCACCTGGATGCCGTTGCAGCCGCCCATGAGGTCAAAATCCTGCTCGCCGGCCACACCGGCCACCGCCCCGGCCTTTGGGCCAACCGCGACATCACCAACCTTCGCGATTTCGCAACGACACGAATGACATCGAGCAGCCTCGGCCAGATCGTTTCGGACCAGATCCGCGCGCGCTATGGCGATGGCGGCATCGATACCTCGGGCCGCACACACGAGTTCCCCGCCGATCCCGCCTGTGCGCTGCGCGATGCCCGCGCCCTGGGCCTCGGCCACTTTTACTCAGACAGCCTCCATATGAGCGGCCAGGCCGTGACACTCGTCCTTTCAGCATCAGCCTGGAGCAGTCTTGCCCCATCGACGCAGGCGCTGATCGAAGCCACCGCGCGCGCCGCACTGCACGAAGCGGTATCCGTTGCCGCACATCACCATCAGGCCGTCGTGCCGACTTTGATCCAAGCCGGCACCGTCACGCAAAGGCCCCTTCCCGAAGCCGCGCGCTTGGCCATTGATCATGTCGCTGTGGATGTCATCACAGACGTTATCGCCCGCGACCCGCGCCTTGCGCCTGCGTGGTCCGCGTATCGGGCGGTACACCAGCAACTGACCGGTCAGACCTTTCCCGGGTCCGTCCCGCAACCGCATACCGCTTGACGGCGCCGGCCTCACCGGTCCTGATCGTTTCGATCCGCGCCGGATTCGCTTGAAGCGCCGAATCGTTAGTATTTGCACGGACAGAGAAAGGCCAAGTATAAGGTCGAACAAGTAAATCGAGCCGGACGCCACCCGCCTCCCACGATTGGGCGCTCACGCTGGCTCAAAATAAAACCTGAAGCCCTGGAGGTTCGCAAATGTCCGAATACCTAGACAAAGTGAAAAAATACGTACCCGACTGCAACGAAGCTGCGGTTGCCGGGATCGTCAAACACCTCGGCATTGCACTGCGCAGCCGTGACGCCTCGCTCGTCTCCTGTTCGTCCAAGGACGAACTGGCCCGCGTCCGTGACAGCTGGTGCAAGAAAAAACTCGGCCTCGACCATGCCGACGCAGAACTCGACAAAATGATCGGCGACGTCTGCGAGACGATGAAGGCAGACCAGCGCAAAGACCGCGTGACCTTCTATTACCTGCTGGCCCAGAAGGCCGATAAGGTCGCCGCTCTCGTTTGAGTGCTGAGCGAGCATGTTGCCCGCGGCGGCCAGGAAGCTCGTCCGCACGTGCACCATCGAAACGCTCGCAAGACGATCAGGTTTCGTGAAAAGCCTCGCACAAGCGGGGCTTTTTGCATTCCACCGCCCCCCGCCTCAGGCCGGCGGGACCATAGGATCACGGCGAGAATATTTGCTCTATCGTCGCCCTCCAGCTTTCGAATGGCAGTGGAATGTCCTATCTTGTCCCCATGAACACCCGAGCATCCGTGCTGCCCACTGCCATCTCCAGGTCCACGCGCCGCCCGGTGGCGCATAACCTGTCCGCGCCAGCCGCACTTACCCGACCGCCCCCGACTACGCTTGCGTTGCCACGCTGAGCCCAGGAATCCATCATGGTCAAACACGTCGTCAGCCTCGAGGATAAGTTCGATCTCGGTGAACAGCGCCAGATCCTGACCGGCACCCAGGCCGTCGTCCGCCTCCTCCTGATGCAGAAGCAGCGCGACCGCCAGTCAGGCCTGAACACGGCCGGCTATGTCTCGGGCTATCGTGGCTCCCCGATTGCCACGCTCGAAGCCGCTCTTCAGCGCGTCGGCCCGCTGCTCGAGAAGAACGACATCAAATTCCAGCCGGGCCTCAACGAGGACCTCGCCGCCACCGCCATCTGGGGCAGCCAACAGGCCGAACTGCGCGGCGAAGGCAAATACGACGGCGTCTTCGGCCTCTGGTACGGCAAGGGCCCCGGCGTCGATCGCGCCGGCGACGTCTTCCGCCACGCCAACCACGCCGGCACCTCGCAGAACGGCGGCGTCCTGGCCCTCATGGGCGATGACCACACGTGCGAGAGTTCGACCACCGCCCACCAATCCGAATTCGCCTTCATGGACGCCATGATCCCGGTCCTCAATCCGGCCGGCGTCCAGGAGATCCTCGACTTCGGCCTGCTTGGCTATGCGCTCTCGCGCTACGCCGGCTGCTGGGTCGGCCTCAAGTGCGTCAAGGACAACATCGAATCGACCGCCACCGTTGACGGCAGCCCCGATCGCGTCAAAGCCGTCCTGCCCGACACAGACGCGTTTCCCTTGCCCGACGGCGGCCTCAACATCCGCATCGACGAGCACGCCCTCGAAAAGGAAGCCCGCCTCTTCGATTATAAGATCGATGCCATCAAGGCCTTCACCCGCCTCAACGACATCAACCGGATCATTACCTCAGGCGGCCCCAACGCGAAGATCGGCATCGTGTCGACCGGCAAGAGCTACCTCGACGTCCGCGAAGCGCTCGACAGCCTCGGCATCGACGAAGTCAAAGCCAACGAAATCGGCCTGCGCATCCTGAAGATCGGCATGCCCTGGCCGCTCGAACCTGATGTCATCCACAAGTTCGCCCGCGACCTCGACCTCATCATTGTCGTCGAGGAAAAGCGCGCCCTGATCGAATCCCAGATCAAGGAAATCCTCTTCAACACCGACCTGCGCCCCACCGTCATCGGCAAGCGCGATGAAAACGGCGCCACGCTGTTCCAGGAAAAAGGCGCCCTCGACGCGATCCAGGTCGCGACCGCGCTTGGCGAGCGCCTGATCCGCCGCGAACTCGGCGGCAAGGCGGTCGCAGACCATGTCAGCGAACTCAAACGCCTGACCGGCAACAAACCGACGACTCCTGAAGCCTTCCTGCGCACACCCTATTTCTGCGCCGGCTGCCCGCATTCGACCTCGACCCGCGTCCCCGAAGGTTCCCGCGCCTATGCCGGCATCGGCTGCCACTTCATGTCCCAGTGGATGGACCGCAACACGCTGGGCTTCACCCACATGGGCGGTGAAGGCGCCAACTGGATCGGCGAAGCCCCGTTCTCGACAACTTCCCACGTCTTCCAGAACCTCGGCGACGGCACCTACATCCACTCCGGCTCACTCGCGATCCGCGCCGCTGTCGCATCCGGCACAAACGTCACCTACAAGCTCCTCTATAATGACGCCGTCGCCATGACCGGCGGCCAGTCCCTCGACGGCGGCCTGACTGTCGGCCAGATGGCCGCCCAGGTCCTTGGCGAAGGCGTCAAAAAAGTCGAAATCGTCACCGACGAACCGGAAAAATACGACGCCGACGCCGGCATCCCCCCGGGCATCAAGGTCCACCACCGCCGCGACCTGATGACGGTCCAGAAAGACCTCGCCCAGATCCCCGGCGTCACCGTCCTCATCTACGACCAGACCTGCGCGTCTGAAAAACGCCGCCGCCGCAAGCGCGGCCTCTTCCCCGATCCCGACAAGCGCGTCTTCATTAACCCGGAAGTCTGCGAAGGCTGCGGCGACTGCGGCGTCAAGTCGAACTGCGTCGCCGTCATCCCCGAAGAAACCCCGCTCGGGCGCAAGCGCAAGATCGACCAGTCCGCCTGCAACAAGGACTTCTCCTGCCTCAATGGCTTCTGCCCGAGCTTCGTCACCCTCGACGGCGCCACGCCGAAAAAGCTGACGAAAGAACAGCAGAGCGACAAGCATGCAGGCGTCGCTGAAATGCTCACCAGCCTGCCTGAGCCCGAAAAGCCATCGATCCGCGAGCCTTACGCCATGCTCGTCACCGGCGTCGGCGGCACCGGTGTCGTCACCATCTCCGCTGTCCTCGGCCAGGCCGCCCACATCGAAGGCAAAGGCTTCGGCGCAATCGACATGACCGGCCTCGCCCAGAAGGGTGGCGCGGTTGCCTGCCACCTGAAGTTTGCCGAGCGCGCGGAAGACATCAAGGCGCTGCGCGTCGGTGTCGGCGGCGCCGACGTCATCCTCGGCGGCGACCTCGTCGTGACGGCCTCCAACAAGGTCCTCGAATCCATCGCCCCCGACGACACCGCCGTCATCGTGTCGACGTATGAGATGATCACCGGCGATTTCACCAAGAACCCGGACCTCAAGGTGCCCGGCAGCGCACTGCTCGATTCGATCCGCGAGCGCGTCCGCGGTGGCCGTCTCTTCACGTTCGACGCTCACGATTACGCCGTCCGCCTGTTCGGCAACTCGATCGCCTCCAACATGTTCCTGCTCGGCTTTGCCTACCAGCAGGGTCTCATCCCGATCGGCGCCGAGGCGATCGAGGAAGCTGTCCGCCTCAATGGCGCTGCCATCGAGATGAACCAGCGCGCCTTCCGTTTCGGCCGCCTCGCAGCCCACGACCGCGCAGCCCTCGACCGGATCGCCAAGCCTGCCGCCAAGCCCGCCGCGGCAACCGTCGAACAATCACTCGACGACCTGATCGCAGACCGGGTCGAACGCCTGACCGCCTACCAGGACGCGGCACTGGCCAAGAAGTATCGCGAGCGCGTTGAATGGGCGAAAAAACTCGAAGCCAGCACCGCCGCCGGCCGTTCGGGCTTCGCCGAAGCCGTTGCGCGCTCCTACTACAAGCTGCTCGCCATCAAGGATGAGTACGAAGTCGCCCGCCTCTTCACCGACGGCGCCTTCGACGCCGCCGTGGCAAAGAACTTCGACGGCGTGCGCCGCGTCAATTATCATATGGCCCCGCCGCTGCTTGCCTGGTTCTGGAAGGACAAGGTCACGGGTGAACCGCGCAAGATCCGCATTGGCGGTTGGGCAACACCGCTGCTGCGCCAACTCGCCAAGGGCCGCAAGCTGCGCGGCACAATTTGGGACGTGTTCGGGCGCACCGAAGAGCGTCGCCGGGAGCGCGCCATGATCACCGAGTACGAAGCCACCCTCGACCGGGTCGCAACGAAGCTGTCGCCCGCGACCCATGCAACGGCGACTGCGCTGGCCGGCCTCCCCCTCGAAGTCCGCGGCTTTGGTCACGTCAAGCTTGCCAACGCCGAACGCGCAGCCCAGCGCCGTGACGCCCTCCTGAAGGAACTCGAAGCCCCCGCCCCTGTGCCGATGGCAGCGGAATAGGAGGCCTCCAACACCGCCAAGCCGAAAGCAGCCGCTTTACCGATTAATAGATCATCATCCTTTTCACGCAGCGGTGCTCCCGCGTGTCGCTTTTTGGCTATGGCACGTCGCAAAACCGCGTTATCCCGCGCACAAACTAAAAGATATTGCGCCGCAACGTATCGAACGATCGTTGGCTCTGCCCGGCCCAGACCGGCACCTTCCGACAACACGACAGCCCCTCCGACCAATGAGGCAAGGCATGACGGGTATCCTGAAGCCGGTAACCGCGCTTCTCATGGCCACCGCCATCGTCATGGCGGGCCATGGCATCCTGGTCATGCTTGTCCCGTTGAAGGCGAGCGCTGACAACTTTTCGAGCCTTGCCGTCGGCCTGATGGGCTCGGCCTATTTCGCGGGCCTCGTGATCGGCTGCGTGTACACCCCGGCAATCATCGGCCGGGTCGGCCACATTCGCGCGTTCTCGGCCTTCACCGCCTGCGTCACCGTCACCCCGCTTGCCCAGTCGCTGGTCATCGATGCCACCTCCTGGACGCTGCTCCGTCTTCTCCAGGGCCTGTGCTGCGCCGGCATCTGGCTCGTCATCGAAAGTTGGCTCAACGCGGCATCCGATACCACGACCCGTGGCCGCGTGCTCGGCGCCTACACCCTGATCCAGCTTGCCCTGCAAACAGTCGGCATGCAGCTTGTTGGCATTATCGACATCAATGGCACGGCGCTCTTCACCCTCGCCGCCATCCTCTATTCGCTCTCGGCGGTCCCCATCGCCCTCACGACATCGATCGCACCCCGCCCGCCAAGGCTCAACAAGCTGCGCCTCGACTGGCTGCTTCGCGTCTCCCCGGCAGCCACCTTCGCGGCCGGCCTCAGCGGTTTCGCAACCGGCTCGTTCTGGATCCTCGCCCCCCTCTATGCGAAATCCGCCGGCATGAGCGCTGCAGGTAGCGCCGGCTTCGTCGCCGTAGCCCTGCTCGCCGGTGCCGTCACGCAATGGCCAATCGGCAGCCTGTCCGATCGCTACGGCCGCCGCCCCGCGATGTCTGCCGCCGCGGCCGTCGCCATGCTCTCAAGTCTCGCCCTCGGCCTGATGACCAGCACAAATCTCGCCCTCATATTCGCCTGCTCGATCCTGTTCGGCGCCGCCAGTTTCCCGATCTACACCCTCGCCATCGCCCACGCCAACGACCTCGTGCCCAAGCGCCGCGCCGTCGTCGTCTCAAGCGGCCTCCTCTTCGTCTACGCGATTGGTGCAGCTTCTGGCCCGCTCATCGCATCCTTCGTCGTCGAATGGCTTGGTTTTGCGGCCCTGTTCACCACGATATCCGCCTCCTGCGCGTTGATCATCGTGGTCACTGTGCTGCGCATCACGATCCGCCCCCGCACCCGTGCGAAGCACCATGAGGATTTCGTGATGGTGCCGCGTACGACACCCGCCGTATTCGACCTTGACCCGCGCAGCGACGAACAACCCGCAACCGCGGTTGATCACCAGGCCACGACCGAGCCCGTCCAGGCCTACGTCCCTGATGTCATCGCCCCCGACGGCCACCTGCCCGGCACGGCCGAGGCGCAGGACTCCACCGGGCCGCGCAAGGAACTCACCTCGACCTGACGACCGCACGCGCGGCCTCAGTTGCCCGACAGGGTTTGTCGTCCAGAGTTTGACTGCGAATGGAAAGTGTCGATCGCCGAAATACCGATGCCCTCAGCGGGCGTTGAGGTTCGGACCCTGAAAGGGAAGCGGCGCCGGATCATTCGATGCCCGGGGCGCGAGGACGGGTCGCGGCGGACGCGGTTGCGCCGCGATCAGCTCGTCGAAAACCGCAAGAAACTCCTGCGCACCCTTGTTCTTGATATTGACGCGCATCCGCTCCTCGAGCGCCTTGAGAAGCCCCTGGGCATCGCGCCCGCGCACAACTGAGTTACGGTAGTAGGCCCGGCGCGAGAAGAAATTCGTCGTTGCCTTGTCGCGCCCCGTCTCAAGCATCATCTCAAGCCCCGTCGCCGGCCCGGCCAGGTTCATCAGCTCGATCTCCGCCCCACTCAGGCGCGGCCGCCCCCGGTCCGCGGCCATGCGTTTCAGGTCCGCGATCTTGACGACCTGCATCCACGGACCAATGTCGCCGTCCATATTCATCACGTGCAGCGCCATGCCCCGCGAGGTGCGCGAGAAACTGACGTGTCGCGACCACTTGTAGGGCACGGATTTCGCCGTTCTCACCATCCCCTTCAGGACGCCAAGCTTGTGTCTGAGCTGCTCCCGCCGCTGCCCATCGCGCGTCGCACTGAGCTTGGCGCCCAGCCGTTCAACGAACTCCGGCCCATGCTTCGAGAGCACATTGATCGAATTTGCCGCCAACAGCTGCGCATATCCAAGCGCACTCGAAATCGGCCTCCCCTTCCCGGAAATCGGATGGATGCCCGCCTGCATATCGGCCGTCCCATACCCTCCGGTCTCAAGCGCGTAGATCCGCACGATCTGATCCTTGGTCAGGCCCAGACGCAAGGCTTCGGCTGCATACCGCCGCTTGAATTCGATTTCGGGTATCCGCTCAGGCTCGAACTTGAAATACCGCCGGGCCGCTGCGAGGTAGTCCTTGACGGACGGCAACTCGCGCTTTTCCGCCTCCATCTTGGGTTTGTCGCGATCACGAAAGGCGCGCCAGCGGGTCAGCAGCGAGGCGGAAATCTGCGGACCGGAATATGTGGGCGGACTGTTCTTGACATAATCACTGTGGGCAAAAGCCTGACCGCGCCGCCGCTTGGCGCGCCGTCCACTTCGCTTCGTCTCGACCTTGTCCCAGTAGGCATCCATCGCCGCATCAAAAAACACCTGCGCGCTGTACCATGCCTCGAAACGCTCACGCTCACCGCCATCCAGCGTTGCTGCAAACTCCTGCGCAGCCCGCCGCGCTTCCGCCGCGCCAGCCGAAACCGATGCCAGCGCGAAAAGCGCCAACCCAACAAACAACAACCGTTTGCCTCGATCGAGTATCGACAACCTGTTATTCCCTAACGTCGAACGGCTTGAATAACGCCGTCCCGCCTCCCGCACCGTCTTGTCGCGGTTCATGACCGAATCGCACACACCTCGATAAACGCGAATGTTCACACATCCTCTTGCCCAAATCATGACCAGCACCGTCAAAGCCCATAAAGATCAGAAAACCACCGTACGCATCGTTGCAGCCGGTCCGTTAAAGGCGCTATTTTGTGGACGACGTTCTGGTAATGCCGCAATCGGCGCATGCTCCAAACAGACGAGAACCAACACGAATGCTCACCCCTGAAGCACTGCGCCGGCGGGCAGCGCGCGCGCTTCATGCCGAACCCTCAATCGAGGTTTTCGATCCAGCCCGCGCCGAAAATCGCGCCAAGAGTGATTTCGACCTCGACGGCGGCCGTCACGCCGATGTCCTTGCCGACCGTCCAGCCCGCCAGGCCGCCGTGCTCTTTCCGATCGTCCTGCACGATCGCCCCACCGTGCTGTTGACCGAACGTTCTGCCGACCTGCCAAGTCACGCTGGACAAATCGCCTTCCCGGGCGGCAAGGTCGAACCCCATGACCGTGATGAGCTACAAACAGCGCTCCGCGAGACACACGAGGAAATCGGTCTCGAAGCCCGCTGGATCGAACCCCTCGGCTACCTCGATAATTATCGCACCGGCACCAACTTCAATATCGTGCCCGTCGTCGGCCTCGTCACCCCCGGCTTCACCCTCGAAATCGACACCCGTGAGGTTGCCGCCGTCTTCGAGGTCCCCCTGGATTTTCTGCTCGATCCATCAAATCACGAGTTGCATCAGCGCGAATGGCGTGGCCAGCAACGAACCTACTATGCGATGCCGTTCGCGGATCACTATATATGGGGGGCAACGGCCGGCATGATCCGAAATTTTCATGAGAGGATGCGCGAAGGATGATCCGCCTCATTGTCGAGAACATCCTTTTGTTCCTGGCCCCAACCCTTCTCTACGTGGCCTTCACCATGCTCCGGCGCGGCAGCGAGCGCAAAAATACCTTCTCCGCCGCCCTGAATAGCGCCCCCCTTCCCATCCTCTTCGTCATCGGCTTTGTCCTGATGGTCTCCGTCATCGCCCTCTACGCCGACAAGACCGAGAAAGGAAAACCCGGCCAGCGCTACATTCCCCCGACCGTTGTCGATGGTAAGCTTCAGCCAGGCCGTTTCGAATAGCCCCCGCGTCCAAGCCCCGCGCCCGGACGGGCCTCCAGCCCGTCCGCATGTTCTCCCACCCGGTGCCCGATTGAGATGAACGCCGCAGCCGACAAATCCGACATCTCACTATCCGGCGCGGAATGGCTGATGCGCGCATCGACACAGCGCGTCTTCCAGGCCCTCACGGCCACAGGCCACGAGGCGCGCGCCGTCGGTGGCTGCGTGCGCGACAGCCTCCTCGCAGCCCTCACCCACGACGAAACGGCAGATCCACGCAACGGCAAAGTCGGTGAGGCAGCCGACATCGACATTGCCACCACCGCGCCACCACAAGAAACCGTCAAACTTGCCGAAACCGCCGGTCTTCGCGCCGTCCCCACCGGCCTTGCGCACGGCACCATCACCATCATCGCCGATGCCACCCCCTACGAGGTCACAACACTGCGCCGCGACGTTGAAACCGACGGCCGCCACGCCGACGTCGCCTTCACCAACGATTGGGCCGTCGACGCCGCACGCCGCGACTTCACGATCAACGCGCTATATGCCAATCCCGATGGCTCGCTCTTTGATCCGCTCGACGCGCTCCCCGACCTCCAGGCGCGCCGTGTCCGCTTCGTCGGCGATCCGCATCAACGCATCCGCGAGGATTATTTGCGCATCCTGCGCTTTTTCCGTTTTTTCGCGCGTTTCGCACAAGGCCGCCCCGAGCCTGAAAGTCTGGACGCGTGTGTATCAGAGCGTGCCGGCCTGGCGCGCCTGTCGCGCGAACGGATCGGCCACGAAATGCTCCGCCTGCTCGTCGCCTGCGGCGCCGCGCCGACCCTTGCTATTATGGCCGAAAACGGCCTCTTGACCGAAGTATTGCCGGTTGCCCCGACAATCGAGCGTTTCGCCAGATACGCAGCTTTGGAAGAAAAACTGAACCTCCAACCGGTCCATCCGGCAATGCGCCTCGCAGCCCTCACCATTGCCGTCGACGAAAACGCCCAACGCATCAGCAATGCACTGCGCCTGTCAAACGAACAAACCCGTATCCTAGCCCAGTGGGCCGATGCGCTTCGCCTGGCAAAACAGGCCGGAAAGGCTGCCCCGGACGTCAACCGGACCAGCCTTCTAAAGCGACTGCTATATAGGCTTGGAAAAGACGACTACCGCCGCAGAATTTTGATTGGCGCCAGTCTCGCCACTGGCCCCCGCGATCTTGCGGCAATCTCCTACGAACTCGATCTGCCCGAACGCTGGACGCCACCGCAGTTTCCAATTGCCGGCCACGACCTCCTGGCGCTCGGCATGTCACCCGGACCGGAATTGGGTGAGCGGCTATCCGCGCTCGAAAGCGACTGGATCGCCTCTGACTTCACCTTGACGCAAAGCCAGTTGAAAGAGCGCATCAAAAGCGCGTTCCGCCCCCCCCAAAACTGAAAAGACAGCCAAATACGCCTCCGCCGGCACATTTGACTGCCTTCGCTTCATTCGTTCTTGCGGGACTTAACAGGCGAGATTGATCACGCTTTCAGGCACGCGCCTCAAAGGACGAAATCATCAAGGCTCGCACCTTGCTTGATCTTCTCGACCAGCCAGTTCGGCTTACGGCCGCGGCCCGTCCACGTTTGACTGGGGTCGTCCGGATTGGCGAACTTCGCCGCGACCGTCCGGCCTTTGACACCACCACGCTTGGTGGAGAAGATTTCACTCATCACGAAACCCCGGTCAGCAACCAGCTGCTCGATCTCCGCTTTCAACTCGGCCCGCTCCTTCATGCGCGCCTGAGCGATCGCCTTTTCGACCCGAAGTTCAAGATCCTGAAGCTCCTTCAGGCTCAACTTTTCCAGATTAATCTGTCTCATCCTACCGTCCTCGTCCCAACTGATGCGTGATACCCGCTGATCTTATCTATCTAATTCAATTTTTAGATAATTTCTAACATTGGACATCTAAATGGTTTCGTAAATATTTACACCAGCCCTTGCGAATTGGCAAAACCTATACGCGCCTCGACACCCTTGGGTCTTGCAACCAGGCATTTTTCTATCAATCCCGAGCCTATCACGCCTTCATACACGCCCAGAGAGAACTTATCACACACTTTCGTCAACATCCGACCGAACATTTGCTCCGCTTGCAGATAAACAGTTTTCGGATCAAGTCACGAAGTACCAATCATCCCAGAAACAAATACAAAACATATCTCAACACTGAAAATAACGACCCTGAATACATTGCAAAGCCCGAAGCAACCAGGGCGCGGAAAGCGCTCCAGAAAGCGATATAGTTTTGTTCCAACGCGATCGCGGTCGACCCTCACAAAAAAGTCATTTCGACAAACCGCCCAGCCAGGTGATCGCGCGAACGGAAGATCGCAGCACAGAACCCATGCCGCCTCTCCGGCCGCCTCTCCGAAAGGAAAGTTGTCGGAGCGAGAAGCAACACGTAGCGCCAATTGGCACCATCGCTTAGACTTGCAGACAAGCGCCTCACGGCACGACGCAAAGCAAAGCAAGTTGCCAACCAAGACCGCAACCGACGCCTCCATTTGAGGAAAAATGAACCTAACCGCCGACATTGAACGGTTGCACCAGCGCATCGCACCATCGATCCGCCGAACCCCGATGTTTGAAGTTGCTCCGGCAGACTTCGGATTGGAAAACGGCTTCCGCCTTTTTCTGAAACTGGAGTTGTTTCAGCGCTCAGGCTCTTTCAAGGCGCGCGGAGCGGCCGCCAACCTCAATCTGAGATCAATTCCACCAGCTGGCGTCGCGGCCGCTTCCGGCGGCAATCATGGCGCCGCCGTCGCCGATGCTGCAACCCGCCTTAACATTCCCGCCGCCATCTTCGTTCCCAAAATCTCCGACCCTGCCAAAACGCGCCGCATCGCCGCCACCGGTGCACAGCTCATCGTCGACGGCGCTCACTACGCCGACGCACTCGAAAACTGCCTCACCCATTGCGCCCGAACCGGCGCCCTGAATATTCACGCCTACGACCAGCAGGAAACCATCCTTGGCCAGGCAACGATCGGCCGCGAGATTGACCAGCAGATGCAAGCCGAAGCGGTGGATCTGGACCAGGTTCTTGTCGCCGTCGGCGGCGGCGGCTTGATCAGCGGCGTATCGGCCTGGTTCGGCCCGACGACATCGGTGATCGGGATCGAACCGGAAAACGCCTCCGCGCTCAACGCCGCACTTGCCGCCGGTCAACTCGTCGACGTCGAGGTGAGCGGCATCGCAGCCGACTCCCTTGGCGCGCGTCGCATCGGTTCATTGAACTATGAAATTCTGCGCGAGAATGGCGTGACCGCGCTCACTGTCAGCGATCAAGACATTCGCGCTGCCCAGTCGCAGCTCTGGCAGACCCATCGCATCCTCGCCGAACCCGGCGGCGCAACAAGCCTCGCCGCCCTCACCAGCGGCCGCATCCGTCCCCGCCCCGGCAGCACGGTCTGTGCCATCATCTGTGGCGGCAACGCAGACGCTGTAAATCTCTGATTGATTTTCCGGGCAAGCCAACGCCACGCGTTATCGCGCCAGGCGGAGGCAGCCGCTACCCCGGGAGACCGCCCCGAGGCCGCCACACTCGGCGGCCTCCGCAATATCTTCAGCTCACGTCAGTGGTCGTCGTGAGATTGGCAAGATCAGGCACCAGGTCCTCCCGGGCGTTGACACGGCGCGAGCGCCCTTCGAAGACCGAGCCTTGCTCCAGCGCAAGCGACTGATGATAAAGATCGCCTTCCACCACCGATGACGACGCAAGCTTCACGTCGACGGCGCGAATGGTGCCGAATACGGCCCCCTGAACCAGGATTTCCTCAGCGTTGACGAGGCCCGTCACCTTGCCGCTGGTCCCGATGACGACTTTCAGCCCGATCACATCCCCCTGAACCTCGCCATCGACCTGCAAAAGCCCCTTGGAAACGATCTTGAGCCCGGAGCCGATGATCATGAGATCACGTCCAATGACCGATTTCGTCATACCGCCACTATTCAGCGGCGGCGGCTTTTGCGCATTGGCGACGGCTTCGCTCCCGCCATTGCTGTGGCCCCCCGAACCTTGCGGTATCTGCCGCCCGGCCTCGGCCGCCGCTGGCGGCACCGGTGTCGCACTACGTCCCGCATCCGGCCCCGGTTGATTAGAAACTCGTTCTGAATGACGCGAAAACACCGCGCTGCCTCCCGTTACTGAGATCCCTCGACAAGACAAAGTCCCCGGACAGCCGTTACCAAGCCTGTCACGGTTGCATCGCCCTGCTGGGGTGCGAACTACGTCGAGAAAGCGCTTATTGTGTGACGAGCACCATCAGCGCCATGGATAGCACCTTCGCGCCGGGGCATGCGCAGGCGAACTGCGCATGCCCCGGCGCTACCACGAAGTGCTTAGCTTGTAAGGGCCTCAATGGTTTGGGGACCGGCGCGCCCATCAACCGTGATCTTGTTCTTCTTCTGGAAGTCCCGCACCGCAGCTTCCGTAGATCGCCCGAAATCACCATCGAGCTCCAGATCGTAGCCCGCTTCGCGCAGCAGATACTGCAGGGTTTTGACCTGTTCATTCTCCATGCCACGGCGCAGAACCTGATCAATCGCCGGCAAATCGGGAGAACCCGTACCTGGACCACCGGTATTGGTACCAGTACCGGTGCCGCCCCCTGTGCCGGGATTGCTCACGCCGGCATCACCACTGCCCGGCCGGCACGGTCGCGCAGAGCGTGTACACGTCCAGCGCTTGCTTCCTCCCGAATTGGTCACCTGTTCACAACGGATTTCGCGATCATCCGCCCGCCGCCAAGCCTGCCAGCCGTCACCGATCTCGTCTTTGACCTTCTGGCGCCACGCGCTCCAGGATCCAGGAAAAGCCCCAAGCGATCGCGAAACATATTCACGGCTGGTCGCCGTCACAGCTTGTTCGCGGCATTCCTTGGCCTGAGCCGGCACAATTCCGGCCACCACCGCCAAAGCAAAAAGAAGAACTTTTGTTCCCGTCTTCATGAGCGTAACTCTCCCTGACACACTCCCCCACCATCGAATGTCTAGCGCCTCGCAGAGAAACCGGCCAGCACAGAAGCGAACTCTTCGGTCCTGAAGGAGGATTTCGGGCCACAGCTCATTCTCCGGCCAAAAACGCTCCAGTTCCAACGAAGCGCCATTTCCAACGAAAACGCACCTGCCCCCAATCAGCGGCCCCGTCCTCTGCCCGCGATGCAGCCCCCTGTTACATTTTTCGCCGGCCTGTTTCCCTTGGAACAGCCAGCGCGCGCGCCCTCGTCCAGGATCACCCCATGACAAACGGCTGCCCGACGCAGCCGAGACCCAGATTCTACTGCCACCCGGCAGACAACATCGGAGCTAGAGGCAAATGGAACTGAACTTCGCCAAGACCGCCCCCGGCGTGATGACCGCCAGCTGGACCCACCCCAAGAAGGGCCGCCAGTACAGCATCGCAATCATCGAGAGTTGCGACACCCAGCACCTCTTCATCGACGGTGAACTGATTGCGCGCGAATTGCCGAACTTTGACGATGCCGTAACGCTGGCAAAGCAGAAGCTGAACGCCACGCAATCCCCGCAACTGGTGCGTATCGCAGGCGCCCTCGTGATCGCCTCCGTCATTGGCGCAAGCGTCGTTGTCGCCTCGAAGTTCCTGCCGGCCATCAGCCCGGCCGAGATCGCAGCCGCCGCCTCCCCCATCAGCACCAGCAACGCCAAGACCACCCAGCTCGCGATCAACCTGGCCGCACCAACCGCGATCGCAGCCAAGGCGCCTGCCTCGGCTCCCGCCGTGCCGGAGATCGCCGCATCGCCTCAAAAAGTGTCGGCCGGCATCATCGAGACCGAAGCACCAACCTCGTCCGCAAGCATCGCTGATGAAAACATAGAGGCTGAAGCCGCAGGCCGGCGGCGCTTCTCCGCCCGCAACAACCTGATGGCGCTCGAGGCCCACCTCGCCAAGGAACGTGCAGCCGTCACGGAGGAAACCGCTGAAGCCGCTGCCCCGGCAAAGCCGGAACCGCCGCAATCTGCGGCTCCCGCGGCACCAGTTGCACTCGCAAAACTTGCAGCATCACAGCCGGGCGAGCCGGCAACCGCCACCCCCCTCCGCCAACGCACCGAGGCCGCGCCTGAAGCCATCGTGGCAAAGCCACTGATCCGCCCATTGGTCCCTCAGACAGCCAATGATGGTGACATCGAAACCCAGTCCGCCCTGGCCCCCGAAGGCCCGCCCCTCCCCGCGAAGGCGCCGGCTCTCGCCGAAGCCTCCATTAAGGTCGCAACCCATGACGAAAGGGCTGAGAGACTGGCGAGCGCCACGCAACCGCGGAGCACGGTAACGGCAAATCCCGAGGCGATGCAGCCCCGCTCAACCACGGACCGCTCGGCCGCCAAGTCACGGAGCAAGTACCGCAGCAAGCCCCACAGCACGTCACGCCGCCTGCCGCAGAACGAACGGCGCTCGCCCCCACGGCGCGTTGTGACGGCCACCCCTCAGAGGCGCCTCGTCTGCTTCGCTCATGTCTGCCGCTGGCACTAATCGACCCGCCAACCACATCGCCAACCCGCAAAAAGGCTCGGTCACCTCCCCCGGTGACCGGGCCTGAGGTCTTCGCAGCGATGATCAATTCGCCAGATCAAGCCTATTCCAGCATTCTGCGGATTTGTTCGGCACGCTCTTTCGGCAACCGTTTCAACATCGGCCGGATCGTGTACCCGCCGACAATCTTGCCGCGGCGGTAAAACATCCAATCGGAAATCTGGTCCGACGCGAACGTATAGCGCTGGCCGTGCGAAACGCTTTTCACGTGATTGGGCACATTATTGATCGTTCCCTCGATCCGGCCATCCTCCTGGGTCTGGAGATCGCCCAGCCAGAAATGCTCGGCGATATTCTTATCCCCATCCCGGATCGCGACCTTGAGCGAGAATTGCCCGACATCCGGCGCCGGTGAGGCAAACATGTTCCAGAAATCCGGCAAGGTTTTGCGCGCCTCGTCGATCGCAGCCGTCATCTCCGGATCATCCGAATTGTAGATGATCGTCTTGTCCTTGCCCGCCGCTGTCGCCTCTTGCGCCTGGGCCCCCCCACTCAACAGGGCAAGCAGCACCAGCACACTGAACCCAAAGCGTCGACCGATCCTCGTCATCCCGTCCCCCTTGGGTTTCCCATCCATTGTGATGATTGGCACGTTCGATGGCTGGCATTGCGACCGGACCTGTGCCCCGCCTTGTAATGGCCGTCGCGACGAAATTATCGAGCGCGGTTTGTCGCCCGGATGCGGCAAAACGATGATCGCGCCGCGTTCCAAAACGCCCACCTTTCAGCGACGATTGGGCCCTATAGCGCGCCAACAGGCCCGCCCAAAGGCAAAATTACAGCGCTTCGCCAATGAGGTCCGTCGGTGTTTCCCACCTGGCCCACCTCTCGTGATCACGCCCGCCATCCGTATCGCCCTATCGTAGCCATGTACGAATATCGCTTGACCGGCAGCGGCCTTGCGCTGAAGTGGCAGCCTGCGCACTTTGCGCCTCGGAGAACCCCGTGACACCCCTCGAGATTCCGGTCGTCTTCACTGCTGAAGAGTGCCGCCGCATCGTGGCCGCAGCCCTCGCCGGCAACTTCCGCAACGCCGCCCTCGTCGGCGGCACCCGCGCCGACAACACCCGCCGCTCCCGCATCTTCTGGCTCGACGATGAGGGCGACAGCGGCTGGACCTTCCGCCGCCTGCTCGACACCTTCGCCGACGCCAACCGCAACCATTTCAATTTCCGGCTGGAAGAATTCGCCGAGCGCATGCAGGTCGCCTGGTACGGCGCCGAGCAGGAAGGCTTTTTCGACTGGCACGTCGATTTCGGCGACGGCCACATCGCACGCCGTCGCAAGCTGACCATCGTCGTCCAGCTCTCCGAGCCCGACACCTACGACGGTGGCCACCTCGAAACAAATGCAGACGGCGTTATCCGCCAGGCCTCCCGCATCGTCGGCTCCGCCCTCATGCTGCCAAGCTTCGTCCTCCACCGGGTCAGCCCCGTCACCCGCGGCGAAAGATATTCGCTGACGCTGTGGTCCCACGGGCCGGCGTTTCAGTGAGGCCAAGCAATTGGGCCGTGCGACATCGCCTTCGAATTCTATTCGCCCGGCTCGAGCTCCAACCGCCGCTCGATGCGTTCCAGCCGACGCCTCAGGTCATCATAATCGACGTTTGTTGCCGTATTGGCCTTCACCAGCGTGCCCACAAAATCCTCGATCGTACCCAGGCGCCGCTCGATACGCTCCTGACCCGAACGCATTTCGGAGATGGCACCTTGAAGAGACTTCAAGTTTTCCAGAAGCAACTCGTTGCTTACATTGTCGGCCATAATGATCACCCACTGCATTCAACCGCACGCAAGCATACAATGTCATAGACAAAGTTTCGAGACCGATCAGTTCGACCTGACTGGCATGGGGCAGTGATGGTGTGAGCGAGTTTGGGACTCGCTCACACCATCTAAGAGTGTCTCACCCCAGACCCTTGTTCGCCTCTTTCACTTTATCGGCTTCGAGATAAACCTCGCCGCCCATCTCGCGGAACTTGGCCGACATCTCTTCCATGCCCTCGGCCGCCTTCTGGTACTCAGGATCATTTAAGGAAGCCGCATAATCGCGCACATCCTGCGTGATCTTCATCGAGCAGAATTTCGGCCCGCACATCGAGCAGAAGTGCGCCACCTTGTGGGCTTCCTTGGGCAGCGTCTCATCATGCATCGAGCGCGCCGTGTCGGGATCGAGACCAAGGTTGAACTGATCTTCCCAGCGGAACTCGAAGCGGGCGCGCGAGAGCGCATCATCCCGCATCTGCGCCGCCGGGTGACCCTTCGCAAGGTCCGCTGCATGTGCCGCGATCTTGTAGGTAATCACGCCATACTTCACGTCGTCGCGGTTCGGCAGGCCCAGGTGCTCTTTGGGCGTCACATAACAAAGCATCGCCGTGCCGAACCACCCGATCATCGCAGCGCCAATGCCGCTCGTGATGTGATCGTAGCCCGGCGCGATGTCGGTGGTCAGCGGCCCAAGCGTATAGAACGGCGCTTCCCCGCACTCCTTGAGCTGCTTGTCCATGTTGATCTTGATCTTGTGCATCGGCACATGGCCGGGACCTTCGATCATCACCTGGCAGCCCTTGTCCCAGGCAACCTGGGTCAGTTCGCCAAGCGTCTCGAGTTCGGCAAACTGCGCCCGGTCGTTGGCATCCGCGATCGACCCGGGACGCAGCCCGTCACCGAGCGAGAACGTCACGTCATACTTGCGCATGATGTCGCAAATCTCGTCGAACCGCTCGTAGAGGAAGCTCTCCTTGTGCCGGCTGAGGCACCACTTCGCCATGATCGAGCCGCCGCGCGAGACGATGCCCGTAACGCGGTGCGCCGTCAGCGGCACATAGGCGAGACGGACGCCAGCATGGATCGTGAAGTAGTCGACGCCCTGCTCGCACTGTTCGATCAGCGTGTCCTTGTAGACTTCCCAGTCGAGCTTCTCAGGGTCGCCGTCGACCTTCTCCAGCGCCTGGTAGATCGGCACCGTCCCGATCGGCACCGGCGAGTTGCGCAGGATCCATTCCCGCGTGTTGTGGATGTTGCGCCCCGTCGAAAGGTCCATGACGGTATCAGCGCCCCAGCGGATCGCCCACACCATCTTCTCGACCTCCTCCTCGACGGAAGACGTCACGGCGGAGTTGCCGATGTTGGCATTGATCTTGACCAGGAAGTTGCGCCCGATGATCTGCGGCTCGAGTTCGGCGTGGTTGATGTTGGCCGGGATCACGGCCCGCCCGCGCGCCACTTCATCGCGCACGAACTCAGGCGTCACGAACTCCGGCAGCGCCGCACCGAAACTCTCCCCATCGGCAATCGCAGCCTTCGCCCGCGCCAGCGCCTCCTGCCGTCCGAGGTTCTCCCGGTGCGCGATATAGATCATCTCCTTGGTGATGATCCCCGCGCGGGCATATTCAAGCTGCGTGATCGGCTTGTCGGTCGACAACGCCCTGAGCGGCTGAGGCTTATTCGGGAAGTCCCGCGCCAGGTGCTTGCCGGCAACGTTGCCATTGTCTTCCGGCTTCACATCCCGGCCGACGTAGCCCTCGACATTGCCGCGGTCCTTGATCCAGGCCTCACGAATACGCGGCAGACCTTTCTCGACGTCGATTTTCGCGTCCGTCTCGGTGTAGGGCCCTGACGGGTCATAGACCCGCACCGGCGGCTCATTCGCCGTCTCGTGCAGTGTAATCTCGCGGAACGGCACCCGCACGTCCGGATGCCCCTCCGGCGAGGAATAGATTTTATGGCTGCCGATGATCGGCCCGGTCGTCACTTCCGGCGTCTGCATTTCGCTTGGACGCGTGATCTTGTTCATGTGTGTTCTCCCTGAAGTTCTTGTTTCTGGCGCAACCCATTCGCTGCGCGATCAATTTCCACTGCGTGTCATCTCGGCCGACCAGCGGGAGAGCCGGGACCCAGGGCATCCTGGTTGAACGCCCGCATTCCTGGCCCTGGGTCCCGGGTCGCGCTGCGCTTGCCCGGGATGACACCATGGGAAAACGCACCGTCGTCCCACGTCGCATCCATCACCCCTCCAGCAATCCCAGCTCCCGCTGCATCTTCTTCGTCAAACCCTTCGCCACCAGCCGGTAGCTCTCCGCGATGTAATCCTTGAGGCCCGCATCATCGAGGCCCTCGTCACTGGTGCGCTGGATCCATTTCATGCCCCGCGAGGCGAGATACGGCGCCGGCCGGCATCCGGCCGTGTCCTTGAGCAGCTCATAGCTCATGTCCGAACATTTGAACGTCACGAAAAGCGCCTCGCCCTCGTCCTGCCACCCACCGATCGCAAAGACCTTGCCGCCGATCTTCCAGACGTCAGCCCCGCCCCACTGCACGACGTGGGTTGTATGTGGCAGGCTTTGGCAGAAGGCGTTGTAGTCATCGCTCGTCATCGCCGCGCAGAGGCTCGCACGTCCATGTTTCGACGCGGGAAATTGCTGGATATGGGGAGGGTGTCGTGATCACGAACCGTCCCTTCGCCGGCATGACCCGGATCAGGTTCAAAGGGTGGTCGCCCGGACTAAAGGACGATCTCAGCCGGCTACCACCGGCCCCCCTCGGGGATTAGCGGAGAAGCATGCGGCAAGTTGGCCGAAGTTGCAAGGGGATCGAAGTTAAACATAGATTGTCAAAAACGATTTGATCGCGGAAGGATTCAGTCTTCATCTACACGGTCCGAGGCATCATGCAAATTGCCCCCCTGGAACGTGCGCTCTATGTAGGCGCCCTCATTCCTTGCATCCTCTTATGGGACTGGAGTTGGCCCTATTTGTTCTTGGCAGGCATTGTGTCACTTTTCCCTGTGGCAATAATCTTAGGCAGCTTGCTGACACCTGCAGCCCCCCATCACGATACGCTTCAAGCGAACAGTTTCTCAAAGCAACCAAAGAGACTCCCAGAAAGCACAGTCACGGTCTTGGTTACAGTTTCCTGGGCACTGGCAATCTTGGCAATTGTCGCGCATCGCGAAATGTGGACATCCATTTTTGATTTGCTTCACGGCCTCGCTGGATTGTCCACGCCAGCGTTCCCCACTCTTGGAAAAATCCAACCGCAAATGATCGTTGAAGGCTTTGCGGAACGCATAGCAGTCACCGAGACCGTTGCGGCGATCAGCCTAATATTCGCGGCCGCTTCATCTATACCCGCAGCCGCCATTGGATGGAGAAAGTTTGAGCAGCTGACATTGCTCAGCAGTCATGAGAGGATGGGCGGCACCGCGTTGCCGCCTGTAGCGCTACTCGTCACGGCGAGCCTAGTGATGGTGAGCCTTGCGGTTTACATCTCGATTGAGCCCGGAATATCGGCATCTCACAGCAAACGGGAAGCTTTCGCGGAATTCGAGACGAGCGATTTATCGCTCTTTGGTAGGATGTGGCTCGTACCAACGTGCTTTTTCTTTCTCGCCGGCTTTACAATAGGATTGCTCGGCCGCGCGCTATTCGAGCGACTGGAATAGTGCATCCTTCGAAGAAAAGAGTGAAGCCTAACCCCCGCTCGCATCACCCTTGACGGCCGCCGCCGTCGTCCCCGGCCTGGGCGCCGGCACGGCAGGCACGTCACACCCCGCCCGAGCCAGCCGGCTCAAGCGATAACCCTCGAAACTCTGCCGGTCGGTCTGCAAATCACCGTGCCCGTAAACTTCGGCGCACCGCATCCCATACCGCGCCTGCAGCGCCCGGATCACGGCCAGCCCGGCCTCGAGCTGCTTATGGGTCACGAATTCTTCGGAGCAGTACCGCCACGTTCGGAAATTCGGCCGCATCAGCGGATCACACCCGCCGACCAGCGACACCCCGATCGTATTGCCGGACCAGAGATACCGCGCCGTCTCGGTCCGTCTCGGATTGGTGCGGAACTTGATGTGGTTCGTCCGCCGCGAAAGTGGCGCGCCCTGCACAATGGCGCCGTCCCGCCCGACATAGAAGTGATACCCGAACGACGCCCCGCCCCGGCCCATGTCGCGGCGGTGTCCATAGTCGACCAGGCTCTTGACCGGCCTCGCCGATGTGTAGTGCACCACGATCGCGACCGGCTTCGCCTTCCCGCGCGTTGCATAGCGTGAATACCGCGCATCCGGATCGCCCCAATAGGCAATCTCGCGCGCATCGAGCGTGAGGCGGTCCTCTGGCGCAGCCCCCGCCACCCAGTCTGCCGGCGCCACATCCCCGGACCAGCGCGCGCGTCCCTCAAGATACGACAGGAACGCAAGACCGCCGGCAAAGACAAAGACCGTCAGCCACGAAAGCGCAATGCTGGCGGCATCAAGCCACCGGCCCCGGCAGGATGGAGAAGTTTCAGGAACCCGCGCGTCAGACATCGCCACGTCATCTCTCAAAAATCCGTCATCACCATGGCACCGGCGACCTTACCGCGCTGTTGAGACGGCGTGAAATCCATCACCCAGCCTTGGCAGCACTCTCTGCAATTTGCTGCTAACACATTGAATTCACTTGACCTTCGAGAAAGCCGAGGCATCATTTTTGGTGTGACTTGGGATCTCTCACGAAAGGAGCCACCATGATCGATCGCGGATTTGAACAACAGCTCAAGGGCTTTTCCCTCACCACCGCTGAAATCCTCTATCGCATGCCGGATCACCCCTCGTTGTTGCAGACCTTCGTTTGGCAGGACTACGACGAGCACCCCAACTTCCCGAAACTGCAGGGTTTCTTGAATTTTTGGACGGAAAACCTGGATGGCCCGCTGTATCGCGTCCGCGTCGCGCACCGTAAGCTCATCTCTCCGGCCGAGGTGCAAATGGTCGACGGTGAATTCATCCTGAACTGACCACCACCCACCGCCACCATCGCGGACCCTGGATCGCCTTGGTGGCGCGTGCTGAGTGATTCGATCCATCGCTTGCTCAGAAGCCGGCCGACATCTCCCGCCAGCTGATCTGACGGCCTGCGACGTCAATTCTCATAAGATCTTCGCCAACGGCGACGAACCCGTCGAAATGCTGGCGCGCATCTGCAATAAGGCGCGCTGGATCAGCCGACGGCGGCACGATGTGCGTTAAAATCAACGCGCCCGCCCCCGCCTGCCGCGCGACATCGCCGACTTCCGTCGACAACGTGTGATAGCTCGCGACTTGCGCCAACGTCTCAGCTGAGCGTGTCCCGCTCGGCGCCTGCTCGCGGCCATGCGCAAAGACTTCATGCACGATCACATCCGCCCCCCTGGCCGCCGCGATCAGCGCGTCACATCGTTTGGTATCACCCGACAACACCGCTTTGCGCCCATCCGCCTCGAAGACGAACCCGAACGCATGCGGGATCGGCTGGTGTTCCACCCGCACGGCCGAAACCGTCATCCCGTCATGGCCGAACAGAACACCATCCGCGTCGAATTCGATGACCTCGATGTCGAACGCCGCCGTCGAGGTCCGCTTCTCGAACGCAATCCGAAGCTCGCGCTCCTCACGCCACGCCGCCATCTGGTCCGCAACGAGTTTTCCCAGTCCGGGCGGGCCATAGATCACCTGCGCCCGATCCCGGTTCTGGTGCCATGACGAAACAATGAACTGGTAGAGATCGACCAGATGGTCGGAATGGATATGCGTGATCAGGAGCGCATCGACCTCCGCCCCGCTCGATCCCGCTTCCACCAATCGCTGCGTCACGCCCGAGCCGATATCGACCAACACCGTCATGCCGCCGCATTGAACCAGCGTACCCGCCCCATAGCGGCGCGGCGAGACGACCGGGCACCCGGTCCCAAGCAACGTGATGGCAAACGGATGCGATTGCGCCATTGGATCTGTCATTCACGCCTCAAGTCCAGGGTTGCGTCACGTCTAGGGTTCAATCTGATCTAGGGCCACATCTGAAAAAACGCCCCACCGCTCCAAACGCCCGGCACATCCGCGCTGATGCCGTCCGGGCGAACGTCGCCTGTCAGCGCCAATTCCACCAGATCATAATAGACCGCCCGCGTGACAAGCGCTTCGAGCCGGCCGCGAACGGTGATGTACGGCTTGAGCCCGTCGCTGCCGGCTTCCCGTTCGAACCGGATCGGATGGGCAGGGCCGCACGTCACGATATCGTCGACATTGGTGCGAAAGATCAGCTCCTGCCCCGCCCCCGCGCCGCGCACCTCCATTTCAACCGCGAGAAACGGCGCATCATCGACCGCGACGTCAACCTTTTCGACCGGCGTCACGAGATAATGGCGGCCGTCTTCATCGCGCCTGAGAACCCGCGCAAACAGCTTCACAAGCGGCATCCGCCCAATCGGCGATCCCTGATAAAACCACGTCCCGTCAGCCTTGATCGCCATGCCGATGTCCCCGCAATACGGCGGGTTCCACTTCTCGACCGGCGGCAGGCCGCCCTTGGCCTGCTCAGCCAGAAGCCGGCTCAGATCCTGGATCCGGGTTGCATCGCTGGTCGTCGCCATCAAAACTCCGCTCAATCATCAAAAAACGGCTCGAAAACCTGATCCGGCCGCCCGCTCACGCGTTGTTTAGGCAGCCGGCAAGCATTTTGGCGAGACGGCAGCATCGGCCTTGGGGTAGGCTCAAGCGTCGAGCTTTACCATATGGTATCAAGGCCGAAGCGGTTCGTGGTTCGATCTTGCCGCGTCAACGCAACACAATCTTACCACTTTCCCCGCCTCTCAGTTTCTCACCTTTGCGACCGACACTATAGTAGGGCCATGGAAACCACCTCACAAACGACTGACACCGCAACTGGCCACGCCAGCGACGCCGAGATCGTCGACCGCATCGAGGCGGCTGGCCATCGCATGGCCCAGGTCCGCGAAAGTGCCGGCACCGTTATCTTCGGCCAGGAGCGCGTCATCGAACGCGCGCTGATCACCATTCTCGCGGGCGGCCATGGCCTGCTGATCGGTGTTCCGGGTCTGGCCAAGACGCTCCTGGTCGACACCCTCGGCACGATCCTCGGCCTCGACGCCAAGCGCATCCAGTTCACGCCCGACCTGATGCCATCCGACATTATCGGCTCCGAAGTTCTCGAAGAACAGCACGGCGGCGGCGGCCGTACGTTTCGTTTTATCAAGGGCCCGATCTTCGCCCAGCTCCTGATGGCCGACGAAATCAACCGCGCCAGCCCCCGCACCCAGTCGGCCCTCCTCCAGGCGATGCAGGAACACCACGTCACTGTCGCCGGCGAGCGCCATGACGTGCCCCAGCCCTTCCACGTCCTGGCCACCCAGAACCCGCTCGAGCAGGAAGGCACCTACCCCCTTCCCGAAGCCCAGCTCGACCGCTTCCTTCTGCAGATCGACGTCGAATACCCCGATCAGGACGCAGAACGCCGCATGCTCGTTGCAACAACCGGCACCAACACGGCCCGCGTCCACCCCATCCTGGCCGGCCCGGAGCTGATGGAAATCCAACGCCTCGTGCGCCAGATGCCCGTCTCCGACACCGTCGTCGATGCCATTTTGAGCCTCGTGCGCGCCGCCCGCCCCGGCGACGGCGCCTCCGAACTCACCAACAAGTATGTCGCTTGGGGCCCCGGTCCGCGCGCAAGCCAGGCGCTGATGCTTGCCGTCCGCGCCAAGGCCCTTCTCGATGGCCGCTTGGCCCCATCGATTGACGACGTCGTGGAACTAGCGGAACCCGTCCTGAAGCACCGCATGGCCCTCACATTCACCGCCCGTTCAGAAGGCCGCGAGATCTCATCCATCATCGCGGATCTGGCAGGCGGGCTGGAGTAGTAGCCCGTGGCATTGATCGGCCGTCTGCGCCCCGCAGCACGAGACGACACATCCGAGCGCTCCGTCTTCAAGGCCGAAGGCGAGGCGCTCGCGCTTGCCGATCGCCTGCCCGACCTCCTCGTCGAGGCCATGCGTGTCACCAATACGATCGTGCATGGCATCCACGGCCGCCGCCGTTCCGGCCCCGGCGAGACCTTCTGGCAGTTCCGCCAATACGAACAGACCGACGATGCAAACCTGATTGACTGGCGCCGATCCGCCAGCTCCGACCACTATTTCGTCCGCGAACGGGAATGGGAAGCCGCCCACACCTTCTGGCTCTGGGCCAACCTCTCACCCTCGATGACGTTTCGCTCCCACCTTGCCCCCGCAGCAAAACGCGAACGCGCCCTCGTCCTCCTGCTGGCTGCCAGCGAACTGCTCGTGCGGTCCGGCGAACGCGTTGCCTATCTTGGTCTCACCCGCCCGACCGCGAGCCGCCGCGCCACGACCCGCCTCGCCGAAACTTTGGGGCTCAACGCCGAAAACCCGACGCTGGTCACGACCCAGCCACCGATCATCGGCGTCTCGCGCCATTCCGCCGTCGTCCTGTTCTCCGATTTCCTCGATCCCCCGGAACAAACGATGCGCCAAATGGATGCCATCTCTGACAGCGGCGCGACGGGCCACCTGATCTTGATCTCGGACCCCGCCGAAGAAACCCTTCCCTATGATGGCCGCACCGAGTTCCTGAGCCCGTCCGGCAACGAGGTCTGGCTGGCCGACCGCGTCGAAACCATCCGCAGCGAATACCAGCTCCGCCTGGCCGCCCATCGCGAACAGATCGCCCAGCATGCCGCCCGCCTCGGCTGGAGCTTCCTCATCCACCACACCGACCGTCCCGCCGCCGAACCGATCCTGAGCCTCACCATGCGCCTCCAGGACGCCACCGGCAGTGCGGCCCGCTCGAGTGCGCTCAGCCGAGGTGTCCAATGAGCCTTGGCGCATTAGCTTTTCTGAGCCCCTGGCTGCTCACCGGCCTGATCGCGCTGCCCGTGATCTACTGGCTGCTGCGCACCGTGCCGCCAAGCCCGCGTCAGGTGGAGTTCCCGCCGACCCGCATTCTCGTTGGCATCGAGAACCTCGAGAAAACACCGCACAAGACGCCCTGGTGGCTGATGCTGATCCGCCTCCTCGCGGCAGCCCTCGTGATCCTGGCGCTCGCGGAGCCCGTCCTCAACCCAGACCGGCGCAACATCGTCGGCGGTGCGGATGGCCCCGTCGCCATCGTGGTCGACAATGGCTGGGCGGCGGCAGCCCATTGGCCGGAACGCGCCCGCCTGATCGACAGCCTCATCGACCAGGCCGAAAGTCGCGGCCGGCCGGTCACCCTCGTCGCCACCGCCGACGCCTCGAACACCACCGCCCGCATCGAGGCGCCGCAGGATGCCCGCGTTCGCGCCGCAGCCCTGGAGCCCGCCCCCCGCGCACCGGACCGCCCTGCCGCCGCCAAGCGCCTTGAGGACGTCCTTGCCGGTGCCAATGGCGCCAGTATCGTCTGGCTCAGCGACGGCATCGATCATGGCGCCGCCGCCAGCTTTGCTGAAACACTCAGCACCCGCGCCGCCGGCGGCCTCGCCGTCGTCGAAACCGGCAACGGCAACGAAGCCCTTGGCCTGTTCGCAACCGTCGCAACCGGCGGGCGCCTCGATGCCACCGTCCATCGCGCCGGAGGCGACAACCGTGAAGGCCTCGTCCTTGCCCTCTCCGCCCGCGGCGAACGCCTCGGCGAGGCGCGTTTCACCCTCAGCCCTGGCGCAACGTCGACAACCGTCTCTTTCGACCTGCCGCTTGAATTGCGCAACCAGGTCGCCCGTGTCTCCATCGCAGCCGAACGCTCCGCCGGCGCCATTTCATTGATGGACGCCCGCAGCAAATGGAACCGCGTCGGCCTCCTCTCCGGCACCGCCCGCGAGGAAGCCCAGCCCCTGCTCGACCCGCTCTATTACATCCGCAAGGCCGTCGGCCCCTTCGCTGAACTGTCCGAGACCGACACCGTCAATCTCGCAGAAGGCCTCGAGCGCATCCTGACCGGCAAGCCATCGATCCTGATCATGGCCGACATCGGCACGCTGGCCCCCGACGAGGCCGAACGCGTTGCCAATTGGATGGACGACGGCGGCGTGCTCGTCCGCTTCGCCGGCCCCCGCCTCGAAAAGGGCGGTGACGAACTCCTGCCGACCCCCCTGCGCATCGGCGGCCGCGAACTCGGTGGCGCGCTCTCGTGGTCGACACCGCAGCCTTTGGCCGATTTCGCCGACGACAGCCTCTTTGCCGGCCTTGACGTGCCCGACGAAGTCCGTGTCCGCCGGCAGGTGCTCGCCGATCCGACCCAGCTCGGCCCCGACGTGGACGTCTGGGCGCGCCTCAGCGACGGTACCCCGCTCGTCACCTCACGCAAATTCGGCGAAGGCCGCATCGTCCTCTTTCACGTCACCGCCAATGCGAAGTGGTCGAACCTGCCACTGTCCGGCCTGTTCGTGAACATGCTTCGGCGCATCGCAACCCTGGGCACGATCGGCGGCGGCACCGTGTCCCCCACCGGCATCGCGATTGCAGACGGCGACACTTCCCGTCGCGAGACCTCGCAATCTGTCCTTCCCCCGATCCAGACACTGGATGGTTTTGGCGCCCTGCGCGCGCCCCCGCCCACCGCCGAAGCGATCGAACGCAAGGAATTCGAGAAAACACCCGTCTCGCTCGCCCATCCCCCAGGTTACTATGGCGCCGCTGGCCGCCCCCGGGCCCTCAATATCATGACCGCACAGACCGAACTGAAACCGCTGCCCGGCCTTCCCGGCGGAGCCGTCCGCCAGGCCTATGAAAGCGAGACCTCGACCGACCTGAAACCATGGCTTCTGGGCGCCGCACTGGCCCTCTTGCTGATTGACGTGATCGCTATTCTGATCCTGCAGGGCGGCGGCCTGTTTGCCCGCCGCCGCCGTGCACCATCGTCGCGCGCGGCTGCGTCTGCTGTTCTGGGCCTGATAACCCTGACCGCCGCAGCACTCATCGCGCTGACCCCGGTTCCCTCGGCCCGGGCACAGTCCTCAGCGCCTCAAACCGGCACGTCCACCCCCGCCGCCCCGATAGGCGCGCTCACCGCCGAAGCCGATCGCCGCGCCGACGAACTGGCGCTGCGCGCGACCGCGCGGGCGACCTTCGGCTACGTCATCACCGGCGACCCGACAACGGACGGCACCAGTCAGGCGGGTCTTGCAGGGCTCGTCAAAGTCTTGACCGCACGGACCGCCGTCGAACCGGGCGATCCGATCGGCATCGACATCGTCCGTGATGAAATCGCCTTCTTCCCGCTCCTCTACTGGCCTGTGATCGCCAATCCGAAGGAACTCGGCACCGAAACGCTCGCCAAGATCGACGCCTACATGAAACAGGGCGGCATGATCATCTTCGACACCCAGGACTTCGGCCAGGGCATCCCAATGCGCCTTTCCCAGCGCGTCGACCCCAACCAGGCAACGCCGCTGCAGCGCCTCATCGGCCGTCTTGATCTGCCCCGCCTCGAGCCCGTGCCCGAGGGCCACGTCCTGACCAAGTCATTCTATCTCCTGCGCCGCTTCCCCGGCCGCTGGGACGGTGGCGAATTGTGGGTCGAAGCGGGCGGCGCAACCGCGATCGAGGAAGGCCGCAACAAAAGCCGTGTCGACGGCGTGAGCTCGATCCTGATCACCTCCAACGACTTTGCGTCCGCTTGGGCGCTCGACGATCGCAACCTGCCGATGTTTCCTGTCGTCCCGGGCGGCGAACAGCAGCGCGAGATGGCCTACCGAACCGGCGTCAACATCGTCATGTACGCCCTGACCGGCAACTACAAGGCCGACCAGGTTCACATCCCCGCGCTCCTCGAACGCCTCGGCCAGTAACTCACGATCCACCGCGACCCTTGAAACGACAAGCGAAAGCCTGAAACCGCCCAATGTCGAACTGGTCCATAGATTTCGCCCCGATGCTGCCGTTGCCGCTCTACATGGCGGCAATCGTCGCAGCCGCTCTGCTTGTTGCGATCCTCCTTTGGCGGCGCAGCCGGGGTGCGCTCCTGCGCGCGCTCGCCCTCACAGCCCTCCTCCTCGCCCTCGCCAACCCGACGTTGCGCCAGGAAGAACGCGAGAACCTCGGCAACATCGCCATCGTCGTCCTCGACGAGAGCACCTCTCAAACGCTCGCCCAGCGCCCCGAACAGGCCAAGGCAATCCGTGCCGACCTCGAAGCCAAACTTGGCCGGATCGAAAACCTTGAAGTCAAATGGGTGTCATCCTCGCGCCCGAACGATCGCAGCCGCGCCGGCACCAACCTCTTCACCGACTTGAACCAGGCTCTCGCCGACACCCCGCCTGACCGCCTCGCCGGCGTCATCATGGTGACCGATGGCCAGGTCCACGACGTGCCCAAAACGGCCCGCGATCTGGGCTTCGACGCGCCCGTCCACACCCTCCTCACCGGCCGCCCGAACGAATTCGACCGCCGCATCGAGCTGATCAAGGCCCCGCGCTACGGCATTGTCGGCCAGTCCCGCGACATCGAGCTCAAAATCCAGGAAACGGGCAAGGTCCCCGCAACCGCGAATGCCTCCCTCATCCTCAAGATCCGCCGCGAGGGCGCCGCGGACGAGGACCGCCGCATCACGGTCGGTGAAACGGTGACCTTGCCGATGTCCTTCCCGCACGCCGGCCAGAACATCGTCGAACTCGAACTTTCCCCAACCCCCGGCGAACTGACGGAGGCCAACAACCGCGTCGTCGTCGTTGCCGAAGGCGTCCGCGAAAATCTCCGCGTCCTCCTCGTCTCCGGCAAGCCGCACGCCGGCGAACGCGTCTGGCGCAACCTCCTGAAGTCCGACGCCGCCGTCGACCTCGTCCACTTCACCATTCTGCGTCCCCCCCAGAAGCAGGACGGCACGCCGATCAATCAGCTCTCGCTGATCGCCTTCCCGACGCGCGAACTGTTCTCCCAGAAGATCCGCGAATTCGACCTCATCGTCTTCGACCGCTACGAACACCGCGGCATCCTGCAACTGCTCTACTACGACAACATCGCCCGCTACGTCGAAGAACACGGCGGCGCGCTGCTGGTGTCAGCAGGCGAAGCCTACGCCGGTCCGCAATCGATCGTTCGCACGCCGCTCTTCCCCGTCCTGCCCGCCATGCCCTCGGGCGAAATCATGGAAGAGCCGTTCCGCGCCCGCCTCACCAAGGACGGCGAGCGCCATCCCGTGACGGAGAACCTGCCCGGCGCCCACCTCGACAAGCCGACCTGGGGCCGCTGGTATCGCCAGGTCGACGTCATCCCCGAGCGCGGCATGAGCATCATGCGCGGCGTCAACGACAAACCCCTCCTGGTGCTCGACCGCAAGGGCAAGGGCCGCGTCGCCCTCCTCACCTCGGATCATGCCTGGCTCTGGGCGCGCGAATTCGACGGCGGCGGGCCGCATACCCAGCTCCTGCGCCGGCTGTCCCACTGGCTGATGAAGGAACCCGACCTCGAGGAAGAGCGCCTGCGCGCTGAGGCAAACGGGCTCAACCTCACCGTCATTCGCCGCACGATGGGTGAAACCGTTCCCGACGTGACGGTTTCGGAGCCGGGCGGCAAGTCCTCGACCCTCAAGCTCACCAAATCCGGCGAAGGCCGTTTCACCGCCACCATGAAGGCAACCCAGGCCGGCCTCTATAAATTCGAGAACAATAGCGACAACGGCAAACTGACCGCCGTCGTCCACGCCGGCATCGCAGATCCCCGCGAGATGTCCGAGGTCACGGCGACAGATGCGAAATTGCGCCCCTTGATCGAGGAAACCGGCGGCGGCGTCTTCTGGACCAAGTCCGACAGCGTCCTCGCCTCCGCCGATCCGGCGTCCATCACCGTGCCCCGCGTCACACTTCTGACGGCGGCCCGCGTTCTCTCCGGTTCAAGCTGGATGGGTCTCCGCGACCGCGAAGCCTACATCACCCGCGGCGTCAGCCTCACCCCGATGTTCACCGGCTTCATGGCGCTTGCGGCACTGCTGTTCCTCATCACACTTGGCCTGGTGGCGCGAGGGACGGTGAGCACGTTGATGATTGGGAAGGCGTAGGTTGCTATAACGCGGCCCGTTCGGCGGTCGGGGTGGCACGACACTGCCTCACACGGAACCCAACGGGGCGGCAAGCCAACACATCACGGCGTCCCCTCTAGAAACGCCGCAAGCTCCCCCGCCCACTTCTCCCAATCCGCAATCGGCCCCGCATGCCCATAGGGCGTGTCGATCGCGAGAAACCGCGCATCGACACCCTTCGCCGTCAGCATCTCAACGGTCACCGGCCCAAGCGCCACATCGACCACACTGTCGGTCGTCGCGAGCACGTCGAGCAGCGGCGCCTTGATGTTGCCAGCGATGGCCTCCGCACTCGACCCGATCCCCGCCTCATAGAGGATTGACAACGAATTGGCGTCGAACTCGCCGGCCCATTGTGTTGCCCTCTCGGTGAGAGCACGGTCGACCTCTTTCGGGTCACCGAGCGTATCCGCGAGATGCTGGCCGACGCCATACATTTGCAGCCGCTCGCGCCGCATCTCGACGAGCCGGTCGAACACCCCGCTCTCCTTCTCACGCCCGTAGTAGTGCCCGCCGTTCCAACCGGGCAGATCCTCGAAGCGCGCGCGAATCTTGGCCACCTCCTCAACGGACGTCTTGCGCGTGATCACGCCCGCCACCGGCACCAGCGCCCGCATCCGGTCGGGATGCATCGCACCCCAGAGAAACGTCAGGTGCCCGCCATACGAATACCCGATCACCGCCTTCATCTGGCCGATGCCGAGGTGGTCGACGAGCAGCTTCTGCGCCGCCACCATGTCGGTGGTCGTGTATTTCGGAAAATCCGGCCCGTAAGGCCGCCCGGTCTCGGGATTGATCGACGCCGGCCCCGACGTGCCATAGGCCGAACCCAGCATGTTCGAACAGACGACGAAGTATTTGTCCGTATCAATCGCCTTGCCCGGCCCGATGAACGGCGCGAACCAGCCCCCCTCGCCGGCGGCGTGAGGGTGGTTGGTGTAGCCATGGCAAAGCAGGATCGCGTTATTGCCATCCGCCACCAGTTCCCCCCACGTCTCGTAGGCAACCGTCAGCTTGGGCAGGTGCGCACCCGTCGAGAGCGCGAAATCAGTCGTTTCGTAGGTCTTCGAGGTTGGCAGCAGCATGGTTGGCCTCTGACACGGGGATGAAAACAATACCAGCAAACCTACGCGACCCGTCACGCCGCCCCAATCAACACCGCGATGAACATCACGACTGTCCGGTTCGACTATCGGGCTTCGGCCGTAGGCTGCGAAAAACCTCCCACGCCGTCATGGCCGCGAAGGCGGCCATCCACGCGCGCTTCAACGCACACGGTGTTGGCGGCGTTGCGCATGCGTGTTTTGCCTTGAGGCTGGCCACCCGCAAGGAAGTGTTTCAAGCAATCAGCCGGAACATCAGCACGCCGGCCACCGTCACGAAGATCCCGATCAATTCCAGCGCTGTCAGCCGCTCCTTGAAATAGAACCACGCAATCAACAGCGTGAACACGACCTCGATCTGACCGACGGCGCGTACATAACTTGCGTTCTGCATGGCGAACGCCGTGTACCAGCCGATCGAACCGACCGCGCTCGTGCACCCGATGAACGTCGCAATCCGTGCGTTGGGCAACATCTGGCCGAACACCTTGGGCTCCGTCCACCACAGCCACAGCCCGACGACGACGATCTGCATCACCGTCGCCACCACCACCGTCCACGCCCCCCGCCAGAACGAGCCCGCAACCCCCTCCGGCACGCGCCCGCCGGCCGCCTCCATCACCAGTGTCGCTTCACGCAGGAACAGATAGGAGAACGTGAACAGCAGCGCACACAACAGCGCCACCTGCGTTGGCTTGCCGAACACCACCTCGCCAAGGCTCATGTCCGCTTCCGCCAGCGCCTTGGGCCCCATCCGCCCAACCGTCATCAACAACACGCCCGTCACCACCACAACGAGCGCCAATACCCCGCTCGCGGACAGGCTTTCCGAGAACAACAGCGCCCCGATCACCGCCGTCATCAGGATGTCGACCTTGGTCAGCATCGTCCCGATCGCGAAGTTCCGCAGCTTGAACATGTAGATCAACGCCATCGTCGCGAAGATCTGGGCTGCAGCCCCAAGAAAGGTAAGCGCCAGATAGTCGAACTTGAAAACCGGCCAGCCACCCTGCCACTGGTGCTCGACGTACCAAAGGAACGCCAGCATCAACGGCAGCCCGAATATCGAGCGCACATAGGTCGTGCCGAGGTTCGACATCCGTTGGTTGAGGGTCTTCTGCGCCGCGGTTCTGACCGCCTGCATCAGGGCGGCAAACATCGAAATGATAATCCAAAGGTAGTCCATAGGGGCGGCGCGGCTCCTCAAAGCGCGATGATGACAGTCATTCCGGCACGCTGAACACACCGGAACGCGCACAACTCGCAACCTTTGCGCGACTCAGAGTAGTGTCGCACACGGCTACGTCTATGCGTTGCGTGAAACTCAAGCTGAACCCTGCCTGGATTCACACAATGAACCTTCTTTTCCGGATCGTCTACGCCGCGCACGCCAATGGCACGCATCACAAGCTCGCGCTGGATTCGCTCCGTTTCCTGTCCGCACCCGACGCCGAAGCATGGCGCCGCCTCTTCCTGAGCGAAGCCGAGGTCTACCTTGAGGCCTCAAAGGTGCCGGACAAGGAATTCAAGGACTTCAAGAACCACGTCCTTCACGTGCGCGACGACTATTGGGGCGGTGCGCCGGAAAAGGTCGAAAGCTGGTATAAGATGCTGGTGCGCGCGCTCGCCGATGGCGCCTGGCATGAAGCCATCTGGGCCGCCGGCATCATGAGCCACTACTACACCGACCCGATCCACCCCTTCCATACCGCCCAATCGACCGCCGAAAGCGAAATCCACCGCGCCGTCGAATGGAGCATCTCGAAGTCCTACGACCAGCTCTGGCGCGAAACCGCCGCCCTGGAAACGCCGGCCCTCGAAATCGGCAGCGATGCAACCGCCATCAAGGATCATGTTATCGCCGGCGCCGAACGGGCCAACGTCCACTACGAAACGCTGATCCGGCATTACGATTTCGCCCGCGGCGTCGTTGAACCCACCGAGGGCCTTGATCCGGTCGCCCGCCAGTGCGTCACCGAACTCCTTCTCTACGCCGCCGTCGGCACCGCCCGCCTGTTGGATCGCGCCATCGTCGAGGCCGCCGCAGCCCCGCCCAAGATCAGCCTGAGTGCCCAAACCGTCGTTGCCGGCCTCAAGATCCCGTCGAAGTGGGTCGTCCGCAAATTGACCGACGCCGCCGACCGCCGCCAGGTCGAAGCCATGTTCGATGAACTGACCGAGACCGGCCGCATCGAAACGACGCTCCCCGAAGACGACCGCCTCGTCCGTGATCTCCATGAGACGGAAGTTCTCATCCCCCGGCAAACCGCCGACGCCGAGAACCGCGCCCGCCGCCGCCGCGACAACCCGCTGCCACAAGGCCAGATTCCGAAGCTCAAATCCGCCGCCGGTAAACACGCAACCGCAGCGGAACCTCTCTCCCGCCTGCGCCGTCGCCTCAAAGCCATCGAAGCCCCTCTCACCACCCCGCCTGCACAGGCACAGGCAACACCTCCGCCATCCGCACCGCAGGCCGGTCCGCCAGATCGTGCCGCCACGAGCGACGCACCCAGTGTCGCCGCATCTGAGACCGTCAAACCGCCGCAAACAACCACCAGGCCAGAGCCACCTGCCGCCAGGCCCTCTGTCCCTGTCACCGCTGTTCCGGTGATAGCGAAACCTGTTACCGCCGCGCCAACCACAGCAGTCCCCGTTACCGCTGTGCCCGTTACCGCAGCGCCCACCCCCGCAAAGCCAGCAACCGCCGAGACCAGCAACGAACCGCGTGTGTATCTGGCGCCAGAAGACGACGTCGAACGCGCGCCCTCGATCGGCCCAAAGACGGCGCGCCGGCTCTACACAATTGGCATCATGACCGTGGCGGATCTTCTCAAAGCAGAACCCATCGATATCGCCCGCCGCCTTGGCCACTCCCGCATCGACAGCGACACCGTGATCGCCTGGCAGCAACAAGCCCGCCTCGTCCTGGAGATACCCGGCCTACGCGGCGGCCACGCCCAGCTCCTCGTTGGCGGTGGCCTCACCACCCTCGATGCGATCGCGTCCGTCGAACCAGCCGAAGCGATGGCGGCCGTGCTGCGCTTCGCCAACAGCGAAGCGGGACGCCGCGTCCTGCGCGATGCCTCCCCACCCGACCTGGAAAAGGTCCATGCGTGGGTCACGAACGCGCGCTCCGTCAAGGCGGCGGCCTGACGTCCCCAATCACACCACCGCATCCAAGGGGCACAGGTCTTTAGAAGCGGAACCGGTCACGCCCTTCACGGTACTTGATGCAGATATCGTAGACGCGGCTGTCGTGCCCGATCGCACGGCACACTTCTTCCTTGCGACTGGGACTGCGCCGGATCGCGCCTCCGGAAACGCGAATCCCGTAGCTGCGGGCAACGCGCGCGAGATACTCATCCTCACAGTAGGGCGTCGCAATCTCACCTGCCCCGCGCACCACCTGAAATGGCCCGTTGCATTGGATCCGAGCTTCGACACCAGAAGGGAAGACCATCAGCATCGCAACCGCGAGCAGCACCCCCATCACCACAAAACGAATAGAACGCATGTTTCCAACTCCCGTCTGGCCGGCGAAATGCCGACTGGCAGTTCCTGCCACCGTGCTGTGGACGATCTGTGATCGCTCAAGTTCACAACAGATGAGACGCCTGCCGCATTGAGCCGGATCAACGCGAGCCGAAAATCGTCCAGAAAGATTCAGCCAAAAAATCACCCCTAAAACATCAAAGGGCCACCCTGGTAAGGGTGGCCCCGTGAGAAAAAACAACTGACGGCACTGCTGCCATCGGCAGGCTGGGCCTGCCTCACTGGCGCGGCTGCGTCAGGCGGATCGCGGAGGCTGCTCCAACGACCGCTCGACGAACCATGGCTGAACCATCAGTTTCATCTCACTCGACATTGGGTCACCTCCTTCCAGTTGTTGAAGACTGAAGAAAGACAATCATATTCGGTCAGCGCCGCCAAGCACGAAATGAATGCACCGCACGCGTTAACTGTCTTCCCAAGCGCGGTGTGGCAGCCCGGCCTGCCCTGCCATCTCGACAACACGCCAAGCCCGCCGTAAGTCTCTGGGGAACGCAAAAATTCACGACTGGAGGACATCCCATGGATCTTGGAATCAAGGGCCGCAAAGCGATCGTTTGCGCCGCATCGAAGGGGCTCGGCCGCGGTTGCGCTGAAAAGCTCGCGGAAGCCGGCGCCGATCTCGTCATCTGCGCGCGCACGAAAGACACCCTCGAAGCCACTGCAAAACAGATTGCCGACGCAACCGGCGTCAAGGTGACCCCGATCGCCTGTGACATCACCACGGATGCCGGCCGCGCCGAAGTGCTCGCCGCCTGCCCCAATCCCGACATCCTCATCAACAACGCCGGCGGCCCCCCGCCCGGTGACTTCAAAAACTTCAGCCTCGACGATTGGCGCCAGGCCGTCGAGGGCAACATGATCACGCCGATCGCGCTCATCCATGACACCGTTTACGGCATGATGGACCGCGGCTTCGGACGCATCGTCAACATCACCAGTTATTCCGTTAAATCACCAATCGCCTCGCTCGAACTCTCGAACGGCGCACGAGCGGGCCTGACCGGCGCCGTCGCCGTCCTCGCGCGCAAGTCGGCCGCGCGCAACGTCACCATCAATGGGCTGCTGCCCGGCCCCTTCGACACCGACCGCCTGCGCGGCACGTCGACCAAGATGGCCGAACAGTCCGGCCGCCCCTTCGATGAGATCCATCAGGAGCGCATGCAGGACGTACCCGCCAAGCGCTTCGGCACCGCGGAAGAATTCGGCGCCATGGCAGCCTTCCTCTGCTCTCAGTATGGCGGGTACATCACCGGCCAGAACCTGGTCCTCGACGGCGGCAGCTTCCCCGGCACGCTCTAAGAGGGCTCCCGGTCCATCCGATCTCGGTGCGAACGCAAGAGCGATTGCGCCGAGATCGCGTCCGCCCAGGGCGAACGCATGGCCGGTAATCGGCGCCCGCTCCGCAAGGACTGACAACTTGTCGCAGCAAGTTGAGCTCACCTTTAGGTAAACGCGTCGATTAAGCCTTCTATTTCAGACCCTCAGCGCCTTCGCCTGGAAACCACGATACGTCAACCGGATTGCCGGCCGCTTGACGTTGCCGGCGAGGCATGGTGTCTGCGCCCCGGTCAGCCGGAGGGGAACGTCCATACGCTCCCGGTTGTCGCTTTGTGCTCAATAACTTCAGACATCCTGCTTCATCGCCGTATCCACTTGGATGGCATCGCGATCTTCAGGACAGCGCAAACGACACGTCGGACCGGCTGAATGGCAACAGACACGAGTGAGGTGTCATATGAATAGACTCATGATCAACGCCGTGACCGCGTTCGCCGCGATCACGTTCTCAGTTTCAGCAGCCAACGCCGGATGGCGTGACGGCGTGTTCAACCACAATACCGTTGGCTCCATTGGCACATCTGGTGCGGCGAGCCAGCCCAAGCCTGCCGCAACCCCGCGCGCAAAGCCGGCCACAGCCGCGAAGCCCGCCCGCCGTGCAGCCCCCCGCAGAACCGCATCACCCAGTCCGCAGCGCCGCACCGCATCGCGCGGCACGCTCCGCGGCCTGGCCTCCTTCTACTGGCAGCCCCAGCGCGTCGCCTCCGGCGGCTGGTTCAATCCGAACGCCCTGACGGCTGCACACAAAACGCTGCCCTTCGGCACCCGCGTCCGCGTCACCAACCTGAACAATGGCCGCTCGGTCGTCGTTCGCATCAATGACCGTGGCCCCTTCATTCGCGGCCGCATCATTGATCTGTCCAAGCGCGCCGCGCACGTCATCGCAATGCAAGGCTCTGGCGTGGTGCCGGTTCGGGTCGAAATTCTCTAGCGACAGCTCGTCGGCAGGACACCACTTTCGCGCCCTGCCGACGGTTGGACTTCTGATTTCGATTTTGCCGGTCGCAGCCCCCGCGACCGGCTTTTTCATTGCATGGCGGAAAAACTTATTCTTAGCTTGCGCGGCTCACCACCCGAACCGCGCCCATATCTTCCCGTCCCACCCGATTGCTCCATTCCCATGACCGCCTCCGATACCCCGCCCGGCCGCAAAGACGCCATCAGCCGCATCCGCCTCTCGCTGATCGAAAAGAAGATGACGCAGGCCGAACTGGCAGACGCCGCGGACTGCCATGAAAAGACGATTCAGAACCTGCTCGCCGGGCGCACTGTCCGCGACCAGACCCTGTTCGATGTGTGCATGGTCCTGGGCCTCGACTTCGACGACCTCAAGCTCAACTGGGGCGGCGGCGCACCGCCCGGCAGCCCGGCCCGGGACGAACCCGGCCAGGCCGGCGCGACGACCGAGATCGCCCCCGTCTACATGGGCGCCTATACCCGTCCCGCCGTCGACCACTACATCGGCGAATACCTCACGATCCGCCCGGCCTTCACCGTCCCCGACATGATCATCGCCTACCGCACCGACATCACCTGGGACGCCAGTTGGCCAAGCCTCCTGTTCGAGGAGCGCAACCGCCCTGATGCCCCCTTCTCGCATCGTGGCCGCCTCCACATCCCCCCCTCGTCGAGCTTCATCCACCTTGTCTCGCTCACCAAGGGCGCGATGCGCATGATCGTCGTCTCGCAACTCGACCAGACGTCCATGATGCGCGGCCTCGTGACCACATTGGCAAAAAACAACGCAACCATCGCCCCCGTCAGCGCGCCGATCATCTATCGCCGCCTCGACGATCCGGACGCTGCAGTATTCGGTGAGATCACATCGCGCGATGCCGCCTTCGCCGAGTATGATCAAACGATCCGCGATGCCGTCGATCAGGGCTATTGCAACGTGGTCAAACCCTAACGGCCAGCAATTGCCGCGGCATACCGCTCATTGCGCCCCGAATTGCCCAGATGCGTCGAAGGCCCGGCAATTTGTTAACGCCCCGTTAACCTTTCCGATTTCATAATTAAGATCGATCCACATCTGGAAATCGCCATGATTTCAGATGACAAGTGTCCTCATCGCAACATCCGCGATGGCGAAATAGTATTGCGTAGACGGGGGTCACGTCATGGTCTCGCGGCCACAACCGCGGCTCATAAGGAGCTGGCGGCATATCTGCACTTTTGTGCTCTCAAGCCTGTTGTTAACCATCCTGGCTGTCGGCGCGCGCGCACAAGCGCCGCTGAACCAGCCGGCCGCGGCCTATTCTTCCGGCGATCTGATCACGAACCTCCTAAAGTCGCTCACGGGCACGACCAAAACCGAGCCAGCCGACAAGCGCACCCGCTTCGTCATCGAGTTGCGTAAACCCACGCCCTTCCGCATCCGCACCCTCGACAACCCCCGCCGCGTCATCGTCGAGATGGAGCGGGTCGCAATTCGCCTGCCGAACGTCCCTGCCGGCGGCCTCGGGCTGATCAGTGCCATGCGCGCCGGCATGACGACGCCGCAACAAACCAAGGTAATCGTCGATGTCACCGCCCCGGTCGTCGTCGACTCGTCGCGCATTCACAACAACCCCGACGGGTCTGCCCGCCTTGAAGTGATCCTCTCGCCGTTCCAAGGCGCCCGGAAAACGGCGGCTTTCGACACATCCATGCTCTCGAGCCTCGGTGTCGGCGTCGTCCAGCCCCCCGTGCCCCAACCCGCCAACGCCGATGCCCCTGCGCGCGGGACCGGTTATCGTCCGCTGATCGTCATCGACCCGGGGCATGGCGGTCGTGATTTAGGTGCCCAGAAATTCGGCGTGAACGAAAAGGACGTTGTCCTCGCCTTTGCCCACGTGCTCCGCAAGAAGCTGCTCGAAACAGGCCGCTACCGCGTCGAGATGACCCGCAAGACCGATGTCTTCATCAGCCTCGACGAACGCCGCCAGTTCGCGGAGGAAAAGCGCGCCGCACTCTTCATCGCCGTTCACGCCGACTACGCCAACTCCCGTGCCCATGGCGCAACGATCTATTCTCTCAGGAAGCAGGTCGCCAACCGCCTGCGCCGCGCCGCCGCCGACGAAGCGGCCAAAGAGGTCATGTCCGATCGTGTCATGCGCCACGTCAGCGCAAAGGAGCAGGACCTCGGCACCGTCCAGGGCATCCTCGGCGATCTCGCCCAGCGCGAAGTCCACGTCAACCTCGAGCGCACCAACGTCTTCACCAAGATTGCGATCAACCAGATGGGTGGGGCGACCACGATGCGCTCGAAGCCGCATCGTGAAGCCGCCTTCGCCGTCCTCAAGACCGCCAAAGTCCCCTCGGTCCTGATCGAACTGGCCTACGTCTCCAACCGTCGCGACGCAGCCCGTCTCCAGTCGAGCAGTTGGCGCAATGAGGTCGCAACCTCCCTGACGACGGCCGTCGACAAATACTTCTCCCATTCCCTCTCCCAGATCCCACACTGATCAAGCCTCGGCGGGCTCCCCGCGGGTCTGGCGGGACGAGCCCCAAAACATGAAACCGGCCCCCGCGAGGGAGCCGGTTCAATTGTATCTGGTCGGTCGTCTGCCGGAACGATAGCGGTGAACGGGATCGTATGGCTAGGTCATGGTCTCTAGGATGACTCCTCGACACACACTCTTGATACCGGGCAGAACCGACGAAAACCGAGTTAGGCGATACTGGGTGGATGGAACGGTTTGAGGCGCCAGAGCAACCTCATCAGCCAATCGGTCAAGTCCCAATCGCCAAATTTCGGCGACATCGAACGAGTTACGGGCAAGGTGGACTGAGGACGTAGGCACTTCAGCATGAGCCACTCCTTCGTCGAAAGGTGCAAACCTTTGTTCACACGCAACGAGTTGCCCCGCGTCTCCATGCCGAAGCAAAGACGACGCCGGATCCGATCGCGGAGCCAGGGTTTTGCAGTTTTGGATGTGGTGTGAGACGCCAAGCATCCTCATAGAGGACGCCGACCGGGCATCGGATGGCACCATCCATCGCCATCCATTTGCGGTCAAACTGCTGATGCAGTCATCCGTCTCAGCCGTGTTCAGATACCTCAAGGCGACAAGTCTGCCTTTCGATCTGACGCGCACATCCCGAGCGGGAAGGATCAACAAACCGCCCGGTGAAGCGGACACCCGCTTCATGAACAAGATTGCCTGATTCTGTGACACTAGGTTTGCAGCTACAGTGATACCTGAGAGGCACAGCCCAACCTAGGCGCAAGAAAAAGGCCGCAGCACAATGTGCTACGGCCTTTCCTATCGTATCGACCAGCGATCGGTGTGGCAGTTTGATCAGACAGTCAGGCGTTGCGCCAGCCGATCGCCTTAGGCGCCGGCTTCTTCCAGCGTCCCATCGGCTTTCGCCGACTGCTGGACTGCCTTCTGCACCTTCTCGAAGGCCCGAACCTCGATCTGGCGGATGCGCTCGCGGCTGACGCCGAATTCCTCCGACAGCGCCTCGAGCGTCAGCGGATCATCGGCCAGCCGGCGCGCCTCGAAGATGCGCCGCTCGCGCTCATTGAGGCCACCCATCGCATTGGCAAGATAGTGGCGGCGGCGCGCCATTTCCTCGCTCTCGGCAAGCTGCACTTCCTGGTCCGGCGTTTCATCGACCAGCCAGTCCTGCCACTCACCCGACGCTTCCGTATCAGCCCTGAGCGGCGCATTCAGCGACGCATCACCACCAAGCCGCCGGTTCATCGAGATCACATCGACTTCCGACACGCCAAGCTTCGTGGCGATCGCCGTGACATGCTCCGGCTTGAGGTCGCCCTCTTCGAGCGCCTGCAACTGCCCTTTCGTCCGGCGCAGATTGAAGAACAGCTTCTTCTGGGACGCCGTCGTCCCCATCTTCACCAGGCTCCACGAGCGCAGGATGTATTCCTGGATGGACGCCCGGATCCACCACATCGCATAGGTCGCGAGCCGGAAGCCTTTTTCCGGATCGAAGCGCTTCACCGCCTGCATCAACCCGACGTTTCCTTCCGAAATCACTTCGCCGATCGGCAAGCCGTAACCGCGATACCCCATCGCGATCCGCGCGACGAGACGCAGGTGTGACGTCACGAGCTTGTGCGCCGCCTCACTGTCTTCATGCTCCTGCCAGCTCTTCGCAAGCATGTACTCTTCGCCCGGCTCCAACATCGGGAACCGCCGAATTTCCTCCAGATAACGCGACAGCCCGCCTGAGCCGGCCGCGATCGTTGGGAGTGCCCTCGTTGCCATTTTTCGCCTCACTTCACTCGACCCGACATCGTCGTTGGTCGAAAACAACAATCTAACCTTGCAATTACATTACGACCAAAACACGAACATGGATCAGAACGTTTTGAGATTACCAAGGGATTCAGCGCGTTCCGACCCTGGCCTTCCTCCTTGACGAACACCGTGCCGCGTCTCCGTCCAATCAACGCTTGAAACTATGAAACGGTTGCATCGTCACATACCAATGACATTTTCGCGGGTGGCACTTCGCCCCTCGACGAATACGCCGTCCCGCCGCACGACGGTGCCTGTTTTGTCCACCGGACTCATGGAGATAGAAACCTGATCAGCCAATTCAAGTAACTCATTCGTAAAAATGTACGCCGTTCACGGCCCGCAATGATACGCCTCAGGCATGATACGCCGCAGGTCAGATCCGCTACGGAAAGCCGGGCCAATCTAAAGATCGCCATCCATGGCAGCCAACGCGTCATCCAAGCGCGCCAGATCCGGCGGCAACTGGCTTTCAAAGCGGAGCCGTTCACCGCTTACCGGATGCTCGAAGCCAAGGATCGCGGCATGAAGCGCCTGCCGTCTGAGTGCTTTCAGAGCCGCCTGCGCGGCTTCGCTGAGCAGGCTCTCGCTCGCCCGAAATCCAGCCCCATAGACCAGATCGCCAAGCAGCGGATGTCCGGCATCGGCCAGGTGGACCCGGATCTGATGGGTCCGCCCGGTCTCAAGCCGCATTTGCACCCGGCTGACCTGCGCCCGCCCCGTCCCGTAAACCGCCTCGACGTCGTAGTGGGTCACCGCCCGCCGTCCTGTTTCAGACCGCGTAACGGCCATCTTCCGGCGATTTGCCACGCTGCGCCCAAGCGCCTTGTCGATCACCCCGGCCGGCCGGTCAAACACGCCCCACGCGAACGCGACATAGGCACGCTCAAGCCGCCCGTCCCGCCCATGCGCTTGAAACTGCTCACTGAGGCCCCGGTGCGCGCGGTCGTTCTTGGCAACGACCAGCAATCCGGAGGTATCCTTGTCAAGCCGGTGCACGATGCCGGGCCGCCTGACGCCACCGATCCCGGACAGATCGCCCGCGCAATGGGCAATCAGCGCATTGACCAGCGTGCCGGTCTCATTTCCCGGTGCCGGATGCACCACCAGCCCCGCCGGCTTGTCGATCACGATGAGATCTGCATCTTCGTAGACGACCGCAAGGTCAATCGCCTCAGGCTTCGGCTCGGCGGCTTCGGCCGGCGGCACGCTAAGCCGGATGTGCGCCCCCGCCTTCACCTTCAGTGCCGGGTCACAGCGTAGAGCGCCGTCAACCACCACTTCCCCGGTCTCGATCAGGTTTTTCAGCCGCTGCCGGCTCAGCTCATCGATCGCGCCTGCGAGAAACCGGTCGAGCCTGAGCCCGCCCTCCGCCTCTCCCACAGTGAATTCCATGGTTTTTCTTGCACTGTCCGTCATAGCGGCTAACACTCCGACCGGATTCGACACGGTATCGTTCGCCGCACCCGGCATCCATTATTGAGCCGACGTCGAGCCAAGCCGAGCGTGGCCAGCGCGCCGCGGGAACACACACCCAACCGCCCCCCTTCGCAACAGCGGCCGCCGAACGCCATGACCCTCCACACCACGACCCCGCCCCCCAAGGCAACCCACTCCGCCAACGACAACGGTCCCTTGACGAGCGGCCAGGTCAAGATCCTCAAGATCTCCATCGCCGTCATGGGCGTGATGATCATCATGGCCCTCCTCGCCATCATTGGCCGCGTCATCTACCTGTCGGCAAATAAACCGGCGCCAGCCGCCTCAAGGCAGCCCGCAGCGCTCGCAAGTCCGGCCCCGCTGCTCGCGCCAAAGCACGCCTTTTCGCTGCCGGCGAACGTCACGGTCGAACGCATGACGCTTGAGGGCAACCGTCTCTTGGTTCATTTCTCGGAAGCCGGCACCTCACGCGCCCGCGTTTACGATCTCGCGTCCGGTGAACTCCTGAGTGATATCACGTTTGCCCCCTCCGAGGCGCCGTCGCGCTGATCACCCCCATGCACGGGAGACATCACCAAGTGCCGGCTCCAGATGCGAGCCCAGATGCGGGTTTTGACCGAATGCACACCAAAACCAGCCTTGGGCTAGGGCAGATTAGCGTGGTCAAAGGAGAACCGGGGCCGAGGGCATAGGGATCTAGCGCTTTGCAAGCCCCGCAATGCGCTCGACCAGTTTCGGCCGCTCATTCGTCTCTGAGTCGTCAGCGCTCTTCTGATCGGCCTCGTTGAACGCAGCCTCCGAGTCCGCAAGCCGCGCCGTCAAGTCCGATCCCCCGCCGGCGACCGGCTCCACCGTTTCCGCCGCCGCCTGCAGCTTCTCGTCAATCACCGTGCCCTGACCGTTTGACGCCGCCGCAAGCACCTTGGCGACCGACGCCCCGCCGACGGCCTGCTCCGCCGGCTCAACCCTGCCGCCGCCATTCCGCCGCTGCCCCGTCCGCCCCGTGGCACTGCCCGTACCGCCAGGGCCAAGCCGGCGCAGCTCGTCCATATAGTAGGCAGCCTGCTTCGCCAGCCGTTCATTCGCCGTTGCAATTTCCCGCCGCAACGCCGCAATCGTCTTGTCGCGCTCGGCAATCTCGTCGTCTTTGGCCAGGATACGCGCACCAAGCGCTACCTCGTCGCCGCCGCGTCCGCGCTTCTTCGCCCTGCCACCGCCGCCGGCTTCCGCCTCCATCAGCCCGTGCTTCAGATCGCTGATCTCACCGGCCTGCGTTTCGACCTTTTCAGACAGCGTTCTGACCTGCGCCAGGAGCGCTTCGCGAGACGCCTCCAGCCCTTCCTGCACCGCCGCCAGCTCCGCGACACGCCGCGCCTCATCGCCCCCGGCTCCAGCCGCCGCGGCCCGCTCCTCGCCCGCCCCCTCGCCGCTCTTGATCATCTTCTGCAGCCGCTTGATCAAATCGGCCTGGTCACGTGTGCGCACGCGCAGCCCCTCGAGTTCCGAGCGCAGCGCCGATTCCGTTTCCGCCCCCTCCGGCCTCGAGGCCGGCCGCCCGCTATGGGCCGCAAGCGACGTCTTCAAGCGTTCGATCTCACTGCGCTGCTGTGCATTGGCCTGCATCGCTTCATCGAGTGCCCGGAACGTCTTGGACGCATCGTCGCGCAACGACTTCATTTCACTGTCACGGTGCGCCAGCAATTGACGCGCTTCGACGAGCCGCTTTTCGAGTTCAGGCATCCGCTCCTTGAGCGTCGCCTCCAGCACGCGCCGCGCGTTTTCGCTGGCTTCGTTCTCGGTCTGCACCCGGTTGAGACGGCGCTCCAGATCCCCGATCGACGCATCGCGCCGGTTGATCTCGATCGTCTGCCGGGCCTCCGCCATCTTCGCCTTGTCGCGCTCGGCGCTGAGGCGATGAATGCGAATGGCGTTCTCCGCGCGCAGACGATTGTGCTCAGCCTTGATCTCGCGCTCGTTCAGCGGCAGCGCTGCCCGCATCCGTTCGCTGGTCAGCCGCACCGCGCGCGCCCAGAACGCAGGCGCGATGACGAACCCGAGCAGAACGGCAGCAAGAAACCCCAGCGACACGAACATGATGGATTGGAACGTGATCACCAGTTGCTCCTGCACGCCAAGTCTAGAGGCGCCTGACAACCGGAAAGGTTGCAGGTCGTCCGACGCAGGTACCCTGCATCGAAGCCCGCCCCGGCCGGTTCAAGAGCCTAGAAAGGGTTCCAGGTCGGCCGTCGCGTATATTTCAGATAACCTATATTCGCACCCAAGCGAAGCCCTACGCCCGTACGGATCGGTGCAAGCGTCATGTCATCCGCCTTCAGAAGTTGCACGCTCACGCCGCCGACAACGTATGCGGACCCTTGCACGCCGCCAAAACGCCGGTAGACATCGCTCGGGGACCTTAAGTTGTAGACGAGCGTCATCGTCCGCGCGCCATCTCCACCGAAATCATAACCGATGCTCGGCCCCTGCCAGAACACGCGGTGAACACCGGCATGCTTGGTGTAGAGGCGGCCTTCTCCGTACCGAAGGCCCGCAACGAATGCGCCGCCGGCATCTTCGCCAAGGATATAGCCATTCGGCCGGCCGGCCTGTTGGAAGACGTACTCGATCGCCTTGGCAAGCCCGGAGCTGAGCGAACCGAAAAACCGATGGCCGGCATCGACGACTTCATTGCGCGAATAGGTCCGCGCACTGGCATCCGGCATTCGCGTGCGCTCGTCCCGGTCATACGACCCACCGCGGTCATCATATCCACGACCATCGTCGTTCTGGTAGCGCCCCGCATTGCCGCCGTAGTTCGGTTCATAGGGCTCGATCTGGCGGTTCGCGCCATAGCGCTGCGGCGGCGGCTGATAGGCCGGCGCAGCTGTGCTCGGCGGCCTGTAGACCGGAGCCTGACGCGCTGTCGGCGCACCATTCGGTGAATAGGCGTCGTTGTAGCGCGGCCGCGGCGCCGGTTGCACAACCGCTCCCGGACGATAGGGGTCCGGCGCCGGCTCACTGGCATAACCACCGGAAGCTTGAGCGGTTTGCCCCGGCACATAGGCTCGCGGTCTGGACGTGTCGTAGCCGCCATAGGCCGGCGCAGCATAGCCGCCGCCACGTGATGGGGCGGCATCGCCGCGCGGCTGCCCGGCATCCGCCCACGGCAGCGTTTCCCCCGCCGCAGAAAAAGCGCCGAGGCCCATCATGGCCACCAGGACGCCGGCACGAAGGCCGGCCCGCACGCCGGTCGGCGTGAATATACGAGAATTGCGCGTCATATCGGAAATGCTCCCAGTTCACGCGCCCGGTTGACATGGTCTGAGCCTTGAAGCGGCCACGCCCACAGGGCCCCCCTAAAAGGGAATACGTGGGCCGGTCAAAGCCGGCGGCATGTCACTGCCCCCGGCGCCGCCATGCCCGGGTTGTCTGCGGACCATTAAGACACCGTTAAAGTTGACGGATCCTTAACCGCAGAATCGTCGCTCCAAGGCAAATTGCCATCACATCCTGCCGCTGACACATCCCGCGGGAAGCGCAAAATCCGGCAACAACCGACAGCAGTTCCCTTGATTCGATTTGAAGCTAATGATGATTTATGGCTGCACGGCGTCACAGCAGCGGCGCTTTGGCGACACAGCCACAACCGTTGCACCCAGGCCCCGCGTTCGACACCTGAGCCCCAACCGACAGCCTATTCCGCGCGGAAATGAACGGCCGATTTCAGTTCCTCACGCCCCCAGGCAACAAACGGCGGTGTCCGGTAGTCTTTCTGTCCGTTGCCATACGCCATCGCCGAGCCATCCAACCGCGTCACCTCGCCCCCGGCCGCCCGCACGATGGCATGTCCTGCGGCAATATCCCATTCGCTGATCGAGCCAAGCCTCGGATAGAAGTCCGCCCGCCCTTCCGCGACGCGGCAGAACTTCAGCGATGAGCCCGCCTCAACCCGCCCCGCAATCGGCTTCTCCACCAGTTGTTTCTCAAGCTTCGTCGACGGATGAGAATTGGACAGCGACACCACCAGCGCGCCGGGATCGGGCGCGCGCGTGCGAATGTCGCTCAAAGCCAGCCGCGCGAAGGCATCGTCATCATCGAAATCATCATCAAATGACAACACCGTGCGCGCCGCCCGCCCAGGTTCGGGCGTAACATAGAACTCGCCGTTGGCCGGCAACAGGATCATGCCAAACACCGGCACCTGGTCGACAATCAGCGCGACATTGATCGTGAAATCGACATCGCCCTTCACGAAGGCCCGCGTGCCATCCAGCGCATCGACCAGAAACAACGTGCCATCAACCTTGGGCCGCACGCCGGCACTGTATTGCTCTTCCGCGATCACCGGCACATCGGGCGCGATCTCGCCAAGCGCACCAAGAATGATGTTCTCAGCCTCCTGGTCGGCAATCGTCACAGGCGATGAATCAGCCTTGCGCTCGATCTCGAACTCACCGCGAAAATACTCGAGTTCCAGCCTCGCAGCCCGCACCATCGCCGGCAGGAGACCGCGGCACAGCACTTCATGTGTAGGAACGGCCATCTCAATCCTCCAAAATCTGCCTCATGCCTCGCCCTCTTTGGCGGGCGATGCAACGTTCCACTTTGCCGCGATCTGACGTTTTCCGCCGAAACCCGCTCAAATACCGCACATGCCAGCGAAGAATTGGGACAACCCCGGACGAAATAGAGTCGTTCGCGCCACGCTCCATCCGAAACCGCCCCCCGGGCACGCCGAAGTTGTGTCAATCACTTCTCAGTCCCCCGCGAACCACGTAAGTGGAATCCACACGGTCGTCCCTACCGAAAAAAGTCCATGTCGCGCGCGTTGGTATCGAAGCGTTCGGGCGCCGGTTCGCATGCCACACCTATCCTGACGCGGAGCCGCCATGACCACTTCTGCCGAACCTTCTGATCTCGAACTTGCCGCCCTGATCTCGAGCAAGATCTGTCACGACGTCATCTCCCCTGTCGGCGCCATCTACAATGGCCTCGAAATTCTCGGCGAGGACAACGACGAAAGCTCGCGCGCCTTCGCCATGGAGGTCATTCGAAATGTCACCGTCCAGGCCTCGGCCCGGTTGCAGTTCGCGCGCTTTGCCTTCGGCGCAGCCGGTTCAGCCGGCGCCGAGATCGACCTCCAGACCGCGCGCGACATTTCCGAAGGCTTCATCGGCGACGGCAAGCACAAGCTATCGTGGACCGCGAAGCCGGCCATGCTGCCGAAGAACAAGGTCAAGCTTCTCCTCAACCTGATTGCCCTCTCGATCAATGCGTTGCCGCGCGGCGGCACGATCGACGTGACAATCGGCGACGACCATCACAACACCGAGTTTACAATCGCCTGCTCGGGCCGCACCGCCCGCCCGCCGAAATATCTCGCCCAACTCGTCACCGGCGAAATGCCCGAAATCGACGCAATGTCGGTCCAGGCCTACTACACGTGGCGGCTGGCCGCCGACGTCGGGGCAAAAATTACCATCGAACAGGACGGCGACAACGTCCTGATCAAGGCCACACACGGCGCCTGAGATCCGGCGCCTGATTAGCAATGCGTTAATTGCGCGTGATCGATACTGCCTGGAGCCGGTTCAGGCCGGCCAATGCGCTAGAACCGCAGCAGCGCCGTTGCCCCCTTCATTGCGAGAGGCTGAAGCCGTGAAAAGATGTCTCGTCGTCGATGACTTTCCCGTCATCCGAAAAGTCGCAAAAACGCTGTTGAACAGCATCGGTTACGAGGTCGTCGAGGCCGAAAGCGGCGCCGCAGGCATTGCTTCGTGCACCGACCAGATGCCGGACGCCATCCTGCTGGACTGGGACCTGCCGGACATGAGCGGGTTCGATTTCCTGGTCGCCTTCAATCGCGACTTTCAATCAGCCCGGCGCCCCCACATCGTCTATGCGACGACGGAAAACGATCCGCTCGATATCGCCCGCGCAATCTCGACCGGCGCCAACAAGTACATCACCGTGCCTTTCGAGCGTGACTCGATCGAGAATTGCTTCTTGCGCATCGAAGCCGCAGCCTGACCCTGAACGTGCGCCGGCAGGGTTGGTAGCCGCTGAGCGTTAGCCCTTCCAGCAGAACGTCGCGGCTGCCTTGCAGGTGTGTTCATCAAACACACCGAAGTCAAGGAACAACTCGCACGTCACCGTCTTCTTGCCGACACGGTACTTAGTGATCCCGCGCTCCGCCGTCCATGACTTGATGTAGTCGTCAAGCAGTCGCTTGGCGTCTCGCGTCGGCCCCGCCTTGCCATAGTCATTGACCGAATAGGCGAGACGCTGGCAGGCCGCCTGCGCCGGTTGGGCCAATACCACGAGGGAAAGTGAGAGCAGGACGGCTTGCATCAGGCGAGACATGATCGGCAGATCCTCAATTTTCAGGAACAGGTTTCAACCACCAACGACGACAATCTACCTGCGACCGGTCTCGCGAACTAGGACGCCAAAGCCTCAACGACGGCACAAAAAAACCGGCGGAAAAAATCCGCCGGCGACTTGGCCGAAACGCATTCGGTCTGCGCAACGATCGACCTACTGCATGTAGGGCGAGTCACCACCGCGCGGTGCAACCGCTGAATCGAAGAACCACCCGTGATCGAACGGTCCTGCAACGGTCTGACGGTCGACAAACGGGTCTCGGTAGGAGTTCACCGAGCCATACCGCGAGCGTGAATTGCTGCCGGTATTGGCCACATCATTCGCCGAATACGAATAGCCCCCGCGCCGAGCGCGATAGCCTTTGACCTGCGGCCCGCGCCGCACTGAGCGACCGTTGGAATACTTGCCCTTGGACTTGCTCCAGCCCGCCTCGGCGACATCGGCACCGCTCGCTGGTACGAGCAGTAAGGCCGCGAAAACGGCAACGAGAATTCTGGTCATGATACCCTCTTAACTCGGCCCGGCCGCCAATGGCGCGCGCCAACTTGAACAGGCCCACTTCGCTTGCCCACCCATGAATCCTAAGGCAAACCGCAAACAAAGTCTCCGCTCGGACAGGTCTGATCATTAACGCGCCCGCGAACGGTGCGCCTCAGGCACACCATTGCTCAGACGCAATGACCCTTCGGCACGGCCTGACCATCATTCGCATGAATGATCAACGCGACGTTAAGAGACGAGCAAGAAGTGGCCCCGACGCCCAAAAGGCACCGTGGGTATCCGGGATGACGCCCGCGCCAACCCCGAGACGTCAGGCTTCGATCTGAAGATCGACCGCCTTAGGCCCTTTGCCGCGCTTGTCGGGCTCGGTCTCGAACGACACCCGCATGCCTTCATCGAGCACCCCGATCCCTGACTGCTCCACGGCTGTGATGTGAACAAAAACGTCCTTGTCACCTTCATCCGGCTTGATGAAGCCAAAGCCTTTGCTTTGATTGAAAAATTTGACAGTACCGCTCTGCCGCATTCTCTCGTCTCCTGATCACCACTGCATGCACGCCGGCAATGCCGTGGCGAATTACGCTCTATCGATGTCACGGATTGCCAAGCCGATGCGAACGAAGGCGACGAAGACACGCTCAGTCAGACCGACGGAACCAGCCGGGCATAGTTGTTTCCAACAAGCCCAGGCGAGCCCCAACAGGACCTGCCAATCCCAACGATTTCGATATGGGAACACAGACCAAGCCTGGCAAGACCAATTGGTCAGCAAGAGAACACATCAGGTTTCCAGCGCGGTTCAGGCCCCTGGCAGAACCTCACTCCCCGACGAGCCAGCTCACCCGCCCTTGCGCACCGGCCGCCTGTCCAAGCCGGGCGGCGAGCCATGCCGCCATCACCTCTAGTTCCTGATCGAGGCCGTAGGGTGGATTGCGGATGATGAGACCGGAACCGTTGAGGCGCCCGGGTTGATCGGGGTGGCGAACCAGAAGCTCCACCAGCAACAGCCGCCGCACGTCACCGCCGGCAAGTCGCTTGGTGAAACGCTCGGCGTCCCCACCCGCCTTGATCGGATACCACAGCATCATGACGCCGCCGGCGAACCGCCTGCACCCCTCCCGCAGCGCGGCTTCGAGCCTCTGGAATTCGCCGCCCTCTTCGAACGGCGGATCAATCAGCGTCAACCCGCGCCGCTCCTTCGGCGGCAGCAACGACTTGACCGCGCTCCACCCGTCGATCGCAAGCGTCTTGACGCGAGGATCATGCCGCATCTGCGCGCCAAGCACCTGTGCGTCCGCCGCGTGGAGTTCGTTGAGAACCGCCCGGTCATCCTGGCGCAACATCCGCCGCACGATCTCTCCACTGCCGGGATAGAAGGACAGCGCCGCCGCCCCCTGCCCCCGGTTGACCGCGGCAACGATCTCGAAATAGGGCGCCATCAGCGGGACCGCATCAACGCCATCCGCCCCGCCCGCAAACGGCGCCAGACCCTCCGGCGCGATCAGGCGACCAATCCCCTCGCGCCATTCGGGCGAGCGCTTCGCGGCCTCCGACCTCAGATCGTAGAGCCCGATGCCCGCATGCGTATCGATGAACCGAAACGGAGCCGGCTTGCGTTTCAGATAGTCGACCACACGCACCAGGCTTGCGTGCTTCATGACATCGGCGAAGTTGCCGGCATGGAAGGCGTGTCGATAATTCATGCGTCTGCTTTCAAGCGAACGACGGGATAAGACGGCAAGGCGGCGCCCAACGCGTGCACAATAGTCAACCCTGCTTTTGCCAGCCGCCCGTCTCCGACTGCCGCCAGTAGGTCGCAGCCTGGCCCGATCCGCGCGCCCATTTCCATGTCTCGCGCGCCCGTTCAACCGCCTCGTCGTCCCGCCCATCGAAGATGTAGATCATCCGCTCGTATGAGCCGACATCGGCTTCGGCGAGCATCATGTCTGCGCCCTCGACAAAGAATCGCACATTGGCCCCATTGGGGTTTTGCCCGTCCTCGGTCAGATAGATAGGTTGCAACGGCTCATGACCGTCGCGCCGCGTCCCGTGTGGCAGAAAACTCTCATCCAGGTACGTCCAGAGCAGATTGTCGATCGCCTCGAGACGTTCCGCCGATCCCGATTGCACCACCGCGCGCCATCCCCGCTCGAGCGTCCGCTCCAGCAGTGCCGGCAGGACGTCGTCAAGTGTCTTGCGTTCAAGATGATAAAACCAGATCTCCGCCACGCGCTCACCAAACCAGCCGGTTACCGAATTGAATTTCCGAATGAGCCCTCAAGGGACGCTAACGCGCCGATGACGATGACGCACGCCGCCGGCGTCCGCCAGCCCCTCCACCCGTCGCCTTGTTGCTGCTGGCGGGGCGCCCGCCACTCGAACTGCGCCCACTGTAGGGATTGTCGCCCTTGCGCAGGTTCAATCGGACCGGCGTCCCCGGCAGCCCGAACGACTCGCGCAGCGAATTGAGCATGTATCTGAGATACGACGTCGGGATCGCCTCCGGCCGCGTCGTAAAGGCAATGAACGTTGGCGGCCGCGCCGAGGGTTGCGTGATGTAGCGGATCCGGATCCGCCGTCCCCGGACCGCAGGCGGCGGATGGCGCCCGATCGCATCCTCGAGCCATTGATTGAGCTGCGAGGTCGAAACCCGCTTGTTCCAGACGCGATGCGCCTCGACAACGGCCGTCATCAGCTTGTCGAGACCTTTTTCCGCCAGCGCCGAAACGGTCACCACAGGAACACCCGGAACCTGGGCCAATTTCTCGCTGACCATTTCCTTGAGCTCTTGTTGCCGGCTCTGCTTGTCGGCAACCAGATCCCACTTGTTCACCGCAATGACGATCGCGCGTCCCTCGTCCGCAACCATCGCAGCAATCGTCAGGTCCTGATGCTCCAGCGGACTCTCTGCATCGATCAGCACAATCACGACTTCGGCGAACTTCAGCGCGCGCACCGCATCGCTGGCCGACAATTTTTCGGCCCGCTCCTTGATCCGCGACTTGCGCCTGAGGCCGGCGGTATCGACGAGCCGCATCGCCCGCCCCCGCCATGTGAAGTCGGACTCGATCGCATCGCGCGTCAATCCAGGCTCCGGCCCCGTAATCATGCGGTCTTCACCGAGCAGCGCATTAATCAGCGTCGACTTGCCCGCATTGGGCCGCCCGACGACCGCGATCCGGATCGCCCGCGCATCTGGATCGAACACTGTTTCATCTTCATCGCCATCGCCAGCCCGCGCCACCGGGGCGACCTCAAGCCCCAGCGCGGCGATGACTTCCCGCTCAAGCTCACCAACCCCCTCGCCATGCTCCGCCGAGATGGCAATGGGCTGCCCGAGCCCGAGGCTGAACGCCTCATAGAAGCCTTCGTCGCCCTTTCGCCCTTCGCACTTGTTGGCAACCAGAATGGTCGGCCGGCCGGCCTTGCGCACGATCTGGGCAAACTTCTCGTCCGCCGGCGTCACCCCATCCCGCGCATCGATCACGAATAGAACCAGGTCGGCATCCATCACCGCCTGCTCGCTCTGCGCCCGCATCCGCGACGGGATCGACCCGCTTGCAGCCTCTTCAAGCCCGGCCGTATCTGTAATGTTGATCGCAACCCCGAGCAGTTCAGCCGTCTCCATGCGCCGGTCGCGTGTCAGGCCGGGCATATCCGAGACGAGCGCCGTCCGCCGTCCGGTCAGACGATTGAACAGCGTCGATTTCCCGACGTTCGGTCGGCCAATGATGGCGACGGTTGGCGTTTCGCTCATTTCAGGGTTCCAGGCGTGATTGGCCGGCATCGCAATCAGCAATCGTCATTGCTGTCAATGGCGCAGGCTCAGGGAGCAACCCGCCCGCCATATCACGCACAGACGCCGCGCGTCCGAAATAATGCAATTAATGCGGTGTCAGACCGGCCAAGCCCGCCGAAATCGCGTCAGCGGAACGTGATCAGCTTGGCATCGTCCGTCAGGACGTAGATCCGCCCTTCGGCAATCACCGGTGCCACATAGACCGCAGCGCCAATGTTGACTTTCGTTTGCACCGTGCCCGTGAGCGCATCAACTCCGACCAGCATTCCCTTGTTCGAGACGAGCCACAACTTGCCGCCCCCAAGAACCGGCCCTGACCAAACCCTTGAGCCCGGCAGTTTCGCCGTCCATTGCACCGTACCGGCGTTGCGGTCCACCGCCATCGCCTGGCCCCGGGTATCGACCACGAACACGCTGTCACCCGCCACGAACGGCCGCTGAATGCTGCCGATATCCAGCGACCAGACCCGTTCTCCGGTGGCCTGCTGCGTCGCCACGAACCGCCCGCCATGCCCGATCGCATACGTCACGCCATTCGACATCGCCGGCGCGGCCGCATCGCTCATCGCAGCAAAAGACGTCGTCGTCCGCGTTTTTGCCAGCGATTCCTGCCACAGCGGCGTACCATCCGCGACGTTGAGCGCAACAAGGTCACCGTTCGGATAGGGCACCGTCACGACATCACCGTCGACAGCCGGCGATGGGCTGTAACTGAGGCTCGTCACTTGCGGCAGGCCGTTGAACTGCCACAGTTCAGACCCATCGACCGCGCTCAGACACAAAAACGAGCCCGTCTTCGTAATCACGAACACCCGGTCCCCGACCGCGGCGGGTGCGGCACGAACGGATATCCCGAGTTTCTTTTCCCAAACCGTCTTGCCGTTCGCCGGATCAAGCGCAACCACGCTGCCAAAACCCGTCGTAACGAACAACCGGCCATTGTCGATCGCAAGGCCGCCGCCGTAACCTTCCGGCCCACGCTCGCTCTCAGGCGCGAGCGACCGGCGCCAGCGTGAGGAACCCGAGCTTGAATCGAACGCACTCACGCGGCTTGCAGCATCGAGCGTATAGACGACCCCGCCAAAAACGACCGGGGCTGCCGTGAGCCGCCCGACCGAGCCTGAGCCCTCACCAGCGTCCGCACTCCAGGCCCGCGTCGGGCTCGACGGCGCGGCCAGGTGCCCCGGAGCCGCATTGGGTGTTCCGCCCGATTGCGTCCAATTGGCGTTGACCATCGGCGCTGGCAGTGCCGCCGGCAGCGAGCCGGTCGCAAGTTCTGCCCCACCAACACGATCACTCTCGGGCAGGATCGAAATCCGATTACCCGGCAGGGGCTGCTGCTTTTCCTTGAAGGGATTGAGGTTCTTCATGCTGGGCAGGCTCGGCAAACTACCGCCAGAACAGCCGCTGACGAGAACTGCCACGAGCGCGGCCGCACCGATCCGGGCGCCGCAGCGCTTAAATCCAGCAATGCGCGCGGTAGCGCGCTTCATGTCGATGAACCCTACCGGCGTCATGGTCGCCGCCTGCTCCCTCCTGGAACGTCTCCGGCATAAAGCGCCTGAAACGTTTACGAAAACCACCGTCCGTCAGAATGCGCTCGCTCGCTCAACACACGTCGCACGTTCAACCCAAGACGGAGGTCGGAGTAGGGTCTCACTTCCCCCCAGTCGCCGGCGCGCCGTCTGTATTGCCCGTCGAGCCGGTATCCTTGTCGCTGTCCGATCCGGCAGTCGCACCGTTACCCTCGGGTTTGGCTTTTTTGAGATCACCTGCAGCGGACGTGTCCGCAGCATCCTTCTTTTCACCACCCGTGGTCGATCCGCCACTCCCCGTACTGCTGCCGGCCGAAACCGCCTCTTCTTCCCGTGTGATCAGCGCCAGCGCCAGTTGTGCCCGCTGCCGCAGCGCCCCCGGAACGCCCTCGCCGGTCAACAGCGCTGAATACGCCTCGCGCGCCTCCGCCCATTTGCCGTGCTTGAAAGCGGCGATCCCGATCAATTCACGCGCCGAAAACCGCCACGGCACATCATCACCGATCAAAGGCTTGAGGTGATTCTCAACCTCGGTCCAGCTGCCACTGTCAACTTTCAACGAGCCAATCTGCAGCTCCGCAAAGCTCGCCAGATAACGGTCGACCGAGCTGTTCTTGGCAACCTCCTGGTAAAGCGCGAGCGCTTTGTCTGGCGCGCCCGCCTCGCGGTGCTCGCCTGCAAGCCGCAACTTGGCCAGCACGGCATAGGCCGGCGAACCTTCCTTGGCGATTTGCTCCAGCCCCTTGAGGCCGTCTTCCTTCTTGTCGGCGTCAAATCGCGCCAACGCTTCGGAAAACTGTGCCCCCGCCGTCTGCGCACGCTGCAATTGGTAGGCCGTATACCACTGCCACCCCCCAATCGCGACGACCATCGCGACAACGCCGCCGACCAGATACACACCGTACTGCTTCCACAGCTTGAGGTATTGCTCACGCCGCACCTCTTCCTCGATCTGGCGAAGCAGCAGCTTTTCGTCTTCACTTCCGTCTAAGCTCATGAGCCTCTTACCGCTTGTGCGTATCGGTTGTATGGCATCCCGGTGCATGGCATTTCGCGCAGCGACCCCGCTCGATCGAGCGCTCGTCCACCAGCCAGACCGCACACTCATAGCGAACAGGCGCTATTTCGCAAGCATCACCGGATCAAACCCACGTCTGACGTCCCCATTCGCGATCGAACCGCTCATCCCGGCAGCCGGCGCACGCGCTCCACCGGCGAGGACCTGATCTCGACGCCATCCCCTATCTCGATCCGCCCGCCGTCCAGCACGCGACACGTCACACCGCCCCGCCATTCCGGAAATAGCGCCTTCAAAAGCCCCGGCGCAACCTCATCCATGCGCCCGCAAGGCACAGTCTCGCCGGTCACTTCCAGCGTGACCATCCCGCCGACCGCGATTACAGCACCTTTTGCCCGCGGCAGCCTCAGCCCCTCAACCAGCAGGTTCGCGCGCCGGCAGGTCCAATCCAGTGTTGGCGCGGCCCCTCCCGCACCATCACCAAGCGCCGCAAGCGCAGCCTGCCAGTCCTCGATGGCCAGAACCGTCACCTGCCGCGTCTTGAACTTGGCCCCCTTGTGATCGCCATCGAGGCCTGCCTCCGCCGTCACATCGACGGCCGCGACCGTCTCCATGGGCGCCCGCCGCTCGCCACGCCGCGCAATGCCAATGAGACGCCCGCTCATGAGCTGAGCGCCGGCAACGGCGCAACGCCGAACAACCAGTTGTGGGCAAACAAGATCAGCGCAACATAGACCGCCAGCCCGACAACCACGGCAATCACGTCACCGGTCACGCCGCCCGTCCGCACCGGCGGGCCGCCGGCCGCAGCCTCCCGCCGCTTCACCGAAATCCGGTCGAACACCGCATAACCCAGGAAGCTGCCGAACAGGATGATCGAGGCCAGATCACCATTGGCAAGCAGATGCGCCAATGCCCAGAACTTGATGGCCGCCAGCATCGGATGACCGACAATGCGCTTGATATTGGAGGGCACATACGCCGCAACCAGCAAAATCAGCGCCGGTATCATCAACAACAGCGCGATATGCCGGGTCCACACGGGCGGATACCAGATTTCCGGGTTCTTACCCCCGATATCCCCCAGCATCTTGCCGTATCCATAGATGATCAGCGCAAGCCCGACCGCCGAAACGACGCTGAAAAACCCTTTATAGCCGCCCTCGCCAAACCGCTCGACAACGCCCCGTCGCACATCTGTCTGCGTCGGCAGCAGGTGGATTGCAAAGAACACCACCAGCCCCGCGATCATCAGAACCATATCCGTCCCCTCTCCCGGTCGGCCAGCCAAACCGGCCAGCAAAAATCGTTCGCCATCAATTCGCCGTTACCTTTGCCACATCTTCGCCAGATCAGTCGACGACTGATATCGTTGCCGGTGGGTATTGCGCTCAAGCGCAAACGCCCTAGGGAGCCGGCAGAATTCCTGAAAGTTCAGGCGACACGTCGCTCTGGAACCGACGGACCCTGTGGCGGTGGTCCAAGTAACTCGCGTAGCCCGCCGGGCATGCCGGGTCGAAGCCAATGTGCTTCGCCCCACCATCCGGCGTGAGAGGGTCCGATGTACAAGAACCAACCAAAAACTGACGCAACCGCCAAACCATCGATTGAAGCCTTTGCACTGCCCTCAGAGCTGCGCCGCACCCACAACTTCGCATCGCGCGCCAGGCCGATCATTGGTCTCGACCTTCCTTTGGCGCCGTCGACTGCAGGCCCCAGCACGCCCTCAAAGCTGAATTTCACCCACGCCCCGACACCGCGACGCCGCCCCCGATCGATGCCCGAGACCGACTTTCTCATCGAAAGCCGCATCGGTGACAACGATACGGCCTGTGGCCTGCCGGCCTCATGGCGCGAACCGCATCAGGAAAAACCGAAAAAGCGCCGGCTCTGGAGTTGGTCCGAACGCTCAACGGCGGCATTCTCCGGCTTCGCCGGCGGCCTGATCGTCGTCCTGCCCCTGATCTTCATCCTCGGCAGCCAGACCACCGTCGCCCCGGTCGTGGATCAAACCCAACGGGCATCCCCATTCAGCTTTGCCTCCACCGCCACCTACTTTGAAGACTTCTGGAAAGGTGCCGCACAGAAACTGGCCCCCTCAGGCTCAGCCAGGTCCGCCGACGCCGCAGGCCCCGTCCCCATCGCCGAGATCGAAACCAAGGCGATCACCGCTATACGCGACGGCCAGCTTGACGAAGCCCGCCGCACCTTGCGCACCGCAGCCTCGCCTGAAAACCCGCGGCTCTGGCTCCTCCTCGCCCAGAGTTACGACCCTGAGACGACGGGCAGAACGCAGGCTGCGACCCTGGCGAACGACATCGAATTCGCCCGCTTTTATTACCGCCAGGCCCTCACCTATGGCATCGAGGCAGCCCGCCCGCGCCTCGAAGCGCTCTCACCGCGCTAGGCTGTTTTCCGGTTTAGTCGCGGGCCGTTCGTAATCAGCGCGCCCCGCGCCAAACCCGGGAAAGAATGATCTATCTCCAATCGTCGTGCGCCGGACATCCGATCCAACGCACAACCGTGAGAACAACGTGAGATTTCGAGATGTCGCGGGCGAGCGTGACCGCGAAGCCGCGCCCCATTGCCCGCGTACGGAATCTCGGCTGCGAGCCCTCTCGAATCGCGTATTTGGGACAGATGCTCGGCAAACAGAAAACCATCACGCCCAACGAAGCGGCCCGTCCGGACGACGCGCCGGTTTTCGACGACGTGATCACGCGCATCCGCCGAACCCACCTGACGCGCGCCGCCAACCCCTCGCCGGCAGATGATCCGACCCTGGCCATCACCGAGACCGACTGGCAGCAGGAATACGCACGCCTGGTCCGCACCTGCCTGATCATGAAGAGTGCGCTCTTCAATGCCGGCAAGCGCCTTGAGCGCAAGCATGCCTCAGGCCAGTTCACCTTCGCACTCTCGGGCGTCTACGGCTTCCTCGTGCCGCTCTTCACACTGCAATTCGAGCCCTATTTCCCCTCCGGCCTCATCAGCCATACGATCAGCTTCACGGCTGCCATGTCAGGCGCCGTATCCTTTGCTGTCGCCATGCTCTACCAGCAGCAGGATCTCAAGCGCCGCGCCCAGCTCTTTTACGAAGCCGGCCGCCGCATGAACAAACTCGGCAAGGACCTCAAGGTCATGCAGGTGACGCACCCGGACGACTTGCGCCGGCTGATGCACCATTATGATGAAATTCTCGCAGATTGTGAAAACCACGACGAAATCGACTACGAATTTGCGCGTCTCGGTTATCGCCCTCGCGACAATCGCGACGGCCGCCTGACGCGCTGGATCAGCGAACGCCGAAGACTTGATATTCGCTTTATATTCCAAACATATAGCCTCATAGCCGTGGTCTGGACCGTCCCGCCGGCAATTGGCTTGTGGATTTGGTTGTCGCTCGCCTGACGCCCTCCGGACACCCCGCATTGAGGCAGATCATATTCTGCCTCAATACCTCTCTTATAGGTTGTTTTCGAAGCCTGCCGCACCCTGTCCTTCGCGGCCGGCAACGGAGATGAACCATGAGAACCGTTATCGTGGCGGTGTTCGCCGCCATCATGTCCCTGACGGGCCTCAGCACCAGCGCTGCTACCGCGGCCCCGGCCGGCACTATGGCCGCCAATCCCGTCAAAACGGACAGAAGCCTCATCGTGAACGTCCAACGCCGTGAGGGCTTGAGTCGCGGCGGCGGCCGGGCGCGTTCCGGCTGGACGCGCGGCCCGGCGCGGCAGCGGCGGCGTCAGACGCGGCAGCGCCAGACGAGGCAACGTCAGTCGAGGAAATGCCAGACGCGGAAGTGTCAGACGCGGACGCGCCGTAAGGCGAGGCAATGCCAGGCGTCGCAGCGTCAGGCGGGCACCACGCGGCGTCGCACGCCGCACCATTCGCCGTGGCGGCGTCACCAGACGGGGCCGGGTCCGCCGCGTCGTCCCGCGGCGACGCGGTTATAGGGGCCGCCGGATCATCCGCTACGGCTTCTACGCAGCCCCCGCGCTGAGCTACTATTACTACGACGTCTACCCGCGCAGATGCGCCCGCTACTACCGCAAATGGCGCCGCACCGGCTCGCGCTATTGGCGCCGCCGCTTCATCAACTGCATGAACCGCTATTATTGGTAGGTGACCTGAAGCCCGGAGCCAGGTCAGAGCAAATCAACAGGCGCGTGGCCTCCCACGCGCCTGGTTTCTTATTCCCACTCGATCGTGCCCGGCGGCTTCGACGTGATGTCATAGACGACCCGGTTAATCCCATCGACCTCGTTGATGATGCGCGTCGCAACCCGCCCCAGAACCGAATGGTCGAAGTTGAAATAGTCCGCCGTCATTCCGTCGGTCGATGTCACGGCCCGAAGCGCGCAAACGCTATCGTAGGTGCGCGCATCCCCCATCACGCCCACCGTGCGCACCGGCAATAATACCGCGAACGCCTGCCAGATATCGTCATAAAGGCCCGCGCTGCGGATCTCGTCGAGATAGATCGCATCCGCCTTGCGCAGAATATCGAGCTTCTCGCTCGTGATATCGCCCGGAATACGGATCGCAAGCCCCGGTCCCGGGAACGGATGGCGCCCAACGAACGTCTCCGGCAGGCCGAGTTCCCGCCCGAGCGCTCGAACCTCGTCCTTGAAGAGTTCCCTGAGCGGCTCGACCAGCTTCAGGTTCATCCGCTCCGGCAACCCACCGACGTTGTGGTGCGACTTGATCGTCACCGACGGTCCCCCGTCGAACGACACGCTCTCGATCACATCCGGATAAAGCGTGCCTTGCGCGAGGAAATCCGCGCCACCAACCTTTTTGGCCTCGGCTTCGAACACCTCGATGAACAGCCGCCCGATGGTCTTGCGCTTTTGTTCCGGATCGCTGATGCCCGCCAGTTCACCGAGGAACTGCTCGGCAGCATCGACGTGCACCAGTGGAATATTGAAGGCGCCGCGGAACAGCGAGACGACCTCGTCCGCCTCATTGAGCCGCATCAAACCGTGATCGACGAATATGCACGTGAGCTGATCGCCGATCGCCTCGTGCAGGAGCACCGCGGCAACCGCACTGTCGACGCCCCCCGACAGCCCACAGATGACCTTGCCATCGCCGACCTGCGCACGGATCTTCTCGATCTCGCTCGACCGGAAATGCGCCATCGTCCAGTCGCCGCGAAGGCCGGCTATGTTACGCACGAAATTAGTCAACAGCCGCGCCCCATCGGGCGTGTGCACGACTTCCGGGTGGAACTGCACCGCATAAAGCCGCCGCGCCTCGTTCGCAATGGCAGCAAACGGTGCGCCCGCCGACGTGGCAATCGCCTCGAAGCCCTCCGGCAGCGACGTCACCCGGTCGCCATGGCTCATCCACACCTGATGCTTTTCACCGGGCCGCCACACGCCCTCGAACAGCGCCGAGGCCTGGCGGATCTCGAGTTGCGCCCGCCCGAACTCGCGATGATGTCCCCCTTCGACACCTCCGCCGAGCTGCTCCACCATGGTCTGTTCGCCATAGCAGATGCCAAGCACCGGAAGACCGCTCTCGAACACCCAGTCAGGCGCCCGCGGTGTTCCCGTCTCGGTCACGCTCGACGGCCCGCCCGACAGGATCACCGCCTTGGGAGAAAGCCGCTCACGCGCCTCCTCCGCCCGATTGAACGGCACGATTTCCGAATAGACCCCGGCCTCGCGCACACGCCGCGCAATGAGCTGCGTGACCTGGCTCCCGAAATCAATGATGAGTACGTTTTCTGTCATGAAAAGCCGTTACGACACTCGAGGCCCGCGCGCAATCGTGTTGCAGGGGCGATCAACGATCACTTTGTCGCCACGCCTCAGGCTTTCGCCAGCCGGGCGACCCGCTCAAGCACCTCTTCTGCATGATTGATCACCCAGAAATGGCCCTCACCGGCAAGTTCGATCACGCGGCAGTCCGGGATCATCCGGCCAAGCTGGAGCGCGGCATCGACCGGCACAATGGTGTCGTCGAGCCCTTGCCATAGGATGGATTTCGCGACAATCCGCGAATAGTCCACACCCCAGGGCTGGGAATAGATCACCAGATCGGCTCGCGAGCCATCACCACCCTGGCGCTGGCTCTCCTTGACGTCGCCGATCATCTGCGCCTTGACGTGGCTGACCTTGAGGATCTCGCGATCCACCTCCGGCAACAGCCGCAGAAAGAGATCGTAATAGGCGCCCGGCGCGATCTGGAAGAACGCGTTCACCGTCGACGTACTCCAATGCATCAGCCGCCGCCGCGTGGGAAACTGCAGGAACAGGCGGCGCTGCACGCCGCTCATGTCGATCGCCCCCGCCAGGTCCGCCACCGGCCCCATCGGCGACACCAGGCCCAGTGCTGCGACCTGGTCCCCAAAGTGCGCCGCCGACGCCGTCGCATAGGGCCCGCCCCCGGAGACACCGATAATCGAGAACCGGTCCACACCGATGTGGCGAACCAGGTTGGCAAAGTCATCGACCCAGTCGTTGAGGGTGCGCCCCGGCTGGGGCGTTGAAAGACCAAAGCCCGGACGGTCGGCTGCGATAATCCTGAGACCGAGCTTCATCGCCCCGGGCCGCGCGATCCGGAACATCAGCCGCGAACCGGGATTTCCGTGCATGGCAAACACCACCGGCCCGTCTGCGACACCGTATTCAGCCCAGCCAAGGTCGCGTCCATCCGGCAGTCTGAGGACGTTCTCTTCCGAAATGACACCGTCCGCCATCACTCATCCCGTTTGCGCTGCCAACCCGCGCCAACCGCGCCCTTTCACACCGCCTCATCATCGCCCGGCGCCTCATCTGTGCGCTCGAAAATCGCAATGAAAAAGCCGTCTGTCCCATGCTGCAGCGGCGTCAATAACAGCGTATCATCACGCCCATCAGCCGATTGTGGCAACGCGTCCCCGATCTGAGCGGCCCACGCTTCCTTCCAGGGACGGATACGAAATTCAGGCGCCTCACCCAGAAACCATTGCACCTGGTCGATATTCTCTTCCGGCAGGATCGAGCACGTCACGTAGATCAGCCGGCCTCCGGGCTTGACAAGCTGACGCCCGAGCATGAGCACCGCGTGCTGATCCTCCAGGCGCTGGCTGACATTCGCTTCATTCAGCCGCCATTTCGCATCCGGCCGCCGCCGCCACGTGCCTGAACCTGAGCACGGCGCATCAACGAGCACCACGTCGAACCGCGCGCCGAGTGCGAGCAACGCCCCTTCGTCCCCAGGCGACACCGTCTGGACATTGCGCACGCCCGCCCGCTTGAGCCGCTCAAAGATCGGCCGCAACTGGCGTGGATCACGGTCGTAGGCATAGATCTGCCCGGTATTGCGAAGCTGCCCGCCAAGCGCGAGCGCCTTGCCGCCAGCCCCGGCACACAGGTCAAGCACCTGATCGCGCGGTCCCGCCTCACTCAGAAGCGCCACGATCTGGCTGCCTTCGTCCTGAACCTCGAACCAACCCTTGCCGTGCGCGGGATCGGCCTCGACGTTCGGTGTCCGCCCGCTGCCGGCCGGATGCGCAATCACGACCGCATCCGGCGCGTAACGCCCTGGCGCCGGATCGAACCGTTCGAGCGCCTTCATCACCTTGTCCCGGTCCGCCTTGAGTGGATTGACCCGGAGCCCAACCGGCGCACGCACCGCGAACGCCGCCATCTCATCGGCAAGCCGCTCCCCAAAAACACGGCTGAGCGACGCCTCGAACTCATGCGGGAAATCGCCCCGGACATGCGCCGGCAATGCAGGATCAACCCCCTTGTTGAGGCCGGCCCATTCTTCCTCGGAAAGCGGGGCGAGCACATGCGGCGAGGGGTCCGCGGCCGCAGCCTTCACGGCTTCCGCGCTGAGGCCGAAAGCCCTCGGCGCCGCCGCGATGATCAACGCACGCGCCGTCTCCGAGCCCATCTGCGCGGCGAGCGAAAGCCGTTGGCGCAACACGTCATAGACCAGATTGCCAATTGCAGCCCGGTCACCGGAGCCCGCAAAGCGATGCGATCGCCCCCAGTCCCCGAGCGCCATCGACGCCGGCCGATGGCGGACGAGAATGTCCTCGAGGACGTCGATTGCAGCCTGCATACGCGCGCCGGTCTTCACCCGAGCGGTCCTCCACTGTGACAAGTTCTCAGATCAGCCAACGCGATTGCTGCAGGATCAGCCAAAGCGATTACGGGGTCGGTGATCGCTCACACGTTCCCCGGATAATTCGGACTTTCCCGCGTCAGGCCGACGCTGTGGGTGTGCGATTCACGTGCTGCCGCCGGCGTAATCCGCACGAACTTGGCGCGCGCCCTGAGATCATCGAGCGTCCGCGCACCGAGATACCCCATGCCGGCCCTGAGCCCGCCGACAAGTTGATGCAGCACGTTCCCGACAGGGCCCTTATACGGCACCTGCCCCTCGACACCTTCCGGCACCAGCTTCAAGGCATCTTTCACTTCCTGCTGGAAATAGCGATCCGCCGAGCCCCGCGCCATTGCACCCACCGAGCCCATGCCGCGATAGGCTTTGTACGTCCGGCCCTGGTACAGGTAGGTCTCGCCGGGCGCTTCGTCCGTCCCCGCCAGAAGCGAGCCGACCATGGCACAACTCGCGCCCGCCGCCAGCGCCTTGGTCAGGTCACCGGAAAACTTGATGCCGCCATCGGCAATCGCCGGCACACCCGACTTCTGCGCCGCCTCGACACAATCCATGATCGCCGTCAGCTGCGGCACCCCGACGCCTGCGACAATCCGTGTCGTACAGATCGAGCCCGGCCCGATACCGACCTTGACCGCATCCGCACCCGCATCAATCAGCGCCCGGGTTGCCTCACCCGTCGCCACATTCCCCGCAATCACCTGGACGCTGTTCGACGTCTTCTTGATCCGCGTCACCGCTTCCAGCACCTTGCGCGAGTGCCCGTGCGCCGTATCCACAACGATCAAGTCACAGCCCGCGGCAATCAGGTGTTCGGCGCGCTCATGACCGTCATCACCAACGGTCGTCGCAGCCGCAGCCCTGAGCCGCCCCTGCTCGTCCTTGCACGCATTCGGGAAGCGCTGCGCCTTCTCGATATCCTTCACCGTGATGAGACCGACGCAACGGAACCCCTCATCAACGACAAGCAGCTTCTCGATCCTGTTGGTGTGCAACAGCCGCTTGGCTTCATCCCGTGAAACCCCGGCCTTCACCGTCACCAGTCCATCATGCGTCATCAATTCGCGGATCGGCTGGTTCGGGTTCGTTGCAAACCGCACGTCGCGGTTCGTGAGGATGCCAACGAGGCGCCCCTTGCCGTTATTCTCGACCACCGGGACGCCGGAAATCTTGTGTTCCGACATCAAGGCAAGCGCATCGGCAAGCGTCGCATCCGGCTGCATCGTGACCGGGTTGACCACCATCCCGCTTTCGAATTTCTTGACCCGCTCGACTTCCTTGGCCTGCTCCGCCGGGGTCAGATTGCGGTGAATGACGCCAATCCCGCCGGCCTGCGCCATCGCAATGGCAAGCCCGCTCTCGGTTACCGTGTCCATTGCAGAAGAAAGGATCGGGATATTGAGTGCGATCGACTTCGTCACATGGGTCTGGACGTTGACTTCGCCCGGCATCACCTCAGACGCCTGCGGCACCAGCAGAACATCATCAAACGTCAGACCAAAGTTCGCGAGGATCTCAGCCGACTGCGTCACCATCGCACTCTCCTTTATCGAAAAAGCCGGCCCCCTCGATGGACAAGACATCCCCTCGCCATCGGAGCCAGCGATTTCGCATTGGCGATAGCACGCTCCCGGGCCAAGTAAAAGGTCTCTCAGCGACGCTGCTGCGTCGCACCAACAAGATTGCAGCGGCAGAATTTATACATTCAGTAGAATGAGTTACGCTAGCTGGCGCCAACTCCGAAACAATCCCAACGACCCCAAAAGCACGGCCCACGCGCTCTTTTCTCTCAAGCCGTGCGAATCACGACCCGCTTTCCCCGCTCTCTCCCTCGCCACGAAACCCCGTGGCCAGAACATAAAGCTCCGAACTCCCCGCCCGGCTCGCCGGCGGCTTCACATGCCGCACGGTCGTGAACCGGCGCTTCAAGAGGTCGAGCAGCGTCCGCTCTGTGCCGCCTTGAAAGACCTTGCAAAGGAACGTGCCCCCGGGCTTCAGAACCTCCATCGCGAAGTCCGCGGCCGCCTCCGCCAGCCCCATGATCCTGAGGTGGTCCGTCTGGCGATGGCCTGTGGTCGGCGCCGCCATGTCCGACACCACCGCATCCGCCAGCCCATCCCTGAGGCGCGCCTTGAGCAGGTCCGGCGCAGTCTCGTCCATGAAATCGAGCTGGATGACATCGGCCCCCGCAATCGTCTCCATCTCGAGGATGTCGAGGGCGACCACCTGCCCCACACCGTCGTGCGACTTCACGCGGTCGGCCAGGACCTGTGTCCATCCCCCCGGCGCAGCCCCGAGATCGACGATCACCTGGCCAGGCTTCAGGAAATGGTATCTGTCGTCGATTTCGATCAGCTTGAAGGCGGCCCGCGAACGCAGCCCTTCGCGTTGCGCTGCCGCCACGTAGGGATCATTGAGCTGGCGCTCCAGCCACTGGCGCGAGGAGTTGGCCCGCTTGGCCTTGGACTTGACGCGCACCTTGAGCTGCCGCTGCGCGCCCTCACCGGGCCGCTCGACACCTTCCAGTCCCTTGCCCTTGGATCGCCGTACCATCGAGTTCCAATTGTTCAGACTGCGAGGCCTTGCGCCACCAGCCGCCGCGTTCAGCCTCTCGCGCGCCGTCCGCCCGATGAAGGTGGCAACGTCCGGTAGCCATCGGCCGCCATCATCGTCGCCAGCATGCCTTCGCGCAGTCCGCGATCCGCGACCCGCAGCCGCTTCGTCGGCCATGCCCGCATCAAGGCTTCCAGAATAGCACACCCCGCCAACACCAGATCGGCCCGGTCGCGCCCGATGCAGGGCTCCGCGACGCGCTGTTCGTAGGTCTGAGCGAGCAGATTGTTCGTCACCTTACGCACATCCGTGCAGGCAAGCCAGCATCCATCCACCCGCCGCCGGTCATACCGCGGCAAGCGCAGCTGGATGCCTGCAACCGTGGTCACCGTCCCGGAGGTGCCAAGAAAATGCACCCTCCCCTCCGCGATCCGTTCGGCAAAATTGTGCTCTTCCTCGAACGGTTTCAGAAGGCTCGAAACCCACCGCACCATGTCCTCGAAATCGTCTGCTCCCACATGGCGCCCGCCAAACTTCTCCGCCAGCGACACCACTCCGACCGGCAACGACGTCCATGCCGAGATACACTCCGTCGCCTCAAGCCGTTCAGCAAGCGAGGCATTCCAATTCGCCCGCCGCTTGGCGATATCGAGCCAGATCAGCTCCGACGAGCCCCCGCCAATATCGAAGACGAGCGCATAATCGCACGCCTCGTCGATCAGCGACGCGCACCCCGACACCGCGAGCTGCGCCTCCTCCTCCCGCGACAGGATTTCGAGCTCCATGCCAATGTCGCGTTTGACCTGTTCGATGAACGAAACTCCGTTCTCCGCGGCCCGGCACGCTTCCGTCGCAACCAGTCGCGACCGCGTCACCTCGTTGCGCACCATCTTCTGCGCACACACCTTGAGGGCATCGAGCGTCCGCTCGATCGCGGCATCCGACAGCATTCCCGACTGCGCCACCCCTTCGCCCAGCCGGATAATGCGCGAAAACGCATCGACCACTTGAAAGCCGCGCCGCGTCGGTCGCGCGATCAGCAGACGGCAATTATTCGTACCAAGATCGAGGGCTGCATAAAGCGGCGCCCCCTCTCCCCCGGAGCGATGCACCCGTCCCGACGCCTCGCTGCCCTGTCGTTTCCGGCCCCTGCCCCCGCGCCCATTGGGCTCGGTGTTGTTGTGTGCCGTGGTGTTGGATTTCGATTGGCTGGGCTCGGGATGATCGGTCTGTCCATCGGGCTCACGCACCGGCCTGCGTCCCGAAGCTCCGGGGATCGCGGCGCCAGGCGCCGTGATGCTTTCTCGCGGCAGCTTCACCCATGGCCCCCTAGCAATTCAGCAAGGCCCGGCAAACACCATCAGCGAGACAACATATGGTCGACAGGTTCATCATCTCGCGGCGCCACCAGACCCTTCTATGCAGGCACGGAAATCGAATCCTGACAATCTAGCAGTTCACCGAAGACGGTAAAGAGCTTCCCCCATCAACCACGCCCCGGCTTGGCCTTGATAATTGCACCAATCGCGTCTAGGTTCCCGGCGTAGCGACAGGATTGGCCGCCTCGAACATGAGTGCGGTTATCGGCAGCTCGATCAAATGAGCTTGCCACCGGGCCCGCGCCTCAAACTGCGGACCCCGGAAACGGTCGCTTTGCTGGGGAATAGGTTAACGGTAGACCCACGGACTCTGACTCCGTTAGTCCTGGTTCGAATCCAGGTTCCCCAGCCAAATCTTTTCAATGACTTAGCTGAAGACCTCCGGAACATCACGTACGGCAGGGCGCCCTCGCACCGACTGCACCCGACCGGACGGAACGGCGCCATCTGCATGACCCCACCCACATCTCCAGATGCCCTTA
>CAVOJD010000014.1:0-66107 GCA_963696075.1 uncultured Alphaproteobacteria bacterium | reverse complement strand
CGGTCAACGACGACTTCACCGACGCCGATGAGTTCGTTCACGATCGCCGAAGACAGCGGCACGCTGAGCAACACCGTGCTCTCCGGCACGTCATCGGTCGATGGCCCGGTGACGGTGGCCGACTTCACCGTCGGCGGCACGACCTACACGCCGGGCACGACGGTCAACCTCACCGAAGGCGACCTGACGATCAACGCGGATGGCAGCTTCACGTTCATCCCGGCCGCCAACTTCAACGGCAGCGTCCCGGCCGTGACGTACACCACGACGGACGGCTCCGGCGCCAACGACACCTCGACGCTGAGCATCGCGGTGACGCCGGTCAACGACGACTTCACCGATGCCGATGAGTCGTTCACGATTGCCGAGGACAGCGGCACGCTGTCGAACACCGTCCTCTCGGGCACGTCGTCGGTCGATGGCCCGGTGACGGTGGCCGACTTCACCGTCGGCGGCACGACCTACACGCCCGGCACGACGGTCAACCTCACCGAAGGCGACCTGACGATCAACAGCGGACGGCAGCTTCACGTTCGTCCCGGCCGCCAACTTCAACGGCTCGGTCCCGGCCGTGACCTACACCACGACGGACGGCTCGGGCGCCAATGACACCTCGACGCTGTCGCATCGCCGTCACGCCGGTCAACGACGACTTCACCGACGCCGATGAGTTGTTCACGATCGCCGAAGACAGCGGCACGCTGAGTCGAACACGGTGCTCTCGGGCACGTCGTCGGTCGATGGCCCGGTGACGGTGGCCGACTTCACCGTCGGCGGCACGACCTACACGCCCGGCACGACGGTCAACCTGACCGAAGGTGACCTGACGATCAACGCGGATGGCAGCTTCACGTTCACCCCGGCCGCCAACTTCAACGGCACGCGTCCCGGCCGTGACGTACACCACGACGGACGGCTCCGGCGCCAACGACACCTCGACGCTGAGCATCGCGGTCACGCCGGTCAACGACGACTTCACGGACGCCGATGAGTTGTTCACGATCGCCGAAGACAGCGGCACGCTGAGCAACACCGTGCTCTCGGGCACATCATCGGTCGATGGCCCGGTGACGGTGGCCGACTTCACGGTCGGCGGCACGACCTATACGCCGGGCACGACGGTCAACCTCACCGAGGGTGACCTGACGATCAACGCGGATGGCAGCTTCACGTTCATCCCGCCGCCAACTTCAACGGCAGCGTCCCGGCCGTGACCTACACCACGACGGATGGCTCCGGCGCGGACGACACCTCGACGCTGAGCATCGCGTCACGCCGGTCAACGACGACTTCACCGACGCCGATGAGTCGTTCACGATCGCCGAAGACAGCGGCACGCTGAGCAACACGGTCCTCTCGGGCACATCATCCGTCGATGGCCCGGTCACCGTGGCCGACTTCACGGTCGGCGGCACGACCTATACGCCGGGCACGACGGTCAACCTCACCGAGGGCGACCTGACGATCAACGCGGACGGCAGCTTCACGTTCGTGCCGGCCGCCAACTTCAACGGCTCGGTTCCGGCCGTGACGTACACCACGACGGATGGCTCCGGCACGGATGACACCTCGACGCTGAGCATCGCGGTGACGCCGGTCAACGACGACTTCACCGACGCCGATGAGTCGTTCACGATCGCCGAAGACAGCGGCACGCTGAGCAACACCGTGCTCACGCGGCACGTCGTCGGTCGATGGCCCGGTGACGGTGGCCGACTTCACCGTCGGCGGCACGACCTACACGCCGGGCACGACGGTCAACCTCACCGAGGGTGACCTGACGATCAACGCGGATGGCAGCTTCACGTTCACCCCGGCCGCCGACTTCAACGGCAGCGTCCCGGCCGTGACGTACACGACGACGGACGGCTCCGGCGCCAACGACACCTCGACGCTGAGCATCGCGGTGACGCCGGTCAACGACGACTTCACCGACGCCGATGAGTCGTTCACGATCGCCGAAGACAGCGGCACGCTGAGCAACACCGTGCTCTCGGGCACATCGTCGGTCGACGGTCCCGTCACCGTGGCCGACTTCACCGTCGGCGGCACGACCTACACGCCGGGCACGACGGTCAACCTCACCGAGGGTGACCTGACGATCAACGCGGACGGCAGCTTCACGTTCATCCCGGCCGCCAACTTCAACGGCAGCGTCCCGGCCGTGACCTACACCACGACGGACGGCTCCGGCGCCAACGATACCTCGACGCTGAGCATCGCGGTGACGCCGGTCAACGACGACTTCACCGATGCCGATGAGTCGTTCACGATCGCCGAGGACAGCGGCACGCTGTCGAACACGGTCCTCTCCGGCACATCGTCCGTCGATGGCCCGGTGACGGTGGCCGACTTCACCGTCGGCGGCACGACCTACACGCCGGGCACGACGGTCAACCTCACCGAAGGTGATCTGACGATCAACGCGGACGGCAGCTTCACCTTCGTCCCGGCCGCCAACTTCAACGGCTCGGTTCCGGCCGTGACGTACACCACGACGGACGGCTCCGGCGCCAACGATACCTCGACGCTGTCGATCGCCGTGACGCCGGTCAACGACGACTTCACCGACGCCGATGAGAGCTTCACGATCGCCGAAGACAGCGGCACGCTGAGCGAACACCGTGCTCTCGCGGCACGTCGTCGGTCGATGGCCCGGTGACGGTGGCCGACTTCACGGTCGGCGGCACGACCTACACGCCCGGCACGACGGTCAACCTCACCGAGGGTGACCTGACGATCAACGCGGACGGCAGCTTCACGTTCATCCCGGCGGCCAACTTCAACGGCAGCGTCCCCGCCGTGACCTACACCACGACGGACGGCTCGGGCGCCAACGATACGTCCACGCTGAGCATCGCGGTCACGCCGGTCAACGACGACTTCACGGACGCCGATGAGTCGTTCACGATCCTGGAAGACAGCGGCACGTTGAGCAACACCGTGCTCTCGGGCACATCGTCGGTCGATGGCCCGGTGACGGTGGCCGACTTCACGGTCGGCGGCACGACCTATACGCCTGGCACGACGGTCAACCTCACCGAGGGCGACCTGACGATCAACGCCGACGGCAGCTTCACGTTCGTGCCGGCCGCCAACTTCAACGGCAGCGTCCCCGCCGTGACCTACACGACGACGGATGGCTCGGGCGCCAACGATACCTCGACGCTGAGCATCTCGGTGACGCCGGTCAATGACGATTTCACCGACGCCGATGAGTCGTTCACGATCGCCGAAGACAGCGGCACGCTGAGCAACACGGTGCTCTCGGGCACATCATCGGTCGATGGCCCGGTGACGGTGGCCGACTTCACCGTCGGTGGCACGACCTATACGCCGGGCACGACGGTCAACCTCACCGAGGGCGACCTGACGATCAACGCGGACGGCAGCTTCACGTTCGTGCCCGCCGCCAACTTCAACGGCAGCGTCCCCGCCGTGACCTACACGACGACGGATGGCTCCGGCGCCAACGACACCTCGACGCTGAGCATCGCCGTGACGCCGGTCAACGACGACTTCACGGACGCCGATGAGTTGTTCACGATCGCCGAAGACAGCGGCACGCTGAGCAACACCGTGCTCTCGGGCACATCGTCCGTCGATGGCCCGGTCACCGTGGCCGACTTCACGGTCGGCGGCACGACCTACACGCCGGGCACGACGGTCAACCTCACCGAGGGCGACCTGACGATCAACGCGGACGGCAGCTTCACGTTCGTCCCGGCCGCCAACTTCAACGGCAGCGTCCCGGCCGTGACGTACACGACGACGGATGGCTCCGGCGCCAATGACACCTCGACGCTGTCGATCGCGGTGACGCCGGTCAACGACGACTTCACCGACGCCGATGAGTTGTTCACGATCGCCGAAGACAGCGGCACGCTGAGCAACACCGTGCTCTCGGGCACATCATCGGTCGATGGCCCGGTGACGGTGGCCGACTTCACGGTCGGCGGCACGACCTATACGCCGGGCACGACGGTCAACCTCACCGAGGGCGACCTGACGATCAACGCCGACGGCAGCTTCACGTTCGTGCCGGCGGCCAACTTCAACGGCAGCGTCCCCGCCGTGACCTACACGACGACGGACGGCTCCGGCACGGATGACACCTCGACGCTGAGCATCGCCGTCACGCCGGTCAACGACGACTTCACCGACGCCGACGAGAGCTTTACGATCGCCGAAGACAGCGGCACGCTGTCGCAACACGGTCCTCTCGGGCACGTCGTCGGTCGATGGCCCGGTCACGGTGGCCGACTTCACCGTCGGTGGCACGACCTATACGCCGGGCACGACGGTCAACCTCACCGAAGGTGACCTGACGATCAACGCGGATGGCAGCTTCACGTTCGTGCCCGGCCGCCAACTTCAACGGCTCGGTCCCGGCCGTGACGTACACCACGACGGACGGCTCGGGCACGAATGACACCTCGACGCTGAGCATCGCCGTCACGCCGGTCAACGACGACTTCACCGACGCCGATGAGTTGTTCACGATCGCCGAAGACAGCGGCACGCTGAGCAACACCGTGCTCTCGGGCACATCGTCGGTCGATGGCCCGGTCACCGTGGCCGACTTCACCGTCGGCGGCACGACCTATACGCCGGGCACGACGGTCAACCTCACCGAGGGTGACCTGACGATCAACGCGGACGGCAGCTTCACGTTCGTGCCGGCGGCCAACTTCAACGGCTCGGTTCCGGCCGTGACGTACACCACGACGGATGGCTCCGGCGCCAATGACACCTCGACGCTGACGCATCGCGGTCACGCCGGTCAACGACGACTTCACCGACGCCGATGAGTCGTTCACGATCGCCGAAGACAGCGGCACGCTGAGCAACACCGTGCTCTCCGGCACATCGTCGGTCGATGGCCCGGTGACGGTGGCCGACTTCACCGTCGGTGGCACGACCTATACGCCGGGCACGACGGTCAACCTGACCGAAGGTGACCTGACGATCAACGCGGACGGCAGCTTCACGTTCGTGCCGGCCGCCAACTTCAACGGCAGCGTCCCGGCCGTGACGTACACCACGACGGATGGCTCGGGCACGAATGACACCTCGACGCTGAGCATCGCCGTCACGCCGGTCAACGACGACTTCACCGACGCCGATGAGTTGTTCACGATCGCCGAAGACAGCGGCACGCTGTCGAACACCGTGCTCTCGGGCACGTCGTCCGTCGACGGCCCGGTCACGGTGGCCGACTTCACCGTCGGCGGCACGACCTACACGCCGGGCACGACGGTCAACCTCACCGAAGGTGACCTGACGATCAACGCGGATGGTTCGCTTCACCTTCATCCCGGCCGCCGACTTCAACGGCAGCGTCCCGGCCGTGACCTACACCACGACGGATGGCTCGGGTACGGATGACACCTCGACGCTGTCGATCGCGGTGACGCCGGTCAATGACGACTTCACCGATGCCGATGAGTTGTTCACGATCGCCGAGGACAGCGGCACGCTGAGCAACACCGTGCTCACCGGCACATCATCCGTCGACGGCCCGGTGACGGTGGCCGACTTCACGGTCGGCGGCACGACCTACACGCCCGGCACGACGGTCAACCTCACCGAAGGTGACCTGACGATCAACGCGGACGGCAGCTTCACGTTCACGCCAGCCGCCAACTTCAACGGCTCGGTTCCGGCCGTGACGTACACCACGACGGACGGCTCGGGCGCCAACGACACCTCGACGCTGTCGATCGCGGTGACGCCGGTCAATGACGACTTCACCGACGCCGATGAGTCGTTCACGATCGCCGAGGACAGCGGCACGCTGGGCAACACCGTGCTCACCGGCACATCGTCGGTCGATGGCCCGGTGACGGTGGCCGACTTCACCGTCGGCGGCACGACCTACACGCCGGGCACGACGGTCAACCTGACCGAAGGTGACCTGACGATCAACGCGGACGGCAGCTTCACGTTCGTGCCGGCCGCCAACTTCAACGGCAGCGTCCCGGCCGTGACCTACACCACGACGGATGGCTCCGGCGCCAACGACACCTCGACGCTGAGCATCGCCGTGACGCCGGTCAACGACGACTTCACCGACGCCGACGAGAGCTTCACGATCGCCGAAGACAGCGGCACGCTGAGCAACACGGTGCTCTCGGGCACGTCGTCGGTCGATGGCCCGGTGACGGTGGCCGACTTCACCGTCGGCGGCACGACCTACACGCCGGGCACGACGGTCAACCTCACCGAAGGTGACCTGACGATCAACGCGGACGGCAGCTTCACGTTCATCCCGGCCGCCAACTTCAACGGCAGCGTCCCGGCCGTGACGTACACCACGACGGACGGCTCGGGCGCCAACGATACCTCGACGCTGAGCATCGCGGTCACGCCGGTCAACGACGACTTCACCGACGCCGATGAGTCGTTCACGATCGCCGAAGACAGCGGCACGCTGAGCAACACCGTGCTCTCGCGGCACATCGTCGGTCGATGGCCCGGTGACGGTGGCCGACTTCACGGTCGGCGGCACGACCTATACGCCCGGCACGACGGTCAACCTCACCGAGGGCGACCTGACGATCAACGCGGACGGCAGCTTCACGTTCGTCCCGGCCGCCAACTTCAACGGCAGCGTCCCGGCCGTGACGTACACCACGACGGATGGCTCGGGCGCCAACGACACCTCGACGCTGAGCATCGCCGTGACGCCGGTCAACGACGCGCCGGTTGCTAACCCGGATACGGCGAATGGTCCCGAGGATACACTGATAGCCGGCAACGTTGTTACAAACGACACCGATGTCGAAGGGGATACGCTCACCGTTACGCAATTCGTGGTAGGTGGCACGACCGTGTCGGTTGGCCCGGCCGGCGGCTCGATCTCGCTCGCCGAAGGTGTGTTGACGATCCAGCAGGACGGCTCGTTCACGTTCAATCCGGCAGCGAGCTTCAACGGTTCCGTGCCACAGGTCACCTACACGATCACAGATGGCCCGTCGACCGCGGACGCAACGCTGGACATCGAGGTCGGTCCGGTCAACGACCCGCCGGTGGCCGTCGATGACACCTTCACGACCGACCAGGATACCACGATTGGTGGCGACCTGACCCCCGGAACGCCGGGACAGGATAGCGATGTTGACGGCGATCCGATCACTGTGATCAACATCAACGGCGCAACCTTCGTTTCCGGCGACACGATCACATTGCCCTCCGGCGCACTGTTGACGATCAACGATGACGGCACGTTCGCCTACGATCCGAACGATGCCTTCGACACCCTTGGCGCCGGCCAGTCGCTGCAGGATCAGTTCACCTACACCATCACCGATCCGGATGGCGCGACCGCAGCGGCAACCGTAAGGGTGACCGTCAACGGTCTTGATGACGTGATCGAAATCACCGGCCTCAGCGATGGCCCGGTGGCAGGCACCGATGGCGCAGTTGAAGAACCCGACATGCCGGCCGGCACGACACCGGCCGACACAGGCGAAGTGACAACCGGCACGTTCATCCTGACCGCCGGTGACAGCATCCAGTCAGTCACCATCAACGGCACGGTGCTGACCACCGCGCCGACGCCATCGAGCCCGATCACGCTCGCAGGCGCCAACGGCACCTTGTCGTTGACCGCTTTTGACCCCGCGACAGGAGCGGTGTCCTACACGTATGCGCTGACGACTGCAGCGTCGCATGCCGGGCCAGGCAACGTCACCGACGACTTCGCCATCGTCCTGACGGACGGCAACGGCGATACCGCAACCGGCACACTCGCGATTCTGATCGTGGATGATGCGCCGATCGCTGCCGCCGATGGCAATAGCGTCACAGAGAACTCTGGTGTGCCCGCGACCGGAACGGTGCTCGCCAACGACGTCCCGGGTGCCGATGGTTTTGCAGCCCTGCCCGTCAGCGGTGTGGCCGCCGGCAGTGGGGCCATAACCTCTCCCACAGGCGTCGGCGCGCCGGTCACTGGCACCTATGGCACGCTGACACTGAATGGTGACGGCACCTACAGCTACAGCCTTGATGACGCCAATCCGGTCGTCGACGCGCTGCAAGCCGTCGACAGCCTCAATGATGTCTTCACCTACGAGACGATCGACGCCGATGGCTCGACATCGACCGCGACTCTGACGATTGCCATCACCGGCGCCAACGACCCGCCCGTCGCTGTGGACGATACGATCACGACCCCGGAGGATACGCCGGTCACGATCCCCGTAAGGGGCAACGACGGCGATGTCGACGGCGATCCCCTGACGGTGACCGAGATCAACGGGACGCCGGTCACGATCGGCGGGCCGGGTGTGCCGGTGACGGGGGGCGTGGTGACACTCGACCCGTCGGGCAATCCGGTGTTCACGCCGGACGCCGACTTCAACGGCACGCCGACGTTCACATATACGGTCGATGACGGCAATGGCGGCACCGACACGGCAACGGTTACGGTTGACGTCACGCCGGTCAACGATCCCCCCGTCGCCGTCGATGACACCGTTGGAACGAAGGAAGACAAGGCCGTTGTCCTGAACCTTCCGGGCAATGACCGCGATGTCGACGGCGATGTGCTGACAGTGACGGCGATCGATGGCCAGTCGATTGTCGCTGGCGGGGCGCCCGTCGCGGTTGCCGGTGGGACAGTCGCAATGACGTCGGATGGCACAACGATCTTCACGCCGACGCCGGGTTACAGCGGTGATGCGACCTTCACCTACACCATCGGCGATGGCAATGGTGGCAGCGATACTGCCAGCGTGACGGTTTCGATCGAGGATCTGGTTGTCGTCATCGAGGAGCCCGCAAGGACCAGCGATCCAACGGACGAACCGACCGCACCGACCAGTATTCTCGACGGCCTCGACACTGACCCGATCGTCATCAGAACGGTCGAAGGCTTTGGTGACCTGCCGTTGGGTTGGACAAGCCTCGGCACCGATCTGATCGTCATCCAGACCGCCAACGATGTGAGCTATCTGGGCAGCGTGACTGGCAACGGGGCCGATCCATCGATTGGCGAGACGATCGAAAACGCGTCACGCCTCGACGAGCTTGCAGGCAATGCCGAGCGCGCATTCGGCATCACGATTCCGAGTTTCGATGTTGAATCGATCACGGGCTTCTCCCTGCGCATGGACGTTGCGGGCATCCCCGCCCTGGGTGATGCCGCACACGACGGCCAGATCATCGTCGAAACCTTTGTCGCCGACCGGATCGTCTATATCCAGCTCTCCAACACGCTCGATCTGGGTGATGGAAATAAGGTCGCGGGCTACCGCGTGCTTGAAGCGAATGGTCGCCCGCTACCGGCATGGGTCAAGCAGGCCGATGGCGGTCTCCTGCTGGCAGAAGTGCCAGCCGGCGCCGAGACAATCGATCTGAGGATCTCAGCGCTGAAGGCGGACGGCGGGGTCATCGAACGCTCGGTCTCGGTCACGCTCAAGTCGGGCGAAGTGAGCCAGCTGGCCGCCCCGCAGGAACGTCCGCCGACGTTCTCTGAGCAGATCCGCGCAACCGGCCGGCGTTAAGTGGGGCGATCAAGGTGATGGAAGCGCCTTGTCGAGACCCTCATTGAGTTCCCTCCGCCCCGGGTCGCACCGGGGCGGAGATTTTTTCTGGGCTGGCTTTGATCAGGACGCTGGGGGCGCGCGCCACGTAGGCGATTGGCCATCAGGTCACGAACCGCTTTGTCTTTGCTCCGACCCAAGCTAGCATCAGGATCGAAACATTCAGCGAAGAAACGGGAGAGGCGCTCCGGCGCCGAGAGGGTCATGGAAAAACGCAAGCTTGGCCGGACGGACTTGATGGTGTCGCGCCTGACGTTTGGTTGCGGTGCCGTCGGCGGCTTGATGACGAAGGGCGACCCGGCCGAGCAGGACCGCGCCATCGCCTGGGCGCGTGACAATGGAATAAATCATTTCGACACCGCCCCCCTCTATGGCAACGGGGCGTCCGAGGAAAACCTGAACCGGGCGCTCGGGAAGAACCGCGATGGCCTGGTGATCTCCACCAAGGTGCGCCTTTTGGGCGATGAACGTGCCAGCCCCGAGGCGGCAATCCTGCGGTCAATCGATGAAAGCCTCAAGCGTCTGGGCCAGGACCACGTCGATCTCTTCCAGCTCCACAACACGCTGGGCACCGATGACGACGGCGAATGCATGACCGCAACGCAAGTCCTCGAAACGGTCGTGCCGGCCTTCGAAAAAGTCCGTGACGCTGGCAAGACGCGGTTTCTCGGCTTCACCGCAAAGGGTGATAGCGACATGCTGCTCGCCCTTGTGAGCTCGGGCGCGTTCGATGCGGGCCAGATCTTCTTCAATCTGCTCAATCCCTCGCCAGTCAGCGCGCTGCCGCCGGACTACCCCGCCCAGGACTTCAAGGGGCTTCTCAAGGTCTGCGATGCAAAAGGCGTCGGCTCGATCGGCGTGCGTGTCCTGGCCGGCGGTGCGCTCTCCGGCAGCACCACCCGCCATCCTGTTTCGATGCAGGATGTCGCCCCGATCGGCTCCGCCCCCGACTTCGAGACGGACGCGGCCAATGCCCGGCGCTTCTCCGCGCTGATCGACGACGGCCATGCCGGCAGTCTTGCAGAACTGGCGATCCGCTTTGCGGTCTCGACACCGGAACTCGTCACGACCGAAATCGGCATTGCGACGATCGATGAGTTGCAGCACGCAGCCCGCGCCGTCGAGAAAGGCCCCCTGACGCCTGAAGCGCTGCGGGAAATCGAGCGGATTCGCGCCACGATCTGACGAGAATTGCCGATCAGTTCCAGCGGAACAAGGAGACGGGTGTGCCCGATATCGAATACTACTACGCAGCCCATTCGGCATTCGCCTACATTGGCGACCGGCGGCTCCACGAAATTGCAGCGGCATCCGGATCGCGCGTCATCCACAAGCCTTTCGACCTGCGCCGTTTGATGGGCGCGATTGGCGGGGCGTCGAACTCGTCGACGCCGCAGCGCCGCGCCTATTTCTCCCGTCGTGAAATCGAACGCTGGGCTAGCTATCGGGGTCTGCCGATCATGGGCGGCATTCCAGCGTCACACGCGAACGATATTACGCTTGCAAACGGTACGCTGATCGCAGCAGCTGAGGCGGGTGCCGATATCGACGCCCTTGCCTTTGCCGTCATGCAGGCGCATTGGCGTGACGGAGCCGACCTGGCAGATGCCGGCACGCTTGTCGGAATTGGCGAAAGTGTCGGTATTGCAGCCGGGCCTTTTGTCGAAGCAGCCGAAACTGAACGTATCCGCGCGATCTATGACGCGAACACGGAGGCTGCGATTTCCCGTCCAATGTTCGGCTCGCCGACTTATATGGTTGCAGGCGATATGTTCTACGGACAGGATCGTCTCGAACTCGTCGCCGAAGCGCTGCACAAGCCGTTCCCCAACACCTGGCCGACAGACTGAGCGTGCCCGCCGAACGCGCGGACACATCAACGACCGACAGAAACGGGCGGGCAGCGCATGTCCGCCAAAGCCCTGAATACTGGGAGAGATCATGCTGAAACTCTACTACGCGCCGGGGAGCTGTGCGCTTGCTTCCCATATCGCGCTTGAAGAAGCAGGTTCCGACTACGTCGCCGAGTTTGTCGATTTCGCCAACAACGCCCAGCAGTCGAAAGATTACCTGTCGATCAATCCGAAAGGGCGCGTGCCCGCGCTGGTGACGCCCCAGGGTGTCCTGACCGAGACGCCCGCCGTCCTCGCCTATATTGCCCAGTCGCACCCGGAAAAGAGCCTCGCACCCCTGGATGACATCTGGACGTTCGCGCGGTTCCAGTCGTTCAACAGCTACATCTGCTCCACCGTTCATGTGAACTTCGCGCATCTGACGCGCGGCTACCGCTGGGCCGACCAGAAGGCCTCGCTCGATGACATGACGGCCAAGACGCCCCAGACGATGGCGGATGCCTTTGACCTGATTGAAAATGATCTTCTGGCCGGGCCGTGGGTGATGGGGGAACAGTACTCGCTCGCCGATGGTTATCTTCTCACCGTCACGCGCTGGCTCTATCGCGCTGGTATCGAGCCGGGCCGCCACCCCCGCGTCGCGGAACATTTCAAGCGGACGTCTGACCGTCCCGCCGTTGCGCGTGTGCTCGAGAGCCACTGAAGCCTTTGCGGCCAGGTAGCGGTGGGATTCCCCCGATCATGACATCGACATCCCCCGTGCGGGACGCAGGCCCCGTTGCCCCGCCACCGTATGCCATCCTGGTCGCCATCAGCGCCATCGGCCCGCTGGCGCTCAATATGTTCATGCCTTCGATCCCGGGCCTCCAGGAGACGTTCCAGGCATCGACCGGCGCGGTTCAGTTGACGCTCACGGTCTATCTTGGCGCGATGGCGCTTTGCCAGCTTCTTTATGGACCGCTTTCGGACCGTTATGGCCGCCGCCCGGTGCTGCTCGCAGGGATGGTGGTGTTCGTCGCCGCCTCGATCGCGTGCGCGCTGGCAACGTCGATCGAGATGTTGATCGTCTGCCGGCTCTTCCAGGCAATTGGAGGCGGGGCCGGCATCGTCCTCGCCCGCGCGATGGTGCGCGACGTTTATGAGCGCGAGCGGGCTGCCTCAGCATTGGGCTACATCACGATGGCCTGGGTGCTTGCGCCGATGTTCGCCCCGACCATCGGTGGCCTTCTCGATCAGGCGTTTTCGTTCCGGGTGACCTTCTGGGTTCTGGCCGTGTGCGGCGCCGGTGTCGTCATTGGCGCCTGGTTCAGCCTGCCCGAGACAAACCGCAATGCGGGCGGCACGGGACCACTGTTGCGCGTCGATGCGTTCGCAAGTCTGCTCGCACGCCCCCAGTTTCGCGGCTATGTCGCAACGGTGACCTTCGCGAGCGTGGTCTTCTTCGCCTATCTGGCGTTCGCACCGTTCATCATCATCACCGTGCGCGGCTATCCCCCGGTGGTCTTCGGCATGTGGTCGGCCCTGACCGGGCTTGGCTACATGGCCGGTAATTTTCTCTCAGGCCGGTATTCGGAACGCTTCGGCAACGATCGCATGATCCGGGCCGGCAACCTGATCACGCTGGTCGGCGCCTTCGCGATGCTCTCCTTCGCCCTGGCCGGCGCAACCCACCCCGCCAGCCTGTTCGTGCCGATGCTCATATGTACGCTTGGCAATGGGCTGGTCATGCCCAACGGGATTACGGCTGCCATTTCGCTCGACCCCCGCATCATCGGCGCGGCGGCCGGCCTGGCGGGCTTCATCCAGATGGTCTTCGCCGCATCGACAAGCCAGGTCGTCGGCGCGATCCAGGGCGATTGGACCAACGCCGGTTTCTATTGTATCGCCGCAGCCTCCGTGCTCGCCGCCCTGACGCACTGGCAAAATGAACCCCCACCGGAACGGCCACATCGGCGCTGAGCTGTCACTTCAACAGAAATCGAGCACGCCCCACCCATCGAGGGCGCAGCCCTCGGGGAGCTTCGCGACCCGGCGCTTGGCGCCGCCCCTGCGGAGGGCCCGAGCGCAGTAGCGCTCGGAACAGCCCGTGAGCGAACCCATCATGTCCGGGAGCTTCGCGACCCGGCGCTTGGCGCCGCCCCCGCGGAGGGCCCGGGCGCGTGAGCGCCCGGAACAGCCCGTGAGCGAAAACAAAAACAAAAAACTAAACGCTTCGATAGCCGCCATCGGCCATGATGATCCCGCCGGTCACATAACCCGAAAGATCGGAGGCGAGAAAAATCGCCGGGCCGACGATATCGGCCGGTTTGCCCGTACGGCTGAGCGGCGTGTGCTCGAGGAACATCTCGACGACGCGCGGATTGTTCTTGCGCGTTTCCTCGTTGAGCGGCGTCTCGATCAGGCCCGGCCCGATCGCATTGACGCGCACGCCGTCGGGCCCGAGTTCGGCCGCAAGCGCCCGCGTGAAGCCGAGCACGCCGTGTTTCGAGGTCGTGTAGGCGGCTGAGTTCGGCCAGCGTACATGCATGAACGATTGGATCGAGCCGATGTTGACGATCCGCCCTTTGGTCTTGCGCAACTGGTCGAGGAAGGCGTGCGTGATGTTGAAGACGCCCTTGATGTTGACGTTGACGATATCTTCCCAGTCCTGGATGACGGCCTGCTTGTCGCCCGTCAGCGGGTTGCGCCGGTTGATCCCGGCATTGTTCACGAGAATGGAAATGTCGCCGATGTCGGCTGCAATCCTGGCGGCGGTCGCATCGCATTGGGCCTTGTCGGTGACATCGAGCGCCAGGACATGAACGGTGCCGCCGGCATCGCGAATGGCCTTGGCCGTGACATCGGCGGCGGCCGTATTGTGATCGAGGATAATGACCTCGGCGCCTTCCTTGGCATAGCCTTCCGCAATCGCTGCCCCGATGCCGGATGCCCCGCCCGTCACCGCGGCGCGATGGCCCTTCAAGAGATCACCCATATTCAGTCTCCTCCGATTGCTGTTTGGTTTATGATTATTGCCGGCGTCGACGATAGCGGCGCGGTGGGGGAGCCGTCGACCGTCTCTGCGCAATTCATCCGCCTTCTGGCACGGGGGCGGTCCTCAGGGTATGGACGAGTGATGCCCATGACGGGCGGACGACGGCACGGTGCCGCGATGCAGGAGTTTTGATGAGCGAGCGAGAGCGCTGCCGATCGACCGGACCCGCCAACGCCGTCACCTGTGCTCGACGATCCCGGCGGGCAAGCCAAGTGGCTGTCGATCGCAATTCTGTTTGTCTCGCAGGTCCTGGCCATGTCGGTGTGGTTCGTCTCCGCCGCGGTGTTGCCGGAAATGGTGCGCGAGATCGAGTTGAGCCCGTGGCGGCAGGCGGCGCTCTCGAGCGCCGTCCAGGCCGGCTTTGTCATTGGCGCGCTCGCCTCTGCGATTTCCGGGCTTGCCGATCGCCAGGACCCGCGCCGCGTGTTCGGGGTGGCGGCGATCGCCGGTGGCCTCATCAATGCGCTCCTGCTGGTCATTCCCGCCAACACCGATGCTGCAATCGTTGTGCGCCTGATCACCGGCATCCTGCTTGCCGGCGTCTACCCCGTCGCCATGAAGATGGTTGTTGGCTGGGGGCTGCGTGATCGCGGCTTTCTGGTCGGCGCGCTGGTTGGCGCCCTGACGCTGGGCTCGGCCTCGCCCCACCTCATCGCCTATCTCGGCGGCAGCGACTGGCGCGTGACGGTTATCCTGGCATCGCTGGCGTCGGTTGTTGCCGGCCTGATGTGCCTGAAGGCGACCCTCGGCCCCTATCACGGCACGGCCACCCGGTTCGATCCGCGCGCGATCCTGCTTGCCTGGACCAACCGCCGTGTCCGCCTCGCGTTTGCCGGCTACCTCGGCCACATGTGGGAGCTTTACGTGATGTGGGCGTGGGTCGGTGTCGCCGCCGCCGCCTCCTATGGCGCCACCCTGCCCGCCAGCGAGGCTGCCGAGATGGCCAAGCTGACCGCCTTCGTCGCGATTGCCGCGGGCGGCCTCGCCAGTGTCGCAGCCGGCCTCGCAGCCGACCGCATCGGCAAGGCGACGGTTGCCCAGTGGGCGGTCGCGATCAGCGGCACCGCCGCCATCCTGACGGCCCTGACGTTTGGCGGCCCGCCGTGGCTGACATTCCTGGTCATAATCATTTGGGGGTTGGCCGTCGTGCCGGACTCCGCGCAGTTCTCAGCCCTCGTCGCCGACGCAGCGCCGCCGGAGAAGGCGGGCAGCCTGCTCGCCTTTCAGACCGCGCTGGGCTTCACGCTGACGTTCTTCACCGTACAGGCTGCCCCGATGGCAGCCGCCGCATTCGGGTGGCCGGCAGTCCTAGCCTCGCTCGCAATCGGCCCCGCCATCTCCGTGGTGGCGATGGCGCGGCTAAAGGCGATGGGGCCGCAGCAGTAGGCGGAACGTGCCGCGCTACTTCGCAGCCTCAGCGGCTTGTGCGCCTGAGAGCCACTCCGGCTTGTCGCCGCCGAATGCGGGTGTCGGGCGCGCCCAGTGCGGCTGCGTCTCCGAGAAGGTCAGCACCGGCGCCATGTGGCGCAGCGGTCCGTAACTCGTCTCGCTGGTCGTGCGCCACTGCTCAAGCTCTGCATCCGTGAAATAGGCGTTCGGTGCGGGCACCTGTTCCGTGCGCCCCTGGCGCTGGATCAGCATGCCGGATTGGCACAGCGAGACGCGGACATGGTAGCTGCCGCCGTCGCGCGCGCGCTGGGCAAGGGCGAGCAGGACACCATAAGCGCCGAGATAGCCGGTGGTGTAGTCGCAGGCCGCGGCCGGCAGCAAGCGGGGCCGGTTGTCGCCGGCATCGACGCCGTTGCCGTGACAGATGCCCGTCACCGTCTGCGCGATCTGTTCCCAGCCCGCGCGATGGCTGAACGGGCCATCCGCCCCGAAACAGCTGATCGACAGGCACACGATGCCGGGCCGCGCCTTGGCGAGGTCTTCCGGCGCAAAGCCGTGCTTCGCCATGACGCCTGGCCGATAGCCTTGAGAAAAGACATCGGCATCACGCACCAGCCGCTTGAGCGTGCCCGCCCCCTCGGCCGTCTTGAGGTCAAGGAACGTTGAGCGCTTGCCGTGGCTCGTGTCCATGACGTGTTCCTTGATCTGCGGCACGCCGTCGGCGGCGATCATGAGAACGTCAGCGCCGTGCTCGGCCAGCGTCCGCCCCGCGATCGGCCCGGCCAGGATGCGGGTCAGGTCGAGTGCGCGAATGCCGGACAGCGGCCGCGGTCCCTCGGGGAACGGTTCGGGGTCGCTGTCGGCGATCTTGATGATCTCGACGATCGGCTTGCCGGCAAGCACCTGGCCATGACCGGTGGCGAGCCAGTCCTCGTTCGAGCGCACCATGCCGCCACACGCGCGCGCTTCATCGATCGCGGCCTCGAGATCGAGTGCATCCCACGTCGCAACAGCATCCCGGATCGCCTCGGGCTCGAAGTCGCAGCCAAGCACCTTGAGCACGCGCTCTTTGAGGTTGGGCAGCCCGAAGTGCGGCAGAAACCAGCGCCCGTCCTTGGTCGGCCACGGCTGCGTGCACTGGATCATGTGTTCGTGGTTGGGGTTGATGACGTCCTGGAACGCGCCCGTCGCATCAGGCTGCTGCATCAGGTAGGACGACCGGAGCGTTGCCGCCGCCCGCCGTGCATCGATTGCAACGTCCTGGCGCCGGCCGGTCTTGAGTTCCCAGATATCCGAGACCGCAAGTCCGACGCCGCCGAGAACGGCCGCGCACGTCTCACCGATTTTATAGCGCGTTGTCAGAACCGGGTCCTGACCGGTGATCGAGATCTGCCCCGCCTCCGGCCGTTCCAAGCCGCGTACATCCAGGACTTCGTCGAAAGCCGTTTTCATGAGGTCGCCTCGCCGTGAGATGAGTTGAAGATTGGCGCTCATCTTAGCGCACGTCCGAGCGCGTGGCCCGCAAAACGACGTTCGCCAGCGACGTGACCTCGACACATTTCATACGCGATGACAGCGCCCGTCCGTCGCTGTGCCTTGGCGCCGCCAGGCCACCGCGGCAGGGCCGGCGATCACCGCATCTCGCGCATTCGTGAAAATAATTTGGACCTGTTCCAGCCGAAACAGCCCGCAGCCGCGGCCTGCGCCATTGTCAGATCACCGGCGGGGACATCAACCCCAACCACCCCGCCGGCAACAGCAACTTGAAACCAACCGGACTGGAACAGGAGATAGGACAATGGGACTTTTTGGAGCGATTGGAGACTTTCTCGATGACGTCGTGGAAGAGGTCGTCGACACCGCAGGAGACGTTGTTGAAGCAGTCGGTGACGTCGTCGAAGACGTTGTTGAAACCGTAGAAGACGTCGTGGAAGACGTTGTCGACACGGCAGAGGATGTCGCTGAAGACGTTGTCGAAACCACAGGCGTCGTGCTTGAAGGCATCGGACAGTTCCTCGGCAACGTGGCCGAAACCGCCCAGGATGTAGCGGAAAACGCAGCAGGTACTGCCGCCGACGTGATCCGGGGCACCGGTGACGTCATCGACAGAGGCCTGGACGTGATCGGCGACGGCATTGAGAACGCCGCCGACGCAGTGGCAGACTTCGTTGAAGACCCGCGCGATGAAATCGAAGCCGTCGGCGACTTCTTCGAGAACATCGTCGAGACCGGCAAAGATTTTGTCGAAGACCGTGTCGAGGACATCAAGGAAGCAGCCGAAGATGTCGGTGAGTTCATCGGCGAGCGCGTCGAAGACGTGAAGGAATTCGCCGAAGACGCGAAAGACTTCGCTGAAGAGCGTCTCGAAGATGCCCGTGACGCCATCGGTGACTTCGTGGCAGGCATCCCCGATGCGATCCGCGGCGCCGGCGACTTCGTCGACAATGCCCTGGATGCGGCTGGTGACGGGCTTGAGAATGCCGCTGACGCGGTCGCAGGCTTCGTCGAAGACCCGCGTGATGAAATGGCAGCCGTTGGCAACTTCTTCGAAGAGGCCGGCAAGGCCGTGGCGGAGACGGTCGGCAAGGGTGTCGAGTTTGTCGAAGACAAGGTCGAAGATGCCATCGAAATCGTGACAGATACGACCGATCGGTCGCCGCCGACACGCAACCCGTCCGACGTCGTTGAAGACGCTGTCGAAGACGCGAAGGAGTTTGCCGAAAATGCCGCGGAAGCGGTCGGTGATTTCCTCGGTGGCCTGTTCGGTGGCGACAACGGTGGAGCGGTGACGGCAAATGCGGTCGGCTCGATCGGGCAGGCAGTCGAAGCTGCTGGCAAGTCTGCAGCCGAAACGGTTCAGGAAGCAGCCAACGACACCGGCCAGAAGTCGTCCGGTGATGGCGATGCCTCTGATCCGAGTTCGGCCAAGGGCAACTTCGCCCAGATGGACCTCGCTGACTTCATCAAGCAGGCCCAGAGCCCGGTGACCATCGACGCCGCGAAAGGCTTGACCGAGCCGGCCCTCCTGGACGACCCGGCAAAGCTGCAGGCGATCCTGAATGGTGAGCCGCAGATCAAAGGCCCTGACATCGGCCCCGATCCGGCACCGTTCGCCAAGATGGCCGCATTCGACCGGGCTGAACCGGCCGGCTTCGGCAAGGATGATGGCGGCTTCGCCACCATGAAGATGGATGCCCAGATCGACTTTATGGTTTGATCATGGACGATCCAGGGCTCGGAGCGACGCGCATTCGCTCCGAGCCGATAGGGACCATCAGAGCGACGTGAAAGCCCGGCCGGTCGAGGTCGGGCTTTCCTGTCGTTTTGTCGGTCAAACAGCAGGGGGTTCGGGAGATCCATCCCCCGAGCGGGTTCGGGCGGCAGCCTCGATTGCGCAGCAAACAACCCGGCGCAAACGTCCACAACCGCAACTGGCGAAGTCATGTCTCAAGCCGCGCTGCGTTTCAGATCGAAAGACACGTGGCTATAAGTCATGAGATCCATCGCCAGCGAACCGCGGCACAGCTGCGCGATGCGCTGGGCGGAAGCCTTTGGGCAAGGTCTCCGGGTGGACGTCGCCGTTAGCCGGCGCCGGGCCCGTCGCGGTGATGACCGCTCGACCTCACTCGCACCCGGACTTCGCCCACCGCATCAGTGCCAGTTTGTAGGTGCCCCCATAAGGATGCTGGTGGCGAAGCACGTACTTGGCCGCTTTGAGGTATGAGTTCCCCTGTTCACACAGGCGCTCTTGGTTCCATTTGTGACACGTGGCGCAGGGCTTCTTCCAGAGTTCTTCGGGAAGCCCCTCGATCGGTGGAAACAGCGGCTCTCCGCCCGCCAGTTCCTTCAGCGTGCGCCCCTGGACCGGGTAGGCGCCGAACGGGACCGGCTCGTCGAATCGAAGCTGGTCGGACGGCGCGCGCGTTGGCGCGGCCGATGCGGTCTGGCTCGCGGTGGTGCTGGCCGGCTTTTCCGGTGCCGCGGGCTCTGCAACCGTTTCAGGTTCGGCTGCAGGCTTGGCTGGACCGCTCTGAGCTTCAGGCGACGGTGGTTCTTCAGGTGTTGCCGGCGCCGCCGCCGTCTCAGATGCCGCTGGCGCGCTGCCGGGTGTCAGATACAGCATATTGGCCCAACCACCGACCTCAGCGACGTTGCCATCCTGTCCCGTCTTGTCGCGCACGAACGCCCACGTGACGTTGTCGATCTTGCGCTCCTCGGTGACACACGCGGTATCCCCCTTCTCAAGCACATCGAGATAGCCGCCCGGGCGCGCCGGATCGCGCCGGACATTGACCAGGATGGCCGACAATTCGAAGTAGCGGCAGCTCTCGGCGCCGGCTGGAGCGGGATTGAAGCCCACACCGCCAATCAGAGCGCCTAATGCAAGGGGGAGGGCGACCAGGGCACGCAGGGTGTGGATCATGGAAGGGGAAGCTCACCTTTGCCTAAGCCAGAAGACGGCCAGATCACGACTAATCGACATTCGAAACGCGAACGACACCGGCGATGAAGCGCTGATGCAACCATCGCCAGGCTCGGCCAGAACGGCCGGACCACCGAAAGGCTGTGCCTGTGCCACGTCGCATGTGCCGACAACCGGCAGAACCGGACAAAAGAACGAATTGCGCAGCCACAGGATGCCTGACCAATGTGAAGGGTCTGATGTGAGGGGCAAAAGGTCAAGGTCTGCCCGGGCAATAGTGTTGAATTGAGTGAACCGGGCGTGAGTTATGTGTCGCCCAGAGACACGCAGGGCCAGAGACCCAGGGTCCGGCACGCTGGGGCAGACACGCAAGGAGAGCTCAGCCGGGCGACGCACGCAGGGGCGGGCGGGTGCGGAGAGCTGACTACGCAAGAAAGCGGCAGCACGCCTGTGCCACCGCTTAACTCCTGTCAGGTTTTCTCGCCGATTGAGTGGCCGAGCCGGTCTCAGCCCTCCCGCATGCTCTTGGCAAAGGCCGAGACGATCGGATCACTGAGATATTGCAGCATGGTCCGTTCACCCTTGGAAATGATCGTATCGACGGGCATGCCCGGCACCAGCCGCTGTGCGATCTCAGGCGCGAGCGCGTCGCGGGAAATCTCGATCCGGACCTTGTAGAACGACAGCCCCGTCGCCTCGTCCTTCAGGGTGTCGGCGGACACCTTGACCACGTGCCCCTTGATCGGAGGCGTACGGCTTGCCGAGAACGCGGCCACCCGAAGGTCCGCCTGCCGCCCGACATGGATCGCATCGATGTCATTGGGCGACACCTTCGCGCCAACCACCAGTCTGTCCGCCACCGGAACGATTTCCGCCAGCGTAAAGCCCGGCTGCACGACTTCGCCCTCTGCGCGCACCTTGATGTTCTGCACGATACCGTCCTGCGGCGACCTGACGATGGCCCGGTCCAGCTTCTCCTCGAGCGCCTCAAGCCGTGCGGAAAGGTCGGCGATCCGCGTGTTCGTCTCGGCCAGCTCGCTCGAGATTTTCTCAAGTCGCGTCTGGCGCTGATGCTGAATTTGCAGCCGCAACCCGGCGACTGCCTTGGCCTGGCGGGCAACTTCGGCTTGCGTGAAATCGAGGTCACCCTCGAGTTTGTTGCGCCGCCGCGTCAACTCCGCGAATTTGTTGCGCGTGAACCAGCCCGTTTTGAGCAGCGGCCGGACCCGCGCCATCTGCTCCGTCAAACTGGTGAGTTCCGCGGAAAGTGCGCGCACCCGGGCGATTTTGCCGCCCTCCATCGCCAAGGCTTCGTCGAGCCGCGTTGTCAGGATGCTGGCCTGTTCTGCTGCCGCAATCCGTCGGTCAAGAAACCGCTGGCGCTGATCGGCCATCACCTTCGCGACGTTCGGCTGGTTCTGCCGGTCCGTGAGCAGCGCCGGAAACGAGATCCGCGGCCGCTCGTTCTGTTCCGACGTCAGGCGGGCGAATTGGCCGATCGCTGAATCGAGCTGGACCCGAAGCGATTCGCGCTGTGCCGTCGTCGTGCTCGAGAGCACCTTGAACAACGCCTGCCCTTTTTTTATCGCCTGCGCCTCCTTCACGAAGATCTCCGTGACCAAGCCCCCTTCCAGATGCTGGATCGGCTTGTTGGCGCTTTCGACCTCGATTTCACCGCGCGCGATCGCGGCACTGTCGAGCGGCGCGGTCGCAGCCCAGGCGAGAAATCCGCCAAAGCCCACAAGCACGGTCACGCATCCAAGCATGGCATAGCCGCGCAGGCCGGTGTTGTTGGGTGTCTTCGGCGTTTGGGACTGGGTCGGGGACGACATCGGTCTCGTTCCTTGTGTCGAGGGTTGGGTCTTCGATTGCGCCAACCCTATGCCGAGGTGCGTCTGCGTGCTGTTCCAGGCGTGACAGCGCGCCGGCCTGAGCGCCGCTAGGTTCATGTCATCAGCCCCGCAAACCGCTTTCCGCAAGCGCGTGCTGAGCCCCGATAGCTGAACCCACAGACCCAACGAAGATCGACCAGACGAACCCTCAAGGTGAACCCGATGCTCAAGAAAGCCAGCCAGACCCCCGACAGCTTCGATGCCGCAACGCCGCTGGTCCTCGCCAAGCGCGCCTGCTACCCGGCTTTGATCACGGTGTTCGCCCTCAGCCTCTTCATCAACGTGGCGATGCTGACCCTGCCGCTCTTTTCGATGCAGCTCTACGACCGCGTGCTCTCGAGTGGCAACATCAACACGCTCGTGTTCCTCGCCATGATCGCGGCCTTCTTCCTGATCCTGTCAGGCATCCTCGATTATGCCCGCGCCGGCATCCTCGTCCGCGCCGGCCACCTCTTCGAAGAGCGCCTGCGCGGCCCCCTCTTCAACACGCTGTTTCATTCCTCGACCCAGTCCTCCCCCGCCCACGCCCAGCAGTACCTGCGCGAAGCCCAGGCCATGAGCTCCACGATTTCCAGCGGCGCCGTCTCGACGCTCTTCGATCTCCCCTGGACGCCGTTCTTCGTCGTGCTCTGCTTCGCGCTGCACCCGGTCCTCGGCACGATCTCGGTCGTCGGTGTGGTCGTGCTGTTCCTGCTCGCCGTCGTCAACGAGATGGTCACCGGCAAGATGTATGCAGCCACCGCCGAGCACGGCGCCCGCGCCAACAACTTCGTCGGCAGCGTCTTTGCAAGCCGTGACGCGGCGCGCGGCCTTGGCATGGGCGACACGCTGGCCGCCCGCTGGAGCCAGATCTCGGATGATGCAGCCTCGTCCGGCACGCGCGCCAGCGAACGCGGCGCCGCCGTCCAGGCCGTCACCAAGACCTGCCGCTTCATGGTCCAGATGGCGATCCTCGCCTTCGGCGCCTGGCTCGCCGTCGAGCGCGAGATCTCGCCCGGCGTCATGCTCGCGTCCTCGATCATCATGGGCCGCGCGCTCGCCCCCGTCGAACAGATCGTTGCCCAGTGGAAGCGCATCGTCGGCTTCCGCTCCTCGGAAAAGCGTCTTGCGATGCTGTTCGTCGAAAACATGATCCTGGCCCGTCGCACCGACCTGCCCGCGCCCACCGGCCACCTTGCCGTCGAGCAGGTCATGGTCTCCGTCAAGCCGGGCATGCAGCCGACCGTGCTGGGGGTCGACTTCGAATTGCCCGCCGGCCAGAGCCTCGCCATTGTCGGCGCGTCGGGAAGTGGCAAGTCGACGTTGGCCCGCGCGCTCGTCGGTGCCAACTACACCGTCTCAGGCGACATCCGCCTCGATGGCGCCGCGCTGACGCAGTGGAACTCGGACGCACTCGGCAAGCACATCGGCTACGTGCCCCAGGACGTCGAACTGATCGAGGGCACGGTCGCCGAGAACATCGCCCGCTTCACCGACGCTGCCCCCGAAGACATCATCAAGGCGGCCAGGGAGGCCTGCGTCCATGACGTCATCCTGCGCCTGCCGGACGGCTACGAGACCCGGATCGGCCACGGCGGCCAGGGCCTTTCAGGTGGCATGCGCCAGCGGGTTGCTCTTGCCCGGGCCCTGTTCGGCAACCCCGCCCTCGTCGTGCTCGATGAGCCGAACTCCAACCTCGACGAGGAAGGCGAGCGCGCCCTGGTCAAGTCAGTCCAGTTCATGAAGCAGGAAAAGCGCACCGTCGTCCTTGTCACCCACCGCCCGCAGATCCTGGCGCACGTCGACAACCTGCTGGTCATGGGGCTTGGCCGCCAGATCGCCTATGGCGCGCGTGACGAGGTCATTGCCAACATGCGCGGCAACAAGGTCGCGGCAGTCTGAGGGGAGGGGAAGCGGGGGCCGGTGCGCACGCGCGCGCCGGCCTTGCGCCAAATGCGATTAGTTCGCGCGGTAGTTCAGCGTGTTCTGCGCCGCCTTGAACTTACCGTCGAAGGAGGTCTCAAGCAGAATCATGCGCACCTTGCGCACTTTCTGCGAGAACAGATTGGACATCATCTCACCGGCAACCTGGCGCGCGGCTTTGAAACGGGCCGCATCATGGGCATCGACCACCCACCGCCCGCCGGGCCTTGGCTCAAGCACCAGCGGCTCAGAATTATCGTATCCCGACGTGCGGATTGTCTCGATCGCCTCTTCGTATGCTGCCTGATCGACTGGCTCGGGCACTTCGAATGGCATGTAGGCGAGCATGGCGCCGGGCACGTCGATGATCGCGCGCTCGTCGGCAAAATCGATAAAGGCAAGGTCTTCAGGACTGGCAACCTGCGCAATGAAGGTTTGCTCGCTAATAGAAGACATGGCTGGCCTCACTCAAAAACTTTACGCTACTCGAAAATCAACGAGATCAGGTCCAAATCAACTCGGCTGTGTTCTGGGACCGGCTCGCGGAAATACTCACAGCCTCTATTATGACACAGTTTACCCCTGTCTGTGAATGCCTCGATGGTAAGCCGGAAGGGATTCGCAGATGAATGACGACCGTCACGGTTCTGTTGCGCTTGCCACTTTGGCTCGGATGGGCGCGATTTTCCTCGCGCTCGCGTGTCTTGCAACTGCAAGCATTGCGCCGGTCGCCGCCGAGCCCAAAACCCGGCTCCAGGCCGGTGTCCTCGAATGCCGTGGCGATGGCGGCTGGGGCATTATCATCGCATCGAAGAAGACTTTCGAATGTGTCTTCATCAATCTCGAAGGTAAGGCGATCGGCCGCTATCAGGCGGTCGTGCGCAAATTCGGAATCGACCTTGGCGTCAGCGGCGCAACCGCGCTGCAATGGGCGGTCTTTGGGCCGGCAAGCCGCGTCGGCGGCCGCTATGTGGCAGGCGCCCTTGAAGGCGAGTATGCGGGCATCGGTGCGGACGTCTCGCTCGGTCCCGGCATTGGCGCAAATGCGCTGATTGGCGGCGGCACCGAATCGCTGGCGCTGCAACCGGTCTCGATCCAGGCCGGATCGGGCGTTAATATTGCAGCCGGCGTCCGCACCCTGGTCCTGACCTACACCGGACCGGCGAGCTGAGGCTGGCCGAGCGGCGGGGCGCAGGGTGGCGTGCCGCGCAGCACGTCGCAACGCGCTCTGTGCGCTGAGATCGATCGATCCTCGACAACTGCAGGCTAAGGCTGTTCGGCTTTGCCGTTGACGCCCGCCTCATTGTGACTATTTAACGGGTCGCGCTGTTTTGCCCGACTGGAAGCTTGGCTGGTCGGGTGTGCAACCCGCGACCTGCGCAATCTATCCCGCCCCGGAGTCCGCTGCTTGTCCGATAACAGATCCACCCTGGCCGCCTTCCTGGAGAGCGATCGCTTCACGATCGCCCTGACGGCGCTCATCCTGGTCAATGCAGCGACGCTCGGCCTCGAGACCAGCGCGACCGCGATGGATCGTTTTGGCGGGCTGCTGAAGGCTGTCGACCTGATCATTCTGGTTATCTTCACGGTCGAACTGTGCCTCAAGTTCTACGTCTACAGAGCCGACTTCTTCCGCTCCGGCTGGAACGTCTTCGATCTCGCCATCGTCGCAATCGCCTGGCTTCCCGCAACCAACGGTCTGTCGATCCTCCGCGCGCTGCGCATTTTGCGTGTCCTGCGGCTGCTCTCCGTCGTGCCGCAGATGCGCCGCGTCATCGGCGCCATCGGCCACGCCATACCGGGCATGATTTCGGTGATCGGCGTCCTCATGCTGCTGTTCTATATATCGGCGGTTCTGGCCACCAAGCTGTTCGGCCAGCACTCTGACCCGAACATGCAGGAATGGTTCGGCTCGATCGGAGCATCTGCCTACACCCTCTTCCAGATCATGACGCTCGAGAGCTGGTCGATGGGGATCGTCCGCCCGACGATGGAACTGTTTCCATACGCCTGGATATTCTTCGTCCCCTTCATCATTGTGACCAGCTTTGCAGTCCTCAACCTGTTCATCGGTATCATCGTCGATGCCATGCAGACGGCGCATGCGACGGAGGAACAGGAGAGCGTGCCGGAAGACTCGCCCAATCGCCCAGCCACCGTTCGTGACATCCAGGCTCTGGAAGCCCGCTTCGACCGTCTTGAGGACCGCCTCGCCGCCCGGATGGCCGGCGTCGCCGAAAAAGACGGCTGAAAAAGTACAACCCCTGACTGATGGAACTCCTATGTCGCAACGCATGCCCAAGCAATTGTCGGACGGTTATCGCCGCTTCCGCGAAGGCCGCTTTATCGAAGAGGCCACCCGCTATCGGGAACTGGCAGAGGGTCAGACGCCGAAAACGATGATAATCGCGTGCGCCGACAGCCGCGTCGATCCCGCAACGATCTTTGCGGCCGGTCCCGGTGAGCTTTTCGTCGTGCGCAATGTCGCCGCCATCGTTCCCCCCTGCGATGCCAGCGGCGGCTACCACGGCACCTCGGCTGCAATCGAGTTTGCCGTCACCGGGCTCAAGGTCGAAAACATCGTCGTGATGGGGCACGGGCTTTGCGGTGGCATTGCCGCGGCGCTGGCTGCCGCCGAGCAACGCCCCGTCGGCCAGTTCATCGGCCCCTGGGTCGGCATCCTTCACGAGGTGCGCGATGAACTGCTCGCCCGCAAGCCGGATCAGAGCGATGAAGAACGCCAGCGTTCGCTGGAGCGGATGGCGGTCCAACAAGCTCTCGACAATCTGATGACTTTCCCCTTCCTCGCCGAAGCGGTCGAGGCCGGGCGCCTCAAGCTCGCCGGAGCCTGGTTCTCGATCATGGAAGGGGAACTGCACTGGCTCGACTGGGACAGCGGTATCTTTGAAGCCGTCGTCGTCGACTAGGCCGATCGGACGCCAGGCGAGGCCCGAAGGTGCCGTGCGGCCACGTCGCGCCCGGGCGCGATGATCACCAGTCGTCGTTGCGATACTGCTGCCAGATCTTCTCTCCGATCAGGCAGTCGTACTTCGCCTCCGGCGCGGCGAGTTGCACACGTTGGATGCGCGCCGCCAGGCCCGGCACCTCGCCCGCGATCTCAAGCAGCATCTTCTGGCGAATGGCCGTCGCGAACTCTTCCCGCTTCCGGATTGAGAGCACGAACGCCCCAGGCCCTGTAATGACGCAGTCCTTGTAGTAGCGGTCGAGATCAGCCAGGTCGAAACGGCTGTACTCACCCCGCCCCGGCGCCACCACGATGGCCAGGCCGTTGACCGTGATGCCCGCTTTCCCGGCCCGGTCGCGCGCCTCCTCGACAGGTCCGCCGCTGTTGTTCGGTCCATCGCCCGAGACATCGATGACGCGGCGAAGCCCCTGGACGTCATTGCGCTCGAACAGGTCAGCCGAGACCTCGATGGCAGCCGAGATGGAGGTCATCAGGTTGCGCGATATCGGCTTTGCGGCGAGCGCGTCGGCAAAGGCGATGGCATCGTCCGGCGTCGCGAGCACCTGCCACCCGAGCACGACCGACTGGATCCCACCCCCCGCCCATTCGAGATAGGTCACCGCGATCCGGCCGTTCGGTCCGCTCTGGATCGCCTTGTGGATCTGGGGATCGCGGAAGGCTGCGACATAGCCGTCGCGCTGGAGGCGCTGCTCGGCGCTGTCCATCGACAGCGATACGTCAACCGCGAGCACAAGCTCCAGATCGACGTAACGGTTGGCCGGCTGAAGTGCCTGCGCACCGGCACTTGGAACAACCCCTGGAATGGGTGCCGCCATCAGCACGGCAAGCGCGAGAAACATTGAAACGTGCCGACCGATCATGTCTGAACCCTCTGCGCGACCTCCATCAAACCAAAGCCTACCGGATTACGCCGGCGGCGGCACGCACAGAAGTTCGTGAGGGGATCGTGTGATGCTTGCATGCGGGGAGGTGAGCCGAAAGGTGCCCGTCGGGACGACGGCGCAAATATGCTTCGGCGCAATCAAAGAACGCCGGCATCCGTCAGCGGCAGCTGCCGCCCATCGACGGCAACGCCGTCGCTCGCCCCATCGACGGCAACGCCGTCGGGGAGCAACCGCGACCCGGGCCTTAAGGCCCGCCCCCGCGGAGGTGCCCGGCGATCCTTGATCGCCGGAACAGCGGGGCAGTCCAAACGCGCCTCGGCGCAATCAAAGAACGCCGGCATCCGTCAGCGGCAGCTGCCGCCCATCGACGGCAACGCCGTCGCTCGCCCCATCGACGGCAACGCCGTCGGGGAGCAACCGCGACCCGGGCCTTAGGCCCGCCCCCGCGGAGGTGCCCGGCGATCCTTGATCGCCGGAACAGCGGGGCAGTCCAAACGCGCTTCGGCGCAATCAAAGAACGCCGGCATCCGTCAGCGGCAGCTGCCGCCCATCGACGGCAACGCCGTCGCTCGCCCCATCGACGGCAACGCCGTCGGGGAGCAACCGCGACCCGGGCCTGAGGCCCGCCCCCGCGGAGGTGCCCGGCGATCCTTGATCGCCGGAACAGCACCGTGAGCGACCTAAAGCTTTATATCGGCTTTGATGTCTCGGAGTTTGTCGCCGGCCTCGGCGGTCCGGCGCAGCAACTCGGACGGGCGCCAGCGGTCACCGAACTTCTGGTGCCAGGCGGCGACCTGATTGTAGATGTTGAGCGCACCGATCGTATCGCCCCAGTACATCGGCCCGCCCCGATAGCGCGGGAACCCGAAACCGTTGAGCCACATCACATCGAGGTCGCTGGCCCGGATCGCCTTGCCTTCCTCGAGGATCTTGCAGATTTCGTTGATCGACGAGAACAACAGCCGGTGCAGCACTTCCTCATCCGTGAAGGCATGTTGCTCGAAGCCCTGCTCCTCGGCGACCTGCTTGATGATGTCGTGGACCTCGGGGTCGACGTGCGGGGTTCGGTCACCTGGCTCGTAGCGATACCATCCCTTGCCGGTCTTCTGGCCGAGCCGGCCCATCTCGACGAGGCGATCGGTGATCGGCAATCCACGATAGTTCGGGATTTCGGCGGCGCGGCGCTTGCGCGTGTCATACGAGATGTCGAGGCCCGACATGTCGTTGACCATGAACGGCCCGACGGGATAGCCGAAATCCATCATCACCTTGTCGACCTGTTCGGGCAGTGCCCCTTCTTCAATCATCAAGCCCTGCTCGACGTTGAACGGCGCCCGGCTGCGGTTGGCGGCGAAGCCGTCGCAGTTGCCCGCAAAGCCGGAGATCTTGTTGATCTCGCGCCCGAGCTGCATGGCAGCCGCCAGCGTCTCGCGCGAGGTCTTGGTGGCGTGGACGACTTCGAACAGCTTCATGACGTTGGCCGGCACGAAGAAGTGCGTGCCGGCAACGACCTCGGGCCGCTCGGTCACCGAGGCGATCTCATCGATGTCGAGCGCCGAGGTATTGGTGAAGAGCAGCGCGCCGGGCTTCATCACCCGGTCAAGCTCCTTGAAGATCTCCTTCTTGACTGGCATGCGTTCGAAAGCGGCTTCCGTCACCGCATCGCAATCGCCAATCTCGTCATAACCCGCGACAGGCTCGATGCGGGCAAGGCGCGCGTCCATTTCTTCCTGAGTGAGGCTACCGCGGTCGACGCTCTTTTGATAATTGGCGCGGATCCGCTCGAGGCCCTTCTCGAGCACCTCGGGTGATGCATCCATCAGCTTCACCGGGAAACCGGCATCCGCGTAGCTCATCGCGATCCCGCCGCCCATCGTGCCGGCCCCGACAACGGCCATCGACTTCACCTCGGGTGTCGTGAGGTCTTTCGGCAGGCCCGGCAGCCGCGCGACTTCCCGCTCCGAGAAGAACGCATAGCGCAATGCGCCTGCTTCATCGGACGTCTCGACCTGATCGAAGAACTGCCGTTCGATCTTAACCCCTTCATCGAACGGCTTCGCGACAGCCGCCTCGACCGCCTGGATGGCAAGCTCCATCGCCGGCTGGCCGCGCGCGCGTCGGGCGATCTTCTTGCGGGTGGCCGCGAAAAGCTCAGCCGTGGCCTCACCCAGCCGCTCGTCGCGGTCCCGCACCCGCGGCAGCGGCTTGACGCCGGCCTTCTCCTTCGCGAACTCGATCGCGGCTTGCCTGAGGTGACCTTCCTCGACGATGGCGTCGATGATGCCGAGCGCGTGCGCCTCTTCCGCCGGGACGTGCCGCCCGGTCGTGATCATGTCGAGGGCCGCGGCCGGGCCGATCAGACGCGGCAGCCGCTGCGTCCCGCCGCCGCCGGGAATGACGCCGATCAGCACTTCGGGAAGGCCGACCTTGGCGCTGGGCACCGCGACCCGGTAATGGCAGGCCAGCGCATTCTCAAGCCCGCCGCCAAGCGCATAGCCATGGATCGCCGCAACGACCGGCTTCGACACGGTGTCGAGGACGTCATAGGTCCGCCGCGCAGGCTTCGGCCGCCCCTTGCCGAAACCGCGAATATCAGCGCCCGCAATGAACGAGCGCCCCGCGCCGATCAGGATGAATGCCTTGACGGCATCATCCGCCTCGCCCTTGTCGAGGGCCTCCATGATGCCCTCCGAGACACCCGGCCCGAGCGCGTTGACAGGCGGATAGTCGATCGTGATGACGCCGACGCCATCCTCGACGTCAAAGTGAACCACCGGCTTGTCGGTCATGAAAGCTCTCCCAGAGTTATTTGCGCCGGGCCCAGGCCCGGTCTGTCGTTGTCACAAGGTCTCAAGTGTTCTGAGCGTCGACGACGAGCCGCCACGCATCGCCGTCGGCGACGACATGGCCGGCTGTCGGCCCGGAAAAGTGTGTGCCGATCACGAGGACCGGCTCACCGGCAAGTTCACCGAGCAGTTGCCGGCGGGTTGCAACGGCCTGGTCGGGGTCCACGTCCGCCGTCGTCGCCCAGTCGGGGCGGGCGAACTGGCACGGGTGATGCGCAAAATCGCCGGTGATCATGGCGCGCTCACCGTTCGATTCGATCAGCACGCTGGTATGGCCAGGCGTATGGCCGGTGCTCGGGATCAGCCGCACCTCCGGCGTGATCTCGTGATCCCACTCCACGAGGTCGGCAAGGCCCTCGTCGAAGATTGGCCGGATGCTGTCGTCGAGCACCTGGATCATGTCCTCGCGCGCGGTCTGCCGTGACCAGTGCTCGTATTCAACGCGTCCGAAGAGGTAGCGCGCGTTGGGAAACGTCGCCACCCACTGGTCGCCGACGAGGCGCGTATTCCAGCCGACGTGGTCGACGTGGAGATGCGTGCACAGCACGGTGTCGATGGTCTCGGGGGCAAACCCAGCCGCGCTCAGGTCTTCAAGAAACCGGCCCTGGCGATCGTTCCAGTGCGGAATGCGCCGGCCCTGCTTGTCATTGCCAAGGCATGTGTCGACGACGATGCGCTGCGTCGGCGTTTCGATGACGAGGGCATGGATGCTGAGCGTGAGGCGGCCTTCCGCGTCCGCGAAATGCGGCACCAGCCAGGGGATTGTCAGCACTTCTTCGCGCGTTGCCTGCGGCAACAGGAACCGCGTGCCGCCCGTCATCTCGAGTTCGACGATCTTGGTGACCGTCACATCACCGATGTGCCACTTCATCGCATCTGTCCTGACGTCAAGTCCGTTTCGATCGGACGATACCATGTCGAACGCCGCGCGCTTCGCCTTGCTGCCGGTAAGAACGAGCTTTCGCCTATGTGATCGGGAATCAGGATGCGGCAACTGCGGGTAGCGACCTATGGGAATGCCGCGCGGATGCGCCAGCCCTTCGCGGCAATTGAGTCCTCCCAATCCATGCACTAAGCTCCATCGACCACGACAAAAAACAAATCAAAGAGACCGGGGAAGCGCCTATGAGCCGTCAAATGCACCTCAACGTCTTCATCAACAGTCGGGGGCATCACGAAGCCTCCTGGCGCCACCCGGATTCCTCGAAGTTGCCGCTGACCGACATCGACTACACCGTCGATATCGCCCGCAAGGCCGAGGCAGCCCACTTCGACTCGATCTTCCTCGCCGACGTGCTTGGGCTTTGGAACGACGTCCGCGCGACGCCCTTCAACTGGCTCGAGCCGATCACGACGCTGGCCGCGACCGCCATGGCAACCTCGCGCATCGGCATGATCGCCACCTGCTCGACGACCTACACCGAGCCCTACAACCTGGCCCGTCAGTTTGCCTCCCTCGACCACATCTCCCGCGGCCGCATCGGCTGGAACATCGTCACCACATGGTCGCATCAGGCCGGTGCGAACTATGGCAGTGCCGGCCAGATGCCGCACGCCGACCGCTATGAGCGGGCTGAGGAATATATGTCCGTCGTCAATGCGCTGTGGGACAGCTGGGCCGACGACGCCGTGGAGGATGATCGCGAGGGCGGCCTTTATGCGGACCCCGCCAAGGTTCACGCGATCAACCACAAGGGCCAGTTCTATCAGGTCGAAGGACCGCTCAATATGCCCCGTGGCCCGCAGGGCCGCCCGGTCTTCGTGCAGGCCGGCTCCTCGGAAGCAGGCCGCGCCTTTGCCGCCCGCCATGCCGAGGCCGTCTTCACCGCGCACATGGAGAAGGGCACCGCCAGAGATTTCTACACCGACCTCAAGAGCCGCCTGCCGGCCCAGGGGCGCCGGCCCGAGGATGTGATCATCCTGCCAGGCTTCAGTCCGATCCTAGGCTCGACGGTGGCGGAGGCAGAGGCTTATGCCGAGGAACTGAACAGCCTCGCCGACATCGAGATCGGCCTGACGCGTCTTTCCGGCCGCTTTGGCGGCTATGACTTCTCGAAGCTGCCCCTGGACCAGACCCTGTCACCCGACGATTTCCCCGACCCCGAAACCGTCGAGGCCGCCCGCAGCCGCACCGAGGTGATCATCGGCGTTGTGCGCAACGAGCGCCCGACGATGCGTCAGCTCCTCTCCAAGCTCGCCGGTGCGCGCGGCCACTTCACGTTCACCGGTACACCGGACCAATGTGCCGATTTGCTCCAGGACTGGTTCGAAACAGGCGCGGCCGACGGGTTCAACATCATGCCGCCGGTCTTGCCGCACTCGCTTGAGGTGTTTGCCGCAGAAGTCATCCCGCTGCTCCAGAAGCGTGGTCTCTTCCGCACCGCCTATGCCGGTGACACGCTGCGCGATCACCTTGGGCTATCGCGCCCGTCGGCATGAGCGACGAGACCGCAGTCGACCTGCCCCCCGCAGCTTCGCACCCCCCCTTCGGGCGCCTGGGCGGGCCGGCGGGTGAGCTCCCCCGCCCGTTCGAACGGCGACCGGCTTTCTGATGCCGCGGCACACTGCCGCGGCACTCCTCGACAGCGAGCCCTCTCATTGCTCCGTTATTCATTTGTCCCGCGACATTTAAAAAAAGCCACCCAGCATCCCATCATGGCGAGGAGGGTATCCGGTATCAGCCAAATTGGATGGAAAACGGCATTCCCACGGGCTTTTGAATGCTGTCGCAGAGCGTTAACCCCCAGGTGATTGGTAAGCTGCACGGTGACGCAATTGCGCCTAAAGCTGTGGCTAGGGTGTCGTACTGAATATTGGATGAGTGCACAGTTTTTCTGCCCGATCCATCTGTCTCTATATCGGCGTTTGGCAATTTTCTGCGGACCCGGTGAACTGACTGGAATTGCTGGCGGGCCGGGGCCGCAGACGAGACTTTCGTCTGTTTTCGCATTCCGCGATCAAGCATCCGGAGATGCGCCGGACATGCACCGTTTAAATCCCTTTGTGATCGGCACCGGTCAGGCATGTTGTCTGCATAACAGACGGATGCCGAGAGCGATTGGACAGCGTTAACGAGGTGCACGTCCGTGACGAGCCACTACGACGATCCCGCCGAAACCGATATCGCCATCATTGGTATGGCGGGACGGTTCCCTGGCGCTGATAGTCCCGATGAGCTTTGGAAGAAGATTGCAGCCGGCGAGGAGCTGATAAGCTTTTTCTCCGATGACGAACTTCTCAATTCCGGCGTTGATAAGCGTGTTTTGCGCGAACCCGGTTACGTTAACGCTTCTCCCGTTTTGAAAGACCCGTCCCGTTTTGACGCGCTCTTCTTCGGATATTCCCCGCGCGAAGCGGCAACCATGGATCCCCAGCAGCGCCTTTTTCTCGAATGCGCCGCCGCCGCATTGGAACGCGCCGGTTACGATCCGGACCGATATGAAGGCCCGATCGGCGTTTTCGCCAGCGAGGCAATGAATACCTACCTCCTGCAGGGCGCCGTCACGAACCGCTTCTTCGAAGAGTACCTGCCGACCCTTCTCACCAACGACAAGGATTTCCTTGCAACGCGCGTCTCATACAAGCTGAACCTGACCGGTCCCAGCATGACGATCCAGACGGCGTGCTCGTCATCTCTCGTGTGCGTTCATACCGCCTGCCAGAGCCTCCTGTCGGAAGAGTGCGACATGGCGCTTGCCGGTGGCGTGTCCGTTCGCGTGCCCCATGTCACCGGTTACCTCTATCAGCCCGGTAGCGTCTTTTCCCCGGATGGCCATTGCCGGCCGTTCGACGCCAAGGCGCAGGGCACGATCTTCGGCAGCGGCGCCGGCGTCGTCGTCCTCAAGCGTCTCAGCGATGCGATCGCGGACGGCGACACGGTGTGGGCCGTGATCAAGGGTTCCGCAATCAACAACGACGGGGCCTCCAAAAGCGACTACACCGCGCCAAGCGTGCGCCAGCAGGCCCGCTGCGTCATCGAGGCCCACGCCATTGCCGGCATCGAGCCTGAAACCATCTCCTACATCGAAGCCCACGGCACCGGCACCTATCTCGGCGATCCGATCGAGGTTGCAGCCCTCTCCATGGCCTTCCGCGAAGGCACGGCACAGAACCAGTTCTGCGCGCTGGGCTCGCTGAAGTCGAATATCGGCCACCTTGACGCGGCCGCCGGCGTGGCCGGCCTGATCAAGACCGCCTACGCCCTGAAGAACCGCATCATCCCCCCGACGATCAATTTCGACACCCCCAACCCCGAGATAGACTTCGCGGCAAGTCCCTTCCGCGTTGCCGACAAGCTCGAGCCCTGGGTGTCGCCGACCGGCCCTCGCCGCGCCGGTGTCCAGTCCCTCGGCATGGGCGGCACCAACGCCCACGTCATTCTTGAAGAGGCCCCGCCCGTTGCGGAAAGCGCCCATCCAGACCATCCGCGCTTCTATCTCGTCTCGGCAAAAACGTCGGAAGCCTGCCGCGAAGCAGCAGCCAACCTCGCCGACGCCCTTGAGGCCGACCCGGATCTCGATCTCGGCGACGTCGCCTTCACCCTCGATCAGGGGCGCCGGAAGTTCGCGTTCCGCCGCGCCGTCGCGGCGGGAAGTCGCGCGGACCTGATCGAAGGCCTGAAGGCGCCGGGCCGTCCCGTGCGCGTGAGCAGCGATGCGCCGAGCCCCGGCTTCATGTTCTCCGGTCAGGGCGCCCAGTACCCCGGCATGGGCCGCGGCCTCTACGAAACCGAAGCCGTCTTCCGCGCGGCGTTCGATGACTGCCGCACAGCGTTTGCGCGTCACGTCGATATCGACCTTGCACGCCTCGTCTTCCCAACCGCCAGTGACGAGGAAGCCGCGGCCGAACAGTTGCGCCAGACGATCTATACGCAGCCCGCACTATTTGCCGTTGAATACGCTCTCGCCCGTCTGTGGATGGGCTGGGGCGTGACGCCGCAATGGATGATCGGCCATTCGATCGGCGAATACGCCGCCGCCTGCATCGCCGGCGTCTTTGATCTCGACGCGGCAGCCGAGATCGTCGCAACCCGCGCCCGCCTGATGTACAGCTGCGACGCTGGCGCCATGCTGGCGGTTTCGCGAACGGCCGATGAGACGCGCGCCCTCCTCACCAGCGATCTCGATGTCGCCGTGATCAACACAGCCACATCGACCGTCGTTTCAGGCCCCACCGACGCCATCGACGCCCTCGCGCAACGCCTGGCTGGCGAACGCATCCCCGCCACGCGTCTCCAGACGTCTCACGCCTTCCACTCCCAGATGATGGCGCCGATCCTTGAGGAATTCGAACACGTCGTGGCGCGCCACACGCTCGCGCCGCCCGCCATTGCATTCATCTCGAACGTCTCCGGCGACTGGATCACGGACGAGCAGGCGACCAGCCCGCGATACTGGGCCGACCACATCCGCAAACCGGTGCGCTTCGCTGACGGCCTCTCCACCCTCTTCGAAGACGGGCCCCGGGCCTTCATCGAGGTCGGGCCGGGACGAACCCTGGCAACCTTCGTCGGCCAGCACGCCTCAGCCACTGCCGACACCGCCGTCCTCTCCTCCCTGCGCCACCCCCGCCAGCACACCGATGACGGCGCGTTCATTCGTGAAGCCGCCGCCAATCTCTGGGCGGCCGGCATCGACCTCGCCAAGGAACTGATCGCGCGGCCGGAGGAAGGCCGCCGCGTGCCGCTCCCGACCTATCCCTTCGCGCGCACCAGTCACTGGGTGAAGCAGGCCCCGCCCGCCGTTGAACCGGCCGCCTCGTTGCCCGCCCCGCCGCCGCTTGTCGGTGATACCGCCGCCCTGATGCAACGCCTCGCGGCCAGCGGCCGCCTGACCGCGGAACAACTCGCAGGCGCACCGGCCGTGCTCGATGCGCTCGCCGCGATTGATGGCCCTGCGCCGGCTGATCCGGCCGACTGGTGCTACGATCTCCACTGGCGCCCCGCGCCGGAACCGCTCGACTTGAAGGCTTGGACCGGGATTGGGACTGCGACTAAGGCCGGCGGGCGCTGGCTGGTCTTCGCGGACGAGCGCGGCATTGCCGCGCGCTGGACCGATGTGCTGGCCGGCTACGGCGTCGAGTGCGTCACGGTCTCCCGCTCCAACACCTTTCGCGCCCTCGGTGATGGCTACCAGATCAACCCGCAAAGCGCCGGCGACATCGAAGCGCTGCTGCGTGACGTTGCAGCCGATCCTGCAGCGCCGCTCACTGGCGTCCTCTATGCCTGGGGCCTCGACGTGCCCGATGCGCGCGGCTCAGCCGTCGATCCGGCCCGCCTGAACACCGCTGGGGCCAACGCCTGCCTGATCCTCGCGCGTCTCGTCGTTGGCCTGTCCCAGGCAGACGTCGCAGCCCCGCTGATGGTGGTCACGCAAGCCGCCATTCCCGCCAACCCCGGCGTTGAGCTTCCCGGTCTCGCAGCCGCCTCGCTGTGGGGCATCGCCCCGTCGCTGGCGGCGGAATACGCCAGCCTGAACATCCGCCTGCTCGACCTGCCCGATGACGTCGACACCGGCGCTCTGCACGCCGCCGCCTCCGTCGCATTAGCCAGCGATGACCGCGAGCGCTTCAACGCGCTGCGCAACGGCCGCCGCCTCATCGCCCGCCTCGAACGGCGTGCGCCCAATCATGACGCCACTGCCGCCTCCTTCCCGGTCTCGGGCGAGGCAACCTATCTGATCACCGGCGGCTTCGGCTATCTCGGCCGGCGCTTGGCTGCCTGGCTGGTCGAACGCGGCGCCCGCCGCATCGCGCTCGCCGGCCGCAACGGGGCAGATGAAACGGCCCGCGTGTTCGTCGACGATCTCGAGAAGGCTGGCGCAACCATCCTCTCGCTCACCATCGATATCACCGACGCCGCAGCCCTTGGCGCCGCGCTCGATCAGATCGCAACGCCCGATGCGCCCCTGCGCGGTGTCATTCACGCCGCCGGCGTTGCAGGCTTCGCCCGGCCTGGCGACCTGACGGCGTCCGAATTGGAGCGCGTCCTCGCGCCGAAGTTGATCGGAACTTGGAACCTCGACCAGGCAACCCGCGGGGCGCCGCTGGATTGGTTCATCGCGGTCTCTTCCGTCGGCGCCGTCTGGGGCGGCCGCGGCCAGGGCCCCTACGATGCCGCCAACCGCGTGCTCGACTCGCTGATGCATCAGCGTCGTGGCGCCGGCCTGCCCGCGCTCTCCGTCAACTTCGGCCCCTTCCCCAAGGGCAGCATGGGCGATGATAAGCTCCACGAGATGCTGGAGCGGATCGGCTTGAAATCGCTTGATCCACACCCCGCCTTCGATGCCATGGCAGCGCTTTACGAAGCCGGCGAAGTCCAGGCGACCGTGGCGCGCGTGGACTGGGCGACCTTCCGGCCGTTTCTCGAATCGCACGGCCCCGACCCGCTCCTCGAGGGCATCCCGACGAGCGGCGGTGCAGCCGCGCCCGGTCAAGCCACCAAGGCCGCGCCGGAAGGATCAGGCATCGCGCCAGACAGCGTTCAGACCTACCTGCGCACCCGCGTCGCTGACGCCCTCGGCTACGCGCCCGATCAGATCGAGGTCGACCAGTCACTCGTCTCGCTCGGCCTTGATTCCTTGCGCGCCGTGACCCTGCGCAGCGACATCCTGATGGACCACGACGTTGACGTTGCCATTGAGGACCTCATCGGCGACTGCACGATCATGACGCTGACGGCCCTCCTGGAAAAAAACGGTGTGGCGCGCGCCCCATCGCCCCCCTCAGCATCCTCCTCGGCGCCTGCCCATGTCGAGCCCGCGGCGCCGGCCGCTGCCGGCACGGTCCCGGCATCGGCGAACGCCACCGCGCCCGTCGACGATATCCAAGCCTACCTGCGCGGCCAGGTCGCCGATACGCTCGGCTACGCGCCTGATGAGATCGACCCCGACCAGCCGCTGGTCGCACTTGGGCTCGATTCACTGCGCGCGGTCACAATACAAAGCAACATCGTCACGCATCTCGGCGTGGCGATCACCGTCGAAAACCTGGTCGGCGACGGCTCGATCGCCTCTTTGACGGCGTTGATTCAGAAAGAAATGTCGGCAGCCGCCGGTGCGGCGCCGGATCAGGATGCGGCGGGAGACTTCGATATGGTTGAGGGCGAACTATGACGACGAGCGAGATACTCGCAACGCTGCGTTCACGCGGAGTGACGTTGGCCGTCGAGAACGGGAAGCTGAAGTACCGCGGCGCGAAGGACGTGCTGACGCCTGAACTCATCGGTGAAATGCGCCGCCAGAAAGAGTCGCTGATTGCGCTCTTGAATGCTGAGAACGATGAACCGCGCCGCGAGACCTCTCGTCGGATGACCCGGTCTGGGCCGAGGATAACCCCACTCTCCCCCGGCGAGCGCGTCGCGGTCGCCCTGCCGCAGGAATCGTTGTGGTTCCACCACCAGATGGACCCGACAAACGTCGCCGATCACAGTTGGGCGGCCTGGTCGCTGGAAGGTGAACTCGACCGGACCGCGCTTCGTCGAGCCCTCGACGCGCTCGTCAAGCGTCACGAGAGCTTGCGCCTGCAAATCGAACCCGCCGGAGAAGAAGCCTGGCTCTCGGTCGTGGACCCCTTCCCCGCCCCGCTGGAAATCCGTTCGCTGAGCGAACGCGATCCCGCTGAGCGCGACCGGGAAATTGCGCGGCTTTGTACCGAGTACTTCCAGCGCAAGTTTGATCTGTCCGCTGCACCGCTGTTTCGCTTTATGCTTTTGGAGGTTCGCCCCGACCATCATCTTATGGTCTGGGTCTGCCATCACATTATTGTGGACGGCGTGTCGCTTGCGATCATGCAACGCGACATGGCTGCCCTGTATGCGGCGAACCTCGCGGGCAAAACAGCCACCCTGCCCGACCTGCCTGTTGAATACCGAGACTTCGCCGCTTGGCAGCGTGCGACCCTGACGGATGAGCGGCTTGCGACGCTGCGCGACTACTGGACGACGAAGATCCCGTCGAATCTGGCGCCGCTCGAACTCCCCACCGACCGCGCCCGCCCAGCGGTGCAGACCCACGATGGCGGCATTGTGCCGATCAATCTGTCGCGAGAACTTGCCGATGCCGTGCGCAAGTTGGCGCGGGAGGAGAACTGCACGTTGTTCGTCACGCTGATGGCGGCCTACAAGACGCTGCTGCATCGATTGGCGAACCAAACGGACATTGTGGTCGCAGTCCCAGTCTCCATCCGTCAACTCCCGGAACTGGCCGACATGGTCGGGATGCTGGTCAACACACTGCCGCTTTATACCGACCTCTCCGGTGATCCGACGTTCCCCGAACTGCTCCAGCGTGAACGGCGCACCTTCTTCGATGCCCTCGCTCATCAGGACCTGCCGTTCCAGATGCTGGTCGAAGCCGTCGATCCGCCGCGCGACGCGAGCCGCAACCCCATTTTCCAGGCGCTTCTCGAGGTGCTGTCGGAAAGCAACGCCGACATGCCGGGCCTGACCATTGGCTCGCATCTGATCGAACACAACACCTCGCAGTTCGATCTCTCCCTCCACCTGCGCGACAGCGACAAGGGCCTCAACGGGTGGATTGAATACAACGCCGCCGTCTTCGATGCTGCCACGATAGAGCGCTTCGTTGAGAGCTTTGAAGCGCTGTTAGGCGGCATTGTCGCTAACCGCGCCGCTCCGATCTCACGTTTTCCGCTTCTCTCGGATTGCGAGCGCGAGAAGATCACGCACGACTGGAACGCGACGGCGCGTGACTACCCGCGCGATGTCACGTTGATGTCGCTGTTTGAGGACCAGGTTGCGCGCACGCCGGACGCGACGGCATTGGTCTATGATGGCGTCGAGCTGTCCTATCGCGAACTGGACCACCGCGCGAACCGTCTCGCCCACCATCTCGCGGCCCGCGGCGTTGCCCCTGAGCGTCCCGTCGGCCTCTTCCTTGAACGCGACATCGATATGGTCGTTGCGATCTATGCCACTCTCAAGGCTGGCGGTGCGTACATGCCGCTCGATCCGGACTACCCGAGCGAGCGCATCGCCTTCATGATCGATGAAAGCGTGCCCGCCGTCGTCCTCACACAGTCACATCTCGAAGCACGTCTGCCGGAGACGAACGCGCCGACGCTGGTGCTCGATAGTAGCCAGGTTCGCGAGGCTCTCGCCGTCGAGTCGGCTGACGCACCCGCGCCGCGTGCCGCCCCGAACAACCTTGCCTACATCATCTACACCTCCGGCTCGACCGGCCGCCCGAAAGGCGTCATGATCGAGCACGAAGCGATCTGCAACCGCCTTTTCTGGATGCAGGAGGAATATGGCCTCGGACCCGGTGACGTCGTCCTCCAGAAAACGCCGTTTTCATTCGACGTGTCAGTCTGGGAGTTCTTCTGGCCGCTCCAGGTCGGCGCCAGCCTTGTTGTCGCCCGGCCCGGCGGGCACCGCGAAAGTGCCTACCTGATCGACACGATTGAGCATCATGGCGTGACGACCATGCATTTCGTGCCGTCGATGCTGGAAGCCTTCCTCGATGACCGCGACGTGCCACGCTGCTCTTCGCTGCGTCGTGTCTTCTGCAGCGGCGAGGCATTGCCCTTCTCCCTCCAGCAGCGCTTCTTCGAAAACCTCGACTGCGAACTGCACAATCTCTACGGCCCGACCGAGGCCGCCGTCGACGTCACCTATTGGGCATGCCAGCCCGACGGTGCCAAGCGCATGGTCCCGATCGGCCGCCCAGTCGCCAACACTGAAATCTACATTCTTGACGAGCATCTCCAGCCGGTCCCAATTGGCGCACACGGCGAGCTTCATATCGGCGGCCTTCAGCTCGCACGCGGCTATCTGAACCGCCCCGACCTGACCGAGGAACGCTTCATCCCCGATCCGTTCTCGGCCGACCCAGGCGCACGCCTCTACAAGACCGGCGACCTGTGCCGCTACCTGCCCGACGGCAATATCGACTACATCGGCCGGATCGACTTCCAGGTGAAGATCCGCGGCCTGCGCATTGAACTCGGCGAGATCGAAACCGCTATCCTTGACGCAGTGGACGCGCCCATCCAGACGGTCGTGAGCACGTGGAGCCCGGCACCGGCGGACGTGCGTCTCGTCGCCTACATAGCAACCGGCCCCCACGAGGTGGACGTCGACGAGGTCCGCGAGAAGATGTGCCGGCGACTGCCGGATTACATGATCCCTCAGCACTTCCAACTCCTGCGAGAGTTTCCGCTGACATCGAGCGGCAAGACCGATCGCAAGCAATTGCCGACACCCGAACTTGTTTCGAGTGATCGCGAGATCGTGCCACCTGCGAGCGACGAAGAGCAGCCTCTCTTCGAGATTTGGCAGGAGACGCTGGCGCGTGGCCCGGCCTCCCGCGCCGACAACTTCTTCGCAAGCGGTGGCCATTCCCTGCTGGCGATGAAGTTCACCGGCCGGATCGAGCGCGAGTTCGGTGTTCAGGTTCCCCTGCGCATGCTTCTCCTGGAAACACTGGGCGACGTGGCCGATCACGTCCTACAAGCTGCAGGCGAAGACGAAGACAGCATGATCCCGCGGCGCGAGCCTTCAGCGCCGCCGGCCGCGATCGCGCCGACCCAGATACCGCTTTTCATTCTCCAGCGCTTTAAGCCGGATCTGGCCGCCAACAATGTGTGGTCCTGCTTCACCATCGAGGGTGGCTTGGATCGAGACGCTTTCCAGGCTGCCGTCAACGCCCTCGTCGCGCGCCAAGAGAACCTGCGTATGACGATCGACGACTGCAACGGCGATCAGGTTCTTCTCAATGTCGCGCCGCCATTCGAAGCCGATGTCGCGTTTCGCGCAATAAGCGAACTGCCGCCATCACAAGGAGCCATCGAATCAGAGCGCATCTTGGCCGATTTCATCCGCCGGCCGTTCGATTTCGAGGCCGGCCCGCTGTTCCGCTTCCTCCTGATCGAGGAGGCCCCTGACCGCCATACCCTTTTGCTGGTCATCCATCACATCATTTGCGACGGCGTCTCGCTAGCCGTCCTCCTCGACGAACTCGCCGCCAACTACGCAGCCATTCGCGCGACCGGCAAGCCGGCCGCGTTGCCGGAGCTGCGTGTCCAATTCCCCGACTTTGCTGCTTGGCAGAACGAGCGACTGACGCCGGAGCGCCTCGATGCACTCGCCGACTATTGGCGCGGCGCGGTGCCGGCTGAACAGGAGGCGCTGCAACTCCCGATTGATCGTCCGCGACCGTCCGAAGTCTCGTTCGTTGGCGATGTGTCGCTCATCAACTGGCCGTCCGAGCGAGTCCATGCGCTGCGCCAACTGACGCGCGAAGCCAACGGGACGATGTTCATCACCCTGCTGGCCTGCTTGAAGGTCCTGTTGCACCGGCTCAGCGGTCAGGACGGCATCGTCGTCGGCGTCCCCGTCGCCCTGCGCGACAATCGCGACCTCTCCGATATGATCGGTATGCTTCTCAACACGCTGCCGCTGCGCACAGAGATATCGGGCGAGGCGACCTTCCGCGAGATACTCGAAGCGGAGCGCTCCAACTTCCTTGAGGCACTTGAACACAAGGAACTCGCGTTTCACAAGATCGTCGAGGCGGTCGGCCCCAAACATGACCCGAGCCGCAATCCCCTCTTTCAGGTCATGCTGGAGATGGTGCCCGGTGGCGATCTCGAATTTCCGGGACTGAGTGTGACGCCGCGCCTTCCGCCCGTTGAGACCGCCCAGTTCGAGATGGCCTTCCATCTGACGGAATTCCCCGATCGCATCACCGGAAACGTCCAGTACAACTCCGACTTGTTCGACGCCGCGACGATCGAGCGTCTGCTTGGTCATTGGTCGGTGATGATTGAGGCGGTTGCCGCGAACCCGGACCTGAAGATCTCCGAGGTGCCGTTGCTCTCGGGCGATGAGCGCGATGAGATGCTCGGCGCGTGGAACGCGACGGCCGAGCCTTATGCCGCCGACAAGGGCGTCCATCATCTTATCGCCGAGACTGCTGCCGCGCGCCCGGACGCAACGGCGCTGGTGTGCGGTGAGGCGAGCCTCACCTATGCCGAGCTCGATGCCCGCGCAAACCGCCTGGCGCGTCACCTGAAGTCGTTGGGCGTTGGCCGCGACACAACCGTTGGCCTCTCACTCGAGCGCTCGCTCGATCTCGTTGTCGGCGCATTGGGCATCCTCAAGGCCGGCGGCGCCTATGTGCCGATGGACCCGGCCTATCCCCGCGACCGCCGCGGCTTCATGATCGAGGACAGCGCCGCCCCCGTGATCGTGACGGCGTCCCACCTCGTCGCGGATCTCCCCGAGCATACCGCCAAGGTCGTGCGGATCGATACCGACTGGCCGCAGATCGAAGCCTTGAGCGACGCGCCTTTGCTGGACGAAGCGTTCTCGCCCGACCAGCTCGCCTATGTCATCTTTACGTCCGGCTCGACCGGCCGCCCGAAGGGCGTGATGGTCGAACACCGCAACGCGTCGAACTTCTTCACCGCAATGGACGGCGTCATCGAGCCGGACCGTGACGACCCCGGCACCTGGCTGGCGGTGACGAGTTTGTCCTTCGACATCTCCGTCCTCGAACTGTTCTGGACGCTGGCGCGCGGCTTCAAGGTTGTCGTCTACGCCGAGGCCAGCGATGACGGCGAGGACAGTGCCGGCTCGGTCCCGTCACTGATTGCAGCCAACGGCGTGACGCACATGCAGTGCGTGCCCGCGATGGCGCGCATGCAGGTCTCGAGCGCGGCGGGCCGCACCGCGTTCTCTCGTTTGAAAAAGCTTTTGATCGGCGGCGAAGCCTTCCCCGGTGCGCTGGCGGAAGACCTGATCCGTCATGTCGGCGGCGACGTGATCAACATGTACGGGCCGACCGAGACGACGGTGTGGTCGTCGAGCCATCCCGCCATCGAGGGCGTCGACACGGTGCCGATCGGCCGCCCGGTCGCCAACACCGCGTTCTACGTCCTCGACGCCTACGGCCAGCCGGTGCCGGTTGGCGTGCCGGGCGAGTTGTTCATTGGCGGGGCCGGTGTGACCCGCGGCTATATCGGCCGTGACGACCTGACCGAAGAACGCTTCATCGCGAACACGTTCAGCCCCGCGGGCGGAAGGCTTTACCGCACGGGCGACCGTGTCGCCTACCGCGCCGACGGGGTGTTGGAGTATCTGGGCCGTCTCGACTTCCAGGTGAAGATCCGAGGCTTCCGCATTGAGTTGGGCGAGATTGAAGCGGCGGTCACGGATGTCGCGCCGGTGCCGGTGCACGCGGTGGTGGGCACGTGGGCGCCAGAGCCGGATGACGTGCGGCTTGTCGCGTATCTGGAGACGGATCAGCCTGACAAGATCGAGATGTCGGCGCTGCGCGAAGCGCTGAAGGGCCGCCTGCCGGACTACATGATCCCGCAGCACGTCGTCACCCTCGACAAGTTCCCGCAGACCGCCAACGGCAAGATCGACCGCAAGCGCCTCCCCGAGCCTGAGGGTGCCGAAGCGGACCGCGAGGTCGTGCCACCGCGCTCCGCACTCGAGGAACATCTGTTCCGGATCTGGGGCGAGGTGCTCGGCGACAATGAGGTCTCGCGCACGGACTCGTTCTTCGTGCGCGGCGGTCACTCGCTGTTGGCGATGAAGCTGGTCGGCCGCATCGCGAACGAGATCGGCCACACCATTTCCATGCGCCAGGTCATCACCGGCACACTTGGCGATATCGCCGATGCCCTGTTCGCCGGCAGCGGGCAGACGCCGGCCGATGTCGATCCGGTTCCTGTTGCTGACAGGACCAGCGACATTGAAATCGCCCCCTCGCAGATGCCGCTGTGGATCGCGCACAAGACGGGCGGGGAGCACGCCGCGGATCACATCTGGGACGGTTGGGAAATCCGGGGCGAACTTGATCGCGCCGCGCTGCAGACCGCGCTCAATGCCGTCGTGGCGCGTAACGAAAGTCTGCGCCTTGCATTTGCCGAGAAGAACGCCAGGGCGGTTCTCGTGCCGGCCGCATCTGTAGAAGGGATCTTCGAATTTGTCAGGCTCGAAGCGGGCGAACAAACCGATCGTCTCGCCGAGTCCAACCGCGCGATGCGTGAGTTTTTCTGCCGCCCATTCGATTTTTCGAAAGAGCCGCTTTTCCGCGCCTTGTTGATTGAGCTGGCACCGAATCATCACCGGCTGCTCTTTTCCGTTCATCACATTATCGCCGATGGCGTCTCGATAGGTATCGTTCATGACCAACTGACCCGCCATTATGCCGCCATCAGGGCAACTGGCCGGCCCGCGCAGCTGCCCCCGCGGGAGATTGATTTCGCGGACTTTGCCGCATGGCAAAGAGAGCAGCTGAGCGGCAAGCGTCTTGAGGAACTGCAAGCCTATTGGAAGGATACGCTTCCAGGCGATTTGCCACCAATCGAGTTGCCAACCGATCATCAGCGGCCCGCGACGCGTTCATTTGATGGCGGCTGTGAGAGTTTTGAGTTTCCATCGGCCGTGAAGGATGGGCTTCAACGCTGTGCGCACGCTGCCGGCTGCTCGCTCTATGTCGCCGTTCAGGCCTGTCTCAAGACACTCCTCCATCGCCTGAGCGGTCAGGAGGACATTGTCATCGGTACAGCCGTTGCAATTCGCGACAGAACCGGCCTGGACGACATGGTCGGCATGATGCTGAACACACTGCCCCTTCGGACCTCTATCACCGGCGATCTCACCTTCGCGGCCCTGCTGGAACGCGAACGCGACATCTTCTTTTCAGCGTTGGACCACAAGGAACTGCCCTTCCACCAGATCGTGGAGGCCGTGGCGCCACCCCGCGACGTCAGTCGCCATCCGCTCTACCAGATCATGCTTGAGTTGCGGGAGAGGTCCGAGCTCAAGCTCGACGGCCTTGACGTGGAACGCGTCTTGTGCGGCGACTACGGATCCTCGTTCGATCTGACCTTCCACATGGCTGAACATTCGAACGGCCTGGAATGTATCGTCCTATACAGCAACGACCTGTTCGAGGCTGCAACTGTGCAGCGTATGCTGCAGCAGTTGTCGCGTGTCATGCAGGCTGTAGCAGCAAACCCCGACCTGCGAATTTCCGACGTGCCGCTGCTTTCCGATGACGAACGCGGAATGATGCTCGTCGACTGGAACGCCAACACCGCGCCCTACGATTCGGAAAAGGGCATCCACCACCTTGTCTCCGCCGCCGCCGCGCGGACCCCGGACGCGACTGCGCTCGTGTACGGTGACGATAGCCTCACCTACGCCGAACTCGAGAGCCGCACGAACCGGCTGGCCCGACACCTCAAGTCGCTCGGGATTGGCCGCGACATCGCCGTTGGCCTCTCCGTCAATCGCTCACTCGAACTGGTCGTGGCGGCAATCGCAATCATGAAGGCCGGCGGCGCCTACGTGCCGGTGGACCCGACGTATCCAAGGGTCCGGCGCGGCTACATGATGGAGGACACAAAGGCGCCGGTCCTCGTGACAACATCGGATCTGCTCGACGACCTGCCCGAGCACGACGCCAAGGTGGTCACGATCGACACCGACTGGCCCGTAATCGAAGCCTTGAGCGACGCGCCCCTGCCCGACAACGACTTCGCGCCCGACCAACTCGCCTACATCATCTTCACGTCAGGCTCGACCGGCCGCCCGAAGGGCGTGATGGTCGAACACCGCAACGTCACATACAACCTCGCCGGCATGGACGGGATCCTCGGCTACGAACCCGGGCAGCAATCCGGAACGTGGCTCTCGATGACGTCGCTGGCGTTCGATCCGTCCGTCATTGACTTGTTCTGGACGTTGGCGCGCGGTTTCAAGGTCGTCATCTTTGACGAGTCAAAAGCCGATGGCGACGACAGCCCCGGCTCGATTCCCTCCCTGATCGAGCGCCATGAGGTTACGCATACACAGTGCGTGCCGACGCGCGCACGCATGTTGCTTTCAAGCCCAACCGGTGCCAGATCGCTGCACCGCATCCGCAAGCTGTTGATTGGCGGCGAAGCATTGACGCCGGAACTGGCGAAGGCTCTTTGTCACCACATCGGGGGTGATGTCATCAACGTCTATGGACCGACCGAGACGACGGTCTGGGCGTGGGGCCACACCGTCCGTCCTGACGATGATCCCGTGCCGATCGGCCGCCAGATGGCCAACGCCCGATTTTATATTCTCGACTCGTATGGCGCGCCGGTGCCCGTCGGTGTCCCTGGCGAACTCTTTATTGGCGGGCCGGGAGTCACACGCGGTTATGCCGCGCGTCCGGACCTGACCGAGCAGAGCTTCCTCCCCGATCCGTTCAATCCTGAGGGCGGGCGGATGTATCGCACCGGCGACCGCGTCGCTGCCCGTTCGGACGGGATATTGGACTATCTCGGCCGCTTGGACTTCCAGGTCAAGATCCGTGGGTTCCGTGTCGAACTGGCCGAGATCGAGGCCGCCATCACCAACGCCGCGCCCATTCCGGTCCACGTCGTCGTCAACGCCTGGTCGTTGTCGCCGACGGACGTTCGTCTGGTCGCCTACATCGTGCCGCAGGCGGATGGCAAGATTGATACGGCTGCTTTGCGCGGCGCCATCAAGCAAACCATGCCCGACCACATGGTGCCGCAGTACTACCTGATCCTCGACACCTTCCCAAAGACCGCCAGCGGAAAGATCGACCGCAAGCGCCTCCCCGAGCCTGTCCAAATCGACCGCTCCACGAAACAGATCCCCGCCGGCGCGATCGAGCAGGAGATCGCAGCCCTCTGGGAAGAGCGCTTGTTTGTCTCGGACATCGACGAGGGTGACAGTTTCTTCGACCTTGGCGGGCATTCGCTCTCCGCCGTGGAGGTCTCAAGCGACATCGCGGCTGCCTTCGACATCGAGTTTACCCCGCGTGACCTGTTACGCGACCCGACGCTCGGCGGCGTCACCCGGCGGGTCAAAACGATGATCGGCGACGAGGGCGACGATGAAGACGCCGTCCGAGACCTCCCGCTTGCCGAGATCATGCCGCCGGCGCTTGCCAGCGCCAAAAGCGGCATGCCTCACAAGATGAAGCGTCATGAGAGCTTCTGGAAAGGGTTTAAGAACCGCCTTCTGCAGGTCATCGCGCTGCATGCCCCGGGCATGAGCACGTTGCGCGTCCGCCTCCACCGCGCACGCGGCGTCAAGATCGGCGAGCGCATCACGATCGGCACCGACGTCATCCTCGACACGTCGTCGCCGCACCTGATCTCGATCGGCAATAACGTCCAGATCGGGGTGCGCGCGACATTCATTGCTCATTTCGGAGACATGACCCCGACCGGCCCAGACGCAGCACCGACCATCCGTATCGAAGACGACGTCTACATCGGCCCGAATGTGACGATACTCCCGAACGTCACCGTCGGTAAGGGCTCGGTTGTAACCGCCGGCAGTGTCGTCAACCAGTCGGTCCCGCCCGGCACCGTCGCCCAGGGCAACCCCGCCCGCCCGGTCGCACGCTGTGCCGTGCCGCTGGCTTGGCGCAGCTATGCGGTCTTCGCCGAGAACCTCTCGCCGATTGTGTCCCAGAAGAAGCCGCGCCGCACCAAGCGTGGCGCCATCGACCAAAGCGGCGGCGGCTTCAGCGCCTGAACCGAGAGCACGGCAGGCCGGAGGCCGGCAGGCGCCCAGGCTCTATCCCTTGCGCAACGCCGGCAGGCCGATGCCCGTGGCATCAAACCCGCCGTCAACCGCGATCGATTGGCCGGTGACGTAGCTGGCCTTGTCGGAGCAAAGGAACGTGATGACGTCGGCGAGTTCTGGCTCAAGGCCATAGCGGTTCAGCGGAATGGCATCGTGATAGCCGTCGATGATCTCCTGGCTGTGCACCGCCATCGCAAGCTTGGTGCGCACCGGCCCCGGACAGACGCAATTGACCCGTATGCCATGCTCCCCGAGTTCGGCCGCCTGCTGTTTCGTCAGATGGATCACCGCCGCCTTGGACGTGCCATAGGCAACCCTGAGCGTTGAGGCTCTGACGCCGGAGATGCTCGCGATGTTGACGATCGCCCCCTTGGTTTCCTTGAGCGCGGGAATGGCCGCCTGCGTGCACAGGAACACCCCATCGAGGTTCGTTGCCATCACCGTGCGCCACCGCTCGAACGTGGTCTGTTCGATCGGGCCGAAATCGGCAACGCCGGCATTGTTGACGAGCGCATCGACCCGCCCCCAGGCACTGAGTGTATCACCGACCATGGCGGCGACCTGGTCCGGCACCGACACATCGTAAGGCAGCGCCAGCACACCATTGAGCCCGGCGGTCGCCCGCCTGAGTTCATCCTCGTCCCGGTCGACGCACGCAACCTTGACCCCATCGCTGAGGAATTGCCGGGCTGTCGCAAGACCGATGCCGCGCGCAGCCCCCGTTACGATTGCCGTTTTGTCGACTGACGTCATGTCTGCCTCATGTCTTCTGGTTCCCCATGTCTTCTGGCTCCCGATGTCTTCTGGCTACCCCATGACTTCCTGCGTCCACGAGATCTTGCGGGCGAAGGTAGCTCACGCCGACGTGGCGTCAACAGGCCTGCAATGATCGCGAGACGGATTGACGCTCAAGCGATTTGCGCAGGTAGTGCAACCATCAACGATCAAGCCTGCCCCCGGACCGGAGAGCCCGCAATGCCAGTATTCGAGAATGGCGACGTCACTATTCATTACGAGGAGGCCGGCCGTGGTTTTCCGCTGCTTGTCATACCCGGCGGCGGCCTCAACTCCACGATCGCCAACCTCACCGAGGGCGCCCCCTTCAACCCGCTCGAGGAATTCTCCGACGCCTACCGCTGCATCACTCTTGATCTGAGAAATTCGCCGGCGGGCAGCTCTCATGGTCCCCTCGAGCCCGACCGCCCCTGGGATGCCTACACCGATGATCACATCGCCCTGATGGATCATCTCGGTTGCGATCGCTTCCTGGTTCTGGGGTTTTGCATCGGCGGCCCGTTCATCTGGAACCTGATCCGCCGTGCGGCAGAGCGCATTCCCGCAGCCGTCCTCGCCCAGCCGAGCGGCTCGCGGCCCGACCAGCGCGATCTGTTCTATGAAACCAACAAGAAGGGATGGGCGCCGGCCCTGATGGCCAAGCGCCCGGAGCTGAGCGACACCGAACTCGACGCGTTCCTGACAAGGATGTACCGCACCGACCCGGACTTCGTCTTCACGGTCAGCCGCGATTTCGTGCGCGCATGTGAGACGCCGGTCCTCATCCTCCCCGACGACATCCCCGCGCACCCCTATGCCGTCGCCATGGAATCAGCACTTCTCGCGCCCAACGCCCAGGTCAGCCTCTATCCCTGGAAGGAAAAGCCCGAACAGATCCCCCTGGCCCTGCGCCACGTCCGCATGTTCCTCGACGCCAATCGTCCGTAGCTTGCGCGCCGTCCTCGCAACCGCAAAAACAACGATGGAAGGTAATCCGATGACAGGTCGTCTGGCAGGCAAGGTAGCAATCGTGACAGGCGCGGGCTGCGTCGGTCCCGGCTGGGGCAATGGCCGCGCAACCTGTGTCCGCTTCGCCGAAGAGGGGGCCTCGATTTTCGCCGTCGACCTCTCCGAAGGCCCGATGGCCGAGACACTGACCCGGACCCGCGACGTCGGCGGGACCATCGAGCCCCATTATGCCGATGTCACCAAGCGCAGCGCCGTCGAGGCCATGGTCGAAACGGCGCTCAAGCGGTTCGGACGTATCGATATCCTGGTCAACAACGTTGGCGGCTCCGCGCGCGGCGGGCCGGTTGAGATGACGGAAGAGGCGTGGGACCGGCAGGTCGATTTCAACCTCAAGAGCGTCTACCTGACCTGCCGCAGCGTGCTGCCCCACATGGCAGCCCAGGGCGCCGGGGCGATCGTCAACACGGCCTCGACGTCGGGCATCCGTTGGACCGGCTCCGCCCAGTGCGCGTACGCTGCGACCAAGGCGGGTGTCATCCAGTTCTCTCGTGTCGTCGCCGTTGAATACGCCCCCAAGGGCGTTCGCGTAAACACGATTGTCCCGGGCCAGCTCCACACCCCGATGGTCGAAGCCCGCCTCGCCGGCCAGCGCGCCGGTGGCGACGTCGACGCCCTCCTCGCCCAGCGTCTCAAGCGTATTCCCTTGGGCTTCATGGGCGATGGCCGCGACACGGCAAATACCGCCGTGTTTCTGTCATCGGACGAAGCGCGCTTCATCACGGGAACGGAAATCATCGTTGATGGCGGCATGTCGGCCAGATGCGACTAGGCTCTTTCGCCGATCCGTAAGGCGATCAAATCGGCAGGCCGCCGGCAGCCTGTGGCAGCCGGCGATCTAAACGGATGCAGCCCTACCGCAGGATCTCGGCGAGGCCGTCGCCGGTGGCGACGACCTGGCCGCGCTGGTTCTCGACAGTGAGATTGCAAACGAGCCACTTGGCCTTTCGCGTCTCCTTCTTGTCGACAACCTCGACGCGGACCGCAATCGTGTCGCCGGGATAGACGGGACTGCGAAAGCGCGTTTCCAGCCGCCGATGATCACCATTGTCGGGCCACAGCCAATCGGTCATCGCGCGCACCATGAGCGAATATGTCATCAGGCCGTGGCCGATCACGGTATCGAATTTCTTGCCGTTGGCGAACGTTGTGCCGGCGATGTAGTCGTCATCCCAGTGCAGCGGGTTGTTGTCGAACGACGCCATCGCGAATTCCTTGATCATCTCGCGCGTCACGTCGACCTTGGGACCCTCGAAGCTGTAGCCGATCTCGATATCGTTGAACGTGAACTCTTTTGTCACCGCCATTGCTCCTCAATAGGGCCGCATCGTCCAGCCACGCCCGGCGCAGACGACCTGGTTATGCTGGTTGCGGAAGACGTTGTCGTGGATCGCGAAGGTATTGCCCTTGCGGATCACCTTGTCGAGGCAACGGGCAGCCAGCGTGATGGTGTCACCCGGGCGCACGGGGCGATGGATCCACCAGTTCTGTCCCATGTTGACGGTGCCCGGCGTGCGCATGAAGTGGTCGTGCTTGGTGCAGGCAAACAGAAACAGCGCATGGATGCTCGGCGGCGCGATCAATCCACCGAACCGGGTCGACTTTGCATACTCTTCATCGAAGTAGAGCGGATTGAGATCACCGATCGAGCGCGCATAGCGCTGGATCATATCGGCTGTGATCTTGACTGGATGGGACTCCACGATCTCACCCGGATCGAGATCGTCCCATCCCGGGCGTTTTTCTGCGTCCTTCCAGAAATCATAGTCGAACGCGTCGGGATCGAATTCTGCCGTCGTCTGTGTCATCGCAAACCCTTTCGCTTGTCCCCTCCAAGCCTAGCGGTCAGGCGTCGATATCGACAAATACATTCTGGCTGCCGCGGCGCCAGCATCTGGGTATGGGCACGCCGGTCCGCTCGCGCGCGGCGAACGATAGACGGCCTGTCCGTGTCGGAAATTTTGGTTGCGGGGGCCCGCACTGGACGATACCGCCAGGAGATCTGGGTGTTCGTCACGGGGCATGAGGCCCAGGTTGCGTTCACTCGATCGGCTTATAGCCCCAGGCTACGATCTGGCGGGCTGGCGTCGCTCACCCAGTCAATGATCGATGCCGTGTTCTCCGAGCATGGCAACGCGACGCCCAGTCCGCCATGGAAATCATGCCATGCCGCGTCGTACGGCGACCGAACGGCAGTTAGCACCGGTATGCCCGCCGAAAGCGCACGATCAAAGAAGGGCCTCAACCCGCGTCCAAGGCTTTCGGCGCGGCCGAAGCGATTGATGACCAGCAGGTCGACGCGCTCGTCGATGGCGCGCTGAAGGACGGGCTCGGCATGGCTCAGTCCGTCTTCGTCGAGGCGGCAGCCACGGGCACACGGTCCGCGATCTTCCCAGATATCGAAGTTCGCGCCCGTCTTGAGATCCATGACATGGGTCGTGGCCGCGCAATTGCCGCCCCGGTCGCCGGTTGAGAGCTGAACCAGCCCACCGATTCTTACCCGCTGGGCGGACAGCGTCTGGCACACGTCGATCAGCAGCCGGTCGATGTCAAATCCGCGTTCGTAACGGATTGCGGCAAGCTGGTGCGTGGGCCGGGAAGGTGACCGGGTCATTGGAGGCCTCCGGAAATCGTGAGCAGTCTGATGCCAGCCGGGGCGGCGGAGCGCCGCCCCGGCTGCGTGATGTGGACCGTCAGCCGGCCGTGTACTCCTTCGACTTGAAGGACAGATGGGCAACGCTCACCGGGGCATCCGAAATTTTGCGGATGTTGCCCCAGGTCTGCTTGTAGTTCGGCAGGATCAGTTCGTTTACGCCGGCATTGATCACGTTGCCCTGCGTCCCCGTCGGTGCGCCAAACAGCATGAACGTCTCGCCGCGTTTGGCTGTCGGCGTCGGATAGGCCATGGCCTGTGTCGCGCCGACATCGTTGTAGACCTCGACGAGATCGCCGGCCTTCAGGCCCAGGTCCGCCATGTCGTCCGGGTTGATTTCCAGGAACGGATAGGGATAGCGGTCGGACACGAAGTCGTTGTCCTTGTCGAGGAACCAGTTCTGCCAGTTGATGTTGGAGCGGCCGTTGTTGATCAGGAACTTATGGGCAGCTTTCTGCGCCGCCTTGCCCGGTGCCTGAAGCCCGCGCCAGCTGCCACCACAGAACAGAGCCTTCTTGTCATCGCGACCGTGACGGGTGAAGTTGCCGTCCGTGTAGAGCCGCGTGGTGCCGACGAGCTTGCCGTCCGCGTATCCGGTGACAGGTTCCTGCACGCCGTTGTTGCCCATGGCGCGAAGTCGGTCGTAGGTCACATCCGGATGGGCTGAATGGTAGCCGTCCATGAAGGCGTCTTCTTCCGTCTTCCAGTCGTAGCCTTTGAACTGGTCGGCGTACTCACTCCGGCCCTCCTCACGCAGAACGCGCTCCATGTGCTGGGCCATCCCGGCTGCGATGAGGCAGTCCGGTTTGGATGAACCAGGCCCGTCCATATACTTTTCGACGAGGCGCATGCGGCGCTCGCCGTTCATGGAAGTCAGGTTCATTTCGCCCGACTCGACGGCCGGCAGGATCACATGCGCACACTGCCCGATCTGGGTGTGGATGATGTCCACATTGACCGAGAAGATGCCGCCGGCTTCGATCGCACCGACGATGGCATCCACCAGCTCTTCCCGTGTCGCCCCCGCCCGCGCGTCCATGGCTTCCTTCACCATGTTCGTGCGCTTGTTATAAACCCGCTTGAACTCCGACGCGTTGAGAGTGGTCTTGTAGTGGTCGTTGGCCCAGATGTGATGAACCTTACCGTGGCCGGCGATGATCAACTGGTCGAGATACGGCGCTGGCCGGCCGACGTGGGCATCGGATGGACGGAAATAGCCTTCCTGGTGACCGCCCAAACGGCAGACGCCACCGCCCTCGCGGCCGATATTGCCGGTGGCGAGACCGATGTTCACCAGCGCGCCGATGGTGCGGTAGTTGTCGTTGCCCCAGATGATGCCCTTCTCATAGGCCGTCACGCACTTGCGGCGCTGGCCGTCCTTTGGTTCCGCGATCCATGCGGCCGCCTTCATAATGTCGGCTTCTGATACGCCGCAGATCTTGGCGGCATCAGCGACTGCCATTTTGCATTCGGCCTTGGCCATGTCGAACGAGCCGAGTGGTGCGGGAAACTGCTCGTTCTGGGCCTGCGCGATATCACTCTGGAAGGTTGACTTGGCGATGAAGTCGGCGTCGATCCAGCCCTTCTCGACGATGTGCGTGAAGATGGCATTGAATAGCGCGAGGTCGGTGCCGGAGTTGATCGCCAGGTGCAGGACATTGTCCTTGCCCGCTTCCACCTCGGCGGCATTGACCGAGACCGAGCGGCGCGGGTCGACGAAGATGACCTTGGCCCCGTTACGCATGCCTGGAACCATGTGGTTGAGGAACAGGTTGGTCTGCGTTTCGAGCGGGTTTGCCCCGACGATCATGATCGTGTCGGTCAGACCGTAGTCGGCATAGGCGTAGTTCAGTTCGTCGACGCCCATGTCGCGGCTGGAGTGCACTTCGGAATTGTAGGCCGGGCGGTTGTGGATGCGGCAGTTCTTCACCTTCATCGACTGGAAGTAGAGCTTGCCGGTGCCCCAGGTGTTCTCATAGCCGCCGGCCGATCCGCCATGGTCGAACATCGAAACGAACAGGTCGTCCTCGTTGTCCTTGTCGACCACGCGCGCCGTGACGCGGGCCACCAGATCGAGCGCATCGTCCCAGCTTGTTGGATGCCAGGTGCCGTAGCGCCAGACCATCGGCTCGCCGAGCCGTTGCTGCTGCGTTCCCGTGATGTCGGAGCGCCGGTTCTCGGCCATCCGCGCACCGCGAACGGAACCAAGGCCACTGTTCACCGAACAGGCCTTGTCGGGCTTGATGACGAGGTGCACGTCGCGGCCGTCCTGCTTGACGACATTGTACATCGACGGCGCGTACCAGGCTTCAGCCTCGGCTGGCTGCTGCTTGGCGAGATCGACGCCGAAAGCGTTTTCGCCGGGGGCTGTGCCGCCTTGCTTCTTCACCGGCCAGGTGTAGGCGTGATAGCCGCAGCCGACGATGCAATAGTGGCAGGTGACGTTGTGCTTCTTGGCATCCTTAGGGATGATCGGAAGGCGGTCGACATTGCGCTTGTAAGCCATCTTGAGATCTCCCTCAGAGCACGTTGGACAGGCGGCCGTAGAGCAGTTCATCGACGCCCTCGGCATAGATGTCACCCTTGTCGTCCACGCGCAGGATGTATTGCGGCAGGTTCTGTGTGGCCTGCCCCCAGACCTGCTGACCGCCGGCCTCGCAATCGAAGATCGAGTAGTGGCCGGGGCAATTCAGTGTCCGCCGATCGGCGTTGTAGGCGAGCGGGAAGCCCTTGTGCGGGCAGACGATCGAGAAGCCGACGATGTCGCCGTCGGGACCGGCGCCGCCTTCGACGCGCTTGCCAAGCTTCAGCAAAACGCCTGGCGCGTCTTGATCCGGATAGGCCACGTCCATCGGTTCGTTGACCTTGAGGTCCTTGACGTTGCCGAGCCGGTTGGCCGGATAGTTCAGCAGAGCCGTGCCGGGCTTTGCTTTGGCCTCGACCGGCATGACGGTGGCGGCGGCTGCGCCGGCGGTCGCAACGGCTCCTCCGCGCAAGAAATGACGCCGGCCGACATCGACCAGCCTGTCGCAACGCTTCATCGCGATTTCCTCCTCGTTCGTGCCCGTTATTCGAGCTAACGCGAGTTTCGCAAGCGGCGTGCCAAAGTTAATGAAATATTAATGGATTGAAAAACAATGCAAATTCAGGTCCGGCAGGGCTTCAGTGACCGGCTTTGCGAACGCTGGATACTACCCATGTTCGGGAATCCGAACGCAGGGCTATTGTGAATGCACCGTGATGTTCAGCCGCTTCATCTTCTCCCATAGGGTCGTCCGCGAGATGCCAAGCAACTCGGCGGCTTCCGAAACGCCGCCACCGGTCTCCGCGAGCGCCTTTTCGATCTGTCGGCGCTCCGCACGCGCCCTGACATCGGCGAGCTTGGCAAATCCGTCGGCGCCCGTCTCGGGGTAATCGGACGCCATATCCGGAAACATATCCCAGGGCATGATCCGTTCGCCGGCGGCCAACGCGACGGCCCGTTCGACGCGATTGCGCACCTCGCGGCAGTTTCCGGGCCAGTCGTGGTCAAGCGCCAGTTCGACGGTCGTGGAGGCAAATCCGCGCAGCGCGCTTCCCTCCTGGATGAACCCATCGAAGAAGTGGTGAAGCAGCTCCTCGATGTCCTCCCGGCGCTCCGTCAATGGCGGAATGACGATCTCGATTGTATTAATCCGGTGATAGAGATCTTCTCGGAATTCGCCTGCCGCCGACGCCTTGGCGAGATCGCGGTTCGATGCGCACAGAATACGGGCCTGGAACGGCATCTGGCGTTCGCCGCCGAGCCGCGTGAACGTTCGCTGTTCAATCAGCCGCAGCAGCTTGGCCTGCAATCGCAATGGCAATTCGCCGATCTCATCAAGAAACAGAATGCCGTCCCGTGCGCGCTCGGCGAAGCCCTTATGCTGGGTCTGGGCGCCTGTGAACGCGCCGCGCTCATGGCCGAACAACTCGCTCTCGATGAGGTCAGCGGGCAGGGCTGCGCAGTTGACCGCCACGAAGGGCGCGGAGTTGCGTTTTGAAACCGCATGCAGGAAGGCCGCCGCGACCTCCTTGCCGCACCCGGTCGGGCCGCCTAACAGCACGGGGCTCGGCAGGTCGGCAATCCGCCGCAACAGGGCTTCGATCCGCTGCATGACCTGCGAGCGACCAAGCGCGCCGGCCGTATCGACGACATTGGCGGCAAGCGGCATCAAGGCGCGGACACGGTCGAGAAAGTTCTCAGTGTCGAACGGCTTAGTAATGTAGTCACAGGCGCCGGCACGCAGGAGCCGCACGGCGTCATCGATATGGCCGTAAGCGGTCATGAAGAGGAACGGCGGTAGCGCCCGACGCTTGGCAACGTCCATGAAAAGATCGGCACCGTTCGTGTCGGGAAGCCGGATGTCGCAGATCACGGCGTCGGGCATCTCGCCGGCGAGCCCGGCCCGCGCCTCGGCACCGTTACGCCACCAACTCACGTGGGCACCTTCCAGCCTAAGCGTCTGCCAAAGGCTTTCGCCCATAATCGGGTCGTCCTCGATCAATCCGATCGAGCGTCCTTCGAGTACCATGCTCAAGCTCCTTGGCTTTGGCTGGGATGACTTGGTGTGGCTCTTGAGGCCGGGCGTTGCTTGGTTCGCGTGCCCTGGGGAATGTCAAAGTGATTTGCGTGCCGTTTCCGGGGTCTGGTTCCACGGTGATCGCGCCCGCCAGATCGACGACGTGACGGCGCACGATCCAGAGCCCGAGCCCACCATGACCATCTCCTGGCATCTCATCGGGTGAACCAGATTGGAGCCATGTTCGAAGTTCGTCAGGGAGCCCGCCGCCTTGATCCTTGACCGTGATCGCCAGATGACAAGCGGTTGCTTGCGCTTGAAATTCGACGGCGCCGCCGCTGACGCTTGCAGCACAAGCGTTGAGCAGCAGATTGAGCGTTGCATCTCGAATCGGCTGCGCCGGCGATTCGATCGGTTGCTGAATGCCGTTTGTCCATGCGAGGCGGAGATTTTTCCGGCGGACTTCTGGCCCGATCAATATGGCGAGATCTTCCAGATGCTCCCGCGTCAGCTGCTGCTGGCCCTGGTCTGAGCGGTATGCGGCAAGCGTCGAGCGGGCCACGTTGCGCATGCCGATCAGCCCGCGCTCGATGAGATCGACTGAGCTGATGCGCACATCCTCCCGGTGTCCGTGCCGCTTCAAGGTCTGGACAGCCGTCAGCATGCCGCCGAGCGGATTGTTGATCTCATGCGCCATCACGGATGAGAGCCGGCCCAGAGCCGCGAGGCGTTCTTCCTCGGCAAGGGCATGGATCAGGCGTTCACGCTCGCGGACGGTTTCGACGAGACTATTGTACCTGCGGAACAGTCGCCCGAACTCGCTTGTTGGCGCGCCGAGTTGATGTTCGGGAATGGCGTGGGCGGTGCCTCCTGGATCAACCTGCATATGATCGGCCAACAGGCCCACGGGCCGGACCATCCTGCGGACCATGACGTAGCCGATCGCGGCCAGAGTGAGGGCCAGGGCCGCGTTTGTCAGGATCAGCGTGGTCAGGACCGACCATCGTTCCGCGATGAGGGCTTCGATCCGGACTTCACCATGGATGGCACCGACGACGCGACCCTGGTGCAGGAGGTTGCGGGCGAACTCGGAAACGCCGCTGGTGCCGTTGATTGCAATCCGCGGCTGCAGGGAATTGTCGGTCTGCAACAGTGCCGAGAGCCGCTCCTGGGTCACATGCACGCGCGGCTGGCTGGATGCGATGATGACACCCGCATGATCGACCACGGTGGTCCACGCCACATCGAGGCCGGAGTAACGCTGGGTAGCGCGATCCAGGACATCATAGATCTCCCAGACGTCCTCCCTCAGCACATGCGGCATCACTGCTGAAGAGACGCCGTCGAGATAGGCACCGGTCAGTTCCGTCAGATGCCGGCTCTGCGTTTCGACGAGACGCGACAGCACCCGCTCGCTGATGACGGCGCTCACGATGAGCATCAAGAGCACGACAACGGCAGGAACGCGGACGGTCAGCGGCCAGTTCGACGGGCGCACCAGCAGCCCGGTCCTGCGCCCAGGTTGCATGTTGCCAGGCTGACTGCCGCCCGACCTCATGCGCCGAGCCCCCGTACGAGTTCGACGCGATCCGCGATGCCTTCAAAGAGGTCGGGATGACCTGCCACGAAACCATCGAGCCGGAGCATCTTGAGCACCCGGGCACCGTCGGGATCGGATGACATCGCGATCAGTGCCGACTGGACCGCGCGCGCGTGCGGCGAGCCCGCGTGCTGAGCCTCGCAGGCCACCGGCGGGAACCCGAGCCACTCGGAGCGCGAAACGATCCGTGTCTGCTGCGTGAGGTCCGGTTCGACCTCGGCGAGCACCTCCCAGACGTAGCCGTCGACACTGCCGCTTTCGGCAAGTCCTGACGCGACGGCGCGCACCACGTTGCGATGGCTGTAAGTGTAGAACGTGCGCGTGAAGAAGTCGGTCGGGCGTAACCGTTTTCGGGCCAACAGCGCGCGCGTCACGAGGCAGCCCGAATTGCTGTTGGGGTCGGAGAAGGCGTGAATGTCGCCCTTGAGGTCGTCGAGCGATGCGGCGGACCGGTCTCGCCCGACGATGAGATACGACTGATACAGCGGCTGCCTGCGCCAGACCGGCACGGCGAGCAGCGACAGCCGGCTTTGGTATTGGATGTAGGGATAGCCACAGATCCAGGCGGCTGTGAGCTGTCCGGAGACCAGAAGCGACGTGATTTCTTCGTAGGTCCTGCGCTGCACGAGGGTGACCTGTTGTCCGGTGCTGCGGGCGAGGAACGCGCGCAAGCGATCCAGAAGTTCCAGGTCGTTATTGAGAAAGACCGGCGTCAGACCGAAGCGTATCGATGCGCCGGAGGCGCCGATCCTATGCCCTGGCACAGCACAAGCGACCGCCGCGACCGCTGCACCGGCAACGACTCGTCTACGGCTGGGTTCCCGGTACCCACCCACCACGGCACTTCCTCCAGACCTTGGCGCCGATCTTGGCTGTGTGACGCTCTGTCTTGGCTGGTAATTTATCACCTGCCGAGGAAAACACCAGGGACGTAGCCAGTGTCGGACAGCGCCGTCATGGGGCAACCAGCCCGAACTTCAGGCACTAAGGCAGTCTTCTGTGGCCGGAACACCGGACGCTTGGATGTGTCATCCAGCTGTAACTGCGCCCTGCTAGCTCACGGTTTTCGCGGATGGGGAGTGGCATGGCGGCGATCGCGGTCAAAGGTGTTACCAAGGTATTTCCGGGCGGCAGGCGCGCGCTGGACGGTGTTACATTAAACCTCCAGCCAGGCGAGATGGTCGCCCTCATCGGTGCGTCGGGGTCGGGCAAGTCGACGCTCATTCGCCACGTCGCAGGGCTTTTGCGGGCTGACAGCGGGGACGACGGCGGTGAAATCGAGGTGCTCGGTCAAACCGTGCAGAAGCGAGGCCGCGTCGCGCGTGATATTCGCAGCGTTCGCTCTCGTGTCGGCGTCATTTTCCAGCAGTTCAATCTCGTCCCGCGCCTGAACGTGATCACCAATGTCCTGGTTGGAAGGCTCGGCCGCATGCCGTCATGGCGCGGTGCGCTGATGCAGTTCTCGGATGCGGAAAAGCGGGCGGCAATGGAGGCTCTCGATCGCGTCGGGATCGCCGAGACGGCGATGCAAAGGGCAGCGACATTATCCGGTGGCCAACAGCAGCGGGCAGCCATCGCCCGCTGCATGGTGCAGGGGGCCGAGGTGATCCTGGCCGATGAGCCGATCGCCTCGCTGGACCCGGCCTCCGCGCGCCGGGTGATGGAGGTGCTTTCGGACCTGAACACGGAACATGGCATCACTGTCCTGGTTTCGCTGCATCAGGTGGAATATGCCCGCCGGTTCTGTGCCCGCACCATCGCGATGCGTGACGGCCGGATCGTGTTCGATGGCCCTAGTAGGCAACTGACGCTCGCCTTCCTGCGCGACATCTACGGCGAGGCGAGCGACGAACTCATCCTTCCCGATGCAGCTGAAGCTGGGCCCAGGGGCGCTTGCGCCGTGGCTGGTGCGCCCGCGACATCACCAGCTGAGGGGTTGGTCGTTTCAGCCTAGGGCGGGGACGACCTTGAGAACTCACGGCCAAGTCGGCCTGAGACACCTGCCGATCCACAAATCAGGAGTTTGAAAATGCGGAAACTGGTGAAGGGCCTCGCAGCCATTACAATGGCGGCTGCGATTGCCGCGCCGACAACGGTGCTCGCCGAAGAGGTCAAGGAAATCAATTGGGGCCTCCTCGCTGTTGAGAGCCAGGACAACTTGCTCAAGCGCTATAAGCCGTTCCTGGAAGCGATGGCAAAGCGCACGGGCTTCAAAATCAATACGTTCTTCGCGACCGACTACACCGGCATGATCGAAGCCATGCGCTTCAACAAGGTTGACGTCGTGCTCCTTGGCAACAAGTCCGGCATGACCGCCATCGACCGCGCAGGCGGTGAAGTGTTCGCGCAGGAAGTCGAAGCGAGCGGCGAGTCCGGCTATTACACCATCCTTGTCACGCACAAGGACAACGACAAGTTCAACTCGCTGGAAGACGTGCTTGCCACCTGCAAGGACAAATCGATCAACTTCGGCATCGGTGACCCGCAGTCGACATCAGGCTACCTCGTGCCGATGACCTATGTGTTCGGCAAGAACAACGTCACGCCGCAGGACTGCTTCAAGCGCGTGATCAACGCCAAGCACGAAGCCAACCTGCTGGCAGCCGCCAACAAGCAGGTCGATGTTGCCACGGCCCACAACGTCGCGCTTTACACGCGACTTGCCAAGAACGCACCGGAAGCTGCCGCCAAGATCAAGGAAATCTGGCGCTCGCCGATCATCGCCTCCGATCCGCTGGTTTGGCGCAAGAACCTGCCTGAGGACGTCAAGGCGAAGCTCTACTACGCCGTGATGGCAACAGGTCGTCTGGGCGACGACGAGACGGTAAAGGCCGAACGTCAGGCACTCGAAACCGTCGGTCTCGGCCCGTTCCGCCCGTCGTCGAACGCGCAGCTCACGACATTCCGCGTCCTCGAAGCCAACAAACAGCTGCTCCTGCTCGACAGCGACCAGACATACAGCGCTGAAGAGAAGGCCAAAAAGAAAGCGGACCTCACGGCCCAGATTGCCGCGTTCCGCAAACTGGCTGAAGAAATTCCGCAGAAGTAAGCCGCGACGAACAAAATGGCGCCGCCCGAGCAAATCGCTCGGGTGGCGCCTGTCGTTTTTCCGGCCAGAGGCCTCCCCACCAACTGTCACCAGAGACCGCGATCATGGCCGTTGAAGCGCCAAAGAGCCAAATCGAAATCCCGCGTCCCGAACTGTCCCGCCAGATATATGGCTGGATCATCTGGGGCGGCTTCTTCGTCATGCTCGCCTGGAGCTTCGTACCGGCCGAAATGCAGCGGTTGACCGAACTTGTCACCGGCGCATCGAACATGGCCGAACTCATGAGCGAGTTTGCCGAGCCCTCGTTCCGCTATTGGCGCGATTGGTTGCGCCTGATCCTGGAAACGGTCCAGATGGCGATCTGGGGCACCGTGTTGTCGGTTATCCTTGCCGTCCCGTTCGGGCTTATGGCGTCGGAAAATATCGTTCCGTCCTGGGTCTGGTTTCCGACCCGCCGCTTGATGGACGCATTGCGTGCCATCAATGAATTGGTTTTCGCCTTGATTTTTGTTTCCGCTGTCGGTCTTGGGCCTCTGGCAGGGGTTCTGGCGCTGGCGGTGCACACGACTGGTGTGCTGGCCAAGCTGTTCTCGGAGGCCGTCGAGCAGATCGACCCGCGCCCCGTGGAAGGTATCCGCGCTACCGGCGCGACGTGGCTGCACGAAGTCATTTACGGCATCATTCCGCAGGTCATGCCGTTGTGGATCTCAATCGCGCTCTATCGGTTCGAATCCAATATCCGCTCTGCAACCGTCCTCGGCTTCGTCGGCGCCGGCGGTATCGGCGTCGCGCTTTATGACACAATGCGCAGTTTCGATTTTGGCGGCGTATCCGGGATTCTCTTACTGATTATTTTGATTGTGACTCTGTTCGATATCCTATCGCAGTTTCTACGCCGTGTTGTGATCGATGGCCTCGACCATGGCCGCCTCGTCGCATTCTTGCTGTTCCTGGCGGCCCTTTTTGGTCTCGCCGAGGCCGCCCTTGCCGGGCTGATTGACGTGCCGTCGCTCTTGCGTGTGATCTGGATCTGATCTGCTCGCGAGCACAGGGGCGACACAGCGAACCGGTGCGCGTCGAAGCAATGAACGCCGTTGATCTTTGTCAAGGCAGACCCATGCATAATCCTGCATATGCGCAATCAAGCATATGCGGGATTTCAAATGAACGAACGGAACCTTTCGGACTTGCTGGCGGTGTTGTCGGACCCGACACGACGCAAGGCGCTGGCGCTTCTGACTGAAGGCCGGGAGTTGTGCGTCTGCGAGCTGATGGCAGCGCTCGGTGCCTCGCAGTCGCGCACGTCTCGGCATATGGCCGCGCTCAAGGACGCAGGTCTCGTCACTGACCGGCGAGACGCGCCGTGGGTGCGCTATCGCCGCGCCCGGTTTCGCTCGCCATCGGCTCAGAGGATTGTCGAGACCGTTCTGGCTGCAACGAAGACCAAGCTTTCGACGCAGCAAACGCAAAGCGGAAACTTTCGAACTGAGGAACTTGCGACATGAGCGACCAACAGGTCACCAGCACCGTCGTCGCAGCTGACGGACGGGCACTGAAATGGCTGTCGGCAACGGCTGCTGCCCTCATCCTATCGGCCGGCCTCTACAGCCAGCTTGTGCCGTTCTCCGAGTGGGTGGTTTCGCTATTGCCCGTTGATCGCCACAGCCATCCCGGCGCGGCTATGGCATTTTTCGTCCACGACACGCCGAGGGTTCTGTTGCTGCTGACGCTCGTGGTGTTCGCGATGGGAGTCGTGCGCAGCTTCTTCTCGCCTGAAAAGACGCGCGCTCTCTTGGCTGGTCGCCGAGAGATTATTGGGTATCCGCTTGCCACCGCCTTGGGAGCGGTGACGCCGTTCTGCTCGTGCTCGTCGGTTCCTTTGGGCATGAAGTTCGTCGTACGAGTGCTTGTATTACTGTTCGCTTGTTGTGCCTCACAGGCGGTAGCCCTCGAAACCGTCAAAGTCACGGACGGCATCTACGCGTTCGTTGGCGAAAAGCAGCAGCGCTCGCCGCAAAATCTCGCCAACAACGCGACGTTCGGACTGATCGTGACAAGCGACGGCGCGGTTCTGGTCGATCCGGGCGGGAGCTTCAAGGGCGCCGAGATGTTGCACGCCGCCGTGCGCAAGGTCACGGATCAACCGGTGCGCTACGTCGTCAACACAGGTGGCCAGGATCACCGCTGGCTCGGCAACGGTTACTGGAAGGCGCAGGGCGCGACGATCATCGCATCGCAGGCCGCCGTCGCCGACCATAAGGATCGCGGCTCAATGCAACTGACGATGCTGACGTCGCTGATCAAGGACAGTGTGGCCGGCACTGATCCCGTCTATGCCGATGTGACGTTCGAGGCGTCCCATAGCCTCAAGCTCGGCGGCCTGGAAATCGAGATCCACCACAAGGGCCAGGCTCACACACCGGGCGACAGCTTCGTCTGGGTGCCGGCGAAAAAGACCGTTTTCACCGGCGACATCGTCTATGTCGAGCGCATTCTTGGCGTCGGCCCGCAGTCGAATGCCAAGAGTTGGATTGGCGCATTCGATGCGATGGCCGAATTGAAGCCAGACCAGATTGTTCCAGGACATGGCGCACCGACCGATCTGAAGCGCGCTTACGCTGAAACCCGGGCCTATCTGGTCAATCTCCGTGAACAAATCGGCGCTCACATTGAATCCGGAGGCGATATGATCGGCGCCCCGAAGGTCGACCAATCCACTTTCAAGCATCTGGAGCAGTTCGAGTCCCTTGCAGGGCGCAACGCGCAGCAGGTCTTCTCGGAAATGGAGTTCGAATGAAGGGGCGCTGCCGGACCTCAGCGTCGCGGCGGGGCCGGACACTACCTCTTGATTGGCGACCTTGGTTCGACCCGGGCAGAGTGCAGGGGCGCACTTACAACATGAGCGGCCTGCAGTTCAGCTCTATCGGCTCTTGAAGAGTGGATACCGGCCCAACCCAAGAAAGGCCCCTTTGCCGCGGTTCCTGGTTGGTTGCGGGTTGCGCGTCGTTCAACGCGAAGCCGCGAGCCAAGTCATTGAAATCGCTTGTTGCCAAGACGGTTGGTTGCGGGGGCTGCTCGGTAAGTAATTGACTATTCGGAGAAAAATACGACTGATGGTTGCGGGGGTAGGATT
>CAVOJD010000013.1:0-7463 GCA_963696075.1 uncultured Alphaproteobacteria bacterium | reverse complement strand
AAGGATCAGCGATTGCCCGGCCTCCACATCAACGATTGTCAGATGAGGCTGTATATGCGTTCTCGCCACACAGACACCCCGGAAGTTGCTGCCGCAAAGTCCGGGTTCAGCACTGCAACTGCCTACCGGTTCGAAGCCGATCCGCGACTGCCGTCTCAGAAGAAGAAGCCTCGCGGCCGCCGCCGTCCCGACCCACTGGCCGATATCTGGGACAGCGACGTCGTGCCGATGCTTGAGGCGACGCCGGGGCTGCGGGTGGTCGCCATTTTCGATGAGGTTCGGCGGCGGCGTCCCGACATCAGTCCTGGCATTCGCCGGACGCTGGAGCGGCGCATCCGCACTTGGCGGGCGCTGAATGGCCCCGAACAGGATGTGATCTTCCGACAGACACACGAGCCGGGCCGGCTTGGGTTGTCGGACTTTACCGACATGCGCTCAACTGGCATCAGCATCGCCGGTGAGCCGCTCACGCACCTGCTGTATCATTTTCGGCTCGTCTTCTCCGGTTTCGAGCACGCCCATGTTGTTCTTGGCGGCGAAAGCTTTTCGGCCCTGGCTGAAGGGTTGCAATTACCCCGTCAGATCCGTTTGGTTCTGACGGATAGCGGCGAGTGTGCTGCGAGGTTGAGGCTCGATCATCATGGCGACGCGAGCCAGCCGTTCGAGGTTTTTCGCCAACTCGAAACGGCGATTGTAACGCCACTCGAACGCTGCCAGATAACGCGGTGTGTGGCGCGCGTCGCACGAGCGCAGCGTGCTTTTGATCGCGCTCTGGACATTGCCGAGTCCGGTATTGATCCATTTAAAATCAGGATCCTTGGGACGCCCGCCGCCGGTGATTTTAATCACATGCGCGAGCCCCGCAGCGACGATGCCCTTGAAGCAGTTGAGGCCGTCGCTCAGCACGCGAGAGCCTGGAGCGATATTGGCCCGTGCATAGGCCTTAATTGCGTCCTTCGTGAAACCCGGCAGGCAGCGCAGCTGCATATAGATTGGGCGGCCGTCACGGGTTGCGACGGCTGCCACAAAAGGGAGCTTGTTGGCCGCTCCACGTCCTGGTTTTCCGGCCTTTTCGCCGCCTTGATAGGCATCGTCAATCTGGATATCACCGGACAGCTTGTAGATGGTGTTCCGCTGCAACATGACCTCCATCAGCTTCTGCTTGATTAGCCAGGCGGTATCCCATTTGACGTCGAGCTGGCGCGCCAGCTCAAGGCTCGCGATGTCGTTCTTGGAGCCCGTCAGAAGGTGCATGGCGAGAAACCATTTCGTCAAAGGCGTGCGCGATTTGTGGAACACCGTGCCGGCGCGAACCGACGTTTGCCGGTGACACGACGAGCACTGGAAAAGCTTCTTCGGCACGCAGAAGCTGTACCGTCGCTCAGCGCACTTCGGGCAAACGAAGCCGTCTGGCCAACGCATCTTCACGAGAGCATCGTGGCACAGCTCTTCGGTCCCGTAGCGTGCCAAGAACTCGGCCATGCCGAGACCCTTTTGGAACTGCACTTGATTGCGCGCCATCGTCATCTCCCTCAAGCATCACTCCGTCCAGAGATAGCTGAGGTTCGTGGCCGAATGCGGACCTGAAATGCCTTGTGGGCGCTTGGCGGTGCTCCTGAGCAACATCGCAGCGATAGCCTGTCAGCGGCGTATCGCAATCTGGACAAGGCTGCACAGGACGACCTGACACGCCGCTATCAGGCGTTGATGCGCGACTACCAAATGACGCCGACGCGCAACAATCCCGGCCTCGCGCATGAAAACGGATCCATTGAAAGCGCCCATGGGCATCTGAAGAAGGCCATCGAAGATGCGTTACTATTGCGTGGCAGCCGCGACTTCGCCAACCTGGATGCCTATCGCGGTTTCATCGATGAGATCGTTGGGCGCCATAACGCCCATCGGCGCAAGCAGATCGACCTGGAACGCGCAAAGCTGAAGACATTGCCAGAACGCCGAACGACCGACTTTGAGGACGTTCATGTCAACGTGACGTCCAGCGGCGGATTTATTTTGCGCAAGGTCTTCTACACCGTACCGTCGCGCCTGATCGGTCATCGCCTCCGAGTGAAGCTCTATGATGACCGTCTCGAATGCTGTCTTGGCTCAACGCACCTGATGACGTTGCGCCGCGAACGACGGCGAAGCGATGGCAAGACAGCACACGTTGTCGACTATCGGCACGTCATTCATGCGTTGCGCAAAAAGCCGATGGCACTATTGAACCTGGTCTATCGCGATCAGCTCTTTCCGCGACAGGCATATGCGCGTGCATTCGATGTCCTGCGAGAACGCGAGGGTGAGCGGCAAGCCTGCCGGGTCATTGTTGACCTGCTGGCGCTGGCCCACGACCGCACCTGTGAGCGGGAACTTGCACAAGCCATTGACGCGGATCTCGATGCCGGGCGATTGCCCGATCCCAAAGCATTGCTCGAACACTTCAAACCGGATGCTGCAAGCGTACCGGAGGTCAACGTCGAATTGGTGCCACTGAGCGCCTACGATGAGTTGGCCGTGGTCCATGACATTCATCATGGAGCGGCAGCATGACAAAGAAAAACAATCCAACTAGCGCCAGCGTAGACGGCCGGAATGCCGTTGACGCCGGACGCGTCGACCTGCTGCTTGGCGATCTGCGTCTGCCCGGCATGAAGTTGATGTGGCCCGCACTGGCAGCGCGCGCCGACAAGGAAGGCTGGCCGGCGGCAAGGTTCCTGGCAGCACTGGCCGAACACGAGATCGCCGAGCGTTCACGCCGTCGCATTGCCCGGCATCTGAGTGAAGCCCGTCTGCCGGTAGGAAAAACCATCGACACGTTCGACTTCAATGCCGTGCCGATGGTGTCGAAGGCACAGGTCATGGCGTTGTGTGCCGGCGACAGTTGGCTCGCCGGCGGCACTAACCTTCTGATGTTCGGCCCGCCCGGCGGCGGCAAGAGCCATCTGGCGGCAGCCGTGTCTCTGGCTCTTGTCGAAAACGGCTGGCGCATTCTGTTCGCCCGCACGACCGATCTTGTTCAACGGCTGCAAGTGGCGCGTCGCGAACTGGCATTAGAAAGCGCCATCACCAAGCTCGACAAATACCATCTGCTCGTCCTCGACGACCTCGCCTACGTCAGCAAGGATCAGGCCGAAACCAGTGTGTTGTTCGAGCTGATCGCCGCACGCTATGAGCGGCGATCCATGCTGATCACCGCCAACCAGCCGTTCGGCGAATGGGGAAAAGTCTTCCCAGACCAGGCCATGACGCTAGCCGCCATCGATCGGCTCGTGCACCACGCCACGATCCTGGAAATGAACGTCCAGAGCTACCGCCGCAAAACCGCCGTTAAGCGCAAACGCGGTCGCGGCCGCCCGGCAACGAATGCGACAATCAAATCCAGTTCTGATTGACGCGTCATGCCGAAGGCGTGCACCGCACGACGCGACAATCAAGACGCGCTGGCGCGAATAGCCTTGCCAAAACCACCGCCAGCGACAATCATCAACGCGGCCGCCGGGTTCTCACCCTGATTGACGCGCCGTTCCCATCCAGATTGTCGCGCTATAGTCTGCGGGATGCGACTCAGCTGTCTGATTGCCCCACTTCCTCCACATAGTGACCGCTGATCGTAAGCGCCGCGCCGCTCCCACGTTGACGGATCAGGCGGGGATCTTTGCGTAGGCCCACGGCATAAGGTCGTCGATGCGAGATTGCGGCCAGCCGTCGACGAGCTTTTCGAGCGTGTCGGTAAGCCAGGCGTGCGGGTTGACGCCGTTGAGCTTGGCCGTCTCGATCAGCGAAGCGACGATGGCCCAGTTGGCACCGCCGTCATCGGATCCGGCGAAGAGCGCGTTCTTCCGATTTAAGGCGATCGGCCGGATCGACCGCTCTACCACGTTGGTGGCGATCTCGATGCGGGCGTCGTCGAGGTAGCGGGTCAGGCCGTCCCAACGTGAGAGCCCGTAGCGCATGGCTTCCGCGATTGCCGAACGCCCCGACACGCGCCTGAGCTGATTCTCGAGCCAGAGCTTCAGGGCCTTGATGACGGGGCCCGCGCGGACCTGCCGGACGGCGCGGCGCTCGTCGCTTGACTGCCCCCGGATCTCGGCCTCGATCTCATAGTGCGCACGGATCCGCTGCAACGCCTCGCCCGCGATCGGCGCATGACCGCCCTTGGCGATGTCGTAGAAGCGGCGCCGGAAGTGCGACCAGCACAGCGCGAGCGTCACCGGGCCGCCGATACGTTTCCCATCGGCCAAGGCATCGTAGGCCCTATAGCCATCGACCTGCAGGGTGCGGGTGAAGCCGGCGAGGTGAAGCACGGCGTGCTCCTTGCCGCGCTCCGGCGCGTAGAGGTAGGCGACCGCCAGCGAATCACGGCCGCACCACGGCCGGTCGTTGCGCGCAATCGCCCACAGATACCCGGTCTTGGTCCGCCCACGTCCCGGATCGAGCACCGGGCAGCGTGTCTCGTCCGCAAAGAGCTTGTCCGAGGCTTTCAGGGTCGCGACGAGCCGCGCGTGCAGTGGCGCCAGTTCGAACGCCGCGAAGCCGATCCAGTTGGCGAGCGTCGAGCGGTCGATCGCGATCCCCTCGCGCGCCAGCATCTGGCTCTGGCGGTAGAGGGGAAGATGGGCGGCGTACTTCGCCACGAGCACATCAGCAATGAGCGCTTCGCTCGGCAGGCCGCCGGGCACGAGACGCGGCGGCGCCGGCGCGTGACGATCACGCGGAGCCGGGCCGGGATCTTGTCGAGGCGCTCGGAGACGTCCTCGCCGATGACATGCAGGTCGCCGCCGCAACAGGGACAGTCAGTGCGCTCCGGCACAATCACGATCTCCTCGCGCGGCAGGTGCTTCGGCAGATGGCCCCGGTTGGCGCGGCGGGTCTTTGTGGCTTCGGCGCGCAAGGTGGGACTGTCCGCCTCGACCTGCGCGTCCTGGACGCCAAAGCCCGTCTCGACATCCTCCAGCGCCAGCTCGATCTGGTCGTCAGTGATGCGCTCGGAGCGACGCCCGAAATGGGCACGCCTGAGTACCGATATAATGTGATCGAGACGGTCGGCCTGCGCCGTCAGACGATCGACCTCGGCTTCGAGTGTTGCGTTCCGCGCTTCGAGACGGTCGCGCACGTCGGCGAGTTGCGCGAGGCGGCCACGCTCGGCGGCAAGCTCAGCCTCGCGGGCCGCGCGCTCGGCCAGAAGCATTGCCTTCAGGCTTGCAACATCGTCAGGGAGATCATCGATTGCTCGCGCCATGCGATAAGAATCGCCGATTTTGCGGCAAGTCGACCACTGGCAAAGAGGCGTTGTGGAGTGATTATTGTGTGGCCGTGGGACGAGCGAAACGGCGCGCATGAACGTGGCGCCAGTCGAGCCCCTCGATCAGCGCCGAGAACTGCGCCGGCGACAGCCGCATGACGCCGTCCTTAACCGACGGCCAACGGAACCGGCCATCCTCCAAGCGCTTGTAGACCATAACCAGGCCGCTACCGTCCCAGATCAACAGCTTCACGCGGTCCGCCCGCTTGGCGCGGAAGACGTAGATCGTGCCAGCGTAGGGATCGAGCCGGAGGTGTTCCTGAACCAGAGCGGCGAGCCCATCGATCCCTTTGCGTCAGATCAGAGGTCACTATGTGGAGGAAGTGGGGTAATCAGGCACTTGCGTCCACATCCGACATCGTGGGCACATCCCCGCCTGAGCAACACATCAAACACCGATCTCAGAATCGCCCACGATCTCCAGACCGGCAAGAGGGTGCTCACCGGAGGTATGTGGACGCCCCTCTGGATGCAAGAGAAAAAGTTGGCGATGAGCGTGTGGTCGGGTTCTGACGTGTGTCCGGCCTCAAGATGCGGCTTTCATCAGCCGCGGGCCCTTATGGAAGTGAGAGGATCGGATCCAATACGCTTACCCGCGCTCAAAGCGCTATCCGGTGAACTGGTTTTCCCGATCCCGTCTTCTCGACCGTTTGCCCATAAGCTCCTTTTCGACCTCTCACATCCCCGACTTCTTCGCCCGGTCCGCCGTCAGGCGGCCACGACCGAAGCTCTGTAAACCCCACCGCGACTAATGAGAGCCCAGGCGACGCGGGCGATCTTGTTCGCTAGCGCGACGGCGACCAGCTTCCGCGGCTTGCGCGCCAGCATGCGCGACAGCCAGGAGCCCGGCGCTGCCCCCCGCAGCGCTGCCCATCTCACGACCGTTGTCGCGCCGATGATGAGCAACCGCCTCAGGTCACGCTGCCCCATCTTCGATGTCTTCCCCAGTCGCGCCTTGCCGCCGGACGAACTTTGACGTGGCGTCAAGCCAAGCCATGCGGCGAAGTCGCGCCCCTTTGTGAAGCTCTCGGTCGGTGGAGCAAGCGCTACGAGTGCAACTGCACAGACCGGACCAACGCCCGGGATTGTCATCAGTCGACGCGCCGTCTCGTCGGCCCGCGCCACGCGCCTGATCCGGCTGTCAAGGTCGCCGATCCTAACCTCAAGCTCAGCTATGTGTCGCAGGAGCATCCTGCCCAGCTCGATGACGACCAGTGGCAGGTCCACATCTGGGTGCTCTATCGCCGCCGAAAGCTTGTCGACGTGGGCCGCTCCTTGCGGCGCGACCACGCCGTACGCCGCAAGATGGCCGCGAAGCGCATTGATTGTCTGGGTGCGCTGCCGAACGAGGAGGTCGCGGGTCTTGAAAACCATCGCGCCGCTCTGCTTCTGGGCGCTCTTTACCGCAACAAATCGCATGGTTGGGCGCGCCGCGGCTTCGGCGATCGCCTCCGCATCGGCCGCATCATTCTTCTGGCGCTTCACAAACGGTTTCACATAAACGGGCGCGATCAGGCGCACGTCATGGCCGAGCCGGCCGATCTCCCGTCCCCAATGGTGCGCACTCGCGCACGCTTCCATCGCCACGATGCAGCGCGGCTGCTCAGCGAAAAACGCCAGCAGCTTTGCTCTCGACAGCTTCCGTCGAAACGCCACAGTTCCGTCAGCGCGCGCTCCGTGGACCTGAAAAGCATGCTTCGCCAGATCCAGCCCGATAATGCTAACCTCGTTCATGGACGCCTCCTTCGTAGCGGATAATCGACACCGCTACCTTGGCACAATGATGCCGTCGGGGGGGGGGCGTCCACCCCATCGCTTACAGTGTATCGGCACCTAGGATACGTTTTTGCTTAGAGAGAATTTATCAATAAAGACAACTTTAAGTTGCAGTTCGCATTCGAGAGTTTTCAAAACAAACCCAAAAAATGTGAAGGATTTCAACGCAAAAAGTTTGCCGACGATCATCTCGAAGCGATCTGACCTAAGACTTGCCCGCCGAATGAATCGGCAAAAAGTAAGCTGCTGCGCAGGCTAAAAGGCTAATACTTCTGACCGTTGATCTGTCTCTGTAGCCGAAGACAATAAACGTCAAGTGTGAACCACTTTGCCTTTGTCACCACAGAAGCTAGCATCTCCTCAGCGTATTCAGTCAACGAAGGGG
>CAVOJD010000012.1:0-78229 GCA_963696075.1 uncultured Alphaproteobacteria bacterium | reverse complement strand
CTCCCCTCTCTCTTCCTTCCCTAATTGAAATCCGTTGCTTGGCGCCGTGAGGTTGCTTGGCTGCGGCGGGGTCGTTGCGCATGGAGCACGTGCGTGGTGCGACCGGAAGATTTCCGGGAACATCTCCGCCGGCGCGATGGTCGAGGCCGTCCGGATCGATGCATAAGTTTAGGGAGACGGTGAAAGACACGGGAGGCGGCCCGTCAGCTTTAGCTGACGACGTGGCCGTGGGGGATTTCCAGTGGGATCGACCATGAAGCGCTGCAGAGGCCCAAGGGGCGTGTCTTCGGCTTTGCCGGCCGGGGCGCGGCGATGGACGTTTTGGCTTGCCCTGGTTCTCGCGATGCTTGGGCCGGCGGCCGGCGGGGTGCTCGCCAAAACGGATGGGTATCGACACCTGAGCCTGGAGGGGGCGTTGGTGAAATGGCGCCAAGGTGGACCGGATGTGCCGGTTCGGCTGACCTATGCACTGGCGAAGAAAGACACATTCGATGACGAGGCGATCAATTGCCGGCGCGTTGGGCCGCTTGAGCCGCTGCTGGCCCATTCGCAGATCGCCGAGAAAGACTTCCGCCAGTCCTTGTTGCAGGCGCTAAGGCGCTGGGAGGAGGTCACCAATCTCGTGTTCGTCGAGACCGACGATGAGGATGCTGCGAATGTGCTGATCGGGCGCCAGCTCGAGCCGCGCGGGATTGCTTTTGCGAATCTGACGCTGAGCGATGAGACGGAGGGGGGGCATCGGCTGATTGAGCGGTCGCGGGTGTGTCTCAATCCGCTTCGCAGATGGAAGATCGGTTTTGACGGTGATCTGGCGATCTACGATCTGGTCCACACGATGACGCACGAAGTCGGGCACGCCATCGGGCTCGATCATCCGAGTGGGCGGAACCATGTGATGTCGTTTCAATATCGCGAGACCCGTGATGGGCTTTCGATCGGTGATGTTGTTGGCGTGCAGCGGATTTACGGCCGCCCGGTGAAGCATGGCATTCGCCGTTGGGCGGTTGATATGCGGCTTGGCTCAACCCGGTAGCCTCACTCCTGATTGATTGAGATTGGCGTGCTGCCGGCTCGCTGGTTCGGCGGTCGAGACTGATGCGCGTGCAGGCCTGTCGGCAGGGGCTTCTTGGCTCTGGCCCGCCTGGATAGCTGGCTGCTCGCCTGGCTGCCGATCTGCCTGCGACAAGTTGTCTAGCGTGGCGGTGCGCCTTGGTGTAGGATTGGTCGACGAGCTTCCCGGCAGCTGTGCCTGCGGGACCGTCAGCCGCCGGGGCGTTCGGGGACGGTTGACGTGCAATTCCCGGAGGCTCTCATGAAGACATCCATTCGAAGTATTTTGAAGTCGAAAGGCTCGATCGTGCACTCGATCGGCCCGGACACGAGCGTGTTCGACGCCCTGAAAGAAATGGCTGAAGCCAATGTCGGGGCGCTGCTGGTGATGGAGGGCGACCGGCTGGCGGGGATCGTTTCGGAGAGGGATTATGCGCGCAAGGTCATTCTCAAGGGGCGTAGTTCACTCGATACGAAGGTTGCCGACATCATGTCGACGCGGGTGATCTGTGCGCGGCCGGACCAGTCGGTGGAAGAGTGCATGGGGATGATGACGGCGAAAGCCGTGCGCCATTTGCCGGTGCTCGAACACAAGGAAGTGGTTGGTATCGTGTCGATCGGCGATCTTGTGAAGGCGATCATCGGTGAGCAGCAGCTGATTATCGAGCAGCTCGAAAGCTATATTCACGGCCATTGAGCAACTGGCCGGTCTGGACGTCTGGGTGATGACGGCAGCGTGCGCGTTCGAAAGGCGGGCGCGGATCTGGTATGGTCAAAGCCTCGCAATGGTATCGGCGCAGTTCTGGTGCCTGTTGCGGGGCGCCCGGTTGGACGCTGAACTCCGGTTTGGCCGGCGACTGAAGAGATTTCATCATCCAAGCTTGTCCAGCTTGAAAGGCTTGAAACGGTCATTCGGGGTATGGCGGATGCGATATGGCGTGATCACTCGAGTGCTGATCGGTGGGGTGGCAGGTTGGGCGTGTCTCGCCGCTTGGCCGGGGGCTGTGGCGGAGGCGGCGCAGCCGGGCGCGGTGCCGCCGTTGCCGGTTGCGGTCGAAGGACGCGGTGATCCGCGTGAGGCGATGCCGGCCAAGAAGCTGTTTGGCCATCAGCGCGATGCGGCGCCACTCAATCCCGCAGCCGTCGGCTTTTATTCGCGGGGCTGTCTGGCCGGGGCTGAGCGCCTGGAGATTGACGGGCCGGCCTGGCAGGCGATGCGGCTGTCGCGCAATCGCAATTGGGGGCATCCACAACTCGTCCGGCTGGTGCGGCGCCTCGCGGTCGAGGCGCAGAAGCATGACGGTTGGCCCGGCTTGCTTGTGGGTGACTTGTCACAACCGCGGGGCGGGCCGATGTTGACCGGGCACCGCAGCCACCAGATCGGGCTGGATGCTGATATCTGGTTCACGCCGATGCCTGACCGGCGGCTCAGCCGGCGCGAGCGCGAGCGGCTGTCGGCGACTTCGATGCTCGCGAAGGACCACCTGTCGGTGAATGACCAGATCTGGTCGATGGCGCATGTCAGGCTGATCCGGCGGGCTGCGTCCTATTCGGCAACCGAGCGCATCCTGGTGCATCCGGCGATCAAGAAGGCGCTGTGTGAGGGGGCGGCGAAGCTTGAGGGGGATCGCGGATGGCTTGCGAAGGTGCGGCCCTTCTGGGGGCATCACTATCATTTCCACATCAGGATCGGCTGTCCCGACGGTTCGGTGGGATGCAAGCCGCAAAAGCCGACCACGGGCGATCATGGGTGTGACGCGGAACTTGCCCACTGGTACGACCTGATGACGCGGCCGAAGCCAAAGGTGGTGGCGCCGCGGGTGCCGCTCAAGCCACGGCCACCGCTAACGCTGGCGGGGCTGCCGGCGCAATGCCGGGAGGTGCTCGATGCCCGCACGATCACGGCGCCGGCACCGGTGCCGGTTCAGCGGTGACGCCGTCGGTTTGATCGTTCGGGTTTGTCGCAATTTGTCCGGTCGGTCTTAAAGCGCGGTGTGCTGCGTTGCGGGGAAGTGTTCGCGGCGTGTCACTGCATCCGGTGTAATTCAATCTTAAGCTGTATTTTTGTAGGATGGCGTTCGTCGGATGGGGCGTTCGCCATCGTTCTGCCTTGGATCGTCCTGCGTTCCTCCCAATTGGCAGGTTAGGCGTGGGTCGTGAGGATTGGGTTGCGGGGAGTTTGCGTAGCGTGTCTGGCGGGGAAATCATTGATCGCGTCGCGGGAGGGCCGCGCCAGAGGTCTGGCGGGCGGCCATCGGGCGGGTTTCGGCGGTTGGTTGCGCCGGTCTGCGTGATGGTTGTGGCCGGTCTCGTTTCAGCCTGCTCCAAATCCAGTTATCGCGATGAAGGCGCCAGTTACTCGCCGCGGGTTGTCAGCTACGGCGAGCCGGTGCCGCGGGGCGGCGGGCGGTTCAAGCTTGGCAGTCCTTATCGGGTCGGCGGGCGGATCTATGTGCCGCGGCACGATCCGAGCTACGACCGGAATGGCATTGCGTCGTGGTACGGGATCGACTTTCACGGCCGGAAAACGGCGAACGGCGAAGTCTACGATATGGACGCGGTCTCAGCGGCCCATCCGACCCTGCCGCTGCCCTCGTATGTGCGGGTGACGAACCTCGAGAACAATCGTTCGATCGTTGTGCGGGTGAACGATCGCGGGCCGTTCAAGCCGGGACGGATTATCGATCTGTCGAAGCGGGCGGCGCATCAGTTGGGTTTCATCCGGCAAGGTACGGCGCGCGTCAACGTGCGTTATCTCGGCCCGGCGCGGCTTTGAGGCGTCCAGAGGCGCCTTAAAGGACCGGCGCTCGCGCCAGCGGTGCGGGCATGACGGGGTTGGTGGCGGGCGTCGGCGTATTTGCAACCGATCCGCTTTGACGCGATGCAGTAAAACCGCTAATCCAGCAGCCGGTTCCTTCTCACCAACCGTGTCCTGCTGCGCGCCTTGCCGCCGCCGGTGCGGGCGCCATTGCGGAGTTCTTCCATGAAAAAAGTTTTTGCCAGTGCGAGCGAGGCGCTCGATGGCGTGCTCAAGGACGGCATGATGATTGCCGCCGGAGGGTTCGGCCTGTGCGGCATCCCGGAAAACCTGATTACGGCCATTCGGGATTCCGGGGTGAAGGACCTGACGGTCGCATCGAACAATGCCGGCGTCGATGATTTCGGGCTGGGCTTGTTGCTGCAGACGCGGCAGGTCAAGAAGATGATCTCGTCGTATGTCGGCGAGAACGATGAATTCATGCGCCAGTATCTTGCCGGTGAACTCGAGATCGAATTCAACCCGCAAGGGACGCTGGCGGAGCGGATGCGGGCCGGTGGGGCGGGGATCGCAGGCTTCTATACGCGGACCGGGGTCGGGACGCTGGTTGCCGAAGGCAAAGAGCACAAAGAGTTCAACGGCGAGACCTATATTCTGGAAGAAGGTATCGTTGCGGACCTCTCCATCGTCAAAGCCTGGAAGGGGGATGAGGCGGGCAACCTGATCTTCCGCAAGACGGCGCGTAACTTCAATCCCGTGGCTGCGACGTGCGGCAAGGTTTGCGTGGCTGAGGTTGAGGAGATGGTGCCCGTCGGCGCGCTCGATCCCGACCAGATCCATCTGGCCGGCATCTATGTCAACCGGATCATCAAGGGCGAGCACGAGAAGCGCATCGAACAGCGCACTATCCGCGCGGCTTGACAATCAACCCCATTATCGAGGCCGGCCCGCACGCGGCGCCCGGCCGGCACCAGGAGCACATCATGGCAGGCTGGGATCGTAACCAGATGGCGGCGCGGGCCGCGCAGGAACTCGAAGACGGCATGTACGTCAATCTCGGCATCGGCATTCCAACGCTGGTGTCGAACTACATTCCCGAGGGTGTTGACGTGACGCTGCAGTCGGAGAACGGGATGCTGGGCATGGGGCCGTTCCCGACCGAGGATGAGATCGACGCGGATCTCATCAATGCCGGCAAGCAGACGATCACCGAACTGCCCCGGACGTCATATTTCTCTTCCGCCGACAGCTTCGCGATGATCCGCGGCGGGCATATCGACCTGTCAATCCTGGGGGCGATGGAGGTGTCGGAAACCGGCGATCTCGCGAACTGGATGATCCCGGGACGGCTGGTCAAGGGCATGGGCGGTGCGATGGATCTGGTCGCCGGTGTGCGGCGGGTGGTTGTGATCATGGATCACACCAACAAGAAGGGCGAGTCGAAGCTGCTGAAAGCGTGCACGCTGCCGCTGACTGGCACGCAGGTCGTCGACCGGATCATCACGAACCTGGGCGTGTTCGACATTGCCAAGGGCGGCATCAAAGTGGTCGAGTTGGCCGACGGTGTCACGATGGCGGATGTCGAGGCGGCGACGGAAGCCAGCCTGGTCGCCTAAGCCTTCGCGGTGACGTTGAGGGCGGCGCCGTCCTTGCTTGATCATGCAATTCAAGGTTGCGCCGGCGCCGCGAGTCTGACAGAATCCTGCCACACAATTGCCCGTCCGCAACAGGCAAGCTGTTTGTTGCTTGCCCGTCGTGAAGGCGGTACAAAATTGGACTTGATTCGGTAATTATCTGTAACATTCGTGTTGTCGGCGGTGTGCGTCGTGACACGTTTTTGGCTGCAGTGCGTGGGGCTATGTCGCCTGGGCGATATGGATAGGCTGCGGTTAACGTTAAGGCCGGAAGGCACGAAAATTGATATGACGTCGAAGGTTGGACCAAAATGGTTTTGGTTGGCGGGGATCGCCCTCTTCTGGCTGGGCGTCGGTCTGGCCTTGCCACTGCTGATCAGTTTCCGCGGCGAAGACATCCGCTTTGACGATATCGGCGTTGTCGCGGCGCCGCGTGACACCTTCCACGTTGCAGCACCGATCTCGATCGATCCCGTGTCACGCGCCTACGTGACGGCCGGTCGGCTGGCACTGGGCAGTCCGCAAGGGCAGGTGGTCACAGCGAAGGCGTCCGCTGAACTGATTGCTTCGGGGCGGGCCATGCTCGTTCTTGATCGCGGCGAGTTGGTGCTTGGCCAGGCGGCGCCGACGGCGTTGGGCGACGTGCCGGGCGCCGATGAGGCCGCCCCCCTTGTGGCAGCTCTGAAATCCGGATCGTTCAAGGCGCTCGGCGTGCGTGATGGCAAACTGATCCTGCACCTGCCGGGGGGCCAGATCGAACGCCTCAACCGGGCCAATGTGCAGCTGGTTCCAGATGGCGATGGTGCGGTGACCGTCAAGGGAGAGGGCTTCTGGCGCGGGCAACGCAGCAAATTCACGTTGCGCTCCGAGGCCCCGGGGTCGGACAAAAAGGTGCCGATCGCCTTCTCGTTGAACGCGAGCCTTCTGGAGGCGACCTTCGATGGGCATCTCGAGAGCGGCGATGCGCCGTCACTGACGGGTAAGGCATCGCTTGAAATCAAAGGCGTCGAGCGGTTTGTGAATGCGCTTGGGCGATCGTGGGCGATTGGCCCGGCGGTGCGCGAATTGTTGGTCGAGGGACCGTTTCGTTGGCAGGCGGGCATGCTTGCTTTCGACAAGGCGGTTGTCGGGATTGATGGTAATGCGGCGCAAGGCACGCTCGGCCTCAAGACGACTGCCGATGGGCAGGGCGTTGTGACCGGCACGTTGGCGTTTGAAGAGCTCGATGTGGCGAGCTATCTGCCGCAGAGCCCGGTGTCGCGTGACTTTGGTGCGTGGCAATGGTGGCGCAAGCTGGCGGCGTCGCTTTCGGGGGAAACGACGCCGGCCGTGGATGCCGATCTTCGGCTGTCGGCTGCGAAGCTTGTGTCTGGCGATCATGTGTTTGGCGCTGCTGCGGCGACGATCGCGATGAAGGGCGGGCGGCTTGCGGCGGACGTGGCCGAGATCAACCTTCTGGATGGCCGGGCGACGGGTCAGGTGTCGGTCGATTTCAATCGCTTTATTCCGGTCATGCGGCTGCGCGGACAGCTCGACGACATTCGATCGGGCAAATGGCTCAAGGCGCTGACCGGTGTCCCCATGGTCGATGGTGTTGCGCGGATTCGGGCCGATATCGTTGCCAATGGGATTGATCCGTCCCGGATTGCGTCCGACATGCGCGGCCGGTTCGACATCGAAATGGCGAAAGGCGCGACGATCGGGGTTGCGGTTGATGAATTGAAGACCCGCGTGACCTCCGACGCGCCTGAGCCGATGACAAGCATTCTGGAGCGCGCGCGGGCGGGCACCACAGTGATCGAGCCCTTCACAGCGGTTGCGGTGATTTCAGATGGGGCGGCACATTTCCGGAGCACGGTTGCGGATTATGCCAGGGGCAAGGTTCAGTTTGCCGGCCGGTTCGATCTGGTCGGGCGGGAGTATGACCTGCGGCTGCTGACAACTGATGGACCGGGACGCGGGGTGAAGGCCGGTGGCGCGCGAACGGGCGCCAAACGGCTGGCTGCGACGCATGTGAAGGATTCGATGGAGCCGCCGCCGGAGGTGGAAATCGTCAATGCGCGTCTTTTGACGGTGCGCCGGCATAAATTCGACGAGGCGCACGAGATCAGTCTGCAGCCACTTTCCGGCAGTATCGAGGGTTTGCAGGTGCGCCTCGATACGGGGGAAGATATGAGCGCCCAGACGCGGTTCTGATGCGTGTGGGACGGGTCGCAGCGCAAACACGCTGTGGCGGCCAAATCATTCCTATGCCATCAAACAATTGAACTGTTCGGCTGCGCGCTGCATCGTTTGGTGGTGATCGTGGTTTTCCGAAACGGTCACGCGTTGGCGCTCGATACGTCGATCAAGGCACATTGCGAGGTTGAGAGAACGTGATACGGACCAATCCTGCGCGCGGCGCTGACGGCTCATGGTTCACCGGTTTCATGGTGGCGCTTCTTATTTGGGCCGGAGCGAGCAGTTCGGCTCTCGCCCAGGTGCCTGCGGCGACCGGCCCGGATATCATCCAAGACATTACCGGATCTGGGCGCGCGACAGGTGACGACGTTGGCGCGTCGCAGGGGGCGCCGGAAAGCGCGCCAAGCGCAACGCCGTCCGCTGAGTCGGCAGCGCCTGAGACGGTTACGCCTGAGACGTCGACGTCTGGACCTGGCACGCCTGAGACTTCCACGTCTGAGACTGGTGCGGCGCAGTCTGCCCCGGCTCAGTCAAGCACTGAGCCAGCGACTGAAGAAACGGCGTCGCCGACGGCGCGGCCAGCGGACGGTGATCTGTCGTCACAAGAGCGCGCGACGGCTGCCGAGCCGGAGGATGGGGAGACTGGTGCGCCCGCGGCGGGTCGTCAGACACCGCCAGCCGCGAGCGTGACGCAGGAACAAGCGCAGGCTCCGGCCAAGTCTGCTTTCGTTGTCGGCTCGTGGGCGGGAGCCTACGGGAAAGCCCAGAAGGAAGCTGTGATCGAACCGATCGCGCGGGAACTCGACTATGTGATCGAGCGCCGGCCTCCGGATGAGGGGGCTACGGACTTCGATGGGATCGACGTTGTGGAACTGGGGCAGGAGCAGATGCTTGCTGCGTGCCGCGATGCGCGGGTGTTGCGGATTTCGGATTGGCCAGGAGAGGCCGGCGGCCAGGGTTTCGCGGCGAATGATGCAACGGATCAGGATTTCCTGGTTCCGGCGGGGCCGAATGGTTGTGGGCTGCCGAGCTTTGCGTGGTCGTCGATCCTCGTTGTGAACGCGAACGCCATGCAGGCGCTGGCCAAGCGGCGCTACCGTGAGCCGGGCACGATCGAGAGCCTGCTGGATGTCAGGCGGTATCCGGGCAAGCGTGCGCTGATCCGGGGGGCGCGGCGATTGCTGGAGATGGTGCTGCTCGCCGATGGGGTTGAGCGCGAAGATGTCTATCAGGTGCTTGCGACACGGGAGGGTGAGGACCGGGCGTTCACACTGCTCGATGGCCTCAAGGACGATATCGAATGGGTTTCCGGTCCGAGGGCTGCCTTCGCGGCGCTGGATGAGGGCCGGGTGACGATGGCGATGACGTTCAGCGGGCGTGCGTTCCGGCGCCTGATTGCAAGCGAGTTGCGTCCGATCTGGGATGGCCATGTAATCGACTACGCGTCCTGGGCAGTGCCGAAATCGACCGCGCGGGGGGAGCAGGCCGTGTCGTTCATCCGGGCGGCGCTGAAGCCTGAGCGGCTGGCGGCGCAGGCGCGGATCTGGCCCTATGGCCCGATGCGGCGGTCGGCGGTGACGCTGGCGCGGCGGCATGCGCTGCTCGGCACCGAGCTTGATATTTATCTGCCGACGTCAAAGCTTCGGTTTGAGCAGGGGATCGTGTTCAACGCGGCGTTCTGGGCGGAGAACGGCGAACGGCTGCAAACGCGCTTTGATGACTGGATGAATGGTGTCCCGCTCGGTATCCGCGTGCCACCGCCACGCAAAGCGCCGCCGGCGCCAGTGCCGCCACCGCCACGGCTGAGGTCTGCCGGATAGGTCGCCGCCAATTGGGACGGTGAACGTCGAATGTGTGCCTGAAAAGCAAGAGCCCCAGCGACCTTGGGGGTGGTCACCGGGGCTCCCTTTACTGGCAACGACGTGCGGGGGGTACGCCGAAGCCAGGTCGCTTGGTTTCAGTCGTTCCGGCTCACCAGCTCCGTTTCGGACCGGTGTCGATGTGGAACAGACCGCCACCGTAATGCTTGTAGCCGCCGGCAACGGAGCGCAGATAGCGCGCGGCGCCACGAATGTTCCCGAATACGCGAATGTCGGCTGCCTTGCCGAGCATGTGGTACGAGCGACTCGCGCCCCCAACACGGCGATTGTGACGCCGGCTGCGGCAGGTGGAATTCACGCGGACGCGGCCGTAGGTGCGGGCGACGTGGTTGATCGCGTTGCGCAGGCGGGCGGGAACGCAGCGGCTGCTTGCGGCCCACTGCACGCGTGCTGCGCCACCGGTGACGCTCGGTGTGGTGGGCTTTGATGGGCCTGATGAGCCTGATGAGCTCGATGAGGGCACTTCCTGGGTCAGGCTTGCGACGCGGACCGGCTTTTTCGCCGGGGTGGGCGTGCGGGCGACCTTCTGTTCGCGGCGCCTCACGACGCGCTGGGGGATGCGGCGCTTTGAGGGCTGGGTGCTGGTGGTTGTTTTTCTGGCCCGTGTCGTCGACGGGGTCGTGGAGGTGCGGCTGGCCACTCTCGTGTTGGATTGCGATTGGCTCGCGGTGGTCTTCGGCGGTTCCTTGCGACGGTAGATTTCAGGCGAAATGAAACCCTTGCGATGGAACAGGCCGCCTTTCTGGGTCTCAAGGCCGCCATCGGCCAGGGCCGGCCGGGCCAGGCCCAGTGTCGCCACGAAGGCGATGGCAAAGAGTGAAAGGGTCGCAAATAGTCGACAACGGTCAGCGATGTGGCAACGGCTATCGCGCGCCAGCTCGTCGTGCGTCATGAATGATACTCCCAACTCGCGTTGCTTTGCGCGCAGGGGAATGATCGAGAGCGGTTGCCCCTCGTCCCCCCACACTTCAGTCCCGCGTTCCCTCGACGGGCCGTCTTGACCGTGACGATCAAGACACTGCCTTCTCGCGCGTTGGGTGTTGATCGTGCAAGTTATGAATTTGTTATGGTTAACAGCATTTTATGATCTTTTTCTAACGTGAACTCTTGGTTTTGGCGCGGAATATTGGCGGGCGCGTGTGTCGAACCAGGATCGCACGGAAGCGATGGCGCGGGCCGATGTTGATCGCCAAGAAACGACTTGGCGCGGGAATATTGGCAAATACTTCTTGGGGGTCGGAAAGTTAAAACAATTCCTGAAGCAAGCATTCGCGCCGCCCGGCGAAGAGTTGTGTTCGCCAGGCGGTACGATGGTTGAGTTGCAGGTGCGACAATATCGCGCAGCTCGTTAATCTCGACCGAAACTCGCTTCCTTGGCGCGAAGAATGGCGACAAGGGTGGAGTTCACAGGCGTTGCAACGCCCAATTTGCCGCCTTCGCGCGGGATGGCGCCGTTGATGTTCTCGATCTCGGCGTTGCGGCCGGCGATGTGGTCGAGAAGCATGGAGGGGCGGGCGTTGGGGATCTTCTGGCCGAAGTTGCGCACGTAGGCGACCGGATCGTCGAAATCGAGCGTGATGCCCTTGGCGCGGGCGACGTTGAAGGCCTCAAGCGCGCAGGCGCTCGCGATCGACCACGCGTAGGGGTCGGCCTGGACTTCGCCGACGCGCAGGCCGGTGATGGCGCAAATGCCGGAATAGGTGCAGTTACAGATCAGCTTTTCCCAGACCATCTTGTGGATGTCGTCGAAGGTGAGGACCTTGAACGAGCCGGCGCGCCAGGCTTCGGCGACGGTTTCGAGGCGTTCGGTCATGCCGCCGTCCATTTCGCCGAGGCGAAGGAACTCCATGCCGTTGTGGTGGGCGTGGCCGGGGCCTTTCATGGAGGCACCGAAGCCGCCGACGACACCCATCATGATGCGGTCGGAGCCGACGATGTTTGCGACCAGGTCGGCGCTGCCGAGGCCGTTCTGGATGGTGAGGATGGGAGCGTCAGGCTTGGCGATCTCGAGGGCTGCTTTGGCGGCAGCTTCGACGCCGTCGTGCTTGGTTGCGATGATGACCAGATCTGCGTCCCTGGCGTCGGCGGGGTTGGTCGTCGCGGTCAGCTTGACGGTGCGATCGCCGCTGGCGCCTTCGACGCGCAGGCCGTTCTTGTTGATGGCGTCGACGTGGTCGGCCCACGAATCGATGGCGATGACCTCGTGGCCGCCTTCGTCGGCGAGCAGCCCGGCGTAGACCGACCCCATCGCGCCGACGCCGATGATGGCAATGCGCATCTCAAATCCCTTTCATTGATTGATCGCGTATCTTGTTCGGATGCGGCATCAAGGGGATGGGGCGGGGCGTTGTCAATCGTCACGGGGATGGTCGACGGGCTCACGCGGCCGCTTTGGGAAAAGGCCAAGGCGCGGCGCGGTTGGCGGCTTGCCCGGCAGAGGTGCGGGTGGCAGTCTTTGAGGTGCTGGTTTGCAGCCTGGCGTGCAGTCTTGAAGCGTTCAACCAACCTGTTTGGCGGTGACGATGAACCTCTCCTACATCCTTAACCGTGTTGCGCGGGCCTGGCCTGAGGAAAGCGCGATTACATCCTACGACGGCTGCCTGACGTATGGCCGGCTCGAGCAGCAGGTGGCGCAGATCGCGGGGCGGCTTATCGGGCGTCATGGGCTTCAGGCGGGGGACCGGGTCGGGATCGCGATGACCAACTCGGCGGCGTTCTTTCCGTGTCTGTTCGGTATCTGGCGGGCGGGGCTGGTGGCGGTGCCGATCAACGCCAAGCTGCATCCGCGCGAGATGGCGTGGATCCTCGAGAATTCAGGTGCCAAGCTGGTGATCATGACACCGGAGCTGGCGGCCGGGGTATCAGAGGCGGCCGATGTCGCCTGGCCCGAGGTAATCGTCACGGATGGGGCGGATTATCAACGGTTGTTGACGGGGGATGGGGCTCAGTTATTGCCCGGCGAGGCCACCGATCCGGCCTGGCTGTTCTATACGAGCGGGACGACGGGGCGGCCCAAGGGGGCGGTGCTGACGCATCGAAACCTGCTGTTTTGTTCGCACGCCTATGCCGCCGACATCCATCAACCGGGACCCGGCACGACGATGGTGCATGCCGCGCCGCTGTCGCACGGCGCAGGCATCTATGGCCTCGCGCAGATCATCAAGGGGGGCAACAACGTCATCTACAAAGGGTTCGATACGTCCCAGATCCTGAGCGCGTTTGCGACCCACCAAAACGTGTCGATGTTTGCTGCGCCGACGATGGTGACGCGGCTGTTGGCGGATGAGAACTGCGGGGCGACGGATACGTCCGGGCTTTCGGTGATCATCTATGGCGGGGCGCCGATGTATCTGGCTGATCTCAGGCAGGGGCTCGAGAAGCTGGGGCCGCGGTTCTATGGGCTTTACGGGCAGGGCGAGTTGCCGATGACGATCACGGGGTTGCCGCAGGCGATGCATGGTGAGCGCGACCATCCACGTTACGAAGCGCGGCTGATGAGCGTTGGCATTGCGCGCACGGGGGTTGCGTTCCGGGTGGTCGACGAGAGTGGCCGGGAGCTGCCGGCGGGGGAGATTGGTGAAGTTGTCACCAAGAGTGATTGCGTCATGGCGGGCTATTGGGAGAACCCGGCGGCCAACGAGAAAGCGCTCAGGGATGGATGGCTTTGGACGGGCGATCTCGGTTCGGTCGATGAGGAGGGGTTCTTGACGCTCAAGGACCGGTCGAAGGACATGATCATCTCAGGCGGGACGAACATCTATCCACGCGAAATCGAGGAAGTGCTGCTGATGCACCCGGGCGTCAGGGAGTGTGCGGTGATCGGGGCGCCGCACCCCGACTGGGGCGAGGAGGTGGTCGCGTTCGTCGTGCGGCAGCCGGGGGAGGCGGCGGCAGCGGGGCAGCCGGATGATCGTGCGCTCGACCAGATGTGCCTGAGCCAGATTGCGCGGTTCAAGCGGCCGAAGCGGTATGTGTTTGTCGATGACCTTCCGAAGAACAACTACGGCAAGATCCTGAAGACGGCGTTGAGGGATGAGGTTTGAAGGTTTCAGGGTTCAGGGTTCAGGTTTCAGGGTTCAGGGCAGGTGGGGTGTTGGCGGTGCGGGCGGTTTGGAAGGCTGGCCGCGCGGTTTGGGTTTTGAGGTAGGCTTGGAAGACTTCCGGTAGCGGCAGGTCGAGGCTGTCGGCCCAGAGCAAGCAGGTCGTCATGACGATGTCTGCGCCCGTGAAGGTGGCGGCGACGAGGTGGGGGCGGCCGTCGGACATATCCTCGGCGGCGGCGTTGATCTGGCGCAGGAAATAGTCGCGGGCGACCTTGGTGGCGGTGGGCGCTGCGCCGTAGATTTCGGGCAGTCCTTCATGGCGGCGCAGGACGTAGAGGCTGGTTGCGTCGAGCTCCATGGTGATGAACGAGAGCCACTCGTTGTAGCGGGTGCGGGCCTCAAGGTCCTTCGGCACGAGGGGCGATTCGGCGGTGGCGTAGCGCTCGCCGAGGTAGGTGACGATGGCGGGGCTTTCGCTGATGGTGAGATCGCCGTCGCACAGGACGGGGATCTTGCCGCGCGGGTTGAGGCGGCGGTAGGCCGGGGTCTCGGTTTCGCCGCTGCGTGAGCGGATGGGCCTGGAGGTGTAGGCGAGGCCCAGTTCGGCCAGCGCCCAGTGGACGCGCAGCGTGCGCATGGAGCCTGCGCCATAGAGAATGCGCGCGGCGTTTGGTGGCGTGGTTGCCATGATCCGAGATGGCTATTCGGCGGCTTCGCTGGCGTCTTCGATCTCGACGGGCTTGCCATCGACACGGATGCAGCCACCCGCGTTGTCGACCGTGACGTAGTGGTCATAGAAGGTGAGCTTGGGGCGGGCGCCGAAGCGTTCCTCGATCCAGCCCCACCATTCATCGTTGAACCAGGCCTCGGCGGTCTCGCGGCTTTCGAACAGGTAGACGCCGCCGCCGCCTTCTTCGCCGTTCAGGAAATCCTTGCGGATGAGGCCGTCGACCTTGCGATAGATCGGGGCGGAGGAGAGGCCGCGGGCCACGGCACCGTCCTTGTCGGGTTTCGGGGCGGCGCGCGGGATTTCAACAATCGCAATCAGCATGGCTCGGCGTCTCCGGTGTTCATCCGTCTCGAGAGATGGCGCGATACTAGAGTGGTTCAGGACTAGATGGAACCATTCTGCCGAGGTGGATTTGGTTCGAGACCGAGCCGGCTGGCGAAGTGCGTAGTGGTACTACGGACGAGACAGACGGCGATGGTATCGGGCCAAATCCGCCCGGCCCTGCGGGTTTTAAAAGGCGCGCCGCCCACGGCGTCGGACGGCTTGACCATATCCCCGATATGCTCTGCGCCGCCCTCCTGGTGGATCGGCGCGCCTTTTAAAACAGAATTGATTCCATCTAGTCCTGAACCACTCTAGATCGTCGCGGGGGGATTTGGAACCGATTAGGGGGCCGATCATCGAGATGATGGCGGCGCGATAAATCCGGGCGGCTGGGCTATTCTCGGTGGGTCTATTCAAATCCAAGTGATGCGGGGCAACGTAGCCCTAGCAACAATAATCAGGTTCGAAGGTACTCCAGCCAATGACTTATGCTGCTGCCTATGTCGGCGCCCTGGTGGTGTTCGGGATCATTGATGCGATCTGGCTGTCCTGGGCGGTGCCGAATATATACAAGCCGATGTTCGGCGATGCGCTGGCCGATCCGATCCGAATCGTGCCGGCTGCGATCTTTTATTTCTCGTTTCCAATCGGGATCGTGATCTTCGCTATTTCACCGGCGCTCAAGGAGAATTCGGCACTGATGGCGCTGGTGCTTGGCGGGCTTCTCGGGGCGTTGGCCTATGGCACGTATGATCTGACCAACTATGCCACGCTGAAATTTTTTACCGGCACGACGGCTGCGATTGATATTGCTTATGGGACGATCGCGATCGCGCTTTGTTCGCTTGGCGGTTATTTCGCGGCCAAAGCCGTGACGTGACGCGACGCGGGCGATGGGTGCAACGGCGCGGCGTGCGGCGATAATTGTCTGGTGCCTGTTCGTTCAGTCAGCTCGCTTTAGCCGGTAGTGACTGATGCCCCAGACATCGCCGCCAGCGTGACCGAAGAGCCCGCGCGTTGCCAGGAAGAACAGGCGCCAGCGCCGCCGCCAAAGAGCTGCATCGGGGCCGTAGACATCGCTCAGGATGGTGTCGATTGCAGCCTTGTTGCGGTCGTAGTTTTCGAGCCAGCGCTCGGCGGTGAGCTGATAGTGGTGGCCGGGCCAGCGCCAATCGGCTTCGACCGTGAAGATGTCGTCGAATTCGCGGATAAGGTCGTGGCTTGGCATGATGCCGCCGGTGAAAAAGTGCTGGGCGATCCAATCGGCCTTGTCGGTGTGGTCGAAGCGGTAGGGCGCACTTTTGTGGGAAAAGACGTGAATGAAGACGCGGCCGTCGGGCGCGAGCCAGCCGGACGCGCGGGTGAGAAGGGCGCGCCAGTTGGAGATGTGTTCGAACATTTCGACAGATACGATGCGATCGAAGCTGTGGCCTGCGGGCGCTTCGAAATCGTTCATGTCGGCGGTGATGACGTTGATATTGGTGAGGCCGCGCTGGTCGGCCATGGCGAGGATGTGGGCGCGCTGAGATGCGGAGTTCGACACGGACGTGATGTTGGCGTTCGGGAATTTCTCCGCGATCCACAACGACAGTGAACCCCAGCCGCAGCCGAGTTCGAGGATGGTCTGGCCATCGCGGATATCTGCGTTCTCGACAGTGAGTTCGAGGGCGCGGTCCTCGGCATCGTCGAGGGAGGCCGACGGGTCATCGAAGTAGCAGCAGGAATATTTCGCGCGGTGCCCGAGGAACTCTCGGAAGAATGACGCGGGGATCTCGTAGTGCTGCTGGTTGGCCTCGGCGGTGGCGAGGGCAACGGGGAAATCAGACATCGTGCGGGCGAAGTCCCGGGTGGCGCTCGGGGGGGCGTCGCCGAGGGCGCGGCGGGTGCGGTTGACGAGGAAATGGACGCCGGCGCGGGTGACCGTGTCGGGGAGAGGGGCGCGCTCGGTGAGCGAGATCAGACTTTCGACAATTGCCACGGTATCAACTCTCCGAATTCGCGACCGCCCGGGAAAGGCGTGATGGGCCGGGGCCGGGGGGCCAGGGGAAGAAGACGCTGACACGCTTCTGGTAGTTGCGGTAGGCGTCGCCATAGCGGGCGACCATGTGCTGTTCCAGTGGGGGGACGCCGGAGACGTAGCGCAGCAGCCAATACATGCAGGCTGGCGCGAGGACGGCGAGGAAGCCCCAGTTCCAAGCGCCCGAGGCATTGAAGGCGAAGAGGGCGAACGAGGACCAGATGACGAATTCGAAGAAGTAGTTGGGGTGGCGCGAATAAGCCCATAGCCCAATATCGCAGACCTTCTTATCGGTTTCACCGTTCTGCTTCATCTGCTTGAAGCGGGTGAGCTGGCGGTCGGAGGTGGCGGAGCCGGCGATGCCGGCGAGGTAGACGGCGATGGCGAGGAGGGGGGCGGCGCTCAGCAGCGGGGCGGGGTTGGCGGCGGCGAGGGCGACAGCCAAGGTCAGGGGAACGCCGAAAAACGCCTGGGCCTGGAGGAAGCCGAACATGTTGCGCTCGGCCTTGTCGCCCCAGTCGTTGACAATCTTTGCATAGCGGGGATCATCACTGATGCCGGCGGTGCGGCCAGTGATGTGGATGCCGAGGCGAAGCGCCCAGGCGGCGATCATCGCGGCGACAATCCAGCGGTTGGACGTGGCAGCCCCTGGCGTGGTCCACAGGATCGCGCTGGCCGTTCCAACAACGCCAATGGCAAGGGTCCAGATGGCGTCGATCCAGCCGGAATTGCGCGTCGTCTTCCAGGTGAGCCAGCCGGCGGTCATGATCAGCGCAAGGGCGAGCCATTGGAGGAAAATGAGGGTGAGCACGTCTTGAAATGACATGGTGGTCAACTCCTGGGGAAAGGGGGCGACACCACCCCTTCTCATATCCAGGCTACGCGCCGCGAACGGTTTTGGCTCACCCGTGTTTCCGTTTGGCTGCTCGCTTCGTCGGATAACGCCGACCTGATGGCAGGGGGCGCCGGCGGGACCAGCTGAGGGCTCACGTCAAACGGTCAGAAGCGGACGAACGGCTGGATCAGACGGCCGAACCAGCCGCGCAACTCGATGTTGCCGTTGAGGGCGACCAGGCAGATGCAGTCCTCGCCACTGTCGACGACGGGGCTGTGCTCGACTGATGCGTCGGCCTCGTCGAAGTCGCCCGGTCCAAACCGGCCCTCCGCGTGGGTGAATGCGCCGGACAGCACGCAGGTCCATTCCGTGCCGGTATGGTGGTGCTCAGGCAATTGCGTGCCGGCGCTCACCTTGAGAAGGAACACGCGGGTTTCATTACCATCGGCGATCTTGATGTCGCAACGCTGTACGCCCGGACCAATGCGTCGCCAGGGGCCGTGGTCATAGAGTGCGAGTGGCTCCGAGGCATTGCTCAACAGGCCGATCGCGGGAGGCGATGTTGTCGTCGGGAACGAAGCCTGCAGACCGGCGTCGATGTTCAGGGCCTCCATGCTCTGTGCCTTGGTCGCCGGTGACACCGTTTCGGACTGGCACGATTCCAGGCAGGCACCTGCGATCACCCGCAGGTCGCGGACGGTATCCTGGCATTCCGGGCACCGCGCAATATGGGTTGCCATCACGAGAGAGTTGCCCTCGTCCAGGGCGCCGGCGACGTAGTCGACGAGCGATTCTTCGGAAGGGTGGTGGACGATCGTCATTCTAAATCCTCAAGTGATTTCCGCATGCGGCGCATGGCAAGCCGGAGGCGGGATTTGACAGTTCCAAGCGGCAGGTCGAGCCGATCGGCAATTTCGCTGTGGGCTGCGCCTTCAACAAAGGAGAGGCGCACCACTTCGAGCTGTTCGGCGGGGAGGTCGCGCATTGCTTCACGAACACGCACGGCACTTTCGGCGGCGGTTACGAGTTCGTCGGGCTGGGCGGGGTCTTCACGGTCGACGTCGACATTGTCGGTCATCGCAAACAATTGGGCGCGCTTGTCGCGGCGCGCTGCATCGATGCGCAGGTTGCGGGCGATGGTGAATATCCAGGAGGCGGCGGTGCCGCGGCTTTTCGCAAAATAATCGGCCTTGCGCCACACGGTCAAAAGCGCTTCCTGCGAGAGTTCTTCGGCGAGCTCCATGCTGGTGCCCTGCCGAACCAGGAAGTATTTTACGCGTGGCGCGAAGAGGTCAAACAGGGCCGAGAACGCCTCTTTATCGGCGTTTTTCGCGATCCTGTCGATCAAGTCTTCCGGACGGGCCGCGCTTGGCGAGCCGCCTTGCGCATTTTGCATGGAAACTCCGGGTTGGCGGGACCTACCTGCCGCGCGTCGGACGTTGGCGCGCCTGGTCGGGTTTATCGCGCCCTGCATATCAGTCAATGTCATACCCGTGTGTGTCATGGGGCGAAAACGACGCACGATTGGGGCTGGATCACAGGAGTTACATGTTTTCTACCGGCTGGGCCATTCGATTATGAGGCCGGTTGGCAGTGATCCGGGGCGTCACTTCTTTCGTTTGGGCAAGGAGCATCAAGTCGCACAGATAATGTGGCGCTGCTATTGTTGTGGTGTCGCGTCGGTCAGGCCCACTACCGGTGGCGGGTGATGGACAAGCCGTGAGCCTGTGGGGAGATTATATGCAAGTCAGCAGGGGAGGCCGGTCACGTGTTGCGGTGATCGGGAGCGGGATCTCCGGGCTGAGCGCGGCGTGGCTGGCGTCAAAACGCGCAGATGTCACGCTCTTCGAGGCTGAACCCCGGCTTGGCGGGCATTCGTACACGGTCGATGTCATGAGCGGCGGGCAGTCGGTGCCGGTCGATATGGGCTTCATCGTCTACAATGAGGCGGCTTATCCCAACCTTGTTGCGCTGTTTGATCATCTCAGGATCAAGACCGAAGCGACCAATATGTCGCTCGGCATTTCGCTGGATGGGGGGCGGCTGGAGTATGGCGGCGGCAGCCTCGGTCAATTGATTGCCCAAAAACGCAACGTCGTCCGGCCGCGCTTCTGGTCGATGGTGCGGGATATCGTGCGCTTCTATAAGACGGCGCCGGCCCACGCCGGGGACCTGATGCAGCAGGACATGACGCTTGGTGCCTATCTTGACCGGTACAACTATGGTCAGGCGTTTCGCAATGATCATCTGCTGCCGATGGCGGCGGCGATCTGGTCGGTGGCGCGCGACGAGGTCCTGGACTTTTCGGCAGCGTCCTTCATTCGGTTCCACGAAAATCACGGGCTACTCAAGCTGACCGGGCGTCCGCTGTGGCGCACGGTGAGCGGGGGGAGCCGATGTTATGTCGAGCGGCTGATGGGCGATGCCAAGATTCATGCCCGGGTGGGTGTGGCGGTGCGGCGGGTGATCCGTCACGACGACATTGTGAGCGTGGTGACGGGGACGGGGGAAACGCAGACATTCGATGATGTTGTTCTGGCAACTCATGGCGACCGGGCGCTGGCGCTGATTGACCAGCCGACGGCACGGGAAGTGCGTGTGCTGGGCGCGTTCCGGTACAATAAAAACGAGGTTGTCCTCCACGGTGATGCCGCAGCGATGCCACGGCGCAAGGCGGTGTGGTCGAGCTGGAATTATGTTGGGGAGAGCCGGGGAGCGGGTGTCGACCGGCTGACCGTGACGTACTGGATGAACCTGCTGCAGAACCTTGAAACGGAGCAGCCGTTATTCGTTACGCTTAATCCGGACTTGGCGCTTCGTGAGGACGTGGTGCACCATAAGGTGACGTTCGAGCATCCGGTGATGGATTATCGGGCGATGATGGCGCAGCGGGAACTTTGGTCGCTGCAGGGTGATGGTGGGCTATGGTTCGCGGGCGCCCATTTCGGCGCGGGCTTCCATGAGGATGGTTTGCAGGCAGGGCTTGCGGTGGCAGAACAAATGACAGGTGCGCGACGGCCGTGGTCGGTCGACGATGAGTCCGGGCGCATCGTCATCGACAAGGAAGCGAGGCGGCGCGAACTCTCAGGAGTGGCGGCGTGAGTGACAAGTCCGCGATCTATGTCGGCGATGTGATGCACCAGCGGCTGGCGCCGAAGCGGCATCGGTTGCGCCACCGGGTCTACTGGCTGCTGGTCGATCTCGATGAAGCTGAGACGCTCGACCGGCGCTTGAAGCTTTTCTCCTACAACCGGTTCAATCTGATCAGCCTGCATGACGCCGATCATGGGGACGGCAGCCGGCGTCCGCTTCGCGAGCAGATGCGCGAGCATGTGGCGGCGGCCGGGATGGCGCGGGCGGAGGAATTGTCGATCCGTCTTTTGTGCATGCCGCGGGTGGCCGGTTACGACTTCAATCCGCTGAGCATCTATTTTTGTGTCGACCGGGACGAGGTGTTGCGCGGGGTGATCTACGAAGTGAACAACACGATCGGCGGGCGCCATACGTATGTCATTCCGGCTGGGGGGAACGTCGCGGCAGATGGCGAGAGCAGTGATGGAGCGATGCTCAGGCAATCGTGTGACAAGCGGTTTTATGTGTCGCCGTTTCTTGAAATGGATATGGCGTACGCCTTTCGGACGCGGGTTCCCGACGATACGGTTCAGTTGAGTGTGCAAGGCCGGCGGCAGGGCAAGGCCATCATAAATACCGCCCTGGTCGGGCGCCGGACGGCGCTTCGCGACGGCGCTTTGGCGCGGCTTGCCTTGACGCAGCCGATCGTGCCGATCAAGGTAGTGGCTGCCATTCACTGGCATGCGCTCAAGATGTGGGCGCGGGGCTTTGCACTCGCAGACAAGCCCGACAAGATCACCCCTTCCGTCACAATCGTTCGCGCGCCTTCATGAGACGATCCCAGCCCCCAACGCGAACGCTCAGTCCCGTTCAGGGCGTCACCAATGCGCCGGCTCGCTTGTTGAGCGGGATCATTCGCGGCCGCCTGAGCGAGTTCAAGCATGGGTCCGTTCGCCTCAATCTGCCCAACGGGGAGGTGATCGAGCATCGCGGTTCTGAGCCGGGGCCGGAGGCGGTGCTGCATGTCACGCGCTGGCGGCTGCTGCGCCGGCTGATGATGGAAGGCGAGATCGGGCTTGCGCGCAGCTACGTCGATGGTGACTGGTCGACGCCGGACCTGGCGGCCGTGATGACATTCGGGTTGGCGAACGGCGACAACTTTACCGGATCGGCGAGCGGGTTCAGCATGGCGCACCTGATCAACCGGTTCGGGCATGGGATGAATTCCAACTCGCGCCGGGGGAGCCGCCGCAATATCGCGGCGCACTACGATCTTGGCAATCGCTTCTATGAGCAATGGCTCGATCCCGACATGACCTATTCGTCGGGGATCTATGAGGCGGCGGATGAGAGCCTCGAAGACGCGCAGGCGCGCAAGCTTGACCGGGTGGTCGATCTTCTCGATCTCGGCGGCGGGGAGGCGGTGCTGGAGATCGGGTGCGGATGGGGTAGCCTGGCGCGGCGGCTCGGCCAAGCGGGTTGCGGGCGGTTACGGGCATTTCGCTGTCGCGCGAGCAGATTGCGTTCGGGCGGGAGGCGATCGAGCGGGACGGGCTCAGCGGTACGGTCGATCTTGTGTTGCGCGATTACCGTGATGTTGACGAGAGATATGACCGGATCGCCTCGATCGAGATGTTCGAGGCGGTGGGTGAGAAATACTGGCCTGTCTTCTTCGACCGGGTTCGCCGGTCGCTCCGCGATGATGGTGTCGTGGTCATGCAGATCATTACGATCGAAGACGCCTTGTTCGAGAGCTACAGGCGGCGGCCCGACTTCATTCAGCAGTTCATCTTCCCGGGCGGCATGTTGCCGACAGTGGGGAAGGTGCGGGAAGAGGCCGAGCGGGCGGGACTGAAGCTCGCGCACTATGAGCCGTTTGGTGAAAGCTATGCGCGGACGCTGGAGGATTGGCGGGCGCGCTTCAAGGCGGCGTGGCCACAGATCGAGCCACTTGGTTTCGATGCGCGGTTCGAGCGGATGTGGGATTATTATCTGGTCTATTGCGCCAGCGGCTTCCGGTTCGGCTCGATCGACGTCGGCTTTTTCAAATTCACGGCGCGCTGATCCGGTATCCTTTGCCGCCCGCATTTCGCGCCAGTGTGATGAGTGCCGGTGCGGCTTTCCCTCGACCACCCTCCTGAACTAAAGTGTTGCTACGGCAGCGGCGAGAGCCGGGCCGGGCAAAACAACAACATCTTGAAGGGCAAGACCATGAGCATTCGCGCGTTGCTGGTTGAGAAAAGCGATGCCGGTGAGATTTCCGTTGGCGTGAAGGAAATCGACGAGGGCCTGCTGCCAGCGGACGGCGACGTGACGGTCGATGTCGCCTATTCGACGGTGAACTATAAGGATGGCTTGTGCATCAATGGGCTTGGCGGACTGGTGCGCAACTTTCCGCATGTGCCGGGTATCGACTTCGCGGGCACGGTTTCGGCGTCGTCGGATGGCCGCTACAAGCCGGGCGACAAGGTCGTCCTGACCGGCTGGCGCGTCGGGGAAGCGTGGTGGGGCGGATATGCCGAGAAGGCCAAGGTGAAGGCTGATTGGCTGGTGCCGCTGCCGGACGGACTTTCGATGCAGCAGGCGATGGCGGTAGGTACGGCCGGGTTTACCTCGATGCTCGCGGTGATGGCGCTCGAGAAGCATGGGCTCAAGCCGGGCAATGGCGAGGTGCTTGTGACGGGGGCTGCCGGCGGGGTTGGCTCGGTTGCGACAGCGATCCTGGGCAAGCTTGGCTATGAGGTTGCGGCGGTGACGGGGCGGCCGGAGCAGGCAGACTATCTGAAGGGGCTTGGCGCCAGCCGGATCGTGCCGCGCGAAGAGGTTGCCACGCCATCGGGCCGCCCGCTCGATAAGGAGACGTGGGCCGGTGTCGTCGATGCCGTCGGGGGGCAGATGCTGGCAACGATCCTGCCGCAGATGAAGTATGGCGGGTCTGTCGCCGCCGTCGGCCTGGCCGGTGGCAACAAGCTGGAGACGACCGTGATCCCGTTTCTGCTGCGGGGCGTCAATCTGCTGGGGATCGACTCGGTGATGCAGCCCTACGAGAACCGGGTCGAGGCATGGCAACGGATCGCGCATGACCTGCCGATGGACAAGCTTGAGCAGATGACGGAAACGGTGGGACTTGATGTGCTGCCGCAACTTGGCCGCGACATCCTCAAGGGCCGCGTGAAGGGGCGCCTTGTGGTCGATATCGCCGGCTGATCGACCGTCGCGCCGGCTCGGAACCATAGTGTGCAGGGAGGGGTGATGAAGGTCGAACGATTGGCGATCCCGGACGTTGTTTTGGTGACGCCGGTAAAGCATGGCGACCAGCGGGGCTTCTTCTCGGAGGTGTTTCATGCCGGGCGGCTCGACGAGTTGGCCGGTATCAAGCAGGCGTTTGTGCAGGACAATCATTCGCTTTCCGTCGGGCGCGGGGTGGTGAGGGGGTTGCACTTCCAGACCCCGCCGCATGCGCAGGGCAAGCTGGTGCGGGTGATCCGCGGGGCGATTTATGATGTCGCGGTTGATCTGCGGCATGGGTCGCCGACATTCGGGCAGCACGTCGCGGCGGAGCTTTCGGCGGAGAACTGGGCGCAACTGTGGGTGCCGGAGGGCTTCGCGCACGGGTTTTGTACGCTGAGTGCGGAGACGGAGGTGATCTATAAGGTGACCTCGGGGTATGCGCCGGCGCATGACAAGGGCGTCAGGTGGGACGATCCGGCGCTCGGGATCGATTGGCCGGTGGCGCCGGGAGATGCGGTTCTGTCGGAAAAGGACCGCGCGCAGCCTGCTTTCGAGGCGCTGCCGGCCTATTTCACATTTACGGAATAGGCGTGTGAGACTTTGCGGGCGGTGTGAATGCTGATAGTGGCATTCGCCGGACCGGACCGCCGCCGATTGGCGCCCAGGGGCGATGGCGGCGAATTGCGCACAACGAGAGGGTTGGTTTGATGAACGCGGATGACCTCAAGATCAAGATTTTCGCGGATGGCGCGGATCTCGATACGATGCTCAAGCAGTACGAGAACCGCTTGATCAAAGGGTTCACGACGAACCCGTCGCTGATGAAGAGCGCGGGGGTGACGGACTACAAGGCCTATGCGCTGAAAGTGGTCGCCGCGATCCCGGACCGGCCGATCTCGTTCGAGGTGTTTGCGGATGATCCCGAGACGATCGAACGCCAAGCCCGGGAGATCGCGACGTGGGGCGATAATGTCAACGTCAAGATCCCGGTGATGAATACCAAGGGGGAGAGCCTGGCGCCGCTGGTGAAGCGCCTTTCGGCAGATGGCATCGCGCTGAATATCACGGCGCTCTACACCGTTGATCAGGTGCGTGAGATTACAGACGCGGTGAGTGCCGATACGTTCGCGATCCTCTCGGTGTTTGCCGGCCGGCTTGCGGATACGGGACATGATCCCGTGCCGGTGATGGAGAAATCGGTGGAGGTCGTCGCAGCGAAGCCGAAAGCGGAGCTGTTGTGGGCGAGCACGCGGGAAGTGTTCAACGTGATCCAGGCCGACCGGATGGGCTGCCATATCATTACGGCGCCGGACTCCGTGATTGCGAAGCTTGGCGGGTTCGGCAAGGATCCGCTCAAGAACTCGCAGGATACCGTCATCGCCTTCTATAACGATGCGCAGGCGGCCGGGTTCGACATTCCTGTCTGACCGGCGAGGCACGGCGGCCGGAGCATGAGCCAGGGCTGGCGATATTCTGCGGCCGGCTGGCTATCGGGTTGACGGATCGGGGGAGTTGATGGTGACGAGTGTCACGGCGCGTGATGGGCCAGCCTATCTCGATCCCCGGCAACCCGGCTTTGCCGTAGACCCCTACCCCATGTTGGCGCGTCTCAGGGAGGAGGCGCCGGTGCACTGGAGCCCGGCGCTGAAGGCCTGGGTGGTGCTGCGTTATGCGGATGTCCATGAGGTGTTGCTCGGGCGGGGGCTGTCGGCGGATACGGTGACGCCGTTCTATGTGGCGCAGCCGGCCGAGACGCAGGCCAAGATGCAATCGCTGATGCGCTATCTCGGCAATTGGCTGGTGTTCAAGGACCCGCCCGATCACACACGGATGCGCAACCTGGTGTCGCGGGTGTTCACGAGCCGGGCGCTGGACAAACTGCGGCCCGGTGTCGAGGTGATCATCGATGACCTGCTGGCGGGGCTCGATGACGGTGGTGGGGCGATTGACCTGGTGCAGGCCTTTTCCAATCCGCTGCCGGCCTACGTCATCATGGATATGCTCGGGGTGCCGCGCTCGATGTTGCCGGAGATGAAGGTTTGGTCCGACGAGATCAAGCTGTTCATCGGGGCGGCGCAGTCGGTGCCGGACAAGTACGAGCGGGCGCGGGCGGGCGTGGAGGCGATGGCTGATGCGTTCCGATCGTTGATTGAGGCGCGGCGGCGGGCGCCGGGAGAGGATGTGCTGTCGCTGTTGATTGCCGCGCGGGATGCAGACGATGCGCGGCTCAGCGATGACGAACTGATCGCGAGCGCGATCCTGTTCCTGTTTGCGGGCCATGAGACGACGACAAATCTGATTTCGATGGCGACGCTGCATCTGGCGGCGCGTCCGGCGGAGCGGGCGCGGTTCATCGCGCTCAAGGAGCCGGACGACATCGGGGCGGCGGTGGAGGAGTTCCTGCGGTTCGATGGGCCGACCCCGTCGATGGTGAGGGTTGCGGTCGAAGATCACGAGATCGACGGCAAGGTGATTTCGGCCGGGCAGCGGATCTATGCGGTCATTGCGGCGGCGAACCGTGATCCGGCGGTGTTTCCGGCGCCGGATCAGCTCGATATCGGGCGGTTACAGCAGCGCCATTATGCTTTTGGATATGGGACGCATTTTTGTCTCGGCGCTCCGCTGGCCAGGCTCGAGGCGCTGTTGGCGTTGCCGGCGTTGCATGCGAAGTTCCCGGCAATTGAACTTGCGGGCGTGCCCGAATGGGCGGATGGGCTGACGCTTCGCGGACCGGTGACGCTACCCGTGCGACTTGGGCGCTGAGGGCCTTGCCCGGCCAGTTTGGCCGGAGACACACGTTCAACAATGAGAAGGTGGACTTGATGAGTGCGAAAGACGGCATCCTTAGGCCCGAGTTGGACCGGAAGGCGCGTGAGACGTATCCGCTGTGGACGTTCCATACGATCAGATACAACGATACCGACTCGCTCGGGCATGTGAACAACGCCGTCTATTCGACCTTCTTCGAAGCGGGGCGGACGTCCTTCATTATTCCGATGCTGGAGGACTTCGAGGCGGAGGCGCCGCATCTCGATTTCGTGCTGGCGCGCATCATCATCGATTTCCACAAGGAGCTGCGCTATCCGGGCGGTGTCGATATCGGCAGTCGGGTGCTCAGGCTTGGTACGAAGTCGATGACGTTTCTTAACGGGGTGTTCCGAGCTGATACAGATGACTGCGTTGCGAGCTGTGAAGCGATCCTGGTGTTCTTCGATCTTGAGACGCGATCGTCCGTTGAGCCACCGGCGCGGTTGCGCGAGCGGATTGCGGAATATCTTTGAGTTATAAGGGCGGCGGCGGCTTCGCGTTAAATTTGCGCGGCCGTCTTTGCTGGAAGATTAACTCATCCTTAACCGAACAACGCGGTTAACGGTCCGTGGCAACTGGAAACACGGTCCGTATCGATCGTTTAACGTCGAGGGTGGCTCAGGGCGTGCATATGCCTTGGCCAACGTTTGCTCTCGACGGATGGATGGATCGACGATGCGTGACATGATGACGGTTGCCAGCGATTTGCGTATGGGCCTGGGCAACGATCTCGCGTGGCAGGCTGAAACGGATGAGGCTTCATCGCGGCGCAGGGGCATCAGCGGCTTTATTGCCCGGGCCTTGGAAAAGCGCTTCTGCGACCGGCTCGGCCAGGTGTCGCGGCCGATCCTTCTGTTGAGCGTTATTCTGCTCGATCTTGCCATTGTCATGCTGGCTGGGGGCGTTGCGCTGATGGCGACGCGTGAGGTGGCTTCGGTCGGTCTCCTCGAGGTGATGGGCGCGGGGCTGGTCGGCGCGTTCGTGGTTGCCGTGCTGTCGAGCAACTGGTCGTATTCGGTTGGCGGGTTGCGCCAGCCGGCGGCACAGATGGGCAAGGTCCTGACGGCGGTTGGCGTTGTGGCGATCTCAATCAACGGTCTGGCGCATCTTGGCGGACTGGCCGTGCTGTCACCAGCTTCGACGCTGGTCTGGGCGGCGCTTTCGGTGGTCGGTCTTGCGGCTGCGCGGCTTGTCGAGGCGCGCACCATCAATCATCTGGCGCAGGGACACCGCCTGCGGCGCCGCGCTGTCATCGTCGGTGGTGGTGAAGATGCCGCTGAGCTGCTTGATCTGTTGAGTGATGAGAAAACCCATCTCGATATTCTCGGCCTGTTCGATGACCGTCTTCGGACGCGTGAGGCTGATCGGCTGCATCCCGACCTGACGCGGCTTGGCACGTTCGACGAACTTGCCGCGTTCTGCCGGGAGAGCGGGGTTGAACTGCTGATCGTGAGTGTGCCGGCGGCGGCGGAAGAACGTCTTCTGCAGATCGTCAATCAGCTCATGACGCTGCCGGTCGATATTCGGATTTCGGCGCACAACGCGAAGCTTCGCCTTAACCGGCAGAGCTATTCGTATATCGGCAAGGTGCCAATGTTGAACGTGCTTGACCGGCCGCTCAATGATCGCGACCGGATCATCAAGAACGTCGAGGATCGCCTCGTCAGCCTGGCACTGCTGGTCATGGCCGCGCCGGTGATGGCGCTGGTGGCGCTTGCCGTGAAGCTCGAGAGCAAAGGACCGGTTCTGTTTCGTCAGAAGCGGCTTGGCTTCAATAACGAGATGATCGACGTCTACAAGTTCCGCTCGATGTATACCGACATGACGGATGCGCAGGCAACCAAGCTTGTTACCAAGGACGATCCTCGCGTGACGCGGGTTGGGCGCTTCATCCGGCGCACCAGCCTCGATGAGCTGCCGCAGCTGTTCAATGTGTTGACGGGGCAGATGTCGATCGTCGGGCCGCGCCCGCATGCGCTGCAGGCGAAGGCTGGTGATGACCTCTATTACGATGCCGTGCGCAGCTATTTCGCGCGCCACAAGGTGAAGCCGGGGATTACCGGGTGGGCGCAGGTGAATGGGTGGCGCGGCGAGACCGACACGCGCGAAAAGATCGAGCAGCGGGTCGCCCATGACATGCACTACATCAGCAATTGGTCGGTTTTGCTGGATCTCTACATCATCGTGCTAACGCCGTTTTCATTGATTGGCGGCAAGAACGCCTATTGAGGCGGCCGGGTCAGTCAATCAACAGATGGGCGGAAGAGCGCGATGACGGCGAAGGCCATCGATCAGGGACGACGGTTTCGGGAAATCTCCATCCCGCGCTCAGGGCTGCTTGCGGCTCTGCTTGCGATTGCGATGGCGAGCAGCTCAGTCGTCTTCAGTGAGCCGGCGCCGGTCGATGTGCTGTTGGCGGGGTTTATTGCCGGGTTGATCGTGCTTGGGGGCGGCCGGTTCGGGCCGGTCACTTTGCTTAATGGTGCGGCCTGGCTCATTCTGGTGGGGCTCGGACTTGTCGGCACGCAGTTGTCGCCGGATTTCGGCGACGCGCTCAAGCACCAGGTCGTGACGCTGTTTCTGGTGCTTGGGGCGGTGGCGGTGGCGGGCTTTATCGCGGCCGAGCCGGAGCGGCGGGCAACGCTGGTTCTCAACTACTACACGCTCGGCGTCGCGGTGGCGGCGGTTGCGGCTTATGTCGGCTATTTCGAGCTTGTGCCGGGCGCCTATGACCTGTTCACGAATTACGGTCGTGCCCGGGGGACGTTCAAGGACCCCAATGTGTTCGGGGCGGCGATTGGGCCGGCGGTGTGTTTTCTCGTCTGGCAGATGCTGCGGCGGCCGATCGGTCAGATCTGGCTGCCGGCGGGGCTGTGCGTTTTGATCCTGCCGGCGCTGATCATCACGTTTTCGCGTGGGCGCGTGGATCTCGGTGGCGGTGTCGCTTGCCGTTGTCGGTGTCATCGCGTTCACGCGGACACGGCGCAGTGGCGACCGGTGGCGGCTGGTGACGTTTTGTGCCGCGGGTCTCGTCGGGGTTGCGACGATGCTTGCCGCCGTGCTGCAGGTGCCGGAAGTCAGTGACCTGATGCGGGAGCGGGCGAGCCTGACGCAGGGCTATGACGAAGGACCGGAGGGGCGGTTTGGCGGGCAGATGAAGGGGATAGATCTTGCCATCGAACATCCCTTTGGTATCGGCACCTTCACGTTCCGCGAAGTGCATCACCACGAAGAGGTGCATAACGTCTATATCACGCAGTTCCACAATGCAGGCTGGATTGGCGGGTTTGCGTTCATCGCGAGCACGCTGTTGACGCTGGCGGCCGGCGTGATGGGCTCGATGCGGGTTGGTCCGCTGCAGGGCCTGTTTGTGATCTCGACGGCGGCGTTTGCGGGTCTTGTCGTCGAAGGGCTCGTCATCGACAGCGATCACTGGCGGCATCTGTTCATTGTGATGGCGCTCGTCTGGGGGCTCAGCGACGCGGCGCGGGCCGGCCGTCTTCCGAGCGGGACGGAGCGGCAGGGCGACGATCAAACGGGTGGCTTTCGCTTCGCGCGCGCAAGGCGTTAAACTCTCGCGTCGGCCAATGACGATGCAGCGCCAGGGAGGCTTAGCAATGACGGATGCGTTCGACCCGGAGGCTCATCACCTCTTCGAGGCGCACTACTTCGAAGACTTCACGGTGGGCGATACGTTTCCGATTCCCTCGCGCACGATGACGGAAGCCAATTTCCAGGTCTTCCAAGCGGCGTCAGGTGACAATCATCCGATCCACTATGACCGCGAGTATTGCAGGAAGCGCGGTCACCGGGATCTGCTCGCGCATGGCTTTCAGGTCGCGATCCAGACGTGTCCGGGGGCGGGGCAGCTGCCGCACATGCTGGGCGATGCGATGATTGCGTTCCTCGAACAGTCGTCACGGTTTCTGCATCCGGTTTACGCCGGCGACACGCTTTATCCGCGGCTCACGATTACGGATCTCGTCGCGCAGCGCTCGACGGGGGTGATGGTGCTGAGGTCAACGGTGCACAACCAGGACGGGGAACTGGTGATGGATGGGCAGCAGAAGCTGTTGGTGCGGAAGAAGAGTAGTTAGTCGCGCTCACGGTGCTATTCCGGCGATGAAGAATCGCCGGGCACCTCCGCGGGGACGGCGCAGGGCGCCGGGTCGCGGTTGCTCCCGGACGTGTTTTGCGCTCACGGCTGTTCCGGCCCTGCGGGCCGGGCCTCCGCGGGGGCGGCGCATGGCGCCGGGTCGCAGTTGCTCCCGGACGTTGCGACGTGGCGTCGGTTTGGCGCGGTGTTCTGGGTGCCGGCTTTGCCCCGGATCAAGTCCGGGGTTGGCCGGGATGACACCATTGGGGGACGGGACGTGACTGGCTCAGCTCTTGGCGAAGGTTGGCTGGTCGTCGAGGAATTTGTTTGGTTTCAGGAAGACTGAGATGAACACCGCGCCGTCGGGCGAATGGGCCTCGTGGGTGTTACCGGCGGGGCGCCAGACGAAGTTGCCGGCGGTGCATGCGCCCTGCTCGTCGACGAGGCTGCCTTCGAGCATGTAGGTCTGTTCGACGTCGGTGTGCCTATGGAGGGGGACGCGGGAGCCCGGCGCCATGCGGAACAGGATGGTCGAGCGGCCGGCGGCTTCGTCCTTGAAAAGAAGCTTCATCTCGACCCCGGGGAGCTCTGTCGGTGTCCAATCCATGGCGTTGACATCAATGAAGCGCGAGGCGAGCGGGTGGTCGGGGGCGGTGGTCTTTTCCATGGTGTCGGCCATCTGGTCCTCCGGTGAATTCCTGGGCGACTTCGACTATAACAGAGCGCGAGGGCGAGCGGCACGGCGGAAATGGGGTGATCCAGATGCGCATTCTCGTGGCGGGATGGCATGGGCAGGTGGCGTTGGCGCTGTCGGGGGCGGCGGTGCGACGGGCGGACGTGACGGCCTATGCGGTCGGGCGGCCGGCGCTGGATCTGTGTGACCGGCCGAGCGTCGGGCGGGGGCTGTTTGGGCTCAGGCCCGACGTCATCATCAATACGGCTGCCTATACGGATGTCGAAGGGGCCGAGAGCGAGCCCGAGATCGCACGGCGGCGCAACACCGACGGCGCTGCGGCGCTGGCGCGGCAGGCGGCGCGGATCGGGGTGCCGGTGATACACCTCTCGACGGTCTATGTGTTCGATGGCGCCAAGGACGGGCCCTACGTCGAGACGGACGCGATGGCGCCGATCAACGCCTACGGCCGCTCGAAGCGGGATGGCGAGGCGGCGGTGGCGGCGGCCAATCCGCGGCATGTGATCCTGCGGACGGGTTGGATCTATGGGCCGGAGGGGGGGAACTTCGTGACCAACATTCTCGCGCGGGCGGCGCGGGGGGAGTGGCTGGAGGTGGCGGATGACCAGCGCGGGTCGCCGACTTATGCGCCGGCGTTGGCGGATGCGGTGTTGGAGATTGCGGCGCAGGTTGCAGGGCGCGGGCGGCAAGATGCGGTTTGGGGGACGTACCACATCGCGGATCAGGGCGAGACGGACTGGCACGGATTTGCGCGCGCCGCGCTGGCGGCGGCGGGGACGGTTGGCGAGGCGCATCCGTTGCGCGCCGTGTCGTCCGAGGCGCGCCGGCTACGCGCACCGCGGCCGGCGAATGCGACGCTTTCGTGCGCGCGGTTGGCTGAGACGTTCGGGGTTCGGCTGCCGGCGTGGCGGGTGAGCTTGGCGGACTGTGTGCGGGGGATTGAAGGCGGGTGAGGGTGAGGGACTGGGTTGCTGTTCGCTGCGCGACGCAGGGCGCTGCCCTGCACCCGGTCAGGGGACACCCCTGACGACCCCGTTTTTTGGGATTGGGGGTATCGATCAGGTCGGTGCCGTGCCTTCATGCCATGGCGTAGGCGGCCGAGCGTTTAGTGTCGGCACATCAGCAAGACCTTCAAAAGCGGAAAGTCCGCCGTCGTTGGTATGGGCCAATTGCGGAAGTCGCAGCAAGGGACTTATTTCAGTCCAAGCGGCATTTGGCATTTGTGGTCAGCATCTCTGCGAAGAAGTTCAGAGATTTGGGCGGAGTGCTGACCTGGAACAGTAAAACTGCTCTGCTCGACCAGAACCCGCTTCGGTCGCTCGAAGACATGCGGTGTCCTGGTTCCGGAGCTCGCCGACAAGGCGAAGACTTCTTTCATTACACCGGCTTCAATTTCAAACGTTCCTTGAGATGTTTCAACCAGTGTAAACTGGGCATACTTGACCGGTACCAACGATCTGACAGCTCCAATGCTGGCTTGGGAACCATTTGTAACAGGCTCAATATCGAGGTTTGGGAGCTGGATGTGATAGAGGCCGTCGTCGCCACCTGCCAGTATCCCGGATTGATCAGGGGTCAATGCCAACGCTCTAATCGTTCGCCGGGCCTCTCCGATGCGGCGTGCGTTCCCTTTTGAGTCCAAGGCGAATATGCCTTTCGATGTGCCGAGAACAACTTCTCCGAAACCGGGATCCACCATCGTATAGATTCTCGAATTCTTCGGCATGCCGATCAGGCGAGAAAGGCGGAAGTCTTTTGTCAACCGAAGCCAACCACCGTGGTACGGAGCCCACATGTAGATGGTTTCGAACCTCGGGACGACATTGAACGACTTGGAAGTTCTCAACGGAATTTGAGATGCTTTGCGATTCGGCGAGATGTTCTCGTCGATGTCAAACTGGATCGCGCTTAACTCTCCATGTTTCGACAGAAGCCTGATCTTCGATACGGCATGCACGAATGCGCTATTGAACCATGGTGCGTCCACGACGGTTTCGATACCCGTTAGCGCCGGGCGCACATGTCTGAGGACCGGCTTGCTCTCGCTCAGTTCCATTATTCCAAGCGGGCCGTTGGGCCGGCCTCTGGCAATCGCCACCGACTTAAACGAGGGTAGCATTGCGATGAGGTAAGGACATTTTCGAGAAACAAGCCCAGGCAGACCGATCGTGTCGAGGTTGGCGCTTATGAGCTTGCTGTCACACCCGAAAGCCAAGACCTCATCTCGCCACGGAAGCGGATAGAAGCTCCTAGGCACGGGCTTTTCCCCTCGAGGTGACACGTTGTGCAACGTATCATCGCTATTTAGACGGAAAAGGCCGTTCCTGCTGGCTAGGAGAACACCGTGGCCATCCGGAAATTCCGCTCCGGTAGAAACGCCTTCGCCAATCGCGGACAGAGATGAAGCGGTAATGGGGCGAAGGCACAAACTCGAACGAGGAAACGGTTCACGCCGTGCTCGTTCTGTGTCGCAGGCACCATCTCGATTTTTGAGCCGGTCGATTGCAAGAAACAATCCGCGCTTGCCGGGCAAGAGAAGTTCCCCGGTGCCCGGCATGGTAACGGCGCCAGGTGCCCCGGGATAGCTGCTCCCGACGGCCTCGCCGCCAGCGATCGCAACCGCCTTAAGATCAGAATTGACAGCGTAAAGGCCGGACATCGAATCGAAAAGAGCAACCTTGGATGCCACCCAATCAAAGATCCCTGAGTACAAGGAGGTTGACATCCGAAATGGCAAGTCCAATGAGATCAATTTGCCCTGCGGCGTTAACTCGAACAGGTGGCGTTGCGATCGGACCAGTACACGTCCGATCGACTTGAGGTCATGTACAGATACGAACGCTCCCAACCGTTCTGGAGAACTATCGGGGACGGCCACAATCTTTTCACCATCGTACAACCGGAGGCCGCTCGCAGACTTTATCAGTATGGCACCCAATGTCGGCAAATCCATCAGCGCACCGCGTATGCCAATCCGTGGATAGGCAAATTGAATTGTCCCTCCGGGGATGTCTTGAAAACCATTGGAAGTGAAGCGCCGCAACCGCTTGTCACTGTCGAACCATCCACCGCTATCGTAAGTTATGAGCTGGCCGAAGAATTTCGATTTAAAGAAATCGAGGCTTACTGAAGCACCGCCCGATTTTCTTGTCAGAACAGTGGAGGTGAAAGCGCGAACGCCTTCGGTCCTCTTTATGGCGAGTACTGTCCGGCCGCCCATGAAGATTGCCGCGCCCAGTTTCGGATCATCGAAGATGTTGCCATAGTCCTTCTTGTCAATGTCGCCGATCTGCACAAGGCGATCATCATCGTCAAGAACGTGGAGTCGGTTCGAATTGTCTCGGATGAGTGTGGCTGCAAGTGAGGGCATATCCCATACGCTGTGAACGCCATCGAGACCGAGGCGGAGGGGCAATGTCCATGGTTGAAGGCTTTCCGAGCCGACGATAAAGGGGCCAGCTTTAGAGGTAGCGATTGTGATCCGTCGGCGAGGCAGCGTCGCTACAGATATGAACTTGATCGTAGGGGGCGCTTTCACGAGTTCGAATTTCTCAGAAGCAGGGCGAACCACTGAGACTTGGCGATCGCGAAACGAAACACCGACAACCCGCCTACTCCATGGTTCGAGCACCCACGATCGTCTGTCGAGAAAGCTGTGCGGAAATGGTGTGTCGTAGGGAACGAGCTTGCGATTAGAGTTGATCGTCCACTGGCCCTTGCGATTTGCTGGCGTAAGTACGGGTGCCGGTAGCCCGGGGATTTGGAAAACGGTGGAAAGCAGCCGCGAGGTCTTGCCAATATCTCTTTCTGTGGGGTGACCATCCTGAACGGGAACGACGCAGAAACGAGTGTCGGTTGCGCCGACCTGGCCGCCCATTAGGACGATGGCCACCAGAAATGATATGCCGCCAAGTGACTGCCAATAAACGGTATTTTGCGTAACCCGGAGCATGATTGAGGCCTAACCCAAGCGCATCGGCATTGCGGGCATTATGGCATGGATTATTGACGATCCAGTAAGGCGCGTCCCAAAGGGCGGTTCGGCCAGAAATCGCAGTAAATCAAGCGTTAGTACGAGAAGATTCTTGAGACGGATGACTTCTGCCTTGGGTCAGAGTCGTTCGTCAGGTGCGACGAGATTTTGTCAGGTCGGCCTCAAGAAGCGGACAGGCCGGGACCACGAAGACGCTCGAAGGATTGCCCTCGTCTTTCATTTTTGCGGTTGGCCGAGGTCAACACCGGACCACTCTCTCGACCGACCAGAATCACCTTCACGTCGTACGCGCACAGGCCAACGTCAGGACGTGCAGATGATCATTGCCTGGCCAACCCAACTCACAATCTGACCATCTAATCTCCCCCTCAAACCCAGCGTCCCGCCCGGGCCAGTAGCAGTCTTGCGCGGTCGGCGACGGGTTTGTCGATCATGCGGCCGTCGAGGGAGACGGCGCCGAGGCCTTGGGCTTCGGCGTCTTCCAAGGCTTTGACGACGCGGCGGGCCTCGGTGATGTCGGCGTCGGAAGGGGAGAAGCCGTCGTTCAGGAGGGGGACGACGGAGGGGTGGATGCAGCTTGCGCCGTCGAAGCCGTGGCGGCGGGCTTCGGCGACAAGCGCCTTGATGCCGTCCTGGTCGGAATAGTCGGCGACGGTGCCGAAGAGGCCGAGGGAGAAGCGGCCGGTGGCCTTGGCGGCCATATGGACCAACTGTTTCGGCAGGCGCAGCGTCTCGGCGGTGGGTTCGGCTTCGAGCGCGGTGGCGAGGTCTTCGCCGCCGGCCATGGCGGCGACCACGCGGGGGTGGGCCGAGATGATGGCGCGGGCGTCCATGACGGCTGCGGGGTCTTCGATGATCACCAGGAGCTTGACCATGCTGGCGGGCTTGAACTCGCTCTCGGCGCTCTCGATCGCCTCGGCGATCAGTTGGACGTGGGCTGCGTTTTCGGCCTTGGGCAGGATGATCGCGTCGACGCCGGCTTTGACGGCGGCCTCGACGTCGGGGATGCACCAGCGGATCGGGCGGTTGACGCGGACGAGGATGTCGGAGGCGCCGCTGCGGCAGGTCGTGACGGCTGATGGGAGGGCGCGGCGGGCGTTCTCTTTTTCGGTTGCGGGGATGCTGTCTTCAAGGTCGAGGATGATAGCGTCGGCGCCGCGGTCGCTCGCCTTGGCGAGGAAGCGCTCGTTGGTCGTGGGGATGTAGAGCATCGAGCGGTACATGGGCGGGCTCCTGGGCGGTTCGGTTTGGCGGATGCGTTTGGGCGACGGCGGTGGTGTTGGGTTACGCGCGGGGCGTGTGGAGATGCGGCGTATGTGTAAAGGCCCCGGATAAATGCTGCGCATTTTCCGGGGACGCAGACTACAGGGATTCCCGTGGCTTCGTCAGGTTCGTTGGCTGCACATTCGTTGACTGCGGATTCAGTGGTGCCTCGTCGCTTATGAGGCGACGCCGTCGGCGCGCAGCGTGGCGATTTCGGCTTCGGAATAGCCGACGGCGGTCAGGATGTCGTCGGTGTGTTGGCCAAGGGTGGGCGCGGGTCGGCGGAACCTGCCGGGGGTTTCGGATAGGCGGGGCGTGATGTTGTGCATCGGGATGGTGCCCAGATCAGCGTCGTCGGTCTCGACGATGATTTCGCGCTCGATGAAGTGCGGGTCCTGGACGATTTCGTCGGTGTTGTAGACGGGGCCGACGGTGACGGCGTTGTCGCGCATGATGGCAAGCGCTTCGTCGCGGGTTTTGGTGGCGAACCAGCCGCCTACGGCTTCGTCGACGAGGTCGCGATGCTTGATGCGCTCGGCGTTCAAGTGAAAGCGCGGGTCGTCCTTCATGTCGGAGCGGCCGATGACGTCGAAGATGCGCATCGCCATCGACTGCATGGAGCCGGACATGGCGACGTATTTGCCGTCGGCGCATTTGTAGACGTTGCGGGGTGCTGAGGTGTTGGAGGCGGAGCCCAAGCGTTGCGGGAGGCGGCCGGTGTGGGTGAAGACGGCGGCGTCGGGGCCGAGGACGCCGAAGATCGGCTCAAGGAGCGAGAGGTCGATGACCTGGCCGGCCGCCTGGCCGCGGTCGCGGGCGCGGAGTGCCATCATGGTGGCCATGGCGCCCTGGAGGCCGGCGATCATGTCGGCGAGGGCGAGCGGGGGGAGGACGGGTTCGCGGTCGGGGAAGCCGGTGCGGGCGGCGAAGCCGCTCATGGCCTCGACGAGGGTGCCGAAGCCTGGGTGGGAGGCGTAAGGGCCGGTCTGGCCGAAGCCCGAGACGCGGACGATGATGAGGTTGGGGTTCAGTTCAAGGAGGGCTGCGGGGGCGAGGCCCATCTTTTCGAGCGTGCCGGCGCGGTAGTTCTCGATCATGACATCGGCGGTCTTGAGGATTTTGCGGAGCGCGTCCTTGCCGGCCTCGGTGCGCAGGTTGATGGCGATCGAGCGCTTGTTGCGGCCATAGACCTTCCAGTGGATCGAGTGGCCGTTGTCTTTCCAGTGGCGCAGCGCGTCACCTTCGGGGGGCTCGACCTTGATGACGTCGGCGCCGAAGTCGGCGAGCTGAAGGGAGAGCATGTTGCCGGCAACGAGGCGCGAGAGGTCGACGACGCGGATGCCTTCGGCGGGGCCGGTTGCGTCGGGCGTGAAGGGAACGTGGGCGAAGGGGCTCGCGCTTTTCTCGGCCATTTCTATCATCTCCGGTTCGGGTCTTGCCGCGTGTTCGAGGTGCAACTGCGCGTGAAGCGTCTGATTGATCTGCAACCTCTAAAGATCCCGGCTCGGCGCGGTGCGCCGTCCGGGAACGCAAGGCTGATGTTCTGTGCTCGTGATCAGGCCTGCTCGTCGGTTGGCTCGGCGGCGATGCGGGCAGAAATCGTGCCGAGGACACCGAAGTCCGCAGTGATCTCGTCGCGCTCGGTGATCGGCAAGGGGACGGTTGAGGTGCCGGTCGAGACGACCTCCTTGGCGCGCATGGTGAGGCCCAGGCCGGTCACTTCGTTGACGAGCCAGGTCAATGCCGTGCGGGGGTCGCCGAGGACGTCCGAGCCGGAGCCTTCGTGGTGGTTGCGGCCTTTGACGTCGCCGATGACCTTGTGGGTGGCGAGATCGATCTGGCGCCAGGGGACTTCGACGGCGGGGCCGATGACGATGTCGTTGGCGCAGGCGTTGTCGGCAATCAGCATGGGGCCGCCGACGGTGGCGAAGTCGTGGAAGCGGGAGTTGGGGAATTCGAGGGCGAGGTGGAGGGTGTCGATGAGCTCGAGGACTTCGGCGACGGTGTAGGGGGTGTCGCGCGGGGGGATATCGCCCGCGAGGCGGAAGCAGAACTCAGGCTCGGCGACGCGCATGCGGTTGTGGGTGATGGAGATTTCGGCGCCGGGTTCGTAGACCCGTTCGGGGAGGATGCGGCCGGCCAAGGGGCCGTCGACGCCGATGTGGGCCTGGCCGGCGACGTTGGTGGCCGCGATCTTCCAGCCGGCGAGGGGATGACGCGAGCGGCCGTCGAGATGGAACTGGATGGCGTAGCCGTCTTCGCGGGTCACTGGCTTCAAGTCCGGCGGCAGGTCGGCCATGACGGTGCCGGCCTGCCAATGCTGCCAGATCAGGTCGGATGCTTTCTCCCAGTTCGTTTTCGACACGGGTCTGCCTCAGACGGTTCCATCGACGACGACGTCGAGCAGTTTCGGGCCGGGCGTCTGGTAGGACCTGGTGAGCGCTTCGCGCAGTTGGCCGGGATCTTCGATGCGCTCGGAGGGGACGCCCATGGAGGTTGCGAGACCGCAGAAGTCAATGCTCGGGTCCTGGAAGTCCATGCCGATGAACTGGGCGTTGCCGTGGAACGCCAGGAGACGCTGCTTGATGATGCGGTAGCCGCCGTTGTTGGCGATGACGAAGGTGATGGGCAGCTTCATGTTGGCGGCCGTCCAGAGCGACTGGATGGAGTACATGGCGCTGCCGTCGCCGGAGAAACAGCAGACCGGGCGCGGCGCCTGGGCGATGGCGACGCCGATCGAGGCGGGCAGGCCCCAGCCGATGCCGCCGGCGGCGAGGGCGTGATAGTCGTAGCGTTCGCGGTAGGGCCACAGATCGGTCAGGTGGCGGCCGGAGGTGAGGCTTTCGTTGACGATGACGCCGTTGTCGGGAAGCGTTTCGGCAATGGCGAGGGAGAGCCAGTCGACGTCGATCGGGGTGATGTCGGCCTTGGGCTGGATCTTTTCCTTGAGGGCGACGCGTTTGGCGGACCAGTTGCACGATTTCAATGCGTCGACGCGGGCGCCGGCTTCCTTGGCATACGCCTCGCCGCCGATGGCCTTGATTGCGGGAACAAGGTCGTCGAGGGTGGCGCCGACGTCGGCTTTGACGCCCATTTCGACGGCGTAGTTCTTGGCGATGTCCCAGTCGCGCTGGCCGATGTGGACGACGGGGAGGTCGTCGGGCTTGGCGTCGACTTCGGACCAGACGGACATGCGCAGGGGATCGCCGCCGACGGCGATCATGAGGTCGTATGGTGAGAGGAGGTCGCGGACCTGTTTCTGGTCGCGTGACAGCGAGCCGACGTAGCACGGGCTCTCGGAGAGGAAGTGGGCGCCCCAGCCGACGCTTTGCTGGTAGGCGGCGGCGCCGACGGTCTCGGCAAAGCGGGCCGCGACGGCGAGGGCGTCGGCCTGGACGACTTCGTCACCGGCGATGAGAACGGGCTTTTTGGCCTTGATGATGCGCTCGGCGAGCGCCTTGACGGTGGCGTCATCCGGGCGGACGCGGGTTTGGATGCGCGTCGAGGCGCCGAGGTCGATGCCGTCTTCGTCGTTGAGGATATCGCCGGGCAGCGAGATGAAGACGGGGCCGGTTGGCGGGGTGGTCGCGACCTTGGCGGCGCGGCGCAGGATGAGGGGGAGGTCTGCGAGGCGGTGGACCTCGACGGCCCATTTCACCAGCGGTTCGGCGATCGGCACGAGGGGATCGTAGAGCAGCGGTTCCGTGAGGCCGTGGCCGAGTTCCTGCTGACCGGCGGTGAGGATCATCGGGGTGCCGGTGAACTTGGCGGAATAGAGCGAACCCATGGCGTTGCCGAGGCCGGGGGCGACGTGGACGTTGCAGGCGACCAACTGTCCGGAGGCGCGCGCGAAGCCGTCCGCCATGGCGACGACGAGGGCTTCCTGGAGGGCCAGGACGTAGTTCATGTCCGGATGGTCCTTCAGGGCATCCATGACGGGCAACTCGGTCGTGCCGGGGTTGCCGAACAGGTGTGTGATGCCTTCGTCCTTGAGGATCGCCAGGAAGGCCGAGCGGCCGGTGATGCGGTTCTTCACGGGTGTGGTTCCGGTGGTTGGTTCGGTTTATCGCGGCCAAGGGTAGTGGGTGGCGATGACGATGGTCAACGCCACGCGAAGCCAGCCGCAGCAGGCATCACATGGGTGGGGCGTTCGGCGCCATCAAAGCCATCCGAGAACCGGTCCAGGGTCCTGCCGGGTGGGTCAGAAGCTCAGCGAAATATCGCGGTGATCGGAGGAGCATCCTGCGACATAGAGAGCCTGTTCGCGCGGCAGGCGCGGCTGTTGGCGAAGGCCGATGGTTGGCCGGATTTTTTCCTCGTACGTGCGCAAGGCCGGGAGAACGTTCGCCTGGGCGGCAGAGCGCCAGGCTTTTTCCTCGGTGTAGTCGGCTAGTGCCTTCGTCAAGGCCGCCTTCGCCTTGTCGATATCGACACTCCTGCGGCGCAGTTCGCGGCGGACGGCGTTGACGGCGCTGGCGAGCTGGCGGGTCCCGGCGACACCGCGGATTTCGCGAACGACTTCCTGTACGACTTCGGCTGCTTCCTGTGGCGGTTTCGATGCAAGCACGCTTTCGAGTGACCTGATCTTTTCTTCAAGGGCCAGATAACCCTGATGGCCGCCAAGGACCTTGGTTGTTTCCTGGACCGGCGCGTAGGCCTCGTCGACGGTGCGGCGGTAGAGGCGGCGGGCGTCGACGTCAGCCTTCTGAATTTTCACGAAGGCGTCATGCTCCGGGGTCCAGCTTTCGGGAATCTGGGCTTCAAGAGCCTTGCGCTCGGCGGACAGTTCCTCGATCTGGCGGGTGATCTTGGCGCGGGTCGCGTCGGCATCGTCACCGCGGGTGCGCTGGCGGGTCTGCTCGAGCGCCTTCACATCCAGATCGATGCGGGTCATGCGCCGTTGGAGGGCGCGGACTTCGCGATGCAAGGTCGCGTAGCCGGTGGAGGCCTGCTCGAGGGCCTTTTCGGTTTCAGCGATCTTGTCGAGCTGGCCGAAGACGCTGGCGGCTTTCTCGAAACTGCCCGAGAGGTCACGTCGCAGGCCACTTGGCAGGGCGCCGAGGTCGAGGCCCTGGGCCTCGGTTATGGCTTTGCGGATCTCGGCGCCGTTCGTCCGGTATTCCTCGAAGACATATTTTTCGATGCAGTACTGGAGGCGCGGGTTCAAAGGCGGGGGCGATGTCTCGGAAAGGAGTGACATGCGGGTCGGCAGATAGTTCACGAGCTGTGGCGTCATGCCGACGATGACGAGAGCAATGAGCTGGAGACAGATGAAGGGGATGACGCCCTTGTACATCGAGATGGTCTTGACGGCGGCAGGGGCAACGCCGCGAAGGTAGAAGAGGGCGAAGCCGAAGGGGGGCGTCAGGAATGACGTCTGGATGTTGAGGCCGATCATGACGCCGAGCCAGACGGCGGTGATGTTGGCGGAGGGGTCCATCAGAAGGATGGGGGCGACGATGGGCACGACGACGACGGCGATCTCGATGAAGTCGAGGAAGAAGCCGAGGACGAAGATGACGGCCATGACGATGACGAACTGCGCCCAGAAGCCGCCGGGCAGGTTGGTGAGGAATTCGCGGACCAGTTCCTCGCCGCCGAAAGCGCGGAAGGCGGCGGTCAGCATGGCCGCGCCGAGGAGGATGACGAAGACGAGCGCGGTGGTTTTCGCTGTCTCGATCATGACGCCGTTCAAGGTGTCGTCGATCTTGAAGGTGCGCCAGCCGCTCCAGATGAGGGATGCGAGGAACAGGAAGACGCCGATGGCTGCGATGATGATGCCGGTGATGTCGGTGTCTTCGTGAACGGCCTTGATGTTGGTTGGGTAGTTCGATGTGGCGAAGAAGATCAGGAGGAGGCCGATGATGGCGATGGTGACCGGCCAATAGGCACGTGCCTCGCCTTCCTTGAGGCGGTAGCCAGCCATGATCATGGCGCCGGCCGCCCCGATGGCGCCGGCCTGGTTGACGGTTGCAACGCCGGTGATGATGGAGCCGAGGACGACGAAGATCAGGGTGAGTGGCGGGATCAGCGTGAGGGCGACGCGGATCGCGAACTCGGTGCCCATCTGACCCTCGAACTTAACGGCGGGGGCGCTTTTCGGGCTCAGAAGCGCGAGGACCAGGATGTAGACCATGTAGAGGCCGACGAGGACGAGGCCGGGCACGAGGGCACCAAGGAACATGTCGCCGGCGCTGGTGGAGACGACGCCGAATTCCGATGGCATCGACAGGCTGCCGGTCGACTCCTTGAAGAGGACCTGGCGCGAGGTGCCGGCCTGGTCGACGGCGGAGGCGAGCTGGTCAGCAAGAATGATGAGAACGATCGAGGGCGGGATGATCTGGCCGAGGGTGCCGGATGCCGCGATCGTGCCGGTGGCAAGGGGCTGCGAGTAGTTGTTGCGCAGCATCGCGGGAAGCGAAATGAGGCCCATGGCGACGACGGTGGCGCCAAGGATGCCGGTGGTTGCGGCGAGCAGCGCGCCAACGAATACGACGGAGATGCCGAGGCCGCCGGGGATCGGCCCGAAGAGCTGGGCCATCGTGATCAGCAAGTCTTCAGCGATCTTCGAGCGCTGCAGCATGATGCCCATGAACACGAACAGCGGAATTGCGATCAGGGTGTCTCGTTCGACTTCCCAGTAGATGCCGCGAAAGTTCGTTACCCCCGCGCTCAGCCATTCGATCGGGCCGCCCTGGTGGAAGTAGGCCGAGGTGTCGCCGGCGAAGGCCCAGCCGGCGAGGGCTGCCAGCGTGATCGAGATGATGGCGGAGCCTGGAAGCGCGAAGGCCACAGGGTAGCCCGAGGCGAGAGCAGCCGCCATGGTGAGGATCAAGACGGCGAGGAAGAAGAGTTCCATGGGCGGGTCGTTTGTCTTCGCAGGTGGCTAGAGGGCGGCGTGGCGGTCAGTCGGTTGCCAAAAGGGGCGATGTCGCATCAGTGGAGACTGTCGCCGGCAGGTTCGCGGTGGCCGGGGTCGCCGCGAACGTCGGCGAGGCTTTCAAGCACGTAGGATGAAAACTGGATCATCATGGTCACGCTGAAGACGCCAAGGAAGCCGGCCATCAGGTATTTGACGTACATACCATAGCCCGACTGCGAGACTTCGTAGGTGCGCATGGCGGTGGTGATGATGCTTGTCTTCGACCACATGCCGATGGCCAGGATGACCCAGCAAAAGACAATGCCGAGCAGGATCGAGCCGACGAGATTGATCATGCCGCGGGTGCGCTGGGAGAGGCCGGCGTAGACGACGTCGACACGGACGTGGCCGTCTTCGAGGAGCGTATAAGCGGAGGCGAACAGGAAGAGGGCTGCGTACCAGAAGCGGACGAGGTCGCCCATGAAGGCCTGCTCGTAGGCAAAGATGAAGCGCATGATCACGATCTGCAACTCGGCGATGACGACGAGGAGAGCGAGCCAGACGAAGCCGAGGTCGCGCCTGAAGGCGGCGATGATCATGCCAACGAGGATCAGGGGCATGTGAACATAGGGGCCGCGGAAGCGGGAGCGGCCAAGCTGCTCGGCAAGGTCGGCGCCGACGACGGCGGGCAGGAGATTTTCAACGCGCAGGAAGGAAATGAGCATGTCGGCGAGGCCGACGAGGAGGACTGCGTAGTAGCAGGCGCGGACGATGTAGGCGACGGTTGCATTGAGGATGGCGCTGTCGGATCGCAGTGTGCGGTCGCGGGCGGCTGCAACCAGGGCAACGGCGAGGGCGATGGCTGCGATGTAAATGCCGGCCTGGACAACGACCAGCGTGTCGATTGCGCCGGTGCCGGTGAGAAGCGGCAGCGTCCCCGGCCAGTCCTGCCAGAAAGACAGGTAGGAATTCAGAACGAAAGCAGCGGTGAGGAAGACGATGGACCAGACGAAAACGCGGGTGGTCTGGGTCGTCCAGGTGTGCGGTGCGGTCGTTTCGGCCAGGGTACGGCTCTCCACCATCTCTGCTCGTCATGTCAGGCGGTATGCGCGGCTCAGCCGGTTGGCGTCACTGCGAATACGCTGGGTTGAAGTCTGGTTTGGGGGGAGGCCGGAGGCGGAACCCTGAGCGGGTCTCGCCTCCGGCGCACTGATTGTTGATGGCGTACCTGTCGCGACCGACGGCACGCCCGGCCCTATCAGAGGGTGCCGAGGACGCGGTTACGCTGGGCGTAGTAGGCGGCGTCCGAGAGGTTCATCCACTGGCCGACGTCCTTGCGGGCTGCGGCAAAGCTTTCGTGGATTTTCTTGGCGAGCGGGCTGTGGGCCTGCGCCGTCTCGAAGACGGCTTCGGAAGCTTCACCGAAGGCGTCATAGACGTCGTCGTTGAACTTGCGCAGCTTGACGCCGTGCTCGTTGATCAGCTTGGCGAGATAGGTACCGTTGTTGGCGTTGTATTCCGCCATGAGGTTGAGGAACTCTGCCTCACAGGCCGCCTTGATGATTTCCTGGTCGACCTTGGAGAGGCCGTCCCACCACGTCTTGTTCATGCCGAAGGACTGGGGACCGCCCGGCTCGTGCATACCCGGATAGTAGTAGAACTTGGCGGCTTCGTAGAACTTCATGAAATAGTCGTTCCACGGGCCAACCCACTCGGTCGCGTCGATGGCGCCGGAGACGAGGTTTTCGTAGATCTGGCCGCCGGGAAGGGAGACGGGAGAGGCGCCGAGCTTGGCCATGACGTCACCGCCGAGGCCGGGGATGCGCATCTTGAGACCCTTGAGGTCGTCGGCGCTCTCGATTTCCTTGTTGAACCAGCCGCCCATCTGGACGCCGGTGTTGCCGCAGGCAAGGCACTTGAGGCCGAAGCCGGCCGCCAGTTCGTCCCAGAGTTCCTGGCCGCCCATGTAATTGATCCAGGCGGCGTGCTCGGTGTAGGTGAGGCCGAAGGGGACGGACGTGAAGTAGGCCCAACCGGGGTGCTTGCCCTTCCAGTAGTAGTCGGCGGAGTGATAGGCCTGGGCGTTGCCGGAGGCGACCTCATCGAACACGTCAAAGGCGCCGACGCGCTCGTTGGCTGCGAAGTACTTGACGTCGATGCGGCCTTCGGTCAGGTCGCCGATGCGCTTGGCGAGGCGCTGGGCGCCGGTGCCGAGGCCGGGGAAGTCACGGCCCCAGCTGGAGACGATGACCATTTCCTTCTTGCCCTGGGCGATCGCCGGCGTGGCGAGCGTGGTGGCGGCGGCACCAGCGGCGGCAACGCCGCCGACCTTCAAGAAATCTCTGCGCTTCATTCAGGTTCCTCCCTTACTGGGTTTCGATCTTGCTGTGTTCGGCCGGCGAAGCATGCCGGGGGTCAGCATTGAACTCGGTCATGATAGAAGGCTGATGGATATCAGCATGGCGATCGGAGTACAAACCGGATTGTCAGGTCTGACAACACTTTAGGTTGCTCGTGAGGCTGGCAAGATTGACGCGGGTGCCTAAATTTTCGGCAGTTTTCGCGGTCTGCGCGGATTTTGCCGTCGGCCGCGGCGCCGGCGTCAGGTCGATGCGGGCGGGATTGGCGTGCCTTCGAGGTTTTCGCTGCCACGCATGTAGCGGAAGCTGCCCTGGGCTGCGGCGCAGCGTTTGCCAACAGCGTCAATGATCTCGCCGCGGCACACGGCAATGCGGTTCTCGGAGGAGACAAGCCATGCGCGGGCGCGGAAATAGGCGCCTTCGGCCGGGGCCAGGAAGTTGTTCTGGAAGCCGATCGTGACGCAGCGGCGATGGTTGCCCGGCACCGGGCAATAGGTTGCAGCATGGCCCATCGCGGAATCGAGCACGGCCATATAAAGCCCGCCGTGGGGGATCATGCGGGCGTTCATGTGTTTGGCTTCCAGCTTCAAAAGGACTTCGCCATAGCCCTCACGCCAGTCGATGGTCTTGTAGCCGACGAGAGAGCGGAAGCCGGATGGCCGGCCGATTTCGGCGAGTTCACGTTCAAAATCAATCTCCTCTGCCATTGGCTCGGTTTTCCTTATCGAGTATCTTCGCGGGCGCTTCCGCAGGACCATGCGGGACGCCCATAGCATGAACCTTCTCCCTCGAGGAACACTCCCATGTCGCAGGCGCTCAGTGCCGTGAAACCGATCGATTCGTCAGTTCTCGACCGTTTGAAGGCGGTTGTCGGGCCGGGGGGCTTTATCGAGAAGGCGGAGGAACTCGAGGGCTATGTGACGAGCTGGCGGGATGACTGGGTGGGCGCGGTGCCGCTGCTGCTGCGCCCGAAGTCGACGGCGGAGGTGGCCGAACTGGTCAAGATCTGCGCCGAGACGGGGACGGCAATCGTTCCGCAGGGCGGCAACACGGGGCTGACCGGGGCGAGCCAGCCGCATGCGACGATGAGCGAAGTGATCATCTCGACGAGCCGGATGAACCAGGTGCGCGAGGTCGACACGGGCAACGACACGATGACGGTGGAGCCGGGGGTGATCCTGCAGGAGATCCAGCGGATCGCTGAGGAACATGACCGGCTGTTTCCGTTGAGCCTCGGGGCGGAGGGCTCATGCCAGATCGGGGGCAATATCTCGACCAATGCGGGCGGCACGCAGGTGCTGCGCTACGGCAATACGCGGGCGTTGGTGCTCGGGCTCGAGGTGGTGCTGGCCAATGGTGAGGTGTGGGACGGGCTGAGGGGGCTTCGCAAGGACAACACGGGCTATGACCTCAAGCACCTGTTCATCGGGGCGGAGGGGACGCTCGGCATCATTACCGCTGCGGTCATCCGACTGTTCCCGCTGCCGACGGCGAGTGAGACGGCGTGGATTGCCATCGAGAGCCCGGAGAAAGGCGTGGAGCTTCTGGGCTTCCTGAAAGCGCGGATGGGGGAACAGGTTTCCGGGTTCGAACTTCTGCAGCGATCGGTCATCGACCTTGTGCTTGAGCACATCGAGGGGAGCGAGGACCCGGTCCAGGGACGCTATCCGTGGTACGTGCTGGCGGAAGTTTCAGGCCAGGGGGAGCCGGGTTCGCTCAGTGAGCCGTTTACCGATGCGCTGGGTGCTGCGGCGGAAGCGGGCTTGATCGTGGATGCGGCGATTGCGTCGTCGGGCGCGCAGGCCAAGAAGTTCTGGCAGATGCGCGAAGACATGGCGGAAGCGCAAAAGCGGGCGGGGCCAAGCATCAAGCACGACGTTTCGGTGCCGGTGTCGCGGATACCTGAATTTCTGGAGCAGACGGGCCGGGCGCTCGAGGCGGCCTATCCGGGGATCAATCTTGTCACGTTCGGGCACGTCGGTGACGGCAATCTGCATTTCAATCCGCAGGCGCCGGATGACTGGACGAAAGAGGCATACCGGGCCGAGCGCGAGGCGATCAACCGGATCGTGCATGACATCGTCATCAGTCATGGCGGGTCGATCAGCGCGGAGCATGGTGTGGGCCGGCTTCGGCTTGATGAAAACATGCACTACAAATCGCCCGTCGAGATCCAACTGATGCGGACCATCAAGACGGCGCTCGACCCTCAGAACATCATGAACCCCGGGAAGGTGATCCGGCTTTGAGGGCACGTCTCATATCGGTTGACTGGGGGACGACGAGCCTCCGGCTCAAGGCGCTCGATGAGACGGGTGGGGTGATCGCCGCGCGGGCGAGTGCGCGCGGTATTCTCAACTGCGGCGAGGACCGCTTCGCCGAGGTGCTCAGCGGGGAGCTGGCGGCGTTGCTCGGCGAGCCGGTGATGCGTGGCGATGGCGGATTTCCGGCGTTGCCGGTGTTGATGTCGGGCATGATCGGGTCGCGGCAGGGCTGGCAGGAGGCGCCGTATCTGAGGTGTCCGGCGGCGCCGGGCGATATCGCGGACGGGCTTTTGAAGGTCGCGGCTTCAAGTGATCGGCTTGAGGCGCTGGATATCCGGATCGTGCCGGGCATCGACACGATGGGCGGGGCGGACGGTTCCGGTCCCGATGTCATGCGGGGCGAGGAGACGCAGGTTCTCGGTGCGATGATCCTGGAGGGGCTGAGTGAGGGCGTCTTTCTTATTCCCGGGACGCATTCGAAGCACATCGTGGTGGAAAACGGCCGCATCACAGGGTTTCGCACATTCATGACGGGCGAGGTCTATGCCGCGCTGCTTGATCACACCATTCTTGGACGCCTTGCTGGCGGGCGTGACCATGACGTGGATGGTTTCACGCGCGGTGTCGCGGCGGCGCGGGCGGCGCATGAGGCCGGGGCGGGGAGCGGCGATTTTCTGAACCTGATTTTTTCCGCGCGCACGCGGGTATTGACCGGCGGGCTCGATGAGGCGGCGGTTGCCAGTTATCTTTCGGGGCTGCTGATCGGGGCGGAATTGATGAGTGCCCGTTGCGCAGAGGGCCAAGCGATGCGGTTGATCGCGGGGGAGGCGCTGGCTCAGCGCTATCGGGCGGCGGGGGATGAAGCCGGTGTGACGATCGTGGCGGTCGCAGGGGAGATTGTTGCTGCGGCGCATTGGGCGATTGCGAGCGAGGCGGGGATGGTGGCGTGAGCCGGTTGGCAACGCGGGGGGCAGAGTGCGCGGCCCAGAAGATGAGAGGGAAGGACGCAGACCATGAGTGATGCGGGCGATACGATCCTTGATGATCTGCTGGCTCTGTGCCCGCTGATCGCGATCCTCAGGGGTGTCGAGCCGGACGACGTGGTGCCCATCGGGGAGGCATTGGTCGAGGCCGGTTTTCGGATCATCGAGGTGCCGCTCAATTCGCCAGAGCCGATCGCGTCGATCCGAAACCTTGCCAAGGCGTTCGGTGAGGACGTGCTGATTGGCGCGGGAACGGTGATGACGCCGGAGCAGGTCGTCGCGGTGAAAGGGGCGGGGGGACGGCTTATTGTGATGCCGCACTCGGACGCCCAGATCATCAAGACGGCGCGCGGCAACGGTCTTATCTGTGTGCCAGGCGTAGCGACGCCGAGTGAGGGGTTCGCGGCGTTGGCGGCGGGGGCGGACGGGCTCAAGATGTTTCCTGGCGAAGCCTTGCCGCCAGCGGTGGTGAAGGCGTGGCGGGCTGTGTTTCCGCCAGAAACGCTGTTGATGCCGGTCGGCGGTGTGTCGGCTGGCAACGTTCTGGACTATCTTGGCGCGGGGGCGAGTGGGTTTGGAATTGGCGGCGCGCTTTATTCACCGGGACGTTCGGTGGCTGATGTGCGGGCGCGGGCCGATGAACTGGTCGCGGCGTGCCGGTTCGACTGAATGAATGAGTTTTCAAATCGTGCGCTGCGTGCAGCGTCAGTAATGGATCTGCCTGGGAGGCAACATGTCGGAGCCGTGTGATCTTTCCGCCGTCGAGGCGCGCCGGATGATTTCAGCGAAACAACTGTCGCCGGTTGAACTCGTCGAGAGCTGCATCAAGCGCATCGAGGCGACGAACGGCGCGGTGAACGCGATCGTCGCGATGGATGCGGAGGCTGCGCTGGAGGTTGCGCGCGATGCCGAGCGGGCTGTCGTGCATGGAGAGCCGCTGGGCCTGCTCCACGGGCTGCCGATCGGGGTCAAGGACCTGCAGGCGACGGCCGGGCTCAGGACGACGTGGGGGTCGCTGATTTTCGAAGATCATGTGCCGGACGAGGACGAGACGACGGTCGCCAATCTGCGCGATGAAGGCGCGATCGTGCTGGCCAAGACCAATACGCCGGAGTTCGGGGCGGGGGCGAATACGCGCAACCGGGTTTATGGGGCAACGGGCAATCCGTTCGATCCGCAGAAGACGTGCGGCGGGTCGTCGGGCGGTTCCGCGGTCGCTCTTGCGCTGGGGCAGGTGCCGCTGGCGACAGGATCTGATTATGGCGGCAGTCTTCGGACGCCGGCGGCATTCTCGGGCGTTGTCGGTTTTCGCCCCTCGCCCGGCGTGGTGCCGGGGCCGGAGCGGGCAACGCCGCTGTCGCCGTTTTCCGTCAACGGGCCGATGGGGCGGACGGTTGGCGACATGCACCTCTTGCTCAAGGCGCAAATCGATGTCGATAAGCGGGATCCGTTTTCGAGCGATGATGTGATGCGGATTCCGGACCGGCTGACGGGGTGTGATCTCTCAAGCCTCAATGTGGCGTTCAGCGAGGATCTGGGGATTGCGCCGGTCGACAACGAAATTCGCGCGCAGTTCCAGAAGAAGACCGACACTTTCAAGAGTGTGTTTGCAACGACGAGTGCGGCTGAGCCTGACCTGAGCCATGCCCATGAGATCTTCGAGATTCAGCGCGGCATCAACTTTGCGAGCGCGCACATGGATCGGCTCGACAATCATCGCGAGAAGCTCGACGTCAACGTGATCGACAACACGGAACGCGGACTTGCCTTTACGGCGCGTGAGGTTGCCTGGGCGCAGGTCGAACAGGGCAAGCTCTATCGCCGGTTTCTCGAGTTCTTCGAGGATTTCGACGTGATGATCTGCCCGACGGCGTCGGTGTCGCCCTTCCCGCATGCCGAGTTCTCGGTCGGCGAGATCAATGGTGAGAAAATGCCGACCTATATGACGTGGCTTGCGATCGTCTACGGGTTGACGGTGGGGGTGCCATCGGTGGTCTCGCTGCCGTGCGGGGTGGACCACAAGGGGATGCCGTTCGGTATTCAGGTGGTTGGGCCGAATGGGTCGGACGCGCTCGTGCTTGAGGTTGCCTATTCGCTGGAACAGGTGCTTGCGGGCAACCGGGAAACGGCGCGGGCGGTGCCAGATATCGCGAAGCTGGCGTTAGCCTGAGGCGGGGCCGGTGGTGGCTGCGTTGCGGGCCTGGTGGCGGGCGAGGGCAAGGGCTGCGATGAAGACAATGCCCATCAGGGGCAGGGCTGCGATGTTGACGATCTGCCAGCCGACTTTTGCCTGAAGGATGCCTGACAGACCCGCGGATATGGCGGTCGTGGCGTAGACGACAAAGTCGTGGCTTGCCTGCACTTTGGCGCGCTCGGCAGGGCGATAGGTGGTTGTGAGCAGCGTCGAGCCGCCGACGTAGGTGAAGTTCCAGCCGATGCCGACGAGGACGTTGGCTGCGAAGAAGTGCATGAACTCGATGCCGGACAGGTTGATGACCGCGCAGCCCATCTGAATGATGGCGCCGGCTGCAATGATACTGAGCACGCCGAAACGAGTGATCAGGTGGCCAGTAAAGAACGACGGCAGGAACATGCCGATGACGTGGCCTTGGATGACGGTTGCGCTATCGTTGAAGTGAAAACCGCAGGCCAGCATGGCGAGCGGGGTGGCGGACATGACGAGGGTCATCACGCCGTAGCCGAACATCGATGATGTCAGTGCGACGATGTAGGCGGGTTGGCGGATAATCTCGGACATCGGCCGGCCGCCTTCGGCGAGCTGTGCCTTTGTCAGGCGCGGGATGCGGATGCCCTGGATGACGAGAATGGCGGCGCCGGCGAAGATCATGGTCATCAGGTAGACGCCGGCGAAGACGACGGGGTCGAGCCAGTGGAGGGCCCATTTGGCCGTTTGCGGGCCGACGATGCCGGCGACGACGCCACCGGCCATGACGAGCGCGATGGCCTTGGGGCGGTAGGCCTCATCGGAAACATCGGCGGCGGCGAAGCGGTAATACCAAGCAAACGACGACGAGAAGCCAAGCAACAGCGCGCCGACGTTGAGGAGCAGGAAGCTCTGTTCGTAAATCGCGAACAAAGAGACGGCGCCAGAGCCCATCGCCAGGGTGGCGCCGATGGTGAAGCCGGCGCGGCGGCCGATCCGGCCCATCAGAAGCGAGGCGGGGATCGTCATCGTCATGATGCCGACGTGGTTGAGCACGAGTGGCAGTGTGGCGAAGGTCTTATCGACGCCGAGCAGGGCATAACCGGCCAGCGGTGTCGTGGCGATCGCCATCGTCGTGACGCACATGAAGAGGGCCTGGCAGACGGCCAGGAGGCCCACGTTGCGACGAATTTCGCGGCGGTCCGCGGGTTGAGGTTCGGTGTCAGTCATGGGTGCGTTTCGACCGGGCGGCAGTGGTCTGGACCGTCCAATCGAGGCCCGACGAACTGTCGGAGGAGAAGAGCTGGAATTCGGTTGCAGTTAAACCGCATCGCCTGCCCGGGGCAATCAGATGATCGATTGCGGGCGTGGGTGTGCGCTTTCGCCTCTGGGCGAGGGCTGGTCACGCGGGTTTGCGGATCACCATGACGGTGGCGTTGTCCTGATATGGCTCACGGCGCTGTTCGACAGCGTCGATGAGGCTGGCTGCGATTTCATCCGGTGCAGCTGTGTTTTTGGCCGTGATGATGCGGGCGATCTCGCTGGTTTCGAGGGTTTGGAGGCCGTCGCTGGCGAGGATGATGATGTCGCCGGGGTGAAGGGCGAGCGGTTTGCGGCAACGGTCGACGAGGTCGAGGGGTTCGCCGGAAAGCGCGGAGCGGAGCATGTGGCGGCGGGGGTCGGCGAGGGCTGCCTCGGGCGTGATGTGGCCGTCGCGTGCGAGTTGGTCGAGCGCGGGCGCGAGGGAGTGATCCTCGTTCAAGAGGGCGATTTCGCCGCCGCGATAGAGGTAGAGCGGGCTGTCGCCGACGCTGACCCACTCGAGGGTCTCGGGCGTGAAGGCGGTGGCGACCAGGGTGGTGCCCATGCCGGTCAGTTTTGTGTCCCGGGCTGCCTCGGCGCCAATTTCGGCATTGGCTGCGCAAAGGGCGGCGGTGAGATCGTCTGTTGCAGGGCGCGGGGGCCGTGTCAGCGTCGTTTCACCGGGGGGGCTGTCCGGCTGGTCTTCCTCAGCCGCGGCATCGGAGCGGTTATGGGTTGCGGCGGCTTCGGCCTGGAACGGTGCGAGATCCAAAAGGCCGGCGAGGCCTTCGAGGCAGGTCTGGCAGGCGATCCTGCTGGCGATGGCGCCGCCGGCATGGCCGCCCATGCCATCGGCGAGAATGGCAACGAGACGGGCAGGGTCGTTTGATGGCAGAGGAAGGTCGTGGGTGAACGTGGCGCTGCCCGGCCAGAAGATTGCGGAATCTTCCTGGTAGGGGCGGCGCCCGCGTGTCGCGCTTAATGCACACTCGAAGGCCACTGCTTTCATACTCCTAACGCCATTATCTTCGTTGGCGTTCAACGCGCCCGTCTCGACCGGCGCCTAGTCGCGGCCGTCGAGGGAGGCGAGTTCGCTCCAGTCGAATTCGCGGCCGCAGAACGGGACGAAGACAAGCTGGGTTCGGCCCATTGTAATCACATCCATCGCCTCGAGGGGAACCGCCGCTGTCGGTCGGGTGTCGTTGACGGAGACGACGTTGGTCTTGGCGAGGTTGGGGACGAACAGAAACGAGCGATCGGTGGAATCGTAACGGATATAGGCCTGTTCGCGGCCTGAGATGGCGGTGTCGCCGAAATCGATCGGGATGCGGTTTTCATGCGATCGGCCGATCGTGTTGTTGCCTTCGAAAACAGGACGATAGGCGCCGACGCCGTTGCCGCCAACGACGACAAGCCAGCCGACGACGGGATCACACTTGAATTCGCCACGGGCTATGTTGCGGTTGCCGCGCATGAGCTGGGTCTTGGTGTCGCTCGGTGTTGACGGTGTGGCTGCAGGCGCAGCGGGTGCGTGGCCAGTTGGTTGCGGCGAGGGGGATGGCGGGGCGACAGGGGGAACGTTGGGGGTGCCGCCGCGCGCTTCTCGGGCAGCTTCCGCGGCGCTCTTGATGGCAGGGCGGGGCGATGGCGGGGCCGGCGGTAAGCGGTGCGCGGGAAGCGTCGGGCTTTGGCCCATGTTGTCCGGTTTGTCCTGCATGGTTTGATGTTTCCCCCGAAAATCAACGCGCGCATTCGGCGTCTGGTTCCCGCGCGGCGATGGCAGCCGTCGATAGGGCTGTCTTGATCGCCGCCGCGCTGTGGCAGACTAACTTGATTGCTGCCGCAACTTGGCAGCCTAGTTTTATTGCTGCCGCGTTGCGGCAGACTAGGCGCCGGTTAGTGTGAAACGCAACTTGATTGCCCCGATATCCAGTATTTCGCCGCCGGTCAGGTGATGTCGGGTTGCTTTGCGCCCGTTGACGCGCAGGACATTGCCACCGGGTGCGCCGACGTAGGCAATGTGGATGTCACCGTCGGAGGTGCGTTCGATGACGGCGTGATAGCGGTGGACGGTCGGATGATCGAGCACGATCTCATTGTCCTTCTCGCGGCCGATTCGGACGATTGCGTGGCCGATCTCAAAGGGCATCCAGTCATGACGCTGGAACTCGAGAAGAGCGCGCTGATGGGTAGCTGAGTTGTGCGGTGCCGGAGACAGGCCGGCGGCGCGATGGGGCACGGTTGAGGGCGACCCCGGCAAGGCCAGGCGCAGGAGCGAGCCAGTGGCGGCCAAGAGCGGGAATAGCACGGTTGCGGTGATGGCGAGGACGAGGGCTGGTGATTCGCGCAGCCGTGATTCGAGCCAATCGAGATCAATGTGAGCGGTGTCCAGCCACGCGACGAGGGCGGGCCAGAAGCTGGTGTCAGATAAAAAGCCGTTGAAAATACTTGCGTAATTCAGTGTCGACATTTTTTGAGCGGGGGCATGGGGTCATAATCGAACGAGTCGCCGGGGGCTTGCCACATTCTTTCGGCATGAATGCGGCGATTCTCATCCGATCAGCGGGTGCGTGGGACGGAATGGGGCTCGCCAGGCGAGCCAGCGCCGGTCTCCAGCGCCGGTCTGGGCACTGCCGGTCGGTTCGCTGGGTGACGCATGACGCAAGTGCGGGGGAGCATGAGTCACGTCGAGACATTGATGCCCGGCACGGAGCTGGTCGGAGATTTCCGGATCGAGCAGGTGCTGGATGCAGGCGGCTTCGGCGTCACCTATCTGGCGCGGGAGATCGCGCTCGACCGGCTGGTTGCGATCAAGGAATATTTCCCGGCTGATTTTGCCGCGCGGCGCGGCCGGCGCACGGCGGTGCCGCGATCGGCAGACTGTGCGCCTGACTATGACTGGGGGCTTGAGCGGTTCATCGACGAAGGCCAGGTGCTGGCGCGGTTCGACCATCCCAATATCGTGCGCGTCTACCGCTATTTCAGGGCGAACAACACCGCCTATATCGTTCTGAAATATGAAGAGGGGCACAGCTTCAAGCGCTGGCTTCAAGAACTTGGCCGCGCGCCGCGGCAACGCGAACTCGACCGGTTGGTTGAGCCGCTGCTGGAGGCGCTCAGCGTGGTTCATGCGGCGGACCTGCTGCATCGCGATATCGCGCCGGACAATATCATTGTGCGCCGTGACGGCTCGCCGGTGCTGATTGATTTCGGTGCGGCGCGGGGAGACCTGGCGCAGTTCACGCGAACGGTCAGTGCGCTCGTCAAGCCGGGCTACAGTCCCTATGAGCAATATGCCGAGATCGGCAAGCAGCAGGGGCCTTGGACAGACATCTATGCGCTGGCGGCGACGCTCTATCATGCGGTGACAGGCAAACGGCCGCCGGACGCGCCATCGCGGGTGGTGCGGGACGAGTTCGTGAGTGCGCGGGAGGCGGCGGTCGGTGCCTACCGGCCGCGATTCCTGAAGGCGATCGACCGCGGGTTGCGGCTTGAGATCGAGAAGCGGCCGCAAAGCATTGCAGCGTGGCGGGGCGATCTGCTGGCACCGGAAGAGAAGGCGCAGCGGCGGTGGTTTGCGACCTCGATCGGGCGCGGGCAGGAGGCCGGTGGCGCGGCCGGCGATGAGGAAGACTTCGCGAAAACGGTGATCCTGACTGACGGTGACAGTGCGGCGATGGGCTTGATGGCGCCGCCGGATCTGCCGGGGCGGCGGGGGCGGATCGTCGATTTTCTCGATGGCGTGCGTTCATCGCCGCGCGAGACGGTCAAGGTCGATGCCAAAGCTGCTGGCGATGCCTCTGCCTCTGCCTCTGCCGCTGCCGATGCCGTCACTGAAGGCGGCCGGGTTGATCGTGAGGCGGAGGCGGACAGCCAGGCCGGGGCGGTATCCCAAGCCAAGCGCGGGGGGCTCTTTACGCGGTTGGCCTTCGTCAAGGTCACTGGTGCGGCAGGCGATGGGGGACCCCGTCATCGTGGTGCGGGGGATGGTGAGGGCGAAGAAGATCGCAAGGGCGAGGCTCGTCGTGAAGATCCTGTCGTCGAGCCGGTTCAGGCGATTGCGCCGGTGCGGGTTCGGAGCCGATGGCAACGGCCATTCGTTTTGAAAAGCCTCAAGCCCGCCCGGATGTCATGGTTTGCGATCGGGACGCGGCTGGCGGTTGCTGTCGGCGTTGCGACGCTGATCGTGAATTTCGAGGGAACGCTGTCGCAATGGCGGGCCGCCGAGGCGCGGCGCCTGGCCGAGAGCCGCCTGCCGCCGCTGCCGGACCGGGCGCCGGTGGTAACGGGGAGTTTTGACCCAGCCTACAACCGCTCCGGCGCTCGCCCTTTTGGGTCGGCTGAGGGCCGGGATGTTTCCGATGTGAGTTCCGTGTTGCCGGTCACGTCTCAGCCGACGCTTCTGATGCGCACATTCGAAGCGCATACCGGCGGGGTGTCGCACGTTGCGTTTGCGAAGGGCGGGGCGCTTCTGGTGACGAGCGGGGCAGACGGCTGGCTGCGCGTTTGGGATGGAGAGACGTTCGCGGCGAAGCGGGCGATCGATTTGCCGGAAGGGCCGGCGTTCAGCCTCGCCGTGCGTGGCGTGCAGGCGCTGGTTGGCCAGGAGAACGGACGGGTCGGGCTGTGGAACCTCAACCTTGGCATGCGGCTCAAGGCGTTCAAGCGAAACGAGGCGGCCGTGACGGCGTTGGCGTTTGCCGGTGAGACGCGGTTTCTGGCGGGCGCCAGCGATTGGACGGTGTCGCTTTGGGACATGAGGCAACCGGCCGTCGCGCTGCACACGTTCGAGGGGCATGAGCGCGATGTTTTGGCGGTGGCCTTTCAGGATCAGGCGGGGCTGATCGCGTCAGGGAGTGCGGACCGGACGGTGAGGATCTGGGAAGCAAAGAGCCTGAGCCTGGTTGCGCGCACGCCAAAGCAGCGCGATTTCGTAACGGCGATTGCGTTCTCTCCCGACGGCGAGGTGATGCTGATCGGTACGCTGGATGGCGAGATCAGCCTTTATGCGACGGCGGAGCGGCAGCGGCTGCTGCGCTATCGGGGGCATGAGGGGCGGGTCACGGCGCTGCGGTTTGTCGGCGGGGGGCGGCAGTTTGTTTCTGCGAGCGCGGATGGGACGATCCGGCTGTGGGATCGTGAGCAGCGCGGTGAGCGGCAGACGTTCGGGGCGGCCGGTGCGGCGGTGCGGGCGGTGGCGCTCGGGGCGGGTGGACGGTTGATCGTCTCGGGCAAGGCGGACGGTACGGTACAGGTGTGGCGCGCGGCCGGCATTGAATGAGGGGCGCTGCTTTCGCGGCGGGATTTTTCAGAGGGGGAAGAGGTCCATGTTCGGATGGATCCGGTGGCCGAGGCGCAATCAGGGCTTCGAATGGCACGAATATGTGCGCACGACGGTGAAGCTGCGCCGGGAAGAGCGCCGCCAGAAGATCGAAGACATTCGTGAAGCTGCGGTGGAAGGTGCGCGCCAGGCCGGGCGGCAGGGCATGGCAGCGGGCCGGCAGGGCGTGGATGCCGGGCGGCATGGGCTTATTGCGTCGCGGTATCGGCTCGCGCGGCTGGCGGGGGCGGCGGGGAAGGCGATCGGCGCGGCTGCGGGTGCTGTCTGGCGGTTGGTTGCGCGCGGTTGGCGGCTCTTCGTCGCGGGGATCGGTGGTCTCGTTCAACGGGTCATCGGGATGGAGTGGCGCGTGGGTGTTCCTGCGCTTTCGACGCGGGCGAAGATTTCGGGGCTGTTCGGGTTTCTGGCGATGCTGGCGGGGGCGTCATCGCTGATGCAGATCAGGGGTTTTGGTGACAATTGGTCGGCGGTGCTTGCCGGACTTGTGGCGCTTGTGTTGCTCGGGATTGCGCTTGCGCCGTGGGCGCGCGGCATTGTTGCGCGGGGACGTCGACAAGGTGGTTCCTGGGGCAAGGCTGGCTTTGCGCGGGGCGATGTGGTGCGGGTGGCGGGCTTTGCTGCTGTCGTTGCAGGTGTGATCGGGATCAGCGGTGCTGCCTGGTGGTTGATGGGGGATGGGCCACGTGTTTCGTCGATCACGACGGCGTCGGTCGGGCGGCTAAAGCCGCCCCTGCCGGCGCAGGCGCCGGCGGGTCACTTGGCGGCCGTGCCGGAGACGGTGAGCGGGCGGGCGCGGGCGATATCGGGCGATACGCTTGATGTGGGCGGCTGGCTGGTGCGGCTCAGTGATGTCGAGGCGGTTGAACTGGGGCAGGTTTGCCGCGACCCAAAAGGCCGGGCGTGGCGCTGTGGCGAGCGCGCGCGGCGGGCGCTGCGTGATCTTGTGCGCCGGGGTGAGGTTGTGTGCCGCGATCTGGCCCGGTCGGGGCCGGGGCGCCTTGAGGGGACCTGTACGGCTGGTGGCATGGACCTGGCGGAGGCGGTTGTGGGTGCGGGTTATGCCTTCGCGGAAGGCTTCTTCTTTCGCACCTATGGTGATCAAGAGGAGGCTGCGCGGGCGGCGCGGCGGGGCATCTGGCAGGGCGAGGCCGAGCGGCCGGCGGACTATCGCGCTGCGCGGTGGGCGTGGGCGAAAGCCAAGGCGCCGGACGGGTGTCCGATCAAGGGACAGGTCACGCGGCGCGCGAAAACGTACGTCGTGCCCTGGGCGCCGGACTACAGCCAGGTGCGTGTGCGCCGGTCTCGCGGCGAACGCTGGTTCTGTAGCGAGGCCGATGCAGCGGCGGCTGGCTTTGTGCCGGCGATCAAGGGCTGAGACCGTGATGATGGTTCAGGGCAGGCGTGGTTCCAGCTCACCCTGACCTGAACCGTTACCGGTCAGCCGTTCTGCTCCAGTTCGTCGCGGGCGGCCTCGGCGACGGAGATAGCCGACATGTTCAGAAGTGAGCGCACGGTCGCCGATGTGGTGACGATGTGGGCCGGGTATGCGGTGCCGAGCAGCATCGGGCCGATGGCGATGGCGCGGTTGACCGAGCGGAGCAGCGTGTAGGAGATGTGCGCTGCATCGAGGGTCGGCATGATCAGCAGGTTGGCGCGGCCGGTGAGGCGGGAATTCAGGAAGTTGTTCTCGCGAATGAAGGGGGAGATGGCGGAATCGGCATGCATCTCGCCTTCGATTTCCAGGTTCGGAGCGCGCGCCAGGACACGCGTGCGCACGTCGCGCATCTTGCGCGCCGTCTCACTGTCACGGGTGCCGAAGTTCGAGTGAGAGACGAGGGCGATCTTTGGTTCGATGCCGAAGCGGCTGATCTGCTCCGCCGACATCAGCGTGATCTCGGTCAGTTCCTCGACGGTGGGGTTCTCGTTGACGTGACTGTCGGCGATGAACAGGGGGCCGTTCGGCAGGATGATGCCGGACAGCGAGGCGATGCCACGCGCGTCGTGCGCCTTGCCGATGACCTGTTGGATGTGGCGCAGGTGGGCGAGGTAACGCCCGACCGCGCCGCAGATCATGGCGTCGGCATCACCGCGGCGCAGGAGGAGGCCGGCGACGACGGTGGCGCCGTTGGCGATGACGCGGCGGGCGTGGCTCGGGGGCACGCCGAGGCGCTCGACGAGGCGGAGATATTCATCGACGAGGACGGGTGCGCGCGGATCGATTGCGGGGTCGAAGACATCGACTTCGTCGCCGACGCGGATCCTCAGGCCGAGGTGCTTGATCCAGTGCTTTATGTTGTCGGTTTCGCCGATCAGGATCGGCCGGGCGATGCCTTCGGTGACGACCTGCTGGGCGGCTTGAAGGACGTAGGGGTGCTCACCTTCGGCGAAGACGATGCGCTTGGGCGCGATCTCGTTGGCACGGCGGGCCTGGTCGAAGACCGGCTTCATGAGGAAGCCTGACTGGTAGACGAAGGCTGAGAGCTTTTCGCGATAGGCGCGGAAGTCCTCGATCGGGCGCGTGGCGACGCCGCTTTCCATTGCGGCGCGGGCGACGGCTGGCGCGATCTCGAAGATGAGGCGCGGATCGAAGGGTTTCGGGATGATGTAGTTGGGCCCGAAGACCAGGTTTTCCTCGCCGTAGGCCGCCATCACGATGTCGGAGGCTTCGCTTTCCGCGATCGAGGCAAGTGCCAGGACGGCTGCCTTCTTCATCTCCTCGTTGATCTGGGTCGCGCCGACATCGAGGGCGCCGCGGAAGACGAAGGGGAAGCAAAGGACGTTGTTGATCTGGTTTGGATAGTCGGTGCGGCCGGAAGCCATGACGGCATCGTCGCGGACGGCCTGGACCTCCTCGGGCATGATTTCCGGTGTCGGGTTGGCGAGAGCGAAAATCAGCGGCCTGGGGGCCATGGTGGCGACCATTTCAGGCTTCAGCACGCCGGCGGCGGAGAGGCCGAGGAAGACGTCGGCACCGGGTATGACCTCGCCCAGCGTGCGCTTGTCGGTGGCGCGGGCGAAGGGGGCCTTGTAGGGGTCCATCAGCTCCTTGCGGCCTTCGTAGACGACGCCTTCGATGTCGCAGATGAAGGTGTTCTCGCGTTTGAGGCCGAGGCCGACGAGGAGGTTTAGGCAGGCGAGGGCTGCGGCGCCGGCGCCGGAGGCGACAAGGCGAACGTCCTCGATCTTCTTGTTGACGACCTTGAGGCCGTTGATGATGCCGGCGGCAACGACGATGGCGGTGCCGTGCTGGTCGTCGTGGAAGACGGGGATCGACATGCGCTCCTTCAGGCGGCGCTCGATCTCGAAGCACTCAGGGGCCTTGATGTCCTCGAGGTTGATGCCGCCGAAGGTGGGTTCGAGGCAGGCGACGGCGTTGACGAAGGTGTCGACTTCGAGTGCGTCGACTTCGATGTCGAAGCAGTCGATGCCGGCGAACTTCTTGAAGAGAACGCCCTTGCCTTCCATGACCGGCTTGGAGGCGAGGGGGCCGATGTTGCCAAGGCCCAGGACGGCGGTGCCGTTGGTGATGACGCCGACGAGGTTGCCGCGGGCGGTATATTTCGAGGCAGTCTGGTTGTCCTCGGCAATGGCGAGGCAGGCGTGGGCGACGCCGGGCGAGTAGGCAAGTGCGAGGTCGTTCTGGTTCGCGAGGGGCTTGGTCGGCTGGATCGCGATTTTTCCAGGCGGATCGGCTTCGTGATAGGCAAGCGCTGCCTGGCGCAGATCAGCGTTCTTCATGGCGTCATTCCTCGCTTGCGACGGCCGGACCGGTTGAAAGGTCTCGTTGTACGGTGTCAGTTACCGGTGATGATACCCTTTTGGGCGAGCTTGGCGAGGTCGTTGGCGTCGAGTTCGAGAATCTCGCCAAGCACAGCGGCGGTATCGGCGCCAAGGCGCGGGGGGGCTTTCGGTGCCGTGGTGTCGTGGCCGGTCATGCGGACAGGGTTGGCGGTGACGGCGACGTGGCCGAGCGTCGGTTCGGCAAGTTCGCGGCGCATTCGGCGGTGCTGGATGTGGGGGTCGGCGAAGACCTGGTCGATCCGGTTGATCGGGCCGCACGGGACGCCGGCGGATTCGAGGTTTTCGATCCACCAGGCGGACGGTTTTGAACGGAAGGCTTCTTCGAGGATCGGCATCCAGGCGTCGCGGTTGCGAATGCGGTCCGGGTTGGTGCGGAAGCGGGGGTCTTCGGCGATCTCCGCGATGCCGGCGACCTTGCAGAAGCGCTGGAACTGGCCGTCGTTGCCGCAGGCGAGGATGATGTGGCCATCCTGGGTCGGGAAGGCGTTGTAGGGGGCGACGGTCGGGTGGGCGTTGCCCATGCGTTCCGGCACAGAGCCGTCGACGAGGTGGGTCGAGGCCTGATTGACGAGGGCTGCAACGGTTGAATCCAAAAGCGCGACGTCGATGTGGGCGCCTTCGCCGGTCTTGTCACGGCGGATTATGGCGGTGAGGATGGCGGCGCAGGCGTTCATGCCGGTGACCTCATCGCAGATCGCGACGCCGACCTTGACGGGGCCGCCGACGTGGTGGCCGTCTGGCGTTGTCGCGTTGGGTTCGCCGGTGATGCTCATCAGACCGCCCATGCCCTGCAGCAGGAAATCGTAGCCGGCGCGGTGCGCATAGGGGCCGTCCTGTCCGAAGCCGGTGATCGAGCAATAGATCAGGGCGGGATTGGCCTTTTTGAGCGTCTCGTAGTCGAGACCGTATTTGGCGAGTCCGCCAACCTTGAAGTTTTCGACGACGACGTCGACCTCGGTGGCGAGTTTGCGGATCAGATCCTGGCCGTCGGGGGAGGCCATGTCGATGGCGACGGATTTCTTGCCGCGGTTGCAGCACATGAAATAGGCGGAGAGGCCGGGGTCATCGTCGTCTCGGGTCGATGGCGAAGGGTGGGCCCCAGCCGCGGGTGTCGTCGCCGGTGCCGGGCCGCTCGACCTTGATGACCTCGGCGCCCATGTCGGCGAGGAACTGGGTGGCAAGCGGACCTGCGAGAATGCGGGAGAGGTCCAGGACGCGAATGTGGGAGAGCGGGGCTGCCATCGGGTTCCTTAACGGTTGGAGATGTGCGGCGGTGGTCTCGGTTAGAGAGTGATGGTCAGCGGCCGTTGGCTTTGCGCCATGCCTCGAAGTCGATCTTGGTCTGATCATCGGTCGCGGGATAGAGGCCGAGGATGGAGCGGCCTTCGTTGACCTTTTCGGTGACGAAGTCCTCGAAGGCGGTCATTTCAACCGCTTCAGCGGCGATCTCGTCGGCGAGGTGGGCGGGAATGCAGATGACGCCGTCGAAGTCGCCGACCATGACGTCGCCGGGGAAAACGGGAGCATCACCGCAGCCGATCGGTACGTTGATGTCGAGGGCCTGGTGGACGGTGAGGTTGGTTGGCGCGGACGGGCGGTTGTGGAAGGCGGGAATGTCGAGGCCGGCAATCTCGCCGGCATCGCGAAAGCCGCCGTCGGTGACGATGCCGGCGACGCCGCGCTTCATGAGGCGGGTGACGAGGATGGAGCCGGCGGAGGCGGCGCGGGGGTCCTTGCGGCTGTCGATCACGAAGACGGCGCCGGGGGGGCATTCCTCAACGGCCTTGCGCTGGGGATGGGCGCGGTCCTGGAAGACGGTGATGGGGTTCAGGTCCTCGCGGGCGGGGATGTAGCGCAGCGTGAAGGCTTCCCCGACCATCGTCGGTTTACCGGGATCAAGGGGCGTGACGCCCTGGAGCATCTGATTGCGCAGGCCACGTTTGAAGAGCGCCGTCGAAATCGTCGCCGTACTTACGCTGCGCAGTTTCTCGCGGGTCTGGTCAGTCAGAGGCATGATGGCGATCTCCTGGGCTTCCTGGCTATGCGGGAGGCTTCTCGTTAGCGAAAAATGACGCAGCACAAAAGGTTAATGCGACCAGGAGGCTGATTATCAGCGGAGCGACTTGCGCTTCAGCGCGGGCGCGGGATTAAACGGGGGCATGATGCCGGACACGCTTCTCTCGCAGTGCGCTGCCGGCTGGCCACCGAAGGAGCGCAAAATTCATGAGCCCGAAGATCATCGTTGCCTGTCCGTCCGCCAAAGTCATCGACCTTGCCAAGGGCATGGCGCCGACAGGTTTTGAGACCATCGTCGCTGAGGCCGGTGATCCGGTGATTGAAGCGCATCTGGCGGATGCGTCCTACTTTGCCTGCTATCCGAATGTCGATGTCGGGCCGGCGTTTCATGCCAAGGCGCCGAAGCTCAAGCTGATCCAGCTTTTGAGTGCCGGTTTCGATGCGGTCGACACGGAGGCGGCGCGGGCTGCCGGTGTGCCGGTGTGCAACAATGGCGGGGCCAACGCGATCTCGGTTTCGGAGCACGCGATCATGCTGATGCTGACGGTGGCGCGCCGGGTCGTGTGGCAGCACGAGAACGTCAAGGGCGGGCGCTGGCGGGGCAATGGGCCGGCGCCGGTGATGTATGAACTCGCCAACAAGACGCTTGGGATCGTGGGGCTCGGGAACATCGGGAAGAAGACGGCGCGGCTGGCGAAAGCGTTCGGCATGAACGTGACGTACTATGACATCCGCCGGCTGAGCGAGGACGAAGAAGATCAGCTCGGCGTGAAGTTCCGGGTGCTGCGCGAGATCCTGCGCGACAGCGATTTCATCTCGCTGCATGTGCCGCTGGACGAGACGACGCGGCATATGATCGGCAAGGCCGAACTGGAGGAGATGCAACCTCACGCGATCCTGGTGAACACGGCGCGCGGACCGGTGATCGACGAAAGGGCGCTCTATGCGCATCTGGCGGCCGGCAAGATCTTCGGCGCGGGACTTGATGTGTTCGACCAGGAGCCACCGCCGGCGGACAATCCGCTGTTTGGTCTGGACAACGTGTTGTTGACCGCGCACTTCGCGGGGCCGACGTCGGACAATCACACAGCGCGGTTCAGAAACGCGTTCGACAACTTCCTGCGGGTTGAGCGCGGGGAGAAGCCGTTGTGGCGTGTCGGTGGGGCTGAGTGATCGGTCCGTGGTGTCCGTTGCGGCCCAGGTTGCGGCCCCCGTTCGCGGCATGGGCCGCGCCGGGGGCTCAAGCTCAACGTGCGGTGACGGTGCCGCAGCTCAGTTGCTGGGTGCGTTCGTGGCCCAACGGCATGAATTCGCGATCGAGGGGGCGGCGGGTTGCGAGATAGGGCGCGGCGCAGTCCTGATTGCCGCCGATCATCTCGTAACGCTCGCGCAGGGCGAACTGCGGCTGGCCGTTAACGGCGACCGGGAAAAACTCGGTTTCGCGGATCAGGCGGCCGCCGCACAGCGCGATTGCCTCTTCATGACGCCAGCGCCCGGATGCGTCCTTTGCAAGCTCGATAGCGCGCACCTTGAGGGTTGCCAGGCAGCCGTTGCCGATGCCGCTGGTCAACGCCAGGCGATGCATGGCGAGGGTGCAGTCGACGCGGCGCAGCGAGTGCTTTGCGGCCTGACAAACGGCGGTTGCCGATTCAATGCGGTCGTTTGATCCGAAGACGAGCGTCGAGAGGTCCTTTGGCGCCTCCTCGATGCTGCCGGGGGAAAGGGTGGTGACCTGGACTGGAGCCGGTGACAGGACGATCGGCCCGGCCATGGTCGTGCGGACCGGGTTTTCGGTCTCCGGGAGCTCTTCGGGCACGGGCGCCTTCGCCACAACCGGGGCGGTGGTGCGGGTTTTCGCACGGGGCGCCGATCTGGCGCGGCTTTGCGAGCGGCTGCTGCTTTGGCGTTTCGTTTCGGCGGAGTTGGAGAATTTCCGACAGACGAAGTCGCCGGGCTCACACATGGCGGCTGCCGGCGTGGCGGACAGGAGCGCAACGCCCAGAAACACAACGCCCAGAACGCCTGCCAATATTGAAAGGCTCAAGCGTGGCGGCATGCGTCAAACCTCCTTGGCCAAGCGACATCGGCCCGACGGACGCGGGCTGATCGCTAAACGGATGTCCTAGGAGCTGTGTTATTCGCGCGATTTACGCAAGAGCTGTCGCGGGGGCGTCGCCAATTCGGGCGATGTTATGAAGGGGGTGAGTTTTTTGGGCGACGGTTGCTGCGGCGTTGCGGGCGGCCGGCCATCGTGCGGTGCAAGATCAGGACCGGGGCGAGGCCCGCTGCCAGGATTGCGAGGGCAGCAAGGGAGGCTTCCTCGAATTCGGCGAGGCTGGCGCGATTGTAGACCTCGGTTGCCAGCGTCTCGAAATTGAAGGGCCGCAGGAGGAGCGTGGCGGGGAGTTCCTTCATGGTGTCGACAAAGACCATCAATCCTGCCGCACCAAGGACGGGCAGGAGGATCGGCAGATGGACCCGCCAGAGAATGGTCAGTGCCGTTTCGCCTTGCGTGCGGGCGGCGGCGTCGAGGTTCGGTGAGATCCGCTGGAAGCCGGCGTCGATGGCGCCGAGTGCGACGGCGAGGTAGCGGATCAGGTAGGCGAGGACGAGGGTGAACATCGTGCCGGCGAAAATCTGGCCGCTGGAGACGCCGAACAGATCCCGGGACCAGGCGCTGATGATGTTGTCGAAGCCGGCGAGTGGGGTGAGGAGACCCAGTCCGAGGACCGTGCCGGGGATGGCGTAGCCAAGGGCTGCGATGCGCACGGTGGCGCGGACGTTGGCGCTGGAGGAGATGCGCTGGGCGTAGGCCAGGATGCAGCCGATGGCAACCGCGAGAAGGGCTGAAATGGCTGCGAGGGTGAGGGAATTGCGCAAGGCCGTGAGGAAACTTGCGCGGACGTCTGCCAGGCCGACAATAATGATATTGTCGAGGAGGACGGCGACGGGGATGACGAAGCCGAAGATCACGGGCACTGCGCAGGCGACAGCTGCTGCAAGGCCGCGCCAGCCGGTCAGCTTCGAGAACTCGATGGGCGGCGCCTTGCCGCCGGCGCCGACATAGCGCGCGCCGCCGCGCGAGGCCTGTTCCATCGAGAACAGCGCGAACACGAACACCAGCATGATGGTCGCGATCTGGGCTGCGCCGCCGAGACTGGAGCGCTGAATCCATGTCGAATAAATCGTGACCGCGAGCGTTTCGATGCCGAGGTATTCGACGGCGCCGAGGTCGTTCAGACACTCCATCATGGCGAGTGCGGTGCCGGCGATCAGCGCGGGGCGGGCGAGGGGGATGGCGACGGACCAGAAGACGGCCAGCTCGGAATGGCCGAGGGTGCGGGCGACCTCGAGAGCGCGGCCCGATTGCTGGATGAAACTCGCGCGGGCGGAGAGGTAGACGTAGGGGTAGAGGACGGCGGAGATCACGAAGATGGCGCCGCCCATCGAACGAATGTCGGGAAACCAATAGTCGCGGCTGGTCTCGGCGCCGATGAGCCAGCGCAGCGTTTGCTGGAGGGGGCCGGAATAGTCGAATACCTCAACGTAGCAATAGGCGACGATGTAGGTCGGGATCGCGAGGGGGAGCACGAGAAGGCGGTCGAGGAGGGCGCGGCCGGGAAACTCGTGCATAGTGACCAGCCAGGCGGTCAGACAACCGACGATGCTTGTCATCAGCGCGACGCCCAAGGCGAGCGTTACGGTGTCGTGATGGAGCGCGGCAGGACGTTGCGCCAGAGGTGGCCCCAATTGGCATCGCCGCCGGTGATGGAGAGGACCAGCATGGCGGCAATTGGCATCAGGATGGCGGCGATGACGATGACAATCGGGAGGCTCAGCCAGCCGAGGCCGGAGACGCCGGAGCCCAGGGTGCCGACCCGGACGGTCGACGGGCGGCGCCAGAAGCGCAGGGTGGCCCAGCGATTGGGGGGTGGCGGGGGCAGCATCGGTTAGCTGTTATCCCCTGTCTGGGGTTTCGGGATCACGTGGGACGCGGGGAAGGTGACGGCGACACGCGTGCCGACGCCGCGCTGAGACGTGACGGTGAGCGTTGCGCCCATTGCTGCTGCGAGACGGCGGACCAGGGTGAAACCGATGCCGCGGTGGCGCGGCTTTTCTAAAGCCGATTGCGGGTCGACGGTGTTGGGCGCCGGGGCGGCCGGAGGCGATGAGGCGTCTGCCTGGGGCGGGGTTGGCGGGTCTGCTTCGGTCGTTCGTTGGCCTGACTGCACTGTCCGGCTGTTTTCGGATGTCGTTGTCGGCTCGACGAGCACGCTGGTCTCGTACTCGGTCATGCCGATGCCGGTGTCGGTTACGAAGATTTCGAGCCCGCCGGACGGCGTTGGCGCGGCGGCGAGAGAGATGTGGCCGCCGGGCGGGGTAAATTTGATCGCGTTCGCGATCAGATTGAGCAGGATCTGGTTGAGGCCCGGGGCATTGGCCAGGAGGTGCGGCATGTCGGGCGGTGTTTGGATGTCGATTGCGAGCCCCGCCGAGCGGGCATTCAGGCGCAGGGCGCGGCGGGCCTTGTGGAGAAGCGCTTCGAGGTCAAGCTCGCGGTTGCCGCCGAGGAGGATGCCTTCTTCGCCTTCATCGCGTTCGAGGGCTGCTGCAACGATGTTGAGGGCGAGGTGGGCGCTGTCGCGAATATCGCGGGCGTATTCGCGGTATCTCGGGTCGCCGAGTGAGCCGAAGGGCTCCTGGTCGATCATATCGGCAAGGGCGATCACGGCGCCGATGGGGGTGCGCAGTTCGTGCGCCATGGTGCGCAGGTCGAGGGCATTGGTTGGCGTTGGCGCCGGGTCAGCGGGTTCGATTGCGGCCTCGTCCGTGGCGGGCATCGCTGGGGCTGGCACCGCTCGGGCGGGCGTTACTGGGGCGGGCGTGGATTGGTTCGGCGCGACGGCGTCCTCGATAATGACGATGACGTTGGCGCCGTCTTGAGACAATTGGTAATGGCTAGCAAGGCGCTGGGCGCCGCGGTGCGTCCAGAAGACCAGGTGCTGGTGCAGCTCGGGGCGTGATGTGGTGGCGTTTGGCGCCGCGGCTTGGGCCTCGCTCAGAATGTCACGCAAGGCTGGCATATTCGCGTCGATGGCGAATGGCAGTTCGGTTGCGCTGGCGATGCCCCACAGGTCACGCGCCGCGGCATTGGCGTCGAGCAATTCGGGGCCGTCCAGCCGGATGACGAAGGCAGGCTTGTCGATGTCAGTCACAGCGTTCAGCATCGTTACAGCCACGTCGTCGTCATGATTTTAGATTCGGCGTTTCAGTTTCGGCGTTTCAGTTTCGGTCCGGTCGGCGCCGAGGCCCTTAGATTAACTCACCCGCCCGGCCGCTGGGGCCGATTGTCCGGGTTCACCGTCAAGACGAACGCGGTTCGGGTGGCGGCGGTGTGCGATCATCGGGCAAGCGCGACGGCGACAACCGTACCCCGGGACCTTGCGACTATACCATATCCCCGCTGCCAAGAGTTTTGCGCCCGGTGCCCGCACCCGGCGCGATCAATCCGGACGCCGGACAGCTGCAGGTTGCTCTAAACCATGTTCCGGTCCGGCGAAAGGTTTTCCGGCCTGCTGGCCGGGACTGGATGTGTCGCGCGGATGAGGTCGGTCAATTTGTTGGATGGCGGCATGGGGCCATCTGATCAAAAGGGCCTGCATTAGCCAGACATCTCAGATCGGTACGCGGCGGGCTTGCAGGCAGCGTCTCGATCGTCTAAATCCACCCTCCTGATGGTGCGCGGTCGATGCGCACCGGCGCAGGCGACAGCCACCGGTTGGCCGCGCCGAGACAGTAGCCGCCTTAGCTCAGTTGGTTAGAGCGCTAGATTGTGGATCTAGAGGTCCCCTGTTCAATCCAGGGAGGCGGTACCAAAAAACATTATAAAATCAATGATTTATATATTTGCTTGGCTGAGTATATCGGTGCTTCAACTTCTGTGGCGACCAACTGGCGACCAGATTGACGGGCAAATCTGAGCGAAACTGTTGGCCGGTGTCGTGTCGAGACCACACCGAGTCTCACGAGCGATGGAGCAAGATGACGGGGCGCCTAAGCGCCCGCTTGGAGTTTTCTGAGATAGGCCACGGCCTCTGACGCCTTGGCGGCCGCGGTGAAGATTGCACGGCTGTCGTCCTTAAGAAGCTGCAGCCACTGCGCGAGGTATTGCGCATGATCGGCACGCGGGGTGTCCTCGGTGATGCCAAGCTCGGCACACAGGAACGCAGCACCGATCTCGGCAACAAGTTCCTCGGCGGCGTAAGCGGCATCGCCGAAGCGCTTGCCGAACTGGCGGTCAAGACGATGCTCGGCACCCGACCAGTGGGTCAGCTCATGAACCAAGACGGCGTAATAGCTCTCCGAACGTGACAGGTTCTCGGTGCCGCAGAACAGATCTTCTGATGGCATCTGGATGTGATCGCTCGATAGGCGATAGAAGGCACGATCGCCGCCATGCTCGATCTTGGCACCGGTCTGAGACACGAAGCGGTCAGCGGCAGCGATGCGATCGATCGGACCGAGCGGTTCGGGCTCGGCTGGCAACTCGTAGCCGTCGACCTGGCTGGCGTTGAAGACGTAGGAGGCGCGCGCGACACGGCGCTTGCCATCATCCGTTTGGTCTTGTCGGGATTCAGGATCGGTCTCGTACTCCTTGTAGAAGACGACGAGAGAGGATTTCTCGCCCTTGCGGACCTGACAACCGAGTTCTGACCACTGGCGGTAGGTGGCCCAGACTGGAGCGGCGTAGCCCTGCACCTCGGCCGAAACCCAAAGGCTGACGATGTTGATGCCATTGTAGAGCTTCTTGGTCAGCGCATTCTCCGGCATGAAGAGCGGCGCGGAAGACCGGCGCCAGGGCAGTGACGGTTTGCCGGGATCGGCTTCGATGGCCGTGATGAGCTGATTGGTGATTTCCGCATGGATGTCGCGGCAGGGTTTGGGTGTGCGTGATCTAGCAGTCATGTTCATCTCCTCGTTTCGGTTTGAGCCCGCGGGAGGCGGTCTCGATGCCGAAAGCGAGGCGACGGGGTGAAAGCGGGCGCGGAACCGACCCCGGACGCGATCCGGGGGAGGCGGCCGGCGAAGCCGAAAGCCGAGGGCTTTAGCCCTTGAAGCGCACGCGCGCCGGCGCACGCTCGGCATCATCGGAAAGACCGCTCAAGCGGGATCAGATCTGAGGAGATGAAAGGCGAAAGGTGTGCGCAATCCACCGCAGTCATGGCCAGGAATGAGCCAATGCTCTGAACGAGGGCAGCTGGGAAGCAGGGTGCTAACCGACTGTTTTAACGCGGCAAAATCATGAAGTGATAATGTATCTTCTGGAAACCGAGCAGGGCGCGGAGTTTGCTATTCGGCTCCGCAGAGAAGCCGACATCGGCTTCAACCAAACTCACTACCGCCTCTTTCAAAGCCCCTCGACCGCAGCTCTCCTAATCGCGGACCATTGCTGCGTGATTTGGTCGGGTTGATCTGAAGACGGCTGGACTGTCGGCTTTCGGAGTAAGGCGCTCGTCGATATCCGAGGCGCTGACGCGATGGGCCAGGAGGCGACATAGTTAATGTTCTGGCCGATCACCGTCCGATCAACGAAACTCCCAGTTTCGGAACTCGGTCCATTTAGCATAGCGAACTTGCACCGCCTACTCTCGGTGATTGGACTGAAAGGGAATGGAGTCATGTGCGCATTGGCGTGAGGCCAGCACGGGTACTGACGCCAATGTTGCGCCAAAAATGCAGGGTCGGGGTATTGATGCTGGCTCGTCGGCGGATAACAGGCTTGGACCGAAGAAGCGGTTGCATATCGTCTTGCAGCGAGGGTTACGTGGCTGACTGGAGTTTGCAATGAAGCGGTATGTATGGGTCGGAGCCATCGCTTGCGCTGCAGCTGTCGGCATCTACTACACGTTCTATGGTCTGACCTACACTTGGCACCAGACCCTGACCTTGGTGGTTGACACACCGGACGGGTCCAAGCGCGGGTCTGCGACAGTTGAGGTCCGAGTATGGACACAACACATGATCCCCGGCCGCGGGACGACCGGGGCAGGCTCGCACCGTGGCGAGGCAACTTTCGTCGAGGTGGCGCCAGGGCGCTATCTGTTCGCGCTTTTGAGAAGTCGGCAGTCAGTCGACCACCCCAGATACATTGCAACCCATGCTTTCTTTGATCAGGTCAAGAAGGATGACGGGGTGAACATTGCGTGGTCGCGCCTCGAACGATTGCACGCGACGGCACTCGTGCCACGCAAACACTATCCTATGCTGGTGACGTTTATGGATCTCGCGGACCCGACAAGTGCCAGAGAAGTCGATCCCGATGACCTCGCGGCGACGTTCGGCGAAGGTGTAAAGCTGAAGGCAATTGAGATCACGTTGTCCAATGCTCCGGTGACTGACAGCAGAGTTTCAGAAGTGCTTACTTGGCTGAAGGACATCCCTCCGGGTTACCAGTTGGATGGAGCCGAGCGCGTTGGTCCCATCCGTTCAGCGAGTTCTGGCAAGAAGGCTCGGCGTTGGAGCATTTTCGACGGAGATGCAAAAATAGGAGTTTCGGACAATCCACTATGGGCACTACTCTGACGCTATGCGAACGATCAAGGGGATGGATTACGACGAATTCAGGTTTGTCTAGGGTCGAAGCGAGGGGGGGAGTGCTACGCCACTGGCGAAAAACCCTACTGCTGGGTATTCGTTGGCCAATTGGTTTCGAGCTACACGCCGTATACCGAATAAATGGAACCCCGCTTCAGTGTCGGTGCTTTACTGTCAGTGAGCCGATGCCAGAAAACGGAGGTTTTTACGGTCTAGTTCCTTGGCAGTTGTCACGGCGCCAACGGGGATTAGTCGAAGTCTGCAACCTCGGCCGCCCGGCCGTTTGACCCGTTTATAGTTGGCCGTCGCTAAACTTCCGCCCTGGGTCATTCGCGTCGTGCGCTGAATTTCTGCTTTCAGGGTGCAGCGGCCGTCGTTCGGGATCAATCTAGCAACGTGCACTTCGACCGGCCTGACTCTCAGGGCCGGTAATGGTCGAAACACCCTTGGCACCGGACATGGTCGGATGCCCTGGCGTGCTGGTCAAGCCGATACCGCCCGACTTATCCTTGTGGGATAGCTCGACTGGCGATGCGATCAACGCAAGGCAGTGATTTCGGAAGCTGGCCGACGTGCCGACTCACTGCAAGCAATGTCCGCTCCGACCAAGAGCGGAAACCGCTTGTGCAGCGCGGAAGAACTCGCGCTTATTTTGAACCTCAATCCTTCTCTATGCCGAACATTCTATTGATTGCTTTGAACAGTTTTTCGGCCGTGACGGCTGTCCCCTTCGGTAGATCCGTTGGCTTGGACCATGAGTTCGAATTCCTTCAGCATTTCAGACAGAACAATCTTCTTATCCAGTTCCCGCCCATGGCGTTGCTTGAGAACGATCTCCACCCTCTTGGAAATCTGCGCAGAGCCGTCAATCGGCAAATCTTCATCCCTGATGGCTACACTGTATGATCGGTTGACGCACTCCCTGAAGAAGTCATCGCCGAACACGTCTTCGATAGCGACATCCGTCTTCTTGATCCCAGAAGCACTGCCCAGCATGAGGACACGAAATTCGTAGCCTTCATTCTTGGCAAGGGCTTTGAGGTCCATTTTGTCGATCTTCTGTTTCGCTGTGTGTCCGGCGTCGTCGTTATCGAGCAACACACCGGCATCCCAACGTTGACCAATAGCAAAAGCGGCATACATCGGTGCCTTGCTCGACGTTTGCGCTGGCCACAGATAGACCTGATCAGACAGACCTACTTTGTCCGCGTTCTTCAAGATGCCGGAGAGCTTTTGGAGAATGAGGGCGTCCGTGCCGCCCTCAACGATCAAGACCTTCCTGTTGCCAAGCATGCCGGAAAGATCAGGCGTCAGTCCGAGTGCCGCTTCGATGACGGCCATGGGTGCAGGTTGACTGCTGACAACACCGTGTGTGATCGCCACGTGGTTCTTGCGTGTTTCGACAATTCTGACGCGTTCTGGATTGGCTTGATCAACCATCGACGCCAAGTGGGTTGTGTACAAGATGGTGTTCGCATCGGACAGGTTGTCGAACACTCGTAGCAGATCCCGCTGACCAGTGTAGTGCAGATGAATGCCCGGTTCTTCGAGAAGCAAAATGCAGTTCTTGAACTCGCCATCACTGGCATGAGTGAACTTCCACGCAAAAGATACATACCAGCGAAAACCGGTGGAGCGACGATGGAGCCTGACCGGAAAGCCTATAGCTTCGTCTTCGGCAAAGATATTCAACGTCGGACCGTCGATATCGATGTCGAATTTGACCTTCTTCTGCGTCCAGAGTTTCTGAAACTGCTGGGTCAAATAGGCCGATGCCGAGCGCTTGTCGAATTGGCGAATGGTGCGACCTTCTGCAGTAGCTCCTTTCTCGACGAAATCATCAACGTCAATCTCGGCTAGATCGAGTACGATAAGTATCGTTTGGTCTTCAGGCGAAAGCAGATGCCGGTTTTCCCGGCCGACCTTGTCCCAACGGGCCTTGAGTTGGTCCAATTCAACCTGCGCACCGGAGAAGTTGTAGTCAAAGATCAGAACGAACTTCGGTAGGTGCTCCTGGGCCCATGCAGAAACCTTTGCCTTGTCCAAACCCAGTTCTTCGGCCTCTTCGACGGAAAAGCCAGTCCTATAACCGTACGACTTCCAAGCGAATAGCGAAAGCTCTTTGGGCAGTTCGACAGGTTCTACGCCTTCTTTGGTGTTCTCTTCTCCAGCGGTATCATCATCGACGGCGTCCGTCGTGACCGTTGCGTACTCGAAGAGCGAGACGATGTCGTCTTCGTCCATGGCGAAGTACGCCTCGCAGACGCGCTTGCCTTCAGCTTCTTGCCTTCCCTTCCAGTCATCGACGGGCCAATCTTCGGCGGAGTCGTACTTTGCGTCATCAACGTAAGGATTGAGGCAATAGAGGGCTTCGAACAGGTTACTCTTTCCAGCCTCGTTCTGCCCGACGAATGCTGTGACGTCGGTGACTTTGATCCAACCGCTGTCGATAACATTGCGGTAGTTCTGCACTCTGAATGAATCTAGTCTCATTGCCTGCACCGGAAAGGATTGTGTCCAGGGATGACTTTGTCGCGTTCTCTATGACTTGCGGCGCCGGTGAGTGCACAAGATCGTACGATCTACACATCTCATCGGCATTCGAAAGAAGGCGAATCGACATTCGAATATCATGGGCTTACATTGAGGCGATTCGTACGCTCCGTCGCGGCTGCAATCATCGACCTGAGCAAGCTGTTGGGAACCAGTGGAAAGGTTGTGTGCCAAAAGAAGATCGGTCATTGACAGTCAGCAGACCGCTCATGCTTGGACCGTCGCGACATGTTGATGCTGCGCAGCAACGGCAGTTCTTCACTAACAAGGGAAATCTTCGATCGGTCAAAGCACGCCTAGCCAACGTCCCCTTTGGGATCTTTCGTCGTTCCCTTAAGATATTGGCGGCTCGTAAGGCGGCCGGCATTCTTGTGAATGTGTTCGCCGAGTACCGTTGGTGCCGCGGGGCCGTGACAGTCCTAGTAGGGCGCGATCAACAAGGGAGGCGTCTTGAACATCTGTTGCTGTTGGTTGCGTAGAAGTCTTCCTCTGAAGCCCGACCATGGATCCGTCGTGACCCTCCCCTCCCAAATCAGCCCTTGCCTGTTTCTGAACGACACGCTGACCGAGCCCGAGCTCACCGGCAGCCTGCTCTGCAAGGCAGCGATGATCACGCTCCGCCATATGGGCGAAGGAGGCGCCATCGGCCTCACCAAATCCGGCGCGTTCAATCGCAAGTTTGTCGTCTGGGCGGTCGATCAGTTCCAGTGGCCGGGCTACACGGCGGAAGATCTTTACCGCATCAACAAGGTCCTGAACGAAGACGACGTCCCGCCCCTCGCCTATCTGCATGAACTGCTGCGCGCCGCGAAGCTCATCCGGCATGTCAAAGGCAAGGCGCTGCCGACGAAGGCCGGCAAGGCGCTGATTGATGATCACGGCCGCCTGCAGGCGGTCCTGTTCGAGACGTTTTTCACGCGCTTTGATTTTGCGTATTTCGAGCGCTGGCCGATCGAGATGCCTGACGCCGATACCTTCCATTTCCTGGGCGTGATCTGGAACCGGCTGGGTGACTGGGTCGATTATCGCGACTTTGCCGGCTGGTGCCTGCCGATCGATATCCTGCCGGCGCAGCGGGGCACGCCGGAAGAAGACGCGGTGTTCTATCTGGCAACGCGGCTTGTCCGGCCGCTTACTTGGCTGGGGCTTCTCGAACGCAAAGAGCGGTCCCGGCTGGCGCCGATCTACGAGACAAAGCTGCGCAAGACGCCGCTGTTCGACAAGTTCCTGCGGTTCGAATTGCCGCGGCCAAGCTCGGCAACGATCCACTGATCTGACGTCGTATCAAGTGCACGGTCGTGCCGCTGCCAAAACCGGCGAGAGCCGCGATCCTCTTCTTCCCCGTATCTGCCTTACACCCCTTCCCTCGCTGGCTCGGGTGGGGTCGAAGGGCGCGTCCGAATGCCTGGCGATTTTCTGCCAGCCGTCCGGAGCCTCGCGCCATCGCGCCATCCAGCAAAGAACGGGCCTCGCGGCAGAATGCCGGAGGCCCGTTGAGAGGGTGTGTATCGAAAGTGCTTCTACTTCACCGCGGCGCGCGGCGCGGCAGCCGATGCGCTTTCAAGCGCCTTGGCGCGGCGTTCCATGATCTGCGCCGGCGTTGCGCTTGAGAGCAGTGTGCCGGCGGTGGTGTCGATGCGGGAGCGAAAGGTCTGGCTGAGGGTGTAGCCGCGGCCCTCGCTCAGTTTTTGGGCATCGTCCTTCGTGAACGGATCGGCCGACCGGATGTTGTGCGCGACGACGTGACGGTTGGCGCCGATATTAATCAGGGCGACGCCCTGGGCGCGGATCTCGTCGAGCGTCTCGGTTGCGAGCTTGCTCGACTTGTCGGCGAACTGGATTGAGACGTTGTAATTGCCGCCGTCGACGTCGTAACGCTCGGCGATACGGGCGCGCTCTTTGTCGTCGATCGGCTTGATGAAACGGATGGTATCGGTCGGCACCATACTGCCGGAATTTATTTTCAGTGAATTAGTCATTGCATTTCTCCAGTAATAATGTTTTAAAATCAACATTTCTATTTATGAAAACAATATATGTCAATAAATATTTATGGAGAAACAAATGAATACATCAAACAAACCCTCTTTGATTGCCTATCACGTTCGCGAAGTCGGCGAGAACAGTTATTGGGACCGCGTCGGCGCCGCCTTCGGCCACAGAGATGAGCAAGGCTTCGACCTCGTGCTTGACAGCCTGCCGGTTAGTGGCCGCGTCGTCCTGCGCAGTCCAACCGAGAAGCCTGCCAGCAACGACAAGGCGTCCGGCCCACAGGCCAATCACCAACCGGCAGAATAACCGGCCGGCCATTTCTTCTGTCAGGTCCCAGGCATAGCGCGGGTCGTTTCCGGAGCCTGTCCGTCGGCGTCGGAGGGCTTTGCCGCCCTCACCCAAACGGGGGCGGCAAAACCTGGAGACGCCGGCCATGGGCTCTGCCGCAAACCTTCCCGCGCCGGGGTCGTTTCTGGTGGGCTCCCGAGGTGTCGACCTCATAGGCCAACAAACAACCCACGGCGCATCCCACGCGAATGATCGTCACCCGCATGGGCCGAGACCTGTTTTGTCGCAGGGCTCGGTGCGGCCGGCCCGCATAGAGCATGGTCGACGCGGTAGCGACGGCGCGCCCCAAGGACTTAAATCTATCTGAGGCGACGTCCGTCTTCTTCCATATCGACAGCCTTGATGTCGTATCCAGCATCCATGAGGGCTGAGAGAACAAGATGGCGTACGGTGACCGATTGCCGGGCAGCGGCAATCTTGAGGTCGGTGGCGAGATAGTCCGGTACCTCGATGCTCAAGGGCTTGCGCGGTGCGGTCTGAACCCGAGGAGCAGCCGTCGGCGTAACAGGCACCGCGTCAGACGCTTGCTCAAGGGTCTCCGTGGCTTTCAACGATGGAATGCGTTTGCGCGCGGCGGTCTCACTGAGCTTGCGGTCCAGTTCATCAATTTCTACCGGTTTAAAATCCGGGGACGGGCCCGTCATGCCGCCCTCCCCGCTTCTGACTTGTCGCCGACGATCGCCTTGATCTCGGCAACGAGATCGTTGACCTCGCGCGCGGCCTTGCCGCCGGGCGCGGCGTCGGTCGGTGACTTGCCGGTGAGGAACATTTCTCGATAGGCGGCGCGCTCGACCAAACCTGTCCGAAAATGCTCCAGCTCGTGCCGCTTGATCTCGCGATGGGCAAAGGTTGTGACCCGCGTCGGTAACGGAAACAGCTTGGTCAGCAGCAAGCGATACTGGAGGCCGGCGGCGCCGGCCTCCACCACGTCCTTGATGTCATCGACGATGACGAGCGCTTCGCGCAGGTCTGGTTCGGAGGCTTGGGCCGGAATAATCACGAGGTCCGAGCGCGCCATCGCTTTGAGCAAGGTGGCTT
>CAVOJD010000011.1:0-21931 GCA_963696075.1 uncultured Alphaproteobacteria bacterium | reverse complement strand
AATGCGTCCTTCGGGCCGTAGAAGCGGAACATGGCGTAGGGGGGCTTGCCCGACGTCGGGATCCAGTTGTTCTCATAGCCTTTTGGCGCCTTCGGCCCGAAATAGATCGTGACGCTGCCGTCCTTGTTAAGCATCATCGAGTCCCGGTCCCGCCCGGAAAGGCCGGGCCGTTCCTGTGGCGAATAGATGAAAGAATACGTTTCGCGGTCGTAGATTGTCAGTGACCAGAACTGGGTCACCGGCACTTCCTTCGGCACAGTGAGGCTATAAGTCTTGCCGGCTTCCATCAGCTTGCCACCACCGTCATGCATCGTCGCGATGTACATGGTGGCCGGTCTTTTGGCGACCTTGTTGGGGAAGTAAATTGCCGAGAACCATGGACGAACAGCGCGCATGTCATAATCGACAAGGCTGTCGGTTTCCCACGTGAAACCCATGTTTGCATCGTGGAAGAAGATGTTGCGCCACTTGCGGTCTTTCCACCAAGCTTCACCTGGCAGTTCGCGTTCAAACGTTGCCTGCATGTAATGATAGGCATCGACGACGGCTTTGCGGAAGATTGCCTTGGTTTTATTATCCGGCTTGTGCGGCTTACCTTTCTCGATCCCGATCGTCTTGAGCAGCCCCATCATTGTCTTGTCGCGCGGCAACGCATTCTCGAGGTTGATGATATCGTGCAAATCCTCGAACCACCTCTCGTCATAGCGGGCGAGGGTCGGCCAGCGCTTATTCAGCGGATCAATGAATTTCGTTGGTGCTGGCTTGGGCAATTCCGACAAATTGTATACTGCAACCTTGCTGGCCAGAGCATCAAGATCAGCCTGGTTGCCCGTCGGTGAGGGGACGTTTCGGAAAGCAAAGTCAATCCGGAAGCTGGGGCTTTTGACCTCAGTGAAACCAGCAGGAATCTCGCCAGACCATCCCGGCGGCGTCAGAACCAACTTGGCGCCCTTGCCCTTATCGATACCGATCGGACCAATATCCACGAATGTCTGGTACCAGTGATCGGCAATCTGGCCGAACAGTCCCGCCTTGTCGTTCGCCGGTGGCACCTCGACCACGACCGGGCCTTTGCTTAGATCCATTGTCGCGTTCACATAAGGTGAGACGTTGTTGGGGGTCAGCGCTTCGAAATAGGGCTTTACGCCAGCCGACCACGCGAGAACTACGTTGTCGCCGCCGCCGATTGCAAGCGTGCCACGCCGCAGGCCCAGCTTGTTGACCATCGGTACCGACCAAAGGACCGCCTCAAAAGCGCGTTGATACAGAACCTGATCCTTGAAGGTGTCGAAGTTCTTGAAAGAGGCGCTGGTCCCCGCAGGCGGTTTGCCGCCCAAAGGTTCGGTCGGCACATCAGCAGCAACGGATGGGGACGCGGCCGCCATGAGGGCGGTGACCGCAATGGCGACGAGTGACTTGGATTTCATGGTGGTTTCCGTGCATGTTGAAGCTTGATCGTGTGGGGCGCGAACGCCTCACACGGTTTCTGATGTCGTTTCATACATCGTCAGTCTCAGTTGACCTTTTTGATCGGTGTCATCGGGAAGGTCTGGTCGAAATAGGCCTGCTCGGGGCCATACAGCCTCAGATAGACAAAGAAGGATTGACCTTCGTTGGTCTGGATCCAATTGCCTTCTTTTCCCTTTGGTGCCTTTGGTCCGAAATAGATATCAACCGAACCGTCGGCATTTGTTTTCACGCCTTTCGTGCGCGACGATCTGCCTGACCTTTTTATTTCGTTGCGGATGATCAAACGGTTCTCGATGTCATAGACCGTGATGGACCAGAAGTTGGCGGCTGGCGGTTTCGGCCCAACGTTGAGCACGTAATGGTTACCGCCCATCAAGGCGTTGCCATCGGCATCGTAATAGCCTCCCAAATAGGCCGAGCCCTTTCCAGGCGTGCGGGACACCATGCCGGCCGAGGTCGTCGTCGCTTCGAAACCGTAGGAGGCCCGCTCGTTGAACATCGAGTAGGTCGGCAGATCGATCTTCGGGTCCATGCCGGCCATAGCGTCTTCGAAACCGGAATCTTTGCCGTAGAGCGACGTCGGGAACATGTTTCGTGTCTTGTTGAAGGAGATCGCCTGCGACATGGCCATGCCGACGTCGAGCGCTTGTTGCAGGATCTCTTTTTGATAGGCGGTGGGCTTAAAGGGCTTGCCTTTTTGGATGCCCAGGTCTTTCAGCCAGGCATAGAAAAACCGATCGCGATCGGCCATCGGTTCACGCTGGACGTAAGCGTTCACCAACTCCCAAAAACGCATATCGCGGGGTTGCGTGTTGAGCGCGATCTTGTCGCCTGGCTTGGGCGTGTACCTGATGAATTTGGTCTTCGGCGGATTGGCGGCGTCCGACAGCTTGTAGGCTTTTACAGCTGTTCTAAGTTTCTTGGCCTCGTCTCCAGTTCCGAGCGCGCGGTAGAAGTAGAGAACTCGGAAGGTGTCGGACTGAATGATTTTTCCATCGAAGTTCTTGGGGTAATTCTGTCCCGGCCCCACCAGCAACAGCTTTCCCGGCTTGCCATTGATCTCGTGGATGGGCTGCATCCACGCGTTATCGACCACGCCGTAGATCGCCCCGGGCGGCAGGTCCACCACGATTGGTCCAGTTTTCGACAGATCGGAGAAAGCAAGCGTGTAAGGGGTGGTGACATTGGCGGTCATGTAGGGATAGACGCCGTCATATCCGTCATAGAGGCCGAAGAAGATATCGGCGTCAGACAGATCCAACCCGTTGGAGGTCTTAAAATTGCTGAGCAGGGCCGGATACAGCGTTTCGAAATTCATCATCGGCATCGCCCACGTCACCAACTGGGTGGCGCGTTGTTGGAGTATTCGGCGATGCAGAAATTCTGCGGTTTTCTTGGTGATTGATTGGCCTTGAAACTCAATCTTGCCCGCGTAGGTTTCCTTAACTGTCGGCTTGTTTTCCTTGGCGTTGACAAGCGGCGCGAAGGCGAGCCCGGCCATCAATCCGACCGAAGCAACAGAAATTTGAAATCGTATCTTCATAATCGTTTTTCCAACTCTCTACTGTATTCAGCAGGGCGTTTCTTTTCCGCCCTGCTCTCAAAGACAAATCCAGCTCACTTGACCAATTCGATCTCACCCGGCCGCCAGGTCTTGTCGAGCCACGGCTCCAATGGTCCGTACATGCGCAGGATGATGAACCAGCTCTTGCCGGGGACGGTCTGTAACCAATTGCCTTCCTGGCCTTTCGGCGGTTTCGGGGCAAAGTAGATGTCATAGGACCCATCTTCGTTCTTCTTCAGATCCTTTTTGTAACTGTCCAGCGCCGGGAACTGTTGATCAGTCTGCAATTCAGAACGAGTTTGCGGGTCGTAGACAACGACCGACCAGAAATCCTTGACCGGCACATTCGGCGGCAGATGCAGTTTGTAGGTCTTCGAACCGTCAAGAACTTGTCCGCCTTTACCCAGTCCAGCGATGCCGTAGTCCGAACCCTTGCCCGGTTTGGTGACCGCCATGGCAGGCGTCACCACAACGGCGTTGTAATGCATCCACAGCCGAGCATCGTAACGGCGGGCGCCGTCCTTGAGGAATGTCGTGTCCTTGTCGGCAAAACCCATCACCCATTCACTTTCCGGACCATAGATTCGGGCCCCGGGGTCGCGCGGAAAGACGGTGTTTGCACGGGCGTAGCCATTGCCGATGGCGACCGCATCCGTCAGGATCTTCTTCATCCGTGCATCGGGCGCGAAGGGCTTGCCCTTGACGATGCCAACTGCCGCTAGTAGGCCGCGGGTTTCAGGATCATGCGCGCCGATCGGCTCTTCTTGCACAAGCTGGTTCAGCATTTCCCAGAAGCTGTAGTCGTTCGGCAGAACAGCATTATAGCCCTTGCGGCCCGACATGCTGATGAATTCCATCTTAGGCGGATTATCGGCCATCGACAGCGGATAAATCCGGAGATGGTCTTTCACGCCTTGCGCCGCTTTCTCGACCCCGTCGCTGATGTAGGCGCGCATGAAGATCCAGTTGCCAAACGTCTCTGGCTTGACCACAAAATAGCCGTCCGGCACACTGCCCTTGTAGCCTGGCGGCAGGATCAGATATTTGCCGCCCTTGCCCTTGTCCGGGCCGGCAATGCCCAGGTCGGACACATAGCGAAACCACATATCGTTTATCGCACCCAACATGCCGGCGGGCAGTTCGATCACAGTCGGCCCATCCTTGACGAGGTCTGTGTAGGTCCATGTGTAGATCGTCGAGGTATTGCCGGTCAGAAAGAAGTTCGCTGAATCCGCCAGCTTATCCCAGATCAGGATCTGATTGACCTTGGTCGCGCCGATGTCGCGCTGTCCCTGCCGCATTGCATATTGCGACACGCCAGGGACGGTGGAGACGTAGGCCTGAACGGCCCTGGCGCGATCCATGTAGTCGTAAAGCGTGCCGACTGTCTCCTTGTCCGGCACACCATCGAAGAACTTAAGCGTCCCGATTGACGTCTCGACCTTGTCCGGCGTGGTAATGCTTTCCGGAATCGGCGTGGTCATTTTCATGTTTGGTGATTTGGCCCAAATCGTGCTGGCCGCGCCGGTTAAAAACAGTGTGGCCACGGCAGCAGTGGTTAACAATTTCGTCTTCATGTTGGATTCCTTCTGTCTCTGAGCACTGCGGGAAGCAGAATGGTTCGCCACCCGCCTCGTGCGGTGTGCCTGCTTTCGTTTACTTGACGAGTTCGATCTCGCCGGGACGCCAGGACTGATCGATCCAGGGCTTCAGCGGGCCGTAGATGCGCAGAGCAAGCCACCAGCTCTTGCCGGGTACTGTTTGCAACCAGTTGCCTTCTTTGCCTTTGGGCGGCTTTGGCGCGAAGTAGATGTCGTAAGACCCGTCGGCGTTTGTCTTGATGCCCTTAGTCTGGCTCCCGAGTGTCGGGAACTGCTGATCGGTCTGGAGTTGCGAGCGGGTTTGGGTGTCGTACATCGTCAACGCCCAGAAATCCTTGGCGGGCACATCTTTGGGCATGGTCAGCTTGTACGTTTTCGCCCCATCAAACGCCTGCTTCTTGGAATCAAGCGCGATCAGAGCGTAATCCGACCCCTTGCCGGCCACCGTGACCGCCATGGCGGGTGAAACTACGATGTAGCCGAAGTGGAATAGGGCACGGGCCTCAAGGTTAAACGCGCCATCTTTCAGGAATGCCGTGTCCTTGTTGGCATAGGCCATGATCCATGAACTGTCTTTGCCATACAGCATGTTGCCTGGATCGCGCGGGAAATAACTGATGGCGCGCGCGGCGGTGTTACCGATTGCGGCCGCGTCGGTAAGGACCTTCTTCATCCGCTCATCGGGTTTGAAAGGCTTGCCCTTTTCAATGCCGATCGCTGCCATCATGCCCTTGGCTTCCGGGCCGAGATAGTCGTTAGGCTCTCCCTGAATGAGATCATGCAGCTTTACAAAAAAGCTGTAGTCGTTGGGCACGACCGTGTTCATGACCTTGCCCGACACATTGATGAACTCTGTCGCGGGCGGATTGTCTTTGGACTTAAGCGGATAGACCTTCAGGTGGTCGCGGATATTCCTTGATGCCGCCGGGATGGCCTTTTCCAGCGGCAGTTTTTTGTCCAGATACCCACGGGTAAACACCCACACGCCGTTGGTCTTGGAGGGCACAACAAAATAGCCGTCCGGCACGTCACCTTTGTAGTTCGGCGGCAGCACCAGGAACTTGCCGCCCTTGCCCTTGTCTGGACCGGCCACCCCTAAGTCCGTCATGTAACGGAAGGCCATGTCGTCAAGCACACCAAGCATGCCCGGCGGCAAATCAATCACCGTTGGACCGTCCTTCGCCAAGTCTAAGAACCCCACCGCGTACATGGTTGATGTATTGCCCGTCAGCAGGATCGTTTTGGAATCCATCAGGGTGTCCCAGATGGCAATCTTGTTGCTGGCATCGGCCCCCATGCTCGCCTGGCCTTCACGCAGCATGTAGGCGGACATCATCGGGATGGAATTGATGAAGACATTGACAGCGCGCGACCGGTCGAGAAAGTCGTAGCTGGCCGCGACACTGGCTGCGTCGGGCACGCCATCGAAAAATTTCATTGTGCCGATTGATGTCTCAACGCTGTCAGGCGCGATGATCGAAGACGGAATGTCTGTCGTCATTTTCATTTTTGGAGCTTTGGCGTGAACTGGAACAAGCATGCTGGTCGCCATCAATCCGGCGACAGCTAGAAAAAGGCGCGACGACGTTTTCATAATGATCTCCACTTAATAACGATGTTCGACGGCGGCGGGCATAGACCCGCCCCGTCGGTCATTGATCTCGGGCGAATTACTTGACCAGCACGACTTCGCCGGGCTGCCAGGTCTTGTCGAACCAAGGCTGGGTCGGGCTATAGATCCGCCATAGGATGTTCCATCCCTTGCCGGGAATAGTCTGCAACCAGTTGGATTTGCCTTTGGGTTTTTCCGGGCTGAAGATGATGTCGAAAGACCCATCTGCGTTCTTGACGATGCCCTCATCGATGCTTGAGACACCAGGGTACTCCTGATCGGTCTGCATCAGCGAGCGGGTCTGGTTGTCATACAGCGTCACGTCCCAGAAGTTTGCTGCCGGCACATTCGGAGCCACATGCATCGTGTACGTCTTGCTGCCATCAAACGGCTTGCCGTCGGAATCCCTTGCACCAATGAGATATTGCGAGCCGCGGCCAACACCAGGATTGACCATCGCCGGCGTGATCCCCGTTGCATAGAAATGGAACCGGGCGCGGTTGTTGATCAGGCTGACGTCCTCGTCCATGAATTTATAACTGCCACCAGCAAACCCCACCTCCCAGGTTTTGCTGTTAGGGTACATCTGAACCGTTTTGTCGCGATTGTTGAAAACGATGGAGCGCAAGGCGGCCGTGCCAACAGCAGACGCCTCGGTCAAGATCTTTTGCATGCGTGCGTCAGGCTTGAACGGCTTGCCTTTCTGGATCCCGATCGCGGCCAACAAGCCAAGACTTTCCGCATTGTGCGAGAACCGCGGTTCTTCCTGTACGATCTCATTCACTTCGTTGAAGAAGCTGGCATCCTGCGCATGCAGTGTATTGAATGCCTTGCCGGAGACGTTGGCCCAGTTGACCTCTTTGGGTTTGGATCCCAACGGATAGAGACGGAAATGCTTCTTCATGTTGGCGACCACGGGCTTATGGTCGAAGTTTTTCATGAAGCCACGCATTGCCAGCCAGTGGCCGTAGGTTTTAGATTTTTTGACAAAATAACCGTCTGGGATGTCACCTTTGTAGCCTGGCGGAACGAGAAGGTACTTACCGCCCTTCCCTTTATCGTCGCCGGCGTTACCGAAGTCAGTGACATATTCGAACCACGCGTTATCGATGATCCCTAGAACGTTCGGTGGGGTTTCCATCACCATCGGTCCGTTCTTCAAGTCAATCCACATGAAGCTGTAAACGACGGTCGTGTTTCCCGTCAGCAGGAGACCGCGCGGGTCGAGACGGCCTTCGAAAATGATCATCGTCTCGTTGTCGGGACCGAACTCACGAATACCCTTGCGGAAACCGGCCAACGACGCAGCCGGCACATTCATGATCATCGCCTCGACGGCCCGGCTGAAGTCCAGGTGATCCCAAACTTTCTGTGCCGTCTTGTTGGTGGGAATGCCGTCAAAGAATTCGAGTGTGCCCAGGCGCGATTCCAACTTGTCCGGTGTCAGAACATTAGCGGGAATATCGGTTGTCATTTTGTATTTTGGGGACTCCGCATTGGCAGGACTCGCTGTTAGCGCGGCTGACGCGAAGACCAATGGCAATATGCGCTTATTGAGGTTAGGCACGGTTACTCTCCTTTGTTTTGAGAAACAGATTTCTTTTTGATTTTGCGTTTCTGGGGCGACGCAACTGGTTGCTGCAGCGCCTGCGCGCCGTACAGCGTTGAGATCCAAATCCGTACGAGCGAACTCGAGGACTTGGTCCTGATTTCCACGCGGACGTCGGCCGAACGTTTCGATCATCAAAGACGCATCGAGACGGTTCAGGGCGACGGCGACCGACCGCGCTGCGAATGGTGGAATCAAACCGGCTGCCTGTTGTTGCTCGATACGTTCAGTTACTGCGTCGTCGAACCGCTGTAAGAACTTAGCCCAGTTCTTCTCGAGCGTTTCATCCGAGGCCGTGGCGTCGGCCACAGCACGCAGAATGGGGCCGCGCTGGTAACAAATCTTCACAAGCCCTGACAGGCTTTCCCTCAACAGGGAAGCTGGGTCACCATTGCCTTCAAACCAAGGTGTCGCAGCTACGAGGATGTCGTTCCCCATTTCACTCAAGAGCACGTCCATCAGGTCGTGAAGGTCCGCAAAGTACTGGTAGAACGTTGCGCGGCTTGTTTTTGTGCGCGACGCCAACTCAGCAACCGTGAGATCCCTGAATGGATGGGTCCAAAGGAAGTCCAACGCAGCATCCAAGATCGCCCGTCGGGTTCGTTCCGACTTCCTGGGCGATGACGCACGCTTGCGAACTAACTGCCTGATTGAATCGCCTTCTGACATGCTGTCACTTAAATCCTTCATCCCGCGCTTTGTTATTCAAGTGGGTCACTTGTAGTGGCTTGATGGTGTGGGCCATCTGAAAATTGCTTGCTTGTGATTAGCAGCGCTGAGCAATTCTATCTGCTCCTTGCTCTGCCGACCGTAGCCCAGCGGCCGGCAAGCCGAGCGAAATGGAGCGCATCGCCTCCGCATCATTGATCGTGATGAGGTGTTCATCTGGCAACCCGATCAAGCCTTGCCGGCGGAGCAGTCTCAGCAAACGGTCAAGGCTGGCGACAGGAACGCCCATGTCGGCTGCAAGCCAGCATCGCGTCATCAGTGCGCCCTCGAGGCGATCGACACCGCGAATTCGCACGAATGCCGCGACAAACTGATGAACATCCATTTCCGATGACGCGGCGGAATTGTCGATAAGGGGTAGGCGGATGGCGCTAGCTGTTGCAGCGGTACTCATAACTAGTTTCCTCAGATGCCCTTTAGTCAGCATCGCCCACCGAGCTGGGTCCGAACTGCTAGCGGATGATGCAAGGTCGCGGCAGAATTGGCGAACTCGTACATTTCCTGTCTCCTTGTAGCATTTTACTGACACAGTGCCAGTTTTATTTTCTTGATCTGGATCAATCGGCCGTGCGCAGTCCATTTTTGGGCCTTGGCCGTTCGTGGGGTAGACCGCGAAACCTGAAGTCGAGCGGCTGACGTCAACTAACGAGATAGCTGCTCTCGAGAGCTGCGCTCGGTTACGCGCGTCGGTCAGTCGCTAGGGCGGGTTCTGGTGATTGATCTTTGCTACCGCTTGGCCGGCCAGCGGTGGTGTCTCGCCCCCCTAAAACTGTGCCATCTTTCGGTTAGCAGTTGAGGAGGTTGGCATGGCCCGAAAGCGGCATTCGGACGAGGACATTCTGAAGCTCTTGCGTGAGATCGAACTGCATCTGGCTGGCGGCGCGGACGTGGCAACGGCGTGCCGCGCGGCGGGCATCAGCGACGCGACGTATTACAATTGGCGCAGGAAGTTCGGCGGCATGGGCCGGTCGCAATTGTCGGAGTTGAAGGCGCTCGAGAAAGAGAACCAGCGGCTCAAGAAGATCGTTGCCGACCTCGAACTCGACAAGCTGATCCTGAAAGAGAGCCTCGATTTTTTAAAGCCGAAAGCCTGACGACCGATAGCCTTCGTCAGGCGGTGGTTCATGTCCGCAAGAAGCTCGGCACGTCGGAGCGGCGCACATGCCGCGAGATCGGCGTCGCGCGCTCGACACATCAGTACGCATCCAAACCTCAAGACGATGATGAGCTGCGCCTGGCCCTGATCCGGCTGGCCAAGAAGTACGGGCGGTATGGCTATCGCAAGGTCGGTGAGTTGCTGGCCGCCGAGGGCTGGCACGTCAATCAACAAGAAGGTTGAACGGCTGTGGCGTGAAGAGGGCCTGCAGTTGCCGGCCCGGCACAAGAAGCGCAAACGGCTCTATCATCACGATGCATCTGTGATCCGGTTGAGGCCCAAGTATCCGAACCACATCTGGGCGATTGATTTTGTGCACGACCGCTTGAGCAACGGGCGGGCGTACAAGATGCTCACCGTGCTCGACGAATATACGCGCGAAGCGTTGTGCGTGGCGGTTGCAGCAAAGATGGGCGCGGGTGATGTGCTGGAAGTGCTTTATCCGCTGCTGCTTGAACGCGGCAGACCGAACTACATTCGTTCGGACAACGGTCCTGAGTTCGCAGCCGCACCGTTCCAAGATTGGCTCCGACGCGTCGGCATCCAACCGATCCGGATCTATCCAGGATCGCCCTGGGAGAATGGCTACAACGAGCGATTTAACGGCACGCTGCGTCGCGAGGTGCTTAACGCGGAGTGGTTCACGACGACACGACAGGCCCAAGTCGTCATCGACACGTGGCTCCGGCAGTACAATCACGTCCGCCCGCATCATGCCCTCGGCATGCGTGCGCCAGTGCCCGAAACGTTATTAGAGAAACCGCAGATCAGTGGCCCAGACCGAGGGGGCTAGACAGAGGCGTCTGATCTCGGTCGGCCCCTTCGATAAACCGCTTCATGCCATGCCCCCGCAAAGCCGCGAGAGAACTGAATCAGCATTCGCGTTTTGACACAACCAGGGTCACGTCTGGACGCCGCCCGCATTGCAAGGATTTTTTGATGTGCTGCTTGCGGTCGGGTGCAAGTCATGTTTCCGGCCTTTCTGCGCGGTGTCATGACCGCTGGCCCTGATGTAATTCGCAGATCGAGTCCCAATCAGCGTGCACGGGCTCGATACATGCCTATCCCCTTAAGTCCGGCGGCGGGCCAGAAAGCCCAATTTCATCAACGCGCTGAGGTGTTGTCTCGACTGCGAGCGTCAATATCGTCAACTTGTTGATGCCCCGAGGATTTTGGCCGCGGAACCGGATCAAAAGGGATAGGCATGTCACAATGCCCTAAGCCGCGTTCTCCGAGACGGGCAGGCTTCGGCTCATCTTTGCTGGTGGTCGGGTTCAAGATCAGCAAGATCGATAGACTGATTGATCGGCTTGTCGGCGTAGCTCGTCAGTAACCGTTGCTGTTTGTGTCTCCAGCGTTTAACAGTCACAATGTCTTACTCACACTTGGGCAATGAGAGGTGGGATTTGGAGAATTCCGGATGATATTTAAACTATCGATAGTCTTAAAAGCTCTCACCCGCGCGATGCGTCATGGACTAGCGCTGATATTCCTTCTGTTTACGCCCCTGAGCGTCGGCGCTCTCGCACAGATCCCAGAGACACCGACAGAAGTCACTGACTTTGAAAAGCTCATCGACAAGGCTAAGGCGGATGGTGTGCGGGTTATCATTGTCGACCCGAAGCAGGTCCAGAAACCCAAGGCTGCAAGAGAAACGGACCTGCAATCGGCTGCCAGTCGGCTCCAATCAATCGCATACTTAGCGCGTGATAGGCTGTCCGAAATATTGGTCGCACTGCCAAAATTCCCCAACCACGCGGTAGAAGCCATCATTAGCAAGAGTTCCCGACAAATCGTCATCTTGGCCCATTGTGACGCTTGGATGGACTGTATTATTTTTGATTGTTGGATGGTGCGCCAGATATCTTTTTGCCCGATGGGCCGAAGGCAAGTTGTTAGGGTTCTTCGATGCCGCACCGAGAAGCGATGCCGAAAAGATCGGTTATCTCTATACCCGCGCCGCACTGAGCTTATTGGGCCTTATCATTCAACTCGCCACTGCTGCCTTGCTCGTGATAACGTTTGACATGGGACGTACGCACCTTCGGTCAACGGCAATGCTCATCATTGCGTATTGGGGCACCGTTGCTGGGTTCGCGATTTTTTTAAAGAACCTGCTCGCTGTCGATGTTCCTCAATACCGCACTATCCGCATTGGTGATCACCAAGCACTATCGTTTTATCGCAATTTGGTGAACCTCTTGGCTTTTGCCACGTTGATCCTTGGGCTTTGCTTTTGGATGGATTTCTTGGGAATTGACCGCCGTGCGCATGTACTTGCACTCGGCAGTGCACAACTGATCGTCACGGTAGTCTTAACAGGCATAGCCATCCGCCATCGGCATGACGTCGCGAACATATTTTTTGGCTACAGGCCGAAGTTCGCATGGTCGGTTTGGCAGCGTCTTGTTGCAAGCCTTTGGCATGTGCCAATTATTCTTTATTTCTCTGTGGCATGGGCTGTAACAGCAGTGCGCTTGCTGTTGGGCCAGCCTAATGCGATTGGATTGATTGGCCGGCCAATACTTTTCATCTTGGCGGCTGTTGCGCTTTATGGTGCCTATCTACTCTTCGTCGAGCTGATGTTCGCGCGGACTAAAAGTCCGTCAGATCCATCTTCCACATCAACAATAGAAAATGCTGACGAGATTGCCATTACGGAAACCGACAATCCCCTAAAACTAGAGGCACCCAAGTATAAGGACCTATTTGTGCGCACTGGTGGTTTGGTAGCAATTGTCATGGTTATTGCCGCAACTATCCACCTTTGGAGCATCAGGCCCTTCACATCAACAGGTTGGGCGCAGGCAACTATGGACATCTTGATTGTCGGTTTTATTGCATATGTTTGTTGGTCAGCGATAAGGATCGCGATTGAGAGAAAGCTACTGGAAGAAGGTGGCCCAGTTCAAATAGCGCCGGGTGAGATTGGCGGCGCCGGTGCCTCAAGGCTCAGCACGTTGCTGCCGCTAATAGCAAACTTTTTGTTCATATTCATTGTGGCTGTTGCAATGATGGTCATTCTGTCGGAACTGGGCGTCAATATTACAGCGCTCTTGGCTGGCGCCGGAGTCCTTGGATTAGCAGTTGGCTTTGGTGCGCAAACACTTGTACGTGATATTCTATCGGGCGTTTTCTTTCTAATTGACGACGCTTTTCGTCAAGGCGAATTCATTGATGTAGGTGATGTCAAAGGAACGGTCGAGACCATCTCTTTGCGCTCCATGCAATTGCGGCACCATCTAGGCCCGCTGAACACAATCCCTTTTGGAGAGATTAAGAACGTACAGAACTTCTCACGGGATTGGGTCATCATGAAGTTACCGATCCGACTGACCTATGACACTGACGCGGAAAAGGTTCGCAAACTTATCAACAATTACGGCAAGGAGTTACTCAAAGATCCTCAAGTAGGCGAGGACTTTCTGCAACCGCTAAAATCGCAAGGTGTCATTCAGATGGACGAGTTGGCCCAGATCATGCGGGTTAAGTTTATGAGCAAGCCAGGGCAACAGTGGGTTATCCGCCGAAAGGTGTTAAATGGCATTCGGGATTTGTTCGACCGCGAGGGGATTCAATTTGCGCACCACGAAGTAACCGTCAGACTGGCACATAGGGAGGGGCCACAGAATCTTACCGAGGAGCAAACGCATCAGGCGGTTGGCGCGGCCGCGCAACGGGTTGCAGCACTTGGACAGAATAGCGCGAAGAAATCCAAAGATGAACTATAGAGCGGATCGCGCGTCCAATGGTTGTCGCCTGCTTGTGAAGAGAAATCAGCATGCTCGCCCCGCGTCGCAAATCTCGCTCAGGATGGAGCGTGCCACGAACAACGCTCGCCGGCGAGGGTCTATATGATCATCCGGGACGGAACAGCTAACCAACAAACAGCCGCGCAGCACACGATATCGCGTAGCGATTTTGTTCATTGACCCGCCTTGGACCATAATGAATGCGGATCGCCAGATATCTTTACGGTTGGCATTTCGGACGCGGGAACTCTCTATAACCTCGACCGAGGGCTTGCCGGCACTTCTCGACGGCAGCTTCGTCCCAAGAAGGGCAGCCAATGTGGGTGGTGCCAGGTCCACGGAATGGACCCGCCTCGCCACGGTCCTTGCTTCAAGCTTTTGGCCGGCAAAGATCAACGGGACAAACGGATCGTAATTCCATAGCGATCCATGTTGCGCTGCGACCGTCGGGCCATCGAAGTCATTGATGAGGGCGTGCGGCTCGAAGACGACAAACACATCACCGGAACGTGCCAGGTTGTGGTTACTGAGAACAGCGCGGATGAACGGCTGGTCGGGGCAAGTGCCGTTGGCGAGTGCCGACTGGCGACCGCGAGGCCAACGCCGGGCAGCTTCATGACCTCCTCGGTGACCGCGGCCTCAACTTCGGCCTGGGAGACGCCTGCTTCCTTGATGGCCTCCCGGTTCAAGTAGATCTCACAGGCAGGCCGCGTATCAGTCGTCTCGACCTGACCGGGAACAACGTTTTCAGGCACCACACCTGTACGTGAGCAAAGATCTCGGTCGGACCGGCGACCAGGCTTTAGTCTTCTAAGAGCGTGATCCTTTAGTAACATCCATGGGCCTCGATCGAAAGCCTAAGATAATGCGAACGCGCAGGTTCGAAAGATTATTTATACTTGTCTCAATTGATTCGATTTTCACTAGTCGACGGGGGGCGGATTAAATGGTGATATCTTCCTGGGAGCGGCGCACGGCGCCTTGCTGCTGTTTGGTTTTGGCGATGTTGGTGTGGGCAACTTTCGCGATCAAACCGCTAAAGGCTGCCGAAGGGGCAGGGAGCTTCTATCTGCTCGGATCAAAAACGAGCATGGCGGGCTTTCTGCCGCCGCCGGGTACGTACGTCCAAGACCTCAACTTTTTCTATTCTGGCAGCAGCGATGTTGCGCTCGATCTCGGCGGCGTCGAGGTGACGGGAGGCGTCGACGCAAACCTCTATTACAAGCTGCCGACACTGCTTTGGGTCTCGGATAAGAAAATCTTCGGCGGTAATGTTGCGCTCACCGCCGTCGCTCCGATCGGTTGGAAGGATGTCTCGGCTGCTGCGGAGATCAGGGGGCCGGGCGGCGGCGTCTTTGTTCCTGGACCGTTTGAGGATAGCGGCACTCACTTCGGCGATCCTGTCGTCGGTGGCATTATTGGCTGGCACCGGGGCAACTGGCATTGGAACATCACGACTCTTGTCAACATACCAATTGGCTACTGGGAAGTAGGAAGTCTCGATAACATCGGTTTCAACCGGTGGGGCTTTGATACGACCGCGGCGGTTACGTGGCTCGACCCAACGGTCGGACTGGAGCTGTCCATCGCGAGTGGTTTCACGTTCCACCTGGAGAATCCAGATACCGATTACAAAACAGGGACAGAGTTCCATCTTGAGTATGCGGCCGTGAAGAATTTCTCCAAAGAGCTCGGCATCGGAGTCAACGGCTATTTCTATCAGCAGGTTGAAGGCGACAGCGGCGCTGGCGCGCGGCTTGGCTCGTTCAAAGGACGCACTTTGGCGCTTGGCCCGGTCGTCAACTGGAACTTTGTGGTTAGGCAGATCCCTGTAAGCACTAGCTTCAAGTATATGCGGGAGTTCGATGTCGAGAATTGTCTAGAGGGTGACGTTGGGTTTGTGTCGCTAACTATGCCGCTCTCTGCCGGGCCTCGATGATTCCTGGGGTGGGGCAGATGCAGTGCCCTGAATTGCCCTGGGCAAATCGGTAGGCATCCTCGGGCCCGAGAAAACTGCCGATCATGCCGACTCCAGGTTCGGGCAGCGCCAACTCCCGAAATCTCTGCACCTCGACCTGAACCGTCCCGGAAACACCGGAGGCTGTTTCGTTTGAGTCATGCTGCGATGGCTTGATCCTCCTGACAAGCCCAGTAGGAGACCTCCGCCTCGGCTGGCGGGATGTTGCCGATTGACGAGAGCAGGCGGCGGTTGTTGAACCAGTCGACCCATTCGAGCGTCGCGAATTCGACCGCCTCCATCGAGCACCAAGGGCCGCGCCGGTGGATCACCTCGGCCTTGTAGAGCCCGTTGATCGTCTCGGCGAGCGCATGCCAACGGAAAGCACGAGACCGGCCTCGGCCAGGCGTTCGGTTTACTTGATCGAGAGGTACTGGGCAGACTTAACCGGTCGTAGCAACGCTCTGAAGTAGGAGGTTGCGATGGGCATTCGAAGGCGGCGATCAATACGGTCAGGACGAGCACCATTACCGTCGCCAGGACGGTGAACGTGCAAAGCCTGTTCGAGTGCATCGAGCACGAAGCCGGCATGCGCCGATCGTGACACACGCCAGCCGACAATCCGGCGGGCATATGCGTCGATCACGAACGCGACGTAGACGAAGCCCGTCCACGTCGCCACGTAGGTGAAGTCCGACACCCAAAGCATGTTCGGCCGCGCTGGCTGGAACTGGCGGCTGACGTGATCGCGCGGACAAGGCGCGGTTGTGCGGACCCGCTTGCCACGGATGGCGCCTTGCAGACCCATAGCCTTCATCCCAGGGCGCCGTGTTGCCGGCCACCAGCGCGTCTCGGCTACGCGCGCCTTGAAGTGTCGTCTTGATGTTTCGGCCACTTGTCATCCAATTGCCGACACTCGCGCTATACGACGCGGCCAAGTCCACCGAGCGTCCGTCGATTTCCGGTTTTGGGATGTTGCGTTGTTTGTTCCGTGGACTGCCATATAGCTAGCGACATCGGGAGATGTGCCCACTGATCAGGATAGCGGACGCCTCGCAGCGCCGCCCCTATCACACCACCGCACATATTGATCTGTGCGATGGGCGAGATTGCAGAACTGATGCAGCATTATTGGATTGTAGGGTTCCACGGGTTCCGCGGGTTCCAGTAGTGCTAAAGGCCTGAACTGGATAACTTTTCCCATAAACCCCGAGTGGAACCCACGTGGGTTCCGCGCGGGTTCCGGTGGTTCCGCAATCGAACACGGCGAGCAATTGCTTCATCCCGCGACCTCTCCGCTGAAGATCGTGGGCAGCACGACGTACACCTTCCGCTCACTCCCGTCCGGCAGCCGCTGCTTAGTCTGTGGCTTACCATCAGCAGTCGCCTTGATCATCCCGCGCTTGGCCAACTCGCGAGCGATCATGCCGGCATCGTGCCCAGGGAGCACGTCGGTTCGCCACGCCTCCGGCAGAACATAAAACGCGGTACCCCCGTCGTCGGGCCTAGAGTAGCCGGCGCGATGCTGCACCATGCGATCAGGATCCGACCATGGCGCGAAACGACTGGTGTCTCGCCCCCCTAAAACTGTGCCATCTTTCGGTTAGCAGTTGAGGAGGTTGGCATGGCCCGAAAGCGGCATTCGGACGAGGACATTCTGAAGCTCTTGCGTGAGATCGAACTGCATCTGGCTGGCGGCGCGGACGTGGCAACGGCGTGCCGCGCGGCGGGCATCAGCGACGCGACGTATTACAATTGGCGTAAGAAGTTCGGCGGCATGGGGCGCTCGCAGCTCTCGGAGCTGAAGGCGCTCGAGAAAGAGAACCAGCGGCTCAAGAAGATCGTTGCCGACCTCGAACTCGACAAGCTGATCCTGAAAGAGAGCCTCGATTTTTTAAAGCCGAAAGCCTGACGACCGATAGCCTTCGTCAGGCGGTGGTTCATGTCCGCAAGAAGCTCGGCACGTCGGAGCGGCGCACATGCCGCGAGATCGGCGTCGCGCGCTCGACACATCAGTACGCATCCAAACCTCAAGACGATGATGAGCTGCGCCTGGCCCTGATCCGGCTGGCCAAGAAGTACGGGCGGTATGGCTATCGCAAGGTCGGTGAGTTGCTGGCCGCCGAGGGCTGGCACGTCAATCAACAAGAAGGTTGAACGGCTGTGGCGTGAAGAGGGCCTGCAGTTGCCGGCCCGGCACAAGAAGCGCAAACGGCTCTATCATCACGATGCATCTGTGATCCGGTTGAGGCCCAAGTATCCGAACCACATCTGGGCGATTGATTTTGTGCACGACCGCTTGAGCAATGGGCGGGCGTACAAGATGCTCACCGTGCTCGACGAATATACGCGCGAAGCATTGTGCGTGGCGGTTGCAGCAAAGATGGGCGCGGGTGATGTGCTGGAAGTGCTTTATCCGCTGCTGCTTGAACGCGGCAGACCGAACTACATTCGTTCGGACAACGGTCCTGAGTTCGCAGCCGCACCGTTCCAAGATTGGCTCCGACGCGTCGGCATCCAACCGATCCGGATCTATCCAGGATCGCCCTGGGAGAATGGCTACAACGAGCGATTCAACGGCACGCTGCGTCGCGAGGTGCTTAACGCGGATTGGTTCACGACAACACGACAGGCCCAAGTCGTCATCGACACGTGGCTCCGGCAGTACAATCACGTCCGCCCGCATCACGCCCTCGGCATGCGTGCGCCAGTGCCCGAAACGTTATTAGAGAAACCGCAGATTTGTGGCACAGACCGAGGGGGCTAGACAGTGCGAGGTTCAACGCCGGTGAGTTCGCTCAGTTCTTCGAGTGTAAGTTCATCCTGGTTCATGCCTCAGGCTAAATCGCCTAAATGCGACATGTCAATATGTCGTATTTGGGCGATTGCCTCGATTAGCGGAGGATGGCAGGCGACTTCGAGCAAGGACTCACTAGATGTGAACTTTCAGGAGGTTGTTCCTTGGGACCGGAAGATGTTGCTCATCCGGTCCTGCCCGGTGAGGCTGAAGTCGCCAAACAAACAGCGATTCGCCGGGGGACCGAATGAACAGCCACAACAATGCCCGCCTCACACCGCGCGGTCGAGAGGACATGGTTCGCGCCGTCGTGGATAACGGCCTCACCAAGGCCGCAGCCGCACGCCGCTTCAATACCAGCGCAAAGACCGTCGCCAAGTGGGTCCGCCGCTTCCGCGCGCACGGCGTGGAGGGTTTGCGCGATCGCTCCTCCAGGCCCCAGTCATCGCCGAGACAGACCCATCCGGACACATGTGATGCCGTCGAATATTTGCGCCGACAGCGCCGCACCCAGGCCGCCATTGCCTTCGAACTCGGCCTGTCACCCGCAACCGTCAGCCGCATCCTCAAACGCCGCGGCCTCAGTCTCCTGTCGTCGCTCGAACCGGCCGAGCCCCGACCACGCTACGAGCGCGCCACACCCGGCGAGATCATTCACATCGATATCAAGAAACTCGGCCGCTTCAACGCCATAGGCCACCGCATCACAGGTGATCGAAGGGGCCAATCCAACCAGCGCGGCAATGGTACCGCGCCGGGGTGGGAGTATGTCCACGTCGCCATCGACGACCACTCCCGCGTCGCCTTCACCCAGATCAAGCCGAGCGAAAAGAAGGAGCCCGCGGTCGAACACCTGATCGCCGCGGTCGCCTACTATCGCAGCCTCGGCACCAAGGTCGAACGCGTCATGACCGACAACGGCAGTTGCTACAAATCCAAGCTGTCGGCGGAAACCTGCAGAGCACTCGCCATCAAACACATCCGCACCAGGCCCTACACACCGCAGACCAACGGTAAGGCCGAGCGCTTCATCCAAACAGCTCTCAGGGAATGGGCCTACGCGACTGCGTTTGAGACCTCAGATCAAAGGAGCGACGAACTTCCGCGCTGGCTGCATCGCTATAACTGGCACCGTCCCCATGCTAGCCTCGGCGGAAAACCACCCATCAGCCGACTGGGAATGAAGAGGAACAACCTCATGAGGCACCACAACTAGAGCTTGCATTCAAGAAAATGCACACCCTTGCCGCGTACGGCATCAATTTGCGCCACGAGAGCGATCAGTCGAGGCGGTCGCCAATGCCTCGGTTCGGCAGCTGCCAATGACTGACGAAGCAAGGCCCGTGATGTAGACGTGCTGTCTGGATACCGCGCTTAGGAAAGACGACGGACATGCCCATCAGCCCTCAACTGCATCTCAATGCTTTCATGCGGCCAGTCAGCATCCACACGGCCTGGTGGCGGTATCCTGGCAGCGTCCCAGACGCGAACTTCAACCTGCAGCATTTCGTCTCGTTCGCGCAGACCCTGGAACGCGGCTGCTTCGATGCCTTCTTCATGGCCGACCACCTGGCCGTCCTCAACATGCCGATCGACGCTCTGAAGCGTAGCGCGACGATTACGTCTTTCGATCCGATCACGCTGCTCCCCGCGCTCTCGATGGTCACCAAGCACATTGGGCTTATCGGAACGGCGTCGACGACCTTTGAGACCCCTTACCTCATTGCCCGCCGTTTTGCATCTCTCGATCACATCAGTGGTGGGCGCGCCGGATGGAATCTTGTCACGACCTCAAACCCCGACGCGGCCCTGAACTTCGGCATGACAGACCAGATGCCCCACGCAGAACGCTATCGTCGCGGCCGCGAGTTCGTCGATGTTGTGACCGGTTTGTGGGACAGCTTCGCGGACGACGCCTTTGTCCGCGACCAGGAGAGCGGCATCTTCTTTGATCCCGGCAAGATGCATGTGCTGAACCACGACGGAGAGTTTTTCTCGGTTCGCGGCCCTCTCAACATTGCCCGCCCCGTCCAGGGCCGACCCGTGATCGTCCAGGCAGGCGCATCGGATGCCGGGCGTCAGCTCGCAGCAGAAACCGCAGAAATGATCTTCACGGTCGCCCAGACCCGTGAAGACGGGCGCGCCTTCCGTGACGACATTCACGCGCGCATGTCAGCCTGTGGGCGCGACCCCAGCCAGATGCGGATCCTGCCCGCCGCCCTTGTTGTTGTGGGCGACAGCGTGGATGACGCCCAGGAACGGCGCGCGCGTCTTGACAGCCTGGTGAACTCCGACAGCGCCATCGCGTCGCTCTCCATCGCCCTCGGCCACGATGCCTCGACGTTCGATCCGGAGCAGCCCTTGCCCGAAGTCCCAGAGACTAACCAAAGCAAGAGTGGACGTGAGAGGGCTATCGCGCTCGCACGGCGCGAGAACCTGACGGTCCGCCAACTCGCCCAGCGCCTCGGCGGTTATGGCAGTCTGTCGATCGTCGGAACGCCCAAGACCATTGCAAACGAGATGGAGGACTGGCTGAAGAGCGGAGCGTGCGATGGCTTCACCGTGATGTTTCCCTATCTGCCGGCCGGCCTCAACGACTTCGTCAACAAGGTTGTGCCGGAACTGCAGCGCCGTGGGCTCATGCGCCGCCACTACGAGGGAACCACACTGCGTGACCACCTCGGTCTTCCCCGTCCTGACAACCAAAATTTCGATTGAAGCCGCGCGGTGCTCCGCTTCGAGCAAAGACCACCGGCCTCTTCTTGCCTCCGGCGTTCAATCCAGATTGTCGAAGTCGATGTCGATGGCCTTCGAACGATTGATGAGCGCTTGAACGTCCGGGTTCTTACGGTCTTGGATCTGGCGCACGATGGTCTCGAACTCTTCCGCGAGCGTGTGCTTGGTTTCCTGCGTCACATCGATCGATTGAGCAGCACGACCGAGACCACGGTCCATGATCTTATCGGACAGCATCGCGATCGTGTGCGGGTTCGGCTCGTCCTTGGCCATCTCAATGTCGAGCGCTGCGATCAGGGCGTTGATCGCTTTGACAGAGCCATAAAGGGCAATGTCGGCGACTTCGCGGATCTTCTTCGGCCTGCCGCCGGGGTTGCCGGATTTCCCAGGCTGAAAACGGTGGGGTTTGCCGGCTTCCATGCAGGCGTCGGACGGTCGCCTGTTCTGAGGCGTGTCGTGCCTGTTTCTAACTCGGAGTGGTTCGGTTTGGGATGCATCGTCCAGCATGTAGTGCTTCTCTTCGTTGGACAACCGAGACGCATTACTGATGGCGACGCAGCGCCGGCGGATGCTGCATTCGCGATGGTGCTAATCTCAACGCCGACCCACTGAATTGTAATTGAAAACGGTCAAGTTGTCATCATCTCGTCAGCCACCGGTGGACGGCCCGCCAAATCCTTCCTTCATCGAAAATAACGGAAGCCCGGCGTCTCAACATCAGATACATACGTCCGCGAGGTGCACGCCATCGTGACGACCGCATGTGTCGCGAAGATCAACATTGCAGCGCCGGCGTTCGGCTCGAATAGACATCGCTCATGCGAAAACGGGGTGGTGCGTCAGCACCAGTCAATTTCGCCGATACTTCGTATCTTAACGACGGCCCGCCGTTCCGACATGGGCGAGCGCAATCATTTGATCTCAATGGAAACTGGTCGCTTTATCCCA
>CAVOJD010000010.1:0-239541 GCA_963696075.1 uncultured Alphaproteobacteria bacterium | reverse complement strand
TCCCGAGGGTATGGGCTATTTCTATTGGAAGAGCACTCGCACTCATGAGTATTTAGAAGCCGAGCGTATTCGGAAACTTCGGCGCCCCTATGAGAAGATACTATCTGAAACTTCAGTTGCTGATCTAATCGCATTTGTACCCATCATATTCACGAATTGGCCTGTCGTGGAACGCGAACGTTTACCCAGCGTGCTGCAGCACCTGGAGGCTGTCATCAGACTCAGTCGGTTGAGCTGGAAGCGTATTCTTGCAGAGACCGATAACAGCAATGAGTGGATACCAAATCCGTCCCAGACGGGTGTTCTGCCTGGAATGGCGGTGACGCAGGATCGGGTCGATGGCTGGCAAGTTGTCCTCGGAGAATTCGAGCACATTCTCAAGGGAACGAAACTCATTCCGCATTGGCGGTTTGACGAGGGCATCAGCTTTCGCCGTATGCTCCTCGAACCCAAAACATTCGACATTGTTCTGTTGGCCCAGGGTTCAGCGGCGGCGCCCTACCTGGAGAAGGGACCTGTCATCGATCAGGCCAGATGGGACGACACTAACCAGGATCTTCGGTGGCGATTTTCTGCGATACTTTATTTGGTTCAATTGATGCGCGGCTTGGTGTGTGACATCTTTATTGGGAAATAGTAAGATATGAAACGTCGCACCATTGCATTCGCTGTCATCTTGATAAACTTCTTTGTGTCCGTCCACGCCGAAGACGCGGGAAGCCAATTTCGGAATCCTCCCAGCCAACTGAAGTCCATCAAAACAAACTCAGCCATTTCCGGTATTTTCGGTCCAAATTCGCGGACCCGGCTGCCGGCTAAGTATCGGCACTTAAGCAAATCGATTGGCTACCTTCACTATTCGGATAACAACAAATACACCCGCTGCACGGTATTTTGCATTGCAGACGACATAATAGCTACTTCTGGGCACTGCTTCTTCAATCGGGATTTTTCGCCTCCCACCCCCTTTTCTAGCAGCACTTTCGCAATTGGAGCAGGTAAGCGCCGGGTCTATTCAACAATTCGAGGCAAAACTTGGACCGAACGTCATGCAAGCATCATTACTGGTTGCGCTGGATTATCCTGCAGCTCGCCAACTGTTCAAGCCAAGCAACTCGATTGGGCAATTGCAAGACTAGAGAAGCCTATATGTGAAGGCCGAATACTCGACCTATACACAAGCGAAAATGCTGTCAGTTATGTCGATTGGCTCAGCAAAGACCGGCTGTTTACCCTAAGTTATCCTGGTGACAAGTCATACCGACGAGCAACATACGCAGCCGATTGCTCTGACAGACACAACGAGACGTACCTCTCCGCCGCTGCTTCCATAAATTTTTTTTTCAACTATTCTCGCTTGGCCATACACCGTTGCGATAGCCTCCCAGGAATGTCTGGCGCCCCGCTTTTCTTGAGTGGAGATGCAAAAGGCGTCAGCGTGTTGGGCGTGAATTCGGGATTAATGGGGTTCGGGACACCTCCTGATCGCTTCCTGACAAATCTGGCAACTCGTAGTTCCGCGTTCCATCGCCAGGTTGCGCTTCTGAAGAAAGGCCGGCCGCTGCTTGAGAGTGCGGCAGTTCGAAAAATCCAAACTGCGCTCCAGGAGTCCGGGAGTCTACCGCAGCGCGATAGATGGTGTTTATGGTCCGGCTACCAGACGTGCGGTCCTCCAGATCGAAGAGGAATTGAATCTTCTGCCTACAGGGTGGCCGAGCGTCGCGTTCCTCAAAGCGTCTGAGCTCGCTGAGCGGCGCGGTTCCATCATGGGGTGGCGCTTCTTGAAGTATTTGCGAGATGCAGGGGATATCGAGTTTCACACTTATTGGAGGGCGGGTGAGGGTGAGGTTCGCAGGGTGAGTGGCTTTAAGGCATTTGCTGGGAGTCGAACGCAACCTGCCTGGGGCTGGTCTTTTCGATCTTCGTCGCTTGGTCGTGCGCAAGATCGCGCCATGGAAAACTGCAATATAAGGTTGTCGAACCTACGACGTTCTGAGCATGAAAAGCCAGATTGTGAGGTCTTAGCGCTTGGTGACGAGGTTGTCGCGGAAAGGCCAAGGTCAACACTTCCGGCTTTATTGGAGGATTACGCTAAGCACGAACTCAAGAAAGCGTTTGGGAGCTTCAGTGAGTATAAGTTAGGCAAGGGTTTCAAGGTTGTTTTAGTCGATTATAAAGAGGTTGCGATCGTACCGACGTGGGGGCACGAGACCCTAAGGGAGGCAATTTTTGCTGCCCAAACAGAATGTCATGCAAGTGATTTGAATTGCTCGTTATATGTCGTTGGCGACAAGTATGCCAGAAGAGATGCCCAAAGACGAAGCGGTCGCTCTTGTTGAGCAATTTCGGGACGGCTGGCAAGTTGGCATGGAGGCTTTCAGTCGAGGGACTGATAAAACGGCGGTTCGGATCTGGGGGCGCCTCGCAAAATCCGGAAACCGAAAGCAGCTTTCCGGCTTGCGGAAATGTTTGATTTTGCAGAAGGGGTGAAGAAGAACGACCGCGAGGCTGCAAAGTACTATTTGATGGCAGCCGAAGCTAATCATCCTGTTGCGCAGCAGAGAGTTGCGAGTCGCTACAAAGACGGTCGCGGCCTCACGAAAAGCCTTACTCAATCGTTGAAATGGTATTTCGTGCTTCAGTCCAACGATGAAGCCTCGACAACGCAACGCAAGGCGGCGAGAGGCGAGATTAATAGGTTTAATAGCGTGTACGTTGTGGACGGCTTTCCTGGGGCGCGGGACATTCTGCGAAGGGCCGAGGCGTCGGCAAATACGTGGCGCAACTCCAGGAAGAAACAATTGAAACCCTAAGATTGTGCCAGTGATGGCTGGCCCAGAACTTGATGCGACGTTGGCTTGCGGGTTGATGCCGAGGATCTCAACAGCGTACACTCGCGCCGCCCTCGGTGTGCTTAGCGACGGCGGCTCTCCTCATGAACGATTGTGATTTAGAACAGAAGTGCTCTGCATTTTCGACCCCGACGGTCCCGTCGCAACTTCACGCTCGCTACGGCCGCCCTGAGCTGCTCGTCAGTGGTTCCGCGGTGGCTGCCCGTCGGGATGCTTGCTCGCTTCTCACCTTGAGTCATGCTGGAGGAAGTAAGTGTCCCACCGGGAACCAGGAGGCTGGCCTGCTGTCCATATGGCCAGCACGGTTACCGCCCCCGATCGCCGTGCCAGAGAAACTTCCGGCATCCCCCTCCCTCGGCAAGGCGGGGGGCTCGTCCCCTGCTTCTTGAAGTATTTGATCGGGCCGTTGGCACAGGTTGTGCGCCGTCGCTGCTTACTCCCAACGAACAGAGCGTTCTCTCCCGCGCTCCGCCCTCCGATCTGGTCCTGGCCCTGACTGAGGGTGTATCCCTGCGTTCAACGAGTTACCGAAAGTCTCCCCACGGTCGCCAGCAAGCTGTCCTCTTGGCGTTGAGTCCCTACGTAGTTGCATGATGTCACTTGAGAGCGTGGCATGATCGCCTTGGGCGTTGGCATGCGCTCCGAGCCCTCGGTTGGCTCATAGGGCTGGGGGCTCGTCCTGCAAGGGGGCCATTCGCGTCGAGCGGCGGTTTTCAGCTTTCGGAGACGCTGCGGCCGTCCCACCGATCTGGCCCTTTAACATTCACCATGTCGTATGCATCGGCCCACGATGGAGATGGCGGAAGTACTCTCGACAGCCGACATAGTCGAGCTCCATTGGAGGCCGGTCAACCCGAGATCAGTCGATTTCGCCTTGTGGGATGTTGCGTCGACGTGCGGGATCGACGCTAAGCAGAGGAGACCGAGGTCATCGCTCACCCTTCTGTTCGAGGAATTCCCGTGCCTGCTCGGCCGTTTCGAAAATGTGCGGCGTGGCGTCCCTGCCGAAGGCTCGACCCAGTTTCATCCGCAGAAATGCTGAACCTGAGTAGCGCCAGGTTACCGTGCCATAGAACCGATCTTCAAGCCCCCGAACCATTTCTGCGTACGCTTGGGAGATGTCTTCATCGATCCGAGCGCCATCGTAGTTGACGATAACATCGACGCGACCGCCGAGCGGCTGGCAGACGGTTTCGACCTGCTGGCGGATCATGTCGACGTCGTTTTGGCTCCGAACCCGCAGCTTCTCGAAGTTTACAAAAAGACGTCGACGGCCGGCGTCCAAGGCAATCCGATCGGCAAGGTCGAAATGTAAGAGATCGGTTTGGAGCGCCATCGTCTCGTCTTTGAAGATACGTTCATCCATCTGGACGAGTTCTCCGAGCCGTGGCTCAAAACCCATCCGGCTGATGACGTCGCGGTCGAGGTCGACACCTGGCGCGATCTCGATGAGACAGAGACCTTCCGGCTACAATTCGAAGACACAACGCTCAGTCACATAGAGGACGCGTCTGCCTTGTTCTCTGCAGCGCGTTTACCAGAGAAGGTTATTTGGCCGACTGTCTTCTCACGAATTTGGATGTTGCGCCGTCTTTCTCGATCATGAGCTCGCCGTCGGTGACGGCCATGATCGTGCCGCCGGCGGTGAAGTGCCGGCGAACACCACACACCGTGCGTTTTGGCTAAGATCTGATAAGCCACCCGCACCGGCGAGTTTGGGGCCGAAGCGTGACACATTCACATGCCCGCAGCTATCCACCTCGGCCATGCCGAGGACTCCGGCCACTCGAGGCCCCCGCCGTCATAGAAATCGAACTGATGGTTCTGAGCGATGATCGCATCCGTGTTGATGGCCGGCACCAAAATCCAACCCAGACGCCGGCTGCCCGCCGATAATGCCGGGTTCGGCCGTCAGCGTCATATGGTCGAGCAGCCGTTCTCCTCACCCGCGACGGCCGCGACGCCCTCTGGCATACCAATGCCAAGGTTCACGATTCCGTTGACAGGAAGTTCAAATGCAGCGCGCCGCGCGATCACCTTGCGTTCGTTGAGTTCCATCTAGGCAGTGCACCCTCTGGCGCTCTGGAATTGCCCGGCAAACGTGTGGGAGTAAGCCGTGGCGTAGGTTTGCATGTGATTTTCTGGGCGTGCCACAACCACCGCGTCGACGAGAGCGCCAGGAATGGCCACCTGCCGTGGGCTCAAGCCACCGCGTGCAGCAATCCGCTCGACCTGAACGATGACGATGCCGCCCGAGTTCTTGCAGGCCATCGCCTGCGACAGGTTGTCGATCACCAGCGCTTCGCGCTCCATGGTGACGTTGCCGGCCGGATCCGCCGTGGTACCGCGCAAGAGGGCGATTTGTATGGGAAACGCCCGATAGAAAAGGTATTCCTTGCCCGCAACAGTCATTAGCTCGACAAGGTCTTCGGTGGCGTCCGGGCATTGATCTTGCCGCCCTCTACCCAGGATCGACGAAGGTTCCGAGACCGACATGCGTAATTGTCCCCGGCTTACCTGCGGCGATGTCGCGATAGAGATGGCTGATCACACCCTGCGGCAGGTTATACGCCTCGAATCTCGCCCGACGTGGCAAGTTGTCCGACGCTCGGTATCAGCCCCCAATGCCCGCCAACCACGCGCTTCAAGAGCCCTTTGTGTCCGAGACGGTTCAGCCCTCGTCATTTGCCGTCGCCCTGGCCCGCGGCAAAGAAGAGTGTCAGCTCTCGCGGTGATCCGGTCTTCTGAAACCGATCTTCAAGAGCGGCCAGAAGCTCATCCGGCACACCGATCCCAACGAAACCTGACGTGGTCACGACATCTCCGTCGTGAACAAGAGCGGCTGCGGCATCTGCCGTCACTATCTTGTCGGGCAATGCCCGTCCCTCCCTATTCGTGGTTCGACCAGATCGTCATGGACCTCGACGCGTTGCCCGGCCGGCTTATCCGTCGCGAGGTCAGGCAATAACACCGCCTGTGCTGCAGCAAGTTGAGCCATACCGCTCAAATGACCGGACGGCGTGGCTAAGACGACGGCGGCAGCGTCTAGACCGTATTGTCCTCTCTTGCTTCAGGTGACCCACCCTCGAGTTGGTGTCGAAGGTGGGCCGGATACGCCGGGTAGAACCTCACACAAGGAGGGCGAGCCATGCGGACATGATAGCGAAGCTTTATCGGCATCGCCCCAGACGCGGCCGCTCGCCCTCTAATTGCAGACCTCTGCAGCCTACAATACTGAAAAGTTGCGCGAGACCTAACGGACTTCCGCAATTGGGATATTGCTTCGATCGCGCCGTGGGTACGCCGACCGCCCAAACCGACGAATACCGGATGTCCACATCGCCCCCCCCAGACGGATCAACCCCAGCGCTGGAGTGGAGAGCCAATACCCTTGGATGCTCCTGGTTTGGCGCACGGGTCTTGGATGATGAGAAGATGGGCGTCACGCTTGTCAGGCAAGCCATCTCCAGCGTATCGCATGTCACGACGCAGTAGATCGCCGAAACCGCAATTACGAAAAGACCCTCAGCGGCCGTTTGCTCTGTCGGGTAGTCCCCTACCTGGACACCTCGAAAATGCCGCTGGTGCGCCAACGGGTAAGCGTAGAATCCAGATTCTAAGATTCCCACCCAAGGCAGCGACGACAATCACGACGATACATTCAATTACGTGAATCTATTGATTGCCATGACGCACTGATTATCGAGCGGTTTTTGAGGGAACGAAATAGCCGTTGAACGAAAACGGATCATCACTCCCGCGCTGCTTCGACACCGGATCGCATCTAATCCAAAAACAGCAACCGAGAACGAAGGGCCGTGCCCAACGGCGAAGAGGAAGAGGATACATGATTATAGATGTTCGGTGGATGAGGTTGGGGATTGAGGGGGAATTGAGGGACAAGTTGTCCGGTGTGCCAGCCAACACAGCTGGTTGTACAAACTGGAATTGGAGTGCGTAAGGCTGCGTTAGGGGAAGTGGCAGCCGAATACCCGTCGAACCTACAATGTGCGAGCTTCAGCGGCCGTTTTGGAGTAGTGGGTGGGTTCCTACCTTGCGCCCTCAGATTCCCGCTGGCGCTGGGACGGGTGCACGGGAAATGGATGTTCGTCCACGCTGGTGTTGCGAGCTACACGCTCACACCCGCTAGCCATTAGTACGCCCGCCATCAGGGGCCGCCGAAAGGCTCCCCTCAGTTCGGCGAGGCGGTTGCATTAATCTCGGGCGTCCGCACACGCCGTGCCTGGCGCTGCGAGCTCGCGGGAGCGCGCCAACGAGTATTTCCGTGATTTCCGTCGTTTTCTTTTCTTTCTGGCTTCACACTATAAGAGTTCGAATTTATTTATATTATTTATAACCATGAGAAATGTGTAAAAAAACTCCTTCTACACCTGCGTAGCCGGCAGGAAGCGGAAACCAAGGAAATGACAGAATTTGAACGGAGTTCACGGTGGTGGGTATCTGACCGACACAAATCCAAGCAGCGCGCCGGAAGCGCCGGCGCGCCCGCTGTCGTGACGAGATACGATGCCACGGTAGAAGCACAGAAAAATTCAAGCTCGACTAAACTTCACGATATCAAGCTGGTATTTGCCGTGACCAACCCTTTTGATGCGCATCTCGCCGGACGTTGTCGCCACGGTCTTGCCTTTCAGTTTGGAGAGCAGTTCGCTCAGCCCCTTCTTTTTATCGCGGGTCTCGACCGGCACATGGACCTTCCAATCGGTAGTAAGTGGATTTTGTGGGTCCTCGGCGAGACACTCGAAGGCTTCCTTTGGCGTGAAGACGTGCGCGAAAAACTGGAAATGCAGCTTTTCGTACATATCGCAGAAGGTCTCATCCTTGTTTGCGCCGTTCGCAGCACGAAACGCTTCGAGATTTTCAAGGAAACCCTCGACACCGGCCGACTCGAGAATGCCACCCATGACGCCCATCCAAGCCTCGTAGCTGTCCATCTTCGTAGCAAACTGGTCGCGTTTTGACCAAAGCGGCTTACCGCTATCGATCCAGTGCTGAATGATCGTAAGGCAAGAACGGACGATCGCGGTGCGCTGTTCGTAGAGAAACGGGACGAGCGGGTTCTGTTTGAACGTGCGCTTGCCGGGGTCGGACATGCAGGCATCCAAGCGGATCGGTACGACGCGCCGCTCAATCTCCTCGGACACGGTGAGGTTATTCGCTGCCGTCAGCCAAAGAGATGTGATCTCAACTGTCCTCATATCGTTGGTGCGCAGGACGCGCGCTGTGTATGTCGGCGCAGTCAAAGCACCGGCGAACGCCGCGATGTCGATGTCGTCGCCGATGTTGTCAAAGAAGATGATCTGATCGCCGTTCCCGAGCCAGCCGAGCATCTTCTTATCGAACTCGTCCTGATTGGGTGGCATCGTCGCCATGGTGCTCTCGCAGCCCGTCAGCGCAATGCTGACGACATTCGAGAGATACGACGCGCCCGTGTTCGGCTGCGACTTGTCGATGTGAAATACCGGACAGTTACCAGGGATCATCTCACGCACGAACTGCTGCAGCATCATGACAAGGAAGTGGGCGCGCGAAGCCTTGCCCCTCACGAGATTTCGGCATCGCCCGACCGTCTTTATCGAACGTGCCCTTGACGAGGACCTCACCCGTTTCCTCGTCAACCACGTCTTCGAGGAGAATTTGCAGACCGTCGTCCTCGCCATCAAACGATTCGCAAAACGGGAAGTCCGGCACGACGTCGTTGAACACGTACGCGACAGCTTCCTCATAGTTGTCGCCATTGATCTCGCCGACATCAATGTCTGGTGCGACATAGGTTGCGATCGAGGGCAGGTAACCCTGTTTGGTGCGAAGATTGCCGTCCTTATCGAAGATCGGGATCGTCACGACCTTCTTGAGCGGCGGCAGGACCTCCTCGAGCTGTGGGGAAAAGAAGACGTGATCGGCGAGGTCTGACTGGATGAATTCGCGTTTCGGCGGGCGCGTTTCATAGACCGCATAGTACTGCACCATATCGGTCAGCATGGGGCGCAAGGCACGCGGCGTGGGAAGCGAAACCACTCCACCTTTGCCGATGCGTCCGGGGAGATTGTCGGGACGGATGAACACTTCCGGATCGTGCTTCTTCCCCTGATCCTCAAGCGCACGCAGGCAGATCGCGATCTGATCCGTCGCATCGTCCGACGAGCGAATGACGTAATCACCACTGAAGTCGAACTGGCTCTCGGACTGCGCGGACCGCTTTTTCTGCCGCCTCACGGCGGCCGTGAGTTCCTTGATCTTGCTGGCCTTCTTGCCGCCCAGCCGGTCGTTCAGCGCCGAAAGCTTCGCCGTTTCACCAAACGCATCAAGATCAGTCGCCGCATCGATCACCGCCTTGACGAGCAGATCATGTACGGGCGTTTCCGGCGTGATCCTGGCGAGAAGGCCGTCGATCGTACCGTCATCCTGTTCGGCGCCATCCGGCCCGACGGGTCGTCGCAGTATTCCAGAAGTTCCCACGCGCTCTCGCGAACCAAGCCGTAGTGCTGGATGACGGCATCGAGGACAAAGTAACGATCGGGCTCATCCTTGCCGTCCGGAGTCCAGTGATCGCTGCACCCCTCCGTTTCGCAGCGCATCATCCAGCCGTTACCGTCACCGCCGTCCTGGGCTGCCCAGAATGCCGAACTGCCGCCGCGCTCTTCCTGCCGTTTGGAATGGCTCTCGTCGTCACGCGGACAGAGAATTTCGACCTTGTCTTCCCCCTTCCGGTTGATGATGGCCTCTTCCGGCAGGAGGTCGAGTAACATATCAACCACCCGCAGGCAGGGGTGGGCCCGCAGGAAGTCCCAGAGATCAGGCGTCTGGAGTTCGATCCTGCCGCTTTTCTTCGCAGCTTTGGACAGCAGGCTGCCGTTATCAGGCTGAGCGTCGGCCAGCACCGCGTCCAGATCGAGAGGCTCGCCCCGGACAACGCCGACACCGCAGGCCGCTTCATCCTCGAAGAGGTTTCCAGTCAGGTCCGTACCGTGCGGATAGCGCGGCAGATACATCATCCGCGACGGGTTCTTGCATGCCTTGTCGACCGTCGAGAAGCCGAGATACGCGGCAACCTGCATGTAGTACTCGCGCCAAGCCTTGACACGCTCGTGGTGCGGCACCCCTGCACCAACAAACGGGAACGGCTCTTTCAGTATGAGAATCACGCGGTACTTCGGCATCGGCATGTGCCGGACGCGATAGAACTCCTTGCCGTTATCCCGGGTATATTCGCTATCGACGTCCATACTGTCGACGATGCGCTGGTCGTAGCCTTTGACGTCGCGATACCACTTTCTCACAACTTCATTGGTGGGCACATCGACCAACTTGTTGCGCCGCCGGAACGCTTCAATGATATGGACCTGAGCATCGTCGCTCTCAGTCTTCCCGTGGCTCCAGGTCGTGTAGACGAAGGCGAAGATGTTGTTGGCGTAGAGCGACTGAAGGATTGCATGGATGCTCGCGCCGGTATCGAAGTCGAACATCATGAGACAATTCATGTGCATGTGACCGTCTTTTCGGCTCAGCATGCCCGTGGCGTCGTCCGTACGATCGGTGACTCCGCTCAAAATCCACTCGCCCTCCTTGGCGTGTGCATACTTCGGCGCGAAAGGACCTTCGCAGATTGCCTCAGATACGGGGCCGCTCCAAAGCTGGACCTCGACGCCATTTTCGCCGTAACCGCGTCCAAGGACGATCGCGCTGTCCAGGACAGCACCTTCCGGCTGCTCGTTATTGTAAGAAGCAATTTGGTAATTGGGGGTATTAGCCATTTCAAACTCTCGCTGTTATCGCGAGCGTTTCTGACTAAACCCGATATTTTCGCATAACTTCTACAATAGAGTAAGCGAAATACCCGGTGCATTTGCCCGCGTTCTTGAAATGGAATCTCGACGGGCTCAACATCAGTGGCGAATACAGGGAGGGGGCTAACCGACTGCACTTGGCCGGCGAAACGGGAATCGCAGCTAACGAATTTCTTTTGTGCCTCAACGGCAGCTTTGCTCTGCTTTGACACAGACTGCCTGGTCACGACAAACGACTGCGGCTCCTGCTTAAAGACCTCCGCGATTCGCCCAAATGACGGCACTTTTACGTCTCTGTGCTCATAGCCAAGCTGTTCCAAATCCACGTAGTTTCGGAGATCGTCTCTGGCATCAAGCATACGCAGATAGAGCTGCCACTTGTCTCGCTGTGGCCATCTCAAGTCTTCGAAAAACTCTTCTTTCTTGAAGCTGTTCACCGAATGGCGAATTACTTCGAGCTGACTTTCCAAACACGCGTAGGGATTGATAGCCGTCAACAAATACCCATGCTTCCTAGCGAACTCGACAACTTCGTTCATGTGGTCAGGGATTGGCAAGGCGACCGGGCAAGCCTTATGCATATGCAGCCAAACCATATCGCCGTACAGGCATGCTGGAGAAATCATACGGTCAAGATTGTATTTGCTTCCCTCCGCCGCTCTATGACTTGGCCCGTTATCAACTCCACGATCCTCGCCCTCCTGGTTCTCCTGGAAATCGAGCCAAGCCTTGCGATATCCGATGTCTCGACGTAGAAATTCCCATCGCCAATAATCCACTGATTGCGAATCCGTCTTAGGATACGCACTCGCATCGTCCCATTCCGGGACGTTCCAGGGATTGGGCGCAGCAAGATCGATGACGCGGTCTGAACTGTTCAAATATTCATTATTCACTCTCCAACCTTCGTCAGTGAGCGGATTAGACACGCTGAAAACAGAACTCTTTGAAATTGACCTTGGTCACGAACACCACCTAGTTGTCTCGTTCCACACATCCTGGACATAAAAAGTCCAACGAAGCCTTACGCGACAAGAGTTGGTCCGTGCGCACGCTTTCTCCGCAACCGCACGCCATTGGCCGCGACCTTTGTCACCTAACCCAAACAATGGGCAACTCGTCATGCTTTCTCGAAAGCAATGCGAAACTCATCCGACACGCCGGCTTGGACCTTGAGAGGCTCTATATCGAGCGCCTCCCCCCCCCCCGCATGAGTTGCCGTAACGACCGGCGACGCGGCAGACCGCCCGGGTTTCTCGAGGTCTCGTTTGCAAGGAGCTTGTTCAAAACAGGGCGATCAGTAACCGCCGTCTGACCTCTTCGCCCCGATCCAACGATCCAAGTCGACCTTCTTGATGCGCGGATGCTGGTTCCCGACCTTTACGACGGGCAACTCACCCGCGGAGATCGCACGTTTGATCGTCGACTTACTTACAGCGGCGCGCTCAGCAGCTTGGCTATATGTCTCCAAATGCTCGGGATCGAAGCAAAGAGCCAAAGGGGGAACAGGCACGATTGCGGGCTCACCGGTCTCCGCGTTGTAGAGCAGATCACCCTTGCCGTTGAACAGAACCGCATGGATCGAATTCGCTGCGTGGTCGTCGGGATCGAAGCCTTGATCTTCCGGGATCAGCAGGCACCGGTCCTTGAATTCCGTAACCCTGCCATCCGACATCACGATATGAACGGTGGGGCGATAACGACCGTCCTCCGTCTGCTCAGCGTCCAGCTGAACGATATGTTCGTCCTCATCAATATTTGACACGCGGAACCACCAACTCACAGAACAGTAGAGGTCAGAGCCTGCCAAATCTCGGTTAAGGGCGGCCTAAGCTCAGCTGATCCAGAGCCGCTATTTGTTTCCCATAGGTTTCCCATGGGCGAACAGAAATCGCTCTCCTTGCGGAGGATAGACCTAGCAAAATCAAGATAACCGATTGATATTATTGGATGATAATTGGCGCACCGGGGAAGATTCGAACTCCCGACCCCCAGATTCGTAGTCTGGTGCTCTATCCAGCTGAGCTACCGGTGCTTTAGTGGTTCGGCGGTGGTGCCGGACCGTGACGGAAGGTGCGGGAGGATGCTGCGGTCGCGGGACGCAAGGTCACGCGGCCAGCCAGCAGGGCAGCCGCCGTCAAGCCAGAGCCGCGGTTATAAGCGATCCGCGCGCCACGTCAACACGGGATCGACATCAGAGGCAAATTCGCCGTGCCCCGAACGCCCGGAACGCCGCGCGATACGGCATCCGGCGCCCAAGGCGCGCCTTTGCCAAAGATGAGCGCACGGCAATCCGATTTGACCGGCTGGCCGGTTGCAAAGCGGGGGGCCGGTGCTAGGTTCAGGCGCAACGGGCGAACCGGCGGCCTGGGCCGTGGGAGCGCCATCCGATCCGATCCCAACGCTGCAAACGGAGGCCCCATGGCCGAGCTCGACGTCTATCAATTTCCCTGCCTGTCCGACAATTATGGCGTGCTGATCCGCGACGCGGAGGCCGGGGTCTGCGCCAGCATCGATGCGCCCGAAACGGACGCCGTCCGAAAAGCGCTGGCCGACAAGGGCTGGACGCTGACGCACATCTTCACCACCCACCACCACGGCGACCATACCGACGGTAACCTGCCGCTCAAGGAAGACACAGGTTGTACGATCATCGGACCCAAGGGCGAAGCCGACAAGGTGCGCGGGCTCGATGAGGCAGTTGGCGAGGGCGACACGTTCAAATTCGGTAACTTCGAGGTCCAGGTGTTCGACACGCCGGGACACACGGCCGGGCACATCACCTACTACATCCCGGCGGCCAAGGTCGCGTTCTGTGGCGACACGATCTTTGCGATGGGCTGCGGACGGGTGTTCGAGGGGACGATGCAGCAGATGTGGCAAAGCCTCGAGAAGATCGCGAAGCTGCCGCCCGACACGACGCTCTATTGCGGGCATGAATATACCGAGGCGAATGCCGATTTCTCGATGACGATCGAACCGGGTAACGCCGACCTCAAGGCGCGCGTCGCGGAGGTGAAAGCGCTCAGGGCCAAGGGCGAGCCGACGCTGCCAACGACGGTTGCGAAGGAACTTGCAACCAACCCGTTCATTCGCGTCGACAGTGCGGAGATCCGCAAGACCCTCGGCCTCGAGGGTGCCCAGGACTGGGAAGTGTTCGCGGAAGTGCGCGAGCGCAAGAACCGGGGCTGAGGGGCTAAGGCCACGATGGTCACGGAGGACACGGACTGGCGCGAGATCGTGAAGCTGCTCGATCTCGCGCCCCACCCGGAGGGCGGATTCTATCGCGAGACATTTCGTGATGCGCGAGCGGATCCGGACGGGCGCGCGGCCTCGACGGCGATCTATTTTCTGCTGCCCGAGGGCGTCATCTCGCGCTGGCACCGGGTCGATGCGGCAGAGGTCTGGCACTGGTACGCGGGCGCGGCGTTGACGTTGAGTGAGGGCGGTGACGGGCCGGCACCAGCGGCGGCGCGCGATGTGATCCTTGGCAAGGACCTCGCGGCCGGCGAGCGGCCGCAGCATGTGATCGACACCGCTGTGTGGCAGCAGGCGCGGTCACTGGGCGCGTGGACGCTGGTTGGATGCACGGTGGCGCCAGGGTTCATGTTCGACGGGTTCGAGATTTTTCGCGCCTGATGTCGCTGCGCGACGCAGGGCTGCGCGCCCTGCACCCCGGTCAGGGGACACCCCTGACAACCCCGCTGTTTATTCTCGGGTCAGAAAAAAGAGGGGGTTCGGGGGAGGCTTCCCCCGAGCGGGTCCGGGCGGCAGCCCGGTTGCGCAGCAAATGGGTGACGGCGTGATCACGGGGCTGAATTCAGGGCTGGGGGCGTATCGCGAGGCAGCGTCGTGGGCCTAAGCTTGGCGGGACTTTCACCACACACACAAGGAACCTCCGGCATGGCTGAGAAGACCGTCTACGAATACATCCCCAAGTTCGGCGAATTGCGCGACGATATGCTGTTCGGTGATATCTGGGAGCGGACAGAGATCTCCAAGCGCGACCGAAGCCTGATCACGTGCACGCTGCTTGCCTCACACTACCGCACCCAGGAACTCAAGGGGCACATGAAGCGGGCGATCGACAACGGTGTCACCAAGGATGAACTCAAGGAAATGATCATCCATATCGCCTTCTATTCAGGCTGGCCGACAGCGGTGAACGCGGGTCGCGTGATGATGGAAGTGATCGGCGACGACGACTGATCGCGCGCCGCCCAACTGAACCCGGGACGGGGAGACGGCGCGGCGCGCTTCCCGTCCGCGATGCCCGGCGCTGCGATCCAATTCAACCAGGAGTGACCCCATGAAGGTCGGTTTCATCGGGCTCGGTACGATGGGCCAGAAGATCGCGCTCAACGCCGTCAAAGGCGGGCACGACCTCGTCGTCAATGATCTTGCCAAGCAACTGGCGGAGCCGCTGCTCCAGGCGGGGGCCACGTGGGCCGACACGCCGGCGGGCGTGACGGCGGGGGCGGACGCGGTGATGATGTCTTTGCCGGGGCCGCAGGAGTTCGAAGCGGTGACGCTCGGGGAAGGCGGGCTGATCGAGACGATCCAGCCGGGCCAGATCGTGTGCGACCTGACGACGAATTCGCCGACGGTCGTGCGGCGCGTTGCGGAAAAGTTCGCCGAGAAGGACGCGCACCTGATGGATGCGCCGGTGAGCGGCGGGCCGGCGGGCGCTGCGACCGGCAAAATGGCGATCTGGGTCGGCGGTGACAAGGCTGCCTACGACAAGGTGCTGCCGTTGCTGCAATCGGTTTCCGATCAGCCGAAATATATCGGCGATGTCGGCTCGGGTTCGATTGCGAAGCTCGTTCATAATCTCACCGGCTACCTGCTGCATGCCGCGACCGCGGAGACGTTTACGATGGGCGTCAAGGCGGGGCTCGATGCGGAATCGCTGTGGGAAGCGGTGCGTCAGGGTGCGCTCGGGCGGCGGCTCATCTTCGATGCGATGACGCTGCAATATCTGCCGGGCCGGTTCGATCCGCCGGACTTTGCGCTCAAGCTTGCGCGCAAGGATGTGTCGCTTGCCTGCGAGGTCGGCCGCGATTTCGACGTCCCGATGCGGCTCTCGCACATGGTGCTGCAGGAGATGACGGAGGCGATCAACCGCGGCTGGGGTGATCGCGATTCACGCACGATGATGCTGTTGCAGGAGGAGCGCGCCGGCGTCGAGGTGCGTGTCGACCAGGAGCGGATCGACGAAGTGTTGGGGAAGAAGGGCTGAGGGGTTGTGCGCCAACCGTCACCGCTGGCGTCGCGCCGTTTTGCTGCCCCTCTCCCCAACGCTCTCCCCGTGAAAACGGGGAGAGGGAGTTCCGCTGGCGGTTGGTGGTAGGTCTTGTCTAACGGCGTGCCGCCATCTTGAGATAAGCGCAGGCGCCAGCCGTATTCGCTCCCTCTCCCCGTTTTCACGGGGAGAGGGGCAGCGGCTTGCGCAGACGTTTGTGGCGCACGAAGTCGTGCGGATGGACGATGACAGCGAGGCGACACAGAAGGAGTTTGCAGGATGGATGATCCGACCGAACGCGGTGCTGCGCTCGAGGCACTGGCGCTGGCCATCGACGAGGCCCGTACAGTCGTCGCGTTCACGGGCGCGGGGATTTCGACGGAATCCGGCATTCCCGACTTCCGCTCACCCGGCGGGCTTTGGACACGGTATAAGCCAATCGACTATCGCGATTTCGTTTCCTCGGAGGAAGCGCGCCGCGAGACGTGGCGGCGCAAGTTCGCGATGGAAAAGGAGATTGGCACGGTCGAGCCGAACGCCGGCCACCGCGCGCTGACCAAGCTCCACGAGACCGGCAAGCTCTCCCACATCATCACGCAGAACATCGACGGGTTGCATGTCGCGGCCGGCATGCCGGCGGACGCGGTGATCGAGTTGCATGGCAACGGCACCTATGCGTCGTGCCTGCAGTGCGCGAAGCGCTATGAACTCGACTGGGTGCGCGAGATCTTCGCCGACAACGAGCGGCTGCCGGTGTGCCAGTCCTGCGGCGGCATGGTGAAGACGGCGACGATCTCGTTCGGCCAGTCGATGCCGGAAGACGAAATGGCGCGGGCGAAGGCTGCCACGTTCGGCGCTGACCTGTTCATCGTGCTTGGCAGTTCGCTGGTGGTCTATCCGGCGGCGGGGTTCCCGATCATGGCCAAGCAGAACGGCTCCGGCCTCGTGATCATCAACCGCGAGGAAACGGAACTGGATGACATCGCGGACCTCGTGATCAACGCAGAGATCGGGGCGAGTATGAGCCGGGTCGTGGGGGTGAATTGAGGGTGGGCGGTGGGGACCGTCAACGGCAATATCCCGCGTGAAAATTCTCCCCGCGTTCGAGATCACGCTCCAGGCGTTTGGCAACTTCGCCATGATGCGTACTTTCCCGAATTAAATCGACCGCCGACTGAGCCTGACCGTGCCGGATGAAGGCAACTGCCAATGCGCGCACGTAGCTTCGATCGACACGCTCGCGTGCGAGAGCTTCTTGCAGTTCCCTTTTCATTGCGGGCAAGAGTTTGAGAGCTATGCTCCTGTCCGCGCGGCAGATCCCCTGCCGGACCGGGCTTGGCGTGCGCCCTTTTTCGGATTGTATCCAGGACTGGAAGAGTTCAGACGTGTCGTAGCCCAGCTGACCGGCAATCTGAAAGAGCCCCCAACCGCGCCTCATGTCGCTTTTGGCCGTGATTGTCAGAATGCGCTCGGCATTCGATTTCAAGTTCTCGATTGGCATCACAGCCAGAAGGCCGCTGAGACTTCCCAAATCGGAGCCATTCGATGTTTGGCGAACGCTCTCCAGACGATCCAGGATCGTGGAGATTTCGGAGACGAATAGTTCGGGACGGCGCGCCAGAGAGGATGGCAGAATATTCAGATCTTCGAAACGACGATCGCGCAAGACGGCGATGGCCGTCCTAACAACATCTTCATCGGGCTTCTTTCGCCAAAGGGGATCTAGCGCCCAGTTCCGCAACGCCTCGGTGGCGCCTGTGCCATGCGGCTCCGGCCCTGGTCGCGCCAACAACGCTTGAACGAGTTCGGTGCTCGTGATCGTCTCGCGTTTCGCCAGCCGCTTCTCGACGGTTTCATACTTTTCCAGCGGCGGCGGTCCGGAGCCCACGTCCGGCCATTGGCCCGACTTGAACGGCTGCAGCCAATGCACAACCTCGGTTTCGAACTTGAAGGCACGCGTTTCGTGGCGCGCGCGATGGACGATGGCCGTTATGCGTGACAACCACCTGGAAAAGCTACCCCGCCTGCCGCGTCCACGCTGGTGCCAGGGCTGGTACGAGAACGGCAGGGAGATTGGATGCGCGGCTACCATTGTCTTTGCATGGATTTGGACAAGGTCGTTGCCCTGACGTTGCATCACCTCGAAACGTCTGGATTCGAAAGCACCGGTTAGAAACTCAGCTTCCTTCTTGTCGACGTCGATCAATTCGGTTTCGCGGAATGAGTACGTCGGCCATTTCTTCCCCGGATCTGTCATCACAATGCAACGTCCCTTCGCACGGAGCTTTACGACTGCCGGTATCGGCTCGAGCTTGGGATATAGTTCCGGACAGACGTCTCCCTTCTTAAGGGTGAAGCTATTCTTGAACCCCACTTGAACGAACACCTCCCGGCGCTCTTGTCTGGGCTCATTACCGCGTTGCGAACGCCTGCGACGGTGAAATTTGGGAACCCGTTGACGCGTGTGAGAGACGGTGACTTTTTCGGCCAGCCCTTCCGCTAGGATGACTTGGCAAAGTTGATCGCAACCGCCGCCATAACTGTGATCCGGTCCACGACCCCGTGGCATTGGCGACATCAATTCAACGTGCACCGCTTTTTTCGGAGTGGCCTGGAAAGCCCGCAATGTCACGTCTTCCGCGCCGTACTGTGATGAAATGCTCCAGAGCGCGAATCGGGACGCGATCGGTAGCGTCAGCGCGAGAAGCGCCCCAGCAGACAGGCCGATACGTAGCAGGCTGGATGCTGCAGGCGCATCCTTCTTTGTCAGCGCCCATGGGAGCAGCGCCGCACTGTACATCGCAAGCGATGGCGACAAGAACAGGAACAGCGCTATGGGCGGCCCAACTGGAAACAGTATGCCGGCCAACAGCTGCAATCCGAACTGAGAGTTGAGTCCCGGCACCAGGACGACAATGCCGGTAGCCAGGAAACTCAGGACGAACAGGGTTATGACGGCTTTGCGCATACGGACAGTATCGGCGAACCGAATTACGATGCCGTTCAATCCAGATTAACGTTGCGTGACAGGCTGTCCGGTTTTCGATCGTTCGGCCCTGATACGGGCCGGACTTGACCGCGTTCTCGCTTCGGCCTTGACTGGGGCAAAACCAACCCGGGAGGTGCGCCATGCTGAGTGCAGAAGACAACAGGTTTCTGACCGAGAGCGATTCTGGAACCGCGATGGGAGAATTGATCCGGCGGTTCTGGGTGCCGGCGATCCTGTCGGAAGAAGTGCCGGAACCCGATGGCGAGCCGAAAAAGATCACGGTTCTCGGCGAGGAACTGTTGGCGTTTCGCGACACCGAAGGCCGGGTCGGCGTGATCGACCAATATTGCCCGCACCGGGGCGCGAACCTCTGGCTCGGGCGCAACGAGGAATGCGGCATCCGCTGCGTCTATCACGGCTGGAAGTTCGACGTTACGGGCCAGTGCGTCGACATGCCGACGAGCTATCCCGATCTCAACGCCAAGGACGGCATGCGCATCAAGGCGTATCCGGCGCGGGAGTTCGCGGACATTGTCTGGGTCTACATGGGGCCTGCGGATCGCATGCCGGCGTTGCCACACATGGAATTCGGGATGGTGTCGCCGTCGCACCGGTTCGTCTCGAAGAAATGGCAGGACTGCAACTGGGTGCAGGCCCTCGAAGGGTCGATCGACACCGCACACTTCACCTATACGCACCTCGTTTTCGACAAGCAGGAAGACGAAGACCTCGACGTCGACAAGCACCTCGTGATGCCGATCGCGCGGATGACGGGGAACCTGACCAAGTGGATCGCCAAGGACCCGCGGCCCGTGATCCAGGCGGAGCCGCACGATGCGGGCCTCGTGATCGGCGGCGGGCGGGTTACCGAGACGGATGATCTTTACTGGCGGATCGCGCAGTACCTGATGCCGTTCCACACCTATACGCCGAGCGCGTTGCCAGGGCAGACGATGTTCGGGCAGACGTTCGTGCCGTTCACCGACGGCAACTGCTGGATCTATTGTTATGCGTGGAACCCGGAGCGGCCGCTGACGGATGAGGAACGTGAGAGCTACGCCAACGGCGGCGCGATCTTTGCAGAGATCGACGAAAACTATGTGCCGCTTCGCACCAAGGCGAACAACTATCTGATCGACCGCAGCGCGCAGCGCACGTCGAGCTACATGGGCATCAAGGGCGTTTCGGAGCAGGACGCCGCGGTGCAGGACAGCCAGGGGCCGATCGCGGACCGGACGCGCGAGCATCTCGGGCCAACGGACCTCGGCATCATGCGCTTTCGCAAGCTGTTGATGGATAGCGCGCGGGATCTCGCACGCGGTGTCGAGCCGCCGGCGGCCAAGGCGCATGAAGCGCATCGCGTCCGGTCCGGCGCGTGCATCACGCACAAGTCGAAGAGGTTGCGCGATGTGATGGTCGAACGCTTCGGGCATCCGACGGGATTGGTTGTTGAGGGGGAAGAGGCTGCGGAGTAACACTGCGCGCCCAAAATTGTCGCATTTTCCTCGGCAGGGCAGCCGGCTATCGTCACAAAACGACGAAGCAGCCACTGCACACGACATGGCCAAACGCGCCGCATGGATATTTGTGATCGCATTTGCGATCCGGGCACTGTTGCCACCGGGCTTTATGCTAGCGCCGGGGGCATCTGGGGCGGACTTGTTCCAAGTCGTCGTTTGCTCCTCGCAAGGCACCAAGATCGTAACCGTCGATGAATTCGGCCAACCGGTCGAACCTAATGAACACAGCGACGGCGAAAGCATCACTTGCGCCTACGGTCCGCCGCCGCTGGCGATGACAGCCACCGCAGCGGTCGATGTCGTCGTGGAACGCTGGGCCGAGCGCATCGCGCACGACCGGGCGCGGAACTTCCAACTGAGGCGTCGCCCCCTTGCGGTGCGCTATGCCCGCGGCCCTCCCATCTTCCTCTCGATCTGATCTAGCAGCTCATGCCGCCCCGGTTTTCGGACCAGGTGCGCCGGCATGCCTATTGTTTTCTCGATCGGGATGACCTGAAACATGGCAACTCTATTTTCACCCCGAACCTTGCGGTTAGGGGCACAGATTGCGCTTGCGAGCGCGATTACGATGGCTGCGCTCACAAGTGGCTATCGCGCCCATGCCCAACACGCCGGCCAGGAGCCCGGCATGCGGATGCCTGCCGGCAATGGCAGCATGCCAGGACATGGCGGGCACCACATGATGCTGCCGCCGCCTGCCGGCGTGATGGGCTCGCGCATGCCGCCACCCGGCAAGACGATGATGATGTATTCCTCGAAGTGGATGCACATGGAGGGTCTCAGAATCGGCACGCGCGACGTGACGCCGGAGGACGTCGTGCGCGACGTTCCGAACGTGAACGCGCCACCGGGCCAGATCCGCATGGTGCCACTCGAAATGAGCGGCCACATGCAAATGCTGAGCGTGGCGCATGGGCTTACGCCTTGGCTCAGTGTGACGGCCGGCACGATGTATGTGCGCAAGGAAATGACTGCCCTGACCTTTCAAGGGATGATGGGGACCACGCGGCTCGGCACCAACACCGTAGCGACGTCCGGCCTTGGCGATACACGGATTGGCGCCGATTTGCGGCTATTCAAAAGCGGCAGCTTTCAATGGAATGGCGGCCTCGGCGTATTCTTGCCGACGGGGTCGATCACGGAACGGATTCGACCTTTGATGCCGAACGGGATGCGTCGGGAGGTCCGAGCGATGTACGGCCTTCAGCTCGGCACTGGCACATTCGATCTCGCGCCGCGGCTCACGTTCCTGGCTCATCACGACCGCTTCAATTTCGGAGTTCAGTACCGCGGCCGGATCGCGCTCGAGGATGAGAACAACGAGGGCTATCGGTGGGGAGACCGTCACGCGCTGACCGGTTGGGTCTCGTACGGCTTCGACAAAAGCCTGTCCGCCACGCTGCGGATCGAAGCGAGCACGCAGGAAGCGATCCACGGCCGTGACCCACAGATCAACGGTGCGGGGCGCGGCGCCAATCCGGCGTTCTACGGTGGCGAACGCATCGAAGCCTTTGTCGGCTTCAATGCGCGCACAATGATTCCGGGTTTCGGAATGGCGCGTCTCGGTGCCGAGTTTGGCAAGCCTCTCTATCAGGACACGAACGGACCGCAGCTCGAGCGGGACTGGTCTGCGCAAGTAACGGCCAGCGTCGCGTTCTGAGATGAAAAGCGGGCCGCGGCCAGCAGACCGGCCGCGCGCCCATCAACTTCCCAACCCAAGCAAAACAGAGAAGGAACCAAGCATGCGACCTCAACCAAACATCCTCGCCGCCCTGACGATGGCCGCGATCGTTCTTGCCGGTGCATTCTGGCCGGCCGACGCCAACGCGCAGGACTCGAAGCCGGGCCTGTTCGTCAACCTGACGACCGACGACACGTGGTCGGCCGCCAAAGCGATCATGTTCGCGCACGAAAAGGCGCTCAAGAGTGGACACAAGCCGGTGGCGATCTGGCTCAACGTGCGCGCGGTCTATCTGGCCGACAAAAAACGCGCGTCCCACGTCCACGGCCTGTTGCGCGACAAGAACATGTCGATCCAGGACATGCTCAAGGCGTTCATCAAGGACGGTGGAACGGTGATCATGTGCCAGGCCTGCTCGCAAGCGGCCGGGTTGACGGAGGCCGACTACATCGAGGGCGTGAAGATGGGCAACTGGAAGCTGGTCTCCGGGCTCCTTTTCGACCCCAACGTCAAGACGCTCAGCTGGTGAACACAATCGCGTTCGGTGAAGACCACGAAACGGCGCTTGCCAAGCTGAAGCGGCTGGTTGCCAGGGCGACGAGCTAGAACAACCGATCATACCCATTGAGCGCCGCGACGCGAAGCGCCTCGGCCCTCGTCTGGGTAATTGAGCGCGGTATTCCAGCCGTCGTCACCGTTTGCGGCCATCCTTCAACTCCGACAGGGCTTCGGCCAGGAGCGGGCCTGCTGTCTCAAAATGGATGCATCCAAACGAGTATTGATTGACTTTGACATTCGGAATCCGTACTCGTGCCGCCATGACTACAACTTTGAACCAGCGACGCCGACGTTCTGCCTTGCCCTTCATGGCGCGAGAACGGTGACGCACGTTTAAAGCAACGCGATCATCCGCAAGCCGCGCCCCGTGCGCGGCTTTTTTGTTGTCGTGGGGGCGTCTTTCTTGCCTTGGGGCGTTGGGGTTAACCAACGGAAACCGATCAGGAGGACACCACTATGAGCATTCGCGTTGGCATCGTCGGCATCAGCGGTTTTGGCGGCGGCGAGGCGATGCGCCTTGTCGCGAGCCATCCGTCGTTCGAGCTCGTCTACGCCGCGGGCGAGGGGAGCGCGGGCAGCCGGCTGGTGGACCGCTTCCCTGGCGTGCCGCCCGAACTCGCTGGCCTCGTCATCGAGACGTGGGACCCGGAGGCCCTGCCGAAGCTCGACGTGCTTTTCGCCTCGCTGCCCACGGGCTCCTCGGCCGAGGGATTGGCGCGCGTCCCGAAGGACGTGAAGATCGTCGATATCGGCGGCGATCACCGATACACTGAGGGTTGGGCGTATGGCCTGGCCGATATCTGGCCAACCCAGATCAAGGGTCAGGACCGCGTCGCCAATCCCGGCTGCTTCCCGGCGGCGGCGCTGACCGCGTTGGCGCCGCTCCTGGTCGACAAGCTGATCGAGCCTGGCAACATCGTGATTGACGCCAAGACCGGCATCTCCGGCGCTGGCCGGGGTGGCGGTGAGAGCAAGTTCGGCTATGCGGAGAGCAACGAGAACCTGGTGCCGTACGGTCTCATCAAACATGTCCACATGCCTGAGATTGCCCGGACGATCGAGCACTTGAGCGGCGGCAGCTCGGCAGGGCTGGTGTTCACGCCGCATCTGGTGCCGATGACCCGCGGCATCCTCACCACCATCTACTGCCGCGGCCGCGCCACCACGGGCCAATGCCTGGATGCGGCCCGGCGCTTCTATGCGGGGCGGGCGTTCGTGCGCGTCACCGACAATCCGCCACAGACGAAATGGGCCACCGGCTCGAATCTCGCGCTCGCAAGTTATGCGGCCGATCCAGAGCGCAACCTGGTGATTGCGATGGGCGTCGTTGACAATCTTGGCAAGGGAGCAGCCGGTCAAGCGGTACAGAATGCGAACCTGATCTGCGGCCTGCCAGAAACCGCAGGACTGACCGGCGCACCTGTTTGGCCGTGAGATCAATGGTCCACGCAACGACCACGCAGCGGACATAGGGTGGCGGCGGCGTCCAAAAGCGCTCGCCGCCCCCTTGTCCTCGGGCCGGCATCCGTGACACTTCACGAGCCCGGACCCCGGCGGCATTACCGGGCGATGTCGGCGCCCGTCCCTTTGCCGACAGCCTTCCTGATACCAAGCGCCCAAGGGCCACCCACGCCCCTTAAAACAACCGGTTGTATCCGTTCGTGGACGCCGAGGATCTCGAGTCCCTACGGCTCGACATTGGCGCGGAAAGCCGGGCCGCCTTTGCTGCAATTGGCGCCGGGGCGTCCGCCGGATTTAGTCGACGATGAACATCTTTGCCCCGTTCCTGGTCGATGAGCGATGGGGCGCGTCGCCAAAGTCTGAGACGTGATAGCTCATGCCAGCCGTCATCACCGTTTTGCGGCCATCCTTCAGCTCCGACACCAACTCGCCTTCGAGCACGTAAAATACGTGACCGCGGTCACACCAATGGTCGGCCAGATAACCGGCTGAGTATTCAACATGACGGATGCGAAGGTCGCCGACATTCAATGTGCGCCAGAGCGCAACACCGGTTTCGCCGGGATGTTCGGTCGGGGTCACTTTTGACCAGTCGGTTACCGTAAAAGGTGATGGTGGGATCTTCATCGGGCTTCCTTCGATCTGATCTGCCTCATTGGCGCCCTTCGCACCCCGGTTCAACACCGATATGCGGCGTGGCTGCGATTTCAATGCTCACGTCAGACGCTGGCGCCGCACATGGATGCCCGCGGTCTCCCGGTCCCAGGCGCCGGAGGCAATGCCTTCGGCGCGCAGCGTGTGCTTTTCGATCTTCGCTGTTGGTGTCTTCGGCAAGGCCTCGACGAGACGCACGTAGCGCGGCACCATGAAGTGCGGCAGGCGCGGGATCAGGAATTCAATCAGTTCGGCGGGATCGACCGTCTGGTCCGGCTTTGCGACCACGACGGCCAGCACATCCTGCTCACCACCATCGCCCGCAACGCCGACAACGGCGGCTTCCTGCACCGCCGGGTGGGCCAGGACCTGTTCCTCAACCTCGAACGAGGAGATGTTCTCACCGCGGCGGCGGATGGCGTCCTTGGCCCGGTCGACGAAGAAATAGTTGCCCCGATCATCGACCCGGAACATGTCGCCGGTATGGAACCAGCCGTTGCGCCATGCCGTTGCGGTCGCCTCCGGCATCTTGTAGTAGCCCGTGGCCATTGTCCAAGGGCACGCAGCACGCAAGATGAGCTCACCGGCGGTGCCGGTCGCGACCTCACAATCGTTCTCGTCAACGATGCGGGCCTCGACACCATCGCGCAGGCGGCCACACGTGCCGAGCGCGGTCGGGTTCAATTCGGAAATGATCGGCGCGGAGATCTCGCTCATGTTGAAGAGCGTGTAGATGTCGACGCCGAAACGCTTCGAAAATGCGCTGACATCCTCGCTGAGCGGAATGACCATCAAGCGGCGGAAACTGTGCGCGCGGTCGGCGGCGCTCGGGGCGGTGCGCATCAGGAAGCCTGCCATCGAGCCAAGCAGCAGGCATTCGGTGGCCCCGAGGGCGGTGGCGTCGGAAAGGAAAGTCGGGGTGGAGAACGCCGACATCACCGCAATGGAAGCGTTGCGCGCGAGTGCGCCGGTTGTGAAAAGCGTTCCGCCGACGTGGAACAGGGGGAGGTTGATCAGATAGCGGTCGTCTGCGGTGACATGAGGGGTGCAGTGCCAGCCCATGGTGTGCAGGTGCAGGTAGCTCGACATCACCCCCTTCGAAGGACCGGTCGTCCCCGAGGTGTAGCAAATCGACTGCAGGTCCCACGGGGCGAGGTCTGCAATCGCGCGGCCCGGCGCCGGCGCGTCGAGGACGTCGAAGGCGAGCAGCTCGATGCCCGCGGCGCGGAACGCCGCCTGCCTGTCTGCCACCTGGTTGGCGTGCGTGATGATCGTGCGCAGGGCGCCACGGTGTTCGATCTCCAAGAGCCGGTCCAGGAGATCACCATGGACGATCGCGACTTTCGCGTCGGCGTTGGTGACAACGTGCTGAAGGATGGCGCCGCGGTAGGCCGTATTGATGGCAACGGAAACGGCACCGAGGCAATTGGTTCCGAACCATGCCTTGAGCGCGAGGGGACCGTTCGGCAGCCAGATCATCACGGTCTCGCCTCTCGCGATACCGAGATGCGCCAGCGCGTCGGCGACACTGAGAGACTGCGCAAAGGTGTCCGCGTTCGTCCACGTCGTGCCGTCGTCGAAAACGGCGCAGGTGTTCGTTGCGCGGCGCTCGGCCAACCGGGCGAGGACATTCGGCAGAACGCAGTCGTCCGCGGCGGGCATGCGGGGGTCGAGACTTTGGCTGGATGACATTGCACCGTGCTCCGGTCCTGGGCGAACTGGCTGACGGCCAATTGAGGGGATTGAAGCCCGCTCGGTCAAGCGTTCGACGGATAAGTCCCTGTGCAGGCTGCCGCCCTCAAAACAGCCGGTTGTATCCATTCAGCGCCGCGACGCGGTAGGCCTCGGCCATGGTGGGGTAGTTGAAGGTCGTGTTCATGAAATAATCGAGCGAATTGGCCTCGCCTTCCTGGGCCATGATGGCCTGGCCAATGTGGATGATCTCGGTGGCGTTCATGCCGAAACAGTGGACACCGAGGATCTCGCGTGTCTCGCGGTGAAAGAGCAGCTTGAGCATGCCCACCGTCTGGCCGGTGATCTGAGCGCGGGCGAGGGAGCGGAAGTGGGCCATGCCGACTTCATACGGCACCTTGGCTTCGGTCAGTTCGCGCTCGGTTTTGCCGATCGAGCTGATTTCCGGTGTCGTGTAGATGCCGGTTGGAATATCGGCCACCAGGGCGCGGTCGGCTTCCCCCTTGACCATATGGGTTCCGACGTAGCGGCCCTGCACATAAGCCGCGCTTGCGAGTGAGGGGAAGCCGATGATATCGCCGACGGCATAGATGTGGGGGAGTGCGGTCTGGAAGTCTTCGTTGACGTCGAGTTGCTGGCGCTTGTTGGATTCGAGACCCAGGGCGTCGAGGCCAAGGTCATCAGAATTACCGGTGCGGCCGATGGCGGCGAGGAAGATGTCGGACTTGATCTTCTTGCCGGACTCGAACGACACCACGACGCCGTCGTCCTGTCCCTCGACGCTGTCGTATTGCTCGCTGTGGCGGATGACGACGCCGCTCTCGCGCAGGTGATAGCTCAATGCGTCGATGATCTCATCGTCGAGGAAGGCGAGGAGCTTGTCGCGCGCGTTGATGAGGTTCACCTTGCAGTCGAGGTTGCGGAACATCGAGGCGTATTCACAGCCGACGACGCCGGCGCCGAGAACGGTGATGGATTTCGGTGTCTCATCGAGGGTGAGGATCGAGTCGCTGTCGAAGATGCGCGGATGAGAGAAGTCGATGTTGCCGGGATGATAGGGCCGCGAGCCGGTCGCGATGACGGCGTTGCGGAACGTCAGGCTTTGGCAGGCGTCGGTGGCGGCGTTGGTTACGTCCAGTGCGTTGGGGCCGGTGAACCGGGCGTGGCCGTGATAAATGTCGATGTCGTTGCGCTCGTAGAAGCCGGTGCGCATATCCGACTGACGCGAGACGACTTCGGTGGCGGCGGCGAGCAGTTCGGGGAACGAGAGCGACTGGGCCTCGGCGGCGCGGAAGCGGGGGTCGCCCTGGAAGTCGGTCATCTTGAAGATCGCATGGCGCAGCGCCTTGCTCGGGATCGTGCCCCAATGCGTGCAGCCGCCGCCGATGTGCTCGTAGCGCTCGACGATCGCGACTTTCCGGCCGAGTTTTGCCGCCTGCATGGCAGCACCTTCGCCACCGGGTCCGCTGCCGATGACGATGACGTCATATTCCGAATTGCTCATGCCAATCCTGATTTCTGATATCCGCTTCCCAGGTCCGCTGCTTGATCGGCGGCGCGGCCTACAACGTCTGGCGCCACGCCTCCGGCACGAAGCGGAACTCGTTGCCTTCGCGTGCGACGTGTCCGAAGCCGGGATAATGCAAATGCATGCCGGTGACCAGCAGGCGCTCGGATGCCGCCATGTCGAAGATGCGGCGGCGGGAGGCTTCGGCCATCGCCGGGTCGGTGTCGACGACCATGGTGACCTCGGGGCGGGGCACCTGGACCTCGGGCATGTGGACGGTGTCACCCCAGATCAGCAGGCTCTCGCCGGCGCTTTCAATCAGGAAGGCTGAGTGGCCCGGGGTGTGGCCAGGGCACGGCACCGCGATGATGCCCGGGGCGACCTCGCCTTGTGTGAACGTCTTCATGCGATCGCGGTAGGGCGCCGTCTGCTCGCGGGCCTGCTGGAACATCAATTTCTTCTCGCGCTCAGAGCCCTTTGCCATCTCGGCGTCGTCGAACCAGTGCTCCGGCTCGTTCTCGTGGGTGATGAGTTCGGCGTTGGGGAAGTTGGCGAGGCCGGTGGTCATGTCGGTGAGGCCGGCGGAATGATCCGGGTGCATGTGGGTGAGCAGGATCGTGTCGATCGCCGCCGGGTCAACGCCGGCGGCCCTCAGGTTGGCGAGCAGCTTGCCGGCCTCGGGGCCGAGGTAGTCGCCGGAGCCGGTCTCGACGAGGATCACACGATCGCCGGCCCAGATCAGGAAGGCGTTGATCGAGAGCAGGAACTTGGTCCGAAAGGCTTTCGTCAGATGGCGTTGGCCTTCGTCGGCCGGCACGCCATTCATCATTTCGTTGGTGCGCTCGATGGCGCCGTCGCTCAGGGCGGTGACGACGATGTCGCCGATACGGCGATGGTAGATGGTCGGGACCTGGGTGGTTGGTTTTAATGACAACGGCTGGCTCCTGGTTGCTGCGCAAAAAGGGCTGCCGCCCTTTCAATCCCACTCGGGGGCGGAGCCCCCGAACCCCCACTGTTTTTGACCGGCAGCCTGCTAGGTGGCGACGCCCAGCGCTTTCGCGAGGCTCGGGAAATCCTCGACGATGATGTCGTGGGCGGGGTTCGGTTCGGGGTCGGGCGGGCTGGCGTTGCCCCATTCGCGGGGGCGGCGCACGAACGCGGTCTTGAAGCCGACGGCCTTTGCGGCGTTGAGGTCGAAGTTGTGGCACGCGACCATGCAGACCTGACTGACGTCGAGTTGCAGGAACCGTGCAACCGTCTCATAGGCCTCGGGCAGGATCTTGTACTTGCCGATCGCTTCGCAGGAGAACACCGCATCCCAGGACAAGCCATTCTTGCGGGCCGTGTCCATGATGATGCGGAACGAGAGGATGGTGAACGAGCAGCACATGTACTGCTCGCGCAGCTTCGGCAGGACGGCGGGAAAGTCCTCCCAGCAGGTAAAGTTATGAGCCGCGTCATAGGCGATGGCGTGACGCTCGGCTTCGGTGAAAGCCTCCAGGCCGTGCTCGGCGATGAGCTCGTCGAGTGTCATGCGGTGCGCGCCGTCGAAGTTGTAGGCGGGCGGGCCATCCTTGCCGAGGTTCAGCATCCGGCCCAGCGCGCGGCGGCGCAGGTCGTTTGTGATGTCATGCCAGTTCTTGTCGAGGCCGTGGCGGGCGCCGGTCTCAGCCAGTGCGGTGGCGAAGCCGGTGTGCCAGTCGAGGATCGTGCCGCCGGTGTCGAAGGTGAGGGCGCGGATGTCGGATAGGCTCATGGGTCTGGTCCAATCTTGTGCGGGATCTTGTTGGCAGGCTGCCGCAAACCGGGAGACCTGACAACTGACGGGTCATAACAAGGCCGCGACCTCGGCCATGGCGACAGCTCGTTCGCCGAGGAGGCAGGCGGCGATGGCGTCCTCGTTGGCCGTGGCGGCTTGGCCAAAGGGGTCACGGGCCTCAAGCTTGTGGTCGAGGATCAGCTTCGACCAGAGCAGGCGGCGGGCATCGCCGCGGCGCTTGTGGATCTCGCTTGCCTCCCACGCCATCAGCGCGGCGGTTGTTGCGTGATAAAGCATCGTGGTGGCGTGGCGGCTCTGGATTTCCGCGTCGGGGTCGGCTGCGACCTGACCTGCCAGCGTGCCGGCCTTATCGAGCGCCCGGCGTAGCGCTGCGCGATGGCCTTCAGGCACATCCGTGGCCTCGTCGAGCCTGGCGCGGACGGCTGCGATGAAGGGTTCGTGGCAGGCGTGGCGGCGGATGGCGCGCTGGACGACATCGATCGCGACGACGTTGCCGGCGCCTTCCCAGATCGAGCCGAGGTGGGCGTCGCGGACGAGACGCGGATTGGCCCATTCCTCGACGTAACCGATCCCGCCGCGCATCTCCATGGCATCGCCGGTGACGCGGCGGCCGTCGCGGGTGGCGCGGAACTTGAGAACGGGCGTTGCAATCCGCAGGATCGCCTTGGCCTCCTGGCTCGGCGGCTGGCCGCCGTAGCCTTCGGCGCGATCGAGCGCTTCGGCGGCGAACATCCATAGCGACAGCGACTGCTCGGCGGGGAGCTGGATCTTGAGCATCTGACGCTTGGCGAGCGGCTTGTCCTTGATCAAGGAGCCGAACACCTGGCGGCCGTTGATGACGGCGGTGGCGTCGTGGACGGCGCGGCGCATCAGGGCGGAGGACTTGATGCCGTTCGAGAGCCTCGACCAGTTGACCATCTCGAGCATCTGCTTGAGGCCGTTTTCGAGGGGGCCGACGGGGTAGGCCACCGCGCCTTCGAGGCTGATCTCGCCGGAGGCCATCGAACGGGTGCCGAGTTTGTCCTTGAGGCGCACGATGCGATACGCGTTTCGGGTGCCGTCATCGAGCGTCCTCGGTATTGCGAAGAGGCCGAGGCCGCGCGAGCCTTCCGGCGCGCCTTCAGGACGGGCGAGAAGCAGCGCCATGCCGGCATCGGCGTTCGAGCAGAACCACTTCTGGCCCCAGATGCGCCATTCGCCGTCAACCTTGCGCGCCGTGGTCTGGGTCTGGCCGACGTCGGAGCCGCCTTCGCGCTCGGTCATGAACTGGGCGCCCTGCCAGAGCACGTCAACGTCGTCGGTCAGCATGTGCGGCAGAAAGCGTTGCTTGACCGCCTCGTCCGCGAAGAGCCGCAGGACATGAGCGCCTGAGTCGGTGACGTTGATCGGGCAGCCGAGGCCGAATTCGGCCTGGTTGAAGAGATACGTGAAGGCGTGCTTGGCAACCGCCGGGAAGGGTTCGGGCCAGCCGAGGACGCCGCCGCGGTGGCTCATCGCGTGCATCGCGAAGGTGCCAAAAGCTGCCTTCTCGAGGTGGCGGTAGGCAGGGTGATATTCGATCGACTGGCGGTCGCGGCCGAAGCGGTCGCGGTGATGGAGGATCGGGGGGTGGCGGTCAGCGAGGTGGGCGGCTTCGTCGAGGTCGCCAGCGACGCGGCGGCCCATCTCGACGAGGTGCGGCTTGAGGTGTGCCAGGAGATCGGGGGCGACATAGAGCGCGAGGAGATCCTGGAGGGCGTGGTCTGCTTCGTAGAAATTCCAGTCGCTGGTGTCCGGCGCGATCAGTGATTTGTCGTCGTTGCGCACCGGCGTATCGGTTTCAGTCAGCATGGCGACACTTTCTCTCTCTCTGTTATCTCAATATCTCGCTCGCCCACTCGCGCCGCGCGGGCTCACGGCAACTTGCGCAAGACCCACTGCACGAGGAAGCCCAAACCGCCGAAGACGGCCAAGGCGAGGCCCGCCAAAATAACGCCGGGCTGGCCGGTCACGAAGCCAGCAGCCAGCAGAACGGCCAACATGACCAGGCCTGCGAACAATACCTTGTGGCGCTGCCCGAGCAGCACCTCGCGGGCATAAGGCTGGCGCTGGCGCCGGGCGCGGCGCGGCGGTTTGTGGTCCGTTTTGTCTCGGCGCTCCATGCCCTACTCCTTGCATGAAAGTGCCCCTATCGCCAGCGCACTCAGCGCCAGACGGTGGTGCCGACGATCGCGGCGGTCAGCAGGGTCGCAAGCACGCCTATCACCAGAGCCTTGGGCGCGAGGGCTGCGACCTCGGCGCGGCGCTCGGGGGCGAGGATCGCCATGCCGCCGATCAGAATGCCGAGCGAGCCCAGATTTGCAAAGCCGCACAAGGCATAGGTCACGATCAGTTCGGAGCGGGGCGACAGGGCCTCGGGGGGCAGCTTCAGGAGTTCGAGATAGGCGAGGAATTCGTTGAGGACGATCTTCTGGCCGATCAGGCTTGCCGCCGTTCCTGCTTCGGCGACCGGGATGCCGATGATGACGGCGAGGGGCACGCAAAGGAGGCCAAGAATGCGCTCGAGCGACAGGTCGACGCCAACGAGACTGCCAAGGCTCGCCAGCATCATGTTCACGAGCGCGACCAGGGCGATCATCACTATGAGGGTTCCCGCGACGGCGGCGACCATGCGGATACCGTCGGCGGTTCCCTGGGCGATGGCGTCCATGCTGCTTTGCGGTGCATCGTCCAGCCTGACGCTTGCCGTTGCCGGGCCGTCGGCAAACCCTGCGGGGACGGCAAGGCGGGCCAGGACCAGGGCGCCGGGCACGTTGATGACGGAGGCGGCGATGAGGTGGCCGGCGGCGCCAGGGACGACGTTCGAGAGGATGCTTGCATAGATCGCGAGCACAGTGCCGGCGACCGTTGCCATGGCGACGGCCATGGCGGCAAACAACGCCCCGCGTGACATCTCCCTGAGGTAGGGCCGGATCAGAAGCGGCGCCTCGATCAGGCCAAGGAAAATGCTGCCGGCGGCCGAGACGGCGAGCGGGCCGCTGGTGCCGAGCGTACGCTGCACGGCGACGGCTGCGGCCTGGACGATGCGCTGGAGCACGCCCCAGTGGTAGAGCAGCCGCGTCAGCGCGCTCATCAACAGGATCAGGGGCAGGACGCGGAAGGCCAGGATAAAGCCTGCTTGCGGATCGCGCTGCTCGAAAGGTGCCGGCGCGCCCGCCAGATAGCCAAAGACGAGACGGGTGCCGGCATCGCTTGCGGCCTGCAGTGCCTGGACGCCGGCGGCAATCGTCTCGAACAGCGCCTTCGTCCAGGGCATATGAAGGAAGAGGATGGCGAGGGCGAACTGAATGGCGAGGCCGGCTGCGACGATACGGATGCGCGTGGCTGGGGCGTAGGCAGCGCGATCCTCGGACATGGCCCAAGCCAGTGCCGGGATCAGGACGACGCCGAGCGCGCTTTGCAGCGCCAATGCCGCTCCTTCCATCGCAATACCTCTCCCTCCCGCCGATTGAAGCGCTTTTTCTTCGTTTGGGCGTCCAGTGTCAAAATTTATCGCTGTTGATAAGTCAGCGTGTTGGAGGAGTTGGATAAAGCGATTCCAGGTAATCACTCAGGGTACAGTGCACGTGCATGACAACGACAAGGGGACGGAAATGCATCGTGGCGCGTCCGATCTCAGTCAGATCCGGCCAAGCGCGGAGCTCGATCCGCCGACCAGGCCGGGCCGGGCGCCAAGACGCCGACCGCTCCGGCAAAGGCCTGCGGGGCGGCGTGGCCGTTCGCTGATCGGCCGGATCGGAATCGGTTTTGCCGTCCTCGCCGCAATCATCGCCGTTGGCGCGAGCGCCTTTTTCTATGTTGTCTCGCCGACAGAACTCGTGCGCGATCAACTGATCCGTCAAGTGAAGGCCGCGACCGGGCGAACGCTCTCGATCAACGGAGCTGCGCGGTTCCTGCTCTATCCTTCGATCGGGGTGTCGCTTGGGGATGTCACGCTGTCCGAACCGGTAGCGATGGGCGGCAGGGCGATGCTTCAGGCGCGGCGCATCGACGTCAGTGTCGCGCTGATGCCGCTGTTCTCGCGTGAGGTGCTTGTCGAGCACGTCGCACTTGTCGAGCCCAGCATCGAGCTGAGGATCGACAAGGCCGGTCGGGAGAACTGGTCTTTCGCGGCTGAGAGGCAACCGGCACGCTATGCGGCGGCAGGCTTGGCGCCGAGCGCCGGCGACGTCATCAGCGATACCGGCGGCAGCCTCGTTGTGCGCACGCTTGCACCGGCGCAGGCCGGCGCCTTGCCGGACGCCATCAGGCAGATCGAATTGCGCTCGATCGCTCTGACCAGGGCCCGGATCCGCTATATCGATGCGCGTTCGGACACGCATCACGCGCTAGAAAATCTCAACCTCAGGCTCAGCGGGCGGCGGTTGAGCGATCCGATGCGGGCCATCGGTGACCTAGTGTGGCAGGGCGAGAAGGTCAGTTTCGATGCCCGCCTCGACGCGCCCCTGTCACTGCTCGGCGAGACCGCTGCCAAAACCCGGCTGGCAATCGCCGGGGCGCCCCTGGCAGCCGGCTTCGAAGGCACGATCAAGCTGCAGCCCAGTTTCGAGGCGCGGGGGGCGGTGCGCTTCGATGGGACGTCGATTGCGGCTGCGGCGGCATGGCTTGGCACGCGTTTGCCCAATGGCGGGCCGCTCGGAGGCTTTCGTGGAACGGGGGAACTCGTTGCCAGCCCATCGTCGATCGCGCTCAATCAGGCCAGCTTTCTGCTGGGCAAGACCCGCATGACGGGCATCGTTGTCGGTGAATTGCGCAAGGCCCGTCCCTACATCAGCGCCGGGCTCCAGATCACCGACCTCGACCTCGACGCGCTCAGTGCCGGCTTCGCGGACGCCGAACCGGTTCAGCGCACCAACGCCACAACGCCACTCGCCCAGGCGGACGACCGGCTGCCAACGACCGGCGCGGCAAACGCCCAAGGCGAGGATCCGCCGCAATCAATCGAGGACCTTCTCCGGCGCTATCCGATGCCGCGGCAAGAGCCGGGCGTGGCGAAATTTGCCCCCCAGGTGCGCGGGTATCGCGCGCGTGAGGGGTGGAGCGATGCGCCGATCGACGTTGCCAGTCTCGGGGTTGTCGATGCCAAGGCGCGCATTACGATCGACCGGCTCAAGGTGTCGGGCCTCGACATCGACAGGACCGTTACGCGGCTTGCGCTGACGGATCGCCGGCTGGAGGTGACGATTGATGACCTGCGCCTTTACGGCGGCAGCGGCAAAGGCATCGTCAGGGCCGCGCCAGGGGGCCAAGGCCTGACACTGGGCGGCAACCTCACGATCGGCAAGGTCGCGATCCAGCCGCTGCTCAAGGATGTTGCCGGGTTCGAGACGCTTGCCGGACAGGGAGATATCCAGCTTGCCATCAGTGGCGCGGGCGTGAGCCAGCAGGCGATTGCCGAGAGCCTGACGGGCACGAGCAATCTCAAATTCGAGAACGGCGCGATCGTCGGGTGGAACCTCGCCAAGATCCTGCGCGGTCTCGGCCAAGGCCAGTTCACCGGCCTCGATGCGGTGGCGACAGAGACGACGGACTTCTCCGAACTTGCCGCCACATTCAAGATCACGGGCGGGAACGCGGTTACAGATGATCTCAAGCTGGTGTCGCCGCTGCTGCGGGTCGCCGGGCAGGGGCGGATCGGGATCGGTCAGCGGAATCTCGACATGTCGCTGAAGCCGAAGCTCGTCTCCTCGCTCGCCGGCCAGGGCGGGCCTGCCAGCGCCGCTGGCCTGGAAATTCCGGTCCGCCTCAAGGGGCCGTGGCGTGCACCGCGGATTGTGCCCGACTTCGGCAGCATCGCCCGCGATCCCAACCAGATCATCGAGCGGGCACGTGATCTTAGCCGCACCATCCAAGGGGGCAACTTCGGGGATATCGTGCGCGGCGCGCTTGGGGGCGGCGATGGCGGCAGCGGAGGCGCCGGCGGGGCGGGAGGAGGCGTACCTGCTCCCCCCGGCAACACCGGCGCGGGCGACGGCACCGGCGGCAGCACCGGGCAGGACCTGATCAAGCGGTTCCTGCGTTAAGGAACGCTTAACCCTTTCCTCATCTCACAATCGTCATATTTGCCAGCGCGCGCGCATTTCCAGCGCGATTGTTGGTGGCAAGCCAGTCCGAAAAAAACAGGCATGTGAGAGAGTTATCGCGTCATAAATGACAACGCATTGTTCCGTCAAAGAAATCTTCATCAGCGCTTCTACGCCGCGGCATAATAATTTCTGATGCCCGACTTGAGAATTTCCCTTGCGTTAACAGCCAAATGCCATCATATGCGTCTTCTCCGTTCGACCCCCTGCCCTTTAAGGTTAGGTCAGCCTAGGCCCCAAAGGTAAGAGCGAACGGGTCAAACCTATCTACTGGTTGGGGAGGGTCCGATGGCCTATCACGACACCCTCTTCCAATTGGGGATGGACTTGACTCGTTCAAGCACCGCCCATGAGGAAGATATCGATGGAACTGCACGCGTAGTGCACGACGACGATCAGCAGGAAGACCGTAAGGACTTCTTTATTGAGCGCGATGGCGTTCGCTATGCCGGCAACCACTTGATCATCGACCTGTTCGGTGCGAAGCGGCTTGATGACATCGAGCATGTCGAACACACACTGAAGAAGTGTGTCGATGAGGCAGGCGCAAGCCTGTTGCATATTCACCTGCATCACTTCACGCCGAATGGTGGCGTGTCCGGTGTTGCGGTGCTTTCCGAAAGCCACATCTCGATCCATAGCTGGCCTGAGGCCAACTATGCGGCACTGGACGTGTTCATGTGCGGCGATGCCCGTCCGGAACTTTGCGTCGATGTGCTGCGGGAGGCTTTCTCGGCGCGTGAAGTCGTCGTCAAGACGCACCAGCGCGGTGAGGAACTCGACCTGATGGCCTGGCGGATGGCGGCGAAGTCCGATGAGGACGCGGCGCAAGACGACGCTGGCCAGAACGCGGATGCGGTGAAGGCTGCCTGAGGCGACTTTTGACCGGGTAATGTCCGGTTAAGCAAGGCGGACGCTTATACCGGCCTCATGAACATTGCGCGTGCTATCTGACGATGGCACGCGCATTTCGTTTTCCCCCTCGATCAAACGCCACGCCGCTTGCAGCCACGGCTTGCGACAGGGGTTCAATATCGTTTGTCGTTCATGCCCCTGCCCGCGGGGCAAACGACAACCGTCGCACACAAGCCGGGAGGGCTTCGTCCCATGGAACGCTGGATCGCGGAAACGTTTTTTGCCGACTGGCAACCGTCGATGCGCGCCGACAAGGTGCTGCACGAAGTGAAGACCGACCATCAGCATCTCGTCATTTTCGACAACAAGACCTGGGGGCGGGTGCTGATCCTGGATGGCATCTTCCAGCTCACGACGCGCGACGAGTTCATCTATCACGAGATGATGGCGCATGTGCCGCTGATGGCGATCGATCGGCCGAAGAAGGTGCTGATCATCGGCGGCGGCGATGGCGGCATTCTGCGCGAAGTTCTCAAGCACCCCAGCGTCACCCAGGCGACCCTCGTCGAGATCGACCAGGAAGTGATCGACACCTCGGTCAAATACTTCCCGAAGATCGGCAAGGCCGCGTTCAAGGATGCCCGCACCAACGTTGTGATCGACGACGGGATGGCGTTCGTTACATCGTGCGCGGACCGTTTTGATGCGGTGATCGTGGATTCGTCCGAGCCCGTGGGGCCGAGTGCCGTCCTGCATTCGACGAAATTCTTTGCCGCATGCCGCAACCTGCTCACCGACGGCGGCATCTTCGTGACGCAGAACGGCGTGCCATTCCAGCACCCGGAGCATCTCGCGAAGACAACGGAAATCCTCGCGGGTCTTTACCGCCATGTCTCGCCGTATGCGTGCACACAGCCGTGCTATTTCGGCGGCGAATTCGCACTGAACTGGGCTTCGGATACGGATGATGCCCTGAAAGTTGATGCCGCAACGCTCAAGCGGCGGCAGCGTGCGCGCAAGATCGAGACGCGATATTGGACGCCGGAGTTGAGTGTTGGCGCGTTCGCATTGCCGAAGTACGTCCAGGATGTGGTCGACGCAGCGACGCTCAAGGGCCGGAAAAAGACGACAAAGCGCAAGCCGGCGAAGCGCAAGGCGCGCCGTAAGGCCAAGGGCTGATTGGATCAGCACGCGCCACTCACATTCAGTTTATGCGTCGCGATCGTAAGTGATTTCACCTGCACGGCGATGCGCTCTAGAACAACATCAACGAAGAACGCGATTGGACCCGTTAAATGCGGGCCACACCCCAGAAACAACAAAGAGCGTGAGCAACATGGCAGTCGATCAGAACACTCAGGTTATTGCCTCGCGACGACGACTTACGAAGGATGTGAACGGGCTGTTTTTCGTGTTTGGCGTGTTGGCCGTGATGATGGTGTCGCTGCCATGCCCGATTGACGCCGCGGTCGATACATCCGCCCGATCAGATCTCTCGATCACCGAGATGAAACGCTGACGTCACGGCGGGCGGAGATCGTTCGCTTGAGCGTAACGCGCTCGCGGTGGAGCGTATAAATGCCCGCCGAAATGACGATGACGGAGCCTGCGACTGTCAGAACGCTTGGAACCTCATCGAAGGCGAGATAACCGAGCAGCATGGCCCACAAGACAACGGTATAGCGAAACGGCGCCACGGCGGAGATCTCCGCCGTGCGCATCGCCTCGATGAGGCTGTAGTAGCCGACCAGGACCAGAACGGACGCGGCGGCAAGGCGCATCACAGCCTCGCGTGACGGCACTTTCCAATCTTCCGTGAGCCCCAAGGCCGCCCCGAACAGCGTGACGACGATCGCGGTCACGAACGTGATCGAGAGCGACGGTGCGGACTTCGCGATGAAGCGCGTCGCAAGGTCACGGGCCGCGACACACACGACGGTCGCAATGGCTGCGAGGTAATAGATCGAAAACTCGGTGGTGCCCGGCTGGATGATCAACAGGACACCCAAAAACCCAACGGCCGACGCTGTCCAGCGGCGCCAGCCGACCGGCTCCTTGAGGAAGAGAGCCGCGGCTGCCGTGATCGTCAAGGGAACCGCCTGGAGCACGCCGGTGACGTTGGCCATGGGGAGTTGGAAGAGTGCGGTGAGGAAGAAGAAGACGGCGCCGATCTCCGCGATATTGCGCACCAGGAGGGCTGGCGAATATGCCCGCGCAACCGACGACAAGCCGTAGTTGGCCATGACGATCGGCGCCATGATGGCGCAGGACATGATCCCGCGCAGCGTGACGATCTCGCCCAGCGGCAGTTCGGCGGACGTTGCCTTCATCAAGGTGTCGTTGACGACGAACGCGCCCATGCCAACAACCACAAGGACCATCGCCCTGAGGTTGGCGGAGGCTTGACGTTCGGTTTCCGCGCTCGAGCGCTCGTCAACCACCCGTCACGCTCATGTGCCGCCCGACGGCAGGGCGCTTGGTCTGGCGGTCGATGATGAAATCGTGACCCTTGGGCTTCCTGGCAATCGCCGCATCGATGGCATCGGAGAGGACGGCGGGGTCGTCGCTGGCGCGGAGCGGCGCACGCAGGTCGGCGGCGTCTTCCTGGCCGAGGCACATATAGAGCGTGCCAGTGCAGGTGAGGCGGACGCGGTTGCAGCTTTCGCAGAAGTTGTGCGTCATCGGCGTGATGAAGCCGAGCCGGCCGCCGGTTTCCTCGATCTGGACATAGCGGGCGGGCCCGCCGGTCTTGTAGGGGATGTCGGTCAGCGTCCAGCGGTCCATCAGGTCGGCGCGGACGCGGCTCAAGGGCAGATACTGGTCGGTGCGGTCGCCGTCGATATCGCCGAGCGGCATCGTCTCGATCATGGTGAGATCGTATCCCTCGCCGTGGGCGAAGCGGATCATGTCGTCGATCTCGTCGTCATTGACGCCCTTGAGGGCGACCATGTTGAGCTTGATGTCGAGGCCGGCCTTCTGGGCCGCGGCCATGCCGGCGAGCACCTTGTCGAGATCGCCCCAGCGGGTGATCGCCTTGAACTTGTCAGCCTTGAGGGTGTCGATCGACACATTGATGCGGCGCACGCCATGGCCTGCCAGTTCATCGGCGTAGCGGGCGAGCTGGCTGCCGTTGGTGGTGACCGTCAGTTCCTCGAGGGCGCCGGTGGCGAGATGGCGCGAGAGGTCCTTGAAAAGCTGCATGACGTTACGGCGGACCAGCGGTTCGCCGCCGGTGATCCGCAGCTTCCTGACGCCCTTTTCGACAAACGCCGAACACAGGCGGTCGAGCTCTTCCAGGGTCAGCAGATCCTTTTTCGGCAGGAACGTCATGTTTTCCGACATGCAATAGACGCAGCGGAAATCACAGCGATCCGTGACGGAGACGCGCAGATAGCTGACATGACGGCCGAAGGGATCAATCATCGGAGTTGCCGGACGCTCCGAGAGCGCGCTGTTGGCAGTCGTTTCAGTCGCCATTTCAGAGGTCTTTCGGGAATTTTGGCGGCGGCAGGCCGTGTCGGCCCGCCCACCTGCGCATTATCGATATGTTCCATCGAATGTATCGCAACCGGGCCTTAGTGCAAGGGCGCGGTGGAGCGTACTTGGCGGGTCAAGGCGTGTCATCAGTGCCGTTTCGGCGCGATCACCGGCTTCCACGCGCCCGGCTGCGCCATCATCTGGGTGCGGATATCGGTTGCGATCTGCGCAACCGGGCGGAGGTGGTCGCCGGAGAGGCGTTCTGCGGCCATGCCCGCGGCGACGGCGAGCGATGTCGCAATCGGGCCAGGCGCGCCTGTTGCCGGAACCGGTTCGAGATCGACGAGGACGACATTGGCGCTGGCAGCCAGCGGGGCAAACGCCTCGGGCCTCAAACCTTTCACTCGCGGAATGATGAAAAGGTGATCCTTAAAGCGCCTGACCGCTTCGCTCAGGATCGGCCAGTCCGGACGCGTTGGCCGTGCATCGGGCCACATCACGATGCGCGCGGGCGTTTTTGCGACAAACGACATCATATGACCGAATGCCTGTGGATCTCCCAGCCGTTCGCGCACAAACACCAGCGTGGCCGCGGCGTGGGCGTTGAGAACTGCCAGGGCATAGGGCGTGCCGCGACCGGCCAATGCGTCTTCGAAGGGGCGAATGTCGCCGTCGGCGAAGTCCCAGCTGATCAGATCGCCTTCACCATCACGGGCGAGGCGATCGCGCAGGGCCGGCACGCGGTAGTCGACGCCGGGCCCGAGGATCGCAACAGCGACACCGTCAGGGGCCGGGGCGGGCGGCACCTTCGGTTCACTTGCCCGCACGGGCAAGAGGCCAACGAGAAGGACTGCGCCCACGATCACGGCACGGTGGACGATGGCGGTGCAGCGTGCAGCAATACGAGAGGTCATACGATGCCCCGGCCTTTGACCAGACGAAGTTCGGCAACCACAAAATCGGCAATAGCCTCGATGGCATCCAGGTGGAAGTGCGGCAGGCCGGTGTCGGTGTCGGTATCGGTGTCGTCCCCGTCACTGGCGATCGCGATCACGTTGCGATCCTTGCCGGCCAGGCCGAAGCCCGGTTCGGCCGCCTTACGGCGGGTTTCGATCTTGCGGATCTGTTGTGACTTGTAGCCTTCGACGATGACGACATCGCAGGTGTCGAGACGGCCGAGAATATCGGCGAAATCGGGCTCCGGCCCCTCGGTCATCAAGGCCCAACGCCTGGACGAGACAACGGCGACCTGGGTTGCGCCGGCGGCGCGGTGGCGGGCGCTGTCGGTGCCTTCTTCATCCAGCCGCAGCGCGTGATGGGCATGCTTGATGGTGGAGACGCGAAAGCCCCGGCCCGTCAGTTCCTCAACCAAACGAACGGCGAGCGTCGTCTTGCCTGAATTCTTCCAACCCGCAATGCCGATAATGGGGGCATTGGTCATGCAGCATCTCCTTTCAGGCGAAGGAGACGCCGGGCCTCGTCAAGTTCCTCCGGGGTGTTGGCGTTGAAGAAGGGGTCTACGCCCTTGTCGCCGATCAGTACGGGAGCAAAGTCAACGGCTGCAACGCCGTGCCGGTCGGTCCAGGCCAGTACCTTGCGAATACCGTCCTGACGGATGGCGGCTTCCAGGTCGTCGGCGAGGGCTGTGGGCCAGAGGCCGATGACTGGCTGGAGCTTGCCGGACGAGCGCGCCATCGCTATGGCGCCTGCTGCGCTGTCGGCGGCCAAGGCCAGCCGGTCTGCAAGGTCGCCGGGCAGGAAGGGCGCATCGGTCGATACCGTCAGGATGTAGCGGGCCGCGGGGCGGTTGGTTTGCGCCCAGCGCATGCCAGCAAGGACGCCAGCCAGAGGGCCTGGGTTATCCGGCACCGTGTCCGGCACGACGGCCAACTTGAACGCGGCGAAGCGCGCAGGGTCACCGTTGGCATTGATCACGAGATCGCCAACCTGGGGGCGGATGCGGTCGATGACGCGCGCGAGCATGGAGCTGCCGGCCAGATCCAGAAGCCCCTTGTCGCCACCTCCCATGCGCCGGGAGAGGCCGCCTGCGAGCAACACGCCAACGATTTCGGACTTGGTAACGGTCAATTCGGCTTCCTCATGAGGACCACATCCTTCACCGGGCATTCGAACGACCAGCCCTTGTCTGCGGCCAGCACTTCGAGGGTCTCGCGCCGATAGAAGACAACGTGGGTCGGATCGCGACGATAATGCCAGCGTTCGAACGCGTCGTCATCGGTCTGGAACGCGGTCATCAGGCCAAGCCAGCCGCCGGGCCGCAGGAGGTGGTCAAGGCGATCGAACTCGGCGGCGGGATTGTGGAAGTGCTCGGCGGTCTCGGTGCAGGTGATGAAGTCGTAGGTGGTTGCAAGCACCGCCGCGTTGGGGGCGAAGAAGGGATCATAGCCTTCGACGCGGTGGCCGGCTTCTCGCAACATGTGGGCCAGAGCCGGTCCCGGACCGCAGCCGTAATCGAGGCCCGCAAGCGGCGCGGGGTCGAGGCGGTCGAGAAGCGGTCTCGCGAGACGTGCGAGAAACGCGCGATAGCCGGGGTCGTCGACCTTGTTTTCGTGCGTGAGGTAATGGGCGTATTCGCGATCGCGGTCCGGATGTGCGGCGGCATCGAGAAACGTCGCGGCGCAGCGTTCACATCGCCAGTAGACGCGCTGCTCTTCGATGACGTCGAGGAAGCGATGCGTGCGGGACGCCCGGCACACTGCGCAGGGCGGGGCGATGCCATCTGCGTCCCTTGGCATCGGTTGGGCAATCGACGCGCCCTCAGCCATCGGTGAGGCTTCCCTTGCGCTGATGGCGTTTTTCTTCCTCCGCGACCTCACGCGCATCGGCGTCGTAGACGAGGCGCTCGGCACCAGACAGCGCGATAAAGCGGCGGCCCTTGGCGCGGCCGATCAGGGTCAGGTTCGCCTTGCGCGCCAACTCGACGCCCCAGGCCGTGAAGCCCGATCGTGAAATGAGCACGGGCAAGCCCATCGACACGGTCTTGATGACCATCTCGGAGGTCAGGCGGCCGGTTGTATAGAAGATCTTATCGGCGGCCGGAATACGATTGAGGAACATATAGCCTGCAATCTTGTCGACGGCGTTGTGGCGGCCGACATCCTCCATATAGATCAGGGGGCGGTCCTGTTCGCACAGCACGCTGCCGTGGATGGCGCCGGCCTTGAGATAGAGGCTCGGGGCCTGATTGATCTTGCGCGAGAGCTTGTAGATCCACGAGGTGCGCACTTTGGCGTCGGCGGGCAGGCGTGTGCCGTCGAAGTTCTCCATGACATCGCCGAAAACGGTGCCTTGGGCACAGCCGGAGGTCTGAATGCGCTTCTTGAGCTTCTCCTCGTAGTCGGTCTCGCGCTTGGTGCGCACGACGACAACGCCGATATCGTCTTCATAGTCGATGCCCGTGATCTCATCGTCCGCGCGCAGCATGTTCTGGTTGAGGAGATAGCCGACGGCGAGGAGGTCGGGATGATCACCGATGGTCATCATCGTGACGATCTCGCGGGCGTTCAGGAACAGCGTGAGGGGGCGTTCGGTGACGACAGCGGTCTCGATTGTGTTGCCGTCCTGGTCGAGGCCGGTCACGGTCTCGGAGAGGCGCGGGTCGTCCGGTTCCGGCGTCAGGTGAAATTCGCGCATTGCTTGCGTCCTATCGTTGTTGCGCTACAGCTGGCTGCACCGCACCCTTTCCTCTACATGGGGTCTCGCCAGGGCACAATCGACGGGGGCGGCCGGGCAACCGTTGGCAACTCGGCGGCTCGGTAAACGCGATCCTCTTGACCGGCCCCGATCCGCTCAACCACAAGGAGCAGCACGATGCGTCACGAAATCAATCCCGAGACGTTTCCGAAACCGCAATCGAACTATTCCCAAGGCGTCGTCCATGGGCCGATCAAGGAGCGCCTGGTTGTTTCGGGTCAGGTCGGTGTCAGGCCGGACGGCAGCGTCGCAGAGGGCCTCGCGGCGCAAATGGCGCAAACGTGGGAGAATTTCCTCGCCGTTCTCGGCACGGCGGGCTTCCAGACCGCCGATGTCATCAAGGTGACCGTTTATGTGACACAGCCCGCGCTCGAGGAATTCCGGCGAGGCCGGGAGGCCGCCCTTGCCGGATATGCGCCGGCTGCGACCTACGTCGAGGTGGCCGGTCTCGCAGACCCCCGTTTCCTCGTCGAGATCGAGGGCGAGGCGGTCAAGACCTGAGGCAGGCTTCCGCGAGGCTTTCAACGAGCGGGCCGCCTTCCCACATCTTGGCCAATAGGTTAGACGAAGAGCTTGCTCATTCAGGAGGATTGGAATGGCCGTTACCGAGGATCAGGTGCGCGAAGCACTCAGGCGTGTCAAGGGTCCCGATCTGAAAAGCAATATCGTCGACCTGGATCTCGTCTCCGAGATCCTGATCAAGGACGGCCGCGTCTATTTCTCGATCACCATCCCGGCCTCGCGGGCGGAGGAACTGGAGCCGCTGCGCCAGGCCGCGGCGAAAGTCGTCTCGGATCTCGACGGTGTTTCCGGGGCGACGGCCGTGCTGACGGCGGAGCGTCAGGAGACGGGCGGACCCGGCATCGGACAGCCGGCTGCCGCTACCCCGCCACGGGCCGAGCACCCACGGGTGACGGCCGCGCGCCAACAAGGGGCCGCACCAGCGGCCGCCCGGCAGGCGCCGCCCGCAGCGGCGAACGCCGGGCAAGCCCCAAGCAACGGTATCCCGGGCGTCAAGCATCTGATCGCCGTTGCCAGTGGCAAAGGCGGCGTTGGCAAATCGACGACGGCGGTGAACCTCGCGCTCGGCCTCAAGGCGAACGGGCTCAACGTCGGCATCCTCGATGCGGACATCTATGGGCCGTCACAGCCGCGTCTGCTCGGGCTTGCGGGCCGGCCCAAGCAAGGCGACGATGGCAAGATCCAGCCCATGGTCGGGTATGGCCTCAAGACGATGTCGATGGGGTTCATGGTCGAGGAGGGAACGCCGATCATCTGGCGCGGGCCCATGGTCGTCTCGGCGCTGAACCAGATGCTGCGTGAGGTGAGCTGGGGTGAGCTCGATGCGATTGTCATCGACATGCCGCCGGGTACGGGAGATGTGCAACTGACGATGGCGCAGCAGGTGCCACTGTCGGGTGCCGTGATCGTCTCGACGCCACAGGATCTCGCGCTGATCGATGCGCGCAAGGGCCTCGCGATGTTCCAGCGCGTCGACGTGCCGGTGCTCGGGATCGTCGAGAACATGAGCTATTTTCTCTGCCCGAAGTGTGGCGAGCGCTCCGACATCTTCGGCCATGGCGGCGCGGAGAAGGAAGCGGAGACGCTGGACGTGCCGTTCCTTGGCGGGGTTCCGCTCGACATGGAGATCCGCGCGACATCCGATGAAGGTCAACCGATCGTCGCGACGCAACCCGACAGCGCGCATTCCAAAGTCTACTGCGAGATCGCGCGGCGCGTTTGGGCCGAGTGCGAGGCGGCGGCCGGTCAGCTCGTGCCACCGACGCTGGCGCTGAGCCCGTCCGGGGATGAGCTGACGGTGACGTTCGAGGATGGGACCGCACACAAATTCTCGGCCGAAGCCCTGCGCGTGATGAGCCCGTCCGCGGAGGTGCAGGGACATTCGCCCTCGCAGCGCGTCACGGTGCCCGGCAAGCGCCGCGTGACCATCCGCGACATGAAGCCAGTTGGCAGCTACGCGGTGCGGCTCAGTTTTTCCGATGGCCACAACACCGGTCTCTTCTCCTGGGACTACTTCCGGGAGCTGGGCGCAGAGATTGATGAGCGTTGGGCCAGCTATCTGGCTGAACTCGCGAGCAAGGACCTATCGCGGGATTGATCCGAGGAGGCACGGGCGATGACGGCTGGCGGGACATATCTGTTCCACACGGTTGAAACGGCGCCGCGAGAGTGGCGCGAAGCAGCCGAAGCGCTTGATGCGGCAGCCGCTGACGCGATCGGGGCGTCCGGGGGCGAGGTATTCGGGATCTGGCGGAGCCAGATCGGGCGGCCGCGCGATGAACTGACCGCAATCACATCGTGGCGCGATGGTGTCTCAAGCGATGCGGCGATGGCGGCCGCGCGGGGCTGGCTCGATGCGGGCCGCGGCATTCGCCGGCATGAGAGCCGTGCCATGACACCAACGCTCAGGCCGGCGGATGCGACACCGCCGCGCCGGCAGGGCAACTATGCGTTTCGCTCTTTCACGACGCCTGAGGCCAACTACTCTGAATTCCTGTCGCTTTGCGAAGCGGCGTGGCCGGGTTTCGAAGCGGCCTACGACAGCCAGGTGATCGGGCTTTGGCGGTTCGGCGAGGCGTCTGCTTCCGGGGCGATCGATACGCTGCTTCTCACGCGGCGGCCCGACCTTGCGATGTGGGAACGCTCGAAGCTGCCGGAAGGTGAGGCGGAGCGCGACGTGCGCGCCAAGCTCAGCCGACGCTACGACCTGTGCGATGCGACGTGGGTTGTCACGACGACGCTGATCACCGCACATGATGCAAAGGACGAGGCCCGCTGGGCCTGACAGGCTAAGGTTCCGCCGAATCGCGTCATGCGCGCCGCGCGCGCCGGCTGAGGCCGAAGATGAGGCTGATGGTGACGAGCACGTTGAGCACGATGATCGTATAGAAGATCGGGCGGTACTCGGCGAAGGTCTCGATCAGCAGCCAGCAGGCGGGGGCTGCGGCCATCCAGCCGAGCGAGAGAAACGAGAACGCGCGGCCATTCATTTCGGCAAGCCGGTCGGGGGCGACGAGTTCGGCCATCGCGTTGGTGAAGACCGCATTCCAGGCCTGGCCGGAAACGCCGCACGCCAGCGCGACGGCGAGCAGCGGTACTGCGCCCCAGTCCTTTGTCATCGACAGCATGGCAAAGGAGGCGAGGACCGAGACCATGGATATGACGATGAGAACGACATCGCTTCGTCCGAGACGATCGCAGATCCAGCCCGACACCGGCCTCGAGACCAGCCCTGCGAGTTGAAGGTTCGAGGCAAAGATGCCGGCCGCGATCGGCGACATGCCAATCTCCTCGAGAAGATAGATGTAGCAGAAGAAGACCATCACGACCTGGGTGATGGCAAAGATCACGCCGGAGAACCACAGCGCGCGCAGTTCCGGGGGAATGGCGAAGCGCGCGAGAAAGGCTGTAAGGCCACCGCCCGTGGCGGCGCCGGCGCTTGAGCGTTGCTTGATGGCGGCCTCGTCCCGGAGGCGGAAGAGACCCGGCCAGAACGCCACGACGGCGACACCGATGGCGACCGAGGCTGAAATTGACAGGACACCGGCCTGCCAGCCGTAAGCCAGGACGAAGGGCGGCAGGAGCCGGCCGAGGATCACTCCGGCGAAGGGCTGCGAGGACTGGCGGATCGACAGGAACAGGCCACGGTTGCTGCGCGGGGTGCGTTCCGTGACGATGGTCATGCCGAGTGGGCTGAGCGGGCCATACCCCATGCCGAAGAGGACGGCTGCGAGCATGGTCATCCACCAGGTGCCGAACAGGATGAGGAGGAGGGCGCCGCTCATCCAGGCGAGCGCAAGCGCCTGGGCGCCAACGCTTCCAAAGAGGCGCGTGTAGAGGCCCGTCAGCGGGCTCGACAGTGCGGTGCCGATGAAGATGAAGGTGACGGCGAGGCCGAAGTCGCGCTCCGGAAGGCCGGTCTCCCTGGCGAGTTCCGGCACGATGAGCGCGAAGAAAATAAAGCCGCCCGCCGCCAGCATCTGGGTCGTGAAGGCGGCGGCGAGGTAACGCAATGGCTGGCGGCGCCCTGCGTCCGGGTCCGGTGCAGGGCGTGCCATGGGCGGATCAGCGCCCCTTGAAGTCTGGGATGCGGCGGTCCGATGTCGCGGCGATGCCTTCCTTGAAGTCGTCGGTCTTGCGCAACCAGGTCTGTTCCTCGAGTTCGTGCTCGGTTGCTGCGCGGACCTTGTCGGCAATCCCTTTGCGCATCGTCGCGCGTGTCGAGATCAGCGCGAGAGGTGCGTTGATCGCGATCTCGCGCGCGAGATCCCAGGCAGCCTGGCGGACCTGATCGAGTGGCACGACCTGATCAACGAGGCCCATCTCGAGGGCTTCCTCGCCCTTGATCCGACGGCTCGTATAGAACATCAGCGCCGCCTTCGTCGGGCCGATGATCATCGGCAAGGTTGCCGTCAGGCCGAAGCCCGGATGGAAGCCGAGACGGGTGAAGTTGGCTGCAAAACGCGCTTCAGGCGCTGCGACGCGGAAGTCGGGCACGAGGGAGAGACCGAAGCCGCCGCCGATGGCAGCGCCCTGAATGGCGCCGACAACCGGCTTCTTGTTCGAGAACAAGCGCACCGCTTCGGTGTAGAGGTGGCCGGCACCGGATCGGTTGACGGCGCCCTCGACGCTGCCGTCGGCCTTGACGCCGCTGCCGTCGCCGAAGTTCGCGCCGGCGCAGAACGACTTGCCGTTCGCGCACAGCACCAGGGCGCGGCAGTCGTCGTTCTCATCGAGCGCATCGAAGACGCCGGCAAGCTGGCGGATGAGGTCATAGTCGAAGAAATTGTGCGGCGGACGATTGATCTCGACGGTTGCGACGAAATCCTTGAGCGACACGTTGAGGTCCGGCGCCTCGGGGAGGTTCGCGATCGGCTGGCTTGCTGCACTCATGACAGTTTCCTTTTCGTGGATCGTGTTGGCGCGGACCGTTTCCGCGTTTGGCGCAATTGCACCTTGTGACACCTAATCACCGGCTGGCACGATGAGGGCGTCAACGACGGAGAGGCCGTGGCCTTCAGAGTGGACGATAACCGGGTTGAGGTCGATTGAATCGATTCTGTCGCCGGCGAGGACGGCAAAGCGGGAGAGCGCGACGATGAGGTCGGCGGCGGCGGCGACATCGGCGGGGGGCCGGCCGCGCGCTCCGAACAGCAGGGGCGCACCTTTCAGGCGTTTCAGCAGCGCGATCGCCTGATCGCGGCCTGCCACCGGCAGCGACAGGACGGTGTCCTCGAAGATCTCGGTGAAGATGCCGCCAAGGCCGACCATGATCGTCGGGCCGAAGCTTGAATCGTTCTGGACGCCGAGGATCAGCTCAACGCCTGACGGCGCCATCGGCTCGACAAGAACACCGGCGATGCGGGCCGCCGAATTGTAGGCCTTGGCGGAGGCGACGAGTTCTTCGTAAGCGGCAGCGGCCGCTTCGGGCGTCTCGATCGCAAGGCGGACGCCGCCTGCCTCGGTCTTATGGAGAATATCAGGCGACTGGATCTTCATCACGGCGCGACCGGAGATGGCGCGCATCGCCCCTGCTGCGGCCTCCGCGCTGTCGACCAGGACGCCCTGGACGGTGCCGATGCCGTGGGCGGCGAGCAGCGTGCGGGCCGCGTGTTCGTAGCCGGCATCGCCAATCGCCGCGGCTAGGGCCTGGCGTTCGGTGTCGGGGACGTCGGACTGGGCCAAGGGGGCTGCGAAGGCGTCGCGGATCTCACGGTAGGCGGCGAGCGCCGCGAGGGCGCCGGCGGCATTGGCGGTGTCGGTGTAGAGGGGGACGCCGGCAGAGGCGAAGAAGGCGACCGTTTCCTGTGTTGGCCACGTATAGGTCCAGGTAACGGACGGCTTGGTGCCGTCGCGGCCGAGCTGGAGGAAGCTATCGCGCTCCTTCTCGAAGCGGTAGGCGGCACGGGCCGAGCAGATCATGATCGTCGCATCAATGTTCGTCGACTGCGACGTCAGGTGGGCGAGCGCTGCGTTACCGATTTCGCCGATGGCCTGGGCGGTGCCGTCAACCGGGTTACGCGAGGAGCCGTACTCGGGAAGAATCGCGTCAATCGCCTTGCGCGCGGCGGCGTCGAGGACGGGCACTTCGAGGCCGAATGCATCGCACTGATCCGCGATCCAGCCGCCGCCGCCGCCAGTGCCGGCGGAAATGCCGATACGCCGCCCGCGCGGCAGCTTGGTGCGATTGTGATAGAAGGCGGCGGTGTAGTCGACAAGCTGATCGAGGTCTTCACAGATGGTCACGCCGTGGGCTTCCATCACGGTGCGATTGACGCGGTCGGACCCCACCATGGCGCCGGTGTGGGAGGCGGCTGATTCCTGTGCCGCCTGGCTGCGGCCGATCTTGACGGCGAGGATCGGCTTGCCGGCGGCGAGCGCCTTGGCTGCGACGCGGCGGAACTGGTCGCCGTCGCGGATGTCTTCCAGGAACAGGGCAAACACCTCGGTCTCGCCCTCGTCGAGCAGATAGTCGACGATATCGAACGCCCGCAGGCCTGCCTCGTTGCCCGTGGTGATGACATAGCGGAACGGGATCTCGCGCAGGCGGCCCCGGTCGTAGATGCCAAAGCCGATGGCGCCGGACTGGGCAATGACGGCGACGCGGCCGCCCTCGTCGTGCCACTCAGGCATGAGGGGGAGGGAGGCGCGCGCGATGGCCGGCGAGAAAGTTGGCGCCAGACCGGCTGCGAAGTTGATGAAGCCGAGCGAGTTCGGCCCCGTCACCGCCATATCGTATTTCGCGATGACGGCGCTCAGGTCACGCTGCATCGCCTCGCCTTCGCTGCCTGCCTGCTCGGCGAAGCCGGAGGTGACGATTGCCGCGGCCTTGATGCCGGCTGCGCCGCAGCGCTCAAGTTCAGCAACGACCGCACCGGCGGGAATGGCCAGGACGGCAAGGTCGACCGTCTCGGGGATGTCGGCGACGGTCTTGTAGGCCTTGTGGCCCATGACCTCGTCGTGAGACGGGGTCACGGGGTAGATGCGGCCGGCGTAATCGCCGCGCGTCAGGACATCGAAGAGAATGCCTCGCAAGCGGCTGGCATCCGGGGAGGCGCCGACAACGGCGACGCTTTTTGCATCGAGCAGTTTCGATATGTCAGGCACAGCGGCCGCAGCCTCCCAGAACAATAAAGAATTGGCAGCGCCCATGACAGGCGCTGCCGCACGTGGAACTGGCCCTTAGCGAAGGCCGAGGCCGCGGGCGATGATGCCGCGCAGCACTTCCGTCGTACCGCCCTGGATCGTGAACTTCGGCGCCTGAAGCAGCGCGAAGTCGATCACCTCCTGAAGGTCGGTATCGTTGCCCGGCTCCTGCTCCACGAAGGCTGACAGGTTGCGCACTTTCGAGGGGAGCTGCTGCTCCCAGACCGTGCCGCTGTCCTTCACGATCGAGCTTTCGAGGACGGGCTCCTTGCCGGCTTCAAGCATGGCGGCAACGGAAACGGACATGCGGCGCAGGGTGTGGAGCTGGGCGACGAGGCGGCCGATGCCTTCGCTGGCGCGAACGTCGACGCCGTCTTCCTCGGCCTCGGCGACGGCGCGGATCAGGGCCATCAGCACGTAATAGGTCTCAAGGAACCGTTCCGGGCCGGAGCGCTCGTAGGCCAGTTCGCTGGTAGCCTGCTTCCAGGCGCCATCGACTTCGCCGAGCAGATAGTCGTCGGGCACGAAGACGTCCTCGAAGACGACCTCGTTGAAGTCGTGCTTGCCGGTCATCTGGTAGATCGGATTGATCGTGATGCCGTCCCAGTTCATGTTGATGACGAACTGGGTGAGGCCGTGGCGGCGGTTCTCCTTGGTCGGCGGCGAGGTGCGGAAAAGGCCGATCATGTAGTCGGCCTGATGCGCGTTCGAGGTCCAGACCTTGGCGCCGTTCAGCTTGTAGCCGCCGTCGACCTTCTCAGCCTTTGAGGACGCCGCGAACAGGTCCGAACCCGAGCCCGGCTCGCTCATGCCGATGGCGAAACCGACTTCGCCCTTGACGATGCGCGGCAGCACCTCCTGCTTCACCTTTTCGGAGCCGTACTTGATGATGACGGGACCGGACTGGCGGTCGGCGACGAAGTGGCCCCAGGTCGGCGCGGTCACCGAGCGGAATTCCTCCGTCACGACGTAGCGATCGAGGTAGCTGCGTTCCTGGCCGCCGTACTTCTTGGGCCAGGTCATGCCGATCCAGCCTTTGGCGCCGACGCGCTTGGAGAACTCGCGATCGAAGCTTTCGGTCCTGAGGCCTGCGTGGGGATCAAATGTGCCGGCTGCGATTTCGTCGGCGAGAAAGGCGCGAACTTCCTTGCGCAGCTCTTCGGTTTCCGGCGGCAGGCGCATTGGATCGAAACGAATGGCGGTCTGCATGAGGTCTTCCTAACGGTTGGCGCGCCGGGCAAGTCGCCCGGCCGGCGCTAGAGAATTGCTGTCGATACGGCCGCTCACGCGGATCACCGCGTGGTGAGCATCGGCCAGAGCGCGTCGGCTCCATTACCGATTACGTGATCACCGAGCTCTTTGGACCAGCGGCTCTCTGAGCCGAAATCGTCGCGCCAGCCCCAGGCGCGGCGGGAAAAGCGCTGCAGGATGTGTTCTGCGGTGAAGCCGATCGCGCCGTGGACCTGGTGGGCGATGGCCGCGCCCTTGTCGACGGCCTCGCCGACGCGGATCTTGGCGCTGGCGACTTCGAGGAAGACGGCCTGATCATCGTCTGCGGCGTTTTCCAGTGTATCCGCCGCGGAGCCGGACGCGGTCAGGGCGGCTGCGACTTCGGCGGCCAACTGCGCGAGATTGTGCTGGACGGCCTGGAATTTCGAAATCGTGCGGCCAAAAGCTTCGCGCTCGGTCGAATAGGTCGCCGAGATGTGGAGCATGGTCTCGAGTGCGCCGGTCATCTGGGACGCGCGCAGGGCGGCACCGAGGCGGCGCAGGGCGTGGGCATCGAAATCATCGCCGGCGTCGGCAACGAAGGTGGTCGGTGCGTTGTCGAACGTGACGTCGGCGCGCTCACCGCCGAGATCCGTCTGGCGGTCCGCGATATGGCAGTCGGACGGCTTGACGCCCGCGATGACAGGCGTGCCATCACGATCGCCAACGACGACAATCAGTTGTGACTGGCGCGGGAACGCCACCGACTTGGCGCGGCCGGAAACGCGGCCTTGCGCGTCAACGGTCAAGGGGCGGCCATCGCGCATTGGCGCCACAGTCATCGGGCCCAGTTCGCAGGTCTGGCCGGCCTTGGCGAGGGCGTAGCCCGCCAGCATCGTCTCGGCGAGCGGGACCGGCACCGCGTATTGGCCCGAAATGCGGGCAATGTCGAACGCATCGATCATGGCTGCGCCTGTGCCGCCGGCCTCTTCCGGCACCCAGGCAAGCGTCAGGCCCAATTCCTCCAGGGCCTGCCAAAGCTTGTCCTTCCAGGCCTCGTCCTTGGCCGCATTGACCGTCTGAGGGTCACACAAGTCAGCGAAGATCCGCCGAGTTGTTTCTACGACAATGCTTTCGGAACCGTCTTCCAAGGTCTTCCTCTTTCGGATGTTCGTGCGATCTAACGTGGGAAACTAAAACCAGCTTTTGCGCGCGAACGCTACCTTATCGGGCCGGGCGCTTGAAGGCTTGGCGGCAGCGGTGCCGGGGCGGGCGCGACGGTTATCATCTCCCGGATCGCGAACGCTTGTAGGTTGCCCGTCCAAAGGCGCAAATCGCCGCTGAGACAGCATAATGGAGAGGTGCGGCAAGGTGTCAGGCAATGCAAAGGGCGCGCTCGACGGCATCCGCGTGATCGATCTGACGTCGGTGGTGTTCGGGCCTTATGCGACACAATCGCTCGGCGACATGGGCGCGGACGTGATCAAGGTCGAGGCGCCGGAGGGCGACGTGCTGCGCGGTGTTACGCCGGCCAGGACGGACGGCATGGGCGTGGTGTTCATGAACATCAACCGCAACAAGCGCAGCGTCGTGCTCGACCTCAAGCAGGCAGCACACAAGGCGGCGCTGGACCGCATCGTTGCGACGGCCGACGTTTTCATTCACTCGATCCGCCCGAAAGCCGCCGCGCGGCTCGGCATCACATACGACACGCTCAAGGCCGTAAATTCGCGACTGATCCACTGCACCGCGGTCGGGTTTGCCAGTGACGGGCCTTATGCCGATGCGCCGGCCTACGATGACATCATCCAAGGTCTCAGCGGCACGGCCGACCTCAACCGGCGTCAGCGGGCTTCGGTCGCAACGGTGCGGCCGGACGATGCCGGCGAGATCGCACCGACGTTCGTGCCTGCGGCGATTGCCGACAAGACCGCCGGGCTGATTGTTGCCCAAGGCATCCTTGCAGCCCTGTTTCACCGCGAGCGCACCGGGGAGGGGCAGGCGATCGAAATCCCCATGTTCGAGGCGATGACCAGCTTCACGCTCCTCGAACACCTCTACGGGGCCGTGCATCAGCCGAACAACGATGGCTTTGGCTATAACCGCTCGCTTGCACCCGACCGGCGGCCATTCCCGACCCAGGACGGTTACATCGTGATGATGCCGTTCACGACGCGGCACTGGCGTTCGTTCTTTGCCGCGATCGGACGCGACGATCTGGTCGAGGCTCCACTGATCAACGATCCCAATGTGCGCAGCCCGCGCATCGGGGAGCTTTATGCCAAAATCGCGGAGGCCACACCCACACGCACGACGGCGGCGTGGCTTGAGGCGATGCGCGAAGCCGACGTACCGGCGATGCCGGTCAACCGTCTTGAAGACCTTGCCTCCGACCCGCACCTGGCTGCGACGGGTTTCTTTGTCGACAGCGATCATCCGACCGAGGGGCGCGTGCGCACGACGGCGCCACCGATCCGATTCTCGAAGACGCCGGCATCGGCGACGCGGCGGCCGGTGCCGAAACTCGGCGCGGATACGCGTGACGTGCTGCGCGAAGCTGGCCTGAGCGAGGCGGAAATCGACGCGCTTCTCGGCTGAGGTGCTGCGGGCTGGCGGCGGGCTGAAATCATCCCCCGGATTTGACCGGAGAGGGCCGGGCCCTACGATCGGCTCAACCGCGTCACCAGGGAGCCAACCATGGCACATGCCTTTGAAGGACTACGTATCCTCGATTTCAGCCAAGTTCTGGCGGGCCCCGCAGCGACGCACTTCTTCTCGATGCTCGGCGCCGATGTCATCAAGATCGAGAACCCGGCCTCAGGTGATCAGTTCCGCAACCTTCTGACGACGGCGGCGTTCGAAGACTACGGCATGTCGCCGGGCTTCATGACGCTCAATACCGGCAAGCGGTCCGTCGCCATCGACCTCAAGCACCCCGACGCGAAAGACGTGGTCATGCGCATCGCGCGGAGTGCCGATGTCGTCGTCGAGAATTTTCGCGCCGGCGTCATCGACGACCTCGGGTTCGGCTACGAGGCCATCAAGAAGGTGCGCGGCGACGTCATCTACTGCTCGATCTCGGGCTATGGGCAGACCGGCCCCATGAAAGGGGCCGCCGCCTATGACGGGGCGATCCAGGCGGCGTCCGGCATGATGTCCGTCAACGGGCACCCGGCGACAGGCCCGACGCGGACCAGCTACACCGTCGTCGACATGTCGACCGCGTTGACGGCTGCTTTTGCCATTTCCTCCGCGCTCTACCGGCGGCAGGCAACGGGGCAGGGCCAGCGCCTCGACGTTGCCATGCTGGACACTGCGATGTGGATGATGGCGCCGTTGCTCGCGGCACACATGGTGGGGCGCGAGGAATTCGGCTTGATGGGCAACAACTCGCCTGCGATGACGCCGACAGCCAATGTGTTCGCAACTTCGGATGGCCATATCCAGATCACCGGCCTTACCGAGGGACATGCCGCCGCCATCGTTGCCGTCCTTGGCCTCGACCCCCACGAAGATCCCCGGTTGCAAACGCAGAAAACCATGGCGGCGCATCATGACGCCGTGCGGGAATTGTTTGGCGAGCGGCTCAAGACCGAGACGACGGCGCACTGGATGGCGAAACTGCGTGAGGCGCGGGTGCCGCATGCGGACGTGCGTGAGTTCGAGGCCGCGCTCGCCGATCCGCAGCTCGCCCATCGCGGCATCGTCCAGGATGTGCCCGCGCCCAAAGGCAGCACGCATGACGCCATCGACCCCCTGAAGCTGATTGCAGCCGCGTTCACCGCCGATCAGGAAGGGCCCGCGATCTTCTCCGCGCCGCCCGCCCTCGGCCAGCACAACACCGAAGTCCTCACCCAGTGCGGCTTCTCCCTCGCCGAGGTCGCGGAGTTGCGCGAGGCCGGCGTGTTTGGCGCGAAGTAGGAGTTATTTCGCTCGCGGGCTATTCCGCGCGACTGCGCGCGCGGGCCCTCCGCGGGGGCGGCGCTAAGCGCCGGGTCGCGGTTGCTCCCGGACAGGGTGGTGCGCTCGCGGGCTATTCCGCGCGACTGCGCGCGCGGGCCCTCCGCGGGGGCGGCGCTAAGCGCCGGGTCGCGGTTGCTCCCGGACAGGGTGGTGCGCTCGCGGGCTATTCCGCGCGACTGCGCGCGCGGGCCCTCCGCGGGGGCGGCGCTAAGCGCCGGGTCGCGGTTGCTCCCGGACAGGGTGGTGCGCTCGCGGGCTATTCCGCGCGACTGCGCGCGCGGGCCCTCCGCGGGGGCGGCGCTAAGCGCCGGGTCGCGGTTGCTCCCGGACAGGGTGGTGCGCTCGCGGGCTGCTCCGCGCGACTGCGCGCGCGGGCCCTCCGCGGGGGCGGCGCTAAGCGCCGGGTCGCCAAGCTCCCCGACGGCTCCGCCGTCGATGGTGTTGGTGCTTCTATCCACCCACCGGGTCATCCCGGTGCTCGTCACCGGGATCCATGGTTCCTCGCCTGCATGCGCAGTCGGGTATCTCGGCTACTCAGCGCGCACTGGATGGGTTGTGGACGTCGCGAGATGGATTCCGGTGACGAGCACCGGAATGACGATTCTGTGGGTGAGGCGATGGCCGCGGCGGGCGTCAGGCCAGGTCCTGGGAGGCCAGGAGTTCCGGGGCGATGCCTTCGGCTTCGGCGTTTTCGAAGTTGAGCTCGACTTTGACGCCGTTTGGATCGATGACGAAAATCTGGAACAGGCCGGCGTTCGAGACCTGGCGGGTCTGGAATTTTTCACCGCGGGCGCGGAGATGATCCAACATGTCCTTCAAGCCATCCGCGCGGAAGGCGACGTGATCGACGACGCCTGAGCCGTGGGTCGCTGTCGACTGCTGGCCGAGATACTGCATCCGGTTTTCGCTGACGTTGTCGCCGCCTTCCGTCAGGTGAAGCACATCGTCGTCACCAACGTAGAGCCATTCGACCGGAAACTTGAAATCAGGGTGCGGGCCCCGCTTCATGCCCAGCACATCCTCGTACCACTTGGTGGTTGCTTCGAGATCGGTGGTCTGGATGAGAAAATGCTGCAGATGGCGAAGTGGCATAAAAAAATCCTCCCGAAAATCTTGTCGGGAGGATGTCACCGTGCGGCGCGGCGCACAAGCGTGTTGGATCGGTTCCGGCCGCTCCGCGCTATCGCGCCTCAGTTCGCCTTGAGAGGCGCCGCCGTGCGCTTCTGGAGTTCTTCCAGCGTCATGCCGTCAACCATATCCTCGACGATGAACACACCATCGGCGACAGCGAGGACGGCGAGGTCGGTGTAGACGCGCGTGCACGCGCCGCGCGCGGTCGCGGGATAGGTGATCTCCTCGACCAGCTTCGGTTCGCCTTCCTTGGTCGTGTGGGTCATCAGGACGAAGACCTGCTTCGCGCCGACGCCTAAGTCCATCGCGCCGCCGACGGCGGGGATCGCGCCGGGCTTGCCGGTCGACCAGTTGGCGACATCACCGTTGGCGGCAACCTGGTAGCCGCCGAGAACGCAGACATCGAGATGGCCGCCGCGGATCATGGCGAAACTATCGGCGTGATGGAAAAACGCGCCGCCGGGCAGCATCACGATCGGCTTCTTGCCGGCGTTGACCAGTTCAAGGTCCTTCTCGTTATCAGAAGCGGCGCCGCCCATGCCGAGCAGACCATTCTCCGATTGGAGAATGATCTCCTTGCCGGCGGGGACGTGATTGGCGACCGCCTCGGGACGGCCGATGCCCAGGTTCACGTAGGCGCCGTCGGGGATGTCGGCTGCGATCTTGGCGGCAATCTCGTCGTTGTTCCAGGTCTTCTCGGTCATTGCGGTCTCCTTTCCTCGCCCGCGAGGAGTAGCGTTTCCTCTTCGAGCGGGTTCTCAACGAGCACGGCGCGATCAACATAAATGCCGGGCGTGACGATGACTTCGGGGTCAAGGTCGCCGAGTTCGACGAACTGTTTGACCTGGACGATCGCTTTGGCAGCGGCGGTGCACATGATGGGTCCGAAATTGCGCGCCGACTTGTGGTAGATCAGATTGCCCCAGCGGTCGGCAGCCAAGGCCTTCACAAGGGCGACGTCGGCTTTGATCGCGGGCTCGAGGACGCAGCGCACGCCGTCGATTTCGCGGACTTCTTTGCCTTCTTCGAGCGGCGTGCCGGCCGAAGTCGGGGTATAGAACGCGGGGATCCCGGCGCCGCCGCAGCGGATGCGTTCGGCGAGCGTGCCCTGGGGGACGACCTCGAGTTCGATCTTGCCGGCGCGGTAGGTCTCGGTGAAAACCTCGCTGCGCGATGACCGCGGGAACGAGCACACGATCTTGCGGACCCGGCCGGCTGCCATCAATGCGGCCATGCCGATCATGCCATTGCCGGCGTTGTTCGAGATCAGCGTGAGATCCTTGGCCCCCTGGTCCAGCAGGGCGTGAAGCAGGTCGATGGGGCTGCCGGCGCCGCCGAAACCACTGACCAGGACGCTCGCGCCATCCTCGATGTCGGCGACGGCCTCGGTCACACTGGTCATGCGCTTATCGATCAAGATTGCCTCCGGGCCTACATTGCGTGTGAGGATGAGCTATGGCATCCAGCGGCGGTGAAATCCAGCGCTGGCCCGGTCGATGATAAAGGGCGCGGGCGCAAATCATCCATTGGATCGCGCCACGCGTAGATGAGATCTGGTGACACTGCGGCGGATTGGTGAAGGAAACGTCAGGCATGAGCGAGGCGGAAATGGGTGGTGTGAGCGCGCCGGTAGTGCCGAGCCCGTGTGTTGGCGTGTGCACGCTCAGGGGTGACACCTGCTACGGGTGCGGGCGGACCAGCGATGAAATCGCCACCTGGGCCGATCTGTCACCTGCGGGTCAGTCGGCGGTGTGGGCCGAGTTGCCGAGCCGGCTGGCGGCATTCGGCTTCCGATCGTTCCGGCTGGCCGCGACGCACCATGTCGTGGCCGCGTTCATACCGCGCACGTTTCAGCAGGCCACCGGGCGATGGCGGATCGTGACTCCGGCCGTCGAAGGCCATCTTCACGTCGGACCACAAGACCGGCCCGCCACGAATAACGCGGGTTTGGCGGCTGATTTTCCGGTCCGGGCACATGAGAAGGTGCGCGTATTCGGCTTCCAACGGGATCCCGATCGGGCAGGCATGGACACCGCCGTTTTCGTGTTGCCGAAGGGACTTGCCGCGCGCGAAGCCGAGACACTTGCTCCACCTTATGAGACTGCGGTGGAACTTGCCGCGCCCGACGCTTATTCACGCGCCTGGCTGGTTGGTGCGCGATCAGATCTGGACAACGTGGCTGCCGTTTTCGAAGGCCTCGATTGGGCCGCGACGGCTGCGCGCCTGCCTGACGTGCTGGCCGGTTCGGACATTCGGCTCAGCATTGCAAACGCGCTCGGGACCATCGACACACGGAATCCGGTTCTTGTGGCCGAGCCGCCGGCGGATGATGCCAACGCTCCCACAGACATCAAAATTGCCAAGGCCTTTGTCGCCGGCGCGATCTTCGAGGCGGATGATCCGGACTGGCTGGCGGCGGCGTTGGCGCCGGCGTGATTTGCTGCGCAACCGGGCTGCCGCCCGGACCCGCTCGGGAGGGGACCTCCCGAACCCTCCCTTGTTTGGGACTTGAGGCGGGGCCGTCTTCGACGGATGATGCGCGTATACGAAGAAAACAAGGAACCGCCCCATGCCGCACGATCCGAAACGCGCCTCGTGGCTGCGCCTCGACAATGTCACCAAACCGGCGCCGAAGATCGCTGAGATGTGGGAGGAGAGCCAGAAGCGGCTCGGCTATGTCCGCGAATTCCTCAAGATGCCCTTCGAGCCGGACCGCCTCGCGCTGTTCCAGGGCTACGTCAACCGGCTGATGCGCAGTGATGACTGCAAACTCTCGGGGCGCGAGCGGGAGCTGATCGCGCTGGTCGTCAGCCTCGAGAACCGTTGCGAAGCGTGCATCATCACGCACGCGGGCGCACTCGAGGCGCACGGCATGGACAAGCGCAACTCGGATATTCTGCTTGCCAATTGGCGCCGGGCGGAGCTCTCTACGCGGGAGCGTGCGCTGGCGGAATTCGCCTCGAACCTGACGCTTCACTGTGACATGGCGAGTGAAGACGACCTCGATGAGCTGCGCGAAGCCGGGCTCAAGGAAGACGAGATCGCCGAGACGGTTCAGATCGTCGCGATCTTCAACGCGACCAACCGGCTCAACGCCGGGCTTGGCATCAAGGTCGATGATGGTGCGCACGAGGCGCTGCGGCGCAAATAAAGGACAGGTTCACGGATGGCCGGCTACGATGATCTGGACGTCCGTGAATTTCTCGCCTCGCCCCGGCATGCCAGTGAATTTCTGTCGAGCACGAGCGCCCGCACGGTGATCCGAGACTTCCGGGATGAACTCGTCGCGAGCGGCAAAATCGCCGGTGTAACGCCGGTTATCAATATCGAAGCTGAGCGCGACATCGTCGAAATGCATGATGGTGATGCAGCCGCCGTCGCGTGGCTCATTTATGCGGCGGCCTCGGATCGCGATTCTACGCTGACAAATTTCAGCCAGAGCTTCGAGACAATCGTGGTTCTGAAAGGACGGCGCGATCCGAACGGCGAGGTGTTGCATCCGTTCGTTTCGCCAGACGTTGGCTCCACGAATCGCCTGCAGAGCGCCTATGACCGCGCGTTAGGCCGAACGGTTCGCAAAGCCTTGAGCCGCTCGGGTGAGACGGTCTATTTTGATGATGAGACCTATTTCAGCGGCCGCGATGCGACCGAGCGGCTCGGCGTGATTGCGGACCGGCTTGCACGGGATCTGTGACGGCTTTGGGTCAAGGCCGGAGCCCGGCGCCGATCAGGAGATACCACGCAGCGAGAGCGCCAGCGCAATCACCGCCGCCGCGACGATCCACGACCCCGCGATGCGCAGCGCAATCGCGTGCCAGTCGTGCTCGATGTGCGGGGCGGTTTCCGAGATCAGAAGCAGGAGCGCGAACGTCGCGAAGAAAGTAGCGGCCAGCGCAGGCAGGATGTCGAGCCAACTGGTCGTCTCGGTGTGGACGTTGGCGCCGACGGCGAAGCCGAGGCCGAGGATGAACACCCCAATGAGGGCGGACGGCAGGCGGCGCGCGGCGGCTGCGATGCCGCCGGTCACGGCTGCGAGAAGGAGGGCCGGCACATAGGCGATCTCGTCCGGCGCGAGATAGACCCGCAGGGCAAGTCCAAGGCAGAGGCCAATGCCCAGGATGACGGCCAGCGCGCGGCCGATTGCGATATGCGCGTTCTGGCGGCAGACGAGGGCGACGGCGAGCAGCGGCAAAAGCGACTGCGCGGCCATCACCGGTTGGAGCATCTGATCGCCGAGGCTGAGGTCATGCGCATGGGCCGGTAAGGCGAAAGCGGCAGGCGCTACCAGCGCGACCAAAATCAAGAACGCACGCCGCATCGCACCCCTCATAACAGGTTGCAGATTGCAGCCGCCGCGCCGGCCTTGTTCGGGTCGCTGCAGAGCCCCGTGTGCAGTGTCGCGACATAGTTCAAAGCAAAGACGAGAAGGCAAGCGAGATTGAAGCGCCAGGCGTTGCGGACAGCCAGAGTGCGTATCGCGTTCATAGCCGAGCACCCGACCGATCACGTCGATGAGAATGACGGGGAGCACGATCAGGATGACCATCAAAATGACCCAGACCCAAACGACGGCTTCTATGCGTTCGAGAAACGGCGTGTCCACACCGTAGCCGAGGCTCTGCATCATCGTGTCAATCGGCTCCAAAAAGCCAGAGACGATTGAGATAAAGTCCCAGGATGCTGCGTCTCGCGCCGGACCTGGGGGCGCGGCTGCGACACGATCCAGCAAAGCTCCATAGGTCTCGCTGGCGAAGGTCGTGCTGGCGCCAGCGAAACCGGCAGCAAATATAATGCCGCCGGCGATCACCATCCCGACAGCCGCAAGGGCTTCAGCAGTCCATTGCACCTCTGCCAGCTTGCGAGCCGCGCGGTGGCCGCGACGCAGATAGGAGAGCGCGAAAAACGTTGTGAAGACGCTCAGGTTGAGGAACGTCGCGTCGATGGGACGGATCGGGCGCGGCATCCAGGCGAGTAGTTGGGACCAGACCCACGTCGTCGCGGCGAGGAAGTGTTCGACAAGCGCCTGCGCCCAACTTGCGAGCGTGATGACGTCCTGAAAGCCTGAATAGACCGTCAGGACACCCCCGATGAGCCCGAGGTAGGCGCCACCTTCACTCTTGAGAAAGCCGATAAGTCTCGAAAGCATTCCCCTCGCCCGCTCGCTTCGCCCTGCGCCGGAGCGAGTGTTAGCGCATCGCGGGAAGTGACGCCAATCCGTCCGAACGACGCCTGCAGACCATCAAGCCACCTCTCAACCCGCTTCGCGCTTCACCGGGTTCCTGAGCTTGCCGATGCCGGTGATCTCGACTTCGACGATGTCGCCGTGTTTCAGGTCCGGAGAGTTGCCGTCGGTGCCCATCCAGATGACGTCGCCGGGATAGAGCGTAATGACCTCGGTGATCTTGGCGATGTATTGCTGGATGCCGAACAGCATCGCGTTGGTCTTGAAGCGGATCTGTTCTTCGCCGTTGAGGCGCACGATCGTCTCGAGCTTGTCGAGGTCGTCGACCTCGGTCTCGATCCAGGGGCCCATCGGCTTGAAGGTGTCGGTGTTCTTGGCGCGCCACAGCGTGCGGTCACCGGCCTGCCAGGAGCGTTCGGAGACATCGTTGCCGATGGTGTAGCCCAGCACGCAGGAGAGCGCGTTTGCCTCGCTCAGGTGCTTGGCTTCCTTGCCGATGACGACGACGATCTCGCCCTCGTAGTGGATCTTCTCGGTCGCATTCGAGGGAATGACGATGGCCTCGCCATCCGCGATCAGCGCGTTGTTGGCGCGATAGCCGACGTCAGGCTGGGTTGGCAGGTTGGGTTCGATACCTTGGCGCTTTGCGACTTCGCGGACGTGTTCGGGGTAATTGAAGCCAACCGCATAGAACGTCTTCGGGATGACGGGAACCTCGATGCGCACATTGGAGAGTTTCCGGGTCGTCGATGTCTCCTCGTAGCCGGTGAACGGATCACCGCTGACTTCGGTGATCGTTTCGCCGTCGAGGATGCCGTAAGACGTCTTGCCGGCAGCGGTGTAGCGGATCCAACGCATCGGTTATTTCCTTAGTTGCGGGTCAGGCTGCGAACGCGTCGCCAAAGCCGTGCTTCTCGCCCATTTCCTTGAGCTGGCTCCACGTCTTGTCGTCGACCGGAACGCCCGATTTGCGCCGCTCGGCTTCGTTGCGCTGTTCGATCTCGCCGGGATAGAGGACTTCGCCGACGCCCTTCTGGGGGGGCGTGTCCTTCAGGTATTTCGCGAAGTCGGCGACTTCCTGTTTGAACGTGTCGAGATCGCGAAAGGCGGAGACCTTGAACATGGCGAGGAAGCAGCCGTCGTTGTGGCGACCGGTCGGCTCGACGCCGAAGCCGAGGCCCGGCAGGAGGGCTGAGAGGATCTCGACCATCGCGGAGAGGCCGTAGCCCTTGTGGCCCTCGGGGCCGCCGAGGGGCAGGAGGACGGCGCCCTTGCCGTAGGCGTTCGGGTCAGTCGTCGGGTTACCGTCGGCATCGACGATCCAGCCTTCAGGGATTGCAACCCCTTTGGCCTGCGCGAGCTTGATCTTGCCGACGGCGACGGCAGACGTTGCCATGTCGTGGACGAGCGGTTCGCCCAGCGCCGAGGGCACGGCGATGCAAATCGGGTTGGTGCCGAGGCGGGGCTCGGTGCCGCCGAACGGTGCGACGTGCTTCGGCCCGCGGCCAGAATCCGCCGTCATGATCGCGATCATGCCCTCGCGCGCGGCCATCAAGGGGTAGGCTGCAACGCGGCCGATGTGGCTCTGGCGGACGATCGTGCAAGCGGCCACGTTTGACTGTTTCGCCTTCTCGATCGTGATCTTGGTGGCGCGTTCCGAGACGACGTAGCCGAAGCCCCAGTTGCCGTCGATGACGGTCGAGGTCGGGCTTTCCTGCTTGATCTCGAAGGGGGCGCCGGGGACGATATGACCCTTGTGGATGCGGTCGATATAGATCGGGATCTGGATGACGCCGTGGCTGTCGTGGCCGGCGAGGTTGGCGGCAACCGAGTGGCGCGAGACGATCGCGGCTTCTTCTTCGCTCGCGCCGTTGGCAACGAGCAGCTTCGCGATCAGACCCTGGAGGCGGTCGTGGGCGATGACGGGCATGGTGCCTGGTCCTTGTTTCAGCTTGCGTTACGGTTGCGCCAGGCGCCAACTTCGGGGACATCGAGGCCGAGGTTTTCCCTCAGCGTCGCCCCTTCGTAGTCCTTATGATAGATGCCGCGCTTCTGGAGTTCGGGCACGACGAACTTGACGAAGTCCTCATACGTTCCGGGCACGCAGGTTGCCGAGATGACGAAGCCGTCGCAGGCGGGCGCGGTGAAGAACTCTTCCATCTTGTCGGCGATGTCCTTGCCGGAGCCGACCCACGGATCGCGAACCCGGCCACGCTCGGTGACTTCGATGAAGTCGCGGATGGTGGGGTTCGGGCCCTTGACCTCGGTGACGCGGTCGCGCATCGCCTGGAGGCCCGTCATCGAGGCGAGTTCTTCCGCCGTGAACGGTTCATCGAGCGGCTTGGAGCCGAAGTCGAAGTTCAAGGCTTCCGAGAGCAGCATCAGGCTGTCGGCTTCGATGGGGAGCGTCTCGGTGAAGGCGCGCTTGTCCTCGGCCTCGGCGCGGGTTTCGGCGACGATCGGATTGATGAGGTGGCAGATCTTCATGCCGTCGGGATTGCGGCCCATGGCGGCGCACTCGGCCTTGAGTTCGGCGTAGCTCTTCTTGCCGACCTCGAGGTTCGGATAGACGACGAAGATCGCCTCACCCCAGGTCGCGCCGAAGCGCTTGCCGCGGCCGGACTGGCCGGCCTGGATCAGGACCGGATGGCCCTGAGGTGAACGCGGCACAGTGAAGGGGCCGCGCGACTTGAAATACGGGCCCTTGTGGTCGAGGCGCTTGACCTTGGAGGCATCGGCGAAGCGGCGGGTCTCCTTGTCGACGATCAGCGCGTCGTCGGCCCAGGTGTCCCAGTGGCCAAGGACCACTTCGACGAACTCGTCGGCGCGGTCATAGCGCAAATCGTGGTCGATGGAGCCGTCGCGGCCCATGTTGGCGGCTTCGATGTCATTGAGCGAGGTGACGATGTTCCAGGCGCCGCGGCCCTTGGTCATCAGGTCGAAGGTCTGGAAGGCGCGGGCGACGTGGAAGGGTTCGTAGTAGGTCGTCGACATGGTCGCGCCGAGGCCCAGGCGCTCCGTCGCCATCGCCATCGGCATCAGGCAGGCCATCGGGTCCATCTTGACGCAACGGATGCCGTTCTCGATCGCGTCGGCGTAATCGCCGCCCTCATACTCGGGCATGCCGAGGCGATCGTCGAAGAAGGCCATCTGGAACTTGCCCGCTTCAAGCACGCGAGCGATGTGGGCGTAGAACTCGGGCGAGGTGAAGTCGGTGCGCGAGTCGGGATGGCGCCACGAGAAGGAATAGTTCGAGCAGTTCTGGGCCTGCAGAAATCCAACGAGCGCCATCTGACGCATGAGTTTGCCCTCCGAATGAAGCGTGCTGCGCGCGGCAGCCCGAGACGTGAATTTGCACTCATTGACGGGACGACATCATGCCTTGTCCAGCAAGGCACGATCACGGCTGTGATCTAGGGTTGCCGATCACATGCGGGATACTGTCGCGATCGGGCGGACCGGCGTCTTTTCATCTGAGGCGAAGGGCGTTCCGATTGAGCAAATGCGGCGTTGAAACGAACCACCTGAAGGAGACCTGACATGAGCCGGCTTTGTGAAGGACGCGTTGCGATCGTAACCGGGGGTGCGCGCGGGGTTGGACGCGAGCACGCGCTGCTGCTTGCCAAGTGTGGCGCCAAGGTCGTGGTCAACGACATCGGCGCGGGCATCGATGGGGCGGGGCGTGATGACAGTCTTGCCCAAGGTGTTGCCGACGAAATCAAGGCGATGGGTGGCGAGGCCGTCGTCAACGGTGATGACGTTGCCGATTGGGACGGCGCGAAACGGATGATCGACCAGGCGATCGACACCTTCGGCGGGCTCGACATCCTGATCAACAATGCCGGCATCCTGCGCGACCGGATGCTGACCAACATGAGCGAAGCGGAATGGGATGACGTGATGCGTGTCCACCTCAAGGGCACGTTCGCGCCGACACGGCATGCGGCGGCCTACTGGCGCGAGAAGAGCAAAGCCGACGGTGGTCCGGTGACGGGGCGGATCATCAATACGAGCTCGACATCCGGCATCTATGGCAACGTCGGGCAGACCAACTATGGGGCCGCCAAGGCGGGCATCGCGGCGTTCACGATCATCGCGGCGCGCGAACTGAAGCGGTATGGCGTGACCGTCAATGCAATTGCGCCCTCAGCACAGACGCGGATGACCGAAGGCCTGCGCGAATACACACCGGAAGAAGTTGAGCGGCGGAACCCGAAATGGGTCTCGCCGGTAGTCGTCTACCTCGCCAGCGCGGAAGCCGGCGATATCACAGGGCGCGTCTTCCAGGCCGGCAACGGCATGGTCGCGGTGTGCGAAGGCTGGCGGCGCGGCGGTCTCGTCGATCCGGTCGAGGACCCCGCCGAACTCGGGCCGATGGTGCGCGAGATGATCAGCCACGCGAAGAAGAACGTCGGCATGGATGGTGAGGAACTAGACTGAGGCGGCGTTTTCGCTGCGCGATGGGGCTGCTGCCCCGACCCGCTTGGGAGGACACCTCCCAAGCCCTCCGTTATTTGTCACCGGATTCGGAACCACAACCCTGGTGACATCAGGTTCTAATGGCTCGTATCCGACAAGCTCGATCCCTGCCAATCCGGCGCGGGTTCGGGCGGGTTCGAGACCAGGCCGGCCTTCCGAATGCCGCCCACCGCGCAATACTCATCCTTCTCGGAGGTGTCGCCACTGATGCCGACCGCGCCGATGGTGTCGCCGTCGGCGTCTTCGATCAGGACGCCGCCCGGAACGGGGACGAAGCGGCCGTCCGAGGCCGCGGAAAGGGCATTCTGGAAGGCCGGCCGCTTCGAGAGGCGATCGCGGATCTGGCGGCTTGAGATCCCCATGCCGAGCGCGCCCCAGGCTTTGCCGAGCGCGATGTCGAAGCGCAGGATGCCGGAGCCGTCCTCGCTTTCGGCCGCGATCAGTTTGCCGCCGGCGTCGAGGACGACAATCGTGAGGGGCAACATATCTGCCTCACGACCGAGGCGGCGGGCCTCCGCGATGATGGCGGTTGCCTTGTCGAGTGGCAGGGTCGTCTTGAGGCGCATCGGCCAGTCCTCACTTGTGTTTCAATCTAATCTTGCAGCACGCTACGCAACCGGCCCCGTGATCCGCGTCAATTCCGAGATGTCCGCGCCGACCTTTTCGGCCATCCGGATGATGTCGGCCAGCGTGGCATCGTTGAGCGGAATGCCCTCACGGCGGAACTTGACCTCGAGGTCGGCTTCGATTTCGCCGGGAGTATAGAGGCGCTCGTGGCCGTCGGCGGGCCGGCTGGTGCGCATCTCGCGCAGGATGTCATCGACGCGGGCGCGGACGGTGGCGAGATCCTGGAAGGCTGCCACGTTGATCGCCATCACGAAATGACTGTCGACGCCGGGCTTGGGGCCATCGACCATGTTGCCGGTCTCGAGGCCGTAGGCGCCGCCGGACAAGAGGGCCGAGATCATGCCGATCGCCATGCCGAGACCGACGCCCTTGTGGCCGCCGATCGGGCGGATGAGGCCCTCAAGCGCGGCAACGGCATCGGTGGTTGGCTGGCCGTGCGCATCGAAGGCCCAGTCGGGCGGGATCGGTTCGCCCTTCTGCGCGAAGACGCGGATCTTGCCGTGGGCCGTTTGTCCAAATGCGATGTCGAGAACGAAATCACCCATCTCGCCACCTGGAATGGCAATGCCAAGCGGATTGATGCCGACGATCTTGTCACGCCCGCCCCACGGCGCCATCGTCGGGAGCGCATTCGTGCCGGCGAGGCCGATCATGCCGGCGTCCGCCGCCATGCGGGCATAGAGTTCCATGGTGCCGCAATGGTTGGAGCCACGCACGCCTGCGACGGCGACGCTGATCTCACGGGCGCGGGCGATCGCCTTTTCCATCGCGAAGGTCATCGCGACGGCGCCCAGGTTGTTGGCGCCATCGACGACGAGGGCGGCGCCGGCATCGGTGACGAGGCGCGGCTCACCCTTCGGGTCGGCGCCTTCCTCGGTGAGCTTTGCGACATAGTCGGGAACGCGCAGCACGCCGTGGGAATGGATGCCGCGGGTGTCGGCATCGACCAGCGAACGGGTCACGGCGCGGGCTGCTGCTTCCCCCATGCCGCAGGCGCGGAAAATCTGGAAGACCGCGGCGTCGAGGACAGCTACGGGAATGCGGGTTTCCCTTTCGGTTCCCGGGTAAAGGGCCATGGTTCATTCTCCCGGTTTGGAGGTCGCGACAGTTTCGGCCACACTGCGGCCCAGATTGTTGCGTGCTTGGCTTTCGTTCAGCACAGCCAAGCCTAGTACAGGCGGGAGGGGGTGCCTATGGCGCGATTGAGCCGGTCAACCAACCAGAATTTCGAGCAATTGATGGACGGGGTTTCAGACTACGGCACACGCACGGCGGAAAACGAAGGCGTGCATGGTCACACGAGTGGCCGTGACGGCGGACGGCGGCGGCGCGAGTCGTCGGGCGGCTTCGGGGCCGCGTTGGCGACACTCGTTTCGATCGTTGCGCTCGCGTTCTCGGGCTTTTCCTTCTACGAGACCGTGCTCAAGGAGGCCTCGCTCCGGTTCTATTCGCCGCCCCTGATCACGATGTTTCGCGAGGACTACCGCGATGTCTTCGCGATCCCGGTGACGATCTCCAACGATGGCGCGCAGCGTGGCACGATCCTGTCATTCGATCTTGAGGTGACGCACCGGGGAACCGGTCAAAAGATGTCGTTCCAGAACCTCTACTATGGCACTTCGCCCAAAGATGGAGAGAAGAAGGTGTTCGTGCCGATCTCGATCGCCGGGCGCAGCACCTTCACCGGCGTCGTGATGTTCCATGCCCTCAAGACCGGGTCGTTTGTCGATACGACGGGCGGGGTCGAGCTGCCGCTGACATTCCAGCTCAAGATGAATGTCGACCGGCACAGTGAGTGGGGGCCATATCTCCAGATGAAGCCGCCCGAGCCGGTAACGTTTGACATGACAGCGACCTATATCGCGGGCATGCGCGACATGGAGAGCGGACGGCCGACGCAGCTCCATGACAACCGCTGGCACGCCGCCAAGAAAGCCGCGGCGCAATAGCTTCGGCATAACGCCGGCGCCGCGCCAAAGGCCGAAGGCTCAGTAGGGGCCCGGCTCGATCGGCGTGCCGTCGGCGAAGCGTGAGGTGCGGAAGCGGGAGAGATCGTGGCCAACGGTTCGGCCGGAAACGATGTCGGCCATAACACGGCCAACGCCTGGCCCAATGCCGAAGCCGTGCCCCGACAGGCCGGTCAGGATATAGAGGCCCGGCTGGTCGTGACTTTCACCGATGAACGGCACGGCGTCGGGCGTGACGTCGATCATGCCGGCCCAGCTTTCGGCAATTGCAACATCCTTCATCGCCGGCACGCGCTCGGGCAGGTTCTTCCTGATCTTGGCGACGACGCCCTGGTTCGGCTCGGGATTGAGCACGCGCATCTCTTCGAAGGGCGAGGTGTCGCTGGCGGACCAGCTGCGGCGCATGCTCCATGCGCCCGGATAGCCTTTTGGCGCGCCGATGTGCAGGCGCACGTCCTTGGCTGAGGCCTTGAGGAGCTTGCGGAACTTCGTCGCGTAGCGGAACGAGGCGGGTGAGAGATAGTGCTCGGCGACATCGCCGGTGGTGACCGTGTAGCCGCCGTCCGCGCGCCGGCGCATGGCGAGGCCGGGCGACCAGAAGCAGGGCGCGACGTCGTCGGGCGCTTTCTCGGTGCGCGCCACCGTCGAGCGCACGGCGAGTTGGGGGAGCGTAATGCCGGCGTTACGGGCGAAATGCGTGGACCAGGCACCGCCGGCGAGGACGACCTGGGCACAGGCGATGCGGCCCGCCTCGGTGACGACGCCGGTGATGCGGCCGCCTTCGACATCCAAGGTGCGGACGGCGCAATTCTCGGCGATGCGCGCGCCGGCGCGACGGGCGGCACGCGCCAGTGCGGGGACCGCCTGAAACGGTTCGCCGCGGCCGTCGCTCTCGGTGTACATGCCGGCCAGGAATTTACCCTTGATCGCGGGGAAGCGCTCGGCCAATTCAGCCGGCGTCAGGATCGCCGTGCGCAACTGATGCTGGCGGGCGATCTCCAGCCAGTCCTCGTATTTCTTCACGCCGGCCTCGGTCTCGGTGAGGTGGAGGCAGCCGCATTCGGTGAACGTCAGGCCGGCTTCGCCGGTTTCCTCGGCGAGGCTGCGCCAGATGCGGTTCGATTCCATCACGATGGGGAGTTCCGCCCAGTCGCGGCCCTGCTGGCGAATCCAGCCCCAATTCCGGCTCGACTGTTCGCCGGCAACGCGGCCCTTCTCACAGACGACGACGGAGACGCCGCGCTTGGCGAGAAAGTATGCGGTCGCAATGCCGGCGATGCCGCCGCCGATGACGACCACATCCGCGGCGTCGCCAATGGCATCGTCGAATTGTACCGGTGCACGGTCGGTGATCATTGAGCTCATCACACGAGATCCTTCGGGTTGAATTCGTTGATCAGCGGTTCGCCGGCGACGTAGCGCGGCAGGTTGTCGAGGAAGAGCTGGACCCAGCGCCCGCCCGTGCCGCTGCCGAAGAACGAGGTGTGGCCGGTGAGGCGGACCTTGGGATGGGACCACAAGGGATCGCCGGCGGGCAGCGGCTCGGTGTGGAAGACATCGAGGGCGGCTTCGGCGAGCGCGCCGTTGTCCAGGGCGTCAATGAGGGCGCTATCATCGATGAGGCCGCCACGGGCGATGTTGACGAGGACGGCGCCCTGCTTGACGCGGGCGAAGAAGTCCTTGTCGGCAAATCCGCGCGTTGCCTCGTTCAAGGGGCAGGCCAGGACGATGACATCGATATCGGGCACGATCGCGGGCAGGTCGTCCATGGTGCCGGCGCGGTCGACGGTGGGACCGGTTTCAGGCGAGCGGCGCACGACGGAGACGTCAGCGCCAAACGCCTTGGCGAGGGCGGCGGTGGCGCGGCCGATCGGGCCGAAGCCGACGATCAGCCATTTGGTGCCGGCGATCTCGCGGAAGGGAATGCGGCTCCATTCACCGGCGGCCTGGGCGGCGCGCTGATCGTCGTGGCGCTGGAACATGGCGAGCACCTGACCCAGCACATACTCGGATATCGCCACCGCCTGGGCGGAAGAATTCGAAAGCCGGGCGCCGCGATCGGCAACCTTCTTGTAGCCTGGGTTGTCGAGGCCGGCGTTGAATGTCTGGAGGACGTCAAGCGACTTCAAGGCGAGCGCCAGATCGAACGCGGCATTGAGCTTGCCATCGCGGCTCAGTTCGGGGCTGAGCCAGAGATAGTCGATTTCGGTCTCGGCCGGCTCCAGCCTGCTGCCGGCACGGGTGAGGGTCATCGTCTCATCGAAGAGCAACAGGTCGATATCGAGGCCCAGTGCATCGAGGCGGGGGGCGATTTGCTCGTGAGACTTGCTATACATGGCAACGGTGACGGGGGATGCGGGCATGTCATTCCTGTTGGTCTGGCCTGTTGGTCTGGCGAAGAATGGCTGCGAAGCTAGCACAGGGACGGCCGGCGGCAACCGGATGTCGTGCCATGCAATGAGGCAAACGTGAACGCCCAGTGGGCGGTGGCAGCGGAAAGGACAGCACGAAGGATGAACATGAGTGCCGATAACATCAAGCGTGCGGTCCACGCGCAACGAGACATCATCGCCGGCTGGTTCGATGAACTGAGAGCCGGCAGCATCGATGGGCCCGGGGTGACGCGCGACACATTCGGGGCGGGGGAAGAGTTCGGCTACCGCGTGATCGAAGACAAGGCCCGCGAGATGGGCCTCGAGATTTCCCGTGACCACGGCGCGAACATGTACATGACGCTTGCCGGGACGGACCGCGATGCGCCTGCGATCATGTTCGGCTCGCATATCGACACCGTGCCATGCGGCGGCAATTTCGACGGAGCAGCCGGCGTGATCGCGGGGCTGGTCGCGCAGCGCGCGCTGCAAGACCTTGGCATCACGCCGCCTGTCGACATCACCACCATGGCGATCCGCGCAGAAGAGAGCGTGTGGTTTCAGGTCTCCTACATTGGCAGCCGGACCGCGTTCGGCGTGCTGCCGGATGGTGCGCTTGAGGCCAAGCGCGTCGACACCGGCCGGCCGCTCAGGGACCATATGGCGGAATGCGGGGCCGATATCGCGGCCATCGAAGCGGGCAAGGCGCATCTCGATGCGAGCGGCATCCGCGCCTGGGTCGAAATTCACATCGAACAGGCGCCGCAGCTCATCGAAGCGGGCAAACCCGTCGCGATCGGAATGGGCGTGCCCGGCAATTTCCGGCATCCCGAAATCCGCATTGCCGGTCAGGATGCCCACGTCGGACTGCCGCGCCGGTTCCGCCACGATGCGGTGCTGGCGGCGTCGGATTTCGCGCGCGGGATGGACGACATCTGGCAGGAGAACGAGGCGCAAGGCCGGGCGATGGCGTTCACGATCGGGCGGTTCCACACCAACATCGCGAAACACGCGCTGACGGTGGTGCCTGGCGAAATGAACCTCAGCCTCGATGTCCGCGCCTATGATGCCGGACACCTGGCCGAACTCGAAGGGCGGATGCACGCGTTGATCAAGGGCATCGAGAAAGAGCGCGGCGTCACCTTCGATCTCGGGCCACGCGCCTCGGCGGATGTCGCGCCTTCCGATCCGGCGATGGTGGAGGGTCTCACGCAGGCAGCTCAGCGCGCCGGCATCGACACGATGCCGCTCGCCAGTCCCGCTTCACACGATACCGCCACGTTCACGGTCGCGGGCGTGCCGAGTGCGATGCTGTTCGTGCGCAATGAGAACGGCAGCCATAACCCCTATGAGGCCATGGAGATCGACGACTTCATTGAGGCCGCAACGGTCCTGACAACGTGGCTGGTGGGCGAGATCGAGTCTTAGAGCGGTTCAGCCAATCAGGCCCTCCCGCAAGGCGCCGGCGATCTCGCCGAGCGCCTCGGATGTCTGCGGGTTGACGCGACCCATGTTGAGGAAGCCGTGGATCTGGCCGTCGTAGCAGACGTGGCGGCACGGGGTGTGGGCCGCCTCGAGCGCTTTTGCATAGGCCTGACCCTCATCGCACAGCGGGTCGTAGCCGGCGGTCAGGACGAAGGCCGGCGGCAGGCCTGCGTGATCGGTCGCGCGCAATGGGGCCGCGCGCCAGTCTGAGCGATCAGCCATCTCCGGTACGTAGTGGTCCATGAACCAGAGCATCGTGTCGCGGCGCACGGGCGGGTTGTCCGACATTTCGCGATAGGACTTCGTATTCGTGTCGAAGTCCGTCACGGGATAGACCAGGATCTGCTGGCGGATCGCCGGGCCGCCGTTGTCGCGGGCGTGGAGGGCCACCGCGGCTGCAAGATTGCCACCCGCGCTGTCACCGCCCACGGCGAGGCGGGCGGCATCGACGCCAAGCTCACCGGCATTGGCTGCGATCCAGGCCGTCGCGGCGATGGCGTCGTCGATGGCGGCGGGAAAGCGGTGTTCGGGGGCGAGGCGGTAGTCGACCGAAATGACGCTAATACCCGCCCGCGCGGCGAGTTCGCGGCAGATCGTGTCATGCGATTCAAGGTCGCCGATGACCCAGCCGCCGCCATGAAAGAACACCAGGACCGGTTGCGGATTGCCCGGGGCCGCGGCGGCGCCGCGATAGAGGCGCAAGGCCACATCACCTGCCGGGCCCGGCATCGTGAGATCGCGCACTTCGGCGACGTCTATTGGTTCGGGCTGCAGCGCCTTGCGGCTGTTGCGGTAGGCCTCGCGTGCTTCCGCCACGGACAACTGTTCAAACGGTGGACGGCCGGCTTCTGCGATCAGGTCGAGGACGTTCTGGGCACCGGGATGAAGCGGCATGATGAAGCTCTTTGGTTGCGGGCGACGAGACATGGCGAAGATCTGCTCGGACCATATCGCCCGCCAGCGGCCTGTTGCAACGCGGCTGATGCAGCGAGCATGATGGCGATTGCCGGAGCGGGACCGATCATGAATGGCCCGCACCTGAACCGAACAGGATTTAGTCGTCACGGTCGGGGATCGTCAGGCGGAATGTTGCGCCGCGCGCGCTGTCCAGAAGCTGGATACCGCCACCGTGGGCGCGCACCAGCTCGGCGGAAATCGCAAGCCCCAATCCGCTGCCGCCCTTGCGGGCGCCGCCCTTGAAGGCCTGGAACAGGTTTTCGCGCGCGCGTGCCGGCACGCCCGGGCCGTTGTCGGCAACATCTATGACGGTCTCATCACCGTCACGGCGCGCGCTCACGACAATCTCGCCGCTCTCGCCCGTTTGGAAGCGATGCCCCTCCAGGGCCTGAAGCGCATTGCGCACGAGGTTGTTCAAGACGCGATGAAGCTGGTCGCGGTCGGCGTCGATCTCGAGGCCGTCGGGAATATCCAGGCGCCAGGCAATCGCGTCACGCGGCAGATCCAAGCCTTCGCCGACTTCTTCGACGAGGGGGGCAAGCGCGAAGCGTTCACGTCGCGGGGCTGCTTCCTCGGCGCGGCCGAATTTGAGCGTTTCGTTGCAGAACTTGATGGCGCGGTCGAGGGAGGCGATCAGCTTCGGCGCAAAGCGCTGGACGGAGGGGTCGGGCAGTTCTCCAAGACGGTCGGAGATCAACTGTGCGCTGGTCAGCATGTTGCGCAGGTCATGGTTGATCTTGGAGACGGCGAGACCAAGCTCGGCGAGGCGGCGGCGCTGATGGAGGAGCTGGTTGAGTTGGGTCTGCATCTGCGCCAACTCGGTTTCCGCGATGCCGATCTCGTCGGAGCGCCGGCTCGGCTGAATGACGCGCGTTGCATCCTCCGGGTTCTCGGAAAAATGCAACATCGAGCGGGTGATGCGCATCATCGGGCGGACGAGGACCTTGATCAGGGTCAGATAGACGGCCGCGGCCGCGATGACCGAGATGATGACCGACAGGATCAGGATGTTGAGGCCGTGCTGGAGCATCGCCTGGCGGAGCGGCTTTTCGGGCAGGGCAACCTCGACGAAATCGAGATCATCCGGATTTTCCGCTGGCTGCGGCGTCGCCATCATGTCTCCGCGGCCATAGACCAGAATCATGCGGTCGGCCGGCGCCATGAACACGTAAAGCGCGTCGCCGATCAGGGCAACGCGGTGGACCAGCCGCTGCCAGAGCGTCTGCTCCGGTCCCTCGCGCAGATCGAACGAGGCATCGATGATCAGCGGCTCGTCGGAGGGCAGGACAAGGCGGCGGCTGTCGCCACGCTTGATGGCGACGGCGCGGACCTGCGCGGTTGAAAGGATTTCGCGGCGTACCATTGCCGGGATGATACCGTCCGGCCGGGCCTCGGCGGCAAGCGCTGCGAGACGGGCGGAGGTGAGGCGTTCGTTGAGCCAGTTGACGCGGAAGCTCGCAATCGACGGCACGAACACCAGGACTTCAGCGAGCATCACGAACAGGATGGTGATCGCGAGCAACTTCGTTGGCAGGCGCATGCGCGCGAAAAAGCCGCCACCGGCCCGCTGGAGAGCAGCGGACCGCAAGGCGCCTGCGTCCGGGCCCTGCAGCGGTCCCGGCGGCTCATTCGGCAGCGGAAGATCGGATCTGTCCTGCACGCGGTGTCGCGGTCCTTTCGGTGGCAGCCTGCCCCGGCGCGCTCAGGTCGCCCGGCAGGTCAAACGCGCCGAATTGGGCGGGCCGAAGCATCCGGCGCCACCCATGGGTAGACTAAAGCAGGTTGGCCTTCCAGGGGAATCCATAACGACGCGGGAGGTGAACTGCGTTCCACAATCATCCTAGTTTGGCGAGCCATCCAATGACCTTGCGCAGGAGCGTGTTGGCCGGTGCGGTCGCGTAGGCGCGGTAGGCCACCCGCTTGTTGACCTCCGAGAGCGTCGGATAGGGCGAAATCCAGCTCATCATCGCCTTGATCTTCATCTTTTGCGAGATGGCGAGGGACCACATCTGGATCAATTCACCGGCGTTCTCGCCGACGATTGATGCGCCGAGGATGCGCCCGCGCTTGTCGATGACGACCTTGATCAGACCTTCCGTCGTCAACTGGGCCTGCGCGCGATCGTTTTCATGCATCGCCCAGCGCAGAACCTTCACGCCCGGATGCTTTTGCAGCGCCTCGGTCTCCGTCAGGCCGACGTGCGCCATTTCGGGGTCGGTATAGGTCACCCAGGGAATGGTTCCGTTGTCGACCTTGGCCGGGATGCGGAACAAGGCCCGGCGGATGACGATGCCGGCGTGATAATTCGCGACGTGGGTGAATTGGAGGCCGCCGATGCAGTCACCGATCGCAAAAACCTTCGGGTTCGACGTCACCAGACCCGCGTCGACTTCGATCCCGGATTTTTGATACCTGATGCCAGCAGCTTCGAGCCCCAGGCCGTCGAGGTTGGGCTTGCGGCCAACGGCGAGCAGCAAATGCGTACCCTCGACCGTTTCGCTTCCCGTGTTCGTCTTGATTTCGACCTTGATCGCACCCGCTTCACCGGAGACGCGCTCGACCATGGCGCCTTCGCGGATCGTCACGCCTTCATTTCGCATCGCCTCGAGGACGACGGTGGCCAGTTCGGGATCGTCCTTGCCGAGCGCCTTTTGGCCTTCAAGCACGGTGACCTCAGCGCCGAGGCGGCGATGCGCCTGCGCCATCTCCATGCCGATCGGGCCGCCACCGACGATGATCAGGTGGCCCGGGCGCTCGCGGTTGTCGAACAGGGTTTCGTTCGTGAAATAGGGCGTCTCGTCGAGGCCGGGAATGGGGGGGACAACGGGCGATGAGCCGGTCGCGATAATGAAGCGCCGCGCCTTGATGTGGCGCTCGCCGGCGCGCACCGTGTTCTTGTCGACGAACTCACCGGCTGCCTGGATCACGTTGACACCGAGACCGGTGAAACGCTCGACCGAGTCGTTAGGCTCGATGGCTGCGATGACGGCGTGGACATGATCGTTGACGGCTGCAAAATCAACGTCGGGCTCGACGGGGGTTATGCCGAACGGCTTGGCGGCGCGCATGGCGTGGGCGTGCTTGCCGGCGGCCAGCAGCGCCTTCGAGGGGACGCAGCCGTAATTGAGGCAGTCGCCGCCCATCTTGTGCTTCTCGAGGAGGACAACCGGGCGGCCGAACGCGGCAGCGGCGGCCGCGACCGAGAGCCCACCCGAGCCTGCGCCAATGACGCACAGGTCGGCCTCGATGGTCTCGCGCGGCTTTGAGATCGACAGATCGGCATTGTTGCCGCCGCCATCCTTCGGATTGTGCTTCTGCATAGCTTTATTCCCTTCAGGATGCGGCCGGGGCGTCCGGCGAAGCGGCATCTTCGGCAACGCCGATCTCACGCAGTTTCTGCTGGGCCTTGCGCGAGACGATAATGGTCACCGCAAGCGTTGCAACCAGGCCGATGCCGAGGCCGATGAGCTTGGCGGTCGAGGCTTCCTCGCTGCTGCCGGCGGCGGCGCCGAGCGAACCGATCCACACGTACAGGAGCGTGCCCGGCATGATGCCGAAGAAGCTCGCTGCAAGGTAGCTCCAGAAACCGATGCCGGTAATCCCGAAGAAATAGTTTTGCAGATTGAACGGCACGAGCGGGGAGAGGCGCATCAGCGCGACGATCTTCCAGCCTTCGCCCTCGATCGCCTTGTCGACGGCGCGGAACAGGCGGCTCGAGGCGGCGCGCTTTTCAACCCAGCCGCGCACGCCGTAGCGCGCAATCAAAAAGGCGAGCGTCAGGCCGATCGTGGCGCCGATAATTACGGTCGGGAACGCCCAGAGCCCGAACGCGAAACCAGCCGCCAGCGTGAGGAGACCGGCCGGGGCGAGAATGACGGTTGCGATGACGTAGACGAGAATGAAGACGAGATGGCCGAACACGCCTTGCTGGCCCACCCAGTCGCGGAACTGCTCGATCCATTCGGCGACGGGCAACGTCCGCCAGACGAGGACGATGAGGGCCAGCGCGACAAGCGCCAGTGCCATCTTTGCCCATTTGGAGGACAGCCATCCAGCGGAAGGCGCAGGGGGTACGGTTGCTGCGTGGTCGGTCATCGATCGTCCTTCTGGTGTCGAATTCATCGGTGGCGGCCTGTCGGGGCTAATTGATCGGTCTTGTTAGTCGGTCTTGGGCGCGAGGCTCGATGGGGCGTCGTTCAGGCTCCAATCATAGCCAAACGAGGCGATATCGGTGGCGCCTGAAAGTTTCGCGGCGCGTTCTGCGTCAGCGTATTTGGCGGCATGGGCGAGGACGGACCGGTTGGTGTCGCCGAAATCGACCTTGAACCAATTGTAGATCGACGAGGCCCAGACGCCGCCATCGACAAAACGGAAGCCGCGCGGGCTGTTGACGAAGTCGCGGGCGCCCTTCTCGAGCAGGGCTTCCTGATTTGCCGCCGTGAAGGCTGACCGCTGGAGGTTCGGGCAGCCGATGGAGGCGCAATTGACCGCGTAGTGCACGCGCGGGTCCTTGAAGACCGGGCGCAGAATGTCATGCTCGATGTTGTCGAGACTGAGCGCCTCGCCATCGACGGTGACGACTTTCGCCTTCCAGGGCCCGCCGGCGCCGACGGAGCGCTTGAGGAAGCCGACAAGACCTTCATTGATCGCGATGTCGCGGATCGTCTTGACCGGATAGTTGTCGAGAATGATGTCGATCGTCTTTGCGTTGTAGAGGTTGACCCAGAATGCGAACTGCTCAGGCCGGGTGAGGCTTGTGGGTTTTACGCGCTCCAGAGACTGGACGTACGACTTGAGCGTGGCGTGATCGGAGTCCTTGAAGGCCAGGTAGCGCACGCGATTGAGGCCGTCCTCGCCGGCCACGACATACTTCTTGAGCAGCGCGTCCCATGCGTCATGGTTGACGGTGGTTGTCGCCCCTGCCGACGAGGGCCGAAAGCGCTCGGTGACGGCGTTGGCGGTGGCTGGCGCCGCCCAAGCGATCGCCGCTGCGACAGCCAGTGGCGCCAGGGCGATGAGCTTTCGTGCCCGAACGGTCCTTGCGATCCTCTGCATCATTTGTCCGTCTCCCCATGATCACTGCATGATCCCTGAGCCGAAGCCGGCGCTAGGAGGCCCCGTCCGGCTGCGGCGCGTCGCCGCGCTTCGACATGTAGTCGGATGATGCGGAGGAAGGGAACCACCCCTCAACGACCTGTGATTGCCCGGCCGTATTCGTGATCTTGCGTGATTGGCCGGGATCGAATGGGGGCGGCGATAAGTTGCATCGCCCCTCGCAAATGAACGGGCTGGCTCAACGCCGGTCGCGGGGTTAAGATGCGGTTCGGCATTGTTTGACTTGGCGGCCGGGGCGACTTATAAGCTCGGCTCGATTAATCATGGCTATAGCTGCGCGCGGGCGTTCGGCCCGGTTTGAGCGCGGCGGCCTCATTTCTCCTCATATCCGGAGTTGAAGCGGTGAAACGCACGTATCAGCCAAGCCGACTCGTTCGCAAGCGGCGCCATGGCTTCCGCGCTCGGCGCGCCACAACTGGTGGAAATCGCATTCTTGCCCGGCGGCGCGCCAAGGGGCGGAAGCGGCTTTCGGCGTAAGCCTCATCGGCGGGGATGCCGTCTGAAGGGGCAGATGCTCGCTCATTTCAGTGGTTGTTTCAGGTGCTGATCCAGACTTTGTCGCTACCGGAGCATCGTTATTCCGGTGCATCAGTCCCTGATTTCCCGCCCGATGTCGTTCAATGTGCCTTTCATGGCCCAGGATCGCACGGATCCCTGGGCCTTTCGTGTTTTGGGCCTGTTGGTGTTTTTGGAGCCCGCCATGAAGCTCGTCACGCTTAAGAAGCGGCACGAGTTCCTCCGCGTCCGCAAGGGTCAGCGGTTTCATGGAGCCGCGTTCGTGCTGGAAGGCAAACGCCGGGTGCCTGAGGACGCAGATGGTGCCCGCTTCGGGTTCACGGCGACAAAGCGCCTGGGTGGTGCGGTTCAGCGGAACCGGATCCGGCGGCGCCTCAAAGCTGCGATCGTAGCGGCTTCAACGGCTGCCCAGGCCGGCACGGACTATGTTGTGATCGCGCGTGCGGCGGCGTCCGAGGCGCCGTTCTTGGAGATGGTCGATGACCTTGGGAAAGCCTTTCGGTCGATCGAGCGGCGCCTTTCCGAGACGACTGATCAAGGAAACGACGCGCGTCATCCGAAAGGACGGCGGCGCGGCAGTGGACAACGAAAGAAAGACGCCACAAATACAGGCAACGTCAATAAAGCCCCAACGCAAACACGGTAAGGCTTGGCCTCGCGCGCAAATTTCGGCAAACAGTCTGGAAAATTCGTCACGGTGACCTGATGCCGGCATCTGAAGCCGCCGGGCATCCACCCACGCTCCCGATCCACAAGGAAGGTCCATGCAGCCGCTCAATTCCCAGAACGATCCCGGCGACCAGAAAAACATGTTGCTCGCGATCCTGCTCTCGGTGTGCGTTCTGCTCGCCTGGCAGTTCTTTTATGCAAACCCAAAGGTCGATGCGGAGCGCAAGCGGCAAGCGGAGATCGCATCGCAGCAGAAGCAGGCGCAACCGGGGGCCACCAATCAGAACGTGACATCCGACGGCGCCGCACCCGTGGCGCCGGGAACCCCAAGCGGTCAGGCCGGCCCGGTGACAACCGAAAGCGGGGGTGCGCCCGTCGCGACCTCGATTACGCGTGAGGCGGCACTCGCGCGGGCGCCGCGCGTCGGCATTGAGACCCCCTCACTGGTCGGCTCAATCAACCTGCGCGGCGGGCGCATTGACGACTTGCTGCTGACCAAGCATCGCGTCGCGATCGAGCCGACGGCGCCGTTGGTGACGCTGTTCTCGCCGGCCAATGCGCCGAGGCCGTACTTTGCCGAGCACGGCTGGGTGGCGCCGCCTGGTGCAGCGATAAAGCTGCCAGGGCGCGATACGGAATGGAAGGCGGCGGACGGCGCCAAGCTTGTTCCCGGCACGCCACTCGTGCTGACGTGGGACAATGGTGAGGGATTGGCGTTCACGCGGACCATCACGGTCGACGAGAGCTACATGTTCACGGTTCGCGATGGCGTCGAAAACAAAACCGGCAGCGATGTGCTGCTGTTCCCCTACGCCCGGATCTACCGGGGCCATACACCGAAACTTGAAGGTTTCTGGGTCCAGCATGAGGGCATGCTGGGCTTCCTTGGCGAAGCCAACAAGTTGCAGCAGGTCGACTATTCGGAGGCGCGCGAACCGGGCGGCAACAAGACATTCGAGAACGTCGTTGGCGGGTGGCTCGGCTTCACCGACAAGTATTGGGCCGCGGCCTTGATCCCGGATCAGAAGGCGGCGTATCGCGCAACCATGAAGGCGACGCGGGTCCAGACCGATTCAACCGACGCTGCCTATCAGGCCGACTATCTGCTGCCGATCGTCACGATTGCCGCCGGGCAGTCCCAAACGGTTGAACAGCGCCTCTTTGCCGGCGCCAAGAACATTTCACTGATCGAGTCCTACCAGGACCAGAGCGGCGTCTACGAATTCAGCTACCTCGTCGACTGGGGCTGGTTCTATTTCATCACCAAGCCGCTCTATCAGCTGCTGCACTTCCTCTATGGCGTGTTCGGCAACTTCGGTGTTGCGATCCTGATCACAACCGTGTTCGTCAAACTCGCGTTCTTCTGGTTCGCCAACAAGTCGTACGAATCCATGGCGAAGATGAAGAAGGTGCAGCCCGAGATGACGACCATCCGGGAGCGCTTCAAAGACGACAAGATGCGCCAGCAGCAGGAACTGATGGCGCTCTACAAGAAAGAGAAAATCAATCCGCTGGCAGGCTGTCTGCCGGTGCTGATTCAGATCCCGGTGTTCTTTGCGCTCTACAAGGTGCTGTTTGTTTCGATCGACATGCGCCATGCGCCCTTCTTCGGGTGGATCCAGGATCTTTCCGCCAAGGACCCGACATCGCTGTTCAATCTGTTCGGCGCGCTGCCGTACGACGTGCCTGATTTTCTGGTGGTTGGTATCTGGCCGCTGATCATGGGCGTCACGATGTGGATCCAGATGCAGCTCAATCCGCAGCAGCCCGATCCCGTCCAGCAACAGATCTTCAACTGGATGCCGGTGATGTTCACCTTCCTGCTCGCCTCGTTCCCGGCCGGGCTCGTGATTTACTGGGCCTGGAACAACGTGCTCTCGCTGGCGCAGCAGTGGTTCATCATGAAGCGGCAGGGCGTTGACGTTCCGCTGATGGACAACCTCAAGCGCAACTTTGGTGCGGTTGGAAAATTCATCGGCGGGTTATCGAGCCGATCCAAGAGTTGAGGCGGGCCAGGTCCGTTCGTGCCTTGCCCGGCGTGGCGTCGCCCGTGCAACCACAGTTTGAGGCAGTGCCACTCGGCAGACAGGGTCTTGGATGACATTTACACCGGCACAACTTGAGCATGCCCGGTGGCTGTTTGCGCAGAACTGGACATTCGAGCGCGGCGTTCCCACGCTCGAATTCCTGCCGGATCCGGACTGTCCGGAAATCGCATTTGCCGGGCGGTCGAACGTCGGCAAATCGAGCCTGATCAATGCGCTGGTGAACCAGCACGGCCTCGCGCGAACGTCGAATACGCCGGGGCGCACGCAGGAGCTGAATTTCTTCACCGCCGAGCCCGCCGGATTCCGTATCGTCGACCTGCCCGGTTACGGCTTTGCCAAGGCGCCGAAGGACAAGGTCGAACAGTGGGGCGAGGTGCTGCGCGATTACCTTCGCGGTCGCGTCGTTCTGCGCCGGGTGTTCGTACTCGTCGATTCGCGGCACGGGGTTAAGGCGGTCGACGAGGAGATCTTCGCGCTGCTCGACCAGTCAGCCGTCACTTATCAGGTGGTGCTCACCAAGATCGACAAGATCAAAGCCCCCGCCGTGCCCAAGGCAATCGAGGCGGCCGAAGCGGTCATCAAGACCCATGCGGCGGCCTTTCCCGAAGTGATCGCAACGTCATCGGAGAAGAAGACCGGCCTCGATGAACTGCGCGCCGCGGTGGTTTTTGCTGCGAGTTAGTTACTTGTCTCACGTGGCTGTTCGCGCTGCAAAGCAGCGCGGCCACTCCGACGGGGCGGCGCTAGGCGCCGGGTCGCATGCGCTCCCCGAGTACGCTGCGCGAACTCGAATAGTGATTGGTCTCGCGTGGCCGTTCGCGCTGCAAAGCAGCGCGGCCACTCCGACGGGGCGGCGCTAGGCGCCGGGTCGCATGCGCTCCCCGAGTACGCTGCGCGAACTCGAAGAGTGATTGGTCTCGCGTGGCTGTTCGCGCTGCAAGCAGCGCGGCCACTCCGACGGGGCGGCGCTACGCGCCGGATCGCATGAGCTCCCCGAGTACGCTGCGCGAACTCGAAGAGTGATTGGTCTCGCGTGGCTGTTCGCCCTGCCAAGCAGCGCGGCCACTCCGAAGGAGCGGCGCTAGGCGCCGGGACGCATGCGCTCCCCGAGTACGCTGCGCGAACTCGAAGAGTGATTGGTCTCGCGTGGCTGTTCGCGCTGCAAAGCAGCGCGGCCACTCCGACGGGGATCAGCGAACCAGTTGGGCGAGAACGGAGCGGCCCATGTCGAACAGGCCGTCCGCGAAGTAGCCAAGTGTCCCTGCGAGGCCGGCGATGATCAGCCAAACGCCAACGCGGCGAAACAGACGGCCATAGTCCGCACTGACGCGCACCGAAATGCGCTGAGCGGGAAGCGGGCGTTCGGCGGCGAGGCCGTCCCGGCCGACGATGCGTGTCGAGCCTGACAACTGCAGTATCTGACGGCCGCTCCGGCGCGGGGTGACGATCCAGCGCCAACTGACGATGTCGTCACTGAGTGGACCGCCATAGCCCTCCGACCACTGCGTCTCTGGCGATGCGTGCTCGACCGAGAAATCGACCGGGGCCGCCTTCAGGCGCATCACCATCGCCTTGGTAATGACGTGCTGGCTGAGGGTTGCGGGATCTGGGCCGCCACCGCTCCATGCCTCAAGCTGCCGGCGCGGGACACGCACATTGACGGTTACCGGCTTGCCAACACGCATGCGGGTCGGGATCTGCTCAACCAGTGTTCTCGGATCGAACGGCGGCAGGTCGGGCATGGCCTGCGGCGCGGCCGGGCGCGGGCGCTGCGCGGGGGCATGCTGCGGGTGAGACCACGGGTCTGGCTGCGCGGTCGCCGTGTCTCTTTGAGCGGCCGGATGGCGTGGCTGCCAGTTGCTGTCCGGCAGCGGCCCGGCCGGTCCAGGGCGTCTTTCCTCGGCGCGCAGGTCGCCGGGATGGGACGGCAGCGGACCTGCTCCGCCGGGCTGGCGAAGTGGCGCGGCGCGATCCGGCGGTGGCGGCTGGCGCGTTGCCTGGGAAGGCTCTGGGGCGCCGTTCTGTTGCTTTGCCCAATCCGGCCATCGCGGGCGTCGTTGCTGCGGGGGCGGGGCCCCTGCAGCGGGCGGTGGTGCGGGCGGCGGCTGAGTGGCGGGACCGCGATCCGCACCGGCACCGCCCGGCTCGCGGGCTGATGGGGGCGGGGCGGCGGGGCGGCGACGTGGTGCCGGGTCGGGCTCTGATGACCGGGCGGGCGGGGCCTGCGGTTGGCGGGCGGCGCCGGCGGCGTTTTCGCGTTGCGTGTCGTGACGATCCAACGCCGCCGGCTGTGCCACGACAGGCTTCGCGGGTTCGGCGGGCGCTTGAGGGGCCGCCTGGGGCGGCGCCGCAGCCGCTGGCGGCGGCACGACGCTGCCCTGATTGGTTGGCGCGTCCGATTGATTATCATTTTCCGGTTGGGCCGGGCGCACGGGCCTGGCGCCGGCCTCTGCCGCGCGAGCCGGCACGTCCGGTTTGCGCACGGGAGCTGCGTCGGGCGCCGGCCCTGCGGACGGCTCGTCGGGTTCCGGTTTCTCAGCGGCCACCTGGCTGTTTGCGCTGCCGCCAGCGGCCGCGACACGCTCGCGCGCACTCGCCAACACATCGCGCGCGGCCTGGACGTTGCGAACCGGCGCGACTTCGGGGGTGGGCGAGGGAGAAGGAGCGGTTGCGGCGCCACTGGGGATGGGGGCGGCGGCGGCGGAAGGCGGGGGGACGGCTGGCTCTTCGGCCGGCTGCGGCACGGGGCGCGCGGCCTGGGCGACATTGGCCTGGCGCAGGGCGGCAATCGCCTGCTCGAAGGTCAGGCCATGGTTCTTCAGCATGTGGGCAGAGGGCGAACGCCCCTCGCCGACGATTGCTGCGAGGACGAGCGCGCTGCCGACGGCGCGGCGCTGGCTTTTCTGGGCGGCGGCGGCGGCCGACTGGAAGATGTGTATCAGGTCACGGCCGAGCGTCGGCTGACGGGCACCATCGCTCTCGACACGGTCTTCGAGGCGACCGAGGTAATCCGCCACCTCAGTCACGAGATTTGCGACTGCGACATTGCTTGCTTCGAGGATAACGGCCGCGTCGCGGTCCTCGGTCAACGACAGCAGTAGGTGCTCAACCGTCACTTCGCGGTGAGACTGCTGATAGGCATAGGCTGCCGCACGCTGAAGCGAGCCGCGCAGATTGTGCGACAATTCCAATCGGTTCAGGATGTTGGACTGGTCCGTCGCGGACATGTCGCCTTGATTCCTCCTGACGCTTCGGGCCCTGTCGACCGGTTTTCGCAGACGGGCCCGCTGGCGCTCCCCTTACGCCACGCCGACGAGTCACCGGCATATCACAGTTCGCGCATTCGCCACACGCGACAAGGATTGTGTCCGCAATTGCCGATGCGATATGGCAATTGGGTCAATGACATCAACGCCGTGGGGGCCGAACGTGTCACCGACGCCAGGCGCAAAGCTTCGCCAAAAAATCAACCTTTGCGTGTATCAATCCCAGTCGATCGTAAGGCGCGCCCTTGGTCTCGTGGGTCGTATTGGGTCCCTGCCTGGATTTCAATGCCACCTCTGGCTGCACAAAGCGGCGACCGTGCGATGATCTAGTGATCTCACTTGCAAGAGGTGGTAGATGAGCCACACGGCGAATTGAGGGCAGTCCCGCAGTGCTGCCACGAGCGCGCCACGCAAAGCTAATGACAAGGCAAGGACGAGACACAACGATGAGCCAGGATACGGACCAGAACGGCGGTCCCCAGCCAACCCTCGCCCCCGGCAGCATCACGGCTCACCAGAAGGCGCATATCCTCGCCGAGGCGCTGCCCAACATGCTGATGTATGACGAGCAGACCGTCGTTATCAAATTCGGCGGCCACGCGATGGGTGATCAGGCCCTCTCGGATGCTTTTGCCCAGGACATCGTCTACCTGAAACAGTCCGGGGTGAACCCGATCGTCGTGCACGGCGGCGGGCCGCAGATCGCGGCGATGCTGAAAAAGCTCGAGATCCAGTCGGAATTCGTCAACGGCCTGCGGGTCACCGACAAGCCGACCGTGGACGTTGTCGAGATGGTTCTGGCCGGCGCGATCAACAAGGACATTGTCTCCGCGATCAACCGGCAGGGCGGCAAGGCGGTGGGCATCTGCGGCAAGGACGCCAACCTGATGGTTGCGCGGCAGATCACCGAGATGCCCGATCCCGAGTCGAACCTGATGAAAGCTGTCGATATCGGCTACGTTGGCGAACCGGTCACAGTGAACCCGCACATCGTCGACGTCATTTCGAATTCAGATCTCATTCCCGTCGTGGCGCCCATCGGGGTGACGAAGGATGGGCAGACGCTTAACATCAACGCCGACACGTTCGCCTCGGCGCTGGCGGTGGCCACCAAAGCGAAGCGGCTGCTTCTGCTGACGGATGTCGCGGGCGTTCTCGACAAGTCGGGCGTGCTCGTCGAAGAACTCAAGGTCAGCGAAGCGCGCGCCCTCATTCGCGACGGCACGATCAGCGGCGGCATGATCCCGAAGATCGAAGGTTGCATCGACGTCGTCGAAGGCGGGGTCGAGGCGGTTGCGATCATCAATGGTAAGGTGGCGCACTGCGTGCTGCTCGAGCTTCTGACGGAGCACGGTGCCGGCACGATGGTCAGGCGAGACGATTGAACGGGCAACCCGTGAACAGGAAAGCAGTGATATGAGCCGCGGCTTCGAGCGCACCCAGACCTGGATCTTCGATCTCGACAACACGCTTTATTCCGCCGACAGCAATTTGTTTGCGCAGATCGACGTCAAGATGGCGGAGTTCATCGCGCAGTATCTGGATGTTCCGCTCGACCGCGCGCGCTACCTGCAGAAGAACTACTATCGCCGCTTCGGGACGACGCTGGCCGGGCTGATGCACGTCCACAAGATGGAGCCGGACGCCTATCTCGACTATGTCCACGACATCGATCTGGCTCCCGTTCCCGAACACCCTGAGCTGCGCGCCGCAATCCAGGCGCTGCCGGGCACCAAGCATATCTTCACCGCCGGCTCACGCCGGCATGCCGAGAATGTTGCCGGCAAAATCGGCATTCTCGACCTGTTCGAGGACATTACGGACATCGTCGACACGGCGTTCGTGCCAAAGGAACAGGCGGCGGCCTATCATGCGTTTTTGAAGCGGCATGATGTTGCGCCGGAAGCGGCGGCAATGTTCGAGGACATGCCGCACAATCTTGAGCCGGCGCACATGCTCGGCATGACCACGACGCTGGTTCATTCGAGCTATGTCGACCATCCCATCCAGCTCAAGATCCGCGAATGGACCGAGCCGCCGGAACACGTCCATCACATGACCGAGTGCCTTCGCACGTTCCTGGACGAGGTGGCGCTGCCGCAGGTTGCGGGGCGCAAGGGCGGTTGATGGAACGGGATGGCCGCGACGTCCTCGTTGTGCGCTTATGGAGAGCATCTGCATGATCATCGCCCAGGTCCGGTTTCCCCGCTCGGAGCCGATTTCACTTGAAGAGGTCACCGCGATCTTCGAGAGCACGGCGCCCAAGTACAAGGGACGCCAGGGGCTCCAGAAGAAGATGTACACGCGCTCGGAAGACGGTCTGATCGTCGGCGCGCTCTATTTCTGGGACTCGCGGGCCGACGCGGAGGCGACCTATACGCCGGCGTGGCGGGAGATGGTGACGTCGAAATACGGCACGGAACCTCAGATCACGTTCTTCGATGCGCCGGTGATCGTCGACAATACGTGAGGGCCGTCCCGTCCTGTTCGGTGTCAGCCCGGCGGCGCGCAGACGGCTGCCGGCAACAGGCATACCCCTCAATTATGCGTCCCCGGAGAATGCGCAGCATTCATCCGGGGTCCATCGCACATCGTTTGGCTTCTTCAACTGATGCGCCGCTAGAGATCCCGGCTCAGCGCTGACGCGCTGTCCGGGAACGCATAATTCTCCCGGCGCATGCGTTGCCAGCTTTCTCACGACTTCCTGATCGCCGCATGGGCGTCCCAGAAGGCGACGGCGGCGTCGTAGCTGGCGCGGTCGATGGCAACGCCGGAGCCGCCCTCGGCGCGGCCAAGGGCGTTGCGCATTTGCGTGATCGGCGGCATTGGCGGCTCTTTCGCCTCGAGGGTCGCGATGATGCTGACGATGCCCCAATCGCAGGCCGGCACGTCGGGCTCGTCGGGATAGTCCTTGGCTTCGGCGACAAGCTGGGCGTGGCTGTAGAGGATGACGTCGAGGAACCCTGCGACAGGCGCCTCGATGTTCTCGAACCAGCGCTCCAGGACGGCCAGTTCGCCGGGGCGGCGGCTGGCGTAGCCTGATTTCAGGTGATGGCGGTTTTCATCCAGGATCGGTGCGAAGGCGGCGCGGGTGGGCGTATCGTTTTCGAGGAACAGATGCTTGCAGAAGGGCGCGTAGCCGCCAACCAACTCGGCACCCTTGCCGAGCGCGTCATTGCAGCGGGCGGTCAGTTCTTCCGGTGTCAGGCGCTCGATCAGCGTGCCGCTCTTCGCGTTGTCCCAATTACGTAAGGCGAAGTTCGTCATGGCGACCTTCATGCGGTGGCGCTCCCGGCATCCGACACCAATGAGAACGTCGAGGAGACTTCCTGATGCGCGGCATGATCGCGCGTCAGGCGGGCTGCCATCGCCAGGGCGTCCGGCGCGGCGGCAACGAGTTCAGCGAAGATCGGCTCGGGCAGGTCGAGACCGTGGTAGCCCACGGCTGCTTCACAGCGCGCCCGCACGGCCGGATCGGCATCGGCGACACTCGGGCGCCAGGGTTTCGGGTCGAGCGGCGCCGGTTCGGTATTCGCGTCGAGGTTCGGCCGGGCGGACCAGTACCCGGTCTCGCATTCGAAGGCATAGCCGGCGCGGAGCACGGTTGCGTCCTCGAAGGGACGGCCGGCAATCTGGAGCGACAGCGGCAGGCCCTCGTCGGTGAAACCACAGGGGAGTGCGAGCGTTGGCTGGCCGGTGCAGTTGAAGGGCGTCGTCAGGCTTGGCGAGCGATAGAATGAGAGCGAGTCGTAGGTGTCGAGGCGCGGGGCGGCGGACGTATTGGCCGTCACCAGGAGATCGAAGCGGCGATAGATGTCGCGCATTTCCTCGGTGATGACGCGGCGCGCGCGGCCGGCGCGGACGTAGTCCTCGGCGGTGAACAGGGCCGCGGGAAGGACGCGACTTCGGAAATCCTGGCCGAAGTCTCCCGGACGACGGCGCAGTTCGGCGAGATGGATCGAGAACAGCTCGCTTTCCGCCGTCGTGATCTTGACGTCTGAATAGTGGTGGAGCGGGCGCAGCTCGATGGTTTCGAGTTCGGCGCCGAGGAATTCCAGCACCTTGAGGGCCTGGTCCATGGCGGGGCCGAGGGCCGGATGGGGGCGCGAATCCGTTTCCCAGAAGTGGCGAACGACCCCGATCCTGAGCCCCTTGATGCCCTTTTCGAGATCGGCGGTGAAATCGGCAACCGGGCGGTTGGCAGAGGCGGGGTCGGCCGGATCGTACCCGGCGATCGCCTGCAGGATCAGAGCACAATCCTCAGCCGTGCGGGCAAGCGGGCCGCAGGTATCATAGGTGTAGGAATTGGGCAGGACGCCGGCGCGCGAGACGAGGCCGTAGGTCGGCTTGAGACCGGCGGTGCCGCTTAGGCCTGCCGGCCCGCGAATGGAGCCGCCGGTGTCGGAGCCGAGCGTTGCGGGCACCATGCCGGCGGCAATCGCGGCGCCGGAGCCCGACGACGAGCCGCCCGTGAAGTGGGCGGTGTTCCATGGGTTTCGCGCCGGCGGCCAGGGCAAATCGAACGAGGGCCCGCCATGGGCGAACTCGTGGGTTGCGAGCTTGCCCATCAGGATGCCGCCGGCCTGCTTGAGCTTTTGCACCGTGGTTGCATCAGTTGCGGGCACGCGGTCGATCAGGGTGCGGGAGTGGCCGGATGTGAGGATGCCGGCGGTGTCGTAGATGTCCTTCAGGGCGAAGGGGATGCCGTGCAGCGGGCCCTTGTCCTTGCCGCTTGCGATTTCGTCGGCAGCGATGCGCGCGGCATCGCGGGCGACATCGAAGGTCTGGGTGATGAATGCGTTAAGGATCGGGTCGACCGCCTCGATGCGCGCGATCAAGGCGTCGGTGAGTTCAACCGGGGAGAGGCCGTCCTCGCGGATCGCACGCGCCAACTGCGCCAGCGTGAAATTGTGAAGATCGGTCGACATGGAGGGCACTCCTTCGCTAGATGATTGCAAAGGAACCTATGCGGTCGCCCCGGGCGGCTGCAACCGGCAATGCAATGGATGCGGTTTCAGCGAAGAGAGCCAGCGTGACAGACACTGAAACGCCCAGCGCGACGCGAACCGTGCGGGGGATCGACCAACTCATCGACCTCGGCCTGGCCGAGGCTTGTGACCGCGCGGCGCTCGAGGCTGTTGCCGAGACCTTCGCCGTGGCGATTACGCCCGGAGTCCTCGAGGCGATCGGGGCCGGTGACGGCGATGCGATTGCACGCCAGTTCGTGCCCGATGTTCGCGAAAGCCACGTCGCGCCCAGCGAGCGCGACGATCCGATCGGCGATCACGCGCACGAAGTGGTCAAAGGCGTCATTCACCGCTACCCCGACCGGGTGCTGCTCAATGCGGTCCAGGTGTGTGCGGTTTATTGCCGGTATTGCTTTCGCCGTGGCGACATCGGCCCCGGAGCCAAGGCGCTCACGGCAAGCGAACTGGATGCCGCACTCGGTTACATCCGGGATCATGGCGAGATCTGGGAGGTGATCCTGAGCGGCGGCGACCCGCTGCTGTTGAAGCCCGCAACGCTTGAGACGATCGCACGCGCGCTGGATGCGATCGAACACGTGGGCACGATGCGCTTTCACACGCGACTGCCGATCGTTGCCCCGGAGCGGATCGACGAGGCCATGGTCAACGCGCTCTCGGTGATGCGGCCGACCTATGTCGTCCTCCACGTCAATCATGCCGATGAACTGACGACGGCTGCCCGGGCCGCGTGCGCGCGGCTGGCGGATGCCGGCATCCCGCTCCTCAGTCAGTCGGTCCTGCTGCGCGGCGTCAACGACGATGCCGCCGTGCTCGCGCGCCTGTTCCGCACGCTCGTCGAGAACCGGATCAAGCCCTACTACCTGCACCATCTCGACCGCGCCAAGGGGACGTCGCATTTCCGCGTGCCGATCGCGGAGGGGCAGGACCTTATGCGCGATCTTCGCGGCCGCATCTCGGGGCTTTGCCAGCCGACGTACGTGCTCGACATCCCGGGCGGTTACGGAAAAGTGCCGATCGGGCCGGGCTATCTCTCAATGGATCGGGAGGAATGTTCGGTTCTCGATCCGGATGGGTGCCCCCATCGGCTGGATGATTGAGCCCTCACTGAGCTATGTAGCCGCCGTCGACGTTGAAGTTGGCGCCGGAGACGTAGCTTGCGTGATCGGAGCACAACCAGCACACCATTTCCGCGATTTCTTCCGCCGTCCCCATGCGCTTGAACGGGATCATGGCGCGGACTTCGTCGCCGCGGTTCTCCATCGTGACCTTGGTCATGTCAGTTTCGATGAATCCGGGGCAGACGGAATTGATACGGACGTTGTTGGTGCCGTATTCGACGGCGGCGGTCTTGGTGAGGCCGACGACGCCGTGCTTGGCGGCGGTGTAGGCGGATGATGTGCGTATCCCGATCAGACCCGCGATCGAGGCCGTATTCACGATGGCGCCGCCGCCCGATTCCAGCATGTGGCGCAGTTCCGCGCGCATGCACAGCCAGACGCCCTTGAGGTTGACCGCGATCATGCGGTCGAAGGCTTCTTCCGACCAGTCGGCCGTGTTCTTGCCGGCGGCATCGACCTGATAGGGCGCGATGCCGGCATTGTTGAAGGCGGCGTCAACGCGTCCGAACGCGTCAATCGCGGTCTTCATCATCTCATCAACGGCGGCTGCGCTTGTGACATCGCCAGTGACAGCGCGGGCCTGGCCGCCGGCCGCGTTGACGAGGCTCACGGTTTCCTCGATGCCCTCGGGGGTAAGATCCGAGACGACGACATTTGCGCCTTCGCGCGCGGCAACAAGGGCGGTTGCCCGGCCGATGCCGCGGCCGCCGCCAGTGATCAGGATCGTTTTGCCTTCGAGCATGCCGGTCATGAGTAAAACCTCTTACTGTCGCGCTGGAACTGTTTGATGCCGCTAGCCGAGATTGCGCCGGTAGAGCGCGATCAGGCGTTCCCAGTGGCGTTCGGCGGCGTCGCGGTCATAGATCTTGCGTTGCGGGAACGCGAAGCCGTGGTGGACGCCCGCGTAGACCTCGAGTTCGCCGGGGCTTTCGGCTTCCTCGAACAGGCGCTGGAGTTCGTCGACCATATTCATCGGGGCGAGGTCGTCGATTTCGGCGCAGGCGATGTAGCGTTCCGCATCGCCGACGCCGAGCGTCAGGTGCGGACTTTCCTCAGCGTCGCTGACCAGCCAGGTGCCATAGAAGGATGCGGCGGCGGCGACACGCTCGGGGTACCGCGAGGCGGCGGCGAGCGCGTATGGACCGCTCATGCAGTAGCCATGCACACCGACGCGATCCGAGGTCATGTCGTCGCGTGCGTCGACGTAGGCGAGCATATCGGCGACGTCGTTCATGACCGGCGGGATCGTCATCTTGGTGCGGATCGCGCGCATGCGGGTGTGATCCGGACTGCCGTGGGTGAGGACGTCGGGTCCGTAGAACGTGTCGCGGCCGGCGCGGTAATAGAGGTTCGGCAGGAGGACAGCGTAGCCGACGGTGGCGAGACGGCGGGCCATGTCGCGCAGCTCATCACGGATGCCGGGGGCGTCCATGAGCATGAAGACCGTGGGATGGATACCGCGCTCCGGGCGGCAGATGAAGGTTTCCATCTGCCCATCACGGGTCTTGATGTCGAGGGTTTCTTCGATCATGGGCGGCGCCTTTGATGACAGTGATGTTTGATGCATCTGAGCATCGTGGGGCGGGTCCACGCAATCGCATGGGTGGTTTCAGCACTCATCCAAGACCGACAGCGGCGTTGCGGATGATGTAGAGGCCAAGGACGATCAGGGCGATGAAGAAGACCTGGCGGAAGCGCGCCTCCGACAGCCGCGCGCGCAGATGCTGACCGGCCCACATGCCGGCAAAGGCCGGGACGATGCCAAGCGCCGAGAGATAAACGTTTTCCACGAGAAGGATGTCTTCGCGCGCCAGGGACAGGCCCAGGACCAGCGTCGACAGCGTGAAGAGGATGCCCATTGCCTGGACGAAGGCATCGCGCGGCAGACCGAGGGCCTGGAGGTACATGACGCCGGGGACGACGAATGAACCGGTCATGCCGGTGAGCACGCCGTTCAGGAGACCGAAGAGGGGGCCGGTGTTGCGTGCGGCGGCTGGCGTCAAGGCGAGACGCAGGCCGGCCAGGCTGACAGCCGCATAGGTGACGATGAGGACGCCGAGAAGGGCGGAAAGAGCGGCGAGGGGCAGACTGCCAAGGGCGAGCGCGCCGAACGGAATCGTGATGGTGGCAGCGGCGAGGAAGGGCCAGGTGCGGGCGATGATCTCGCGCGCCGCACCGCCGGCCATCGCCTGCCAGAGATTGGTCAGGAAGGAGGGAAACAGCAGCAGTGTCATCGCCGTCGTCAGGTCGCTTGCGGCTGTGAGAAGCGCGAGGGAAACCGTTGGCAGGCCGAGGCCGATCACGCCCTTGACGGCGCCGGCGAGCAGGAATGTCACCGCCACGAGAATGAGGAGTTCGACACCCGGCATAGCTTCGGCCTTTTTTCGAGAGAATACCGTGGCGCGGCGACATTGGTCTGAACTGCGATCAGACCCGAGGTCCATCGCATGCGCAATATGGCGCGCTTGAGCCTGTAAATCACTTGCGTGACGCGCGCGCGGGTTGCAGCATCCCGCTCAATCCAACCACCGTCGCGGCGGTGGAAGCTCAGAAAACGGGAGTGATGCGCCATGGCACTATCAGTCAAGGAGATCAAGGACGGCTTTGCCGCCGAAGTGAGCGGTGTCGACCTCGCGAAGCCGCTGTCAAAGGACGAGGCCGAGGCGATCGAAGCCGCGATCAGCAAATTCGGCGTGCTGGTTTTCCACGACCAACCCCTGAGCGATGAGCAGCAGATCGAGTTCTCCAAGAATTTCGGGAACATCGAGAACAAGAAGGGCGGCAACATCCGCACCGAGGAACGCGCCAACCCGCTGATCAACGACGTCTCAAATCTCGACAACAAGAACCAGCCGTTCGACCGGACCGACCGGCGCCGGTATTTCAATCTGGGCAATCACCTGTGGCACTCGGACAGCTCGTTCCGCGCGATCCCGGCGAAATACTCGCTTTTGTCCGCGCGCTCGATCCCAAGCGAGGGCGGCAATACGGAATTCGCCGACATGCGGGCTGCCTACGATGCCCTTGATGACAAGATGAAGGCCAAGGTCGAGGACCTGATCTGTGAGCACTCGCAGATCTATTCGCGCGGCAAGCTCGGCTTCACCTTCAACGACGAAGAGATCCAGCTCATGAAGCCGGTGCGCCAGTCGATGGTGCGCACGCATCCGACCTCGGGGCGGAAGTCGCTGTATCTGTCGTCGCATGCCGGCACGATCATTGGCTGGCCCGACCCTGAGGCGCGGCTGTTTCTTATCAATCTCAATGAGTTTGCGACCGATCGCCGGTTCGTCTATGCCCACGAATGGCGCGTCAACGATCTCGTGATGTGGGATAACCGGGTCACGATGCACCGGGCGCGCGACTTCGACGAAACGCAGGCGCGCGACATGCGGCGCACGACGGTTGCCGGTGAAGAGATGACCGCCGAACAGGCTGCCGCTTAGTCAAACCGGAATGCCATTCTCTCGTGACCGCTTAGGGGTGGATCATGGTCTACACGCCTGACCACTTCGCGGTCGAGGACAGGGAGTTGCTGTTCGATCATATCGAGCGGACCGGGTTGGCGCTGCTCGTCAGTGTCGGCCCGGACGGGCCGCTTGCCTCCCACGCGCCGATGCTGCTTGAACGCGACGCGGGCCCGAACGGCCGGCTGGTCGGGCATCTCGCCAAGGCCAACCTGCATTGGCAAATGGCATCGGCAGACAAGCCGTCGCTCGCCGTCTTCCAGGGTCCCGATGCCTACATCACGCCATCGTGGTACCGCAGCAAGCAGGAGCATGGGCGGGTGGTGCCGACCTGGAACTACGCCGTCGTTCATGCGCGCGGCGCGCTGGCGTTCTTCGATGACCGTGACCGCCTGCATGACGTCGTCACCCGGCTCACCGACTTCCATGAGACGCGGCGTGCTGAACCCTGGGCCGTGAGCGATGCGCCCGAACGTTTCGTTGAAGCGCAACTCAGAGGCATCGTCGGGTTTACGCTCGAGATCGAGACGCTGATCGGCAAATACAAAATGAGCCAGAACAGGCCAGCGGCGGATCAGGCCGGCGTTGTCGCGGGACTTGCGGGTGAGGATGATCCTAGGGCGCGGGATACGGGCGAGATTGTCAAAGCCGCCGTTTCCCGAAAGCCTTCGTCCGCGTGAGGTCTGCGCTTTGCTCAGAGCGAGGCCGGCCTCGCGCTCCGCTGGGCGGCACAGCCTCCCAGACCCACCCGTTTCTATTCGGTCCAGGCTCGGTCGATGTACGGCGTGGCGCCGATACGCGTGATGGTCAGGTGCGTCTTCGGGCCTGATGAATTGGTCGACGTCAGCGTCGTCGTTTCGGGAATCAAGCCGACCGGATCGGGGCCGTCGGCGAAGGCTTCGGCGAGGACGCGGCCATCGACGTGGGCGGGCGGGGCGAGGCCAAGCAGCGCCAGGATCGTCGGCGTGATGTCGATGTTGCCGGCATGGGCCTCGATCGCGGTTCCGGATTTGAAGGCGGTTCCGCCCAGCGTGATCACGTTGTGGAGTTCGTGGGCGTTGAGGCCGCCGTGGGAGCCGCCGCCGACCGGGTAGGCTGAGGCGTGGACCGTCTCGCCGGCCAGGCCGTGCTGATTGACAGTGGCGTCGTTGCGCATGACGAGGGCGATATCGGGCGCACGGGGATGGTCGAGGAAAACATCGGCGAGACGCAGCGTGCCCAGGGTCGCGCTGCGCGTGAAGATCGGCCCGCACCATGCCTGCTCCAGGAGCCAGGCCGTCACCTGCTCGATCAAGTTCACATCGTTGTCTTTCACCCAGATGCCGCCGGCATTGGAGCCCGCGAAGATCAGATCGGTTTCGCCATCGAAGCGCTTGCCGGCCCGGAAGCCTGCCGCACGCAGTTGGCCTGTGATGTCAAGCGCCTCGCCCCTGAGCGTGATCTGGCCGTGGTCCGACATCGCGATAACCTGGAGGGTGCCGCTGGCAAGGGCGGCCTTGTGATGGTCGAGGATGCGGCCAAACTGCTGGTCGACATGGCGGATCGTCTCAAGTGCGCCCGGCGCACCGATGCCGAGATGGTGGAAACTCTCGTCCGGTTCGCAGAACCAGACGAGCGAGACGTCCGCGTTGACGTCTTTTTCCATGACCTCGAGATAGATATCGGCTGCGTAGCGGATCCAGTCGATCGCGGGCAGGTGGTAGTCCGGCAGGGGGCCGAGCCGTTCCGTTATCCGTCCAGCGATGCCGGCGGGCTGGCCCGCTTCCGGGCGGCGCATGGCGAAGCGAAACGTGCCGTCAACTTCGGCGCTATGGTTGATGAGGCGGCCGCCGCCGGGGGTGCCGGCGCTCAACGTCGCATAGGTCTTGCCCGCGGCCGTGAGGATCTGGCCAAGCGTCGGCACGCCGAAGAGCCTGCCGCCGACACGCGCGAAGGCGGCTTCGAGTTCCTCGTCCTTGCCGGTATTGAGGGCCGTTTCCGGCGAGACGTCCGGGGCCACGAAGATATTGGCGACGAGGCCGTGCTTGGCCGCCATGACGCCGGATGTCACGGCGGACTGGTTGACACGGGTCTCGGTCAGGAAGGTCGAGCGGGAATTGAGATAGCGCACACCACCGGCCGCGAACGCGCTGAGGTGCGGCATGACGTCCGGCGTGACGAACTCGGGACGGAGCGCATCGAAGACGACAACGAGGACACGGGTGGACATTGCGGCATTCGCTTTCGTTGATGGCGCTTTCGTTGATGCGCTTTCGTTGATGGGTGCACGCCCGGCGAAAAGCGGCTAGTTTCTCGCGAGACGATACCTTCAGGGCCATTCCATGAAACCATTCAGTTATCACAAAGCGACGTCAATCGAGGACGCGATCACGCAGCGGGCGGCGACGGGTGCGCGTCTGCTGGCGGGCGGGACCGACCTGATCGCGCAGATGAAGGCGGGGAGCCGGACGCCGGACGTCGTCATTGACGTCAAGGGCGTGGCGGAACTCAATCAAATCGCCACCGGCCGCGACGGTGAACTCATCATTGGCGCCGCCGTCAGTGCGGCACGCCTGGCGCGGGAGGCGCGGATCAAGACGCACCACCCTGGTCTCCATGACGCGCTCGGCATGATCGGCTCGCGCCAGATCCAGAACCGGGCGAGCCTCGGCGGCAACATCTGCAACGCCGCGCCGTCGGCCGATGCCGTTCCACCGTTGATCGCGGATGGTGCGAGGGCCGACATTATCGGAGCGGGCGGCAAACGGCGGCAGATCGAATTGAGCGAGATCTTTGCCGGGCCCGGGCGCACGACGCTCGGTGATGACGAGTTGCTGGTTGCCATCATCCTGCCCAAACCGGATGACCGGGCCGGGGCGGCCTATATTCGCTTCACGCCGCGCCGGGAGATGGATATTGCCGTGGTCGGCGCCGCAGCACGGCTGTCGGTCGACGGGAGCGGCGTGATCAAGGCGGCCCGGATCGCGCTTGCCTCGGTTGCACCAACGCCTGTGCGGGCGCCCTCCGCCGAAGCACGGCTGATCGGCGGACAACTGGGTGCGGAACTGTTTCAGAAGGCTGGCGCCGCGGCCCAGGACGATGCCACGCCGATCTCCGACACGCGCGGCAGCGCGGCTTACCGAAAAGACCTGATCGCCGTGCTGGTTGAGCGCGCGCTGCAGCGCGCGGCGGACCGCATCAGTGCATGACAAGGAAGTCCCCATGAAGCAGATCGTCGTTACCTGCCACGTCAACGGTGAAACCCAGACATGCCTTGCCGATCCGCGCGACACGCTGCTTGAGATCCTGCGTGACCGCCTCGGGCTGACCGGCACCAAGGAAGGCTGCTCGAACGGCAACTGCGGCAGCTGCACGGTCCTCGTCGACGGCGCCGCGGTCTGTGCGTGCCTGATGCTTGCCGGTGAACTCGATGATGTCGAGATCACGACGATCGAGGGGCTGGCGTCACGCGATGCGGCCGGCAAACCCGTGCGCCACCGGGTGCAGGAGGCGCTGATCGAGGTGGGCGGCACGCAGTGCGGGTTTTGTACGCCGGGCATCGTGATGTCGGCGGTGGCGCTGCTTGAAGAAAACCCAACGCCCAGCGACGCCGAGATCCGGCACGCCATTGCCGGCAACATCTGCCGGTGTACGGGGTATGAAAAGATCGTCCGCGCCATCGCGGCGGCGGCGACGGCGGAGGCAAACCGATGAACGAGATGCAGGACGTTTCCAAAGCGCCCGCCGGGCCGGTTGGCCAGCGCCTCGCGCGGGTCGATGCCGGGGAACGCGTCGAAGGCTCGGCGCGGTATCCCGCCGATATTTCGCTGCCGGGGATGCTGCACGCCAAGACGCTTCGAAGCCCGCATCCGCACGCGCGGATCACAGCGATCGACACCACCGCTGCGCGCCAGATGGCGGGCGTCAAGGCGATCGTCACGGCAGCCGATTTCCATGCCGTGCCGGTGGGCGCGACGATCCCGATGGGGGAGACCGGCTATGACATGTGGATGGTCTCGCAGATCAACATGGCGCGGGACAAGGTCTACTGGGTGGGCCAGCCGGTCGCCGTTGTCGCGGCTGTCGACCCCCACACGGCGGAGGCGGCGCTCGATCTGATCAAGGTCGATTATGCCGTGCTACCGGCGGTGATGACGATCGAGGCGGCGGAGGCTGCCGGTGCGCCGGTCATCCATGATTTCGTGCGCACGGGCGGGCTGGACCAGCCATCGCAAGTGCCTTCAAACGTCTGTTCGCGCACCGTGATCGAACGCGGGGATGCGGGCGGCGCGCTCGCACAGGCGGCCGCTACAGCGATGGTCGATTGCGCCGTCGATACCGCACACCAGGGCTACATCGAGCCGATGGCAACCGTTGCCCAGGTCGATGCCGATGGCATTGCAACGGTGTGGGCCTCGACGCAGGGCCAGCACACGACGGAGCTGATGATCTCGCGGATGCTCGACAGGCCGCAGTCGCGGGTGCGGGTCATTCCGATGGAGATCGGCGGCGGGTTCGGCGGCAAGATCGCGATCCACGGGGAGGCCGCCGCCGTCAAGCTCTCGGAACTGACGGGGCGGCCGGTGAAGCTCGTGATGAGCCGCGAAGAAGTGCTGCAGGGCGGTTCGGGGCCGCCCGCTGCAACGCGCACACGCCTCGAAGTCGGCGCGGATGCCGATGGCAAGCTGGTCGCGATCAAGGGCCTTTACAAAGTCGACACGGGCGGCATTCCCAATATGTCGCCGTCGCTGATGATGCAGGCCTCGGCCGCGCTCTACCAGTGCCCGAACCTGCATCTTGAAGGCTACGACGTGGTCACCAACAAGCCGCGCACGGAAGCCTATCGCGGGCCCGGCGGCATCCAGCAGGCGTTCGCGATGGAGCAGGCGATGGATGCGCTCTGCCAACGCCTCGACATCGACCCTCTCGAATTCCGCATGAAGAATGCCGCCGTGACGGGCTCGACGATGCCGATCGGGACGAAATTCCCGTCGATCGGGCTGACGACGATCCTCGAACAGGTCAAGGCGCATTCGTGCTGGAGCGACCCGATCGGGGAGGGCGAATTCCCACGCGGGCGCGGGCTTGCGCTCGGCTATTGGCGCGGTACATCGATGACCAGCGCCTGTCACATCTCGATTGCGGGTGATGGGCGGCCAATGGTGACGATGGGATCGGTCGACCTCTCGGGCACGCGCACCACCATGGCGCAGGTTGCGGCGGAGGAATTCGGTCTCGACGTCGCGGACGTGATCGTGGTGATGGGAGATACAAAGTCTGTCGGTTACTCGGACGGGGCGGCCGGCAGCCGGCTTGCGCGCACGATGGCGGCTGCCGTGGTTGAAGCCTCCGGCAAGGCGCTCGGCGAATTGCGCCAGCGTGCGGGGCGCCTGTTGCAGTGTGATCCAGCAATCCTGGACTACCAGAACGGCGTCTTCCGCCACCCCCAGACAGCGGGCGCCGAGATCAGCCTGAGTGAAATCATGCAGTCGACGCTGACCGATGGTGCGATCGTCGCCACCGGCGTTTCGACCAAGCTGCCGCTCGGCGTCGAGGTTGGCGCGCACGTCGCGGACGTGGAGGTCGACACTGGAACGGGGCAGGTAACGGTGCTCAGATACACCGCATTCCAGGATGTCGGACGCGCGCTCAATCCGGTCGCCGTTGAAGGCCAGATCGAGGGCAGCGTCGTGCAGGGGCTCGGGTGGGCGCTGACGGAGGGCTTCGATTACGGTGACGACGGGCGGCTCAGGAATGCGAGCATGCTGGACTACCGGATGCCGACGGCACTCGATGTGCCGCCGATCGAAAGCGTCATCATAGAGGTGCCGGTGCCGGATGTGCCGTACGGCGTGCGTGGCGTCGGCGAGGTGCCGATCGTGCCGGTCGCAGGTTGCATTGCAAATGCCATCGCGCGGGCGACCGGCGCCCGGGTGTCAAGCATGCCGATGACGCCGGAACGGGTGTTGAATGCACTCAGGCAAAGGCAGGCCTAATGGGCGCCAAGGCGTGGTGCATTGCCTACTTCGATGAAGACCCCAAGGCGGTGCTCGCCAACTCTCCGGCCCTCGACCGCCAGGCAGCCGTCGCGCTCGCCGGCAGACTGTTCCCGAACGCCGAGCTCACGCCCCAAGAGGACCGGCCGATGGCCTATCTCAATCCCAGCGCTGGAGAGGTTCACGTTGGCTGCTATGGCGGGCTCAGTATCGTTGCGCATGATGATCTGGCCGGCGACTACCCTTCGAAGGTCGATCCACGCTGGCTCGATCCCGGCCTCGGCCGGAACGCGTATCTGCACGCAACGCACAGCGTCGTGGACTGGTTTGCGTTCGGCTTGTGGCGCGACGGCCGGTTGATCCGCGCGCTCAGCGTTTCTCCGGACAGCGGGGTGATGGAGTCGATCGGCGATGCGCTGGTGTTCGAACGCCCCTATTGGGACGGCGCACATGCTGTCGAGTCCCTCGGTGATGATCCTTATCCGTTACCCTTCCATCCCCTCGAACTCGCGGAGACCTCGCTGCTCCATCATTTGGGCTTCCAGTTCGAAGGCTTCCCGCGGGACTGGGTGGTCGAGCCGGAGGACGTTGGGCTTGCGACGTTCAAGATCGACGCCAAGCGACCGCGCTGGAAATTCTGGTAGCGGGGAGCCGCGAAACGCCGAGCGCGATCAACTTTCCAACCAGGGGCCAATCAGGTTGCGCATCAGGTGACGTTGCGCTCACCCACGCCGCTGCCACAACGCATCGGCCATGACGCCGACGCGCGACTCGATGGCCTCGATTGCGTCGAGGGCCAGGTCTTCACGCCAGCGCCGGGCCACGACCTGGACGCCGACGGGTAGGCCGTCGTTGAGGTTGGCGGGGATGATGCCGGCAGGGAGACCCAGATAGTTGAACGCGAAACTGTAGTGGGCGGCGCCGAGGACGTCGGCAAACGGCGCGTTGCCGGGGATGTCGGCGTCGTTGGCGAAGGTCGGCTTGAAGAGGAACGGCGTCAGGGTCAGCGGATAGGTTTGCTGGAACTCGGCCCAGGCGCGGGCGTAATAGGTGCGCTTGGCCATGGCGCGCAGCAGCTCTTCGCCTTCCAACGGCGGGAATTCTACATAGTAGGAATCGAAAATCTTGTTGACCGTCTCTGAACCGAGCCGGCGGATATCGGCGTCCATCAGAAGTTTCATTTCGCCGTAGAGACAGCGGAAGCCTATCTCTGCAATCTCCTTGACCATCGGGGGCGTGACGCGCTCGACGGTGTAGCCGGCATCGGTCAGGGCTTCGGCTGCGGCATCAAGCGCGCGGGAAACCGCAGGGTCGAGATCGAAGCCCAGCGCGTCATCGGTGAAGGCGACGCGCTTTTCGTTCTCGACCGTCGGCAAGGCGTTTCCAGTCAGGGGCAGGGGCACATGCCAGGGATCGCGCGGGTCCGGCGCGATGAGAGCTTCGAGGCCCAGGCGCACGTCGCGAACCTCGCGCGCGATGACGCCCTGGACGGACATCAGTTGCGCCAGCAATCCGCGTTCGGCGGTCTGGGAGGGATTGAAGGCTGCAACCCGGCCGAGGCCGGGCTTCACGCTGGCGGCACCGCAGGCGTAGCTTGGAAACCTGAGCGAGCCGCCGATGTCATTGCCGTGATGGATCGGCCCGAAGCCCATCATCGCGGCAGCGGCCGCGCCGCCCGACGATCCACCCGCGGAGGCCCAGTCGTTCCACGGGTTCATGGTGCGCCCATAGAGTTCGTTATCGGTCGTCGCGCGGAACGAGAACTCAGGTGTGTTGGTGCGCCCGATGGGAATTGCTCCGGCGCGTTTCAGATTGGCTGTGACGGGTGCATCACCCGGCGCAATGATGTCCTTGAAGGCGGCAACCCCGTTGGTCGTGGCATATCCGGCCTGGTCGACGTTGACCTTGATGGTGACGGGCACGCCCCCAAGTGGCCCGGGCGTCATGCCCTTCGCAATCGCCTCGTCGAGGGCGCGCGCCTCGGCAAGGGCCGCTTCGTAGCGGTCATCGACGATGGCGTTGACGGCGGGGTTCTCGGTGTTGGCGCGTTCGATGACGACCGCCATCACTTCGGCTGCCGGGACGGCGCGTTCGGCAATCGCCGAGGCAATTTCGCCCGCCGACCACTGCCAGATGGGACCGGCCCTGTCGTTGCGTCTTTCGATCGTCATGTTGCCTCCGGGCGAAATTGGGGGATCGCGACATTGCCAACGGCAGTATGTCCGGCCCAAAGTGAGTAAACTTCAAGACCATACGATCCATCAAGCGAAGGACAATGACAATGGCGCGGTTCAAGCGGCTGCTTATCACGGGTGCGGCGGGCAATCTCGGCAAGCATCTCAGGGGCGAGATCGGGCATCTGACGGAGCGGCTCCGGCTCTCCGACGTGAACGACATGGGCGAGGCTGCGGCCAACGAAGAGATTTTCCAGGGCGATGTCGCCGATGCTGACCTGATGATGGAGATCACGCGCGATGTCGACATGGTCATCCACCTCGGCGGGCAGTCGGTGGAGGGGACGTGGGAGAGCGTGCTCAACTCCAATATCGTCGGCTTCTACAATATGTATGAAGGCTGCCGGAAGAACGGCGTCAGGCGGCTGATCTGGGGCAGCTCGAACCATGCAATCGGGTTTTACCCACGCGAACACGTCATCGATGCCTCGGTCTATCCGCGGCCCGATTCCAACTACGGCGTCTCGAAAGTCTTCGGCGAAGCGGTCGCGCAATACTACTGGGACAAGTTCAACTTCGAGACGGTGTCGATCCGGATCGGGTCGTGCTTCCCGAAGCCGCTCGACCGGCGGATGCTGACAACGTGGCTCAGCTATCCGGACTTCACCCACCTGATCGAGCGCTGCCTGATCGCGCCGCGCGTGGCCCATACGATCATCTACGGCGTATCGGACAACAACTCGAAGCTCTGGGACAACCACATGGCAGCCCACATCGGCTTCCGCCCGAAGGACAACGCCGAGGACTACCGGGCGGAAGTGGAAGCGGCCCATCCGGAGCTTGATCCCAATGACATCGTGATCAAGCGCCACGGGGGCGGGTTCGCGAAGGCGGGGCACTTCGAGGATTGATCGGCCGACCACAGCCGATATCTTTCGCACCGAACCGTCCCCGTCGCCAAATCACGAACAACGCGAAATCGCCAGCTTGGTGGCGGTGGGGGCCGGCCTCCGGCACACTGGGTCTCAATAAAGACCCAGCAGTTGGAGCCCGCCCATGGATCTCACCCTCATCAAGCTCGCCGTCACCGACCACATCGCGCTCGTCACGATGGACGCACCGCCGGTCAACGCGCAGAACGCCCAGTTCAATCTCGAGATGGCCTATGTTTTCGATGCGATCTCGGACCGCGCCGACGTGCGTGTCGCGGTTCTGACGGGGGCGGGAAAGGTGTTTTCCGCGGGCGCCGACATGAAGGCGCGCGGCAATCTCGGCGATCCGGGCGAGAAATGGCAGCACAGCCGGCGCGCACGGGAGAGCTATCACGCAATCCGTGAGTGCCAGAAGCCGGTGATCGCGGCCATCAACGGTCCCGCCCTCGGCGCCGGACTCGCCGTTGTTGCGTCGTGCGATATCCTGGTGGCCGCGGAGGAGGCTTCGCTAGGGCTGCCGGAAATTGATGTCGGGCTGCTTGGTGGCGGCAAACATGGCCAGCGGCTGTTCGGCCACTCGACACTCCGGCGGATGATGCTGACGGGCTACCGGATGCCGGGCGCTGAACTCTACCGGCGCGGGATCGTGGAAGCTTGCGTGCCGCGCGACGAGGTGGTCGAGGCGGCGATGGCGATCGCGCGGACCATCGCCGAGAAGAGCCCGGCAGCGATCCGGCTGGCAAAGCAATCGCTCAACACCATCGAAGACATGAGCCTGCGTGACGGCTACCGCTACGAGCAATCGATGACGGCGCAGCTTGCCGGGCATCCCGACTCTAAAGAAGCGGCTGCGGCGTTCCTCGAGAAGCGCAAACCCAACTTCGGCACGTGAACGCAGTGGTCGTGGCCGGGCGCGGAGACAATCGTTGAAGAGGCATCAATCGGCGCGCACGTTTGCGGCGTTTCGGTCGCGGGATTTTCGCCTGCAATGGCCGGCTGACCTGCTGACCTCGTGGGCCTTCGAGATGGAGGTGCTGATCCTCGGCTGGTATGTGCTGGTGACGACGGAATCGGTTCTCACGCTGTCGATCCTCGGTGCGCTCGGGTACGTCGGCACGTTGTTCGCGCCCCTGTTCGGCGTTGCGGGCGACCGCATCGGCCACCGCAATCTGCTCTGCCTGATGCGCATGGCCTATGCCTCGCTGGCGGCGACGTTGACGTACCTTTTCGCGACCGATCAGGCGACCATTCCGGCAATCCTCATGATCGCGACGCTGCTCGGGATCGTCAGGCCATCCGATCTCGGCATCCGCAGCGCGCTCGTTGCCCACACCATCCCGCCTCGGCGACTGCCGGGCGCGCTTGCGCTCTCGCGCACCACCTTCGACAGCGCGCGCATTGCCGGCGCGCTCACGGGTGCAGGCCTGTTCGCAACGCTTGGGATCGCGGCGGCCTATGTGTTCGTGACGGCCTGCTATGTGAGCGGTCTCATTCTCACGGCGATGATTTCGACGACGGCGCAGTCCGCGGCCTCGCGGGCGCGCTCGCCGTTGCGCGATCTGATCGAAGGCCTCGCCTACGTCTGGCGGACGCCGCACATCCAGGCCGGCATGTGGATGGCCTGCCTGGTCAACCTCACCGCTTTTCCGCTGACCAACGCGCTGATGCCGTACGTCGCCAAGAACATCTACAACGTCGATCAGACCGGGCTCGGGCTGCTGGTTGCAAGCTTCGCGTTCGGGGCGCTGCTGGGTTCGATCGCGCTCGTTCTCGTTCGGCGGTCGGTTCGTTCGGGGCAGGTGATGATCGTGGCAAGCCTGGTCTGGCATGCGTTGCTGTTCGGTTTCGCCCACACCACGACGCCGGCGGCCGGCATGCCGATCCTGGTGCTCGCCGGTTTCGCGCAGAGCCTCAGCATGCTCTCGCTCGCCTTGATGCTGCTCCGGACGTCGGACCCGCATCTTCGTGGCCGGGTCATGGGGGTGCGGATGCTCGCAATCTACTCGCTGCCGATCGGGCTGACAGCGGCGGGCAGCCTGATACCGATGTTTGGATATCCCGCGACGGCGTCGGGGTATGCGATCCTCGGGATCATCCTGACCCTCGCGATCGGGTGGGGGTGGCGGCGCAGCGTGCTGGCCTCCGATGGGGCCGCGAACGTCTAGATCGGTCAGCCGGGTGCGTGGATTGACAGGTCCTTGATGGTCGCCGCAGTGCCCGAGAGCGGGTTCTTCGGGTCCCATTTGAGGGTGATCGACTGGAAGCGGGTGCCAAGCGCGTCGTAAATCACGAGGCGGCCGGCAAGGCTGTCGCCGGCGCCGACGATCTCCTTCAGCACCTCGACCGCCTGCAGCGTACCCATGACACCAGCAACAGCGCCCAGGACGCCGACGTCGGCGCAGTTGAAAACCGCCTCGCCGGTCGGGGCCTCGGGAAAGAGGCAGCGGTAGGTTGGCAACGGATCGCCGTCGGCCGTCTTTTCATAGGGCTTGAAGGTCGTCAGGTAGCCGTCGAACGGGCCGAGGGCCGCGAACACCAGCGGGCGTTCTGCGAGATAACAGGCGTCCGAGACGAGGTAGCGCGTTTCGAAGTTGTCCGAGCCATCGGCGACGATGTCATATTGCGAAATGAGATCGAGGGCGTTCAGGTGGTCGATGCGGCAGGCGTGTTTCTCCACCGTGACGTGGGGATTGACGCGAGCGACGGTGTCGGCGGCGCTGTCGACCTTGCGGTGGCCGACGGCGGAGGTGTCGTGGACGACCTGGCGCTGGAGGTTCGAGAGCGAGACGACGTCATCATCGACGAGGCCGATGGTGCCGACACCGGCGGCTGCGAGATACAGGATCAAGGGTGATCCAAGGCCGCCTGCGCCGACGAGGAGAACGCGCGCGCCCTTGAGGCGTTGCTGGCCCGCACCGCCGACGTCGCGCAAGACGATGTGGCGGCGATAGCGCTCGATCTCTTCCGGCGTCAACTGGGGCATAGCGGACAAGCTTCTCCGTCAGGCTGAATTTGAGGGAATTCGATGGTTTGCCGACACCGTCAGGCACCGCGCTGCAGGTCCATTTCATCGATCGGGTCGAACAGCATGCTCTCGGAATAGCGTTCGGCGGGCGATGGCGCCAGCGTGACGATGCGGCGGCCTTGCATCTCGGAGCGGGCTGCAATGGTGAGGGCGGCTGCAATGTTGGCGCCGGTCGAAAGTCCTCCTGCGATGTTCTCCATGCGCGCGGTCAGGCGTGCGGCTTCGACCGCGAGCGTATCGGGCACCTTGACGATCTCATCGATCAGGGAAAGATCGAGGATGTCCGGGACGAAACCGGGGCCGAGGCCGATGATACCGTGGCGACCGGGGGGATCGCCGGCGATGACGGCCGAGGCCGAGGGTTCGACACCGATCACCTGGAGCGACGGCTGGCGCGCCTTGAGGTAACGCGCGCAGCCGGTCAATGTTCCGCCCGTGCCAATCCCCACGATCAGGCAATCGATCTGGCCGCTGCAATCGCGCCAGATCTCGTAGGCGGTCATTTCGTGGGCGGCCGCGTTGATGGGATTTGTGAACTGGTCCGTCGTCACCGCGCCGGGCACCGCTCTGACCAGTTCGCGCGCGCGTTCGAGCGCACCTTGGATGCCCAACTCAGCGGGGGTCAGTTCGACCCGGGCGCCGAGATGGCCGAGCAGCTTCACGACGGGGCCGAGCGAGGGCAGGTCGGGCAGGGTGAGGATCAGGCGATAGCGGCGGCGCGCTGCGATATTGGCAAGCGATATGCCAAGGCTGCCGGTGGTCGCCTCGACGAGGATCGTGCGCTCCGGCGCGATACGACCTTCGGCTTCGAGCGCGTCGACCATGGCGCGCGCTGCACGATCCTTGTGGCTGCCGAAGGGGTTCAGGTATTCGAGCTTGATCAGGATTTCCGCGTCGAGGCGCACCTCGCGCACGAGCCGGTCGAGGCGGACGAGCGGCGTCTCGCCAATCAGCGCGGCGGCATCGTCGGCAATGATCGCCGGCAGCGCCGACGCCATTGTCTCGATGTCACCGGCCGGGCTCTCCGCGTGCCAGTCGCCGCCCTGATCAGAGTTCATTGCCGCCTCTCACATGCCGTCGCCAGCCGGCCGATGATCGGCCTCCCGGCAAAGCCCGACAACTGATGCCCAAAACAGGCCCCGCCGGCAATGGGTGTGTTCGCGTTGTCACTAACCCGTCGGCGAAAGACGCACGTGGACATGGCTCAGCGTCCCGTCGAGCCGAAGCCGCCAGTGCCGCGCGCGGTATCGGGAAGTGCGTCGAGCGCGCTCAATGCCGCGCGAGAAACCGGCGCCAGAACGCCCTGAGCGACACGCTCGCCGCGTGTCACGTTAAATTCATCCGCCCCCAGATTGATGAGCAACACCATCACTTCGCCGCGATAGTCGCTGTCGATCGTGCCCGGCGCGTTGAGCACCGTAATCCCGTGGCGCATGGCGAGGCCGGAGCGGGGCCGGATCTGCAGTTCGAAGCCTGCTGGCACCGCGATCGCAAAACCGGCCGGGATCAAGGCCCGCGAGCCCGGGGCGAGCTTCAGTGGTGCATCAGCGGGGACGGCCGCCTGAATGTCGAAACCGGCAGCGCCCGCCGACTGATAGGCGGGCAGGTCGAGGCCGTGGCCGTTCTCCAGCCATTTGAGCGCGACCGGGATCGTTTCCGTCGGCTTGGTCATGATCACTCCTGCTCGTCAAACGCTCGTTCTGGGCCAGCCGCACGTTCGATCAGGCTTTGGCAGCCGCGATGGCAGCGGCGGCTTCGCGCACGAGGCGGTCGGCGACGTCCTGCTTGGTCATGGGCGGCCAGTTGTCGATATCGTCCGCGCCTCTGATCAGATGAACCGTATTGTCGAGACCGCCCATGACACCAGATTCGGGCGAGACGTCGTTCGCAACGATCCAGTCGCAGCCCTTGCGCTCGCGCTTGGCGGTGGCATGGGCGACGACATTTTCCGTTTCAGCGGCAAAGCCGATTACGAGGCGGGGGCGCTTCTTGCGCGGCAGCTTCGCGATGGTGTGGAGGATGTCCGGATTTTCGACCAGTTCAAGGCGCGGCGGGCCACCGGCCTTCTTCTTGAGCTTCTGATTGCCGGCACTTGCAACGCGCCAGTCGGCGACGGCTGCGGTGAATATCGCGATATCGGCGGGGAGCGAGGCCTCGACAGCGGCGAGCATATCGCGGGCGCTTTCGACCGAAATTGTGTCAACGCCCGCTGGCTGAGGCAGGCCGGTTGGCCCCGACACCAGCGTGACGGTGGCGCCCAAGCGAAGCGCTGCGGCGGCGATCTCGTAGCCCTGGCGGCCCGAGGAACGGTTGGCGATATAACGGACAGGGTCGATCGGCTCATGCGTCGGGCCAGCCGTTATGAGAACGCGAACGCCGTCGAGCGGCCGATCAGCAGCTTTGCCGCCTTGGCCCAGCTTTTCTTCGATCGCGGCGAGGATTTCGTGCGGCTCGGACATGCGGCCGATACCGGCTTCACCGCTTTCCGCCATTTCGCCGGCGGCCGGGCCGATGAAGCTGATCCCGTCGCGCTTGAGGGTTTCGACGTTGCGCGTGGTCGCGGGGTTTGCCCACATCATCGGGTTCATGGCTGGTGCCAGCAGCACCGGCTTGTCGGTCGCGAGCAGGACGGCGCTTGCGAGATCGTCGGCGTGGCCGCCCGCCATCTTGGCCATCAGGTCAGCCGTTGCCGGCGCGACCACGATGAGATCGGATTGTCGCGCCAGGCGGATATGGCCGATCTCGCGCTCGTCATCGAGGTCGAAGAGGTCGGTGAACACGCGATCGTTGGTCAGCGCCGAGACCGACAGCGGGGTGACGAATTCTTGCGCCGCCGCCGTCATGATCACGCGCACGGCGATACCCCGCTCGCGGGCGCGGCGGATCAATTCGAGGCATTTGTAGGCCGCGATGCCGCCGCCGATGATCAGCAGGAGGCGGTGGTGCGGCTCACGAGGCGACATCAGAGACTTCCGATCAAGGGACAAACAGGCGGAAATAATACCACAGCCGTTGATCGACGTCGGTTAACGCATGGCAAGGCGACGTGAGTTGCAGCAGCCCACTATTTCACAACGAGGTCCAGGCTCGCCCGGCTCAGAACCTCCGCACCGGCGTCCGTCACCAGGCTTGTCCGGCCGGGGGTGGCTGCGAGGCCGGATTTGTCGTCGAAAATGATCATGTGCAGGAAGAAAACCATGCCCGGCTCGATCACGGCGGGATTGTTGGCGTAGGCCATGTAGCCATCCATCCAGCTCGGCGCGAAGGTGGTGCCGAGGGAGTAACCACAGGCGTTGAGGCGGAAGGCTGACAAGCCCGCGGCATCGAGCGTCTTTGCGTGGGCCTGGAACACGTCGCCAATCGTGTTGCCGGGCTTCAAGGCTGCTTCGCAGGCCTGGAGGGCATCGCAACCGGCGGACCAGAGTTCCTGCTGGCGGGGTGGTGCTTCGCCGACCGCGATCGTGCGCATCATGGCCGAATGATAGTGACGGTAGGTGCCGGCGAACTCGAGGGTGAGCTGGTCCTGGGGGTCGAGTTTGCGCCGGCCCGAGTAGTACCGGCACATGCGGGCGCCGGGACCGGAGCCGATGATGAACTCGTTGGCCGGATCATCGCCGCCGCCGCGGAAGATGGCGGCGTGCATGTCGGCCAGCACATCGCCTTCGTCGACGCCCGGGCCCGCGCGGTTGACGGCTGCGTCCCACGCGGCATCGCAGAGTTCGGCGGCGCGGCGGACGTAGACGATCTCGGCGGCGGACTTGGTGACGCGCAGTTCGCTGACGAGGTGGGAAGCATCTTCGAGGGTGGCAAATCCGTCGAGCGCGGCATCCAGACGGCGGCCCTCGCGGGCGGTCATGCCATAACTGTCGTATTCGACGCCGAGGCGCGCGCCTTTCAGGCCCAGTTCGTCGAGGATGGCGCGGAGGTCTTCGGATGGATTGGCGTCGGCACGGTCGACCCAGATGCGGATGTCGCTGACAATCGAGGTGAAAGCTGCCTGGCGTTGATCGGCGGAGCGGGTGAGGAGGACGAAGCGGCCGTCGGCGGTCATCACGATGGTCTGGAAGAAGACGTAGCCGAAGGTGTCGTAGCCGGTCATGTAGTACATCGATTCCTGGCGGAACATCAGGAGGGCGTCGAGACCGGCCGATTTGAGCTTTTCGCAGAGACGACGGCGGCGGCTATCGAACTCGGCTTGTGTGAAATGAAGATTGCGGGTCATGGTCCAGGCCTCGCGTCGGGGTCGTCTCGGGGATGTCTCGGGGATTTCTTGCGTTGGCACATTCAGACGGTTTCAACGCGGAAACGTCAAAGCAATTATCGCCTACCTGCCATTTGCCGGCGTATCGCCCAGAGCCGGTCGCCTAATAAGCTTGGGCGACATGGAACAACCAGGAGAACGGGCGATGGTGGCCAAGCGCATGGCGCTCGAAATTGGCATGGGAACCGACATCCGGGGCGGCGACAGCACGAAGGCTGCAGCGCGCGCGCTGACCAACGCGCTGTGGCGGAACGCGCTGACGATCGCGCGGGCGCTCGGCAAGAAGCCCGAGGACATGATTGTCGACATCCGGATCGGCGTGCCCCGGCCAGAGACCGTTGACCGCGACGCGGTGCTTGCCGTGCTGCCGTACGGCACGCCGACGCTCGAGGTGGTCGAGGGCGGGCTTGAGATGGCCAACGAAGCCGGTGATGACGTGACGCTGATCGCGCACGCGGCAGTGATCGTTAAACTCGACATCGAAGCGGAGGCTAAGTGATGGCGGAACGACGCGCGATCCTCGAACTCGGCGCCGGTGCGGCGCTGCATGGCGGCGACTACACCAAGGCTGCGTGCCGGGCGGTCAAGGATGCGATCTATCACAGCTCGCTCACGTTCATCCGCTCGATGGGCCTCGATTCCAAGAAGATGAAGGTGAAGGTGACGATCGGTGTCACCCAGCCGGACGCGGTTGACCGCGAGGCCGTCAAGGCGGTGCTGCCGCACGGTGACGTGACGGTGGAGGTGCGCCACGGCGGGCTCGATGTGCCGGACCCGGACAACGACGACATCTGCGTGATCGCAAGTGCTGCGATCGACGTCAGTTACGACTTCGACGCCGCCTGACGCGCCGTCCCACAACAGCCGAGAACACGATGAAAATTCACAACCTCTATACCGACGAGAACGGCGAATCCCACTTCCGCGACATTGAGATCGAATGGGTCGAGGAGCGCAATTTCTCGAAGTATTCCGCGCGCCTGCCGGCCAACGGCATCATCTTCCGCGAGACCTCCGGTGACTATGACCTCGACTGGCACCCCGCGCCCAGGCGCCAGTACATCATCAACCTCGATGCCGGCGCCCAGCTCACCGCCAGCGACGGCGAGACGCGCACCATCAACGCGGGCGAAGTGATCCTGGTCGAGGACACGCACGGCAAGGGACACCTGTCGAAGTCGGTCGGCGGCAAGCTGCGCCACTCGATCTTCGTGCCGGTGGAGTAGGCCTACCCCTCCAACTGCTCCTCGCGGCGGTCGGTGGCGAGGGCTGGGGCGCGGGAGAGGGTCGAGATCTCGGCGCGCTGCTCCGGCGTCAGGTCGATATCTGCGGCGTCGAGGGACGGCTTCAGTTGCTCGACCGTGCGCGCGCCCATGATCGGCGCCGTGACGGCGGCGTGTGACTTTACCCAGGCAACCGCCAGGCTGACCGGGTCGTAGCCGTGGTCGCGGGCGTATTCGGCGAACTTCACCGCGGTCTCGAGCGTGCCTTCCTCGCCGTAGCGGTCGGCGTATTTATGGTGTGTGACGAGACGGCCGTCGTTGGGGGTCTTGCCGGGCGTGTACTTGCCGGACAGAACGCCGCCGGCGGCGGGGCTATAGCAGATCACGCCGATCTTCTCGCTGGCGGCCAGCGGCAGGATCTCGGTTTCGACCTGGCGCTTCAAGAGGGAATACATCGGCTGGATCACATCGAAGCGGGACCAGCCGCGGCGCTCGGAGATGCCCAGCGCCTTGGCGATCTGCCAGGCGGCGTAGTTGGAGCAGCCGAGATAGAGCACCTTGCCGTCCTGGACGAGACTTTCGAGTGCGCGCAGGATCTCTTCCAGCGGCAGGCTCGCGTCGAAGTGGTGCATGAAATAGACGTCAAGGCGGTCGGTGCCGAGGCGCTTCAGGCTCGCTTCGACGGCCTGGACGATGTGGCGGCGGTTGTTGCCGCGCGCGTTGATGTCGCTGCCGGTGGCGCCGTGGCACTTCGACGTAATCACAAGGTTGTCGCGCTCACCCTTGATCAGGCTGCCCAGGATCTCCTCGGAGCGGCCTTTGACGTAGACATCGGCGCAGTCGAAAAAGTTCACGCCGCGGTCACGGCAGGCCTTGTACATCGCAGCCGACGTCGCCTCGTCGGCGTCGCCACCGAACGACATCGTGCCGAGGCACAGCTCGGACACCTTCACGCCAGTCGAGCCCAGGGGCACATACTTCATCGTCGTCTCCGTGTGGATGATCCGGCGACCCGCTCAGGCCGCCTCGAATTTATAGACAGAATTGCAGAACTCGCAGGTGATGGCGACCTTGCCGTCCTCATCCTTCATGTCCTGGATGTCGTCGCCCTTGAAGGTCGCAAGAAACGTCTCGACGCGTTCGCGGGAACAGCGGCAGAAGCTTTCGAGGGGAACCGGCGTGCCAGCGCGTACGCCTTCCTCGTGAAAGAGACGGTAGAGCAGGCGCTCAGGTGCCAGGGTGGGATCGAGCAATTCATGATCCTCGACGGTTTCGGCCAACATGGAGACGCGCTGCCAGTCCTCTTCGTGCTCGCCGATGAGCCAGGCCGCGTTGCCGCCGTCATCGTCGTCTTCGGGCGGGCGGCCGCCGACGGGGGAGACGTACTGGACCATGATGCCGCCGGCGCGCCAGTGCCACTCGCCGTCGCCGGCGGTCTGGTGGCGCGCGATGGCGAGATGCAGGAAGGTCGGCAACTGCTCCGACTGGCGGAAGTAGCTATGGGCGGCGACCGTCAGTCCCGCGCCATCGAGCGAGACGATGCCCTGGTAGCGGTCCATGTGACCGCCGGGGTCAATGGTGAGGGCGAGATGGCCGCTGCCCAGGAGACGGCCGTGACCGGGGTCGTCGCCCTTGAGGGCTGCGAGGGCTTCGGCATCGACGCTGGCATAACCGCGCAGCCGGCCCGGCGCCTCGAAATTCGCGACCATCATGCCAAGGGGGCCGTTGCTCGAGGTCTGGACGATGAGGTTGCCATCGAACTTGAGCGTGGAGCCCAACATTGCGGTCAGCGCCAGGGCCTGGCCCAGAACCTCGCTGGCGGGATCGGGATAGTCATGGCGCTTCAGGATTTCATCCGCGAGCGGGCCGAGACGGACAAGGCGGCCCATCGCACGCGAACGATCGGTCGAAAACGGCAGGATGTAATCATCCGTGACCGTGCCGAGGGCAGATTGGTCGGTGGTCATGATTGCTCCCCGCTGGAAACCGGCATTGCAATTGGTCAAGAGTTGCGAATGGCGGGCGCACGGCCGTGGCTGCCGCCCCAGCATCGCTTATGATCGACCGCATTCCTTGGCCCAGCCCGCGACGATGGCCGATCCTCAACCTCTACACGGGGCCGTTCAGGCCTCCAAACCATCCGCGCCCAACCGTCACCCGGTCAGCTCAGGCCGCCAAGGCACCAGGCCAGGATCGCCTTCTGGGCGTGGAGGCGGTTCTCGGCTTCGTCGAAGACAACGGATTGGGGGCCGTCGATCACGTCGCCGCTGACTTCGTGGCCGCGGTAGGCCGGCAGACAGTGCATGAAGACAGCACTACCCGCAGCCTTGGCCATCAGTTCGCCGTTGACCGCGTAGGGCCCCAGCACCTGGCGGCGGTAACCTTCGTCGGTCTGCCCCATCGAGACCCATGTATCGGTCACAACGCAGTTGGCCCCGTCAACAGCGGCAACGGGGTCCTCGGTCACTTCGATTTCGGCCCCCTCATCGCGCGCCCGGTCGAGCGTTGCCTTGTCGGGGCGAAGCTGGCCGGGGCAGGCGATCGCGAGCTTGAAGGAGAAGCGGGCCGCCGCGTGCATCCATGACGTGGCGACGTTGTTGCCATCACCGACCCAGGCGACCTTCTGGCCCGCGATGGGGCCTTGAGATTCCTCGAAGGTCATGATGTCGGCAATGACCTGGCAGGGGTGGGACAAGTCGGTCAGGCCATTGATGATCGGGATCGAAGCGTTGTCAGCAAACTCGACCAGGCTTGCGTGGCTGTTGGCGCGCAACATGACAACGTCGATGTAGCGTGAGAGAACGCGGGCGGTATCGGCGACGCTCTCGCCGCGGCCGAGTTGAAGGTCGGTGTGATTGAGGGAGATCGTCTGGCCGCCGAGTTGGCGCATGGCGACATCGAAGGAGACGCGGGTGCGGGTCGACGGCTTCTCGAAGATCATCGCCATCGTGCACAAGTCGATGTCAGGTGGCGTCAGCTCCTTCGGCGGGCGTTTGCCATTTCGCTTGAAGGCGTGGGCTGCGTCGACGATGCGGCGCAATTCGCCGGTGTCGAGCGCATCGATATCGAGGAAATGACGCGGAGCCGCGGACTTGCCCGCAGACTTTTCCGCAGACTGGGCAGCGGCGGCTTCAACTCGTCTTTGCACGTTCTGTTCCAATGACTTCAATTCCACCAGCGATTTGCCGGACAACTAAAAGGGTCCTGAATTTCGGCGCCGGCTGCAAATCGTGCAGCCGGCGATTGGCGGTCAGACCTTGAGGTGTTTCAGCGCGTTGGAGATGCGGTCGACCGCTTCGCTCAATTCCTCTTCCGACGCGTTGAGGGGCGGAATCAGGCGCATGACGTTGTCGCCGGCAACAACGGTGAGAAGTTTCTCATTGAAGCAGGCGTTGACGACGTCCGCCAGCGGCACCTTGAGCTTGATGCCGACCAGCAGGCCACGGCCGCGGATTTCCTCGATGGCATCAGGATGCTCGTCCTGGAGCCGGGCGAGCGCCTGACGCAGCCGGCCCGCCTTCTGGCGTACCGCTTCGAGGAAGCCGTCTTCGAGCACGGCATCGAGCACTTCGGCGCCGACGGCGGTTGCAAGTGGATTACCGCCGAAGGTTGAACCATGCGTGCCCGGGACCATGCCGGAGGCGGCATCTTCCGTTGCGAGCACGGCCCCGAGCGGGAAGCCGCCACCAATGCCTTTCGCGATCGCCATGACGTCCGGCTTGATGCCGGCCCATTCGTGGGCAAACAGCTTGCCGGTGCGCCCGACGCCGGTCTGCACTTCGTCGATGATCAGGAGCAGGCCGTGCTCATCGCACAGTTCGCGCAGCCCCTGGAGGCAGACGTCAGGCACGTCGCGGATGCCGCCTTCGCCCATGATCGGCTCGATCATGATGGCTGCGGTCTCAGGTCCGATGGCGGCGCGGGTCGCGTCGTGGTCGCCAAAGTCGACGTGATCGAACCCCGGCATTTCAGGGCCGAAGCCTTCGAGATGCTTCGGGTTGCCGGCGGCTGCGATGGTGGCCAGCGTGCGGCCATGGAAGGAACCCGCGAACGTGATGATGCGGTTGCGTTCCGGATTGCCCTTCACATAGTGGTAGCGGCGGGCGAGCTTGATCGCGCCTTCGCAGGCCTCGGCGCCGGAATTACAGAAGAACACCTTGTCCGCGAAGGTGTTCGCGACGAGCCGCTCAGCCAGGCGCTCCTGGGTCTCGATGCGGTAGAGGTTTGAGGTGTGCCAGACCTTGTGTGCCTGCGCGGTGAGCGCGTCGATGAGGCGGGGCGAACAATGGCCCAGTGCATTGACCGCGATGCCGCTGCCGAAATCGAGATAGCGCGCACCGTCTTTTGCGATCAGCCACGAGCCCTCGCCTCGCTCGAAGGTGACGTCGATACGGCCGTATGTGCCCATAACGGCGGGGCTGGGACCATGCGTTTTATCGGCGGTGGACGTCGTGGACATCGCTCCAGTAGGCTCCTTAGGCCCTAATTGAACGGCCCCGTGACCGGCGCTGCTGTTTGCGGCGCCGCGCAATTCCGGGGCGCAGACGAGAATAAAAAACGCCGCCTCGAACCGGGCGGCGCACGTTCAGAGGGAGAAAGCGTATTCGCGCTATGTTCCGAAGTCAATTAACATGAAACCCAATATTTCCGGCCTTTGGGACGACTCTGGCTCTGCCAAATGCGGCGCCCCTATGAACCGTTCCGCGCGGGCCTTCCCGGCAAGCAAGTAGGGGCGAGGAAAACATACACCGAACAAAAGCATTTGTGGCTGAAGGGCAACAAATGGTGTCCCGGATCATTGGTTCTTGTCAGCGGGACTTGAGATGGGCCCATTTTAGGTCCTACATTGCCCCTACGCCGACGTGCAGAGTATCTTCTTGCACAAGTATTTGTTGTGATTCGGCTGCGTTACAGGGTTTTGAGCCATTGCTCAGCCCCGCCGAAGTTGGCGTCCATCAGTAGATTATAGTTCTGCGTTCCCCAGTACAGCGTCAGTGATCGATTTCCGCGTCCGTACTCGTGCTTTCCGAGCCGCGCCGCGCACGATCAGTCGTTTTGCACGTCCGGCTTCTGCTCGGACTGTTGCTTGATTCTGTTAGGAGGGACAAGCATGTCCTGGACCGACGACCGTGTCGACCTTTTGAAAAAACTGTGGTCCGAAGGGCTGAGCGCCAGCCAAATCGCGGGCCGTCTCGGCGGGGTCACCCGCAATGCCGTTATCGGCAAAGTTCACCGCCTCGGCCTGTCGGGGCGCGCGACCACGTCGCGCATGAAGTCTCCGCGCCGGCCACGGGCCACCGTGCGCCGCCAGCCGCGGCCAGCCTATCGCCAGCTTGGCAATCCCGCCCTGCGCAATCTCTATCAGGGTGACGCCGAGCCGTTCGTGCCGGCTGTCGAAGAGATCGAGATCCCGATCGAAGATCGCAAGACGATGCAGGATCTCATGGAAAACGATTGCCGCTGGCCGATCGGTGATCCGCAGCACGATGATTTCCACTTCTGCAACCGCCACAAGGTGCCGGGTCTGCCGTACTGCGAATTCCACGCAAAGCGCGCTTTCCAGCCGCCACAGGCACGGCGCAAAGACCGCGCCGGCCAGCGGAACGTGCCGGTTGCACTGGCCAAGCCCAAGGAGCCCGTCGGCGCCTGAGGCTAACGATTTTTCCTCGTCCCGTTTAAGGGACGAGGCACGCGTTAGAGGGACTGTCCCGGCCTGGCCGGGGCAGTTAGGGACGAGGCCGAAGGGCGTCGTCCCAAAAGCGGGGAGAAAGCCGGGCGATGGTGCGGGGCCATTGTCCGGTTTTCGCTTTTTTGGGCTCACGGTGCTGTTCCGGCCGCTGGCGCGGCCGGGCACCTGCGCCGGCGCGGCGCTAAGCGCCGGGTCGCGGTTGCTCCCCGAGTTCGCAATGCGAACTCGATGGGGGCTGCGGGGATGATCTCAAGTCAATGTTTTGGCGGGTCGGCTCACGGTGCTGTTCCGGCCGCTGGCCCGGCCGGGCACCTGCGCCGGCGCGGCGCCAAGCGCCGGGTCGCGGTTGCTCCCCGAGTTCGCAATGCGAACTCGATGGGGGCTGCGGGGATGATCTCAAGTCAATGTTTTGGCGGGTCGGCTCACGGTGCTGTTCCGGCCGCTGGCCCGGCCGGGCACCTGCGCCGGCGCGGCGCCAAGCGCCGGGTCGCGGTTGCTCCCCGAGTTCGCAACGCGAACTCGATGGGGGTTGCTTTGGGTGTGATGCTTCAGGCGTTTAGGCGTTCAGGCGCTCACCGAAGACGTAGCCCGCGCCGCGGACGGTGCGGATCGGGTCGGATTCGCGGCCGCGGACGAGGGCCTTGCGCAGGCGGCCGATATGGACGTCGACTGTGCGCTCGTCGACAAACGCATTGCGGCCCCAGACGCCATCCAGAAGCTGCGACCGGGAGAGCACGCGGCCCGTGCTCTCCATGAGGAACTCGAGGAGCCGGTACTCCGTCGGGCCGAGCCGGACGACGCGTTCGCCTCGCTTGACGTTATGGGCCGCGCGGTCGAGTTCGATGTCCTTGAAAACGAGGACGTCGGCGATCCTGTCGGGGGCGGCGCGGCGCAGGATGGCATTTACCCGTGCGAGCAGTTCGGGCAACGAAAACGGTTTGACGACGTAGTCGTCAGCGCCGGTCGATAGTCCGCGAATGCGGTCACTTTCTTCGCCGCGAGCGGTCAGCATCAGGACCGGCATGCTGCGCGTTTCGGTGCGAGAGCGGAAGCGGCGGCACAGTTCGATGCCGGAGACCTGTGGCAGCATCCAATCGAGAATGACGAGATCAGGACACTCCTCGGCGACGAGCATCTCGGCTTCTTCGGCGCTTTCCGCATGAAGGACGATGAACCCCTCCGCCTCCAGATTGTAGGTCAGCATTTCCGCGAGGGGTTGCTCGTCTTCCACAATCAGCACTTTTGCGCTCATCGCTGCTTTCTCCATGACCGGACTGCGGACAGGTGCCGCGTGCCCCGGTGCCGGTCGCCGCGCCACCGTCTCACGCGGTCGGGTCGATCAATGTGGTGCTCGTCTTGTCCTGCTTGGGCCGGTCGGCTTCGATGTCCCGGCCCAGGACGAAGAAATGGATCGTCTCGGCGATGTTGGTGGTGTGATCGCCGATGCGCTCGAGGTTCTTGGCGCCGAACAGAAGATGCGTGCACATGCCGATGTTGCGCGGGTCTTCCATCATGTAGGTGAGCAGTTCACGGAAAACCGAGTTGTACATCGCGTCGATCTGCTCATCGCGATGCCAGACGGACAGCGCGAGATCAGCATTGCGGTCGGCATAGGCGTCAAGCACGTCCTTGAGCTGGGAAAGCGCGCGCTCGACCATGTTTCTCAGACCCAGCATCAACGACTTGGGCGTTTGTTCGTGTCGCGATCGCGCGGGAGCGCTTGGCGATATTCTTGGCCAGATCGCCGATGCGCTCGAGGTCGCCGGTGATCTTGAGGGCCGCCATGATGTGGCGCAGATCTTCCGCCAGCGGCGCGCGCAGCGCGATCATCGAGATCACCTGGTCTTCGATCTCGGCCTGGAGGCGGTCGATCTCGGCGTCCGACATGATGACGCGCTCGGCGAGCTGGGGGTCGTGATTGTTGAGCGCATCGAAGGCGCGGCCAAGGTTGTGCTCGGTCAGGCCGCCCATCTGGGCGATCTTGTGATCGAGCAAATTGAGTTCTTCCTGATAGGCTTTCGCTACGTGGACGTTCATATCAGTCCTTCCAATCAAAAAGCGGTCAGAGCACACCAGACTTCATAAGACGCGACTGCGGCGCAACCTTAACGATACACCCTGCTTTCCGCTGGCGGCGTTGCGGTCAGCCGGTACGGCCCATGATGTAATCCTGCGTGCGCGGATCCTGAGGGCTGGTGAAAATCTTGCCGGTGGGCCCCTCTTCGACGAGGTAGCCGAGGTGGAAGAACGCAGTGCGTTGCGAGACGCGGGCGGCCTGCTGCATCGAGTGCGTCACGATCACGATCGTGTAGTTCTGGCGCAGTTCGTGGATCAGCTCCTCGACGATGGCGGTCGCGATCGGGTCGAGGGCGGAGCACGGTTCGTCCATCAGGATGACTTCGGGGCTCGTCGCGATGGCGCGGGCGATGCACAGGCGCTGCTGCTGGCCGCCCGAGAGACCGGTTCCCGGTTCGTCGAGGCGATCGCTGACTTCTTTCCAAAGGCCGGCACGCTCGAGGCTCGACTGGACGAGATCATCGAGTTCCGACTTGGAGTTGGTAAGCCCGTGAATGCGGGGGCCGTAGGCGATGTTTTCATAGATCGACTTCGGGAACGGGTTCGGCTTCTGGAAGACCATGCCGACACGGGCGCGCAGTTCGACGACGTCGAGGGAGGGATCGCGAATATCCTGGCCGTCGATCTCGATGTGGCCGGTGACACGTGCGATCGGGATGACATCGTTCATCCGATTGATGCAGCGCAGAAAAGTCGACTTACCGCAGCCGGAGGGGCCAATCAGCGCCATCACCGAATTCTTCGGAATGTCGAGGTCGACATCGTAGAGGGCCTGCTTGTCACCGTAAAAGACGCAAACCTTCTCGCTGCGCACCTTGATGTCGGCGGCGTTGGGGAGGCGCGCCTGGTCCTTCAGGGAATCGGCGAATTCAACGGTTTGGTGTTCCATGACGGTCCTTGGACTTTGAATTGGGACTTACCACTTGCGATCCAGCCGGTTGCGCAAGTAGACGGCGAGGATGTTCATGACGATCAGGAACCCGAGCAGCACAAGGATCGCGGCTGACGTGCGGCTGACGAAACCGCGTTCCGGGCTGTCGGCCCATGAGAAGATTTGCGTGGGGAGCGCCATGGCAGGCTGCAGCACACCCATATTCTCGATGCTTGGAATGAACGCATTCATTCCGATGAGAAGCAGTGGCGCGGTTTCACCCAGCGCCTGGGCGAGACCAATGATCGTGCCGGTCAGGATGCCGGGCATCGCGAGCGGCAGGACGTGGTGGAACATCACCTGATGCTTCGAGGCGCCGACGCCGAGTGCCGCTTCGCGGATCGACGGCGGCACGGCCTTGAGCGCGGCGCGCGTGGCAACAATGATCGTGGGCAGCGTCATAAGTGAGAGCACCATACCACCGACAAGGGGCGCCGAACGCGGCATCCCGAAGAAACCCAGGAATACGGCGAGGCCCAACAGGCCGAACACGACCGAGGGAACCGCCGCCAGATTGTTGATATTGACTTCGATGAGATCGGTCCACCGGTTCTTCGGGGCGAACTCCTCGAGATAGACGGCCGTCGCGATCCCGATCGGGAAGCTCAGCAGGAAGCAGACCAACAGTGCGAGGAAAGAGCCGGTCAGAGCGCCGGCAAGACCTGCGAGTTCCGGGAACCGGCTGTCCGCGTTGGTGAAGAGTTCCCATGTGAAGGGTGCACTCAGAAGTCCCCGATCCCGAAGGCTGTCGAACCAGATGAAATCGTTGTCGGAGGCAAAGCGCGGGTTGCGCATCTTTGCCTCGCCGGTCTTCGCCAGTTGCGCATAGTACTGCGTAAGCGGCAGCGCGGCGCGTATCGTCTTGCCGATGCTGCCAGGATCGGCCAAGACCTGCTGCTTGAGCCTGGCGGCGGCGTCGGCGGACAGCATCTCGCGATAATCAAGCGACGCATCGTTCAAGAAGTAGGTTCTTAAACTCTCCGCCGTGATGCTCGCAAAGTCGCCGGCTTCAATGTTCGCCGCGTCGACTTTCGCCGGGTCGATGTAGGCATCGACTTGAACGACCGCCTCGTCATTGACGACCGAGACGACATTTCGCTGCTTGAGACGATCGAAAAGAACGATGCGATCCGGCGAGAGAGCATCGATCTCGCGCGGAATGATGCGCTTGTAGAGCTGATCGTACGGGTCGGAAACGGGAACCGCCACCGTCACCGTCTGGCCAATCTGGTCAGGGTTCGCGACAACGTGATCGCGGACAATATACTGCGCGCCAGAAGACAGGATCTTCCAGAGTTCGCGCTGGTCCCGGCGCGAGGTCACGTCGGGGAAGAATTTCTGGAAGGAGTCGCGAACGATCTTGCGATAGTTGGCTGCGCCGGGGTTCTCGCGGTCGATGACGGCCGGATCGAGATTGACGGCAAGGTTCACCTTCGTGGTCGTGAACGCGGCGTAGCCAGCGTGGATCAGCGATGCGAACAGCGTGACCAGAAGACCAAGCGCAATCAGGATGGCCCCAATTCCGAGCCACTGCAGGCGAAGATCGGCGCCGTAACGGCGCCTGACCCGCTTCTTGACGTCCGGCGATGTCCAGTCGTAAGTCGCGCTCGGGCGCAGGGTGGTATCAGTCATACTGCTCTCGGAATCTCCGGACGATGCGGAGCGCGATCACGTTCAGCATCAGTGTCACCAGGAACAAGACGAGGCCGAGCGCGAACGCCGCCAGCGTCTTCGGGTTATCGAACTCGGTGTCGCCGATCAGGAGCGTCACAATCTGAACGGTGACTGTCGTGACAGGCTCGAAGGGGTTCATCGTCAACGCAGCGATAATGCCGGCTGCCATCACCACGATCATCGTCTCACCGATCGCACGACTGACGGCCAGCAGGATGCCCCCCATGATGCCGGGAAGCGCCGCCGGCAGCAGAACCTTGGTGATCGTTTCGCCCTTGGTCGCGCCAAGCCCGTAGGAGCCGTCTCGGAGCGACTGGGGCACCGCCGAGATGGCATCGTCTGAAAGCGAAGAGATGAACGGGATCAGCATGATGCCCATGACCGCGCCGGCAGCCAGCGCGCTGTTCGGGGCAATGTCGTAGCCCATGGAAACACCGAGCTGACGCATGGCCGGGGCGACGGTCAGAACGGCGAAGAAGCCGTAGACGACCGTTGGAATGCCAGCCAGGATTTCCAACAGGGGCTTGACGATGGAGCGGAATTTCGGCGAGGCGTACTCGCTGAGATAGATGGCGGAATACAGTCCGATCGGGATGGCAACTGCCATCGCCAGGAGTGCAATCAGAAGCGTTCCGGCGAAAACCGGGACGGCGCCAAATGCGCCACCCGCCGTTGCCTGGTCGGAGCGCATGGCGATCTGTGGTTCCCAGTTCAGGCCGAACAGAAACTCGTAGACCGACACCATCGAGAAGAAGCGCAGCGACTCGTACAACAACGAGAGGACGATGCCGAGCGTGGTCAGGATCGCGATCACGGAGCACGCGATCATGAACACCGTCACGATAGCCTCGAACCGGTTGCGCGCCATGAACCGCGGGGCGAGGTGGCTGCGCGCGACGATGAGACCGATCAATGCGAGTGCCGCGGCCATCGCGAACATCGACCACTCAGCGATATCCTGCCAGCGGTTATAGCGGGCCGCCGCATCGAGCACAGTCTGGTCTGGCGTACCGAAGATATTGCCTTGAGCGACCGATTTTATCTCGCTCAGGAGAAGGTCGATGCGGCCCTGATCCAGACCCTCAACTTTCTCAGACGGCAAGCTGCCGAGCAGGAGCCAATCGACGACGGGGCCTTGCAAAATGAGCCAGACCAACACCAGGAGAAATGCTGGAATCCCAGTCCAGGCCGCGACATAGGCGCCATGGTAGCCGGCGAGTGAATGCTGTTGGACGGCAGCACCGCCTGTGGTCGCAAAAGACCGTGCGCGAAAGAAGCCCAGCATGTACCCGGCGATCGTGGCGAGCAGCAGCGCGAGAAAAACGTAGGAGACCATTAAGGGAACCTCGGCGGACATGTCTGCGCCAGTGAGCGCCACGTCGTCAGATCAGCAAGAATCTGTATCGTCATAGAGAATAACAGTGGCCCGCCGCAAGCAGCGGGCCACCGTCGATCGAACCAAAAGGTCAACCGTTACTTCTTGGCAGCCATTTTCTCGCCTTTGACAACGGCGGCCTGCGTGGCCTTCAGCTTGTCGGCCGGGAGCACAACGAGACCACGCTCGGAAAGGTAGCCACCGTTGCCCATCGCGGCGTCGCTGGCATACTCCTTCACGAAGTCGTCCATGCCCTTGATCACCTTGCGGTGGGCGTTCTTGATGTAGATGAACAGCGGGCGCGAGATGCCGTAAGAGCCATCACCAATCGTCTCCATCGACGGCTCGACGCCAGCGACCTGGAGCGGCTGCAGCTTGTCCTGGTTCTCGTACAGGAACGAGTATCCGAAGATGCCAACGGCGTTCGGGTCAGCAACGAGGCGCTGCACGATCAGGTTGTCGTTCTCGCCGGCTTCGATGAACGGGCCATCCTGGCGCATGGCCGAACAGGTCGTCTTTTCAGCTTTCTTGAAAGCCTTCGGATCGGCCTTCTTCATGTCCTTGAAGAAGCTCAATGCGGCGCAGCCCTTGTGCATCGCCAGTTCGACGAAAGCGTCGCGCGTGCCGGAGGTCGGTGGCGGGCCGTAGGCGACGATGTCGATGTTCGGCAACGACTTGTCGATGTCCGACCATTTTTTGTATGGGTTCTTGACGAGCTTGCCATCAACCGGCACCTCGGCGGCGAGGGCCTGATAGATCTGGGCCTTCGTCACATTGAATTTCGTGCCTTGGCGCGAATTTGCGATCGACAGACCGTCATAGCCGAGCAGAACCTCGGTCACATCGGTGACGCCGTTCTTCACGCAGTCGGCGTATTCGGATGCCTTCATGGCGCGCGATGCACCGGTGATGTCCGGATGCTGCTCGCCAACGCCCTGGCAGAAAATCTTCATGCCGCCGCCTGTGCCGGTCGACTCGACGGTCGGGGCCTTACCGCCCTTGTTGGCGAATTCTTCAGCGACAGCCTGGGTATAGGGGAACACCGTCGACGAACCGACGATCTTGATTTCCCGGGCTTCAGCAACTCCAGCGAACGCAATGGCGGCAACAGCAATGGCTGCTGACGTGCCAACGATCTTCTTTGCCACGCTAATCTCCCTTAATCCTCTACGTGAACCCCGAAAGCTGCCACAGCTCCCGAGACGCGGCAGTCGCGCCGCAGGCATGATGTAGCGGACCTGAGCGATCGTTTTGTGACAGTTTATGTTATTGATATTATTATGTATTTTTTATTTTCGCGGAATTGATCACAGGGGGCAGCACGGCGGGCAGTGAAACGGTGAAAGTCGACCCCTTGCCGATCTTGGATTCGATCGCAAGCTCGCCGCGATGTCGGCTGACGATATGCTTGACGATCGCGAGGCCGAGGCCGGTGCCGCCTTTCTCGCGGCTGGCCGTGGCGCTGACCCTGTAGAAGCGTTCCGTCAGGCGGGGGATATGCTCGTCGGAGATGCCGATACCGGTGTCCTTGACGCGGACCGCGACCATCTTCTGGGTGGGGTTGATGGCGCGCTCCTCGAAGGAAATCGTCACCCGGCCGCCCGTGCGGCCATATCTTATGCCGTTCTGGACCAGATTGAGGAATACCTGCGATAACTCATCGCGCTCACCGCGCACCTTCAGGGGATGCGATGGCCTTTCCAGCTCAAGCTTTATTGCCGCGCTCTCGGCCAGCGGTTCGAGGGTCTGGACGACGAAATCCAGAAGCTCGGTGATATCAATGGCGTCGCGGGGGGAGAGATGCGCGCGCATTTCAACGCGGTTGAGCGACATCAAATCATCGATCAGCCGGGTCATGCGGTCTGCCTGGGTTGCCAGCATTGCCAGAAAGCGTTCGCGGGCCGCCGTATCGGTTCGGGCCGCGCCCTGAAGCGTTTCCACCATCACCTTCATCGAGGCGAGCGGCGTGCGCAGTTCATGGCTGGCGTTGGCGACGAAATCGGCGCGCAACTGGGCGTGTTTTTCCTGATCGGTCAGATCGCGGAAGACGATCAACTGGGCCGGCTCGCCGGGGCGGCGCTCCTCGGTCGCGAGCCCGGTCAGAATTGCGGAAAAACGGCGCTCGACGGGGACGCGGTCATGCAGGGAAACGACGGTGCGGCCGTCACTTTGAGGCGCGTTCTGCACCGCGCGGAGCAGTCCCGGGTCGCGGCTCAGAGATGTGATCGATGCGCCTGTGCGCGCGCGGGGGAAGATGTCGATCACGAGCGGATTGAAATGCAGCACGATGCCGCCGCTGTCGACGACGAGTGCCGGATCGGCCATGGCGTCGATGATCACACGCCAGTTGGGATCGGTGCGGGCTTCGTTCATTCGCAAGCCTCTCGTTCGGGGACCAAAGCCCGGGTGCATAATGGTTCCATCGGGCCGGCCGGTGGGGCAAAATAAATTGTTTTCGCCTCAACGACTTGATTAGCTTGTAGAAGCTGGTCAATTTCAGCGGTGGGACGCGTGCTGAGCATGTTCGTGCCAGCGTGTTCCCCGATGAACGTACGAATGAGAATATCAAACCATTGTATCAATAGCCTTGCGCTTGATTGAACGAACCGGTCGATGGAGGAAACGCTGTTGACGAAGAAGCACGACAACGCCAAGAGTGACGACAAGTCTCAAGCGCATGACAAGGCCTTCAACCTCGATGATCCACACCTGCCGAAATGGATCAAGGCCGCAGCCCTGACGGCGGACGACTTTCCCTATGACGAGAAGCTCGACCGGGACGACTACGAGGCGGACCTCGAGGCGCTGCAGATCGAGTTGGGCAAGCTGCAGGCCGACACGCTCCAGACGGGGCGCCGCATCGTTGTGCTGTTCGAAGGACGCGACAGCGCCGGCAAGGGTGGCTGCATCAAGCGCTTCATGGAGCACCTCAATCCGCGTCATGCGCGCGTCGTTGCGCTGCCGAAACCAAACGACCGCGAGCGCGGCGAATGGTATTTCCAGCGCTACGTCCAGCACCTGCCGACGTCCGGGGAGATCGTGCTGTTCGACCGCTCCTGGTACAATCGAGCGGGCGTCGAGCACGTCATGGGGTTTTGCACGGCGGATGAACATGCAGGCTTCCTGCGCGAAGCGCCGCAGTTTGAATCCCAGTTGGTCCGCGACGGCATCCACTTTTTCAAGTTCTTCCTCTCCATCGGGCGCGAGACGCAGCTCAAGCGCTTTCACGAAAGACGCCATTCGCCGCTGAGAAGCTGGAAGTTCTCACCAATGGACGCGGCGTCGCTCGGCAAGTTCGATGCCTACACGGAAGCGCGGGACGAAATGTTCCGCTTCACGCACACAACGACGTGCCCGTGGACCCTTGTGCGCGCCAACGACAAGCGCCGGGCGCGGCTCAACACGATGCGCCACATCCTGAGTGCGATCGACTATGTCGGCAAGGACGGCAAGCGGATCGGCAAGATCGACCCCAAGATCGTGTCGATGCCGGACGGCCTCAACAACGCCTGAAATCGCCGGCCAGCGGTGGGTGCGCGATGCTCGGCGCACCCTACTTGACCAATAGCAGCGGGCTCTCGAGCGACATCATCAAAGGGCGGAGGCTGCGATGTGGCGGGACCACGGCGCCGCCGTACTGCGCGATCGCGAAGCTGCCGGAGAGGCGGCGCAGCGCCTCCGCCACGGCGCCGAGATCGCCGTACGTCGCATGGGCGCGCGCCAGGGTCACCCCCTTGCTGTCGCCAAGCGACAGGCGGACCTCCGCCTCCATGTGGGTCAGGGCGTCGAAGTCGTCGGCAATCAGGAGGACCACGATTTCGGTCTCCAGCGCGGTCGCGATCCGCTCGCCCGCCCGCAACATGCCGTGCAGGTGGCCGGTATCCTCGATGGCCAGGACGACGGGGCCGGAACAGATGCGCGCCTTGGGGCCCGCGATAATGATCCCGGTCGCGTCGGTCACCGTCTCGAACAGCTCATCAAGCGAATAGGGTGCGGGGGACGTGAATGCTTCCGCGAGCGCAATCACGTTCCACGGCCCCCGGCGCGCGCAGGCCGATACCAGCGCCTGAACCGGATCATCGCGCACAACGCTCTCATAGACCTTGAGTTCTTCGCCGAGACTTTCGGCGAGCGCGCTGATGCGCTTGCGGGCATCGGCAAAATTGCGACGGAACTCGGCCCTGATTGCGCGCGGCGACACGGCGCGCGGCTTGCCGCCGCGGACCGGCAATTCACGCGCAAAGGAGAAGCCTGCGAAATTGACGCGCTCTCGATCTTCGACGAACAGCACCTCAACTTCGGAATGAAACGCGGCTGCCACGCGCATCGCCGACAGAATGGCCACATCGCTTGGCTTCCAGGCCGAGAACCGCAAGATTACACGGCCACGGCCTTCATCAGATTCTGCGACATGAGCCGTCATAATGTGTCTCTTTCGCTCACGGCGCGCACCGCGCGATTGCATCGCGCTGCGCCTCCGCGGGGGCGGGCCTAAGGCCCGGGTCGCCTTGCTCCCCGAGTTCGCGAGTGCGAACTCGAAGTGATTAATTCGCTCACGGCGCGCACCGCGCGATTGCATCGCGCTGCGCCTCCGCGGGGCGGGCCTAAGGCCCGGGTCGCAGTGCTCCCCGAGTTCGCGAGTGCGAACTCGAAGTGATTAATTCGCTCACGGCGCGCACCGCGCGATTGCATCGCGCTGCGCCTCCGCGGGGGCGGGCCTAGGGCCCGGGTCGCCTTGCTCCCCGAGTTCGCGAGTGCGAACTCGAAGTGATTAATTCGCTCACGGCGCGCACCGCGCGATTGCATCGCGCTGCGCCTCCGCGGGGGCGGGCCTAAGGCCCGGGTCGCCTTGCTCCCCGAGTTCGCGAGTGCGAACTCGAAGTGATTAATTCGCTCACGGCGCGCACCGCGCGATTGCATCGCGCTGCGCCTCCGCGGGGGCGGGCCTAAGCCCGGGTCGCATGCTCCCCGAGTTCGCGAGTGCGAACTCGAAGTGTTATTTCGCTCAGGGCGCGGCTTAACTCGTCGCCTTGTCGTCGCCCTCGTCGTCCTTGCTCTTTGCGAATTCTTTCGCGCGGGTTGCAAATCTGTGCAGCTTATCCTCGACCAAGCGGTTAATCGTACCCTCTGCGAACCGGCCATCCGGGCCCTTGCTGCCCGCGGCGACGCCGGTGAGTATCTCGATGCCCTGATCGATGGTGGCAACCGAATAAACGTGGAAGCGGCCCTCGCGGACAGCCGCGACGATATCAGGGCGCAGCATCAAATGCTGGACGTTGCCCTCAGGGATCAAGACGCCCTGCTCTCCGGTCAGGCCGCGCGACGAACAAATGTCGAAGAAGCCTTCGATCTTCTCATTGACGCCCCCGATGACCTGGACTTCGCCCAACTGATTGACCGAGCCGGTCACGGCCAGCGACTGCCTGATCGGCACCTCGGAAAGGGCGGAGAGGAGCGCGTAGAGTTCGGTCGATGAGGCGCTGTCGCCGTCAACGCCGCCGTAGGACTGCTCAAACACGAGGGAGGCCGCCAGAGCGAGCGGAATCTCTTCGGCGAACTTTCCGGCGAGGTAGCCCCACAAAATCATGACGCCCTTCGAATGGAGCGGGCCGCCGAGCTTCACCTCGCGTTCGATGTCGGTCACGCGGCCGCCACCCATCCGGACGCGGGCCGTGATCCGGGTCGGCTTGCCGAATGCGAAGTCGCCAAGTTGCAGAACCGACAGTGCGTTGATCTGGCCGACTTCCGAGCCGGTCGTGTCGATCAGGACGATATCGCGCTCGATACCTTCCTGGGCGCGGTCGCGGAGGCGGTCGGAGCGCTGGACGCGCTCATCGATCGCGCGCTCGACGACGTCGCGCGTGATCAAATCGAGGCCCATGTCGCCGGCCCAGTAGTCCGCCTCGCGAATGAGATCGGCGATGGTGCCGAGTTCGATCGACAGCTTCCTGCTGTCGTCGGCGAGACGGGAGCCTTCTTCGATGAGGCGGGCCACACCGGACGCATCGACGTGGCGCAGGTCATGGCGCGCAACGATGGAGGCGATCAGGCGGGCATAGGCGCCATGGTTCTCCTCGGTGCGTTCGATGGAGTCGTCAAAGTCCGCCTGGACCTTGAAGAGTCGGGAGAAATCAGGATCGTTGGCGGCCAGCATGTAATACAGCATGCGGTCGCCGAAGAGGACGACCTTGACGTCCAGCGGGATCTGTTCGGGGTCAATTGACTGGGTCGACATGAACCCGGTTGTCTCGGTCGGCTGCTCGATGCGCAGGGCCTGGGCCTTGATCGCGCGCTTCAAGGCTTCCCAGGCGAACGGCGAGAGAAGCATCTTACGCGCGTCGATCAGCAGGAAACCGCCGTTGGCGCGGTGCAGCGCGCCGGGCTTCATGAGCAGGAAGTCGGTGACCAGAGAGCCCATGTGGGCGACGTGCTCGATGCGCCCGATGAGATTGCCATAGGTCGGGTTCAGTTCCTCGACGATTGGCCGGCGGCACGCTTCGGGGTCGTCGTGGCCAACCATGATGTTGACCATGTAGCGGCGGAAACGCGGGTCGCGGGTTGTATCAACAGAGCGCTGGACCGGCTGGGCGTCGTCTTCTTCCGACATCAGGAAGAGGCCGACGTTGCGCACGAGATCGTGGCCGACGGCGTCGAGATACGTCTTGATTTCGGGAATGTCCTCGAAACCCCGGCGCACATCGTCCAAGGCTTCGGTGACCGCGACCGTGGCCACCTCCTCGTTCAGGCTGCGGAGCTGGTTGCGGCGTTCCTTCTCGGATTTCGGCACGTCCTCGAGGATGGCTGCGAGTTCTTTTTGAAGCGCCTCGATCTTGGCTTCAACGTCCTTGCGCATCTGCTCAGGCAGACCCTGAAACACCTCGGGCTTCACGATCTTGCCATCGAGCATGGGCGCCATGCCGATGCCGGTCGGGGTGCGGAGGATGGCGATGTTTTGTTCGCGCGCCTTTTCCGTCAACGCTTCGAAGGCTTCTTCCTGGCCGGCGCGGAAACCTTCGTCGATCTGGCGGCGGCGCGCCTGGTATTCATCACCCTCGAACAGCGCGGGAAGGGTCTGGCGCAATTCGTCGATCAGTTCGACCATCGCCTTTGAAAAGGGATGCGCGCGCCCGCAGGGCAAAGCGACGGCGTGGGGCTTGTTGGCGTCTTCGAAGTTGTTGACGTAGATCCAGTCAGAGATCTTCGCGGGGGCGTCGGCCGCGCGCTCGAGGTAGGCCCGGACGGCGGTCGATTTGCCGGAGGCCGGGGGGCCCAGGACGAAGATGTTGAAGTCCTGAGACGACATCCTGGTGCCGAAGTCGATCGCCTTCAGGGCGCGATCCTGGCCGATCAGTCCAGAAACCGGCGCGAGGTCCGCCGTACTCTGGAAGCCCAGACTTTCGGGATCGACGGTGCGGCGCAGCACGTCCGGCGACAGCGGCGGATGCACGATGGCTGAGGATGCATCATGTTCCGTGTCAGACTGCCCAGTCTTTGCGTTCTTGTCGGCTGCGGCGTTCGGTTGCTGATCGCCCGCGTTTTTGGCTCGCTTGAAGAACATGATCATCCTTTTTCGGGCGCGCGACGGGCCTGCCCGATTTCGTTAAGACGGCGCGTTGCGCGTCACCAAACCCGGCTGAGAAACCGCCGTCTGCACCACAGCCGATCAGCGCAGGTTTGCCCAGATGCGACACGTCGTTTAGCGTCATCATGATATAAGCCAATTGTATCGAGGCACAACGCGCAACCACCTCGCGGCACACAAACACATCCAGCTCGCGGCGCTTGAAACAGCAGGCTCGCGGCGCGGGCCGGTCAGCGTCGAACAGGCAAATGCAATCGTCGAAAAAAAGGCAAACGGATTGATGAGGGCCGATCGATGAGGACAAAGGCCAAGCCATCGCAGCCTCAGCTATCCGGGGCCGAGGATCATGCCTTCGCCATGCGCGACGGGCGCCACTCGGAAGCGGCCGCAGACATCGCGCGCGGGACGATGCGCCTGCTTGCCGGCCTCGGCATGACGCCGGTGCTTGAATTCACGCTCGCCAACTGGCGGCGCGCCGACATTGCCGCGCTCGGGCCGAAGGGTGAGATCTGGATCATCGAGGTGAAGTCGAGCCGGATCGATTTCGAGACGGATCAGAAATGGCCCGACTATCTCGAGTTCTGCGACCGCTTTCTTTTTGCGGTCGAGCCGGCTTTTCCCACTGAGATCCTGCCGCAGGGGACCGGCCTCATCCTGGCTGACCGCTATGGCGGTGAAATCGTGCGTGAGGCGCCGGAGGAGCGGCTTGCCGGCTCGCGGCGGCGGGCCGTGACGCTGCGGTTGGCACGAACGGCGGCGCAACGCCTGCACGGCGCGCTTGATCCCGAGTTCACCGCCCTCGAGATTTGAGGACGGAAACGGTGGCAACGGCGGCGGGGCCTCTCGGCTCCCGCCGCCGTCAGCGGGGTGCGCGCTTGGCGAGAATGCGCTGCAATGTGCGGCGGTGCATGTTCAGGCGGCGGGCGGTCTCTGAAACGTTGCGGTTGCACAGCTCATAGACGCGCTGAATGTGCTCCCAGCGGACGCGGTCGGCCGACATCGGGTTTTCCGGTGGCGGCGCCATGGCGTTCGGGGGCGCAAGCAGGCTGTCGGTGACCTCATCGGCATCGGCCGGCTTGGCGAGGTAGTCGACTGCGCCGTGCTTCACGGCGGAGACCGCGGTTGCGATGTTGCCGTAGCCCGTGAGCACGATGGCGCGCGAATTGGCGCGCAGGCGCGACAGCTCGACGATGACATCCAGGCCGTTACCATCGTCGAGGCGCATGTCGACGACCGCGAAAGCGGGCGGCGCTTCGCGGATCAACTGCAGTCCGTCTGCGACCGTATTGGCGGTGCGCACATCGAAGCCGCGCTGCTCCATTGCCCGCGAGAGGCGCTGCAGGAACGGTGCGTCGTCATCAACGATGACAAGCGACACGTCTTCGGGCAGCTCGTCCTTGTTGAACGTGAGATCTTCTTCCACGACCTTCTCCATCATCATCGCCCTTATATATGCGCTCGAAGCGCCGGACCCAAGCACGCAACGCGCGGACGTCGAAAAAACTGCCCGAAAACACTAACACGCGTATCAAAACGGAACGCTCGCTGGCCGATTGGCCGGCAACACCTCCTGCGAGCGCCCAGAAAACCACGCTTCGGTCGGCAGTGGCCATCCGTCATCATCGCAGTTGGCGCCGGCTCGTCGTCAGATCGAGCCCGCGCCCTGCTCGAAATCCTCGCGCCGCCAGGTGACGCGGACGATGGCTCCGGTCGCCGGGGGTTGGCGGTTTTCGTATTCGACGCTGGCGCCGGAACGTTCAAGCAGGGTCTTGGCGATGAAAAAGCCAAGGCCAAGTCCCAAACGCTCGCCCTGCATGACTTTCTTCGTGGAATGAGAACGAACGTAGGGCTCGCCCAGTTCATCCAACACCTCGGGAGAAAACCCGGGCCCATCATCGGTGATCGCAACGGTAACGCTGGTTTCGTCCCAAGAGGGCGTCAAAGTCACGCGGCGCTCGGCGTAATCGACGGCGTTCTCGATCAGGTTGCCAAGGCCGTAGAGTATACCCGGCTGGCGTTCGCCTTCAGGCTCGGGAATGACGCCGCCATCGGGCGTCAGCGCGGCGGCACCATCAGCAGCGTGCCGCTTCATCTCGACCGTGACCGGACCGCCGCGATAGGGCGCCGCTGCCTCGTCGACGAGCTGACGCAATGTGATGTGGGAATGCATCGGGTCGCGCGCCGCCGGTGCCTGGGTGAGCTTTCGCAGGATGTCACGGCAGCGTTCGGACTGGGTCTGGAGCAGCCTGAGGTCGTCGACAAAGTCCTTGTTGTCAGCTTTTTCGGCCGGCAGATCGCGGCTCAACTCCTTGGCGACCAGGGAGATGGTGGCGAGGGGCGTCCCCAGTTCGTGGGCGGCGGCGGCGGCGAGCCCATCGAGGGCATGGAGGCGCTGCTCGCGGGCCAGGATCATCTCGGTCGCATTCAAGGCCTGGGACATCTGGCGGGCTTCGCTTGCGAGGCGCCGAACGTAGGCGGCCAGAAAGACCATCGTTGCGAGGAGGGCTGCGAACTGGCCGAGGCGGTAGACGTCCGGCAGGACCGGGCGGGGCGTTTCATCCCAGGGCAGCGGCATGTGGACCTCGATCAACAAACCAACGAGCGAGATCGCAAGCAGGCCGAGCACCAAGGTCGACCGGAGCGGCAGGGTTGCCGCGGAGACCGTGACCGGGGCAACGAGGAGGACGATGAACGGATTGGAGAGGCCGCCGGTCAGATAGATGAGCGCTGCAAGCTGGACGATATCGTAGGCCAGCAGCAAGGCGGCGTTGGTCTCGCTCAGGCGGTGGCTCGATGGCAAGCGGAGACGGAGGTAGACGTTGAGCCAGGCGGACAGGGCAATCAGCAGCAGGCAGTAGCTCACCGGCAGATCGAAGCCGAAGCCGAACCCGGCAATAATGACGGCCATCAACTGACCCGCGACGGCAAACCAGCGGAGACGGACAATCGTCTGCAGGCGCAAGCGGCTTTCGCTGTCGTCGGAAAAGAGATCTCGGGATTGTGCGGGCAATTGCTTCATGATCTTCGTTCGTGTTGGTTTGAACCACGCAGGCGAGGCCGTCGGTCGTAATGTGCGATGAGAATCCGGGCCCGCCGGGTCGACCTAGCATATCGGCCAGTCGCGGCGGTATGGCCTATTGGCAGGTCAGGGCCGAAAGCCCCATTAACTGCGTGCCGAAGCTGATTTTTATTGTTACAGCGTCGCGGCTTGTGAGCGCTCAACGCTTTCGCATCATCGTCAACGGTCGCTGCCGCGGCTGCGGACCAGGGAGACAGCCAGATGAATGTTCGCTTGTTCCTCATCGGCCTGATTGCGGCGTTGGCCGGCCTGATCGGCGGCATCGCATTTATTCCCGGCGCCGTCGATCGGCTCTTCGCAACGCGGGAGCCGGCCACCACCGGGCGGGCGCTCGTTGGCGGACCGTTCGAAATGACGGACCACAACGGCCGGCGCGTGACGGAGAAAGACTTCCAGGGCCGGCTGATGCTGGTCTACTTCGGTTTCACCTATTGTCCGGATATCTGTCCGGCGGGCCTGCAGGTGGTGACGGCGGCGCTGGAAGAACTCGGCACCGACGCCAATCGGATCGTGCCGATCTTCATCACCGTTGATCCGGAGCGCGACACGCCGGAACAGATGAAGCAATACGTCTCAAGCTTCCATAAGTCGTTCATCGGCCTGACCGGGAGCAAGGAAGACGTTGCGCAAGCCGCCAAAGCCTACCGCGTCTACTATCGCAAGGTGCAGGACGAGTCGCTGTCGGACTACACGATGGACCACACCTCGTTTCTTTATCTGATGGGCGCGGACGGGCAGTTCATTACGCATTTTCCGCACTCGATCGATCCTGAGAAACTGGCCGAGCGGTTGGCCGCTGAAATCCGGAAAATACCCGCCGGCTCATAACCGGCGCGAAAATGTTGCCAGCAACCTCCGCATGCGCCACCTCGCGCATGCAAGCGGCTGTTTTCCCGGGGCGAATCAGTTCAAACTCGAAACTGGTTCGAATGAGTAATTAATGAGCTTCGGACCAGTCATATTGACGCGGAACATATAAGAATTTCGCGCGCGTGACAGCGGGAGGATACTGAAAACCGAGGGGGAGGCTCATGCTCTACCACTGGTACGAGCCTGGCCAGGCGTCGATGGCGCCGGCACGCGCGTCTGCGAAGGTTGGCGAACTTGCGCCGACGCCCCCACGCCACCCGCTTTCTTATGACCACCATGCGGCGAAGGCTGCGGCACGCGGTGCGGCACTGAGGCTTGATGCAGAAGACTTCGGTTTCACCGCCGCCAACGATGCCGAACCGGACCCCACCGTCGGCCAACTCGAGCGCGCCGGGCTCGGCCTAATCGGTGATCCACGTCATCGCGCGCAGCCCGCCGATTACGACATCTGGAGGCAAACGAGGAAACTCTGGCGCGTCACGATGGCGTTTGTCATCGACAGTCTCTCCGGTTTCGCAGATAGTCGCCGGAACAGTCGGTCTGTGGCCCTGACACATCGTGGCCATACACCGGCTTCATCGTCTGTGCATCGTGTCGGCTCTGGCACGGTTGATGCAGACCGGCAACGCCAAGTGCGGTCGAAGCAACAGCATGTGAATTGATGTTGGTTGTGTGACGGGTTCGACTGGTAACGGTTTGTCACTGTTCCAAGTGATTCGGTTTCCGGTTGCGGCGTGATGCCATTGCGGGCAGCGTTACGTTTGTCACACACGAACTTTTTGAGGGCAAAGCGGACATGGGCAAACCCCGTGGACCACGCAAGACCGACTCCGAACGGTTGAAAGTTTCGGGATTGGACGAGCCGGTCGAAGTGCGACGACATCCGACGGCGCGACGCATGACGCTCAGGGTCAGCCGCACGAAGCGTGCGGTGATCGTGACGCTGCCAATGACGTGCGACCTGAAACACGCCGGCGACTTCCTGCGCACCAATCTCGACTGGGTGCGCGAACGCCTCACGAGCGTGCCGGAACCCGTTCCATTCGCCGATGGCGGCTTGATCCCGCTCAGAGGCGTGCCGCATCTCATTCGGTTCACCGGGCCGGGCCGCGGCCTGCCGGTGCGCGTCGTGAAATGTGCCCACGGCTTGCACAACGAGTTACACGTGCGCGGCGATTTCGAGCATGGCCCGCGCCGGCTGCGCGATTGGCTGATCAATGAAGCACGGCTCGACCTGAGCGAGCGTTCGAAGTTTCATGCCGAGCGCCTTGGCTTGAAAGTCGGCCGTATCACGGTGCGCGATCAGACCAGCCGATGGGGCTCCTGTTCGAGCACGGGAAACCTTTCCTATTCCTGGCGGCTGATCCTCGCGCCCCCTGCCATTCTGGATTATGTGGCCGCGCACGAAGTCGCTCACTTGCGCGAGATGAACCATGGGCCACGGTTCTGGGCACTGGTTCGCCGGACCTTCCCGGAACTCGATGAAGCGAAGCAATGGCTTCAGGTCTATGGTCTCGACCTGCACCGCTACGACAGCGACGCCTGAGTTCGTTTTCTTCGTCATCCATCAATCTTGGGACCGCCGGCCGGCAGAGCCCTTCTGGCGGCCGTTTGATTTTCGTCAAAGCGCTGAAACTCCATTTTGGACCATGTTGCATGGGCGTGCCGGATGCCGGTGCATCCGGTCCAGCAGCTCATGCTTCCAAGGAGTTGACCGATGGCCCAGGAAATCAAAAAGAATGACCAACCGGACCGTGTGGCCCCGACGACGCCCGTTGACCCGTTTCAGTCGATGCGCGGCGAGATCGATCGTATTTTCGATGGCTTCATGGGGCGGCGTTTCGGCGATGCGCCGAGCCTGTTTCAGTCGCGCGCGATGCCGGTGATGCCAAACATCGACGTTTCGGAGAACGATGCGACAATCCGCATCGAGGCCGAACTGCCCGGCATGAAGGAAGACGAGGTTGACGTCTCCTTGCGCGATGGCGTGCTCACCATCCAGGGTGAGAAGAAGTCCGAGCGCGATGAGACAAAGGACGACGTCCACCTCACCGAGCGCAGCTATGGCCGCTTCCAACGTTCGTTCCGCGTGCCCGATACAATCGATCAGGAGGCGATCGAGGCGAAGATGGAGAACGGCGTGCTGCATATCACGTTGCCGAAGCGCGCGGATGCGGTGCAGCCTGAGAAGAAGATCCCGATCGGCAAGGCCTAAGGTCTAAAGTCTAAGGTCTAAGGCCCTGGCCGCTATCGCCCGGCGCAAGTGATCAACGCGACGTCCCAGCGGATGCGACCCATCCGTTTCGCTTGAACCCATCGCCGGGCGGTTCCCCGCTGAGGGCGAAATCTCCTCGCGCGCCTAACGCGGCCGGCATCATCGCCCGGCGGGCATGTCCCAGAGCCAGCGGAACAGGGCCGCGCCGCCGGAGAACACCAGGAGCAGGACGAGACGCATCACAATCACGAAGAACATGAAGACGAACTGCTGCTCCTGGATCAGGAACTTTACCCAGACGTTGTACTTGGTCTCAAGGGCGCTATGGGCGAGGAGCCAGTTCTTGAAGTCGCTGGCGGTGTCGAGCATGACATCCAGATAGCCGGGGTGTTCGACGCCCACATAGGCCAGCGCGATGGCGCCAAGCAGAAGTGAAAACAGGATAATTCCGCCGGCCCGGAATATCGCCCCAATAATGCTCATGCATGCCCCCTCGCTGGATATTTAAGGCCGGACCCACTACATCCAGCTCAAGACGGTCTGGCGCGACGCGCGCGGCCAGCACTTTCCGGCTATGGAACGGAAGCCACCGGCAGTTGTCCAGCTTCACGTAGCACACCCAGGACGGCGGAACGATGAAACGATTTTCCAAATGGCGGAACATCACCGCCACTTACGGGCTGACCGGCGGATGCAGCGGCGTAGCGCGGGTGAGCCTTGCGCCGGCGATCGTGGCCTGGCTTGTCTGCGCCATGGCGGCCAGCGCGATGACCGTTGCCGCCCTGCCGGCACAGGCACAGATGAGGCCGCAGGTCGGAATCGACCATGGCGCGGCCGCCGACCGGCAAAACGCGCGGCGCCAAATGGACAACTTCCGCAACCGCATGCGGCAGGGGCATCAGCGCGGCCAGGATCGCGCGCTCGATACCAACGAGCGCGTGCGCCGTGACCGCGAACGCCAGATCGAGCGGCTCGACGACCTTAGACGTCAACGCTCGCGGTGAGGGCGTTTGCCTGGATGAATTCGCGGCGCGGCTCGACCACGTCGCCCATCAGCTTGGAGAAGATCTCATCGGCCTCTGCCAGGTCTCCGACCTTGACCTGAAGCAGGGTTCGGCTCTCCCGGTCGAGCGTCGTCTCCCAAAGCTGTTCGGGGTTCATTTCGCCCAGACCTTTGTAGCGCTGGAGGGCGAGGCCCTTGCGGCCCGCATCGAACACAGCCTTCATCAGGCCACGCGGGCCGTTGATGATCTCCGTGGCGTCCTTGCGGTAGAGGATCGCCGGGCCGGGATAGGTCTCGAGCAGGCTTTCATGACGCGCATGGAGACGGCGCGCCTCCTGCGAGCCGAGGAGGGCACGATCCAGCATGTGGACCTCGGTGACGGCGCGCACTTCGCGTTTAAAGGCGAAACCGTCATTGCCGAAGCGGCCTTCCCATCCCTTCTCCGTTTCTTCGGAGACGGCATCGAGACGCCTTGCGATTTCGGTTGCGACCTCGTTTGCGCGCTCGGCCGATAGCATCAGATCGGGTGCGAAGGCGCCGCCGATGACGGCCTGCTCGGCGACGAAGCGGTTATAGCGCGAGTGGAGATCGTCGATCGTGCGCGAGACAATGCGGGCCTCCTCGACGATGGCGCGCAGATCCTGGCCGGCGCGCTCCTCGCCCGTCGAGAGCACGAGCTTGGTGTCATTGATGCCGACATCGATGAGGTAGTCTTCGAGCGCGCGCTCGTCCTTCAGGTAGGTCTCGGACTTGCCCTTGGCGACCTTATAGAGCGGTGGCTGGGCGATGTAGAGGTGGCCGCCTTCGACCAGTTCCGGCATCTGGCGATAGAAGAACGTCAGCAACAGCGTGCGGATATGGGCGCCATCGACGTCGGCGTCCGTCATGATGATGATCTTGTGATAGCGCAGCTTTTCGAGATTGAAGTCGTCGCGGCCGATGCCGGTGCCGAGCGCCGTGATCAGCGTGCCGATTTCCTGGCTTGAAAGCATGCGATCGAAGCGGGCGCGCTCGACGTTCAGGATCTTGCCGCGGATCGGCAGGACGGCCTGGAAGTGGCGGTCGCGGGCCTGCTTGGCCGAGCCGCCGGCCGAATCCCCCTCGACGATGAAGAGTTCGGTGTTGGCGGCGTTGCGGTCCTGGCATTCGGCCAGCTTGCCGGGCAGGTTGGCCATGTCGAGGGCGCCCTTGCGGCGCGTCAGTTCGCGTGCCTTGCGGGCTGCCTCGCGGGCGGCGGCGGCCTCGAACACCTTGGAGACGATCGCGCGGGCCTCTTTCGGGTGTTCCTCGAACCAGATCGAGAGTTGTTCGGCGACGACGTTCTCGACGATCGGCTTGACCTCGGAGGAGACCAGCTTGTCCTTGGTCTGGCTCGAGAATTTCGGGTCGGGCACCTTCACGGAGAGGACGCAGGTGAGGCCTTCACGGGCATCATCGCCGGTGATCGACACCTTCTCCTTCTTCGCAAGGCCGCTTTCCTCGGCGTAGCGGTTGATGATCCGCGTCAGGGCGCCGCGGAAGCCGGCCATGTGGGTGCCGCCGTCACGCTGCGGGATGTTGTTGGTGAAGCAGAGCACGTTCTCGTGGTAGCTCTCGTTCCACCACAAGGCGGTTTCGACGGTGACGCCGTCCTTGTCACCCGTCATCATCACCGGCGCTTCGAGCAAGCCCTGCTTCGAGCGGTCGAGATATTCGACAAAGGCGCCGAGGCCACCCTCGTAGACCATGTCATCGCGGCGCTGATCGGCATGCCGGTTGTCGGTCAGGATCACGTGCACGCCGGAATTGAGGAACGCCAGTTCGCGCAGGCGATGTTCGAGTGTGTCGTAGTCGAAGTCGGTGACGTTGTGGAATGTCTCGACGCTTGGCAGGAACGTGACTTCGGTGCCGGTGCGGCCGTTGTCCGGCCCGACGATCTCGAGAGGCGCTTCCGCGACGCCGTCCTTGAAGCGGATGAAATGTTCCTTGCCGTCGCGCCACACGCGCAGTTCGAGCCACACCGACAGGGCGTTGACGACGGACACGCCGACGCCATGGAGGCCGCCGGAGACCTTGTAGGGGTTGTCGTCATCGCCCTCGGCGAACTTGCCGCCGGCGTGAAGCTGGGTCATCACGACTTCGGCAGCCGAGATGCCTTCTTCCTCGTGGATGTCGACGGGGATGCCGCGGCCGTTGTCGTTGACCGTACAGGAGCCGTCCGGGTTGAGGATGACGTTGACCTCGCTCGCGTAGCCGGCCAGCGCCTCGTCAATCGCGTTGTCGACGACTTCGTAGACCATGTGGTGAAGGCCGGAGCCGTCGTCGGTATCGCCGATATACATGCCGGGGCGCTTACGCACGGCATCGAGGCCTTTCAGCACCTTGATGTTCTGAGCGCCATAGGAATTCTTGCCGTTATTCGGAGCCGGTTCGGGCGTGCTCATCGGATGCCTTCTGGGTGGTTATTCGAGACCAGACTCAAAGTAGCACAAACGGCGCAAATCCGCCCGTCGTAAACATTGTTCAAGAGGATTTTTTCGACGTTTTTTTCGCCTATAATTCAATGACTTATTGATCTCATCGCGAGAGCGCGAGAAATCGCCTCAAAACAGCACCGCGCGGGCGTCATACGGGCGTTACAGCGCCGTCTTCGACATGGAAAAAACCAGCCCGTCCCTCAAGGCCTGAAAAGGCCGAGCGATCGGTTCCCGTCATCCAGGCCTGCGTGCCGAGGTGGACCAATTCGTCGTAGAGTGCCTGCCTGCGATCACCGTCGAGATGGGCTGCGATCTCATCGAGCAGGAGGATGGGCGCGCCGTCGCGACGGGCCGCGGAGAGTTCAGCATGCGCCAGTATCAAGCCGATCAGCAGCGCTTTCTGCTCGCCGGTCGAACAGAGCCGGCCAGGCATGTCCTTGGGGCCGTGGGTGAGATGCAGATCGGCGCGGTGGGGGCCGATCAGCGTCCGTCCCGCCGCCCGATCGCGCTCGCGGCTGTCTGCGAGCCTGCGGGCGTAGTCGTCTTCGACATCGACCGCGGGCGCACCCTCGAAGAGCTGCTCTTCCAACGTGCCTTCAAGGCGGGCCGTGGCCCATGGGAAGGGCGAGGCGGGCCAGCGCAGATAACGGCGCTGCCAGACGGCGTTGAGGGCGGCGACCGCATCGCAGCGCGCCGCGGCGATCGCGGCGCCTGCTTCAGCCATGACCTTTTCGAGCCCATCGAAGAGCGCCCCATCGCGATTTGCCTCTTCGAGGAGGCGATTGCGCTGGCGCATGGCGCGCTCGAAATGGCCTGAGCGGGTGCGGTGGCCGGGATCAAAGCACAGGATCAGGCGATCAAGATAGCGGCGGCGTTCGGCGGCGGGGCCGGTTAGCAGACCGTCGAGGGCCGGGGTCAGCCAGGCGATCTCGATGATGTCGGCGAGCGCGCCCGAACTCGACTGTGTCTCGCCATCAATACGGACCTGGCGCGCGCTCGGCCGGGAGTGGGTGACGCCGGCCTTGAGGCCCGTGCCGACGTCCATCGCGATGCCATGACGGTTGATGCGGGCTGCGACCACCCATTCGCCCGTGGCGCGGTGGCGTGCCATTTCGGCAAACGTCGCGCGGCGCAGGCCCTGGCCGGGCGAGAGCATCGAGACCGCTTCCAGGAGATTGGTCTTGCCAGCGCCATTGGCGCCGTAAAGGACGACCGGACCCGGACCGGTTTCGAGCGTCAGGCCAGGGTAGTTCCTGAAGCTCGTGAGCGTCAGCCGCTCGATCCAGACGGACGGATGCGGCGCGTTCATCACACCCGCATCGGCATCAGCACATAGAGCGCACCGTCGTCGTCACTATCACGCACCATGGTCGGCGAGCCCGGGTCTGCGAGGCGGAAGACGGCCTGATCGCTTTCGAGCTGGCCCGCGATATCAAGCAGATATCTCGCATTGAAGCCGATCTCGAGGGGTTCGGCCTCATAGCCGACGTCAAGTTCCTCGGTGGCGCTGCCGCCTTCGGGGTTGTTGACCGACAGGGTCAGCTTGTCTTTCTCGATCGCCAGCTTGACGGCGCGGCCGCGTTCGCTGGCGACGGTGGAGACGCGGTCGACGGCGGAAATGAACTCAGCGTTCGAGACGCGCAGTTCCTTGTCGTTGTTTTGCGGAATGACGCGGGCATAGTCCGGGAAGGTGCCGTCGATCAGCTTGGAGGTGAGGGTGATCTTGCCGATCTGGAAGCGCACCTTGGCGGGCGAAATCCCGATCCGCACCTCGGTGCCGCCGTCTTCGAGGAGGCGGTGCAGTTCGTGCACGGTCTTGCGGGGAATGATGACGCCCGGCATGCCGGCGGCGCCGTCCGGCAGGTCCAGCTCGATGTGGGCGAGGCGGTGGCCGTCGGTTGCGACGGCGCGCAGCGCGGGCCGGCCCGTTTCACTGCTTTCGGCGGCGTGGAAAAAGATGCCGTTCAGATAGTAGCGGGTTTCTTCGGTCGAGATCGCGAACCGCGTCTTTTCGATGAGGCGCTTGAGATCGTGCGCCGGCATCGTGAACTCATGGCTCATTTCGCCTGCGGCGAGGTCGGGGAAGTCTTCTGCCGGGAGCGACTGGAGCGCGAAGCGTGAATGGCCGGACGACAGCGTCACGCGCTCACGTTCGGCATCGCGGCTGATCTGGACCTGTGCACCATCGGGCAGCTTGCGCACAATGTCATGCAGCAGGTGGGCCGGCACGGTGATGGCGCCATCTTGTGAAATGTCGGCTTCGGTCTGCTCGACAACCTCGCGCTCGAGATCGGTTGCATTGAAGCGCAGCATGCCGCCGTGGGCCTGGAGGAGGACGTTCGACAGGATCGGGATGGTGGTGCGCCGCTCGACGACGCTCGTGACATGGCCGAGTGACTTGAGAAGTTCGCCCCGTTCGATGACCAGCTGCATTATCCGTCCCGATACGACAAGTGTTGAACGATGGGTATGGAAGCGCCGCGCGCCGCCCCCAACGAGGTCGCTGCCGTCCCACTGGCCCGGCCGGTTCAGCAGCCAGACATCGAGGCAAAAACAGCCGCAACCCCACAGAAAACCTAAACAACGCCGTTCGGGCCTGTTCCATGTCACTCAAGAGGCCCAATGCCCGACCGGCACAATCCGAGGCCAACCTTCATTCGCCCCCGTAAAGAGCCGAACATCTACGGACCTGATTCGGATAGGGGGCGCAACTTGGGGCAAAATCATTGTGCATGCAAGCGCCAGTTGGCGGACCATGCTGCGGCGCGGGACGGGGCTTGGCGCACAAGAATGGGGCGCCACGGCCGGCCAGCTGTTTCACCGGCAGGCCAGGCGCCCCAAACGCGGCCCGGTCAGCTGCGTCAACGCTTGGAGCCAGAGCCTGCCGCAGGCGGTACACCGCCGTCCGGCACCAGCTCTAACTCGTTGGTTTTTCAGCTCAGTTCAACACATCAGGTATTGAGCATCTTCTTCAGTTCTTCGAGCTCGTCGCGCAGGCGCGGGTTGCCCTCGAGTTCCCGGTCAATCTTACGGATCGCGTGGAGTACGGTTGTATGGTCACGATTTCCGAAGCGGCGGCCGATCTCGGGCAGCGAACGGGCGGTCAGCTGTTTCGCCAGATACATGCCGATTTGACGGGGCCAGACGACCGAGCGATGGCGGCGCTGCGAGAGGATGTCCGGCTTGGACACACCGAAGTGGCGTGAGACCGTCTTGATGATTTCCTCGATGCGAACACGGCGCTGCTCGGCGCCGCCCTGGAACAGGTCGCGCACGACTGTTTCAGCCGTTTCGCGGGTGATCGGTGCGTGGAGATACTGCCAGTGCGCGTAAAGCCTGGCGGTCGCGCCTTCGAGCTCGCGGCCATTTTCCGTCAGGCGCTCGGCGAGGAGCTCGATGACGTCCCGCGAAATCTCGAAGGAGGGATCCTGCTGGCGCTTTTCCTGGATGCGGCGATCGAGGATCTTGAGGCGCAGCTCGTAATCCGGCGCCATCAGTTCGGTGACGAGGCCGCGCTGAAGACGGCTGCGCATGCGCTCGTTGAGCTTTTCAATCTGGTTCGGCGGGCGGGCCGACGCCACGACGACCTGGCGGCCGCCGTCGAGCAGCGCGTTGATGATGTGCTCGAATTCCTGTTCGGTGTGCTGGCCGTGCATGAACTCAAGATCGTCGATCAGCAACATGTCGATCGAACGAAAGCGATCCTTGAAGGCCATCGCCTCCTTGGACTGCAGCGCTTCGACGAAGGAATAGCGGAAGCGCTCCGCCGTCAGATAGAGAATCTGGGCCTGCGGCATGCGCCGACGCACCTCCCAGGCAACTGCCTGGAGCAGGTGGGTTTTGCCGAGGCCAACCGCTGAGTGGATGTAGAGCGGGTTGAAGCCGCGGCTCTCTGAGAAAATCGTTTCAGCGACCTGGCTGGCGCCGGCATGCGCCATGCGGTTGGCGGCGCCGACAATGAAGCTCTCGAACGTGAGGCGCGGGTCGAGGGGCGAGCCTTCGAAGCCCGCAGCCTGGGTCGGCGCGCGCGGGGGCAGGTCGCCGCCTGCGAGAATGGCGGGTGGCCAGGCGGCCTGTGAGGGTAGCGCGCCAAGCGAGGGCTGCGCCGTGTCGCTGGCTTGTCCCCGCTCGCCACTGGCTTCGGTATCGTTCTGTGCGACCGGCTTGGGGCCGTTTGGCTGGCGCAGGGAAATCTCAATGCGCTCGGCGGCCGGAAACTCGGTCTGACAGGCAGCCAGCACATCATCCAGATAGTGGTTCTGGATCCAACTGCGCAGGAACTTGACCGGCACGGTCGCATGGATGGTTTCGCCGTCGATGCGGTCAAAATCGAGCGATGCAAACCAGCTATTGTAGACTTCATCACCGAGCCGGGCGCGCAGGATCGCTGCGATCTTGTTCTTCGATGCCTTGATCGAGGGGGCTTCCCCCTTGGCCGGCTTGGCCGCGCGGCTGGTTTCGGCCGGGGCGGCCACCGGCCGCTCGATGCCGTACTCCGTCAGATTGAATTCCGAGCCGTTCTTGTTGTCATTACTCATTGGTTTTCCCCGCTAAATTCGCTTGAGCCTGCGTGCACCCGAATCCCCCGGTGCTGTCGCGATGCTCCCGTCCCTGGACTGGCTTAGAACGCACCTCGCCGTTCCCCTGCCGCGTCGCAGCCTGGGTGTGCGTTGTCAGTTTTGGGACCTTCGAAAGATGCCGCTTAAACGGCACCTGCATCCGCCTTGAACGACCTAAGCGTTCAACGCGCCAGACAAGCCTGCCGTTCGTCTATGACGCGCGGCGGGCGCTGCCTGGATGCAACCAATCCCCGATCGCCGTTCGATCGATTGGCCGCATGGCTCCACTGCCGCAGACGCCCTCTGTCCGGCTTGGTGGAACCTTCAATTGTCTGGTTTTCCGTCGATGACCACCGCTTAACGCCCTCAGCGGTTTCTGGTCACAATTATCCCGTCGATTCACGCAATGCGCCTCCCACAACTTCAAGAGCTTTGTGCAAAGCCTACCCCGGCTAAGCCAGCTCATACGCAGTACCGCTCAGAACAAGCGGCACATCGTGCCCGCCGGTTGCCCGGAGAGCCGTGTAGAAATGCTGCAACTTACGCATTACAATTGCGAACGGTGACTCGATTAAGAAGAGGTTTTACCCCCTCAATCCACTGTTCGCTCCGAACCAACGACCGCTCTGCCCAGGGCAGAAAACTCGGTGCGCTTGAGGTCCGGTCCCCGCATTTCCTGAGAAAGGATTAACCACAGGTTAATGGGATTCTCAATAGGCCCAGAGAGCGAACATGAGGCGGCGGGAGCGGAACGAAAAGCCGAGTCAGGAGAACCCCTTAGAGGGTGCTCGCGACGTGAACATGAATTAGCTCCCACGAAACAGTGGCTTGTGGAGAAGCCAGGCGCATGTGGAGAACGTTGGTCCGCTCCGACACTGCGCTCTGAGGCTGTATCTTTTTTGGCGCCAGAGGATCGTCACAGCGCTGAAAAACTGCCGCTAAATCTTGCCTATTTCTAAATATTATCAAATAGTTATTTCTTCATACTGATGTCACTCCACACGGCTTTTCCGGGTCCAATTGTGACAGCTTGGCAACAGCGGGGCGTGAAGTGCTTGTGCGGCCCGGCTTTGGACCTCGCAGCACTTCGGGCAGGACCTCAATGGGGTTGCGCGACGGACTGGTGAGGCCGTGCGAAAACGGCGCGCGGCGCGCGGCAGACGCCGGCGTCTGACGGATGGCGGTGACATGAATGGCAGTGACAAGGATTCCTGGCACGCGCTTTCTGGCACCCGCTTTCTGGCACGCGCATCTGGCTCGGACGGGCGGGCGCAGGGCGAATGCCGTCGCGAAACGTGGAAGCTGGTCCAGGTGGTGTGATGGGCGCGACGTGCGATCCGGCCGGTCCGTGGCCGGCGGCGTTCAGGCCTCGTGGCGGCGCAATGGCCGCTTATCGTTCGAGAAGGCCATCATAGCGAGGATCGCGGCATCATGGGGGTCGCGGTGCGGATCCGGCCGAACGGCCGGATCGGACATGTCCCAATAGCGAGGGACTGGTGGCCTGGCACAGGTTGCCAGGGCCTCATCGGGCTTGATCAGCCGGCCGCCTGCATCGACTTGATGCGCTGCGCGAGGCGGGAGACCTTACGGCTGGCGGTGTTGCGGTGGATCACGTTCTTCTGGCCGGTGCGCATGACGACAGGCTCAGCACGCTTGAAGGCTGCTGCGGCGGCTTCCTGATCGCCGGCGGCAATCGCTTCTTCAACCTGGCGGACAACCGAGCGCATACGGGTCCGATGCGTCTTGTTGACCGCGGTGCGGCGGGCTGCCTGGCGCATGGCCTTTTTGGCTGATGACGTATTCGCCATGTCGTTCGTTTTCCTTCGGCAAACGTGGAGATCTGAGAATTGGCTTGATTTCGTGGCGCGCTGCCCACCGGACCCTGACCTGTCGGCCGGGGGCTCTCGGGAGGGAAGCCGCTGCCAATGAAATGACCGCCCGGGGCAGGGCCCAGGGCGGCTGTGCCGAGACTATTAACCGCCCGGCCTCGCGCGGTCAACGGTTAGATCACGGCTGTGGCGAATTCGCCGGACGGCTGTCCTTCGTCCCAGACGCCCGCGTGAGTACCCGGTGCCGTGGCGACATGGCGCGAGAGGTCTCGACCAAACGGCCCAAATCACGGCAGTGTCGGGATACCTGGACAGAAGCGTTAACGAATGATGAAAGATCAGAACCGGTCGCATTTGATGCGCACCATGATTGCCTCTTACGCGCACAACCGGCGACCGACAGGCTGGACGCCGGTTTTGTGCCAGGCGGACGACGTTCGATCGCCGCCGATCTATGGGACCTTGTCGCTATGATTTTCTGGATGTCGAGCATAGCCATCAGCGTCGCGCTGCTGGTCATTACGGCCGCGATGAAGGCGGCCACGCCGTCGATGGCGTACGTACATATGGCGATTGCCGCAGTGATGGCGATCGTTTTCGCTCTGGTGGCGATACGCGATACGCGTCAGACCGTGGAGGCGGGCGGTTCGCGGCCGGCCGTCGCGGCGCAGACGGCGCGCTTCATGGGGTACGTGTGGGCCTGGGGGGCGCTCGGCCTCGCGATCAGCTACGGGTCCGGTGTTGTCGCATGGCGCGAATGGATGACGTTCTTCGTCGCCTTCGTCATCCTGGCGGCAGCCAGCCTCTTCTTTGCCAAGCTACTCCAGCGCGACGCGGACGAGGGCAAGGAAGACGAAGCCCTCTTGAAGATCGGGCGCTATCTCGCCTGGGGCCAGTTGTTCGGGATGATCCTGGTTGTGGTCGGCCTCCTGATTGACGGGAAAATGACCCGCTTCCTGGAGCCGCGCCATGGCGACTGGGCGGCCAACAACATCTTCTTTTTCGGCGCCATCGCGATTGGGGCGATCAGTGCTTATGCGCTCCAGGTCGGCAAACCTCACAGCAGATCGACATGATTGACCGCGAGGAGGGTATTCTCGACGGCAATATGCTCTGGGTCGGGCTCGGGGCGGCGGTCGCGTTGATGGTGACGGGGGCCGCCAGTGAGCGGATGGCGCTGAGCTACACGGGCGGCGCGCTGTTTCTGGCGACGGTCGTCGTGGTCGGCGGGCGTGTCTGGCACGCGAGCCGGGCGGTCGATGACAGGGAGGCGTTCGCCCTCAGCTTCGCGCGCCTGCTGGCGGCGGTCTGGGCGTGGTGCGGGCTCGCGATGCTTGCGTCCTACTACCTCACCGACCTTTCCTGGCAGCATGCCTGGCAGTACGGCGCGGCGATGCTGCTGATCGGCGGTGGCATCCTGGCCTATGCCCAGCGGCGCGAACAGCCTGGCTCGCCGTTCAGCGAACCGCAGGCGATCGCCCTGATGCGATGGGTGACGGGGGCGCAGGGGCTGGCCGCGCTTGGCGGCGTTGCCCTGCTGCTCATGTCCGGCAAGGTCGAGACACACGGACGCGACTGGGCCGCCAACATCATCTTCATCGCCGGCGGCATTGCGATCTTCACGCTTTCCGCGATGGCGGTGCTCGGGGAGCTTCGCAGGCGATCCTGACCGTGACGGCAAAATGGCCGCTCAGCGGTTCTTGAAATCCGCCTTGCGCTTGTCGGCGAAGGCCGACATGCCTTCCTTCTGGTCCTCGGTCGCGAACATCGAATGGAAGACGCGGCGCTCGAAGCGAATGCCTTCGGCAAGTGTCGTCTCGTAAGAGCGATTGACGCTTTCCTTGGTCATCATCGCGATCGGACGCGACATATCGGCGATCTTCTGGGCCGTCTTGATGGCTTCATCGATCAACTGATCGGCTGGTACGATGCGTGAGACGAGGCCTGCGCGTTCGGCCTCATCGGCGTCCATCATGCGGCCGGTCAGGCACATTTCCATGGCCTTCGACTTGCCGACAAAGCGGGTCAGGCGCTGCGTGCCACCGGCCCCCGGCATGACGCCGAGCTTGATTTCCGGCTGGCCGAACCTTGCCGTGTCGGCGGCGAGAATGAAATCACACGCCATCGCCATCTCGCAGCCGCCGCCCAGGGCGAAGCCGGCGACGGCGGCGATGATCGGCTTGCGGGTCTGGCCGACACGCTCCCAGCGCGCGATGAAGTCCGACATGTAGACGTCCATGTAGTCGCGCGACTGCATTTCCTTGATGTCGGCGCCAGCGGCAAAGGCCTTTTCTGATCCCGTCAGGACCATGCAGCCGATGTCGGCGTCTGCCTCGAAGGCTTCGAGGGCCTGGTAGAGGTCCTCGATCAGGGCACTGTTCAGCGCGTTGAGGGCTTCGGGGCGGTTCAGCGTGATGAGGCCGACGTTGCCACGGGTCTCGACGAGGATGTTTTCATAAGTCATCGGGTGTCGTCCGGTCTTTCAGGGAAAGTTAGCGCTGGCAGCGGCTGCAGAAGAAGGTCGAGCGGCCAGCCTGCGTGATCCGGCGCACCATGCCCTGACAGCCGGGCGTGAGGCAAGCGTCGCCCTCGCGGCCGTAGACCTTGAAGGCATGCTGGAAATAGCCGAGCGCGCCGTCGGCCGCGCGATAGTCGCGCAACGTCGAGCCGCCGGCCTCGATCGCGTCGGCGAGAACGGCGCGGATCTCAGGGACAAGGCGGCGGCAGCGCGCGGTGGGGCGGCCGTTGCGGTCGGCGAGGCAGCCCGCCGCCCGCTTCGGGCTGAGGCGGGCACGGTAGAGCGCCTCACAGACGTAGATATTGCCAAGGCCTGCGATGTGGCGCTGATCGAGCAGAAAGGCCTTGAGGTCCGTCGTGCGGCCCCTGGCGCGCGTTGCCAGATAAGCTCTCATGGAGGGCGTTGCCCAGGGCTCGACGCCCATGTGCGCGAAATGACGGCAGGTCTCGACGGTCTCTGCGCCGACGAGATCCATGAAGCCGAACCGGCGGGGATCGTTGTAGGTGACGCGCGCGCCATCCTCGAAATGGAAGACGATATGGTCGTGCGCGGGCAGTGCACCGGTGTCGTGGACGAACTCGCCCAGGCTTTCGCTCGCCTCGTCCGCCGGCGATGACGACGACAGGGGCTGAGGCGCGGGCGGGACGATCGTGAAGCGGCCGCTCATGCCGAGGTGCATGATCAGCGCCTCACCGCCCTCGATGTCGGCGATGAGATATTTGGCGCGGCGGGCGAGGCGCTCGACGCGGCGGCCGGACAGGCGGTCGGCGAAACGCTCGGGCAGGGGAAAGCGCAGGTCAGGCCGGCGCTGTTCGACGCGCACCAGGCGGCGGCCCACCATCACCGGCTCGAGGCCCCGGCGGACGGTTTCGACTTCGGGCAGTTCGGGCATTTTGGGCAAACTCGCTAGCTGGCGCGGTTCGATGGCTTAGATCGTTTCAAGCGCAGATGGAAACAATTCCGTTTCAAAAAGCGCGCTATCCACGGCGTCGAATGGCTTGGCTTCCGCCGCTCGTTCAGGCCGAAAAGGCGCCGTCAAAGGCATTTCAAAGGAACCGTTTGAGGCCGATTTGCGAAAAGTGCTTGCCAAATCGCCATGCGGGGCGGGACAATGAGCGCGTCGGTGCGTTGCCAATTTGGATGGCGCGCGTCCTCCTTACGCGGGTGAACGGACGTCTGTGCGTCTTTCGTGACGTAACACCTGAACCGAGAGTTCCCGACGCCCGGAAACGGTCGCCTGAACTGGCTTATCCAAGCATTTGAGCTGTGAGACCAGTGCGCGCGTCGCCCGTTTCGGCCCCTCGGCCGTTGTTGCGACCCATCTTTCCGGTGCCCCATCGACCGTGCCATCGCGCGCCCGGCCGCACGGGCCGGATCGCCGCCCTCCTCGCGTGCTCACCAAAAAGCGCGGCTGCGCATGGAGGACAATCGATGTCGTATATGGCGGAATCCGATGACCAAGCAAATCTCCGCTGGCGCAAGGGTCGCCTCGTGGCGTTCCTTTGCATTGCGTGGTGGATTGCCTCGATCGGCGGGATCATTTTCGTGCTCAATACGCAGGCCTGACGCAGATCGCCGGCGACCCCCGCGTTGCCGCGACTTGCCCTTGGGAACACTGCTGGAAAACGCGCCTTAAGGCCGCGCGGCTGGCCGCGTAGCAAAGGCGTGCGGGCTGCGCTATGAGTGGTGGCATGAGCCAAGATCCGAACAAGACTTCCGATGGGGCCGCCACCCACTCCTTCGGCTACCGTGACGTCGCTGAAGACGAGCGCCAGGGGTTGGTCAACCGCGTGTTCTCGAGCGTGGCGGAAAGCTACGACCTGATGAACGACCTGATGTCGGGTGGGTTGCACAGGCTTTGGAAAGACGATTTCGTCACGCAGCTCGGGCCACCGAAATCCGATCGTCCGTTTCGCCTTCTCGACGTTGCGGGCGGGACCGGCGATGTCGCACTCCGGGCGATCCGGCGCGGCGGGGCCGGATGCACCGCCGTGATCTGCGACATCAGCCCCGAGATGCTCGACGTCGGCCAGCGCCGCGTCAATGACGCGGGTCTCGCGGAGCGTATCGAACTCATCGAAGGCAACGCCGAAGCGCTTCCATTCGCGGACGGCGCGTTCGATGCCTATACCATCGCGTTCGGCATTCGAAATGTGACGCACATCGACGCCGCACTCCGAGAGGCCTACCGGGTGCTGAAGCCCGGCGGGCGGTTCCTGTGCCTGGAGTTTTCACAGGTGGACGTGCCGATCCTCGACCGGATCTACGATTTCCATTCCTTCGAGATTATCCCGCGGCTCGGCCGGCTGGCGGCAGGAGATGAAGAGTCCTATCGCTATCTCGTTGAAAGCATTCGCAAGTTCCCGGACCAGGAGACCTTTGCCGCGATGATCCGGGCGGCGGGCTTCTCGCGGGTTTCCTATCGCAACCTGACCGGCGGTGTCGCGGCAATCCACAGCGGCTGGCGCACGTAGTTTCATTGCCATCGGCCCACTTTTGCGGCCTGGAGGCTATGAAACTGTTCACCGAGGCGTCGACGCCGCCTTCCGTCATGCGACGCGTTCCGGCATAAGGGATGCCGGTTCGCGCGGCAGGTCGCGCCGCGATGGCCGCCAGCACCTTGTCAAGCCGTCCCCGTCCCATCTGGAGCCCCATGGCAACTTCAATCGCCAACCTGTTCCGCCTCGCCCGCGCGGGCTTCGTGTTTGCGCAATACGGCGTGCGGTTGGTGCCGAAGGGGCAGAAAGTCCCCTTGCTGCTCAAGATCGGGCAGATGGCAACATGGCCGGTGCGGGTGGTGACGTGGCCGTTCCGGGCGCGGGAGCCGCGCGAGCAGCGGATCAGCGCGGCGTTCACCAAGCTTGGGCCGAGCTACATCAAGCTCGGGCAGTTCATGGCGACGCGGGCGGACGTCATCGGCCAGGAGACGGCCGAGGACCTGCGGCATCTCCAGGACAGCCTCAAGCCGTTTTCGATGGCGGAAGCGCGACGGGCGGTCGAAGACGCGCTCGGGGGGCGGCTGGAGGACCATTTCACGTCGTTCGGGCCACCGATTGCGGCTGCTTCGATTGCGCAAGTCCACAAGGCGACGGTTGCCACGGAAACCGGCGAGCGGGAAGTTGCCGTCAAGATCCTGAGGCCCGGAGTCGAGCGGCGCTTCCGCCATGATCTCGACAGCTTCTATTTCGCCGCCCGCCTGATCGAATGGGCGCATCCACCTTCGCGGCGGCTTCGGCCGGTTGCCGTGGTCGATACGCTCAAGCGGACAACGGAACTCGAGATGGACTTGCGGCTGGAGGCCGCCGCGATCTCGGAAATGGCCGACAACATCGTCGATGATGCTGAACTCGACGGTGGCAAGTTCCGCGTTCCAACCGTCGACTGGCGGCGGACCGCCAAGCGGATGATGACGCTTGAGTGGATCGACGGCATCCCGATTTCCGACCGCGACGCGCTCAAGGAACAGGGACACGATCTCCAGGCGCTTGGGCTGACGGTCATTCGAAGTTTTCTGCGCCACGCGATGCGCGACGGCTTCTTTCATGCCGACATGCACCAGGGCAACCTGTTCGTTGACCCGGCCGGCAATGTGGTCGCGGTCGATTTCGGCATCATGGGCCGGCTCGGGCGGATGGAGCGGCGCTATCTCGCCGAGATTCTGAACGGGTTGATTACGCGCGACTATATGCAGGCCGCCCAGGTCCATTTCGACGCCGGCTACGTGCCGCCGCATCACCCCGTTGCCGTGTTCGCTCAGGCGATGCGCGCGATCGGAGAGCCGATCCACGGCCGTACGGCTGATGAAATCTCGATGGCGGACCTGCTCGGGCAGCTCTTCGCCTATACGGATGTGTTCGACATGCAGACCCGGCCCGAACTCATCATGCTGCAAAAGAGCATGGTGATCGTGGAAGGCGTCGCCCGGTCGCTGGACCCGAACATCAACATGTGGACGGCGGCAGAGCCGGTGGCGAAGGACTGGGTGGAAAAGACCTACGGCGTTGCCGGACGCCTCAAGGATGCCGGCGAGGGGGCCAACGTGATCGGACGCCTGATCACGGAAGCGCCGCGCCTGATCGCAGAAGCGGAACGGGCCGGCCATTCGCTGGCGCAGATGGCGGATACCGGCATCCGGCTCGATGACGAGACGATCCGGCGGATCGCCGTCAATGAGCGCCAGCAGGGGATTTGGGGACGGATTGCGCTCTGGATTATCGCGATTTCCGTCACGGCGTTGGCGGCTGCGACGGTGTTCGGGCCGCAGTAGCGCCCTTGCAGCCCCTTTTTTGCCTCGCTCGACCGGGATTATCCGGCTACGACACAATGCTGATTGACTGTAGGCCATTGTGCTGCCTGCTTTGCGACGCCTTGTGCGCGGAGCGAGGTAAAGGCGCGTAACGCCACCACCGGACGCCGATGGGCGCGGCGACCGGCCGGGGCGTCGAGTAAAGGGTTCGCACGTTGAACGCATTGAACAGAGACATGGTCATCGCTGCCGGTGATCAGTTCATCGGCCAGATCCGGGGTGGCAACCTCGTCGAAATCAACGGCCAGGTCGAAGGGACGATCGTCACGCGCAAGCTGGTGATCGGGCCAACGGGCGAATTCAAAGGTAGTCTCAAGGTCGATGAGGCGGTCATCCACGGGCAGCTTCGCGGTGAGGCGACGGTGCAGAAACTGCTCTCGATCACGAGCACCGGCGACGTGGTCGGGCGCATCAGCTACGGGCAGATCGCCATCGAGTACGGCGGCCACTTCACGGCCGATGCCCGCAACGTGCCGCCTGAGCTCGCCGGCGATTTCGAACTCGTGGTGGCGCGCGGCGACATGGTTCAGATCACGCCGAGCGATCTCAACGCGACGGATGCCGACGATGCCGCGACCGCGCTGACCTATACCGCCTCCGGCATGCTCAACGGTTATCTCGCCAGAGCCGACGAGAGCCGGGCTGCGATCCAGAAATTCACCCAAGCCGACATCAACGCCGGCGCAATCGTCTTCGTCCACAACGGCGAAGGCCGGGTGGCCGGGTTCGACGTGATCGTCTCGGATGACGACGGCGCTACGGCAGGCGGCGCGCGGCCGGTACTGGTGCGGATCGAGGGGTAGGAGTTGATGGAGTTGATTTCGCTCACGGCTGGTTGATTTCGCTCACGGCTGTTCCTCGCTTCGCTTGGGCCTCCGCGGGGGCGGGCCTAAGGCCCGGGTCGCGTGCGCTCCCCGGCGGCTGCGCCGCCGAAGGAGAGGGGATTGCGGACTATTACGGCCCAGCGGGCCGGGCTCGCCGCAGGGGCGGCGCTAAGCGCCGGGTCGCGTGCGCTCCCCGAGTTCGTAAAGCGAACTCGATTGGGCACGGCAAAGGGTGAGACTACGCCGCGCCGCGCGATGCAGCGGCGGCGAGCGGGCAGAGCAATTCAAACATCATCGACGCGCCGATCCATGAAGTCATGCCGGCGGCATCGAAGGGTGGGGAGACTTCGACCAGATCGCAGCCGGCGATGTCGAGGCCCATCAGGTGGCGAACCATCTGTTGAGCCTCAAAGGGCGTGAAGCCGCCGATCTCGGGCGTGCCCGTGCCGGGTGCGAACGACGGGTCGATGCCGTCGATATCGAAGGAGACATAGACCGGGTCCTGGCCGACGATCTCGCGCGCCTCGGCCATCACGTCGTCGGGGCCGCGCGCCATCAGTTCTTCGATGCGGACCTGACGGATGGCGTTGGCTTGGGCGAAATCAACATCGGAGCGGTCCGACATGGTGCCGCGAATGCCGATCTGGATGATGCGCTTTGGATCGAGCAGTCCCTCCTCGACGGCGCGGCGGAAGGGCGTGCCGTGGACATACTTGAAGCCGCCGAAATAGCTGTCCCAGAGATCGGAATGGGCGTCGAAGTGGATCATGCCCAGCGGCCGTTCGCGGGCCAGCGCGCGCAGGACGGGGAGCGACATCAGGTGGTCGCCACCAGCCGTCATCGGACGGATGCCGAGGGCGTGGACCTTGTCATAGAAGGCGGTGGTGCGCTCGAGCGTGGCTGCAACGTCGACGGGATTGACGCCGACATCGCCCATGTCGGCGCAATTGACCATCTCGAAGGGGTTGATGTCGTGGGTCGGGTGGATCTGGCGGATCATGGTCGAGGCATCACGCAGCGCGCGCGGGCCGTGGCGGGCACCGGGCCGGTTGGTCGTCGCGCCGTCGAAGGGAATGCCGATGAAGCCGATCGCAACATCGCCGGCATCGGCATGATCCGGCGGCACATAGGGCAGGCGCATGAACGTCGGGATGCCGGCGAAGCGGGGCAGATCGAAGCCTGAGATGGGCAGGAATGATGTTGGCATTGGCTCCCCCTTGGGCCGCACTATACTCGTTGCCTGAAAAGGCGGTCACGGGCACCACACTGGTCCGGGGCCCGATGGTCAAGCAAGAAGCCCGAGGAAATGCCCATGTCCGACCCGAAAGTCGTCGTTGAACGCGATGGCGCCGTCACGACGATCATCATCAACCGGCCCGACGTGCGCAACGCAGTCGATAACGAGACGGCGGAAATGCTGGCGGATGCCTTCCGCGCCTTTGACGCCGACGCCGGGCAGAAGGTGGCCGTGCTCTGGGGGGCGGGGGGATGCTTCTGCGCCGGGGCCGACCTGAAAGCGATCGCCAGCGGGGAGCGCAAGGCGCGCTACACGGCCGACGGCGACGGGCCGATGGGTCCGTCGCGGCTGGCGCTCTCGAAACCGGTGATCGCGGCTGTTTCGGGATATGCGGTCGCCGGCGGGCTCGAGCTTGCGATCTGGTGCGACATGCGGGTTGTCGAGGAAAACGCGACATTCGGGGTCTATTGCCGGCGGTGGGGCGTGCCGCTGATCGATGGCGGGACCGTGCGCCTGCCACGGCTGATCGGGCAGAGCCGCGCGCTCGACATGATCCTCACCGGGCGGCCGGTGGGGGCCGATGAAGCGATGGGCATGGGCCTTGCCAACCGCGTCGTGCCGGTTGGGCAGTCGCGGGCGGCGGCGGAGGCTCTGGCGCATGAGATTGCCAAGTTCCCGCAGCTTTGCATGAACACGGACCGCGCCTCGGTCTACCGGCAGTGGGACGCTTCATTCGCGGATGCAATGAAGGCTGAATTCGCCGAGGGGATCGGCGCGGTCGCAGCCGAAGGCCAATCGGGTGCGGCGCGGTTTCGCGATGGCGCCGGGCGGGGCGGCGCATTCGGCGAGTAGACGCGCTCAGGAACCGTTGCCCGCCAGGAAGTCGCGCATGAGGTGACTGGCGAAGGCTGCGTGCGAATAGAAGATGCCGTGCTTCGAATGCGGGATGATCGCGAGATCCGAACCCGGCACGAGGCCGAGGATCTCGACACCGATATCGGGCGTCACGAACGGGCTGCGGTCCGGCAGGATCATCAGCAGCGGGCAGCGGATGCCGGCAAGTTTGGGCGTCAGGTCGGTCTCGAGCAGGATGTCGCCCTTGCGCAGGAGCGCCTCGGCGGTGGAGGCGTCCTGCCGGGCCTTGAAGAACGCGGCCTCGGCCTCGCTCAAGGCGCCGGGGTGGAAGCGATGATCCATCATCTCACCGGACCACCAGGCGACGCCCTTCGCCTCGATATCCGCGCGCCATTTGCGGACGCGCTCGATCTGGCCGCCGCGATGGGCGGTCGAGAGTGTCGTTGCCGTCTTGATGCGGTCGAGGCCACGGCTGACGAGATTGAGGACGGCGGTGCCGCCAGCGGATTCGCCGACGATGTGGAACTGATCAAGGCCCGCATGATCGGCGACCGCGAGCACGTCGTCGGAAAGGCCGTCGAGGGTCCAGGCGGCGTAGTTGCCGATTTCAGCCGACTGGCCGCAGCCGCGCGTGTCAATCAGGACGAGGCGGTAGCGATCGGCGAGCGCTGGAAACCAGCCGGCCCACAACTCACCGCCCGCGCCGACCCCATGCAGGAAGACGATGGTTTCAGGGTCAGGCAGCCAACCAGGCGTGGCGTCGATGACCTGATAAAAGAGTTTGCCGTCCGGGCGATCAACAAACACGCTTGCCTCCGCGAATGGGGAATGAACTCACAGCCTAGCGCTATCTCTCAGGCGACAAAAGCGCAGCGGGCGGCCGCCGGGATTTTCTGATGCGGAAACCGCGTCACGTAGAGACCTCGCCGAATGTCAACGCGAGCAGGTCAGCCTTGAGGCGGGCGGTGTCGCCGCCAGGGACCAGCCGGTCGATCTCGTCGTGGGTTGCCCGCCAGATCGGCACGGCCTCTGTGAGCAGATCTTTGCCTTCATCCGTCAGTACCAGTCGCCGGCTGCGGCGATCGGCAGCATCGGGGATCACGTCGACAAGTCCGCGGCGCTGGAGCGGCTTGAGGTTGGCCGTAAGTGTGGTTCGATCAAGCGCGAGGAGATGGGCGACCTCGTTCATCTTCGGCGCGTGCGGGCGGTTGAGCGATACGAGGAGCGAATACTGGCCGTTAGTCAGGCCGACAGGCTTCAAGGCTTCATCGAAATGGCGCCCGATCGCGCGGGCTGCGCGCTGGAGATGCAGGCACAGGCACCGGTCACGGACCTCATGGGTTACACTGAGGGGCAGGTCGTCGCGAATTGTCATGAGAACTATGTTGACATCAACTCAATTCGTTCGATAGGTTGATATCAACTATTATAATGTCAAGGCCAAGCACTGGAGTTCGCGATGAACGATGTGACTATTCGAAAAGATGGCATGACCTTGGAGATTGAACGCACGATCGATGCCCCGCGTGCGGCGGTGTGGCGGTGCTGGACGGAGCCAGCCCTGCTCAAGCAATGGTTCTGTCCCCGCCCGTGGTCGGTACCGGAAGCCGATTTCGACCTGCGGCCCGGCGGCCGCATGAATCTGGTTATGGAAGGCCCCAACGGCGAGCGCGTCCCAAATTGCGGTATCTGGCTCGAGATCGTGCCAGGTCAGCGCCTGACATTCACCGATGCGTTCGAAGAGAACTTCGTGCCCAAGGCCGATGCCTTCATGACCGGTTTCGTCGACCTGAGCGACACGCCGGAGGGCGCCACACGCATGGTTTGGGGGGCGCGGCATGCCACGACCGCCGACCGTGACAAACACCTCGAGATGGGCTTCGAGTCCGGCTGGCAGGCAGCCGCCGGCCAGCTTGAGGAGGTTGCACGGACCGTCGCGGGGACACCCTCGTCTGCGCAGGCCGCTCCATCGAAGCTTCGAACCTGCCTGTTTCTCGAAGACGCCGAGGCGGCCGCCAGCTTCTACGTCTCGCTGCTTCCCGACAGTCGCATCGAGACCATCGTGCGGCCCAAACCGGACGGCCCGGCGCTGGTCGTCGAATTCATCCTGGCCGGCGCTCCGTGCATGACGCTTGCCGGCAACGCCGACCCCGCGCCCAGCCACATTTCGTCATTATCGGTGCTGACGGCGGACCAGAGCGAAACCGACGCGCTGTGGTCGGCCTTGATCGCGAACGGCGGCGAAGAAGGCCGATGCGGATGGCTCAAGGACCGCTTCGGCGTTCACTGGCAGATCGTGCCCACGGCGCTGCCGAGGCTCATGAGCGGGGGAGATGCCGCTGCCTCACAAAGGGTCCAAATGGCCCTCATGACGATGCGAAAGATCGATATTGCGGAACTGGAAGCGGCCTACGCGGGCCCATGACCTGGAGAGAGTGACGATGACCTACGTGGATGGCATGATTGCGCCGGTGAAGCTCAATGCAAAGGATGACTATATCCGCTTCGCCAGTGAGATGTCGGCAATCTTCAAGGACTATGGCGCGTTGTCGGTTGTCGAGTGCTGGGGGGTCGACTTGCCGGAGGGCAAGCTCAACTCGATGCATACCGCCGTTATTCTGGAGGCGGACGAGACGGTTGTCTTTTCCTGGATCACCTGGCCCTCAAAGCAGGCGCGGGACGAGGGATGGGAAAAAATGATGGCGGACGAGCGCATGCCAAAAGACATGAGTGCGGCGCCGCTCGACGGCAAGCGGCTGATCTTCGGCGGCTTCGAGATGGTGGTGGAGGCCTAGCCGCCCCCACCGGCCAGACCTCAGACGAGCAGACCTCAGAACATCGCCGGGAAGACGCGATCGGGTGGGGCGTGGCCGTCGAGGAAGGTCTTGATGTTGATGATGACCTTCTCGCCCATGTCGATGCGCCCCTCGATCGTGGCGGAACCCATGTGGGGCAGGGCGACGACGCGGTCCGATGCGAGGAGGCGTGGATTGACGGCGGGCTCATGCTCGAACACATCCAAGCCGGCGCCGGCAATCGCATCCGACTTGATCAGGCGCGCGAGTTCATTTTCGTCGATGACTTCGCCGCGGGCGGTGTTGACGATGTAGGCGGTCGGCTTCAACAGCTTCAGACGGCGCGCCGACAGCAGGTGGTAGGTTGCCGGCGTGTGAGGGCAGTTGACCGAAATGATGTCCATGCGCGCCAGCATCTGGTCGAGGCTGTCCCAATAGGTTGCATCGAGTTCTTCCTCGAGATCCTCGCTGGCGCGGCGGCGGTTGTGATAGTGGATCTGGAGACCGAACGCCTTGGCGCGGCGCGCAACGGCCGAGCCGATGCGGCCCATGCCGATGATCCCGAGGCGCTTGCCATAAATGCGATGGCCCAACATCCAGGTCGGCGACCAACCGGTCCAGTCCTGGTGATTGTCTTTCAGGTAGGCGGTGCCTTCCGCGAGACGGCGCGGGACGGCGAGGATCAAGGCCATCGTCATGTCGGCGGTATCTTCGGTCAGCACGCCCGGCGTATTCGTCACGATGATCGAGCGATTGCGCGCGGTATCGAGGTCGATGTTATCGACCCCGGTGCCGAAGTTTGCGATCAGCTTGAGCTGCGGGCCGGCGTGAGCGAGCACGGCGCGATCGATCTTGTCCGTTACTGTTGGCACAAGTACTTCCGCGGTCTTGACCGCTTCGATCAAATCAGCCTGAGACATGGGCGTGTCGTCGACATTGAGGCGGGCGTCGAACAATTCGCGCATGCGGGTTTCAACGACGTCCGGCAGGCGGCGCGTGACAACGACAAGAGGCTTTCGCTGAGAGTTGGGCATCAGATTTCTTAAGCTTTCTGGAGCGGACGTCAATCAGGCCTTATGCCATTATATGGACCAACGCGGGCGGCATTGTCCGGCGGTTTTCAGTCTCAGGTTTAAGGGCAGTGCCGGGCTGGCCAGGTCGGCGCAGCCTGATGGGTCCATATCAGACTGGCGGACGGGGTGCCAAGCGCTTCAGTGTACAGGCGGCGGGTCAGCAGAGGTTTTGGGGCGTGGGAGATGACTAAAAGGGCTCTCAGCGGGGGCGTCAGGCCGCGCGCCGGGGTTTTGGCTGCCTGCCGGGTCGCCTGCCTCGTGGCGCTTGCCGGCACGGCGCCCGCGGGGGCGGACGAGCTTGCGGGCGTGACGACGCCGACGTTCTTTTCGCTCAAGTCCAATCCGGTCAACCTGCGGAAGGGGCCGGGGCTGCAATATCCGAAGGTCTGGATCTTCCGGCGCGAAGGTCTTCCGGTCGAAGTGCTCAGGGTGCATGAGCGCTGGCGGGAGGTGCGCGATTCGGATGGTGCGACGGGCTGGATCCTGAAAACCCTGATCTCACGCCGCCGGACAGCACTCGTCACGCCTTGGCTGCTCAAGGAAGGCGGCGGCACGCGGGAGTTGACCGCGATGCGCCGGCAGGCGCGGGAACGGGCGCGTCTCGTGGCGCAGCTTGAACCGGGAACGCTGGTCAACCTCAAGACCTGCGACGGGCGCTGGTGCCAGGTCAGCGTCGATACCTTCAGCGGCTACGTCGAGCAGGTCCGGCTGTGGGGCATCTATCCGAAGGAAGTGCTGCGCTAGTTGTCTGCGCACCAAGCGCTGCTCCGCGCGGGCATCAGCTCTTCGTCAGACGGACAATCACGTCAATGTGGCTGATGCGGGTGCCTTCGGGGGGAGATGGGACGCCGCGCACCTCGAGGCCGTCGCCAGGGATGTCGATCACGCGACCTTCGTGCTCAATGAAAAAGTGATTATGGTTTGAGGTGTTGGTGTCGAAATAGGTTTTCGCACCATCAATCGCGAGTTCGCGGACCAAACCGGCGCGCTCGAACTGGTGGAGCGTGTTGTAGACGGTCGCCAGCGAAATGCGTTCCCCGGCCGCGGCGACCTCCTCATGGAGCATCTCGGCGGTTACGTGGCGATCGCGCCCGGCAAAGAGAAGCCGGCCCAAAGCCACGCGCTGCCGGGTCGGGCGAAGATCCGCCGCGCGCAGAATTGCGACGACACACGCGCCTTGGCTGTTGATTTCCTGCTCTGTCATTTCACTCGCCAACCAGCCATCTTTCGATGCTGGCGGCCCAACCGCCACCAGCCATGACCCCGCCCCACCAAAAGTGCGCGGGCCTCAAGATTTATAAAATAACGTCTGAGCGGCAAGCCCGCAATAGCTCCGACAAGAGCCAGCGCGCCTTTCGATGGCTTGATCGGTGCGCCACGATCTGCAATGTGATAGCGATCTATTTCCACATCTGGCGTGCAAATTGTGACTATTGTGTTTCGTTGCGCGCGACCGTTTTCGAGGGCAAGTGTGAGGGTTCGCCAGGCGCCGTCCGGTTTGATGGCAGGCGCGGATCGTCGCTGCGGTACAGGGATCATCAGACAAAAAATGACCGAACGACGCTCAAGTTATGGATATGAGGACCTGCTGGCGTGCGGGCGTGGCGAGCTGTTCGGGCCCGGCAACGCGCAATTGCCGCTGCCGCCGATGTTAATGTTCGAGCGTATCCCGTCGATCACCGATACGGGCGGCGAGCACGGCAAGGGACAGGTGACGGCGGAAATGGCCATCCAGGGCAATCCGCAAGTGGAGTGGTTTTTTGGCTGCCACTTCAAAGGCGACCCGGTGATGCCAGGCTGCCTCGGGCTTGATGCGCTGTGGCAGTTGACCGGCTTTTTCCTCGGGTGGACCGGCGCACCCGGCCGTGGGCGGGCGCTCGGCGTGGGCGAGGTCAAGTTTACCGGCATGGTGACGCCGGAAACGAAAAAAATCGAATACATCGTGGACATGAAACGCGTGATCTTGCGTAAACTCAAGCTGGCGATCGCAGACGGCGTGATGAAGGCCGATGGCGAGGTCATCTACACGGCCAGCGATCTCAGGGTCGGACTTTTCGAGCGGGATGAGACCTGAGCGCCGCGCATCAGGTCTTCGAGGTCTATGATTTTGAGACAGTGCGTCAATGCAGCGCTCACACGGTGGATTAGGTTATTGCAGACGGGCTGCGGTGGGTGGCACTCACAGTCGCAGTGGATTTGACAGCGCCGTTCCTGGAAATGGATGAAACGGGGCGTGCAATCGCTGCAGCTCTCGTTTAGATGGACGAAGGATGGCGGGCCGGGCGACGATAAGCCCGATCGATGGGTGAGGTGAAAGGAAACTCATGAGACGCGTTGTCGTCACGGGGATGGGCATCGTTTCCAGCATCGGTAACACGGTGCAAGAGGTCCTTGCTGCGTTGCGTGAGGGGCGCTCCGGGCTCGTTCACGCAGACAAATATGCAGAGCTCGGCTTTCGCTGCCATGTGCATGGCGCGCCCGATCTCGACTGGCATGCGATGGTTCCGCGCAAGCCGCGCCGGTTCATGGAAGCGGGGCTGGCCTGGAACTATATTGCCATGGAGCAGGCGATCGAGGATGCCGGCCTGGAAGAGGCCGTCGTCCAGCATCCGCGCACCGGCATCATTGTAGGCTCCGGCGGGCCGTCAACGGTCGCCATTGTGCGGGCCGCCGAGACGACGATCGAGAAGGGACCGAAGAAAGTCGGGCCGTTCGAGGTGCCCAAGGCGATGTCGTCGGGGCCGTCGGCGTTGCTTGCGACCAGCTTCAAGATCACGGGCATCAACTATTCGATCTCGTCGGCGTGCTCGACATCGGCGCACTGCATCGGGAACGCGGCCGAACAGATTGCGTGGGGCAAGCAGGACGTCGTTTTTGCCGGTGGCTGCGAGGAACTCGACTGGCGCCTCTCGGTCATGTTCGATTCCATGGGGGCGATGTCGTCAGGCTTCAACGATACGCCGAAGAAGGCCAGCCGGGCCTACGACAAGGATCGCGACGGGTTCGTGATTGCGGGCGGCGCCGGGGTGCTGGTGCTTGAGGAATTGGAACACGCCAAGGCGCGCGGCGCCAAGATTTATGGCGAGCTGGTCGGCTACGGCGCCACATCAGACGGGTTCGACATGGTTGCACCGTCCGGCGAAGGCGCCGTGCGCTGCATGCGCCAGGCGATGGAGGGGATCGACGGCAAGGGCGTCGGGACGATCGACTACATCAATCCGCACGCAACCTCGACGCCGGTTGGCGATGAGCGCGAGATCGAGGCGATCAAGGAAGTATTCGGCGAGAAAATACCCTATATCTCGGCAACCAAGTCGCTGACGGGGCATTCTCTGGGCGCGATCGGCGTCCAGGAATCGATCTTTTCGCTCCTGATGCTGAACCACGGCTTTATTTGCGAAAGTGCGAATATCGACGAATTGGACCCGGAATTCAGCGGCTTGCCGATTGTTCGTGAACGCATCGATAATGCGTCTCTTAACTGTGTGATGTCGAACAGTTTCGGTTTTGGCGGCACGAATGCCAGTTTGGTGTTCCGCCGCTACGATGGTTAAGAAATCGCTAACTTGCGCGTCCGATTACGCGACTGGCGAGGCACTTGCATGGCGGCCTGAGGAGAAACCTCTGGGACGTCCGACATGCAGTTGTACACAAAGGGTGATGGCTGGTTCAACGTGAACGCCAGTGCGTCGCCAACGAAGATGGGCAAACCGATGACCGAACTGGATGTTGCGAAACCCGGGCCGTTGATGGCTGGAAAGCGCGGCCTCATAATGGGTGTCGCCAACGAGCGCTCGATTGCCTGGGGCATCGCGCGTGTGCTCGCGGGCCAGGGTGCCGAATTGGCATTCACGTACCAGGGTGACGCATTCGGCCGTCGCGCCATACCGCTTGCTGAATCTGTCGGCTCCAAGATCATCGAACCGTGCGACGTGTCCGATCTGGAAAGCGTTGACAACGTCTTCGACCGGATCAAGCAGGACTGGGGCAAGCTCGATTTTATCGTGCACGCGCTGGCGTTTTCGGATCGCCGCGAGTTGCATGGGCGATATGCCGAGACCACGCGGGACAATTTCACCAACACCATGGTGATCTCGTGCTTCTCCTTCACGGAGATCGCGAAGCGCGCGGCTGAACTGATGCCGGACGGCGGTTCGATGCTGACGCTGACCTATGGCGGCTCGACGAAGTGGGTGCCCTCCTACAACGTCATGGGCGTCGCGAAAGCCGCGCTTGAAGCCTCGGTTCGCTATCTGGCCGCCGATTTCGGTCCCGACAACATCCGCGTCAACGCGTTGTCGGCGGGTCCAATGCGGACGCTTGCCGGGGCCGGCGTGTCGGATGCGCGCGTGATCTTCAACTTCCAGCGCAACCATGCACCGCTGCGCCGTACGCCGACGCTCGATGAAGTGGGTGGTTCGGCGCTCTACCTGCTCTCGCCGCTCTCCGGCGCGGTGACGGGTGAAGTTCATTTCGTCGATTGCGGCTATTCCAACATGGCGATGCCGAGCCTCGACGAACTCAAGCACATCGACGCCCACGATCCGCCGCAGGCTCAGCGCCCTGCCGGCGAAGCGGCGGAGTAGACCGGGCGGCACGAACGGGAAATCGGCTCCGAGCCGATCCCGATGGCGCCACCTGGTTGTTGCCGACGAACGCCAAGCGACGAACCCCAAACTTAGACTTTCGTCGTCAGACCATCGTGGGCGTTCCGCAGCGCACGCGCCAAGCCTAGACTGGTTGCCATCGTGAGCCCGTATCGCGGAGGCGACCATGCCAGTAGATCGCAACTCAATCGGTTCGACGCCCGCTCCTCAACCGCAACCCAGCGCGACGGACTGGACGGGGTTCCTGCCCCATGGAATGCCCATGAGCGGGCATGCTGAATGGGTTGGCTATCCTGGAGGAGCGCCGCGGAACTGACCCTGGCGGCGAACAATTGTTTCCATTCCAACCGAACACGATCTAAGCAGGTCGGGGTGATTGTTCGAACCGGGGTGGGAACGCGGCAATGATCGGGGTGTTCGATTCCGGGCTTGGCGGGCTGACGGTGCTTGAGGCGCTGGTGCGGCGCTTTCCGGATCAATCCTTCGTCTATCTCGGCGACCATGCCAACGTGCCCTATGGCGACCGGCCATCCGAGGAAATCGTTGACCTCACCCGCGCCGGCGTCGAGCACCTGTTCGGTGCAGGCTGCCGCTTGGTGCTGCTTGGGTGCAATACGGCGACGGCGATGGCGGCGCGGCGGCTGCAGCAGTCGTGGCTGCCAAACGAGCCGAGATGGGCGGGGCGCAACGTCCTTGGGATCGTGGCGCCAACGGTGGAGGCTGCCACGCGGACGCCTTGGGCGGTGACGACGCCGCAATATCCGCAGAACATGAATGATGACCTGATCCTTGTCTTCGCGACGACACGGACGATCGACAGCGGCGTCTACGCGGAAGAGATCAACAAGCGCTGCCCAAAGGTCCGTCTCGTTGAAGTCGCCTGCAAGGGGCTTGTCGATGCGATCGAGGGCGGTGATGCGGCTGCGGCCGAGCGCATCATCGAAGGCGTCTGCCGTGATGCGTTGGCTGCGGCGCGCGGTGAACGGCCCGACCGCGTGATCCTCGGCTGCACGCATTACCCAATCGTCGCGGACCGGTTCCGTGCCCACCTGCCGGAGGGCGTGCGCATTTTCTCGCAGCCCGAAACGGTCGCCGACAGTCTCGAGGATTATCTGGCGCGGCATCCGAATTATGCCAGCCGTGACACGGCTGCGGCCGTGGTGCGGGTGCTGACAACCGGGGACCCCATGCGGGTGACAGCCGCAGCGCGCCGGTTCTGGTCCAAGGTGCCGGCGCTCGCGGCCGCCTAGAGCGGTTCAGGATTAGATGGAATCAATTCTGTTTTAAAAGGCGCGCCGATCCACCAGGAGGGCGGCGCAGAGCATATCGGGGATATGGTCAAGCCGTCCGACGCCGTGGGCGGCGCGCCTTTTAAAACCCGCAGGGCCGGGCGGATTTGGCCCGATACCATCGCCGTCTGTCGCGTCCGTAGTACCACTACGCACTTCGCCAGCCGGCTCGGTCTCAAACCAAATCCACCTCGGCAGAATGGTTCCATCTAGTCCTGAACCGCTCTAGTCGCTGCGCGTCCCCGCCGAAAATCAAAAAAAAGCGCCGGTGGCGTAACCGGCGCTTTCTCTTTTCTCAAGCGTCCAAAATGAGCTCCCGCCCATCATCGCGGGCGGATGCCCCTGGAGATCAATCGCGCCGGCGGCCACGGCCGCCACCGCCGCCGCTGCTGCGACGACGCTCGCCGCCGCCGCCGCGGTTGGCGCCGTCATCTTCCGGCTCTTCGCCTTCGGCACGCGGGATCTCTTCGCCCGTCTCCTGGTTCACGACTTTCATCGAGAGACGCACCTTGCCGCGATCATCAAAGCCGAGAAGCTTGACGTAGACTTCCTGGTCTTCCTTGACGACGTCGCTCGGGTGGTTCGGGCGCATCTCGGAAGTTAGTTGCGAGATGTGGACGAGGCCGTCCTTGGGACCGAAGAAGTTCACGAACGCGCCGAACTCCATGATCTTGACGACCTTGCCCTTGTAGATCACGCCGACTTCCGGTTCCGACGTGATCTCCTTGATGCGCCGGATGGCGTCATCGATGATCTCGCGCTTGGAGCCTGCGATCTTGATCGTGCCATCATCGGAGATGTCGATCTTGGCGCCGGTCTCTTCGACGAGGCCGCGGATCACGGAGCCGCCGGTGCCGATGACTTCGCGGATCTTGTCGGTCGGGATCGTGATCGTCTCGATCCTGGGTGCATGCTCGCCGACTTCTTCGCGGGCTTCGCCCAGAGACTTCGACATCTCACCCAGAATGTGCATGCGGCCATCTTTCGCCTGGGCGAGCGCGACCTTCATGATCTCCTCGGTGATCCCGGTGATCTTGATGTCCATCTGCAGCGAGGTGACGCCTTGGTCGGTGCCGGCGACCTTGAAGTCCATGTCGCCGAGATGATCTTCGTCACCGAGAATGTCGGAGAGGACGGCGAAATCGTCCTTCTCCTTGATGAGGCCCATCGCGATACCGGCGACCGGACGCTTCAGGGGGATGCCCGCATCCATCATCGCCAGCGACGCGCCGCAGACCGTCGCCATCGACGACGAGCCGTTCGATTCCGTGATCTCGGAGACGATGCGGATCGTGTAGGGGAAGTCTTCGTGACTCGGGATCAGCGGATGGACGGCGCGCCAGGCGAGCTTGCCGTGACCGATCTCGCGGCGGCCGGGTGAGCCCATGCGGCCCGTTTCGCCAACGGAGTAGGGCGGGAAGTTGTAGTGGAGCATGAAGCGCTCCTTGCGCGTCCCCTCGAGGCCGTCGATGAACTGCTCGTCTTCGCCGGTGCCGAGGGTTGCAACCACAATCGCCTGCGTCTCACCGCGGGTGAAGAGCGCCGAACCGTGGGTGCGTGGCAGGATGCCGGCCTCGGACATGATCGGGCGGACGGTCTGGAGATCGCGGCCGTCGATGCGCTTGCCGGTGCGAATGATGTCACCGCGCACGATGTCCGCCTCGACTGTCTTGAAGGCATCCGAGATCAGAACCGCTTCGGACTGCTCGGTCTCCTCAGTGACGAGTGCGGCCATCACCTTCTTCTTGGCTTCAGAGACGATGTCCTGGCGCGCCTGCTTTTCCGGCGTTGCGAATGCGCGCTTCAGGTCTTCCTCGGCGATCGTACGGACACGATCAATGTAGGAGGATTTGTCAGGCGGGGTGAAATCCCACGGTTCCTTGGCGGCGGTCTCGGCCAGCGAGATGATCGCCTGGATGACCGGCTGGAAGTGCTGATGGCCGAACATCACGGCCTCGAGCATCTTTTCTTCCGACAGTTCGTTGGCTTCCGATTCAACCATCATCACGGCATCCGACGTGCCGGCAATGACAAGGTCGAGGTCGGTGTTGGCCATTTCGTCGAGGAGCGGGTTGAGCACCAACTCGCCATCGATCATGCCGACGCGGGCCGCGCCGATGGGGCCGAGGAATGGCAGGCCCGACAGGGTCAGGGCAGCGCTGACCGCGATCATGGCAATGATGTCGGGATCGTTCTCGTTATCGAACGAGAGGACCGTTGGGACAACCTGGGTCTCGTGCTTGAAGCCGTCGACGAACAGCGGACGGATCGGACGGTCGATCAGGCGGGACGTGAGCGTTTCTTTTTCGGTCGGACGACCTTCGCGCTTAAAAAAACCGCCGGGAATCTTGCCGGCGGCGTAGGTCTTTTCCTGGTAATTCACGGTCAGCGGGAAGAAGTCCATTCCCGGGCGGACGGTCTTTGCGGCGACGACCGTCGCCAGCACCGTCGTCTCGCCATACTGGGCGAGGACGGCTGCATCGGCCTGGCGGGCAATGTGCCCGGTCTCGAGGCTCAGCTTGCGACCGCCCCAATCGATTTCAACACGGTGGATATCAAACATAGGCATTCTTTCATCAGGATCGGAACTGGCCAGCCGGCACGCCGGATTGCGTGCCTGGTGCCAGTATCCATCGTCTCGTTACGATGGTCTCGTTCAACAGTCTCGTTCGATGGCCTGGCGCCCGCTTCGTCTTGCGGCGATGCGGGCAGGAGACCGGCGAAAGCCCCGGGAGTTCCAACCGGTCCGGGGATGGCGCCGGCGGGCTGCCGGCCATCGGGCAGCCCTGGCTTGACCTGGCTTGAAGCGCACGAAGGTTGCGCGCCTCAAGCGCGCCGTCACCTAGCGGCGGATGCCGAGCTTCTTGATGATGGTCTGGTAGCGCGCCTCTTCCTTTTTCTTGACGTAGTCAAGCAACTGACGGCGCTGCGAAACCATTTTCAAAAGGCCGCGGCGGGAGTGGTTGTCTTTTTTGTGCGTTTTGAAGTGCTCGGTCAGATTGTTGATGCGTTCGGTCAGAATCGCGATCTGCACCTCGGGCGAGCCCGTGTCGCCGTCTTTCGTCGCGTTATCTTTAATCAATTCCGTTTTGCGTTCAGCAGTTACCGACATCGGTCATCCTTTCTTCTGGATCGGCTTTCCTCGGAGGGGGAAGCCCCGGATGTGGCCACAGCCGGGATGTCGTCCAGCCGGGTCACGGGGAATCAGCCAAGCCCTAGAGCGCGCGGCACGAGACGTGCGGCACGAGCGCTTGACGATGGGCGTGTATACACGATCTAGCCCCGAAAACCATGTGTTTTTTGGTAAGTCTCTTGGCTCACGGTGCTGTTCCGGCGATGAGATCGCCGGGCACCTGCGCGGGCGCGCCGCTAAGCGGCGGGTCGCACTTGCTCCCCGACGGCTCTGCCGTCGCGGTTTCGCTCACGGTGCTGTTCCGGCGATGAGATCGCCGGGCACCTGCGCGGGCGCGCCGCTAAGCGGCGGGTCGCGCTTGCTCCCCGACGGCTCTGCCGTCGAAAGGGGAGGTGATTTCGCTCACGGTGCTGTTCCGGCGATGAGATCGCCGGGCACCTGCGCGGGCGCGCCGCTAAGCGGCGGGTCGCACTTGCTCCCCGACGGCTCTGCCGTCGGCGGTTTCGCTCACGGTGCTGTTCCGGCGATGAGATCGCCGGGCACCTGCGCGGGCGCGCCGCTAAGCGGCGGGTCGCGATTGCTCCCCGACGGCTCTGCCGTCGAAGGGGGATGATGGACCAACAGCCAAGAGCGTTAACGACCCAGATTGAAGACGCGGGTCGGGCGGAGCGTTCCACGATCGCACTCGACCAGGGCGACAAGCTTGCCGCGGGAGGTTGCATAGGCTGCGCCGACGAACACCGGGGCATCGCGCCCACGCATCAGGACCGCCTGGCCGCGGATCAGGCGGGAGGCGTCGGACGATGAGAGCTCCAGATGTTCAAGGCCATCCAGGGCCGCCTCGACGGGCAGCAGGAGATCATCGCGCGCAGGGCCGTCTTCTGCCCCTGCGTCCGGCGTTTCGTCCTCGAGTTGGGCGACCTCAAGGTCCTGAGGCTTGATGGCGCTTGGTCGCGCCTCGTCAATCTCTTCGAGGGTCACGCTTCCTGCGAGCGTGAACGGGCCGACACGCGTGCGTCGCAGGGCTGAGACGTGGCCAAAGCAGCCCAATTCGCGGCCGATATCGCGTGCCAGAGAGCGCACGTACGTGCCCTTGCCGCAGACGGCTGCAAAGACGGTGTGATCGTCGTCGGGGCACTCGATGATATTCAACTCGGCGATTTCGACGGGGCGGGCTGCCAGTTCGACCTCCTCGCCGTCGCGGGCGAGATCGTAGGCGCGGTTGCCGTTGACCTTGATCGCGGAGAACTTCGGCGGGACCTGCTTGATCGAGCCAATGAAGCGGGGCAGAACCGCTTCGATGTCAGCCACGGTCGGGCGATCATCCGACGTGTTGGTCGCTTCGCCCTCGGCGTCGTCCGTGGTCGTCTCAATGCCCCAGCGCACGGTGAACTCGTAGCTCTTTTCATCGTCGACCGCATAGGAGACGGTCTTGGTGGCTTCGCCCAGCGCGATTGGCAGGATGCCGGTCGCGAGCGGGTCGAGTGTGCCGGCGTGGCCAACCTTGCGGGCATCGTACAGGCGCTTGATGCGCGCGACGGCGTGGGTCGAGGTGAGGCCGCGCGGTTTGTCGAGAACGATCCAGCCGTTGACGATCCGGCCCTTCTTGTTGCGTGCCATTGCTCAGTTCCCCTCCACGTCGCGGCGAACTTTTTCACTGGCCAGCAGCGCGTCGACCCGCATGCCTTCCTCGAACGAGACATCCTTGCGGAAACGAAGGTCTGGCGCGTACTTCAGATTGACCACGCGGGCGACTTCGGCACGGATGAATTTCTTGTTTGCGGCCAAGGCTTTGACAACCTCCTGCTCATCGCCGCCACCCAGCGGCATGACGTAGACGGTGGCGATCTTGAGGTCGGCCGTCATGCGCACCTCAGACACCGTGATGAGGGCGCCGGCGATGACATCGTCATGGATCGCGCCGCGGCTCAACAGGTCCGAGATGGCGTGGCGGATCAGTTCGCCGACGCGGAGCTGTCGCTGAGAGGGGCCCTTGCCGGCTGGCGCGCTAGAACGTCTGGCCAACAGTTTTCTCCTTTAGAAACTCGACGAAAGCGGTCGCTTCCTCGGGTGAGGCGAAGACGCGCTTCGGGACCATCCAGCCCATTCGGGAATTCGGCCACAAGAAGATGTGGTCGGGTGTTTCGTCGATGCGGCGCAGGAACGCCCACTTGCAGCGCGTCTCGGCAAGGTCTGTCCGGTAGACCAGTTCGGCTTCAGTTGCGGTCAGGTGGCTTTCGGAATCGGCAAGTCGCTGGTGGGTGAACTGATACCTGCGATTGCGCGGCGCCACGATGAAGGGGAGCGCGAGCACAGCGCCACCGAGCACCGCGAAATAGGCCGCGAAGCCCCATTCGTTGTCCCATGCCGCGGCGCCGGCCAAAGCAAAAAGCGCCAGGATGATCACCCCGAGAATCCACGGCCCCGCACGGCCCAGACGCGTCAGTCTTGCCTGGGCTTTCGACAAGGCGACGTAATCGTCGAAGGTCCAGCGATAGCGCACGTCAAAGTGGCGAGCCATTCATGGTCTCCGAGCCGGGATCGGACCGGCAGCGGGTTGCAGGGACGACCAGGCGCGGTAAACCGCGGCCTGGTTCCTATCAATCGTCGAGGGTGCGTTGGATCGTTTCGACCTGGAAGCACTCGATGACATCGCCTGCGCGAATGTCCTGGTAGTTGGCGAAAGCCATGCCGCATTCCTGGCCGGCGGGCACTTCCTTCACCTCGTCCTTGAAGCGCTTCAGGGTCGAGAGCGTACCTTCGTGGATCACGACGTTGTCGCGGATGAGGCGGACCTTGGCGCCGCGCTCGACCTTGCCGTCGGTGATCAAGCAACCCGCAACCTTGCCGGTCTTCGAGATGTTGAAGACTTCCCGGATCTCGGCATTGCCGAGGAAGATTTCGCGCAGGGTCGGGTCGAGCATGCCCGACATGGCCGCTTTCACGTCATCCACGAGATCGTAGATGATGTTGTAGTAGCGGATCTCGACGCCTTCCTGGTCGGCAGCCGTCTTGGCTTGGGCGTTCGCGCGGACGTTGAAGCCGATGATCACCGCGTTCGAGGCCGTCGCCAGTGAGACGTCGGATTCGGTGATCCCGCCGACACCGGTGTGGACGAGACGCGCCTCCACCTCGTCGGTCGAAATCTTGGCCAACGCGCCTGCGATCGCTTCAATCGAGCCCTGCACATCGCCCTTAATGACGAGCTGGAACTCTTTCTTCCCAGCCTCATGCAGCTGCTGCATCATCTGCTCGAGAGAGCGAGAATTACCGGCCTGGCCGAGCGTCTCGCGCCGCTTCCTGACACGGTAGTCGGTGATTTCGCGGGCTCGCGCCTCGTTCTCGACGACGGCGAACTGATCGCCGGCCTCGGGCGCGGAGTCGAAACCCAGCACCTCGACGGCGCTGGACGGTCCGGCCTTGGCCGTGTTCTCGCCGCGATCATTGATCATTGCGCGGACCCGGCCCCAGGCACTGCCGGCAACGATAATGTCACCGACACTGAGCGTGCCGCGCTGGACAAGCAGGGTGCCGACCGGGCCACGGCCACGTTCGAGCTTGGCCTCGATGACGAACCCTTCCGCCGCGCGGTCCGCGTTGGCCCTGAGGTCGAGCAGTTCCGCCTGCAGCGCGATTGCTTCGAGGAGCGCGTCGAGGTTCTGCTTCTTGAGGGCCGAGACTTCGACATCGAGCGTTTCACCCGACATGCTCTCGACGATCACTTCATGCTGGAGCAGTTCCGTGCGGACGCGGTTCGGATCCGCGTTCGGCTTGTCCATCTTGTTGATGGCCACGATCATTGGCACTTCGGCTGCCTTCGCATGGGCGATCGCCTCGATCGTCTGGGGCATCACGCCGTCGTCGGCTGCAACAACCAGAACAACGAGGTCGGTTACCTTGGCGCCGCGGGCGCGCATGGCGGTGAAGGCCTCGTGGCCCGGGGTGTCGATGAAGGTGATCTTCTGGCCGCTATCCGTCTCGACCTGGTAGGCGCCGATGTGCTGGGTGATACCACCCGCCTCACCGCTTGCGACCTTGGCTTCGCGGATCGCGTCGAGAAGCGACGTCTTGCCGTGGTCGACGTGGCCCATGATGGTGACAACCGGGGCGCGCGGCTGGAGATCGGTGCCCGGATCATCATCCGCACCGAAGAAGCCTTCTTCGACGTCAGCTTCCGACACGCGCTTCGGCGTATGGCCGAATTCCGTGACGATCAGCTCCGCCATGTCGGCGTCGATGACGTCGTTCATCTTCATCATCTCGCCTTGCTTCATCAAATACTTGATGACGTCGACGGCGCGTTCCGTCATGCGGTTGGCGAGTTCCTGGATGGTGATCGCTTCGGGGATGATCACTTCGCGTGTGATTTTCTCGCGGGTCTGGGAAATACCCATCGCCTTGAGCTTCTCACGCTCCCGTTTGCGCTTCAAAGACGCAAGCGAACGCTCGCGCTGGCGCTCATCGAAGGCATTGGTGATCGTGAGCTTGCCACGTACCCGGGCGCCGTCGCGGCCGGCCGTTCGCGCAACTTTGCCGCCAGCCTTGCGCTTACCGCGGCCGTCTTCGTCGTCACGGGCCGGCTCGGCAGCCGGCGCTGCCGGGCGCGTACGGCGCGGCGGCTCGACTTCGTTCTTCGGTTCCGGCGCTCTCGGCTCCGGCCGATCGTTCCGGGTCACAATCATCGGCCTGGTCATGCCGACAGGCTTCAGGAGTGGCTCGCTGGCGCGGCTGTCAGTTGCGGCATCACCATCACGGCCGCGACGCGGGCGCGCTGCCGGCGCGGGCACGCCGGCGTCCGCCTGGGTTTCGGCTTCGGGCGCCGCCTCGGCAGCGGGCTCCGGTGCCTGATCCGCTTCCGGCGCTGCGGGCGGTTCGCCTGCGGCCTCGCGGGCGCGGGCTTCGGCAGCTTCCACTTCCTTCGCCTTCTTTTCGGCTTCCGCTTTCGCGGCTTCTTCCTTCGCGCGGGCTTCCGCTGCGATGGCATCTTCCGCGCGGCGTTGTTCTGCCTGGCGCTCCTCGTCAGCGGCGCGCAGGTGGGCTGCGGCGAGAGCTGCAGCGCGGGCTGCCATCTCGTCCTTCGACAAACCGCCCTGAGCCTGCTGCCCCTTCGACGCCGATCTTGCGCCGCCGCGGTCAGCACCACCGGCCTGGCCGGCGCGTGCGCGCGACTTCGCCGTGGTCGCTGCGGGGCGCGCCTGCGGCGCCTCCTCGCGTTCCGCCGGCGCTGCAACCGTGCGCTTGCGCTTTTTCTCTACGACGACCGACTTCGAACGGCCTTGGCCAAACTTCTGCTGGACGTGCCCCGACTCGACCGTGCGGTTGAGACGCAGCGGTTTACGCTCCTTGGCGGGCTTGTCGGCCGTTTCGTTCGTTTCGCTCATACTTGTCCTGTCGCTCGGATTGCGGACACGTCACCCCGTGGCGCACGTATCGGCATCCAAAATTTCTGATCGGTCGAGGGAATCCGTCCGATATTTCTCCAGTCGCGACGCCGCGACCAAAAAGCTATCGGCTGCCCTACCGTCGTTTAAGGCAGCGTGTACCACATTTGCCCGGCCCATGGCCAAGCCCAATTGATCGATCGTAAGAAAAGCCAGTTCCACCGGCGACCGTTCGGTCGCCAAGCGAACGGCACGATATTTTTTTGCAACCTTCGCAAGTCCGTCAGGACTGGCGTCGACGGCCTGGAGCAGCGCGCCTTCCGCACCCTTCTCGATCCAACTGTTTACCTTACCAGACCCCGTCACCACAAGGCCTGCCTTATTGGCAAGGCTTAAAGCTTGGAGCACACGGTTCAGAAGACACGCTTCGACACGTCCGGCGAAATCAGCCGGAACGCTGACCTGGCGCTTGAACGCGCGGGCAAAAGCCTGTTTTTGAACGGCCTTTTCAACGATCTCGCGACTGCAGGTCAGCCAAACACCGCGACCGGGCAGCTTGCGGGCGACGTCCGGGACAACCTCGTCCGATGGGGATGCGACAAATCGGATCAGATCATCCGGCGGCAGAACAGCGCGCGTGACGATGCAGCTGCGCGTGGCGGTGTCATCCGCCTTGCGCGCCGTCCGTCCACGCCTCTTTACATCGCTCGCTGTTGCCACGCGGGTCTCTCATCTTTTCGTCACGCGCCGGTGCCCGGCTCGGGCAGTGGCGTTATTGCGGCTGCATCGCCGTCGGCTTCCATCGCTTCGCCCTCGTCATCGGCGACGTCGTCACCGTCCTCCTGCGGGGTGTTCAGGTCTTCCGGCTTGATCCAGCCCAGCAGGATGCGTGCTGCGAGGATCATTTCCTCGGCTTCCTGGCGGCTGACATCGAAGCCATCCAGGAAACCCTTATGCCGTGTCGGCTCGACGCCGCGCTCCTTCGAGCGCTCAACCCAGCCACACAGGTCGTCGGTTGCGCAGTCGGCGAAGTCGTCGAGGCTCTTGATCTCGTTTTCACCGAGGGCAACCATCATCGCGGTGGTCATACCGTTGATCTGGGCCATGTCGTCTTCGACACCCAGCTCGCGGCGGCGTGCGTCGCGCTCCTGCTCCAGCCGCTCGAGGTATTCACGAGCGCGGGTCTGGATCTCTTCGGCGGTATCGTCGTCGAAACCTTCAATCGCGGCGACCTCGTCCTGCTCGACGTAGGCGACTTCTTCGACGCTGGCAAAGCCTTCCGTGACGAGGAGCTGGGCGATAACCTCATCCACGTCAAGGGCTTCCATGAACATGTTCGAGCGTTCGGCGAACTCTTTCTGGCGGCGCTCGCTCTCTTCGTCCTCGGTGAGGATGTCGATGTCCCAGCCGGTGAGTTGCGAGGCGAGGCGGACGTTCTGGCCGCGGCGGCCGATCGCGAGCGAGAGCATCGGCTCGGGCACGACGACCTCAATGCGCTCGGAGTCCTCGTCAAGAACCACCTTGGTGACCTCGGCCGGGGCGAGCGCGTTGACGATGAAGCTGGCGGCGTCCGGGTTCCACTGGATGATGTCGATCTTTTCGCCCTGCAGCTCGTTCACGACGGCCTGGACACGCTGGCCGCGCATACCGACGCAGGCACCGACGGGGTCAATCGAGGAGTCCTTCGAAATCACGGCGATCTTCGCGCGAGAGCCCGGATCACGGGCGACGGACTGGATCTCGACAATGCCGTCGTAGATCTCAGGCACTTCCATCGCGAACAGTTTCGACATGAACTCGGGGCGGGCGCGGGAGAGGAAAATCTGCGGCCCGCGCTGCTCGCGGCGCACATCGTAGACGTAGGCGCGGACGCGATCGCCGTAGCGAACGTTTTCGCGCGGGATCATCTCGTCACGGCGGATGATGGCCTCGGCGCGGCCAAGGTCAACGATGACGTTGCCGTATTCGACGCGCTTGACGGTGCCATTCACGATTTCGCCGACGCGATCCCTGAACTCTTCGAACTGGCGCTCACGCTCGGCATCGCGCACCTTCTGGACGATAACCTGCTTGGCGTTCTGGGCTGCCACGCGGCCGAAATCGAGGGGGGGCAGCTCTTCGACGAGTTCTTCGCCGATCTCGGCGTCCGGCTTGATCTTGCGCGCATCATCCAGCGTCAGCTCGGTCGATTCATTCTCGACCTCCTCGACGACGGTGAGGACACGGGTGAGACGGGTTTCGCCATTCTTGGGGTCGATGGCGCAGCGGATGTCGTTCTCGGCGCCGTAACGCGAACGCGCCGCTTTCTGAATCGCATCCTCCATCGCGCCGATAACGATGTTACGGTCGATCGACTTCTCACGCGCGACCGCATCCGCGATCTGGAGAAGCTCGAGGCGGTTTGCACTGACACCAACCATCGCCATGAATATTCGTCCCTAAGCTATTCGTTCCAACCGTTTGTTGCCGCTCCGCATGCCATCGTTATTCGCATGCGCCTTAATTCTTCGTCATTCGCTATCGTTCACCGCGCCGCTGTCCAACTCGGAGCTGTCCACATCAGGGCCGTCCAAATCGGGCTCGGCGGCGCCGCGTTCCTTTTCCGACTGCTTGCTGCGGCGCAAAGATTCGCGCACCAGATCGTCAGTCAGCACGAGGCGCGCTTCGGCGACAAGCTCGACCGGCAGACCAATCACCTGGACGCCAATCTGGTCGAGGTCAACCTCGATGCGCACTTCACCATCCTCGAAGCCCTCAAGCGCGCCAGCAAACCGGCGGCGGCCGTCGAGCAATTCGCTCAGTTCAATCTTGGCCTGGTAGCCCGCCCAATCCTCAAAGTCGCTCGCACGGACGAGGGGGCGATCAATACCGGGTGATGAAATTTCCAGATTGTAGGCCCCCGGGATGACGTCGGCGGCATCGAGCACGACCGAGAGCTGGCGCGAGATTGCTTCACAGTCTTCGATCGAGATCGTACCGTCCGCGCGCTCGGCCATGACCTGGACGGTCTGGTTGTCGTCGCGACCCATAATGCGCACGCGGACGAGGCGAAAGCCCAAATCCTCGATCACCGGCTCGACCAGATCAGCAATCTGGCCGGCAACTCCGGTCTCGCGATGGAAGCGCTGTTCGGCCATAACGACCGTTGAATCCGACATAGGGCAAATAACCGATAACGGCCGCGCCAAATTATATGGCCAGGGGCTGCCAACGAAAAAGAGCGGACCCTCGCGGGCCCACCCAATAGTTGAGATGATCATGAGCCTCTAAACCTTAGTTTAGCGGCTGAATTAATGCAAGAGGCTGACGCGCAGATTCTTTGCCCGATGTGCGATATCGTGAAGAACCGGCTCAGCCGGAATGCTTAGAGCGGTTCAGGACTAGATGGAACCATTCTGCCGAGGTGGATTTGGTTCGAGACCGAGCCGGCTGGCGAAGTGCGTAGTGGTTCTACGGACGAGACAGACGGCGACGGTATCGGGCCAAATCCGCCCGGCCCTGCGGGTTTTAAAAGGCGCGCCGCCCACGAAGTCCGATGTTTCGGACTTCGCCAACTTTGTCTGCAAAGTCGGGAACACCCGACTTTGTGTTCGTTGGACGGCTTGACCATATCCCCGATATGCTCTGCGCCGCCCTCCTGGTGGATCGGCGCGCCTTTTAAAACAGAATTGGTTCCATCTAATCCTGAACCGCTCTAAAGCGCAGGAAATAACGTCTGCGGCCTTCGCGAATTGCTTTGGCTTCGTAGCGCGTGGCGGGCCAGTCCACCGGGCGTTCGCGCCAGTCGGCCGGGCTGCGGGCCAACCAGGCAAAGGTCTCGTTGGCGCGCACGGCAAGCAACATCTGGCGGGCGTAGTCGTCAATATCGGTTGCGAGCCGAAGCTCGGCACCCGGCGTCATGACGCGGGACAGAGATTTAATGAAATCCGGCTCGACCAGCCGGCGCTTGTGATGGCGCGCTTTCGGCCATGGGTCGGGGAACAGCACAAACGTGCGCGCGATCACGCCTGCGGGCAGCCAGCTCAGGACCTCGCGGGCGTCGTCGGCGTAAATGCGGATATTGTCGAGCCCCCGGCGCTGCGCCCCGTCGATAACTTTGACAACGCCGTCGATGAACGGCTCGCAGGCAATGAACCCGACGTTCGGGTTGTTTTCCGCCTGCCAAAGGAGGTGTTCGCCACCGCCGAAGCCGATTTCCAGCCAAACCGCATCGAGCGGACGCGGGAACAGTCCCGCGAGGGGGGCTGGTGGCGGCACGGTCAAATCGATCGCAATTTCACCCAGGCCTTGATCGAGGAGCGCCTTCTGGCGATCGGTCAGCTTGCGTGAGCGGCGGCGGCCAAACGAACGCAGATACGTCTCATCGGACGCTGAGGCGTCGCGACGCGGCCCCGCTCCAGTTTTTCCGGAGCCGGGGCCGCGTGATGATTGAGATTGCCCAGAGATCAGACTTCGCTCTTCAGCTTGTCGACCAAGTCGGTGCGTTCCCAAGAGAAGCCACCGTCGGCATCCGGCTGGCGGCCGAAATGACCGTAAGCGGAGGTGCGGGCGTAGATCGGCTTGTTGAGATCGAGATGTGTTCTGATGCCACGCGGCGTCAGGTCCATCACCCGGGCGAGTGCTTTTTCCAGCTGTTCTTCAGGCACGCGGGCGGTGCCGTAAGATTCAACGTGGATGGACAGCGGCCGGGCAACGCCGATGGCGTAGGAGACCTGAATGGTGCAGCGGTCACAGAGTTCGGCTGCAACGACATTCTTCGCCAGATAGCGCGCCGCATAGGCCGCCGAGCGGTCAACCTTGGTCGGGTCCTTGCCGGAGAACGCGCCGCCGCCGTGCGGTGCGGCGCCGCCGTAGGTGTCGACGATGATCTTGCGACCGGTGAGGCCGGTGTCGCCGTCCGGGCCGCCGATGACGAATTTTCCGGTCGGGTTGATGTGCCAGACCGCGTCTTCGCCAATAAAGCCGCCGGGCAGGGTATCGCGAATGTAGGGCTCGACGATCGCGCGGACGTCCTTCGATTCCAGTTCGGGATTGAGATGCTGGGTCGACAGGACGATCTCGGTGACCGCAACCGGTTTGCCGTTCTCGTAGCGCATCGTCAGCTGGCTCTTGGAGTCGGGGCCGAGTTCGCCGGCGCCGCCCTGGCCCTGCTTGCGCGCCTTGGCAAGCACTTCCAGGATCTTATGGCTGTAGAAGATCGGCGCCGGCATCAAATCCGGCGTTTCGCGGCACGCGTAGCCGAACATGATGCCCTGGTCGCCGGCGCCTTCGTCCTTGTTGCCGGCTTCATCGACGCCCTGCGCGATATCGGCGGACTGGCCATGCAGGAGGACATCGACATCGGAGTGCTGCCAGTGGAAGCCGTCCTGCTCGTAACCGATGTCCCTGATCGCCATGCGGGCGATGTGGGCAACCCAGTCACTCGTGATCGTCTCGGGGCCACGCGTTTCGCCGGCAATGACGACGGTGTTGGTCGTCGTCAGCGTTTCGCACGCGACGCGCACCAACCTTGGATCCATGCCCACGCGAAGGGCCTCGGAGAAGTAGAGATCGACCACTTCATCGGAAATGCGATCACACACCTTGTCCGGATGGCCTTCGGAGACGGATTCACTGGTGAACAGGTAGGAGCGGTCAGACACTTGGTTTCCTCGCGAGGCTGGTGGGCTTAAAGGTCGGTGGAGCGACGCCTGGGGCGGGCACATACTCGAGCTTCAGCGCGGCGTTTACGTGCGCCAAGCCTGGCAGCTGGTCGCCAAGTCTCGGACACGCTGTAGATGAAATCGTCTTCGGGTGCCGGAGCACCCGGCCCTCAATCAACGTCGCGTCATGCCGTTTTTTGGGGAGCGGGTCAAGGTGGACTGAAAGCGTCCGAGGTCGCACCGGCCGCCCAGATGCCTTTGCCGGCGCTTCAATCATGTCGGCGGCGGGCGCGGGGTTAACTGGTCATCTTCGCGAAATGACGCCCAGCGATCAGGCCGCGCCCTCGGAGAGCGAGCGGACGAGGTCCAGGATGGCGCGCCGTGATTTCGGATCGGTGATCCGCAAGAACGCGCGATTGAGTTCGATACCCTCGCGGCTGTTCAGGAATTCGGCGAGGTGATCTTCTTCGCCTGCTTCGGCAAATCCCGGCAGCGCTTCGCCATTTGCATGGCCATTGCCGTTGCCTGGCAGGTCTTCGAAGAAGAACTGGACATTGACGCCGAGGATGCGGGCGACCTCGAACAGGCGGCTCGCGCCGATGCGATTGGCGCCCTTCTCATATTTCTGGACCTGTTGGAAGGTCAGCCCCAGATGCTCGCCAAGCTTTTCCTGGCTCATCCCGAGAAGCATTCGCCGCAGACGAACGCGGCCCCCGACATGCACGTCGACCGGATTCGGCTTGCGCGGGCTTACGGCTTCAATTTCCGCTTGTGGCAGCGTCGTCTTCTGCACTTTCACCTTCCCTCATTCCAGGTTCCGTTAACCGGAAACTTCGCCCCATCGTTAGGACGTTTACGAAACAATCCGATAGCGGCTGTTGGCGGCGAAGGCAAATTAACAGATTGGAAAAAGCGCAGTCGCCACTGACTCCGTGTCTTCTCGGCTATTCGCGAGAATTACGCCTCGACGTGCATCGTACGCCGATTGCAACCGCTGAGGAACCATCCGAGCATAAGAATTGCGGTGATAACGTCGGTCCAACCCCGCAATTGAGCATAAGGCGGGCGGGTCGCGGGCTGTGGCAGGCCGTGGTCGATGACACCGGTGACGTTCAATGCCAGGCTTGCCGTGACCCGGCCGACCGGATCGACGATGGCGGAAATGCCATTGTTGCCGCTTCGCACCAAAGGCAGCCCCTGTTCGACCGCGCGCAGGCGGGTCTGGTGGAAGTGCTGGTAGGGACCGGTCGTCAGGCCGAACCAGGCATCGTTGGTGACGTTGACGAGCACGCCCGGCCGCGTGGCGCCGGTGGCAACTTCTTCAGGAAATATGGCCTCGTAGCAGATCAGAATCTCGAGAGGCGGCAGGCCCGGAAGCTCGATCATGGGCCGCGGGCCGCGCCCGCTCGCCATGCCGCCGCGCGTGCGCGTGAGATTTTCCAGGCCGATCGCGTTCAACAGCTCCGGGGCCGGGAGATATTCGCCGAACGGCACCAGATGGAGCTTGTCGTAGAGGGCCAGGAGACGGCCATCGTCACCATACGCGACGGCGATATTGTAGATCCGGTAGGATTTGATCTGGTCGTCCGGGATTTTCGGGTCGACATCGAGGCGGAACGTTCCAGCGATCAGGGCGGCCCCGTCCGGCAAGGCGGTGGCGATGGCGGCGGCTGCGGCGGGCTCGCGGCGCACGAAAAAGGGGATGGCTGCTTCCGGCCAGACGACGAGTGTCGGCGCGCCGGGCTTCCAGGGCGTGTCTTTCGCGGTGCTCGGCGGGCGGGCGGTGAGTTCGAGGTGGCGCTCGAAAATCCAACGCCGCTTGGTGTCGTCGAACTTGTCGCGCTGGCTGATCGATGGCTGCACGAGACGCAGGCGCACGTCAGCTTCATAACGGGTCGGCGTTGCCTCCAACCGAGCCCAGCCGTAGGCAAAGGCGAGGGCCAGAGGGAGAACGGTGGTGAGCGTGATCGTGACGGCCTTGCGCCTTCCTGGTGATGCCGCGAGGACGAGTGGCGCGCCGAGAACGACGATGGTGAGCGCAGTCAGCCCATAGATGCCGAGAATGCCGACGATCTGCATCAGCGGCAGCGGCATCGTCAGGGCCTGGCCCAGCGTGTTCCAGGGAAAGCCGGTCAGGATATGGCCGCGAAGCCACTCCGTCGCCATCAGCGCAAGCGCGAGGGCTGCGAGACGGTGCAGCGCGGACGATGTCTGCGTGAACAGGGTCGCGGCGGCCGCCGCAGCCACACCGTGGAACAGCGCGAGGCCGGCTGCGAGACCGGCGACCGCGAACGGCATGATCAGGGCAAAGCGTTCAGGCTGGACGAGGAAGGCTGAGCCGATCCAAAACAGCCCCGCTACGTGGAACCCGAAGCCGAATGCCCAGCCGCGCCAGAAGCCCGATTTCAGACGGGCGCGGGTTGAGCCTCGTGCCGCTGCTTCCTCAAGCGCCCAGAACAGCGCCGGCAATGTCAAAAACAGAACCGGCCAGGCATGGAACGGCGCCAGTGCCAACACCGAGGCGACGCCGGAAAGGACCATCGTCAGCGCCGGCCGCGCTGTTAAAGCTGGTGCAAGCCAGTCGCGCAAGGCGCGTGCACCGCGTTCGAGGCGCGTCTCGCTCACACATTCAGAGCGCGTTTCGCGCACGGGTTCAGGGCGCGTTTCGCGCATGGTTTCAGAGCGCGTTTCGCGCATGGGGGCCGGACCCGGTCTCGGTTGGGGCGTCAATTCGCTCATCGCGCGGTAACCAGCGATGGATTCAGGCCGGGCGTCAACCGGCGAAACGCACTTCTCGCCGGATTGTGCGGTTGGATCAGTTTTTCGACGCCTGCGCCTTCGTCACGCTCAGGCCGGCGTCTTCCGTCCGCTCGTCGGGCGCAGATCCATTGGTCGCCGCCATACGTCCGCGCCTTGCCGCCTCGGCCGCGCCCGGCATGAGCATCGAGCCGGTTTCATCGCGTTCGACGGCGCTGATGCGCAGGCGCTTGATGCGGCGCGGGTCAGCATCGAGGACTTCGAACTCAAAGCCTGCCGGGTGCCGCACGATTTCACCACGCACGGGGATACTGCCGGCCAGCGCAAAGACGAGGCCGCCCAGCGTGTCGACGTCATCGTCCTCGTCAAGGGCGAGGTTGACGCCGAGATGCGCCTCAAGTTCCTCGATTGGCGTGCGGGCGACGGCGATCAAGCCGAGGCGTGGGTCGCGCACGATATTGCGCTCCTCGTCTTCATCGTGCTCGTCCTCGATCTGGCCGACGATCTGCTCGACGAGATCCTCGATGGTGATGAGGCCATCGGTGCCGCCGTATTCATCGACGACAAGGGCCATGTGTTTGCGGGTCGACTGCATGCGCAATAGCAGGTTCATCACCGGCATCGATGGCGGCACGAACAGCACGGAGCGGCGCACCTTGGTGGCCGAAACGGGAACATCGAGGGTGACGCGGGAGAAATCGAGCGGGCCAAACGTGGCGTCGAGACCGGCAAAGACCGAACCATTCGGGCTTGCTCCCCCGGCGACATGCTTGTCGCTCTCAGGCGCTTGAGACTTATCGTCAGGTTGCAGATGGTCTTCGGAGGCGGCCCGGACCAGCCAGCGCACGAGGTCCTTGACGTGGATCATGCCGCGGGGATCGTCCAGCGTCTCGTGAAACAGGGGCATGCGTGACACGCCGGCTTCGACGAACTTCTGGAGCACGGCGCCGACGCTCTCGGTATCCTCGACCGCGATTATGTCGGCGCGCGGCACCATAACGTCTTCAACGCGCAGGGCATTGTACTGGAGGAGGCGGAGCAGCATCTCGCGCTCCTGGTCGGTGAACGCACCTTCCGCGCCATCGCCCGTCCGCAAAGCCTCTTCGATGGTGTCGCGGAGGGTCGGATTCTCAAGACCGACGATTGCGCGTAACGCGGCGAGCCAACTGCCCGCGCTGCTACTGCGCCCTTCCTCGCCCGTTGATTGATCGGCGGCAGATTGACTTGCCGACGATATCGTCCCTGCCGGCCTGTCGGCAGGACTGTCGTTTGTCGCCATCAGCGTTGTTGTCGGGGCGGTCCCGGTTGTCCGGTTCAGTCCGACCCGATTGCTTCCTCCGTATAAGGACTACTAATACCAAGATCCGCGAGGATCTCGACTTCCAAAGCTTCCATCTCTTCGGCCTCGCGGTCAACGATATGATCGTAGCCGAAAAGATGAAGCACTCCGTGAATGATCAAATGGGTCGTGTGATCCGAAAAGTCGATCCCCTGGCTGATTGCCTCCTGGAAGACCGTCTCCCGCGCCAAGACAATGTCGCCGAGCGGCCACGGTTGATCCGGCTCCGGGGCCGGGCCCGCGCTCTCTCCGGCGGGGAACGACAGCACGTTGGTTGGCTGGTCCTTGCCGCGATACCGGGCGTTGAGCGCCTGGACGGCGGCGTCGTCGGCGAAGGCGATCACGGCCAACTCGCGGCGATCACCATCCAGTTTGGCTGCGATGGCCGTGCAGATCGGGTCCAGAAACGCTTCCGAGGTAACACTTTCGGGCCAGCCCTCGGCCTGGACGACGCCTTCGAGTTGCAGCATCCCACTTGATGCCGGGCTGGACGTTGGGCTGGTTTGGTCGGCAGGCAGGGTCATGGCTTGCGGTTAGCTTGGCGCGCTTCCTCGGCTTCGTAGGCAGACACGATCCTTTGCACGATGTCCCGGCGGACGACGTCGGCGGCTTCGAACCGCACCGCTGCGATGCCTTCCACGCCCCTGAGCAGGCCGACCGCCTCTTCCAGGCCCGAGCGCTGGCCGGGAGGCAGGTCGATCTGTGAGGGATCGCCGGTGACCACCATTTTGGCGTTTTCGCCAAGGCGCGTGAGGAACATCTTCATCTGCATGCTGGTCGTGTTCTGGGCCTCGTCCAAAATCACGAACGCATTGGCAAGGGTGCGTCCGCGCATGAACGCGAGGGGGGCGACCTCGATGACGCCGAGTTCGATGTCGCGCTCGACTTTTTCGGGCGGGAGCACGTCATAGAGGGCGTCGTAGAGCGGGCGCAGGTAGGGGTCGACCTTGTCGCGCATGTCGCCGGGCAGAAACCCGAGGCGTTCGCCGGCCTCGACGGCGGGGCGCGAGAGAATGATGCGCTCAACGTTGCCGCGCTCAAGGTGGTGGGCGGCGCAGGCGACGGCGAGGTAGGTTTTGCCGGTGCCGGCGGGGCCGATGCCGAAGACGAGATCGTCGGCGGCCAGCGCGTCGATATAACGGCTCTGGTTAAGGGAGCGCGCCTTGACGGTCTTCTTGCGGGTTACGATCTGGCCAGGGCCACCGGATTCGGGGCCGGCCTGCTTGGCATGGCGCAAGAGGCCGTCGAAATCACCCGGGGCGATCTCTTCACCGGCCGCAACGCGCTGATAGAGGGTCTCAAGGGCCTGACGCGCGATCGCGCAGGTCTCCTCGGAGCCTTCGAGGATCACGGCGTTGCCGTGGGCGTGGGCCTGGATGCCGAGGCGCTGTTCGATCAGGGCGAGGTTGGAATCGTATTCGCCGAGCAGGCGGGGCAGCAAGCGGTTGTCATCGAACGTGACGACGACGCGCTGCTTCTTTGTCTCGCGTGCGCCCGGCGGGCGGTCTCCACCTCGGGATTTCTTGCCGCTGCCGTCTGGGGCCGCGTTACGAGGGGTGGGCAATGCGGCGTCTCCTGGGCTCAAATTGCGTGCGGGAACAGGCGCGCGGCCATCCGCGCCAACGAAATCGCCCCCTGCTGGCGAGACATGCACGAGAATTATGACAAGGCGGCATCGTTGTCACAAGCAATTGTCACACGGCGCGCAAAATCCCTGTCAGGGAATGACCGTGGGCCACAGCGATCTCGACCGGGTGGACGGCGCCAATGACCGCCTCGCTTGCTTCCGCATGGACCGGTTGCAGGTACGGCGAACGGCCGACGATCTGGCCCATGTCGCGGCCCTTGCGCTCGAACAGGACGGGCAGGACGCGGCCAACACAGGCGGCGTTGAACATGCGCTGCTGATGATCGAGAAGCGCCTGTAGACGCTCGAGACGCTCGGCCTGGACGCTGGCTGTAATCTGGTCGACGAGAGATGCTGCGGGGGTTCCGGGCCGTGGGCTGTATTTGAACGAATAGGCCTGCGCGAAACCAACGTCTTCGACCATCTTCAGGGTTTCGGCGAACTCCGCCTCCGTCTCGCCGGGGAAGCCGACGATGATGTCGGTCGATAGCGCAATGTCGGGCCGCGCGGTGCGGATGCGGTCGATCAGGCGACGGTACTCCAGGGCGGTGTGCTTGCGGTTCATCGCGCCCAGGATCCGGTCCGAGCCCGCCTGGAATGGCAGATGAAGGTAGGGCATCAGCTTCGGGTTGTCGCGGTGGACCGCGATGAGATCCTCGCTCATGTCGTTCGGGTGCGAGGTGGTGTAGCGCAGGCGCTGGAGGCCGTCGATCTCGGCGATTGCGTCGATCAGGCGGGCCAACGACCAGGTTGCGCCGTCGGGCCCTTCGCCGTGGTAGGCGTTGACGTTCTGGCCGAGCAGCGTGAGTTCGCGCACCCCGCCGGCCACCAGTTCTCGCGCCTCGTCGATGAGGGCCTGGGCCGGGCGCGAATACTCCATGCCGCGTGTATAGGGGACAACGCAGAAGGTGCAGAACTTGTCACAGCCTTCCTGGACGGTGAGGAAGGCTGACGTTGGCCGGTTGCCGCGGCGGGCGGGGAGGTCCTGGAACTTGTCGCGCTCGGGAAAGTCGAGCTTGACGATCTTGCGGCCTTCGGTTTCGGCCTCAATGAGCAGGCTCGGCAGGTTGTGGTAGGCCTGCGGCCCGATCACGAGATCGACGACGGGGGCGCGATTGACGATTTCCTGGCCTTCGGCCTGGGCGACACAGCCGGCGACCGCGATCGTCGTCTTGCGGCCTTCCGCCTGACGGTCGTCCTTGACGCGACGGATGCGGCCCAGTTCCGAATAGACCTTCTCGGCCGCCTTTTCGCGAATATGGCAGGTGTTGAGGACGACCAGATCTGCGTCTTCGATCGTCGCCGTTTCCTCGAATCCAGCGGGCGCGAGCGATTCTACGATGCGTTCGCTGTCGTAGACGTTCATCTGGCAGCCGAAGGTCTTGATGAAAACTTTCTTGGTCGACATTTCGCTCTCACTGCTGCCAGGAACGACCGCCTGGTCGATATCGTTCAGCGTACGGGCCATCTTACGCAAACCCCGGTTGAGGAAATGTTTGTCTTCGACAAGAAGTCGCGCCTGCTTATCAGCATGACAACCGACTTGTCATCAGTTTGTTGCATTGCGGTACGATTCGTCGCCCGGCGATGCATTCGCGCCATTGGCGGCAGCAAACACGGGATCTCATCACGCCGGCGGCGATCAGCCCGTCAGGCGCCTTCGATCGACTTTCCGCCGGCGCGGAGCGCTGCGACGACGGCGCTGCGCACGGCCTCCTCGGTGTGGCTCGCCAGCTCTTTGCGTGTGGCGAATTTGCCGATCGGCATGGGTTCACCGATGGAGATGTGAACGTCCAGGGGGCCTGACTTGAGCAGCGTCCAGGCGTGATCACCCATTTCCATGTCGCCATACCAGCCAATCATGTGGCGATCGGCGCGACCGAGTGGGATGCCGTGGAGGTGCGTGTAGGTGAGGGCCAGGGTTTGAACCGAGAGTTCGGGGCCGGCCTCCTGGAACACCGAGGAAAACAGCGCTGATTTGAACGGCATCAGCCGGTTGCCGTCCGTCGATGTGCCTTCGGCAAAGAGGACGAGCGTGTCGCCGGCGGCGAGGCGTCCGGCCATTTCTGTTGCGACCTCGCCGACGGCGCTGCGCCGGGTCCTGTCGACGAAAACCGTGCGCTGGAGGCGGGCGAGGCTCGAGACAAACGGCCATGTGCCGACTTCGCGCTTGGCGATGAAGGAGAGGGGGGCAACGGCGCTCAGCACCGGGATATCGAGCCAGGAGACGTGATTTGAGACCAGAAGGACCGGGCGGCCGCTGTCGACCTTGCCGTGGATATGCAGGCGGATGCCGAGCAGGCGGCACACCGCGCGGTGATACCAGTAAGGCAGGCGGCGGGCGCCGGCCGGCGCGACCTTGAGGAGGAGATACTGCAGCGGCATCAGCGGCAGGGTGAGCCCCATGAAAGCCGTCAGGATCAGGCCGGCGCGCAACGGACCCGGCACAGGGCTGAGACCGGGCAGATCGACCGTCTCGGCGACTGGCGGATCCTGCTCCGGCCCGGCTGAGGCTGCCGGTTGGGCCGCGCGCTTGCGGCGGGCGCCAGACCTTCCTTCATCGACGGCCACCTGTTTCCATACTCCCCGACTATCGACCCGTTGCCCCGTTCACGCGCGCTCGATGGGGCGAACCATCACGAGTGCATCGACCGGCTCGGAACCCGGCCGGGCGTAGTATGCGTTGCGCCGGGCGACAGTTGCAAAACCTTGTTTTTCATAGAGGGCGCAGGCTGCGGCATTGTCCACGGCGACCTCGAGGAAGAGGCGCGCCGCGCCCTTCTCGGCGACGTCGCGGCACAGCCGGTCGAGCAGGGCTGCGGCGATGCCTCTGCGGCGGTCGTGCGGGGCAACCCAGAGGTCAATGATTTCGGCCTCATCCGCTGCGTGGCGGACATCGAGGAGGCCTGAGACCCGGCCGTCGGCGGCTTCTGCGATAAGAGTGAGCGTCGCCGGCTCGATAAGCCATGTCCGCCAGGCTTGCGCCGACCGGCTGGCGTTTTCGGCTCCCAGCGGCAAAATCGCCAACCTCCGGGCGTCCTCCCGCGCGGCGGCGCGAACCTGCCAGGGATGAGCGGCTGCCTCAGACATCGCGGGTGATGTCGGCGGGCCGGCCGAGGCCCGGCAGCACGGGCGCGGCGGGTGTCGCGTCGGGCGGGCGCAAATAAAGCGGCGCGGGGTCGAGGGATGCCTGCAGACCGGCTGCGAGATCGATCAGGTAGCGCGCGTCCGGTTCTTCAAAGCCCTCGGGCGGCGGCACGGGCCAGGCCGTTTCGAGGCCCGGCAGCGGGGCTCGGGCGTGTGCCTCCAGCACCGCGACGCCGCTGCCGAATGCGAACAGGTCGCGACCCGCCAACAGGGCTGTGGCGTCGTCCAAGGTTGCCAGGCACGGGCCCTCGAGAGGGGTGCCGGCAACATCCGTCACTTCGAGGTAGACGCGGTCGCGGCGGGCGTCGCGGATCACGGCAATACCGCTCAGGCCGGTCAAGCGGTCACCGAGCGTGGCGGCTGCAAAGCGTGCGATCAGGGCGAGGCTCGACGTCGTTGCGACCGGCGTTTCATTGGCCAGCGCGAGACCGAGGCTCGCTGCGATGCCAAGGCGCGTTCCCGTGAAGGTTCCGGGGCCATGCGTGACGATGAGGCGGTCAAGCTCGTTGAAGGCCACACCGGCCTCGCCCATGACGCCTTCGATCATTGGCATCAGCGCTTCGGCGTGCCCCCGGCGCATCAGTTTGCGCGCCGCGATAACAGGGCCTCCGTCACCGCGGCTGACGGCGGCCGAGCAGGCATCGAAGCAGGTGTCGAAGGCTAGAATTTTCATGACTGCGGGGCCCGGCGGGCGATCCTGCGGTGCGGCCCGACTGGCATTGCCGGGCCGCAGCTTCAGGGCGTCAGAGGATCGAGGCGATTTCGTCGAAGTCGAAACGCGGCGAGCGCGGGAACAGGACCGAGGGATCGCCCTGGCCGAGGTTCAGCAGGAAGTTCGACTTGTAGGTCGTTCCTTTGAAGAATTCCTCGTCCACGCCATCCTTGTCGAAACCCGACATCGGGCCGCAATCAAGGCCCATGGCGCGCGCGGCCACGATCATATAGCCGCCCTGCAGGGTGCCATTGCGAAAGGCCGTTTCGCGGATCAGGTCGTCGTTTGAGGTGAACCAGGACTTCGCGTCGGTATGGGGGAAGAGCTTGGGCAGGTGCTCATAGAATTCCATATCGTGCGCAATGATCACGGTGACCGGTGCGGTCAGCGTCTTTTCGGTATTGCCCTCGGACAGATGCGGCTTGAGGCGGGCCTTGCCTTCCGGCGACTTGATGAACACGAAGCGGGCCGGTGAACAGTTGGCGCTGGTCGGTCCCATCTTCACGACATCGACAAGGGCACGCAATTTATCATCGGGGATATCGCCCTCTTTCCAGGCATTCTGGGTGCGCGCATCGCAGAAAAGCTGATCAAAAGCGGCTTGGTCGAGTGCATTCGTCATATCGATTTCGTCCGTTATCTTGAGTTGTCCGGGGGAAACTGGATCAGATGGCGTCCAAAAGCAAAGCGCCCGTCTGGCAACGGGCGCCTCCAGCTCGTGGATCAGTCCTTGATGCTCCACCCCCCGGCAGGCAGGGTCGACCCTTAAAACATCCTGGCCTTAAACGGCCTGGACTTCGCGCACATCGGGGCAGAAATGGCGAAGCAGGTTCTCGATGCCGTACTGAAGTGTGGCCGTCGAACTCGGACAGCCGGCGCAGGCACCGCGCATCGACAGATATACGACGCCCTCGCGGAAGCCGTGGAACGTGATGTCGCCGCCGTCCTGGGCGACGGCCGGGCGGACACGGGTGTCGAGCAGTTCCTTGATGGTCTGCACCGTTTCCTCGTCCTCGGCGTCGTAGTTTACGCCGGCTGAGTCATTGGCGGTCGACCCGGCCACCGTCTCGGCGCCCGACATGAAATGCTCCATGATCACGCCAAGGATCGCGGGCTTCACGTGTTGCCATTCCTGACTCTCATCCTTCGACACGGAGACGAAGTCGGAGCCGAGAAAAACGCCGTTCACGCCTTCGATGGCGAACAGCCCCTGGGCCAGCGGTGAGTTGACCGCCTCCTCGGGTGAGCGAAAATCGGCGGTGCCATCCTTGAGAACGGCACGGCCCGGCAAGAACTTGAGTGTCGCCGGGTTCGGGGTCGCTTCAGTCTGGATGAACATCGTTAAAGTCCTCGATTGCGCTGCAATATAAGTTGCAGATCGGCGCCAACTGCACCTCGGCGCGGTTCGGCCTGCACCTGTTCGTGCCATACGTAGCGGTTGCGCGTCTAGATTAGAATAGTTCTATTTTATTAGTCTGCAAGGCCTCAGGCGCGGAATCAGGCCAGCGCCTTGACGTCCTCGAGGTCCATGTTTCCAGGTACGATCGTGATCGGGATCGGAAACGTACCGGCCTGCTTGCCGGCCGCCAGCGTCGAGACCAGCGGGCCTGGCCCCTTCTGGTCGATCGCGGCGCCGAGCACCATGATCGCGATGTCCTCGTCCTCTTCGATCATCGCCAAAATCTCGTCAGCCAGCGTCCCTTCGCGGATCACGTCCTCGCACATGACATCGTCGAGACCGGCGTTCGCCAGCTTGCGGCGGTTGAGGCGGAACAGCGCCTTGGCTGTCTGGGTTTCCTCTTCCTTCTGGATCTCCTTCACCCCCATCCAGTGCTGGAAGTCCTGAGGCTCGATCACGTAAAGGAGCACGAGCGAACCGCCGGTGTGGCTGGCGCGCGACGCGGCGAAGTACAGCGCGGCATCGAGCTCCGGGCTGTCGTCGAGGATTACCAAAAATTTCCGCCGGTGGCCTTCTTCGAAGACGCGGCGCTTCTTGCTGGTCGGCATAGCGTCACGCTGCCACGCTTTTGGGTTTCTGGCAAAGGCGAAATAGCGGTTCGTTCATTTCGGGGCCGGTTCACCGCGGCTTGGGCGATGTCACGTCCTGAGAAGCCCGACGATGTCCTTGACGGCGTCGATCACTGGGCTTGCGATCGCGCGGGCGCGCTCGGAACCATCCGCCAGGATGCGGTCGATTTCGGCCGGATCGGCAGTCAGTCGCTGCATTTCCGCACCAATTGGGCCGAGCTTGGCCACGGCCAGGTCGGCGAGAGCGGGCTTGAACGCGGAGAACTGGGCGCCGCCATATTCGCGCAGGACGTCGGCCGGCGTCGTGCCGGCAAGCGCCGCGTAAATCCCGACGAGGTTGCGGGCTTCGGCGCGCCCTTCGAGGCCTTTTTCTTCCGACGGCAGTGGTTCGGGGTCGGTGCGGGCCTTGCGAATCTTGGACGCGATCGTGTCTGCGTCATCGGACAGGTTGATGCGGCTCATCTCGGAGGGTTCCGACTTCGACATCTTGCGCGCGCCATCGCGCAGGCTCATCACGCGCGTCGCCGGGCCCTGAATGATCGGTTCGGGCTGGGGGAAGAACTCGCCATCGGCCATGCCTGCTGCCACGATCGCGTCGCGATAGTCGTTGTTGAACTTCTGGGCGATATCGCGGGAGAGTTCGAGGTGCTGCTTCTGGTCCTCACCAACGGGCACGTGGGTTGCGCGGTAGGCGAGGATGTCGGCCGCCATCAGGTTCGGATAGACGAACAGGCCGGTTGAGGCATTTTCGCGGTCCTTGCCGGCCTTCTCCTTGAACTGGGTCATGCGGTTGAGCCAGCCCATGCGCGCGACGCAATTGAAAACCCATGCCAATTCGGCATGCGCCGCGACCTGGCTCTGGTTGAAGATGATGCTCTTCTTCGCGTCCAGGCCGCAGGCCAGATAGGCGGCGGTCACGGTGCGGATTGATTGGCGCAGCTCTTCAGGGTCCTGCCAGACGGTAATGGCGTGAAGATCGACGACGCAATAGATGCACTCGTGCGTTTCCTGCAGCTTGATCCACTGCACCATGGCGCCGAGGTAGTTGCCAAGGTGGAGGGCGCCGGTCGGCTGCATGCCGGAGAAGACGCGCGGGGTGATCGGAGGCAGATTGGTCATGGAATGGTCCTTCACAAAGCCGCGCGGGTTATGGCGCGGGCGCCGCCGAGACGCAAGGGGCCTCAAGTGACGCGTGCCGCGCGACGCGTGACCCTTCAGGCCGCGCGGCGGAGCATCGAACGGCGCACGACGCCGGTTGCGGTCACGATCGCGAAAAAGATCGCAGCGCCACCGAGAACAAGCACGGTCAGACCGGCGATGCGTTCGGCGAGCGGCGCGGCACCGGATAGATAGGGGCCAAGAATGGGCAGCGCGGCCCAAATGGCGAGCCCCATGGCCACGGCGGCGGCTGTCACGATCGCGAGATTGCGCGTCAGGCGCTGATCCCACCGGAAATCTCCGCCGCGCACCAGCACGATCCACAACAAGAGCGCGTTGAGCCAGCCGGCGATCGACGTCGCGGCGGCGATGCCGACGTGCGGACGCCAACCGGCTGCCTTGAAGGCATAAAAGAGGGCGAGAGAGAGGACAACGTTCGCGACCAGGTTCACCAGCGCCAGCAGCATCGGCGTCTTGGTATCCTCGCGGGCAAAGAAGACCGGCTGAAAGACCTTGATCAGCACGAATGCGGGCAATCCGATCGCGAACGCGCGGAGCGCCCAGGCCGTGTTGGCGGTATCTTCGGCGGCGAAAGCGCCACGTTCAAACAGGACGGAGATGATCGGTTCGGCGGCGATCGCCAGGGCCATCGCTGCGGGGATGGTGAGGACGAGCGCGAACTCCAGCGAGCGGTTCTGCGTGGCCATCGCGTCATCGATGCGGCCGGCGCGCAGTTGGCGGGCAAGTTCGGGCAGCAGGACGACGCCGATCGCAATGCCGACAATGCCCAGAGGCAACTGGTAGAGGCGGTCGGCGTAGTACAGGTAGGAGACGGCGCCGGCCTGGAGGGATGCGATCACGGTGCCGACGACGATGTTGATCTGGGTGATGCCGCCGGAAATGATACCGGGAACGCCCAACTGGACGAGGCGCTTCATCTCCGGCGTCCAGCGCGGACGCGAGAGGGGGATGTGAAAGCCTGCATGACGGACGGCAAACCACAGCATCGCCAGCTGCGCGAAACCGGCGACCGTGACGGCGACTGCGAGAATATAACCGGCGCCGGGTCGGTTCGCTTCGCCAGACGCGATCGCAATGAGGAGCGCGGTAATCAGGACGACATTGAGCAGGATCGGCGCTGCGGCGGCGGCCCAGTAGCGGTGCATGGAGTTGAGGACGCCGGAGAGCAAGGCGACGATCGACATGCAGAAGAGATAGGGAAACGCGATCTGGGTGAGATCGACAGCGAGGTCATATTTTTCCGGATCGGCGACGAAACCCGGCGCGAGCAGCACCATTGCCCACGGCATCGCAATCATGAAGAGCGCGGAGACTATGACAAGGATCATCGCCAGGCCGGCCATCGCATCGGCTGCAAAACGGGCGGCGGCGGGCTCGCCATCGCCTTCGAGGCGCTTGGCGAAGAGGGGGACGAAGGCTGCGTTGAATGCGCCTTCGCCGAACAGGCGACGGAAAAGGTTCGGAAAGCGAAAGGCGACGAAAAAGGCATCCGCGACCGGGCCGGTGCCCAGCGCCGCGGCCATCAGGATGTCGCGAATGAAGCCCAGAACGCGGCTCGCCATCGTGAGGCCGCCGACGGTGGCGAATGCTCTGTAGAGGTTCATGATGCCCCCATAGAGCGTTTCCGAGGCGGATGGAATCAAATCTGTTTAAAAAAGACGCGGTGATCCACGAGGATGGTGGCTAAGGGTATGGCCCGGGCCGAGAGCGCTAGCGATGACGGCAAGGTCGCGCCGAATCGATCGCGACCGAATGCCGGCCACGCGGCATGAAACGGGGGCTTCATGACACGGGCAAGCATGTGATTTCAGCGGCGCGCATCGGGGTTGCGGCTTGCCCGCCGGCCTGGATGCGCCGCACAGTGCGGCCGAAACCCCTTTCACACGACAATCAAACGAGCCACGGGAGCGACAGGCGATGGCAAATAGCGGCATAACAGACGACATGCGGGCGGTGCCGGAGTCGGGAACGTCCCCGGACGACCGCATGCCCCGGATTCCGGAAGACCAGCTGACCGACGAACAGCGCAAGGCGATTGAAGAATTCAAGGCCAAGCGCGGCCGCGACCCCGGCGGTCCGTTCATTCCGCTGACCCGCAGCCCGGCCGTGCTCAATGCGGCGACCTATCTCGGCGCCTATCTGCGCTACGAGTCCGATCTGCCGATGCAGATTTCGGAACTCGCGATCATCATCACGGCGCGACGGTGGAGCCAGAACTATGAGTGGGGCGCGCATCGCCAGATCGCGGAAAAGGCCGGCCTGCCGCCAGCGGTGGCCGACGCCATCCGGGAAGGCCGGCGGCCGACGGACCTGAGTGACGAGCAGCAGACCGTCTACGACTTCTGCATGGAGGTTCATGCGAACGGGCAGGTCTCGGATGTGACCTACGAGGCGACCAAGGCGCGCTTCGGGGAAAAAGGCGTGATCGATCTGGCGACCATCTGCGGCTATTATTCACTCCTCGCAATCGTCATGAACGTCGCCCGGACACCGCTGCCCGTCGGCGGAGAAGCCGAACTGGTGCCGTTCAACAAGTCCTGATCCAGCGCGATCAGGTTTCACACCTAAAGACTTAAAGCCGCAATGGCAGGGAGGGTCTCAGACATGGACCTCGGACTTAAAGGACGCACCGCCGTGATTACCGGCGGATCGAAGGGTATCGGCTTCGGCGTGGCGGTCAGCCTCGCCAACGAGGGGTGCGACGTGCACATCGCCTCGCGTGACAAAGCGATGCTGGAGACGGCAGCCGCCAACATCAAGCAGCAGACGGGCCGTGAGGCTCAGATCCACGCGATCGACCTGTCGCAATCGGGCTCGGCGAATGCGCTGCTCTCGGCAACCGGTACGCCCGACATCCTGGTCAACAATGCCGGCGCGATCCCGGGCGGCAATCTGGCTGCGATCGACGAGGCGACGTGGCGCAACGCCTGGGACCTCAAGGTGTTCGGCTACATCAACCTGTGCCGCGCCGCCTATGCGCTGATGAAGGATCGCGGACACGGCGTGATCGCCAATGTCACAGGCCTTGCCGCCGACCGTACCGATTATTCCTATATCGCGGGCACAGCCGGCAATGCCTCGCTCAATGCCTTCACCAAGGCGCTCGGCAGCTACAGCCTGGAGGATGGCATCCGCGTGGTCGCAGTCAGCCCCGGCCCTGTCGAGACGGAGCGTCTCGTCACGCTGATGAAGACGCGGGCCAAGGGTGAGACGGGCTCAGACGAGAGCTGGCGCGACTACCTCAAAGGCATGCCGCTTGGGCGCGCTGCCTCAGTCGAAGAAGTCGCCGACGTCGTCACGTTCATGGTCTCCGATCGCGCGTCGTATGTCTCCGGTGCTGTCGTCAACGTCGACGGGGGACATGGGACACGCGGGGGGAGTTTTTCGAAATGAGCGAGCCCATCGAACTCGCCGCCGACATCGCGGGCAGCGGCGAACCGACGTTCCTGCTGATCCACGGGTTTTGTTCCGGCAAGGAGGACTGGGCGCCGCAGCGTGACGTGCTGGCTGCCACCAACCAGGTGATCGTGCCGGATCTCAGGGGCCATGGCGCCTCGCCGCGGGGTGAGGCTGCGATGACGATCGAGCAACTCGCCGCCGATTGCCTCGCGACTGCCGACAAGCATGGCGCGGGTGACCTCGTCGTTGCGGGCCATTCGATGGGGACGCGGATCGCCCTTGAAGCGCGCAACCAGGCGCCCGACCGGGTCAAAGGCGTGATCCTGTGCGATGGCAGTGATGCCGCGCTCGGGGACCGCGAAACGGCACTGGCCAATTTCGATGGCGCCGCTGCGGGCGGCAAGTTCGCCGCCTGGGCGCGCGGCCTTTTCGAAGACATGACGTTTGATGAAAAGTTCGCGGAGATCGGCAACAGCCGCGTCGCACGGGCGCTCGCCGTGCCGGAAGAGACGGCGCGGACGCTCTACCGCAACATGGTGATCTGGGACGCGGAGAAAGCGGCAACATCGATGCAGGCTGCAACCTGTCCCGTTCTCATCATCCAATCGACGACGCGAGGGCCCGACCGGAAACGGAGCCCGCTTTCTGCTGGCGAGCACGGCCATTACGCCGAGCAGACGGCGGGGCGTATCCCACAGGCGCATGTTGCCACGATCGACGGGCACGGCCACTTCATCACGGTCGAAGCGCCGGAGTGGACCAACGGCGTCATCGTGAATTGGTCGCGCGCCAACGATTTCGTTTGAGGCCGATGTGGCCCTTGGAGGACGCAAAAAAAACGTGCCGGTCGACGCCGACCGGCTCGACGCCGAGCACACCACGCAGGCGATCCGCGACCGCCTCGAGGCTGAGCCCAAAGTCTCCTACCTGCGCGACTGGGTTTATGGCGGTATCGACGGGGCGGTGACGACGTTCGCGATCGTCGCTGGTGTGGTGGGGGCAGACATGGGCGCGCGAGTGATCCTGATCCTCGGACTTGCCAACCTGCTGGCCGACGGTTTCTCCATGGCGGCCGGCAATTATTCCGGCACCAAATCAGAGGTCGAAGACTACGAGCGACTGAGGGAACGCGAGCGGGCCCACATCATGGCCATCCCCGAAGGCGAGCGGCGCGAGGTGCGCGAAATCCTTCGGCGGCGCGGGTTTGACGGCGAGATGCTGGAGGATGCAACGAACCGGATCACGGCCGACGAAGAACGCTGGATCGACGTGATGATGCAGGAGGAATATGGCCTTGCCCGGGTGATGCGGTCGCCGGTCAAGGCGGCCGGGCACACGTTCGCAGCCTTCCTGATTTGTGGCGCGGTGCCGCTGATCCCGTTTGCACTCGGGCTGCCGCACCCCTTTACGCTCGCCACCATCGCGACCGGCATCGCGTTCGCCGGGATCGGCGCGATGAAAAGCAAATGGTCGCTGGTGCCCGCGTGGCGTTCCGCGCTTGAAACCTTCGCGATCGGGGTCGCAGCGGCGGGCGTTGCCTACGTCGTCGGGCTGTTGCTGGATAAGATTGTTTGAGGGCGGCGCCGGACGACCCGCGCCGCACCTCACTTCAGCTGGCTCACGTCAGTTTGCTTCACGCCACGGCCAGACGCCGATCGTGAATGGCGGTGTTGGCGAGACTCTTTCCTTCGATCACCTTCTTCCACCAAAGCCCCAGGGAGACAATCGCCCAGAGGCGGTTGGCCATCTGACCGCCGCCACGGGCGTTCTCGTCCCAATGCTCGGCCAGGCGCGCATTGTCGATATAGGGGCAATCCAGCGGCATCAGCACATCGAGGAGGCGCTCGCGGTGGCGGATAAGCCAGGCGGAGAGCTGGAACGGGAAGCCCGCCTTTTCCCGCCGCCATGTCACCTCGGGTGGCAGATCCTTGTCCATGGCCTCGCGCAGGATCCACTTCATCCAGCCATCACGCATCAAGTATTCCAGCGGCAGCTGGAAGCCCAATTCGACGACGCGGTAGTCGAGGAGGGGAGAGCGCAACTCGAGCGGGATCGACATTGAACTCTGGCTGTCGATCCGAAGCCAATAGTTGAGCAACTGATCGCTGGCCATCTCGATCAGCCGCTTCTCGATGTCTTCGGACGCGCCAGGGCGTGGCTTGAGATCTGACGGCACTATGAAGGCGTCGCGGCCGCGATGCTTCATGCGGTTCATTTCGCGCATCATCTGCTGTCCGTAGGGCAGTGAGCGTAGCGCACGCAGGCCATAGTCGATCTTGAACGGTCCCGGCTTGCGATCGGTCAAAGAGGTGATCTCGTTCCAGGCGCGGGAGAGGTCCCCGGCCATGATCAGGCGGCGGACGTAGGGATAGAAATAGTCCTTGGAATAGCCGGCAAGAACCTCGTCACCGCCGGAGCCATAAAGGTTCACGCGGTAGCCCTGGTCGGCGATCAGTTTCCAGATACGATTCGCTGTAAAGAGGTTGGGCGAGTGGAACGGCTCGCCCATCAAGGCGATGAACGAGTTGAGGTTATTCAGGAGATCGTCGTCGGGTGGCTCGAAAATGTGGTAGTCGACGTTGTCCTTGTAGCGATCGACGACGGCGCGGGCGTAGGGTTCCTCGTCGACCTCGGTGCCGGAGAAGGAGACGGTGAAGGCTGCGACGCGTTTGCTCTGTTGGGCGACGAGGGCAAGGACGGCCGACGAATCGAGACCACCGCTGACCTGGACCGAAGCTGGAACGTCGACCTCAAGGCGGATGCGTGTTGCGTCCTCGAGAAGGCCGCGCAGTTGGCCCGCCGCCTCTGCAGTTGAAATATCACTGGCCGTCATGCGCTTGGTCGGCATATGCCAGTAGGTTTGCTCGAGCAGCCGTCCGCCCTCGCCAACCCAGGCATACGTCGCACTGGGAAGCGTCTTGATCTCGTTGAAAAAAGTCGTGTGGTCGTAATCGCGCCGGTTCCAGGAGACGAAGTCGACGACCGACTGCTCGCGGACCGTCATATCAACGGGCGCGAGATCGCGCACGACGTTGACCTCGGACCCCCAATAGAGACCGTCCGGTGCATGACAGTAGTAAAGCGGCGCCTTGCCGAGACGGTCGCGGGCCAGCAGGACCTGGTTGCGCTCGACATCATAAAGGCTCACCGCCCAGAAGCCGTTGAACCGCTGGAAGCACTCGACGCCCCACTGCCGGTAGGCCAACGCCAGAACCTCGGTGTCCGACGTGCCCATGAAGCGCCAGCCGAGTTCGATCAGTTCCGCCCGGAGCGCGCGGTGGTTGAAAATTTCGCCATTGAGCGAAACGCAAACTTTGCGGTCGATCGACCAGAGCGGCTGATGGCCTTGAATCGAGAGGTCGATGATCGAAAAACGTCGATGGCCGAAAGCAATGTCGTGGGCGGCGCGATCGTCGGGGGCAAGGTCCGGCAGCGCCACGCCCGGCGCACTCTGTGAAGTCGAAAAATCCAAGGCCTTGCGCTGTTGGCGATCGATGAGGGTGACACCTTCATCGTCGGGGCCGCGATGACCCATTTGGCGTAGTGCTGCGATCAGCGGCTGGAGCGGAGCCGCCGACGCTTGATTGCGGACATAGCCTACAATCCCACACATTCCTCTTCTCCCTGAACCTAAGACGAGCTGCGCACTCGTTGCAGCATACTACCTTCGCAGGCGATAATTTTTTAAAAAAATACTTTAAGTTTTTGTTAACTATCTATTTTTTGCGCCTTCCCCCAAACGCCTCTGGCCGCGCCCTCGCGCCGCAGCTTCTCGAACGCAATGGCCAAGTCTTCCCGCAATGTGGGAACGAAAACGAGGCTGAAAATCAGAAATAAAACGGGTGCGCCGACCATCACGATCCAGTTGTGTGAGTAGGGCAGAACCCATGCGAGCGCGGCGGCGAAGCCGGCCAAAAGGACGATGATGGGCGACATATCAAAAGATACGCCGCCGCGGCGCAGACCAATTACATACATTGCGCCAATCAGCGCCTGGGTTATGACCATGGCGATGGCGGCGCCGTGATACCCGTACCAGGTGAAAAAGAGCAGGGTCAGCGCGATGCTGATCACGCTCGAGACAAGGCTGACCTTGACCGGCATGTAGTTGAAGCCGGCAGCCACGCCGAAATAGCCGAGCAGGACCTGGATGCAGCGCAAAACCAGGGCGCACATGAGTATGACGGTCGTGTCGGCCACCGAGACATACTTCTGGGTGAAGAGCAGGGCGATCACCGGCTCCCGGATCACGGCGAATGCAATGCTGCCGCCGGCGATGATGAACGTCACCCACAGCAAGGATCGATTGGCGAACTGCTTGGCGGCCTTGATATCGCCGTCGGCGAAATACTTCGTCTGGGCCGGCAAATAGACGTTGCAGAACGGGTCAAAGAGGCGACGACCGGCATCCGCGAGACGTTCAGCAACGCCAAAAAACGCCATCGCGACAGGGCCACCGAGGCTGGCGACGATGTAGCCCGAGGCGCGCTCATTGCCGAGATCGACGATGGCATTCATGTACAGCGGCACGCCGAAGCGCAGGAGTTCCGCCACATTGCCGAAGCTCGGCGCGGCAGGCTTGCCGATGCGAAGCTGCATCCGGGTGAGCGCATAGACGATCGATGTGAAGAAGGATGCGCATTCGCACCAAAGGACGATCGCCAGGCTGTCGCTGCCGGCGACGAACAGTGCAGCAATGAGGATGACCTTGAAAGCCGCCGCGAGAAGCTGGGTGCCCGCGTAAACGTCAAACAGGTGCTGGGCCTGCAAGACGCGCAGCAAAAGTGCGCGGAAACTCTGCAGCCAATAAAATACGATTACCGGGGCGGTGATATGGGCGATATCGCGGATCATCGGCACGCCCTCAACGGTGGAGAGCGCGTAATACAAGGCGGAAACCACCGAGCAAATGAAGAAACGCCAAATGACCGCCGAGCGCAGGAGGGCAGCCTGCTCGCCTTCGTCTTTTTCCGGGTACTTTTTAACCAGCGCGATATCGACGCCGAAATCACTCAACAGAACGAGCAGAGCCGTGACTATGAACGCTATGAAATAAGCGCCCATACTCTCGGTATCGAGCATCCGGATCAGGAGCATCAAAGTCACGAAGTGACAGATGATCGTGACTGCCGAACTGCTGAGGATCAGACTAATCGCTCTGAAAATGGCTTTGATCTTTCGACTGGGCGTCTTGCGAGCGAAAACGGACGCGCGTTAACTGAACGGGCGAGATTAGCAAACCGTCGTCACGCAATGATGGCGTCAAATGGTACGTCTCGACGCATCGTCAGCGGTTGAAAATCCGTCCAGCTTCGTCGGTTAGCGCGTTGATTGGTGCACTGCAAGAACAAGCTTGACCAGGGATTAACGGCCAAATCCATCCGCGCTATCGGCAGGCGGGGAACAAGGTTAAAAAGGCCGCGGCACATCATCGCCGCGGCCGGTCGTCTGTATCTCGTCTGTATCTCGTCTGTATCAACGCATACAGAGCCGCTACTCGGCGGCTTCGAGCTTGCCGTCCGGACCTTCAACGACCTTCGTCTTGAAGTTTGCAGGCGAGACGATTTCGAGGACCGCGAAGTCTTCGGAACAGGCGATTTCGCGGTGGGGGATCATCGGGCGCTGGTTAATGCAGTCGCCCTTTTCGATGCGGCGCACGCCCTGGCCGGCGTATTCGAACTCGGCCCAGCCCTCGAGCACATAAACAAACTGGAAGTCGCATTCGTGGATGTGCCACTGCTGCACTTCGTCCTGCGATTTCTTGCCATTGTGGCGTACGATGTGGGCGACGTAGTCCCCCTTGGAGCTCTCCTTGAAGCCGAGGTCGCGGTATTCGAAGATCTCACGCAGGCCGGGCGTCCATTCAGCATCTTTTGCTTGATTGTGGGAAAACTCCCAATGGTCCCGATTAATCAGTTTCGACATTGCTTTTCCTCCTATTTGAACTCGCATTCCCGATGCCGGGACGATCAAACCACCGTCACGCCGCTATCGACAGAGAGAATCTGGCCGGTCGTGATCGCTGACTCGTCAGAGCCCAGGTAGACGGCCATCTGGGCAATGTGGATCGGTTGGCCCAGTCCAAGCAAGTGGGTTTCGCTGATCTTTCCGATTTCGGGGCTCTGTTCGAGCAGTTTCTTGACGCGATCGGACAGCGTGACAGACGGCGCAATCGCGTTCACGCGGATCTTGTAGGGGGCGTACTCGACCGCCATCGAGCGCGTCATCGAGGCGATGCCGCCTTTGGCTGCCGTGTAACAGTCGCGGCCGGGCAGCGCCATCAGCGCGACGTTGGAGGCCATATTGATCACCGAGCCGCCGCCGGCCTTGATGATCTCAGGGATCGCCACCTTCGAGCAGATGAACGTGCCGAACAGATCCAGCTTGATGCAGCGCCAGAACTCTTCTTCCGGCGCTTCCGTGACGGGGCCGTCCTGCATGGTCGAGCCGCCGGCATTGTTGTGCAGGACATCGAGTTTGCCGAAGTGGGCGACCGTTTCAGCGACGGCTGCCTCGACGCTGGACCGTTCGGTGACGTCGCAGTGGACGAAGTGAGCGTCTCCGCCGTCATTTCCGGCGCGCTGGCGTGCCGATTCGGCGGCGGCCTGGCCGAGATCCTTGTCGATCTCGGCAATCACAACACGCGCACCCTCTTCCGCGAACCGTTCCGCCGTCGCGCGGCCGATACCACCGCCCCCGCCCGTGATAAACGCCACCTTGCCATCCATACGCCCCATGACCGGGTCTCCTCTGTTTTACTCACGGTGCTATTCCGGCGATCAAAGATCGCCGGGCACCTCCGTTAGGGCGGGCCTAAGGCCCGGGTCGCCTGCGCTCCCCGGCGGCGGCGCCGCCGAAAGAGGTGAGGCCAATTTGTTCACGGTGCTATTCCGGCGATCAAAGATCGCCGGGCACCTCCGTTAGGGCGGGCCTAAGGCCCGGGTCGCCTGCGCTCCCCGGCGGCGGCGCCGCCGAAAGAGGTGAGGCCAATTTGTTCACGGTGCTATTCCGGCGATCAAGATCGCCGGGCACCTCCGTTAGGGCGGGCCTAAGGCCCGGGTCGCCTGCGCTCCCCGGCGGCGCCGCCGCCGAAAGAGGTGAGGCCAATTTGTTCTCGGTGCTAGTCCGGCGATCCTTCATCGCCGGGCACCTCCGTTAGGGCGGGCCTAAGGCCCGGGTCGCCTGCGCTCCCCGGCGGCGCCGCCGCCGAAAGAGCTGATGTTTCCGCACTCACGGTGCTACTTCGCGCCGACCAATTGGTCATCGGTGCGAAGAATGGCCTCCAGGTGTTCGCGTATGACCTCCTGACGCGCGGGGTCGATCACCTTCTTGCCGGTCAGGTCGGTCAAATAAAACGTGTCGACGGCCTTTTCGCCAAACGTCGTGATGTGGGCGGAATTGATATCGAGTTGCAGGTCGGACAAGGCCGTTGTCAGGTCGTACAGCAGGCCGGCGCGGTCGCGGCCGGCCACCTCGATCACCGTGAAGCGATTGGATAGCGAATTGGTGATCATAACCTCGGGCTCGACCGTGAAAGCACCGATGCGGCGCTCTGCCGGGCGCTTCTTTGCAAGCGCCTCGCGCAGGCGCATCTCACCCCTCAGGACCTTCTCGATGGTCCGGCGGATCTGACTGGCGCGGCGGTCCTCGTCTTCCTGCTCGGCGAAGGCGCGCTGCAGGGAGAAAGTGTCGATCGCATAGCCGTCGCGGGTCGTCGAGATCTGGGCGCCGATGATGTTGGCGCCGGCCGACGCGCAACATCCCGCGAACAGTGACAGCAGGCGGGGATGGTTAGGCGCGAAGATTTCAAGATCGGTGATGCCGGCGAAGGCGTCGGACGTGAACGACGTGGCCAGCTTGATGTCACGGCCCTCCGCCTCGCGGTAGAGCTTGGCATGGGCGCGTTGACGATGGCGGTCGGTGCGCAGCCAATAATCGGAATACTGGTTCTCGATGAAGCGCTCGAGAATGTCCGATGGCCAATCATGGAGGGCCTTTCGGAGCGCCGTCTTCGCGCTTTCGATGCGCGCGGTGCGACTTTGCGGTTCGGCGACGCGGGCGCCGCCGACGATCGGTTCGGCCGCATAGTAGAGTTCTCGCAGGAGTTGGCCCTTCCAGCCATTCCAGGTGCCCGGGCCGACGGCGCGAATGTCGGCGACGGTGAGCAGGAGGAGCAGCTTCAGGCGTTCGCGGGTCTGGACCACATCGGCGAAATCCTGGATCGTTTTCGGGTCCGACAGATCACGGCTCTGGGCGACGTTGCTCATGGTCAGGTGCTCGCGGACCAGCCACGCTGCCAGTTCACTTTCAGATTTGGACAGTCCCAATCTCGGCGCCAGTTCGCGGGTGATGCGCTCGCCAACGATCGAATGATCCTCGACGCGGCCCTTGCCGATGTCGTGGAGGAGGGCTGCGACGTAGAGCACGCGGCGGTTCTGAATGGTCGCCACGATCTCGTTCGAGAGCGGCAGCGTCTCGGCCAGGTCGCCAGCTTCGATCGCGGTCAACTGGCCGACGGTGCGCACGAGGTGCTCGTCGACCGTGAAGTGATGGTACATGTTGAACTGCATCATCGACACGACGCGGCCGAAATCGGGGATGAAGCGGCCGAGGACACCGATCTCGCTCATGCGGCGCAACGAGCGCTCGGGGCGCTTGTTGTCGACCAGGAGTGACAGGAAAATCTGATTGGCGGTCGGGTCGTTGCGCAGCTTTTCGTCGATCAGGCGGAGATTGTCGCGGATCAGGCGCAGCGCTGCGGGATGCAGGAAGGTGCCCGTGTCGGCGGCAAGCTTGAAGATGCGCAGCAGGTTCACGGGGTCGCGCTGAAAGAGATCCTTCGAGGCGACGTTGAGGCGGTCGTTGTCGACACGGAACTCCGTGGTCTGGCGGATCTTGCGGCGCGTTGCCCAGTTCAGCGGATTGAGGAACTGGTTGACGCGCGGGGCAATCGCGAGCTGCTGCATTTCGAGCGAGGAGCATAGGATCGCGGTCAATTCTCCGACATCCTTGGCGACCAGGAAGTAGTGGCGCATGAAGCGCTCGACGGGCAGCAAGCCCTCGCCGTCGCGGTAGTGGAGCTTTTCGGCGATGATCGGCTGGAGGTCGAATGCGAGGCGCTCGTCGGCGCGGCCGCGCTCGAAGTGCATGTGGCAGCGAATCGTCCAGAGAAAATCCTCGCAGCGGTGGAACGTATTGATCTCTTCTTCCTCGAACACGCCGCTGGGGAGGGAGTCGCCATCAAGGCCGCAGCCATAGACGTAGGAGGAGAGCCAGTGGAGCGTGTGGAGATCGCGCAGGCCACCCTTGCCGTCCTTCACGTTCGGCTCGACGCGGTAGCGGCTCTCGCCGGTCTGGTTGTGACGGCTTTCGCGTTCCGCCATCTTGGCTGCAATGAATTCGCGCGCGGAGCCAGCCACGACGTCGTTGCGGAAGCGGGTCTCGAAATCGTCGAAGAGATCGCGGTCGCCCAACAAGAACCGCGTATCGAGGAGCGATGTGCGGATCGTCATGTCGGTGCGCGCGAGGCTCACGCATTGGGCGACAGTTCGGGTTGCGTGACCGACCTTGAGGCCTAAGTCCCAGAGCAGATAGAGCATGTATTCCGCGACGCTCTCGCTCCAGGGCGTCTGGCGGTAGGGCAGGATGAACAACAGGTCGATATCGGAATAGGGGGCGAGAAGGCCGCGACCATAGCCGCCGGTTGCGACGATGCAGATTGTCTCATCACGGCTGCCACTCGTCGTCGGGTGATAGACGTGGGCTGCGGTGTAATCAAAGATCAGGCGGATCAATTCGTCGTGGAACACGGAAAGAGCACCCGCGCAGTCGCGCCCCTGGGCGGTTGCGGCAAGGCGCTGGCGCGCGCTTTCATGGGCGTCGGCGAGGAGCGCCTTGAGGCGCTTCAAGACCTTCGGGCGACAGTCTTCGGGACCGTCGCTTTCCTTGAAAAGAGCCGTCAATTCAATGCGCAGCGCTTCGGGATCGAAGAAGGGCGCTTTGGGTAATTTCAGTGTATTCGTCATCAGTTAGCCGGGCCTGTCGTCGCGGACGGAGTTGGGTTGGATCGCGGTTACCGGGAGCATCATACCATGACCGGGACGGGTGCGCGCGGGTGGTGCAGGTCAGCGTCAGGTGCTGGGCTGGGGCTGGGGCTGGGCCAGGCTGGGTCTGGGGCTGAGCCGGCCGTCGGCGCCGTCAGCTCCCCTCACGCAGGCTTTTCAGCCGGTAGAGTGCATCGAGCGCCTGGCGCGGCGTCATCTCGTCCGGTTTGAGGCCGTCAAGTTCGTCCAGCCAGGGGGTTGCGGGCGCCGGCTCATCACGGGGCTGGCGTTCCGCGGAGATGGCCGCGAACAGCGGCAATTCCTCAAGTGCGGCGCCGGAGCCGCTTTTCTCACGATCGGTCTCGAGGATTTTCAAGATTTCGCCGGCGCGGCGCGTAACCGCGTCCGGCAAGCCTGCCAGCCGGGCGACATGGATGCCGTAGGAGCGGTCTGCCGCGCCTGCGCGCACCTTGTGGAGGAAGACGATCTCTTCTTTCCATTCCTTGACGTCGACCGTGACATTGGCGACCTCGGCGAGGCGCTCGGAGAGGGTTGTCAGTTCGTGGTAGTGGGTTGCAAAGAGCGCGCGGCAGCGATTGACGTCGTGGAGGTGTTCCACGGTCGCCCAGGCAATCGAGAGGCCGTCGAAGGTGGACGTGCCGCGGCCGATCTCGTCGAGGATGACGAAGGAGCGCTCGGTGGCCGCGTTGAGGATGCCGGCGGCCTCGACCATCTCGACCATGAACGTTGAGCGGCCGGACGCAATATCGTCAGATGCACCAACCCTGGAGAACAGCCGGTCGACGACGCCGATGTGGGCGTGGGCTGCGGGGACGAACGAGCCCATCTGGGCCATCAGGGTAATCAAGGCGTTCTGGCGCAGGTAAGTCGATTTACCGGCCATGTTCGGGCCGGTGACCAGCCAGATTCGGCCGGTTTCCATATCATCAAAGCCGGCGGGATATTCCGCCATGTTGCCACCCCCGGGCGGATAGACAAGCTGCCCGGCATCCACCTCGGCGGGGCGATCCGTGCTGGCGGCGATGGGCCGGGACAGAACACAATCGTTGCGGATGAACGGTCCCTTGAGTTCGCGTGCCAGGGCCTGCTCGACGACGGGATGGCGACCGTCGCGAATTTCGAAGGCAAGCGTGTCGTCGACGCGCGGGCGGGTATAGCCCTCGACATCGGCCAGTTCGGCCAATGCTGCGATGCAGTCGAGGTTGGCCAATGCTGCTGCGAGTGCTGCAAGGCGATCCTCTTCTTCCGCGATGGCGGCTGCAAGCCGCTGGAAGGCTTCGTTCTCGATCGCCGTCGCGCGCTCGGCCGCGGATGCGATCTGGCCTTCGATCTCGGCCAGCTTGGGCGTGGTAAAGCGGACGGCGCTGGCCATCGTCTGGCGGTGGCGGAAACGCTCGTTCAAGGGCGCTTCCATCATCGGCTTGGCGGCGGCGGCGCCGACCTCGATGTAGAAACCCAGGATATTGTTGTGCTTGACCCGCAGCGTCTTGATGCCCGTCTCGGCCTGGTATTCACGTTCGAGACCCGCCATCACCTTGCGGCTATCGTCCCTGAGCGCACGGGCCTCATCGAGCGCGGGATCGAAGCCCTCACGGATGAAGCCGCCGTCGCGACGATGGGGCGGCGGCTCATCCACGAGAGCGGCGGTGAGCGATTGGCCAAGACCTTCGGACGGGCCGACGAGGTCGGCTGCGACCTGGCGCAGATCGTCGGGTAGCCCGATCGCACCGGCAAAGGTTTGGAGTTGGCCGGCGCACGCGCGGCCGGCCGCAATCGCTTCGCGCACGGCGGCAAGATCGCGGGGGCTGCCGCGTTGCAGCGCCAGGCGCGAGACGGCGCGGGCAACGTCCGGCGTCTTGCGCAAGGAAACGCGCAGATCTTCGCGCAGACCGACTTCTTCCAGCAGATACTGGAGCGCGTCGAGGCGGCGCGTGATGCCCGCCACGTCGCACAGAGGACTTGCAATGCGGCTTGCCAGTTCGCGCGAGCCCGCACCGGTCACGGTGCGATCAATGGCGGCGAGCAAGCTGCCGCGGCGGTCGCCGGATGAGGCGCGCAACAATTCGAGGCTGGCACGCGATGCGGCATCGATGGTGAGGATCGACCCGAGACCGGTGCGGCGTGGCGGTCGCAGCGCGGGACGTTTGCCGAGCTGGGTCAGTTCGACATATTTCAGGAGTGCGCCAGCCGCGGCGCGCTCGGCGCGGGTGAATTCACCGTAAGCGCCCAGGTCCGAGACGCCGAGCATTGCCGCCATGGCGCGCTCGCCGGCGAGGCTGTCAAACGTGGGCTGCGGCACCGGCGTCAGCGCCGCGCGGATCAAGGTGCCGGTGCGCTTGATTTCCTCAATGCCCAACACCTCGTCGGCTGCGATGATCTCGCCCGGCATCAGGCGCATGATCTCGCCTGCAACATCGGTGGCTGGCACCGTGCCGATCTCGAACTCGCCGGTCGAAATATCAAGCGATGCGAGCACGACGTTGCCGGCACCAGCGCGGTCGGCCGGTTCCTTGAAGATTGCGGTCAGGAAATTGTGCGCCTTGTCGTCGAGCAGGGCTTCCTCGGTCACCGTGCCGGGCGTGACGAGGCGGACGACGTCGCGCTTCACGATGGCCTTCGCGCCACGCTTGCGGGCCTCGGCCGGGTCTTCGAGCTGTTCGCAGACGGCGACGCGGTGGCCCAGCCGGATCAGTCGCTGGAGGTATTCATCGGCGCGATGGACGGGCACGCCGCACATCGGGATATCCTCGCCCAAATGCTTGCCGCGCTTGGTGAGCACGATCGAGAGCGCGTCGGCGGCAACCACGGCGTCCTCGAAAAAGAGCTCGTAGAAATCGCCCATGCGGTACCAGAGCAGGCTGTCCGGATTGGCCGCCTTGATCTCGAGGAACTGCGCCATCGACGGCGTGACGCCCGGCGGCGGCGCAGCCACGGCGTCCGCGCCCGCCCGCTTTTGCGTTCGGCCGCCGGAGTTTCTGGCCTGTTGCTCATTCGCTGTCGTCGAATTCTCACCCATCGTCCGCAGGTAACGCCATTCCGGGGGAAGCGCAAACCGCCGTTTTGGGTTTTCCAGCAGCCGACCGTCAGCCGTTACGCCTCTGCATCAGCCTTGCGATCGCATCATCATGGCGATCAGCCGATCAGCGCTGTCCCATCCCCTGATCCGCCCCTTCTCATCGCAATTTGAGGCCAAGCAACTGGATTTCCGAATAAAGATGGTCCAGGTGATGCGGCGCAAGCCCCGCGCTCTTCGCGAAATGGGGCACGTCAATCGGGCGGCGGTCGGCGCCGGACGGCTGTGACGCACAGAAGCGGCTATCGGCGCTCAGGACGTCGCTTTGCGCCTCGAGCAGCCGGGCCGCAAGCGCCGCGCCGTGGCGGGTGAGCATCTCAGGATCAGAGACATAGAGGACGTCGCGCCAGCGCTCGCCCTCGCCCTTCACGGTGTCGGCCAGCATCAGCAGGGTCTGGCCGCCGGGATGCTGGATCAGGAGGGGGAACGCTGGCAAGTTGGCGTGATCGTGGATCAGGCGGCGGCCGGTGTCATCGACCAGGCCGTCAATGGCGGCCCTGTCGGCAATAATCTCCAGGCCGGCGGCAGACACCGCAGCGGGCACCGTTTCGCGCGTCCAGACATACTTTTCCTGGTCCAGCGCGACAAAGCCGACGCGGCGCAGCAAATGCGTGGTGGTCGCGGACGACGTGTTGATGACGTAGTGGCGCGTTGTGTCGGCCGTCAGATCGCGCATCATCTTGAGGCCGGCGCCGGTTATTTGCTGGCGGACGTCCTTGCGGACATACCAGGCGCAGGGGTTGCAGAAGCGCTCGCGGCGGTTGTTGATGACGCGCTCGGAATAGACCGCGCCGAGGCAGCCGACGATTTCGCCGCCGATCTCGATGACGCGGCCGAAATCCGGCCGATCGGTCTCCCAGTCATACGTGAAAAGGCGCCGCCAGCGCGCGGGCGTCCATTTCGAATTCATGTGCCCCTGAAGCAGGGCGACCATGCCGTCGATATCGCTCTCGGTTGCGGGGCGGATCATCATGGCGCGAACAACTCTCCCGGTTCCGGCCAACGCACCGCCGGGTGGCGCGATAGCAGGCCGATCAGGCGATCGGTGAAGCGCCAGGTCGCCTCGTCCATGTCGAGGTGATGGGTCAGGAAGCCGGTTGCCTCGGCGGCATCGGCACGCCCCTCGCGGCGGTCGCGGAGATGGTCGACGAGCTGTTTCAATGTCCTTGCAGTGCCGCGGAAGGTGCTGGCGGATTTCCAGTCGACGGGATCGCAGTGGCAGTTGTTGACCCGAAGCCCGTCGGCGGGCGCTGCCGCGCCGCGCGCTGCGTAGGTCGACAGTCCTGAAAAGCCGAGATCAGGCAGGTCGGCCAACACGTCCCGGTCGATACGGTTCCAGGGCGGCGTCAGAACGGGCACGAAGTCGTCCCCCAGCGCGTCCTCGAGAATGGCGCGGCCTTTGCGCAGTTCATCGCGGATTGCCTGACGGCCGCGATGAAGGCCGATCTCGCAGGCGCCCTTTTCGCCCGCGCGCCTGGCATGATTGATGTGCGCGAAGCCGTGCTGGAACACCGATGCGCGGCGATGGGCCGATACCATCTGATCCAATCCCGGCTCGAGCCAGGCGGGCACCACGGCGAGGGCGATGGGCACGTCTAATGCGGCGGCGATTGCCAGAAGGCGATCAAGCGCGCCGGCCGGGCGGTGGGCATCGTCGTCGCGCCACCACACCGTTGCCGTCCGGCCAGCGGCCGCCCAGGCCTCAAGCTCTCGCTCGAGGCTCGCCCATGCCGCCTCCTCGTCCGGTGCCTCGGTCACGGGACCAGGCGACGCTCGCGGAACTCCTTCAGCATGGTCACGATCATCTCCTCGGTGTCGACGACTTCATGGAAGCCTGCCTGGCGAATTCTGGTCGTGTCGCTCATCACATCCCAGCCGGTGCCAAAAACATAGTCACCAAAGGGCCAGGCTGCGAGGTCCTTGTAGGCATAGGGCTGGAGGCGATGACGGGCACGCATCTCATCCCAGAGCGGCGCCTTGTCAGCCATGAACTCGGTCAGCGAGATCGTCTGGGGGGGCGCCCACTCCATATCGAAGGCGGCGGCGATCTTCGGCCACACGTTGACCCAGCGGAAGAAGTCGCCGTTCGTCACGTTGAAGACGCGGTTGGCGGCAGCGGGTTCGGTTGCGCAGAACGCCATGGCCTTGGCGAGCAGCTTCGACTGGGTTGCCTGATAGATGGCGTGATAGGCGGCAGGTGTTCCTGGAAAGCGCAGCGGCAGGCCCAACTGCTTGGAGATGGCGGCATAGACGGCGATGACCATCATGATGTTCATCGGATTGCCAACGGCGAAACCACAGACCGTGTGGGGGCGGGATGCAGACCACGTCCAGGGCTGGCCGTCCTGGAAATTCCGCAGCCAGCGTTCCTGATCCCAATAGAAGTTCGGGAGCATGTGGGGCGGGTCGGTCTCTTTCGCGGGCGTCTTGTAGGGGCCGAGGTGGGAGCCGTAAATCTTGTTGCCTTCGACGAGGTGGACGTGTTCGAGGGCGCTCGATGCCGCGGCAATGGGCTCGACGGCATTGACGAGCATGGCGAGGTTCGGCGCGTTGTGCTCGGCCCAGGTGGGGCGCGGCTGGAAGGCGCAATAGAAAATATGCGTTGCATCCGTCAGCCTGCCGAGCTTTTGCTTCGCGTCGGCGCGGTCGAGCAAATCCACCGAGATGAACTGGGCCGGCGTTTCGAAATCCGGGCGCCGTCGGGAGAGGCCCGTGACCTTCCAATCACCCGACGCCGTCAGATAATCGATCAAATACCGGCCAATGACACCCAGCCCACCCACCACGACGGCATGGCGCATAAAATATCCTTCCTAATCCACTTTCGGAAGAATGGTGCGTTCCCGGGAGGTTCTCAAGGGCAATGAAGGCGGAAGGTTGCCAGCCAGGGCGCCCCTTTCGGCGTTGCCACATTTTTTGACACCGTAAAGGCCATCGCCTACGAGCAATCGGAATACGGTAGCGATCAGCGATACGGCGGATATGGCATGGCGGACATCAAGATTGGCGTAATGGGCGTGGCCGGGCGGATGGGACGCGAACTCGTCCGGACTGTCACGCAACAGGACGGCTGCAGTGTCGTTGGCGGCACGGAGCGGGCGGGATCGGACATGATCGGGCGCGATATCGGCGAACTCGCCGGCGTCGGACCGCTCGGTATTGCCGTCACGGATGATGCCAAGGGCGTCATCGAGGCAGCGGATGCGATCCTCGATTTCACGGCGCCCACGGCCAGCGTCGCCTTTGCAAAAATGGCGGCGGCCGGGGGCACCGTTCACGTGATGGGCTCGACCGGCTTTTCCGACGATGATGAAGCCCAGATCGCGGCTGCTGCGACAGAGACCGTGATCATCAAGGCCGGTAACATGAGCCTCGGCGTCAACCTGATCGTCGCGATGACGCGGAAGATCGCCGAAGCGCTCGATGAAGACTTCGACATCGAAATTCTCGAGATGCACCACCGTCACAAGGTCGATGCGCCCTCGGGCACGGCACTCATGCTTGGGCAGGCCGCAGCCGACGGGCGCGGCGTCGAGCTTGGCGCCCGGTCTGTGCGCTCGCGTGATGGCCACACCGGCGAACGGGTGCGCGGCGACATCGGGTTTGCGACGCTCCGGGGCGGCAACGTGGTCGGTGAGCATTCCGCGATTTTTGCCGCCGAGGGTGAACGGGTGATCATCTCGCACGTCGCGACGGACCGTGGCATCTTCGCGCGCGGCGGCGTCAAGGCGGCTTTCTGGGGCCAGGGCAAGGCGCCGGGGCTCTATTCGATGATGGACGTACTCGGGCTCTAACGGGGCAAGGAGCCCCGCCGCCGGGCGCCGTTTCCATAGCGGTACCGCTGGCTGGTTACCACGTTATCTCTATCCTGAGCGGGTCGGGTTGCCCGCGGCTTGACAATGGCCCGCCACACTGTTTTGACGAGCGCGCGCTGTGGAGGCGCTGCGCCCGCCTCCCTTCCGGATAGATCAAGGTGATCATCGCATGAACGACGATAAGATCGGCGGCCCGACGGTGCTTTGCATCCTTGATGGCTGGGGACAACGGGAGGTGCGTGAGGCTAACGCGATCGCATTGGCCGATACGCCGAATTGGGATCGCCTGATCAAGGCCTGGCCGACAAATGTGCTCGACTGCTCAGGCGAAGATGTCGGGTTGCCGGCCGGACAGATGGGCAACTCCGAGGTCGGACACATGAACCTCGGGGCGGGCCGGGTGGTGTGGCAGGACCTGCCGCGGATCGACAAGGCAATCGCGGATGGCAGCCTTGCTCAAGCGGCCACGTTCATCGGGTTCATCGAGAAGCTCAAACAATCGGGCGGCGCCTGCCATTTGGCGGGTCTCGTCTCCTCTGGCGGCGTGCATTCCCATTTGCGCCACGTTGCGGCATTGGCCCGGCTGGTTGCCAAGGAGGGTATTCCGGTTCGCATCCACGCTTTTCTGGATGGACGCGATACGGCGCCAACGAGTGCGCAGAGCCGAACTCAGCGAACTGGTCGCCGCGATCGGCGACGTTTCCGGGGTCGAGATTTCGACGATTTGCGGCCGATACTTTGCGATGGACCGGGACAATCGGTGGGATCGTGTCGAACTCGCCTATAACCTGATGGTCTCCGGCGACGGCGCCCCGTTCACGGATCTTAAGAGCGCGGTGCAGGCCAACTATGAGGCCGGCTTCACGGATGAATTCATCCGGCCGGGCCGATCGGAAAACTATCGCGGCATGGCGGATGGCGACGGCATCCTGTTTGCGAACTTCAGGGCCGACCGGGCGCGGGAGCTCCTGGGGGCGCTGATCGATCCAGCGTTCGACGGTTTCAAGCGCGGCAGGACGGTGACGTTTGCAGCCGCCTTGGGCATGGTCGCGTATTCCGACACGCTCAACAAACTGTGCGATGCGATCTTCCCGCCGGTCTACCTCAAGAACACCCTTGGAGAGGTGGTCGCGACTGCGAAGCGCAACCAGCTCCGGATGGCCGAGACGGAAAAGTATGCGCACGTGACCTTCTTCTTCAACGGCCGCTCGGAAACGCCGTTCGAGGGCGAAGAGCGCGTGCTGGTGCCCTCACCGAAGGTTGCCACCTACGATCTGCAGCCGGAGATGTCCGCGCCGGAGCTGACAGACAAACTGGTCGATGCGATTGGCAGCGGCCGCTTCGATCTGATCGTCGTGAACTACGCCAACGGTGACATGGTCGGCCATACCGGCGACCTGGATGCGGCGATGGCTGCGGCCCGCGCGGTCGACGATTGCATTGGCCGCTTGGAGAAAGCCGTCATCGCAGGCAAACGGCGTCATGGTGATGACGGCCGATCACGGCAATTGTGAAATGATGATCGACCCCGACACAGGCGGGCCGCACACGGCGCATACGCTCAACCCGGTGCCGACGATCCTGATCAATCATCCCAATGCGAAAGCCACGCTCGAGCGCGGGCGGCTGGCGGACATCGCGCCGACGCTGCTCGATCTGATGCAGCTGCCGCAGCCTGACGACATGACCGGGCATTCCTTGATCAAGCGCGGTTGAACCGGTGGAATGATCGATGGCCGACGATGCCTGGCCGACGGCCGATCCAGCGGTGATCCTCTATCTGCTCGACAGCGAGGGCGAAGTGCTCGACAAGGTGCCGGTCAAGGCGAACCTGATAATTCATCACAACACCGAATAACGCGCGCAAAGATTGCGGCTACAGGAATGGGAGACTCGAAGCATGGCCACCACCCAGAAACTACTGCTCCTGCCGGGTGACGGCATTGGCGTCGAAGCGATGGGGGAGGTCGAACGCGTCCTCGCCTTCTTCAACGAGAAATCCAACAAGGTCACGTTCGAAATCGAGCGCGACCTCGTGGGGGGCTGTGCGATCGACAAGCACGGCGTGCCGCTGACCAATGAAGCGCTCGCCAAGGCCCAGGCTTCGGATGCGGTGCTGTTTGGCTCGGTCGGCGGGCCGAAGTGGGACGATGTGCCATTCAAGATCCGCCCCGAGGCCGGCCTTCTGCGCCTGCGCAAGGAGATGGACCTGTTCGCCAACCTGCGGCCGGCGATCTGCTATCCGGCGCTGGCGGAAGCCTCGTCGCTGCGTCGTGAACTCGTCGAAGGTCTCGACATCCTGATCCTGCGCGAGCTGACGGGCGGCACGTACTTCGGGGAGCCGAAGGAAATCGTCACGCTCGAGAACGGCGAGAAGCGCGCGGTCGACACCACAATCTACACCACGCACGAGATCGAGCGCGTCGTCAAAGTCGCCTTCGACCTGGCGCGGACGCGGCGCAACAAGGTGCACTCGGCTGAAAAGCGCAACGTGATGAAAACCGGCGTGCTGTGGGCCGAGGTCTCCGAGCAGGTCCACAAGAGCTACGCGCCGGACGTCGAGTTCGAGCCGATCCTTGCCGACAACTGTGCGATGCAGCTGGTGCGCAATCCGAAGCAGTTCGATGTCGTGGTTTGCGACAACCTGTTCGGTGACATCCTTTCGGACTCTGCCGCGATGCTGACCGGCTCGCTCGGCATGCTGCCATCGGCCTCGCTGGGTGAACCCGACGGCAAGAACGGCACCCGCAAGGCGCTCTATGAACCCGTGCACGGATCGGCACCCGACATCGCAGGCCAGAACAAGGCCAACCCGATCGCGACGATCTCGTCGTTCGGCATGTCGCTCAGGTATTCGTTCGGGCTGATCGAGGAGGCTGATATGCTGGACAAGGCGATCTCGAACGTTCTCGCGCAGGGTTACCGGACCTCCGACATCATGCAGCCCAACATGCGCGAAGTCGGCACGACGGAAATGGGCGAGGCGATCCTGAAGGAACTCTCGGTTCTGGCCGGCGCCTGAGCGCTGACGAACCGAATGCACTCAACCAAAGCAGGCGGCCCCTCAATCAGGGGCCGCTTTCGTTTTGCCTGGGCTGAAGCGCAACAACCGCGCTGCCCGACAGCCCTTGGACACCACCCGCTTCTTGTTCACCCTGGCTGCTTGTCCCCGCTACAAGGCCTGGATCAGAGCAGGCCAAGACTTGCCCGGCGGGCCCGATCGCGACACACTTCCAGCCATGACGAAACCATCACGCGCGCCGAGATTACGCATTCGCCTCTATTTTGCGGATGGGTCGATGCTTGGGCCTGGCAAGGCGGATCTGCTGGCGCTGATCGCCAAGACCGGCTCGATAGCGGCCGCGGGACGTGGCATGGGGATGAGCTATAAGCGCGCCTGGAGCCTCGTCGACGTCATGAACTCCATGTTCGAGGCACCGCTGGTTGCCAGTTCGCGCGGCGGGGCAAGCCATGGCGGGGCAACGTTAACCGAGACGGGGGAACGGGTTCTCGCGCTTTACCGCCGCCTCGAGGAAAAGAGCCGAGCCGGGGCAGAACAGGAAATCCAGGAACTCGAAGACCTCGCCGCCGAGGCGACCGGCAAGGACGTCGATATGGTCAACGAAAAATAACGCTTGCGCGACGCCCATCGCCATGGCGTTATGTTTCTTCAGATATATCGAACCAAGCATCGTCGACGATGACACAACGACCCCAGTTCACCGGCCTCGCGATCGCGGCCGTGCTTTTGCTTGCCACGCTCGCTGCGGCGGTGCCGGCTCGCGCAGGTGCGGGCGGCGACATCACGGTTTTCGCGGCCGCCAGCCTCAGGGAAGCGCTCGACGAGATCGTGGCGGCCTGGCAGCAGCGCAGCGGTTCGCGGGTCCGTGTTTCGTATGCCGGCAGCTCGCGGCTTGCGCAGCAGATCATGCACGGCGCGCCGGCTGATCTTTTTATCTCAGCGAACGAACGGTGGATGGATGCGCTGGAAGAGCGCGGCCAGATCGAGGCTGCGACGCGGCGCAACCTGGTTGAAAACAGCCTCGTCCTGATTGCGCATGGCAGGCAAGCGCCGCCTGTCGCCATCACCAAGGACTTCGATCTCGCCGGGCTCCTTGGCGACAACCGGCTCGCGATGGCGATGGTCGATGCGGTGCCGGCCGGCATCTATGGCCGCACAGCGTTGACCTCGCTTGGGGTTTGGGGGGCGGTCGCGCCGAAGGTTGCACAGGCTGACAATGTGCGGGCGGCCCTCGCCCTCGTCCAACGCGGCGAGGCGCCCTATGGCATCGTCTATGCGACGGACGCTGCGGCAGCCGGTAACGTGACGGTTGCCGGCCGGTTTCCGCCCGAGACGCATCCGCGGATCGTCTACCCGGCGGCTGTCGTCCAGGGGAGCGCCAACGCTGATGCCGCTGGCCGCTTTCTCGATTTCCTGGCCTCGGCGCCCGCGCAGGCCCGGTTCGAACATCACGGCTTCAAGGTCATCGCGCCACGGGCTCACAAACCGGTGGGCGGGGCTGGATGAGCGATTGGCTGTCGCCTCAGGAATGGACGGCTCTACAGCTCTCCCTCACCGTTGCGTTCTGGGCGACGGTGCTCTCGCTGCCGCCCGGCGTTGCCGTCGCGATGGCGCTGGCGCGAGGCAATTTCCCCGGCAAGCAGGTCGTCAATGGCCTCGTCCATCTGCCGCTGATCCTGCCGCCTGTGGTCACGGGCTATCTGTTGCTGATCGCGTTTGGCCGGCAGGGGGCGATCGGCAAGCTGCTGGATGAATGGTTCGGCATCGTGCTCGCGTTTCGCTGGACGGGGGCGGTGCTGGCGGCTGCCGTGATGGCGTTTCCGTTGATGGTGCGGGCGATCCGGCTTGCGATCGAAGCGGTCGATCCGAAATTGGAACAGGCCGCCTCGACGCTCGGCGCCAACCGGTTCTGGACCTTCATTTTCGTAACGCTGCCGTTGATCCTGCCGGGGATCATCGCCGGCGCGGTGCTCGCCTTCGCCAAGGCCATGGGGGAGTTCGGCGCAACGATTACGTTCGTCTCAAACATTCCCGGCGAGACGCAGACGCTGCCGTCCGCGATTTATGCCTTCCTGCAGGTGCCGGGCGGTGAAGCAAGCGCCATGCGCCTTGTCGTCGTCTCGATCGCCGTTGCGATCGCAGCGCTTGCCGTCTCGGAGGTGGTCGCCACCCGGGTTGCGAAGCGGATTGGCGGACAATGACGCTCGAAGTTGACATCACCCACCATTTCGGGGGCTTCACCGCTGAGGTTCAATTCGAGGCGCCAGGCGGCATTACGGCGCTGTTCGGGCGTTCCGGCGCTGGCAAAACCACCGTCATCAACGCCGTCGCCGGGCTTTTGACGCCCGAGAGCGGGCGCATCGCGGTCAATGGTGAAACACTGCTCGATACGCGGGCCGGCATCAACGTTGCGACCTACCGGCGCCGCGTCGGCTACGTTTTTCAGGACGCCCGCCTTTTTCCCCATCTCACCGTCCGCCAGAACCTGCTGTTCGGGCGCTGGTTCTCGCGGTCGCAGCAGCCGGTTGCCACCTTCGAGCGCATTGTCGGCCTGCTCGGCATCGACGCCCTCCTTGACCGGCGGCCGGCGACGCTCTCCGGAGGCGAGCGCCAGCGCGTCGCCATTGGCCGGGCACTGCTTGCCAACCCGCGGCTCCTGTTGATGGATGAGCCGCTGGCCGCGCTCGATGAAGGCCGCAAGGGCGAGATCCTTCCCTATCTCGAACGCCTCAGGGACAACTTCGATATCCCCATCCTCTACGTCAGCCACGCGGTCGCGGAAGTGTCGCGGCTCGCGACGACGATCGTCGTCATCAACGACGGCCGCGTCGTGCGGCAAGGGACTGCGGCCGCGGTTCTGGCTGATCCGGATGCATTTCCCCTGATGGGGCGGCAGGAGGCGGGGTCAATCCTCACGGCGCGGATCGCCCATCATGACACCGATGACGGCCTCAGCGAGCTTGCGTTCAGCGGCGGGACCTTGACGACACCGCTGATCGACGCGCCTGAGGGCACACGCCTCAGGGTCAGAATCCGGGCGCGCGATATCCTGCTGGCGACGACAGCGCCAACCGACACCAGCGCGCTCAACATCCTGCCAGCGACAGTGCGTCAGATCGGACACCAGACCGGCGCGATCGTCGACATCCAGGTACGTGCCGGCGATGACGACCTGCTTGCGCGCATCACGCGGCGATCCCTCAACCGGCTGGGGCTGGAGGTTGGCAGCCCGTGCTTTGCGATCCTGAAGTCGATCGCAGTCGCGCGGCGCGACGTTGGTCAGTTCGAGGAACGCAGCGATTGAGGCGGTCATGAGCGGATTGATCTCACTTGCAGTTTGCCAACATATCCCCTCGTCGATTGTCATCAGGCCCCGTGGCGCCTAGGTTGCGGGCCGACTCAACAACCGAAACGACAGGAAAGAGCCTCAATGACGGCCTCGCACGACTGGTCGGCGGACGTTTTTGCCGAGATCAAACGCTTCGGAATCGAAACGATGTGTACCGTGCCCGACGGCGGGTTAACGCGGCTCATCGGCATGGTCGATGATGACCCTGCACTCCGGCTGGTTACGCTCTCGACGGAAGAAGAGAGCATGGGAATCGTCACCGGGCAGTGGCTCGGCGGCAAAAAAGCAATGGTGGCGATGCAGTCCTCCGGCGTCGGCAACTGCATCAATGCGCTCGGTTATCCCGCGATCATGCGCGCGCCGTGCCCGATGATCGTGACGATGCGGGGGCAATGGGGCGAGTTCAATCCGTGGCAGGTCCAGATGGGGCGGAGTTGCGAACAGGTGCTGGAGACGATCGGCGTCAAGTGCTTCCCCGTCGACAAGGCGGAAGAAGTCGGTGAGACATTTGCCGGTGCCGCCGCACTTGCCTTCAACGGCGGGTTTTCGACCGCGGTCCTGATCAGCCAGCGCATCATCGGCGCCAAGGGCTTCGGGCAGGATTAGTTTTTGTTCTTAGCGCTCGCGGCGGGCTATTCCGGGTACTGACGCACCCAGGCCCTCCACGGGGGCGGCGCAAGGCGCCGGGTCGCGGTCGCTCCCCGGATTCGCAAGCGAACTCCTTGGGGATTGCGCCGAGACGGCAGTAACGACAGATATTTGGCCGCGGCGAGGACGTCGGTGGCATCAGATCGAAGAGAGCGGAACACATGCCAGACACAAGCTCCAACAAAATCCAGCGCCGCGCCTTTGTGAAGGACCTGCTGGCCCAGCGCCAGGGTGCGCTGGTCGTGCCCGGGCTCGGGTCGCCGACCTGGGATGCGTATGCTGCGGGCGACAGCCCGGAATACCTCTATTCGTGGGGCGGGATGGGCCTCGCGGTGCCGACCGCACTTGGCCTCGCGCTCGCACAGCCGGACAAGCGGGTTCTTGCGCTGACCGGCGACGGCGAGATGATGATGGGGATCGGTTCGCTCGGCGTGGTCGCGGACCAGGCGCCGAACAACCTCGCCATTCTGGTGCTGGACAACGAGAAATTCGGCGAAACCGGCCGGCAGACCGGGCTGACCGCGAGCCGGACCAACCTCAGCCAGGTGGCGAAAGGCTTCGGCATTCAGCACACGATGGATGTGACCGAACACGGGGCAGTCAACGATCTGGCCGAGTTCCTGTTCAAGCAGCCGGGGCCGGTTTTTGCGACCGCGAAGATCGCGATCAGCGAAGACCCGTGGATGCTGCCCGTCAAAGACGGTGTCGCGATCGCACGGCGGTTGCGCATCGCGCTTGGCGTCGATAGCGCCTGACGCCAGCCTGACGTTTCGGTGCTAGGCAGGGGTTCAAGCGTCCCATGGTTCAATTGATGAGCCTCAATGTCGAGCGGTCAGGACACCTCAACCGCTTTGTGCCCTTCGTCCGGCAGTTCGCACCGGACGTGCTGTGCCTGCAGGAATTGATGGAGAGTGACGTGCCCGCGATCATCGCGGGCACCGGCTTTTCGGACGCGCATTTCGCGGCGATGGCGCGGAACGCGGACCGGCCCGGGGAGACGCCTTTTGGTGTCGGCATCTTCTCTCACACACCGCTGCAGAACCCGATGACGGAGGTCTACGCCGGCGGCGGCGACGGCGCGATGCTGCTTGACCGGCGAACACCTGAAAGCCGCGTTGCAACAACACGATATGTCGTCGCCAGCGCTACGCTTCAATTCGACGGCTTTGCCCTTTCGCTTGCCACGACACACTTCCCGTGGACGGACAACGGCCTGCCCCGCGATTTTCAATTTGCGGCACTGGACCGGCTGATTGCCCTCGTTTCCGACCGTCCGATCGTGCTGACGGGTGATTTCAATGCACCCAGGGGCGGGCCGGTGTTCGACAGACTTGCCAAGCACCTGACCGATAACATCCCAGCGGACGTCACGACGACGATCGATCCCGTGCTGCACCGCGCCGGTGCGCTTGAACTGGTGGTGGATGGTCTCTTCACGTCGCCGCACTATCGGGCAGCGCAGGTCGCGCTGCACCAGGGGCTCAGCGATCATCAGGCGGTGACGGCTGCGATCGGGCCTCAGTGACGCAACTTAAGCGTTCGCCGCGACGCGGCTCCTGGTCTCATCGGGCGCGCCGAAGTGCTCGAAATAGCGCGGGTCGATGTTCTCCACCGGCAGGATGACCAGGACGTCGGTGGTCCCGAACTGGTGATCCACGACGGCGCCATCGCCGACGAACGCGCCGAGGCGCAGATACGCCTTGATCAGCGGCGGGAGGCCTTTCAGCGCCTGGCGTGCGTCGACCGCCTCACGGGGGAGACGGTCCATCGGCTCGTGGAGATGCGGGTGCGCGGTGACGCGCCATTCCGGCGGGGCGAGGCGTTCATGATGGAGGAAACTCAGCGCCATGGCGTGGGCGTCAGGGTCGGTGCCCTCGAAGCTCGCGCAGCCGAGCATGACGCCGACGCGATGCTCGCGCACGTATGTCCACAGGCCGTGCCAGAGAAGTTCGACGGTGCGCTTGTTGCGATACGGCTTCAGGACGCAGGAGCGGCCGAGCTCCATGAAAAGGTAGTCCGGCGAGCGGCTGTCGATGAGCTCGGCAATGTCGTATTCGGACTGGGTGTAGAAGCCGCGCGAACCGCGCCGCATGTCCTGGCGCAAAACCCGGTACGTGCCGACGACGCGGCCAAGCGTCTGGCCGTTCAAACTTGTGCCCGGCGCCGACTTGTCGATGACGAGAAGGTGGTCGCAGATTGCGTCATAGGCGTCCTGGTCGCGGCGGCGAATCTGGGCCGCCAGCGAGGGTGTGGCCGACATCTCGTTGTAGAAGACTTCATAACGCAGGCGTTGGGCGCGGCGGACCTCGGCGCGGGTGCGGGCAAGGCGCACTTCGAGGTCCCCGATCGCGCCATAGATCTTCGGTTCCCGGCGGCTCATACCGAATGGCAATGCCCGTTGAAAACCGGCTGGCAGTGGCCCCGCACGACCGGTGATCCTTGACGCAGCCCCCGTCAGCAGCGCATCCCGCAAGCGTGTCGTGCGACCGCCGCGATTATGTGTTCTCATTCCCAATCTCCCGGCCCGAGAGACCGTACCATGACAGATTCTCGATGTCGCGAATCAAAAGTTGCAGATCGTATTTTTGTGGGAATATAGGGCTCTACGGCAACCGTCACATCCAGTGGATCGGCGACCGCGCCCAAGCCAGGCGCCTGTGGAACAAGCTTGGCCGGGTGCTGCTAACAGCGATCCGTGCCGTCCGCGTTCAGCGCAATTTCCAGGACGGCCGCGAGGGACGCGGGCTCAAACGGCTTGGCGAGATAGCCGTCCATACCTGCCGCGATGCAGTTCGTGCGATCTTCTTCGAAGGCGTTTGCCGTGACCGCGATGATGGCGGGGGGCGCGATGCCGGCAGCTGCATACAATTCGCCGATGCGGGCGCTGGCTTCGAAACCGTTGTATCGGGGCATGTTCAAGTCCATCAGGACGACATCAAAGGCGTCCGCGCCGGGCGCCAAGGCTGCGCCTGCAAATTCGACGGCTTGCTGGCCGTCGGTTGCAAGGACGACATCATAACCGAGCCGTTCGAGCAGGGTTCGGCTGAGCAACGCGTTGATTTCGTTATCTTCCGCCAGCAACACCCGGCGGCCGGTATGGGCATCGCGGTTCGGTTGCGGCGGGGGCGGTTCCGGTACTGGGGCGCTGGTCGTCGTGTGGCCGGAGAGGGTGCCGTCGAGCAAACTCAGCAGCGTCGCCGGACGCACGGGACGCACAAGGAAATTCTCAATCCCGCAGGCCTTGAAGCGCTCGATCGCGGCGCGCTCACCGGGTGAGGCGATGACCGCCGAGCGGAACTCGGGGCGGTGGGTCCCTGATGTGTGATTGTTTGCGATCAGGTTGTGAATGTATTCCGCGTCAACGCTGCAATCGACCAACGCCATGTCGACGGGGGGCCGATCGTCGGATGCAGCCCATGCGGCGAGATTGCTGCAATCAACTTCGCACACGATGACGTCGAGGGCGCGCAGGAAGTTCGCGATCGTGCGCCGTTCGATGCCCGCGGGCGATACGAGCAGCACATGACTGCCCGCCAGGCTCTCCGGCACATCCAGCGCGCGGGCGAGGCCGAGCCGCTCAAGGGTGAGCGAGAGCGAGAACGTGGCGCCTGCCCCCGGCGTGCTCGTCACCTCGATATCGCCGTTCATCGAATGGGCGAGACGCTTTGCAATGGCGAGGCCGAGGCCGGTGCCGGATGCTGCCGAGCGATCGGCGGTCGAGGTGCGTTCGAATTCCATGAAGATTCGCGTGCGCTCGTTCTCGCCGAGGCCCGGGCCGGTGTCTCGCACGACACACCTGACCTGGCAGCCGGCATTCGCGGTCTCTTCGGCGCCGAGCCAGACGGAGATGCCGCCCGTCTCGGTATACTTGATGGCGTTGCCGATCAGGTTGAGCAGGATCTGGCGCAGCCGCGTTTCATCGCACAGCACCTTGCGCGGCATGTCGGCGGCCAGGGACCATGCAATCTCCAGCCCCTTGTCCAGCGCTTTCGGCGACAGCAGCTCCACGACATCCTGGACGCAGGCGGCAATCTCGACCGGCTCGCGCTTCAGTTCGATCCGGCCTGCCTCGACCTTGGAGAAGTCGAGGATCTCGTCGATCAGCCCCAGCAAGGTCGTGGCGGATTGATGGATCGCGTTGGCGTAGGTGCGCTGTTCGGGCGACAAGCCGGTCTCGCGGATCAGCCCGGTCATGCCCAGAATGCCGTTCATGGGCGTCCGGATCTCGTGGCTCATGGACGCGAGGAAGCGGGACTTGGCGCGGTCCGCGGCCTGGGCCTGATCCCGCGCGGCGGCAAGCGCGTGTTCATGTTCGAGCAGGTCGGTGACGTCGCGCCCGACAGTCTGTATTTCCCAGCCGACGCCGGGGCCGAGTTGCACGGGTTTGTGCTGCCATCTGATCCAGCGCGGTCCGCGCGAGGTGTGGAGTTGTTCCGTTGCGGGGACGGCCCATTCCGGCATCGCCGGACCTGTACCTGCGACGCCCTCTGGGGCTTCGCTTGTGTCGGTGTCATCAGAAAACGACGGATCGTGATCGAAAACGACCGGCTCGAACGGCTTTCCCATAATCGTGATCAACGATAAGTTAAATGTCCGGCAGAATGCTCGATTTGCGAATTTCACCAGACCATCCTGGTCCCGTCGCAAGATAATATCGCTTTGCTCGTCAAGCAGTTCCTTGAGATAATCCGCATCTCCACGGGCCTGCCACCGCAAGTCCTCGAGCAATTCGATGCGGTCCTCGAGCGAATGGGTCGCGACAGCGTTCTGCTCACGGTGCCACAGCGCGACTGCAAGCGTGGACAGGGCGACAATTCCGGAGAGCGCGAGGAACACCGTGTCGACACTGCGCGCCGGGTCCCAGGCAACCAGTCCACATGCCCCAAGGATGGCTGCCACCAGGCCTGAAACCGCCAGAACTTCCTGTTTTGATCGGGTTTCGTCATGCTGCTTCGCGGCAGGTGCGCGAGCGGCGCGCCAGTCAGCACGCGACGATCCCGCTTCGCGCAGAGGCGAAACGATCCCCGGCCCAACGGCATGGCTGTTCGGCTCTGACGGCATCGATGGTTCCGGTCCTGACTTCCAACCGTCACCAATACCCGAGCCGATTTACGAGCCCCTTTATTTGCATGGTAAATTTTTTCTTTATATCCGCAATCTGCCAATTGACGACTTGCGAACTAAATCAAAATAAAATTTGATCATCAGCGTTCGTTAAAATGCCATCGTTCGCGTATAATAGAGGTGAGAACGGAAAAAATTGGGACACCTGCGCCATGAAGTCGGCTAACTTGACCAGATACGGCAGTCATCTGAAGAAGATCGCGCAGGCGACGTCGCGCGACGAGCAGATGGATGCGATTCGCCGGAAAAAGTTCCGCGCATCGCTGGTGGACGATCCACTGTCTTCCTCGGACGACATCAGCGCCACGATCGAGGCTGCCCGCGCGCGCAAAGGCGGCTGATCCCGAAGCCGATCCTGACACCCGCCAGGATTACGCGGGAAAAGCGACGCGCCGGCTGAGGCATGCTATCCAGAGACCTCGGCTTCCAGCGACCTCAGGAACCAAGATGCGCGCGCCCTATTCTTTCGACGTTTCCCTCAGAACGCATATCTCAGACAATCTTTCCTCCTTTCCCCGGACCACCATCGATGATCCGGCGGCGCGGCAGGCCGGGGTCGCACTTGTTGTCGCCGAAGCTGACGACACGGGTGACGCCTGCCTTTTGCTGACGCGGCGACAGCGGGGATTGCGGCGGCACTCCGGGCAATACGCGCTGCCCGGCGGACGCCTTGATGAGGGTGAGACATTCGAGGATGCAGCGCTTCGCGAACTGTCCGAGGAATTGGGCCTCACCTATGATTCAGAGCGGGTGCTTGGCGCGCTCGACGACTACAAGACGCGATCGGGTTTCGTGGTCCGCCCTTTCGTGGTTTGGGGCGGGCCACTTCAGGCGATGAAGCCGGACCCGGAAGAAGTCGCGATCGTTTTTCAAATTCCCCTGAGCGATCTCGAAAGCCCCGCGATCCCGCAACTGACGCCCGGCGAACATGACCACGCGCCCGTGCTCGGCGCGCCGATCGCGACGCTCAACCACGTCATCCACGCACCGACGGCCGCGCTGATCTACCAGTTCCGGGAGGTTGCGCTGTTTGGTAACGCCACCCGCGTTGGACATTTCGGCGAGCCGGAATTCGCCTGGAAATAGGGTGTTCGAGCCGGCAGACGAACAGCGACCGGCCGGTTGGCTCCAGCGCTCAAACCTATAAATCACGCCTGCGATCGTTCCCGGCTTGCCCGGCGTCAGCCAATCCCGACAATCACCCTGGCAACCGCCGACTGGATCGGCGGCGAAACTTCGGGAGGCTGCCAGTGACCGACGACCGGACGCCTGTGCTTATCGGCGCGGGACAAATCACGCAGCGCGAAGAGGATCCCAACGCCGCGCTGTCGCCGCTTGATCTGACCGCCAAAGCCGCGCGCGCGGCTGCCGACGATGCCGGGGGTGGACAGAAACTCCTCGAGAGCCTCGACACGATCGTTGCGATCCGCTCGTTCTCCGACACGAGCTGGCGGTTTGCCTCGCCGTTTGGCGGGTCGAAAAACCCACCCAAGTCGATTGGTGACCGCATCGGTGCGGCGAATGCCCGGCGGCTCATCTACACATGGCCTGGCGGAAACATGCCGCAGTGGTGCGTCAACCGGCTGTTCGAGATGGTGACCCGCGGGGACGTCGGCGCGGCACTGATTGCGGGGGGAGAATCACTTTCAACCCAGAAGGCGGCGCAGCGCGCGAAGATCGACCTCGACTGGTCCGAGGATCCGGGCGGTACGTTCGAGCACTGGGGCGTCGAGACGCGAGGATGGAACGACGTCGAAGAGCGCCACCGGATGGCCGGTGCCATCTTTGCCTATCCGTTGTTCGAGAACGCGATCCGCGGCCACCGTGGCCATACGATCGAGACGCACCTCCAGGAGATGGGCCGGCTGTTTGCCCGCTTTGCGGCTGTTGGCGCGCAAAACCCGCTCGCCGACCGGCGGCAGGGGTTCAGCGCGACAGAGATCGCGACCGTCTCGGACACCAATCCGTTCATCGGGTTTCCCTACACCAAGCTGATGAATGCCAACGCTTTCATCGATCAGGCGGCGGCGCTGATCCTGACGTCGGCCGGCAAGGCGCGCGAACTCGGTATTCCCGAGGACAAATGGGTCTATCTGCATGGCTGCGCCGATGCCTACGACCACTGGTACATCTCAGACCGGATCAACCACTATTCGTCACCGGCCATGCGGGCGGTTGGCGCCGAGACGCTGGAGATGGCGGGCTGCTCGCTCGACGATATCGGCGCGTTCGATCTCTACAGCTGCTTTCCCTCCGCCGTCGAAATCGGCTGCCAGGAGCTGGGGCTCAAGGAGGACGACAGCAGAGGCCTGACGGTGACCGGGGGGCTGCCGTATTTTGGTGGGCCGGGCAACAACTACGTGACGCATTCGATCGCGGAAATGATGCAACGGGTGCGCGCCCGACCCGGCATGAAGGGCATGGTGACGGCGAATGGCAACTACGTCACCAAACAGTCCGGCGGGATCTATTCGACCGAGCGGCCAGGAAAACCGTTCCAGCCGACGCCGCCCGAGACCTATCAGGCCGCGATCAACGCCGCCAAGGGCCCGGCCGTGGTCGAGACGGCGTCGGGGCCGGCTACAATCGAAACCTACACAGTCATGCACGAGCGCCGTGGGCCGGCCTATGCGATCCTGTTCGGGCGCGATGAACAGGGACGGCGCTTCATCGCCAATACGCCTGACGACAAGACACTGCTCGCCGACATGGTGCAGCGGGACTACCTCGGCCAGAGCGGCCGCGTGCAGTCCAATGACGACGGCATCAACATTTTCACGCCTGAGTGAACCATCGCAAAACCAAATAACATTGACCCACCGGCCGCGCGCTGAAGCGACGACCGGCCAAAGCTGGAGGACTACCCTTGGCGTTCAAAGCCCGCGCGGAAAATGTCCGCGAACAAATCCGATTGATCCTGATCGCCTGGGGGATGAGTGATGATCTTGCCCAGACGACGGCGCATGTGATGGTCGAGACCGACCTGATCGGGGTCGATTCACACGGCATTTCGATGCTCATGACGTACGAGCGCAAGCGCGGTGAGAACCGGTTCAACTTCACGGCAAAGCCGGAGATCGTGCGCGAGAACGCGGTTGCCGCGCTGATGGATGCTGGCGGCAACCTCGGCCATCCGGTCTCGGTCGAGGCGATGCAGCTTGCCATCAAGAAGGCGCGCGATCTTGGCGTCGGCGTCGTCTCAGTGCGCAACTCCCACCACTTCGGGGCGGCGGGCTATTACGCCAAACTGGCGGCGGACGAGGGGCTTGTCGGATGGGTTGCAAGTGCGGCGCGCGGCATCACCGTCGTGCCGACGCGGTCGTCGCGGCCGGTGCTTGGGACCAACCCGATCGCATTTGCGGCGCCTGCGGCACGCAACCGGCCGTTCGTCCTCGACATGGCAACCAGCACGGTCGCGGTCGGCAAGGTCAAGGTCTACGGCTTCAACAACAAGCCGATCCCGGAAGGCTGGGTTGCTGATGGTGACGGCCGTCCGATGACGGACGCCAACGCGGCGTACGATCTGCTGCTCGATTCCGACACCGGCGGCCTGACGCCGGTCGGCGGCAAGCCGGAGCTGTCATCGCACAAGGGCTACGGCCTCGGCGTGATGGCGCATATCCTCGGGGGTGTGCTTTCGGGCGGCTCGTTCACGCCGATCCACAAGCCCAAGGAAGGTCCGAATGACCCTGAGAACATCGGGCATTTCTTCATGGCGATGGACCCGGATTTCTTCCGTGACGAAGGCCAGTTCGAATCCGACCTCGACGAGGTCATCGACTACCTGCACGACGTGCCGCCGCTCGATCCTGACCAGCCCGTGCTGGTTGCCGGGGATCCGGAAGCTGCGACCCGGGCGGACCGCCTCGAAAACGGCATCCCGATCCCGGACCCGCTGGATGAACAGCTTCGCGACGTTTGCCGCAACGTCAATGTTGCCTACATCCTGGACCAAAGCTGAAGGCGCCGGCCTCTAACGCCCAGCGCCACGACCTGGAGGTCAGACATGAAAATCGAGCCCACCGGAGAGACGCTCGGTGCGCGCATCACCGGCATCGATCTTGCCAAGCCGCTCAGCGATCGCGCGTTTTCCGACATTGTCCAGGCGATCGGGCACTATGGCGTGCTGTGCTTCAAGGACCAGGACCTGACGCCGCAGCAGCAGGCGGACTTCGCCAAGCGGTTCGGAACGCTCGAAATCAACGTCGCGGCGGGGCCCTATACGGTGCCCGGCCTGCCGGAAGTGATGGTCCTGTCCAACATCAAACGCGACGGCAAGCCGATCGGGCTCGGCGACGCCGGCCAGGGCTGGCACACGGACATGTCGTATTCGAAGGAGATCGCGTTCGGGAATGTGCTGTTCGCGCTTGAGATACCCCGGCGCGATGGCAAGGCCCTTGGCGATACGGTTTTTGCCAACATGCATGCCGCCTACGACGATCTGCCGGACGACCTGAAGACGAAGCTCGCGGGCCGCGAGGCGATCCACGACTTCGAGAAATTCTGGGAGATGATGCGGTCGCGGCCTGGTTCCACGCGCGGGCCGCTGACGGCGGAGCAGCGCGCCAAGAAGCCACCGGTGGCTCATCCGATCTTCATGACGCACCCGATCACGGGAAAGAAGGTTCTCTACTGCAATCCCGGCTATGCGACGAAGATTGTCGGCATGGATGCGGCGGAAAGCGACGAGACGCTGGCCTTCCTGTTCGAACACCAGCTTCAGGAAAAGTACCAGTTCGCGCATCACTGGAGCGAGGGCGATGTCCTGTTCTGGGAGAACATCGGCACGCTCCACAACGCGATCGCCGACTATGGCCCGGACGAGCCGCGCCACATTCTCAGATGCCAGGTGATGGCGGACAAGGTCTTCGACGCGGGGTTCGGGCGGGCTGCGTGAGCATTAGGCCCGGCAACACCCGCCGCCGCCTCAGCCGAGACCTCAAAGAATAAACTTCGACAGGTCCGCATCATCTGCCAGGTCGCCGACGTGCGTCTTGACGTAGGCGGCGTCGATCGTGACCGACTCGCCGCCCTTGTCCGACGCCGTGAACGAGATCTCGTCGAGCACGCGCTCCATCACCGTCTGGAGGCGGCGGGCACCGATGTTTTCGACCGTGTCGTTGACCTTCACCGCGACGTCGGCGAGCGCGTCGATGGCGTCGTCCGTGAAGATGAGTTCGAGGCCCTCGGTCGCCATCAGGGCGATATACTGCTTGATCAGGCTCGCCTCGGGCTCGGTCAGGATGCGGCGGAAGTCCTCGCGGGTGAGCGGGCGTAATTCGACACGGATCGGCAGGCGGCCCTGCAGTTCCGGCAAGAGGTCGGCGGGCTTGGCGATGTGGAAGGCGCCGGATGCGATGAACAGGATATGGTCCGTCTTGACGGGTCCGTACTTGGTCGCAACGGTGGTGCCTTCGATCAAGGGGAGCAGGTCGCGCTGGACGCCTTCGCGGCTGACGTCGCCACCGACACGGCCACTCTCAGCGCTGGCGCGGCAAATCTTGTCGACCTCGTCGAGGAAGACGATGGCATCGTTCTCGACCGCTTCGAGGGCTTCCTGGATGATCTGGTCATCATCGAGCAGCTTGTCGCTTTCTTCCGCGATCAGCGGGGCATAAGCGTCGCTGACGGTGACGCGGCGTTTCTTGGTGCGCTGGCCGAGCGCTTTGCCGAGCATGTCGTTCAGGTTCATCATGCCGACGGAGGCGCCGGGCTGGCCGGGAAGTTCGAACATCGGAAGGCCACCGCCGCCCGAGTCACTCAGCTCGATGTCGATTTCCTTGTCGTTCAGCTCGTTTTCGCGCAGGCGGCGACGGAAGCTCTCACGGGTCGACGGCTGGGCGCTCTCGCCGACGAGGGCATCGAGGACGCGCTCTTCGGCGGCTGCCTCGGCGCGGGCGCGGACGGCTTCGCGGCGACGGTCGCGGACAAGGCCGATACCGACCTCAACCAGATCACGGACGATGCTTTCGACATCACGGCCGACATAGCCGACTTCGGTGAACTTGGTCGCTTCAATCTTGATGAAGGGCGCGCCGGCCAGTTTTGCGAGACGACGCGAAATCTCGGTCTTGCCGACGCCGGTCGGGCCGATCATCAGAATATTCTTCGGCAGCACCTCTTCCTTCAGGCCCGTCTCGAGCTGCTGGCGGCGCCAACGGTTTCTCAGCGCGATCGCGACGGCGCGCTTGGCGTCGTTCTGACCGATTATGTAGCGGTCGAGCTCGGAGACGATCTCGCGCGGGGAGAAACTGGTCATGGGGTGTCGGCGCTCCTGGAAGTCTCATGGCGCAGGATGAGGGATGCGCCGGTCGGATCTGAAAACTCGGGCGCCACGCGGAAGCCCGCCTTCTGGTAGGCCCGCACGGCGCGGTGATTGCGCGGATCGGGGTCGATAATGATCGTGTCATGGCCCTTCGCGCGAAGGTCGTCAACGAAACGCGCCAGAACAGCGGAGCCGATGCCACAGCCAAGATAGGCCGGTTCACCGATCGACAGGTCGACGCCGATGGTGCCGGGCGGCAACTTCGTGAGCCACGGCGCTTCGGTTAGCCACGGCTCGCACAGGGCGTCAGCGACCCGCCAGACCTGGATGTAGCCGAGCGGCTTGTCGTCGATCGAAAAGATGAACGGTCGGGTCGTGTCGCGGCCCTCGACCATGTCGCGGATCATCTCAAGCTCGAGGTCGGGGTCGCCCCACCACTCGCGCATATGGGGCGCATGCAGCCAGCGCTCAAGCAGCGGCCAGTGGCGTTCGGTCACCGGCGCAAACGTGATGTCGATTGACGGCGCCGTCATCGGCTCGAACTCGAGGCTTTCAATGACGAGATTGGCGTTGGTGTAGACGCAGATATCGGCGGCGATGCCCATCGCCTTGCGGGCGACGGCTTCCGCGTCGAGGTCAGTGTCGAGGAGCGCGCGGGCGGCGGCAAGCGCATAGGACCCGCCGGAGCCGATGCCCATGACGCTGTGCTCAGGCTCGAGCACGTCGCCGGTGCCGGTCAGCGTCAGCGTGGTTTCGCGGTCGGCGACCAGCATCATCGCCTCGAGGCGGCGCAGATAGCGGTCGGTGCGCCAGTCCTTGGCCAATTCAACGGCGGCGCGGGTCAGTTGACCGGGGTACTGTTCCAGCTTTGCTTCGAGGCGTTCGAACAGCGTGAAGGCGTCCGCCGTGGCGCCGGCAAAGCCGCCGATGACATCGCCGCGGCCGATCGAGCGGACCTTGCGGGCGTTGGCCTTGATCACGGTTTGCCCGAGCGTGACCTGGCCATCACCGGCGATGACGACCCGGCCGGCCTTGCGGACGGTGAGGATCGTGGTGCCGTGCCAAACCGGGCCGGCTGAATGGGTATCGTTCGTCATCATCATTGTTCCGGTTTCGAGATTGGCGTTCGGTGCGAGAAAAACAAGTGGCGGCGACTGAGGCGCCAGACAATGGCTATTGTTTTACCGCTGTCAGGCGGCTGCGCGACACCAAGGTTCACCTGCCCCCTTTGAGCCGCAGAAGCAAGCTGCTACACGGAAGCGGCAACGATTGGAGCGAAATGCAGTGGCACGTACGGCAAAGGTTAACCGGCAGACGAAAGAAACCCAGATCGAGGCGGCGATTGATCTCGACGGGACGGGACAGTTCGACGTTTCAACCGGTATCGGCTTCCTCGACCACATGATCGAGCAGCTCGCCCGGCACTCCCTGATCGACATCACGCTCAAGGCCAAGGGCGACCTGCATATTGATTTCCACCACACCACGGAAGACAGCGGCATCGTGCTCGGGCAGGCCGTTGCCGAGGCGCTTGGCGAACGGCGCGGGATCACGCGCTATGCCGACTGTCACCTCGCGATGGACGAGACGCTGACGCGGGCTGCCATCGACGTGTCCGGCCGGCCCTTCCTGGTCTGGGACGTCACGTTTCCGACACCGAAGGTCGGTGACATGGACACCGAACTATTCCGCGAGTGGTTCCAGGCGTTTGCGCAGAATGCCGGCATTACGGTGCATGTCGCCAATCTCTACGGCGTCAACAGCCACCATATTGCCGAGACATGCTTCAAGGCGCTGGCGCGCACCCTTCGCACGGCGCTAGAAATCGACACACGTCAGGGTGACCGGGTGCCGTCGACCAAGGGCTCTCTCAAGGGCTGATCGCGCATCCGGCGGTCGGGGCATGCGGGCGCGCCGCGCCGGAAACAGGCAAGATAGAGGCTTGGATGTTCGGATTCCTGAAATCACAACAGTCCTACTCGATCCACGAGCGTCCCGATCCGCCTTCGGACCGTGACGAGCGGGCGGAGCGGTTGAAATTCGTGCGCGAGGGGTTTTCGTTTTTCGCGTTCCTGGTGCCGCCGATCTGGATGCTCGCCAATCGCATGTGGCTGGTCTTGCTCGGCTATCTGGTCATCTTCGCCGCGATCCATGGCGTGATCACGCTGTTCGAGATTGACGAGCATTGGCGCTACTATGCAACGCTCGCGCTCAACTTCGTGGTTGGCTTCGAGGCCGATGCGCTGGAACGGTGGACGCTCGATCAGCGCGACTGGCGGATGGTCGGTTCGGTGACCGGGAACACCTACGAAGAGTGCGAACGGCGGTTCTTCGAGGGCTGGGTGCCGACGGTCGGGATCGTCAATCCGAACAATTTCGAGTCGCCGGGCAATTTCCGGGCGACGTCGGCCCGGCCGGTCCCGCGCGAGGGTGACGTCATCCCGCCGCGACGAACGGGCTGGCGCTCGGCAGGTGGCTGGCTCAGGCGGAAACCTTCATCGTAGGAGTCCTGCAGCCGTCCTGCTGCTGCAATCGTTTTTGGGAGTTTGGGCGTGACGCAAACCGTCGTCATCGTCGACTATGAATCCGGGAACCTGCATTCAGCCCACAAGGCGGTCGAGCGGGCGGCGCGGGATCACGACATTGCTGCCAAGGTCCTCGTTTCACGCGATCCGAGAGACGTCGCGCGGGCCGACCGCGTCATCCTGCCCGGGGTCGGGGCCTTTGCCGACTGCCGCAGCGGGCTTGATGCCGTCGCCGGCATGATCGAGGCGGTCGAGGATTTTGCGATCCGCCGGCAGCGGCCATTTCTCGGCATTTGCGTCGGCATGCAGTTGATGGGCCGGCGCGGGCTCGAATATGGCGAAACGCCGGGGCTTGGATGGTTTGACGGCGATGTCGCCTTGATCGAGACCGGCGACGACGCGCTCAAAGTCCCGCACATGGGCTGGAATACGCTGGATCAGCACCGCCCGCACCCGTTGCTTGAGGGCATTGCAACGGGGCGGGACGGGCTGCACGCCTACTTCGTCCACTCCTACCACATGATGCTGGATGACCCCGGGGCGTGCGTTGCAACCAGCCAGCACGGCCTCGCGATCACGGCGATGATCGGGCGGGACAACCTCGCAGGTACGCAGTTCCACCCGGAAAAGAGCCAGACCCTCGGCCTCACGCTACTCGGCAACTTCCTGGCCTGGACGCCCTGATCGATGCGCGATGCCTAGCTGGCCTCTGCCAGCGGCATTGGGATTTCGATCTCAGCGGGCGCCGGCGGATCGGTGATGACCGGGAAGGCCACGATGTTGTTCTGGGGAAGATCGTGCAGCAGCGGACGCTGACGGAACCAGCGCATCTCAGTGCCGGCGAGGCGCGCTTCATCATCGACGGCCTGGACGATGAGGCCATCATCGTGCTGGAGCAGTTCGCGCAGCAGGGACTGGATGTCGTCTTCGGCCAGGTCGGATTTCACGTACCAGGTCTGCGCCAGCGGACGCGCCCAAGACTGGCCCAGCATCATGATTGCGGACGTCAGGGCGTTGCGGTTGAAGGCGGGGTCGGCGAGGTCGTAAGAGACGAGGTAAGTGCGCATCGATCGGGGTCCACTTCGTTATGACAGCAGCGGGGGTAGGAGAGACGACGCCAACGCTACAACGCGACTGACAAACGCGTTACAAACCAGCTCAAGAGACAACGCGGGGGAACCAACCTGGTGGGGCCAGGAACGCACAAAACGAACTCAACTGACGCGAACCACACACGAGAACAAACGCGGGTCTCAACGCACCCGGACAACGCTATACTCACGCTTGCTACAAACCCTTTTTCTCAACTTGTTCGGGCCTTCGTGGGGCGCCGGTGGGGCAATTCCAAGGCCGTGAACACAAGAAGAACATCGCACGATTCATGGCGTGAGTCCATAAAAAGTTCGCTCAATGTTCTTGCGAGAGGACGACAATGTTCTATCGCGCATTGGTGTGGGTTGGGCAGCCGGTGCGGTTTGACAACCGCATTGCTTTCGGCCCGGCTTCGCATGACGCATATTGATCGCGGCGACGTCGCACCCCTGGCCTGTGCGAAGGAGAACGCATGACCCGCGCTGGCAGCCGGCGAGGCAACCACGTCATCACGTGCGAAGACGACATCGCGCGCGGCGTCCGATCCCTGAGGCGGCGCTGCGCGATCATGCGGCGCGTCCACAAGGCGGCCGGCGATCCGCCGCTCAGACTGCGCGAACCGGGCTTTCAGGGCCTTGCGCGGATCGTTGTCGGCCAACAGTTGTCGGTGGCGAGCGCTGCCGCGATCTGGGCGAAGTGCGCGGCGTCCATTCAGCCGATGAGTGCTGCCGAAGTCGCCCGGCTCGACGATGCCGCGCTCAAGGCGTGCGGGCTGTCGGCGCCGAAGGTTCGCACGTTGCGCGCCGTCGCGCGGGCGGTTCTTGATGACGGGCTCGATCTCGAGGGGGCGGGCGCGATGCCTGACGACGCGCTGCGGGAGGCGCTGATTGCCATTCATGGCGTCGGACCCTGGACGGCGGACATTTTCCAGATGTTCTGTCTTGGCCGGGCCGACGCGTTCGCGCCGGGCGATCTTGCGTTGCAGATCGCTGCGCAACATGCGTTCGAGCTCGACGACCGGCCGAGCGCTGCGCGAACTCGAAGCGCTTGCGGAGGTCTGGCGGCCGTGGCGGTCGGTGTCGGCGCGGCTGCTGTGGGCCTACTATGCCGTCGTCAAGCAAGGCCGCAGCGGCATCGGCGTTTAGCGGCGTCGGCGAATTGTCCGGCGCGGTCGCCGGCGGTTTCGTTGCATTACGGCCCCGCCAGTGCGCTTAATCCACAGCTTCGGCGTGCCGCCAATAACCCGCGAAGCCCTTGTGCATGCGGGCAAAATATCCGCTCTTAGGTTGCAATTCCAACGTCCGCTTCACAGATTTGACACGGAGGCTTATTATCAAGGGGTGCGCGAGTGCGACGTGCGTAGAGTTTTCTGAAACCCCAGGGCTAAGGAAACAGGACACGTGACGCCAGCCAATGCTGTTGTGTCGGATCTGAGACCGGCACTAGTGCTCAACGCGGACTTCCGCCCGTTGAGCTATTACCCCTTATCGCTGTGGAGTTGGCAGGAGACCGTGAAGGCGGTTTTCCTCGACCGGGTCAACATTGTCTCCGAGTACGATACGGCAGTGCACAGCCCGACGTTCGAGATGCGCCTGCCCTCGGTCGTCTCGCTCAAGACCTACGTCAAGCCGGCGCTCTACCCTGCGTTCACGCGCTTTAATGTGTTCCTGCGTGACCGCTTCTCGTGCCAGTACTGCGGCACGCGCGAGGACCTGACGTTCGACCACGTCGTGCCGCGCTCGCTCGGCGGGCAGACGCGGTGGGACAACGTCGTCGCCGCGTGCTCGACGTGCAACCTCGCCAAGGCCAACAAGCTGCCGAAAGACTGCGGCATGCACCCGATGCAGGCGCCGTACCGCCCGACGGTCTACGAGCTTCACCGCAACGGGCGGCGGTTCCCGCCGAACTACCTGCACGAAAGCTGGCTCGACTATCTTTATTGGGATAGCGAACTGGAGCCTTGATTGCGCTCACGGCGCGTAACGCGCGATTGCGATGCAATCGCGCTGCGCCTCCGCGGGGGCGGGCCTAAGGCCCGGCGCCCGGTTGGGCGCTGGACGGCTTACGCCGTTGGAGGAGCGTGGAGTGCTAAGGTGCGAACAGCGGACACGAAATGCTTCCGAAGAGCTTATCGGCTTAGGGCCAATAGC
>CAVOJD010000009.1:0-441293 GCA_963696075.1 uncultured Alphaproteobacteria bacterium | reverse complement strand
TCGACCACGCCCGCGTGCGCGTCTTCTCCGCGATCGCGGATACGACCTGGCAGCGGATTCTCGCCCTCCAGCGCGCCGACATCGAGCACGCCCTGACGATGGATGTCGCGCGCCTCTCGCATGGCACGACCCTCATCCTGCGTGCCGCCGCCAGCCTTGTCCTGCTTGCCACGCAATTGACCATCGCCGTGGTGCTCTCCCCCTTGCTGACGCTTGCCGTCCTGGCGCTCGTCGTGAGTGGGGCGGCGTTGTTTTGGCCGTTGATCACGCGGGCGCGAAAGTCAGGTGAACGGCTTAGCGATACCGGGCGCCGCGTCATGACGCTCCTGAGCAGCTTCCTCTCCGCGATCAAGCTCGCCAAAACCCACAACGATGAAGCGCGCTACGTCTCGGCGTACGACTCGAGCCTGACAAAAACGCGCGAGCAGATCATCCATTTCACGGTCCAGCAGTCGATCATCCTGCAGACCTTCCAGTTCCTCTCGGCCCTTGCCGCCGTCGCCGCCGCCTACATCGGCCTGGTGATCCTGAATGAGCCGATGGCGACCGTTGCCCTGATCCTGCTGATTGTCGTGCGCCTGACAGGTCCTGTCCGCCAGGTCCTGAGTTCCCTTCAGGAGTTCGCCAACATGCTGCCAGCCTTCGCCAACATTCGCCGGATCATCGATCAGACAGCCGTCGACCATGACGCCGTGACCGCCGGGGAGGGGGCCGGGAAGAGGACCGTTGACGCGGCGCCGCCCAAAGCGCTCGCGAAACGTCCGGCAAGCATCGAACTCAAGGATGTCGCGTTTAGCTATGATGGTGTGGACACCCCGATCATCTCGCGGCTCTCGCTCGAAATCGGCGCCGGCGAAGTCGTTGCGATCGTCGGCCCGTCCGGCACCGGCAAAACAACCCTGATCGATCTCGTCTGCGGGTTGATGACGCCGACCGAGGGCGTGGTGCTGGCGGACGGCGTCGCGCTCGTTGGCGCCCACCGCCAAGCATGGCGTCGTCAACTGAGCTACGTGCCGCAGGAGCCGTTTCTCTTCGACACCACAATTCGCGAGAACCTTCTATCGACCGGTGCATCAGGCAGCGATCCGGAGATCTGGGAGGCGCTTGGGCGCGCCTGCGCGGACGAGTTCGTGCGCCGCCTGCCCGACGGGCTCGACACCCGGGTCGGCGATCGCGGCGCACAATTCTCGGGTGGCGAGCGCCAACGCATCTGTATCGCGCGCGCGCTCCTGAGACGCCCCAGCCTGCTCATCCTCGATGAAGCAACCAACGCCTTGGACGAGCCTCTCGAGCGTCGCATCCTTGACAATCTGAGCGCCTTGCGCGGCGATATGACGATCATCGCCGTCACCCATCGCCCGTCCGCCCTGAACGCGGCAGACCGCATCATCAACCTGGCGCAGCTGAACGCCGCGACGGCCGCGCCCGCCACCCGAGAAGCAATCACCGAAGGATGATGAGGGCAGTCGGCGCGCAAGTAATCTGGCCAGTGCTCTCATCGCGGCCAGGCTTAAGCGCGCTCGCCGCGACCCGACCGGGTAATGGCGCGGAACGCACCAATGAACGGACCAGCGACGAGGTAGAGATAGTACCAGCGCTCCGATAGCCTCAGGTAGTTCACATCGTCGAAGCTGATCAACCGGCTGCGAAGCGCAGCCATCCGGAAAGCGCCGTCGGCCTTCAATCCAAATTCGTAGCGTAGCTGAGCCACGTAGTCGCGTAGCGACAACGGCGCACCGTCGTGCGGGACGACCGGGTTTTCGAGGGCGCGATAGATCTCTTGGGTCAACTTCGGCGCAGTGTGTGCGGCGAGGTCCGCGGCTTGGCTCGGCGGGCGGCAACCATAGAGCCGCTCCGCGAGATCGATTGTCGTTGCTAAGATCCGCAGACAACCGGCGCGGCGCGCGATCTCGCAGGCCTCATCGAATTCCTTCGCTGGCATTGCGCTCACAAGGCGCTGAATGTCGGTCAGCCATTTGAGCCGAAACCATTTGTGCATCGAACCGTGGCACGCCAGATAGACCAGCAGGGCGGATGGCTTGAAAACGCGGTGTTGCGCGCCCGCGATTGTGAGGTGTTCCGACAGCCTCAAGGCATCTGAAAACTGCCACGGTAAGAGATATTGATTGCGGCCCAGCCGCCAATGCAACTCGACGGCCAAGCCATCGCGTGCCCGGACGAGCTTAACATCTTTTCGAACATATCGAACCAGGCTCTCACAATAAGCCGGAATATTCGGTGCTTCTTCGTACTCGAAACCCAATTTCAACAACGCTTCGACGGCCGGGTCGATCTCGGACTCGTCGACGAGAATATCAATATCTATGCTTTGGCGTTCCGCCCGAGACCCATAGAACCGCTCGGAAATCGCGAGGCCCTTCATGACAATATAGGCAACGCCGCGCGACTCGAATGCGTCACCAATATCTTTGAGGCCCGCACACGCCTGCAGGGCTGCTATGGCATGACCGCGACGGCAGGCGTCAAAGTGTGACCGAATTGCATCGGGAACCTGATCGCCCCAGTCGCGAACACGCTGGGCGACCACACCTTCCACCCTGTGCCGACGCGCAAGATCGACAATCGCCGGCCAATCGATCTTGCGACGGCTGTCCGGGGCCATCGTGTGATCTGGGTTGGTAAGCGCCAGGAGCGCTTCCAGATTGCCAGACAATGACGCTTTGATGGCCATGCACAAGGATTACTCAACCGCTGGGAACGAATGCCACGGGATGCGGAGGCAACGCGTGGCGGCAACAAAGCCGAAGAACTCTAGAAACGCAGAAGAAATCATCAATCTCCACGTCACCTGCACAGTCGTGCCGGCAAGTCAGACAGCACGTCTTACCAGATCAAGGCATGCTGGCAAGCGGCGGGACGTGCGGATGTGGGCACAACACCATCATCAACCGGGCTTTACGCAAGGATCGTGTCGCGTTGTCATAGGGACTGGCAGCAACGAGCCGGTTCGCTGCGAGATGTGGCAAAGCCGTCTACAGATCACCTCACTCACGACTCCTCAGCTAGGAAACCGTAGGGGCGTGTCCGATTAGATACGCTGTGTACAACTCATATTTACACTGCGGGCGCCGCCAGCTATCCAGGGCCGAGCTGCGGTCGATCGATGCTCAAAGTTTCGACACTGGCTTGGGGGTGATTTCCGGTCATCGGAAATCGAGGGTGTATGAGGGCTTTATCATGTGTTCCGTTGCGTTCGTATGTAGCCGTGCGCTTCTGCACGGCAGTTTCTAAATACGGTTAGTACGGGCCGGTGTTCATGAAGATTGATACGAACGCATATTTCGATGAGTTTGGCGTCCGAATTGGGCGGGGCTCTCGCTGCCGAATTGTTATTTCGGTGAATATGGCATGGAATATCTACAACTTTCGCCGAGGCCTTATTCGCGCGCTGATCGAGCGCGGCTGTGAGGTCATTGCCGTCGCGCCATCAGACGAATGCGTCGGTCCGTTGCGCGAGCTTGGCTGTGGCTATGTGCCCATCAAGATCGACAACAAGGGCACCAACCCTGTCTCAGACCTGAAGCTGGTCCGCGAATACGTCAGGATATTTCGCGAACTTCAGCCGGACGCAGTGTGCTTCTACACCGTCAAACCGAACGTTTATGGCTCGATGGCCGCGCGCATCGCCGGCGTGCCGGTGATCAACACGATCTCTGGCCTTGGAACGCCGTTTATCGAGGGCGGGGCACTCGCCAAGGTCGTCAAGGGGCTTTACCGCGTGGCGCTGTCGCAATCGCGGACCGTGTTCTTCCAGAACGAGGACGACCGGTCGTTTTTCATCGAAAACCGCTTGGTGCGCGAATCACAGACGCGGACGGTTCCGGGCTCCGGCGTCGACCTCGGTTATTTCAACAGACAACGACTCGGTTGAGCATCAACCGATGGGGCGTGACGACGCCTTCAACTTCCTGCTGATCGCTCGTGTGCTCTACGACAAGGGCATCAAAGAATACGCCGAGGCGGCGCGCCAGGTCCGCAAAATATACCCGAACGCACGCTTCCAGATCCTTGGTTCGCTCGATGCGCAGAATCCGACAGCGATTCCGCGGGCAAAGATCGAGGAATGGGCCGCCGACGGCGCCATTGACTATCTTGAGCCTGTTGCAGACGTCCGGCCGCTCATCTCGCAATCTCATTGCGTGGTGCTTCCCTCCTATCGGGAAGGCACATCCAAGACGCTGCTCGAGGCTGCCGCAATGGGCAAGCCGATCATCACGACCGACGTTGTCGGCTGCCGCGAGGTCGTGACGGACGGTGAAAACGGGCTGTTGTGCAAGGTTCGAGACGCCGAGGATCTCGCCCAGACGATCCAACGCTTCATTGAATTGCCGGTTGAGACGCGCCTTGCCATGGGCAAGGCCGGTCGCCGCAAGGTTGCGCACGAATTCGACGAGCAGATCGTGATCAATCGTTATCTGAGTGCGTTCGACGAGATCGTCCGGCAGAGCCAACTGGAGCTGGCGCCGCGCGCCAAGGTCGCCGTCAGTCCGCACTGATCGGCTTGATTGGTGTGGCGTCTGGCCCCGACGGTTGTCGGCGCGGTGATCTGACGAGGTCGTTCTGCCTAGTAGTCGTCTCGCCCGACGCCGTCGCGAACAGCATCCCTATCTAACGGGCTGTTTGTCGGCAGGCTCGAGACAACACGATGCCTCGCGATCAGACGCATCGATCGACGAGCATCCCGTCGGGCCCGCAATGGTCGGGCCGACCAGTTTCCGCACCGTTCCGGTCTTGGCGTTGAAGATGTCAAGTTCAGCGCGCAGCCGCCGCGGCAGCAGGCCGCCCAGAACACTTCGATAGAAGTGGCAATTCAGCGTGACCGTTTCATCGCCCGCGGAACGTCGGAAGTCGGGCGGTTTGCGCGCCCAGTAGCTGTTCGCAGCCAGGTCCATGCAGGCCGACGTCTGCGGCCGTGTCAGCGTGTAGCAGACTTTATGACAGTCATCTCCTGCCCCGCCCTCGCATGCGGCCGCCGGCGTCCACGCGACGACCAAGACCAAGCCGTAGAAGCGGTTGCACTTCATGCCCCTCGTCCCCCGGTACTCCATACTGCAAAAAAACCGAGGGCCTGGCAGGCGACAGGCCCCGCGATCGACGTGGTCCAAAATTTAACCTCTCCCGTGCGCACCGCAACGGTTTTTGGCGCAAGCCTTCGGAATGCGGAGTTTCAGCTCGATTTCACCGTTGCCAACCGGAGGTATTGGTCAAGGCGTGCAGTCGCCATGACGACTGCCACGCCTTGACCGTTTGCCTGTGTCGGAATTGAATAGGGCATCGAAATTGCAAGTCGAAGAACGAAGGGTGGCCTTCCTCGACCTTTTTACGGCGGCTCGGGCCATCTGCTGCGCCACACCCACAATTCTCACTAACCAACGTATGTGAGATGGGCGTCCGCTCTTCGCAAATTCCTCGCAAGACCCGCAAATGCGAAACTGCCCCAAAACAGTCCGCTTAATACAAGTAGCCCACCGCGGAGATGGCGAACGGTCTCGATCAGGATCTTTCGCTCATAATCACCGTTCCTCGTTGCCATCATCACGCCATTCATCCGGCCAGTTCTTTGAATCACGCCATCCCGTTTCCGAGGTTTCAGGATCAGCCGTTTCCGGCCATGCGGGCCGCGCGGCGGCGTCGGCCGGAGCGGACCGGGGATGACGATCGCGTCCGGGCGTCGCGGCTGCGCTTCTGGGCAGGCTCTTTGTCGGCTTCCACGCGCCCCGCGATGATCCCGCAACAAAAGGCAAAGACTGCGCCAAGCGCACTGGTGCGCAGGCCGTATTCGACCAGCGCATGCAGCAACACCAGCACGATCGCAACCCAGCTGGCTTGAGCGAGCGTTTTGGTTGCAACCGATGCAGCGGGACCATTGGCCCCGCCAGATCTCGATGCCGCGCCGCGCGATCCAGATCAGCACGGCAAGTAAGATCGCAATGCCAGCCACCCCATACTCAAGCGCGAACTCGGCCCAGTCATTGTGCGCCCGGTTGGCGAACGCGGAGAAGATGGCGTCTGTCGGCTCGAGTGCTGCATAGGCCGGCACAAACGTGCCGAGACCGGACCCAAACGGCAGATAGGCGCGTGCCGCATCCAGCGTCGCAAGCAAGATCGGAATGCGAACGTCGTCGGCAACGCTCAAGCCAAATCTCGGAGCAGCCCTTTGCAGGGCAAGCACAGTCCCCGCAACGAGCGTGACCGCGACCAGGGCAGCGATCAGGCGAACCATCATCTTCGGGCGGCCGGCAGGCGCGCGGCTCACACCCTGGCGCCAAGCGTTGGACACGCTCAACAACGCAACCGTGGCGAGCGCGACAACGCCGAAAACGATGCCGGTGCGGGAGCGGGCCATAATCAGCCCGATCATCAAGGCCGCCATCAGCAAGAAGGCCCACAGAAAGCGTAGGACGCTCTTGTCGCCCGGCTGCGTTTGCTCAACAAGGCCCCGTGAAGCGGCAACAACGAAGGGAGCCGCGACCAGGATCGTTGTGTACAGCAGGGCTGCGAAATGGTTGCGATTGGCAAAAAAGCCGACGGCTTCGGCGGGATTAGTGATGCTATAGAACCGCAGCGGCCCCCTTGGACCGTGCGCCACCTGAAGCAGGCCAAGCACCAGCGAAATCACCCCCAATGAAACGATGATGAATGCCACGCGTCGGCGCGCTGCATTGGGCAACTGGGCCACCGCGATGAAGATGGCGACGGGCGGGACCACGGAAATCAGCGCCGCCCATGTCGCTTGAGGGGATATCGAAACGGTCGAGAGCCCGGCGCCAAGGTCCGGAAATCCGCCGGGTACGCGAGCCGGGAACTCGGCAAGCGAAAGCCTCAAAGCCTCCGGCAGCGGCAGAACCTGGAAGAGGCCGAAACCAAAGAACAGAGCGATGATGAGAAGCGCCGAACGCAAGGCGCCGGCCACTTTCTCTTCGGCGTTGAAGAGTGTCCACAACCCGGCGATGAGCAAGGGAACAGCGGCCAACTGGATGAGGGTGTCGCCGAAAAAGCCTTGCCGCGTGCCGCCGCCGAACACGATCGCCAGCGCAACGACAAGTCCTGTAAGATTTGCCATCACAATCGCCAGCCTTCGACCGACGGCGTTTATGTCGGCCAGCAGATCCCGGCGACGGCCCCGATCGACGGGCCCGACGTATCAGCGCCTGCATCAGCCGCCGCGATGACTGCCGGAACGCTCAAGGTCGAACTCATTGCTCACCAAAACACGTTTCTCGGATCCTAATCACACGCCGCGCCCGGGCGCATGGCAGACCCCCTCAACCTCATACGCCCCGCCCGGCATCGGCATAACCCCGCACCTACCTTTTTTGATCTGGCGCACGGGACTGGTGTGAACGCGCAACAATCCCGGCCGGCATCGGACGGTTGCCTGCTCGAATGGCCAAACCGCTTCTGCTAGAAGGGCGCATGTCGCGGGATGAGCCGTCTCCCCGTGACCCTTCGAAACCCGTCGACCGGAAGGCAATGTGGTGTTCCCGAGACGCAGACAAATTCGCGACACATGATGGCGAGCCGCGCCCGAGCCTTGCTCGTGCGCTTGCCGGTAAGCCAATTCTTGCCGGCATCCTTGGTCTCCTGGGCGTTGGCCTTGTCGCGACTGATCCTGACAAGCACGCTGCCCTACGCCTTGGCCAGCAACCAGTCCAAGCTGGCCTTGCGCCTCAATCCGAAAAACCCGCCCGCCCTGTTGGCCGAGGCGAAAAAACTGCGCGATGATTTGGTTCGCCTGCTCGCGACGAAGACGGCAGCAGAACAAGTCGAACGAAGGTGAGGCGGCATCGGCGATGACGATCCGCCCGCCGACATTGAACGTCAGATCGCACGCCTCAAGACCGATATCATCCAGCGGGCACAACAGATCACGGCAAGGACCCCTACAACTCAACAGCTTATCGCCTCATCGCCGCTGTTGCAGACGATCCCAGATGTCATTCGCGCCAATATGGAGGCCGCGGTCGGCTTTTCCCGGCGCGAACGCACGGCCCTGATGTGGCTGATCCACGACAGCTATCAGCGCGGCGACACAGCCAGCATGCTCGCCTATGCCGACATGCTCATGCGCACCAATCCTCGGTAGGCTCGCCACATCACCGATTACTTGATCCAGGCCGATAGCGAGCCGGACGGCCGTGACCGTCTTGTCGCCGCGCTGGGGCAAGTACCACCCTGGCGCACCAATGTCCTTGCCGCCTACGCCGCGCGCGTGGCGCGCCCGGAGAAACTTGTCAGCCTGTTGCAGGACTTGGCGCGCAGCCCTGCCCCCGCCAGTGATGACGAAGTAGCCAGCATCATCAATGCGTTGTTCCAGCGCGGCGCGATCGCATCGGCCCACGCGCTGTGGCGCAAGCACATCGAGCCGGCTCAAGGCACTGGTTTCAGTGGCCTCAACAATGGTGATTTTGAAGGCCGCCCAAGTGGCCTCCCCTTCGATTGGCATCTGGGTCAGGCGGTCAACGCCATTGTCGACATCACGCGCGACAGTCGCGATCGCGACAACCGCGCCCTCCTGCTGTCGTTCCCAGGGCGCCGTGCCCAAGGTATTCAGGTCAGCCAGGTGCTCGCAGCGGAAGCCGGAAACTATGAACTCGTCGGTCAGATCCGCGGGCAAATGAGCGCGAAACGCGGCTTGCAATGGGAAATCCATTGTCTGGCAGGTCCAACCACAAAGGACCGCCTCCTCGCGCGCTCGGATATACTCATTGCGAAGACGCCCGATTGGCAGGCATTCCGCTTTGCGTTTGCGCTTCCCTCTGAACCAGAGTGCGCAGCACAGCGCCTCAGTCTTGTCCACGACGCCCGCTCCGCATCCGAGCGCTTGATCGGCGGCGAGGCCTGGTTCGACAATCTCGCACTCAATCAGGTGTCGCCGGCAGCCGCCGATCCTAAAGATGCCGCGAAAGCGATGAGCGCGACATCGAACGCGACAGCGCCGCCTCCAGATGTGCAGCCATTGAGAAAAGATTTGCAGCCACCGTCTTTGGCGATCCCGGCCGCGCGTGACACGGCGCGGCCAGCCGCCCCGTAGATACGTCCCGTTCCGATCACTGCAGTCGAATGCGGCGTCCCCAAGCCAGCGATTGGGCTTAAAGTAGCTCCATCAAAAGGATGTGGGAAAGCAACTCGGCGAGGCCATCACAGGGAACCGATCTTCAACCGACGCCGCTACGTTTTGCCTAAACACGACTGCATAGCCCGCGATTTCAAAGCCGAGATCGACATCGCCGCCCACCATTACCGCCGAGGACGAAGATTTCAGTAGGAGACCAGATAAAGAATGACCGCGAGCGAAGGGCCTGCCAGCGCCGAAGTGAATATTAGAACTAATTCGCGAGCCATACCTTTTGCGCTCCAATCAAGCCAATCTTTACCTCCATTTAACGGTCTTTGCCCCGGCCAGACCTGAGACATCTTGGCACCTCGCATGCGCCTTCGCAGTTCAAGCCAAGCCTCCACAGGGACTTACCTGCGCTGCTCCTGGACACGCTCCGCACCTTGTTACTGGCCGTGCAAAACCCAGCAAGTCGGTGCAATAAAACTGACCAACCCATGGAAGATGTCGTTCTCGATAAATAGGCGGAAGGCTTGCAGCGGAGGGCCTGATGGAGGTTGCTGTTCTGAAGAAGCACGGCCGGAGCAAGCGTGCGATCCCGGTGGCTACGGGCAAGTCACGCACCTCGGTTCCGCATAATCCTCGCGTTGGCCAGGAGGCTGCAACGCGGAGGAAGTCGCCCAAGAGGCCCGAGAAGCGGCGAAGGCAGCGCGCCGCGGCCGATCAATGAAAAAATGCCGCGGCGCACTCGCGACGCTCCCGCGCGTGAACCCCACTTGATCATGCCTAGGCCAAGGAGCCCCTACAAGCGACGACTGCGGCTCGCGACACCGGAACAGCCGACCTGCAGCTCCGCGGCCACGGTCCCATCCCCGACCGGCCTGCAACGCACTGGTCACGCGTGAACCGTTTGGAATGGGTGCTGGGGGTGCCTCAAGAGGGACACTCCGGACCAAGATGGCCATCTCTCAACTCGAATGTATTTATTTCAATTCAGATGTTTAGATGTGAAATGGCGATTGGTGGTGTTTAGGGCATTGTTGACCGAGCGTGGGCATTTTTCCGAACCAGGTGGGCTCAACACAAAGCCGCCCGAGGCGCATCATGTATCGGACCAAACCAGTTAGTCCTCGGGCCGCCGCGTCGCCTCCGACACCGCCCACCTGAACAGCGACACCACGCTTCCCCCTGTCAGCATTCCAAGCAGGTAGACAATCGCCACCACGACAGCGAGCGGAGCACTCATCTTGGCGTTGAAGAGGGAGATGGTCGTGTTCTGAAAGTTCTGAATTGCGAAAGCCAGAACGATGATCGCCAGAACGGCAACCACGATGGTGTGGAACAAGCGCATCAGGGGCCTCCAAACGTTTCTGCGCGATTGCGGCCCTGGGGCAGGGAACGCCTCTCAACCCCAGAGCCTAGCCCCTCGGTTCCCCCGCTTGAACCGGCAGGCTATCGCCGATTACGCACTTTCGGAGGATCGCGGTCCAGGTACGACCAGGAGTTATCCATTGGAAATGTATTAAGCAGATCCCATATGATCACCAAGACATCGTCGTCAGATGGGCTCTCTCCCCCAACGAACCGGCCCAGTCCCCCGGCCGGTCTGATGCCCGATTTCTCCCCTTTCGGGTTTCTGACGACGGTGTCACCACACGCTCAAGTTTCTGGCACGACGCTACGGCCTAGGCCATTCTATCCGCATTGGGACTAATTGATTTGGATCAAGGCAGGGGGTCTCTACCTTGTGATCCGATGTAAGTAGGCACCGCCGTACACGATGGCCATTCGCCTCGAAGGCTGAGGCGCGCGCTTTCTCGTGATGGTCTTACGCCGACGATCCCCCGATGTCGGCTAACGGCGGTGCCCCAAACGAGGCCAAACCTAAATGCTCAAAGGTGAGCCGCGACCTCGTTCCCCCTCAAGGCTAAGTGTTTAAACCGCACCCCCACGCTCCTTAACGCTACGCCCTGTCAAATTAGGGGCTAAATCTGTTCCGATGATGGCATCGCGTTCATCGCAGATGCGCGCGTTGACCATTCTCCGCGCGCAACCGCATCAACGCTGACGGTGTCTTTGAGTATCTGATCATGACGCCGGACGAGGCCTACTTCGGACAACAGAGCAGGCCGCCGATCCGCTTGGCGGCCTAACCCCGGCAGACGATCCACTTATTCAAGCGGAAAATCTGTCCGAACAACCGGGGCCACTTCACTCCCAGCAAGCGCAGTCAGGACCCCAGAAGCTGGTGAATAGGCAACATCGTGCGGGCGTCCATCGAATGCGCATTGTCCCGCGCCTGTGGAAAATGGGGATAAGACACATCCATCTCGCTGCTTGGGTTACTCGGCGGACTACCAACACACTCGGCGGAGTACGATTACAGCCGCTATGGAGAGAGATGTTCGCTCTGTCTGCAAGATTGGGCTGAGATGAAGACGACCTAGGCAGCAGGAAAAGTAGGGACGAGTGGCGTGATTGAACTGGCTGTGTTGGGTCTCTGCTGGCTTGTGATGACGGTTGGTATGTTGCTGCTCTACCTCCTTGTCGTCGGTCCCGGACTGGAGAACGTCAGAAATGCCCTCTTCAAGGCCTTTCGATCAAACGCCAGCTACGATGAAATGCATGAAACCGACATTGTCCTCGGAGTGACGGGCCTCTTGCTTGTGGTGGGGATAGGCCCCCTATTCGTTCTGACCTACTTGGGATTGATTAGTTGGACACCGTGATGATGTGGGGAACGCCCAGGCATTTGAGGCCGCCGTTGTCACGCTTGGCCGGAAACGACACTGCCGCGGAACAGCCCCGGCAATCAGCACCGCACGCCAGTTGCTGAGAGGGGGCGCTGCGCGAGCCGCCGTCCAAGCCGCCCCACCTGACCCGCCTTCCAGCTCAGGCGCTCCGCCGCACGCGTCGTCCACTTTGTTCGACAAATCTACTGGTGCACCGACCGCACTGGCTGAAGTTGGCTGCGCCTGCCTCACGCACAGTCGAACAAGTTACGCAATTCCGCTTTCGCCTGTTCAAGCACCGCGCGCTGGTCATCCGGCAAGTGCGCACCGGCGCGGTTGATGTAGAACGTCAGCATCGACATCGCCGACTGATAGGGCGTACCCTTACGCTTCGTGCTCGCCTCGGCGGATCGTTTGAGGGACCGCGCAATAAGCTCCGGATCGTTCCAGGTGAACACGCCGTCTTCGAGTTCCAGCGCGTGGCTCTGTCGCGTCACTCCCCCAGACCAGCAGGCCTTGTCGTCGCTCGCGTTCGGCATTGTTGTCACCATACCCGCCTCGACCTCCACGATGCCCACTTGGACGCGCCGGCGGGATGAGATGGGTATTCCAGGTTACAATTCGGTTGTTTGCAGCACCCCCGGCGGGAAGCTCGACGCCTCTATTGCGCCGTCAACAAAGTCAATGCAACGGGGCCGTCAGTGCATGTAGGGTGACGATCCGCCAAACGGGCTTCTGGGCTGTTCAAAGAAAAACCCATTGTCGAAGGGCCCACCAATGGACTGCCTCGGCGGATCGATGAAGCGGCGCGTTTCCTTGGCACTTATGCTGTCCGTCCGGCTGTAGGAATAGCCACCCCGTCGTTTTCTTGGGCGAACGGTGACGCGAAGCGGCTTGCTGGCAGTATATTTTTTGCCAGAAGCGGCCTGGACCGGCTGCGGCGGCGTCAGCGCAATAATGAACGCTATCATGCACGTAAAAATGGCGGTTTTCATTCTATGCCTCGCTTGCGGCACCGATGGCGCCACTGTCTGGCCCTGCCCGCGCCCATGATCGTGCAGTAACGATGAATATTCGGCAAATCAATGATTTGCCTGCCGGCTTTTGGTCCAGTCGGTAGCAGATTGAAGATTAGAAGATCTCTTGCAGAGCAGAAGCCCAAGATGGTTATTACGACGGCCGGCAATTGTTAAAATCTCGCCCCGCCCCTGAACGACGGCCCCAATCAAGTGCCTGGATCGATGGCAAAGACCGTGAGGTAGGGGACGACCACGGTCCCGATGCGTGCCAAATCCACGAGTGCCACGGCGGCACAGAGATCCCCTGTCGTCTCGGACGATTAAACAGTATCTCCTTCCCAATTTACGAATCGAAACGGTAGACCTGGCGCCAAGCAATTTCGCGGCACCTGCCGCCCCGTCAAATCGACATGTTCCATCTATTTTCCGCTCGTGACAACGATGAAAAGGGCACTTGATTAAGTAGAAGATGGGTCATGGATTGTTTATTCCGTGCTTTGCGTCCTCTATTGCCATGTTTCCAATGCCGTCGAAGGACTGACAATGAGAAGGTTGAATATCGACAAGCTATCCTATCGCGCGCTTCTTGAGCTGAACGACCGGGTTCAAGAAGCTATCGAGCTGCGCAAAGGAGCGGAAATGGCAGCGCTTCGCGAAAAAATGAAAGAGCTCGCCGCTGAAGCGGGCTTTGATCTCCAGGAAGTTATTGCCAAACGGCGCACCAGTCAGAAACGCGCCAAGGCTGCGCCAAAGTATCGCAATCCCAGCGAGCCGACGCAGACTTGGGCCGGACGCGGCCGTCAGCCGAAATGGCTGGTTGTCGAGATCAAGAAGGGCAATAAACTTGAAGACTACCTGATCAGCTGATTGTCGAAATGCCACAATGCCGAAGTCTGCCCACGGCAGTGCCGCCGCGATGCGCGCTTCTGTAACCCCGTGCGATGAGAGCCATCGAGAGCTAGATGCCACTGCCTGCATCGCATGCCGTGACGGTTGCCCGGACGCAGGCACGGCTCTCACCGTGGGGGACGCAGTGGTTCTACTCAGTTTCGTCTCAAGATGCAGTGTGCATTGTTGGGTCGACTGCAGATAAACTGAGCCTAATAATCGGCAGACCGCGACTGAACGATCATCATGCCTTGCCACGATTGGCTCGGATCGTTTCGAGCGCACCGCACCTGGACAGATCGTCCGATTCATGGTGGCTTTTGCATGTCAGCACGGTGAAACAGTTTCGGCTCTAAATTGGAGTGCGGTCTCATGGAATTGCTGGTCATCGCCATCGTCGTGGCAGGATATGCTTTGCGAAGCGAGATGGATACGCCACAAGGCGAACCGTAGGACTGTGCGCCGGCCATCGGGTGATTGCGCCGTTTCAGTCAAACCGGTCGCGATTGTAACCTGCGACATCATGTCCCTGCCCATTGAGATTGGCGCGTTCGTGCAAGGCATCGATCGCGCGAGTTGCTGAGCGCAGCCTTTCTCGCCCGTCGCCTGGCATCCATAAGCCACGTCATCCAGCCAAGCGACCGGAAGGGCAGATTGGAGCATTGGCACCACTCGAAGTTGGCACTTTCCCGCTGTGCCCACTCTCGCCAGTGAACCGCCTCACTTAATCCCAAAGCATTTCCATCTCATGACCCCAACTCTCAATCCCAACGCGAATGTCCTCGCGAACGGTCCGCGAACACCTGAGACCTGGTGGCCCAACAACACACCACCCCGTTGACGCAAGGCCTAGTAACAGGGTCGGTCCTTGACCACATCAGAAAAGGTCGAGCGCAAGCGGTGGGCGCCGCACCATCGTATTGGTCTGAGAAATTTGATTGCGACCGACAGCCATGATCGATCTACACAATCACTTGCTCCCCGGTATTGACGATGGTGCCGCCACCGTCGCCGACGCCCTCGCGATGGCGAAGGCGTTTGCGGACCAGGGCGTTCGCGTGGTCGCCTGCACGCCGCATATCGTGCCAGGGCTTTATCACAACACCGGCCCCGACATCCGCCAGCGTGTAGCCGCACTCCAAGCCGAAATCGACGCGGCTGGAATCTCTCTGCGCCTCGTCCCCGGCGCCGACAATCATGTCACCCCGAATTTCTCCGCCCGTCTTCGCGAGGGCCATCTGCTGACGTTGGCCGATAGCCGCTATGTTCTTGTCGAGCCGGCACACCACATCGCCACGCCGCGCCTCGAGGATCTTTTCCTGGATCTCTTGTCAGACGGTTATGTCCCGATCCTGACCCATCCCGAACGGCTCTCCTGGATCGAGACGAACTATCCGCTGATGCAACGCCTGGCTGCAAAGGGCGTCTGGATGCAGGTGACCGCAGGTTCGCTTGTGGGTCGGTTTGGGTCGCGCGTGAAATATTGGGCCGAACGGATGCTCTGCGATGGTCATGTCCATGTACTGGCATCCGATGCCCACGATCCAAAGCGCCGGCCGCCCGAACTCTATGCCGGCGCCCGGGCGGCTGAAGCTTTGCTGGGCGCCGAGGAAGCGCGCCACCTCGTCAGCACCCGGCCGGAAGGCGTTGTGGCGGATCTGGCCCCAGGCGAATTGCCTCCGCTGCCCCAGCCGATTGTACCGGCGGCAAACGCCGCAAACGATGTGGCCCCGCCTGGAGCAAGTGGCCGCTTGGCCGGTGTTCTCAGACGATTGCGGGGGAATTGATCGCCGTTTGCGCGGGGCTTTTGCGCGGGGACTGCGGCCCGTCGGCTGCAAATCCTCTGCCTCCAAGCCAATCCGCTGCCACGGAATTAAGCAGGGCTTCGGGCGGCGACTGAATAATGGCGGTAGCGCATTGTCGGCGTTGTTTGTAGGTTGACGTAAAAGGGTAATCCGCTTCCCGTAGTCAGCCACGCATGTCCGCAGCCACATCGAACGCACAGCCAACCGATCTCTTGCGTGTTGAAGGTCTTCAAGTGGCCTTTGAAATGCGTGGGCAGCCGCATCCCGTCTTGAAGGACATCAGCTTCCGCGTGCCGCCCGGCCGTGTCGTCGCCCTTGTCGGTGAGAGCGGCTCGGGCAAGTCCGTGACAGCCCAGGCGGCAATGGGTCTCTTGCCGACCAATGCTCGTGTGACCGGCGGCCGGATCCTTTTCGCCGATCCAAAAGCCCACGATCTCGCCCTCGAGACGCCCCTCGATATCACGACGCTCCCAACCGACGGCCCGACCATCCGGAAACTGCGCGGCCAGCGCATTTCGATGATCTTCCAGGAGCCGATGAATTCCCTCTCGCCGCTCCACACGATTGGTGATCAGGTCTCCGAAGCGTTGACGATCCACCAGTCCGTTGATGCCGCCACCGCCCGCGAACAAACCGAAGCGATGCTCCTGCGCGTCGGCTTCCCCGATCCCGCGCGCGCCTTCGACATGTATGCGTTCGAATTATCGGGCGGCCTGCGCCAGCGGGCAATGATTGCCATGGCGCTGATGTGCGACCCCGCGCTCCTGATTGCAGACGAGCCAACGACCGCGCTCGACGTCACCATCCAGGCGCAGATCCTGGCGCTTCTGAAACGCCTGCAACGTGACACCGGCATGGGCATGCTGCTGATCACGCACGATCTCGGCGTCGTCGCCAACATGGCCGACGAGGTGGTCGTGATCTACCACGGCGAAATCATGGAAGCCGGCCCCGTCGACGATATCCTGCGCCGCCCGCGCCACCCCTACCTGAAGGCCCTGCTGGGCGCGGTGCCGCATTTTGACATGAAGCCCGGTGAGCGGCTCGTCTCGCTGCGCGACACACCCGCTGCAGCGCCCGCGGAACCCTTGCGCCGCCCCGCCATCGCGCCGGAGGCCAATGGCAACGGTCGCCCCCTTCTGCGCATCGAGAATGTCACCAAGTCCTTCACGACCAGAAAGGGGCGGGGCTGGTTCAAGCCGGCGGAAAGCAACGAGGTGCGCGCCGTCGACAACGTCTCGCTCAGCGTCAACCGGGGTGAATGCGTCGGCCTTGTCGGTGAAAGCGGCTGCGGCAAGACGACATTGTCGAAGCTGATCATGCGCGCGCTGACACCGGACTCCGGCGCCATACGCCTCACGTCACAGGGTGCGACCCACGACCTGGCGGCCCTCACCTCGCGCGAACGCGATCCTCTGCGCCGCCGCATCCAGATGGTGTTTCAGGACCCGGCAGGCTCCCTTTCCCCGCGCATGACCGTCCTCAACATCCTGCGTGAGCCGATGCAGATCGCCGGACAGGGTGGGCGCGATGAACAAGTCGCCCGCGCCGTCGATCTGATGAAGCAGGTCGGCCTCGATCCCCGTTTCCTTGGCCGCTATCCGCACAGCTTCTCCGGCGGCCAGCGCCAGCGCATCGGGATTGCACGTGCGTTGGCGCTGTCACCCGACCTGATGATCCTGGATGAACCTGTCTCCGCGCTCGACGTGTCGGTCCAGGCGCAGGTCCTGAACCTTCTGAATGACCTGCGCGCGGAAATGGGCCTTGCTTATCTCTTCATCTCCCACAACCTCGCCGTCGTCGACTACGTGGCCGACCGTATCGCCGTGATGGCCCGCGGTCGTATCGTCGAGATCGCACCGCGCGAATCCCTCTTCGAGCGCCCAAGCCATCCCTATACCCGGGCCCTGTTGAGCGCCGTGCCGTATCCCGATCTCGACCGGCGTCTCGATTTCAAGGCTCTTGAGAAAGCCGACGCCTCGAACCCGGCAACCTGGCCGAAGGCGTTTCGCGCCGACCCGCCGCAGCCCGGCGTCCGCGCCATCGGCGGCGAGTTGATCAATCACGAAGTCTATGAGGGCCATCTTGTCCTCGCGCGTCAAAACGCGGATGCAACGGAGTTGGTGTCACGATGACCACACGACGCCTGAAAGACCGGCCGGAGACGCCACTGATCTGGCGTCAGGCTCGCTTAGCCCTCTTCCTCTTGGCCCTGCTGACCGCGTTGCCGGGAACCAGTTTTGCAGAGGACGCAGCAAGCCTCGAGACGCCGTTCTTCGCCCGCGAAGTCGCCGATGGCACTCTCCCGCCGCGCACCGAGCGCCTCCCCGAGACGCCGCGCGTTATCGATCCGCGCGAGACCGGCGGCACGCTTGGGCGTCACGGTGGCGCGATGCGATGGCTGATGGGCAAACCCAAGGACCTGCGCATGGTCGCCTATTACGGCTATGCGCGTCTGATTGGCTACGACAGCACCTACAAACTCGTGCCCGACATCCTGGCCCGCTACACCGAGACCGGCAAGCGGCAGTTCACCTTCCACCTCCGTCCCGGCCACAAGTGGTCCGACGGCACCCCCTTCACGGCCGAGGATTTCCGCTACGTCTGGGAGGACGTCTACAATGATAAGCGGATCGGGAAGGGGCTGCCGCGCAGCATGCTGGTCGACGGGCGTCCGCCGGTTTTCGAGGTCCTCGACCCGCTGACCGTGCGCTACACCTGGGAAAAGCCAAACCCGGAATTTCTCGCAGCCGTTGCGGGCACACTGCCGATCGATCTGGCGATGCCCGCCCACTACGCCAAGCAGTTCCACCCCCGCTATGCGGGCGAAGCAGAATTGACCAAGCGGATCGAAACCGCCCGGGTTGCCAACGCCAAGTCGCTGCACGAGCGCATGATGCGCGCGATAACCTTCCAGAACCCGGAACTGCCGCGCCTTGGCCCCTGGCTCAACACGACCGCGCCGCCGTCCAATCTCTATATCTTCAAGCGCAATCCCTATTACTACCGCGTCGACCCGGCCGGTCGCCAGCTCCCCTATGTCGACGAGATCCACCTGGCCGTCGGCTCGAGTTCGCTGATTGCGGCCAAGACCGGCAGCGGCGAGAGCGACCTCCAGGCCCGATACCTGCGCTTCGATGACTACACCTTCCTGAAAGCCGCCGAACGCGAGGGCAAGATCAAGGTCAACCTGTGGGACAAGGCCAATGGCTCCCACATTGCCATCGTCCCCAATTTGACGACAAAGGACGCCGAGTGGCGCCGTCTCCTCCGGGACGTGCGCATGCGCCGCGCCCTCTCCCTTGCCATCAACCGCGAGGAGATCAATCAGGCGATCTTCTACGGGCTTGCGCGCGCGAGCGGCGACACCGTCCTGCCGCGCTCCCCCCTCTATCGCGACAAGTATGCCGACGCCTGGTGCCGGTATGATCCCGAAGAAGCAAGCCGCCTGCTCGACCAACTGGGCCTCGACAAGCGCGACTTTGACGGCATTCGTCTCTTGCCGGATGGCCGCCGTGCCGAAATCATTCTCGACACCGCCGGCGAAAGCAGCGAGCAGTCCGATATCCTCGAACTGGTGAAGGACACATGGCGCGAAGTCGGCATTGCGCTGTTCCCGCGTCCCACCCAGCGCGACCTGTTCCGCGCCCGCGCCTATGCGGGCAACTCGATCATGACCGTCTGGGCCGGCCACAACAACGGCCTCCCCAATGCGTCGACCCGGCCCGACTTTCTCGCCCCCGTCTCCCAGGCCCAGCTCCAATGGCCGGACTGGGGCCTATGGGTCCAGACCGACGGCAAGCAGGGCAAGCCGCCGGAGCTGCCCGAGGCCCGCCGTCTTCTTGATCTGCTCGGTGACTGGCGCCGGGCGGACAGCGAGGAGGTCCAGGCCAAGGTCTGGCATACGATGCTCGAAATCTATGCCGAGAACCTCTTCACGATTGGCATCGTGAACGCCACCAAGCAGCCGGTCGCAACCGCCCCCCAGTTGCGCAACGTGCCAACCGACGGCGTCTTCGCGTTCGAGCCCGGTGGCTATTTCGGGGTCTACAACCCCGATACGTTCTGGTTCGACATCGAACGCGATCGGCGTCTCGATAGCGCCTCAGAGAAATCCGGCGCGGGGAACTGACATGCTGTTCTATCTCGTCCGCCGCGTCCTTTTGATGATCCCGACGCTGTTCCTGATTTCGGTTCTCGTCTTCACGATCATCGAGCTGCCGCCGGGCGATTACTTCGAGAGCCATGTCGCAGAATTGATGGCCCAGGGCGAAAAGGCCGACGGCGAGCAGATCAAATACCTGCGCCAGGAATACGGCTTCGACAAGCATCCGGTCGAACGATACTTCATCTGGGTGTCGGGCCTCCTCCAGGGCGATCTGGGTTATTCCTTCGAACACGAAATGTCGGTCAACAAGGTGGTCGGCGACCGGCTGTTTTTCACGATCCTCGTCTCATTCGTCACCATCCTGTTCACCTGGATGATTGCCTTCCCGATCGGCATCTATTCCGCGATGCACCAGTACAGTTGGTCCGACTACGGCCTCACGTTTCTGGGCCTGATCGGGATCGCCACGCCGAATTTCCTCCTCGCGCTGGTGATGATGTACCTCGCCAACGTCTGGTTCGGCACCTCCATCGGCGGCCTGATGGCGCCGGAGTTTATCAATCAGCCAATGAGCTGGGCGAAGTTCTTGTCCATCCTCGAGCACCTCTGGATCCCGGTGGTCGTGATCGGCACGGCCGGCACCGCCGGCATGATCCGCACCCTGCGCGCGAACCTGCTTGATGAATTGCGCAAGCAGTATGTGACGACGGCGCGCGCCAAGGGCCTGAGCCCGATGCGCACCCTCACGAAATACCCCCTGCGCATGTCGCTCAACTTCTTCATCGCCGACATCGGCGGTATCCTGCCCCAGATCATCTCCGGCGCCGAAGTTGTCGCCGTCGTCCTCTCCCTCGAGACGACCGGCCCCCTGTTGATCAACGCGCTCCAGTCCCAGGACATGTACCTTGCAGGCTCGTTCCTGATGTTCCTGGCGCTGTTGACCGTGATCGGCGTCCTCATCTCCGACATCCTGCTTGCCATTCTCGATCCCCGCATACGCCTGTCGGGAGGTCGCACCCAATGAGCGATCGCCCTTTGCCAGCGCCCGGCGAACCGCTCGGCCACTACGTCAATCCGGCGCCCTTCGATCCGGCCCAGATCGAGCAGCTCTCACCCGCCCAGGAAAAGGTCTTCCTGGCGTCGCAATGGCAGTTGATGTGGTGGAAATTCAAACGCCACCGCGTCGCCGTCGCCTCCGCGCTGTTCCTGCTGTTCATGTATTTCTGCGCGGCCTTCGCCGAGGTCTTGAGCCCGTACAACTACCTGACCCGCCACATCGACCACATTTACGCGCCGCCGCAATCCGTCCGCCTGTTCCACGAGGGCCGCTTCGTCGGCCCGCACGTGCTCGGTTATGACTACCATCTCAACATGGAGACCCTGCGGCGCGAGTACACGCCCAATCCGGACAAGGTGCAGCGGTTGCGGTTCTTTTGCTCAGGCGAGTCCTACCGCATGTGGGGCCTCTTTGAAGCGCGCACGCATCTTTTCTGTCCCGCCGAAGGCGGCCACGCTTTCCTGCTTGGAACGGATCGTCTCGGTCGTGACGTTCTCTCGCGCATCCTCCATGGTGCGCGCATCTCCCTCACGATCGGCCTGATCGGTGTTGCCGTTTCGCTCGTGCTGGGTGTCATCTTCGGCGGTCTCGCGGGCTACCTTGGCGGCATCTGGGACACCATCATTCAGCGCATCATCGAGGTGCTCCAGTCTCTGCCCTCGATCCCGCTATGGCTCGCGATCGCTGCCATCATTCCCGTCTACTGGTCACCTCTGACGGTCTATTTATGCATCACGGTCATTCTCGGCCTGATCGAATGGACCGGTCTTGCCCGCGCGGTTCGCTCGAAATTATTATCGTTGCGCGAGGAAGACTACGTGCTCGCCTCCCAACTGATGGGCGCAAAACCACCCTGGGTCATCGCCCGCCACCTCGTGCCCGGCGTGACGAGCCACCTGATCGCCGCCGCCTCGCTCTCAATTCCCGCCATGATACTGGGTGAAACCGCGTTGAGCTTCCTCGGCCTCGGCCTGCGCCCGCCAATCACAAGTTGGGGCGTGTTGCTGACGGAAGCGCAGAACATCAACGCCGTTGCAATCTACCCCTGGTTGCTGTTGCCGGTCGTTCCCGTCATCCTGGTGGTGCTGGCCTTCAATTTCATGGGCGACGGGCTCCGTGATGCCGCAGATCCCTACAAGTAGGCCACGGCCTCCCCAATGTGACAGAATGTGAAGGTGTTTGCTCTTTCGCACGCCACTTAAAGTGTGGTGGGGTGCGCTCAGAGGTCGGGACGATTCTGTGGCGTCCCCTCGTTGAAAGACAATGGCCCGGATGGTGCAATGATCGAGCATAACGGACACGTCCGGGTGTTGATGTACTCCCATGACACTTTCGGCCTCGGGCATCTGCGCCGCACCCGCGCGATTGCGCACGCCCTGGTCGAGCAGCACAAAAAATTGAGCGTGCTGATCATTTCAGGATCATCGATTGCAGGCGCTTTCGATTTCAAGGCCCGCGTTGATTTCATCAAGATCCCGAGCGTCATCAAGCTGCGCAACGGTGATTACACCTCACTCTCCGATCATATCGATCTCAGCGAAACGCTCTCGATGCGCCGCGCCATCATCGAAAGCGCGGCGATAAACTTCCGGCCGAACATCTTCATCGCCGACAAGGAACCGCGCGGCCTGAGAGGGGAACTCGATCCGACCCTGCCGCGCCTGCGCGCGATGAATTGCGAAGTTGTCCTGGGCCTGAGGGAAGTACTCGACGAGCCAGCCGTTGTGCGCGACGAGTGGGCGCGCACCGATGCGCTGCACTGGCTGGATGACTATTACGACCGCATCTGGGTTTACGGCTCGCGCGACTTCTACGACCCGCTGGCCGCCATTCCAATGCCGGTGGAGTTGCGCCAGCGCATCGACTATGTCGGCTTCCTGGCGCGCACGGTGCCGGAACACTCCGTTCCCAGGGACCATGATCTGCCGGCCGACTTCATCCTCGTCACAGCAGGCGGCGGCGGCGATGCAGCCCACCTGATGGCCCAGACCCTCGCCGCGAAGGCGTCGGACCCGACCATTCGCCATCCCTTCGTCCTCGTCCTCGGCCCCTACATGTCGCTCGCGGAAAAAACCCACATCCGTCAGCTCGCAGCCCGCCTTGACGATGTTCACATCCTCGACTTCGACAACCGCCTCGAGGAACTCATGGCGCGTGCGACCGCGGTCATTGCGATGGGCGGCTACAATACGTTCTGTGAGTTGATGTCGTTCGACAAGCGCGCCCTGATCGTGCCCCGCACGACACCGCGCAAAGAGCAGCTGATCCGCGCCCGGCGCGCGGAAGAGTTCGGCCTCCTGGACATGCTCGATCCGATCGATGCGGATGATCCCCACCGCATGGCGGCCGCCATTCGCGATCTGCCGTACCGGCCACGGCCCTCCGAAGGGGCCTACCAGATTGACCTCTCTGGTCTCGACCGGATCGGGGCCATCGTCGACGAGATCCGCCATCGCAAGGTGGCGGCCCGGTTGGCGGGCGCACACGGGCAATAGGGCGTGATGAGTGACGGTTAAGCCGACGAGTGGCGTGAGGCGAACGATCATCGTCGTCGTGAAAGGGTATCCGCGCCTTTCTGAAACCTTCATTGCGCAGGAATTGCGCGGGCTCGAAAAGCTGGGCTTTTGCCTGGTGATCGTCTCGCTGCGCCATCCAACGGATCAGGCCCGCCACCCCGTCCATGATGAGATGGAGGCCCCGCTCGTCTATCTCCCGGAATACATCCATCAGGAAACCGGCCGCGTTGCCCGCGCCCTCCTCAAGGTCCTGCTGCGGCGAGGTTTCTGGCGCGCGCTGGGCGCGTTCTCGCGGGATCTGGCGCGCGACCCGACACGCAACCGGTTCCGCCGCTTCTGTCAGGCAGCCGTCCTGTCCGCCGAGATGCCGGCGGGTGCCGGCTATCTCTACGCCCACTTCATCCACACACCCACCGCAGTGACCCGCTACGCCGCCATGATGTCGGCGATGACGTTTGCGGTCTCTGCCCACGCCAAGGACATCTGGACGTCGCCGGATTGGGAGCTGTCGCAGAACCTGGCCGACGCATCCTGGGTGACAACCTGCACGAAGGTCGGTGCCCGCCATCTTCAAGCCCTGAGTGCTGCGCCGGGTCGTGTCCATCTCATCTACCACGGCCTCAACCTCGATCGCTTCCCCTCACCGCCACCCGATGCGGATACGCGCGACGGCACGGATCCCGCCCACCCGGTACGATTGCTGAGCGTTGGACGCGCGGTCGAGAAAAAGGGATACGCCGACCTGCTGCACGCCCTGTCCGCCCTTCCAGACGGCCTCCATTGGCGCTTCGAGCATATCGGCGGCGGCGGCGGGCTTGGCGCGCTCAAGGCGCTTGGCCAACAACTGGGCCTCGCCGATCGCATCACATGGTCCGGCGCCCGTGCGCAGGATGACGTGCGGGCTGCCTATCGCCGCGCAGACCTTTTCATTCTGCCCTCGAAGATCGCAGCCGACGGCGATCGCGACGGCCTGCCCAACGTCCTGGTCGAAGCACAAAGCCAGCGCCTCGCCTGCCTCTCGACGTCCGTCTCCGCCATCCCCGAGTTCATCGAGGATGGTGTGACGGGATGCCTTGTGCCACCGGCAGAGCCGGATCGTCTCGCTGACGCGATCACAAGCCTTGCGCGTGATCCAGCCCGCCGCGCCGCGCTGGCCCGTGCCGGCGAAGCGCGTGTGCGCACCGAATTCGACGCCGAGCAAGGCCTCGCAGCCTTGGCCCGCCTGTTTCCCAACCACGTCCAGCCGCAAACGCTGTCAAACATACCGGGCCGGCAGAGGGCGGGGCGTGATGTCGAGACCGCCCGATGAGCGCGCCGCGTATTTTCTATTACGTCCAGTATCTGGAAGGCATCGGCCATGCCGTGCGCGCCGGTCGCATCGCTTCTGCCCTCGCCCAACAAGGCGCAACGGTCACCCTCGTCCTCGGCGGCGAGCCGGTGCCGCAACTGGCCGTGCCCCAGTGTGACATCGTCCAATTGCCTCCTTTGCGCGCCGCACCGGAAAGCTATTCGCGCCTTCTCCAGCCGGATGGCAATCCCGCCGATGCAACCTATCAAGAAGCGTCGCCGGGAGGCACTGCTGCGCGCTTTCGCGGGTGCCAAGCCGGACGTCCTCATGACCGAAGGCTATCCGTTTGGCCGCTGGGCGATGGAATTCGAGCTTGGCCCTCTCTTGGAGAACGCCGCCGCACGGCCAGGCGGGCGCCCGGTGACCATTGCTTCATTGCGCGACATCCTGCAGGTGCCAAAGGACGCTCGGAAGACAGCGCGCTCCGTCGCGATCTACGCCAGATACTTTGATGCGATGCTGATCCATGGCGATCCCCGCCTGATACCGATCGAGGCAAGCTTCCCCGCGATCCGCCCATTCCTCGGGACCGCCCATTACACCGGCCTCGTCGCCCCATTACCGTCCAGCGCCCCCCGGCCGGTATCCGGCGAAGCCTTCGACGTCATTGTCACAGCCGGCGGCGGCGCGATTGCCGCGGATGTGCTCAGCGCTGCGATCGCCGCCAAACCGTTGTCGCCTCTTCGGTGTGCGACCTGGCTGGCGTTGGCGGGCCCGCGCATGGCGGACGCCGACTTCGCGCGCCTCAAGCGGCAGGCCGACCAGAACGATGTCACCCTCGAGCGCTTTCGCCCTGATCTCGCAGGCCTGTTGGCCCATGCGCGCCTCTCCATCCAGCGGGCCGGCTACAACACGATCGCGGACCTGCTCGTCTCCGGTTGCCGCGCCGTGCTGGTGCCGGACGGCGATCACGGCCAACGCGAACAACCCTTGCGCGCCGAACGCCTTGCGGCCTTGGGGCGGGCCGTGAAGCTCGACGAACAGGGCCTGACGCCCGAGACGATGGCGGCAGCCATCAGCGCGGCGATGGCGCAGGATATCGCGCCCATCGCCCTCGACCTCAATGGGGCGGCAACCTCGGCGCGGGTCATCCTCGACCTAGTCGCGCCGGGCGCGGGGGGCCGGGGTGCTGAGGGCGGCAAGCTCCCGCCCGAGCACGGTGGCGGCTGAGCGAATGGAGTGATGCGCGGCGATATGTGCGCGCGCCTGATGGCCAAGCTTCCGGCGAAGCTCAGGGGACGCAATCAGTCGATCGATCACGGCGCCCAGCGCCTCGGCCGTTGTCGCACGGGCCAGCAGCCCCGTTTCGCCATCGCGCACCACTTCGCCGACGCCGGCCGTATCACAGGCCGCAACGGGCAGGCCATATGCCTGCGCCTCCAGATAGGCCATGCCGAACGCCTCATCGATCCCCGGCCACACGAAGATATCCCCGCGATCAAGCGCCTGCGCCAGAGCCGCTCCTTCGAGGCGGCCCAGAAAGTTGACCCGCACCCCGCCCGCGGCGCTCAGAAGTGGCTGCAACTCATCGCGCATCACCCCGTCACCGACAATGTCGAGCGTCCAATCCTGATGCTGGAGCCGGCCCAGGGCCGCCGCAAGAAGACGATAGCTTTGAGCTTTTGCCCCATCGCGCATCATTGCAACGCTGATCAACCTCACGCCCGCGCCGGCTTTGGCCGGCGTCGAGGGGCCGGGCGGCGGGAGCTCTCCGACAAACGGCGCAAGCCGCCGTCGTCGCACAGCCCTGGTGACGGGTGCCAGCCCGGCCTCATCGCGCTGTGTGAACGAAAGGATCAGGTCCGCCGCCGCAATTCCGCCCCGCGCCGCCTCAAGCCACTCCGCCCACGGCCCTTCAGCCCGGCGCGCGGCATAGGAGGCTTCCACAATGACGTAGGGGATACCAAGCGCCCCGGCGACGGCCGGGCCCAACAAGTCGGGGGCCTTGTAGTGGTTATGATAGGTGAACCAGAGGTCCGGCCGCCCAGCGGCGCCAGGCCCCCGCCAATCGGCCAACAGGCGTTCGCACTCAGCCGTCGCCGCGGCGCGAAACGCTTCTAACCGCGCCCGATCGGGCGTCCCGGACCACGTCCTTAACGGTGAGGCGAGCGCCACCTCGAAACCGGCTGTCTCCAGCGCCTCGATCAAAAGCCGGCCAATCGTCCGGTCCCCGGACGGCGACAGCGCTGTCGGCGGCTTCATCGGCGCATAAAAGGCAATCTTCATCGGGCAGCCCTGGCTTGCGATCGTCCCGGGCGCGGTACCGTCGCCGTCGCCCCATGCCATCAGGTTGGGGCCATGGGGGCGCTTCGGACAAGTAGGCCGCTAGTCGGGAAAGCAACATTATGTGAACATTTTTGACACGCCGCTGCCGAACGCTGTGTCATCTCATGGTATAGATACTCTTTGCCGAAGCCGACCGCACCAGTCGAGACCCGTCGTGGATCCGAATCTGTTTCGATACATCTGGACCCACAGCCGGCGCGACCAGATCGTCGTGCTGTTGCTGATCGTCGGCTCGTTGCCCTTCTACTGGCTTTCGCTTGATGTCCCCAAGCGCATCGTGAACGAGGCCCTCCAGGGCGAGGCGTTCCGGGGCGGCATCACCGAGGCGCGGTTATTTGCCATGTCCCTGCCGCTGCCGGACTGGCTCGGCGGTACGCTTGTCATTTCCGACGGCTTTCTCTTTGACCAGATCAGCTTCCTGATGGCCCTCAGCCTGCTGTTCTTGTTCTTTGTTCTGATCAACGGTGCCTTCAAGTACGCCATCAACATTCTCAAGGGCATGCTGGCCGAACGCATGATGCGCCGCATGCGCTTCGAGCTGTTCGCCAACATGATGCGCTTCCGGCCCGAGGACCTGCGCACGGTCAAGCCGGCCGAAGCCGCCAGCATGATCAAGGACGAAATCGAGCCGATCGGCGGCTTCACCGGCGATGCGTTCATCCAGCCGGCGTTCCTCAGCACGCAGGCTCTGACGGCGCTGATCTTCATCATGGTCCAGAGCTTCTGGCTCGGCCTGGTCGCGCTCTCGATCGTCCTGATACAGGCCTTCGTCATTCCCTATCTGCGCCGCGAACAATTGCGCCTCGGCCGCCTGCGCCAGATCGCGGCCCGCCACCTCGCCGGCCGTATCGGCGAAATGGTCGACGGCTCGCGCACCATCCAGTCCTATGGCCTGAAATCCTTCAGTGAAGCCGAGATCGGCAGCCGGCTGGGCAGCCTCTTCAAGATCCGGGCGGACCTCTACAAGCGCAAGTTTGCCGTCAAATACCTGAACAACATCCTGGCCCAGGTCACCCCGTTCTTCTTCTATTCGATCGGCGGCTACCTGGCCCTGCGCGGCTCCCTCGATCTGGGCCAGCTCGTCGCCGTGATTGCCGCCTATCGCGATCTGCCCCCACCGATCAAGGAATTGATCGACTGGGAGCAGCGCCGCGCCGACGTCACCATCAAGTACGAGCAGATCATCTCGCAGTTTTCAGGCCGCCAACTGTTGCCCGACGATGGTGGCCGGCCGGGTGAAGCCCCGTTTGCCGCAAGCGATCCGATCAACGTTCGAGATCTGACGATCACCGACCAGCGCGGCCAGCCGCAGATTGCTGCCGCCTCGTTCTCGGTCCCGCGTCCCGGCCACATCGCCCTGGTCGGTTCATCGGCCTCGGGGCGCGACATCCTGGCCCGTGCCCTTGGCCGCCAGATCACCCAGTACGAGGGCCGTATCGCCTTCGGCCAGACCGATCTCGCGACCCTCAGCACCAGCCAGGTCGCCGCGGCCATTTCCTATGTGCCGCCGGACCCCGAGCTGTTCTCGGGAACGATCCGGGAAAATATCATCCTTGCGCTGCGCCACGACGCACCTTCCCCCGGTGATCCCGCCGAACTGCGGTGGCGCGAAGCCCAGCGCACCGGCAACCCCATGGTCGCTGAAGACGCCGACTGGTGTGATTACGAGCGCGCCGGCGCAAGCAGTCCGGACGAACTCGAAGATTGCCTGATCGACCTCCTGTGCGACCTCCCGATCGGCACCGACCTCTACGAATTCGGCCTGCGCGGGAAACTGCCCGCCGACACCGGTGAGACCGTCAAGGCTCGTGTCGTCACGGCGCGCCACGACATCCGCAGCCGCCTCGAGCAGGCAGCCCTCGACCGCCTGATCGAACCCTTCGATGTGGCGCGCTTCAATCCCCACGCCACCATTGGCGAGAACATCATATTCGGCGTGGTGGTGGGCGCCCGCCTGGTTGGCCCCGAGCGGGCGGCAGACCGCTATTTTCGCTCGATCATTGCCGTTGAAGCGCTGACTGAACCTCTCGTCGAGATCGGTCTGCGCATTGCCGAAAACGGCGTCGAAGTCTTCGCCGATCTTCCCAGCGGCCACCCGCTGTTCGAGCGCTTTTCGATGATCCGCGCGTCTGATCTTGAAATGTATTCCGACATCGTCGACCAGGCGCGTGCCGATGAGCGTGGCGCGGGCCTTTCAGACGCGGCCATGGACGAACTCATCTCGCTGGCGCTGGGCTACATCGAGCCGCGCCATCGCCTCGGCCTCGTCACCCCGGAACTGGAAAGCCGCATCCTGCGCGCCCGCGAGAGCTTCCGGACGTATCTGCCTCAGGACTATGTCGACGAGATCGAATTCTACGAACCCGATACCGTCATCGCCGCTGCCCCCCTGCGCGACAATCTGCTTTTCGGCCGCGTCGCCCAGAACGTCGCCAATGCGGAACAGCGCGTCTCCCGCTTCCTCAAGGAGACGCTGCCGGAGTTGGATATGGAGCGCATGGTCTATTCCCTCGGCCTCGACTTCGATGTCGGCCCGCGCGGCCAGGCGCTGTTTGCCCCCCAGCGCGCCGCTGTCTCGATCGCACGCGGCATTGTGGCGAACCCACAGATACTCATTCTGGAAGATGCCCTGAAGGCGTTCGGTGACGAACAGAAGAGACGCGTGCTCCAAACGCTGGCCCAGCGCATGGCCGGCCAGACGATGATCGTGACGGCGCCCGAGCGGCCGCCAACCATCTCCTTCGATACCACCCTCGCCGTCGACGGCGCCCGCGTGACCCTTGAAGATGCAGCCCGCACGCCACCGCGCCCTCAACCATCCGCACCGGGCCGCGATGAGGCTGAGGCGCACAATGAGACGGAAGCCGACGCTGAAGGTTCAGGCGCCGGCCGCAATCAAACAGAAACGGACGACCAACCGGCGCGACACCCGATCAGTGCCAAACAGTGGGAGCCAGGCCAATGAGCTTACTGAGTGAATGTGAACGGCTGCGCGATATTCCCCTCTTCCGCGACCTTGAGACCGCGAAATGCAAACTCGTTGCGATGTCGAGCGATCGCCTGCATTACCAGGAAGGCGATGCGGTCTTCGAGCAGGGCGATCCGTCGGACGCGGTCTATTTCATGCTTTCCGGCCGCGTTCGCGTCAGCCGCGAACTGAACGGGCGCCGCATCGACCTTGCGGAACTGACCGGTGGTGCCGTGCTCGGCGAGACGGGTGTCATCTGCGGCCGAGCGCGTTCAGCAAGCGTCATCGCCCTGGAAGAGACCACCATGTTGCGCACCGACGCGAACGTCTTCCATGAACTGCTCTACCAGGTCCCCCAGGTGACCGTCGCCCTCGCGCGGGAACTGGCAAACCGGGTCGATGCAACGTCCGATCGCCTCCTCGAATTGTCCGAGCCCACAAGCTAATCACTGAGAGCGCACCTTTCGATGGCCCAGCAAGTTCCCCAGCCCGCAAGCGCCAAGGCGCCAATCAATGCCGGACGCCTCGCCAGCATCGAGCGCACCGCACGCCTGTGGTCGGGGCTTGTTCTGTTCACCTTCGTTCTGACCCACTTCCTGAACCATGCCATGGGCATCTTCGGCATTGCGGTCATGGAGGAGGTTCAGGTCTGGCGGGTCGGCGTCTGGCGCTCATGGCCCGGCACCATCCTGCTCTATGGGGCCGCAAGCATTCATGTCGTCCTCGCGCTCAAACGCATCGTCGAGCGGCGGACCTGGCGCATGCCGCTCCGCGACGCACTCCAGATTTGTCTGGGGCTCGCCATTCCGTTTCTCCTCTACCAGCATGCGATCGGCACGCGCTGGGTCTCGGAAGTCGCCAATGTCCAGGATGTTTATGGGGCGACGCTGCAGCACCTCTGGCCGAACCGCGGCTGGATGCAAACCGCCCTGACCCTGGTGGTGTGGGGCCACGCCATGATCGGCCTCGAGTACTATCTCAGGACCAAGACGTGGTGGCCCCGTTGGCGTCAGGCGTTTCTTCTGTTTGCCGTCATCGTGCCCTTGGCTGCGCTGGCAGGCTACGTCGCGGCAGGCCGTGAGGCGGTTGTTGCAGCGCATCCCGGCGCACGCTGGACGGCGGATCAAGCAGCAGCTTTCGTAACGGCTGAGCGCTTTGCCTACAATGTGCTGATCGCGTTTGGCCTCGCCCTCATCATCGTGCTGGCCGCGCGCGCGCTCATGCGCCGCTTCGGGCGGCGTATTGCCATGAACTACGTCGGCCATGGCAAGGTCATGCTGCCGCGCGGCTCGACCCTGCTTGAAGCGAGTCGCACCCAGGGGATCCCGCACCCCTCGCTATGCGGCGGCCGGGCCCGTTGCTCGACCTGCCGCGTTCTCGTCCTCGACGGCGGCGACAGTCTCGCCCCGCCCAACGCCACGGAGAAATCGCTCCTCGACCGCATCTCCGCGCCGCCCAACGTGCGCCTCGCCTGCCAGATTCAACCGACAGAGCCCCTGAAGGTGCAAATCCTGATGCCAGCCAGCGCCGGTAATCTCTCAGTCGGCCAGATGCCGGACGACGCTTATGAGGCCGGCGCCGAGATCACCGCAACAGTGCTGTTTGTCGACATGCGCGCGTTTACGGTCCTGTCGAAGACGCAGTTTCCGTATGACCTCGTGGCCCTCCTGAACAGATTCCTGAGCGAGATCCAGCAAAGCGTCGAGGCCCACGGCGGCCAGGCGACGATGTATCTGAGTGACGGTTTGATGGCCGTCTTCGGCCTCAATGGCTCCAGCCGCCATGGCAGCCGTTCCGCCTTGCGCGCCGCCCGCGACATGCTGCGCGCCATCGAGGTCATGAACACAGAGTTTCAAGCCGCGCTTTCGATGCCCCTGCGTATCGGCATCGGCATCCATACCGGCCCGCTTATCATGGCGCGCATAGGCGACGACCAACGCGGCTTCTACAATACGGCGCTTGGTGAAACCGTGACCATCGCAAGCGAGCTCGAAGCTGCAACCAAACGTCTGCTGAACGATTGCCTCGCCTCCCAGGCAACGCTCAAGGCAGCGGGCCGTGGCCAGAACCCGGGCATGCGCCGGGAGATCAATATCAGCGGCCTGAGTGAGCCGGTGGTCGCCTACGCGATCAGTATCAACGCGGATGATGCGGACTTCGAAGAGGACGACGGGCTGGGATCGGGCGGCGCGGAACCGGCGGCCAAACCGGTCCCTGCTTCCTGAACCGGCCATCCCGCCCGGTCATGCCGCGGAGAAATGCATGATCCGGCCCGTCGTTGGTGCGATGGCAAGCGCGCCATGCAACTAATCGCCCACTTCGCTAACGTCGAGAACATCCTGAAATTGCAATCGGAACAGCGATGCGTAAATCCCATCCCGCGCGATCAGCGCGGCATGATCGCCAAGTTCCACAAGCCGTCCACGGTCGAGGACGGCAATCTGGTCGGCATCCATGATCGTCGACAGCCGGTGCGCGATGACGATCGTCGTGCGCCCTGCCGAAAGCCGCTCGAGGGCCTCTCGGATCTGGGCCTCCGCCTCCGCATCGAGCGCACTTGTCGCCTCATCCAGCAGCAGGATGGGGGCGTTTCTCAGGAACGCGCGCGCAATCGAAAGTCGCTGCCGCTGGCCGCCGGAGAGCCTGTCACCGCCAACACCGATCACGGTGTCGTATCCCTTCGGCAGCGCCTCGATGAAGTCGTGCGCGGCGGCTGACTTTGCAGCGTCCTGTACGGCCTCCAACGCAATGTCCTCGGCCCGCCCGTCGCGGGCGCCGATCGCAATATTGGCGCGCACCGTATCGTTGAACAGGATCGAGTCCTGGGTGACGAGCGCGATGTTGGCGCGCAGGCTCTCGAGTGTGACCCCGCTGATATCCTGTTGATCCACCAGCACGCGGCCCTCGGTCGGATCGAACAGGCGCGGGATCAGGTTGAACAGCGTCGACTTGCCAGCACCGCTCCGCCCAACCAACGCCAACCGGCTGCCGCCCGGAACAACCAGCGAAACATGATCCAGCGCCGGCCGGGGCTCCGTCTCGTAGGAAAATGTCGCGTCCTCGAAGGTCACGTCGCCGCGTGAGACGACGAGCGCCGGCGCGCCGGCCCGTGTCACCACCCGCGCCGGCTCATCAAGTACACTGAAGACCCGTTGGCTGGCGGCGAGGCCACGCTGGATATGGCCGGCGAGATTGCCAAGCGCACGCAGCGGCTGGCCGGCAAGCAGCAGCGCCGTGATGAAGCCCGCGAAATCGCCGAGCGTGTTCTGCCCGGCGTCGAGCCGCCACCCGACAAAGAACAAGACCCCGACGATCACGATCCCGCCGAGGACCTCCATCATCGGATCGATCAATGCCTGGTGGTCGCCGGCACGAATACTAAGGGCCCTCAGCATTTCGAGATCTTCACGGCTGCGGGTATTGAGCCGGTCCTCGAGCTGGTAGGTTTTCGCAACCTTGATGCTTGCCAACCCCTCGAGCAGGCGCGCACTGACACCGCCGATGCTCGCCTGGGTCTGGCGGCCGATTTTTCTCAGCGACCGCCCGATCTTCGAGATCGGCCAGATCGCAATCGGGAACACGGCAAACGCAATCAATGAGAGCTGCCAGTCGATGTAGATCATCGAGGCAACGACGGCGACGATCATCAGGACGTCACGGATCGCATTGTTCACGACCCGTTCCAGCGCGCCCCGCACTTCCCCCACATCAGCCATGATCCGTTGCGCCAGGGCAGCGGGAGGCTCGCGGCCATGCCAGGCGACGTCGGCTGCGATCATCTTGGCATAGAGCGCCCGTTGCATGTCGAGCGATATGCCGGTGAAGAGGCGCACGTTGAGGCGCTTGTGGGCCAGCAACGCCGACGCCTTGACCACGGTGACGACAAGCGCCGCGATCAGGATCCAGTAGTTGTCAGTGACCCCGGCGCTCGCTTGATCGACGATATACTTGATGATCGGCGCATAGAGCCCGTTGACCGCCGAAAAGACGCCGATGCAGGCCAGATTGAGGGCGATCAGCCGGCGATGGCGATGGCCCCACTCCAGCCATATCCTGTGGAACAGCGCCGAGGCCTTGTGGTCGGTGGTGTTGCGCGCTTCCAAGGGAGAACCTGTTGTAAATAACTGGCCGATCAATCAAACGAGGGATGTTGATCTCAGGAGCCATGATGGCCCTGCTTGTACGATCGATTCCCATAACGGACGCCGCCGCCGTGACATTACCCTACGATCAAGTCAAGGCGGCACCACGTCCGGATTGACCCGATTATCCCCTGGCGTACTAATGGCCGCCGGCTGCAAAGACCAGCCGCTCATCCCTGATCCAGCGCCCCCGGGTGTTGCCCCGCGAAAGTCACGGCCTTGTCGTCCTCCCCCAATCCACCACCCGAGGCAACGCCTGCCGTTGCGTCCGGCCGCGTCGCCGGGCTGCCCCTCTCGATGTTCGAATTCGTCACGTTGGCTGCCCTTCTGACCTGCCTGACGGCGCTTTCGATCGACATCATGCTGCCGGTGTTGCCCGATCTGGCTGCCAGCCTCGGCGTCGAACGTGACAACGACCGCCAATGGGTCATCACCAGTTATTTGATCGGCCTCGTCCTCGGCCAGCTCGTTGTCGGAAGCCTCTCCGACCGCGCCGGCCGTCTCCCGATCCTGTTTGCCGGCCTGATCATATTCACCATCGGCGCCGCCCTCGCCAGTACCGCCCAGTCTTTCTCCTGGCTCCTCGTTGCCCGCTTCCTGCAAGGCGTCGGCGGGGCGGCCCCCCGCGTCGTCGTTGTCGCCATCGTCCGCGACCTGTTCTCCGGCCGCCAGATGGCCCGCCTGATGTCGCTGGTCATGACGACATTCATCCTCGTACCCGTCGTCGCGCCCTCGATCGGGCAGTTCCTCGGCCTGATTGGCGGGTGGCGCGCGCCGATTTACATCCTCGCCATCGTTGGCGTCATCGCGTTCGTGTGGGCCTGGATCCGCCTGCCGGAAACCTCCCCGACCCATCGCGGCCAAAGCCGCGTGCCAAGCCCGGGGGCGCGACACGTCGTGCGTCTTGACGGTGCCCCGTCCATCAGCGCCGAACCGGTCGCCTTCACGGCAGCCCTCGCAGCCGTCGTCACAACCCCCGTCTCCGTCGCTTATATCGCCGCCAGCGGCTTCATGTTTGCCTGCCTGATGAGCTACATTCTGTCCTCCCAGCAGATATTCGTCGACGTCTACGGCCTCGGCCCCTGGTTTCCGATCGCCTTCGGGTCCGTGGCGATGGCGATGGCCGCCGCCGGTCTGACGAATTCACAGATCGTGATGCGGTTCGGGATGCGTACCGTCTCTCATCGGGCGCTTGCCGCCTTCACCGTCGTTGCAGCCTGTGTTGCAGCCATAACCTGGAGTTACAGCGGCCATCCCCCGTTTTTTCTGCTGTGGAGCGGCCTCGTCGTGTTGTTTTTCTTCTTTGGCCTGATCGTTTCCAACTTCAACGCCGTTGCCATGGAGCCGCTCGGCGCTGTCGCGGGAACAGCGTCTTCCATCATGGGGTCTTATACAACGCTGGCGGGCGCGCTCTTTGGCACCCTGGTCGGCCAGTTCTTTGACCAGACGGCGCTCCCCCTGAGTATCGGCTTCCTGGCGTTCTCGGTGGCCGCGCTGGTAATCGTGCTTGCGACAGAGGGTATCGCAGCCTTTGGCCGTGACGAGGTCGGGTGATTTGCCGCTTCCACCTTGCCAGCCACGAACGGCTGCGATACCAGCTTGTTTGACGTGAACACCTCAAAGGGTCTCCCGACGCATGATTGACCTTGCCGGCCAATATTTGCCGATCATCATCTTCCTCGCGGTGTCGCTCTTCATTGCAGGCGCCCTCATGGTTGCGCCGTTCCTGATCGCGGTTCGCAATCCGGACCCCGAGAAGGTGTCGGCCTACGAATGCGGCTTTGCAGCGTTCGATGACGCGCGCATGAAATTCGACGTCCGCTTCTACCTGGTCGCGATTCTCTTCATCATCTTCGATCTCGAGATCGCGTTCCTCTTCCCCTGGGCAATCGCCTTCAACGAGATCGGCGAGTTCGGCTTTTGGTCGATGATGATCTTCTTAGGCGTTCTCACCGTCGGCTTCATCTACGAATGGAAGAAAGGCGGCCTCGAATGGGATTGATCAATTCCGCGACCGGCAAGCCGTTCAGCACGCTCCCGGCCTACGACAAGGCCGGGGAGGGAAGCGGTGCGGGCAGCATCATCAAGCCCGGCGATCCCAGCTTCACGATGATAAACAACGAGTTGGCCGACAAGGGCTTCCTCGTGACCACCACCGATGATCTCATCAACTGGGCCCGGACCGGTTCCTTGATGTGGATGACGTTCGGGCTTGCGTGCTGCGCGGTCGAGATGATGCAGTCGGCCATGCCGCGGTATGATCTCGAGCGCTTCGGCTTCGCCCCCCGCGCGTCGCCGCGCCAGTCGGACGTTATGATCGTCGCTGGCACCTTGACCAACAAGATGGCGCCCGCGCTGCGCAAGGTCTACGACCAGATGCCCGAGCCGCGCTACGTCATCTCGATGGGCTCATGCGCCAACGGCGGCGGCTACTATCATTATTCCTACGCCGTCGTGCGGGGCTGTGACCGCGTCGTCCCCGTCGACATCTACATCCCTGGCTGTCCGCCGTCTGCCGAAGCGCTGGTCTATGGTGTGTTGATGTTGCAGAAGAAAATTCGCCGTACCGGAACGATCGCCCGCTGATCCGAGGCCCGCTGATCCGAGGATGATCGCGGCCTGCCCACACGAACGATAGCCGGAACCTGCCAGGCGGCCCCGGCGCCAACCCGCGAAGGAAGTCGGACCCGTGACAGTCGATGAGAACGCGCTTGCCGATCTCGGCGAATACCTGAGCGCGAAGGCGCCCGATCAGGTCATGGGCCACGAAGTCGCATTCGGCGAATTGACGGTCCACATCAAGCCTGCCGCGATCGTCCCGTTCCTCAAGCTGCTGCGCGTCGATGGCCGCTGCAAGTTCGTGGTTCTGATCGACATCTGCGGCGTCGACTGGCCGGGCCGTGAGGACCGCTTCGATGTCGTCTACCACCTCCTCTCGCCGGTCCTGAACAATCGCATCCGGATCAAGACCCAGATCGGTGAACAGGATGCCATCGAAAGCGCCGTCGGCGTTTTCCCGGCGGCCAACTGGTTCGAGCGCGAAGCCTATGACATGTATGGCATTCTCTTTTCCGGCCATCCCGACCTGCGCCGCCTGCTGACCGATTATGGCTTCCAGGGTCATCCCTTGCGCAAGGATTTCCCCCTCACGGGCCACGTCGAGGTGCGCTACGATGATGAAGCCAAGCGCGTCGTCTACGAGCCGGTGCGATTGACTCAGGAATTCCGCAGCTTCGACTTCGAAAGCCCGTGGGAAGGCACCGATTATGTGCTGCCCGGCGACGAGAAGGCGACCGGCGAGCAGAAGCCGGGTTGATGCGATGAGGGCAGGAGGCCCTGACGACATGGCCGAACCGCACGAACTGACCGGCAAGTGCCTTTGCGGCGCGATCACCTATTCGCTGAAATCGCCAACCGGTGAGGTCGGCACCTGCCACTGCAAGATGTGCCGGACCTGGTCGGGGGGCGTGGTCTTCGCTCTTGTCGACGCAACAGATCTGACGATTGACGGAGAAGCCAATTTGTCGGTCTTCAAGTCGTCGGATTGGGGCGAGCGCTGCTTTTGCGGAACATGCGGCACCAATCTGTTCTGGCGCTCTGAACAGTTCGGCCACCTTGCCGTCATGGCCGGCGCCCTTCAGGAGGAAGACCGCCTCAAATTCGTCAGCGAGATCTATGTCGACCGCAATCCCGGCTACTTCGCCTTCGCCAATGAGACGCACAAGATGACGGAAGCCGAGTTTCTCGCCGAGTTCACCCCACCGTCAACCAACTGAGCCCAATCCACGCACGCCGATCGAGACCCCATGCCCGAAACCGATATCCGCCAGTTCCACATCAACTTCGGCCCGCAGCACCCCGCGGCCCACGGCGTCCTTCGCCTGGTCCTCGAGCTCGATGGCGAGGTGGTCGAGCGCGTCGACCCCCACATCGGCCTCCTCCACCGCGGCACCGAAAAGCTGATCGAGCACAAGACCTATCTCCAGGCAATCGGCTACTTCGACCGCCTCGACTACGTCGCGCCGATGAACCAGGAACACGCCTTCTGCATGGCAGCCGAGCGCCTCCTGGGCCTCGAAATTCCCTATCGTGCCCAGCTCATCCGCGTGCTCTACTCCGAGATCGGCCGCATCCTCTCGCACATGCTCAACGTGACGACCCAGGCCATGGACGTCGGTGCCCTGACACCGCCCGTGTGGGGCTTCGAAGAGCGCGAAAAACTGATGGTCTTCTACGAGCGCGCCTCCGGCTCCCGGATGCACGCCAAATACTTCCGCGTCGGCGGCGTCCACCAGGATCTGCCCGATGAGCTTGTCGAGGATATTGCAGCCTTCTGCGAAACCCATCCCGCCATCCTGGACGATATCGAAGGCCTCCTCACCGACAACCGCATCTTCAAGCAACGCAACGTCGACATCGGCGTTGTCACCCTCGATGAGTGTTTCCAGTGGGGCTTCTCCGGCGTCATGGTGCGCGGCTCGGGTGCTGCCTGGGACCTTCGTCGGGCGCAACCCTACGAATGCTACGACGAGATGGAATTCGATATTCCGATCGGCAAGAACGGCGACTGCTACGATCGTTACCTGATCCGCATGCGCGAAATGCGCGAATCGGTCCGGATCATGAAGCAGTGCTGCGAAAAGCTGCTCTCGGATGCCGGACGCGGGCCCCATGTTGCAGCCGAAAAGAAGGTCGTGCCCCCGAAGCGTGACCAGATGAAGCGCTCGATGGAAGCCCTGATCCACCATTTCAAGCTCTACACCGAAGGCTTCCATGTGCCCGAAGGCGAAGTCTACGCCTGTGTCGAAGCGCCGAAGGGCGAGTTCGGCGTCTACCTCGTCTCCGACGGCTCCAACAAGCCCTACCGGTGCAAGATCCGCGCGCCGGGCTTTGCCCATCTCCAGGCGATGGACTTCATGAACCGCGGGCACATGCTGGCGGACGTCAGCGCCATCCTGGGCTCCCTCGACGTCGTCTTTGGCGAGATCGACCGTTAGCTTTCCGGGCTGGTTTCCGGGGCAGAAGCGAGAGCGTTGGGATCAATGATCAGCATTCGGACAATGTTTCACGTGAGTCAGTGAAAAGGTTTCGAATAAGTTGATAAACAACTCGGCACGCCCTAAAACACCAATCCAGTTGTAAATTTGCGTCAGCCGGCGCGGCGGAACCGAAGGGCCGCGCACGGCGCTGCGTGCCGGAGCCCATGGATGAGCAACCTCGACCTGCCGTTTTTTGCTGCCGCCCTCGCGTTTGGATGGGGCCTGTCCCTGGCGACCTATCGCATTTTCGCCGTTCGAAACGATTGGCCGATGGGTGAATTGCACGCCAACAAGCCACTCGTCCCGGTTCTGCTGGGCGTTTTTGCCCTCGCGATTGCGTTTCTGTTCGCCGCCTTCCGCGCCGCGACCCCCGCCACTGAGCTCGGCGGCTGGTGGATTCTGCCCGCCGGGCTGCTTGTGGGCATTCTTCTGGACCGGCTTCATGCGGGTTGGATCGCAGGCATCGCTGTTTCTCGCGCCGATCGCGACCGTCATTTTGGTGTTCGCCTGGATCAGCGTGCGCACCCCGCCAAGCTTCGTCCTCGAATCGGACTACCAGCCGAACAGCCAGATCAACGACACCGGCAGCACCTCGTTTGCCAACAGCGGCGAACGCGACAGCTGGCGCGGCAACAATTGGTAGGCGCGCCCAACGGCGCACTTTGGGCGAGACCATCAGCCGCGTAACGGTAAATGTTCGCGTCTGACGCTTGCATCGTTTCGTCAAGCGCCGTACTTCGAACATCTGAAACCGTGCCGCCCGGCCGCGCTGTCCTTTCATTGCTTCTGTGTGCCGGCGGCCATTACGTCCTGTGTGAACCGGAGACACTGCGCTCATGGCCGTGCGCCGCCTTCATTCCGAACAGCCCCAGAGTTTTGAATTTTCCGCTGAAAACCTCGCGTGGGCGCAAGATAAGATCAAGCACTACCCCGACGGCAAGCAGGCCTCGGCGGTGATCCCCCTGCTCTGGCGCGCCCAGGAACAGCACGCCGGTTGGCTGCCAGAGCCGGCGATTCGCTACGTCGCCGACATGCTCGACATGCCCTATATCCGCGTCTACGAGATCGCGACCTTCTACACCATGTTCCAGCTCGCCCCCGTCGGCAGGAAAGCGCACGTCCAGGTCTGCGGCACCACGCCCTGCATGCTGCGCGGCGCGGAGGAATTGGTCGCCGTCTGCAAGAGCCGAATCGCGGACGCGCCCCACACCCTTTCCGACGATGGCGATTTCTCCTGGGAAGAGGTCGAGTGTCTCGGCGTTTGCGCCAACGCGCCGATGGTCCAGATCTGGAAGGACACCTACGAAGATCTGACCCCTGAATTGCTGGCAAAACTGTTGGACGGCTTTGCCGCCGGCACGCCCCCGAAGCCTGGCTCCCAGATCGGCCGCACCGCGTCAGCGCCCGAAGGCGATCTGACCACCCTCACCGATCCCACGCTCTACAACAAGAAGGTCTGATCCATGCTTGCCGACAAGGACCGCATCTTCACGAATATCTACGGGATCCACGACGTCTCGCTGAAAGGCGCGATGGCGCGGGGACAGTGGGACAACACCAAGGCGCTGATCGACCTTGGCCATGATGAGATCATCGAGCGTGTCAAAGCCTCCGGCCTCAGAGGCCGCGGCGGCGCCGGCTTCCCGACCGGCCTCAAATGGTCGTTCATGCCGAAGGAAGACCCGCGCCCCTCCTACCTCGTCGTCAATGCCGACGAATCGGAGCCCGGTTCCTGCAAGGATCGCGAAATCCTGCGCCACGACCCCCACACCCTCGTCGAGGGCTGCCTGATCGCCTCCTTCGCGATGCGCGCGCACGCCTGCTACGTCTACTTCCGCGGCGAATATATCCGCGAGCGTGAAGCCTTCCAGCGCGCCGTCGATGAAGCCTACGAAGCCGGCCTGATCGGCAAGAACAACAAGAATGGCTGGGACTTCGACCTCTACGTCCACCATGGCGCCGGCGCCTATATCTGCGGCGAAGAGACCGCGCTCCTCGAAAGCCTCGAAGGCAAGAAGGGCCAGCCCCGCCTGAAACCGCCGTTCCCGGCCGGCGCCGGCCTCTATGGCGCGCCAACGACCGTGAACAACGTCGAATCAATCGCCGTCGTCCCCACCATCCTGCGCCGCGGCGCAGATTGGTTCGCCGGCCTCGGCAAGCCCAACAATACCGGCACCAAGCTCTTCCAGATCTCCGGTCACGTCGAACGCCCCTGCGTCGTCGAGGAAGAAATGGGCATTCCGCTCCGCGAACTCCTCGAGAAGCACGCCGGCGGTGTGCGTGGCGGCTGGAAGAACCTGCTGACGGTTATCCCGGGCGGCTCATCGGTGCCCTGTCTGCCAACCGACGTGTGTGACGATATCACGATGGACTACGACGCTTTGCAGCAGGCCAAGTCGGGCCTCGGCACCGCGGCCATCATCGTGATGGATAAGTCGACCGACATCATCGCCGCCATCCGCCGCCTCTCGTATTTCTACAAGCATGAAAGCTGCGGCCAATGCACACCCTGCCGTGAAGGCACGGGCTGGATGTGGCGGGTCATGGAGCGCCTTGAGCGCGGCGACGCGGAGAAAGCCGAGATCGACATGCTGCTCGACGTCACCAAGCAGGTCGAAGGCCACACCATCTGCGCCCTCGGCGACGCCGCCGCATGGCCGATCCAGGGTCTCATTCGCAATTTCCGCCCCGTCATTGAGGAGCGAATCGAGCAGGCGCAGGCAGCACGGATGGCAGCAGAGTAGGTTCGAGCGGCAGGCGGACCCGCGCGGAGCTGCGGTTCCGTTGGTTTCAGCCCTGCCGCCATGACGATCGCCCGCCCGGCTCATTCATCCACCCGATAATGCCCGCCCGAGTGGATTTGACCCGCCTTCCCCTCTGGTATCGCGCGCAAACTCATTGTAGGAGAACCACAACAGTTTGCACCTGCGAAGACGCTCTGCGCCGCGCCGCCTATCTTCCGGCGCCGCCCACAGAAAAGATCGAACGTCCGAATGCCGAAAAAGCTCCTGATTGACGACGAGGAAATCGAAGTCGAAGACGGCATCACGCTGCTTCAGGCCTGCGAGCTGGCAGGCCGCGAAATTCCCCGCTTCTGCTATCACGAACGCCTTTCGATCGCCGGCAACTGCCGCATGTGCCTGATCCAGGTCGACGGCATGCCGAAGCCGGTCGCCTCCTGCGCCATGGGCGTCAACGACCTGCGCCCGACGCGCGATGGCACGCCCAACCGGATCGACACCCGCACACCGCTGGTCAAGAAGGCGCGCGAAGGGGTGATGGAATTTCTCCTCATCAACCATCCCCTCGATTGCCCGATCTGCGACCAGGGCGGCGAATGTGACCTCCAGGACCAGGCGATGCGCTACGGCGTCGGCGGCTCGCGCTATGATGAGAACAAGCGCGCGGTTGACGAAAAGCACCTCGGCCCCCTGATCAAGACGCACATGACGCGCTGCATCCAATGCACCCGCTGCGTCCGCTTCATGACCGAAGTCGCCGGTGTCGAGGAATTGGGCGCCATCGGCCGCGGCGAGGACATGGAGATCACCACCTACCTCGAGCACGGCATGATGTCGGAGCTCTCCGCCAACGTGGTTGACCTGTGTCCCGTCGGCGCCCTCAACCATCGCCCCTGGGCCAACAACATGCGTCCGTGGGAACTGCGTAAGACCGAATCGATTGACGCGATGGACGCGATGGGCGCTGCCATCCGCGTCGATTGCCGCGGCTCCCAGGTCATGCGCGTCCTCCCCCGCACCAACGACGACATCAACGAAGAGTGGATCTCCGACAAGAGCCGTCACGTCGCCGACGGCCTCAGAACCCAGCGCCTCGACCGCCCGTATCTGCGCCGCGACGGACGCCTGGAGCCGGTCGGCTGGGACGAAGCGTTGGCCGCGGCCGCCGAGCAGCTGTCGGCGGCTGCCCCCGAACAGATTGGCGCGATTGCCGGCGATCTGGCGGGCTGCGAAGAAATGTTCGCGCTCAAGGAAATGCTCGCGAGCCTCGGTGCAAAGAGCATGGATTGCCGGGCGCCCGGCGAGGCCATCAGTGCCGATCATGGCCGCGCAGGCTACCTTTTCAATGCAACGTTTTCGGCCATCGACGAGGCCGATGCCATTCTGCTGATCGGCTGCAACCCGAAGACGGATGCCGCTGTCCTCAACGCCCGCATCCGCAGCCGCTGGCGTAACAGCGACCTCGCTGTCGGCGTGATTGGCGTCGCCGAGGACTATGGCTATGCCGTCGAGACCATCGGCACCGACGGCAAGGCGCTTGAGACCTTCGCCGGCAGCCGTCATCCCTTCCTCGACAAGCTCAAGGCCGCCTCAAACCCGCTCGTCATCGTCGGAAGCGCCACCAGTGCGCGTGACGACGGCGCCGCGGTTTTGGCCGCCGCAGCCGGGATCGCCCAAGCCATCGACGCGGCCGGCAACGCAGCCGATGGCTGGCGCACCTTCAACGTCCTCCACACGTCCGCCAGCCGCGTCGGCGGCCTTGACCTTGGCGTCCTGCCGGGCGCGAACGGCCGCGACACAGCTGAGATGCTCCAAGGCGGCCTCGACGTCCTGTTCCTCTTAGGCTTCGATGATGCAGCGCTCGCCGAGACCAACGCCGGCTTCGTCATCTACCTCGGCACCCACGGCGATGCGGGCGCCCACCGCGCCGACCTGATCCTGCCGGCTGCCGCCTATACCGAGAAAAGTGTGACCTACGTCAACATGGAAGGCCGCCCCCAGACGACGGCGCGCGCGGCATTCCCGCCGGGCGATGCGCGCGAAGACTGGACCATCCTGCGTGCGCTGTCCGAGCGGATGGGCAAGACGCTGCCCTTCGATAATCTCCAGGAACTTCGCGCCCGCATGTATGCGACAGCCCCCCATCTTGCAGCCAACGGCCAGATCGCCGCGGCTGACATGGGCGCCGTTGCTCGCCTGGCCGACGCGGCCCGCCCGCTCTCCACAACGCCTTTCGCGCCGGCCTTCGAGGACTTCTATTTCACCAACCCGATTGCGCGTGCTTCCGCCGTCATGGCAGAACTGAGCGCCCTGCGCCGAACCGGCCAAGCCAAAGCTGCCGCCGAATAGCGTCCCCCTGAGACCCCCGGGCAAGCGATTGCCCGTCATGAGCCGAACGACATGACCGAACCGACAATCTGGCAGACACTCTACGAGGTATGGTGGTCCTTCGGCTGGCCCGCCGTGATCGTGGTCATCCAGAGCCTGGTCCTGATCGCTGCGTTGCTGGTGATCATTGCCTACCTGCTCCTTCTCGACCGCAAGGTCTGGGCCGCGGTTCAGATGCGCAAGGGTCCGAACGTGGTTGGCCCGTTCGGTCTGCTCCAATCGTTCGCCGATCTTTTGAAGTTCGTCCTCAAGGAGCCGATCATCCCAGCCGGCGCCGACAAGACGGTGTTCCTGCTGGCCCCCGTCGCAACCACGCTGTGCGCACTCGCCGCCTGGGCCGTAATCCCCGTTTCTGAAGGCAGTTTCTTTGGGATCTGGGAAGGCAAGTGGGTGATCTCCGACCTGAACGTCGGCATCCTCTATATTCTCGCGATCTCGTCGTTGGGCGTCTACGGCGTGATCATGGGCGGTTGGGCCTCGAACTCGAAATACCCCTTCATGGGTTCGCTCCGCTCGGCCGCTCAAATGGTCTCCTACGAAGTCTCGATCGGCCTCGTCATCGTGACCGTGCTGCTCTGCGTCGGCTCCCTCAACATGTCCGACATTGTCAACGCCCAGAAGACCGGCCTCGGCACCGGCGCGGGGCTCCCCGCCTCGCTGCTCGACTGGTACTGGCTGGCGCTTTTGCCGATGTTCGTCATCTTCTTTATTTCAGCCCTCGCCGAGACCAATCGGCCGCCATTTGACCTGCCGGAAGCTGAATCTGAACTGGTCGCAGGCTTCATGGTCGAATACTCCTCGACGCCCTACCTGCTCTTCATGCTGGGTGAGTACGTCGCCATCGTCACCATGTGCACGCTGACCACCATTCTCTTCCTCGGCGGCTGGCTGCCTCCCCTCGATATCTGGCCCCTGAACCTCGTCCCGGGCATCTTCTGGTTCCTGGCAAAGGTCGTCTTGGTCTTCTTCATGTTCGCCATGGTGAAGGCGATTGTGCCGCGCTATCGCTATGACCAGCTGATGCGTCTCGGCTGGAAGGTGTTCCTGCCGATCTCACTGGTCATGGTCGTGATTGTCGCAGGCCTCCTGCGCTATGGTCCGACGTGGAGCTGATGGTCATGATACCCAGAACCGCGTACAGAAGGTCGGTCAGGAGGCGCCCATGAGCCCGAACATGGTCGGCGCGCTTATCGGCTTCATCGTTGGGCTGATGGGGTTCATTACCATTCGTCTGGTCGCCAATCGCGTTGAGAGCCAGGGCATCGGCGACGACCCGTCCAAGGCCGCCGGCATCCTGCGGATGGTGGCGCTGGTGGACTTCATTTTCTTCATCGTGCTGGGTTACTTCGTCGGACCGATGATCGTCGGCGGCTCGAGCTGAGCCAGGCAAAACGAAAGAGGACGAGATGGGCGTTGCCCAAGGCATAAAGTCGCTGTTCCTGACAGAGTTCGTGTCAGCGTTCTTCATGGCGATGCGCTACTTCTTCGAGCCGAAGAAGACGCTCAACTATCCCCATGAGAAGGGGCCCCTGAGCCCACGGTTTCGCGGTGAACATGCGCTGCGCCGTTACCCGAACGGCGAAGAGCGCTGCATTGCGTGCAAACTGTGCGAGGCGATCTGCCCCGCGCAGGCGATCACGATCGAGGCCGGTCCCCGCCGTAACGACGGCACCCGGCGCACGACCCGCTACGACATCGATATGACCAAGTGCATCTATTGTGGGCTATGCCAGGAAGCCTGCCCCGTCGATGCGATCGTTGAAGGTCCGAATTTCGAATTCGCGACCGAGACCCGGGAGGAACTTTTCTATAACAAGGATCGCTTGCTGGCGAATGGCGACCGGTGGGAGCGCGAGATCGCAGCCAACATGGCCCTCGACGCGAAGTACAGGTAAGTCATTGGCGAAGGAACCGGCACGGAGCGCGGCATGAGTCCGGCGTTGACCGGAGGCATCATCGGCCTCGCCTTTGGGGTGTTTTCCTTCTACGTCATTTCGCCGGCCATCATTCGATGGATCGAGCAACAGGAACAAAGGCCGATGCCGGTCGTGCGGGCATCACGTTGGGGAGATTTGGTTCTTTATCCGCTAATTGGCTACGCCATCGGATACTACGCGTTTTGAACGCCAACCGACGGAGGCCATTGGAGCAACTGGCTGCGACGTGAGCCACAAACGTGGGACAAAAACAGGATTTCATAAGCGACCGTGGGCGCGAGCGAAAAAACAGAGAATTCGACGGGTTGGCTCGGCCTGCTTACCTCATTGACCGATGAGGAGCTAGCGCGCTACGGGGAGATCGCCGCCGATCAGAGACGACAGGAATGGCGCCATGCCTGGGCGCAGGTCCTGCTCGTCATCGCCGCGGTGGCAGGCGTTGTTTGGGCGCTCCGGTCGATGGCTCTCAACGGCTTGTCCTGGGGGCCGGTTGCAGGCCTTGCGCTCGGATTGGCTTGTGCCTATTGGCCGTACCGCCAATGGGTCGTTCGCAGTCTATGGCGCCGGCACCTGGTCGCCGTTGAACGGGAAAAGGCGCGCAGGCGCGCCGCTGCGTGATCTCACGCGGCACACGATGAATAAAGATGGGCGCCACGAGGGCGTCCCAACAATGGAATGTCAGTGATGGGCCTCGAGGCAATCTTCTTCTATCTCTTTTCCGCGGCGGCCATCGTGTCGGGAATTTTTGTGATCATCGCGCGCAACCCCGTCCACGCGGTCCTCTTCCTCATCCTCGCGTTCTTCTCCGCGGCCGGCCTCTTCGTCCTCCTGGGTGCTGAGTTCCTCGCCATGCTCCTCGTCATCGTCTACGTCGGCGCGGTCGCCGTGCTGTTTCTGTTCGTCGTCATGATGCTTGACGTCGATTTTGCCGAATTGAGGGCCGGCTTCACCAAAAACGCGCCCTTAGGCGCCCTCGTCGGCGCCTTCGTCCTGTTCGAGCTGATCCTGATCCTCGGCTACCAGAGCTTCCAGCCCCAGATCATCGGCCAACCCGCAGCCCCGGCGCCTGCCGCAGGTGACGCCCTCACCAACACCGAGGCGCTCGGCCGCATCCTCTACACCCAGTATGTCTATTTCTTCCAGGTCGCAGGCCTCATCCTTCTGGTCGCGATGATCGGCGCCATCCTCCTCACCTTGCGCCACAAGGAAGGCGTCAAGCGTCAGTCGATTGCAGCCCAGGTCGCCCGCCGCCCCGAAACATCCATCGAGGTCGTCAATGTCGCCCCGGGCCAGGCCATCGTGCCAACCGGCGAGGAGGGCGGTCGATGACAAACCGGTCGAACCAAACGAACGATCAGCAGGACGGCGCGCGCCCGGCAGCATGCCGGACCGGCCGGACCCGCCCTGCGCCACGCGCATACGGCTCCAAGGGGGGGCAGTGACCATGGAAATCGGTATCGGGCATTACCTGACTGTGGCCGCGATCCTCTTCACGATCGGCATCTTCGGTATCTTCCTCAACCGCAAGAACGTGATCGTGATTTTGATGTCGGTGGAGCTGATGCTGCTTGCCGTCAACATCAACCTCGTCGCGTTCTCCTCGTTCAATAACGATCTCGTCGGCCAGGTCTTCGCGATGATGGTGCTCACGGTCGCGGCCGCCGAGGCCGCCGTCGGGCTGGCGATCATCGTCGTCTACTATCGCAACCGCGGCTCGATCGCGGTTGACGACGTCAACATGATGAAGGGTTAGGTGGAGTGAATAGGGAGTAGGGAGTAGGGAGTAGGGAGTAGTGGTGGATTCGTATCGGGATCTGGTGGCTTGGCAAAAGGCAATGGATCTGTCGGTCGAGTGCTACGCCATTACCAAGCAATTCCCTCGGGAAGAATTGTTTGGTCTGGCGTCACAGATCAGACGATCGAGTTCGGCACTCGCCGCTAACATCGCAGAGGGGCATGGGCGGGAAACACCCGGCGCATTCGTGCAGTTCTTGAGAGTGGCGCAGGGTTCACTGAAGGAATTGGAGACGCATCTGATCTTGTCAGCCCGCGTCGACTACCTCGACCAAAACGTGGAACGACAATTGTTGGAAAGATGCGACGAACTGGGAAAGATTGTCCGCGGATTGATCCGCTCGCTCCAGAGAAGGGCTTCCGCCAATGACTGACAACTATTCGCTATTCACTACTCCCAATTCGCTCGCCAGGAGCGTCTCATAATGGAATTCAAGGCGATCGTCTTTCTGCCGCTTCTGGGCGCCATCATTGCAGGCTTCTTTGGCCGCATAATTTCTGACCGCGCAGCCGAGATAATCACAACGGGCCTTCTGTTCATCGCGGCAGCGCTCTCGTGGTTCGTCTTCTGGCGCGTCGGCTTCGATCACGAAACGATCAAGGTGCCGGTCGCAAACTGGATCACCTCCGGCGAACTCGAGATCGCCTGGTCGCTGCGCATCGACACGCTGACAGCCGTGATGCTGGTCGTCGTCACCACGGTCTCAAGCCTCGTCCACCTTTATTCGATCGGCTACATGCATGAAGATCCGGCGTCGCGCCCGGTTCTTCGCCTATCTGTCGCTATTCACCTTCGCGATGCTCTCCCTCGTCACCGCGGACAATCTCGTCCAGATGTTCTTCGGCTGGGAAGGCGTCGGCCTCGCGAGCTATCTCCTGATCGGGTTCTGGTACAAGAAGCCGTCGGCCAACGCCGCCGCCATGAAGGCCTTCGTGGTCAACCGTGTCGGTGACTTCGGCTTCGCCCTGGGAATTTTCGCCCTGTTCGCCGTCTTCAACACGGTGCAACTCGACCAGATTTTCCGCGAAGCGCCGACCATGGTCGGCCAGACCATGCCGTTCCTTGGCTATGACGTCGACATCCTGACCTGCATCGCGCTCCTTCTGTTCATGGGTGCCATGGGCAAATCGGCCCAGTTCCTCCTGCACACCTGGCTGCCGGACGCGATGGAGGGCCCGACCCCGGTCTCAGCGCTGATCCACGCAGCCACCATGGTCACCGCCGGCGTCTTCATGGTCGCCCGCCTGTCGCCCGTTTTCGAATACGCCCCCGACGCCCTCGTCGTCGTCACCGCGGTCGGCGCGCTCACCGCGTTCTTCGCCGCCACCGTCGGCCTCGTCCAGAACGACATCAAGCGCGTCATCGCCTATTCGACGTGCTCGCAGCTTGGCTACATGTTTGTGGCCTGTGGCGTCGGCGCCTACACGGTTGCCATCTTCCACCTGTTCACCCACGCCTTCTTCAAGGCGCTGCTGTTCCTTGGCGCCGGCTCCGTCATCCACGCGATGCACCACGAACAGGACATGCGCAACATGGGCGGTCTCGCGCCCAAGATCCGCATAACCTGGGTGATGATGTTGATCGGCACGCTTGCGCTTACCGGCGTCGGAATCCCGAAGATCGGCGGCTTTGCGGGCTTCCACTCCAAGGACGCCATCATCGAGGCGACCTATGCCGCCCACACCCCATACAACTATGCCTTCTGGATGCTGGTCGTCGCAGCCTTCATGACATCGTTCTATTCCTGGCGGCTGATGTTCATGACCTTCCATGGCCCAACGCGCGCTGAACCGGATGTCTACCGCCACGCGCACGAAAGCCCGTCGGTCATGCTCATCCCCCTCTACGTGCTGGCCGTCGGCGCCGTGCTCGCCGGCATCGTCTTCGCCGACAGCTTCATTGGCCACCACTACAAGGACTTCTGGCAGCGCGCGATCTTCGAACTGCCCGGCAAGGAGATCCTGCACCACATGCACGAGGCCGTTAAGAAAGAGCCCTGGATCGCGTGGTCGCCGTTCGTCGCCATGCTCTCCGGATTGGGGCTGGCCTGGCTGTTCTATATCAAGGCGCCCGGCCTGCCGGCGGCAACGGCGCGCACCTTCCGGCCGATCTACCTGTTCTTCCTCAACAAGTGGTACATCGACGAACTCTACGATTGGCTCTTCGTGAAGCCCTCAATGGCGATCGGCCGCTTCCTCTGGAAGACCGGTGATGGCCGCATCATCGACGGGATCGGCCCGGACGGTGTCGCAGCCCGCGTCATGGACGTGACCGGCCGCGTCGTGCGTCTCCAGACCGGCTACGTCTATCACTACGCGTTCGCCATGATGATCGGCGTCGCGCTGATCACGGCCTACTTTATGTTTGCAGGCGGAGGGCTTGGCCAATGAACGCTGCCGGCATGCCGCTGCTCTCCATCGTGACGTTCCTGCCGTTGTTCGGCGCCTTGTGGATCATGTTCCTCAAGGACGACGAAAGCGGCCGCCGCAATGCGCGCCACATCGCCTTCTACGTGACGTTGGCGACGTTCGGGGTCGCGCTCTACCTTTGGCTGTTGTTCGACCCCTCGACACCGGAGTTCCAATTCGTCGAGGAAGCGGCCTGGTTCGGCCCCGTCAAATACAAGCTCGGGGTCGACGGCATATCGATCCTGTTCGTGGTGCTGACCGCGTTTCTGATGCCGCTTTGCATTCTTGCAAGCTGGTCTTCGATCAATGAGCGCGTCACCGAATACATGATCGCGTTCCTCGTCCTCGAGACGCTGATGATCGGCGTCTTCTGCGCCCTCGACCTGCTCCTGTTCTACCTGTTCTTCGAGGCCGGCCTGATTCCGATGTTCCTGATCATCGGCGTATGGGGCGGCCCGCGCCGGGTCTATGCGAGCTACAAGTTCTTCCTCTACACCCTGCTTGGCTCGGTGCTGATGCTGCTCGCCATGATGGCGATGTACGCTGAGGCCGGAACAACCGACATCGTGGCCTTGATGGACCACAAGTTCCCCGTCGACATGCAGTTCTGGCTGTGGATCGCCTTCTTCGCATCGTTTGCCGTCAAGATGCCGATGTGGCCGGTGCACACCTGGCTGCCCGATGCCCACGTCGAGGCGCCAACGGCCGGCTCCGTGATCCTCGCCGGCATCCTCCTCAAGATGGGCGGCTACGGCTTCCTGCGCTTTTCGCTGCCGATGTTCCCATTGGCCAGTCAGGACCTGGCACCGCTCGTCTTCGCCCTGTCCGTCATCGCGATCATCTACACCTCTCTCGTCGCCCTCGCCCAGGAAGACGTAAAGAAGCTGATCGCCTATTCATCCGTCGCCCACATGGGCTTCGTCACGATGGGTATTTTCACAGTGACGACCCAGGGCGTCGACGGCGCGATCTTCCAGATGTTGAGCCACGGCCTCGTCTCGGGCGCGCTGTTCTTGTGTGTCGGCGTGGTCTACGACCGCATGCACACACGAGAGATCGCCGCCTACGGCGGTTTGGCGAACCGCATGCCGATCTATGCCTTCTGCTTCATGGTCTTCACCATGGCCAACGTCGGCCTGCCCGGAACGTCCGGCTTCGTCGGTGAGTTCCTGACGCTGCTCGGCGCCTTCAAGGTCAACACCTGGGTCGCCTTCCTTGCGACCACCGGCGTGATCCTCTCAGCCGCCTACGCGCTCTACCTCTATCGGCGCATGGTCTTCGGCGAACTCGACAAGCCCAAGCTCATGAGCATCGCCGACATGAACACGCGCGAGATCGTGATCCTGGCGCCGCTGGTCGTTCCTCGTCATCCTGTTCGGCGTCTATCCCTCGCCGATCCTCGATGTCACCGCGGTCTCAGTGAAGAACCTCGTGACCAACTACGAAGCCGCCATCCGCCAGGCAACGGCGCTTGCCGTCCAATAGCCTCACCGTGTCCGAATTGAACGCGCCATCAAAGGCCTGAACCGATGCCCGAAGCCCTCGCTATCTATGCACCCATCCTGCCCGAGATCATTCTCGCGGTTGGTGCCATGGCGCTCCTGATGTTCGGCGTCTTCCGCGATGAAACGCAGGAGAATGCGGAACTTGTCGGCTGGCTTGCGATCCTCGTCATGATCGCCGCCGGTGTCGTCCTCGTGTGGTCGGGCGAGGGGACGAACCGCCTCTTCAACGGCGCCTTTGTCGACGACCCGTTCGCCCGCTTCATGAAGCTTTTGACCCTCGGCGGCGGCGCGGTCGCGCTCATTCTGGCATTCGATGAATTCCGCCAGCGCAACCTGCTGCGCTTCGAGTATGCGGTCCTCATCCTGCTCTCCACCGTCGGCATGATGCTGATGATTTCGGCCGGCGACCTGATCGCCCTCTACGTCGGTCTCGAACTTCAGTCCCTCGCGCTTTACGTCATCGCCGCCTATCGCCGCGATTCCGTGCGCTCCAGTGAGGCCGGCCTCAAGTATTTTGTTCTCGGCGCGTTGTCGTCCGGCATGCTGCTCTATGGCTCATCCCTGATCTACGGGTTCGCCGGCTCGACCGACTTCCAGGTCATCGCCAATGCCGCGAAAGGCGAGGATGCCGCAACCAACCTGTGGCTGATCTTCGGCCTGGTCTTCCTGCTCGTCGGTCTCGCATTCAAGATTTCCGCCGTGCCCTTCCATATGTGGACGCCCGACGTCTATGAAGGCGCTGCAACGCCCGTAACGGCCTTCTTTGCAACCGCCCCCAAGGTCGCCGCGATGGCCCTTGTCGTGCGGGCAACCGTTGGAGCCTTTCCCGAGATTGCAGCCCAGTGGCAGCAGATCATCACGTTCGTCGCCATCGCCTCGATGCTGCTTGGCGCCTTTGCCGCCATTGGCCAGACCAACATCAAACGCCTGATGGCTTATTCCTCGATCGCCAACGTCGGCTTTGCCCTCGTCGGTCTCGCCGCCAATTCCGTGGCCGGCACCCAGGCCGTGCTGATCTACATGGCCATCTATGTGGTCATGACGCTGGGCGTCTTCGCCTGCATTCTGTCCATGCGCCGCGGTGACGATGCCATTGAGGACATCAACGAGCTGGCCGGCCTCGCCCGGACCAACCTGCCGATGGCCTTTGCCCTGATGATCCTGATGTTCTCGCTGGCAGGCATTCCGCCGCTGGTCGGCTTCTTTGCGAAGTATTTCGTTTTCCTCGCCGCGATCGAGGCAGAGCTCTACCCCCTTGCCGTCGTCGGCGTTCTCGCAAGTGTCGTTGGGGCCTATTACTATCTTCGCATCATCAAGATCATGTTCTTCGATGAGGCCAAGGACAAGTTCGAACCCGTCCGCATGAAAGCCGCTGCCGTCATGGCAGCATCCGCCCTGATCATGCTCGGCGGCGTCATCTGGCTCGGCCCGTTCACCGACTATGCCATGGCGGCCGCCCAGTCGTTCACCTTTGCCAAATAGGCGGGCTGGCCGGCAGGCACCGCGCATGCGGAACGCACCATGAGTGAGGCACGCACCACGCCCCGGATCGTCGCGTTCGAGGCGATCGATTCCACCAACGCCGAGGCCCACCGCCGCGCCGCCGCTGGCGAACGCGGCCCCCTGTGGATCATCGCTGGCCGCCAGGAAGCAGGCCGTGGCCGCTCGGGCCGCGCCTGGGCCTCACCACCCGGCAACTTCTCCGCGACCTTCCTGATGACGCCGGCGGCAGCCCCCCCGGCCAAGTATCACCAGCTCGCCTTTGTCTCGGGCCTGGCCGCCTGGGACGCGCTGACGGCGTGCGGGGCTGATCCACAGGCGCTGCAACTCAAATGGCCGAATGATCTGATGATCGACGCCGCCAAACTCGGCGGTATCCTCGTGGAGAGCACGCGCTTTGCCGGTGACGATGTCATCATGATCGGGATCGGCATCAACCTCGCCGTCGCGCCCGAGGTCGAGGGGCGCAAGGTCACCCATCTCGCAGGACACGGGCCCGAGATCACGCCCGAGACGCTGCTCGCGGACCTGGCCCCCGCCATGACGCGCTGGCTTGAGGTGTGGAATGAGGGCCACGGCTTCGAAACCGTTCGCAGCGCCTGGGCGCCCCGCGCGCACCCGCCAGGACAGTCCCTGAGCGTCAAGGGCCAAGGGGGCGAGGTGCGCGGCACATTCGAGGGACTGGGCCCCGATGGACGCCTCGAAATGACCACCGAGGACGGCGCGCGAATCTCCCTCGATCACGGCGACGTGCTACTCTTGCCCACGAGGGGTGGAGGCGGCGCGTGACCCCGCTGCAGTCCAGATCGGCAAGGCGAAAGTGCGCGCCCGATGCGACCTGAGATTGATTTGCACTCGCACCCCCTTTAATTGGACGTTATATGCAGGGAACGCGGGGACCATCCGAACACCGGACAAATTGCGCGGTCCCGCAACTCTGCCCCGTCCGATAATCTAACCCGCACGAAGACTTGCTCTCGACAGGGCAAACGAAGGAGATCGCATGAACGATACGCCAGGGGGCGACGTCGCGCCAAAGCCCGACACCACGAGCCGCGACGAGATCGTCTTCGCGGCGCTTGGCGGGCTGGGCGAAATCGGCATGAACGTCTACCTCTATGGTCTCGGGCCCCCGGACGCGCGCCGCTGGCTGATGGTCGACCTCGGCCTCACCTTCCCGGGCGACAACGAACCCGGTGTCGACGTGGTCCTCCCCGATCTGCGCTTCATCATCGAGAACCGCCAGGCCCTCGACGGCATCGTCATCACCCACGCGCACGAAGACCATATCGGCGCCGTCATCGATAGCTGGTCCGATCTGCGTGTTCCGATCTATGGAACGCCGTTCACGATCGGCATGCTCCGCGCCAAGCTCGCCGAATACGGCGGTGACCTGAAGCCGGAGATCCACGAGATCCAGACCGACAGCCGCTTCAAGGTCGGCGCGTTCGATCTCGAAACCGTCTCAATGGCGCATTCGATCCCTGAAACCTCCGCCCTCGTCATCCGCACCTCACAGGGCGTGATCTTCCACACCGCCGACTGGAAGCTCGACGAAGCCCCCCTCGTTGGCAAGCCAACCAACATCGCGCGCATCCAGGAGATCGGCAAGGAAGGCGTCATGGCCCTCGTTTGCGACTCGACCAACGCCTTTCGCGAGGGCGTTTCCCCCTCCGAGACCGAAGTCGCAGCCTCCCTCGTCGAGATCATCAAGGGCCAGACCGGCCAGGTCGCCGTCACCACCTTTGCCTCGAATGTCGCCCGCGTGCGCGCCATCTCCGATGCCGCCAAGGCGACCGGGCGCCGCTTCCTGGTTGCCGGCCGCGCCCTCCATCGCGTCATCCAGGTCGCCATCGATACCGGCTACCTGCCCGAGGACTTCGCCTATCTGGACCAGGAGCATTTCCGCTACATGGAGCGCGGCGAGGCGCTGATCCTTGCGACCGGCAGCCAGGGCGAACCGCGCGCCGCCATGGCCCGCATCGCCGAACACTCCCACCGCGACATCGAACTGACCCGCGGCGACACCGTGATTTATTCCTCCCGCACCATCCCCGGCAACGAGAAGTCGGTGATCTCGGTCCAAAACCGCATCGCCGATCTCGGCTGCAAGATCATCACGGACGCTGACGGCCTCGTCCATGTCACGGGCCACCCGCGCCGCGAAGAACTCGTGCGCATGTTCTCCTGGCTGAAGCCGCAAAAACTCGTACCAATGCACGGCGAGGTCCGTCATCTTCAGGAAAATGCCCGCCTGGCAAGCGAGTGCGGCATCCCCGATGTGCGCTACATCACCAATGGCGAAATGCTGCGCCTCGCGCCCGGCCCGCTTGATGTGATCGATGATATTCCCGTGGGGCGCCGCTATCGCGATGGCCGCCTGCTGCTGCATGAGGGTGAAAATGCCGTCCGTGAACGACGGCGTTTGTCGGTGGTCGGCCTCGTCGCGGTCGCATTGACGCTCGATCAGCGCGGCAATGTGCTCGGTGACGCGGACGTGGCCATCGATGGTATTCCAGCCGAAGATGCTGTAGGCGACGCGATGGAGGATATCATCCTCGATGCCGTCGACGGCACCATTGACAGTATTCCGCCGCGCCGGCGCAAGGACGCCGAAGTGGTTCGCGAGGCCGTCCGCCGCGCGGTTCGATCCGCCGTCGATCAGGCCTGGGGCAAGAAACCGATCGTCAAGGTGCTCATCAATCAGTTGCGCACCAAGAACTGATCACCAGTGCCGAACGAAATCTACTAACGAAGGGGAGCCAGACATGATCGGCCGCCTGAACCACGTCGCCATCGCCGTCAAGGACATCAAGGCGGCAGCCGCCGTCTATCGTGATACCCTCGGCGGCGACGTCTCCGCTGCCGTCCCGCAACCCGATCACGGTGTCACGACGGTGTTCATCAACCTGCCGAACACCAAGATCGAACTCCTCGAGCCCTTGGGCGACGCCTCGCCGATCACCAAATTCCTTGAGAAGAACGCCGACGGCGGCATTCACCACGTCTGCTATGAGGTCGATGATATCTTGAAGGCGCGCGACAAACTCCTCGCAGATGGTGCCCGCGTCCTCGGCGACGGCGAACCGAAGATCGGCGCCCACGGCAAGCCCGTCCTGTTCCTTCACCCGAAGGATTTTTGCGGCACGCTGGTCGAATTGGAACAAGCCTGAACGTCGAACGATGTTCGCGCTCTAGCACCCTGAGGAAACATGAGCCTGGTTTTCGCACTCGCCATCTATTTCGTCGTCTGGTGGATCAGCCTGTTCGCCGTCCTCCCTTTCGGCGTCAGAACGCAGGCTGAGGCCGGTGACGTCGTCGCCGGCACGCCTGGAAGCGCGCCGGCCAAGTTTTCCCTGCGCCGCGTGGTACTTATCAACACCGTTGTGGCGTTCGTGATTTTCCTCTTCATCTGGGCGTCGATCGAGTTTGACTTCTTCGACATTGCCAAACTGGCCAATCAGCCGCTGGACTAGCCCCCAGCGCCGTTGCGCCGGCGCTGCCAAGCGGCTATGAGCCACTGGCGCGCATTCCAGGCCCTATTCCCGCGCGGAGCCAGACGAGCCCGACATGCACCTATCGAAGTATTTCCTGCCCGTCCTCAAAGAGCCGCCCAAGGAAGCCGAGATCGTCTCGCATCAGTTGATGCTGCGCGCCGGCATGATCCGTCAGGCAAGCGCCGGCATTTATTCCTGGCTGCCCCTGGGGCTGCGCGTGCTCGACAAGATCGGGAGTATCGTGCGCGAAGAACAAAACCGCGCCGGGGCCATCGAAGTCCTCATGCCGACGATCCAGTCGGCTGACCTGTGGCGCCAGTCGGGCCGCTATGACGATTATGGCAAGGAAATGCTCCGCATCACCGACCGCCATGAACGTGAAATGCTCTACGGGCCGACCAACGAAGAACTCATCACGGCGATTTTCCGCGACGGCATCAGAAGTTACCGCGATCTGCCGCGTAACCTCTACCACATCCAGTGGAAGTTCCGCGACGAGATCCGTCCCCGTTTCGGCGTCATGCGCGGCCGCGAATTCCTCATGAAGGATGCCTATTCCTTCGATCTGACGCCGGAAGACGGGCGCCGCGCCTACAACCGCATGTTCGTCGCCTATCTGCGCACGTTTGCCAGAATGGGCCTCCAGTCGATCCCGATGAAGGCCGAGACCGGGCCGATCGGCGGAGACCTGAGCCACGAGTTCATCATTCTGGCAGACACCGGCGAAAGCCAGGTGTTTGGCCATAAGGACCTGCTCGGCCTCGATATTCCCGCAGCCGACATCGACTTCGACGGCGACCTCTCACCGATCGTCGACAATTGGACATCGTTTTACGCGGCAACCGACGAAATGCACGACCAAGCGCGCTTCGATCGCGAAGTGCCCGCCGACAAGCAGGTCTCCGCCCGTGGCATCGAGATCGGCCACATCTTCTTTTTCGGCACCAAGTATTCCGAACCGCTCGACTGCCGCGTCCAGGGCCCCGATGGCGAGATGGTGCCGCTGCAGATGGGTTCCTACGGCGTTGGCGTCTCGCGCCTGGCCGCCGGCATCATCGAGGCCTGCCATGACGACGGCGGCATCGTCTGGCCCGTGCCCGTTGCCCCCTTCGAGGTTGGCCTTCTAAACCTCAAGGCGGGGGATGCAGCAACCGATCAGGCCTGCGCCCAACTCTATGAACGCCTCACGAACGCCGGAATCGAGGTGCTCTACGACGATACCGGCGAACGCGCCGGCGCAAAGTTCGCCACAATGGATCTGATCGGTCTGCCCTATCAGGTCATCGTCGGCCCGAAGGGCGTGGCGGCAGGTCAGGGCGAGGTCAAGGCCCGCCAGTCAGGCGCGCGCGAGGAGATGGCGCTCGATAGCCTGGTTGACCACCTTGCCGAACGCATCAAGGCTGAACGCGTACTGTGCTGAGGGTGCGCGAATAGCGCGCCGCCCGCTGGGGCATGGGGGACGAGCGATGACTGCCAAGGCGGATACGCCACCGTTTGCGCCGTTCGAGTGGCTGCTCGCGCTGAGATACCTGCGCGCGCGGCGCCAGGAAGGCTTCATCTCGGTGATCGCGGGGTTCTCGTTCATCGGCATCATGCTGGGCGTCGCGACGCTGATCATCGTGATGGCGGTGATGAACGGCTTCCGCAACCAGCTCTACGAAAAGATCTTGGGACTCAACGGCCACGCCGTGGTGCAGCCCATGGCCGGCACCGGTCCCTTCACCAATTACCCCGACATCGCCAAACGCCTGACCACCGTTCCCGGCGTGATGCACGTCGTGCCCCTGATCGAAGGCCAGGTCATGGTCTCCTCGCCCCATCAGGCCTTGGGCGGCCTAGTGCGCGGCATGAGCGAGGAGGGCATCCGCTCCCTGCCCCTCGTTGCCAACAACATCGTGTTCGGTTCCATCGAAGGGTTCGACCAGCAGCGCGGCATCGCGGTCGGAACGCGGCTGGCCCAATCGCTCGGCGTCTCGCTCGGCGAGTACGTGACCCTGGTCTCGCCGCGCGGCACCAGCACGCCCTTCGGCACCGCGCCGCGCACGCGGCCCTACCGGATCGCGGCCATCTTCGAACTCGGCATGTCCGAATACGATCGCTCGATGATCTTCATGCCGCTCGCCGAAGCGCAGGGGTACTTCTCGAAGCCGGGCCAGGTTGACGTGCTCGAACTCGTCGTCAGCGATCCCGAAAAGATCGACGACCAGATCAAGGCGATGAAGGCGACTGTGCCAGCCCCCCTTCACTACGCCACCTGGCGCGACCGCAATGAAACCTTCTTCACCGTCCTCGAGGTCGAGCGAACGGTGATGTTCATCATTCTGTCGCTGATCGTGCTGGTTGCAGCCCTGAACATCATTTCCGGCATCATGATGCTCGTGAAAGACAAGGGCCGCGATATCGCGATCCTGCGCACGATGGGCGCGACGAAGGGCGCGATCATGCGCGTCTTCTTGATCACCGGCGCCTCGATCGGCGTCGTTGGCACTCTCGCAGGTCTCGTGCTCGGCGTCGTCTTCTGCTTCTACATCGAAGAGATCCGCCAGTTCGTGCAGTCCCTGACGGGCACGACGCTGATGGACCCGAAGGTGTATTATCTGACCCGCCTGCCCGCCGACATCGATGTGGGCGAGACCACCTGGATCGTCATCTTCGCGCTTGTCCTGACGTTGCTGGCGACCCTTTATCCCTCATGGCGCGCGTCGAAACTCGACCCCGTCGAAGCGCTTCGCTACGAATAGGGGGAACCATGCAGCGATCAGCCAACGAAAACCGCCGCGCCGTCCTCGAACTCGTCGGCCTGCGCCGCACCTATTCGCAGGGCGCGCGTGACGTGCGCGTCCTCGACAATGCTCAAGCCGTGCTGAATGCGGGCGAGGCGGTTGCCCTCGTTGGCCCGTCAGGAGCCGGCAAGTCGACGCTGCTTCATATCGCAGGCCTCCTGGAGACGCCGGATGCCGGCCGCGTCATCATAAATGGCCAGGACTGCGCCACGATGAATGATGGCGAACGCACCGCCGTCAGACGGGCGCAGATGGGCTTCGTCTACCAGTTCCACCAGTTGCTGCCGGAGTTTTCCGCCCTCGAAAATGTCGCCATGCCGCAGTTGATCCGCGGCCAATCGATGAAGGCAGCGCGCACCCGCGCCAAGGAGCTTCTAGACCTTCTCGGACTGGCTGAGCGCCTCCACCATCGGCCCGCCGAATTGTCTGGCGGCGAACAGCAGCGCACCGCGATTGCCCGCGCCCTCGCCAATCAACCCCGCCTCATCCTTGCCGATGAGCCGACCGGCAATCTCGATCCCGCAACGGCCGCGCGGGTCTTCGTTGATCTGATGGACCTGATTGAACACACCGGCGTAGCAGCCCTCATCGCGACCCACAACATGGAGCTCGCCGAGCGCATGCACCGGGTGCTCCGCCTTGAAAACGGCGTCCTCCACGAGGTGCTGCCGCAGGCCGGCGGCCACGGCTATGGTCTTGCGCAGGGCTTGTAGGGAACGCATCGCTCCCGCAGCCTGAGACACGGGCACTCTCCGAGCGCGCCGCAACTAGTCCATCGACAGGTTGTCCAATGCAATCATCCCGCGCTTGTCACACGCCACGGGCTTTGTCCAAGATCAGTCCATGAACGCTCCGATTCGATCCGACGAGATCACCTCAGCCGTTGCTGGCGCGACGTTGCCGGCTTTCGTGCACCTGCGCGTGCGCTCCGCTTATTCGCTCCTGCAAGGGGCGCTGCCGATCCCGCAGCTGGCCAAGCTCGCGGTCGGCAACAAGTTCGCAGCCCTCGCCCTGACCGATCAGAACAACCTGTTCGGCGCGCTGGAATTCTCGACCAAACTTGCCGGCGCCGGCATCCAGCCGATTACCGGGCTGACGCTGACGGTTGATTTCGGCGACACGCTGGCCGACCCGGCCCATGCGAGCCTGCGCGGTGCCGACACCAAGACCGTCATCTCGGGTGATATCGCCCTCCTCGCAACGTCCGAGCAAGGCTATGCCAACCTGATGAAGCTCGGCACCGAAGTGTTCTTCGATCCAGCCCTCAATGAGGAACCGCACGTCGACGTCGAGCGGCTGGCCGAACACGCGGGCGGCTTGATCGCCCTCACCGGCGGCGCGGACGGCCCCATCGTGCGCGCCCTCCTGGAGGATCGCCGCGCGGTGGCCGAAGCCCGCCTTGACCGGCTCGCGGAAATCTTCGGCGATCGCCTCTATGTCGAGATCCAGCGTCACGCCATGCGCGAGGAACGCGAGAGTGAGGCGGCTCTCGTCCAGCTGGCCTACGCCCGCAATCTGCCCCTCGTTGCCACCAACGATTGCCATTTTGCAACGCCGTCCGACTACGAGGCCCACGATGCCCTGATGTGCATCGCAGGCGGAAACTATGTCGTCGAGGACGACCGCCGCCGCCTCACGCCCGAACACGGCCTGAAGAGCGCGGACGATATGGTCGCACTGTTTGCCGATTTGCCCGAGGCGGTCGCCAACACCGTCGAAATCGCCCGGCGCTGCCACTACCGCCCGCTTGGCCGCGCCCCCATCCTGCCCCGCTTCGTCTCCGCCGGCGATGACGCCAGCGAAGAAGACCAGCTCAAGGCGGAAGCCGAGGAATTGGCCCGTCAGGCCCGCGAGGGCCTCAAGGCGCGGCTCGATCTGCATGGCCCCGCCGAAGGTCACACGGTCGAAGATTACGAAAAGCGCCTCGACTTCGAACTCGACATCATTATCCGGATGAAGTTCCCGGGCTACTTCCTGATCGTTGCCGACTTCATCAAGTGGTCCAAGTCCGAGGACATTCCCGTTGGCCCGGGCCGTGGTTCCGGCGCCGGTTCGCTGGTTGCCTATTCGCTGACGATCACCGACCTCGACCCCCTCCGCTTCGGCCTGCTCTTCGAGCGCTTCCTCAACCCGGAACGCATCTCGATGCCGGACTTCGACATCGACTTCTGTCAGGACCGGCGCGACGAGGTCATCAAGCTACGTCCAGGAAAAGTACGGCGAAGACCGCGTCGCCCAGATCATCACGCACGGCAAGCTGCAGGCCCGCGCCGTCCTGCGCGACGTTGGCCGCGTCCTCCAGATGCCTTACGGCCAGGTCGATCGCCTGTGCAAGCTGGTCCCGAACAACCCCGCCAACCCCGTCACGCTGCCCGAAGCGATCGAGCAGGAGCCCCGCCTCCAGGAGGAAGCCGACGCCGACCCGATGGTCGCCCGCCTTCTCGAAATCGCCCAGCGCCTCGAAGGGCTCTACCGGCACGCCTCGACGCATGCCGCCGGCATGGTGATCGGCGATCGCCCGCTCGATGAACTGGTCCCGCTCTACCGCGACCCCAAATCAAGTTTTCCGATTACCCAGTTCAACTGGAAGCTTGTCGAGGCCGCCGGCCTCGTGAAGTTCGACTTCCTCGGCCTCAAGACCCTGACCGTCCTCCAGAAGGCTGTCGAACTGATCAAGCGCACGCGCGGGCTCGATATCGACCTGGCCAAGCTCCCCCTCGATGACAAGTTGAGCTACGAGCTGCTGGCGCGTGCGGACACCGTTGGCGTGTTCCAGCTGGAATCGACCGGCATGCGCGAGAGCCTGCAAGCAAACTGAAGCCCGACCGCTTCGAAGACATCATCGCCATGGTGGCGCTCTATCGTCCGGGCCCGATGGACAACATCCCAACCTACATCAACCGCAAGCACGGCGAAGAACCGGTCGACTGCCTCCATCCCCTGCTCGAGGACATCCTCAAGGAGACCTACGGTGTCATCATCTACCAGGAACAGGTGATGCAGATCGCCCAGGTCATGGGCGGTTACACGCTCGGCAAGGCCGACGTTCTGCGCCGCGCGATGGGTAAGAAGGACAAGGCTGCAATGGCCGAGCAGCAGGCGCTGTTCGTCGCCGGCGCGGTCGAGAAGGGGGTGAAGGAAAAGCACGCCGCCGACATCTTCGAACTGGTCGACAAGTTTGCCGGCTACGGCTTCAACAAATCCCATGCCGCCGCCTACGCGCTGGTCAGCTATCACACGGCCTACCTGAAGGCGAACTACCGCGAGGAATTCCTGGCAGCCTCGATGACACTCGATATGGCCAACACGGACAAACTTTCCGTGTTCGCCGCCGAAGCCAAGCGCAGCGGCATCGAGGTCAAGCCGCCGTGCGTCAACGAGTCGGAAGTGGCCTTCACCGCCGAGCCCCCGAATGTGGAGACGGGCGCCGCCGGTGCCGTGCGTTATGCCCTCGCCGCCCTCAAGAACATCGGGGCAGGTGCCGTCGAGACCATCACGAACGAGCGCCGCGCCAATGGCCGGTTCGCCGACCTGTCCGACTTTGCCCGCCGCCTCGACCCCCGCGCGCTCAACAAGCGGGGCCTTGAGACCTTGGCCTCGGCCGGCGCCTTCGAGGCCCTCGAGGCGAACCGGGCGCTGTGCCACGGCAACGCCGACCAGATCCTCGCTCTGGCCAACCGCATCAGTTCCGACAACGCGAGCGGCACCGTCGACCTCTTCGCCGGCGGTGACGGAGGCCAGGCCCAGTCGCTCGACTCTGCGCCCCGTCAAGGCCTGGACGCCGATGCAGCGCCTTGAGAAAGAATTCGACGCGATCGGCTTCTTCCTCTCCGGCCATCCGCTTGATCAGTACGAGAGTGTGCTCGAAAGCATGGGCGTTGCAACTTATGTCGCCTTCGCCGAAGGCGTCGAGCACGGCCGAACGGGAGGGCGGATTGCCGCGCATCGTCGTCTCGGCGCGCGAACGCAAGTCCGCCAAGGGCAACAAGTTCGCCTTTGCGATGTTCTCCGATACCTCCGGCCAGTTCGAAGCCGTCATCTTCTCCGACACCCTCAGTGCAGCCGGTGACCTCCTGACGCCCGGCACCCCGGTCGTGGTCGGTGTCGAGGCGGAACTGGATGGGGAAAGCATCAAGCTGCGCGTCCAGGCGATCGAGAGCCTCGATGCGGCCTCGTCGACCGTGCGCAGGCCCTTGCGCCTGCAACTAGACGGTGGCGCCTTGTCCAACGGCAAAGCCGAGCACCTGCTCGCGGAGCTGCGCCAATCCCTCAAGCCTGGGCGTGACGAGATCCGCGTCGTGGTCGATCTGCAGGGGCGCGCTGGCCGCTGCGAGCTCACGCTTCCAGGCCGCTACGATACCAGCCCGCCGGCCCAAGGCATCCTGTCGACCATCGAGGGCGTCCTGGGGATCGACGAACTGCCGGTCTGAAGCCAGATTTACGGGCCGCACCGCAAAAAAGGGCCTTGTATCCGGCCCCGGGCCGGTATATCAGAACCGCTTATCTCACACGCGAGCCATCGCGCACCGCAGATTAAAAGCCCTGCGGGTGTCGCTCCGGTGGGCCTTCACCTGATTTCAGGGAGGGGCCTTCTCCGGCTCGTGGCGGATCAACCGGAAAAGGATAGTGCTATGCTGCCCGCATTCACAATGCGTCAGCTGCTTGAAGCTGGCGTGCACTTCGGCCACCAAGGCCACCGTTGGAATCCCAAGATGTCGAATTACATCTTCGGGACCCGGAACAACATTCATATCATCGACCTGACGCAGACGACGCCGCTGTTGCATCAGGCGCTTGTCAAGATTTCCGACACCGTCGCCGGCGGTGGCCGCGTCCTGTTCGTCGGCACCAAGCGCCAGGCCTCCGAAGCGATCGCTGAATCCGCCAGCCGCTCCGCCCAGTACTTCATCAACCACCGCTGGCTCGGTGGGACGCTGACCAACTGGAAGACGATCTCCTTGTCGATCCGCCGCCTGCGTCAGCTCGACGAAATCCTTGAAGGTGAAGGCCAGGGCCGCACCAAGAAGGAGCTTTTGAACCTGACGCGCGAACGCGAGAAGCTCAATAAGTCGCTTGGCGGCATCAAGGACATGGGTGGTACGCCGGACCTGCTGTTCGTGATTGATACCAACAAGGAATCGATCGCGGTCGCCGAAGCCAAGAAGCTCGGCATTCCCATCATCGCCATCGTCGACACCAACTGCGACCCCGACGGCATCGACTATCCGATCCCGGGCAACGATGACGCCGGTCGCGCGATCACCCTTTATTGCGACCTGATCGCACGCGCCGCCATTGACGGCATCGGCCGCAGCCAGGGCGCCTCCGGCGTCGACGTGGGCGCCGCCGAAGCCCCCCAGATCGAGGAATTGCCTGAAGTCCCGGCACCCCAGTTCGAAGGCATCGAGGCCCCGCGCGGCGAGGCTGAAGACCTCAAGCTGATCCCCGGTATCGACGCCCGGCTGGAACAGCAGCTCAACGCCATCGGCGTGTTCCATTACTGGCAGATCGCCGACCTCGACCAGCCCAACCTGGAACTGCTCGCAGCCGCCTTGAAGATCGAACCATCCGTCATCTCCGAGGGCGAATGGGTCGCAAACGCCAAGAAGCAGGTCGAAGCCCAGGCGGCCTGATCACTCAGGAGTGACGCGCGGAACGGCGCCGGCGCGGCCACCGAAAGGCTGGCCGGCCGGCCCGTCCACAGTCATATGCTTGATCGCACCAGCAAGCCGGGCTATGAGCCGGGCCATACCCATCGATTGATAATCCACCGTGCCAGCCGGCCCCGGAATTGAGCCAGGCCTGCGGCATGGGCAAACAAGAGAGCCCGTCACCATGAGCACGATCACCGCCAGTATGGTTAAGGACCTGCGCGAAAAGACCGGCGCGGGCATGATGGATTGCAAGCAGGCCCTGTCTGAAGCCAACGGTGACATCGAAGCGGCAATCGATTGGCTGCGCGCGAAGGGCCTCTCCAAGGCCGCCAAGAAGTCCGACCGCGTGGCCGCGGAAGGCCTGATCGGGGTCGCCGCCAGCGCGAACAAGGGCGCCGTCGTCGAAGTCAACGCCGAGACGGATTTTGTCGCCCGCAACGATCAGTTCCAGGACATGGTCCGCAAGATTACCGCCCTGGTGTCCGAGGTCGGCGACGATGTCGCCAAGATCCAGGCGGCCGCCTATCCCGGCAAATCCGTCACCGTCGAAGAACAGATCAAGGAATTGATCGCCACCATCGGTGAGAACATGGCCTTGCGCCGCGCAGCCCTCGTCGAAGTCGGTGAAGGCGTCGTCGCCGCCTACGTCCACAACAAGATCGCGGATGATCTTGGCAAAATTGGCGTCCTCGTCGCCCTCGAAAGCGCTGGCGACCAGGACAAGCTGATGGCCTTCGGCCGCCAGCTCGCCATGCACATTGCCGCCGCCACCCCCCTCGCCCTGACGCCGGACGAACTCGACGCGGACATGATCGCCAAGGAGCGCGCCATCTACCTCGAGCAGGCCCAAGCCTCTGGCAAGCCGCAGGAAATCATCGAGAAGATGGTCGAAGGCCGCCTTCGGAAGGAATACTTCCAGCAGGTTGTTCTGCTCCAGCAGACGTTCGTGATTGATGGCAAGGCCTCTGTCGAACAGGCCGTCAAGGAAGCTGAAAAAGAAATCGGCGCGCCCATCAAGATCGCCCGCTTCGAGCGCTTCGCGCTCGGTGAGGGGATTGAGAAGAAGGAAGACGACTTCGCCGCCGAAGTCGCCGCCGCCGCCGGCACGAATTGATCTTCGCATCTGACACGAAGAGGTTTCTTCTGAAAGCCGGTTGACCTCGTCAGCCGGCTTTCTCATGACAGGGACCGCACCTGCGATCGCCCACCCGCAGCCTCACAGTCGCCCCGACGCCCGCCGCAACGAAAGACCGAGCGATGAACGATCAGCCCCCCCTCCGTTACAAGCGCCTTCTCCTCAAGCTCTCAGGCGAAGCCTTGATGGGCGACAAGGGATACGGCATCGACACCAACGTCACGGAAAGCCTGGCGCGCGACGTGGCGGCAGCCGTAAGCGCGGGCTGCCAGATTTCCGTTGTCGTCGGGGGTGGCAACATCTTTCGCGGCCTCGCCGGTGCTGCATCCGGCATGGACCGGGCGACGGCTGACTATATGGGCATGTTGGCAACCGTGATGAACGCGCTCGCATTCCAGAGTGCGCTCGAAAAGCACGGCGTTCCCTCCCGCGTCCTCTCCGCCATCCCGATGCCGACCGTCTGCGAATCCTATGTCCGCCCCAAAGCCCTCCACCACGTCGGCCTCGGCCGCGTTGTTGTCTTCGCGGCCGGCACCGGCAATCCCTATTTCACGACCGACACCACCGCGGCCCTGCGCGCCATCGAACTGGGTTGCGATGCCGTCGCCAAGGCAACCAGCGTCGACGGGGTCTATTCCGCCGACCCCAAAACCCAGCCCGATGCCAAGCGCTACGACCATTTGACCTATGCCGAAGTCCTCGCCCAGGACCTCAAGGTGATGGATGGGGCGGCTATTGCGCTTGCCCGTGATAACAATCTTCCGGTAGTTGTCTTCTCGATCAAAGAACCGGGCAACCTGCTCAAACTCCTCAATGGCGATGCCAAATGCACGGTGATTAGCTGAACGAGACGGCAAGCCGCCGGTCTCGGCCGGGCAGGGCGACCGATTTGTCCCGCAGCAAGGCGATCGTCATTGAGCGCGCGAAATCTGCGGGCTTGTGATACATCCGGTGTGCTGCCGGAAACCGGCCTTTAAGGTCGACGCGACCACGAGGCAGGAGACGGCGCCAACACCGCGCCGCCCGGGCGACTTTAGGAGTGGAGAACGACATGGCCAATCAGGAGTTCAAACTCAAAGACTACGAGAGCCGGATGGCCGGCGTGGTCGACAACTTCAAGAAGGAACTCGGCGGCCTGCGCACTGCCCGCGCGAGCGCTGGTCTTCTCGAACCGCTCGTCGTTGACGTCTATGGCCAGAAAATGCCGATCAACCAGGTCGGCAGCATCTCGGTGCCCGAACCGCGCATGCTGCAGATCTCGGTCTGGGATAAGTCGTCCGTCCCCGCCGTGGAAAAGGCGATCCGCGAGTCCAACCTCGGCCTCAATCCGGTCATTGATGGTACGCTCCTGCGTCTGCCGATTCCCCCGCTCACCGCCGAGCGCCGCCAGGACCTCGTCAAGATCGCACACCGCTATGCTGAATCAGCCCGCGTGGCCGTGAGAAACGTGCGCCGGGACGCCAACGACCACCTCAAGAAACTCGAAAAAGACGGTGACATGAGCCAGGATGACCAAAAGCGTCAGACCACCGAGGTTCAAACGCTGACCGACCGGATCATCAAGGACATCGACGCCTTTTTGAGCACCAAGGAAGAAGAGATCACAACCGTCTGAGACGATGTGCTGAGGGTCGTTTGAACGGGGCCGTGCTGCGGCACGGAAATCGAGTATCGGGATGGCAAGCGTTTCACTGACTTTGGCCGAGGTAGACGCCATGAAGGAGCAGGCCTCGGCACTGCCCCCACCGCGTCATATCGCGATCATTATGGACGGCAACGGGCGCTGGGCGGGCGCCCGCCATCTGCCGCGCGCCCTCGGCCACCGCATGGGCGTGGAAGCGGTTCGCCGCACCATCAAGGCTGCCATTGAACTCGGCGTCGGCTGTCTGACGCTGTACAGTTTCTCGGCTGAGAATTGGTCGCGTCCCTCGCGGGAGGTCAATGACTTGATGCGTCTCATGAAGCGCTTCATCACGCGCGATGCCCGCGAACTCCACGCCGCCGGCGTCCGCCTGCGCGTCATTGGAGAGCGCGAAAGCGTCGACACCGAACTGCGCCGCCTGATCGATGACGCCGAGGCCTTGACACGGGACAACAAGGTCCTCGATCTCGTCATCGCCTTCAACTACGGCGCCCGCCAGGAACTCGTCGCAGCCGCCCGCACGCTGGCCGCAGACGTCAGCGAGGGCAGGCGCACGCTCGATGAGATCACCGCCGACAGCCTGGCCGCCTGCCTCACCACCGCCGACCTGCCCGACCCGGAACTTCTCATTCGCACCAGCGGGGAACAGCGCCTGTCAAACTTCCTCCTCTGGCAATTGGCCTACGCGGAGTTCATCTTCCTTGACGTCAGGTGGCCCGATTTCACGAAAGCCCACCTGGTCGAGGCGATCGCCCGCTTCCATAACCGCGAGCGCCGCTTCGGCGGTCTCACTGCGGCAGCCCCACGGTGATGCGGAACAGGGCGCCACATGATTGATCCCATGCCGCGAGACAATCCCGCCAACTCATGGCGCACGCGCCCGACCAACGAATTGTTGAAACGGGCAATCTCCGGCCTGGTTCTGGCAGCTGTGACGATCACCGCGATTTGGTTCGGCGGCTGGCTCTTCGCCCTCCTGATCGCAGCTGTTTGTCTGGTTCTGGCCTGGGAGTGGGGACGGGTTGTCCGCAACGCTGAATTCGACACGATTTACGCCATCACCTCCCTTGCGCTCGTGGCAGCCGTCGCGCTGTCGGCCGCCGGCCAATATGCCGGCGCCTTTGCCGCCTTGGGCCTCGGCACCCTGGTTGTCGCCCTCACCCGCCCCAATCCCGGCGACTGGCTGTCTGCCTCCGGCGTGCCCTACCTGGGCCTCTCTGCCGTTGCGATGGTCTGGCTGCGCTCCGGCGACGACGGCGGCGCTGCGGTGCTGTTTGTCTTTGCCTGTGTCTGGGCCCACGATACGATCGCGATGTTGACCGGCCGCACCCTGGGCGGCCCGCGTCTCTGGCCCCAGGTCTCGCCGAAAAAGACCTGGGCCGGCGCCGTCGGCGGTCTCGCGGCAAGCGCCCTCGCCGGCTCCCTGTGCGCGCTCTTCATTCCCGGCGCCAGCGTCATCTGGATGACCGGGTTGGGCGTGTTCTTCGGCATTACCGCATTTCTCGGCGATCTGGCCGAATCCGCCCTCAAGCGCTTGGGCGGCCTCAAGAACGCGAGCAGCCTGATCCCCGGCCACGGTGGGTTTCTCGATCGCCTCGATGGCGCCATCCTGAGCTTTACGCTTGCAGGCGTGATCGCCGCGCTCTTGAATGTTCAACAGCCGGCCCAGGCCTTGATCTTCGGACACTAATCGTTAGACCAACATAGGGCCTCAGCGCTGCGAGGCGCTTTGCCGATCGGCCTGGCGTAATTGGAGTAGTTGAAGGGAGTGATGGTGCAAGCAAGTCGCGAACCGGCCGCAGCGCGAACCAGCGTGGACAACCACGGCCCCTTGCGGGTGAGCATCCTTGGCGCGACCGGATCGGTCGGCACCAGTACCCTTGATGTGATTGCAGCAGCACCGCCCGAGCGTTTCCAGGTCGCAGCCCTCACCGCACATTCCAACGTCGCCGGCCTCGCCGCCGCGGCCCGCCAGACCCGCGCCGAAATCGCCGTCATCGCAAACCCGGATTGTTATCGCGACCTCGTCGACGCGCTCTCCGGCTCCGGTATCGACGTGGCCGCCGGCCAATCAGGCCTCCTTGAGGCCGCCGATCGCGACGTTGGCTGCGTTATGGGCGCGATTGTCGGCGCAGCCGGGCTGGAGCCGACGCTCGCAGCCGCCCGCCGGGCGGATCGCCTCGCCATTGCCAACAAGGAGTGCCTCGTCATCGCCGGCGAGCTTTTCCTGGCCGATCTGCGCGAGGCCGGGACCGAGATCATTCCCGTCGATTCAGAGCACGCAGCGGTTTTCCAGGTCATCGAGGGCCGCGCCCCCTCGTCCGTTGCCCGGGTCGTCCTGACCGCCTCAGGCGGTTCGTTTCGGGACTGGCCCCTCGAGCGCATGGGCGAGGCGACCCGCGAACAGGCCCTCAACCACCCCAGTTGGGAGATGGGCTCGAAGATCACAGTCGATTCAGCGACCATGATGAACAAGGGCCTCGAACTGATCGAAGCCCGCCACCTCTTCGATCTGGCCGTCGATCAACTCGATGCCCTGATTCACCCCCAATCCCTCATTCATTGCCTCGTCGAATTCTGTGACGGCTCGCTCGTGGCGCAGTTCGCTCGTCCCGATATGCGCGTGCCGATTGCCCAGTCGCTCTATTGGCCCGAGCGTCGCGACACACCCAACGCGCGCTTTGACTACACAAAACTTTCGGAAATCGACTTCCGCCCGGTCGAACCGGAGCGGTTCCCAGCCTTCTTTCTGGCCCGGGAGGCCATGAAGCGGGGCGGATTGGCGCCAGCCGTGCTGAATGGGGCGAACGAAGCCGCCGTCGCAGCCTTCCTCGCCGGCACCATCGGTTTCCTCGATATCGCCAAGACTGTGGGCGATACTCTGGAAAAGGCAGAGCGCGACGGTATCCTCAGTGCACCCGTGACGCTGGCAGGCGCGTTGGAGGCGGATCAGATCGCCCGCGACTTGGCACGGGATGTGATGGGTGGCATGTAACGAGCGATCTGTGCTCGATTCTACCTGGCAGCCGGACGAACCACGTTCTGTGCGCGCCTCAAATTGACCGGACGCGGCTTCTTCCGCGACAGGCGTTAATAGTGAATGAGACAGACCAGCCCGCCCGACTTCGAGCGGGACCAGGTTCCGGAGATCTTGATGACGATTTTGGCCAGTCTGACCACCACCCTGAGCGGCACGATGTTCTACCTTGCGTCGTTTCTTGTTGTCCTCACGATCGTGGTCTTCGTTCACGAACTTGGACACTTCCTTGTCGCCCGCTGGTGCGGGGTCAAGGTGACGACTTTCTCGATCGGCTTTGGCAAGGAAATCTTCGGCTTCTACGATCGCCACGGCACCCGCTGGCGGTTCGCATGGATCCCACTCGGCGGCTACGTGAAATTCATGGACGACGCCAATGGCGCCAGCGTGCCGGATCAGGACGTCATCGCCGAGATGACGGACGAAGAAAAGGCAGGCTCCTTTCACCACAAACCCCTATGGCAACGCGCAGCCGTTGTCGCCGCGGGGCCGGTAGCAAACTTCATTTTCGCAATCTTCGTCTTCGCCCTCCTCTTCACTCTCGTTGGACAACGCACAACGACGGCGCGCGTCGATGAAGTCGTGGCCGGCATGCCGGCCGAGGCTGCCGGCTTCAAGAAGGGCGACATCATCCGCGAAATCGGCGGCCGCGAGGTCAAAAGCTTTGGCGACGTCCTCCGCCTGATCTCATCGAGCCCAAGCCGCGAAGTCCCCGTCACCGTTGAGCGCGACGGCCAGCGCGTCGACCTGACGGTCACGCCCAAGCCCACCGAGGTCAACGACCGCATCGGTGGCAAGATCACGCGCGGCGTTATCGGCATCCGCCATGCACCGGGCCCGGATGGCTACACGCACAACCGCTCTGGCCCACTTGAATCGGTCTGGCTCGGCGTCAAAGAAACCGAGTTCATCATCACGTCCACCTTGAGCTATCTGGCCGATGTCGTGACCGGGTACCAAAAGCCGGATCAATTAGGTGGCGTGATCCGCATCGCGGATGTCTCCGGCAAGGTCGCCCAGGTCGGACCGGAGGCGTTTATACACCTTATTGCGGTGCTCTCGATCAGCGTTGGCCTCATCAACCTGTTTCCGATCCCCCTTCTCGACGGCGGTCACCTGCTCTTCTATGCCATCGAAGCCGTCCGCGGCCGTCCTTTGAGCGAGACCACCCAGGAGTACGGCTTCAAGATCGGATTTGCCCTTGTGATCAGTTTGATGGTGTTCGCGACGTGGAATGATCGCGGCGTCGTCGCGCGCTGGTTGGACATTGAAACACAACAGAATCAAAGCCAGTGACACATATCTGCCACTTCCAAATTCGGCTCGGAATCGGTAAACAGTTACACCTGCGTTAACGTATCTACTCGCCTTCAAATTGCCCGAAATCACAGGGCTTTAGGCGATCTGAACGTAGGTGCGCCCAGACCGTTCGAGCCGATGAATGGTCTGTGCTCTGGGGGATCGGCACAGAAGGGCAAACGCAAGAATGCCTACCGCAATTAAAGGCGCTAGCAGATTTCTGCAGATCGCCGTGCTGACGCTTGTGACTGTCCTGGGGGGACAAGTCATGACAGCGATCGTCGGTGCGGGTTCGGCGCATGCACAAGGTGTCGTTCGCGACATTCAGGTCGTCGGCAATCGCCGTGTCGAACCCGAAACAGTCCGTTCGTACCTCGATTTCACGGTTGGCGATGCCTACGACCCATCTCGGGTCAACGCGTCTCTGCGCTCGCTGTTCGAGACCGGTCTGTTTGCCGACGTCCAGATCACCCGCAACGGCGGCGCCGTTGTCGTCACGGTGATCGAGAACCCCGTGATCAGCAAGGTCGCGATCGAAGGCAACGACGAGATCGACACCAAAACGCTGCAAGGCGAAGTCCGCCTGAAATCCCGCTCTGTCTACACGCGCGCCCGCGCGCTGGCGGATGCCCAGCGAATTCTTGATGTCTATCAGCGCCAGGGCCGCTATTCCGCGACGGTTGAACCGAAGATCATCGAACTCGACCAGAACCGCGTGAATCTGGTCTTCGAAATCGACGAAGGCAACGAGACCAAGGTCAAGAGCATCAACTTTATCGGCAATCGCGCATTTTCCGATTCCCAGCTTCGCGACATCATCTCGACCAGCCAGTCATCCTGGCTGGACTGGATCAAGGGGGCGGCTGCCTACGATCAGGATCGCCTGCGTCTCGATCAGGAACTGGTTCGCCAGTACTACCTGAAGAATGGGTACGCTGACATCCAGGTGACCGCCGCAAACGCTGAGCTTGACCGCGACGGTTCCGGCTTCATCATCACTTTCATTATCGATGAGGGTCCGCTCTACCGCTTCGGCAATGTTCGGTTCGAGAATTCACTGGCCGAACTCGAAGCCGAGGGTTTTCGCAGTGCCTTGCTGACCCGCGAAGGCGCGACCTTCAACGCCGCCTACATCGAGCAATCGGTCGAAGCTGTAACGCTGGCCGCCGCCGCCCAGGGGTTCGCATTTGTTCGTGTCCGTCCGCGCGCTGACCGCGATCCTGTCGGACAGTTGATCAATCTGACGTACGTCATCGACCAAGGCCCTCGGGTTTATATCGAACGCATCGACATTGTGGGCAACGTTCGCACCAAGGACAAGGTCATCCGGCGTGAATTCCGCCTTGTTGAAGGGGATGCCTATAATCCGCTGCTCGTTGAGCGCGCCGAAAAACGCATCAAGGAACTGGGTTTCTTCAAGGATGTGAAGATCGAGCGCCGTCCCGGCAGCGCCCAGGACCGGATTGTCATTCTCGTTCAGATCACCGAACAACCGACCGGTGAACTCTCGTTCGGCGCCGGTTACTCGACGTCTGAAGGTGTCATCGGTGACGTCGCCATCACGGAACGCAACCTGATGGGCAATGGCCAGTTCCTGCGCCTCAAACTTGGCGGTTCCCTCGAGCGCCTCCAGATCGACCTGAGCTTCACTGAGCCCCGCTTCCTGGACAAGAATATCGCGGCCGGTTTCGACGTCTTCCACAAAGAGCTCGATTTGACGAGTTCGTCCTCCTACAAGACGCGCAAAACCGGCTTCTCGCCGCGCATCGGCTTTCCACTGTCTGAAAACATTTGGATGTCGATGAACTACACGATCAGTCGCGACGAGATTTTCGACGTACGCAACAATGCTTCGCTTCCGATCCGGAATGCAGAGGGGACCGCCATTACGTCAATGGTCGGTGCGCAGCTGACCTATGACAATCGTAATCACCCGCGTAATCCAAACAAGGGTGTCTATCTGTCGGCCTCAGCGGACTTTGCCGGGCTCGGTGGTGATGTCCAGTACGTCCGGGTTCAGGGTGAAGGCCGCGCCTATTATCCTCTGTTTGAGAAAGTGACCCTGGTTGGCCGGGTTGTGGCCGGCCACATTGAGGGTTGGGGCGGTGACGATGTTCGCCTGCTGGACGTCTTCTATAGGGGCGGCGAGACGATCCGCGGCTTCGACAAGGGCGGCTACGGCCCGCGCGACATCGGCTCGCCCAACCGTGACGCGCTTGGTGGTAAGACCTACTGGGCGGCAAACGCGGAAGTGCGCTTCCCGCTGCCGTTCCTGTCGGAAACACTGGGTATGAGCGGTGCGTTCTTCGCCGATGCCGGCTCGCTCTTCGATGCCGCCGAGGGCGCCCAGGATGCAGCCCTACTGGTTGATGATGACTCCGTCCGCGCGTCCGTAGGTGCCAGCATTCTTTGGAATTCGCCACTCGGACCGCTTCGCTTCGACTATGCCTTCCCGCTGGCCAAGGAAAACTACGACGAGATCCAGCGGTTCCGCTTCGGCGCCTCGACAAAGTTCTAAAGGCAAGGCCTAGCCCATCACAGCGCAAGGCGCGATGCTGTCTCGGGGTTGTGCCGATGGCTGGACCCCTCATGGTCCCGGGCACAATTGAAAGTGCGTAAATGCCAATCGCGTGTCGCGAACAGCAATTCCGCCCTTTACCACCGCAGCGACGGCGCTATGCTCGCCCCGTATCCAAGCGCCGGATCAGCCTTTTCGATTTATGCCGGCGCGATTCCAAAGCGTCTCACGGGGCGTGGGATTGGTCGTGATAGAGCGTCGCTACCTTAGGGGCGCACACGCCAACCCACGGTTCGATCTGGCAACCGGCACCGTAGCCGGCTGACGACGTGCTGGGTGCGTCCCAGCCGCGCCCCGTTGGCAAGGGATGACACCATGCAGCACCCTGGTTTCTTTGAGCGGTCGGGGCCCTTCACGGCCGCTGCCATTGCTGACCATGTCGGCGGCACCTGCCGTGGCCCGGCCGACCGCACCCTGAGTGATATCAAGACCCTACAGAGCGCTGGCCCGGAGGACGCATCCTTTCTGAGCAACCGGCGCTATATCCGTGACCTCGAGGTGACGCAGGCCGGTGCCTGCCTGGTCGCCCCCGCCCTCGCGGATAAGGTGCCAGCGGCCACGACGGCAATCATCGTCGACGAGCCCTATCACGCCTTTGCCCATCTTCTGAGCCTCCTCTATCCGGGCAGTCATGATTCCAGGGTCTACGGCGACCACGATGAAGGCCCCGTCGCCCGCTCGGCGATCATCGAAGAGGGGGCCATCATCGAGCCTGGCGCCATCGTCGCCCCCGAAGCCCAGATCGGCAGCGGCACGCGCGTTTGTTCCGGCGCGATCATCGGGTATCGCTGCTGTGTCGGCCGCGACAGCTATATCGGTCCTCGGGTGACGCTGATCCATTCCCTGGTCGGCAGCCGGGTCCGCCTTCATCCCGGCGCCTCGATTGGCCAGGACGGCTTTGGTTTCGCGATGGGCCCCAAGGGCCACCTGAAGGTCGCTCAGATTGGCCGCGTGATCATCCAGGATGATGTCGAAATTGGCGCCAATACAACCATTGATAGGGGCGCCCTTAACGATACTATTATCGGTGAGGGCACTAAAATTGATAATCTCGTCCAGATCGGGCACAACGCCATTATCGGGCGCCATTGCGTTATCGTGGCACTCAGCGGCCTCGCAGGTTCCACGGAACTCGGTGATTTCGTCCTTATGGGCGGCAAGACGGGGACCGCTGGTCACCTTAAAATCGGTGATGGCGCGCAGCTTGCAGGAACCTGCCACGTGACCGGCGACGTGCCTCCTGGCGCCCGCATGGGCGGCACGCCCGGTCGACCCTACCGGCAATGGCTGCGCGAACAGGCAGTCATTCAACGGCTAGGCCGCAGTGAAAATGGCGGGAAGAGTTGATCAGTCGGGCGGTATGTGACGCACCACGCGGCCTGTGTGTGGTTTGGACGAGCGAAGAGAGAAGACCAAATGAACGATCATCACGCGCCCGACAACGCGCTTGCGACGGCTGACATTGCGCGCCTCATGAAGCTGTTGCCGCACCGCTATCCGTTTCTTCTCGTCGACCGCATGTTCGATATGGATCGTGACGAAAGCGCCGTCGGCCTGAAGAACGTGACCATCAACGAACCTTTCTTCCAGGGCCACTTTCCCGACTTTCCCGTCATGCCGGGTGTACTCATCATCGAGGGGCTCGCCCAGACGGCCGGCGCGCTCTGCGTCCACAGCCTTGGTGAGAGCTATAAGCCTCAGTTGGTCTATTTCATGGGGATCGACCGAGCAAAATTCCGCAAACCAGTGGTGCCGGGTGATCAACTCTTCTATCACGTAAAGAAGATCCGCAGCCGCGGACGCGCATGGCGGTTCAGTGGCGATGCCCAGGTCAACGGACAGACCGTTGCCGAGGCCGAGGTCAGCGCCATGATCGTCGACACCCCGGAGACCAATCACCTCCATGCCGGATAGCCCAGCCATTCACCCAACCGCGATCGTCGAGGACGGTGCCAGCCTCGGCGACGACTGCCGGATCGGCCCCTATTGCATGGTCGGCCCGCACGTCACGCTGGGGGATGGTTGCGAGCTCATATCACACGCCGTTGTGGCCGGCCGCACGACCATTGGTCAGGCGGCCCGGATCTACCCCTTTGCCTCCGTTGGCCATCAGCCGCAGGACCTGAAGTATCGCGGTGAAGAGTCCACCCTCACGATTGGCGATAACGTCATCATCCGCGAAGGCGTGACGCTGAACCCCGGCACCGCTGGCGGCGGCATGACCACGACGATCGGCTCGAACTGCGCCTTTCTTGCGAATTCCCACGTCGGCCATGATTGCATCGTCGGCGATAACGTCATCTTCTCGAATAACGTCATGCTGGCCGGCCACTGCCATGTCGGCAATTTCGCGATCCTTGGGGGCGGCGCGGCCGTCATCCAGTTCGCGCGCGTCGGCCCCCACGCCTTCGTCGGCGGAATGTCGGGGCTCGAAAACGACCTGATCCCATATGGCATGGCGCTCGGCAATCGCGCCCATCTCTCAGGCCTCAATCTCGTCGGCCTCCAACGCCGCGGCTTCTCCCGCGAGGCCGTCCAGGATCTCCGCCGCGCCTACCGGGCCCTGTTCGCCCAGGAAGGCACCCTGGCCGAGCGGGTCGCGGACGTTTCCGACACCTACGGCGAACACCCCATCGTCGCCGAGATCCTTGAGTTCATCCGCGAGGGCGGCAAGCGCTCGCTCTGCATTCCGCGCACCGGCGGTGAGCCCTGATCTGACAGACACCGCCAAAGCTGGCGGCCTGCAACGCCCCCGGTCCGCCCCCCAGTTCGCCGGCAAACAGATCGCTGTCCTGGCAGGCGGCGGCCAGTTGCCGGCTGAGATTGCCCAGGAGCTGCGTCGCGCCGGCGCCCAACCCCATATTGTCGCCATTGCCGGCATCGCCGACGGTGATTTCACCGCCTTCGACGTAACACCGGTCGCGCTCGGCCAGCTCGGCGCCATGCTGGCGGCGCTGAAACGCGATGGCACCCGCGAAATGGTCATCGCTGGCTACGTCCGCCGTCCCGACATTCTGCGCCTGCGCATCGACTTGGGCTTTCTACGCCACCTCCCGACCATCCTCAGCCTCATGCGTGGCGGCGATGATAGCGTCATGCGCCGCATCGCCCGGTTCTTCGAAGGCCAGGGCCTGACCGTCCGCAGCGCCGCTGAAGTCGCCCCCCGTCTTGTCGCGCCACCCGCAGCACTCACCGGTACGCCCGAACAGGCGGACCTCGAGGCAGCCCACCTCGGACGGCGTGCCATCGCGTTGCTTGCACCCTATGACGTCGGCCAGGCCGTCATCGTCGATCACGGTGCCCTCGCAGCTATCGAGGGAGCGGAGGGCACCGACCGTCTGCTCAAGCGTATCGGCCAGACCCATCGCCGCCGCGTGTTCGTCAAGACCAGCAAACCCGGCCAGGACCTGCGCCTCGATCTGCCAACGATCGGTCCCGATACCGTCCGCGCAGCAGCCGCCAGCAACGTGAGCCTGATGGCGGTTGAGGCGGGCCGAACCCTCATTGTTGCCCAATCCGAAGCGTTCGAAATCGCTGAACGCAACGCGATGGCGATCGTTGGCCTCGACCTGGACCCCGCCCCCTCGAAGCCACCTCTGGACATCACTGCACGCGCAGCCGCCATTGCCCTCACCCCCGTCGGCCCCCTGCGCCCCGGCGAACAAGCGCGCCATAATGCCCAGCTCGGCCTCGCACTCATCGAGGATCTGGCCCCTCTCGCCAGCGCCCGCGCCGCCCTCGTTGCCCGCCAGCACGTGCTCGCCATCAACGTCGATGAACCACTGCAAGCGTTTCTCGAACGAACGCAGGATATCGGACAATGGGGCGATGGCACGCGCCGACGTCGCAACGTGACGCTTGTCCTCGGCCCAAAGGAGCACCTCTTGCCCGCGGACCTTGAGGCATTGACTGAGACCTCCATTGCCGGCATCGCTTTCACGATAATCCACGGTGCGGGTGAACGCCGCAGCGAACTGATCGATCGGGCCCGCGCCATGAACCTCTACATGCTGGAACGCCAATGAGCGCGCGCAAAGAAAGCCTCCTGACCCGCTTGCGCCGCAGCTCTGCCCCCTTCCCGCAAGGTGCAGCTGCGGGCGCCGGTCTCGACGCAGGCCCCACGCCCGCCTCACCAAACAGCGTCAGCCCCCGCGAGCATGACGAACTCACCGTCTTCATTGTTGCCGGCGAGCACTCAGGCGATGCCCTCGGCGCGGGCCTGATGGCTGAACTCGCCCGGCGTCGTAAGGGCCAGGTCCGTTTCCTGGGTGTCGGCGGCGAGGACATGGAGGCCCAGGGCCTGACCTCGCTCTTTCCCCTTGGCGACATCGCCGTGATGGGGCCTGGTGCCATTCTGCGCGCGCTGCCGCGCCTGACCAACCGCGTCTACCGCACCGTCCGCGCCGGCCTTGCGGCCAAGCCGGACGTGATCGTGATCATCGACGCGCCCGAATTTACCCACCGCGTCGCCCGTCGCCTGCATCGCAGCCTCCCCCACACCCCGATCATCAATTACGTCTGCCCGAGCGTGTGGGCCTGGCGTCAGGGGCGCGCGAAAGTCATGGCCCGCTTCATCGACCACGTCCTCGCCCTGTTGCCATTTGAACCGGCAGCCCTCGAGCGCCTCGGCGGCCCCCCCGCCACCTACGTCGGCCACCCGCTTGCCGAACGCCGAACCTGGATCAAGGCGATCGACACCGATACCTGGGCCAAGAAGCTGGACCTCGATCCGAAGAAGACCCCGATCGTCGTCCTGCCAGGCAGCCGCAGAAGCGAAATCGAACCGCTGATGCCGATATTCACCGAGACGCTGGCAAGCCTGCGCGGCATGGGGCACGACTTCGAAATCCTGATGCCGGTCGTGCCCCATCTGCGTGACCGGGTGAGCGAGCTGGCGAGCGGCTGGCCCGAACCCGTCCACATCATCGAGGGGGATGAAGCCAAGTTCGCAGCGTTCCGCCTCGCCCGCGCCGCTCTCGCCGCCTCCGGCACGGTCACCCTGCAATTGGGACTGGCGGCAACCCCGATGGTCGTCGCATATCGTGTCGACGAGTTTACTGCCCGTTTGCGGCGCCTGATCAAGGTGCCATCGGTGGTTCTGGCAAACCTCATCATCGACGAGAACGCCTTCCCGGAGTTTCTCCAGGAACACTGCACCGCTGAAAAGCTCGCCGGCGCCATGGACCTCATTCTCAAGGAAACGCCTGAGCGTGCAGCCCAGCTCGCAGCCCTGAAGCGGATCGATGAACGCATGCAGATCGACGCGGCAAGTCCAAGCGCCCTGGCAGCCGACGTCGTCATGCGATACGCGGCATCCGCCGTCGCCAAACCCCATGCCTGAGGCAAGCCGGACGTAGAAACGCCCGGGCTGTGAGGCCCGGGCGTCGCAATTTTTACAACTCTTCAGAACAAGCCGCGCACACGTTACGCGATCAGCGCTGGTCCAGCGGCACAAATGAACGCTGGTCCGGGCCGATGTAAAGCTGCCGCGGCCGGCCGATCTTTTGCTCCGGATCCTCAATCATCTCTTTCCACTGTGCGATCCACCCGACGGTCCGGGCAACCGCGAACAGCACCGTGAACATCGAGACCGGGAAGCCCATCGCGCGCAGCGTGATGCCGGAATAGAAGTCGATGTTGGGATAAAGCTTCTTCTCGACGAAGTACTCATCCTCAAGTGCGATCCGCTCGAGTTCCATGGCAACTTGCAACAACGGCTCCTCACGGACGCCGAGGCTGTCGAGCACTTCATGACAGGTCTGCTGCATCACCTTGGCGCGCGGGTCGTAGTTCTTGTAGACGCGGTGGCCAAAGCCCATCAGGCGGAACGGATCGTCCTTGTCCTTGGCCCGGCGGATGTACTCGGGGATGTTGGAGACGTCACCGATCTCTTCGAGCATGTTGAGCGCGGCTTCATTCGCGCCCCCGTGTGCCGGACCCCAAAGGCACGCAATGCCGGCCGCGATGCACGCGAACGGGTTGGCGCCTGACGAACTTGCCAGCCGCACCGTCGAGGTCGATGCATTCTGCTCGTGGTCGGCATGCAGGATGAAGATCCGGTCAAGCGCCTTGGAGAGCACCGGGTCGATCCGGTAGGGCTCACACGGCACCGCGAAACACATCTGCAGGAAGTTCGACGTGTAATCGAGATCGTTGCGCGGATAGATGAACGGCTGACCGATCGAGTACTTGAACGCCATGGCGGCGATCGTCGGGATCTTTGCGATCATCCGGTGTGACGCAATCATGCGCTGCTTCGGATCATTGATGTCGGTTGAGTCGTGATAGAACGCCGACAGCGCGCCGACCGTGCCGACCATGATCGCCATCGGGTGCGCATCCCGGCGGAAGCCGGTGAAGAACCGGGTCATCTGCTCGTGAACCATCGTGTGGTTCGTGATCGTGCTCTCGAATTCCTCGAACTGTGCCTTGTTGGGCAGCTCCCCGTGGAGCAGCAGATAGCAGATCTCGATGAAATTCGAGCCCTGCGCCAGTTCATCGATCGGGTAACCGCGATAGAGGAGAACCCCTTCGTCGCCGTCGATATAGGTGATTTTCGAACTACAATTCGCGGTCGATGTGAAACCCGGATCGTATGTAAAGCACCCTGTTTCGCGGTAGAGACGCGTAACATCGATAACGTCAGGGCCGATCGTGCCGGAGCGAACCGGAAGCTGAGGGTCCTTACCGTTGACGGTCAGTGTGGCGGCCTTGCCGGGCGTGTCGTGCACATTCATCAAGCGGTCCCTTTCCATGCGAGAAATGCGGGCAGGTCGGCGACCGGATTGGTGCGGAACTGCCAAATTGTCGTCCCAGTATACGTTGTGCAACGCGGTATGTCAGCTGTCGCAGTGCATGCCGGTCATCACGGAGCGGAAATCACACGCCGTGCCAAAACTTTAGGCAATTGCCACGTCGTCAAGGCGCGCGAGTGCCTCTTCGCGCGGCAGAATCGCAATTACATCGAAGATCGTCGGCGAGACGGTCCGCCCGGTCATGGCCGCACGCAATGGCTGTGCAACCATGCCAAGCTTGAGATCGTGAGTTTTCGCGAATTCACGGATTACCGCCTCGACCGCTTCGGCCGTCCACGGATCACATTGCTCCAATGCGCCGCGCAAGGCGCCAAGCCGGCTCCGGGCTGCGTCGTCCAGCAGCTTCAGGGCTTTCTCGTCGTAGGCGAGGGGGCGTTCATCAATTAGGAACCGGGCGCCCTCGATCAGCTCCAGCAGCGTCTTCGCGCGTTCCTTGATCTGCGGCATGAACGCCTCAAGCTTGTCCCACCCGACGCGCTCGAATTTCTGGGCCAGATCGGCGCCCTCTTCGATATCGCCCAACAGCACCTTGATATGGCCGATCAGGTCATGATCAGAACTCTTGCGGATGTACTGTCCATTGAGGTCTTCGAGCTTCGCAAAATCGAACCGGGCGGGTGACTTCCCAAGCCCCTCGAACCCAAAGGCCGCAATCATCTCGGCCTCCGAGAAGACCTCCTGGTCACCATGCGACCAGCCGAGCCGGACCAGATAGTTCTTCAGCGCATCGGGCAGATACCCCATGGCGCGATAGGCCTCGACCCCAAGCGCACCGTGGCGTTTCGAAAGCTTCGCGCCGTCGGGTCCATGAATCAGCGGAACATGTGCGAAAACCGGGATCTCCCAGTCCATCGCCTTATAGATTTGGGCCTGCCGGGCAGCGTTCGTCAGGTGATCCACCCCCCGCAGAACATGCGTGATCCCCATGTCGTGATCATCGACAACGACGGCGAGATTATAAGTTGGCGTGCCGTCGCTGCGCAGAATGATCAGGTCGTCGAGGTTGGCGTTCTGGAACGTCACGCAACCCTGCACCATGTCATCGATGATGGTCTCACCACTCTCGGCCGACTTCAGCCGGATCGCAGGCTTGACGCCGGCCGGCGCCTCGGCTGGATCGCGGTCGCGCCAGCGTCCATCGTAGATCGGCGGGCGCCCCTCCGCTTCCGCCGCCTCCCGCATGGCCTGTAGTTCCTCCGCCGTGCAATAGCACCGGTAGGCATTGCCTGTGGCCAGCAGGGTCTCGACCACGTCGCGATGGCGATCACCGCGCGCGTGCTGGAACACCGGCGCTTCGTCAGGGCCGAGCCCCAGCCAGTCGAGCCCGCTGTTGATCGCCTCGATCGCCGCATCCGTCGAACGCTGCCGATCGGTGTCCTCGATCCGCACCAGATAGCGCCCGCCCATGCGCCGCGCGAGCAGCCAGTTGAAGAGTGCCGTGCGCGCGCCCCCGATGTGGAGAAAGCCGGTCGGCGAGGGGGCGAACCGCGTTGTGATGGGGCTGTTGTCGCTCATGAAATCTGTCTCGTTCCTGTGACGTGGCCGAATGCGGGCCGCGCTCGTGCTATCACAGCCGCCCGCCCCCGTTAAGGGCCACGGCGGCGCCAAGCATGCGCCCCGACGGTCCCAACTCAGGGACAAGCCAACCCAATGCGCCCAATGCTCTCGCTTTACCCCACCGCCAAAACCATTAGGCTCGCTGGCGAGGAAAAACCCAAACCGCCCACCGTCCGGCCCCTTCATGTCGCTGATCGCATTGCGAGACCACACGCCTGCGCCAACCGTTTTGCAACGTGTCGTATCGTGGCCGCTATCCGCGCTCCACGCCGAGCGCGAGCGCTGGTTTCTTTGGGTGCCAGTCGCTTTTGCGATCGGCATAACCGGCTATTTCCGGTTGCCCTACGAGCCGCGCTTGTTGATCTGTCTCCTGTCGATCGCCGCTGTCGCGTCACTTTACGCCATCCTTTCGCGCGCCCGCGACCGCGCCGCCCCGCTTCGTTTCGTGACCGCAAGCGTGCTCATCGCGGCCGCAGGGTTCACGGTTGCGAAACTGCGCACCGAATGGGTTCGCGCCCCCGTCCTGCCCGTGGCGATGACAAAGGCGGAACTCTCCGGGCGCATCGCAGGCCTCGAGGGCCGGGCGGATGGCGGCCGCCGGATCTGGCTTGAGGCGGTCCACATAGCGCGCCTGCCGGCGGACCTCACCCCGGCGCGCATCGTTGTCTATCAGCGCAGCGCACCCGAAACGCTCGCCATCGGCGACACGATTAGCCTGACCGCCGATCTGCGCCCGCCATCCGCCCCCGTCAGTCCCGGCGGTTACGACTTTGCGCGTCAGAACTACTTTGCCCGGATCGGCGCCATCGCGTTCACTTCCGCGCCGATCGAACAGGCAACGTCGGACGGCACCGCCCGACCCGCGTCCGGGCTGTCGGCCATCGTCCTTCGTCTCGAAGATTTGCGCCGCCGGATTGGCCAGCGGATTGAGCGCGCGTTACCTGGAGAAGTTGGCGCGATCGCCAAGGCACTAATGACCGGGGAACGCGGCGCCATCACGACAGCGACAAACGATGCCTATCGCGATGCCGGCATCTACCACATCCTCTCGATCTCCGGCCTCCACATGGCCATCATGGGTGGCTCGGTGTTTTTCGCGTTGCGGTTTTGTCTCGCAGCTTTCCCAGCGATCACACTGCGCTACCCGATCAAGAAATGGTCAGCCGTCGCCGCCGCAATCGCAGCGTTGGCCTATCTCCTCATTTCAGGCGGCGCCCACGCGACCGTGCGCTCCTTCATCATGATCGTCATCATGTTCCTGGCGATCCTGGTTGACCGGCCCGCTCTCGCCTTGCGCAACGTCGCCATGGCGGCCCTCGCCATCCTCATCGTTGCACCCGAAAGCCTGTTCAACGCGGGCTTCCAACTCTCATTCGCGGCCGTCACCGCGCTCGTCACAGGCTACGAATACTATCGCAATCGTCAGGATCGCAGGCGCCGCCTCGGCCTGATCAAGCCGCCGCCGGATGGCGGCCCGGCAAAGTGGCTGCACAACATCTGGCTGTTCACCGGCGCAACCATCGCAACCACCATCCTGGCAGGCCTCGCGACCGGGCCGATTGCCGCATTCCACTTCCATCACACCCAGACCTACGCCATCGCAACCAACCTGATGGCCGTCCCCCTCTCCAATCTCGTCGTGATGCCCGCAGCCCTCGCAGCCTTCCTCGCCATGCCATTTTCCCTCGAGGCCTATCCCCTGGCCCTGATGGGGCTTGGCATCGAAGGCATGAACCTGTCAGCGCGCTGGGTGGCGAGTTGGCCGGGCGCCGTCTTCGCGGTCCCCGCATTCTCCGAACGCGCCCTGCTGGTGATGCTCGCCGGCGGCCTCTGGCTCTGCCTCTGGCGCAACCCCTGGCGCTGGCTCGGTCTGCCGGTGATCCTCGCAGGCGCCATCATCGCAACCGACGTGCCGGCCCCCGATGTCCTCGTCGGCGACCAGGGCCATCTCGTCGCCATTCGCCATGAGGGCCGCCTCAGCGCACTCGATGCACCGGGAACCACCTTTACCCTCACCCGTTGGCTTGAGGCGGATGGCGACACCCGCACGCCCGCCGAGGCGCAGCAACGCGCAGGCTTTCGCTGTGATCTCGCTGGCTGCACATCAAAGCTCGGGGAAATGATCCTCGCCGTACCGCGAAGCCCCGCAGCGCTGATTGATGATTGCCAACGCGCCGCCATTATCGTGTTGAGTTTCCCGCGCCCCCCAGGCTGCGCCACCACCGCCGTGGTCCTGGATCGCGCCAGCCTCGCCCGCGACGGCGCCCACGCAATCACGCTCAGGCCGGACCAGTCATTCGAGCTGACGAATGTCGAGCAATATCGGGGTGTCAGACCCTGGACCCGCGCCGGCCTTGAGGCTGCCAGACAACGGTATTGGCAAGTCCGCTATCAGTCTGGCAGGCGCAGCGCGACGTCTGACCACCCCGCAACCCCGCCACCGGACGTTGACCTACCCGATCCCCTCGACCCGGAATGGCAGGATGGCTATCCGCTCTACTGGGGCAGATGGCGCAACTGAAGCGGCGCAATCACGTCGCAGCCAACGGCTGCCAGCGTGCCGCGCAGCTTCCCTCAGTATCGCCGGATCAAACCGACCAGCCGCCCCTGCACGCGGACCTGATCCGGCCCGAAACGCCGTGTCTCATAGGCCGGGTTCGCCGCCTCGAGCTCGATGCCGCCATCGCGCTTGCGCAGCCGCTTCAGCGTCGCCTCTTCCTCTTCGACGAGCGCGACCACGATCGCGCCGTTCTCGGCACTGTCGCACCGGCGGATGACCACCGTGTCGCCATCATGAATGCCCGCGTCGATCATCGAGTCGCCGCGCACCTCCAGCGCAAAATGTTCGCCGTTCGTCAGCAGATCGGGCGGACAGGCGATGTCGTGGGTGTGATCCTGGATCGCCGAAATCGGCACCCCGGCTGCAATCCGTCCCATCACGGGAACCGAGACGGTGCTGTCGCTGACGATGGTGCTGCTGGGCGGTGCCGCGACGGTTTCGCGGCTTTTGCGACTTGCCGCCTTCGATCAGCCTGAGGCCGGGGCCGGGTTCTGCCGCTCCGCGATTGTCGCTATCGCCGCCTGGCAGCTTGAGAACTTCCAGCGCCCGGGCACGGTGGGGCAGGCGGCGGATAAAGCCGCGCTCCTCAAGCGCTGTAATCAACCGGTGGATCCCGGACTTCGACTTGAGCGAAAGCGCATCCTTCATCTCATCGAACGAGGGCGGCACCCCGGTCTCGCTGAGGCGTTCGTTGATGAACATCAGGAGGTCTTTCTGCTTCTGGGTCAGCATGCCTTCAATCCCACTGGCGGCGATCGGCGCAACGAGGCCGAACACGCGGATTAGCCACCCCATCGGTAGCCAGCAAACTCATATATGTTCCACTTGTGTTCCGCAAGTGTTTCCTCGCTGAAACTGTTTCCCGCACCAGGCGCCGTGAAATTCACCGGGCGGCGCGGCCATCTCATACCTGCTTGACGAACGCGCCGCTTCGCCGCTCTGGTGCGGGACGCAAAAGACGAACAAACCTGAAGGACGACAGACATGCGTGGTGGCGACGCCCTCGTGGAAACCTTGATTGCGTGCGGCGTGGATACCGCCTTTTCCGTTCCCGGCGAGAGCTATCTGCCGATCCTCGAGGCCATCAAGCGCAACGAGAATTCCATGCGCCTGATCACGCCGCGCCACGAGCAGGGCGTCACGTTCGCAGCCGAGGCCTACGGCAAGTTGACCGGACGGCCCGCGGCAGGCTTCGTCAGCCGCGGGCCCGGCGCGACGAACGCCTCGATCGGCGTCCACACCGCCTCCCAGGACTCGACCCCGATGGTCCTGTTCATCGGCCAGGTCCCGAACTCATCGCGCGGCCGCGAGGCGTTCCAGGAAATCGACCTCCAGATGATGTTCGGCTCCATCGCCAAGGCCGTCCTGGAGCCCCGGAATTCCGCCGACGTCGCCCGCACCACGGCGCACGCGGTGGCCCTCTCGAAGTCCGGCCGGCCGGGCCCCGTTATCGTCGTCATGCCGAAGGACATCACCGACGGCGACCCCGGCCCCGTGACCGCACGCCGCGTGGATATGAGTGCCGCGACGACACCCGATAAGCACGGCCTCGAAACAGCCAAGGCCATGATCGACGCCGCCGAGCGCCCGCTCGTGATCTCCGGCGAAATGATCTCGCTCGAAAAGTCGCATGACGCATTGCTGCGTTTTGCAGCCGCCAGTGGCGCCGCCGTCACCGCTGCCTACCGCCGCCAGGACACCTTCCCGAACGACCACGAAGCCTACGTCGGCCACCTCGAGATCAACCGCGTCACCTATCAGGCCCGCCTGTTCGACGAAGCCGATCTCATCATTGCAGCCGGCACCCGTCTCGACGGGATCACGACCCAGGAATTCTCGTTCCTGCGCCCGCACACCAAACTCATTCACATCTACCCTGACGCAGCCCCCCTCGCGAACATGGGCGCCGACCTTGCCATCAACGCCCACTGCGGCCCCTCGCTCGATGCGATTGCGCCGACGCTCACAGCCCCCTCCGCCGATCGCCTCGCCTGGCGCGACAAGTTCCGCGATGAATACGACCGCTTCGCGCGCCCCGGAAAGCTGACGATCTACGGCGAGACGGACCTGTCCGCGATCGTGACCGAACTCCAGGCGCAAGTCCCCGATGACACTGTCATCCTGTGCGACAGCGGCACCTTCGCCCGCTGGGTGCACCGCTTCTACCGCTTCACCAAGCCCCACACCCAGGCCGGTCCCATGTCCGGCGCGATGGGCTATGCCGCCCCCGGCGCGCTTGGCGCGGCGTTGGCGCTGCCCGGCGCCGAGGTCATCGCCTTCGTCGGCGACGGCGGCTTCCTGATGTCCGGCCAGGAGATCGTCACCGCCGTCCAGCACAACCTGCCGATCAAGATCATCCTGTGTGACAACAACGCCTGGGGTTCGATCCTGGTCTCGCAGAAACGCCGCTTCGGCGCCGAGGGCATCTACGGCACGCGACTGCAAAGCCCGGACTTCAAGATGGTCGCCGAGGGCTACGGCGTGCCCGCGTTCCGCGTGGAGAAGACCGAAGAGTTCGCCGGGGCGCTGGCAGCCGCCCGCGATGTCGACGGCCCGGCCCTGATCCACATCCTGCTCGACGAACGCGACGTCTCGCCCTTCACCGATGAGCCGAGCGTGTGAGCGCTGGCCGAAACGCGCCCGCCTCTCGTTTATCATCCTCGGGCTTGTCCCACGACTGTCTGGTTTAACTCGAACGCTTTAGACTTAGACCGCGCTTCCCCTCCCCACGCCGTCATGGCCGCGCAGGCGGCCATCCACGCGCGCCTCGGCAGACGAGGCGCCGGCTACGGAGTACATGTTTCGCGGCAACGACTTAGTGACCCGATAAGCCGCGGGATTGGACATGCCCGTGGATGGCCGCCTGCGCGGCCATGACGATGGGTGTGGGAAATGAAATGGACAATGAACGAGCCGAAGCCGGTCGGGATTTCGCGTCTGGATCACGGTCGATCATGGAATCGAGACGCCAATATAGTAGTTGTGCGCGTTTCGCGGACAACTTAACCGGACAGCCGTAGCCTTGTCCCGAGGACCCATGTCACCTCGCGACGCGCGTCGAGGGTGGGGCACCGCGTGGCAAGGCCATGCCCATCTTGGCAACGCCCGCCCAAGCCGATGGATGGGTCCTCGGGACACGCCCGAGGATGACGGTTGTGGGGGTGCGCGGTGCATTTAGGTTGAAGACGCCGGGCTGGGCCTGAGCGACGACAGCCCGGCGCTGAACGATATGGTAATGGACGACCGTGATGCATCGCCCTTCACCGCTGAGCCGGGTGTGTGAGCCCTCGCCAAAACGCACCCGCCTCTCTTCTGTCATACTCGGGCGTGTCCCGAGGACCCATGTCACCTCGCAACGCGCGTCGAGGGTGGGGCACCGCGTGGCAAGCTCATGCCCATCTTGGCAACGCCCGCCCAAGCCGATGGATAGGTCCTCGGGACACGCCCGAGGATGACGGTTGTGGGGGTGCGCGGTGCATTTAGGTTGAAGACGCCGGGCTGGGCCTGAGCGACGACAGCCCGGCGCTGAACGATATGGTAATGGACGACCGTGATGCATCGCCCTTCACCGCTGAGCCGGGTGTGTGAGCCCTCGCCAAAACGCACCCGCCTCTCTTCTGTCATCCTCGGGCGTGTCCCGAGGACCCATGTCGCCGCACGACGCGCGTCGAGGGTGGGGCACCGCGTGGCAAGGCCATGCCCATCTTGGCAACGCCCGCCCCAGCCGATGGATGGGTCCTCGGGACACGCCCGAGGATGACGGTTGTGAGGGTGGGCGGTGCATTTAGGTTGAAGACGCCGGCGCCTGAGTGAACCGCCCTGGATCCCGGCTCCACCTGCTGTTGGCTGCTAAACAGACGTGCATCAACGAACCGTACAGCTTCCATAGAACTGAGAAGGCCATAGTTCGTCTTCGAACAGCGTATGACGGCTGTGCACCGCTTTGTTGGTCGCCTTGTTCGTTGTGGTCATTTGTACCGCGCCGGTCGGAAGCCTCTCGACAAAAGTCAACCCTAGCGAACCTATCGTCAAACTAACTTCACTGCTTCCGAGGTTGCCAATTAAATAGGCCTTACCGCTTTTCGAATCTACCATGTAGCGAAGGACGAGCGCCTCATCTTGCTTTTGCCTTGCAGCCTTCTCATCCGAAAAAGTCTCGAAAGTACAATGGAATGAGATCGTATTGGCGATGGCTGGTACAGTTGCAAGGCCAAACAAGACAACAGCCATCGCAAGTGCTTTCATCGCCATCACCCCCCACACTTCGCCTCGACCACGACCGGCGCGCCGCCCTGGAACCGGTACGAAAACCGCACCGTCCAGCCGGCGGCAACGAGATCCTTCAGCGCCGCGTCGCCGCACGCATATTCGTTGTCCTGCTTTCTGCAGGAACGCGCGGAAATCCTTTTCCATCGAGGCGAGCTTGAGGTCGACGGCGCGGGTGAACTGAACCCGCGTCTGGCCGCAGTCGGTGACGACGGCGGTCGTATTGGTGACGGCATCGACCTCGATCGGCACCATGTTCGAGAGCGTATTCACGACCTCGTTGGCCTTGGTGCAGAGTTCAGAGGGCGTTTGGGCCGCAGCGGGGGATGTGAACGCCAGCGTGACGGCGGCGGCAAGCGTGAGGGCTGACAGGTAAAGCGGTTTCATCGGCGGGCTCCGGGTGGTTCATGTGCTCAGCGCGTGTTTTAGGCCGGAAATGCGCACGCGTCATGACCGCAGGTGGGAGAAGTGATCTTCCAGCTCAGCACGAGTGCGGGCCTCGGATTATGCGGATTTGCGCGCAGGACGACGTTTGCCACCGTTTGCGTTAGCGACTTTCTTCGCCCCCTTCTCGCTCTTCGCAGCAGCCGCCACCTTGGCGCGCTTCTTCTTCGCCGGCGCCTTCTTCTTGGCCGCAGCCGTCTTGCCCTTCGCCGTCGCCCGCCGCGCCAGCAACTCGGCTAAAAACTGCCCCGTGAAACTCTCCGGTGTCGCCGCAACTTCTTCCGGGGTGCCCGCGACCACCAGTTCGCCGCCGCCGTCGCCGCCGAGGGGGCCGAGGTCGATGATCCAGTCGGCCGTCTTGATGACTTCGAGGTTGTGCTCGATCACCGCGACCGTGTTGCCGGCATCGACCAGTTCGTGGAGGACGTCGAGCAGCTTGGCGACATCGTGGAAATGGAGCCCGGTGGTGGGTTCATCCAGGATGTAGAGCGTCCGCCCGGTCGCGCGCCGCGAGAGCTCCTTGGCAAGCTTGACGCGCTGGGCTTCGCCGCCCGACAGCGTCGTCGCCTGCTGGCCGACCTTGATGTAGCCGAGCCCGACCCGGCGCAGCGTCTCCATCTTGTCGCGGATCGAGGGCACCGCGGAGAAGAAGCCGCAGGCTTCCTCAACCGTCATGTCGAGGACCTCGGCAATGGATTTATTGCGGAACTTGATCTCGAGCGTTTCGCGATTGTAGCGCGCGCCCTTGCACTGGTCGCAGGTGACGTAGACGTCGGGCAGGAAGTGCATCTCGATCTTGATGACGCCGTCGCCCTGGCACGCCTCACAGCGTCCGCCCTTGACGTTGAACGAGAACCGGCCCGGCAGGTAGCCGCGCGCCTTGGCTTCGGGCAGGCCGGAGAACCATTCACGGATCGGCGTGAAGGCGCCGGTGTAGGTTGCCGGGTTCGAGCGCGGCGTGCGCCCGATCGGCGACTGGTCGATGTCGATCACCTTGTCGAGATGTTCAAGGCCGTCGATGCGCTCGTGCGGGGCGGGCTGTTCGCGCGCGCCCGAAAGCTTGCGCGCCGTCGCCTTGTAGAGCGTGTCGATCAGGAACGTCGACTTGCCGCCGCCCGAGACGCCCGTGACGCAGGTCATCAGCCCGAGCGGCACCGGGGCGGTGACGCCCTTGAGGTTGTTGCCGGTTGCCTTGACGACGGTGACCTGCCGCTTCTGGTTCACCGGCCGCCGGTTTTCCGGCACCTTGATCTCGCGTTTGCCGGTGAGGTACTGGCCGGTCAGGCTTTCCGGCGCCGCCTTGATCTGATCCGGCGTGCCCTGCGCGATGATCTGGCCGCCGTGGACGCCGGCGCCGGGGCCGATGTCGACGACATGGTCGGCGGCAAGGATCGCGTCTTCGTCGTGCTCGACGACGATGACGGTATTGCCGAGATCGCGCAGGTGCCGCAGCGTCGCGAGCAGGCGCTCGTTGTCACGCTGATGCAACCCGATTGACGGCTCATCGAGCACGTAGAGCACGCCGGTGAGGCCGGACCCGATCTGCGAGGCAAGGCGGATGCGCTGGCTCTCGCCCCCCGACAGCGTGCCCGACGAGCGCGACAGCGACAGATAGTCAAGCCCGACATCGTTCAGGAACTGCAACCGTTCGCGGATCTCTTTCAGGATGCGCGACGCAATCTCGTTCTGCTTGGCCGAAAACGTCTCGGGAAGATTGGCGAACCAGTCATTCGCCTTCGCAATCGACATATTGCCGACTTCGCCGATGTGCAGGTCGCTGATCTTGACGCACAGCGCCTGGTCCTTGAGCCGGTAGCCGCCGCACGCCTGGCAGGGATGGTCGCCCTGATAGCGCGAAAGCTCATCGCGCACCCATTGGCTCTCGGTTTCCCGCCAGCGCCGTTCGATATTGTGGATGACGCCCTCGAACGGCTTCGCGTTCTTGTAGGTGCGAACACCATCCTCGTAGGTGAAGTTGACCGCCTCATCGCCGGTCCCAAACAGGATCGCGTCGCGCACCTCGGGGGGAAGTTCGCCCCACGGCGTCGACATCTTGATCTTGAAGTGACGCGCCAGCGAAACGAGCGTCTGCTCGTAGTAGGGCGACGTGGCCCCGGTCTTGGCCCAGGGCTGGATCGCGCCTTGGCGCAGCGACAGGTTTTCATCCGGCACGACGAGCTGCGCCTCGAATTTCAACTCCGTCCCAAGCCCGTCGCAGGTCGGGCAGGCGCCGGCGGGAGAGTTGAACGAAAACAACCGCGGCTCGACTTCATCAATCGTGAAGCCCGAGACAGGACAGGCAAAGCGCGACGAAAAGACAAGGCGCTCGTGGGTGTCGTTCTTGGACTTGTTGGCGCCCTTGGTCGCGCTCTCGGGCAATTCCTTGTCCGCGAACTCCGCGATGGCGAGCCCATCGGAAAGCTCAAGCGCCGTCTCCAGGCTGTCGGCCAGCCGCGAGGCGATGTCACCGCGCACGACGATGCGGTCCACCACGACGTCGATGTCGTGCTTGTATTTCTTGTCGAGCTTCGGCGCGTCCGGGATCTCGGTGAACGTGCCGTTGATCTTGACCCGCTGGAAGCCCCGCTTCATGAGCTCGGCCAGATCCTTGCGGAACTCGCCCTTGCGCCCCTTGACGATCGGCGCGAGCAGGTAGAGCCGCGTCCCTTCCGGTTGTTCGAGGATGCGGTCGACCATCTGGCTGATGGTCTGGCTCTCGATCGGCAGGCCGGTGGCGGGCGAGTGGGGCACGCCGACGCGCGCAAACAAGCAGGCGCAGATAATCGTAGATCTCGGTGACGGTGCCGACGGTGGAGCGGGGATTGCGGCTGGTCGTCTTCTGCTCGATCGAGATCGCAGGCGAGAGCCCCTCGATGTGGTCGACATCGGGCTTCTGCATCATTTCGAGGAACTGGCGCGCATAGGCCGACAAACTCTCGACGTAGCGCCGCTGGCCCTCGGCATAGATCGTGTCGAACGCGAGCGACGACTTGCCGGAGCCGGAAAGGCCCGGTGAACACGACGAGCGCATCGCGCGGGATCGTCAGGTTGACGTCCTTGAGGTTGTGCTCGCGCGCCCCGCTGACGGAGATGGTTTTGCTGTCGTGGCTCATGATCTCGTTCGTTTCACTGCTTGTGCCCGCCCTCAGACTGCCATCGCGGCCCCTTGTGGCGGCTGCGAATGCTCATTTCTAGCCCACGATCAACCGCGCGCGAGGATACAAGTCAACGACTGTCCACAGACCACATGCGTTGCGGGCGCCAATTTGGCGCATCAGCAACTCAAGTGACGCCCTGACTACTCAAAACGCGTCGTTGCCACGGCCCAGCGCCTGGGCTCTAATCGCTCCAATAGTCAATTCGCCGGGGAGCCCCGCTTGCATCGCACCCATCCGCTGCTTCTTCGCTATGCCCTTGTCAACGTCGTAGCGCTGGGTCTCACATGGGCCGCCTACCTTCAGGGCTGGCTTGATGGTTTCTGGGAGCCGCGAACCTGGATCATGGCGCTGGCCATCGCCGCAGTCTTCGCGTGGGGCCTCGCCCTTGCAGGATACCGGATCTTTCACGTCAGCACCGCGATTGCAGCGCTCGGCAGCGGCAAGCGCATTCCCGCCGACGTCGCCCATCGCCTCGACCGCCTCCGCCGCGTCGATGCCCGCGAACGGCCTCTCGAGATGGACATGGCGCGCATGGAAGCGGCGAACCAGATCGGGGCGATCCGGTTTCTCGCCAACGCCCTTGTGTTCCTGGGCCTGATCGGGACCGTCATCGGCTTCATCATCGGGCTGTCCGGCATCGATGCGGCCGCGACCAGCGACGTCGACAAGATCGCCCCCATGATCACCGAACTGATCAACGGCATGTCTGTGGCGCTCTATACGACGCTGCTGGGTGCGGTGCTCAACATCTGGCTGAACGTCAACGTGCGCATCCTGAGTGACGGCGCTGTCCGGCTGATGCGCAACCTCCTCGAACGCGCCACCACCGGCGAAGAAGCCAATAACGGGGCAGGCGATGGAGCCGTTTGACGATTTCGATGACGACACCACCGGCACCACCTTCCGCGATGTCATCCTGCTGGCGCTGATCGGCTTCGTCGCGATGGTCGTGATGCTCCTCCCCCACATCCACAAAGCCAAAACCGATGCCGAAGATTATAAGCCGCCGGGCAACGTCATTTTCGAGATCCACTGGCCCAATGAGCTGCCCTACGACGTCGACCTCTGGGTCAAGGCGCCTAACGAGGCCCCCGTCGGGTTCTGGAACCAGGGCAACAACATCCTCAATCTGCTGCGCGATGACCTCGGCGCTGAAAACGACGCCTCCAACCGCAACTACGAGATGATCTTCTCGCGCGGTATTCCCGAGGGCGAATACATCGTCAACGTCCACATGTACGGCGAACTGCCGCCCGGCGTCGAAATCCCCGTGAAGGCCGTCGTCGCGGTCCGCGAGAAATATGGCTCGACCTCGCAGCTTCTCCAGACGACGGTGAACCTGCGCTATCAAAATCAGGAAGAGACCGCCTACCGCTTCCGCCTCACCGGCGAAGGCCAACTCGTCAAGGGCAGCGTCTCGACGCTGCGCCGCAATCTCATCACGCGCCCCGGCCCCGGGGACATCAAGTAGGCGGCCCGCTCCACCGCCGCTTCTGGCCAAAAGAATCTCGGATAACGAGCACCTGACGTGACGGAGGACGGACGATGGACATGGACACGGTCTATTACCTTTTCGCAGCCTCCCTGGCCGTGACCGCCATCCTGGCGGCCATCGCCATCTGGGCGCCGCGCCGCCTCGCCTTGCGTGTTGCAGCCGTGATCCTGACCGCGATCTTCGTGCCGCTGGCCTATACCAGCCTGACAACGCTTCTCAGCCGCCCCAAGCCCGTCGACTTCGCCTGGTTCGAGCGCAATGCCGAAACCGCCCAGGTGCTTGGCCTCAAGCTCGAGGAAGGCCACGCGATCTATCTCTGGCTCCAGGTCGAGGGCTACGCCAAGCCGGGCTTCTACGTCCTCCCATGGCGCCAGTCGGATGCCGAACAGTTCCAGGAAACCTACGATGCCGCAGTCAAACAGAAGGGCAAGCTGATCCTGAAGAACCCGTTCTCGCGGCCCTCGCTCGAGGAAAAAGGCGGCCGCTCGCTTGAGATCATTGCCCCGCCGAGGCCCCCGATGAAGCCGCCGCAACCGCCAACCCGGGTGCCTGATCCGCGCCAGCAGGACATCTGACCCGGATAGCGGTGCACCGTGGCGCCATCGCATCCGCGATTGCACAAGCCCGCCCATCGCGCGAGCATGATGCCAACCGGAACCAGACCGAGGCCGCCTCATGAATTCCGAACTCTGCCGCAAACTCGGGATCGATTTCCCCCTCTTTGCCTTCTCGCATTGCCGCGATGTCGTCGCCGAAGTGACGAAGGCCGGCGGGATCGGCGTCCTGGGCGCCGTCCAGCACACGCCTGAACAACTCGAGATCGACCTCAGATGGATCGACGAACGCGTGGACGGCAAGCCCTACGGCATCGACCTCCTGATCCCGAACAAGATGGCGCACAAGGGCGAGGCCGGCCTCACCACCGCCGATCTCGAAGCAGAAATACCGCCCGAACATCGCGCTCACGTCGAAAAGCTGCTCCAAGCCCACGGCATCGACACGGCTGATCTGTGGTCCGGCAAATATGGCTCCGACTACACCAACAACATGCGCGAGGGGGGCGCCGCCGAACTCCTCGACGTTGCTTTCGCCCATCCAATCGCCCTCTTCGTCAACGCCCTCGGTGTCCCCCCGCAAGCCATCATCGAACGGTGCCGGGCCAAGGGCGTCATGGTTGGCGCGCTGACCGGCGCCCGCGAGCACGCGATCAAGCATGCTGCTGCCGGTGTCGATCTTCTCGTTGTCTCCGGCACCGAAGCCGGCGGCCATTGCGGCGAGATCTCCACGATGGTCGTCGTCCCGGATGTCATTGAGGCAGTGAAAGACTACCCCGGCGTCCATGTCCTGGCCGCCGGCGGCATTGCAACGGGCCGCCAGATGGCGGCGTGCATGGCGATGGGAGCCGACGGTGCGTGGTGTGGCTCGGTGTGGCTGACAACGGCGGAAGCCGAGACCACGCCGACAGTCAAGGCCAAGATGCTGGCAGCCTCGCCCCGCCAAACCGTCAGGTCACGATCGCGGACCGGCAAGCCAACGCGCCAGCTCACCTCCGCCTGGACCGAGGCCTGGAGCGGCGAGGGCGCGCCGGACCCGCTGCCAATGCCGCTGCAGGGTCTTCTCAGCCGCCCGGTCATGGACAAGATTGATCGCCTGGCGGCCGGCGGCCACGAAGGGGCGCAACAACTCGCAACCTACTACGTCGGCCAGGCCGTCGGCCTGATGAATACCGAACAATCGGTGCGTTCCGTCGTCTTCGATTTCATGCAGGACTATGCTGAAGCCGTTGATCGACTGAGCGCCACGATGGCCGCGCCCAGCGATGCCCCGGAGCGCTGATTGCACGCGGTCCACACACGATAGTGTTATGCGCGCTCAGCATAGAGCCGAGCCCAACTCCAGCCTCAATCAAGGAGTGATGCTGGAGCGCCCAGGCTGCAGATCAATCTCCGCCAATCAAACTGCGGGAACAGGCTGCCATCCCCGGCATTGTAGTGGTGTTTTCGAAGACAAACCCCGTCGAACCGCATCGGAGCGTTTCGGCCAAGGAAAATCCATGCGCAATCTCGTCATCGCGCTGTTCAGCGCACTTGTGCTCGTCCTCGGCGTCTCTTCTTCCCAAGCAGCCCCGAGCAAACTTCCAACCAATCCGGCAGCTCACGCCGACGGACTGCTCGTCTACGTCCATGGTCCACGTCACCGGGAATGCCGTCCCGGCCCCATCCGGCGCTGGAACACGCGCGCCCGCCATCGCCACATCGGTCGCGAGGTCCAGATCTGCGGCCGTCGCCACCGTGGCCGTGGCCGGCCGGCTAATTGGCGCAACCGCGGTTGCTTTGAAATCGGCCCGGTCTGGTATTGCCCGTAACATCAGGTAGCACACTAACGTGCCGGCCTAACAATGGGATGGCGGGGGGACTTGATCAGGCCTCCGCCATTCACAACGGGTCATCCTTGGCGGGCCGACCGGGCCTCAGGCGGGAATGTCCGAATACCAACGCTGTGTCAGTCGCTGTTCGTAGGCGGCCAGGTTGTCATGAGCGAGGGCTGCCTGGCGCAAAGGACCGTCGAAAAACGGCGCCAGCGCGCCGGCCACGAAAGAGTGCACGACCGCATCGGTCGCCGTCGGCCCCGTGTCGAAGACAAACTCCTTCTCGCCAATCAGCGCTGACAAGGCCTCGAGATCGCGCGCCGCGAGCGCGACGATCTCTGCATCGCTGTGGCCGCCGACGCCCTGGTTGATGACCTTCCCGACGACTTGGCGGCGCACTTGCCACACAACCAGCGGCCGGATCACGGCGGGGACCACATCGAAAAACCGGCGCGGCCCCTTGTCGAAATTCTGATCCTTGGCCCACCGCTCATGAACAAGACAGAAGTAGAGGTGTTCCTCACACATCTTCTCGATCGACCATGCAACGGCCCGCTCGCGCGCACTCAGCCCCGGATAGAAATCAACGCCGTATCGCTCTTCGAGGTACTGCTGAATGAACGTCGAATCCGCAACGACCCGGTCCCCGTCCACCACCCACGGTATCTTCTTCTTCGGGCCCTTGCGCGGATCTCCCGGTGCCATTTCGTAGGGCAGCTCCGCGATTTTCAGTAACGCCATCACCTTCATCGAAAACGGGCTCGGATCGGCCAGCCCGAACGCGGGGCCAAAACCATGCAGCTTGATCATGGCGTGTCACTCCTCTAGCGCGCGCCGCCACCCCTGATGGGCTCATTTCCAAGCGCTGGAATCCGTCACCGCGACATGGCTGTCGTCTTCCTGGTGGCGGCGCTCGAACTCGAGAAAATCATAGTAGCCGCATCGCTCCTCGGCCGGAAAGTCGCGGCAGATCTGCGGCCGTCCCTCATAGACGGTGCACCTGCGCGCCTCTGTGTCGAAGAACTGGCAGATCCGCCCAAAGTGCTCATCGTCCTGCCGCTTCATGATCCGCTTGTAGCCGTGGTCCGACCGAAGGTGACGCTTTTCCGTTTCCTTGACGCTCAGGCCGAGATGCTTGGCGAGGCGCTCGACATCGCGTTTGGTGAGCGCAATCACGGGATAAGAGCAGCAGTATCCCGGACATTTCAGACAATCGTAAGCGGCAGCCATTCCGTTCCCTCCCCGCAGATCACCTTGCTTTGGTGATCAATGCCGTGCCGACGATAACAATGCGCCAGCCCCCAATAAACCCGCTCCCGCACAATTCCTTGTGCCATCCTCCGCTAAATGCCGGACCACCCCGCCTTGCCGCCCGCCGCATGGCGCGTGATAGTCATGGTCGGCATATCAAAAGTCACAACCAGGGAGAGACAACTTGAGCGCTTTCGAACTCAAAGGGCACGTAGCCCTCGTTACCGGTGGCAACGGTGGCATTGGCCTGGGCATGGCCCAGGGCCTTGCCCAGGCCGGCGCCTCAATCGCCATCGCCGCCCGCAACATGGAAAAATCCGAAGCCGCCGCCGAAAAACTCCGCGCCCTCGGCGCCGACGTCGCCACCATTCCCGTCGACGTCTCCAGCGAGCAATCGGTGAAAGACATGGCATCGGCCTGCCTCGACCGCTTTGGCCGTATCGACAGCCTCATCGCCAACGCCGGCGTCAACGACCGCAAACCGCCCCAGGATTATTCCGCCGAGACCTGGAACTGGATCATCGAGACCAACCTGTCGGGACCGTTCTTCTGCGCCCAGGCCGTCTATCCGGCCATGAAGGCGCAAGGCGGCGGCAAGATCATCACGATCGGCTCCATGGCCTCGATATTCGGCCTGCCGTTCGCGGCCCCTTATGCCGCGACCAAGGGCGGCGTCGTCCAGTTGAGCCGCGTCCTCGCCACCGCCTGGGCGGCAGACAACATTCAGGTCAACGCCATTCTTCCCGGCTGGATCGACACCGAATTGACCCGCAATGCCCGCCAGCAGGTCGGCGGCCTGCATGAGCGGGTGGAAACACGCACCCCGGCCGCGCGCTGGGGCAACCCGGATGATTTCGCCGGCATCGCCGTCTTCCTCGCCAGTCACGCCTCAGACTTCGTCACCGGCACCGCCATCCCCGTCGACGGCGGGTATTCCATCATGGGCGGCTGATCCAGCCTCAGGCTTCCCCATGCTTTGATCAACACCTGAGCCCGGCCCCGACAAGAGGCCGGGCTCTTTAATATCGCCGTCCGCCGTGCGTCGCACACACAACCTGTGCGGGTAACGTGTCAAAATTGATCCCCATCAGCACTTTTTTAACGCGCCACCCACGATACTCGGCCGGTGATATCCCGTCGCCTGCGCCCATGCACCCAAACCGCATAAGGCGCGCTGCAGTGAGCCCGCCCGATGCCTGGAATGACGACGCATAAAGTACGCCCAGAATATTACAAAGGCACCCGGCCCGGCGCTGAGCGCCGCCGGTACCGCCGCCACGCCCTCACGCTCCTTGGCCGCTTCATGCGCGAGGACAAGCAGGAATACACCTGCCGGCTGAACGACATTTCACTCGGCGGTGCCAGCGCCTTCAGCGACATCATTCCGAATGAAAACGAACGTATCGTCGCCCAGTTCGAAGAGATCGGCGTCCTCGAAGGTCACGTTGTCCGTCGCTTCTCCGACGGCTTCGCGATGGAATTCACGGCCACCCACCGCCGCCGCCAGAAACTCGCAGCCCAGCTCACCTGGCTCCTGAACCGCCACGAACTCGACGCTGCCGACCAGCGCCGGCCCGGCCACGACCGCATCGCCCTGATCCCCAAACCGGTGTCCATCAAGATGCCCGATGGCAACGTCTACGAGCGCAACGTGCTCGACGTGTCGATCTCGGGCGCATCGATCCAGATGGAGCTGCGCCCCACCATAGGCAGCCACATCGTCGTCGGCCGCCTGCCCGCCAAGGTCGTCCGCCACCATGACCGCGGTATAGGCGTCGAATTCCAGCATATTCAACAGTTTGACCGTATCCGAGAGGATTTCGGATAAGCCGGCGAGAAGCGTCCGGTCCCCTGCGTATGGAGAGTATTGTGCGCGCACGTACGAGATTTTTCCCCAACAAAACGCTACCTCCCAATCCTTTCCGCAATAAGTTCTCAATTGCGTGCAAGCTTGGTTCCGGGAGCGAGGTGTCATCGAATGGTTGCGTACGGCCGCTTGTGTCAGCGGTCGTGAATTGGAGTGGGTGCATGTTGCTTCTGCGTTCTGTCGTGGCGTTTATCGCTATTTTCACGGCCTCATCAACGATGGCCACTGCCCAGAGCAGTACCGATCACGCCCAGTACATGCGCGTGCACGGCCGTGCCCTTCCCCCCTTCGGCTATGTCCAGTTCTGTCGGCGCCATCGCGATGAGTGCCAGCCCGAGGAACAGACAAGCCTGTCACGCTTTGATGCCTCGCCCGGCCATCTCAGCGAACTCGATCGCGTCAACCGGGCGATCAACGCCAGCGTCAGCCCGATCACGGACCGCGAACTTTATGGGCGTGAAGAATACTGGGCCTTCCCCGCCGGTAAGGGCGACTGTGAGGACTATGTCGTCCTGAAGCGCCGCATCCTCATGAACCTTGGCTGGCCCGCCTCATCGCTCTTGATTACCGTGGTGCGCGACGAAGCCGGTGACGGCCACGCCGTCCTCACCGCGCGCACCCGCCAGGGCGACTTCGTCCTCGACAACAAGGTCGACGACGTCCGTCTGTGGAGCCAGACGCCGTACCGCTATCTGATGCGCCAGTCGTACCTGAACCCGCAGCTCTGGATGGCCCTCGACCCGCGCGCCTCCCAGTCGGCCGCGACCGTCGCGGGCGTCAACGCCGCCGACTAGCGCTGAAGCTTTATCACTGCCCAAAACAAAAGACCCATCGGCCTGCGCCGATGGGTCTTTGTGTTGATCGCTTGTCTTTCAAAGACCGCCTCGTGAGTACGCCCTGGAGCCTGAAGCTCTATTCAGCTTGGCTCGCCATGCCGGCCTTGAAGCGGCGCCAGTTGCGCTTGTAGCCTGCAACCATGCGCTTGATATTGGCGATATCCGTATCCGTGACTTCACGCACCACCTTGCCCGGCGTCCCCATCACCAACGATCGCGGTGGAATGACCTTGCCTTCAGGAATCAGCGAACCCGCCCCGATAAGGCATTCTTCACCGATGACCGACCCATTGAGGAGGATCGAGCCAATCCCGATCAGGCTGCCCGTCTTGATCGTGCAGCCATGCAGCATCACCATATGGCCGATCAGGCAGTCAGGCTCGATGTGCATCGGATAGCCAGGGTCGGTGTGCAGGACGCAGCCTTCCTGGACGTTCGATCCGGCACCGAGGCGGATTTCCTCGTTGTCGCCGCGAATGACCGCGTTGAACCACACGCTCGTGTCTTCCTCGAGAACCACCTTGCCGACGACGAGCGCGTTCGGCGCAACCCAGTAATTGCCCGAGGCAGGCGTTTCAACCGAAACACCGTCAAGCGAGGCGAGTGTCATGTCCGTCTGGTCCTGTGTAATGTGAGGTTATTAGGGCAGGTCGGCCGCCGTCTTTGGGCGGGCTTTGCTCAGGCGTCTTCCAGGTCGAAATCGAGGATGGCGATCTGGAACTGATAGCTCACCTCGCCGTCTTCCTCTTCCCGGTAGACCGGCCCGATGAACTCATCCCCGATGGAGATTTCAGCCATGTCGGCCTTTTTCGGATGCATGACAACCTTCAGCCGGTCGTTACTGAACATCTTGCGCAGATAGCGTTCGAGGCGTGGCACGTCTTCTTTCATGCTCAATGGCTTGCTCCATCATTTTCGTATTTTTGTGTGGCCCGCCATGACGTCGAAGCCCTGAACGCAGGGGCGCGCGGCAGCCAATCCCGAGACGCTTGATACAGCAAAATGCCAGCGCGTCCAAACCCGCCCGCGCCAAAGCCTCCCGCTCGGCGCTGGATCTCGCGCCCGCAAGCCACCGCGCCATTCCGTGGCGTCCACCAAGCCTAGAAACGGTGCTCCATCGCCCGCGCCGGTTCCGGGCAACCGGCATCCCCGATGATTTCGGCGGGAACGCCGGCAACGGTCTTGCACGCCGGCACGTCCTTGAGCACGACGCTGCCCGCAGCAATCCGCGAGCAGGAGCCGATCGTGATATTGCCCAGCACCTTGGCGCCAGCCCCGATCAGCACATTGTCGCCAATCTTGGGATGCCGGTCGCCCGTCTCCTTGCCGGTGCCGCCGAGCGTCACCTCATGCAGGATCGAAACGTTGTCGCCAATAACGCATGTCTCGCCAAAGACGATCGAATGGCCGTGGTCCAGCATCAGCCCGACCCCGATCCGCGCCGCGGGATGGATATCCATCGTGAAGACGCGCGACGACTGGCTCTGGAGATACAACGCAAAATCACGCCGCCCCGCCTGCCACAGCACATGCGCGAAGCGATGCGTCACGAGCGCATGAAACCCTTTGAAATAAAGCAGCGGCTCCAGATAGCGGAAACAGGCGGGATCGCGGTCATAGACGGCCGCCAGATCGGCCCGGAACGCGCGGCCGAGTTCCGGCGCATCCTCAAGCAGGTCCCGGAACGTGTGCTCGATGGCGCCCGCCGACAGGTCATGATGATGAAGGCGCTGCGCCACCCGGTGGATGATCGCACGCTCCAGCGTCTCTGACGCCAGAACCGTGGAGAATATGAAGCCGCCAAGTGCCGGCTCGGTGTCGGCAGCCACCTTCGCCTCTCCCCGAACGGCGTCCCAGATGGGATCAACCGATGGGATCTCAGACACCCGCGGCGCTCCGGACGATTGCGCAAACGACATTGCATTGTCTCCCGCGATTGAACGCGATCAAAGTGAGCAGCACCCGCATCGCCGAAGCGGCCTGACGCCCGTTTCGGCAATTTGCGCGAGTGGTTTCCAGGATAAACTTAAGAACCAACCCTGTTCCAGGCAACCGGGGAAGTCACGCGATTCCTGCCTGGATCGGCTCAAGGCAAGGCAGCATGACGCCCAGCGAACCCGATTTCCTGGACGTCGGCCAGCGTAATCAATGGTGCAGCGCGGCGGCGGAAAAGCACCTGTCCGGTGCGTCAATTCACTGTGAAGAGACCGGACGAAGCGTTTGATCCGGCTGCAACTGCCGTCGCCGGCCTGTGTTGCATTCCGATGTATACGATCAAACAAAACCACAAGAGCAGCACCCGTACGACTTATCACCGCTCAGAGTTATTGCGCTGCATCACAAGATTTACTTGCGTGATGCGGGTGCGCACCTATAAAATTTGGTTAATCAGACGCGTGGCGGCGTCTGAGGTCCAAGAAGCGCAGTGGTTCGGGGGCACTGGGGACGAGTTCAAACGAAGCTGCACGGAGTAGCTGACCATGGAACTGCAAACCAGACTGAACGTAGCCTTGGTAATGGTGTCTTTCGCCTTTCTGACGGCACTGGTTTTGGGCCTCATCTGAGAGCGCCAGGCAAAACTTTATAGCCAACAAGAAGCTGATCAGGCGCGGTCCCACCCCGCGCCTTTTTATTTGACCACCCGAGATCGCCACCGACGGGCAACCTCACGCCCTCAATCGCTGTGAGGAACCTGGATCGTGACCACCTTGCCGCCAAGTCCATGCTGGGTGTCATGGGCCCGCACGCTCACCTGCGCGATGGTGCGCGGAATGCGCACGCCACTGAGCCCGCGTGTGAACGGTTGCTCTGTATCGTGGGGATGGAGCAGCTTGCGGCTGCCAAGAACACTGCCGTCCGGCCCGACCACGTCCCACCGGTTCGCATAATGCTGCCACCCTTGATCGTCGTGGCGAACCGTCACCTCAAACGAGAACGTCTCCGGCGCCGACTGGCGAACGTCCACCGCGATCACATCGGCCTCGCCCGCAACCGCCAGGACCGTCGCGCCCACCACCAGCAGCGTTGTCGCCAGAACGCGCGTCACCATCGAAAAGTCTCCCCCAAAGCCCTGCCAATTGGATGGAACCGCGCAAACGCAGGGCGCAGCATCCCACAGTTCACCTCGACATCGCCCCAACGTCAACGGCCGCACCGCTCAGGCGCCACCACGCACGAACCAACGCGGTCCGAGCAGAGCCACGCCAAGCGCTCATCCTATCAGCGCGCCACGACAGGGGAGGGAAGGGAAGCCCGCTGGCACGGCCTGCCCGCCGAGGCCCGCGCGTCACCACACGCGATCCCGGCCGCCGGCGCATCCGCCCCGGGCGCCACGTCGACCCAGCCACGCATGACAAGTTCACGCTCCAGAACGTCTGCAACAATGCGATTGCCGCGCGCATTCCAGTGCCAGTCGAAGGCAAACTCGAACCGCTCGCCGTGATGGCCAAAATCGGATGCGAACGCATCCTGGAGATCGACGAAGTTCAGATCCAGTTCCTGGGCGAGCCCTGCAGCAAGCTCATTGAGCCTAGAAACCTCCCACTGGTCCCGCGGCTCCATCGCATAGACCGCCTCGCGCACGCCATCCATCACGAACAACAGTTTGAACCCGTGCTGCCGCGACAGCTTCGCGATCTCGCTCATGACATAGCGCGCGAAAAACCGGTTTGCGTCATGGTCGCGGATCTTGCGCACATCGACTGCGGACGAGACGAAGCGGGGATCGAACTGCTCTTCACCGCCCCAGAAATATCGGCTGACAAAAGCCTTCACGCGCAGATAGAGCCCGGTCTCGTAGTAGATGTATCGAAAGGCCGCGGACTGGCGCAGCATGTCTGCGACGCCGGCCTGGAAGGGGGCGGGAGCGATCTCGCGCACCTCATCACCCGGCCCCGTCCGCTCAAGCTTCATGAACGCGGAGGCATACCGCGTCTTGAGGAAGCGGTAGCTCTCATCGAAATCATTATGGATGAGGGGAATGACGACGATATCCGGGCGATAGGCCAGCACCTCGCGGCGCAGCATGTGGAGATACTGGCTGAGCGGTGCCCCATCCATCCCGAACCGGTAGACCTCGGCCTGGGCGCCCCGCTCGCCAAGCGCATCCTCCAGCCGGGCCGCGAAATGCTCTTCGCGATCGACGAACGCGCCATGGACATAGGAATCGCCAACAATCGCGATGCGTTTCACATCACGCTCTTTCGCCTCGACATAGAACGGCCGGCGCGAATTCCACCCCTGCGCATTAACGACAACGGTGCTCGCGGTACCATCGGGATGGCGGAACGTCGCGCGGGTGCCCGGCTTGTAGCGCACGACCTGGTTCTTCGTAACGTTCTCCAGAACATCATCCGGCACCAGCACCGTGCGGCACACGACAAACTCAATGAATGCAAAACAAGCAACCAGCGACGCTAAAACCAGCGCCAGATTGCCGAACAACTTCTTCATGTTCCGACACGCCTCCGCACCCACCATATGATGCCAGTTCAACGGTGCGAAACACAAGAAGCAAGCCGGATGCCATCTCTCAGGCGTCGCCGCCTGAAGGGTTAATGCCCAAACGACGGCGCGCCCATCAGGCTGATCGCCCGTCGGCGCCACCCTGAGGCTCGGCGCGCCCTACGCTGGGTGCGAGACTGACCAGGACTCAGAAGGGGATCTCATCATCCAGCGGCTTGTCGTAGCTTTGCCCGCCACCACCGCCACCACTCCCGCCGCCGCCCGAAGCCGGCTTGCGCGGCTCATCGTAACCGCCATAACCGCCGCCGCTATCGAAATCACCACCACCGGCTTCGGCCATGCCACCGCCGCCGCTGCGCCCATCGAGCATGGTGAGGTTGCCGTTGAAGCCCTGCAGGACGACCTCGGTGGAATAGCGGTCCTGTCCGGACTGGTCCTGCCATTTCCGGGTCTGCAATTGGCCTTCGAGATAAACCTTTGAGCCCTTGCGCAGATACTGCTCCGCGATCTTGCAAAGACCTTCGTTGAAAATCACGACCCGATGCCATTCGGTGCGCTCACGTCGCTCGCCCGAACTCTTGTCGCGCCAGCTCTCACTCGTCGCAATCCGGAGATTGGCGATCGGACGCCCGTCCTGTGTGCGGCGGATCTCGGGATCGGCGCCGAGGTTGCCGACCAGGATGACCTTGTTGATGGAGCCTGCCATGGAATTCCTTTCCCTGCTGCCGTCACTGGCGTGGCCACGCGGCAGAGGGATCGTCGACCGCTGAGCCAGACCGGATTCGCGGCACGATAGTATGCCTCTCTCCCACCGCCATGCCGGCATCGCCCTTGTCCACCGGAATCGTGGCGGGCTTATGTTTCACATTTGTTCTTATCACGCAGACAAAACGCGATTGCAAGCGTGTTGCTGCAACTTATCCCCGTCCCGCACAATCACAACCACGCGTCCTATTGCGCGCCGGTGCTCACCGCGCGTTGCGTTCCAGGCTCACGCCCCCCGGACGGCCCCAATCGCTCACGCGCCTCGACCACTGCAGCCTGCAGTGAGACCTTCATCGTCCGGCTGAGGCCTGCCCCGCCGGCACACCCCTCACCATCCAGAAACCGCTCCGAGAGCGCGGCGACGTTGCCAGCAAACCGCCCGTTGATCGCCCGCCGCGCGATACCTTCCGCCACCGCCCCATTCGACCACTTCGACTGGCACGCCAGCGTCTCGAGGTAGGCGGTCAACTCCCGATTGTAATCGATCGCCATCCCCGGCAGCCCGATGGTCTCCAACGAAGACCAGAAGCGCGCATCATCACTGCCTTGCCACGCCGAACTCTTGGCGACGTCAATCAACCCCGTCAGGCTTTCGCGCACGTTGAACCGCAGGCGCGGGTCCTCAATTGCATAGACGCTCGACATCAACTGGTTGCGTTCTTCCTTGGTCAGGGGGGCGACCGCGACCGTTCGTAAATCCGCCAGCCGCAGCCGATCGGTTTCCGGCGGCAACGTCATCCACACCTGCGATTGCCGCAGATCCGCCCCCCGCAGGTTCGAGCCGGACAGATCCGCCCCCTGAAGGCGGATCCGGCGCAGATAGGCGCCATCAAGATCCGCGTCCCTGAGCGTTGCGCCTTGGAGTTGGGCATGTTCGAGCGTGATGCCGCGCATCGCGGCATTGGAGAAATCGGCGTATTGCAACTGCGCGCCGGTGAGATCGGCGCCTTCGAGGTTGGCGAGAAGAAAATCAACGCCCTGCGCCCGGGCGCCGCCGGTGATGTCGGCTTTCTGCAATTTCGCCGACGAGAAGTTGGCCCCGGCAAGCCACGCATACTTCATTTGTGCCGACCCGAGGTTGGCCTCCTGCAGATCCGCCCCCCTGAGGTCGATCGCATTCATCGAAGCACCAGAGAGCCGCGCAAACGTGAACTTGGCCTTGCGCGCACTCGCGCACCCCGCCTTGCTGCGGTCGTCGGTCAGGATCAAATGACGTTCATCGGCACAGTTCAGCCGCACATCCGTGAGGTTCGCCCCCGTGAGGCTCGCCCCATCCAGATTGGCCCCGGTCATGTCGGCTTGGTGCAGGTCTGACCGATCGAGCCTGGCGAACCTCAGATCGCGCCCCCGCAACGAAATCGACGGCTCGCCGGGCGAAACGTCCCGGTCAACGACGAAATCGACGTCGGTCACGTTCAGATTGCGCTCGAACAAGCCGAACAGCGTGCCATCGGAATCGGCAAACAGCAGCGGCAGAGGATTATCCGGAATGTAGTCGGTCCACGCCCCGCCAGGCTGCGCCCGCTGCACCGACGACGACGCGCCGCGCTCGAAATACTGACGCAGCGACCGGTCAAGCCATTCCCCCGGGATCGTCGCGACCACAAACGACATGAACACAACCGCCGATAAGAGGACGGCCGTCAGCAGCGAAGTGAGGGGATGGGTCGCAACGGCACGGCCCAGCGCCTGGAAAAAGTGCGTCTCGGCGCGAATGAGAAAAACGCCAAGCAGCGCCAGGATCACGATATCGACGACGAGTGCGACCCGATGCGTCCAGGTGATGTGGATGCTGTGATAGGGCAGGAACGAGAACTGAATGAAGAGCAGCAGAACGACCGGAATCACGACCAGCGTGAGCCACGACATGCCGTGCAGGAAGAGGCCCATGATCAGGCTGCGGTTCGGACCGGCGATGCCCTGGACGAAGAAGAAATTATGGAGTTCGAGGCGCAGCGGGTGTGTCCGCCGCCGGCTTGGCTCGAGTTGATGCACAGCCTGATCGAATTCGAGCGTCTTACGCGCGAGAAGCACCAGCTGCGACACCAGCCCGAGGTGAAACAGCACCAGCAGGACGGGTGCGAATTGGAAGAACTGAACGAGTGGGATCTCGACCCCGAGGATCGGCAGCTGCACCGGCGTGGCAAGCAGCAGGTCTCGATGCGTGACGCCTGCCACCGCAATCAGCAGATACGCCATGATGCCGAGAAAGATCAGCCACCCCATATGCGCCGTGTCGCTCGAGCGGTTGACCGCCTCGAGAAGCGAATAGGGATTGACCGGCGTCTCAGCTTCGACGTCGTACCGAGCCGTTTCACTCATGCGCGCACAACTTTCCCGCTCCACCCCGAACCATCGGCGCCCGGTGTCTTACCGGATCGGCCACGCCCGATCACATACTCATCCCATATTCATGCCCATGTTCATGGCGCCAACCATGGCAGCAATGAGAACTGGGCAAGCAGATGGCGAAATTTGTTTGATACCCCAGACAACTGACAGCCCCCGCATGTCAGTCGCCAGCATAGACCAGGCGACCTTAGCCGAATTGGGCGGGATCGGCTGTGGCCGAGAGGTCACGCAAGCGCGCAGCGTCGCCCGGTGGGCAAGCTGGCGTCTCGGCAATGTCGACGGGGAAGGGAAGAACGATCGCGCGCCGGCGGTTCACTCGCCGCTGCGCCCGCCGTCATAGACAAGGAAACGGCGCCGGTCGCTGCGCACAAGCCGAGCACGACGCATGCCCCCCTCGACCGCCTGCGTCATGGCGTTGGCCCTCGGCTGCCGCAACCCATGCGGCCGCCCATCGGGCCACAGGATTTCGTTGTGCGTCAGCCCGAGCCCCATACTCATATCGCCGGCAAACATCTTATCTTCGATGATCGAGATCGATCCGAGAACGCGCTCGACGTCATCACCCAGATGAGTGAGCGGCAACAGCAGCATCTCAAATGAGGCCGAGGCAAAATCCGCGTCCCGCTCCTGCACATCAAACTCGAACAGTCCCACCCCGCCGTGGGCACACATCGCCGTCACATTGTCCATCAGCACGACCCGGTCCTCCGGCCGCCAAAGATCAAAGAACAGCTCGCCCCGAATGTCATGGCCGAGCCATTCGCCGATTTGCGTCCCGGCGACCCGAACCCGGCACTCCTCCGTGTTCGGCTTTTCCAGGATAATCGTCTCGGACAGGAAAGGCACGATCTGGGACGGTTCGATTTCATAACGGCGCGGCGCGAGCCGGGCGCCGCGTACCGCGTTCCAGTAATCGTACAAGCCCCTGGTGGTTGGCAGTTTCATCGTGTCACCATTTCGGACGGCATCGTCTATAAAAGAGTGTCGCGTTATCTCGCGGCCGTCCCGCCCGGCCGGCGGCCATGATCCATCGAACGCGTCTCGTTCGCTGGCCGCGATTGCCAATGAGCACGTTCCATGCCATGAGCCGGCGCAACATCGCTGTCGCCCGGCCCGATGGCGCCGCCAAAGCCATTAGTGATGAACAACAGAAGGAACAGCGCGTGGAAGATCACCAGCCGGTCCGGCGCGAACCGATCTTCAACGCGCCGACGATCGTGCTCGTCATGATCGCCATTTTCGTGATGGTCCACGCCATCCGGGAATTCGCCCTCGACTATGAAGGCCAGATCGAGGCCTTGGTCTATCTGGCCTTTATCCCCGCCCGCCTGACCGAAGCAAGCGGCGCCCTGCCCGGTGGCTTAACCATCGGCCTGACCACGACCCTGACCCACGCCTTCCTGCACGGCGATTGGCTCCACCTGACGATTAATTCGGCGTGGTTTCTGGCTTTCGGCTCCCTCATCGCGCGCCGCAGCGGGATCATCGGGTTCCTTGCCATTTTTGCAGCCTCCGCGATTGCCGGCGCCCTCTTCTTCGCGCTCATCAACCCAAACGGCATGCTGCCCCTGGTGGGTGCCTCCGGCGCCATCTCCGGCCTGATGGGAGCGGCCTTCCGCCTGATTTTCTCAGCCCCGCCCGGCGCCGGCTTCGCCACGCTCCATTCCCACCCGATGGCGGTGCCGCGGATGCCAATTCGGCTCGCCCTGCGCGACCAGCGTACGATGACCGCCGTGCTCATTTGGGTGGCGGTCAACCTCGCATTCGGTTTCGGCCTTGGCGATATGATGCAGTCGGGAGAAATTGCCTGGGAAGCCCACATCGGCGGCTTCCTGTTCGGTTTCCTGGCATTCGCCTGGTTCGACCGGGGCCCGGGCTACGGGGAGTGGGGCGTACCGCTGTCCGATTAACCACAGCAATGACCCGCCACGCGCAGCAGCCGACAGACGAGCAGGCACCGGTCACTCGCACCGCCCACTCATTGGATCAGCCGACGCGCACCACGGTGGGGCGCTGCACGTTGGGGGTGCGCTCAAGGTCTTCTGAAACCTCGCGCAGCACCCGCTGACCGGCCGCATACCCCCGCTCGATCAGTTCATCAGCCCGGTGAAAATCAAACAGTCCAATGCCCGAGAGGCGCGGCGAGATCATTACGTCTGGCGGATCACCGGCAAGCCGCGAACGTGCGATCCGGTCATGGACGATATTGAATGCGTCCACCATTACCGTCGAGATGCTGGGCGCCAGATCCGGCGCGTCCCGCCGGCGCCCGAAGACCTGGCGTTGGAGGAGCCGCGTCGCGCCCCACCCGTTACGGAACGTGAGCCCATCCTCCGGCGCCTCGAGCGCGTCCGGCAAGGCGTCCGCGATCTCGTCATTGACCGCATTGTGTCCCGGACCGGGCTGAGGCTGAGGTTCGCTGCCGGACGCGTTGACATCCGCCAGCACCGTGCCAAGCCCGAACAGATCTGCATTGAGATTGACCGCGATGACGTATTGCGCGCCCAGCGCCCGGCACACCGTCACCGGGATGGGATTGACGAGCGCCCCATCGAACAGCCAGCGCCCATCGAGAGAGATGGGCCGGAAAACGCCTGGAATGGCGTAGGAAGCGCGCATCGCGTCAACCAGATGACCGCGCGACAGCCAGACCTCATGGCCACTGCCGATTTCCGTGGCAACCGCCGTGAACGGAACCGGCAGATCCTCGATCTGGGTATCGCCGAGCGCGTCCCTGAGAACCGAATTGAGACGTTCGCCGTTGATCAGGCCGGAGCCGCTCAGATTGAGATCGAAATACCCGAAAACCTTGCGCCGGGTCAGCCCCCGCGCAAAATCGATCAGGTGGTCCAGGCGGTCGGCCACGTGGCAGCCGCCCACCACCGCGCCAATCGACGTTCCCGCGACAACCGAGGGGCGGATACCGGCTTCCAGCAATGCCTGCAAAACGCCGATATGCGCCCAACCGCGTGCGGCCCCGCCACCGAAAGCGACCCCGATGTTGGTGTCGCCAAGTCCTGCGCCTTTTCTCATGTCAATCGGCTCTTCTCGTGAGACGTGCGGCCTGACACCACCCATCGCCTTACCGGAACTGCGGCCAAGCGGACATCAGGAAAGCAATTCGCATGCCTGTTGATCGCGATCCGCCCATTATAGCCGGAATCGTTTACCATTTCGGCAAAGCTATCAGCGACGGGCGGCGCTCTTAAGACAAAAGCGCGCAAAACCCCGCCGACAGGCCGCGCAAGCCGGGCGCGTGCCCGGCCGGATGCGATCACGTTTTGATGAGTTCGAACGTCCCCCGCCCGCCGTCTTTCACGCGCTCGACACGGCGATAGAAACACGACCGCCTGCCGGTGTGGCAGGCCACCCCATCACCGTCGACCTTGACCTTGAGCCACAAGGTGTCCTGGTCACAGTCGGTCAGAATTTCCTAAATTTCCAGCGTGTTGCCGCTTTCCTCGCCCTTGCGCCATAGCTTCTGGCGCGACCGTGACCAGAAATGAGCCACACCCGTCTCAAGACTGAGCGCCAGCGACTCCTCGTTCATCCAGGCAACCATGAGGATTTCACCGCTCACGGCATCGCTCGCAATCGCCGCAATCAGCCCGTCGCCGTTGAACGCCGGCTGGAAGGCCGAGCCCTCTTCCAGCATCTGCTTGTTTCTCTCGTCCGCGCTCACCGGCTAGTGTCCCGCAAGCCGCATGAAGCGTTCCTTAAGCCCATTGTCCGCCTCAAAATCACCGACAAACCGGTGGGTGAGAGCGGCCACGCCCGATTGCCGCACGCCCCTGAGCGACATGCACTGGTGTTCCGCCTCGATAAGGATCGCAACGCCGCGCGGCTTGAGACCCGCCTCGATCGTCTCGGCAATCTGGTGCGTCAGCGCTTCCTGCGTCTGTAACCGTCGGGCCAGCGTGTCAACGACGCGGGCCAGCCGCGACAGCCCGACGACCTTCTGGCCGGGAATATAGGCGACGTGCGCCTTGCCTTCGAACGGCGTCAGATGGTGCTCGCAAAAGCTCTGCAGTCGGATATCGCGCAGCATGACCATGTCATCATAGCCCCGTGCCATATCGACATCGGCGTCCTGCAGCCACGCGAGCGCATCCTCGCGGTAGCCGCGGAAATATTCCTTGAAAGCCTCTGCAACACGTGCCGGCGTCGCCACCAGATCCTCACGATCCGGATCGTCACCGGCCCATGCGATCAGCACACGAACGGCCTCTTCGACCATGCGTTGGTCGACCGGAGCCCGTTCCGATGCAACCGCTTTGGCAACAGGCGGTGTTGCGATGTCGCCGTCAAATTTGGACATGGAGCTCATCGATTGCTCTGGGTTGGCAGGATGCCCGGCGTTCACCGGCATTCTCTCGGAAAGTCCCCCGCAGCCCTAGTGTGGCCGCGAGCGAGGTGGTTTGGCAACATGCAGCGTTCACCTTATCCGCCCGCCCACCTATTTGGCTAAACGAACCTGACACCTATATCGGATCATAGGGTGAGTTATCGCGCCGGACCATTCCCCTCCCTACGATCGATTTGACCACGAGCAGACCGGCGCGGCAGTGTTCCCACTTGCCAGGTCCGTGTATCTTTGAGGATATGGCGTGAGCGCGGGCACACAACGAGGCGTTATGGCAGAACTCAACGATATTTATTCCACGCGGTTGCTGGATATTGCAGCCAACATGGCCCGCACCGACCGCCTTGCCGCGCCCGACGTGACCGCGACCGCTCACTCGAAGCTGTGCGGTTCGACGATTGTCGTCGACCTGTGTTTCGATGGCGACACGGTTACCGACTACGGCCAGACCGTCAAAGCCTGCCTGTTGGGACAGGCTTCCGCTTCGATCGTCGGCCGCGAGATCGTGGGCGCAACGATCGCGGAGGTCCAGGAGACCGGCCGCATCATGCGCGCCATGCTCAAGGAAGAGGGCCCGCCGCCTGAGGGCCGCTGGGCGGACCTGGCGCTGCTTGAGCCGGTGCGTCCCTATAAATCCCGCCACGCCTCGACGCTCCTGGTGTTCGAGGCGATCGACAAGGCTGTCGAAAAATACCGCGCCGGTGCAACCGCAGCCGGCAGCGAAAACAGCGAAGCAGCCAACGCCTGAGGCAACCGGGGCAACACCGAGCGCCGGCCGAAACGAAATGACGTCATCGAATGTGCCGCAGCAAACCCCACGAAACCGCCGAACGCCAGACCCTGGCGCAGCGACTGCTGAAGGCCCCCATTCATCTTTACCGCTGGACGGTGCGCCCGTGGCTTGGCTGGCCCTGCCGGCATCTGCCGACGTGCTCCGACTATGCCCTCGAAGCCATCGACCGCAACGGCGCCTGGCGGGGATTCTGGCTGACGATGTCGCGCCTCCTGCGCTGCCAGCCCTTCGGCACCGCCGGGCTTGACCCGGTGCCCGATATTCGCAAAGAACGCCACCTCTTCGCGCCATGGCGGTATGGGCGCTGGACGGGGCGGCATATCACGGTGCGCTGGGAGGCCGCGAAACCGGAAAAGCTGCTCACGCAGACCGGGGCCGGCGAGCCGAAACCTCATCAGACGTCCGGCGACGGCTCCCCGAGCGCGCGCAAATAGCCAGCATATTTGGCCCGCTGGCGACGATCGAACTTGAGCCAGCCCAGCGCATATTTCCATGAGCACAGCGCAATCTGATAGGGTCGATTGAAGCCGAGACCATGCTTCAGCCGGCCATACCGGCCGCTGCGCATGAAATGATATGCCTTGAAGCGTTCGAGTGCCGGTGATGGCGCGGATGAGCCGCCGCGGGCATGGCGCACGACCGCATCGTGGACATAACCGAGCCGAAACCCTGCCGCCATCAGGCGCACGGCGACGTCGTCGTCCTCGCAAAACAGGAAGATCTTTTCATCGAACCCGCCGATCCGGTCGAAATGCGCCTTGCGGCAGAACAGGGCCGCACCCGACAGCATCTCGATCTCGCAATCTCCGGTCAGCGTCTCTTTCACGCGCCGGTTTGCCGCCTCATCAAGAAGCCGCGAGTGGCGCCGCTGCCAGACCTTTCCCTCACCATCGAGGATACGCGGGTTGAGCGCCCCAAGCCCCGGGTCAGCTTCCGCCCGTGCCTTGAGCCGTTGCAGTGCGCCCGGCTCGAGACGGGCGTCGGGATTGAGAAACAGCACGAAGGCGGCCGACGTCGACCGCGCACCGATATTGCACGCTGTCCCAAACCCGAGGTTTTCCCGATTGCGGATGATCCGTGCGCCCGTCCCATCAAGTGCAGCCTCCAGATCATCCCCACTCGCGTTGTCGACGACGATGATATCTGCTGCCTCGTCGACCGAAAGCACGGCCTCGCGGATCACGCCGGCGCTGTTGTAGGCAACCAGCACGACGGCGATCGACGTCTCATCTCCCGCTTCGGCCTCAACACCGGGTGCGTCGCGGCCCGCGCTCATGCGGTCCCGGCCGCCCGCTCGAAGGCGAACACATCCGCCATTCGCCGCCGCTCCACGAGACCAAGGGCCTCAATCTTCGCGACCATCTCTTCGAGACTGCGGCCGGCCTTCTCGAACGCGGCCGGATGCATCTCGATCACCAGGAGATCGCACCGCCCCAGCGCGTCGGCGTCCCGCTCGATGAGATCGACTTCGGCCCCCTCGATATCGCAGATCAGCGAATAGCGATCCGTGATCCCGGCAGCCGCCAAGACGTCCCCGAGCGTGCGCGCCGGAACCCGAACCCCCTGGCTGGCGCCATGGGTTGCAAGCCGACTGACATGGACATTGTCCGAGACGTCGAAAATCACGTCTGCGCCGTCATACGCAATCGCTGCGCTCTCGACATGAACATTCCCGGCCGCACCATCGAGCGTTGCATTGCGCTGGCAAATCTCATGCAGCGCGGGATTGGCCTCCACCACCACGAACGGCGTCCCCGGCTTGAGGCGGCGTGCGATGACGTTGCTCACCAACCCCAGACAGCCGCCCAGTTCGACGACCGGACGGTCCGGCGGCAGGAACGCCTCGATCAGCGCGCATTCGGTGGCTTCGTATTCGCCGCTGGCAACTTTCGCGCGGATTCTCAGATGAAGATCGTCCGGGACGTCCACCGCGCCGCCATGAAAGCTGAATCCGCCATGCTGGGCGATGTGCGCTCTCACCTGCGCCTGACGTTGAAGCTTCTTGAAATATCCGCGCATCGACCTGCCCCCGACTGCCCCTCTCGCCTTCGTCGGTCTCGGCCTTACAAGACCACCCAACCGCGATCCGGCCCTTTTGCCATCGCCCACCAGCCTTGCCAAGGCCCGCGAATTGTGGCTATCACCCGCCTTCATCTTACCTGCGTGGTTGGCAGCGACTGAGAGGAACATGCCATGAGCGAGATTTCCCTGAAATTCCCGGACGGTTCGGAGCGCGCGTACCCGGAAGGCATTACCGGCGCGGCGCTGGCCGAGAGCATTTCCAAGTCGCTCGCCAAGAAGGCCGTTGCGATCGTGCTCGACGGCGAACTCACCGATCTCGCCGATCCGATTCGCAAGGATGGCGACGTCAAAATCATCACCCGCACCGACGACGAAGCGCTCGAACTCATTCGCCACGACTGTGCGCACGTGCTTGCCGAAGCAGTCCAGGAACTGTTCCCCGGCACCCAGGTCACCATCGGCCCGGTGATCGAGAACGGCTTCTATTACGATTTCGCCCGCGACGAGCCGTTCCACCTCGAGGACCTCGAAAAGATCGAGGCGAAGATGCGCGAGATCATTGCGCGCAACAAGCCGTTCACCAAGGAGATCTGGTCGCGCGAAGAGGCCAGGAAGCACTTCAAGAGCCAGGGCGAGGACTACAAGGTCGAACTCGTCGACGCGATCCCCGAGGGCCAGGACCTCAAGATCTATCGCCAGGGCGAATGGCTCGACCTGTGCCGCGGCCCGCACATGACGGCGACGGGCCAGATCGGCACGGCCTTCAAGCTCATGAAGCTGGCGGGCGCCTACTGGCGCGGCAATTCCGACAACGCGATGCTCCAGCGCATCTACGGCACCGCGTGGGCGAGCGACAAAGACCTCAAGGCGCACCTGACCCAGATCGAGGAAGCCGAAAAGCGCGACCACCGCAAGCTTGGCCGCGAGATGAACCTGTTCCATTTCCAGGAGGAAGGCCCCGGCGTGGTGTTCTGGCACCCCAAGGGCTGGCAGCTGTTCCAGACCTTGACCGAGTACATGCGCCGCCGCCAGAACGCGGCCGGCTACATGGAAGTGAACGCGCCGCAAATCCTCGACCGGTCACTGTGGGAAACCTCGGGCCACTGGGAGTGGTATCACGAGAACATGTTCACCACGACGACGGAGGACGACCGCCAGTTCGCGATCAAGCCGATGAACTGCCCCGGCCACGTCCAGATCTTCAAGCATGGCCTGCGCTCCTACCGCGAGCTGCCCTACCGGGTCTCGGAGTTCGGTTGCGTCCACCGCTATGAACCCTCCGGCGCGCTCCACGGCCTGATGCGCGTCAGAGGCTTCACGCAGGATGATGCCCACGTCTTCTGCACCGAACAACAACTCGAAGACGAGTGCATCGCGATCAACGACCTCATCCTGTCGGTCTACCGCGACTTCGGCTTCGAGGAGTTCACCATCAAGCTCTCGACCCGGCCTGAAAAACGCGTCGGCACGGACGAGCAATGGGACCGCGCCGAAGAGATCATGCTGAAGGTGCTCGATCGCATCGCCGCCTCATCGGACCGCATCAAGACCGGTATCAATCCGGGCGAAGGCGCGTTCTATGGGCCGAAGTACGAGTATGTGCTGAAGGATGCGATCGGCCGCGAATGGCAGTGCGGCACCAACCAGGTCGACTTCAACCTGCCCGAGCGCTTCGATGCGTTCTATATCGCAGCCGACAGCGAGAAGCGCCGCCCGGTGATGCTTCACCGCGCCATTCTCGGCTCCATGGAACGCTTCCTCGGCATCCTGATCGAGAGCTATGCCGGCCACTTCCCGCTGTGGCTCGCACCCGTCCAGGCGACCGTGTGCACGATCGTCACCGAGGCGGATGACTATGCCCTCAAGGTCGCAGCCGAATTGAAGGCAGCAGGCCTGCGCGTTGAAACCGACCTCAGAAACGAGAAGATCAACTATAAGGTGCGCGAGCATTCGCTGGCCAAGGTGCCCGTCCTGCTCGTCGCCGGCCGCCGCGAGGCGGACGAAGGCACGATCTCGATCCGCCGCATGGGCTCCAAGGACCAGACCGTGATGACGTTGGCCGAGGCCAAGGCCATGCTGCTCGCCGAAGCCGTGCCGCCGGATCTTGCCCGGCAAGCCGGGGCCGCCGTCACCGAGGCTGCCGAATGAACACCAGACCGGTGCGGGCCGTCGGCGCCACGGCCCCCGCCACCCCCCAGCCTCCGCTCCTCATTGCCGGTTAGCCCACGCGATGAAATTCCCGCACCTGACCTATGCCACCGCCGACGACCCGAAATGGAAGCAATTGACAATCCGCTCCATCGAGCGGCTTTCCGGGCGCAACTATTTCGTCCCCTATTATGAGCACTGGCGCGACGAAATCGTGCCGAAGGGGGGACCGATCATCGGCCCGGCTCTGGATCTGATCAACATCGACGTGCTGGTCCGCTCCGGCACCTTTCCCCCGGTTCTCGACCCGGCAGCCCCCCTGATCGTGGTCGCCAATCACCCCTATGGCATCCTCGACGGCCTCGGCACCATCTCGATGGTCGAGCGCCTTGGCCGTCCCTTCAAGGTGCTGATCAACAACGATCTCCTCAAGGCGCCCGAGATCCGTCCCTATTCGCTGCCGATCGACTTCGCCCAGACCCGCGCCGCCCAGGCGACCAATATCGCGACCCGCAACGAAGCCCTGCGCCTCCTCAAGGAAGGCACCACCATCATCGTCTTCCCCGCCGGTGGCGTCGCAACCTCGCCGACAACCTTCGGCCGTGCCGTCGACCTGCCGTGGAAACGGTTCACCGCGCGCATGATCCACCAGGCCCGCGCCCAGGTCCTGCCGCTCTATTTCGAGGGCCAGTGCTCCCCCCTCTTCCAGTTTGTCTCGAAATTTTCTCCCACCTTGCGCCTTGCCCTCATCATCCGCGAGTTTCGTGTCCGTGTCGGCGAGGCGCTCCACGTCCACGTCGGCGACGTCATCCCGGCCGATGCCTGCCAGGAGATCCGCGACCGCAAGGAGCTGATGGCGATGCTCTATGAGCGCGTCCACGCCCTCGGCGGCCTCGACGCGGCCGAGGTACACACCCGCGTCCAGCGCTTGCCCCCCTGGCTGCTCGCCTCCTGATGCGCGAGACAACCCCGGGATATAAAGAAGGGCAGGGGGCCCTAACCTCGCCCCCGATAGGGCGCTACACCCTGCGCCGGCAGCCACACGCCGGCCGGCAGCTCTCCGGTTTGCCAGAACACGTCGATCGGAATGCCGCCGCGCGGATACCAGTAGCCGCCGATCCTGAGGAAGCGGGGGGCAAGCAGGTCGACGAGCCGCTTGGCGATCGCGATCGTGCAGTCTTCGTGAAAGGCGCCATGATTGCGGAAGGCGCCTAGATACAACTTGAGTGACTTGGATTCGACCAGCCATTCATCCGGCACGTAGTCGATCACGAGATGGGCGAAGTCCGGCTGCCCCGTCACCGGGCAAAGCGACGTGAACTCCGGCGCGGTAAAGCGCGCGACGTAATCGGCATCCGGGTGCGGGTTGGCGACGCGCTCCAGCACCGCAGCCTCCGGCGAGGCGGGAAGGGTGCTTTCCATCCCAAGCTGGGAAAGATGACTGGTGTCACTGTTGGTCATATCATCCAATCCAAATCCCGAGACTTATCAATCCAAACCTCTCCGCCGCCCCCCTGTCCGGGAGCAACGCGACCCGGCGCCGTGCGCCGCCCATGCGGAGGGCCCGGGCGCGCCAGCGCCCGGAATAGCCCGTGAGCCAACTCAAGCCGGCGCCAGCCCCAGCCGTTCATCGCGCGCCCTGAGCCACATGATGAACGGGATCGCCAGCACCACCATCCAGGCCTTGCCCACGATCTGGCCCCAGATGTAGCTGAGGTCCCCGAACGCCAATTGCAGGAAGATGGCGCTGTCGACGATCAGCCCGACGACGCTCGAGGCAACCACCGCCAGGACCATGCGCCGCTTCTGCAGCGGCGTATAAACCGCAAGGTCCGCCAGCTCCGAGATCAGGAAGGCGACGCCGGAGGCAATCACGAGCTGCGGCGGCGCCAGCAGCGCCGAGAGGGCGGCGCCGACCACCACCGCAATGGCGGCGAAATGGAACCCGAGGCGGCGCTGGACGAGATCGCGCAACACGAACGCGAGCCCAACGACCAGCACGGCGCTAGGCGCCATCAGGCCGGGGGCGACGGGAATGAGGCAGGGGCCATTCGGGACGCAGGTTGTGCCGACGTTTTGAATGATCCAGTTGGCGGCGGGAATACAGGCGGTGAAGAGCGCGAGAAAAACCACGCCCTCCAGCTTGCGCTGGGCGTCGAGTGTCATCCGATTTAATCTCCGATTTTTATAGCGCAACGAGATGGCGCGCTGAGCCGGCCATGTGGACCGGCGAGATGACGAAGCCGGAGATCTAGCGCCTTTTCATGAGCTTGACCAGTGGCCAGGTCTCAACCGGCCGCGCGCAACTCTGCGCCAAGCGCATCAAGCTCCGCCCGGCTCTCCGCCCAGTCTTCATAATCGTGGGGCGTGCGCGAATACCAGTAGCGGCTGTTTGCGGCATCACCCTCGATCTTGTGCAGGATGGCGTGCAGCCAGTCGGCCTCCCGATTGCCCTCAAGCGATTGGGCAACACTGTGGGCTGCCTCCCAGCGCCCCGCCTTGGCGTCCTCGATCGCCCCTAGGAGCTTTTCAGTGTCTGTTGCCATTCCCGCCATCCTTTTTCACGCAGCTCACACGACGGGCACGCTGAGCACCCATAGCCCCAGGGGTGTTTCGGCCCGCGTTCACCGAGATAGCACGTGTGCGTATCCTCGATGATCGCATCGACCAGCCCCACCCCGCCCAGTTCCTCGGCAAGCGCCCACGTTGCCCCCTTCGTGCGCCACATCAAGGGCGTCTCGAGGACAAGGTCACTGTTCATGCCAAGCCGGATCGCCCGCGCCAAGGTCTGCAGCGCCTCGTCCCGGCAGTCGGGATAGCCCGAGAAATCCGTCTCACACATGCCGCCGACGAGAACGCCAAGGCCCCGCCGCCACGCAAGCGCTGCGGCAAATGTCAGGAAGATCAGGTTGCGGCCGGGAACGAATGTCGTCGGCAGGCCCGCCTGATCCATTCCGATCGCGGATTCGCGGGTCAGCGCCGTTTCGCTGATCTCGCCGAGGGTCGAAAGGTCGAGGACATGGTCGTCACCGAGCCGCTCGCCCCACTCAGGCGCAAGCGCCCCAATACGTGCCAGAAACCGCGGCCGGAGCTCAAGCTCGATTGAATGGCGCTGGCCATAGTCAAATGCAACCGTCTCCACCAGCGAATAGCGCGCCAAGGCCCAGGCCAGACATGTCGCCGAGTCCTGCCCCCCCGAAAACAGCACCAGCGCTCGATCCTGTGTCGCGATACCGATCCCTCCCTCACGCGTCCACCGCATTAACGTCTTTGTGCGGGAACGACACCCCGGTCTTGCCAAACCGGACACCATGGCTACAACGCGGGCAGGCTGCCATGGGGCAGCTGCCGCCGGCAAGTCCATCTCGCCGGCGATGCCTGCATTCCAGCCCGGAGCCATAAGCCGATGACCGCCATCGTCGATATCCTTGCCCGTGAAATTCTCGACAGCCGCGGCAACCCTACCGTCGAGGTCGACGTGCTGCTCGAAGACGGTTCCCTTGGCCGTGCCGCCGTGCCCTCCGGCGCGTCAACGGGCGCCCACGAGGCCGTCGAGCGCCGTGATGGCAATGAGAACCGCTACCTCGGCAAAGGCGTGCTCGAGGCGGTCGAAGCCGTGAACGACGAAATCTATGATGCCCTGCGCGGCTACGAGGCCGAAGATCAACGCCGCATCGACCAGACCCTCCTCGACCTTGACGGGACACCCAACAAGGCCCGCCTCGGCGCCAACGCCATCCTCGGCACCTCGCTCGCCACCGCCAAGGCCGCAGCGCGCGCCTCCGGCCTCTCCCTGCACCGCTACATCGGCGGCCCCAACGCCCACGTCATGCCCGTTCCGATGATGAATATCGTCAACGGCGGCGCGCATGCCGACAACCCGATCGACATTCAGGAATTCATGATCATGCCCGTCTCCGCGCCAACCTGCGCGGACGCGATCCGGATGGGGGCGGAAGTCTTCCATACCCTCAAGAAGGCGCTCTCGGATGCCGGCCACAACACCAACGTCGGCGATGAAGGCGGCTTCGCGCCCAATCTCGGCTCGGCGGATGAAGCGCTGGGCTTCATCATGAAGGCGATCGATGGGGCCGGCTACAACCCGGGCGAGGACATCTACCTGGCGCTCGATTGCGCCGCGACCGAGTTCTATAAGGACGGCAAGTATCACTTGGCCGGCGAAGGCAAGAGCCTCGACAGCGCCGGCATGACCGCCTACCTCGCCGATCTCGTCGCGCGCTATCCGATCGTGTCGATCGAAGACGGCATGGACGAGGATGACTGGGAGGGCTGGCGCCAGCTCACCGCCGAAATCGGCGACCGCTGCCAACTCGTCGGCGACGACCTGTTCGTGACCAACACCAAACGCCTGGCGGAAGGCATCGAGAAGGGCATCGCGAACTCGATCCTGGTCAAGGTCAACCAGATCGGCACCCTGACCGAGACACTGGAAGCCATCTCGATGGCCCAGCGCGCCGGTTACACCGCGGTGATCTCACATCGCTCGGGCGAGACCGAGGATGCAACGATTGCAGACCTCGCGGTCGCAACCAACGCCGGCCAGATCAAAACCGGCTCACTGTCGCGCTCCGATCGCCTCGCCAAGTACAACCAACTCATCCGCATCGAGGAAGAACTCGACGAGGCAGCCGTTTATGCCGGCCCCGGCGTGATCCGCGGCAACCGCGCGATCGTCTGATCGTGCCAGCGGGACCTTGGTTAACCCGCCGTTAAAGCGCAGACACGATAGTCGTCCCCGGCAACCCTCTTTTATGCCGGGACGACACCTTGGCCAGACGCAACACGAAACGCCGCCCCCGCGCGCTGAGGCTGCTGCTGCTCGCAGCCGCCCTCTTCATCACGGCCTATTTCGCCCATCACGCCGTCTATGGCCGCTACGGCCTCTCGGCCCACGGCGAGTTGTCCCACGACGCGCGGACACTGAGCGCAAAACTTGCCGCCCTCCAGGCCCATCGCGACCGCCTCGCAACGGATGTGCGCAACCTGCAGGACCCGCCCCACCCCGATCTCGTCGAGGAGGGCGCCCGCCGAATCCTCGGTTACGAAAAGCCGGCAACCCTGCGCCTGAGCCAGCCACAACGCTGATCGCGATGCCTTGAGACCCTGCGTGCGAGCGTATTTTCATCTTTACTCATGGTTAACCCTCAACGAAGTCGCTTTTCGGCTGTTGGCAAGGGCGAATAGGGCGTTGTAATGAGAGAGGGAGCGCACGACGCGCAGTCCAAACCCTCCGGAGAACCGCATGGCGAGCCAGACCGCGACCCAAGAGACCGCGACCTTCACCCAAGAAGATGATCTGACCGCCTATCGCGAGATGCTTCTGATCCGCCGCTTCGAGGAAAAGGCCGGCCAGCTCTACGGCATGGGCTTCATCGGCGGCTTCTGCCACCTCTACATCGGCCAGGAAGCGGTCGTCGTCGGCCTCCAGATGTGCGCCAAGGAGGGTGATCAGGTCATCACCACCTACCGCGACCACGGCCATATGCTCGCAACCGGCATGGACCCGAAGGGCGTCATGGCCGAATTGACGGGGCGCCAGGGCGGCTATTCGCGCGGCAAGGGCGGCTCGATGCACATGTTCTCGAAGGAGAAGCATTTCTACGGCGGCCACGGCATCGTCGGCGCGTCGGTGCCGCTCGGCGCGGGCCTCGCTTTCGCCAACCGCTACCGGGGCAACGACAACGTCTGCTTCTGCTACTTCGGCGATGGGGCCGCCAACCAGGGCCAGGTCTATGAGACCTTCAACATGGCCAAACTCTGGGATCTGCCCATCGTCTTTGTCATCGAGAATAACAAATATGCGATGGGCACCTCGACCGAGCGCTCCTCCTCGACCACGGATTTCTCCCAGCGCGGCGCCTCATTCGCCATCCCAGGCGAAAAGGTCGACGGCATGGATGTGCGCGCGGTGAAAGCGGCCGGTGAACGCGTCGTCGCCCACATGCGCGAAGGCAACGGCCCCTATATCCTCGAAATGCTCACCTATCGCTACCGCGGCCACTCGATGTCGGACCCCGCCAAGTACCGCACGAGAGAAGAGGTCGACAAAGTGCGCTCCGAGCAGGACCCGATCGAGATGGTGCGCCAGCGCCTGATTGCGGCCGGTCACGTCAGCGAAGACGACCTGAAGAGCATCGACCGCGACATTCGCGCCGTCATCAACGAAGCCGCCGAATTCGCCCAGAACGATCCCGAGCCCGACGAGAGCGAGCTCTGGACGGATGTGCTTTTGCCGGTCGAGGGTGAGGCGGCGTGACGAACCGGCGAGAGGCGTAAGCCAAGCGAACATGATGGGACAAACGATCGAAAAACCAGCGACCTACGCCGACATTGAGGCCTTGCCGCCGAATGTTGTCGGCGAGATCCTGTACGATCGCCTGTTCCAGCACCCGCGGCCCGCGCCGCGTCATGCCTTTGCGGCGTCAATCCTCGGGTACGAATTAATTGGCCCCTTCGGCAAGGGCCAGGGCGGCCCCGGCGGCTGGATCATCCTCTTTGAACCTGAGCTCCATATCGCAGGCCATGTCATCGTCCCCGACATCGCCGGATGGCGCATCGAGCGTATGCCCAGCCTTCCCGAAACCGCCTATTTCGAAACCGCCCCCGATTGGGCCTGCGAGTTCCTCTCGCCCTCGACCCAGCGCGTCGACAAAGGCACCAAGCGACTGATCTACGCCGAGATCGGCGTCGCCCATCTCTGGTACATCGATCCCGCAACCCGAACGCTCGAAGTCCTCACCAGAGATGTCGCCGATTGGAAACTGACCGACACCTTTTTCGACGATGACGACGTCGCAGCCCCGCCCTTTGACGCTGTCACCTTCTCGCTCGGTGCCCTGTGGCCCGATGCACCCGCAAACCCGTCCGAAACCTAAGAGCCCGCCCACATGCCAACCCAAGTCCTGATGCCGGCCCTCTCTCCCACCATGGAGGAAGGCAAACTCGCCAAATGGCTCGTAGCCGCGGGCGACGAGATCAAGTCCGGCATGGTCATCGCCGAGATCGAAACCGACAAGGCGACGATGGAAGTCGAAGCCGTCGACGAGGGCACGCTCCACGAAATCCTCGTCGATGAAGGCACCGAAGGCGTAAAGGTCAACACGCCGATCGCCGTCATCCTGGGCGAGGGCGAGACCGCGGGCGATGTCGCCAAGGCAGCCGCCACCACCAATGGCGCGAGCGAACCCGCGCCAGCCGCAGCTGGTACCGCCCAGTCCCAGTCGCAGGACCCGGCGCCGCCGGCAGCCAAGAGCTTCGACGCGCCCGCCCCCGAAATCTTGCCCGAACCCGACGTGCCCGCCGGCACGGCCATGACCAAGATCACCATGCGCGAAGCGCTGCGTGATGCGATGGCCGAAGAGATGCGCCGCGATGGCAATGTCTTCCTGATGGGTGAGGAGGTCGCCCAGTACCAGGGCGCCTATAAGGTCAGCCAGGGGCTCCTCGACGAATTTGGCGAAAAGCGAGTCATTGACACGCCGATCACCGAACAGGGCTTTGCCGGCATCGGCGTTGGTGCAGCCTTCGCGGGCCTGAAGCCGATTGTCGAGTTCATGACCTGGAACTTCGCCATGCAGGCGATCGACCAGATCATCAACTCGGCCGCAAAGACGCTTTACATGTCGGGTGGCCAGATGGGTTGCCCGATCGTCTTCCGCGGCCCCAACGGCGCAGCCGCCCGCGTCGCAGCCCAGCACTCGCAGTGTTATTCCGCCTGGTATGCCCACGTCCCCGGCCTCAAGGTCGTCGCCCCCTCGAACCCGGCCGATGCCAAGGGCCTCCTGAAATCCGCGATCCGCGATCCCAACCCCGTCCTCGTCCTCGAAAACGAAATGCTCTATGGCGGCGAAGGCGAGGTTCCCGACATCGAGGATTGGCTGGTCCCGATCGGCAAGGCCAAGATCGTGCGGCCCGGTGACGACGTCACGATCGTCTCGTTCGCCCGCGGCATGAAGTACGCGCTCGAAGCCGCCGAAAAGCTCAGCCAGGACGGTATCTCCGCCGAAGTCATCGATCTGCGCTCCCTGCGCCCGATCGATTGGGACACGATCCTGGGCTCCGTCAGGAAGACCAATCGCATCGTCACCGTCGAGGAAGCCTGGCCGGTCTGCTCCGTCGGCTCCGAGATCTGTGCCCAGGTCGCGATCCAGGCGTTCGACTATCTCGACGCGCCCCCTGCCAAGGTCTCCGGCGCCGACGTGCCGATGCCGTACGCGGCCAACCTCGAGGCCCTTGCCCTGCCATCCGTCGACCAGGTCGTCCACGCCGCCAAGTCGGTCTGCTACGCACTGTGAGCCTTTTGGAACTACAACGGCCCAAACGAGGCCCCGGGAAACGTCCATGCCGATCCAGATTTTGATGCCCGCCCTGTCGCCCACCATGGAAGAGGGCAAACTCGCCACCTGGCTGGTCAAAGAGGGTGACGAGGTTACCTCCGGCATGGTCATCGCCGAAATCGAGACCGACAAGGCGACGATGGAGGTCGAGGCGGTCGAAGAGGGCCGCGTCGGCAAGATCCTGATTGAGGCTGGCACCGAAGGCGTCAAGGTCAATACGCCGATCGCCGTCCTCCTCGAGGAAGGTGAAGACGACAGTGCGCTTGCATCGGCCGAAGCCCCAGCCGCCCCACCGCCCCGACAAGCAAGCGCCGGCGACGCGCCAGCCCCATCCGCCAAGGCCTCGAACGACAATGGCGCCAACGCGCCATCCAAGGGCCCAGCCGCTGCCCCCGTCGCAACCAACGGCGCCGGTTCCCAGGCCCCGGCCAAGAGCGCGCCATCCGGCGGGCGCATCGCCATTTCGCCGCTCGCCCGCCGCCTCGCCGTCGAAGCCGGTCTCGACCTTGGCCAGATTGACGGCAGCGGCCCCCACGGGCGCATCGTCAAACGCGATGTCGACAAGCTGATCGCAGCCGGCGGCGCAAGCGCCCAGAAGGCGAAGGGTGGCGGTCAGGCCCTGACCGTCCCGCAAACCCAGCTCACGCCGGCAATGGCCGACGACAAGATCCTCGCGCTCTATGAAGAAGGCGATTACGACGTCGTGCCCCACGACGGCATGCGCAAGATCATTGCAGAACGCCTGACCCAGTCGAAGCAGACCATTCCGCATTTCTATCTGACGATCGAGTGCGTGCTCGATGAACTCCTGCGTGCCCGCAGCCGCATGAACGAGGCCGCCCCGAAGGACGGTCCGCGCGCCTACAAGCTCTCGGTCAACGACTTCGTCATCAAGGCGTTGGCGCTGGCCCTCCAGCAAGTGCCCGGCGCGAATGCCACCTGGACCGAAAACGGCATGCTGCGTCATCGCCATTCCGACGTCGGCGTCGCGGTCGCGGTCGAAGGCGGCCTCTTCACGCCCGTCATTCGCCACGCAGAGTTCAAATCGCTTGGCGAGATCTCGAATGAGATGAAGGAACTCGCCGAACGCGCCCGTAACCGCCGTCTCGCACCGCACGAGTATCAGGGTGGCACGACATCGATTTCGAACCTCGGCATGTTCGGAATCAAATCATTCGACGCGGTGATCAATCCGCCGCACGCAACGATTCTTGCCGTCGGCGCCGGTGAGAAGCGCGCGATCGTCGATGGCGACCAGGTCCGCGTTGCAACCGTCATGAGCTGCACCCTCTCGTGCGACCACCGCGTCGTCGACGGTGCGCTGGGTGCACAACTCTTGAATGCATTCAAAGGCTTCATCGAAGACCCTGTGCGCATGCTGGTGTGACCCAGGCAGGGGCAGCAACCACTGCGCCAGCGTTCCGATCCCGGCGCGGTCGCGCGGCAAACCAGTGAGTCTGGTGGCGTCGTCGCAACAGTCCTTTTTTGATTTCCGTGCGGATGAAAGGCGCTGGGGATTTCCCGGTGATTCCCCTCCCCCCTGACTTGTCGCTCCCAAAAGGCGCGCGCACCGTCGAGTCACCTAAGAATGATTCGATCCGTAAAGGGGGGAGGCGGACCAATGCGCCTGATGATTATAATTGCAGCCACCGGCTTCGTGGCCGCAGCACTTCTCGCCGGTTGCGCCAACAATGATGGCCTCGGACTGACCACGGCGTCGCTCGAGCCAACGAGAACGGCAGCTAAGCCATCGATTGATCCTGCGTGCGTCACGCTCGCAGCCAAGATCAACGAAGCCCGTGCCGAGGGCACGCCGGGCCGCGTTGCCGACGTCGCCAACGCTGAGAACAAGCCACGCATCGTCAACATCAAACGCACCTCGCTTGCCAAAGTTGCCGAATTGGATGCGATGAACAAGGACTTCCAGGCGCGCTGCTCGACGGTTCCCACCCAGACCGCCGCAGCGGCACCCACCCCCGTCAACGCTGCCGCCAACCCCGCCCGGACAGCCGTGACCAATGCCGCGGCCAACGCCGCCCAGACGGCTGCCACCAACGCGGCAACCACCGCGACCAACAAAGTTGCGACACAGGCTGCAACGACGGCCACGAGCGCGGTAAAACAAAAGGCCCAATCGGCTGTCACGGCGGCCGCCACGCCGACGATCCTGAATGCCGCGGCGTCCCGCTGAACCCGCCCGGATTGGTCCTGGCCTCGCTGCCCGCCGGGGTTTAGGATATCAAACGAAAGGACCGTGCCGTTGCCAGGCGCGGTCCTTTATGCTTTCAGGCGAGTAGATCGATGCGATGCGCTCCGACACGGTCGGACGATTTGGGAGAATGAAACGGTATGAGTGCTTACGACGTGATCGTGATCGGCTCCGGCCCCGGCGGCTACGTGACCGCCATCCGCGCCGCCCAGTTGGGCCTCAAGACGGCCATTGTCGAACGCGAGCACCTCGGCGGCATCTGCCTGAACTGGGGCTGTATCCCGACCAAGGCGCTGTTGCGCTCCGCCGACGTCTACCATCAGGCAACCCACGCCAAGGACTACGGCCTCACCCTTTCCGGCGAGATCAAGCCCGACACCGCTGCCATCGTGAAACGCTCTCGCGGTGTCTCCGCCCAGTTGAACGGCGGCGTCGGCTTCCTCCTGAAGAAGAACAAGGTCGACGTAATCTGGGGCGAAGCCAAACTCACCGCCCCCGGCAAGATCCAGGTCGGCGCCCCCTCCAAGCCAGCGGTTGAACCGCAAAACCCCGTGCCCAAGGGCACCCTCGGCGCCGGCGCCTATGAGGCCAAGCACATCATCGTCGCAACCGGCGCCCGCCCGCGCATTCTTCCCGGCATCGAACCCGACGGCGATCGCATCTGGACCTACTTCGAGGCGATGGTGCCCAAGGAGATGCCGAAGTCACTCATCGTGATGGGCTCGGGCGCGATCGGCATCGAGTTCGCCTCGTTCTATCGCACGCTCGGCGCGGAGGTGACGGTCGTTGAATTGATGGACCGCGTCCTGCCCGTCGAAGACGCCGAGATTTCCGGCCTCGCCCGCAAGGCCTTCGAAAAGCAGGGCATGAAGATCCTCACCGGCGCCAAGGTCGAGAAGGTCGAGAAGTCGGCCAATGGCGTCCGCGCCACCGTCGTCCTCGGCGATGGCAAATCTCAGCTCATCGAAGCCGAACGCCTGATCTCCGCCGTCGGCGTCCAGGGCAATATCGAGAACCTCGGCCTTGAAGCCCTCGGCGTTAAGACCGACCGCGGCTGTATCGTTGCCGACGGCTATGGCCGCACCAACGTCAAAGGTCTGTACGCCATCGGCGATGTCGCAGGTCCCCCAATGCTCGCCCACAAGGCCGAACATGAAGGCGTCATTTGTGTCGAAACCATCAAGGGCCTCGACACCCACGCGATGGATAAGAACCAGATCCCCGGCTGCACCTATTGTCATCCCCAGATCGCCTCCGTCGGCCTGACCGAAGCCAAGGCCAAGGAAGCCGGCCACGAGATCAAGGTCGGCCGCTTCCCCTTCATCGGCAACGGCAAGGCAATCGCGCTCGGTGAACCAGAGGGCCTGATCAAGACGGTGTTCGATGCCAAGACCGGTCAGCTCCTCGGCGCGCACATGATCGGCACGGAAGTCACCGAGCTGATCCAGGGTTACGTCGTCGCCATGGGCCTCGAGACGACCGAGCAGGAACTCATGCACACCGTGTTCCCACACCCGACGCTGTCGGAAATGATGCACGAAAGCGTGCTCGACGCCTATGGACGGGTCATTCATATGTAGACAGCGACGTCGTAACAATCCGGCGTATCCTTGTTGCGGACAATTGAGTCGCAGATCTGCACCTACAGAAAAGGCGACGGCCATGGACGGTAAAGCACTCGCAATCTTCCTCGTGATCGGCCTCGTCGCCGGTTTCCTCGCAAGCCTGATCGTTGGCGGCGGTGGCTTGCTCACCTACCTGATCAGCGGCGTCATAGGCTCATTCGTCGGCGGCTTCCTGCTCAATGCGGCAGGCGTCAATCTCGGCATCAAGAACCCGCTCGTCTCGCAGATCGCAACATCCACGATCGGCGCCATTATCGTCGTTATTCTGGCGCGGCTGATCGCCTGATCAACACACACGCAGAACACCGCCAACCAGCCCGGTTCTTGGCGAAGAGGGAACGATGGAAGATATACAACCTTACATGAAGTATATCATCATGGGTCTCAATGGCCTTGCCGCTGGCTGGCTCGCAAGCCTGCTGCTGGGCGGCGGCGGCATGATCCGCAACATGCTGGTCGGCGTCATCGGTGCGTTCATTGGCGGCGCGCTGGTCCAGAACGGCCTCCTCAATCTGCCCTTCGACCTCGGCCCCTGGCTCAACCAGATTGCGGTTTCAACCGTCGGCGCGCTGATCGTCATCATCCTCGCGCGCATTCTGGGGCGTTGAGCGCGCTAAGCCTGCCCCAAAAGCCGCATTGAACCGGAACCGCTGAGACGCCACATTGGAGCCATGATGCATCGAGGTTCATTTGAGCGGGGACGCACATGGTAACGCTGGTCGACACCGCGTCACGCGCCACGCGCCACCCCGAAAAGGCCGCCCGGCCCGATACGCCCGTCCTGCGCAAGCCGGACTGGATCCGTGTCAAGGCACCGGGGTCGCGCGAATACGCCAAGACGCGGGCCATCGTGAAGGAGCACGGCCTCCACACCGTCTGCGAAGAGGCCGGCTGCCCCAACATCGGCGAGTGCTGGACCAAGCGCCACGCCACCTTGATGATCATGGGCGACACCTGCACCCGGGCCTGTGCGTTCTGTAACGTGCGCACCGGCCTCCCAGCGCCGCTCGACCCCAAAGAGCCCGCCCACGTCGGCGAAACCGTTGCCAAGCTCGGCCTCGAGCATGTCGTCATCACCTCGGTTGACCGCGACGACCTCGATGACGGCGGCGCCCGTCATTTCGCAGACGTCATCACCGAGATCCGCAACCAGGCGCCGGGGACCACGATCGAAATCCTGACGCCCGACTTCCTGCGCAAGGACGGCGCCCTTGAGATCGTCGTCGAAGCACGCCCCGACGTCTTCAATCACAACCTCGAGACGGTCCCCGGACTGTATCTCTCGATCCGCCCCGGCGCGCGCTATTTCCACTCCCTGCGCCTCCTCCAGCGCGTGAAGGAACTCGACCCGACCATGTTCACAAAGTCGGGCATCATGGTCGGCCTCGGTGAAAAGCGCGAAGAGGTGCTCCAGCTGATGGATGACCTGCGCGTGGCCGATGTTGATTTCCTCACCATCGGCCAGTACCTGCAGCCAACCCGCAAGCATGCGGCCGTCGATCGCTACGTCGAACCCGCAGAGTTTCAATCCTACGAGCGGATCGCTTTGGCGAAGGGCTTCCTGCTGGTGTCATCATCGCCCCTGACGCGCTCGTCGTATCACGCCGGCGAAGACTTCGCCCGCCTCAGGGCCGCCCGCGAGTCAAGCCTGGTGCACGCGCCCAACCCGGCGCCCTAGCGCCAACCACACGAGCAGAGATCAGATCGCCCGCATGCCCTCGTTCAACACCACCCGGCACGTCCCCTACACCGCCCGCCAGATGTTCGACCTGGTCGCGGACGTCGAGAACTATCCTGAGTTCCTGCCGCTGTGTGAGGACCTGAACATCCGCCAGCGCCTGGAGACGAGCGACGGCCGGCCTCAACTCGTCGCGGACATGACCTGCGGCTACAAAGCGATCCGCGAGACGTTCACGACCCGCGTCACGCTCAATGAGCCGGAACAGAAGATCCACGTCGAATATATCGACGGCCCCTTCAGCTATCTCAGGAACGACTGGCACTTCGAACCGGCAGCAGGCCACGGATGCCGCGTCCATTTCCATATCGACTATGCCTTGAAGTCCGCCATGCTGGGGCTCCTGGTCGGCGCCATGTTTGATAAGGCCTTCCGTCGCTTCACCGCAGCCTTTGAAACCCGTGCCGCGACGGTCTACGGCCGGCCGCGCTATGGCGGCACACCGCGCCAATCAACGGCTTGAGCGTGGCGTCTGCTAAACCGCAAGAACCGTCCGCGCGAGATTGAGAGCCCGGATGACGGTCTCCCGCCGGACGCCGTCACGCCCGATGTCACCCAGTAAAAGGCGCTCGTGACAGGTCGACCGTCCCCGCCACGACGCCGCCACATGCACGAGGCCGACCGGTTTCTCCGCCGTCCCCCCGCCAGGACCGGCAACGCCTGTGACGGCTACCGCGACATCCGCCCGCGAGTGGGCAAGCGCGCCCTCAGCCATCTGCCGCGCGACGCTCTCACTGACGGCGCCGTCGCGCGCGATCAACTCTGCCGGCACCCCCAGCAATTCCGTCTTGGCCGCGTTGGAGTAGGTAACGAACCCGCGCTCCACATAGGCCGACGATCCCGCGATCTCCGTCAACAGGCCCGCGATCAACCCGCCCGTACAACTCTCTGCCGTTGCGATCATCAACCCTTCGCGCTCGAGATCCTCGAACAGATCCCGCGCCAGTTGAAGCATCTCGTCATCGAACATGGCCTGACCTCAAGCGTTCACCTCACGCCGCGCCCCAAACGACAACGGCCCCGGAAACCGGAGCCGCAGCGTAATCCAACAACTGGAACGATGAAATTGCCTATTCGGCCGCAAGACGCTCCGCGCGATGAAGGAGCGAATCAAGCACCTGACGGCAATCACTGCCAAGCAGCGCGTGCGCGCGAGACTGTGCATCCCGCCAGACCGGGAAACCTTCCTTGATCGCAACCTGCCCCTTAGGCGTCAGATGAAGCCCGCGACCACGACGGCCGGCCGGTGGGTCCATATCGATCAGACCCAGCGCCAGCAGGCGCTTCAGGTTACGCGACAGGGTTGATTTCTCGATATCAAGCGTGAAGCCGATTTCGACAGCTGTAATGCCATCCTGCTGTCCGAGCTGCGTGAGCAGTGTGTACTGGCTCGCGGTAATACCGAGGGGCCGCAAAGCATCATCGTAGACACGTGTGATGATCCGGCTCAATTGGCGCACCCGAGTGGCAAGACACGCGCCGTTCGTCTGCTCCGCGATTTCGGCCACGTCAGGCGTCGCCGTAAGCGGTGTTGGTGACATAACGTTCATGGGTCTCTCCACCCTTAGTCGTTCAAAGAAGTCACCAAAGTCATTGCAGCAATTCTACGTGGTAATACAAGGCAGATCGTGTCATCTCGTTGTAATCAAGCGCCACGACTGCGACAGGAATACATCATGCCAGCGATTGCTGACGTCAAATGCCATGTCCTCGAAGCCAAGCTCGACGAGCCGTTCTGGTGGTCGTTCAATCGTTCCGACACGCGCGGCTCCTGCGTCGTCGAGATCATCGCCGAGGACGGCACATCCGGATGGGGAGAGTGCTTCGGCCCCGCGCGCCTGAACGCCGCCATCATCGAGGCCTTCCGCCCCCACCTGCTGGGCAAGGACTTTCGCGCCGGCGACCTCCTCTGGCAGACGCTCTACAATCAGTTCCGCGACCAGGGCCAGAAGGGCCTGACTGTGACCGCCATCAGCGGTGTCGACATCGCGCTCTGGGACCTCCGCGGGCGCCACTTCGAGGCCCCCGTCCACATCCTGATGGGCGGGCCATTGCGCCGCGAGGTGAATGCCTACGCAACCGGCACCTATCGTCACGGCGACGGCGATCCGCTGGACTATATCTGCGAGGAAGTCGCAGGCTACGCGCGCGAGGGTTTTGGCGCCGTCAAGCTCAAGATCGGCTTCGGCGTCGCCCAGGACCTCGCCCTGATCGAGGCGGTGCGCGAAACCATCGGCCCGAAGATGGGACTGATGCTGGATGCCAATCACGGTTTCGACGTGCTCGAGGCGATAGAGCTTGGCCACCGCGCCGCGAAATTCGACATTGGCTGGTTCGAGGAACCCGTCGTCCCCGATGAATTGATGAGCTATCAGGAGGTCAAGGCGCGCCAGCCGATCCCCGTTGCCGGCGGCGAATGTGAGTTCACGCGCTGGGGATTCCGCGAAGTCCTGACCCGGCGCGCCATCGACATCATTCAACCCGACACCTGCGCGGCAGGCGGCCTGAGTGAGTGCAAGAAGATCGCCGATATGGCGACCGCCTTCGGCGTCCGCTATGTGCCCCATGTCTGGGGGACGGGGATCGGCCTTGCCGCAGCCCTGCAACTCCTCGCCGTTCTCCCCCACACCCCCCCGCGCCACCAGGCCCTCGAACCGATGCTCGAGTTCGACCGCTCCGAGCACCCCTTCCGCCAGGCCATCATGATGCAGGAGATCGAGCACGCACACGGCGTGGTGCGCATCCCCGACGGGCCGGGACTGGGCATCGAGATCAATCGCGAGACCCTGGAGACGTTCCGCGTCACGACCTGAGGCAACGCGCCCCGGTCCCGCAGAGGCGCCACATCAGCCGAGTGTCACCGTCGCAGCTGCCATCGCCGCGATACCTTCACCGCGGCCCGTGAAGCCCAGCCGCTCGGTCGTCGTCGCCTTGACGGCAACCCGCCCGATATCGATTTTCAAGATCTCCGCAAGCCGCGCCCGCATGGCATCGCGGTGCGGCCCGACCTTGGGAAACTCACACAGGATCGTGACGTCGACGTTGACGATGCGTCCACCGCGCGCAGCCACCCGCTCGCGCGCATGCGCCAGAAAGATGTCGGACGATGCCCCCTTCCACTGCGGATCACTCGGCGGGAAATGCGCCCCGATATCACCCTCGGCGATGGCGCCATAAATCGCATCCGTCAGCGCGTGCATCGCAACGTCTGCATCGGAATGCCCCGACAGTCCCCGGTCAAACGGGATGACCACGCCACACAGCGTGACGCTCTCTCCCGCGCCAAAGGCATGCACGTCGAAGCCGGTGCCAAAACGCGTTTCAACCATGCCCTGCCTGATCTCCCGTTCCGCCCGCGCGAAATCCGCGTGTGTCGTAATCTTGAAATTGCGCTCCGACCCGTGAACCAGCCGGACCTCCAGGCCCCGCGCCTCGGCAATCGATGCATCATCGGTGAAATCATCGCGCCCGCTCCCGGCAGCCCACCGGTGCGCAGCCAGAATATCATCGAAGCGAAACCCTTGCGGCGTCTGCGCCCGCCACAGACCGTCCCGCGCAACGGTCTCGGAAATCGCCCCCGTGCCCCCGGCGCGCTTCAAGGTGTCGACCACCGGAACCGCGACGATCGCCCCGGCAGCCTGCGCCAGGCCGTCGAGGACGCCATCAATGTCGTCGCGCGACACGAACGGCCGCGCGGCATCGTGAATGAGGACCGTCTCGGGATGCCACGCCGTGAGTGCCTCAAGCCCCAGCCGGACCGACGCCTGTCGGGTCTCGCCCCCGGGAACGGGCGGCGCCAGTTTAGCTCCGGCAAGCCCCGCCACCGCTGCCTCATAAAGTCCTTCATCGTCGCGATGAATAACGACCTGGACCTGCCCGATGCGGGGATGATCCAGGAACGCCCTGAGGGCGTGGGCGATGACGGCTTCACCCCCGATCGAGACGTACTGCTTGACGCCCTTGTCGGTCACGGCCCGACTGCCACGCCCGGCGGCAACGATGAGGGCGGCGCTGCGGTTATCGGCCATGTCCGTCCGTTTGCTTGATCATCGACCATGCTTTGGCGTGATGCGGCATCACACTGTTTACACAACCTCCGTAAACGCTTGCGCAGCCACGAGCAAACGCCTATTCTGCACAAAAATAGCGCATGACCCCCTACAGACGAAAATTTAGGCACACCAGCACTGGCCGCCGCGCCCGCGCCGTCCGACACATAAACTTAGCAGCACGTCCAACAGGCATAAACGGCATTGATGCAAGCTGAAACAGCGCTAAAGCCCTTCCAGATTGGTCCTCACCGTATCGAGCGGCCCTGCCTCCTGGCGCCCATGTCCGGCGTCTCCGATCTGCCGTTCCGCCGTCTCGCGTACCGGTTCGGCGCTGGCCTCGTCGTGTCCGAAATGGTCGCAAGCCGCGAACTCGCCGCCAGCCGGCCCGACGTCGTGCGCCGGGCAACCGGCCGCGACCTCGAACCATTTGTCATGCAACTCGTCGGCCATGATCCCCACTGGATGGGGGAGGGCGCGCGCATCGCAACAGACCTCGGCGCCCAGATCATCGACATCAACATGGGCTGCCCGGCCCGCGAGGTGACCGGCAAGCTCTCGGGCAGCGCCCTGATGCGCGAGCCGGACCGGGCCCTGAGCATCATTGACGCCGTCGTTGCCGCAACGCCCGTGCCCGTCACCTTGAAGATGCGCCTTGGCTGGGACGCAACAAGCCACAACGCCCCCGAAATCGCACAGAGCGCAGAGTGCGCCGGTGTGCGCATGTTCACCGTGCATGGGCGCACCCGCAACCAGTTCTTCAAGGGCCGCGCCGATTGGCGCGCCGTCAGCGCCGTCAAACGCGCCGTCACCTCGCCCGTCATCGTCAATGGCGACATCGAAAGCCGCGAGGATGCCTGCCAGGCCCTTTCAGAGTCGGGCGCAGACGGGATCATGATCGGGCGCGGCGCCTATGGTGCGCCGTGGCTGCCAGGAGCGCTCGCGGCCGACCTCGGCAATGGCGAAGGCGCAGGTCCACCCCGGGGACAGGCGCTCTGCGATCTCGTCCTCGAGCACGTCGAAGCCATGCTCGAACATTATGGTCGAGCCCTCGGCCTCAGGAACGCGCGCAAGCACATCGCCTGGTATCTCACCCACACCGGCCGCCCCGAAGCCGACCTAAAGGCATGGCGCCGGCGCTTGTGCACGGCTGATGAGCCCGCCGCGGTCCGCCGCGGCCTGATCGAAGCCTTCCAGGCCGCGCCCGGCGACGTCAAGGAGGCCGCCGCATGACCGAGAAAACGGCTAAGCGTCCCCGCCTCAAGCCCCAGCGCAAGCAAGCCCCGCTACCGGTGGACAGCGCCCTCCACCGCCAGCTTCTGGAGGCCTTGCCCCACGCCGTCGTCATTCTCGCCGATGATGGCCGCGTCGACTACGCCAACCCGGCCGCGGAAAACTTTTTCGGCCTCTCAGTCGCCGTCCTGCGCCGCCAGCAGTTGTCTGACATCCTCACCTTCGGCTGCCCCCTCCTGAGCCTCATCCACCAGGTTCGTCACGCCGATGCGTCCCTGAACGAATACGGCGTCGAAGTTGTGATCCCGCGCACTGAGGCAAACCACCTCGTCGATGTGTTCGCCGGCCCCCTGCCGGATGACCGCGACCGCATTATGCTGCTGCTCCAGCAACGTTCGATGGCGCAGATGATCGAGCGCCAGCTCTCGAACCGCGCAGCCGCCCGCTCCGCCTCCGGCTTCTCCGCCGTCCTGGCCCACGAAATCAAGAACCCGCTGTCCGGTATTCGCGGTGCCGCCCAACTCCTCGAACCCCAACTATCCGATGAAGATCGCGCCCTGACCCAGCTGATCTGCGCGGAGACCGAACGCATCCGCAAACTGATCGAGCGCATCGAAGTCTTCGGCGACGAGCGCCCCATCAGCGTCGAGCCGGTCAACATTCACGACGTCATCGAACACGTTCGCCAGATTGCCCAATCCGGCTTCGCCCGCAATATCGACTTCCGCCAGGAGTTCGACCCCTCGCTGCCGCCCGTCCCCGGCATGCGCGATCTGCTGATCCAGGCGCTGTTGAACCTGGTCAAGAATGCCAGCGAAGCCATCTCCGAACTGGGTGACGTCGGCGGCCGCATTGTGTTGCGAACCGCGTTTCGCCCCGGCGTCCGCCTGACGGTGCCAGGCAGCGGCGCCCGCGTCACGCTGCCCTTGCTGATCGAAATCCACGACAACGGCGTCGGCATCAAGCCCGATATGCAGAAGCACATTTTCGAGCCGTTCGTCACCGACAAGACCTCTGGCACCGGCCTTGGCCTCGCGCTCGTCGCCAAGATCATTTCCGACCACGGCGGCGTCATCGAGTGCGAATCGGCGCCGCGCAACACCGTCTTCCGAATTCTCCTCCCCCTCCAGCGCAGCCAACCCCGAACCGAGGACACCTGACACCATGGCCAAGGGCACCGTTCTTGTCGCCGACGACGACAGCGCCATTCGTACCGTGTTGAACCAGGCCCTTGCCCGCGCCGGCTATATCCCGCGCACAACCTCCAATGCCGCTTCGCTGTGGCGCTGGGTGCAGCAAGGTGAAGGCGATGTCGTGATCACCGATGTCGTCATGCCGGACGAAAACGCCTTCGAGCTTCTCCCGCGCATCCGCCGCCTCCGCCCCGAATTGCCGATCATCGTCATGAGCGCCCAGAACACGCTGATGACGGCGCTCAAGGCGACCGAGCGCGGCGCCTTTGAATACTTGCCGAAACCGTTTGATCTCAACGAACTGGTCTCCGTCGTCGGCCGCGCCATGTCGGAGCCGAAGAAAACCGCGCGCCGCAACGACACGAAGGACGACGACGGCGAGGAACTGCCCCTGATTGGCCGCTCGCTGGCGATGCAGGAGATCTATCGTGTCATCGCCCGCCTGACCCAATCCGACCTCACCGTCATGATCGCCGGCGAATCAGGCACCGGCAAAGAGCTGGTCGCCCGTGTGCTTCATGATCACGGCCGGCGCCGTCACGGCCCCTTCGTGCCCGTCAACATGGCCGCCATCCCCCGCGACCTCATCGAGAGCGAACTGTTCGGCCACGAAAAGGGCTCCTTCACCGGCGCTCAGGCACGCATGACCGGGCGCTTTGAACAGGCGGAGGGCGGCACGCTCTTCCTCGATGAAATCGGCGACATGCCGCTCGAAGCCCAGACCCGTCTGCTCCGCGTCCTCCAGGAAGGCGAGTACACCACCGTTGGCGGCCGCACCCCCCTCAAGACCGACCTGCGCATTATCGCGGCAACCCACCGCGACCTGCGCGCCCTGATCCAACAGGGCCTCTTCCGCGAGGACCTCTATTACCGCCTCAACGTCGTGCCCTTGCGCCTGCCGCCCTTGCGCGAGCGCCTCGATGACATCGGCGATCTCGCCCGCCACTTCCTGCGCACCACCGAGCGCGAAAACCTCGGCGAACATACAATCTCCGCCGATGCCGTCGAACGCCTCAAGGACTATGACTGGCCGGGCAACGTCCGCGAACTCGAAAACCTGATCCGCCGCATCGTCGCCGTCCACCCCCAGGACGTCATCACGCCGGACCTGATCGACCAGGAATTGGCTGATGCAACCCATCGCCCCGCCGCGCATGATGCCGCCAGTGAGGATCTCTCCCTGTCAGAAATGGTCGAGCGCTACCTTGGTCAGTATTTCTCGGGCTTTGGCAAGGAACTGCCCCCATCGGGACTCCACGAGCGTATCATTCGCGAGGTTGAAGCCCCTCTGATTTCGGCGGCGCTAGCGGCCACCCGGGGCAACCAGATCCGAGCCGCCGAGTTGCTCGGCCTCAACCGCAACACACTGCGCAGCCGCATCAAGACCCTCAACATCCAGATTTATAAAACGCCACAGACCTGACCGCGACAGATCACTGCGCGGAACAACTCGTTGGCAACGGGTCAGAAAGCGTGCCGATCGGCCACCACCAGGCTGGCCTGCAAGACGCACTTTCAACCTCTTGTGTGCTTGACCAACACACAGTTTCCCGTCTAGCTGGTAAAAATGGGGCGGATTTACCACTACCGCATGTTATAATCATCTAAGTTGGTCACTGTCCCGCCACACTGTGGCTTCAAGCCAACGGCAAGTAATCGTTACCCGCAATCGTGCGATCCGTACCAGCGGCGAGACAATCGAGCATATCATGACCGGCTCAATTGACACCTCCCCTGCCGACCAGGGCGCCCCGGCCAGACCCGGGCCTTTGTCGGCGCGCGAGGGTGATGCCGGATCGCGCACGCCAGCCGAGACATCGGGCTACGGCCTGGATGACGCCCTCGACGACACCCGCCTTCCGTTCGCCGACACCAACAGCCGGTCTTTCTATGTCGGCCTCGTCATTGTCATCCTGGCCAGCATTTCCGCGCTCGCAACCTACCTCATCCTGACCGGCCTGACGCCGATCGTGCCGCGCAATTCCGTCGTCGTCACCGTCCTCCTGATCAACATCGTCCTGATCATCGCGATGATTGTCGTCATTGCGATGCAGATCGCGGTGCTGTGGCGCGCCTGGCGCCAGAAAGTCGCCGGCAGCCGCCTTCATGTTCGCATCGTCCTGCTGTTTTCGATTATCGCGGCCCTGCCCGCCCTGATCCTCGCCGTCGCTGCAACAACGACCTTCTCGCGCTCCCTTGACGGCTGGTTCTCCACCCGCACCCGCCAGATCATCGAGAACTCACTCGACGTCGCCAACGCCTACCTCGAAGAACACGGCCAGGTGATCCGGACCGATATCGTCAACATGGGCAAGGACCTCGAAGGCGCCGCAGCCTCCATCGCCGGCGACACCGAGAAGCTGAAGAGCCTCGTGTTCGTCCAGGCAGGGCTCCGCGACCTGCCCGTCGCCTACGTGATCGACGAGCAGGGCAAGCCCATCATCTCGGTCCTCAAGGGCGATCAGATCCCGTATCGCCCACCGCCCCGCAACGTCATTCAGCTCGCAGCCAAGGGCGAAGTGCCGCTTTTGATGCCAACCGACGCCTACCGCGTGGCAGCCCTCAAGAAGCTCGATGGATACCCGGGCGCCTACCTGTTCGTTGCGCGCGGCGTCAGCCCGAAGGTGCTTGGCCACCTGCTGCGCACCGAGGCTGGTGTTGCCGAATACCGCGAATTGCGCGCCCGGCGCGGCGGCCTCAAGGCCGCCCATGCCCTCATCTATTTCATGATCTCGCTGACGTCGCTGCTCGCCGCCATCTGGGCCGGCCTCTGGTTCTCGGGCCGGTTCGTTGCGCCAATCCGCCGCCTGATCGCAGGCGCCCAGTTGGTCTCCACCGGCAATCTCAATGTTGCCCTGCCGGAAAAGCGCGGGGAGGGGGACCTGCGCCGGCTCTCCGAGACGTTCAACAAAATGACGACGGAGCTGCGATCCCAGCGCAACGAACTGGTCTCAACAAATACGCAGCTCACCGAAGGCCGCGCCTTCATCGAGGCAACGCTCGCCGGTGTCACCTCCGGTGTCCTGGGCCTTGATGCCTCGATGCGCGTCACGATCGCCAACCGCGCCGCCGAACAACTCCTGAACGCCCCCCATGACCGTCTGACCGGACGCCCGGTCACCGAGATCGTGCCAGCTTTCGCCGAGGTGATCGAAAAACACCACCCCGCCTCAGCCGGCAAATCCCGCGCGCCTGACCAGGTCACGGTCGAAGTCGACGGGGAGGAGCGCACGTTTGCGGTCCGGCTGACGCGGGAATCTGAGGCGGAAGACAGTGCCGCCGTGCTCACCTTCGACGACATCACCGAACTCGTCAGCGCCCAGCGCGCCTCCGCCTGGGCCGACGTCGCGCGCCGCATCGCGCACGAAATCAAGAACCCGCTCACCCCTATACAACTTTCCGCCGAACGCATCCGCCGCAAGTATGGCAAGGTCCTCGAGCACGATCGCGAAGTGTTCGACAAATGCACCGAGACCATCATTCGCCAGGTCGGCGACGTCTCGCGCATGGTCGACGAGTTCTCATCCTTCGCCCGCATGCCCAAACCGCAACTCGCCAACGAAGACCTGCGCACCGCCGTCCGCGATTCCGTAACGCTGTTCCAGATGGGTGGCGGCAACGTCCGCTTTAAGATGGACCTGCCCGCGGACCCGGTCATGATGTGGATCGACCGCCGCTTGATTTCGCAAGCCATCACCAACCTCGTCAAGAATGGCGCCGAGGCCGTCCAGGCCCTCATGGAAGGTGACAAGGTGCCGGCAGACTTCGAGGGCCGCGTCGAGACAAGTTTGACGGTGCGCGACGGCTGGGCGGTTATCGAAGTCATCGACAATGGCGCCGGACTTTCCCGTCAGATGCGCGCCCGTCTCCTCGAGCCCTACGTCACCACCAAGGCCAAGGGCACCGGTCTTGGCCTCGCCATCGTCCAGAAGGTGATCGAGCAGCACGACGGCCGCCTCGAACTGACCGACGCCCCCACCACTGATACCCGCACCAGCGGTGCGCTTGTGCGCATCCGCCTGCCCCTGTCACCCCGCCCCGTCACCACCGACGGCAACACAACCCAGAAGACCACTCCATCGCAGGCTCCGGCGCCGGCCGACTGAACCGGCACCCAGAGCAGCAGAGCAACAGTAAGAGAGAGGATTGAACGATGGCATCGGACATTCTTGTAGTGGATGACGAGAATGACATCCGTGAGCTTGTGGCCGGCATTCTCGAAGACGAAGGCCACCAGTGCCGCCTCGCGCGCGACAGCGACGAGGCGCTACTGGCAATCGAAGCGCGCAAGCCTCACCTCATCATTCTCGACATCTGGCTTCAGGGCAGCCGCCTCGACGGCCTCGAAGTCCTCTCGATCATTCGCAAGGTCCACCCCGAGCTGCCGGTGATCATCATTTCCGGCCACGGCAACATCGAAACCGCCGTGACCGCGATCAAACGCGGCGCCTACGACTATATCGAGAAGCCGTTCAAGGCCGACCGCCTCCTGCTCGTCACCCTGCGTGCGCTCGAGGCCTCGCAACTGCGCCGCGAGATCCAGCACCTGCGCGAACGCTCCACCCAGGCTGTCGAGATGATCGGCGACAGCACCGCCATGAACCAGCTCAAGACGCAGATCGAGCGGGTCGCGCCAACCAACAGCCGCATCCTCATCCGCGGCCAGTCCGGCGTTGGCAAGGAACTCGTCGCGCGCATGCTGCACGAAAAATCCCACCGCCACGACGGCCCCTTCGTCGTCCTCAATGCCGCCGCAATGGTGCCAGAGCGCGTCGAGGAAGCCTTGTTCGGCATCGAGGATCATGCCGGCGGCACGCGTCGCGTCGGCGCCCTCGAGGAAGCTCATGGCGGCACGCTCTATATCGACGAAGTCGCCGATATGCCGGTCGAGACCCAGGGCAAGATCCTGCGCGTTCTCGTCGAGCAGAAGTTCCTGCGCCTCGAGGGCAACCAGAAGGTCTCAGTCGATGTGCGCATCATCTCATCCACCGCGCGCGACATCGAGCGAGAGATGGCCGATCACCGCTTCCGCGAGGACCTCTACCACCGCCTCAACGTCGTCCCCTTGCGCGTCCCCTCGCTTGCGGAGCGGCGCGAGGATATCCCGACGCTGGTCCACCACTTCGCCAAACAGATCGCGGAAACCTCCGGCCTTGCGCCGCGCCAGATCGGCGATGATGCGATCGCCGTCCTCCAGGCCCACGACTGGCCCGGCAACGTGCGCGAACTGAGGAACAATATCGAGCGCGTCATGATCCTGGTCGGTGGCGATAACCACTCCACGATCACCGCTGATATGCTCCCCAACGAGATCGGCTCCAACGTACCGCTTCCCATCAACGGCGGCGCCGAACACCTGATGTCGCTGCCGCTCGGGAGGCGCGCGAAATCTTCGAGCGCGAATACCTCCTCTCCCAGATTAACCGCTTTGGCGGCAACATCTCGCGCACCGCCGAATTCGTCGGCATGGAACGCTCGGCCCTGCACCGCAAGCTGCGTGCGCTGGGCGTCAGTTCCGAGCAGCGCGCCAACGCGGCACAGGCCGGTTGACTGGGCGCGAGAGAGAGGGACGTGGCAGATAACAGCGCAAGGCGGCTCCCATGAAGGTGATCATCTGCGGTGCCGGCCAGGTCGGCCTCGGCATCGCCGAGCGGCTCGCAACCGAAGGCAACGACGTCTCGGTCATCGAGCAGTCGCCAGCCCTCGTCCAGCGCGCCAACGACATGCTCGACGTGCGCGCCATTCAGGGTAACGGCGCGCACCCGGACGTGCTTGCCCGCGCCGGCGCACCGAATGCCGACATGTTGATTGCCGTCACGCTCTCCGACGAAGTCAACATGGTTGCGTGTCAGATCGCGAGTTCCCTGTTCGAGACGCCGACCAAAATCGCCCGGGTGCGCGCCCAGACCTATCTCGACAAGCAGTGGACCAACCTGTTCTCGCGTGAATCGATTGCCATCGACTACATCATTTCCCCCGAGATCGAGGTCGGCAACGTCGTGATGCGCCGCCTGGCCTTGCCCGGCGCCTTCGAGACGGCAAGCTTCGCCGAGGGTCTCGTCCTTGCGATCGGTGTGAACTGCGGCCCCGAATGCCCGATCGTGAGCACCCCGATCCGCCAGCTCGCAGACCTCTTTCCCGATCTCCCCGCAACCATCGTCGCCATCGTGCGCAACGGCGAGCTCCTTGAAGTCTCCTCCGACGAGCAACTCGAAGTCGGCGATGACGTCTACCTCGTCCTGCCCAACGAGCAGGTGCCTCGCACCTTGAAGATCTTCGGCCACGAGGAAACCCAGGCCCGCCGCCTGATCATCGCGGGCGGCGGCAATATCGGCCTGTTCGTCGCCCAGGCCATCGAGAGCCGTGAGCACAACGTGCGCGTCAAGATCATTGAGAGCCAGCGCGAGCGCGCGGTGTCGATCGCCGAGACCCTGCACCGAACCGTGGTCCTGAACGGTGACGCGCTCTCGGAAGAATTGTTGCGTGAGGCCGACGTCTCGGCAGCCGAAACCCTGATCGCCCTCACCAACAATGATCAGGTCAACATCCTCACCTCGGTCTTGGCCAAGCAACTCGGCTGCCAGCGCAGCCTCTGCCTGATCAACTCCCCGGGCTACACCAACATGGTCCGCTCCTTCGGCATCGACGCCCAGGTCAACCCCCGCGCGGTCACCGTCTCGCGCATCCTCCAGTATGTGCGCCGTGGCCGCATCCGCGCCGTCCACGAGATCCACGACGGCGCCGGCGAAATCATCGAGGCCGAAGCGCTCGAGACAACGCCGGCCGTCGGCCGCCCGATCCGCAGCCTCGAACTCTCCCCCGGCGTCCGCTTCGGCATCATCCTGCGCCAGGGCAAGACCATACAACCCACCGGCGACACCGAGTTGATGCCCCGCGACCGCGTCATTCTCTATTCGCCCAACGCCCATATTCGCCAGGTCGAGCAACTCTTCCGCGTCAGTCCCGACTATCTGTGAAACACACCATGCCCGACCGGCCGACCCCAACCCCACACCGACCAAGGAGATGCACGTGACGCGATACGTCTACGTGAACGGCGCCTACCAGCGCTATGACAACGCCCAGATCCACGCCGAAGACCGTGGCTTCCAATTCGCCGACGCCGTCTACGAGGTCTGTGAAGTCCGTGACCGCGCCGTTGTCGACGAGGACCGCCATCTCGCCCGCCTCGAGCGCTCCTTGGGCGAGCTTGCCATTCCCATGCCGATGTCGATCAAGGCGTTCCAGTCGGTGCTCCAGGAGACGGTGCGCCGCAACCGCGTCCGCAACGGCATCATCTACCTGCAGGTCTCGCGCGGCGCCGGCCCCCGCAACTTCTATTTCGCCGGCGTCGAGACACCGCCAACCGTCGTCTGCCTGGCCCGCGCCCAGTCGCGCCGTGGCATGGAAGCCGCCGCCGAAAAAGGGATTGCGATCAAATCGATGCCCGACATGCGCTGGGGGCGTTGCGACATCAAGACGGTCATGCTTCTCCCGGCAAGCCTCGCCAAGGAATCCGCCCGCGCCGAAGGCGCCCAGGAAGCCTGGTTCCTCGATGCCGACGGCCACGTCCGCGAAGGCGGCTCCAGCAACGCCTGGATCATCACGACGGACAACAAACTCGTCACTCCACCGGCCACCAACGCGATCCTGAAGGGGATCACAAGGACCACCCTGATCGACCTCATCACGCGGGAAGGCCTGACGCTGGAAGAGCGCCCCTTTACGATCGAAGAGGCGCAGAATGCGCGGGAGGCCTTTATCACGTCGGCCACCAATATCGTGATGCCGGTCATTTCGGTTGACGGCCGCCCCATCGGCAACGGCCATCCGGGCTCCGTCTCGACCCAGCTCCGTTCCGCCTTCCACGATGTGGCCCAGAAGCGACAGCTCGACAAAAGAGGCCCTGAGACAGCAAATCCCGCCTAATTCTTACGCGAAAGCCTTCATTTTGAGCACATCATCGTTATGAACCGTTATTGACCAACGTGATATAGAGGTGACCCAAGACACGTTCCCGGACGTTTAGAGAACGTGTCGAGCCGTCATGCATGGCGGCCCGCGCAGACCTGACAAGAGCCAACAAGAATCCCGAACGGAACCCCTGTCATGCCCCCCGAGCGCCAAGCCAGTCTCCAGGACACGTTCCTGAACCACGTCCGGAAACAAAAGATCCCGCTGACCATTTTCCTCATGAATGGCGTGAAGTTGCAGGGTATCGTAACGTGGTTCGATAATTTCTGCGTGCTTCTGCGCCGCGACGGGCATTCCCAGCTGGTCTACAAGCATGCCATCTCGACGATTATGCCGGGTCAGCCAGTCAATCTGATGGAGGCGGACGACGGCGAGGAGTAACCCGCCATCGACCGCACCAACGACACACCACCAGAGCCACAAGACGGGCCTGAAACCGACGACCACGAGCCCGGCCGCGCCCGCACCTACGAGGTCGAGCGGCCAAAGGTGCGTGCCCTGATCCTCGTGCCGGACCTTCCCCACCGCCGGCGCCCGGAAGACCCCAACAGCGCTCCTGAGGATCAGCCCGGCGCATCCCATCATTCCGCAGCCGACCGCCTTGCTGAGGCCACCGGGCTCGCCGAGGCAATCGACCTTCCCATCGCCGACAGCCGCATCGTGCCGCTTCCCAAGCCGCGCCCCGCCACCCTGTTCGGCACCGGCAAGGTCGAGGAAATCACAGCCGATATTCGCGACCTCGATGTCGGCCTCGTCGTCGTCGACCATGCCCTCACACCCATCCAGCAGCGCAACCTGGAGCGGGCCTGGGACGCCAAGGTGCTGGACCGGACCGGCCTCATCCTGGAGATCTTCGGCCGCCGCGCCCGCACCCGCGAGGGCCGCCTACAGGTCGAACTGGCCCACCTGACGTTCCAGCGCAGCCGGCTGGTCCGCAGCTGGACCCACCTCGAACGTCAGCGTGGCGGCGTCGGCTTCCTCGGCGGCCCGGGCGAGACCCAGATTGAAACCGACCGTCGCCTGATCCAGGAGCGCATCGAAAAGATCCGCTCGGAACTCGAAAAGGTGAAGCGCACGCGCGCCCTCCATCGTGCCGGCCGCGCCAAGGTGCCCTACCCGATTGTCGCCATTGTCGGCTACACCAACGCGGGCAAATCCACGCTCTTCAATCTCCTCACCGGCGCAGATGTTCTCTCCGAGGATCAGGTCTTCGCAACCCTCGACCCGACCATGCGCGAGCGCGAATTGCCAAGCGGCCGCCGCATCATCCTCTCCGACACGGTGGGCTTCATCTCCGACCTGCCGACGATGTTGGTGGCAGCCTTCCGCGCCACCCTCGAGGAAGTCATCGCAGCCGACGTGATCCTCCACGTTCGCGACATCTCCCATCCCGAGACCGAAGCCCAGCGGCGCGATGTCCAAGACGTTCTCGATTCACTCTTCGATGAAGCGGGCGACGCCAAGCAGGCACCGATCATCGAGGTCTGGAACAAGATCGACCTCGTCACGGACGCCGCCCGTCCCGATCTCGAGGCTGCCGCCGAGCGCGCCAGCCGTCGCGATCATCCGCCCGTCTTCACCTCCGCGCTGACAGGGGAGGGGCTCGACGATCTGCTCACGCGAATCGACCACCACCTGACCGACAGCGACGTCACGATCGTTGTTGACCTGCCACCGACCGCCGGCAGGCTCCGCCACTGGCTCCACGAGAACACCGCGGTCATCAAAACCGACGAAAATGAGCTCGGAACCACCCGAATGACCGTCCGAGTGCCAAATGATCGCCATGGACGGCTGTTGCGTTTACTCGACGAATCCGGCCTAAGCGCCCGCCACTAGGGCGTTTTTCTCGAAAATAAGCACCCACAGAACGCCGCTCTCGCAGACCAGGACGCATAACCATACGCGGCACTAAGTTTTGCTCGCTCTCTCAGCGCATTCTTGATGCTGCAACACAAAGCAGTTGAGCTCATGCGACTAAGAGATTGATACAACTCGACGAAGTCGCCTCAAACTGCTGAGCTGTCGTCCCCCTCCAGCGCCCGCTCCTCGCTCTTCGCCCGGTCCCACAGCGCATCCATCTCCTCCAGCGTCGCCAGATCGAGCGAGCGTCCACTCTCGGCAAGCAAGTCTTCGATGCGTTGAAAGCGGCGACGGAATTTTGCGTTGGTCAAGGCGAGCGCCTCCTCCGGATCGACCGCGAGATGGCGCGCAACATTCGCCATCACGAACAACAGATCGCCGAACTCCGCACCAACCGCATCGCGATCGCCCGCCGCGAGCGCCGCCTCCATCTCACCCAGTTCCTCGCGCATCTTCGCCAGCACCGGCCCGAGCGAGGGCCAGTCAAACCCAACCGAGGCCGCCTTCTTCTGTAGCTTCACCGCCTGGGTGAGGGGCGGCAGTGTCCGCGCCACATCATCCAGCAGGCCCGGCGCCTCTTGGTGGCTCACGTCCTGCACGCCGAGCCGGGCCCGCTCGGCAGCGCGCGCAGCTTTTTCCTCGGCCTTGATCCGCTCCCAGAAGCCGGGCGCCGCTCCTGCCGCCCGCTCTTCAGGTGACCCGAAGACGTGCGGATGCCGGCGCACCATCTTGGCTGAAATCGCCTCCACGACGTCATCGAAGGAAAAGCTGCCGGCTTCTTGCGCAATCTGGGCGTGATAGACAACTTGAAGCAGCAGGTCACCGAGCTCCTGGCGCAGGTCCGCGAGATCGCCGCGCTCGATGGCGTCGCGCACCTCGTAGGCTTCTTCGATGGTATAGGGCGCGATCGAGGCGAACGTCTGCTGGATGTCCCAGGGACAACCCGTGTCCGGATCACGCAGGGCAGCCATCACAGCCAGCAACCGCGCCATGCCCGACGCTGGCAGCCCATCAGAACCCAAGCTCTCCGGCGGATCAGCCCTTAGGGACGTATCAGCTCGCTCAGATGCATCATGACCGTCGAACGGGTCAACCGCCGCCAGTGGCTCATCTGGCGCCGGTTGCTTGCTCTTTGCGCCGTCACGACGCTCAGGCGTCATTTCCAGAGCCCCCTTCTCGGCCTAATCTTGGATTCGCATAATGTATATTATGGAAAATAGAGATCAGTTCAGGCCTTAACATCAATTAACTAGGATAACCCCACGCGCCGCGTCATTTCTCATACTCCGCCTCAACCAACTCATTGAGCAGCCGCACACCCCAGCCCGACGCCCAGCCGCGGGAGATATCCGTCTTGCCGGACGCCATCGCCACGCCCGCCACGTCGAGATGAACCCATGGCGTGTCCTTGACGAACCGCTGCAGGAACTGGGCAGCCGTGATCGAGCCGGCCCACCGGCCGCCGATGTTCTTCATGTCGGCATTCGGCGTGTCGATCATCTTGTCGTAGCCCTTGGCAAGCGGCATCCGCCACACCTTCTCCCCTGTCGCCTCGCCAGCCGCTGACAGTTGCGCCGACAGCTTGTCGTCGTTGGAAAAGAGGCCCGCATACTCCTTGCCGAGCGCGACGATGATCGCGCCTGTGAGCGTGGCAAGGTTGATCATGAAACGCGGATCGAACCGCTCGCGCGCATACCACAGCAGATCGCACAGCACGAGCCGGCCTTCCGCGTCCGTATTGATGACTTCGATGGTCTGGCCCGACATCGACTTGACGATGTCACCAGGACGTTGGGCGTTGGACGATGGCATGTTCTCGACCAGGCCGACGATGCCGATCGCATTGATCGGCGCCTCACGTCCAGCCAGCGCCGCCATCAGCCCGGTGACGCAGGCAGCGCCACCCATATCGCCCTTCATGTCCTCCATGCCACCGGCCGGCTTCATCGAGATGCCACCGGTGTCGAAGCACACGCCCTTGCCGATAAAACACAACGGCTTCTGGCGTTTCGACTTGGCCCCATGCCACTGCATGACCGCAACCCTGGCGGGACGCGCACTGCCCTGCGCCACCGCGAGCAGCGAACGCATGCCAAGCGCCTCCAGCGCCTCAACCTCCAGGATCTCAACGTCAATGCCGAGATCCCTCAGCTTCTCGCACTCGGCCGCGAATTCAACCGGCCCGAGCTCATTGGCCGGCTCATTGACCAGATCACGCGCAATCATCACGCCACGTGCGATCGCCTCGCGCGCGCGAAAAGCGGCCAGAGCCTTGTCGGGCTTCGCCGTCAGAAAACGAATGCGTTGGAGCTTCGGCGCCTTCTTGTCGTCATCTTCGCCGGAGGGCTTCGACTTGTACTTATCGAACGCGTAATGACGCAGCATCGCGCCCATCGCCAGGTCCGCCGCAACGTCCGCCGCAGCGCTCGCAGAGACCATGTCAACGACGACACAAGCTTCCTCGCTGCGCGTCCCCCCAAGCAGGCCCCCGATCCGCCCGCCGAGGTTGACCCAGGCATCCTTGCCATCCCCGCCGTTCTCATGGCCAACAACCAGTATCCGTGAATTTGTCATCTTTGGTGGCGCCAGCACTTCGATGTGGCGCTTGGCCTGCCCCTCGAAGCCGGTGATCTCGGCCGACTTCGCAATTTGACCGCCAATCCGCTTATCGATGTCCGCACCGACCGAACCGAGCTTCAACCCATCGCCTGCAAAGATCAGCACCACGCCGTCGAGCTTGCTGTCCAGGTCCTCGAACGCGATCTGAAGCCCATCGCTCATTGAAATCTCCTCGCCATTGCGGATATCGATCGGCCAAGCCATGCCAGACGCCCAGCCCTTCCTCAGACAGGACCCGCGTTGACCTCGCCCGGCGCACGATCGGATTGCTACCGTATCTCAGCTGGCCAAACCTAACGGCTTCACCGACCAACTCAACCTCTACTTCAATTGCCACACCCGCGCGAAACCGCGACATAGGGCGCACTCTCGCCGCAATCCTCACAAAATTGTTCGATTAATCGGACACGGGGGTCGTCACCGGACCCTCTCGGCTGTAGACGAAAAAGGGTCACGCGCAGCGCCCGTGGACACAACCACCTCCAGCGCTCATCACGGGCCCGCCACCGGCCGGCCGCTTGGTCATTCGAGGACACAGAGACAGGGCATGGGCTTGATCGGCCGATACGTCTTCCGCCAGACCTTCTCGGCCATGGTCCTCATCCTGCTCTCATTGAGCGGCGTCGTCTGGATTGCCCTTGCCCTGCGCCAGCTCAAACTGGTCACCTCCAAGGGCCAGGATACGCTGACGCTGATCCAGATGACGACGCTGGCGCTGCCGGGCCTGATGGCGTTGATCGCGCCTGTCGCCTTGATGATCGCGGCCATTCACGTCATCAATCGCCTGAATTCCGACAGCGAATTGATCATCATCTCCGCCTCCGGCGGCAGCGTCTGGCGCATAACCCGCCCCCTCATGACCATCGCTGTCCTGGTCTCGGGCCTGCTCGTGATCTCCAATCACTTCATCATGCCCTGGTCGCTGCGCACGCTGCGCGAAAAGGTCGTTGAAGTTCGCTCCGACCTGCTCACCCAGGTCCTCCTGCCGGGACGCTTTTCGAGCCCGGAGCGCGGCGTCATCATTCACATCCGCAACCGCCGCCTGGATGGCACCCTCGAAGGCATCCTGATGCGCGACACGCGCAATCCCGAGGAGTTGCTCACCTATCTCGCCGAGCAGGGCCGCATCGTGAAGCAGGACAATGGGTCAAGCTTCCTCACGATGACCAACGGTCACATCCTGCGCGCCAAGGCGATCGACACACCGCCCGAACTTCTCACCTTCGCCCAATACGGCATCGACCTCGAACGCTTCGAGCGCAAGATCGGCGAAACCCGCTGGCGTGCCCGCGAGCGCTACTACACCGAACTCGCCTACCCCGACCCGACGGAGCCTGGCTTCAAGCGAAACCAGGGCCATTACCGCGCTGAGTTGCATGAGCGCCTGTCGAGCCCGCTTTACCCATTCGCATTCGTACTGATTATCGTCGCGTATCTGGGCCAGGCCAAATCAACCCGCCAGAACCGGCTGCAGGCCACCGCCAGCGGCTTCTTCGTGGCCGCCGGTTTCCGCCTCGCCGGCATCGCAGCCAATAACCTCGTCACCTTTAATGCCGCCGCCGTCCCCCTCCTCTACCTGATCCCCCTCTCCGGCATCTTGCTTGGCGCCTACTGGCTGATCCGTCCCCCCAATCCCAATCGCCGTTCAGGCCCGTTCAACCGGCTCGGCAACTGGGTGGTCGATATGTCCGAGACAGCCATGGCGACACTCCGCGGGCGCAAAAGCATGCCGGTGGAGCGCTAATCATGGCCACCACCCAGCGCCTTCTCGCCCGCTACATCGCCCGCCGGTTCCTCGTCACGATTGCCACCACGTTCCTGCTCTGTGCCGGCCTCATCTATATGATCGACTTTGTCGAGTTGCTGCGTCAGGCCGGCAAATATGGTGGCGCCGGCTTGCCCATGCTCGCCTGGATCACCTTGCTGCGCCTGCCGGCCTACTCCGAAGTTCTCCTGACGTTCGCCGTGCTCGTCGGCTCAATTGCAACCTTCGTGAACCTCGCCCGCTCCAGCGAACTTGCCGTCATGCGGGCCGGCGGCATGAGCGCCTGGCAGTTCCTGCGCCCCGCCTGCACGACAGCCTTCCTGCTCGGCGTCTTCTCGGTCATGGTCTACAATCCCCTCTCCGCCACCGCGCGTGCGGAAGCCGAACGTCTTCACGCGGAGGTATTCGGGAAGTCATCTAATTTTCTGAGCCAGCAGAGCGGGTTACCGTGGATGCGCCAGGACGGCAACGACGGCCAGTCCGTTGTCTGGGCCGCCAGCGTCAGCGATGACGGGCTGACCCTGATCGGCGCCCGCATCCTTCAATATGACCACCAGAACCGCTTCGTTGAACGCGTCAACGGCAAGCGCGCCCGCCTCAGTGATGGCCATTGGATCGTCGAGGACGGATGGGTCGTACGCCCGGGTGAAGTGCCGCAGATGTTTGATACCTACGCGGTCCCGACATACCTCTCACCCGACCGCGTCCGCGACGCCCTCGGCTCGGTCCGCTCCCTGTCATTTTGGGAGCTTCCCACCATCATCGACCTCGCCGAACGCGCCGGCCTCACTTCCGCGCCATATCATGTGCAATATCAGATGCTTCTATCGCGCCCGTTCCTGCTGGCATTGATGGTTCTTTTGGCCGGAACTGTGTCGTTGAAGTCCTTTCGGTCCGGTGGCGTCCAGACTATGGTGATCATCGGAGTAATTGGGGGTATCGCCTTCTTCTTGATGCTTGAGGTTTCGCGGCAACTGGGCGTTGCGGGATTGGTTCCACCGTGGATCGCGGTTTGGGTGCCGATCTCCGTCGCGCTTGCGTTTTCCGCAACACTCCTGCTGCACCAAGAAGATGGCTAAGACGTTCTGCGTGCGAGCGTCCTGCGTTTGAGAGCAAACGGATGCGAGGCTTGAAGGGGGATTTCGGACGCCGTTGGCGGACCGCCGCCGGGCTCATAGGGCTCGGCGCGGCGCTTTTCTGCGTCCACGTCTCACCCGCCGTTGCCCAGGATGTCTCGCGCATTGCCCCCCCGATTGACGGCCGCCCGGTCCATAAGCAAAAAACCCCTCGGACGCCGGTTTTCCCCCGCACCCCCACGATCGATCGCGCCCAACCGCTCTACCTCCAGGGCGATGAGCTGATCTATGACAACACCGGCAATCGCGTCACCGCCCGCGGCAACGTCGAGATCTATTACAACAACTACATTCTGACCGCCGACGAGGTCATCTACGACCAGCGCGGCAACCAGTTGACCGCCCAGGGCAACGTGATCCTGCGCGAACCCGGCGGCGCCGTGACGCGCTCGGAACGTATCGTCCTCTCCGACGACTTCCGCGACGGCTTCGTCCAGTCACTCAGCTTCACCACCGCCGACGAGACCCGCATCACCGCCCGCCGCGCAACCCGCCGCGCCGGCAATGTGACGGAGTTTGAGGACGGCAAGTTCACGCCGTGCAAATCAGCCCCCGGCACCCCGCCGCTGTGGTGCATCTCCGCCAAGCGCGTGATCCACGACCAGGCCGCACAAACCATCACCTATGAAGATGCAGCCTTCGAGTTGTTTGGCGTACCCGTCCTCTACATGCCCTACTTCGAGCACGCCGACCCGACCGTCAAACGCAAGTCCGGCTTCCTGGCCCCCAATTTTTCCGCCTCCAACGACCTCGGCTACATGGCAGAGGTCGCCTACTACTGGGCGCTTGCGCCCAACTATGACCTCACCTTCCATCCCGCCTACACGACCAAGCAGGGCATCCTCTGGCAGGCCGATTTCCGCCATCGCATTTCACTCGGCTCCGTCACCGGCCAGTACAAGATCAACCTCGCCGGCATCGACCAGGATATCGCCGACCTGCCGACCAGGAACGCCCGCGCCGACCTCGACGGCTGGCGCGGCAGCCTCCACACCACCGGCAATTTCTCGCTCGCCTCCTGGTGGCGCTTCGGCTGGGACGTCACGCTTGAGAGCGACGACAGCTTCCGCCGCTTCTATAAGCTCGACAACATCCTCCAGACCGACCGCGTCAACACGGTCCACCTGATTGGCCTGAGCGACCGCAACTATTTTGCGGTGACAGGCTATCACTTCGGCGGACTGCTGCTCTCCGACCAGGATGTTTCGGAAAGCCAGGTTCACCCCGTCGTGGACTGGAACTACGTCGTCGGCGCCCCCGTTCTCGGCGGCGAACTGAGCTGGAACGTGAACGCGCTGAGCCTCACGCGCGACCAGAGCTTCCAGGATCTCACCTTCACCAATCGTCGTGTCGACACCATCACGCACCGCGCCTCAGGTGACATCCACTGGCGCCGCAAACTGACCGACCGGATTGGCATCACCTACACCCCCTTCGCCAACCTGCGCGGTGATGTTGCGACCTACCAGGACGCCGTCAATCCGCTCAACGACAGCCTTGTCGAAGAAAAAACCATCGCCCGCGGCACCGCCGCCGCCGGGATCCTCGCTGCCTACCCCTGGATCAAGCACACCCAGAACGCCGCCCACACGATCGAGCCAATCGGCCAGATCATTGCCCGCGCCGCCCGCGCCGGAAACCAGAACGTGCTGCCCAACGAAGACGCCCGCAGCCTCGTCTTCGACGACACAAACCTGTTCGAACTGGACAAGCACTCCGGCTATGACCGCCTCGAGACCGGCACGCGCGCCAATGTGGGCATGCAGTACACGTTCCAACTCAATTCCGGCGGCTATGCCCGTGTGCTTGCCGGCCAGAGCTTCCACCTCGCCGGCCGCAACAATTATGCGGACCCGATCGGCAATGAGCCGACCAGCGATATCGCCGGCCCCCGCAATGCCAGCCAGACCGGCAATGCCGGCCTCGACACCTGGCGCTCGGACTATGTCGTCGGCGCCTATGTTGCCCCGAGCAATAACTTCCGCTTCATTGGCCAGGCCCGCTTCGACGAAACCAACCTCGACCTGCGCCGCTCTGATTTCTACGCGCTCGCCAACTACGGCCCATTCGCAGCCCAGGTCTCCTATTCGTATACCGCGCCCAGCACATCCGTCGACGAGACCTCGGCCCAGCAGGACCTTCTCGGCAATCTCTGGATCAAGCTTTCCGAAAACTGGTCTATTGGCGGAATGATCCGCTTCGATATCGACGAGAATGACATTCGCCAGGACGCGCTCGCCTTGCGCTACGCCGACGAGTGCTACGTCATCACGATGACCTATCTCGACAACAACATTTCCGACCCCGACAACGGCATCAACGCGGACCAGTCCGTGATGGTCCGCTTCGAGTTCAAGCACCTTGGTGATTTCCGGTACAAGACCGACGTGCTCGATATCGACCGCAACGAAAACCAGTAAACCAACGATAACCCTGATCGTCCGTAGTCACCCGACATCCCGACGCACGCGCCGGGGATGGTATGCCCGGGGGCGGTATCGCAAAATCGCCTAGTTTGATAGACATCGATTGAAGGACCGATTCTGATTTGGAACACCGCTATCGGGAGTTCCCGCGCAACCTGAAAGGATGATCGCCCGGTATGACCGCACGATCGACCGACAACCGCCACATGCCCGCCCCGCCCCCGACCCGTCGCCGACGTCTGATCGCGGCCACGTCCGTTCTGGGCCTTGCTGCAACCTGTGCCGTCCTGTTGCCTCCGTCATCCGCGGTCGCGCAATTCTCAAACGGGGCGATCATCGTCACCGTGCCCCCCCCGGCGACGAGCGACGCCCAACCCCAGGCTCAACCCAAAGCACAGCCGCGCCGCACACCGAGCGCGAAGCCGAAGCCGAAGCCGCAACGCCGCGCCTCCTCGAGCCCCCCGCGCCGCTCTGCGCCCTCTGTGAGCCAGCTCAAGATTGCCGTCCTCGTCAACGACGATCCGATCACCCAGTACGAGGTCAACCAGCGCGCAGCCCTTCTCGCCGGCGGCGCAGCCCTGCAGCAGCGCGCCCAGGCAAACTTCAAGAGCCTCATCAAGCAGAAGAGCACCAACGACCGCCTCCGCGCCATCCTCAAGCAGACCATCGAAGCCAACCCCGGCCGCAGCCGCGAACAGATCCTCAAGGCTTTCGAGCAGCGCAAGCAGGCCTACGCTCGCGACCTCCAACAACAGGCCGTCGCCAGCGCCAAGCGCAGCATCCTGCCCACCATGCAGCGCCGCGCCACCGAGGAGCTCATCGAAGAGCGCCTCAAGATCCAGGCTGCCAAGCGCGCCAGCATGCTGATCACCGATGCCCAGGTTGACGACGTCATGTCCGGCATCGCCAAGCGCAACAATCTGTCTCTTGCCGCCTTCAAGCAACAGCTCCGACGCCAGGGCACCGACGTCAACTCGATGCGCAGCCGCCTCCGCGCCAACATGTCGTGGATGCGCCTCGTCAATGCCAAGTTTGGCCGCTTCGTCGACGTCAGCCAGAAAACCATCGACGAATCATTTGCTGAAACCGGCGGCGCCTCCAGCGTCAGCCTCCACCTCCACCGGCTGACCTTCCAGCTCCCCGACAAGATCGACCAACGCATCATCGCCCAGCGCATGGTCGAGGCCGATCAGCTGCGCGCCGGCTTCACGGGCTGCAACGCCTCACGCGCCTTGGCCCGATCCACCGCCAACGTCGTCTTCCAGGACCTCGGCTATCAGATCGCAACAAGCGTCCAGGAACCAACCCGCAGCCTCCTGATCAATCTGCGCGATGGCGAGATGGCGCCGCCCGTGACGACCGAAGATGGCGTCGCGCTCTATGCCGTGTGCGCCCGCCGCGCCGGCAACAATAGCTTCGAAGCCCGCGCCGCCGCCGAACGCGAATTGCGCCAGAAGGGCACCGACCTTTATGCCCGAAAGTACCTGAGCGACCTGCGCCGCGACGCCCATATCGAATATCGGACGCGGTAATGCCGCCACGTCACCCGCATGAGCGATGAACCCGGCCGCAGCCCCAGCGGCGATGGCCTGCCGCCGCTGCGCGACGTCATCCGCCAGCACGACCTCGCCGCCAAGAAAAATCTTGGCCAGAACTTCATCCTCGATCTCAACCTCACGGCCAAGATCGCCTCGCGCCTCGGCCCGCTGGAGAACCGTGTCGTGGTCGAAGTCGGCCCCGGCCCCGGTGGACTGACCCGCGCCCTCCTCGCCCAGAACGCCCGCCATGTCGTCGCCATCGAGCGTGATGAGCGCTGCCTCGCAGCGCTCGCATCCGTTTCCGCGCATTGGCCTGGCCGCCTCACCGTGCACGCCGATGACGCCCTCAGCGTCAAATGGCGCGACCTCATTGAGCCCCACCTCACAACGCCAAACGAACAAGTGCTGGTGATCGCCAATCTGCCCTACGGCATCGCGACCCGACTGCTCATCGACTGGCTCGAAACCGAACCCTGGCCGCCGTGGTACGACGGCATGGCCCTGATGTTCCAACGCGAGGTCGCAGAGCGCATTACCGCCGCCCCCTCGACCAAGCCCTACGGCCGCCTCGCCGTCATCTCGCAATGGCGCTGCACGTGCGAAATTGCCATGACCCTCGGGCCTGAAGCCTTCACGCCACCGCCAAAGGTTGCATCAGCCGTCGTCACCTTCCGCCCGCGCACCAGCTTGCTGCCCGCCGGCAGCGTCAAGACGTTGGGCAATGTCTCCCGCGTCCTGTTTGGCCAACGCCGCAAGATGCTCCGCGCCACCCTCAAAGCCCTGGTCACGGCGCCCGAATTGCTTCTCGACCGCCTCTCGATCGACCCGACCCGGCGTGCCGAAACCCTGTCTTTGGAAGAGATCACCGCGCTCGCAAGCGAAATCCACGCACTCGGCGCAGATCACAGATGAGCACCCTTGCACGCACATCGCGCGCCCTACAGCGATTCCTGTATCCGGCGCACGAAATCAGGCAGCCCCATTTGCCGCTCGCGCTTGTGGCGTTCCGCCATCAGGATCGCCGCCAGCGCTGACACACTGTGCTCGAGATCATCATTGACGATGACGTAGTCGTATTCCGCCCAGTGGCTGATCTCATCGCACGCCCGCGCCATCCGCCCGGCAACGACCTCATCGCTATCCTGCGCCCGCCCCCGCAAACGCTCCTCAAGCACCGTCCCCGAAGGCGGCAGCACGAACACCCGCACCAGATCCTGCCCCATCGTCTCGGCGATCTGCTGCGCACCCTGCCAGTCGATATCGAACAGCAGGTCACGCCCCTCGCGCAACAACGCTTCCACCGGCCCTCGCGGCGTCCCGTAGAAATTGTTGAACACCTTCGCCCACTCGAGCAGTTCCCCCGTATCGCGCCGTTCCCGGAATGTCGCTTCGTCGATGAAATGATAGTCCTTGCCGTCGACCTCCCCCGGCCGCGGCTCCCGCGTCGTCACCGAAACCGACATGTCGATCCCGGCATCGCTCTCAAGCAGACGCCGCGACAGCGTCGTCTTGCCTGCCCCTGAGGGCGACGACAGGACCAGCAGCAGCCCCCGCCGTTCGACGCTGGCCTGGCGCCACGCCCCTGTGCCCGCAGCCCTACTCAATGTTCTGCACCTGCTCACGCATTTGATCGATGACCGCCTTCATTTCGAGGCCGGCCCGTGTGATCTCGGCGTCGTTCGCCTTCGAACACACTGTATTGGCTTCCCGGTTGAACTCCTGCACGAGAAAATCGAACCGCCGCCCAATCGCGCCCCCCTCATCCAGCAACTCCCGCGCGGCCGCGATGTGCGTGCGCAAGCGCTGAAGCTCTTCCTCGACGTCGGCCTTGGTCGCGATCAGAACCGCCTCCTGATGCAGCCGGTCGCGTTCGAACTCCCGCCCCTTCTCGCCCACCAGACGGTCGAGCATCTGCGCCAGACGCGCTTCGATCGCTTGCGGGCGCCGCGCGGGCGCCGCATCGATGATCTCGACAAACTCTGAAATCCGCTCGATTTGCGCCGCCAGCACCACCGCCAGCCGGCGCCCCTCACCTTCCCGCGCCACCACCAATTGATCGAGCGCCCGCATCAGATCCGTCAACTGGCGCGCCTCGCGCTCGGCGACCACCTTCTCATCTTCCACCACCTCGACCGTCTCCAGGATGCCCCGCAGCCCGAGCAACCCCTCCACCGTTGGCGGCGGCGACCCGAGCCGCTCCCGCAACCCCTCACTGATGGCCAGAATCTGGTCGAGCGCCTCCTGATTGACGACGATCCGGCTCGATGCTTCCGACCGGCGCTGGGTGAGTTGGATCGTGACGTTGCCGCGCGTCAATCGCTCTGCGGCCAGCGTCCGGGCGCCTTCCTCCAGGCTATCAGCGCCCGGTGGCAACCGCAGCCTGATGTCGAGCCCGCGCCCGTTCACCGAGCGCACCTCCCAGAACCAGGTTACCGCCTGGTCGTGACCATCGACCCGCGCGAAGCCCGTCATGCTTCTTACCGCCATGAACGCCCGCATCCTGTTGTTGGTTGGTCCAGCCCCCTTATCGCCCGCCCCTGCCCCCGGAGGCAAGCGGCCCGCGATGCTCCGGACACTGATCCAACGCGCCCTCAAAGAACAGCGCATCGGGACGCAGCACGTCAGCCGGCGACAAGGCCAGAAGCGGCTACCGGCTTGGCCGGCGCACCGGGAGCGGCACCGGCCCGTCCCCCGTCTCGGTAACCGGCGACCCGCCAGTGCCTTTCGTATTGATCAGCGTCGGTGACAGATCAGCGGACTTGACGTCGGGCTTTGTCTTGGCGGACGCATTGATCTCCCGCTCGATCCGCCGCCACTGGCGAACCGCCTGCTCATGCTCCTGCAGCGTCTTCGAATAGATGTGCCCACCTCGGCCATCTGCGACGAAAAACAGATTGTCGGTCTTCGCCGGCCTCAGCACGGCGGCGATCGCGCGGCGCCCTGGGTTGCAGATCGGCGTCGGTGGCAAACCCGCAATCTGATACGTGTTGTAGGCCGTCTTCGTGTTGATGTCGGATCGAAAGATCTTCGCCCCCCAATCAACATCCGGCCCGTGCTTGCCGTAAAGGATCGTCGGGTCCGACTGCAGCCGCATTCCCTTGCGCAACCGGTTGACGAAAACACCGGCAATCTCGGCTGGATCGTCCCGCGGCCCGCTCTCCTTTTCCACCAAGGACGCCAGAACGAGCGCTTCATGCTTGGTCGCAAACGGCAGGTCTGGCGCCCGCGTTTCCCACTGCGCATTGAGGAATGCTTCCTGCTCGCGCCTGAGCAGCGTCAGAACCTGGAGGCGCGACGTACTGCGCGGCACCTTGAACGTCTCCGGCAGCAACGTGCCTTCCGGTGGGATCTGGGTCACCTCGCCTGACAGGTTCTGGTCATTCATGAGACGGCGAACAATCTCGTGACTGGTCAGCCCTTCCGGCAGCGTCACCGAATAGAGCAGCGAACGGCCTTCCGACAGCTTGGCAATGATCGATTCCAGGCTCGCCCCCGCCTCGATCTCGTATTCACCGGCCTTCAGATGGCGCTCTCGCCGTCCCGACAACCGCTCGATCGCATTGTCCGACATGAACTTGGCCAGGAACAGCGTCTGGCTCGAAATCGCGCCCTGTTCCTCGAGGCGTTCGGCAATCATCCGCGAGCTGTCGCCCGCTGGAATCGCAATGATCCGCTTTTCGCTCAATGGTCCGGGCGATTCCACCGCGCGCTCGAACCACGCAAGCCCGCCCGCCAGCCCCAGCGTTGCGACGAAAAGAAGTGTGAGTATCCCGCTGAAAAACCGGGCCAGCCCATTCATCCGCTTCCCCCCCCTCTTACGCCGACGGCCGCCGGGACGCTGCGGGGCGCGTGTCGGCTCGATCTGCTCGGCGGGGCTGCGGGGCTGTTGACCAGGCCGCAGTTGGAAATGCCCGGACACTTTATGACGTTGGCTCAACGGAACGTCCTCTCGAAGTGGCGCTGAACACCGGGATGCCCGTCACTCCGTATCGACTGTAACGCGATAATTATGGCAACAAACGTATAAGGTCGCGATCCCCGGCACCCCGCCGGAACGTCGGGAATCACCCCTAAACAGATCTTGAGGATTAGTCCGCGACTCGCCGCATGACAAGCGACGCATTGGTTCCCCCGAAACCGAACGAATTCGAGAGCACGATGTCGATCGGCTTCTCCTTCGCCGTATTTGCGACGAGGTCAATCGCCGTATCGACGGATGGGTTTTCGAGGTTGATCGTTGGCGGCGCAATATTGTCGCGAATAGCCAACACCGAGAAGACGGCCTCTACCGCACCCGCAGCCCCCAGCAAATGCCCGATCGCAGACTTCGTGGACGACATCGACAGTTGTCCCGCCGAATTGCCGAACAGGCGCTCGACCGCGGCCAGCTCGATCTCATCACCCATCGGCGTCGAGGTGCCATGTGCGTTGACGTAGTCGATATCGGAAACATCGATGCCCGCCCGCTTGATCGCAGCCCGCATGCACCGTTCCGCCCCCGACCCATCTTCCGCCGGCGCCGTGATGTGGTAGGCATCGCCCGACATCCCGTACCCGATCACCTCGGCATAGATCTTGGCGCCGCGCGCTTTCGCGCGCTCATAACTCTCGAGCACCACGACCCCGGCGCCCTCGCCCATGACGAAGCCATCACGCCCCTCGTCGTAGGGCCGGGAGGCTTTCGTCGGCGTGTCGTTATAGTGGGTTGAAAGGGCGCGGCAGGCCGCAAAACCCGCCAGCGCGATCCGGCAGATCGGGCTTTCCGTCCCGCCGGCAACCATCACCTCGGCATCTCCAAACGCCACCAGCCGTGCGGCATCACCGATGGCATGGGCCCCGGTCGAGCACGCCGTCACCACGGAATGGTTGGGCCCCTTGAGACCGTGCTTGATCGAAACATAGCCCGACGCGAGATTGATCAGGCGTCCGGGAATGAAGAACGGGCTGACCCGCCGCGGACCCTTGTCGCGCAGCAACAGCGACGTCTCCGCGATACCTTGCAGCCCGCCAATGCCGGAGCCGATCAGAACCCCGATGTCCTCGCGATTGGGCGAGCCGTCGAAAACCCCCTCCGCATCCGCGATCGCCTGGTCGGCAGCGGCAACGGCATAGACGATGAAGTCATCGACCTTGCGTTGTTCCTTGGGCTCCATCCACGCGTCGGCATTGAACGTGCCGTTGCTGCCATCACCGCGCGGCACGAAGCTCGCGATCTGGCAGGTGAGGTCGTCCACCTCGAATTCGCTGACGCGCCGCGCACCGCTTTCGCCGGCAAGCAGTCGCTTCCAGGTCGGCTCCACCCCGCAAGCGAGAGGTGTGACGGCACCCAACCCCGTGATGACGACGCGTCGCATATGACGAGCCCCTCCTGGTTCCCACCCTGCGTCCTGAACCTCATGAGGTTCAGGACGCAGGGCGTATGAGGTCCTGTGTCATGGACGACCGGCCGCGAGTTCCAGATGGACCAACCACGAAACTCAATCGGTCAGCCGGTGTCCCATATCCGCCAGTTGACGCCGATCAGGCCGCGCTGGCATTCTTTTCGAGAAACTTCACCGCATCACCAACCGTCTGGATGTGATCTGCAGCATCATCCGGAATTTCACATCCGAACTCTTCCTCGAACGCCATAACCAATTCCACGATATCGAGGCTATCCGCCCCAAGGTCATCGAGGAAGGACGCATTTTCCGTCACCTTCTCCTCTTCCACCCCGAGGTGCTCCACCACGATCTTTTTCACGCGCTCCGAGACATCGCTCATTCTTTTCTCCAAGTCTTAACGTTTATTCCCGCCTCGTCTGCTGCGGTAATGTACCACCCTATGCCGGGGCACAGCTTGCTGGGCCGTCCCCTGCTCTCAAGCCATCATTTACTTGAATGGATCAGATCGTGGTAGCGCCGTTCGAATGACGTCAAATTCGCACCCACGGGTGATGACCGGTTGGCCAGTTAACACACTTCAATTGTATTGACCAGACTTCCTGAAACCCGCGACGCATCGCCCCTGAACCACCGAAAACAAACTGCTTCGCCGCCTACGGCATCACCATGCCGCCGTTGATGTGTAACGTCTGCCCCGTGACGTAGCCAGCCTCCTCGCTTGCCAGATACACCGCGCTTGCCGCGATGTCCTCGGGCGTGCCGAATTTCTGTGCGGGGATCGCCGCCATGATCTCGGATTGCTGCTTCTCATTGAGCACGTCCGTCATCGGCGTCTGAATGAAGCCAGGCGCGATGCAGTTGGCCGTGATTCCCCGGCTTGCAGCCTCCCGCGCCAACGACTTCGTCATCCCGATCATCCCGGCCTTGGACGCGGCATAGTTGCCCTGCCCCGGATTACCGATGATGCCGCTCACCGATGAGATGTTGATAATCCGCCCGTAGCCCGATCTCGACCGCATCATCGAGCGCGCCGCAGCCCGCATCAACATGAACGTCGACGTCAGATTGACCGCGATCACGTCATCCCACTGCTCGTCTTTCATGACCATGAACAGGTTGTCCCTGGTCAGCCCGGCGTTGTTCACGAGAATATCGAGCCCGTCCATGGCCTTGATCGCGGTATCAACCAGGCCCGCGACCTGTTCCTTGTTGGCCAGATCGCACGGCACGACATGCACCCGCTCCCCGAGCTCCGCGGCCAGTGCCGCCAGCTTGTCCTCCTGGCGGCCGGAGATCGCCACGGTGGCACCCTGCGCATGAAACGCGCGCGCAATCGCGCCGCCAATGCCACCTGTCGCACCCGTCACGAGCGCCTTTTTACCTGTCAGATCAAACATATATCGGTCCTTTTGACGCCGTTGCCGCCGACGAATTTCCGCCTCACGCCTTGATGAGATCAGCGATCGTCTTGATGTCCTCCGGCGTGCCAGCCGGTGTCGCGTTGGCCTCTTTGGCAATGCGCCGCACGAGACCCGAAAGCACCTTGCCGGTGCCCAGTTCATAAAAATCGCTGACGCCGGCATCCGCCATCGCGATGACGCACTCCCGCCAGCGCACGGTCCCCGTCACCTGCGCGACGAGGTTCTTCTTGATCGCCTCGGGCGCCGACACCGGCCCGGCCGTCACGTTCGCGATGACCGGCACAACCGGCGCGTTCACCGTCACACCCTCGAGCGCTTCGGCCATCACATCGGCCGCAGGTTGCATCAGCGCACAATGGAACGGCGCACTGACGGGCAACGGCACCGCCCGGCGCACCCCATGCGCCTTGCCGATCTCCGCCACCCGGTCGACCGCCTCCTTGGAGCCCGACAGCACCACCTGCGTCGGATCATTATCGTTGGCGATCTGGCACACCCCGCCGGCTTCCGCCGCCGCCGCCGCCACCGCTTGCGCAGCTTCAAGGCCGACGCCCAACAACGCCGCCATCGCCCCTTCACCGACCGGCACCGCCTTCTGCATGGCCTCCCCACGCGTGCGCAGGAGCCGCGCCGCATCCCCGACCGAGAACGTACCCGCCGCTGCCAGAGCTGAATATTCGCCCAGCGAATGCCCGGCGACAAACGCAGCGTTTTGGGCGACCGAGATCCCGAATTCCGCTTCGAGAACCCGCACAACCGCCATAGAGTGGGCCATCAACGCCGGCTGCGTGTTCTGCGTCAGCGTCAGCGCTTCCTTCGGCCCCTCCCACATCAACGTCGATAGTTTCTCGCCCAGCGCCGCATCAACCTCGTCGAAGACGTCGCGCGCCGCCGGGAACGCGTCTGCCAGCGCTTTGCCCATCCCGACTTCCTGGCTGCCCTGCCCCGGAAAGATGAATGCATTCGACATGGTCGTGATCTCTGCCGCTAAAAATCTGCCATAAACCACGTTCGCGGCCCCACAACGGGGCGCGGAAACATGGCCGAGTGCCGGCGGTTTAGGCACGCACCGCCACAACCTGTCAAGCGAACCGGCGGATTGATTGGCGCCCTCCAACGTTCCCGCCACCTCCCGCAATGCCCGGAAATGACCGAACCGCAGGCCAACCGCCCGTGAAAACGCTTGATTTTGGCCCTCCCCCCTGTCTATATCCCGCTTTCGCTCCGGCTGGGGGCTGAACACGATGGCGGTTTCACACCGTCAGGGCCTCTTTTGCCCGCATCGTGGTGTCTCCGCTCCTCTCTGAGTCGACGATTGAGCCTTTCCGGGCTCGGGTCGAGGCTTTGCGCCGGCCGCGAAATCCAGTCGCATTCGTGACGGGACATCGAAAGCCAAGACGGAAGGGCAACGAACCATGCCGAAATACGAGCATGTGTTCCTCGCGCGTCAGGACGTGTCGCAACAACAGGTCGACACCATGACGCAGGAATACAAAGACATCATCACCGAAGCGGGCGGCAGCATTGGCCGGGTCGAGTACTGGGGCCTCAAGAACCTCGCCTACAAGATCAAGAAGAACCGCAAGGCCCACTACACCCACCTCAACATCGACGCCCCCCATGAAGCGGTTGCCGAAATGGAGCGGCGCATGGGCCTGTCGAACGATGTCCTCCGCTTCATCACCATCCGTGTCGAAGAACACGAGACCGAGCCCTCCATCCAGATGAAGAAGGGTTCTGACCGTGAAGATCGCCGTGGTCCTGGCGGCGGCGGCGGTTTCCGCGGCGGTGGCGGTGGCCGTGGCGGCCCGCGTGAAGGCGGCCGCGATGGCGGACGTGATGGCCGCGATGGCGGCGGCCGTGGTGGCCCCCGTCCCGGTGGCGAAGCCTCCACCTTCCGCGCCCGTCCCCAGGCAACCGACCACGCAGAGGAGCGCTAGACCATGGCCGCACCAGCATCCAGCGGCGGCCCGCGCCGCCCCTTCAATCGCCGTCGCAAAACCTGCCCCTTCTCCTCCGACGGCTCACCGAAGATCGACTACAAGGACGTTCGCCTCCTCGGCCGCTATGTCTCCGAGCGCGGCAAGATCGTCCCGAGCCGCATCACCGCCGTCTCTGCCAAGAAACAGCGCGAACTGGCCAAGGCGATCAAGCGGGCCCGCTTCCTCGGCCTGCTGCCCTACGTCATTGATTGATCATTCCCGGATCACTTGCCTGATCTATGGATGATCTTCGAAAACAACATCCCCGTTGGTTCGGGGATGTTTTTCATGACTTGAACCTAGGTTGGGGCGCCCGCCGCCTCTAACCGCCCTGTGCGGGACAGCTCAGCGTGAACAAGCAATTCGCTATCGCCATCGGCGCCGGACTGGTCTCCGGCCTGCTCTTTGTCGCAGCCGCAACCGGCGCGGTCATGAGCTTGATGGCGCTCGTTCTCCTGACACCGCTCCCCATCGCCATCGTTGGCTTTTGCTACGGCTGGGCCGGCGCCGCCATCGCCTCCCTGGTCGCCGCAGCCCTCCTCACGGTCATTGGCACCATCAACGCGGGCATCTTCCATCTCATTCTGTTCGGCGTTCCAGCGACCGCTGCGATCCATTTCCTGCTGCTCTCACGCGACTACGTCGACCAGAACGGAACAGAACACCGCGAATGGTATCCGGTCGGCCGCATCCTCTTTGCCATTGCGCTGGCAAGCGGCCTGATCGCCACCGCCGCCCTCTACTCCCTCGGCACCTCGTCCGCCGATCTCGAAGCGCACGTCAAAACCATCATGGAGCGCATGCTCTCCGCCGACATCCCCTGGCCCGGCGGCGAGAAGCCAACGCTCGAACAACTGGCCGATTTGTCAAAGCTGCTCACGGTCACGTTTTCCGCCGCAATCGCTCTCTTCTGGATGTGGGTGATCCTGTTCAATCTCTGGATCGGCGCCAAGGTTGCGCGCGCCTCGGATCTCCTCCCCCGCCCGTGGCCGAACGTCTCGATGATCGAACTGCCGCCCATCGCAGGCCTCATCCTGGCAGCCACGGTCGCAGGCTCCTTCCTCGACGATTACCCGGGCCTCATCGCGTCTGGTTTCGCAAGCGGCCTCTTCGTCGCCTTCACGCTTGTTGGCCTCGCCATCGTCCACAACGCGTCCTGGACCAATCCCGTCCGTCCCATGATCCTGATCGCGGTCTACGCCTTCCTGCTCTTCTTCAATCCGATCAGCGGCCTCGCGATCGCGTCCCTCGCCCTCGTCGAGCCGCTTCTGTCCTTACGCAAACCGGAAAACGGCGGCAGGCAGCCCCGCCCGCCCCCCTCGCCCGATTAAGCCCAACCAACACGCCATCCTCGGCGATCCAGCCGAGCTCGAACAAACCAAACCCTATCAATCTCTGGAGGTAATTCTTATGGACGTTATTCTTCTCGAGCGTATCCGCTCACTCGGCCAGATGGGCGATGTCGTAACCGTGAAAGACGGCTACGCGCGCAACTATCTGCTTCCCCAGGGCAAGGCGCTGCGGGCGACCAAGGAAAACGCGGCCCGCTTCGAGACCCAGCGCGTCGAGTTGGAAGCCCGCAACCTGGAGGAAAAGAAGGAAGCCGAAGCCGTCGGCGAGCGCCTCAACGATCAGACCTTCATCGCCATCCGCCAGGCTGGTGACACCGGTCAGCTCTATGGCTCGGTCTCAACCCGCGACATCGCCGACATGGTCACCGAAGGCGGCTTCAACATCCTGCGCCAACAGGTCATCCTGCCCCAGCCGATCAAGGAACTCGGCCTCCACACCGTCGCCGTCACGCTCCACCCCGAGGTCGAAGTCAACGTGATCGTCAACGTCGCCCGCTCGGCCGACGAAGCCGATCGCCAGGCCCGCGGCGAAGACGTCCTCGTCATTCGCGAAGAAGGCATCGAACTTGAAACCTTCGACCCCGACGCCGATGGCACGGGCTCCGGCGACGGCTACGACGACGACGGCGGCAGCGGCGAGATGCAGGAATTGCCGGGCGCTGACGCTGCAGACGGCGAAGCCCGCTGACGAACGCTTAAGGCGGCCGAATTCTCCGGAATTTCGGCCGCCGATCGCCCCGCCCGCTTCGTTGCGAATGGCGCCACACGACGCGAACCGGCCCGCGCCCGAACCGGCGCCATAAGTTGCAAGTCCCACATTAATCGACGGAGTGATTCGCGGCCCGAGCGCAAGCACATCCCGCCCCCCATGTGCATACCGGGGATCGTCTCGCCCCCAGCGCAATCACCAAGAGCGCCCACCCCCCTGAATCGCGTATCCCGGTCGCATGACCCAAGCGACCACATTATCCGATCAGCTCCACGCCCAGGCTGCGGCCGACGAGCCCCTCAACTTCCGCCAGCCGCCGCACAACATCGATGCGGAACAGGCCCTGCTCGGCGCGATCCTGATCAACAACGACGCCATGGACCGCGTCCAGGGCTTCCTGGAAGCGGTCCATTTCTACGAGCCGATCCACCAGAAGATCTTCGAGGTCGCCCACAAGATCATCAGCGCCGGCAAGCAGGCGACACCGATCACGCTCAGGACGTTTTTCGAATCCGACGAGCCGATCGAAGCCGACCTCACCATTCCCCAATACCTGGTCCGCCTCGCCGCCAACGCCGCCACCATCCTCAACGCCGCCGACTACGGCCGCACGATCTATGATCTCGCCGCCCGCCGCGCGCTGATCACCATCGGCAGCGATATGGTCACCGTGGCCTACGATTCGCCCGTCGACGCCTCGCCTGAATCACAGATCCAGGAGGCCGAAAGCCGCCTCTACGAACTCGCCGAAAGCGGCAAATACGGCCAGGGTTTCGTCAACTTCTCCAACGCCCTGACCGCTGCGATCGACATGGCCAGCGCCGCCTACCAGCGCGACGGCCACCTTTCCGGCATCTCTTCGGGCTTGATCGATCTTGATGCCCGCATGGGCGGCCTGCAGAAGTCCGACCTCATCGTCCTCGCCGGACGTCCCTCGATGGGCAAGACCTCCCTCGCCACCAACATCGCCTACAACGTCGCCAAGGCCTATCGCCCAGAAACCACTGACGATGGCACCATCAAAGCCGCCAACGGCGGCGTCGTCGGCTTCTTCTCCCTCGAAATGGCGGCCGAGCAGCTCGCCACCCGTATTCTCGCCGAGCAGGCTGAAATCTCATCCGCCAAGATCCGCCGCGGCATGATCACGGAGGACGAGTTCCGCCGCCTCGTCGCCGCCAGCCAGGAGATGAGCCAGGCGCCGCTCTATATCGACCAGACCGGTGGCATATCGATTGCCCAGCTCGCCGCCCGCGCCCGCAAACTCAAGCGCCAGCACGGCCTCGACCTCCTCGTCGTCGACTACATCCAGCTCCTGACCGGCTCGAAACGCTCCGGGGAGGGCCGCGTCCAGGAAGTCACCGAGATCACCACCGGCCTCAAGGCGCTGGCCAAGGAGCTGGAAGTCCCGATCATCGCCCTCTCCCAGCTCTCCCGCCAGGTCGAGCAACGCGAAGACAAGCGCCCGCAACTCTCGGATCTGCGCGAATCAGGTTCGATCGAGCAGGACGCCGACGTCGTCATGTTCGTCTACCGCGAAGAATACTATATCGAGCGCACCAAGCCCTCTGAGGGCACGCCGGAGTTCGCCGATTGGCAGGTCAAGATGGAAGCCGCCATGGGCCGCGCCGAAGTCATCATCGGCAAGCAGCGTCACGGCCCTGTCGGCACCGTCAATCTTTCTTTCGAGGCGGAGTTCACCCGATTCGGCAATCTCGCCCGCGATATGATGCCGGCCTTCGAACCGAACGAATGAGGCGCTATATAAGGGACGCAGGGCGCCACAAAGCCGCCCTCTGTCCCTGCCCCGTGACCATGAGAGGCCACCATGGCCGAGCCCGAGCCGAACGAGATCGCCCCGCCTGCCCCGTCGCCCCTGCGTGATGAAACCGACCTGCCCCCCGACGCCCGGGCCATTCTCGAGATCAACCTCGCAGCCTTGCGCGCCAACTGGGCCAAGCTCAATATTCAGGCCGGCAGCGCCGAATGCGCCGGCGTCGTCAAGGCCGACGCCTACGGCCTTGGCCTCGCCGAAATCGCCGGCGCGCTGCTGCGCGAAGGCTGCCGCACCTTCTTCGTTGCGACCCTGCACGAAGGCCGCCGCCTGCGCACCGTCGACCCCAGCGCAACGATCTACATCCTCGACGGACTTCTACCCGGCGCCGAAGCGCATTACGCCGGCTACGATCTGCGCCCCGTCCTCTCAAGCCTTGCCGAGATCCAGGACTGGGCCCGTTTCTGCAAGTCTGAAAACCGCAAACGTCCCGCCGCGATCCATGTCGATACCGGCATGAACCGCTTGGGCCTGCCCGCCACCGAACTCGCAGCCCTCGCGAGCGATCCCGCCCGCCCTCTCGATCACTTCGCCGCTCGTCCCTCGTCATGAGCCATCTGCTCAATGCCGACGTGCCAGCCGACCCCCACAATCAAAACCAGCTCGCCGCCTTCGAGAAAGCCCGCGCGGCCCTGCCCCCAGCACCTGCAAGCCTCGCCAACTCCGGCGGCACCTTCCTTGGTCCAGCCTATCATTTCGATCTCGTTCGCCCCGGCATTGCGCTATATGGCGGCCGCGCCTTCGAAGGCGGCCCCAACCCGATGCAGCCGGTCGTCAAATTGAAGGCGCGCATCCTTCAGGTACGCACCGTCAACGCCGGCGAAACTGTCGGCTATGGCGCGACCTATCAGGCAGACACACCGACCCGCGTTGCAACCATCGCCTGCGGCTATGCCGATGGCTTCCTGCGCGCGCTGAGCGGCAGCCGGGCGCACCCCGGCCCGATCGGCTATATCGGGGACTTCCCCGTCCGGATCATCGGCCGCGTCTCGATGGACCTCATCACCCTCGACGTCACCAACGTCCCCGAAAGCCTCGCCCATCGCGGCGCCTGGGTCGAGATGATGGGCGAGCGCGTCACCGTTGACGATCTCACCGATCGCGCCGGCACGATCGGCTACGAGCTGTTGTCGCGCCTGTCGAATCGTGTGCATCGCATCTATACCGAACACCCGCGACACGCCTGAACCCAAGGAACCCCGATGGCCAGGGCCGCCAAGCAGAGCTTCGTTTGCCAGAACTGCGCCACCACCTCCCCGCGCTGGGTCGGCAAGTGTCCAGGCTGCGATGAATGGAACAGCCTCGTCGAGGAAACCGACGCCGGCCCGCCCCCCGGCAGCGGCATGACGCCGAAGGGACGCAAGGGCGCCGTCGTCCATCTCGAAGGCCTGACTGGTAATACTGCGGAAGCCCCCCGCCTTGCGACCGGCCTCGCCGAACTCGACCGCGTCACCGGTGGCGGCATCGTGCCGGCCTCGGCGATCCTGATCGGCGGCGAACCGGGTATCGGCAAATCGACCCTGCTCCTGCAGCTTGCAGCAGCCCTCGCCCGCGCCGGCCGCCGCGCGCTCTATTTCTCCGGCGAAGAGGCAACCGCCCAGGTCCGTCTGCGCGCCGAACGCCTTGGCCTGACCGACGCCCCGGTCGCGCTGGCCTCGGAGACAAACCTCGCCAATATCCTTGCCACCGCCGCCGATGGCGCCCGTCCCGATCTGATCATTATCGATTCGATCCAGACGCTGTGGTCCGACACCCTCGACGCAGCCCCCGGCACCGTCAGCCAGATGCGCGCCTCGACGCAAGGCCTCATCCGCTTCGCCAAGCAGGCCGGCTCCGCCCTGATCCTCGTCGGCCACGTCACCAAGGAAGGCCAGATCGCAGGCCCCAAGGTGATCGAGCACATGGTCGACACCGTCCTCTATTTCGAAGGCGACCGCGGCAATCCCTTCCGCCTCCTGCGCGCGATCAAGAACCGTTTCGGCGCGACCGACGAAATCGGCGTCTTCGAGATGGCCGATGAAGGCCTGCGGGAAGTCGCAAATCCGTCCGAACTTTTCCTCGGCGATCGCGACGGCGAAGCCCCCGGCGCCGCCGTATTCGCCGGCATCGAGGGCACCCGCCCCGTCCTCGTCGAGATCCAGGCCCTGGTGGCCCCCTCCGGCCTCGGCACGCCGCGCCGCGCCGTCGTCGGCTGGGATTCGAGCCGCCTGTCGATGATCCTCGCCGTCCTCGATGCCCGCTGCGGCGTCTCATTTGCCGCCCACGACGTCTACCTCAACGTCGCAGGCGGCCTCAAGATCGTCGAACCAGCCGCCGATCTCGCCGCCGCCGCAGCCCTCCTGTCGTCGTTTTCCGGCGCCCCCTTGCCGAAAGAGCATGTCTATTTCGGCGAAGTCAGCCTGTCCGGCGCCGTCCGCGCGGCCTCCCACATGGCAACCCGCCTGCGCGAAGCCGAGAAACTGGGCTTTGAAACAGCTGTTCTGCCGGCCGCTGGTGACATCAAGAAAAAGGCCGCCAGCATCAAGCTCGACCGTGTTAAACACCTCAAACAACTTGCGGACACGTTAGCGCCATGCCAGTGACACCGCGGCCCGAACAAATCATCGCATCCAGACGGCCGGAAACACGTTCGGCCCCTCGATGCTTCGACGACGCCTTTGCTAAACCGGGGAATCCAAAGGAATGATCGGCCCGTTGACCTATCTCGACATCGCCTTGATCGCGATCGCGCTGCTGTCCGGCCTGCTTGCGATGTACCGTGGGCTGACCCGCGAAATCCTGTCCATTCTGTCATGGATCATCGCGGCCGGCGCCGTCGCCTATTTCGTCCTTTATCAGCGCCCCATCGCCGAGGATGTCGCCCAGCAGATCGGCGCCCCGCTCCAGATCGCCCAGATCGCGATCGGCGCCCTTATTTTCCTGATCGCCCTCGTCGTCGTCCATTTGATTACGTCGAAAATCTCCGACGCCATCCTCGACAGTAACATTGGCATGATCGATCGCCTCCTCGGCCTCGCCTTTGGCGTCGTCCGTGGCTTTATTCTGATCGTTATTCCATTCATGCTTTACGAAAACTTCGTCCCCGACCCCAAACAGCAGGAACCGTGGGTCCGCAACGCCGTAACGCTGCCCTACATCAAGGAAACCGGCAATTCACTGCGATCGGTTCTGGTTCGGTATATTCCCGAGAATTTCATGACCCCCGACCCCAATGATCAACAGCGAAGTGGCCACCTTATCCCGTCCTCACCCCGAATTGTGTTGGATAAAGCGGGAACCTCTCATATATGTGTCGTAATCCGGCCGGCGGGGCTGGGTTAGCTTGGCTCAACTCTCGGGTCCCTCAAACGGTGAAAACCCGGTGAAGGAGACTTCCATGGTTATGGCGCATCAACCAGAGGGACGAGCACCGGCGCACGATGCCCCAACTTCTGACGACTTTGATATCGAGGACGACCGCCTCCACGAGGAGTGCGGTGTCTTTGGCGTCTGGGGCCACCCGGACGCAGCGGCCCTGACCGCCCTTGGCCTGCACGCGCTCCAGCATCGCGGCCAGGAAGCCTGCGGCATCGTCACATTCGACGGCGATCAGTTTCATTCCGAACGACGCATGGGCCTGGTGGGCGATCACTTCAACTCCAAGGGCGTCATCGACCGCCTCAAGGGTCAAAGCGCCATCGGCCACGTCCGCTACTCGACGCGTGGCGGCACCCATCTGCGCAACGTCCAGCCCCTGTTCGCTGATCTGTCGAGTGGCGGCTTCGCCGTCGCCCACAACGGCCAGATCACCAACGCCTACCGCCTGCGCCGCGAACTGATTCGCGACGGCGCCATCTTCCAGTCGACCTCCGACACCGAAGTCCTCCTCCACCTCATGGCCCGCTCGCCCGGCACCCGCGTCGTCGAGCGCCTGATTGATGCCGTCCGCCAGATCGAGGGCGCCTACGGCCTCGTCAACCTCGCCAAGAACGCCATGATCGGCGTGCGCGATCCCGTCGGCATTCGCCCCCTCGTCATCGGCCGCCTCGACGGCGCGTATATCCTTGCGTCCGAAACCTGCGCGCTCGACATGGTCGGCGCCAAGTTCGTGCGCGAAGTCGAAAACGGCGAGATCGTCGTCATCAACGAAAACGGCCTGCAAAGCCACCGTCCGCTGCCCCGTCGCCCCGCCCGCCCCTGCATCTTCGAGTTCATCTATTTCGCCCGCCCCGATTCGATCATCGGCGGCCGCAATGTCTATGAAGTGCGCAAGAACATGGGCGCGCAACTCGCCCGTGAAGCCCCCACCGACGTCGACGTCGTCGTGCCAATCCCCGACTCGGGCGTCCCCGCGGCCCTCGGCTATGCCGCCGGCATCGGCCGCCCCTTCGAGCTTGGCATCATCCGAAATCATTATGTCGGGCGCACCTTCATCGAGCCGGAACAGCAGATCCGCGCCCTCGGCGTGAAGCTCAAGCATTCCGCCAACACCGCCGTCATCAAGGGCCGGCGCATTGTCCTGATCGACGACAGCGTCGTGCGCGGCACCACATCGAAGAAACTCGTCGCCATGATGCGCGACGCCGGCGCTCGCGAAGTGCATATGCGCATCGCCTGTCCCCGAGATCCAATACGGCGACCATTACGGCATCGATACCCCGAAGCGCTCCGAGCTTCTCGCAGCACAGATGTCGACTGAGGAAATGTGCGCCTACATGGGCGCCGACAGCCTCGCCTTTCTATCCGTCGACGGCCTTTATAAGTCGATGGGTTATGACGGCCGCGACGATTTCTGTCCCCAATTCACCGACCATTGCTTCACCGGCGACTATCCGACCGATCTCGTCGATGTGAACGGCGATGAGGCCATCCACCAGCTCTCCTTCCTGGCGGAAGTGACCTGAGCCATGAGCGCCCGCCGCACTCCCCAAAACATGCGGCCCAAGCGGCACCGTTAAGACCTTGCCCCACCCGAACCTGTTCTTGGAAACCTTGTTGCAGGTCGACAATGGCTCCCGTCCCCGTTAATCGTTAATCCTCCGGATGGCGCTGCAACAACACGCCCCGCCGCGAGCCGCGGCGGCAACGAACCTGGGAGATGAACGTTATGCGATTTTGGTCGACCGCCCTCATGACGACCGTGGCACTTGGACTGAACGCCGTCACGGCGACAAGCGCGGAGATCAACACCGGCGGCGAGAGCGGCGCCTACCATACGACGTTCTGTCCCGCCCTTGTCAGCCAGCTCAACCAACTCGGCAAACCGAGCGACTGCGTCACCTCCGCCGGCACCGGTGAGAACCTCCAGCGCGTCGCCCGCAATCCTGTCGAACTCGGCTTCGGCCAACTCGATGTCTTCGCCCTCGACGCCGAACGCTATGGCGGCCGCAAAGCCTTCGAGATCGTCCGCTCCGATGATGTCCGCGAATGCGTGTTCGCCGTCACCCGCAACCGCAACTACACCAACTTCGGCGAGATCGCCGTCAACTCGGACCGCATTCGCTTCATCCTCCCCCCGGAAGCCTCCGGCAGCGCCAAGACGTTTGAATATCTGCGCCAGATCGACCCCGAAGGCCTCGGCCGCGCCCGCAACGTCATCAACGCGACCGACACCGATGAAGCCATTCGCATGACGCTGGCCGATGAGGAGGCCGTCTCCTTCTTCGTCCAGTTTCCCGATCCCTCAAACGAGCGCTTTCGAACCATTCGCCAACTCAACGGCCACCTCGTCCCCGTTGTCGACAGCGTCATCCTTCGCCAGCAGGTTGACGGGCGTACCGTCTACTACGCCAAGGAAACACCGATCTCGCAGCTCAAGTGGCTCAACCTCGGCCGCCGCGTCGTCACCGTCTGCACGCCCTTGATCCTCTTTACCGGCGCCTCCGACCGCATCACCAGCACCGAGCGGCGCACCGAACACCGCCAACTCGTCCTCAACATCCGCGCCATGCGCCGCGAAGAACTCGTCCCCCGCGAAAGCCCCGTCGCCCGTATCCTCGAGCGCACCCGCCAGCTTTCCGACCGCGCCCGCTTCCATTTCCAGGAACTCTCTCTGACCGCCCGCGAGCGCGCCAAACCCTTCTTCGAACGCATGTATCGCGGCGCCCGTCATGTCGTCCGCGTCATGATCATCAAGGCCCGCCCGCCGGAATACATCGAAGAACAATAACCGCGCCGCGGCGAGAGGCTTCCTCTGGTCGGGCCTCGATATCGGTTATAGTGATCGCGTCATTTCCAGCGCCTGCGCGATGAACCTTGCCGCGCAGCCCAAACCATCGAGGACTTGAATGGGACGTTTCGAGGGAAAGATCGCGCTCGTCACCGGCGCCTCACGCGGCATCGGACGCGCGGTCGCCAGGGCCCTGGCCGGCGAGGGCGCCCACGTCATCCTCGCCGCCCGCCGCGCCGGCTCCCTCGAGGATGTCGACGATGAGATCCGTGCTGCCGGCGGCTCCGCCACCCTCGTCAAACTCGACCTGACCGATGGCGACAAGGTCGACGCCCTCGGCCCCACCCTCTACGAGCGCTGGGGCAAGCTCGACGTCTTGATTGCCAATGCCGGCATGCTGGGCCCGATCACCCCGCTGCCGCACATCTCCAATGACGCCTGGGAAACCGCCTTCGCAACCAACGTCACGGCGAACTGGCGCCTGATCCGAACCCTTGACCCGCTCCTGCGCCACGCCGACGCCGGCCGCGCTGTGTTCGTTACCTCAGGCGCAGCCAACGCCCATCACGCCTACTGGGGCACCTATGCCGTCACCAAGGCAGCCCTCAACGCGCTGGCCAAGACCTATGCCCTCGAGATCGCCAACACGACAGTGCGCGCAAATCTCATCAGCCCAGGCCCCATCCGCACGGAAATGCGTCAGCAGGCCTTCCCCGGTGAAGACCCCATGACGCTGCCGACGCCGGAGGACATCGCCCCCCTGTTCCTGGATGTCGCTTCACCCGCGTGCACAGATAACGGCCGCATCTTCGAATTCAAGCGCCCAACGGCCTGATCGTAACGCCTCGCCTCAGTCGAAGTGGAACTGCATGCCATCGTAGGCGGGCTCGACGTTGGGCGGGAGTTCGCGCCTCAGCGTGTCATAGTCGAGATCGACGTGCAGATGCGTCAGGATCGCCCGCTTGGGCGCCAGCCGCTCGATCCATTCGAGCGCCTGCGCGACGGTGAAATGACTTGGATGCGGCGTGTAGCGCAAGGCATCCACGATCCACACATCAAGCCCGCTCAACGCCTCGACTGCATCATCCGAAAGCCCGCTGATATCCGGCGAATACGCCAGCCCGCCAACCCGAAAGCCAAGCGAATCGATCTCGCCATGCGCCTGCCGCACGGGATGAATGTCGATCTGGCCCCCATCACCGCCGATCGCGAATGGTGAGCCCGCCTGGATCCGCCGCGCATTCAGGATCGGCGGGTACGAGCGGCCGGGGGGCGATTCGAAACAATAGCCGAACCGCGACATCAGCGATTGTTCTGTTGCCACATCGAACCAGGCATCGATCCGCCGTCGCATGCGATAGCAAAGCACTCTCAGATCATCGATGCCGTGGGTGTGGTCGGCATGATCATGGGTGTAGATGACGCCATCGAGTGCGGACAACCGCACACTCAACAATTGCTCGCGGATGTCCGGCCCGCTGTCGATCAGAACTGTCGTCGCCCCGCGCTCCGAGAAGCGTTCGACAAGGGCTGAACACCTGAGCCGGCGGTTCCTCGGGTTCTCCGGATCACACGCCCCCCAGTCATTGCCCAGTCGCGGCACGCCCCCCGATGAACCAGAGCCCAGGATCGTGAAACGATAGCTCATGCCGCAGCACTCCAAGCGCCCGCCGTGCGCGGCACCTTCTGGAACAGCCGAAAGAAGTTTTCTGTGGTCGCCGCCGCGAACGCCTCCGCTTCGACGCCCTTGACCCCTGCCAGTACCGACGCCGTATGGCACACGAACGCCGGCTCATTGGTCTTGCCGCGGTACGGCACCGGCGCGAGATACGGCGCATCCGTCTCAACCAGTATCCGTTCAAGCGGTATCAACCCCGCGATGTCGCGCAGCGCCTGCGAATTCTTGAACGTCACCACACCGGTAAACGACACATAGAGGCCCAGTTCGACGGCCCGCACCGCAAGCCTTTCACCGCCCGTATAACAATGAAGGATCGCCGGAAACGGCCCCGCCGCGTGGGCGTCTTCCAGGATCGCGAGCGTGTCCTCGTCCGCATCGCGCGCGTGAATTTCAAGCGGCAGCCCCGTCTGCCGCGCCGCCTCGATGTGCCGGCGAAATCCCGCCGCCTGCGCCTCGCGCGAACTCTTTTGATAGTGGTAGTCGAGCCCCGCCTCGCCAATCGCGACGACCTTGGGGTGCGCGGCCAGCGCCACGATTTCCTCGACCGCAATGTCCGGCTCTTCATCCGCGTAATGGGGGTGCGTGCCAACCGAGCAGTAGACCGTCGGATGCGCTTCTGCGATCGCGATCAGGCGATCGAGTTGGCGAATGCGCGTTGAAATCGTCACCATCACCCCGACGCCGGCCGCATGCGCCCGTCCGACAATCCCGTCCAGATCGTCTGCGAACTGGGGAAAATCGAGATGGCAATGATGGTCGACCAGTCTCACGCCTGCGCCCCCTCACTGGCTTCCGGCTCGACGAAGCGCGGGAACGCGCCTGTCGGCTTTGCCAACGCCGTGCCGGGCGTCAGACGATGATCGGGTCCCAGATAGGCGAAGGAACGCTTGTCTTCATCGACGCCAAGCAGATCGAGCAGATGCCCCGCCCCTTTTATCGTGACGGGCCCCGCGAGGATGGCGATCTGACGGACCACTTCCGCGGTCACGTAGAGGATGGTGTTCATGCGATCCGGATCCGTCTTGCGCTTGGCCCAAGGCTCCTCGCCCGCAAAATAGCGGTTGGCATCACCGACCACCTGCCACACCACATCGAGGTAGTGCTTGATCGCCTGCTCGTCCATGTGCAGGCGGGCCTTGGCATACATCCCATCCGCAGACGCCAGGATCGCCTCGTCCTCTGTCGTCAGCGCGCCGCAAGGCGGCACCACACCCTCGCAGTTCTTCGCAATCATCGACAGCGAGCGCTGGGCAAGATTGCCAAGGTCGTTTGCAAGGTCTGCATTGATGCGGTTGACGATCGCCTCGTGGCTATAGTTGCCATCCTGGCCGAACGTCGTCTCGCGCAGGAAGAAAAAGCGGATCTGATCGAGCCCATACGCCTCGACGAGACTGAACGGGTCGATCACGTTGCCAACCGACTTCGACATTTTCTCGCCGCGGTTGAACAGGAAGCCATGCGCAAAGACGCGCTTTGGCAGCGCAACCCCGGCCGACATCAGGAACGCGGGCCAATAGACGGCGTGAAACCGCACGATGTCCTTGCCAATGACATGCAGGCTGGCCGGCCAGTACCCCCACCTGGGATCACCCTCATCAGGGAAACCGACGCCGGTGATATAGTTCGTCAGCGCATCAACCCACACATACATCACATGATCCGGCGCGCCCGGCACCGGAATGCCCCAGTCGAGTGTTGACCGCGACAGCGACAGATCGCTCAAGCCGCCCTCGACGAAGCTGACGACCTCGTTGCGCCGCTGCACCGGCAAAATGAACGTCGGGTTGTCGCGATAGTAGGCCAGGAGGCGGTCCTGATAGGCCGAAAGGCGGAAGAAGTAGGTCTCCTCCTCCTGCCATTCCACAGGCGTCCCCTGGGGCCCGCGCCGCACCCCATCCTCACCGACAACCGTCTCGCCTTCCCCATAGAAGGCCTCATCGCGCACCGAGTACCAGCCGCTGTAGTTGTCCTTGTAGATGTCGCCGGCCGCCTCCATCCGCTTCCAGATCTCGATACAGCTCTGGTGGTGGCGCGGCTCGCTGGTGCGTATGAAGTCGTCGTTCGAAAGCCCCAGCACCTCGGCCATTTCCCGGAAGCGGGCGGAATTGCGGTCCGCAAGCTCCTTGACGTCGATGCCTTCCTGCGCCGCCGTCTGCTTCATCTTGAGCCCGTGCTCATCCGTCCCGGTCAGGAAATAGACGTCCTTCCCGTCGGCCCGCTCGAAACGCGCAATCACGTCCGTTGCGATCGCCTCGTAGGCATGCCCGATGTGCGGTGCCCCATTGGGATACGAAATCGCCGTGGTCACATAGAATTTTTGGCCGTCAGCCATGTTGCCTGATCCAGGTTCAATAAATGTCGTGAGCGCGAACGTCAGCCACGCGCCGAAAGCTTGGCCAGCCGCCGGGTCGCATCGATCAGGAAGCCCTTACGATCGAGATTGAGGGTCCCCTGGACGGCCTTGTCGCTCACCAGTGTCTCCCATAGCTCGGCCCAACTGGCAAGATCGTCGCCGACGCCCAACTTCCGCGCCGCCTCGACGTCGCCAGCCTCCCCCGCCCCCGTCGCCGCCGCCCGGATGATGCGCCCGATCCGCCCGGTGAACAAGTCCACGAACTGGTCGAATGTCGCACCCGCCTGCACCCCACTCAGCCCGTCGGCCAACTGGTGTACCTCCGCCCAGTTTGACCGGCTGGCATGCTCGATCATCTGGTCGACCTTTCGCGAAAGCCCCGCTCCGTCATCGCCGGCAAGCTCCAACAGCCGCCGCACCGATCCCCCCGCCGCCGTCACCAGCGCCGGCCAGTCCTGCGCCGCTGGCTCCGCCACCTCAGAGGCGCCGAACGCCTGACGCGCCGCAGCCTCGATATCCGCCGCCCCCAGCGGCTGCAGCGCCAGCACCCGGCACCGCGACCGGATCGTTGCCAGCAACCGCCCCGGCATCGAGCAAACGAGCAGAAACACAACCCGCGGCGGAGGCTCCTCCAGCCCCTTCAGGAGCGCATTCGCGGCATTCATATTGAGCTCATCGGCACTGTCGACGATCACGACCTTATAGCCGCCCCCCGACGAGCTGTGGCCGAGGAAATCCCTGAGCCGGCGCACCTCATCGACCGTGATCGCCGTCTTGAAGCGTTTGGCGCGGATGTCATAGGGCCGCCGCAGCACCAACAGATCGGGATGCGACAGCGCCTTGACCAGACGCGCCGGCTGCGCCTCGGGATCAACATCAAGCGACGGCTCGGCCGGCAAACCGCCAAACAGGCCGTCTGCTGCTGTGCCCTCCGGCTCCAGCGCCTTCTTCGCGAACCTGTAGGCCAGCGTCGCCTTGCCGATGCCTGCCGGCCCGACCAGCATCCACGCATGATGCAGGCGGCCCGCAGCGAGCCCCTCGCCGAGTTGTAGCTCCGCGTCGCGATGGCCGAACAACCGATCGGTAAAGCGGGGATGCCGGAACCCGTCGAGGCAGTCCGCCTCCGGAAAAATCTCGATTTCCTGTTCGCGTGGTGCCCGTGCCATCAGGCCCCCCCGATCCCGAAACGCTGCTTGACCAGCGTCCAGACCTCTTCATGGACCTCATCGATCGCCCGCCCGGCATCGACCACCCGGCACCGCGCTGGCTCCTGCGCCGCGATGGCAAGGAACGCCTCGCGCAATCTCACCTGGAACGAGACGTCACGCTGTTCATAGCGGTCGGATGTCGCGTGCTTCGGCCCGGCATCACCAAGGCGCGCGGCCCGCCGGGAGAGGCCCAATTGCGGGTCGAGATCCAGGATGATCGTAAGGTCCGGTACGCAGTCGCCGTGCACGATCGCCTCCAGCGCTGCAAGCGTCTCGCGCGCGACATTCCCCGCCACCCCCTGATACGCCCGGGTTGAATCGATGAACCGGTCACACAGAACCCAACTGCCCTGCCCGATCTGCGGCCGGATCAGGCGTTCGACGTGGTCGTGGCGTGCGGCAACAAAAAGCAGCGCCTCCGACAGTGCCGAATGCTCAGGTGTCCCCGGATCAAGGATGAATTCGCGCAGGCGCTCCGCAAACGGCGTCCCCCCCGGCTCGCGCGTCACGCGGCACGACAGGCCCGCCGCCTCCAGGCGCTCTGCCAGGCGCGCAATCTGGGTCGTCTTGCCGACCCCGTCGCCGCCTTCGAAAGTGATAAAACGACCCTCGCTCATGGCCCGGACAATAGGCCCGCCCCCCCGCGCCGTCACGCCCTTTCGTCCCCGGCAAGCCCGCGCCGAGGACCGTCCACCGGGCGCGCCCAATTGGAGCCAGCCTCTAAGGCAGCCAGCCGAGACCCAGATAAACGAGCGAATCAAACCCTCGCCGCGCGAGCCCCGCCCGCTCGACATCCACCGCCGCATAAAGCGGCACCTGGCTCTGCGCTCCCGTCGAACTGGTCACCCTGAGCATGGCCACCTGATCGCCCTGCTTCACCGGCGGCTTGAGGGGCCCGTTGTAGACCACCTCGCCGCGCAATCGCTGGTTCACCGGATAGCGCGGCAGATAGACCTCGACGCCGCCCTTGCCGACCAGCGGCACGAAAAATTGACTTCCCCCCCAGACCCGCGCCTGACCGACCACCTCACCCTGTTCGAAGACCTTGAATGACGCAAAGCCGTCAAAGCCCCAATCGATCAGCCGCTTGGCTTCGTCCCAGCGGTCATCTTTGGTTTTGAGCCCGGTCACGACCGCGATCAGCCGCCGGCCATCACGCTCAGCCGACGCCGTCACCCCATACCCCGCCGCCTCCGTAAAACCCGTCTTCAGCCCATCAACCCCGAGCTTCATGAACAGCAACCGATTGCGGTTGATGAAACGAAAGCGCCGGTAGTTGAACTCCTTCTCGGCGAAGTAGCGATAGAAATCCGGATAGGTATAGATGATATGGCGCGCCAGCACCGCGAGGTCGCGCGCGCTCATGAGTTGACGCGGATGCGGCAGCCCGCTTGCATTGCCGAATGTCGAATGCGTGAGCCCGATGCGCTTGGCTTCCGCGTCCATCAACCGCGCAAAAGCTGCCTCCGACCCCGCCATCCCTTCCGCGATCGCAATCGCGGCATCATTTCCGGATTGCACGACGAGACCGCGGATCATCTCCTCGAGGGTCGCTGACGTATTGACGGGAATGAACATCGCCGTCGTGCGTGACGGCGCTCCCCCCCGCCGCCAGGCATCTTCGCTGACCACGAACTCGTCCGTGAGCTTCAGCGTCCCCTCTTTGAGCGCCTTGAAGACCAGCGTCAACGTCATCAGCTTGCTCATGCTCGCCGGTGGCCGCGGCTCATCGGCATTGAACGCATAGAGCGTCGACCCACTCTTCGCATCAATCAGGATCGCCTGCTGCGCCTCGGTCTTGAAGGCATCCTTGCTGTTCGACGCCTCGACGGCGCGCGCCGCCATAAGCGCCACGCCGACAGCCACAAACCCCACCCACAACATCACGCCTCGGATCGCGGTCCGCATCCCTGCCCTCCGATGTCTGTGTCCATTCACTCACAACCCCTGCCCCGGCACCATCAACGGCGCCCCAGGCGCGCCTCATCCCTCCCCCGCGCGCACCGCAACGGTCTCGACCACCCTTACCCGATTGCAACCGTTCCGAACAGTCAATCGGCCCCGTGACCGTCACCTCACCCGCGCACTCTGGTCCCAGCGCGTGTCGGCAGCCATCCCGCCCCCGTAGGACTGTCTGCCCCCCGCCACGCCTGGCGTCGCCTGCAAACCACCCGCGCCATGGCTTGGATCACCCCGATACCGAGGGACAATCGCCTGTCCGGCATGCGCGCCTCCCACAGTCTCGTCGTACCAGGGCTGACGCCTCAGGAACGCTTCCTCGTGTTGCCCACTCGAAACCAGCCCCGCGGGTCCTGCGAATTGCAACTCAAGCTCGGCCGACCCCTTGCGGGAAAAATCCAGGAGATCTGCGACCCGCCGCGAGACCAGCATCGACGCTCCCCCCTCCCGGCCATCACCGGAGGCTGGACGATCATTGACCCGGACAAGCACCGTGCGCCCGTTGGAACGGTTGGTGACGTAGACATAGGACGGCAGTGGCAGCGTTGCATGCGCGCCGGTCAGGCGATCGGGATCGAATGGCTCCTGTGTCACGGTCGACCGCCCGACCCATGACTGTCCCATCCACCGCCCCGTCACGTGACGCCGGTAGACCGGTCCGCGCCGTGCGGGCTGTTGTGGCGGCTGGGCATGTGGCCGTCCGCCATTCCCCTGCGGCGCGTCGCGCGACGTGCCGTAGTGCTGACCGTAAGCCGGCTGCCCCGTAGCGCTGCGGTATCCTGAGACATCATGCCCATAGCCGGCGCCGCGCCCCGGCACCGCTAAACCGGCCAGCACCCGTGCCAACCAGAGGTGCATCGTATCCCGCCCGCGGCTCAACGGCCCGCTCGACCTTGTAGACCGGAGCCACCGGCCGCGCAGACGCTTCCACCCGGCGCTCAGACGTCAAGTGCTGGGGCCCGCCACTGTAGCGCGGCTCATCGAGCCCCCCGAACCGCGCTCCCGAGCACCCGCCCAGGACAACCGCGCCTATACCGGCCAATATCGGACCGAACCGCAAGATGAACACCACGCAAAACTCCAACTCAACTGACGCATCCGGGACGCAGTGCCCGCCAACGCGCACCAACAACACCTTTAACGATTGAATCGGATTGGTTAGCGCCCGGTTAACGCGCCTCTCGGTCCAAGGCTGCGCGAGAACGCAGCCGCGTCGCGCGGCATCAGCAAACCATTCCCCTTGAGGCCGCGGCCAAATCTCATTACAAGACGGCTTCCCCAACGCGACTGGGCATTGGGAGGGGTGGCCGAGTGGTTGAAGGCAGCGGTCTTGAAAACCGCCAGGCGGGAAACCGTCTCGTGGGTTCGAATCCCACCCCCTCCGCCAACATTCCGATCTAAAACATTGAACCATCGGGCTCTTTCACAGAGCCCGAAGACGCTGCAAAAACGACCCGCGTTACGGCTACAGCAGTCCGGAATGAAATCGACAGAATACAATCATTCCTGCTCGTTCTAACGCATCCAAGAGACGTTCTAAGACGTATTCTGAGAACGGTTCCAAGGTAGGCTTGTAGGCGCAATTCACCACCACTCTGGCTGGGTCACGAATGGCCCGGGCCCGTGAAATCGGGGACGCGACGGCGCCTCTCTACGTCACACCGGCAGGCGCCGAAACACGAGTGATGCGTTATTGGCAGGCATCTGCTCGACGATCGGGGATTGGAAACCTTGGGCTGACGCCAACTCGACCACCGCTTCAAAGTCGCGAACGCCCCATTCGGGATTTCGACGACGCAGATCAGCGTCGAACGCCTCGTTGCTCGGCGCCGTATGGCGGCCAGCGAAGCGATAGGGACCGTAGAGATAAAGCATGCCTCCCGCAGGCAGTATCCGCGCCGCGCCGCGCACGAGACCCTGCGTCGCGCTCCAAGGTGCAATATGGACCATATTGATGCACACCACGGCATCGGCGTCGCTGACAGGCCACGCCTCGCTGGCTGCATCAAGTTCGATGGCGCGGCACACGTTCGACACGCCGCCTGATGCGACCCAGGCATCTATGCTTGCCCTGGCGCCTGCATCGGGATCGGTCGGCTGAAAGACCAAGTCTGGCCCGCTTGCTTGCGCAAAGTACAGGATGTGCTCACCAGAGCCGCTCGCAATCTCAAGTACATTGCCCTTGGACGGCAAGTGAGCTTGGAGGACTGCGAGAATTGCCTCCCGATTGCGCGCCGTCGCGGGCGCGTGTCGTCTTTGATCTTCGGTCATGACGTGCAGTATATCGACAGATCCGGATTTGGGCCCGGGATAATGTGCGTGACTGCCCCCTAAACAGTCGCAGGGATCGTCCCTGGCGACAGGCAAGTTTCCCTCTGAATCTGGCGCCCTGGTTTTAGGGCGATGGCGCGGTAGCGTCGTCGGCGGCGCGTCCCCCCTGACTTTGGCTCAGGACGTCCCGGAATAGATCGACGTTGAGGTTTCGCCCGATCATCACGATCCGGGTCCGCTTGTCCTCGCTCGGCCAGCGGTCGAGTTGATCGATTGGATGAACCAGATGCTGCACGCCGTGCACAACGACCGGCCGCTCGGGATCATTGCGCAACGCCACAAGCCCCTTAAGCCGCAGCAGATCCGTACCGGCGTTCCATTTGAGCGCTTCAATGAAGAGATGGAGAACCAGTTGGCTGATCGGCTCGTCGACGTAGATCACGTGGCTGCGAATGTCATCGCCATGCCGGTTGCGGTCGTGATCGTGGTGATGATGATGATGATCATGATCGTGGTGGGCATGGTCGCCATGCCCAGGTTCATGATGACCAGGCTCGTGCGCCGTTGACTGGCTGCTTTCCGCCTCGAGCCAGCCAATCGCGTCCTCTGCCTTGGTTCGCATGTCATAGGTGCGAGGTGTCAGCAACAGCGTGCGGACCTCCGGCCAGTCTCCTCGGGCGTCCAAAATCTGGGCGCCCGGATTAATTGCACTGAGCCGGCGCCGGTCCTTACCAATGTCACGCAGCGTTGCCGGATCGCGTGCCAGGTCCGTCTTCGTCAGCAGCACAACATCTGCCAGGGCAATTTGCCGAAATGCCTCAGGGTGGTTCTCGAGGCTCTGCATGCCGGTGATGATATCGAACAACGTTATGACCCGCGAGAGCGCAAACTGCTGGTGGACGATGGTGTCGACCAGCCCCTGCGATGGCGGAGCGAGCAGGGAATTGATCACCGGCACCGGATCAAGCAATCCCGTCGTCTCGACAATAACGCGCCTGAAGGCACCAATCTTGCGGTCCTTGCGCTTCCGCCAGAGATCAAACAGTGATTGTTTGATGTCACTCGAAGCCGTGCAGCACAGGCACCCCGTGGTCGTCATGATCAATTCGTCGCTGAACTCTCCGACGAGATCATGATCGATCTGAACCTCCCCGAACTCGTTGATCAGAACAGCCGTTTCCGCGAACCCGGAATCGCGCATGAGCGCGTTGATCAGCGTTGTCTTTCCCGCGCCGAGAAAGCCGGTAATTATCGTGACGGGTATAGGCGCCATGACACAAAATACTCCAATACGATTTGACGAAAGTCAGCCTGCCTCAGGGCGACGGCGCCGCTGCCTCCCCCCAACGCAAAAGCATGGCTCGCCAGAGCGGGCGCCCGAAGCCAATGCGCATGGCCATCGCAAGCGCCAAGCAGAAGCATAGCCTTGACTGCGAATAGCATCACCACGATGGAACGAGGCGTCATGGCGGCTCCCGCAGATGGTTGGCGCTGGGTCAACCGAAAACCCACCGGCCCAGCAAGCACCGTCGGCCCATCCCCGAACCAAGCGCAATTTCGGCGTAAGGTCGAATTAGGATAGATTTATGTTCTAACATCACGTTTTGTCGATGGCGACCAGATAAATCCATCGCCCATAGACCGTGATCGCGCTTATCGCCGGCAGCCAACCAGAACCCCAGCAACGCAGCCGAACCTATCGATATGCCCAGGCGGTGCGATTGGCCCGGTCCGTTTCCACAGTGGGGCAAGTAAACATCGACCGAGGACGTTGGGCTGTACTACCCTTCCCCTGGAAACAAGCGTTCATGGTGCGCTCAAGATGCGTCTCAGAACCCTTGCTCCACGTCAGCTTGGTGATTGTATAAAATCGATGGATGCGCGATACCGGGCTGAACCGAACAGCGCCTCGACGATGAGCGAAAAGTCAATGACGACGCTAAAACTCACCAAGAACCAACAGGTCGTGCTCGACACGCTGCGCGCCTGCAAGACACCCATGAGCGCGTATCAGATACTCGACGTCGAACTCCGTCCGCACGAAGGGCCTCAAGGCCCCGCTGACGATCTACCGCGCGCTCGACAAGCTTATCGAAGCCGGCCTCGTGCATCGCATCGAAAGCCTCAATGCCTTCGTCTCCTGTGATCAGGAGCACCACACCGAATCACCCGCCTTCATGATCTGTACCGAGTGCAAGCACATCATCGAAGTCGGCACCCGCGCTGTCCAGAAAACCGTGATGAAGCAAGCCGCCGAAGCGGGCTTCGAAGTCGAGCAACTGCACGTCGAGGTCTCCGGACGATGCCGCAAGTGCGCGCATTGACGGCCACAATTCGTAACTCTATAACATGACTTCGTCGAACTGATTGGTCCGCATTAGCTGAAGGAACAGCGTCATGAGGCAATGGTTTGTGGCTGGACTTATGTGTCTGCCGTTTACGATGGGCGCCGTCGCCGAAGAAAAACACCGGCAACTGAGTGCCCACGAGCATGGCCAGGGTAGTTTCAACATAGCGATCGACGGCAACCGGGTCAGCATGGAATTGGAAGCCCCGGGCGCCGACATCGTTGGCTTCGAACACAAGGCCAAAACCAAGAAGCAGAAGACCGCCGTATCAAACGCGGAAAAGAAGCTGAAGACTATCGCCAACGTCGTTGAGCTGCCAGCCGCTGCCGGCTGCAAGCTCGACAAGGCCAGCGTCAAGCTCGAGATCTCAACCGACGACCACGGCGACGAAAAGAAGGCGGCCAAGAAAGGCCACGACCATGGCCACGCCCATTCCCATGGCAAGAAGGACGCCAAACATGACGCAGAGGAAGCGTCCCACTCGGAGTTTCATGCAGCCTACGAGTTGACTTGCGCCTCGCCTGAGAAACTCGTCGAGTTGTCGTTCCCCTACTTCGCCAACTTCAAGGGCGCCAAAGAGCTTGAAGTCAGCGTGGTTGGCCCCAAATCACAGAAGAAGTTTGAGGTGGAGCGCGAAAGCACCAAGATCAATCTTGGCGGTGTAATCTGAAGAACCGAGGGCTTCGTCGTTGAGCGAGCACACGCGACAGCATGCGATCGCGGACGCGCCCGACATCGTCAAGATGTCGGGCGTTCGCTTTGCCTGGCCGTCAGGCCGGGCCTTCGAGATCGCCATTGAAGATTTCTCACTCCCGAAGGGCTCGAAGACGCTTCTCGTCGGCCCCTCCGGCGGCGGCAAGTCGACGTTGCTCAGCCTGCTGTGCGGCATCGTCACGCCGCAAGCCGGAGAGATAACAATCCTCGGCACCGACATCGTCCGTTTGTCGAATGCCGCGCGTGACCGCTTCCGCGCCGAGCACATCGGCGTCATATTCCAGATGTTCAACCTCCTCCCCTATGGCTCCGTGACGGACAACGTCATCTTGCCGTTGAGCTTTTCGCGCGACCGTACCACCCGCGCGACGCTCAACAGCGACGCTGCCACCGAGGCCGGCCGCATTCTCAGCGAACTCGGCATTGACCGGTCACTGCTCGCCGGCTCGGCAGCCGCCCTCAGCGTTGGCCAACAGCAACGCGTGGCTGCCGCACGCGCCCTCATCGGCGGCCCGGAACTGATCGTGGCCGACGAGCCCACGTCAGCGCTCGATCTTGATCATCAACAGCGCTTCCTCGACCTGCTCTTCCGCCAGGTCCAGGACGCTCACGCGACGCTCCTGATGGTCAGCCACGACCGGCGCATCGGCTCCCTCTTCGACAGCGTTCTCGAACTTGAGGATATTGTGACCGTGCGAGGCGGATCATGATCGTTGTCCGCCTTGCCATTCAGTCACTTCGAAACCGCTGGTTGACGGCCCTCCTGACCGTCCTCGCGATCGCGGTCAGCGTTGTGCTGCTGCTTGGCGTCGAGAAGATCCGCACCGGCGCGAAGTCCAGCTTCGCCAATACCATCTCCGGCACAGACCTGATTGTCGGCGCCCGCAGCGGCGGCCTTCAGCTCCTGCTCTACTCGGTCTTTCGGATTGGCAACGCCACCAACAATATGACGTGGCGCAGCTACGAGGACATCCGCAATCGCCCGGAAGTCGACTGGATGATCCCACTGTCCCTCGGCGACAGCCATCGCGGTTTCCGCGTTCTGGGCACCAGTGCCGGCTACTTCGACCGTTATCAATATCGCCGCAGCAGGGGTCTCGAATTCGCATCCGGCAAACGGTTCGACGACCTCTTTGATGCCGTTGTCGGCGCCGATGTCGCAGCCTCCCTCGGCTACAAAGTGGGTGACGAAATTGTCGTCGCGCATGGCCTCGGCCGGATTGGCATCAACAAACACGACGACAAGCCGTTTCGCGTCTCAGGCGTTCTCGCCAAGACGGGGACGCCGGTCGATCGCACCGTTCACGTCAGCTTGGAGGCCATTGAAGCCATCCACATCGACTGGGACGGTGGCGCCCGGCGCAGCGACCGCAGCATAACCGCTGACGACGTTCGCCAGATGAACCTCCGCCCAAAGGCTGTGACGGCTGCAATGGTCGGCCTCAAGTCCAAGATCGCAATTTTCCAGTTGCAACGATACGTGAACGATTACCGCGCCGAGCCATTGACCGCGATCCTTCCCGGCGCGACGCTCTATGAGCTGTGGGGGCTCGTCGGGACGGCGGAGACGGCCCTGATGGTGGTTTCCTTCATGGTGGTGGTGACGGCCATCCTCGGCATGATCACCATGATCCTGGCAACGCTCCATGAACGCCGCCGCGAGATCGCCATCCTGAGGTCCGTCGGCGCGGGACCGCGCACCGTCGTCGGCCTGCTGGTCTCGGAGGCCGGCATCTTGACGTTCCTCGGCGTCATCGTCGGCGTCGTGCTGACCTATGCGCTCCTCTTCGCATTGCGCCCCGCGATCGACGCCACCTACGGCATCTATATGGACATAACGCCGCCGACCGTGACGGAACTCACGGCGTTGGCAGCCATTGTTTTGGGCGGTCTGGTTGCAGGCCTCCTGCCAGCCTTGCGCGCCTACCAGCACTCCCTGGCCGATGGCATGACCGTGCGCAGCTGATCCTCACCGCTCACCGGCCCCGTCCGCCGCCTACTGCGGCCGGGGCGGGTCCCCGCTGCCCCCTGACGTTGCGCGCGCCGGCGTCACCAACGGCACCAGTGAGATAAGGAACAGCAGCGAAGCTGCAACAACGATACTCGGGCCGGTCGGCGTGTCCCAGTTCAGCGAGCCGAACAGGCCACCGAGCACGGCGACGACGCCAATCAGGCTTGCGAGCAGCGCCATCTGTTCGGGGCCGGACGCGAACCGCCGCGCCGTCGCCGCCGGAATAATCAGCATCGCCGTGATGAGCAGCGCGCCGACGATCTTCATGGAAATCGCGATCACGCCCGCCATGAGCAACGTGAAGATGAGATTGGCCCGTTCCGGCTTCATGCCTTCCGCCTCAGCCAGCTCCTGACTGACGGTTGCAGCGAACAGAGGCTGCCAGATGGTCGCAAGGATCGCGAGACAAGCAGCGCCTCCGAGCCAGATGATCGCAATGTCCAGCTTCGACACCGCGAGGATGTCACCGAACAGGAACCCCATCAGATCGATCCTGACCCAACTCATGAAGGCAAGAACCACAAGGCCCAAGGCAAGGGCGGAATGGGCGAGCAGGCCGAGCAGGGCATCCGCCGACAACGTCGCGCGGCGGCGCAGGAACACAAGCGCGAGTGACACCCCCGCCGACACCACAAAGACCGCCAGCGTGATGTTGACCTCCAGCAAGAAGGCCAATGCGACACCGAGGAGTGCGGCATGCGACAGGGTATCGCCGAAATAAGCAAGCCTGCGCCACACGATGAAGCATCCAAGCGGCCCCGCCACCATGGCAACACCGATGCCGGCCAGCAATGCGCGGATGAAAAAGTCATCAAGCATCCAGTTTGCCCCCGCGCGCATCGCGGCCGTGGTGAGCGCCATCATCGTGATGGCATGCGTCCGTTATCGTGCCGTCGGCATGCTGCACGCTTCCGTCCGGCAAATGGACATGATCGTGGCGATGCTCATAGACGGCCACCATGGCCGGCGCCCGCGCGCCAAACAGCGCCTTGTATTCATCACTTGAGGCAACCGCCACAGGCGTCCCCGAACAGCAGACATGACCGTTCAGGCAGATCACCCGGTCGGTCGCAGCCATCACCAGGTGGAGGTCATGCGAGATCAGCAGGACACCACAGTCGTAGTTGTCGCGGATACGCTTTATGAGACCGTAGAGTTCGATCTCACCGTTGAAATCGACCCCCTGCACCGGCTCATCCAGCACCAGCAATTCCGGCGAACGGGCAATCGCGCGCGCAAGCAGAACGCGCTGAAACTCGCCCCCCGACAGGAACCGCACCTGGGCCTGCGCCAAATGGCTGACGTCTGTTGCAGCCATCGCCTCGTCATGAGCTTCCTGGCTGATCTTTCCCGTCAGATGCATGAAGCGCTCGACCGTCAGCGGCAGCGTCCAGTCAATCGCAAGCTTTTGCGGGACATATGAAACGCGCAGCCCCGGGCGCTGGGACGCGGCCCCTTCGTCGACGCCGAGGATACCCAGCGCCATCTTGGCCGTCGTCGATTTCCCGGAACCGTTGGGACCGATCAGCGTGACGATCTCGCCGGGATCGATTGTCATCGAGACCCCGCGCACGAGCCAACGGTCCCCCCGCTGAATACCGGCATTGTTCAATGTCACGAGAGTATCGGTTCGATTCATCATGTCTCGGCTTGGACGCAGCCCGGCTTAAGGCTGCACATCGCTGATTGGAGATTGCTTTCACGGCATGGGCACGCTATCACGAACGCCTTGAATATGTAATGTGATAGCATTGCACTTCTTAACCCTTCACTTCGGAGCACTTGACCATGCGCATTTGCGGCATTCTGCGGCTTGGTCTCGCTTTGCTTATAGCAACTCCCATTGCCGCGCGCGCGGACGTCAACGTGGTCGCCTCGATCAAACCCGCCCACTCCCTCGTCGCCGGCGTGATGAAGGGCGTGAGCAAGCCTCAATTGATCGTCGAAGGCGCCGGCTCACCCCACACTTATGCGTTGAAGCCGTCCCAGGCCGCCATGCTGGAAAAGGCGGATCTGGTGTTCTGGTTCGGCCACCAGCTTGAAACCTTCCTGGAAAAGCCACTTGAAACGCTGGCAACGAAAGCAAAGTCCGTCGAACTGATCCATGCCAACGGCGTTGTCAAGCTCGCCAAACGCGAAGGCGGCGCATTTGAGCGCCACGAGCACCACGATGATGAAAAACACGATAGCGGCAAGGCCTCGAAGCATGACCATGACCGCGATGACAAGCACGATGCCCACGATGAAAAGGCAAAGAACGCCCATCATGACGATCACGACGACTTCGACCTCCACGTCTGGCTCGACCCGGTGAATGCCAAGGCCTTCGTTGGCCAGATTGAAAATGCACTCTCTGCCGCCGATCCTGCGAACGCGGCAACATACAAGCGCAACGCCGACGCCATGATCGAACGCCTGGATGCCCTCCTCGCGGAGGCCACCGCCCAGCTAAAGCCCGTCAAGGGCAAAGCCTTCATCGTCTTCCATGATGCCTACCGGTATTTCGAGACGCGCTTCGATCTCCCCGCATCGGGTTCGATTACGGTTTCGCCAGAGGTCATGCCCGGCGCCAGGCGGATCAGCGAACTGCGCGCGAAGGTGAAGGACCTCGGCGTTGCGTGCGTCTTCGCCGAACCTCAATTCGAACCCAAGTTGGTTGCGACCGTCACCGAAGGAACCAAGGCCCGTTCCGGCGTCCTCGACCCTCTCGGCGCCGCCCTGGAGGATGGCCCGGACCTCTACTTCGATCTCATCCGCAATATGGCGGCCTCATTCACGGCGTGCCTGTCCAAAACCAATTGAGGCCCATGTCGAACGCGCGTGCCCCGTCCCCGCGCCATTGCATCGGCTAAACTCACGGCGGGAGTCCGGTGTCCCGAGCGAGGCGCCGTTCTGTTGCCTTGGCCCTGCCAGAGGTCTGGCTGAGCCCGACACGTGCTCCGCCCGCTGCCTGATCCGAACCCCGCCCCTGAGCGTTCATTGATAAAACAACGCAACCGGCAACACGAAACGGATTGAGCGCGTGGCACGCATCCTCGTCATCGGCGCAAGTCGCGGAATTGGCCGTGAGGTCACACGTTGCGCCGTCGGCCGCGGCCATCAGGTCCGCGCGATGTCGCGCAGCGGCACCACCCCCTCCGGCGCCCCCGGCGCGGAAGCCTTCAAAGGCGACGCCCTGTCGCTCAGGCGACGTCCGTCAGGCCCTCGATGGCATGGACGTCGTTGTCCAGGCGCTGGGCGTGCCCGTCTCCCTTGATCTCTTCACCAAGCCGGTCACGCTCTTTTCCGAGGCAACCCGCGTCCTCCTGCCGGAAATGAGCGAGACGGGCGTTAAATCCCTCGTCGCCGTCACCGGCTTCGGGGCCGGCGACAGCAACAAGGCGATCAATCCCCTCCACCGCCTCCCCTTCGAACTCGCCCTGCGCCGCGCCTACGACGACAAGACCCGCCAGGAAGCCCTGATCGAGGCAAGCGACCTCAATTGGCTGATCGTCCGCCCCGGCGTGCTTGTGAGCGCGCCAACCACCAGCCCGCCCCGTGTCCTCACCGAACCGGGAGACTGGCGCAACGGCATCGTCTCACGCAGCGCCGTCGCAACGTTCATCGTCGACCGCATCGAGGCCGACTACTACGCCAACGAAAAACCGGTTCTCATCTGCCTGCCGCTTTGATCCCTGATCCAACGTCAACTCAGTTCGTTGGCCGCCCGCTGAATGCGCTCGCATCCCCTTTGGATATCCTCGAGGGAGGCTGCAATCGAGATCCGGAAATGGGGCGACAGCCCATAGGCTTCCCCCTGCACGGTCGCAACGCCATGTTCGTTCATTAAGTGCATCACGAAATCACGGTCCGTCTCGATCAGTTTTCCATCCGGCGTGCGCTTCCCCATCAGCCCGGCACAACTGGGATAGACATAGAACGCTCCTTCCGGTGAGCGGCAGGTGATCCCGTTCGTCTGGTTCAGCATCGAGACCACCAGATCGCGCCGCGCCTGAAACGCCGCCGAGCGCTCCGCGACAAAGTCCTGCGGGCCGGTCAACGCGGCCACCGCCGCAGCCTGCCCCACCGACGATGCCCCCGACGTCGACTGCGATTGCACCTTGAGCATCTCCTGCATCAGCGCTTTCGGGCCGGCCCCATAGCCGATCCGGAACCCCGTCATCGCGTACGTCTTCGAGACACCGTTGACGGTCAACACGCGATCCTTGAGGCGCGGCTCGACCGCCGCGATCGTCGCAACCTCGCGACCATCGAAAACGATGTGCTCATAGATGTCGTCGGTCAGAACCCAGACATGCGGATTCGCCAGCAGCACTTCCGCCAGCTCGCCAAGCTCACCCCGCGTATAGACCGCGCCCGAGGGATTCGACGGTGAGTTCAGCATCACCCACCGTGTCGCCGGCGTGATGTGGCGCGCAAGCTTCTCCGCATCGATCCGGAACCCGGTCTCCGGCCCGCACGGCACCACCACCGGCGTGCCCCCCGCAAACGCCGTGATCTGCTCATAGGCAATCCAGAACGGAGCCGGAATGATCACCTCCGAGCCCGCCTCCACCGTCGCCATGATGGCGTTGAAGATGACCTGCTTCGCACCCGCCGAAACCATGATCTCATCGGCGGTATAATCGAGCCCGTTCTCACGCTTGAACTTCTCGATCACCGCCGCCTTGAGATCAGCGGTCCCCGACATCGTCGTATATTTGGTTTGGCCTGCCCGCATCGCCGCGTGCGCTGCCTCGATCACGTGCGCTGGCGGCTGGAAATCCGGCTCCCCGGAGCTGAGTGCGATCACATCCTCGCCCAGCGCCCTTAACTCGCGCGCGCGTTGTGAGGCCATCGCACTTGGAGACGGCGTCACCCGGGTGACGCGTTGGGCTGCGAGAAAGTGAGCCATATCAAGTCCTCTTATGTATCGTATTGCGCGCGCATCTCGCGACGAAACGACCAATGCGTCAAATTGAAAAAAGATCCGGCGGGTCCGCCTCGTCTTCGGGCCTGAGATCACTCATCCCGATCCCGATCAAGCGAAACAGCCGCCCATCCGCCTCCTGCGCGATCATCAAACGCGCCTGTTCCCCCATCACGTCGGCGCGCTGGGTTGGATGAGTGAGCTGCCGGTTTCGCGTCAGCGTCTTGAAGTCGTGCGTCTTAAGCTTGAGGACGAGCGTCGCGCCACTGACCCGCTTCGCCTTGAGTTGCTGCGCCACCCGCTCACACAGCCGCACCGCGACATCACTCAGTTCCTGCCCGTCCCCGGTATCGTGTCGAAACGTTGTCTCAGCCGAAATACTCTTGGCTTGCCGCGATGGCGTCACCGCGCGTTCGTCGATCCCCCGCGCATACGTATAAAGCCGCCGCCCGAACCGCCCGACGAGCGCGATCAATTCTTCCTCGGGCCGCGACTGGAGATCCCCCACCGTCTCGATCCCGGCCCGCGCCAGCCGTTGCGCGGTCGCCTTGCCAACGCCATTGATCCGATTGACCCCGAGGCCGGACAAGAAACCCTGCGCCTCGCCCCGCCCGATCACCGAAAAGCCATCCGGCTTATCGAGGTCGGAGGCAAGCTTCGCCAGGAACTTGTTGTAGGAGAGCCCGACGGAAACCGTCACGCCGACCTCTTGTTTGACGCGGTTCGCCAACTCGGAGAGCGCAACCGCTGGCACACAATCGACATCGCGGCGATGTTCGCCCGACAGGTCGAGATAAGCTTCATCCAGGGATACCGGTTCGAACGTGTCGGTGATGTCAGCAAAAAGCCGCCGGATCTCGCCGCTGACCTGTTTGTACTTGGCCATATTCGGCGGCATCACCACCGCATCCGGGCAGAGTTCAAGCGCCTTGAACATCGCCATCGCCGATCGTGCGCCCGATTGGCGCGCCAAATAGCACGCCGTCGTCACCACACCGCGCCCCCCGGCGTGGCCGATGATCAATGGCCGGTCCTCCAGCGTCGGATCATCCCGCTTCTCGACCGAGGCATAAAATGCATCGCAATCGACGTGCGCGATATCGAGGTCTGGAAGTTCCTCGTGAAATATCATATTCACGTTTTTGCAGGTTGGACACCTTGCCCCATCGCCACCCGGCGCCGATGAGGTGAAAGTGTTCACATCATTCGACAGGGAGTTGCATGTTCGACAAAGAAAAAACCGCATGGTTTCATTGTCCGCTCCGGCCCCGGCAATCCTCTTCAATGAGCTGCGCCCGGCGCCCGGGAAACTTTCAAGCCTTTGAATAGGCTAGATGTAACGCACTTGTTCATCATCGGAACAATTCTGCCACGCCGACGTCTTTTGCATGCCGCAACTTGTCGCTAAGTCATCCATCAAACGGTAGTTACCCACGATACCGAAGGCCAATAAAGAGGACCATATGTACAAACTGCTCGTCACCGCCCCCATCGCCATCGCTCTGGTCGCAAGTCCGGCCCTCGCCCAGGACGCCAAAAAGGGCGAACGTGTCTTCAAGCGCTGCGCCGCCTGCCATGTCGTCGACAGCGACAAGAACAAGGTTGGCCCCAGCCTGCAAGGCGTGGTCGACCGCAAGGCTGGCGCCGTCGAGGGTTTCAAGTATTCGAAGTCACTGATGGACAAGGCCGGCGAAGGCCTGGTCTGGACCAAGGAAAACCTCGACACCTACCTGACCAATCCGAAGAAGATGATTCCGCGCGGCACGATGGCCTTCGCTGGCCTGCGCAAGGAAGATGAACGCGCCGATGTCATTGCCTACCTCGAAGAAGCCGGCAAGAAATAACATCTATTGGCGCGCGCCACACAGGCGCGGCTGAACCAGATACCAGACCGGGCGCCGCCTCGCGACGTCCGGTTTCTTTTTGCCCGGCTCTGGACGCCCGTCCGGCCGTATTTGATTGGTTCTACCGCGCCTCAACCATCATCGCGCAGAATATCGCGCATCGTTTCGCCACGATATGCGGTCCGCACCCGTCCGCGCGCCTGCAGGATCGGCACGACTTCATCAACAAAGTCCTCGATCGCACCCGGCGTGTGGATCGCAGACAGCATGAAGCCATCGCCCCCCACCGCCTCGATGAACGCCTCCATCTGGTCTGCGACCTGTTCCGGCGTCCCAACGAACTGCGGCAGGCCGACACTCTGCCCGTGACGCTCACCGGCTTCGCGCAACGTCATGGACGAGCCGTCGGCATGCTTGAAGCGCGACACCATCCGCTGCAGCGCGGGCTCCTCGCTCTCCGCGATCTTCATGTCGAGATCGTATTGCGAAAGGTCGTGATCGAGGTGCGCTGACAGGATCGCAAGCCCGGCCTCAAGCGGAACCAGGGCATTGTGTTCCTCTTGGTTGGCCTTTGCTTCCGCCTCCGTCGCGCCAAGGATCGGCTGCATCCCAAACAACATTTTGCAGTGCGCCGGATCACGGCCCAGTTCCCGAATGCGATCCTTGATATCGGCGTAGTATTTCCGGGCCTCGGCCACGTTCGGCTGGATGGCAAAGATGGCATCGGCGAATTGCGCCGCGAAATCGCGCCCCTTGGGCGAGGTGCCAGCCTGCAGAATGGCCGGCCCGTTCTGCGGTGAGCGCACCACGTTGAGCGGCCCCCGCGACTTGAAGAAACGCCCGTCATGCTCGATCCGGTGGACCTTGGTGTGGTCGGCAAACACCGCGCCATCACGGTCCATCACTTCCGCATCCGTCTCCCAGCTCTCCCACAGCTTGGCGCACACCTCCATGTATTCGAACGCGCGCTCGTAGCGCTGATCCGTCGCCTCGCGCTCCGCGCCGTAGTTCGCCGCCTGATTGTGATTGAGCGACGTGACCACGTTCCACCCGGCCCGCCCCCCGGTCAGGTGGTCAATCGTGCCCCACAGCCGGGCTGCATAGAATGGATGCTGGTTGCTCGTCGAGAACGTCGCAGCCACTCCGATGTGTTCCGTCGCAGCCGCCATCCAAGAGAGCAGCGGGATGGGGTCATGTTCGGGCGCCTGGACGGCATATCTCAGAGCGGGTTCAAGCGATCCGGTGAACGTATCCGAGATGTAGTTGAGGTCGGCAAAGAAGACCATGTCGAAGCACCCGCGCTCGCACACCTTCGCGATGTGCTGGTAGAGCGCCGGCCGCCGCCAGTCATAACCGGCTTCCGCCGTCTTGGGATGCCGCCACATGCCGAGGCTGTGATAACTCGGGCTATGGCACAGGAACTGGGCCAGATGCATCCGTTTGAGCGCCATGCTGCCTCACACATGAAATTGAGAAAAGGAACGGCGCCTCACGCCTCGATGCGCACCACGGCCTCGCCTTCCCCGACCGCTTCGCCTTCCTCGACCAGGATCTCCGCAACCCGTCCAGCGCTCGGCGCAACGACGGGAATTTCCATCTTCATGGCCTCCATGATGATCAGCGTGTCGTCCGCCGCCACCTCATCACCTGGCTTGACCATCACCTTCCAAACATTACCCGCAACTTCCGTTGCCACATCCTTGATCGCCATCGCCACAAGCCTCCTCACATGCACCGCTGATGTTCTTGCCACGCGCCCGCCCCCCGGCCAAGCGCAACCATGATAACCCCCAACAACGCCCGACCAGACCGCCTCACCGGCCCAAATTGGACCCTCGTGCCGCCCCCGTCTATGATGATCACTCACCCACACCACAGCCGAACGCCACGCCAGAAGGGCGCATCGAACATTTGACCGGGAGAAACCATGCGCAAAAACATCATCGGACTGACGAGCGCCCTTGCCCTCCTCGCTCTGAGTACGAACGCCGCCAAAGCAGACTGCGGCGAGGTCTCCATCAGTGAGATGAACTGGGCTTCCGCCGCCGTCGTAACGGCAGTCTCGAAGTTCCTCCTCGAACAGGGCTATGGCTGCAAGGTCAAGACGGTCCCCTCCTCGACCGTGCCCGTCGTCACCTCGCTCGTCGAAAACGGCGCCCCCGACATCGCAACCGAACTCTGGCTCAACGGCGCCCCCGCCATCCCGAAGCTGATCAAGGAAGGCAAGGTCAAGGAACTGACCAAAGTGCTCTCCGATGGTGGCGTCGAGGGTTGGTACATTCCAGCCTACCTCGCCGAAAAACACCCCGAACTGAAGACCATCGACGGCCTCCTGAAGAACCCCCAGCTCGTCGGCGCCCGCTTCCACCAATGCCCTTCAGGTTGGGGCTGCCAGATCGCCAACGCCAGCCTCGCGAAGGCCTTTGAACTCGAAAAGAACGGCATCGAAGTCTTCCAGCACGGCTCCGGCGAGACGCTCGCAACATCAATCGCCTCGGCCTACGACGACAAGAAGCCCTGGTTCGGCTACTACTGGGAGCCAACGGCGGTCCTGGGCAAATATCCCATGGTGCGCATCGACCTCGGGCCGATCGACGAGAAGATCCACGCCTGCAACGCCGACAAGGACTGCAACGAAGTCGGCAAATCGCAATACCCGCCCTCTCCGGTTGCAACGGTCGTGACGACCGATTTCATCAAGCGCGCACCGGCGGCCGCGAAATTGATGGAAAACGTCGCCTTCACCAACAAACAGATGGGCCAGGTCCTCGCGTGGAAGAAGGACAACCGCGCCTCCGCCGACGAGGCCGCCGTCCACTTCCTCCAGAACTACAAGGACGTGTGGTCCAAGTGGATCGACGAGGACGCCAAGAAGAAGCTCGCAAGCCTCCTGAAGTGACGCATCAGAGGCAGCGCCCGTCGCGGCCCTGACACATCTGAGGACAAACACAGAAAAGGGGCGGCCCAGAGCCGCCCCTTTTTTGCGTTCAATAGTCGCCCCGCAGACATTTCCGCAGCAAACGCTGGCCTCCCGGCCTTACTCCGCCGCCGTCCGCTGCAACGCCGCCGCCGTCTTCTGGTAGCCATCCCGCGTCTGCGGCATCCGCATGCCCAGTTCACCGCCCGCAATCAACGTCCTGAGCATCTGCGCCGTCCCGCCCGCGATCGTGAACATCCGCGCGTCACGCACATAGCGTTCCGCATCGCAGTTGCGCGAATAGCCCCACGCGCCGTGCATCTGCAGCGCGTCGTTGGCAACCTTGACCGCCGTCTCTGACGTAAAGAGCTTGGCCTGCGCCGCCATCACCGGGTCCGGGAACAAACCGGCCCTGTCCCCCCGCGAGCGCGCCGCCCGATAGACCAGCGCCCGGCTCGCCTCGATGCCGGTCGCCATGTCGGCAAGCATCCATTGCAGCCCCTGGAACTCCGCGATCGGACGGCCGAATTGTTCCCGCTCGAGCAGATAATCGCGCGCCAGATCGTAGGCCCCCTGCGCGAGGCCCAGCGCCACGGTCGCAGCCCCGACGCGCTGCGAGTTATAGGCATCAATGAGGTCGCCGAACCCACGCTTGAGACCTGACGGCGGCACCAGCATCATGCCCTCCGCCACCTCCATGTCCTGGAACAGCACTTCCGTTTCCGGAATGCCCCTGAGCCCCATCGCCGGCTCCCGCTTGCCGATTACCAGCCCCGGCGTCTCATCACGCACCGCAATGAACCCGCCGATGCCAAGCTCCTGCCCGCCCTCATCGAACGTACGCGCGAACACCAGGTGAAGCCGCGAAACCCCGCCGCCGGTGATCCAATGCTTGCGCCCATTGATCACATATGTGTTGCCGCGCTTCACGGCCCGCGTCGTCATTTCCGTCGCAGCACTCCCCGCCCCCGGCTCTGTGATGCAGATTGCCGGCTTGTCGCCGGAGAGCGGAAATTCGGCTGCGAACTTTTTCTGTTCTTCCGTGCCGTAGGCCATGATCGCTGAAATCGCGCCCATATTGGCCTCGACCGTGATCCGACCGGCCGCCCCGCAGCATTGCGCCATCTCTTCGATGACCAGCACCGCATCCAGCAGCGAACGCCCCGCCCCGCCATATTCCTTGGGGATTGTCATGCCCAGGAAGCCGGCTTGCTTCAGGGCTTCGACGTTCTCCCAGCTGTAGGCCTCGCTTTGATCGACGTCGCGGGCCCGCGCCTTGATCTCGCCCTGTGCCAGTTCCCTTGCCTTCGCCTGAAGCGCACGTTCGTCCGCGCTCAATCCATATGTCATGCTTTGTTCCCGGATGATTCCCCGAATGAAAGACTGTGGCGCTAATTTGCCCTGAAACATCACCGCGGATCAATTCCCCGTGAACCAATAAGGTTGCCCAACCCGCCACGGTGTGGCCGTAGGCACCTCAGACCGCCTCACACCAAGCGCTTGCTTTCCAAGCCTGCCCCCATCTGCTAGCTCGGATAAAGCTAAGGAAAAAACGCGAGGAAATGCACATGTCGACGATCGGCTTCATCGGCCTCGGCATCATGGGTGCCCCCATGGCCGGCCACCTCATTGACGGCGGCCACAAGGTCATCACCCACATCCACAACACACCTGTGCCCGAAGCCCTCAAAGCCAAGGGCGTCGAGGAAAAGGCCTCCCTCAAGGCCGTCGCTGAAGCCGCCGACGTCATCATCATGATCGTCCCCGACACGCCCCAGGTCGAAGCCGTGTTATTTGCCGATGATGGCATCGCAGCCGGGCTCTCGGCCGGCAAGCTCGTCATCGACATGAGCTCGATTTCACCGATCGACACCAAGGCTTTTGCTGAAAAGGTCGCAGCCAAAGGCTGTGACTACGTCGACGCCCCCGTCTCCGGCGGCCAGGTCGGCGCGGAAGCCGCCTCCCTCACGATCATGGTCGGCGCGACGGATGAGGGCTTCGCCCGCGCCAAGCCGCTGTTCGAGCTGATGGGCAAGAACATCACCCACGTCGGCCCCATCGGCGCCGGCCAGACCACCAAGGTCGCCAACCAGATCATCGTGGCCCTCAACATCGAAGCGGTCGCAGAAGCCCTCCTCTTCGCCTCCAAGGCCGGCGCCGACCCGGCTAAAGTGCGCCAGGCCCTGATGGGCGGCTTCGCCTCCTCCAAGATCCTGGAGTTGCATGCCGAACGCATGATCAACCGCACCTTCGACCCAGGCTTCCGCATCAAGCTGCACCAGAAAGACCTCAACCTCGCCTTGCAGAACGCCCGCGAGATGGGTCTCTCGTTGCCCAATACCGCCACCGCCCAGGAACTGTTCAACTCATGCGCAGCACACGGCGGCAGCGATGACGACCACTCCGCCCTCGTCAAGGCGCTGGAGCGGATGGCCGACCACAAGGTTGCGGAAGACTGATGCGCCCGGCGGACTGTCTTCACGAGATGTTTGCCGCCGCCGTCAGGGCGGCGGACCCGGCACACTGTCTGCCGGCTAACCTGCCCGCCCCACCGGCCGGCAGAACCCTGGTGATCGGCGCGGGCAAGGCCGGCGCCGCCATGGCGCGGGCAACCGAGACGCATTGGTCCGCCCCCCTCTCCGGCCTGATCGTCACGCGCTACGGCCACGCCGTCGCGTGCGAGACGATCGAGATCGTCGAAGCCGCCCACCCGGTCCCGGACGACAAAGGACTTGATGCAGCCCGCCGCATGATCGAGGCGGTCGCGGGACTGACCGCGGACGACCTCGTCCTTTGCCTGATTTCCGGCGGCGGCTCCGCACTCCTCACGCTGCCGGGCGACGGCATCACCCTCGCCGACAAGCAGGACCTCAACCGCGCCCTCCTCAAGTCGGGCGCCAACATCACCGAGATGAATACCGTCCGCAAGCATCTCTCCGCCATCAAGGGCGGCAGGCTTGCCCTCGCAGCCCACCCCGCGCGGGTCATCACCCTGGCAATCTCGGATGTCCCCGGCGACGACCCCGCAACCGTCGCCTCAGGCCCGACCGTCGCCGACACCACCACAGTTGCCGACGCCCTCGCCGTCCTCGACAAATACGCGATTGACCCCGCAGACAGCATCAAGGCTTTCCTTGCGACGCAAGCGGCAGAAACACCCAGCTCCGGCGATCCCCGCCTCGCGACGGCTGAATTCCACTATATCGCAACCCCAATGGCCTCCCTCGAAGCCGCAGCCGACGTCTGCCGCCAGCACGCCATCACCCCGCAGATCCTCGGCGATGACCTCGAAGGCGAAGCGCGCGACCTCGCAAACGAACATGCCGCAGCGGCACGCGCCATCGCAGCCGCCCTCAAACCCGGCGACACCCCTGTTGCCCTGATCTCAGGTGGCGAGACCACCGTCACCGTCCGCGGCACTGGCCGCGGCGGACGCAACGCAGAATACCTCCTCGCCCTCGCCATTGCGCTCGATGGCGCACCGGGCATCCACGCGATCGCCTGCGACACCGACGGCATCGACGGCAGCGAGGACAATGCCGGCGCCATCATCGGCCCCGATACCCTGACGCGCGCTAAAACAGCCGGGCTCGACGCCGGAGCCTTTCTCGCCGACAACGATGGCTATACGTTTTTCCAACATCTGGGCGACCTCGTCATGACCGGCCCAACCCTCACCAACGTGAATGATTTTCGCGCGATCCTGATCTATCCCCCATCCCAAGGCGTGTAGTCTCTGCCCGCCACCGATGAACCGAGGAGCCCGCCATGGCCCTGATGATGCCGAAACCCGAGGAAGAAATCCTCGCCAGCCGCGACCGGTTGATCGAGCGCCTCATTGAGATCCTTCCCCGCGACAGCGTCATCGACGACGAGACCGCGCGCCGCGCCTACGAGTGCGATGCCCTGACGATGTACCGCCAGTTGCCGCTCGTCGTTGTGCTCCCCGAGACGGTCGAACAGGTCTCCCGGATCATGGCGCTTGCCAACGAAATGAACGTCAAGGTCGTGCCCCGCGGCGCCGGCACCTCGCTGTCGGGCGGCTCTCTGCCCCTCGGCGATGGCATCCTGCTCGGCATGGGCAAATTCAACCGCGTCCTCGAAGTCGATGTCGAAAACCGCGCAGCCCGCGTCCAGCCGGGCGTCGCCAATCTCGCGATCACCAAGGCCGTTGAGCATCTGGGCTTTTACTATGCCCCCGATCCCTCCTCCCAGATCGCCTGCTCCATCGGCGGCAACGTCGGCGAGAACGCCGGCGGCGTTCACTGCCTGAAGTATGGCCTGACGACCAACAACCTGCTCGGCCTCGAGGTTGTCCTGATGGATGGCGAGGTGATCGAACTCGGCGGCAAGCACCTCGATTCGGAAGCTTATGACCTGATGGGCCTGATGACCGGTTCGGAAGGCCTGCTCGGCGTCATCACCGAAGTGACGGTGAGGATCCTCCAGAAGCCCCAGACCGCGCGCGGCATGCTGATGGGCTTCCCGACCCTGGACGATGGCGCCAACTGCGTCGCCGACATCATCGCAGCCGGCATCATACCCGGCGGTCTCGAGATGATGGACAACATGGCCATCGTCGCAGCCGACGACTTCCAGCCCTGCGGCTACCCACGCGACGCCGAAAGCCTGCTGATCTGCGAATTGGACGGCACCGCCTCCGAGGTCGACCACCTGATCGAGCGCGTCTCCGCGATCGCGACCAGGAACAACGCGACCACCGTACGTGTCGCCGAGACCGAAGCCGAGCGCCTGCAGTTCTGGTCAGGCCGCAAGAACGCCTTCCCCGCCGTCGGCGCCATCGGCCCCGATTACCTGTGCATGGACGGCACCATCCCGCGCAACCAGTTGAGCCACGTCCTGCGCGAGATGCACAAGCTCTCCGAAAAGCACGGCCTGCGCGTCGCCAACGTCTTCCATGCCGGCGACGGCAACCTCCACCCGCTGATCCTCTATGATGCCTCGATCCCGGGCGACATCGAGAAGGCGGAAGAATTCGGCGCCGATATCCTGCGCCTCTGCGTCGAGGTCGGCGGCGTGCTGACCGGCGAACACGGTGTCGGCGTCGAGAAACGCGACCTGATGCCGACGATGTTCTCCGAGATCGACCTCAAGCAGCAGCAGCGCGTCAAATGCGCCTTCGACCCCAACCACCGCCTCAATCCCGGCAAGGTCTTCCCGACGCTCCATCGCTGCGCCGAACTCGGCCGCATGCACGTCCATCGCGGCAAGCTGCCCTTCCCTGATCTGCCGAGGTTTTAGCGACGTGGAAAGCTTTGCCCCCGAACGTGCCGAAGACGCAGCCGACGTCATCAAGGCAGCTCTTGCCAACGAGACCCCCCTCGCCGTGACCGGCCGCCAGACCAAGGATGCGCTGGGCCGCCCCGTCGCGGGCGCCCACACCCTCTCCGCGCGCGGCCTGACGGGCATCCATTTCTACGAGCCCTCCGAACTCGTCGTCTCGCTCGGACCGGGCACGACCATGCGCGAACTCGTCGACCTTCTCGACCAGAACCATCAGGAACTCGCCTTCGAACCCATCGACTACGGCCCTCTCTATGGCCACGAACCGCTCTCCGGCACCATCGGCGGAACCGTCGCCATCAACGCAGCCGGCCCCCGCCGCATCAAGGCCGGCGCCGCGCGAGATCACCTGCTTGGCTTTACCGCCGTCAGCGGCCGCGGCGACGTCTTCCAGTCGGGCGGCCGCGTGATGAAGAACGTCACCGGCTATGACCTCTCTAAACTGATGGCCGGCTCTTACGGCACGCTTGCCCTCCTGACCGACCTCACCTTGAAGGTGCTGCCCAAGGCCGAGATGGAGGAAACGCTTGTGCTGACCGGCCTCGACGAGGCAGCGGCTGTCCGCGTCATGACCGAAGCCTCCGGCCTGCCGCACGAAGTCTCGAGCTTCGCCCATCTTCCTGCCGGCACCGCCACCGACCTCGATGACGCCCACCGCTCCCCCGACGCGCTGACGGCCCTGCGCCTCGAAGGTCCCGAGGTCTCCGTTGCCAAACGCAAGCAGGACCTGATCGCGCATTTCAAATCAGTCGGCGCCACCTTCGACACCATTGCGGCCAATCACTCCCGCGCCTTCTGGCAGGCCATCAAGGACTGCCGTCCTTTGGCCAAACGCCCCGGCGACGTCTGGCGCATCTCAACCGCGCCCGCCAACGGCGCCGCTCTGGTCGCAGCCCTCAACGCCAACAACATCCCGCTTGCGACCTATTACGATTGGGCCGGCGGCCTGATCTGGCTTGCAACCGAAACGCCCGCCTCAACCGCGGCAACGACCATCCGCGAGACCCTGAAACCCTTCGGCGGCCACGCCACCCTGATCCGCGCCAGCAAGACCGCGCGCACCTCGACCGCCGTTTTCCAGCCTCAACCCCCGGCCCTCGCCGCCCTCACCGCCCGCATCAAGACGAGCTTCGACCCCGAGAAGATCCTCAATCGCGGCCGCATGCGAGACGACCTCTGATGCAAACCAATTTCACGCCCAGCCAGTTGCGCAACCCCGACGTCGCCGCTTCCGAGGCGATCCTGCGCAAATGCGTCCATTGCGGTTTCTGCACCGCGACGTGCCCGACCTACCTCCTCCTCGGCGACGAGCTCGACAGCCCCCGCGGCCGCATCTACTTGATCAAGGAGATGCTCGAGAACGACCGTCCGGCCGACGCCAAGACCGTCCAGCACATCGACCGCTGCCTCTCGTGCCTTTCGTGCATGACGACCTGCCCCTCCGGCGTCCACTACATGCACCTCGTCGACCACGCTCGCGCGCACATCGAGAAGACCTATGAGCGCCCGCTCCCCGAACGCGCCCTGCGCAACCTTTTAGCCTTCATCCTGCCGCGCCCCGCGCTGTTCCGTCTCGCCCTCTTCGGCGCCTGGTTCGCCAAGCCCTTCGCGGGCCTCTTCCCCGGCCGCCTCAAAGGCCTCGTCGCCATGGCGCCGGCCGCCATCCCCTCCCCCTCCATCACCGACCGCCCCCAGGTGTTCGCCGCCGAAGGCCCACGCCGCATGCGCGTTGCCCTGATGACCGGCTGCGCCCAGAAGGCTCTCGACCCCAACATCAACGAAGCAACCGTCCGGCTTCTCACCCGCCTTGGCTGCGAGGTCGTCGTCGCCAAAGGGGCCGGCTGCTGTGGTGCCCTCACCCATCACATGGGCAAGACGGATGCCTCCCACGCCTCCGCGGCAGCCAACATCCGCGCCTGGATGGGGGAAGTGACGGGCGACGGCCTCGACCATATCGTGATCAACACGTCGGGCTGCGGCACGACGGTGAAGGATTACGGCTTCATGTTCCGCGAAGACCCAGCCCTCGCAGAGGACGCCGCGACGGTCTCCCGCCTGGCAGCCGACATCACCGAAGTGCTCGAGAAACTTGCCCCAACACCAACGATCGACGTCCCGCCGCTGCGCCTTGCCTACCATTCCGCCTGCTCGATGCAGCACGGCCAGAAGCTCACAACCCTGCCGCCCCGACTTCTCGAAAGCCTCGGCTTCGAGGTCATGACCGTGCCTGAAAGTCACATCTGCTGTGGTTCGGCTGGCACCTATAACCTCCTCCAGCCTGAGTTGGCCGGCCGCCTTCAGGCCCGCAAGGTCGCCAACATCGAGAGCCTTTCCCCCGACGTCATCGCCGCTGGCAACCTCGGCTGCATGATCCAGATCGGCCAGAAGACATCGCTCCCCGTCGTCCACACCGTCGAGTTGGCAGATTGGGCGACCGGCGGCCCGAAACCCGCAGCCCTGAAGAACCTTGCCCCACCGCTACGCCGGATCGAAGATTTTCTCACTGACACAGCCGCGTAGTAGGAATCGGTTGCAAAGCGCCCCGAGTGCGCTAGAGCACAGCCATACGGCCCCGCGACTCCCCTGAGCCGCGGGCCAATAGCCAGGCTTCGGCCAACCCGAAAGGATGCACCATGCAGCGACGCAACCGGCGCGCCAAGATTGTCGCAACCGTCGGCCCGGCCAGCTCAAGCCCCGAGATGCTCAGCCGTCTCTTTCTCGCCGGCGTCGATGTCTTTCGCCTCAATTTCTCGCACGGCGCCCACGAAGATCACGCCGCCGTCCATCGCGCCATCCGCGAACTTGAAGAGACCGAAGGCCGTCCCATCGGCATCCTCCAGGATCTCCAGGGCCCGAAGATCCGCGTCGGCACCATCAAGGATGGCCGCATCACTGTTGCAAAAGGCGACACCATCCGTTTCGTACCCGACGGCCAGGAGGGTGATGCAAACGCCATCCCCCTGCCTCATCCCGAAATCTTCGCCTCTGCCATGCCCGGCCATCGCCTGTTGATTGACGACGGCCGCCTCCAGCTCAAAGTGACAGGCTTTGACGGTGACGCCATCGTCGCCGAAGTCATCAACGGCGGCGTCATCTCCAACCGCAAGGGCGTCAACGTCCCCGACACCGTCCTCGACCTCTCGCCGCTGACGCCAAAGGACCGCAAAGACCTCGAATTCGGCCTTTCCCTCGGTATCGACTGGCTGGCGCTCTCCTTTGTCCAGCGCCCCTCCGACATCATGGAAGCGCGCCAGATTGTCGGCGACCAGGCCGGCATCATGGCCAAGATCGAGAAGCCCGCAGCCCTCGACCGCATCGACGACATTGTCGCTCTGTCCGATGCCTTGATGGTCGCGCGCGGTGATCTCGGCGTTGAAATTCCGCCTGAGCAGGTCCCCGGCCGCCAGAAAGAGCTGATCCGGCTCTGCCGGCTCGCTGCCAAGCCCGTCGTGGTCGCAACCCAGATGCTCAACTCGATGGTCTCAGCGCCCGCCCCAACTCGCGCCGAAGCCTCGGACGTCGCAACCGCGATCTATGAGGGCGCCGATGCCGTCATGCTATCGGCGGAATCCGCCGTCGGCGATTTCCCCGTCGAGTCCGTCGAGATGATGAACCGCATCATCCTCAACACCGAAAGCCATCAGGCTTATCGCATGATCATCGACGCGCTGGAGCCGGTCCTCGACCCCTCGATCCATCACGCCGTCTCCGAGGCCGCCGCCGACGTTGCCAACAAGATCGGCGCAACCACGATCGTGGCCTTCACCGCGCGCGGCACCACCGCCTACCGGATTGCCCGCAAGCGCCCGCCCGTGCCCATCCTGACCGCGACAAATGAAATCACCATCGCCCGCCGCCTGGCCCTGCTCTGGGGCGCCCACAGCGTACGCATCGATATGACGCCCGAATATGACGCAATGGTCGAACGCGGCGTTGAGTTGGCGGTGAAGGATGGCTTTGCCAAGCAGGGCGACCGCATCGTGATCATCTTCGGCGTCCCCTACGGCACACCCGGCTCGACCAACAACCTGCGCGTCGTCACCGTCTGACGCCTACCGCAGCAGCAAGCCTACGGCCCAACGAACGGACCGGCCAACCCCCGCCCGTCCCAACGACGCCAACGCCGTCCGGGAGCAACCGCGACCCGGCGCTGAGCGCCGCCCCTGCGGAGAGCCCCGGCCGCAGGCCGGGATCAGCCCGCGAGCGAAATCACGCAATCAAAACGACGACAACGCTGTCCGGGAGCAACCGCGACCTGGCGCGGAGCGCCGCCCCCGCGGAGGACCCCGGCCGCAGCCCGGGATCAGCTCGCGAGCGAAATCACGCAATCAAAACGACGGCAACGCTGTCCGGGAGCAACCGCGACCTGGCGCTGAGCGCCGCCCCCGCGGAGGGCCCGCGCTGCACAGCAGCGCGGAATAGCCCGTGAGCGAAATCAAAGAGCCCCGCTCCCGCGCAGGACGCGGCTGAGCACGAACCCGACGCCAAACGCAATCGGTATAGAAACCAGGATCGCAAGCCACGGGAACAGTCCGAGTTCGACCAGGAACATTGCAACGATAATGAAGGTTGCAACCAGCGCCACCACCAACAGCCACATACGCGAAATCTCCACTGATCCCCGCGAATTGATTGAACCAATGGGCCATTCCCCATGATCCGCGTCGTCCCCCAACCCGCTTTATCGCTTGGCGCGCCGCATCACGCAAATCCAATTCCTCGAGGGGCCACAGGAGCCCCAGGCTCCCCAGGCATCAAACGCGCCCCACCACACTGATGATGATGGCCGCCCGCCAAACCTCCCCCCAACCTGATCCTCAGTCCGATTGTCCCGATCGCTTCAGTGTTGCACAGTCGGCAGAACCGCGCGCAACGAATGCAGCCGAAAGGAACAAGTCATGGACAACCCGTTCTCCCTGAAAGACCAGGTCGCCATCGTCACCGGCGGCAGCCGTGGCATCGGCAAATCAATCGCCCACCACCTCGCCGCCATGGGCGCGAAAGTGGTGATCTCGAGCCGCAAGCTCGATGCCTGTGAAGCCGTTGTCGAGGAAATCGAGAAGGCAGGCGGCACCGCGATCGCCATTGCCTGCAACATCTCGCGCCGCGAGGAATGTGAAAACCTCGTCAAGGAAACCGTCGCCAAATGGGGCCGCCTCGACACGTTCGTCGCCAACGCGGCCGTCAACCCTGTCTACGGACCCCTCGCCGACCTTCCCGACGATGCCTTCGACAAGATCATGACGTCCAACGTGCAAAGCGCCATCTGGTTCGCCAATGCCGGCATGCCGCATATGGCCGAGCAGGGCGGCGGCACGTTCCTGATCGTCTCGTCGATTGGCGCCGTAAAGGGGTCTTCCACGCTCGGCGCATACGGCATTTCGAAGGCTGCCGACCTTGGCATCGCCCGCGCGCTGGCGGTCGAGTGGGGCCCCAAGAACATCCGCGTCAATTGCATCCTGCCCGGCCTCGTCAAAACCGACTTCGCGCGCGCGCTGTGGGAAAACCCGAAACTGCGCGAAGACCGCGAGGCACGCACCCCGCTGCGCCGCCTTGGCGACCCGGACGACATCGGCGGCATTGCCGCCTTCCTGGCGAGCCGGGCCGGTAAGTTCATTACAGGCCAGGGCATCATTGCCGACGGCGGCGTAACCATCGCCCCCTAGGGGCCACTTGCCCGGACTGCCGGCTCCATCGGTCCTGCCGGCACCGTGCCAAGCGTTCGAGGCATCACAGTCTGGGTTGACGCCAAGAACACGACCAGATGTCGCATCCGGTCGTGCGATACTACAGCCCGCGTCCCGCCGCATAGAGACAGGCTGGGAGCGACGGAACACGCCCAGACCGAACGCTGCCCAATCACAGACTTGTTAGACGGGTCTGCTGACACCTTCGCCGCACCCGTTATGGAAATGCCATCGAACACACCCATATGCTGAATTGAGCTTACGGATGCTTTCGTGACTGCACGGCAACTCCAATCTTCCCCGGAGGAACTCTCATGTCCAACACCCTGCTCACCCGCCGAAGCCTTCTTGCCGCCGGCGGCTCTGTTGTTGCAACGGCTGCCACCGGCATTCTCGTGCCCGCCCACGCCAAAGGCCTGAAACCGACGCCCACCATGCGCGGCGGCGCCAACAATTATCGCCCCGGCGCCCCGATCGTTGAGCGCATCGGCAATGGCGGCTTTTGGATGTCGGGTACGGTCCGCCGCGCCGGCGATGGCGCGCCCCTGGCGGGACAGCGCATCCAGATCTGGGCCCACACAACCGAGGGCTACGAGCGCGATCCCCAAAGCCACGGCGCCACGCTGACCGACGAGAACGGCGTCTTTCGCCTTGAAATGCCGCAGATCGTCCCCGCCTTCGGCCAGCCTCATGGCCACCTTGCCTACGACAGCGGCGACTTTGAAACCGTCTTCCTGCGCCCCGTCATGGCAAGCGCCAAGGACAAGAGCCTGGAGGCGCACTTCGTCCTCAAGCCGGTCTGACCGTCTTGCCAACCGACACGGAAAAATCGCGGCGCGCCCCCCTGATCTGGCTGGCCCTTGCGGTTGCCGTCGCCGTGCCGATCGGCGCAGCCGCAATGAGTCCCCAGTTGCAATGGCGCGATCCGGTCTACATCGCCGCCGGGCTCGCCGGCGTGATCGGACTGGCGCTCATGCTGGTGCAGCCCTTGCTCGTCGGCGGATACCTGCCGGGCTTCACACCGTATCAGGCGCGGCGCGTTCACCGCTGGGTCGGCACCGCTTTGATTGCAGCCGTCGTCATCCACATTGTCGGTCTCTGGATCACCAGCCCGCCGGACGTCGTTGACGCGCTCCTGTTTGCCTCCCCAACGCCGTTTTCCGTCTGGGGCGTCGTCGCAATGTGGGCCATCCTCGCCGTCGCCGCGATGGTGGCGCTGCGCACACGGCTCGGCCTGCGCCCGCGCACATGGCGCCTCATTCACACATCTCTCGTCATCGTCATTGCTGCAACCACCATCGTCCACGCCCTGCTCATCGAGGGCACGATGGAGACCGTCTCCAAGGTGGTGCTATGCGCGCTGGTCCTGGGTGCGATCATCGTAGCCATTACCGACATCCGGCTACGGCGAGGTCGCCCAGGTCAACGCGGCGAAATCGAGGTATCCGACCAGCGGACCTAGCGAATGCGCTGAGCCCGGCAACATCTCTCTTAGCCCGCAGCCGCCTGGCAAAATGCGTTGCAAGCCAATCACAGCAGGCGCCTCTAGCTCCCCCAAGTCGAAGATCGAGGCCGATAGCCGCAAGATTCAGCGACCTTTCGCATGCTACGACCGACTTGAATTGTCGTGAGATCCTGAAGGCGCAAAAATTGGGGTTGACCGTCGCGGACGTCGAAAAAGCATCCTAGAATCATTTTCTGCCCCTCGTGACGTCCGAATTGTGGAACGCCGGCTACTTTCGTGACTTCGACAGGCACAGCCAAGGCATATGGCACCGGCCCTCCAATGTGTCGCCAGTCGGGAATACGGCGTTCCATGCAATTCCAGGCCTCAAAATGCGTAACCGGACCGCTCACCCGGAATTTGGACGTGCCCATTAAGTTGCTTTCGCCTTCTTCGGCCTTGAGCTTGCAGAGTTCCGCGTGCTTCGCCGTGATGAACTGAGTCGGGTTCGCAGCGATCTTGATGTGCATTTCATCAATTTTTTTACCCGTTTCGGACCTGCCGCAGGCATTGGTTGAAACACATAGAACCACAATCCAAAATACACTCAAGAGCCGCCCCATTTCATCCCCCTCAAACCGTCTCCAAAATCGAAACGTAGCTATCTCCGTAAATATGCCTTGCAATGCCTACACCGTGTCTACGACGATGCCTTATCACGCTGCTGGCTCCACTCAGGCCCCCGGCCACGTATCGCTCAGCCGGTACCCTTCGGGCCACGGATCGTCGGGGTCGAGCATCACCTGATGCGTCCCCGTCACCCAGGCACGCCCGCCGATCACCGGACGGATCGCGGGCCGCCCCCCCACGCGCGTCTCGGCTGCGATCCGGCAGTGAAATTCCGACCCGATCACCGAACGCCCGATGAACGTCTCACCCGTCCGAAGTTCACCTCGGGCATGGAGCACCGCCATGCGCGCTGAACACCCCGTCCCGCACGGCGACCGGTCCAGTTTGCCAGGCTCGATCGACACCGTGTTGAGCCCGGACAGGCCGTCCGCTCCCCGCACCACCGGCCGCGTGAACTGGCAGAACGAAATGTGGCGCCAGTCCGGATTGTCGGGATGCGTAAAGCCCAGTTGTTCTGTCGCAGCCTTGGTGATCCGCTGTCCCGTTCGCGCCAGATCAAACGCCTCGTCCGGGCGGATCTCGAAGCCAAGCGCTGCCGCATCTACGAGAACGAAGCTGTCGCCGCCATAGGCCGTGTCGACCGTCAGCGTGCCGATCCCTTCGACCTCCAATGTCGCATCGAGCCTGTCCGCGAACGAGGCGACGTTCTCCACCTCAACGCGCCCGACACGCCCGTCCTGGCAATGCGCCGTCACATCGACCAGTCCGCCCGGTGCCTCAAGCTTGAACCGCGTCACCGGTTCCTCCATCGCGACAATGCCGGTCTCGAGCAACACCGTCGAAACACAAAGCGAGTTGGACCCCGACATCGGCGGCGTGTGCACCGGCTCCATGATGATGAAGCCCATTGCAGCCTCTGGATGCTTGGGCGGAACGAGCAGATTGACGTGACGGAAGACCCCGCCACGCGGCTCATTGAGGACCAGATTGCGCAGCGACTCATCGCGCGCAATGAAGCGCGATTGCTCCCAGAGCGTCGCGCCGGGCGGCGGCGCCACGCCCCCGACGATGACATCCCCGACCTCGCCCTCCGCATGCGCGGAGACCATATGGATGACGCGTGAAGACCGCATCAGGCTTCATCCACGACCGGGTTTCGCAGGATGCCGATCTTCTCGATCTCGACCTCGACCGTATCGCCCGCCTTCATCCAGGCCGGCGGCTTGCGCGCGTGCGCAACGCCAGACGGCGTCCCCGTCGCAACCACGTCACCCGGCTCCAGCGTCATGAATTCCGACAGCGTCGCGATGATATTGGCAACCGTGAAGATCATGTCTTCGGTATTGCTGTCCTGCATCGTCTCACCATTGACCCGCGTCGTGATCCGAAGTCCCGACGCGCCCGGCGGCAGTTCATCCGGCGTGACGACGACCGGCCCGAACGGCCCCGTGCCATCGAAATTCTTGCCCGGCGTCCATTGCGAGGTCTTGCGCTGGTAGGCGCGCACCGAGACATCGTTGAAGATCGTGTAGCCGAACACATGATCGAGCGCGTCGGCCTCCTTGATGTGGCGCCCGCCCTTGCCGATGATGAACGCCAGTTCGCATTCATAATCGAGCGTATCGGAGCTCTTCGGGCGAACGACGTTGCCGCCGGCCGGCACCAGCGACGTCGCATAACGTGGGAAGAGCGAAGGATAGGTCGGGATGTCGTGCCCCCCCTCCCTGGCATGCAGCGCATAGTTGAGCCCGACACAGATGAACTTGTTCGGGTTCGCAATCGGCAATGCCGCGGCAACATCGCTCAGCGCAAATCGTTCCCCGCCCGCTGTCGCAGCCTTGATTGCCTGAAGCGCCGCCTCCCCACCAGCGATCGCGCCGGCCAGATCGCCCGGCACACCGGCCCCTTTGACCCCAATCACATTGTCGCCCTCGACAACGCCGAGCCGCGTCTCGCCCGCATGCGTGAACATCATCAGCTTCATGGCTGCTTTGCCTCCTGAATTATCTGCCTTGCCCGACGATAGCGCCGCCATCCCCCCGCCGCCATCGTCCCGCCATCGCCCCCCTGATCACCGCGCGATTCCGGCGACCGATGCCTTGCACCATCATTTCCTCCACCCCTACTCTTGACCCTCATCGTTCGCGAACGCGCCAGGGAGCACAAGATGGAAGACGTCCAGACATTCGACGACGATGGCCTCGCCGGAAAGGTCGCCATCGTGTCCGGCGGCGGCGCCCGCGGCGACGGCATCGGCAACGGCCGGGCAGCCGCCATCCTGCTCGCCCGCGCCGGCACCAGGGTTGTCGTCGTCGACCGCGAACTTGATCTCGCCCAGCGCACCGTCGACATGATCACCAAGGACGGCGGCGTTGCAGCCGCCATGGCCGCGGATGTGACCCAGGAAGCGGATTGCAGAAAGATCGCCGAATTCACCGTCGACACCTACGGGCGTGTGGATTTTCTCGACAACAACGTCGGCATCTCGAGCCGCGGCAGTGTCGTCGAGGAAGACCCCGCCACCTGGCGCCGCGTCATGGAGGTCAACGTCGATGCGATGTTCCTCACCTCGAAATACGTCATCCCGGCCATGATCAAGACCGCCGGCGGCGGCGCCATCGTCAACATCTCCTCGATTTCCGCCCTGCGCCCCCGCCGCCTGACCGTCTACACGACCTCGAAAGCCGCCGTTATCGGGCTGACAAAAGCCATGGCCATCGATCATGGCCCGGAAGGCATTCGCGTCAACTGCATCGCCCCGGGCCCCGTCTATACGCCGATGGTCATCAAGGACGGCATGGCGCCTGAACTGCGCCGCCAGCGCGCCGAAGCCTCGATCCTCGGCACCGAGGGCACCGGCTGGGACATCGGCAACGCCGTCCGCTTCCTGTTGTCGAACCGCGCCCGCTACATCACCGGCCAGACGCTCGTCGTCGACGCCGGCCTCACGCTGCGCGCACCCGAGCGCGAGAGCCAGCACCACAGCTAATTCACCCGATCGACGAGGCCCCATCATGACCCTCCCCGCAGCAGATCGCGACATCCTGTTCAAGAACTTCGCCCGCGCCTTCTTCAAGCGCGACATCGAAGCGCTCTATGAAACCGTCACTGAGGATTTCACCTGGGCGAGCCTTGGACCTGAGGGCGACACCGAGATCATCACCGGGCGCGAGGCGGTCACCGCCAAACTCAACCAACGCTCGACCAGGCTCGAGAACGTCCGCTTCGAAGACGTGATCTACCATCACGCGCCCGATGCGACCTTCATGACGTTCAGACTGACCGCAACGCGCACCGACACCGGCGCGCCTCACGAAGAGGTCGGCGTCGAGCGCTACACGTTTAAGAATGGCCGGATTGCCGTGAAGGACGTCTACCGGAAACCGTCGTAGGCACCCGTAGAGGGTGTCATCCCGGCCGACCGCAGGGCGAGCCGGGACCCAGGGCCGTCTGCCGTGCCGCTCGCTGTTCTTGCCCTCGTTGTTCTTGCCCTGGGTCCCGGATCGCGCTGAGGCGCGTCCGGGAAGACACCCAGTGGGAGGAAAAGAGAACTACGCCGGAGGCGCGACGGAGAGGCCGATCACCTTGTGCTTGTCGATGAAGCTCTGGACGAGGCCCGACGCCTTCGCCTCTTCGACGAAGTCAGCCAGCCACTTTGCCGCCGCCGTATTCTTGCGCGGCGTGCCGATCGCCTGTTGAACGGCAGAAAACTGGCCATCCAGAATGCGCGCGCCGGGCAGCTTTTCGATGTCTGACAGCAGGCGGGGCTTCAGCCCGGCGAGTACATCGAGCTTCTGCTCAACAAACGTATCGAAGCTCGCATCAAGCGTATCGGTGCGAACCAGTTCAGCATTTCTGATGTTGTTCTCAAGCCAGAGACCGTAGGCCGACCGCCCCGTCACCGAGATCCGCACGCCGGCCTTGTCGACCTCGTCAATCGACTGGATCGCAGACCCCGCCGGCACCAGGTACGTCGCCTCGATTTCGCAGTAGGCCGCAGAGAACGCGATCTTCTCCGCGCGCTGCGGCTCAGCGCCGATATTGCCGATGTCCCAGACCCCGTCATCGACCGCATCAGCAAGCAGGCCCGGCGACGCAAACGGCACGAGCTGCAAGGGCACGCCCAGCCGTTTGGCGACTTCCGCAGCCATATCAGGTGACACACCCGTCGGATCGCCGTTGTCGGCCTTGCCGGTCACGAGCAGAAAATTCGACATGTTGATGCCGGCCCTGAGCACACCCGTGCCAGCGAGTTCCTTGACGATCTGCTCGTCCATTCCCGTTTCCTCCATGAGAGCTTGTTCTGGGGCTGCACTTAAGCTGCGACCCGTACCACCTGTTTGCCGACGTTGCCACCGGAGAGCATGTTGATCAGCGCGGCCGGCGCCGTCTCGAAACCGTCAGACACCGTCTCACGCCATTCAAGCTTGCCAGCCCGCCACCATCCCATCAGCTCATCTAGCGCCTGATCGCGCCGATCCAGTCTGCTCCCAATCCGGAAGCCCTGCATCATCACGCCCTTCGCCAGCAGCACGTTGATGTTCTTGAGCGGACGGGGCGTCGCAAGGTTGTATTGCGAAATCTGACCACAGATCGCAACGCGCGCGCCCTCGTTGACGTTTTCAAGCACAGCATCAAGCGTCTCCCCGCCGACATTGTCGAAGTAGACGTCGATGCCCTCCGGCACCGCGCTGGCGATGGCGTCGGAAAGATCGCCCGCCTTGTAGTCGACGCAGGCATCGAAGCCGAGATCCTCGACCGCGTGGCGACACTTCTCAGGCCCCCCCGCCGTGCCAACGACGCGGCATCCAAGAATTCGTCCGATCTGGCCAACCGCGCTGCCAACCGCCCCGGCTGCCGCCGAGACCACGATGGTTTCGCCCGCTTGAACGCCTGCAACGTCGCGCAATCCAACCCACGCGGTTGCCGCCGACTGCCCCACGACACCGAGACTGAGGGAGAGCGGCTGAAGGTCCGGCGGCAGTTTCCTGAGCCCGTCCCCCTTGAGCGCCACGTATTCGCGCCAACCGAATTCACTCTGGACCGCATCGCCCACCGCGAAATCCGGATGCCGGCTCTGAACCACAACCCCCGTCCCCCGCCCGATCATCACCCCGCCGGGATTGAGCGGGCCATAGTTCGCCCCCCCGCCCATCGCGTTGCGCATATAGGGGTCGATCGACAGGAAATGTGTCTTCACCAGCACCTCGCCGTCACCGATGTCCGGCACCGGCGCTTCCGAGAGCAGAAAACAGTCCTCGGACGGCATCCCCTCCGGCCGCTTCCGGAACAGGATGACGCGCTGGGTCTTGGGAAGGTCCACGCCGCCACTCATGATCGCATCTCTCCTGTGCTGAAATCGCCGGCCCCGATGCCGACCCGAATGTCAGCCTGGATCTGGGCCAGGATCATGTCCCGCACCTCATCCAGGCCCTTGTCCAGCCTTCATGTAAGGCAAGCCCGGACCCCGGCGCGATCGCGTCTCTGATGGAGCGCCCAGCCACCCTCTCGCCTGCTTGCGACCGCCCGCGATCAGACGCATCCTGACACCCATGATCAACGGCCTGAAACCGATCGACTGCGATGTCCACCCAAGCGTGCCCAGTTGGCGCACGCTGATTCCCTATTTCGAGCCCTATTGGGCCGACACGCTCCAGAACCGGGGCATGCATGAGCTCGATTCGATCTCGTACCCGAACAATGCGCCCCTCACAGCGCGCGCCGATTGGCGCCCGGACGGCGGCGGCAAGGCGGCAACCACCCTCAGCCAGCTTCAGGCCCAGCTCCTCGACCCCTTCGATCTCGACATCGCGATCCTGAATTGCCTCTACGGCGTCCAGCTCCCCTTCTCCGAAGACATGGGGGCGGCCTTTGCCCGGGCCGTCAACGACTGGATCCGCGACCAATGGCTGGATCACGATGAGCGCCTGCGCGCCTCGATCCTGATCCCCATCCAGAGCGCCGATCTCGCCGTCGCCGAGATCGACCGCCTCGCCCCCGACAAACGCTTCGTCCAGGTCATGACGCTTGCCGGTGGCGAGACCATGCTTGGGCGCCGCCACCATTGGCCGATCTACGAAGCCTGCCAGCGCCACGGCCTGCCCTTCGCCATTCACGCCGGCTCCAGCTACCGCCATCCGCCGACCGCCGTCGGTTGGCCCTCCTATTACATCGAAGACTACGTCTCCCAGTCGATCACCTTCCAGTCGCAACTGGCAAGCCTTCTCGCCGAAGGCGTCTTCAAGAAATTCCCGGACCTCACCGTCGTCCTCCTCGAATCAGGCTTCACCTGGGTGCCCGCGTTCCTCTGGCGCTTCAAGAAATACTGGCGCGGCCTGACGATGGAGATCCCGTGGGTCGACGAACCCCCGACGAACATCGTTCGCGACCGTGTCCGCTTCTCGTTAACGCCCTTCGACGGCCCTGACGATCCCACCCAGATCGCCCGCATATTCGAACATCTAGGTTCCGACGAAAGTGTGCTATTCTCGACCGATTACCCGCACTGGCAGTTCGACGGCGCCGATCCGCTGCCGCCTGGCCTGCCGGAGCATCTGATTGAAAAGATTTTGGTCGAGAACCCGCGTCGAACCTATCCGCGGCTGACATGAGGCTGGTCCAGCCCGCCCTAACATCGAGGAACCTGCCCGATGAACATCCACGTTAATCCCGCCGACGCCACCAAGCGCGACTCCCGCGTTGGCCTCGCCATCGCCGACGGTGACATCCACCCCGGCCTGAAGGACGCCAAGGCGCTCCACCCCTACCTCGCCAAGCGCTGGCAGGACCACCTCGACACCTACGGCCTGATCCCCCGCCACGCCTACCAGTCCGGTCCCGCCTACCCGAAGGGCAACCCCGACGCCTCACGCCGTGACGCCTATCCCCCCGAAGGCGGCAAGCCCGGCTCATCGCTCCCCTTCATGCGCGCCCAGCACCTCGACCCGAACAACGTCGAACTCGGCATCCTGAACCCGATCGCACCGACCCCCGGCAACGCCCAGAACCCGGACCTCGCCGTCGCCTTGTCGCGCGCCATCAACGAATGGCAGGTTGCCGAATGGACCAGCCAGGAGCCGCGCCTCAAGGGCTCGATCGTCCCGCCTTATGAAGATGGCGCGGAAAGCGCCAAGGAAATCGAGCACTGGGCGGGCCACCCCGATTTCGTCCAGGTCCTCCTTCTCAGCCGCACCTGTGAACCGCTCGGCCGGCGCCGCTACTGGCCGATCTTCGAGGCATGCGCCAACGCCAACCTGCCGCTTGCCATTCATGCCTTCGGCTACGGCGGCAATCCGATCACGTCCGGCGGCTGGCCCTCCTTCTACATTGAGGAAATGAGCGGCCACTCCCAGTGCTGCCAGGCGCTGCTCGCCAGTGTCGTCCTCGAAGGTGTGTTCGAGCGCTTCCCGAATTTCAAAATGATCCTGGTTGAAGCCGGCTTCGCCTGGCTGCCAGCCCTTGCCTGGCGCCTCGACAAGCATTGGGAAAAACTCAGGAGCGAGATCCCCCACCTCAAGCGTCCGCCCTCCGAGGTCATCCGCGAGCACGTCTGGCTCACCACCCAGCCGATGGAAGAACCCGACCAGCGCCGCCACCTGATGGATACCTGGGACTGGATCGGCCACGACCGTCTGATCTTCGCCACCGACTATCCCCACTGGGACTACGACGAACCCGCCGAAGCCCTGCCGATCCGCCTCGATGATGACTCGCGCGCCAAGCTCTTCCGCGAAAACGCCCGCGCGGTCTACGGCTGCTGAGATGAGCGCTACTTTGAGAGCCGCTTCCAAGTGTCATCCCGGCCGACCAGAGGGAGAGCCGGGACCCAGGGCCGCGCTCCGCCGCGCCAACGTCCCTAACCCTGGGTCCCGGATCGCGCTGATGCGCGTCCGGGATGAAACCATTGATTTGTCCGCCAACCCCCATTGACCCATGCCCCGACACGTCGTCGCAACGATTGAAGAAATCCCCCCCGGCAGCCGCAAGCTCGTCACTGTCGAGGGACGCGAAATCGTCGTCTTCAATTTGGACGGCGACTTTGTCGGCCTCCTCAATCGTTGCCCGCACCAGGGCGGCCGCATGTGCGATGGCGTCGTCACCGCGCTCATCACCTCCGACGAACCCGGCAAGATCAATTACGACCGACCCGGCGAGATCATTCGCTGCCCGTGGCATGGCTGGTTCTTCGATTTGAGGACGGGCCAGTCCTGGGGTGAGCCGGACCGCATCAAGACCCGTCATTACGATGCATCCATTGCTGACGGGCGCGACCTCGTCGAGGGCCCCTATCAGGCCGAACTGGTCGACGTAACCACGGATCAGACCTACGTCGTCATCGAAACCTAACGGGGCTAGCGAACCGCCACCGGGAGCACACAAGAGGTCCAAACGATGCAAGGCTTGATGCAGGACCATCCGCTGCTCATCTCGAGCCTTCTCACGCATGCGGCCCGCAACTGCCGCGACGGCGGGATCGTGACGGCTGAACGCTCAGGCGATGGCACCGCCACCGGCCGCGCCCTGACGGTTACCTACCCGGAACTCGCAGCCCGCACCGCCCGCCTCGCCCACGCCCTGACCCGCCTCGGCGTCGAAACCGGCGACCGCATCGCAACGCTGGCCTGGAACGACCAGCGCCATTACGAGTTGTATTTCGCAATATCCGGCATCGGCGCCGTCTGCCACACGATCAATCCGCGCCTTTTCCCCGACCAGATCACGTACATCATCCGCCACGCGCAAGACCGCTGGATCTTCGTTGACCCGACGCTGCTCCCCGTCCTCGAAGGCATCGCCCCCCAGATCCGCGGCCTCCCCGCCGGCATCGTCGTCATGGCGCCCAACGTCCCCGAAACAGCGCTCTCCCAAGAGTTCGACGTTCACGCCTACGAAGACCTCCTGGCCGGCCATCCCGAAACGTTCGACTGGCCGATCTTCGAGGAAACCACCGCAGCCGGCCTCTGCTACACCTCAGGGACAACGGGCAACCCAAAGGGCGTCCTCTACTCGCACCGCTCGACCATCCTCCATGCCTGGTCGATCGCGCTGCCCGGCGCCATTTCGATGCGTCCCGGCGAAGTCATCCTGCCGATCGTCCCGATGTTTCATGTCAACGCCTGGGGCAGCATCTATGCCGCCACCATGACCGGCGCCACCCTCGCCATGCCTGGCCCCCGCCTTGACGGCCAGGGTCTCTACGAACTGATCGATGCTGCCGGTGTCACCTATGTTGCAGGCGTGCCCACCGTCTGGCTGGGTCTTCTCAGCTACCTGCGCCAGAGCGGCCAAAAGCTCCCCAAGGGCCTGCGCGGCGTGTGCGGCGGCTCAGCCCTTCCCCCCGCCCTCGTCGAAGCCTTCTGGGTCGAGCACGGCTGCCGCATCGACCACGGCTGGGGCATGACCGAAATGAGCCCCGTCGGCGCCTATAATACCGCCCCCGCCAACCTTGCAGCCCTCACCACCGAAGAAATAGTCGATGGCAACCGCAAGCAGGGACGCCCCCCGTTCGGCATCGAACTCAAGATCATCGATGTAAACGGCAACGACCTGCCCCGCGACGGCGCAACGCAAGGCGAACTCTGCGTCCGCGGTCCCTGGGTCACGTCGGGCTACTACAATGACGACTAAGCCAACGCCGCCGCCTTCACCGCCGATGGCTGGTTCCGCACCGGCGATGTCGCCACCCTCGACGAACACGGCGACATGGAAATCGTCGACCGCGTCAAGGACCTCATCAAGTCCGGCGGCGAATGGATCTCATCGATCGAACTGGAAAACCTGGCCATGGCGCACCCCGCCATTTCCCAGGCCGCAGCCGTCCCCGCCCGTCACAAGACCTGGGATGAACGCCCCATCCTGATCGCCATAAAAGAGGCCGGCGCCGAGATCTCGGACACCGACCTGAAACTGCATCTAGGCCAAACACTCTCGAAATGGATGCTGCCGGACGCGATCATCTTCGTCGAGGCCCTGCCGCTGACCGCGACCGGCAAGGTTATGAAACGCACCCTCAGGGAAACCTACGCCGATTATCTCGAAAAACACGGCTTGGCCGGGTGAACCAGGCCACGCCCTGCAATTTCATAAAATTTGCCATGATGGATTGTGCCCGCGCTAACTGTCTGCGCGCGCATGTTCAACAATTTGCGCCGAATGCTCGCATTTTACACATCAAAAGAACCGAACCTTTTCGCATTTCTCGCAAGCTCCTCCCCAACGCATCAGGTGGTCCAAGACCAGCTTCAGAAATTTCACGACGTCGGAGAGGTATTTACGAAATGTTTTCACGACCGAGACTGGCACAAGAACCGCGAGTAACGCTGCAGAAGAAAAAGGGATTACTCGCACGTTTCGGCATGGACCGCCGTGGCCAGGTGGCGATACTATTTGCCGGCGCCTTGGTGCCGACAGTTGCCGTCGTTGGCATATCTATCGACTTCGCCAGAGCTCAACTGATCCGTACCCAGCTACAGGCATCCGTGGACGCAGCCGCCATGGCAGGCGCCACCACGTCAGGCAGCACGGCCCAACGGCAGACGGCGGCACAACAGGCCTTCAACGCAAACGCGGGTAACATCGCGTCAGCGGCAAGCGTCTCGAAAACCACGACGTCGACCGCCAGCACCGTCACGGTGAGCGCAACGGCACAAATGCCCACGGCATTCCTGAAGCTGATTGGTCACAACGAGCTGAGCGTTTCGGCCAACAGCACCGTATCGACCGGCGGCAAGAACCTCGAACTTGCACTCGTCCTCGATACGACCGGCTCTATGAACTACGATAACAAGCTGAGCGAATTACAGGCGGCACTGCCAACGATCCTTGACGTTGTCATGCCATCAGGTCACACCGGCACCCGCGTCTCGGTCGTGCCGTTCGCCACCTACGTCAATGTCGGCTCGAGCAATCGGTCCGACCTCACCGGCCGAACCGACTGGCCGAACGCGCAATGCGTTCTTGAGCGCAAACGCGGCCCACGCCCCAACGAGAACCCACCAACGCTTTACAGCAACGAGTTCTGGATCCAGACCAGCAACTCCTCCTGCTCGGCCACCCGACCCATTACGCCCCTCACATCCAATCGTACTGTGCTCGATGCAGCCCTTGCCGACTTGACGGCTTCGGGCGCAACATCTGGCCACCTCGGGATTCAGTGGGGCTGGCACACACTGTCACCATTGTGGTCTGACCGCTGGCCGACCGGCTCCGCGCCAGTCGCCTACACGGACGACAGCACGGTCAAGGCGCTCGTCATCCTCACGGACGGTAACTTCACCGAGTACCACCGCAATCCCAACCAGAGCGCCGCAAATTGCACGGGTAGCAGCGACTGCGAAAAATCGAGGCTCGAAGCCAAGGCCTACTGCGATGCCATCAAATCTCACGTCGACTCGCGTGGTCGCGAGGCCGTCATGATCTTCACGATCGGCTTCGGTCTCGAGCCCGAGTCCTCGTACGACGGCCAAAAGGCGCGCGACACAATGAAGTATTGCGCAAGTTTTGATGCCAACGACACCAATCCGGAGGAGGAAGAGCGGCGCAAGCATTTCTACTTCCCCGTCACCCAGCAAGATCTGGAAAGCGCGTTCCGCTCCATCGGCGATGCCGTGAGCGAAGCCATCACCAAGCCACGCTTCACCAACTGACATCGTCTTGCTCCGCCCTAGTATCTCAATGGTATAGGCGTCAAAAAACTGGAGGATCGGTCACACTACCGCCGGGCGGGAGTGTGACCGATCCTCCGCGTACTTTCTGGCAGCCTGATCTACGACCCACGGCAGAGCCGCAGCACCAAGCGAAACCACTCATCTCCCGTCGCGTGCCACGCCGAACGGCTGCATCTGGCAACGCGCGCCGGAAGCTGGCACACTGTGATTTTAGTCCAGCCCGCCGCGCACGAGTTCGAATGACCCAGCCCCTTGCCACCAACACCTTCCCCTATTTCACCGACGAGCACGAAATGCTGCGCGACACGCTGCGCCGTTTCATCGCCGAGCGTGTGCTGCCCAATGGAGACCAGTGGGAACGTGACGGCTTCGTCCCCCGCGAGATCCTGCGCGAGATGGGCGCCCTCGGCCTCCTCGGCATGCGCTATGATCCGGAATGGGGCGGCTCCGGCCTCGACACGATCGCCAACGCGGTCTTCGCCGAAGAACTCGGCCGCTCGACCTACGGCGGCTTCGCCGTCACCGTCCTCGTCCACACCGACATGGCCTCGACCCACCTCTATCACGCCGGCAACGACGCCCAGAAGCGCCGCTGGATGCCCGGCATCACCGCCGGCGAGACCATCACCGCCGTCGCCATGACCGAGCCGGATGCCGGATCAGACCTCGCCTCGATGCGCACCACCGCCACCCGCGACGGCAACGGCTGGCGCATCAATGGCGCCAAGACCTTCATTACCAATGGCGTCCACGCCGACCTTTATTTCGTCGCAGCCAAAACCGGCGAACCGGGCCGCAACCGCAACATCTCCATGTTCGCCATCGAAAAGGGCACACCCGGCTTCACCGTTGCCCGTGAACTCGAAAAGCACGGCTGGTGGTCGAGTGACACAGCCGAACTCCACTTCGAGGATTGCTTCGTCCCCGACGACCAGCTCATCGGCGAGGAAGGCCGCGGCTTTTACGCCCTCGTCCACAACCTCCAGAACGAGCGCATCGTGCTTGGCGCACAAGCGATGGGCGAAGCCACCAAGGCCCTTGAGTTGACACTCGATTGGGTCAAGTCCCGCCACGCCTTTGGTGCACCCCTCTGGGAGAAGCAGACCATCCGCCACCGCCTCGCCCAGCGCCTGGCCGAAGTCGAAGCCGCCCGCGCCCTCGTCTTCAACACCGCCTGGCGTGACGCCAACGGCGAGCGCGTCGCAGCCGAGGTCTCCATGATCAAGGCGCTCTGCGGCGAACTCGTCAACAAGGTCATGTATGACTGCGTGCAGTTCCACGGCGGCATGGGCTACATGCGCGAAATGGCCATCGAGCGCATGGCCCGCGACGCCCGCGTCCAGGCCATCGGCGGCGGCGCCAGCGAGGTGATGCTCGAAGAAGTCGCAAAACGCATGTAGCCACCCTGCCGCTAGCCACCCGTTACGCGACGTCCCCACCCTCTGACGCGCTCCCCCACCCTGCAGCCACCTTGGAAATCACGTCACGCTGCCGTTATTTCGCCATGCCAGCGTCTTTGTCTGACGACCGTACGCATCAGCTAAACCGCAACGCCGATCAGCGACAACAAGGGACGGATGTGCCGGGTCGAACGTATCTGGACGGGGGCATAGAGCAGGCCGGAACATGACATCCATCGCGATCATGAACGCCAAGGGTGGTGTTGGGAAATCGACCCTCACCATGGCGATCGCCGAAACCCTTGCCGAACATCACGGCCGCTCGGCCCTCGTCATCGACGCCGACGGGCAGATGAGCATTTCGCTCATGATGGCGCGCGGCTCGATCCTCAGCGAACGCCGCGAGGAGAACCGGACCCTGGTCGGCCTGTTCGTCTCCGAAGTCCTGGACGAGGTCCAGGTCGATTGGCCCCACTACGTCCTGCGCGACATTTCAGATGTCGACGAAATGAAGGGTCTCTACCTGATACCGGGCGACATGGATCTGCCCTTGCTCGAACGCGAAGTCGCCGCAGCCAACCGTTTTGCAGCCCTTCGCGCTGCCGCCCGCGCCCTCTTGGCTGCCGCCAGGAAGTACGTCGACGTCGTCCTCGTTGACTGCGCCCCCGGCATCTCGGTCATGACGGAAACATGGCTGCGCGAGTGCGACCATCACCTCATCCCGGTAAAGCCGGACTTCCTCGCCGTCACCGGCCTCGAATATGTCCGCCGCTTCCGCTCGCGCAATCCCGAGATGGGCTTTGCCAATCATCTTGGCCTCGTCATCAACATGCTCGAGCCGATGTCCGGCTCGGACCGCGTGATCATGGACCACCTCCGCGCCGACCCTGAACTCAACTGCTTCGACACCCCGATCCCGTTCTCCAATCAGATGCAGCGCGCAGCCCTCTTCTCCCCTGAGCCCCGTTCCTACATTGCAAAGTATGCCGGCGATGCCGGCCGCGCCGTTCGCGCCGTGACCGATGAACTTGTCGCCCGCCTCGAGCACCACGCCGCCACCGCCGTCGAACCAAGCTCGGCCGCCTGAGCCACATGCCCGGTGCAAACGCACCCAGTCACCGTTCCAGCGGACCTGAGAATCAGGTTGTCTCAGCACACCTCCCCGGGAACCGGCCGCAAACCCCGCCGGGCCGGAAATCACTGGTCTTGTCCTCGCCGCGTCGCCGTCATCAAAGCGTCACGCGGCTTTGGTGCAACGCTGCGCACGCCATGTCGTTCCAGGTGTTATCGTTTTCTTGACCAAGACCGGCGATACGTTGAGATATCCACACAACGTCTTTGGGGGGGACACCAATGTCGTCGACTGAGCCGAATCACGGCGCGCCGATCGCGCGGCCGCACACTCTCTCTGCGTCTTCGCTTTGCCGGCGCGCGGCCCTGGGCCTCGCAATCCTGTTTACGGGTACGTTCATTTCAGCCTGGCTGTACGACACCTCGATCAAGGCCAACGCGTCGACCCCGACGGCTGCCGTCCAAACGGCCCCGACAGGACCGATCGCCGATCCCGTTGGCATCCTGCGCAGCCGCCACGCCGACAACCGCTGACAGCCAGCCGCGGCAGGCATTCCTCGGCGAGCATCGCCACGCCCCCCATCGAGAGCCGCCCAAATGGCAAAGGCCGCGCACCAAACGCGGCCTTCTGTATTTCGAAACGGCCCAACAGGCCTCATCGAGCGAACACAAGGCGCCTAGTCGAGATCCTGCACAGCTGCATCGCCCCCACCGCCTTCGACGCGCTGGGCAAGCGCTGCCTCGATAAACGGATCAATCGCCCCGTCAAGCACGGCTTCCGGGTCCGGACTCTCCACCCCCGTCCGCACATCCTTGACCATCTGATATGGCTGCAACACGTAACTGCGGATCTGATGTCCCCAGCCGATTTCGGTCTTGCTCGCAGCCTCCGCGTTGGCGGCTTCCTCACGCCGCTTGAGTTCCGCTTCGTAAAGCCGTGCCTTGAGCATCGTCCACGCCGTCGCGCGGTTCTTGTGCTGCGACCGCTCCTGCTGACAGGCCACCACGATACCGGTCGGAATATGGGTAATCCGCACCGCGGAATCGGTCGTGTTGACGTGCTGCCCGCCGGCCCCCGATGCCCGGTACGTATCGATCCGGCAATCACTCTCCGCAACTTCGATATCGATACTGTCGTCGACAACCGGATAGACCCAGACCGAAGCAAAGCTGGTGTGCCGCCGCGCGTTGGAATCGTAAGGTGAGATCCGAACCAGCCGGTGCACGCCGCTTTCCGTCTTGAGCCACCCGTAGGCATTCTCGCCCTTGACCTCGATGGTGGCCGACTTGATGCCCGCCTCTTCACCCGGGCTCTGTTCCAGCAGGCTGACCTTGTAGCCCCGCGCTTCCGCCCAGCGCATATACATGCGCGTGAGCATCTGCGCCCAGTCCTGGCTCTCGGTCCCGCCCGCGCCGGCATGAATTTCGAGGTACGTGTCGTTGCCGTCAGCCTCTCCCGACAACAGCGCCTCGACTTCCTGGCGCTGGGCTGCCTCGCGCAACGCCCGAAGCTGACCCTCGCCCTCCGAGATCGTTCCCTGATCGTCCTCCGCCTCGCCGAGCTCGATCAGCGTCAGCGCATCCTCAAGCTGCTGTTCGAGGCCGCGAAATCCGTTGACCTGCTTCTCAACCATCTGACGTTCGCGCATCACTTTTTGCGCAACCGCAGGGTCGTTCCAAAGCTCAGGGTCTTCCGCGCGGTGATTGAGCTCCGCGAGCCGTTCGTCGATCGTTTCCCAGTCAAAGATGCCTCCGTAGGAGGGCAAACAACTCATTGATGTCAACAACCAGCTTTTCTGCTTCAGCCCGCATCGCGCTTCTCCCATGCCGCCCGTGACCGGCCCCCGTTCGGACCCTCACACATCGCTCTATGTCGTCCACCGCAATCACACACAAAGCCGCCCGCAGCGGCCCCTGGCACACCCCGGTGAACTCCTGACGCCCATTCAGTAAACGTTGCCGCGCCCGCTGCCAACGGCGCCCGGCGTCCCATAGACACCATCCGCGCTCTGATAGCCAAGAAACGAATTCGGATCGTCCGGCTCTTCGTAGGGTTTGAAAGCCTCGATGATCGTCCCTTTGTCGCCCCGGCTTGCTCTGAGGCCCGTGTCGCGATCGACCGGAATGAGCTTGATCCCCGGTGGGACGCGGAACGGCACCAGCGGCCGTCCCTCCATCGCAGCCTTCATGAAGTCCGCAAAGATCGGCGCCGAGACCTGCCCCCCGGTCGCCCCCTTGCCCATCGGCTGGGGCGTGTCGTAACCGACGTAGACGCCGACAACGAGGTCCGGCGCAAAGCCGACGAACCAGGTATCGCGGGAGTCGTTCGTCGTCCCCGTCTTACCGGCCAACGGCACATCCGGCACCATCTTCTTCACGATGGTCGCCGTTCCCCGCTGGACGACACCTTCCAGAATTGACGTCATTTGATACGCGGTATGCGGGTCGATCACCTGCCGGCGGTCGTCCGGGATCTCGGGTTCGGGCTGACCCTGCCACGCCTCATCAACGCACCCCTGGCACGTTCGCGCATCATGCCGCCAAACCGTTTTGCCCCAGCGATCCTGTATCCGGTCAATCAGCGTCGCGCGCACCTGCCGCCCGCCATTGGCCAGCACCGAATACCCCGTCACCATCCGCAACAGCGTCGTCTCGCCGGCCCCAAGCGACATCGAAAGGACCGGCAGAAGTTCGTCATAGACCCCGAACCGCCGCGCATATTCCGTGATCAGCGGCATGCCGACGTCCTGCGCCAGCCGCACCGTCATCTGGTTCCGCGACTTCTCGATACCAAGGCGTAGCGTCGACGGGCCGTAGGACTTGTTCTTATTGTAGTTCTCCGGCCGCCAGACTTCCTTGCCCGGCCCCTGATCAATTTCGATCGGCGCATCGAGAACGATACTGGACGGCTTGTACCCATTGTCGAGGGCAGCCGCATAGACCAACGGCTTGAACGCCGACCCCGGCTGCCGTTTCGCCTGGATGGCGCGGTCGAACTGGCTGATGTCAAACGAGAAGCCGCCGACCACGGCCAGAACGCGACCGGTATGGGGATCCATCGCGGCAAGACCGCCGCCGACGTCAGGAACCTGCATCAATTCCCATGCACCCGTCAGGTTCTGGGGGTCCTTCGGCGCAACATAGATGACATCGCCGACCGACAGCACATCACTTGCCCGCTTTGGCGCCGGCCCCTTGGACTTGTCCGTGGCGCGGAACGGCCCCGCCCAGCTCATGTCGGCGAGCGTAACCTCCACGGCCTCGCGGGTTGCATCGACCTTGCCGCTTTCAAGCTTCTTGGGCCGCAATCCCACAACCGCCTTTTGCGCCTCAACCGACAACACAACGCCCTTTCGCCACGGCGCAATGTCACCCGGCATCGCCAGCTCCGCGAGCGTGCTGCCCCAATCGCCCGCGACCTCGATCTTTTTCTCAGGTCCCCGCCAGCCCTTGGACCGGTCGAACTTCACCAGCCCGTCGACGAGCGCCTTGCGTGCGAGCCGCTGCAACCGCGGATCGAGCGTGGTGCGCACCGAAAGCCCGCCACCGTAGAGCTTCTTCTCGCCATACTGCGCCAGCAACGAACGGCGCACCTCTTCGGCGAAAAACTCGGCCGCAAAGATGTGCGAGCCCGAGCGGCGAATCTTCACATTGAGCCCCTTGGCGCGCGCCTGATCCCGCTCTTCCGCGGTGATGTAGCCGTTCTCGGCCATTTCGCCGAGGATCCAGTTGCGCCGCTCAAGCGCGGCCTTGCGCTGGCGGAAGGGATGATAATTGTTCGGCGCCTTTGGCAGGGCTGCCAGATACGCCGCCTCGACCGGCGTGATGTCCTTGAGTTCCTTGTCGAAGTAATTCAGCGCCGCCGCCGCAACACCGTATGAACCGATCCCGAAATAGATCTCGTTCAGATAGAGTTCGAGGATCTTGTCCTTCGAGTAGGCCTTCTCGATCCGCGTCGCCAGAATCGCTTCCTTGAGCTTGCGCTGGAACGATCGTTCATTCGACAACAGGAAGTTTTTCGCGACCTGCTGCGTAATCGTCGAGGCGCCGACCAGCCGCCGGCGCAGCACGAGGTGCGTATAAAGCGCGATCGCGATGCCGCGGAAATCAAGCCCGTTGTGCGAATAGAAGTTCTTGTCTTCCGCCGACAGAAACGCGCCAATCACCGATTTCGGCACCGTATTGATCGGCACGAAAATCCGCCGCTCCCGGGCATATTCCGCAATCAGCGACCCATCGTTGGCATGAATGCGCGTCATCACCGGCGGCTCGTACTCCGCCAGGCTCTCATAACTCGGCAGATCCTGCGAGGCATTCCAGATGATATAGCCAGCCGCCGCAACGCCTGCGATCAACAAGAACACGCCAGCCGTGAACGCAAACCCCAGAAAGCCCAGCAAAAAGCTTTTCTGGCGGCGTTTCCTTCGGCGCTTGCGCGGTTTTGCCGGTGGCGGCAGAACGGGCGGTCGCATGAACCGGGCTCCTGAATGACGTCCTTGTATGCGCCCAGAGCGCACAGCGCGCGAGTCGCAATCGACATATCTATAACATCGCCGGCTGTCGCCGCTCTCGCTTGGCCCACAGCACGCACATATTCAGCGATGTCCCCAACGCGATGGCCAACTCAACCATCACCTCGGCCTATGACCCAAGTCATAACGCTGCCCGCTGACGGTTTCCATAGCCGTTCGCCAACGCCTTGGCCAGTCCCAACGCTTTGCACAATTCATTAAAATTCATGGCGAAAATAGTACGAAAGTCCCAACGTCACGCAGCTTAACCGAACCGCCCCTTAGACCGCCCCTTGGATTGAGCGGAACCAGTGCCCGCACCCGCCTCCATCCTCCCAACCAAAGCTTATCACCGCTCCCGGAAAAACCGATGGATGGCCCGCACGATGGCGCCTGCTGCGCGATCGCGCCACGCGTCCTGCCGCATCAGCCCAAGATCAACCGGATTCGTCATATAGCCAAGCTCGATCAGGGCGGCAGGCGTTTCCGTCTGCTTGAGAACGTGGAATGCCGCTGAACGCCCCGGATTATGGGCCATTGCGACATCCCGGCGCATCTCTTTAACGAGCAGATCTCTGAGACGCATCAATTCTTTCTCCGTCTCCCGCTTCAATAAATCCACCAGTATCGTGCGAACGCCATCGTCCTCGCCCTGCTTCGGCAAAATCCCCCCGAACCGGTCCGCCGCGTTCTCTTTATCCGCCAGCCGGCTCGCCTCCTTATCCGAGGCGCGCTTGGAGAGCACGTAAACGCTCGCCCCGCCGACCGCCAGCACCGGCGTCCCCTCATCCACCGCATCGGCATGCAGCGACACGAACAAGTCCGCCTCGGCCTGCCGTGATCGCTCGATCCGCTGGTCGAGCGTCAGATAAACATCCTTGTCGCGCGTAAGGACGACATCGACTTCCCCACCGGCCTCGAGCAGTTGCTTGACCTTGCGGCCGACCGACAGGACGATGATCTTCTCGAGCAGGCGGGTGTTGACCACCGCGCCCGGATCAATCCCGCCATGACCCGGATCAATCACCACGATCGGCCGCCGCCGCGCCGAAGCCGGCTGGCCGAGCGGCGCTTGCAACGCCGCCCCCCCTGCGAGTGCCGCGGCCGCCACTGCCCCTTGCGCCGGCCCGCTCAACCCAAGATCGATCCGCACACGGTAAAGATCGCCGCGCAGATGCTGATTTGAAACCGATTGAACTTCCGTCCCGGGCCCGATATCGGCGACGATCCGCCCGCGCCGCGCATCGAGTTGCCCAAACCGCACATCCCGGACGAGACCGCCACTGGCCGCCACCACCGACCTTGGAAGGCGGAAGGAAATATCCTGAACATCGATCACCAGACGATCCGGACTACCCACCTGATAGACCTGCGGGCTGACCTTGCCGACCGAGACGAACTCGATCCGTGACCGGTCGATGCCGGGCAAAACACTCAGCTCGACCACCACCGGGGCCGCCGCGCTGCGCCCCCCGCCCCCCTGCGCCCGCACGTCGTTCGCAAGCGCAAACGCCATCGCGAACACCGTCCACCCGACCCAGAATCCCCAGAACCGACGCATTCGCGCACCGACAGCGGCACCGGCGTCGCCATTGGCGCCGCGGTTAACCATATCTTTTTCCGGAGCATTCACACTCTGTTGCATCGTGTGTCGGTTTCCTGCAACGCAGGCATAAGCTGCTTGCGTCGCATCCTCCAAGGCCGTAAAGATGAAGCTGTGGTGACGGTGAGTGCCCGCGCATTCGCTTGAGTAATATGGCAGCTTTTGTTGCGCGAATCTTCTTTTTGACTGAGCTTCTCCGCGCAGAATTGAATGAGTTGCCAAAGCGGCGTTACCGAATAGCCACAACTTCGCTCTGGGCGTGAGCCGGCCGACGGCCGTTACGACCCGAAAGGCGATCTTTGCGGCCGCGTCGTCACCTGACGGCGATCGACCGGGCAGAGTGCCCAACGGCCGACCACTAAGTTTCTCGCCTTGGCGCAGCCGACCCTGGAAAGGGGTGCCGCCAGGCAGGTTCATGCAGCGATTGCTGCACATTTTGCTCCCTCAACGGAGCCCTAACCGCGGTGCCGCTCAAACCGGCCTGCACGTGAACAAACTAATGGGCGCTTGCGAAATCAGGACGACACAGCCAACCCGGCAACCGATCGAACCGTTTAATGGATGGCTCGCCATGAGCCACGCCCCGATCACTGCCGACCTGATCTCGACGCCTGCGGCCGGAACGGCGGCAATCCGCTGCTTCGCACTCCTTTCCGAACAAGCCCAAGAACATCCACCTTTGATGCGGCCCGCCCCCGCAGCGCCCCCCCAACGGCATCTCTCGCCGAAGTCGGGAACGGCGCGCGCCGGCGACACCGCGCAGGAATCCTATTTATGTCGAACAACAAGATGCTTATCGACGCCACTCACCCGGAAGAGACCCGGGTCGTGGTGCTTCGCGAAAACCGGGTAGAGGAATTCGACTACGAATCCGCGGCGCGCAAACTGCTCCGCGGCAGCATATATCTCGCCAAGATCACCCGCGTCGAACCGTCCCTTCAGGCCGCGTTCGTCGACTACGGCGGGAACCGTCACGGCTTCCTCGCCTTTGCTGAGATCCACCCGGATTACTACCAGATCCCCCATGCCGACCGTCAGGCCCTCCTCGATGAGGAACTGGCCGAACAGCGCCGTCTCCGCGCCCAGGACGAGGCCGACGACGAAGACGACGTCTCCGAAGCCGAAGCAAGTGCCGATGATGACGACGTCGATGATGCCGGCGATGGCTCGGACAACGATGTCTCAGACACCGACGACGACACCATCTCGGCACACGCCAACGATGACGACGGCAACGACCGCGACCGACTGAGCGCCGATGCCAGCACAGCCGACGATGACGGCGACGACCAGGACGCAGAGCTGACCGAGGCGCTGGAACAAAACGCCATCGACGTCACCGGGCTCCTGCCGCCCGAACAGGACGGCGCACCTGACACCCAGCCTGCGTCCGAGGAGACGTCCGACGCCGATGCCGCAGGCAGCATCCCCCTTGCAGCCGCCTCATCCGCCGACGACGTCCGCCATGCCGAGGCGCCGCAGGATGCAGACGAAACGCGGGTCCACATCACCTCATCTGTCCCCTCTGACGCCTACGACGACGATGAAGCTGACGATGACGATGACACGGATGGCGACGACAACCACGATGACAGCGACCAGGTCGAGAGCCTGAACGACGACGACACGGACGAAGACGACGACGAAGAAGTTGCCCGCGGCTCAGCCGACAACGACGACGAAGAAGCCGTTGCCGAAACCGCACCGCGCGCCAAGCAGCGGTCGCGTCCCCCCCGTCGTGCGCGCCATTACAAGATCCAGGAAGTCGTCAAGCGCCGCCAGATCGTCCTGATCCAGGTCGTCAAGGAAGAGCGCGGCAACAAGGGCGCAGCCCTCACCACCTACCTGTCGCTCGCAGGCCGCTATACGGTCCTGATGCCGAACACCGCCCGTGGCGGCGGCATCTCGCGCAAGATCACCAACGTCCAGGACCGCAAGCGCCTCAAATCAATCGCCCAGGAACTCGACGTGCCCGAGGGCATGGGCTTGATCATCCGCACGGCCGGCGCCGCCCGCACCAAGCAGGAAATCAAGCGCGACTTCGAATACCTCCTGCGCCTGTGGGAGAACGTCCGCAACCTGACCCTGGAATCGACCGCCCCCTCCCTCGTCTATGAGGAAGGCAATCTCATCAAGCGCTCGATCCGAGACCTCTACACGAAGGACACCGACGAAATCGTCGTCGCCGGCGATGAAGCCTACAAGGAAGCCAAGGGCTTCATGAAGATGCTCATGCCGAGCCACGCCAAGAACGTGATCCTTCACGAAGACGCCCAGTCACTTTTTGCCAAATACCGCATCGAACAACAGCTGAATGCGATGTTCAGCCCGGTCGTACAACTGCGCTCGGGCGGCTACCTCGTGATCAACCAGACCGAAGCCCTGGTCGCCGTCGACGTCAACTCCGGCAAGTCCACGCGCGAATTCTCGATCGAGGAAACAGCCCTCAACACCAACCTCGAAGCCGCAGAAGAACTGTCCCGGCAATTGAAGCTGCGCGACCTCGCCGGCCTGATCGTCGTCGATTTCATCGACATGGACGAAAAGCGCAACAACCGCGCCGTCGAACGCAAGCTCAAGGACTGCCTCAAGACCGACCGCGCCCGCATCCAGCTTGGCCGCATCTCGCACTTCGGCCTGCTCGAGATGTCGCGCCAGCGTCTGCGCACCGGCGTCCTGGAGGGCTCCACCATGCCCTGCACCCACTGCCAGGGCAGCGGCATCGTGCGTTCAACCGAATCGGTCTCCCTCGCCGTTCTCCGCGGCCTCGAAGACAACTACCTCGCCGGCAAGATCCGCTCCTGTGTGGCGCTGTGTTCCGCCGACGTCGCCCTCTACCTCCTCAATCAGAAGCGTGCGTTCATCCAGGAACTCGAACGCCGTTATGGCGTCGTCATTCATGTCCGCGCCAGTGACAAGCATCACGGTGCGAACTTCGCCATCGAATGGATGAGCGAAGACGTCGAGCGCCTGCTCCCGGTCCACCAGGACGCCGTCAATATCGACGCCGGCTTCGAGCCGCGCCGCGCCGACAATGACGACCAGAGCAGCGAAGAAGAGCCCGCTGAGGGCCGGACACGCCGGCGCCGCCGCCGCGGTGGCCGCCGCGACGACAACCGCCAGACGAGACGCGATCCAACCGACGACAACCAGTCTGAGGAAGTCAGCGAAGTCGCGACCGCAGCCCCCCCCGCCGAGGACAACCAGGCGGACGAGAGCAACGGTGAAGACGATAGCGAACGCCGCTCACGCCGGTCGCGCCGTCGTGGCCGCCGCGGCGGACGCCGCCATCGCGAACAACGCGGCGATGCAGCGCTCCCCGCCCTCGCCGTGCCCGGCGCCGACCAGCCCGACTTGGCGGACGGTGCCAACGCTCGCAACGGCGAGACGCCCGAAGCAGACGAGACCACGCAACCCGCCAACGATGGGTGGGAGACACCGGCCGCCGCCGCAGCATCCCCCGCCGCCGAGCATGACAGCGCCCCTGTCATGACCAGCGACGACAACGGCGACTCTGGACGTCCCGAAGAAACCTCGCTCATGGCCCGCCTTGAGCGCCTCGATGAACCACCGACAGCCATCATCGAGACGGCTGCGATCATCGAACCCGCAGCCGCAGCAGCCGAACCACCGGCGGCACCAGAACCGCAGCCAAACTCGGAGCCAGAAGTGGCGCCCGAACCGGTTGCTGCCCACGCCCCCGAGCCGGAAGCGCCCCCCGCCGAACCCGCAGCGGTCGCTACCGCGCCATCGATAGAAGAGCCCGCCAGCATCGCTGAGCCGCAACCTGAGCCGCAACCTGAGCCGAGCCAGAGCCGCAACCTGAGCCCGCAGGAGACCGCGCAGCCCGCTCACAGCCCGTCGCCAGCGAACCCGTTATCCAGCGTGTGGTGGTTGGTCCAAACGGCTCCGACACCACGAACGACGGCGACAGCGCAGGCGATCAAGGCGCAGCCGCCACGTCCGAGCAAAAGCCGGCCCGGCGCGGCTGGTGGCAACGCCAGTTTGGCGGCTGATCCAACCGGTTAGTCCTGATCAAGCAAACGGGCCGGCGTTAAATCAACGCCGGCCCGTTTCTTTGCCTTACCTCCACTGCCAGGTAACCCCAGTGCAGCTTAGCCCTTGAGCCGCTCCCAGCGCGACAACCGTTCAACCGCCTCGTGCATATCCTCATGCCGCCCGGCATAGGAAAACCGAAGGTAGTGCCGCCCCCGCGTCTCATCAAAATCAAAGCCGGACGTCGCCGCAACCCCGGTCTCCTGCAGCATCTCGCCTGAGAACGCCAGACTGTCATCGCTGAACCGGCTGACGTCTGCGTAGAGGTAGAAACCGCCATCGGCCGGCACCAGCCGGTCGAACCCGACCCCTGGCAGGTTTTCCATCAGGAACGCCCGGTTCCGCGCATATTTCGCAACGTTCTCATTGAGCTCATCAAGGCCCTCAAAGGCGCCGAGCGCGGCTGCCTGCGAAACCGCCGGCGCACAAATGAACAGGTTCTGCGCAAGCCGCTCAAACGCCGCCACCAGCCCCTCCGGCACAACCAGCCAGCCGACCCGCCACCCCGTCATCGAGAAGTATTTCGAGAAACTATTGATGACCACGACGTCTTGCGAGCGGCTGAGCGCCGTGCGCGCCGGCTGCCCGAAGGTCAGCCCATGATAGATTTCATCGGAAATGAACCACCGCCCCGATGCAACGCACCAGTCAACGATTTGATCCAGCCGGTCCGGTTCAATCATCGTCCCCGTCGGGTTGTTCGGGCTCGCAATCAACAACCCCCGGATATCACCTGCCGCCTCGATCTGCGCCAGCGTCGGCATCCAGCGCCCCCCCTCATCCGTCTCAATCGACACGTAGGGCTGGGAAAGCGCGGTCAGAATATTGCGGTAGCAGGGATAGCCGGGCGACGGCACGGCGACCGGGTCGCCTGCATTGAACAAAGCCAGAAACGCAAGGACGAACCCTGCCGACGATCCGTTGGTGATGACGATCCGCTCCGGCGAGACCGACACGCCATAGGTATCTTGATAATGTTGCGCCAGCCGCTCCCTGAGTGCCGGCATGCCAAGCGCCAGCGTATAGCCGAGCGGCCCGCCATCGATCGCGCGTTTGGCCGCCTCCCGTGCCGCCCGCGGCGCCCCGGTCCCCGGCTGTCCGACCTCGAGATGAATGATGGATCGCCCCGCTGCTTCAAGCCGGGCCGCAGCCGCCATGACATCCATCACCATGAAAGACGCGATCTCACTGCGCTGGGCAGCCATGAGCCCCGCGCTTCCCCTTGCGTTTTGCTCGCTCATATCGCCCTCTTCCTCATATGGCTGGCTCATGTGACTGGTGAACACCGGCATCTCGCCGCCGGGCGTACACATCTTCGTGTAGGCCCGTCATTCGTGTGGGCCAATGCCCCGCTCCGTCACGATCTTGCCCTAAATAAGCTTAGTCGGTGGACCGGACAAAATCGCTTTGCTGGGGTTTCCTTGCCCAGAGACGGTTGGTGGATCGTCTCATCCCAACTATCTTATGGTGAACACATCCCCCACCTTGCGGCTTGCACATCATAGCAGACCCAGGGACCAGCAAGTCGAGGCACATCGCCGTAACACCGCACTGAGGCAAGCCGGGATGGGGCAAACTGGGATGAGGCAAACTGGGATGAGGCACACCGGAATGACGCGACCCTGAATAACGCAAACTGGGATCTGGCGTGCAGCCGTCGCCCGTCCCCACGTTCTTGGCGCCGCAATCATAACCTGAAGGGAGAGGTCATGGCTCAGCGGGAACAATCTGCCCGCCCGAAACCAAGGCAGGCGCGACCGGGCTCCCTGGGTGCCGGCCGCTTCCTCGTGGCCGGGCTTGTTGTCTCGCTTGCGCTCACCGCAGCCCTGCCCCCCACGCCGGTCGCCGCCCAATCCCTGCCCCTCATCCGCGACCGTGAAATCGAACGCCTGCTGAATGACTATGCCAATCCGATTTTCGAGGCGGCCGGCCTCGGCGGCGGACGCATCACCGTGCGCATTGTCCGGTCGAACATTTTCAACGCCTTCGTCGTCGACGGCAAAAACATCTACATGCACACCGCAGCCCTCACCCAATCGGAAACACCGAACCAGTTGATCGGCATCATCGCGCACGAAGCCGGCCACATCGCCGGTGGCGACATGGCCGCGCTGCGCGAGCGCATCCGCCGCGACCAGACCAAAATTATCCTGATGCGCATCCTTGGCATCGGCGCTGCCATCGCCGGCGCCGGCGGCGCCGCGGTCGCCGCTGGCGACGAGCTTGTCATGCGCTCCCTCCTTGCCGAACGCCGCGCCCAGGAAGCCTCCGCCGACCAGCGCGGCCTGCGCTACCTCGACATGACCGGACAATCCGGCCGCGGCATGCTCGAGACGTTCGAGCGCTTTCAGCGTCAGGAGTTCATTTCCGCGCGCAACCAGGACCCGTTTGTGCGCTCCCACCCCGTCGCAACCGACCGCCTCGCCCTCCTGCGCGACCGCGTCCAGAAAAGCCCCCACTACGGCAAGCGCGACCCCGCCCGCCTCCAACTGCGCCACGACATGATGCGCGCCAAGCTTTCGGGCTACCTCGAATCACCTGCCACCGTCTTCAACCGCTATCCAACCTCGGACAATTCAATTCCCGCCCGCTATGCCCGCGCGATCGCAACCTTCTTCCGTGGCGGCCCGCAGGGACTTGAAAACGCGCTCGCCCAGGTTGATCAGCTCCTCCAGATGCAGCCCCAATATCCCTACTTCTGGGAATTGCGCGGCGACTTCCTGATGCGCTCCGGCCGTTCACGCCCAGCCATCGAGGCGTTCCGCAAGGCGCTCAAACTCGACCCCAACTCGACCCTGATCCGCACCCAGCTTTCCCGCGCCCTGTTGGCAGTCAACACCCCCGACACCACGAAAGCCGCCCTCAGCGAACTCAAGCGCACCATCCGCGACGACCAGCGCAACGAAGACCCCAAGCCTGCGACCTATCGCGCATTGGCCGATGCCTATTACCGTCTCGGCCGCCGCCCCGAAGCCGACGCGGCCATCGCCGAAGCGCATTTTTCCGGCGGCAACGTCGAACAGGCGGTTATTTTTGCAAAGCGCGCGAAATCCGCCCTCAAGAAGGGCACCGCCACCTGGCGGCGCATGGACGAAATCATCGAATTCCGCCCCGAGGAATGATACGCCCTGCGCGTAAACCCGCTGCACCACCCCCTCACGCAAAGAGCCCCGAAATCCCCGAGCCCCAGCGACTCAGCGCCTCAGCTAAGAATAATCCCGGCCGCGGCTTGAGTCGGACCTTCAAAATCGGCTCAGATACAGCTATGTCCCAATTGCCATATCTTTGGCGTCCTATTCTGCTAGTCGCAAACCAACAACGCATCACATCGACTCATGGGACGCTCGATCCTGTCGCCTGAGATCACAACCGGAGACGCTCCGTCCATGACCCTTTCCCCCGCAACCGCCGTCGCGAGCCTTCGCCCTAGCTTTTCCTGGGCTTCAGGCCTCATTCGGAGCGTGACGACAGTTGCCGTCACCGCGACCCTCGCCCTTGGACTGGCCGCCGCCATCCCAGCGACGGCTGCCGAAAAGAACACCAGCCTCTTCAGCGCCGAACAAAAGGCCGAGATCGGCCAGCTTGTGCGCGATTATCTCCTCACCCACCCCGAAATTCTGGTCGAAGTGTCCCAGGAGCTCGAAAAGCGCCGCAAAACGGAAGAGGAAGCCACTCGCAACAAGACCCTGGTCGACCAGAAAGAGCAGATCTTCCGCTCACCCCACGATTTCGTACTGGGCAAAAAGGACGCCGACATCACCATCGTCGAGTTCTTCGACTACAACTGCGGCTGGTGCAAACGCGCCCTCGACGAGATCAATAAGATGTCGGCCGCAGACCCCAACATCCGTTTCGTGATGAAGGAGTTCCCGATCTTCGGTGAGCATTCCCAGTTCGCCGCCAAGGCCGCCCTCGCCTCAAAAAAACAGGGCAAATACTGGGAATTCCATCAAGCGCTGATGAAGCAGCGCCAGGTCACGAAAGACAATACCTTTGAAATCGCCAAAACGGTGGGATTGGACGTCGATGCGCTGAAGCGTGAGATGGAAAACCCGCTGTATGACCAGGTGCTTGCCGAAAACACCCAGGTTGCACAAGCTCTCGGAATGCAGGGCACCCCCGCCTTTATTGTCGACTCCAAGGTAAATTACGGCTACCTGCCCGCCGACGAACTGACCGCGCTGGTGGCCGAAATCCGCAAGGACGGTTGCAAAGTCTGCTGAAAATCTGGTTCGGCGACCTGCTCCCTCGCAGGTCGATCCGTCCAGCAGACCTCAGGCCATTGGCCAAGCTGCACCACGCGCCCCGGGTTTTGGAGGCCGTGTTGCAGCCCCTTTTGCACGTCCCGGCCCCAGTCCGCTTTCCACCAGCCCCCAAACCTGCTAACCGTTCCCGTCCACAGGGCCCGTTAACCCCCAACGGCGAGCACCGTTAAGGGAATGGTTGCCCGCGCTACACAACGACCGCCAGGCACGACCAAACGAGACATAACCCTGTCAGGTCCAAAATTTGCAGACCGGTCAAAACTGGCAGAGTAGTGAGCCGATGACTGCCCAACCGCGCGCACGAACGAGCAAAATGGCCAAAGAAAAGCACGAGCAGCTTCCCTCGAGCAGCGAGCAGGCCCTGATCCGGGACCTCGCGACGCTTTTGAATGAGACCGGTCTCACTGAGATCGAAATCGAGAAGTCGGGCCTCAAGATCCGCGTGGCGCGTCATGCCCAGGTGACCGCACTGGCACCCGCCCTGCCGCAGCCTGCCCCGAGCCCCGCCCCATCTGCACCCGTTGTCCCGGCCGTCGCGCCCGAGACCGGGGCCCCGGCCGGCGCCATCAAGTCCCCCATGGTCGGCACCATCTATACCTGTCCCGAGCCCGACGCGCCCGCCTTCATCGAAGTCGGCGCCCGCGTCACCGAAGGCCAGACGTTGCTGATCATCGAAGCCATGAAAACGATGAACCACATCCCCGCGCCGAAATCCGGCACCGTGACCCAGATCCTGGTCGAGAACGGCCAGCCCGTTGAGTACGGTGAGCCCCTCGTCGTCATCGAATGACAACCATCGGGCGATGTATGCGCGGCCCCTCACGACCCAGCCGCCACGGGTCCGCAGGCCGCACCACGGGCCACACCATTCGCCCGACCAATGGCCCCGATCGAGGTAATCAAGCTGGGTTCTGACACAGGAACGGCAATGTTCGACAAAGTCCTGATCGCAAATCGCGGCGAAATCGCTCTGCGCATCCAGCGGGCCTGCAAGGAGCTCGGCATCGCGACCGTTGCTGTGCACTCAACCGCTGACGCCGACGCCATGCACGTTCGCCTCGCCGACGAGAGCGTGTGCATTGGCCCCCCGCGTTCCGCCGACAGCTACCTCAACATTCCAAGCCTCCTGGCCGCTTGCGAAATTACCGGCGCCGACGCCGTCCACCCCGGCTACGGCTTCCTCTCCGAGAATGCCCGCTTTGCTGAAATTCTCGAAGATCACCGCGTCACCTTCATCGGCCCCACCTCGGAACATATCCGCACGATGGGCGACAAGATCGCGGCCAAGGAAACCGCCCAGCGCCTCGGCATTCCCGTCGTCCCCGGCTCCAAGGGCGCAGTCGACACCATCGAAGACGCCCGGCGCATCGCAAAAGACATGCGCTTCCCCGTCTTGATCAAGGCCGCCAGCGGCGGTGGCGGGCGCGGCATGAAAGTGGCCCTGACGCCGGACGACCTCGAACAAGCCTTCACCACCGCGCGCAGCGAAGCCAAGGCCGCCTTCGGTGATGACGCCGTTTATATCGAAAAATACCTCGAAAAGCCGCGCCACATCGAAATCCAGGTGTTCGGCGACGGCCGCGGCAACGCCATCCATCTTGGCGAGCGCGACTGCTCCCTGCAACGCCGCCACCAGAAGGTGCTGGAGGAAGCCCCCTCCCCAGCCCTCAACGACGAAGCGCGCTCACGCATTGGCAACATCGTCTCGAAAGCCATGAGCCGACTGAAGTACCGCGGCGCTGGAACCGTCGAATTCCTCTACGAGAACGGCGAATTCTATTTCATTGAAATGAATACCCGCCTCCAGGTCGAACACCCCATCACCGAAATGATCACCGGCCTCGATCTCGTCATCGAGCAACTGCGCATCGCATCCGGCGCGCCGCTAAGCCTCACCCAGGATGACGTCAAGTTCTCCGGCCACGCGATCGAGTGCCGCATCAACGCCGAACACCCCCACACCTTCCGCCCCTCCCCCGGCGAAATCACCTATTGGCACCCCCCCGGCGGGCTCGGCGTCAGGGTCGATTCCGGCGCCTATCAGGGCTACCGCATCCCCCCCTACTACGACAGCCTGATCGGCAAACTGATCGTCCACGGCCAGACCCGCAACGAATGCCTGATGCGCCTGCGCCGGTGTCTCTCCGAATTCGTCATCGACGGGATTGAGACCACAATTCCCCTGTTCCAGGATCTCCTCGGCGAGCAGGATATTGCCAACGGCATGTACGACATCCACTGGCTTGAAAACTATCTGGCCGCGAAAGAATAGTTCCTGAGGCCGGATCAGACCGCGCCAAGATGGCCAAGACGCGAAAAGGCATCCAACCAGGACGCGCACGCCGATGACAACGCCATCAGACCAACCCCTCTACGAGATTTCCGCCGACGTCCTCTTGCGCGCCTACGCCTGCGGCATCTTCCCGATGGCCGAAAGCGCCGACGATCCCAATCTCTACTGGATCGACCCGGATCACCGCGGCGCCCTCCCCCTCGATGCCATCCACCTCTCGCGCCGCCTCGCCCGCACCATTCGCCAACGCCCCTTCGACGTGCGCATCGACACCGACTATCACGCCATCATCGATGGCTGCGCCGCCCCCTCCCCCGACCGCCAGTCAACCTGGATCAACACCCGCATCCGGGAACTCTATGGCGACCTGTTCGCAAGCGGCCACTGCCACACCATCGAGGTTTATCAGGACGACAAGCTCGTGGGCGGCCTCTATGGCGTCGCCCTCAAGGGCGCCTTTTTCGGGGAAAGCATGTTCTCCACCGAGCGCGATGCCTCGAAGGTCGCGCTGATGTACCTGTGTGCCCGCCTCATCACCGGCGGCTTCTCCTTGCTCGACACACAGTTCATCACAGGTCATCTCAAAAGCTTTGGCGCCGAGGAGATCCCGCGCAGCGAGTTCCACACCCGCCTCAATCATGCCCTCATGACGGAAGCCGATTTCAATCGCCTGGCGCCCGACGCGCCCCCTGACGAAATCATCCGCATCATCCGCGACAACGCGCGCCCTGACGCGTGAACCGCGCCGGCTCACCATCCGCATACCTGCAGAATTGTCGATGTCTGAAGTAATAAAGCCGGCTCGGACTTGGCGCCCGACCGGCCACCTGCGCGCCCGATCAGATCAGCGCCGCACCCGCCGCTGGCGCCGCACCGGCGCAGCACCCTCTCCGTCCACGTCCGCCCCGCGCGCCGCCTGACGCGGCTCCGCTCCGCCCGTGCAGTCGGTCAGCCAGACATCGAACACCGGATGTTCCACCGCATTCAGACCGGGGCTTTCCGCAAACATCCATCCCGAGAAGATCTTCTGCTCCGCGCCCTCGAGTTGCACTTCCGACACTTCAACGAAGCTTGTCGTCTTCGGCCGCTCTGTTGCAGGCCGCGAATAGCAGGCCCGCGGCGTCACCTTGAGCGACCCGAACTGCACCGTCTCGTTGAGCGGAACCTCAATCTTGGAAATCCGCGCCGTCACCTTGTCGAGGGCGGAAAAGACCGCGACCTTGTTTTCGATCCTGAGCGCGGCCGTCTGGCTCTGCGCCGCTGCAATCGCAGGCCCTATCACAAGCAACGCTGCCGCAATCGTCAAAAATCCCGTGCTGCGCGTCACATCAAATCTCATTGCCGCGTCCAGTCTCTCGAATTCGCCCGCGCGCTCACACGCAGCCCATCAGGTGGCAGAGCGAAATGACCGAAATGCGATCATTCCTCACCCCGCAACAATGGATGCCGTCATGATAGCTGCCGCGATCATAACTGCCCCAGACCACGAATGGCCCGACAGCCGGGCGGGAACTTATCCGATTCGAACCCCGCCCCGGCCCACAAGCCGGCCGGCCACCACTCAATCCGGCCGCCAGGCCTGATAGTCGCCGGTCGCAGCCGGGCGCTCGGCGGGCGTCAGGATCGAGCCATCCGGCCGATACGCTTCCGATGTGCCTGTCATGTTCGGGCGGTGCGGCTTCTCCCATGGGCGCTCTTGGTATGCCACCTCGGTTGGCGGCGTATCGACCGTATAGTGCATCCACTGATGCCATTCCGGCGGAATGAGGGAGGCTTCAGACTGGTTCTTGTAGACCACCCAGCGCCGTGGCTTTCCAAGCGGCCCATTGCCCGTCTTTTGGACATAATAGCGGTTGCCGAGGGAATCTTCCCCCACGAAGCGTCCGTGTTTGGCGATCGTCCATCGGGTGCCCCAGGTGTTGCCACCCCACCAGCAGAAGATCTCGCTCAATATGCTCATGGCCGCCCTTTCCGGCTTGATCACGTCCCCCGACTTACCCCCGAGGCCGCCCTGTGTCCATACCTGCCCGGCAGCGACATTCATGCCACATCGCCAGTCTCGGAATCGACATAGCTTTACCACCTGCCCCGCGATTTGCGCCTTGCCAACATAGAGCACCGGATCATGGGAACTTTGCTGGAATTGGAACGTCATTCACCCACCAGTTTTCCACCTCTTACACCCAGCAAACCCAACATCTAGTAGCTGTAGCAGACGCAACATACAAAACCTTTGCCACCGACCAGCAGAATCACCGAAGAATGAGTTCCTGCCAGATGACGTCGGATCGCTTTGCGCGGCGCGTCTCCGGTTCAAGTTCCTCATTCGGCGCAAGTCGTCCCGCGCCGCTCATACCGAACCCAAGCAGGCGTGGGCTGTAATCCCGCATTGCCCAGGTCGCCGTGCGTCTCCCGGCAAACAATCAAGAAACGTTGCGTCTCCTGATCCGGCCCGTTCGCGTTGGATCAGACCCTCAGGCGCGGAAATCAAATCGTGTCCGGTCACATGCGTTGTTTGCGTTGGCACCAAACTCCTTAACCAGGATCCGACAGGCAGCAGACACATGAAAATTACACGGCGCTTTACTGAAGCTGGCAAGTCTCCCTACGACAAGGTCCCGTTCCGCAAGGCAACGAGCGAGATCCGCAATCCAGACGGTTCGGTTGTCTTCCAGCTCGAAAACTTCATGGTGCCGGAAAACTTCTCCCAGGTTGCTGCCGACATTCTGGCCCAGAAGTATTTCCGCAAGGCCGGTGTTCCCGCCCGCCTGAAGCGCGTCGAGGAAAACACGGTCCCCGCCTGGCTTTGGCGTTCGGCCCCCGACCACGAAGCCCTCAAGGATCTTGCGCCAGAAGAACGCTTCACGGGTGAAACAGACTCGCGCCAGATCTTCGATCGCCTCGCCGGCACCTGGACCTACTGGGGCTGGAAGGGCGGCTACTTCTCGACCGAGGAAGACGCCCGCGCCTTCTTTGACGAACACCGCTACATGCTGGCCTCCCAGTTCGGCGCGCCGAACTCGCCGCAGTGGTTCAACACCGGCCTGCACTGGGCCTACGGCATCGACGGCCCCGGCCAGGGCCACTATTACGTCGACCACGAAACCGGCGAACTCACAGCCTCGACGTCGGCCTACGAACACCCCCAGCCCCACGCCTGCTTCATCCAGTCGATCGAGGATGATCTCGTCGGCGACAGCGGCATCATGGACCTTTGGGTGCGTGAAGCCCGCCTCTTCAAGTATGGCTCCGGCACCGGCACCAACTTCTCCAAGCTCCGCGCCGCCAACGAGCGCCTGTCTGGCGGCGGCAAGTCGTCGGGCCTGATGAGCTTCCTCAAGATCGGTGACCGCGCCGCCGGCGCCATCAAGTCAGGTGGCACCACCCGGCGCGCGGCCAAGATGGTCGTCGTCGACGTCGATCACCCCGACATCGAGGAATACATCGACTGGAAGGTGAAGGAAGAACAGAAGGTGGCCGCCCTCGTCACCGGTTCGATCATCTGCCAGAAGCGGCTCAAGGCCGTCATGAAGGCATGTGTCAACTGTGAAGGCGAAGGCGAAGACTGCTTCGACCCGAAAAAGAACCCGGCCCTGAAGCGCGCCATCAAGGACGCCAAGCGCGACCACGTGCCCGACAACTACACCCAGCGCATCATCCAGTTCGCCCGCCAGGGCTACAAGGACATCAAGTTCGCGACCTACGACACCGACTGGGATTCGGAAGCCTATCTGACCGTTGCCGGCCAGAATTCGAACAACTCCGTCCGCGTCACCGACGAGTTCCTCAGCGCCGTCGAGAACGATGGCGACTGGCAGCTCACGGCCCGCACCACCGGCGACGTCGTCAAGGAAATATCCGCCCGCGACCTGTGGGATCAGATCGGCTACGCCGCCTGGGCCTCCGCCGACCCGGGCATTCAGTTCCACACCACCATCAACGACTGGCACACCTGCCCGCAGTCCGGCCCGATCCGCGCGTCGAACCCGTGCTCCGAGTACATGTTCCTCGACGACACGGCGTGCAACCTCGCCTCGCTGAACCTCATGCAGTTCCAGCGCGCCGATGGCTCGTTCGACGTCGAGATGTTCGAGCACGCCTGCCGCCTCTGGACGGTCGTCCTCGAGATCTCGGTGCTGATGGCCCAGTTCCCGTCCAAGGAAATCGCGGAACTCTCCTATCGCTACCGCACCTTGGGCCTCGGCTTCGCCAACATCGGCGGTCTGTTGATGGCCTCCGGCCTCTCCTACGATTCGGACCAGGGCCGCGCCATCTGCGGCGCCATCACCGCGATCATGACCGGCACCGCCTATTGGACGTCGGCTGAGATTGCCCGCGAACAGGGCGCCTTCCCGGGTTATGCGGAAAACGCCTCTGACATGCTCCGCGTCATCCGCAATCACCGCAGAGCAGCCTACGGCGAGACCACCGGCTACGAGCAACTCTCGACACTGCCGGTCCCCCTCGACCACGCCAACTGCACCGACCCCCGCCTCATCGCAGCCGCAACCCGCGTCTGGGACAAGGCCATCGAACTCGGCCAGCAGTACGGCTTCCGCAATGCCCAGGCGACCGTCATCGCGCCCACCGGCACGATCGGCCTCGTCATGGATTGCGACACCACCGGCATCGAGCCCGACTTCGCCCTGGTCAAGTTCAAGAAGCTCGCTGGCGGCGGCTACTTCAAGATCATCAACCGCGTCGCCCCCGCAGCCCTCAAGCGCCTCGGCTACACCGAAGCCCAGATCGCCGAGATGGAGGCCTACGCCGTCGGCCACGCCTCGCTGGCCCAGGCGCCGGCCATCAATCACACGACCCTGAAGGCCAAGGGCTTCACCGACGAGATCCTCGCAAAGCTCGAAGGCACCTTGAAGTCGGCCTTCGACATCAAGTTCGTCTTCAACCGTTGGAGCCTCGGCGACGAGTTCCTCACCGGCACACTCAAGGTGCCGGCTGAAAAACTCGACGACCCGGCCTTCGATCTCCTGACCCATCTGGGCTTCTCGAAGCAGGACATCGAAGCGGCCAACGAGCACGTCTGTGGCGCCATGACACTGGAAGGCGCGCCCCACCTCAAGGACGAGCATCTCTCGGTCTTCGACTGCGCCAACCCGTGCGGCCGCAAAGGCAAGCGTTTCCTCTCGGTCAACGCCCACATCGACATGATGGCGGCCTCCCAGCCGTTCATCTCCGGCGCAATCTCCAAGACGATCAACATGCCGAACGTCGCGACCGTCGAGGACTGCAAGGCCGCCTACACCCGCTCCTGGCGCAAGGCGATCAAGGCGAACGCGCTCTATCGCGACGGCTCCAAGCTCTCCCAGCCCCTCAACTCGCAGCTCCTCGCCGACGACGTCGACGACGAGGATGCCGCCGAGGAAATGATGGAAAAGGTCCTGGCCTCCCAGCCGGCCGCCGCGCGGGCCGCCGTCACCGCGGAACGCATTGTCGAGAAGCTCATCGAGCGTGGCCGCGAAAAGATGCCGGGCCGCCGCAAGGGCTACACCCAGAAAGCCGTCGTCGGCGGCCACAAGGTGTACCTCACCACCGGTGAATACGAAGACGGCCGCATCGGCGAGATCTTCATCGACATGCACAAGGAAGGCGCCGCCTTCCGCTCGTTGATGAACAACTTCGCCATCGCCATCTCGCTCGGCCTCCAGTATGGCGTGCCGCTTGAGGAGTACGTCGACGCCTTCACCTTCACCCGCTTCGAACCATCGGGCCTGGTGCAGGGCAACGACACGATCAAGAACGCAACCAGCGTCCTCGATTACATCTTCCGTGAGCTCGCGGTCTCCTATCTCGGCCGCAACGACCTCGCCCACGTCGACCCGGGCGAAACGTCGGTCACCGCGATGGGCGGCGGCGAAGCCGAGATGCCCCATGTCGCCCCCGCGGTCGTCAGCCACGGCTTCACCCGCGGCAACCTCGTTGGCCGCATCGGCATCGCGCCGTCGGCTGGCACATCGCCAACCGCCGCCCCAGCGGTTGCCACGTTGCAACGCGACGTCGCACAGGCTTTCTCGGTCTCCGAGACGACCAGCCTCGACGCCTCCGGCGTCGTGACGGCCACCGTCACGACCACCGACACCACGGTCACCCACGGCAACCTGGCGCTGAAGCCGGATCCTGCCCTGGAGCGCATCGCGGAAGCCCGCATCAAGGGCTACGAGGGCGAATCGTGCGGCGAGTGCGGCAACTTCACGCTCGTGCGCAACGGCACCTGCCTCAAATGCGACACCTGCGGTGGCACGAGCGGGTGTAGCTGATACGCCTCTGATCCCAACCACACCAAGGGCGGCCCGGCGCCGCCCTTGGTTTTCTTCCCCGAATCAGAGCACTGATCGCTCGTTTTCTCGTCTGTTCGCGTTGTTGCGTTGTCCTGTCCGTCTCAAAGGAATCCGTAATGACTGCGTCCACGGCCCCGATCGACACGCCCGTTTACCTGCTCGCCGAGCATCTCGACGCCACGCTGGCGGCCATTGAAGACCTGAGTGCGGTCACCCCGCCGATGGCGTCGGCCAATCCCCAGATGCCCGAACCACCGCGCCCCTCGCTGGCCGGCTGGGTGCGCCTCCTCGAACGTCACGAAGCCTCAGCCCTGCTCCACGTCGAGCGCGCCCGTGCGTTGACCGGCGCCGTCGTTGCCAGCGATGACCGCCTCGCAACCTTCGCGCGCCTGTTCCTCGCCGGCACCGCGACCCTGGATGAAGCCATCAAATCCTTCACCGACCGCACCGGCCACGCCTTCCAATGCGGCGGCGATGCACTGGCCTATCTGCGCCAGCGCGGCGTCCTCGCCGCCGAAGCCGGCACCCTGACAATCACCGACACGACAACGATCGGGGATGAGTTCCGCCTTGCCGGCATCATCGAGATCGAGCCCCTTGCCGAGTTGATCGCAACCTTCCTCGACACGCTCGATATCCACTACGACCTGTTCCCGGCCCTGTCGCCGGATGCAGGCGACGCAGCCCAGCAAATGCCAACGCTCAGCATCCGCTAGCCATTCGCGCCGCGCGACCATCACCCTGCCGATTCCTCGCCGGATCATCGCCGGTCTAGACTGTGCGCTGCCAAACCCTGGAGCGCGCCCATGACTGATCCCGTCCCCCGCCATCCCGGCATTCATGCCCAGGCGACACCTGAGCGGACAGCCATCGTCATGGCCCGTAGCGGCGCCACCATGAGCTACCGCGCGTTGGAGGCCTATTCCAATCGCGCAGCCCACCTCCTGCGCAGCCTTGGCCTTGAGCGCGGTGATGGTGTCGCGCTGCTGATGGAAAACCAGCTCCACTACCTGCCCATTGTCTGGGGCGCCTTGCGTGCGGGGCTGCGCCTCACCCCGCTCGCAACCCACCTCACCGCGCCCGAAGCCGACTATATCGTCCGCGACTCAGGAGCAAAGGTATTCATCACCTCGCGCGCCAAGGCCGACACCGCCGACCACATGGCGCTGAATGACGTTCCACCAGGCCGCCGCTTCATGGCCGATGCGCCAACCTCCGGCTTCCAAGACCTCGATGCCGCCCTCTCATCCATGCCCCCGACGCCGATCGCCGACCAGTCAGAGGGCATCGAGATGTTCTATTCATCCGGCACCACCGGCGTGCCGAAAGGCGTGCGCAAGCCCTTGCCTGAGGGACCGTTCGGCATCCCCCACCCCGGCCACCGTGAAGCCATGGCGCGCTACGAGATGGACGAGGCGATGGTCTACCTCTCCCCCGCCCCCCTCTATCACGCAGCCCCCCTCGGCTATAACCTCAGGACCATTCGCGCCGGCGGCCTCACCGTCATCATGGAGAAATTCGACGCCGAAGAGGCCCTTGCCTTGATCGAGCGATACCGCGTGACGCACGCCCAATGGGTGCCGACGCACTTCATTCGCCTCCTGCGCCTGCCGCAAACAGTGCGCGACCGCTATGACCTTTCATCGCTGCGCTTCGCCATCCACGCCGCAGCCCCCTGCCCCCTCCCCGTCAAGCAGGCCATGATCGATTGGTGGGGACCCATCATTCACGAGTACTACGGCGGCTCGGAAGGCAACGGCCTGACGGCGCTGACGAGCGAGGAATGGCTCGCCCACCCCGGCTCCGTCGGCCGCGCCATGATCGGGCGGCTGCATATCTGCGATGACGCCGGCAACGAACTCCCGCCCGGCACCACCGGCACGGTCTTCTTCGAAGGCGGCCCGAAATTCGCCTATCACAACGATCCGGAAAAAACCGCCAGCTCCTATAACAAGCACGGCTGGAGCACCCTCGGCGACATCGGCTACGTCGACCACGACGACTACCTCTACCTGACCGACCGGCGCGCCTTCACGATCATCTCCGGTGGCGTCAATATCTATCCGCAGGAAGCCGAGAACGTGCTCGCGACCCACCCCGCCGTCTACGACGTTGCCGTCATCGGCGTGCCCAATCCCGATTTGGGCGAAGAGGTCAAAGCCGTCGTGCAGCCAGCCGACCCCGGCCAGGCCGGCGCCGCCCTGGCCAACGAGCTGATCGCCTTCTGCCGGGCCCGCCTGAGCCCGGTCAAATGCCCGCGCTCCATCGACTTCGACCCGCACCTGCCCCGCGAAGCCAACGGCAAGCTCTATAAGCAGGAGATCCGCAAGCGCTATTGGCCGACGAAACCGTAACCTGCGCGACAGGCGTTGCCCAAATCAGGAGGCATTTTGCGCAACGCCAAGGATCTCACGCCGCCACACCGTGCGCGGACGGACAGGCTGCGCCGCAGGCGCACTGGCGGGTGCGGCCGCCGCAGCAGACGCCGGTTGCTGCGCGGTCGCGGCGGTGCGCTGGGCCGGCTGTGTCTGCCCTGAGTCACTCGCCGGCTTCGCGGCAGCCACCTGTGGCTTGGCCGGAGTTGCCTTGGGCGTTGCGGCCTTGCGCTGAACGGCAGGGCGCTGCTTTCGCGCAACCGCCGCCACGCGGCGCCGTTCCGCAGCCTTCGCCTCTTCAGCAGCCTTCGCCTGCGCAACAGCCAACCGCCGCGCCGCTTCCCGCCGCTTGCGCGCAATCGCAAGGCGGCGCTCTCGCGCCTCGGATGCAAGCTTGCGGATATCACGCTTGAACGCAGGCCCAGGCTTCACCGGCAACGGCGCCGGCGCTGCCGCGAGCATGATGGGCAGCACGGGCGCAGCCTTCGCGGCATACCCCGCCCAGTTGGGGTCATCCCCCAAACTTGCCGTCATGACACGGGCCGCATAACCCGCCGCCGCAGCAGCCTCTGCGATCCCATCGAACTGGCCGAGGAACCCTTTAACGGGCTCATAGCGCCGCATGCGCCGATATCGTGCCTCGCTGGGTGTTGGCGCCTTGACCACCTTCACGGTCAGCCGCGCCACCCCCGCCCCGCGGAACCCGAGCTTGTCTGCGGCCGCCCGCGACAGATCAAGCGTCCGCCCGCCCCAATAGGGACCCGCATTGTCGATGCGCACCACCGCGGCGCGTCCATTCGAGGGATTGAACACCAGCAGCTTCGTCCCGTTGGGATAGATCGGGCTCGCGGCATTGTCCGCGGCCCCCGGCCGAAACACTGTCCCGGACGACGTCAACCCACACGGATTGAAGCGATCCTTGCGGCAATCATCATAATAGGAAGCAAGCGCCGTCGCCTTCTTGCCGACCCGCGCCCTGGTCTGTGCCAGCGTCAGAACCCGGTGGCAAACCCCTAAGAAGCAGTACGTCTTACCCGGCGTCTTGGCGGCAGCACCCGACGGTGCCACCCCGCCAACCATGGCAGCCGACAACCCCGTCACGACCACCGCAGAGAATAATCCTCGCACCAGCATCCGCGGCTTGAGGAACGCAAAAGTTGTATCCCAGGCATTCGTCATGAATGACCCCCGTCACGCAATGAACAACGTCAGACACAATTCAGCCGGCAACCGAAAAACGGTCACCGGCCGAGCGGGAATGCACCGGAAATAAGTTCGAACTGCGACTCGAACCCTGCAAAAAGGTTAACGTTACCTTGAAGATCTTGCGGTGAATTCGACTATTTCATTAACTGAGATACCCCTTCTCATCGAGCTTCCGCTTCAGTTCATCCGTCGCCGTCTCGAGCCGCTCGGCGTCCGTCGAGCGCAGCACAAGCTGGGTACACGGCCGATTATCCCGGATCGTTGGATAACTCCCCATCGCGACATCCTGATACGCCTCCTGATGCGCCTTGAGCAGATCCGCAACCGTCCCCTCCGGATGGTTAAGATCAATCGCGTTCGAATGCATCATCCGCCCCTTCTTGAGGCGCGGCGTCACCGCATCGAGCATCACGTGCATGACGTTGGGAATGCCGGCCATCGTGATGACGTTGCCGATCATGAAGCCGGGCGCGACCGAGATCGAGTTCTCGACGAGGTCAGCGCCTTCCGGGATGCGCGCCATGCGCAGCCTCGCCGGGGTCACTTCCACTCCGCGCTTCTCATAGTGCGGCAACATCAGATCGAGCGCACGCTGATCGACATCGATCGGCACGCCGAACGCGGCTGCGATGCAGTCGGCCGTGATGTCGTCGTGCGTCGGCCCGATCCCACCGGTGGTGAAGACGTAGGTGTATTTGGCCCTGAGCGCATTGACGGCAGCGACGATTTCGTCCGGTTCATCGGGAACAATCCGCACCTCTTTGAGCGCGATCCCGATACTCGTGCAGTGATCGGCGATGTAGCCGATATTTTTGTCCTTCGTCCGCCCGGACAGGATCTCGTCCCCGATCACCAAAACCGCTGCCGTGACGTCCTGTGCCTCGCCGCCGCTCTCATCCATCTGGATTTCTCCCCATTTCAATGCCTCCCGGCACGTCAATCACTTGCGCACCTGTCCGCCATTTGGTGTTTAGTCCACCACCGTTCCCTCCCGCCACTGCGAGCAGACTGATGGATTTCCCAACACCGCTGATACGCGGGCGCCTGATCAAACGCTATAAGCGCTTTTTGTGTGATGTCGAACTGGAAGACGGCACCACCATCACCGCGACGTGCGCCAACACCGGTTCCATGAAGGGCCTCGTCACCCCCGGCGCCAGCATCTGGCTTTCCGAAAGCGACAGCCCGACCCGCAAATACCGCCACACCTGGGAAATGGTCGAGCACGACGCCGGCGCGGGACCCACGATCGTTGGCATCAATACCGGCCTGCCGAACCGTATCGTCTCCGAGGCCATCGAGACCAGCCGCATCGCCCCCCTCAAGGGCTACGCCTCACAGCGTCGCGAGGTCAAATATGGCCACAACAGCCGCATCGACATCCTCCTCGAAGACCCCCGCAAAGGAAACTGCTACGTCGAGATCAAGAACGTCCATTTCATGCGCGAGAAGGGGCTGGCCGAATTTCCCGATTCCGTCACCACCCGCGGCGCCAAGCATCTTGGCGAACTGGCCCAGATGGTCCGCGACGGTCACCGCGCCGTGATGCTCTTCCTCGTCCAGCGCGCCGATGCGACCCGTCTCACCCTCGCCCGCGACATTGATCCGGACTACGGCGCAGCCTTCGATGCCGCCCACGCCGCCGGCGTCGAGGCGCTGGCTTATCGCTGCACCCTCACCGCTCAAGGCATCGAATTGGACCGGAAAATCCCCGTCAGCGCTTGAATTGCCGGCCCCCGGCCCAAGCCAATGACGCGAGTGTGAGGGGAAGTGAAGCCAGCGCTCTCACCTCCGGCCCGTATTTGCGCTATATTACCATTTGTAGGAAAGCCTCTCTCCATTCGAAAAGCTTGGGTTTTGTCATGCAATCGCGACGCACTCTCCTTCTGGCCGGAACCGCCGCCGCCCTGGTCGGCGCCTGGGCCTTCACCCGCCCCTCCGCCAAGGCCAAGCAAGCCAAAGCCAAAACCTTTGAGATCACGCGCACCGACGAGGAATGGCGCAAGATCCTGACCGAGCAGCAATTCCAGGTCTTGCGCAAGCACGGCACCGAGCGCCCCTTCACGTCGCCCTTGAACGACAACAAGGCGGCCGGCCTCTATCACTGCGCCGGCTGTGACCTGCCGCTCTATTCCTCGAAGACGAAATACGACAGCCGCACCGGCTGGCCGAGCTTCTGGGCCGCCGTCGATGACAACGCCGTCGGCACCACGACCGACTATCTGATCGGCTACCCGCGCACCGAGGTCCATTGCAACCGCTGCGGTGGCCACCTTGGTCACATCTTCAACGACGGCCCGCCCCCCACCGGCAAGCGTCACTGCATCAACGGTGTCGCCCTCAAATTCGTCGCCGACACCACCGGATAACGCTGCTCTTCACGCACAACCGGCCCAAACCCGCCTCGGCAATTCATCCATCCCGACCCAGACCGGACCGACACCATGATGAAAGCATTTGGACACCTGCTACGCTCGCTGACCATGGCCGCAGCTCTCGGCCTCGCCATCGCGACACCAGCCTCTGCGGCTGAGAAAACCGCCGTCGCAACCTTCGGCTCAGGCTGTTTCTGGTGCACCGAATCCGATTTCGACAAAGTCCCGGGTGTCCTGAAGACGATTTCGGGCTTCATGGGCGGCCACCTGAAAAACCCGACCTACAAACAGGTCAGCCGCGGCGGCACCGGCCACACCGAAGTCGTCCAGATCACTTATGATCCAGCCAAGGTCACCTTCGCCGACCTGCTTGAGCACTACTGGCACAATGTCGACCCCTTCGACCGGACCGGCCAGTTCTGCGACCGCGGCAATCACTACCGCCCGGCCATCTTCACCCACACCGACGAACAGGCCGATACCGCCAAGAAGAGCCGCCGCGCCCTCGACACCAGCGGCCGGTTCGACCAGAAGATCGTGGTCGAGATCACGCCAGCAGGCGACTTTACCCCTGCCGAGGAGTACCACCAGGACTTCTACAAGAAGAACCCCTCCCACTACTGGCGCTACCGCATCGGCTGCCGCCGCGACGATCGCCTGAAGGCGATCTGGGGCAAAGACGCGAAAAGCTGATCAGGCAAACGCTCGAACCCGGACCCTCCGCCCAATCGACCATCTCCAGCCTCACGCCGGCGCGACATTCGTGCCGGCGTTGTCGCACTTATTAAGTTTTTATCGCGCCTGAGCATTATGTCTGCTAGCCAAATGGCGGATACATCGCAACACGCAGCGATGCGTCCCTCTTTGCCATCAACTCGAGTATCCGCAGAGTAACCTGCCGCCATGTCCGCGATCTTCACCGATTGGAAGGATCACCACGCCCGTCTTTGGGGCCGTCATCCGATCCGCCTCACCCACCCCCTCCACCAGTCGCCCCTGTTCTCCCACGAGGCCCTGATCGACCTCATCTCGCATTATCCGCGAGAGCACTACAGCATCATCCACATGGGCGCCGGTGATGAACGGTTCTGGAAGGAAGGCGAGTTCGCCAATCTCGACGGCCAGGCCATGTATGACGCCGTCGCCGCTGGTCGCCTCTGGCTCAACCTGCGCCGCACCGATGCCGTTGATCCCCGCTACCGCGAGCTTCTCCGCGACATGTTCGAAGAGATCGAAGCCCGCACCGGCCAGAGCGATCTTCGCATGCCCTCGATCGGCATCCTCATCTCCTCGCCCAATGCCCAGGTCTACTATCATTCCGACCTGCCCAATCAGTCGCTCTGGCAGATCCGCGGGCGCAAGAAAATCTGGCTCTACCCCAATACCGAGCCCTTCCTGTCCGGCGAAGATCTCGAGCGCATCGCGATCTTCGAGAAGGAAGTCGATCTCGCCTATGAGCCTTGGTACGACGAACACGCGCTGACCTTCGACCTGGAGCCCGGCCAAATGTTGCATTGGCCTTTGAACGCGCCACACCGGGTCCAGAACGAGGATTGCGTCAACGTTTCCATGACGAGCGAATACTGGGCCAGCGATGCCCGCGCGAGCCATGTCGTCAACATGGCCAACGGCACGCTCCGCCACCGCTTCGGCATGGCGCCGACCGGGCGGGCGAGATCCGGTCCCACCTTCCTCGCAAAGCGCGCCCTCAACGCCGTCACCCAGCGCACCGGTTGGCTCCAGAAAGTGCGAACTGCCAAGAAGCCGATCGAATTCACAGTCGAGGACGACAAGAAAATCCGTCCCGCTCACCAGACTGCGGCCGAGTAAGGCGAAGGGGGCACAAATGCCGCTCGACGTCCGCATCGCGCCCTCCTGGCGTGAGCTTCGATGCCGTCTCGATCCTCATCGCCACAACCAGCCAACCCCCTTCCAGGCCACCCCCTGGCTCGACGCCTGGTACGACACCCTACCTGAGCGCGATGACGTCACCGCGCTCCCCCTCGAAATCGTTGACGCGACAACGAATAAAACGATCGCAGCCCTGCCGCTCATCAAGCACCACCAGGGCGATCTGACCGTTGCAGCCTTCGCGGATCTCTCCATCACCGATTACAACACGCCCCTGTTCGCTCCCGGCGCTGAGCTTACCTCTCATGACGTCGATGAGATCCTGGCCCAGCTGCCAACCCGCATCACCGGCGCCGACATCCTTCATCTCGCCAAGATGCCCGCCGAACTCCACGGCGCCCCAAACCCGTTCGCAAACCAACCCCGCGCAACCCTCTCCCTCCTCAACGCCAACGTGCTCACCATCGACGGCACCTGGGAGGACTATCGCCGCAAGCGTCTGGCAAAGAAGGTGCGCAAGGAACTCGAGCGCAGTTGGCGCGTCTTCGAGCGTGATGCCGATGATGCCCGCTTCGAGACCATCCGCGACGTCGACGAGGCGCTGGGCCTGCTGCCCGACCTCGAAGCGCTCCACGAACGGCGCATCGCGGAACTCAATCACACCTACCTGCTGAAGGATGATCCCTATCGCGCCTTCTACCGCGCCCTGATCCGCGAAGGCCTCGCCGCCGGAGACGTCTCATTCACGGTTTTGCGCGATGGACCCGATCGCCTTGTTGCCGGCCTCATCGGCCTGCGCGTCGCCTCGACATTCGCCATGGTGCGCATGGCCCAGGATTTCGAGAACTGGCCGCAATGCTCCCCAGGCCGCCTCGTCATCGACCAGACCATCCAGGCCCTTTTTGCCGACGGCGTCCGCACCTTCGATTTCACGACCGGGGATTATGCCTACAAGGACGCCTTCGCCGTCGAGCACCGCCCCTTGTATGACCTCACGCTGCCGCTAACGGTACGCGGCCGCTTCCACCTCGGCCGCACGACCGTGATCGAGGGCGTCAAATCGCAGGTTCGCCGCCACCCGCGCCTCTACGAAACCCTGAAGTCCATAGCCGGCAAACGCGCCGCAGACTGACGCACTACAGACCGTCACGCCAACGACCAGGCCGCTTCCTGATATCCCGGAACGTAATTGCGATTATTCATCGCCGGATTGCGATTGATCAGCGGACGCGCATACATCGGATGGCGCATCGAGCGCACCTCGTGCTCCAGACGGAACAGCGCGGTGCCGCTGTCGGGATCGACGATGTCGAGGAAGCGATACTGGTGCTGGTCGCTTTCCTCCGTGATCAGCTCGCGCTCGAGAAGCTTGTTATAGGGCCCGGAGAAATCCGCCAGATAGATCGCAATGTGGTGCCCATCGAACGCCGGCGCCTCCTTGTCGCTCTCACGGAAGATCAGGCTCTGCCCATCGCCAACCGAAACGCGGGCAGCAGGCCCCCCATCGCTGAGTGAAAGAGTTGCCCGGGTCGCCAGCACCTCCTCATAGAACCGCACGATCCCCGCCGCCGTCCCGACCGGCACATCGAATTCGACGTAGGGCATCCCGAGCCGCATGGCGCCGAATTGGGCCCCGGGCTCGTGCACCTTGATCAGATTGCCCCACGGGCACGTCACCTCAACCGTTTCCCCCGCCTCGCGCCAGGCAAACCGCGTGCCGGCGAGCAGCCCTTCGACCGAGCCGAGCCGCTCAATCAGGCTCGCCCGCCCCTCGATCACAAGACCCGACGCGCCCCGCACCACCTGCGCCTCACCGGTCGGCAGATGAAACTGACTGCGGCCCGCATTGATCCACATGTTCGTCGTGCCCGTCATGATGAACGGGTCGCGCGTCAGCCCCAATCCGCTCACATAGAACGCTGTGGCGAGATGCTGGTCCGGCACCCGCGTATTGACATGCTCAAGCGACACCACATTGCCCATATCCTCAACACTGCGGTCGTAATCAGCCATCGCCGTTTCCTCATGTGGATCATTGGCAAGCGAACCTTGCGGCGCAATCACCCCGCACGGGCCACTCACAAAAACATCGTCGTATCAGGCTCCAGTCCCATCAGGCAGCGTCCCGCGGTCTGGTAGTTCTGCACCCGCGCCTGGACCTGCTGCGAGGCGGTCATGCAATCACGTAGGCGCCGCTCGAACGGCTGATCCGGAAAGATCGCCGTCGCCCCGGCCGCCCGGTAGGCCTCCGTCGTGATCGCAACGCAGTCGTTGATCACATGCACCGTCGACAGCTTCAGATTGACCCGGTCATCGAGCGCCAGCGGACCGGCCGCCGCACACCGGTCCGTCTCGGCCGCTGAATGATGAAGATAAGCCCGCGCCGCGCGATACCGCGCCTCAAGTTGCGCCAGTTGGGTCTGGAAGACCGGACTTTCCTTGAGCGACGACGAGGCCCCGCGCGGCGTCTTGGAAAGCGCAAGCTGGCGCAGGTCGTCGATCATGCCCCGGGTGATGCCAAGCTGCAGCGCTGCAAACCCGACCCCATAGGCCAGCGATGTCGAACACCGATAGAGCGGCCCCGCCTCCCGGCATTCCGCCGGATCGTCACGATCGAGGCTCTCTTCATCCGGCACGAACAGGCCCGTGACCTCGAACGTATCGCTCCCCGTCCCCCGCAGCCCCATCACATCCCACACGTCATGCACGGTTGCCTGTTCCCGCCGCATCAGCATGGTGCGGTCTCGCGGCCGCCCGTTCTCCTTCAGGATCGGCTCGCCGTCGGCCTCGAACAGAAAGCTGTGCCCGCCAAGCAGCGTCGCATGACGGCTGCCACTTGCAAACGCCCACTTGCCCGTCACCCGCCAGCCCCCGTCGCACCGAACGGCCTTGCCCTGGATACCGGCGCCCCACGCAAGCACCGCATCGCGCGGCCCAAACAGCCGCGCTGCCACATCATGGTCGAGGAATGCCGAGGCCATCGCGCAGCCAGCCCCCTGGCTCATGCACCAGGCCGAACTCGCATCGAAGCGCGCAATGATCTCGATGACCTCCGCATGCGTCCTGAGATCAAGTTCATCGCCGCCGATGGAACGGGGTAACAGCAGCCGGAACAGGCCCTTGTCGTGCAGCGCATCGACCACCTTGTCCGTCAGCCCGCCATTCGCCTCGATCGCAGCGCCTTGCTCAACCAGACAGGGCCCGACACTCTCCGCCCGGGCAATGACGTCTCCGTCCCGATCGGCCAATTTCAGCATGTCAGACCTCCATCTCCGTTGCCCCGACAGGGTGTCAATCCACCCGCCCGGACGCAAGCACCATCATCATGTCCCCGTCACGCCGGATCGAACTGGCTCTTGGGCTCGTCCAGCCCGTAGTGGGCCCTCAGCGTACGCCCGCTGTATGCCTCCCGGAACAGCCCCCGCTTGCGCAGGATCGGCACGACCTCCTCGGCAAAGGTGTCAAACAGCGCGGGCAAGATCGGCGGCATCACATTGAAGCCGTCACAAGCCCTGGACGTGAACCATTCCTCCATCAGATCCGCGACCTTCTCAGGCGTGCCCGAGAACGTATAATGCCCCCGCGCACCGGCCAGTCGGGCCAGGACCTGGCGCAGTGTCAGCCCTTCCTTGCGCACCATATCGATCACCATGACCGTCCGGCTTCGCGCCGCCTCCACCGTATCGGGATCCGGGAAATCCTCGACCCTGAGCGGCTTGTCGAGCGGCAGATGCGAGAAGTCATGTCCCCCAAAGCGCCCCGACAACCGCTGCCGCCCGACTTCCGGGTCAGCCAGATCGCCGAGTTCCTTCACCATCCGGTCGGCTTCCGCCTCACTGCTCGCAATCAGCGGACTGAGGCCCGGCAGGATCAGCACCTGATCCGGGTTGCGTCCCGCCTCGCCGGCCCTTTTCTTGATCTCGGCATAGAACGCCTGCGCGTCGCTCATTTCGAGCTGCGCGGTAAAAATGGCCTCCGCATAGCGCGCGGCGAACGACCGCCCGGCCTCTGATGAACCCGCCTGCACCAGCACCGGCCGCCCCTGAGGCGAGCGCGGCAGATTGAGCGGCCCGCCAACCTGATAATAAGGGCCGTTATGATTGACCGGACGGATCAGATCGCCATCGGCGAAGCGGCCGCTCGCCCGGTCATCGATCAACGCGTCCTTGCCCCAGCTGTCCCACAGCCCGAGCACCGCCCCCATGTAGTCTTCCGCCTGCTCATAGCGCTGGGCGTGGCTGAGCGGTTCGCTGCGCGAGAAGTTCTTGGCCGCCGCCGCCATCCACGACGTCACGATGTTCCAGCCGATGCGCCCGCCTGAGATATGATCGAGGGAGCCGAACTGGCGCGCCAGATTGAAGGGCTCGGTATAGGTCGTCGAACACGTCGCGATCATGCCGATACGCTTGGTCGCAACCGCCGTGGCCGCCAGCACCGTTACGGGCTCGAGCCCGGTGCGGGGCCCTTGCACGATATCGTCCGGCAGCGCCAGTTGATCGGCAAGAAAGATCGAATCAAAACACGCCTTCTCCGCCCTCTGCGCGAGATCCTGATAGTAGCCGATATCGTAGACCGACCGCTCGGTGGAGGCCGGATGGCGCCACGCAGCCTCGTGATGACCACGGCTGTGGATGAACAGGTTGAGGTGCATCTGACGCGTCATGAGGTACGCCTCTCGCAAGTTGTTTCGTTGGCCAAAACAGCATGCGGCCACACCCTTACACCTGCAACTGGCAAGCCCCTGTCATCCTATCGCAGATGATCGCGCCCCGCCCCCACCCGCATCACTCCGCCGCCAGCGCCGGCGCCTCCATGCCAAACGCATCCGCCAGCAGACGATAGCTCTCGTGGCGCACAGTCTCATCGTACGCCCAGGTCACGACAGCCATGTCATCGATGCCGAGTTCCTTGCCGAGGGCTGCCATCCGTTCTGCGACATTGGCGGGCGTGCCGACAAAGGAGGCCGCCTTGAATTCCGCCATCCGCGCCTTCTCCGCGTCCGTATAATCCGCTGCCATCGCCTCTTCCGGCGACACCAGCGGCTGAAAGATGCCCCGCTCCCGGTAGAGCCTGAACCGTGCGCGCGGCATGAAGTGGTAGTCGGCCTCCTCCTCCGTCGGCGCCGTCAGCGCAAACACGCACAGCCCGCTCACCGGTTCCGGATGGCGTTCACTCGGCCGGTAACTCTCCTGATAAAGCCGCATCGCATGCGCCCCCATCGCCCCATCGGCAAAGAACCAGGCGAAGGCATAAGGCAGCCCGAAGTAGGCAGCCACCTGCGCGCCATAATCCGAACTGCCAAGCAACCACACCTCCGGCACCGTCTCCCCCGCCGGATACGCCTTGATCGAGCGAAACCGGTGCCCCTCCGGCAGCGCCTCGCCCTTGAGCCAGCACATCAGGTCGCGCACATCGTTGGGAAACATCGCGGGCCGCTCGTTGGCAAGCGGATTGAGCGCGAACGCCGTCCGCCCATCCGATCCCGGCGCCCGTCCAAGCCCGAGATCAATCCGCCCCGGCGCAATCGCATCCAGCACGCGAAACTGCTCCGCCACCTTGTAGGGCGAATAGTGCGGCAACATCACACCCGCGCTCCCGACCCGGATGCGATTCGTCGCCTGCGCGATTGCCGCCATCAGAATTTCCGGCGCGGTGCCGACGATCGTCTCGTTACTGTGATGCTCCGAAACCCAGAACCGCTTGTATCCCAGGCGTTCACAGTGTTGCGCCAGCGCGATCGTGTCACGAATGGTCTCGCCATGCGGACGCCCGGCACAGGCGATGGATTGATCCAGAACCGAAAGCTCCACGCTGATCTCACTCCTGATCAAAAGGATGGGGTTTTGCCCCTGATCCTACACGGCAATGCGGCGCACCCCAAATCCTGAGGCAATCCCCTCAACCAGTCCCGGCCGTCGTCCCCACCAGGTAATAATAACCGCGTCCATCACACAGTTAATCCCCGAGGCCCTCCCCAGTGCCTCAGGCCCCTGTCACTTGACGCCTCCCGGCGGGTCATCGCATTTAGCCGCCAACGCTCCATTTCCTCAAAATCCAGCGAGACCCTTGATGGCAAGCCTCCTTTTCTCCCCGATCAAGCTGCGCGATATCGAAATCCCGAACCGCATCGTCGTCGCCCCGATGTGCCAGTATTCCGCCCACGACGGCACCGCCACCGACTGGCACTTGATGCACCTTGGCCAGTTTGCCGTCGGCGGCACCGGCCTTGTCTTCGTCGAAGCAACCGGCGTCGAACCGGAAGGGCGCATCACGCCGGGCTGCGTCGGCCTCTATTCCGACGAGAATGAGGAAGCACTCGCCCGCGTCATCCGCTTTTTCCGTGATTACGGCAGCGCCAAGATCGGCATTCAGCTCGGCCATGCCGGCCGCAAAGCCTCCGCCAAACTGCCCTGGCAGGGTGGCACCGCGCTCGGCCCCGACGAAGGCGCCTGGCAAACCGTCGCCCCCTCGCCCATTCCCTATGCACCCGGCTGGCACACCCCCGAAGCCCTCGGCGACAATTCCCTCGCACGCGTCAAGCAGGCCTTCGTCCAGGCTGCAGAACGAGCCGCACGGCTCGATTTCGACGCAGCCGAAATCCACTCCGCCCACGGCTACCTCCTCCACCAGTTCCTCTCCCCCGTCACCAATGAACGGACGGATCAATACGGCGGCAGCCTCGAAAACCGCATGCGCTTTCCCCTCGAAGTGTTCGATGCCGTCCGCGCCGTCTGGCCGGAAAACAAGCCCCTCGGCGTCCGCTTCACCGCCCAGGACTGGATCGACGGCGGTTGGTCCGTGGAAGAGTCGATCGCCTATTGCGAGGCCCTCACCGCGCGCGGCTGCGATTTCTTCGACGTCTCGAGTGGCGGCGCCGCCCCCCAGCAGAAGATCATCTCAGCCCCTGGCTATCAGACCGCTTTTGCTGCCGCCATCAAGCGCACCACCAAGACCCCGGTCATGGCAGTTGGCCGCATCACCGAAGCACATCAGGCTGAAACGATCCTCCAGAGTGAACAGGCCGACATGATCGCCCTTGCCCGTGGCATGCTCTATGATCCGCGCTGGGCCTGGCATGCCGCAGCAGCCCTCGGTGCCGATGCGACCTTCCCCGCCCAGTATGCCCGCTCCCATCCCTCGATGCAGGGCGAACCCGTGCCGGGCAACCCGCCGCCGCCGAAGACGTAACGCCGCAATTGCGCCGCCTCCAAAAGCGGGGCAGATCAGTGCTCGACAAGCAAAAGGCCCGGGAAACCGGGCCTTTTCGACGTCATAGAGCCAATCAATTGATCTCAGGCCTTCGCACCATGCGGCAAATGGGTTGCCTGGTGATGCGTGATCTTCCAGTCGCCGTCCTCGATCACAAACAGGTTGCTCGCAATGATGCTGGTGGTGTCGAACGTCTCCGTGCACAGCACGAACGCGCGTTCACCGGTAATGATCACCATTTCATCGCTCACCGACACCATCGGCGGCTCCGCGACCACCATGACATCAAACCACGATGCCATGACCTGCTCACGCCCCTCGATGCCGGCCCAATTCGGATGACACACCGATACTGGGTGCGACTGCGCCCAAAGTGCGTCCATGCGCGCAAAATCGCCCGCACGAAAAGCGGCATAGAATTCGTGGTTCACTTTCAGCACATCATGCTTGGTCTTCATCATCACGCTCCCGGAACAGTCGCGTATGATTGAACCATAGCCGGCCGGCGATGTCAGTAACCTTACGCACGCGCCTTACCAGCGCCTGCGCCAACCCCCTGCAAGCCCCAGAAAATTCAGCCCGCCAACAAGCTATGAAATCCCATCACAGACAGGCCCTCAACGCTCACGGCATACGTTTTCGATTGCAAAGCGCTCTGGCGGTCACACCATTCTGCGACCGCTTCCCTAACGCCTCAGCGCCCGATGCGCCCGAGCGCCGGCCACCGCCACCATTCCTGGTTGGCGACCCGGGGGACGTTGTCGAGCGGCGACTGCACGACACCGATGTCGCTTTGCAGATGCGGGCTCAGTTGCCCCATGCCTTTGCTCTGCGGGCGGGACAGCACCTGCGGCTTACCGGTCAGCGTATGACGGCCACCTTTGACGGCGCGGCCACCGCGAAGATCAATCTTGACGTTCCACTGCATCGGCTCGCTCCAATCGCGGCAATCTACGGTCTCAGCCATCCTTCGACCGTATCCATGGAACGCCGGATATGGTTGAGGATGCGTTGCGCCGAAAGAGAAAAAAAAGCATTGCCGATATGCAGTTAGTGCATTTCGGCAGGCATAATCTTTGGTATGGCTGTGCGCGCTGAAATACTTGCGCCCAACCGACCAAAATCATTTTCAAACCGACAAAAGAAAGCGCGCCAAACATGGCCTCGCCCCCCTCCGGCTCGTCATCAGCCCCGGCCTCCGGCATCTATGCCAACGCCACCTTGATGCTGGTGCTCACGACGCTCTTCTGGGGTGGCAACGCGGTCGCGGGCAAATTCGCCGTCGGCCACGTCTCGCCGATGGTCCTCACCGCCTGCCGCTGGTTGATTGCAGCCCTCATCCTCCTCATCGCAGCCCGTCCCTTCCTCGTCCGCGACTGGCCCGTCATTCGCGCCAACCTCGGCTACCTCTTCCTGCTCGGCGCCTTCGGCTTCGCAGTTTTCAACGCAACCCTTTATTCCGCACTCAAATTCACCACCGCCATCAACGTCACGATCCTTCAGGCGGCGATGCCGATGTTCATATTCGTGTTGAATTTCGCAGCCTTCCGCACCCACATCCACTGGGCCCAGGTGGTCGGCTATACCGTGACGCTGATGGGCGTCGTCCTGACCGCCTCGCAAGGTGAACCCGCAAAGCTCCTCGGCCTAACCCTCAACAAAGGCGACCTCCTGATGCTGGTCGGCTCCCTCATCTACGCGACCTATTCAGTCGCGCTTCGCGCCCGCCCCGAGATCCACTGGCTGAGTTTCCTCACCGCCCTCGTCGTCTCCGCCGCCATCGCATCCCTCGGCCTCGCCGCCTACGAAATCGCCGACGGCGCCGCCATCTGGCCCGTAACGCCCACCGCCTGGGCCGTCATCGCCTATACGATCGTCTTCCCCTCACTGATCGGCCAGGCCCTGTTTGCCCGTGGCGTCGAGCTCATCGGCTCCAACCGGGCCGGCCTGTTCCTGAACCTCGTGCCGATATTCGGCTCCATCCTGGCCGTTCTTCTCCTCGGCGAGGCGTTCCAAATCTACCATGCGCTGGCCATGGCCCTGGTGATCGGCGGCATTGCGCTGGCCCAGAACCTGACCCCAAAATGAAAGCCCTCCCAACGCCCTGCTGATGAATCCGCATCAGCCCAACCAACATCTTGGCCGCGGATGCTGCGGTGAGGTAGATTGCGGCTGAGTTTAATGCGGCGGCCAAAATATTCTGACTGAAAAGCCAGGCCCAGCCCCGCAAACATCCCGCGCGCCTGGGCCATTCTCACCCGCCGCCGAACCTCATCGATCCCTGAACCCTATGAGAGGCCACCATGGCACTTGCTTCCCCCGAAACCGTCGCCTCCTGGCCGTTCGACGTCACGCCCCTGCACCCGCAGCTCGGCTGTGAGATCAGAGGCGTCACGCTTGACCAGGCCATCAGCGACGCCGTCTTCCCCGCCATCTACGACGCCTTCCTGCGCTATCAGCTCATCGTGTTCCGTGACGTCGACCTGCCGCCCGCGACCCAGGTCGCACTGGCCCGGCGCTTCGGCGAAGTCCAGGTCCACGTCATGAACCAGTACCACGGCTATGCCGACCACCCGGAAATCTACGTCCTCTCCAACCTCGACGAGAACGGCAAGCCGAACGGAAAACACCCCGACAAGGGCACGCTCTTCTGGCACACCGACGGCTCCTGGCGCCCGACCCCGGGCCTCGCCACGATGATGTATTCCGAACGTGTCCCCGAGGCTGGCGGCCACACCGAATTCGCCTCCACCTACGTCGCCTACGACCGCCTCTCCCCCGAGATGAAGGCCCGCCTCGAGGGCCGCAACGCGATCCACAACCTGGATTTTTCGCGCACCCGCCGCCACGGCCACGAGCCTATGACCGAAAAGCAGAAGGCCGAGGTCCCCCCTGTGCCCCACCCAATCGTGCGCACCCACCCCGAGACCGGCCGCCCGACCCTCTTCCTTGGCGATCACGCCGAGAGCATCGAGGGCATGGACTATCAGGAAGGCCGCGACCTCATCGAACACCTCATGACCACGGCCGTCGCCGATGACATGATCTATGCCCACGAATGGAGCCCGCGCGAGTGCGCCATCTGGGACAACCGTTGCACCCTCCACCGCGCAACCGGTTTTGACACGGCTCACCATATCCGCGTCATGCGCCGCTGCACGACCCTCGGCCAGGTCCCCGCCGCGGCCTAGATCCTCAGACCGCCTGCTCCCAGCCCGCCCGTTCAAAGCTACCGCCGGCGCCCGGCCGGCGGAGCCCCGACAACACGCCGACGCTCCCCAACCAGGGCACGTCAAGTTGCACTGACTAACTAAACCTCCAGATCCAGCCTGGATGTGGCCGACAGATCGTCTCTATAGAGCTCTTTAGCCATTTCACCCGACCCGGGTTAGATTGTGTCCCGCTTTTGAGCTATGGTGCAGTGCGCTCGCATTGGCGCCCACGCCCTCACCTCAAATTGAACGGATCGGCGAGCATGCACGCATTTCGGCTGATAGCCCGGCCTTGCCTCCCCGGCTTGCCCCCCCTTAACGCGCTTGCGGCGCTCGTACTGACCGCCTGCCTTGCATTGGCTTCGCACGAGGCCGCCGCGACCGGCCAATCCACCCCGGACACGGCCGAGGCCGGCGAAGCAACCGCCAAGCCCGACAAGGCGCCGATGACGATGGACGATTTCCTGGATCGTCTGATGATTGCCGAATCCGGCGGCCGCGATACCGCAAAAAACCCGCTTTCGACGGCAACCGGCGCTTTTCAGTTCATTGAATCGACCTTTCTCTCCGTCATGCAGCGCCACTACCCCGACCGCATCAAGAAACTCAACACGACTGAGATTCTGGCGCTCCGCACCGACCGCAAGATCGCCCGCGATGCCGCCCGCGCCTATACCCTCGATAATGCCCAGATCCTGGCAGCGAACGGCCACAAGGCCACCTTCCCGCACCTGCGCCTCGCCTTCCTGCTCGGAGCAACCGGCGCCGTGCGCATCCTGGATGCCAAGCCTGAAACGCCTCTCGCGCCCTTGCTGGGTCCCCTCGTCATGCGCGCCAACCCCTTCATGACGCGCCTCACCGCCGGCGGCCTTATCGCGCGCGCCGCCCGCGACGTCTCGCTCGACCCGAGCGCGTTAGCCGGCCTCAAGCCGATCCGCGATCCCGTCACGGGCAAGATTATCATGCCCGCCCGGACGGCCCGCGGCCCCCGGATCCGGGTCCGCTGCAACCTCTCCCGCCCAAGTTGCCGCCGCTGGCTTGCCCTTAAGAAAAAGCACCTCGCCAAAAGCGCCCGCCGCCTCGCACGGTCCAAGGAATAGGTCCGCCAAACCAAGCGCCGGCCGCGCCTTACCTTGCCTCACCGCATCCAGCCACCATCTCTCCACGATCAAGGTGTGAGTTCTCTCATCCAAGGTGGCGGCGATTCGCACGGCGCGCCGCTGCTGTTGCGCGAAGCTGCACGAGCCGGCACGAACACGAGGATGAAACATGCGCAAACTGCTGAGCGCGGCACTCGCTGGCATCAGCGTCGCGGTACTGGTCGCAGCCACCGCGCACGCCCAATCCCAGACCAGCGAACCTGCGAAATGTACGCCCGAACAGTTCGGCGAACGCATTGATGAAACCGGCGAATACCTGCGCACAATCTCGCGGAAAACCGAGCCCGAACTGCGCCGCAAGTTTCAAAGCCTCGCCCGCGCGCGGGGCTGGGCCGCCAATGACGCCGAAGAACGCGGTTACGAACTGATCCAGGACGCAACAATCGCTTCCTATGACCAGCGCGCACGCAGCCTGCTCATCGAACTCGACAAAATCGGCGCCGTCGATGCGGAAACCGCGACCTGCGCCAAGCTTCAGCGCCTCGAAGCCGTTACCTTCGAATTGCGCGCGGTCTCCGAAGCCAAGGCAAAATACGTCCACCAGCGCCTCGATGCAGCCTTGAGCGGCAACGCCGAGCAGGCCGCCAAGCAACCGTCCCCGACCAGCACGCCCCAGACGAGTCCCCCAAGTCGAGTGAGCGCAAGCCCCCGGCAACCTCCCCCGCCCCACCGCGGACAGCAACGGGGCCCGCCACCAACACACCTGCAAAACCGCCACCACGCTCGGCGGCAACCGCCGACTGGCAGACCTCGACCACACCAAACCTTGCAGCCAACGACCGCGCGCCGCCGCCACTTCGAGACGCTCTCCCGCCGCCTCTCACCCTGCCCCCAGGCCGGACCTACTCGACCGATGAAATCAGCCACGCAGGCCGCGGCCTGTTTGGGACGATTTCAGCCAATCTTGCCAGCGTCATTCGCTACGCCTTCGCCACCTACGGCAAACCCAATGGCTACATCGTCGGCACCGAGGGGGCGGCCGCGTTCCTGGCCGGCCTGAGCTACGGCAAAGGCCAGTTGCACACCAAGGTGGGCGCCCCCATCGACGTCTACTGGCAGGGCCCCACCGTCGGTTATGATCTGGGCCTGACCGGCAGCCGCGTCCTGTTCCTGGTCTACAATCTCGAGACCATCGACGATCTTTACAGCCGCTTCGGCGGCGTCGGCGGCTCGGCATACGTCGTCGGCGGCGTCGGCCTCACCTTCCACCAACGCGGCAACATCATCCTCGCCCCCATCCGAACCGGCTTGGGGCTACGCATCGGCGCAAATATCGGCTACCTGAAGTTCACGCCCGAACGCAGCCTCAACCCCTTCTAAGTGACGCCGTCTCGTCACCGGGGCCGCTGATCGCGCGCCAATCGCACGGCTGCCCGCCCCCGCCTGACCTGTGGAGTTGAAGAACGTGGAATTCATCGATCGGATCGCCGGCCCCGGAGATAGAAACCTGCAACGCATTTCCGCTGGCCAGGATCTGTCACAGCTGGAAACCAGAGCCGTCATCGAAGCCGTCGCGCCAGAGATCCGTCACTACCTGGAGGCACGCACCTTGTCGCGCGGCGGCCTCGCCGACGTCGTCACCATCCTGGGCAATGAAGCCCAACGCAGCTTCCTTGAGCCCGACACGGACCTCACCGCCCCCGACGCCATCCAGCGCGGCAACGACCTGCTCGACCAGATCTGGCAAACCAAGTACCGCAGCCGGCAGGTCGCGGATGCGGCCGCCAAACAAACCGGCGTGCCATCGGAAAAGATCCGCCGCATGCTGCCGCGCATTGCCAACCTGACGTTCGCAGCCCTTGCCGAAGAAACCCAACCGGCCCTCAACGACGTCTTCAGCCGTTTCACCGGCTTCCCGACCGGCGCCTCCCCCGGCAACCGCTCCCCGGGCCTCGGCCCCGGCCAGTCCCCCCTGCCGCTGCCTGACGACACCTGGGGCGGCAACACGCGCAACCAGTACGACGACCTCTCTGACGTCCTCAAACGGCAAGGCGGCGGGCCTCTGAAGGCCAACCCGTTGTGGAACATCGTGCGTCAGATCATCGGCTCCGCCCTCGGCTTCCAGTCCTCCGGCATCATCGGCTACATCGTGCGGTTCCTGGTCTACCGCTACGGCTGGCGCATCCTGAGCACCATCCTCGGCGGCCTCTTCCGCGCCCGATAAAAAAAGGCGAGGCAACCGCGTTGCCCCGCCCCAACTCATGCAATCCTGGCCGTTCGGCTTTGATTAGCGCGTGGCGCTGCGAACCGACTTCGCCAGGCACGGCATGGCGACGACTTCGCAGACGTAGCCGTTGCCTGACTTGTTGCAGGAAACTTTCTTGTTGCGGGCAAACCGCCAGTGGGCCCAGTCCGCACCATATTCAAAACCGGTGAAGGCAGACCAGTCGCGCGCAGCACTCACCGATGCCTCTTGCTTCGAGGCCGCCCAAGAACCGGTGCCAACGTGGGCATGGTCGGTGAAACACAGCCGGCCGCCGGCGACCCGCTGCTCGTGCATCGAGGCCATGCCGGTCTGTCCAGCTTCGGCGGAAAGGGGGGCAACAAAAACGGTGGCAATGGCGGCCACAGATGCAATGACGCGATACTTCATAACTCACTCCCGAACCAACGCTCGAGCTTGTTCGCAAAGTGAGGGAAACCGGGGCTCCCGCAAAGCCGCGACGCAAACTCTCAAACACGGTGTCTGATCCAATCGGAAGTCGGGCATCACATGGCCCAAACCCCGGCCCGATCGAACGAACCATTTGAAATTAGCGCCGACACGATTAATAAAACGTAAGGAGTAGGCTCATTCGGGATCGAGCCGGAATCACGTTCCGCGCCTCGTCTGAGGCGCTCAAACCTTCGCGGAAGAGCAGGCTGTCTATGCCTGCTCGCGCCTGACCTCAGGTCTCCGATGCGTCACGGTCCAGCGCCTCGTCGTCCCCATCATCTTCATCCAGCGCCGCATCATCCGCCTCCGCCTCCGGATCATCCTCCAACGGCAATTCATCCGGTAACATCGCGGCGACCTGTTGCGGGCTCGGCATCCGGAAGTCGGGCGGCAGATCGCTATCAAGCAAGCCCGACGCCTTGAGATCGGCAAGCCCCGGCAGATCACCCAGCCCATCGAGACCGAAGTGGGCGAGGAATTCATCCGTCGTCCCGTACGTCACCGGCTTGCCGGGGGCCCGTCGCCGGCCGCGCGGGCGCACCCACCCGGTCTCCATCAGGACATCCAACGTGCCCTTCGAAATCGTCACCCCGCGCACGTCTTCGATTTCCGCGCGCGTGACCGGCTGGTGATAGGCGATGATTGCCAGCGTCTCGAGCGCGGCCTTGGAAAGGCGCCTTTGTTCAACCGCGTGGCTTTCCAGGAGATAGCCGAGGTCATCCGCCGTTCGGAACATCCACCGCTGCCCCAACTTGACGAGTGTCACCCCGCGCCCGGCGTAACGCGCCCTGAGCGCCTCCATGAGCCCGCCGACATCGGTCTCGCCTTCGAGGTAGCTCGCCAGTTTCTTCTCACTGAGTGGCTCAGGCGCTGCAAACAAAACCGCCTCGAGAACGCGCAGATGAGCCTCGAGCGCATCGGGGCGCTGCGCCTCGGCCAGCGCGTCCTCCTCCAGCGCATCCGCCTCCGCGCCCTCGTTCTCGTCGCTACTCTTCAACGCGTGCGCATCCAATCCCTGTTCCGCAATCCGGCGCAGCCGCTCTATCGCCGCCAGATGATCGTCCTGGCCAACTCCAAACGCCGGCTCATCATCATCGTTCCGCTTCGCCTCTGCCGCGCCCATTGCCTCAAGCCCCCTGTGTTAGCCGAAACCCCGCCCCCGCGGGTGCCTCTCTCGCCAACTATGCCTAATCGTCCGATCCCGCCTCACGCCCCCGCACGAACAGCGGCGCGAACGCGCGGTCCTGACGCAGATGCACCTTGCCCTCCCGCGCCATCTCGAGCGTCGCCCCGAACGCACTGGCAGCCGCCGTCCGTGCCTCTTCCGGCGAAACCAGGAACCGGATCAGATATTGGTCCAGTTGTACCCACGACCCCGCCTGCACGCCGACCAGCGCTTCCAGCCGCCGCCGCGCATCCTTGATCGACCAGGCCGGACGCCGCTTGACGACATGGATCCGTGGCCGCGCGGTGCGCTGACGCGGCGTCGCATAGGCCGCGAGCAGATCGAAAATGTCCGCCGTATAGATCGTCTCGCGCATCGTCTCGACCCGTTCCGGCAGGCCCCGCCCGAAGGTGTCACGGCCAAGCCGCTTGCGCGCCAGCAACTCACTCGCAGCCTTACGCATGGCATCCAGCCGCATCAGCCGGAAGGCAAGGCGCTGCGCCATCTCCTCCCCGCTCAAGAGGTCTTCCTCGTCGAGTTCCTTCGGCAGCAACAGGCGTGACTTCAGGAATGCCAGCCACGCCGCCATCACCAGATAGTCGGCCGCCAGCTCGATACGCAGTTCCCGCACCCGCTCCACAAACGAGAGATACTGTTCCGCCAGCGCCAGCACCGAAATCTGCGACAGGTCGACTTTCTGCGTCCGCGCCATCGCAAGCAACAGATCGAGCGGCCCCTCGAACCCGCCGACATCGACGATCAAGGCATCGTCCGGAAGCTCATCCACCACAACACGGTCGATTTCGCTCTCCCAACCGGCAGCCGGCATAGCCCCTGATTGTGCTGTTTCACTGCCTTCAGACATGAGCCCCACCTGCCTCGCCGACGTTGCGCACCACCGCCAGGGCCGCCTCGAATTGAGCCTCATCCACGGGCTCGGCCGAACGCCTCACAACATCCAGGCAGCGCGCGTAGCGCGCCAGCGCCGCATCTGCCAGGACCTCGACGTTGCGGGCCACCTCGACCATTTCCTCAAGCTTGCCATTACAGTGCAACACGACATCACTGCCCGCTGTGAGCACCGCCCGCGCGCGCGCGCCAAGCCCCCCCGCCAACGCACCCATCGAGATGTCATCGCTCATGACCAGTCCGTCAAATCCAATTTCACCGCGCACGATATCGCGCATCACGACCGGCGAAATACTGGCCGGAAGCTGCGAATCGAATGCCTCAAACGTAACATGCGCGCTCATCGCAGCCGGCATGTCCGCCAACGCGGTAAACGGCCGGAAATCCTGCCGCCGCAGCGCCGCCGCCCCGGCCCGCACCACCGGCAGCGCCTTGTGGCTGTCAACAAGCGCACGGCCATGCCCCGGAATGTGCTTGATGACCGGCAAAACGCCGGCCGCCATCAGCCCGTCACACGCAGCCCGCCCGAGCACCGCCACCATCTGCGCATCGCTCGAGAACGCACGGTCGCCGATAATATCGTCGGCCCCCGGCACGGGCACATCCACACACGGCAGACAATCGCAATTGATGCCAACCCCTCTGAGACGCGCGCCAAGCCCCTGCATCACGGTGCGAAGCGCCATCACGCCACGCGCCTGATCGAGCCGGTAGAGATCACCGAACCGTGCCGCCGGCGGCACGTCGGGCCAGCCCGCCCCGCGAAGCCGTTGAACCCGCCCGCCCTCCTGATCGATGAGAACCAGAAGGTCGCCCCCACCGACCGCATCCCGTGCAGCCGAAATCAGCGCGCCAAGCTGCTCATCGTCCTGAAAGTTGCGTGAGAAAATGATCAGGCCGCAGGGCTGCATCTGGGCCAGGAAGGCTGCTTCCGGCGCGCTCAACGTGAGCCCCGCCAGGCCTGTGATGAAGGCTCTCCTGCCTCGGACGGCCGCCGCGTCCGGGGAGAGGCCCGCGGCCAGCCCCCCGGCCGTCAATTAGCCTTGACCCAGCAACCGCTGTAGCCGCCGGCCTTGAGCGAAGCACAGACCTCATTGGCGGCTTGCCGCGACCCGGCCGGGCCGACGAGCAGACGGTACATGGTGCCGAGGCCGCGCGAACTGAGATCGGCTTTCTGCACGCTCGGTACCCGGTTGGACAACGTCCCCGGATGCTGCTGCTGCAATTCGGCAAAGCTCTGCAAGGCCGCCATGCGCGATGATTTCGTTGCGATCACCGCAACAAAACCGCGCGACGACTGTTGCGCCACCGACGACGCACCCAGCGTTGACGCTGTCGTTGTTGTTGTCGTTGGCGCAGCCGCCGCTGTCCGCCGCGGCGCAGGATCAACCTGCCGCGACGCCGATACGGGCGCGGCCCCCGTCATGCGCCAGCCGGACGAAATTGCGGATTTCTGCGGCACCGGCGGCATCACCGTCCCACGCGCCGTTGCCAGATTGCCGGACGATGCGCCACCATCCTGGCGGTTGCGGATAATCGGCGCCGCCGGGCTGGAGGCGGGCGTTGCAACAGCCGCCCGCGGTAAAGGCTGCCCCTGAGGCTCGGCCGTCTTCGGCACGATCGGTGGCAGACCTTGCCCGCCTAGCCCAGACCGCGAGCCACTCAGGTTATCGACGATATTGATCCCCGGGACGCTTGGCACCGCCGCCGTCTCACCGCCGCCACTGTTCTCCGTCGCCTGCGGCAGGATCAACCGCCCGTCCGGACTAACCCGCACGGTTGGCACCTCGCGCACACGATTGCGCCCATCATCATCCAGCGCCGTTCGGGTCGTGGCCCCGTTGCCGCTGTCGAGACGACCGAGCAGCTTGCTGTCCTGATTGGCGAACGACTGACCACCGGGCTCAGCGGGTGCCGTCTTGGCCGGCCCGCGATCGGCCTTGATGATCGGCGCAGGCCCGCTGGTTCCACCGCCCCCGAGCGTGTCGTAGAGGAAAAACCCGCCGCCGGCGACGACTGCCCCGACGATCACCAGTCCGGCAACCATCTTCCAGCCGTAGCCACGCGCCTCGTCGTCGTCCTCATCCTCGTAGTCGTACTCATACTCGTCGTCGTCATAAGCCTCTTCATCAGGCGCCCTGTAGTCACCCTGCGCATACGGGTCACTTTGGCTGCCCCCCGCCGCACCAAAGAACGGCGGCGGCGCACCCAACTGCGCGTCCCGGCCCGGCCCTGAGTCCGGACGGTAGTCATCGAGTGAGGCGTTGGTTGCCAAATGCGGCGGCGCACCGAGTTCTGGCTCATCATAGTGACGGCCGCGAAATCCCTGATCGTTGAGCACCGGATTGGAATGCTCGGTGCTCGGCGCCCAACCGGCGCTGGCGGCTGCAGGATCGGACGCATAGCCGTCGTGCCGGAACCCCGGTGCCGGCTCCTGGAAACCCTGCGTGTAACCGGGCTGCTCGTAGCCTTGGTAGGCGGGATTGTGCCCCCCGTGGGCGGGATCGAAGCCTGGTTGCGCCGGCTGCTCGTTCCAGCCGGGTGTGACATGACCGCCCTGGCCATGACCGCCCTGAACGTAACCGCCGTCTTCGTAGGCCTGCGCATAACCATGCGGCGCTGCCGGATGGGCACCGCCTGCGGCATGGCTCCCAGGATAGGTTTCCGGATCATGCGCCGCGCGTTGGCGCATTTCCTGTGCCTCCTGAAGGCGCTGGCGTTCCTTCCACTCAGGCAGATCCTCGAACGGATCGTTAGAACGCGTCATCCCCAAAACCCCGTGATCGTCTCAAGCGCTTCGAATCACAACATTAGCGCATCTCGTCCGGCGCCTGCACGCCAAGTAAACTTAATCCAGAGGATAAGACCACGCGCGTCGCCATCACCAAGGCAAGGCGCGCCGCCGTCAATTTCGCATCATCCCCCTGGCTAAAACGTAATTGTGGCGAATCATTGCCCCGCGCATACTGACTATGAAAAAGTGATGCAAGATCATAGAGATAGAATGGCACCCGGTGGGGCTCCCGATCGCGGGCGGCGCTCTCGGCAACGCGGGGATAGCGGGCGATCATCCGGATCAACTCACGCTCTCCTTCATCCACAAGCAGACCGAGATCGGCTTTCTCCAGTGCCGCCAACGACACATCAAGCCCCGGATGCGCCGCGCTTGCCGTCTTGAACACCGAACACGCCCGCGCGTGGGCATACTGGACGTAGAAGACCGGGTTCTCCTTGCTTTGCTCGACGACCTTCGCGAGATCGAAATCAAGCTGGGAATCGTGCTTGCGCATCAGCATCATGAAGCGGACCGGATCGCGCCCCACCTCCTCGACGACGTCAGCCAGCGCAACGAACGTGCCCGCCCGCTTCGACATCCGCACCGGCTGCCCGTCGCGCAGCACTTTGACAAGTTGCGTCACCGGCGTCTCGAAGTGCGCCGTGCCATCCGAGAGCGCCGCCATCACCGCCTTGATGCGCGGGATGTATCCGACGTGATCAGCCCCCAGCACATCGAAATAGAGATCGAACCCGCGCTTCAGCTTGTTGTAGTGGTAGGCCACATCGCCGGCGAAATAAGTGTACGAGCCGTCCGACTTCTTGAGCGCCCGGTCCATGTCGTCGCCAAACGCGGTCGAACGGAACAGCGTCTGGTCGCGATCCTCCCACTCTTCCTCGTCATGTCCTTTCGGACGCGGCAGCCGGCCCTCGTAAATCAAACCCTTTTCGCGCAGCAGCGCGATCGCAGCCTCAACCTGATCGCTCTCCCCCTCGGCCAGCGCGCGCTCCGAGAAAAAGCTGTCATGCGCAACGCCGAGCTTATCGAGATCCCCCTTGATCTCGCCCAGCAGCATCTCGATCGCCACTTTGCGCGCGATCGGCAGATACTCCTCCTCCGTCTCCCCCATCAGCATGTCGCCATGCGCCTTCGCGAGCGCGGCGCCAACGGGGATCATATAATCGCCGGGATAAAGCCCCTCCGGGATCTCGCCGATATCCTCCCCCAGCGCCTCGCGATAGCGCAGATAGGCCGTCCGCCCGAGCTTATCGACCTGCGCGCCGGCGTCATTGACGTAGTATTCGCGCACGACCTCATAGCCCGCATTCTCAAGCACATTGCACAACGCATCGCCGAACACCGCCCCGCGGCAATGCCCGATGTGCATCGGCCCCGTCGGATTGGCAGAGACGTATTCAACGAGCGCGCGCTTGCCAGCACCGAGGCCCGACGCACCAAACGATGCCCCCTCGCTCAACACCGTGCGCAACAGCGCCTGCCAGCGCGCTTCGCCGAGACGGATGTTCAAGAACCCCGGCCCCGCCACATCGATGCTGGCAATGTCACCATCACCGCCAAGCCGCACCGCCAGCGCCTCGGCAATATCACGCGGCTTCTGCCCGGCCCGCTTGGCCAGCACCATCGCCGCGTTCGACGCCATGTCCCCGTGCGCCGGATCACGCGGCTCTTGGATCTCAACGCCCGCAAGATCCAGGTCCGGCGGCAGCGTCCCATCAGCCTTCATCGCCTCGAGCGCCGCTATGATCTTGGCCGCGACGTCAGTAAAAATGTTCATCAATGTTTCCCTGGTCGTCTCGACCGGCTGTGCGTCCACCGCACGACTTGGACCCGGTGTTGCGCCCCGCTAGCAGGCCCTGTGCGGGGCGCCAGCAGTATTCCCTGACCGTCAAATGCCCGATTGGTATGCTGCGCGTTATCGCAACTCCGGCGTAACGTCAAACCAGCGCGCATGCTGCCCGATCGCATACCGGTCCGTCATCCCGGCAACGAAATCGCAAATCAGCCGCAACCGCTTGTCCTCATCGAGCAACGCGGCAGCCTCCGCCCAGCCCTCCGGCAACCCATTGCGACCTGATGCGTAGCCCGCCACCAGGTCCCCCACAATGGCCTCCGCATTGCGCATCACGCCCATCACGCGCGGGTGATGGTAGAGGCGTTCGAACAGGAAGGCGCGCAACGCCTTCAGATCGTCAAACATGGCCGGTGAGAACGCGACCACCGTGCGTCCGGCGCGGCGAATATCGTCCGGCGCGGCCGGTCCAAGTGCCTCAAGGCGCCGCCGCGTCTCCCCCAACACGTCCGCCACCAGTCGTGTAATCAGCGCACGGACAAGTTCATAGATGTCCCGCGTCGGATCACGCCTTGTCCGCGCCTCGATCCCTTTGAGTTCCTCGCGCAGCAACCCCACCGCCCCCAGATCATCGAGGGTGATCAGGCCGGCCCTGAGCCCATCGTCGATGTCATGGGTGTGCCAGGCAATATCATCAGCCAATGCTGCAACCTGCGCCTCCGCCGAGGCATGCTGATCCAGTTCGAGATCCATCGCCTCCCCGAACGCGGCCAGCGCCCGCACGACGCGTTCATCCCGCGCCTTGCCACTCGCTGCCGGTGGACCGTTGTGCTTGATCAGCCCCTCCAGGCTCTCCCACGTCAGATTGAGCCCGTCATAACGCGCATACCGCGTCTCCAGGTGGGTCACGATCCGGAAGCTCTGCACGTTGTGATCGAAGCCGCCGATCGATGCCACCAGACGGTCGAGCGCGCGCTCGCCGGCATGGCCGAACGGCGGGTGGCCAAGATCGTGCGCCAGCGCCAGCGCCTCGGCCAGATCTTCATCAAGCAGAAGCTGCCGCGCCAGCGTCCGCGCGATCTGTGCGACTTCAAGCGAGTGCGTCAGGCGCGTGCGGTAGGTATCCCCCTCATGAAAGATGAACATCTGCGTCTTGTACATAAGCCGCCGGAACGAGGCTGAATGCAGGATCCGGTCACGATCCCGTTGCCAGTCCGACCGCATCGGGCAGGCCGCTTCCGCAACCAACCGCCCCCGGCTCGCGACCGCGCTGGCGGCATAAGGCCCGATGGCCCGCTGCCCCGGCGCGAGCCTGGCCCCATACCCCAAGTCCAGAGCGCCCTCAGACACTGGAACATTCATGGAACATGCATCCTTTTCTCGCAGCGACGGCATCAAATGACGCCAAACCCCGCCCCTTGGCCCCGAGCCCGCAACCCATTACATCTAAGACGATTGACCCATCAGACCTATCGCGGCCAACCTGTGGCTGTGAAATTAACGGATTCGGATACCCCAAGCATGACGATCGAGGCCACAACAGCACCCGTCACCGTGACCGAAAGCGCCGCCGAGCGTATCAACGCCATCACGGCCCAGGAAGCGGACAACAAACTCCTGCGCGTCAGCGTCGAAGGCGGTGGCTGCTCCGGCTTTCAGTACAAGTTCGACTTGATCCCCCGCGCGGAAGCCGATGACCTCGTCATCGAGAAGAACGGCGCAACCGTGGTCGTCGATCCGGTCTCACTCCCCTTCCTTGAAGGCTCCGAAATCGACTTCGTGCGCGAATTGATCGGCGCCTCGTTCCGGGTCACCAACCCGAACGCGCAAGCCTCCTGCGGCTGCGGCACCAGCTTCACCATCTGACCTGCGCCTGGGCGACGCTCAGACCGCCCCGCCGCGCGCGGCCTCACGGCCTTCCAAAATACAGAGACGCTCATGAAGATCGCCACCTGGAACATAAATGGCGTCAAGGCGCGTCTCGACAACGTCCTCACCTGGCTCAAGGAAGCCGATCCGGACGTCGCCTGTCTCCAGGAGATCAAGTCGGTCGATGACAACTTCCCCCGAGAAGCCTTCGAAGATGCGGGCTATAACGTCGAGACCCACGGCCAGAAGAGTTTCAATGGCGTCGCGCTCCTCTCAAAGCGCCCCCTCGAAGACGTCCGCCGCGGCCTTCCCGGTGATCAAACCGACGAACAGGCCCGCTTTATCGACGGCGTGGCCATCGAGGGTGACTTTGCCGTCCGCATCGCTGGCATCTACCTCCCCAACGGCAACCCGCTCGGCACCGAAAAATTCGACTACAAGAAAGCCTGGATGGAACGCCTGATCGCGTACGCCGAAGCTGGCCTGGAAGCAGACGAAACGTTCCTGATTGCGGGCGACTATAACATCATCCCGACGCCGATTGACTGCGCCAACCCGAAGGCCTGGGAGGACGACGCCCTCTACCAGCCCGAAAGCCGCGACGTCTTCTTCCGCCTCACCAACCTCGGCCTGACCGACGCCATCCGCGCCACCGAACCGGCCGACGAGACCTACACCTTCTGGGATTATCAGGCCGGCGCCTGGCAGAAGAACAACGGCATCCGCATCGACCACATCCTGCTCTCACCGCGCGCCGCCGACCGCCTCGAACACGCAAGCATCGACAAGCACACGCGCGGCTGGGAAAAACCCTCCGACCACGTGCCTGTATGGGTTGAGCTGGGAACGGCGTAAGCCTGCAGCCATGAAATTCGGGTCGGTCCGACCGACTTTCTATTGAAACTGAGACACTGCAGGCGCGCCGCCAACAGCCAACCTGACAAGGTCAGCCCAGTCCGGATGGTGTCACTGGCCGGGCGATTTGAGGCCCAGGCTGAGACCCGACGCAGCGCCCCCCATCATGACGCCGCCGGCAGACGGCTCCCGCGCCGGTGAACTGCGAACGCCAGCGGAGATCATTGCCCCGTCAACCCGCCCCACCGGCGGATCACGATCAGGGCTCGTGCGCAGTGAACGCGCCGCATCCGACCGCTTCTTCAGCATCCCGACCGGATCGCCGTTAGCACACGTCCGCTGCGTCTCACCCGACAACGGACCGAGCCCGTCCCCCGCGCTCGCCCGCCCGTAGCCGACAAGCTCAGGCCGCCCGAACTGCCGCCGCCAGCTCTCGATCACCCGATGGACACTCAAGCGCGTCCCGTCATCGGTCTCACAAAAGATGTTCTGGTGCGCATCCTCGATCCAGAACCTGTCTTCATCCGACGCATTTTCCACTGCGACCGTGATCAGCGCCAACGCCTTGACCTTATCCCGCAGCGTATAGCGCCCCTCCCAGTAGAGGTTTGCAAGAAACGCCTGTGCCCCCGCATGTCCGCGCTTCGACAGGCGCGCAAGCCAGTTGAGCGCGAACGGAACCCGCGTCTCCACCCCATCACCGGCCAGGTAATGCTTGGCAAGTTCGAACTGCGCATCAGCGTCATTGAAATACCGCGCGGCATGATCGAAGAAAACCAGCGCCCGCTTCGTGCTCGGCTTGAGGCCGATCTCGGGCAACCCTTCGCGTTCATAACGCGCAATCGACGTCAGCGCCTTGGCGACAAACGGCGCGACGCGACGGTCGCGCGGATCAACGTCGGAATATTGAGCAACGATCTCTTTGAGCATGCCGTAAGCGCGGCCGTGATCCGTCCACCCGCCGCTGCTATCGGAATAGATCTTCGCAAGATAGAACTGCGCGCGCATCACACCGCGCGTCGCTGCGAACCTTAGCGCTGGAACCGCAAGCTTGTACTGCTGGCTCTTGTAGGCGCTATATCCGTTCCTGAACGCTTCTTGCTTGGAAACAAAACGGTCTTCCGCCGTAGCTGTTTGGGTAAGCCCCACCCCGGCTGCAACCACAGCCAAGATTACCCCTGCCCGACAGACGGTGCACCCCCACCTGCGTGTCAGCGTCAAAAACAACTCTCACCTTTCCACCAGCACCAGACCCGGCGCCCGCGCGCCAGAACTGCCTGATATCCCAAAAATGCGCCGCCCGGGACCTATCGCCCGCTCAAACGCATTCCCGCCCACAACAACCGGTCAGACCCAACCTCAGGATCAGACCGCTCGATCAAGAGTGGCCCCCGCCACTCGGCTCACGTCAATTCCGCTCAGCGTTACCATCCCGGCCCGACAAATCGTCCGGAACTGGTCGAGCCGCCTCAAGGATGCGAACTCGTGCACCGCCTTCGGTTTATGGACCATCAGTCTCCATTATGGCCCAAAAGTGGCACTTGCCCCCCGTTTCGTGGCCGCTTCGCCACATCGTTAACAGATCGGCAGAACGCGCGTTTCGTGACGCCTCAGCCGACGCCTTTCCCCGGAAAACGTGATCGCGTGGGAGGGCAAAACGATGACCAAAAGGCGCGCCCTCCACGACAACTCCGTGAAAACGGTGCGACATGTGCGAGCTGTCGCCCGCACGACACACACTTTCTGCCTGCCTGCCACGATCCACAAATTGAGTTTCAAGAATTGCGCGAGATTTGCCCCCACCGCCCCTCCCCATTCCCGTCGCATACCGGCCTCAAAACCATGCGATCACAAGCACACGAGGCCCTTCGCGCGCGTCCGCCGAAGGCCATCGCGGAGTTTCTCAATTGCGAAAGCGGCTACTCGTCATCACCGTGACGGCCCTGACGGCGCTTGGCGGCCTCTACACCGTCTCGCCGTTTCTATCCGCCATGCACCTGCGCCATGCGATCGCAAGCGGCGATCGGCCCACCGTTGAACGAATGATTGAATGGCAAAGCCTGCGCGAGAGCCTGCGCTACTCGATCGCGCGTAACGCGGAGCTGCTGCCGGCGGCAACCGAGGCTGGACGCGCCGTCCGCCCCACCATGTGGCAGCGCATCCGCTCGATGTTCGGCCACACCATGCTCGATCGCTTCATCGAGCACTACATCACGCCTGCTGGCCTCACGAAACTCTATCTCGCCAAGCAACGGCGCAATGACGAACCCACCAAACCCGCCTTTGTCCAGGCCGGCATTTCCCTCGACCAGCTTCCGCCAGACGTGGCGCCGCGTCAAGAGCGCCAAGTTCCTGAGCCCGTTCCGCTTCGTCCTTGAACTCGAAGACCGCCACGATCCCGATCGGCGCATCAAAAGCCTGTTCCGCCTCTCCCACCTCTCCCTCAAAGGGTTCGAGTGGAAGCTGGTTGCGGTCAAGTTTCGCTACATCACGGCCAAAGAGCGCCGCCTTGGCCGGCTGAACGGGTTTGCAGCCAGCCGCAATTGAGATGATGATAAGGCTGCTTTTCAGGCCGCACTTTCGAGCCGCTTCAGCGCCGCCTCGAACCGCAGCACCTGCCCTTCGAAGTCAACACGCCGCTCCCGGTTCTCCTCGACGACGGACGGCGGCGCCCGCGACACGAACTTCGGATTGGCAAGCTTGCCATCGATTTTCGCGATTTCCGCACGCGCCTTCTCGATCTCCTTCGTGAGCCGCAGCGCTTCGGCCTCGAGATCGATGACCCCCTTGAGCGGCAGCGCAGCCGTCGTCTTCCCGAACACGATCGCAGCCGAACCCTTCGACGCCGCATCGACAAACGACAGCTGCGAGAGCCGCGCCAGACGGCTCACCGTCCCCTCGTGGCGATCGATCCGCTCACGCTCACTGTCCGACGGAGAGACCAGCTCAAGTGGCACCTTGGCGCCCGCCGGCACGTTCATTTCCGAGCGCACCGAGCGCAGCTCGCTGACGAGGTCGATCACCCAGCCGATCTCCTCATCCGCAGCCGCATCCTGCAGGCCCGAGAGGTCGGACCAAGGCGCAAGTGCAAGAACACTCTCCCGCGCCACACTGTTCTCCGACATCCGCGACCACAGTTCCTCCGTCAGGAACGGCATGAACGGGTGCAGCATCTTCAACGTCTCATCGAACGACCACGCGACCATCGACCGGGTCTCCGCGATCGCCGCCGAATTGTCACCATTGAGCAGCGGCTTGATCAGTTCGAGATACCAGTCGCAATAGGTGCCCCAAACGAACTCGTAGGCGCGCCCCGCAGCCTCATTGAACCTGTAGTTCTCGATATGCTGCGTCACCTCGCCAACCGCGCGTTCGGTCTCGCCCGCAATCCATCGATTGATCGTCTGCTCGGCGCTTGCCGGATCGAAACCCGGCTGCACCGCCGCCTCGTTCATTTCAGCAAACCGCGCCGCATTCCAGATCTTGGTCGCGAAATTGCGATACCCCTCGACACGCCCCGTCGAGAGCTTGATGTCGCGCCCCTGGGCTGCCATCGCAGCCAGCGTGAAACGCAACGCATCCGCGCCGTATTCATCGATCAGATCGAGCGGATCGATGACGTTGCCCTTGCTCTTCGACATCTTCTGGCCGTGCTCGTCACGGACCAGCGCATGGATATAGACGTCACGGAACGGCACTTCCTCCATGAAGTGAATGCCCGTCATCATCATCCGCGCCACCCAGAAGAAGATGATGTCGAAGCCCGTCACCAGCGTGTTCGTCGGATAGTAGCGTTTCACTTCCGCCGTATCGTCCGGCCAACCAAGCGTCGAGAACGGCCACAGCGCAGACGAAAACCAGGTGTCGAGAACATCGGGGTCTCTCGTGAGCACCGTTGCCTTGCCATAATGCTTGGCGGCAAGTGCGGCCGCTTCCGCTTCATCACCGGCAACAAAGATCTCGCCGTCCGGCCCGTACCACGCCGGGATCTGGTGCCCCCACCACAACTGGCGCGAGATGCACCACGGCTGGATATCCTCGAGCCACCTGAAATAATCGTTGGCATAGCGTTCCGGCACGAACCGGGTGTCGCCCTTGCGCACAGCCTCGAGCGCCGGCCCGGCCAGCGTCTTGGCATCGACGAACCACTGGTCCGTCAGCATCGGTTCGATCACCACGCCCGAGCGGTCACCGAAGGGCTGCATGATGCGCTTGTCCTCGACCTCGATCATCAGGCCATCCGCATCGATGTCCGCGATCACGCGGTTGCGCGCCTCGAATCGGTCGAGGCCACGATAATCGTCGGGAACCAGGTTGATCTCATCGACCACCACCGCGTCCGGCGTCCCCCCCGCCTCGACAATCGCGCGCGCCTTCTCGGCGGCTTCCGCGTAAGGCACCCCATCATCCCGCATCCGCCCGACCGTATCCATCAGCCGGTACATCGGAATATCGTTGCGTCGCGCGACCAGATAGTCGTTGAAGTCGTGCGCACCCGTAATTTTCACGGCACCCGACCCGAAGTCCGGATCCGGGTATTCATCCGTAATGATCGGAATGAGACGCCGATGTTCCTTCGGCCCCACCGGGATTTCACACAGCTTGCCGATAATCGGACGATAGCGCTCATCCGAAGGGTGCACCGCAACCGCGCCATCCCCGAGCATTGTCTCGGGCCGCGTCGTTGCAATCGAGATGTAATCCCGCGTCTCCTGAAGCGTGACGTTTCCGTCCGCATCTTTCTCGATGTACTCGTACGTCTCCCCGCCCGCCAGCGGATACTTGAAGTGCCACATGTGGCCGTCGACTTCGCGGTTGTCGACTTCAAGGTCGGAAATCGCCGTCTCGAACTGCGGATCCCAGTTGACGAGCCGCTTGTCCTTGTAGATCAGGCCCTGGCGGTAAAGATCGACGAACACCTTGAGGACGGCGCGCGAAAGCCCCTCATCCATCGTGAAGCGCTCGCGCGACCAGTCACACGACGCCCCCAGCCGCTTGAGCTGATTGAGGATTGTGCCGCCCGATTCTTCCTTCCAGGCCCACACCTTCTCCAGGAACGCCTCGCGCCCGATCGTGCGCCGGTCCGGCTCCTGACGCGCCGCCATCTGGCGCTCGACCACCATCTGCGTCGCGATGCCCGCGTGGTCCGTGCCCGGCTGCCACAGAACATCCCGCCCCCGCATCCGCTCGAACCGGCACACGATGTCCTGAAGCGTGTTGTTCAGCGCATGCCCCATATGCAGCGAGCCGGTAACGTTCGGCGGCGGAATGACGATCGTAAAGGGCTCCGCGTCGCCCCGCTCAGGCCGTCCGCACCGGAACGCTTCCGCGTCTTCCCACCTGGCGCTGATCCGTGGTTCGACAGTCTGCGGCTGATACGATTTTTCGAGCATGTTTCCGGCGCTGTGGCTGTAGGGAGAGGGCTTGAGAGATGACGCGGCGATCACATCCGATGATCAAACCGAGACGATGGGGTCGTACGCCCCAACTTCGCCGCCTGTCAACATCACCGGCCTAATCACCAGCCCGTCAGCCGCACCCGCCCCTAAAAGGCTGCTGAAAGGTCCCCGAACCCGGCAATAAAGCGCCTTCGGCCGATCAACCGGCGCGATTCCGCTTCGCGCTCGCCATCGCTCGCTGAACCTCTTCGCGCACCTGTTTTTCGATGATCCGAGGGAGGTTTTCATCCAGCCACGACTTCAACACCGGCTGCAGCGCTGCGTGCACGACCTCTTCCAGCGTTGCCGATGCGCCAATGGTCTTGCCCTCCGTCGCAGCCAATGCCCCGGCACCCGGCCCCTCATCCGTCTCATCATCCTCATGCAAAGCCTCGCGCGCGGCCTCCACCAGGGCAGGTGACGGTTCATGCTTGTCCTTGCGCGGCGGCGTCTCCGCTGGGCTCGGCCCCGCAACCTTATTCAGCGCCCCAACACCAACCGCCACACTCGACGGAATCGGTTGCCCAGCCCCCCCCTCTGACGGCGCCACGCGAACCTCATCGGTCGTCACCTTGACGTCACTGGCCACGCTCGATTTGACCGGCCCTGTCGGCTCCTTGGCGACCACGTCCGACGCCTTGTCGTCACGCGCCAACGCCTCAGGTCCCGGCGTCTGTTTCATCGGATTGCCAGCGCCCGGACGCACGACGGCCTCCGACGGACGCTCGAGCGGCGTAGGCTTTTCTGCCGCCCGCGACGGCGTGACTTCATCCGCAGGTTTGGTGCGCGCCTCATTTGCCGCTTGCGCCTCGGCCTTTGGCGCCACCGGGACGACCGGCTCAGGCGCTTTCGCCGTTAGCGCCGCTGGCTCCGCACTTGGCTTAGCAGGTTCCGGACCACCAAGTTCGATTGCGGGAAACGATCTGGCCTCCGCCCGCGCCTCGCCAACCTCGCGCCGTGCCACCGGCTCGATATCCGTTTTTGAAATCGCCTCAGCCGTCCGCCGCTTCAGATCCAACGACGCCATGCGTTCCCGCAACGCCAACCGCTCGGTGAGCGAGGCGGGCCGCTCCAGCCGCGATGCAACACTTTTCTCTTCCCCCCCATTGGCTGAACTCTCAGCCGACGGGATCAATGGCGCAACGGACGCTTTCGGCCGCTCACCAAATGAAGAAACCGGCTCTACCTGCGCCCCTGTCGGGCGGCGCGGTTCCAGGATATCCGACAAATCGTCAGGCTGTCGTCCGGTTGGACCCACAGACGCGGGCTCGGCCGCCGCGACCGGCTCACCGTTTGCCACTGCCACACCCGGCGCTTTGCGAGCCGCTTCATCCGGGCTGCTGCGGGCTTCACCGGCCGGCTCATCGCCCTCGTCAGAAATAATCCTGCGGATGGAGGCCAGGATATCCTCCATACTCTGCTCGCCAGCACCCCGTTCCTCAGACATCAACAACTTCCCACTTCAATCGCATCAACCCGTTCGCAACGCATCGTGTCTCAACAAAATCCAGGATTGATCAACACCAACACGGATAGGCAAATTGATGGCACATGATAAGTCATGACAAACAAAAACGGAGGCGCGGTCCACCGCAACCTCCGATTTCTATTCAAGTCCGCCGACGAGCCCCCGGATTATTTGTAGCTGCGGCCCTTGCCGTGTGAATTCCAAACATCGACCCGCTCGCTACGGCCATCCTGGTGCGTGATGCTGATCCCGAACCACTTCCGGCGTACATCGAAGTAGTGCTCTTCCGGATCATAGACCTTCTTGGACAGGCTGAGTTCCGACGCCGTCATCCGCCCGGTGGCAGCGATCAGCGAATAGGCACTCACGACCAGCTCGCGTTCCGTCGTGACAAGACCAACCTGTGCATCGAGGAGTTCCTGTTCCGCATTAAGAACATCAAGGAGCGTACGCTGACCCACCCTTTCCTCCTCCCGAACACCAGCCAGAGCGATGCGGTTTGCCTCGACCTGTGCCTTGTCCGAACGGAGCTGAGCGCGAGATGCATCCAACGATGCCCAGGCCGCAACAGCCGCCTCCCGAGCGATCGTCCGTGCCCGAGCGACGAGTTGGATTTGCCGAACATGCTCATGCTTGGCCTGACGCAGCCGTGCGCGAACTTCACCACCCTGGTAGAGCGGCACACGCAGCGTACCGACAACCGACGTGGATTCCGAGCTATCCAGCGACAGCCCCTCATCGAAGCGCTTCCCGTAGCGGCCCTGAACACCAAGCTGAGGTAGCAATTCACCCCAGACAACCTCAACGTTATAGCGCGCCGCCTGCTCGAGATAGAGCGCAGAGACCACCGACGGAGCTTCGTTGATAGCCCGGCTCGTGGCCTCGGCAAGTGTCTTGGGCAGCAGCCGCTCAGGTACCCCGGCGCCCCGAAGATTCGACGGCGGGTTCCCGATAATCCGCTCGTAATTGGCCCGCGAGGACTTCAGGTTCGCCCGCGCCAGATCCAACGCTGAAACCGCGCCGGCGCGCCGTGCGCTTGACTGCGCCACATCCGTCCGCGTCACTTCACCTGCATTGAAGCGGTCCCGAGTCGCCCGAAGATTGCTGGTGAGGAAGCGCACGTTGTTCTCGCGCAACCGGACGATTGCCTGATCACGCACGACATTCATGTAGGCAGAAACGGCATCGAGAAGCACGGTCTGCTCGGTATTATGCAGTGCAGCCCGGCCTGCCCTTACCGTCGCCTCCGCGGCGTTAACACCGTTGGTCGTGCGAAAGCCATCGAAAATGTTCTGATTGACCGTTACATCGAAGCCGCGCGGATGCCGCGTGCCAGACGTCGATCCGCCGCCAACCAGGTCATTATTCGTCCGCCGCGCGCCAACGTCTGCGTTCGCCTCAAGACGCGGCCGATACCCGGACTTCGCCCGGGGCACTTCTTCGTCCGTGGCGCGCAGGTTTGCGCGCTCGGCCTCGATTTCAGGATTAAACTTGTAGGCCGAGGCAAGCGCACCACGTAGCGTTTCTGCTTGTGCCGCCTGACCAGCGAAACCGCCGAGCAACAGCACCGAAGCCGATACACTGATCAGCCAACGGGAACGCCTGCTCTCGGGATTGGATCGATTATGCGCCCAGAGATTTCTCAAAGCCGTCCCCCAAAAAATAGTCCCCGTCTCATATGGCCCAACACCAAAATCCCCCGAACAGCGGCCAAGTGAGACTAAATCCACCAAACCATTGATATAGATTCCGTGTCCTGTCCACCAAACGCCCAACCAGCGTTGCCGAGACACACAATCCAAAGCCTAACTGTGTGCAAAATGCGACACCCTTCAGCCCCGCTCTCCGATTTCTACCATGTCAAAACCACACGTCGACAATACGACGGCTTTCACGCACAGATTCGGTTCCTCAAGACCCTTCACACACACAAAAAAACGGCCCGCAGCAAGCGAGCCGTTTGCATTTAATCGCATCTGAAAAAAACCTGACTAATCCAAAAGCTTGTGAGGGTCGACTAGCGCCGCTGGCTAGCATCCCAACCACTCCCAACCCCAAGCCCCCCTCTCAGCAGCACAGCCGGCGCGCCGCCGGCTGCCACCGCGCGCGGGCGCCGTTTGCCGGTTCGCGCAGCTGTCTTCGGCGCGATCTTCCGCGCAGGCAATTTCACTGAAGTCGCACCCCAGCTCTCCGCCCCGTCGGCGCGCGTCGACGTGCGCCATCCGGCAACCTGCGGCGCCCGCGCCGGCATTGCCCGGCTCGAAACCGGCGACTTCCGCTCACCAGCGATTGACGTCGTAAACCACTTCCCCCGCACCTCTTGGTAATGCTGTTCGGGATCGTACTGAACCTCAGCAAGCTTCAGGAACCCGCTGTCGAGGCGACCCATTGCGCGCAACACCCGGTAGTGCGCCACAACCATATCCCGGAAATTCTGCTCGAAGCTGCTCCCCGCCTGAAAGAGTTCGTCCTCGGCATTGAGCACATCGAGCAGCGTGCGCTGGCCGACCCGCTCTTCGTCGCGCACCCCTTTCAGCGCGGAAAGTGCAAATGCGATACGATCACGGTCGAGTTTCATCTTGATGTTGGCAGCCTTCAGGTCCGCCCACGCGACCTTAAGATCACCGGACGCCCGCCGCCGTGCGGCTTCAACGTCCTGCAACCGCCCGACATGAAGGTGTTTTGCCTGCCGCACCCGCGCCCGCTGGTCCCCGCCCCGGTAGAGCGGCACCTGCAAGCGCCCGATCAACTCAGCCGTATCGCTGCGGTTCGTCTGTTCTGATTCGTTAAACGAGCGCCGGTAGCCCCCTTCGAGATCGACCCGCGGCAACAACTCGCTGCGTTCACGATCCACCCCATGCCGCGCGGCCTGCTCCTGATAGAGCGCCCGCACCACCAGCGCATTTTCCCGAACCGCAATCGAGACCGCCTCCGACAGCGACTTTGGTAATTTGCCAAGCACAATCCCAGCGACAATCGCCCGCGTCGGCTCACGTCCGACCACACGCAGATAGTCCGCCTCAGCCCCCCGCAGATCGCCACGAACCTGATTGAGCAGCACCTTCGCGCGCGTCAACCGGATCTTGACCTGATCGATATCTGTGAACGTCACCTCACCGATCAAGCGCCGCTCCTGCGCCGCCCTGAGGTCACGCGCGAGCGTGTCAACAAACCGTTCCGCCAGCCGGACCAGTTCACGATCCCGCTTGACGTCGGCATACGCTTCCGCCGCCTCACTCAGCACCCGCGCCTCGACATCGCGCAACTCCGCGCGCGCCGCCCGCACACTCGCTTCTGCCTGATTGACCGCGCTGAACGTGCGAAAGCCCGTGAACAGGGGCTGCGAGAATTGAACCGATAATTCGCCGGGCCGCACAAATGAGCGGTCGCCGGGCCGCGAAACCTCGTTTCGCAGCCCAAGAGTGGCTTCACCATCGATCTGCGGCGCCCATCCCGATCGCGCCCGCTGCACGTCCTCATCCGTTGCCCTGAGGCGGGCACGCTCGGCATCGATTTCAGGGTTCAAACGATAAGCAGAACTGAGTGCCGCCCGCATCGGCTCCCCAGCCGCCGGCGCCACCAGCACGCAACATCCCCCAACAGCCAGCGCCGCCAGCCTGATGCCACCGCTGTGACACCATCCGCCCAACGCAGACCAACGCGACGCAGCCGAATTCGAGCCGCCAGCCACTTGAAAGAACGCCATGGAAAATCCCGCTTTTCTCCGCCATGACGCAAGACAACGGGCGGCAATCGACCACACGGGCACGCCCACTCATGCGCGCCCGGATCGATTGTGCGGGAAATCATTTAATTGAGCGTAAAGCGCTGTCCCCTTGTGGGACAACGGTGCGGCAATAGCTTCTCGTCAAATGCCGCAAAAGGCGCAACAAAACGCCTCAGAGCGCCGCATCAAAACGAAAACGCAACGTCACGCGCAAAGCCTGGCAGGATCGGCGCCGCAGCCCCCCCCTTCTCGACCCGGGAGAAACGTTCCCCGGTCCGATACCAGACCGCAACGCGCTGAACCTGTCCCAACCGGTGAACCGCGACCAGTCGTCCGCCATCCTTGAGTTGGTCAAGCAGCTCTTCGCCGACGTCATCGACCGCGCCATTGATCAAAATCGCATCGTACGGCCCCTCGCTTGCGTAGCCTTGCGCAAGCTCGCCCTTCACCACCGCGACATTGCCGATGTCCTGGCCCTGCAGCGCCGCCTCCGCCGCTGTCGCCAGCGCATCATCACTCTCCAGGCACACCACTGTCTGCACCATGTCCGCGAGCAGCGCCGCCTCATAGCCCGTGCCACCCCCAACCAGCAGCACAACATCGGCCGAGCCGACCTCAAGGGACTGAATCATCATCGATATCGTACGCGCCGCCAGCATCTCCCGCCCCGGCGTCGCCCCCGTGACCTTGTCCAGCGAAAGCTCCGCATCGGAATAGGCAACGCCATGCAGCGCAGGCGGCAGGAACGCCTCGCGCGGTGTGACTTCCATGACCCGCGTGATCCGGCGGTCGGTAAGTTCACTCGGCCGCACCTGGCTTTCCACCATGTTATGGCGCTGCAACGAAAAATCGACCATCTCCGCCCTCTTCCCCAACCGGCCCATTCGAGGGCATCGAGTTGTTCACCAGCCATTCACGACGCAAGAGTATCATTGCACTTGTAGCGGACCATGTGATACATGCCGCGCACCTCAAAACGCAAGCAGGCCGGACATCACCACGCGGCCTGATATCGTGTTTTCCTTATCCCCCGGCCTCAATCCGGTCGAACTGCGGGAAAAGGTTTGAGGCCACGTGGCGGAGTGGTGACGCAGCGGATTGCAAATCCGTATACCCCGGTTCGATTCCGGGCGTGGCCTCCAACATCGTCCACACGCAATCCGGCTCCCGCCGCAGCGCCCCGCTGACGCAGCCGTCACCCACGCACCTTCCGCGCTCTCAGGTCGATCGCACCGGCAGTTTCCCTTGGGTCCACGCCGTCGCCGAAAATCATGTGCTTGAGCACCTTCTGCGTCCCCGTCACCGGCAACTGATCCACGAACACGATCCAGCCCGGCGCTTTGTAGTAGGCAAGTTGCGCATAACACGCCTCGAACAAAGACGATGCCAGCACCTCGTCCCCGCCCCCCGCCTTGGCGACAACACACGCCATGACTTCCTCATCGCGCATCTCGTCCGCCACCGCGATCACCGCCACCTGTGCGACGCGCGAATCACCTTGCAGCACCGCTTCAATTTCGGCCGCAGCGATGTTCTCTCCCGAACGGCGAATGATGTTCTTCTTGCGATCCACGAAGAAAAGCATGCCGGACGCATCCTGCGTGACGGTGTCGCCAGTGTGAAACCACCCCCCGCGCCAAGCCTCTTCCGTTGCCTGCTCCTGGTTGAGATAGCCCGAGAAGGCACCCTTGCGCGGCGTCTCGGCCGAATGGCGCACCACCATCTCGCCGGGCGTCCCGAACCCCACCTCACGGTCATTCTGATCAACGACCCGAACCTCGAGCCCCGCAAAAGGCCGCCCCATCGCACGCGTTTCGATCAGCCGCGGCTCCTGCGAGGCCGCCAGCACCCGGCACATCTCCGTCATGCCCCAGACCTCGACCAGCGGAAATCCGAACCGCTCCTCGAACGCTCCATGCAGCGAAGGCTCAACCCCGGCGCCAAACCCCCACCGCACACCATGGTCCCGATCCTGCGCCCCCGCCGGCTCATTCATCAGGACCGGAATCACGACGCCCAGATAATGGATCACCGTCGCCCCCGTCTCGCGCACCTCGCGCCAGAACCGTGTCCGGCTGAACCGCTCCGGAATGATCTGGGCATTACCGCTCAGCAGCATCCCATAAAAGAGAACGATCCCGGCGTTGACATGAAACAACGGCAGCGGATTGTAGACCCGCTCCGTCCCACTCTCCCCGATCTGCGCGACACCCCCAAGCGAGGCATACCGCGCCCCCATCATCAGCTCGTATTCATGGCTGATGATGCAGCCCTTCGGGCGTCCCGTCGTCCCCGACGTATAGAGCAGGCTGGCCTCACTCTGTGGCCCGATGTCAGTCCCGCCAACCGCCTCCCGCACCCGCGGCCACTCCGGCAACCCGCAACCGTCCCAGACGACAACCGCGACATCGAGATTGCAAAGCCGGGTCGCCTCCCGCATCTGCCCCAACCGCTCCGGCACCACCACCGCAACCAAACTGCGGCTGTCGTCCAGGAGATAGGCAATCTCCGCCGGTCGATAATCAGGATTGACCGGCACCCAGGAAACGCCACAACGCGCAAGCGCCAGCTTCAGGATCAGCATCTCCGGCCGATTCTCGAGCAGCACCGCCATCCGGTCCCCCGCCCCGAGCCCGGCGCCCCGAAGCCCCAAGACAAGCGCCTCGACCTGTTCACCGACCTCGCCGAACGAGGCCTGCCATCCCTCCGCGGCATAGCCGCGCCCCGGATCACGCGGCACGACCAGAAACGGCTTGGCTGAAAACTGGGCAACGGCCGCCGCAAACACCGAGCCGATGGTCTTTCCGTCATAATCGAGCATATCGAAGGCCGCTCCCACCAAACGCGCCCAAACGATAACGCCGCGGCGGCCAAACAAAAAGGCCCGGCATCCGCCAGGCCCTTACAACACCCAAATCCAGCACCCAACCGCCCAATCGGTCAGAACCGGTGTTTGAACGTCCCCCGGATCGTCAGATCCTCCGGATCCGTGTTCCGCCCCTTGAACTCGTCGCTCTCGATCGGCGCCGGCGCTTCCCCATAGAGCAGCTCCAGCCCAAAATCGAGTTTCGGCAGCACACCGAGGCTACCCAGGCCGGGCAATTCAAAACCACCCTTGCCTTTCGCTGCCGACGGCAACTTCTGGTCTTCAAGTCCCAACACCGGCGCAGCGCCGTTTGCACCTGGTTTGACGGTGCCCATGTTGCCAGGTTTGGCCTCGAACGCGTATGCGCCGGCAGATAGAAGCCCTACGGCCAGCAACGTTAGTGAAAATCGCTTCATCGAGAAGACCCTACCCCGCAAATTCGCCGCAACTGCGACGACATCACCCTGCATATGTGAGACAACAGAGTCTGGCCAGTATGGTTAAAACCTACTGAATATTTCGCCGTATCAGTGTGTTCCCTTAGCCATGATGCACTTGAGCCACCAAATGGCCATATGCCGATACACTCACAAACAATCATAATTCGACAAAAAGAAAGGGAAGCCGAAGCCTCCCTTTCCGTCGTGCCGTCTTTACGAGATCAGAAGCGGATCCGCGAACCGATGACGAACTGGTCTGTCTCACCATCGCTGAGACCAACCAACTTGTCTTCGCCTTCCATATGCTTCCACCAGAAGTAGATGTTCATGGCGGCAGCATCGATCGACTGTTCGACACCGATACCGTAAACGGTCAGCTCACGAGCCGTGATGTCGTCTTCACCGTAGGTGTACATGCCCCAGATGTTGGTCGAGCCAAGCGGCGAGAACTTGCGGTTCACACCACCCGTGATGTGCCAGGCGTAACCAGAGTCGCCCAGAGCACCAGCGTTGATCTGGTCTTCGTGGTAGCCGTAGGCAGCCGCCACATAGACACCGCTCGGAACGTGCTGGATGCTACCAGAAGCACCGATGACCTCACACTCGTAGGTGGACAAACCAGGGCCGTTGGCGCAGGCACGTGAGGAGATGAACCCAGGGCCAGAGTTGCCCGTGGTATCATGCTGATAGCCGACACCAAAAGCGACCCGAACGCCGTTGAATTCGTTGGCGTAGCGCAGGGCGACATCATAGAAGTCGTCCTGACCATAAGCTGCCGAGAAAACGAACCCAGCGAACTCAGGTGTGATGTAGCGAATGACTTCGCGACGATCGCCTTCGCCCGTGAATGCGCCGTGACGACCAGCATACACGTCGATATTGGTACCACCACCGATCAGCAGGTTACCCATATCATCCGAGTAATCCGGTCCGTTACCGAGCCCGCAACCGAGACAGATCTCGGTGATCCCATCGGCGGCAGAAGACGTCCAGCCGAGCCAGACAGTACCCATCTGCTTCGACTTCACGTACAGCGCTTCGTGCCGGATATCGAGGCCAGAAACGTTATACGGGCTGTCCTGAGTGTTCGAACCAAGGTGGTTCGCACGAACACCAAACTCCATCAAGAAGCCAGCAGACCAATCAGAATTGATCTTCGCCGAACCCTTGAAGCGGAACCGCGAACGGCTCGAGTTGTGCGTGCCGATGTAAACGTTCGATTCGTCCAGGGTATCGTCGACAGTGCTGTCGGCTTCCCAGAACACGATCGCTTCGTGCACGTGGCCAGATACTTCCAGAGACACGCGGCGATTGCCCTTGCGTGCCGTCGTCGCTTCCAGCTCGGCGACCCGCTCTTCCAAATCAGAGCAGCAGTTCCCGCCAAGGTCGGCAGCCATAACACCGGTCGATGCGAATGCAGCGAATGCGGTAGCGATGGCCAAGCGACTGGTTGTCTTAGTCAGTCCCCCAATCATATCCATCTCCACAATGTGGTTTCAGTTGTTTTGCAGAAAGCATCACGCGCTGCCCGGCGACAGCTCGCGTTGGGACGAAGCAGCACGCACGCGCGTGTGCGCAGGCGGCTCCGACCAAACGCGCTACTAGTGACTGATACTTACGCTGGATACGAAACGGTGCGGCCGACTTAGCTGCCGGGCTTGCTCCCTGCAATCTGCTGCGTGAACCCCTTGGGAGGGAGTGACACAGCAGAACGGTCAGAACGACCATGCCGCACTACTCTTGAACTCTGCGATGATGGTTAAGCGGGAAAAAGATTCTCAGCAAATCTAACAAGGCGTTTTCCAACGCCATTTGCACGAGTTGTGGCTGAGATGCCACGAAAAGCCGAATGGCAACACATCGTTAAGTGATCACGGGTACCCGGTCGGGTCGAAACGCGGGCAACAGTCCCACTCAGGCGACCAACACGCCTTGCAAACCAATAACAGGGCTCATCAGGCTGAACCCCGCAGCCAAAAAGGCGGCTGCTGTCGCTGAACAAACCAGCGCGTCACGAAGAATGCTCTCTCGAAACCAGATTCGGAGCCCTCGTCCCACCGGCCCGCCACAGTAATCCAGAGAAATTCAGCATAGCCCCCCTCAATGTCGCGCCCTCGACGCACAATGAGACCCAACAGCCGTACCACGATAGCGCCAACCGACACTCTATATATGGGACACTCTATATATAGGCGCGCCAACCAACACCTCTGCGCCGCCCCCTTTCAACGAGGATCCCCACCGACACGCCTGCCGGCGCCGGGGCCATCCGTGCCGTCCCAGTCCCAATGAAGCTGGTCCAATGTCACCGCACAAAAGAAAAGAGCCGCCTCGTGTGAAGCGGCTCCCCCCGTCTTTTCGTAGTCCAACCGGCGCGGATCAGAACCTGATGCGCGCACCAACCGTGACGACGTCAGCGTCGCTGTCGAATTCGCCTGGAAGCGGATCGTGGGCTTCGAGGCGCTTGTACCAGACGTACATCTCCATCGCGGCTGCATCGATCGATTGCTCGATACCACCGCCATAGACGCGCAGGCGGGTGTCGAATGCGCCCGTGCCGATACCACGGTTACTCTCGGTATAGAAGCCGTAGATGTTGGTCTTGCCGAGGGCGAAGAACTTCTGGTTCACACCACCCGTGACATGCCAGGACTTCATCTTCACCAGGGCCGGCCTCATTCGAGTCGAGACCGTAGGCACCGGCAATATAGAGACCCGTCGGCGTGTGCTGGATGCTACCCGAAGCACCGAGCGACGCGCAGTCCGTGTCAATCGCAAGCCCGTCACGACCGCACGTCAGACCGGCCGTATCAAGGCCGTCGTTCGAGCGTTGATAGCCAACACCGGCCGCGATGCGGATGGCGCCGAACTCACCGGCGTAGCGCAGTGCAACGTCATAGAAGTCGTCATGACCGTAAGCCGCCGACAGAACGAAGCCGGCAAGCGTCGGCGAGATCCAGCGGATCACTTCGCGCCGGTCGCCTTCACCCGTGAAGATACCGCGTTCCGAACCGTGCTGACTGAACCGGTTGAACCCACCGGGCGTCTGGTTGGCATCCAGGAGGTTGACCATATCATCGTCCCAGGCCGCCCCGTTTCCAAGGCCGCAACCCAGGCAGATTTCCGTAATGCCGTCAGCTGCCGAAGATGTCCAGCCCAGCCAGATGGTACCCAGAGACCTGGATTTCACGTAGAGGGCTTCGTGACGAATATCGATCCCACGGCCATCGTGCGGCTCATCCTGCGCTGTCGAAGCGAGGTGGTTCGCACGAACACCGAATTCCATCAGGAAGCCGGCAGACCAGTCGGCGTTGATTTTCGCCGAGCCTTTGAAGCGGAAGCGCGAACGGCTCGAGTTATGCGTGCCGATGTAAACGTTCTGCTCACCGGGTGCATCGAAGAAGACGATTGCTTCATGCACGTGGCCTGAAACTTCCAGGCTCACTTTCCGGTTTCCTTTGCGTGCGGTCGTCGCTTCAAGTTCGGCGACACGCTCCTCGAGATCTGCGCAGCAATTGCCCCCCAGATCTGCCGCATGAGCAGAAACGCTGCCCATGAGCATGCCGGCTGCAGCTAGGCTGACAACACCGGCCGGTTTAAAAAGTCCCCCGATCATCACTTACTCCGTTGGACTACACAACAGATACCCAGCCTTAGCTGAGGGCTAAAACCCAGCAACGGCTGGGATACCGATCGACTTCAGCCTCAGTGCAGGTACGCACTAACCAACTAACTCAATCGCGTGGTTAAGAACTATCGGCAGGTCAGGGTAAATGGCAACAGCGATTACCCCGCCACCACCACATCACGAATCAATGTTGCAAGACAGCCACTCAGCAAGAACTGATGATGCACGTATTCACCGGCGTTTTGATCGCTTTAATCGATAGGGCGAGCAAATCTCTATTGTTGGGCAAGCGCGCCGTCTCACTGGTCCACCCAGAAAAATTGATTGGCGTTCAGCCAGCGCGCGCCCACACAGGAACGAACAGTAAAATGGGCATGAAGGCGGCCTCGCACCATCCCGGCTTGTCCCGCCAGACGACGATGCCTATCTCTTCACCGGGGAAATCCACCGAAATCGACTGATGCACCCCCGCAACCCTCTGATGCCACACCGCCACATTTCTGCCATATGGCGAAATCCACAAGTGTTTCCAACACTTAGATCAAAGCCGGCAAAAAACTGAAATTCATGACAGAAATGCCAACCTATGACTGCCTGATTGCGGGCGCCGGACCGATCGGCCTCACCATGGCGAACGCGTTGCGCCACCGCGGGATCTCGTACTGCTTGTGCGGGTCACTGCCACACGACGGCCCCAATTCGCCCGATTTGCGCACCGCCGCCCTCTTCTCAGGATCGATCCGTCTGCTCGAACGTCTCGGTGTCTGGCAGGCGCTGTCTGAAACCGCAGCGCCGCTCGCCGGCATTCGCATTGTCGATGACACCGCCCGCCTGCTGCGCGCGCCCGAGCAACTTTTCGCCGCAGCCGACCTTGGCCATGAACGCCTCGGCTACAACATCGCCAACCCAGCGCTCGTTGCCGCCCTTGTCCAGTCGCTTGAAGCCCCAATCGCCAGCACCGGCCAACAAACGTCCGAACCCCGCCCGCCGAAACCCGTCCGCCACGACATCGGCGCAACCATCACCGCCTACCGCATCACCCCTGATGCCGTCATCGCGACCCTCGCCGATGGCACCGAGCGCCGCGCCCGCCTCCTCATAGCAGCCGACGGCAGAAACTCCCCAGCCCGCACCGCAGCCGGCATCCCCGTCCAATCCTGGTCCTACGATCAATCCGCCATCACAGCCCACCTCACCCATTCCCTGCCCCATCACGACATTTCAACCGAGATCCACACCCGCGAAGGCCCCTGCACCGTGGTCCCCTTCGGCGATCGCCGTTCAAGTCTCGTCTGGATGATGAAGCCTGAAACGGCCGCCCGCCTGGCTGCCAGTGACGATGCCCACTTCATCCGCAGCCCTCGAAGACCAACTCCAGGGCGTCATCGGCACCATCACGACGCTCACGCCGCGGCGAACGTTTCCCCTGTCAACCTTGATCGCCAATCGTTTTGGCGCCGCCCGCACCGCCCTTATTGGCGAGGCCGGCCACGCCTTCCCCCCGATTGGCGCCCAGGGCCTGAACCTGGGGCTGCGCGACGTCGCAACCCTCCTCGACCACATCTCGACCACACTCGATCAAGCCGGCGATCCCGGTGCCGACGCGATGCTGAACGCCTATTCCGCCGCCCGCCAGGCTGACGTCACCGCCCGCACATACGGCGTCGATGCCATGAATGCGTCTCTCTCCGGGCGTCTCACCGGCCTGTTCCGCGGCGCCCTCCTCCACGCAACAACGCTCTCCCCCGCCGTGCGCCGCTCCGTCCTGAGCCGCGGCATGTCGCCCCTCGGCGAATGGCCCAGCCTGATGCGCACCCACGCATAAAGCAGCTGCAGAAAACCGTCATCGAAACCACGCACTGCCTCACCCGATCGGGGAGACTGTCCGAAAGACGGTTTGACGAGACCCTTCCCTCTGCTACATGCCCCATCGCGAAAGTGTCGTGTGTTCGCCGCACCGTCGCGCCTGCCCGCAATGGCGCAACCGACGAACGCCAGACCAGTGTCCACGAACCGGACGCGCCCACAGCTCTGATCAACAGCGACGAGCAACGAAACATGAGCGCGCCCGCGCCCGAAACCGACATCCCCGTCCTGCGCGATCTGCAGTTTCGTGCCGAATATGCCTTCTTGCGGGGCATTGTCGGCCTGGTTCGCGCTTTGCCGCTCGAAACCGCCGCTGGCCTCTCCGCCCGCGCGTGGCGCTTTCTCGCCCCCAAGATCGCGCGAAAACGTCATCTGCGCGCGCTCGACAACGTCGCCATCGCCTTTCCCGGGCAAACCGACGCCGAACACCGCCGCATCGTTCTCGCCCACTGGGAAAACCTCGGCCGCGTCATGGTCGAGACCATGCAGCTCGATCGCATCCTCGCCCAACCCGAGCGCCTCGAAATCATCAACCCCCGCGTCTTTGAGCGCTACAACCGCAAGCTCGGCCCAACGATCGGCGTCTCGCTTCACATGGGCAACTGGGAACTCGCCATCTGGCCGTTGACGGTCGCCGGCGCCAATCCCGCCGCCGTCTATCGTTCCGTCAACAACCCCTACGTCGACCGCTACCTCCGCGCCCAGCGCGCCGGCCTCTATCCCGGCGGTTTGTTCGGCCGCGGCAAGGTCGAAGGCGACCACGGCGATGATCAGCGCACCGCCCGTGCGATTACCGATTTCGTGCGCAATGGCGGCCGCCTCGGCATGGTCTGTGACCTCTACGACCGCAAAGGACTTCCCGTCCCCTTCTTCGGCCGCCCCGCCCGCACACAGGCCATCGGCGCCATGATCGCGCGCCGCCTCGGCACCCGCATCTGGCTGTCACGCTGCATCCGGGTCGGCGACGCCTCGAAATTCAAAATCGAACTGGTTGAGTTGCGTGTCCCCCGCACCCGCGACCGTGCAGCCGACATCACCTGGATCATGACCGAGATGCAGAACGTGTTCGAAGCCTGGGTCCGTGAGCATCCAGAGCAGTGGATGTGGTCAAACCGGCGCTGGAGCTGACGCCCGCTTCGTGCGAGAAACCAAGCAAAACGAAAACTCAGAACTGAACGGGACGAAGCGCGTATCAGGGGGGCAAGCCCACCCAGAGACCGAGGAGTCCTGTCTTGAGCCACGTTCGCACGCCCCAGAGTTTCTTCACGCCCCTCGCGATCGGTGCCCCCGCCCCCTACCGCGCGCTACCGCTCCGCCTTGAGCGCATGATCCATTTTATTCCCCCCCACGTCGCCAAGATCACCGACAAGCTCCCCCAGATCATTCCGACCGTGGACGTCATCCTCGGTAATCTCGAAGACGCCATCCCCGCCGATGCGAAACAAGCCGCCCGCGCAGGCTTCATCGCCATGGCAAAGGCCAACGCGTTTGGCGCGACCGGCCTGTGGACCCGGATCAACTGCCTGAATTCCCCCTGGGCGCTCGACGACATCACCGAAATCGTCACCGCCGTCGGCAACAAGCTCGACGTCATCATGCTCCCCAAGGTCGAAGGCCCCTGGGATATCCACTACCTGGACCAGCTCCTCGCCCAGCTTGAAGCGCGCGCCGGCATCGAGACGCCCATCCTGATCCACGCGATCCTCGAAACCGCCGAAGGCGTCGCCAACGTCGAGGACATCGCCCTTGCCAGCCCCCGCATGCACGGCATGAGCCTCGGCCCCGCCGATCTCGCCGCCTCCCGCGGCATGAAGACGACGCGCGTCGGCGGTGGCCATCCCGGCTATGGCGTCCTCAGCGACAGAACCGAAAGCAACATCCCCAAAACGTCACGCGCCCTGATCCAGCAGGACCTTTGGCACTACACCGTCGCCAAAATGGTGGATGCCTGCCAGACCGCAGGCATCAAGGCTTTCTACGGCCCCTTCGGCGATTTCGCCGATCCGGACGCCTGCGAAGCCCAGTTCCGCAATGCCTTCCTGATGGGATGCCTCGGCGCCTGGTCGCTCCACCCCTCCCAGGTCGACATCGCCAAGCGCGTCTTCTCCCCCGACATCGAGGAAGTGAAGTTCGCCCGCCGCATTCTCGATGCCATGCCGGATGGGACCGGTGCCGTCATGCTCGATGGCAAGATGCAGGACGACGCAACCTGGAAACAGGCCAAAGTCATCGTCGACCTCGCCCGGCTCGTCGCAGAAAAAGACCCAGCGCTCGGTGCCGACTATGGATTTTGAACCAGGTCTCCGCGCGCCGCACCCTCCGGAGCCACAGCACGCCAACGCCGACCGGCAGGGTTACCGGGGTCTTGTCGTTTCCCCCGATCGCATCCAAATGTGACGCCCGAGCCACAATTTTTCAATCACACGTGGCAGGATCACTTGACCAGACACGGCGCTTTGCCCGCTAATACCCCAACCAGCCCGCAAACCGGCCGCAAATCTCTTTTCGATGAACTTGAAGGTTGCACAGGACAATACAGTGATGGCGCCCCAGGATCGCAAAATGCGCACCGCTCGGTTCCAGGTTGGCGATATCGTGCGCCACCGCTTCTACCCGTTTCGCGGCCTCGTCTTCGACATCGACCCGCAATTCGCCAACACGGAGGAATGGTGGCAGGCGATTCCGGAAGACATTCGCCCGAGCAAGGACCAGCCCTACTACCATCTGCTCGCAGAAAACGATGATACCGAATACGTCGCCTACGTCTCCGAGCAAAACCTGCTGCCCGACGACAGCGGTAAGCCGTTGCGCCATCCGCAGATTTCCGAGCTCTTCGAGCAGGATGAAACCGGCCAGTTCCAGCCGACCTTCTTGAACGCGCACTAGCGCGGGCCAGGTCCTCGCGCACGCCTCTCGCGATTGCGCAGCAAAAACAAAAAAGACCCCGGAAGCGGTCAATCGCCTCCGGGGTCTTTTAATGTCGCCAACGCAATCGTTGATGCAGACGTTATTGCTTCACAACCGCCTGCGGTTCGGGGATCTTGGCACCGGACCGGCGCGCCCGCTCTGTAGCAAGAATCTGGTTGCGCCGCGCGCTCAGCGCCTGAAGCGCTTTCGCCCGCGCCTCCTCATAGGCGGCGAGATCCGTTGGCGCGCCGTCGATGACCTTCGAGAACCCGGCCAGACTCACCGGAACTTCCACAACCTGACCATCACCGCGGAAGGCTTTGACCAGCATCACCGAGCCCTTGCGCATGTCGCCGATCAACTCCTGCGGCGCGGGAACTTCCGCACTACAGCTTCCCGGTCCACACCGCGTGTAGCCGACTTTCAGGATTTTGAGGTCTTTCTGATCGACCTCCTTCTTTTCCTGAACGGCCTTCCACTGGCTTGCCGAATAAACGGCCGCCAGGATGCCCGGCTTGATAGCCATCTGCTGCGGCAGCGAGAACGACACGATCAGGCCCAGGTCTTCAACGCCCTTGATCTGCTGGATCTGCACCGACATCGCAGCGAACGGCGCCAACTGCTCATAGCGCGTGCGGCAGATTTCTTTCTTCTGCTGCGTCGGCTTCTGTTTCGTATCTTTTGGAATGTGCGTGATCTCGGTTTCTTTGCAAACCTTGACCCACGCCACTTCGCTGCCTTTGCTCTTGTCCTGCGCCTGAGCTGACCCAGCGCCACCGACGACCAACCCGCCAGCCGCTGCAATGGCGATGCAGCCCCAGGCTGCCCGGACACCTCGCATTGCGCCAACTTCCCAACGTCGATTCATCTCTTGCTCCGCTTTCGTCTGTCTCAAGCGCCTTCCCGGCGGCTGACGATCAGATCGTCTGATCTTCCTTGACCGATTGGACGGGTTTTACGCGCAACGACGTCCCTCTCGTTTGCCGCGACTAAGGGGGAGATTGCGGCAATCGCGTGACAACCGCCTTGTTCTCACCATCTCATCATCGTCTCGACGTCACTCGTTGCCATATGGCCACGCGTCCGACATTGTTGCGCGGTAGACGATCCAATCTGCAACCAAACCGCAGCCGCGCTGAGCCGCGACACGCGACGCGACTCATTCGCACCACCACTCTGTCCGTACTCCGCCGCGCCTTCAAGCCATTGGAGCCATCCGTGCGCCATGATCCAACTAAAATCTATTCCCCCCTCGGTCTCCGCACGGCCCGTCCCCGCCTGCACCCCATCGCCCGAGCCGCGGCCTTCCTCATCGCGCTAACGCTTTCGCTGACGCCCCACGCGCCAAGCGCCTCGGAGACCGCAGCAAAAGCCACAGCCACTGCCCCAACGACGACCACCGCAACACCATCACCCGCGCCCCCCCGCTCCCGCCACGCCATTGCCATGCACGGCGAGCCGCGCCATGCGCCGGGCTTCACCCATTTTCCTTACGTCAACCCCGACGCGCCCAAAGGCGGCCGCCTGACCCTCGGTGAACTTGGCACATTCGACAGCCTCAACCCCTTCATCGTCAGGGGCGTCGCGCCCTCCGGCCTGCGCGGCCTCGTCTTCGAAAGCCTCCTCGCCCGCAGCGCGGATGAACCGTTCACGCTTTATGCCCACGTGGCCAGGAGCCTGCGCGTCGCCGACGACCGCTCCTGGATCGAATTCGATCTGGACCCGCGCGCCACGTTCTCCGACGGCCATCCGATATCCGCCAGCGACGTTGTGTTTTCCCATGCCTTGCTGAGCACCAAGGGCCGCCCGTTCATGCGCAGCCACTACAGCAAGGTATCATCTGCCGTAGCCCTTTCACCCCACACCGTCCGCTTCACGTTCGCTGCCGCCGGTGACCGTGAAATCCCCCTCATCATCGCGCTGATGCCGATCCTTGCCGAGCACGCCGTCGACCCGGAAACCTTCGATCAGACCACCCTCAACAAACCAATCGGCAGCGGTCCTTATGTCGTCGGCGACCTCGAGCCGGGCCGAACCCTGACCCTGAAGCGCAATCCCGACTATTGGGCCGAAAGCCATCCCGTCCGCCGCGGCACCAACAACTTCGATGAGCTGAAACTCCTCTATTTTCGCGACCAGACCGCCCTCTTCGAAGCCTTCAAGACCGGGCTTGTCGATGTGCGCCCCGAAAACGATCCCGCCCGCTGGGTCGAAGGCTATGACTTTCCCGCCATGCGTGCCGGTCGCGCCCATCAATTGACGTTCTCGACCGGCAAACCGGCCGGCATGTCCGGCCTCGTCTTCAACACCCGCCGCACCGCCTTTGCCGACCAACGCGTGCGTGAAGCCTTCCTGCTTGCCTTCGACGCCCAGTCGATCAACCGTTCCCTGTTCCACAACCGCTTTGTGCGCACCGACAGCTTTTTTGCCCGCTCCAACCTCGCCTCGACCGGCATCCCCGCCGACGTCCGCGAACTGGAACTCCTCGCCCCCTTCAAGGACTTGATCAAACCCGGCATCATGGCTGGCACCTGGCGCCTCCCCACCGCCGACAGCGCCAAGGACGCCCGCGCCAATCTGCAAAAAGCCTTCAAGCGCCTCACCGCCGCCGGTTATCGCCTCGACAACCGGCGCCTTGTTTCCGTGCAAAGCGGCGAACCGCTCAGCATCGAATTTCTGGTCTCGACCAGCGGCCAGCAGCGCCTCGCCCTCAGCTTCGCCAACAGCCTGCGACGGTTGGGCATCGAGGTTCACGTTCGCCAGGTCGAAGCCTCCCAGTACTGGTCCCGCATTGGCAGCTTCGACTTCGACATCATCCAGTGGCACTACTCCGCGTCCCTGTCCCCCGGCAACGAGCAGATTAATCGCTGGGCGAGTTCCCATGCCGACATTGAGCGCAGCCTCAACTACGCCGGCGTGCGCAACCCCGCCGTCGATCACACCATCGCAGCCATGCTCAAGGCCGCGACCCGAACCGAGTTCGAATCCGCCGTCCGCGCCTTCGACCGCACGCTCCTCTCCGGCACCTACCTGATCCCCCTCTTTCATATCCCCGAGGACTGGTATGCCGCCGCCGCCGACCTTCGCCACCCCCCGAAGCCGCCGCTGCTTGGCACCGACCTGATGATGTGGTGGCGCACCCCGGCGCAATAAGGCGATCGCCCGCCGTCTGCGCCCCGGTACAGAAGCACTTTCCCCCCGAACAACATCAAACGTTCAGCCCCTTGACACATTAGGCTGCCATTTCTCTGGCTGATCCGTCTGGCTGTACACGCCGGAATGGACGTTCCGCTCCGTACGCAGTATGTCGGACCGGTACAAACAGGGAGGTGTCACGACGTGAGTATGAAGTTCAGCATGGCCGCAGCCTTAATATGCGCCGCCGCCATCGCGATCGCCCCATCCGCCAACGCCGGGATGATGCAGGGCCTTGGCGCACCGGTCACCGCCGGCGCCGTTACCAAGACACAGTTCAAATTGCCGATTGGCATGTCCGCCGAGCGCACCCGCCGCCAACTCGAGCGCGACGGCTATGACGAGATCGACGTGACCTACGTCGGCATCATCGACGCCAAGGCCGACGCGTGCCGCAAAGGCACCCGCTACCGCGTCAAACTCCGCCTCGACGGCACCTACGAATATCGCAAGGAAATCGGCCGCTGCCGCCGCCAGATCGACGAGACACAGCTCCAGGCCATGCTGCGCGACAAGGGCTATCGCCGCATCGACGTCAACGAAGCCGCACCCGGCTCACGCGCAGCCTTCACCGCAACCGCCTGCCAGAACGGCGATCGCTTCGAACTCGACGTCAACGAATACGGTGACATCGAACGCAACCGCAACATTGGCCGCTGCCAACGCGACTTGCTCTCCCCCCGCGAAGTCCGCGCAGCCCTGCGCAAGGACGGCTTCGATCGCATCAAGTTCATCGACCGTACGCCGCCGCGATACGTCATCGAGGCCTGCCGCGAGAACCAGCGCATCCGCCTCGACATCAATCGGCGTGGCCGCATTCGCGGTCGTGACCGCATCGGCACCTGCGCTCCGCGGATCGATCCGAAGGATCTGGAAACAATCGTCGCACGCAACGGCTACGACCGTGTCGACGTCGTTGACCGCAAGGGCCCGCGCTATCGTGTCGAAGGCTGCAAGGGCAATGAGCGCATGCGCATGGTCATCAGCCCCTGGGGCGACCGCATCGCCGAGCGCAAGATCGGCGACTGCGCCCCGCCCATCACGCTGGCCGAACTTGAAGAGCGCCTCGAAGAACACCCCGAGAAGCGTTTCCGCAACGTCCGGGTGCGCGAGGAAAACAACGCCCAGTTCCCCTACATCGCCCGTGCCTGCGTCGATGACAAACGCTACGATCTCTACTTCACCAGGTGGGGCCAGTTCGGCGAACGAAAATCCGTTCCCGGCAGCTGCAGCTCACCGCGCCTGACGAAAGTCATGGAAGACCTGCGCGACAAGGGCCTGCGCCGCATGCGCGCCTTCGTCGAGGCCTGCGATCGTGGTCGCCTCGTGCGCATCGAGATCGACGAGTACGGCGACGAACTCAAGCGCGACGAACTCGGCCGCTGCCGCCGCGGACCACCTGACCGGCGCTGATGCGTGCACGCGTCACGACCACACAACGACGAACGGGGACCACGGGTCCCCGTTCCTGTATCGCCCTGACGTAACGCCAGACCCAAAAAGCGCAGAACGCTAAGCCGCCGCCGGCGCCGCCTCAGTGGCAAGCGCCGCGAGTGCGCGCACCACCTTCAAGACCCCCTTGATGCGATCGCCATCCTTCTCCCAGTCCGCCTTGTAGACCAGCTTGTGATCGGCCTGCAGCCGCGCGCCGCCCCGTGAGCGCTGCATGAATTCGACCAGCCCTTGCGGATTGGCAAACGTGTTGTCGCGGAACTGAATGACCCCGCCCTTCGGCCCGGCATCGATCTGCCCGATCCCGGCGGTAACGCAATACCCCTTGATCTCGATGATCGAGAGCAGCGTCTCGACTTCCGGCGGCAGCGCGCCGAACCGGTCCTCGAGTTCGGCGCCGAACTGGTCGATGTCTTCCCGCGTCGCAAGGTTCGACAATCGCCGGTAGAGACCAAGCCGCACCTGCAGATCGCTCACGTACGCGTCCGGAATGAGACTGGTCAGCCCGAGCGAGATTTGCGGCGACCACTGTTCGCCCCCCTCACCATCGCCATCACTTTTGAGCGACGTGATCGCCTCCTCCAGCATCGACTGGTAGAGTTCAAACCCAACTTCCCGCACATGCCCCGACTGCTCCTCACCGAGCAGATTGCCCCCGCCCCGGATATCGAGATCGTGGCTCGCAAGCGCAAAGCCCGCGCCAAGCGTATCGAGCGAATTGAGCACCTTCAGCCGCCGATCCGCCCCCTCCGTCATCTTCTTGCCCGGCGCCGTGGTGAAGTAGGCATAAGCGCGTGTCTTCGACCGCCCGACCCGCCCGCGCAACTGATAGAGCTGGGCGAGGCCGAACTGGTCCGCCCGGTGGACGATCATCGTGTTCGCGTTGGGCACGTCGAGCCCCGATTCCACAATCGCCGTCGAAAGCAGGACGTCGTATTCACCATCATAGAATGCGCTCATGATCCGTTCGATCTCGGCCGGTGGCAGTTGGCCGTGGGCCTGCCCCACGCGCAGATCCGGCACCGACTCTTCGAGAAACGCCGCCACCTCCTCGATATCGGCGATCCGGGGCACGACGTAGAATGTCTGCCCGCCGCGATACCGTTCACGTCGGAGCGCCTCCCGCAGAATGACCGGATCGAAGGGCGTGATGTAGGAACGCACCGCCAGCCGGTCGACCGGCGGCGTCGTGATCAACGAAAGCTCGCGCACGCCGGACAGCGCCAATTGCAACGTGCGCGGGATCGGCGTGGCCGACAGCGTCAGCACATGCACACTTGCGCGCATCTGCTTGAGCCGCTCCTTGTGCGCCACCCCGAAGTGCTGCTCCTCGTCGATAATGACGAGCCCGAGATGCGCAAACTCGACCGACTTGCCCAGCAGCGCATGGGTGCCAACGACGATGTCGATCTGCCCCTCTTTAAGGGCCTTCTTGACCTGATTGAGTTCTTTCGGCGCCACCAGCCGCGACGCCTGCGCCACCCGGATCGGAAACCCTCGGAACCGCTCCACGAAGGCGCGGTAATGCTGCCGCGCAAGCAATGTCGTCGGCACCACAAGCGCCACCTGAAACCCTGCGAGCGCGGCAACGAACGCGGCTCTCAGCGCCACTTCCGTCTTGCCGAACCCGACATCCCCGCACACCAGCCGGTCCATCGGCCGCCCCGAAGCCAGATCCTCCAGCACCGCCTCGATCGAGCCGAGCTGGTCTTCCGTCTCCTCGAACGGGAAGCGCGCGACGAACTCATCGAACGCCCCTTCCGGCGGCAACATCTCCGGCGCGGTGCGCACCATACGTTGCGCGGCAACCTGAATGAGTTCCGACGCAATCTCCTTGAGGCGCTGTTTCAGGCGCGCCTTGCGCGATTGCCAGGCAGCCCCGCCGAGCCGGTCAAGCTGCGCACCTTCCGCGCTCTGTCCGTAACGCGAGAGCAGTTCGATGTTTTCAACCGGCAGGAACAGCTTGTCGCCGCCCTGATAAACCAGCTCCAGGCAGTCGTGCTTGGCCCCCAGCGCCTCGACCGTCTTGAGGCTTTCAAAGCGCCCAATGCCATGATCGGCATGCACCACGAGGTCGCCAACCGAAAGTGCGGCTGCCTCCGTGATCACGTCGACGGCCTTCTTGCGCCGCCGCCTCGGCCGCACCAGCCGGTCCCCGAGCACGTCCTGCTCGCCAATGACGAGGAGGTCCGCCGTCTCGAACCCGTATTCGAGGCCAATCACGCCGAGCCCGACATGATCTCCCGGCAGCGCCAGCGCGGCACGATAGTCCGCAACCGGGCGGACCTGCTCGACACCGCGTTCCGCGATCAGCCGCCCGAGGCGCTCCCGCGCGCCCGCCGTCCACGCTGCCACGATGACGCGTTTGCGCTGGCTGAGCCGCGACTTGATGAAGCCTGCGACGGCCCCGAAAAGATCCTCCCCTTCCGCCAATCGCTCCGGTGCGAAATTCCGCGACCGCCGCGCCCCCATGTCGATCGCGGCCCCCTCGACCCCCTCGCGGAATTCCGTGAAGATCGCCTGCTCCCGCCGCCCGACCCACGCGCGCCACTCGGCAAAGTCGATGAACATCATCGCCGGCGGCACCGGCTTATAGGGCGGCGCCCCGAACGTCTGCGCCTCGAGGCCTTCGACCCGCGCCTCGTAGTGCTCCTGGATCTGCTCGAAGCGGTTCTCGAATGCCCCGACACTCAGTTCATCCAGCGTCACCCGCGCATCGCCGACATAATCGAACAGCGTCTCAAGCTCATCATGGAAGAACGGCAGCCAGTGCTCCATGCCGGGGAAACGCTGCCCTTCGCTCACCGCCTGATAGAGCGGATCATCCCCCGTCGCCCCGCCAAACACCTCGACGTATCTCTGACGAAACCGCCGCGTCGCCTCGTCTCCGAGCGCACACTCCGTCACTGGCATCAAGATGAGCTTCTGGACGGTCTTCTGCGTGCGCTGCGTTTCCGCATCGAACGACTTGATCGATTCCAGCGTGTCGCCAAAGAAGTCGAGCCGGACCGGCGACTGACGCGCCGGCGCAAAGACATCGAGAATCCCGCCGCGCACCGCAAACTCGCCCGGCTCCATCACCGTGCCCGTCCGCTGGAAACCGCCGTTCACCAGACGCTCGATCAGCCGGTTCATGTCGATCCGCTGGCCCGGCGCGAGTTGCCGCATCGACTGGCGCACGAAAGACCGCGGCGGCAGACGCTGGAGCACGCTGTTGACGGTCGTCAGAACGATCATCGGCTCCTTGCCGACACCGAGCGCAAGGCGCGCCAAAGCGGTCATCCGCCGGGCCACAAGGTCCGCGTTCGGGCCGATCCGGTCATAGGGCACCGTGTCCCACGCCGGCACCGCGACCACCCGCACTTTCGGCGCAAAAAACGCCAGGCACCGCTCCAGCTGGTCAAGCCGCCGGTCATCGCGCGCAATGTGCAGGATCGTCTGCCCCGCGCCCCCACCCGCCGCCTGGGCATCCCGCAACAGGCCCGCCAGGACCAGCGCATCATGTCCCTCCACCACGCCGGTGAAGCGAAGCGCCCGGTCATCGCCGCCAGGTTTGGCCACTGCGTTCATAGTTCCAAGTCCGATCCCTCGATCAATGCGACCTCGCCGGTCAGTCCATCCCGTGAAAGACGCGCATATCCTCAATCAGCGGCGCGAAATCCTGATGCTCACATGTATTCGGCTCAAGCAGCCAGTGATTGAGTTCGGGGTCCGCAATGGCCAGGAACTTCTCGAACAGCTCAAGCGCCTCAGCCCCCATCCCCTCAAGCCGCGCCACCGCATACTTCCCCACCATCCAATCCATTTCCTTGGTGCCCCGATGCTGCGCGCGATAGAGCGCCTTCTTGCGCCTGAGCGCCAAATCATCGTCTGCCATCTCGTCGCCTGCCATCTGATCACTCATCTTCTCGTCCAACGCCTGAAATCTGCAACCTGGCCGCCCATCCCGAGACTTGGGATTACCGCACCAATGGACTTGACTGTCCCCCCGCCCCCGGCAACCGTATGTCCTGGAGACTGGGGTTTAGCTGCTCGGAGCGATGGGCGTCAAAGCGTTTGCCCCAAAGCGCCTCACTGAAACCCTAAAGTGGCGCATAAAGCAGCGCCGTCCCCCTGTTTCCCCGCACCGCCCGCGGATCAACAAACAACCTGGCCCAGGTAATGCGTCCCAATACGCTCAATCCTCTGTTCGCGGATGCCCAGAGCCTCAAAGGTGTCGGGCCGCGGGTTGTTACGCTCCTCAAGAAGGCCTTCGAGCTGCCCCCGGGCGTCGCGGAACCGCGCATTCTCGACTTTCTATGGCACATGCCAACCGGCGTGATCGACCGCCGCGCCGAACCCTCGATTTCGGAAGCCGTCCCCGGCACCATCGCCACGCTGGGCCTGCGCGTCCTCAAACACAAGGCCCCGCCCCGCGGCAACCGCCGCGCGCCCTATCGCGTGAGCTGCGAGGATGAAACCGGTGCCATCGACCTCGTCTTCTTCCACGCCGAGCGCTCCTTCGTCGAGCGCCAGCTCCCGGTCGGCGAGACGCGGTACGTCTCCGGCCGCATCGAAGCTTACGGCGACAAGCTCCAGATGGTTCATCCCGACTATATCGTGGCGCCCGACGCGCGCGACGAACTGCCCATGCTCGAGCCCGTCTATCCCCTCACCGCCGGCCTCTCCGCCAAAGTCCTCGGCAAGCTCGCCCGCCAGGCCCTCGACCAGGTCCCCCAACTCGGCGAGTGGCTCCCCCCCGCCCTTCTCAAGGCCCGCGACTGGCCACCCTTCAACGAGGCCCTCGACCGCATCCACAAGCCCCAGGACCCAGCCGACATCTCGACCGGCGCCCCCCCCTGGCAGCGCCTCGCCTACGATGAACTGCTTGCCAACCAGCTCGCCCTCGTCCTCGTGCGCAACGGCCTGCGCTCCCAGAAGGGCCGCGTCGTTAAGGGCGACGGCAGCCTGCGCCAACGCATCGCCCGCGCCCTGCCCTTCGAGATGACCGGCAGCCAGGTCACGGCCTTGCGCGAAATCGAAACCGACCTCGAAGGCCCCGGCCGCATGCTCCGCCTCCTGCAAGGTGACGTCGGCTCGGGCAAGACGGTCGTCGCCTTGATGACATGCGCGGTGGCCAACGAAATCGGCGCCCAGGCCGCCATCATGGCCCCGACCGAAGTCCTCGCCCGTCAACACGTCGAGACCATCGAACCCCTCGCCAAGGCCGTCGGCCTGCGCATCGCCGTCCTCACGGGGCGCGAAAAAGGCAAGGCCCGCGACGCCATCCTCGCAGAACTTCAAGCCGGCCTGATCGACATCCTGATCGGCACCCACGCCCTCTTTCAGCCCGACGTCGTCTTCAAGGACCTGGCCGTCGCCGTCATCGACGAACAGCACCGCTTCGGCGTCCACCAGCGCCTCGCCCTGCAATCCAAGGGCCGCGACGGCGGCACCAACGTCCTCGTCATGACGGCAACGCCCATTCCCCGCACCCTCCTCATGACCCACTACGGCGACCTCGACGTCTCCCGCCTCACCGAGAAGCCCGCGGGCCGCAAGCCGGTCAAGACGACGCTCGCCTCCACTGAGCGCATCGAGGACGTCATCACCGGTCTGCGCCGCGCCGTCGCCGAAGGTGCCCAGATCTACTGGGTCTGTCCGCTGATCGAAAGCAACACCGCCTCCGAGCTTGCCGCCGCCGAAGAGCGCGAAGCCCATCTCGCCCAGATTTTCGGGGACCAGGTCGGCCTCCTCCATGGCGCCATGGCGCCGACCGCCAAAGACCGGATGATGGCCGACTTCGCCGCCGACAAGATCAAGATCCTCGTCTCAACGACCGTCATCGAGGTCGGCGTCAACGTGCCCAATGCCTCGATCATGGTGATCGAACACGCCGAGCGCTTCGGCCTCGCCCAGCTCCATCAGCTCCGCGGTCGCGTCGGGCGCGGCTCGCGCCAGTCCTATTGTGTGCTGCTCTACAAGGCGCCCTTGAGCACCACCGCCGAAGCGCGCCTCAAGATGATGCGCGAAAGCGAAGACGGCTTCCTGATCGCGGAAAAAGACCTTGAATTGCGGGGCGGCGGCGAGGTCCTTGGCGCGCGCCAATCCGGCCTGCCTGAATTCCGCGTCGCCGATGTGCCCGGCTTTGAAAACCTCCTGGCCGCCGCGCGCAACGACGCCATCATGCTGCTCGACGAGGACCCAAAGCTGGAAAGCCCCAGGGGCCAGGCAGTGCGCACCCTGCTCTACCTGTTCGAATGCGACGAAGCCGTCCGCCTCTTTCGCGCGGCCTAGCCGCAGCTCTCCCGCGACGCCCGCGCACCACGCACCTGAACCCACTCACCAATCAGGCTAGAACCGACCGCACAGAGCCATAGACCGGCGCTAGAGCCCTATCCGGCGCTCTAGCGCCGGGCGACGATATTGCAGTCGAAGCCGTCGGCCTCGAGCTTGCCGCAAAAGCCGCGCGCACTCGCCTCATCACCGTAGAGACCGAGCCGCACCGCATAGATGGTGCTGCCCTCAGGCCCCGCACGCTCATCGACCCGCGTCTTGCGCGGGCTCCAGAAGAAATCACTCGAATACTGCACCATCACTTGCTTCGCGATCGCCTCCGCCCGGAACCGGTCACTGAGTGCGGCGAGCTCGATGTCGAAGCCCTTTGCGCGGGGTGTGCGCGGCTCAACCACGGCCTGTGGCGCGGCCTGTGGCGCTGCCGGCGGCACCACAACAGCCACCCGCTCACCCGCGGGCTCTACACGCGGCGCGGGCTCGGCGCGCGGCGGTGGCTCCCGCCTTGATACTGCACTCGTCGTCTCCGGCACGATTGCATCACGCGTCTGCGATTGCCCGAACAAATTCGAGAAGAACCCGCCGATACCCTGACCACCGGTCGCCGTTTGGGCTGGTGCGGGCGCACGCGCCACCTCACGCGGCGGTGCAACCGGCCGAACCGTTGGCGTCTCCGCCAGGGGCTGGCGCACCGCTGGCGGCGATCCGCGCCATGCCGTCGGCGCAGTCGCCTGTGGTGCGGCAACTGACGGCGCAACCGCCGAACGCGAGCTTGCCGCATAGGTGCCCAGCGATCCCGCCTGGGCCGCCGCCGATGACGTCGTTGCGGCAACCTGGGCCGGAATCCGTGCCGGACGCGCCGACGTTTCCGTCGACCAGCTCCCCCGCGGCGTCACCGCCGCGCGCGAACTTACCGAGGCGACGCTGGAGGGCGCCGGCGCAGCACGTGTCGTAAAGGCTGGAACTGACGAAGGCGGCGGTGCTCCCCGCCGCGTTTCAGTTGAAAACGCTGAAATCTGTGGCGCGACAGGTTGCGGCGGACGCGCAGCAACCTCGGATCCGGACGATGACCCACCAAGGATAGGCGCCGTCGGAGGCAGATCGGATAGGCTTTGCCGCGGCGCCACCCGGTGCACCGGTCCGCTGACGCGCGGTGGCGCCGTATTGATGATCCGGGGTCCTGTCCGCGGCGGCCCGCTCGGCGCCTGCAAGGCCGCTGAACTCGGCGCCCGAGGCGTCGATGTCGTCAAAGCCGGCGCTGACAGCCCGGCATCGCGATAGGCTTGCAATCGAACTTCAATCGCATTTGCCCGGTCGTTCGATGGCAGCGCATCCTTGAAGAAAAGCGCGCTGTTTATATCCGAGATCGCGCGGGCGGGCTGCTTCTGGCTGCGATAGGAAATCGCGCGGCGATAGAGCGCCACGGCCAACTCGCTGCGCCCGAGCGCACTGGAGTTGATCGCTTGCGAAAAGAATTGCAGCGCCGCCCCATGATCCCGCCGGCTTTGCGCCTGGATACCGCTGCGCAGCGCATCCTCAGCCTTTCGGCGCGCATCGACCTGTGCATCGGCCGGCTGACCCAGGCTCCCGACAAGGGCCACCACGACGGCAAGCCCGAAGAGACCTTTGAAGATCGACGACAACATAATGACGTTCCCCCTGGTGCCCTGACCGCCAATCCCTCATCCCCGTGAGAAATTTCGCTCTGGCGCCGCGCAGGCCAACGAATACACCTGCTTTCACGCCAAAAGCTAAGCGAACCTGACGCCAGACGCAAACGCCGAACGCCATCCATCGCCCATCACTGCGTCTATTCCACAGTCACGGACTTGGCGAGGTTGCGCGGCTGGTCGACATCCGTGCCCATGAAAACAGCGGTATGATAGGCAATCAACTGGATCGGAATCGCTGACACCATCGGGCTGACGAAAGGATGCACCGTCGGCATTTTGACATGGTGGACCACCTCTCCGCCGAACTCGTGCGCCTCGGCATCCGAGATCAGAACGATTCGCCCGCCCCGCGCGGCGACCTCCTGCATGTTCGAGATCGTCTTGTCGAACAACGCATCCTTCGGCGCGATCACGATCACGGGCACGCTCTCGTCGATGAGCGCGATCGGCCCGTGCTTGAGTTCGCCCGCCGCGTACCCTTCCGCATGGATATAGGAAATCTCCTTCAGCTTGAGCGCGCCCTCCATCGCGATCGGAAACGATATATTCCGCCCGAGATAGAGAATATCGCGCGCCCTCGAGAGTTCCGTTGCAAGCGCGATGTAATCGCGTTCCTGGCGCACGATCGAGGAAATGTGACGCGGCACTTCCATCAGCGCGCCAACAATCTCCTGCTCGAGCGCATCGTCGATGTGCCCCTTGGCCTTGCCCAACGCGATCGTCAGGCACGCAAGCGCTGCAAGCTGACAGGTGAAAGCCTTGGTCGAGGCAACCCCGATTTCCGGCCCCGCCAGCGTCGGCATGATCTGATCCGACTCGCGCGCAATCGAAGAGGTCCGCACATTCACGATTGAGGCGATCCGCTGGCCATTCTCCTTGCAATAGCGCAGCGTCGCAAGCGTATCGGCCGTCTCGCCGGACTGCGACACGAACACCGCCAGCCCCTTGGCCGGCAGCGGCGCTTCGCGATAGCGCATCTCGGAGGCGACATCGATCTCCACCGGCAGCCGGGCATACCGCTCGATCCAGTATTTTGCGACGAGCCCCGCATAATAGGCCGTCCCGCATGCCGAGATCGTAACCCGGTCGATATCGGCAAGGTTGATCCCAAGCTCCGGGATGTGCGTCTCGCGCGTCGCCATGTCGATGTAATGCGCCAGCGTGTGGCTAACCACTTCCGGCTGCTCATGGATCTCCTTGTGCATGAAGTGGCGGTGATTGCCCTTATCGACCGTCAGCGCGCCGGCCACCGCCTGCACCCGGGGCCGCTCCACAACCTCGCCGTCCTTGTCGTAGATGACGATCGACTGGCGCCGGAGCAGCGCACAATCGCCCTCCTCGAGATACGTCAGTTCGCTCGTGAAAGGCGCCAGCGCGATCGCATCGGAACCCAGATAGACCTCGCCATCGCCATGCCCGATCGCCAGCGGGCTCCCCTTACGGGCCGCAATCATAAGATCTTGATCGTCCGAAAAAATAATCCCGACCGCGAACGCGCCCGTGAGCTGCTTGAGGCTCTCCTGCACCGCGCCGATCTGATCGAGGCCCTGCTGGAGATGATAAGTGATGAGGTGGACGATCGTCTCTGTATCGGTATCCGACTCGAACGCTGCCCCCTTGCTCACCAACTCGTCCCGGAGCTCGCGGAAATTCTCGATGATGCCGTTGTGGACCACCGACACGCGGTCGTTCATGTGTGGGTGCGCATTGACTTCCGTCGGCTTGCCGTGCGTCGCCCAGCGCGTATGGCCGATCCCCGTGTGCCCCGCCAGCGGCTCCTCCACCAGACGGGCCTCGAGATTGCGCAGCTTGCCTTCCGCACGCCGCCTGACCAGCGATGCGCCAACCACCGTCGCCACCCCGGCCGAATCATAGCCGCGGTATTCCAGCCTCCGCAGCGCATCGACGATATCGTGCGCCACATCACCCTTACCGAGTATGCCGACAATTCCACACATCCAACCCGCTCCCGAGTTTGCCGTCCCGGCGCCACTCTTTCAGCGCCACCGCGAATACTTCAATTCAATAGTGATGTCGCATTATTGCGATCACTGCACTTTGCCACCCGCCAGCCTTACCGGCCCTTCTCCTTGCGCCGCTTCATCAGCGTGCGAAATTTCTCCGCCCACCCCGCGTGGGTGACCTGCTCATTGCGCTCAAGCGATAGCGCGTCCGCCGGCACATCCCGGCTGATCACACTGCCCGAGCCAACAAACGCGCCGTCTCCGATCTTCACAGGCGCAACCAGCGCGGAATTCGATCCAACGAACGCGCCGTCGCCAATTTCCGTGCGGTGCTTGAAGAAACCATCGTAGTTACAAAAGATTGTCCCCGCCCCGATATTCGCCTTCGCCCCCACAGAACCATCGCCCAGATACGCCAGATGGTTGGCCTTTGAACCCTGCCCCATCGCAACGTTCTTCACCTCGACGAAGTTGCCGATGTGAACGTCCGCGCCAAGCTCAGCCCCCGGCCTCAGCCGGGCAAACGGGCCGATCCGCGCCCCTGCCCCGATCCGCGCGCCCTCGATGTGGGAATTGGCGCGGATCACCACGTTGTCGGCGATCTCGACGCCCGGCCCGAAGAACACGTTCGGCTCGATGATGCAGTCCCGGCCGATGCGTGTATCGTGGCTGAACCAGACGGTCTCCGGCGCAATCAGCGTGGCCCCCTCGATCATGGCCTGATCGCGCATCCGCGACTGGAACACGCCCTCTGCCACCGCGAGTTGACGCCGGTCGTTGACACCGAGCAACTCCTCTTCGTCGCTTGCAACCGCCACCGCCTTCAGCCCCGCTTTGCGCGCGAGCTCGATGGCATCCGTCAGGTAGTATTCGCCCTTGGCGTTGTTGGCATCGATCTGATCCAGCAATCCATTGAGATCGCCGACACGAAACGCCATGACGCCCGAGTTGCACAATCGCACCGCGCGCTCTTCCTCGGTTGCATCATTATGTTCGCGGATCGCCAGCAGTTCACCGTCGGCTGAGGTCAGCAGCCGGCCATAACCCGTCGGGTCCTGCGCCTCGAAGCCAAGCACGGCGACATGTGCGCCCGTGTCCAGCGCCGCCTGCATCCGCCCCAGCGTCTCGCTTCTGATCAGCGGCGTATCACAGAACAGAACAAAGACATCGCCCCCCTCCGCGATTGCCTCCCGCGCCGCCAGAACCGCATCCGCCGTCCCCTGCTGTCCCGCCTGCAGAAATGTCCGCGCGCCGGGCGCCTGGGCGTCTGCCTCCGCCGCGACACTTGCCATATCCGGCCCCACCACGACCGCAACATTGCCGGCAATGGCCGCACGGCTCGCAGCCAGCACATGACCGAGCAGCGACCGCCCCCCAATCTGGTGCAGCGCCTTGGGAAGCTGCGACTTCATGCGCGTACCCTTGCCCGCAGCCAGTACGATCGTCAGTGCCTTGTTCGCCACCTTGTTGTCCTTCAAACGCTCAGTCCCACATCCGGCCCCGACCGAAGCCGCACCGAACGCCTCAAACCACCGCCATCAGCCACCGTCGGCATCACCATCAGGTTGCAGTGGCAAGGCGTTATGCCGTGAGATTGCTCAGCTTCGGCTTTTCATCAAGGCCGCAATAATCCTTTTGCGGCCTAACCGCAATTATTCTCCCCCTCCTTTACGTCTCGTCTCGACAATCCGTCAGGCACGCGATGCAGAACAGCGGCAGATTCGCCACAAAAGCGCGTGCCCACAAGATACACAACTTCAAGGTGTAGAAGCCACGATTTCCACAATTGATCACCGCTCGCCGCCCGCGAACCATTGACCCCATGCCCTTGATCCTCGAATGTCCGATCGTTCGTCATGCGTAAGTACGCTGTCGGCTCGCGTTTTTTTGAGCCCCGTTTGGTGATGTGGGATCAAGAAACGATGCAAGACATGCACGCACATGCCGCCGCCGCGCCCCGCAAGACATTCTGGCGAGCGTATATGGCCGTTTGGATCGTGCTGGCTGGCGCGAGTTTCGCCTATCTTGCGCTCTTCGCCCAGAACTCTGAGGCACGGCGCCATGTTCTGGCCCGCGTGCAGACCGATTTCTCAGGCGCAAAACCTGTCGAACTGGCAAACCGCGCACCGGAACCGGCCGCACAACCCGAACGCAAAGATCCTGAACTGACCGACAAAGTCCGCGCCCTGAACGAAGAGCTCGAATTGCTCCGCCACAAACTCAAGCAAGCTCAGGAAACGCCGCCTGTCGTACCCGCCACATCCGCCGACGCGCGCGATCCATCCGACGCAGCTACTGAGCCCTCAAATCCGGCCACCGGCAACACAACACCAGGGGCGAGTTCGATGACGACCGCCTCGATCCCGCGCACCGAAAATCCGCTCCCCGCGAACGAAGCCGCATCGCCCTTCAACCCGTTCGCAACCAACGAGAGCGTCGTCATCACCGACGACGCGCGTCCCGCCCCGGGAGCCACCGCGCCAATCGCCAGGTCCGCTGAAACCCCATTTGCAGAACCTCAATCAGCACAACCAGGCGTCCCGGCGGCAACCCCGATACGCCGGAACCTGAACGGGCAGAACTTTGCCATCCGCCCGCTGCGCCCCGGCACCATGCCCCCGATCCCGACCCGGCAGGATGGCCGGACGGCCTCGGCCGCGCCACAGCCCATCAACCGCGCCACGAGCACGACGACCCGTCCAACCGGAAATTTTCTCCAGCCGACGGTTTTGAACGCAGATAGCCAACCCGCCCGCGCCGAGCCGGCCGCCGTGCGCCCCCGCATCGTCATCAATCCAGCGGAACAACCGGCAGCGCGCCGCACGGTCGCCAACGCGCCCGCACCACAGCCAACCAACACCAGCTTCGGCGCGGCAACCGTCACGCGCGCACCGCCCCCCTCCGCTCTCGTGCTGTCGAGTGCCAGTTCGGTCACGGGGCTGAGAGCAAGTTGGCTGGTTCTCACCACGAGCCACGGCCAGTCGCTCGGCGGCCTCCAGCCGCGCTACGTCACCGACCCAGCCACGGGCACCTATCGTCTGCTCGCCGGCCCCGTCGCCAATCGCGCCGAAGCGGACCGCCTATGCAGCGATCTCATCGGCCAGGGCGTCCGGTGCGGCGTCACGGCCTACGCAGGCACACCGTTCTAAAGCGACCCGATTTAGGCAGACCGAAATCTGACGCGAGAGGAAGTCTGTTTCGGACACGGCGGCTGCCCGCCTAAGTCCGCGTTCACTTTCTCAATAGTCTGAGGCACGTCAGCTCGCAGGGGGAGCAACCGAACGCCCACCCCGCACAAAGGCAGTGAGCCTCACCAGGCGGTTAAGCCCAGTGAAGCCCAGAGTGATGCTGAGAGTGATGCCCAGTGAAGAGCTCAAGATTCACAGGTCGCGCGTGCTGAACGTATCGCAAACCTGCATGTTGCCGGCCTGGTAGCCCTTCTGGAACCAACGCACGCGCTGCTCCGAAGACCCGTGTGTGAACGCATCCGGCACCACATAGCCCTGCTGGCGGCGTTGGATCATATCATCACCGATCGCACTCGCCGCATTGAGCCCTTCACGGATATCACCCGGCTCAAGGCGTTTGTTCAGCTGATCGTTGAGGTTGGCCCAAACCCCTGACAGACAATCCGCCTGCAACTCCATCCGCACCTGGATCTGATTGGCAGCCCGCGGGTTACGCTGCTTGAGCTCCATCACCCGGTCCGCAATGCCAAGCAGTTTCTGGATGTGATGACCGACTTCATGCGCGATGACGTAAGCCTGCGCGAAGTCACCCGGCGCGCGGAATTTCGTGCGCAACTCGCGGTAGAACCCGAGATCGAGATAGATCTTCTCGTCAAGCGGACAATAGAACGGCCCCATCGCCGCCTGTCCAAGTCCGCACGCTGTGGTGGTCGAGCCCGAGAACAAAACAAGCTTCGGCTCCTTGTAGTCACGGCCGAACTGCTTGAACACCCGGTTCCACACGTCCTCCGTATCCGCCAGCACCTTCTTGGTGAAGCTCGCAAGCTCATCATCCGGCCGTGCGGTCTGAGTTCCCCCATCCGTCGTCGAACTCGGCCACTGGAACCCGCCCTCATTCTGGCTTGCCTGACGATCCGGCCGATCGAACTTCGGCATCTGCGGCATGTTCTGGAAATCAGGCAGTCCGGCCGTTCCCCCACCGCCGCCACCTGTAAGAATGCTGAGCGGATTGAACCCGAGGAACCACATGATCACGCCGATGATGATCAGCGTCGTAATCGAAAAGCCGCCCCGGCCACCGCTACGACCCATCGGCAACGGGATCTTGACCCCACGCCCCCCCTGACGGCCACCGAAACCACCGGGGAGCCGGAACATGCCCCCGCCACCACCACGTCCCCGCCGGTCCTCGACGTTTCTGCTTTCCCGGTCTTGCTCGTCGTAACGCATGAAAACCCCTGAACAATCTGCGATTACGTGATGTGGCGCCGGCAAGCTCTCGACACGGAGCATCGCCGGCCACCACGCTTAAACGTGTGATACCTATAAGGCACATTGCCAAAGTTTAGACAATCAAGTTGGACGCCCTATTGCGGCGCCCCTTGAACCTTGGTTGGCCGCCGCGCGCGCTGTTTCTCGAGATTGCGCACCCCGCGCACCGCCGCGATCTGGCCGAGGTTGGCGAATGCCTCGTGGTTGGCTTCGATTTCGCGCGGATCATAGAGATAGTTAACCATCAGGCCGTGCGATTGCTGAAGACCGCGCTGCGACGTGTCGGCCAGCCAGTTGATCTTCTCGAGCCGCGCGCCGTTACCAAGATGGAACCGCGCGACTGGATCGATCGGCCCCCCCGTCGGCCCCTTGGCTTCCAGGAAGTAGTGGGCCGCCAGCGCCAGCATGAGGTCACGCAGCTCTTCATCGTCTTCGCGTTGCTCCCACCAGAGCGGTTCATCCAGCCGCCTCAGGATGTTGCGCTCGGCCTCACTCAAATCCACGTCAATCGACATCTGCCCTTTGATGACGCCATCGAGCCAGCCGGCAAAACGCGGCACCGGCGACAGCGTCACAAACGTCTTCAGGCTTTCGAACTCCTTCTTGAGTTCATCAACCACCTGCTTGATCAGGAAGTTGCCGAACGACACCCCCCTGAGCCCGTCCTGACAATTCGAGATCGAATAGAACACCGCCGTCGTCGGCAACGGACCCGGCGATGCCTCCCGCGCTGGTGCCGGCGCGAGCAGACTGTGGATGTCCTGTGCGACATGATCCGTCAGCGCGACTTCGACGAAAATCAGCGGCTCATCGATCAACGAGGGATGAAAGAAACCGAAGCACCGCCGGTCCGCCGGGTTCAGCCGGCGCCTGAGATCATCCCAACCATCGATCTCATGCACCGCTTCATATTCGATGATCTTTTCCAGGATCGACGCCGGCGTCTGCCAGTCGATCCGCCGCAGCACCAGGAACCCGCGGTTAAACCAGGATTGCAGCAGGTGGAACAGGTCGCGGTCAATCGGCTGTAACGCTGGCTCCTTGCGCACAAACCCGAGCAGTTCCTTGCGCATCTGGACGATCTGGGCCGTTGCCCCCGGCGCCATGTTGAGGCGGCGGAAGAACTCCTGCCGCGGGCTCTCGACCGCCTCCTGCAACGCCATCAGATTGACATCGCTCGGATCAGCCTCATAGGCAGCAACGGCAACCTTCACCCGTGCCTCGTCAGGCTTCAGGACTTCCGCAAGATACTTGAAGAAGACCAGCCGCAATTCCTCATCCAGCTCGGTATAATGGCGCAACAGTTGGTTCGCGATCGCCATGCCGGTCGCCTCCCCCTGCCCCTTCATCAAGGCATCGACCAACCCCTGCAGCCCCTGCTTGGCATCCGCCTCCGAAAACAGCCGCCGCGCGATCAAACCCCGGCTCGTATCCGCGACCGTGTTCAAAAGCTCCTGGAGAAATCCGAAGTTGTTGCTCATTCCTGTCTCTGGTCTGCTGATTGGAGCCAAACGTCGTAATCCATTGCCACATCGATCCGTTTATCGCCCGCCCACGCGAAGCGCCAGCCACAATATCCGCTCTCGACGTCACTGACGCGGCAGCGCATGATGCCCCCGCAATCAACAAACTAACGCTATGCCCATTTGCGGCAGCGATAAACTGCGACCGGAAAGGCCCCTGGATGACAACAGAAACCTATGAAATCTTCGCGCTCAAATATGGCTGCCAAACCAACCGGACGCGCTATTATAACTTCATGGCCGACGACGATCACGCCAGCCCCGGCCCGATCGACTATTTCGTCTGGGTGATCCGCAACGACAACCGCACCATCGTCGTCGACACCGGCTTCGACCACAAGGAGGCGGCGAACCGTGGCCGCGAGATCGAACTCCTGCCCCGGGAAATCCTGAAGCGCATCGATGTCGACGCCGACAGAATAGACAACCTCATCGTCTCCCATCTCCACTTCGATCATGCCGGAACGCTCGGCGATTTTCCCAATGCCAAGTTTCATCTCCAGGAAGCCGAGATGGCATATGCGACCGGCAAGTGTATGTGTGATGGCGCCTTGAATGCCCCCTTCACCCCCGACCACGTCTGCGACATGGTCCGCAACGTCTTCTCCGGCCGCGTCCAGTTCCACGATGGCGACGCCGAGATCGCCCCCGGCATCACCGTCCACCACGCGCCAGGCCATTCCAAAGGCCTCCAGTGCGTCCGCGTCATGACCGAGAACGGCCCCGTCGTCGTCGCAGCCGACGCCGCCCATTTCTATGAGAACTACGAAATGCGCAAACCGTTCTTCATAACCGTCGATGCGGAGGCGACCCTGCGCACCTACGACAAGCTCACCGCGCTCGCCGGTGGCGTCAAAGAGAACGTGATCCCCGGCCACGACCCCCTGGTCCTCAAGCGCTATCCGGCCTTGTCCAGCGAGACCCAGGGCATCGTCCACCGTCTCGACGTGCCGCGCATCGCCTGACGATCAAACCGAGCCCCCGATCCGGCGGCTGGCGCGGCACACCCGCCGGCCGCCATCCCCGATCCCCTTGCCCGAGAAACCCCGACACAGCGATGGTACCCTCGTTGCCGACAGATTTTTCCCTCGCCCACGCCGGCGCCATCGCGTTGCTCTTCACGTGCTGGTTTGCCTACCCCGTCATCCTGCGCAACATCGGCCGCGGCTCCCTCAACAGCCAGCTCATCACCGTGCGCCAGCACTGGATCGGCGCCGCCACCCGCCGCGCGGCCAAGCCCTATGACGCCGTCCTCCTCGGCCACATCACAAACTCGATCGCCTTCTTCGGCTCCGCTACCCTGATCGTGCTTGCCGGTGTGGTCTCCGCCATCGCCAACGTCCAGTCCATTCACGCGACCGTCTCCCAGCTCCACTTCATTGCCCCCGCAAGCCTCGAACTCTTCGCCCTTCAATTGGGCCTCGTCGCCTTCGCCCTGTCGCTGTGCTTCTTTTCCTTCACCTACGCTCTGCGCAAGCTGATCTACACGATCGCTCTGTTCGGCGCGCTCCCCGACGAAGCCGAAGCCTGCCCGACCCAGGACAAGCTCATCAATGCCTCCACGATGGTGCTCTCCGAGGCGATCAAGACCTTCAATTTCGGCATTCGCGGCTACTATTATGCCATCGCCACGCTGTGCATGTTCCTCTCGCCCTACGCAGGCATCGCCGCCACCGTCATCGTCACCTTCATCCTGATCTACCGCCAGCTCGCAACCCCGACCGCGCAGGCGATCCAGGACTATGTCGCAGCCGTCAACCAGTGGAAAAATCCACCCGACCCGCCCCTGGTCAAAACCGATCCGCCCCTCTGACACCACGCCTCAACCGCAATGGGAAACGACGATGCTCGACGGACCCAAACCCAACTGGCTCACCTTTGATTGCTATGGAACGCTGACCCAGTGGGATGAGGGCCTGCTGGCGGCCGTCGAGACGATCCTGGCCAAGCAGCCTGCAACCGCCGTCGATGCCGCCACCCTGATCGCCGTCTACGACAAATACGAGCATGACCTCGAGCAGCGCCCGCCCCATCGCCGTTTCCGCGACGTCGCCGGCACAGCGCTGCAGACTGGCAATGGAAGAGCTCGACCTCACCTATGTGCCAGCCGACATCAAGATCCTCACAGACAGCATTGCCGCCATGCCGCCCTTCGCGGAAGTGCCGGATGCTCTGGGCCGCCTCAAACAGATGGGCTTCAAGCTCTGCATCATCTCCAATACCGATGATGACATTATCGCTGGCAACGTCGCGCAAATGGGCGGCCACATCGACCGCGTCATTACCGCGGAGCAGGCCGGCGCCTACAAGCCCTCACGCGCAACGTTCGCGCACGCTCACCGTGAACTCGGCGTCACGCCGGCAGGCATCGTCCACATCTGCGCGAGCCCCCATCTCGACCTTGCAGCCGCCCGCGACATGGGCTTTCGCTGCATCTGGATCGACCGCGGCACCGGCCGCAAAGCCCTGCCCGACTACACGCCTGACGAAACATTCCCGACACTCGACCGCGTGCCTCCCTATTTCGAGGAACTGGGCTGGGGCCACGCCTGTCCGGTCTAACTCCAACGCTCTAGGAGTAGCCCCCGCTTTCCCTTCCCAACGCGTCATGGCCGCGACGGCGGCCATCCACGGGCGTTTCCATTCACGCGGTTTGTCGGGTCACTATGTCGTTGCCGCGGAATATGTATTCCACAGCAAGCGCCTCGTTTGCCGAGGCGCGCGTGGATGGCCGCCTGCGCGGCCATGACGGCGTGGGGGTGGCTAATGAAATGGAAAAACAAACGAGCCGATGCCGGTCGGGATTTCGCGTCTCGACCACCATCGATCATGAAATCGAGAGGCCCAATCAGGCTGTTGCGCCGTTTCGCGGAAAGCTGAACCGGACAGGCGTGGGCTGGGGCTGATCCTGTTCCCGTTGTGCGCCGTAGAAAAAAACATGCTGCATCGTTAGATACGCCACTGGCGCACCCACACCCAAAAGCGTCATCCCGGTGCGTGTCACCGGGATCCATCGCCTAGCGGATTCAGTCGCTGCTGGCAAAGGCCTGACATTGCCGCGAGTTGGGACCCAACGGCCCAAGCTCGTCGTGCGGTGAAATGGATCCCGGTGACGAGCACCGGGATGACAGCAATGCCACCACGCAGCGAAGCCAGATACCGACACCCTCAAGCATAATCCCGGTTCGCCCCGATAATCCCGTAGGTCATCACCTTTTTGTCGGCGACCCAAGCTGCACTCGCCGCATCGAATGACTTGAAATGGGCTGTCTCGATGTGCGCCTTGAAGGCGGCCTCATCATCGTAGATCTCATAGAGAAAGAACTGCTCGGGCTTGCCCGCATCCTGGGCGACATCGAATTGCCGGCAACCAGGCTCATCACGCACAGAGGCGGCGGCGTTCTCCAGGATCGCAGATTTGAAATCTGAAACATGCTCGGGCCTAGCTTCAAAAAACACGACAACAACGAACATCCAACGTCCTCCGGATTAAGAAAACTCTACCGCGCTCAAATCAAACCGCTCTCACGTCTGGCCGAGATCGCCGCGCTGTCCATCCCCAGCAGGTCACGCAGCACCTCGCCCGTGTGCTCCCCGATCTCCGGGCCGGTCCAGCGAATTTGCGCATCGCGGTCAAGTCCCGCGACGACCGGCACGACACCGGGATGCAGCACCGCACCGAAATGCGGATCTTCGACTTCCGTCACCGCCTTGCGCGCCCGGTAATGTTCATCGGCCGCGATATCCGCGATCGTGTAGATCTTGCTCGACGGAATATTGACCTGATCGAGCTTCTCAAGCGCGTCATCCGCACTGCGGCTCGCAACCCACTCCCCGATCAGCCGGTCGAGTTCGACGACATTCTCACACCGCACCTGATTGTCCTTGAAGCGCGGGTCATCGGCCAGCTCCGGCTGCCCCATAATCCCGGCCAGCGCCTTGAAGAGCGGATCGGAATTGCCCGCCACCAGGACCCACGCGCCATCCTTCGACTTATAGGCATTCGATGGCGCGGCCGACGACACCCACGAGCCCGACGGCTGGCGGATCGTGCCGAACTTGCCGTACTCCGGCAGCTGCCCCTCGAGCAGCGTCATCACGCTCTCCCCCAGCGCCACGTCGATGACGCGCAGCTCCTGGTGCCGGCTCTCACGCTGCTCGATGACGGCGGCAAGTGCCCCGATCGCGGCATAAAACCCGGAAATATCGTCCCCGATCGCAATGCCAGTCCTGACCGGCGGCAGGTCCGTGACGTCTTCCGGATAGGCGCACAGGTGCCTGAGCCCCCCTTTCGCTTCCCCGATCACGCCGAACCCCGATCGCGGCGCCTCCGGCCCGGTCTGCCCGTACCCCGAGATACGGACCAAAACGAGCCCGGGCTTTGCCGCCTCGAAGTCCTTCGGCCCCAGTCCCCACTTCTCGAGCTGGCCCGGCCGGTAGTTCTCGACAACGACGTCGACCTGCTTGGCAAGCTCAAGGACCAGATCACGGGCTTCGGGATGGCGCATGTTAACCGTCACGGACCGCTTGTTGCGCCCATGGATCGACCACCACAGCGACTTGCCATCGACCTGCATGCCCCAGGTGCGCACCGGATCGCCTTTTCCCGGCGGTTCGATCTTGATGACGTCCGCCCCGAGATCGGCCAGCAGCCGCGTCGCGAAGGGCGCGGCGATATAATGGCCAAGCTCGAGCACCTTGAGACTTCTGAGCAGGGGCAACGCACCAAGAGCGGTCTGGTTCATGCGCCCGCCTCCGGGACGCGGCAGAAGTCGAAATCACACCCATCCGGTGCCTGCAGCACGGTTTCGCGGAACAGCCGGTCATAGCCCCGGCTGCCCGCTGGAATGACATTGGCTGGCTGCGCGCCGCGACGCTTCTCGAGTTCCGCCTCATCAACCAGCAGTTCAAGCCGGGCTTCCTTCACGCTCAACCGGATCCGGTCACCGTTGCGCACCAGCCCGATCGGCCCGCCAGCCGCCGCCTCCGGTGCGACATGGAGAACAATCGTGCCGTACGCCGTCCCGCTCATGCGCGCATCCGACATCCGCACCATGTCCGTGACGCCCTTTGCGAGCAGTTTCTTCGGGATCGGCAGGAAGCCTGCTTCCGGCATCGCATAATCCGATTTCGGCCCGGCGTTCTGCAGCACGAGGAAATCGTCTTCCGTCACATCGAGATCGGGATCGTCGATCCGCGCGGCCAGATCATCGAGCGAGGTGAAGACAACCGCACGGCCCTCTTTTTCAAACAACGACGGGGTCGCAGCCGACCGCTTGATGATGCAGCCATCCGGCGCGAGTGACCCGAACAGCGCGACAAGCCCGCCTTGCGGCTCGACCGGATCGGCCGACGACTTGATGACCCGGCGGTCGACATATGACCCTTCCTGCGCCGCAAGCCGGTCGCCGAGCGTGTCGCCCGTCACCGTCTTGGCATCGAGATGGAGCAGCGGCTTGAGTTCCGCGAGCACCGCCCCGACGCCGCCTGCCGCGAAAAAGTCCTCCATATAGAATTCCTGGCCCACCGGCTTGACGGCGGTGAGCACCGGCGTCGTGTCGGAGAGTTCGTTGAGCCGCTTCAGGTCGAACTTGATGCCAGCCCGCCCCGCAATCGCGGCCAGGTGAATGACCCCGTTGGTCGAGCCCCCGATCGCAAGCAGCACCCTGAGCGCGTTCTCGACCGATTTTTCCGTGATGATGTCGCCGGGCGCATCGCCCCGCTTGACGAGGCGCACCGCTTCCTGCCCCGTCGCCTCGCCAGCCCTCAGCCGGTCGGCATGCACCGCCGGGATCGCAGCCGTCCCCGGCAGCGTCATCCCGAGCGTTTCCGCAATCGCCGCCATCGTCGAGGCCGTCCCCATCACCGCGCACGTCCCCGCCGTCGTCACCAGCCGGCCCTCGACATCGGAGATGTCCTGTTCCGTGATCTCACCGGCCCGGAACTTGACCCAGAACTTGCGACAGTCGGTGCACGCGCCGACCCGGTCGTCCTTGTAGCGCGATGTCGTTTGCGGCCCGCCGATGAGCTGGATCGCGGGCTTGCCCGCGCTCACAGCCCCCATCAACTGCGCCGGCACCGTCTTGTCACATCCCCCCATCAGGATCACCGCATCCATCGGCTGGGCCCGGATCATCTCTTCCGTATCCATCGCCATCAGGTTGCGGAACTTCATCGAGTTGGGCGCCAGCGTCGATTCATGCAGCGACGTTGTCGGAAACTCCATCGCCGTCCCCCCCGCTGACGCGATGCCCCGCTTCACGGCATCGAGCAGCTCGGGAAAATGGCGATGGCACGGATTGAACCGCGAGTGCGTGAACGCAATCCCGATGATGGGCCGCCCCAGCTCTTCGAGCGACCAGCCCTGGCTGCGCGCGAAGGCGCGGCGCATGTAGATCGAGAAATCCCGATCCCCATAGCTCTGCAACCCTCTCAGAAAGCCTTTGTCTTCGCCTTCATCGCTCATGGCCGGCATCTCCTCGCTCGTTTTGGTTCTTGTTGGATCAGGTTCCCTTTTAACACTTCCGAAACCACGATCCGCCACTGTGTGATTAACCCCTCGTTAATCGCCACGCTAGGAGTTTGGCGCCAATGCCCGCAACCGACTGGAGCCTCGCCCCGGAAGGCCGCCGCACGACCTCCACCCTCAATGACGTCAACAACGACACCGGGCGCATTGCATTTTGCGGCCCCGTCGTGATCTCGGCAGTGACCGGTCACTCCATCTCGAAAATCGAGGATGAGATCCGCCGCTATCGCGAATTGCCCGCCGAACGCAAGCCGATCATCCGCGGCACATATAACGACGAGGTCGAACAGGCCCTGATATCGTTCGGCTACCGGATGCACGAAGTTGAAAGCTTCATGCACCTTGAACGCAAGGCCCGCCCGACGCTGTGGACCTGGATGCAGAAGCCGCGCAACGCCTGGGCCAACTACATCCTCGCGATCCACAAAGGCAAGGAAGGCCACTGGATTTTGATCAAGGGCGTGAAGATGTGTGACACCTTCACCGAAGGCCGCTGGCAATTCGTCTGCGACGGCCCCCACCGCGGCTGCCGCATCATGGAAGTCTTCGAGGTCAAGCGAAACCGCGACATCTAAACCGCTTAACGCAAGCCCGCCCGGCCACCGCGTCCGCGAACCAGCAATATCCCAGCCACGCCAAACCGCAGCCATGTCCGGGAGCGAACGCGACCCGGCGCCGTCGCGCCGCCCCCGCGCAGGCCCGGCCCGCAGGGCCGGAATAGCCGTGAGCGCAAAACATGCCCGTGAGCGATAACGAACTCTCCGACCTTGCCAAACCACGCCCGCCTGACCATCCTGCACCTCCCCGCAGCTGACCAGGCGAGACCATGACCGCCGACCTTGACCAGATCCCGATCATCGACGCCCACCATCACTATTGGGACCCGCGCGACGGCAACCACCCCTGGCTTGCCGGTGGCGAGCCGATCCCGTTTCGCTACGGCGACTATTCATCAATCCGCCGCCCCTTCCTGCCCGCCGACTACGCTGCCGCCGCCAATGGCCTCAACGTCGTCGCCACCGTCACCATGGAAGGCGAATGGAACGAAGCCGACCCGGTCGGCGAAAGCCGCTGGATGAGCGGCTTGGCCGAGCGGACCGGCAAACCCGAAGCCCACGTCGCCCGCGCCTTCCTGCATGAGAAACGCACCCCTGACGTCCTGGCCGCCCATGCAGCCTTCCCCCTCGTGCGCGCCATCCGCCACAAGCCGACCACCGCCGCATCACCCGATACGATCGAGGCCGGCGCGACCGGCTCGATGTCGGACCCGGCCTGGCTCCAAGGCTACGGCGAACTCAAGCCCAACGGCCTCCATTACGAGTTGCAGGCACCCTGGTGGCACGTCGATGAACTGATGGCGGTGATCGACCGCTTCCCCGAAACCCCGGTGGTCATCAACCACTGCTTCATGCCGGTCGACCGTTCCCCGGATGGCCTGGCGCAATGGCAGGGCGCCATCCGCCGGGCTGCCACCGCCCCGAACGTGACAATGAAAGTCTCCGGCATCGGCATCAAGGACCGGCCCTGGAGCCTCGACGACCAGCGTCCCATCATCGACGCCTGCCTCGAAGCCTTCGGTCCCGCTCGCTGCCTGTTCGCCTCGAACTTCCCCGTGGACCGCCTCGTCGGCGACCTGACGACCATCTACCGCGGCTTCCTGGAGGCAACCCGCGACCTCCCCGAAGCCGATCGCCACGCCCTCTTCCACGACAATGCGGTCCGCGTTTATCGCCTTGACCGCACGCCGCTCAGCCAAAACGCCACCGCCTGAGGACCCCTCCCATCATGCGCATCATCGACCTTTCGACCGAAATCAAGCCCGGCCACGTTCGCTGGAACACCGAACGGACCGCCAAGGGTGATACCAATGCCGGCGACCAGAACCAGGTCACGACCATCAAGGTCTCCTGCCACTCCTTCACCCACGTCGACGCCCAGCGCCACTATTTCGGCGGCACACCAACCATTGAGGCAACACCCCTCGATTGCCTCGTCGGCCCGGCCCACGTCATCGACCTCATGGATACCGAGGCAATGGAGGCCATCGGCCCGGAAAAACTCGCCGAGCGCGCATCCGGCCTGCCCCCGAAGTCCCGCGTCATCCTCAAGAGCGGCTGGCACCGGCATCGCTCGATCGAGACCAGGGAATTCTGGCTCGACGCCCCCTATCTGACCCGTGAAGGCGCCCAGTGGCTCTACGACCAGGACATCATGACGATCTGCTATGATTTCCCGCAGGACTATTGCATCCGCCTGCTGCTCTCCGATGAGCGCCGCCCCACCGAAGAGCACGTCACCCACGACATCCTGCTCAGAAACGGTGTCCACATGGTCGAATACCTGACCAACACCGCCGAACTGCGCGACGACAAGGTCTTCCTCTCCGCCGCTCCCTTGAAAATCCCTGACGCGGATGGCGCCCCCGCCCGCGTTTACGCGATCGAGGGCCTCGGTTGAGTGAACTCCCTGCAGCCTCGGCAAATCAGTTCCGCGCAGCGCAACGAGCTGCGCCTCAGACCGGCCTTGCAGCCGCCCCTGTCCTCAACCACATTGATGGGATGGCCGTGAGGCAGCCTTGACGCAATCATCCGGCTTGGACCGCCTCCCGGACATGGCATGATCGTTGCTGACCCAGCCGGATGCCCCAACGGCGCTCCGTCCGGGTCCAATCGGTCAGCCGGGCATCCACGCACGTATGATAGAGCCGCCACACGGACGCGCTGAAACGCACGCCGGTCCTCTGTACCTCAGGGTATTTGAGATCGGCGCCGAAAACGGTTCGCTAGGCATCGCCAACGGCGCGACAAAGCGAGTGAAACGCATGGGCAAATGGTCGACTTGGGCGCTGGCCCTTGGCATCTGGGCCTCCCTCTCGGCCAGTGCCACAGCCGTCGGCACAGAGCGCCCCTTCGTGTGGATGCGCGCCAGCGACGCCCTCACCCTCGACCCGCACGCCGTCAACGAGGGCACCACCCACGCCCTCAACCACCACATCTACGAGCCCCTGATCGTCCGCGACCACACCGGCCAACTTGTCCCCGCCCTCGCCGTCGGCTGGCGCCAGGCCAACGATCCGCTCATCTGGCACTTCGATCTGCGCCGCAACGTCACCTTCCAGGACGGCACCCCCCTGACAGCCGCCGACGTCGTCTTCTCCCTTGAGCGGGCGCGCGCACCGACCTCCGACCTCGCAAGCCGCCTCAAGGCCATCGCCACCATCACCGCGTTAGCGCCAGACCGCGTCCAGATCACCACGCGCGTGCGCGATCCCCTCCTGCCGATCCAGCTCACCGACATCTTCATCATGAGCCAGGCCTGGGCCGCAGCACACGGCGCGGAAAAACCTCTCGATTACATCGCCGGCGAACAAGGCTACGCGGCAACCCATGCCAACGGCACCGGCCCCTACCGCCTCGCCGAGCGCCAACCCGGCACCTTGACCCGGCTAGTCCGCAATTCATCCTATTGGGGGTTTGCCGGGCAGGAACCCGGCGCGATCACCGCACCTGCCGCGATCGACTACAAACCCGAGCCCAGCGCCGAGGCCCGCCTCGCGGCCATGCGCTCCGGCGCCGTGGATTTCCTTCAGGATATCCCCGCCACCGCGCTCGCCAACCTGCGCCAGACGCCGGGCGTGAAACTGCGCATCGGCCCGGAAAACCGCGTCATCTTCCTTGGCCTGTCGGTTCAGCCAACCTATGGCGAGCAACCCAACCTGCTCGCCGACCCGCGCGCCCGTGAGGCCATTTCACTGACCATCGACCGCCTTGCGATCCAGCGCAACGTCATGTTCGGCCAGTCCATCCCGACCGCCGTCCTCGCCCCGCCCCGCATCAACGGTTTCCCCGCCGACCTCGACCAGTTGCCCGCCCGCGATATCGAAAAGGCGCGCGGCTTGATCGAGGCCACCGGCCACGGGGCCGCACCGCGACTCGACCTCGACTGCCCCGAAGACCGCTACGTCAACGACACCGCGATCTGCGCCGCGGTCGCCGCCCAACTGGCTGAAATCGGCCTTGAAGTGACCCCGCGCCTGCGCCCGAAGACGGAGCATTTCAACCGCGTGCGCAGCGGCCGGTCGCAGTTCTATCTGCTCGGCTGGGGCGTCCCGACCTTTGACAGCGCCTACATTTTCCTGAACCTCGTGCACTCCAGGACCGCCAATCTGGGCACCTGGAACGGCACATCGTTCGCCAACCCCGACCTCGACGCCAAGATCGAGGCCCTCTCGACGCTCATCGGCGCCGGGCAGCGTCAACGCTTGATCCGCGAAGTCTGGATTGGGCTGGCAGCCGAGCGCATCTACGTCCCCCTCCATGTCCAGACGCTGATCTACGCGATGCGCGATGGCGTCGACGTTCCCGTCGACATCTCCAATACGCCGAAGCTCAAGAACGCAAAGATCACACCGCGCCCCGCCCCCCCGAAAACCACTGACTGACCGGCCGCGCGCACGAACGCGGGCGCACAACGTCCAATCAGCGACGGCAACTCCCTCGTTGCCTCACAAAACGTCGGGTCCCCGCGCAATCGCGGCAATGCCCGTCCGCGAGACTTCGGCAAGACCCAGTTCCGTCATCAGCGAAATGAACCGGTCCACATCGACCGACCGCCCGGTCAGCTGGAACACGAAGTGCCCCGTCGACGCATCGATCACTTCCGCGCGGAAGATCTCGGCAAGCCTCAGCGATTCAATGCGGTTCTCGCCGTGTCCGACGACCTTGATCAGCGCCAGCTCACGCTCGAGCGACTCGCCTTCAAGCGTCAGGTCCATCACCCGATGCACCGGCACCATGCGCTCGAGCTGATGCTTGATCTGCTCGATGACGCTCGGCGTCCCGCGCGTGATGATGGTAATGCGCGAGACATGCTTTTCGTGTTCCGTCTCGGTCACGGTGAGCGAGTCGATATTATAACCCCGCCCTGAAAACAGACCGATCACCCGCGCCAGCACTCCCGGCTCGTTGTCGACGATCACCGAAAGCGTGCGCGAAACCGTCTCCTGGTTGCTGATCGGATCGGGATAGTGGGATTGGGTATTGGGCATGCTTTCACGTCTCCAGGACTGCGGCTTCAGGCACTGACGCCAGGGCGCAGGTTCTCCAGCGCCGGCTCATCAACTTCTTCGTTTGTTTCAACCCACGGTTCCGCCAACGCCGCCTCCCGCCACGCGACGAAGGCAGCATGCGAAAGGACCGCCTCGACGTAAGGACGAACGTCCCCCGGCACATCGATCGCGTACGTATCAAGACGGCTGATCAGCGGTGCATACATTGCATCCGCTCCCGTGAACGCCCCATACAAAAACGGACCGGCCGCACAGTCCTGAAAGCGATCGCGGGCCTCACGCCAGAGCGCGACAGCTCGGTCCACATCCCGCGCCACGTCCGCACCGCGCTCACGACGCGAGAACCTTTTGCCAAGGTTCATCGGGCACGCGGCCCGCAAGGCCGCGAAGCCGGCATGCATCTCCGCCGAGATCGCCCGCGCATGCGCCCGCGCCGCCAGATCCGACGGCCACACACCGGCCTTCGGAAACCGGTCGGCAAGATACTCGATGATCGCGAGGCTCTCCCAGACCGTGACTTCACCATCGACCAGAACCGGCACCTGTCCGGCCGCCGACAACGCCATCACCGTTTCCTTGAAGCCAGGCTCTCCGAATGGGATCAGTTGTTCTTCGAACGCGATATCAAGCGCGCGCATGGCCAGCCATGGCCTGAGTGACCACGACGAATAGCACTTGTTCCCAATCACCAGACGCATGACGGCAAACCCCGGCGCGGCACGCAAAGTGCCGGTGAAAAGCTCGGTACGCTTAAACCAGCGTCTTGCCTTCGGCGCCGATCGCGGTTGCAATCTCCTCCTCGGAGACATCCTCCCCGAGCAGCATCTCATTGTGCGCCTTGCCCGATGGGATCATCGGGAAGCAGTTCGCCAGATTGGCGACCCGGCAATCGAAAATCACTGGTCCGTCGTAGGCGATCATCTCTTCGATCGCGCCATCGAGTTCATCGGGCTTGTCGCAGAAGATGCCCTTGCCGCCGTACGCCTCCGCCAGCTTTACAAAGTCCGGCAGCGCCTCCGTGTAGGTCTCCGACAACCGGTTGCCATGCAACAGCTGCTGCCATTGGCGCACCATGCCCATGTACTGGTTGTTGAGGATGAACACCTTGACCGGCGCCCGGTACTGGATCGCCGTCGACATCTCCTGGATGTTCATGAGGATCGAGGCATCACCGGCAATGTCGATGCACAAGGAATCCGGATGCGCGATCTGTGCGCCGATCGCAGCCGGCAGCCCGTATCCCATGGTGCCAAGCCCGCCCGACGTCAGCCACCGGTTCGGCTCCTCGAAGTGGTAGAACTGCGCAGCCCACATCTGGTGCTGGCCAACCTCCGTCGAAATATAGCAGTCCCGGTCCTTCGTCAGATGATAGAGCCGCTCGATCGCATACTGCGGCATGATGAAATCATGCGAGTTCTTGTAGGCAAGCGACTTACGCCCGCGCCACACATCGATCTGTTTCCACCACGCCTTGATTGCCGGCTTGTCGACCTGCGGCGCCGTCTCTTTCCAAATCGCGATCATGTCCTCGAGAACCTGCGTCGCATCCCCGATGATGGGCACATCCGCGCGCACGTTCTTGTTGATCGACGAGGGGTCGATATCGACATGGATGCGCCGTGAATTGGGCGAGAACGCATCGAGGCGGCCTGTAATGCGGTCGTCGAACCGCGAACCGATCGCGATCATCACATCGCAATCATGCATCGACATGTTCGCTTCATACGTCCCGTGCATGCCGAGCATGCCGAGCCAGGCCTTGTCATGCGCCGGATACGCGCCAAGCCCCATCAGCGTCGACGTGATCGGGAACCCCGTCAGGCGCACCAGTTCGCGCAGCAGTTGCGAGGCCTTGGGCCCGGAGTTGATGATCCCGCCGCCGGTGTAGAATACCGGCTTCTTGGCGGACGCCATCAGCGCGACGGCTTCGCGGATACGGTCATCACGCCCCTTCAGCGTCGGCTTGTAGGTCTTGTGCTGGATATTGGAGGGCCCGACATAGCTCCCGGTCGCGAATTGCACATCTTTGGGAATGTCGACAACCACCGGCCCGGGCCGCCCCGAGCGCGCGACGTAGAACGCCTCATGCAGGACCTTGGCCAGGTCATCCGTGCTTTTGACCAGATAATTGTGCTTCGTGCACGAGCGCGTAATCCCGACCGTGTCGCATTCCTGGAACGCGTCCGACCCGATCAGGTGGGTTGGCACCTGGCCCGTGATGCACACGATAGGGATCGAATTGAGCAGCGCGTCCGTGAGCCCGGTCACCGCGTTGGTCGCCCCCGGCCCCGACGTCACCAGCACAACACCAACCTTGCCGGTTGAGCGCGCATAGCCCTCCGCGGCGTGAACCGCGCCCCCCTCCTGGCGCACCAGGATGTGCTGGACTTTGTCCTGCTGGAACAATTCATCATAGATCGGCAGCACGGCGCCGCCCGGATAGCCGAACACATGCTCCACACCCTGATCCGCCAGGGCCTGGATCACCATTTCGCCGCCCGTCATCTTGCGCGCCATCGTCGTCTCCCGCGTACCGTCCATCACATCAACCGCTCCCTGCCGAGCGGCAGCGAGGCTCGCGTTGGTAAACGTGTTGATGGGGAGACTCAACCCAAATCAGTTGAAAATGTCTTTCGGAAGCCCATTTCTTTCCACATCGAACAAATTTACTGCTTTCCACGCAACCATATTGCGTCGAAGCCATGTTAGCTGCCGTTTGATATAGTGCCGCGTATCGGTTTGCGCGCGCGCCACAGCCCCCGCCAGTGACGCCTTCCCGTGGATATAGTCAATCAGCGGCCTGACCCCGAGTGCCCGCAGGATCGGTAGCGACGCATCAAGTTGCATCGCCTCCAAACGCGCCACTTCGAACAGCGCCCCCTCGTCGACCATCCGCGCAAACCTCGCATCCGCCCGCCGGTAGAGCGCCTCCCGCTCGACATCGGCGACCAGCCGGATCGTCTCCTCGACCCGAACCACCGGCGTCCCCGGCTGGCGCTGCCACTGATCGAGCGAGCGGCCAGTGCTCTCAATCACCTCCAGCGCCCGGACCAGACGCTGCACATCCGTGGGCGCCAGCCGCCGCGCCATCTCCCCATCCCGCACCTTGAGCGCTTCATGCAGCGCCGCCCCGCCATCGCGCTCACCCACCGCCCGCCAGCGTTGCCGAATGGCAGGCTCGATTGCCGGCACCGGCGACAGCCCTTCCAATAGCGCCTTGAAATAAAGTCCCGTCCCGCCGACGAAAATCGCCACGACCCCGGCATCCTGCGCAGCCTTGTAATGCACTGCCGCATCCGCCACGTATCGGCCGACCGAATACCCATCACCTGCCCCAACAAAACCGTAGAGCTGATGGGGAACACGCAACATATCCTGCTGACTTGGCCGCGCACTGAGGACATTGAGATCGCGATAGACCTGCATACTGTCGGCATTGATCACGACGCCGCCCACAGCTTCCGCAAGCTGCATCGCAAGCGCCGACTTGCCTGACGCCGTCGGCCCTGCAATCAAGATGGCCTTCGCCGGCTGAGTGCGTCCCGAAATCTCGACCTCCGTCCAGAATGTGCTGAGCCCGGTTGTGCCCGCACCGCAAATGTCCTAACCCGACGACCCATTGTCCAACAAATGAGGCGGGCACTGATGCCACGCTACGTAATTCTAATCACGGGACCAGCCGCCGGCGATATTGACGTCAAGGCGCTCTCCGACTTCGGGCCCCCAGACGTGCTGGCGCCCGGCCGCGCGCACCAATGGCGCCTCCGCGCGCTCAATGCCACCGAAGCCGGCGCCGTGCTCCTGGCGGCCCGCGCAGAGCTCGCTCAATCCCCACTCGACGTCAATCTCGTCCTTGACGATGAGCATCGTCGCAAACGCCTCCTGCTCGCCGACATGGATTCCACCATCATTGGGCAAGAATGTATTGACGAAATCGCTAAATTTGCAGGCGTCGGCGACCATGTCGCCGCAATTACCGAACGCGCCATGCGCGGCGAACTCGACTTCGAAGCAGCCCTGACCGAGCGCGTCTCCCTGCTTCGGGGCCTTGATGAAGCAACCCTGGCGAAAGTCGCCACCGAGCGCCTCACGATTACACCCGGCGCCCGCGAACTTGTTGCAACGATGCGCCACCACGGCGCCTATTGCGTCCTGGTCTCGGGCGGTTTCACCTTCTTCACCAGCCGGATCGCCACCGCCGTCGGCTTCGACGAGAACCGCGCCAACATCCTGGAAATCGAGGCAGGTCACCTCACCGGGCGCCCGAGCTTCCCCATTCTGGGCCGCGAAGCCAAGCGCGAAACCCTGCTTGAGCTGACTGCAAAACTTGCCCTGCCGCCCGAAGCCACCCTTGCCGTCGGCGACGGCGCCAACGACCTCGCCATGATCGAGGCCGCCGGCCTCGGTGTCGCCTTCCGCGCCAAGCCGCTTGTCAACGCGGCCGCCGATGCCCAGGTGTTGCACGGGGATCTCCGTGACCTTCTCTTCCTCCAGGGCTATCGCCACGACGAAATCGTGACACTGCCTCACCAGCCCGCCGCATAAGCCTAAATGGATCGCGTATGAACGCCTATATTAGCCTCGCTGCTGGCCTTGTCCTGCTCATTGTGGGCGGCGAGATCCTGGTACGCGGCGCCGTCACGACAGCCGAACGCCTCGGCGTCTCGCCCCTGTTGATCGGCCTGACACTCGTCGGCTTCGGCACCTCGGCCCCTGAAATGGTCATCTCCATTCAGGCCGCCATGACAGGCTCGCCCGGCATTGCGATTGGCAATTTCGTCGGCTCGAGTATCTCGAACATCTTCCTGATCCTCGGCCTGACCGCGATCCTCGCCCCAATTGCCGTCGATTCAAGGGCCCTGAACCGCGACGGCACCTTCGTGCTGATCACCGCCGTGCTCTTTGCCCTGACATCACTGCTCCTGCCTTATGACCCCTTCGTCGGCTGGACCTTCATGGCGCTCCTCGTGATGTATCTGATCTACGCCTGGCAACAGGAGCGCGGCCATACCGGCGATGGCCACACCAGCGCCTATGAAATGTCACTCGCCTATCATGAGAAGCGATCGCAAGGCGGCAACGTGCCATCCCTGATGGAAATGCGCGCCCACAAGACGCTGCTCATCGCCACACCGATCAGCGTCGCCGTCCTCGGCCTCGTCGTCGTCATCGTCGGCGGCCGGCTGCTCGTTGACGGCGCCATCGAGATCGCCCGCGCCTGGCAGATCACCGAAACCGTCATCGGCCTCACCATCGTCGCGGTCGGCACCTCGCTGCCCGAACTCGTCACCTGCATCATCGCCGCCCTCAAAGGCCAACCCTCCGTCGCGATCGGCAATATCCTCGGCTCCAACATCTACAATATCCTGGCGGTCGGCGGCATGACGGCAATTATCGCGCCCACCACTGTGCCCGAGCACATCATCTTTTTCGACAATCCGGTGATGATCGCAGCCGCGGTCCTGATGATCTTTTTCGCGCGAACCGGCTTCCAGATCTCGCGCCTCGAAGGCACCCTGCTGCTCGCCTGCTACATCGCTTACCTGTTCGTCCTTCTCCCGAAACCGGCAGCAATCTGATGCCCGCACCGGCCCGCTACTGCTTGATCCGGTAGCCGGTCTTGAACATCCACCACACCGTCACAAGCCCGACGCCCAGGAACAGCAGCGTCATCGCGAAACTGATCCCGACATGCACGTCGGCAGTTTCCGTAAAGCTCCAGCGAAACCCGCTCACCAGATAAACCACCGGGTTGAACAGGCTCACCGTCTGCCAGAAGGATGGCAGCATATCGATCGAATAGAACGTGCCGCCAAGAAACGTCAGCGGCGTAATGATGAGCAGCGGAACAATCTGCAGCTGTTCGAAATTGCGCGCCCACACCCCGATGATGAACCCGAACAGCGCGAACGTGACCGCGGTCAGCACCAGAAAGACCAGCATCACGACCGGATGCGCAATCCGGATTTCGACGATAAGTGACGCCGTCGCCAGAATGATAAGCCCCAGCACCACCGATTTCAGCGCGGCAGCTCCGACATAGCCGATCAGTATTTCAGCCGTCGCAATTGGCGCCGAGAGCAGCTCGTAGATCGTCCCGATGAACTTCGGAAAATAGATCGCGAACGAGGCATTCGACACGCTCTGCGTCAGCAACGAGAGCATGATCAGCCCCGGCACGATGAAGGCGCCGTAGGCGACGCCGTCGATCTCCGCGATGCGCGAGCCGATCGCCGACCCAAACACCACGAAATAAAGACACGTCGACACCACCGGCGAGACGATGCTCTGCATCAGCGTCCGCCGCGTCCGCGACAGTTCGAAAATGAAAATCGCGCGTATGGCCTGCCAGTTCATGAGCCCTGCTGCCCGACCAGATCGACGAAGATATCCTCGAGTGAATTCTGCCGCGTGTCGATGTCATGGAACGTGAGGCCCGCATCACGCACCGCATTCAAGAGCTTCGTGATGCCGGTCCGCTCCCCCGTGACGTCGAACGCATAGCTGAGTTCCCCGCCATCCGCCTTGATCTCGAGCCCGAAACCATCAAGCTCCGGCGGCAGCCGTTCGATGCGCTCGCTCAGCGTCAGCGTCAGTCGCTTTTGTGCAAACCGCTTCATCAGGCGCTCTTTCTCTTCGACAAGGATGATCTCGCCCTTGTTGATGACGCCGACACGATCCGCCAGCTCCTCCGCCTCCGCGATGTAGTGAGTGGTGAGGATGATCGTGACACCCTTCTCGCGCAGCCCCAGCACGACATCCCACATGCCCCGCCTCAGCTCGACATCGACACCCGCCGTCGGCTCATCCAGAAACAGGATCGCCGGCTCATGCGACAGCGCCTTGGCGATCATCACGCGCCGCTTCATGCCCCCCGACAGCGCCATGATCACGCTGTCCTTCTTGTCCGTAAGCGAAAGATCATCAAGGATCTTCGCGATAAGCGCCGGATTGCGGCCGTGTCCGAACAAGCCGCGGCTGAACGAAACCGTATTCCAGACCGTCTCGAAGGCATCCGTCGCCAACTCCTGCGGCACCAGGCCGATCTGGCGGCGCGCAGCCCGAAAGCCGTCAATGATGTCATGCCCGCCGACACGCACCGTGCCCGCCGTCTTGTTGACGATCCCGCACACGATCGAAATCAGTGTCGTCTTGCCGGCCCCGTTGGGACCCAGCAGCGCGAAGATCTCGCCCTTGCGAATGTCGAGGTCGACATTCTTCAGCGCCTGAAAGCCATTGCCGTAGGTCTTGTTCAGCCCTCGGATCTCAATCACCGCGGGCGCATCCACCGGACCGGCGCCAGCCCCCGACAAGGCGGCATCGCGCGACACGGCGGCAGTGCCCGGCTCGCCGATCTCGTCATCCATCTCTCATCATCCACTTCTGGCCTTCCCGTCGCAATCACGCGGCCTCGATGATCTGAGCAAACACCGCCGGATCGATATTGCCCCCCGACAGCGTTGCCACCACCGTCCGCCCCGCGCCATCAAAGGCACCGGACAGCAGCGCGGCCAGCGCCACCGCCCCACCGGGCTCGACGACGAGCTTCAATTCAAAAAAGGCAAACCTCACCGCCGCCGCCGCGTCCTCATCGCTGACGACAACACCCGGCCCGCACAGCCGCTGCGCAATCGCAAATGTCTTCACACCCGGCTTTTCCGGCAGCAGCGCATCACAGATCGATCCCCCCTTGCGCGCATTCTCAAGGCGCTCGCCCGCCGCCAGCGACCGCGCGTAGTCATCAAAGCCGGCCGGCTCGACAGGATGCACCGCCGTCCCCGGCAATGGCCCGGAAAGCCCTAGCGCAATCCCGCTCAGAAGCCCGCCGCCACCCGTACAAACCAGCACGGCATCAGGCCTCACCCCCATCGCCTGGCACTGTTCCGCGATCTCGAGCCCCGCCGTCCCTTGCCCCGCGATGACAAATTCATCATCGAACGGCGGCACCATCCGCGCCTGGGTCCTTGCCGCCAGATCCTCCGCAATCGCGTAACGATCCTCCGTCTCACGGTCATAGAGCACCACCTCGGCGCCGAACGCCTTGGTGCGCTCGACCTTGAGCACCGGCGCATCGCGCGGCATCACGATCACCGCGCGGCACCCGCAAAGTGCCGCCGCATGCGCGACCCCCTGGGCATGATTGCCCGACGAACACGCCACCACGCCGCCCGGATAGGCCGCCTTGTCCACCCGCGACACGGCATTGTAGGCGCCACGAAACTTGAACGCGCCGACCCGTTGCAGGTTCTCCGCCTTGAGCAGCACCCGCCCGCCGACGCGATCGTTGAGGGCGGGATGTTCGATCAGCGGTGTCCTGACCGCAAATGGTCTGATCCGCTCCGCAGCCTCCACCACGTCCGCGAATTCCGGCAACCCGTTCTGCATATGTGAGCCTCACCAGATGACATCATGCGGCCCCCGGCCGCCGGCGCGCCACCACACCGCTCACGCGCGGCCGGGACGCCACTGCCACGCTAGCATCGCAGCAGATTTATTACAGGCGGAAAGATGCGGGGCCGCCGGCCTTGCGACACGCCGAAAGGCGCGCCCACAAAAAACGCGACGCAGAAGTCGCAACCCGAAAGACGCAAAGCGGCTGGCGCCCTTGGCGCTTATCTGCGTCCCGCTGCTAGCATTTCTTGAGTTCGACGGCGATCTGGCGCACGCCCATGCCCTTCGGCGCGATATTCATCGACTGCGCGCACTGGCCCGTATCGACCATCATCGTCGCACTGAACTGATTGCCAACGATCCGCACATTGATGCCATCCCCGCTGACGCGCCCCGTCACCGCACCGCCGGTCGCATACGTGCGCTCCTGCCATTCGCCGCTCACCGTGCCACGCGACACCTTCAGCTGCGCAACCGCATCGATGCGATAATTGGAACTCGCACAGCGCAGGTTATGGCGAAGCTCCCGCCCGCCATTTTCCTTGATGTAGGTTGCAACACACTTCACCCGCTCCGTGTTGCCGCCATCGAGCGTCATCTGGCCCCAACCCGTCCACCGGCCGGGCAACGTCTCGATCGGCCCCGCAAGTGCAGCCTGCCCCATCGCGACGGCGCTGACCGCACCGATCAGCACAAGACTTCCAAACGACTTGAATGAGCAAAAAATAGTCATCACCACACTCTCGGTTCGAAGAAAAAACCGCTCAAGATGAAACGCACCAGTACATTCACGTAACCCCGCACATCGACATCAACGTGGCGATCGCCGAATCGTGCCCTCTCCAAACTGAAGCCTATTTTCTCGGACCATCGCAACCATCGTCGTCACAAACACCAAAATCACCCCGAACACACCTCAAGCCGTCTGCGGCGGCTCGATCCGAAACAGATGATCGACCGGCCCGGCCCCATGGCCGACATCCAACCGAACCCCGGCCTCCAATGCCTCGGACAGATACGTTTTGGCCCGCCGGACGGCCGATTCGACATCCAAGCCTGCCGCCAAATGCGCTGCAATTGCGGCAGAAAGCGTGCAGCCCGTCCCGTGTGTGTTTTCAGTCGCAATCCGGCGGCCTTCAATCAACACGTTCCTGTCCGGCAACACCAACAGATCATCGGCCCGCTCGCCGCCGAAATGCCCGCCCTTCATGAGCACCCCCTGCGCCCCCTGCGCGATGATCGCGCGGCCCTGCGCCTGCATCTCCTCAATCGAGGTCGCAACCGCAAACCCGGTCAGTTTTGCCGCTTCATCGAGATTGGGCGTAATCAGCCGCGCAACTGGAATAAGGTCGCGCTTGAGAACACTGACCGCGTCCTCCTGGATCAGCATATCGCCGCTGGTCGCCACCATCACCGGATCAACAACGGCCGCTCCGGTGAAGTCTTTCAAACGCGCAGCCACGACTGCGATGATCTCAGCCGTCCCAAGCATTCCCGTCTTGACCGCCCCGACATCGAGATCATCGAACACACTCGTCATCTGCGCATCAACGAACCCGGCCGACATCATCTCGACGGCCTGCACGCCACGTGTGTTCTGCGCCGTGAGCGCCGTCAAAACCGAGGCGCCATAAACACCGAGCGCTGAAAATGTCTTGAGATCCGCCTGGATTCCGGCCCCCCCCGAACTGTCGGAGCCCGCAATCGTCAAGGCAATCGGCCGTCCGGCCATGTCATCCTCCGCGTGTTACTGCCCGAGGATCTTACCCTGTAGGTCGTCCGACACGAAGGCCCCTTCGATCTGGGTCAGAAAGGGAAATGTCTCGATCATCCACTGCCCGACCCACGTCATCGTGCCCGTCAGGAACATCACCCCCGTGACGATGAGCAAAACCCCCATCGCCCGCTCAACGAGTCCCAGGTGATGTTTCATGCGCTTGAGAAACGCCATGAAGGGGCGGATCGCAACGGCGGCCAGAATGAACGGAATGCCGAGCCCCAGCGAATAAAAGAACAACAAAAGAACGCCGCGCTGCACGCTATGCTCGTTCGCGGCGACGGCAAGCACCGTCGCCAGCACCGGACCGATGCATGGCGTCCATCCAAACGCAAAGGCAAGGCCGATCAGGTAGGCACCCGCCAGGCTCGCCCCCTGCATCTGCGCCTCGAAGCGTGCCTCGCGGTACAGCAGGGGAATGCGCAACAGGCCAACAAAATGCAGCCCGAACAGAATGATGACGCCGCCCGCGATCTTCGAAAGTGGCGCCTGATAGGCCTGGATCAATTGCCCGAAAGCTGACGCGCCGGCACCAAGCGCCACGAACACGGTCGTAAAACCGAGCACGAAAAACACCGAGCCGAGCACGACGCGTCGCCACACCGCGTCATCCAGTCCCTCATCCGCCGACACCTGCGAAATCGTCGTACCACCGAGAAAACCCAGATACGGCGGCACCAAAGGCAGCACACAAGGCGACAGAAAGCTGATGAGACCGGCGAGGGTAACCGCGAAATAGATATGCGCTTCAAGCAGCATATCGCCGCCACCTCCCAAAAACCCGAAGCCCGACCCTAGCCTGACGTGTTGACCGCCGGGAACTCAACTCATCTCACGTCGGCGTGTGTTCCTCGTCGCCCGGACGCGATCACACCTTCACCCGCGCGAGGGCCGCAACGCCGGGCAATTCCTTGCCCTCAAGCCATTCAAGAAACGCACCGCCCGCAGATGAAACATAGGTATAATCATCCGCAACGCCAGCGGCATTGAGTGCGGCAACCGTATCACCGCCCCCGGCGACGGAAACAAGCTTGCCCGCCTTCGTCAGTTCCGCCGCCTTGTTGGCCAGCATGAACGTGCCTTCCCCGAAGGGTTCGATCTCGAAGGCACCGAGCGGCCCGTTCCAAAGCAGCGTCCTGCACCCTTCGAGGATCTCCGTCAGCCGTTCGACCGTCTCCGTCCCGACATCCAGGATCATGTCGTCGTCCGCGACATCGGCCAGCCCGATCGAGCGCGCATCCGCGCCGGCCTTGAACGCCTTGGCCACCACGACATCGCTCGGCAACGCGATCTCACACCCCGCCGCCTTCGCAGCCTCAATGATCTTGTTCGCCTCATCGACCAGATCCGGCTCCGCCAGCGACGCTCCGATGTCGAAACCATCCGCCAGCAGGAACGTATTCGCCATGCCACCGCCGATGATCAGATAGTCGACCTTCTCGACAAGGTTCACGAGCACCGGGATCTTGGTCGAAACCTTCGCCCCCCCAACGACGGCTGCAACCGGGCGTTCCGGCTCTTCAAGCGCCTTCAACAGCGCCTTGATCTCTTCCATCATCAAGGGCCCGGCAAATGCCGGCAGTTGGAACGCCAGCGCCTCCGTCGAGGCGTGCGCGCGATGGGCCGCCGAGAACGCATCGTTCACATAGAAGTCGCCCAGCACCGCAAGATCCTTGGCGAACGTCCGGTCATTGGCTTCTTCGCCGGCATGAAAGCGCAGGTTCTCGAGGACGCACACTTCGCCGTCGCCCATGCCATCGACCGCCTGCCGTGCCGCCGCCCCGACGCAGTCCTCACCGAACCGCACCGCTGTCCCAAGCAACTCCCCGAGCCGCTCTGCAATCGGGCGAAGCGACATCTCAGCAACAACCTGCCCCTTCGGCCGCCCGAAATGCGACAGCAGCACGACCCGCGCGCCCCGTGACGTCCAGTCCTTGATGCCCGGCACGATCCGCTCAAGCCGCGTTGCATCGCTCACCTTGCCATCACGCACCGGCACATTGAGGTCCGCCCGCACCAGCAGCGTCTTGCCGGCCACTTCGATTTCATCAGTCGTCTTGAGATTGCTGAGTTGCATCATCCTGCCATTCACCCGCCCGAACGCCTATCCATCGGGCAACCGCACTTACGCGGCTCTTCACTAAGCCATCGCCGCCGCTTCGCTGGCGATCACTTGCCCGTTAGGTTAAGCGCCGCCTGCACGACCGCATCCGACGTAATACCGAAATGCGCGTACGCCTGTTCCGCCGGCGCCGAGATCCCGAAACTGGACATGCCGATGAAATCATCCCCGGCCCTGAGATAACGGTCCCATCCGTTCCGCACACCGGCTTCGATCACGATCCGCGGCGCCTCGCCCAGCACGTCCGCCATATAGGCAGCCCCCTGCGCCTGGAAGAGTTCGACACACGGCATCGAGACAACCGCCGCCTCGACCCCCTTGTCCGCCAGCGCCGCCCGCGCCTCGAGCGCAAGGCCAAGCTCGGAGCCGGTCGCGATCAGCGTCACCGCGCGCTCGCCCGCATTACCCGCCACGATGTAACCACCGCGCGCGGACCGATTCTCACTGTCCCCATCCTGGCGCGCATTGACGACCGATTGCCGCGTCAGCGCCAGGATCGATGGCGTCGTCCGCGCCTTTACCGCAAGTTCCCAGCACTCCGCCGTCTCAACCCCGCACGCCGGCCGGAACACATTGAGGTTTGGCATCGCCCTCAGCGCCGCCAGATGCTCCACCGGTTGGTGCGTCGGCCCATCTTCCCCAAGCCCGATCGAATCGTGCGTCATCACGTAGATCGCCCCAACCCCCATCAGCGCCGAAAGACGGATCGAGGGGCGGCAATAGTCGGTGAAGACAAGGAACGTCCCCCCGTAAGGGATCAGCCCGCCATAGAGCGCCAGCCCGTTCATCGCGGCCGCCATCGCATGCTCGCGCACACCGAAATGAATATAGCTCGCCGAAAAATCATCCGCGCTGACGACCGGCTGCCCCTTGCCCTTGGTGTTGTTCGATCCCGTAAGGTCCGCGGATCCCCCGACCAGCCCTGGCACCACCGGCAACAGTGCTTCAAGCGCGGTCTGCGACCACACCCGCGTCGCCTTCTTCTCACCGCCTGCAACAATATCGGCCTTGAGTTCAGCGACCGTTCGCGCCACCACAGCTGAGATATCGCTGTTCATCGGGTCTTCGAAGGCAGCCCGCTTGCCCGCATCGACCCGGCCCCAGCTCTCGGCCCACTGATCGTAAGCCGCGGCCCCCCGCGCGCCTGCCGCCCGCCACGCCGCCAGGATCTCATCCGGCACCTCAAATGGCGGATAGGGCCAGCCGAGCGCCTTGCGCGTCCCCTCGATCTCGTCTGCGCCAAGCGCGGCCCCATGCACCCCTGCCGTCCCCGCCTTGGTCGGCGCACCAAAGCCGATCTCGCGTGCGCACCGCGATCATCGTCGGCCGCCCCGTCTCCGCCTGCGCCGCCTTAAGCGCGTCGCGCACCGATTGCGGATCGTGCCCGTCAGCCGCCAGCGTATGCCATCCGCTCGCCTGGAAACGCATGGCCTGGTCGTCCGAAACCGTCAGCGATGTCTTGCCGTCGATCGAGATGCCGTTGTCGTCGAACAACACGATCAGGCGGCCAAGCTTCAGGTGTCCGGCAAGGGAAATCGCCTCCTGGCTGATCCCCTCCATCAGACATCCATCACCGGCGATGACATAGGTGAAGTTCTCGATCGCCTGGTCACCGAGCCGCGCATTCCAGAGCCGTTCGCCCAGCGCCATGCCGACGGCATTGGCGATCCCCTGCCCCAGCGGCCCCGTCGTCGTCTCGATGCCCGCGAGATGGCCGTATTCGGGATGGCCGGCGGTGTTGTAGCCGAGTTGACGGAAGTTGCGGATCTGCTCGATCGTCGCCCCCGGATAACCCGTCAGGTAGAGCAGCGAATAAAGCAGCATCGAGCCGTGCCCCGCGGAGAGCACAAAGCGGTCCCGGCTTGGCCAATCTGGATGCCGCGGATCGAACTTCAGGAATTCCGTGAACAGGACGGTTGCCGTATCGGCCATGCCCATCGGCATGCCGGGGTGCCCGGACTTGGCCGCCTCGACGGCATCCATTGACAGCGCCCGAATGGCGTTGGCCATGTCGGCAAACTTGACGTTCTCGCTCATCGGACTTTCCTATCGTTCAGATCGCCGTTTGGCTTGAGCCCCATCGAAGCGACCATTTCCGTGGCCCCTGTGACGGCCCGTTGTTCTCGCTTTTCGTGTAGCGTCCGCCTCGCGCGCCGTAAACCTCGCGCCGGCAAAGAATTTGCGCCCAATCACAGGAACCCGCCCACCACGGGCTCACCCGCCACACGAAGCCTGCTGGCTATTTGCTTGAAAGGAAGGCGTCGAGTTCGTCGCGCGTCGGCAATCCGGCCCGCGCGCCAAGCCGCCGGCACTTGAGTGCGGCAACCGCATTGGCAACCCGCGCACAATCACTGATGGCCCGCTGCTCCCCAAGCATCAGCGCAAACGCGCCATGAAACGCATCCCCCGCCCCAGTCGTATCGGCGACTGGCACCTTGAAGCCGGCCTCGGACCCGCCGCCGAACGTATCGCGCCAGATATAGCCCTGCTCGCCAAGCGTCACGCCGGCATGGCGCGGCCCCATCAACATGATCCGGTCGAGTTGCTGGCGCCGGTCCATCCCCGGCAGGAATTCATCGAGCGCCGCATGCGAGAAGATCGCGTAGTCCGTCAGGGCGAGAATTTCATTGAGGCTTTCCCGGCCACCTAGATCGGCATCCAGCATGGTCGGCACACCAGCCTTGCGCGCCTGATCGAACACCACCCGGACCGCCTCCACCCATCGAAGGTCGGCCAGCACCATGCTCGCCCCCTGGACGCGCTCCAGCGGCAGCCAACTCGTGCCATTGGGCATATTGACGTCACGCGCGCCGACCACGAGACGCTCACCCGCATCATCGACAATGACGACCGCATTCGACGAGCGGCCGTCCTCGAACGTTTGAACGTAGCGCACGTCAACGCCTGCGGATTTGAGGCCGTTGCGAATAAGCCGGCCGCCGTCGTCATCCCCGACCCGGCTCCAAAGCTCGACCTGTCCGCCGAGCTTGGCGATCGCGGCGGCGGCATTCGCAGCCATCCCCCCACCACTCTCGATATGTTCGATCGCCCGGAATTTACCCGCGCCCGTCGGCATGGCCGCAACGCGGTACACCCGGTCCAGCGCCGCATGGCCGACACAGATGATGGGCCCACTCAAAGCGAGCCCCCAATCAGGATCCGTAAGCAACGCCGCATGGAAAGGTTCTATCCTTTGCTCCCAGGGGAACCGAAAAGGGCCGGGAGCCTGCAAGGTTCTGAAAAATCACAATAGCCGAAAAGCCCGGCCCGGCAAACGATCCCGCAGCCCGATCAGAGCGTCTGGCGATGGCGCTCCATTCCCGTCAGGCGCATCCCCGTGAGCTCGATCCCACCTCACGCCCCGGCCTTATTATGCAAGAGCCGCAGTCCCGCCTTTCGCCAGATCATCAAACGCCTTGAGGTCGCGCAACAGCGCCTCGAACTGATCGAGCGGCACCATATTGGGGCCATCCGACGGGGCGTTGTCGGGATCCTCGTGGGTCTCGATGAACAGCCCCGCCACGCCGACCGCGACGGCAGCGCGCGCAAGAACGGGCACGAAGCGGCGCTCACCACCCGACGACGTTCCCTGTCCGCCCGGCTGCTGCACCGAGTGCGTCGCATCGAAAATCACCGGCGCCCCCGTCTCCGCCATGATCACCAGCCCGCGCATATCCGTCACCAGCGTGTTGTAGCCGAACGACGTGCCCCGCTCCGTCACCAACACATCGCCATTCCCGCTCTCGGTCACCTTGGCGATGACGTTCTTCATGTCCCAGGGTGCCAGAAACTGCCCCTTCTTGATTTTCACGGCCCGTCCCGTCTTGGCGGCCGCCACCAGAAGGTCGGTCTGGCGGCACAAAAACGCCGGGATCTGGAGCACATCGACGACCTCTGCCACCGGCGCGCATTGGCCTGCGTCATGGACGTCCGTCACCACCGGCAGCCCGAAGCGCTCGCGCACTTCGGCGAAGACCTCGAGCCCCTTGTCGAGCCCAAGTCCGCGCTTTCCCGTGAGGCTCGTCCGGTTGGCCTTGTCGAACGATGTCTTGTAGACGAGACCGACACCGACCCGCGCGCAGATTTCCTTGAGCGCGGCCGCCATCTCCAGCGCATGCGCCCGGCTCTCCATCTGGCACGGCCCGGCAAATACCGCGATCGGCAGATCATTGCCGAACGTCACCTGCCCGACCGAAACGTGACGATTAAGTCCGCCTTTGGCGCTCTGCGTCATGCCAATCCCCTTATCACCGCTCAACGAAACCAATCGTCAGCCCGAACGCATCCCCGGCCGCCACCACCGGCCGCCCATTGTGCTCGGTGAAGTGAACCCCGTTCCGCTCTAACAGGGCCGCAACCTCGCGTGTCGCGCCGGCCTCGAATTCAACGGCCGCAAACTGCGCCCCCTCCAGCCCCTCCGCCAGCGCCCCCGCGCCAAACGCTGCCCCAGCCGCAGCCGGCGTCAGAACCTCAACCCGGCTGCGCGCGAGCCCGAAACCAACGCCGCCATCGCCCAGCGCTTCTCCCGCAACACCTGTATAGCGCTCAAAAAATGTGCGATGCGCGGCAGGTTCCCCCGCAACGAACACAACGCGCTTGACGCCCGTCACACCATTCTCATGAACCTGAAACGCCGGGTTCCAGAACAAGTCCGGCGCGTGCTGCTGGCACACGAAAAAGCCCGCGTCCCGTATCTCGGCACTGCGCGCGAACGCCAGCGAGAACGCAACCTCCACCGGCGTACCATCCGGCGTCTTGCCCTGCCGCGCGAACCCGAACGGCGCATCAACCCCGATCCCGGCCGCCTGAAACGCCGCATGGTCGGCCGCCGCATCGAACCCTTCGAGCACCATCATCGCCAAGCCTTCGCGTTCGCTCAGATAGTCGTCGATCACGTTGGCAAACGAGGCCAGCGGGCTATCAGAGGCCGGCCGCTGAAATCCCGCCTCCGTGGTGAGCAACTCGAGAAAGCAGCCATCGAACTGGACAATGTTGTTGAGCGTGCCCCAGTCATGCCGGTTCCGCGCGCCGACCTGAAAGCCGAGCCGGCGATAAAAATCTGCCAGCGCATCGAGGTCCAGCGCCACGATCACGAGATGATCCAAACCACCAGCCATCACTCAATCTCCACCCTGCCGCCGCGATCACCGCGTTGATATCAACGCCCCGGCCCGCCCTCTCTCCGTGACGTCACCGCCCCGAAAGCCTACTCTTTCACGCTCTATAGCACTGGCGCCGGGGAAGCGAGCCCCTCCGATCGCCATGATCCACGCCCGCTTTCAGAGCCCTGCCCCACCAACACCATCTTCGAGGCCGCCCATGCGCCTGAGAGACGCCGCCAAGGTCATTCGCTCCAAGAACGCCGGCCCGACCGAAATCACCGTTGATCTCATGTTCAACGACACCGCCGGCTTTGCCCGCGCCCTCGAGGCGCCAAGCCTCTCAGCCCCCGTGATTGCCCAGCGTTATGGCGTCCAGTCGGTTCGCATCATCCCCTATCCCGCCGCCAATGCCATCAAGATTGTCATTCCCCGCGCGACGATTGCCGGTTCCCCGGGCGACACCGACGTCTATGGCGCCCAGCAACACCGTCCCCTCCTGGATGTCGAGATATGAACCTGTTCCAGCACGCTGAAGCCAAATGGAAGGCCGAAGGCGGGCCGTTGCGCATCCTCGCAGCTTCCGGCCAACTCGGCTACGGCGTCATCGAGCCCTCCTTCCGCCGTGGCCTCGACCGTGACCTCCACCTCATCGGCGCCGACATGGGCTCCGTAGACCCCGGCCCTTATTACCTCGGCGCCGGTATCATGGCCCCGGCCAGACGCTCCGCCAAGCGCGACCTGAAGCTCCTGCTCACCGCGGCCCTCGCCCACAAGGTCCCACTCATCGTCGGCTCCGCCGGCACCGGCGGCGGTGACGCCCACCTCGACGCCACCATGGAGATCGTCGCCGAAATCCTGAAGGAAGAAGGCCTCTCAGCCCGCGTCGCATCGATCGGCGCGGAAATCCCCAAAGACCTCATCAAACGCCAGCGCGCGGCTGGAAAGCTGCACCCGATCGGCCCGATCGCGGAGCCGAGTGATCAGGAAATCGACGCTGCCGCCTGCATTGTCGGCCAGATGGGCCTTGAAGCCTTCGACCGAGCGATTGATGCGGGTTGCGACATCATCATCGCGGGCCGCGCCTGCGACACCGCCATCTATGCAGCCCTCCCCGCCCGCCTCGGCTTCCCCCTCGGACCGGCGTTCCAGATGGCCAAGATCATCGAATGCGCGTCGCTGTGCTGTGAAGGTGGCGGGCGCGATTCCATGCTCGGCACCCTGGAAGGCGACAGCTTCATCCTCGAGAGCATGAACGAAGCCCGCCGCGCGACACCGATGTCGGTTGCAGCCCACGGCCTCTATGAGCAAGCCGATCCCCTCTCCGTCACCGAGCCGGAAGGCACCCTGCATCTTGCGGACTCGCAGTTCGAAGCCGTCGACGACCGCCGCTGCCGCGTCTCCGGCGGCCGCTGGGAGCCGGCCGACCAGTTCACCGTGAAAATCGAAGGCGCCACCCGCGTCGGCGCCCGCGCGGTCTATTTCGCAGGTTCCGCCGACCCCGTCTTCATCGCCAAGGCCGACGAAATTGCAGCCAGTGTCGAGGACATGGTCCGCAGCCTCGTCCCCCCGTCCGATCCGGACCAGCCCTACGACCTCTATTTCCGTTTCTACGGCCTCGGCGCCGTCTCCAACCGCCCCGTTGAAACAACACCGGAGGAAGTCGGCGTCCTCGTCGAGTGCATCGCCGAGACCCAGGAAGAAGCCCACGCCGTCGTCGCCTCCGCCAAGCAGTATCTCCTGCACGCAGCCTTTGAAGACCGCATCTCGACCGCCGGCAATCTGGCGTTCCCCTTCACCCCCCCGGAACTGGCCGCCGGCGATGCCTATCGCTTTTCCGTTTACCACGTCATGGAGGTTGACGATCTCGCGCCATTGTTCCCTGTCACGGTTCACGATATCGGATAACAGCGCCGGCCCGACCGCCGGCACAAGCTGCGCGAAGGGAGCCGGCATATGCGTTCAACAAGCCCCATGAGACTAATCGGCGCCGTCCTGGCCCTCGGCGTCCTCCTCGCCACGACAACGGCTGAGGCCGCCCAATGCGGCAACACGGCCGGCGGGTTCCAGACCTGGCTCGGCCAATTCAAGCGCGAGGCCGCCGGCAAAGGCATCTCCGCGCGAACCCTTGACCGCGCGTTCGACGGTGTCAGCTATGACACAAAAGTCATTCGCCTCGACCGCAACCAGCGCTCCTTCAAGCAGAGTTTCGACCAGTTCTACAAACGCCGCGCCTCGTCCTGGCTGCTGAACAAGGCGCGCGGCAAGCTCAAGCGCCACGCCAGCCTCCTCTCACGCATCGAAAAGCAATATGGCGTGCCGCCGGAAATCATCATCACCATCTGGGGCATGGAGAGCACCTTCGGCCAGCTCAGCGGCAAGATGAACATCATCCGCTCCCTCGCAACGTTGGCCTACGACTGCCGCCGCTCCGCCTTCTTCACCAACGAGCTGCTCGCCGCCCTCCGCATCATCCAGCGCGGCGACATGAGCCCGTCGCAAATGCGCGGCGGCTGGGCCGGTGAAATCGGCCAGACCCAGTTCCTCGCCTCATCTTACGTGAAATACGCGGTCGACTACGACGGCAACGGACGCCGCGACCTCATCCGATCAATCCCCGACCTGCTCGCCTCGACCGCCAATTTCCTGGCCCGCCACGGCTGGCAGCGCGGCCAGCCCTGGGGACCAGGCACACACAATTTCGCCGTCCTCAAGCAATGGAACCGCGCCAGCGTCTACCAGCGCACCATTGCCAAAGCCGCAAACGTCCTCGCCGGCCGCCAATGACCATCGCCCAATGACCATAACCCTCTGATGACCTTCGCGGAAATCCTCTACGCCGTGACCGGCGCCTTCGGCTGGCTCATCATCGCCCTCGCGATCATCGCACTGGCTTTCGTTTTGCTCGGCTACGCGCGAACCGCCCGCCGCATCCAACGCGAGCAGGGCTGGGCGGGGCTTTGGCAGGCCATTCGCCAAAACGTGCTGACACGTAAACCTCGGCGCTGACCCTTGATCACCCCAAACCCACGGGGCACACTTGATCCGTCAACCGGTCGTCGCTCTGACGCGCCCGGCAACGACCACGAACCACAAGGAAACGCCCATGCTAAAGCACACATTGATGGCAGCCGGCACCGCCCTGCTGCTCACCGCCGGCACCGCCGCCGCGCAAGACGACTGGTATCCCTCCAAGTTCGGCAAGGATGATGAAGCCGGCCGCTCCAACCTGATGACGCCCGACCGCGTCAAGGACGCCGTCGACCTCATCAAGGAAGGCAAGGTCATCTCGCTGGCCCGTGAGTACTCCGACAAGATGCCGCTCTTCGGCCATCGTGTGTGGGCGACACGCGGCACCAATGGTTTTTCCGGCGGTCCCCTTGGCGACAACAAGGTCGTTTGGATGGATGACACCCTCACCGCCGAGATCGGCCAGGTCGGCACCCAGTTCGACGGCCTCGGCCACATCGGCATCGACGGCAAGTTCTACAACGGCATCAAGGGATCCGAGATCTTCGGGCCGACCGGCATGAAGCGGCTCGGCATCGAGAAGATCAAACCGTTCTTCACCAAGGGCGTCCTGATCGACATGGTCGCCTACAAGGGCGCGCCGATGGACGGCGGCCAGGAGATCTCCGTCGACGACATCAAGGCGGCCCTGAAGAAACAGGACATGGAAGAAGATGACATCGGCGAAGGCGATGTGGTCGCTTTCCACACCGGCTGGGTGCGCTACTGGATCACGGACAACAAGACCTACAACGGCGCGGTTCCGGGCATCGGCATCGAGGCCGGCAAGTGGCTCGCCGACAAGGGCGTCGCGGTCGTCATTTCCGATACGTGGCCCGTCGAGGTCGTCCCCAACCCCGACTCCAAGCAGGCCTTCCCCGTCCACCAGATCCTGCTGGCCAAGAACGGCGCCTTCATCCACGAGAACGCCGCCACCGAGCGTCTGGCCGAAGCGAAAGTCTACAAGTTCGCCTACATCTTCAATCCGCTCGCCGTCAAAGGCGGCACGGGCTCGCCTGGTAACGCGCTGGCGGCCTACTGAGGCCCTCTAGGCCCTCCGAACGTCAACCCGGATCGCGCCCCAGCGCTCGCGCGATCCGGCCCCCAGCGCCAGATGCCACAAAGGGCCGAGCTCCGCCTCCCGCCGCGGTCACGGCTCTGGCCCCGTATCCCCCGGCTCGGCCTATGTCCGGCCGCGATCCGTGCGTAGATGAATTTCAAAAGCGGCCCGACGACCAAGTCATCAAGCCACCAGACGGCAAAGCCGTCACCCTGGCTGCCGCCCCTCCCGCTGGCCATGAGCCCCCGGGCCCCGGACGGCGCAGCCGTCCAGCGCCCGAACGGGCGCCGGCGCCGAGCGCCGCCCCCGCGGAGGTGCCCGGCGATCGCAGATCGCCGGAATAGCACCGTGAGCGAAAAAATGGTGGGTGATGAGAGGGTCGAACTCCCGACATCCTCGGTGTAAACGAGGCGCTCTACCACTGAGCTAATCACCCGAAGCCCTGCGCCCGAATGTAGGGCCGGGCACCCGTCCCGCGCAAGGGGCAAAGACGGTGTCTGCACGCGGCCTCTGAGGCCCCCAATGAATGGGGCCACTGTGTCACCCCCAAAAAACACCAAAGGCGCCGACGGCCACCGTCTCCGGTGCAGCCGTCCAACGCCTTTGAGCCTGGACCGACGGCGCAATTTGCGTGCCGCCGGACAGTTATCGTAGCGCGCTTACTTCTTGCGCTTCGGATTGAGGCCATCCTTGAGCTGCTTGGACGGCGTGAACTTCGGCACGTTGGACGCGGGGATCTTGATCTTCTCGCCCGACATCGGGTTGCGGCCTTCACGTGCAGCGCGCTTGGCAACCTTGAACTTACCCAGCGGGGCGAAGTTCACTTCATCACCGCCCTTGAGCGTGCCTTCGATGTAACCGGTCAGCGCATCGAGAGCGGCGCCAGCTTTTTCCTTGGTGATCTCGGCGGCATCCGCCATCGCGTCGATAATTTCTTTCTTGCTCATTCGTCTCTTCCTTGTGTCTCTGCGAAATCTCGGGAAACAGGGCGTTTTCGCCCGCACGCCGGATCGCAATGGCTGCATCTGAAACAGCGAGCGCACATCAATGCCGGAAGGCCCTTGCGTCAAGCGCAAACCGACAAAAAGTCCCGAAAACACTGGAAAATTGACGATTCTTAACAGATTTACCACGCTCAAATCCCCAAAAGACGGGCTTGCAACGCACACGGACAACACGCACAGCGCCTATCCATGGGCGATTCCATCCCCTGCCGGCAGCTCCCAGACCGCGCGTGGCGCACGCTCTTGGCCCCCCAATTTGGCAACAAAAAACCCCGCGCTCTCAGATGAGGAGCGCGGGGCTGATGGCTGTCAGTCAGGCTGAAGCTTGGCGCGTCTGTTAGTGCGCTGTCACACCCGGACCACCTTTGTCGGCCGCGGCGGCTAATGCCTGCGCAGCAGCCTCCTCGTCCCACTCGATCGCCTCGGGCTTGCGCACCAGCGCCACTTCAAGAACATCCTCCATCCGCGCGACAGGGATGATCTCCAGCGCGTTCTTCACCTCATCAGAGATGTCGGCCAGGTCTTTCGCGTTTTCTTCCGGAATGACCACCTTCTTGATGCCGGCGCGCAGGGCCGCCAGCAGCTTCTCCTTGAGCCCACCGATCGGCAACACCCGGCCACGCAACGTGATCTCACCTGTCATGGCGACATCCTTGCGCACCGCAATGCCCGTGAGCACCGACACGATCGCCGTCACCATCGCGACACCGGCCGACGGACCGTCCTTGGGCGTTGCCCCTTCCGGCACGTGGACGTGGATGTCACGCTTCTCGAACAGCGGCGGTTCGATGCCGAAGTCGATCGACCGTGAGCGCACGTAGGCGCTGGCGGCCTGGATCGATTCCTTCATCACATCGCGCAGGTTGCCCGTGACCGTCATCTTGCCCTTACCCGGCATCATGACGCCTTCGATCGTGAGGATCTCACCACCGACTTCCGTCCAGGCGAGCCCGGTGACAACACCGACCTGATCCTCGAGTTCCGCCTCGCCATAGCGATATTTCGGAACCCCGAGATACGTCTCGATGTTGTCTGCCGTCACCGTCACACTGGTTCGAATCCGACGACATGATCTCCTTGACCGCCTTACGCGCCAGCGTCGCAATTTCCCGCTCGAGGCTACGCACCCCGGCTTCTCGCGTGTACCGGCGGATCACCTGGCTGAGTCCGCTATCTTCGATCTGCCATTCGTCATCGTTGAGCCCATGCGCTGCTCGTTGCGCCGGGATCAGGTGACGCTCGCGCGATCTCCATCTTTTCCGGCTCCGTGTAGCCGGCAATCCGGATGATCTCCATCCGGTCGAGGAGGGCGGGCGGAATGTTGAGCGTGTTCGCCGTCGTCACGAACATCACATTCGAGAGATCATAATCGACCTCCAGATAGTGATCGGCAAACGTCGAGTTCTGCTCCGGATCGAGCACTTCGAGCAGCGCTGACGCCGGGTCGCCACGGAAGTCCGAACCCATCTTGTCGATCTCGTCGAGAAGGAACAGCGGGTTCACCTTCTTGGCCTTGCGCATCGACTGGATGACCTTGCCGGGCATCGAACCGATGTAGGTGCGCCGGTGACCACGGATCTCCGCTTCATCCCGCACCCCGCCAAGCGACATGCGCACGAACTCGCGGCCCGTCGCATTGGCAATCGACTTGCCAAGCGACGTCTTGCCGACACCTGGCGGCCCGACGAGGCAAAGGATCGGCCCCTTGAGCTTGTTGGTGCGGTTCTGCACGGCGAGATACTCGACGATGCGTTCCTTGACCTTCTCAAGCCCGTAATGCTCTTCCTCGAGCACGTTTTCCGCTTCGGTCAGGTCCTTCTTGACCTTGCCCCGCGTCCCCCACGGGATCGACAGAACCCAGTCAAGATAGTTGCGCACCACGGTGGCTTCCGCCGACATCGGGCTCATCTGCCTGAGCTTCTTGAGTTCGGCCTGTGCCTTGTCGCGGGCTTCCTTCGACAGCTTCGTGTTCTCGATCTTGTCTTCGAACTCGGAAATGTCGTCGCGCTCGTCGCCGTCGCCGAGTTCCTTCTGAATGGCCTTCATCTGCTCATTCAGATAGTACTCGCGCTGCGTCTTCTCCATCTGCCGCTTGACCCGGCTGCGGATCTTCTTTTCGACCTGCAGAACCGAGATCTCGCTTTCCATCAGACCGAACACGCGCTCGAGCCGCTCCGAGATCGACGTGATCTCGAGGATCTCCTGCTTGTCCGAAATCTTGATTGCGAGGTGCGAGGCAATCGTGTCGGCGAGCTTCGAATAGTCCTCGATCTGCCCGATCGTGCCGAGCACTTCCGGCGAGATCTTCTTGTTGAGCTTCACATAGTTTTCGAACTGCGACACCGTCGAACGCGCCAGCGCTTCGACTTCCTCGCTGCTGCCAACCTCTTCATCGAGCGGCTCGGCTTCCGCTTCAAAGTAATCGGCTTTATCCGTGAACGACTTGATCCGCGCCCGCGCCGTCCCTTCGACCAGCACCTTCACGGTGCCGTCCGGCAGCTTCAAGAGTTGCAGCACGGTCGCAAGCGTCCCGACCTCGTAGATTGAATCGGGATCGGGATCGTCATCGGCAGCATTCTTCTGCGCCGCGAGCAGGATGTGCTTGTCGGTGTTCATCACCTCTTCAAGCGCGTTGATCGATTTCTCGCGGCCGACGAACAAAGGCACGATCATGTAAGGAAAAACGACGATATCGCGCAGCGGCAGGACCGGGAACAGGTCTTGTCCATCCGCGGCTTCCGTCTTGATCTTATTGCTCATGGCATCTCTCTTTATGAGGAAGAATGCGGCGTCGAACCATCATTCCGATACGGCAGCGGGCGAAAGAACGCGTCACGCAACACACCATCGAGAACACCGAGCCGCATCCTGCTGGGTTGCATGACATGTTGTTCCAGCCACAGCCCAAAACAAGTACCTGTCTTGTCAACGCTCAGTGTGGGCGCGTGATGACCATTCTGCGGCCCAGTCGATTTATCCCCGTCTCAATCCGTCGAACCACAACACGAAGCAGTGATACCCGCCTGCCCCGTTGAACCAACACCGCCGGCTCGGAACGTCGTCGGCGCGGCTGGCGCCTGTGGCATAATCGGCCACCCACCAGTCCCCGCCGTCGACCACGATATCAGGCCGAGGTTTCTTTCTCTTCAGCGCGCTCCGCATAGATCTTCAGCGGCTTTGCACCGCCATCCACGACCTCGGGACCAATCACCACCTCTTCGACACCCTTGAGGCTCGGCAGCTCGAACATCGTGTCGAGCAGGATGCCTTCCATGATGGACCTGAGGCCCCGCGCGCCGGTCTTGCGCTCAATCGCCTTGCGCGCGATCGACTTCAGCGCATCTCCGGTGATGGTCAGCTTGATGCTCTCCATCTCGAACAGCCGCTGATACTGCTTGACGAGTGCGTTCTTCGGTTCGCTCAGGATCTCGACCAGAGCCTCCTCATCGAGGTCTTCCAGCGTGGCGAGAACCGGGAGCCGGCCGATGAACTCAGGGATCAGGCCGAACCGCAACAGGTCCTCGGGCTCAACTTTCATGAGGATCTCGCCCGACCGCCGGTCTTCCGGATCAACGACCGTCGCACCAAACCCGATTGACGTGCCTTTACCGCGCGCCGAAATGATCTTGTCGAGGCCCGCGAAGGCGCCGCCGCAGATGAACAGGATGTTGGTCGTGTCGACCTGCAGGAACTCCTGCTGGGGATGCTTGCGCCCACCCTGCGGCGGCACGCTGGCAACCGTGCCTTCCATGATTTTCAGAAGCGCCTGCTGCACGCCTTCACCCGACACGTCCCGCGTAATCGACGGGTTGTCGGATTTGCGGCTGATCTTGTCGACTTCGTCGATGTAGACGATGCCGCGCTGCGCCCGCTCAACGTTGTAGTCGGCCGACTGCAGCAGTTTAAGGATGATGTTCTCGACGTCTTCCCCGACATAGCCTGCTTCCGTCAGCGTCGTCGCGTCCGCCATCGTGAACGGCACATCGAGGATCCGCGCCAGCGTCTGGGCCAGCAGCGTCTTGCCGCACCCGGTTGGCCCGATCAGCAGGATGTTCGACTTCGCGAGTTCGACATCGGAATTCTTCGCCGCGTGATTGAGCCGCTTGTAGTGGTTGTGAACCGCGACCGAGAGCACGCGCTTGGCGTGCGACTGCCCGATCACGTAGGAATCGAGAACACCCTTGATGTCTTCCGGTGTCGGCACGCCGTCGCGAGACTTGACGAGGGTGCTCTTGTTCTCTTCGCGAATGATATCCATGCACAGCTCGACGCATTCATCACAGATGAACACCGTCGGCCCCGCAATCAGCTTGCGAACCTCGTGCTGGCTCTTGCCACAGAACGAACAATAGAGGGTATTCTTTTCCTGGCTCGCCATCCGCTTCTCTTATCCTTCTCGACCCATCCGCCAACCACGACCGCCGGGCGGAAACCGCCCTGGATCATGTCGCACAACGCCACTTAGCACACGGCGCCCTGCAATTCAGTCCTACGTGACGATAACCGCTTTTCGCGGCCCCCGCCTACCACCTCGACATCTGCGAGACGTAAAACCCGATCCTGCACACACCATCCGTGCCGGTACGGCAATTCAATGGCAGATCGGCGAGCCTGACAATGCAAAAGCCATACTAACCGCCAATCGGGGCCCGTCCATTCGCCCCAAATCAGTATCCCTAACCAATCACAACATGGTCAGAGCGGTTCGATCAAGATTGGATTGGCCGATGCCCAAGGCCACTGTCGACGCAGCCGCCGTATTCGCAACACTTGTGTGACAAAAGTCACTCTGCGCGCGTTGCCGCCCAACATCAAGCGGCAGCCACGCCAAAACGTGCCGGCGCAACCGGATCAAAAAGCCACATGAGCCATTGTCCCGATGCTGATCACAGCCCTCCGGGCCAGCCGCCAGCCGATCACGCCTGGCGGCCACCCATAAGGCAAGGCATTGTTTAATCGGCATTCTTGCTGGACTCAGCCAACGCCTCTGAAGCTTCGATTTCATCGCGTGAAATCAAAACCTTATCGATTAGGCCGAAGTCCTTCGCTTCACTCGCCGTCATGAAGTAGTCGCGATCAAGAGTACGCTCGATGACATCATACGGTTGCCCCGTATGCTTGACGTAGACTTCATTGAGCCGTCTTTTCATCTTGATGATGTCTTCAGCATGCCGCTCGATATCCGACGCTTGGCCCTGGAAACCGCCTGACGGCTGGTGGACCATGATCCGCGCGTTGTTGAGCGCGTAACGCATGCCTTCCGCGCCAGCGGACAGCAGCAGCGATCCCATCGACGCCGCCTGGCCGATGCACAGCGTCGCGATCGGCGGGCGAATGAACTGCATTGTGTCATAAATCGCCATGCCCGACGTCACCACGCCACCTGGCGAGTTGATATACATCGCGATTTCCTTCTTCGGATTTTCCGATTCCAGAAACAGCAACTGCATGCACACCGAGGTCGAGACATGGTCATCGATCGGCCCCGCGACGAAGATGATCCGGTCACGAAGCATCCGCGACGGCAGGTCGTAGGGCCGCTCACCCCGCGCACTTTGCTCGATAACCGTTGGCCAGAATGTCGCGGTGGGCTGATTGAGAGGATCGAACATCATCGTACCTTTCCAAGGCGTTGCATATAAACTGTTCACGTCAGTCCGCCCGCCCGGCCGATTGTACCGGCCCATGGCGCAGCGCTGGCGCAAAAAGGAGAACCAAGACGGGCAAGAGAGCGCAGGCTGATGATTCGAACCACCCCGGCGTGACCCTTTTTTGCCAGCGGTCGAAACCGCATCTGCAACGGCCTCTGGGTGTCATTTAGGATCTCGAAGCCCTCCCTCCAACGCAAGAACGCTTCAATCTCCCAAAAAACCTTCAAGGCATCGCCCGCGCGTTCGCTCGAAATCACATCACACCGCGCCGAACGAACCGGCCCCGCCACCGGCCAAAGGCGACGGCGCAGACAGCGCGGTCACCGATGGCCCGGCTTGCGGTGGCAGTACGAGCAGAAGCTTGGCTGCTACGTCGACGCAGGCTTGGCTGCCGCCTCGCCCTCTGCCCCATCCTGTGCGTCACCGTCCGCTGCCATGGCATCATCTTCGTCTTCAGGCAGCGGCTTGGCCAACTCTTCCACCGAAACCTTCTTGTCTGAAACCTTGGCCTGGCCAACGATCAGATCAACAACCTTGTCTTCGAAAATCGGCGCCCTGAGCTGGGCAATCGCACCCGGCGTCTTCTCGTAATATTCATAGACGAAACGCTCCTGGCCCGGATACTTCCGGGCTTCCTCCAACAGCGCCGCCCTGAGTTCGTCCTGCGAGACTTCGACCTTGTTCTTCTCGCCGACATCGCCGATCACGAGCCCCAGCCGCACCCGCCGCTCCGCGACATCACGGTACTGTTGGCGCAACTCCTCCTCGGACTTGCTCTCGTCCTCGAACGTACGCCCGGTCTGCTCCATCTGCTGCGTCACCTGCGCCCAGATCGCATCGAATTCGGCATCCACCAGTGACGGCGGCAGCTCGAACGAATGCGTCTCATTCAGTTTGTCGAGAAGCTGGCGCTTGAGCTTCATCCGCGAGACTTGAGCGTACTCGCGCTCCATCTGTTCCGAGACCATCTTCTTGAGGTTCTCAAGATCTTCCGCGCCCAGCGTCTTGGCAAATTCATCGTCGATGTCGGGCACTTTCGGCTTGGCGACTTCCTTCACCGTGACATCGAAATGGGCGGTCTTGCCCTTGAGGTCCTCAACCGGATAGGCGTCCGGGAAGTTGGCCTCTACCTTGCGTTCTTCCCCCGTCTTCGCCCCGACCAGCCCCTCGGTAAAGCCCGGAATGAACCCGCCCTGGCCGAGCACCAATTCGATGCCCTCCGACGTACCACCCTCGAACGCCTCGCCATCGACCTTGCCGACAAAGTCGACGGTCAGCTTATAGCCATCCTCGGCCGCGTCTTCGCACGCTTCATAACCCACATTGCGTTCGGCCAGCTGCTTGATCGCGTTGTCGACCTCGTCCGCTTCCACGTCCGCCGTCAGCCGCTCCAGTTCGATCCCGGAAAACTCAACGACCTCGAACTTCGGAATGATCTCATACGACATCGAATAGGTGAGGTCGGTCTCGCCGGCCACCACCTTCTCCATCGTGGCCTCGTCCTCGGGAAAATCGATCTTCGGCTGCGATGCCGGGCGCTCCTCGCGCTCCTCCAGCGCCTTCTGGCTGCTCTCCTCGACGGCCGTCTGCAGGATCTCCGCCATCAGCTGGCGTCCATAGACCTTCTTGAGGTGCGCGGTTGGCACCTTCCCGCGCCGGAAGCCCTTGATCTGGACCTGCCCCTTGAGCTCCTCGATGCGCTCATCGCGCCTCACCGTCAGATCCTGCGCCGCCAGCACCACCTGGATCTCGCGCTTAAGCCCGTCAGCACTCGTTTCCGTTACCTGCATCGCTATCAATTCAACGCGCTGCCGCGTCCCTTCTCAGCTGAATGTGCGTTCTGCCTCTCGCCCCAAAGCGCGGTGGCGTGCTCGTTTCTCGTCCGGTTAAGATTACCGTCTGCCGTCTGAAATGGTGCGGGCGGAGGGACTTGAACCCCCACGGCCAAGGCCACCAGAACCTAAATCTGGCGTGTCTACCAATTCCACCACGCCCGCCGGCGGTCTCATTCCACGCGCCGCGTGGTCCTGCCAGCCAGCCTCGGGCCGCAACATCGCGCCCAGCCGACCAGCGGGCCCACGACGCCACCGGAACCGCCCATATACCGGCCCCTTGCCGCCGAAATCAATAGGCTGCCGCGAATGTGGTCAAGCGCCCCGCCACAATACCCCGCGAAGATTGGTGAACCAGCCCCCAAAACGCAAGCAGCCGGCCCCATGAGGGCCGGCTGCGCGACATCACGATGGATAGGGCTCCGCGCCCGGTGCGGCTTACTTGTAGCTTGGCGACTGGCTGCCACCGAAGTGGTAGCGCAGACCCACCTTGAATTCATGCGAATACATATCGTTGACGCTCAGCCGATCCTGGCTGCCGCCGCAGGCGATGGTGCAGATGTCGCCGCGACGCGTCGACACGTCACCCAGATCGATGAACCGGTAACCGAAATCGAACACCGCACGCGATGAGATCTGATAGGCAACGCCCGCCATCAGCGCCCAGGCGAAGTTGGTCTGAGAGCGCCCGCTCAATCCGCCGAACGTCGCACCGACCCCGGGCCCGACGCCGGTGAACGAAACGTCGCCAAGGTCGTGGTGGGCAATACCCAGACCAACACCGACGTAAGGCACGAAGCCGCGCACCTGGCCAAAGTCATAGTAAAGGTTGGCCATTGCCGTAATCGTGCTGATGTCAGCTGAAAACTCGGCTGGAAAATGGAACCCGGGCCGGTCCGTCTTGATGCCTGATACCTCGCGCTCACCGATATAGCCGAGTGTCAGATCAGCCCGGAAACCGCGCGAACCCGACCCGCAGCCGATACCGATATCGCCCACCCAGGCGCCGGCAATGTCCTCATCATCCGTGCCAACGAACGCATAGTTGGGCGAGTCGACATTCACCACCGGCGTGCCGGCGTGTGAATAACCCACATCGCCCCGCAGATAGCAGCGCCCGGCAGCCGAATGGCCATTGACCCGCGGCATATCCTTCATCGACCCTTGCGAGCCGCGCATGCCATCGAAAAGACCTCCGGCCATCGCGGCCGGCATCGTTGTCAGCGCCGCAACGGCAACTGCCGCGATCGCCACGCCAAGTTTCACGACAGGTTTCATCACATTCACCCTGAGTTTGTCCCGACGGCCAGGCAAACTCCCACACACGCGCCCCGGCCAGATGACGCCAATGTGCGCAGCAAGGAGTTAAGCCCCGCTTAAGAGGCGGCTCGTTTCAGGACATTTATTCCGCAACGTGATGAGTGACGGCGTCAGTGATGTCGGCTTGCTCTCCCCTTCGCCTGCGATTAGCCTGCCGGCAGTGCCGACCCACAAACTCAGCTTCCAAGGAAAAGACTGTGCCCTTCGCATCGGATGTCAGCCGCGCCGTCGGCAACACGCCGCTCATCAAGCTGCGCCGCGCATCGGAACAAACCGGCTGCACGATTCTCGGCAAGGCCGAGTTCATGAACCCCGGCCAGTCCGTCAAGGACCGCGCCGCGCTCTACATAATTCGTGACGCGCTCGAGAAGGGAACGCTGCAACCCGGCGGCACCATCGTCGAAGGCACCGCCGGCAACACCGGCATCGGCCTCACCGTCATTGGCCGCGCCTTGGGCTTCAAGACGGTCATCGTTATCCCTGAGACCCAGAGCCAGGAAAAGAAGGACACGCTCCGCCTGCTCGGCGCCGAACTGGTCGAGGTCCCCGCCAAGCCCTACCGCAACCCGAATAACTTCGTGAAGTATTCCGCCCGCCTCGCCGAACGCCTCGCCACCGAGCGGCCGGGCGGCGCGATCTGGGCCAACCAGTTTGACAATACCGCCAACCGCCAGGCCCACATCGAGACGACCGCGCCCGAAATCTGGGAGCAGACCGAGGGCAAGGTCGACGGTTTTGCCTGCGCCGCCGGCTCCGGCGGCACGCTTGCCGGCGTCGCAGCCGGCTTGCGCGCCAAACGCGCCGGCATCCAGATCGCCCTCGCCGACCCCCCCGGCGCCGCCCTCTATAGCTACTACACCACCGGCGAACTGAAAGCCGAAGGCTCATCGATCACGGAAGGCATCGGCCAGGGCCGCATCACCGCCAACCTCGAAGGCCTCAAAGTCGACCACGCCTTCCAGATCCCCGATGCCGCGGCCGTCGAAATCACCTTCCAGCTGCTCGAGGAAGAGGGCCTGTGCCTCGGCGCATCCTCCGGTGTCAACGTCGCCGGCGCCATCGAGCTTGCAAAGGCCATGGGCCCCGGCCACACCATCGTGACCATCCTGTGCGACTTTGGCACCCGCTATCAGTCCCGTCTCTTCAATCCCGACTTCTTGAGAGAGAAGGGCCTGCCCGTACCGGGCTGGCTCGACGGCGGCCAGCCCGACGTTCCATCTGTCTTCGAAGAAACCGACGACTAGCCTGCAACCGGAACGCCCGAATGACCGAACCCCTTTTCCGCAGCGATCCTTATCAACGCGAGACCGAGGCAACCGTCATTGCCATCAATGACCGCGGCGGCATCATCCTCGACCGTTCCATCTTCTATCCAACCTCCGGCGGCCAGCCGGGCGATACCGGGACACTCACCAGTGCAGCCGGCGCCTGCCCGATCGCAACCACGGTCTATGATGCGGATCGCACCACCATCGTCCTCGTCGCGCCTGAAGATGCCCCACGCCCAAGCCCCGGCGACACGGTGACCCTCACGCTCGATTGGGACCGCCGCCACGCCCTGATGCGCATGCACACCGCCCTCCATCTCCTGTGCAGCCTGATCCCCTTCCCCGTGACCGGCGGCCAGATCGGCGAAGACGACGGCCGCCTGGATTTCGACATCGAAGACGCAGGCGCCCTCGACAAGGACGACCTGACCATCCGCCTCAACGCCCTCATCGCGGCCAATCACGCGATCACGACGCGCTGGATCAGCGACGCCGAACTCGAAGCCAACCCCGACCTGGTCCGCACCATGGCCGTCAAACCGCCGATGGGCACCGGCCGCGTACGCCTTGTCGAGATCGGTAAAAATGGCGCAATCGACTGCCAGCCCTGTGGCGGCACCCATGTCCAGTCAACCGCCGAGATCGGCCCCGTCGCGATCACCAAGATCGAAAAGAAGGGCCGCCAGAACCGCCGCGTCCGCGTCGCTTTCGCTTGACCTTGCCCCCCGCCTGCCCAAACTCACGAACAACCTGCCCCAACGGCAGACCATAACAACGAGGAAACGCCGATGCCGAACCTGAGAGGCCGCTATATCGTCGAGACGGATTGGCTCGCCGAGCATCTCGACGCCCCTGACCTCGTCGTCCTCGACGGCTCGACGCATCTGCCGACGGCCGGGCGCAATGCCTTCAGCGAATACGAGAACGAGCACATCCCCAGCGCCCAGTTCTTCGACATCAACAAGGTCGCCGACGACACCAACCCCCTGCCCCACATGCTCCCGCCGCCGGCGAAGTTCGCCTCGATGGTGAAAAAGATGGGCATCGGTGACGGCATCCGCGTCGTTGCCTACGACAGCGAAGGTCTCTATTCCGCCGCCCGCGTCTGGTGGATGTTCAGGGCGATGGGCCACGAAGACGTCGCCGTCCTCAACGGCGGCCTCAAGAAGTGGAAGGCCGAAAACCGCCCCACCACCAACGAGCCACCCCAGCCGCGCAGCGAACGCCACTTCACGCCCCGCTTCAATTCAGCCCTCGTCCGCGACCTCGACGACGTTCGCCAGATCGTCGCCAAAGGCAATGAAGAGATCGTCGATGCCAGAGCTGCGGCACGCTTTCGCGGCGACGTGCCCGAACCCCGCAAGGGTCTCCGCTCCGGCCACATGCCGGGCGCCAAGAACGTCCCCTTCACAACCCTGTTAAACGACGATGGCACACTGCTCTCGAATGATGAACTTCGCGAGAAGTTCCTCGCAGCAGGCGTCGATCTCACACGGCCGATCACGACGAGCTGCGGCTCTGGCGTCACGGCCGGCGTGCTGGCGATCAGTCTTGCGCTGATGGGGTACCCCGACACCGCCGTCTATGACGGTTCCTGGTCCGAGTGGGGTCACGAAGACGCCGGCACCGACGTCGTCCAGGGCTAGGCGCAGGTTTCGCTTGGCGGAGAACCAGACGAACCACGCGCCGCCGCTGGAATACGAAAGCCGCCGGCCCGCGCAAAACAGGGAGACGTAGATGGGCGCCTGGGGCGTGAAAACGTTCGAGAACGACACCGGCCTCGATTGGCTGGCTGACTTCGAGAGCGAGGGCGCCGATGCCCTCCTCGACGCGCTTGAAGTTGTCGCCGACGCAGACAACGATGCCTATATCGATGCAGACGAAGCGTGCTGTGCCCTGGCCGCCGCCGAAATCGTCGCAGCCATCAAGCGCGACGACCGCTCCCGCCTCAGCGAGGAAGCCCGAACCGCACTCGCCAGCTATAGCGACGACATCGACGCCGACGCCTTGCAGCCGCTGGCCGCCAAAGCCGTTGCCCGCGTCAAATCGGATTCCGAACTGAAAGAGCTTTGGGAAGAAAGCGACGACTACGACAACTGGGTCGCCGACGTCGAAGACCTGCTCGATCGTCTCCGCTGATCTGCCTCACGCAATCGGACGATCAGCAAAAGGGTCGGCGCCGTCCCGGCCCTTTTGCACGCATGTCCACGTCTGCAAGGATGCTCACCCAAGACAGGCCTTGACCTGATCCGGCTTCGGAAAATCCCCGGTGGCTTTCTTCGAGTAGCGCAATTCGCCATCCACCGTGATTTCGAAAACGCCCCCGCCCGACTTCACGAGCACCACCTCGGCCTCCGGCCGTTGCTTGAGAAGTAGATCACGCGCCGCACGGGCGCTTGGCTCATACCCTCAGGATCCGCAATATTCGATCTCGATTTTCATATAGCCGACCTCATCTCGTCTGCTTCGATCTCGCGACCCTCTCAAATCCGGCCGCGCTCCGCAAGCAACCACATGGAACGCCCGACCGCCGAGCCATCACGCGCGCCCGATCAGCTACATGCCCCAACCAGCAAGCGCTAGCGTGACGCCCGAAACAACCGTCCGCGCCTGATTGTACGTCTGCCAGCGCGGCGAATACGCCTGCCAGATCGCCTCCGCCGCCGCACGATCCTCCGGCACGGCGACCTTCGCCAATTCCTCATTCATCGGCACATTGACCATGATCGTCAGGATTTGTCCGCCGGCGAGATAAACAAGCCCCGCGAGCATGAAAACAAGCGCCGCCGTCCCCCGTCCCGTACCCCACGCCATCAGCCCCGCCGCGATCAACACCCACGGCGTCGCAAAGAAGGCCGGTGCGAACACCGCGTTGCGCACCGACGCATTCATCGCCTGCATCGCCGCGATCGCGACCCTGGGGTCAGCCTGATCGAGCCCCCACATCGTCGAGCACACCCAGGCATAAAAGAACCCGAAGATCGCGCCCGCGAGCAGCAAGCCCAGCAAAGCGACGGCGAACAATCCGTTTTCGAGCATCGGTCGATCCATCGTTTGCCCCAGCGGTCCCCGCCCGGCATCAATACCGGCCGAAACGCCGACAAAACCCACGCCCCCTCACCACTTCAGCGGCCGGTTGCGTCCGTCGTTCCACACCACCCGGTAGAGATCGAACCGGCGGTCGTAGAAGTTGCGCGTCGTGCCCGACTGGCGCGCGACCCTGAGGTCGGAAAGGCGCAGGTCCGCGAACGCGATCGTCTCGGTGTTGGCAGCCGTGTCGGCTGCAACGCCATCGCGCGCGAAGGCGAAATCACACGGCGTCAGGATGCAGCTCTCGGCGTAGTGGATGTCCATGTTCTCGACGTTCGGCAGATTGCCAACGACACCGGAGAGGACAACGTACATCTGGTTCTCGATCGCCCGCGCATGCCCGCAATACCGCACCCTGAGATAGCCGCGCCGCTCATCCGTACAAAACGGCACGAACAAAATCATCGCACCCTGGTCGGCAAGCTGGCGCGTGAGTTCGGGGAACTCCGCATCATAGCAGATCAACACCCCGATCGGCCCGCAATCGGTATCGATCGCATCGACCCGGCTGCCACCCTTGATGTTCCACCAATACCGCTCGTCCGGCGTCGGGTGGATCTTCTTTTGTTGATGGACCGAGCCATCGCGCAGGAACACATAACAGATGTTCTGGATGTCGCCATCCGGCTCGCGCGTTGGATGCGACCCGCCGATGATGTTGACATTATAGCTGACCGCAAGCCGTTCCATCATCTTGGTGAACCAGGCGGTATATTCCGAAATCCGCTCAATGCCCTTGTCCGGCGGCAGCGGCTTTTCCTCAAGCGAAAGGAGCTGCAGCGTAAAGAGTTCCGGGAACACCACGAAGTCGGAGCGGTAGTCGGAGGCAACATCGACGAAATACTCGACCTGACGCTCGAACTCTTCCTTGGTTGAAATCCCGCGCATCTGGAACTGAACGGTGGCGACCCGGACACTGTCCTTTTTGTCGAGCGCATGCTTGTCGCGCTTGGCGTCATTGCCCTCGTCGTAGAGCGGGTTGTGCCAGTACATGTGAGTTGCATAGCCGAGCGATTGCCGGTCGGTCACGTCATAGCCCGGCAGGACCCCAATGACCTCGAAGTCGTTGGCGAGATGAAACCCGATCGCCGCGTCCTTGATCTTCTTTTCGACCACCGCCTCGACATAGTTTTCAGCGCTACCGACACTCTTCATCCGGCGCGCGAGGCCCGGCATCCGACCGCCGAACACGATGCCTTTGAGACCCCACGTCTGGCACAACTGCTTGCGCGCATCATAGAGCCGTTGACCAATCCGCAACCGCCGGTAGCGCGGGTCGACCGACACCTCCATGCCATAGAGCACATCGCCATCATCGTCATGGCGCGCCGCCGTCCCCTGCCCCGTAATCTCGTCCCAGGTGTGCGCCGTGAGCGCGACCTTTTCCGAAATCACGAACGTCGCGCAGTGCCCGACGATCTTGCCGTCGTATTCGGCAACAAACTGCCCTTCGGGAAAGTTGTTGAGCTGGGCGCGCAGCGACCGTTTGGAATGTCCCGGGTCCGGCTCATAGACGCGGTTGGACAGCTCCGCCAGCGCATCGATATCGCTCCGCTTCGCGCGCCGAACGATCAGCCGCGACCGGCTGCGCGTCTTGGCTTCCACAACGCCCTTCCCACGCCCGTCTCGAGACGCCGTCGCCGCCGCCTTCTTGTCACCGAAGTCCATCAATGCCCCTGCTGCCGTGAAAGTGTGATGCAATCCGCCAAGCAAACCAGGCAGACGCGGGCATCACCGCGCCTTGATGTACTCGGCGGGAACTTCTGCGGACTGGAAATCGACGTGAATGTGATTGCCGTCCGGATCCCAGATATTGATTTGCACGATCGGTGCACCGGGAACGGCATTCACTTGATAGCGCTGTTCCGCTGCTTCAAGCCGCGCGACCATGTCCGTAAACCCCGTCGCCTGAAACGCGAAGTGCTCAAGTTTCAAGAGGCCTTCCGAGCCAACCCCCGGATCCCCATCGACGCCAATCAGGTGGACGGCCGCCTGATCGCCAACATACATCCAAGCGCCCGGGAATGGAAAATTGGGCCGCTTCCCACTTTTCATGCCCAGCACCTGCTCATACCACCCCACCATAGCGTCCAGATTTCCCGTCCGAACATTAACATGGTCCAGCCGTCCAAGTTCCATGGCCGTGATCTCCTCCAGATTTCGTGGTTTGTTAACGAATCAGCGCCTTTCACGCAGCCCTCAGGCCCGGACCTTGCATTCCCTTTGGCCCTGAGCCGGCTGCTCGTGCACTAATTCGCCGCCTTTCAGCCGCGCACCGGCCTTCAAGGTGTCTTAAGTTATAGAATGAGACAAGTCATTGAGGACAGCATCATCCGCCCCCCAACGTGATGCGCCCGCCGGCAGGCCCTCGACCGGAGAACCGAAGACCAAAGGTCACGGAGAATTGCAAATGCCCGAGCCCAAACGCTTCTTCTTCCGCCTTATCGCGACCTTCCTTGCCGCCCTGCTTGGCCTGACCCCGGCGTTGGCCTGCCAGGAAGAGGCCATGCTCGTCTTCGACGCCTCCGGCTCGATGTCGATTGCCCGCGACGGACTGCCCAAGATCGACACGGCCCGCGAAGCTGCAACCGAAGTGCTTCCCGAACTCACCCGCAGCCGCGCCACCGGTCTCGTCACCTATGGCGGCCAGCAGGGCGAAGGTTGCAGCGGCGTCTCATTGCGTTTTGCCCCGATGGCCAACAGCGCCGACCTGATCATCGGCGAGTTGACCAGCATCATCCCGTCAGGCTCGACCCCGCTCACCGAAGCCGTCTGGCTCGCAGCCCTCACCTTGAAGGATACCGGCAAGCCCGGCACCGTCGTCCTCGTCACGGACGGCCGCGAAAACTGCGGCTATGATCCCTGCGCCGCCGGCCAGCACATCGCCCAGACCATGAAGAACGTGAAGGTCCACGTCATCGGCTTCTATCTTCACGCCATCGCCGAGGGCAACGTTGCCTGCATGGCCAAAGCCACCGGCGGCACCTACACCTCGGTCAACAGCCTCGACGAACTCAAGGCAGCCCTGCGCCACACCCTCGCCTGCCCGCGGATTTCCTGACCGATCCGCGAAGGCTGACCGCCCTCTCCCTGGATGGTTCCCTTTCACCCGCCGAGCCTCTAATGTGCGCGGCTGAAACCAGAAACCACCTGAACTTCCGAGGGGAAACGAGATGCCAGAAGTCCTGGTCGTCACCGGCGCCAGCCGTGGTATTGGCGCCGCCACCGCGATCCTTGGCGCCCAGAAGGGTTACGCCGTCGCCGTAAACTACAACGCCAGTCCGGACCGCGCCGAAGCCGTGTGCGAACAGATCCGCGCCGCCGGCGGCACCGCGCTCGCCATTCAGGCCGACGTTGCGACGGACGAAGGCGCCCGCCGTCTCTTCACCGAAACGGACGCGAAGCTCGGGCCCGTCACCGCCCTCTTCAACAACGCCGGCATCATCCACAAGAACTGCAAGATCACCGAGATCGACGTCGACACCGTCAACGAACAGCTCCGCATCAACGTGACGAGCCAATTCCTCTGCGCCCGCGAAGCCGTCAAGCGCATGTCGACGGCAACCGGCGGCAAGGGTGGCGCCATCGTCAACATGTCATCAGCGGCAGCCCGCCTCGGCGGCGGCGGCGCACTCCTCGCCTATGCCGCCTCCAAAGGCGCGATCGAGACCTTCACCCATGGCCTTGCAACCGAGGTCGCAGGCCAAGGCATCCGCGTCAACGCCGTCCGTCCCGGCCTGATTGAAACCGAAATCCATGACGGCACCGGCGACATGTCCCGCATCAACAACCTCCTGCCCATGGTCCCCATGGGCCGCGCCGGCACCGCCCACGAAGTCGCCGAAGTCGTGATCTGGCTTCTTTCCCCCGAGGCGAGCTATGTCACCGACAGCTCCATCGACGTTGCCGGCGCGCGCTGACCCAACGTCCTGAGAAACCTGACAGGAGACCCGACCCATGGCGGCCAACGATACATGGCGGATTTATCTTTCCGGCGAGATCCACACCGACTGGCGCGAGCAGATCGAGGTCAAGGCGTTCGACCTTGCCCTTCCGATCGTCTTCTCCGCGCCGATCACAAATCACGCCTATTCCGACGATTGCGGCGTCGAGATCCTGGGGCCCGAGCCGAATAAATTCTGGCACGACAACAAGGGCGCCAACATCAATGCAATCCGGACCCGGACCCTGATCGAGAAGGCCGATATCGTCATCGTCCGCTTCGGCGAGAAGTACAAGCAATGGAACGCTGCATTCGATGCGGGCTATGCCGCAGCTCTCGGCAAGCCGCTCATCATCCAGCACCAGCCCGAACACGCCCACGCCCTGAAGGAAGTCGACGCCGCCGCCCTCGCCGTCACTGAAACGGTTGACGAGATCATCGATATCCTACGCTATGTGATCCGCGGCGAGCTCGACGTTGGCTCGCGCGCGGCAGCCGAATAACCGGCAAGCCGACCGACCCATAGGATCACCATCACATGAAGGTCTACCGCCTCCTGACCGGAACGGACGACACTGCGTTCTGTCACAAAGTCAGCGCCGCCCTCGCCGCCGGCTGGGAACTGCACGGCTCGCCCGCGATCAGCTTCGACACCGCCAAAGGCCAACCCGTCTGCGCCCAGGCCGTCGTCAAGGACATGCTGGATAAGACCTACGACCCCTCGATGAAACTCGGCGAGCTTTAGCCTGGGCCGGATGGCGAACACCCGATGAAACCGGCGCGGGGCGACGCCTGACGCCCCGCGCGATATGATTGCGCTCACCTGAAGACAGTCGCCGCGTCACGTTGCGCGCGAAAAACCGCCTCTAGCGCGACGTCTCTGCCCTGACGAGATCTTCATAAAGCGCCCGGATGCGCCGGGTCATCGCCCCCGCCTTGCCCTCACCGATCACCTTGCCGTCAATCGACGCAACCGGCGTCTGCGCCCCGAACGTGCCGGTGAGAAAAGCCTCCTCCGCTCCATAGGCCTCATAGAGCGAATAATTCTTCTCGAAGACCGGGATCGCATTGGCCCGGCACACCTCGATCACCTTGGCCCGCGTCACCCCGTTCATGCAGTAATCCCCCGTCGACGTCCAAACCTCGCCGCGGCGCACGATGAAGAAGTTGCACGAGTTGGTGGTGTTGACGAAGCCATGCGGGTCGAGCATCAGCGCCTCGTCCGCCCCCGCTGCCTCCGCCTGCAGGCACGCAATCACACAGTTCAATTTCGAGTGCGAGTTGAACTTGGCGTCCTGCGCATGCGGCAGACCCCTCACCTGCGGCACCGTGGCAAGGCGTATCCCTGCCCCCTCCATCCGGTCGACAGGCTTCGAATGCTCCATGATGATAACCACCGTCGGCCCTGAACGCGACAGCGTCGGATGCTGGAACGGGCGAACCTTCACGCCCCGCGTCACCATCAGCCGGCAGTGCGCATCGCTGGTCATCCCGTTGGCCTCGGCCGTCATCGCCAGCGCCGCCGCGATCTCCTCCCGCGACATCCCGATATCCAGCGACACCGCCCGGCAACTATCGAACAGCCGGTCCATATGCTCGTCGAAAAACGCCCAGCGCCCGTCATAGAGCCTGAGCCCCTCCCACATGCCATCGCCCAGCATGAAACCGGAATCATAAACCGACACCACCGCCTGATCGCGCGGCACCAGCCCGCCGTTCACGAAGATCTTGATGTCCCGGTTGCGTGGATCGTCCTCGGCGTCATGCGCCGTCGGGCGCTCTTTGTCGGTCATAGCTGTTTCCATCATGGCAATGAGAGTTGCGGCTCCGTGTCGAACCGAATAACGTTCTCCCAAATAAGACAATGAAAGAACGAAATTCCAAGGAGCGTAAGATGTTCAAACTCGAGGCCTTCGTCGAGGACTGCCGCGCCGCCGTCAAGGAAGATCCGACCCACAAGTCCGTCCATGAACTGATGAAGCGCGCACTCTCCGACCCAAGCGACGTCCTGAATACGCTTGGTGAGCCGGCCGGCCCGAACATGCAAACCATCTACCGCTCAGATGACCTCACCATCCTCAATCTGGTCTGGAAACCGCACATCACCATCCTCCCCCATAACCACGACATGTGGGCGGTGATCGGCATCTACGGGGGACGGGAGGATAACATCTTCTGGCGGCGCATCGCCGACGATCCCGACGGCCACATCGAAGCCGCCGGCGCAAAATCCATGACCACCGGCGACATCGCCCCGATGGGCCGCGACATCATTCATTCGGTCCACAACCCGATCCCGAAACTGACCGGCGCTCTGCATGTCTACGGCGGCGACTATTTTGACGCCCACCGCAGCGAATGGGACCCCGAAAACCTCACCGAGCAGCCCTTCTCGGTGGAACGCGCGCGGGCGCTGTTTGAATAGCACTCCCGCAACCACGCGCGGCCATGCCGCCGACCCAATCGGCGGCACACCACCGCCACCCAACCCTATCAGGGGAACCCTTCGGCGGCCCCGCCGCCGGGACGCAACCGCGACCCGGGCCTGAAGAGCCCAGCCCCACTGAGCCCGGTCGCATCAGCGACCCGAATAACCATAACCAGTCCGATCAGGAGAAACCATCGGCGGCCCCGCCGCCGGGGAGCAACCGCGACCCGGGCCTGAAGAAGCCCAGCCCCGCGGAGGCCCGGTCGCATCAGCGACCCGAATAACCATCACCAGTCCTATCAGGAGAAACCTTCGGCGGCCCCGCCGCCGGGGAGCAACCGCGACCCGGGCCTGAGGCCCGCCCCCGCGGAGGCCCGGTCGCATCAGCGACCGGAATAGCCGTGAGCGCAAAAATGGTCGGGGCAGGGTGATTCGAACACCCGACCCCCTGGTCCCAAACCAGGTGCTCTACCAGGCTGAGCTATGCCCCGATCCAATGCGCGAGAGAGCCGGATGTGTGCCGCTAAAATGGGTCCGGGTCAAGTGCTCTCGCACCACCACCCACGATCGAGGTTGGCACCGGCCCGAAAACAGCGACGCGGTCTCAGCGCCTTACCTTGAACGCACGGTGAATGATCTTGTCGCCGGCTTTGAGCCCGATCTCGTCGGCGACCCCGGCCGCAACCTCCAGCACGGCCGTCACATCGCCATTCGACGCGATGATCGCCTCCGACAGCGGCTCCGTCCTGCGCGCGACGCGATGCACCACGCCGTCGCCTCGAATGAAGATCATGTCCAGCGAGATGAACGTGTTCTTCATCCACATCGTCAGCTCGCTCGCCCGTTCATGAACGAACAACATGCCCGACCGCCGTGGCAGCGACCGCCGGAACATCAGACCGATCGCCTTTTGCGATTCCGTCTCCGCCATCTCGACCTGGAAGGTATGCCGTCCGCTCGCCGTGACGATGTCCACCGCCTCGGTCCGCGTTTTCGCGTCTGTCGGGATTGCGACGAGCATTGCGGTTAACCACAGGCAGCTGAACGACAAAAGCAGGATGCGCGCCAAGCGCATCCTGCCCGTTAGATCATTGAGCGTATTGAAAAGCAAACGCTCAGTATCAGTGTTGTTGCGTGAGGTTGGACGGCGGGCCGTCCGGGCGAAGCTCGGCTGCCATGCAGCCTTTGTCGCCGTGTCCCCAGCGGACCTGCACAATCTGGCCGGGGCGCAGCTCGGTGAACCCGAACCGGCGCAACGTCTCCATGTGCACGAAAATATCTGGCGTACCTTCACCACGTGTCAGGAACCCGAAGCCGCGAATGCGATTGAACCACTTGACCATGGCCCGTTCCCAGTCACTTTCCGGCTGCACGATGACATGTGTGCGTTGCGGCAGCGCCGAGGGATGGATGGCCGTTGATTCATCCATACTCAAAATGGCGAAAGCTTGATAGCCCTTCGGCCGTTTGAGCACCTGGCAATGAACCCGGGCCCCTTCATAAGCCGTCTGGAAGCCACCAGCCCTGAGGCAGGTCACATGCAGCAGCACGTCTTCCAAACCGTTGTCCGGGACAATAAACCCGAAACCCTTGCTTGCGTCGAACCACTTGATGGTCCCTGCGATCTCGAAGACCTCAAGACCCGCCCCCTCAGGCAGGCCGCCGACTTCCGATTGACCTGGAACCATATCTGGTCCCTCGGAATCGTTGGAATCCCCCATCGTGTACCCCGCTGTACATTCGTTAATCCAATACCAACCCCAGGCACTCACCCGAGGACAACTCGGCACCGTTGTGGTGCCTGTCCGGTCACCAAAACCGATGTCTCGCCGCCCTTAGCCCTCAGCAACTCAACATCTCGTGCCCGAACGACGCGGAACATACCACCAGCCACGAAACTGAAAAGTGTTAATCGCCCCTTACCCCCCGAATCCGACCTCAATACGGGATTACTCAACACACCCACATCACCTCTGAAAGTGCCCATTTCGCGGGACTTTTTAGAGCCTCCCCAGCCCCCCTTGCGGCTGCTTTTCAACACCTCTGGATTTTGAGCAACTGACCCGTTTTCGCCCCCGCTTGAGCACCATTCAGACTGGATTGAGCGAACCGTTGATTCGTGTTGCCATGACAAGGCGTTGACCTCACCTGTGAACGTCCCGCCAGCCACGTCTGCGCTTTGAAAAACAGCAGGGACGCCTTAGGTTGTTGCCCAGAGCTAACACCCTTGGGAGATCCATCATGCGCTACCTGCACACCATGGTCCGCGTCACCGACGTTGACCAAAGCCTCGACTTTTACTGCAACAAACTGGGTATGAAGGAAGTCCGCCGCGTCGAGAGCGAAGCCGGCCGCTTCACGCTGATCTTCCTGGCCGCCAGCGAAGACGAAGCAAGCGGACGCGACACCCGCGCACCGCTCCTCGAGCTGACCTACAATTGGGATCCTGAGACCTACGACGGCGGGCGCAACTTCGGCCACCTCGCCTTCGAGGTCGATGACATCTACGCCACCTGCCAGAAACTGATGGACAATGGCGTAACCATCAACCGCCCCCCGCGCGACGGGCGCATGGCCTTCGTGCGCTCGCCCGACGGCATTTCCCTGGAATTGCTCCAGCGCGGCGAAGCCCAGGCGAAAGCCGAGCCTTGGGCATCGATGGAAAATACAGGCGTCTGGTAACATCCCCAGCCCACGCCCCTAAGGCAAGGAGAACCGATGCCAGACCGTGATATCTCGGAACGCGACGCAGCCATCAGCGCCACTGTCGCCAGCCGAATGATGCGTGAGGATCGCCTCGAGGCAGCGCGCGAAGCCAAAAACGCCCCCACCGCACGCGAGGTCATCTTCTCGATCCTGTTCGTGGCCATCACGTCGATCGGCCTGCTTATCCTCATGATCACGATGCAGTAGGCCGCGCCCCGTAACGCTTCACCGTCGGGCCCGTGCCCGACGGCCGATCAACCTCAGTCGCGGTGCGAGAACATCGTCTCGCCCGCGACATCCATCGTCACCTTGAGGATCGTCCCTGTCGACGACTCCGTGATGAACAGATCGCGGTTGCCTGGCCCGCCAAACGCGACATTGGTCGTCGAGCGCCCCCCGGATGCCGCCTTGAGCCGGTAGACCGGCTGTGCCTCGTGGGTAAACACCCACACACACCCATTGCCCGCATCGCACACGAAAAGCCGCCCCTCGCGATCGACCGCCATCCCGTCCGCGCCGCTATGCCCGCCCGCCATCGGCGTAAAGATCGAGACCTTCGACGTCCCCCCGTCGGGGTGCACCGGCACACGCCAGACCGCATTCCCCCGCGTCATGGCGACATAGAGCACGTCCTGCGCCGGGTTCATCACCAGGCCGTTCGGGCTCGGCCCGTTCGCAATCAAGAGATCAATCCGATCGCGCTCAAGATCATACCGATAGACCCGCCCCGTCGGGTCATGCATGCCGGTCTGGCCTTGATCGGTGAAGTACATGTGACCGTGCGCATCGAAAAACAGGTCGTTGACGCCGCGGAAACTCTCACTCTTGCGATGCACCAGAAACGGCGTCACCTCTCCCTTGACAGGGTCGAGTTGCATAATCCCATGCTTGTAATCGGTAATGAAAATCCGCCCGTCACGATGGATCTTGAGGCCATTCGGCCAGCCATCGTATTCACAAACCAGCGCCCACGCACCCGCCGGCGAGATCCGGAAGATCCGCCCATAGGGGATGTCCGTCACGTACAGATTGCCGTCGCGGTCGAAGCTCGGTCCCTCAAGGAAACTGTCGATCGCAATCCCCGGACGATTACCTCGTCCCCAGTCCGGTTCGACACCATGGCGCCGGAATTCGTCCGGCAACACGGTCCAGACGTCCGTTTCCTTATCCACTGGTGGTGCGTAAAGCGACATTCCCGAATCTCCACGAAGCGCCTAAATTAAGAATTCTGAAACTTGAGGGGCACCTTACCTCTGATACGCGCCGTGCAAAACGCTGCTCAACCATTGTGCACCGCCCGCAACGCGGCCGCTGAAAACGACCGCAGCGCGGCATACGGCACCAGACCGCCGAACAGCCGCATCGTTTACGATTTTGTGGTTTCGTAGGGCAAAACAGATTTCTAACGCTGCGACTGCATAAATCAGATGTAAGAAATACCTCTCTTGACGCACAACGAACGTCATGCTGCAGTGCAAAAAACTAGACACTACTGGAATTCGGGGACGACGAACCGATGAAATATCATGCCTATGAGCTGGCACATGCCATGGTTTCGCCCTGGCGGATGGCCTCGCAAGGTTTGAGATACCATCTGGACTTTCCGTTTAACCCTTTCTCTGCGACCCCTGTCGCGCGCAGCCTGTCGGCGGCCTGCTCCGTCTTCGAGCGGCTGACTGACCGCTACGGCAAGCCGGAATGGCGGATCGACGAGACGGAAGTCGATGGCACCACCGTCCCCGTTACCATCCATTCGGTCCGCAAGAAGCCCTTCGCAAACCTCATTCATTTCGAGCGCGACACCGCCCTGACCGGCAAACGCGATGATCCGAAGGTACTGATCGTCGCCCCGATGTCCGGCCATTACGCAACGCTGCTGCGCGGCACCGTCGAAGCCATGCTCCCCGAGCACGACGTCTACGTCACCGACTGGATCGACGCGCGCGAGGTGCCGACCTTCGAAGGCGGCTTCGACCTTGATGACTTCATCGACTACATCATCGAGTTCACCGAGTTCCTCGGCCCCGACCTCCACATCATGGCGGTGTGCCAGCCAGCTGTGCCGTGCCTCGCCGCAACCGCCCTGATGGCGGCCCGTGACGCACCCTACCAGCCGCTGTCGCTGACCATGATGGGCGGGCCGATCGACACCCGCCGCAACCCGACCGTTGTGAACCGCCTTGCCGAAGAAAAGCCGCTGTCCTGGTTCCAGCAGAACGTGATTTCCCACGTCCCCTTCCCCAATCCCGGCTTCATGCGTCCCGTCTATCCAGGCTTCATCCAGCTGACCGGCTTCATGACGATGAACCTAGAACGTCACCGCGAAGCGCACTGGCAGTTGTTCGACCATCTCGTCGAAGGCGACGACGACTCGGTTGCAGCCCACGAGCGCTTTTACGATGAATATCTGGCCGTGATGGACCTTCCCGCCGAATTCTATCTCCAAACCATCGAGACCGCCTTCCAGTCGCACGCCCTGCCGGACGGCCGGATGATGCACCGCGACGAACGCGTCGATTGTTCGAAGATCCGCAACACGGCCATCATCACGATCGAAGGTGAGAACGACGACATCTGCGGCATCGGCCAGACCGAGGCAGCCCAGGTGATCTGCACCAATGTGGCGCCCGAAGACCGCTTCCACTACGTCCAGCCCGGCGTCGGCCATTACGGCGTCTTCAACGGCCGGCGCTGGCGCACCGAAATTCAGCCTCGCATCCGCGACCAGATCCGCGCCGCCCAGGCCCGACGCCACGGCGAGCGGTCCGGCAGCAACGTGACCCAACTGAAGATCGCAAGTGCCGGCGAATAACCGGCCAGCCGTATCAACCCACGCCACGAACGACGCGCCGCGCGCCCGTTATCCTGCTGCGTCCCGACGCGCACGAACAACTCTGCGAAATTCGTTCGAAACACATCGACGTCCGCACCCGGGCGCGTCCAGTGATCGCCGCCCTGCGCCAACGCGCACGGCCACACCAGTCAAACCGAAGTCAGGACGATTTGAATTGCCGTCAAAAGCCGGCCGGCGATCAAGCTTTCAACGTGATGATCATGTCCCGCCGAACGGTGCGCCCGCCCGATAGCGGCGGCCGAACGTGACGTCGACATTAATTCATCGCAAAAGGCGAAAAGATGCGAACGGGGGGCTACCCGTTCTGAAACGCGGGCGCAGTTTCCGCCTTTGCGACGGGACGCTTCATGGCCGCTTTTGCCGCCCAGATTTCAAGCAGGTTCAATTGCGCCAGAAGATCACGCGGTTGGCCGCTGACATTTGCGATTGCGAATTGAGCGCGCCGCTCAATTGAACGCTTCTGCAAATGAACGAGAAGTCCGATCCCGCTGCTGTCGAGCCGCGTGACCCGCGCCAGATCGACGACGATATCACGCGACCGGTCAGCTCGCCTGATGACCTCCGCCCCGCCGCAACGCACACCGTCACCATCCAACTCAAAATCGATATCGATAAACATCCAACGACTACCTTCGGGGCGAGATCCAAACATCACGGGCGAACTGTTTCCTTAAGACACAAAGGCACACTCATCAAGAGGATTAAACGCAGAAAAAACAGCGCATTGAGATAGCACTTTCAGATATTAATTGAAGATAATAGAAGCCAAGCGCGCGGCACCAAACTTTCGCCAACACCCCGGCGCCCGGATCATCGCGAGCCTGCCCGTTTTTGGTAAATCACATCTCTGTGTGACCGGCTGATGACCAAGCCCCAACACGACGCCGCAAAACCATCGAAAGTTCACAGAAGCCGCGTAAAAAAAAATTCCGGCCTTCACCAGAACAACCCGCAGAACGCATCGCAAGCACGCCAACGAAACCAATGCATCACCGCTTCTGCGAGACCTATTGACCACGACCGGTGACCATCACGGCAATCGTGCCGAAGATGATCTTCAGATCCATCCAAAGCCACCGCAGCGGCGACGTTAGATGCGCCGCATAGGCGTGATCGAACAACAATTTACGACGCACATCCTCGATTGTTTCGTCATAACCCTGGTTGATTTGCGCCAGCCCCGTAATTCCGGGACGAAGCCCATAAGTCCGCTCGCTATAGAACGGCAACTGCGCCTCGAGATTGCCGATGAATTTCGGGCGTTCCGGCCGCGGCCCGATCAGCGACATATCACCTTGAATGACGTTTATGAATTGCGGCAATTCATCGAGCCGCGTTTTTCTCAAGAACAGTCCCACCCGCGTAATACGCGGATCGTTCTTCGTCGCCCACATCGCCCCGGAGCGCGCCTCGGCATCCTCATACATCGTCCGGAACTTGATCAATTCAAACAGCTCCGTCCGGTCATGCCAGCTCCGCCCGACGCGGGTCTGCCGATAAAAGATCGGCCCCGGTGTCTCGAGCCGAATGGCAAGCGCGATGGGCACAAACAGCGGCCACAGCAGGACGATGGCTACCACCGAGAAAACAACATCGAAGGTGCGCTTGGCAGCCCGCGTCAGCCACGGCGTATAGTGGCGCGGCTGGTCCTCGTCATTGCCATGCGACCACGCCAGACGCGGCGAATTGGTGATGTAGCGCACCGCTCCGATCAAAGAGGCCATATGCCCCTCCATCAGATACCCGAGCCAGGCCACCGGCTTGATCACACCGCGGCCCCTGCGCCAGATCGAATAAGCGCCCGCCAGCGAAACCAGGAAGCCACTGATCGCAATCGAGGCGAAAACACCATATCCGGCAAACGCCAGATAGAGACACGCCAGCGCGCCCGCCATTACAACCGGCGGGATCAACGGCCGCAGCGCCTTGCCGGACCCGAACACGAATGCAATCCGTCCCGCCCGGGGTGCCTTGCGAAACGGATTGAGCAATCCCCTGAGCCAGATCAGTTGCTGCAGATTGCCCGCCCCAATCCGGATCCGGCGCGCAAATTCCTGCGGCGAAGACGTCCGCTCCATCTCGAATGCAACGATCTTTTCGTCGTAGAGCGCACGATAACCGTCCGCCACGATGCGCATCGGCAGGAGAAAATCATCATTGATCGTACCGGCCGGCAAAGCCCGCCATGCAGCCCGGCGGAACATGTAGAAAGCCCCATGCGCCCCCATCGGCGCACCGACAGCCGCCTCGTCCGCCTTGACCCGCGTCTGATATGACCAGTATTTCGCCTCGCCCGCACTGCCGGGTTTTTCCAGCGCGTAGGTCCCGCACACGACGCCCACGGTCTCATCGCCAAAATAACGCGCCCCCTTCACGAGCGCATCACTTGCAATCCGCGCCGACACATCCGACAGCACGACGACGTCGCCACTCGCAGCCGCGATCTCGCTGTTGAGAACTTCCAGCTTGCCGCGGTTCTTCGCGTGAACCTTGAGGGTAATGAAATCGGGATCGCCCTCCCGCGCGAGCGCCGCCCGCGCCACCTCTTCCGTCTCGTCGCTGCACCCATCGAGAACAACGCGAACCTCAAGCCTGTCACGCGGATAGTCGAGTGCAGCAAGGTTCTGGATCTTCTGGGCGATCATCGCGGCTTCGTTGTAGGCCGGCACGATCACCGTCACCCGCGCAAGGCCAGCCCCCGCAGGCGTTCCCGCCGCGATATCGGCCCGCGTCGCAGCCCCCGGCCCCGCCCGCCGCGCAAGCCAGCGCAGCAGCAGCGGATAGACAAAATGGTGATACGTGAAGATTGCGGTTGATACGATGAAGACAATCTTGGCGAGCAGGTCCATAGGGCAGATCTCTAGACTGACTGGGCTTGGCCAAACCCGGTCTCGGACAAGCCCGAGACCGTCGGCGCATAACGATGGCGTGTTTTTGAGAAGTCGAAGTTGGCCGCGATAAAGGCCCGCGTCTCACTGGCAATGCTTTCGCGCGGCCGCTCGTCGCCAAGCATGGCCGCGAGCGCCGCCGCAAGGGCTGCCGCATCCTTCGGTGGCACGAGATGACCTGTCCCCGGCGCAATGGCATCTGTGAGCGCGCCCACATCACTTGCAACCACTGGCACCCCCGCCGCCTGCGCTTCGAGAACGGCGCGCGGCAGCCCCTCACCAAGCGACGGCAACGCAAAAATGTCGAACCCCGGGATCAACGTCGCGACGTCATCACGATGACCAAGGAAGTGACATTGCCCTGCGACACCCAACTCGCGCGCCAAGGCCTCGAGGTTTTCCCGCTCACTCCCGCCGCCGACGAAAACCAATGCGCATGGCCTATCGAGCTGGCTCACCGCCTCGATCAGATACCGCTGCCCCTTGACCGGATGCAGCCGCCCGACCGTACCGATCACGGCGACGTCACCGTCGAGACCGAGTGCCGCCCGCGCCTCGGCCCGCCGCTCCGGCTTAAACCGCGACAGATCAATCCCCGGCGCCACGACATCGACCGTGGCCCCTGGCAGCATTTCCCCGAGGCGTCGGGCAATTGGATGGGAAACCGCAAAATGATGGGGGCGCAGAAAACGCTCGCAAAACTTCAGAATGCGCTGATGCGATGGATTATCTTCGTAATGCCAGGCGTCGTGTTCAACATGAACAAGGCGTCCGGTAAAACCCGCGCGTGCAGCCAGTCCGCCGTAAAGCAGCGGCCCGATATGATGCGCGAAAACGTTCACCGGTTTGAGCCGGCGAAGCATCATCGCAAGTTTCGGCACAAGAGAAAAACGACGGCCGTCCGGCGCCTCGAGCCCGACAATGTCGTCACGGAATGGCGCCAATGCCGGCCAATCTTTTATGAGCTCTTCGGTTTTGCCTTCAAGGCTAATGACGACGGTGCGCTCTTCCGGCGAACCACTGCGCATCAAATCGAGAACCAGCGTTTCGATCCCGCCAGGCGCCATTCGATTGACGACATGGACGCTCGTCATCCCCCCGCCTACCGACATGATACCGACAACTCCACAATCACGCGCGAGGCACCAGGGACGGCATCGCCGCAGAAACGGCACGATCGAAAGACTCATGAGCGCGGACGGGAAACCCGCCGCGGCCTTGCCAGTCTGTCGTCATCTGGATGTCTCAGAATTGAACTACCGTATACGAACGTAGGAAATAAAGAACAAGAGCAAAAACAAACAACACTCCATTTTGACTCAACAAATTGCGGCCAACTCTTCATGCGCTGCGTCAACGAGTCACTCTGCGACTCTGACCGCCGGCGGCGGCCGGATCGCAGCCGCCAGCCGCAAACAATGCCGATCGCCGCATTCGTGTAGCAGCCGGCCGCTCAGCGCCACCACGCGTGCGAGCAACCCCTTTCGAATTATTCGGAGAAACTATTATCCGCGCCACCTACTCAATCCAAACGCAATCACCGTCCCCGTCAAAGCCCCCTGCCGCAGCGCGTCATTCGGTCCCCGGCCCGACTTAACTTATGCGCCAAGTTGCCAGTTGATCGCCCGGAACAAAAGTTGCATTGCTACATCTCATTTCCGTCTGAGTTCACAAACTGGGTAATTCCATGCTGCGGTTACAAATCGCGCACGGTTGCTGCGGCGGAGAGTTGTTCGCAAAAGAGTTGGGAATTAGAGCCGTGCATACCGCATCAAAAACGGCCGGCGCCGTCGTCGCCGCAACCCTCGCCGTCCTTGCCATCTGCTTTGCACAGGCAGCCGGCGCATCATCGGCCAACTCTCCCCGATCCGCCCAGCTCTCCGCGATCGCGGAATCGATCCAGGTCCGCATTCAGGGCATCAACGACCTGTCCGGCACCTACCGCCTCAACGAGGACGAGACGATCTCGATCCCCGGCGTCGGGCGCATTTCAATTGCCGCCATGACCGCCTCCGATCTCGAGAAGGCGCTCGCCTCGCGCATCCTTGGTGCCACCGGTCGTGCCGCCCCCGTCTCGGTCGAAGTGAGCACGTACCGCCAGGTTTTCGTCGCTGGCTACGTCGACAAGCCCGGCTCGTTCCAGTGGCAGCGCGGCATGACCGTGGTCAAGGCCGTCTCGATGAGTGGCGGCGTCTATCGCCCCCCGGCAGCCTCCCCCCAGTCGGAACGCGCCCGCGACGGCGCCCTTGAAATCGCCCGCCTTGAGCTCGCCCAGGCCCTCGTCGACCGCGCCCGCCTCGATGCGGAACTCGCCGATCGCGACCTGATCGAAACGCCGGAACGCCTGATCGGCGTGATTGGCGCCAACCGCGCCAACGACCTCATCCAGTCCGAGCAGGCCCTGCTCGCAAATCGCCGCAACGCACTGAAATTGCGCCTCAAGAACATCGACGATCAAAAAGCCTCCATCGCCGCCGAGATTGATCGCCTCCAGATCCTGTCCCGGAAGATGAAGAGCCGCGTCGACACATACGCGCCTCTCCTCAAAGAGATGCGCCGTTCATACGAGCGCGGCCGGCTTTCAAATCAGCGCTTGTTCCAGGTCGAGACTCAGATTGCCGACCTGGAGGAAAAACTCGCGAGCACGAATGTGCAGATCGTGAAGGCCGAAACCTCCCGCCAGGGTCTCGATAGCAAGCGCGACGAACTGACCGGCGACCGCCGCGAGAAGATCATCGAGGCGCTGTCCAAACTCGCCACAACCATCAAGACGGCCCAGATCCGCTACGATGTGGCGCGCGAGCGCCTGAGCGCGAACGCAACCGGCCCCGCCACCAGCGACACCACGGAACGGGCAGCCGAACTGACCTACGAGATCGTCCGCCAGACCAGCCAGGGCGAAACCCGCATCGATGCTGACCGCTTCGACTTGCTGCTGCCAGGCGACACCCTGATCGTCCGGCAGATGAACGAAACCCGGAACCGCGGCGTGCCGACCCAGACGGCCCGGGGCCTTGCCGGTCGCGCAACACGTTAACAACAGCGCACCCCGCGCGCCCAAGAACTGATGTCCATGCGTACCCCCAGCGCAGCCCGGCACGCGTTATCACGTGCCCCCGTCTCGGAGCCCGCCCCGCGTCGCGGCGTGAGCGCCCCTGCGGTCAGCTCCCCCGGGCCGCAGCCACGATGATCCAGCGCTTCTACAGAGCGCTTTCCGGCGCCTCCCCCTATGCCAAGAGCATCCTGCTGCTCCCCGGCCGCCTGCCGACCTGGGTGATCTATTTCGTCTCGGTCATCGCGACCAAAGGCATCTCGCTCATTACCCTGCCGATCGTCGCCGCCTACCTGCCAGCCGCCGAATATGGCGATTACGACGTCGCGGTGAGCTTCATCGAGTTCGTCAACCTCATCCTTGGATTTGCCGTCGGCGCAACCCTCATCCGCTTCGCCTCGACTGCCGGCGGTGAGCAATCCTCCCGTCAGGTCGCAGCCGAACTCACCGGCACCACCCTCACCCTGGCGATCATCGTCGGCGTCCCCCTCGTCATCTTCGGCCCCGTGATCACCGACTGGCTTTCGATCCGCGTCGACGCCACCGCCCTGCGCGTCATCCTCGCCGGCGTCGTCCTCACTTCGATGATCGAGCTGCCCCTCTTCTGGCTGCGCCTGAAGGACCGGGCGCTGTCCTATTTCGCCGTCATCATCGTGCGCACCCTTGCCCAGGCAGGTTTCATGTGGCTCGCCCTCGCGATGGGCTACGGCGCCGCCGGCATCCTCATCGTCAACGGCGCGATCATGATCTCCGTCGCAGCCGTCCTCCTCTTCATGCAGTACCGCGAAACGGGTATCGCCGTCTCACAAACGGCGCTGCGCCAGATCATCGTTTATGGGCTGCCCATCGTCGGCGCCGACCTTGCCATGTACGGCCTTGGCAATTGCAACAAGCTCTTCATGCCGGGTCACGTCGATTTAACCACCATTGCCCATTTTGCGCTTGCCGCCCGCGTCGCCCTCATCATCTCGCTGGCCACCGCCCCCTTCGACCTGTGGTGGGCACCAAAGCGCATCGCCACCCTGACCCAGGAAGGCGGGCTTGAACTCGGCGCGCGCATGTGGGGCATCGGTACCGCCCTCGTCATCTTCGCTGGCACCGGCGTCGCCCTCGGCGGCCCGCTCCTCATTCACCTGCTGTTCCCCGCGAGCTATGGCGGCGCCTACAATTACCTCTACCCCCTCGTCCTCCTCCAGTCGGCCCACATCATCACGACCTTCACGAACGTCGGCAGCTATGCCCGCGCGAGCGGTTCGCATGTCTTCGCCATCGAGGTCTTTTCCGCCGCCATCGCCGTCACCGGATATGCCCTTCTTGTTGAACCATTCGGCGTCAGCGGCGTGATGGCGTCGATGGCAGCCGGCCAGGCGACCCGCTTCACCCTGCACCTGTGGCTTGGCAAGGAACTGGCCCCCCTCCCCTACCCCTGGCTCCCCGCCCTCGCGAGCATCGCCGGCGCCATCCTCATCGTTGCCCTCGCCCCCGCCGCCGGCGATCTCCTCTGGCGCTTCCTCTATGGCCTTCTCGCAGCCCCCATCCTGATCGGGCTGATCATCGCCAGCGGCCTCGTTCAAATCCCGGCCGACTTCGCAGCAAACGTGAGGAGGCGGTTTTGCTGACCCACCGCCCGACACCGTTCCGCGAAACGACGAAAGGCCAGGCCATCGCCGGCTCCACCGGTGCCGTCCTGATTGGCGGGCTTGGTTGGCTGACCGGCCCCGCACCTGTTCTCATCTTCCTCTCCCTCGCCTTTCTCTCGAAAAGCTTCCTGATCCTGAGTTTCGTCTGCCTCTCCTACTTTCGCATTCATGAGGCCTACCCGGTCCTGATCCCGCTGAAACTGCCGTTCGTCTTCTCCGTCGCCTCCTTTGCCGTCATTGCCTACGGCATCGCGACCCACATGCTCCAGAACGCCCAGTCGAAATCCGCCTGGTTTGCCGTTGCCCTGCTTGCGACCGGCGGCACCGCGAGCCTCCTCTTCATCCCCGAAGTCCAGACCCAGAGCCTCGCCATCGCCATCGCCATGGGCTTTGCCGCCGTCGCCTTCGTTGCCTGGTTCAACACCATTCAGGCCATGGAGGCGGCCCGCTGGGGCGTCGAGATGCGCCTCTTCATCGCCTTTTTCGTTGTCGCAACGCTGGGCGTCCCCTTCGCCGCCATCCAGCCGCTGGCAATGGAGGCGTGGGTCACAAACTATTGGAAAATCGGCGCCATGACGCTGGCCCTCGCCTGGCTGATCCGCACGCGCGCCGATTTCCTGACCGCTCTTTGGATGTTGATTGCAAGCGGCGCGCTGATTGCGCTGCGCACGTTCTATAACTGGTACCACCAGATCGACCTCGTCGAAGGCACCCGCGTCACCATCGGCCGCACGCTCTTCTCGACCGACGAGGACATCGCAAACGCCTTGCCGGGCGAAGCCATCCCCGGCGGTTCGCTGCTCGGCGATCCCAACGACCTCGCCCTCGTCCTGCTCTATCCCGTCGGCCTCGCCCTCGCCGTCATCCTGCGCATGGGTTGGCGCAGTCCCCTTGGCATTCTCTGCCTCATCACCCTGCCCCTGCTCGTCACCGCCATCATTATGACCCAGAGCCGCGGCGGCGCACTCGGCGTGATCGCCGTTGTCGGCACCATCGGCTTCTTCCTGATCCGCTCCAAAGTCGTCCTGATCGCCGGCTGCGCCATCGCAGCCCTCGGCCTCGTCGTCGCGATGGACATCGGCGGACGAAGCTCGGGCGGCACCGCCGAACTCGAGGCAACCGGCGGCCTCGACAACTCCGCCCAGGAACGCCTCTATGCCTGGCAGGCCGCCATCAACATGACTGCGGCGCGTCCCCTGCGCGGCGTCGGCATCAAGAATTTCCCCTCTCAGTTCCGCGACTACACCCCCGTGTGGCCCGGCCGGCGGATGGCGGTTCACTCGACCTGGTTCGGCGTGATGGCGGAAACCGGCCTCCCCGGCATTGGCCTCTTCCTTGCCATGATCGCAGCGCTCGCCCTCTCCCTGCGCCGCGCCCTCCACCAGCTTGACACCTTAAAGGCCGATCCCGTCATCCGCGCCTTCGCGCTCGGCCTGATCGCCGGCCTTGCGGGCTTCTGCGTTTCCGGCACCTTCCTCACCCAGGGCTTCACCTGGCCGGTCTACCTGCAGCTCGGCTTCACCGCCGCCCTCACCGGCTATGTCGCCCACCTTACAAGACAAAGCACCGCCGAACACAAAACCGCCGCTCAGGCAGAGATATCCCTTTCCCCCTCCAACGCCCTCAGGCCTGCCCGATGAGCTCGAAACTCAATCCGACGACCTTCCGTCGCTGGGTCAAACGCCGCGAAACGCCGCTGGCGCGCACCATCTACGGCGCCGGCATGTGGCTGCGGTATGCCAACGTGCCCGTCATCCCCGGCCTCCACAGCGGCCTTTATCAAGTCACGAACGCCATCGCGAACACCGCAAGAACCCTGGTCCGCACCCTCTGGTCGACCCCCCTCTTCCAAAGCCAGCTCACCAAACCGGCGACCCGCCTCTACCTCTATGGCGGCATCCCCTATATCGTCGGCGCCGTCCGCATAACCCTTGGCGAGGGGTGCCGCGTTGCGGGCAAAATCTCGATCATGGGGCGCACCTCCGGCGACGTCACCCCGGAACTCATCGTCGGCGACAATGTCGATATCGGCTGGGATTCGACCATTGCCGTCGGCCGGCGCATTGAGATCGGCAACAACGTCCGCCTCGCAGCCGGCGTCCAACTGCTCGGCTACCCCGGCCACCCGCTCGATGCCGAGGCCCGCGCAACCGGCGCACCTGAGACCGACGCCCAGGTTGGCGACATCATCCTTGAGGATGACGTCTGGCTGGCGACCCGCACCATGGTCATGTCGGGCGTCCGCATCGGCCGCGGCACCATCGTCGCAGCCGGCAGCATCGTCAGCCGTGACCTGCCCCCCGGCGTGATCGCAGCCGGCGTCCCCGCCGTCGTCAAGCGCAAGATCGGCGAAACGTCATGACCCCGCCGCGTGTCGAAAAACCGGATCTCGTCGTCTTCGGCGAAGACTGGGGCCGGCATCCAACCTCGACCCAGCACCTCGTGCGCTGCCTCGCCGCGGACCGCCGCGTGCTCTGGATCAATTCGATCGGCATGCGCCGTCCCCGTCTCGATCGCCGCGACCTGGCCCGCATCGCAACCAAGGCAACCGATCTCCTGGCGCGTCCCGCCACCCGGTCAGCCGGGAAAACCCCGGGTGATGCTCCACAACTTCCCCCGAACTTCTCCGTCCTGGCGCCCACCGCCGTCCCCTGGCCCGCCAGCAGCCTCGCCTTCCGCCTGAACCGCACCCTGCTCGCCCGCCAACTCAACCGCGCGCTTCAGGCCCGCAACATGACCCGCCCGATCCTGTGGACCTCGCTGCCAACCGCGCTGCCGGCCGTCGGCACACTCGGCGAACGAGCGCTCGTCTACTATTGCGGCGACGATTTCGGCTCGCTCGTCGGCGTCGACCATGAGCCGATCCTTGATATGGAGCGCCGCCTCGTCGAAAAGGCAGACCTCGTTCTTGCCGCCAGCGACGTCCTCGCGAGCCGCTTCCCCGCCGAAAAAACGCTCCTCGTGCCCCATGGCACCGACCTCAACCATTTTGGCGTCGATTGCCCCCGCGCCGCTGATCTGCCGGCCGGTGACAAGATTGCAGGCTTCTACGGCAGCATCGACGCCCGCCTCGATTTCGACATGCTGGCAACCGCCGCCCGAAGCCTACCCGATTGGCAGTTCGTCATGATCGGGCCGGTCCAGACCGACCTCAGCGCGATCATCGCGATACCCAACATCCACGTCCTCGGCCCGCGTCCCTACGCGGCCCTTCCCCGCTACGTGCGCCATTGGGATGTCTCGATGATCCTCTATCGCATCGAGGCACAGACGCTCGCGGGAAACCCGCTGAAGATGCGCGAATACCTCGCAGCCGGCACCCCGATCGCAACCACCGACGTCCCGAGCCTGGCCCCCTACCGCGACCTTCTCGCCATCGCCGAAGACCGCAGCGACTTCGCGCGAGCGATCCAACGCGCTGCCACCGACCATGCGCGTAACGGCCAGCGCCGCGCCGCCGTTGCCAATGATAGCTGGCAGGCCCGCGCAGCCGGGATCGACGCCCGTCTGGAGGCGTTCTTATGACCCGCGCCCTGCTCCCGCTTCTGTTGAGCCTCCTCTTCATGATCGCAACCCCGGCCACCGCCACGACCACGAACTGGCCGACCGGCTCAGCACCGATCGAGATCGAACCGGCCCAACCGATGACCTTCACCGCGGGCGACCGCATCGTCATCGAAGGCACCGTGACAACGGGGCCGGCAACCGTTGTCCTGCGCATCGACGATCGCCGCACGCCGGCTTATGCCGAGCGCATGAATGGCGAACGCGAACTGCCCGAAGGCCCCTTCCGCCTCACCTTCACCACCCATGACCTGCGCACCACCGGCGGCAGGCCCCTCGACCTTGCCAGCATTCACCGCGTCATCTTCTTCACGACCGATGACACCCGCCCCGTCACGGTCTCCCGGTTCCAGCGCATCGCAGCCGCCGAGCCGGTGCCTGCAGCCACCGCGACCCAGGCTGCGCGCGGCCCCGCCCTCAGCCTCGGCACCGGGACTGCGCCAATCGAGCACTATCCGAGCCGCCCCATCGACGCCCGCGGCCGCGAACTGATCATCGAGGGCGCCAATCGCAGCGCCGAGATCCAGAACATTGTCCTGCGCCTCGATGACGGCGCCTCGACGAGCTACGCCAGCCGCGTCAACATCGAGCGCGAAGTGCCCCCCGGCCCCTTCCGCCTGCGCTTTCCCGTCGAGGGCCTGACGACCCCGACAAAGCGCGTTATCGACGCCACCTCCCTGCGCCTCGTCATCCTCTCCCCCTGGCCGGAAAATGATCAGATCGCGATCTCGCGCTTCGACCTCGCCCCGATCAAGCGCCTGCCCGAGGGCACCATCGCAGTGGCCCTCGGCGCCGCCGACGCGCAACTGCCTCCGGGCTTCGAACGCATCGCCCCCGGTGACCCGCGCCTTGTCGGCCGCCACCTCCAGGTCCGCCGCCGCCCGGCCCCCGACCCCCTCGTTGCCAACGGCATTCGCGGCATCGAACAACTCACTCTCAAGACGGCGCCGGGCGTGAAGCGCGTCACGATATGGAGCGAGGACCCGGGCGAGTGGGAGCATCTCCCCGCCGTCCTGGACCAGACCATCCGCGTCAACGGCAAGACCATCTCGGCAACGAAGCGCTCCTTCACCGGCTGGATCGCTGAGCGCTACCTGGCCCAACGCTGGCGCGAACACACCGCCGAAAGCGACGCCTTCGCGGCATTCGGCCGCCATCGCGGCAACCGCCGCAGCCTCGAAGTCGACGCTGCCGACGGCACCATCCAAATCACGATCGATGGCGCCACCCTCGACGATCGCTACCTCTCAGCCGTCCTGGTCGAACCCGCTGGCAACGACGCAGCCCTCGAGAAGGTCACAGCCGACCGCGCCGCCTGGTATCGCGACAACTTCCCCGTTGTCCCCGTCGCGACAAGCGCGCGCACGGACGGCCTCCCAAGCGCCCACACCGGACATGAGATTGCGATCCACTGGGACCCCGCAGCCGGCGCCCGCCAGACCGGACAACCGGTCCGCGTGCGCCTCGCGCCCGGCAGCAGCACCCGCGTGACGCTGGCACTGACCTCGGCAATTGAGATCCCTCGCCCGGCCATTACGCTGGATGAGCCCGCGGCAGACCGCCAACGACTGTCCCTCACGGCCTGGGCCGGCCAATGGCGTCTCGACCGCACCGAACCGCAGGACACCCGCCTCGAATGGCGCGACGATCGCCTGATCTCCGACCTCAGCCGGCTTCCCCTCGGCCCCGACCTGACCCGGCGCTATGAACTGTGGCTGACGGCCCCGCCATCCGCGAGCCCCGGCCGCTTCACCGGCGAAATCGTCATCGCGGCGACCGCCACGACAGGCACGGCTGCCCCAAGCCTGCGCATTCCCCTTGAAGCCGATGTCCTCGACGTCACCTTGCCACCGGCCGCTAAACCGGCGGGGCCCTACCTCGCCTACGCTCCGCATCTCACCTGGAACACCGCCATCGCCGACCGGGACCGTCAGGCGGCCTGCGACCTCGACTGGCTCAGCCGCTTCGGCCTCACTGGCACCGCGCCCCCCATCGCAACCCCTCTCGAAGGTGGCTTAACCCCGGTCCTCGACGAGATGGCCCGCGCCCAGCGCGCCGGCGTCAGCCCGGGCTGGATGCTCTATAACCCCCTCCACCAGATGCGCATTGCCTACGGCACCGAACGCACCGCCAAATTCATCGGCGCCGCCACCGACGCCATCGCAGCCCGCCGTCTGCCCGCTCCCGTCTGGTCCGCCGCCGATGAACCAAGCAACCCGGACCAGGACCAGGGCGACCTTGCCGAATGGGTGAAAGCCCTGCGCCAGGCCACCTCACACCCCATCCGCCTTGCCGGCCACCTCAACAGCCCTGCCGACCGCCCCTACGCCCGCCTCTTCGATGTCGTCATCATCAATCCGGGCTTCGGCCTGGATCGTAACCAAGTCGGCGATCTTTCAGCCAACGGACGACAGGTCTGGATTTACAATACGTTCACACCACGCCTGACGGCCGGCGTCTGGTTGCACTATTCATCGGCCGTCCGTTACGTCCAGTGGCATGCCCGCATGCCGACCGCCGATCCCCTGGACCCAATCGACGGACGCGAGGGAGACGTCCAGATGTTTTATCCGATGGACCGGATTTGTCCCGATCGCGTTGACATTCATCGCAGCCTCCTGCGCCTCGCCGACGGCATCCTCGACCAGCGCTGGCTGATCTGGCTCGCAAACCAGACCAACCCGGCTGCTAAGACCCTGAGGCGCGAAATCGAAGCCGCCATCCCCCGGACCTGGGCTCAGGCCCGCCTCTTATCGGACCGGGACTTGCATGATATCCGCAACCGCATCATCGACCTTGCCGCCACCCAAACCAGATAACGGCATCCCCCCACCCCCGACGCGCGCCTCAAACGCCCCCCTCAGCTGGAACCAGATCAAGCGATGACCCTACCCGATCTCATCAAGGCCACCATCCGCGCCATGTGGCGGCGGCGCGCGATCATGCTGGCCCCGCTCCTGATCATCATCCCGCTCTCCGTCGTCGCAGCCCTTTTGTGGCCGACCCGCTTCGAGACCAACACGCTGATCCTGCTCCAGGAATACAGCGGTCTGACCAGCACCGCGCCGAGCTATCTGCGCGCCCAGGAGTTGACCGACAAGGTCAAGAGCCTCGAAACGCTGGTCAAGAGCGAGCACATCATCACCCGCACCCTGGCGCGCCACGAGAACCAGGAACTCACCCACAGCCAACTCGAAGAGTACCGCTCCCGCTTGAGCGTCGACCAGGTCGGCAACCAGTTCGTCCGGCTCTCCCTGATCGGCAAGCAAGCTGAAGGCCTTGGCGATGAACTGAGCCTCATCCTCACGACCCTGTTCGAAAGTCTCCTTACCGCGGATACCAACGCGCTGAATGCGCCCCGCTTCGTTATCACCAAGCATCGACAGGCTCTCGCCGATATCGAAAAGCGCCTGGCTCAGTCGCCGGCCGCCAACTCCGGCGCGACACTGGCTGAGATCACGGCCCAGCAGGCAGCCGTCGAAACCGCATCGCGGACGGCCGAGGAGGCGGCGGCAAGAACCTCAACCGCACGCCAGGAACTTGAAGGTCGGACAACAGCCGCCGGTCTCACCGTCGATATCGCGAACGGGTCTCCAGCACAGATCCTCAACGGTCTCGAGAGCGCGCTGAAAGCGCGGCAGGAGGCTGGCGACACAGCGGGTGCCGAAAACATCACCAGCCTCATCACTGTCGCGCGCGGTCTGGAAGAGACGGTCCAGGCCGGCGAACGCGCCCTCCAACAACAGGCCGCAGCCAACGCGAAACTGGAAGAGCTTCGCCAATCGTTCCAGCAGCGCAACAACCTCGAAGCCGAGGCCCAGAGCCTGCGCGCCCGCATCGCGCTCTTCGAGCAGCGCCTGACCAGCGCCGGCCAGCAGGCCGATATCCAGCTCTTGAGCGCACCCGCCCAGATCCAGATCATCGACACCCCGAAGGATCCGCGCCAACGCCTCAACTCACGCATCAAGATCCTCATCGCCGGCATCCTTGCCGCCTTTGCCATGGCCGGCGCCTTCGCCCTCCTCGCCGAACAACTCGACAACCGCCTGCGCGGGCGCAACATGCTCCACTCCTTGACCGACCTGCCCCTCGTTGCAGCCTTCCCCCGCGGCGCCTTCGAAACCGGTGCCGAACCGATGGCGCATGATCCGCCCCGGCCGGACCGGCGCGCAACCGCCACCACCTGACGCACCTGCAACCGATTCCTGACGCCGTTGCCACCAGATCAACCGGATCGACAAGACATTTGATCATGCAAGACGCTTCCGACACCCCTCACGCCAACGCGCCGGCTCCCGCGGACAAACCCTCCATTCCGCGTCCCGCCGTCGCCCCCGTTGACGCTCTTCAGCGCACCATCATCATGTCCGGCGCCCGCGTCGTTGCCCTGATGAGCCCCCACAGTGACGTCGCGACCCCGAACATTACCACCATGCTGGCCGAGAGCTTTGTCGCAAGCGGAATGCGCACGCTGTTGATCGACGCAACCAGCGAGCTCGCAGACACGATCGAAACCGGCGCCTGGTCGCCCGGTGAGCCGATCCGCGCGCACCATATCGAGGCCGCATCACAGGCCAACGCGATCGACACCTTCCGCCTGACCGCCACCCCGGCGACGCGCGCCCTGTTCAACAATCCCGAGCGGATCGAAAAATCCCTGCGCGATGATCTTGCCGACTATGGCGTCATCATTATGCATCTGGCCCCGATCCTCGAGATCGGCGAGACCCACATCAACGCCGTTTCCCTCGCCCGCGCAGCCGATGCAGCCTTTCTGGTCTGCACCGCGGAAGTGACCACCAACCGCGAGGTCCTCGACGCGACCAACGCCCTCAAGAGCGCCGACGTCAAACTTGCCGGCTGCATCCTCGACAACTCCCAAAGCCACCCGCCCGGCCCCGAAATGGCGGCCATCGTCGAGAAATACGTCCCGCTGCCGCGCGGCCTGCGCCGCCGCCTCGCCAACTTCCTCCGCACATCCGAATATTTCAACGAAACGGCCTAAGCCCGGCCCGCAGCGAGCCGGAACCAGGCAACAAAAAACGCGGGCGATTTGCCCGCGTTTCTCGTTTCTGGATCGCTGCACACCCCGCGCGCTGCGGACCCGGCAAACCTTACATCTGCGCCATATGGGGCAACGGATCGACCGGCTGGGCCTCTTTGCGCAGCTCGAAGTGCAGCTGCGGCTGTGTCACCCCGCCACTGCGCCCCGCTTTGGCAATAACCTGCCCTTTCGTCACCTTGTCACCGCGCTTGACCAGCAACTCGCTGGCGTGCGCGTAAGCCGACACCCAGCCGTTCTCATGGCGCAGCAGCACAAGATTGCCATAGCCCTTCAATTCACTGCCTGAATAGGCAACGGTCCCATCATCAACGGCGTGAACCGGCGTCCCGATCGGCAGCGAAATGTTGATGCCGTCGTTCTTCACACCCGTCCCGCTGTTGTTGAACGTGGCAATGATCCGCCCCTTGGCCGGCCAGCGAAACTTGACCGGCGCATCATCCAGTGCAGCGGCCTGAGTGCCCTTGGCGGGCGCAGCGGGCGCCGTCGCCACACCATCCCCGTTGAGAATGCGCGGTTGCGCGGCGCTTGCCGGTGCAGCACTTACCGGCGCGGTACTGGGCGCTGGTGCCATATCCCGTCCGATCGAAACCGTGCGGATCGGCTTCGCCTTGATCTGCGATGACTGCCCGAAATCCGTCCGCGCCACCGGTCGCTGCGCTTCAGCCACCACCGACTTCGGCATCGTTGGCACGCCCGCGGTCCGCGAGGTCTCACCGCCGAGGCTGAGCTTCATCCCCGGCCGCAACCGGCGAACATCCGTGATGCCGTTGAGTTCCTTGATCCGGCTGACACTGACGCCCGTGCGCCGCGAAATCGCATAGAGGCTGTCGCCTGGCACAACCGTCACAACGCTTGTACCCCCACCAGCAACCGGCGTCCTGGTCAGCGGTGCCGTCAGCGCCGGCGCCGGCGCTCTGGCAGCCGTCCGGGGCGCGCTATATCCGCCACGCGACGGCAGCACCAGCGTCTGCCCCGGCCGGATGATATTGCCTGTAAGATTGTTGGCATCGCGAAGCTCAGCCACGCTGACGCCATGGCGCCGCGAAAGCTGATAAAGCGTATCGCCACGCTCGACCGTAATGCGCCCGGGCCCATTACCGCCCAGCGCCCCCGTCGAGAGCGGCGACGCATCGGCAAACTGTTGCCGCCCCGCGCGCACATTCGCCTGCGGCGGCGCAATTCGGTTGACCGGTTCAGCCTGCGCCACCTGGCCCAGAACGCGCCGCTCCGGGCGCATCGTCGTTGCAGCCGGCGACGCGTCATAATCGTCGCGCCGCACCTCGGCCAGCGTCGCACCGGTCGGCGCATAATTGGTCGTGCCGCCAGCCACCGGCCGAACATCACGTCCCTCGTCATCACCAAGATTGAAGGCAGGAGCATCAAAGCGCAGGAAATCCGCGCTGCACCCGCCCAGCGCAACAGCCGATGCCGTGAGCATCAAAAGCGCAAGCCGGCGGGCACGAGGGAGGGCGGGATACGAGGTCACCGCAGTGGGACGACCGAGACTTAAGGAACGCAACATGAAACACCTCTCAAGCTGTCGCCAACTAAACGCTGGTTTGATTAACGAGGCGTAAACGGCCATGAAACCTGAGCGAACAAGCGACCCGGAACCGCCCGCAGAACCCGCCCGCCACGCTGAGCCGCGTTCGCTGAGGCACCACTTGCGGTTTGGCGAAATAATTGAGAGAGGCAACAAGCGAACGAAAAGGCCACTCACCCCACACCCATCGAGAGCCACTCCCGACGCCCTGAACCAACCGCTCCTGGAATAATGCGCTAATGTGCAACAAGGGCGTCGAAGATGCGTCGAGATCGTGACATTTGCGCGCGCCCGCCGATCCGTGTTTAGTGCGAGCCCGCGGACACCCCATATCTCCAACACATGACAGCGCCCGCATCGCGGACGTCCACACCCCCAACCACGACGACGCCAGCAGGTATTCCGAAGAATGCAGCGCCCGCAATTGCCGCGAACCCTTGGCGAGACCTTCGGCCGTCTTGTCGGCAAGCGCCCGGAGCCGCCGGCGATGGATCAGGCCGCACCCCCCGCCCGCAGCGCCACCCGACAGCGCGCGGCCGCCGCCTTCGCCGCCAGCCTCTCCTTCCGCAACATTGAGATGAAGTACGGCGATTTCACCGCCCTTCACGATATCTCCCTCGACATTGCTGCCGGTGAGGTCGTCTGTCTTCTGGGCCCCTCCGGCTGCGGCAAAACGACTCTTCTCCGCCTTGCCTCCGGCATCGAACGCCCCTCCGCCGGCGAAGTCCTGCTCAACAACCGGGTCGTTGCGGGCGCCGGCGTCTTCATCCCACCGGAGAAGCGCAACGTCGGGCTGATGTTTCAGGATTTCGCCCTCTTCCCACACCTGACGATCCTGGAGAACGTCTGCTTCGGGCTCCATTTCATGCCCAAAGAAACCGCCCGCCAGGAAGCCATGATGGCGCTCGCCCGTGTCGGCCTCGACAGCTACGCCAACGAGCACCCCCACACCCTGTCAGGCGGCCAGCAGCAGCGCGTTGCCCTTGCCCGCGCCCTCGTGCCCCGCCCCTCGATTATCCTGATGGACGAGCCCTTCTCCGGCCTCGACGTCCAGCTCCGCGAGACGATCCGCTCCGAGACCCTCGCCCTCCTGCGCGAAACCCGCTCAACCTGCCTCCTCGTCACCCACGACCCGGACGAAGCCATGCAGCTTGGCGACCGCATCGCCGTCATGCGCGCCGGCCGCATCATCCAGGCCGGCACCGCCCAGGCTCTCTATCACGATCCCTCGGACCTGTTCGTTGCCCGCCTGTTTTCCCAGATCAACGAAATCCCCGTCACCGTCGCCGGCGGCTCCGTATCGACCCCCTTCGGCCGCTATCCCGCACCCGGTCATCCGGACGGAACACGCCTTGTCATGTGCGTGCGTCAGCGCGCCGTCTGGGTCTACGCAGCAGGCCACGACCCCGCCATGCTGGCGGGCCGGGTGGTCGCAACCCGGTTCCTCGGCGATCTTGTTCTGGTTGCAATTGCAATCGACGGCCTCGACCAGCCCATTACCAGCCTCGTGCGCGGCGACCGTGCCCCCGCGATCGGAGACGATGTGCGCATTAAGGTTGATCCCGCCGGCATCGTCATGTTCCCGCAAAACGCCGAGCATTGAACGGTCCCATCCCCGCAAACCCTGTCCCCCGCGCGCCCGATACCCGGTCCGACGCCAGCAACGACAGGCCGCCTCGGAACGTTTCCTGCAAACCTTTCCGGCAGGTGTGAGGGCATGCAGACCATCCAGCCCCCCATCTTCGACGAAACGGGCACTGGTGAAACCGCCTCACGCACAGTATATCTGAGGTTCATACAGCACGCGTGCCAGCGACCATGGGCCACCTGAGCGCCCGAGACCATTAACGTCCGGCACGAACAAGGCAGCTAGCACGGAGGCATCTAGCCTCTTAAGGGAGTTTCTTATTATGGGTGCAACCAGCATCTGGCACTGGGTCATCGTTGGCTTGATTGTCGTTTTGTTGTTCGGCCGCGGCAAGATTTCCGAGGTCATGGGCGATGTCGCCAAGGGCATCAAGAGCTTCAAGAAGGGCATGGCCGAGGACGACGTGGCCGATAAGCCGAGCGATCCCAAGGTCTTGGACAACGATCAGCCGGCAACCACCGCACGCACCGAAACGGAAAGCCGTCGCGTCGGCTGACACATGCATGACGGCCGGCCAGGCAACGATGTAATCACCCTCCGGCCGCATCTGCTTTGACGCCCCCACTGCCACCGCAATGGCACGCGGGGCGCTCGATGACGAGTGGCGTGCCAGCCTGACAGGCGCCCGCCACCGGGAAGGAAGTATGCTCGACATCGGCTGGATGGAGCTTATGGTCATCGGCGTGGTCGCGCTCCTGGTCGTTGGACCGAAGGAGCTGCCCGGCCTGTTGCGCACGATTGGCCGTTACATCGCCATGGCCAAGCGCCAGGCGGACCAGTTCCGTGCCCAGTTCGATGAAGCCATCCGCGAAACTGAGTTCGACGATATTCGCCGCGAGATGGACGACATTCGCAGCGGCCGCTTCGCGGAACCGAAGAAGCCCGACGACAAGAAGACCGAAGACCAGTCCAATCTTGTCGACGATGACTTCGAGGACCAGGGCCCTATCGAACCCGCACCAGAATTCCGCGACGAGGAAGAGACGACATCCTTCACGATGGCCGACGGCACCGTGGTGCGCAAAGGCGAGCCGCCGGTCCCTCCAGCACAGCCCAAGACCGAAACGACCAAAGCCGCCGCCCCGAAAGCCACCGATGACGCCCCCCCCGCCGACGGCGAGGCCGCGTCCCGCAATGCGGAGACCGTCCGGTGACGGATGCAAGCGAAGTCCAGGAACGAGACGCAACCGACATCGACGCCTCCAAGGCGCCGTTGATGGACCACCTGATCGAGCTGCGCCAGCGGCTGATCTATTCCGTGGCAGCCTTCTTCGTCACGTTCGTCATCTGCTTCGCGTTCGCCGGCGAAATCTTCAACATTCTCCTGCGTCCCTTCATTGCCGTCGTCGGCCCCGAGCACGCCAAGACGATCTACACCCACCTCCTCGAGAAATTCTTCACCGAGCTGAAACTCGGCATGTTCGGCGCAGCCTTCCTCTCGTTCCCGGTCGTCGCCGTCCAGATCTATAAGTTTGTCGCACCCGGCCTCTATTCGAACGAGCGCGCAGCCTTCCGCCCCTATCTGCTGGCAACACCGGTCCTGTTCCTTGCCGGCGCAGCCCTCGTCTACTTCCTCGCCATGCCCCTCCTCGTCCAGTTCTCGGTCGGCTTCGAGCAGAAGGGCCTGGAAGGCAAGGCCGCCATCGAGTTGCTGCCCAAAGTCAGCGAGTATCTCTCCCTGATCATGACGCTGATCCTGGGCTTCGGGATCATCTTCCAGCTCCCCGTGGTCCTCACCCTGATGGCCCGCGCCGGCCTGGTCACGGCGCAGACGCTCCGCGAAAAGCGCCGTTGGGCCATCCTCGGCGTCTTTGTCGCGGCCGCCATCCTGACGCCGCCCGACCCGATCAGCCAGCTTGCCATGGCGATCCCGACGCTCGGCCTGTACGAACTCTCGATCCTGGCCGTCGCCTACGTTGAAAAGCGCACACAACCCACCGACGAAACCTGATCCGAGACGGGGCCGGCACTGGACCGGCATGGGCGAATGAGCCTATAGCTCCACCGCATGACCGGGGCGGCGCGCCGCCTCGCGTCCGTGACACCCCGCGCCGGTGGAAAGGACCGCTATGTTCGACGTCAAATGGATACGCGAGAACCCCGAGGCTTTTGACAAAGGCCTTGAGAGCCGTGGCCTCGAGGCCCAATCGGCCGCCGTCCTGAAGCTCGACGATGAACGCCGCGCCCATCTTGCCAAGCTGCAGGAGGCCCAGGCGCGCCGCAACGCCGCCTCCAAGGAGATCGGCAAGGCCAAGGCCCAGAAAGATGAGGAAAAAGCCCAGGCGCTGATGCAGGAGGTCACTGACCTCAAGACCCTTATCCAGACCGGCGAAGACGAAGAACGCCGCCTGAACCTGGCAATCGAGGACCTTCTCGCAGGCCTCCCCAACACGCCCCTCGACGACGTTCCCGCCGGCGCCGACGAGACCGCCAACAAGCTCGTGCGCACGGTTGGAGAGCCAACAAAATTCGACTTCACGCCGAAGCAGCATTTCGAACTCGGCGAAGCCCTCGGCCTGATGGATTTCGAGACCGCGGGCAAGATCTCCGGCGCCCGCTTCGTCGTCCTCAAAGGCGCGCTGGCCCGCTTGGAGCGCGCACTTGGCACCTTCATGCTTGACCTCCACACCACCGAATTCGGCTACACCGAGGTCAACCCACCCCTTCTCGTGCGTGATGCCGCCGCCTACGGCACCGCCAACCTGCCGAAGTTCGCCGAGGACCTCTTCCAGACCCGCGAAGGCTTTTGGCTGATCCCGACCGCCGAAGTCTCGCTCACCAACCTCGTGCGCGAACAGATCCTCGACGAAGCCGACCTCCCCCGGCGCTTTACCGCCTGGACGCCATGCTTCCGCTCCGAAGCCGGTTCCGCCGGCCGCGATGTGCGCGGCATGATCCGCCAGCACCAGTTCGCCAAGGTCGAACTCGTCTCCGTCACGACGCCGGAGAAAGCGATCGAGGAACACGAGCGCATGACCGCCTGCGCCGAGGAAGTCCTGAAGCGCCTCGGCCTCGCCTACCGCACCATGCTTCTGTGCACCGGCGACATGGGCTTTGCCTCGCAAAAGACCTACGACATCGAGGTTTGGCTGCCGGGCCAGGACGCCTACCGCGAAATCTCGTCCTGTTCCGTCTGCGGCACCTTCCAGGCCCGCCGCATGTCGGCCCGCTACCGCCGTGAAGACGACCGCAGCCGTCCACCACGTCGTCACCCTGAACGGCTCCGGTCTCGCTGTCGGGCGCACGCTCGTTGCCGATCCTGGAAAACTACCAGCAGGCCGATGGCTCAATCGTCATCCCTGAGGCCCTGCGTCCCTACATGGGCGGCCGCGCGGTGATCGAGGCTGCCTGATCCATCATCCCTCGAACGTCGTTGAAAACAACACCGCTTCCCGAAAGGTCTCTGATGCGCATTCTGATTTCCAACGACGACGGCATCGACGCGCCGGGTCTCAAGGCGTTGCGCGAAATTGCCAACCAACTCAGCGATGACGTCTGGGTCGTCGCGCCCGAGACCAACCACTCCGGCGCCGGCCACTCGCTTTCCCTGCGCGAGCCGTTGCGCATGCGCCGGATCGACGAGCGCGCATTCGCCGTCCGTGGCACACCGACCGACTGCATTATCATGGGCGTGCGTCATGTCCTCCACGAACAGCGCCCCGACCTCATTCTGGCCGGCGTCAACATGGGCCAGAACCTCGCCGAGGACGTGACCTATTCCGGCACCATCGCCGCAGCCTTCGAGGGAACCCTCGTTGGCATCCGCTCGATCGCCTTGAGCCAGGCCCTTGGCATTGGCGGCCCGCCCGGCGCCAAGCGCGGCCCCGACTGGCAGACCTGCATCACCCACGGCCCCGACATCGTCCGCCGCCTGCTCGATCTCAAATGGTCGAAGAACACGCTGATGAACGTCAATTTCCCCGATTGCGCACCAGCCGACGTCCAGGGCATCCAGATCACCCGCCAGGGCCGCCGCGATCAGGAAGTGCTCAAGATTGACGAACGCCATGACACCTGGGGCACGCCCTATTATTGGCTGGGCTTTCGCTCGCGCCGCTCGAATGCGGAACAAGGCACCGATTTGCGCGCCGTGTACGACGGTTACGTCTCCGTCACGCCGCTGTCGTTGAACCTGACCGCGGATGATATGATTGAGCCGACAACACTGGCCTTCGGCGAAGGCTGACCCGCGCGCCCGGCATGCCGGCGGCAGCCCCCCACTCGCCCCGGGCCGCCCGCCTCCCTATATTGGGTGACACACGATAGCCGACGAGGACCCCCATGAGCGACACCACCCACCGCCCGCCCGTCCACAAGTCCGACGCTGAGTGGCGCGAACAACTCACCCCGGAACAATACAAGGTCACCCGCCAACACGGCACGGAGCGCGCCTTCACCAGCCCCCTCAACGATGAAAAGCGCGAGGGCACCTTCCGCTGCGTGTGCTGTGACGCGCCGCTCTTCACGACCGGGGCCAAGTTCGACTCCGGCACCGGCTGGCCAAGCTTCACCGCCCCCATCGACGGCGATGCCGTCAGCGAGCACGACGACCGCTCGTTCTTCATGCGCCGCACGGAGGTCCGCTGCGCCAACTGCGACGCCCACCTCGGCCACGTCTTCCCCGACGGCCCACGGCCCACGGGACAGCGATACTGCATGAACGGCGTTGCCATGACCTTCACGCCCGGCGACGCAGCCGATAAGGCCTAGGCGACCTCTCGCCTGAACCCCAGCGGCGGCACACCCGTGCCGCAGCCTTCTCTATCAGCCCCAAGGATGGTTTCGATGATCACGCCGCCGAGCGCCCGCAAGGAAACGACGCGACAAACCCACCACGGCATCGAGATCACGGACGACTATGGATGGCTGAGAGCGGAAAACTGGCAGCAGGTGATGCGCGAGCCGGAAACGCTCCCGGCCGACATCCGCACTTACCTCGAGCAGGAAAACGCCTACCTCGAAGAGCGCCTCGCCGACACCAAGGCGCTACAGGACACGTTGTTTCAGGAGATGAAGGGCCGCATCAAGGAAGATGACAGCTCCGTCCCCTCCCCCGACGGCCCTTTCGCCTACTTTTCTGCCTACGAGAAAGGCGCGCAATACCCGCGCCTGTGCCGCGTGGCCCGGGACGCCGCCGCCGGCGACCCAAGTGAGGAAGTCCTTCTCGACGGCGCGAAAGAAGCTGAAGGCCACGAATACTGGCAACTGGGTGGCGCCGCCCACAGCCACGACCACAAGCTGATGGCCTATGCCGTCGACACCAACGGCTCAGAATATTACACCCTCAAGATCCGTGATCTGGCGACGGGGGCGGATCTCCCCGACACCATCGAAAGCACCGGCGGCATGGTCTGGGCCCGCGACGCCAAGACGCTGTATTACATCCGCCTCGACGACAACCACCGCCCCCTCGAAGTCTACCGCCATCGCCTCGGCACCCCTCAAAGCGCCGATGAGCTCGTCTTCCGCGAGCCCGACACCGCCTTCTACGTCCACCTCGGCGAGACCCAGTCCGGCGACTATCTCCTGATCGACATCTCCGACCACGAGACCAGCGAGGTCCACCTCCTCGACGCCCATGACCCCGACGCCAAACCGCACCTTATCGCAGCCCGCGAAACCGGCCACGAATACAGCGTCGAGCATCATGGCGATGACCTCTATATCCTCACCAATTCCGATGGTGCGGTCGATTTTCGCCTCTGCACCGCCCCCCTCGCAACGCCCGGCCGTGACAACTGGGCCGAACTGATCCCCCACCGCCCCGGCACGCTGATCCTCTCTCACACGGTCTTCAAGGACCACATGATCCGCCTGGAGCGCGCCAATTCGCTCCCCCGCATCATTGTGCGCGCTCTGAGCGACGGCAACGAACACACCATCGAATTCGCCGAAGAGGCCTACAGCCTCGGCATGGGCGCCGGCTATGAATTCGACACCACGACGTTACGCTTTTCCTATTCCTCGATGACGACGCCATCGCAGGTCTACGACTACGACATGGCCGAGCGCACCCGTGTCCTGCGCAAGACCCAGGAAGTGCCAAGCGGCCATGACCCCGCCGATTACGTCACCCGCCGCCTCTACGCCCCCGCCGCCGACGGCGAAACCGTGCCCGTCAGCCTGCTCTATCACCGCGACACACCGATCGACGGCTCAGCGCCCCTGCTTCTTTACGGCTACGGCAGCTACGGCATCTCGATCCCCGCCGGCTTCTCCACCGCGCGGCTGAGCCTCGTCGACCGCGGCTTCATCTACGCCATCGCCCACATCCGCGGCGGCAAGGACAAGGGCTACGGCTGGTACACCGACGGCAAACGTCACGCCAAGCGCAACACCTTCACCGACTTCATCGCAGCCGGCGAATATCTCGCCAAGGAAGGCTATACCGAGCGTGGCCGGATCATCGGCCACGGCGGCTCCGCCGGCGGCATGCTGATGGGCGCCGTCGCCAACATGGCCCCGGACCTGTTTCTCGGCGTCATCGCCAACGTCCCCTTCGTCGACGTCCTCAACACCATCCTCGACGACACCCTGCCCCTCACCCCGCCGGAATGGGCCGAATGGGGCAACCCGATCACCTCCAAGGAAGACTTCGAGCTGATCCGCTCGTATTCCCCCTACGACAACGTCACCGGCCAGGCCTACCCCCACATCCTCGCGCTCGCAGGCCTCACCGACCCGCGCGTGACCTACTGGGAACCCGCCAAATGGATCGCGCGCCTCAGGGATCTCAACACGTCCGACAACCTGGTTCTCCTGAAAACCAACATGGGGGCGGGCCACGGCGGCGCCTCGGGCCGGTTTGATTCACTCAAAGAGACCGCCCTCGAATACGCCTTCGCCCTCGCCATCACCGGCAAGGCCGACAAGGCTCCCGCATAAGCCTCCGGCCCCTGACCGCTGGCACAACGACCAACGCACAAAAAGCGCTGCCGGAACCTGTCCGGCAGCGCTCAAAACCTCAAAGACCGAAAGTGGCTCGACGGGCTTAGATCTCGAAATCGCCGCCCCAATCGTCACCACCGCCCCAATCGTCGCCACCGCCCCATTGGCTGTCGTCCGACGCCTGCTGCACATCGCTCTGCTCGAACGCACCCGCATGGTCCTGGCTCGATTGATCCGCTGCCGTATCCGTGCTTGCCGTATCAGCCGCTGACGTATCGCTCGCCGATGGCTCCGTCGACGCCGTCTCGGCCGGCTTGGCCTCCGCAGTGCCGCTGTTGAACAGGCTCGAAATCCCACTGGCGAGCAGCATGCCGCCGGCAACACCCGCAGCCGTCGTCATCGCCTGCGCCATGAAGCCACCGCCACCGCGCTGCCCTGGCGCCTGCTGCGCCGGCGCAGCCGCACCGCCAGCCCCGCGCCCACGTCCCGCCGGCGGAACCGCCGAAGATCTGGGACCAGCCGACGCCGGCGCCGCACCAGCGCCTCCGCTGACCGGTGCACCCCAGGCCCCAGCCGAGGCCCCTGCGCCAGCCGCTTTCGGTGCTTCCCACGGCGCGGCACCATTGCCACCGAAACCGGCGCTCTGGCGTCCCGCCGTTGCGCCGCCCGCGCCCTGGCTCACTTGGGCCTCGAGTTCGCGAATGCGCGCGTCCGCCTGCTGCAAGGCAACTTCCTGCGCCAGCACGGATTGGACAAGCAGATAGGGTGAATCCGCATTCTGGCGCATCGACTGATGGATGAACGCTTCCGCGTCCGCATCCTTTTCCAGTCCCTGTACCGTATGCATACGATCGAAAAGATCAGCGATCAGTTGGCGATCGTCCTGGTTCATCGACGGCTCCTCGCTAGGTCGTGAGAAACAAAATCCGGGTGCACGTGATGTGGTGCGACACGCCGTCATTGCAAGAGGCGCCGGGCAAAGCACACTCGGCCGCCAAAAACCGTTGCACGCCAGTGATTTCAATTGACCCGGTATTTCGCGATAATCTGCGCATCGAGTTCAAGCCCGAAACCACCCCCCGCTGTCACCGCCATCCGGCCATTCTCGACCGGTGGCCGGTTCGCCCACATCCGCTGCCAAACCGGATCGCGTTCCGGGTGCGCAAAGCACTCGATGTAGGTCCCGTGCGGCACGGCGGACATGAGGTGCTGGGCAATCTGGCTCTCCTCGTGATGCGCCATCTTCACACCAGCAGCCCAGCACAGCGCCGCCGCCCGCCGCCAATCGGTCACCCCGCCGGCTTCTGACACATCCACGTTGACGTAATCGACCGCCTGCGCATCGAGCAGCCGGCGCACACCGTGACTGGTGATCTCGCACTGCCCGGCGTTGACCGGAATCGTAATCGCATTGCGCACCCGCGCCATCTGGCTCGCATCATCATACCAATGACACGGCTCCTCGAACCACGCGATATCGAGATCCTCGACCAGCCGCGCGAACCGGATCGCATCCGCCGCCGTCCACCCCCGGTTGGCATCGACCGCGAGCAGGAAATCATCACCCGCAGCCTGACGCGCAACCTTGACCCGCTCCGCGTCCGCCTCCGGCGTGAGCCCCCCCACCTTGAACTTGCACCCCGCCATGCCCGCCTCCCGGTACATGACGATCTCGTCCCCGACGTCGGCAAGCGTCTTGCCCTCCATGTAATAGCCCCCGATCGAGATGATCGGCACGTCCTCAGTATAGCCACCGAGCAGCTCCCCGACGGTGCGCCCGACCGCCCGCCCGCTCGCATCCCACAGCGCGCAATCAACACACGCGATCGCCTCGAGCAGGACCTTGCGATCGCCATTGGCAATCGTGAACTTGAAGAGCGTCTCCCACACCCGTTCGGCCGCGAATATGCTCATCCCCTTGACCGCCGGCCCCAGCACCTCGTTGACGAGGCGACAGATCTCAACGCCGTGCTCGCGGTTGTCGCCGTTATAGACGAGCCCCTCGACACCCTCCTCGGTTCTCAGCCGCGTCACCACCGTCGATCGTTTCAAGACGTTGTACGTCGACCCGCCGAAATTCTGTGTCAGCGGAATATCGACAGCGATCGCTTCAATCGAATGGATGCGCATGGGCGTCAGGCCTTTCCTCGCAACGCACGCCAGCCCGGAGTGTCGGCGCGTCGTCAGACGCCGCAATTAAATCACCGCCCCGCCAACCGGCCAAGCACCAGTGGGATGATGACGCCAGCCCCGTGTCACCCGTCACCATTCGCCCCGCACGCGCCAACCAGCGCCCAGGCCACCGTCAGGCTTTGCCTCTCGCACCGTGCTGGCGCATGATAGCGACTCGTGCCCCTTAAGGCCTGCAATCGTCCCACCGACCCCAACAATGAGACCCCCATGAGCACCCCGGACCTCGACCTTCACATGGCGCTCTTCTGCGACTTCGAAAACGTCGCCCTCGGCGTGCGCGATGCCAAGATTGCGAAGTTCGACATGAAGCTCGTCCTCGAGCGCCTCCTCTTGAAGGGCAGCATCGTCGCCAAGAAGGCTTATTGTGACTGGGATCGCTATAAAGAGTTCAAGCCGGCGATGCACGATGCCGCCTTCGAGTTGATCGAGATCCCTCACACCCGCCAGTCCGGAAAGAACTCGGCCGACATCCGCATGGTCGTTGACGCCCTCGACCTTTGCTACACCAAGGAACACATCGACACATTCGTCATCATCAGCGGCGATTCAGACTTCTCCCCCCTCGTGAGCAAGCTGCGCGAGAACGCAAAGACCGTGATCGGCGTCGGCGTCAAGAACTCCACCTCCGACCTCCTGATGAACAACTGTGATGAGTTCATCTTCTATGATGACCTCGTCCGCGCCGACACTTCGACCCGGTCGCGCCGTCAGCGCCCGGCAAAGAAAAAGACCGCGACAACAACGAAGCCCGCAAAGACGACGGCAACGTCTGGCAAGGCTCCGACCAGGGACGACGCCGACACGGATGCCGATCGCAGCGACCAGGCCATTGAACTCGTCGTCGCAACCGCGGAAGACCTCTTTGCCGAAGACACCGGCCGGGTCTGGGGTTCGATGGTGAAGCAGACCCTGAAGCGCCGCAGTCCGGGCTTCAACGAGAGCTATTACGGCTTCCGTTCGTTCAGCGATCTGTTGGAGGAAGCCGAGGACCGCGGCGTCCTCGACCTGGAGCACGACGAACGCTCCGGCGGCTACATCATCTCAGCCGTCCGCCGCGACGACTGACGCAAGAGGCAGAAGCGCCCACGCACCCGGGTGGCGCCCTGACGCCACACCGGGATCTCCATCATCAGACGAACGCGCCAGCCTTAGGCCGCGTTCCACCCCATCACCGACTTCACTTCGAGATATTCCTCGATGCCGAAGGCCCCCCATTCGCGTCCGTTGCCGGACTGCTTGGTGCCGCCGAACGGCGCCTTGGGGTCGGCCACCGCCATGTTGATCGTCACCATGCCGGCATTGAGCTGACGCGCCACCTTCTGCGCGCGGGCATGGTCGCCGCTCGACACATAGGCCGCCAACCCGAACGGCGTACCGTTGGCAATGCGCACCGCGTCGGCTTCATCCTCATACCCCATGATCGCGAGCACCGGACCGAAGATCTCTTCCTGCGCGATCGTCATCGTCTCGGTGACATCCGCAAACACCGTCGGCTTGACATAATAGCCTTGGGCGAGCCCATCCGGCCGATCCGGGCCGCCGGTCACCAGTGTTGCGCCCTGCTCGATTCCAACCCGGATATAGTCCTGGATCTTGGTCCACTGCCGGTCGGATACCACCGGCCCCATGGTCGTTTCCTTGTCCGCCGGATCGCCGACCTTGAAGGCCTCGGCAACCTCCTTCGCCCGCGCGGCAACCTCCGCCATCCGCGCCTTCGGCACCAGCATCCGCGTCGGCGAATTGCAGGACTGCCCGGCATTGCGGAAGCACAGGCTCACGCCCTTTTCGACTTCTGATGCGAAATCACAATCATCGAGCAGGATGTTGGCCGACTTGCCCCCGAGTTCCTGGCCAACCCGCTTCACCGTCGGCGCCGCCTTGATGGCAACGTCGATGCCCGCGCCCGTCGACCCCGTGAACGAGATCGCGTCGATTTCCGGATGCGCCGCCATCGCCGTGCCAACACCCGGCCCATCACCGTTGACCAGGTTGAACACGCCCTTCGGCACGCCCGCTTCCTCGAGGATCTCGGCGATCAGCAGCGCGGAAAGTGGCGCCACCTCCGACGGTTTCAACACCATCGTGCACCCCGCCGCCAGCGCGCCCGCAACCTTGCAGCAGATCTGGTTCGCCGGCCAGTTCCACGGCGTGATCATGCCAACCACGCCGATCGGCTCGCGCACGATCGCCGTCGCCCCCATGTCCTCGTGGAAATGGAACGTCTCGAGCACACTCGCCGCCGTCTTGAAATGCCCCATGCCGGCCCCCGCCTGGAACCGGCTCGCGAATGAAATCGGCGCCCCCATTTCCGTCGAGATCGTCTCGCCCATCTCCCCAAAGCGCGACTTGTAGACCTCGACGATTTTATTGAGCAGCGCCTGGCGCTCCGCGACACTGGTCGCGGCATACGCGGGAAACGCAGCGCGGGCCGCCTTCACGGCCCGGTCGAGATCCCCAGCCGAGCCAAGCGCTACCTTGCAGATCACACTTTCATCGGCTGGATTGACCACATCGAGATGACGCGTGGCGCCTGACGCCACCCATTCGCCATCGATAAAGAACTGCTCCGCGCGATCGCTGATTGTCTGAGCTCGTGCCACGCCAACCACTCCTTGTAGGCTTGAGATTTATGGGCTTGAGATTGTCGTCGTCAGCCTTCCGCTTAGCACACCCCCGCCCCCTCTCGCACCCCGCGCATCATCGCATGCCGGATGCACGGATCTGCGGCCGAAAGGGTATTGCGGGGACGTGCGCCCGCTGCTGGATCGCCGATCAAGCCCAGAGCCGCTGCCGCTGCTTGTAGACCCAGCGGCCGCCAGCCTCAGCCAGCCGCCGCGGCGCACCGAGCAACGCAATCCGCCGCCCGGCGTGGCCACCCTCATGCAGCAACCGAAACGCCTCCAGCCGCGCCATATCACCCGGCAGCGCCAGCGCATCACGCCAGGCCGGCCGCTGCAGGCGCTCAAGCGCCCGTCTGGCCCACGACCGTTCCGCCGGCGTCGGGCAATAATCCGGTGCCGCGCCAAACGCCTGCCCCGCTGCCACCAGCCCGCCTGCCGCCCACCGCGCGCGCGGCATATCAAACAGGTTGTCCAGCAACGCGCCGTCAATCTCGGTGCTGCGCCCGCCATCCTGCCGCAGAAGTTCGCCAAGAACCCGAAGATCCAATATGTCCTTCAGCACAAGACGATGGACCACGGCATTGCGATTATGGAGCTGCGCATGCGCGATCATATGGGCCAGCCGGTCGATGGGAGACGGCACCCAGAGCCCGTGCCCTGCCATTACGGCATCCGCCCGCATAGCGTCCGGCAACGGTCCAGCGCCGGCGCGATCTGAAAGTCGTGTGTGCAGCTCAACCGAAAACGTCCCGCACGGCGAGATCATCGGCGGCGCGTGATGCGCGCCTGGCGCCTCCCCATCCGCCGCTGCCGCGCGATACCCAAGCCGCTCCAGGCATGCGCTCGCAGCCGGAAGGTCGGCCGCCGCAACCAACACGTCGAGATCCGACATGAACCGCCACGCAACACCCCGGCTGGCGGCAACGTCATCCAGCAGGAATGCGCCCCCCTTGAGCACGACCGGTGGCGCAGACAGCTCCGCCAATGCTGCCCCGATGTCGATCAGCGCCGCGCGCAGGCGCGCATTGCGCGCTGAATTCTGCCCCGCGATCTCTGTGAGAAAGTCCCGGACCTCTTCCGGCGGTTGGACCCGCGCCCTATCGCTGCGTCCCGCCAGGGCCGCAAGCACCAGATGGGAACTCGCAAACGCAATCACATGCTCCCAGTCGATCGCGTCTCCCGCACCACAGCGCGCCGTCCGAGCCTCAGTGTCATCGAGAACATCGAGCACCCAGCCAACCGCGTTGTCTTGCCCCTCACGCATCGCCTGCCGCCTCAGCCATCAGGTCGCCGAGCAACTCAGCCGCACGGTCCACATCGCCGAATGACAATCGCACCGCCCGCGTTCCGTTGACGAGTTCGGCCATCGCCGCCATCGATGGCGGATCACCGACCGCCTCGCTGCCGCTTTCGACCAGCGCCGTAAAGGCAGCCTCCGGCGATAACGCCTCAACCGCCACATCCCGCTGCCCCGCAACACGGTCTGCCACCACAACAAGGCCCGGTGCGAGGGAGACCTCAGGCGGCGCGGAACGCGCATGAACGTCAAGATAGCGAACCTGACGCGGCCCGAAGGACAGCACCTTGCTCTCTTTCACCCAAGGAAAATCCTGGCCCACCACCTCAACGCTGCCACACTTCACGCTGGCCGCCACCGGAAACGCGTGGATGGCATCCCCCCGCGGCCCCAACGCCACCAGATCGTCTGAAAGGTGCTGCCAGCCCCGTGCCGCGAGCTGCAGCGCAAGCGTCGACTTGCCAGCCCCCGTTGGCCCGATGATCACCGCCCCACGCCCACGACGCGCCACCGCGGCCCCATGCAGGATCGCCCCGACGCCGCGATGCCTCAACCCCTCGACAAGAATGATGTTGAGCGCCAGCCGCCGCGCGCGCCCGCGCGCAACACGCCGCTGAACGCACGCCCCATCAACGAAGAACGCGACGCTCTCGTCGCCTTGTGCCTGGATGACAAGTCCGACCTTGCGCCCCCCGCCCGCGTCATCTGCCGGCACCTGCAACGGTGAAAGTGTGGCCGCCAGCCGCGGTCGAAGCCACACGCAATCACATGAAACCTCGATCAGCGCGCCACCACCAACCCGATAGCAGCCGAGCGTCTCGACGCTTGCCAGCGCCGCACCACCAGTCAACGCCCCCGCTGCGACATCGCCTGGCCCAGCCGGCGCGTCGGCAAGCAAGCCAGTCGCAATCAGCTCGCTTCGCGATGGCAACCAATCATCGCCGCCACGGCGCGCTGCCCCCGGCAACAACGCCACCGCCCGCGTCAGCGGTTGATGCAGACAAACCGAGCCCCCGATAACGATCGCTTCGAGAAACGGGTCATCGAACGCCTCGACAGCTTCAACGACACCGGTCATCAGATCTCAGGCTCATTTTGCGTTGCAAGGCGAATCGGGGCGCGCGGACCGCTCGTTGGCGCGACATCCGCCGCCCCTTCCGATCAACAGGCCGAATGCGGGTTATTGCCGTTGCCGTTACCATTCCCGCCACCATTGCCGCCAAACTGCCAGCACGGCGGACCGCCTTCATGACCAGGTTGATCCGGCCGCCCCGGACGTCCGTTGTGATGGGCGCTCGCATTCTGCGCCTTGACCAGCACGACCATTGCCGGCGCGACGCTCGCAGCCAGGCCACCGATCTGCTTGAGACTTTTCCGCCGTGCCGCATCAACCGGCACATCATCGCGCGGGTGCGGGCGGTTTCTCTGGTCGTCCGTCATTCGCTGACCTTCCAACCCCTGAAACACAATAGGGGCCGACGATAAACGTCGGCCCCTTAACAAATCCTCAAAACCCGTCCGACCGGCCGCGTATGCCGCGGTGCCCTGCCAGATCAGGCTCTCAAACGCAAAAAGGGCCGCCGAAGCGACCCTTTCGCAAGTGCCTGATTTTCTTAAATCAGGCGGCTTTGACAATCGTGGCGGGCGACTTCTTATCCTCCGCGACGCTTGTTACAGATCTAAGTGCAACGCCAATGTAGCGCACTCGTCCGTTAGCTTTGACTTTTTGAACCCCGAGTTCACCGAACTCACGGCCGAAGGTTGGAAGCGCTAGAGGCTCCTTCTTCTGATCTTCACACCAAGCACAATAGTCCTCGTAAAGTTCCGTCGCCGTCAGGGTCGAACCCTGAGCTTCTTCGATACGGTCCTCACGGAACTGCTCGACATCACTTGCCGTCTCCGGTGTTGGTGCTGCGAGCTTCGGTATTGCGACATTGTCATTCGCGCTGTCTCCAGGCTTGGTGAGTGAAACCACGGCATCCGGTTCATTTTCTTCCGGTGCAGTGATCGGTTCTACGTCGAGCGGCTGGACATCGTTGGCGACCGTCTGAGGTTGAGCAACCTCCCGACGGTGCGTCACCGCATGACCCAGACGCCATTGGCTGAAGGCGATGTACATCCCCAGGCCGGATCCGACTTCAAGCAACAGCGCGATGAATATCGTCAGCGCCATTTGTACGTCCTCGACCTTCACGCCCGGCATGAAAGCGCCGGCGAGTTTCGTCAGGACAACTGCTTGAGGATCTGCGGCCGAATGGGTGACACCATCCAGCTTGGCTAGCCTCGCCTGTGTTTCGGCGATACGAGCCTCGAGCTTCGCCGCCTCGTTGGCAGACGCGAGCTCCGCACCCAACTTTGCGTGGTTTTCGCAAAAACGACGTGACGGTGCGACCGTGGCATTAGAACAGCCATTGGTTGAGCGCCAGCGCCGGTTGGTTTCGAGGGCAGACAGTTCCCCCTGAACTGTAGCAGCCGGACGATGCGCAGGGACCCAGCCAAGCTGTTCCTTTGCGCGCGTCAGATCGGCTCTCAGATCCTGGTAGGTCTGCACCTCAGTGGCACGCTTGCCCGAGGTATCTCCCCGGTTAAGCGCGGCGTGGCCCAGTGCCGACGTCAACGAATAAACCGTGACGACAACCCAGACCAACGTCGAAGCGGCCGCTTGGGACCACATTCGGTTCTTGATCGCAGCAAAGATCAAAAAAGGCACCAGTGCCTTCAAACAATCTGCTGCTGCACTTGCAGAAGCGTAAAGCAGCTTATCAAACTCGGCGACACCGAGCTGATAGCCGAAACGCCAGTTCATCGCAGCTGATACAGCTAACAAAACACCAGCCGCTAGGACGCCTAAAACGCCCAGAGCATGTCTCATTGCCCTCTCCATTTTGGAGCGAACGGCATCCTGGCGCGAACTGAGCAGCTCGCGTCAAAAACCCGCTCGCAGCGGACATTTTCTTGAGTGAGGAGGTCATACCCTTTTGCGTGCAATGTCAGTGGTCAACACTATCGATTGATACAGCTGTGAGCTCCGGTGGCATTTCCCCAAACACCGTCCGGCAACCGTTCAAGCACGCCGTTGACTAATACGTTGCAGCAGACATTTCATCCGAAGTTGTCCTGGTGAGTATCGCCGCTAGATCTCGCCTTTGTGGATAACCAGGCTGAAAGACATCCGTAGATCGACTTACAAGTGACACGATCTACGCCCCTCGAGACCGTTGGTATCGTGATTCGAGCCGAAAAATGCACTGTTCATCAGGCGCCTAGTGTGAACGGAGAAAAATTGTGGCCCTAAGGTCACTACCCAGCGAGATGCCGAGTTGTCCACAAGCCCTTGTTTTATCCACTTCCAGACGGGATCACCCGTCACGATGCCACGGCCGCTCCCAGGGCAAGACAAGCTATTTACCAAATGGTACAATCGTCCCTATAGAAGAGATGCAACCGGAAGTGGTTCTTGCTAATGGTTGCCCACGGATGGTTGCCGCGGATGACCGTCACTTCGGTCGCGTGCCCAGGTTGCATCAGCGGTGTCACCATCGCGTCGGGTGGCTCAGTGAACCAACAGCGCGGTGAGGCGTTGATAGAGTAGTTTTGTAGTGCGTCGGAGTAAGTTTGCCATGTCCAGGGCCGTTGTTTGGGGCGCGGGTGCCATCGCCATCTTGGCGGCCGCCATGTTCGTGCCGTTCGATTTCTCCTCAGAGGACGTATCCGGCCACGACGGCACCGCACAGCCCCTCGCCACTCGGGAAAAATCCGCATCCCCGTCGCGATCCATCTCCGCCGCTTTGACCGAGAGCGACACGGCCGCCGGGCAACGGAACGCCGGCGCGTTACCCGCCGTCATGAACCCCCGCACACGATCCCGCTCAGCCGACCCGGCAGATACAGCCGCCGGCGCCCCCCCGACCCTGTCCCCGCCGACCCTATCCCCGCCAACCCTACCCTATGACGGCTCCGCGCCGTTGTTCACGGGCGGACGCCTTGTCGCCAACGCCACCCCGGTCGCGACCGCACCCGCCATTCGCGCCATCCAAAGCGAACTGCGCCGCCATGGTTGCTATGACGGCGCCGTCGATGGTGACTGGGGCCCCGCCTCACGCTACGCCGCAGCAACCTTCACCAAGGCCGTCAACGCCGCACTGCCCGTTGACCAGCCCGACGTGGCCCTTCTCGCCCTGGCCCGCCGCCATCCCGGTCGCGCCTGCGCCCCTGAGGACGCAGACCTGATCACGAGCGCGGCAACCGCAGGCGCAGGCGCGGCCGGCGGCGCCATCGTCGGCGCCCGCAGTCCATACTCCGCCAGCCAGCAGCCCACCGCCCGCGCCCCCCGCATCGTTCGTTCCGGCGGCGCCCCGCCGATCGCGACCGTCATGCCAACACCTGCCCCGGGCACCCTGCCCAATCGCATGGCGCTTGGCATTGAACTGCCACCCGGCGGCGCTGAGCCAGCCGCCCCTGTCACCCGTGAACCGACGATTACCCGCGCGCCGGACGCATCCGTGTCACGCAGAAACGCCACGAGACCGTGACCGGATCATTCGCCGCCGCGAAACGAACAACCGCCGCTGGCGGCAACGCAAGCGCTGGCGCCAGCAAGTCTTCAAGCCGATTGATCTGAGCGGGAATTAGAGCGGTTCAGGATTAGATGGAACCAATTCTGTTTTAAAAGGCGCGCCGATCCACCAGGAGGGCGGCGCTGAGCATATCGGGGATATGGTCAAGCCGTCCGACGCACACAAAGTCGGGTGTTCCCGACTTTGCAGACAAAGTTGGCGAAGTCCGAAACATCGGACTTCGTGGGCGGCGCGCCTTTTAAAACCCGCAGGGCCGGGCGGATTTGGCCCGATACCATCGCCGTCTGTCTCGTCCGTAGCACCACTACGCACTTCGCCAGCCGGCTCGGTCTCGAACCAAATCCACCTCGGCAGAATGGTTCCATCTATTCCTGAACCGCTCTAATCGATCCGGCCACCACAGCGGCTCACGTCACAGCGGCTCACGTCACGATTGTGCGCGGCCTCTCCCCTCGCGCGGCCCGGCAAGCCCGCGCCCGATCAGGAACGCGGCTGCCGCCAGGAGTTGTATCGCCGCAATCAGCCCGAACAGCGCCGTGAATTCGAGATCAACGCCAAGTGGCGCGACAACGCCAGCCCCCCGCGCCACCTCCCGCACCCATCCGAACAGCGTCGGCGCCAGCGACGATGTCGCCTGACTGGTCGCAATCAATAGCGAAATGACCCGCAGGACGTCACTTGGCGCAAATTCCTTTTGCGCAATGAGTGGCGGCAACGAGGTCGCGTTGCCAATCCCAAGGCCGAACAGCAGCGCTGCAATGATCGTGATCTCGACAACGCTATCCGCGAACATCACAAACAGCGCGCTGCCAACCGCCTGCACAACATAGCTCGCCGCCATGAAGTTGCGCCGATCAGCGCCCCCCGACATCGCCCACGCCGTCCCCATACGCCCGACGATGGCGATCGCCGTCGCAGCCCCCAGCGTCAAACCCGCCCCCCTGACCCCAAGGCTCGGCACCAGCAGCGAATAGAGATGAGAGACCAGCCCGAGCTGGGCAAACATGCCGATCGTCATCCCCGCAACCAGCGTAAGGAACGCGGGATGCGCCATCAAACGGCGCCCGGGCAACACATCGAGACCGCCCCCCGCCGGGCGCACCTGCCTCTCCCCAACCTGATCGCCGTCGATTGCCTGACCAATCTGCTCGGGCGAAACCGCGAAATAGCGCGCCGACAAGAACCACACCACCACCACCGTAACGCTGGCAATGATCAGCGCAGCCGTCGTGAAATCCGACCATCCGATGAGAAACGCCCAGATCGGCGCCAACAGCGCGCCGCCGACGCCCGCCCCGTTGTAGGCCATCGACAGGGCCACCGGGCGATGCCGGTCGAACCAACGTGCGATAATCGCATTGATGCCCGCAGCACTCATCGTCACCCAGCCGCCACCCGTCAGCATGGCCGCGAGATAGAGCTGCCAGCGCTCCTCGGCGACTGACCACCCGATAATGCCGATTGCGACACTGAGCGCCCCGCCCCCCACAACCGGCGCAACGCCGGCGCGACGAATAAGCCGCGGCAGATTGAGGACGATGATTGCGCCTGAAAGGAAGTGCACGGTGACCGCCAGCGAGACATGCTCGAGCGGCCAGCCGGTCCGCTCGGCCACGGCATAAAGGTAGATCGGTGGCCCATAGAAGCCGAGGCCCCAGCCGAACCCGGCCAGAACGAACGCAGCCCACATCACCCGCCAGCCGAAGAACCCGCGGGGCTTTTCATTTGTCATCGATTGCGCTCTGAGGACTGAGTGCGGAGCCTGTCATGCCACACCCTTTAGCCTGCCGTCCCACCCGTTACACGCCCCTGGCGCGAACGATCCTGACAACCGTTGTCATGAGGGATTGGCGCCAGTCCGGCGCCCGATAGCCGAACGTCCGGGTGAATTTCTCACTCGAAAGTCGCGAGTTGGCGGGTCGTGGCGCCTTGGCGGGCCACTCGTCCGAGGTGATATCGACGACCTTGGCCACAGGTCCCCCCGCCGCCCGGCTCGCCTGGAACACCTCCCGCGCGACATCGGCCCAATGCGTCTCCCCCGAACCTGCCAGATGAAACGTCTCACCAAGCCCGGTCTCCCCCGCCCCGGGCAACTCCCAGGTGTCGCACACCGCCAAAAGCCCGCGCGCCAGATCATGCGCTGCCGTCGGCGACCCCCACTGATCGGCGACCACACGAACCTCGTCGCGCATTTCACCAAGCCTCAGCATCGTCCGCACGAAGTTGTGCCCGAACGGACTGTAGACCCAGGCCGTGCGCACGATGACATGCGCGGCCAGCGCCTCGCGCAGCGCAGCTTCCCCCGCAGCCTTCGAGCGCCCATAAACACTGCGCGGCGCGATCGGATCGTCTTCGACGTACGCGGCCTCTTTCGTCCCATCAAACACATAGTCGGTCGAGACGTGGATCACCCGCCCGCCCCGCTGCGCCACGCATCGGCCAAGCTCTCCAACCGCCTCGGCATTGACCGCGAACGCCAGTTCCGGCTCGTCTTCCGCCTGGTCCACCGCCGTGTAGGCCGCCGCATTGATCACCACATCCGCCGCGTGCCGCGCCAGGGCCGGAGCAATCGTCTCAGGGCGCGCGAGATCGATCTCCGTGCGATCCGTAAAGACGAGCGTGCGTTGCTCATCCCCCTGCCCCGCGCCTGCAATCTCCCCCAGCGCCTGGCCGAGTTGCCCTGAGCCTCCCGTTACGAGGATCCGCACGCATCGCCCCCCTCTTCAGCAATCTCGATCAGGTATTGCCCGTAACTGGATTTGCCGAGTTCCTCGCCAAGCCGCTTCAATTGCACCCGGTCGATGAAGCCTTGTTCGAACGCGATCTCTTCCGGGCTCGCAACTTTCTGGCCGGTCCGCTGCTCGATCGTCTCAACGAACTGCCCCGCCTCCAGCAACGACTGCGGCGTGCCCGTATCAAGCCAGGCATACCCGCGCCCGAGCTGCTCCACATTCAACTGCGCCACGCTCAAGATAGGCCCGGTTGACGTCCGTGATCTCGAGTTCACCGCGCGCCGACGGCTTTACGTTGTGGGCAATATCCACAACCGCCTCATCGTAGAAATAAAGCCCCGTCACCGCCCACCGCGACTTCGGCTGCGCGGGCTTCTCGACAATGTCGGTTGCCCGCCCCGCCGCATCGAAGCTCACCACCCCATAGCGTTCCGGATCGCGCACCTTATAGCCGAATACGGTCGCCCCCGTCTCCCGCGCCCGCGCCCGCGCGAGGCGCTCCGTCAGACCCGCCCCGAAGAACATGTTATCGCCGAGCACCAGCGCACTGGGCGAGCCTCCGACGAAATCAGCGCCGATAATGAAAGCCTGCGCCAGCCCCTCCGGCCGCGGCTGCTCGGCATACGTGAGCGAGATCCCCCACTTCGCGCCATCCCCCAGCAGCTTCTTGAAAACCGGCAGGTCCTGAGGCGTCGAAATGAGCAGGATGTCGCGAATATCCGCCAGCATCAGCGTCGAGAGCGGATAGTAGATCATCGGTTTGTCATAGACGGGCAGAAGCTGCTTTGAAGCTGCAATCGTCATCGGATGCAGCCGCGTGCCGGCACCCCCTGCCAGAATGATGCCCTTCATACCGCTCCCCTAATCTGTCCCTGATGCGCCTGCCGCGAGACGAGCCTCTAGTTTGGCGCAGCCTCATCCCCGTCAACCAACCCGAGCCGCTCGCCCTGGTAGACTTTCTCGCGCAACGGCCGCCACCACCATTCATTGTCGAGATACCATCGCACCGTCTTCTCGATCCCGGTGTCGAACGTTTCTTCCGCCCGCCAGCCAAGCGCCTCTTCAAGCTTGCCGGCATCGATCGCGTAGCGCTGATCGTGCCCGGGCCGGTCCGCAACGAACTCAATCAACCGATCATGCGGCGCCCCTTGCGGCCTCAACTCATCAAGCAGCGCACAGATCCGCCGAACCACATCGATATTGCGCCGCTCATTGCGCCCGCCCACGTTGTACTTCTCGCCGGGCGTGCCTTTGGTCGCGATCGTGAACAGTGCGTTGGCATGGTCCCCGACGTAGAGCCAGTCACGGATATTCTCACCCGCGCCATAAACCGGCAACGGCTTGCCGTGCAGCGCGTTCAGGATAATCAGCGGAATGAGTTTTTCCGGGAAGTGATACGGCCCGTAGTTATTCGAGCAGTTCGACATGACAACCGGCAGGCCGTACGTGCGCTGCCAGGCGCTCGCGAGGTGGTCCGCTGCAGCCTTCGAGGCCGAATAGGGCGAACTTGGGTCGTAAGCCGTTGATTCAGAGAATAATCCCGTCTCACCGAGCGACCCGTAGACCTCATCCGTCGACACATGCAGGAACCGAAAGCCCTCCGCACGCGGGCCCTTGAGCCTGGACCAGTAGCCGCGCGCTGCCTCCAGCAGAACGAAAGTGCCTGTGATATTCGTGTCGACGAAGTCACGCGCCCCCGTAATCGACCGGTCGACATGGCTCTCCGCCGCCAGATGCATCACGCAATCCGGCTGAAACGCCTGAAACGCGTCGTTCATGGCCGCTTGGTCACAGATATCGGCCTTCAAGAACCGATAGCCGGGCGCCGCCTCGATCTCTTTCAATGACGCGAGATTGCCCGCGTACGTGAGCTTATCGATATTGAGGACCTCGATCCCCCCCCGTCCGATCAGGTCACGGCAGACCGCCGAGCCGATAAAACCTGCTCCACCCGTTACGATGACGCGCATCCCTCAACTCCCTCCCATGGCCCGAAAACGCGATCGCCCGCCCCTGCCCTCAGGCGCCAGACGACTAGCACGCACCAAGTTGCCCAAACAAGCAGCGGATTGCGCTCTTCTCCCCCATACCCAACCGGATCGGAATAACGTAGAAATTTGAGATTAACCGCAGCAGCGCGTCCAGCCTTGGAGACCCCGATGCAATTCACCGCCAACTCACTCGAAGAACACTGGCTCCCTTTTACCCAGAATAAAGAGTTCAAGGAAAATCCCCGCCTCGTCGTCAAAAGCGAAGGTTGTTACCTGTGGGACCAGAACGGCGGCAAGATTCTCGACGGCTCATCGAGCCTCTTCAACGTCGCCTGCGGCCACGGCCGGCCCGAGATTTCCGAGGCCGTCTACGCCCAGCTCAAGCTCAATGATTACACCCCCCACTTCCAGCTCGGCCACCCCGGCTCATTCGAACTGGCCCGCATGGTCGCGCGCCTGCTCCCGGAAGAAATGAACCACGTTTTCTTCGCCAACTCCGGTTCCGAGGCGATCGATACCGCACTGAAGATCGCGATGGCCTACAACAACGCGCGCGGCGAACCCGGCCGCATCCGCATGGTCAGCCGCGAGCGCGCCTACCACGGCGTCAACATTGGCGGCGTCTCGCTGTCGGGCATGGTCAAGAACCGCAACGTCTTTCCCCTGACGATGCCCTACGTCGTCACCCTGCGCCACACCTGGCTTGAAGAAAACCGCTTCCAGAAGGGCCGCCCGACGCACGGTGGCGTTGACCTCGCCAACGACCTTCAGCGCTTCGTCGACACCTACGGCGCCAACACGATCGCAGCCTGCTTCGTCGAGCCCGTCGCCGGTTCCACCGGTTGCCTGGTCCCGCCGGTCGGCTACCTCGAGCGCCTGCGCGAGATCTGCGACGAGCACGGCATCCTGCTTGTCTTCGATGAAGTCATCACCGGCTTCGGCCGCCTCGGCAAACCCTTCGCAGCCCACGCCTTCGGCGTCACGCCGGACATCATGACCATGGCCAAGGCCATCACCAACGGTGCCCAGCCGATGGGCGCCGTTGCCGTCAGGGACGAGATCTATGAAACCGTTGTCGAGGCCGGCAACGGCGGCATCGAGTTCTTCCACGGCTATACGTATTCCGCCCATCCCGCCGCCTGCGCCGCCGGCATCGCCACCTTGAAGATCTACGAGGACGAAGGCCTCTTCGAAAACGCCGCAGCCCTCTCGGACTACTTCCTCGAGCAGGTCTGGACGCTGAAGGACATCGAAGTCGTCAAGGACATCCGCGGCTACGGCCTGATGGCGGCGATCGACGTCGAACTGCCCGGCCGCGATCCAGGCGCCTCCGGCACGGAAATGCAGAAGAAGCTTTTCTGGGACGGCCTCCATGTGAAGTTCACCGGCGACGCCGGCATCCTTGCCCCACCGCTGGTCGCCCAGCGCGCCCACATCGACGAACTCGTCGACAAGATGGCCATGGGCCTCAAGAAGGCGATGAACTGACCTAAGCGGCAATCGACAGGCGAGGCGTTGCGGGCCCACCCAAATGGCCCGCAACGCCCCCCACCTGCTGTCTCATCGCGACCGGCATCCGTCCGCCAGCCGATCAAAACCACCCCGCCCGCTCATCCATCATCACCCTGCTTGCGTTCGCCCCGCCTGGGCCGCAAAGCTCCGGCAAACCACATCCAACCCGCCGGAGATCAACCTTGACCGCTTTCGATTTCGACACCCACGTCGTCGACAACCTCCCCGCGCCCGCGGGCAAATGGACCGGTTTCGCCCGTCACAACTTCGTTGGCGGACATAACGCACCAGAATCAATCGTCGCCAGCCAACTCGCCGACTGCGCCCGCGACGTCCTCACCCGCGAAGCCCAGAGCCTCGCCTTCTACAATGTCGGCCACGGCCCCCAGGGCTACATGCCGCTGCGCGAATGGCTGCGCGACAAGCTCGACCGCCAGGCCGGCATCAAATGCACCACCGACGAAATCCTCGTCACCTCCGGTTCCTCGCCCGCAATCGACCTCGTCAACCGGGTCATGCTCGCCCCCGGCGACACCGTCATCGTCGAACAGTCAAACTACGGCGGCGTCCTGCGCCGTCTTGAACGTCTCAAGTGTGACATGATCTCCCTCGAACTCGACGAGGGCGGCATGCGCATGGACCAGCTTGAGCGCGCCCTCTCCGATCTCGCCGCCCAGGGCAAAAAAGCCAAATACATCTACACCATCCCGACCGTACAGAACCCGACGGCGACCATCATGCCGCTCGACCGCCGCCAGGAGATGCTGCGCCTCGCCGCAGCCCATGACACTGCGATCTTCGAGGATGAGTGCTATTCCGACCTGATCTGGACCGGCGAACGCCCGCCTGCGATCTACGCGCTCGATGAAACCGGCCGCACGATCTTCACGAGCACCTTCTCGAAGTCCATCGCCCCCGCGCTGCGCGTCGGCTACCTCGTCGCCAAGTGGCCGTTTCTCTCCCGCGCCATTGCCTGCAAATCGGACGCAGGCTCCGGCATGCTCGAACAGATGACACTGGCTGAATTCTGCCCGAAATACTTCGACGCCCACCTCGCCAACCTCATCAAGCTTCTCGAGAACAAGCGTGACGTGCTGATCGAGGCACTCAACGAAAACTTCGGCACCACGGTCGAGTTCGCCGACCCACCAGGCGGCATCTTCCTGTGGGTCAAGTTTCCTGACACGGTCGATACGAGCGAACTGACGAAAGTCGCAAACGCAGCCGGCATAGCCGTCAACCCCGGCCCCGAATGGTCCGTCCACCACCCCGAGGGCAATCGCCATATCCGCCTGTGCTATGCCTCCCCCTCGCCCGACGACATCCGCCAGGGTGTCAGCGAATTGGCAGACGTGTGCCATGACCGTTTCGGCGTGCCCGTCCGCAGCGCCAACCGCGCCCGCGAGAGCTGATTTACAAAGAAAAAACGGCGCGCTTGAAATCAAGCGCGCCGTCTTCCGCATCGCGAAGCTGAAAGCGAAAGTCTCAAAATTCCTTCGCGCGATAGTCCTTGTGACAGGCCGAGCACGTAGCGCCCACGGCCTTCATCTTCTCCACCATCGCGTCCTTGCCCTGTCCCGCAGCGTCCGCCAATTCGGCGACGGCCTTGCGGTATGCAGCCCCCTTCTCGCCGATTTTCGAGCCGTCTTCCCAGATCGCCGCCAACGCGCGCGTCTTGCCGGGCAGGTCTGTCTTGCTCGACCCCTTCGGCCACATCGCACCGTTCTTGAGTGCCGACAGTGTCTTCAGGTTGTCAGCATGCATCTGCGCCGTCTCGGCGTCATATTCTGCACTGCCCTTCATCATCGCGAACAGCGGGGAGGCGTTGAACAGCACAACTTGGTAATAGGACTGGCGTGCCTTCACGGCACCTTCAAGCTTGTCGGCAAAGCCTGCACCACTGGTGCTGGCAAGTAGGGCGGCACCAACCGCCAAAACAACCAACTTCTTCATCGTCACCATCCTTTGAACATTGATCCGCGTCGCGTTTAGTCTAACGACGAAATTTGGTATTTAGAATGATCATTCCTCATGTAAAGCTGTGCGGTGATGCACAAGCTCGATTGGGATGACCTCCAGATTATACTTGCCGTCGCCCGCACTGGTTCCGCCAGTCGCGCAGCCACTGCCGTCGGCCTCAATCACGCAACCGTCCTGCGCCGCATCGACGCCTTCGAAAAGAACCATAACGTCACCTTGTTCGACCGTCAGCCAACCGGCATGCGCCCAACCCCGGCCTGCGAAGCCCTCCTCCTGGCGGCCCGCCCGATCGACGACGCCGTCATCGAGATCCGCCGGACAATCCTCGGCCAGGACCTGAAACTGTCCGGCCCGATCCGCCTGACCACGACAGATTCGATCGCAGATAACGTCCTGATCGAGCCGCTCCGCAGTTTCCGCGAGCACCACCCCGAAATCGTCATCGACCTGCTGGTCACCAACACCCGCGTCGATCTCGTACGCCTCGGCGCGGACATCTCCATCCGCCCCTCTCGCAATCCCCCCAAACAACTGATCGGCCGCAACATCGCACCGATGAGCTTTGCCATCTATGCGACCCCTGCCCAGGCCAAGGCCCACCCCGACCCGTTTGCACCCGACACCGTATGGATCGGCATCCATCACGACCTCGCCAATTCACCCGCCTTCAACTGGATGACCGAGATCGAGACCCGCAACCCGATTGCCGCCCGCGCCAACAGCTTCGTCGCCGCCCGCGACCTCGTAGCCGCCGGCATGGGCATGGCCGTCCTGCCTTGTTTTCTGGGTGATCTCGACGACCGCCTGATCCGCCTTGCCCCGCCACAGGAAGAACTCGAGACGGCAATCTGGGTGCTGACGCCGCGCAATCTCGCAAAGTCCGCCCGCGTTCGGGCCCTGTCCGATCATTTGGTCCGCACGCTCAAGAAACAGCGTGACCTGTTCGCCGGCAAAACCGGTCCACGCGCCGCCGCGACCTGAGAAATACGGTCCCCAAAAGGGACAGACACGGACCAGGCACGGACGCGGTACAGCCCCGTCGCAGCGCGCGCGAAAAACCGGCCCGACGGACCGCACGTCCGACGCAGAATATTGATATATTGCTGATTTTTTGGATAAGAGAAATGGCGCGAGTGACGGGACTCGAACCCGCGGCCTCCGGCGTGACAGGCCGGCGCTCTAACCAACTGAGCTACACCCGCTCGGGAGACACGATTGTGTCCCGCAAGGCCCTGTGACGTACGCCAAACCGCGCCCAAGGTCAAGCACCAAGCGCCTCATAATCCCGTCCCGCATATTGCGGCCCCTGAAGCGGGCGTGGACGAGGTCCGGCAGCAATGATAGGCCGATCAGAAACCACATCGAAAACCCATCTCGCCTGACAGTCCCCGGGAGCCCGCCGCCATGCCAGCCGCCTATCAGCCTCACGCCTTGACCGACTGGGCCAAGCGCCTTCTCACCGCCCGCGGGCTTGCCGGCGACAAGGCCGAGGCCGTCGCCGCCACCCTCGTCGAAGGCGATCTCCTCGGCCACGACACCCACGGCCTGGCGCTTCTCGGCCCCTACGCCCGCAAGGTCGACGAAGGGGTCCTGGCCAAGGACGGGACCGTGACGCTGATTTCGGACTTTCCCGCGGCCAAACTCTGGGACGGCAACAATCTGCCCGGCCCCTGGCTCACGCACGAGGCCGTCAAGGCGGCAAGCATCGCCGCGAAAACCTACGGCACGGCAACCATCACGGTGCGCAAGTCCGGCCACATCGCCTGTCTTGCAGCCTACCTCGAAGCCCCCGCGCGTGAGGGCTTCATCGTCGAAATCCTGAGTTCCGACCCCTCCGTCGCAACTGTCGCCCCGTTTGGTGGCACCCGCCCGACCTTTACCCCCAACCCCCTCGCCTTCGCCATCCCGACGGGCGGCGACCCGATCATGATCGACATCTCCGCCTCGATCACCACCAACGGCATGTCCGCGCGCCTCGCCAAGCAGGGCAAACGCTTCCCCGCTCCCTGGCTGCTTGATGCCGACGGCCGCCCAACCGACGACCCCGGCGTCCTCGAAACGATACCCCCCGGCACCATCCAGCTGCTCGGCGGCACCGACGTTGGCCACAAGGGCTATGGCCTCGCCCTCCTCGTCGAAGCCATGACCGGTGGCCTCGCCGCCTACGGCCGCGCTGAGCAACCAACCGACTGGGGCGCGACCTTTGTCGTCCGCGTCTCCGACCCGCGCGCCTTCGGCGGCCTGGACGGCTTCAACCGGGAATTGGACTGGCTGGTCCGCGCGTGCCGCGAAAATCCTCCCGCCGACCCGAGCCGGCCCGTCCGCCTGCCCGGCGCCCGCGGCCTTGCCCTCAAGAAGGCTGCCCTGGCAGACGGCCTCATCCTCCACGAGGATGTCCTGGCGCAAATCGAGGGCCTCGCAGCCGAAGCCGGCATCCCACTGCCCGACACTCTGGCGACCTGACCGGACGTCACGACGCCTCGAGCCGCAGCACAACCTCGACAAGGGTCGGGTCATCCGGCTGGCGGCGCACCTCGAACCCAAGTTCCCGGCACATCCGAATCATCGTCGTATTCTCCGCCAGAACCGACCCGAAGATCTCCTCGAGCCCTTCCTGGCGGGCATACGCGATGATCTGCTCCATCAGCGCCCACCCAAGGCCCGCGCCTTTGAGATCAGAGCGCACAATGACAGCGTACTCGCCCCGCACATAGTCAGGATCCGCGATCAGTCGCACGATCCCGAGCAACTCCCCGCCCTCCGGCTTGAGCGCGACGAACGCCATCTCACGCGCATAGTCGATCTGCGTCAGCCGCGCGATGAAGGCGTGCGAGAACGATTTACGCGGCGCCATCAGCCGCATCCTCACATCACCGGGCTCGAGCCGGGCGACAAACTGATCCGCAAGCCGCTCGTCCATCGGCCGAATGGGGCGAAACAACACCTCACCCAGTTCCCCCACCATCCGCCGCCGTTCCCATTCGCTCGGATAGGGTCGCACACTCAGCGCCGTTCTCGGCTCACCCAAAGGATCGGCAATCCTCATGCGGGCATCGAGCCCCACCACACCGCGCTCATCGGCGAGCAGCGGATTGATGTCGATTTCGCGGATGGCTTCGTGGCGCAGCACAAGATCACTCACGCTCATGATGACCCGCGCGACACCATCAAGGTCGACCGCCGGGCGGTCGCGATAGCCAGCCATAAGGGCGCTGATCCGCGTTCTCGCCATCATATCGCGGGCAAGCTGACCATCCACCGGCACAAGCGATGTTGCCGTATCCTTGACCACCTCCACCGACGTCCCCCCGGCACCAAACAGAACCATCGGGCCAAAGGTTGCATCAACCGTCATGCCGATCAGGAGTTCATGCGCGTTGGGGCGCGTGATCATCGGCTCGAGCGTGAACCCGTCAAGCCGCGCATCGGGCCGAAGCTCACCGATCCGCCGCCGCATATCCCCCGCCGCCTCCATCACCGCCTCAACCGAACCGAGATCGAGCCGAACGCCACCGACATCCGACTTGTGTGAGATATCATCCGACAGGATCTTCAGCGCCGCCGCCCCATGTTCCGCGATGATGCGTCCGGCAAGCGCGCGCAGCGCATGATCGCTCGACGCAACCTCGGCCAGTGCCATCGGAATGCCATAGGCAGCCAGGATCTGTTTTGATTCCGCCCCTGAGAGAACGCTGCGCCCCTGCGCCAGCGCCCCGGTGATAATCTCCTCAACCGCCCCATCATCCCGCCGCCCCACCGCCGGCTCCTCGCCGGGCGCGCGCATCAATTCCTCCAGCGCCCGCCTGTGGCGCACCAGATGCATGAAGCCCCGCACCGCCTGCCCCGGCGTCGCAAACGTCGGCATCCCGCTCTCTTCCAGCAGCCGCCGCGCCGGCCCGACCGTCCCCTCGCCAAGCCAGTTCGTCAGGACCGGTTTCCGGCCCCCCGCAGCCTTGGCCGTCTCAACAACACGCTGCGCGATGTCCTCACTCGAAGAGAGCGCTGTCGGGCAATACATCACCAGCAGCGCATCGCTGGCCTCGTCCCGCAACAGATGCTCGAGCGCATGATGGTAACGCTCCGGCCCGCTATCGCCGACGAGGTCGACGGGATTGGCAGCCGACCACCCCGGTGACATCAGCGGGGAGAGCGCATCGCGCGTTGCCGGATCGAGTGTCGCCAGCGTTCCATCGAGGTCCGCGAGCCGATCGGCCGCGAGCACCCCCGCACCGCCACCGTTGGTGACGATCATCAACCGCTCGCCGTGCAGCCGCGGCGCGATGCTCAGGATCTCAACCGCCTCGAAAAGTTGCTCCAGGTCATCGACCCTGAGCACGCCTGCCCGGCGAAACGCGGCATTATAGGCCTCGTCCGACCCCGCCAGCGCGCCCGTGTGAGACATGGCAGCCTTCGCCGCCGTCGCGTTCCGCCCCGACTTGACGACGATCACCGGCTTCGAGCGCGCCGCCCGCCGCGCAGCCGACATGAACTTCGCCGCGTTCGTCAGGGCTTCCATGTAGAGCAGGATCGCCCGGCTCTCCCGGTCTCCCGCCAGATAGTCAATCAGATCGCCGAAATCGACGTCCGTCATATCTCCTGCCGAGATGACGTGGCTGAACCCGACCTTGCGGTTCTGCGCCCAGTCGATGATCGCCGTCACCAGCGCGCCACTCTGCGAGATGAAGGCGAGCCGTCCCTTGGGCGCGGGCTTGTGTGCAAAGCTGGCGTTGAGCCCGATCCCGGGCAGCAATATCCCGAGGCAGTTCGGCCCGATCATGCGCAGGCAGGTCGGTTTCGAGGCATCGAGAATGCGCTGCTTGGCGTCAGCGGAAAGTCCTGCGGTGATACACACCACCCCGCCGACACCCTTTGCCGCAAGTCTCTCGACAACCTCGGGTACCGCAGCCGACGGCGTCGCGATAATCGCCAGATCAACGCCCTCCGGCAGCGCCTCGATGGACGTTAGACACGGCCTGCCGGCAACCTCCCCTCCCTTTGGGTTGATGAAATGGATCGGCCCCTCGAACCCGCCGTCGAGCAGATTGCGCGCAAGCCACGTGCCGACGCTTCCCTCACGATTGCTCGCCCCGATCAGCGCTACGGCACGCGGATTGAAGATGGCCGACAGATTGCGAATGGTCATTTGCACACCTCACCCAAGCCAAGTGACAGGACAAGCCCTGGCCCCCCCCGGCAGGCAAACTAATGACCTTTTTACTGCCTTAGTGTGACAGGAGAACCGGCACCGTCATGTTGCCGAGAATGTCGCGCGTCACGCCGCCGAAAATGAATTCGTGCATCCGCGAATGGCCATAACACCCCATGACGAGCAGATCGCGCCCCTCATCCGAAACCCGGTTGAGCAACTCGTCCCCAATCGCCGCACCGCCTTCAAGCACCGTGCGCGCCGCCTCCACCTTGACACCGTGACGCGCCAGCGCGGCGGCAATCTCAGCCGCCGGGAAATCGACGTCTTCCCCCTTGCGCCCGCTCTCGACCGCCAGCACCTTGACGTCCGCCGCCCGCTTCAGCAGCGGCAGCGCGTCAAAGATCGCCCGCGTTGCCTCCCGCTTTCCATTCCAGGCAACAAGCACCCGCTCACCGATCGTCGGATAATGCCCCGCGCGCGGGATAACAAGCACCGGCCGCCCGCCCTCGAGCACGACCCGCTCGGGCAGATCATCGCGCCCGAAGCCTGCCAGCTCCATGCCCTGACTAACAACAAGGATGTCAGCCGTACCGCACTGCTTCGCCACCGTCGCAGCCATCGGCTGATAGCCACCGTCGACGATCCGCCACTCCGACGTGAACGACTGGTTGGCGCACGCCTGACGAAACTTCTCTTCAATCCTGGCGGCTTCCGCCTCCCACTCTTCGCGATGCGCCGCGACAATTTCCGGCCCATAGCTCGCCGTGGCACCCGCCGCGACGACCACCGGGACATAGACCCCAAGCCCGGTCAGGTGCGACTCGAATTTCCGCGCGAGCCCGCATCCTGCCTCCAGCATGCCGCTCACCCGTTCCGGCTCGTCAAGATGGAGAAGAATTGTTTGATATGTCATGGCGGGCCTCCGCGCTCCAGTGAAGTGGCCAGAACTACCCCAGCCTTCCACCAGCCACGTTGATCTCGATCAAGCCAAACCCTAATCTTTGACTTAAGTATGGACGGGATGCCGCGCCACTTCTCATCGAATGGACTGGCCCCATGCAGGATGATGACTCCCCGGCGACGACGACCGACCAGCACAGCGTGATCCACTTCCTTTCCGCCCCGGAAAGCTACGACGACCATCCCGCCACCGTCGAGATCATCGAAACGCACGGCGCCCTCGTCTTCCTCGCAGGCACCCGCGCCATCAAGATCAAACGCGCTGTACGCTATCCCTACATGGACTTCTCAACCCTTGAGAAAAGACGCGCCGCGCTCACAAACGAATTCGAGATCAACCACCCATTCGCAGCCGAAATCTACACCGGCGTCATCCCCATCACCCGGGAGTGCAATGGTGAACTCGCCTTCAACGGTGCCGGCGAACCGGTCGAATGGGCCCTGATCATGACCCGTTTCGATCAGGCTCAACTGTTGAGCGCAATCGCAGCCCGCGGCGAACTCGACAGCGCCCTGGCCGAACGTGTCGCCAGCGCCATTGTCGCCTACCACGACAAAGCCGTCCCCGCCCCCTCACCCGACGGGACAACACGCCTCGCCGACACCATCACCAACCTTCGAAACTCCGGCCTGAGCGACGGCTTCGTCAATGCACCGCAGCGGCTCAATGACTGGGAAACACGCGCAAGAGCCCACCTCGAAGCCAATCGCGCGCTGCTTGATGCACGCGCAGCCGCCGGCCACGTCTGCTTGGCCCACGGCGACCTCCACCTCGCCAACATCGTTGTCATCAACGCCCTGCCCCGCCTCTTCGATGCCATCGAATTCGATGACGCGCTGCGCACCGTCGACCGCCTCTATGATCTGGCCTTCCTTCTCATGGACCTCGACATGAAGGCCTGCCGCACCCCCGCCAACGCCATCTTCAATAGCTACCTGGACCACCGCAAAAACGACGCGGACCTCGACGCGCCGGCCCTCCTTCCCCTGTTCCTCAGCCTGCGCGCCGCGATCCGCGCCATGGTCGCAAATCAGCGCGCAGCCCTCGCCGCACCCGCGGCGCGCCAGCACGCACGCCGTGAATCACACGCCTATTTCGAACGCGCCGAGGCCTATCTCTCCCCCCCTTCCCCCCGCCTGATCGCCGTCGGCGGCTTTTCCGGCACCGGCAAGACCACCCTTGCCCGCGCCCTCGCCCCCGACGTCGCCCCCTGCCCCGGCGCCGTCGTCCTGCGCAGCGACGTCGAACGAAAGCGCCTCTTCGGCGTTTCCCAGACCACCCGCCTCCCGCCCGCCAGCTACACACGCGAGGCAAGTGACGCCGTCTATGCCATCCTCTTTGACAAGGCCCGCCGCATCCTCGCGGCCGGCCACAGCGTCATCCTAGATGCCGTCTTTTCCAAAGCAGCCGAACGCAGCCAGGCCCGGCAGGTAGCAACCGCCGCCGCCGCGCCCTTCTCCGGGCTCTGGCTCGAGGCGCCACCCGAAACCCTGCGTTCACGCGTTTCACAACGCACCGGCGATGCATCCGATGCCACCCCAGCCGTCGTCGACGCCCAACTGGCCGCCGCCCCGGACGCCGTCACCTGGCCCCGCGTCACAGCCGCCGGCGCGCCCGCCGCCACCCTCGCGGAAGCCCGCGCCATCCTTCGCCTGCCGCCCTCCGGCACCCGCGAGTCGTAACGCCTGGCACAGCGAGACAAAGCGCATTCCCACCCCCTCACCGACCGCTGGACATCACCTGAGACAAGTGGTATCGAGCGCGCTTACTGATTTTCCGGAACCCACTCGCCCCTCTGCCCCGCAGACCCGAGCGACACGCCGGCCTTCGGTAAAAGGGCGATTAGCTCAGTTGGTAGAGCAGCTGACTCTTAATCAGCGGGTCGAAGGTTCGAGCCCTTCATCGCCCACCAATCATTTCAATGGGTTACGAGAACAGTTCCCGACACACTCGGAGCAGTTTACACCCCAGTTTACAACAAACGTTCTCACGACGTTCGCTTTCGGCGGTGCTCGTCGAGCTTCTCGATCGCCGCCGACGCCTGCTTCCGCGTGCGCGCCCGATAACGTTCGAGGATCGTCGTTGCGCTTCTCAACGTGTGCCCTGTGATGCTTGCGATCTCAGGCACGGTGCAGCCGGCTTCCGCCAGCCGGGTGACAGCCGTGCCGCGAAGGTCGTTGAACGTCACACCTCTAATGCCCGCAGCCTTGACCGCCTTGTGCCAGCTCGTCCGGAACCCATCGGACGTCCAAGGCTTGCCGCGCAAGTTCGTGAGGATAAGTGTCGAGCGGCGGGGAGCCGCCTCAAGCACGGAAAGGAGTTCGGTTGTGCATGGGATCGTGACTGACACCCCTGTCTTCGACTGCCGAAGCGAAATCGTGCTGCCGTCGAAAGCAGACCAAGGCAAACGGAGAAGGTCGCCCTGTCGCTGACCGGTATCGAGGGCCAGACGGAGGGCGAGGGCAAGTTCAAGTGACGCCACGCCCAGGAACGTCGCGATGTCCGCATCGGACCAGACCTTGTCCGCCCTGTTGGCCTTGTAGAGCCGGCGCACGCCCTTGGCGTAGTTGTGATCAATAGTGCCATCGTCAACAGCATGGCTCAGGACGATCGAAAGCACCGACACGAAGTAGTCGGCATGACGTTCGGAGCGTTCAGCGATGCGATCACGTTCTTCCTTCACACCTTTGCGGAAGCTGCGGTCATCGACCACGTCGAGCGGCATCGCGCCCCAAAGTGCTGCGATTTGAGCGAGGTGCACGTCGTAGGACTCGCGAGTACGCGCCGCCTTTGCGGCGAAGTCCCGCGACTGCCGATAGCGCTGGACGAGGTCACCGAGGGTCTGGCTGCCGACTGGTCGCTCGACCTTGCCGGCCTCGACGTACGAAGCCAGGAACTCAGGCGTCCCCGGTTCGCCATGGATGCGCTTCCGGGTACGCCGATGATAGTAGTATGTCGCAACGGTACCGTTAGCGAGGCGCTTGCGGACCGCGTGGACGTGTTCGAGATTATGCCGCATCTTGACCTGCCTTCCAGGCGTCGAACTTCGAAATCTTCGCGGTCGGCTCACCGCGCCCGGACATCTTATCGAGAGCGTCGTCAAGCGCCAGCCGATCGATGCGCCGCGTTCCCGGCCAGTACGCCGGCACCAGCCCCTGCTGCATCCAGGACCGGTAGGCGCTGACCGAAACGCCGCAGTATTCGGCGGCCTCGCCTATGGTCAGCCCCCGCTTCACCTTCTCTCTCATCATCGCGTCGTGGCACCGAACTGGCCTCAAACGGCAGAGGCCGCTTTGCTGAGCAGCAACGACTTCTATTACTTCATGGCTCTCCGGATTGACCGCGCAGCAGGCCCCACGCTCTCAGGATCTCAAGCGCGGCCTCGACGTTAAATGCCACGGCGGTAAACGCACCGGCTTGCTCGAACGCGGCGAGCACGGCGCGCTGTTCCGCACTGACGCGGCCCGTGCTGGTTTTCAATTCAAGCCCGTAGGCACGACCCTCATGCAGCAAGACGAGATCCGGCACGCCGGCAAGCACACCCATCGCCTTCGACTTGGCGGCGACAGACTTGTTGCGGAGTTCGCCATTGGGGGTGTGCCACCAGATCACGCCGGGCACAGCCCGCAGGCGGAAATGTCGAGCGACGCTAATATGTACCTGGAACTCTGTTGGCGTCCGGCGCTCGCCACCGAATTTCCGCCGACGGGCAGGTTCGCAGGAGCCGGTGCGGCGAGCCGCGTACGCGGCCCACTGTTGGGAGGACTTGCGTGTCATGGCGTGCCCCCCGCGCCAGGACACCGAGATACACCATGGGGCCGGGCACACAACCGACAAGCCCCGGTCCCGGCGCAGGCATTCGCGCCAACGCACTCAATCGGACTGGGCCGGGCGGCCCAAGTTGACCCAAGCATTTGCCCAAGCCAAGTTCCGCATAACCACCTGTTTGAAAAGGTAGTCTTGCCACCGTCCCAAGTGTCCCAAGTTATTCGCTCACACAGTCCCCACGCACTGTCGTGTCGCGCCCGCGCGTGCTCTACCCAACCCAGCAAACTCCTTTTCTTCTTTTTCAACTTGGGACACTTGGGACAAGGGAGATAAGGGGCTGATCCTCGTCAATAAATGCCGTCCCAACTACCCAAGAAAGGTTGGGACGAAGGTTGGGACAGATGGGACGCGCTTGCCCCGTGTCGGAGGCTAAAGGACATCGATCCAGCCTCCGTTCGGGTCGTTTGTGTAGACATATGGTCGAGCGCCGTTTGGGCCTCGCCGCATCCTTTTCTTTCAAAACCCAGCCGGGTCATCACGTCTTGCAGGCGTTTCGCTGTGGTCGGGTTCTGCCTGTCGCCTTCAATTTTCAGGAATTGCCAGAGTTTGTCGATCTCGACATGCCCGCGCTGGTCACTGAGGGCGGTTTCGATGCGCTCAAGCCAAGGATCGACAACCGTACGCTGCGCCTGCGACCCGGCTGCGTGGCCCACAGTCCGCGCGACAGTTCGAGCGGCTCATCCAGCTTCTCGTAGTGCGCTGCCTCCGCCCACAATTGATCTCGATCGCGAGCAAGCGCATCGATATCAATCTCACCGACGTCTGCTGGCCAGAAGCGCCGATTGCCCGTCGGGTCCCGCAGGAAGCGGTGTTCGTTCGTCGTCAGCGATGACAATGAACTGGCGGGGCCGGTCGGTCGTCATCCGGTCGTAGCTCGACGAGCCCCCTGTCGGTCTGCCGGCTCAGAAAATGCTTCACGTGCTCGACGTCCACGCCCGCTGATGCCAGCGAGTTCAGAAAGCTCGACGATCCAAGCGCCACACGTCAACTCGATGACCTGCTTTGGGTCTTGGCCGATTTGGACAGCGTCCGTGAAGAATTCGCAGGCGAGCGTCTGCACGCACATAGATTTCTTGCAACCTTGCGGCCCAATCAGCACGAGCGCCGTGTCAAACTTCGCGCCCGGCTGCCGCACCCGACGCACGGCGGCAATCAATGTTTTGCGGCCATAGGCCCGGTTGAGCGGCGTGTCGTTGGCATTCGCGTAAGTGCTAAGCCAGTTGTCGAGCCGTGGCTTGCCGTCCCAGATGAGCCCGTTGAGATAGTCACGGACTGGATGGAACGAATTGCGCCGCGCCTGATCGA
>CAVOJD010000008.1:185000-595146 GCA_963696075.1 uncultured Alphaproteobacteria bacterium | reverse complement strand
GTCGTGAAGAACACTCGAGCTGAACGTGTCTCTACTAAAGTTTCCGGCCAATCACACCGGTCGCGCAGCCGAAGAAATAGGATTTGAACTCAACTTCCAACCCCTCAGACGCAAGACAATCGGCAACAAATTTGCAGCTACCAAAATTCCGTGTGTACGTTCCAATCATGCTGAAGTCTTGGGCACCCCGCAGCACAGTTCTTTCAACAAGTGGCAAAACGCGTCCCAAGTAAAATCGGTACAGTCCATGAAACACCCATCCCTCGGGATCAGAAGCTTCAATCAATGAGAATGTTCCACCGCTCTTCAACGTGCGGGCCAGAGTTCGCAGCAAACTTCATTTGTTGCGACTTGTTGAATGTCTTCAAACCAAATGTCGAAATAACAAAATCTGCCGACTCCGGTGGCAATGCGCAGCTAAGGACATCAGCTTCAATGAGCTTGATCTTGTCCACACGTGTTCTATGCAAACGATCAACTGCACGTCGATTCATTTCTGATGAGATGTCGATGGCAGTGATTGCGGCGATCGCAGGCTTCCGGCGCAGAAGGTAGGGCCACGCCTCCCCAGTACCAGCCATTAAGTCAAAGCCGACTGCCCCACGGAAGCATGTATTGGGAAGGTGGTCGATGCATTGTCGGCGCCACAAAAACACAAAACCAAATGACGCGATCTGACTCCAGTATCGGTAACCGGTGCTACATCGATCGAACACTTCCTTCACGAATTTTGGATCATAGATGTCGGCATCAGGTTCGTTGTTCATAGATATAGACCTTACCGACAACTACGACTTGAACAAGCATCACCGACCGTTGGTGGCGCAGATTGGGATACTTCTGCTTCGGGCCAAGAGCTGCCGGAGCACGAAAATGCAGGATGTTACAATTCGCAAGAGAACCGTAACAGAATTCGACAGAGTGCCTACTTGCTAACCCTTTGAGATTGCTTGTTGCAGCAATCTGATGAATGCGCGAAATGTTACAAGATACCATATTTTGTAACATGGGAGGTGTTCAGCAGTTCTATTTTCTGGTCTTGAAGCAGAGTCGGAACAGACGCTCGCAGATCAGCACAGCGACGAGCGTGAGTATTATTGCCGGGAACATAGGCCAGCCCAAAATTTTTATGAGAATAAACGCAACAGTAAGTGCTAGAACATGCCATATCAGCACAAAGATGAGTATCTCAAACAACGCTGCCCGCATAATGCACCTCAGGATAACTTGTCGAGCTGACTGCCTTGCCAATCTGAAAGCGATCCTAACACCCGCAAACGGCGAGACGAGCTACTACGTTTTGTAACATTTTTTGCATCCGCGTTCGTCGCCTCCGCGTCAAAAGCGGAAACGATCACGCCGAGCAAATGATTTCCGCTCCGGCGCGCGCAACCACCCTCTCTGCGTCCGCCCCGACCCAATTGTCGGAGACCTCGTCTACCTCACAGCCCGACGCACCGCCATGCTCGAGCCGGTTACTTCGGCTCTTTAACGCTGATCGCGTCGTCGTAGACGATCGTTGTCACCTGCACCTTGTCCGATGGCTTTGGCGCCCAGCTGGCGATGCTTTCGGCCAGCTCGAGGCGCAGGATGCGTTTGCCGTTCTCGCTGACCCAGACTGAATAGCGGCCGCCCCACCAAGAGCCATATTCATTGGGCTCGGGCTTCGACAAGAAGCGGTAGAGACGCGCGCTTTGACCGTCGAGCTTTGTTGCGCCCAGGCATTCCGGTTCCTTGACCGAGGCGGCCAGCCGGTCGTTGGTCGCGCGCACGAATTTTTCGGGGTCGGCCACGCCGGTATCGTTCGACCGGGTCCAAGGGCCCTTGAAAGACGATCCCTTCCAAGTGGCGCTGCCAATCGCCATGAAGCAGCCATTGGGGGTGCAGTTGATCGACTTGAGCGGCCCGTCCCAAAGCACATCGGACGACGGTGTCTCTGTTCCATCGGGATGGCGCACGACCGTGGTTTCGCGCCGGTTTTCCCTGACAAACGGATCCCAGGCGCCGCCGTGGAACAATTTGTTTATCTCGGCCGCACAGCCGGCTGCGGCGGGAGTGGTTGTCGTTGCCGTCCACGCAAACGAGGCCGAAAATCAAAAGAAAGCGCATTCGCCGCTCCAGTGTTCGGGTCTGGCAACAGGGTCATCTGGCATTTCTAACTTGGGCTGCCTTAAGTCATCGTAAGTGGCATCGAAACGGTTTTCTAAGTTCTCTTGGACAGACGTTTAATCCGGACGCCGCGCACGGGCGAGCCGATGCCGCATGGCTTCGCCGCACGCTGCCGACTTCCCCATTGCCCCCCAACGCCCCCACCCCCTAAGCTCCCGGCCATACAAAAACACGCACCGGGAGGCCCCACATCATGCGCCATCACGAACACCGCAACCGCACGTCCGGATGGCGGGAGCAGCCGCGGTATCCTGATCCGGCGATCGAGATCATCGACCCGCGGTTCGAGAAGTACCGGATCTTTTCGGCCGCCGTGGAGCGGCTTTATACCGGGTGCCGGTGGGCGGAGGGGCCGGTCTGGTTCGGGGATGGGCGGTATCTGCTGTGGAGCGATATTCCCAACCAGCGCATCCTCAAGTGGGAAGAGGAAACCGGGCGGGTTTCGACCTATCGCAAGCCGACCGACTTCGCGAACGGCAATACGCGCGACCGGCAGGGGCGGCTGATTACGTGCGAGCACGGCGGGCGGCGGGTGACGCGGACGGAATATGACGGGTCGATCACGGTGCTGGCCGACAGTTTCGGGGGCAAGCGGCTCAATTCGCCCAACGATGTCGTCGTCAAATCGGATGGCTCGATCTGGTTCACCGATCCGCCGTTCGGCATTCTCGGCAACTACGAAGGCTTCAAGGCGGAAGCGGAGATCGGGCAGAACGTGTTCCGGATCGACGGCGAGACCGGCGAGATGACGAGCGTTGCCGACGATGTTCTGGGGCCGAACGGGCTGGCGTTCTCGCCCGATGAACGCGTGCTCTACGTCGTTGAATCGCGGGGCGTGCCGCATCGCAAGATCATCGCCTATGACGTTGCGACGGACGGCCGGGGGCTATCCAACAAGCGCGTTCTGATCGATGCCGGGCCGGGGGGCACGCCGGACGGGTTCCGGGTCGATGTCGACGGGAATCTGTGGTGCGGCTGGGGGATGGGGACGGCGGAACTCGACGGCGTCCACGTCTTCACCAGCGACGGCGAATTGATCGGGCGGATCGCGCTGCCGGAGCGGTGCGCCAACGTCTGTTTCGGCGGGCCGATGCGCAACCGGCTGTTCATGGCGGCGAGCCAGTCGCTCTATGCCGTCTACGTCAATACGCAGGGCGTGGCGGGCGGCTGAGGGCGCGCCCGTCGCCTTGTCGGCCCGCCCCTTTCGGCGCGGGCCTTATGTCATCTGAGATCGGCGCTTCAGGCAGCGGCCTGGAACGGCGGCTCGACGGTGGCCGGTTCGTGCTTCGTTGCGAGCGCGCGGGCAATCGTGTCGACCGCATCGCGCCAGCCGGCGTGGACGTCAACATGGGCGATGCCGAACACTTCCATCGCATCGGCCGGGGTGCCGCCGTCACGGAACACGCGGGCACAGACCTGGCGGGCGATGCCCGTCGTTGCGTCCATTTGAGCAGTGTCGATGTGTTGCATCATCATGGCTGAAGCCTTTCTTCGATCTCTCGCCGGCGGATGAGCCAACCGGCGCTACTTGTTTTTCATACACCAGGCAGGCGGGCCCTATCTGGCCCCTGTCGCGAGTGCCCCGTCCGCAGTGCGGGACCTCTCGCGACGCCTACCTACGCTTAATCCACCACACACCCAGGGCCTTCACCCGGGAGACTGACAGGCTCCCGAAACCCTTCCACTAAGGCGGCAAGTGCATCCGCCGCTCTACTCCGTGACGCAAAACCGGGCACTACCGAAGCTTCGAGCAAGACCGTGAAGTCACTAACAAATACACTTGCCAACTCTGTCAGAGCTGGCGCTCTGGACGATCTGCCCGCGGTCTGGTGCGCGACGCTTCCCCACGCTCTGCACCCGACACCGCTTCGAAACTCACTTGATCGGTCGAAACGCCCGCCAGAAACCTCGTGGCGATGACACCGACCGACTGCCAACCGGCTTCAGACGCCGGCGGCAAACTCAACTCAACGCGACCTTGAACTTCCATCACTCGTACTCCCGAACAACACTTGGGACTGAACCAGAGCCCGCCGCGGGATGCGGCAAAGGCCTACTCGGGAACCGCCAGCGCACCCCCTTCGCAACAGCGGGGACGGCGCACCGGAACGCAGACTGAACAACGCTGGACTGAGACTCACACCCCGGGCGCGGCAAACCGCTTACGCAGAGACAAACGCAAACGATCCTTGGCGGTTTGCCGGAGCCTCCAGGACAGGCTCGAAAGCATGTCTCGGGGGCTGCCCGTGGCTAACGCAGACGCAACTGGGAACTCGGTACGCAGTACTTGGGTACGCTTCACTGGCTGGCGGGACGCATACTCACCCGCCCTACGCAACACCGTTTGACGCAACACTTCGGCAGGGGACGACTGCCGATACTCGGACGCATACTCGTACGCGGGCTTTTCGGACGTCGTGTCCGCCTCTGCTGGCGCCCGGGCCAGGAAAACTGAAGCTGTCGTCGCGCCGGCGAGGGAACCGGATTTGGCCGAGACAGCGAACGGGGACAACGCGGCAGGGGATGCCGGACTGAACTCTGGGTACTGCCGGTGAGGGCCCGGCACACGAGACGCTGACTGTTTGGAGATCGCCGAAACCGGACCTGAGGCCGGTCCTGAGCCGTCGTTACGCTTGAACACTGGTGACCCCCGATACGCGGACAATCACCCAACCGATACGCGGATACTGGGGCCGATTGAGGAACGCTACTTTTGGATCCTGCGGGCCGCTTCAACACACGAGGCGGCTGCTCGATCCGACGCTGCTACTCCCGCGGCCACCCAACTCAACGCAGCGCCGCGACAAGGGAGAATAAACCGTGGCATCGTGACCACATCTTGGCAAATTAAGGGTATTTAAACGATCAAAGCAATTGACCCACACCGGCTGCTTCGTCCGCGCGTTAAAGAAGCGCCGAACCACCGCTCAATCTATTGAAATATAATGATATTTTTTGCTTCACGGATTGTTCACAGGCGCGCTTCGACCGAAAGAAAAATTAAATCGCGTCGGCTGCCGGTAGGGACCGCGAGGCGCTCAAGGGACCAAAAATGCGCATTCGGAGGAAAAGTTCGCGCCGCAGGACGCTTTGCGCGCGAATCAGCGTCGCGATCCGCCGCGCTTCAATGGCCCGAGGATTGCGCCCTGGCCGGGGTCGAGTTCAGACGGAGACCGGTGCCGGGTCGGCGGCATAGAAGGCCGCCTTCAGGCAGCCGACAGTGAGGCAGGTTGAGACGATGGCGTTCCAGCCGGCCAATGAGAGACCCAGAATGATGAGTTCGGGCTTGCCGCATTCGGGCACTTTTGCATTCTGGAGGCTCTTGAGGAGATTGGCGCCGCCGCCGCTCAACTCACCCGTTGCCGAGCAGGTCGCGGGCAGGTCCCAATAGCCCCACTCGCCGCCGGCGTGATAGACGCCGAACGCTGCATTGGCGAGGAAGATCATCGCGCAGAAAAAGAGCAGCGCGATCGCGCCCTGGCGCGGGCCGGAGCTGAGCAGGATCATCGCCAGGAACAACAAGGGTATCGCGACGTAGTAGGCATAGCGCTGCTGGAGGCAGAGCGGACAAGGTTGAAAACCGCCGATAAATTCGAACGCCAACGCACCGAGGATGATCGCAACGGTGGTGAACAGACACAGCGCTGCCCATTGATAGGCAGGCTGCTTGGCAATTGCGATGGTCGGCTGAGCCATGATGTCTCTTCGGTCTCTCAGGCATTCAGTTCAAGGCGGGCAGTTCAGGGCGGGCAGCCCAGGACGGGCACTGTCAGAATAGATAGCGGACCGCGACAAAACCGCCAAACAGGAGAACGAGGAAGAGCGTAAACAACACGCCCAGCCGCTTCTCGATGAAGGCGCGGATCGGCTCGCCAAAGGCGTAGAGAAGGCCTGCGATAGCAAAGAAGACGGCACTGCGCGCAACCAATGAGGCAATCATGAAGACCCAGAAGTTGAGCTGAGTGACGCCGCTGGCGATTGTAATCACCTTGTAGGGGAACGGCGTCATGCCAGCGAAGAGGACGATCCAGGCGCCGTATTCGTTGTAGTTGCCGGCGAATTTGGTGAACTTGTCGCCGTGGCCATAGAAGTCGAGCACCGGCTTGCCGATCTGGTCGAACAGCAGATAGCCGATCAGGTAGCCCGCGATTCCGCCGAGAACCGACCCGACCGTTACGATCAATGCAAACCACCATGCCCGTGAGCGGTCGGCGAGGACCATCGGGATGAGCATAATGTGCGGCGGAATGGGAAAGAACGAGCTTTCCACAAAGGCGATGATGAACAGCCACAAAGGCGCCTGGCGGTGGCCAGCCAAATCCATGACCCAATCGTAGAGACGCCTTATCATGCCCGGCTTCGCCTATCGTGAGAGTTGATACGAACGCTCGTTGCTAAGGGTGACGCGAGGTCTTGTCCAGCCTGGGCAGACGACATGCTAACTCGCAAACCGGCCTGCAAAAAATTTGGCCGGTCAGGATGTGAATCCTGCCGGCCTTGTTTTGCTCGTGATCATCCTCAACGCGGGCATAGTCAGTTGACGATGAGGATACGCCCGGGGGTCACAATCGGTTCATTTGGTTCCCCCGAGCGCGTATTCTGCCGGTCCTGCTAAGGTTCCGGTAATGACGCCCCAGGTATTCAGGCGCCTTGCGGGCAGCCGGACCGGGTTGCCGGATGCTCGTTCCTTGCGGCCGTTGCCTGGCCGCTGCGGAACAACGATCGCACCGCGGCGAAGACTTCAGCCGCTGCTTTCGCGCGTTCTTTGCTGACACGCTTGCGAATTTCGTTCATCTGGATATCGGTCGGAGCCCAGACAACCATGCCGTTGCGCATTTCCATGATTAGATCTCCTCATGTCATCTTGTTTGTGATCACAACGTATGCTCTATCTGGCCAACCTACAAACGATCCTTTCTCACTCGACGGATGAGAAAAACTAATGTCTAGCCGGTCACTCCCCCCGCTGAATGCGCTGCGTGCGTTCGAGGCTGCGGCGCGCCACCTCAGTTTCGCGCGGGCGGCTGACGAGTTGAATGTCACGGCGGCTGCGCTCAGCCATCAGATCAAGACCCTCGAGACATTTCTCGAGACCAAATTGTTCGAGCGTCGAACGCGTTCAGTGGCGCTTACGGAGGCGGGCGCGGCGCTCTATCCCGGGCTGCACGGGGCGTTCGCCCAAATCCGGCAGGCGCTGGCCGCGCTCGAAGCGGTCAATGCCGACAATGTCCTGGTGATCAGTTCGCCGCCAGGGTTCACAGCGAAGTGGCTGGCGCCGCGCATCTACCGGTTTCTGGCCGCCAATCCCGACATCGATGCCCGAATTTCCTCGGCGCAGGCGCGCGCCAACTTCACGACCGATGGTGTCGACTGCGCGATCCGCAATTCGCTCGGGGCCGCCCTCCGGCCTCTACCACGAGAAAATCGCCGACGTGCGCATCGTGGTGGTTGCAAGTGATCGCTACATTGCCGAGCACGGTCCGTTCGAGACGCCAGCCGATCTGGCGCGCGCCACCCTTATTCATGACAACTCCCTCGGGGGCATCGAGGGAATGCCGTCATGGGCGGATTTTTTCGAAGAGGTCGGCGTGGACCACGCGAACGCCAATCGCGGGGTGCGGTTTTCAAGCGCGGACCACTCGATCGATGCCGCTGTCGAAGGCAGCGGCATCCTGCTCGCGACCGAACTCATCGTTTGCGACGACATCCGGAACGGGCGGCTCAGGAAGCTGTTCGATGTGACGATTACGACGCGGCGCGCCCTCTATTTCGTGTGTCCGGACGGGCGCGAGGACGTTGCCAAGATCGCAGCCTTCCGGATGTGGCTGCAGCAGGAGATGGCGGCAACCGAGACGTGAGAGCGCCGCCCCTTCGGCCTGGGTCTGACGCCGACCTCAGATGGGGCGGAGCCCATCCGATAATTGAAGAATGAGCTCGTTGAGGACGAAACGGCCCTGGCCGATGGCGGTCAGCCGGCCTGCGTCTTGCGCCAGCAGGCCGTTTTCGATCAGCGCCGCGACCACAGCCGGGTCGGGACGGAGGCCTGCAAGTTCCGCCAGGCGGGCGAGTTCGAACCCCTCGGTCAGGCGCAGCCCCATCATCATGGCCTCGTCCGCCTGCTCGGTCTCCGTCAGCGGCTCATCCTCAATGAGACTATGACCGGCCGCTTCGACGGCGCTTCGCCATTGTTCAGGCAGGCGCTCGTTGGCGGTCGCGGTGCGGCGGCCATCGACGATCAGGCGGCCGTGGGCCCCAGCGCCGATGCCTGCGTATTCGCCGTAGCGCCAATAGAGGAGGTTGTGGCGACATTGTTCGCCGGGGCGGGCGTGGTTCGAAATCTCATAGGCCTCGAGGCCCCGTTCGGCGGTCATGGCCTGGGTCACGCGGAAGAGGGTGTCTGCCTCGCGATCCGCCGGGATCTTGAGGCGGCCCTTGTCGTAGAGGGCTGCGAACGGCGTGCCCTGCTCGATGGTGAGCTGATAGAGCGAGAGGTGGCCTGGCCCCAAGGCCAGCGCGTCACCCAATTCACGTTGCCAGTCGGTCTCGCTCTGGCCTGGGCGCGCATAGATCAAGTCGAAGGAATAGCGCGGGAAATGGCTGGCTGCGACATCGATCGCGGCCAGCGCTTCGGCTGCCGAATGGAGCCGGCCGAGGGCGCGCAGGTCCTCGATCGACCAGCGATTGCACGCCAAGCGAGACACGGTTGACCCCGGCTGCCGCGTACCCGCGAAACCGGCCCGCCTCGACGCTCGAGGGGTTGGCTTCCAGTGAGATCTCGGCGTCGGGCGAAACCGCGAAGGCGCTTGCGATCTCATCGAGGATGCCCGCGACGGTTGCCGGCGCCATCAGCGATGGCGTGCCACCTCCGAAAAAGATCGTACCGACCTCGCGCGGGCCGATCCTGTCACGCACGTGCCGGATCTCACGGCGGTAGGCGGCGAGGAAGCCGGCTTCATCGACGCCGCCCGCACGGACATGGCTGTTGAAGTCACAGTAGGGGCATTTCGAGGCGCAGAATGGCCAGTGAACGTAGACCCCGAAGCCGGCGCGGTCAGGATTTCGGGTGCTCGACAGCGCTTGCAACGAAGAGATGGCAGGCGCGGGCGCGGTGGGAGAGGCCGCCATGTCCCCACTTGTCGTCTTTGCCGTGCTTTTCATCAGAGGTCATCTCACCAAAAGTCTTTGCTGCACCGTCAGGGCGGAACATCGGATCATAGCCGAAACCGCCCGCGCCGCGCGGCGGCCACTCGAGCGTGCCGTAGACCTTGCCTTCGAAGCACTTCGCTTCGCCGTCCGGCCAGACCAGGGCGAGGGTTGCGTTGAAGTTGGCGCGGCGGGTTTGTTCGGACCACCCAGCGCGCGCCTCAACCTCGTCGTGAATGCGCTGCATCGCGGCGGCGAAGTCCTTGTTCGGCCCGCCCCAGCGCGCGGAAAAGATGCCTGGCGCACCGTCGAGGGCATCGACTTCGAGACCGGAATCATCAGCCAGCGCCGGCAGGCCCGAGGCCTCGGCAGCGGCGCGGGCCTTGAGGATCGCGTTTTCCTCAAACGTTGCGCCGGTCTCGTCGGGTTCGGGCAGATCCAGGGCCGCCGCTGATACGGTCTCGATCGCGAACGGGGCAAGCAGTTCGGCGAATTCCCTGAGCTTGCCGGCGTTGTGGCTGGCAATAACGAGGCGATCACCGGGCTTGAGTTTGCGCATTAGGCGAGGCTCCAGATGCGGGGTTCGGCAAACTCCAGTGAGTTGCCGGCGGGATCGCGGAAATAAATCGAGCGACCGCCCTGGGGCCACTCGAAGTCCATTTCGATTTCGATGCCGGCGGCCTCAAGATGATGACGCCAATCTTCGATGGTGCCGGCGGGGGCACGAAAACAGAGGTGGCCGGGCCCGCTCGCGCCGTGCGTTGGCACAACGATGCCTTCATGAGCCGGCACCGCGGTGGCAACCGGATTGAAGATCAGGAGCATCTGATTGCCACAGCGGTAGAAAACGTGGCGCCCCTCGACACGAACAAAAGGCTCAAAACCCAGCACGTCGCCGTAGAAACGCTCGGCTGCCTCGAGATCTTCGGCATAGAGCACGGTTTCCAGGATGCCTTCAGGTTGCATGTCGGCCTCCTTGATCGTTCCGTCCGGCCGCGCCGCCGCCTTAGCTGACGGCCAGCTTCTGGAGCGAGACCAGCTCTTCGACGCCGGCGCGGGCGAGCGTCATCAGGCTGTCGAACTGTTCTCGGTTGAAGGGGTCGGCTTCGGCGGTTGCCTGGACCTCGACGATGCCGCCGTCGCCGGTGAGGACGAAGTTGGCATCCGCCTCGGCATTCGAATCCTCGGCATAATCCAGGTCGACGACCGTCTCGCCCTGGTAGATGCCCGCTGAAATGGCGGCGACGTGGCCCTTCATGACGGAGGCGGGGACCATGTCGCGGGTCTGCATCCACTGGAAGCAGTCGTGCAGCGCGACCCAGCCGCCGGTAATGGCGGCGGTGCGGGTGCCGCCATCGGCCTGAATGACATCGCAATCAACGGTGATCTGGCGCTCGCCGAGCTTTTGGAGATCGACAACAGCGCGCAGCGAGCGGCCGATCAGGCGCTGGATTTCCTGGGTCCGGCCGGAGGGGTGGCCGCGGGTGACTTCGCGGCGGGTGCGCTCGTGGGTGGCGCGGGGCAGCATGGCGTATTCGGCCGTGACCCAGCCGCGGCCCTGTCCCTTGAGCCAGGGGGGAACGCGCTCTTCAAGGCTGGCGGTGCACAGGACGTGGGTGTTGCCGAATTTGACGAGGCAGGACCCCTCGGCGTGGAGGGAGACACCACGCTCGAAGGCGACGCGGCGAAGTTCGTTGTTTTGTCGCTTGGAAGGACGCATGTTTGCTTTCTGGCTTGAACGGTCAAAAGTGTTGATCGGGCGGGTTGGCGGGCGCGGTGCACGCCGCCAAATCCAGCAGGCGGCGCGTCCGGGCAATGCTCGGCGGACCCTATGGCAGGGCGCGGCAGCCTTCAAGCGAAAGGCGTCAATGCCGCGTGTCCCGCGCCGCATGTCCCGCGGGGCGCCGAAATTCTGCCCGGGCATGGTGAACGCTCTCCATTTGACGCGCGGGCCATTTGACGCGCGAGGCGGCGGCGCCAATATGCTGTTCAAGGGTTGGCTCGCGTTGGTCGGGCAGAGGTCTGGGATCGTCTCGGCACAGCTCTGGAACAGAGCCCAGTAACAGAGCCCAAAAACAGAGGATGCGTGAATGTCAGGTAAGGTCACCGACCTTGGTTCTCTCAATGAGCGCTCGCGGACAATCCTGCGCCAGATCGTGGAAAGCTATCTGGAGACCGGCGAGCCCGTCGGCTCGCGCAACCTGTCCCGGGACCTGCCCATGACGCTGTCGCCGGCTTCGGTGCGCAACGTGATGTCGGACCTCGAGCACCTGGGATTGATTGTTGCGCCGCACACGTCGGCCGGGCGGTTGCCGACCGAACAGGGGCTGCGGCTGTTCGTCGATGCCCTGCTCGAGACGGGAAACCTTTCGTCCGACGAACGGCATCAGATCGAAAACCAGATCAAGGGCAACCGCGACAAGACCGTCGATGAGGTGCTGGTGGAGGCCAGCGAGATGATCTCCGGGCTGTCGCATTGCGCCGGCCTTGTCGTCTCGGAAAAGCAGGTCACGCGGCTCAAGCACATCGAATTCGTGCCGCTGGAGCCGGGCAGGGCGCTCGCCATCCTGGTTGGCGAGGACACATCGGTCGAAAACCGTATTGTGGAGCTACCGCCCGGTTTGCCGGCATCCGCGCTGGTGGAGGCCACCAACTACCTCAACGCCAACCTGCGCGGGCGCACACTGGCCGAGGCGCGGCAGATAATCGAGCGCCAGCTCGCCGACAAGAAGGCCGAGCTCGACACCTTGACCCAAGTGCTGATCACGGCAGGGCTGGCGGAATGGTCCGGCGCGCTCGACGACCGGCGCAGCCTGATCGTGCATGGGCGTTCGAACCTGCTCAAGGACGTCAAGGCGGACGATGAACTCGAGCGCATCAGGCAGTTGTTCGATGAGCTCGAATCGAAGAACGAGGTCGTCCAGCTTCTGGGGCTCGCAGAGCGCGGCGAAGGCGTTCGCATCTTCATCGGGCGGGAGAACAAGTCGTTCTCGCTGTCGGGGTCGTCACTGATCATCGCGCCGTTTCAGGATCGCGACCAGAACATCGTCGGTGTGCTCGGCGTGATCGGGCCGAAACGGCTCAACTATGCTCGTGTTATACCAATGGTAGACTTCACCGCGCGGGTCGTGAGCCGGATGCTGACTTGATTTCGGCGCGTTTGGCCTGATATCTGCCAGAACGCATCAAGATTACTGTCCCTGCGCCAACGGGGGCCAGCGACGGAACGTCGGCTTGTTGGGCCGCGCCGGCGCGGTTACCGGCGGGCAGGGCTGGACGACGAACAATCAAAACCAAAAGGTTCATTATGAGCGACCCAAACGCGCCCGACTCCATGAAGCCAGACACGCCTGCGGCCGGAGGACCGGACACCGCTGCGGCAGGTGGGGCGGGGCCGGAAGGCCAAGCCGGGGCGGCCCCTGGCGGTGAGGCCGCGCGGCCCAAGGCGCAGGCCTACGTAGATCCTGAAATTGCGGCAGAAGCGCAGCTGATGGCGTGGGAAGCGGAGAAGTCCGATCTCACCGACAAACTGATGCGGGCGCATGCGGAAATGGACAACCTGCGCAAGCGGACAGAACGCGAGAAGGCCGACACGTCGAAATACGCGATCGCCAAATTCGCCGGCGACATGCTGGCGGTGGCCGATAACCTTGAACGCGCGCTGGCAGCGCTGCCTGAAAGGCAAGAGTTCGAGCCGCACACCGAGGCGCTTGTAAAGGGTGTCGAGCTGACCAGCCAGGATCTCAAGAAGGCGCTTGAGCGCCATAATGTCGTTCGCATCGACGCGCTCGGCGCCCTGTTCGACCCGAACTTCCATCAGGCTGTGATGGAAGAGGAGAACAAGGAGATTGCCGCCGGCACGGTTACGCGCGTGCTGCAGGAGGGCTACCAGATCGGTGAGCGGGTGCTGAGACCAAGCATGGTCGTTGTTGCGCGCGGCGGGTTCAAGCCGTTGAAGCCCGCCAATGATACGTCAGCGCAAGAGGCAGGCGGGGCCGGCGATGATGGCCGTGATGGCGGACATCAGGGCGGCGGTGCGCCGGGTGGTGACGGGCCCGGGACCGGGGAAACGCCGGCGAGCGAAGCCTGAGCGCCACGCTGCGCCGGCGGCTTTGGGCAACGCTCCGGGCGGCACTTGCGGTCAGGGGCGGGTGACGCGGCGCAGGGTAAGATTGAAGCGTCCCGGCGCGCCGATCAGCGTGCTGGTTCCGGGAAGGACGCGATCGATACCATGATGGATTAACCGGGCCGGACCGCCCATCACGACGACATCGCCGGACATCAGCTTGATCCGCCTCGTTGGATCACGCCGCTTCAGGCCGCCGATCCGAAACCAGGCCTGGTCGCCGAGTGACACCGAGACGACCGGCGCGTCAAAATCGTCCTCATCGCTGTCGACGTGCAGGCCGAGCTTGGCGTCCGGCGCATACCAATTGATCAGGCAGGCCTCGGGGGCCGCCGGATAGTGCGCGACCTGCTCCCAAATCCCGATAATCTCGCTTGGGATCGCGGGCCAGGGCCTTCCGGTCTCAGGGTGAGTCGGCTGGTAACGATACCCCTCATCCTTGCTCGTGACCCAGCCCAACGGGCCGCAATTCGTCATGCGCACAGACATCGGACGGCCTGTGCGCGGCATGGTCGGCACATAGAGGGGCGCGCGCTTGATGGCGTCACGGACAGCGTCGAGAACACGCTGCTGGGCCGCCCGATCGAGGAAGCCAGGGTAAATTGAGAGGCCGTCGACCTCGACAAGTGTGTTGCGATCGCTCATAAGCCTCGCTCGAACGGAACGCTGGATGGCCGCCAGACCCTCATCCGCCGGATATTGCCGACGCCGTTAGTGCAGCGTCAGCCGGTGCGGCACAGGAACACGACGACCAAAATGCGACGAGTTGTTTGAAAAATCCTCTTAAGAGGGCCGTTTTGGCCCGTTGAATGGGGGATTTGAGGCGCCTATATACGCTTGGCAGTGGTGCCAAGATTTGTCCTGTCGAGCAAAGTTACGCTCACACGCGGACAAGTGATCACCGCACCAACCCTAACTCCAGGGGACCGAAGCTCTCACCGAGCGCGGAAAGAGGGCTGCCGGAGGCCACTTCAAAAGGGATCCGGCCGGTTCGCCGATATAAGAGAGGAACGACAGACAATGTCCAAAGTCATCGGGATCGACCTCGGCACAACGAACTCCTGCGTTGCCGTCATGGAAGCAGGCCAGCCGAAAGTTGTCGAAAACTCAGAGGGTATGCGCACGACACCCTCGATCGTCGCCATTACGGACGACGGTAATGAAAAACTCGTCGGGATTGCCGCCAAGCGCCAGGCCGTGACCAATCCGGAAAACACCCTGTTTGCCATCAAGCGCCTGATCGGACGGCGCTACGAAGACCCGATGGTTGAGAAGGACAAGGGCTTGGTGCCCTACACCATCGTCAAGGCCGACAATGGCGATGCGTGGGTGGAAGCCTACGGCAAGAAATATTCGCCGTCGCAGATCTCCGCCGACATCCTCATCAAGATGAAGGAAACGGCAGAGGCGCATCTCGGCGCGCCCGTGACGCAGGCCGTCATCACGGTGCCTGCCTACTTCAACGACGCGCAGCGCCAGGCCACCAAGGACGCCGGCAAGATCGCCGGGCTCGAAGTGCTCCGCATCATCAACGAGCCGACGGCGGCAGCGCTTGCCTACGGCCTCGACAAGAAGAACGACGCTAAAACGATCGCGGTCTATGACCTCGGTGGCGGCACGTTCGATATCTCGATCCTCGAGATCGGGGACGGCGTCTTCGAAGTGAAGTCGACGAACGGTGACACGTTCCTTGGCGGTGAAGACTTCGACATGAAGCTGGTCGAATACCTCGCCGACGAGTTCAAGAAAGAGAACGGCATTGACCTGCGCGGCGACAAGCTCGCGCTGCAGCGCCTGAAGGAAGAGTGCGAGAAGGCCAAGAAAGAGCTGTCGTCATCGACCCAGACCGAGATCAACCTGCCGTTCATCACAGCGGATGCGTCCGGTCCGAAGCACCTCACGATGAAGCTGACGCGCGCCAAGCTCGAAAGCCTCGTTGCTGATCTGGTCAAGCGCACGATCAAACCGTGCGAAGAAGCGCTCAAGGATGCAGGCCTCAAGGCTGCTGAGATCGACGAAGTGGTGCTGGTCGGCGGCATGACGCGCATGCCGAAGGTCCAGGAGACGGTCCAGAACTTCTTCGGCAAGGAGCCGCACAAGGGCGTCAACCCGGACGAAGTGGTTGCCGTCGGCGCTGCGATCCAGGCGGGCGTGCTGCAGGGCGATGTCAAGGACGTGCTGCTGCTTGACGTGACGCCGCTGTCGCTGGGCATCGAGACGCTGGGTGGTGTGTTCACCCGGCTGATCGACCGCAACACGACCATTCCGACGAAGAAGAGCCAGGTGTTCTCGACGGCGGAAGATGGCCAGAGCGCGGTGACCATCAAGGTGTTCCAGGGTGAACGCGAGATGGCGGCCGACAACAAGCACCTCGGCACGTTCGATCTTGTCGGGATTGCGCCGGCGCCACGCGGCGTGCCGCAGGTCGAGGTGACGTTCGACATCGACGCCAACGGCATCGTCAACGTCTCGGCCAAGGACAAGGCGACCAACAAGGAGCAGTCGATCCGCATTCAGGCCTCGGGCGGGCTGTCCGACGACGACATCGAGCGGATGGTCAAGGAAGCCGAAGAGCACGCTGCGGAAGACAAGCAGCGACGCGAGAAGGTCGAGGCGCGCAACCAGCTGGAAGCGCTCATCAACTCGACCGAGTCCGCGCTCAAGGACGCCGAGGACAAAGTCGACGACTCCGTCAAGAGCGAAGTCGGAACCGCAATCGCTGCGGCCAAGGAAAAGCTCGAGTCGGACGACACCGAAGAGCTGTCCACGGCGGCGCAGACGCTGGCTCAAGCCGCAATGAAGATCGGCGAGGCGATGTATGGCCAGGCCGGGAGCGACGCTGCGGATGAAGCGGCCGCCTCAGCCGACGCCGGTAGCAACGACGAAAACGTTGTTGATGCCGACTTCGAGGAAGTCAAAGACGACGACAACAAGAAGTCTGCGTAACGGCGGGGCGGTCCATGTCTACGGGCAAGCCACAACGACACGAGACTATTCACCTGGCAGGGCTGTTAAGGCAGCCCTGCCTTTTGACGTTTCATTGCGATCGATAATGCCGGTCGGCGTTTTTGCCCGCCCCGCGCGGGCCGTCAGTCAGCCGGCGCGCCAGTCGAACTCAGTCGCACGCAGAACATGGACGCCTCTCCAAAATGTCCAAAAGAGACTACTACGAGGTGCTGGGTCTGGCCCGTGGGGCCGGTGATCAGGACATAAAAGCGGCCTTCCGGCGTCTCGCCAAGGAGTATCATCCGGATAAAAACCAGGGTGATGCCAAGTCGGAAGCGCGCTTCAAGGAAGTCAATGAGGCCTACGAGGTCTTGAAAGACCCGCAGAAGCGGGCCGCTTACGAGCAGTTCGGCCATGCCGCGTTCGAAGGCGGCGGCGGCGGGCGAGGCGGATTCGGGCCTGAGTTCGCGTCCTCGATGGAAGATATCTTCGAGAACTTCTTCGGCGACTTCATGGGCGGCCAGCGCGGCGCCCGCGGCCGGCCCGGTCATGAGCGCGGTTCCGACCTGCGCTACAACATGGAAATCACGCTGCAGGAGGCGTTTCACGGCAAAACCGCCGAGATCGTCGTGCCGACCAGCGTCGGGTGCGAGGCGTGCGCGGGCAATGGCGCGAAGCCTGGGACGACGCCGTCGGCGTGTTCGACCTGCGGTGGGCATGGCAAGGTTCGCGCGAGCCAGGGCTTCTTCACGATCGAGCGGACCTGCCCTGCGTGTCATGGCCGTGGCGAGGTGATCGACGATCCGTGCGGGGACTGCAATGGCCTTGGCCGGGTCGCGCGGGAGCGGACGCTTTCGGTCAATATTCCCGCAGGCGTCGAGGATGGGACGCGCATTCGCCTTGCCGGCGAGGGTGAAGCGGGGCTTCGAAGCGGGCCGCCGGGCGACCTTTATATTTTCCTTTCGATCAAGCCCGATGCCTTCTTCCAGCGTGACGGGTCGGATGTGTTCTGCCGGGTGCCGATCTCGATGGTGAAAGCCGCCCTCGGTGGCCACATCGATGTGCCGACGCTCGAAGAGACGGTGACCCGGGTCAAGATCCCGCCGGGGACGGAGAGCGGCAAGCAGTTCCGCCTCAAGGGCAAGGGCATGCCGGTGCTGCGCACGAAGATGATGGGCGACCTCTATATCCAGGTCGACGTCGAGACGCCGAAGAACCTGACCAAGCGCCAGCGCGAGCTGCTTGAGGAGTTCGAACAGGAATCGAAAAGCGATACATCGCCCGAGAGCCATGGGTTCTTCGCCAAGGTGAAGGATTTTTTCGACGGTGGCTGAGGCGCGGGACAGGCTGATCGTTGCGCTCGACTTTGCCGACATTGGCGAGGCGCGGGCGTTTGTCGCCAAGGCCGGGGCGAGTATTTCTTTCTATAAAGTCGGCCTCGAACTTGTGCTTGCGGGTGGTGGGCTGGAGCTTGCGCGCGCGCTCAAGGACCAGGGCAAGCGTGTCTTTCTCGACATGAAGCTGCTCGACATTCCCAACACGGTCGAGAAGGCGGCGGCAAGCGCCTCTCGGCTCGGCGTCGATTTCCTGACGATCCATGCCGTCGACACCAAAACGTGCGAAGCTGCGGCGGCCGGAGCTGCCGGGTCCAGTCTCAAGATCCTCGGCGTGACGGTGCTGACCAGTCTCAATGACGCAGATCTGGCCGAACAAGGCATCGCTGCGACATCGCAGGATCTCGTCGTTCGGCGCGCCAGGCTCGCCAAAGCGGCCGGCTGCCACGGCGTCGTCGCCTCGGGCCAGGAGGCCAGGGCCGTTCGGCACGCGACAGGTGACGGTTTTGAAATCGTCACGCCCGGTATCCGCCTGCCGAGCGATGCGGTCGGTGATCAGGCTCGCGTCACGACGCCTGAAACGGCGATTGCGGATGGGGCGAGCTATCTCGTCGTCGGCCGCCCGATCACCCAGGCCGCCGATCCGAAGGCTGCCGCGGATGCCTTTGCCGCGGCGATCGCGGGCGCCACAAACGCCTGAGCGCGCGGTTGCGTGTCAGGCCTGTCTGGCGCACTCTCCTGGATCACATTCCGCACGCCTGACTTCGAAAGGAAAACACATGCCAAAGGGCTACGTGATCGCACGCGCGATCGTCACCAATCCCAGCGCCTGGGGCGAATACGCCGCCAAGGCGACGGAAGCGCAGAAGGTCTACGGCGGCACACCGATCGTGCGGGGCGGGCGCTGCGAAGTCGCGGAAGGTGAAGGGCGCGCGCGCAATGTCGTGATCGAATTCGAGAGCTTCGAGAAAGCGCGGGCCTATGCGCATTCGCCGGAATATGCCGAAGCGCGCAAACTGCGCGAACAGGCGGGCGTCATCGACATCGTGGTTGTCGAGGGCAGCTAGCCGCCGCTTCGCGCCGGGCGAGGCCAGCCTCGCGCTCCGCCGGGAGGCACAGCCTCCCGGACCCTCCAGTTTTCCTGTAGTCCAACAGCATGTCGAGCACTCCACAAATCAATCCCTGGCGCGTCCAGGTGCTCACCTTGTTTCCCGAGATGTTTCCCGGGCCGCTGGGCGTGTCACTGGTCGGCACGGCCCTGGAAAAGGGCTTGTGGTCGATGGAGACGATCGATATCCGCGGCTTCGGGATCGGGCGGCACAGAAATGTCGACGATACGCCGGCGGGCGGCGGGGCTGGCATGGTGATGCGCGCCGACGTCGTTGGTGCTGCGATCGATGCGGCGCGGGCCTCGGCGCCTGATCTACCTGCAATCTATCTTTCGCCGCGGGGGGCGCCGCTGACGCAAGACAGGGTTCGGGCGCTTGCGGACGGGCCCGGCGTGATGATGCTCGCCGGGCGCTTCGAAGGCGTTGACCAGCGCGTCATCGACGGGCGTGGCCTCGAAGAAATTTCGATCGGGGACTATGTGCTCTCCGGGGGCGAACTGGCCGCCATGGTCGTGGTCGATGCCTGTGTGCGGCTGCGTGACGGCGTTCTTGGAGCCGCCGATTCGCTCGGCGAGGAAAGTTTCGAAGCGGGCCTGCTCGAATACCCCCACTACACCCGGCCACGGGCGTGGGAGGGGCGCGCCATTCCCGATGTGCTGCTCTCCGGTGATCATCGCCGGATCGCGGACTGGCGGCGACAACAGTCCGAAGCGCTGACGCGGGTACGGCGGCCGGACCTGTTGGCGACGGCTGAGAAGGGCGAAAACGATGACTGACCAGAGCGGACCTCTCGTTCCGGCGCGCCCAGCGCTGCGACCTCAAGGCGATCATCGACCTGCTTGCCAACGATCCGCTGGGACAGGGCCGCGAAGTGGTCTCGGACGAACCGGACGCAGCCTATATCGCTGCTTTCGAGGCGATCGAGCGGGACGCCAATCAGTTGCTCGCGGTTGGCACGCTCGCGGACGGGACGATTGCGGCCTGCCTGCAAATTTCCTTCATGCCCGGCCTGTCGCGGCATGGGCAATGGCGTGGTCAGATCGAGAGCGTCAGGGTTGCAGAGGCCGCCCGGGGCCGGGGCGCGGGCCGGCAGATGATGGACTGGGCCATCGCGGAATGCCGGCGCCGCGGCTGCGGCATCGTCCAGCTCACGTCGGATAAAACGCGCGGCGATGCGATCCGGTTCTACGAATCTCTCGGGTTCGTCGCCAGCCATGAAGGTTTGAAATTGAGTTTGTAGAGCGCTCACGGGCCGCACCGCGTTGCTGCGCAACGCTGGCGCGCCGCAAGGGCGGCGCTAAGCGCCGGGTCGCGGTTGCTCCCCGACGGCTGCGCCGTCGAGAGTTCTTTTGTCCGCTCACGGGCCGTACCGCGTTGCTGCGCAACGCTGGCCCTCCGCGAGGGCGGGCCAAAGGCCCGGGTCGCATGCGCTCCCCGACGGCTCAGCCGTCGATGTGAGAGGACGGACACGTCGGTGTTGGATTGCCGCATCGAGAGGGCGGTATGGCGAACGCGCAGTTCCCCCAACCCTTGCGTCCCCGGAAAATGCGGCAGCATTTATCCGGGGTCTTTCGTTTTGATCGCCATGTCGGGCTACGTGTTGCTCAACACGTGATTGCAGGGGGGCGGGGGAGGCTGTAAAACGCGTGCAACAATTGGAGGATCCAGCAGTTATGGCGAAAACGCTCTACGACAAAATCTTCGATGACCACACGGTGGAACGCCAGGAAGACGGGACCTGCCTGATCTATATCGACCGTCATCTCGTCCACGAGGTGACCAGCCCGCAGGCCTTCGAGGGGCTGAGGCTGGCCGGGCGGAAAGTCCGCGCACCGGAAAAGACGCTCGCCGTCGTCGACCACAACGTGCCGACGACGGACCGGTCGAAGGGCATTGATGATCCCGAAAGCCGCCTGCAGGTCGAGACGCTTGCCAAAAACGCGGCTGAATTCGGCGTTGAATACTACAACGAGACCGACAAGCGGCAGGGTATCGTGCACGTCATCGGGCCGGAGCAGGGCTTCACGCTGCCGGGCACGACGATCGTCTGCGGCGACAGCCACACCTCGACACACGGCGCGTTCGGCGCGCTTGCCCACGGCATCGGGACCAGCGAAGTGGAGCATGTGCTCGCCACCCAGACGCTGATCCAGTCCAAGGCCAAGAACATGCGCGTGACCGTCGATGGGAAGCTGCCCCACGGCGTCACTGCAAAAGACATCATCCTCGCCGTCATCGGCCAAATCGGCACCGCCGGCGGGACCGGGCACGTCATCGAATACGACGGCGAAGCGATCCGGGCGCTCTCGATGGAAGGGCGGATGACGGTGTGCAACATGTCGATCGAAGGCGGCGCGCGGGCCGGGCTGGTGGCGCCGGATGCGACGACGTATGAATATCTCAAGGGCCGCCCGATGGCGCCGAAGGGCGCTGCCTGGGACGCGGCGATGAGCTATTGGGAGACGCTCAAGACCGATGAGGGCGCACACTTCGACACGACGATCAAGCTTGATGCCGCCAACCTGCCACCGACCGTGACCTGGGGGACGAGCCCGGAGCAGGTCGTGAGCATCGAAGGCGCCGTGCCCGATCCCTCCAAGATCGAAGATGAGGCCAAGCGCGCCGCCGCCGAACGCTCGCTTGCCTACATGGGTCTCGAGGCCAACACCAAGATCACCGACATTCCGATCGACGTGGCGTGGATCGGGTCATGCACCAACGGGCGGATCGAGGACCTCAGGGCGGCTGCCGCGATCGTCAAAGGCAAGAAGATTTCGGACCGCCTCGACTATGGGCACGTGGTGCCGGGTTCTGGCCTGGTGAAAGAACAGGCGGAGCAGGAAGGCCTGGACAAGATCTTCCTCGAGGCGGGCTTCCAGTGGCGTGAGCCGGGATGCTCGATGTGCCTCGGCATGAACCCTGACCAGCTCAAGCCGGGCCAGCGGTGCGCCTCGACATCGAACCGCAACTTCGAGGGCCGGCAGGGTTTCCGCGGACGCACGCATCTTGTTTCGCCGGCGATGGCGGCGGCCGCCGCCATCGCGGGTCATTTCGTCGACGTGCGCAAGATCTGATCTTCGCGGCGATTGTCGCAGAATGCGGCCCGGCCCGGCTCCCTTTAGGGGGCTGACCGGGCCTTCTTGTTTGCGCGGCTTGTCCGCGATCGATTTCAGATGGAATTCCCAAAACCGCTCGCCCAGCCTAAGTTGCGGTCGCGAGAGTCGATATAGGGCAGGCAGGCGAGCATGAATTCCAGCGGCGAGGCGACCGGCGGACGCGTTCCGGGCCGGCAGTTCTTCTTCAATCCAGGGCCGACGCATATTCCGGAGTCGGTGTTCAACGCGATGCACCGGCCGGTGATCGACTTTCTCGCGCCAGAATTCATCGAGGTTCTAAACCGCGTCCACGAGCGCACGAAACGCGTCCTGAAAACCGAGCAGCACCTGCTTTACTACGGCACCAACGGGCACGGCGCGTGGGAGGGGGCGCTCGCCAACGTGTTCTCACCGGGCGACAAGATGCTGATGATCGAGTTCGGGCCACTTCTCGATCAACTGGGCCAAGATGGCCGTGGAACTCGGTCTCGAGGTCGAGATGCTGCCGGCCGACTGGCGCCTCGGCGTGCCGGCGGGCGCGCTTGAGGACCGGTTGCGCCAGGACACCGCCCACAAGATCAAGGGCGTCATGGTGGTCCACAACGAAACTGCGACCGGGCTTGCTCACCCGGTTGGCGATATTCGTGCGGAGATGAATGCGGCCGGCCATCCGGCGATGTTGCTGGTCGATACGATCTCATCGCTTGCCTCGTTTGATTTCCGCTTCGACGAATGGGGCGTCGACCTCGCTGTCGGCGGCAGTCAGAAGGGGCTGATGATGATCGCCGGCCTCTCCTTCATCGGCATCAGCGAGCGCGCCATGGCGGCCTCGGCTTCGGCCGGGATTACGCGCAGCTTCGTCGACTGGAAGCAGATGATGACGGTCAAGCCGCAGCGGTTTCCGGGCACGACGGCGGTGCACCTCTTCTACGGGCTCGATGAGGCGCTCCGGATCCTCGAAGACGAGGGGTTGGAGGCCGTATTTGCCCGACATGCGCGACTTGCAGGTGCTATCCGGGCTGCGATCGCGCATTGGGGAGACGGCGCCAAGAGTGGGGTTCGCGTTGACGCAAACGGGCCGTCCGGGCCGGTCGACGGGCTCGAATTGCTGTGCGCCGATCCCAGCCGGATTTCCAACTCCGTCACCGCCGTGCTGACGCCGACCGGCGTCGATGCCAACCATTTCCGGCGGATCGCGCTCCAGAAATACAACCTTTCGCTCGGACAGGGACTTGGGCCACTGGCGGGCAAGGTGTTCCGGATCGGACATCTCGGCGACCTGAACGAGCCGATGGTGCTCGGGGCGCTGGCCACCATGGAACTCGCAATGCGGGAGGCGGAGCTTCCCCATCAATCCGGCGGCGTGCAGGCCGCGCTCACCGCTCTTGGCTCATAATTTCAGGGAAACGCAGACCATGTCGAAATCATTGGTTCAGGAACAGTTCGGCCCGAACGCGGCCAACTACGTGACGTCGGGCGTGCATGCCAAGGGCAAGTCGCTGCAGCGCCTCGTTGACCTGGTCAAACCCAAGGCCGACTGGCAGGCGCTCGATATCGCGACCGGGGGCGGACACACTGCATTCGCCTTCGCGCCCCACGTCGCGCATGTCGTCGCCAGCGACCTGACGCCGGAAATGCTGACCCAGGTGCAGGGGCAGGTGACAGAGCGCGGGCTTGGCAATGTCTCCACCAAGATCGCGGATGCCGAAGCCCTGCCCTTCGACGACGGCGTGTTCGACCTCGTCACATCGCGCATCGCGCCGCATCATTTCCCGGACATCCCGAAATTCGTCTCGGAAGTCCGCCGGGTGCTCAAGACGGGCGGCACATTCGCCCTGGTCGACAACGCCGCGCCAGACGAGATGACCAATCCGGGCCTTGACGCCGATGCGCTCGCCAAGGCGGCCCAGACCTACAACATCTTCGAAAAGATCCGCGATCCCAGCCACAACCGAGCCTGGACGGCGAGCGAATGGATTGCCTGCGTCAAGGAGACGGGTTTCGACGTGACGCTGACAGAGTTCCTGCCGAAGAAGATGTCATTCGCGACGTGGATCAAGAACATGTCCGTGCCGGACGAGAAGGTTCCTGGTCTGCTGAAGATGCTGGAAGAGGCGGAGCCCGCCTTCGCAGCCTACGTACAGCCGAAGCGCGAAAATGATGGCGACACGAGCTTCATGATCGCGGAACTCCTTCTGATTGCAATAAAATCCTAGATATATACTGAATATATCCATGTGATATATTTTATTGCATCGCAGTATTTCAAGCGAGCTGTCGAATTGCTGCGCTGCGAACGCATCGATGCCGAGCGGCGCCGTGACGTGCGGCTCACGACGAGCGGGGGTGGACAAGCCCGGAAGAGGACGGGCAAGCGGGCGGCTGCGTGGGCCATCCTGCTGCCTGGGACGCGTCATCTTGGCAGGGAGACGAATGGCAGGGACAAGAAATTAATTGCCCGGCAATGAGTGCGTGCTTATATCTCGGCTTATGGACACATGGACCACGATGATCGGTATTCGAATTAGCGCCCCGGCTGCCTGAGGGCCGCCGGGACCATTGACGCGCGATTCCCTAACTATCCGATCTTCGCTGGAGCTTTTCCCTATGCAAACCAATCGTTTGCGCCTGGACGTTGCGTCCGGGCCCGAGACCTGTCCTCAATCCGACCTGCTTGCCAAAGCCCTGTTCTACGTCGTCGGCGATGCCGATCCGGGGCTGCTGCCGCGTGTTGTCGGCCCTGTCACCAAACTCGGCCTGGTGCCGTCACGCCTTCACGTCTCCAACGAGGATGGCGACGGCGCCCAGTTGACCATCGACCTCCGGCTCGCCGATGTCAGCCAGACGGCGGCGTCCCGCGTCGAGGCGGCGTTACGCAGCATTGTCGGTGTTCACCAGGTGATTGCCGTTTACGAGTGAGAAAACGACGACGCGCGCCGGGCGACTTCGTCGCAAGCGCGCCATGAGGACGGGCGGGGTGCCTGTGTCATTGTGACGTCGCCCTGCTGCCGCAATTCGGCCCTGGCGGCTTGTTCCGTTAGCGGGGGTGGTTTTTGACGCCTGCCGCGCGACAATCGCGCGGCGGCGCGCGGGTCGTCGTTGGACGAATTTGCTGTTAATGTTGGTCGATTGGTAGATATCGGCATGCGCCAAGCCGGCACGCGGGTAGACGAGGGACTTGGGATGGGCTTTCTCACAGGCTGGCGTTTCGTGCTGTTCCTGGTGAGCGGCGTGGCGCTTGCTGCATCGGCGGACCGGTCGGTTGCAGCAGCCAGCGGCGCGCCAACGGTCGAACAGTATGCCGCGCATGTGGGCGGACAAATCGTGCCCTACGGCGAACTTGTCATCGAGGGTACTCAGCTCAGCTGTGGGCGGCGACCGACGGTTCTCGATAGCACGCTTGATGATTACGGCGCGGCGTATCCAGGTTTTCTCATCCTCAATCCGCGGCTCATCGCACGGGTGCCGAAGGCGGTGAAGCTGTGGATCTACAGCCACGAGTGCGGGCATCAATTCCGCGGACCGAATGAAGAGGTCGCGGATTGTTTCGCGGTCCAGCGCGGCCGCCGGCAACGCTGGCTGACAACGGACGGCGTCGAGCAGATCTGCCGGTTCATCCGACCGGCGAAGGGCTCGAACATGCACTACTCAGGGCCGCAACGGTGCCAACTCATGAAGCAGTGCTTCGAGTCGCGCCGCGTCTACTGATTGGCGATCAGAAAAATCAACCGCCAACTCTATCTTAATGATGTTTCATAAAAAAACACCGCCGAGCGGGCGCCCGGCGGTGTTCTCAAAGCAGTTCACTGCTCAGGTGACCTGAAAATCAGGCCATCTGAATGTTGGTTGCCTGCTTGCCGCGGCCGCGCGGATCATCTTCAACCTCGAAGGAGACGCGGTCGCCCTCGTTCAGCGGCGGGAGGCCGGCGCGCTCGAGAGCGGAGATGTGGACGAAGATGTCCTTGCCGCCGTCCTCAGGTGCAATAAAGCCGTAGCCTTTGGTGTGGTTGAAGAATTTTACGGTGCCGTTACTGGCCATTGGGTAACCTTTCCCAAGTAAATTTGGATCCAAACAAAGACCACCGGCGTGCTTGGGCACGACAGATGGCCTCTCAGAAATCTCGGGAAGTGTCGTCCAATCCACGCCTGGCGCGGTCGTCGTCAAAACCGGTCGTCCTGAGCTGGATGCCCCGTCCAAAAATCAAGACACCCATACCCGAACCACGTAAGCACAGAGAAGCTTTCGTGCAAGTCAAAATCGCTTGAAAAAGTGGCCCCGGGCGGCGTTAAGCGCCCTGTTTGGCCACCTGGCCGGCCTCCCAGCCGATCAGGGCGCGCTTGCGGGTCAGGCCCCAATGGTAGCCGCCCAACTGGCCGTCACCGCGCAAAACGCGATGACAGGGCACGACGAATGACAAGGGGTTGCGGCCAACGGCGCTGCCGACCGCGCGGGCTGCCGTCGGCTTGCCGAGATGGCGCGCGATGTCGGCATAACTGACGGCGCGGCCCATCGGAATGCGCAACAACGTCTGCCAGACGCGGACCTCGAAATCCGTGCCGATCATTACCAATCGGACCGGGCGATCGGGGTCCCAACCGTCCGTATCGAAGACCTGGGCTGCGAGCGTCGCCGTTTCGTCGGCGGCGTGGCGATAATGGGCGTCCGGCCAGCGCCGGATCATGTCCTCGAGAGCAGCCTCGCGGGTTTGGCCGGCATCTTCGTTGATGAAGGCGATCCCGGAAATGCCCCGTGGTGTCGCCATCACCAGGGCCTCGCCAAAGGGCGAGGGGTGGAAGCCATAGACCATCTCGATGCCGGCGCCGCCGCGCTTATAGTCACCCGGCGTCATGGCAACGTGATCAACGAACAGATCATGCAGGCGGCCCGGGCCGGAGAGGCCCAGGTCGAGGGCGCATTCGAGCAGGCTTGCCGAGCCGTCGAGCATTTGGCGGGCGTGATCGATGGTTATCGCCTGGACGAACTCCTTCGGGCTCAGGCCGCACCAGCGTTTGAACAGGCGCTGGCAGTGGGCCGGGCTCAGGCCGAGGTGATCGGCGAGTGCGGCGAGGTCCGGGTGATCGGTCCAGTGTGCCGACAAGAACGCAATGGCGCGCCGCACGGTGTCGTAGTCGCGGCCCTCGCGCGCAAGGGCGGCGCCGGGCTCACCGGGACCCCTTGTACCGCTGTGGGCCTTTGCGGTTTCGCCAGGCATGGGCATCGACATGGTTGGCTCTCCTGATCATCGCTCGGGCGGACCGCGCTGCGATCCAGCCCCTACAATGACGCTAGCCACATCGCCGAACGGGGGCGACCCGTTTCTTGCGCCGGATATCAGAAGCTGGTTCTGCTGCGCGCGGCGATGAGTTCGCCGTTCAGCAAATCGGCAAACTCGCGGCGCTCGTCATCGGTCAGAAACGATCCGAACATCAAGCTCTTGCCATGTGATACGAGGCGCAGCGCCGTGCGCCCGTCGGTGCGTTCGTCGAGCGCGACGCGGACCCAATAGGTGTTGAAGTCCGATCGGGATGCCTTTCCATCCGGGGTGATGCGGGTGATCGTGACCGCTTCCGGCGTCACCTCGATCGCCTCGCGCTCCGTGCCGGAGCGATAATTCTGGCGGAATGCCCAGTAGATCAGCGCGACATCGAGCCCGAAGAAACCCATCACCGGCCACGCGCCCATCAACAGGAACGCAAGCCCCACGCAGAAGCTCACCACCCCGATGGCGATCATCAGAATCAGGAACCCACTGGGGCTCAGCGACCGATGTGGTGTTAAGACCGCCCGGAACGGGTGGGGCGGTGCTGTTGACGTCGTCTCATTCATAGGCCAACCCTAACGCCAAACGGGGTTTCGAAAAAGGCATCGCATACATGACTGTCGCGGGAAAAAAGCCGCAGGCGAAGCAGGCTGCCAAATCCCCTGCCAAGACGAAGTCCGCATCGAAAGCGAAACCCGCGACCAAGAAACCGGCACCGCGCAAGCGTCTGCCGCGCGCCAAAATCTCCCGCGACCAGATTGCCCAGATCTTCGCCCGGCTGGCGGAACACAACCCTGAGCCCAAAGGCGAACTCGAGCACGTCAACGCATTCACGCTGCTGGTTGCCGTCGTCCTCTCCGCGCAGGCCACCGATGCCGGCGTCAACAAGGCGACGCGGCCCCTATTCCAAGTTGCTGATACGCCGGAAAAGATGCTCGCGCTCGGCGAAGACACGGTGCGGGACTACATCAAGACGATCGGGCTTTTCCGCAACAAGGCGAAGAACGTGATCGCGCTCTCACAAGCCTTGATCGACACGCACGGCGGCGAAGTACCGGAAGATCGCGACGCGCTCGAAGAGCTTCCCGGTGTCGGGCGCAAGACGGCGAACGTGGTCATGAACATGGCGTTCGGACATCCGACCATGGCGGTCGACACGCACGTCTTCCGGCTTGCCAACCGGCTCGGCATGGCGCCAGGCAAGGACGTGGTGCAGGTCGAGGAAGGCTTACTGAAAGTGGTGCCCGAGCAGTACGGCCTGCATGCCCACCACTGGCTGATCCTGCATGGGCGCTACACGTGCATCGCGCGCAAGCCGAAGTGCTTCAACTGCGTGATCGCGGATCTGTGCGTGTTCAAGGAGAAAACGGCTGCGCCGTGATTTCGCTATTTCGCTCACGGCTATTCCGGCCCTGCGGGCCGGGCCTGCGCGGGCGCGCGCGCTAAGCGCCGGGTCGCAGTCGCTCCCCGACGGCTGCGCCGTCGAGGGAGAAATACGGCGCGGGCGGTGAGCGCCGCTAAGCGCCGGGTCGCATGCGCTCCTCGACGGCTACGCCGTCGAAAGAGTGCGACGGTGTGGTTGGGTGGCAGACCACCTGTCTACCACTCACCGCTCACCTGAAGCGCAGCTTATCGGGGGTCAGCTCGCCGATGTTACGGCAGCCCATCAGGCGCATGTCGCGGAGGAGTTCTTCGCGCATCTGCTCCAAGGCGCGTTCGACGCCGGGGCGGCCGGCGGCGGCGAGGGGGAAGAGGTAATAACGGCCGACGCCGACGGCCTTGGCGCCGAGGGCGAGGGCCTTCAGGGCATGCGTGCCGCGCTGGACGCCGCCGTCCATCAGCACATCGAGCCTGTCACCGACCGCATCGACGATCTCGGCCAACTGATCGAAGGCGCTGCGTGAGCCGTCCAACTGACGCCCGCCATGGTTCGAGATCACGATGCCGGTGCAGCCAATGTCGGCGGCCTTTCTGGCATCATCAGCCGACATCACGCCCTTGAGGCAGAACTGGCCGTCCCACTGCCTGACCATCTCTGCGACGTCGTCCCAGTTCATGGAGGGGTCGAGCATGTCGGTGAAATAGCGCCCGATCGAGAGCGCGCCGCCGGACATGTCAACGTGTTCGTCGAGTTGCGGCAGCTTGAAGCCCTCGTGCGTCATGTAATTGATGCCCCACATCGGCTTCATGGCGAACTGGGCCATGCCGCCGATCGTCAGGCGGAAGGGGATCGAGAAGCCGGTGCGCTTGTCGCGCTCGCGGTTGCCGCCCGTGATGCTGTCGACGGTCAGCATCATGACCTCGACGCCGGCCTCCTTGGCGCGGCTCATCATGGCGCGGTTGAGGCCGCGGTCTTTGTGAAAATAGAACTGGTAGACCTGCGGGTTGTCGTAGGCCTTGCGGACCGCCTCCAGGCTCACTGTGCCGAGCGAGGAGACGCCGAACATGGTGCCGTACTTGGCGGCTGCGGCCGCGACCGCCATTTCGCCCTCGTGATGAAACAGGCGCTGCAGGGCCGTTGGCGAGCAATAGACCGGCAGGCTGAGCTTCTGGCCCATGACCGTGACGGAGAGGTCAATCTCCTCGACGCCGGCCAGCACATTGGGCACGAGATCGCACGCCTCGAACGCTGCCGTATTGCGCCGGTACGTCGTCTCATCGTCGGCCGCGCCATCGATATAATTGAAGATCGGCCCGGGCAGGCGCTGCTTCGCGAGGCGGCGGAAGTCGTGGAAGTTGTGACAGGAGGAGAGGAACATGGGGCGTGGTGTGGGGGGTTGTTGAGAGGATGCGGGACGGTACGCGGGCGGGGGGCATGGGGCAAGGGGCGCACGTGATGGTGGTTGGGAAATCCGGCGGCACGTCAGCAGCACCGCCTCAAGCGGACTGTTGGCGACCTTCGGCTTTGGTGCAGGAGCGGACATATTCGGCACGCGCTGCCCCCAGCCATAGTCTGTTGCGCGATGTGGGATCTCTGCGTCTGGTACAGATTTTCTCTCGGTTCCTTAGACACAAGCAGCGTTTGCCGCCTCACTGTCGCTTGGCTGGTTGACAAGCAGGAACGGAACGCGGCGAATTGGTATTCGTTGAATTTTCCCGAACAGCGTTGGACCGAAATCCATGACCTCACCGACTGCGCAGTCACAAGACGCGACTGATAAGCTTTGCGTGCAAATCCGGCAGGAGCTGCCGTCCGCCCAAACATTCGCAAATACTTTGATGACCGCCCTGTTTGATACGCCTGCAGGGGTTGCGCTGCACGCGAAGACGGAGGGAGTAGTCTCAGCATGAAATCAACGCTCTCGGATTGCCGCAGCTTTCACGGAGTTTGGCTTTGTCTTCTGATCACTCTTTTGATCATTTTTGCGCCAGTTACGCCGGCACTCGCAGTGACGAAAAAGCATGACGTTCGCTATGGGTCCGAACCCCGCCATGCGCTTGACCTCTATCTTGTCGATGGGGCTAACGAAGAGCCGCTTGTCGTATTCATTCACGGTGGGCGCTGGTTCCGGAACGACAAATCACAAGTTCGGCTTTACCAGCGGGTCGAGAAGTTGACAGCAGCAGGCTTCTCCGTCGCCTCGATCAACTACCGTTATTCGAGCGAGGCGTTATGGCCTGCGCAGCGGGACGACGTCATGGCGGCACTCGATTTCCTGCGTCAGCGTGGTAACGAATTCGGCTTCGACGTTCGCCGCATTGCGCTATGGGGACAGTCATCTGGCGCACATGTTGCGCTTTGGGCCGGCCTCTGGTCGGCGGTGCGCACATCGGATGAGATTGCGGCGATTGTTTCCTGGTAGTGCTCCCACCGACCTTGCAATGCTTTCGAAGGATCGCGCAGCCGACGACGTTCCCGGCGGAAACGACAGGTTCGACAGGACCAGTCCGGAATCGAAGCTGATCGGGACGGAGGTCCGTGACAACCGAGCAAGGCTGACGCGGCCAGTCCATTGGCGTTCGTGCAGGGGTTGAAGCGTGGCAGGCGTTTTCTCCGACGGAAATTGAAACGCGGAAAGAATGAATAGCTTCAAGCTTGCGGCAATCCCCTGTTGATGCTGGAAAATGGCCTTAATCAGCTTAAGGGGCAGGATGCGAACGTGACCGAAGATGTTCTTAACGCCTCACGAAAATCAAACCGATCCGAGTTGGGCAGTTCTTGTTTGTTCGGATTGAAACGGACACCGGCATTCACGGGATCGGCGAGGGCGGCTCCTGGGGACATATCGAAGCTGCGACAGCAGCCATCGAGAAATTCGCCACTTACCTGATCGGCAAGGACCCATCGCCGATAGAGCATCACTGGGCCGTGATGCATCGCTTCGCGTATTTTCAGGGACATGCCATCAACGCAGCGATTTCAGCCATCGACATCGCACTCTGGGACATCAAGGGCAAAGCACTGGGCGTTCCCACTTACCAGCTGCTCGGCGGCGCAGTGCGTTCCCGCGCCAGGGTTTACGCGCACGTGAACGAAAAGAACATTGATCGCGCCGTCGGGGAAATCCAGCGCAAAAAGGCGCAGGGTTTCAACGCGATTGGACACATCAACCCGTTTCATGACGATCACAAGGGCGAGCCGTACTTCAAGACGCACGTGCAGAAGATGGATGACGCAATCGAGCACGTTCGGCGCATGCGCGAGGCTGCAGGCGAAGACATGGACCTGTGCATTGAAGTCCACCGTCGACTGACACCTGCAGAGGCAATCGAGTTCGCGCGCGCGATCGAGCCGTTCCGACCCATGTTCATTGAAGATCCGATCCGGTTTGAGAACGCGGATTCGATGGCGCGGGTTGCGGACAAGATCAACACCCGATCGCGACCGGCGAACGTTTCAAGTCGATTTACGAATTCCGCGACCTTTTCGTTCGAGGCGCGGTCGAGTTCGCACGGATCGACGTCTGCCTTTGCGGAGGCATCACCGGCTCACACAAAGTCGCGGCTATGGCCGAGGCATTTGATATCATGGTTGTGCCACACAACCCCCTATCCCCGGTCGGGCTTGCAGCTTGTCTGCAGATTGCGGCATCGACACCGAACTTTGCTATTCAGGAGTATACGACTGGACTGGAGGCACAGGGAGCGGCGACAACTGAAGCGCATCTAGGCGCAGACATTGTTGATGAGGTTCCCGAACCCAACGGCGGTTTTGTCGATATCCCAACGCGGCCCGGCATTGGTGTTGAGCTGGTCAACGATCCTGCCACCATCCGTCCCCTTTTCACCCGTCCGATCGCGATGCGTCATCATGCTGACGGCTCGCCGCTCGATCAATAAGGGTTCCAAGGCGCATGTTTCCGGGCACAGTAGGTCCGCAACGGGTCACCTGCGGCAATCCACAACGCCGAAATCATGACTGCTCAGCGTCCGGAACCGGAAACCGTTCATCGCGGCTAACCCCCGCCCGCAGCCCCCGTCTGCAACAATCCCTCACGCCCCCGCCCATCCCCCGCTTATGCTACGCTCCACCCCTCGGCTTGACGGAGTGATGACATGGCGACTTTTGTTTTGGTCCACGGGGCCTATCAGGGCGGCTGGATATGGAAGCTGATCGCGGAGCGGCTGATCGGCCTCGGTCATGTCGTGCATGCGCCGACCCTCGATGGATGCGGGGAACGCGCTCACCAGCTGCGGCCCGGGATCACAACCGAAACGCACGCCGAAGAGATCGTGCAATATCTCCACTATCATGATCTCGGCAAAGTCGTGCTCGTTGGCACGTCGACCGGGGGCATGGTGATGGCGCGGGTTGCCGAGCGCGTGCCAGAGCAGATCGAGCGGCTCGTCTTTGCCGATGCGCTGATGCTGATGGATGGTGAGAAGGTTCGTGACATCGTCACGCAGCCCGCCGCCATCAATACGGACCTGGCGCTCGGGCCGTCCCGGGAAGATGCCGAAGGGCGATTGCTGAAGGATCTGGAGCCCGGTCTGCGCCGCTGGACCGCAGAGCGCTTCACGCTGCAGCCGACGGCCGTGTTCAACCAGCCGGTCAAGCTGGACCGCTTCTGGGAGATGCCGTGGACGGCCTCGGTCCTCTACTGCAGCGGCGCCCCCAATCCCGGCGAGGCGCATCTGCGGCGCGGCGCCGAGAAGCTCAACGCCGAGTGGCATGTGATCGACACCGGGCACTATCCGATGCTGAGCACGCCGGATGAACTCGTCCGGGTCATTCTGGCAGCCTGAGCTTCAACTTGGGCCTTTCGCGTCCGGGATGACACGCAGGACGTCAGCCATCCAACCTGACGTCGATGCCCGCCGCGGCCATGTGCGCCTTGGCTTCGCCGATCGTGTAGGTCGCGAAATGGAAGATGGAGGCAGCGAGGACCGCGCTGGCGTGTCCTTTGAGGACGCCTTCGGACAGGTGATCCAGCGTGCCGACGCCGCCCGAGGCGATGACCGGCACGTGGACGGCGTCTGCGATCGCGCGGGTCAATTCCAGGTCGAAGCCGGATTTGGTGCCGTCGCGGTCCATGGAGGTGAGCAGGATCTCGCCGGCGCCGCGACGGGCGACATCAACCGAGTACTCGACGGCGTCGATGCCGGTTTCGCGGCGGCCGCCGTGGGTGAAGATTTCCCAGCGTGGCGCTTCGCCCTCGCCTGACACCCGCTTGGCATCAACAGCGACGACAATGCACTGGGCGCCGAATTTGTGGGCGGCGGCGTCGACCAGATCGCGGTTGGCGACGGCTGCGGTGTTGATCGAGACCTTGTCGGCGCCGGCGTGCAGCAGGGCCAGGACATCCTCGACCGCGCGCACGCCCCCGCCGACGGTCAAGGGCATGAAGCAGCGCTCGGCCGTTCGCGTGACGATATCAAGCAGGATGCCCCGGTCTTCGTGGCTTGCCGTAATGTCGAGGAAGCACAGCTCATCGGCGCCGGCCGCGTCATAGGCGCTAGCGGCTTCGACCGGATCGCCGGCGTCGATAAGGTCGACAAAATTCACGCCTTTCACGACACGGCCATCTTTCACGTCGAGACATGGGATGATTCGCGTTTTGAGCATTTGGTGAGCGCCTGTTCCTCGTTCTTGCCAGTTCTCTCCCGCGAATGCGTTCTGCGTGCAACCGGAAATCACCATCTCTCGGCGGGGGGCCAATGAGGGATTTGAGCAGACGTGTCATTCTCGGCGCGATAATCGGCATCGCTATAGCGATCAGCGGATGCGGCGGCGGCGCGCCGATGCGCGGGTTTGCCGTCGCCAGCAGCGCCTCGCCCGCCGGCGTCGGCGAAACCGAGCGCGCCGTGGTGCAGAGCGCCGCGCGCCAGATGACGGGCGCGGGCGATGCCCGCGTTCATGGGCTCTCAGCCAGGATCTCATCCGGCGAGGAGGGCCTCGACGTCTGCGGTTACGTCGACACGCCCAGCGATAACGGCCTGCCGCTCTACGTCGAACTGCGCGAAACCGAAGGCACCGTCACCGCCCAGCGCGGCCAGATCGGCGCAACGCCGGCCAAACTCGCCAAAGTCCGCTTCATGTGCCGGGAGCACTAGATGTGTCTCACGCGGCAATATGTGTCTCGCGCGGCTATTCGGGCTGCTGCGCAGCCCGGCCGCTCCGACGGGGCGGCGCTAAGCGCCGGGTCGCGGTTGCTCCCCGACGGCTGCGCCGTCGAGGGGGGCGATGCGCGCGTAGAGGATGAGCGACGGGTCGCGTTGCTCCCAGACGGCTGCGCCGTCGAGGGGGGCGATGCGCGCGTAGAGGATGAGCGACGGGTCGCGTTGCTCCCAGACGGCTGCGCCGTCGAGGGGGGCGCTGCGCGCGTAGAAGATGAGCGACGGGTCGCGGGGGACGTCGAGGGGGCTCTGCGGGCGTGGCCGCTGCGGCGTTAAGGTTTCCAAACGAGGGATACGGGCTTTGGGCATGAAAGCTGCATCGAGATCGGCGCCCGCTTCCGCGCGGCCGAAGCCGTCCGTTAACCGATTTGGTTGAGAAACGACATGCCGTTCAATGTTCGCCTTGCCACCAAAGATGATCCGCGTCCCGTGCGACGCCAGGAGCGGCGCACCTCTGCGCTGGCGGAAGGCGTCGCCAACTTCATTCAAGGCGCGCTGTTCGCGTTTGGCGTGATGTTCATGCTGGCCATCGCGTTCTGGGTGTTGAGCCTATCCGGTGTCCTTGGGGATCCGCTGGTCCTCGCGAGCTGGATGAAGCTCGGCTAGTCTCTGCAAGCAGCGGCCAGGCAGACCTGAGATCTTTACCGACTGCGCGCCTCAGCGATGGCGAGCACGTGATCGATTGCAACTTCCGCCGCGCGGGCAGCGTCCGGGGCTGCCGGGTCCAGTCCGGTAATGGCCAACACCTTCAGGTTCTCAATTCCACACAGCGCGCCGCGCACCTCCTCGATCGTTGGGCCACCAGGGATTGCGTCGCTGTTCGTGCGAACGTTCAGCCCATCGTGCACGTCCATGTCGAGATGCGCATAGACGCTGGTGGCGTCGGCCAGGGCGGACTTGAGATCGGCAACCGTCTCGGCGTGTGACACGCCGGTCAGGGCGATCAGGTCGACTTCCGCGTCGTCGACATCACGGGCGCCGAACAGCACGGCCCGGTCGAGGCGCGCCGGCTCGGTGAGGCGTCCTTCGGCCTCGATGATGCGCCGCCAGGCATGGCCCGAAGCGGCAGCCAGCGCCATGCCTTCGAACAGTCCACTCGTCGTCGTCTCAGGCGTATTGAGATCGGGATGGGCATCGAACCAGGCGATATGCGCTTCCGGGCCCAATCCCGCAATGGCGCCAATGGCCGCCAGCGCGCAGCTTCCGGCAAGAATGACAGCAAGCTCGCCTTGATCCGCCGCCTCACGAACAGCGTCGCCCACGTCGCCGGCCAGCTTCAGGCCGGCGGGCAAATCTTCCGCGAATGGCTCTTCGGCCATCAGGATGGTCTCGAGCACCTCATGGCCAGCGGCGTTGAGCTTCTTCGGCAGGCCTTTGTCGCGCAATGCCCAGGGCAGGTCGCACCACGTCACGCCGCCGGGCTGGTTCGGCCAATAGGCATAGATGAGCGTGACCTTCATGATGCGGCCGTCCGGGACCGGCGAATGCGGTCCAAGGCCGCGCCCGGATCGAGGCGGCCGTCGTAAATGGCGCGCCCGGAGATGGCGCCTGCGATGATCCGGTTGGCGGGCGCCAGGAGCGCGTCGATATCGTCGATCGAGGCCAGGCCGCCGGACGCGATGACCGGGATCGAGGTGCTTTCGGCCAGCGCCCGGGTGGCGTCGAGGTTCAGCCCCTTGAGGATGCCGTCACGATCGATGTCGGTGTAGATGATGGCCGCGACGCCGGCGTCTTCGAAGCGGGCGGCAAGCTCATCAGCGGCGAGTTCGCTCTCTTCCGCCCACCCTTCGACGGCGACCTTGCCGCCACGGGCATCGATGCCGACGGCGATGCGGCCGGGATGGGCGCGGCAGGCGTCGCGGACCAACTCTGGCTCGCGAACCGCAGCCGTGCCAAGGATCACGCGTGCGATGCCTTTGTCGAGCCAGCGCTCGATCGTGGCGCGATCGCGGATGCCGCCGCCCAGCTGGATGGGCATCGAAATCGCGGCAACAATCGCTTCGACGGCGGCCTGATTGACCGGCTCTCCGGCAAAGGCGCCGTTGAGGTCGACGATATGAAGCCACTCAAAGCCCTGCGCCTCGAAGGATTTGGCCTGGGCTGCGGGATCATCGGAGAACACCGTCGCGTCCTCCATGCGGCCGAGTTTGAGGCGGACGCACTGGCCGTCCTTGAGGTCAATGGCGGGATAGAGGATCACGGGTGGGTTGGCCTTCCGGTAGCGGGCGGCAGCCAGTTCTGGCGCCGGCGAAAACGGGAACGATTGCCGCCCGCAGCCACAAGAACGCGAAAATACATTGAGCGCGGCCACGAGATTGCTATTTTGTTCCCGTATCGTGTTCTTTCTGGGAGCGGCAGATGTGCGCCGGCGGCGTGCCGTCTGTCAACCAGATGAAGCCAACGTCATCGATGATCGGTCCCGTAGTCCCCGCGTTATGACACCAACACCGCTGTTCCAGGCAACGCCCCAGAAAGACGCGATCCGGCCGCGCAAACGCGCGCTGTCGGAGGCGGATGCGATCGACATCTGGATCGCGCGGTGGCTGAGGATACGGCGCAAGGACATCATCCAGCGTTACGGTTGCGACCCGCGGCGCATCTATGAGATCTGGGAAGGCGTGAAGCATCCGGCGGCGCGTTCGAAGGCGCTTGAGCGGTTCCGTGACGCGTACCCGACTCTACTCGACCGCGTCGATTTCGGCAGTCACCAGCGCATCCCGCGCAGCGAGGCAAGCCCCGATCAGCTCGTCCTGTTCGACTTCGATGGCCGGCCGCGGTGAGGCAATCTTTCCGGACGGCGCGATGAAGCCGGTTGCGGGTGAGCCGGCCGTCTTGCGGTTCGCGCCGAGCCCGACAGGTGAGTTGCATATCGGCCATGCGCTTTCAGCGATGACGACGTGGCGATTTGCCGAGCGCCTCGGCGGACGGTTTCTGGTGCGCATCGAGGACATCGACACCGGGCGGGCGCGGGCGCATCTCATCGACCAGATTTTCGAGGACCTCAGTTGGCTCGGGCTGTCGTGGGAGACGCCGGTCCTGCGCCAGTCGGAGCACTTTGCCGTTTACGCAGCCCATGCCGATAGGCTCAAGCAAATGGGGCTGCTTTATCCCTGCTTTGCAACGCGCGCTGAGATCCGTTCTGCAGTCGAGGGGCTGGGAAACGACGTCCCGCGCGATCCCGATGGTTCGCCGCTTTATCCCGGTCTGCACAAGACACTGTCTGAGAGCGAAGTCGAGCAGCGGTCTGCGCGTGGGGAGACGTTTGCGCTGCGTCTCGACATGGAGAAGGCGCTCGCGCGCGCAGCCGAGATCTCGGGGTCTTCGACAATTGAATACGTGGCCTTCGATCAAGACGGACAGGCGCGCACCGTGATCGCCGATCCGGGCCGATGGGGCGACGCGGTCATCGTGCGCAAGGACGTGCCGGCAAGCTATCATCTCGCCGTCGTCGTCGATGATCACCGCCAGGGCGTCACCCACGTGACCCGAGGGCGCGATCTCGAGGCGGCGACAGACCTTCATCGACTGCTGCAGATCCTGCTGGGCTTCGATGCGCCACGCTATCATCACCACCGGCTTCTCACCGACGCGCACGGCAACAAGCTCGCCAAGAGTGCGGGCGCGGAAAGTCTGCGGGCGCTTCGCGAAAAAGGTCTGAGCCGCGACGATGTGATGGCGCTGATCGGCGTTTCGCTACCCGCTCGCTGAACCTGCCGGATAACAAGAGACGCTGGCTGGCGCTGATGTTTCGGGCGCTTCCCATCACAGGACCGAAATCTCACCGCCGCGCACTGGCCGGCCCTGGCTGTGGCGGCATAGTCTGATCCGAGGCGAATTTGCGCCGCTGATCAGGAGAGCCCCCATGGACCCCGCCCGCGCGCTTCACGATGATGCCCTCGTCATCGATGGTCTCGTCTATCACGCCGATGGTGACGTCAGCGATCTCGTTGCCGGCGGCATCAATGCGCTCAACGTCACCGTCTGCCACTTCGAAGCCGACTTCGAGCAGGCGTGCCAGGAGACCGCGCGCTGGCATGGCCGGCTTCGCCAGCCGGACACGCGGTGGCACCAGATCGAGACCGCGCAGGACTTTGATGCAGCGCGCGCCGCGGGCAAAGTCGGCGTCATCCTCGGCTGGCAGAACTGCCGGCCGATTGCCGATGAACTGGACCGCTTCGCCTTCTTCCGGCGGCTGGGGCTCCGGATCATGCAGCTCACCTACAATTACCGCGGCGCCTTCGGTGACGGTTGCCTGGAGCCGGAGGGCGGGGGACTGACGCTGCTTGGGCGTGATGCCGTCCGGATCATGAATGAGCTTGGGATTGCGATTGATCTCAGCCACGTCGGGCAGAAAACGATGCTCGATACGATCGAGGCATCGGCTCAGCCGGTCCTGGTCACTCATGCCAACGCGCACGCGCTGGCGCCGCTGGAGCGCAACAAGTCCGACGAGATCATTCGTCTGGTTGCTGAAAAAGGCGGCATTGTCGGCGCGAGCATCTATGGGCCGATGTGTTGGAACGGCGATACCACGCGCAAGCCGTCGATCGACGACTACATCGCCCATCTGGAACACATCGCGGAGATCGCGGGCCCGGAACATATCGGGTTCGGCACCGATCTCGCGACCGGGGCGAACTATCCGAAGATGGCTTTCGAGCGCGGCCACTGGCGACGCTGGGAGGGGATCAACCGCTTCAATGCGACGTTTGGCGAGGAGATCCCCGCGCGCTATCTCGCGGATTGCAACAAGCACTCGGACCTTCCGAAGGTCACAGCGCGCCTCGTCGAGCGGGGATGGCGCGAAGCGGATATTCGCGGCTATCTCGGCGGCAACTTCCGGCGTGTTCTCGACGGTATATGGTCGGCGGGCGCCAGCCTGTAACGCGGCGGGCCGACAAGCAGTTCCGGGTCAGATCGTTAACCTGGACTCTGGTCCTCGCGGAGCGCGCCCTCGTGCCGTTCTGCCGAAAAATTATGCGATGGCTGCTGGCCGGTGATCAAAAAAATAACTAGGGTGGCCAAGCAACAATCGTATAAAGTGATTGTCCAATTCGAATTGTTCAGCGTTTTCTCAATTTTGGCCATCAGGTCAACAAGCTCGCGTGAGGCATGCCGCTAAAACCCCTAAGTGAATACGATCAAAACGGCTTCTACTGCGAAATGCTCGGAGAAGCCGGGGCCAAAGAGGCCAAGCTATCTCAGCTTTGGGAACGACTGGTCTCGTATGACGCGCAGGAACTCGAAGACCGCGCCAGCGAGGCGACCGGCGAACTCCTCGATCTTGGAATTACCTTCACCGTTTATTCGGAACGCGACGCCATCGATCGCATCCTGCCGTTCGATATCATTCCGCGCGTCCTGAGTGCAGCCGACTGGCAGCACATCGAGGCCGGCGTGATCCAGCGCGTGACGGCGCTGAACCTGCTGCTGCAAGACCTTTACGGTGACGGAAAAATCATACGGGATGGCATACTTCCGGCGGAACTGGTGCACAGCAATGCGAATTTCCGCAAAGAGATGGTCGGTTACCAACCGCCGTGCGGCACCTTCGTTCATGTCGCCGGCGTCGACCTGATCCGCGACGATGACGGCACCTTCCTGGTCCTCGAAGACAACGCACGCACGCCGTCGGGCGTCTCCTATGTGGTCGAGAACCGTCACTTGATGCAGCGCGCGTTTCCCGACCTTCTGGCGGGTTACACGGTGCGCTCGGTTTCCGAGTATGGCGAGCGGCTGCATGAGAAGCTCTCAGAGGTGGCGCCGAAGAACCAGGACGACCCAACCGTCGTGTTGCTCTCGCCGGGTGTTTTCAACTCGGCCTACTTCGAGCACATCTTCCTGGCGCGCGAGATGGGCATACCGCTGGTCGAAGGGCGTGACCTGACGATCAAGGACGACTGCGTCTTCATGCAGACGGTCGCGGGGATGAAGCGCGTCGATGTGATCTACCGGCGTATCGATGATGATTTCCTCGATCCGGACGTATTCAATCCCGATAGTGTGCTCGGCGTGCGCGGCCTGGTGCGCGCGGTTCTGGCCGGCAACGTGTCCCTTGCCAATGCCATCGGCACCGGCGTTGCCGACGACAAAGCCGTCTATGCCTACATGCCGCGGATCGTCCAATACTACCTCGGCGAGGAGGCGATCCTGCCCAACGTCGAAACCCACATCTGCCGCGAGCCAGAGGCGCTCGCCTATACGCTTGCCAACCTCGACAAACTCGTCGTCAAGCCGGTTGGCGCCTCGGGTGGCTATGGCATCGTGATCGGGCCGAAAGCGAGCCGCGCCGAACTCGAGCAATGCGCCGAACAACTCAAGGCTGCGCCGGAGGAATACATCAGCCAACCGATGATCAATCTTTCCGTCTCTCCGACACTGACGGATGACGGCGTTTCGCCGTGCCATGTGGATCTGCGGCCGTTCGCCGTGACCGGACGTGAGACATGGGTGCTGCCGGGCGGACTGACGCGGGTTGCCATGAAGCGCGGCTCGATCATCGTCAATTCTTCCCAGGGCGGGGGGACGAAGGATACCTGGGTCATCGACGAGACGACGCCATGACCGACCTGCTCTCACGCTACGCTGAATCGCTGTTCTGGTTCGGACGCTATCTTGAGCGAACGACGTGTCTTGCCCGCCTGCTGGAAGTGCAGGCGTCGTTCGACCGGGGCAGGTCCAACAGCGGCAACGCCTGGTCATGGATGCTGACGCTTTATGACGACCAGGAGCGATTTCGGAAAATCTACGGCGAGCCGACGACGTCGACCGTGATCCGCTTCTATGTGGCCGATCGCGAGAACCTCGGTTCGATCGTTGCCTCGATCAGGGCGGCACGCGAGAACGCCCGAACGCTGCGCGCCGTCATCCCGACGGACCTGTGGCACCAGGTCAACGTGTTCTACAATCGTTTCCGCGATCCCAGCCCATCGGCGCTGGTGGATCAGCGGCTGTCGCATACGTGCCAGCTTATCAAAAAGGAATGCTACGCGCTTGAGGGCGTGGCGGACGCGACGCTCTATCGTGATGTCGCCTGGAGCTTTTTCCAGCTCGGCCTGCTGATCGAGCGCGCGGACCAGATGAGCCGGCTGCTCGATGTGCGCTTCGCCCAGATGCGTGATCAGGCCGATTCTGCTCAAGACGGGCTCGGCGATTTCGGGTTCTGGTCGGTCCTGCTGCGATCGGTCGCCGCGCAGCAGGCGTATCTGCGCATCCATCCCGGTCGGCGCGATCCGGAAAGCGTGGCGCGTTTCCTGATTTTCGACCCCGCGCTGCCGCGGTCGATCGTGTTCTGCTCCGCACAACTGGAAAACCTCGTGCATGGCCTCCGGCGAGACTATGGGCTCAGGGGTGCCACCAATGTGCTGCAAAAACTCGATGACGTGCGCCAGCTGCTTGACGTTGCCATCAACGACAAAAACCTCGTGCGCGAGCTTCACTCCTTCAATGACCAGGTGCAGCGCGATCTCGGAGCCGTGACCAACGAGCTCGCAACGCACTTCTTCAACCCGACCCCGGATCAGTCCAAGGATCAGTCCCAGGATTCTGGCAGCGCGGGCGCGCCCGGCCAATCCCAGAGCCAGGGGTCGGGGACGACCGCAACTCAAAACCAGTCGCAAACCTAGCGGCGAGACGATCGGGTGCCGTGATTAAGCCCCGGTAAGAGGATGATCTTTCATGTCCATTCACGTGGCACTGACCCACAGGACGAGCTACACCTATGAACGACCCATTACGATGGGTCCGCAGATCGTCAGGCTGAGGCCGGCACCGCACAGCCGGACCCAGATCCTGAGCTATTCACTCACGATCAAGCCGAAGCTGCATTTCCTCAACTGGCAGCAAGATGCGTTCGGCAACTTCCTGGCCCGCATCATCATGCCGGAGAAGACGGATCATTTCTCGGTGGAGGTCGATCTCGTCGCCGATCTGTCGGTGATCAACCCGTTCGACTTCTTTCTCGAGGACGACGCCCAGACGTGGCCGTTCCAGTATTCGGAACTGGAGCGTCAGGAACTGGCGCCCTATCTCGTGCTGGGCGCTCCGGATCCGTTGGTCGATGAATATGTTGCCGGCATCGATCGTAGCGCGCGACCAGAACACGATTGATTTCGTCGTCGAACTGAACCGCCGTCTCGAACAGGCGATTGGCTACGTGATCCGGATGGAGCCTGGTGTTCAGACGCCGGGTGAGACCTTGAAGAAAGGCCGGGGGTCGTGTCGCGACACGTCCTGGCTGCTGGTCGAGATTTTACGCAAGCTTGGCCTCGCGGCGCGATTTGTTTCGGGCTACCTGATCCAGCTCAAGCCGGACGTGAAAGCGCTCGACGGGCCGTCGGGTACGGAAGAAGACTTCACGGACCTCCACGCCTGGGCCGAAGTCTACCTGCCGGGCGCCGGCTGGATCGGTCTCGATCCCACGTCCGGCCTGCTCACAGGCGAAGGCCACATCCCGCTCGCAGCCGCCCCCCATTACGCCTCGGCCGCACCGATTTCGGGCGGGCACGAGAAAACGGAAGTGGCTTTCGATTTCGCGATGGAGATTTCGCGCATCCGCGAGACGCCGCGCGTCACCAAGCCCTACTCCGAGGAGCAGTGGTCGGATGTTCTCGCGCTCGGCCACGAAGTCGACCAGCGGCTGTCCGATAGCGATGTGCGCCTGACGATGGGCGGCGAGCCGACCTTCGTGTCGATCGACGACATGGACGGGGCGGAGTGGACCAATGCCGCTGTCGGGCCGACCAAACGGCACTATGCCGAAACCCTCGTCCGGCGACTTGCCGATCGCTTCGCGCCGGGCGGACTGATGCACTTTGGACAGGGCAAATGGTATCCCGGCGAGCAACTGCCGAGATGGGCCTTCGCCGTCTACTGGCGCCGCGACGGGGAACCGTTGTGGGCCGAGCCGGAGCTGATTGCGCCGGAAGCTGCAACCGATCCCGCCACGACCGAGACGACCGGACGCTTCGTTGCCGAGCTCTGCCACCAGCTCGGGCTGCCCGAGGACAGCCCTATCGAGGCGTTCGAGGATCAGGCGCACTTCATATTGACCGAGCAGAAGCTGCCGCTCGGGGTCGATGCCAAGGACAACAAGCTCGAGGACGAACAGGAGCGTGCGCGGGTGGTGCGCGCGTTCGAGCGCGGACTTTCCAACCCGGTCGGGTATGTGCTGCCCATTCAGGTGTGGCACACCAAAGATCGCGGCCGGCGGTGGGTGACCGAACGCTGGAAGATGCGCCGGGAGCGCCTGTTCCTGATCCCCGGCGACTCCCCCATCGGCTTCCGCCTGCCGATCGGCGGCCTGCCGTATCTCGGCCCGATCGACTATCCCCACGTCCAGCCGCGCGATCCGATTTCACAGCACGAGGCGCTGCCCGACCGCGGTACACTGCTGGCGCAGCGGCGCACCGTCACGCTTGATGCGCCGGAAATGGCGCTGTCACCGACGCATGAAGTCGCCGGTAGTGTGCGCACGGCCATGGCGTTCGAAGCGCGCAACGGTCACCTGTGCGTCTTCATGCCGCCGCTGGAGGATGCGGAAGATTATGCCGCTCTTGCCGCCGCGTTGGAGGAAGCCGCCAGGGTCACCAAGACCCAGCTTCGGATCGAAGGCTACGAGCCGCCGAGCGATCCGCGCCTCAACGTCATCAAGGTCACGCCGGACCCGGGCGTCATCGAGGTCAACGTCCAGCCGGCCAGCGACTGGAACGAGGCGGTGGATATCACCACGGCGCTTTATGAGGAAGCGCGCCTGACCCGTCTCGGCACGGAAAAGTTCATGCTGGACGGCCGCCACACCGGGACCGGTGGCGGCAACCACATTGTGCTTGGTGGCCAATCAGCCGCCGACAGCCCCTTCCTCAGACGACCGGATCTGCTGGCCAGCATCATCACCTACTGGCAGCACCATCCCTCGCTGTCCTTCCTGTTTTCCGGCCTCTTCATTGGGCCGACGAGCCAGGCGCCACGCGTTGATGAAGCGCGGCACGAGGCGCTCTATGAGCTTGAAATCGCGATGGCGCAGATGCCGCCGCCCGGCCAGCACGTACCGCCATGGCTGGTCGACCGGCTGTTCCGTCACCTGCTGATCGATGTCACGGGCAACACGCACCGGGCCGAGATCTGCATCGACAAGCTCTATTCGCCCGATGGGCCGACGGGCCGCCTCGGGCTGGTCGAGTTCCGTTCTTTCGAAATGCCGCCGCATGCGCAAATGAGCCTCGCGCAGCAACTCCTCCTGCGCGCACTGATCGCGCGCTTCTGGGAAGCGCCCTACATCAAGCCGCTGGTGCGATGGGGGACGGCGCTGCATGACAAGTTCATGCTGCCGCACTTCGTGTGGGAGGACTTCACCTCGGTGCTCGACGATCTGGCGGCGCATGGCTTCACGTTCGATGAGGCCTGGTTCAGGCCGCACTTCGAGTTCCGCTTCCCGAAATTCGGGGAAGTCACCGTCGACGGCGTCACCGTCGAAGTGCGCCAGGCGCTGGAGCCCTGGCATGTGCTTGGCGAAGAGGGGGCCGTGGGCGGCACGGCGCGCTACGTCGACAGTTCACTCGAGCGCGTTCAGGTCAAATGCAGCGGCCTCGTGCCCTCGCGCCACGTTCTCATGTGTGGTGGACAGACGGTGCCGCTGGCGCCGACGGAGACGGCAGGCGAAGGGGTTTCCGGCATTCGCTACCGGGCATGGCAGCCGCCGAGCGCGCTGCACCCGACGATCGGCATTCATTCGCCGCTGGTCTTCGACGTGGTCGATACATGGTCGGGTCGGTCGCTCGGAGGATGCCGCTATCATGTGTTCCATCCCGGCGGCAAATCGCCGGATACGTTCCCGATCAATTCCAACGAAGCGGAAGGCCGGCGGCTCGCCCGCTTCGAAGCGATTGGACATACACCAGGCAGGCTCGTTGCGCCTGCACCCTACCTCAATCCCGATTATCCCAACACGCTCGACCTGAGGCGGACACGATGACCCGGCGTCGCCGCCCGAGCGTGCACAACGACCACAGTGTTGCACGAACCTCGTTTGAAATGCCGAAAACTGCGAAAACAACCGATAATCCTAGTGATTTCGCAATTTTTTTGCAGCGATAATGTCATGGCGCGGTTACAGACACGGGATCAGTTATTTCTTATAAGAGGCGGCCTCGTCATCGCGACTGCCTCTCAATGCCTGCGGACTTACGACGCACACGCACTCAGGCCGAGGCTGGACGAAATGCCGTGTTCCAGTCGTTTTTGAAGCGCTTGGCCGGGCTATTCTCAAGGCCAAGATCTGCCGGTGGCGATGCGTTTCGTGGTCAAGCGATGCCTGACGCGAGACACTATGAAAGTGACTTCAATTTGGACGCCAACGCAAAATCCGCGAGAGCGGCGGCCGCAAGAGTTGCGGCGCCGACCAGCTACTTCGAGTCGCTGACGCCGGGCACATACGATGAAATGATGGCGGCCGACGGGACGGTCCGCCCGCAATATGAGCCGGTGGCCGGCTTCATTCAGCGGGCCGGGCTTGCCGGCTCGGGCGCCCGGTTCGAGCGGTTGCAGCGGCGGATTGTCGAAAACGGGCTGACCCTCGACAGTTTCTCTGACCCCAACAATATCGAACAGCCGTGGCGGCTGGATCTCATCCCGCTGATCATCGCGGAAGCGGAATGGCGCCAGATCGAGGCGGCCGCCGTCCAGCGCGCGACGCTCAACAACGCGATCCTGGCAGATCTCTACGGCAAGCAAGACCTGTTGAATCAACGCCTGCTGCCGCCGCAACTGGTGTTTGACGACCCGGCGTTTCTGCGCCCGATGCACGGACTGCAGAGCGACGACCAGATCATGTTCATGGCCATTGATTGCGCGCGCGACGCGAGCGGGCAGTGGCGGATCCTCGATACGCACGCCGAGACGATCGCCGGACATGGCTATGCACTCGCCAACCGCGTCGTCGTGGCGGACGTCAATGCCGATCTGTTCCGCGCCTGCAATGTGGTCCGGATCTCGACGTTCTACCAGGATCTCGCCTACGAACTCGCCCGCCGCACCGGCCTCGATGCGCCGTCGATCGCAATCCTGGCGCCCGATCCCGATCACGAGACGTATCTCAGCCATGCCTATATGGCGCGCTATCTCGGCTACCTGCTGCTGCAGGGAAGTGACCTGCGGGTTGCCAACGAGAAAGTCTTCCACAAGACACTGGCGGGGCTGCAGCAGATCGACCTTCTCGTCCGCGCCGTCGAAGCGGCCAATACGGATCCGCTCGAACTCAACCCGAACGGCTTTGACGGGCCGGCCGGCCTCGTCCAGGCCGTGCGCGCCAATCCGCACCTGATGGCGAATGCGCTTGGCAGTGCTGTCATCGAAAACCGCGGCCTTGCCGGCTTCCTGCCGGGCATCGCTCAGCGGCTGCTCGGCCAGGACCTGTTGCTGCCCGATTCACCGCGGCTTTGGCTCGGTGACACCAAGAGCCGGCAGGACGTGCTTGCCAACCCGGATGCCTATCTGCTCCGCGCCGCATCGGAGCCGACGGCGCGGCCGGGACATGCCGAGCCGGGCCGCAAGCTCAGCGAACTTGATGGGCCGGCGCGCCAGAAACTGTTGAGCGATATCGAACTCAACGGTTCGCGCTATGTTGCAGAGACGCCGTCGACGTTCGCGACGGCGCCGTCGTGGTCGAGCGATGGTATCGTTGCCAAACCCTACGCGCTGCGCGTGTTCGTTGCCGCGGCCGAGGACGGCTACAAGGTGATGCCCGGCGGGCTGGCGCTGACGGTGGACACGGTGGCTGCGGTCGGCTTGACGGCGGAATCGGCTGAATCGCGTGACGTTTGGATTGCGTCGAAGGAATTGCAGGGGCCGCATTACAGCCGGTGGCGCATATCCGAAGACGAGACCCAGGTGCAGCGCCTCGGCAGCCGGCTTCCGAGCCGGGTGGCGGACAACATGTTCTGGCTTGGGCGCTACGTGGAGCGGGCCGACTGGACGCTTCGTGTCATGCGCAATTCGCTGAGCCGCGGCGACGAGGATCTTCGTCCGATCCGGCGGGGCGAGGCGGCGGCCTCGGCAATCGATATTATCGTCGCCAAAGGGCGACAGGAATCGGGTGCTCCGGAGCGATCGGGCGAGCCGGAAACGCTTGAGGCTCAGATCGAGTCGCTGTTTTCAGAGACCGGCAATCCGTACGGTATTCGCACCACGTTTCAAAATATCCGGCGGGTCGCGCGGCAGAGCCGAGACCGGTTGTCGCTCGATGCTTGGCGTCTGCTCAGCTCGCTCAATATCAACGGGCGGCGCGGGACACTTGCGACGGAGCCGGCGCTCGAGATTGCGGACCGTCTTGATCAATGCATTGCCGAGCTGGCCGCGTTCAACGGTCTCATGCATGAAAATATGACGCGCAATTTCGGCTGGCGCTTCATGGACATCGGGCGGCGGATCGAGCGGGCCTACCAACTCGCCGAGTTGCAGGGCCGCCTGTTGATCGCGGGCGACGACGAGGCCGAAACGGACCGGCTCGCGTTTCTTCTCGAGACGGCGGATTCCTTCATGACATACCGGGCGCGGTACCGGTTCGCGCCGGTATTCCCGCTGGTCTTGGATCTGCTGCTTGTCGACGAGACGAACCCGCGCAGCATCGCCTTCCAGCTTGCGGTGATCGATCAACACCTCACCGAACTGCCCAAGTCGTCACAGGATGCGGTGCGGACGCCGGAGCAACGCCTGGCGCTGGAAATGCTCACGCACGTCCGGCTTGCCGACATGGATGAGCTGCGCACGACGGACAGCGCCGGCGAGCGATCATCGCTCAGGTCGCTCCTGGATGAACTCATCAGCGGGCTGCCAGGCTTGTCCGATGTCATCTCAAGGCGCTATTTCAGTCTGACCGAAGAGCAACCGCAGCGCGTCCACACGCGCCTGACGCCCTAGGCCAATCGATGCGCTACACGGTCAACCACAAAACGACCTACCGGTACTCGGCAATGGTGCACCAGTCGTATCACCTGCTGCACCTGAGCCCCTGCGCCACCCCCTTCCAGACCGTGCATAGTCATCTGATCACGTCGAACCCGATGTCGGCGCGGATCAAGGAAGGGACGGACTATTTCGGCAACCCTTTCCGGATCATGACGATCGAGAAGGATCACAAGGAGCTTGTCGTCGATGCAACGACGCAGCTGACCGTCGAACAAAAGGCGCCAGCACCAGACAGCCTCGGGGAATCCGCGAACTGGCAAGATCTGCGCGACGGCGCGATCGCGGACAAAAGCGTGCTCCAATATACGGCCGGCTCGCGGCATGGCCGCCGGCTCGCGGCGCTCAGGGATTATGCCGCCGGGTCGTTTCCCGACGGGACCCCGATCCTGGTGGGTGCGCACGCCTTGATGCAGCGGGTGTTCGAAGAATTCACGTTCGACCCATCCGCGACGGACGTTTCGACACCCGTCGAAACGGTGTTCGAGGCCCGGCGCGGGGTGTGCCAGGACTTTGCGCACTTGATGATTTCAGCCCTGCGATCGCTCGGCCTGCCGGCGCGCTATGTCAGCGGCTATATTCTCACCCATCCCCCGCCCGGCCAGCCGCGCCTGCAGGGGGCGGATGCATCGCATGCGTGGGTGTCGGTGTGGGCGCCGGATTTTGGCTGGGTCGATTTCGATCCAACGAACAACGTCATACCCCACGGCGAACACGTCACGATCGCCTATGGGCGGGACTACGATGACGTGTCGCCGATCAGCGGTGTCCTGCTCGGTGGCGGGGCGCATACCGTCGAGGTCTCGGTCGACGTGGCACCGGATGCGGCGTGATGATCAGTGTGCGTGCGCACATGATCCAGCGCTGATCGGCACAGCACCTGAAGGTCTCCTATCACCCCGCTCCATCAGGCCGCGATGCGCATCCAGGTGAGGAAATTATCTTCGTTGTCTCAGGCGGCTGCGTCGAGCCGGTGGCATTGTCCGGCAAAACACGGCACGATTGCGCGTGATTCGGATTCCCCGAACAGTTATTGTGTCGAAAGCGAGGAGATCGGCGCGCGATGGATTTTTCGAAGCATGTCCTGGTCTTCCCACATATTCCGAAGACAGCCGGGTCGTCAGTCGGAGATTCGATCGTCGATACGCTCGGCGCGGAGCGGTGCCACCGGCTGCGGATGCAGAAGATCGAAAACCCACGGTCGTCGCGCGCAGCCGAACTCGGGGTTCTCGCCCACGAGTTCATGCTCAAGGTCGCCGGACACGTCACGGGGCGGCACTATCTTCTGAGCGCGCGCACGTCGCCAAAGGATATCGGGTCGGCGCGGTTTCTGTGGGGACACTTTCGGATCGGCGAAGAACCGGATACCGGGCGCCGGCCGCGCTACATCACGGTGGTGCGCGATCCCGTCGACCGGTTCCTGTCCTATTACCATTATCGGCGCGACCAGTTGCCAACGCTGCTCGGCAACAAGACCAAACACCCTCTGCTCGACGACAATGGCGACGTCCCGTCGACGCCGATGGCGTACCTGGAGATGCTGGAACGGCGGAGCGCCAAGAACTGGCAAGACCCACAGGTGCGCTACTTCTCGCCGAAGGCAAGTTTCGAGGCCGCGCGGGCCGTCATCGAGGACCGCGATATTCGGGTTGGCACGGTGGCCAATCTCGGCGCCTTCCTCGACACGGTCGCCAACGACCTCGGGATCGGCGAAATCAAACTCGAACACAAGAACAAGGGCAAATCACGGTCCAAGCTTCGCGAAGAATTGAACGCCGACGAGAGAGCGCGCGTCCTGCAATACTTCGCCGAGGATCAGAAGCTCTATGACTATGTGATGGCGGAGACTATGTGATGGCGCAAACCGGCGGTGCGTGACACAACCGGTCTCGGCCTTCGCGCTGCCATTGCCCGGAAAGGCCTTGATGCTCGCCTACGTGTTGCGACGTATCCTCCAGTCGATCGCGGTCCTGCTTGCGGTCGGGCTGATTGCCTTTGGCGTTTCGCGTTATGCTGGTGATCCCGTCGAAAGCCTGCTTGGCCAGGAAGCGACCGAGGCCGAGCGCATCGAACTCGTCAAAAGCCTGGGCCTTGGCGATCCCGTCTATGTTCAATACGGGCGCTTTGTTGCCAACGCGTTGCGGGGCGAGTTCGGCATCTCCTATCGCCAGGGCCGCCCGGTCAAGGACATCATTTCAGAGCGGCTGCCGGCAACCTTGGAACTCGCGTTTGCCGCCAGCCTTATCGCGGTCGCTGGCGGAATATATCTTGGCATCCATGCGGCACTGCGGCGGGATGGCCTGGCAACGAATGTGATGATGGCCGTCACGTTGGTCAGCATCTCGCTGCCGACCTTTCTCATCGGCATCCTCCTGATCTGGTTATTCTCCGTTGAACTAAACTGGTTGCCAGCATTCGGGCGCGGCGAGGTCGTCGCGCTTGGCTGGTGGAGCACTGGCCTTCTCACAACGAGCGGCCTCAAGTCGCTCATCCTTCCGACGATTGCGCTCAGCCTTTGCCAACTGACGCTGATTATGCGGCTGGTGCGGGTGGAGATGCGCCGCGCGCTTGCGAGCGACTACATCCGCTCAGCGCATGCCCGCGGACTGCCGCGCCGGAGCGTCACTTTCGGCCATGCATTTGCCAACACGCTGGTGCCCGTCATCAACCTGTGCGGGCTGCAGGTTGGCGTGATCATCGCCTTTTCGATCGTCACCGAGAGCGTCTTTCAGTGGCCCGGGATGGGCCTTCTCCTCATCGAGTCGATCCAGTTTGTCGATGTGCCGGTTCTGGCAGCCAATCTGATCGTGATTGCCGTCGTGTTCGTCACGCTCAACCTGATCGTCGACATCCTGTGTTATCTCGTCGATCCGCGCCTGCGCGATCCGGCACCCGTCAGGCCATGAGATCACCGACGCCAGATCACCGGCTCCGGCAGCATTTTCGGGCCAGCCCGCTGCTCACACTGGCCGCCGCCTTTTTCGGTCTCATCGTGATCGTGATCCTTGCCGCGCCGTGGATTGCGCCGGTCGATCCCTTTCATTCCGGGGCCCTCAATCTTGCCGACGGCTTCACGCCGCCCGTAACGCGGAACCCGGCAACCGGACACATGTTTTGGCTCGGCGCGGATGATCAGGGGCGCGATGTGCTCGCGGCGTTGCTCCACGGCGCCCGGACGTCGCTGTTCGTCGGCTTCAGCGCGGTCTGTCTCGCGGCCCTGATCGGTGTGAGCCTCGGGCTCATCTCGGGGTATTACGGCGGTTGGCTCGATGCCATCATCATGCGTTTTGCCGACGTCCAGCTCGCTGTTCCATCAATCCTGACAGCGCTGCTGATCTATGGCGTTACGCGCGGGTTCATTGCGCCAGACCAGCGCGAAACGGCAGCACTCTGGGTCTTGATCCTGGCGATCGGGCTTTCGCAGTGGGTCACGTATGCCCGGACGGTGCGCGGGATCGTCGCCGTTGAGCGCCACAAGGCCTACGTCGACGCCGCCCGGGTGATCGGTGCCAGCCCGTGGCGGATCATGACGGCGCATATTCTGCCCAGCGCCTCCGGCCCCATCGTCGTGATCGCGACCCTGGGGCTCTCTTCCGCGATCGTCGCCGAGGCGACGCTGTCGTTTCTCGGGGTCGGGGTCTCGCCGACGCAACCCTCCCTCGGCACGCTGATCCGGTTCGGGCAGCAATATCTGTTTTCGGGTGAGTGGTGGATCGTGCTGTTTCCAGCGCTGACGCTGTTCGGCCTCGCGCTTTCGATCAACCTCATCGCAGATCCGCTGCACGATGCGCTCGATCCAAGAACCAGGCGCGGTTCCATCAACGCCTGAAATGCGCCGAAACGGACGTCCGCAAGATCATATTGCTTTGATTTCGTTAGCTTTATTTGGCGCGCCCGAGAGGATTCGAACCTCTGACCCCTAGAATCGGAATCTAGTACTCTATCCAGCTGAGCTACGGGCGCTGAGCCAGAGCGCGTTATTACGCGAAACCGGGCGCGGCGGCAAGCGGGGTGCGGGCCGGATGGGTCGTTTTTTGGCCCTTGGCCCGGCCGGCGCCGTATCTCGAGCCGGGAGAGGTTGCGCAAAGCGGCTGACCTGGGAAAGCGGGGCCGGTATAGTCCTTGCCATGAACGAACAGCCGATCAAGGCGCGGCGCGCCAACCAGACATCGGTGCCGGACGGGGAAACCGCGCCGGTGGCCAAGGGCAGCAAGGTCTACCTTATCGACGGGTCAGGCTACATCTTTCGTGCGTTCCACGCATTGCCGCCGCTGACGCGCCCATCCGACGGGCTGCCGGTGGGCGCGGTGCACGGGTTTTGCGCCATGCTGTGGAAGCTGATGGCGGAGACCAAGGCGGCGGAGGAGCCCACACACCTCGCGGTCATCTTCGATGCCGGCTCGCAAACGTTCCGCAACGATATCTACGATGCGTACAAAGCCAACCGGCCGCCACCGCCGGAGGAACTGGTGCCGCAGTTCCCGCTCATTCGCGACGCCGTGAAGGCGTTCGGCGTGGCGTGCATCGAGGAGGAGGGCTTCGAGGCCGACGACATCATCGCGACTTACGCGCGGCAGGTGGCAGAGGCCGGTGGCGACGTTGTCATCGTGTCATCCGACAAGGACCTGATGCAGCTTGTCGGGCCGGGCATCGAAATGCTCGATACAATGAAAAACCGGCGCCTCGGGCCCGACGAGGTGGTTGAGAAGTTCGGTGTCGGCCCGGAGCGGGTGGTCGATGTGCAGGCGCTGGCCGGCGATTCCGTCGACAATGTTCCCGGCGTGCCCGGCATCGGGGTCAAGACGGCGGCGCAGCTCATCACGGAATATGGCGACCTCGATGCGCTGCTCGAGAGGGCAGGCGAGATCAAACAGCCGAAACGGCGCGAAAAACTCATCGAATTCGCGGATCAGGCGCGCATTTCGCGGGAACTTGTCCGGCTCAAGCATGACGTTCCCCTGCCGATCCAGACCGAGCAGCTCGCCGTGCACGCACCGCAACCGGAGACGGTGCTCGGTTTTCTGCAAGCCATGGAATTCAGCACGCTGACACGGCGCATCGCGGAAGCGCTTGGTGCGGACGTGCCAGACAAGCTGCCCCAGAGCGTTGGCTCCACACTCAGCAAGACCGGGGGCGGGGACGCGACCGGCAAGGCGAACGGTGCGAACGGTTCGGGCGATGCGGGCCTTCATACGCCCCACGCCGTGGCGGCGCATAACGCCAACCTCGCCCGCGCGACGGCCTTCGACCGGTCGGCTTACGAGACCGTGACGACGCTTGGCGACCTCCAACGCTGGATCGATGAGGCGCTTGAAAAACGCTACGTCGCGTTCGACACCGAAACCACCAGCCTCAATGCCATGCAGGCCGATCTCGTCGGCTTCTCGCTCGCCACCGCGCCCGGCCGGGCCTGCTACGTGCCGGTGGGTCATGTCAGCGACGAGGGCGGCCTCGCGCTCGACGACACCGGCGGGGCCGATCAACTCGACCTGCGCGCCGCGCTCGATGCGTTGAAGCCGCTGCTCGAAAACCCGAGCGTCCTCAAGATCGGGCAGAACCTCAAGTACGACATCCTGGTCCTCAGGCGGTACGGCATTCACCTGACGCCCCTCGATGACACGATGCTGATGTCCTATGCGCTTGATGGCGGGCGTGGGGGGCATGGCATGGACGATCTCGCAGAGCGCCATCTGGGCCATACGTGCATCTCGTTCAAGCAGGTGATTGCGCACGCGCCGGGCAAAAAGCTCGCGGACAAGAGCTTTGCGGGCGTGCCGATCGACAAGGCCGCGGACTACGCTGCCGAAGACGCCGACGTGACGCTGCGGCTCTGGATGATCCTCAAGGCGCGGCTGGCCGCCGAGCACATGGTCACCGTCTACGAGACGCTCGAGCGGCGGCTGGTGCCGGTGATCGTCGACATGGAGCATGCCGGCATTCGTGTCGAGCGATCGGTTCTGGCGCGTCTGTCCGCCACGTTCGCGCAGCGCGCCGCCGAACTCGAGGACGACGGTCTACGAACTCGCCGGCCAGAAGTTCAACCTCGGCTCGCCGCGCCAGCTTGGCGAATTGCTGTTCGACCATCTGAAACTGCCGGGCGGCAAGAAGACGAAGTCGGGGCAGTGGGAAACGCGGGCCAATCTGCTCGATGAACTGGCCGCCAATCCGGACCTGCCGGACGATGCGCGGCGCCTGATCGAGACCATGCTGCACTGGCGGCAACTCTCCAAGCTCCGCTCGACCTATACCGATGCGCTGCCCGGCCACCTCCATCCCGACACCGGGCGCATCCACACCAGCTATTCGCTGGCGGCAACGACAACCGGCCGGCTCGCCTCGACCGATCCCAACCTGCAGAACATTCCGATCCGCACCAAGGAAGGCCGCGAGATCCGCACCGCCTTCATCGCGGACAAGGGCAACAAGCTGATCTCGGCCGACTACAGCCAGATCGAGCTGCGCGTGCTGGCGCACATCGCCGATATCCCGCAGCTCAGAAAGGCGTTCGACGACGGGCTCGACATTCACGCGATGACGGCATCGGAAATGTTCGATGTGCCGATCGACGGCATGCCGCCAGAGGTGCGCCGGCGCGCGAAGGCCATCAACTTCGGCATCATCTACGGCATCTCGGCGTTCGGTCTCGCCAACCAGCTCGGCATTCCGCGCGAGGAAGCCGGCGCCTACATCAAGACCTATTTCGAGCGCTTTCCCGGCATCAAGGACTACATGGAGAAGACCAAGAAATTCGCCAAGGACAACGGCTTCGTCGAGACGATCTTCGGGCGCAAGGTCCACTATCCCGACATCAACACCAAGAACCCATCGGTGCGCGGGTTCTATGAGCGCGCCGCGATCAACGCGCCGATCCAGGGCTCGGCTGCCGACATCATCCGGCGCGCCATGATCCGCATGCCGAAGGCGCTGGACAAAGCCGGTCTCCAAGACGTGCGGATGCTGCTGCAGGTCCACGATGAACTGATCTTTGAGGCGCCGTCCGACAAGGTCGAGGCCGCGCTCGACGTCGTGCGCGACGTCATGGAAGGCGCAACGGCGCCGGTGCTCCAGCTCGCGGTGCCGCTCAAAGTGGACGCGGCGGCCGCAGACAACTGGGACGATGCGCATTAGTTTCGCTCACGGTGCTGATCCGGCGAGCGAAGCTCGCCGGGCACCTCCGCAGGGGCGGGCCTAAGGCCCGGGTCGCGGTTGCTCCCCGACGGCTTTGCCGTCGATTGGGGGAGATGCGGCTGCCTGACGGCTTTGCCGTCGATCGTGTGGTCGCGCTCACCGCGTTCAGCCGGGAGACGGATGCCCGCAGCGGGGCCGATCTGAGCCACGGTCGGGTCGCGGCGGTCTTGACATGGCGGCTCGAAACCTCACCTGGGGCTAGAGACCCATAGCTGCGGGAGCGACGACCTCATGACGATCGACCGACGCGGACTGATCCAAGGTGCACTTGCGGCGAGCGCCGCGGGCCTCTTGTTGCCCGCGCACGCCGCGTCGGCTGCGGCAGGGCCGATCACGCGGGCGATTGCATCAACCGGCGAAGCGATGCCCATCGTCGGGCTCGGCAGTTGGATCACCTTTAACGTCGGCAACGATCCCAAGCTGCTCGACGAATGCGCCGATGTAATCAAGGCATTTATCGAGGGGGGCGGGCGGATGATCGATTCCTCGCCCATGTACGGGTCGGCGCAATCCACAATTGGCTATGGCCTGAAAAAACTCGGGCAGCCCGGCACGACCTTTTCAGCCGACAAGGTGTGGATCTCCGATCCGGCCGCCGGGCCGCAGCAGATGGCGACGTCGCGCGCCAACTGGGGCCTGGAGCGGCTCGATCTGATGCAGGTCCACAACCTGCTCTCCTGGGAGGCGCATCTCGAGACGCTCGGCCAGATGAAAGCTGACGGGCAGCTGCGCTACATCGGGATTACCACCTCGCACGGGCGGCGGCATCGCGATATCGAGCGCATTCTGGAGCGCGAAGACATCGATTTCGTCCAAGTCACGTACAACATCGCCGACCGTGATGTTGAAGCCCGTATCCTGCCGCTGGCCAAGGAGCGCGGCGTCGGCGTCATCATCAACCGGCCCTATCGGCGCGGCGGCCTGATCCAGCAATTCCGGAACAAGGCGTTGCCCGGCTGGGTGGCTGATACCGGCGCCAACTCCTGGGCGCAGTTCCTGTTGCGGTTTGTCATTTCGCATCCAGCGGTGACCTGCGCGATCCCGGCGACAACAAAGGTCGCGCACGTCCGCGAGAACCTCGCCGCCGCAACCGGGCCGTTGCCTGATGCGCGCCTCAGAGAGCGTATGGCGGCCTACGTTCGCGACCTCTGAGCGCATTCATGGCGCCCGGATCCTGGACGAGCTACGACCTCTCCGACTTCCTGCTCTTCTCGGATCGCGTCTATTGGCGCATGCTCGCGTCCTACAATGAGGCGATGTGGCCGGCCCAAATCGTTCTGGCAGTTGGCGGCGCGGCGTTGATTGCGGGACTGCTGCGGCCTGGCAGATTACAGAGCCGGCTCAGCCTGCTCGGGCTTGCCGCCGTCTGGGTCTTGATTGCCTGGGCGTTCTTCGGCGAGACCTACCAGACGATCAACTGGGCTGCGGTCTATATGGTGCCGTTGTTTCTGGTGCAGGCCATGCTTCTGGCTATTGCCGCTCTGTGGCCGACACCGCCGCGCCTTGCTTTGCCGGCGGGCTTTATTGGGGTCATTGCACTCAGCGTTCTGGCGGTCGCCGTCTTTGCATATCCGTTTCTGGCGTGGGTGACCGGGCAGGCGTGGCAGAGCGGCGAAGTCTTCGGGCTCTCACCCGATCCAACGGCAGTCGCAACGCTCGCAGTCACCGCGTGTCTTCGCGGACCGGTGCGCTGGCTTCTAATGATCGCACCATTACTCTGGTGTGTGGCAACCGGCCTCACGCTCTATGCGCTCGGGACGCCGCACTTCTTCGTCGCGCCCGCGTTGGGCCTTGCTGCACTATTGGCCACCGGCATCGCCAGCCCACCCCTCAACCGCCCGGCGGCATGACGAGGACGCGGGGCTTTATCGGCATCTGGTCGCGCGAGAAGACAATCGAGGGGTCCGGGTTCTGGACGACCTCGAACTCGGCCTTGACCGCTTCCATGAAGACGCCCAGCGAAAAACCCGAGAACCAGTGCATCGGGATCACGGTGCGCGCCTTCAGCGCTTTCAGCACTTCGAGGGTGCCGGCCATGTCGAGGGTGAAGCTGCCGTCGACAGGGACCATCACGATGTCCATCTGGCCGATCTGGGCGAGTTGCTGGGTCGTGAGCGTGTGGTGGAGGTGGCCGAGGTGGGCGATGCAGAAGCCGGCGACCTCGAAGATGAAGATCGAGTTGCCGTAGCGCCCAGAGGAGACCGCGTAACCTGAGCGAATGTTGGTTGGCACGTTGCGCACGCGCATGTCCTCGACGGTCAGGTCGTGAATGGCGGCAGCATCACCATCCGGGTTCCAGCCGCGCAGGACGTGGCGAATGGCCGGGTCGGGCGCGTCCGTGTAGTGGGTCGAGTGGGCCACGTTCATCGTTACGATGGCGGGCGTCACACTGGGCCGGACGTAGTCGTTATAGTCGGTGGAGACCGTTACCCCCTTGGGGCTTTCGATCGTGAAGGTCGAGTGGCCGTGATAGGTGAGGCGCACCTGATAGGGCTTCAGGGAGGCGAGTTCGAAGCGTGCGCGATGAAGCAGCGGCGGCGCTGGCTGCTGGTTGTGGGCGAGTGCCAGGCAGCGGTCCGGCGCGGGGGCCGGGGCGGCGGGCTTGGCGGGTGCCGGCGCCTGCGCCAGGGCGTGGCCGGCTGAAAGCCCCACGGCCGCGGCCAATACGACTGCGGCCCTGATAGCTGGGGCCCTGATAACTGGGGCCTTGCGCGCTGCGGCTCGGCCAAAGCCTGCCAGGACCTGAGAGATTGAACGCATGACATCGTCTCCGTCGAGGTCTTCCTGCCAGCATCAAAGCATCTCAAGCGCGACACGGCCAGAGCGGGATGGTGTTGCGGCGATCACAATTCAGCGGGTCAAACGATCGTCATTGCGACGTGAGATTGGGCAACTTGCGGGACGATCGTGACGTGCCCATGTAAGGGACTGGAAAAAATCAGACTGAGAGCGTCCGCCATGCCCCCGAAACTGACCGCCCGCCATAAGCGTATCGCACTCGTCGCCGCCGTAGTTCTGGTCGGGCTGTCAACCGCTGCCAGCGCCTACACAGGCTGCGACAAATATCGCTTCGGCAGTCAGGACTGGTGGTTCTGCATCTCCGACAAAGACGGCGAACGATAAGCGACCGGCCCGGGGACCGGTCCGCCGATCAAGCTGCGGCCTCGCGGGACAACGCGATGTATCGGGACAAGTGATAATCCGTGTCGCCGAGTTGATGGTCAATCATCGTCAGGCGTTTCGCGTAGTGGCCAAGCGCATATTCCCACGTCATCGCGATGCCGCCGTGGAGCTGGATGGTTTCTTCCGCGACCAGACGCGCGACCCGGCCAATCAGGTTTTTCGCCGCGGAAACGTTTGTTTCCCGGGTCAGGCGATCAGCCTCAAGCGTGGCGACGGCGAGGAGCACGGCTGAACGGGCCTGCTCGATTTCCAACGTCACGTCGACCATGCGATGTTGCAAGGCCTGAAAATCACCGATCGCGCGGCCGAACTGACGGCGCGTCTTGAGGTACTCCAACGTCAGATTGCGGGAGATCTCCATCGCGCCGAATGCTTCAGCGGCAAGCGCCGTAATGCCACGGGCGAGCGTTGCCTCGATGATCGCGAAACCGTCACCCGGCCTTCCGATGATGGCTGTGGCGGGGACGCTGACGCCGTCCAGCGCGATCTCGGCGGCGCGCCCGCCGTCCACCGTCCCATAGCCGCGGCGCGTGAGGCCAGCAGCATCGGCGTCAACGAGAAACAGCGTGATGCCATCGGTGCTGTCGACATCGCCGGCCGTGCGTGCCGAGATCACGAGCTTGTCGGCGCTATCGCCATTGATCACGACCGCTTTTGCGCCACTCAGGCGCCAGCCGTCACCGGTTTGCTCGGCCTTTGTCGAAACCCGGGCGGTCTCGTAGCGGCTGTCGGGTTCGCCGTGTGCGAGGGCGAGCAGGCACTCGCCTGCGATCACCTGTTCAAGCAGCGCCTTCTGGGCATCCGTTCCCGCCGCAACAATCGGATGGGCGCCAAGGATGCCGGACGCCAGGAACGGCTCGACCACCAGGCCGTTGCCGAGCTTTTCGAACACGACCGCAATGTCCTCGCCGGTGCCGCCGTAGCCACCGACTTCCGGCGGCAGGAGCGCACCGATCAAACCCAGGTCGGCAAATTCGGCCCAGGTTTCACGATTGAAGCCTTCGTCGCGTTCCGCATTGGCGTGGCGCGTTCTGATGTCATAGCGATCGGCGATAAAGCGGCTCGCGGTGTCGGCGAGCATCTGGCGTTCTTCTGACAAATCAAAGTGCATGGTTCTTGCTCACTGTTTCGCTCACGGCGCTATTCCGGCGATCGATGATCGCCGGGCGCCTCCGCGGGGGCGGGCCAACGGCCCGGGTCGCGGTTGCTCCCCGGCGGCTTGCGCCGCCGATAGACGTGCCTTGCGGCTTGCGCCGCAGCTGAGGCGGTTCGGAGGACCCGATCGCCCGGGGCGCGGTGGCTCCCCGGCGGCTTGCGCCGCCGATAGACTTGCCTTGCGGCTTGCGCCGCAGCTGAGGCGGTTCGGAGGACCCGATCGCCCGCGGCGCGGTGGCTCCCCGGCGGCTTGCGCCGCCGATAGACGTGCCCTGAGCCTTGCGCCGCGGGTGAGGTGGTTCGGATTCACAGCTCTGCGCACCGTTCCACCGGCCTGTACCACCCTCAAAGCCCCAGCATGTGCTTTGCGACGATGTTGCGCTGGATCTCGTTGGAGCCGCCGTAGATCGAAATCTTGCGGTTGTTGAAATAGCTTGAGGCCAGCGGCATGGCGCCGTCCGGCCCGATTGGTTCTTCGTTGTAGCCTTCATCAAGGGCTTCCGGCGTGAATGGCATGGCGTAGGGGCCGACCGCGCGGCGCAGGAGATCCGTGATTTCCTGGCGGATGTTGGTGCCCTTGATCTTGAGCAGCGAAGATTCAGGGCCCGGCGCCTGGTTCGCACCTGCCGCTGCGACCATGCGCAGATTGAAGAGTTCCATCGCCTTCAGGTCGATTTCGACCTGGGCCATGCGGGCTGCAAACAGCGGGTCCTCGATCAACGGGCGCCCGTTCTGGTGCTGAGAGCCCGCAACGCGCTTCAGTTTGTCGAGAGCGGCCTTCGAAAAGGCAACGCCGGCAATGCCGGTGCGCTCATACGTCAGCAGATACTTGGCGTAGGTCCAGCCCTTGTTCTCTTCGCCGACGCGGTTCTCGACGGGCACCTTGACGTCGGTCAACCAGACCTCGTTGACCTCGTGCTCGCCGTCCAGCGTGATGATCGGGCGGACCTCAACGCCAGGAGTGTCCATGTCGAACAACAAGAACGAGATGCCTTCCTGCGGCTTGCCTTCGGTCGAGGTGCGCACCAGGCAGAACATCATGTTCGCGTGCTGGCCGAGCGTCGTCCATGTCTTCTGGCCGTTGACGATATAATGATCGCCGTCGCGGACCGCGCGGGTCTGAAGGGAAGCGAGATCAGAGCCGGAACCGGGTTCGGAATAGCCCTGTGCCCACCAGTCCTCGTCGTTCAGGATGCGCGGCAGATATTTCTGCTTGTGTTCTTCCGAGCCATATTTGATGAGCACCGGGCCCAGCATGTTGAGGCCGAACGCGATGATGCGCGGCGTACCGGCTGAGACCGTCTCTTCCTCGAAAATATGCTTCTGGACCGTCGTCCAACCGGGCCCGCCCCATTCCTCGGGCCAATTGATCGCGAGCCAGCCTTTCTCGCTCAGGATGCGATGCCAGGTCTGGTAATCGTCCTTGGTCAGCCGCTTACCGGCCTTGACCTTGGCCGACAGGCGGTCTGGCAGCTTCTCTTTCAGAAAGGCGCGGACTTCCTGGCGGAAGGCCTGTTCTTCGGGCGTGTAGGACAGGTCCATGGGGCTCTCCTCGGACGGGGAAACCGTGTTCTGGTGTCGAGAATAGAGGAGCGGTGCGGGGAAGGGAATGCGGCGCGATGCGGCGATCAGGTGGATAGTGGCGCTTGGGCGGGGTCCCGTCGGGCCTCGCACCCATCATTGCTTTCGGCGAGCCCTCTGAAACACTCGCCGTTATCCTTGCCGGACCAGATGCAGCCGCCAGGTGAACGATCCGCGTTATGATGAGACCTCGGCCGCGGCCTGAATCTGCTCGACGTCGACGAGCGCTCTGCAACAGTGACGCGAACGAATTTCCCAAGTGCACCAAGGCTCATTTGCTGTGTGGCTTCTCATCACTTGCACGATGGTGACGACCCTTTATGCGACCACGATCACCATCGCCAACGTGTCGCTGCCGCAAATTCAAGGTGCGCTCTCGGCCAGCCCTGATCAGGTCGCGTGGGTCGTTACATCGAACCTGATCGCGACGGCCGTTACCATTCCGTTGGCGGGGTGGATCTCGAACCGGTTCGGGCGACGCCGCGCGATGCTTTGGGGGGTCACCGGCTTCGCAGGCGCAACCTTGATGTGCGGCCTGTCCACGTCGCTTACCGAGCTGGTGTTCTGGCGCGTCGTGCAATCGGCCTTCGGGTCACCGCTTACGCCGATCGCGCAATCGGTCGTCATCGACAACTTCGTTGGCGCAAAACGCAGCCGGGCGCTTGCGATCTATTCGATGGGGGTGAGCGTTCCGCCCACGATCGCGCCGGTGCTTGGCGGGTATGTCAGCGAGGAAATTTCGTGGCGGTGGGTGTTTTTCATTCTGCTGCCGCTGGCGTTGGTTGCCTTCATCGGAGTCTTCAGCGCCGTCAAGCCGGACCCGCCGCCGGAAGAAAGACGCAAGCTCGACTGGACCGGCTTTATCAGCCTGTCCATTACGGTTGCCTGCATCCAGCTGATGCTCGACCGTGGCGAGCGCGCGGAATGGTTCGGGTCGACGGAAATCGTTCTTGCTTGTGCGCTTGCCGTGATCTCCGGCTGGATCTTCCTGACGCACAGCCTGACGACCGACCGGCCATTTCTCGATCCCCGCCTGCTGCTGGACCGGAATTTTGCCCTCGGTATCGGTATTGCCATCGTGTTCGGCGCGCTGTTCGTGACCCCGATGGTGCTCGTGCCAGCGATGCTGCAGCAGCTTCGCGATTTTCCCGAGTTGACGATCGGGACACTGATCGCGGCGCGGGGTGCGGGCACGATCCTGTCGATGCTGATCGTGATCGCGTTCGCCAATAGCTGGGACCCGCGCATCCTGTTCCTGATCGGCTTCGGCATGCATACGTACGCCGGGGTGGAAATGGCGCATTTCAATTTGAACGTATCGTCGGCCGATGTCGTTTGGGCGATGGCGGTTCAAGGGTTTGGGGTCGGCTGGCTGTGGGTGCCGATGACGCTGGTGATCTTTTCGAACCTCGATCCGCGACGGTCGCCGGAAGGCGCCGCCTTCTTTCATTTCGTTCGCAGCATCGCGTCGAGCTATTTCATATCCGCCAGTTTCGTTGTCGTCTTTCACACCCAGAAGATCAGCTACAGCGAACTCATCGAATCGATCAATCCCTATGACCTGCGCTTCAGCTTCGAGCGCCTGCTGGGCAGTTGGACCGTCGACACGCCGGCAGGGCTTGCCGGCATCGCGGGGGAAGTGGCGAGCCAGTCGACGAACATCGGCTTCATCAATGCGTTCAACCTCTACCTGTGGACGTCGCTTCTGGTTTACCCGCTGATTGCCCTGATCGTGTGGCCGCCGCCCGGTTTCCGGAAGCGCGATTAGCGGCGGGACTTATCCCCGCGCCATCGACGTGGGCCATACTCCCTCTCAGTCACCCCCGTTGGGCACGCATGCGAGCTGGGCATGCCGGGCGGGTGGCCGTGTCGGCTGGCGAGAGCGGTACCCATCAGCTGGAGCGATACGGCGGGCCGTCGCAGCGTGAGCTGTGGCAGACGATGTGACCTGGATGAGCACATCCGGCCCGCACATACTGGCCTGCACGAGGGACGGCGGCGACCGCAGCATCCCCATTTTTTCACTGGTCGCGGGCGCCGCCCTTCCTGCCCCCAATCCGGCACAATCTATTTGTTGTATACGCTTTTCTTTTTGCACCAGGCGCGACGGAGACGGGCAAAGACTGGCCACGAAATCGTGACGACGCGCCGCACGCGACGAACTCGTCGCGGGAACAATCAACTGCTACAGTTGTTTATTCAACTTCGTTACAGCGATAATTGATCTCCGCAGCGCTGTGACTCGTCGTGGCGGAGACGCTTCTGTCAGTCAGTCGAGGTGCCAAGTGGCTATCGCTTTTGAGTCTCCCGTCGAACGGACGATCCGCCCGCGCGCGCGTCAGCCGCGCGAAGATTTGCTTGCGCTCAAGGCGCGCGACAACGTCACGAACTTCCGCTACATCGGCGGCATCTATCTGGTGATCGTGACATCTCTGGTGGCCGCGATCTGGGCGGCGGAGGCGTACCGCGCGAATGAATTGGCGCTCGGCTGGATGATCGCCATCGCGGTGCCCGCGATTCTGGCGATCGGCGCCTCGCAGCACCAGTTGGGCGCCATCATTCACGAAGGCACGCACTTCACGCTCTTCAAAGACCGCACCCTCAACGAGCTCGCATCAGACTGGCTCGGCGGGTTTCCGATCTACACGTCGACCCAGGCCTACCGCCTGCATCACTACGCGCATCATCAGTTCGTCAATGATCCCGAGCGCGATCCGATCGCGACGCAGGCGGCCGAGAGCAATCACTGGCTGGACTTTCCCGTCACGCACATGGAGCTTCTGGTCGGCTTCCTCAAGCTGATCTGGCCGCTCAACCTGCTCAAGTACATGCTGTCGCGGGCCAAGCACAGCGCGCTGCCGCAGACGAGCAATCCGTTCACCGGCGGTGACGAGCCCAACCCGTGGGCGATCCGGACCGGCATCCTGTTTGCCGTCGGCGTGCCGTTCGTGCTGATCGGGCTGGTGCTCGCCGGGCAGTTCTTCGCGGCCTTCGCGTTCCTTGCGATCTCTTACGGCGCGATGGTGACATTCTATCTCACGATCCCCGAAACGGACTTCCCGCAGACGCGCATTCGTCCGGTCATCTCGGACCGCACGACGATCATCGGGCGCATGACGTATCTCGGCATCGTCTACGGGGCATTGACGTACATCTTCTATGCGACGGGCGCGCCGGCGTGGGGTTATTTCGCGCTGTTCTGGATCCTGCCGCTGTTCACGGCGTTTCCCGTCTTCATGGTGCTGCGCGAATGGGTCCAGCACGGCAACGCCGATCGGGGCCGGCTGACCAACTCGCGCGTGTTCCTGGTCGATCCGATTTCGCGGTATGCGGTCTTCCCGCTCGGCATGGACTACCACCTGCCGCATCATCTGATGTCCTCGGTGCCGCACTACAATTTGAAGCGGCTGCACGACATGATGATGCAGGACCCGGAATATGCCGAGAACTGCCGCATCGTCGATGGCTGGACGGGCGTCAACGCGAAGGGCGAGCCGTCGATCGTCGAGGTTCTTGGGCCGGATTTCACCGTGCGCAACGATGAAATCTACATCGACGAAGCCACCCATGAGGAAGCCGAGTTGCGCGACGCCGAAGCCATCGCCGCGCATGTCAAAGCTTCGCAGAGCGGGCGAGTGTGGTAACAAGGGGCTCGACCGGCTTTTGCCGCCGCGATGATGAGCGCTGAGCGTTCTCGTTGGGACGGAGAACCATGCATGCGCTGCCCCTGTCGCAAGAAGAGCGAGACTGTCGCTTATGACGACTGCTGCGCGCCGTTCCATTCGGGAAAGGCCATCGCGCCGACAGCAGAGGCGTTGATGCGATCGCGCTATGCCGCCTTTACCCTTGGGGATGCGGCGTATCTCTTGGCGACGTGGCACGCCTCGACGCGGCCCGCGCGCCTCGATCTCGATCCCGCCCAGCAATGGCTCGCGCTCAAGATCACGGGCGGGGCACAGCAAGGCGACCAGGCCACCGTGTCATTCGAGGCGCGTTCGAAGGTTGGCGGGCGCGTGCATGTGCTGGCAGAGACGTCGCGGTTCGTAGCGGAGGGTGGGCGCTGGTTCTATGTGGACGGAGAGGTGCGCGGTTAGCGTGAGGCTGGGAGGCCCGGCGTTTGAAAACGTCGCATTGAAGACTGCCTGATTGATACCACGTCATAACTTCGAGCGACTATCCAAGACAGGAGGCTGCCAGTCATGTCCAACGACCAGACGATCGAGAACCTGAATAAGGCGCTGCAGATGGAAATGAGCGCCGCTCACCAATACCAGCTACATGCCCACGTCCTCGACGACTGGGGGCTTGGCAGACTGGCGCGACAGATGCGCCAGGAGATGCAGGAAGAACTCGGCCATTCCGACCGTTTCATTGCACGCATCCTGTTCCTGAAGGGCAATCCTGAAATCGCGCTCCAGAAGCCGCCGCACCGGGCCCGGAACCTGGTCGACATGTTCAAGGCGGATCTGGCCGATGAAGAAGAGGCGATCGTGTTCTATACGAAGGCTGCCAAGGCCGCCGACGCAGCGGGCGATATCGGGTCGCGGACGCTGTTCGAGCAAATCGTCATGGACGAGGAAGGCCACAAGGCATGGCTCGAACTGCAGCTTGATCTGATTGGGCGCATCGGCGAACAAGCCTACGCGGCCAAGCTCGTCACATTCGAGGATGGCGAGGAGAGCTAAGACGAAGAAAGGCGCGCAGCCATCCAGCCGCGCGCCTCTTTCTCTTCATTGTGTGCGTGACCGTCGCCGGCCTCAGACCGTTTCGGGCCGGCCCCAGATCGAGGTGACCTGGCTCGAGAGCACGCCGCCGTTGCCGTGAGCGAGGGAGACCTTGGCGTCCTTGACCTGACGATCGCCGCACTCGCCGCGCGCCTGGCGGATCGCTTCGGCCATCACGAACAAGCCGTACATGCCGGGGTGAACACACGAGAGGCCGCCGCCGTTGGTGTTGACGGGCAGTTCGCCGCCCGGCGCGATGCGCCCGCCCGAGACGAAGTCCTTGCCTTCACCCTTGGCGCAGAAGCCGAGGTCCTCGAGGAACAGGATCGTGTTGATCGTGAACGCGTCGTAGACCTGGACGGTGTCCATGTCGGCAGGCTTCATGCCGGCCATTTCGAACGCGCGCGGACCCGACTTCGCCGTTGCCGTCACGGTCAGTTCCGGCATCGAGGAGATGTTGCGGTGGTGGTGTTCCATCGCGGCGCCGAGCAGGTGGATCGGCGTCTTCGGGCAGTCCTTGGCGCGGTCGGCCCGGGTCATGACGATTGCGGCGCCGCCGTCGGTGACGAGGCAGCAGTCGAGCTTGGTCAACGGATCGGAGATCATGCGCGCCTTGGCGACGTCCTCGATGGTCAGATCACCACGCTCGAAGGCGTCGGGGTTCAACTGCGCCCACTTGCGGGCCGCGACCGCGACCTCGGCCAACTGCTCGCGGGTGCAACCGTATTCGTGCATGTAGCGCGAGGTTGCCAGCGCATAGGCCGTGATCGGGTTCCTCGGGCCATAGACGAACTCGAAGGGCGGCGGCTCGGAGATCGAGCGGAAGCCACCGGCGGTACGCTGGTTGGAGCCGTAGGCGATGACGGCAACGTTGATGAGGCCTGCTTCGAGCGCCATGGCGGCGTCGAGGGCGTGCATCATGAAGGACGAACCGCCGATGTTCGACCCGTTCGAATAGGCCGGCTGGATGCCGAGGTGTTCGGCGAGCGACATGTTCGCCATCGAATGGAAGGCGGTTGCGGCAAACAGGCCGTCGACTTCCGAGAGCGGGATCTGGGCGTCGGCCAGCGCGCCGTGGACGGCCTCGACCATGATTTCCATGGCGTTGCGGCCGGGTGCTTCGCCGCAGCCCGCGGTTGCCACGCCGACGCAAGCGGTCTTGCCTCTGAGGGGGTGTGCCATTGTTGCGTCTCCTTATTCGGCCGGTTCAAAAACGACGGCGTCGTGGTCGCCGATCTTGTCGACCTTCGCCTTGACCTTCATGCCGATCTTGCACGTCGGTCGGCTCGATACCGACGACACGGCTCATCATGCGCGGGCCTTCAGCGAGGTCGATGAGGCAGATGTTGTAGTCGCCGCCCTTCTCCGGGCGCTGACGGTTGACGGTCGTCGCATAGACGACGCCCTCACCCGACGCCTCGACCCATTCGAGGTCGGCTGCCCCGGTGCCCGGCTCCATGACGCGCGGATAGTGCACGTAGTTGCCGGAGGACTTGGAGCGCTGGATCATGAACTTGCCGTCCGCGAGGTAGTCGTAATAGCGCTTCTCCGGGCCTGGGCCGTCGAAGTAGTCAGCATCTGTCATTTCGATTTCCTTTCTTCTGAGTTCATTCTCGATCGTGTCATCCCGGCCGACGAGCGGCGGCGTTACTCTGCTGCCTGCGCTCTTGATGTGAGGCCGAGCCGCGCGCGGGCCGCGCGGTATTCCCGGTCGAGCCGCGCCACGAGATCGGCGGCGGGGATCACCGCCTTGACGGCATCAATGCCCTGGCCCGAGCCCCAAATCTCCTTCCAGCTCTTCGGCTTCGATTGGCCCGAGGAGAAATCCATGTTCTTGGGGTCGCGATCGGGCAAATTGTCCGGGTCCAAGTTCGGGTCAGCGGCCCGGATCGACGGCTTCAGGTAGTTGCCGTGAACGCCGGTGAAGAAGCTCGAATAGACGATGTCATCGGCGGAACTGTCGACAATCATCTGCTTGTAACGGGCGTCGGCGTTGGCTTCATGGGTCGCGATGAAGGCGGAGCCGATATAGGCGAGGTCGGCGCCCATGGCCTCGGCCGCGAGGATGGCGTTGCCGTTCGCGATCGAGCCCGACAGCAAGAGCGGGCCGTCGAACCAGGCGCGGATTTCCTGGACGAGGGCGAACGGCGACATGGCCCCGGCGTGGCCGCCCGCGCCGGCTGCAACCGCGATCAGCCCGTCGGCGCCCTTGGAAATCGCCTTGTTGGCAAACGTGTTGTTGATCACGTCATGGAGGACGATCGCACCATAGGTGTGGGCTGCCTCGTAGACGTCCTCTCTGGCGCCGAGCGAGGTGATGTAGAGTGGCACCTGATGCTTGACGCAGATCTCGAGGTCGCGCTCGAGGCGGACGTTGGAGCGGTGGACGATCAGGTTGCAGGCGTAGGGGGCTGCCGGTGTGTCGGGGTTGGCCTGATTGTAGCGGTCCAGCTCTTCCTTGATCCGGGTCAGCCAGGCTTCGAGCATGATCGGCTCGCCGTCCGCCTCACGCGCATTGAGCGTTGGGAACGAGCCGACAATCCCCGCCTTGCACTGGGCGATGACGAGGTCCGGATTGGAGATAATGAACAGCGGCGCACCGACGGCAGGCAGGCGAAGCGTGTCGAACAACGGCGGCAGCGCCATGGGGGAAATCCTTTGGATTTGAGGGTTCAAGTTTAAGGGTTCAGGGTTCAGGTAGGTGTGGTCACCCTGAAACCTGAAACCTCTAACCTGAAACCTTTTTGACGATCAGGGCGTCGAGCGCGACGCAGCGATCCGGCATCACGCGCAACGGGTTCATCTCGATCGATTCGATCTCGTCGCCGTGGGCGGCCGCGAAGACGGAGAGTTTCGAGATCGCGTCGGCAATGATTGCCTTATCGACCGGCTTCGCGCCGCGAGCGCCTTCGAACAGCGCGCGGCCCTTGAGTTCGTCGATCATTTCCATCGCGGTCTCGACGCTGACAGGGGCGCGGCGCAGTGAAACATCGCCCATGATCTCGGTGAAGATGCCGCCGAGGCCGAACATCACGATGGGGCCGAAGACGGGATCCATCTTGGCGCCCAGGATGCAATCTATCCCCTCGCCGATCATCGGTGAGACGATAATGCCGTCGATCTTTGCGTTCGGTGCGCCTGCCTTGGAGCGGGTCATGATGTCGGCGAAGGCTTCGCGGACGCTGGCATCACCTTCGACGCCGAGGCGGACACCGCCGACCTCGGTTTTATGGAGAATGTCGGGCGAGGCGATCTTCATGGCGACGGGACCACCGGCCTTGGCAGCGGCTGCGACCGCGGCCTCGGCATCGTTGACGAGCACGTCCTCGACCATCGGCAGGCCGAAGTCCGCCAGGATGGACTTGGCTTCTTTTTCGCCGAGCGCGCCGTCGGGCAGAGGCGGCAGTTGCGGCACGTCGGGGGCTGCGGCGCGGCCCTTATCGAACTCGGTGCCGTAGAACATCATTGCCGCCATTGCGGCCACCGCGCGCGAGGGGTCCTCGAAGCAGGGGAAGCCTTCGTCCTCGTATTCCTTGCAGATCTCCGGCGTTGCCACGAGCGACTGGATGAACAGCGTGCGGTCATGGCCCTGGAGCGCCTCGACGAGGCCGGCGCGCAGTTTCGGTGAAATGGTCGGGGAGCCTGCCACGGACGTCCAGAACCCGATCAAGGCATCGTAGTTGCCCTTCTCAAGCATCAGCTTCGTGAAGCGCGGCACCAGTGTCATGTCGTTGAAGAACTGCGCCGTCACGTCGACGGGATTGCGCGGGGCGGCGAAGGGGACAAGCTCCTTCATCTCAGCCTGGGCGTCGGCCGGCATCGCTGCCACGTCGAGGCCGCAGTCCTCGGATGCATCCGCCATCAGGACGCCGCCGCCGCCGGAGACCGTGACGAGGCCGATGCGACGGCCGGCGGGGTAAATGCGCGGGCGCGAGGCGTAGGCGATGTCGAGGGCTTCCTCGGTGGTGCGGGCGCGATAGCAGCCGGCCTGCTTGAGGATGGCGTCATAGACCTTGTCGTCACCGGCCAGCGAGGCGGTGTGTGAGCTTGCAGCTTCCGCGCCCACGGCGGAACGCCCGACCTTCATGAGGACGACCGGCTTGCGGTTGGCGCGGGCAATCTCAAGTCCCTCGATGAGCACGTCGCCGTCCTTGATGCTTTCGGCATAGGCGCAGATGGTGTGGACGTCCTCCTTCTCGGCGAGCAGCTTGATGGCTTCGGCGACGTGGACGTCGCACTCGTTGCCGGTGGTGAGCCAGTACGACATGTCGAGGCCACGGGCGGCGGCGAGGTAGAAGATGTGGCTGCCATAGGCGCCCGACTGGCTTGCGATCGCGAGGCCGCCGGGCTTCGGCTGGACGCGCTCAACGGTGGTGGTGAACGTCGCATAGAAGTTGATTGCGGAGTTGAACACGCCAAGGCAGTTGGGGCCGATGATCCGGACGCCTGTCTCACGGGCGATACGGGTCAACTCGTCCTGTGCCTTCTGGCCCTCCTCGTTCATTTCGCCGAAACCGGAGGAGAAGATCATCACCGTCTTGGCGCGTTTCTTGACGGCATCCTTGACGACGTCGACAACGCCGACCGCCGGCACCGCGACAAGGACGAAGTCGATATCGTCGGAGATGTCATTCAGGGAGGGATAGGCCGTCAGTCCCTGCACGGTGTCGCGGCGCGGGTTGACCGGGAACACCTTGCCCTCGTAGCCGAGGTTCTTGAAGAAGTTAATCGGCCGGCCGCCGATACGCGTCGGATCATCGGAGGCGCCGACAACGGCAACGGAACGCGGCGTGATCAAGTCATCAAGTGTCGTCACGGGTACTTGCCCTTCTTCATTCTACGAAATGCATCGTCAGACGGTTGCGATCGGGGTGGTTGGCGAGCCGACGGCGCCGGGCAGGCGCAGCGGGGGCGCGGTCAAGAGGAAGCGGGAACGTCCCGCCGCGCGCATGTAGTCGTTGAGGTCGGCCAGCCACCAGATCTCACCTAAGTGGATACCGAGCTTGAACAGGCAAAGTTCGTGCAGCGGCAGGTTGGCGCGGCGGCCGGAGCCAACCTCGCTCGGTGCGCGTTCAACGGCGTAATTGTCCGCGATCAGCACGGACAGGCCGGAATCCGCAACCCACTCGAGGAGCCTTGGATCACGCCCTTCCAGTGCGGCGCAGGAATTGTGCAGCGTGTGTTCGTCCGGGTTGCCCGCCATCTCGACCACCTTGCGGGTGAAGCCGGTGTGCAGGCAGACCATGTCGCCTTTCTCGACGACGACGTTCTGGTCCTTCATCGCCTGTTCGAGCACCGAGAAATCAGCATTGGTTTTGGCATCGCCGCAGATCTCGTAGAGGTCGATCAGTACGGCGCGGCCCTGGACGCAGCGCTCCGCCATGTTCTCGATGCCAAGGCGCTTGGCTTCGACGCCGCTCACTTCCGCGCCGCAATCGGAGCAGTTATCGCCGGCCACGATATGCTCGCCGCCGCGCCAGCCGTTATAAAAGACCATCTCGGGCACACCGTCGCCGTCGGCATCGAACATCGAGCCGACGTGGGCGAGGGCGTCCCACTGGGTTGAATACTGCGTCGAGATGAGGACGCGGTCATCGTTGACGACGTCGGTGAGTTCGTCATTTCCGACAGCCTTTGCGACAGGCAGCAGATAGCGCGGCGAGCCATCGGGCGTGGCGGTTGCGAAACGTTTCGGCGGATGGCGGGCCGGGTTGAGGAGGTTGGAGCCGGGCAGATCGAGCGGCAGGGAAAGGCAGAACGTGCGGCCCTCTTTCACCTCGGCGATGCCCTGACGCACCTTCTCGGGCGTGATCAGGTTGAGCCGGCCCACCTGGTCGTCCGGGCCGAAGTCGCCCCAGTTGGAACCTTCGGGGCGGTGTTTGAATCTGGTGTTTTCGCTCACGGCTATTCCTCGCTTCGCTCGGGCCTCCGCGGGGGCGCGCCAAAGGCGCGGGTCGCGGGGGCTCCCCGGCGGCTGCGCCGCCGATAGATGTGCCATGCGGCCAGGGCCGCGGTGTTAATCGCTCGGGCCTCCGCGGGGGCGCGCCAAAGGCGCGGGTCGCGGGGGCTCCCCGGCGGCTGCGCCGCCGATAGATGTGCCATGCGGCAGGTGCCGCAGGGTTGGTCGCTCGGGGCCTCATGGAGGCCCGTATGGCGCACGTCCAAACTCCGTGTCATCCCGGCCGACCGAAGGAAGAGCCGGGACCCAGGGTGGGTTGCGCCGGCGCTTGCGTTCGTGGCCCGGGGTCCCTGTTCGGCGCTGCGCGCCGTCCGGGATGACACCGGGGAACAGTCGACCGGGCGCACCGCCTCACGATGGCGTGTGGATCGGCAGCTCCAGGAGTGCGCGGCGCGAGAGCCACTGGGTTGGGCGATAGCGGTCCTCGCCGGTGAGTTCCTGCAGGCGCTCGAGGATCTCAAGCGTGTTTTCGGCCGTCATGTCCTCAGCAAGCTCGAGCGGGCCCAGCGGATAGTTGAGGCCAAGCTTCATGGCGAGGTCGATGTCAGCGGGCGTCGCCAGGTTCACTTCGGCCATGTAGCAGCCGAGGTTGGCGATCATGGCGCACATGCGCTGCGCGATGAAACCCGGACTGTCCTTGATCGCGGTGACGGCGCGGCCGGCCGCCTGGAGGCTGGCTGCCACGGCATCGCGCGCCGCCGGGTCCGCGCCTGGTGCGGTCATGATGGTGACGCGCTTCGAGGTATCGCAGGAGAGGTCGACGCAGACGAGACGCTTGAAGTCGCAATCCGTCATCAGGGATGTGTGGGTCGCATCGTCGCCGACCGGCGCTGCCAGGATCGGCGCGCTGCCGTCGTCTTCTTCCTTCACCGCGATGCCCATCTCCTTGCAGAAATCGGCAAGTGCATCGCTCGCTTCTGCGAGGGAGACATGGGTTGCGGGCGCTGCATCCGTTTCGTGATCGCCGGACGGCGGGTCGACCATCTGGCCGTCCTTGTAGTTGTACCACCCGGCCGAGGTCTTGCGGCCCCAGCGCCCGGAATTGAAGATCGCCTCATGGATCGGCGACGTCTTGATGCGGGGGTCCTGGATATAGCCGTTATAGATGATCATCGAGGCGGGGAAATTGACGTCGATGCCGGTCAGGTCCATCAGCTCGAAGGGGCCCATGCGGAAATGGCGGCAATCGCGCATGACAGCATCGACCTGGGCCGGTGTTGCGACGCCTTCGTGGACGATGCGCAGCGCTTCGGATGAAAACGCGCGGCCGCCCATGTTAACGAGGAAGCCGGGCATGTCGGCGACGGTGACCGGTACACGGGTCATGCGCTTGCCAAGCTCAGTCAGGGCAGCGACGGTTTCATCAGAGGTATCCGACGCGCGAATGACCTCGACGAGCTTCATCAGCGGCACGGGGTTGAAGAAGTGCATGCCGGCGACGCGGTCACGCTTTTCGCAGGCCTGGGCCAGCGATGCGATGGGGATCGACGATGTGTTCGATGCGATGATGCACTCAGGGGAGACGACCGCTTCGACCTGCTTGAAGACGTCCGCCTTGACGTCAAGGCTTTCGAAGACGGCTTCGATGACGGCATCGCACGGCGCGAGGGCTGAGACCTGGTCGACCGTGCCGAGGCGGTCGCCCGCGGCTTTGGCGTCGTCTTCGCTGATGCGCCCTTTCTCGACGAGGCGGTTGATGCGCTTCATGATCTGGTCGCGACCGGCGTCGGCGCCGCCCGGCTTGGCGTCGTACAGCAGCGTCTTGACGCCACCCTGGACGGCCACCTGGGCGATGCCCTGGCCCATGGCGCCCGCGCCAATTACTGCAATCGTATAGTCCGCCGCATCGACAGGCTTCATGCCACTCTCCCGCGAGATTCGCTTGTTTTTCAGGCTGGTCGTCTGTTGCGCGGACCGTAGCAGGCGCGCGGTCTCGGGGAACAGTGGCCGCGGCATCAGCAATGTGATTTGGGCGTATCGGCGGCTCGCGGCAGGCTTAATGCGCGCAGCACCCTGCCGTGTTCAAGGACGACGCGTCGCCGGGCCAGCGGCCACCTTCAGCCGCCGTAGCGGTAGTGGCCCGTGATCTGGCGCGCGAACAACCAGTCTTCGAGCTGGACGCCATAACCGCGATTGTGAACCACCAGCGGGACGCCTTCCGGCGACTTGAACTGCGTGACAATCACGATGTGGGTCTTGGAGAAGGTTCCGTCGGGCACGTACATCGTGACGATATCGCCGGGCTTGTAGAGGGCCGGGTTCTTGGCCGTAGACAGGGAACGACCCTTCGTTGCGAAGTACTTTCTCAGGACGGTGACGCGGCGGTGGTCGATGTTGGTGTCGCCGGAGCCCACGCGGGACTTGTGGACGCGCACCTGCAGGTCAATGCCAAGCGCGCGGTAGGCGCGGACCACGACATCGGTACACACGCCCGTATACCAGGGCACGTCGCCGCCGGGGTAGGGGATCTTGACGTAGGCGGGATTATAGACGGCCGGCACCCAGCGCTGTGCGAGCGCCGCATTGGCGAGGCGCACGCCGAATGAAGCAGTCTGTGACTGGGAGGAGGAGGCGGTGGCACTGCCGGCAAAAGCCAGCGCGAGGACGCTGGCGGCGATCCAACAGAAGAACCGGCGGAGGCGCGGCTTACGATCGGCAATGAGGCGTGCGGCTGGCGTCGCGTCCAAAATGAAATCCTCGTGTCAACAAATTCTCGTCCAATCTATCGTCGACCTACATCCGGTTCGCGGGGCGATACTGTGACGACGCCTGTTCTATAGTGCGAACTGAGATTTTCTGGTGCGAACGGCGAGGTCTATTCGGCGATGGCTGATTTTCTGGTGCTTATGCATGACGACGCGCAGGAACCCGTTTCGGAAGACTTGTGGCCGGCCTACTTCGCACAACTTGTCAAAGGCGGCCACTTCGTTGGCGGCAGTGCCATGGGTGGCGGACGGACGATCCGCCGGAATGGAACGCCGCGACCGTTGACTGATACCCTTGTCGGCTTCTACCGCGTTATCGCCGACGACCTCGGGCAGGCGGAAGCGCTTCTCGCAGGTAATCCCGTATTCGAAGCCGGTGGTACGATTGAGCTGCGCGACTTGCCGAAAGACTGACGCGCGGCGAACTGTTTAGACATCGTGTGAAATGGTGACCCATGAAGATCATTGTAAGCCTGACGATTATGACAGCCGTTGTCGCCTGCCTGACGTCGCTGCCGTCTCCGGCAGAAGCCCTGTCGAGCCGCTATGGCTGCTATGAAGTGACGACCGGCAGCCTCAACATCCGCGAAAAAGCATGGTCAAGCTCCAAGGTCCTGGCGGTGGCGCAAAAGGGAGAGACGCTTGCCAAGCGGCGGCGGTTTTGTGCGTTGCGCGGATATTGGTGCCCGGTGACGAACGAAGATGGCGTTCAAGGTTGGGCTGCCAAGGCGTTCCTTAAGCGCACGGCCTGCTAAGATCCTCTCGGCTCAGCCGGGCTGATGACGTCTATCCGCCGGCCGAAACCGCGCGCAGGCCGTGAGCAGAAGCACATCGGCTCTGCTTCAGCGCACGGGTTTTCACGTGATCGAGATTGGAATTGCCAGCGTTGCACAGGCTATAGTCGTGGCGGATGGGCGGCGGTGCGGCAGCCGGGATATGTTCCGGGTGATCCAAATGGCTGTGCCCCACGTCCCCTGCGGATGGCCTTGACACATGACGCTGGCTTGCAGCGCATTTCTGGAGGAAGCTGAATGACGCGCACGACTTTCGACGTATCACGCCGCACCGCACTGGTTGGCGCAACGGCACTCGCCGCCGGCACCGCCCTCGGCGGCATCCCTGCATCGGCGAAGGCGCCCAAGCAATCCGGCAGCGCCATGGTGCCCTATCGCCGCGTGACGGTCGGCGACTTCGAGGTCACCACGGTCTCGGACGGTTCCGCCACGGTGCCGCGGGTGTTTCCGGTGTTCGGCCAGAACCAGTCACAGGAAGCAGTGGCGGAACATTTGGCTCAGAACTTCCTGCCCGGTGACAAGATGTCGATCGGCTTCACGCCGGTGATCGTGAACACGGGCAACGAGGTCATCCTGTTTGATAGCGGCAACGGGTCGGGGCGTGGCGACACGCGCGGGCTGCTTGGCAAATCACTTGCCGCCGCCGGCTACACGGCGGACCAGATCGATGTCGTCGTGATCACGCACTTCCATCCCGACCACATCGGCGGCCTGATGGACGGCGAGACGCCGGTGTTCAAAAACGCGCGCTACGTGACCGGCGAGGCGGAATACAATTTCTGGACATCGAAAAAGCTCGCGGACGGCGCCGATGACAAGATGAAACCGCGCATCCAGCTCGTGAACAACAAGGTCGTGCCGCTCGCCGAGAAGATGACCTTCATCAAGGACGGCAATGACGTTGTCAGCGGCGTTACGGCGATCGCGACGTTCGGTCATACGCCGGGGCACATGGCTTACAATATCGAGAGCGGCGGCAAGCGGCTGGTTCTTTGGGCTGATGCCTGCAACCACTACGTCGCCTCGCTGCAAAAGCCCGACTGGCATGTCGTTTTCGACATGGACAAGGATATGGCGATTGCGTCGCGCAAGAAGATCCTCGGCATGGTCGCCGCGGACAAGGTGGCGGCCACCGGCTATCACATGCCGTTCCCCGCGATCGGTTATGTCGAGACGCAGGGCGAGGGCTTCCGCTGGGTTCCGCACAGCTACCAGCTGGATATCTAAGGCGCGCGTTTTCGCTCGAGATAATGGTCCGGCGCGCCTTGCGCGCCGGACGTACTCACAGCGCCACGCCCTATCGGCGCGCTATGTTGCCGGGCGCACCTTCCAGATCTTGAGAGGGCCCTGCATTGCGCCCAGATCAAGCGGTTCAAGGTAGGGAACAACGCCGCCGCCGCGGAGATGCTGAGAGAAGGTGGCGGGCTGCTTCACTGCTTCTCCGGCCGGGCTTTCTTTTCCGGGCGCTGCGCAAAGCACCACATAGTCGGCCTTCAAGGCGCGCAGATGACGCTCAGCCTCATCGGGCTGCGCGCGAAGTGTGTCGAACAGCCGTTTGATGGCGGGATGGATGCGGTGGTAGGGGCCCGCGACCACACGATGCGGGGTCGAGACCGCGATATATGGGCCCAAATCAAGGTTTGAGACGACAAGCCCTGGTGGCAGGTCGCGCATGCGGGCGATATCATCCTTATAGGCGCAGGCGGCTGCATGAGCGGTGAGCGCGGCGTTGGCTGCGCCGGACTTCGTGCTCATCGACGACATGAGCGCGCCCGCGACGGCGAGCACCACCAATTGATTGCAGAGCACAGCGGCACCAATTCGGACCGTGCGGGCCGGCGTTTCGCCGATGGCGGGCAAGCGTGCGACGGCGCATGCGAGCGGTACCAGGCCGATCCAGACGCCGTAGGTCATGAATTTGATGTAGTAGAAGCCGTAGGCGGCCGCCAGGATGGTTGCACCGGCCAGGAAAACATCCGCCCGATCGCGAGATCTGCTCGCCTGCCAGACGGCTGCGGCGATCGCCGTGGCGACAATGGCCAAATACGATAAGGCGAGCGTCGGCTTGCTCTCTGCGAGGCGCAAGAGGGAATAGGATTCAATGACGTTGGCCAACCAAAGTTCGCTGACGAGCGGGTCGATGTCGGCGAACGCACCGCCGGTGCAGGCGGGGTTGGCAGCGAAGTAGAGCGCCGCGCCGACGATCGCCGCGCCGCCGTATCCGCCAAGCCAGACCCAGGCAGAAGCGGCGGGAAAGCGCCAGTTCATCACCAGGCCGGCCAAGGCGCCGGAGGCGACGAGTGCGATCAGGTTCGGTGCGAGGGCGTCGCAGGCGACATTGGTCCAGGCGGACGGCGGCTGGCTGAGCGCGTAGCCAGCAACAAGGCCGGCAAGCAAGCCCGCGAGGGCGCGGACGGTACCGGGGCGGGCCTTCGGCTCGAAGCAGGAGATCAGGCACGCCAACGCCAGAATTGCGGCGACGAGTGGCAAGGCCTCCAGGCCGACGACCAGGCCCAGCGCCATAACGAGGCCAGCCGCCCAGCCGTAGGCCGGCGCAGTCAAGGCCCGCGTCAACATGAAGACTGTCATCACCGCGCCCATGATCTGGACATTGTGATGATCGATACGGCCCGGCAGGAACTGCGACAGTGCGGTCGGGCTTGCGAGCAGCATTGCGAGGAGTGCGATCGCGGCAAACGGGCCGGCGCGCCGCTCGGCCTCTGCGGCCAGGAAGCGGGCAAGCAGACCAAGCAGCAGCAGCGGCCAAATAATCTGAGCGACAGTTTCAGCCGTCGCCCGGTCCGTGAAGAAGCCTGCGAGCAAAATGAGACCGGCCAAGGCCACATCGATCAAGCGGGACCAGTGTGAGCTGAGGCCTTCCGGCGCGCCGACAGATGGGATCAGCGTGTCGAACCAATCGCCGTTGGCAAGGAACTCGCGGATCTGGAGCAGGCGCACGGCATCGTCGGTGTCGCCGAAGGTGGCGGCGAGGGGATAGCCGGCCGGGCCCGCGAAATGCCGGGTCGCGACAGCGGCGATCAGAATTGCGACCCAAACCCAGCGCGCGCCCACGAGCCAGCGGGCGAAAGCGACCATGCCGCGGTCATCAGAGGCCGGCATGTCAGCGCGAACCGTATCACTTGAGGACATCCACCACCCGACAGGAACTGTTTACCGCATTCATTTACCTGTCCACTATGACGGCTTCCGGTTTCGGCATCGTAAAACCGCTGTCGGATGAATTTGTCCGCAATTTTACGGATTGAGAAAACTGGTTATTCAAACCTTGACGATTTCGACGCGACTCAGCGAAACAAGTCTTTTCTAAACCATTTCCCCCTAAACATGACGCAAGAGGGCCGCGTTCAGCGGTCGAACCCAGAGTTTTGCGTACACCAGGGGTGATTTTCATGACCGTATCGGACGTCTTCATTATCGGTGCCGGCCCGGCCGGACTGACCGCGTCCTATCTGCTGACCAAAGAAGGCGTATCGACCACGGTCATCGAGGCCGACCCGCAATACGTCGGCGGAATTTCACGAACAGCAAACTATAAAGAATTCCTTTTCGATATCGGTGGACACCGGTTCTTCTCAAAATCGAAGGAAGTCGTGGACCTGTGGAAGGAAATTCTGCCGCAGGATTTCATTGAACGTCCCCGGATGTCGCGCATCTATTACAATGGACGCTATTTCTCGTATCCATTGAAGGCATTCGAAGCGTTGAAGAACCTCGGCCCGATCGAAAGTGCGATGTGCGTGTTGTCCTATGGCTATGCCCGCGCCTTTCCGCATCCGGACCCCAAGACGTTCCATCAGTGGGTCGCCAACCAGTTCGGCGAACGGCTGTTTTCGATCTTCTTCAAGACCTACACGGAGAAGGTCTGGGGCATGAACTGCGATGAGATTTCGGCCGACTGGGCCGCGCAGCGCATCAAGGGCCTCAGCCTGTTCTCAGCGGTCGCGAACGCGCTCAAGAAGTCGGTGATGCCGCAGGGCTCTGCCAAGGGTAAGGATGGCGAGGTCATCAAGACCCTCATCGAGAGCTTCCAGTACCCGCGCAAGGGGCCGGGCATGATGTGGGATGCGGCCGCGGCGAAGACCAAGGCGCAGGGCGGTGACGTCCTGATGGGCCACACGTTGAAGTCGCTCAGCTACGACGCGGAAGCCCAGATCTGGACGATCGAAGCCACGAAAGAGGACGGCGAAATCGCCACGTTCCAGGCGCGCCATGTGATCTCGTCGGCGCCCGTGCGGGAACTCGTTCAAGCTGTGCCCGTCTCTGAAGAGGCGAGCAAGGCTGCCAATGACCTGCGTTACCGCGACTTCCTCACCGTCGCGCTGGTCGTCGAGAAGCCGGATCTTTTCCCGGATAACTGGATCTATATCCACGAACCGAGCGTCAAAGTCGGTCGCATTCAGAACTTCCGGTCCTGGTCACCAGAAATGGTTCCGAACCCGGAGCAATCCTGCCTTGGCCTCGAATACTTCTGCTTCGAAGGTGACGGGCTTTGGACGGCGGACGACAACGAGCTGCTCGACCTCGCCAAGCGCGAACTCGCCGAGATCGGCCTCGCGCAAGTCGATGATATCAAGGATGGCTGCGTCGTGCGTCAGAAGAAGGCCTATCCGGTCTACGACGATGCCTACAAGGCCAACGTCGAGACGGTGCGCGCGGAACTTGCCGAGCGTTATCCATCCCTGCATCTCGTCGGCCGCAACGGCATGCACAAGTACAATAACCAGGACCACGCGATGATGACCGCGATGCTGACGGTCAAGAACATCATTGCTGGCGAAGCACTCTACGACGTTTGGAACGTCAACGAGGACGCGGAGTATCACGAAGCGGGCGATTCCGGTTCACTCGAAGCTCTCAAGAGCGTGCGGCTGGTGCCGCAGCGAGTCAAGATGGCAAGCGACGATGAGTGGCACTTTACAAGTCGATCTGCGCGCGATCATCCCGCCCGGTTGTCCGGGCGGCCGATCGTCTACTGGGCACCCCCGCTTTTTGGAACTCTCGCACACCTCGTAATCAGCGGCGCGAGAGAGATTGTCGACTGGCGCTTCTCCTGATTTCATGACTGGGCTCGTCTCAAGCCCGGTTGCCGGCGCCCTGAGCTATCTGCTCGCAATGGTGCTCCACTATGCGCTCGCCGTGCGGTTCGTGTTCCGCCGCGATCCACTGCATGAGCAACAAACGGCTACCGATACGCGCCTGCGGCCTAATCGGGGTATCGGGCGTCCATCCGACTGCCTGACGAGCGGTTCGGCTCATGGCGTTTCTTCGCACGCCTGGCCGGCTCAACGAGTTCCTGCGCTATACCGCTGTCAGCGGCATATCACTGGCAATCGATATCGCCGTTTTCGCCCTGCTCATTAATGCGACTGCGACGTCGGCGGCGCTCGCGGGCGCGTTCAGTTGCATGGCCGGCCTGCTGGTTCACTACGTGCTGTCCGTCATGTTCGTCTTCCGCGGAGCCGTTTCGGGCAAAAGCGGCTGGCGGTTGGTCAGCGAATACGCGCTGACGGGCGCGATGGGCTTCGTCATTCGACCTCGACATGGTCGCGGCGCCCTTGTCTCGACCGAGGTCGCCGCTTTCCGCAGGGCCACGGTTCATCGGCAAATGATCGGCAGCGCTGCGACCTTCATTTCAACGACATCCTGTCGGATATCTGGCTCCGCGCCGTGTTCGTATTCGTCCCGGCGAATCGCGGGTTCGACATCAAAACGGAGTTCTCCGTCCATGCCCTGGATCTGAGACTGTCTACAGCCGAGATGCCGCTGAAGTACCGGAGCGCCCCGAGAATCGCAGGCATTGCGGACCTATTCAGTGGTCTGCGGATCATCGTCCGATCGCCAACATGTTCCGTCAAGCGTGCGTCTGGCGCTCGGAGCACTGCGCGGTTGTGTCGCTACCGCCTACCCGTCGTCTACGAGTTCCTGCGCACCGCTGTCAGCGGCATCACTGACAACAGCTTGCGACCTTAACCGGACACTCAGACGTTGTTCGCCCTGGCCGAGCGTGCTGCTGTCTCAGTTCATTTGGCACTTCTACTGGCCGGCGGCCAACTTCTTGACGTCTCAGGTCACGCCATTGGTCGCGAATCCGGTGGCATTGACCGCATGGACTGTGGTCTTCGGCGGGCTTTTTCTATTCATCGCGACACGCCCGATTGCGCCCGAGCGGCGCTTCCTGGCTGCGATACTGATTGTGCTGTCGCCGGCCGCGCTCATCAATACAATCGGCGGTCAGAACGGGTTTCTGACAGGGGCACTGGTGTTGACGGGCATGCTGTTCGCCCAACGTCGGCCGGTGCTTGCCGGTCTTGCGATCGGCTGCCTTGCGATTAAGCCGCACCTTGCCATCGTACTGCCCTTCGTCTTGATGGCTATTGGCGCGTGGCGTGCCTTCGCAACGGCCACTTTGACGGTCCTTGGCTTGGCGATCGGCTCGGTTGCCGTGCTCGGCGTCGAGCCTTGGCAAGACTACTTCCGCATAACAGGTGCCCTGCAATTCAGCCTGCTTGAGGTGTTCCAAGACTTCAATACAGTTCGATGGTGTCTGTGACGACGGGCGCGCGATCGGTTGGAATCGACTATCCCATGGTGGTCGGCCATGCAAGAGGGCGGAGAGTAGAATGTTCATTGCAAATTACGGTCTGAAACATCTCGTGCAGAGGCCGCGATGGTCGCGAAGATCCCGCTCGGCTATGCGGCGGCGCATCCTTACAATGGGCTGCTCGAACGCGCGCACAATGAAACACTCGACTTCATCATGCAGAACATGCCGGACGCGATCGCGTTCGATACACCGCGCGACCTGATGCGCCACGCCCTGAGGCGGCCCACCGTCGAGGCCTGTTCGCATTCGAATTCGGCGTAACGAGGCGTGGCCCGTTTCCTAAATCGCGCGACGCAATGCGACCGGGCCAATCAATCAGCTACTTCGTATTCACGACGTTGGTGACGTAGATCAGATTGAGGTCGAATGATTTAAACGGGAACGGGAACCAGGCATCGCGCCGTTCGGGGAAGTAATAGTCGATGAACGTGAAGAGGTTCTGGATGGCATTGATATGTTCGCGTGCCATCCAGTAGTCGTAGTCGCGATTGCCGGCTGCGTGATTGGCGCGGCGCGGCCCGAAATTGCGACCGAGACGCCATGCAACGCCAGGATCACAGGGCAGGGCTATCGAGATCAGTCCGCCGGGTTTCACGACCCGGCTCCACTCACGCATGACGGCATGTGGCTCCGGGAGATGGTCGAGGACGTGGGACACGATCGGCGGTCCGGACGCTGTCGGGATATTCGGAAAGCCGGGTTGCATCGGCGATCCCGCATTCGAATGCCGAGCGCGCGCGCCTCCGGCCTGTCCCATCGCCGTTGAAGCGCGGCAATATCGCAGTCGGTCATGATATAGCGCTTGAATTGGTGGCGAACGCTTTCGATATGCTGGCCTTGGCCGGCGCCGACTTCGAGCACCGTTTCAAGGGTCAGATCAGGACCAAGCCCCTTCTCAAGCAGCTTGTGGCCATCGTTCAAGACACGGCCAGCCAGTGACTGCTCGTTGTAATTCACGGCATCATACTGACGCTCGAAAAACCGTAGATAGTCCGTCGCGAAGCGGGTCCGCACGCATACTGCTTTGCCTCCGGTCGAATACTCGGGGAAAGCCTAATGCAGCAAGCTTAATAACCGGTTCCTGTCTGGCTGTGAGAGTTGCAGAGGCACAATCTGACGGCGGTTGCGGCCAGGCGGCATAACGCGGCGGCGGCGCCCGATCCTCGGCGGGCTGAACTTATCATATGCACGTGCACAATCAGCTCGCGGCGCTTCGCCAGCCTGCTTGTTGCGCTTCCGTCTCGTTGCAGAACCAGCGTTCACCACGCGCCGGATCAATTCGCGTCTTCGCGTACCACGCGCTCCACGGCATGTGATAAATGCGGCCGTTGGGCGAGATGTTGCCCTTGATGGCACAGCCAGCAGGCGCAGCCTGCGCCTCGCGGCCCCAACGATTGCGGCGGAATGCCCAGGCCGGCTCGCAACGGCTCTGCCAGATGCCGACGCTGGAACGCCGGGCGGCCTGCTCATCGGCGACGAAGGTGGTCGAATACTTGACGAAAGCCCAGGCAAGACCGGCGCGAACAAGCTCGCCACCGAGATCGCGCCCGGCCGCCTGGCAACGCGCGATCAAGCGGCCATAACCGTCCCTGCCGAACGCACGGCACGTGACGGTGCGATCCGCGACCAAACCGGCAAGGCGCTGGCGGGCGATTTTGCCGGCGTTCCACGGACGGCCAGCGTGCGTGCACTGTTGGGCGAGTTCCGGTGCATCAATGCCTTCGAGGCGGATGCGGACGCCTGCAACGGACAACGTGTCGCCATCGATGACGCGAGCCTGGCCCGTCACTGTCGATGTCTCCGCAAAGACTGCGGGCGCGGATACCAAGAGCGCGACACTGACAACGAGAGCGACACTGGGCATCACAGCGCGGTACAGACCATTCATCACTCGCCTCATCGAAACTTGAACTCGCGTCCGCAGCGAATCTGCTCCAAACGCGTATTTTAAGTCCAAATCTTGTTTTTTTGGTGATTTATTGCTGTTTGTCCCGATTCTGTCGCAATTGGATACCCGCCGTGATTCGGCTTGGGTGGGCAAAGCAGAATGAGGATTCTTCCACGGCAGAGCCTGGAGGCGATTGTTTCGGCTGAGAGGGGCTGACACAGTCAGGACATCGAAAGCCGGCCGGACGCCGGCATCAGATGCGGCTTTGCTCAAGGGGGAGCCGGCCAAAGGGGAGACCGACGGCAATGGCGAACGCGTACGAAGGCATACGAGTGGTCGACTTCACGACGACAATCGCGGGGCCACATTGCACCCGGCTGATGGCCGACCTTGGCGCTGACGTGATCAAGATCGAGACGGCGGATGGCGACATGATGCGCTCCAGGCCGCCGCTTAGAGAGGGTGCCAGCGCCATGTTCGGCCAGCTCAATGCCGGCAAGCGGAGCGCCGTGCTGGACCTCAAGAGCGACGCGGGCCGCGCAGCCGCACAGCGCATCGCGGCCAAAGCGGACGTCATCGTCGAGAATTACCGTCCGGGCGTCACCCGTCGCCTCGGGATCGACTACGCGACGCTGTCGCAGGGCCGTGACGACCTGATCTATTGCTCGATCTCTGGATATGGACAGACGGGTCCGAGCGCAAACCTTCCCGCCTATGCACCCGTCATCCATGCGACTTCCGGCTTCGATGTCGCCCATATGAGCTACCAAGCCGACAGAACCCGGCCTGACTACTGCGGTATCTTCATTGCTGACGTGTTGGCGGGCACCTACGCCTTTGGCGCAGTCGGGGCGGCGATCGCACACCGCCAGGCGACGGGACAGGGGCAGGCGATCGACGTCTCGATGCTCGAAGCGATGCTGTCCCTGACGCTGATCGAAATGCAGGCGGCGCAATTCGAGATGCCGCCGCAGCCAAGCCGGCCCCTGTTCGGGCCGGTCGAGACGGCGGACGGCTATATCAACATTTCGGTTGCCAGCGAGCGCACCTTCGAGGGCATGGCGCGGGCGGCCGGGCGAACCGACTGGTTCGAGGATGCCCGCTTCAAGGTCTACATCGACCGGCGGGTCAACTGGGGCGCGCTGATGGACGAGTTCGAGGCGTGGTCGCGGACGCTGGCGACGGACGCGTGCCTCAAGATTCTTGCTGAAAACAACGTGCCGGCCGCTGCCTACCGGACCGTGCGCGAGGCGATGGCCGATCCCCAGCTCGCCCACCGCGACGCCTTCCAGGACGTGGCCGATGCCGGTGGGTCGTTCAAGGTGCTGCGGGCGCCCTTCCGCTTCACGGCCTATGAGGTCGACACTGGCAAACGCGTGCCCGACCTTGGCGAGCACACCCGCGAGGTGCTGGAGGCAGCCGGCCTCACGCGGGCCGAGATCGACGCCCTCGACTGAGGGCCAGTTCGCTCCCCGGGCGACAGAAATTGCCTCGGCAAGGCTGTTGGTCCGGCACTGAATTCGCAGGCGGTCACGGCGGCCGACATCACGGTGGATCTTTTCCACCACTAATGCTTTGCGCCTGAACCTCTAACTCATTGTTTCGTAAGGCATCAAAATAGAATTGGCGCAGCGTCTCCCGGGTGCGCTTGCGGCGCCTGACCGACTCGTCCAACTCTCATTGGCAAATACTGGGGCCAAATGTGTCGTTAGCGGGGGTTTATATGTCACGCGGATCTTCAGGAGCTTACCTGAGCGCGGTTTTTGTCGATTATGACAACATCTACCTGTCTTTGAAGCGCAAGAGCGAGGACGCCGCCAAGCGCTTTGCGAAGGACGCCTATCGCTGGATCGACGCGATCCAGTCGGGCGAACTTATTCGCGCGCGGAACCTCGCGGACACGCCGGTCCAGCGACGGGTCGTGATGAGCCGGTGCTACGGCAATCCAGTGCCGCGGCGGAACCAGAACGATAACTCGACCGACATGAACTCGTTCCCGTTCGTGCGCCATCATTTCCTGCGCGGCGGCTTCGAGATCGTCGATTGCCCACCGCTGACAGCCCAGCTGAAGAACTCGGCGGACATCCGGATGGTTATGGACATCCGCGATCTGATCACGCACGACACCTACTTCGACGAGTTCGTCATCCTCTCCAGCGATGCCGATTTCACTCCGCTGCTGCATCGCCTCAGGGCGCATGCCCGACGCACGATGATCTATGCCAACGACCACACCGCATCTCCTTATGCTGCGCTCAGCGATGGCGAAGTTCGCGAAGTGGACCTGATCGACCTGCTTCTCGACAGCGGCGACGTTGAAACGGCACCCACTCCGGTCCAGGTTGCTCAACCAACGGCTGCGGCGCAGATCGCGCCTGAGGTTCAGGCTCCGATCGTCGTTGCCCCGGCCGAGCCTGCGATCAATCTGGCGCAGGTCCGCGCTGAGATTGTCGCGGAAGTTGTTCGCGCCGTCCTCGAAGCAACCGCCCCGCAACCGCTTGAGTCCCTCGCGGAACGGGCGATCCGTGCGCTTGGCCACCAGAAGACGGTTGCAACTGACTGGGGTGGCGCCGGCACATTCCGCGATCTGCTTGCTCAAGACCTCCCGTCGAGCGTCAGGCTGACTGAAAAAGCGCCCTACTTTGCCTATGATGTTGCGCGCGCCGTTGCGCGCCAGGAGCCGCCGCAGCAGCAGCGTATTGCAGCGCCAGAGAGCAATGCCGCGATGGCGACCCAACATGTGGCGCCTGCGCCGAGCGCCGGGCAGGCTTCCAACCTGACGCCGGAGCGGGCATCTGTTCTGCAGCAGTCGATTGCCCGGATCCACGAGGCTTGCGAGGCACCGGCGCTGTCGCCGCCGGAATATCGTGCGCTGTTCACGATTCTCGCCAACGAGATTGCCACAAACCGCATGCAGGGGGTGCAGACGATCGAGAATGTCCGCGCGATGTGCCTGGAAGTTGGCATCGATGCCAAGCCTGAGGACGTCCGCTTCATTATCGATGTCGTCGGCAAGCCTGATCCGTGGTTCGAAACCGAGGTATCAGGCCTGATTTTCGCCGCGCGTTTCCGGAACTACGTGATCTCGCGGTGCCAGGGCGCCGGCATGCAGCTTTCGAGCGATGAGATCGACCTGATTGACGCGTGGTTCGGCGGCGAAGTCGCAGCACCCTCAAGTGAGGCGGCGGCCGTTGAGGCGCCTGTTGCGCCACAACCACAACAGCCACAAACGCAGCCCCAGATGGCTGAGGCAGGCGAAGCAGCGCTTGGCAACATGCACATGCCGTTCGGTGACCGGACAGCTGCACGGACCGCTCAGTGGTGGGAAGAGACCCGCGCGTCGGGGCTGGAAGATCTTGCGATGGCAGGGGCCAACGATCCGGGCGAGGAAGAATTTCCGCGCATCGTGCGCAACCGCTTCAAAGGATAAGCGCCGGTTCGTTACGGTTCGGTCCGCACCACCATGACGAACAAACAAAGGCCCCGGTCTCAGGACCGGGGCCTTTTCACATCCAGTTCACGTCGCGTGCGCGAGGAGGGCATCAGATCATGGTCTGACCACCGTTGGCGGAAATGGTGGAGCCGGTGATGAAACCGGCATCGTCGGAGGCCAGGAACGTGACGACCCGGGCAATCTCTTCAGGCTCGCCGAGGCGGCCGACGGGGATTTGCGGGACGATCCTGGTTTCGAGCACCTTCGGGTCGATCGCGCGGACCATCTCGGTGCCGATGTAACCCGGGCAGACGGCATTGACGGTGACGCCCTTGAAGGCGCCTTCCTGGGCAAGCGCCTTGGTGAAGCCCAGATCGCCGGCCTTTGCAGCGGAATAGTTCACCTGGCCCATCTGGCCCTTCTGGCCGTTGATCGACGAGATATTGATGATGCGCCCGAAGCCGCGGCCACGCATACCGGGGAATACCGGGTGGGTCATGTTGAAGAGGCCGTTGAGATTGGTGCCGATGACGGCGTCCCATTCCTCGCGGGTCATCTTGTGGAACATGTTGTCGCGCGTGATGCCGGCATTATTGACGAGGACATCGATGGGGCCGAGTTCCGCTTCGACCTTCTGGACGCCGGCGACGCAGGCATCGTAGTCGGCGACAGACCACTTGAAGACCGGAATGCCGGTCTCCGCCTTGAACTTGTTGGCCGCCTCGTCGTTGCCGGCGTAATTCGCCGCAACCGAGTAGCCTGCAGCCTTGAGGGCGACGGAAATGGCGTGACCGATTCCGCGGGTACCGCCGGTTACGAGTGCAACGCGAGCCATGAGGTTTTCTCCCTGGGATGGATCTTTTGAAACATTATTCTTGAAAGCACCAGATAAGCGGGGTCAGGCCCGCTTATCTGGCTGGTCCGCGACTACTCAGTCGCGCTGAACGCACAAGGCAACGCCCATGCCGCCGCCGATGCACAGCGTGGCGAGACCCTTCTTGGCGTCACGGCGCTGCATCTCAAAGAGCAAGGTGTTCAGCACGCGGGCGCCCGATGCGCCGATCGGGTGGCCGATCGCGATCGCACCGCCGTTGACGTTGACCTTGCTGGTATCCCAGCCGAGGCCTTTGTTGACGGCGCAGGCCTGGGCGGCGAAGGCTTCGTTGGCCTCGATCAGGTCGAGGTCGTCCACTGTCCAGCCGGCCTTTTCGAGTGCCTTCTTGGAGGCAGGAATAGGGCCGGTGCCCATGATGGATGGGTCGACGCCGGCGTGCGCCCAGGAGACGATGCGTGCCATCGGCGTGATGCCGCGCTTTTCGGCTTCGGCGAGCGACATGAGGACGGTTGCCGCCGCACCGTCGTTGATGCCGGAGGCGTTACCTGCCGTTACGGTGCCGTCTTTTTCGAACGCCGGGCGCAGCTTGGTGAGGCTTTCCAGCGTTGCCCCGTCGCGAATGTACTCGTCATCGGCGACCACGATGTCGCCCTTGCGGGTCTTGATCGTGACGGGCGCGATCTCGTCCTTGAAGCGGCCGGCCTTCTTGGCGGCTTCAGCCTTGTTCTGGGAGGCGACTGCGAACTGATCCTGCTCGTCGCGGGTGATCTGGTACTGCTTGGCGACGTTCTCAGCCGTGTTGCCCATGTGGTAGCCGTTGAAGGCGTCCCAGAGACCGTCCTTGATCATGGTGTCAATGAGGCCGGTGTCGCCCATCTTGACGCCGTTGCGCAGATGCGAGCAGTGCGGCGCCTGGCTCATGCTTTCCTGGCCGCCTGCGACGACGATCCCGGAGCCGCCGAGCTGGATCTGCTGGGCGCCGAGTGCAACCGCGCGCAGGCCTGAACCGCAGAGCTGGTTCATGCCCCAGGCCGGCGCTTCAACGGGAATGCCCGCTGCAATCGAGGCTTGACGAGCCGGGTTCTGGCCGGCACCGGCTGTAAGGATCTGGCCCAGGATCACTTCGCTGACGTCTTCGCCCTTGACGCCGGCGCGTTCGAGGGCTGCTTCGATTGCGACCTTGCCCAGTTCATGTGCCGGGAGGCCAGCAAGCGCCCCGTTGAACGACCCAACCGGGGTGCGGGCGGCACCTGCGATGACGACCGTTTCTTCTGCGCTGCTCATTCTCGATATCTCCTCGATGTGGTGACGGCTTGCGGGCGCCTGCGGGCCCCAGCCCTACTTCGTCATTCGTCGTCGCGGCCATTGCGGTCGAGGCATCGGTTAACCAGCCGAGGCCGGCGCATTCGCTCTCGCGCATGCCTCGCCGTTTCCGAGCGTTCAGGACGGCCAAAAAAACCTGATGTCCCGCTTAACCTATCGTGTTACTCTTCCGCAACGCAATATAGACGAAAGCGGTGCGGTTCCATGCTCGACAAGTCGAAAAAATCAACCGAGCAAAACGATGCGGTCATCATCAAGAAATATGCGAACCGCAGGCTCTACAATACCGAGTCGAGCACCTACGTGACGTTGGAAGATCTGGCGCAGATGGTCCGCTCCGACCGCGATTTTATTGTCTACGACGCCAAAACCGGAGACGACCTTACTCATTCCGTGCTGACGCAGATCATTGTCGAGCAGGAATCCCGCGCCGGTGGGCCGACGCTTCTGCCGACACCGTTTCTGCGCCAACTCATCCGCTATTACGATGACAGCATGAGCCGCATGGTTCCAGGTTATCTTCAGTTCAGCCTCGAATTGCTTTCGCGCGAGCAGGACCACTTCCGCAAGAAATTTGCTGATGCGTGGGGCGGTGCCGGGCTTGAAGCCTTGCAAGAACAGGCGCGCCACAATCTTGAAGTGTTTGAGAAGGCGATGACGATGTGGTCGCCCTACCGGATCGCGGAAGCGGCCGCCAAGAGCCAGGCCAGCGCGGAGGCGGCAACGACTTCAGGCACGGATCAGGAAGATACGCCCAGCGCGCCAAAGGCTGGCGGTGAGGCGGCGGACGCCATCGCGAAACCAGCGAGCAAGGCGCCCAAGGCTGCGGCTGCGCCGCCGGCAGAAGCCAAGAAGGGCAGCGAGATCGACGCGCTCAAGGCCGAGCTTGAGGCGATGCAAAGACGTATCGAGCGCTTATCGCAAAACGATAGCTAGCGCCGCCGCGACCGGGCACGACCGGCGTGAGTTTCCGCGCGGCCAATTTCAGATGATTTGTGCGTTGCGGTACCTGCGCTTGCGGGTCAGGCCGCGCCGCCGGCTGTTTCGAGGTGGTCAACGATCCTTCGGCGTGTTGACAACTTCCTCCGCTTCCACCGGCCGGCCCAGGTGGAAGCCCTGGAGATAATCGATACCGCAGTCGGTCGCGATCTTCGCGGTTTCCTCGTCGATGACCCATTCGGCGACGGTTTCCATGCCGAAATTGCGGGCAAGCTCGACCATGGCGCGCAGGAACAGGCGGTCCGATGCATCGGTCGCCAGGTTGCGGACAAAGGCGCCGTCGATCTTCACGATATCGACCGGCAGATGCTTGAGGTTCTTAAATGAGGTGTAGCCGGCGCCGAAGTCGTCGATTGCGACCTTGCAGCCCATTTCCTTGAGCGTGTCGACGAAGACGATCGACTGATCGAGGTCGTGGATCGCCGCGGTCTCGGTAATCTCGATCATCAGGCGGGATGCGAGGTCACGCTTGTTGGAGACCAAGGCATAGAGGTCAAGGAGCCAATCGTGGTCGGCGCAAGTGTTACCGGACACGTTCAGCGAGAGATGAATATCAGGGTCCGACTTCAGAATATCGGCTGCGAGTGCAACGGTGCGCCGGTCGATCTGTCGTGAGACGCCCAACTGCTCGGCGATTTCCATGAACTCGCCCGCCGATACGACCGCGCCGCTCGGCTTGGTCATGCGCATCAGACATTCGTAAAACGCAGGCTTGCGCGTTGCGCTCGAGACGATCGGCTGGAGCATCAGATGCATGCGGTCGTCGTCAAGGGCGTGGCGAATTTCCTCGGCGACAAAAATGTTGCGCTGGCGACGCGTCTCTCTTTCGGCGTTCGGCTCGTGGGCCACGAAAGAGGACAGGCGGCGGCTGCGAGCGTCGTTGAGAGATTCAAGCGCACGGCTAAGCGCGTCGTTCACGCTTGAGGCATGATCGGGGATCATGACGCCGCCCACGGCGAGTGTCGCTGCGATGGGGCAGGAGATTTCGTCAAATGTCGTTTCGGAAACGGCACGGATCAGGCGCTCGGCTGCAATGCGCATGGCGCTCGGCGAGCACTCATTAAGGACGATGCCGAACTTGTTCGAGGAATACCGGCCGATGGAATCGCCGCCGCGCAGCTTGTCGCTCAAGACGCTCGCGACGCTTGCGATGACCTCGTCGCCAACGTCGAAGCCAAACGTGTCGTTGATGATCGAGAGGTTCGAGACAGCTGCGATCAGGAAGGCGCTGGACTTGCTGGAATGCTCAGCCCGCTTGATCACAGCATCCAGGGCAGACGTCAGGCGGATACGGTTCAGCTGACCGGTTAACTCGTCGTAGTCGCTGGCGAACCCGACTTGTTCTTCGCGACCCCGCGTGGTGGTCGGCATGATCCGCAACCGGCCACGGGCACGAATGGGGTTACCCGATCCGTCCGCCCACCAGCGGCCTTGCTCCTCTACCCAGACGCTCTTGCGCGAACGTGGCCCCGCGGGGGCAAACCGATAACGGGTGCAGTAGGGGACGCCCTGGCCGAGATCTTCGCCATAATTCGTCGAGAAGACGTGCTGACGGCGGGAGACGTGCTCGGGTGCAATGAGGAGTTCGAACTGATAGCGGCTCGCCATGGTATTCATGGAGCGCACGCCAAAAACCTTGCTGGCATTCGCCTCCCAGGAAAAATGGTCCGGCTCGCGTTGCCATACATAGGCGGCTTCGTGTTCGTCACGCAGGCTCAAAACACTGTCCTGGACTTTGTCGAGCAATTGCGCAGAAGCCCCACGGTCGATCGGGCGCAATTCGACCAAATCTTCGACCAGATTCCCTTCGGACTCGTGGTCGCCTGCAACGGTGCTCGTTTGTTGTTTGCTCACTATGGCAGGCCCTGAGCGTAATGCCTCCCTTGATCGGCACTGGCTTGGCCTTCAGGAGGAATGGCTTGGTGCGGACGATGGCAGCCCAGATCCACACCCTGATCTCAACGTAGTCCCTATTCACTAACAAGACTTGAAAAATGCCGTGCATTGCCGCGTAGAGGCTGAAAACAGCCGGAGGAACACAACAAAAATGGCGGCGCTTGCAGCACCGCCATTCAGAAATTCTTAGCCTTCAACCGACGCTGCGCCGGGCTGTGAGATCAGCCGCCGAAACCGATGTCGCGGCGGGCAACCCGAATACCAATTGTATAGCCCGCGATTACGTCGATCAGCGTGGCAATCGTAATGAAGAAGAAGACCGATGTCTGAGCCTGGCGAACCATCAAGAATTCGATCAGGCAGACCACGAACACGAGCATCGAGAGGCCATGATCAAGGAGAGACGCGCCCGACGTATAGGTTGCCTTCAGAAGTTCGACGAAGAGTGTCAGGAAGAGCAACAGGACGATCAAGTCACCCCAAGAGAAGCTCCAGGTCGCACCGTTCAGCATCGGGATCGGCAGGATCTCCCGACGCAGGAACTCGGCGGTTTCCTCCGCAGGAACCCCGCTCAAGAGAACGACCACGTTGTAAATGATAAATACAAAAAGGATCAGGGGGATCGCTCTGATCGACATGCTCTATACTCCCGTCAGTGTCGGATATTCGTCCGCCGGCTGCTGGTTGGCCCGCGTGCGATGTATCGCATATGAGCGTAATTGGCGCACGAAATAATGACGGCGCCTCAAGGCGAGCACACAGCGTCAAATGACAATGGCGTCAGAATGGCTGATCCCCGCAGGGTCTCAGGCGTCATCCCTGGCGGGCAGGATCTGGCGTCCACGATACTTGCCGGTCTTGAGGTCGACGTGGTGCGGACGGCGCAGCTCACCGCTCTCCTTGTCCTCAACGTAAGTTGGCTTCTTGAGGGCGTCGGCGGAACGGCGGAAGCCGCGCTTCATTGAAGAAACTTTGCGCTTAGGTACGGCCATTTGATAGAACTCCTGGTCGGTCGGGCGGGCTTGAAGGGGCGTCGCTGTCAGGACAAATCCGGTCGTAGGTCCGGTCCTGGGCAAGCGTCGCGCATCGCCTCGAAGCCCGTTGAACACGCTCGATCATGCATATGAAGTTGCGGCTTATAGTCGAGTATCGCGGCGATGACCAGCGTTGATTCTCCGAAAAAGCCCCGGCGAAGCGATCATTTGGCCCTGCTTGCACTCTGCACTCGACCACGATGGGCGATTAACGGCCTAGGACGCAGCTAAAGTCGCCATGCGGTGAGCTCATACGCCCCCTTATGCGGCCTGCGATGGATTTGGTGCGCGGGCTCGCGTCTGCTGGCTGGCGGCGGCCGGGGGCGGGCAGGGAGGCTGCGAGCAGGGACGCCTCACGGGCGTCGAGTTGGGCCGGATCCTTGCCGAAATAGCGCTGCGCGGCGGCTTTTGCGCCAAACACCCCGTGTCCCCATTGGGCAATGTTCAGATAAACTTCAAGGATGCGGCGCTTGGGCCAGACCAGTTCGATGAGCGGCGTCATCGCGACCTCGAGGGCTTTGCGCAGGACGCTGCGGTCGGTCCACAAGAACAGGTTTTTGGCGACTTGCATCGTCAACGTGCTGGCGCCGCGCGAACGATCCAGGCCGCGGCGATTGGCATCACGGAGCGCGCTCTCGAACTCGCGCCAGTCGATGCCCCAATGGCTGCAGAAGCGCGCGTCTTCAGAGCTGATCACAGCGCGAATGAGGTTCGGCGATATCTGCTCAATCGGCGTCCATTCGCTCTCGACACGCGCGCCGCGCCAGTGATCACGGAGCATGACGGCTGACATCGGTGGGTCAATGAAGCGCAGGATCAAGAGAACGACAATGACAAGGAAAACGAACAGGGCCACTGCGGCGGCAAGAAAGCGTGCGGCAGCCAACGAGCTGATGCGGAGCGACGTGAGAAGTTCGTTCAAGGCGTCCGTTCCCGGAGGGTCTCTGGCTCCGTCGGCTGAGGAATTTGGCGGCGACCGTGCGACGATCCAGCCTTAACTGAGTTACACCCGTTTGCGGCATTATTTTATTTGACGGCGTGCAGGGTCGGCAAAACGTTGCCATAAAGGCACGACGGTTTCGGGGCGGGACGACTCTCACCGAAACGGAGCCACGATGGGTGAGGCTGATATGGGTGGTGACTTCGGCGACCGGCTGGCGCGGCACGCCTCGGCGATAGATGAAACGCTGACGGCTATTCTGGCTGAGCAGGTGGACGTGCCAGAACGGCTTGGTGAGGCGATGCGGCTTGCCGTGATGGGGGGCGGCAAGCGGTTCCGCCCGTTTCTCGTGATCGAGAGCGCCAAGCTGTTCGGCGTGGCCGAGGGCAATGCCTTGAGGGTGGCCGCCGCGCTGGAACTGATGCACTGCTACTCGCTGGTGCATGACGATTTACCTGCCATGGACAATGATCAACTGCGTCGCGGGCAGCCGACCGTGTGGGCCGCGTTCGATGAATGGACGGCGATCCTTGCCGGTGACGGGCTTTTGACACTGAGCTTCGAGGTCATCGCCGACCGCCGCACGCATGAGTGCGCGGAGGTTCGCGTGGCGCTGAGTGCCGCGCTGGCAAAATGTGCCGGCGTGAGTGGCATGGTCGGCGGGCAGATGTTTGATCTGCTGGCGGATAAACGCGGCGAGCCGGCTCAGCCGACACTCGAACACATCCGCCGGCTACAGGCGATGAAGACCGGCGCTCTTATTCGCTTTGCCGCCGAGGCCGGGGCGATCCTCGGCGGGGCCTCACCCGATGCGCAGAACGCACTGCGGGCCTATGGCGATAAACTGGGCGTGGTGTTCCAGATCGCCGATGATCTGCTTGATGCCACCAGTGACGCAGAAACCGTTGGCAAGGCCACAGGCAAGGATGCGGCGGCGGGGAAGGCCACTCAGGTTTCTCTGATGGGACTAGACGTGGCGCGCGAAACGCTCGAGGCCCTCGCGGATGGGGCGATCGCCGATCTCGCACCTTTCGGGCAGGCCAGCGAGACCCTTGCCGATGCGGTGCGATTCGCTGCAAACCGGACGCGGTAACAATGGCCGGTCAAGGAAAGGCCGCGCGGCTGTCGCCGGCGGCCTCCTGGAAATCGTCGTTCGAAACGCTAGCGGTCAAGCAGGCGCCTGGCCGACGGCGGGGATGCCGCCCGTGAAATACATCAAGGCGCCGAACGCGATAAGAAAGACAATCGAGGTCATCAGCGCGTTCATGAAACGGCTCTGGAACGAGAGCATGTTGGCGATCAGGTCGATGACGAAGACAACGACAGCCGCGGTTCCGATCATTCGGATCCACTGCTCCTGAGACAGGGCGCCGACCTGTTCCCTGAGGCTTTCCTCATTGGTCACGAAAGCGGCGTAAACGATGCCGCCGTAGATCAACGCGAACAGTATCGCGGTCACCAGGGCGTTCACGAACCGATTCGAGAACGACAGGACGTTCCCGATGTAGCCGATGACAAAAAGGATCCCTGCCGCGATCAGGATCTGAATGATGAAACCTTGTTCTGCTGGCGTCATTGCCTGCACCTCCATTTGTGCACCGTTTGGACGCGACGATGCTTCTTTGGTTTGCGCCCCAACCGTTCTAACGGCCAGACACTATCCAAGCCCGCTTGTTCGACCGAGATCGGGGCGCGAGCAGGCTATAGCAGATACGTCACGGCGACGCGACGTGCGCCGCCAATGGCGGGAAGAGTTCATGTCGCGGCGCGCTCACTCAGGCGTTCTCCCGGCGGTTTTGCTTTGGCGTAGCGGTTTTCGATGTAGTCCTCGACGATGACCTTGAAGTCTTCTGCGATATTCGGGCCGCGCAGTGTCAGCGCCTTGGCGCCATCGACGAACACGGGGGCCGCGGGTTGTTCACCGGTTCCGGGCAGGGAGATCCCGATGTCGGCGTGCTTGGATTCGCCCGGTCCGTTCACGATGCAGCCCATCACGGCGAGGTTCAGTTCCTCGACGCCCGGGTAACGTGCGCGCCACTCCGGCATACGTTCCCGGATCATGGCCTGAACGTCGCGGGCGAGTTCCTGGAAGACGGTCGACGTCGTGCGTCCGCAGCCGGGACAAGCGGCGACGATCGGCACGAACGAGCGGATCCCCATCGTCTGCAGCAGTTCCTGGGCGGCTTGAACCTCGGTGGTGCGCGCGCCACCCGGTTCCGGCGTCAGGGAAAAGCGGATGGTGTCGCCGATACCCTGCTGCAGGAGGATGCCCATTGCAGCGGACGAGGCGACGACACCCTTGGTGCCCATGCCGGCCTCGGTCAGACCCAGATGGAGCGCGTAATTCGAGCGGCTGGCGAGGAGGGTGTAGACACTGATCAGGTCCTGGACGGCGGAGACCTTCGCTGAAATCACAATCCGATCGGCGCCGAGGCCGAGTTCTTCAGCGCGCCTGGCCGAGATCAGGGCCGACTGGACGATGGCCTCGTGCATGACGGCGCGGGCCGGGCGGGGCTTTTCCAGGGTCGCGTTTTCATCCATCAGGTGCGTGAGCAGTTCCTGGTCGAGCGATCCCCAGTTGACGCCGATGCGGACGGGTTTAGCGTATTCCAGCGCTTTCTCGACAATCGATGAGAACTGGACGTCCTTTTTTGCCTTGAAGCCGACGTTTCCAGGATTGATGCGATACTTCGCCAAGGCCTCTGCGCACGCCGGATTGTCGGCGAGGAGGGTGTGGCCGATGTAGTGGAAATCGCCAACGATCGGCACGTCAACGCCGCGGGCGAGGAGCTTTTCCTTGATGAAGGGCACAGCCTTGGCCGCCTCGTCGCGGTCAACGGTTATGCGAACCAGTTCGGAACCGGCGCGGGCGAGTTCGGCGACCTGCGTCACGGTCGCATCGATATTGGCCGTGTCGGTGTTGGTCATTGACTGCACGACGACGGGCGCATCGCCGCCGACCGTGACATTGCCAATCCGCACCGAGACCGTCTTGTGCCGGGCGGCCCTCAGGTCGGTTGGCTGAGGTGGTGAACCTTGATCCGGTGCCGGTTGCGGGTCGATGGGTGCATCCATGGATAGCATTCCTCAAAAAGGCGTCCCGGCCCGGGACGTCAACGCAGGCGGCGGAGAAGCTCCGCGGAGGGATAAGAATCCGCGGGCAGACCGAATTTCATCTGCGCAGCCTTTATGGCCGCGCGGCTCATGGCCCCCAGTTTACCGTCAATGCCGCCGGTGTCGAAACCACGCTGTGCGAGAAGGCGCTGGAGCTCCAGAATATCCTTATAGCCGTACTCTTCGACAGTTCCACGACCCGCGCGATAGGGCTCTGCACCAGCCAGTCTGGTTGCCAGATAGGCGGCGGTCACTGCGTAATTCAAGGATTGGTTCCACATTGGATAGATGTCGAAGTTGCGATAGGCGAGGAAAGCAGGCCCGTTGCGGCCCATCGGCAGCAGCAGGGAGGCTGGTTGATCGCCGCGCAGGCGGCCGCCATCACGGCGCTGCACGCCCCAAGCGGCCCATTTCGCGACGGGATGCTTGATCTTGAGATCGGCCTCGGCCCAGGGCAGGTCGGCCGGCACGCGCACCTCTTCGAGCCACGGTTCGCCGCGACGCCAGCCGAGATGACGGATGAAGTTCGCGGTTGAATGAATAATATCGGCATCGCTGCGAATGAGGTCACGCCGGCCGTCCCCGTCGGCGTCGATGGCGTGGTTCAGATAATGCGACGGCAGAAACTGGGTCTGTCCCAGCTCACCCGCCCAGGAACCGGTCATTCTGTCGAGGGTGAGATATCCCCGGTCGATGATCTGCATGGCTGCGATCAACTCGCGGCGAAACAGCTCGGGCCGGCGGCAGTCGTAGGCGAGCGTGGCAAGCGAATTGAAGATCTGGCTCTGCTTGGTGATGCCGGCTCCAAAATCGCTTTCGAGCGCCCAGAAGGCCGTGATCACTTCCGGGGGCACGCCATATTCGCGCTCGGCACGGGCGAACTCGCCGGCGCGCTGCTCCATCTTTTTCGCGCCCGCGCGCAGGCGGTGGCTGGAGACGAGGCGCTTGGAAAAATCAACGAATGAGCGGGAAAAGAAGCTCTGACGGCGGTCGCGGCTCACAATGTCCGGCTGAAAAGTCGTCTGATCATACGTACGGCGGATCGTTTCAGGGGTGACGCCGGCGCGCACAACCTCGTCGCGAAAATTTTTTTTCCATGCGTCAAACGAGCCTGTGTTGTTGCAGGTCGACTTGGCGAGAGCGCTTCCCATGACCGGAGCGGTCAAGGGCACCGCGGCGGCGACGAGAAACAGGGCACTTCGGAAAACGCTTCTGCTCATGAAGGTTCTGGTCCTTTGCTCAAGCCTGAAGTTAATGCTGGATCGATCATCGGTGACTTCGAGGTGTTTACACGCTGGCTGGAACGCTACAAAGGCTTCAAGTGTCATTCCGGCCTGCGCCATTAGGCTCTATGTGACGTCGACGTGTTCGCACGCGACTTTTTGACGTATATGCTCAGGGTGCAGATTGCCGGTGCGAACTACTCGAGAACCTTTCACATTTGCGAGACTGTGACATCCATCTGCCACATGGAGTTGCAATTCCGTTGGTTTCGCACGCGCGCGCGACCATATGTTGGCAGCGCCGTCAATCCGACAGGCGACGGGTAGAGACAGACATGACGATAGCGTCCGGCTCAGGCGCAGATGCGGCAAGAATGCGGTTGGCTGGCTTGTCCATGCCGTACGGAGGATCGGAGTAGGCCTCATGGATCTGGTTCCAATGGTGAACGGCGCCGCCAGTCAATGGGACAACCTGACGACCTGGCTCAGCATCGGTGCGCTTGCCATGGTTGCGGTTTGGCTTCTCCGGCAGGTCGGAAACCGGCTGACGCAGAGCTTCACGGATGCCTTCATCAACAACTGGCGCCTCGGGCTGTTGGGGCTGACCGGGGTCGTTCTTTCCGTCGCGTCCGGTTGGACAACCTGGGACGGGATGCGGAATTTTACCAAGGAGCCGGTGCTTTCGTTCCTGATCACGTTTGGCATCCAGGGCGTGATGCTGATCGTTGCGTGGCTGATTGGTGAGAGCTTCGCGACGGGCATGAACCATCGGCCGCGACGCGGCTTCAGCGAAAATCTGCATCCAGGGCTTCGGGCGCTGCAGCCGCTCGCCAGTTCGCTTGCCGGCATTCTGCTTTTCAGCGCGCTTGGTATTCTGATCTACGGTGCGTTCGTGCCAGAGACCACCACGCTCACAGCCGACACGAGCGGGCAGTGGTGGGCCGGCTGGTGGGACAACCTGCTGATTGCGGTGCCGGTTGTTCTGATCGTCGCGTTGTTGATCGTGAACGCGGGAAGCGACGTGCTTGAGGACTATACGCAGTCGCTCAGGATCATGGTGCGCAGTGCCGTGCTGTGGGTGATGTTCCTCGCGTGCATGGCAACCTCGGTCTTTTTCTCATTCAACTCGTTGTTCTCGACGATCTTTCCGGCAAACGAACGCCAGCGGGCGGCCGAACTCAGGGCGCAGAACCAGGTTGCAGGCGTCGTGAACGACGTTTCCCGGCTCGCGGCGTCGCGGCGGCTCAGCGAACAAGAACGCCTTTTCACCGCCGATGAATGGCAGCGCTACGAGGATAACCTCAATCGACTTCAGCGGCTGGCCGGCGGGGCTGACGAGAAGCTGCAGGCGTTCTTTGAAGAGCGCATGCGCGAGCGACAGGCGGAGCTGAACCGCTTCCAGGAAGACAAGTCATCGGCGGCGGCGCAACAGGTCTCCCTGGTGCAGCGCAAGGATCAACTGAATTCCACGATCAGCCGGCTCAAGGAGCAGGTGACAAACCTTCAGCCGGAAGTCGAGCGGCTCAAAACGCAGGTCTTCGCGAAGGATCGCGAGCTGATCGCGAAAACGGCGGAAGCCGAGGCGGAAGCCGGCGGCATCGGGGTGACGTCCAAGGTCGGGCGCGGCCCGAAGTATCGCGAAATCATGAGCGAACTTCGGCGGCTTCGGGAAGAGAAGGAAAACCTTGAGCTGCAGCTTCGCGCCTACGAAAAGCGCCTGACGGGCGCCCGCGAGGCGCTGACGAACAGCGAATCCGAACTGGCGCGAACGGATGGTGAGATCGCCAAGCTGAAAGGGCGCGCGGAGACGGCGGAGCGGATGATTTCCGCGCGCGCCAAGTCCGTCCGCGAGATGCCGGCGTTCGATGCGACGACGGGTGTGCAGCAGCTTAGCGAAGCCCGCGAAGCATTCCGCCGCGAGCCGACGGCGGAGCGGCTGACCAGCCTGCAGACCGTTTGCGGCGCGCTGGCTGGTGCGCTGCGCGACCAAGGTGACCCGACGACACGGCAGAGCGCAAACCAGGTGGACTGCGACCCCGGTGCTGCAAGCGAGGCTGCGGCGCGGGTGTTTGCGCTCAATGTCGGGGTCCAGAACCTGCGCCAGAACTGCGTCGGTGGTGACAAGCTGCCGGTGGGTGGCGGTGCGGACGCGCTTTTCAGCTTCGCGCGGCGCTGTGTCCAGGACGCCCGGCTGTCGAGTGCGGATACGGCCAACCTGCGCCAGACCATCAACAACATCGAGCTCAACCGGGACGACAAGGCGCACCGCTTCGTTGTGACGACGAATGCGTTCCAGGATGGCAACAAGCTCGCCTATCTGGCGCTGGCGATTGCGATTGCGATCGATACGCTGGTGTTCATGTCAGGCTTGTTTGGTGCCAATGCGGTGCGCTCGCCGCTGTCGGACGTGCCAAGCCACAAGGGGCGCAGCGCGCGGCAACTTGAGGACATCGTCGAGAACGCGTTGCTACCGGACAAGTTTGAGAATGCCCGTCTTGCGCTCAGCGAGATCCAGCCGGCCGCGCAGGGGAAACTCGCGCCCGAGCTTGGCCAGGGCTGGACACACGTCGCCGTGATCGACGACGCGGAACGCGCGCGGAAGACCCATCTGATCGAGGTGTTGAACGCAGGCGCCAGCATTGGCGCGGTGCATCGTGACAAGGCCGACCCGACGCAATACTACGTGCGCGGCGAACTCGTCGAATTTCTCCATCAGGTCTCGAAAAAGGCGTTCGAGAAGGATGGCGATCGCGTCAAGCACGCCGAATTGCGCAAGGTTGTCACCGTGTCGCTCCAGCCTTACGTCTCCGACCACGCGGATATCGTGCTTGGCCACATGAATCCGATCTCGCAGCGTGAAGGCTTCTCCTCCGAGATCAAGATGGACGCTGTTCCCAGCTACGACGTCCCGATCGTGCGGCGCGCGCTCAACGCGGGCACGACGATGGGCGTCATCGAGCGTGACGGCAAAGAGAGCGACCGCTTTTTCATTCGCAACGAGTTCTATCGGATTCTGGCGCAGATCTCCGCGGATGTTCCCAAGTCTGGCATGCGGCACGACTTCTCGCGGACGCAAATCGCGGGGCCCAGCGAAATCGACGGTGGGCGGATCGAAATGTCCCCGCCGGAGGCCGTTACGGGCGAACCCGTTCCGGTCATGCAGCAAATTGCCGATGAGCATGAGGCTCAGAGGGGCGGACGTGAGCCGGACGCCGGACGCGCCTCCAATGCAGCTGCCATCCGGCGTGCCTTCGCCGACCGGCTGATCCAGGCGATCGATATCGAGCCTCAGTACTGGAACCAGATCGACGGTGAGGCGTTTGGGGGAGCTGTTGCTGCGAGCGACGTGTTCAGCGACCTGAGGTCGGCGAACATCATGCTGGACCGCAACATCCGCCAACGGGACAAGCACATTTCCGACCGGCTGGAGCGCGCACATGCGGGCTTGCGCGAGCGCGTCAGCCAGAGTGAGGATGCGACTTGGCATCTGCAGCTGCTCGACAGTGCGCGCGAGGATATCCTGCAGAACTGGCAGGTCATCATGATGCTGCCGAAGGGGCCCTATGATGCCTTGCTCGAGCAAATGATCGAGGCCTATGAGCGCGATGATGCGGAAGGCAAGCTCGATATCGAGAAGCAGCACCTGCTGCGCAACGTCAAATCGATCCGGTCGGCGCTTCAGGCCAATCCGCGCGATAGCGCAAACGCTTGGGTGAAGCTGGCGCAGGCGTTTTCCCATATCGCCGAGGAACCCGACCCCAGGACCAGCGATACGAGCCCCCAGGTCGTGCGCTTAAGAACGTAAAGGTCGCCGCCAGGCGACTGAGTGAGCGTGCGCATCAGACGACATGAAAAACGGGCCCCGCGGGGCCCGTTCCTGTTTGTGCGTCGCTTTCGACTTGGCTCAGCGCGGCTCGATGACCTTCTGGCTTTGCTCGCCGAGACCCTGGATGCCGAGGGTCATGACATCGCCGACGTTCAGGAAGACTTGCGGGTTCATGCCGAGGCCGACGCCTGGCGGCGTGCCGGTGGTAACAACGTCACCGGCTTCGAGGACCATGAACTGGGAGATGTAATGGAGGAGATGGGCCACCGAGAAGATCATCGTCTTGGTGTTCCCGGTCTGCATGCGCTTGCCATTCACATCCAGCCACATGTCCATGTTCTGGACATCGTCAATCTCGTCCTTGGTGACCAGCCAGGGGCCAAGGGGGCCGGAGGTCTCGAAGCACTTGCCCTTCATCCATTGGCCGCCGCGTTCGGCCTGGAAGTGGCGCTCGGAGACGTCGTTGCACACCGCGTAGCCGGCGATGTAGTCGAAGGCGTCGGCTTCGTCGACGTAGCGGGCCTGCTTCGAGACGACAAATGCGATCTCGACTTCCCAGTCGAGCTTCTTGGCGCCGCGCGGCATGATGACGTTATCATTCGGGCCGACAATGCAGTTGGCGAGCTTGTTGAAGAGGATTGGCTCTTTTGGGATGTCCGCGCCGGTTTCGCGGGCGTGGTCTTCGTAGTTGAGGCCGACGGCGATAAAGTTGCGGGAGCCTGTCACCGGGGCGCCGAGGCGGACGCCGGCTGGGGCTTGCGGCAAAGATGCCGGATCAATCGCGCCAAGCTTTGCAAGGCCCGCGGGCGAGACGGCATCCGCGTCAATGTCGGCGACATGCCCGGAAAGATCGCGGATGTTGCCGTCAGCGTCGACGAGACCCGGCTTCTCGCTGCCTGCATCGCCAAAACGTACCAGTTTCATGGGTTTCCTCCTGATGGCGGGACCATTTCTGTTGGCCGGGCGGTGGGGCCCGGCCGCGGCCCGCGGTTTGCTGACGACTTCCATACGGAGTTGACAGGCGGCGATCAAGCGATTGCAGCAGGGCGCGCGCGCCGGCATCATCGCATCCGCGATGCCGCGTTCGGCAACTGACACGGGGCGCGAGAGGCCGTACGATGGCCGCGATACGCTAACGCCGCGGTTCGACGGCGGGCCCAGGAGACCTAAGGAAGGAGCCTTTTGATGGCATCTCGCGAAGCAGTGATCGTCTCGACGGCGCGTACGCCGATCGGCAAAGCCTATCGTGGCGCATTCAACGACACGCCGGCGCAAACCCTCGGCGGGCATGTTATCGCGGCCGCGGTCGAGCGGGCTGGGATCGAGCCTGGTGAAGTGCAGGACGTCATCATGGGGGCGGCGCTGCAACAGGGTGCGACGGGGCACAACACCGCACGGCAATGCGCCCTCCGGGCGGGACTGCCAGTGACCGTGCCGGCGATGTCTGTTGATCGTCAGTGTTCGTCGGGCATGGTGGCGATCGGGATCGCGGCGAAGCAAGTTCTTTCCGACGGGATGTCGGTTGCGGTCGGCGGGGGCCTCGAGTCGATCTCGCTGGTGCAGAACGACAAGATGAATCGCCACCGGGTGAAAGACCCCTGGCTGGTGGCGCATCAGCCTGCCATCTACATGTCGATGCTCGAGACGGCGGAGACGGTCGCCCAACGCTACGGCATCGCGCGGGACGTGCAAGATGAGTATGCGCTGCAGTCGCAACAACGTACCGCGGCAGCGCAGGAGGCGGGCAAATTCGACGACGAGATCGTGCCGCTGGCCACCGTCATGAAGGTGCAGGACCGCGAGACGAAGGAGATTTCCGACCGCGACATCACGCTTGAGAAGGACGAAGGGAACCGGCCGTCGACGACGCTCGAGGGGCTCCATTCACTGGCACCTGTGTTCAAGGACGGCCAGACGATTGTCGAAGGCCAGTGCATCACCGCCGGGAATGCCTCGCAGTTGTCCGATGGCGCCTCCGCGGCGGTGGTGATGGAGGCGCAAGAGGCCAGCCGGCGCGGCATCGAACCGCTCGGGGCCTACCGTGGCATCGCGGTGGCCGGATGTGGGCCGGATGAAATGGGGATCGGGCCGGTGTTCGCGGTGCCAAAGCTGCTGAAGCAGAACGGGCTCAAGATGGATGACATCGGGCTCTGGGAGCTCAACGAGGCGTTCGCCGTACAGGTGCTCTACTGCCGCGACAAGCTCGGCATTCCCAACGAGACCCTGAACGTCAATGGCGGGGCGATTTCGATCGGGCACCCTTATGGCATGTCCGGGGCGCGGATGGTCGGTCACGCGCTGATCGAGGGCAAGCGGCGGGGCGTCAAATATGTCGTCGCCACAATGTGCATCGGCGGCGGGATGGGGGCTGCGGGGCTGTTCGAGGTCTATTGAGTCATTCCGGCAACGGGGTGCATGCTTGTGACTCAATGTGCGAGCATGAACCCCTAACCCCTTCTCCGTTAACCTTTCTTTAACCCCTTCGCTGCGAGTCTGGACGCTGATTCAACCGGGCCGCATTGCGCTGCTGCCATGAGGGGTGAACGGTGTTGGGGATCTTGAGGGACATTGCCACGGGACTGCGCCGGAAGGTCGCCCGCCAGGTTCAGGCGGCACGCCTTCGCCGGGAACGGCGGCACTTCGACCGGTTGTATGGGCCAAGCCATGTCACAGTCATGCCGGCCCAAGTGGGCGCGCAGGGCCATGCCGAGCGCCTCACACGCATCGTTTCCGACTATTGCCAGCGGAGCCAGGCGCTCGCGGATGCGCACGAAGCTGCGCGGGTGAAGCTCGATGCGGCGGAATATGCCTTCTCGAGCCTTCTCAGAGATCTTTCCACCGTGATGGGCGATGCGCCGAGCACATGGACACCTGTGCGGGCCCCGATCGCCCGTGATTCCGGCCCCCGTCGCGACCTTCGGGCCGCCGCGGCCTGATCGCGGTACGCTGCTTCAGCCGGGGCTCAACATATAGACCACGAGGGCCGCGGTTGCGGCCGCCACCAAGGTGCCGAGCGCCACGGCGCCTGATGCTGAGTGCTGCGCGAGGTTGTTGCGCGTGGCGAACAGGTAGGCGTTGGCGCCCGTCGGCATGGATGCGAAAATCGTGACGACGCCGGCCGCCAGCGGCGGCAGCGCGAAGAGTTCGGTTGCGACGAACCACGCGACGATCGGCATTGCGACAAGCTTGAGCACGAGGATCGTTGTGAGGGTCGGAACCTGGCCGGCGACACGCAACGCGATCAAGCTCAGACCGAGCGAGACCAGCGCACATGGAATGCCGGCGCGGCCGAGCAGCAAGATGATGTCATCGGCGATCGGATGCAGGCCAATGCCCGTAAAGCGCCACAACGTGCCGGCGATGATGGCCAGAATGATCATGTTGCGCGAGAGTTCCTGCCATAGCCCGGTGAGGACCTGCCAGGCGGCGTTGCCCGTGCGGTTGCGCGTCAGGCTCAAATGAATGGCGGCGCCCGCCCATAGCAGTGGTGAATGGGCGGATACGAGGATCGCAACGGCGGCAGCGGCGGCCTCGCCATAGAGATTGAGGGCGAGTGGCATGCCAATCATGACGACGTTGCCGAACGTCGCACTCATCGAAATGGAGGCTGCATCTGCGGCCGGACGCCGGAGAAAAACAGCCGTAAGGACCGTCGCGGCAAGCCAGATGATGGCGGCCGTGCCGTAATAGGCCCCCCACAACGCGTAGGGCGTTACATCCGGCAGTTCGGCGGTTGCCATCTGACGGAAGAGCATGACGGGGATGGCGATCTGAAAGGTGAATTCGGCAAGCCCCTTGGCGCCGGTCTCGGAGATCCATCCGATGCGTCCCACCGTGTAGCCGACAAGAATGAGGGCGAAAACGGGGGTGACGACGGCTAGAACCTGGACCATTTGGCGATTTGGACTTCGCAGTCTGGGGGTGGAGGCGAACAGGCGCGGCTAGACCGCGACCGTCATAAGACAGCGCTGTGGGGAAGCGCTCAGGAAGATTTCGGGCCGGGCGATCCGGTCGTGTTCGGCGCAGAACGCTGTTGTTGAGGATTGTTGGCTGGCGGCACGACGCGGGGACGGGGCGGCACCGGGCGCGGGCCCTGACCGGCCGGCATTTGCGGCGACGAGGCGGTCGACTGCGCAGACGGCGAAGGCGCAGGAGCGGGAGCAGGCGAAGCGCTTGTGCGCGGCGCCGGACTGGCGGCCGGCCGGGTCGCGGGGACCGTTCCGGTGGTCCGCGGCGGCGGCGGCGTTCGTTCGGTTTCCGGTGGCCGCTGCGGCGCCGTGCGCACGTCACCCTCCATGGCCAGGAAGTCATCCTCATCATAAGCCCGCGTCGCTAGGCGACCGGCCAAGAGCCAATAGACCAGGCCTGCGATGAAGCCGCTCGTCAGATAAGCCGCCATCGCGTAGCTGTTGACGATGCTGGCTTCCGACGGGGTCTCCATCATCATAATGAGTCCGAAGCCCGCAACAGCGATGCCCATGGCCACGATGGCGTGATAGGCGAAACTGCGGATGCCGATCCATTCACTGATGATGATTGAGATCACCGCGAAGGGCGCGGCAAAGACGAAGATGTGGGCGGAGGACAAGATCGCCCAATTAATCGCCGCGCTCCAGCGCGCTTCCCCCGCGGCGACGAGTTCGGCCGGCGTCACCGCAAACAGAACCTGGATGAACCCAGCGGCGAGGCAGGCGGCCGCGAAGCCCAGAAAAACCCTTACGACGGCTCCGAGGTACGCCAACATCCGTCTACTCCATGGTCATCCCGCCGGGGACCCCGCGGGCAACTCGCCGCCACTCATAGGTGGTCAAGAATTCGTCATCAATCGGTTTCGGCCGCCGTTGTTTAAGCGGTATCGAGGGCGAACCGTCAAGTTTGCTCAGGCGGTGCGGCCGGCGAGGAGCCAATAGACGAAGCCCGCGATGAAGCCTCCCACGGCAAAAACCTGCCAAACTGCGACGGCTGGCAGCTCGGCCGGGCCGACCGTCGTCAGGCGGGCTACGACGGGAACCGAGACAGCAGCAAGCCCGCCCGCGACCACGTAAAAATAGACCGAACGGATCCGTGCAATCTCGCCAACCAGTATGACCAGAAGGGCTGGAATGATGGTCGCAGCCTGCGCCAGCATCAGGCCGTTGCGCAGAAGTTCCATGCCCGCCTCGATGCTCATATCCGGGTCGCCGAGCCCGTTCGCATAAGCGGTAATGCGCTCAAGGCCGAGCGTCACAATGACGACGGCGCCGATCAACAGCGAGAGCACAAACGCAATAGGCAGCCAGATCAAGCGGCCGATCGTGGCGAGCATGTTCTTCATCTCCCAGAGATTACTCGGATATTACTCAGAGACTACTGGGCCATGGCCCGCGCGTAGACGGCTCAGTCTGCTTCGAGAAGCCGTGCGCGGGCGCTCAGCTTCTCGCTCGTGGATTTCAACTGACCGCACGCCGCGAGGATATCCCGTCCCCTGGGGGTGCGGACGGGACTCGCATAGCCTGCCCGGTTGACGACCTCGGCGAACCGCTCGATCTGGTTCCAATCCGAACATTCATAGCGTGTGCCCGGCCAGGGATTGAACGGGATCAGGTTGATCTTGGAGGGAATGCCCGCGAGCAGGCGGACGAGGGCCTTGGCGTCGGCCAGGCTGTCGTTGACGCCCTTGAGCATGACGTACTCGAAGGTGATGCGGCGGGCATTGGTGAGGCCTGGATAATTACGGCAGGCAGCCATCAGCTCCGCAATCGGCCAACGACGATTGATCGGCACCAGCTCGTTGCGCAATTCATCGCGAACGGCGTGCAGAGAAATGGCGAGCATCGTGCCAGCCGTATCACCCCAGCGCTCGATTTCCGGAACGATCCCGGATGTGGAAAGCGTTATCCGCCGGCGGGAGAGTGAAATGCCGTCGCTGTCGGTGATCGTTGCAACGGCGTCGGCGACGTTGTCGAAATTGTAGAGCGGCTCGCCCATGCCCATGAGCACGATATTGGTGATCTTGCGCTGTGAAGAGGGCAACAGTCCGCCGTCGACCGGGGCCTCAGCGCCGGGCCAATCGGCAATGCAGTCGCGCGCGAGCAAGACCTGGCCGACGATTTCCTCGGCTTCGAGATTGCGAACGAGACGCTGCGTCCCGGTATGGCAGAACGAACAATTGAGCGTGCAGCCGACCTGGCTGGAAATGCACAGCGTTCCGCGGTCAGCTTCCGGAATGAAGACGGTTTCGATTTCGGGCGCCGCACGCTCGCTGCCGCGGCGGGGCAGGCGCAGAAGCCATTTGCGGGTGCCGTCGGTGGAGAGCTGCTGCGTTACGATTTCGGGACGAGCGAGCGTAAACTTGCGGGCGAGGTCCTGGCGCAGCTGTTTGGAGACATCGGTCATCTGCTCGAAGTCTGTCACACCGCGCACATAGATCCAGCTCCAGAGCTGGTTGGTGCGCATGCGAAGCTGGCGTTCCGGCACGCCAACGTCGGCAAGTGCGTCGGACAAGCGGGCTCTGCTCAGGCCGGCAAGGCTTGGCATCGATGAGGCTGGGTCATCGGCGGGTCGTTCGGGCGGGCGTTGATCAACTAGCGTGGTCATATCGTTTTCTTCGCGCCGTTGAAGCGCGTGCTGGGACGTTTCTCGGGCGATTGTGGGGCGTTGCAGCCTTCAGGGCGTGGTGTGCACCTCTGTGGTGTCGTCGCGTCTTCGGTTTTCAATAAACGGAAGCGGGCGCCTACACAGGGGCGCCCGCTGAACCAAGCATCAAACTGACGTCTCGGCGCTGCCAAGACTCTCGCGGCGCCGCGACATTATTTGGCTTTTTCTTCCGCCTTGTCTTTTTCAGCTGCCTTGCGGGCCTTTTCAGCATCCTCCTGGCGGACGCCCTTGATATCGGTCGGCTTGCCCAGCAACAAGGCGATTGCGTACTGGAGCTGGCGGTCTTCTTCTGCCGTTTTCGGCACGAACGTTGATGAGCCGGATTTCTCTTCCTCGTCTCCTTCCGCTGTCAGATGACCGCGCAAGTTGGCTTCACCGCGTGGCGCGCGCTCTTCGCGCTTCTTGATCTCCTCGGGCGTCTCCTGCTCGACAATGATGTCAGGATCAATGCCCTTGGCCTGGATCGACCGGCCGGAGGGCGTGTAGTAGCGCGCTGTTGTCAGACGCAGCGCGCCCTGACCGCCAAGCGGAATGATGGTCTGGACGGAGCCCTTGCCGAATGAGCGGGTGCCGACGATCGTGCCGCGGTCGTGGTCCTGGATGGCACCAGCGACGATCTCGGAAGCCGATGCCGACCCGCCGTTGATGAGAACCACAAGCTTCTTGCCGCCTGTGATGTCGCCGACACGCGCCTGGGAGCGCTGTGTTTCCTGAAGGTTGCGACCCTTGGTGAGCACGATCGCACCCTTGTCGAGCAGATCATCGCTCACGGCCACGGCCTGGTCGAGCAGACCGCCTGGATTGTTGCGCAGGTCGATGATGTAGCCCTTGAGCTTGCCGGCGTGCTGTTTCTCGATGTCCTGGACGGCCTTGACCAGGTTGGCGTGCGTTTTCTCATTGAAGGTGGTGATCTTTACGTAGCCAAGTTCACCATCGGCCTCGACGCGCGCCTTAATTGCATTGATGCGGATGACGGCGCGTTTGATCTTGATATCGATCGGGTCTTCAAGGCCTTCGCGCACGACGGTCAGCTTGAGCTCCGTATTGACGGGGCCGCGCATACGTTCGACCGCTTCGGTCAGGGTCAGGCCGACGATCGACTTGTCGTCGAGATGCGTGATCAGGTCGTTCGACCGGATGCCGGCGTTGGCAGCGGGCGTGTCGTCGATGGGTGCCACGACCTTCACGACGCCCTTCTCCATCGTCACTTCGATGCCAAGGCCGCCGAATTCACCGCGGGTCTGGACCTGCATGTCCTGGAAGTGCTTGGCGTTGAGGTAGGCGGAGTGCGGATCGAGGCCGCTCAACATGCCGTTGATCGCGGTTTCGATCAGCTTTTCATCATCGGGTTTTTCGACGTAGTCGGAACGAACTCTTTCGAGGACGTCGCCGAAGAGGTCGAGTTGCTTATAGATCTGGGAGTTCGGCGTCGTCGCCGAGTATGTCGCAGTGACATTCAAAACGGTGGTCGCAGCTGCGAGGCCCGACATCACCATGAAGCTCCAGAATGCGAAATCTGATCTGCGCATCAGCCTTGAACCTTCCCAGTTGAGCTGGCGGACCACCAGGGTCGCGGATTGATCGGACGACCGTCCTTGCGAAATTCTACATAAAGGCGTGGCGAATCCGGGCCGGCTCGCTTGCCGGGCGACGTTCTCATTGTGCCAACTGGCTCGGATTTTAGCACGAATTGGCCCGGCTGAACGTCGATGCGCGACAAACCCGCCAGAAGCACATGGTAGCCATCACCAGCCTTAATAATCAAGAGTTGGCCGTAGGTTCGAAACTTTCCGGCGAACATTACGGAGCCATCGCACGGAGACGTGATCTGGGCACCGTAGCGTGTCTTGATCAAAATCCCCTTGGCGCGATCGCCATATTGCGTCGGCGTTCCGAATTCTTGCTCGATTGCGCCTGCCGCAGGCAAGGGCAAACTGCCTTTAGCCTTATGAAACGGGATTACGGGTGCAATCGGGCGGCCGGCGATGAAGGTGCCGCCGCTCGGCTCAAGGTTAAAGGCGACTTTTGGCGCCGCCGCGCCGCCGTCGGGCGCGGGCACGATGGATGGGCGCGGCAGTGCCAAGGCGACACGGGTCTCGTCCGGTGCTGCCCCGGGGGAGGGCAACGTCGGCCTGCCGCCAGGCAACGGCGGGGCCGCCGCAAGATTTTCAGTCACGGGGCCGAGACGTGCGATCAGTTGTTCGAGGTTGCCGACATTGTCGCCGATCTGGCGGACCGTGCGCTGGACCTCGGTCAACTCAAGGCGCCGGATACTGAGCGACTGGCGTTTGGTCTGCATCAGATAGGAGAGGCGCTTTTGAGCATCGGTCAGGCGCAGGCTCTCGGCGCGCAGCTGGTCACGTTCAGTGCGGATGCTGTCAATGACGGCGACGAGCTCTTTCAGCTGGGACGCGAGCCGGGTCGCCCGTGATTTGAGCCTTGGAAAAGCACGCGCAAGCAACATCGCCGAGCGGACCATTTTGAGCGCGTCCTGGCGGCGTGTGATCATGACCGGCGGCGGATTGCGGCCCATGCGTTGAATGGCCGACAGCAGGCCCGCGATCGAGTGGCGCTGGCGGCGCAGGGACGACTTCAGGCCGCTTTCGCGCTCTTCAAGGCTGCCGAGCCTCGTCTCGATCGTCGTCATCTTTGATTCAGCCGACTGGATCGACTTACTTGTCTGGATCAGATCCTGATCGAGCTTGTCGCGCTCCTTGGCCAACCGCTCGAGTTCGGTCTTGATGGTGCCGACCCGCTCCCGGTTCTCCTGGAGGAGAACGCGGTTCTTCTCGAGGTTCGCGCGCGCCGCCGCGGGATCGGAGGTCTGGGCTTGAGCGGGGGCAAGCATCGCCACGGAGAGAAGGAGGAAAGCTGTTCCCGCAGGCCGCGCTCGCACGTCGGCGAAAGGAAAAACCGACTTCTGGCCTGCAGATGGGCTCATGCGTTGCCACGTCTCCCGCTTTGCCGCGCCAATGCGGCCATCGTAACTACTCCGAGGCTTAACCGAATTCGGCGCCAGTCCCAACAGCTTCGTCGCGCGCGCCGTCCGGTTTGGCGCACCGCCGTGTCAGCACCGAAACGGTTGCGGCAAACTCCGCCATGGACTGGTAAAATCGCCTAATCGCGGCAATATCAGGACCAATCTGGAAATTGCGGCTTGTGGCGCGGCCTTGGCTGACGATCCACCACTCCAGCGCAAACGTACGAAAGATCTGGCTCCGCACGCACGAACACGGCGATTGGCGCGGCAAGTCAGCCTGTGCACGCGACCCTCGGACCGCAGGACAGCAACTGCGAAAGGACACCTGGCCCATGACGACACTTCTCAACAACAGTGCGACCGTTATGGCCGTGATCGTGCTGGGGGTCCTGGTGGCGGGGCTGATCAACATGGTACGTCCCCATAGCGCCAACACGAGTCAGCTCTTGATGCGGTGGCGCGTGGGGCTGCAATTCGTTGTGATCGTGCTGGTTATGCTTGCCGCGTGGATTGCGCGCGGCTAGCGGCTGATGTGTTGCAGTTCGGGGTGGCCTGCCGGGACTTGTTCGCTTGATGAGGGAGATTCTTAAGTGGTTGTTTTGAACAAGATATATACGCGAACTGGTGACGACGGGACGACCGCGCTCGGCAATGGTGAGCGGGTCGCCAAGACGTCGCTGCGGGTCGCTGCCTACGGGACGGTCGACGAGACCAATGCGCACATCGGGGTCGCCCGGCTGACGATTGGCGATAACGCGGAACTCGACCAGATGCTGGCGCGGATCCAGAATGATCTTTTTGATCTCGGCGCCGACCTGTGCATGCCGGACAGAGGCGAGAAGCTCGCCTACGAGCCGCTGCGGATGACCAAGGGCCAGGTCGAGCGGATCGAAAACCATATCGACCAGCTCAACGCCGACCTGACGCCTCTAAGGTCGTTCATTTTGCCCGGTGGTACGGCGACTGCGGCCCATCTGCATGTCGCGCGGACGGTTTGCCGGCGGGCGGAACGTCTGATCGTGGATCTTGCGGCTCAGGACGATGAGCCGGTGAGCGATGCCGCGCTGCATTACGTCAACCGGCTGTCGGACTTCCTGTTCGTTGCAGCGCGGTCGGCGAACGCTCATGGCGAGGGGGATGTCTTGTGGGTGCCGGGGCAGAACCGATGATTTCGGCGTGACATTCGCGCACAACACCGGGGCGGCTTCCGGCACGGAGAAGCATTTTACTGTCTGAAATTTCCGCAAAAAGACGGTAACGTCCTTTTCGATCCGCCAAGCTGGCGGCGCTTCAGTGCCCTGATTGCACCCTCCTTGCAGCCCGCGAGCCCTCGATGTTCCTGCCGATCTACGACCAGAATTCCCTCAAATCGATCCCGTTTCAGTTCGTTACGGTGTTGTTGATCGCGGTCAATGTGGCGCTGTTTCTGGTCACAGTGAGCGGAATGGACCAGCGCGCCATTGCCAGCTTCGCGGTGGTTCCGAGTGAACTGATCTCCGTCAAATATATCGGCGGGCCCGCACTCGGGCCGATGGACCGGTTCGCGATCCCGGAGTGGGCGACGCTGGTTTCCTACATGTTCTTCCACGGCGACATCTTTCACCTGCTCGGCAACATGTTGTTCCTGTGGGTGTTCGGTGACAACGTCGAGGATGCTCTCGGCCACTTCAAGTTCCTGGTGTTCTACCTGGCCTGCGGGGCTGCCGGGGCGCTGGCGCATACGGCGATGATGGCGGACTCCGGGATACCCCTGATCGGCGCGAGTGCCGGCGTTGCGGGCGTGATCGCGGCATATCTGATGCTGCATCCCAGGGTTAACGTATGGGTGCTCGTGATGCGGGTGATCCCTGTGAAGATCACGGCCGCCATCGCGCTCGGGTTCTGGGTCGCGATGCAGTTCTTCTTCGCGATGATCGATCAGGTCGGGCCGGTTGCCTGGTGGGCGCACATCGGCGGGCTGATCGCGGGCGCGCTGCTGGTCGTGGTGATGCGCCGGCCGGGTGTGGCGCTGTTCGACCGCGGGCTTGGAAGCGCCTGAGGTCTTAACCGTGTCACCACCTGACGGATAACCGGCCGGGACGGCGATTAGCCGCTGAAACGGCGTTTGACAGGCTTTGCCTGCCTCAATAACGTGCAGCTTCGCAGTTGCAAAAAACCTGATTGCGTGCCTGCCAACCGGTCGCCCGGCCCGCTGGCAATGCGGTGTGAGGCAAGGCGTCCTGCTACCCGCACTTGAGACACGTCCTGAGGGTTTCCAACATCAATATCGCGAAATGCGACGGGAGCTTGCATAGATGAAAATCCTCGTGCCGGTTAAGCGCGTGGTCGATTACAACGTCAAGATCAGGGTTAAACCCGACGGGTCCGGCGTCGAATTGGCAAACGTCAAAATGTCGATGAACCCATTTGACGAAATCGCCGTGGAAGAAGCGCTGCGGCTCAAGGAAGCTGGCACGGCCAGTGAGGTCGTGGCAGTCTCAATCGGGCCGGCGAAGGCACAAGAGACGATCCGCACGGCGCTAGCCATGGGCGCCGATCGTGGCCTCCTCATTCAGACCGACGACAATGCACTGGTTGAACCCCTCGCGGTTGCCAAGCTGCTCAAAGGCGTCATCGAGGCGGAAGAACCCGGCCTCGTTATCCTTGGCAAGCAGGCGATCGACGACGATTGCAACCAGACCGGCCAGATGCTGGCTGCGCTGCTTGGCTGGTCGCAGGCCACGTTTGCCTCGAAGATCGATATCAGCGGCGATAGCGCGCAAGTTACGCGCGAGGTCGATGGCGGGCTCGAAACGTTGAAGGTGACCATGCCCGCGATTGTGACGACGGATCTTCGCCTCAACGAGCCGCGTTATGCGTCGCTGCCGAATATCATGAAGGCCAAGAAGAAGCCGTTGGACACCAAGACCCCCGACGACTACGGCGTCGATATCGCGCCACGCCTCAAAGTGCTGACGACGACGGAACCACCGACGCGGAGCGCCGGCGTGATGGTCGAAGACGTTGCGCAACTGGTCGACAAACTGAAAAACGAAGCGGGGGTGATCTAAGTCATGGCGACCCTTCTGATTGCAGAACACACCAATGACGCCCTCAACCCGGCAACGGCCAAGGCGATGACCGCGGCGGCGGCGCTCGGTGGCGACGTCGACATTCTCGTCGCTGGAACCGATGCGAAGGCGGCGGCGGAAGCGGCCGGCAAGATTTCCGGCGTGCGCAAGGTTCTCCTGGCCGAGGCGCCGCACCTGGCCCAGCAGGTGGCGGAGGAAATGGCGGCGCTGATCGTGCCGCTGATGGATGGCTATGACGCGGCCGTGGCGGCGTCGACGGCGCGGGGCAAGAACCTGATGCCGCGTATTGCCGCCATGCTCGACGTGATGCAGATCTCCGACATCACGGCGGTGAAGTCCGAGGATACGTTCGAGCGGCCGATCTACGCGGGCAACGCGATCCAGACTGTCCAGAGCCAAGACGCCAAGAAGGTCATCACCGTGCGCACCGCTGCGTTCAACGCGACGGATGAAGGCGGTTCGGCGGCGGTCGAGACAATCGATGCGCCGGCAGCGGTCAACCTGACGACGTTCGAAAAGGCTGAGCTCGCCAGCTCGGACCGGCCGGAACTCGCCGCCGCCAAGATCATCATCTCAGGCGGCCGCGGCATGCAATCGGGTGAGAACTTCGAGAAATACATCGAACCTGTCGCCGACAAGCTTGGCGCTGCCATCGGCGCCAGCCGGGCGGCGGTCGATGCGGGTTATGTGCCGAACGACTATCAGGTCGGCCAGACCGGCAAGGTGGTTGCGCCGGAACTCTACATCGCCGTTGGGATTTCGGGCGCCATTCAGCACCTTGCCGGCATGAAGGACTCGAAAGTCATCGTTGCCATCAACAAGGACGGCGAAGCGCCGATCTTCCAGGTCGCCGACTACGGTCTTGTCGCCGACCTGTTCGAGGCGCTGCCGGAACTCGAGAAAGAATTGGCCAAGGCCGGCGGCTGAGGCTTACACCGCGCGACCCTTGGGGACGCGCGTGCCGCTTGCGACGAGCGGCAGAGATACTGGAGCAGATCGCTCGGCAAGACCGGTCACGATCAAGCGGGCGGACTGCTCCGACGACATGATGAGAGGCTGAAGCACGCTTCTGGTTGACGGGCCCGGTGCTGTAACCGCCAACACACAAGCTCCTGGCAAGAATGGACGCACGCGTGAATACAAACGACACGGATAAGGGCCCTGGCCCGGTCGAGACCATCGCAAAAGTCGGCATCATCGGCGCCGGGCAGATGGGCAACGGGATTGCGCACGTCGTCGCGTTGGCGGGATACGATGTCATTCTCAACGATCTTGAACGTGAGCGCTTCGACGCTGCGATGAAGACGATCGAGAAGAACCTTAAGCGGCAAGTTTCGCGCGGGATTGTCGAACATGGCGATGCTGAAAAGGCCCTGCAGCGGATCACGTTCGGTGAGAGCTTCGAGGCCTTTGCGCAATCCGACCTGGTCGTCGAAGCCGCGACGGAAGATGAACAGGTCAAGCGCGCGATCTTCCAGCAGCTCTGCCCTCACCTGAAGCCGGAGGCGATCGTCGGGTCTAACACGTCGTCGATCTCGATCACGCGGCTGGCCGCGTCGACGGACCGGCCCGAGCAGTTCATCGGCATGCACTTCATGAACCCGGTGCCGCTGATGCAGCTCGTCGAGCTCATTCGCGGCATCGCGACGGGTGATCGGACCTTCACGGTATCACGTGATTTCGTGGAAACACTCGGCAAGACGATCGCGGTGTCCGAGGACTTCCCGGCGTTTATCGTCAACCGAATCCTCCTGCCCATGATCAATGAAGCGGTCTACACGCTCTATGAGGGCGTCGGCACGGTCGATGGGATCGACAAAGCCATGAAGCTCGGCGCCAACCATCCGATGGGGCCGCTCGAGCTTGCCGACTTCATCGGCCTCGATACCTGCCTCTCGGTGATGCAGGTGCTGTACGAGGGCTTGGCAGATTCGAAGTATCGGCCCTGCCCGCTGCTCGTCAAATATGTCGAAGCCGGTTGGCTTGGCCGCAAGGCCGGACGCGGGTTCTACGATTACCGTGGCGACGTGCCGATGCCGACGCGGTGATGACGCAGGCGACGTTTTACGAGGGTTGCGGCTGAGCTTTGGCTTCGCCGGCGTGTCAGGTTCGCGGCCGAACCCGGCTTTGCTCCCATGGGGCACCGACGGGGCCGGCTGAAAAGAGCGCTTCGTGCGCGGGCTCCGCCCGCATCCGTCTGGCGGAACAGCCTTCAGACCGCCCGCTTTCTGCAATGATGCCCTATGATGCTCAATAAGCCGGCTGGCACGTTTCAGGCGGCCCGGCGCTCCGCGCCGAGGCGTTCGGCGCGGTAGCTGAGGGCTTCGGCGATGTGGTGGCGGGCAACGTTCGGGCTTGCTTCGAGATCGGCGAGCGTGCGGGCGACGCGCAGCGTACGATGAAACCCGCGGGCCGTCAGCGACAGCGTTTCGGCAGCCTGGCGCAGCAAGGCCATTCCATCCGTATCGGGCGATGCGAGGCGATCAAGGAGGCTGCCGGAGAGTTCGGCGTTGGTGCGGACACGGGCGCCCTCAATGTCGTCAAGACGCGCGGTTTGACGGTGCCGGGCGGCGACGACGCGCGCGCGGACTTCGCTGCTGCCTTCCGTGGGGGCGGGCAGGCAGAGATCAGCAGCGGTGACGGCGGGTACCTCGATGGTGAGGTCGATGCGATCGAGAAAGGGGCCCGATATGCGCGCCTGATAGTCGGCGGCGCAGCGCGGGCCACGCTTGCACGTGTGTCCTGCTCCACCGCCACAGCGGCACGGGTTCATCGCGGCGATGAGCTGGATTCTCGACGGATAGGAGATGCGGTGATTGGCTCTCGCGATCACGGTCTCTCCGGTCTCCAGCGGCTGGCGGAGACTGTCGAGGACCTGGGGGGCGAATTCCGGCAATTCATCGAGGAACAAGACGCCCAGGTGGGCGAGCGAGACCTCACCCGGGCGCGGGCGCGAGCCGCCGCCGACGAGGGCTGCCATGCTGGCGGAATGGTGGGGGCTGCGAAAGGGGCGCTCGGTGCGCAGAACACCACCCATCAACTCACCGGCGAGCGAGTGGACCATCGACACTTCCAGCATCTCGCTGCTGTCGAGCGGCGGCAGGATGGTCGCCAGGCGGCTCGCGAGCATCGACTTACCTGAACCCGGCGGGCCGATCATGAGCAGGTTGTGGCCGCCGGCGGCTGCGATCTCGAGGGCGCGTTTGGCGCTTTCCTGGCCCTTGATGTCGGCGAGGTCGGCACTGTCCTGCCGCGAGGCTGCAACGTCCGGGGCGGGGCGGGCAATGACCTGGTCACCGCGAAAATGATTGATCAGGCTCAACAGATGGTCGGGCGCGACCACCGCAACATCTTCACCGGCCCAGGCCGCTTCGGGGCCATTGCCCTTGGGACAGATCAAGCCCTTGCCGGCGCTGTTGGCGCCGATCGCTGCGGGCAGCGCGCCCGGCACGTCGCGTATGGCAGCGTCCAGGCCCAACTCTCCGATTGCCGCGAAGCCCTGGATGGTGTCGGGGCTGATCGCACCCATCGCGGCCATCAGCGCCAGCGTGATCGGCAGATCGAAGTGACTGCCCTCCTTGGGCAGGTCGGCCGGGGCGAGGTTTACGGTTATCCGCGTCCACGGCAATCCGAGGCCGACGGCATGAAGCGCATTGCGCACACGCTCGCGGCTCTCTGCGACCGCCTTATCGGGCAGGCCGACGATCGCGAAATTGTGCTGACCGTTGGTGATGCGCGCTTCAACCTCGACCGGGCGGGCCTGGATGCCAACAAACGCGAGCGTGGTAATGCGCCCATACATAGGAGAACCCCGGTTCTTGTCGCAGACAAGGAACAGGGTTAATCAGTGGGCGTTTTCTGTCAAGAACAAAAAGTGAACTCGATCGAAGCCCTGGCCCTCAGGCCGTGCCGGCGTCGCCGCCATAGGTCGCCGGGGCGCCGTTCACAGCGAGGCTCAATTCCTCGGCAATACGGCGCGTTGCGGTGCGCCAATCGCCGCCTTTGGCGGTCTCAGAATCATCGGCGTTCTTGACGGTCTGTGGTTTTGAGATCTCCTCTTCCGTCTTGCCGGCAACCTCATACTCGATCGTCTCGACGGGCTTGGCGGACGCCGGGAACGCGCCGATGCGCGTGGCCAGCGATTGGAGTTCGGTCAGGATCACGGTTCGCCGGGCTTCGTGTTCCAGCGTTATAGCCCTGACATCATCCAGCAGCCTCCGGTCGGCCCGGCTCAGGGCCTCGTTGAGCGCCTCGACGAGCTGTTCTTCACGTGCTGCCATCTTCTCGAGGCGCCGTTGCATGGCCTCGATATGTGCCTTTGCGTCCGTCATGTCGTCCCCCTATTTGCCGGCGAATCACAATTGCTTGAGATGAACTTCGCCATCCAACCGTGCGGAAAATGAGGACGAATTGGGGTGTGCGGCGGCCAGTGCCGCCACATTGATGAGTCGGAGGGAAAGTCAACTGCCGCCACGCAGATTTGTTGCGAACGGGGCCAAGGCTCTATCGCTGGGCAAGAGGAGCAGTGCCCCAATTGCACGCTGCTCACTGCTCACTGGGTGGTTCTTGGTGCGCGCCTCAAGCCGCTTTCATGCGGCCCTGGTTGCGGTCTTCGAGAATCGGGCGGACCCATTTGTGAAAGCGGCCGACTTCAGCGTCGTGGAGGTAGCCGGACAGACAGAACGAGTGGCAGCCGATGTCGATATAGCGTTGGAGGACGTCGGCGCACTGCTCGGGGTTGCCGACGATGCAGATGCCGGCGCCGGGGCGCGCCTTCGTCAGGCCGGACCATAGGTTCGGTGCGATCAGGTCGCCCTTCTCGCGGGCGAGTTGTTGGACGCGCTGGTTGGCCTCGGACTGGGCGTAATAGGTGCGGATGTAGTTTTCGCGCTCAGGCGTGACGTTGCGGATGAGGCCTTCGGCAGCTTCCCAGGCTTCCTTTTCGGTTTCGCGGCAGACGATCTGGAGGCGCATGCCGAAGCCGAGTTCATCCTCACGGCCATGCCTGGCGGCAAGCGCGCGCAGCATCTTCATATTGTCCTGGATGCGGTCGGTGGTATCGCCCCAAAAGAGGTGGACGTCAGAATGCTTGGCGGAAATCTCCGCGGCCTGGGCGGAACCGCCGCCGAGGTAGAATTTCGGATAGGGCTTCTGGTAGGGGCGGGGCACAAGTTCGCAGTCCTTGAGGGTGTAGTACTTGCCGTTCCAGTCCGTCTTGTCGCCGCCGGTCCACAGTGCCTTGAGGATCGAGACCTCCTCTTCCATGATCTCGTAGCGCTGTTCCTTGTTCCACATCACACCTTCGGCGATGTTTTCCTGTTCGCTCTGGCCGGCGATCAGGTTGACGCAGATGCGGCCCTTCGAGAGCTGGTCGAAGGTTGCGATCATCTTGGCGAGGAGCACGGGGTTGATGTAGCTCGGCCGTGCGGCGATGAGCATGCGGATTGACTTGGTCTTGCCCGCCATCAGGGCGCCGGTCATCCAGGCGTCCCAGCACTGGTGGCCGACGGGGATGAGGATGTACTCGAAGCCGGCGTTCTCGGCCGCGACCACGACACGCTCGAACATGTCCGGGCCCGCCGCGATCTTGAGCGGTTCGCCATAGTCGTCGGTGTCACCACGGGTCGGAATGAACCAACCGAATTCGAGGTCTTTCATCGTCTTCTCGTCGCTCCCTGAAAGGTCGCCGCGCCGCGACCGGCAGTCTCCGCCGGCGAGGGCGCGCGTTCTGTCGTCAGGCTAATGCATCAGCGCGCACGAGGGCAATGTGGCTGGGCGCGCTTATTTCAACGGCGATTGCTCGCGACCTTGTCAGGCCAGCAAAATCACCGATTGCGGACCGCGCCGAGGAGGCGTGCCCACAGCGTTCCTCCGGTGCGCGCACCGACGACGAAATAGGCGATGATCAAGGCAAAGCTGACCAGCGCGGGGATGCCGTCGAGCTGAAAGCCGGTCTCGGTCAGCCCGCCCGAGAATTTCGCGACCAACCAGCCGAACACGGCGAAGGCCGTAATCAGATCCAGGAAGAAGGCCAAAATGATCCGCCAGGTGGCGACTGGCTTGTCCGACACGTTGACCCATCCTCTCAATGATTGGGCGCCCAGAATAGCTGCCCGGCGACCACGGGCGTTTACTTTGGTCCGTAAATCTTCTTTGCGACCGGATCGAACAGGCGGTCTTCGGCGCGGTCGGGTCGGACAAAGCGGCTGGTGACGGTGTCGGCGGTGAAGTCGTGCTCGACGTACCCGAGAACACGCTCGCCGCCGAGGTCCTGCTGAGCGGCACCGACGACAAACGAGGCCGCCGGGGACCAGACGTGGGAGACGCCTTCGATCACCTTCTGGCGCTGGATGTGGAGGTGCCCACTCGAAATCAGGCGCACCCGCGATCCCTCAAGCAAAGACCAAAGCCGGCGCCGGGGCTCAGGCGCGACAGTCCAATAACCGCAAGGTTCTTCATCGATGGCATCGATGCAGAGCGGCTTGTGAAGGAAAAGGGCAACGGGACAATCGGTGGTTTCGACGGCGGAAGCCAGGAAGGTGAATTGTGCGTCTTCGTCGGGGTGGCCCGAGCCCAGGAGCATGGCGTTGAGGCCGATCAGGCGCCAGCCACCCTGGTCGCGGCACCAGCGATCGGGGCCGATCAGGGTGCGCCAGCGGGTCAGGCGCTCGTCGTTGACGGGCTGGTCGGGGCGGAAGGCGGAGAGGTCGCCAACGTCATGGTTGCCGGGCAGGCTCAATACTTCGGCGGGAAGCGCGTCGTTCCAGCGCCTGGCCAATTCGAGATCCTGGGCCTGCATGGCGCCATCCATGCTGAGATCGCCGGTGTGAATAAACAGGTCAGGCTTGCTGTTGGCGAGATCTTCGGCAAACGCCGTTGCGTTGGCCGCAAAGTCGTCGTGCTCGACGGACAGGTGCGTGTCCGAAAGCTGGATGATGCGCATATCTACTCCTCCGAACGCCCCTTTGCGGGGAGCGATCAACTGCGCCCCGCGAAATGGCTGCCGTCAGCCGCTTTGTCAAACTCTCGCGTCAGTCAGCCAGAATGGAGGTCCGGCACGCACATCGTTGTCAAATGATACCGAACTGCCGATCCACCATCAAACACCATAGCTTACCGGCAGACCGACCGTCTCATCGTTGATCGCGCGGACACCGTCGATCCTCTCAATGGCCGCGAGTTGGCTGCGATAATCGGGCTTCGACGCGACGACGCCCCTGATGGTGACGTTGCCGTTCTCGACATCGACATCCAGGCCACTTCCGATCGGCGAACTGGACAGATGTGCATCAAGCACCGTCGTTATGCGTGCGGCGATGAGCTTGTCTGCCAGTCGCGTATGCGACTGATCCGTCTCGCGGTAAGCATCGGTCGTTGCCAGTCCCGCCAGGATATCAACCGCCGTTTCAAGTGGCACGAAGCCGGTGTTGAGGACGATGTCGTAGCCGGCGGCGTCGCGCCAGTCCGTGCGAAACTGTCGCCTGACCGCGCGCTCGTGAGCTTCATCGTTGCGCTCGATCTCGCTGCGAACGGTCGCATCGTCATCGATACCGAGGCGGCGCTTCATTTCAGCGATGCGGTCGGCCATCGGGGCGCAGATCCGCACGCAAGTGACGTGGGTGACATCGCGCAAGAGTTGCGCGGCACCCCAGCCGCGAATCAAGACGTTGCCGCGCTTTGCAAGTTCCAGGATCTCCTCGCTGGAGAAGCGTGACAACCGGTTCGGGTCGATGCTCCAGCGTTCCCAGAGGGAGGCTTCTCCTTCGAGGAAGCGGTGAACGGCGCTTTCGGACATGTTGAGGCGCTCGGCAAGCTGGCGCTCCACCAATTCGTGATGGACCACCTCGGTGCCAAGACGTTGGGCGAGAGCGGCGGCGACGTCCTTGCCGCGGGTTCCCATCTCGCGAGTCATAGCAATCACGGTCATGGCTAATCTCCCATGTTGCGCGCGATCGCTCCGAGCGCTCGGTCACCTTGGTGGCAAGGCTACGGGCGTCGCGCTCGAGGAGAACAGTGTGCGCCTGCGACACTTTGTCCGCAAGCGGTTTCGCAGCGGCGATGGGTGAAAACTCAGCTTGCGACCTTCGCCTCGATCGCCTGCCAGATCATCGCCGCGATGTCGTTGCCGCCGAAGGCCTTGACCTGGCGGATGCCGGTCGGGCTTGTGACGTTGATCTCGGTCAGGAACGGGCCGATGACATCGATGCCGGTGAAGAGGAGGCCGCGGCGCTTCAGCTCGGGGCCCAGACGGGCGCAGATCTCGCGGTCGCGGTCGGTGAGTTCAACCGGCTCGGCGCGGCCGCCGACGTGCATGTTGGAACGGGCCTCGTCGGGGGCGGGGACGCGGTTGATGGCGCCTGCGACTTCACCGTCAACCAGGATGATGCGCTTGTCGCCGGCACGCACTTCGTTGCGATACTCCTGGACCATGAACGGTTCGCGCCAGGAAAGGTGGAACATCTCGACGAGGGAGGCGAGGTTGCTGTCGCCGGGTGCCAGACGAAACACCGCCGCGCCGCCGTTGCCATAGAGCGGCTTGATGATGATGTCCTTGTATTGCTCACGGAACGCCTTCACCTCTTCGAGGCTGCGGGTCACCATCGTCGGCGGCATCAGATCCTGGAAGTCGAGGACGAAGATCTTCTCCGGGGCGTTGCGGACGTGGTCCGGGTCGTTGACGACGAGTGTTTTCGGGTGGATGCGCTCAAGGAGATGGGTCGTCGTGATGTAGCCCATGTCGAAGGGCGGGTCCTGGCGCAGGAGGACGACGTCCATGTCTTCCAGATCGACGACGCGAGGATCGTGCAGATCGAAGTGGTTCGCTGGGTCATCGCGCACCGTCAAGCCAGCACCGCGGGCGAGCAACCGGCCCTGGTTCAAGGTGAGATTGTCGGGCGTATAGTAAAACAGATCGTGGCCGCGCTCTTGGGCCGACAGCAGGATCGCGAGCGTGGAATCCCCCGGCACATCGATGTGCTCGATCGGGTCCATCTGGCAAGCGACTTTCAAAGATTTCATGTTTTGCCTCACGCGGCTGTTCCTCGCTGGCGCTCGGGCCGCTCCGGCTGGGCGAAGCTGAGCTTCGGAGCGCTTGCGCGCTCACATGTATGGCATTTCAGGCGCCCGGCGAGAAGGGGGCGGCGGATTGATAAGGGCGGCGGGGAGAGAACTGCCTCACGCGGCTGTTCCTCGCTGGCGCTCGGGCCGCTGATCCTTGCGCTGCCGCTGCGGCTGAAAACAGCCGGATCGCGGGAGCGGTGGGCGAAGCTGAGCTTCGGAGCCCGTGCGCGCTCACATGTATGGCATTTCAGGCGCCCGGCGAGAAGGGGGCGGCGGCTTGATAAGGGCAGCGGGGAGAGAACTGCCTCACGCGGCTGTTCCTCGCTGGCGCTCGGGGAGGTGGATCGCGGCTGGCTGGGTCGGTTGGTTGGAGCTTGGCACCCAGTGCCACTCTTCAGATCGGCTGAAGACCGTCGATGAGGTGGCGGGGCATGCGCCAGGGCGAGATCGTGATGACGTCGAGGCCGAACTGATAATCGCGGTAGGCCGGGTGCTTCCAGGCCCACATTTCGGCGGCGCGGGCGATGCGATCGGACTGATGCCGCGCGACGGCTGCGCCGGGATCAGCCGGCTCATCACGATACTTGACCTCAACGAAAGCAAGGCGGCGGCCGCGAACCGCGATCAGGTCAATTTCGCCCATCGGGGTGCGCTCGCGATGGCGGACGATGCGATACCCTTTTGCCATCAGAAAGAGTGCAACGATGAATTCCGCCACGCGGCCGGCGCGTTCCTTGCGGCGGCGGCGCACTTTGGCAGCCGTGCGATCAGCATGGGGAGGCTTGGCGAAACGCATTACTCTGGCTCTCCTTTAAGGCGCACGGCTAATTGGTAAACGCGTGAGCGGGGAACGCCAAGTTTTTCTGCAACGTCGCGCGCCGCACGGCTTGGGCGGTCGTTCTCCAGCGCCACCGAAAGGGCCTCCAGAATGGTTACATCGTCCACATCCTGATCGACAGGGTCGGCCGGTGGTCCGATCACGATGGCAATCTCGCCGCGTGGGGCAACGTCACGGGACCATTCGGCAAGCGCATCGAGCGGGCCGCGGTGAACCTCCTCGAACTTTTTCGTCAGCTCGCGCACGACGGCACTCTCGCGCGCGCCCAGGCCGGCTGCCAGATCCTCGAGCGTCGCGGTCAGGCGATGGGGGCTTTCGTAGATCACCAGGGTGGCCGGAATGTCGGCCAGACTTGCGATCCGGGTCCGGCGGGCGGCGGCTTTCTGGGGGAGGAAGCCCGCGAAAAAGAAGCTGTCCGTGGGCAGGCCGGCGACGGCCAACGCGGCCGTGACAGCGGTGGGTCCGGGTATGGCAAAGACGTCCGTGCCAGCGGCGATGACAGCGCGGGCGAGCTTGAAGCCGGGGTCGGAGATGGCCGGCATCCCGGCGTCGCTGATCACGACAATGGATTGGCCCGCGGTTGCAGCCGCGACGATCTCATCGCGAACCGCCTCACTGCTGTGATCGTGATAGGCCCGCAACTGGCGTTCGATGCCAAAGCGCGACAGGAGCGGCCGCGAGGTCCTTGTGTCTTCGCAGTAAACGAGATCGGCGGTTGCGATCGCGGCGAGCGCGCGTGGCGACATGTCGCCGAGATTGCCGATCGGTGTTGCTACGAGATGAAGCCCGGGGGCGAGGCCCTTGGTGAGCCAGTCCCCCAGTACGGAGGTGAGTGCTGCCGCAATCCGCTCGCGTGAACGAGACGGCGGATCGCGACGGCTGGCCGTGCCGTCTTGCTCGTCATCGCCGTCAATCATCACCCACTCCTCACCCGCGCCAATTGTGCCGCCCGCCGAAACGGCTGTTGTGCCACGGTGCGCCGACGAAAGGGAAATCGAGTCCCAGTGTTGCCGCTTTTGCTGAGTTTTCCAAAGGCTGACGGTGGCAGAGAGCAAAATAACCTATCGTTCGAGGATCGAATCAGTACGTTCGCGGAACATTATGGCCGTGGATGACGCGGCCAAGACCCGTGAAAGCCGTGATATATCGGTTTGCAGCAGACGCCGAGCGCGGACGCCGCAATAGACAAACCTTGAAGGTAACCTTCGTGCAGGCGACACATCCAAGCAGTGCTACCCGACGACACATCGTTTCGCTGGCTTTGGCGGGCGTCGCGCTGGCGATTGCCGGATGTTCCATTGGGGGTGGGACGAACCCGCTGGCGACGGGCGCCAACGCGCCCACACCGATTGGCGAACAGACAGCACAGGCCGGCAATCCGGTTGAAGCCAAAGTGGCGCTGCTGTTGCCGCTTAGCGGCACGGCGCAATCGGCAGCCGTGGCGCAGGGCATGAAGCAGGCCGCCGAAATGGCGCTGTTCGAACTCAACAACCCTGCCTTCCAAATGATCGTCAAGGACACGCAGGGCACACCCGACGGCGCCGCCATGGCGGCAACCCAGGCGGCAGCCGATGGCGCGGAACTGATCATCGGGCCCCTCTACGCGAAATCCGTCCGCGGGGTGCAGCCCGTCGCGCAGCAGGCGGGTCTGCCAGTCATCGCGTTCTCGAACGATCGCAACGTTGCAGGCAACGGGGTGCATCTGCTGAGTTTCATGGCAGACGAAGAGGTCGAGCGCATCGTTGCGTTTGCGGCAGCACAGGGCAAACGCGGGCTTGCAGCACTGATCCCCGACACTGCCTACGGCAACCTCATGGCAACCGCCTTCAATGCCTCGGCCCAGCGCAACGGGGCGCAGGTGATTGCCGTGGAGCGGTATCCCGCAAACTCAAGCGGACTGCTCGGGCCGACGCAGAAGCTCGCTGAGCAAGTCCAAGCCGCTCGCGGCCAAGGCTATCAGGTGGACGCGATCTTCATGCCGGGTGCCCCGGAGAGCCTGCCAAATCTTTCGCCGCTGGTTGGCTCCGGCAATGGGGGCAGCGATGGCTCGATCAAGTTTCTCGGCAGTGGGGGTTGGGACTCGCCCAATCTGGGTCGTAATCAAGCACTGATCGGGAGCTGGTATCCGGCGCCCGATCCGCGAGGCTGGCAAGCTTTCTCCGAGAAGTTTTCTCGCTCCTTTGGGGCGGCGCCACCCCGCATCGCGGCGCTTGCCTATGACGCCACGATGGTCGCTATTCGCCTTGCGACGCAGCATCCGCGCGGGGCGCGCTACAACGCTCAAACGATCACGCGGGCGACGGGTTTTGACGGCGTTGACGGACCGTTCCGGCTGAACAGCGATGGTACGTCCACACACAGCCTCGCCGTACTGGAAGTCCAGCGCCATCAAGCCGTTGTCATCGAGCCTGCCGCGCCCGGCTTTTCGGGAACGTCCGTGAGCGGCGTACCCACGACCAGCCTGAGCAACCTTGAGGCGCAGAGTGTTGCAGTGCGAAATTAACTGGATTTTGCAGTGCAGCATGGTAGTCTGATCGGATTAGTTCGAACCTCAATCCGATCGTGTTGCCCACTATGAACCAGACGACAGACAAGACCAAAGACGGTGCTGCGGACCCCTGGGCCCAGACCACGGAAGCCTGCCTGGCTGCCGCAAACCTTTATGCCGAGACGATGCAAGCCTGCTGGATGGCGGGTGCTGGTGCGATGATGGAGTCCCTTCAATCGGGCCTTGAGGCGTTGCCGCAAGCCGGTGAGCCCACCGCAACCGCCACGTCGAATGCCTCGAAACCACCGAAAGCCGCGACCTCCTGGTATCGCCCGCCGGTCGAGAATGCGTTCCTGTCGATGGTTGATGATGCCATGAAGCCGTGGCGGACGATGATCCCGGACCACTCACGGAACCCGCAGCATTTGGACGAGGCGGACCTGTTCACGCCGCACGGCGCCGCACAGGTTATGGCCGCGTACCATTCGGGATCCGGATTCTCGATGGCGCAGATCTCATTCCCGGATGAAAAAAGCGTTTGCGTGACGTTGCCGGCGCCGTGGGCCATCCTCACGAAGTGACGCTTTCCAATTGATCCCGGCCAATTGATCCCGGCCAAGTGATCCTGGCAACCTGTCCGGTCGGTCAATCAGGGCGACGGCGCACATCTGGGCGATGGCGCCGCCCCGGATCCTTCCCACCGTCAACATTGAACCGGCCGACTATTTCTTGGCGGCGGTCTTACGACAATAAGCCGTCAGTTTGCGGCCATCCGTCGATACTTTTTTGGTCGGCTTGATCCAACCGCAGCTCCTGTTCGCGGAACACTGCGTCTGGTTCAGGCCCTTGCACGGGGACGCGCTCGCCGTCTTCTTGGCAGGCTTTGCGGCCGTTTCTTTCGGTGTTGCCTTCGCCGTGGTTTTGGGCGTCGCCGCCTTGGACGTGATTGATTTCTCAGTGCCGGTCTTTTGCGCAGCAGCCGGAGTTGTGGCGATGGGCAGCGTGAGCGCCAGCGCCACGGCGAGAGCCATAGTGGAAAGCAGCTTCATTTTCTTTATTCTCCGTTTTGTGTAACGCCGCGACGCCGCAAGTTTACAAGCCGACCACGTTGACGTCACCGCATACGTTAGCAAGCCAGACGGCAGGCTGACTATGGAGCAATGGTCGATAACTTATTGAGGCGGCGTTTGAATATGATCCGCTCAGCGTCAGACCCAAAGTCATCGGGGGATCAGGTTGCCGCTGCCCATTCGAGGGCGGCAGCGAGGCGGTCATCCCCCCAGAACAGCTCGCCATCGGACGTGATGAACGTCGGCGCGCCGAAGATTCCGAGCTTTGCCGCCCGTTCCGTCGCAAAGCGCAGGCGGTCTTTCGTACCGGCCTCCTTAGTCGCTGCGAGAACGGCGTCCGGGTCCGGGGCGCGGGCTGCCGAAAGGCACTGCCGGAGTGTCTCTGGCGCCGCGATATCGCGGCCTTCGGCGAAGGCGGCGGTGAAAAGATGGCGCATGAAATCCGGTGCAATGCCCTGTTCGCCTGCAAGCAGCGCCGCGCGCGCCGCGCGGACGCTGTTCGCGGGAAACGAGTCCGGCAGGCGAAAGGGCGGCAATCCGCGCGATGCCGCGAGGCGCTCGATATCACGGACCATGTAGCGGCCCTTGGCAGGGTAGACGTTGAAGGGTGATGTCTCCCAGCCCTGAGCCCGGAAAATCGGGCCGAGAAGGAAGGGACACCAGTCAACACCGACGCCATGACGCGCCGCCTCTGCCTCAATCCGCATCGCGGTAAGATAAGCGTAAGTTGAGGCGGGATCGAACCAGAACTGAAGGGTTGTGGGCTGGCTCATCTCAATTTGACCTCGAGTTGCCGCGGCAAATGGCGAAGACAGACTGGCGCCAAGCCGCCAGTCGCTGTAGTTCGATATTCTGATAAAACGTCCCGGAAAAGAGGCGCGCTCCCCATGTCCCCATCCGCCAAGCCTGCCGTCAATAAAGTTGTGCTTGCCTACTCAGGCGGGCTCGACACGTCGATCATTCTGAAATGGCTGCAAGAGGCCTATGGCGCGGAGGTGATCACGTTCACCGCCGACCTCGGTCAGGGTGAAGAACTTGGTCCTGCGCGGGAAAAGGCGCTGATGCTCGGCATCAAGCCGGAGAACATCTTCATTGAGGACCTGCGCGAGGATTTCGTTCGCGACTACGTGTTTCCGATGTTCCGGGCCAATGCGCTCTATGAGGGCGTCTATCTGCTCGGCACGTCGATCGCGCGGCCGCTGATCTCGAAGCGACAGATCGAGATCGCCCGCGAGATGGGCGCGGACGCCGTCTGCCATGGGGCGACGGGCAAGGGCAACGACCAGGTGCGTTTCGAACTCGGCTATTACGCGCTCGAGCCCGGCATCAAGATCATCGCGCCATGGCGGGAGTGGGAGTTCTCGGGCCGCGAGGCGCTGATCGAGTTCGCGCGCAACCACCAGATTCCGATTGCCAAGGACAAGGAAGGCGAGGCGCCGTTCTCGGTTGACGCCAACCTGCTGCACTCCTCATCCGAGGGCAAAGTGCTGGAAGATCCAGCGATCGAGCCGCCGCCATTCGTCTATCAGCGCACGATCAGCCCGGAAGAGGCGCCGGACAAACCGACCATCGTCGAGATCGGGTTCGAGAGAGGGGATGCGGTCAGTATCGACGGCACGGCGATGAGCCCGGCGACGCTGCTCGAGGCTCTCAACAAGCTTGGCCACGATAACGGCATCGGGCGGATCGACCTCGTCGAGAACCGGTTCGTTGGCATGAAATCACGCGGGGTCTACGAGACGCCGGGCGGTACGATCCTGTTGGCTGCGCACCGCGCGATCGAGTCACTGACGCTCGACCGGGGCGCGGCTCACCTCAAGGACGAATTGATGCCGCGCTATGCGGAGCTGATCTACAACGGGCTCTGGTTCTCGCCGGAACGGGAAATGCTGCAAGCGTTGATCGACAAGAGCCAGGAGCGGGTCAACGGCAGCGTTCGTCTCAAGCTCTACAAGGGCAATACGATCACGATCGGCCGCGAGAGCAAGGACTCGCTCTACTCGGAGAGCCTGGTGACGTTCGAGGATGATCAGGGCGCCTATGACCAGAAGGACGCGGAAGGGTTCATCAAGCTGAACGCGCTCAGGCTGAGGACGCTTGAGATGCGCAACCGGCGCAGGTAATGCTTTCCGGCTGTTGGCCAATCAAGCATCTGTCCAACTGTCATAATGGCGTGACATGCTCGAGCCTGCTTCAGCCGCGCCGGCGTTAACCGGTCTTTCCGGTGATGTGCGCGCGGCTGTATTTTGGCAGGTTTTTGAACGGAGGCGACGATGAGCCGGCAAGGCGCGATGATGCTATTTCGGGCACAGCTTGCCGCTGTGGAAGCGGAAATCAGGGCAAAACATGCGGAGATCGCCTCGCTTGCGGCGGCTCGCGAGGCCGCGGAAGCCAAGCTCGACGAGCTCAATCACGTGAAACGGAAGATCAGGGAAGAGAACAACCTGGTCATCGACGATCCGGACGATCGCGACGAACAGATCGGTTGACCGGGTCGCAGGCTTGGACCGGCGCCGCGTTGGCCGTCATGAATCCAGCCTCAGGGCCGCTTCGAGGCGTGCGGCTCCGTGATACTCAGCCGGCGTCGCGCTGCATTTCTAGGATCCGCTTCACCGCGGCGTCGCGGCTCGAAAACAGGTTCGGCTGGAAGTCCTCGCGCTTTGAATCCTCAAGGATGGATTTTTCTGTTTCGCGGCTGGTATCGAAACGGACCGAGCCGTCGGAATAGGCGAGGTTGGCGCGTTTGCCGCGGTTCGCGAAGGCGACCCAGGCTTCCGGCTCGATGGTGCAGTTGCGGTAGTTGACGAGGAAGTACCAGCGCCGGCCGGTTGCGGCGAGCTTGTCCTCGAGAATGTCGTAGAAGCCGTTGACGTCGCTCGAGCGCTCGAAGGCAAGGTCGGAGAAGTCGGCTTCCATGATGCCGAGGTCGGCATGGAAGGTGATGCGGTCGTCGAACGAGCGGGCGGGTTCGGCGTCGTCGAGGACAATCAGTCTGGCGAAGTCTTCCGGCGTGTGTTTCGCGCGCAGCGTGCGTAAATAGTTGAGCGCTTCGTCCCGCGTCTCATGGAGGTTGGGATCAAATTTCTCGACCTTCGAGCGCTCTTTGATGGTTTCCTGCATATCGGGGCTGGCTGCGTATCTGGCGCTACCCAGCGAGTAGGCGATGTTGGTTTTCTTGCCGCGATGGGCGAAGGTGATCGAGGCTTCCAGCATGATGTGCAGCTCGTGATAGTTCACGAGGAAGAACCATTTCTCGCCCGTCTCTGCGATGCGGCGGTCGACCTCGTCGTAGAACTCGTTGACGGGGCTGCTGTTCTCGAAGGTCAGGTTGGAGAAATCGACGTCCATGACCTGATCTTCTTTCAGAAACTTGATGCGATCGGCAAACGACAAATCCGTCATAGCAATGGCCTCGGACCAACTGGGCGATGCGAGGGCTTCTTGTCGAGAGCTTCGCGCGCCTTGCACAAAAATTGATCGGCGCAAAAGGCGCCACGGTCGTGGCAAAGTAAAGGTCGACGAACGGTCTAAACCGTTCGGGGTAAGACTTTAGACGGTTGCGCGCGACGACGCTAAAAGTTCCAGCTCACGCGAACCGGGCTTCCATCCAGCGGCGCAATTTATATGCCTCGGTGGTCTCGTCGATCTCGACATCGGCCCAGGTAATCGGCGCGCCGTCCGCGATATCGGCCGTGAGCTTGACGTCATGGGCGAGGCCGAGGGGCAGATAGCCCGCGGCAAGCGAGGCCTTGGCGGGGCGCAGGCCGCCGGTGACGGTGTAGCCGCCTTCGCCATCGAGGATTTCGCCGGCCTTGAGCGCGCGCTTGGCGGTGGCGACGACATCGCCGCGGAACTCCTTGGCGACGCCGGTCGGCTCGGCGCGGATGCCGACGGAGGCAACGGAGATCGGCAGTTCAAGGCCGATCAGGTGCCAGCGCTTATAGAGCGAGGAATAGCGGCCCGTTGTATCGGTCTTGACGGTGTATTCCTGGAAGCAGTTGCGCAGGTATTCGGTGTCGCCCTCGAAGACGACCCAGACGCCCTGGCGGATGTCGTAGGGGATGGGTGTGCCGTCCGGCTCAAGGGAGGAGGCGACTTCGACCATGCCTTTGTGGTCGAGGCAGCCGCCCTCCGATTTCGGCCGCATGATGTTGGCGAGGTCCTCGGCGCCGCCGACGGGGAAGGTGAGGCCTTCGGCGGGCACGTCGAGGCCGGCGGCGTTGGCGATGGCCGCGGACTCGATCGCGGGCTTGGAGCCGTCGAGGAACGAGTTGAACATCTTCGGGTTGAGCCGGCCACGCTTGGCCTGTTCCGCGTTAATGCCCCAGTGATCCCATATGGTTTCAGGCGTCGACTTGCGAAATTCGGGCAGCCATTTGTGGCCGCGGCCCGCGGCGGTGACGTTGAAGCCGCAGGTGCGCGCCCAGTCGACGAGATCGCAGGTCAGCGCGGGCTGATCGCCGTAGGCCATCGAATAAATCACGCCGGCCTCGCGGGCCTTGGCGGCGAGTGCGGGGCCACAGAAGGCGTCGGCCTCGACGGTGACGTTGATGACATCCTTGCCGTGGCGAAACGCTTCGAGGACGTGGGCGATCGCGGCGGTCGGTGAGCCGGTGCACTCGATGACGATGTCAACGCGCGGGTGGGCTGCAAGCGCGCGCCAATCATCGCCGACGTGCGTCGTGCCCGCTTTCGCCGCGGCATCGAGGGACGGGGCCGAATAGCGCTCTTCTGGCCAGCCGACAAAACTCAGATTCGACTTTGCGTTTTCAGGCGAAAGGTCCGCCACGCCGATGATGTGAATACCTTCCAGGCGGCCCGCCTGGGAGAGGAACATCGTGCCGAACTTGCCGGCGCCGATCATGCCCACACGGACAGGGTCACCGTTTGCAGCACGTTCCTTGAGCTTGGCGAACAGGTTCATGTCATCTTCCAGATTGCGAATGCCTCGACGAAGGGGCGGCGTATCACGGCTTCTTGTTGTCGGCCAGGGCAGACGTCTCGACGAAGAAGTCGGGGCCGCCGTAGCCGGCCTCGACGGGGATGGTGAGCAGGCGGCCCTTCTCGGTCATCGTCATCGCAGGACAGACCGTGACGATACCGGATTCTTCGTCACAGGCGCGCGCCATGGCGTCCGCGACGTTGCTGCAGCGATCGAGACGTTCGAGGTTGAGGCGGGTTGCGAAGATCATGGTGCGGCGGCCGTCAGCAGCTTCGGCGAGGGCCTGGGCGGGGCTGATCCAGACGCTGTCGACGGCCTCGTTGCCATCGTGCGTGAGGTCATGATCATCGGGGGCGGGGGCCAGAAAGAAATGCGTGTCGAAGCGCTTGCGCATGTGGACCGGCGTCACCCAATGGGCGTAGCGAACAAGCTGGTCGAGAGCGAGGCGCAGGCCCTCGGCCTCGGCAACATCGGCCATGCCGATCTCGTCGGCCTCCAGGCGGGCGCGGTAGCGTTCGCCGAGTTGGGTGGCGCGCTTGCCGTCGACGAGGTTGCCGGTGGTGGGATCGCGGGCAAGCAGGACGCCGCATTCCTCGAAGGCTTCGCGGGCAGCTGCGACGCGCAGGGCGAGCGTCGCCTGATCGAGACCGTCGGCGCCGTCGGAGAGGGCGGGCAGGCGCGGATCGCGGTCGCTGGCATCGAGCGAGCCGCCGGGGAACACGATGGCGCCGGAGGCGAATTCAATCTGGCGGTGGCGCACCACCATGAACACCTCGAGGCCTTCCGGGGCGTCGCGCAGGAGCATGACGGTGGCGGAGAGGCGGGGGGTGACGGGCGTTGTCGGCTGGTCGGTCAAGCGTTTGGCCTTTCACTCGAAAATCAATTGGCGGGCTGCGTGTCAGCCCTTGTTGTTCGCCTTGGCGGCGAAGAAGTCATGGATGCGCTGTTGCGGCTCGCCGGTGTCGTAGGCTTCGGCCAGCGCATCGATGCCGGCCTTGATGCCTTCGTTGACGGAGGTTTCCTGCCAGCGGTTGATGAGGCGTTTCTGGGAGAGGACGGCTTCGGGCGCGGCGCGGCAGATGGCGGCGAGCCATCCGTCGACGGCCGCGTCGAGGTCGCTCTTGGCTGCGACACGCTCGACGAAGCGCATCTCGGCGGCGCGGGCAGCGTCGAAGGTTTCGCCGGTGATGAGGATTTCGCGGGTCATGCCCCAGCCGATGAGGCCAGGCAAAAGCGCTGCCTCGATCACGGAGGGCAGGCCCATGTGGACTTCCGGCATCCCGAAGACGGCGGTGTCGGCTGCGGCACGCATGTCGCAGGCGGCGGCAACCTCGAGGCCGGCGCCGAGGCAAAACCCGTTGACGCGGGCGATGACCGGTTGCGGCGCCTTGCGGATCGCGTCGCAGGCCTTGTGCAGGTTGGTGATGTAGAGGCGGCCGCCATCGTGGTCGAGGTGGCCAAGTTCGCGCAGATCCGCGCCGCCGATGAAGGATTTCTCGCCGGCGCCGGTGATGACGATGGCGCGGACGTTCGGATCGCGGCCGAGAGACTGTACGGTTTCGCGGAGCGCCGTGACGGTCGCTGTCGACAAACAATTGAGCCGTGCCTGATTGTCGACTGAAACCGTCGCGATCGTGTCGCCCGGGCGTGCCTGCCAGTCGGGATCGGGGCTGCGTCGCGTGACGTTGACGCCCGGTGCGGGAAATGGGTCGGACATTCTACTCCTCGGGGCCTGCGCTCTTTCCGGCAACTTATCCGAAGGCCGGGGCGATGCCATCGCATAAGGAATTATTGGATTTGCCAAGATGCCACCTGGCCGACGGGGCCGGCCTTGACGCGTGTGTCACAATGAACAAGCTCGCAGCCAAATTGGCGATTTGCCGAAAGACGGTGAGCCAGAAGATAACCCAAACTTGCGCGAAAGCCTGACGCCATGCCGCTGACCAATCGTGTGACACCTGATGGCCGGATCATCGCGACGGCTGCGCGGGGCACGCTGATGGGCAACCGCGGCGGCATGATGCATCGCCTCGATAAGACACTCGGTCCGCGCCAGTGGGTGAGCAAGGCGTGGATTGCGTGCCGGCTTTCATTCAAGGGGCGATGGCGCGAGGTGATGAGCGAGAACAGCTATACGGAGCTCTTCTTTCTCGACGAGGCGACGTCGTTCGCGGCCGGGCACCGGCCTTGCTATGAATGCCGGCGCCACGATGCGCTGGCCTATGCGGAGTTCTGGGCGGAGGCGCATGATCTCAACGGCGTGCGGGCGAAGGCGGGCCAAATTGACGATCAATTGCACCAGGAACGGCTGACGCATGACGGGCGCAAGGCGACGTTCAAGGCCGAACTCGGCTCGCTGCCGACCGGCACCATGGTGATGGTCAACGAGCGCCCCTGGCTGGTGATTGCGGGGCGGCTGTTCCTGTGGACGCCTGAGGGCTATACGAACGCGTCGGACATTGCGCCGAATACGCTCGTCAACGTGCTCACACCGCCGAGCACGGTCGAGATTTTTCGCGCTGGCTATGACGCCGATGTGCATGGGTCGGCGTTGAAGCTCGTGTAGGGTCCGATCACGCCGCCGCCAGCGCGTTCAAATAATAATCCGCATCACCAAACATCGCTTCGAGCTGGCTCAGGCGCTTGTAGTAGTGGCCGATCGCGAGATCGTCCGTCATGCCCATGCCGCCGTGGAGCTGGACGCCCTGGGCGCCGACGAAGCGGGCGGAGCGGCCGGTCTGGACCTTGGCGCGCCAGATCGCCTCGCGGGCGGTCGCGCGGCCGTCGTCGAGGGCCTGGAGGGCGGCATGGATCGACGCGCGGGCTTCCTCAGTTGCAACCGACATATCGACGAGACGGTGTTGCAGGACCTGGAACTTCGATAGGGGCTGGCCGAATTGTTCGCGGGTCTTCAGGTAGTCCACGGTCATTTCAGTGACGGCGGCCATCGCACCCACGGCTTCGGCGCAAGCGCAGATCATGCCGGTGTCGATCAGGGCGGAGATGTCGGCCAAGCGGTCGTCATCGCTGGTGCCGAGGCGGTCGGCTGGCGAGACGCTGACGCCGGAGAGCGAGACGGCGGCGCCCATGCGGCCGTCGAGACCCGGGGCGTGGTTGAGGGAAATGCCTGTCGTCGAGGCGGGCACGAGAAACAGGACAACTGGGCCCGTCTCGCTGCCAAGGCGGGCCGATATGATGAGATCGTCTGCTGCGTGGGCGCCCAGGATGAAGGTCTTGTCGCCGCTGATTTCGTAGCCATCGCCGGATGGGCGGGCGATCGTCGTGACGTGATCGCGGGCAAAGCCTGCCGTCGGCTCGCTGTGGCAGAGGGCGAGCAGGCGGGTTCCGGCCGCGACGTCGGCGAGGCGCTGCTTCTGGTCCGGCGTGCCGAGGCGGTCAATGGCGGTCGCGCCGAGTGCGAGGGTCTGAATGAACGGCTCCAGGAGAAGATGGCGGCCGCCGGCTGCGAGCACGATGCCAAGTTCGGTGAAGCCCCCCCCGATGCCGCCAGCATCCTCGGGCAAGGCGACGCCGAGCCAGCCGAACTCAGCGTACTGCGCCCAGCGCTCGCGCGAGAACCCGTCGCCATCGCCGGCGCGCATCGTTTTCTTCATGAACTCGAAATCGTAATTGTCACTCAGGTAGTCCTGCAGGCTTTCGTCGAGCAGCTTGCGTTCATCACTGGAAAAGCCGGGCATGTCGAAAAGGTCTCCGGTGGCAGGCATTGAGCTTCAGGTGGATCGGCGGCGTGGGCTGACGGCCACGCCTCACAGACCGAGCGCGCCCTTGGCTATGATGTTCTTCTGGATCTCGCTCGAGCCGCCATAGATCGTGGCGGCGCGGCGGTAGAGATGCTCGTACATGAGGCCGGCGGAGGCCTCGGGGCCGATCGCCTCGCCGTTCCAGCCGGCGTGCAGCGCATCGGTCTGGTAGACGAGGCCATAGCGGGCGAGGACATCGACGAGGCCCTGCATGATGGCCTGCTGGAGTTCGGTGCCGCGCAGCTTCAGGGCTGCCGCGCCCATCAAGGTCGGTGCGCCGCCTTCGTCACGGGTGGCGGCCAATTGGTCAGCCATCAGCGCCTTGACGGTCGAGAGGTCGACTTCGAGTTCGGCAATGCGGCGCTTGAAGGCTGGATCTTCGCTGAGCGGGCGGCCGCCATCGTGGGTGTTGGCGAGCAGTTTTCTCAATTCGTCGAGGTAATGCTCGAACTTCGCGATGTCGACATTGCCGACGCGCTCATTGGCGAGCAGGAACTTGGCGTAGGTCCAGCCTTTGCCTTCCTCGCCGATCAGGTTTTCCACGGGCACGCGGACATCGTCGAAGAAGACCTCGTTGAGGTGGTGGCCGAGCGCGATCGAAATGATCGGGCGCACCGTGATGCCCGGCGTCTTCATGTCGATGAGCAGGAACGAGATGCCCTGCTGCTTCTTGCCGTCGGAGGCGGTGCGCACGAGGCAGAAGATCCAGTCGGACCAGTGCGCCTGAGACGTCCAGATCTTCTGGCCGTTGACGACATACTCGTCACCGTCCCGCACGGCGCGGGTCTTGAGGTTGGCGAGGTCGGAGCCGGCGCCTGGTTCGGAATATCCCTGGCACCACCAAACGTCGTTCTTGATGATGGCGGGCAGGTGCTGGGCTTTCTGCTTCTCCGTGCCGAAGGTGTAGATGACAGGGCCGGCCATGACGGGGCCAAAGGGGACGATGGGCGGCGCGCCGGCGCGGCCGAGTTCTTCGGAGAAGATCAGGTACTGCTCCGGGCTCCAACCAAGGCCGCCGTGTTCTTTCGGCCATTTGCCGGTGAGCCAGCCGCGGGTGCCGAGCCGCCTTAGCCAGTCATCGTATTCTTCGCGCTCCAGGTGCTGTCCTGCGGCCTGCTTGCGGCGCACTTCGGCCGGCAACTCATTGGCGCAGAAGGTGCGGATCTCCTCGCGGAAGGCATCGAGCGACGTGTCTTCGGCAACGGTACGGATGAACATTGGGCACCTCTCATGGGCATCGATCGGACAGCCGCCTGCGGCGGTCCGGCTTCGCGCCTGACGCTAATTGGCTGGTTCGGGCAAGGCAACATGACGGCGCGCCGCCCAGGGGCGCACGCGGTCATTCATTAGATAGGGAATGAAGGTGAGGGGCGGGGCGGCCTACGCCCGGGCCCGGGCCGAGGTGTTGGGCTTTTCGTAAATCGGCGCCTGGCGACGCGCGCTCTGGCGTTCAACGGCGACGGTCTCGACGGAGAGGAGTTCGTGGGCTGCATTGACGCGCCGCGCCATCGCCTCGAGATAATCGACGACCTCTGGGGGCAGGTCGGCCGCGGAATACCGGTCCGGATGATAGAGCTTCGAAAGGCTGTGGAATGCGTGGCGGACCGCGCTGCGATCGGCGCCGGGGCTGAGGCCCAGGATCTCGTAGGGGTCGAACTCGGCGGCCGGCCGCAGCTTGGCCGTCGCAGCGCGCACCGAGGGGGTCGCGACGGCGCGCAACGAGCGGATGGACGATTTTGCGATCATTTCCGCCTGCTGCTCGCCATCCAAAGGAATGAATTCGATAAACTGAGCCGGGCCATTCAGGATCTCAAGCAGTGACTTCGAGCGTGGGAACAGGATTTGGCCTGCCGCGCGATGGCCGTCGTCAAGCTCGACGATGACAGAAGACGCCGCCAAATCCTGATTGTTGTCGATACGGTTGCGCTCAAACATCTCAGTCTCCGAACCGCGTGAGTTTGGTTCCATGGGGTGTGTCTTGGGCAGGGTTCTGCAAAAGCCGTGCAAATTCATTCCAAGGCGGGAAAAGGCCGGCCGGGACGCGTCAATCAGGGTTAAGCGGAGTGCTGGCGCAGGGACGCGGCTCGTGGTATGGGCTCGCTTCTTCTTTTGCACCGCAACATCGGACCGGCCATGAACCTCCGCAATATCGCCATCATCGCGCACGTCGATCACGGCAAAACGACCCTTATCGACGCATTGCTCGGCCAGTCCGGCGTGTTTCGGGACAACCAGCAGGTTGCCGAGCGGGCCATGGATTCGAACGATCTGGAGCGCGAGCGCGGCATCACGATCCTGGCCAAGTGCACCTCGCTTGAATGGCAGGGCACGCGCATCAACATCGTCGACACGCCAGGCCACGCCGACTTCGGCGGTGAGGTCGAGCGCATTTTGTCGATGGTCGACGGCGCGATCGTCCTGGTCGATGCGTCCGAAGGGCCGCTGCCGCAAACCAAGTTCGTCGTCTCCAAGGCGCTCGAGCGGGGGCTGAGGCCCATCGTTGCGATCAACAAGATCGACCGGCCGGACGAGCGGCACCAGGACGTACTCAACGAGATTTTCGACCTTTTCGCCAATCTCGACGCAGATGACGCGCAGCTTGATTTTCCCGTGCTCTACGGGTCGGGGCGTGATGGTTGGATGGCGACGGAACCGGACGGGCCGAAAGGGGATCTCACGCCGCTGTTCGAACTCGTGCTGCGCCACGTCCCGCCGCCGACCGTCGTCGAAGGGCCGTTTCGCATGCTCGCCACGACGCTGGAGGCCGACCCCTATCTTGGTCGCATCCTGACGGGCCGGATCGAAGCCGGCGAAGTGCGCGCCAATCAGGCGGTCAAGGCCATTCGCCATGATGGCTCAGTCATCGAAACCGGGCGGATCTCCAAAGTGCTCGCGTTCCGTGGGCTTGAGCGGCGGCCCATTGAGGTCGGGGAGGCGGGGGACATTGTCGCCATCTCGGGCCTCACCGAGGCAACGGTTGCCGATACGATCGCGGACATGGCCATTGTGCAGCCGATCGCGTCGCAGCCAATTGATCCGCCGACGCTGTCGATGACGTTCCGCGTCAACGATGGTCCGCTTGCCGGGCGCGAAGGTAAGAAAGTGCAGAGCCGCGTGATCCGCGACCGCCTTTTGAAAGAGGCCGAGCGCAACATCGCGATCCGCGTCACGGAACTCGAGGACAAGGATTCGTTCGACGTCGCGGGGCGAGGCGAATTGCAGCTCGGCATTCTGATCGAGACGATGCGGCGGGAAGGCTTTGAATTGACAGTCTCCCGGCCGCAGGTGGTCATGAAGCGCGATCCGGAAACCGGCGAACGCCTCGAGCCGATCGAGGAAGTCATCGTCGATGTTGACGAGGAGCATTCCGGGGCCGTCGTCCAGAAGCTTTCAGAGCGCCGTGGTGAGCTTCTGGAGATGCGCCCCTCGGGCGGCGGACGGCAGCGACTTGTTTTGCTGGTGCCGACGCGCGGGCTGATCGGTTACCAGAGCGAATTGCTGACGGATACGCGCGGGACGGCGATCATGAACCGGCTGTTCCATGCCTACGCGCCGCATAAAGGCCCGATCCAGGGCCGGCGCAACGGCGTGCTGATTTCGAACAGCGATGGCGAGGCCGTTGCCTATGCGCTGTTCAACCTGGAAGATCGCGGGCCGATGATGATCGAGCCGCAGACGCGGGTTTATCAGGGCATGATCGTTGGTGAGCATACGCGCGAGAACGACCTCGAAATCAACGTGCTCAAGGGCAAGAAGCTCTCGAACGTCCGGGCGGCCGGCAAGGACGAGAACATTATCCTGACACCACCGATCAAGATGCCCCTGGAGAAGGCGCTGTCCTATATCCAGGAAGATGAACTGGTCGAGGTGACGCCACAGTCGATCCGGCTGAGGAAGCGCTGGCTCGATCCGAACGAGCGCAAGAAGCGGGATCGCCAGCAGGCGGTGGCATAGGCATAGGACGAATAATCCGGTTTCACGCCTTGTGCTCGGTCTTCGAGCCCGAGAACATACCTGCGACCGGCAAAATCAGATAGGTCACCACCGGGATCAGGGCGAGGCCAATGACGAGGCCGATGATGCCGTCGACGGTGGCCGTGACCAGCCACTCACCGAAGCCGCCACCTGCGACCGAGACGGCGAGGTCGTGAATTGCTTTGTAGACCTCGGGCAGGCCAAGATCCTTGAGGCCGTGGACGATGATCGATCCACCAACCCAGAGCATCGCGGCGGTGCCGATCGTCGAGATGACGTTGAGCACGGACGGCATGCTCTTGACGATCATGCGGCCGAGCGCCCGGGTTGCCGACAGGCGGCCGGACTGGCTCATGCGCAGGCCAACATCATCCGCCTTAACGAGCAGCGCGACAGTGCCGTAGACAACCGCTGTGATGAGAACGGCGACCACGGCCAGCACAATGCCCCGTGTCCACAGATCCGGGGCGTCGATCGAGGCGAGCGCGATGGTCATGATTTCGGCGGAGAGAATGAAATCGGTCTTGATGGCGCCGGCGACGCGCTCGCGTTCGAGGTGGGCGGCGTCCAGTGTCTCGGGGTGCTTGGCGGCCTGGTCATGGCCGTGCATGAGGTGCCAGATCTTTTCGGCGCCCTCGAAACACAGGTAAGCGCCGCCGAGCATCAATAGCGGTGTGATCAGCCAGGGCGCGAAGACAGACAACAACAGCGCAACCGGCAGAAGAATGACCAGCTTGTTGAAGAACGAGGCGCGCGCGATTTTCCAGACGATCGGCAGTTCGCGGGCGGCCGGCAGACCATGGACATATTTCGGCGTGACGGCGGCGTCGTCGATCACCACGCCGGCCGTTTTTGATCCGGCCTTGGCGGTGTAGAGCGCGATGTCGTCGACCTGGGTCGCGGCAAGCCGGGCCAGGGCTGCGATGTCGTCGAGTAGCGCAAGCAGTCCGCTCATAAGGAAACCTGTTCTTCGGCTTGGTCCGGTGTTGTCCGGTTTATGATGGGATGCGACACCACGCGCAAGGGCCGTAGGCGTAAAGAGTGTCTTGGTAGTCCCTCAAAGACGCGCTGTGTTCCCGAAGCTGCCTGTTCGGTTTGCAGTCTTCCAACCACGTGACAGATGTTCGCGTTTGCCCGTGCCATCGACGGACGTGGGCATCCTCAAGACCGGCGTATCATTGAGGGGGCGGCTCAGCTAACGTTGGAGCGACGCAAAATCAGGCCCGAAAATCGTATGACGCCAGCAGCTTTGGAAACCGTCGAGACAACACCGGAGTTTGAGACCGCGCTCGATTTCGTTCGCGAGGGCGAAGGGCATCTGTTCGTTACGGGCCGGGCGGGTACGGGTAAATCAACGCTGCTTCGGCTTATTCGAGATGAATTGAACGAGGAGGCTGTCGTCGTCGCGCCGACGGGGCTAGCTGCGGTCAATGTTGGGGGTCAGACGATCCACTCGTTTTTCGGTTTCCCGCCGCGCATGATCCAGCCGGACGATATCCGGCGGAGCCGCAACGGGCGGATCATGCGACGGATGACGTTCCTCATCATTGACGAGGTGTCGATGGTGCGCTCCGACCTGATGTGGGCGATCGACCAGTCGCTGCGGGTCAATCGGGGGCGGGCGCGAGAGGCCTTCGGCGGCGTGCGGCTGATCCTGTTCGGCGACCTTCACCAGTTGCCGCCTGTCGTCCGCGGGGCGGAGGAAGCGCATTATCTCGAAGAGACGTATGGGAGCCCGTTTTTCTTCTCGGTGCCAGCGCTGGCCGAAGGGGCCGGTACGCAGCTTCTCGAGCTCAACCGGGTCTTCCGGCAGACGGACGACACGCTTGTCGATGTTCTGACGACGATCCGGGATGGTAACGCCGGCACCCGTGAACTCGAAATCCTGAATGCGCGCGTCAATCCGATCCGGAAACTATCCGAGGGTCGCGAATACGTCATCCTGACGCCGACAAATGAGGCCGCCAACCGGATCAACCGCGCCTATCTCGACGCGTTGTCGGGGGATGAATACGCCTATGAAGCGGGCGTGATCGGGGACTTCAACGACAAAGCCCAGCCAACCGACTCGCTGCTCGTCCTCAAGGAGGGGGCGAAGGTGATGATGCTGCGCAACGATGCAGATGGGCGCTGGGTCAACGGCACGATTGCGGAGGTTGCTAAACTTGGCGACGATCGCGTCTGGGTGACGATCAAGGGCCGGGAATACGAGGTCGAGCAGGCGTCCTGGGAAAACCGGCGGTATGCGTTCGATCAGACGCAGGACAAAATCGTCGAGACGGTTGCAGGGACCTTCAAGCAGTTTCCGCTGCGGCTTGCCTGGGCGCTGACGATCCACAAGAGCCAGGGCCTGACACTGGAGAAGATCTATGTCGACTTCGGCCGCGGGACCTTTGCGCATGGCCAGGCTTACGTGGCGCTCTCGCGGTGCCGTGATCTCGAGGGCCTCTCGATGGCGCGGGAGCTGAGAGAGCGCGACATCCTCTTCGATGTTAGTGCGACCGGCTATCAGGACATCTTTCCATCGCTGATCTGAGCCCGGACGCGCGCATCCGGGAGCCTGGCAGGCTTTGGGTTGCAGAGGTCTGAATTGAGATAGCGACCGGGTGGCGGGGACTTTTGCCGTTGTGCACTGCAACAAAGTTTGTTTTTTGATCATTTTCCTGTTGCGTTGCAGCAAAAGTTAGTTATATTGCACTGCATCGAAGAAATCGATCCGCCGCATAACGGAGCCCGCCGTGGCAGCGTGAAAATATTCGGGCCGCGAAAATGCGCGAACAAGCTCGGAACCCATAGGACTGAAGTCATGAACAACATCAACGAACAATTCACCCGCCAAGCTCAAGAAATGTTCAATGTCGCCAAGGATGCTCGCATTCCCGAGAACTTCCAGGCGATGGCGGAAGAAAGCGTCAACCGCAGCCGCGATTTCTATCAGAAGCTCAATGCCACCGCTCAGGAAAACGTGAGCGCGCTTGAAGAGTTCATGCTTGCTTCGCATGCCGGCGCAAAGGCCGTTGGCGAAAAGATGATGCACAACGCCGCTGCCAACACGGAATCGGCATTCGACGCTGCCCAGGCCATCGCACGCGCCAAGACACTGCCGGAAGCCGCTCGCCTCCAGGCTGACTTCTTCCAGCAGCAGGCCGCTGTTGCAACGCAGCAGACAAAGGACCTCTTCGAGCTTTCCTCGAAGGTTGCCAAGCAGACGTTCGAGACGATCAACAAGGCTGCAACGAAGTCGTTCGAAACGATGAAGAAAGTCGACTAAGCCACGTCGACTCTCACGATCGAGAGCCAATACGGTCAAGTGAGGCCGGGCCGGCAGTTTTGCCGCCCGGCCTTTTCTGTTTGGCCTGTTACAAACCCGCCCCAGAACGGCGCATCGCCCAGCGACGACGCCACCGAGGTGAAGCCTGGATGCGCCCGCGTCGCCGCTGCGATTGGCGTTTGGATCGCTGACCATGGCTAGTGCGCCGGTTAACACATCGCGAAAAGAAAAATTCAAAGCCCACCTATCGCTCGCCGGACATCGGTTTATACTCTGTTAAGTTTTGGCGTTGGTGCGGTGGGTCAGAGTACATGCTTGGTGCGGGTCTAGATGTCGATGTGAGGCGGGCACGGATCGCTGATGCGGTTGAGCTGTCGAACCTTTTCCGTGATTCCTGGCGGTCCACATACCGCGGCCTAATTCCCCATAGTCACCTTGAAAACATGATCCAGCGGCGTGGCCCGGCCCGCTGGCGCAGCGCCATTCGCTCGGGCGAAATGGTGCTGCTGGTCGAGTACCAGGGCAAGCTGATCGGTTATGCCACGTGCGGGACGGCGCGCAGTCGCGGCGCGCACAAGGGCGAAATCTACGAGATCTATCTTCTGCCTGACTACCAGGGCCTCGGCTTCGGCGAGTTCCTGTTCGAAGCCTGCCGGTACCGGCTCGACCAACGCCGCCTCAGGGGCCTGGTCGTTTGGGCGCTCGCGGAAAACAGCCAGGCGGTCAACTTCTACTGGAACCTGGGCGGGCGGCCGCTGGTGAGTTCGTATGAGCGGATCGGCGGTGTGCGTCTCGAGAAGATCGCCTTTTCCTGGGACTGAGGCTGCCCGCACCGCTGGCTGCCGTTGATCGCGCTCAGGCTCTTTCAGCCGCGCGCTAACACTGCTCCGATGGTTCAATTGACGCAGTGCACAATTAGGGGCACTGGTTGCGAGCAATATGAACCTTGCGCTGGCCGGGAGCCCACCTCCGCGGCCGTTGCGTGTCCGGACAACACGAGCCAACCCAGGACCGAGCCCCATGCGTATCGATGCGATCGCCATTGGCGATGATCCGCCCAATGACATCAATGTCGTCGTCGAAGTCCCCGTCGGCGGGGAGCCGATCAAATATGAACTCGACAAGGCTGCCGGTACGCTGATCGTCGACCGCTTCCTCTACACGCCGATGCGGTATCCCGGGAACTACGGGTTCGTGCCGCACACGCTGTCAGAGGACGGCGACCCGGTCGATGTGCTGGTGTGCAATACGCGTGCGATTGCGCCAGGAGCGGTGATGAATTGCCGACCGGTCGGCGTGCTGATCATGGAAGACGACGGGGGCGGCGATGAAAAAGTGCTGGCGGTACCCTCGACGCGGCTGACCAAGCGCTATGAGCGGATCACGAACTATACGGATCTGCCGCCAATCACGATCGACCAGATCCGGCATTTCTTCGAGCACTACAAAGACCTCGAGCCGGACAAGTGGGTGAAAATCAAGCGGTGGGGCGATGTTGACGAGGCCCGCGTCATGATCCAGCAGGCCATCGAGCGCAGCAAGGCAGCCGAACCGAACGGATAACGCCTGGCGACGGGTGGCGCGCATCATTCCTGGTTTCGTGCTTTGATGGGCGGCAGACGAATTCCTGCCATCCCCTGAGCGGTAACGCCGATGTTCACGATCAACCCTGACGACGTTGACTTCATTGCGAGCGACCTGAGCCGTCCGGAGTGCGTGCTGGCGACGCAGCGCGGGGATCTTTTCGTCTCCGATGGGCGCGGCGGTGTCAGCGTGATCGATGCTGGCGGCCAGCAACGCCTTATTCTGCCCGACGGCGCGCCGGCGGGGTTTCTGCCAAACGGCATCGCGCTGATGCCAAACCGGGACGTGCTGATCGCAAACCTCGGCCCGGCTGGTGGTGTGTGGCGGCTGACGCTTGAGGGTCGGCTGGATCTCGAAATCGAGGCCGCCGACGGTGTGGCGTTGCCGCCGATCAACTTTGTCGGGCTCGACGCGAAGGGACGGCTCTGGATTACGGTGTCGACGCGCGTCGTGCCGCGCCAGGACGCCTTCCATAAGGGCCATGCCGACGGCATTATTGTCCTGCACGATGACAAGGGCACGCGGATCGTTGCCGAGGGGCTGGGGTTTACCAACGAGGCGATTGTCGATCCGAGCGGGGACTGGCTCTATGTCAACGAGACGATCGCACAACGCACGTCGCGCTTCCGGATCGGCGGCGACGGTTCGCTGGGGCCGCGGGAGACGGTGGCAGACTATGGCCCGGCGACCTTCCCGGACGGGTTCACGTATGATTGCGAGGGCGGCGTGTGGATCGTCAGCGTCGGCAGCAACCGGGTCATTCGGGTTGCGCCTACGGGTGAAACCCAGCTCATTCTGGAAGACTGCGATCCGGGGCAGATGGCCGAGTTGCAGGCGGCGTTTGACCAAGGGCGCTTCGACCGCGATCTGATCGATATCGCCAATCGCCGGACCATGGGCAATCTCTCGAGTATCGCGTTCGGCGGCCCAGACCTGAAGACTGTCTATCTTGGGTGTCTTGGCGGGAGCCGGATTGCGACGTTCCGAAGCCCCATCGCCGGCGCGCCGCCGGTTCACTGGACGTTCTGACAGTTACAGGTGTTAGACGCTCGGGTCGCCTTCGCAGGTCGCGACCTGATCGATGCGCCAGGCGCGGGCTGTCCAGGACGGGTTGCGCGGCGTGGACTGGCGCGCCTCTGCTTCCGTGCGCGTTTCGAAATAAAACTCGAAGCAGTTGGCGCTGGCCTGGTGGACGCGGAAACAGCCGCCGGTGCCGGAGTTGTCGTAGATCGTGCAAAAGAGACCACGCACGATCGACCAACTGCCGGTCAAATGACGGCTTGGTTCGTGTTCTGTGTAAACCAGCGCGCCGGTGAGGTCGTATTTCTCGTTGAAGGTCCGCCCATCGCTATAGGTGCCGGTGATTTCAGCGCCGGAGAACGCCTTCATCAAGGCGCTCTCGGACATCCAGAAGGGTCCCGTGGCATGCGCCGGCGCTGCGCTTTTCGCCAGAGCCAGCGCGATGACGCCAAGCGCGGCGAGGGCCAGACTGAGAGGCCAGGATCGCAATCGCAGGAACATTGTTGCGGCACTCGCGTTGAGGCGTGTCAAACGGGATGTAGCTCTAGCATGCGAAACAAGGAAACATGACGTTGGCCATGCCACGGAGAATTCAGACCATTCGCGGGTGGTTTCGCAGCCACAGAAGCCGGACCGCGGCGGCGGGGATGGCCGGCCTTGCCGTTGCGAGCGGCCTGGCCGGCACAGCAACACCCGGCGCGGCGATGTCCGGTTATCAATGGAAAAACCGGCCGCTGGTCGTGTTCGCTCCGGTGAACCAGAGCGTGAACCTCGTCCGCCAGAGACGGATCATCAACGCCAACCGGGCGGGATTTCAGAACCGCGACATGGTCGTGATCACCGTCGTGGGTGATCGCGTCACCACCCGGTTCGGGCGCAGTCCGCGACTTGGGGCCGAGGGGCTCAGGCAACGGTTCGGAGTCGGCCGTGATCAATTCCGGGCGCTGCTGGTTGGCAAGGATGGCGGGGTGAAGCTCTCGGCCTCGAACGCGATCGGGGCCGAGCGGTTATTCGGGCTGATCGATTCCATGCCGATGCGACGCCAGGAAATGCGGCGGCGGGGCCAGTAATATATCACGCAGGCCGCCAGCCGCGACGGACCGCCAGGTAAATCGCGACTCAAAAAATGAATGAATAATAATAACTCTTTGGAAACCCTGATTGTTTAGAAATGGAAGTCTGTTTCATTCGGAACGCCGCTCTCGGAGCGGTTCGACTTGGGGTTTCAAAGGGGTAGTGGACGCGTTGCAGTCCCGTATCAGACCATGTCTGTTGAGTATCACGCAGGTCCCTCGCCGCGGTTGCTGCCTAGAACCGTCGAGGACGTCTTAAAACACTGGGCGCAGCGCGGCACCGGCCTCATGCTGGGCGCGCTCGTTATCGGTGCGTGGGCGGCGCTTATCTCCTGGTCCCAGAACGATCCCAGCCTCTCGGTGAATACGGCCGAGCCGGCGCGGAACCTGCTTGGCGCGCCCGGCGCCGTCGTCGCTGACTTCCTGCTTCACACGTTGGGTCTTGCCGTCGTCTTTGCCCTGATCGCACCGATGGCGCTCGCGGCCGAACTCGCCTCGAGCGGCACCATTTCCGAGTTGCGCAAGAAACTGGTTTTTGCCGGCCTGGCCACGATCGCGATTGCGGGCGGGGCGTCCGCCTTGCCGCTGGTCGAGGGATGGCCGCTGCAGTCGCTCGGCTTCGGGGGCATTCTCGGCGATTTCGCCTACGGCGCGCTCAGCAATCTCATCTCACCCGTTTTCAGTCTGGCAGCCGGCGCCGTTGCCGGGCTCGCGTTCTTCATGACCGGGTTCTGGGCACTTTCAAAAGCGTTGTGCCTGGAGCGGCTGGACCTTCTCGACGTCACTTTCGGCAGTCTTGCGCCGGCCGCGCTGACGTTCCGGCCCTTCCGGCGGGCCGCGCGCGATGCGGAAGACGGGATCGACGATGACGATGTCGAGATCGAGCGTCCGCGTGCGCCACTATTCGCCGACGAACGCATCGAACCCGAGCCACCGTCCTGGTCGATGAACGACCGTCTCAGCAGTTTTCGTGACCTGACGTCCGAGACGACTGCACCACAGTTGCAGGCACGTCCGACCACAGCGCCGACGTTTGCTGATCCAGTGGGCGCCCCTCCCAACCAACCAATCCTGCTTGAGGGCGATGAGCGCGAAGATGACGACGACCTGCCGAACCTGTTGCTGCGTGATCGTGGCCGCATGACGGGTGATGCGGGTGATGGCGTCCGGCTGATGCCTGTTGGCGGTGACATGCCGAACTGGCAGCCCGCGCGGCAGGCAACGACTGCCGCCGGCGAGGCGCCGCGTCCACGCGCCCCGCAGCCGCCACCGGTTCCCAGCGCACAGCCCCCGCAGCCGCGGGCCGGATATCGCCGACCCTCGCTCAATCACCTGTCTCAGCCGGCTTCGGCGCGGCCGTCAGCGGACACGTCGCCGGCCGTTCTGCAGGGCAAGGCGCGCATGCTTGAAGACGTGCTGGCCGATTTCCGCATCAAGGGGACGATCCGTGACGTGCGGCCGGGCCCTGTCATCACGCTGTTTGAACTCGAGCCCGCGCGCGGCACCAAGTCTTCGCGCGTGATTGCGCTGGCCGACGACGTCGCGCGCTCCATGAGTGCGGTGTCGGCGCGTATTTCCGTTGTGCCGGGGCGCAATGCGATCGGCATCGAGCTGCCCAACACACGGCGCGAAACGTTCGGCCTTAAAGAGCTTGTGGACTCTACCGGCGTTTCGTGACAGCACCGCGAAGCTGCCACTCGTGCTCGGCAAGGGTATCGGTGGCGAGCCAATCCTGGCCGACCTCGCCCGGATGCCCCACCTGCTGGTTGCCGGCACGACCGGTTCGGGCAAGTCGGTCGGTGTGAACGCGATGATCCTGTCGCTGATCTACCGGCTCGGCCCGGACAAGTGCCGGTTCTTGATGATCGACCCGAAGATGCTGGAGCTTTCCGCCTACAACGGTATCCCGCATCTGTTGTCGCCCGTCATTACCGATCCGCAAAAGGCGGTGACCGCGCTGGCGTGGGCCGTTGGCGAGATGGAAGAGCGCTACAAGCGGATGGCTGAACTCAGCGTGCGCAGCATCGATGCCTACAACAAGCGCATCGAGGATGCGAAGCGCGGGGGCAAAAAGCTCTCGCGGACGGTGCAAACTGGTTTCGATCCGCATACCGGTGAAGCGGTATTCGAAGAGCGCGGCACACCGGCGGAGACGCTGCCGCATATCGTGATCATCGTCGACGAGTTCGCCGACCTGATGGCTGTTGCGGGCAAGGAGATCGAAGGCCTGGTGCAACGCCTTGCGCAGATGGCGCGGGCCGCCGGCATCCACTTGATCATGGCGACACAGCGACCTTCGGTGGATGTCGTGACGGGCACGATCAAAGCCAATTTCCCGACGCGGATCAGCTACCGGGTTGCCTCGCGGATCGATAGCCGGACCATTCTTGGCGAACAGGGCGCCGAGCAGTTGCTTGGACAGGGTGACATGCTGTTCCTTGCAGGCACGGGCGATGTGGAGCGCGTGCACGGGCCGTTCGTTTCCGATGAGGAAGTGGAGCAGGTCACGAGCGAACTTCGGCAGGCCTATCCGAACGCACAGTTCGAGGACCTCATCCAGTTCGACGATGAAGGGCGGGCGCTGGCACATAGTGCGGACACGTCCGGGCCAGACCAGGGCGACCTGTTCCAGACTGCGGTCAAGGTCGTGATCCAGGACAAGAAGGCGTCGACGAGCTATCTGCAGCGCAAATTGTCGATCGGCTACAATCGCGCCGCCGACCTGATTGACCGGATGGAAGCGGAAGGTGTTATCGGGCCGGCCGACCATGCCGGGCGGCGGGATATTTTGGTCGAGTAAGAAGAGTATATTTCGCTCACAGGCTGTTCTGCCCGCCTGAGGCGCGGGTCGCGTTGCTCCCCGAAGCCTGCGGCTTCGATTGCGGGGGGCGGCGCTGTCTCACTGCTCGGTGGGGCCAACAGGCTGGCGCAGAATGGTTTTCAGTTTATCCGGCGCAACACGACGCGGGTCGGAAAGGTAGATCTCGTGATGCGGACCGTTGAAGGTCACGCCATGCTCGACCATGACGCGTTCGTGGAGGTCGGCGAGGACGGGGGCCTCGTCCGTGTAGGGGCCGATGTGAAGCGTCTGGAGGCAGGCGCCCTCGGTGAGATCGTCGAGGCGTACATCATCAAGTGCCGACGGATCTGACTTCTGCTGTCTGGCCGGCTTGGCGAGGACCGCCTCTTTTGCGGCGACCAGATGACTTTGCAGTTACCGTCGCCGGCATCCGGAGCATGGTCGTCCAGTGCCATTCGGAGCGCTCGCCCCGCACGAAGGCGGACGGATCGTCGGCCCACCACAGCGCTTCGAGAGGCGGGACGACGAAGTCGGCTGTCTCAGCCTTCAAAGCGAACTTGATGGTGTAGGCCAGCGGGTAAAGCGCAGACAAGGCGCGGGCATAGGCGTGGCCGTTGGGGTCGCCCCGGCCGTCGATCATCAGGAAGCGCATGCCGGGCACGTCGATCGTCTGCCACTGGCCGGCCTTGGCGGCGTAGAGGGGTTTATCCTGCTTCTTGAAGTCGAGTTTTGGCATGAGACCGTCCAGCCATTCACGCCACAACCGCCTGGTAGACCAGGGCGCGGACCAGCTGGCGGTAGCGGAGGCGCATTTCGCCGGGGCATGCGGCCATGACGACGCAGGTCAGCTCTTCCGAGGGGTCGATCCAGAAGTACGTGCCGAAGACGCCGGACCAGTAATAGTCGCCCTGGGTGCCGGACATCGCGGAGATCCCGTTGGCGCGGCGAACGGCGAAGCCAAGGCCGAAGCCGTAGCCTTCCGCCGCGGGGTCCATGGTGTCGGCGATGCGGCCGGCGCTTGCTTCGGGCAAGTGGTCGGAGGTCATCAGGCGGACGGTCTTCGGGCCGAGAAGATTAGCGCCTGCAGGCGTGCCGGACGTGCGCAGGGCTTCGGCAAAGCGGAGGTAGTCCATCGCCGTTGAGACCGCACCGCCGCCGCCGCTCTCCCAGTGCTTTTCGCCGTCGCGCTCGTGATAAAGGGTCTGCGGCTGGCCGGTGATCGGGTCTTTGGGCAGCGGGCGGGCGTAGCGGGGGCCGGTCGCGTCGGCGAGATCGAAGGCAGTATCGGCCATGCCCACGGGCGACCAGATATTTTCAGCCATATAGGCGCCAAGGCTCTGGCCGGTCACTTCTTCGACGATGAAGCCCAGGACATCGGTTGAAAAGCCGTACTCCCAGAAGGTCCCGGGCTCGAACAGCAATGGGCAGGCGGCAAGGGCGTCGATGGCCTGTTCGCGCGTGAGGGCGAGGGCGGCGGACGTGGAGGAGCCGGGATAGGCCTTATGCATCGGCGTGGCGCCGCGGTTCTGGTAGGTCAGGCCGGAGGTGTGGCGAAGGAGGTCCTGGATCGTGGGCGGGCGGGACAGGGGAGTGCGGGTGAGGCCGCCGTCGGGGGCGATGGCCCCGAGCTTGAGGTCGGCGAAGGCTGGCAAATAGGCGCTGACTGGGTCGCCGAGGAGGATGCGGCCCTGCTCGAAAAGCTGCATGATGGCGACCGACGTCATCGGTTTCGTCATGGAGGCGATGGAAAAGACCGAATCCGAGGTCATCGCCGCGCCGGTGGCCGGGTCGCGGGTGCCGAAGGCGCCAAGGTAGGCAAGATGGCCACGCCGGGCGACCGCGATGACGGCGCCGGGCAGGCGGCCGGCCGCGATCTCAGCCGCCAGCGCCGTCTCAATGCGCGCCAGACGGGAGATATCGAGGCCGGCGGCGGCCGGGTCGATCCGGGTGTCATCAAGATGCGCGTTGGACATTCTGGCTTCCTTCGAGTTTGGGGCGTTCGCGGGGCTCTGGGCGGAATAAGCGACGGTGCAATTGTACTCCGAGCGCGGTTGGCCATATAAGGCGAGATGGCGCAAGATTTCGCACTTACATTCCGGAAAATGAACGGCCTCGGCAACGAGATTGTCGTTGTTGACGCGCGTGGGGCGCTTGGCCGGATTACGGCAAACCATGCGCGCGCGCTGGCGGAACTAGAGGCAACGCACTTCGACCAACTCATGGTGCTGCTGGATGCCGATCCGGTGGAGACGAATGCGCGCGTCGAGATCTTCAATACGGACGGGTCTTCGGCAGAAGCCTGTGGCAACGGGATGCGCTGTGTCGCGCTCACAGAACTCGAGGCGCGCGGGGTCAAGAACCAGCGCTATGAGACGGCGGCGGGCGAGGTGGCGGTCCTGGCGGAAAGCGCCGCGCGGATCATGGTCGACATGGGTGAGCCGCGGCTCAAGTGGGATGAGATCCCGCTGTCCGATCCGTTCAACGACACGCGGCGGATCGAACTCCAGATCGGGCCGATCGACGATCCCATCCTGCATTCACCATCCGTGTGCAGCATGGGCAATCCACACGCGATCTTCTGGGTCGACGACATCAACGCCTACGACCTCGAGCGGATGGGGCCGATGCTGGAAAATCATCCGCGGTTTCCGGAGCGCGCGAACATTACACTCGCCCAGGTCGAGACGCCCCAGCGTGCGCGGATCCGGACGTGGGAGCGCGGGGCAGGACTGACGCTGGCGTGCGGGACGGCTGCGTGCGCCACGCTCGTCTCGGGCGTGCGGCTGAAGCTTCTCGAGCGGGAAGCCCAGATCATCGTGCCGGGCGGACCGCTCGACATCGCGTGGGACGAAGCGACGAACCGCGTCTTCATGACGGGGCCGGCAGAACTTGAACGAACTGGGAACGTGACCTTCCATGCGGATGGCAGCGTTAGCGTGTCATGACCCAGCGCTTGACAACACGTCCGGCCAGAGTGGCGCCGCCATCGCGGGAGGTGATCACGCTTGGCTGCCGGCTGAATGCCTACGAATTGGAAGTCATCAATCAACACCTGAAGGATGCCGGGCTGGACGATGCTGTCGTCATCAATACCTGCGCGGTGACGGGGGAGGCGGTGCGCCAGGCGCGCCAGACGATCCGGCGGGTGCGGCGGGAACGGCCTGAGGCGCGCGTGATCGTGACCGGGTGTGCGGCGCAGATCGAGCCGGAGACGTTCGCCGACATGGCGGAGGTCGACCATGTGATCGGCAACGCTGAAAAGCTTGAGGCAGAGACCTTCCGCGCACTCAACAGCGGACTTGGGACCGATGACCTGCCGCGCGTTCAGGTCAACGACATTATGAGCGTGCACGAAACAGCGGGCCACCTGATCGACGGGCTGGGCGGGCGGGCGAGAGCCTATGTCCAGGTCCAGAACGGGTGCGATCATCGCTGTACGTTCTGCATCATCCCGTTCGGACGTGGACCGTCACGATCCGTTGCGATGGGCGAAGTTGTCGCTCAGATCCAGCGGCTGGTGGACGGTGGCTATCGTGAGATCGTGCTCACAGGCGTCGACATGACGTCCTACGGTGCGGATCTGCCAGGCGCGCCAAGGCTCGGCACGCTCATCTCCAAGGTTCTCGGGCATGTGCCAGCGCTCGAACGGCTGCGGCTGTCCTCGATCGACCAGGTCGAGGTGGATGAGGCGTTGATGCGGGCGATCGCGGACGAACCGCGGCTGATGCCGCATCTGCATCTTTCGATGCAGGCGGGACATGATCTGACGCTGAAGCGCATGAAACGGCGGCATCTGAGGCAGGATGCCATCGATTTCTGCCGGGAGGCGCGGCGGCTGAGGCCTGATATCGTGTTTGGCGCGGACCTGATTGCGGGCTTTCCAACGGAAACGGAGGAAATGTTCGCTGCGACGCTCGACCTCGTCGAAGACTGCGGGCTGACGTATCTTCATGTGTTCCCCTATTCACCGCGGCCGGGGACGCCGGCGGCGCGGATGCCCCAGGTTGACCGCGCCGTCATCAAGGAGCGGGCGCAGCGGCTGAGGCAGACGGGGGATGCGGCGCTCGGTCGCCACCTCAGGGCACAGATCGGGCGTAAGGTTGACGTCTTGATGGAACGAGCTGATATCGGGCGGTCGCCAGACTTCAGCGAAGTCAGACTGAGCCGACCGGTGACGGCCGGCGAGACCGTTCACGCCCGTGTCACGGGTGTTGAGGGACGCCAACTCCTCGCGGAGCAAATCACTTGAGCAGCGACGACAGCAGTGGCGAGGGGAAAAAGCCCGGCGTATTCGGCCGCCTGTTCGGCCGAGGCGGACGCACGGAAACGCCCGAGGCGACCGAGGCCGGCACCAGCCCAGCCGCAACGCCAGCGCCAGTCACCGGCGGCAAGCGACGCGCCAGCAGCCGGCGGCGGAAGCTGGTTTCAACGGCTTAAATCAGGCCTCTCAAAGACGTCGACGCAGCTTACCTCCGGGATCACCGATCTCTTCACCAAGCGGCGGCTTGATGCCGCGACGATCGAAGATCTCGAGGACATCCTGATCCAGGCAGACCTCGGTGTCGCGACCGCGACGCGGATTACAGACAAGATCTCGGGCGGTCGCTTCGAGAAGGGCATTTCGGCTGATGACGTCCGCGAAATTCTCGCCGAAGAGGTCGAAGCGGTTCTCGCGCCGGTCGCAGAGCCGCTCGTGGTGCCGCGCGGGCACAAACCGCACGTCATCTTGATGGTGGGCGTCAATGGCGCGGGCAAGACAACGACGATCGGTAAACTCGCCGCCCAGTTCAGGGACCAGAACCTCGGCGTTACCATTGCGGCGGGCGACACGTTCCGGGCCGCGGCGGTCGAGCAACTTGGTGTCTGGGCTGAGCGAAGCGGGGCGCGTTTTGTCTCACGGGATGTCGGCGCCGATGCGGCCGGGCTCGCATATGACGCCCTCGCACAGGCCAAGGCGGACGGTAGCGACGTCGTTCTGGTCGATACGGCGGGACGACTACAGAACAAAACCGAGCTGATGGACGAACTCGCCAAGATCGTCCGCGTTCTCAAGAAGCTCGACGCAACGGCGCCTCACGACGTGATCCTGGTGCTTGACGCGACGACCGGCCAGAACGCTCTGAGACAGGTTGAAGCGTTTCGTGATCACGCCGGCGTAAGCGGCCTGATCATGACTAAATTGGACGGTACTGCGCGAGGTGGGATTCTGGTGGCTATTGCAGAAGCGCACAAGTTGCCTATCCATGCAATTGGCGTCGGCGAAGGCGTCGGCGATCTCGCTGCGTTCAACGCGCGGGAATTCGCCGAGGCGATCGCGGCCGATTAGAATTTGTTCGGTCATCGCGATTATGATGTTGATAATTTAAGGGCCGACGGCTCGTTGATCGATGGTTTGGAGAGCGGAAACCGGTATGCGCTGGCTGAAGAAAATATACCCGTTCAACAAGGAACAGACTGTGAACATCATGAGCGAGTTCGGACCGCTCGTGGCCATGTTCGTTGTCAACGCAGCCTACGGCATCAACGCGGGAACCTGGGCACTGATTGTCACAACAGGGATGGCGATCGTGGCCATGCTCATGGTTTTGGGTCGGCTTCCGCTTTTTCCGCTTATTGCCAGCACCGTGACCGTAATTTTCGGCGTGATGACACTCGTCACTGGTGATGCGAAGTGGGTGCAAATCAAGGTCACGATCTTCAACATCATGTTCGCCCTGTTCTTGTTCGTCGGGCTCTATTTCAACAAGAACTTCTTCAAGTACATCTTCGAGAAAACGTTCCACTACACCAAAGAGGGTTGGGATCGTTTTACGTGGAGCTTTGCCTGGTTCTTTATTTTTACAGCCGTTCTCAACGAGTACGTTCGGCTGACGTACGAAAAGGATCAGATTTACCACCTGCTCGGGTTCGCCATGGACGGTGTGAATGTATGGATCCTGTTCAAGATCGCGTTCATCATGCCGCTGAGCGGGGTTTACGCCTGGTGGCTGACCCGGATCATGCAAAAGTATCGGCTGACAGAAGCCGAAACCAAGGCCAGAGCCCGAGATCACCTCGCCTAACTCCGGCGCTCGCCCCGGCGCGGCGTCTTCGAGTGGCTCGTCAGGTTTTGCCAAGGGCTTGTCTGGGCAAGCATTTTTTGAAAGCGGAGCATCCAACGTGGACCCTGCCGGCAAACCGGACCAGCAACCAAAGACGGAAGACGAAACGCCGGAGGTCGACCCCGCCCAAATCTGGAAGCTGGTGCTCGAGGCGGGGCCGCTGGTGGTCTTCTTCGTCGCGAATTCCTACTACGACATTTTCTTCGCGACGGGCGCCTTCATGGTCGCAACTGTACTTTCGCTGACGGCTTCGAAAGTCAAATTCGGACGAATACCGATAATGCCGCTTGTTTCAGGCGTGTTCATCCTGGTGTTCGGCGCATTGACTCTCAGTTTGGAAGACGACTTCTTTATCAAGATCAAGCCGACGGTTGTGAACCTCATGTTCGCCACGATTCTGTTCGGCGGGCTGTTGGCGGGCCACTCGCTATTGCGACATCTGTTCGGTGAGGTTTTCAATCTGTCTGACAAAGGTTGGCGTCTGCTGACTTTCCGCTGGGCGTGCTTTTTCGTTTTCCTTGCCGTTTTGAACGAATTCATCTGGCGCAACTTCAGCACGGACTTCTGGGCCGCCTTCAAGCTCATGGGCGTGATGCCCATAACAATGATCTTCGCCATCGCGCAGCTTGGCCTGATCCAGAAGTACGACGCCACCCAGCCGGATGCTGCGGACGAGCGTACAGGCAGCTGATTCGGTTGCGTAATTTTGTTCCGTTATCAGACGATGTCGCTGAAATCTAATGAGCTTTCGCCGTTTGCTGCCGGCTAAGCGGGAGCTCTTCGGCCATCTTTGGCGTTGTTTGCCTAAAGCGAATGTGCTTCAAATATGTGGAATAACAGCTTTCCCTAACAACACGGTGCGTGGGTCGGCGTCACATCTTCGCTTTGCACCCCTGAGTTGTTGTTATCTATTTTCGCGCCTTAAGGTTGCGTTTCTCTTCTTCAGAAAGGAGAGGGAAAGCTTACCCAATAGAGCAAAGCAAAGTGACGGCACAAAATATGACACATAACGATCCGTTGCAGGCATCAGCACTTCACCTTCTCCATAGGGCGGGCCAATGCGCAGGAGACGTGTTCCAAGCGGAAATGGCTTCCGGTGATCTCACGCCAAGGCAATTTGCGGTTCTGGTCGCAGTCAGTCAGGACGAGGGGCTCAGTCAAACCAGCCTGGTGCGAAAGACGGGGATCGACCGGTCCACGCTGGCCGACATTGTCAGGCGCATGCTGCGCAAAGGCCTGCTGCAGCGCCAGCGCACGAAAGACGACGCCCGCGCTTATTCCGTGAAGTTGACCGATGAAGGCTGGAGCGCGTTGAGGCAGGCGCAGCCGACTGTCGAGATTGTCGATACACGGGTGCTTTCCGTCTTGCCGGAAGCCGACCGTGGCCGCTTTATCGAAGATCTTGCGAAGATCGTGACGGCGCTCAGCCAGCCCGATACGCCGACCAGTCACACCTAAGTCAAGAGCGCGAGGCCTACCGTGGCGTTTCAGCGCCCCTCCAGGCCTCGGGCGATGGTGGTCACGACAAAGAGGATTTGGCGCTCGGTGGCCGCGCGGTCGAACTCGCGGAGCTTTTCGTCCAGCGCCAGCGCGACAATACCGTGGACGGCTGCGAACAGTGCGCGGGCGGCTTCCTGGCGTTCGACGGGATCGGCGAGCGCGGGCCCAAGGATTTTCTCCAAAATTGCGAAGAGTTCCGTCTGGGTTTCGCGATACCAGTCGGGGACGACGGTCTTATCGGCGAAACGATGCTCGAACACCGCGCGCCACTCGTTGTTACGTTCGACGGCGAAGTCAAGATAGGCGATCGCAAGGGCTTCGAGGCGCTCAGCCAGGCTGTCGCTTGAAGCGGCAACCTTGACCAGCGCTTCGCGCAGGTCGCTGAGCGTGCCGGTGTTGGTGACGATGATGACGGTGTCGAGGTTGCCGTAGAGATTGTAGATGGTGCCGACCGAGCAGCCAGACGCATCGGCAATCTTGCGGGCCTGCAGCCCGGCCAGACCGCTGTCACGGAGCAGGTTTCGCGAAACCTCAATGACCTTGTTTTTTACGTGGTCCCTGAATTTGGGTTCGTTCATTTTTTTCTCTTTTGTTAGGCGGGGCAGGGTGCCGATTGGCAAATGCGCGGAGTCCCTAGTTCAATGAACCTCGTGGCTGAATTCATTGCCGTTGGGGTCCGTTGCGGGATCGTCGCAATACGGACGGCCCCACATCGTCTCAATATGACTGCACCACTTATGATTCTTGTAAGTCTTTGGTGTGGTTCGAAAATTTTAATGCTGACCACGGATGATCAGCAAGCCTCTAATTTTTCTAGTGTGTACTAACGGTGCCTGTGCCGTACTTTTCGCGATGGGCGGCGCGCGAGACGCCAATGAAAAATACACTGACAACCAGAACGTAGGCGCTCATCCACAAACACTGTGTCTCGAAGGGCAAGCCGGCGTCAATCAGAAGACCGGTAATTCCAGGGCCAGCGGCCGTCGAAAACACTGTTGCCGCAATCGCAAAAGCACGGATCGCGCCGAGATGGCGGGTGCCGAAGTATTCGGGCCAGATCGAGCCGATCATGGCCTGCGATGCACCCTGGGTGACGGCGCACAGGACAAGCGCCAATGGGCCGAGCCAAAAGCTTTCGGCGATTGCCATCACGAAGAAGCCACAACCCATCGGGAGCAGATAAGCGGGCAACAGGCGAGCGGCGCCAAAGCGGTCCGCAATGGAGCCCGCGGCATAGTTGGCCGCGAAGACCATCACCGAATAAAGCGGGTATGTCGCGACATAGCTCGCCAGCGGCCAACCTTTGACGTCGACCAGGTGGACCTGGTGGAAGAACAATGACGTCGTCATGAATGAAGGTGCCAACAGGCCCGGCGTCATGGCCCAGAACAACCAATGACGCATGGCTTCACGCCGCGTCCAATGGCGGCCGCCGAGGCCGACGCTGTGGTGCGACTCGCTCATCGACTGCGGCGAGCGTTCATACCGCAAAAGGAGGGCCAGCAAGGGGGCGACAAAGAAGACGAGCGTGGCGGCGGCTACGACCCAGCCAGCGCGCCAGCCAATGGCGCCGCTGAGAAGGACGAACGTCAACGGCAGCAAGCCTTCGCCGAGCGAAAAGCCAAAGGAGGCAACGGCGACGGCGCGGCCTCGGTTGCCGCGGAACCAGCGGCCCATAGCGGTCAGTGCCAGATGGCTCATCATGCCCTGACCACACAGGCGCAGGCCGAATATGACGAAGACCAGCATCAGCCAATGGCCAACGGCCGCCATTGCCAGGCAAAACAGCGTGAAGACTGCGATAGTGACGAGCGCGAGTGTGCGAACCTTGAAGCGATCCGCAAGGGGGCCGACCTGGGTCAGGACGATCGCCGACATCAGCGTGCCGGCGGTGTAGAGCGTTCCCCAGCCGCCGTGGGAGAGGCCGAACGTGGCCTGGAGTTGGGCTGCCGAAAGCGCAATGAAGTAGGTCTGGCCGAAGCTCGAAGACGCCGTCATCAAGACGCCGGCACCGAGCCATCGCGCGTTCTCCCGAATGAATGAGACGACTTTCATTGCGCGCGCCTGGGCCAGGACGAGAAGATCGGTGGGGAACGAGTACCTGCGCCCGCCGATGACTCTCCAGGGCTTCGCGCTGAAGGTGACTAGCGCATCAGGACAGGAAGGTCACCTGAAAGTCCGGCGGCCTCGTTGACGAACGCCTGTTTGAGGGTTTCGGAGCGGTCGACAAGCCCAAGGCCGACTTCGCGGGCGGAGCGGAACAAGGCGACATCGTTCGAGAAAACGCGGTTGAGGGTATCGAAGGCGGCGGCTGAGAGGGTCGCGTCGAAGCGGCGCCACCGCTGATAGCGCTCCAGGGCCGATGGATCGTCGAACGGCAGACCTTCGCGGGCGCATTCGGCGAGGCACTCGGCCAAGGCTGCGCAATCGCGGAAGGCGAGGTTCAAACCCTGACCGGCGATGGGGTGGACGGCGTGGGCGGCATCGCCGATGAGGGCAACGCCTGGGGCAATGAAGCTGCGGGCCATTTCGGTTGAAAGGGGGAACGAGGCGCGGGGGCCTTCGACCGTTACGCGGCCAAGCCGGCCGCCAAAACGGCGCTGGACCTCGTCGGCGAAGGCTGCGTCGCTGCCGGCCATAATGGCCTCGGCGATTTGCTGCGACTCTGACCACGTGATGCAGGCGCGCTGACCGGGCAGTGGCAGAATGGCGAAGGGTCCGCCGGGCAGGAAGTGCTGGACGGCCTTACCGCCATGCGGGCGCTCGAGGCTGACGGTGGTGACGATCGCGCGTTGGTGCGCATCGGCGCGGACCGTCTTGATGCCGGCCAGGCGGCGCAGGGTCGATTGGCGGCCATCGGCGGCGATGATGAGATCCGCCTCAAGGCTGCTGCCGTCCGCCATCGTGATCCGGCGGCCAGCCATGGCCTTGCCCAAGCCGTCGATGGCTGCATCATGGATGGTTGTGATGACGCCCCCAGGGCGGCTGGACACAGCGGTGGTGAAGGCGGCCAGCAGAGCCTGGTTGGGACAAATCCAGGCGGCGGGCTCGCCGGCGTCGGTGGTGTTTTCGTAGTGAAGAAGGACCGGGCGGATACCTGCTTCAAGGCTCGAATCGGTGATGTCGATCTCAGTCACCGGCTCTGCCAGTGGTGCGAGGCCGGGCCAGATCCCAAGCGCGTCGAGGAAACGAACCGAGGCAGCCGACAGTGCCCAGGCGCGCGGGTCGGCGGTGTTCGGTGCGGCTGTGACCGCGGCATTCGGGGGCGGGGCGCGTTCGACAAGGGCGATTGCGACATCGTCTTCGAGCAAATGCGCCAGAGCGAGCGCCATCGCCTGCCCCGTCGGCCCGGCGCCGGCGATGATGACGTCAAAACGTCTGGATCGGGCGTCTCGTTCGCTCATGCCGGCATAATAGCGTTGGTTGAACCGAGAGGATATGATGCGATTGAGCCGTGACAAAACTGTCGCGGGCCGAGGCCGGGCGCCATCGACGGGCCGGCGCCCTCAAGGATAATCAAAGCCGCGATGCAGCCAAATTCTCCCGCGAGACCATCCGCTCTCGACGCCCTCGTTGACCTGCTCAATCTGGAAAGGCTCGAGGAGAACCTTTTCCGTGGCCAAAGCCCGGCCTACGGCTGGCAGCGCGTCTATGGCGGAGAGGTGCTGGGTACGGCGCTCATGGCGGCGGCGCGGACGGTGGCGGACGACCGGGCGGCGCATTCGCTGCACGCCTACTTCCTGATCGGGGGCGATCCAGGCCAGCCAATCATCTACGATGTCGAACGGATCCGGGACGGCGGATCGTTTACGACGCGGCGGGTCAAAGCGATCCAGCACGGGCGGCCGATCTTTTCCATGAGTGCTTCGTTTCACAAGGCGGAGGAGAGCTTCGAGCATCACGCGGAGATGCCCGACGTGCCGCAGCCGGAAGACCTTCCGAGCGAACAGGAGCTGCGGGAAAGACTGCTCAAGGTGCTGCCTGAGAACATGCGCAGCTATTGGCAGCACGAACGGCCGATCGAAATGCGGCCGACTGATATTTCACGCTATCTCGACCGGCAAAAGCGCGCGCCGCGCCAGAGTATCTGGCTCAGAGCGAATGGTACGCTGCCCGATGACGCGCGCCTGCATCAGTGCGTCATGGCGTATGCGTCTGATTTTACGCTGCTCGACACGGCGCTGATCGCACACGGCAAGCTGCTGTTCGATACCGATATTCAACTGGCCAGTCTCGACCATGCGATGTGGCTGCACCGGGCCGGGCGGGCCGATGAATGGATGCTTTATGTCCAGGACAGCCCGTCGGCCGGCGGGGCGCGCGGATTCTGCCGAGGTTCCCTGTTTTCACGCGATGGCCGGCTGCTCGCATCGACGACGCAGGAAGGCCTGACGCGACAGCGTGATACCGACTACGTCATTCGTTAATTGGCTCTGCCTATTTTTCAGTCATTTTTCTAATTTTGCCTACTTTTTAGCCTGTTTTCTCTTGCTGAGGATGGCTAGGAAACAGGCATATTTTCTCTTTTTGTATTGTTTTCATATGCTTATCCTAGTCTTTAACAACTGGCACAGTCCTTGACTATTCACTCTTCGTAACCGCGCCACCGGTCCTCAAATTCGGTGACGCAAGACGATCGGCGCGTTGCGCCGAGGCGATCCGCGAAGGGGAAATTGCATGAACCTGGTCAGTGCGATCATCAAACCGTTCAAGCTCGATGAGGTGCGCGAAGCGCTGACCTCTATCGGGCTCGAGGGCATGACCGTTACGGAGGTCAAAGGGTACGGCCGCCAGAAGGGCCACACCGAGATCTATCGCGGCGCGGAATACGCCGTGAACTTCCTGCCCAAAATCAAAATCGATGTCGTCGTCTCGGCGGACGACACGCAAAAGGCCGTCGATGCGATCGCTCAGTCCGCAAAAACCGGGCAAATCGGCGACGGCAAAATCTTTGTTTCGCCGATCTCGCAGATCGTTCGCATCCGCACCGGCGAGACGGACGACAGCGCAATCTGACAACGCACCCGATTTTCCAGGAATCCAATCAGGGGAGCCTTATGACGAACTTTTCTACAACCAACAAAATCGCGCTCGGTGCGGTGGCGACACTTGGCGCTACAGCCGCCATGATGGCGGCGACGCCAGTGTTCGCGCAGGACGCAGCCGTTACACCCGAGGCGCTACAAAAAGAAATGCAGTACGTGTTCAACACGTTGCTGTTCCTGATTGGCGGCTTCCTGGTGATGTGGATGGCGGCCGGGTTCGCCATGCTCGAAGCGGGGATGGTGCGCACGAAAAACGTCGCGATGCAGTGCACGAAGAACATTTCACTGTTCGCAATTGCCGGCATCGCCTTCTGGGCGGTCGGCTACAACATCATGTACGACGGCGTCGACGGCGGCTTCATCGGCTCGATTACGCCGAAAGCCATTCCCGACCCCGCCAACGATCCCGGCAGCTATTCGGCCGCGTCCGACTGGTTCTTCCAGATGGTTTTCTGCGCGACGGCAGCGTCGATCGTTTCGGGGACGCTGGCTGAACGCATCAAGCTATGGCCGTTCCTGCTGTTCGTCGTCATCCTGTGCGGGTTCATCTACCCGATCCAGGGCGCCTGGAAGTGGGGTGCTGGCTGGCTGGCTTCCGGTGCCGACACAAGCTGGATCAAGACGTTCGCCGGCGCTGAATTCCAAGACTTCGCCGGTTCGACGCTGGTTCACTCGACGGGTGGCTGGGCGGCCTTGTTCGGCGCCATTATCCTTGGCGCGCGCAAGGGCAAGTTCGGGGCGAACGGTGCGGTGCACCCAATCCCGGCCTCAAGCATTCCGCTCGCAACGCTTGGCACGTTCATCCTGTGGCTTGGCTGGTTTGGTTTCAACGGCGGCTCGCAGCTTGCAATGGGTACGCTTTCCGATGCCTCGTCGGTGTCCAAGATCTTCATGAACACCAACCTTGCGGCGTGTGGCGGTGTGGTTGCAGCGATCATTCTGACGCAGCTGTTCTACGGCAAAGTCGACGTCACGATGGCGCTCAACGGCGCGCTGGCCGGCCTGGTTTCGATCACGGCTGAACCGCTGACGCCGTCGCCGATCATGGCAATCCTGATTGGCGGTATCGGCGGCGTGATTGTCGTCTTCACCGTGCCACTGCTCGACAAGCTGCGGATTGACGATGTGGTCGGCGCCATTCCCGTCCACCTCCTGGCCGGTATCTGGGGCACGATGGCCGTGCCGCTCACCAACAGCGGCGCCAGCTTCATGGCGCAGCTCGTCGGCGTGGTCTCGATCGGTGTGTTCGTCTCGGTGTGCAGCATCGTGGTGTGGCTGCTGCTGTCGGCGACCATCGGCCTCCGACCGACCGAAGAGGAAGAGTACGAAGGACTCGACAAGGCGGAAATCGGTCTCGAAGCTTATCCTGAGTTCGGTTCCGGCAGCCAGCGGCATTTAGTTTTCGCTCACGGTGCTATTCCGGCGATCGAACGATCGCCGGGATGGCCCGGAGCACCGAAGTACCTCCCCGAGCATATCGTCTTCCCCGAAAGACACGCTCGCACCTAGGGCCCTTCACGGGGCCCTTTTTGTGTTCTGTAGACTGTGCACTAATAGCCGTCGCTGGACAGGGGAGTGCCGATGGCAACGCTGAAACAAATCACGCCGTTCGTTCTGTGTTCGAACAAGCAGGCCTCTATCGATTTCTTCGAGCGCGTGCTGGGGTTCGCGTGCACGTTTTCAAGCGATAACTACGCCTTCCTCAAACGCGACAACGCCGCCATTCGTCTGCTCGAGGTGCTGGCCGATCGCGAGTTGCATGACCGGCGCAGCCAGCAACACGTCTACATCGATGTCGACGACGTCGATGAACTCTATGCGGAACTCAAGGCCGAACTCGACAAGCTGCCGCCGGGACGGGTGCGCGCGCCGTTCGATACGGAGTACGGCCAGCGCGAATTCCATGTCATCGATCTCGATGCATTGCTGATTTCGTTCGGGCAGCCGATCGACACCCTCTGATGCGCCAAGATTAGGGCATCACCACCGTGACGCGGCCCGCCTCGATGTCGATGTCGGGGACGAAATGGTCGTCGAGCGGCACGAATTCCGTGCGCTGTTTGCCGGCGAGACGGATTTCGAGCAGATCACCGGCGCCGAAGTTCTGCACCGCGATGACTTCACCGACGGTTTCGCCCTCAGCCGTGACGGCTTCGAGGCCGATCAGATCGGCGTGGTAGACCTCGTCATCGTCCGCTTCGGGGAGGCGGTCTCTCGGAACGAAAAGCTTGGTGCCCCGCAGGGTTTCGGCAGCGTTGCGGTCGGTGATGCCGGCAACTCTGGCGATAACGCCCTTCTTGGCGACACGGACAACGGTGATATCGAAGGTACGGGTGCCGGTCTCGTCGAGTAAAGGACCGTAGGCTGCGATGTCGGCCGGTTCGGCGGTGTGGGACTTGATGACGACTTCGCCCCGGATGCCCTGGGCGGTGGAGATGTGGCCGAGGAGGATGAGGGGCGTGTCGGGCATGTGATCGGCTGATGGCTCTCAAATACTTAAACAAGCACCGCGCCTACTGCTCAGGTTTGACGGCATATGAAGCAATTGGCGCGCCAGATATTGGAGGCCAACTCCGCGGAGGCATGGGTCCTCGGGACAAGCCCGAGGATGACACAGTCGAAGCACCTAGGGCAGCGCTCAAAAACCACCGTCACAGTTGGCGCAGTATCACGTCGTGAGGCGGCGTTTGCTGCCGTGTCATCCCGAACGCGCTAAGCGCGATCCGGGATCCAGGGCAAGGAACACTGTCGCTCGATCAGGCTGCCCTGGGTCCCGGCTCTCCCTTCGGTCGGCCGGGATGACACCAGTGGGTGAAGGACAACGTACTCAGCTTGCGGCGGCTTCGTCGCCACCTTCGGCCGGGGCTTCGGCGGGTGCGGCAGCCTCGGCGGCGGCGGCTTCTTCAGCGGCCTTCTTGGCTTCCGCGGCGGCGGCTTCACGCTCCTGGCGCTTCTTGCCGGGCAGGGCCTTGTTGGGGTTCACGCGGGCTTCGCGCTTGACGAGGCCGGCAGCGTCGAGGAAGCGGGCGACGCGGTCGGTCGGCTGGGCGCCCACCGACAGCCAGTGTTTGCAGCGGTCTTCATCGAGCTTGACGCGGTCGGGGTTATCTTTGGCGAGCATCGGGTTGTAGGAGCCGATACGCTCGATGTAGCGGCCATCGCGCGGCGCGGTGTTGGAAGCTGCGACGATGTAATAGTACGGACGCTTCTTGGCGCCACCGCGGGCAAGGCGAAGTTTCACGACGGACATACAGTTTCTCTCCTGATTGGTTTGGTTGTCGTTTGTGTTGAGGTTTCAGCGTTCAGATCGCGGTGCCGGTAGAGAAGGCGCGGCTGGCCGCGAAGGGTGGTCTCGCCGGTGAGCGTTGCGCCGAGGCGCTCCGCAAGGCGACGGGAGGGGTGGTTGTCCGGGTGGACGAAAGAAAACAGCGGCGGGAGGCCCAGGTCATGCGCGGCCCAGCGCATGACGCGAGCGGCTGCCTCGGTGGCGTAGCCGTTGCCCTGGGCTGCGGGGAACAGCGACCAGGCCAGTTCCGGTTCTTCGAGTTCGATCGGGTGCCAGAGGCCGGCCCAGCCGATGAGGTTGCCGGAGGCCTTTGCCTCGAGTGCGAATTCACCGGTGCCGCGCAAATGCCATTCGCCGATTTTTTCGCAGAGGAAACGCCAGGCTTCCGGCGTGGTCGCGGCTTTGCCGATACCGCGGTAGCGGTTGGCTTCGCCGTTGGCGAGAAAGGCTCGCAGCGGCTCGAAGTCGTTGCGGCGCCATTGGCGCAGGATGAGGCGTTCGGTTTCGAGGGTCGGCAAGGCGCAGGTCATTGCAGCGCCTCCGGGGCGGGGTGGCGCCAGGCGAGGGCGGGCTTGCCGCTCGGGAGTGTTGTTTCGCCTTCTAGGGCACAGCCGAGGCGTTCGGCGACGGCGATCGACGGGGTATTGCCCGGCTCGATCAGGCTCACGAGCGGCGAGCGCGTGAGGGTGTCGTAGACCGCCGTCGGCCGCGGCCGCTGCCTCGGTGGCGAGGCCCTTGCCGCGATAGTCGGCGAGCAGGCTCCAGCCGAGTTCGATTTCGGGCCAGTCGGCGGGATACCAGGGTCCGCAGAAGCCCACGAGGTCGTCTGTCTCGCGATCCGCTACAGCATACATGCCGTAGCCGCGCCACTGCCAATGGCCGACATGACAGGCGATGACGCGCCAGGCGAAGCCGGCGTCGGAAACACCGCCCATGATATTGGTCGCTTCGGACTCGGCGAAAAAGACACTGAGCGAGCGCCAGTCGTCCTCGCGCCATTGGCGCAGGCGGAGGCGAGCGGTTTCGATATCCGGCGGCATGGCGGTCATCGGGCGGCCCTTGATGCAGGCGCATCGATCCACCGGAACGATGGAGCGTGCCGAAAAATGGATCCCGGTGACAAGCACCGGGATGACGTCATTGGGGGCTGAGAAGCGTTGGCCATGATCACTTCCGCTTCTTCTTGCGTTTGCCGGCGCCCGACGCGCCGCCGCCGGGGAGACCCGGGAGGCCGGCGGGGAGGCCGCTGCCGCCGAGGCCCGGCAGGCCGCTGCCGAGACCCGGAAGGCCCTTCGGCATGGCACCACCGCCCATGCCCGGCAGGCCGGTGGGCATCTTGCCGGACGCAGCGGCGGCCTTGGCCTGTTCGATCATTTCGGGCGTCGGCTCCGGCATCCCACCGCCCATGCCACCCATGCCTCCGAACATGCGCGACATCAGGCCTTTGTTGCGGCCCATCTGCTTCATCATGTCGGCCATCTGGCGGTGCATCTTGAGGAGCTTGTTGACCTCGGGAACGTCCGTGCCGGAGCCAGCGGCGATGCGCCGGCGGCGCTTGCCATTGATAAGCTTCGGGTTGGCGCGCTCCTGCTTGGTCATCGACATGATGATCGCGTGCTGGCGCTTGATCATGCCGTCGTCAACGCCGGCGAGGGCGCTCTTGGCCTTGCCGATGCCGGGCAGCATGCCGAGCACGCCGCCCATGCCGCCGAGCTTCTGCATCTGACCCATCTGCTCGGCGAGGTCGTTCGAGGTCGAACTCGCCCTTCTTCATGCGGGCGGCGATCTTTTCCGCCTTCTCCGCGTCGATGGTCTCGGCGGCCCTTTCGACGAGGCAGACGATGTCGCCCATGTCGAGGATGCGGCCGGCGATGCGTTCGGGGTGGAAGTCCTCGATCGCGTCCCACTTCTCGCCGGTGCCGAGCAGCTTGATCGGCTTGCCGGTGACGGCGCGCATGGAGAGGGCCGCGCCGCCGCGGCCGTCGCCGTCGATGCGGGTCAGCACGATGCCGGTGATGCCGACGCGGTCGTCGAAGGCCTTGGCGGTGTTGACGGCGTCCTGGCCGGTGAGGCTGTCGGCGACGAGCAGGACTTCGTACGGCTTGGTGGCGGCTTTGACCTGTTCGACCTCGCGCATCAGGTCTTCATCGACCGTGGTGCGGCCGGCGGTGTCGAGCATGACAACGTCGTAACCGCCGAGGCGGGCGGCATCGAGGGCGCGGTTCGCGATCTGGATCGGGGTCTGGCCGGCGATGATGGGCAGGGTCGTGACGCCGGTCTGCTCGCCCAGCACGCGCAGCTGCTCCTGCGCGGCGGGGCGGCGCGTGTCGAGCGAGGCCATCAAGACCTTCTTCTTGTCGCGCTCCTGAAGCCGGCGGGCGATCTTGGCGGTCGAGGTCGTTTTACCAGAGCCCTGGAGGCCGACCATCAGGACCGGCACCGGCGGCACGGAGCCGACGTCGAAGGGCTGGGCATCGCGGCCGAGCATCTCGACGAGTTCGTCGTGGACGATCTTGACGACCATCTGGCCGGGCGTGACGGATTTCACGACCTCCTGGCCGACGGCCTTCTCTTTCACCTTGTCGGTGAATTCGCGGACCACTTCGAGGGCAACGTCGGCCTCGAGCAGGGCGCGGCGCACTTCGCGCATCGCTTCGGCGACGTCACTATCCGTCAGCGCACCGCGGCGGGTGAGCTTGTCGAAAACTCCGGACAGACGTTCTGAGAGCGATTCAAACATAAAAGTCTCTATTGTTGCGACGTTTGATTCACGCCGTCGGCAAAAAGCCGACGACGATCAAACGTGCGGGCCATACGGCGGGTGCCGCGTCTGGCCTTAGATATAGTCGTTCGCCACTGGGAATCCGAGTTTCAGTTCGGACAAAGCAGTAGCGCCTCCGTGAGCGCAACGCGCCGACGGAGGTTGACCTTCCGGCATCACAGGCCTTGAAGTGGTGGCCCGCGCACAAGAAAGCGGCTCGAGACAGAAGTCTTGAGACGAGACTGGTTTATGAGGGAACGGGGGGCGGGTGTCAATCGGGCTGACGCCGTGGTGGGCTGGACGGCTGAGCCAGACGTTGTTCCGTTTACTCCCCCGGCACCAAGCGCATGACCTGGCCTTGGCGGCTGTCGGTGAGGAAATAGAGTTCGCCGTCGGGGGACTGGCGGATGGCGCGGATGCGCTGGCGGAGGTTCTCGACAAGGGTTTCTTCGGCGATGATAGCGCCCGCGTCATCAAGGATGAGGCGGCGAATTTGCCGGAATTTCAGGGCGCCGACGAATAGATTGCCCTGCCAGGCGGGGTATTTGGTGCCGGTGTAGAAGGCCATGCCGCTGGGTGCGATCGAGGGGTCCCAGTAGTAATGGGGCTGTTTCATGCCCTCGGTGGCGGTGCCCGTGCCGATTTTGGCGCCGGAATAGTGGGTGCCGTAGCTGATGACCGGCCAGCCGTAGTTGGCGCCCTTCTCGATGATGTTGACTTCGTCGCCGCCTCTCGCGCCGTGCTCGACGACCCAAAGCGTGTTCGTGGCGGGATTGATCGCGGCGGCCTGGGGATTGCGGTGACCGTACGTCCAGATCTCGGGGCGGGCACCGTCGCGGCCAACGAAGGGATTGTCCGCGGGCACGGTGCCGTCGGAATTAATGCGCACCACCTTGCCAAGGTGTTCGCCCAGATCCTGGGCCGGGGTCTGTTCGTTGCGCTCGCCGAGGGTAACGAAGAGTTTGCCGTCAGGGGCGAAGACCAGGCGGCAGCCGAAGTGATACCCGCCGCGGTAGGCTGGCTGCATGCGGAAAATGATCTTCTGGTTCGTGAAGCGGGCGTCCGCACCCTCGCCGGTGAGTTCGAGGCGGGCGACGCTGGAGCTATTGGTGCGGGCGTCGCGGCTTTCGGTGAAACAGACGTAGACGGTGCGGTTTTCCGTGAAGGCCGGGTCGAGGGTGATGTCGAGCATGCCGCCCTGCCCGGTGGCAAGCGCGTCCGGGGCACCTTGCATGGCAGGCGAGACGTCACCTGAGCGGGAAATATAGCGGATGCGGCCGGGGCGCTCGGTAACCAGCATGTCGCCGGACGGGAGGATGGCGAGACCCCAGGGATTGACGAGGCCGCCGGCGACGGTTTCAGCTTTCGCGCCGGTTGGCTGGGCCGGAGCGGGCGCGTTGGTCTGGGTGGCTTGGGCGGCAGGCAGGGCGGCGCTGATCGCCACAAGACAGGCAACGATACTGGCCACAGGGATCTTCACCGACAGGAAGCGCATCGTGTCTCTCCGTTTGCCGGCCGGAGTGGCCCGGTCCGTCGTCAACCTTGAGATGATGTCTGCGGCGGGATCCGGCAAGATCAGGTTTTTGGGATCCGGCTCTTGGGCCGCCTCAGCGCACCCGGCGCGGGTTCATGTAGAGGTCGCGTTCCTGCTTTTCGATCTTGGGATCGAGTTCACCTTGCAAGACCTTTTTTGCGACGCGTTTGACGTGGCTGCGGCACTCATTGTTGAAAATGAGCATGGCGCAGAACAGCTTGAGCGTGTTGAGGAGCGGCTTGTTGGCGTAATCCTCGCGCACCCGGCCACGCCATTTGCCCGCAATCGTGAGGAACGCGCCGTCGAGGACGGCAACTTCCTCGTTGCGGCCGTTGTAGACGGTGTAGTCATCGCCGAGGCGGAAGAAGTCCTGGCGAATGCGGAAGAATTCCATCTGGCCGTCGTTCATGAGGAAGAATGAGAAGTTTTCGGGCAGCAGCGGCCATTTGTTGGCTGAGCGCTCGATGTAGACGACCTGGTCTTCGCCGGCATTGTTGACCGCGTAGGTCGTGACCGGGAGAAGGCGGGCGCCCAGGGTCTGCTGGATCGAGCGGGCCAGCATCAGATCCATCGTGGCGCGCCAGTGGAGCTTGTCGGTGAACATCTTGAAGACGAGGCGCTTGCCGGCGTCGTCGTTGTTCTTCCAAAGGTCCTTGCGATAGCCGATCAGGGCGGTGCGCTGCCCGTCCTCGATGACTTCCGCGATAATGTCCATGTCCTTGGTGAACTGGCGCGACTGGGCCCGGTTGCGCGAATGCTTGAAGATGCCGAATTCGGTCGGGTTGAGGTCGACGAGCCAGACGTCGACTACGAAATGGTGCCAGCCATCGACGGAGGTCGACTGGCGCGCGACGCGGCGGGCGCGGCGCTTGGACTTGTTTCGGAGATTCGAAAGTTGCCTCGAGACCTTCGCGCGCCAGGACTTCATCGTGCGCCTCGCGGGCTGCATCGGCTGCGGCACTATCGGCTTCGCGCAGGAGGTCGTCAGAGTAGGTGGCATCGGCCATGAGCGGATCGCTCCCTTGTCGCGTTTGGGGGCCGACAGCCAACAGCTTGCCGGGCCTCAGCGGGCTCTGCTTCGCCAGCGGCGAAACTTCGGGACGCAACTTTCGGAACGCAACTTTCAAAACACCACTTGTGGCGCGAGATCGACCGGACCTGGCCGCGGCTCATGTGCGGTGTCCCGGCGGCTTGGCCAGGCACACAGACGCGGTCCGGTGCGGGCGTTCGACGGCGAAGGCCCGCGCGAATCAGTGAAGAGACATTAACATTTCATCGCCCGAGACAATCTCGGGCGATGATGGCAGTGCGAATAAGTGACTTTATGGATTCACGTGAAACATTTCACGCGGCGTCCGCGGCCGGCTCCACCGCGGCGGATACCGACGTCTTGAGCAGATAGCTGGCGACCACGGCCATGGCCAGACCCCCGAAGACGAAGACGTGGTCCGCAGCCCAGACGGCCGATTCAGCGGCTTGAACACCGCCGAGACGGGCGAAACCGATGGCACCGGAGGCGACGACGACGACGAACAGGGTGGTGACGGCCAGCGCGAGCGAGACACGCAGCATTTTCTCATCCGGGCGTCCGGCGTCGTGGTCTTCCTGGAGGATTTTCGACAGGAACAGGCAGAGGCCGGCAAAGACCATGAATGAAAGGAAATACTGCCACCAAGCCGACCAGGCGAGAATGCCGGTGCCGTAGGTGATGACCAGGACCAAGGCACCCCAGGCCCAGAGCAGCCCCATGTGACGGGTCAGATTGGCAGCAACCAGACCGCGTGTCTCACCGTCGCTGGAAAGTTCGCGCGCCTCGCGCAGCGCCAGGAGCGCCATGATCGTGGCGACCATGCCGGAGACGAGCAGATGAAGGGTTGCAAAGGCCGGGTCGTATCCCCCCATCGCGGCCGAAATCGCCAGCATTGACACGCTGATAGCTATCGTTGCCATCCACAAGATCATGATCGACCCCTTTATTATTGTATGTTCTTTGATGCGCCCGGAGGCGTGTCCTCGACCTCTATTCAACTCCAATAAGGTACATTTTTATTTTAAAAACGGCATAGTTATCCGCTCTCGCGGCTAAGGGAGCGTCGCCAAGCGTGCCAGAGCGAAACATTGCCTTAGGCGCCCAGCAGTCAACACGTTAGCGTTCAGGTGCGTGCGCCGAAAATTGCGGATCCGACGCGAACGGCTGTGGCGCCGAAGCGAATGGCGATCTCATAGTCCGCACTCATGCCCATCGACAGGCCCTGGAGACCATTTTCGGCAGCCAGTTCGCCGAGCAGGGCGAAATGCACGCCTGGCTCTTCATCGATCGGCGGGATGCACATCAGGCCGCGAACCGGCAGGTTCAGTTCTGCACGGCAATAGGTAACAAAACTGCCCGTTTCCGCCGGGCTGATGCCGGCCTTCTGCGGCTCTTCGCCGGTATTGACCTGGATATAGAGGCCCAGCGGCTTGTTCTGGGCCTGGATCTCCTGCGCAATGGCGTCGGCGATCTTCTTGCGGTCGACGGTGTGAATGACGTCGAAGAGCTCGACGGCCTGGCGTGTCTTGTTGGACTGGAGCGGGCCGATCAGGTGGAGCTCGACGCCGCTGTAGTCCGCGCGCAGTCCGGGCCACTTGGCGGCGGCCTCCTGGACGCGGTTTTCGCCGAAGATGCGATGGCCCGCATCGAGGACGGGGACGATGTCGGCGGCTTCGAAGGTCTTCGAGACGGCGATCAGGCCGACGTCCTCCGGGCGCCGGCCAGCGTCGCGGGCGGCCGAGGCAATGTGTTGTTTTACGGCTTCAAGCCGGTCAGCATGCGACATCGTTGAGATCCGTCATCCATCATGTCGGGCGGCGCAATTGCTTCCGTCACCGGCAAAGTTGTTCTAGATAAGCGCTCTAACTTCTCCCGACCCTTCAGGAGCATGACCGCCGGTGCAGACCGGCGCGAGGCGCGGTTGGGCCATGATCCAGCGAACGGAGCCAGCAATGGCCAGCGAACGTTATAACGCCGTTGATCGCGAAAAACACTGGCAGAAGGTGTGGGCGGAAGGCGATGTCTTCCGCGCCGGCGACGACCAAACGAAGCCCAAATGCTACGTGCTGGAGATGTTCCCGTATCCGTCCGGGCGCATCCACATGGGGCATGTCAGAAACTACACGATGGGCGATGTGCTGGCGCGCTACAAGCGCGCCAAGGGGTTTAACGTCCTGCATCCGATGGGGTGGGATGCGTTTGGCATGCCGGCGGAAAACGCCGCGATGGAGAATAAGACCCATCCCGGCACCTGGACCTATGCCAACATCGAGGCGATGAAGGCGCAGCTGAAGTCGATGGGGCTGGCGCTCGACTGGTCGAAGGAATTCGCGACCTGCGATGTCGCCTATTACCGGCACCAACAAAAGCTGTTCCTCGATCTTTTCAAAAAGGGCCTCGCCTATCGCAAGTCGTCGAAGGTCAACTGGGATCCGGTTGACCAGACCGTTCTCGCCAACGAACAGGTGATCGACGGGCGGGGGTGGCGGTCTGGTGCGCTGGTCGAACAGCGCGAGTTGACGCAGTGGTTCTTCAAGATCACGGAATATGCCGATGACCTGCTGGCGGCGCTGAATACGCTGGAGGACTGGCCGGCGAAGGTGCGCACGATGCAGGCGAACTGGATCGGGCGGTCGGAGGGCCTGATGATCCGGTGGGCGCTGGCGGGTGATCTGCCCGAGGGCCAGCGCGAACTCGAGGTCTATACGACGCGGCCAGACACGATCTTCGGGGCGTCGTTCATGGCGATTGCGCCCGATCATCCGCTGGCGAAGGCGGCGGCGGCGAAGAACCCCGAGCTGGCGGCGTTCTGCGAGGAATGCCGGCAGGCGGGGACGTCGATCGCGGATCTGGAATCGGCTGAAAAGCGCGGCTTCGATACCGGCATCAAGGTGATCCATCCGTTCGACAGCGACTGGGAGCTGCCGGTCTATGTCGCGAACTTCGTTTTGATGGACTACGGCACGGGCGCGATCTTCGGGTGTCCGTCCGGCGACCAGCGCGACCTTGATTTCGCTCGCAAGTATGAGCTGCCTGTTGTCCCCGTTGTGTTGCCGCCCGATGCGGACGCGCAGTCGTTCGAAGTCGGTGATGTGGCCTACGTCGACGACGGGACCATGATCAATTCGCGGTTCCTGGACGGGCTCTCAACGGAAGAGGCGTTCGAGGAGGTTGCGAACCGGCTGGCGGAGATGACGCTGTTCGGCGCGGTCGCGGGCGAGCGGCGCACGAACTTCCGCCTGCGCGACTGGGGCATTTCGCGGCAGCGCTACTGGGGCTGTCCGATCCCGATGATCCATTGCGACAGTTGCGGGATGCTGCCGGTGCCGGAAGCAGACCTGCCGGTGAAACTGCCGGACGACGTGACGTTCGATAAGCCCGGCAATCCGCTGGACCGGCATCCGACGTGGCGGGACGTCGATTGTCCCTCGTGCGGGGGCAAGGCCCGGCGCGAGACGGATACGATGGACACGTTCGTCGATTCGTCCTGGTATTTCGTGCGCTTTACGGCGCCTGACGCCGATCAGCCGACAGACATGGATGCTGCCGGCTACTGGTTGCCGGTCGACCAATACATCGGCGGAATTGAGCACGCGATCCTGCACCTTCTCTATTCGCGCTTCTTCACGCGGGCGATGCGGGACACGGGTCATCTCGAAGGCCTGGCGGAGCCGTTCAAGGCGCTGTTCACGCAGGGCATGGTGATCCACGAGACCTATAAGTCGGCCGATGGACGCTGGCTGTTGCCGACGGACGTGACAATTGAGGGGGAAGGCGACAAGCGCAGCGCAACCGAGATCGCAAGCGGCCAGCCGGCGCAAATCGGTCCGATCGAGAAGATGTCGAAGTCGAAGAAGAACCTGGTCGACCCGGATGACATCATTGCCGGTTATGGCGCGGACTGTGCGCGGTGGTTCATGCTCTCGGACAGCCCGCCGGAGCGTGACGTGATCTGGACGGAGGCCGGAGTTGCCGGTGCGAGCCGGTATATCCAGAGGTTGTGGCGGCTGATTGGCGAAATCGTCGAGAGTGGCGCGCCGAAAGGCACCGCCAAGCCTGCGGGCTTTAGTGATGATGCGCTGGCTTTGCGGCGGGCGGCGCACAAGACGCTGCAGCAGGTGGGCCAGAACATCGAGGGGCTGCGGTTCAATGTGTCGGTCGCCCAGCTCTACGAGCTTGCCAATACGATCCAATCATCGCTCGGCAAACGCGATCAAGAGGGGATGGCGTGGGCACTGCGCGAAGCTGGAGAACTGACCGTTCATATGATCGGCCCGATGATGCCGCATTTAGCTGAAGAATGCTGGGTGCAGCTTGGCTACAACACACTCATCGCTGATGAGACGTGGCCGACCGCGGAAGCAGCGCTGCTCGTTGACGACACGATGACCATTGCCGTACAGGTCAATGGTAAGCGTCGGGATGAGCTTACGATTTCGCGTTCGGCTTCCAGCCAGGATGTGGAAGCTGCCGCACTGGCGCTGGAAGCCGTCCAGCGTGCCCTCGAAGGCCGATCGCCGAAGAAGGTCATTGTGGTGCCGCAACGGATCGTCAATGTCGTCGGATAGGCGGCAAGACGCTCTCTTTAGACCGGGGGGATAGTCCTGGGGATGATGGGCCGGGGGATGACAGGCCGGCGCATAACGCGCCCGGCGACTTGGCGGCTCGCGGCGACGGGTCATGGAGATGGCGCGTCTGCTGCTGGACCGGTCCGGCGTCGTGCCTCGCGGCGCTTTTTTTGCGCCCTTGCACTCGGCCTCAGCATTGGGCCGCTGGTTTCGGCCTGTGGCGATGGCGGCTTTCGGCCGATGTATGCAGCCAACCTGGATGGTCAGTCGCTGAGCCAGGCTATGGCACAGGTCTCCGTGACCACGATACCCGGACGGGTCGGGCAACGGGTGCGCAACGAGCTGATCTTCCAGACGACCGGTGGCGGGGAGGCTCAGGAGAAGGCCTACAAGCTCGATATCGTTTTGCGAGAGCGGCTGACGTCACAGCTGGTTGATGCCCAAGGCGATGCGGAATCGCAGATTTATCACCTGGATGCGGACTTCCAGCTGACTGAGCGAACCGGTGGCGCGGTTATCCTGAAAGGGCAAAGCTTCGGACGCGCCGGTTTCCAGCGGTTCCAGACGATCTATTCCAACGTGCGCGCCAAGCGCGATGCGGAGAACCGGGCGGCGCGGACGGTCGCCCAGGATGTGCGCACGCGGATCGAGACGGCGCTGTCCCGGCGCCAGCAGCTTTAATCCTTTCTGCCACAAGCATCTTTTGTATCCCGGTTGCCTCGAGGGCGCCCGGCGTGATTACTGGCGGGATGTGACACCCTTCGCTGGCGGCTCATTCTTCCATGGTGGCGATCAAAGCAAATCAAGCCGACCGGTTCGTTGCCGCGCCTGACAAGGCGGTGGCGGCGGTGCTGGTCTATGGACCTGATGCCGGTCTTGTGAGTGAGCGGGCCAAGGTGGCTGCGACTGCGCTTGCCAAGCGCAGCGGCGATGACGTGGAGCTGATCCGGATCGAAGATAGCGATCTTGACCAGGACCCGGACCGGCTGGTGATCGAGTTGCAGACGATACCGATGTTCGGCGGCGGCAAGGTTGTCAGGACGACGGCAGGGCGCAAGATCAATGCCGCCATGCTCAAGGGGATCTTCGAGACCGGGGCGCCGGCGGTCGGGCTGGTGTGCGAGGCTGGCAATCTCAAGGCGTCGGATGCGCTGCGCAAGCTGTTCGAGGGCGCGGGCTTTGCCGCGGCGGTGCCCTGCTATGGCGATGAAGCGCGCGACCTGACGCATTTGGTCCAGGAGATGACGCGCGAGGCCGGTTTCAGCCTGTCGCGGGACGATCTTGAGCTGTTGGTTTCGCGGCTTGGCGCAGACCGCGCGCTCTCGCGCGGGGAGATCGAAAAGCTCATTCTTTACTGTGCCGGCCGCCAAACGATCACCGCAGACGACATCCTCGCGATCGTCGGGGACGCGACGGAAGCCGGCCTTGAGGAAATCGCCGTTGCGGCCGCCAGTGGACAGTCGGCCCAAGTGGTCCACGACTTCGACCGGGCGATCAACGCGGGGGAGAACTCGCAGGCCGTCCTGCTGATCGCGATCCGCTATTTCCAGCGGCTGCACCGTCTGGCGGCGCAGATCGACCAGGGCAAGTCCGCGGAGGAGGCCATTCGCGGCATGCGGCCGCCGGTTCACTTCAAGCTCAAGGATCAGTTGCAGCAGCAATGCCGGATCTGGAGCACGGCGGCGCTGGGCGATGCACTCGACCGCCTGACCGCGACACAGGTGCAGGCGCGGCTCAACAGCGCCATGGACGACACGCTCGTCGAGCGTGTGCTATTCAACCTCGCAGCTCATGCCCAGCGGGTGCGGCGCCGGTAAACCCTTATGGGTCCACCGTCTGCCTGCCCGAGAACGCGGGCCTTTGCCGCGGCGGGCTTCTTCAGACGGGCATAGACCTTCATTTCACAAGGAGACTCTCGATCATGGCTCAAACGCGCTTCGACGTCGTGGGCATTGGGAATGCAATCGTCGACATCATCGGCCGTTGCGACGACGCTTTCCTGGCGCGGTTCGATGCGCCCAAGGGACATATGCGGCTGGTCGAGGAACCAACCATCCGCGAACTCTATGACGCGATGGGTCCGGCTATCGAAATCTCAGGCGGCTCGGCCGCAAACACGATGGCGGGGCTTGCGGGCCTCGGGGGCCGGGCCGGCTTCATCGGCAAGGTCGCGAAGGATACGTTCGGCGATATCTTTACGCACGATCTGCGTGCGGCCGGCGTCGCTTTCGAAACGCCTGCTGCCGAAGGCGGTGCGCCGACGGCGCGATCGCTGGTGCTGGTCACCCCAGACGGCGAGCGCACGATGAATACATTTCTCGGCGTCAGTCCCGAACTCGATTCCGGTGCGATCGATCCAGCGATGATCGAGAGCGCCGCGATTACCTACCTCGAAGGCTACCTGTTCGACCGTGACGAGGCGAAGGCCGCATTCGGCGAGGCGGCCCGGATTGCGCGCTCGGCGGGGCGCAAAGTTTCTTTGACGCTTTCGGATGGTTTCTGCGTCGACCGGCATCGAGATTCGTTTCTTTCCCTTATCAAAGGAAACATCGACATTCTCTTTGCGAATGAAGATGAGATCTGCTCGCTCTATCAAACGACGTCGTTCGATGAGGCTGCCGCCAGAATATCGACCGACGCCGAACTCGCGGTCCTGACGCGCAGCGAAAAGGGTTCTGTCATTATAGAGGGTGATAAGAAGCACCATGCGGATGCGTTTCCTGTCGACCATGTGATGGATACGACGGGCGCGGGCGATCTATTCGCGGCGGGCTTTCTTTATGGGTATTCGAATAATTATGAACATACCCGTTCAGCTCGCCTCGGCGCCCTCGCCGCCGCCGAGGTCATCTCTCATATTGGCGCACGGCCTGAAACTGACATCCGAAAACTGGCCTCGGATCATGACCTTATCTGAGAGGGCTTCGAGCACGTTGCAGGCGTGCCAATACTCCCGATCGCGCGCAAATTGATTCGGTCGGGGCAAGGCGATTTTCGATAAATCCGATGCCCCGGCTTGCGCGCCCTGGTCAATTAAAGGCGCCAAACTGCCTCTGAAACGCCCTATTCTGGTATTTTTGCAACGATTCCATCCGCAACCAATTTTATTTTCCGCTTTTTACAATTAAAATCCCTTGGCAATTCGAAAACGGAGCGGCAGTTTATTTGCAATACAAACAACTTTCAGAACGAGAGATTGAGAATAATGTCCGGCACGAAGAGAATGCGTGGCAGACCAAAGGGAAGCGGGATCGACGATAGTGGCACCCTTCGGGAGATTGGGCGGCTTATCGAGGCGAGCCCGAACCTGCGGCCGACCACCGCGATCCGCAAGCTTGGCATTTCCGATCCATCGACGATCCGCCGGTTGCGCGACAAGTATAATCTGTCGCGAGATGCCATCCATGCCGAACTGATCGGGCTGCCCGGCGCCAAACAGCTGAACGACAATGTCTCGTTCCGGCTGCCGACCGAAGCGGCGCGCCAGGCGCTGCTCAAGACACCCGATCCCGTGCGGCGGTCTCCCAGGGAGGTCGTCCGCTCCAGCCAATCCCGATCACGACAGCGGCGGAATGAACTTTCCTGCCTGCTCGCGATCGGTGCCCATGCGCTCGCTCAGGCCGCAGTACGCTGTCAGGACGCTTTCGATGATGAGATGGAAGCAGACAGCTTCGAAAGTCAGGAACTCCTGGCTCAGATGCTTTTCATGATGTCACAGACCACAGCAGGAGAGGAGACCAACGCCAGTTGACGTGAGGCGTCGCGCAGACTTTGCGCGGGCACCGCCTCAAGAACGCGATGGGGAGAACGGCGAAGGCCCGAGGCATGTTTCCCTGCCCTCGGACCTGCCACGATCCCGGACACCAGAGCAAAACTTAATCATGAGCCGCTTCCCCAGCGGCTCTTTTTTTGTCCTGGGTGTCCTGGGTTTCGCTGCCCCGAATAAGCGGCGGCGCGGGATTATCAGAGCTTGCGGAGGGCGACGCTTTCGATGGCGTGATCCGCGCCCTTGCGCAGGATGAGGCGGGCGCGGCGGCGCGTCGGTTTAATGTTGTTCAAGAGGTTGGGGAGGTTGATGTCGCGCCAGATTGAAAGGCTGCGTTCGCGCGCGGCTTCATCGTCAAGGGCGGAATAGCGATGGAAGTAGGCCCCTTTATCGCGAAATGCGGTGGCGCGCAGCTTGAGGAACCGCGTGACGTACCACTGCTCGATGAGTTTCGCCGACGCGTCGAGGTAAATCGAGAAGTCGAAGAAATCGGAGACGTAGGGGATTTCCTTGCCGTCCTTTGGCAGGCGGGCGGGCTGGAGCACGTTCAGGCCTTCGACGATCAGGATGTCGGGGCGCGAGATAACGATCTTCTGGTCGGGGACGATGTCGTAGTGGAAGTGTGAATAGACCGGCGCCTCGACGTGGCTGCGGCCGGATTTCACTTCTCCCAGAAACTCGAGCAGACGGCGGGTGTCGAAACTTTCGGGGAAACCTTTGCGGGACATCAGCCCGCGCTCTTCAAGCTCAGCGTTGGGAAACAGAAAGCCATCGGTCGTGACGAGATCGACGCGGGGGTGGTCGGGCCAGCGGGCGAGGAGGGCGCGAAGGACGCGGGCAGTGGTCGATTTGCCGACGGCGACGGAGCCTGCGATGCCGATGATGAAGGGGATCTTGTCGTCGCGATGGCCGAGAAAGGTGGCGGAGACCGCGCGGAGCTCCTGGGAGGCCTGGACGTAGAGGTTCAACAAGCGGGACATCGGCAGGTAGATCTCTTCGATCTCCTCGATCGAAAGATCTTCAATAAGGCCTGAGAGGGCCTCGAGATCCTTCGGTACGATGGTCATTGGCGTGTCGGCGCGCAGTTTCGACCATTCCGCCCGGCTGAAGACCCGATAGGGCGAATAGGGCAGTTCGCTGGCATCCGGCGATTTATCTGCTCCGGTGAGTGCCGCGTCTAAGGTCGTCTCTGGAATCATTTTGCAAACACATGCGTTGCCGGAAGGCGATCTTCCGGGCTTGGGCTGGATTATACGGCGATCAGACTTGTTTTCGCGAGGCTTTTTCGGTGATGCCGGAAATGCCGTGGCGTTCGGCGAGGACATCGAGGACGGGGCCGAGGCTGGTGTCGCGGGCTTCAAGCAGGACAAGGAGGTGGTAGATCAGGTCGGCTGCCTCACCATGAAGCGCGGCATCGTCTTCGCTCAGGGCTGCGATGACGACCTCGGTTGCCTCTTCGCCCAGCTTCTTGGCGCACTTCGGGACGCCGGCGTCGAGTAATTGGCGGGTGTAGGACGACTCTGCCTCGGCCGTGCGGCGCTCTTGTGATGGTGGCGGCCAGGGTTTCGAGGGCGGCGAGGTTCATCGATATGGTCCTGGGTTCGGGCGGAGCGGCGGCCGGCGCGTGCGCTAGGTGTGATGGGCGCGGGCCTACATGGACTTACTTGGGCTTACTTCGACTTACTCGGCGGCCGGTGGATAGTGTCTCGGTGGTGGGGGTTATTGCATTGGTCGTGCCGGGATTTTAGAGGGCGATGAGTTGCATATGGTTTCTTTCGATTTCTCGAACATTGTTCACGATGTGCTTGGGTTATTTTGTGAATGTTGTTCACATTTATTGAGGCGAGTGATGGGTTGTGACGCGACGTCCTGACGGCATCAGATTTCTGGATGCAGGCGGGTTCATTGCATGCAGCCGCCGTGGTGACTCAGCAGGGCCGATCGCGTGCCGTGTCCGTTGGAGACAAGCAGTCTTGGGGTGCCGTGCGCTGACAACAAAAAGCCCGCTCGACCGTATGGTGGAGCGGGCTTGTTTGGCTTCCTGGACGTCAGCCTGGCCTAGCGCCTCTCACCGACCAGCAGCATCCGTAGATAATCGAGCTGGTCGAAGTCCGTGTAGCGGATCGTCAGGGCGCCGGTCTCGCCGGAACCCGGGCGGATCTCGACCTTGAGACCCAGAATATTGGACACCTCCGTTTCGAAGGCGCGGGTGTCAGGGTCTTTTTCGTGGACCTTGCGAAGTTGTGGTTGCTCCTTGCGCAGGTCTGCACGCTGGACCAAAGCCTCGACTTCACGGACGGTGAGATCCTTCGCGATGATCATGTCGGCCAGCTCAGCGGCGTCCTCGCGACCGACGAGGGGGCGGGCATGGCCGGCCGTCATCCGGCCCTCGGCGACGTGTTCGCGGACGGCGTCGGGCAATTTCAGAAGACGCAGCGTGTTGGCAAGGTGCGACCGGCTCTTGCCGATGACTTCGGAAAGGCGGTCCTGAGTGTAGCCGAAGCGCTCGATCAGGTCGCGGTAGCCGCCGGCTTCCTCGATGGCATTGAGGTCGGCGCGCTGGACGTTCTCGATGATGGCGAGCTCGAGGACTTCCTGGTCGTTCAGCTCGCGAATGATGACCGGCACCATGTGAACGCCGGCCCGCTGGGCGGCCCGCCAACGGCGCTCGCCGGCGACGATCTCGAAGCGGTTGTCGTTCGTCTCCCGCACGATGAGAGGCTGGACGAGACCTTTCTGGCGGATCGATTCGGCCAGTTCGTCGAGTTCATCATCCCGGAAGGCCTTGCGTGGATTGAACGGGCCCGGTTGGACCTGGTCGATCGGCACGATGCGTTGGACACCTTCCGGCGGCAGCCTTGGCTGCGAAGGTCCCTGCTCTCCAATCAACGATGCAAGACCGCGTCCCAACCGGCCCTGGCCCTTGTGCTGAACTACCGCCATCCCCTACCCCATGTCATCGAAACGCTTCCTCGTAATGCTGTTGAGCACGCGCACGGTCAAGCCGCGCGGATTCCATCGTTTTCACGGTCGATAATTTCGCTCGCCAGCTGGATATAGGCCTGACTGCCGGGGCAGTCATAGTCATAGAGAAGAATGGGCTTGCCGAATGAGGGTGCTTCGGCGACCCGCACGTTGCGCGGAATGACGGTCTCATAGACCTTGGCGCCGAAGAATGCGCGGACTTCGGCGGCAACCTCGCGGGCGAGGCCGGTGCGGGCATCGTGCATCGTGAGCACGACGCCCTGGATGGTCAGATCCGGATTGAGGGAGGCGCGGATCTGCTGAATGGAATCGTTGAGCTGGGAAATCCCTTCCAGCGCGAAGAACTCGCACTGAACCGGAACAATGACCCCGTTGGACGCGACGAGGGCATTGACCGTGAGCAGGTTGAGCGAGGGCGGGCAGTCGATCAAGACATAGGTGAACGGCGCCTCAGTGGGGCGGGCGCGCTGCTCACCCTGCATTGCCGTCAAGGTATCGCGCAGCCGGAAGGCGCGGTTGCGGTCGCTCATATACTCGGTTTCGAAGCCGACAAGATCGGCATTGCCCGGGATGACGAAAAGGTTCGGCACCGCGGTTGGCACGGCTGCCTGAAGGGCCGATGCCTCGCCGGCCAGCACACTGAAGGAGGTCTTGGAGCGGCTGCCCGGCGGCACACCAAGGCCGGTCGACGCATTACCCTGAGGGTCCATGTCGATGACCATCACCTTCTCGCCGATTGCGGCAAGGGCGGTGCCGAGATTGATCGCGGTCGTGGTCTTGCCGACGCCACCCTTCTGGTTGGCGACGCTGAGAACCCGAACCCCTGTCTGATACTCCGCCATGTCACATCACTCCGTTTGCTGGCCGGTACCGGACCGCGGCCGGATGGCACGGACCATGAGAATGGAGGCTTCGTCCTCCGTCATGCTGGGATACGTCTCCAGCGCAAAGGACCAAGTTTCCAGTGCTTCTTCGATCTCGCGCGCAGCATTGCGGCCCTTGAGAAAGACGCCGACCGCAGATGGCGCCAGGAACGGAGATACGAAAGAAAACAAGCGCGGTAATGGCGCAAGCGCGCGCGCAGTTACGAAATCGACGCAACGAAGCACAGCTAGATTCGCATCGCTTTCGATTCGTGTCGACAAGATCTCCACAGAGATTTCCATCGCACGGGCTGCTTCGCGCAGAAATGCGGCCTTGCGCTGGTCGCTTTCCACGAGAATGACGCGCGGACCGCCGCGGTCGTGAAAGTGGGCCGCAAGGACCAGGCCGGGGAAGCCGGCGCCGCTGCCGAGGTCTGCCAAAACCCCGTTTTGGCTGGGGATCAGCCGGGCGAGTTGGAGGCTGTCGGCGAAGTGACGATGCCAGATATCGGGCAGCGTGTTGGGCGCGACCAGGTTGACGGCGCGCTGCCAGCGGATGAGGAGGCCGGCGTAGGTTTCGAGCCTTTGGCGTGTCTTGGCAGTGAGATCGAAGGCTGCGGCCAGGTCGTCCGGGCCTGAGATACGGGGCAATCGTGCGGCGGGGCCGGTCATGCCGTCTCAATCCTGCTGTGTTGCGGGCGCTTTCGGGCAATCGCGCGAAGCAGCAGGAGGGCTGCCGGGGTCATGCCGTCGATGCGGGCTGCCTGCGCCAACGTCAGGGGCCGATGCTGAGCAAGCTTCTGGCGAAGTTCGGTGGACAGACCTGAGACGGCATCGAAATCCATGTCGGGATCGAGGGGCGTTGCCTCGTCGCGCTTGAGGGCTGCGACGTCGGCTTCCTGGCGTTCGACATAGGCGCGGTAGCGAGCATCGACACCGACCTGGGCGGCGATGCGGGGGGCGATGCGGCCAAGCTCCGGCCAGATCGCGGCGAGGCGATCGATCCCGATTTCGGGGTAGGACAGCAGGTCGAAAGCGGTCCGGCGGCGGCCGTCCTGGTTCAGCGCAATGCCGTGGCGGGCGGCCTCGTTGGGCGTGAGGCTGAGGCGTTCGAGTTGGGCCGTGGCGTCATCGAGGGCCGTGCTCTTGGCCTTGAACGCCTGAGCGCGGTCCGGGCCAATGCAGCCGAGGGATATTCCAAGCGGGGTCAGACGCTGGTCGGCGTTGTCGGCGCGCAGCTTGAGGCGGTACTCGGCGCGCGACGTGAACATGCGGTACGGCTCGGTGACGCCGCGGGTGACGAGGTCGTCGATCATGACGCCGGTGTAGCTGTCGGTGCGCGAGAAGATCACGTTGCGGCCGCCACCTGCAGCCGCAAGCGCGGCGTTGAGGCCTGCGACCAGGCCCTGGGCGCCAGCCTCTTCGTAGCCGGTGGTGCCGTTGATCTGGCCGGCGAGATAGAGGCCGGGCAGGCGCCTCACCTCAAGGGTCGGGCCGAGTTCGCGCGGGTCGACGTAATCATATTCGATCGCATAGCCGGGGACCTTGATGACGACGTTCTCGAGGCCCGGAATGGTGCGCAGGAACGCTTCCTGGACGTCGGCGGGCAAGGAGGTCGAGACGCCGTTCGGGTAGATCGTGTCGTCGTCGAGACCTTCGGGTTCGAGGAAGACCTGATGCGCGGCACGATCTGCAAAGCGGACGACTTTATCTTCAATCGAGGGGCAGTAACGCGGGCCGACACCTTCGATGCGACCTGAATACATGGCAGAGCGGCCAAGATTATCTGAGATGATCTTGTGAGTTTTGTCGTTGGTGAAGGTGATGTGGCAGGGAACCTGCGGGGTCGTGATGCGATCCGTCAGGAAGGAAAAGGGCACCGGGGGATCGTCGCCGGGCTGGATTTCGAGGCCGCTCCAATCGATCGAGCTGGCCGCCAGGCGGGCCGGCGTCCCGGTCTTGAGGCGGCCCAGCTTGAGATCGAGCGTCAGGAGGCGGTCGGCGAGCTTGAGAGCCGGCGCGTCACCGATGCGTCCTGCGGGGATGCGTTCATCGCCGCGGTGAATGACGCCGCGCAGGAAGGTGCCCGTGGTGAGCACGATGGCGCCGGCTTCGATTTCCCGGCCTGAAGCAGTCGAGACGCCGATGGCGCGCGCGTTGTCGACGAGCAGATCCTCGACGCCATCCTCCAAGACGGTGAGGTTTGGGATCGCCTGGATCTCGGCCTGCATCGCCTCTCGGTAAAGCTTGCGGTCGGCCTGGGCGCGGGGGCCCTGGACAGCAGGGCCCTTGGAGCGATTGAGCAGGCGGAATTGGATGCCCGCACGGTCCGCGACCCGTCCCATCAGACCATCAAGGGCGTCGATCTCGCGGACCAGGTGGCCCTTGCCGAGGCCGCCGATGGCGGGATTGCAGGACATTTCGCCAATGGTTGCGGCTTTGTGGGTCACCAGGACGGTCCTGGCGCCAAGGCGCGCGGAGGCGGCTGCGGCCTCGGTGCCGGCATGGCCGCCACCAACGACGATGACATCGAACTTCTCACGACCGCTCGTGCTCACGCCGTATTTCTCCACCGCTTCTCGTAATTTGCCTGATGCTAACGTTGGTTATGCGCGGTTCTAGTCAAGTGGCCGCCCCGGGTCAAAGACGTTTGCGTCAGGATTCATCCGGCAATCGCCATGTGACTTAACCGAATACCTGCAGGGATGTCTGAGGAGGTGAGGTTTTGCCTCCCTTGGCAGGCTTTGGGAGTTTTATCCAAGTTGAATCCAAGAGATAACAAGCAAAACGATGCTGTTCGACTCGAATGTTTCACGTGAAACGGTTGGTTTGACTCTATTTTCCGATACAGAATCGCGAAAAGATTTGGTCAAGGACATCCTCAGCGTCGATCGTGCCAGTCAGTCGACCGAGAGAATCTGCTGCGATCCGCAGTTCTTCTGCACGCAGTTCGATGTCAAGCGCATGATTGTTCAAGTAACGCTCAAGTCCTGCGGCGGCTGCGTCCAGATGGAATGACTGACGGGTGGAGATGGGCACCAATTCGTGCGGCTCGCCCAGGCGCGTCATGGCCCGCTCGACGATGGCGCGTGAGAGCTGGTCGAGGCCCGCCCCGGATAGCGCCGAGATGCGCAGGTCTGGTTCACCTATGTCCGACGCCTGATCTGTCGCCAAATCAGCTTTGTTGGCAAGGATGAGAAGGTCAGCCTCTTCGGGGACCAGGTCTTCGGGCACGGCGGCTGTTGCGTCCGGCGCCGTGATCCAGACGATCAAATCGGCTGAGCGTGCGCGATCGAATGTGCGGCGGATGCCTTCCTGCTCGATCGCGCCCGTCGTCTCGCGGATGCCGGCGGTATCGGTGACGATAACGGCCAGACCGTCGAGGTCGAGGTGGACCTCGATGGCGTCGCGGGTGGTGCCCGCCTCGGCGGAGACAATGGCTGCATCGCGGCGGGCGAGCGCGTTGAGGAGGGTCGATTTGCCGGCATTTGGCGGGCCGGCAATGACAACGCGGAAGCCGGCGCGGATGATCTCGCCGCGCCGGGCGCCGGTGAGGTGACGCCGGATCTCGTCCGTGAGGGTGACGGCGCGTTCATCGGCGGCGGCGACGGCGGTATCGCTCACGTCTGCCTCGTCAGAGAAATCGATCGCGGATTCGACAAGGGCCTGGCACTCGATCAGGCGGGTGCGCCAGGCGTCGTAAAGCGCACGATTGTGGCCCGCAGCGACGGCGACGGCCTGGCGACGCTGCGCCTCGGTCTCGGAGTCGATCAGATCCGCGAGGCCTTCGAGGGCGGTGAGGTCGAGCTTGCCGTTGACGAAGGCGCGATGGACGAATTCGCCCGGGTCCGCAGGGCGGCAGCCGGGCACAGTCGCGATGGCGGCCAGCGTGGCTTCGATAACGGCGCGGCCGCCGTGGACCTGAAATTCGACGATGTCCTCGCCGGTCTCGCTGTGCGGCGCCTGGAAATAAAGAACCAGGGCCTGATCAAGCAATTGACCGGTGACTGGGTCGGTGAGGTTTGCAAGCGTGGCACGGCGCGGCTCCGGGATGCGGCGCAAGAGAGCGGCCAAGACGTCACGGACCGCCGGACCGCTGACACGAATGACAGCGATCGCGGCGCGGCCGGGGGCACTCGACAGGGCGAAGATGGTGGAGCTTGATCGCGACATGGAGGAGTTATTGGCCCGCGCGCGGTCAGGATCAAGACTTTCGGTGGTCGAGGGCTTACGGCCCATCCGCCGGCCTGCGTGACGGACGGCGCCTGGCCAGCATCGCCTGTTCCACCTCAGCAAGTAAACCTTCCGCGCAATACTCAATATCTGTTTCACGTGAAACAAAAACTGTTCAAAATTTTTGGCTAAACTCCATCCGTAGAACGTTTGACTCCACATCGACTTGTATCGACTCTAGAGGCAAGGTGGATTGTGGTTTTAGGTTCCTGTCGAGATGTTGGCCGGGTCAAAATCCAGCTTTGACCAATCCTGAATTTCTTATTCTATTTGGGATTTTGAATAATAGTTCGGATCGCTCAATTTCGAAATTGTAACGAGGTACTGGTCGCGAAAACATTTTTCGATTCTTAGGGCATTCGCGCAGAGCTGCCGCATTGGCATCACATGACGGTCGCCTGGCACCACCAGATCGCGCTTGGGGGCGTTTGGCTCGAAGTGGGGGAGCACCAGGCGGCGGATGCGCGGACGCTTTATGAGAGCCTCGGTCCGGGGTCGGAACCTCTGGGGCGGCTCAAGCTTGGGTCAGTGCTCTGGGCGCTTTATGCGCTGAGTTTGGGTGTGCCTCACGCGGTGCAGCGCGTGCGGCGCCGGCGCGCTTCTGAATAGATCGAACGTAATGGGTGGCTCTCGGAAGCGAGGAGAGAGTAAAGCTGAATGCTGCGCGCCCGGCGGGGGACGCAAAATGGGCGGTGAGGAACATAATGCTCCCTGGGAAGTTACAGGCTTTGAAAAAAAACGGCCGGGTCAATACCCGGCCGCTGGATCGATTCTCGATTGTTTCACGTGAATCATTTTGCTGGGGAAAAACGGCCAATTTGTTTCACGTGAATCAAATTGGCCGGTTCAGCCGGTGGTGTGACGTCGATCAAGTATTCATCGAGTCGAAGAATTCGCCGTTGGTCTTGGTCGATTTCAACTTGCCGATCAAGAATTCGATGCCGTCCTGAGAGCCCATCGGGTTCAGAATACGGCGCAGGACGAACATCTTCTTCAGATTTTCCGGCGTGACCAGCAGGTCTTCCTTGCGGGTGCCGGACTTGGCGATGTCGATCGCCGGGAAGATGCGCTTGTCGGAGACCTTGCGGTCGAGGACCAGTTCCGAGTTACCGGTGCCCTTGAACTCTTCGAAGATGACTTCGTCCATGCGCGAACCGGTGTCGATCAAGGCCGTCGCGATGATGGTCAAAGACCCGCCTTCCTCGATGTTGCGCGCTGCGCCGAAGAAGCGCTTGGGGCGCTGGAGGGCGTTGGAGTCGACGCCGCCGGTGAGGACCTTGCCGGAAGACGGGACGACGGTGTTGTAAGCACGGCCGAGGCGCGTAATCGAATCCAGCAGGATGACGACGTCGCGCTTGTGTTCGACCAGGCGCTTGGCCTTCTCGATCACCATCTCCGAGACCTGCACGTGGCGTGTGGGAGGCTCATCGAAGGTCGAGGCGATCACCTCGCCTTTCACGGAGCGCTGCATGTCCGTGACTTCCTCGGGACGCTCGTCGATGAGGAGGACAATGAGATAGCACTCCGGGTGGTTCGAGGTGATGGAGTGCGCAATGTTTTGCAGAAGGACCGTCTTACCTGTGCGCGGCGGGGCGACGATGAGGCCGCGCTGGCCCTTGCCGAGCGGCGCGACGATATCGATGACGCGCGGCGAGAGGTCTTTGATGGTCGGGTCTTCGATTTCCATCTTGAGCCACTCGGTCGGATAGAGCGGCGTGAGGTTATCGAAGTGGACCTTGTGGCGGGCGCTGGCTGGATCCTCGAAGTTGATTTTGTTGACCTTCAGGAGCGCGAAATAGCGTTCGCCGTCCTTCGGCGAGCGGATTTCACCCTCGACCGTGTCGCCGGTGCGCAGGGCAAAGCGGCGGATCTGTGAGGGGGAGATATAAATATCGTCCGGGCCCGGCAGATAGTTTGCGTCGGGTGAGCGCAGGAAGCCGAAGCCGTCCTGAAGTACTTCGACCACGCCGATGCCGGTGATCTGGAAGTCCTTGGCGGCGAGCTGTTTGAGGACGGCAAACATCAGCTCCTGCTTGCGCAGCGTGCTGGCGTTTTCGACGCCGTGCTCTTCAGCGAATTCGAGGATTTCAGTGGGAGATTTGGACTTCAGATCCTGAAGTTTCATTTCAGTCATTGGGAGACTCCGTCCGGGAACGACCTCTCACATGTGGAGATGAAGGCGGGAGAGAGGTGGCGGTCGTGCCGGGGATGCGTCAAAGGGAGGGTCGCGCGCGCCTAGTTGGCGCTGCAATTCGGTCGATTGTAGGGAATGGGGCGGTGAACCTCTCCGTCACCGCTCGACCTAAATGAGATTACCAGAGTTTTGTGCGGACCGGAAGGCCCGCACTGACGCGGAGCCGTGAAAAAATCAGGGTCAGAAGGGTTTTACAATCACCAGGATGACGATGATGATCATCAGGACTGTGGGAACCTCGTTCATGATGCGCCAATGGCGGGCGGGTTTGTCGTTCCGGTCTTCTGCGAACTTGCGCACGGCGGCGACGAAATAACCGTGCGCGCCGGACATCGCGAGAACCGCGAGGAGCTTGGCGTGGAACCATGGCGCCTGAAACCAGCCAGCCTGGAACGCGAGCCAGAGACCCAGAACCCATGAGATAACCATCGCCGGGTTCATGATGATGCGGGTCAGGCGCTGCTCCATGACCTTGAACGTCTCGGATTGCTTTGAACCGGGTTCAGACTCGCAGTGATAAATGAACAGGCGCGGCAGGTACAACATGGCCGCCATCCAGGCGATGATGGCAATGACGTGGATCGCCTTGATCCAGTCGTAGGCGCCGGCGCCGAAAACCAACATCAGCAGTCCGGCGGCGGCAGCCGTGAGGGCAAGTGCGATGGCGGCGCGGCCGGCTGGAGTGTTCATGAAATCCGGCACGCTAGCGGGCCTCGCGGACGACTTCGACAAGTCGTGCAACGTGCTCAGGTGGTGTCCACTGCAGGATGCCGTGGCCCAGGTTGAAGATGAAGCGTTGGCCACGCATGGCCTCACAGATCTCACGGATACGCGCATCCAAGGCGGGGCCGCCGGTCATGAGTAGCAGCGGGTCGAGGTTGCCCTGACGCACGATGGGCCGCGGGCCGAGGTCGCCCGACATGACGTGGAGCGGCATGGAGGTGTCGCAGCCGAGGCCATCGACGCCGGTGGTCGCGATGTAGTGGTTGACGTTCGCGGCGGCGCCACGGGGGAAGCCGATAACGGGAATGTCGGGGTGAGCCTGGTGCAGGGCCTCGGTGATTTTCTTCGTTGGTGCGACAACCCAGCGCTCGAACTGATCGTCGGGTAGTGGGCCGGCCCAGCTATCGAATATCTGAACTGCGTTCACACCAGCATCGATCTGACGCGAGAGGTAGGTGATGGAGGTGTCGACCAGTAAGTCGATGAGTGCCTGGAAGGCGTCGGGTTCGGTAAACGCGAATTTGCGGGTGTCGGCCTGGTCCGGACTACCTTTGCCGGCGATCATGTAGGTTGCAACCGTGTAAGGGGCGCCACAAAAACCAATCAGGGCCTTGTCGTTCGGCAGACGGTCGCGGATCAAACCGACCGCCTCGTAGACGCGTTGAAAGCGTTCTTCGCCGCCAGCTGCGAGTCCGGGCAGCTCAGTAATGGAGCGGATCGGGTCGAGGCGGGGACCTTCGCCTTCGACAAAGCGGACGTCCTGGCCGAGGGCGTGAGGCACGACGAGGATGTCGGAAAACAGGATGGCAGCGTCAAAGTCGAAACGGTCGATCGGCTGGAGGGTGACTTCGGCCGCTTTTTCGGGTGTGTAGCATAAGTCAAGGAAGCCCCCGACTTCTGCCCGGACGCGCTTGTATTCGGGGAGATAGCGTCCAGCCTGACGCATGAGCCAGATGGGAGGCGCTTCGGTGGCCGGAAGACCTTCCTTGAAAACCTTGATGAACTTCATTGCGCGTCAGCCTTCGATGTTTTTCGACAGGGGTGCCTTCCCTTATGTAAGGAAGGATTCTGGTTATAGGTTTTTGATCTGACTCTTAGGCAGTGGATTGCGGAGATATCATTTCACTCCACAGCCTGCCGAGGGGATGATCAGGTGTTCAGATTTAGCCGACAAGATCTTGTGGTGTCAGCGAGAAAAGACCACAAGCGACGAAATCGTCTTTTCTGGACAATGACATGAGGGTGGGCTTGGATAGTCTTGGTTGATGGATGAAACTTGTCGAGACAGTGGAGAACGGGTGGATAGTCCGTGGGTAGGAGCGACGGTTGATAACCTGGCGCAGAAGTTTCGCACAGCGAACGGGTTGGGGAAAGTTATGCCGGCTTACCCAGAGGTTGGCCTCGAATCCGGGCCTGGTCAGGCCGTGCAGTGGAAAAGTCGGATCTTTTCCCTGCTCTCGTCAATGAGGCGCCGGGTCTGAATGTCAAACATCACCGCAAGCTTCTTTCATCTACATCTCATCTCGGATGCGACCGGTGAGACGTTGACCACGATCGCCAAGGCGGCGTCCGTGCAGTACCCCCAGATCAAGGCGATCGAGCATGTTTATCCGCTGGTGCGAAGCCAGCGGCAGCTCGAGCGGGTGTTGCAGGAAGTCGAGTCCGCGCCCGGTATCGTTCTCTATACAGTGGTCAAGCAAGAGCTGACGCAACTGATCGAACAACGGTGCCGGCAGTTGCAGGTGCCGGCGCTGCATGTGCTCGATCCGATCATGAAGGTGTTTGAGAGCTATCTCGGCGCGCCGCAGACGCCGGTCGTTGCGGGGCAGCATATTCTTGATGCGGATTATTTCCGTCGGATCGACGCGCTGAATTTCACGATGGCGCATGATGACGGGCGTCTGCCCGATGATCTCAATGAAGCAGACATCATCATCCTTGGTATATCCCGGACGTCGAAAACGCCGACGTCGATCTATCTCGCCCAGCGCGGCTTCAAGACGACCAACCTACCGCTGGTGCCATCGGTGCCATTGCCGGCGGCACTGTTGGAGCCGCATTCGGCGTTCGTGGTGGGTCTCGTTGCCTCGCCGGACCGGATTGCAGAAATACGGCGCAACCGGGTGCGGTTTCTTTCCGATCGAAATCTCGACAACTACGTCGACCGGGACGAAATCGCGCAGGAGGTGGCCTATTCGCGGCGGCTTTGTACGCGCAATCGGTGGCCCGTGATCGACGTGACCCGACGCTCGGTCGAAGAGACGGCCGCATCCATCATCAGGCTTTATGGCGACAATCACGTGCGCCCGCCGCCCGAGGAAGAAGGCTATGGCAGCACGTAAGGTATCAATTGTTCTGGCGTCGGCCAGTCCGGTGCGTCGGCAATTGCTCGAAAATGCGGGGCTCGAGTTCGAGGTCGAGGTGTCGAACGTCGATGAAGTCGTTGTGCGCCAGGCGCTTGCTGAAGAGGCAGCCGACATCGAACCCGGCGATCTGGCGGAGGTGTTGGCGCGGGCAAAGGCCGAGGATGTCGCACAGTCGGTGGATGCAGACATCGTCATCGGGGCCGATCAGGTGCTCGCGATGGATGGCGTTATCTATGCGAAGGCGGAGACGATCCCGCAGGCACGGCGCCAGTTGCTGGAGTTCAAAGGCAAAGTCCACCAGTTGCACAGCGCCGTTGCGATCGTGAAGGACGGCACGCATCACTGGGTGCATGTGGAAGAGGTGTCCGTCCATATGCGTGATTATTCGAGCGCATTCGTGGGCCGCTATCTGGCGGCCGCGGAGGAGGACGCCCTGAAGTCCGTCGGGTGTTATCGGATCGAAGGGCTCGGGGTTCAGCTCATCGACAAGGTCGAGGGTGACTATTTCACTGTTCTCGGACTGCCGTTGATACCGCTGCTTGGTGAGCTGAGGAAGCTCGGCGTTATTGGCACCTGAGAGAGCCAAGTCCTGGCTCGATCGGGGATGTCGCCGTTGTACCTGTCGGGTTTGAGAGAATAATGAGGTTGGTATGCTGTTGATTGGGCTTACCGGTTCGATCGGCATGGGAAAGTCGACGATCGCAAAGCGTTTCGTTGAGCTTGGCGTTCCGGTCATCGATGTCGACCAGGTCGTACATGATCTTTATGCAGCGGAGGCGGTCGAGCTAATCGAGGCGGCTTTTCCCGGGACAACGGCGCTGGGGCGGGTTGACCGGGTCAAGCTCAGTGCGCTGTTGATGGCGGATCCGAGCGGCTTCAAGCGGCTTGAAAAGATCGTCCATCCGTTGGTGCATGCGGCCGAACGGCAGATGCTGCAGGATCATGCCGCGGCGGGTGCCGGGCTTGCCGTGCTTGAAGTCCCGTTGCTGTTCGAGACTGGTGGTGACGCGCGAGTCGATGTCACCGTGGTTGTTTCGGCGTCGGCCGAGGTTCAGCGCGAGCGTGTCATGGCGCGCGACGGCATGACGGAGGAGAAATTCGAGGCGATCCGCTCCCGGCAGCTGCCGGAAGTGGAAAAGCGGCGCCGGGCGGATTTCATTGTGGAAACGCATTTGACGATTGCGGAGAGCTACGCCCAGGTAGATGCCATTGTAGATGCGTTGCGCGAACGACGGGGCACCGCGTTCCACAGGCTTTGGCAATAACGCGATGACCGGGCGCGATCCGTCCGGGAGGGTGAGAGCGAATGCAGCGCGAAATTGTGCTCGATACCGAAACGACAGGGCTGGATGCCAAGAACGGCGATCGGCTGGTCGAACTGGGTTGCGTGGAACTCTACAATCGCATTCCGACGGGCCGGGAATTTCACGCCTTCATCAATCCCGATGGTCAGCCGGTGCATCCGGAAGCCGAGGCCATACACGGTATTTCGGGCGATTTTCTCAGAGACAAGCCGTTGTTTCCCGAGGTGGCCGGTGATTTCCTGGCGTTCATCGGGGATGACCAACTCGTCATTCATAACGCCCCGTTCGATATCGGATTCATCAACATGGAGCTTGGCCGTATCGGGCAGCCGCCCATCGAGATGCACCGTGTTGTCGACACGTTGGCGTTGGCGCGGCGTAAACATCCGGCCGGGCCGAATACGCTGGATGCGCTTTGCAAACGTTATGGCATCGATAGCTCGGTGCGCACCAAGCACGGCGCGATCGTCGATTCATTGCTGTTGGCGGATGTTTATGTGGAGTTGCTCGGCGAGCGGCAGGCCGATCTTGGGCTTGCGGCGAGTGGCGAGCAACAACGGCGTGGCCGGGCCGGTGCAAAAGCTGCACAACGGCCAACGCCGCTTGCGCCGCGGCTGACGCCGGAAGAGATCGCGGCGCATGAGGCGTTTATCGAGACGCTGGGCGAGAAATCGGTGTGGGCGAGCTTTAAAGCGCGCTAGCAAGGCTTTGGCGTGCTGACGTGAATTTGCATGGTCAGTTCATGAGATTGCCGGAACCGGGCTCGGCGCCTTCCTGACGTTGTCTGCGGTTCACGTAGAGCGCGCCAAAGTCGATCGGATCGAGGAACAGCGGCGGGAAACCGCCTTCGCGGGTCAGATCGGCGACCAGGCGGCGCAGGAACGGGAACAGCATCGAGGGGCAGTTCACGAGAAGGAAGGGTTCGAGGGCTTCGCGCGGCAGTGCGTTGACCTGGAACACACCGCCATAGGTGGCTTCGAGATGATAGATCGTGCCGCCGTCATCAATGGCGTGCGCTTTGAACTCGATCTCGCTCTGGAACATGTTCTCGCGCATCGAACGGGCGTTGACGTTGACCTCCAGCTCGAGGTTGGGGTTCTTGCCCGGTCCCTCGAGGGCGCGGTCAATGCTGGGACTCTCGAAGGAGAGGTCGCGAATGTACTGTGACACGATGCGAGCTTCGAACGCCGTTTCGTCGGTGTCGATGGCGGCCTGATTGTCGTCTTCGTCCATGCTGGCGCATTTCCTCTGCGTGTTGCTGAGAACGGCTTACAGGCCGCGACTGCGATCGGCAACGCCGATCACGGCTTTTTGTCGATCTCCTCGAACTCACCGTCGATCACGGGGCCGGGGCCGGATTTTGGCCGCGGCCGTCCGCTTCCGGATTGCGGGCCGGGCCGGTGAGGCATGCCGCGATCCTCAAACGGCTCCGCGTTTCCGGGATCGGGTTGTCCGCCGGAACGATGCGTGTGGATTGTGAAGGTGCCGTTGCGGAGCATGTGTCCGACGCCCCAGCGGGCAAGCGCGTGGCGGACAGGTGGAATAAGCAGGGACAGGCCGATTGCGTCGGTGACAACGCCGGGGGTCAAAAGAAAGGCACCGGCGATTGCAAGGAAGAAGCCGTCGACGACCGGTGCGATCGGGGGCTCGCCGGATGCCATGGCCTGGGAAATGCGGCGCATCGTCTGCAAGCCCTGCTGTTGGAGAACAAAGGCGCCCGCCAATGCCGTTACAAGGACGATTGCGATCGTCGGCCAGAAGCCGAGTTGATGGCCGAGGTAGATCAGCAAGGCCAATTCGATGAAGGGCATTGCGATAAAAAGAATGAAGAGAATAAATGACATGAGGCCTTATCCAGGGGGCGCCGGTTGGACCGGGCGATGGCTCACACATGGTAACGTGTCGCGATTTGGCAATGTCGCGGATCGCTCTGTCTGCGTCGGATTTGTCGATACCGAGGTAACGGCAACCCGGCGGATTTGGACGGCTGCAGGACGTGTTGCCATTGTTTGCTTACCATTTGCCCTTACCATGCGTCATGCAATCGTGATGGATCGGCCGGATATAGCCTAGGCTCAGGCGAAGGAGTGATATACACTGCTTGGACTGTAAGCTTTCGGGCGATCGTTGAGAGGGATAGCGTGCACGATGTCGCGGCCGGTCAGGCGCCGGTGATCTGTCTCTTTGGACAATTCCGTATCAGTGTACAGGGTTGCCGTTCGGAAGCCGTTGACTGGTGGCTTGTGTTTGGCAGGTCGCGATATAATTCTTGCGATCTCCGATAATTGCCCTGGCATCGATAGGCTTTCGTCCATATATCCGACGTCAATCTTTGAGTGAGAGAACGGCTCCAGAATGTCCGGCAACATTGATATTCTAACGCTCGTCGCCCTGATCGTGACGGTTTTCGTGGTGATCAAGCTGCGAAGCGTGCTCGGTAATCGTTCACCGGACGAAGATGAGGCGCGCTACGAACGCCAGGCGAGGGCGCGTGAGCGGGCGTCGGCTGCGGGCGACAAGGTCGTCACGCTGCCGCGGCAAGAGCAAGACCGGCCCGAGCAGACCGGCTTCAATGATCCCTCGCACAAGACCGCGGAAGAGCGTCTTGAGATGAGGAGCGCCGATATCGTTGGCGCCCGCGAGGGGCTGCTCAAGCTTGCTGAGGCGGATACGTCGTTCGACGCGGAGCTTTTCGCGCGTGGCGCCCGGCAGGCCTACGAGATGATCGTGACCGCGTTCGCGGAAGGCAATCGCAACATGCTGCGCGATCTGTTGAGCCCCGAAGTCTTCGAAGGGTTCGTTGCAGCGATCGACGAGCGCGAAGCGCGGGGCGAGAAGATCGACCAGAGCTTTGTTGGCATTCATAAGTGCGACATCGTCGATGCTGAGCTGAATGGCAGCGAGGCGAGCGTGACGCTGAAGTTCCTGTCGCAGCTGATCACCGCGACGATGGATGGATCGGGCAATGTGATCTCGGGCGATCCGCAGAAGATCCATGAAGTGACTGACATCTGGACGTTTGCGCGCGATCTGACGTCGCCGGATCCGAATTGGCATCTGGTGGCCACGCAGGCGTCTCAATAACGGGCCTGCTCTGGCATGGTTTCGCAAGGCGAGGGTGCGTGGTGAGCGGCGCCAGAATATCTGTTGCCGCGCTCGATGGCTGGCCTGCCGATGATGCCGAGGCGGCATTGGCCGCCTTTAGCCAGTCCTTTTCCATCCTTCGACAAACCTACCCCGACCTGCCGCCGCCGAGTGATACGCCCGCGCGGGATTACTTTGAACGGCATTTCGTGGCTGAGCCGGTCGTGTCGCCGGACAACGGTGGCACGGGGCTCTTTACTGGATATTTTGAGCCGGTGCTGCGGGGGTCGCGGCATCGCCATGGCCGGTTTCAAGTTCCCCTGCTCAAGCGACCGCCGGACCTCGTGACGCTGGTGGACGATGCCCTTCGGGCTTCCGCCGGTGATGCGCTCACGCATGCCCGGCGTCTCGAGGACGGGACGGTGGAAGCCTATCCCACCCGACGCGAGATTGAAGAGGGGTGCCTTGACGGGTTCGGGCTTGCCTTTGCCTATCTCGAGGATGCGGTGGATGCATTCTTTCTTCATGTCCAGGGTTCGGGGTTGATCGAACTCGACGACGGCAGTTCGGTTCGGGTCAGTTATGCGGCAAAGAACGGCCATCCCTACACCTCGCTCGGTGCTGAACTGATCCGGCTTGGTGAAATCGCGGCGGATGATATGTCGCTTGCGCGCCTGGCTGAGTGGTTGCGTGCAGATGAGGTGCGCGGACGCGCGTTCATGTGGCGCAATGCCTCTTATATATTCTTCGAAGAACTTGGCCCCGGCGATGCGGCGAGCGCGGTTGGTGTACGCGATATTCCGCTCACCGCAGGGCGCAGTCTTGCCGTTGATGCGAGTGTGCATCCGATTGGATCGGCGATGTTCGTCGTCGTCCCTGATTTGGCCGACCCTGATAGGGGTGAGGCGCCATTTGCCCGGTTGATGGTGGCGCAGGATGTCGGTTCTGCGATCCGTGGCGCGGTGCGCGGAGACATTTACTATGGAACTGGTGATGAGGCGGGAGCGATGGCCGGGCAAACCCGTCATTATGGCCAGCTTTACCGTTTGGTGCCGCGCGATCTCGCGCGGGAGCGGTGACGAAGCTGATGGCGCGACGGCGACGACATTCTCAAGTTGAGACGCGGGCACACGTTGAAACGCGGGCGGGGCGTGATGCGAAAGGCCGCCTTCCCGCAGAGGATGAAGCTTTGTGGCGGCACGTTACGCAGGGGATCGAGCCATCGCGGTTCCGCCCAAGGGTTCCCGACACGGATGTCAGCGAGGCGGCGGTGCAGTCGTCGCGGGGGGACGTGAAGCCGGCAGATGGCGGGGACATTGATCCTGGCAACGGACATCGACGCGACACGGTGTCAGCGCGGCCATCGCTGCCGGGGGTGAAACCGAAACCATCGGCGCCGGCGCAGCCCGTGCCGCAGGCGATTGATCACAAGGCGGTCCGCCGCCTCGGCAACGGGCGGGTGGCGATCGATGCAAGGGTCGATCTGCACGGAATGCGGCAGAGCGAGGCCCATGGCGCGCTTCGGCGGTTCCTCTTCACGGCGGTTTCGAAAGGTCACCGGATGGTGCTGGTGATCACGGGAAAGGGCGGCCGGCGCCGCGCAAGTGTTCACGATCCCGGCGCCGAGGAGGTTTTCTATGAGGGAAGCCAGGGCGCCGGCGTGTTACGCCGGCAGGTGCCGATGTGGCTGAGGGATCCGGAGTTCCAGCCGATCGTCGTCGGTTTCACGACCGCGCATGTCCGGCATGGCGGGGAAGGCGCGCTCTACGTGCAGCTCAGGCGACGCAAATAATACGGCCAAGAGCCGGCGGCCGCTTGTCGCGACGGCTCAGCAGCCCTGGCCGAGTGCGTTGATGGCAGCAGTGACGCCGATCAGAGAGTACGTATCAGTCGTCTCCGTCCCCTCCTTGGTGCGGGCGGTCACGGTCATGAAGTTGCCGCGCTTCATCGCATCAAGAAGCTGGAGTTCGTCGGTTACGTCGCCGACAAAGCCCTTGTCACCTTTGGCGAAAAGCTTGAACGAACGTGAGCCGACACTGACCGTGATTTCGGACTGATCATCCAGCGGGTAGCCGAGCAGCACGCTGATCTGATTGCGGATACCGTCCTTCGTCCAGCTCGAGACATAGAAGTAGGCACGGTCGCGCTCGACGTCGGCGGGCTTGGTTTCGCGTGGCTGGGACGTAATGAAGCAGATGTCGCCGGGCTGACCCTCGTGGGCGTATTTCGTCCAGGCGCTGAACGTGTTGACGACCTTAGTGCCCTGGGCGTTTGCCGGCTGGGTGGCGGCCAAACCAAAAGCGATCACTGCGGCTAGGGCTGTAAGGTAGTTGCGCATTGGCTCCTCGTCATCGTTGGCGTTGGTTGCGGCAGTCAGCAACTGCGCATTCGGGACGGATCGGGCCGGATGCCCTGCTACACTCACCCGTCTAGCCGAAACCCTGCTTTGATTTCAATCAGCTTTTGACCAATAGCTGCTCTTGGCATCGTAAACTGATCAATCGTGTCCGAAGCGCACAACTTTTTTGCACGTCGGTCACGAGCGGCGGTGGTTGACGAGCGGTTCGGTTGGACCGCCCGCGCGGACAGGCCGTTCGGCAAACCGGCCGAGGTGGGCAACACGGTCATACATGACGATCGCGCCGGCCATGGCGACGTTGATGCAGAACCGCGTGGGAATTTTCACGACATAATCGCAGCGCGCCAGCAGAGGTTCGGAAAGAGAGCCGCGCTCAGGGCCGAGGACGTAGGCTGCACGGATGGGATGACGGAACGAAGGCAGATCAATGGCCTCATCGACGAGTTCGACGCCAACCAGACGGCAGCGCTCGGGCAAACGCATCTCGCCGATCGATGACCAATTATAGTGTGGCAGATGGAGTTGGCCTTTCGACGTGTCGGCGCGGGCTTCGAGGGCCTCGTAGGTGGCGCCGACCGTGAAGGTGAAGCTGGCGCCGAAGCCGTGGGCGGATCGCATCAGATTGCCGAGGTTGAGCGCCTTCGACATGCGCTCGGCGCCGATGGCGAAATATCCGCGAGGGGTGGGTGGCCAGTTGGCTTCGTTCATGCTCTGGTCAGGCGCTTTTTTCTGGTGCGGTGTCATGATGGGGACAGCATGAAAGCTGCGATATGCACGCGTTTAGAGGGCCCTGACGGGATCGAGATCGTCGAACTCGATGAACCCGTTGCCGGGCCCGGCGAGGTCGTCGTGCGGGTCAGGGCGGTTGCGCTGAACTTTCTCGATACGCTGATTACACGGGGAAAATACCAATTCAAGCCCGATCCGCCGTTTTCGCCGGGGGCAGAGATTGCCGGAGAGGTGGTTGCGCTCGGCGCGGGCGTCGAAGATCTCCGGCCGGGCCAACGGGTTGCGGGCTATATCGGGTGGGGTGGCGCCCGGGAGAGGGTTGCCGTGAAACGTGAGCTTCTGGTCGCGGTTCCGGACGGTGTTGATGATCACGTCGCCGCCGGGGTCAGTGTGACGTTCGGGACGGCGATGTATGGCTTGTTCGATCGAGGCCGGATGCAGGCGGGAGAACGGGTTGCCGTGCTTGGCGCGTCCGGTGGGGCAGGGCTTGCCGCTGTCGAGGTGGCAGCGCTTGCCGGTGCGGAGGTGATTGCGGTGGCGTCGCGTGCCGACAAGCTCGACCTCTGTCGGAAGCACGGTGCGCACCATCTCATCAACTACAGCGAGATCGATCTCAAGACGGGGCTTCGGGAGGTGACCGGCGGGAACGGGCCGGACATCATCTATGATTGTGTCGGTGGAAAACATGCCGAATCCGCGCTGCGGGCGATTGCCTGGCTTGGGCGATTTCTGGTGATCGGGTTTGCTTCCGGCGAGATTCCGAAGATTCCGCTCAATCTTGCGCTTCTCAAGAATTGCGATATCGGCGGGGTTTTCTGGGGGGAGGCCGCGGTTCGTCAGCCCGAGGCGCAGCGGCGCAATATCGAGAAAGTGTTCGAGTGGATCGTAACCGGGCGGATGGCGCCGCACACCGGGCAAGTCCACGCCCTGGATGGAATTGGCGATGCGATCCGCCAGCTTGACGCGCGGGCTGCGACGGGCAAGCTGATTGTCGAGATAAATTGAGCAACGTCTGGCCTGGCCGGTCAAAAACAAAAATGGAGAGACGCCATGGAACTCAATCAAACCGTAAGTGCGGTGATCACGGGCGGAGCATCGGGGCTTGGGGCCGGCACGGCGCGGGCGCTTGCGGCGAAAGGCTGCCGTGTGGGTATTCTCGACGTCAACCAGGAATACGGCGAAGCGGTTGCCAAGGAAATCGGCGGCACGTTCGCCAAGTGTGATGTGACGGATGAAGCAAGCGTCGACGCTGCGCTTCAAGCGGTGAGGGCGGCGCACGGGCAAGAGCGAGTTCTGGTCAACTGTGCCGGGATCGCATTCGGCAAGCGAGTGGTGCGGCGGGACCGCGAGACGGGTGAGATTTCACACCATGATATCGCGTCGTTTGCGCGCGTCATCCAGATCAACCTGATCGGGACATTCACGATGATGGCGAAGTGTGCGGCCGGCATGGTCACGCTTGATCCGACCGGGCCTGACAACGAGCGTGGCGTGATCATCTCGACGGCGTCGGTTGCAGCAGAAGACGGACAGATCGGGCAGGTTGCCTACTCAGCCTCGAAGGGTGGGGTTCAGGCGATGTCGCTGCCGGTGGCGCGGGATCTGGCCAAGGACGGAATCCGGGTCGCAGCCATTCTGCCCGGCTTGTTTCACACGCCGATGTTCGACGGTCTGCCGGATGAAGCGCGCGAGTTGCTTGCAGCCAGCGTGCCGTTTCCCTCGCGGCTCGGTTCGCCGGCAGAATATGCTCAGCTTGCGCTCAGCATCTGCGAGAACGTTATGCTGAACGGGGTTAACATCCGGCTCGATGGCGCAGTTCGGCTGGCGCCGCGTTAACCGGGGCGGGGCATCCGAAATCCTGTCGCTTTTTCGTCGTCGTTGCGACAATCGGAACCTAGATAAAGTTCAAGCATTTACGATGAGGAGTTGTTAAGGTCTACGCACTCCGTGTGCTGTGCTACTCGCCTGGCGGCGTGTCGATGAGGATGGGCGCGTGACGGGGTATCAACAGCCAGTACAGCCCGGCATTCATGCGTCAGCCCAGCAGGCGTGGTGCGCGGGCCAAACAGTAAAGCGTTTTCAAGTTCATGCGTGGTCACAGCGTTTTTGCTCATCTTCGGTCTCCAGCCGGCGCCTTTGCGATGGTTCTTGCCGGTGTGCTCGGTGTCGTCATCATTGGCGACGCCGTTGTGCGGCAGGGCGGCCAAAGCGGTGCGATATCGGCGAACGTGGGGGTGGCTGAGGCATCGCAGGATGTGCTTCAGGATGGCAGCGACTGGCTTTCCGAAGCCTACTGGGCGCGGAAGCGGAGCCAACGGCTGCAGCAACGCGAGCAGCTCGGCTATCTGTCGCCGCAGTCGAACCCATTTGCCGAGGATGCCGGCAACAGAGGGCGCAGCTCGCGGCAATCGTCACCCGATCGCGGGACCTATCGGACGGTTTGTGTCCGGCTTTGCGATGGCTACTATTTCCCAATCAGCTTCTCGACGACGCGCGACCGGTTCGGCCAGGATGAGCAGGTCTGCCGGTCGAGGTGTGCGAGTGATACGCGGCTGTTCTACCATTCGAGTAGCGACCCGAACGCGGAAGCTTTGAAGGATCGGGATGGCAACCTCTATGAGGATCTCGTCAACGCCTACGTCTACCGGACCGAATACAAGCCGTCGTGCCAATGCCAGGCGCAGCCTTGGACGGATGATGCGCGTGAGCGCCATGCGATGTACGCCACCGAGGAGTGGCAGAAAAAGGCAGCGAGGATCGCTCAGCGTCAAGAGCGCAAGGGGCGAGACGCTAACCAGAGCAAGAGCTGGCGTATCGTGCGGCCGGCGCCGCAGACTGAACCAGACGGCGAGACCGAAACCGCGGCCGTGTCCGATGACGGTTCGGGCAGCGGTAGCGCCCAGCCGTTCGGGGTCAACGTGATCCGGCCCGACAGGGCACGGCGGATGGGACTGGGACGGCCGCAACCGGTGGCGCGGCAGGTCCGCCCACAGGTCAGTCAGCGGCGCGACCGGAGTTGGCGCCAACGGGTGTTCAACAACATCACCGATTGACGGTGCGCCTGTTCACGGATTTTTTTCCAAGTCCTGGTTTGATGGCGTTTCGAGTGTTTCGAGACGCCGTGGGCACGTTTGAGTGGGCCTGGGCGTCGTGCAGTGTCCAGTTTGGCCGCGTATCCTGGCCGCCAGAGCGTAAATGCGTATCAACAACCCTGTCTTCCGGTCCGGCATTGCTGCGACCGTGATTGCAATCGTTTTGTCTGCGGCAACGCCTGCTGCAGCGCAGGGATTCCTTGAATCGCTGTTCGGTGCGTTCGCGCCGAAACCGCAGCCGAAACGGCAAGCGGCTCCGCCGTACGTGCAGTCGCCGCGCGCTTCGGGGGACGAGCGTACGAACCCGTTTGACGTTCGGCCGAGCAAGCGGTCGTCGGGGGGTGGTGGCCGCTACAAGACAATGTGCGTGCGGCTCTGCGATGGGTTCTATTTTCCGATCAGCAATAGCGTTTCACGGCGCAGTTTCTATCGTGACGCAGAGATGTGCCAGTCGCAGTGCGATAGCGAGACGCGGCTCTTCTTCATGTCGACGACTGCCGGATCGATTGAGCAGGCGCGAGATCAATCAGGTCTCAATTACAAAGCGTTACCCAACGCGTTTGCCTATCGCAAGAAGCTCGAGACGAGCTGTACGTGCCGGGCGAAACCGTGGAGTGAGGCGGAGCGCAGCCGGCATCAGCGTTATGCGATGATCGAGGAAGGCAAGCTTGATCCAAAAGCCGCGATACTGGCGGCGGAGTCCAAGGCGGACGGTGGCGAAACGGCGGTTGGGGATGGTGGTGAGGCTTTGCCGAAAGAGGGCGAGGCGGGGCAAATCTCGGCAGGTTCTTCGCTGGTAACCCAGGCAGCCCAGGGACCGTCCCCAGGAACGGCCGAGGGATCGCTCCAAGGATCGCACAGCGTGGTCCTGCGTCAGCCAGCGCCGGTTGCGAAGAAGCCGATAGCGCCGCCGGCATTCGGGTTGGGCGCTATGTTCCAAGCCGGTGGGGGTTCCGGGCCGCCGAAGCTCAAACAGATCAAGCGGAAGTTCCAGTGGCCGGGAGATGACGGCAACTGATCACGTGAGATCATTCATGGCGCGGGCCAGTTTGATGTCAAGATCAGTCAAGCCACCGGCGTCATGGGTGGATAGTGTGACCTCTACCTTGTTGTAAACGTTGAACCATTCTGGATGGTGATCAAGTTTCTCGGCGATCAAGGCGGCGCGGGCCATGAAGCCGAAGGCCTCATTGAAGTCCTTGAACTGGAAGCTGCGGGCGATTGCATCGCGGCCGTCGACCAGTGACCAGGCGCTCAATTCGGCAAGGGCCGAGGCGCGCTGTTCGGCTGTCAATTTGTCGGCCATCTATCTCTCCATCTCTCTGATTTGGGACTGAGTCTCTGGCGCTGGCGTGCATGGTTACGTTTCGGTGCCTGAAGCAGACCGGTGCCGGCTCGTTTCAGCGGCGACGGAAGGGGGTTTCTTCCCAGTCGGGCCAATCCTCGTGGTCGTAGTGGCCGATTGAAGAGGGGTAGGCTTGTTCGACGACGTAGGGTCCGCCGCCGGTGCCTGGTTTGGAGGAAAACAGGACGAAGCGGGTGACGGTGAAGGGGGGCAGGCGAAGGCCGCCCTTGCGCTGGAGGAAGCGGGCTATCGGTTCGATGCGCGGCGCAGCCTGAAGCCGGGCGAGCGTGATATGGGGAACGAAGCGACGGCTTTCGGGCTTGAGGCCGGCACGGCGGGCGGCGGTTTCGTTGGCGCGGGCCAGCTTCTCGAGTTCATCGCTGGGCTTGACGGCTGCATATATTGTACGTGGTTCATCGCCGCCGAAGGTTGCCAGCCCCGCGATCTCGATGGGGAATGGATCGAAAGAGACGTTCGCCAGGTTGGCGTCCAATTCTCGCGCGACTGGGGCCGATACATCGCCGGCGAAACGCAGGGTGATGTGCAGGTTTTCGCGTTCGAGCCAGCGTGCGCCGGGGAGCGGTTGGCGCAAGCGGGCCAAAACGTCTCGCACGTCATCTGGTATTTCGATCCCGCTAAACAATCTGGGCATGGTTCGCGCCTTTCACCGTTGCGATTTGTGCGGTGCAGCAAAGTACGTCTTAGGCGTGGTTCTCCACCTCAGCGGGCAGGGAAGTCGTCGGTGCGCCGCAAATTTCTGCCTCAGGTCGAATATAATTGCGAAACAGGCGGCTTGGAGCGCTTGAAACGGGGTCGTGATCAACATACCTGTAGTCCAAGTCCGTTGACCACGCATCTCCGGAGAACGAGAGAGGTGGGCGACGGCAGCACCGTTAATGGCTAACGATGTGCTACAGTTCTTGCGGCCACTACCATTGTGAGAAGGGACGTCTCTGAAATGGCTCAACACGACAACCGCTTTTCGGTCGCCGGGTCACGCACGCAAGGTGCGGCGATCGACCAAGGCCTGCGTTCTTACATGCTGATGGTCTACAACTACATGGCCGGGGGCGTCGCGCTCACGGGTGTGGTTGCCTACGCCATGGTGATGATGCTGACGACGCAGGATCCGTCGCAAGCGGCTGCACAGCTCAGAAACGGCATTATGCTGACTGAGCTGGGGCAGACGATTTATGGCGGACCGGTGCGCTGGGTGATCATGCTCGCACCGCTGGCATTCATCTTCTTCATCTCGTTCCGGGTCTACTCCATGAGCGTCGGCGCGGCTCAGCTTTCGTTCTGGGCGTTTGCTGCGGTGATGGGCGCTTCGTTGTCGTCGATCTTCCTGATCTACACGGGTCAGTCGATTGTGCAGGTGTTCTTCGTTACGGCCGCTGCGTTTGGTGGGCTTAGCCTCTATGGCTACACGACGAAGAAGGACCTGACCGGCTGGGGTTCGTTCCTGATCATGGGTCTGATCGGCATCATCATTGCCGCCGTGGTCAACCTCTTCCTGCAGTCGGGGGCGCTGATGTTCGCGATCTCGGCGATCGGTGTGCTGGTGTTCGCGGGTCTGACCGCTTACGACACGCAGCGGATCAAGGACGGCTACTATGAAGTTGCCGGCAACGCAGAGCTTGCTGCCAAGACGGCGATCATGGGTGCGCTCAACCTGTACCTGGACTTCATCAACATGTTCCAGTCGCTGCTGTATCTCTTCGGCGATCGCGAATAGTCGCAATCCCGTTCGCAACAGCGACGTGAGATGAGGAAAGGCCCCGTTTCGACGGGGCCTTTTCGCGTTTGGAAGTGGGTTTGCGTGGCGGTTCGGGCCAAGCGTGGCTGGTGTCAGTACTCGACGAGGGTCAGCCGCTTTTCGAAGATCGCGAGGACGCGCTTCAAGTCGGGGCCGCGCTTCAGGATCTGGCCACCGGCGGAGATGACGCTGTAGGCCCCCTGCTTGCGGGCGAGTTTGGGGTTTTTCTCGATGCGATAGATCGGCATCTCGCTGGTGCGCCGGAAGACAGAGAAGACGGCGCGCTCTTTTTCCATGTCGAGGGCATAGTCGCGCCATTCGCCGGCGGCGACCTTGCGGCCATAGACATTCAGGATGGTGTTGAGTTCGTGGCGGTCGAAGGTGACCGGGCGTTTCGTCTGTGATGCGTTTGAGGACGTGATGCGCGTAACTTTGCCCGTGATGGACGGGCGCAGAACTATTGGGTCGCTATCATTCGCGCTGTCGGTCAAGCCTGCCTCCCTCTTTAAGGCGCCGCGTTTGTTCATTGACTTGTCATAGTCGATGGGATGGCGGGCGAATGCAAGAGGGCGGAGGCATTGTCCCGGCAGGCGGCCCGGTGCTGCGGTGCCCGTCAGATTGTGGCGAAATCTGCAATATCTCGAAATAAATATCACGAAAGAGACATATTATTTCCCATCCTGAGCCTAAGTCGGTGGGTAGAACATAACCATCGGCAGTTCGGTTCGGTCCGGTTCAGTCTCGGAGCTCAGCCCCCCAAGTCCTCCGAGTCTTCTCTCCCCGGATCGGACCGGCTGCCAATATAGCCATCTCCAAATACTTTGCGGCGTCGTCTCGTTTCCCCCAAACGAGGCGGCGCCGATTTCTTTGTGATAGCGGTGCGGTCGATCGCCTGGGATTATTATTCTGTGCCGGGCGCCCAAGCAGCGGCAAGGACGGCGCCGGGGCCGTTCGCCTGAACCAGTACGACGTTGCGCTCACCCGACTTGCCGGCGATGTCGCGGCGCTTGAGGGTGATGCGCTTCGGGCCACCCGACCATGTTGCGACCGCGGCGAGCTTGCGGACGACGTTGTGATAGGTGATCCGGCGGCCGTGGTTTTCGCCGCGTTTGATCTTCACTTTCACCGCCGGTTGGACCGTGGCGATGAATATGGTGGCGGATTTTGCTGCCGCCGGCGCCGTGCCGTCCAGGTTGATCAGCAATTCGGTCTCGGTTGTCGTCACGTCCATCGAGACGGTGTTGCTGTTGCGGTGCTTTTCTGTCGCCGCGAGTGCCGACGTGATCTTGTCGGCGCGGCTGCCCACGACGTGGCGCAAGCCATCAACGATGACCTGCGGTGTGTAGACCTTGCCGTCGCCGCGGGCGCGGGCATAGGCGTATTGGCGCTTGGTGTTGGCGGGACTGGCGAGGGTGTCCTTCCAGCCGAGATAGTCCCAGTAGTCGACGTTGTAGGAGAGCGCGATGATGTCATCGCGTTTGGCAAGCTCAGCGAGCAGTTTGTCGGCGGGAGGGCAGGATGAACAGCCCTGGCTGGTGAAGAGTTCGATGACGGGTTTGGCGCTGTTCGTGTCCGCGGCGGGTGCCTCGAGGACGCTTGTCAGCAGTGCCGTGAGAGCCAACGCAAAGGTTGCGGCCACCGTACGGGTCATCGCTTCTGAGTTCCTCCTCACGGATAATTCCATTCGGATTGTTATCTTTTCTATGGCGCTCAAGTGCCAGTCACGAATGGGTTACAGGGGCGGGTCCGGGCCGGCCGGGCCTAAAAAAACCGGGCCACGGAGGTGGCCCGGTTCGAGAATTCTCAGCGCGGGGAGACGTTACCCGAAGCTGAAGGGGATCACGCCGCCTTGGCGAGATTGCGCAGCACGTAGTGCAGGATGCCGCCGTTGCGGACGTACTCGAGTTCATCGAGCGTGTCGATCCGGCAGAGCAGCGGGATTTCCGACGTCGTGCCATCGGCTTTGGTGAGCTTGGCGACCGTTTCCATGCGCGGGGTGATTTCGGTCAAGCCCTCGATGGTGATCTGCTCGTCGCCCTTGATGCCGAGTTCCTGCCAGCCCTGGCCTTCCATGAAGGTGAACGGGATGACGCCCATGCCGACCAGGTTCGAGCGGTGGATGCGTTCGAAGGATTGGGCAATCACCGCGCGGACGCCGAGCAGGTTGGTGCCTTTGGCCGCCCAGTCGCGTGATGAGCCGTTGCCGTATTCGACGCCGGCCATGACGACCAACGGCACGCCTTCAGCGTGGTAGCGTTCGGCTGCATCGAAAATGTACATCCGCTCGCCAGAGGGGTGATGGATGGTGTAGCCGCCCTCGACCACGTTGCCGGCGTCGTCGTGCACCATCTGGTTCTTGATCCGGATGTTGCCGAACGTGCCGCGCATCATGACCTGGTGGTTCCCGCGGCGGGTGCCGTACTGGTTGAAGTCCTGCGGGCGGACCTGGCGTTCGAGCAGGTAGTCACCAGCCGGGCTTTCCTTCTTGATGGAGCCGGCAGGGGAGATGTGGTCGGTGGTGATCTTGTCGCCGAAGAGGCCGAGGATACGCGCGTTGATGATGTCCTCGACGGGTTTCGGTTCGGCCGTCATGCCTTCGAAGTAGGGCGGGTTCTGGACGTAGGTTGAGCCGGAGTCCCAATTGTAGGTCAGGCCGGTCGACGTCTTGATGGCCTTCCAGTTTTCGTCGCCCTCGAAGACGTTGGCGTACTTGGAGGCGAACATTTCGCCGGTCACGTTCTTGACGATGAACTCCTGGATCTCGTGGTTCGTTGGCCAGACGTCCTTCAGGAAGACGGGGTTGCCGTCGCTGTCCTCGCCAAGTGGTTCCGACGTCAGGTCGATGTTGACGGTGCCGGCGAGCGCGTAGGCGACAACGAGCGGCGGGGAGGCCAGATAGTTTGCCTGGGCATCGGGGCTGACGCGGCCTTCGAAGTTGCGGTTGCCTGAGAGCACGGACGCGGCGATGAGGCCTTTTTCATTGATCGTACGCGAGATTTCCGCGTCGAGGGGCCCGGAGTTCCCGATGCAGGTCGTGCAACCGAAGCCGACGATGTCGAAACCGATATCGTTGAGGTGGGGCTGGAGGCCCGCCTTTTCGAGGTATGCGGCGACGACCTGAGAGCCCGGTGCGAGGGATGTTTTCACCCACGGCTTGGGCTTGAGGCCTTTCTCGTTTGCATTTCGGGCAAGCAGACCGGCTGCGATCAGCACGCTCGGGTTCGAGGTGTTGGTGCAGGAGGTGATGGCGGCAATGACGACGTCGCCGTGGCCCAAATCGAAGTCCTTGCCGGCGACGGGGTGGCGGTCAGCCAATTCGGCCGGGTTGTGGCGGTATTCCTTCTCGAGGGCTTCGCGGTAGCCGGATTTGACGTTCTCGAGAGAGATGCGGCCTTCGGGGCGTTTCGGGCCTGCCATCGAGGGGACGACGTCGGCCATGTCGAGTTCGAGGCTGTCGGTGAAGATCGGCTCAGGCGCGGCCGGATCGCGGAACAGGCCCTGGGCCTTGGCATAAGTTTCCGTCAGTTCAATGCGGTCGGCCGGGCGCCCGGTCATGTTCATGTAACGCAGGGTTTCGCCGTCGACGGGGAAGAAACCGCAGGTGGCACCGTATTCGGGCGCCATGTTCGAGATGGTGGCGCGGTCGGCCAGCGTCATCGAGTCGAGGCCGGGGCCGTAGAATTCGACGAATTTCCCGACGACGCCTTTCTTGCGCAGCATCTGGGTGACGGTGAGGACGAGGTCGGTGGCGGTGATGCCTTCCTTCAACGCGCCGGTGAGGCGGAAGCCGATGACTTCAGGCACCAGCATCGATTGCGGTTGGCCGAGCATGGCGGCTTCAGCCTCGATGCCGCCGACGCCCCAGCCGAGAACGGCGAGGCCGTTGACCATTGTGGTGTGGCTGTCAGTGCCAACGACGGTGTCCGGATAGGCGAAAGTTTCGGCGCCGATCTGGTTGGTGAAGACGACGTTGGACAGGTATTCGAGATTGACCTGGTGGCAGATGCCGGTGCCCGGGGGCACGACGCGGAAGTTGTTGAAGGCGTTCTGGCCCCACTTCAGGAAGTTATAGCGCTCCTGGTTGCGCTCGTATTCGAGTTCGACGTTGGTGCCGAAGGCCTCCGGGGTGCCGAAGGCGTCGATGATGACGGAGTGGTCGATGACGAGGTCGACCGGGACGAGCGGGTTGATCTTGCGGGGATCGCCGCCGAGCTGGTTCATGCCGTCGCGCATGGCGGCGAGGTCAACCACAGCGGGGACGCCAGTGAAGTCCTGCATGAGGACGCGGGCGGGGCGGAAGCCGATCTCGACGCCGGCCTTGCCGCGGTCTTCGGCCCATTTGGCAACCTTGATGATGTCCTCCTTCGTGACCGTGCGGCCGTCTTCGTGGCGCAGCAGGTTCTCGATCAGGACTTTCAGGGAAAAGGGCAGGTTGGTGATGTCGCCGAGGCCATTCTTCGCGGCGTCGGGCAGCGAATAATAGGTGTAGGTCTTGCCACCGGCGGTGAGCGTCTTTTTGCAGCCGAAGCTGTCGAGTGATTGCGGTTGTTGCGCGGTCATGAGAGGTCCTCCTCGTTGATTGCCGCGCCGCCGGAGTGCCGACGGAAGGTTCGCATCGGGTCCCAGTCCCGTTCTGAGCGGAAACCTTGCGGGTTTCCGGCGGGGGTCCGGTCCATGCGCCACTCTGCGCTAGCCTAGATTGGTCCGCGAACCTGGTGTGTGAGCAGCGGCTCGTCACATCCATGGTCCGCATTGCGACGCGCCGGACAACGGCCGATCAGACGGCGAGCCAGGAAATCAACGGCTTCGGCGTCGTTGAGGCTGCGGTCAACGCGACATGCGGTATATAGACTTGATTGGCCCGTTGTCGCTAGTCCGACGAGGCGAATTGGCGGAGAAATCCGATAATGGGCTTCCCGGAATATGTTGCCGGAGCGTCGCGGCATGGCGAGGCGCCGGGGAGAACGAGGTTCCGAGGGATAAAGAGGGACGAAGGTTGGCGGCTCGGCGGACTTGGAGACTGATTGTTAACGGGCTCGCCGTCGATCGCGGGGACCGGCGCATCCTCGACCATGTTTCCTTCCAGGTCGATGCCGGGGAGGCGGTGGTTCTACGCGGGCCGAATGGAACCGGGAAGACGACGCTTATCCGCGCCATCGCGGGGCTGTTGCCGGCAGCCGCGGGCGAGGTCGCGCTCGAGGGGCGGCCGGAAGATGCCCCGGTGGGCGCCTACTGCCACTATATTGCGCACCGCAACGCGCTCAAAAGCGACCTGACGGTTCGTGAGAACTTATTGTTTTGGCAGAATTTTTCAGGTGGTGAGGCCGCCAGCTTTGATGATGTGGCAATGCAGGCGGATCTGGAAGATTTGTCTGATATACCGGTGAAATATCTTTCGGCTGGCCAGCAAAGACGGGTTGCGCTGGCCCGGTTGCTGGCCAGTCCGAAGCCGGTTTGGCTGTTGGATGAGCCTACCGTGTCGCTCGACGTGGAGCATACGCAACTCTTTGCCGGGCTCGCCAACGCGCATCTCAGCGAAGGCGGGCTGATCCTGGCTGCGACGCATACGGCACTGGGGTTTCGCAATGAGCGGGTTCTGCAACTTGGGACGCAGCGGGGGTCAGAGCGGGCGACGAGGGCGGAAACGCGGGGCGATGGGCCGGATTATCCAGAGTCTGCTCATTCAGGGTCGGTTGAGGCCGGCAGGGGCGAGGCGGGGTCATGAGGGCCTGGCTGGCGCTGATACGGCATGAAATTCGCGTGCTTCTGAGGGAAGGGGGGGCGGTCGGCACCGTTCTCGGGTTTTACGCAATCGTCATCACGATGATGCCGATTGCACTTGGCCCGGACCTCAAGCTGCTCTCGCGTATCGCGCCGGGGATTATCTGGATTGCGTTTCTCCTCGCGGCGCTGTTGTCGTTGTCGCGGCTCTACGAACGCGATCTCGAGGATGGGTCGCTGGACCTGTTGGTGATGGGGACGATGCCGCTTGAGGCGGTTACGTTCGCAAAGAGCCTGGCGCATTGGCTGACGACCTGCCTGCCGCTGGCTGCGATGACGCCGGTCATGGGGCTGTTTCTCAATATTGATTATGGCGCGCTGCCGCTGCTTATCGTGACGCTGGTGATTGGCACGATCGCGGTCAGCTTTTTTGGCGCGGTGGCGGCTGCGCTGACGCTTCGGACGCGGATCGGTGGGGTGTTGATTGCGCTTATCGTACTGCCGTTCTATGTGCCGACGTTGATCTACGGCATTACGGCGATCGCGGCCTTGATGTTGACGCCGGCAGATGCGATCTCGCCGCTTTTGATGCTGACGGCGATTTCGTTGATCTCACTGGTGGTGGGTCCGGTCGCGGCGGCGGCGGTGCTGCGGTATCAGGTGCGGTAGACCTTCAAACGAGCCTGCTGCAGGGCGTGCGAGACCAAGAACAACGGGATGAAGCGGTGAGTTCAGACGATACCAACGACAAGACCCCGCGCCCGGTGCCGAAAGAGGGGGCGGCTGGAGAGCGGCGGGGGCCGAACCTGCTGATCATGCTGCCGGTCATTGCCTTCGTTGCGTTGGCGATGGTGTTTGCGCTGTCGCTGAAGACGAGTGATCCGAGCCGGCTGCCATCGGCGCTGATCGGCAAGGCTGCGCCGGACGTTGGTTTTGCTGCGCTCGAGGGTCTTACGGGCGCAGCGGGGGCGGTTCCCGGTATCACGCCTGAGCTGCTGAAGTCGGGCGACGTGACGGTCGTCAACTTCTGGGCGTCATGGTGTGTGCCGTGTGTGCAGGAGCATCCGCTGCTCGTTGAACTGGCGCAACGGACGAACGTGAAAATCGTCGGCGTTAACTACAAGGACCCGCCGCCGGGCGGGCTGAGGTTCCTCGGGCGGTATGGCAATCCTTATGCCGCGGTCGGGACTGATCCCGCGGGCCGCGGTGCGATCGAGTGGGGTGTCTACGGGATGCCGGAGACCTTCATTCTCGGCGGGGATGGGGTGATCGCCTATAAGCATGTCGGGCCGATCAGCCGCGAAAGCCTGGATGGCAAAATTATTCCGATGATCGAGAAACTGCGCCGTGCGGCGGGTTCTAAACCTGCAAGCTAGCGGCGGCTGGCGGCTGGCGCGGCCGCGCGAAAATCCTCAATAGACAATTTCCATCCGCAAGCCGCGGGCATCGACCGGTGGCTCGGCCGGCAGGCGCTGGGCCGTCCCGGTGACGAGGCGGGCGGCTGTCCATGCCGCCGCGCATGCGTCCAGGAAATCGTCGGTGCTGGCGAGGCGTGTCGGCAGACCTGGGCCGTCGAGGAAGGCTGGATCGAAGCCTTGGGATGCGAGCAGGCGGCGGCGCAGGTCAAGGCCGGGTCCGTAGGGGCGGGATTTGACCTTCTTTGGCTCATCGAGGGCGGTTTCATCGTTCATGGCCCAGAATGCAACCTCGGGATGACACTCGACGATCCAGGCCTGATGCTCCGGCGTCAGCAGCTGATCCAGCTCACGGATTTTTGGGAACAGGTTGAAGGTTTGCTTGGCGATTTTGCGGGGTGGGTCGGAGTGCCTGAACGCTGCGTCGCAGGCTTCGCGATAGTCGGTGCATGCAATTGCCGCGCGGGCGGGGATGGCGAAGACGGATGACTGGCGTGCGCCGAGGCGGGTCCGGGCTTCGCGGTCCGCTTGGCGGCCGCCGCGTTCAGCGATATCAGGCAGGCCGATCGGCATATCCACGGCGATGGCTGCGAAGCGTGGTGTTCGGGCTAAGAGTTTGGCGAACGTCGGAAAAACTTCGAACTGCGCCAGGTCTGGGCGGTCCAGGGGATGGCTTACCGCGATCCAGCCGCCCGGGCAGCCGTCAACGCCTGCAATCTCTGGTGTGCCGTGATCACGGGCTTCGGGCGGCATTCGCGTGTTTCCTGTCTGGCCGGGTCGATTGCGCACCCACTGGTCGGCTGTTTCGACGATCGCGAGATGGTCTTGGCCCTGGCTGAGGTGGGCAAGTGTTTCGAGGGCCTGAGCGGCGCGGGATAGCGACCAACCGGCGGCAATAAGGCCGGAGAATACATCGCCCGTGCCTTTGGGAATATCGCTGAGAAGGCGGTGGCGGGTCTGAGCCGTCTGATCCGGCGTGATCTCGATGTTGGCAATGTGGTCCGGTCCATCGGGAATGGATTTGGCGATGAGCCGGGGCAGGTGAAGTCCGGCTGCGGCGCGCTGGGCGCTGTCTGGGTCGGTAATGTCGTGACCGGTGAGCCAGGCGAGTTCAAAGCGGTTGGGCAGAAGGCAGTCGGCGATGGGCATCAGGCGATCGCGGATGGCGGCGGCCGCGTCGAGGTCGATATAGACGCCTTTGGGATCGTCACCGAGGATTGGATCGCAGATGACTTCGGCTGACGGATTGGCCTTGCGCAGGCGTGCGATGAGGTCTTCGGCGATGGCGACATGGTCCGTGCTTGGCAGGTAGCCGGTCAGGAGGGTCGTCACGTCGCTCAGCCAGCCGCCGGCTTCGATGGCGTCGATCATGTCGCGCAGGGCTTTGGTGTCGATCCGTGTGCCGGCGGCCTTTGGAAAGCCGGGATGGTTCGAGAGGACGATGGTGGGGAGGGCCCAAACGGTGGCGCCGGCGAGCGTTGCGGCAGGTGTGATCGCAGCAAGCCCGACGTGGCCGACGGCAACAGTGGAGGAGAGCGCGAGGATCTTTGACATGCCGTCAACGTAGTTGATGGGGATAGAGGTGGCGAATGCGAAACAAGGCCACTTTGACAAGGGGCACGCTCCATGCCAAGCGCGAGAGATCAAGCGCTTCCGGGTTCAACCCGGAGGCTGGGCGCTGCTGTCGGGCAGGCCGAAGACCTGACGTTTCCGCATTCACAGATGGGAGCCAATATCCATGACCATTCGCCCGCGCCGCAGTGCGCTCTATATGCCGGGGTCAAACGCGCGTGCGATTGAAAAAGCCAAGTCGCTCGAGACGGACGTGGTGATCTTCGATCTCGAAGACGCGGTGGCGCCTGACGCCAAGCAACAGGCCCGTGATCAGGTCAAGGCCGCCGTCCAGGGCGGCGGATATGGCCGGCGGGAAGTTGTGGTGCGGGTCAATGGGCTCGACAGCGCCTGGATCGGCGATGACGTTGCCGCGTTCAAGGACGCAGGCGCGGATGCGCTGTTGGTGCCGAAGGTCGAGAGTGGCGAAGCATATCGAGCGGGTTGAAGAGATGCTCGCGGGCGCGCCGGCGGGGCTCGGGATCTGGGCGATGATCGAGACGCCGCTGGCGATCGTGAATGTCGCCGAGATTGCGCGCACGGCAAGCCGGGCCGGTGGGCGGCTCAAGTGTTTCGTGGTCGGGACCAATGATCTCGTCAAGGACACGCGGGCGGAGCTCGATGATCAGCGGACGTCGGCGCTCTACTGGCTGAGCGCGACGGTGACGGCTGCCCGGGCCTTCGGCATTGATGTGCTGGATGGCGTCTACAACGATTTCAAGGACCTCGACGGTCTGGCGCGTGAGTGCGCGCAGGGGCGGATGCTCGGCATGGATGGCAAGACGCTGATCCACCCGACGCAACTTGCGGCGGCGAATGATGCGTTTTCGCCGAGCGATGAGGAGATTGCCTGGGCGCGGCGGATCCTCGAGGCGTTCACGCTGCCTGAGAACCAAGGCAAGGGCGTCATCAACATGGATGGACGGATGGTTGAACTGCTGCACGCCGAGATGGCGAAGCGGACAGTGGCGATTGGCGATGCCATCGGGCGGTAGCAAATGAACGCCTGCGGTTCGGCGGCACGGTTTTCGGGATGACTGGCATGAGCAAGACCAATAGCGGCAATTTCTTCGAGGATTTCGCGGTCGGGCAGACGATCCGGCACGCGACGCCCCGGACGGTGACGGCCGGTGATGCAGCGGTTTATGCCGCGCTCTATGGGTCGCGTCATGCGGTGACATCGTCGGAGCCGTTTGCGACGGCGTTGGGCTTTGAGAGGCTGCCACTCGACGATCTGCTCGTTTTCCACGTCGTATTCGGCAAGACGGTGCCGGATATTTCCCTCAATGCGGTGGCGAACCTTGGCTATGCGGAATGCGTCTTCCGGGCGGCGGTCTATCCGGGTGATACGCTCAGGGCGGAATCGGACGTTATCGGCGTCAAGGAGAACTCGTCAGGCAAGACAGGGGTGGTTTACGTGCGCTCGCGCGGGATCAACCAGCATGGGGCCTGTGTGCTCGAGTTTGCACGCTGGGTGATGGTCAACAAGCGTGATCAAAGTGCGCCGGCCCCAGACGGGCAGGTGCCGGCGCTGGCGGAGGTGGTCGCGACCAGTGAATTCGCGGCGCCAATCGGTTCGCTGGATTTTAAGGGCTACGATTTCGCGCTGTCCGGCGCCGGCCATCGTTTTGGTGACTACAAAACCGGCGAGCGTATCGATCACGCCGACGGTATGACGCTTGAGGAAGCTGAGCATCAAAGCGCAACAAGGCTTTATCAAAATACTGCGAAGGTTCACTTCAACGAACTGGAGCAGAAACAAAGTCGTTTCGGCAGACGGCTGATTTATGGGGGCGTGATTATTTCGCTTGCCCGGGCTCTGTCTTTCAATGGACTTGAGAATGCGGCGCGCATTCTTGGCATTAACGGGGGCCGGCACGTTGCGCCGACGTTTGCCGGCGACACGGTCTTTGCGTGGAGCGAGGTCGTCGACAAGGATGACATCGCGGGCCGGGATGATGTGGGAATGATGCGTCTACGTACTTTCGCGGTCAAGAATGAGTCGAGTGCTGCATTTCCTGGCGAAACGGCGCCGGGCAAATACGCGGAAAATGTCGTTCTTGATCTGGATTACTGGGTCGTGATGCCTCGGTAGCTTCTGAACGGTGTCCAGTTGCGATTTTGTCAACACATTATTGTTATCGAGGCCCGGTAGTTCTGTTGGTTAACCCGGTGAGATGGCAATGTCGCCGGCATCGGATGCGGCGGTCCACATCTGGCGAGAACGTGAACGAACGCGCTTGTTTTCTTCCTCGTTACGTTTGTTCGACGTTTCTTTGAGCTGCTTTGGCGCGAGGTCGTCTTGAATTGACGCATCGAATTGCAATTGTCGGTGCCGGTATGGCGGGGCTTTCGTGCGCGCGCGTGCTACGCCGCGCCGGTTTCTACGTCGAGATCTTCGAAGGTGATCGGGTCGTTGGCGGACGCATGGGAACGTCGCGCCTTGGTGTGGTTCCGTTTGACCATGGCGCGCAATACGTCTCGGTGCGTTCGGATAAGTTCAGGACCTACATCGAAGAGCTGGTGCATTCGGGTTATGCGGCCGGATGGAACCCGCGAATAAAGGGCATGGACCAGAACCACGAGGTGAACTGGTTCGTTGGGACGCCAGGCATGTCGGCGATCGTCCGACCGCTGGCCGAGAGCGTCCGGGTCCATACCAATCGCCGCGTGCACACGCTGCAGCGGATCGATAAGGGGTGGCATGTCTGGTTCGATGACCAGACATCGAGCGGGCCTTTCACCGGCGTCGTGGTTGCGGTGCCGGCGCCGGAAGCGGCCCTGATCCTGGGCCGGGAAGTGCCGCGGTTTGCCGATCAGCTCGAAAGTGTCCGGTTTTCGCCGTGCTGGGCGCTGATGATCCGCCTGGATGAGCCGATCCTGCCTGATTACGATGCCTATTCCGACATGTCCCAGGTGATCCGTTGGGTTGGGCGGAACAACAAAAAGCCGGGCCGGTCGTCTCGCGGCGAACACATCGTGGTGCATGCCTCGCCCGCGTGGACGCGGGAGACGGAGGACGCGGAAGAACAGCTGGTTGCCGAAGAGCTGTGGGCAGAAGTGTGCCACGTGCTTGATCTGCCTCCGGTTCGCCCGCAGCAGATGGGTGCGCACCTGTGGCGGCATGGTCTGGTCGAGCAGCCGCTTGGCGAGACATATATGTTTTCATCGGACTTGATGGTGGGCGCTGCCGGCGATTGGTGTCGTGGGCGTCTGGCGGATCAAGCCTTCGAGAGCGGCGCGGCGGTGGGCAAGGCCATGGTTGATGCGCTGACCTGATGCATCCCTACCTAGTTGGCCTGACGTCTTGATCTGACGTTTTAAACTGAAGGGACGGTCTGCGGCGCGATTTGCCGCGCCGACTGGGCCGGTTTGGCGCGATTGAGCCATGGTGAACGGCGCAGCGGATCGCGCATATGATCGCATTGCCCATTTGGTGCATTGCCGCAGAGCGTTCCACCCGTTAGAAAAACGGCGAATTCCGCTGCACCGAACGGAGAACAACGCATGGCGAATGCCCAAAGCGGGGGTGGGGCGCGGCCGAGACCAACGTCGCCGCACCTGCAGATCTATACGCCTATGATTAATATGGTGATGTCGATTGTGCATCGCATCACAGGGGCCGCGCTCTATTTCGGCAGCGTGCTGCTGGCGATCTGGTTGATCGCCGCGGCGAGCGGACCGGAGGCGTTTGATGCGGTCAACGGCTTCTTTGGCTCTGTGATCGGACGGCTCATCCTCTTCGTTTACACATGGGCCCTGCTGCATCACATGGCTGGCGGTATCCGACACCTGATCTGGGACACGGGACGCGGGTTCGATCTCAAAACCGCAGACTTGATGTGCTGGGTCTCTCTGGCTGCCTCTGTGGGGCTGACAGCACTGATCTGGCTGATCGTCGGTCTAAGTTGAGAAGGTGAACCCCATGGATATGCGCACGCCGCTCAAGCGGGTCAACAATCTCGGTTCTGCCAAGGAAGGGGCCGATCATTTCTGGCAGCAACGGGTTACGGCTGTTGCCAACATCTTCCTTGCGTTGTGGCTGGTGTGGCTGGTTGCCTCGCTCGCCGGAGCGGACCTGGCGACCGTGAAAGCCTGGATCGGGAATCCGCTGGTGGCCATCGGCCTGCTGGCGCTGATCCTTTCCGGCACCTACCACATGCGGCTCGGCATGCAGGTTATCATTGAAGACTACATTCACGGCGAAGGTGCGAAGGTCGCGATGTTGATGCTCAACACCTTCTTTGCCATCGCCATCGCGCTGGGAAGCGCGTTCGCTATCCTCAAACTCAGCTTCGGGAGCTAACGCCTCATGGCTTCAGGCAACGGTTCGTCACTCGGTTCGGCGCCCGGCACGAATGGGCGCGCCTATACAATCATCGATCACACCTATGACGTCGTCGTTGTCGGCGCCGGCGGGGCGGGGCTTCGCGCGACGCTCGGGGCGGCGCAGGCCGGACTCAAGACAGCGTGTGTGACGAAGGTCTTTCCAACGCGGTCGCATACGGTTGCGGCGCAGGGCGGGGTGGCTGCCTCGCTCGGCAACATGGGGCCGGATGACTGGCGCTGGCATATGTATGACACCGTAAAGGGTGCGGATTGGCTGGGTGATCAGGACTCGATTGAGTACCTGTGCCGCAATGCGCCGGAAGCCGTCTATGAGCTTGAGCACTACGGCGTGCCGTTCTCGCGTACGGAAGATGGGCGCATCTATCAGCGCCCGTTCGGCGGGATGACGACGGAATTCGGCGAGGGCCCGCCGGCGCAGCGTACGTGTGCTGCCGCGGACCGGACGGGTCATGCGATGCTGCACACGCTCTATGGGCAGTCGCTGCGGCACTCGGCGGAATTCTTCATCGAATACTTCGCCATCGACCTGATGATGGACGAAGAAGGGGCTTGCCGCGGGATCGTGGCGTTGTGCCTGGATGACGGCACCATCCACCGGTTCAAGGCGCAGAAGACCATTCTTGCGACGGGTGGCTATGGCCGCGCCTACTTCTCGTGCACGTCAGCCCATACGTGCACGGGTGACGGCAATGCGATGGTGCTGCGGGCCGGGCTGCCGTTGCAGGATATGGAGTTTGTGCAGTTCCATCCGACCGGCATCTATGGCGCCGGTGTGCTGATCACGGAAGGTTCGCGGGGTGAGGGCGGTTATCTCACCAACAGCGAAGGTGAGCGCTTCATGGAGAGGTATGCGCCGAGCGCCAAGGATCTGGCTTCACGCGATGTCGTTTCCAGGTCCATGACCATCGAGATCCGCGAAGGGCGCGGTGTCGGCAAGAACGGCGACCATATCCACCTGCATCTCGATCATCTCGACCCCAAGGTGCTGGCTGAGCGTCTGCCGGGTATCAGTGAAAGCGCGAAGATCTTTGCCGGTGTCGATGTCCGGCGTGAGCCGATCCCGGTGCTGCCGACCGTGCACTACAACATGGGCGGCATTCCAACGAACTATCACGGCGAAGTGCTGACGAAGAAGGGCGACGATCCGGATGCGATCGTGCCGGGCCTGATGGCGATCGGCGAGGCGGCGTGCGTTTCGGTGCACGGCGCGAACCGGCTTGGTTCGAACTCGCTGATTGACCTTGTGGTGTTCGGCCGGGCGGCCGGACTTCGTTGCGGCGAGACGGTGGAGGCCGGCGCGGCGCAACCCGACTTGGATGGCAAGGCGTCGGAACTGGCGATGTCGCGCCTCGACAAGATGCGTCATGCGAGCGGGGGCACGCCGACGGCGGAGCTCAGGCTTGGGATGCAGCGCGTCATGCAGAACAACTGCGCGGTGTTCCGTGACGGTCCGGTGCTCGAGGAAGGCTGCCGGGATATCGAGAAGATCTGGCGCGGGAGCGAGGATATCGCGATCAGCGACCGCTCCTTGATCTGGAATACCGATCTGATCGAAGCGCTTGAGTACGACAACCTGATTTCGCAGGCGGCCGTGACGGTGTTCAGCGCCGAGAACCGGAAAGAAAGCCGCGGTGCTCATGCGCGTGAGGATTTCAGCGAGCGCGACGACGACTCCTGGATGAAGCACACGCTTGCGTGGGCTGATGATGCCAGCTGCAAGGTCAATATCGACTACCGCCCGGTCCACACCTACACGATGACGAATGCGATGGCGTACATCGAGCCCAAGGCGCGGGTTTACTGAGGCTTGTGCAGGGTGTGGTGAGCCGTGAGCGGTGAAGGCCAAGGATAGCGAGGCCGTTTTGACGAAGGGTTCCGAGCCAGTCGCGGAAAGCGCAGATACGCGGATTGCGGCTGACCCGGTTGCGGTTGTGCTGGGTGCGATATCAGCGCTGGGCGCGGTTGCCTCGATTGCGGCCGTCAACTGGATGGCGGAGGACAGGTCGCCGGAACGGCCGCGTTCGAAGCGCAAGGCGGATGCGGCGGTCAAGGACCTTGAGCGGTGCTGTGTCGGACTTCAGGAGCTGTTCAAGCGGCTGCATCAGAGTCCGAAGCTGTTTGCCGGCGAGGGATCTTCGTCGGCGTCTTCGCCGCTGAAATTCGGCGTGCACGGGTCGCGGGTCGGGGCGAAGGACATTCGTCTCCTGCAGCAGTCGGTGCAGGACGTGGCCTCGATGATGGTGCTTGCGACGCAGAACGCGCTCGATGTGATGGCGGCGATCGAAGACGGTGAACTCGAACCGCCCGATGAGCTGTTCTACGGGTTCGGCGAGGCACAGGAGAAGCTCAACAAGTTGTTGAGCGAGCGGGTGACACTGAAGGAGACGGTCGATCAGGCGACAATGGTTGCCGTCGACCTGACAAAGCTGGTGCAGCAACTCAAGGACCACCGGGTGACTTGAGGATTTGGAATAAAAGGCCGGGGACGGGTTGCCTGATGCGGGCGCCGACCGGGCCAAATGGAACGCCAAGAAGAACTGGGAAGGACCTCGTCAATGGTTCAGCTTACTCTGCCAAAGAACTCCACGATTACCGAGGGGAAGACCTGGAACCAACGCGGGTCCGGCGGCAACTGGAAAGAGTTCAAGATTTATCGGTGGTCGCCGGATAGCGATGCGAACCCGAGGATGGACACGTATTGGCTGGATCTCGATGATTGCGGGCCAATGGTGCTTGATGCGCTGATCAAGATCAAAGCCGACATCGACTCGTCGCTGACGTTCCGCCGGTCATGCCGGGAAGGGATTTGCGGGTCCTGCTCGATGAATATCGATGGGACCAACACGCTGGCCTGCCTCAAGGCGACCGAGGACGTGAAGGGGACGGTGAAGATCTATCCGCTGCCGCACATGGAAGTGGTCAAGGATCTCGTGCCGGACCTGACGAACTTCTTCGCCCAGCACCAGTCGGTGCAGCCGTGGTTGCAGACCAAGAGCGCGACGCCGCCGAAGGAATGGCGCCAGAGCCATGAAGACCGGGAAAAGCTGGACGGGCTCTACGAGTGCATCCTGTGCGCGTGCTGTTCTGCATCGTGCCCGAGCTATTGGTGGAACTCGGACCGGTATCTGGGGCCCGCGATCCTGCTGCAGGCGTATCGCTGGATCAACGATTCACGCGACGAAGCGACGGGCGAGCGGCTCGACCAGCTCGAGGATCCATTCCGGCTCTATCGCTGCCACACGATCATGAACTGCGCCAAGGCCTGCCCCAAGGGGCTAAATCCGGCCAAGGCGATTGCCGAACTCAAGAAGCTGATGGTGGAGCGGCGGGTCTAAGCCTGCGGCGAGGTGTACCAGGCGTGTTCGGCGCAATCATGAGCTGACATGCGGGGAATGGTCCGGCACAAGAACGACAAAACCGGAAGTTGCTACATGCAACTTCCGGTTTTTTTGGGCCCAAAGGCCGGAAAACGGAATGAGTGCGTCCGATCCGGAGGTCAGGGTGCCTAACTGGCCAACCGGATCGGACGACTGGAAAGGCGTTCAGGCCGCCTGAGCACGCGGGGTGGACTTGCGAGAGGAGCCGCGCTTGGCAGGCGCCTTCTTCGCAGCCGTCCGAGTGGTGGTCTTGCGAGCAGCAGGCTTGCGCGCAGCAGCTTTCTTGGCAGGAGCCTTCTTGGCCACAGCCTTCTTTGCCGCTGACTTCTTGGCGACGGTCTTCTTGGCGACGGTTTTGCGAACCGTCTTCTTGGCTGGTGCCTTCTTGGCAACTGCCTTCTTCGCGGCGGGCTTGCGAGCCGTCACCTTCTTGGCAGCAGCCTTCTTGGCCGGTGCCTTCTTCGCAACCGTCTTACGAACGGTCTTCTTGGCAACTGCCTTTTTCGCAGGAGCCTTCTTTGCAGCGGCTTTCTTGGCCGGTGCCTTCGCTTTGGTCGTTGCTTTAGCCATTGTCTGTCTCTCTTTGCTGTCGTTTGCGTTCGAATGATTCGAACAAAAAAACCATGCGTAAGTTCGATTCATTTGTTGACATGTTTTTTCGTTCCATAACTCAAAAAGTTGGATAAGGGGCGCAATGTGTTGCGCAGAGTCCTCAAAACTGTTTCTGAAAACTGAATGTTGTGAGGTTCCAAACTTGAAATTGTTTGCGTTTGGGTGAGGTCGATCGAAGTGCGTTTAGTGTTTTTATGCGCGTTTGATTTTTGAATTGGTCTCTCAACAAGATATTTTCAGATGCCGAAACGTACCTGAATGATTCATCGTTTCGATGGGACCAAGGTGTCATCAGACTCGATCGGAAGTACGGGCTTCAGGTCTATGATTCCTCACAGGATTCGTTTCACCTTTTTGGGCTTACTAGTTTGATGGTGATGCGTCTGACTTGAATAAGCCGGGGCTAACGCAAATCGCTGTTGATTCATCTTCTGGCGCGGCCGATGTCGTGACCGGGCATGGGTGATGGTTTTGAGGGCGGTGGTCAAAACCAGGGAACCGCCTGATCCCTGGGTAATGCGGAGGGGCGTAGAGGAGCCGTGTATTAAGAGAGCGCTGTTGAAAGGATGCGGTTTGAGTTGAAGTAGAACGGTGCCGTGCCGGCGGGTTGGTCGGGGTCCGGCACGGTTGTTCTGCCTTTGCGCATCAGGCGACGTTTCTTTTGGAATTCGAGAGGTTCAGGACGGCGATCATGAAATCGAACTCATCGCCGAGACCTTCCTCGAATTGCGAGAGGTAGGTGGGGCTGGTCGGTGCGATGATGCCGACGACGTCGCCCTGCTCGAAAGTGAGCTGCGCCTCGTGCTTCCTGGCGATGGCCTGGATCTTCTTGTTTTCGGCAAGGCAGCTCATCATGAGGCGATTGACGCCTCGATTGCGGGCGGAGCGAATGACCCGGCCCATGAGCTCATTGCCGATGCCACGGTTCTGCCAGGCACTTTCGACGGAGAAGGCTGCTTCAGCCTCCGGGCCCCAATTGACGTCGAGGCGCCGCAGTTCCGCAACCGCGCGGACCTGGTCCTGCTCGAGATAAGCGTAGACGATGCTGCCCATGTCGGGCAGGCGGCTGGCGTAGTCGGTTATGAACTGGTCCGAGACGGCGTGGGCGAAGCGCATGCGCCGGTTGCTCGGGTCCAGACGAAGCAGGTGGTCACGGAGCTTAGGGCCCTCTGTCGACCATAACTTCCTGATGGTTCCTCCCCAGTGCGGATCGTGCGTCATAATCGGGATCTCCGGACTGGATTGTCGTCTTGGGGGTGCTTAGGGGGGTGCTTAACCTTTCATTTCATTGGTTGGCTGGGTTTGTACATTATATCGCGGCGGTGACGTGGCGCGCGCGTTGTGAACAGCTTATACGGATGCTGCGTTGCATTCTGGTGCACGCGCGGTAAATCGGGTGGCGGCGTTCGTGCGCCCGGCTAAGGCGGCGTATGACGCGGGCGCTGCGATGCGCCAGGCTTTGTCGCCGAGCAAGTGAAACACCTAACCCAGGACCGCAGGACGAAATGGCGCAGTCGATCGCGGCACTTTATCAAACGCGGACCCAGTCGCATCAATTCGACTGGGATGAGGCGCAGGCGGATGTCGCGCGGTGCTTCGATGACCTTGTGCAGCGGCTTGCCGACTGGCAGGTGCCAAAGCGGGGGGTGTGGCGCATGTTCGCCAAGCGGGGGGCCAGTGACGCGCCGCGCGGGCTTTACATTCATGGCCAGGTCGGGCGCGGAAAGACGATGCTGATGGACATGTTCTTTGAGCATGTCGAGTTCGCACCGAAGCGGCGGCTGCATTTCCACGAGTTCATGGGAGAGGTCCACGACCGGATCGCGGTGGCGCGAAAATCCGTCGAGGGCGATCCCATTCCAAAGGTTGCCGAGGAGATTGCGCGCCAGAGCCGGTTGCTGTGCTTCGATGAACTGCATGTCACCGACATCGCCGATGCGATGATCCTCGGACGCTTGTTCCAAGCGATGTTCGAGGATGGCATTGTGGTCGTTGCGACATCGAATGCGATGCCGGATGAACTCTACAAGGACGGGCTCAACCGAAACCTGTTCGTGCCCTTCATCGGCATGCTCGAAGAGCGAATGCTGGTGGTCGAGCTGGATTCGGCTGAAGATTACCGTCTGCAGAAGCTCGCCGGGCGGCCGCTTTACTTCACGCCGGCGGATGAGACGGCTCGGGCGCAGATGGATCAGGTCTTCAAGGACCTGACGGGGCTTGATAAGGGCCAGGCGACAGAGCTTGAAGTCAAGGGGCGCCGGGTGGTGGTGCCGCAGGCGGCTGACGGCGTGGCGCGGTTCTCGTTCGAGGAGTTATGTGCGCGTCCGCTCGGGTCGACGGATTATCTCGCGATTGCGCGCCAGTTTCACACCGTCATGATTGACAGCATCCCACGGCTTTCATCCGCGAAGCGCAATGAAGCCCGCCGGTTCGTCAATCTGATCGATACGCTTTACGACCAGCGGGTCAGTGTCATCGTCTCGGCGGAGACGGAGGTTGACGGCATCTACGAGCAGGGAGACGGGGTGTTCTTCTTTGAACGCACGATGTCGCGGTTGATCGAAATGCGCTCGAGCGAATATCTGGCCAAGCGCAAGGATCACGTGAAGGGGAGCGGGGCAGATGGCGATGCGGTGGCTGATCCAGCGGAAATCACAACGTCCTGAGCTCATCGTCGGTCAGTTCGCGGGCGGTCTCGCTGGTCAGGAGCGGAATTCCGTCTCGGATCGGGTAGGCGAGGCGAGCACGCCGGGAGATCAGCTCGGTGTGGTCGCGCGAGAGTTCGAGCGTCGCTTTTGTTAGCGGGCAAACGAGGAGCTCGAGCAGGCGGGGGGCGGGACGCGCAGGCTTATCGACCGCCGCGGCCGCTTCGGCTGCTTCATGGGATGCCGGAGGTGGCGCTTCAGGCTCGTTCGGTTCTGCCATATTGAATGTGCGACCACCGGGATGGCCACTCTTTATATATAGGGGCTATTGAAGCGTGCCGCCGGACGGGTCCGTTGCAGCGGTTTCCATTTCGGCAAGCGTGGAGAGTATCTCAGCGCGGGTCTGGAGATCGCCAGCCTCGAGGAGGGCCTGCTTTTCGGCAGGTCCGAAGGGGCTGATGATCGAGAGGGAATTGATCAAAAGCTCGGTTGGGGCCTTGGATATTGCTTCCCAGTCGGCTTCCAGATTGTTGAGCGCCATATAGCTGCGCAGGCCTTCGAGAAGGGCTTCGCGATCAACATCTTCCTCGCCATAGCCCGGGATCAGGTCATTGTCGAAGTCGGAGACGTCGATTTGGCAGATGCGATAGGGCTCGTCCGTTTCAATTTCCCGGACCAGGCGAAAGCGGCAGATGCCGGTCAGCGAAATGAACATGCGACCGTCGTCGAGTTCCTGAAAACCCGTGATGCGGCCGGCGCAACCGATCTGTTTCAACGGTGTTGCCCGCTCTTTCGGGCTTTCCGTGCCCGGCTCGATGTCGAGGGGCTGGATAATGCCGATGATCCGCGAACTGGCGATGGCATTGTCAACCATGGCGAGATAGCGCGGCTCGAAGATGTTGAGGGGCATGTTCGCGCGGGGCAGCAGGATCGCGCCGGCCAGCGGGAAGACGGGGATCTCGACGGGGAGATCGGCCGGTCGGTTATATCTGGCTCTTTGGTGCACGATGCAGCCTCGCTGGTTGTGGCGGGGGTTGCCCGCTGCCGCCCATGCTAGTGCGCGACAGCGGCTTCCTCACGCGAAAAGGAGCGACGAGAGCTTGCGGCGGCCGTCCAAGGTGGCCGGATCTTTCGGTCCCCAGGCTTCGAAAAACTGGAGAAGCTGTTTGCGCGCCGCTTCGTCGTTCCAGTTACGATCACGCTTGAAGAGGTCGATCAGTTCATCGACGGCGCGTTCTTTATCACCATTGCCGGCGAAGGCGACGGCGAGTTCCAGGCGGGCTTCGTGGTCGGCGGGGTTGGCTGCGACGCGGGCCTCCAGGGCGGATGTGTCGACGGCGTTGGCGGCGCGATCCGCGAGATCGAGGGCGGCGAGAACGCTGGCGACATGCTGGCTGGATTGCTTGTCCGGCGGGACGAGTGCGATGGTCTGGCGGGCGCGCTCGGTGTCGCCGCTCTTCATGTAGCAGTGCGCAAGGCCGGCGAGGGCTGCGGCGTTTTGGGGGTCCTGCTGGAGGATGGCGGCGTAGATTTCGGCCGCGGTTTGCAGGTCGTCGGCTTCCAGGGCCTGACTTGCCTGGCTGAGGACCTGCTCGAGTTCGGCTTCGGCATCGGCGCCAAGGTGGCGGTCGATGAGTTCGCGAATGGCGCTCTCGGGTTGGGCACCGGCGAAACCATCGACAGGGCGGCCGTCGCGGAAGGCGTAGACCGTCGGCAGCGACTGGATGCGAAGCTGGCCGGAAATGGCGGGATGCTGGTCGACGTTGAGCTTGGCGAGGCGAACCTTGCCGCCGTAGCTGCGCACAACGTTTTCGATGATCGGCGTCAGTTGCTTACATGGTCCGCACCAGTCGGCCCAGAAGTCGACGAGGACGAGGGCATCCTTCGAGGCTTCGATAACGTCTTGAGCAAAGGTTGCCGTGCTGGTGTCGTAGACGGTGTCCAGGGTCATGCCGGCACCTGCCGAGCCCGGGTTGGGACTTCCGAATTGCATAGAAATAGCCTCCAAGGGTGCTGGCCGCCCGATCAGCATGGAACACAGTGGCGGCGTCGCTTGCCTTATCTCGGGCGAAATGGGGGAAAATTCAACCTTTGAGGACTGTTTCGGCGCAACGATCAGGAGCCTTTCTCGCCGATTTCTGGCTTTCAGCCCTCGCCATCCGCTGCCGTTCCCGGGCCTAGGGGCATAATGCGCGGCGGATGGCCGGTTTCCGTCAGGAATCGGATGAGGTCATCGCGGGCAATCGCGGTGGTCGCCGTGTTTGCCAAGGGGTGACAGTTAACGACGTCGAAGGCGGTGAGGGTTTCGTCGAGGATGACCTCGACGGCGCCGGCGGTGTCATTAATGACCGCCAATGCGGTCACCGAGCCCGGCGTGACGCCGAGGGTTTCCTCAAGAAGGTCGGGTTTGCCAAAGCTCAGGCGGGCGCAGCCGATGCGCTTGTGAATGCGCTTCATGTCGACTTCGGTATGGCTTTCGGCGACGATCAGGAAGAGCTTGCCCTTGGCGTCCTTGACGAACAGGTTCTTGGTGTGGCCGCCGGGCAGGTCGCGCTCGAGTTTTTCGGATTCAGCGACCGTAAATACGGCCTCGTGCTCGACGGTGCGGGTTTCGATGCCAAGGTCGGCGAGGCGATTGAACAGAGTTTCACGGGTCGCGTGCATTGATCCTCCGACGGGATTGGGGGCGGGTTCACCGGGCGGTGCGGCGCTGGATCCGGGCGGGCGCCATAAATCGCGAAACCGGTGCAATTGGATGGTTGCATTCGTTTCGTGTTTGGTACATAACCGCAAGCCTTGCAGGGCGCTAGAGCGCCTGCAAATGGAGGCGGGCGTAGCTCAGGGGTAGAGCATCACGTTGCCAACGTGAGGGTCGTGAGTTCGAATCTCATCGCCCGCTCCAAAAACTCTTAGATTTCCAAATAATCACTCGTTGTGAGCCGCCGGGATCGGCGGCTTTGCCGTGCGCTGCGCCGCGTGCGGGTCCAATTTGGCGTAGCTGCTCAGGCGGCGGTGGCGGATTGGGATTTGGCAGGCGTCACGGTCGGTGCGGCCTTCGGTGCGGGTGGCGCGTCAAGGCGCGGTTCGATCTCGTTCTTCACGACCTCGGCCAAGCGCTCGAAGCAGGCGTCCTCGAGGATTTCGGTCGCTGCCGCAACCCGGCGCCGGGCAGAGGCGGTGTCGCCTGCCGCAGCCAGCCAGCCCGCAATGACGCGATGACAAAGTCCGATAAGCAGGCTTGCTGAAAATCCGGCATCGTCGGCGACGTCGTGGGGGGCGGTGAGCCCGGGCAGGACATCGACAATGGTTTCCAGGGCCGCCTCGTGGAGATTGGTGTCGGTTTCGGTGTCGAGCCGAAAGGCCAGCGCAAGCGCGAGACGGGTTCGGAGGGCGAGTACGCTTTCATCGAACGGCCGGCGGTCTGGCGAAGGGGGTGGCGGCAGGTTTGCGAGGGCTGGCAGCACGTCGATTGCGTTCTCGTAGCTTTCGATCGCGCGGTCGACCAGATTGGTTGCACCGCTGAGGCGGGCGAGGCCGAGGAGGGCGTCGCCCTGGCGGACCAGAGCGAGGAGGCGCGTGATGGGCGGAGTGGCCTCGGAAAGAGCGGTGATCGCGTCGGCCAGCAGCTGTGCTGCGATATCCAATCGCGACGATGATTGTTCGACCTGTCCAAGGCGGATCAGGTAGTGGGCGAGTTCTGATTGGATCTCAGCCTTCAGCTCCCGCGGGCTATTGGCATTGAGGTTGGCGAGGGCGCTGGAGCAGGCGCGGGCGGCGCTTTCAAGGTGGTCCGGCGCGCGGCCATAGTATGCCGCACGCTCGTAATGGCGCGCCTCAAGCCGGGCGAGTTGCCAATGGCGGGCATGATCTGTCAGTGCGACATGGCGGCGGGCGTTACCCATCTGGCGGGCGGCAAGGACGTCGGCGCCCTGGAGTGCGTGCAGACGGGCGCGGAGCAGGCGCATGGTGATTGCGCATTCGACATGATCGATGTTGCGGGGCGCGGGAGTCGTCGTCGTGCGGACGGCGTCTTCTTCGATGGCCGTCAGGATGCGGTTGACGGGTTCGAAGCGGGCGGAATCGAAGGCGTTTATGATCCCGTCGATGTCGCTCCGGCCGAATGGCTGCTTCTGTGCAATTGTGACGAGTTCGGCGCGGATGGAGCGTGCTTCGGCTGCCGCTGCGGTGAGGTCGGCGTCGCGCAGGTCGGGCGAGCGGGTCCGGTTGATGAGGGCGACGGTAATCAGCTCAAGCAGTGGTACGCTGATCGCGAGTGCATCGGCGCGCGCGATTTTTTTCAGCGTAAGCGAGGCTTCGGAGCGGCCGCGGGGAGGGGGCCGGGGCGCCGTTTGGGCGTTTGACGGTTGCGGGGCGGGGTGATCCGGGGCCGCTCCATCATCAGGCGCTGTGCCATCAGCTTGGGGCTGTGAAGCTTGATCCGGTTCGCTCAGGGCTGCGTGCTCGGCGGCGAAATAGGGGGCGAGCGCTTCAAGCTCGGGACGGCAGGCCTTCAGGCTCGTCAAAAAGGTCTCAAGCAGAAACGTCAGTACCGTCTCGTCGATCTCCTTGCCTGACGTATCGACGTTGTGGGCGAGGATGATCGCATCGGCAAGCGCGGTCGGGGACTGGGTGAAGAGGGCCTTGGCATCGTCAGGTGCGGCCTGATCAGCCGCAAGGATCTCAGGCAACAGCTGGATATGGGCCGCCGCGGTGGACGTTGGGAGCTGGTTCGCGCGGATATGGTGCCACAGATCCGTCGCGCAGCGACTGACCAGCGTGCCGGCGGGTTCGGGTGCGGCATGGAGGAGGCGCCGCACGAAAGCGTCGGCATCGGCTTTCGCCAACACCGCTTCAGGATCCGTGCTCCTGATAAAGAAACGCGACAAGCCCGCCGAGACGAGCTCGATCAAAGCTACTTCCAACATGCACACTTACCCCGCGAGGCCACACGCGACGGTTGCCCTCGGCCACGCTGCCCAAAAGTCCAAATACATCACTTTTGTGAAGGCTGCCAGGGGGATGGGGCGGTGGTGGCGCACAGACGTGATTGAAAAGTGGAGTGTGCTGAAAATGAAACGTTGGCGGGCGGCATTGGTCACATGAACGATATGCTCCATACTTACGATCGCGGGCGTAAAATCGCGAGCAAACGCCGATGCCACAGCAGGACAGGACCAATGAACGATAGCGGAACAACAGGCGCCGGCGGATCGCTGGATGCAGTCTTGTCGGTTTTGCGGGAGGAAGCGGCTACGGCAGGCTTCGCCGAGATATTGTTCGGGACGTCGGATGTTGCGCACCTGGATGAATTCTCATCCAGCGTTCTCGCGGATATCGCGCGGCGGGCCTTTTCGTTTCATGGTGAGCGCAAGGCCGGCAAGGCGAAAATCGGTGTTGAAGCTTTCGACGTCGAGGGCGGGCGGCGGCGCAGCCTGGTCATGATTGCCAATGACGACATGCCGTTTCTGCTCGACAGCCTGCTGGGCGAACTCAATGCGACCGGGATTGGAGCGGATCTGATCGTGCACCCCACGTTCAAGGTCGAGCGTGATCACGATGGACGGCGTGAGAGCATCGATGGGGCCGGGGATAGCAACTGGGGAGATGGCAGCCAGGAAAGCCTGATTGTCGCTCTGATCGATCACGTCGGGGAGGGGGAAGTCGATGGCTTCGTGCAGGCCATCGACAGCGTGATGGGTGCGGTGCGGGTCGCGGTTGTCGACTGGCGCCAGATGATGGGACGGCTCGAACAGGCAGTTGGCGACTTCAATCAGCATCCGCCGTCCGTCGCGCCCGGTGTGATTTCCGAGACGGTCGCGTTCTGCAACTGGCTGTTGGCGGGTCAGTTCACGTTTCTTGGCATGCGTGAATACGAGCTGCGCGGTGATACGCGGACCGGAGAGCTGGTGGCGGTGGCGGACAGCGGGCTTGGTGTCCTGCGCGATCCGAGCGTGTGGGAATTGTCGCGCGGCGGCGAAGAACTGGCGCTGACGCCTGAAATCCGCAAGTTCATGTTTGGGCCGCAGCCGCTGATCATCACCAAGTCGAGCGTGCTTTCGAAGGTTCACCGGCGCGCGCACATGGATTACGTGGGGCTCAAGCTCTACGGCGCGGATGGTGCGCAGCGGGGCGAATTGCGCATCGTCGGGCTGTTCACGTCGAATGCCTATACGGACCGGCCGGAGAAGATACCGTTCCTGAGGCAGCGGGTGGAGGCGGTTCTGCGGCGAACGGGGCATGCGCCGGGCAGCCATGACGGCAAGGCGCTGTTGAATGTGCTCGAGAATTTTCCTCGCGATGAACTCTTCCGGATCGGCATCGAACAGTTGCTGGACTGGTCGCGGGGTATCCTCGATCTCGAACTCAGGCCGCGGGTGCGGGTGTTTGCACGGCGTGACCGGTTCGACCGGTTCGTCTCAGTGTTCGTCTATGTGCCGCGTGATCGCTTCACCTCACAGCTCCGGGAGCAGACGGGTCAACTTCTCGCGCGGGAGATGGGCGGGCACGTGTCGGCCTATACGCCGTTCTTCCCCGAGGGCAACCTGGTTCGGGTCCACTACATCATCGGGCGTGGCGGGGCAGAGGCGCGGTCCGATTTCGATGTCGCGGCCCTGGAGCGCCAGATCACGGAGCTAAGCCTCAACTGGTCGGACCGGTTGACCGGCACCATGGAGAAAGCGGGCGGGGACGTTGCCGGGCTTGGCTTCAAGTATGCCAAGGCGTTCGATCCCGGGTATTCGGAGCTTTTCTCGGTCGAGCGCGCGCTGGATGATGTCAGGCGCATCGAGCGGCTGAGCGAAGCGCAACCGGCGGCCATCGATTTCGAGCCGGACGAGGGTCACGACGAGCGGATCAGGGCGACGGTCTACCGGTTCGATCAGCCGATTGCGTTGTCGGAACGCGTGCCGGTTCTTGAGAATTTCGGTTTCAGTTCAATCTATGAGCGCAGCTTTGAAGTTCGCCCGCTGATTGACGGCGCGCCGCGTCTTGTTGCGCTGCATGATATGGCGCTGGAGCCGATGGGTGGGCTCGACGCGGGTGAGGTGCTTGCCCACGAAGAGCTGCTCGAAGAGGCATTCCTTGCCGTGCGTTATGGGGCGGCGGACAACGATCCGTTCAACCGGCTGGTTGCCGCGGTTGCGGCCGACTGGCGTGAAGTGGCGATGCTGCGGGCGTATGGGGCTTATCTGCGTCAGCTCGGTACGCCGTTCGGGATGCGCTATGTCGCCGAAACGCTGGCGAGATACCACGCGGCGACGCGGGACCTGATCGAACTCTTCAAGGTGCGGTTCGATCCTGACCTCGATATCGACGCGGCGAGGCGGCGCGTACGGGCGGGTGAGATCAATCACGCGATCGACGAGAAGCTTGCCGATGTTCCAAGTCTGGATGAGGACCGCATCATCCGGCATATGCGCAATCTCATCGATGCGACACTGAGGACCAATTTCTTCCAGAATGGCGACGGCCGTCCGCCGGAGACGATCTCGTTCAAGTTTTCGTCGCGCGATGTCGATGCGATGCCGGAGCCGAAGCCTTATCGCGAAATCTGGGTTTATTCACCGCGGGTGGAAGGCGTTCATCTGCGGTTCGGGCCGATTGCGCGCGGGGGGCTCAGGTGGTCGGACCGGGCGCAGGACTTCCGAACCGAGGTTCTGGGGCTTGCCAAGGCGCAGCAGGTCAAGAACACGGTGATCATTCCGGAAGGCTCGAAGGGCGGGTTCCTGCCGAAGCAGTTGCCGCGCGATGGTGGGCGCGAGGCGATGATGGAGGAGGGTGTTGCGGCCTATCGGATCTTCATTTCGGCGATGCTCGATCTGACCGACAAGATTGTCGATGGCACGGTGCGGGGGCCGGAGCGGGTCGTGCGTTATGACGCGGATGATCCATATCTCGTGGTCGCAGCCGATAAGGGCACAGCGACGTTTTCCGACTTTGCCAATGAGATTTCCGAAGCGAAGGGGCATTGGCTGGGCGATGCCTTCGCGTCCGGCGGGTCGGCTGGGTATGACCATAAGAAGATGGGCATTACGGCGCGCGGGGCATGGGAATGCGTGAAGCGTCATTTCCGCGAAATGGATGTCGACATTCAAAGCGAGCCGTTTACGGCCGTCGGTGTCGGGGACATGTCGGGGGATGTGTTCGGCAACGGCATGCTGCTTTCGGAGCAAACGCGATTGATCGCGGCGTTCGATCATCGCGATATTTTCATCGATCCCGACCCGGATGCGGCGGCCTCGTTCAAGGAACGGCGGCGGCTGTTCGAGATGGCCCGGTCGAGCTGGCAGGACTATGACGCGAGCCTTATCTCCGCGGGTGGCGGGGTGTTCTCGCGATCAGCGAAATCGGTGACGGTGTCGCCGGAGATGGCGGCTGCGCTCGGGATGACGGCTGGTACCGTGACGCCGAACGAATTGATGCGTGCGATCCTCGGGGCTCCGGTCGATCTGCTCTGGTTCGGCGGGATCGGGACCTATGTCCGGGCGTCGAGCGAGAGCAACGAAGACGCGGATGACCGGGCGAACGATGCGATCCGCCTGACCGGGGCGCAGGTGCGCGCGAAGGTGATCGGGGAGGGGGCGAACCTTGGGATCACGCAGGCTGGCCGGATCGAGTTTGCGATGCTCGGGGGGCGGCTCAATACGGATTTCATCGACAACTCGGCTGGCGTCAATTCCTCCGACATGGAGGTCAATATCAAGATTGCGCTGGGGCAGGCGGAGGCCAGTGGCCGGATCGACCGGGCAGAGCGCAACCGCATCCTGGAGGGGATGACGAATGATGTCGCTGAGGCCTGTCTCGAGAACAACTACGACCAGTCGCTGGCGATCAGCCTGACGGAACGGGAAAGCGCGGCGGAAGCCGGGTTCCTTTCGCGGCTGACGGAGTATCTGGAAGCGGAAACCGCGCTGGACCCGGAACTTGAGGGGTTGCCGGCCTTGCCGGAGGTGTCGCGGCGGCAGGCCGAAGGGCGAGGCTATACGCGGCCTGAAATCGCGGTGTTGCTGAGTTGGGCGAAGATTGCGCTGTCGCAGCGGCTGATGCAGCGCGATGTTGCCGATGATCCGGCCTGCGAGTCGCTGCTGTTCGATTATTTCCCGGAGCCGATGCGAGACCCATTCGGGGATGAAATCAGGTCGCATCAGCTGCGCCGGGAGATCATCGTCAATCGCATCACCAATGACATGATCAACGAGGTCGGGCCGACGATGGCAGTGCGGCTGTCGGATGCGCATGGCGGTGGCAATAACGATGCGGCTTATGCCTATCTGGCGGTGCGGGAGATCTACAACTATCCGGCCCTGCTTCAATCGGTTCATGCGCTCGATGGCCAGGGCGATGGGGCGGTGCAGCTTGAGCTTTATGCGCGCATTCGCGAACTGATGTTTGAACAGATCGCGCGGCTGATCCGGTTCGGGCGGGAGGGCGGGCTTGCGGCGATGGTCGAGCGCTATCGCGGGGCGGTGAGCGCCATCGAGGGCCAGCTTGATGACGTCATGGCCCAGACGCAGAAGGAACTCGTTGCCGGGATCGCAAGCGATCTTGTCGGCGTTGGCGCGCCAGAGGAGATCGCGCAGCGCATTTCGCAGTGTTATGTGCTGACGGTCGCGCCTACAGCCAAGGTGATTGCGGAAGACAGCGGGCAGGATATCGGCGCTGCGGCAAAGGCGCTTTATCGCTGCCTGTCGTTCTTCCGGGTTGGGGAATTGGTCAAGCGGACGCGGACGCTTGGGGCGACCGATTACTATGACCTCCTGGTCATCCAGAGTGCGCTCGAGGCGCTCGAAGACGCTGCGGCGGGACTGGCGCGGGAGGTGTTGGCGGCCGGAGAGGCGGCAACCGGTGACCTTAACGAATGGATCCGCGGCAATTATCCAGGTGTTGTGCGGGCCAAGGCAACGATTGATCAAATCGCGGACGGTGGCGAGTTGACGGTTTCGCGCCTGAGTGTCGCTGCGCAACAGGTGCGCGATGTCGCCCGGCAGGTTCGCTAGGGCCGGTTAACGCTGGACCTGGATCAAAGCCGTGTGTCGCGGCTTTCGTTGGCCCGGCCCGGCAAACGCGGATACAAAGACGGGTCAACAACACCAAAAGGACCGGGGCCATCCGAGCACCGGCGCGAGGAGGAAAACGCATGGGGCAAGGGGACAAGGTCAAGAAGCCGGAAGACCTGCGTTCGCATCGCTGGTTCGGGGTCGAGGATCTCAGGGCGTTCGGCCATCGCTCGCGGATGCGGCAGATGGGTTACGACCAGGCGGACTGGGAAGGCCGGCCGGTGATCGGGATCATCAATACGTGGTCCGATATCAACCAATGCCATGCGCACCTGAGAGACCGGGCGGAAGACGTCAAAAGGGGCGTTTTGCAAGCCGGTGGTCTGCCGCTGGAATTGCCAGCGATCTCGCTTTCCGAGCCGATGGTGAAGCCGACGACGATGCTCTACCGCAATTTCCTTGCGATGGAGACGGAGGAGCTGCTGCGGTCGCATCCAATCGATGGCGCGGTGCTGCTCGGGGGGTGCGATAAGACGACGCCGGGGTTGTTGATGGGGGCGGTCTCGATGGGGCTGCCGACCATTTTCTGTCCTGCGGGACCGATGCTGCGCGGGCATTGGGGCGGCGAGGTTCTGGGGTCGGGTTCCGACTCGTGGAAATACTGGGATGAGAAGCGGGCCGGCAATATCTCAGAAGCGCAGTGGGCCGAGATCGAGGGGGGGATCGCGCGGTCGTTTGGCACATGCATGACGATGGGGACGGCGGCGACGATGATGGCGATCGCAGAAGCGATGGGCATGACGCTGCCGGGCGCTTCGTCGATGCTGGCGGCTGACTCGGGCCATGTCCGGATGTGCAAACAGGCGGGCCGGCGTATTGTCGACATGGTGTGGGAGGACCTGACGCCGGACAAGATCCTGACGCCGCAGGCGATCGAAAATTCGATCCGCGTTCACATGGCGATGGGCGGCTCGACGAATGCGATCATCCACGTCATTGCGATGGCGCGGCGGGCAGGGGTGGCGCTGTCGCTGGAGAAATTCGACCAGCTTGGGCGGGAAGTGCCGGTGCTCGCCAATGTGCGGCCGTCGGGCAAGTACCTGATGGAGGACTTCTTCTATGCCGGCGGGCTGCCGGCGCTGATGAGCGTGATGGCTGACCTCCTGCACAAGGACCAGCTCACGGTCAACGGGCATACGCTCGGTGAGAACATTGCCGATGCGCGGGTCTATAATGACGACGTTATTCGCTCGCGTGAGACCGCGATCTATGAAGGCGGTGCGACGGCGGTTTTGACTGGCAACCTCGCGCCGGGCGGCTGTGTGATCAAGCCGTCGGCGGTTGAGCCGCGCCTGCGCGAACACCGCGGCCCTGCGATCGTGTTCCGCGACTACAACCACATGATGGAAGAGATCGACCGAGAGGATCTCGACGTCACGCCGGACCATGTCATGGTGCTGAAAAATGCGGGTCCGAAGGGCGGGCCGGGCATGCCCGAATGGGGGATGCTGCCGATCCCGACCAAGCTGGTGAAGCAGGGCGTGCGGGATATGTTGCGGATCTCTGATGGCCGCATGAGTGGGACCAGCTATGGCGCGTGCATTCTGCATGTATCGCCGGAGAGTTTCATCGGCGGGCCGCTGGCGTTGGTCGAGACGGGAGATGAGATCGAGGTCAACGTCGAGAAGCGCTCGATCCGGCTGTGTATCTCCGATGAAGAAATGGCGCGGCGCAAGGCTGCCTGGGTGGCGCCGGAGCCGCGCTATCAACGCGGCTATGGGGCGATGTTCCAACAGCATATCGCCCAGGCGGAAGACGGGTGTGACTTCGACTTTCTCGAAGCGGGCCCGCCGACACCGGAGCCTGAAATTCACTAGGTCGCTCACGGGCTATTACGGCCGCCAAAGGCGGCCGGGCCCTCCGCGGTGGCGGTGCTCAGCGCCGGGTCGCGGGTGCTCCCCCGACGGCTTTGCCGTCGGATGGGGGCGTGGCTGGTTTCTGACGCTTTCGGCTTTGAATGGGCGCGTGGTGCTTCCTGAAGCCTTTGGCTTCGAGTGGGGGCTTGAGGGGGACGGGGGTTGCGATCGATCGGCGCCTCGGGTCGCCACTAGGTTAGGCGGTGGGGTTTGTGACCTTTGAATTCATTGATCTCACTTTGATCATCAAGCTGGTGGCGACGGGCCTGCTCGTGTTGTCGGCGACGGTGCTTGCCGAGCGGTTCGGGGCGTTTGTTGGCGCGATCATCGCGTCGATGCCGTTGTCGGCGGGGCCGGCGTATCTCTTTCTCGCGCTCGAACATGGCAGCGCGTTCATCGCCCAGAGTTCGCTGACGAGCCTTTCCGTGCATGCGATGACGCCGATCCTGCTGGTCGTTTGTGCGGGGCTGGTCCGGCGGTTTGGGATCGCGGTGGCGCTGGGGGTGGCGCTTGCGGTCTGGTTCGGGGGGGCGATCCTTGTGACGCGCGCCGAGCTGTCGTTCGAGGCCGCGATCTTGCTCAACGTTGCCGTGTTTGCGGTGACGGTGCCGGCGTCGTGGCCGCTCAGGCTGGAGGTCGGTGCGACGCGGGCGCGGCGTGGTCTTATCGATGTGGTGCTGAGGATCGGAGCTGTGGCGGCGATCGTTGGTGCAGCGGTTATCGCCGGACGCGTGTTCGGGCCCAAAGCCGCGGGATTGATGGCGTTGGTGCCGGTGATCTGGATTTCCGTGGCGGTCATCCTGGCCGCACGGGCGGGGCCGGACATGTGCCAATCGGTGCTGGCGAACGGGGTGCCGGCGATGATCGGGTTTGCGATCGCGTTCGTGGTCATGCACCTCACCGTCAACGCCCACGGCTGGCCGGTCGCGCTGACGCTGGCGCTGATGATTACGGTCGGGTGGAACCTGTTGTTGACGGTCGTGCGACCGATGATCGAGCGCGTCCGCCCTGCCGGGGGATAAGGCAGGGCGGGAGCGGCTCTTGCCTAGGCGGCGGGTGCTGCCGGCGGCAGGAGCGATGCATGCTTGTCCGCCGGCGCGACGGGGATGATCACGCGCACAATGGACCAGTAGACCAGGTGCAGCACGGCGGCAGACACGGCCGCGTAAACGATCGAGCCGACATATGGCGCAACCGTCACGGCGGTCAACATCAGCGACAGCGCGATGCAGGCGGTGAGAAAAAGAGCGGCGCCAAAGGCGACCGCGTAGGAGGCCAGAAACGCGGGCACGTGTTCTGCGCGCATAACGCGGCGGATGATGGCGAACAGAGTCATGACACCTGCTCCGAGCGCCACTGCTGTGGGAAGGGCAACGATATCCTGCATTTTCGTAATCCTGGATCGCTGTCACGTCGATCTGACGGGCAGCGTGCACGCAAGCTCGCTTGCGCTGCGGTCGGCCGGCCGGGTCGGAGTGCACATGCTGCAACTCGGGCCGGGGGGCTGACGACGATTACAATTATGCCGTCCGATGCCTTTGAACAGCGGAGAATCTCAGCGAAAATGATGGGGCAGACATTCCGAAAATGCATGGTCGGGAGGGGTCTCGACGCAGCGAGGCGGGTACTTCCGGGTAACGCTATCGCCATCCGGGTGTTGCTTGCGTGCCGGCGTTCGGGGTCATACAAGTCCCTGATCATTCGCCGAGAGGGATACGATTTCCATGGGTTACGTTTTCGATCCGCAGCCGCAGGCTGCCTTGCCGGTGGCCGGTAGTGCCCAGCTGTTTCCGGTCCACCGCATCTATTGCATCGGGCGCAACTATGCAGAGCATACGCGCGAGATGGGTCATGATCCCGACCGTGAGCCGCCGTTCTTCTTCCAGAAGAACCCCGGCAATCTCGATACCAGCGGCGAATTTCCCTATCCGGTGAAATCCGAAGACGTTCATTGGGAAATCGAAATGGTGTGCGCGCTGCAGTCCGGCGGCAAGGACATCGCCGAGGCTGACGCGCTCGCGCATGTGTTCGGGTATGGCGTGGCGCTCGATATGACGCGGCGGGATCTGCAAGGCGTTGCCAAGAAGATGGGCCGGCCGTGGGAGATCGGCAAGGCGTTCGATCGTTCCGCACCTGCAACGCCGCTCGTGCCGGCCAGCGTTGTCGGCCATCCCGACAAGGGCGCAATCTGGCTCGAGGTCAATGGTGAGCGGCGCCAGGAAGGCGATCTTGGCCAGATGATCTGGAGCGTGCCCGAGCAGATCGCCTATCTCTCGGCCCATTTCGAACTGAAGGCCGGCGACGTGATCCTGACCGGGACTCCGGCCGGGGTGGCGGCCTGCAAGCGCGGCGACAAGATGGTCGGTCACGTCGATGGTTTGCCGGATTTGAAGGTGACTGTGGTGTGAGGATCTGGGCCGGTCTTTTGGGGTCTTGATCGGTCGGATTTCGACACAACTGAAGAATGTCGTTCCGGCGATCAAGGCGCTGAATTTCTGGACCGGGATCATTCAAAACAAAAACGCCCCATCGGGCGCTATGGCACAACGATGGGGCTTTTACTTTTTCAGTTCGCCAGAAGTAATCACCGGCGTTTTCATTCGAAGAAATTCGCTCCTGGCCTTCGAAGCACATTCTTCGATCAAATAAGATACATGTGTTTTTGATTTAACGGCGCAAATAATGCGTTGCAACGGCTTCACCCTGGCATGGACGTGAAACGAACGACATTGCCAAAGTGGTTCCGAGCCCTTCTTGATTGACCAGTATCCTTGACCAACCATCCGGGCCGGCGTTGCGCCGGGGCCTTGATATTTCTCAAGACCCAGCTGTCTGCGTCGGCGGATCCATAAGCTCCTCCACTAGCACTACGCAACTTGCTCGTGTGGCCGTCCTCACAACCTCGCTGGTGCTGCGGCTGCTGCAAGCGATAGGCGCGCTGGCGCTCTATGCGAGCGGCCAACAGCGATGACCACAATTAATAGTGTTGCGCCGGGCGAGCGGGAAAGCAAGTGCTAAATGCAAAATACTTTCATATTTAGACTCCTGAATTTCAGTCATTCAGCATTTCCGATAACGCAGCATTAAATGCATCGGCTTGTTCAAACATTACCCAGTGGCCGGCATCAGGGATGATTTTGACTTTCAATTCAGGATGATGCTCGGAGAGGGTGTCGAGGACCGTGGGCAGGTTCGGATAGGCGACGACGTCATGTTCGCCCCAGATGCAGCGCACCGGAATTTGCACGCGCTTGAGGCCGCGCTTGACGTTGTCGGTGTTGGCGTGAATGCGGGAGCGGAAGCGGGCCTTCGAGACGTTGTCGGCCTGGAGCGCGATTGCGAGGTCGTCGATGCGTTCGGGGCGGTGGAACATCAGCATTTCCAGCACGCCGCGATGGACAGCGTTGCGTTCGTCCTCGCTCATGCCGGGGCGTTCCTTGGGGAAGTCCATGACCGGGCGGTCGGAGAAGCCGAGGGCGGAGGTGCCGATGATCAGAAAGTCGCGGATGTAGTCGCCGAGGCCGGCAAGGGCGAGGGTGGAGATGTGGCAGCCGAAGGAGAAGGCGACGATGCGGGGGTTTTCCTCACGCGGGATGAGGCTGCGGATGCCGAGATTGAGGGCTTCGGCGCTGCCGGCGGGGTGGGAGGGATCGCAGGGCAAAGCGCTGTCGCCAAGGCCTGCGAGGTCGACGGCATAGACGGTGTGTGTTTTCGAAATGACGGGAATGGTGCGGCACCAGTGGGTCCAGGAGCCGGAGCCGCCGTGGCAGAAGATGACTGTGGGACCGGAGCCCCATTTGCGCCAGGCGAGATGGCCTGCGCCGCAAGGCGTTTCGAAGCGCTCTGCGGCCGCGTCCCAGGCGCGGACATGGTCCATCGTTTCGATGCGGTCAGGCAAATGGTCGGTCATTTGGGTTTTTCTCGTCAGATCAGTCGGCTGGTCGATGTCGGCATTGTGAAATTCGCCGGTCTCGCGATACAAAGTCAGAGCGTCGAGGACAAGGGGCCGGAGGTGAGTATCGCATGCAGGCTGACAGCAATCTGAGGGTTAATGGCGACCGGCTGTGGGACAGCCTGATGGAGATGGCCAAGATCGGGGCGACGCCGAAGGGGGGTGTCAAGCGCCTGACGCTGACCGATCTCGACCGGGAATCGCGGGATCTTTTCGCGAAATGGGGGGCTGAGGCCGGGTGCACGCTTACCATCGACCAGATGGGGACGATGTTTCTCAGGCGGGCTGGGACCGATAACAGCCTGCCGCCCGTGATGATCGGTTCGCACCTCGACAGCCAGCCGACGGGGGGCAAGTTCGACGGGGCGCTGGGTGTCATGGCGGCGCTCGAAGTGGTGCGGACGCTCAAGGATCTCGACATCAAGACAAAGCATCCGATCGAGATCGTCAATTTCACCAACGAGGAAGGCTCGCGGTTTGCGCCGGCGATGGTGGCTTCCGGGGTGACGGCGGGCGTGTTCGATCTCGCAGTGGGCGTACGGCCGGCAAGATGAGAGCGGCCTTACGCTCGGGGATGAACTCGCGCGGATCGGATACAAGGGCGAGGCTGACGTTTCGGGACGACCGTTCCATGCGTTTCTCGAGGTGCATATCGAGCAGGGTCCGTATCTCGAGGAGGACGGCATCGACATCGGCGTCGTCACGCTGGCGAACGGGCAGACGTGGTACGAGATCACGGTCGAAGGCTTCGAGAGCCATGCCGGGCCAACGCCGATGACGCGGCGGCGCGATGCACTGCTCGGGGCGGCGGGGATCATCGAGAAGGTCAATGCGATCGGCATGGCGCATCAGCCGGGGGGGTGCGCGACGGTCGGTATGATCGAGGCGTCGCCCAATTCGCGCAACGTTATTCCCGGCAAGGTCTTCCTGACGGTTGATTTCCGCCATCCTGATCCTGCGGAACTGGCGGCGATGGCGGCGGAACTGGAAGCGGCGGTGCCGGATATCTGCGCCGGGCGCAAGGTGACGGCGAGCCTCGAGAAGATCTTCGATTTTGCGCCACTGCACTTCGATACGCGATGTGTGGCGGCGGTGCGCGGTGCGGCCGAAAAGCTCGGCTACAGCCACAAGGACATGACGTCGGGGGCCGGGCATGATGCGGTGCACATGGGCATGGTGGGGCCGGCTGCGATGATCTTCACGCCGTGCGTTGACGGGATCAGCCACAACGAGGCGGAAGACATGACGAAGGAATGGGCGGAGGCCGGCGGCAGTGTGTTGCTGCATGCGGCGCTGGAGTTGGCGGAGGTGGTTGGGGACTAGGTTTAAGGGTTCAGTTTTCAGGGTTCAGGTTTCAGGTGAGATGAGTATGCAAGTGTACGTCTTGCCAGACACCTTCGTCTGCCGGCGCATTTCCCAAACGTGTCATCCCGGCTGACCGGAGGGAGAGCCGGGACCCAGAGTCGCACATCGCGGCGATCGCGTTTCTTGCCCTGGGTCCCGGGTCTGCCTTCGGACCAAGTCCAGGGTCCGCCCGGGATGACACCGAAATTGGTGTCGAGCGATCAGGTGTAGGGTTTCAGGGTTCAGGAAGAGAGATATGCGGAAAATCGGGTTTGTCGGGCTTGGGGCGATGGGGGCGGCGATGGCGCGGCAGCTCGTGGCCAAGCAGTTTCAGGTGACCGGGTACGACATCAATCCGGCGGCCGTCGAGGCGTTGGTGGCGGCCGGCGGGCATGCGGCTGCGTCTTCAGCCGAGGCGGCGGCCGGGGCCGATGCGCTGGTGTTGATGGTGGTCAACGCGGATCAGGCGGAACAGGTGCTGTTTGGCGATGGCGCACTTGCTGCGCTGGCGGACGGAGCGCCGGTGATTGTGTGTTCAACCTGCGCGCCGGACCGGGCGGCGGCGATGGCGGAGAAATGCGCGGCGGCGGGGCATCCGTTGATCGATGCGCCGGTGTCGGGGGGGCAGGTCGGCGCGGAGGCCGGCACGCTGACGATCATGGCGGCGGCGCCGCGGCCCGACTACGACAAGGTCGAGGGCGTGCTGACGGCGATGGGCTCGAACACGTACTTCATCGGCGATAAAGTCGGTCAGGGTTCGGCGATGAAGACGGTCAACCAGTTGATGGCGGGCGCACACATCGCGATTGCGGCGGAGGCGCTGGCGTTTGCTGAAAAGGCCGGGATCGATCCGGCGCTGGCGCTGGAGATTTTGTCGGGGTCGGCTGCATCGAGCTGGATGCTGCAGAATCGTGGGCCGGAGATGGTCAAGCAGACCGGTAAGGTGACGAGTGCGGTCGATATCTTCGTGAAGGATTTAGGCATCGTGCTCGATGCGGGACGCGCGATGAAGATGGGGCTGCCGCTGGCGGCGGCGGCGCATCAGCGGTTTCTGGATGCCTCGGGGGCGGGGCACGGGCGCGAGGATGATAGCCAGGTGGTGAAGGTTTATCGGAAGATGCGGGAGTAAGCGCGCGGGTTTAACCTGATCGTGCAGCGGCCGGGTTGCCGGTCATCCGTGGGCAGTTGCTACCGCATCTGGCGAGCTTCAGCTTTGGGCCATTTTCGGAAGTCAGACGACCTCCAAAGTATGCTACTAGAATACAGGCTCAAACGCGATTGCGATCCGGAACGAATGACATTTGGACAGTTAGTAACACTTGGTTTTCTTGTCTTCGGCTTGTACGCAGCCGTTCGAATCATCCGAGAAGGTCAACCTGTGTCCGCGGTCTTTATCGCCATTGGGTGGGTCAGTTTCTTGAGCGTCACACTACTTCCTGCGCTCGGGTCTTCGGTGCGCCACATCGAATTCCCGGTGGTCTTTGGAACCACTTCGGTAAGGGTACCTACTGGAGGAACTATTTCTTTCTCACACCTTAGTAACCGAATTCAAGCGTATGCGCCCGACGGCAAGTTTTTAAGCGGCTGGTTTGTCCCAGATGGGCGGAGGCGACTACTTGGATTGACCAGCAAATCTGAAATTGTTGTAGCTTATGTCGAAGAGGTGAAGGCTTTCGTTTACACTAAAAATGGCCAGCAAGTAGGGCCTCAGAGAACATATAAGTACGCTGGCCGGAAGGACGACCATGCCAAGGTACTAACGCCAGAATTGGACAAGATCCAAGACGCTATATCCGCCACGTCGAGACGCTGGCGAAGTTTCTCGGCCGCTCGCCCGACACGGTGACCGGCGACGATCTGCGCCGCTTCCAGGCCGACCAGATCGCCTAGGGTGCGCAGCCGCCGAAGATGAACACGCAGGCGTCGGCGCTGCGGTTTTTCTTCACCATCACGCTGCGGCCGCGCCGATCTCGCCCATCAGCTCGCCCGCACGCACTATCCCAAGAAGCTGCCGCGCGTTCTGCGCCCGAAGACGTCGCCCGCCTGCTCGAGGCCGCGCCCGGTCCGGGCCTCAAGTACAAGGCGGCGCTGAGCGTTGCCTACGGCGCCGGCCTGCGCGGCGGCGAGGTCGTCATGCTGCGCGTCAGCGACATCGATTCAGCAAGCGCATGCTGATCCGGGTCGAGCTGGGCAAGGGGCGCAAGGACCGCCATGCGATGCTGTCGCCGCAGTTGCTCGAGCTGCTGCGCGCGTGGTGGCTGCAATGTCGCTCGCCAGGGCTGGCTGTTCCCGGGCCAGCGATCCGCTGCTGCCCGATCACGACGCGCCAGCTCAACCGCGCCTGCCACATGGCCGCCGATGCCGCCGGGCTCGGCTCGTGGGTGACGCCGCACACGCTGCGCCATTCGTTCGCGACGCATCTGCTGGAGAGCCACATCGATGTCCGCGTGATCCAGGTGCTGCTCGGCCACGCGAAGCTCGACACGACGGCGCGCTACGCGCAGGTCGCGACCAACCCGCTGCGCACGGTGACGAGCCCGCTCGACCGCTGATGCCGCCCAGGAGGCAGCGACCGTCCGGCGTAGCCGGCCGATCGCATGGCCCGTCCAGCTCTGGAGGTCGCGGACATCTTCCGCGACCACGGTGCCGCTTGGCGTGACGCCAACCGCGGCACGTGTCAGCCTCGACCAGCTGAAGGTGATGAGCGCGATCGAGAGCTGCCGCACGGCGGAGCTCGGCGGTCATGTCGCGCGCTGCGAGAACGACGCCTGCGGCCACACGGCACATCGCCTACAACAGCTGCCGCAACCGGCATTGCCCGAAGTGCCAGGCGGCCGCGGCGCGCGAGTGGATGGAGGCGCGGACGGCCGAGCTGCTGCCCGTGCCCTACTTCCACGTCGTGTTCACGCTGCCGGCCGCGATCGCCGACATCGCCTATCAGAACAAGCGCGTGATCTACGATCTGCTGTTCAAGGCGTCCGCCGAGACGATGCTGACGATTGCCGCCGATCCCAAGCACCTCGGCGCCAAGATCGGCATCACGTCGGTGCTGCACACCTGGGGCTCGGCGATGACGCATCATCCGCACGTGCACATGATCGTGCCGGGCGGTGGCTTGTCGACAGATGGAGAGCGATGGGTTCGCCTGCCGCAAGGGCTTCTTCCTGCCCGTGCGGGCGCTCTCGAAGCTGTTCCGGCGCCTAATGGTGGAGAAGCCTACCGCCGCCCATCGAGCGGGAACACTATTCTTTTGTTGCCAGCCCTTGCCGAGCCAGGCGTTCAGGCGCTTCCTGCGACCGTGCCGCCGACGCAAGTGGTTCGTCTACGCCAAGCGCCCCTTCGCCGGCCCGAAGGCGGTGCTCGCCTATCTGTCGCGCTACACGCACCGCGTCGCGATCTCGAACCGCCGCCTCGTCAAGGCCGACGCCACCAGCGTGAGCTTCCGCGTCAAGGACTACCGCGCCGCCCCGACAGGCGCTGGCGGACGATGACGCTCGACGCCCAGAGTTCATCCGCCGCTTCCTGATCCACGTGCTGCCAAAGGGCCTCCACCGCATCCGCCACTACGGCCTGTTCGCTTCGCATAAGGCCGAGAACTCGCAAGATGCGTGGTCTGCTCGCGCTGCGCCGACATCCATTTTTGGCTTGGGGACTTTTCGCTCTAGGGCTCGTCCTAACCCGGTTCGAAGGGTGGCGAAGAGCATCACAATGAGTCCGGAAGGGGTCAAAAGCTGACGCGTTCGGTCTTTCGCGTCAGGCGGAATACCTGTCGATTCCGGACAGGGCAGGGACTGCGCCAACGTAATGTGCCGGTATGTGATGACCTTAGCTGCTATAGGGCCTCGCGCGGTCGCTGGGATTTCTGGTAGACGTGGGGAAAGACAGAAATCTTTCCGGAGACGCCCAAAATGGCAGCACGCGTTCAAGGCGACGAGACGTTCGATTACATCATCATCGGGGCAGGGTCCGCGGGGTGTGTTCTGGCGAACCGGCTCACCGAGGATGCGGACGTTTCTGTGGCGCTGCTGGAGGCGGGCGGCAAGGACAGCAATCCTTGGATTCATGTGCCGGCCGGGTATTACCGGACGATGCTCGACCCGTCCGTGACGTGGCAGTACGGGGCCGGGCCGGAGCCGCATCTCGATGGGCGCGTGGTGCCGTGGCCCAGGGGGCGGGTGCTTGGCGGCACGAGCGCGATCAACGGGCTGCTCTATGTGCGCGGGCAGCGGCAGGACTACGACATGTGGCGGCAACTCGGGAATACCGGGTGGTCGTTCGAGGATTGCCTGCCCTATTTCAAGAAGTCCGAGGGCAATGAGCGCGGCGAAGACGAGCTGCACGGCGGGGATGGGCCGCTTGGTGTTTCGGATGTGCGCATGAACAATCCGCTGTGTGAGGCCTATATTGCGGCGTGTGTGGCGGCCGGCATTCCGGCGACGAGGGACTTCAACGGGGCGAGCCAGGAAGGCGCCGGCTACTACCAGCTCACGACCCGGAATGGACGCCGGTCGTCGACGGGTGTCGGGTATCTCAAGCCTGCGATGACGCGGCGGAACCTGACGGTCGTGACCAACGCCAATGTCAAGAAGCTGGAGATTTCGAACCGCCGGGTGACGGGTGTCTCGTTCGATCATGACGGGGTGACAAAGACGATCAACGCGGGGCGCGAAGTGCTGCTGTCGGCGGGGGCGATCGGGTCGCCGATGATCCTGCAGGTCTCAGGCGTCGGGCCGGGTGAGGTGTTGAAGGGCGCCGGGGTCAACGTGGTGCATGAGATGAAGGGCGTGGGTGAGAACCTGCAGGACCATTTTCACGCGCGCTACGTCTATGAGGTCAACCTGCCAGCGTCGCTCAACAACGTCTGGCACAGCCGGGTCAACCAGGTGAAGGCGGGGCTTGAGTACATTACGCAGCGGCGCGGCATCCTGACGATTGGGGCCGGTGTGGCGGGCGTTTTCATGAAGTCACATCCTGATCTCGACGCGCCGGACCTGCAGATCCATTTCATGCCGCTCTCAGCGGTTGGGCCCGGGCAGGGGCTGCATGAGTTTGCCGGTGTGACGTCGTCGATCGCGCAGCTTCGGCCGGAGAGCCGGGGGCACATCCGGATCACGTCGAACGATCCGACGGGGCAGCCGTCAATCCTCGCCAATTATCTCGACAGCCAGACGGACCGGGACGTGCTGCTGCGCGGCATGCACAAGATGCGGGAGATTTCCGCGCAGCCCTCCTGGCAAAAGGTCATGAAGCGCGAGATTGCGCCCGGGCCCGAGGCGACGAGCGATGAAGATCTCATGGCGTTCGCCAAGAAGATGGGGACGACGATTTTCCATCCCTGCGGGACCTGCAAGATGGGATCGGATGCGATGGCCGTTGTTGACGAGCGGCTGCGGGTGCGTGGGCTTGAGGGGCTCCGCGTGATCGATGCTTCGATCATGCCGACGATGACGTCGGGCAATACCAATGCGCCGACGATCATGATCGGGGAAAAGGCGGCGGATATGATCCGGGCGGACGCCAGGGCAAGGGCAACGGTGGCGGCCTAGGCGCGGCCTAGACCGGCGCTACCGGCGCCGGTGCTGCCGAACGTGCGGGATGCGTGCTGGTGGTCGCGTTTTTTCTGGTCACGCGCCGTTGTTGCGGCGGAAGGGGACAAAGCGCGAATGGGTGACGACGCCGTCGGCGATCTTGGGCGGTGATTTCGCCTCCGCCTTGTCGATTTCGCGGATTGCTTCCTCAAGCGCGGCGGCAATTGCGCTCAGCTGGGGTACGCGGCGCATGTCGTCTTCCATGTAGCGCAGCGTTCCACGGATCGTCGCGAGGTCGATATCGGGGGGCCAGGGGCTGGAGCGGTCGATCTTAAACACGGGAAATCCAGACGCGTCAGGTTAATGATTGGTTAAACTTATCGACCTTGGCGCAGAGCACAAGGCCAATCAGTGGGTCCGACGCAATTTCCGGGCCGCGGGGCGCGCAGGGCCGCTTCCAGCGGGGAAAAGGGTTAGCAAAATCTGAATAGATAAAATTTGAAATATTCTCGGCAGGGCTGGTCAATCGATATTCGATAAAGCCGGATTTAACGAGACGTATGCCATTAAATGGACCTGCGTTCGTGATGGCCGTCGCCGGAGTACTTCAATTGAGTTCCAAACAGAGTATCCTGATTATCGTCGAGAACCTGACGGTACCGCTTGACCGGCGGGTGTGGCAGGAGGCGACCACGCTCAGGGATGCGGGTTATACGGTGTCGGTGATCTGTCCCAAGGGGGGGCAATACCGTGCCGGTTATGAGATGCTCGAGGGCATTCACATATTCCGCCATCCGATGCCGCTGGAGGCAGATGGGGCGCTGGGCTACGCGATCGAATATTCGGCTGCGCTGTTCTGGGAATTCGTGCTGTCGATCCGTGCGCATTTCAAGGTCGGGTTCCAGTCGGTGCAGGCGTGCAACCCGCCAGACCTGATCTTTATCGTGGCGGCGTTCTGGAAATACCTGTTCGGCAAGCCGTTCATTTTTGATCATCACGATATCAATCCCGAACTCTACGAAGCGAAGTTTGGCAAGCGCGGGTTTTTCTGGCGGCTTCTGAAGCGGTTCGAGCGGATGACGTTCCAGATGGCGGACGTTTCGCTGGCGACGAACGACACCTTCAAGGCGATCGCGATCGAGCGTGGCGGGATGGCGCCGGACGATGTGTATGTGGTGCGGTCGATCCCCAACGTGCAGAAATTCAGGCGGGTTGAACCATCCGCGCGGCTCAGGAACGGGCGGCGGCATGTGATCGGCTATGTCGGGATCATGGGTGCGCAGGACGGCGTCGATCTTTTCATCGATGCAATGGCGGAACTGGTCAATGCACAAGGCCGGCGGGATGTTCAGGGCGTGATCGTTGGTTCGGGTACGGAACTCGACGCGCTGAAGGCGCGTGCGCGTGCGGCCGGGCTTGAAGAGTTCGTGACGTTTACCGGGTTCATCTCGGGCGATGAGTTGCTGGCGGCATTTTCGACATTCGATGTCGGCGTCATTCCTGATCCGAAGAACAGCTACAACGACAAGATCTCGATGAACAAGCACTTCGAGTACATGTCGCTTGGCATTCCGTTCGTGCAGTTCGACCTCGCGGAAGGCCGGCGGATCGCGGACACCTGCTCGCTTTATGCCCGTGACAATTCACCGATCGATCTGGCGCGGCAACTGGGCCGGCTGATCGATGACGAAGGCTTGCGCAAGGTGTTGGCGCAGAAGGGCGAGGCGCGGGCGAAGGCGCTGCTCGACTGGGACCGCGAGAGCGCCCAGTTGATCGCAGCCTATGAAAAGGCGCTGGGGCAGAAGGCGCCGGCCGGGGCGGCTCTGGCGGATGTGGCGGCGGCGGCCTGATATGACGATTGGCGCAGAGATGAAGGGGCCTTCGATGGACCACGGTGATCTTGCCAGTGCGGCTGATTTCGACGGGATCATCTGTCTCGGGGGCGAAGACTGGTGGTATCACAACCGGGGGCATTTCGATTTCCAGATCATGCGACGGCTGGCGAAGCGGTGGCCTGTTCTGTTTGTCAATTCGATCGGCGTGAGAATGCCGAAATTGAATGAGAAGCGGGTTTTTGCACAGCGGATCGCAAGAAAGCTCAAGAGTCTTTCGCGTGGTCTGGTTGAAGCTGAGCCCGGGTTTTTTGTTTTCTCGCCATTCAACGTGCCGGGACAGAAGGTGTCTGAATGGGCGCTGGGGCCGCAGATCCAGATTGCGGCGCGGCGTGCGGGCATTCGGCGGCCGCTGTTATGGGTGCATTGTCCGGCGGGTGCCGCCCTGATCGGCCAGTTCGGTGAAACGGGTGTGGTGCTGCAACGAACGGATCGCTTCGAGGCTTTCCCGGAAGCGGACCCCGATCTCGTCGCGCAATTGATTGACCGGGCGCGGGATGCGGCGGATCTGGTGGTCTATGCCGCGCCGCACCTGATGGCGGAAGAAGCGCATCTCGACCGGGACCAGATATTGATCGACCACGGCGTTGATTTCGATTGTTTCGTGGCGGCCGGGCGGGCTGCGCGTGCGGGAACATTGGCAGTGCCCGATGATCTGGCTGCGATTTCGGGTCCGCGGGTCGGGTTTATCGGGGGGCTCGATGCCCACACGTTCGATCCGGAGCTTTTCGTCAGTGTCGCCAAGCGGCTGCCGGGGCACCAATTCGTGCTGGTCGGGGGATCATCGCTGCCAGAGGGGTGGTGTGATTTGGCCAACGTGCACATGCTGGGGCGCAAGGCCTACGACGACGTCGCTGCCTATCAGGCGGGCATGGACGTGTTGATCATGCCCTGGAACAACAGTGATTGGATCAAGGCGTGCAATCCGATCAAGCTCAAAGAATACCTCGCGGTCGGCCGGCCGATCGTGACGACGGATTTTGTGGCACTCGACAGGTGGCGGGATCTGGTTGAGGTGGCGGCAGGCGCGGAAGCGTTTGCTGCAGCGATCGAGGCCCAGACGGGGGCCGCGGTCGATGTCGAGGCGCGGCTCAAGCGGCTTGCGGGCGAGAGCTGGGAGGCCAAGGCCGATCTGCTGGCGCGGCGGCTGGCGGGCGGTGATGCCGGGGCGTCGGAGCTGGCGGCCTGAGCGGTGCAAGGCAGATTTGCGGGTACGCGGGCGCGGCGCATCGTGAGGATGGGTTGCGTGAGGGTTCGTCTTTCGTCCGATAACCCTTTGCTTCGGCTTGATGCCGGGGGAATTTCCCTTTAACGAACGTGGGGGCCGGGTTGAGTGCGCCGCACAATGTTGCGCGCGCCCATCATTTGCGGCTTCAGGACACGCTCAAGATCCGTCGCACATGGCACCCATCCGAGAGCGGATGCGGGCCTCGGCGGTTCGATAATCTGGGAGAATAACGAATGGCGCGCGCGAAAATTGCGCTGATTGGCGCAGGCATGATCGGGGGCACGCTGGCCCACCTGGTCGGGCTGAAGGAACTCGGGGACGTCGTGCTGTTCGACATCGCGGAAGGCGTGCCAGACGGCAAGGCGCTCGATCTCGCCCAGTCGGGTGGTCCGGAAGGCTTCGACGTGAAGCTCAAGGGCACCAACAGCTATGCCGATATCGACGGCGCGGATGTGTGCATCATCACCGCCGGGTTCCCGCGCAAGCCGGGGATGAGCCGCGATGATCTGCTGGCCAAGAACCTGCAAGTGATGGAGCAGGTTGGTGCGGGCATTCGCAAATATGCACCGAACGCGTTCGTGATCGTCATCACCAACCCGCTGGATGCGATGGTTTGGGCGTTGCAGAAGGCTTCGGGCCTGCCGTTCGAGCGGGTCGTGGGGATGGCGGGCGTGCTCGATGCGAGCCGGTTCCGTCACTTCATCGCGGATGAATTGGATGTGTCGATTGAGGACGTGACGGCGTTCGTGCTCGGCGGGCATGGCGACGACATGGTGCCGCTGGAGCGGTATTCGACGGTCGCGGGCATTCCGCTGACCGACATCGTGAAGATGGGTTGGATGAGCCGGGAGCGGCTCGATTCCATTATCGACAGGACGCGCAAGGGAGGCGGCGAAATCGTGGCCCTGCTCAAGACCGGGTCGGCATTCTATGCACCGGCGTCGTCTGCAATTGCGATGGCGGAGAGCTATCTCAAGGACAAGAAGCGGGTGCTGCCGTGTGCTGCGATGCTCAACGGTGAGTTCGGAGTGAAGGGGCTCTACGTCGGTGTGCCGGTTGTCATCGGGGCCAACGGCGTCGAGCGGATCGTCGAAATCGAGCTCAATACCAATGAGCGGCAGATGTTCACGAAATCGGTCGAGTCCGTGAAGGGGCTCGTCGATGAGTGCAGCAAGATTGCACCGAACCTCGGTGCCTAAGCGACAACAGACGGCGTCCACCTGGTGGGCGCCGTTTTCGCTTCAGGGCGGCGTAACGCGAAGGCGGAATGACATGACGAAAATTGCGATTAAACCGGACGGCATGGCGGCGGTCGGCCCTTATTCGCTCGGTATCGAGGCGGGCGGGTTCATCCACTTCTCCGGCCAGGTGCCGCTGGATCAGGCGACAGGCAAGCTCATTGAGGGCGATATCCAGGCGCAGACGCGGCAGGCGCTGGAAAACCTGAAGCGGGTGATGGCGGCAGCCGGTGTCGGGTTCGAGGATGTCGTGAAATGCGTCGTGTTCCTGACCGACATGGGCAACTTCGCAGCCGTCAATGAAGTCTATGCCCAGTATATGGTGGAGCCGTTCCCGGCGCGTTCATGCGTGCAGGTGGCGGGTTTGCCGCTTGGGGCCGAAGTCGAAATCGAGGCGATCGCGGTTTCGAAGAGCTGAAACGCCGCGTGCCTGGGTGATTGCCGTGGTTTGAGGCGGGTGAGATGGTTCGTTTGTTGCCCCCCTCAATGGTAGCGGTTGCCTCCGGCGCGTGGTTTGATACACGCAAGTCTCCGGACTGGCGTTTTTGCGCCGGTCCAGCCGGCCGATCCTTCGATCGATCTGAAACGCAACGAAAAGACGCCAGGCCATGAACATCCACGAATATCAGGCAAAAGAACTCTATCGCGCCTACGGCGTGCCGACGGCGACCGGGTATCCGGCGATGAGTGTTGATGAGGCGGTGGAGGCTGCGAAAAAGCTTCCCGGGCCGGTCTGGGTCGTCAAGAGCCAGATCCATGCGGGGGGACGCGGCAAAGGCAAGTTCAAGGAAGCGGCGGCGGGCGATGCCGGCGGGGTGCGGCTTGCCAAGTCGATCGACGAAGTGAAAACGTTTGCGGAACAGATGCTTGGCAACACGCTCGTTACGATCCAGACGGGTGATGCCGGCAAACAGGTCAACCGGCTCTATATCGAGGACGGTTCGGACATTGCGCGGGAGCTTTATCTCTCGGCGCTGGTCGACCGGGAGACTTCGCGGATCGCGTTCATCGTGTCGACCGAAGGCGGCATGGACATCGAGCAGGTGGCGCATGACACGCCAGAGAAGATCCTGACGGTCACGATCGACCCGGCGGCAGGCTATCAGGCGTTTCACGGGCGCAAGATCGCCTATGGGCTGGGCCTCGAAGGCGGTCAGGTCAAGCAGTGCGTCAAGATGGTCGGCGACCTCTACCGGATGTTTGTCGAGAAGGACATGAGCTTGCTTGAGATCAATCCGCTGGTGGTGACCAAGGCGGGAGATCTGACGTGCCTCGACGGCAAGATGGATTTCGATAGCAACGCGCTCTACCGGCATCCTGAGATCATGGAACTTCGGGATCTCGAAGAAGAAGATCCAATGGAGATCGAAGCCTCGAAGCACGATCTCGCGTTCATCAAGCTTGATGGCAATATCGGGTGTCTGGTCAACGGGGCCGGGCTCGCGATGGCGACGCTCGACATCATCAAACTCTATGGCTGTGAGCCGGCGAACTTCCTCGATGTCGGCGGGTCGGCGCCGAAGGAGCGGGTCAAAGCCGCGTTCGAGATCATTCTCAACGACAAGGCGGTCAAGGGCATCCTGGTCAACATCTTCGGCGGCATCATGCGTTGCGACATCATTGCGGAAGGTGTGGTGGCGGCGTCGAAGGAGCTGGGCGTCACGGTGCCATTGGTTGTGCGCCTCGAAGGGACCAACGTCGAGCGGGGCAAGGAAATCCTTGCGGCATCCGGGCTTGCGATCGTGCCGGCGGACAACCTTGCTGATGCGGCGAAGAAGATCACGGACGAAGTGAAGAAGCTCGGGTGATGCCCGGACACTCTCACGAAACAGAGATTGATTTGAAAGACAGGAACCCCTGATGGCTATTCTCGTCGATGCCAACACCAAAGTGATCTGCCAGGGTATTACCGGCAGCCAGGGCACGTTTCACACCCAGCAGGCCAAGCTTTACGGCACCAAGGTCGTCGGCGGCGTGACGCCGGGCAAGGGTGGCACGACCCACTCGGAGGCTGATCTGGCGGATGTGCCGATCTTCGACACTGTCGCCGAGGCGCGCGAGAAGACGGGGGCCGATGCAACCTCGATCTACGTGCCGCCGCCGTTCGCCGCCGATGCGATCCTGGAGGCGATCGATGCGGAGTTTCCGCTTGTCGTGTGCATCACCGAGGGTATTCCGGTGATGGACATGGTGCGCGTCAAGCGGGCGCTGACGGGGTCGTCGTCGGTGTTGCTGGGTCCGAACTGTCCCGGCGTGCTGACGCCGAACGAATGCAAGATCGGCATCATGCCGGGCAATATCTTCAAGAAGGGCAATGTCGGGATCGTTTCGCGATCGGGTACGTTGACCTATGAAGCCGTCAAGCAGACGACGGACGCCGGTCTCGGTCAGTCGACGGCGGTCGGCATCGGGGGCGACCCGGTCAAGGGGATGGACTTCATCGAGGTGCTGGAGATGTTCCTGGCGGACCCGGAGACGACGTCGATCATCATGATCGGTGAAATCGGGGGTTCGGCGGAAGAGGATGCGGCCCAGTTCATCGCGGATGAAGCCAAGCGCGGACGCAAAAAGCCGATGGCAGGCTTCATCGCAGGCCTCACGGCGCCGCCGGGACGGCGGATGGGGCATGCCGGTGCGATCATTTCCGGTGGCAAGGGTAGCGCTGAAGACAAGATTGCGGCAATGAAGTCGGCGGGCATTGCCGTTGCTGACAGTCCGGCGTCACTCGGTACGACCTTGGCCGGTGTTCTGAAAGGCTGAACGGGCCTGGGAAGGTCTGATTAACTCGATTGGGCAACGCTTTGCGCAGAATGCTCCTGTTGCGGTTGAAACGGGGCGTGTTTGGAGAGATTATGCGCGTTTGCAGGTATCCCGCCGAACCTACCGGCTGTGGCTTATGTATCTGATTTTAAATGGAATCAGGGCGCAGCTCTTTGATCCCCGAGGAGAGATAGAACGAAATGGCACGCCAAGCGCTGAATGATGCGTTCGCTCGTACGTCGTTTCTGCAGGGACTTAATGCCTCGTACATCGAGGATATGCAGGCGCAATACGAGCGTAACCCCGGTTCGGTCTCTGATGAATGGCGGCTTTTCTTTGAAAGCCTGCACGAAGAACGCGGGTTGGCGACGGCGGAGAAAGAGGGCCCGTCCTGGGCCGTGCCGCTGGAGCGGATCCAGAGCAATGGCGATAGCGATCTGGTCGCAGCGCTGACTGGTGATTACACGGCAACGGAAACCTACCTGCGTGACAAGATCCAGGCCCGCGCCTATGAGAGCGGGCAGGACGTTTCGGTGGTCGCGTCGCTGAGGGCGACACAGGATTCCATTCGTGCGCTGATGCTGATCCGGTCCTACCGTGTGCGGGGGCATCTGGCGGCAAATCTTGACCCGCTCGGCCTATCGGATGCGGCAGTTCACAAAGAACTGATGCCGGAGACCTATGGGTTTACGGAGGCGGATTACGATCGGCCGATCTTCATCGACAATGTGCTGGGCCTCGAGACCGCGACGATCCGGCAGATCCTCAGGATTTTACGCCGGACGTACTGCGAGCACATCGGCGTTGAGTTCATGCATATCTCGACGCCGTCGGAAAAAGCGTGGATCCAGGAGCGGATCGAGGGTGAAGAGAAGGACATCACCTTCACTGAGGAAGGCAAAAAAGCAATCCTCAACAAGCTGATCGAAGCGGAAGCCTTCGAGAAGTTTGCCGATGTCAAATATACGGGCACCAAGCGGTTCGGCCTCGATGGTGCTGAATCGATGGTGCCGGCGCTGGAACAGATCATCAAGCGCGGTGGCAATCTCGGCGTCAAAGAGATCGTGTTCGGCATGGCGCACCGCGGGCGGCTCAATGTGCTTGCCAACGTGATGAGCAAGCCGCTGCGCGCCATCTTCAACGAATTCAAGGGCGGATCGTTCAAGCCGGACGATGTGGAAGGGTCGGGTGACGTCAAATATCACCTCGGCGCGTCGTCGGACCGGGCTTTCGATGGCAACCAGGTCCACCTGTCGCTGACGGCCAACCCGAGCCACCTGGAGATCGTCGACCCGGTGGTGCTTGGCAAGACGCGGGCGAAGCAGGACCAGCTCGGCGATCGCGAACGGGTCGAAGTGCTGCCGCTGCTCATTCATGGTGATGCCGCGTTTGCGGGCCAGGGGGTCGTTGCGGAATGCTTCGGGCTGTCCGGCCTCAAGGGGCACAAGACGGGCGGCTCGATCCACTTCATCATCAACAACCAGATCGGGTTCACGACGAACCCGCGTCTGTCGCGTTCATCGCCGTACTGCTCGGATGTGGCGCGGATGATCGAAGCGCCGATCTTCCACGTCAACGGTGACCATCCGGAAGCCGTGGTGCATGTCGCCAAGGTTGCAACCGAGTTTCGCCAGACGTTCGGCAAGCCGGTCGTGATCGATATGTTCTGCTATCGCCGGTATGGCCACAACGAGAGTGATGAGCCGGCATTCACGCAGCCGATCATGTACCGCAAGATCAAGTCGCATCCGACTTCAGCGGAGATCTATTCGCGCCAGCTCGTCGAGGAAGGCGTCGTGACGGATGAGGATGTCCAGCAGATGCGGGCCGATTTTCGCGCGCATCTCGATGAGGAGCTGGACGCATCCGACAGCTTCAAGCCGAACAAGGCCGATTGGCTCGATGGCAAGTGGTCGGGGATCGGGTTTGCCGAGGACGAGGCGCGGCGCGGTGATACCGGCGTCGAGCTGAGTGTGTTGAAGGAGGTTGGGCGGCAGATCACCAAGTTGCCGGGCGACTTCAATGCGCACCGCACGGTGAAGCGCCTGGTCGACCGGCGTCGCGAAATGGTCGAGAAGGGTGAGGACATCGATTGGGCGATGGCGGAATCGCTGGCGCTCGGCACGCTGCTCCACGACAAGTTCCGGGTTCGGTTCTGTGGTCAGGATGTCGAGCGGGGCACATTTTCGCAGCGCCATGCGGTGTTGATCGACCAGGAGACCGAGCGGCGCTACACGCCGTTGAAGCACGTTGCGCCGGATCAGGCGCCTTTCGAGATCATCAATTCGATGCTGTCGGAAGAAGCGGTGCTCGGGTTCGAGTATGGCTATTCGCTGGCGGAGCCGAATGCGCTGACCGTTTGGGAAGCCCAGTTCGGTGATTTTGCCAATGGCGCGCAGGTGGTCATTGACCAGTTCATTTCATCCGGTGAGCGCAAGTGGCTCCGGATGTCGGGGCTGGTGATGCTGTTGCCGCATGGCTATGAGGGCCAGGGGCCGGAGCACTCGTCGGCGCGGCTCGAGCGCTATCTGCAACTTTCAGCGGAAGACAACTGGCAGGTCGCCAATTGCACGACACCGGCGAACTATTTCCATATTCTGCGCCGGCAGTTGCACCGGAAGTTCCGCAAGCCCCTGATCATCATGACGCCGAAGTCGCTGCTCCGGCATAAGCGCGTGATCTCGTCTCTCGAGGAGATGAAGACGGGGACGACGTTCCACCGGGTGCTGTGGGACAGTGCGGAGCAGCGTGAGGGGCATGTGCGCCCGGAAGATGCTATCGAGCTGAAGCCGGATGAGCAGATCAAGCGCGTCGTGCTGTGCACGGGCAAGGTCTATTACGACCTCTATGAGACGCGGCAGGAAGAAGGCATCGATGACGTCTATCTGATGCGCGTCGAGCAGCTCTATCCCTTCCCGGCGCGGTCGCTGATCGAGGAGCTTGGCCGGTTCCCGAAGGCTGAGATCATCTGGTGCCAGGAAGAGCCCCGGAATATGGGCGCGTGGCAGTTCATCGAGCCCAACATTGAATGGGTTCTCGATCATATCGATGCGAAGCACAAGCGGGCGCGGTATGCGGGCCGGGCGGCTGCGGCATCGACGGCGACGGGATTGCTGTCGCGGCACCTGGAAGAGCAGAAGGCACTGGTCGGCGAGGCGCTGACGGGCTAACGCTGGACCAAAGAAGCGGTGCCGATGGTGCACTGACATGGTAACGGAACGAGCGGCGGGCCGATGGTCCGCCGATTTTTGAGCGGGCAAGCCGAGGACCCCAAGAAATGGCGATAGATATCCGAGTGCCGACGCTGGGCGAAAGCGTCACCGAGGCGACGGTCGGGCAATGGTTCAAGAAGGCGGGGGACACGGTGGCGGTCGATGAGCCGCTGTGCGAACTGGAGACCGACAAGGTGACCGTCGAGGTGCCGGCGCCGGCGGCGGGCACGCTCGCCAGCATCTCCGTCAATGAGGGGGACACGGTTGAAGTCGGCGCCATTCTCGCTTCGCTGGCCGAGGGTGAGGGGGCTGCTGCGGGGGCGGCGCCTGCTTCTTCGGGGAACGGCGCTGGCGATGCTGGGCAGCAGGGCCAAGGCCAAAAGGCTGCGGCGCAGGCTGCACCTGCTCAGACGGGCGAGATGCCGCCTTCGCCGGCGGCGCGGAAGATCCTGGACGAAAAAGGGATTGATGCCGGGTCGGTTGCGGGTAGCGGCAGGCGCGGACAGGTGTTGAAGGAGGACGCGCAGGCGGCGCAAGCCGGGGGCGGGGCGCAAACGTCGCAGACGGGTTCGTCGTTGGCGGTACAGGCGCCGCAGCCGGTGCCGGTGCAGCAGATGCGGGCGCCGGTGGCGGAAGTGGATGCCGGCCGGGAAGAGCGCGTGCGCATGACGCGGTTGCGCCAGACGATCGCGCGGCGCCTGAAGGACGCGCAGAACACCGCTGCGATGCTGACGACGTTCAACGACGTCGACATGAGCGCCGTGATGGAAATGCGCTCCAGCTACAAAGACCTGTTCGAGAAGCGCCATGGCGTGAAGCTCGGGTTCATGGGCTTCTTTGTGAAGGCCTGTATCCAGGCGCTCAAGGACGTGCCCGCCGTCAATGCGGAGATCGACGGCGATGATCTCGTCTACAAGAATTATTACCACATCGGCGTCGCGGTCGGCACGGACAGGGGCCTGGTGGTGCCGGTGCTGAGAGAAGCCGATCAGATGAGCCTTGCCGAGATCGAAGGGTCGATCGCCGACTTCGGCCGCCGGGCGCGTGACGGCAAGCTTGGCATCGAGGAGATGCAGGGCGGCACGTTCACGATCTCCAACGGCGGCGTCTATGGGTCAATGCTGTCAACGCCGATCCTTAATGCGCCGCAGTCCGGTATCCTGGGGATGCACCGCATCGAGCAGCGCCCCGTGGTGTTGAAGGATGGGTCAATCGCGGCCCGGCCGATGATGTATCTCGCCGTCAGCTACGATCACCGTATCGTTGACGGCAAAGAAGCAGTGACCTTCCTGGTGCGCGTCAAGGAGTGCCTGGAAGATCCGCAGCGGTTCATTCTGGAGCTCTAGCGCCAGGCCTCGAGCCGCATCCGAATCTGGCGCCCGGCGCCCGGTGAACCTGTTCAGGGAAGTCTTTCGACATGAGCTACGACCTTATCGTCATCGGCACGGGCCCGGGCGGCTATGTTTGCGCGATCCGTGCCGCGCAACTGGGCATGAAGGTTGCGGTCGTCGAGAAGCGGCCGACGCATGGCGGCACGTGTCTTAATGTCGGGTGCATTCCCTCGAAGGCGTTGCTGCATGCCTCGGAGCTGTTTGAGGAGGCGGGCCACGGGTTCGAGGGCATGGGGATCGGGGTCGATCCGAAGCTCGATCTCGCGAAGATGCTGGCCTTCAAGGACGAGGGCGTCAAAGGCAACGTTGATGGGGTCGCCTATCTTCTGAAGAAGAACAAGATCGATGCGTTGCAGGGGACGGGTCGAATTGAAGCCGCGGGCAAGGTGACGGTCACTGACGATGCCGGCCAGAGCCAGACGCTCGAGGCCAAGAACATCGTGATCGCGACGGGGTCCGACATTGCGCGGCTGCCCAATATCGAGATCGACGAGAAGACGATTGTTTCCTCCACCGGGGCGCTGGAACTCGACAAGGTGCCGGGCAAGCTTGTGGTGATCGGGGCGGGCGTGATCGGGCTGGAGCTTGGGTCGGTGTGGCGGCGGCTCGGTGCGGAGGTCCATGTCGTGGAGTTTCTCGACCGGATCGTGCCGGGCATGGACGGTGAGGTTGCCAAGCAGTTCCAGCGCATTCTGACCAAGCAGGGCATGACGTTCCAGCTTGGCTCGAAGGTGACGGGCGTTGCCAAGGGGGTCGACGGCGTGGTCGTGACGATCGAGCCGGCAGCGGGCGGCGAGGCAGAACAGCGGCAGGCGGATGTCGTCCTGGTGTGCATCGGGCGGACACCCTATACGGAAGGGCTCGGGCTCGAGATGGCCGGCGTCAAGGTTGATGGTCGTGGCCGGGTCGAGGTTGACGATCATTTCGCGACGAGCGTTCCCGGCATCTATGCGATCGGTGACGTGATCCGCGGGCCGATGCTGGCGCATAAGGCGGAAGACGAGGGCATCGCGCTTGCCGAGATTCTGGCCGGGCAGGCGGGACATGTGAATTACAACGTCATTCCGAACGTGATCTATACTGCGCCGGAAGTTGCCTCCGTCGGGCAGACGGAAGAAGAACTCAAAGAGGCCGGCGTCAGCTATTCGGTTGGCAAGTTCCCGTTCACGGCAAACGGCCGGGCGAAGGTGAACCGGACAACGGATGGGTTCGTGAAAGTTCTCGCGGATGCGGAAACGGATCGTATCCTCGGTGTTCACATGGTCGGGCCGCACGTTGGCGAATTGATTGCCGAAGCAGCAGTGATCATGGAATTCGGCGGTTCGGCAGAAGACCTCGCGCGGACATGCCATGCGCATCCAACACTGACGGAGGCGGTCAAGGAGGCTGCGCTCGCGGTCGGCAAGCGTGCGATACATATGTGAGTCGATGGCGCTCGATTCCTGTCCGCCCCGGTGGGGGTGCGTGATGTCCGGTGATGCTGTGAGCCAAGGGAGCCGGTAGGGATCAAATGGCCATGCTTCCGCGTCCGGCGGCCTTCACACGCCGCCTCTCAGCCGCGCCGGACGCACCGGTTACCGGCATTCTGCTGCTGGTTGCGGCGGCCATCCTGATCCCGATCAGCGACGGATTTGCGAAGATTTTGACGCAGGACCTGCCGGCGGCGCAGGTGGTGTGGCTGCGGTATGGTTCACAGACGCTGCTGATCTTGCCGATCGCGCTGTGGTGGCACGGGTGGCGCATTTTCCATACGGCGAAGCCTTTGACGCAGGCGCTGCGCAGTGCGTTGATTACGATTGCGGCATTCTGCTTTTTCTCGGCGGTCAAGACGATCCCACTGGCGGATACGGTGGCGGTGTTCTTCGTCAATCCGTTCGTCATCACGGCGTTGTCGCCGTTGGTTCTGGGCGAGCGGGTTGGCGTGTGGCGTTGGTCCGCGGTGGTGACGGGGTTTCTCGGGGCGATGATCGTGGTGCGTCCCGGCTTCGAAGTGCTTGATGTCGGCCACTTCTATGCGATGGGGGCCGGCACGGCTTTTGCGCTGTTCGTCCTGGTAACACGGCGTCTGGCGGGGGGTGATCCGCCGCTGGTCACGACGTTTCTGACCGGCCTCGGCGCGCTGGCTGTGACGTCGCTCGTCGCGCCGTTCGTGTGGGTTGATGTGTCGATGGTGCATGCGGGGCCGATCATCGGGATGGGGGCGCTGGGCTGCGTGTTCAGTATTCTGGTGATCCTTGCCTATGAACGCGCGAGCGCATCGCAGCTTGCACCGTTCGGCTATGTCGAAATCGCGGCGGCGGCGGCGGTCGGGTGGGTGATGTTCAGGGATTTCCCGGATGCGCTGACCTGGGTCGGGATTGCCGTTATTTCTGCCAGTGGTATCGTGATTGCGCTGCGTGAGGCGCGACTTGCCCGGCGTGATCGGTTGGCGGCGTCCTCCGGGAGCGGGAGGCGTGTTTCATGACAGATCTTCGTTGGCTTCGCGGTATCCTGGTCGGCGTGGTCGTGGCGGCAAGTCTTCAGGGCCTACCGGCGTTTGGCGATGTTCACCGCACGGGAACCAAGGCGCAGGAACGTTTGGATGACCTGTTCGCGAAGCTCAAGGGAGCCCAGACGGAAGAAGATGGACGACGTATCGAAGCCCGAATCTGGCAAACCTGGCTTCACACCGACAATGGTGATGTCGCTCAGGTGATGAGCCGGGTCCAGTTTGCGATGCGGGCGGGTTTGCTGGATCTTGCACTTGGTGAACTCGACCGGATCGTGGCGCTGGCGCCGGATTATGCGGAGGGATGGAACCAGCGGGCGACGGTGCTTTTTCTGCTGAAGCGGGACGGCGAATCCGTGCGCGACATTCAGCGTGTTCTTGAATTGGAGCCGCGCCATTTCGGGGCGCTTTCCGGGCTTGGGCTGATCCATATGCGAGCCGGGAACTGGCGATCCGCACTCAAGAGCTTTCGCCGCGCGTTGGAGATCAATCCTCACTTGAAGGAGCGTGGATTGATCGGGGCGCTGGAAAAGAAGGTGAACGGCCAGCCGCTCTAGCGGCACCACTGTGCTGGGGGCAAAAGACGACGAGAGCCGCTTTTCGGTGGCTTCCGAATGGTTCTTGCTGTTGCTTTCTCTCGTTCCGTGTAGCCGCCGGGTTATTCAGCGAGGCGCAGGGTCGAGACCTGAAGGGCGATGTCGCGAAATGCCGAGCGGACCGCGTTGTAGTCGCGGGCGTCATAGAAATGCTCCGGTGATGAGGCGCAATGTTCCATGGTCCTGTATGCGGGGCCGAACGGTTGGACTTCGAAGCCGATCGTATAGACGACGATCCCCTTCTTCTTCATGTTGTCGCAGAATTTGCGGGCCTGCTCGTCCGAGCGAGGGCCGCTGTAGGCGGCGTTGAAGTTGCCGTCGGTCAGGAGGACGGCGATCTTGTAGAGTTCCGGGTTGCCGTTCTTTTTCGCTCGTTTCGTCATGGCGTAGGGCCGGGCTGCGGATTTGTGGCCCCAGATGTCACCCCACTCAGGGTCAAGCGTGTACCAGGCGAACTGGGTGCCGAGGTGGCCGGCCGTTGAGCCGGCGGGTTTGAACCTGTCGAGTTGGTCAAAGAGGGCCTGCTTGTTGGATGTCAACGGCAGGATGGGGGTGCTCCAACCGCAGGTGTAGCGCTCGGCGGTGGCGAAATAGCCGGCCTTGGCGTCCGGCGGGCGTCCGGTGTAGCGGTTGCGGCCGTCGCGCTCGATGATACAGGCATCGAAATCGCCATGTCGGGATGCCGGTTTGCCGGTGATTGCCTGATAATATTCGGCGCCGACGTTGACGTTCTGGGCAAACGGCACGAGGGCCACCCTGGACGTGTACTGGCTCTGGTCCTTCCAGATGACGATGTCGATCAGGTCCTTTGCCGCCAACTGCATTGCGCCGAGCCTGCTCGAAGGACCGCAGCTGCCGGAGCACATCGAGCCTGTCGTGTCGAGCATCAAGGAGATTTCGACGTGTGAGCCGGTATTTTCGCCGGCTGACGAGACCGCTTTTGAGATGTTCCGTATTTTCAGCTCGTTTATGCCGAGCAGGCCAAGAAAGGGCGTTTTTATTCTCGCATCGCTGACAGAGACAGCGATGTTTCCATTCTCGATCGAGAACTCGACGTTGTCGTCGCTTAGCGATTTCGGCTTGTTCTGTCCGTAATACGCGCGAGCTGCCGCGAGGGCCTTTGCTTCATCGCCATTTTCGATCTGGAGCACGCGACCGGCTGCGAGTACGGCGGCATCCATGGCTTGAAGGGTCTTGGCGCGTGCCGCGGCATAGCGGCCGTAGTCCACAGCGCCGCCGGCGACGGTGACGAGGATCAAGAATACCAGTGCGAAAATGATTGCGATGCTGCCGGATTGATCGCGGCCAAAGCCTCTGGTTTGCAATATGAGCATTCTGCCGTCCTCCCGATGTGGTGGAGGGCACATTGGCAGAGGGAGATTGCATTATAATTGCTACTCAAGGTTGTATTTTTACTGATGCCAGTATTAATTGTGAGGAATAGGGTGATTTTCAATTCTCGCCCGTGGTTCGGGATTTAGCTTGGGAAGCGGTGACGGTACAACTGCGAGGCGGGTTTGTGACATAACTGAAAAAGGCACCGGTTGGCGCCTTTTTCTGATTTTTTTGAACGGTTGTCAGTGTTCCAGCAGGCCGGCCTATTCGGCGAGGCGCAAGGTCGATACCTGCATGGCAATGTCGCGGAAGGCGATGCGCAGTTCTTCACCGTTGCTGGCATTATAGAAGTGATCGCCGGAAGAGGCGCATTGCTGCATCGTGTCGTAGGCGCTGCCGCTTTCGCCGATCTCGAAGCCGACGGTATAGACGACGATGCCAGTGGTTTTCATGCGGCTGCAGAATTCCCTGGCCTGGGTGTCGGCACTGTCGCCGCTGTAGTTGCGGTTATAGATGCCGTCGGTCATGAGCACCGCGATCTTGTAGAGGCGGGGCTTGCCGAACTCATTCATTTCCGAGGTCAGTGAATAGGGTTTGGCCTGGGATTGGTTTCCCCATATGCCGCCCCAGCCGGGATCAAGCATGTACCACGCGAACTGAGTGCCGAGGTGACCAGCGGTGCTGCCGCGTCCGGGGAAGGCGTCGATGTGCGACTTGAGAGCGGTCTTGTCGGCAGAGAGCGGCATCAGCGTTGCCGTTGGCTTGCAGGTTCCGCCCGATTGCGTGACATGCGTGAAGTAGCCGTTGGCGTCGTTCGGCGGTGCGGCTTCGTAGCGGTTGGCGTTGTCGCGTTCACGAACGCAGGTGCGCTCATCGATGCTGCCGCCGGGATCGGTGCCGGTGATCGCGGCAAAGTAGTCGCTACCGACGTTGACGTGCTCGGAGAAGGGGACGAGGGCGATGCGTGATGTGAATTCGCTCTGGTCCTGCCACACGACAATGTCGATGAGGTCCTTGGCGGCGGACTTCATCGAGTTGAGCTTTGCCGCGCTGTTGCAGTCATAGGGATAGCTGCCGCACATCGACCCGGTTACGTCGAGCATCATTGCGATTTCGACGTGAGAGCCTGCATTGCTGCCGGCGGCGATGATGGCCTTCGAGGTATTCCGGATCATGAGTTCGGGAATTCCAACGACGCCGAGAAACGGGGTTCTGATCCGCGAGTTGCTGATCGAAACCGTGATCTCACCGTCCTCGATGGCAAACGTAATGTTGTCGTTGCTGAGAAGGTTCGACTTGTTCTCCTGATAGTAGCGTTCGGCGGCGGCAAGGGCCTTGGCCTCGTCGCCGTTTTCGATCTGTAGCACGCGACCAGCCGCCAGCACGGCTGTGTCCATCGCGAGAAGGGTATGTGCTCTTGCTGACGTATAACGACCGAAGTCGACGGCGCCGCCGATCATTGCGACGAGAATTGGCAAGATCATTGCAAAGATGATTGCTACGCTGCCGGCTTCTGATTTGAGAAACTTGTGTCTTTCTTGTTCATTCATAGCCAGATCCTCCATAGGAATGGTCAGGCTGTGCCACGAATGTTGCGGGTTTCTTTCTCAACTATTTTGGATTTTATGTAATTTCTCGCTTCCGCATAAAGAGAAATTTTCTTGGTTATTCATTCGTAAATAGCCACGGTGTCGCGCGTGGGCGTTCGGAGTCGCGCCAAATCGCTCGTGCAGCGTAATGAAAAAGGCGCCGATGGACGCCCTTTTTTGTATGATTTTCGGGTGTTACCCGCGGATAATCTTTAGACGACCGAACGGCGCACTTTGTACGGATTGCCGGTGGCCTGATTATTCGAAGGGCCGGTCAGGGGCCTCAAAACTTCTCGACCCAGGGGCGGAGTTCGATTTCCCACGACCATGCGGAGCGGGGCTGGTTGACGACGTGCATGTAGGCGTCGGCGATGGCGTCGGGGTCGAGGTAGCGGTCTTCGGGGTCGTCCGGGGCGGGTACGCGGCCTTTCGCCGGGTTCAGGACGCCGCCATCAATGACGAAGTGGGCGACGTGAACGCCCTGGGGTGCAAGTTCGCGGGCGAGAGAGGATGCCAGGCCGCGCAGCGCAAACTTGCCCATCGCGAAGATGGATGAGTTCGGATAGCCCTTCACGCTGGCGGACGCGCCGGTGAAGAGTATTTTGCCGCGGCCTTTCGGCACCATGCGGCGGGCTGCCTGTTGGGCGACGAGGAAGCCGCCATAAGCCGTGATGTTGATGGCTGATGCGGCGTCCGCGGCCTTGATGTCGGTGATCGGGCCGGGCGCGCGGGCGCTGGCGTTATAGAGCACAACATCGAGGTCGGCGTTCTGGCGATCGAGTTCGGTGAAGACGGAGAGAAGCTCGTCGATGCGGGTGGCATCGCAGGCGAAGGTCTGGGCGTTGGTCTCGCTGGCGAGGCCGGAAAGCTTGGCCGGATCGCGCGCAATCAAGGCAAGTTCATAACCCTCAGAACGGAGGCGGCGCGCGAAGGAAGCGCTGATGCCGCTGCCAGCCCCGACGATCAGTGCGGTGGGTGCCATGGTCGAATATTTCCTCGAAGCATCACTGCGGCGGCGATCATCGCCACATCGCTGGCCGGTTGCACTTCAATCGGCGGGGGGAGTCAAGGGTTTCGGGCGAACCAACGCAAACCTCACCGTGATGCGTTGGGGCTTAGGGCGGTCGGGGGGCGATCAGGCCCGGGGGTGTGCCTTGTCGTAGACGGCGAGCAGGCGGTCACGGTCCACTTCGGTGTAGATCTGGGTGGTGGACAGCGACGCGTGGCCGAGGAGTTCCTGGATCTGGCGGAGATCGGCGCCAGCGGAGAGGAGATGGGTTGCGAAGGAATGGCGCAAGGCGTGCGGCGTTGCCGTGTCGGGCAGGCCCAGGGACTGGCGCAGGCGGGCGATGGCAAGTTGGATGATGCGGGGCGACAAGGGACCGCCGCGGGCGCCGATGAAAAGCGGGCCATCGGGGGTGAGCGGAAAGGGGCACTGGGCCTGATAAGTCTCAATGGCCTCGATGGCGACGGGGAGGATGGGCACAAGGCGCTCCTTGCCACCTTTGCCGAGGATACGGACAACGTCGCGGAGACGGGTTGGTGCTTCGCTGACGCGCAAGGCCAAGGCTTCGGAAATGCGCAGGCCGGCGCCGTAGAGTAGGAGCAGGACCGCGGTGTCGCGGGCTGCGATCCACTCCGCCTTGTGTGCATGGGCGTCCGGGGTGACAAGGTCGCCGGCTTTCGCGACCGTGAGGGGTTTTGGGATGCCGTGCGGGATCTTGGGGCGGGCGACGTCGAGCACCGCGCGATTGTGGGCGAGGCCTTCGTGTTCGAGCCAGCGGAAGAAGGCGCGGAGGGCGGAGAGCGTGCGGGCGAGCGACCGGCCGGAAACGCCTTCCTTGCGGCGGGCGGAGAGGAAGGCGCGGAAGTCCTTGATGGTGAGGCGGGGTATGTCGCCAAGACAGGGCGGGTGGCCGCGATGACGCCTCAGGAAGTGGAAAAACTGTTGCAGATCACGGGCATAGGCTTCATGCGTCTTTTCCGAGTAGGCCCGGTCAGTGACCAGATGATCCAGCCAGGTGGCGATGGCGTCATCGAGATCGGAATCGAGTGCCAGGGGGAAGTTTTCGTGTGCAAGAGCCACGGGGGCCGTCCTCCGTGCGAATCGACTGGGGAAAGGATCGACCGGGGAGGTTAACGATGTGTTAACGCTGGGCCGGTCCACAGAGGCTGCCACATTGTTTGGTAGGGTGATTCGGGAGGACGCACCGGCAATGAGGCCGGGTGGTGATTGGTTGGGTGCATGAGCGAGTTATTGGCATTGGCGGGCGATCAACACGCGGTACTCAAGCGCGTGCCGATCCTATTGCCGGTCGCGGTTGACCAGACCTACGACTATCTCGTGCCGCCGGGGCTCGAGCTTGAGCCGGGCATGTTCGTGCATGTGCCGTTCGGGCCGCAGCACCGGCTGGGTATTGTCTGGGACAAGGGGATCGGGCCGGACAAGCCGATCGAGGAAGCCAAGCTCAAGGCGGTGATCCAGACGATCGACGTGCCGGCGCTGCCTGCCGAGACACTGAAATTCGCGGAGTGGATCGCGCGCTATACGCTTGCGCCAATCGGCATGGTCGCGCGGATGATGATGAGCGCGAAGACAGCGTTCGAGCCGGAAAAACCACGGTTCGGGGTTACGCTCGTGACGGATGCGCACTTGCCGCCGAGAATGACGGAGGCGCGCGAGAAAGTGCTGGAGATTGCCCGGGACGGGGGCATTCGCACGAAAGCGGCGCTGGCGCAGGCGGCGGGGTGTTCTTCCGGCGTCGTCGACGGGCTTGTCCAAAGCGGCAATCTGGTCGAATGCCTGATTCCGGAAAAGCGTTATCCGAGGCCCGATCCGCGGCATGTCACGGTCGAGTTTTCTGATGCGCAGACGGTGGCTGTGCATGGGCTCGCGGCGCGGGCGTCGGCACGGAATTTTTCGGTGACGCTGCTCGATGGTGTAACGGGGTCCGGCAAGACAGAGGTTTATTTCGAGGCGGTCGCCTCAGCGCTTGAAGCCGGGCGGCAGGTTCTGATCATGCTGCCGGAAATCGCGCTGACGAGCCAGTTCCTCAACCGCTTCAAGGCGCGGTTCGGGGCGGCGCCGGTGGAATGGCATTCCGCACTCGGTGCACCGGAGCGTGGGCGGATCTGGAAAGCGGTGGCGACGGGGGATGCACGCTGTGTGGTTGGTGCGCGTTCGGCGCTGTTCCTGCCCTATGACGACCTTGGCCTGATCGTGGTTGATGAAGAGCATGACTCAGGTTTCAAGCAGGAGGACCGGGTTCACTATCAGGCGCGCGACATGGCGGTCGTGCGCGGCAATATCGGGCAGTTCGCGGTGGTGCTGGCGTCGGCGACGCCGTCGATCGAGAGCCACGTCAACGCGCGCACGGGGCGGTATGCGCACGCAGTGTTGCCGGGGCGGTTTTCCGGTGTCGAGATGCCGGATATTTCAGCGATAGACCTGAGGTCCGATCCGCCGGACAAGGGAATGTGGCTGAGCCCCAAGCTGGTCGAGGCGGTGAATGAGACGCTGGCTGCGGGGCAGCAGACGCTGCTGTTTCTGAACCGGCGTGGATATGCACCACTGACGTTGTGCCGCAAGTGCGGGCATCGCCTCGAATGTCCGCAGTGTTCGGCATGGCTTGTCGAGCACCGGTTCCGCAACAAGCTGAATTGCCACCACTGTGGCTTCTCACTGCCGATTCCGGAGGCGTGCCCGAAATGCGAGGAGCCGGGCGCGATGGTGGCGTGTGGGCCGGGCGTGGAACGGGTCTCGGAGGAGGTTGCCGCGCGGTGGCCTGAGGCGCGGCTGGCGCTGCTGTCGAGCGATCTCATTCCGGGGCTGACCGAGATGCGCCAAGTGATCAAGCGCATCGAGGAAGGCGAGGCCGATATCATCATCGGGACGCAGATCGTCGCCAAGGGGCACCATTTTCCGGATCTTGCGACCGTCGGCATCGTCGATGGGGACCTCGGTCTCGGGCAGGCGGACCCGCGGGCGGGGGAGCGCACGTTCCAGCTGCTGCATCAGGTGACCGGGCGGGCGGGGCGCGAGGCGATCCGAGGGCGCGGGCTCATTCAGACTCATCTGCCGGATCATCCGGTGATGGAGGCGATCATGTCGGGGGACCGGGAGGCGTTCCTCGAGCGGGAGATTGCGCAGCGTCAGGCGGCGCTGTTGCCGCCGTATGGACGGCTTGCGGCGCTGATTATCCAGTCAAAGCATAAGGAACTGGCGGAAGCGTTCGCAAAGGAAGTGCGCCGGTGTGCGCCGGGGGCGGAGCGGATCATGGTGCTTGGCCCGGCGGAAGCGCCGCTGGCGGTGATCCGGGGGCAGTTCCGGTGGCGGCTTCTGGTCAAGGCGCCACGGGAGATCGACCTGCAGGGGTATCTGAGGGCGTGGATGGGCGCGCTGCCGCAGCTCAAGGGTGACGTGCGGGTGATATTGGACGTCGATCCGTATTCGTTCTTGTGAGTTCTAGAAGTGCTCACTGGATTGATGAGATGTGTGCGATTGTCCGAACCCTCTCGTCTGTCATCCTCGGGCTTGTCCCACACCTGTCCGGTCTAACTCCAACGCTCTAGGAGTAGACCCCGCTTTCCCTTCCCAACGCGTCATGGCCGCGACGGCGGCCATCCACGGGCGTTTCCATTCACGCGGCTTGTCGGGTCACTATGTCGTTGCCGCGGAATATGTACTCCACCGCAAGCGCCTCGTTTGCCGAGGCGCGCGGGGATGGCCGCCTGCGCGGCCATGACGGCGTGGGGGTGGCTAATGAAATGGAAGAACAAACGAGCCGACGCCGGTCGGGATTTCGCGTCTCGACCACCATCGATGATGAAATCGAGAGGCCCAATCAGACTGTTGCGCCGTTTCGCGGAAAGCTGAACCGGACAGCAGTGGGCTTGTCCCACGCTTGTCCGGTCTAACTCCAACGCTCTAGGAGTAGCCCCCGCTTTCCCTTCCCAACGCGTCATGGCCGCGACGGCGGCCATCCACGGGCGTTTCCATTCACGCGGTTTGTCGGGTCACTATGTCGTTGCCGCGGAATATGTACTCCACCGCAAGCGCCTCGTTTGCCGAGGCGCGCGTGGATGGCCGCCTGCGCGGCCATGACGGCGTGGGGGTGGCTAATGAAATGGAAGAACAAACGAGCCGACGCCGGTCGGGATTTCGCGTCTCGACCACCATCGATCATGAAATCGAGAGGCCCAATCAGGCTGTTGCGCCGTTTCGCGGAAAGCTGAACCGGACAGGTGTGGGACAAGCCCGAGGATGACATTTTCCAGGCCTTGCCCGATTAACTCGTGACCGTCTGGTGCCAGGTGCGACTGTGCTGCGTCCGACAAGGGATGACGTGTCATTCGCATTGCGCGAGAGTGGCGCCAGTTCATGACACCTATCCAGGAGCTCCCTGAAATGACCGACCACCCCATCTCGCGCTTTCCCGTGCCTAAGATCGACAGCCTGCCGGAGGATATCAAGGCGCGCATTCTGGCCGTGCAGGAGAAGGCGGGGTTCGTGCCCAATGTGTTTCTGGTGCTCGCCCACCGGCCGGAGGAGTTCCGGGCGTTCTTTGCCTATCACGATGCGCTGATGGAAAAGGACGGGAACCTGACGAAGGCAGAGCGCGAGATGATCGTGGTCGCGACGTCGAATGCGAATGCCTGCCAGTATTGCGTGATCGCGCATGGGGCGGTGTTGCGCATCCGCGCGAAGAACCCGCTGGTCGCGGACCAGGTCGCGATCAACTACCTCAAGGCGGACATCACGGAGCGGCAGAAGGCGATGCTCGATTTCGCGATGCAGGTTGCGATGGAGCCCGGCGCGGTGTCGGACGACGACTTCGAGACGCTGCGCGGGCACGGTTTCACGGACGAGGATATCTGGGACATTGCGGGCATCACGGCGTTCTTCGGCATGAGCAACCGGATGGCGAACGTCACATCGATGCGGCCCAACGACGAGTTCTATACGATGGGGCGGTGAGGTTTGCCTGGTTGCCGCATTGGATGAACGAAACCGCCCCGGAGGTTTTCCGGGGCGGCTGGTTTTTTGCGGATATTCGCGCGGGTTATTCAGAGAAGCGCGCGGAACCCTGGGCGTAGGTGAGGGCCTGACCGATCGAGCGGAAGGCCGTGCGGAGATCTTCGCCGTTGTAGGGGAAGAAGTAGTGGTTCTCCGAGGAGGCGCACTGGACCAGTGTCTGGCGCTGGGTCGAGTGGTTCGGGATCTGGAACCCGACGGTGTAGACCACGATGCCTTCGGCTTTCATGCGCTCGCACAGTTCGCGTGACATGGTCGTCGAGCTGTAGCCCGAGCTGTAGTCGGTATTGTAAGCGCCGTCGGTCATCAGCACGACGGCCTTGATGTTGGTGCCGACGCCATATTCACGCGCGTGGTGGCCGGGCCAGATGCTGTTCCACTTCGGTGAGAGCATGTACCAGGCCCAGGCGGTGCCAAGGTGACCGGCGGTGCCGCCAGCGGCGGTGAAGCTGTCGATATGATCGCGCAGGTCGGCGCGGTCGTTCGAGAGAGGCTTGACCTCGGGGATCGAGCAGTTGCCTGAGCTGGAATACTGGGAACTCGTCGAAGACCCTGGATTGTAGGAGCCGACGTAGCTGCCGGCGCCGGGCTCTTCGTCGGTGTAGCGGTCAAAGCCCTGGCGCTCGGTGACGCAGGGGATGAGGTAATCCGTGCGCGTGCTGCTGCCGCCACGACCTCGGCCTCGGCCTCGGCCGCGGTTCGACGTGGTGGTCGTGCGTGTCGGAGCGAGGCCGGTGACGGCGGCGGCGAACTCGCCAGCGTTGACGCGGTTCGAGAACGGCACGAGCGCGATCTTGGTCGGGCTGTCGCCGCCGCCGTTGGGCATGACGATGTCCATGAAGTCCTTCGCGGCCCACTTCATGTCCTGGATCTTCTGGCCGCCCATGGAGCCCGTAACGTCGAGCATCATGGCGAGCTCAAGGGTCTTGCCGGCAGTGGTGACGCCGCTGCTAACGCTTACGGTCAATTGATTGACGTTGACCATCTTCATGAAGACGGTCGGGACCGAGGCGCTCGCGGTGACCTGGACGTTGCCGGGTGCGACGGTGACGCTCGGGGTGGCATCAATGCCGAACTGAGAGAGCTTTGCGTTAGCCGCGAAAACGTTTTGGGCGATCTGAGTGCGGTTCGCGGTTGACGTTGCACTGGCTGTCGCCGCGGCCATGGAGGCTGCGTCCGCGGCACCTTGCATGACAGTGCGGACCTTGAGTGTGCGCGCATAGTCCACGGCGGCGCCCATGAAGGCGACGATGGGCACCAGCGCGCCGGCGAACAGGATGGCGACCGTGCCACGCCGATCCCTCTTGAAATCTGCTATCCGAAACATCTCAACTCTCTCCTTTTAATCCTGACACTGCCCCGGCGTTCGTTGATGACGGTGTGCCGTCTGTGACGCGGGTGCTTGCGGTCAAGTAAGCAGGAGAAAAAATGCCAACATATTTCTTCGAAAGTTCGAAATTTAATCAGTACGAATCAGCGGTGTTTTAATCTCTCCCTGGCTTAAACACATCCCAATTTGGCGACTAAAAATTCGAACGATTTTGAACCGGATGTGCCGACGGACTGTTTGCACACTGTTTACGACCACTGAACAAGAGACAAAAAAGCCGCCGTTGACACATCATGTGTCAACGGCGGCGTCGCAGAGCGGCCTGATTGTGTGTGGTCTGGAGGTTCGGCCGCTTCGGATAAGCTAACCGATGGCGAGTAATGCTCCGTTTCAGAGGGGAGAGTAATACTCGTAAAATTGTGAGAACCTAGTCAGTCCCGCACCAGGCTCTCGTCCGCCACTGCTTCCTCCAGTTCCAAACCAAGCCCCGGCCCTTCGGGCGCGAGGAGGAAGACGCCTTCGTCGGTGACTTCCTCGCGCAGGGCCGGACCCCTGAAGAGGTTGGTCTGGAACTTGAGGAGTTCGTTGTCGGGCATGAAGTATTCGATCCACTTCACGTTCTCGAGGCCTGCTGCCATGTGGAGGTGGACCATCTGAAGGTTCCAGGGGCTGACGGGAACGGAGTGGGCCGTCGCGAAAGCGTGGATCCTGAGGAAGTCGGTGATGCCGCCGGTGATGGCGGCGTTGGGCTGGAGGATGTCGACGGCGCCTTCGGTGATGAGCTGGCGGTGTTCGGCGAGGCCGGCGTGTTGCTCGCCGCCGACGATGTAGGTTGAGCCGGAGCGCTCGCGGACGCGGATGTAGCCGGGGACGTCGTGCGGGGGGACGGGTTCCTCGAGCCAATAGACGTCGTAAGGTTCCCAGGCCTTGAGCTGCTGGATGGCGGTGTCGACGTCCCAGGAGCCGTTGACGTCGACCATCAGTTTGATGTCGGGGCCGATTGCTTCGCGCACGGCCTGGACGCGGGCTGTGGCCTCGGCGAGGGTGACGAAAGAGCGAGTGCCGCGGATCTTGAGGGCTTTGTGGCCGGCGGCGACGTCTTCGGCGGCGCGTTCGGCGAGTTTGTCGGGCGGCATATGGTGAGCGCAGTTGGCGTAGGTCGGGATCTTGTCGCGGTGGCCGCCGAAAAGGCGGGAGACGGGGACGCCAAGCGCCTTGCCCTTGATGTCCCAGAGCGCGAAATCGACGGCTGCGATGGCGTTGCGCATGTAGCCGTCGCCGCCGCGGCGGGGGGCGGCTTCGGCGTGCATTTTCTGCCAGAGATCGCGGGTGAGGAGCGGGTCTGAGCCCTTGACCACCGGAGCGAGAAGGTTGGTGATCATCGCGTTGAGGATGTCGCCGGAGCCGGGGGTGCCAAAGGCGAAGCCCATGCCGGAGGGGCCGTCGTCGGTTGCGACATCGACGATGAGGACTTCGCCGGAATAGTCCGAGCCGCTGGCGCTGCGATAACGGCGGGTGGTGACGTCGGTGATTTTCATGGCCTGTCTCCGAAAGTACGGCGCCATCATCTGCCGTCGAAAACCGGGTCAGGTGATGGCGCTGACGTATCAGAGATCAGAGATGGTCGACATCGTTGTGTCAACCGAAGCTGCGGGTGAACGCATCAATTGGCAAGGCGGATCATTTGTTCCTGGATCTGCTTTGCAATGGTCGTGAGCACTTGTTTGAGACCGTTGTCGATGTCGGTCGAGGCGTAGTGTTGGCCATTGTTCGCGCAGGTTGTGAGAAGGCCGAGGGTGTGAGTGTCGGTCAGATCATAACCGACGGTGAAGACCTTGATGCCCTTTGCCTTCATGCCGGCACAAATCGCCAGGAGATTATCTTCGCCGTCGGCGGCGCTGCGGCTGTCGCTCGGGCCCCAGCCCGGTGCAGTCTGCATCCCGTCGGTGAGGAGGATGACGGCCTTGACGTTCTGCTCGTCGCTGTAAGGTCGGGCGCCGGTGAACAGGCCATCGGGTGAAATCACCTGCCAACCGAATTCGGCACCGGCCGCGATATGCGTCCAGAAATGAGGTTGGAACGAGGCCAGCGTGGACTTCACGGTTGAAATCGCATCCGTCAGGGGCAGGACCTTGAGGTTCTTGTCCGCGACGCTCGCGCAGGTGTGGCCGCTGTCGGAATGATCGCCCCATTTCGCATTGTCGGAACCCGCGTTGACGCCTTCCTGCTGGTTGAAGGGAAATTTGCGGTCCATCGAGCAGCCGTCGAAGGTGACGTCGGAGCGGATATAGGCAGAGGGAATATCGGCGCGGACAACGGCGGAGAAGGGTACGAGGCCGAACTTCACGTTCGTGTTCTTGCCGTTGTTCGAGATGATGTCGATCATCTTGTCGGCGGCTTCGGACATGCGCACGTATTTGTTGCTGTCGATCATCGAGTCCGAATAGTCGAGGATGAGGACGACTTCAGCGAGCCCGGAATTGACGATTGGCACGTCTGCCGTGGCGTTGACCTTGACGCTGTCCTTGCCCATCACGCCCATAAGATATGTCGGGACGATGTGGCTGACGGTGACGCGGATCGTGGAGTTGTCATTGACGAATGAGAGGTCGAAGTTCGCCGCGGCATGGTCGGGATAGTTGGCTTCGAAGATGCTCTTGCCCAGGGTTTGGCGCTGGGCCTCGTCGGCGTCGAGCAGATTGGCGGCGGCGAGTGCGCTGGCATCGACGGCGGCCTGAAGCTGAGACTTCTGTGAGAACGCATGTCCATAGTCGACAGCGAGACCAGCAACGCCGATGAATACGAAGATGCTCAATGCAAAAATGATTGCGATGGCGCCGTTTGTGTTTCGAGCGAAGGCGCGCGTGGCGGATCGGATGTTCATGACTATATTCTGGTCCCGCGACTTTATATGATCCCGCATCAGTGCGTTCATTTGCGATGTATTCTGTTAAAGGAGCATTTATTTTGTGCAGTATTGAAGGTCGGCGTTTTGGTATGATTTATTTGATGTGTATTTTTGTTCCAAATTGACCGAATTCATCGATCGGCTATTGCAAATGATCTGTTGTGAATTGTTAATCGCCAAGCAAATGTAACCCGCGGCATGCCAGGCGGCGGGCTCTGGTGTTGACTGGGATGTGAAGAAGCGTGCGGCGCAGGGGGGTGTTGCTGGCGCGCCGCGAGACTATGCTTTGGCCGGGTCCCGGGCGCTGCGGTGGCCAAGATTTTCAGTTCACATGACCTTGGAGGTTGGCACATGGCCAAATCGGTTCGCACACAATTTTCCGGCAGTGATGGCCAAAAGCTTTCCGCGCGTCTCGATCTGCCCGAGGGGTTGGTGAGGGGTTACGCGCTTTTTGCGCACTGCTTCACATGCACGAAGGATATTCTGGCTGCGAAACGGATCGCTGAGGGGTTGGCTGCAAAAGGCATCGGCGTGTTGCGGTTCGATTTTACGGGGCTTGGTTCTTCGGAAGGAGAATTCGAGAACACCAATTTCACGTCGAACGTCGCGGACCTGAAAGCGGCGGCGGACCATATGCGCGATACGCTGGCTGCGCCGGATATCCTGATCGGGCATTCGCTCGGTGGGGCGGCGGTTCTGGCGGTCGCGGGCGAGATTCCGGAAGTAAAGGCGGTCGCGACGATCGGTGCGCCGGCCGATGTCGGCCATGTGCTGGCGCACTTCGAAGCGCATCGTGATGATATCGAGCGTGATGGTGTTGCGGAGGTTCAGCTTGCCGGGCGGAGGTTCCGGATCAGCCGCGAATTCGTCGCGGACGCCACCGCGCAGCGGCTTGAGGACAAGATTGCAAACCTCAAGCGGGCGCTCTTGGTGATGCATTCGCCGATCGACCAGGTCGTGGGGATCGAGAATGCGGGGCGGATATTTGCCGCGGCACGGCACCCGAAGAGTTTTGTATCGCTCGACACGGCGGACCATCTCGTGAGCCGGGACGCTGATGCGCGCTATGTCGCCGACGTGATCGGGGCGTGGGCGGCGCGGTTCGTGCGCGAAGAAGTGCCTGCTGACAGCAGCCATGAGCGGGTCATCGTGCGTGAAACGGGGCTTGGCAAGTTCCAGAACATGGTCGTGGCCGGGCCCCACCATTTGATTGCGGACGAGCCGATATCGGTTGGCGGCAACGATAGCGGGCCGACACCTTATGACCTGCTCTCCGCTGCGCTCGGTGCGTGCACGACGATGACTCTTAGGATGTATGCAGATCGAAAGAAGTTGACGCTTGGCAAAGTTTCCGTGGACGTCCGGCATGGGAAGGTCGCGGTTCAGCATTGTGAGGATTGTGGTGAAGCTGCCGAAGGGCGCAGCGGTCGAATCGACCGGTTCGAACGGGTGATTTCGGTGGATGGGGAGGTATCGGCGGAAATCGCCGACAAGCTCGTCGAGATTGCCGGAAAATGCCCTGTTCATAGGACTTTGGAGGCAGGTTCGGCGGTCGTTACGCGGATGGCTGACGATGAGGAGGCGGGCGGATAGACCGGTTTCGGAGCGGCGCCTGCGGCAATCCGACAGATGGTGCTACGACTAAATGCGGCATTGCAGACCGCTGCGACCCGTTGATGGCGGCGGGGTTGCGTGTTAGAGACTGCGCGGTTTCGTAAGGCAGCGGGGGCGCTAGACAGCGGCTTCCCGATTTGCCATGCCCTCATAATATGGTGCTAATGCCCCGTTTCCGAGGCCGATTTAGTCGGTATCGGGCGGGGAGGCGCCGAAGAATTGGGAAGCGCACACGTGGCGAGCAACACTTCCATGATGGCCGGCGTCGCAGGCCGGTATGCCTCGGCCCTGCTCGAGACCGCGAATGAACAGGGACAACTCGCTGCAATCGAAGCGGATATCAAAACGATCGAGACCGCGCTTGATGAGAGCGCCGACTTGACGCGGATGGTGCGGAGCCCGGTTTTTTCGGCGGAGGACCAGGCCAAGGCGCTTGACGGCGTGTTGGGGAAGATGGGCGTCAACCCGCTGACGCTCAATTTCTTCAAGGTGCTGGCGCGCAATCGCCGATTGTTTGCCGCGGGAGATATTATTCGTGCATTCAAGGCCATGGCCGCGGATGCGCGTGGTGAAGTGCAGGCCGAGGTGACTTCGGCCGTGGCGCTCAGTGACGGTCAACTCGACGCCCTCAAGCAACAGCTCAAGGGTACAGTCGGCAAGGACGTGCAACTCGAAGCGAACGTTGATCCGGCGCTGCTTGGCGGGCTTATCGTCCGCATCGGCAGCCGAATGATCGACAGCTCGCTCAAAACGAAACTCGCAACGCTCAATACGCGCATGAAAGAGGTTGGCTAATGGAAATCCGGGCCGCGGAAATCTCCTCGATCCTGAAGGAGCAGATCAAGAATTTCGGTCAGGAGGCAGAGGTCTCCGAAATTGGCCAGGTGCTGTCCGTCGGTGACGGTATTGCCCGTGTCTACGGCCTCGACAATGTCCAGGCCGGTGAAATGGTGCAGTTCCCCGGCAACATCCAGGGGATGGCGCTGAACCTCGAAGCTGACAACGTCGGCGTCGTGATCTTCGGTGACGACCGGACCATCAAGGAAGGCGATACCGTCAAGCGGACGGGCAACATCGTGGAAGTGCCGGTCGGTAAGGGGCTGTTGGGCCGCGTTGTCGATGGCCTTGGCAATCCGATTGACGGCAAGGGGCCGATCGACGGCGCCGAGATGCGCCGCGTGGACGTGAAGGCGCCGGGCATCCTGCCGCGCAAATCCGTGCATGAGCCGATGTCGACGGGTCTCAAGGCGATCGACGCGCTGATCCCGATCGGGCGCGGGCAGCGTGAATTGATCATTGGTGACCGTCAGACGGGTAAGACGGCGGTCATTCTCGACACCTTCCTCAACCAGAAGCCGCTCAACCAAGGCGATAACGAACAGGAAAAGCTCTACTGCGTCTATGTCGCGATCGGACAGAAGCGCTCGACAGTCGCCCAGTTCGTCAAGGTGCTCGAAGAAAACGGTGCGCTCGAATATTCGATCGTTGTCGCTGCGACGGCGTCGGATCCGGCACCGATGCAGTATCTCGCGCCGTTCGCCGGGTGTGCGATGGGCGAATTCTTCCGCGACAACGGCATGCATGCCGTGATCGCCTACGACGACCTTTCCAAGCAGGCGGTCGCGTATCGCCAGATGTCGTTGTTGCTGCGCCGTCCGCCGGGCCGTGAAGCCTATCCGGGCGACGTCTTCTATCTCCACTCGCGTCTGCTTGAGCGTGCGGCCAAGCTCAACGAAGACCATGGGCTTGGTTCGCTGACGGCGCTGCCCGTGATCGAGACGCAGGCCAACGACGTGTCGGCCTATATTCCAACGAACGTGATTTCGATCACGGACGGACAGATCTTCCTTGAGACGGACCTGTTCTACCAGGGCATCCGTCCGGCGGTGAACGTCGGCCTGTCGGTGTCGCGCGTGGGCTCGGCGGCCCAGGTCAAGGCGATGAAGCAGGTGGCCGGTTCGATCAAGGGTGAGCTTGCCCAGTATCGTGAGATGGCAGCCTTCGCGCAGTTCGGTTCCGACCTGGATGCTGCGACCCAGCGACTGCTGGCACGCGGCGAACGCCTGACGGAGCTTCTGAAACAACCGCAGTTCTCGCCGCTCAAGACGGAAGAGCAGGTTGTTGTGATCTATGCGGGCACGAAGGGCTATCTCGATAAGCTGCCGGTTTCTGCGGTCGGCAAATTCGAGGAAGAATTCCTGCGCCACATGCGCAACGACGGCAAGGACATCCTCGACACGATCCGCACGGAAAAGGCAGTTTCGGACGAGACCGAGAAGAAGCTGGTTTCCACCCTCGACTCGTTTTCCCAGGGGTTCACGGCTGAATAATCGGCTCGAACCCGGGATTCGCCCGGATAAGATGCCGCCAACCCACTCAGATCGGCAGGAGCAGGCTCGCGCATGGCAAGCTTGAAAGACCTACGTAACCGGATTGCGTCCGTTAAGGCGACGCGTAAGATCACGCAAGCCATGCAAATGGTTGCGGCCGCGAAGCTCCGACGTGCGCAGGAAGCGGCGACGGCGGCGCGGCCTTACGCGGAACGTATGAACGGCGTGATGTCCAATCTCACGCGCGGCATTGGCGATGGGGGCGATACCTCGCCGCTGCTCGTTGGCACCGGCAAGGACGATGTGCATCTGCTGGTCGTCATGACGGCGGAACGCGGCCTGTGCGGCGGCTTCAATTCGAACATCGCCCGATTGGCTCGCAATGACATCATCCGCCTGCAGCGCGCCGGCAAGACGGTCAAGGTGCTGCCGGTCGGGCGCAAAGGCGCCGACGTTCTCAAACGGGAATTCGCGCACCTGATGATGGACACGGTCGATTTCCGGCTGGTCAAGCAGATGTCATTCGAAAACGCCGAACAGGTCACCAAACAGGTGCTGGGCATGTTCGACGATGGCGCGTTCGACGTCTGCACGGTATATTTTTCCGAGTTCAAGTCGGTGATCAGCCAGATTCCGACGGCGCTGCAACTCATTCCGGCCAAGTTCGAGGCGCCTGAGGGCGAAGACAACAGCGCGGCGCAGGGCGCATCGGCTGCGATTTACGAATACGAACCGAGTCAGGAGGAGCTGTTGGGGTTCCTTCTGGAGCGCAATATCGGTGCGCAGATCTTCCGCGGGCTTCTGGAAAACGCGGCCTCCGAGCAGGGGGCGCGGATGAGCGCGATGGATAATGCGACGCGCAACGCCGGCGACATGATCGACAGCCTGACGATCTCCTACAACCGTCAGCGCCAGGCACAGATCACCAAAGAACTCATCGAAATCATCTCCGGCGCCGAAGCGCTCTAGAGGACAGTCAAGAGGACGTAACAGATGGCTCAACAAATCGGACGAATTCGCCAGGTCATGGGTGCCGTCGTCGACGTGCAGTTCGACGGTGATCTGCCGCCGATCCTGAACGCGCTCGAGACGACCAGTGAAGGGACCAAGTCGAAGGACAACCCGGACGGGCGGCTGGTTCTTGAGGTGGCGCAGCATCTCGGGGAAAATACGGTTCGCACGATCGCCATGGACGCGACGGAAGGTCTGGTGCGTGGTCAAGAGGTTCGCGACACCGGGCAGGCCATCGCCGTGCCGGTCGGTGAAGGGACGCTTGGGCGGATCATGAACGTGATCGGGCAGCCGGTGGATGAAGCCGGTCCGATCGACGCGAATGCGACGGCACCGATTCACGCGTCTGCTCCGGAGCTGGTCGACCAGTCAACGGAAGCAGAAATTCTTGTGACGGGCATCAAGGTCGTGGACCTGCTCGCGCCTTACGCCAAGGGCGGCAAGATCGGCCTGTTCGGCGGCGCCGGTGTCGGCAAGACCGTGCTGATCATGGAGCTCATCAACAACATCGCGAAGACGCACGGCGGGTACTCGGTGTTTGCCGGTGTCGGCGAGCGTACGCGCGAGGGGAACGATCTCTATCACGAGATGATCGAATCCGGCGTGAACAAAGAGGGCGGCGGCGAGGGTTCGAAGTGCGCGCTGGTCTACGGCCAGATGAACGAGCCTCCGGGCGCCCGCATGCGGGTGGCGCTGTCAGGATTGACGGTTGCCGAGAACTTCCGCGACCAGGGCCAGGACGTGCTGTTCTTCGTCGACAACATCTTCCGCTTTACGCAGGCGGGTTCTGAAGTGTCGGCGCTGCTCGGCCGTATTCCTTCGGCGGTGGGCTACCAGCCAACGCTTGGCACCGACATGGGTGCGATGCAGGAGCGGATTACGTCGACCAACAAGGGGTCGATTACCTCGGTGCAGGCGGTCTACGTGCCGGCCGATGACTTGACCGATCCGGCGCCGGCCTCGACCTTCGCCCACCTTGATGCGACCACGGTGCTTTCGCGCTCGATCGCGGAAAAGGGCATCTATCCGGCTGTGGACCCGCTTGATTCCACGTCGCGTATGCTCGACCCGCGCATCCTCGGTGACGAGCATTACCAGATTGCACGTCGAGTCCAGGAGACGCTGCAGCGCTATAAGGCGCTTCAGGACATCATCGCCATTCTCGGCATGGATGAACTGTCGGAAGAAGACAAGCTGACGGTGGCGCGCGCGCGCAAGATCGAGCGGTTCCTCTCGCAGCCGTTCGACGTTGCTGAAGTCTTCACCGGTTCGCCGGGCGTGCAGGTGCCACTTGAAGAGACGATCAAGGGCTTCAAGGGTCTTGTCGCCGGTGACTATGACCATCTGCCCGAGCAGGCCTTCTACATGGTCGGCACCATGGATGAAGCCATCGCAAAGGCCGAGCGCCTGGCTGACGCTGCTTGATGATGTCTGAGCGTTTCAGGCGGCTTGATGTTATGGTGGCCGCCTGGACCAGCGAAATGGCAAGAGCGGCGCGGACAGTCGGGGTGATGCCTGGCTGTCTGCAGCGGAACCGGGAGGCGAGGCATGGCGGAAGGTGATCGACGTCTGGATGGTGCGACGCCGTTCCCGCGGACCAGCCCGGAGAAGTTCGGGACCTGCTGCGAGGAGTTGCGCGAGGCGATCGAGGGTGACGGTTTCGAGCCGCTGATCACAGTCGGCGCGGACGGTATTCTCTATTCCGCGGTTGGCCTCGTGGAGCTTGAGGACGATGAGCCAGGGATGATCGATCACCCTGTATTCTTCTGTCCGTTCTGCGGGGAGAAGCTGCAGGACAAGGAAGTGGTAAGCGCGCAGATCGCCAGCGAAGGCGAGTTGCAGCAATAATCAGGTGGAGTTGGCGGGCGCGCCTTTGATGGTGCCGGTCCGGCTCAGCCAGACGATACGAGACTGGGAAAGCGGCAAAAGATGGCGGTCAACTTCAAGTTCGAACTTGTGAGCCCGGAACGTGTGTTGATGTCGGAAGAGGTCGAGCACGTGGTGCTGCCGGGCGTGGAAGGCGACATGGGTGTGCTGGCCGGCCATTCGCCATTCGTTGTCACGCTTCGCCCCGGTGTCATCAACGTTCTCGGTGGCGACAAGCCGCGCAAGATCTACGTGAAGGACGGGTTCGCCGAGTTCACGCCGGACACGCTCAACGTGCTGGCGGAGCAGGCCGTCAATCTGACCGGCGCCGAGTCCGGTGTCGTCCAAGGGCTGATCAAAGATGCCGAGAAGAGCCTCGAAGAGGCGAAGGACGACGGCGAGCGGTTCCTTGCGAGCTCGGCAATCGAGGCGCTCAGGGCTGTATAAGACCGGCGCCTTGGGTGACTGGTGTTTGAGAGTGGCCTGATTTGCGTCAACTCAGTCTGCTGGGCGGATGACGCCGTTAAATTCTTTCAAGACTTCACGATAGACGTCGCGCTTGAAGGCGACGATGCAGTCGAGCAGGTCGGCCGGTTCGGCCCAACGCCACTTGTCAAATTCGATGGGGTGGTCGGTTGGGGTGATGTTGATCTCGCCGTCATCACCCAAGAACCGGACCGCGAACCAGCGCTGTTTCTGGCCGCGGAAACGGCCTTTCCAGGCTTTGCCGATGAGGTGACGGGGTAGGTCGTAGTGGTGCCAGTTGGCGCTTTCCGCGATGATCTCGGCAGTCGTGATGCCGGTTTCCTCATGGAGTTCGCGCAGCGCGGCCCGAGCCGGGTCTTCGCCCTCGTCGATGCCGCCCTGGGGCATCTGCCACCAGTCGCCTGAGCCTTCGGCGTCGTTCTTGGCTTCGATGCGACGGCCGATCCAGATATGCCCGCTTTTGTTGAGAACGAGGAGGCCGACGCAGGGGCGGTAGGCGGTAGGTTCGGTCATGGGGGGATGAGGTTTCAGGGTTAAGGTTTCAGGTGGGTTTAGTTTTCAGTTTTCAGTGTTCGAGATTTGCCGGTGCTGGCGGACCGAAAACTGGGAAGTCCAATATAATCGAGCGCTTAGCCGCCCGGGATCGCGGGGAGGAGCTGGACGGATGAGTCTGGCTTGATTTTGGCGATCAGGGTTTCCTGAAAGATCTCGCCGTCGATCGCGACCGCAAGACTGTCGTTCAGGTGCGGGGCGAGTTCAGGGTACATTTCGCCGAGTTTGGCATAGAGCTGGCGGATGTTGGCGGCGTCGACTTCCATATCGGTCTCGCCGCCGGTGAACATCTTGAGATTGCCGATCAGTGTTACGTGGGCCATGTCTGCGAACCTGCTGGCTGATTGCGTTGCGACGAGGGCTGATGCCCTTGGGCTTTCGTTGGAGGGATGTCCGCTCGAACGCCCCGTCCGGTGTGGACTAAATTAGTCGGTCCGTTGGCAAAAAATAACCCCCTTCCCGGAGAAGGAAGGGGGCTGTTCTCTGGTCTGATAGGTGGACGTCAGACCTTGAGGTTCGGGTCGCCAGCGGCGCGGGCCTCGTCGATGGCCTTGCGCACACGCGGCGGCGACATCGGCAGTTCCGTGAAACGGATGCCGGTGGCGCGGGAGACCGCGTTGGCGATTGTGCCCATGGGCGGCACGATCGGCGTTTCACCGACGCCGCGCACACCGTAGGGGTGGTTCGGGTTCGGCACCTCGACGATGATCGTGTCGATCATCGGGAGGTCGGAGGCCACGGGAATACGGTAGTCCAGGAAGCCCGGGTTATCGAGCTTGCCGTCCTTGTTGTAGATGTATTCCTCGTTCAGTGCCCAGCCGATGCCCTGGGCGGCGCCGCCCTGGAACTGGCCTTCGACGTAGGCCGGGTGGATGGCGCGGCCGGCATCCTGGATGACGGTGTAGCGCTTGATGTCCACCTTGCCGGTTTCCGGGTCGACTTCGACGTCGACCAGGTGGGTGCCGAGGCTCGGGGCTGCGCCCTGAGCGTTGATGGCGGAGGTGCCGACCAGCGGGCCGCCGGTCTTGCCGGCGATCGCTGCGATCTCCTTCAGGTCCATCGGCTCGTGTGCGCCGGCGTTGTCACCGGCAGGGCGGACCTTGCCGTCGACGAACTCGACCGCATCTTCGTCGATCTCCCAAAGGAGGGCTGCGCGCTTGCAGGCTTCCTTCTGGATGTCGCGGCAGGCTTCGACGGTTGCCATGCCGGAGGAGAAGCACGAGCGGCTGCCACCGGTCAGGAAGTTGAAGCCGAGCTGCTGGGTGTCGCCGATCACGGGGCGAACCTTGTGATAGTCGACGCCCAGTTCCTCGGCCGCCATCATGGCGAGCGAGGCGCGAAGGCCGCCGATGTCCGGGGTGCCGGCCGTCAGGTTCACCGTGCCATCCTCGTTGAGGACGACGGAGACAGTGGTCTGGCCGCCGATGTTGTACCAGAAGCCGGAGGCGATGCCGCGCGCCTGGTTTTCGCCCAAGGGTGCTTTCCAGTGGTCGGAATTCTTGGCGGCTTCGAGTGTCTCGATCAGACCGATGGGGCCGAACTTCGGGCCGTGGGCGGTCTGGGTGCCTTCCTTGGCTGCGTTCTGCAGGCGGAAGTCGATCGGGTCACGATCGAGCTTCTGGCAGATTTCGTCGATGACGCTCTCGGTGGCGAATTCGGCCATCGGGGCGCCAGGTGCACGATAGGCTGCGACCTTGGGGCGGTTCGAGACGATGTCGTAGCCGACGACCTGAACGTTATCGATGTCATAAGGCGCGAAGGCTGCCATGGCGCCTTGGCTGACCGGAGACCCGGGGACGCAGCCGGCCTGGAACTTCAGCTCGGCGTAACCTGCGACGAGGCGGCCGTCGTTCTTGACGCCGATCTTGACCTTGATCGCGGTGCCGGGTGCGGGGCCTGAAGCGCGGAAGATGTCTTCGCGGCTCATGCTCATCTTGACCGGGCGTGACGATTGCTGCGCCATGAGAAGGGCGATCGGTTCGAGGTAGACGACGGTCTTGCCGCCGAAACCACCGCCGATTTCCGAGCTCGTCACCTTGATCTGGGAGCTATCCCAGCCGAGGAGGCGGGCGCAGTGGGCGCGAACGATCCAGTGGCCCTGGGTGGTGACCCAGAGTTCGGCCTGCTGGTCCTGATTGACGACCGCGAGGCAGGCGTGCGGCTCGATGTAGCCCTGATGGACCGGCGCCGTCTTGAACTCGCGCTCGACGATCAGGTCTGCTTCCGCGAAGCCCTTGTCGAGATCGCCCTTGTTGAGCTCGATGCGGCTCGCGACGTTCGAGGCCTTGGTCGGCGTCGGGGTGACGCCGGCGGTGAACAGGTTGTCGTGGAGAACCGGTGCATCGTCCGCCATGGCTTCGACGGGATCGATGACGTGCGGCAGGATCTCGTATTCGACTTCGATCAGCTTGAGAGCCTTGCGTGCGATCGCATTCGACGTTGCGGCGACTGCGGCAACGGCATGGCCCTCGTAGAGAACCTTGTCGCGGGCCATGACGTTGGTCGTGATGTGGTTGTAATTGACCATCATCTCGCCGGCCGGCGACATCTTCGATTCCTGCTCGGGGAAGTCAGCCGATGTCACGATTGCCTTGACGCCCGCCAGGGCCGCGGCCTTGGAGGTGTCGATCTTCTTGATGCGCGCGTGCGCATGCGGCGAACGCAGAACGTGCCCGTAGAGCTGGCCCGGCAAATTGAAGTCCGCGCCGAAGCGGGCCTTGCCGGTTACCTTGTCCATCCCGTCGGGGCGGATCTGGTTGGTGCCGACCCACTTGAACTCGTGGTCCATCGGCGGGTTGCCAACTTTTTCCTGCATGAGTGTCAAGCTCCTCTCATTTCAGCGGCAGCGTCCATGACCGCACGGACGATCTTGTCGTAACCCGTGCAGCGGCACAGATTGCCGGCGAGCCAGTAACGCACCTCGGTCTCGGTCGGATCGGGGTTGCGCTCGAGAAGTGATTTTGCAGCGACGAGGACGCCCGGTGTGCAGATGCCGCACTGAAGGGCTGCATGCTCAAGGAACTTCTGCTGCAAGGGGTGCAGCTTGTCGCCCTGGGCCATGCCCTCGATGGTGGTAACGTCCTTGCCGTTGACTTCAGGAGCCAGCATCAGGCACGAACAGACCAGGCGGCCGTTGACGGTGACGGAGCACGCGCCGCAGTCACCGGTGGAGCAGCCTTCCTTGGTGCCGATCATCTCGAGTTCGTCGCGGAGGACGTCGAGCAGGGTCATGTCGGCGTCGCAGAGCGCTTCAACCGGGTCGCCGTTCACATTGAATGCGATATGCTGTTTCATTATTTGTTCCTCGCACGGTCATAGGCGGTTTGGGCGGTACGCCGCGCAAGAACGCCGGCAACCTTCGTGCGGTACTCAATGGTGCCGCGTTTGTCGTCGATGGGCTTGCAGGCGGCCTGGGCGGCAGCATCAAGCTTCTTGAGAGCCTCATCGTCGAGGGTGGTGCCGATGATCGCATCGGCGGCTTCCTTGACGAGGAGGGGCGTTGGGGCGACGGCGCCGAGCGAGACGCGAGCGTCCGTGATCTTGCCGGACCCGTCGAGCGTCAGGTTGACGCCTGCGCCGACGACGGCGATGTCCATCTCGGTGCGCGGGATGAAGCGCTCGTAAGCGTCCGAGGCGTGCGCGGGGCGTGCCGGGAGGAAGAACGAGACGATGAATTCATCAGCACCGATGGCAAGCTTGCGCGGGCCGACCATGACGTCCTCGACCGGCATTTCGCGTTTGCCGTTGGGGCCGGCGACGGTGACCGTGGCGCCGGCGGCGATCAGGCCGGGAATGCTGTCAGCGGCGGGGGAGCCGTTGCACAGGTTGCCGCCCATGGTGGCGCGGCCCTGGATCTGGGTCGAGCCGATCAGGTTGGCGCCCTCGACGACACCCGGATAGTCTTTCGAAAGCTTCGGGTGCTCCTCGAGTTCGGCGCCGGTAACGGCGGCGCCGATGCGGTAACCACCGTTTTCTTCGGTAATCTGGCGTGTCTCGCTGATCCCTTTGATGTCGACGACGAGATCGGGGTGGATCAGGTCAGTCTTCATCTGGACCAGAAGGTCGGTGCCGCCGGCTAAAATTTTCTTTAAACCGAACTCGCTGGACAACAGCTGCACGGCAGCATCAAGCGTCTCTGGCGCTTCGTATCTCATACGTTTCCTCGGGACTGTTCTCGGATCTATGCCTAATTCAATCATGCCACACTACTGCGGCGACGCCTGCTGCCAATGGTCCGACCGAAGCCCACATGGCGCGCCGGATCGAGAGGTGGCCGGAAGGCGGCAACTTCTCCACTCGGGACAGCTATGCGGGCTTGGCGCAGCGGGCGCTGCAACGCGTCACTCACCACTATAGTATATGGCGTCACAGGCTCAAGGGGTATCGCCTTGGCTGCTCTGCCGCGGTTAGGAATGGGGTACGATCATCCACCTGATCGACGGCGGGGGTCGAGCCGTCCAGGCTGGCGCACAGGCATGAAAAAGGGACGCCCGAAATGGCAAAAGGTTATTGGATCGCCCACGTCAAGGTGACGGATCCGGAGCGCTACAAGGATTACGTGGCAGCCAACGCGAAGGCGTTCGAGAAATATGACGCCAAATTTCTCGTTCGCGGCGGCGCCAATGAGGTCAGGAACGGCGATCTGCCATTCGATCGCCATGTCGTGCTCGAGTTCGAGAGCTACGAGGTGGCGAAGGCCTGCTATGACAGTCCGGAATACAAGGCTGCTGAGATCATCCGAAACGAGGCCTCGGAGGGCTACGTCGTCGTCATCGAAGGCTACGAAGGCTGATCAGTCGTTCTCGTGGATCGCCTCAGCGGCGGTGAGCGTGTTCTGGAGCAGGCAGGCGATCGTCATCGGGCCGACGCCGCCGGGGACGGGCGTGATGGCGCTTGCGACCTTGGCGGCTTCCTCGAAGGCGACGTCGCCGACGAGGCGGGTCTTGGCGGGATCGTCCGGGTGCGGCACCCGATTGATGCCGACGTCGATGACGATTGCTCCGGGTTTGATCCAGTCGCCCCTGATCATTTCGGGGCGACCGACCGCGGCCAGCACGATGTCGGCGCGGCGGACGACGTCCGGCAGATCGCGGGTTCGTGAGTGGGCGATCGTGACGGTGCAGTTTTCGCGCAGCAGCAGTTGGGCGAGCGGTTTGCCGACGATATTCGAGCGGCCGATGATGACTGCCTCGCGGCCCGAGAGGTCGGCTTCGACCGATTTGATGAGCCGGATACAGCCGGATGGGGTGCAGGGCACCAGGGATTTCTCACCGGCTGAGAGGCGGCCGACGTTGACGGGATGAAAGCCGTCGACATCCTTTTCGGGCGTGATCGTCTCGATAACGCGGCGCTCATCAATGTGACCGGGCAGCGGGAGCTGGACGAGGATGCCGTGCACGGTCGGGTCGGCGTTGAGGGTTTCGACCTTGGCGAGCAGATCGGCTTGTGATGTTTCGGCGGAGAGTTTGAACTCAAAGGAGTTCATGCCGACTTCGCGGGTCTGGCGGCCCTTGTTGCGGACGTAGACTTCGCTCGCCGGATCCGTGCCGACGAGGACGACCGCGAGACCAGGCGCAATCCCGTGACGGGACGTGAAGGCCTCGACGCCTTTGGCAACGTTACCGCGCAGGGCGGCTGCAACGGCTTTGCCGTCGATGATGCGGGCGTTGGTGGCTGAGTGGGTCATGTCGCTGATCCCTTTTTCGAAACGGTCTTTGCGTCAGGTCTTTCGTGCCGCTGCGGACGAAATGTCGGATGGCGCCGCCCGGCTTGCCGCTGTCGACGATATCAGGGCCTCAAGGGCGTTGATCGTACCGGGGAGCGGGTCGAGTGCCAGGGTTTTGTTGCGGCCTTTCGCGCCGGCGGTCAGCGTTATGGTCGATTTTGCCCGGGCGAGCGCCTTTGCGACGACGGCAATCACGGCCTTGTTGGCGGCGCCATCTGCCGGCACGGCACGGACCTGGACGCGCAAGGCTGGGCCATCGGGCGTTTCGATGAGGTCCATGATGCGATCCGCGCCCGACTTCGGCGTGACGCGGACGTGCAGGAGGATGGGGCTGTCAGGGCGTGCCGGCTGGCGCCAAGGCTTCTGGATCTCGGCGCCGGGTTGCTGATCGCGCGTTCCCCGAACCCGCGGCATGTCAGAGGACAGCGGGGATCAGCACTCCGCCAATGACCTGCTGGAGGAAGAAGCAGGCGAGCAGCAGAATGATCGGCGAAATATCGAGGCCGCCGAGGTCGGGCAGCATGCGGCGGATCGGGCGCAGGAGGGGTTCCGTCAGAGCGTTCAAGCCCTGCCAGACGGCGCGCACGAAATCGCTTTGGGAGTTGATCACGTTGAAGGCAACCAGCCATGAGAAAATCACGACTGCAATGATCACCCAGGTATAGAGGCCGATGACGTAGGAAATGAAATTGAGGACGACGACAGCGAAGTTGGTGGCCATTTCTGTTCCGTGCGCAAGGGAGTGGCTGGTGATTTGCCGTTGATGTCCGTGTAAAGCCTCGTGCAGCCAGGGGCAAGGCTCAGACGCAGTCGTGGCGGACAAGACTAATGGGTTGCTACCGACTTCCCGCGTTACCAGGGCCCGGTGTGCACGTTCAACTTGACAAGACTTGGGCTTGGATGGCTAATCACCGCCCTCGCAGAACCTGTGCCAGGGCCGCGTTCTGAGGGGCCGTAGCTCAGATGGGAGAGCGCTGCAATCGCACTGCAGAGGTCAGGGGTTCGATTCCCCTCGGCTCCACCATTATTCCACTCGCGGGCCGTATCGCGCTGCTGCGCAGCGCCGGCCCTCCGTGAGGGCGCGCCAAAGGCGCGGGTCGCGTTGCTCCCCGACGGCTTCGTCGTCGAAGTCAAGGGCCTTCGTCGAAAACGGGGGCAGGTGTATGATCTGCGGCTCCTTTTAGCTTTTTATCAGTCTCCCTCCTCTCCTGCCATGTCGCAAGCGCAGAGCGTTCTGACGCGGCGGCGGTCGTTTTCGAAATTGCGGAAGCCAAAGGCGCGGCGCTGGATCAGCTTCATTTTCCGATGGAAGCCCTCGGGGATGCCGTTCGAGCGTGAGAACCGCCACATGCGGGCGATCGTGGTGGGCGAGCAGTCGCGCGCCACGCGCAGGCGCATGGCGCCGTCTGTAACGTTCTTGACCGAGATCGCAAACTCGGCGTGATCACAAAACTTACGCATCGCTATGATCATGTCAGGCGAGGTGCGCTTCTTACCGGCGAAGGCCTAGGCGGCCTTGTCGCTGACGCCGCCCATGATCTTGATCGACGCTTTGGCGGTAAACGACGACTTGCGCTTGGCATCGAGTTGGTCGAGGCCCCGGTGGGCGAGCGTCACTGCGATGCGATACTTGCGCGCCTGCTCGAGACTGATGGGTAGATTCTGGTCGTCAGCTCCGAAGTGGTCGTTCGCCTCATCGCTATAGACGTAGGTCGGCAGCCGCTTCAATCGCGCCTTGACCGCGTTGCTGGATGATTTACCATGCGCGCCGAACGGGGATCATCATGCATTCAGAAGAGAGAAACATGGCGAATTTAGTCGTACCCAAAGAAGAACTCGTCAATTTTATTGGGAAGAAGGTTGAATCAACCGATTGGTATGAAGTTACGCAGGAACGCATCAACGAATTCGCCCACTGCACGGGCGATGACTACTTCATGCATGTTGATCCCGAAAAAGCGAAAAAAACCGACATGGGTGGAACCATTGCTCACGGCTTACTGACGCTGGGGTTGACACCTTACATTATGGCTAACTTTCCAGTGCCTGAGAACATGCCACACGGGTTCAACTATGGTTATGACAAGGTTCGTTTCCTGGCCCCGGTACACACTGGTAAGCGGGTACGCATCCACGGCGAGGTTAAGGACGTTCAGTGGAAGGATGAGCACAACTGCAAGTTCATCACTGCTTTGACCGTTGAAATTGAAGGCGAGGAAAAGCCAGCACTCTACGCCGAATGGATACTTTACTACGAAACCGCCGACTGAGATTACCGCTGAATCTGCTCGCTCACCCGATACTACAGGTTAAGCGAGCCATGAACTGAACTAGCATCCAAGGAGACGTACATGTCAGATACTTCTAATCTTCCGTTGGACGGAATTCGCGTTATAGATTTCACGCAGGCCGAGCAGGGTCCCGTTGGCACTCTAATGCTCGCTGATTTCGGTGCCGATGTGATCAAAATCGAGCGCCCGGGCGTGGGTGATCTCAGCCGGCACACCGTTGGCGGGACTTCTATAGAGGCGACGAACAATCCGACGTATGTCGCCATGAATCGCAACAAACGTTCGATGGAACTTGATACGAGAACCGAAGCCGGAAAGAAGGTCATTTACGAGCTCGTCAAAGTGTCAGATGTGGTCGTAAACAATTTTCGCCCCGGTGTGATGGATAAGCTCGGCTTCAGCTATGAGAAGCTGAAAGAGATTAATCCACGCATCGTTTTTGCGTCCGCAACTGGCTACGGACCTGTCGGACCAAATGCCAAAAAACCTGGGCAGGACATGGTGGCCCAAGCTGTAACGGGCTTTATGTATGAGACCGCGGACCCTTCAATTCCACAATCGATCGTTCCAACAGCTGTCTGCGATTATACCGGCGGAATGCATCTCTGTCAGGGCATTATGGCCGCGTTGATTGGACGCGAAAAAACCGGCCTTGGTCGAAAAGTAGATGTGTGTCTTTATGATTCGATGATTCATACGCAACTGCAGGAAGTGGCCTACTGGAGCAAATACAAACAAGTTCTGAACTGGGCGGCAATGCCACTTGCTATTCACGCCGAGGCCAAGGATGGACCAATTGTAGTGATTGGTGCGTTTATGCCCAACCCGCTACAGAATATGTGTGCTGCATTGAAAATCGATGATCTTACCGTACCTTATCCAGACATGGCGTCTCAGGTCAAAAACAAGGCGCTTATACAGGACACGCTGCGCAAGGAAATTGCCAAATATACTATGGATGAAGCATTGGCACTTTTTGAAGGGCAGGATGTACTTTGTTCCAAGGTTCGTAAATTACGTGACGTAATGGAAGATGAACAAGCTAAGATAAACAATATGATGTTGGATATCGATCACCCGATTCTTGGCAAGATTACAACCGCTGGTTGCCCGGTTCATATCAGTGACGCTCCCGTTACTACGAGAAGAATGGCGCCGCAGCTCGGTGAACACACCGACGAGATCCTTCGCGAACTCGGGTTGTCCGCGGATGACGCCAAGTAAGAGCGCCGGATGAATGTCCTGGTGGGCATAAGTGACGGGCTACTCGGGTTGCGATTGATCGTCCAACGAGGATGAATGCAATTGATACCTCCAGCCGCGGGCGCGGCTGGAGGTAATCCGGGCTCAGATTAAGCTAGCGGAAACGCAAACAGCAAAAGAAAGCGATGAGGATATGGCTACGAGTTACGAAACGATCAACACATATGAAAAAGACAATATTTTCTATCTGGAAGTAAACAGGCCTGACAAGCTGAATGCATTGAATAAAACCGTGCTGGATGAGATGTCGGATGCGATAAAAAGTATCGATGTTTCAAAATATAAAGGCGTTATTCTAACAAGTGTTGGAGACAAAGCTTTTATGGCGGGTGCAGACATAGAAGCCATGTCTCAAATGACTCCGCAAGAAACAAAAGTCTTTGCCGAAACAGGACAGGCCGTCACCTTGGCAATGGAAGACCTGGCTCTGCCTATGATTGCCTGTGTTCATGGCTTTGCACTTGGCGGTGGATGTGAAATGGCAATGTCTTGCGATTTCATTTATGCTTCAAAGCAAGCAGTTTTTGGACAGCCTGAGGTTAAATGGGGTGTGTTGCCTGCTTTTGGTGGGACCCAAAGGCTTCCAAAGTACATTGGTCGAAACCGGGCAAAAGAGCTTATCTATTCGGGCACTTTCATAGATGTTGATAAAGCCTATGAGTGGGGGCTGGTGAATAAAGTTACAGAGGATAAAGCAAGCTGCCTGGAAGCCGCAGTTGAGTGTTTGAAAGTTATTGGAAGAAATGGCCCACTTGCCGTTGCAAGTGCGAAACAGGTCATGATTGCCGGAAACGATTTGTCAAATAAAGATGGCATCCACCAGGAAGCGGCAGTCTTTGGCGTAGTTGCTAATTCGCATGATAAGGCGGAAGGGACCAAAGCGTTTGTCGAGAAAAGACACCCAGTGTTCACAAGAAGCTAAAATGGTCAGCGTGTAATTCGCTTGCGATGAATAAATACTAGAGGACGAAAAACATGAGTGACCAAAAAGTACGCGTTGAGATCGATGGCGGCGTGGCGACCGTGTTCCTGGTGAACCCGCCGATGAACGTCATGACACTGGATATGAGGACGCGAGCTGGACGCGGCCCTGACCCGCCTGGAGGCTGACCCGGCGATCGGAGCGATTGTACTCACAGGCGACGGTGAGCGCGCTTTCGGCACCGGCTCCGACATCAACGAATTTCCCGGACTCCTGGCGGACGGTACCGTCGTGTCTACCAAGCTCGGTCCTGAGAACGAGACATTCTCCAAATTCGCCAATTTCCCGAAACCCACAGTCGTGGCCATTGAAGGCTATGCGCTGGGCGGCGGCATGGAACTCGCAGCCGGTGCCGACATCATAGTGGTCGCCGAAAATTCAAAATTCGGCGTACCCGAAATAAACCTTGGCGCCATACCCGGCAGTGGAGGCTCAGTGCGTATAACACGGCGCATCGGTCTTGGCCGTGCCAGTGAGTTGTTTTTGCTGGGCGATATGATCGATGCGGAGCAAGCGCTCGCGTGGGGCTACGCCAATCACATTAAGCCTAAGGGTGAGGTGCTCGCGCACGCGCAAAAACTTGCTGCAAGGCTTGCAAGCGCTCCGAAGCAGGCCATTTGTGCCGCCAAGCAGGCGTTGCGGTATGGCATTTACTTGCCCGAGGAGCAGGCAATCGCGAAGCTGCTTAACGTGCTCGATGTGCTGCAGCGTACGCAGGACCTCCGCGAGGGAGCCGACGCCTTCATGAATAAGCGCAAGGCGAATTTTCAAGACCCGCTGGACACCTCAAAATTTGTTGGATGCATGTTTCCAGAATAAGCTCGCGCCCCGTACGAAGCGGGGCTCGCAGAGACTCAGGTGGTGAGGCCTGAGTTGGCGAACGAATTGCGCAAGAAGGCCGAGGACCTCGGCCTTCTTGCCTTGGGGTTGCAATGAGCCAATCAATGAACAATGACGAGGCGCATGCTTCCGGAACTGCCGGACCAGATGGCGAATTGCTCTTGCGCACGTTGGCCATGCCGGCGGATACCAATCCGGGCGGTGATATTTTTGGGGGCTGGCTGATGTCGCAGATGGACATGGCCGGGGCCATGCTGGTGCGGGAGCTCACCCGCGGACGCTGTGTCACCGTGGCGGTGGACGCATTCAAGTTTCAAAAACCGGTCAAGGTGGGGGACGCGGTGGCTTGCCATGGGCGGGTGATTCGGATTGGAACCACGTCCGTGACCCTGAAGCTGGAGGTCTGGGTCAAGCCGTGCCCACCAGCGGGCGAGCCCCAGAAGCCGAGGTTCCAGGTGACCGAGGCCATCTTCACCTACGTGGCGATGGATGAAGCCGGAAAAAAACGACCGGTGCCGGACTCTGCGCGTGCGGCCGGGTAACCGAAACGGCGATACTCCTTTCATCCGGTATCGAGCCTCTGGCGCCCGGTCAGGCTGCATTTCAATTGGCGATTATCTTCCTTCCTGACCTGGACAACCGGGGCAGCGAGAAGGTCTTCGTGATGGTGCCGATGTCCTGATCGATTATCTTCGTGGGTGCGGGTTCAAGCTCCGTCCCGGGCTCCAAGTCCGACAAGCACTCGCTACGGCAAGTCAGTGGGCGCGGGGGGAGGGCCCCGTTCCTGAGCCTGACTCGCGAGCCTGTCTTTCAAGAGCCTGCAGGTCGGTTTTCCCGGTCCCCAAGAGCGGCATCTCGTCGATGAAGTAGATATGGCGCGGATGGGAATACGCGGGTCCGCGTGTCATGTAGTAGTCAATGAGTTCCTTCTCGCCGAGCTTCGACCCGACGTTGCGCACGACGAAGGCCACCGGAACCTGGCCCTTCACCTCGTGGGGGACGGGAACGACACAGACGTCCCGCACTTCCGGATGAGTGGCGAGGATGTTCTCGACTTCGGCCGGGAAGACGTTCTCGCCTCCCACTTGCATCTGGTCATCGACGCGCCCTCTGAAGGTGTACCAGCCGTCGGGGTCGCACGCCACGATATCCCCGGTATAGACCCAGCCGTCCCGGAAGCGCTCCGCCTGGGCGTCCGGCCGGTTGTAATAGCCGAGGGCGTTGCACTCGCTCCGCACGACAAGTTCCCCTGCCTCTCCCTGTGGCAAAATGTTTCCGTCGGAGTCGATGACCTTGCACTCGAAGCCCGGAAGAGCGGGACCGATCGTGCCCAGCTTGTTTCGGCCGCGTGGGTTCATGGTGATGATGGGCCCAGACTCCGTCAGCCCGTACCCTTCGATCACATCGACACCCGGCAAGGTCTGGACCAGTTCGTCGAGAAGCGCGCGTGTCATGGGAGCAGATCCCACTGCGATGAACTCGAGGCTGGAGACATCCACGTGCGTTCTTTGTCGCGCGGCATCCAGAATCAGCTTGTACGTGGACGGTACACCGGTGGTGTAGGTGCAGCCGTGCGTCTCAATCGCATCGATCACGCGCTCCGCGTCGAACTCCTTGAGAATGACCACCGAGCCGCCCTGGCTCAGGCACGGGAGGAGCCCCGCGCCAGTGGCGTTCATGTGGAAGAGCGGCGTCGACAACAAGACCCGTGAGTTCTCGTCGATCCGGTTGGACTCCGCCAGGAGCTGAGCGTTACGCAGTAAGCCACGGTGCGCGAGAAGAACCCCCTTGGGCCGTCCGGTCGAGCCCGAGGTGTACGCCTGGATGCAGACGTCGCTGCCGGCCGACCCATGATCGCAGCGTTCGGGCGAAGCTGAGGCCAGCCAGTTCTCATAGCTTTGAAGCGGACCCCGGTCGGCATCGACGACGATACCGACCTCGGCAACCCCGTCGGCCAGGCAGGCGAGGACGGATTTGGCCATCCCGGCACTGCCGAAGACAATGCGACTCCCGCAGTCTCGCGCCAGATCGATGTGCTGCGGCGGCGGGAACTTGAAGTTGACCGGGACCGCTACGGCGCCGGCCCTGACGATACCGAGCAGGACTTCGGGGAAGCGGATGTCGTTCTCGAAGATGACGAGGACGCGCTCGGACCGCTCGACGCCGAGCGAGATCAGCCCATTGGCGACCCGATTGATGCGCTGCTCGAGCTCTGCATACGTCATCGACCGCTCGCCCTGGATGAGGGCGACTCGCTGCGGGTCCAGGGATAGACCGGTGTCGCACAGCCGCGCGAGGCTGGGCGCGTCGTCATCGAACTTATTCGTCATCCCCATATTCGTCGTCTCCATTTCAATCGCCCAAAACCACGCCGAGGCCTTCTGCGCCAAGTCGAGGCTAGGCAATAAGTAATAATGACGTCAACCTTGTCAACGGTGGAGCAATTCTGGGCCAGTTTGGCGGAGTAAAAGAAGGCCATTGGAGCTCGGCACAGGCCGCTCGCGAAGCGCACCTTCGATAGCGCCGTAGCGAGCGAGCGGCCGTCTGGGGCGGGCTGTCTGTCTGTCAGACAGCGGGTTTGTGGATTGGTTGGGGGAGCTTCGGACTGGTCGCCAGTTTTGGTGGCGGCCGGGTTCTGTTTTTCTTCTGCGACGGTGATGGCCGATTGGCGCCTGGTGACGGATTGCTTCAGACGGTAGCTATCACCGTTCATCGTCAGGATGTGGACGTGATGGGTGAGGCGATCGAGCAGCCTCGATGACCATGTCTACGCAGATAACCGGGTACAGGCCGTGATGATGGCCTATCAGGGGGAGGTCGGGACGAGGCCTATCCCGGGATGAACCCTTGGAACTATTCACTCTGGTTTGTCCTTGAACTCTATAACCAGGACGACAATCAATTGTTTGCACGCTTGGCGCAACTCGGTGTTCATCTCGATCTCGATACGCGCAGGCCTGACCCTTTACCTGACGGTAATCGGACCCAAGCGCTTCAAGGCTTAAAACAGGAGGGCTAACTCCGTGCCCATGGTTGGGCGCCAGACGGGGAACACAACCAGAGGCGAAATGTCCGGCGACCGCGCGCTGCCGGAATGAGTTTTACGGAAGCAGGTCGCAACCCATTAAAACCGGGTTTGCAAACGAACGCCGGTTAAAACGACATCGTCTCGATCAGGTTTGAAAGGTTCGATCCATTGCAGGTCAGCGGTCAGTCTCAGCCATGGGGTAATGCCAACATTATAGAATAGCTCGACGCCGCGCTCGCCGCTACGTAAGTCGATGCCGAGTTGCGCCAGGCCGTCCGTCAAATCACCGCTCAGACCGTAGTCAAAATAACCGATGCCCCAGCGGTCTAGCCCGTGACCCAAATACTTATGGGTGCCTCCAACTCCCACATAATAGTGTCCGCTCAGGGGGTTGGGGTTTTCATCCGAGATTGCGAGTTCGTAAAAGAAGCCCCACCCAATCTCAGGGTTAGACGCATCTTGCCAGATATATTGATCCCCGCTCCAGGCCACGCTCCATGAGCCCTTTTGCGTGAGCTGGTCCCGGGACTCCGGCGGCAGTGCTGCAGCTTCGGGGATCGCGGACAGATCGAAACCCTCTTTCGTGCTGTATGCCACCTTTACGCCAACAGAGCCTGGCAGGTCGAAGAAACGGGTGGGCACCGAAATGCCCGGCTGAATCGTGACACCTTCGGAGAACGGATGCCTGAGGACATCGGAATCCTGCGCATTCCGAGGATCGTAAACCATGAGCGAAAAGGTCGCCCAATCCGTCTTGAGGTTTGAAATTGCGCCGAGAATGTAGGGCGGGGTGAGACCTGTGAATGGAATCCCAAGTCCCATGTGCCAGTACGTATCCAGTCCACCCCCGCCCTTGATGGGAGAAAGTGCGACCGTGTCGAGCAAATTGAACTTGCCAACGCTGACTGAGAGCCGGTCGCCGAATTTCTGATTAAAATAGAGCGAGGTGTCGCTGTCACTCCCGCCCACGCGCGGCCATGCCATAGCGGTATTTACCGGTATGAGGGCGCCCGTGTCGAGTGAATTGACGTCTTCTCCAAACACCCATTCCTGGTGAAAATGCACGGAAAAACCTCGCCAAAGACCAAGCTTTTGGCCATCGAGAGTGACCCGCACGTCTGCTTTAGCGCCGTACTGCCAATCCTTCTCCACGTCTCCTGCAACAGCACCTTGATAGAATTGGGTAACCCACGTATCGACCGCGACACCACGTTGGCGCAGCGTCGCTTTTGGCGAGCCTGCGCCTTCAAGCAACGTCGGGCGCGTCCAAAGGTCCGAATGGGGCGGGTCGTCGGCGTGCGCTGCCAGACTGATCAGAACCGTGGCTGAGATCACCGCACCAGCAGTGGCAAGATTGGTTCCACTCCAACGTCGCATTTTGCAGCTCCGATCTAGGCAAATGTCGCTTTCCCGAAAGCGATAAAGAATCACGCAAAGATTGCGTTCGTTTGCAGAGAATTGCCACCTGTTCTCACGGAGCTCCATTGGCACTGCACGAAGTGTAGCGAGATCGCCACACTCTCACTGTATGCCTACCCCCTTAAAATCTGGACCGCGCCAGAAAGCCCAATTTCATCAGCGGGCTGAAGTGAGTCTCGACTGCGCATCAATGTCGTCAACCTGTTGATGCCCAGAGTTTTTTTTGGCCGAGGAAACGGGTCAAAAGGGACGGGTATGGATTTCGAATGACTTCGAAGTCGGCCAAACGCACCGTGGCAAACATGTAACATTGGGGCTATGACTTGATGATTTCGAGCAGAGCGATCTGCACGTTGGCGCAGCATGGCTAGTATGAAAACAAAACGAATCAATACCATCAGTCGCAACTATGGCGCCCATCAAAGGATCGGTCAAAATGACAATGCCCGTTATGCTCCGCATGATCATGGCGCTATTCTGTGTCGGATCAGTTGGCATCGGCCAGTGTCTTGCGCAGGGCAGCGAATCTGACTTGTGCCAAGAAGCTGGCCAACCCAGATTGCGTCGCTGATCAGCGTGCCGATAAAAACCGACTACAATTCTGGATATGGATCAAAGGACGGATACAACGTCACGACCAGCCTCCAGCCCGTTGTCCCCTTCAAACTTTCCGATGATCTGGCTCTCGTGACGCGCACGATCTTACCGATAGCCTGGCAGAATGATATCGCCGGCGACTCAGGAGTGCAGTTCGGCCTCGGTGACACCCTACAGAGTTTCTTTCTGGTGCCAAATTCTCGGAGCACGTCTTTGGGAGAGCTTACCTATGGCTTTGGGCCAGCGCTGACGTGGGCAACAAGCACCAATCGCTTGCTTGGCTCCGGCACTTGGGGGCTGGGACCTACAGGCGTTTTTTTGTTCCAGGAGTCGGGCTGGACTTGGGGGGCATTGGTGACCCAACAATGGGGCATAGCTGAGACGCGCAGTAACGTGCCGGATTTGAACGTGACGGCTATGGAGCCCTTTATATCGTATACAAACGCGGAGCAGTGGACATTCGGTATGAGCGCGGACACCGCCTATAACTGGACCTCAGAAGAATGGGCTGTGCCGCTTAACTTCAACGTGTCAAAATTGACCAAAATCGGTGACCAACCCATTCAGCTCCAGGGCGGTGTACGCTACTGGGCAAAGAGCGCGACGGGTGGCGCCGATGGTGTTGGCTTCCGCACTCAGATCACTTTCCTATTCCCTGGCTGATGGGTAGCGTGCGTATCCCTTTTGATCCGGTTCCGCGGCCAAAATCCTCGGAACTTCATCAAGTCGACGACATCCGCGCTCGCAGTCGAGACAACACCTCAGCGCGTTGATGAAGTTGGGCTTTCCTGGCCCGCCGCCGGATTTAAGGGGATAGGCATGCTCACGTTGCCCGTCTTCAGGTTGCCCTTGCTCAGTGCCCAGTGATTTGCGCAAAGATCCGATCTGCAGCCAGCAGGAAGCCGAGGTTGAAGGCCATGACGCACAGAATGAGCGCGACGAAGATCACGGCCTGCGTCACGCCCTGAAGGGTCGCTTCTATCGCAACGATTGCCACAAGACCGTGGGGAGACGCCATTAGCGGCACCGCGAGCGGAAAGCTTGCGATCTCGATTGATGGCGCAGGCGGCGGACCGTCCGACGTCGCCTCTTTGTCGTCACCGAGTATCAGCTGAAGCGCGAAGATAAACAGTATCGCACCGCCTGCAATCAATAGGGCCTCGACACTGACCTTGACGCCCGCCAGAATGCCGGCTCCGAGCAGGGCAAACACGACACAAACGACCGCGGAAATCGTAACGGTGCGAATGGCGATGGTGCGCTTCAGTTCGGCATCGGCGGACTTGGTCAGACTGAGATGGACAATCGCGGCACGCACCGGGCCGATCGTTACGAGCAAAGTACAAGAGTCTCTATCCAGCCCATCGATCCAGCTCTTTCCTAATTTCGGCGGCGGTGAACACCATGTGTTTACCCGAGATCCCTAAGCCAGCATTCCCCAAGTAATTCGCAGTTTGAGCGCCTTTGATGGCAGATAATGTGTTATATTTCAGCATGTTAACCGACATTCCCCAAGTGTCGTTCCGTGTGACATGAGGATCGTCTGAAGCTGCTTGCTGAGCAAGTATTTTTCACCCCGAACGGCGTCTGCGGTCGCGCCAGCGGCTGGAATTGGGCGGATTGGGCCGCGTAGCTGCGGCGTCCTTGCCCGTCGACCTTGTTTTTCAGCGCGGCAGTACAGGTCTGTCTGTCGCGCTCAGAATCCTCGCCTCCGGGCCAGCAAGGCACCGGTTCGAAGCATGAGGCACCCGCCTTCGGGCGTTTCCGCAACTGTGGAGATCCTCAGAGGCAAAAGGCACTTGATCCGCAGGCCTGATCAGGCGATCTTCGCGCCAGCTGGCAGGCCACTTGAGGAATGTCGGATAAAATAGAGGGTCTCATATGATGCGAAATAGCGCCCCTGCCAGAAGGTATGAAAACAATTGCTTCCGACAGAAGGCTGGACTGCTAGCTGTGATTATCGCCGGCATGGTCATTCTGACTGATGCAAGTGTGGTGCTGGCCGCTGAATCAGGCATTAAACCGTTCAAGATCGAGCCATTTCCTTTGGCTCAAGTTTTCACCTTTATGTTCATAATGATAGGGCCGTTCAAAATAATTGGACCCTTTTCAAAAATGACAAAGAATGCGGATGCCGATTTCGTCCGGCAATTGGCTCTGCGGGCGACACTGTATTCGAGCCTCGCCCTCTTGTTAGCGGCCATATTGGGTGACTTCTTTCTGGCCAGGTATGGTATTCCGCTGCCAGTTCTAAGTCTTGCTGCTGGCATCATTCTTTTCCTGGTGGCGCTACTGAACATTATCCGACAGTTCGCGCCTGTTCAGAGTGACACTGTCACTGATCCCAAACCTACAATGAGTATGGCGCTGACGCCGCTGGCTTTCCCTACGATCGTTACGCCGTATGGAATAGCAGCGCTAGTCGTTTTCCTAGCATTCTCTCAAGACCTGCTGGGTCAACTAATGATAGGATTAGTTGTGTTGGCGATCTTGATTTTGAACCTGATAGTCATGATCCTGACGCCGAAATTTCCACTACTTCTCGGTACTTTTCTGCAGATTCTCGGCGTTGTTCTTGGGGTAATCCAGGTGGCTCTGGGCCTGCAGATTGCAATCTCCTCGCTGAGGGTGCTGGAGTTGGTTTGAGAAGATAGCTTTGTGGGTATGAAATTAAAGCAAGTAAGGGCACCGCGAACAATGATGTTTTCCGGTGCCGACGCAGCGCTGTCTGATTGATTTCGGCGATTTCTGCCCGCTTTCGTCGTGCGCGGGCCTCTGCTTCGTCCGCCTGTTGCCCCATCGTGAGCACTCCGGGCGGACTCCGGCTCGTCATGCGTTTGCCATCCGCTCCAGCGTCACCAGCCGGCGCACGTTGTAGGCGAGGTGCTGCATGCCGATCTTGTAGCCGGTTTTGCGGGAGATCCCAAACTCGCGGCAGACATCCGACATCGCCTCGCCTTCGAGGATGCGGGCAACGAAGCGGACACGTTCGTCCATCACCGAACTCTCTTTCCACGGCATCAACACCTCCCACAAAATGCGGAAAGTGTTACCCATGTGTCCGGTACGAAGTGTCACCTATGTCTCGGGTCGGACATCTCACGGCGCGCACCGCGCGATTGCGGTGCAATCACGCTGCGCCTCCGACGGGCGGCGCTTAGCGCCGGGTCGCGGTTGCTCCCGGACGGGCGCGAATTCACCGTTTCTTCCCTGGGCTCAAGCATTTTTGTCTCACGGCGCGTTATCGTCTTTGAAGCGGTAGGCATCGTGGGTTTCGTAGTCGATGCCGTGGGTCGCCTTGAGGTCTTCGATGTGACGAAGGTTGCGAGCGGTGTGGGGGCTTGCGACCCATTTGCCGGCGACCGACGGTTCGGTTTCGAAGCTGTGCAGGAGCGTTTCCTCCAGCAGTTCGCTCAAGGTCATACGCTTATGGGCGGCGAGGTCGGTGAGGAGGGCTGCAAGTCGCTTCTCGATGGGGGCGTCGATTGCGACGCGCTCAATCGGGATTGGCTCGCCTGAGCGAATGAGTGCCGCGCCGAAGCGCAGGTGGTAGCCATTCAAGTCGCGCAGGTTGAATTCGCGCATCTGCCAGGGTTGGTCGGTCGGCGAGTCCGAGGTTGCGAGGCCGTTGTCGCGGAACCATTCGTAGGTTTCGTCGATGTCTTCGACCTGGAAATAGAGCCAATGCCGGTCCGGATTTGGATCGCCAGGGTAGAAGTGCACGGTTGCCTGGCCGAGTTCGACTGCACCATGTGTTGGCGGGTCTCCATAGTAGAAGCGCAGGGCGAATCCAAGTCGGTTCTGGTACCACTCAGCCGTCTCGCGGACATCTCGGACGGGAAGTGTCGGAAAGATGGCGACGCAGTCGATGTCTGGTTTTTCAGGCATGTGAGGTTCTGCTGTTTCAACGAGGTCATGTTGGTGCTGCCAACCCTGCCGCTTCGGCCATGAGGTCGACGGCGGCGTCCTGGGTGGTGCGGATGTAGACGCTGTCGACGATGTCGATGCCGGCCCAACGCTGGAAGCGTTGTTTGATGCGGTCGGGCGGGCCGACCAGGGATTTTTCGTCAACCCATTCGTCGGGGACGGCCTCGGTCGCCTCTTTTTTGCGGCCGGCGAGGTAGAGTTCCTGGATGCGGTTGGCGGCGTCGCCGAAGCCGCGACGGGTCATCATGTCCTTGTGGAAGTTCTTTGCACGGTGGCCCATGCCGCCGACGTAGAGGGCGACTTCGGGCTTGAGGCGGGCCAAGGCGGCGGTGACATCGTCGTCGATGTCGACGTGGACGGAGGCGGTGACGTCGAAATTATCGAAGCTCTTATGCGTGCCTTTCTTCGTTGCGCGGGCGAAGCCTTCCTCGATCCAGGGGAGGTATTCAGGTGCGGAAGCCGGCGTCAGGCCGAGCGGCAGGAGGCCGTCGCAGATTTCGGCGGTGAGACGGACGGTCGCTTCGTTGCCCGCGCCGATGACGATCGGGATCGATGGGTTCATGTGCAGGATCGACTTCAGGGGCTTGCCGAGGCCGGTGGCGCCGTCGCCGGTGTAGGGCAGCGAGATCTCCGTGCCGTCGTGGGAGACGGGAGCCTCGCGGGCGAAGATCTTGCGCATGATGGCGACGTAGTCGCGCAGGCGATAATAGGGGCGGCCCCAGGGCTGGCCATACCAACCTTCGACAATCTGGGGGCCGGAGACGCCGAGGCCGGCGATGAAGCGGTTGCCGCCGGCGAGGGCGTCGACCGTGGCAGCCGACATGGCGGCGTTGGCAGGCGTGCGGGCTGCCAGCTGCATGATGCCGGTGCCGAGCTTGATGCGGCTCGTCTGGCCGGCGAGATAGGCGAGCGGGGTGACGGCATCGCTGCCATAGGCCTCTGCGGTCCAGACGCAGTCGTAGCCGAGGCGCTCGGCGCGTTTGACGCGTTCAAGCGGCAGTTTCAGCTCGGCGCCTGAATATCCAATCGACAGTCCCAATCGCATGGTCGTAGCCCTTTCCCGATAAGGCGCGAATTGTGGCACCACGCGCGCGATTTTGGAATGGGGCGGTGCGCAGGGTGGGGATCGATGGTCCGGTGCGTCCCATGAAAAAGGCCCGCGCATTTGGCGCGGGCCTTTTTCAAATCCATTGCGGTCGCTGCGGTGGCGCAGCCGGGTCAGTTGGAATTGGCTGCCTTGGCCGGCTTGGAGGTGTTCTCGTTGACAAGCTGCTGGTTTTCATAGGGCGCCAGATCACGGGATGCCTTGGCGGTCGAGAAGATTTCCAGAAGGCTCGCAAGCTTGCGCTCGCGCTTGGTGTCAACGGAGACGGCAGCCGTCATTCCGGCGCGCAGCGGCGGTTCACCGGGCATTGGTTCCAGATAAATGCGGACCGGCAGGCGCTGGACGACCTTGACCCAGTTGCCGGACGCGTTCTGCGGCGGCAGCAATGCGAATTCAGCACCCGTGGCCGGGCTGATGGAGCCGATCTTGGCCTTCCACTCGATGTCCGGATAGATGTCGAGGACGACGGTGGCCTCCATGCCGGGGCGGATGTGGGTGAGTTCGGTTTCCTTGAAGTTCGCCTCGACCCAGGGACGATTGGCGACGACAAGGGCGAACAGCGGCTTGTCGGGTTCGACGAATTCGCCTGGCTGGATCTTGACGTTGACGGCGGTGCCGTCGACGGGGGCGCGAATGATGGTGCGCTGTAGGTTGAGGGTCGCTTCCTCAAGCACCGCCAGTTTCTCGCGCACGAGCGGATGCTCGTCGATCGGTCGGTTGACATCGCCGATCTGGGAGAGCATGCGGCCGACTTTGGAGCGCATCACGGCGACGCGGTCGCGGGCCTCGCGGGCGGAATTCTGGACCTCTTCGAGGCGGCTGGAGGAGACGACCTTGCGCTGCTCGAGTTGGGTGTTGCGCTCGAGCTGGGCGTCCCAATAAGTGGTCTGGCCTTCGGCCTGATGGAGTTCGCTTTGCGTTTCGCGCCACTGGGCGATCATGGTGCGCACTTCGGTGCGGGCTGCGTCGGCATCGGCCTTTGCGGCAGCGAGCTTGATCTCGAACGGCCGGCGATCGAGTTCAATGAGGACGTCGCCGCGATCAACCCGGGTGTGGTCCTTGATGCGGACGGATTGGATGCGCCCCGTGACTTCGGCTGCGACCCGGGCGATGTCTGCCTTTACATAGGCATTTTCAGTGCTGACATAACGTCCGCCCCAAAGCCAGACGGCGACTGCGCCGACAACTGCAAGGCAGGGAACAAGCACCAGGAGAACAGGTCTAACCCAACGCTTCGACATGGCTAATCAATTCCTAGACTGAGATTGGCTCTCGTTTCTGTTCATCTTTACCGTCCTTCGCGAGGGTCGCGGGCGGCTCATACTCGATTTCATCGACATCCGGATCGTGTTCAACCAGTTCGAGCAGCCGCGATTTCACGCGCTGCATCAAACCTGAAAACACCTTGCGCTCGCTGGCGTTCAGATCGTCGAGGGCGGCATCGACTGTTGCCTCGGCGATCGGCCAGATCAGTGCGTGGATGCGCTTTGCTTCATTTGTCAGATGTAGCCGGTTGACGCGGCGGTCAAGCGGGTCTGCGCGCCGTTCGATCCAACCCTTGCCTTCCATGCGGTCGATCAACCGGCCCGCCGTTGCCTTCTCGATCTCGAGGAGGTCGGCGACTTCGGACTGACTGAGGCCCGGACGGCGATGAAGCCTGGCGATGATGACCCACTGGGCGCGCGTCAGACCAGCGGCGCGCACACGACGTTCGAATACGGTGCGCAGGAGGCGCGCCACGTCCGTCATCGTGTAGCCGATATAGTGCTCGTCGTCTGGCGACATGGGTTTGGTCAACTCTGTTTCCGCGATCTCGTGCGTCCGTGATGCCGGTGGGCTTCGGCGACGCGCGAAAATCGACTGCATCTGCTCGCGCAAAGTGGTAACTCTAGTTACTATCGCATAGATTATGGTCGTCAAGGCCAAATTACGCTTTTCCGGGTGGGGGAATGGCAGTATGAATGCGGGCGATGCGCCGCTAAATGTCTGACAATTCGGGCTCTTCTGTCCCGGCAGTCACTTTTTGCATGGCTGAAATGCGGGTGGCGAAGGGCCTCGGCCGGTTAATGACTGGTTCATGTCGTGAGAGGGCAGGTTGGCTAACACAGCCTCTATGGATGAAGAAGCGGTCTATAAGCTGAACTTCTTCCAGCGCACCCTCGTGCTCGTTTTCGTGACGCTTGCGGCGACGATATATGCGTCGTCGATCCTGATCGCGTCGGCGCTGCTGCCCAAGCTCCAGGGGGCGCTTTCGGCCACGCAGGACGAAGTATCGTGGACGATGACGTTCAACATCGTTGCGACGGCGGTGGTCACACCGATGACGGGGTGGCTGGCGGACCGGCTTGGCCGGCGCAGCACGATGGTTTGGTGTGCGTCGATCTTTGCGGCCGCGACGTTCCTGTGCGGTACGGCGACGACACTGGAAGAGTTGATCCTGTGGCGGGTGGTGCAGGGGGCGGCAGGGGCGCCGCTGGTGCCGCTCGGCCAGACGCTGCTGCTCGATTCCAATCCCAAGCGCCAGCACGGGACGGTGACGGCGATCTTCGGCATGGCCAACATGATCGGGCCGGCGCTGGGGCCGTGGGTCGGTGGTGAGATTTCGGAGCTCTATGGTTGGCGGTGGGGCTTCTGGATGATCGTGCCGGTGGCGGTTATTACGGCGATCGGGTTCCAGTTCATCCTGCCGCGGCGGCCTAGCCGTGAGCGGCCGTCACTCGATTGGAGCGGGCTTATCACGCTGTCGATCGGGATTGCGGGAGCGCAGCTGGTGTTCTCGCGCGGGCAACGGCTCGATTGGTTCAACTCGAGTGAGATCGTGGTTGTGACGTTCGTCACGATCATCGCGTTCTACATGTTCTTCGCGCACAGCCTGACGGCGAAGCGGCCCTTCATCCGGCTCTATCTGCTTAAGGACCGGAACTATGCGCTGGGGCTGGTGCTGGTGTTCATCTTCGGGATGCTCAATTTCGCACCCGTGGTGCTGTTGCCGCCGTTGTTGCAGAACTACGCGAGCTATACCGATTCAGCGATCGGGGTGTTCATTGGCTGGCGCGGGTTCGGCACGGCGCTCGGCTTCTTCCTGGCGATGCTGACGACGCGGGTTGATCCCCGGATCATGATGATCATCGGGTTCGGGGCGCAGTCCTATGCCGGTTTCGGGATGATGCAGTTCGACCTCAACGTCGACCAGACGCTGCTTGCGACCAACTCGATCATCCAGGGCATGGGGATCGGGCTCACGTGGGTGCCGATGACGGTGGTGACGTTTGCGACGCTCGCTCCCGAGTATCGGGCGGAGGGGATGAGCATGTTCCATCTGCTCAGGAACTTTGGCTCCAGCCTCTTTATCTCGATCGCGGTTGCGGAGATCGTAAGGACGACGAGCGCGAATTATGCGCGGATGACCGAGAAGGTGTCGCCGTTCAACGAGGTTTGGAACATGCCGTGGGCGACGGGGGCGTGGACGATCGATTCCGTGCAGGGGATTGCCAAGGTCGCCAGCGAGATCGCGCGGCAGGCGACCATGATCGGCTATGTCAACGCGTTCTTGATGTATGCGCTGGTTGCCGCGGCCGGCATTCCGCTGTGCCTGCTGGCGCGGTTGCCGAGAAAGTCGTGAGCGTGTCAGGCGGTCTCGTGTCAGGCGGTTTCGTGTCAGGCGGTTTGGCGAACGCGCCCCGGTTCTGATGCGGGGATGGCTGTCTCGATGGCGACCGGTTCGTGGTCGATCGTCAACTTGTGGTCGGCCAGATAATGGAGCATGGCGCGTTCAGCGAGTGCCGTAATCGTGAGCAGCGGGTTGACGCCGAGCGAGCGCGGGATGATGGCGCCGTCGATGACGTAGAGGCCATCGTGAACGGCGGTCTCGTCGGCGCCACCCTTGAAGATGCGGCACTTGTGGTCGATGACGCCGCCGCCGGCATCACGGGCCATGGCGCAACCGCCGAGGGGGTGGGCGGTGGCGGGCTGGTGGCCCATGACGGAGCCGGCGAGCGGGTTCTTCACGTATGAGCCGCCGACATTGGTCACGAGGCTGTCAAGCAGCTTGTCCATGCGTTTATAGACAGGCTCGTCGGCGGCGTTGGGCCACTTGAGGGCAAGTTGGTCGCCTTCGAGCTCGAAGCGGCCAGAGCTTGAATCATGCGAGACGGCGAAGAAGGTCTGGAGGCGGCTCAGGGGGCCTGAATAGACGCCGCTGATCAGGCTCTTGAGCGCGCCGAGGAGGCGACCGTTGGGGACGAACATGACCGGCAGCATGGGGGCGAGGCTCGAAGGGAGGACGCCTTCCTGGACGCAGAGTTCATGGTCGAGGGTTTGATCATCCTTGATTTCGAGTTGCGCGGTGACGGCGGCGCCGGTCGGTGTCAGCCCCTCCTTCATGGGATGACCGACGCCGACGGCCTGGACGGGGATGTCAGCGTCGTAGCCGAAGGCAATGATGTCGCCGTTGGCGGAGAAGCGCTGGCCGACGGTATCGGAAAGGGCGAGGCCCTTCGCCTTGGAGCGGAGCAGGATTTCGGTTGAGCCGAGGGTGCCCGCGGAGAGGATCACGGTGTCGGCTTCGATGGTGAGCGGGGCGGCGTTCCTGGCGTCCGCGCCGACGGGGGTTGCCTCGATTTGCCAGCGGCGGGTCCGGCCGGGGGCGATGTGGGAGACGCGGGCGTGCGTGAAGAGGCGGGCGCCGTGGCGGACGGCGTCGGGCAGGTAGGTCAATGCGACGGTGTTCTTCGCACCGACGTTGCAGCCGCCGCAGCAATCGCCGCAACCCGTGCAGGCCGGCTGGGCGATCCCGCCGGAGCTGATGTTGTCTTCGAAGCTGACGACCACTTCGGGGGCGATGGGTTTGGTGTCTGTTACTTCGGCGGCTTGGGCGAGGGCCTTTGCCTTGGTTCGGTTGAAGGCTTCCGGATCGCGGGCGGGTTGCAGCCATTTGCGCGCGAGTTGATAGCCTTTGTCGAGAAGACCGTCCTGGGCGATCTGGCCGGGCCAGATCGGATCTGCGAAGACGCGAGGGTCGGGGCGCAGAGCGACGCCGGCGTTGACGAGAGAGCCGCCACCGAGGCCGCAGCCCACGAGGACATGCATGTCGTCGCCGAGGCGGACGTCATAGAGGCCGGTTTCCGAACCGACCTTCATTTTCTTGCCGGTGACGCGCATCTCGTGGCGCATCTCGGGAAAGCGGGAGGGGAATTCGCCCGTGACGACTTCGCGGCCGCGTTCGAGCACGGCGACCTTCAGGCCAGCGCGGGAGAGGCGCGAGGCGGAGACGCCACCGCCGTAGCCGGAGCCGACGATGAGAACGTCGAAGGTTTCGGCTGCAACTTCGCTTTGGGCGTCCCAGAGTGGGGTCGACAGTCTCGAAATGGTGAACATCCTCCGAGTGTATGCGCCGCGCTCCAGCGGGGTCGCTGATCAACCGGCGGCGCGGGGGGCGCTGCGGGCAAAGCCGCCGTGGGCATCGAGGAGACGCGCAAACCACGTGCCAACCGGGCTGTCCCAATCAATAATTTCCTGGGGCGAGACCGTATAGGGCCACATCAACGTGCCGAACAGGACGTAGTCGCCGTAATCCGGGGCTTCACCGGCGAGGTAGGGGCTTTCGCCAAGGGCTTCGGTGGCTGGTGTCAAGGCCTTGGCGAGGGCTGCGCGTTCGGCGTCGAAGTCTTTCGAAAGGTCCTCGATGCGGCAGCCGAAGCGCGCCTCGCGGCTTTCGCGGAAGTAGGCTTTGTCTTTCTCCGCGAGCAGGTCGAAGACGGCCGGAACAGCGAGCGGCACCATGAGCGGGAAGAGCGCTGTGGCACACCAGCCCGAGATGAATTTGGCGCGTGCGCGGGCGGCGGTGTCCGCCATCAGTGGCGGGGCGTCGGGATAGGTCGCATCGAGGTGGCGGGCGATCGCCCAGCTATCGGTGATCTGGCGGCCATCCTCGACCAGCACGGGGACGCGGGTGTCGCCGGAGGCTGCGATCCGGTCTTTTTCGACGAAATGCCAGGGGAGGCTTTCGAAGGCGAGACCTTTGTGGCGGAGTGCCATCCGCGTGCGCCAGCAATATGGCGAGAAGAATATGCGCTGGTTGGCGCAGGTGAGATCGAAGAGGTGGAGTGTCACGGTCTTGGCCTCGCGGACTTAGGGAATCGCTCGATCATATGTTGGCATAGCGGGGGGTGCGGGGGTGAGGCAACTTGTGCGTTCGGGGCGCGGGGTGATGCGGTCGGGCAAAGCGGGCTGATCGTCCACGCGATCATCGTCGCTGACGGCGGGCAAGGAGGTGGACAAGACCGCGCACAATGGACTTTCCTCGCGACAGAGGACACCGAGCCCAAGGACAATGAGCCCAAGGAGCCTGAGCAATGCCTGAATTCGCGAAAGTCGATATCGAAGATCACCTGATGATCATCACGATGAACCGTCCGGACGTGATGAATGCGTGCCATCCGCCGATGTCGCAGGAGATGGGCGAGATCTTCGATGAGTTTGAGGAGAACCCGGACCTGTGGGTGGCGATCGTGACCGGGGCAGGGGACCGCGCATTCTGTGCCGGCAACGACCTCAAGTATCACGCCGAGATGCGGGCGAAGACCGGTAAGCGGCCGAACCATGGGGCGAGCGGCTTTGGCGGGATCACGCGGCGGGTCGACATGGTCAAGCCGGTGATCGCGGCGGTGAATGGTGTTGCGATGGGGGGCGGGTTCGAGATCGCGCTCGCGTGCGACATCATCATTGCGTCTGACAAGGCGCGGTTCGCGCTGCCTGAGCCGCGGGTCGGTTTGACGGCGGGCGCGGGCGGCATGCAGCGTCTGTCTCGTTCGATACCGCTCAAGCACGCCATGGGGATGATGCTGACGGGGCGTCATGTGCCGGCCGAGGAGGCGTTCGGCCTCGGTTTCGTGACGGCGCTGGTCGAGCACGACAAGCTGATGGATGAGGCGCGGCGCTGGGCGGGGCTGATTCTCGAGTGTTCGCCGATGAGCATTCGTGCGACCAAGCAGGTCGTCATGCGGTCACTGGATGTGCCGGCGCTGGAAGTGGCGCTCAAGAACGAACGCTATCCCGCGCAGATCGCCTTGATGAACAGCGAGGATACGATCGAAGGGCCGAAAGCCTTTGCTGAGAAGCGCAAGCCGGACTGGAAGGGACGGTAGGTAGTGGCCAATTAATTCAATCTAAGGTTGTTGATATTTTCCGACTCAACTATTGATGCCCCGTGGCGGCTGGTGGCCGAAGGGGCGCGGTTGGGGAGCGGGACGTGTCGACACGACAGCCAAGCGTTGCGAAAGGTTGTCTGGTCGGCGACCCGGTCTGGCCGCTGCTGGTGGCGTTGATCGGGCTGGCTGCGGTCTTTCTGGTCTTTGTCGCGGCGACGTTCAGGACAGCCAGCGCGGAAACGTCGTCCGCGACGATCCGATGGTTCAACCCGATTCAGGCGTGCCGCGGTGAGTGTGCTGCTCATCTTGCGTTCGGCCGGTTGGTCGATGAAGACATGACGGCGTCGTTCGGCCTGAATGATGATTTGGAGCCGGACGGCGGTGCCTTCGTGGCGCCGTGGCGATATGATTTTGAAGACAGCTACATCGTTTCTGCTGCCCTTTCGCGGCAAGTATTCTCGGTTGGGTCTTGGCTCAGCGGGACCGTTGAGGCCGGTGTCGGCCAGCGTATGGGAGACTTGCGCGCCACGGAAATCTGGGCGGCTCTTTATCTGAGGTGGCATGCGTTTCCCTGGAGCGAGACCCTCCGGACGCGTGTCGGGATTTCGACGGGGCTCAATTACGCGACGCGGATCGAGGCGTGGGAGCGGCGCAACGACCGGCGGCGGGCGGGCGCGCATCTGTTGCACTATCTCGCGCCGGAGCTGAGCCTGGGTTTGCCCGATGTGCCGGAGTGGGACCTGGTGATGCGCTATCATCACCGCTCAGGTGGCGGCAAAATCTTCGGTGACACGGCGCTGTTCGGCGGTGTCACCGGCGCGTCGAACCACGTCATGATCGGATTGCGGCGCGCGTTCTGAGACTGCGATCGCGTTCGCTGCCGCCGTTGTGGGCGCTGAGTGCTCGCGCCGGCATTTCACCGCGGCAGGATGCGGGCATCCTGATAGCGGGCGAGATGCTCGATGAACTTGTCGATCGAGGAGACCGTCCCGGTGAAGCCGGCCTGGCGGATCTTCACCATCGAGGAGACGACGTCGAAGCGCTGGTTGGTGAGGAAATCCAGGAAGCCCCAGGCGGCGAGGTCGCCGAGGGGTTTGACTTCGAGGCCGTGACGCTCGGCGATGCGGTCCCAGAGGGGTTGTTTGTCGGCCATCCAGGCTTCCGCCGAGACCGGGCGGCAGGTGCCCAATTCCATTTCGAAGTGATCCGCGACGCGCTGCCAGAGATGACGCCAACGGAAAAAATCGCCGTCGGTGGCGTTGAAGGCCTGGTTGTGGGCGGTGTCGGCGGTGACCATCCACTTGAGGGCGTGGGCGAGGTGGGTTGCGTCGGTCATGTCGGTCAAGGCGTTGAACGAGTCGGGGTGGCCTGGATAGTCGAGCGGCACGCCCAATTCCTTCGAGATCGCAGCCCAGGCGCCGATGGTTGGCACGAGGTTTCGGATACGCTCGGGCGCGAAGTCGTAGATGACGTTGGGGCGTGAGGCCGACCATGTCCACTGGCGGCCCTGCTGGCGGGCTGCGAGGACGTCTTGTTGATCGTAGTAGAAGTTCGGTGGCATGTGGCGCGGGGCATCTTCGCGGGCCGGCGACTGGCCGGGACCCAAATGGATGCCGTACCACTTCGAGCCGGTGACCAGATGAATGTGGGCGAGGTTCGGTGCGGCTGCTTCGAGGCCGTCGATGAGGTTCTCCAGCATCGCGACGTTGCCCTCGACATCCTCAAGGCCGCCTTCCTTGAAGGGCGCGCGAGAGGTGTAGAAGGCGTGCGTTATGCCGGAGTGAGCGCTCAGCGCCGTGCGGGTGTCGGCGCCATCCATGAGGTCGGCGCGAATGTAGGCGAGGCGGTCATGCGCCGATTTCGGCGGGTTGCGGCTCAAGCCGATCACGGACCAGTCGGGGTCTGCGAGAAGGACGTCCACGAGGCGGATCGAGGCAGCGCCCGTTGCGCCCGCAATCAGCGCGGTTTTCTGGCTCATGATGGATTCCTCGACGTGGTTTCGGGGGTGGTGCCGTTGGTGCCGGATGCGGCGCGGCAGTTTTGATTTGGAGGCACTATATAACAGGGTGTCGGGATGGATTGCGCATCAGTGTGATGGAGCGCGGAGGAGGCGATGGCCTGGGAATTGACGCGGCGGACGTTTACCGCCGGGCTTAGTGGCGCTGTTTCGCGCGTGGTTGCGAGACCGGTGGTTGGCGGGCGTGCGGATCGCGCGCCGATCAGCGTTGAGGTTGAGGCCGGGGATGCCTACGAACGGCTGCTCAGTGAGTACGTGCGCATCGAGGAAGCGGCCATCGCGGCTGGCAGGACCACCGGGGGCGGCGCGTCGACGTTCGTTGGGCGACAGCTTGAGACGTTCATTGGCGATCTCGACAGCGGCGTGGATCTCGGTACGCGGGCAGGTGAGATCTATGACAGGTTCCGCGAACGCCTGCGCCGGGCGGTTGAACGACTAGCCGAGGAAGGTGAAGCGCCGGCGGATATGGCGCATGATGGTGAGGCGTCTGGTCCTGCGGGGCCTGGCGCTGAGGCAACCGGGGCTGAAGGTGAAACGCCGGAGGCTGCTTCGGCCGAAGAGAGCGTTGGAGCGGATGCGGCCGAAGAGCCAAAACGAATTGGGGGATGAGAAGCGCGGCCCCCATCCCCCTAAACACGCTGCAGGAACGCACAACTTAATGACCTGCCGCGCTCATCATTCAATCCGATAAGCGTTTCCAAATTCCAAACGCGCGTCCCGATTACGGTAAATTCTCGCTGGTGCGGCCAGGCGAGGTGTGCCAAATGCCGCCGTTCGGCCAGATCAGCGGCGGGGCTTCAGCAGAATCGCGATGACGGGAATGGTCAGGAAGCCGGGCAGAATGCGGACGCTGAGGGCCAGCAGATTGGGCAGGATGCCGGGCACGATTATGCTCAGGCCGAGCGCGTAACCAAGGCTGGTCCAGCGGGCGACCGTTTCGGGTGAAACCGCCGGCAGGAACCGCCGATAGAGAGAAGTTTCGCCGTCGGCGCGGGCGTGGAACTCGGTGTTGACCGGGCCGGGGGTGACCGTCGTGATGCGCACGCCCCGGCCGCGGTATTCCCAGGCCAAGGCGCGGGTGAGTGAGATCACGTGGGCCTTTGAGGCATAGTAGGCGGCCTGGTAGGGGCCGGGCACAAAGCCGCCAAGCGAGGCGACGTTGATGATGCCACCCTCTCCCCGCACGAGCATGTCGGGGAGGAACGCCCGGGTCAGTCGCGTGAGCGCCGTTACATTGAGGTCGGTGATCGTCGTGAGGTCGTCGAGGGGTGTGCTTGCGAATTCGCCGGTGGTGCCAACGCCGGCGGAATTGACGAGGATATCAGCGTAGAGGTCATGGCTCTCGAGGAGGGCGCGGATCTGGTGCGGCGCGTCGGGCTGACGGACGTCGAGTGCGAGGATGAGGCATTCGGTACCGGTATGCGTGGTGACATCGGCGGCGGTTTTCGCGAGGCGTTCGCTGTGACGAGCGATAAGGATCGTCGTCCTTTGCGGCGTGGAGAGCTTCAAGGCAATGGCGCGCCCGATGCCGTCAGAGCCGCCGGTGACAAGGAGGGCGGGGCGGGTGCCGGATAAGGCCTGCAGGGCCGTTTCATCGGGTCGCCACGCGCGACGGAGCCAAGTATCGATCAGTTTCATGGGCTTTCTTGTCCGGCCGGGTCGGAGGGGTTCACGCCGCTGGGCTGGCGTGTGCCGGGCGCGGCAGGGTCGAGCCATAGCGGGCGGCGAAATCGGCTCGCACGTGTTGTGCCAGTTCACGGCCAAGTTCGCTCAGGTCACCGCGGGTCAAATGGAGGTTGATGTCGAAATCCGGCAGCGGCGGCAGGCCTACGTCAGGGCCGATGATGGTAAGGTTCGAGGGGACGGTGTCGGCCAGCAGGACGGTGACCGCGAGGCCGGCGGCAACGGGGGCGCACATCGCCTCGTGGTTGGTGATCTCAATAACCGTGCGCCACTCGATGCCGGCCGCTGTCAGGGCATCGAGGACGATCGGGCGGAAACGGCAGGAGCGCCCCCCGATTGCAAGCGACAGGGGGCGATTGAGGTGGGCGTCGCTGTCCGGCGCGCCGACCCAAACGAGGCGATCGCGGTAGAGTGTCGTGTGGGGGCGGTCGATCATCTGGTCGGTCGACAGCGTCAGCTCGAGATCGCCGTTGTCGACGGCCTTGACGAGTTCGCGGGAATTGCCCGTTTCGATCGAGAGGCGGACCTGCGGCCAGGCTGAATTGAAGCGGCGGAGGATGGATGCTGCGTACGTTGCGACGAGGTCGGTTGGCAGGCCGAGGCAGACTTCGCCCTGATAGCTTGGCGTCGTCATCATGCCCCAGGTCTCATCGTTCATCGACAGGAGCTTTTGCGCCGGCCCAAGCAGGCGTTCGCCGTCCAGGCTCAGGCTGATGCGCTTGTGCTCGCGGTGGAACAGGTCCGCGTTGAAGTGCTGCTCGACGCGTTTGATCTGCTGACTGACGGCTGCCTGTGTGCGGTTCAGGAGCCGGGCAGCCGCGGTGACGCTGCCGGTCTCGGCGACGGCGACAAAGGCTCTCAAAATCGACGTGTCGATATCCTTGTGCATGGGTTCGGTTCCTGGGGAAGTCGTGTCGGTGGAGCGTTCTGCCGTCCGCTCCGGTTGGTCCGTCAGATAAAGCATATCTTATGCTACGAATAAATTATATTCGATTTATTTATGCAAGAGGTTCGGCTACGTATTTGGTCATGCCGCCGCAGCCGTCGCAGAACGGCGCGGTCGATGATCAAGAGACATCTACCCAGGAAGGGGATGGTCATGAGCCGGACTTTTCTTTCGACGTTTTCGACGCGCGATCTAGCCGAGACCCTTGGTTGGAGCCGGTTTTCGCTCCTGAAGGCGGTCGCCTATATCGAATTGGTCGTCCAGGTGCGGCGCGAGCGTCGCCAGCTTGCGAGGTTGAGTTACGCGCAGCTTGCGGACCTTGGTCTTGATGCAGGCGCGGTTGCCCGGGAAATCAAGCGTGGCAGCTTCGACCTGCCAAAGGCGCGCGCCGCGGTTGTTGAGCGCCTCACCGATTAAGCCAAGTGGTGCGCGTGTCCACTGCGGCGCGCCTTGGAACATACTCCAACCATCACCGCCGGGATTTCCCGGCGGTTTTTCGTTGTGGCGGGGTGAGTGTGCTTGAAACCGGTGAACACCGTGGCGCAGACTGAGCAGATGGCGATGGTCGGCGAGTGTGCCAGGAACGCGGAGCGTGTGGAGGAGGTTTCATGAGTTTGCGGCGACGAGTTATGGACGGCGAGACGGTGCTTGGGGCGATGATCTTCGAGTGCTTTACGCCAGGGATCGCGCAGATCTGCAAGCTCGCAGGGTGTGAGTATGTCATCTACGACATGGAGCACACCGGCACCGGTTACGAGACCATCAAGACGCAGGTTTCACATTGCCGGGGGCTTGACGTGTCCCCGATGGTGCGGGTGCCGCGGTCGGATTATTCGTTTCTTGCCCGCGCACTTGATGTCGGTTGTGAAGGCGTGATGATCCCGATGGTCAACAGCGCTGAAGAAGCGCGCGAGATCGTGGCGGCGACGCGGTATCCGCCGGTCGGACGGCGCGGCGCCGCCTTCGGGTTCGCGCACGACCACTACGAGGCCGGCTCGCCGATCGACAAAATCAAGAAGGCCAACGCCAACAACCTGGTGATCGCCCAGATCGAAACGGAGCATGGCCTCGACAATGTCGAGGAAATCGCTGCTGTCGACGGGATCGATGTGCTCTGGGTCGGGCACTTCGACCTTACGAACTTTCTCGGTATTCCCGGCGAGTTCGAGAGCAAGATCTACAAGGATGCGCTGAAGCGGGTCGTGAAGGCTGGACGCAAGAACGGCAAGGGGCTCGGCTTCATGGCGAGCGATGCAACGTGGGCGCAGGACTACAAGGCGCTTGGCTTCAACATGCTGGCGGCGGGCACGGATCATGGCCTGTTGATGGCCGGTGTCAGGGGCATCGTTGCGAGCGTGGAAGATCAAGACGAGGGCAAGAAGAAGTCCAAGAAGTCGTCCAAGAAGGGATAAGCTCAGATGTTCAAGGTCGCGAGCACGCGGGATTTGATGACGGCGGCGGGGGAGCCGTGCTTTCCCGCGCGGGCGTTCGATGTCCTGAAGGGCAATCCGGACATCTCGTGGGAATGGCTGCCGGAAGATATTCCGGAGATTACGCCGGAGCTGATGGCCGAATACGACGGGCTGCACGTGAATTTGCCGCTGGTGAAGGCGTCATGCGTCGCGGGCGGGGACGTGCGCTGCAAGATCATCGCGCGCAATGGCGTCGGCTATGACACGGTCGATCTGGATGCGATGACGAGGGCGGGCGTGGTGGTGACCAACACGCCGATTGCGGTTCGCCGGCCGGTGGCGGTTGCAACGATGACGCTGCTGTTCGCGCTCGCCGGGCGGCTCTTTGCCAAGGACAGGTTGGTGCGAACCGGCCAGTGGAATGCGCGCACGGACTACATGGGCACGGGGCTGACGACGCGGCGGCTGGGGCTGATCGGGGCGGGCAGCATCGGCAAGGAGATCATGAAGCTCGCCGGGCCGTTCTTCGGCGAGATCGTCGCGTACGACCCGTTCGCGGATGCGGGCGAGGTGGCCCAGGCGGGGGGACGGCTTGCGGGCTTCGACGAGGTTCTTGAGACGTCGGACTTTGTTGTCGTGTGCTGCCTCTTAACAGACGAGACGCGCCACCTGATGAATGCCGCGGCCTTCGCCAAGATGAAGCCGACCGCCTATTACCTCAATGTCGGCCGCGGGCCGATCCACGACGAAGCGGCGTTGGCCGAAGCGCTGGCGGCTGGGACAATTGCGGGCGCGGGTCTCGACGTGACGGAGCAGGAGCCGATCGCGGCGGACAGTCCGCTTCTGGCCATGGACAACACGATCATCACGCCGCATGCGCTGTGCTGGACGGATGAATGTTTTGAGGACATCGCGCGCACGGCGTTGCAGTCGATCGTGGATGTCTCGATGGGCGTGCGGCCCGTACATGTGGTGAATGGGGCGGCGGCCGGAGGATTGCGGGCGCGGTGAGGTTGGCGGCGCCCGTCGCATTCTGGCTGGCGCTTGGAACAGGAAAGGCATCGAACCGGTATGGGTTCGATGCCTTTCAAGCGATTACGCGCGAAGGTCTTGCGTTATGTGCGTGCCATCGGGCGCATACTCTTCTGTCGATATCGGAGATGCGGATGGATCTTCGGACAGCGACTTCACCAGTCCCCAGGCCATCGCGAGCAGCACGAATGAGATTGGGAATGCCGCTGCGATGGATGCTGTCTGCAAGGCCTTCAGTCCGCCAGCCAGGAGAAGCACGGCTGCGACCAATCCTTCACCCAGCCCCCAGATGATCCGGAAGACCTTTGGTGGTTCATCATCGCCCATCGAAAGAATGGTTGTGATGACCAGCGTGCCGGAATCCGATGACGTGATGAACCACGATGCGAGGAGGAACGTGGCGAGCGCGGAGAGCGGCCATTGCAGCCACGCGATCTCGCCCATCCATGATGTCTGGCCAAGATTCGCGATCGTACCGTAGAGGGCGTTTGGAAGGTTCCACGCCCGGACGGTTTCGATGATGCCCGCACCGTTTGCGGCGCCCGGCCCACCGACAGCGTTGAGCTCCTGCCAGATTGCGTTGCCGCCGAACATACACAGCCAGAAGAAGGCAATCAGCGTTGGGACGAACATCACGCCAAGCATGAACTCACGGATGGTCCGGCCCCGTGAAATGCGGGCGATGAACATGCCGACGAATGGCGACCATGAAATCCACCAGCCCCAATAGAAGATGGTCCAACTACCCTGCCAGGCGACATTGCCCTTCTCATTTGCCGTCCAGAAACCCATTGGAACCACGTTCCATAGGTAGTCCCCAAGCGACGTGATGAAGAAGCTCATCAGCCACTTAAACGGTCCAAATACCATGAAGGCCAACAGCAATATTACTGAAAGCCAAATATTCCATTCGGATATTATTCTTATGCCGTTGCCTACGCCGGAAACTGCGGACATCGTCGCAATAACGGAAATGACTGCAATCAAAATAATCTGCGTGAATACGCCAGGGTCGATCCCGAACAAGACGTTCAGACCGGTTGCCATTTGACTGACGCCAAGCCCCAGCGATGTGGCGACGCCGAAGACGGTTCCGAAAACGGCCAACAAGTCGACGGCGTGGCCGATCGGGCCATAGATTTTCTCGCCAATCAGCGGATAGAGCGCCGAGCGAAAGGTGAGTGGCAGTTTCTTGCGGAAGCTGAAATAGGCCAGACAGAGGCCGACGATGACGTAGACGGCCCAGCCATGAAAGCCCCAGTGAAAGTAAGTGACGCGCATCGCATCCACGGCACGGCGCATGTCCATGTCACTATGGCCGAGGGCTTCAGCGTGTGGGTTGTTCGGATAGCCAAAGCCGCCGGAGTTATCAAAGTAGAAAATGGGTTCGGCCACGCCAAAGAACAAAATGCCGATGCCGACGCCGGCGGAAAATAGCATTGAGAACCAGGAGAAATTACTAAACTCGGGCCGGCTGTCATCGTCTCCAAGCCGTATGTCGCCCCATTTCGAGAACATCAGATAAATGCACAGCAAGAAAAGAACTGTGACTGTAGTTATGTAGTACCAGCTCAACCCAGTTTCGATCCAGCTTCGAATCGATCCGTAAATGCTGCCGGCGAACTCAACGTTGAGGACGGTGAATATAACAAAGGCGGCGACCATTCCTTTTGCCGCCAGGCCCATTCCAGGATGCAAACCAGTAAAAAAGCCATTTTTGGCTACGAGGTCGGGACTGTTATTCGTAGATGTCATTCGTCAGATGTCTCGGTCTATTATAAGAGTGGTATTGTGCGCGCGAGCCTACGGTTTGGTTTTTGGTCTAAATTGCCAAATGATCCGAGGTGCGGCTGGGTGGGGCCGTGCCGGCAATCAGATGAAGGAATGTCGGATGGTCACGGAGGTGCTTTGGCGCTGCGACAGGAGGCACGGGTCGCATGAGCGGCGGATCTGAGGATCTCAACAAGCATGAACGTATCGTAAGGCGATTTGGCCAATTCGGCAAATCGGCTCAGGATTGGGCGGACGGCGCACGGTTGGGACCGGGTAGTTGTGGGCGACGGATATCAACTTCATGACACGCATTCGGGGCGGCATGATGAGTGGCAAGGCGAGGATGGTTCCGGGCGCGATTACGGTGCGCTGTTTTTATGGGGTGCCGTCACTAACGTACGTAGCGCTGCTCAGGCGGGCAGTTCAGAGGGGGCCGTGCGGTTTGAGATTGATTGCCTGAAGGTGTCGGATGCGATCGTGGCGTGAAAGTCGGTCGGCCATCGGGTCAGCTTGAGCTTGGCTTCGAAGTTGACGATGTCGCGGCTTTCTTCCGCGGTCAGTGTCCCGGTCTCGTGGAGGCGCTCGACTGCTGCATTGACGGTCTGACGCTTGGCCCGAAGCTCGTCTGCAAGATCAAAGATGCTTTGTGGCGCATAGAGCGGCCTGGCCCCGGTCATGCGTGCAAAAACCGTTTCAGAGATAATCGCGTGATGGGGGAGCACACGCGGCTGGTATTCGTAGACGGCGCTGAACCACTGGCGCAGGAGACCAAGCGGGTCCGGGCTCAAGGCGAAGGGTGCGCGCGCATTGGGCACCGGCTGCTGCGTGAGCTTCAGTTGGTTGATGGCGTCGAGGTAGATGCCCCAGTCCTCATTGCCTGGGACCATACCTTCGGTGTGGGCGTAGCCGCTTGAAGCCTGTGCCAGCATAAAGTCGAGGGTTGTGTCAGACAGCTTCGTGGTGGCCCAGCCGCCGCCGACATTGGCATGGTCGCCTGAAAACCAGACTTCGAGAATTTGTTCTGGGCGGGTCGGGTCCGGCTCCATCAACGTCGGCCGGAATTCGACCCGGCGCTCGTCGAGAGCGACGGCGTGGAGGGCGCGCTGGACGTTATCGGGGACGGTGAGATCCTTGAACAGATCGAGCTTCTGGAAGTCGATGCCGAAGAGGTTTTTGGCAAGGCCGAAGGCGGCGACGGTGTCCCAGCAACCCAGCAAGGCGATGGGGACCTCATAGACTTTTTCGTCCTTGGATTCCCAAAGCGTCCAATCGCGGCCAAGCAGGCGCAAGGTCCATAGTGTCCTGGGGGCGCCGCGTTGATCGAGCGCACGGGCGAGGAGGCGGGCGATTGCAGCGCCGCGGCTGAAGCCGAAAATATAAACCCGGTCGCCGGGCCGATAGAGGCGCATCACGTCGAAATAGGCGCGATCAACCGTATCGGAGGCGCCGAGCCCGGTTGCGCCGCCAAGCGTCTGGATGATCGGATTGTACTCGAAGCGATTGCCAACGCCACTGTAGTAGAGGCCGATCTGCTTGTTGGCGTAGCGTTTGGAGATGCTGGCGTTGAGGCCAGAGGCCGTCTGGCCGAGCTTTGGTACGTCTCCCTTCAACATCTTGAAGAGCTTGAAGACGTTGGTCTGGGCGAGGCGGCCGAATTCGAGCTGGTCGGGGGTGTTCGTCGTCCCGTCGAGGCAGACGACGATATTCTTCGGCTCGCGCCCGTTCCACAGATCGGTGCGCCGAAGCAACGTGTACAGGACGAAGACAAGGAATGCGAGTTCGAGGCGGAAGAACCAGTGTCCGAGCCATGACAGGGAAGCCGGGAGGCTTTGCCAGAGCGCTTCAGGTTGACCGGCTGCGATCGCGAGGCCGATCGGCGTCATGACAAGGGCGAGGATCGTGTTGTGGGTTGCGGCGGAGACAGCGCTCACTTTTTTCGAGTAGCGCCTGAGGCGAAACGCCAGAACGAGCACGGCGATCTGTGTCAGCGCAAAGAGGCCGATGGTGATCGAGGTCCCATCGATTTTCTGTTCAGGGGGATAGAAGGGGATCCACCAGTTGAACGCTGCGAGCACGGCGGCTGCCGCGAAAAACCACGACCAGAAGTCTCGCCGGTAAATCATGCCGAACGCGCCGCTGACCGATGCTGCAAGCGAAATCAGCAGAATGGTCGCCAGCAGGTTCCAGCCCATCACGCCGAAATCATCGATAAGCTCGTTGGTGTAGTTCTTCACGAAACCCACGCCAACGCCGGGCAGGTCTGCCACGATGTTTTCGAAGGCCTTGTTGCTATTGGAAAAAGCGGTGAGGAGTTCTGATTTCTCCAGGACGGTCCTGCCCTCGATCAGGCTGTACATCTGAGCGCGGTCGCCGTTCTGCGCGGCCTGCAGGCATTGGACGCGCGCCATTCGTTGCGCGTTGGACAGCTCGAGGCCCTCACGCTCAAGTGGGGCCTGAATGTTGGCGCATGCGTTGACGAACAGCGTGTCGACGGAGTTGTCGCCGAACCGGCTCGCGACAAACATGACGGTCAGCAACACAGCGAATATTGAGAGGATGGGGAGGAGGCGAGAACTTTTGCGAATACCCAGTTGCGCCATGTCTTCTTTGACGACCTGGGATGTTGAAATTTTCACACTCATTCTCCTGCGCGGTACTGCAAGGCTTGGGCATGCGCTCGACCAATGCGCAGGGAGGCGTGCCTTAAGCGCGGAACGGCCACGAGAAGTGCTCAGGCGCAGGTGTCTTGCGCTGCAGGGAAGCTGTCCGATCCTAAAGGCCATTCAGCCTGCACCGTGCCAGAAGCGGATGCAGCAACCATTCGTCAGCGGGGTTTGATGGGCTGTGCAACGTTGCAGAAATGCGACGAATACCGTCGGTGTACGACTGAACATCTGCCGGTCGACGTTACGGTTTTTATGGGGTGCCTCATCCGGCGTGCCCAAGGGCTGGGCGTGCAGACGGATCGATAGGCCTGAGGCGTGACAAATCACGCACGGGTTTTGCTGTCGGCGGCTCTGGACCCATAATCGCGGAGAAGGAAGTCAAATATGAAGGGGGCCCGTCATGGCCGACTACAACGTGGGCGATCTGGTCGCCGAGTTTTTGCATCAGGCCGGGATCGAGGTCGTGTTCGGGGTGGTGTCGGTGCACAACATCCCGATGTTCGACGGGATCGGGCGGCGCAATACGATCCGGGTCGTCGGAGCGCGCGGCGAGATGGGCGCGGGGCATATGGCGGATGGGTATGCGAGGGCGCGGCGCGGGCTTGGCTGTTTCGTGACGTCGACGGGGCCGGGGGCGGCCAATGCGCCGGGGGCGATCGTCGAAGCGCGGTTCGGGTCGGCGCCGGTGCTGCATCTGACCGGGCAGACGGCGACGGCGGATCTCGATCAGGCGCACGGCGCGGTGCATGACGTGCCGGATCAGTTGGGGATGCTCAAGTCTGTCTCGAAGGCGGCGTACCGGGTGCGCAGTCCGGAGGCGGCGTTCGGGGTTCTTATCAAGGCTGCGACGGAGGCGCTGACGCCGCCGATGGGGCCGGTCTCCGTGGAGATCCCGATCGACATTCAGCGCGCGCAAATCGCGCGGCCCGACCAGCTTGATCATCTCGTGCTGCCGGTGCCGACGCCGGAAGCTGGGAATGGCGCGAGCCTTGACAGGATCGCGGAGATGGCGGCCGGTGCGAAGCGACCGCTGCTGTGGTGTGGAACCGGGGCGAAGTTCGCGGGCGAGGCTGTTGCCCGTCTGGCTGACATGGGGTTCGGGGTCGTCACGTCGATCAATGGGCGGGCAGTGATCCCGGAAACGCATGCCATGACGCTCGGTGCGTTCAACGCGGTGCCGGCGGTCAAGGAGCTGTACGGCGAGGTCGATTTAATGATCGTCGCCGGCGGGCGGATGCGCGGCCACGAGACGGGCGACCTGACCTTGAAGCTACCTGAGCGGCGGGTGCAGATCGACATCGACCCGGAGGCCAACGGGCGGACTTATACAGTCGACCATTTCCATGTCGGCGAGGCGGGGGCCGCGCTTGCGGCGCTGGCGGACCGGCTCGAGGGGCGGATGAACGTCGACGGCGGCTGGGCCGGACGGATCAAGCAAACACGGGAGGCGGCGCACGAAGCCTATCGGCCGACGCTTGGGCCCTATGCGGACTTCGCGAAAATTATCGCGGAGACGATGCCGGATGATGCGTACTGGGTGCGCGACATCACGATCTCGAATTCGACGTGGGGCAACCGCTATCTGCCGTTGTCGTCACCGGAGCAGAACATCTATCCGGTGGGTGCTGCGATCGGGCCCGGCTATCAGATGGGGATCGGGGCGGCGCTCGCGGAGGGCAACCGCAAGACGATCGCGATGACGGGTGATGGCGGGTTCATGCTGAACCTGACAGAACTCTGGACGGCGGCGCAGGAGCGCGCCGACGTCGTCATCATGGTGATGAACGACAAGGGTTACGGTGTCATCAAGGACATCCAGAACACGCTTTATGGCGGACGGCATTTCGCGGCCGATCCGGTGGGGCCTGATCTCGAGGGGCTTGCGGCGCTGGCCGGGCTGCCGTTCTGGCGGGTCTCGTCGGTCGACGAACTCGGGCCGAAGCTGGCTGAAGCGATCGCGGTTGACGGGCCGGCGATGGTTGATGTCGACATGACGAAGATCGGGAAATATCCGCCATACTTCGTTGCGCCGCCTTATGCAGCGAAGAAGGGCTAGTTGGGTGGGTGGTCATCGCGGTGATTTCGAAGTCATGCGGCTCGGGGACGGGCCGATCATCGCGCCCGACATGGACGGACGAATTGGCTCGAATATCAACGGGCCGTCGCTGATCCGGGTGCCTGACTGGGTGGTGTCACCACTTGGGCGGTACTATCTCTATTTCGCCGACCACAACGGGACGTACCTTCGCCTCGCCTTCGCAGACCGGATCGAGGGACCGTGGTGGATGCACGAGCCGGGTGTTCTCGATCTGGCTGACAGCGGCGGGTTCATCGACCACATTGCGTCGCCCGAGATCTTTATCGACGCGGGCGCGCGGCAGCTCCGGCTCTATTTTCATGGGCCGGTTCAGCCTGGGGGATGACGGCGAATTCGTCCAGCAGACGCGGGTTGCGGTGTCGGGTGACGGCGTGCGCTTCGACGTTTGTGAGCCGCTGCTCGGGCCGTCCTATTTCCGGGTGTTCGAGCACGGTGGGGCGTTCTATGCGCTGGCACGGAGCGGAGAGTTGCTGCGCTCTGAGGACGGCTTTCAACCATTTGAGAGTGCGGGTGTGCCGGCCGGGCTGCCGGCGGACATCCGCCATGTCGGGTTGTGGCGGCGAGGCGGGGACCGGCTGACGGTATTTTATACGGTGATCGGGGAAGCGCCGGAGGTGATCTGGTCGGCCGATCTGATGCTTGGCGGGGACTGGCGCGACTGGGTGGCGGTCGATCCGCGTGAGCGGCTGCGGCCGGAGCATGCCTACGAGGGGGCGGGGCTGCCCGTGGTGGCGTCGCAACGCGGCGCGATCAATGAGCCGGTCAACCAGCTGCGCGATCCGGATATTCTCGTCGATGAGGATGGCGCGGTTTATCTCGCCTATGTGGTGCAAGGCGAGCGCGGGATTGCGCTTTGCCGGATCGAGCCTGCAACTGTTGGCTGACAGGCCGGGGTGAGAGATGGATCAGCTCGGCGCGTTTCTCCTGGCCGCGTTCGCACTTGCCGGCAGTCCGGGGCCGAACACGCTCAGCATTGCAGCCGTCAGTGCGGCCTTCGGGCGGGTGGCGGCGCTACCCTACATGTTCGGGCTTGTCCTCGGGATGGTCGGTGTGATGGCGATCATCGGGTCGGGCGTTTCAGCGCTTTTATTTACGGTGCCGGGCCTGAGGCCGGTCGTCGTGGTGCTGGCTGCGATGTATTTTGTGTTTCTGGCGTGGCGGATCGCGACCGCGCCGCCGATCAATGGCGGTGGTCAGGGCGGACGCCGGCCGCGATGGTTCGAGGGGACGCTGCTTTCGCTCGTCAATCCGAAGGCCTATGCCGCGATGGGGGCGCTGTTTTCGGGTTTCGTGCTGGTCGGTGGCGATCCGGTGCTCGATGGTCTGGTCAAGACGGGGGCGGTGCTCGGGGTTCTGTTTACTGTCAATATCGGCTGGCTGTTTGCGGGTTCGGCGCTGACGCGCTTTCATCGCGATGCGCGATCCAGCCGGGTGATCAATGTCGCGTTCGCTGCTCTCTTGCTCGTGTCGGTCGCCGCGACGCTTCTGCTTTGACTAGTCCAGCCGGGTTGCCGGCCCCTGCCAACGGAGACGATCTGATGACGAAATATACCTTCGACCATATCCATCTCTTCACGCCTGACCCGGACGGGATGGCGGCCTATTTCGAGTCCATGTTCGGGGCCGAGGTGATCCGCTCCGATCAGGGCGGCAAGCCACGGATCGACCTGAAGCTCGGTGGCGCCGACATCTTTCTCCTGGATGTTTCGGGCGATCCAAAAGCGGCGGCGGGGCCGGCGCATCCGCATCGCGGGCTCGACCATTTCGGATTGACGGTTTCAGAGATCGACAAGGTGTGTGATGCGTTGAAGGCGAAGGGCGCCAAGTTCACGCGCGGGCCGGAGACGATCCGGCCGGGCATCCGGATCGCGTTTGTCGAAGGGCCGGAAGGCGTTTCGATCGAGCTGCTGGAGCGCGGTGATCATATTGTTTGAGGGGGGTGATGACTCCGTGGGTGAAGGTGATGCGCCTTCGATGGTCGTCCTGGTGCATGTCGATGTGACCTGAAGCATTAATCCTGTTTCGACGCTTTCGGTGGCGTTAAATGGAAACATCTTTGGTGCATGTATTGATAGGAGGGGCACGAAACGCTTCCGGCATGAGAGATCCTTTCATTTGAACAGCATCAGACTATACGTGATATCTGCCGCCATCGGTGGAGTCTTGACGCCGGTGGCGGGGGTGATCGGTGCATTGTTCGTTCCTCACATGTTTATCTTGATCTGCTTTGCGGGGAAGTCGCTGATCTTCCACGGCCGGGTGTTTGAAGGACTAAAAGTGATATTTGGCGTGCCGGCCATGGTCGGACTGAATGCTGGCTCCTGGATCGTTACGCTCGTCGTGCTGCCTTTGTTGGCGGTGCTTTGCCGCCGGTCCATTCGAGCGATATGGTGGGTAGCACCGTCTGGGGGCGTGATTGCGGGATCGCTCGCTACACCGGCGGTCCATCTTGCCGCGACCTTCGACTTGCTGCCTTACTTTGCGCTTGCTCGGCGGCCTGAAGATGTGATCTTTTTCAGTGTACTGGGTGGACTGGCTGGCGCTGTGACGGGGGCGCTGTTTGCTGCGCTGCTGACAATGGCATTGAACAGTCCGCTATTGCGCCGTGGCGTTTAGAATCAATCTTTCGCCGACTAAAGAGCTGCAAGAGTGGCGGAGCAATCGGCCATGTTTGTCCCGACGTCACGCTTCCGAATTTGCGGCACGATGGATCCCGGCGACAAGCGCCGGGATGACGATAGCGAGATTGGTGCAAACACCGTGCGGTTATGGGCTTTAGCATCAGCCGATCTCCAATTCCGCTATGTTAGTCTTTGACGGGTCGTTCCATGTCGTTTGCTGTGAGCTTTTCTGGCGCGAATTTACCGATTGCTGTTGCGAATTCTGCGGCATCGTGACCCACGCAGCTAATCTCGATGCTGCCCCTTTTTCGGTGCGCCCATCGCACGAGCGGCAACAAATCTATGTCTTCCAGACAATCAGGGTGTAGGCGGACGTCGATTCCATCATGGAGTGGTGGATCTGCGCCACGGTCGGAGAATACAGATACCTGAATGATGCAAGTCCAGCTTATCTCGGATTTAGATACATTCGGGTCGTGAATGTCTTTTTGGCCGATTGTTATTTTATGTGCATATGCGCGACGCCTGCCATTCAGAATAATGAGTGTGAAGATAGAAAGTGGTGCGATTATCGCAAATAATAAGATTTTAGAAAATATTGACTTTTTGGATGGTAGAATAAAGCTCCAGGCCAAGAAGCAGAAAATTATCATTCCGTCCACCCAGAATAAAACAACTAATTTATTGTATTCTGTGTAATTGGCCTTCCGATTTATTCGGTCGTTATCTATTCGGGTGCTGCTCAAATTTGGAGTTCTAGCAGGCCGCTGAAAAACCCACCACTCGACGTCATCCGGCGAATATGATTCCGTTCGGTCTCCAGGTCGAGGGGGTCGGATATGCGCGGACCGGATGAGCAGAACGGCTCGCTGTTCAGTTACGTGAACCTTGAAGAGCGCGTTCCCGCGCGCCATCCGCTGCGCAAGATCAAGGCTGTGGTCGATCCGGCGCTGGCGAGCTTGGACGCCGATTTCAATGCGCTTTATGCCGGCGACGGTCGTAGACAATCGTGCCGGCGGTGATGACCTGATCGGCGACGATGGTCGGGATCTCATCTTCAGGGACTTCCAGCAGGTCCGCTGACAGGATCGCAAGGTCGGCGAACTTGCCCGGTTGGATCGTTCCTTTGTCGTTCTCTTCGAAGCTCAGCCATGCGCCTTCGCGGCTGGCGCATGCGATTGCCTCGATGCGGCTGATGGCCTGCGAGGCTCCGAGTGTGCGACCGGCACTGGTTTTGCGCGAGACGACATGGGAGATTGGCACAAACAGTGTCGGCGGCACGTTGTCAGTCGCAAGCGACACGTGAATTCCGGCGTCGATCAGATCGCGCATGGGCAGGATGCGTTCGGCGCCGGCCTCGCCGTGTTTGTCGCGCAAGGCCTCTCCGTCCTGCTCAATCCATTTCGTCGAATAGGCCTGGAGTACAAGGCCAAGATCGCGGATCCGTTTGACCTCATCGGCGCTGAACATTCCAATATGCTCGATCAGCCAGCGTTGATCGGTGATTGGTGCCTGGCTGTTCACGGTCTCGAACAGGCTCAGGATATTGGGTGAGAAGGAGCCGAACTCGAATGCCGTTCCTGGCGGCCTCGACCATCATGTCGACCATTACGTTCTCGGGCAGGCAGCTGTCGAAGTTGAAACCTGCCCAACCGGTGTAGGGGCCGCAAAGTGCGCGGAGGCGGTTTTCGTCCGAGTAATCCGACTCGGTATAGATGCCGGCCATGCGAAGGAAGCTGTCGCCGAGTCCGCGCCCGCCAAGCCAGCGGCCCCAGTCGACAAGGAAGTCGCGAACGGTTTCTGAATCAGTGCTTGTCCAGGCGGGGCTGAACATCAGGAACGACCGGACCGGCAATGGCCCTTCGGCGCGCAGGTGTTGATATGCAGCGAGAACTTCGCCCGCAATGCCGTGTCCCTCGACGACGCTGGAGGTGCCGTAGCTGTTGTAGATTTCCATGGAACGGCGCAGTCCGGCGATGCGATCCTCTAGTGTGAATCGCGGGATGCATCGCATCAGCGTTTTCTCGACGATCGGTTTGTAGGTGAATTCATAGAGGATGCCGGAGGGCTCGCCGGTCGTCAGTTCCTTGTCGATTTGCACCGAAGGGACGGGGGGCAATGTGTCGCGCGTGATGCCGGCTTCGGCCAGGGCGCGGGTGTTGGCGACCGAGACGAGGGGGAGCGTGTTGCGCCAGTGCCCCCAGATGGGGCGGATATAGACCGGGTTGTCGGGTGCGACGCTGTCGAGTTCATGACGGGTCGGGAAACGGTTCTCTTTGAGATTCGCCGGCACGCCCTCGTAAAAGGGTGGTTCGCCGATCGGCATGGTGACGATCCATTCGCCCGGAGCAGTCTGCGCAGCAAGTTCGCGTATGCGCTCAAGGACATCCTTGATCGACTGGCAGCCGGCAAGCGAAGGCAGCGTCTCCTTCAAACCTTCCCGATCCATGTGGGCATGGCCGTCGATTAACCCCGGTACGACGAGCCGCCCTGATGCATCGATACGTTTCGTCGTCGGCCCGGCCAGGGCTTCAATGTCTGAGTTGGAGCCGACGGCGCTTATGAGTTCGCCCGAAATGGCAACGGCGCTTGCGATGGTGTTGTCCGGGTCGAGCGTCGCAATCTTCCCGTTGGTGACGATTACATCGGCGTCTGCAGAGTTCTCAGTCATCTGGTGCCCTAAATTGGTGGGGATGGCGTCGCTGGCTTGGACATTCTGGCCTGCGCCGAGGGACGGCCTACAACATCGGCAAATGGCCAGGCTTTCGCCCCTTCGGAAACGCCGCATCGAGGGCTGCGACGTCATCGGCGTCCAGCGTGATCCGGCCGGCGCCGGCGTTCTCCGTGACGTGGTCTGTGTTGGCGGCCTTTGGGATTGTGAGGACGCCGGGGTCGCGGGTGAGGAAAGCCAGGGCGATCTGGCGTTCGGTGGCGCTGTGCTTCAGGGCGACCGTTTGGAGTGTTTCCCAGCCTTTGTGGCGCGGACCGGGGAAGGCGTCGTGGCCGAAGGGGCTGTAGGCGACGACGGCGACGCCGTGGTCGGCGCACCAGGGCAGGACGGCATGCTCGATGGCGCGCTGGCCGAGGTGATAGAGGACCTGGTTGCAGGCGAGCCTGCCGTCGCCGACAATTTCGTGGGCTTCTTCGAGATCGTCGACGTCGAAGTTGGAGACGCCGTAGCTCTTGATCTTGCCGGCGGCCTTGAGGTCTTCGAGGGCGTCGAATGTGTCTTCGAGGGGGTGCTGGCCGCGCCAGTGGATCAGGTAGCAATCGAGATGATCGGTCGCCAAGCGGGCGAGGCTTTCCTCGCAAGCAGCGATCGTGCCTTGGCGTGAGGCGTTGTAGGGCAGGACTTTCGAGACCAGGAAGACCTCGTCGCGGCGGCCGGAGATCGCGTCGGCGACGACTTCTTCCGCGGCGCCGCTGCCGTACATCTCGGCGGTGTCGATGTGGGTCAGGCCGAGGTCGAGGCCGTGGCGCAGGGCTGCGACGGCGTCGTCATGGCGGCCTTCGTCGATGTACCAAGTGCCCTGGCCAATGACGGGGACCGCGGGGCCTGATTTGCCGAAAGGAGCGGTTCGCATGTCAGGCCACCTCGCGTTGCGTCAGGTCAGATCAGTTCTGATCCTCGGGTAGCACTGGGAGTGGTAGGAAGTCGATGCCCTCTTCGGCGAGTTCCTTGGCTTCGGACAGCGTTGCCTCGCCGTAGATGCCTTTGCCCTCGTCGGTTTCCTTGTAGTGGATGCGACGGGCTTCCTCGGCGAAGCGGGGGCCGACGTATTCCGCGTTCTGTTCGACTTGTTTGCGGATCTCGCGCATCGCCTTGATCAACTCGGCGCGCTTTTCCGGCGGCAGGTCGACCGATTTCTTGCGGCTGGTTGCGACGTTCGGGGCCATCAGGGCCTTGCTCGACCTTCTTCGAGCCGCAGTCGGGACACTCGACGAGTTTGCGCTTGACCTGCTTGTCGAAGTCGTCGCTGGAGCGGAACCAGCCGGAAAAATCGTGATCCTTGTCGCAGACGAGCTGATATTTGATCATGGGTTTCAGGGTGTTGGGTGTCGGTGCGTGATCATGAATAATTGGTGACGGGTTGTCGATCCGTAAAGAGCGTCGTGATGGAGATCCGTCAGATTAGCCCCTGAACCATGGTTTTTCGGCCTATTCGGCGGCGGAAGCGTTTGGCGCGCCGGCCTGGACGATCTCGAAAGGCCGGTCGTTCTCAAGGGAGGGGACGCGGCGGCGTGCGTCTGCAACTTGCTCGAGGTCGATCTTGGCGGTGATGAAGCCGGTGGTTTCGCCGTCGGCTTCGGCGAGGATTTCACCCCACGGCGAGATGGCGATCGAGTGGCCGTAGGTGTCGCGGCCGCACTCGTGGTGGCCGGCCTGAGCGGCGGCGAGAATAAAGCATTGGCTTTCAATGGCGCGGGCGCGCAGGAGGGCGTGCCAATGGGCCTTGCCGGTTGGCACCGTGAAGGACGAGGGCACGGCGATCACTTCGGCGCCGGCCTTGGCGAGCGCGCGATAGAGGGCTGGAAAGCGCATGTCGTAGCAGATCGTGATGCCGAGCTTTGCCCACGGCAGATCGCTGAGGACGGCTTGCTCTCCTGGCTGATAGCGCTTGCTTTCCTGGTAGGTCTGGCCGGCGCCGATCTGGACGTCGAACATGTGGATCTTGTCGTAGCGCGCGGCGATATCGCCATTGGGCGTGAAGAGGAAGGCGCGGTTGGCGTAGCGGGGGCCGTCGGTTGCGATTGCCATCGAGCCGATGTGGAGCCAGATGCCGAGGTCGCGGGCGAGGTCGCTAAAGGCGGCAAGTGCGCGGTTGCCGGCTTCCGGCTGGATGACGTCGGCCATGCGGGTGCGGTCGGTCTCGATGACTGTCGTCACCTCCGGGGTCTGGATATAGTCAGCGCCGGCGGCGGCTGCCTCGCGGATCATGGCGCCGACCTCTGCAATGTTGCGGTCGACGTCGCGGCTGGAGCAGGTCTGGATGAGGGCGGCTGTGAAGGAGCGCGGGTCGGGTGCTGGGGTGGCGTCGGACATGAAGCGGGCTTTCCGGTTTGGCTTGAGCCGGGTTGGCTTTGGCGCGGTGTCGTCAGAGTCCCAGCAGGGGGTCGAGCCTGCCCTCGGCGTCGAGGGCGTGGATGCCGTCGCAGTCGCCGATGTGTTCGCCGTCGACGAAGATCTGGGGCACGGATGTGCGGCCGCCGGCCATCTCCGTCATTTTCGCGCGCTTGGACGAACTCATGGTGACGTCGATTTCTTCGAAGTCCACGCCCTTTTCCTTGAGGAGCCGCTTGGCGCGGCTGCAGTAGGGACAGAACATCGACGTGTAGATGGTGATCTTGGCCATGGAGTCGCTCGGGTTGATTGTCGCGTTGGCTTGGCATGATAGGCGCTTGAGGCGCCGTGTCGGGTGGTTGGGCGCTGGTCAGGTAAATCTAGTGTGCCGGGGGCGTGGACGCAAAGGCCCTCGTGCACGACCGAGGCGGGCCAGTTGGCGGCCGGGCCTACAACTCGAGGGTTGAGCCCGGCGGGCGGATGGCCAGGGCGAGGACGTCGACGCCGGTCGCGCCGCCGCGCTTCAAGGTGCGCGCGCAGGCGTTGGTGGTGGCGCCGGTGGTAATGACATCGTCGATCAGGAGGATGCGTTTGCCGGCGATCCGCTTTTCCGCGCCGCGGGCCAGACGAAAAGCGCCAGCCACGTTGGCGCGGCGCTGGGGGGTGGTGAGGCCGACCTGGCTGCGGGTGGCTTTCCTGCGCACAAGGAGCGTGGGGGCAAAAGGCATATTCTCCTGACGGGCAAGTTCGCGGGCCAGAATGGCTGCCTGATTGTAGCGCCGGGTGAGCAGGCGGCGGCGGTGCATCGGTACCGGCAGGATCAAGTCGCAATCGGCGATCAGTTCGGCGCCGGCGCCGGCGAGCCACTTGCCGAAGCGGGTGCGGGCGTGATGGGCATCTGCGTATTTGAACTGATGGATCAGGTCGCGCATGACGGCGGAAAAGAGGGCGACGGCGCGTGCCCGGTCATAGTCCGGGGGATGGGCAATGGCGGCAGCAGAAATGACGGTGCCGCCGGGATCGAAGGGCATTGGCAGGCCGAGGCGGTCGCACAGCGGGGCGCGGACAAAGCGGATTTCGCGCCAGCAGGCCGCGCAGATCGAATCGTGGGTCGCGATGGGCTCACGACACGCGAGGCAGGAGGGCGGAATGATGAGGTCGAGTGTGCGTGCGGCGAGGGCCTTGAGGTGATCGCGAACGGCCAAGATCCGTGTGGGAGGCGGCGCGATCGCGGCTTCTGACTGATCTTCGCTCATTGGGGGCCCGCAAAGGTTTGGACGGCTCGGATGATCTTAGCCGGAACCTTCAGGGTTGCGCCACGGGGAAGCGATTGCGGCGGGTTGGCGGGGCTGGTTTCATACAGCTTCGGAACCCGGTATGTACGAGCGTGATGAGTGACAACCGAGAGATATTCGACAGGGCGCTGCTGCATGAACGGCGGCGGCGATTGGCGCGGCGGGCAACCGCGGCGGGCGGTGATGCGTTGCCGGATTTCCTGTTGCGGTATGCGGCGGATGATGTCGTTGACCGGCTTGGCATGATCCAACGGACGTTCGACCGGGCCGTTGTCGTCGGCAGCTATCATGGCGTCGTGGCGCGGGCGCTTGAGGCGCACGGCGTATCAGAAGTCGTTGAGGTCGAACCGCTTCAGGAACTGTCGGCGCTCAGTGCTGGTGCACGCAAAATCGTCGCGGACGAAGAGGCGCTGGCGTTCGATGAGGCATCGGTTGATCTCGCCGTGTCGGTGCTGGCGCTACAGTACGTCAACGATCTGCCGGGGGTGCTGGCGCGGATCCGCCGCTTGTTGCGCCCGGATGGCCTGTTTGTCGGCGTTCTCCTCGGTGGCGCGACACTCTCGGAGTTGCGTCAGGTGATGCTCGAAGCTGAAGCAGAGGTGACGGGGGGCGCATCGCCACGGGTGCAGCCGTTCGTCGATGTGCGGGATGCGGGCGGCCTGCTGCAGCGGGCGGGCTTTGCGTTGCCGGTGACGGATGTCGAGCGGCTGACGGTGACGTATCCAAGCGCGCTGCATCTGATGCGGGACCTCAAGGCGATGGGGGCGGGCAATGTGCTGCATGAGCGCTCGCGGGTGCCGATGCGACGGTCGATCCTGTTCGAGGCGTCGCGTCGATACACTGAGGCGTTCCCGGCTGATGATGGTCCTGAGGGGCGCATCGCGGCGACGTTCGAATTGCTGACGTTGACGGGATGGGCGCCAGACGAGAGCCAGCAAAAACCGCTCAAGCCGGGCAGTGCGACCGTGCGGCTTGCCGATGCGCTCAAGACGAAAGAGCAGAAGCTCTAAAGGTCGTCTGCGTCAGGCCAGCAGGTCGCGCAGCCACGGGATCAGCGGCAGGTCCGCTTCCGGCATCGGATAGTCGGCGAGGCGGACGGCGCGCACCCATTTCAGTTCCTGGCCTTCGCGGGGTTCGATTTCACCTTCCCAGCGGCGTGTGATGTAGAGCGGCATCAGGAGGTGGAAGTCGTCGTAGGTGTGGGAGGCGAAGACGTAGGGCGCGAGGCAATCGTCGCAAACCTCGATGGCGAGCTCTTCGCGGAGTTCGCGAATGAGAGCGTCTTCGGGCGTTTCACCCGAGGCGACCTTGCCGCCAGGAAATTCCCAAAGGCCGGCCATCGGCTTGCCCGGCGGGCGGCGGGCGATCAGGACGCGATCATCGGCGTCAATCAGGGCGGCTGCGACAACGAGAACGAGGCGCTTGGCATCGGGTGTCTTCAGCGGATCGGACATCAGGCGCTGCCGCCGGCGGCGCCTGGGGTGCGCGGGTGAAGGAGGTAGGCGACCTCGATGATGTCGGTGAGGCCTGCATCAATGAATTTCGGCGGCGGAGCCCTATCGCTGGACCGGTGGCATTCCTCGATGCGGTAGCTGGCCGAGAAGTGGCGGTCGACTTCGTCTTGCGGCACCGAATGCGGTGGGCCATCGACCCGGGCCTGGTCGTATTCGAGTGTAATCAGGAGGCCGGGTGGCGGTGGTGTTTCAGGAAAAAGGCTCAGGAGATGGGTCGTGTAACGCTGGCGCATCGTGGGCGGCAGTGCGACCAAGGCTGCCCGGTCGTATAGGCCTGTGGCGCCGGCGGCCAAATCGGCGGTCATGTCGAAGACGTCGCCGCACCACAGGTCGTAGGGGCCGGATGACTTGAGGGTCAGCTCGCCATGCGCGCGGGTGGCCGGTGCCAGGCCTTGTTCGGCGAAGAATTCATCAACGGCGCGTTCGCTTAACTCGATGCCGATGACGTGGTGGCCGTGATCGGCGAGCCAGACCATGTCGAGACTCTTGCCACACAGCGGCACGAAGACCGTGCTGCCGGCGGGGAGCGCGAGACGCGGCCAGTAGGCGGCGAGCTTGGCGTTTGGTTTCGGCTGATGAAAGCCGATCTGGGCGTTTTGCCAGCGATCGTGCCAGAATTCAGGATCCATCGAAGGCGTCCTCAGGTACGATAATCGGCGTTGATCGTGATGTAATCATGGGTGAGATCGCACGTCCAAACGACGGCGCTGCCGGCCCCGATCCCGACATCCACGGCGACCGTGAGTTCAGCGTTTTTCATGTAGGCGGCGCCTTGTTCCTCGGCATAGCCGGGATGGCGCTGGCCGTTTTCGGCGACAAGGATGTCCCCAAACTTGATGGCGAGTTTGTCGCGGTCGGCGGCTTCGCCGGCCTTGCCGACGGCCATGACGACGCGGCCCCAATTGGGGTCCTCGCCGGCAAAGGCTGCCTTGAGGATCGGCGAATTGGCGAGCGTCATGGCGATTTTGTGGGCGGCGGTATCGTTCTCGGCGCCGGTGACGGTGATCTCGATGAATTTGGAAAGGCCTTCGCCGTCGCGGACGACCTGATGGGCCATGTCACGCATGACGCCATGGAGGGCTGCGGCGAAGGCTTGTGCCTCGGGCGCGCCCGCATCGGTGATCTTTGTGCCGGAGGCGCCGGTGGCAAAGACGATCACGGTGTCGCTGGTCGAGGTGTCGCTGTCGACAGTGATGCAATTGAAGGTCTTGTCGGCGAAATCGCGGGTGAGCTTCTGGAGAAGCGGCAGGTCGATGTTGGCATCGGTGAAGATGAAGCCCAGCATCGTCGCCATATCCGGGGCGATCATGCCGGAACCTTTGACGAAGCCTGCGATATTGATCGTTTCGCCGCCGACCTTGGCGGTTGCCGTCGACAGCTTTGGATAGGTGTCGGTAGTCATGATGGCGCGTGCGGCCCGCTCCCAGGCGGATTCCGTCGCCTTCGGGGCGAGTTCCGAGAGGAGGTGGGAGAAGGCGCCGGCATCCATGGGCTCGCCGATCACGCCGGTGGAGGCGATAAAGACATCCTCAGGGCGGCAGCCGACGGCTTTCGCGGCGGCATCGGCCGTGATCCGGACGGCCTCGGCACCCTTGCGGCCGGTAAATGCGTTGGCGTTGCCGGAATTGACGACGAGGGCGCGAGCGTGGCCGTGGGCGAGTTGATCGCGGCACCACAGCACGGGCGCGGAGCAGGTCTTCGAGCGGGTCGTGACGCCGGCTGCGATGGTGCCTTCGGGCAGGACGGCGAGGAGGAGATCCTCGCGGCCCTTGTATTTGATGCCAGCTTCAGCGGTGGCGAAACGGACGCCGGCGATGGCGGGCGGTTTGGCCAGTTCGGATGGGGCGAAGGGTGAGACCTTGATGAAGCCTGCCACGGCAAGCGTCCTCCAAAAGGAGCCGGGCGAACATCGCTGATCGCCCGGCACATGTTGATGCGGTCCAGCTCCGATCGAAGCCGGGGGGATTCAAGAAGCGTTGCGCGCAGTCTTAGCGCGGCTGCAAGCTCTGATCCACATATTCAACAGTTGCTGATTTTCGCATTTCTGCGGCAACGCTCTGTGCCTTCTGCTGGGCGAGGTGGTCGACGATGCGATCCTTCAGGTCCGCGAACGGCGGAAAGTTGCTGTCGCGGCGATCCTCGACCTTGATCAAGTGCCAGCCGAACTTGGTTTTTACGGGCAGCGAGACTTCACCGACCTTCAAAGCGAAGGCAGCCTTGGAGAATTCCGGCACCATCTGGCCTTCGCCGAAAAAGCCGAGGTCACCGCCATTCTTGGCGGAAGGGCCCGTCGAGTGGGTCTTGGCGAGTTCGGCAAAATCGCCGTCGTGGGCGATCATCTCATAGATTTCCTTGGCTTTCTCCTCGGTCTTCAGGAGGATGTGGCGCGCACGGATCTGCGGGCCGCCGGGGGCCTTTTTGGCCTGTTCGTCATAGAAGGACTTCGCCTCGGCCTCGGTGACCTGGCCCTTCACGGCTTTGTCAAAATAGGTCTCGCGCATCGCGCGGCGCTTCCAATACGCCATTCGCTGGGCGAAATCGGCGCCGTCGCCCATCTTATCCTTCTCGCCCGCCTCGGCGAAAAGCTGGTTGTCGACCAGGAAAGCCGCAAGAATTTGCCGGCGCTGGGCAGGGTCCTGCACTTGGGCACGGTCAAGGCTTGGTCCAAGTTCGGTTTCCGCGATGGCCATATCCCGTTCGGTAATGACCTGGCCGTTGACCTTGGCGACGACTTTCGCGGTGTCGTCAGCGGCGAGAGCTGGCTGGATCGCCGGTGCGGCCAGCAACAAGGCAGCCATGACCATGGCAGTGTTGAGTGATTTGTGCACGAGGGGATCCTTCGCGGGTTTGTTGGATTCGTGGAGGTTCGGAGTGTTCAGGTTTCTGCTAGCGCATTGAAAAGACGCTGATCTCAGGGACGGGGCGGAAATCGGCAAAGCTGCGGCCGCCCGCCGTTTGGGGTGATGATTGGGAGGGTTGTCGGGTTCTCTGGCGAAAAGATGGTGGTGAGGATTTGCTGCGACGTAGCATGGCATTGCGCGGTTATATAGGGGCAGTGTAGCGCACGGGCCAAGGGCTGGGCTCGTCGGGAGCTCTCTCGTGGTTCATTGACAATGGGGCCTCCCGGTTCTTATTTGACCGGAAGTCGGGCGCCAAACAGGCAGGTTGTCAATTCCGACGTTATTCAGGCGTCGGATAACTCGATCCGATTTCCGTGTCCGTTCGCGTCCATCACATTCAGAGTTCTGCCGGCACCGCCCCGTTTCGGCGATGGGGCGGCGGCAATATTGTTCGTGGCAGCCGCATATCGCCGGCATTGCTTCATATAACCATGGTTGCCGCCCGCCGAGGCGGGAGACTGGGAAAGACGTCACATGATCTCGTTCGGGACGATCGCTTCGAAGATTTTCGGCTCCGCCAATGACCGGCAGGTGCGCAACTACCGTTCGCGCGTCGATGCGATCAACGCGCTCGAAGCGGAGATTGAACAGCTCTCGGATGAGGAGTTGAGGGCGCGGACAGAAGCGTTTCGGGAGCAACTGCGCGGCGGTGAAAAGCTCGAGAACCTGCTGGTGCCTGCTTTTGCGACGGTGCGGGAGGCGGCCAAGCGCACACTGCACCAGCGCCATTTCGATGTGCAGCTGATCGGTGGCATGGTTCTGCATGAAGGCAAGATTGCCGAAATGAAGACCGGCGAAGGCAAGACGCTGGTTGCGACGCTTGCGGTGTATCTGAACGCGCTCACGGAGCGGGGCGTGCACGTTGTGACGGTGAATGACTACCTCGCCCGGCGTGACTCGGCCTGGATGGGGCAGGTGTACAAGTTCCTCGGTCTTTCGGTTGGCGTGATCGTCAACGAAATGGATGATGCGGAGCGTAGAGCCGCTTACGCGTGTGACGTTACCTACGGGACCAACAACGAATTCGGCTTCGACTATCTGCGCGACAACATGAAAATGTCGAAGAACGAGATGGTCCAGCGCAGTCACTATTTCGCGATCGTCGACGAGGTGGACTCGATCCTGATCGACGAGGCGCGGACGCCGCTGATCATTTCCGGGCCGATCGACGACAAGGCTGAGCTTTATTCGGCCGTCGATGCGTTTCTGCCGGAGTTGATTGCGGATCGGGAGCGATTTGAACTCGACGAGAAGCAGCGGCAGGTGTCGCTGAGCGAAACCGGCAACCAGTGGATTGAAGAAAAGCTCGGTGAAGCAGGTCTGATGTCGGGGACGCTCTACGACATCGAGAACGTGTCGATCGTCCATCACGTCAATCAGGCGCTGAAGGCGCACACGCTGTTTCAGCGTGACCGCGATTACATCGTGCGCAACGATGAAGTCGTGATCATCGATGAGTTCACTGGCCGCATGATGGCGGGACGGCGCTACTCGGAAGGTCTGCATCAGGCGATCGAGGCGAAGGAAAAGGTCGAGATCCAGCCTGAAAACCAGACGCTGGCCTCGATTACGTTTCAGAACTATTTCCGCCTCTATGAGAAGCTTGGCGGGATGACGGGGACGGCTGCGACGGAAGCCACGGAATTCATGGATATCTATGGTCTCGATGTGATCGAGATCCCGACCCACCGGCCGATCTCCCGGCTTGATGAAGACGACGAAATCTACCGGACGGAAGAAGAGAAGTGGGACGCGATCATCGAAGAGATCGAGCGGGCCCAGGAACGCGGACAACCGTTGCTGGTCGGCACGGCCTCGATTGAGAAGAGTGAATTGCTGTCCGGCCTGCTCGAGAAGAAGGGCGTGAAGCACCAGGTCCTCAACGCGCGCTATCACGAGCAGGAAGCCAAGATCATCGCGGAAGCGGGCGTGCCCGGCACGGTGACGATCGCGACCAACATGGCAGGCCGCGGCACCGACATTCAGCTTGGTGGCAACCTCGATATGCGTGCCGAGGACGAACTGGCGGACGTGCCGGAAGGTCCCGAGCGCGCGGCCAAGATCGCCGAGATTGAACAGGAGATCGAGGCGGCACGCCAGAAGGTGTTGGGGGCGGAAGAGGTCATCGAGATCGAACCGGCGAAGGGGGAGCGGCCGGCCAAGACGGTGACACGGCCGGGTGGGCTTTACGTGATCGGAACGGAGCGTCACGAGAGCCGTCGAATCGACAACCAGTTGCGCGGCCGTTCCGGGCGTCAGGGCGATCCTGGGCGGTCGAAGTTCTACCTGTCGCTGCAAGACGACCTGATGCGCATTTTCGGCTCGGATCGTATGGACAGCGTGCTTGGCAAGCTTGGCATGCAGAAGGGCGAGGCGATCAGCCATTCGTGGATGAACAAGTCGCTCGAGATGGCGCAGAAGAAGGTCGAGGCGCGTAACTTCGATATCCGCAAGCAGATCCTCAAATACGACGACGTGATGAATGACCAGCGCAAGGTCATCTTCGAGCAGCGCCTCGATATCATGGCGGAGGATGACGTCAGCGAAACCGTTGACGAGATGCGAAACGAAGTGATCGAGGCGCTGGTTGCCAAGCATATTCCGGAGAAGGCCTACGCGGAGCAGTGGGACATCGATGGGCTCAAGGAGCGGGTCCAGGAGCTGTTCGCGCTCGATCTGCCGCTGAAGGATTGGGCCGATGAAGAGGGCATCGCGGATCAGGAAATCCGCGAGCGGCTTTCAGCGGCGGCGCGAGAGGCTTTCGAGGCGAAGGCGGAAGAAGTCGGGACCGCGACGCTTGAAGGCTATGAAGCGGCGAAGGGCATGATGGCCTTCGTTGCGGAAGATGCGGAGCTGGTGAAGTTCGTCGCGGACCCCGTGGCCAATCTTGAAAACATCGGCCGCTATCTCCTCAATCAGAATGCCGAGCAGGTCCGCAGAAACGGGGTCGATGTCGAGACAGCGGCACGGGAACAAGCGGGACAGATCGGTTATCAGTTCGTGACCGACTATCTGTCGGCCGAGGCGCTGGTCAATCAGATCGACCAGGCGGACGATAGGTCGCCAAAGGCGATTGGGCGGCTGCGGATGCAGGAGATCGAGAAATCGGTCCTCCTGCAGACGCTTGACCATCTGTGGCGCGAGCATCTCGTGACGCTGGAACACCTCAGAGAGGTTATCGGGTTCCGGGCGTTCGGTCAGCGGGACCCGCTGAACGAATACAAGACGGAAGCGTTCGTGTTGTTCGAGGCGATGCTGGAGAAGCTGCGCGAAGCGGTAACGGGGCAGCTCATGCACCTCGAGCCGTCGGCAGGCGAGATGTATGACGAGGATGATGGCGGCATGCCGGAAGGCATGGTTGCGACCCATCAGATCCCGGAATCGCTACATGAGGAACTGGCGCTGGTGGATGCCGCGATTGCGGGTGAGAGTCGCGCTTATCTCGATGCGGAAGAGGCCGCGCAAAAGGTTGCCCCGGTGAGGACGCGTCAGGCGGCAGGTGCGCTGGATCCGGAAAACCCGGCAACCTGGGGCAAGGTTGCGCGCAATTCGGCGTGTCCGTGCGGGTCCGGCAAGAAGTACAAGCACTGTCACGGGCGGCACTGATCGAGCGGTGACGCTGAACCTGCAACCATGATGCAAACCGGCCGGCCGATCCTCTACAGTTTCCGGCGATGTCCCTACGCGATGCGTGCGCGCATGGCGATATTGGCAAGTGGGCAGGTGGTCGACCTGAGAGAGATCGTCCTTCGCGACAAACCAGCGGAGATGCTGGCGGCGTCGCCGAAAGGGACGGTGCCGGTTCTGGTTCTCAGTGATGGCTCGGTCATCGAGGAGAGCCTGGAAATCATGCTGTGGGCGCTGGGGCGGAACGATCCGGAGGGTTGGCTGGCGGGGCCGGTCGATCGCTCTCAGATGCTGGATTTGATCTCAGCGTGTGAGGCGGATTTCAAGCCGAATCTCGATGCCTACAAGTATGGTGCGAAGGGTGATGACGCTCAGCGTCTTTTGGCGCGCAAGCGGGCCTGCGTGTTTCTCGCCGCTCTCGAAGAGCGCCTGTCCCGCCACGATTTTCTGTTCGATGGCAGTGCGCGTCTTGGTGACATTGCGATCTTTCCCTTCGTCAGACAGTTCGCGTTTGTCGACAAGGCCTGGTTCGATGCGGCGGGCTTTCCGCGCGTGTCGGCCTGGCTTGAGGGTTTCCTTGCCGCTCCGGTTTTTCTCGACGTGATGGACAAGGTGGCGCGGTGGGCGCCGGGACAGGCGCCGATCGTGTTCGGGGGGCGGGGGCCTGACGGCGAGCGAGCCTGACCGCCTGCGTGATCGCCTGAGCCTGTGGGAGATCTGTGGCGATTGGTGGTGAACGCCCTGAATTGATCATTCGCTGTGCATGTTCGCGCGCAAACCGCCTGCTTGTTCGGCGGATTTTGTGTCTTGGGCTAAATGCCGTAAAAGCGACGCAGAATGTCTCAATTCCGACCTTCCTGAAATCGTCAAACAAAAGGGCCTTGATTCATGTCGAGCGAAACGCTGCTGGAAACATCAGAAGAATTGTCGCGTGTGGCGTTTGGTTTCATGGCGTCGAAAGCGTTGTTTGGAGCGCTGCATATCGACCTGTTCTCGCGGATCGCGGAAGGGGTCGCAACGATTGACGATCTGGCGGCGGCGACCAAGGTGCCGCGGAACCGCATCATGACGCTCGTGACCGCGCTGACCAGCATTGGTGCGCTCAAGTTCGAGAACGGCAATTATGCCAACTCGCCGGCGGCGGAGCAGTTTCTGGTGCGCGGGGCGAGGTATGATTTCGGTGACTATCTGCGTTACCAGATCGACAAGCAGATGTACCCGTTCCTGCAGCAGCTCAACGATGTTCTTGATGGCACGCTGGGGCCGGAGGAGATCAATTCCTACGCGCACTGGATGTCGGATGGGGAGCAGGCGACGCTCTACAGCGAGTCGCAGCATTCAGGTTCGCTTGGACCCGGGCGGACGTTGGCGCGGGTTGTCGATCTTTCCAATGCGCGCTCGATGCTCGATGTCGGGGGCGGGACGGGCGCGATGACGATCAGCCTGTGCAACGCCTATCCTGAGCTCGAACTCCACGATTATCGACTTCCCCAATGTGGCTGAGATTGGCTGGCGGTTCGTGACAGAGGCCGATCTTGTCAACCGGGTGCGGTATATTCCGGGCAATGCGCTGGAATCGACGTGGCCGACGGAGCAGGATGCGGTTTTGATGTCGTATCTCATGAGCGGCGTGCCCGGGGACCGGATATCAGATCTGGTCGATTGGACGTGGGAATCGCTCAAGCCTGGCGGCGTGCTGATGGTGCACGATTTCATGGTCGACCAGAACCGCCGGGGACCGACGCTGGCCGCACTCTGGCAACTTCAGCACATGGCGTTTACGCCGGATGCGCAGTCGATCTCGACGACGTGGTTGTCGGAGCGGTTGAGCCAGAAGGGCTTCCAGATCGAAACGGCGGATGATCTCATTCCGGGCATGACGAAGCTGGTTGTCGGGCGTAAACCGCAATGATGATTGGTTGGCGGATCGGAACCCGGGTGGAGGGGTAAGATATGGCGCGTGGCGATTTCTCGTTCTCGCATCGTTTCCGGGTGCGGTATTCCGAAATCGATGGGCAGGGCATTGTCTTCAATGCCCACTACCTGACCTACTTCGATACCGCGATCACCGAGTATTTCCGATGGCTGCCCTACGCCTACAAGGCGGAGACCGCGCGTTCGGGGCATGACTTCCATACGGTGAAGTCGCTGGTTGAATACGCCAAGCCGATCGAATTCGATGAGGAAGTCGATGTCTGGGTCCGGGCCGGGCGAATCGGCCGGTCATCGATCCGTCTGGATCTGGAGATCCATGGCGCAGACAAGAACGACCTTCGCGCGAGCGGAGAGGTCATCTGGGTTTATACCAATCAGGCGACGCACAAGTCGTCGGCTTTGGCGGAAGATCTCGTTGAGCTTCTGATCGCGCGCGAGGGGGCGGATATCAAAGCGGGATAAGTGGCCGGCCGGGAGCGGTCGTGACGGCTTGCGTTTCAGGTGCCGGCGGTTATCGGAGATGTCATGCGGCGAAGCGTGGCGATGACGCTCTGGGCGACGATACGGCCCGTGCGCGGGTTTTCGGCTGAGGGGATGTTGGCGATCGTCATGGTCGCCTCGCCAGCATCGGAACGGATGGTGACGGTCTGGTGATTGCGATTGACGGCGGGGTCCGCCCAGACTTCGACTTCTGTCTTGTCGGGCCCGAGGCCGGCGAGGGCGAGGGCGGCCGCGACGTTCACGTTTGCCGGGAACGCCTTGGCGGCGGCGCGGGCGTTGCCGTGGAAGACGCGCTTGGCCTCCGTCAGGTTGGATATATCGATACCGTTCTCGACGAGATAGGGGGCGCCTTCTAGGCCGGCGGGCGGCTTGCGCGTCTGCAGGCGGACCTCCGTGATTTCGCCGACAGCCATGGCGCGGACGGTGTCGAGGCCGATCAATGCGCCGGTGGGTACGATGATGCGGGCACCGGTGTGAACCGCCTCGTCAACGAGGTCCATGTGTTCGAGGAGTGCGCCCACCGATAGCGGCATGAAGATGCGGCCCTGCTCGATGGCGGGCCGGGCGACCTCGGTGAAGACGCTGGCCGGGGCACACTCGATAATGACGTTGGCGTGAGCTGGCAATTCGCGCAGCGTCATAACACGCGGACGGTCGGTCAAGCCGGAGACGCGGTCTTCGGCGCGGGCAAGATCGCGCGCGGATACCGCACTGAGTTTGACGCCCTCCACGGCGCCAGAGTCGATCATTTTGGCAAGGCGTAAACCGATGGCGCCGAGGCCTGCGATGGCTACGTTGAGCGTCATGAATGGAGTCCCCACTGGCGGGCACGGGCTGAAGCGAGAAAGCCTGTGCGATGGGTATCAGCGTAGCGCCGGGGGGCGGTCGGGATCAATCCGACAATTTCTGGAGCAAGCGGGTGATCGGGTCCGGGCCATGGTTCGGCGCGGGTGAGAGCTGCGGCATGAGGTTCATGCGGGGTTCGAGCGCGGGGGGCGGCGCTGCGGGGCGGGGTGCTGGTACTTCCGTCACGGTCTGGCGGAAGCTTGCGACGGCCATGTAGGGCTCTGTTGGTCCGGAGCGGAACCTTGGGCAGGCGCCACGCGGGTCGAGGCGGGGGCCGTCCCAGGCCACGTTGACATGATAGCGCATGCCGCAGACCTCGATGCCGGGAACCTTGCGGGTGAGCTCGAAGTAGTCGTGGGCTGCCTTGAGCGTCGTCCAGAAGGGGAGGTTGGGGTTGCGCTTCTTGCCCTTTGCGTTGGCATAGCGGGCCATGTTCTGGTCGGTCATGCGGAAGGGGAAGGCGTGGACGTGGAATTTGCTCTGGCCGCCGGCGAAGGCTTCGCGGGCAAGGGCGTAGATTTCCTCGATGAAGGCGTCGGTCATGGCGTAGCAGCCGGCGGATTTGCACTTGCCGTGGACCATAAGGAAATCGCCGGTGCGGCCGTGGGCCTTGTCGTAGGCGTTGGGATAGCCGAGGTCGAAGGAGAGGTGGAACTGCGAGTTCGGGTTCAGCTGGTACTTATTGACCGTGTAGAAGCCTTCCGGGGCCTGCTTGTCGCCCTGGCGGCGCTTTGGCCCGAGTTCTCCCGACCAATGGCAGATGGGATACGTCTTGAAGTGGTGGAAATAGCCGTCTTCGCGCTGTTTCCAGACCTCAAGTTCCGATTCAGCCTTGAAGATGCGCACGAAGATGGGTTGGCTCTGGGTCATACCCTTCTTGCCAAGGAGCATCATCGCGTGCTTCGGCAGCGGGGCCTTGTGCGGCGGCGTCAGCTCGACGCTGGCGCAAGCGCCGAGGAGGAGACCAGCCGCCAGCGTCAAGACAACCGCAATGTTTCTCGACAGCCGCATTCCCTGCGTCTCCCGTCCAGCATAACCGCGTTGGCAAAGCCTCAGCGCTTTTGCGTTGCCGAAACGCTCCTGGTGCGAATCGATCCCTCGTTTGCCCCCTCGTCTTAGGGCAACAATCCGCTCTGCGGCAAGCCGGATGCCTTGTTTCTGGCGATCCGGCGAATCGCTGCGGTTGCAGGGCGGGAGTAGTGGGGAATTGGGACAAGTTGTGGGCGGAGCGGTGGCTCTCGCGCCAATTGAACTTGGCGGACGTAAAATTGTCTATCTGAGGTCAAGTATCTGCTTCAGTTGCGGAATTCATGCCCTCGGCGTTTGCGGTGCTGTCAGTGCCGTCGGGCGAGGCATCGCCGTCGACTGCGGCGCGATCGGTCGCCAGTTCGTCCTCAATCGTGCGCTGGTCAAGCTGCAGGAGGCGGGTTTTGAAGGCGTTGCGGATATGGCGGCGGGCGGCCTGGTCGGCGTCACCGGCGTCGCGGCGCTTGATGGCGGCGACGATTTCGGCGTGTTCGTCGACCGACTGGTGGGCGCGGCCCTCGGCTGAAAGCGTCGTCGGTCCGAGCAGGGCCAGAGCCTCGGCGAGGGCGTCGGATGATTTGACGAGAAAGCGGTTGTGGGCGGCGCGATAGATGGCTGCGTGAAAAGCGCGGTTCGAGGCTGCCAGATGATCGGGGCGGCCTTCGATTTCGCGATCGCGAGCGACCTGTGCCTCCATGGCTGCGATTTCGGTTTCAGTGGCGTGCTGGGCGGCGAGGGCTGCTGCGGCGGCGTCGAGGATCTCGCGCATGACGTAGAGTTCGCCGACGGCGCTTGGTTCCAACTCGGCAACGACCATGCCCTTATGGGGTTCGTGGACAAGGAGGCCGCGTGTCTCGAGGCGGCGGAGCGCTTCGCGGACCGGGGTGCGGCTCAATCCGAAGCGCTCGGCAAGGTCGGCTTCCTTGAGGCGGTCGCCGGGCTGGATCGCGCCTTCGAGGATCTCTGCCTGAAGGGCTTCGAAGATGTCAGGCCGGGTGGCTTTCATCGGACAAGCTCTTCACAAATTGACTTCTACGTTTCGCATTGGCAGATTGTATCCAATCGCATACAAACTGCAACGAATTGATTTTTCTTCGATGCCAAATAAAGGGAAGTGCCGTGGCTCAAAAGGCTTATGACGTGATTGTGGTCGGTGCCGGGAATGCTGCGTTCTCGGCGGCTGTTGCCGCACGCCAGAAGGGCGCAAGCGTGCTGGTGCTGGAGGCTGCGCCGGAGGATGAGGCGGGGGGTAACTCGCGGTATACGGCGGGGGCGATCCGGTTCGCGTTCGAGGGCGTCGATGATGTTCGGGCGGTGTGTCCCGACATCTCGGACGAAGAAGCCAAGAACACGGACTTTGGCAGCTATACGGAAGACCAGTATTTCGACGACATGTTCCGGGTGACGCAGTACCGCGCCGATCCGGATCTGGTCGAGGTTCTGGTGCGCAACAGCTTTGATACGATGAAGTGGTTGAGTGAGACCGGCATCAGGTTCCAGCCGAGCTATGGGCGGCAGGCGTTCAAGTTGCCCGATGGCCGCTTTCAGTTCTGGGGCGGTTTATCGCTGGAAGCCTGGGGTGGTGGTCCGGGCCTCGTTGATACGTGGTTCAAGCTCGCCGAGAAGCTCGGCATTGATGTCTGGTATCAGGCGCGCGGTCTGGAGCTGCTGTTCGACGGGTTCGAGGTCAAGGGCGTCAAGGTCCGGCGGCCGAATGAAATCATCGATGTGCCCTCACGCGCGGTCGTGCTGGCAGCGGGTGGGTTCCAGTCGAGCCCGGAGATGCGGACGCGCTATCTTGGTCCAGGCTGGGACATCGCGAAGGTGCGCGGCACGCGCTTCAACACTGGCGGCGGGATCGAGATGGCGCTGGCCGTGGGCGCTTCCACGGCGGGTAACTGGTCGGGTTGCCATGCGGTCGGCTGGGACATGAATGCGCCGGAGTTCGGTGACCTCGCGGTTGGCGACAACTTCCAGAAGCACTCCTATCCGTTCGGCATCATGGTCAACGCTAACGGCGAGCGGTTCGTCGATGAGGGCGCGGACTTCCGGAACTACACGTATGCCAAATACGGCGCCGTCATCCTGAACCAGCCGGGTAGCTTCGCCTGGCAGGTATTTGACCAGAAAGTGCTGCATCTGCTGCGCGATGAATATCGCATCAAGCAGATGACCAAGGTGACCGGCAATACGCTCGAGGAACTCGCCGAGCGGATGGATGGGGTCAACAAGGAAGCGTTCCTGAAGGAGATGAAGGAATACAACGCGGCGGTGCGGACCGACATCGCGTTCGGCCCGACGGTGAAGGATGGCCGGCGCACGGAAGGGCTCAAATTCGATAAGACCAACTGGGCCAATACGATCGAAGAAGGTCCGTTCGAGGCTTATGCCGTGACGTGCGGCGTGACCTTCACGTTCGGCGGTGTTCGCATCAACACGGACGCGCAGGTGCTCTCGACGGATTATCAGCCGATCCCTGGGCTGACGGCGGCCGGCGAGATGGTTGGCGGGCTGTTCTACCACAACTATCCGGGTGGGACGGGGCTGATGAACGGCGCGGTGTTTGGCCGGCGCGCGGGCATTGCGGCTGCCGAGCATGCGATCGGGAACAGTTGATTTCGCTCACGGCAGTTCCGGCCCTGCGGGCCGGGTCTCCGCGGCGGCGGCGCAAGCCGCCGGGTCGCATACGCTTCCCGGCGGCTTCATCGCCTTAAGTTGTCGCCGCTGGGGTTGTTAGCGGCAATGGATGCCTGATTTCGGCGGGCTGGCTGACCGGCCGGTGTCCGTTGGGGGCAAAGGGATGCCAGCCTATGTCATCGATTGGTTGGTTGGCCGCGTGTCTTGCTTGGGTACGCATGACGCGAACAAACAAAACGATGGCAATGGCAAAGCTGCCAAGGGCGCTGATCGCGTACAAGGCGATGGTGACGATATCGGGCAAACCCAGGAAGCGTGCGATGGCCCATTCGCCGAGGGTAAGAACGACTTGGAGTTCGCCGGCAACAAGCACTGTGACGGATATGGCAGTGATAATGTGCCATAGGGTTTGACGTGCCGGGGGGCTGGCGTTGGCTGACGATGCGATCGACATTGATGCCTCGATGTGTTGGCCGGTTGGCCAGGCTGGCTATGTGTGCCGGCCGGTTCGCCGGGCGATGCGATCCCGAACCGGCTGGATGTCGGAATGACCGGCTGGGTTCGGCAAGGGTTCGAGGCCTATCGAATTCGCACGGCAGACATGTAAAGTCCGCGCTTGTGTGGAGCGATTATCGCTTCGATGGCGCCGGTATGGTGTGGAATGGTGAACTGGGACAAACGGTATTCCGAGGCCCGCGCTCCGCTGTTCGGGGACGATCCGAACAACTACGTCGTGCAGACGATGGCGAGGCCTGACTTCCAGGTGACGTCGGCGTTGAGCCTCGCGGACGGGGATGGGCGCAACGCGCGGTTTCTGGCCAGGCGCGGCATCCAGGCGACGGCGGTCGAATTGTCAGGGGTGGCGATCGGATTTGCGCGGGCTAAGGACCAGAGTGCGGGCGTTCGGGTCGAACGCGTGCAGGGCGATCTGGCGGATTGGTCACCGCGTGAGGGCCGGGTCTGGGAAGCGGTCTTTCTGATTTACCTGCATTGCGACCGGGCGGTGCGCAAGCGCGCGGTGGAGCTTGCGGGGCGGCATCTGCTGCCCGGCGGCTGGTTCATTGCGGAAGGCTTCGCGGCGAAAACGGTGGAAGGGCCCCGAATGGGGCCGTCTGATCCGGCGTTGCTTTATGATGCGGACGAATTTGATCAGTGGCTGCCCGACTTCTCGCTGGTTGAGCGCCTAGAAGGGTTTGTGCAACTCGATGAAGGCACCAAGCATCGGGGACTCGCGCAGGTGGTGCGGTGGACAGGGCGGAAGCAATGAGGCGCGTGCAAAGGCCTCTGCCCTAGTGGACCCCTAATGGACAAAGCAATCTCATGAAAATCACCAAGATCGACTCCATTCACGCCGGGCAGTTTCTGTTTGTGCGCATTCACACCGATGCCGGCATTCATGGTGTGGGCGAGGGGGGCGTGTGGGGCCACGTTGAGGCGGCGAAGGTGGCGGTCGACAAGTTCGCGACGTATCTCGTTGGCAAGGACCCTTTTCCGATCGAGCACCACTGGAACGTGATGCATCGTTTCGCCTACTTCCAGGGGCATGCGATCAACGCCGCGATTTCGGCGATCGACATTGCGCTCTGGGATATCAAGGGCAAGGCGCTGGGCGTGCCGGTCTACGAACTGCTGGGCGGGGCGGTGCGGACGTCGGCCAGGGTCTACGGACACGTCTACGAGAAGACGATCGAGGGTGTGCTCGAGTCGCTCAAGCGGCAGAAGGAGCGCGGGTTTACTGCCGTCGGCCACATCAATCCGTTCCTCGACGAGGGCGAGGATGCGGTCTATTTCGAGCCGCACATCGAGAAGATCCGCAAGGCGACCGACAATGTGCGGCGCATGCGCGAGGTCGCCGGCGATGACATGGATCTTTGCATCGAGATCCACCGGCGGCTGACGCCGGCGGAGGCGATCGTGCTGGCGCAGGGCATCGAGCCCTATCATCCAATGTTTATCGAAGACCCGATGCGCTACGAGGACGCCGATGCGATGGCGCGGATCGCTGACCGAATCCGGGTGCCGATCGCGACGGGGGAGCGGTTCTCGACTATCTATGAGTTCCAGGCGTTGCTGACGCGGCAGGCGGTTGAATATGCCCGTGTTGATGTGTGTTTGTGCGGCGGGATCACGGGGTCGAAGAAAGTGGCTGCCATGGCGGAGGCGCACAATGTGATGGTGGTGCCGCACAATCCGTTGTCGCCGGTCGGCCTGATGGCGTGCCTGCAGATCGCCGCCTCGATACCGAACTTTGCCATTCAGGAATATTCGACTGGCTTCGAAGCCAATACCTTTACGACCACGGCGAAGCATCTCGGTCACGACATCGTGGATGAAGCTCCGGAAGCGGTCGATGGGTTTGTTGCGATCCCCAACCGGGCGGGGCTCGGGATCGATCTGGTCGCCGATCCGGCAGCGGTGCGGCCGCCGCTGTCGAAGCCGGTGATCATGCGGCTCCACAGGGATGGGTCACCGGTGGATCAGTAAGGCGGGATGAATTGGCGGCCGGTCAGGGGGTGGCGAGGGCATGGAACACGCGAGCCACTTCATTACGCTTGGCTGTCTTCTTCTGATCGGGCTGGTGGCGGATCAGATCGGGCGAAAGACGCGGCTTCCACGCGTGACGTTGTTGATCCTGTTCGGCTTCGCTGCAGGGCAATCGGGTTTCGATTTGCTGCCCCTCGCGTTCCAGGAATGGTTCGGGTTCCTGTCGACGGTGGCGCTCACGATGGTGGCGTTCCTGCTTGGGGGGAAGCTGTCGATCGGGGCGCTCAGGGAGAATGGCAGGGCGATTGCGCTGATCTCGCTGAGCGTTGTGGTTATAACCGTCCTGGTTGTCGGCGTGGGGCTGATGCTGATCGGGACGTCCGTGATCCTGGCGTTGCTGCTTGCCGGGATTGCGACGGCGACCGATCCGGCCGCGACACAGGATGTCGTGCGTCAGGAGCGGGCGGAGGGGCCATTTACGCGGACACTGCTGGGCATCGTGGCGATCGACGATGCGTGGGGGTTGATCGCCTTCAGCATGTGCCTTGCCGTTGCCAAGGCCATTGCCGGGGACGGCGATTTCGCGATTTTCGGTGTCACCCTTTGGGAGATTGGCGGGGCGGTGCTGGTTGGTGGCGTGATCGGCGTGCCGGCGGCGTTCCTGACGGGGCGGCTCAAGATGGGGAGCCGATACAGGCCGAGGCGCTCGGCATGTCGTCCTTTGCACCGGGTCGCGATGTGGCTGGAGGTGTCGTTCCTGCTCGCCGGCATGGTGGCGGGCGGTGATCGTCAATCTGGCGACGCATCATGAGCGAGCGTTTCACGAGATCGAGAACATCGAGTGGCCGTTCATGATCCTGTTCTTCGTGCTGGCCGGGGCCTCGTTTAAAATCGCGAGCCTGGACCTGATCGGGATGATCGGAATCGGCTATATCGCGCTGCGCGTTGTGGCCCGGTTTGCCGGTGGCTGGATCGGGTGTTGGCTGGCTGGCAGCAGCCGTGTTCATCGCGCCTGGATGGGAGCGGCGCGGTGCCGCTGGCTGGCGTGGCGCTGCGGATGGCGCTAATGCCGGCGGCTCCTGCCCCAGATGAAGGATATTCTGCTGACAACGTGATCGGCACACCATCGTTTTCGAGCTTGTGGGGCCGATCATGACGAAATGGCGCTGTCGTCGTTGGAGAACGCGAGCGAACGAACTTCGGCACAGCATGAAGCGTCGCGACGAATCAGCGGTGATCAGGTCAAGGCGCGGCATGGCGCTTTTGATGATCCGTTACGGGGGAGCGGACGATGCTCTTGATCTTGTCGGCGAGGGAGCACGCGGGAACGTAGACCTCGCGCACCGTCACGTTTTGATGTCGGCAAGATCGACGAGGCGGAAGTCTGGTCAGCAGGTGTGTTATGATCAGGAACTGGGAATGGGCAGGGTGACAACCGGCAGGTCGTGCGCTTCGGCAAATAGAGGGCGAGGGGAAGACCATTGTCGGGTCATAGTCGGTGTCGTGCTCCAGATGTCTTGAGAAATCATCACCGCAGATGACGCCGCCGGGGCGCACCTTCGGGTGCATTTCCTTCAGGTCTATGGTGATGCCACGCAAGGTGTGATCGTCATCGATATAGACGGCGTCGAGGGAGCGTCGGGGATGTTTCTGGCCTGATCCTTGGTGCTTGCCGCGCAGCACTTTTCTGACGGCGGCGTGGTCGGCGGTGGCGGCCATGGCGGTTTCGTAGATCGTCGACGAATTCGGCGGACGAACGGTTCGCGGGCTTGTTCCAGTCGTCGAGGTTCTCCCAGGGGTCGATCATGTAGTAGGCCTGGATAGTGGGGCAATCGGACAGAAGCCGCGTGCAAACGCGTCCTTGTAGACGCCGACTTCGCCAACGGTCTACGATGCCGAGTTCGGCGAAGAGTTGGCTCCATAATTCATCGCGGTCGATACTTGCCGCAGCGCAACTCTTGATGATCGTTTCATGGTTTTTCACCGCTCAGCCTTTCGCTCCGATCGGCCTGAGTGCGGCTAAGCGGTGAGCCGTTTCAACATGGTGAATTGCGGGTAACGCGAGCCGGCCGGGTATGCGGGTCGGCCACCAGGCGCTCGTTGCCGGGGCGCGTTGCGTGTGTCGGTGCAACTATTGGGGTTGATCCGGGTTCGTTCCGGCGAGCGTGGCAAGGTCTCGATCTGGCTGCAAGCGTGGGTTCAAGCTCAAGAACACCGTTGCATCAAGATCGCCAAACCAGCCAACCGTTCGATTCGCTGCATGCGGGGCTTCAAGCAGGTGCGCGGTCATTGCCTCAACGTTCGCCGCCCGGCGTCTCGGACTAATGCTGGAAAGTTGCGCCTGATGGCGGGCAGCGCCGGCAGGTGAAGGCCATGCGTCTCGGTCGGCGGGGATGGGCAAAAAAACCAACGGCGCTGATTGGGAATTACGTGTGACAATTGGATCTGGGCGGAGCTAATGGTTTCGCTCAGATTGTTGTTTCGAGGGGAGCGGTTGTCGGCGTCCAGCTCGGCAAGATTGCGCCGGTGACCATTATCTTCTCAACGAAGAGCGCAACGCTCAACGCTTTTGCGCGGCCTTGATTTGCGCGCCTTGAGTAGTTCGCCAGCGGCTGCTGCAAACACGCGGCCGCCGGCCACGATGTCTTCGTCGCTCGTATTTTCCGACCAGTGGTGAGAGATGCCGCCGATGCTCGGGACGAACAGCATACCCGTCGGCATATGACGTGCGAGGTTTTGGGCATCATGGCCGGCGCCACTTGGCATGCGGGTGTGCTTGCCGGGCACTATTTCTGCTGCGGCCGTCTCGATTGCTGTCTGAACAGCGGCGTCCATCCTGGCCGGTGTCGCGCGGCTGATCACTTCGAGGCGTGCGGTGCAGGGGCCGGCTGCGTTGCTTTCCTTGATGAGGCTTTCGAGGTGGGCTTCCATGCGTTGCAGCGTTTCGACTTCGGCGTCACGGAACTGGAACAGCATTTCGGCGTGGCCCGGAATGATGCTCGGGGCGCCGGGCTCGAGGGTGATGCGTCCGGTCGTCCAGACGCTGCGCTCGTCGGCAACATCGGGGAAGGTTTCCTTGATGCGGTGACATAGCTCCGTCAGTGCAACGCCGGCGTCGCGGCGGATCGCCATGCGGGTGGTGCCGGCGTGGTTCTGGGTGCCGTCAAAGACGATGCGATACTGCCAGATCGCGACGATGCTGGTGACGATGCCGATCGTCAGGTCGTTGGCTTCCAGCCAGTCGCCTTGTTCGATGTGGGCTTCGAGGAAGCCGCAGTAGCGCGATTTTTCTATCAGAGTGCGGGGGCGGCCGGCGAGGCCGGCGGCGGCGAGTGCTTCTCGAAGCGGCGTGCCGCGAGTGCGGTCGCTGGCGTTGTCGATCGTCTCGTCGCTGAGTTCGCCGAGGAAGGAATAACTGCCGAAGAAGTTTCCGAAGTGGCCCTCTTCATCCGAGAAGGCAACGACGTCGACGCCCTGGTTCGGAAAGGCGCCGGATTCGTGGACGGCGCGGGCGGCTTCGAGCGCATAGATCACGCCGAGCGCACCATCGAGCCAGCCGGATTCGTTCTGGCTTTCGATGTGGGAGCCCGCGAGCACGATGGGGCCGCTGCCTGGAGCGCGGCCGATCACGTTGGCAATGCCGTCGATCTCGGCTGCGTGACCGAAGGCTTCGAGTTTGTCGCAAAGCCAGCGCCGCGAGATCATGTCGTCTTCCGACAGGGTCGGACGGTGAACGCCGGTCTTGAACGCCCCGATCTTGCGCAGGTCGTAGAGGTCAGCCAGCAGACGCTCGGCGTTGATCGTGATCATGGGTGATGGAACTCCGTTGCTTCGCGCCGGTGCGTTTTGTCTGGACTGGTGCGCGTGCTGTCTGGGTGTGGCGTCATGGCGGTGGACGGCCGAAACGAAGCTCGGCAGCGCGCCGACGCCAGCTTAATAGTCTTACGCCTCGCGGTCGGCCGATGCATGATCAAAGTCTAATCAATCAGTGTGCTGCGCTGCACAATTAGCTTGCACAGTTCTTCATCAGATACTCTGAATATCCTCGTAGTGCATTGATATATATAATTTTTATTTTCTGGCATGGCCCTTGCGCTGGTTAACGACTGCTTACCGAAATGCATCGCGTTCAACTGCAAGAGAGGTCTCCGTTCTATGAAACGAGGAAGTTTACGTCGCGCTCTTGGCGCCGCTGCGCTCAGTCTGGCGCTGGCGGCAACCAATTCGCCCGCCGCCGTTGCCCAAGGCACACTGCGCATCGGCATGACCGCCAACGATATCCCGCTGACATGGGGCCAGCCGGACAACGGCTTCGAAGGTTTCCGCTTTGTCGGGCTTCAGCTTTATGACGGTTTGCTGAACTGGGACCTGTCATCGAAGGATAAGCCGTCCAATCTGGTTCCGGGCCTTGCTGAAAGCTGGTCGGTCAATGAAGACGACAAGCGCAAGTGGACGTTCAAGTTGCGTCAGGGCGTCAAGTTTCACGACGGTTCTGAATTTGATGCCGACGCGGTGCTGTTCAATTTCGCGAAGCTGTTCGATGAAAAGTCGCCGCAGTACAGCGCGCGGCAGGCTTCACTCGTCAACTTCCGGATGCCGGGCTACGAGTTTGTCAAGAAGATCGACAAGTACACGGTCGAGTTCACGACCAAGGAGCCTGATAGCTTCTTCCCGTTCCAAATTTGCTACTTCCTGATGGCTTCGCCGGCGCAATGGGAAAAGACCAAAGACTGGAACAAGTTCAGCCAGGAACCATCCGGCACGGGGCCGTTCAAGCTCGAGAAAATCACGGCGCGTGAGCGGGCAGAGCTGGTGCCGTTCAAGGAACACTGGGATAAGGCGCGTGTGCCGAAGCTCGACAAGGTGATCCTGATGCCGTTGCCGGACCCGAGCGCGCGGACGGCTGCTCTGCTTTCCGGCCAGGTTGACTGGATCGAAGCGCCGGCGCCTGACGCGATCCCGCGGATCAAGTCGCAGGGCATGACGATCGTCTCGAACGTCTATCCGCACGTTTGGCCGTGGCATTTCTCGCGCGTCGAAGGCTCGCCGTGGAACGATGAACGGGTCAGGAAGGCCGCCAACCTTGCGGTTGACCGGGACGGCATCGTGCAGCTGCTCGGCGGTTACGGTGTCCCTGCGACCGGGCATGTGGTCAAGGGTTCGGCCTGGTATGGCTCGCCGACATTCGAGATCAAGCGTGACGTGGAAGCTGCCAAGAAGTTGATGGCGGAAGCAGGCTTTGGTCCGGACAAGCCGGTCAAGGTCAAGATGTCGATCTCGGCGTCGGGCTCTGGCCAGATGCTGCCGCTGCAGATGAATGAGTACATCCAGCAAAACCTGAAAGAGATCGGCATCGACGTCGAGTTTAACGTGGTCGAATGGCAGGCGTTGCTCGACATCTGGCGGGCGGGTGCGAAATCTCCGCAGGCCGCCGGTTCGCATGGTGTCAACGTGTCGTACACGACGCAGGATCCCTACAGCACGTTTACCCGCTTCCTGCGTAGTGATCTCTCCGCGCCCAACGGCGTGAACTTCGGCTACTACTCCGATCCGGAGATGGACAAGCTCCTGAAGGAAAGCCAGCTCACGTTCGATCCTGCCAAACGCGATGAGATTCTGGCCAAGGTGCACACCAAGGAAGTGGACGAGGCGCTGTTCCTGTGGGTTGTTCATGACGTTGCGCCGCGCGCGATGAGCCCGAAGGTCAAAGGCTTCGTGCCGGCACGGAACTGGTTCCAGAGCCTCTCGCCCGTCTACATGGAATAGACCGGGGCACACGACAGATCCACATGGCGCCAAGTGCGCCATGTGGCATTCCCGAGGCCGGCCGGCACTTTCGCGTCATCGAAAATGCTTAGCGATCTGCGGCGTCCTCTAATCCAGGCGATCAAGAAGGCAGCGAAATGCTCGAATACGTCATACGACGTCTTGCCTATGTCATTCCCATTTCTCTCGGCGTCACGATCCTGGTCTTCGCCCTCGTCCACATCGCGCCCGGCGATCCGCTCAATGCCGTGGTCGGTGCCGATGCCCCCGCTGAGGTGGTCGAAAAGCTCAAGAAGGACTATGGCTTCGATCAGCCGTTGCCGATCCAATACATAAAGTGGCTGGGCCGGGCGTTGAGTGGTGATCTCGGGCTTTCGGTGGTGAACAATCAGCCGGTGACGTCGCAGCTCGCGATTGCGGTTCCCAACACGCTGATGCTGGCGATTGTTGCCACGCTGCTCGGCTTCATTCTTGGCGCTCTCCTCGGCGGCCTGGCCGGCTACAATCAGGGCACCTGGATCGACAAGTTCGCGACGGGATTTGGTGTTGCCGGTGTTTCGATCCCGCACTACTGGCTCGGTATTGTGCTCGTGATCATTTTCGCTGTTGAGCTAAACGTGTTGCCAGCGACGGGCATCGGTCCCGGCGGGTCGGACGGATGGAAATTCGACTGGGCACATCTGCAGCACATTGTTCTGCCAGCGATTACGCTGTCGGTTATTCCATGCGGAATTATCACGCGAACGGTCCGCGCGACGGTCGCCGAGATTTTGAACCAGGAGTTCATCCAGGCGTTGCGCGCGAAGGGGCTGCATCACGGGCGCATCATGCTGCACATCATCAAGAACGCGGCGCCGACGGTGCTCGCGGTGATGGGGCTGCAGCTTGGTTATCTGCTGGGCGGCTCGATCCTCGTCGAGACGGTGTTCAACTGGCCAGGCACCGGCTACCTGCTCAATGATGCGATCTTCCGCCGGGACATCCCCACGCTGCAGGGCACGATCCTGGTGCTGGCGATGTTCTTCGTCTTCCTCAACCTGATCGTCGACATCCTGCAAACGTTGGTCGATCCAAGAATGCGGCGGGGCTGAGGGACATGAATATGAACACGCCGATACCGGAAGCGAATATCGACGTCGCCCAGGTTGCGGTGCAGTCGCGCGGCTATTGGGCGACGGTGCTGGAGCGGCTCAAGCGCGATCGCGTGACGCTGTTCTTTGGTGGAGTGGTTCTGGCGGTTATTCTGATCGCCGTATTTGCAGATTTCCTGGCGCCACAGGACCCCTACAAGGCAAACATGATCAAGCGGCTCAAGCCGGTTGGGACGGAAGGGCATCTGCTTGGCACCGACGAGACGGGCCGCGATATGCTCAGCCGCCTCATCCATGGCTCCCGCCTGTCGCTCTTCATGGGGATCATGCCGGTGTTGAATGCGCTGTTGATCGGCGGGGCGCTCGGGATCATTGCCGGGTTCGTCGGCGGGCGCACCAACATGATCATCATGCGTTCGATGGACGTGTTCTACGCGTTTCCCTCGGTGCTGCTGGCAATCGCGATCTCAGGCGCGCTCGGGGCGGGGATCGTCAACGCGATCATATCGCTGACGCTGGTCTTTATTCCGCCCCTTGCGCGCGTCTCGGAGAGCGTCACCACACAGGTGCGAAATCTCGACTATGTCGAAGCAGCACGCGCTTCGGGGGCGGATTCGCTAACGATCATTCGCGTCCACGTGCTCTCCAACGTGCTCGGTGCGATCTTTATCTATTCGACGAGTCTCATCAGCGTGTCGATCATCCTGGCCTCGGGGCTCTCGTTCCTTGGGCTTGGCACGAAGCCGCCGGAACCCGAGTGGGGTTTGATGCTCAACACTCTCAGGCAGGCGATATATGTAAACCCATTGCTCGCGGCGCTGCCCGGCGTGATGATCTTCATTACGTCGCTCAGCTTCAATCTCGTCAGCGACGGCCTCCGGTCGGCTATGGACATCAAGGTTTGAGGAGGCGGGACGATGGTTCGTGATGCGGTGAATGTAATGACGACGCCCACAGGCAGTGACAGCGGAGCGAAACCTGGGGCGCGGGACGATCGCCGCGCGCTCGTCTCGGTGAATGATCTCAAGAAGTTCTTTCCAATCCGGGGCGGCTTGTTGAACCGGACGGTTGCGAATGTACAGGCTGTCGACGGAGTGAGCTTTGAGGTCAAACGAGGCGAGACGCTCGGGATTGTCGGTGAATCGGGCTGTGGCAAGTCAACGACGGCGCGGCTGCTGATGCGCTTGATTACGCCGGATGAGGGAGACGTCATCATCGACGGCAAGCGCGTCGGGCCCGACGGCATGTCGCTGCGGGATATGCGTCGGCAAATGCAGATGGTGTTTCAGGATTCGTTTGCATCCCTCAATCCGCGGCTGACGATCGAGGACACGATCGCGTTCGGTCCGATGGTGCACGGTGTTTCCCAGGAGGAGGCGCGGGGCCGGGCGCGGGATCTGCTGGGCAAGGTCGGCCTTGATCCCAATCTCTTCATCCGACGCTATCCGCATGAGCTTTCAGGCGGGCAACGCCAGCGGATCAACATCGCACGTGCGCTGGCGCTGGAGCCGCGGATCGTCATTCTCGACGAGGCGGTGTCCGCGCTCGACAAGTCGGTCGAGGCGCAGGTGCTGAACCTGCTGATGGATCTCAAGCGGGATTTCGAGCTGACCTACATCTTCATCAGTCACGATCTGCACGTGGTGCATTATGTGTCGGACCGGGTGCTGGTGATGTATCTCGGGAAGGTTGTCGAGATCGGTCCGGTCGATCAAATCTATTCGAGCCCGCGGCACCCCTACACGAAGGCGCTGTTGTCGGCGATGCCGTCGATGGACCCGGACAACCGGGCGGACAAGCCGCCGCTTTCCGGGGATCCGCCGAACCCGATCAACCCTCCTTCCGGGTGTCGTTTTCATACACGCTGCCCGTTTGCCGAGGATATTTGTACGAAAAAATCACCGTCGCTTGCGCTGGTGGATGCGCCGAGCGGACAGCTTGCGGCCTGTCATATGACGCAGGCCGGATCGGGGCATAGCGCGGCGCCGGCGCGGGACAACGTTGTGGGGGCGAGCGCATGAGTGGCACGACCGAAGAACAGGCGAGCGGCAGCAAGACGCTGGTAGACGTCAAGGACCTGCGGGTTGCCTTTGCCTCGGATGACGGTGCGGTGAACGCGGTCAACGGCGTCGACTTCACGCTCGATCGCGGTGAAGTGCTGTGCATCCTTGGCGAGTCCGGGTCGGGCAAGTCTGTCACGATGCGCGCGCTCATGAAGTTGCTGCCGGTCAAGAAGACGACGATCTCTGGCGATATCAAAGTCGACGGTCACGACATCGTTGCACTCAGTGATGACGCGATGTCGGATTTGCGCGGACCGACGGTCTCGATGATTTTTCAGGAGCCGATGACGGCGTTCGATCCCGTGTTCACGGTGGGCGAGCAGATCATCGAGGCGATCCGGCGACATGAGGACGTTTCGGTCGAGACGGCTCGCAAGCGGGCGCTTGAGTTGTTCGAACTCGTGCAGATACCGTCAGCCAACCGGCGACTCGACAACTACCCGTTCGAGATGTCCGGCGGGATGCGCCAGCGGGCGATGATTGCGCTTGCGCTGTCGTGCCGGCCGAGCCTGCTGCTGGCGGATGAGCCGACGACGGCGCTGGATGCGACGGTGCAGATCCAGATCCTTTTGCTGTTGAGGCAACTCCAGCGGGAACTTGATATGGCGGTCGTGTTCGTGACGCACGATATTGGCGTCGCCATCGAAATCGCCGACAGGATCGCGGTGATGTACGCGGGCCGGTTTGTGGAGACGGGCGCAGTGCGTGACGTCTTCAGTCATCCAGCGCATCCCTATACGCGGGGGCTGATGGCCTCGACGGTGAAGGGATCGATGCGCGGCCGTCGGCTCAAGGCGATTGACGGGTCGCCGCCGGATCTTTCGCGGATGCCGGAGGGCTGTGCCTTTGCGCCGCGATGCGGGCTGGCGGAGGCGACTTGTTTCAGTGACTATCCGGTAACCGAGACGGTTGGCGTCCGCCATTTTGCGGCTTGCATTAATGCAAGCCGTCTCGTCAAACTCGCGCCGGATGAGACGCTGGAGAGCCAAGAGGCAGATGCATGAGCGAGTTGAAGAAGGTTGCCGTTATCGGGACCGGGGGAACGATTTCGTCTGTTGGGCGTGATGAGTTCGACCTGCAGAACTATGTCGCACTTGGAAAGATGCTCGATGCGGAAGGGATGATTGCCAAGTTTCCGGAGGGTCAACGCTTCGCCGAAATGATCCCGGTTGCGTTCCCGCCGATCCCGTCGACGAAGATGACGTTTTCTGCATGGGCGCAACTGGTCGAGATCATCGATGGGCTGGTGCGTGATCACAGCGATCTCGCGGGCATCGTGATCCTGCATGGTACGGCGAGCATGGAGGAGACGGCGTACGCGCTTGATCTCACCGTCAAGGTCGACATTCCAGTGGTGTTGACCGGTGCGCAGCGGCCCTCGACGGGGCTTTCGACGGATGCGGCGATGAACCTTGCCAATGCGGTGAGGGTGGCATCCAGCGAAGAAGCGCGCGGGCTCGGTGTGTTGGTGGTGCTCAACGATGAGATCCATGCGGCGCGGGAAGTGACGAAGACCTCGACGTGGCGGCTGCAGACGTTCCGCACGCCAGATTTCGGGGCGCTGGGGCATGCGGATGCGGACCGGATCGTGATCTATCGCCATCCGGCCCGCCGGCACGCGCCAAACGGTCCGTTTTCGCTTGAGGATCTCAAATCGCCGGCGCGCGTCGACATCTCGTATTGCTATGCCGGCGTCGATGGGACGGCGGTGCGCGCGTTTATTGCTGCCGGCGCCGCCGGGATTGTGAGTGCCGGATTCGCGCCAGGGATGGTGGCGCCAGAAGAATTCGAGGCGCTCGAGGAGGCGGTTGCGGCCGGGCTGGTTGTTGTCCAGTCGTCGCGTGCCGGCAGCGGCCGGGTGCCGACGATGGATCGGCATGCAGCGGCGGGAATGATCGGCGCGGATAATCTCAACCCGCAGAAGGCACGCATTTTCGTGGCGCTGGCGCTGAACCACACGCGCGATCCGGCTGCGATCCGCGAGCTGATCGAGAGCTGCTGACTTTTCCACCCCATTCAAAAACGGTTTTGTGCCCATGCCCGAAAGTTCTGTCGATCGTACCGAAGCCGCCCTGGTGCAATGCGAGGAGCGGGGTGAGGCGCTGCATGCTTTTGCCGAGATCATGCCGGATAGCGCGCGCGCTGCCGCGCGCTATCTGGATGAACTCAAGAGCAGCGGCGTGTCGCTTGGCCCGCTGCACGGAGTGCCGCTAGTTGTGAAGGATATCATTGATGTTGCGGGGCTGGCTACGAAGGCTGGATCGTTAACGCGCGCGGATGTTGGACCGGCCGAGCGTGATGCTTTTGTGGTGGCGCGTCTCAGGGCTGCGGGCGGGGTGATCGTCGCGAAATCGAACACCGTTGAATATGCCTTTGGCGGGTGGGGGACCAATCCGAATATCGGCGCGCCGCGCAACCCATGGAAGCCTGATGTGCCGCACACCTGTGGCGGGTCTTCAAGCGGCACCGGGGCGGCGGTGGGTGGCGGCCTGGTGCCGGGGGGGCTTGGTTCGGACACCGGGGGGTCTGTTCGCATTCCGGCTGCGCTGTGCGGTTGTGTCGGCCTCAAGACGTCTATCGGTCTCGTTAGCCGGGCCGGCGTGGTGCCGCTCTCCGATACCCTGGACACTGTGGGGCCGCTGACCAATACGGTTCGGCTTGCGGCCGAGATGCTCGATGTGATGCAGGGTGAGGACCGTGACGACCCGACGACGGTCGGCATTGCGCGGCAGGACCCGGTTGTGGGGCTTGAGAGAGGCATCAGGGGCATGAGGCTTGCGGCCGTGCCGTTGGACGACTTGCCGGGCCTGACGGCGGATGTCGCGGCGGATTATGCGGCAGCGAAGGCGACGCTTGCGGGGCTTGGGGCGGTCGTTGAAGAAATGAGCCTGCCGCTTTCGATGCAGGAATATCAGAACCGGTCCTCGCTGATTTCGGCGAGCGATGCGTATGCGTTTCACTCGGCACTTGCCGATGATCCGGACGCGCCGCTCAACCCGGCGACGCGCAAGCGGATGCTGGTGGGCAAGTCGCTTGCCGCCAAGGACCGGGTCCTCATTCAGCGCGAACGGATGACGGCGACCGATGACTTTCTGACCTGGCTCGACCGTTTCGATGCCGTCATTCTGCCGTCGGTGCCGCTGACTGCGATCCCGATTAGTGAGGTCGATGAGGACAATTACATCGTTTCGCTCTACACCCGGTTTGCGAACTATCTGGCGCTGGCCGGCCTTTCGGTTCCGATGGGGCTGTCGCCGGCCGGACTGCCGACGTCGCTGCAGATCGTGGTCCGGCGGTTCGATGATCCGCTCGCCTTGCGGATCGGGCATGCCTATGAGATGGCGCGGGGGACGCTGACATGAGTGGACCTGAAACGGTTGCCATCAAGGCGGGTGACTTCGCATTCGGGGCGCGGCTGGAATGGGATCTGGCGCCGGTGACGTGTGCGGCGTTCGCGCGGCATCTGCCATTCACGAGCAAGATCATTCATGTGCGCTGGAGCGGTGAAGGGGTCTGGGCGCCGCTGGGTGATCTCGATTTCGGTGTCGGCTTCGAGAATAACACATGCTACCCGACGCCGGGACAGATGATCCTCTATCCGGGCGGCGTGAGTGAGACGGAACTGCTGCTGGCCTATGGCTATGTCAACTTCGCCTCGAAGGCCGGGCAGCTTTCGGGCAACCATTTCCTGACGTTGACCAGCGGCCAGGAACGGCTCTACGAACTCGGTCGCCACGTGTTGTGGCACGGCGCGGTGGATCTGGAGATCAGCGCTGGTTGAGCGTTTCGGCTGGGTTTGACGCGGGGCTTGATGGTTCGCTGCGCGACCGGGCCACGGGCCCGGACCCGTTCGGGGGACGGGTCCCCCGAACCCCCTCCTGTTTGATTTTTGGTTGATACAACTTTTGGGGCGGGCTGTCGGAGAGGGCAGGGACGGGCCGGCCGCGTGCCTGAACGAAATGGGGATGTCGCGGCCGGCGGGCGCGCTTGGTGACGCCTTCGCCGTCCCTCGTGTCCGCCAGTATGTGCGGGGCAACTGCGATCATCCGGCTCGCAGCCGTGCCGCGAACAAATGTTCGTGGCGGCCCCGCCGTATCGCTCCAGCTAGAGCGTGTTCAGCCCAAATAGAACCAATTCTGTTCCTCCATGCGGCCCGATCCAGAAGGAGGGCGGCGCAGGTCATAGCGGGGCTACGGGCAAGCCGTCCGACGCCCTGGGCGGGCCGCATGGAGGAACCCGAAGGGCCGGACGGATTTGGCCCGATCCCGTCGCAGTCTGTCTCATCCGTAGCCCCGCTACGCATTTCGCCAGCCTGCTCGATCTCGAACCAAATTCGTCTCGGCAGAATGGTTCTATTTGGGCTGAACACGCTCTTTGGGTACCGCTCTCGCCAGCCGACACGGCCACCCGCCCGGCATGCCCAGCTCGCATGCGTGCCCAACGGGAGTGACTGAGTGGGAGTATGTGGGCGGTCGAGGGAGGGGGGATAAGTTTTTTTGGGGGTGGGGTGGCTCAATTGGCAATCGAGTCCGGGTTTGCTGCGATTCGGCAATGCCGAATCAAACCTGTAAGACTACCTTAGCTTTGTATCCAGGGTGCTGTTTGGCAGCTATTTTTTGCGCCTCAACGGCATTGGAAGCGGCGACTTCTACTTCTATCTCTTTTGGAACTGGGTGTGTATTGACGGCGCCCCGCACGCTCTGGTGCCGGTCTGCCGCAACTTGCACCAACGTGACTACATAGATTGATTTAGATTTCGGGCTATCTTGCATCGTATAAGGCGGTGGATTTTCAAAGAGGCACTTCAGGTTGCGTTCGAACGTTCGAAGGTCTTCCTTGCAGATTTATTCGCAGGCAGCGTCAGAGAGTTTCATATTTTGCGCAACTATTATGCAAATTTTGGTTCTGGATGAATAGGTTTTTTGCGCGGCAACCTTATAATTCTACTCGCTAGTTCAGTTTCTGAACAGTCTTCACACCACTCGTGGAAACTCAACAAAGGAATTCCCTTTCCGTCAATTCCACGCCTCTTGCCGTTATCATAGGTGTGGAAGCATTCAATATCGGCACCCATTACATCAATCGCATATATGCAGGTGGCGAGCATAATTGCGTCTGGTGTCGCCAGTTGTCGGCTCGTCGAATTCGCCTTCTTAAATGGCAAATCTCGAAGCATGCCCGCATGGGTCATGATGTCGGGTATCGGATCTATAAGCACTATCGCCCCGCCAAAATCCTCTAGAAACTCGTTAAACGAGCCGTGCCCCCTTTTCATAAAGCGCGGCCGTACTTCAGCCAGCGTGAGTGTGGACGTATAAATTACCGCCTTACCGTCCTCTGCCTCTTCTAGGTATTGCTGCAGGCTTGGCACGTCGTAGGCGTGCTGCTCATCCTTCAAATACGCGATGAAACAGCATGAATCCCAGAAGTAACCATTGTCCCCGCTCATTCTGCCCACTCTTCAACATCTTCGTCGGGTATGTCAAAAGCACCCCGCCACTTTGTGAGAGATGCCTTCGTTTTGACTGGCTGGGCGTCTGTTAGTTCCAGGCGAATAGGAAGCTTCGAGTTACCGTCGTAGTAAGCCCACGCCTCGACACGGCATCTCGTGTCGAAATGGGATCCGATATTCGCAGCGATCTTCTCGTCGTAGATGCACTCGATCTCAGCGCCACCAGCCGTGAGCACAAGAAGGCCTAGCTTTTTAGCTCCTCTGTGGTCCACCACCTTGAGTGTTCCGTCAAAACTAACTCGGGAACGCCCTTTGAATAATCGTTGTCGAGCCCTCTCTTCGGCGGTTTTAAGAGCCCGTGCCGTTCGCAATACTTGATCTGCAAAAAAGCTGTCTATTCGTATGGCTTTGCTCTCTTCACCATCAACAAAACAATCGATGTGAGAAAACTTCTTGCTAGCATTCAGGCTAAGGCTTCGCATCTCTCCGAGAAGACTGCTTGAACCATTCAGCTTCGACGGCCCGGCCTCTTCGGAGATTGCTCGAAGGGCAAGGTAGAATCGTTCGATGCCTGATGCATGCGGGTTGTATTTTACATGAGCCTGCGCCTCGGTTATTTGGGCCTGGGCGCTCCCCATCCGAAGATCTGTTATGAGGAAGTCAAGACAGTGCCGGCCGTGGCCCAACTTGTCGGCTTTCTTCAACCCGCGCACAAGCGCGCCCAATTTGCGAGCGAACTCACCCGCCGCAACGGCGTCGCGGTCGATGGCTAGGCCATGCATTCTAAAAGTTAACGTCTTTTTATGCGCCATATCCGTAGCTTACGACTTCGCAAGATGCACTATATATGAGCCGCTTTCCGATGATACCACGAACAGCGTTGCTTGTCCGTTGCTCGTCGTTCACACCTTGCTGGACTTGGTTATGAGACCTGAAATCGAACTCTGCATGCAGGTAGGGTGCGTTAGCGGAGCGTAACGCACCATGCAGCGTGCGCATGCAATTTGGCCGGTGCGTTACGCTGCGCTAACTGTGGAGTCTCATGACGTTGTTCCCAGTCAAACCGAGGCGGCTGATTGGTGGCATGCCTGCAAGGCTAGCATGCGGGCGATGCCAGTTGTAGCGATGAAGGAAGGCGTCGAGTTCTGCGTTGCGCTGATCTGAGTTTTCGAAAGCTGTTGCGTAGGCCCATTCGCGTAAGACGGTCTGAATGAAGCGTTCGGCCTTGCCGTTGGTTTGCGGCGTATAGGGCTTGGTGAAGATGTGCTTGAGGCCGAGCCGCTTGCAGGTTTGCGCGAAGGCGCGCGAGCGATAAGCCGATCCGTTGTCGGTCATGATACGGGTCACGGTCACGCCGAGATCCTTGTAGTAGGCGATGGCCTTTTCGAGTGCGGCAATGACGCTCTCCTTCTTCTCGTCGGGATAGATGTCGATCCGTCCAACGCGGCTATGGTCGTCGATGGCGACGTGAGCGAACTCATAGCCAGCACCGATACTGCGCTGATGGCCGGGGATGTGGCCGGTGATGCGATGTCCAACTTTCTCGAAGCGGTTCAGGCGCTTGATGTCGAGATGGAGGAGTTCGCCGGGAGCCTGGCGCTCGTAGCGCGGACGCGGCTCCGCCGGCTCCAGGCTGGCGAGGAGGTTAAGTCCGCGACGCTTCAAGATGCGGCATACGGTTGCCGGCGAGAGGCCGAACTCGCGGGCGATCTGGTGTCCGGTGTAGCGTCGGCGTCGCAACATCTCGACCTCATCGCAAATGGCCGAGGTTGTCTGGCTTGGCGATGAATGAGGCCTGGACGAGCGGTCACGCAGTCCCTCGACGCCATGCTTGCGGAACCGTTCCACCCATTTGTGTACGGTCCTCCAGGATGTGTTGAAGCGGCGCGCGGCTTCGGCCTTCGTCAGGCCGTTGTCCACGACTGCACGCACCAGATCCTCTCGACCGCGCGGCGTCAGGCGGGCATTATTGTGGCTGTTCATTCGGTCCCCCGGCGAATCGCTGTGTGTTTGGCAACAGCAGCCTCACCGGGTGGGGCCGAATGGACAATATCTAACGGCCGATACGAACAACGTCCTGAAAGTTCACAGCTAACGCACCCTACGGTTTGGTGGTTGGCGCTCTACTCCGCCGCGGCCGTCTTTGGGGCGATCTGGGCGAGTTTGCCGAAGCGGTCCTGGTAGGGGGACGTGTCGATCTCGTCGAGTTGGATTTGGCCGGTGAGGACCTGGCGTTTCCAGTCCTGGTGGGCGGGCTCCATGGCGTGGAACTCGGGCATGACCTCGGTCGCGAAAAGTTCGAGGCTTTCGCAGATGTGTTCGTGGGTGTTGTTGCCGGCCTGATTGAGGAGAATGATCTGGTCGACGTTCGAGGTCGCGAACTTGCGGAGTTTCTTGGCGATCGTCTCGGGGGAGCCGACGAGGCCGCCGGACAGCGATTTGGCGGCGGTTTCGGGGTTCTCGGCTTTCCAGTCGAGGTATTCCTGCCAGATGTTGGTGGCGCCGGCGTCGGGGGCGTATTTCTGGGCGCCGTGGGCGTATTTTCTCAGCGCGAACTGGAAGAAGGTGAGGCCCTCTGCGCGGCGGCGGGCTTCTTCGTCCGTCTTGGCGCACATGAAGTAACTCACGAGCGCGATGTTGGGGTTGATCTGGTAGTCGGCGAGGGGGTCGAGGTGCTTGGTGATGGCGTTGTAATAGGCGTGCACCCAGGCTTGCGCGGCGTCGGCGCTGACGAACTGGAAGCCCAGGGCGCCGATGCCGCGGCGGCCGGCCATCTCGATGGTGGGCAGTTGTGAGCAGGCGACCCAGAGCGGCGGGTGGGGCTTTTGCAGCGGTTTGGGGACGACGTTGCGCTTCGGGAACTTGAAGTAGGGGCCGTCGTACTCAGCGGGCGCGTCCTTGAACATCGGCATGACGCAGCGCACGGCGTCTTCCCAGCGTTCGCGCTTGTCCTCGAACTCGACGCCGAAGGGTTCGAGTTCGGTCCAGGTGTTGCCTTCGCCCATGCCGAATTCGGCGCGGCCGCCGGAGACGAGGTCGAGGGTTGAGACGCGCTCGGCGACGCGGGCGGGGTCGTTGGTGGTGAGCTGGATGATGCCGTGGGCGAGGCGGATGTTCCTGGTGCGCTGGCTGGCGGCGCCGAGGAAGACTTCGGGGGCTGCGGAGTGGGAATATTCCTCGAGGAAGTGGTGTTCGACCTGCCAGGCGAAGTCGAAGCCGAGGCGGTCTGCGAGTTCGAGCTGGTCGAGGGCGTTGTTGTGGAGGTCGAGCTCGGAGGTGGGGGTCCAGGGGCGGGGGAGCTGGAGTTCGTAGAAGATGCCGAATTTCATGGACGTGCCTCCCGGGTGGCGGATTTCCTCGGTTTGTTTCGTGGCAGGATTTCACGGGGGGCGGGGGTTGGCAATCGGACGGGTGATGAAAAAGGGGTGTGTGTTGCGGGTGACGCGATGGCTGCGGCGTGGCATGACGCGTGGCGGGGTGGGCGTGGACTGCGAGGCGACAAGAGATGATCAATGGTGAGACGCGGCTGATTGCGCATCTCGGCGTGCCGACGACGACGTTCAAGTCGCCGATGATCTACAACCCCTATTTCGAAGCGCGGGGCATCAATTCGGTCGTCGTGCCGATGGGATGTGAGTTGGAAGACTTTCCGGATTTTCTCAGGCTGCTGTTCAAGCTGCGCAATATTGCAGGCGCGTTGATCACGATGCCGCACAAGGGGCTGACAGCGGGGATTGTCGATGAGTTGTCGACGACGGCTGCGATCGCCGGGGCGTGCAATGCGGTGAAGGCGGGGGCGGACGGGCGGCTGATCGGCGACATGTTCGATGGCGAAGGGTTCGTGCGCGGGGCGGTGGGGAAGGGCTGTGCTATCGCGGGGCGGCGGGCGCTGGTGGTTGGCAGTGGCGGCGTCGGGTCGGCCATTTCGGGCTCGCTTGCGAAGGCCGGTGTCGCGGCGCTTGGCGTGTTCGATGTTGATCGCGGCCGGATGGAGGCACTGGCCGGGCGGCTTGAGAAACACTATCCCGGGTTGGGGCTTGTGGTCGGCGGGAATGATCCGGCGGGCTTTGATATCGTCGTCAACGCGACGCCGCTTGGCATGAACGAGGGCGATCCGATGTCGTTTGATGTGTCGCGGCTGGCGCCGGAGACATTCGTCGGTGAGGTTGTTCTCAAGGCGGAAGTCACGCCGCTGGTGGCGGCGGCGCAGGCGCGGGGCTGCCGGACGCAGGCCGGGCTCGATATGCTCTATGAGATGATCCCGGCGTATCTTGAGTTCTTCGGGTACGAGACGGCCACGGCGGATGAATTGAGGGCGCTCGCACGCCTTGGATCATGAGTGACGGTTGATTGGCGCGGGGCAGCTTTTGGAAGGCTTCAAGTGATGGAACTCAACGCTGATTTTTCGAAGCGCGTCGCGGTGCATGCCGCTGAAATTCCGTGGAAGGCGTCACCGATGCCGGGTGTGGACCGGCGGATGCTGGACCGGATTGGGGATGAGGTGGCGCGGGCGACGTCGATTGTCAGGTATGCGCCGGGAAGCCAGTTCTCGGCGCATGTGCACACGGGCGGTGAAGAGTTCCTGGTGCTCGATGGCGTGTTTCAGGATGAGCATGGCGACTTTCCAGCGGGGAGCTATATCCGCAACCCGCCAGAGTCGCAGCACACACCGGGGTCAGAGCCCGGGTGTACGATTTTCGTGAAGCTCTGGCAGTTCGATCTCGCTGACCGGCAGCAGGTGAGGATCGACACCAGGCGGCGGCGTCTTCGTTGGCGATGCCGCGCGCGCGGGGGTCGAGGCGATGGCGCTGTTCAATGATGGATACGAGGATGTGCGCCTCGAGCGGTGGGCGCCGGGGGTGACGGTCGACCTCGATGCGGCAGGCGGCTTGGAGGTTCTGGTGTTGTCCGGTGGATTTCGCGAAGGCGGCGAGGATTTTGTGGAGCACTCGTGGCTCAGACTGCCGAAAGGGGGCCACTCGCAGGCTGTCTCGGGGGAGACTGGCGCGCGGGTGTGGATCAAGTCGGGGCATTTGGCGCGGGAGCCGAGGCCGCCACAGGTCTAGGCCGCAAAGGCATTAGGCCAGACCCGGCGGGGCCGATGGTCAGCGGGTGGTTGCGATGCCGCCGCGCATGCGGCGCTGGAGATCCGAGATCACAGAGCGGCCCCAGGTGGAACTCTGGACCACGTCGAGGGTGTCGAGGATGAGGCGGGGCGCGGCCGTCTCGACGGCGGGCGGCATCAGGATGGGTTCGCCGCCAAAGCACAGCTTGAAGAAGTCATTGCCGCCGGCACTGGTTTGATCAAGTGACTGACCCGCCAGCATGGCTTGTGCGGTTGCCGGACGGATGCCGCCGAGGTCAAACCACTGCAATCCTGCCTCGCGTGCCCATAAGATGGCGTTCCATGCGATGGCGGAGGGGACGTTCAGCTTGAGGGCGCTGCTGTCGCGGTCGAAGCCGGTGAGGCGGGCGCGCAGGACGCCGCCGCAGCGGGTGTAAAGCGTGGCTGCGACCGGGACGCCGTCGGCTTCGCCGACAAACAGGATAGCATTGCCGGTGGGGGCAAGGGTTTTGTACATCTGGGTGATGTAGTCGGCGGAGAGCGGCTGATAGCTGTTGGCGGCTGCCGATTTCCGGATGAGACGGGCGAGGGTTTCGATTTCGGACGCGTCTGCGATGCGGACCGTGACGCCGGATTTCGACCAGCGCCGGGACCAGTTGCGAAGCTTGCGCTTTAGCCCGGCGCGGATTTCTTCGACGTCGCGGGTGAGGTCGATGCGCAGGCTGGCGGGTGGAGCGATGGCGGCTTTGGAGGGCCTGAAGCCCTTCGCGCGAAGCGCGTCGCTCACGTCTGGTGCGCCAAGCGGCGGCTGGATGAAGATCAGGCGACCGCGGCGTTTGAAAATCCGCTTGAGGCTGTCTGTCAGTTTCTCGATCAGGTCGGCACGTTCCTCGATGTCCGGTGCCACCAGTGGACCGCCGGAGAGATAGTAGATCCAGCCGATGATGGGTATGCGACGGCGGAGCAACTGGGCGCCGGCGATCAGGGCGCTGTCGCGTTTTACGAAGACATAGACGGGCGTGTAGCCGGCGCTTGCACGGATTTTTGCCCAAGAGGTCAGTTGTGTGACATCGGCATAGGGGACGCTCTCGACGAATGCGTCCCAGGCGGCGAGGTCTTCATCGCCTGGCTGGGTGGTTGCAATTACGTCGTTGAGCATCGCGAGGGACTTCGGTTTCGAGTGTATGACGAACGGTTCAGCGTGTGGCTACGCGTCGCCGGGCAAGCGAAGCCAAGCCATATTGGCGGGTGAGGATGTGCAAAGCCCAACCGGCCGCCGGCCAAGCAGCTGGCAGCAAACAACCGGGCCGGTTTGCGCAGTCTTGCGACGACGGTTAACTGACTCCGACTGCTATAATTATAGTTTGGTTGCGGCCGGAGAGCAGGCGTCATCGCGTGAACTGGTTATCGCTGCAGCGTCCAGATCAGCGTCCAGAAGGGTCGCGACGGGATCAATGTCCGGATCTGAGCCGCGCGAGGGCTTCGGGGGTGTCGATGTCGCGGAAAATGGCGGGGTCATCGACGGGGACTTCGATGATCCATTCGGCGTTTTCACCGAGCAGGTGCTTGGCGCCGGTGTCACCCTGAACCTTGGCCATGTCTGGGAAAAAGCGAGCGGCCCAGAGGATCGGGTTGCCGCGCTTGCCGTTGTGGGTGGGGACGCAAATGGCATGGCCCGACGGGGGGTCGAACGCCGTCGTGAGGCGATTGATGAGGCCGGGTGTGACGAGCGGCATGTCGCCCAAAAGGATGATCGCGCCGTCGAGGCCTTGCTTCTCGCTCAGGTGGCGGACGCCGGCGGCCAGGGAGGTTGCGAGGCCATCGCGGAAATCGGGGTTGGAGATCTCCTCGAAGGGGATGCCATCGAGGGCCTTGCGGATGGCTTCCGGGGCGTTGCCGGTGACGACGTAGAGCCCGGCGAGGCCGCTTGCTGCGGCAGCCTCGACGACGTGGCGGACCATGGGCTTGCCGTCGATTTCCTCGATGAGCTTGTTGGCGGCGCCCATGCGTGTTGAGCGGCCAGCGGCAAGGATGAGGCCGGCGATGCGTGGCGGGTTTGCGCCATCGGCGGGATCAAGTGGCGCTTCGCGCGGTTGGGGGCGGGAGGTGATTTCCATGAGGAGGCCGCCTGCCGCCATTTCGGCGAGATCGGCGAAGGTTGTCGGCAGACCTGCGAGCGTGCGTTCGAGGACCCAGTCGAGGCCGTTCAGTTTGGGTGAGCTTGCGCAACTTGGCACGCCGATGATGGTGCGCCCGTGGAGGTCGCCAAGCAGCAGCAGGTTGCCGGGATCGACCGGCATGCCGAAGTGGTGGACTTCGCCGCCAGCGGCTTCAATGGCGGCGGGTATGACGTCGCCGCGGTCGACGATTGCCGATGCGCCGAAGACGAGGATGGGATCGAGGCCGGCTGTGGCGGCGCGGGTGATGGCGGCGGCGACGGCGGGGACGTCCTGGTCGACGGTTTCGGTGTTGTCGAGGGTGCTGCCGAGTTCTTCAATGCGCGTGCGGGTGATGATCTCGCGCTTCTCGATCAGCTTCGTCTTCGTTTCGGGGGCGCGGCCGAGGATGAGGCCTGCGCGGTGTGGCTTGAAGGTGTGAAGGGAGATGAACGGTTCGCTTGCCTGGACCGCGGCGAGGGCCCTTTCCAGGGAGGCCGCGGCGATGGCGTAGGGGATGATCTTGATAGTTGCGACCATGCGGCCTTCTTCGACGCGGGCATGGTGGGGGAGGGTTGCGACGGTAATGCCTTCGTCGATCAGGTTCAGGGCGACGAGGCTTGCGCGGTCGAATTCAAGGAGGCCGGCGGCGGCGGCATAGAGGTTGACGCGGCCGGTCGATGCCGGGGCTGCGATGATGCCCGGGCCGGTAATGGCGGCGGCGAGGCGGGTTGCGGTTTCATCCTCGAGGACATCGCCGGGATCGAGGGCTGCAACGGTTATCCGGGTTATGCCGGCCGCGGTGATCCGGTCGATGTCTTCGCCCGTCAGGCGAGTGCCCTTCTTGATCGTGCCGCCGTCGAGGCGCACGGAGTGCGCGAGGATCGCGCCTTCGGCGTCATGGGGATGGCGGGGGCCAAACTTCATGCCGGCTCCGGACGGGTCTGCTTGCCGCGCAGGGCTGCGGTGACTTCGGCGATGATGGAGACGGCAATTTCGGGCGCGCCGATGGCGCCGATGTCGAGGCCGATGGGGGCGTGGATCAGAGCGAGCTGATCCTGGCTGATGCCCTTGGCCGTGAGGCGTTCGACGCGGCTTGCGTGGGTGCGGCGGCTGCCCAGGGCGCCAACGTAGAACGGGTTTCCGGCAAGTGCGATTTCAAGGGCAGGGTCGTCGATCTTGGGATCGTGGGTGAGGGCAATGAAGGCTGTGCGGGCGTCGACGGAGAGGTCGGCCAACGCCTCGTCCGGCCAGCGGGTGTCGCGGGGGACGTCGGCGAAGCGTTCCTCGCTGTTGAAGGCGGTGCGCGGGTCGATGACGAGGGGGGCGTAGCCCAACGCCTTTGCCGTGGGGATCAGGGCCTGGGCGATGTGGACGGCGCCGATGAGGATCATCTGCAGTGAGGGATTGTAGACGCGGATGAAGACGGGTTCGCCTTCGATTTCGCTGATGCCGCTGCGGTCGGTGCGGAAGCGGTCGCGCAGGGTGTCGGCCAGATCCGCTGACATCTCGGCCGTATCGCCGAGGTCGGGGTGGGCCAAGAGTTCTTGACGACCGGCGCTGACCCAGGTCGCCAGCGCCATCGGGCGGCGGGCGGAGATCGCGGCGTTCAGTTTCTCGATGTCGCTCAGTTTCATGGGACGGGCCGTTATTCTTCCAAGGTGGGCGGGGCAGGGTCAGTCGCGGATGACGGGTTCGACGTAGACCTTGATGCGGCCGCCGCAGGCGAGGCCGACCTCCCAGGCGGTTTCATCGGCGACACCGAATTCCATGACGGTGGGCTTGCCGCTGGAGATGACGTCGGCGGCTTCGAGTATGACGGCGCCTTCGACACAGCCGCCGGAGACGGAGCCCTCGAAATTACCTTCGGCGTCGATCAGGAGCTGGCTGCCGACGGGCTGGGGGGCGGAGCCCCAGGTCTCGATGACGGTGGCGATGGCGACGTTGCGGCCTTCGCCAAGCCAGTGGGCTGCCTGGTCGAGGATGGGGGTTTGGGAGGTTGCGGGTTCGGTCATGGCGGGCCTGGTTCCGGTTGGTTCGACGCGTGCGCATCATCGTTCGCCGGGCGACGGGTGATGGTGTCAGCCCGGCAGATTGATCTCATTTCCCAATATAGCAACCAGCGGTTCGAGTTGCGATGGCTTGGGCGGCGGCTTGTCAACTGCGGAGCATTGGCGGGATGCCGATCGGGGGCGCGTCGCGCTCGAATGCTGCTGCAATTCGGATGGCCATGGCTTCGTCGCCGGGGCGGGCTGCGGTCTGGAGGGAGGTCGGCAGGCCGGCGTCCGTAAGCGCGATCGGTTGGGCCGTGGCGCAGAAGCCCAGATAATTGATGCCGCGGGTGAAGACGGCCGGCGTGCCGGACTGGTCGACGTCGGAAATCGGTTCGGGGAGCATCGGCATGGTGGGTGTGAGGAAGGCTGCGAGGCCGTCCATGGCCTTCAGTGTCTCCGCCTTGTGGGTGAGGCGGCGGACGAGGGCCTGGATGTACTGTTTGGACGGGATCTTGGCGCCGTAGAGAATGCGGGGGGCGACGTCGGTGTCGACCTGGTTCGAGGGCGTTTCGTACATGTCGCCGTGGTGGAAGTAGCCTTCGGCCGAGATAAGGGTGCCGACGTCGCGCTTCATGTGCTCGATCGGGACGGGGAGGGCGAAGGGGACGATTTCGGCGCCGAGCTTCTTCAGGCGGGCGATGGCGTCGTCGTAGTGGGCCAGTACGTCTGCGTCGATGCCGTCACGGTCGGCGTGCAGTGAGGCAGCCGATGGTCAGGCCCGCAACACCGCGGTCCATCTCTGCGAAGAGGCCGGTGCGCTGGGTCAGGTCGCGGTCGGTATCGGCGGGGTGGCGGCCAGCCATGACCTCGAACATGATGGCGGCATCCTCGATCGAGCGGGCCATGGGGCCGGGGGTGTCGAGGGTGTGGGACAGCGGCACGATGCCGTCGAGGGGTAGGGTGCCTTCGGTGACCTTGAGGCCGGCAAGGCCGCAGGCGGCGGCGGGAATGCGGACGGAGCCACCGGTGTCTGTGCCGACGGCGCAGGTTGCCATGCGGGCTGCGACGGCGACGCCGGAGCCGGAGGATGAACCGCCGGGCATGCGGTGTGTCTCCGGGTCCCAGGGGTTCCAGGGGGTGCCGCGGACCTGGTTGGTGCCCCACGCGCCATAGGCGACTTCGACGGTCTTGGTCTTGCCGACGAGGATGCCGCCGGCGGCGATGAGGCGGCGGGCGATGGTGGCGGAGGTCTCGGCGACATGATCTTCGCGGTGGCGGGTGCCGCCGGTGGTTCTGTGGCCTTCGACGTCAACAAGGTCCTTGAGGGCGAAGGGGATGCCGTGGAAGGGGCCGATGCGGTGGCCGCTGTGAATGGCTTTGGTGGCCGCTTCGGCGGCTTCGCGGGCGGTGTCGGCCAGGACGATCTCGAAGGCGCCGAGTTTGTCCTCAAGGCGGGAGATGTTGGCGAGGGTCGCGTCGATGAGGTCGGTGGGCGTCGTTTCGCCGGTGCGGAAGCTTGCGGCGTGGGCGGAGATCGGGCGTTCGATGAGATCGGTCATATGGGGTGCTCTGTCGGGAGGCGGTGGGATGCGGTTTTCGAGAACGGAGCACCTTGGCGGGGCTGCGTCAATTGATGGATTGGCGGGGCGGTCAACGCAGGGGAGTCGCGTTGCGGCGGGCGGGCACATTTCGGTGCGAACAGGCCGTGTGCTAGATCATGGCTCGGTAGACGTGGTCCGGTCATTGTGGACGGGTCCGGGGCTTACGAACAGGAGACAGGTTCATGCAGGTACGCCGGGTTTCAGAGAGTTTTTCGGTGTCGCCGCAGATCAGCGTGGCGGATGTGGATGCGATTGCGGCCCAGGGGTTCAAGGGGATCGTGTGCAACCGTCCGGATGGGGAGTCGGGCGATCAGGTCGCGTTCGGCGAGATCGAGGCGGCGGCGAAGGCCAAGGGGATTGAGATCGTCTGGCAGCCGGTGATCAGCGGGCAGATGTCGGATGAAGAAGGCGTGCGGTTCGGCGAGATCGTGGATGGGCTGCCGGGGCCGGTGCTGGCGTATTGCCGATCGGGGACCAGGTGCATCATGCTGTGGGCGATGTCGCAGGCGGGGAAGATGGAAACAGCGGAGATTGTGCGTCAGGCGGCTGAAGCGGGGTATGATCTGAGGGCGTTGGCGCCGCGGATTGAGGCGATGGCTGCGAGGGGAGCGTGACGAGGCGTGTCGGGCCGAAGGGTTCCGACCTACGGGTGGTAAGCGCGACCAGCAGGCCCACTACCGAGGACACGCAGATGCGCATTCATCCGATTGTCACGCGCTTGGTTGGGCCCGAAGCATTGGCCAAGCTTGGGGTCAGACCAATTGAGAACGCCGAGGTTTGACATGTCACGAGCGAGCTGCAGGAAAGTCACCGCAGTAGACTGCGTAGCCAAAATAGGCCGATCAACATGGGTCTGAAGGGAACTGGCCCCGTCTTCTTGATCCTCGCCTTCATGGTGGGCGTATATCTATTTTGGGGTGACGGCCAGCCGACCAGCGAGACGTTCCGCTACAAACTGACGATCAATGTGCGGGTCGATGGAACGCCCTACTCAGCATCGTCGGTGATCGAGGCGAGGCAGGAAGTAAACTCGTGTCCATGGTGGGGCTTCAGCGGCAGCGGGGCAAGCGGAGGATGCTTACCGTTATTTTCGGCCAAGGGCGTTGCGCCCATGATCACGCTCCCTGATGGCGCGGTGATCTTCGCGATCTCTGAGCGGCAATCTCCGTGGCTTCGATCATGTCGCCAGGCATCACAGCGAATGGGTGTCTCCTTTGCCGACTGCCGTGGTCAATATACGTGCCTCGATTGGGAAGCGGCCGATACTTCGGGAAAAATTGGCCGCTGCATCCCGATGCCAATGAAACGCCGCGTCAGATCTTCCCACTTCCGGCGGTCGACCCCAAAGCGAACATAAATCCCGTCTTGGGTGGCCGTTCCCTCTCAAAGGCTTGGGCCGCCCTTCGGATACAGCTATTGGGCCTGGAAATGCTCAATCGTTCCAGGACGAAGCCTTGATTTGATGACTTTCTCAATCGAGAACGTCCGACGAAAAGCTCATGAACCGACTGCCGAATGGTCTCACTATGGCTTTCGGCTTACCGCGATGGACCCGCGAAGATCGAGATTGATCGAAAGATAGAACGATGCTCCTCCGGCGATGATTGAGGCTCGGTCGTAATGATACACTACTTGCCAATCGGTCAAATCATTGAAACTGACAAGGTACTGGAAGACAGTGATGTCTATGACCGATACCATTTCGAAAGATGATCTGTTTCGCGCTGTTCTGGCATTGATGTTTATCATCGCGGCTACAATGTCGGGCTTGACCTGTCCGAGGAACCGGCCAAATTGGCGATGCGACGATAGGAAGTTCGTCTGGTGATCAAAATGGAGCCTAGTTGGCGCTCTCGGCGCCGAAACTCGATCAGAAACAATTGGCTTCTTCGCGCAGGAATACACGTTAAGCGACGGCACGAAAATCATCGGCTACCGCGGCACCGATGATGATTTTACGCTTCCATCACTCGCTCTGGTAGATCCATTCGCTCCGGGACCCTGGACCGACATGGAGAACGGCTTCGGCATCGGGGTCGGATCTCCAATCGGACCGCAGGCGCTTGCAGCGTTGGAGTTCAATAACTCGATAGGAGCAGCCCGTAGCATGTGTCAGGCCGTAGGTGGGGTTAGCGTGGCCTGAGCATTCGCCTTGAGACCCGGTACTAGCCCCACGCGTAGCCCAACAAAATTGTTGTGGGAATGTTGGGTTATGTGAAGAAAAGATTGCCTCGAAAAATAGCAGGTAGGTCGGGCCTTTTCGGCCCGACAACAGCGCGTCATGGCATGCGCGTGTAGCGGGACGAACATCATAGGTCCATTCCGGCACGCCGTTATTGCGAGCGAGTGCCGAATGTCGGGCCGAAAAGGCCTGACCTACGGGTGGTGGCTGCAGTTATGACCCGTGCCGATTCTAATTGTGTCATCCGGGCGGAGCGCAGCGCAGACCCGGGACCCAGGGCAGGAGACTTCGAGGCTTCGGCAAGTGGCCCTGGGTCCCGGCTCTCCCTACGGTCGGTCGGGATGACACCTAAATTTGCTTCACCACAGCGAGCCTAACGGGATAGCGGTGTGACAAGCACTGGGATGACGTTTATGGGTGAGGCGCGTTCGGCTTCAAGCGGCTAACACAGCGCTGATGAGTTTCAAGTTGGAAACGTGCGTTCGTAGAGGTCGGGGAGGTCGTTTTCGATGAGGACGACGTCGCCGGCTTTTTCGTTCTGGTCGAGCCAGGCGCGGGCGGCGGCGAAGGTGTCGAAGGTGTGGACTTCTGGGCCGGGGTGGGTGGCGGCGCTGGCTGCGAGGCCGTCGAGGAAAGTGGGGATGCGTTCGGGCTTGACGATGAGGGCGATGTCGACCGAGGCGGCGGCTTTCTTGCCGAGGGTGAGGTGGTCCTCGTCGTGCTTTTCGCCCAGTTCCGCCATACCGGGCGTGACGAGGATGCGGCGACCGGTGTCGGGCTTCAGGATCTGCATCAGGTCGAGGGCGCTGGCGAAGCCGGTGGGGTTCGAATTGTAGGCGTCATCGAGGTAGATGACGCCGGAGGCCGGGCGCTTGACTTCGAGGCGGTGGGCGACCTGCGGTGTTGAGCGGAGCGCGGTGAGGATGCGGTCACGGTCGAGCCCGAGATGGCGGGCGAGGGCGTAGGTGAGCGCCATGTTGCGGCCGTGGTGGGTGCCGTAGAGGGGCGCGAAGAGTTCAACGGTTTCGCCGACTTCATCGAGAGTGACGGTGAGACCGCGCTCGGTCTGGGTGATCGAGCGGATCTTCAGGTCGGCGGCGTCGCTTTCACCAACGATAATGAAGCTTTCCCGGTCCGCGTCGACGCGTTCGCGGGCGTAGGCGCGCTCCAGGATCTGCTCGTCGATGACCATTTTGCCGCCGGCTGCTTGCACCGCGTTGGTGAGTTCGAATTTGGCGCGGGCGACGGTTTCGAGGTCCTTGAAGCGTTCGTAGTGGGCGGCGCCGATGGCGGTGAGGATGCCGTGTTTCGGAGGGGTGAAATCCGTCAGGCGTTTGATCGACCCGACGCCATAGGCGCCCATCTCGACGATGAAATAACGGCAATCGTCGGCGAGGCGTTCATTGATGATGCGGCTGATGCCCATCACGGTGTTGACGCTGCCGGGGGTGTAGAGGGTGTTGGTGTTGAGTTCGAGGACGTGGCCGAGGATGTGCTTGACGGAGGTCTTGCCGAACGAGCCGGTGATGCCGATGACGGTCGGGTCGACTTCGGCGAGGCGGGCTTCGGCGCTTTGGCGGAAACCGTCCTGGATGCGCTTTTCGTAAGGTGCGAGGAGGGCGTTGGCGGCGACCAGGATGACGGGCAGGAGCTGGACGAAGACGAGCCATGACCAGGGGGCGGCGAACGTGAGGGCCAGACAGGCGGCGATGAAGGCGAGCAGGAAGGTGGTGCCAAGGATGCGGGTGGCGCGCTGGGTGAGGACGAGCTTTTTCTTGGCGTCGGCGCGGGGATCGGCTTCCAAGGTGGCGCTGAGTGCGAAGGCCAGCCCCAAGGCCAGGTTGAGCGTGATCGCACCGACATTGGTGGTGGCGGCGAGGATGATCAGCAGGCCAAGGGCGGCGGTGAGCTTCTTGTCGAAGGTCAGGGACGAGAAGAGCCAGTTGAGAAAGCGGCCGGCGTCGTATTCTTCCTGCTGGAAGATGTGCAGGTAGCGCAACAGTCGCCGGGCGGCGAAGACGATGGCGGCGAACAGGACGAAGAGCGCGGAGAGGCTGGCCCAGGTCATTTGGCGGTCTCCTCAAGCCAGGTTTTCAGGCGTTTGGCGACCTGATGGCGGCCGTCGCCGAGCACGGAGTAATGGTCCAGGCCATCGAGGACGGTCAGCCGGGAATTGGGGATGAGGGCATCCAGACGGCGGCCGATCTCGGGCGGGGTCTCGGTGTCGGCGCCGCCGTAGATGAGCTGGACGGGGCAGGTGATGCGGCGGGCCTGGTCGGTGAGGTCCTCGCGGATGACTTCGAGGAAGATGTCGCGCATGGCGCCGGCGGACTGGTAGTCGGCGCTGCCGAACTTGCGGCGGAGGTCGTCTTCGGAGATGCCGGCCAGGGGGGCGAGGCGTTTGAGGGTCTTGTAGGTCCAGACGCGGCCCTTGAGGCGTGCCTGTTCAATCGCTGAGCGTTGCCGGGGCAGGCCGGCTGCTGCGATCAAGGCGACGTGGGCGACGGCATCGGGGTGGCGGGCTGCGAGCTGGATGCCGACGCGGCCGCCGAAGGAATGGCCGACCCAGACGACGGGGGCGCCGGTCTTGTTGTCCGCGAGCCAGCGGTGGACAAGGTCGGCGTAGTCGGCGGTGGTCCAGGTCGCTGCGGGGCGGGGGGAGGCGCCGAAGCCTGGAAAATCGAGGAAATCGTGGGTGCCGAGGGCGAAGAGTGATTGGGCGAGGCCCTTCATGGCGTCGCGGTTCTGGCCCCAGCCATGGCCCCAGACGAAATGAAAGCGGCCGCCTGGCCCGCCGAGACGGTCGACGGCGAGGCGGGCGAGGTCGTAGTCCGGTCCGCTATCGGGGGACATGGGCGAGCCGGCGGTGTTGGGTGATTCGGTGGTCATCGGGCGGGTTTATCGGATGGCGGCGGGATCGGCGCAAGCGTGGTAAACGTCGCCGGGGCGGCAAGCTGGAAAACGGCGGGGCGGCATTGGCCAAACCGACAGCGTTGCAGTATGGCGTCGGTGCCGGGGCAGACGGTTTGATTTGGAAATCGTAGCTTGGTTTTGTTGAGATTGGTTAAATCATGCTGCAGTCAGCAGAATTCGCCTATTCTGCCGGACGATAGACGGGCGCTGTCAGGCTGTTGGGCGCCGCGGGGTGGATCGAGGGAGCGGGTGATGGCTCAAAAGACGATTGCCGTCCTCTTCGGGGGACGTTCGCCGGAGCACGATGTCAGCGTGGTTTCCGCGCTGCAGGTGATGGGGGCGCTCGACCGGAGCCTTTATCAGGTTGTGCCGGTCTATCTGGCGACGGATGGGCGATGGTGGACGGGGGCGGCGTTGTCGCGCCGCGAGACGTATCTGCCGTCCGAGGAGACGCTGAAGACACTCGACCAGGTGACGCTGGATCTGACGGCAAACCAGAAACCTGGCCTGATCAAGGTCAATGCCGGGCTGCTGGCGCGGGCCGGACTGGGGCGGCTCGGGCTGTCGGGCGGGGCGTCGCGCATCGCCTTTGACGTCGCCATTCCCTGTTTCCACGGACTTGTGGGGGAGGATGGTCAGGTGCAGGGCGCGCTCGAGACGGCAAAGGTGCCGTATACCGGCATGCGGACGATGGCGTCGGCCGTTCTGATGGACAAGGTCGCGACGAAACGGATGCTGGCGGGGACCCAGATCGAGATGCTGCCGTTTCGCGAAATCAAGCGGCCGCAGGAGGGATTATTGATCCCTCAATCCGAGCTTCGTGACATCGTCGGCGATCTCAAGGGGCCCTGGATCATCAAGCCGACGCACCTGGGATCGAGCATCGGCGTTGCGAAGGTTCAGACCCTGGAGGCGCTGGCGGAAGTGCTGCCGGCGATCTTCCAGTACGATACGAGCGCGATCCTCGAACCGTTCGTCGAGAACATGATCGAATACAACGTGGCTGTCGCGCGGATCGACGGCGCGGTGAGGACGTCCGCGATCGAACGGCCGAAGCGGACGGAAGAATTACTGGATTTTAAGGAGAAATACCTCTCCGGCGGGGGTAAGAAGACGGGCGGGGCGAAGACGCCCGGGCAGAGCAGCGAGGGCATGCTGTCGCTGACGCGGGAGCTCAATCCGACGTTGCCGCAAGGACTTGAAGACAAGATCAGGGCCTGGGCGGACGAGGCGTTCACGGCGGTCAATGGGACCGGGGCACCCAGGATCGATTTCATCGGTAACGAGGTCACCGGAGAGATATGGCTCAACGAGGTCAATCCGTGTCCCGGATCGTTCGGCTACTTCCTGTGGGAGGCGATGGCGGAGCCGATCCTGTTCTCCGAACTGCTCGATACGCTGATCGCAGAGGCGCTCAGGGAAAACGCCCGCCAGCGCCTGCCACACGACCCAACGCCCCAGGATGCGCGTCTTTTCCGGCGTTAAGGCTGGTTTCCAGCCATGATCTCACGGCCTTAGAATTTCATGTCTTTTTGCGGTCGGCCTTGACTTTCGACCATTGCGACTGGCACTCGAAGGTTGACAGTGCCATCGGCTGCACTAACTCCGAGCTTGTCCGGGGTTGGAGCGCGGCCGGACACACCAACAGCAGACCCATCCCGGGAGCCTGCCCCCGCCGTTCGATTTGGAGACTGGTCCCAGCGTCTCAACGAGACGTGAGGCGGCATTTGCCAGGCCAGACTTCAGGCTGAAACAGAATACAGGGATCTCATGACGGAACCGGTTAAACCATCGCTGATCAAAACCGAACGCCTGATCAAGCGCTTTGGCGATATTACCGCGGTGAACGGGATTACTCTCAGCGTCGCGCGCGGTGAGGTGTTGGGTTTTCTGGGCCCGAACGGGGCTGGCAAGTCGACGACCATGAAGATGATCACGGGCTTTCTCGAGCCTGATGAGGGACGCGTGCTGATTGGCGGCACCGATATGGGCGAGCGTCCGCTGGAAGCGAAACGGCGGATCGGATATCTGCCTGAGGGCGCACCGGCCTACGGCGACATGACACCGCGATCGTTCCTGAAGTTTGTCGCCGAGATCCGGGGCTTTGATGGCGCTGACCGCGATCGCAAGGTTGAGGTGGCGGGTGAGAAAACGGGGCTTCACGGCGTGATGGAGCAGCGGATCGAGACGCTCTCCAAAGGCTACAAGCGCCGCGTCGGGCTGGCGCAGGCGATCCTGCACGATCCGGAAATCCTGATCCTGGACGAGCCGACCGATGGCCTCGATCCCAACCAGAAATACCATGTGCGCTCGCTGATCGAGGAGATGGCGGCGGACAAGGCGATCGTTGTCTCGACGCATATCCTCGAAGAGGTCGAGGCGGTTTGTACGCGGGCGGTGATCATTGACCGCGGCCGGGTGGTGGCGGATGGGACGGCGGAAGAGCTGCAGAAGCGGCTGCCGTATCACAACGCCGTTACGGTCGATGTGCCCGAGGCGGCATCGGTTTCGGCGGCGGCCGTGCTCAAGGGGCTTGCCAATGTCAGCGGTGTCGAAGAAGTGGCGCGCGTGAACGGGCAGGTTCAGTTCAGGGCGCTTGCCAACGGTCACCGCGAGATCGTCTCGGAGGTCGCTTCGGCGCTGCGCGACAAGTCGATCACGGTCGACCAGATTTATGTCGAGCGGGGCCGGCTCGATGATGTCTTCCGCGAGATCACGACACATGACACCCATGCTGAAGCGCGGGCTGCCAACGTGATCGCCCAAGCAAACAATGGAGGGGCCGGTGCGTAACGTCTGGATCATCGCAAAGCGCGAATTTGCCGGCTACTTCAATACGGCGCTCGCGTTCGTCTTCGTCGTCATCTTCGTTGCGCTGACGAGTGCTTTTGCATTCTACGTCGGCAATCTGTTCGGGCGAGGACAGGCGGACCTCTATCCCTTCTTCCAGTATCACCCCTGGCTCTATCTGATGCTGGTGCCGGCGGTGGCGATGCGGCTGTGGGCGGAGGAGCGCAAAGCGGGGACGATCGAGCTGCTCATGACGCTGCCGATTGCGCCATGGCAGGCGATTGTGGGCAAGTTTCTGGCGGCGTGGGGCTTCATCGGCGTCGCGCTGGTGTTGACGTTCCCGATCTGGATTACCGTCAACATGCTCGGGGAGCCGGATAACGGCGTGATCCTGGCCAGCTACATCGGCAGCTTCCTGATGGCGGGGGCGTATCTGTCGATCGGCTCGTTCATTTCCGCGCTGACGAAGAACCAGGTCATCGCGTTCATTGTGTCGGCGCTGATCTGTTTCCTGTTCATCATGGCGGGGCTCAATCTGGTGCTGGGCTTCTTCCGGGAATGGGCGCCGGCGTTCATCGTCTCCGGTCTCGAGTCGATGAGCTTCCTGTCGCACTTCGAACAGATCACGCGCGGGCTGATCGGGTTGCCGTCGGTGATCTTCTATCTTTCGATGATCGCATTCTTCCTGTTCGCAAACACGCTCGCGGTCGAGCAGAAAAAGGCCGAGTGAGGAGAGCGTCATGGCAGAAGACAACAAGCAGACAAATCAGACTTCCGCGAAGTCGGTGACATGGTTCGACAAGCTCGGCGGCTGGGTGCTTCTGGCGCCCGGGGAAGCAGCATCGCTGCCCGAGCGGGCAAGTCCACGGACGCTGGCGTGGATTGGCATCGCGCTTGGCGGCATCATCCTGCTGGCGGTGAATATCATCGGCTCGTCGATGTTCAAGAACGCGACGGCGGACCTGACGGACGCGCAGCTCTATTCGATCTCGCAAGGCACGGAACGCGTGCTGGAGACGATCGAGGAGCCGATCGACGTGAAGGTCTATTTCTCGGATCGGCTGGGTGAACTGTCGGCCCAGCACAAGCGCTATTTCGACCGGGTGCGTGGCTTGTTCGAGCGCTACCAGAACATGACGGGGGGCAGGCTCAACGTCTCGTTCATCGATCCGGCGCCGTTTTCCGATGCCGAGGATCGCGCGGAGGCTGCCGGTCTTTCCGGGGTGCGGCTTGGGACGCAGGGCGAGAAGGGCTATTTCGGCCTGGTTGCAACAAACAGCACGGACGACCAGGAGATCGTGCCGTTCTTCACGCCGGAGCGTGAGAGCTTCCTCGAATACGACATGACGAAGCTTGTCCATAAGCTGTCGAACCCGAAGAAGCCGAAGATCGGGATCATCGCGGGGCTGCAGATCAATGGCGGGATGACGCCGCAGGGGCAGCAGATCAAGCCGTGGCAGATCATGAGCCAGATCGAAGACTTCTTCGACGTCGAGATGCTGACGATGAGCCAGGAGTTCATCCCGGCAGATGTTGATGTCGTGATGCTGGTCCATCCGATCGCGCTGACGGACAAGGGCGCCTATGCGATCGATCAGTTCGTGTTGCGCGGCGGGCGGGTGCTTGCGTTCCTCGATCCGCTTTCGGAAATCGGACAACTGTCCAATCCGGCGCTGGGCGGCGGGCGCGAAAACGACGAACTCAAGAAGTTGCTGACGGCGTGGGGGGTCAAGTTCGACCCGACCAAGGTGGTTGGTGATGACGAGAACGCGCGGCGGGTGCAGTCGGGCGGGGCGACCGGTGTCGTCTCCGATTATGTCGCGTGGCTGGGGCTGACGGATAAAAACCTCGAACAGAAAGAGGTCGTCACCGACGGCGTCAAGCTCGTGAACCTGGCGACGCCAGGCCACTTCGAGGCCATCGCGGACGCGAAGACGACGTTTGAACCGTTCATTGCCACGTCCAACCGGGCGACGGAAATCGAGGCGGCGAAGTTTGCCGGGCCGATGCCGGATATCGTCGGGCTGCTGCGGGATTATCAGGCCGGCAACAAGGCATTGCTGCTGGCGGCGCGCGTCACCGGACCGATCCAGACGGCGTTCCCGGACGGGGCGCCCGGCAAGGCGGACGGGACTGATAAGAAAGATGAGGCGGCGAAAGCCGATGCGAGTGGCAACAAGGATGGCCAGCCAGAAGAGCAGGTGCAGGTCAAGTCGGGCACGATAAACGCCATTCTGGTTGGTGACAGTGACCTGCTCTATGACGATTTCTGGGTGCAGGTGCGCCAGGTGTTCGGGCAGGAGCTTGCGATGCCGAACTCGCACAACGCGGTGTTCGTCATGAATGCGCTCGAGAATCTCTCCGGTGGTCAGGCGCTTTCCGGGCTGAGGGGGCGTGGTGTTGATGACCGGCCGTTCACGGTGGTGAACGATCTCAGGCGTGAGGCGGAAAAGAAGTACCGCAAGAACGAGCAGGAATTGATGACCAAGCTCGAGGGGCTGCAGAAGCAGCTTGCGCAAGTGCAGCAGCGCACCGGCCAGGATGGCGCCGTGACGCTTGCCCTGACGGACAAGGACAAAGAGACAATCGAGACCGCGCGGACGGAGATGATCAAGACGCGGCGTGAATTGCGCAACGTGCAGCATGCGCTTCGTTCCGACATCGAGAAGCTCGAGGGTTGGGTGAAGTTCATCAACATTGCTCTCGTGCCGATCCTGATCGGGGCGGGCGGGTTCGCGTTTGCGGCGATGCGGCGGCGTCAGTCCGCCAAGCGCACTTAGGCCAACGGAGAGAGATGATGGAGACCAGGCAATTCAATCTGCTGGCGCTCGCTGCGCTCATTTCGTTGATCGCAGCAGGGGTTGTGCACAGCGCCTACAATACGCTCGATCAAGAGGTTGTGACGGGACAGAAGGTGTTTCCTGCGCTCGAAAGCCGGTCGGGTGACGTTCATCAGGTCGTTCTGGAGCAGGGCGGCAAGACGATCACGCTCAAGAAAACCGATGACGGCAAGGGTTGGGGGATTGTCGAGCGCGGCGGATATCCGGTCGATGCGAAAAAAGTCCGCGAGATCGTGGTCAAGCTCTCGCAGGCAGAGCTGATCGAGCCGAAGACGCGCGACCCGAAGCGCTACGCGCAGCTTGATCTCGGTGATCCGAAAGAGAAGGACGCGAGTTCGCGGCTGGTGCGGTTTCTCAACAAATCGGGCGATCCGGTCGCCGAAGTGGTCGTGGGCAAGAACCGCTATGCGGCATTCGGCACGGGCCAGTCGGGCACGTACCTGAGGAAGCCGGGTGAGAAGCAGACGTGGCTGGCAAAGCTCGATCTGAAAGCGCCGATGGATGTCAGTGACTGGGTCGCGCCGGTGTTCTTCCGTGTGGCAAAGGACAAGATCACGTCGCTGGTCGTCAGCGAGGGAGAGACGACGGTTTATAAGGTCGTGCCCGACGAGGGGAAGGCCGGCAGCTTCAAGGTTGTCGACATTCCGAGCGGTCACGCGCTCAAATCGGGTTTCCGTGTCGATGAAACGATCAACGGTGTGCGGACGCTCGAGATGCAGGATGTGCGCAAGCGCACGGAGAAGGACGGCAAGCCCGATCGCGTCGCGGTTCTGACGATGGCGGATGGCTCCAAATATGCGGTCGGCATGAAGCGCGATGGGACAGATGACAAAGAGCGCTGGCTGACGGTCGATGTGACGATGCCGAAAGACGAGAAGGATGCGGCAAGCGCCAAGGCGGTGGCCGAGGACACGCAAGGCTGGTCGTTCCGGATTGCGGAATGGCGGGCGCGGCAGACCTTCAAGGGGCTCGACGACCTGTATGACAAGGTGGAAGCCGAGGCGAAGGACGCGCAAACGGGCGAGGGCAGGGCGGAAGATGCAGCCAAGCCCGCGACGCCCGAGGCGCAGCCCAAATAAGCCGACGGTTCCAGTGAGACCCGCTGCTCATCATCAAAGGTGCCGACCTTGTGCGGCACCTTTTTTGTTGCCCGCATGAGGTGGGATCAGGCGAGGAGGGCGGGGCGGCTGGCAATGGCCATGTAATTCACGGCGGTGTCGGAGGCGCGGCGCCACTGATCCTGGATGATGTCGTAGACGACGCCTTCGCTTTGAAGATCGCTCAGGCCGGCTGCCGCACAGTAGTCGCTCAATTCGCTGATCGTGACGAATTTCTGCCAGTCGTGGGTGCCGCGCGGCACCCAGCCGAGGACGTATTCCGCGCCGACGATGGCCAGCGCATATGATTTCGGCGTGCGGTTCAGGGTCGAGAAGACGACGAGGCCGCCCGGCTTGAGGAGGCCCGCGATGGTGGCGACAAACGCTTTCTGGTCCGGGACGTGCTCGATAACTTCGAGGCAGGTGATGAGATCGAAGGTCGCGCCGGTCGCGGCGAGGTCTTCGGCGGTGGTTGCGCGATAGTCGATGGTGAGCCCGGCGGCTTCGGCATGAAGGCTGGCTGCTGCGATGTTGCCGGGCGCGGGATCGATTGCGGTCACGGTGCCGCCGAGACGGGCCAGGGGTTCGGCGACGAGGCCGCCGCCGCAGCCGACATCTAGACAGCGGAGGCCTTTGAGGATCCGGCGCCCGGGGCCGGCCGAGGGGAAATGGCGGGCTGCGGCGTCACGGATGACGCCGAGGCGGGCGGGGCCGAGGCGATGCAGCATCGCGAACGGGCCCTCCATATCCCACCATTCGGCGGAAAGGGCCTCGAACTGGGCGACTTCGCGGGGATCGACGTTGTGGCTTTCGCTGTGCATCAGGGTGGGTTCCGGGAGCCTCGAAGGGGGTGGCATACATCCAATTAATGACGGGGTTGTTCGATCGGTCGAGTTGCAGGTTTTTGCCTATCCATATATGTGTACGGCGCATGATGGGTCCAGGATTGCGTCCCTGGCCTGTCAGAATGCCCCTCCCAATTGCCGCCAGTCCAATTTCCCGGAAAGTCCGATGGCTGTCGTTGTCATGAAATTCGGCGGCACGTCCGTCGCAGATATCGAGCGTATCCGCAACGTGGCGGCGCATGTCCAGCGCGAGGTGAAGGCTGGGAACAGCGTCGCGGTCGTGGTTTCGGCCATGGCGGGGACGACCAACCAGCTTGTCGAGTGGGTGCGGGCGGCGTCGCCGCTGCATGATGCACGCGAATACGATGCGGTGGTTGCATCGGGCGAGCAGGTCACGGCAGGCCTGCTGGCCATCGTACTCCAGTCGATGGGTATTTCGGCGCGGTCCTGGCAGGGCTGGCAAATCCCGATCAAGACGAATGCGGCGCATGGGGCAGCGCGTATCGATGCGATTGACGGCACGCGGATCAAGGAACGCTTCGCGCAAGGTGAAGTCGCCGTGATCACCGGGTTTCAAGGGATCGAACCGGAGCGCCAGCGGATTGCGACGCTTGGCCGGGGCGGATCGGATACGAGCGCGGTGGCCGTGGCGATCGCGCTTGATGCCGACATCTGCGATATCTACACGGACGTTGACGGTGTCTATACCACCGATCCGCGGATCGTGCCGAAAGCGCGGCGCATGGATAAGATCGCCTACGAGGAGATGCTCGAAATGGCATCACTCGGCTCAAAAGTTCTACAGACGCGCTCGGTTGAGCTTGCCATGGTTCATGGTATGCGAACACGAGTGCTTTCAAGTTTTGCTCCGCCGGAGAGCCTGACGCCGGTTGGTGCGGGTGAAAACTGGCAGGACGCCGGAACGATTGTTTGTGACGAGGATGAGATCGTGGAAGCCCAGGTCGTCAGCGGAATTGCTTATGCTAAGGATGAGGCCAAGGTGACGATCCTCGGGGTGGCCGACAAGCCGGGGGTCGCCGCGCAGGTTTTCGGGCCGCTGGCCGAGGCAAACATCGATGTGGACATGATCGTCCAGAACCTGTCGTCGGATGGGCTTCGAACGGACATGACGTTTACGGTGCAGGCAGCGGAGCTGGATCGTGCGCTGCATGTCCTGGACGGCGCGCGGGCCGCGATCGGTTATCAGGAAGTCAACAGCTCGGCCGATGTGGTCAAGGTCTCGGTGATCGGGATCGGGATGCGGTCTCATGCCGGCGTTGCGGCCAAGATGTTCCGAACCCTTGCCGAGAAGAATATCAATATTCTTGCGATTACTACTTCTGAGATCAAGATCAGCGTTTTGATCGATGCGGCATATGCCGAGCTTGCGGTGCGAACGCTGCACACGGTTTACGGGCTGGATCAAGAGTAGCGCTGGCGTTTGCCGGTTGGGCGAGGTGGCAGCAGGCTCGATGCGATGGCCGATCTGGTTCCACTCCGGCGCGATGGCTCCGCTTGCTCAAGACGGCAATGGAGATGCATGGCGTCTCCAGTTTTTAATGACGTACAACTCATGGACGGTCGCAGATGGCGACGAGGCGCACAGATGAACCGCATCACCTGGGGCAGGCAGAGCCGGCCCTGAAGGTCATCACGCGCCGTCTTCGTGAAATCATGTCGGTGCCTGGGAGTGGTCAGGAGCGGCTCGATAAGATCGTGCGGCAGATTTCCGGCCTGATGGTCGCGGAGGTTTGCTCGATCTACTTCAAGCGTCAGGATGGTTCGCTGGAGCTGTTCGCGACGGAGGGGTTGCACCCCGAGGCGGTGCACAGGACCCGGCTCAACCGCGGTGAAGGGCTGGTCGGGCGGGCGGCCGAGCTATCCGTGGCGATCAATGTGCCCGAAGCGCAGAGCCATCCCGCGTTCTCGTTTCGGCCCGAGACGGGTGAAGAGGCCTACCATTCGATGCTGGCGGTGCCGGTGCAGCGTGGCGGGGTCGTGCTCGGCGTGATCGCGGTGCAAAACCGAACGCCCAGGCACTATTCAGATGATGACGTCGAAGTTCTCGAGACGACGGCGATGCTGGTTGCCGAACAACTGGTCTCAGGCGAGATCGCGGGGACGGGCGCGGACGAAGAACTCGGGCGAACGTTGTCGGTGACGCTGACGGGCGGGCCGATTTCAGATGGCATTGCGCTTGGCCATGTCGTGATCCACGCCCCACGGGTGGTGGTGAACAAGCTTCTTGCGGAAGACCCGGAGGAGGAGACGGCGCGGCTCGAGGTGGCGTTGCGTGAACTGCGCAAGGGCATCGACGACATGCTGGCGCGCGAGACGGTCAGCCATGCCGGTGCACATCGCGACGTGCTTGAAGCCTACCGGATGTTTGCGCATGACCGCGGCTGGGCAAAGCGGATGCGTGATGCGGTGGCGGATGGGCTGACGGCGGAGGCGGCTGTCGAGCGCGTCCACAACGAGACGCGGGCGCGGATGCTGCGCCAGCAGGATCCATTCTGGCGCGAGCGGCTGAAGGATCTGGATGACCTGTCCGACCGGCTGTTGCGGGTTCTCCAAGGGGGACCGGATGCGTGGCAGATGGGGGCGGAGTTGCCGGATGATGCGGTGCTGGTCGCGCGCAACATGGGGCCGGCGGAACTGATCGACTACGACAGCAGCCGCATCCGGGCGCTGGTGGTCGAGGATGCAAGCGCGCAGAGCCATGTTGCCATCGTCGCGAAGGCGCTGGGGATTGCGGCGGTCGGCGGGATCGAGCGCGTGATCGAGCGGGTTTCGGCCAACGATCCGATCATCGTGGACGGGGAGCGGGGGGAGGTTCACGTCCGTCCGTCGCCGGAAATTGTCGCTGCGTATGCCGACAAGGTGCAGTTCAGGGCACGGCGCCAGAAGCAGTTCATGAGGCTGCGCGAGACGCCGGCTATCACGAAGGACGGTGTTCGGGTTCAGATGATGATGAATGCCGGCCTGATGGTCGACATGCCGCATCTGGAGGAAAGTGGCGCAGATGGCATCGGGCTGTTCCGGACCGAGCTGCAATTCATGATCGCGTCAACGTTTCCGCGGCTTGACCGGCAGACCGAGACGTATCGCGAAGTGTTGGATGCGGCGCACGGCCGGCCCGTGGTCTTCAGGTCGCTGGATATCGGGGGCGACAAGGCGTTGCCGTATTTGCGGCAGCCGAAGGAAGACAATCCGGCAATCGGCTGGCGGGCGGTGCGGCTTGCGCTTGACCGGCCGGCGCTGTTGCGGATGCAGGTCCGGGCGATGCTGCGGGCGGCCGCGGGGCGTGAGCTGCGGGTGATGATCCCGATGGTGAGCACGGTCTCGGAGATTGATCAGGCGCGCAAGCTGGTCGACACCGAATGGGCCGGGCAGGCGGCGCGGGGGCATGCGCTGCCGGAGCGTGTGCTTGTCGGCGCGATGGTTGAGGTTCCGAGTATCCTGATGGAACTCGATGCCCTGATGGAGCGCGTTGATTTCGTCTCCGTCGGGAGCAATGACCTGTTGCAGTTCCTGTTTGCCGCGGATCGATCCAATCCGCTGGTGGCGTCGCGGTATGATCCGTTGAGTGTTGCCTCGCTTCGTGCGCTGCGGCGTATCGTGGAGGTGGGGGACAGGCACAAGGTGCCGGTTACACTGTGCGGGGAAATGGCCGCAGATCCGTTGGGGGCGATGGCGTTGATCGGCCTCGGGTTCCGCTCCATATCGATGGCGCCGGCCGCGATCGGTCCGGTGAAGACGATGATCCTTTCGTTGGAATGCCAACGCGTTCACGGGTTTATCGTGGAGCGGCTGGAGCCTGACAGAGTTGGCAATCTGCGTGATGATCTGCGACGCTTCGCTGAACTGAACAGCATTGAAATCTAGCGACGGGAGGCCCGCGTTGCCGGAGGTCCGGCGAGGGGGAGCGAACCGTTGGTGTCACGCGCAGCATGTTATCGAGATCCATGACCGGAATACCGCAAGATAAGCTCGACAAGTTGACTGAACGTTGGCTTGCCGTGCAGCACGAGCTGTCAAATCCGCTCGATCAGGAGAGCTTTGCCCGGCTCTCCAAGGAGTTTGCGCAGCTTGATCCTGTCGTCCAAACGATCAAGCGGCTGGACGATCTTCGCGAAGAGATCGCAGGCCTCGAGGCGATGACGGCGGAGGATGGCGACAAGGAAATGGTGGAGCTGGCGCGGGGCGAACTCGACAGTTTGATGCCGCAGCTCGCAGAGGTCGAGCAGACGCTCAAGATCCAATTGCTGCCCAAGGATGCCGCGGATGACCGCAGCGTGATCCTGGAAGTGCGGGCGGGTACGGGGGGAGATGAAGCGGCGCTGTTCGCGGCCGACTTGTTCCGGATGTATTCGCGATATGCCGAAGCGCACAAGTGGTCGGTCGAGATCGTCGATTTTTCCGAAAACGCGCTTGGCGGGTACCGAGAGGTGGTGGCCGCGATCCGGGGAGATGGCGTGTTCGCACGGCTGAAGTATGAATCCGGTGTCCACCGGGTGCAGCGGGTGCCGGCAACGGAGGCGAGCGGGCGGATCCATACGTCGGCTGCGACGGTGGCCGTGCTGCCGGAGCCGGAGGAAGTCGATCTGGACATCAAGCCGGAAGATTTGCGTATCGACACGATGCGGGCTTCGGGCGCCGGCGGGCAGCACGTCAACAAGACCGAGTCAGCGGTTCGCATTACGCATCTGCCGACCGGTATCGTGGTGGTCTCAGCGGAGAAATCGCAGCACCAGAACCGGCGTCTGGCGATGGATGTGCTGCGGTCGCGGGTCTACGAGATGGAACGGGAGAAGGCGGCGCAGGAGCGCGCAGATCAGCGGCGTGACCAGGTCGGCAGCGGGGATCGCTCCCAGCGGATCAGGACGTACAACTTTCCGCAAGGCCGTGTCACCGATCACCGGATCAACCTGACGCTCCACAAGCTGGACCAGATCATGGAAGGCGTCGGTCTGGACGAGCTGATCGATGCGTTGATTACCGAGAACCAGGCGGGCCAACTGGCGCAGATGGGCGGCGAGCGGGATGGTCATGCCGCGTCGGCCTGAGCCTTCGGAGGGCGGCTGCGTGGCCATGATCGGGGACTGTGTCCGGGATGTGCAAAGGCGTCTTCGGGCGGGCGGCGTCGAAGACGCGGGCGTGGAGGCGCGCCGGCTGGTTTGCGAGATCGCGGGCGTTCAGCCGGAGACATTGATCATCCGGCCCGAGACGCCGCTTGCCGGGCATGTGGTCGAGGCGATCGATGGGGCAGTGACCAAGCGCGTTGATGGGATGACGATCGGGCGGATCGTCGGGGAGCGGAGCTTCTATGGCCGTTCGTTCGCGCTCAATGAGGCAACGCTGGAGCCGCGGGCCGATAGTGAGACACTGGTTACGGCCGTGCTGGAGACCTTGGGCGATGCGGGCCTGATCGAGGCGCCGCTGCGGATTATCGACATTGGGACGGGAACGGGATGCCTGCTGATTTCGCTGCTGGCGGAATTGCCATCAGCCACGGGGGTTGGCAGCGATCTGGCGGCGCGGGCGCTGGACGCGGCGCGGAGGAATGCGGCGCGGCACGGGGTCGAGAGCCGGGCGGCGTTCGTGGTGGCGGACGGGTTGGCGGGGGTGGCGGGGCCGTTCGACATTCTCATTTCGAACCCGCCCTACATAAAGGGTGCTGATATCGCAGCACTCGATGCCACAGTGCGATGCCATGATCCGCTCCTGGCGCTTGATGGCGGGGCGGATGGGCTTGATGTCTATCGGAAGATCGCCGGACAGGCGGGCGGCGTGGTGCCGGATGGTTGGGTGTTTCTCGAGATCGGTATGGGCATGCGGGCCGATGTTTGCGGTGTTTTCGACGCGGCGCTCGGATCGACCGCTGACTGGAGGGTGTGGCAGGATATCAACGGTGTTGATCGATGTGTGTCCCGAAAGACTCATTCAGCTGAGGTCTACGAATAATGCTTGGAAAAGCGATTCGGACGCGCTAGTATTGATGAAATAGAGGGCTGGTCAGGATTTACAAACCTTGGCGCGCGTGATCGCTGCCTTTAACCAGCAAAGCTTCGGCGACATCTTAATCGGACTTATCCTACGTACACTGCTCGTAGCTGGCCGATAAAGATTTGCCCGTTTAATCTAACCGGGTTGGGCTAACGGCGAATTTGCACCGCTTTGGGCGAGTGCTCCAGCTGAAATTGTGAGCCGCGATTGAGGCATCTGGTGCCACTGTTTGTATCGACCTTCGTCATGGGGCGGTCGCAGCCAATAACGGTGCGACGTTGGACACGGGTCGAACAACTCTATTCCCATGAATGAACTTTGCAGTGACTGAGAACGGGAGCCCATGAGGCAAGCACAGCAAAACCGCCGAGGCCGCGGACGCAATCGTAAAGGCCAGAATCCCCTGACGCGGACGTACGAGTCCAATGGGCCGGACGTCAAAATTCGGGGTACTCCATCGCATATCGCGGAGAAGTACGTCTCGATGGCGCGAGATGCGCTGTCGTCGGGTGATCCCGTGCTTGCTGAAAACTATCTCCAGCACGCAGAGCACTACAACCGCATCATCATGGCGCATCGCGAGCAGCAGTTGCTTGAAGAAAATCGCGCTGGCGGCCGTCCCAGAGACAGTCAGGACGACGATGCCGGTGATGAGGATGATGATTTTGAGGGTGGCGAGCGACAGCAGGCTCGTGGCCCGGATCAACCATCGCAGCCAAAGCCGAACCGCCCTGAGCAGAAAGACGATTCGCGGCCGCCACGGCGTCAGCGTAATCGCAGCGAGGGTCGCAACGAGGGCCGCAGCGAGGGCGGTGAGCGCGGCGATGCGAACGGTAACGGGGGCAATGGCCGCGAGGGTGGCCGAGGCGGGCGGCGACCGCGGTACGCGGAAAACGACGATCAGCCCGAGTTTCTGAAGCGTCCCGTTCGTCGTCCGAGTACTGACGACGGCGATGGGGCCGGAGACACATCGCTCGAAGCGGATCAAGCGGTCGACTGAGCTTGGCACGTCTGACGGTTGCGTGCTGATGCAGGCTGCTGAGTGATGCAGCCTGCTCACAGTCGAGATTTACTCGCTTGGGGCGGCTGGATAGGCGGCTGGCCTGTCGCCGGATTATTCCGGCGCAGGCTGGGTTATTCCCGCGTAGGCGCATCTACTCCGGCGCAGGCGCTATGACATCACCCGTTTTGATGTCGCCGCCGGATTTTACGGTCGCGTAAACACCAAAATCAGAATGACGAAAATGACGGGTCAGGATGGCCGGCACATCGGCGTCGCGTGCGGCTGAGTGCGGATCGACGTTGGTTGCATCGCAGCGTTCGGTGCGCGCGAAGACCTTGAGGCGGGCCGCGCCAATGTCGAACTGCTGGCCGATCCAGTCAAACTCGGACCAGGCGGGGGCGCCCTCAAGATAAATATTGGCACGGAAGCGCAGCGGGTCGAGGGTTCGGCCGGCGACGCGTTCGAGTGCGCGGACGGTCTCGAGGTTGACGATGTGGACACACTTGAGTGGCATGTCGGAGAAGGAATGCCCGGGGGCGTGGACGATGCGTGGGGCGCCGCGCAATTCCCTTGAAAAATAGGATGACAGGAACTGCTCGATCATCTTGCGGCCAAGCGGGGTGGAGAGTTGGCCGGTCGCGACGGGGCTGCCGTCGCGCAAAATCGTCAACGTTTCGGTTTCGGGATCGAAAAGCGATCTCAGGGTTGCGAGGCGCTCGTTGCGCATCAGCATGAGGAAGTTGATCTTCGGCAGATGGCGCGGCGCCAGCGCGTCGAAGCGGCCGGGGCCGTTCTCGATGGCGTATTTGCGGTCCGCGGGAAAGCACTCGTCAGGATCGAGGCGGACCGTCTCCAGAGCCTCAGGCGACATGCCTTTGACGGGGTAGCGATAGAGGGCTTCAATCCGGGGCAAACCGGCGGGGGTGGTGGCCTGATCCGTCATTTCGGTGTCCTTCCGCCTTGAGTGCGCTTTGAGGCATCACGCCCTCTTCAATATCAGCGTGACCGTCCCATATCTACTTATGTCCGGCGGCCTCGAAGAGGCGTTGGACAAGAGCATTTATCACGTCGGGTCCGTATCGCTTCGGGATCGGTCCGGTCGGTGGAGGACATCATGAATTTTGAACGGTATACGGACCGTGCACGGGGATTCGTGCAATCTGCTCAAAGCCTTGCGCTCAGAGAAAATCATCAACAATTCTCAACGGAGCACCTGCTCAAGGTGCTGCTCGACGATGGCGAGGGGCTCGCGGCGGGCCTGATCAAGCGCGCCGGCGGCGATCCGGCGCGGGTGCTGCAGGATGTCGAGCTGGCGCTGGCCGGGCGGCCGAAAGTGTCGGGTGGCGGGGCCGGGCAACTGTATCTCGCGCCGGAACTCGCGCGGGTGTTCGATCAGGCTGAAAAAATCGCCGAGAAGGCGGGTGACCAGTTCATTACGACCGAACGGTTGCTGCTTGCCATTGCGCTTGAGACGGGCAGCGAGGCTTCGAAGGCCCTCCAGGCGGGCGGTGTGCAGCCGGACCGCATCAATCAGGCGATCAATGAATTGCGCAAGGGGCGGACGGCCGATACGGCGAGTGCAGAAGAGGGCTATGACGCGCTGAAGCGGTATGCGCACGATCTGACGGCGCAGGCCGCCGAGGGCAAGCTTGATCCCGTGATCGGGCGCGACGAAGAGATCCGGCGCACCGTGCAGGTGCTCTCGCGGCGAACAAAGAACAATCCCGTCCTGATCGGTGAGCCGGGTGTCGGCAAGACGGCGATCGCGGAAGGTCTGGCGCTTCGGATTGTCAAAGGGGATGTGCCCGAAAGCCTCAAGGACAAGAAACTGCTCTCGCTCGACATGGGCGCGCTGATTGCGGGTGCGAAATATCGCGGTGAGTTCGAGGAGCGGCTGAAGGCGGTTCTGAACGAAGTGACGTCGGAGAGCGGGCGCATCATCCTGTTCATCGACGAAATGCACACGCTTGTCGGCGCGGGCAAGTCGGACGGGGCGATGGATGCCTCGAACCTGTTGAAGCCGGCGCTGGCGCGGGGCGAACTGCATTGTGTGGGCGCGACGACGCTCGATGAGTATCGCAAGCACGTCGAGAAGGACGCGGCGCTGGCGCGGCGGTTCCAGCCGATCTTCGTTGATGAGCCGTCAGTCGAAGACACGATCTCGATCCTGCGGGGACTGAAAGAGAAATACGAGCTGCATCATGGCGTCCGGATCACGGATAGTGCGCTGGTGTCAGCTGCAACTCTGTCCAACCGCTATATCTCGGACCGATTCCTGCCGGACAAGGCGATCGACCTTGTTGATGAGGCGGCCTCACGGCTCAGAATGCAGGTGGATTCGAAGCCGGAAGAACTGGACGAGATCGACCGGCGGCTGATCCAACTCAAGATCGAGCGGGAAGCCCTGCTCAAGGAAAGCGATGACGCCTCGAAGGACCGGCTGAAGTCTCTCGAGACGGAGATCGCGAACCTCGAGGAGACGTCGCAGTCGCTGACGCAACGCTGGGAGCAGGAGAAGTCCAAGCTCGGCGATGCGCAGAAGATCAAGGAAGAGCTCGATCAGCGGCGGACCGAACTGGAGCAGGCGCAGCGGCGCGGTGATCTCGCGAAGGCGGGTGAGCTTGCCTATGGCGTGATCCCGGATCTGGAGAAAAAGGTCGCCGAACTCGAAGGCGCCGAACACGACACGGCGATGGTCGAAGAAGCCGTGCAGCCGGATCACATTGCCTATGTTGTCTCGCGGTGGACGGGTGTGCCGGTCGACAAGATGCTCGAAGGTGAGCGCGACAAGCTGCTGCGGATGGAGCAGGAGCTTGCCAAGCGCGTCGTTGGGCAGACGGAAGCGGTTACGGCGGTCTCGAAGGCGGTGCGACGTGCACGGGCCGGCTTGCAGGATCCGAACCGGCCGATCGGCTCGTTCATGTTCCTTGGGCCGACCGGCGTTGGCAAGACCGAATTGACCAAGGCGCTGGCCGGCTTCCTGTTCGATGATGACCAGGCGATGGTGCGCATCGACATGAGCGAGTTCATGGAGAAGCACTCCGTGTCGCGTCTGATCGGGGCGCCGCCAGGTTATGTCGGCTACGAGGAAGGTGGCGTGCTGACGGAAGCCGTTCGGCGGCGGCCGTACCAGGTGATCCTGTTCGACGAGATCGAGAAGGCGCATCCGGATGTGTTCAACGTCCTGTTGCAGGTCCTCGACGATGGACGATTGACGGATGGCCAGGGGCGCACTGTCGATTTCCGCAACACGCTGATCATCCTGACGTCCAACGTTGGCGCGGAGATGCTGGTTGCGCTGTCGGAAGGTGAGAACGTCGAGCAGGTGCGCGATTATGTGCTTGCCGAGTTGCGGTCGAAATTCCGCCCGGAGTTCCTGAACCGGCTGGATGATATCGTGTTGTTCCAGCGTCTCCAGCGGGATCAGATGACGCAAATCGTCGAGATCCAGCTCGAGCGCCTGGAAGCGTTGCTGGCGGATCGCAAGATCGTGCTGGAACTCGATGAAGCGGCGAAGGCGTGGCTGGCAGAACGCGGTTATGAGCCGGCCTATGGTGCCCGGCCGCTGAAGCGGGTGATCCAGCGCTACTTGCAGGACCCGTTGGCGGAAATGCTGCTTGGCGGCTCGATCCGGGACGGCGGGACAGTGCGCGTGACGGCTGGCGAGGGCGGTCTTGTGATCAACGGCGAGGCGGTCCGCGAGGCGGCTTAACGCTGAGATCTCGCATCTTGGATGTCCGAAGCGGCCGGTCCCGGCAGGGGCCGGCCGTTTGGCGTTTAACGTTTGGTTTTTGGGCGGGACTATTGCAGCTCGTCGATGGCCTGCTGCGCCTGGGCTGCGATGTCGGACTGGTTGACGAACCAGCGCGGCATCATCCCGAGGCGGATGGCGTGCTGGCTGTCGAGGTTCATTTCGGGCGGCTGGAATCTGGGGTAGGGGCGGGTTGCGCGCGTGAACCAGGTGAGGGCCTGTTCTGGGTCGCGGGTTTCGCAGAAGAATGCCGGTTCGGCGTGGCATTGGCCGAGGCGATAGGCGGCAAGGACGTGGCCGGCGTTCGCAGCGCGGGTGAGCCACTTTTCTGCCTCGGCTGCGATTTCGACACGCTCGGGATCAGCTTTGTCATCCCCGCCGAGTTGATTTGCGAGGAGGAAGCCGAGGCGCGCCATGGAGGCGATGTGACCGGCCTCGGCTGCCTGGCGCAATGCCGCGCGGCTTTCTGCGGGGCGCTGCTTGTGCCACAGCACGGCTGCCATCGTGGCGGCGGCGCCGCGATCACCCAACTGCTTGAGTTCGCGAATGCGATCGTATTCGCCATCGCCGGCGTCGAGAAGGATCTGCGCCTCGGCAATGCCGGATCGTGCCGCCCATCTCAGCCAGCCGGTCGTGTTGCTATCGCTGCGTTTGGATTTCCGGCCTCGCTTGATGTTGAACATCGCCAGGTTCCAGTAGGCGGCGGGAACACCCTGTTTTCCTGCTTCGCGCCATGCCTGGTCCGCTGCCATTGAGGCATCCTTGCGGACTTGGCCGCCGGCCGGCACGGCGTTGGCCCAGGTGAGGGCGTGGTAATTGTTCAGGGCTACCGGGTCGCGCTGCACATAAGCCATAGCGCCATAGAGACTACGGGCCGTTGCGAGATGGTCGCTCAACACGAGCTGACCGACCCATCGGCGCTCATGTCCCCTGATCCACTCAGGGGGAAATACGACTGCGAGGCCTGTCAGGATAACGAGGCCGAGGGCAATGAGCCGGCGCATTTGAGAGATCTCGATGGAGCGTGTGGACCGGCGGATTATGGGGGCCCGAGGTTAATTATTCCTCTGGCGGGCGCGAAGCGGTCGTTAGCGCCGCCCGGCTTCGGCGCGCTGCAGGTCTCGCGTTCGGCGAAAGAGTGTGGGGGCGAAGACGCGCATGCGCAACCTCTCCAGCATCGAGAGCCGGTCGATGAAAAGTGTGCCGTCGAGATGGTCGATCTCGTGCTGCAGGCTGACCGCCGCCATGCCTGAAAGCTGGCGCTGGAAGCTTGCGCCGTCGCGATCAAAGGCGTTTACGGTTACCTCGGTTGCGCGCACGACATTGCCGATGATGTCCGGGACCGACAAACAGCTTTCCTCGACGATGGCGAACTTGGCCCGGCTCTGGATCTCTGGATTTATGAAGAGCTGCGGTGCGTCGCGAGAGACGGTCGGATCGATCACCAGGACGCGGCGGTGGACGTCGACCTGAGTGGCGGACAGTCCGATTGCGTCGGCTGCGTACATGGTCTCCAGCATGTCTTCGACAAGTGTCGCAAGGTCGTCATCGAAGGCCGTGACCGGGTCTGCCGGCTGCCTGAGGCGGGGATCGGGATGTTCCAGGACTGGGAATACTGCCATTGCGAGCGCCTTCAGGATGTCATTTCGGCGGATGGGTTCGGGGCCGGGACTGGAACGGCTTCGCGTGATGCCTGGCGCGTGCCGGTGCGGCTGCGCTTTGCGGCGCGGGTCCGGCGGCGAATAAGCGGCAGCAAGGCTGCGACAGTGATGCCAAGAAGGACGATCTCGATCGAGTAGACAACGAGGTAGCCATTCGCCTCGCGGGCGAAGAATCCGGCTTGCGACCCAGTTCCCTGCAACATGGTGACGAGGTCGCGCACGATGCTGCCAATCGCCATGGCAAGGCCTGCTGCCGTCGCCTGCACCGCGCCCCAAGCTCCGAGCGCGATGCCGGCCTGATCGCGGGGGGCCTGGCTCATGGTTGCGGTCAACGTGGCGTGGGCAAAGAGCGCTGCGCCAAAACCAATCATCACGTTGCCGGCGAGGAAGGCTGCGTCGAACTGGAGGGGAGCCGCCGCGATAACGAACAGGAACGCCGGCACGCCGATCGCTGTTGCGAGGAAGGTGATGCGGTAGGGATCGACGCCGCCGCGCAGCACATAGGAGCCGAAAATGAGGCCTGCGAGACTGCCGAGAGAGAGGAGTGCGGTGAGTTGCGTCGTGCTCGCCACCGTCCATTTGAGAACTTCACCGCCGTACGGTTCGAGCAGGACCTCCGACATGGAGAAGGCCATCGTGCCGAAGCCGACGACGACAAGGCGCCTTACCGTATCGTGCCCACGGCAGAAGCTGGCCCAGGCTTCTGCAAAGGTTGGATCGGGCTGGTTTGCCGCGGAGGGGCGCCGGCGCGGGTCGCGAGGCTCCTGCTTCCAAACGGCAATGGCATTGAAAACGAGGCAGACGACGGCCGCGCCCTGGATCACCTGGATAAGGCGGGGGGCCGCGAAGTCGGAGAGGATGAAGCCGAAGATCAGGGCTGAGACGATCATGCCTACGAGCAGCATGATGTACATCAGTCCGACGACGCGCGCGTGTGATTGAGGCGGCGTCAGGTCGGTTGCCAGCGCCAGGCCTGCTGTCTGGACGGTGTGCGCACCAGCGCCGACGAGAAGGAAGGCAAGTGCGGCTGCGCCGTGTCCCAACCACAGCGGCGCGTCATGGGATTCGCCGCGACCTGCGAGGATGAGCAGGGCGAACGGCATGATGGCGTAGCCGCCGAACTGCAAGAGCGTGCCGCGCCAGATGAAGGGGACGCGGCGCCAACCGAGCTCGCTGCGGTGGGTGTCTGATTTGTGGCCGATCAACGCGCGGAACGGGGCGAACAACAACGGCAAGGCGATCATGACACCGACGACGGTCGCCGGCACCCCCAGTTCCACGATCATCACGCGGTTGAGGGTGCCAACCAAGAGCACGAGCGTCATGCCGACTGAGATCTGGAACAGGGATAGCCGCAACAGCCGGCTGAGAGGCAGATCAGGTGTCGTTACGTCGGCAAACGGCAGGTAGCGCGAGCCCAGTGAAGCGTAAAAGCTGGTCAATTTCTGCTTCAATGGACCCATTGTCAGACCCTCTAAACCCAGTGATCAGACCTGCGTGCGCGCCATGCCTAGTCGCGATCCTTCGGGTCTTTGCGACGCAGCACTCTGAGCCCGAACATGCTGGAGAAGGGGGTCGGGTTGCGCATGATCAGAGGGAACATGCCGAAGCTGAATTCCTTGATTCCCCTCGAGCGTTTGAGTGGCGGCATGCCGAGCATCGATGAGAGCGGGTCAGCTCTGCGACCCAGGAGCGGCAGGCCGAAGCTCGAGCGCCAGTTCTTCTTCGGTGGCGAGAGAACACTCATGCCAACGGAAGACGACAAGGGAGCCGGGTCCTTCGAGAGCAGCGACAGGCCGAACATCGAGGACATGCTCCAGCTTGAGCTGAGCAGCTGTGTCGATGACCGTCCCTTCGACAGGGTCGGCATGCGCATCATGTCAGAGAGCGGCGAGGGATTTGAAAACTCGTAACGCTTGATGAGGTCGCTATCGACGGTATCAGCGGTTTCCATGATTTCGAGTGCTTCGCGAGCGTGCCAGAAGGGAGCGCGCACGGCGACAAGGGCGTGGCCTTCCTTGAGGTGACGGGCGCAAAGCTTGCTCATGCGTTCCGGCAGACGTTCTTGACCAATTGCCTGCCTGATCGCCTCGTCTTCCTTGCCAGCGAGCTTGCTTGGCAGCAGGAGCGAGACCTCGTTGAAGCCGTCGGTCTTCAGTCTGGCTTCGACGTCGGTTGCGCCCTGCTCAGTTGCGTAAAATCTTACGTTGGGTGTCATAGCTTCGGCCCCGTAAAGGCGAAGGAGCATTATCGGGCAGAGGCCTGGTTGGCGGGCACCAAACGTGCTTGGCCGTTGAACGGATTCGCGACGTACGATGCCCGTCAGAAACAGGCTCTGACCATGGTCCAGCTTATTTCACAATGCCTTGAATGAAGGCGGGGAACCACGTCGTGTTGGCTAATACGCTGAAGTGCACGATTAGCGAAATCACGGCGACACCACCGAGGAAAAGCGGCAGACCGACCGTGGGGTTCACGACACACCAGATTCGTCCTTGGTTCATGATGAACTCTCCTGACGGTTAGAAGCTCCAGGGTGAAAGTACGTAGACGAGGAAGTGGGCGACGAGCGCGATCACAAAGAAGACGCGTGCACCGTCAATGACGTGTTTGTGCAGCTCTTCCGATTCCCGGATCGTCAGTCCTGTGGGCCAGATCCGGTCTGGATCGTCCAGATCGGCAGTTTGTTTTTCGTAGGCCATTTGTTGTTCTCCAAATCGAGACCGTAGTGCCCGGTTGAATAAAATTCGGGCACCGAAGCCTAGGCACTGCCCAACAGCGTGTCAATTCAAACTGACGGTGTGATGTGTAATTTTTGCCTTACGATGTGCCCAGGTTGTCGCCTGAACGATGACAGCGTTGCGAAGGGATGCGCGCCGCCGTGCCGCGGCATGTCTCGGGCGATGGCGGGTGTCGCCTGGATCGATCTTTGCCTTTGAGAGGGGTTTTCGCGCGCAACGGTGTGCGGCGGTATCTGCCGGGTCTTGGTTTGTTTCGGAGAATTGAGAGCGGCGTGTGGGGCTTAATGACCAAGCGCGGGACGGACCTCGCTCAGGCCGGCCGAGCGGTGACCGGGTGACGCTGGAGGCGGGTCACGCGTCGGTCCGGCGGCGCATATCGGGCGTTGGCCGGGTTGTGGGTTGGCAAGCAATGTTGCCGTGTTGCCGTCAGCGGCTCGCGGTCTGGACGGGGGAGCGGCGCATCAAATCTTCGATACGTTCGCGTTCGCGGTGGAAGGCTGTCAGTTCCTTGGCGACGAGTTTGCGGGCGCGCGGGACCTTGATCTTGATGGCGTCGACGAAGCGGTTGTTGACGAGGACCTCGTAGTGGAGGTGGGGGCCGGAGGAGAGGCCCGTGGTGCCGACGTAGCCGATGACCTGGCCCTGACGGACCTTCACGCCGGGGCGAATGCCAGGGTGAAAGCGGGACATATGCGCGTAGGTCGTCTGGTAGCCGTTGGCGTGTTTGATGCGCACGTAGTTGCCATAGGCGCCCTTGCGCTTGGCTTCTTCGATCACGCCGCGGCCGGCGGCCAAGATGGGGGTTCCAGTCGGGGCGGACCAGTCGGTGCCGGTGTGCATGCGGCGTTCTTTGAGGATCGGGTGGCGGCGGTAGCCGAAGCCTGATGTGAGGCGGACGTTGGGGCCGCGTACGGGCTTGCGCATCAGGAATTTTTTCGAGTTCTCGCCCTGCTCGTCGTAGAATTCGACGGTGCCGTCGCGGGAGCGGAAGCGCCAGACGCGATGGCGATCGCCGCCGGCGGTAATGGCCACGTAAAGCAGTTCGCCCATGCTCGTCGTACCGTCGGGCTTCTGGTTCAGCTCATAGAACAGTTCGAGCTGATCGCCGTCGCGGACCCGTTTGCGGAAATCGATGTTGTAGGCGTTGATGCGCAAGATCTTCATGATCTCGTCGGGGGGAATGTTCTGCGTGAGGGCGGCGTCGTAAAGGCTTGCATAGAGGGAGGCATCGGCGGCCGCGGCATTCTGGAAATTGGTCCGCGTCATGAAGATGTTCGGGTCGAAGTTCGCATCCGCGACGAACTCGCCGTCATCGGCGCGCCGGACAGTTGCAAGATGCTGGTTGAGGGGGCCGAAGATGGCGACTGCCTCGGGTTCCATCTTGTTGTCGTGGGGGACGAGGCGAACGCGGACCTCATTGCCTTGTGGGAGGGTGGTGTCGCCGAGCACGCTTTGAGCGGCCTCGACCATGATCCGGGTCTGCCAGCTCGGCGCATCCAGTTGCTGGAGGATCTCGGTCAATTCAGTCGGCCGTCCGACGCGGATGACACGCACTTCGCTGCGGTCGAGGGTGGCGTCGTTCAGATCGGCGGTGGTGACACGACGCTCGATGGTGGAGATGGCATCGGCGATCGAGGGGCCTTCGATCAAGGTATTGCCAGCCGAGATGTAGGATGGGGTGAGGTTGCCCGGGAGGACGCCGACGCGGTCGAGGTTGGGCGACTGGCGATCGGCGGAGGGCGTATTGGTGGCGCGTAATTCGCGAACCATGGCGCGGACTTCCTCGGTGTCGAGTTCCTGGCCATCGGCGCCAGGGAGGATTCCGCCAAGCAGCTCGACGACGCGGGCATCGACACGCCCGCTTGTGGTGTCTTCGTCGTCTTTTGAGGCGCTTTCTTCGCCGGTTGAGGCATAGAGCGCCATCGGATTGAAGTTTGGAATGACGTCGCGATTGGTCGGAGATGCGGGCACAAGGCGCATCGAGATGCGCAAATAGGGGCGGATCTGGATGAAGGGCCGGTTGTTGCGGCGGACCTGGACCTGTTCGTGAATGGTGTAGCGGGCGGTGAGGGCGCCGCTCGCCAGT
>CAVOJD010000008.1:0-177500 GCA_963696075.1 uncultured Alphaproteobacteria bacterium | reverse complement strand
TGGTGTACGCAATAGCAAGTGAGCCACGCTTCTAATCAGGAAGCTTGTGCCCACAACCGGGACAGGGATCTGGTCAGCTTCTAAAACGCCAAACACAGACATTATCGCATTTGGTCCGCTTAGCGGCACACCATTTTGACCGCAGTATTGGGCATCGATGGTTGAAAGGCATCGGAAATCGTTGCTAGCAGTCATCGGGATGGTGAATACCGCTAGCAAGTATGTCGACTCGGCCGCGGCTGACTTCCGTGCCGAAGAGAGTTGCGTACAGCCAATAATGAAAACGGTGCCATATAATTCTACCTTGTATCTAGCGGAGTCAGCCCGGACATCCAGCGTGGTCCGGGGCCATTAGTCGCCAGTGTTTGCGGATTATTCCACAGATCTCGAGCGAACCGCTTCCAGCCTCCGAGTTTCGTCAGGCAAAGTTTCGACTGCCGATCGGCTTCATCGTGGTAAAGCAGTTGTATTACAAGGATCCTTCGCTATCTTCTGATGTCCACCCGCAAAGGCCGCCGAATGCTCTGTAGCACATGTATGCCGCCTGTCCCAGCGGCAACCACCTGCACAAATGCATTGGATGTGCCGCACAAAGGCCTGCTAGTCCTGGTGCCCCACCGAATGATTTCACGTCGAACTATGGCGCCGGTCCCTGATCCACCAACCCTTGCGGATTGCCGCGAGCATACGCATAGACACTCGGCCCATCGACGAAGCCCAAGGGATCGGGCTGCGTGTAGCGGCCGACGGAGGGATCGTAGTGGCGGTGCCAGTTGTAATGCAAGCCCGATTCGAGCTGGAACCACTGTCCCGGGAAGCGGGCCTCGAGGCTGGCTGAGCCGGTGATGGCGTGCACCCCGCCCCAGGGCAGGAAGGTCGCAGCCCAGACCGAAGCCTTCGACGTATTGGTCATCATGACCGGCCGGTTGAGGTGGTCGACGTGCACGTAGTAGGTCACTGGCGTGCCGGAGACGTCGTCGATGACGGCCACCGGCATGTCGACCTGCGCCCAGGCCTGCCGCGTCGGCCCGATCTGGGTTTCCGGCAGCCACAGGTATTCCCTGAGTGTGTTGCCGGAACTATCAGCCTCGGCGATGACGTTGCCGAGCGGATCGTGCACGAAGTGGGTGGTGCCATTGAGGGCGCCGGAGTTCGTGATCACCCGGCTGACGAGCTGCTGCTGGCCGTTATACGTATAGGTGGCCTTCAGCGTGCCATCGAGGCTGACGGTCTTGAGGCGACCGGCATGGTTGTACGTATAGGCGTAGACCGAACCGGAACGTGTGTCGGTGGTGATATTGCCAGCCGCGTCGTAGGCGAAGGTGCGCACCGTGGTTGAGGCGACCGTGATGTCTTCGAGGCGGTTGTGGGTTGCGCCGTAGCCGAGGACTTCGGTTGAGGCCGAGCCACCGGGTGGCGTCAGGATGTGTGTCGTGCGGTTGCCAACGCCGTCGTAGTAGAAGGTTTTGGCGCCCCACGGCCCATCGGCGTTCTGCAGCCGGTTGGCGGCGGTGCAGCAGAACAGATTCGGATGCTATGGATCGTGTACATGTCCAGGCTTGCTGAGGTCAAGAACCCGAATCGTCTCAGAATTGCTTCCAAATTTCATGCTGGATTAATTTCTCGCTCGTTGACGGAGTTGTGTTGTCAATCCTGTAGAGTGCGAGCATCACGAGCTTGATACCGAGTGGCTCCGGCGGCTTCGCGTTTCGATGTGAACTCTGTCTCGCGCTATAACTGTGATATGCGACATCTCCGGCGTTGTCGCGTCAGCCGGAAACGTGCAAATGTTCTCACCAAGAGTTCATGCTGTCTTCATCTCACGAGCTGCCTCGAAGAACGGCGTTAAGCAGCGCATCGTGCTCGCCATGTTTCGACGAGTACGCTATCTCATGATCCAGAACCCAGCTCCGAATCTAGCAATCGCCGAGTATTGGGTCGGTATCGGCCTGGTCCTGCCAATTTGCACTGAAGCGTGCGATTGTCTAAGCCATTAGCCGTGGCTCAGGCTTCAATGACGCTGTCACTTCTGACCTTTGGCCATAACAACTCTCGAAGACGCTGATTGCGGCGTCAAGCTGGACGTTGGCAGCATTCCTCGTCGTTGCCTGCGGTCAGTGGTTGTGCCTTCAACAGTCGGTACATTGTTTTCGCTTGTCGTCATTTGGACGGTCGTCCCAAGTTAGTGGCCACCCAAATAGCCTTGCGCTGCTGAGTCGAATTGGTAGCCACATGTTGGCCTCACCGCCGGCCGCAATGATCGCCGCCTGGACGAGAAGATCCGAGTCCAGCAGCGCTACGCTCCTGAGACGAACCGCTCCGTCCTTCGGATCCGACCAACCCCTGCGGGATTACCGCCGTGGCATACGCATAGACACTCGGCCCATCGACGAAGCCCAGGGGATCGGGCTGGGTGTAGCGGCCGATGGTGGGATCGTAGTGGCGGTGCCAGTTGTAATGCAAGGCAGGTGCTGCGCCGTTCGTTGCGGCCGGCTGGTCGTCGGCCGGATCGCTCGGGCGGTGAGCTGGAACGACTGGCGTCGTGGTGAAGGTGGGCGTTGAGGCTCGCAGAACCGGTGATGGCGTGGACGCGCGCCCGTCGCGAGTGTGGCCGCAAAGACAAATCCAACGGTCTGTCAGAGAGTGGGGCGCTGTTCTCGTTTCAGGTGTGGCGGGGCTGGGCGCTAGTCTGGGTGCGCTCGTGTGAGCGTTAATCGTAGCGTACAGTTTGGGGGCGTAACCTGATGTACTCAGTTTGGAAGGTCCCGGCGATGGCCGGGATGATCGTCATGCTCGGGGTCTCCGGGCCGGTCATGGCGGCGGATAAAGCGGCCGCCACGGATCCGGCGCTGGACAAGCGGCTGGCCGAGGAAAAAGAAGCGCGCAGGGCGTGCAAGGTTGAAATCTGCAAGGCGTTTGCCGAGCCGGGGGCGGGGGATCCTGTCGCCTGTTCGTTCACGAAGACGTGGCGGCGGCAGGATATTCTCGAGCGGATCGTGGGCGGGAGTTATGTGTGGGGCTATGGCCACATGCAGTGTACGACCTCGGTCAAACTCGATCGGGAGAAGGCCGGGAAGGCGCTGAAGGAGAACGAGCTTGCGCTCGCGATCGGCAAGCATGAGCTGAATTGTTCGGTCGAGGACAAGGATGCGGCCAAGGGCGAGGCGTTCAAGGTGCGCGTGTCGCTGGCGCCGACGGCGCTGTTCAAGGGCGGCAAGGTCGAGTCGGTCGATTTCGGTGCCATCGAAACGGACGGGTCAAGGGTTGCGGCGGCGGCGCTGACGTCGGCGATGGCGATCAATCAGCTTTCCGGCGTGATCTCGCGGGCGGCGGCCGATGAGATGAACAATTTTCTGTTCGAGAACTGTAACGCGGACGGCATTTCGATCAAGCCACCGTCGTGATGGGTTGCGGCCCGATGCCGTGTTGCGGGTGTGGCGCGGTGTCGGGCCGGTGGATTTCCAAGTAGCTGATAACCGCAAAGCGGGCTTTGACATTGGGCCGTGGCGGACCCAGCTTTCGGTCTCAGATGCGGCTGCGCGGAGGACAAGGCCATGGCGTATGAAAGAATTGCCGTCAATCCTGTGACGGCGCGAATTGGGGCTGAGATCGAAGGGGTCGATCTGACGAGGCCGATCGATGATGGGACCTTGGCGGAGATCCGCCAGGCGTTGCTGGATTACGGCGTGATCTTTTTCCGCGACCAGGAGCTCAATCACGACAGCCAGAAGGCGTTTGGGGCGCGGTTTGGCGAGCTGCATATTCACCCGGCGATCCCGGGACCGGAGGGGCATCCGGAAATCCTGCCGATCCATGCGGATGAGAACTCGACGTATATCGCAGGCGAGCGCTGGCATTCGGATGTGTCGTGCGATGCCGAGCCGCCGCTGGGCTCGATCCTCTATCTGCACACCGTGCCGGAGTTCGGCGGGGACACGTTGTTCTCGAACATGAATGCGGCTTACGATGCGCTGTCGGACCGGATGAAGGCGTATCTCGACGGGCTGACGGCGCGCCATGACGGCGAGCCGCAGTATCGCGGGCGTTATGCCGACAAGGGTGTCGATGATGCCGGCAAGGTGTATCCCTTCGCGGATCACCCGGTTGTGCGCACGCATCCGGAGACGGGCCGTAAATCGCTGTTCGTCAATCCGATTTTTACGACGCGCATCAATGGGCTGCCACGCATCGAGAGTGATGCTGTTCTCAGAATGCTGTTCGAGCATACGCAGCGTGAGGATTGGCAGGTGCGGTTCCGGTGGCGGCCGAACTCGGTCGCGTTCTGGGATAACCGGGCGGTGCAGCACCTGGCGATCTGGGATTACTATCCGAACGTGCGGTCCGGGTGGCGGGTGACGGTGAAGGGTGACCGGCCAATTTAGAAGCTTATGCGTCCAAATCGCTATGTTGGACGTGAAATGAAGCCGGTGATCTCTTGAGGTCGCCGGCTTTTTTGTGGCAAGGGCCGGGATTAGATCAGGTTCGCGGGCGAAAGAGGCGGTAGATGCAGCTTGAATTGAGCAGCGTCTGGCCGTTTGAGGTGATCTGGCCGCGCAGGAAGCAGAGCGTGTTGGTGCGGCGGACGACTTCGGCCTCTGCCTCGATGAGGTGGCCGATCTGGCCGGCTGCAACGAATTCCGACGACAAGGAAATCGTGACGAGGCGTTGGTCGGGCGTCTCCTTGGCGGTGGCCGCGAAGGTCAGGTCGATCATGGTGAGCATGAGGCCGCCATGGACGACGCCCTGGCGGTTGCAGTGATAGTCGGCGGCCTCAAGGACGAAATGATGGGTGCCGTCGTCGCGGCGTTTCCAGAAGAAGGGGCCGGCGCGCATTTCGAACGGGTCGATGGGGTCGTAGATGGTGTAGCCGTCGAGCGGCGGGGCGGGCGTCGTCATATTGTCCTGGGGTATCCGTTGCGGTTCATACGAGGCCGAGGCCGGCGAGGGCGGCGCGGACCTGTGCTTTTTGTTCGTCGCGCGCTGGTGAGGTGGGGGCGCGGGCGAGGCCGGCGGGGACGCCCTGGAGTTCCTGGGCGTACTTGACGAGGGAGGGCATGTTGTCGACGCCGACAGCATCCCAGACCGGCATCAGGCGTTCATGGAGGTCGCGAGCGGTTTCCCAATCCTGTTCCTTGACGGCGTTCCAAAGTCTGACCGACGGACCTGGGGCCGCGGTGAGGATGGCGGCGATCGAGCCGCGGGCGCCGAGTTGGTAGGAGGGGTAGAGGAGGGCGTCGACGGCGGAGAAGATGAGGTTCTTCGGTTTGGCGCGGCGGACGAGGTCGGCGAAGAGTTTCATGTCGCCGGCGGATTGTTTGACACCGGCGACGCCCGGGACTTCGTCCATGATGCGCAGCAGCAAGTCGGGCGAGAGATAGCACCAGGGCACGACATTGTAGATCAGGATCGGCACGCCGCATTCGGCATGGATCGCGCGGAAATGGGCGACCATGGCGTCGTCGTCGGGGCGGAACAGATAGTGGGGCGGGGTGATCTGCAGGGCGACCACGCCGAGGTCCTTTACGAGATGGCCGCGGCGGGCGACTTCGGCGGTGGTGTTGGCGATGATGCCGGCGACGACGGGGATGCGGCCGGCGGCGGCTTCGACGGTGGCGGCGATCAGTTCCTGGTATTCGGCGCGGTCCAGGGCGTGGCCTTCGCCGGTCGAGCCGCCTGCGGCGACGCCGTGGACGCCGTTTTCAATCAGCCAGTCGATTTGCGGTTTGATGGCGGTGAAGTCGATCGCGCCGTCGGCCTTGAAGTGCGTGGTGAACGGGGCGACGACACCTTGGAGCTGGTCGATCATGGGCGGTTCCTCCGGCTGGTCTCGTTTGTTGTTGGCGGCCGGCGTGGAGACTAGCATTCATCGGGGCGTGTGGGAGCCATTTATCAGGAACGGGAACGGTTCGCGGTCGACGGTTGGTGCCGGTCCGACCTAGAGTTTGACTGAGAGCGCAACATGGAGCGACGCCCGATGTCCCAGAACACAATCGATCTCGCCTCGCAGAACGTCTTCGATATCATGCATTCGACGCGCGCCATGCGGCGGCTGAAGCCGGACCCGGTGCCGGATGAGTTGATCGTGAAGATCCTGAAGGCGGGCACGAAGGCTGCCAACGGCGGCAACTTCCAGACGTGGCACTTCCTGGTGGTCAAGGACATCGAGATCAAGAGACAAGTGCAGGTCTGGTACAAGAAGGCGTTCGATGAGTGGATCGGGCCGCGGTATGCCACGGCGGCACCGCCGCCAGGGTCGGACGAGGCGCGGTATCATCGCCAGCACAAGGCGGTCGAATATCTGACCGATCACTATCATGAAGCGCCGGTGTGGATCGTGGCGTGTCTCAATCATGGCGACGCGACGCCGAACCGGTCGTCGGGGGCGTCGATTTATCCGGCCGTGCAGAACATGCTGCTGGCGGCCAGGGCGCTCGGCCTCGGCTCGTGCCTGACGACGCGGCATATCCATTTCGCAGAGGAGGCCGACAAGGCGCTCGGGCTGCCGCCGGGCATGCACTCCTATGCAATCCTGCCGATCGGCTACCCGATGGGCAACTTCGGGCCGGTGAGCCGGGGCAGTATTTCCGAGTTTGTCTCGCTCGACCGGGTTGGTGAGACGTGGGACGTGATCGAGTAGGGGTCGCGTTGAGGCGGCCGTGGCGGAAAGCGCTTGCCAGATTGCATTGTGCGGGGAGGTGTAAAGGCCCCGGATCAATGCTGCGCATTGTCCGGGGACGCAAAAAGGGGCGGGCGGGGCGGTGAGGTGACGCGAGAGCGCGACAGTGCCGGGGCATGGGCATGTTGCTGCCCCTCTCCCCGACCCTCTCCCCGTGAAGGACGGGGAGAGGGGGCGGAGACGGCAGCCGCCGCGATGCGTTTCAGATGGGGGCGTTTTCAGGTGAGCCTGGCGGCTGCTTTCTGAACGTCGGCAAGGCGTTCGGACTGGCGGGCGGCGCTGGCCTGACGCACGCTTTCGACCAGGTCCGGGGCGGCGCTGGCGGGGGAGCCGGCGGTGAAGGGGGGCGCGGGATCGTACTCTATGCCGAGCTGGATCTTGCGGGCGGCATCGTCGCCGAGCATTTCAGCTGCCAGTGTCAAAGCGAAATCAATGCCGGCCGTGACGCCGCCGCCGGTGAAGATATTGCCGTCGCGCACGACGCGCTCTTGGACCGGGATGGCGCCGAATTCCGCCAGCATCTCGTGGCTCATCCAATGGGTCGTCGCGCGCTTGCCGTTGAGGAGGCCGGCTGCGCCGAGGACGAGGGAGCCGGTGCACACGGAGGTGACGTATTTGGCGCCGGGGGCCTGGCGGCGGATGAAGGCAAGAGTTTCTTCGTCGTTGAGCAGCGGGTTCATGCCGGCGCCGCCGGGCACGCAGAGGATGTCGAGCTGTGGGCAGTCGGCGAAGGTTTTCGAGGGGACGAACTGCATGCCGCCGCCGGCGGTAACGGGATCTCGGGTTTTCCAGATCAGGTGGACGCGGGCGTCGGGGAACTTGATGAAGACCTCGTAGGGGCCGGTCATGTCGAGCTGGGTGATGTTCGGGAAGACGAGAAGGCCGATTTCGAGGGGCATGGGGAGGTGTCCGGTTGGATTTCAGGGATGTTCGCCGAAGGATACAGCAGGCGCGCTGACTGCGCGACAGGGTAGCGGTGCGGAGGCGACTGCGAATTAACCGCCTTGTCAGGCACCATAAGAAACGCTTAATCTCTTACCTATATAATCAGTGATTAATTGAGTGGTTGATAGGATGCCGGGTGATGGTGAAGCGCGTGGAATTCGGGCGTAAGACTATGGCGGGCGCAGAGCGGGTGGAGCCCGCGGCCGATCAGGACGGTCTGATCGAGCGGTTGCCGTTGGGCCTGATCGGGATTGGCGCGGCGGGCGGGCTGATCGGGTTCGCGATCGTGCTTTGGATTGCCGCCAACTGGCAGGCGATCGATAAATTCGAGAAGTTTGCGCTTGTTGGTGGGGCAATCCTTGTTGCTGCTGTGCTCGGCGGGCTGTTCATTCGGTTGCGCGCGGGAATGGCGTTGTTGGGCCTTCTGGCTATCGGCGGGCTCTATGCGCTTTACGGGCAGATCTATCAGGTCAGTTCGGATGCCTATGTGCTGTTTGCGATGTGGGCGGCGACGGGGCTTGCGTGGGTGATTGCAGCGCGCAGCGATGCGGCGTGGACGCTCTGGGTCGCGATTGCCTCGAGCGCGATCGGACTTTGGGCGGTCTTCAATGGAAATGCCGGGCTGGGGCTCGATGCGGGACGGGCCTATGCCGCGTGGGCAATGGCGGGTGGGATGGCGCTGTTGCTTTCTCCGTGGGCCCGGCTCGAGGCCTATCTCGGGCGGACGTGGTGGGCGTTTCGGCTCGCAAGTGTGTTGGCGTTGTCGCTGATCGCGAGCCAGACGATTGCTGCGATCTTCGCGCCGACGTTCGGCATCCTGTGGCCGGCCGGGGCGGTGATCCTGGTCGGGGCGGCATTTCTTTTTGCCAACGCCCAGCCGTTCAGTCTGACGCTTCTGGCGCTTAGCGCGCTGGCGGTCGATGGCGTTCTGATTGGCTGGATTACGGATTTGATTGGGCCCAGTCTGAGAGGCCCGGGCGGATTCCTCCTGCTTGGGCTGATCTATGCGGGCATCCTGGGTGGCAGCGCCGTGGCGGTGATGCGGATTGCCAAGGAGCGCGGCGCAGTGGGTTTTGCCGGACGTGTCTCGGCGTTCGGGATCGGCAGTCATTGGGCGGTGTCGCTTTTGAGCGGAACCGGCGCGCTGCTGGCCTTCGTGCCGTTCGCGATTTTCCTCTGGCTTGCCTTCGGGCCGGAGATATTCCGGGGGGCCTCGACGTATGTGATTGGCGGGGCGGCGATGGCGGGGGCGATGTTCGCGATGCACGGCAGCAGCGCGATGAGCTTTCGTCAGCAGGCAGGTTTCATCGGGTTGATGATCGGCGGCGGGCTGGTGGCGTTCGCACTGTTTCGCGACCTGCCGATGGAGGCTGCGTGTTTTGTGATCTTCTGTGTGAGCGTGGGGCTCGCGATGGTCGCGCCGTCGAAATGGATTGTCGGGCTGCTCGGTGCGGCGGGCGGTGGTGCTGCAACGTGGATGATGGCCTTGCTGATGGTGCCCGCGGTGGATGCCGGCGCGCCCATGATGCGCTACCTCAAGGCGAGCGGGAACCTGCATTGGGCGTTGCTGATCAGCGGGGTCGGTGCGGCGGCCGGTCTGGTGTTTTTTGCGACGCAACGCACGGAGACCGGCGACGATGCGGACTATCTGGAGCGGGGCGAGGGCTATTTCACCGGCTGGTGCGGGTTTGCGCTGGCGGCTGGTTTGATGGGGAATCCGACGTTTCTGCTGGGCGCTAATCTGAAGGTAATGGGGACGCGGCTGCTGCACGGCGTGCCGCTCGATCTTTCGGTGACGCCGCTGAAAGTCGCCGCCGTTGGCGTGGTGGTGGCGAGCTTCGCGATGCTGGCCTCGCGCGAGACCGCGTGGCGGGGTGGTTCAGCCATGGCGCTTGCCATGATCCTTGCCGTGCTCGCCTATCTGTTGCCGCCGATTGCAGTGTCGGTTGCGGTGTTTGCTGCGGCGTATCTCGTTGGGCGGAGCCGGCTGCAACTGCTCGCGCTCGGGGCGATCGTGTGGCTGGTTGGTTCGTTCTACTACTGGCTCGGGCTGCCGCTCGACACGAAAGCCTATCTGCTCGCGGCGCTTGGGGTCGTGCTGGGGGGTGTGACGCTGATGAGCGAGGCCGTCTCGGATGTGCGGTTGCCGGGGGCGTGGGAGGTCAAGGCGCCGGTGCCGGTGTGGCTCGCGCTGGTTCTTGCGCTGGCGTCGGCGGGATCGGCGTTCGCGGTGGTCGGCAGCGGCGTTGCCGAGAAAGAGGACGTGCTGGCGAACGGGCGACAGGTGCTGGTGAGGCTCGCGCCGGTTGACCCGCGCTCGCGGATACGCGGTGATTACATGACGCTGAACTTCGAAGCGCCGCGGCTCGGGGCGACGTGGAAGCGCGGCGAGGCGCTGCCGGTGTGGGCGGTGGCGGATGTCGACCCGGACGGTGTTGCGCGGGTGCGCTCGTTCGCGGGGGCGGATGCGGCCGAGGTCTCAGGCGACCTGCTGCTCAAGGTGCGGTTTAGCGGCCGGCGGATGGTGCTGGGGACGAACGCATACTTCTTCGAGGAGGGGCAGGGGAAGAAGTATCAGCGCGCGCGGTATGGCATCTTCCGCGTTGGGGCGAACGGCGAGGCGATCCTGGTCGGACTGGCGGACGAGGCGCGGCAACGGATCGAGTGAAGATCCGCTGCCGTGGGCCGGTGCCGGTTAGCTGCTCGAGCCGAGCACCAGAGTCCAGAAGGTCTTGAACTCGGTCTTGGCGTCATAGACGAGGGCGATGCCCATGTGGCGGGCATCCTTCAGGAGCAGGTTCTTGTTGTGGCCCGGTGATTTGCGCCAGCCCTTGAAGACCTCTTCGAGCGTGACCTGGCCGGTGCCGACGTTTTCAGCGGCAAGACTTGCCTTGTAGCCGGTGCGCCGCACGCGGTCCCAGGGGTTGGAGCCGTCGGAGCCGTAGTGTGAGATGCGATCCCACTTGGCAAGGTCACGGGAATGGGCCTTGGCGGCCTCGGTGAGCTGTTTGTCGATGGTCAGCGGTTTCAGACCGTTCTTCCGCCGGTAGTCGTTGATGAGCTTTTGGGCCTTGGCAACGTTCAATGCGGTGGTGCGGTAGTCGCGGTCGGCAAGGGCACCCGGGGGCGCCTTGGTGATCTCGCCTTTCGGCGCACCGTCATTGAGCATCGCGGTGCGCGTGTTCGGGGTGGGCGCGCGTTGCGCGGCGGGGGCGACAGTGGCCCGCGGGCCCGATCCCGCATAGTCGCCGAGGCCTCCGCTCGACACGAAATTCGAGTCGATTGGTGTGGTCGGCTCGTTATTGAGGCTTAGTGGCAGGGACGCTGTGCCCATGCTGCAGCCCGCAAGGAGGCTGCCGGCCAGAATGGCCAGAACGACGCGATACATACTCAAACTCCCTCGAGACCAACAGTGGTCCACGCTCAGAGAGGATTCACCATAGGTCTTAACGGACTGTTAACGCTGAAGGGGCGCAGGGAGAGGTTCCTTGCCGCACCGACGGTGCCCGCTCAACTCTTTCTAGCCGTCAAATCGCGGCGCGAGTTGGGCAAAGATGCCCGTTTTCGGCTTCATCTCGCTGAAAAGGCGCGATTATCTGGTGCCAGGGCTGAGAGAAATGCTGCCTCTCGTGGCCTTCGGATTGGACAATTCGCGGCAAATCAAGACACTATTCATCTGTTCCCCGGTGATTCGCGCGTCCGGCTGTCAGTGGCTGCACCTCTCGGTTCTGTCGATCGAGGGGCCGGTTTCGTGTTGTTATCGAGGAGTGGAGAATTATGAACGGTGCCGTCAGTCAGGCGGCGATCGGTTCGTTCGAAACTTCGCCAGCGCACGCGATCAGCGAGCTGGCGCTGGCGCGAATTGGAGCCGATGGAGGTGCGACCCGGGCCGATATCCAAAAGAGTGTCGGACCGCTCGCCTCACACCGCCTGTCGCCATCAGAGCTTCGTCTTGCGGCGGATGCTGGCCTCGAGCTGTTGGAGGCTGGGCAGCTCGTTTGCCAGAAGCGCGGCCGCTATCAGTTGAGTGAAGCGGGCGAGGCGTACCTTATCGAAACGCTGGGCGGCCAGAAGTTGCCGCAGACGTGGCCGGAAATCCGCGACGTGCATTTGCTGGCGCGGGCGCTGGGCGTCGAGCCGGTGCCGCGGATGCTGAAGGCGCTGTCGCGTCCGGATGGGCTGCGCACGGTGATCGTGCAGGGCCACTTTGGAATTATGCCGCGGCGGGTGCTGAGCGCCTCGCGGCTGCGGATGTCGCTCGCGGTTGTCGCGCTGGAGCGTGCTTTCGGTAACAAGATCAAGTCGGGGCTCGATGCCGGAAAGGGACTGAGCGTCAAGGCAAGCCGGCTGCTGGCGGGACAACTTTCGCAGCGTCCGAGAGACTTTGGAACGGATACGCGCCTGATCACGGCGTTGGCAGCGGAAGTCGTTGGGGCCGTGCAGCTGGATGCTGCATCGCTGCGCCAGGCGGTGTTGCGCAATTATGTCTCGGAAATGCTCGGCGAAGGGCCCGCAGGGTTGCCGCGCGACGTCGAGATCGATGCGAAGATGGCGGCGCAGATCGCGCAATGGCAGGAAGAACTGCCGCTGGGCGCTGCGGGGTTGCCGCCGGGTGGGGCTGCGAACGATGCCGATCCCGAAGCTTTCGCGCCACGGCGGAGCCGGCCGTCGGCGGCAAACCGGCCGGATCTCGCAGGGTTCGCGGAAATCGTTCTGACGCATGCCGACCAGCAGGCCGAAGGCTGGCCCGGCAACCGCAAAGCGTTCATTTCGCGCGTCTGGCATGCGATCGCCGAGGCGCATGGGGACTGGGGTCTCAGTGAGATCGAGTTCAAGTCGATGCTGGCGGAAGCCCATCGAACCGGCCACGTCGTGTTGGCGTCCGCCGATATGAAGAGCAAGGCCAATCTCGCCGAGGTGCAGGCCTCGGCCATTAGTTACAAGAACACCGTCTGGCATTTCGTTCGTGTCGAAACCTGACCAAAACCCAAGGGCCGGAAGTTCTCCGGAAAGCTGATACATGAATTCTGTCGCAAAAGCGGTTAGTTCACCCGACTATTATGCTTCCGCGTTCGAGCACTCGATCACGTGGGAAGATGATGTCTGGCAGGCTGATCCGGTCGATGTCGAAGAGGTTCACCTCAAGGCGCGCCAGAAGTTTCACGATGTCCTGAACAAGGTCACCGGCTCGCCTGATGGTTCGGGCGCGGGGCAGGCGCGGATCCTGCTGTTTCATGGCCAATCGGGAGCGGGCAAGACGCATCTCGTGCGGGCGCTGAGGACGAAGTCGCACCGTGAGGGGCAGGCCTATTTCGGCTATGCCCAGATGACGCCGGATGTCGCCAATTATGCCGACTATTTCCTGCGGCGGTTGATCAATTCACTCGAGAAGCCCTACGACCCGGACGACAACGGGGAGAGCGCGCTTGCCCGGCTGACGCGGCGGATGGTCGAGGCGGGGCTGCCCGAAGGCGAGATCGAGAAGTTGCGCGAAGGCGATCTCGGTGAGGAAGCGCTTGCTGAACTCGTGCTCAGACTTGCCGACGACATCCTGATCAGCGAGGCGTTCGCGGATCAGGAATTGGACGTCAACATCATCAGGGCGCTGCTCTATCTGCAGCGGGCCGACCCGCGGATCGATCAGCGCGTGCGCCAGTATATGTTCGGGCGCGAACTCAATGAACTGAGCCACCGCAGTGTGCGGGCGCTGGATCTCAACTCCGGCGACGGGCGCGCGTTCGAGATCATCGAGGCGCTGGGCAAGATCATCTGGACGGTGGAGAAATCCGCCCTGGTTTTCTGTATCGACCAGGTGGAGGATCTCAGAAACTTCGATGATCCGGAGGAGCGCTTTACGAAAGCGATCGGCAACCTGATGCAGATCGCCAATCGCGTGCCGAGCAGCATTATCATCATCTCCGTGCTCGAAGAGTTCTATGGTCAGGCGCGGGCGGTGCTGCACCAGTCGTATATCGACAGGATCGAGAAGGCCGGGCCGGTCGCCCTCTATGAGAACCGCAGCGCGGAAGAGGCGCGGCTGATCATCGGGCGGCGGCTTGAGCACGAAGCCAAACAGCATTCGGACGGACCGAGCTTTCCTGACCCGTCGCAATTCTTCGGGCCGGACTTCTACGAGCAGTTCGCCGGGCTTTCCACGCGCCGATTGCTGGAGCACGCCCAAAGCACAGTGCGCGGCGAGACGATCGAGGACGAGCCGCTGCGGGATGATATCGCGGACGGTTTCATTTCGACGCTGGCCTCGGCGCTGGGGTTTGCAGCGGACAATGACGAGCCGTCGAGCAGTACGCAGCTCCTGGTCGATTATCGCGAGATGTGGGACCGGTTCTGCAGCGTGTCCGAAGCCGAGATGCCGTCCGACGATGACGAGCTGATTGATGTTCTTGCTTCGACGTTGAACCTTGCGTCGCTCGAGTGGGGCGGTGAGATCAAGGTCAATGTCTCGCGGCCCGAAGTTGCCGACGACATGCCCGTCATCGACATGAAGGTGCTGCATCCGACAGGGCACAGCTATGACGCGCGGATCTATCTGTGCAACCGGCCGACGCAGGGCGGCGGGCTCAAGCGCCAGCTCGACCGGGTGCTCGCGACGATGGGCGGGCGGACGTGCTTCATGCTGCGTGCGAGCGATTTTCCGCCGAACAAGAAGAACCAGACGGCGCAGGCCTACCGCAAATTCCGTGATGCCGGCGGGCGGGCGGTGATGGTTCCGATCCCGGAATGGGAACGGATGATGGCGATCCGCGAATTCCACGTGCATCACCGGCATGATCCGGGCTTCGCCGACTGGTTCGAGAAGGTCAAGCTGGTCACGGGGCTGGTGTCGATCATGCAGCTTCTCAGGCTGGATCTGCTTGGCCGGAGCATTCCGCTCGGGCATGGCGAGACGCCGCGGGCGCAGCCGATCCAGGCGATGGCGAGTGAAGCGGAGGGCGGCATGCATGCCATGCTCGATGCAGCGCTTGTGCCGCCGGCGGGCGAGGGCGATGAAGCGGGTCTTGGGTCCAACGCAGTGGCCAACCCATGGCACGCGGAGACAGCCGAGATTGCGGGCGGTGGGGCCGAAGCGCAAACATGGGCGGACTGGACGGGTTGGAACTCGGAGCTGACGCCTGGAACATCGGTGCCGGCGAATGACGATGCGTTGCCGCTGCCGGTTATCCTGGATGAGGACGGTGCCAACGGGAACAGCATCTTTGCGGGACGCGAGAGCCAGTCGAGCCGGGCTGTGACGCTGAACAAGAGCATCATGAAACGGCATGCGGCGTTTCTCGGCGGGTCCGGTTCGGGCAAGACGACGCTTGCGCTGTCGCTGATCGAACAGTTGTTGTCGCGCGGTATTCCGGCTGTGCTTATCGACCGCAAGGGCGATCTTTGCAGTTATGCCAATCTCGATACGTGGCTTGGCAGCGAGGGGGAAGATCCCGAGCGGACGGCCGACCGGGAAAAACTGCGCGATAAGATCGATGTCGCGGTCTATACGCCAGGGCGCTCGTCGGGGCGGCCGATCTCGATCACGCTGTTGCCGACGGGCATGAATGAACTGCCGGAGCATGAACAGCAACTGCTGGCGAACCTGTCGTCAGCGGCGCTCGGCGACATGTTGCACCTCAAGAACTCAGCGACGCACCAGAAGCAGTCCGGCACGCTGTCGGTGGCGTTGCGCATACTTGGTTCGCGGTCGAGCCATGAGGTGACGTTGTCGGATCTCATCACGTTCCTCGAGGATGAGGATCCGGAGCTGACCGACCTGACGCAGCGGATGGACCCGTCGGGCAAGATCCGGCGTGATCTGGTGGCGCAGCTCGATAGTCTCAGATTCCGCAACTCGGCGCTGTTCGAGGGCGGCGGGGAAAGCCTGAGAATGGATGCGCTGCTTGGGCTTGGTGAGTTCAAGCGCGAAGACCGGACCAGGCTGTCGGTGATCTACACCGGTTTCCTTGGTGACAACGAGAACATCCTGTTCTGGGTGTCACAGTTCCTGTCCGAGGCGTTGCGGTTCTGCCAGCGCAACCCGAATGATGAACTGCAAGCTGTCGTGATGTTCGATGAGGCGGATCTCTATATTCCAGCTAACGCGAAACCGGCCACGGCGGAGCCGTTGCAGAGCCTGCTCAAGCGGGCGCGTTCGGCGGGTCTCGGGATGATGCTGGCGACCCAGTCGCCGGGTGACCTCGACTACAAGTCGCGCGACCAGATTACGTCGTGGTTTATCGGGCGGGTTCGGGAAGATACGGCGCTGCGGAAGCTTCGCGCCGCCTTCCAGAGCGAGAGTGGGCTTGATCCCGCCGCCGTGCTGCCCGGTCAGACGGTCGGTCAGTTCCACCTTGTGCAGGAGGGGCTGGTGCGCTCGATGAAGGCGCAGCGGTCGCTCATTCAGGCGGAGCAGGTGCCGTTCGACCAGATCGAGCTGTTGGCGCGCCAGACCAAGGGGCAGGATGAGCACCAGCTCAAGCTGTTCGATAATCGCTGAGTCATATCAGTGGACGCGGGTCAGTGGGCGCGGGCCGATGCCTCATCCAGCGACTGAGTGGTGGTGCTGAAAGTCCTCAGCTACAGAGATTATTTCTGCTCATCGGGCCTTTCATGGTGACGGAATCGGGAATGCGGAGACCGATTTTGGCCGGCGAATCGGTTGTGGTCAGCGAATGATACTCGTCAAGATGTTGATTTTCATATATTTTTTGATGTTTTGATGACTTTTCCGTTTGAGGTATAGTGTTTCAATGATTTTTGCATGGTGTTCTGCGATGGCTGACCGGGTGGGTTTTCAACTTTCGCTAGAAGGTGTATTTGGTCAGTAAGCGTCAGGTTAGCCGGCGGGTGGTGCTGCGTTGAGAGGGTGCAGCGTCGGTCGTGTAGCGTTTGCGGGGTAGTGTTATGTTGACGAAGCCAATACTTGTGATGGTGATGCTCACCGTCATTGCGCCTGCGATGGGCGTTGGACTGTTCTTGTTGGCGCACGTCTTCTAGTGCCGCCGATTTTTCTCTTGATGCCGTTCTACATTTGATGAGCGCGCTTCGGCGTGAGGCCAAGCCTGTGCCGGATGTTTGCGGTTCATTGGCCGCGTTGCAGCTTTATCAATTTCCGGTGTGCAGCTTGAAATGCAGCCGGTTGACCTGTCCTATCCCAAAGTGATGCTATCCTTCGTTGCCGTTGGCCATCGTGCTGACGAGCGTTCGCGTGGCTGTCGTCGACGTCGCCTGCCACGTTGCCGTTTGCATCTCCTGACAGGTCCCGCTTGATGACGCGAAAATTGATCGACGATTGTTTTCGGGCCGACCCGCGGGACGGTGAGCGGCTGACGCACGAACGGACATTAGCGCTGATCCGCGAGCGGGTTCGGCCCGTGGTCGGGCGGGAGCGTGTTGGCCTGGGGGCGGCGCTGGGGCGTGTCGCGGCGGCCGATATCGCGGCGCCCTTTGCTGTGCCGGGCCACACGAATGCGGCGGTGGACGGGTATGCGTTCGTTGGGGCGCACTATGATGCGGGCGAGGGCACGCGGTTTGCGATCGGGGGTCGGATCGCAGCGGGCGGGGAGGTCGTCGCAGCAGATCGCCGCGAGGCGCTGCGGATCTTTACTGGTGCGGTGGTTCCCGAGCCGTTCGATACGGTTGCGATGCAGGAAGACTGCGCCTTGGAACAGGGCGCGGTGTTCGTGCCCGGCGGCCTGAAGCAGGGTGCGAATGTTCGCCAGGCGGGTGAGGATGTCGCTGCCGGGGCCGTGGTAGTTCGGGCGGGGCAGGTGATCCGGGCGCCGGAGATCGCAGCGCTTGCCTCGTTTGGCATTTCCGATGTTGCGGTGCTGGCGCGGGCGAAGGTCGGTTTGATTGCGACCGGGGATGAAGTCCGGCGCGGCGGCGCGCTGGGGCATGGTGAGGTTTACGACGTCAATACGCCGCTGCTCATGGCGCTCCTGTCCGGGGCCAATGCCGAGCTCGTGGATCTTGGTGTCTGGCCGGACCGGCGGGAGGAGGTGGTCGAGCGGTTGCAGGCTGCGCGGGCGGCCGGGTTCGATCTCCTGATTACGAGTGGTGGGGCGAGCCAGGGGGAAGAGGATCATATTTCGCACGCGCTTCAGGCGCTTGGCCGGCGGCACTTCTGGCAAATCGCGGTGAAGCCGGGGCGGCCGCTGATGCTCGGGCAGCTCGGCGATACGGCGTCGGTCGGGTTGCCGGGTAATCCGGTGGCGGTGTTTGTTTGCTGTCTGATGTACGTCATGCCGCTTCTTCGGCAGCTGTCCGGTGCGGCGTGGCGGGAGCCGAGGCGCTATCCGCTGCCGGCGGCATTCAATGTGCCGAACCGCAAGCTCGGGCGGCGCGAATTCTGGCGTGGCACGATGCGGGAGACGGCGGATGGTGTCGTGGTTGATAAGTTCCCAAGGGACGGGTCCGGGCTGATCTCCGGCCTTCGGGCGGCCAATGGTCTGATCGACATTGGCGAGACCGTCGCGGCAGTGGAAGCGGGGCAGTTGGTCGACTTCATTCCATTTTCAGAATTCGGCATTCTCGATTGATGCGCCACGGCAGGGGCGTGTTTCAGTCCTAGGGGCGCCATAAAAGCCGGGTACGTCGCAAGGCTCAGTGCCGCCGGATGCCTGCGATCTGCATGCCGGGGCAAGTCCTTTTCGCCAAGTCGGCGTGTGTGCCGATGCTGTTTGCGACCGGCGTCCTTCATGCTTGCGTTTCTCAAATTCCTGACCCGCCTGATCGAGGTCGCGCTGATCCTGCCGCTGCGCGTGATCAGGGCGGTGACGATCGGGGTTGCGTTCAACCCAAGGCTTGGTCCGCTGCGGTATGTGTTCTGCGCGGGGTTTCTCTTTGTCGGGTTTGCGGTGGGGCTGGTTTATGTGGTCGCGCCAATCCGGGGCATGATCGGCGGGGCGTATATGTCGGAGAAGCTTCGCTATGATGCGGAGCGGTGGCTTGCGACGGCGATCTACGATCGCAACAAGGAATTCGTCGGTACGTTCGATGCGCGTCTCGATAGCGTGCGTGATGTCAACTTCACGGGCGAAGTGATCGACTACGGCACCTATCAGGCCAACCCAGACCACAAATCCATTCCCGTCGAAGATGTGCCCGAGCACTACTGGCAGTGTCTCGTATTCCACGAAGACCGCCATATGGGTGGGGTGTTCAATCCGTTCGGGATCGATCTGCTCGGTGTGCTCAAGATTCCCTATTCAACTGCTCTGCGGTCGATCCGGACGGGGCGGTTCTCGATGGGGGTCGGTGGATCGACGCTGCCGATGCAGCTTGCGCGCGTGATCTACAAGACGCCGCCCAGAGTTGATGAAAGTGCCGCCGAGAAGCTCGGGCGCAAGCTCAGGGAGTGGTGGGTTGCGCCGGTGATCTATCACGAGCTGACGCGGGGCGGGGACAATCTCGCGCTGAAACAGTGGACGGCGAACCATCTTTGGCTGGCGCAGCGTACGGGCGGCGCGCCGCTGCATGGCGTTGAGGTGACGAGCCGGATCGTGTTTGGGAAGACGGCGGCGGCGCTATCGATTGCCGAACAGTTCGTGCTGGCGTCGGCAGTGAACAAGCCGATCATTCTGCTGGAGGGCAGCGAGCGGCTGAATTATGTGCGCCTCGACCGGTGGCGGTATATCGCGGAGGTGCGTGCCAGACATTGCGCGGAGCGGTTGATCGAGGACCCGGAAGTCCAGGCAAAGGTGGTTTTCGAACTCGTCAACATGGCGGGCGGGCCGCCGGACCCGCGGATACAACCGAAATTGCATGCGGCACTCGAGAAGCACGCGCCGAAGATGGCCGACCGGGCGCGCGCCAACCCCGCCATTCGCGCGAATGTTTCGATGCCGTCGGCCCGGTTCGGGCTGCGCGAAGAGATGAAGCACGTTTTCGGCTACAACTGGCGGGCGCACGTTCGTGGGATTTCGACGACGCTGGATGTTGGCGACAACCTCGGTTTCCAGAAGAAGGTTCTGGGCACGCTCGGTGACATCCACAAGCGGTGGGGCGCGCGGCTGAACCCCGGCTATACGCTCGACCCTACGCAAGCGGCACGAGATCCCGACCGGCAGATGCCGCATGTCGTCGTGGCGGCAGCGGACCACAAGGGCCGGATTGTGCGCTATTTCGAGAGTTCGCAGCTTGCGCCGTATTTCGGTTCGGCCATCGCGCGGCGTGCATCGACGGGCATGTATGATGCGGCGCAGGAGCCGCGGATGATCGCGTCGACGGGGAAGATGATTGCTGCGATTGCGATTGCCAATCAGGGGCGCGATGGGGCCGATGCGCTTTATGTCGATAGTGATGCGCCGAGCGCGGGACTTGAGACGTGCCGCCGTGGCGGGGGGCTGAGGCGTGGGCGGCCGGCGCGGGTCGCGTTTGCGTGCTCGCTCAATAATCCGGTCGAATGGCGCGCGGCGCGGGCCGGGCAGGCGCGGACAGCGAAGTTGATCGATGCGTTCGGGTTCAATATGCCGCCTGCGCTCGACCCGGCTTCGGCGACGCCGCCGTCGACCGCTGCGGTGCGCGGCCTTGTTTCAGGCTCGCCGCGGCGGGTGCATCAGATGTCGGCTGCGATACTTGCAGCACTCACCGGTCGTGGTGACGAGCCGGTCGAGCCGCCAACGCTGGTCGCGAAGTACAACTTCACAAGCGCCGACCATCGCAAGTCGTTCGAGGAACGGGAGCGGCTGCGGATCGTTCCGAACAAAATCATCCGGCCCGAGGGGCGGGCGCTGCTTCGGGAGCTGTTGCAGGCGCCGCTTTGCTACCGGGCGAACCGCACCGCGCATGGCACGCTCGAGGCGTTGCAGGATTGGTGTGCGCCGCGGCGCAAGGGGCTTGCGCTGCATGTTGCGAAGACGGGGACGGCGGTGACCGGAGACGTTCACGCAACGATCGATGGCTGGGTCACGGGTGGGCTGAAGTTCGACAATGGGGCGGCGTATTCCTACGTCGTCGTTGTCGGCACGGGAAGTGCGGCGCAGCCGTTCGCGAACCGGCTGCATTCCAGCCAACTCGCTGTGCCGCTGGTGCGGGCGTTGCTTGAAGATCTCGAGGGGCATGCCAAAGACAATCCGGTTCGCCCGCCACCACCTCCGGCGATGCCGGTTGCGGCGGTGGGCGAGGGGGGCGGTGCCGTCGTCACCGGGCAGCTTGCAGAGAACGCGCGTCAGGCAGGCGGCAGGGTGTTCTCGATCGATGGCATCCTGCAGCAACAGCTTCGCGATTCGAACTAGATCATTTGCCGTGCGAGGCCGGACCCATTTCAGGGCGCGGGCGCGGCGTATGGCGCTCATGCCCCGGAAAGTGTTGAGGCGTGGCGCCGGGCAATGCCTGTGAAACGCCATCCTTCGGCCCCTATAGAGGCCAACTCCAGCCCAAAAATCTGACTATTCAAGATGCTGGCGCCGCAGGGGAGATGCGGTGGGAGGCTTACCGATCGACTGCTTCAGGATGGCTGGCGCGACCCGTTTCAGCGCGCGCGGCGGAAGCGACAATCGGTTTATTATCAGGCAGGTTTGTACAATGTTTTCGAGGTCCAAAGGCCGTTTAGACCGAGTTCCGATGGAACACGAGGACGACTGGATCGAGGTCAAGCGACCGCCGCGCGACTGGAAAAAGGTGTTTCTTGTGCTGGGGCTTGGGACGTTGTCCTGGGTTGCCACATACGTTGGGATGCTCGAGCTGATCCAGGCCAACATGGGCCAGCTCGATTTCGTCACAAAGATCGTGATCGGGTTCTCGGTGGCGATGCTGATGACCATGATCGTGTGGCTGCTCGACCAGATGTTCGCGCCGCACCCGTTCGGGATCAAACTTGCCTATGTTGCCGGATACCTGTTTCTCACCCTGATCTCGGTCGGTTTCGGGTTCGGGTTCTACTGGAAAGTTCTCGAAAGCCGGACGGAGGCGTCGCGGTCGGCGGAAAGCGCTGTGGCTCAGGTGCAGGCCGCTCTCGTTGCGGGCGCGGCGCGTCTGGACCAATTGCAGGGCACGCTCGACCAGCTCACCAAGATCTCCCAGGACAAAGCGGTTATCGAGCGCGAGAGTGGTGCATCGTGTCCGAATTCGCGTCCGGGTGACGGGCCGCGCCGGCGGCTGCGTGATGCGGATGCGCAGCGGTTCTCGTTCGCTTCCGAATTCGTGAAGGGGCGCAGCGCGCAGGTGAAGGGCGCGATGCAGGGCCTTGATGGCGATCTGAAGAAGATCGTGAACTCGGACCCGTCGACGATCGATGCCGTGACGGGGACGCGCAACAAGTTCCTGCAGGCGCTGTCGCGCAAGCTGGAGCTGACGGCGACGAACTTCAATGCGTTCCGCACCGACCCGCAATTGAGGCAGATCCGCTCGGAATTGGCGGGGCGGGCGAACCAGTCGACGTTTCCGACGGGCAGTGGCAATGGCACGTTCTCATGCCCGGACCCGCAGCTTCAGTCGGCGCTCTTTGGTGTCGTGAAGGCGATTGACCAATTGCCGGAACTGAACAAGCCGGAGATTGCGACGGTGGAGGGTGCGCAGGCGGTGGTGGAAGCGTTCCGGCGGTTGTCGGCGACGTTGCAGGGGGCGCTTGTCTTGAAGCTGCCGCCGTCGGCTGACGAAATCCGCGAGCTCCAGAAACAGGCGGTGCGCTCGGTTGATCCGGGGCGTGCGCAGATCCGGAGCGGAAACGGCAGCGGGCTGGCGCAGGGTGGGCTTTCGCAGCGCGACTATATTCCGCTCGCGATCGCGCTGTTTGTCGACCTGTGTCTGCTGCTGGTCTCGATCGGGCGGCCGATGAACCGGTTGGGCGGGCTGGTGCCGAAGATGCGCGAAGCAGAGCGCGGGCCGGTCTATCAGATCCTGTCGAAGTTTGACGATATTCACCGCGACAGCAAGATCCGTGAGAAGTTCGAAGTGTTCCGCCACGTCGTCTTCGATTTCAACGGTGACTATTACGTTGCGGTGCCGCTCGATTCGCCGCGCAACCGGAATCCGGAAGAGGTGGCGAACCTTCAGCTCGAGGCGCACCTTCTGGCAAACCTGTTTGCGAGCTTCGAGAAGGAGAAGATCTTCAGCCGGGTCTACAATCCGCTGCTGTCGCGCAAGACGATCCAGAAGAAGCTGTGGCGACAGGGCAGCAAGTTCGCCGCAAGCCAGGCGTTTCGGGTCTATCGCTTCCGCGATGGCGCGTGGTCCGACATCATTCTGGGTGCCGTCATGGGCGCTGCGCGGCGGGCCAGGATTGATCGCGTGCGGCAGCAGCAGGAAGCGGGACCGCAACTGGATGTGCCGGAAACGGTTGTCGGGGGAGACGCCGGAGAGGCGGCTGGTGCGGCGGCGGAACTGCCGGAGGCGGTGGCGAAGAAGCGGGCGGATGACATTCTCGCGGCAACGCTTGGTGCGCGGCAAGATGCCGACGGGCTTGAGGGGGATGTGGAGGATGAGGTGCGTGATACGCGACGCGTTGCCGCTCAGTTCAAGCCCTATGCCGATGATGATGTTGATCCCGACATGCCGGAAAGCCTGAGGCCGAAGCGTCAGGCGAAGCGGTCGTGGCCGTATCAGAAACAGCCGTCAGCACCGGGAGAGGCGCATGTCGAACTGCTGCCGGCGAACTCCAATACGTTCGCGGAGGCGGCCGATATCGTGGCGGCGGATGACATTGCCGAGGTGGACGGTCAATGGGATCAGAGCGATGTCCGCGAGGGACCTGGCCATGACAACGTCATCTTGATGCCGCTTGCGCCCAGTGGTGGGCGCGGTGATGGGTATGAGGGCGACCTGCCGCGGCACGGGCCGGTGGGGCAGACGGGGGCGAACAGACCTGTGGCGCGGCCGGCAGGTCCGCGAGAGGGCGGACCGGGCGATGCCCTGGCGCAGGCGATCGAGATGCCGCCAGAGGATACAGAGGAATCAGCGACCGAGCTGCCCGACATCAAGTCGGCTGATGAAGACGGGTTCGACGGCGGGGCGAAGCCTGCGCCAAAAATGACGCCGCCGCCGCTGCCGGTGATGGCCGCGCCCGATCGCAGCGCTGCGGAGCCGGTCGTGGAGCGCATCGAGGCGGAACTTATTGCGCAGCACGATGTTGCGTCCGGTCCGGTTGAGGCGCGCATGAACGTCAGGATCACGCAGCGCACGGCTGATTTCGAAATCCCGTTCAGCATGATGTCGCAGGGGCAACCGATCGCGTTCGTGAAGCATGGCGCGAAGGTGACGTTCAGCGATCCGATGGCGGAACTTGTCTCGGAGGAACAGGCGGTGGCCGATGGCCAGTTGCGGCTTGATTTCGCCGATCGGGAAGCCCTTCGCGTGCCGGATCTCCCGCGTGAAGCGACAGGCGGGGAGGCCGTTGAGCCTGGCGTTGATGACGAGGTGTCGCCCGGGTTTGAGGTGATCCGGCTCGATGATCTGGGGGCGGTAGAGGAGGATTATTCCGTGTCGCTGCCGACTTTCGAGACACGCGATGATCTGCCCTCGGAGGATGATCTGGTCGAAATTTCGAAGCGGTTTGCACCGCTCAGGCGCGCCGAATGAGGCGTGGGCGGAGGGCCGGAGAAACGTCCAAAACGTCCCGAATGGGACGGCGTTAAATCGAAAATTAACTCCGCTAGCGCTTAATCGCCCTCAACGACATCACATGGCGCGCTTCTGGTTGGCGTTTCTGGCGCGATAACGCTCGGGAATATAAACATGCACAACAAGCCCCTTCACCCAATGCAGGTCGTCAAGCATGAGGAGAAGGAGGCAATGCTCTTCCGTTTCATCCTTGAGGAAATTGCGGCGGGCCGCGTGGCCGTCGATGGGGAATGGAGCATTGTCGCGCTGTCGATGCAGAGCCCGGTGATTGCTGCCGTGCGTCGTGTCATCACTGAAATCGGCGATGTCAGCGAGCTTTCATTGCGCATCCTGCTGACGGGGCGCGACGCCGGGGCGAGCCGCACCGGTCTTGCGGCACTCGGCTCTCTGGAAGTGCGCCATGCCTTCGATCTCAGGCTTCTCGATGCGCATGAGCAAATGGTGCTGGGGCAGCGCTCTGCGTGGTGTGGAGACTGCATGCGGCGCAATCCATCCGAGCGCGACGCCTTCGAATCCTTCCTGCGGGATGACGTGGTCCTGTCAGCTTGGGCACGCAAGACCTTTATCCGGCTGTGGGTCAATGCCCAGGAGATCCCGATGCCGGGCCAGGCTTCGCAAGGCGTGCAGGCGGACGCCGGCGCGGATGGATTTTTCGCAAGCGGCGAGGCCGAGCCAGGCACCATTCTGGCGGCGACGTCGCGGCATTGAGGATTGCTGAGGGCAGTATTTTCCTCTGCCGTCAGACCGTTTTTCTGCCAAACAGGCGAATTTTTGCGTAGCGGTGCGCACTTAACCGCAGTTGGGCGGGGAGACGCTCCGTTCTGCCATTAAAAATCCCAGGGAATTGGCGCAAGGTGGTCCGAGCGACTGCACTTGCAACCCTGGGTGAGATAAATGTCCGGCCGAACCGTTCCTGTCTTTCAGTCTGTCACCATACGTCTTCAATCGATAGTCCACATGATCGTCGCGACGCTGATGGCGCTGGCGATGGTGGGTTCGCTGGCGCATGGGGCGGACGGCTTCCGGCATCAGGGGCTGGATGGGGATGCGCTGCGATTTGAAACCTGGCTGAAGTCCAGCTTCACGGCCGCGCCGAAGTCTTTTTCCCAGCACATGACCAATGGCCAACGGCTGTTGAAGGCGGGCAAGGATATGCGCGGGGCGGCGCGCGCCTTTTCGCAGGCGGTCGCCGCGAAACCTGACCAGGGGGATGGCTGGCAAGGACTTGCCGAGGCGCTGCTCGCGCTTCCAGAGAACCAGCTCTCCGGTTCCGAACGGTACCGCTTGCCGGTCAACGCGAGCGCAGCCGCTTATCGGGCCTATCAACATTCTGATACTGATGAGATGCGGGCCGCCAGATTGGTCGTGCTTTCGCAGGCGCTGCAGCGGCGGTCCTACTGGCGGCCTGCGATCGACGTGATGCGCCAGTCGCTGGCGCTGCGCCCGAACGATGCCGTGCGCCAGGCACTTGACCAACTGGTTGCGGTGCACGGATTTCGGATCACGGATTACCGAGTCGAGAACGAAACCGAGAACCCGACGGCTGTGCATTACGTTCTCCGAGCCGCTCAAGGGGGGCGATGTCAGCGATTTCGTTGCCATCAATGCGAAGCCGGCGGAGCGGGTCGATGTTGCGGGCAATCAGCTCTGTTTGAGCGGGGTTGCGCACGGCAAGTCCTACGAAGTGCTGGTACGGTCCGGGTTGGCCTCGCGCGATGCGGAAGAGCTGCAGAAGAATGCCGAACTGCAGATCTACGTGCGCGACCGGTCGCCTGCGGTGCGGTTTACTGGGCGGCGCTATGTGCTGCCGAGCAAGGGCCAGCGGGGCCTGCCGGTTGTGACGGTCAACACGGAGGCGGTCGACGTCGAGATTTTCAGAATTGGTGACCGTGGTCTCGTCGATGCCGTGATGAATGGGGATCTGTCACGTCAGCTGCACCGATGGTCACTGCAGGAACTGGGGGAGAAGAAAGGGCAGCGGGTCTACAAGGGCCAGCTCAAGGTGCGCTCGAAACTCAATGACGAAGTGACGAGCGCAATCCCGGTGGGCGAGGCCCTGCAGGTGCTGGAAGCCGGCGTCTATGCAGCGGTTGCGTGGGCCGACAAGGAGGCGCTCGATCAGGGGCAGCAACTCGCGACGCAATGGTTCATCGTCTCGGACCTCGGTCTGACCGCCTACAAAGGGGATGATGGGCTGCATGCCTTTGTGCGCTCGCTCGCGAGCGCGGCGCCGACGGCAGGTGCGCGCGTCAGTCTGGTTGCGCGCAACAACGAGGTGCTTGGCGAAGCTGTGACGACGGCGGATGGCTATGCGCGTTTCGAGGCCGGCCTTGCGAAGGGTGAAGGCGGGCTCGAGCCGGCCGTCATGGTGGTGCGGGGGAAGGACGGCGACTATGCCTTCCTGGAATTGACGAGTGGCGCGTTTGATCTCTCCGATCGCGGTGTCGAGGGACGTGCGGCGCCGGGGCCGGTGGATGGCTACCTCTATCTCGACCGTGGGGTCTACAGGCCGGGCGAGGCGGTCCAGATTTCGGCCCTCGTGCGCGATGGCAAAGGGCTGGCGACGAAAGCGCCGGTGACGTTGATCGTCCGGCGCCCGGATGGCGTCGAGCATCGGCGTATCGTCATGCGTGACGGTCAGCTTGGCGGGTTCACGCAGGCGCTGGCGCTGGACGGCGGGGCGATGACGGGGACATGGCGTCTTCAGCTTCATGTCGATCCGGCGCAACCGGCCATCGCGCAAACGGCTTTCCAGGTCGAAGACTTCGTGCCGGAGCGGCTGGCGCTGGATCTGACGGCTGAAAGCGCATTCGTTGCGCCGGGCACGCCGGGGACGATTGCAGTTTCCGGACGCTACCTCTATGGGCCGCCGGCTGCCGATCTGGCCATCGAGGGCGAGGTCATCGTCAAGGCCGATCCGAGCGGTCTTGCGGCGTATCCGGGTTATAGCTTCGGGCTTGCGGATCAACAGATCACGCCGGCGCGGGAAGATATCGGCGATGCCGGGCGGACGGGGCAGGACGGGACGGCGAAGGTCGAGGTGCGGTTGCCGGCGATCGAACGGACGGCGCGGCCGATGTTGGCGCAGGTGCAACTGCGGCTCAAGGAACCGGGCGGGCGCGTGATCGAGCGCAGCGTCTCGATGCCGGTGCGCACGGGGGTGCAACGGATCGGCATCAAGCGGCTGTTCGAGGGCTCGGTTGGGGAAGGCCAGGCGGCGCGGTTTGAGATTATCGCAATCGATGAAAACGATCAGCGGACCGCCATGGCGGGTCTCAAGTGGGAGATCGTCCGGCTCAACCGTTCGTGGCAGTGGTACAAGCGGGATGGCGCGTGGCAGTACGAGGCGATCACGATCCCGGAAAAGGCCGGTGAGGGTACGTTCGATGCCGGCACCGCGAAGGCGTTCGAAATCGAACAGGACGTGACGTGGGGACGCTATCGCATCGATGTGTCGCGCCTGGATGGCGGGCCGATCGCATCCAGCGTCTACTTCAATGCCGGCTGGTATCAGAGCGATGATGAGGCGGACAGTCCGGAAATGCTGTCCGTCGCGCTCGACAAGGAAAGCTACGCTCAAGGCGAGACGGCCAAGCTCAAGATCCAGTCGCGGACGCCGGGCAAGGCGATGATCGCGATCTTTGCGAACGGGCTTGTCTCGGCGCGAGACGTGGCGCTTGGTGCGGGCGACAGCGAGATCGACATTCCGGTGGACCCGTCCTGGGGGACGGGCGCCTATGTCGTGACGACGCTCTACCGGTCGCTCAACGAAGCGACACGGCGCATGCCGGGGCGGGCGATCGGTGTTGCCTGGCTTGGGCTTGATCAAGGGCCGCGGACGCTGGGCGTGAAACTGTCTGCGCCGGAGCAGATCCGTTCGGGCTCGAAGTTGACAGTGCCGATTGCCGTCGAGGGCGTGGCAGAGGGTGGCGCGGCACGGATCACGGTTGCGGCCGTCGATGTCGGGGTGTTGAACCTGACGCGGTTTCAATCGCCGGCGCCGACCCAGTGGTTCTATGCCCAGCCTGTTCTTGGGATGGAGATCCGCGATCTCTATGGGCGGCTGATCGACGGCATGAGTGCGGAGCGCGGGCGGCTCGTAAGTGGTGGTGATGCCGACGCCAGCATGGGCCTTCAAGGCTCGCCGCCGGTCGAGGAGACGGTGGCGCTCTTTTCCGGGATCGTCGCGGTTGAAGGCGGGCAGGCGACGGTGACGTTCGATATGCCTGATTTCAATGGCGCGGTGCGGCTGATGGCAGTTGCATGGAGCGATGACAAGGTCGGGGAAGCGTCGCAGTCCGTGATCGTGCGCGATCCGGTGGCGGTGACGACGACCGTGCCGCGGTTCCTGACGCTTGGCGATGAGGCGGGGCTGCAGATCTCGCTGCATAACGTTGAGCTTGAGGATGCAGATCTGACGGTTACGGTTGCACGCACGTACGAGGGTGGCCGGCCGGAGGAGGTTGCTGAGCGGAAATTGCGGCTTGCGAAAGGTGCGCACGGTTCCGAGCGGATCGTCGTCAAGCCGGACCGCATGGGGCGCGTGACGTATGACGTGTTCGTTGCGGGACCGGATGGGCTCGATATCGGGCGGGACTACGTGTTCGACGTCAAGGCGCCGGCGGTGGACGTCCGGCGGCATGTGCGGCGGGAACTCAAGCCCGGAGAGGCCTACAAGCTGCCGGCTGACCTGATCGCAGGGCTGGTGCCGGGGGATGCGCGGGTGTCGCTGGCGGCGGGACCGGCGGCGGAACTCAACGTGCCGGCCTTGCTGGCGGAGCTTGACCGCTATCCCTACGGCTGTGCGGAGCAAACCATCAGCCGGGCATTGCCGTTGCTCTATGCCAATGACCTTTCGGTTGACCGTGGGTTGACGGTTGATACGGCGCTGCGCGGGCGGATCGGGACGGCGATCGAACGGGTCTTCCAGATGCAGGATTCGAGTGGTGGGTTCGGCGCCTGGGGGCCGGGCAGTGCCGACATCTGGCTTTCGGCCTACGTCAGCGAATTCCTGACGCGGGCGAAGGAGGCAGGGCATGTCGTCGACCCGCGCGGGTTTGCGCAGGCGCTGGAGCGGCTCAAGAACTACGTGGCCTATGCGTCCGACTTCGAGCGGGGCGGCGAGAAGCGGGCGTACGCACTCTATGTGCTTGCGCGTAACGGCAAGGCGCCGATCGGTGAACTCAGGTATTACGCCGATACGCGCCTTGACCGGTTCGCGACGCCGCTTGCGAAGGCGCAGATTGGCGCGGCGCTCGCCATGGCGGGGGATCGGGAGCGGGCTGAGCGGGCGATTGGCGCTGCGTTCGATGACCTGAGCGATATCAATGGGCAAACGCTCCGACACGACTATGGATCGGGGCTGCGGGATGCGGCTGCGGTGGTGGCGCTTGCTTCCGAGGCCAAGGTCCTCGCCGGGCGGGTCGGCGCCACGGTTGGGCGACTTGGTGCAGCGTTCATCGAGCGCGGCCGGACGTCGACGCAGGAGCAGGCGTGGTTGCTGTTGGCGGCGCGGGCACTCGCACAAAGTGCCGGCGACGTTCAACTGAGCCTTGGCCGTCAGACCTACAAGGGCGCTGTCCGGTTGCCGATCGAGCCGGCGCTCTTGTCACCAACGGGTGACGGGGCGGGGCTGGTTCTGACGAACACGGGGCCGCAGGCGACGCCGACCTTCCTGACGGTGGTTGGCAGTGCCAAAGCGCCGGAGCCGGCGTATGAGAACGGTTTCGCGATCAAGCGGTCGTATTTCACGCTCGATGGTGAGGCGGTTGATCTCGAGCGGGCGGGCGCGACGCTCAAGCAGAGTGACCGGCTGGTCGTGGTTCTCACGATCGAGAGCAAGGACCCGGCAGGGCGCGTGTTGCTGGTCGACAGGCTGCCGGCGGGACTGGAGATCGAGAACCCCAGACTTGTCGAAGGTGGCGACATCAAGTCACTGAGCTGGTTCAAGCCGGGACTTAGGCCGAACCACACCGAGTTTCGCGATGACCGGTTCGTTGCCGCATTCGATTTTCTGAGTGCCGGGGCGAAGGTGCGGACGGCGGCGGTTGCCTACATCGTGCGGGCCGTGACGCCAGGCACGTTCGTGCATCCCGCCGCGATGGTCGAGGATATGTACCGGCCGGAGCGCTATGCGCGGACCAGTGGGGGCACGCTCGAGATCAAGGCGGAGTGAGATGCGCGGCGATGAGGGCCCTGTCGTGAGAGGCGATCGGCGCCAGCGGCGCGGCGATCTGCTGCGGCTTGGCGGGGCAAGTATCGCGGCACTCGTGCTGGCGGGGGTGGCGGGGAAGCTGATCTTCGAAGATCAGATCCAGCGCCTCGGGCCGGTGCCGCTTGCCCGGGCGGAAAAACCCTCGACGGTGGTGCTCGACCGGGAGGGTGTGTTGTTGCGCGCGTTCACGACGGCGGGTGGACGGTGGCGGCTGCCGGTTCGTCAGGCTGAGGTCGACCAGCGCTATCTCGACCTTCTTGTTGCGTTCGAAGACAAGCGATTTCGCGACCATGGTGGTGTCGACTGGCGGGCAATGGCGCGGGCGGTGGTGCAACTCGTCGTCAATGGCCGGGTTGTCTCAGGGGCCTCGACGCTGACAATGCAAGTTGCGCGGTTGATCGATGAGCGGCAGGGACGCTCGCTTGGTGACAAGTGGCGCCAGATGCTGCGTGCCATCCAGCTCGAGCGGGAATTCTCCAAGGACAGAATCCTCGATCTCTATCTCATGTTGGCGCCGTTCGGGGGCAACCTGGAAGGTGTCCGGGCGGCATCGCTGGCGTATTTCGGACGCGAACCGCATCGCTTGTCACTCGGGGAGGCGGCGCTTCTGGTGGCGTTGCCGCAGGCACCCGAAGGGCGACGGCCGGATGTTGCGGCCAATCGAGCGCGGGCGGGTACGGCGCGCGGGCGGGTGTTGGCGCGGGCGAGAGACGCGGGACTTATCGGGCCTGAGGAAATGGCCCGGGCGCAACGGGAAGCGCTGCCGACCGGGCGGGCGAGGTTCGCGATGGATGCGCCGCATCTGGCGGAAGCGGTTGTCGGCAAGGACGACGGCCGGACGACCTATCGGCTGACCATCCGGCGCGAACTGCAACGCAAGCTGGAGGCGGTGACGCGGCGCCATGTGATGTCGCTTGGTCCGAAACTTTCAGCCGCGGTGCTTGTCGTGGACCATGACAGCGGCGACGTTCTCGCCCATGTGGGGTCGGCGGGTTATCTGGACGGCGGGCGGTTTGGTGCGATCGATATGGTCAAGGCGGTGCGCTCGCCGGGATCGGCGCTGAAACCGATCATCTATGGTCTCGCGTTCGATGCGGGGATTGCCCATCCGGAGACGCTGATCGAGGACCGGCCGGTTCAGTTTGGCAGCTATCGGCCACGCAACTTCGACAATCAATATCGCGGTGCGGTGACGGTCGGTGACGCGCTGGCGCGGTCGCTCAATATTCCCGCGGTCAAGCTGCTCGACAGGGTCGGGCCGGGCCGGTTTCTTGGCCGGCTGGAACGCATCGGCGTCGATGTCGTCCTGCCGCCCCACACCGAGCCATCGCTGGCGGTGGCGCTTGGCGGGCTTGGCGTCACGCTTGGTGACCTGACCGGGGTTTTCGCGACGCTCGCGCGGGGCGGGGAGCCTGTTGAGCTCAATTACCAACTGGGGGTGCCGGGTGAGACGCGCGGCGAGACAACCGATGCGGTGACGGCGCGCCGGGGGCGGTTGTTCAGTGAGCGCGCGGCGTACTACGTCACGCGCATCCTGCGCGATGCGCCGCCGCCGCCCAACGCCCGCGCCGGGCGGATCGCCTTCAAGACGGGGACATCCTACGGATACCGGGACGCGTGGGCGGTTGGCTTCGATGGACGGCATACGGTCGGCGTGTGGGTCGGGCGGCCAGACATGGTGCCGTCGCCCGGGCTGCTGGGACGCACGGCGGCGGCGCCGCTGCTGTTCGATGCGTTTCAGGCGATCGGGCCGCATCGCGCGGCCTTCCGGCCTGCGCCGGACGGTATCCTACGGGTTGTCTCCGGCGCCGATCTGCCGCCGCCCTTGAAACGGTTCGATGAGGATCAACCGAGTGTGATGTCGAGTGGTTTTCAGAGCCGGCCTCTGTCGATTCGCTTTCCGCCTGACCGTGTCGCACTCGAGGTGCAGGGGCGGGGGGCCATGATGTTGAAGGCCGAGGGGGGAGAGCTACCGTTGACGTGGCTTGTTGATGGGCGGCCGGTGGGCACGAGCCTGCATCGGCGGGAATATCTTTGGCGGCCCGCCCAGGCGGGGTTCGTCCAGATTGCCGTTGTCGATTCGGAAGGACGGGCGGACCGGGTGCAGGTGCGCCTGGTCGAGGACTAGGCGTCTCCAGGTAGGCGTCATCAGGCGGCGCCGCGTCCTTCCGCGGCAGGTGCGCGGGTGGCATTTGATCGGGTTTCTTCGCAGCATTATGCAGGGTGCGACGGCAGGCGTGTGGCAGGCAACGCCCTCGTCGCGCTATAAGGTTTGCGCAATTGCGGAGAAAGGGTGCTTCATGCAGGCCATCGATCACGTCAAGGTTGCCCGGTGGGCGGAGGTTCAGGGCGCGCGATCGGGATGGCGGATTGCCGGTGGCCTGACAGGGATCGCGGCGATCGGGCTGATGATCGCGGCGCAGGCGGCGAAGCCTGAAGAGCCGGACCGATTGGCCGCCCGGGCCGTGGCAGGCGCGCCGGCGGCGTTGACGACGCCGATCGACCCAACGTGGGCTTTCGGTGGCTACGGCGGGATTGCGCACACGTACCCCGCGACGGTGAAGATCGCGCGCGAAGACAGCGAGATGACGGCAAGCGGCTTCGACTGGATCGGAAAGCCGTTCACTGCGCCGATCTATTATGGCGCGCGCATACAGCGGTGGGGGATGCTGGGGCGCACCGGCAGCATGGTTGATTTCATTCATGCCAAGGCGATCGCGAAACCGGGCAGTCCGGCGACGTTCACGGGAACGCACAATGGGGAAGCCTTGCCCGCGACGGCGCCGGTGACGGATGTGTTTCGCAAGCTGGAATTCAGCCACGGGCACAATATCCTGACGCTCAACGGTCTGTTGCGGTTCGGTTCGCTGTTCGGGATCGTGCGGCCGTATGTCGGCGCGGGGGGCGGGATCACGCTGCCGCACGTCGAGGTTCACTTCCAAAAAGACAACTGGCGGACGTATGAGTACAAGTTTGCGGGCTTTGCCGGGCAGGGGCTGGCGGGGCTTGAGTTTGATCTTGGGCGGACGTCACTGTTCGTCGAGTACAAGTTCACCTACGCGCCCTATGACCTGCCGTTGACGGAAGAGCCGGAGGTCGACCTGCTGGTGGTCGACCTCTACCGCCAGTTTCTGGCGTGGTGGAATGGAGAGACGCCGAAGGGTGGACGGTTGACGGTGAACCTTGCGACGCACCACGGGGTTGGTGGTGTTCTTGTGAAGACGCGACCGGCCGTGGCGGCTGCGCCGTGACAGGCGTCGACGCCTGAGCGGCGAAAGACCCCGGCTCTCAGCGCGAAAAGCGCTTCGGCCGGGGACGCAAACTTGAGAGGTGGGCGCGTGTGGCTTGACCTTTAAGTAGCTGGGCAACACGTGCCGTGGAAGACCCATGACCGGGCTTGCTGAAACCCTCAGCGTCATACCGGGACTCTTTGCCGGTATCCATCGTTCAGCGCGCGCGGTGCAGCATCAATTGATCACATCATGCCGCCGGCGGCAGGTTTGTCTTCGCCGGTCTGGGCCGCGAAGATCGAGGTGTAGCCGCCGGACCAGTCGGGCGGGATCTGGCAGGGGCGGGGGTCGTGTTCGGCCCACAGGCTCGCCTCGCCGCGGACGACTTCGTAGGCGTGAGCGGAGGGATCGGGATGCGGCGTATAAGCCTTGGCGTCGGCCGAGGAATAGCAGTTCAGGAGCAGCGGGCGTGGCGTCGGTGATTTGCTCGAGGGCGAATAGTGGAGCGCGCGGCAATTGTGGATCGTGATCGAGCCGGCGGGGCCCATCAGGTAGTCGACCTTGCTCATGTCGATTGCGGCTGCGTCCGCCTCGTTCAAGGAGCCGGTCCAGTTGCCGTCGGCGTCATACTGATTGTAGAGGGGGCCTTCGTGGCTGCCGGGCAGGATGGCGAGGGGGCCGTTCTGCATGTCGGTGTCGGCGAGGTAGCAGCCGATCGTGAAGACGTTGTAGTTGGTGTGGGGGAAGAACTGGATGTCCTGGTGCCACTTCACGGTGTCGCTTTCGTCGAACCATTTGAAGTTCAGCTTCGAGTGGTGGAAGACGACGTTGGGGCCGGCGAGGTCGGCTGCGACATCCGCCATGAGGCCGGAGGCGAAGCGCCAGTAGGCGTCGTGGCGTTCATCGGGGCGCTTGAGGCGGCGCAGGACCGGCTTTTCGGCTGAGTGGCCGGGGCCGATGTCGAAGATCTTGCCGGGCTTGGTTTCCTTGCGGCTCTGGTCGACGAACTCGGCGGTGACGGCGTTGAGTTCAGCGATGATGTCGGTGGGCACGAGGCTTTCGACGCCGACGTAGCCTTTCTCGAAATAGTGTTCGCGCTGGGCCTGGGTCAGGACGCGGGCGGGATGTTTCAGAATTTCTTCAGGCGTCATGGTGGCGCTCCTCGTGCGGGCCGTCTTGGCGGCGTCGTCGGAATACGATGGCGCAGGTTGAGAGAAACGGCAAGTTCGCGCAGCGGCGCCGTGCCCGGGCCGCAATGGATGGCCCGGGGGAGGTTGGCGCAGAGCAGGCAGATGGCCGGGCCTAGAAGCGTCTCAGCAACCGCTCCAGATACTGCAACTCGAGGTCCGGGCGGAAGCGTTCGCCGAGGCGGCGGCGGAGTTCTTCCAGGATCTCGCGGGCGCGCTGGGCATCGATCTCGTCAGGCAGCTTGACGCTGGTGCCGAGGTCGGGGCCTTCGGTGCGCTGGGGACGACCCAGGGGATCGAGGGGGGCGTCGTTGGCGCGGCCCATTTGCGACGGCATCTGGCGCATCATCTGCTCGGCCATCGACTGGGCGCCCTGGCGGAGTTGTTCAAGCGCGCGGGATTGCTCGCGGGTAGCCTCGCCGAGATCGCCGTTGCGCAGAGCGCGTTCGGCGTTCTCCATGGAGCGCTGGGCGCCGTCGAGCTGGCTTGGCGACTGCATGCCAAAGCGGCCAAGACCCTGACGCAACTGGTCGAGACGGTTGCCAAGCTCGCCCTGGCGCTGGCCTAGAGCATCAGGCGAAAGCTGGTTGCCCTGACCTTGCCCCTGTCCTGGACGTTGGCCAAAGCGCTGGCCCTGCTGTCCTTGTTGGCCCTGACCTTGACCTTGTTGCTGGCCCTGGCCTTGCTGCTGGCCTTGACCTTGTTGGCCTTGCTGCCCCTGTTGCCCCTGCTGTCCTTGTTGCCCCTGCTGGCCTTGTTGACCGGGGTTGCGGCGGGCACCGTGGGTGTCGTCCATCAGGCGTTGCTGCTTGCCGATCAGATCGCCGAACTGATTGAGCATCTGCATCATCTGCTGGCCGCGGCCATTCTGCTGCTGCTGCTGGTTGCCACGGGCCATGCGGCCTGACTGCAGACGGTCGAGCAGGTCACGGAGCTGGGAGAGCATCTCCTGCGCCATCTGCTTCGAGCCCTGGGTTGCCATCTGCTCGAGCTGCTTGAGCATCTGGTCGAGATCCTGAGGGCGCATGAACTGGTTCGCGTTCGGCGGCATCTGCTGTTGCGGCATGCGCTGGGCCTGCTGCTGGAGCTGCTTGAGGAACTCATTGAGCGCCTGGCGGAGCTGCTGCATGAGCTCTTTGATTTCCTTGTTCGAGGCGCCGCGCTCAAGCGCCTTGGCGAGCTTTTCCTGGAGTTCGCGCAGACGCTGTTCGGCGGCCGAAAGACCACCGCCGTTTTCGATCCTGAGGGCGAGGTGCCAGAGTTGATCAATCGACGAGGTAATGGTCTCACGCTTGAGGCCGCCGCGCTCGAGGCGATGGTAGACCGAGCGCAGGCCGAGGTAGACGGCCTTGTCCTTGATGAACTCGCCGGGCGCGATGGTGAGCGCCTGCAGCGCCTTGAGAACGACGGGGCGATAGCGCGGGTCGAACACAAGGCGACGCCGCTGCTCGATGACGGCGCGGGCGAACGGATTGAAGAAGAGGCGCTCGGGTAGCGTGATTTCCTTGGTTTCGGACTTGCCGATATTACCGGCGTGGTCCTTGGCGACAAGCGTCATACGGACGGGCAAGCCGGCCCAGGGATGTGAGCCGATGTCGTGGAACGACCAGGTCTCAGGGCTCTTGGCGCGGCGCTGCGGGATCCTGAGCGTGATCATCGGCGGGCGTGTCAGGGGTGGACGCGGTCCTGCGAGGACGTCTTCGCGGGCCCAGCTTGTTTTCGGGTCGCCGGGCTCGAGGGGCAAGCGTTCAAGCTGAGCTTCGGCGGAGGCGATGCCATAGTCGTCCTCGATCCGGTAGAACAGCTTCATTGCGCCGCGATTGGTCTTCTCGATGTCCTTGGTGAGGGCAATCGTCGGCGCGTTGTCGGGTATGACGTTGAAGCGCCATGCTGCCATCTGGCGTTCGCCGGTGATCAGGCGGGTTTCCGTCACGCCGGGCTTGAGGGTGGCGCGGACTTCGATGATTTCGCCTTCGCCGCCGTCCGGCTTGGTGCCGTCAACCGTCTCGAGGACAGCGCCATCGGGGCCGAGCAGTTCGAGCTTGAACTTGGCTTTTTCAGCGCCGCCGATGCGCACGACGACCTTGCTCTGATCCGGGACGTCGAGGGGCTTTGGCGCGGTTTCGCCGAATGCGGGGCCGGGCGGGCTCGGTGCGGTTTTGGCTTGCGCGGTGCCTGCGGCGGCGGTGCTGCCATCGCTCAGCAGGATGGGCGGGCGGGCTGTATATTGCGGCGGTGTCACCCACGCATCAAGACGTGCGCCAGCGGCCGGCGAAAGGGATGCGAAGCGGAACGCTGACTGGAGGCGGTCGGAGATGCCGTCGCCAACCAGGGCGAGGGCGAGGACGACGGCGCCCATGCCGAGAACGCGCAGGGCCCAGGGATCGCGTTTGGGCATATCGGCGTGGGGAACCGCGACTTCGAGTTGGTCGAGGCGCTGGCGGAGGCGGTCCTTGTGGGCTTTCCAGATTGCGGCGGTCGCGCTGTCTTCCGGCACGCCGGAGAGGGTGTCCTCGTAGGTGGTCGCGGGGCGGTGCTCGACGTTGGAATGACGTTCAAGATAGCGAATGGATGCATCGCGGCCGGGAATGGCAGGCGTCAGTGCGTAGACCAGCGTTGCCAGGGCGGCGGCGGCGAAGGTGGCCAGAAGCGCCCAATGTGCGGGCTCGGGGATGGCGGTCCAGAGGCCGGCCATCGACACGAAAACGAAGAGCGCCGCAACGCCGATGGGCCACCACAGGCGGGGCCAAACGCGTTCGAACCACAAGGCCATGCGGCCAAGGCGCACCTTGCGCTCGAACCGGCGTTGGCTGGGATCGAGGGGCCGGCGGCCCGATCGGGACGGCGCTGGTTTCGATTGCTTCGCCATGAAGGTCTCCGGGCCGTTTCCGACGCTATGGACAATTGTCGCTGCAAGTCGACGTCTCGTCGAACCTTGAGCCTGTCATATGGGCCTTAAAATGTCACACTCAATGTCGGCGGTACAGCGGCAGAGACCCATGCGATTGTGCAGACGCTAACACGATTAAGTGAGCCAGGCAGGGACGCGGTCGAGGGAGATGAGCTCATCGATGGTCTGGCGTGGCCGGATCACCGCATATTCGGCCCCGTTTACAAGGACTTCCGGGACCAGGGGGCGCGAATTGTAGGTCGAGGACATGACCGCGCCGTAAGCGCCCGCCGACATGAACGCCATAAGGTCGCCCGGGGCGAAGGGCGGCAGGCGGCGGGTCTCGGTCAGATAGTCTCCTGATTCGCATATCGGGCCGACGAGGTCCTGCTCGACCGGTTCGGTGCCGGGGGCCGGTTCGCGGACGGGCCAGACGTCGTGGAAGGCGTCGTAAAGCGTTGGCCGGATGAGATCGTTCATGGCCGCGTCAATGATGGTGAAGCGCTTGGTCGGCGTCGTTTTGCCGTAGATCGTGCGGGCGACGAGGATGCCGGCGTTGGCGGTGATCATGCGGCCGGGTTCGAACACGAGCTTGAGGCCGAGATCGCCCAGGGTGCGCTTGACGAGGCTTGCGTATTCATCCGGGTGCGGGGGGATGTCGTTGGTGCCGCGATAGGGCACGCCGAGGCCGCCGCCGAGGTCGAGGTGGGTGAGTTTGTAGCCTGTGGCGCGTAACTCGCCGACAAAATCGCGCATCAGCGCAAAGGCCTGCGCGAAGGGCGCGAGGTCGGTGATCTGGCTGCCGATGTGCATGTGAACGCCGGTCACCTCGATGCCGGGGAGGTTGGCGGCTTCGGCGTAGATGGCGTGGGCGTCGGCGTAGGGGATGCCGAACTTGTTGTCGTATTTGCCGGTTGAGATCTTGGCATGGGTCTTGGCGTCGACGTCGGGGTTGATGCGCAGCGCGATGCGGGCGGTCCTGCCCATTTCGGTTGCGACGGCGGACAGCGCTTCGAGTTCGGCGTGGCTTTCGACGTTGAAGCCGAGGATGTCTTCCGACAGCGCATAGGCCATTTCATCGCGGGTCTTGCCGACGCCGGCGAAGATGATGCGGTCGGGCGTGACGCCGGCTGTGCGGGCGCGGCGCAATTCGCCTTCCGAGACGACGTCCATGCCGGCGCCGAGGCGGGCCATGGTGGCGAGTACGGCCTGGTTGGAGTTGGCCTTGACCGCGTAGCAGATCAGGTTGTCGGTGCCGGTGAGCGCCTGGTCGAGGACCTGATAGTGGCGGGTCAGCGTCGCGGTCGAATAGCAATAGAACGGCGTGCCGACCTCGTCCGCGATCCGCGTGAGGGGGACGTCTTCGGCGTGGAGGGTGCCGTCTCGGTAGGTGAAGTGGTGCATGGGGTGGTGTGGCCGGGCGGTTTGGAGTGTGGCCTGGAGGTTTAGCAGAGGGGGGCAAGGGGGGCGAGGGGGATGTTTTGGGGGAGCGAGGGCTTTCTCCCTCTCCCCATGACGTACGGGGAGAGGGAGATTGGGCTGTTATTCCATAGGGATGTCCGGGCCGGATTGTTGCCGGTCGATTGGGGGGATGTGGTGGATGATGAGGGTGGTGATTTTGGAGAGCGGTCGTGGGTGTTGTGATGGGGGGCGGTGCGTTACGCTGCGCTAACGCACCCTACGGTCGTGAGGATTGGCTCGGGGGTGGTGGCTGCTACTTTCTGCGAAAGTGATGAGCTTGCAGTCGATAACTGGTCGCGTCATAGGGGCGCGTATCTACGTAACCGCCACTGCTAGAGCGGGTATGCCAAGGTAGCGGTCGACCTAACCACGTAAGTTTCTTGGCAATGCTGCCCAGCGACACCGGGGCATTCACGCGTTCCAGTGAGATATGCTTCAACTGATACCCGTTTCCAAATACGGCCCCGAAATCTGTTTCTGATATCGTTCTGGGATCGGATGGCACGACGCGTGCGGATGAAGGGTTTGAGAGGTCACGAAAGCTCACGAGTGTGGGCATGTTCGGCGGAGCGAGCACAACACGTTTGCCGGTTGGTAGGTTTTCGAGTGCAGCCGCGAAACTGCCGAAACCCATTGTGCCTTGGTGTCGGTTGGCCCCAAGAAAGACACGCGCGATCAGTAAACCGAAATTGGGGTCTTCGCCACGCTTGCCCGTCGCCAAAAGGGCGATAAGGTTTTGCGGTTTGCCGTTCTTGTCGGGGCCAAGATCGACGAAAACGGCCTCGCCCCGAATGTTTGAGCGTGCACCGCGGGCTTCGTGCCAAATCAAGAACCCCGAGGCGCGCCCAGTTCGCATTTCGATGACGCTCGACCCGGTCTTGAGGCCATGCGGCGTCTCTACTTCGACGCCGATCCGAAAGCGCGACGTCCATGTTTCCCGGCCAACGCCGGCAAACCAGATAAATAGGGCGAGCAATACCAGAACGCCAAGGAAGCCGATCAGCCAACGCATTCACAGTTCCTCATTCTTCCGCTGTTTCGCCGCAAAATTTAATGGTCACGCTATCGTCAACAACGACGCCATTCGTTCATTGATTTCTACTCTCGCCGCAAGTTTAATCCCGGCATCATAGCAGGGCCCGGGCCGTTGCCTCTGAGTACCCGCTCGAACGCTGTTTCTTTTGCATAGTTCCCAATCCAGGACACTTTGTCTGCAATGCCCTTGTATTGGATAGCGGATTGGGTCTTCTCTATCCAAATTCGCTTCAATCGATAACCATCGCCAAATACGGTCCCGAAATCTGTTTCTGATATCGTTCTGGGATCGGATGGTACGACGCGTGCGGATGAAGGATTGGAGAGATCACGAAAGCTGACGAGTGTGGGCATGTTCGGCGGAGCGAGTACAACACGTTTGCCGGTTGGTAGGTTTTCGAGTGCAGCCGCGAAACTGCCGAAACCCATTGTGCCTTGGTGTCGGTTGGCCCCAAGAAAGACACGCGCGATCAGTAAACCGAAATTGGGGTCTTCGCCACGCTTGCCCGTCGCCAAAAGGGCGATAAGGTTTTGCGGTTTGCCGTTCTTGTCGGGGCCAAGATCGACGAAAACGGCCTCGCCCCGAATGTTTGAGCGTGCACCGCGGGCTTCGTGCCAAATCAAGAACCCCGAGGCGCGCTCAGTTCGCATTTCGATGACGCTCGACCCGGTCTTGAGGCCATGCGGCGTCTCTACTTCGACGCCTATCCGAAAGCGCGACGTCCATGTTTCCCGGCCAACGCCGGCAAACCAGATAAATAGGGCGAGCAATACCAGAACGCCAAGGAAGCCAATCAGCCAACGCATTCACAGTTCCTCATTCTTCCGCTGTTTCGCTGTAAAATCAATTGGTCACGCTATCGTCAACAACGACGCCATTCATTCAGTGTTGTCGGATTTCGCTTGGGCGCCCGGCGAACAATTCCCTCCTTCATCTACGGCGCGCGCTAGCATGCCGGTGCGTTACGCTTCGCTAACGCACCCTACGGCTGTGAGGATTGGCTCGGGGGTGGTGGCTGCTGCTAGATATCTTCAGAACGGCAAATTTATTGAATTGCAGGGGGTGTCAGATAGATCTTCAACGCAGAAAGTGCTGAACTTAGATCGGACGTCTCTTACGGCTGCACGATTAAACTTTACGGCATAGCAAGACTGCAGTTGATTGACGAACTGGCCGCATGTCGTAAAGGTCTCACGGGAGCTAACAATGCCCCCTGACACGTACTCAACCTCAGCTTCCCGTGAGCATCTGATTCCGGCTAGCCAACCTCGGCTTGGTCCCTGGTTCGGCCTCCAAGATTGACCACCCCTGGCGTAGGGCACCGTAAGTAGCCTCGGAGGATTTTGGACTGTGGAAACCTTTTCCTTATTCATCGCGACATAGATGGCAAGTGGTAGAAATCGCGAGATGTAGCAACGATGATCAATCCAACTTGCTGATGCGTTGTCGGCAGGCCGAAGAGGCTTCCCAATATTCGGTTTCTCCATCCTAATCTCACCCAGGACAACATAGCCTAGGGACAATGTTGCCAAATATATCGCGGCGATGAGACCAGCTATTCGAAAGAGCCATTTCAAGATATGTCGCCCTTAATGTCTTGCGATTGAGAAGTCTGACGTCGTCGGTGATCCCTTGTCTCGACAGAAACGTTGGCGTCACTGTCCAAGCCTGTGGCATCGGATCTGCAGAGGGGCCGCACACCAATCTGCGACAAGGCTTGGTCGCCCACAAGCTCCGTCACAATCGGATGAAGCCGCAATTCGCGGTCAGGTATTGAGCGACCCGTTCTCCCGTTGGCCAACACCTGCCCGAACCAGTTGATCACCGCAGCCGCGTGCGCGAGCGTCGGCGCCACGACATTCAGCAGCCAATGAATATCGCCGCTCGTCCAGTCATCCGACTGCAACCGGATCGGAAACGTTCCGGCATGCTGTTGGATGTAACCGATCCCTGTTTGAGTGTAGTCAACTTGATAATTATCAGTCATGGTGTTGTTCTCAATGCTCCACCAAATTGGCATTCACTCATGGAATTGAGGCTGTGAGCCTGGAGATCGCTACATGGAGCGCTGTTGCGCAGACCACGCCGAAAGCTGCAAGAGTATGGCGAGCTTTCCATTTCGAACTACTGCCTTTTGCCCGAATTGTGGCTATTGTGGCAGCGATGATCGACGCTATGAACGGCAAAAGGCCAATACCAACGCCATATATGGCAATCCCAAATGCAACCTGCCAATTTGAAAAAATCGCTGCTAGGCATAGGAATAAAGGCAGGGGTGCGGCAGACAATATGATGGTTGCAGCAGGTGCAGCATGCATTTGACGACCGACCAGGATCACTAGAATTGATATGCAGGGTAGGATCCATCCGTGCGCATAGTAAGTGTGAAAAAAATGGATTTCATTCTGAAATCGGATAGATCTTATTTCTGGCAAAGGCCAGTATATTTGCTGGAGAATCGACAATAGACCGACGCCAACCAAGGCGAGGACGATGGTCAAGCCGACGCGTCTCACGAGCGCACCCCGATGCTCTCTAGCATTTCTCGCCCGACCAGCCGCGCCACGATCGGATGCAATCGCATCTCGCCACCCTTCTTCACCACCTGCCCGAAGTTCGCAACAACGGCGGCCGCCAAATGCGGGTTCGGTGCGATCACATCCAGCAACCAACTAGTATCGCCGCTCGTCCACTCCTCCGGCTGCAACCGGATTGGAAATGTTCCGGCATGCTGCTGGATATAACCGATCCCTGTTTGAGTGTAGTCAACTTGATAATTATCAGTCATGTTGTTGTTCTCTATGCTCCACCAAATTGGCATTCACTCATGGAATTGAGGCTGTGAGCCTGGAGATCGCTACATGGAGCGCTGTTGCGCAGACCACGCCGAAAGCTGCAAAAGTATGGCGAGCTTTCCATTTCGAACTACTGCCTTTTGCCCGAATTGTGGCTATTGTGGCAGCGATGATCGACGCTATGAACGGCAAAAGGCCAACACCAACGCCATATATGGCAATCCCAAATGCAATATTCCAACGTGAAAAGATCGCGGCTAGGCATAGGAATAAAGGCAGGGGTGCGGCAGACAATATGATGGTTGCAGCAGGTGCAGCATGCATTTGACGACCGACCAGGATCACTAGAATTGATATGCAGGGTAGGATCCATCCGTGCGCATAGTAAGTGTGAAGAAAATGGATTCCATTCTGAAATCGGATAGATCTTATTTCTGGCAAAGGCCAGTATATTTGCTGGAGAATCGACAATAGACCGACGCCAACCAAGGCGAGGACGATGGTCAAGCCGACGCGTCTCACGAGCGCACCCCGATGCTCTCTAGCATTTCTCGCCCGACCAGCCGCGCCACGATCGGATGCAATCGCATCTCGCCACCCTTCTTCACCACCTGCCCGAAGTTCGCAACAACGGCGGCCGCCAAATGCGGGTTCGGTGCGATCACATCCAGCAACCAATTAATATCGCCGCTCGTCCACTCCTCCGGCTGCAACCGGATCGGGAATGTTCCGCCATGCTGCTGGATATAACCGATCCCTGCTTGAGTGTAGTCAACTTGGTAGTTGTCAGACATGTTTGTATCGCTTGAATGTTGGAGGACATCGTGTTCGGTTTACGGAGCAGATATTACAATTCTGGATATGGTTATATGGCAGGCCGTGGCAAAAAAAACACAAGCTGCTGCGATGGTATGCCGCCTTTCCCAATTTTGACTGAGGCTTTTTCCGTGCACGTACAGAATCAACGCAACTGCGGCGGTAGCAATGATTGGTATTAAGCCTATGCCTAAGCCGAGGGCCGCGGTGTTTGAAGCATCACGCCATCTCGAGAAAACTATGACGCCATACAGTAATATGGGTAAGGGCGCCGCCGCGGTTGCAATGATTAGAACTGGTTTGAAATTATTCAACCGTCCAATAAAAATCGCCAAAAGTGATATGCATGGCAAGAGCCACCAATAATTCCAATACAAGGCTAAAAGGATAAAGCGCGCTCGATATCTGAACTCACTTAATTCTCGAAAGGGCCAATATATTTGCTGCAGAACTGACAAAAGTCCGGCGCCAATTAGAACTAGGATGATTATCAGGCAGGTGCGGCTCACGAGCGTACCCCAAGCTGCTCCAGCACTTCCCGCCCGACCAGCCGCGTCACGATCGGATGCAACCGCACTTCGCCATCTATGTTCACGACCGGCCTGAAATTCCCAATCACCGCCGCCGTATGCGCCGGGGTCGGCGCCACGACATCCAGCAGCCAATGAATATCGCCGCTCGACCCGGTCTTGAGGCCATGCGGCGTCTCCACTTCGACGCCGATACGAAAGCGCGACGTCCATGTTTCCCGGCCAACGCCGGCAAACCAGATAAATAGGGCGAGCAATACCAGAACGCCAAGGAAGCCGATCAGCCAACGCATTCACAGTTCCTCATTCTTCCGCTGTTTCGCTGTAAAATATATTGGTCACGCTATCGTCAACAACGACGCCATTCATTCAGTGTTGTCGGATTTCGCTTGGGCGCCCGGCGAACAATTCCCTACTTCATCTACGGCATCTACGGCGCGCGCGCTAGCATGCCGGTGCGTTACGCTTCGCTAACGCACCCTACGGCTGTGAGGATTGGTTCGGGGGTGGTGGCTGCTTGAGATTTATAAACTCCCAATGCTGGATCAATCGTTATTTTTTGATATATGTGAGGGGGGAGTGGCATGGAGGGTTCTTTCGGGCGGGTTCACTTGAATGGCAAGTTGATTGCGTTGCAATACGTCACAGAGCTATCGTTGGTGCAGGCAGAGCTGAAACGGGAGTTGGGCGATTGTATCGCGGCACGATTACTCATCGTTGCATAACAAATTTGAATTTTATTTATGTACTCGGGGCACGTTGTGAAAATATCTGTTGCCTCAAACAAACCGCCAGGAACAATGCGAGTGGGGATATTCCCTTCGCACTTCACGCCAACCAACAACTGATCATAATCTCCAAGAGGCGGGGTTGAAAAATATCTTCCACGCAGGCGGGGCAAATAATAAAGAACGGGGTTGTTGGGAGTTTTCGAAATAGCAGGCTTACTCAAAACAGCCCAAACGGCAATTGGAAGCAATGGCGAAAAGTAACATTGATGCTCGATCCAGCCTGGGGATACATCGTCGGCAAGCTTGACTGGCTTGCCAATATTCGGCCTCTCCATTCTGATTGGGCTCAGTACAACGTAGCCTACGGCCAAGGTTGCAAGGTAGGCGACCATCAGCAGTCCAACCGCTCGGAGTAACCACTTCAAATGTTAGATCCTCTTAGGGTCTTGGATTTGGATCGCTGGCCTGCAGGACGTCTTAGTTCTTTGGCGATGTCCGTCGCGGACTTATTCATTACGTGAGGTGTCGTTCGGTCGAACTCCAGACTGGAGCAACGTCTGTTGATCCACGAGTTTAGCAATGACTGGGTGTATGCGGACTTGCATAGCTGACGAGGCGACTGGAGTACTCTGGTTCGCCAGCACTTGCCGGAAGTTCGAAAGTACCGCGGCCGTATGAACGGGCGTCGGCGCCACGACATCCAACAACCAATGAATGTCCCCGCTGGTCCACTCCTCCGGCTGCAACCGGATTGGAAACGTTCCGGCGCGGATCTGGTCGACGATCTTGGCATCGACGTCCGGTGACACACTCGCCCAGATCGCTACGCCGGTCAGCGCGCCATTGACTGGCACGCCGTCCTTCGTCGGCGCCGCCATCGCGATACGGTCGCGGATCAGGGGATCGAGGATCAGCGACGTCATCTCGCCGAACGGCAGGTGCCGGTAGCGCGGCACCGTCATCATCGCGAGCGACACTTTTCCGAACGTCTCGTGCAGTTTCGCCCTCAGCGCGGCGATCTTCTCCAGCGTCTCGGCATCCGGCTGTTCGCCCGGCGCCGGCTGTGCTGACGCGTCGCTATGTGGAGGGGCGGGCTCGGGCTCTGGTGCGGCTTGATACGCTGCGTGCTGCTCCGGCGTTATGGCGCCTGGAGGATGATGCGGCGCCGGTTGATGACCCGACGGCTCGGACGCCTTGTCGCGAGACCCAAAGAAACGCGCCATACGCAACCCCACTGTTCTGACCCACCGTAGCGCGCCGACTTCGTAGGGCGGACGAGCAGGTATCTCGACTGACAGTGAGACTACGGAGGGTCTCGTGGTCGAGTCAAACGGAGTTGAGCAGGTCGTTAATTGTAATAATCGACGCGGTGCGACAAACGAATTCAGCGCGCGGCCCCACCTACCTGATCAACCCATCCAACAGAAAATCCTTGTGCGGCTTGGGTGCGGCGCCGGCCGGTTTGCCTTGGCCGGAGTCGGCGGTGGCGGTGCGGCTTTCTTCGGCTTTGGCTTCGGGGGGCAACTCCAAAGAGCCGCGGACGCCGCAGGCGGCGAGGAGCGTGGTGGCGGTGAGGGCCAGGGCTAGGGCTCGCAGGGTGCGGGTCATGGGTGGAGGCCTGATTGCGAAGTTGCTTGAGCGCAGTGGTTCCCAATCCAAGGAACCGCGGAAAAGGTCATCAGCAAGGCACGCCTGCCTATCGTTCTGCGTCCCCGGAGACTGCGTCGCAGGAATCCGGGGTCTTTGGCGGTGATGAGAGGCCAAAGTCCCGACTGATACGTGTAACGATCCCGGCTCGGCGCTGTGCGCCGTCCGGGAAGGCAAGACGAATGGTGACTAATGGTTCTGTGCTCGTGGTTGTGTCTCGTTTGGACGAGTCCTAGCCGGATTGGCCGGGGTTTTCCAACTGGTCGATCCATTGGCGCGCCATTTTGCGGACATTCTGTGGCGCGGTTCCCCCATAACTTACGCGGCTTGCAACGGAATTCTCGACGCCGAGGACGGAGAAGACGGCGTCCGTGATGCGCGGCTCGACCGATTGGAGGTCGGCGAGGGTCAGGTCTTCGAGGCCGGCGTTGCGGGATTCGGCGAGCGCGACGATGGCGCCGGTGGCGTGGTGGGCGTCGCGGAAGGGGAGGCCGAGAGAGCGCACCAGCCAGTCGGCGAGGTCGGTGGCGGTGGAAAAACCGGCGCCGGCGGCGGCGGCCATGCGGTCCGGGTTGGCTTCGAGGTCGTCGATCATGCCGGCCATGGCGGCAAGGGCGGTGGCGAATGAGTCGAGGGCGTCGAAGGTGACTTCCTTGTCTTCCTGCATGTCCTTGGAATAGGCGAGCGGCAGGCCCTTCATGACAAGAAGCAGGGACTGGAAGGCGCCGGCGACGCGGCCGACGCGGGCGCGGACGAGTTCGGCGGCGTCCGGGTTGCGCTTCTGCGGCATGATCGAGGAGCCGGTGGAGAAGGCGTCGGACAAGCGGATGAAGCCGAACTGCGGCGTCGACCAGATGACGAGCTCTTCCGCGAGGCGGGAGAGGTGGACGGCGGTGATGGAGGCGGCGGCGAGCGTTTCGAGGACGAAATCGCGATCCGAGACGCTGTCGAGGGAGTTGGCTGTGGGCCTATCGAAGCCGAGGGCTGCCGCGGTCTGGTGACGGTCGATCGGGAACGAGGTGCCGGCCAGGGCAGCTGCGCCCAAGGGGCATTCGTTGAGGCGGGTGCGGGCGTCGGCGAAGCGGCCCCGGTCGCGGGCGAGCATTTCGACGTAGGCCAGCAGGTGATGGCCGAAGGTGACGGGCTGGGCCGGCTGGAGGTGGGTGAAGCCCGGCATGATGGTGTCGGCATGCGCCTCGGCCTTGCGGGCGAGGGAGAGCTGCAACTCGGCGAGCTTGGCGTCGTAGGCGTCAAGGGTTTCGCGGATGAAGAGGCGGAAATCGGTTGCGACCTGGTCGTTGCGGGAGCGCGCGGTGTGGAGGCGGCCGGCGGCGTCGCCGATGATCTCGCGCAGGCGGGCCTCGATGTTCATGTGGACGTCTTCGAGGGCTGGTTGCCAGTCGAACTCGCCGCGCTCGATCTCGGCTTCGATCCGGGCGAGGCCGGATTTGATCGCGGAAATGTCATCAGCGGACAGGATGCCGGTTTTGCCGAGCATTTCGGCGTGGGCGAGGGAGCCCTGAATATCCTGCGAGGCCAAACGCTTGTCGTAGGCCACGGAGGCGTTTATCTCCTCCATGATCTCAGACGGTGACGCGGAGAAGCGGCCACCCCACATCTTATTGGCTTTTTGTTCCGTCATGACGAACCGTTCGGTTTGTTCGCGTGGCAGCGGGCACTGGCCCGGCACGCGGTTTCGGCCTCGATGAAGTGACAACAGGGTGACGCATGAGCGAGAAGGCTCAAACGAAGTGGTTGGCAACGGTGCTGGTCGCCGTGATTTCAGCCGCGGTCGGCTTTGGGGCGGTATACGTCATCACGGCCGGTGGTGACAATCAGGCAAGCCAGGTTGAGGCTACTGCGGCGCCAACGGCGGGGGCTGGCGGGGGGCAAGTCACGCCGGACGCGGGCGCGTCGGCCAAGGCTGGTGAGGCGAAGCCTGCGGTGGAAGCTGCGGAAAAGGCCGAGGCACAGAAGAGTGAGGCCGCGATCAAGGCGGCGGCCGGGCCGGGGGCGGGGCCGAAAGGGCCTGACGGTGAGCCGCTGAACCGGGGGCGGATGGCAACATTCGTCTTCAAGTCGGCGCCGCATGAGCTGCCTGAGGGGGTTAGCCTTCAATAATTTGAAGGGTGAGCCGGTCGGCATTGATCAGTTCGCGGGCAAGGTTGTGCTGATGAACCTTTGGGCGACGTGGTGTGCGCCGTGCCGCAAGGAGATGCCGGATCTCGACAGGCTGCAGGCTGAACTCGGCGATGACCGGTTCGAGGTGGTCGCGGTCAGCCTCGACCGGGGCAGCCCGGAGAAGGCGCGTGCCTTTCTGGATGAGATCGGCGTCAAGTCGTTGCGATTCTTCCATGATCCGGATGCCCGGCTGGGCTTCAAGCTGATGGCGATCGGGATGCCGACGACGCTGCTGATCGATGCCAAGGGGCGCGAAATCGGGCGTCTTGTCGGGCCGGCGGAATGGCACTCGGAGGACGCGAAGAAGCTGATCAAGGCGGTGTTGGCGGCGCAGGCGAGTTGATCGGCACTGAGGGGTTCGAAAGATGATTGATGAGGCGGTGGCGCGGGCGGCGGGCGCGGTTGTCGAGCGGTATTTCGAGACGCTCAACCGGCGCGATACGGCCGCCGTGCATGCGTGTTTCAATTTTCCGCATGTGCGGATCGGGGCGGCGGGGGCTGTTTCCTATTACGAGGATGTCGGGGCCAATCCGTTTGGTAAGTTCCTTGAGCGGGTTGGCGAGGATGGGTGGGATCACAGCGTGCTCGACAGCCTCGACGTGATCTTTACGGCGCCGGCCAAAGCGCACGTCGCGATCGCGTTTCGCCGCCTGCGCGCCGATGGGTCCGAGATCGGGGCGTATCACTCGCTCTACATCGTCACGTGTGTCGATGGGCACTGGGGCATCCAGGCTGGATCGGGCACCGGCGGGTGAGGCGATTGACTTGGGGCAGGGTGCGGGCCAAAACGCTCGATGAGAGTGCAATCAACCGCCGGATGAACCCGGAAAACGCCAGAGGCCGCCGATGAACATTTCCGAACTCGAAGCCACGATCGACAAAGCCTGGGATGGGCGTGATGATATTCACGCGGGCACCAAGGGCGAGGTCAGAGATGCGATCGAAACGGCGCTGGGACTGCTGGACAAGGGCGAGGCGCGGGTTGCCGAGAAGAGCGGCGGCGAGTGGGTCGTCAAGCAATGGCTCAAGAAGGCCGTGCTGTTGTCGTTCCGGCTTGAGAACATGCAGATGATCGAAGGCGGGCCGGGGGGCGGCCATTGGTGGGACAAGGTGCCCTCCAAGTTCGAGGGATGGGATACCAATCACTTCGCCGAGGCGGGCTTCCGGGCGGTGCCGAACTGCGTCGTTCGCCGGTCGGCCTATATCGCGCCGGGTGTCGTGTTGATGCCGTCGTTCGTGAACCTTGGCGCCTACGTCGATTCAGGCACGATGATCGACACGTGGGCGACGGTCGGGAGCTGTGCGCAGATCGGCAAGAACTGTCATATCTCCGGCGGCGCCGGGATTGGCGGGGTGCTGGAGCCGTTGCAGGCGAACCCGGTGATCATCGAGGACAACTGCTTCGTTGGCGCGCGTTCGGAAGTTGCCGAAGGCGTGATCGTCGGCGAGGGCGCGGTGCTGTCGATGGGGGTTTTCGTTGGCGCGTCGACCAAGGTCGTGGACCGCCAGACCGGCGAAATTCACGTTGGCAAGGTGCCGCCCTATTCCGTGGTGGTGCCGGGGTCGATGCCGAGCCGCAACCTGCCGGGCGAGAACTACGGGCCGAGCCTTTACTGTGCGGTGATCGTGAAGACGGTTGACGAGCAGACGCGGTCGAAGACCAGCATCAACGAACTGCTGCGCGATTAACGTCCTGTTGAGGCGTTAACGAATTGCCTCGCCTTGGCGCCAGCGTGCCAAGGCGATATTAGGCAAAGCCTGTCATCGTTCGCCCCGAAGATGGGGTAGGACTGTCGCGATGCTTGTCGCGGCATCCGCAATGTGAATTCGAACGATGATCCGATTTCTGTTTCCGAAGCTTTCGTTTTCAGGCCGGCTCAACCGGGCCCAATTCTGGCGCGAGATCTTGATTTCGGCGGTCACGACACCAATCGCCGTGGGGATCTTGACGTATCTGGTGCATGAGGGTGCACGGGCTGCCGAGCATGGTCTGGTCGTGGACCATATGCGGGCGAAGGCGATCGTTGGCCTTCTCCTGTCATTCTATGCGCTGCGAAACACGCTGGTCTTCGTCGGTATCATCAGGCGCCGGCTGAACGATCTGGGCCTTGAAGGGACACGGGTTTTCAAGCCGGCTGTGCCGTTGCTTCTGTTCTTCGGGATCTCGTTTGTCGTCACGCTGATGAGCAAGGCGCCAGCGGGCGGGGAGAAGCAGCTTGCAATCGGTCTTTTATCGTTTGCGCTGGTCGCCACGCTGCTGTGGCAGACGATGCGTGCGGCCAATGTCGCGTTTCAGGTCATGTTCGGGCGAAGCGGCGCGCTGGCTGATGGCCGGCCGGCTCCAAGTGTGCAGGATGCGTTTTCGGCGCCGATGTCGCGAGATGTTCAGCAGGCCATGGCCGGACTCAGGGGACGGTTCGACGCTGTGATGAAGGATCTCAAGGCCAGCACCGGGGGCAAGCCGCACGGCTTCGAGGCAATCGACAAACTGTTTGCGCCGGCAATCGACGCCTTGAACGATTGGGCCAAGGCGGGGCCGGCCAGGGCAGAGCCAGCTGCGTCCCGGAAGGTGCTGCATGACAGTCGTGGCACCTGGGAACGGGCAACGCGCGCGGCGCCGGCCCAGGCGGGTCGCGAGCCTCGCCGGACGCATGGCGTTAAAGCAAGCGCGAGCAAAGCGACTGGCAAGGCAGTGGTTGCTGCCCGCCACGAGCCCACGACGGGACGCTCGAAATGGTATAGTGGTCTTCTGACGGGGCCATGGGGGTAGGGGATGCCATACCGGACGCTTGATCCGGACCGGATCGTCAAGACGCTTGAGCAATTGCAGGCGCGCATTGATGAGCGCTTTGCAGGCCGTGGCCTTGGCAAGGTCTGCGCGGAACTGGTCGACGTTGCGAAGACGACCAAGGCGCGCGCGGAGAAGATTGCGCAGCCCAATCTGTGGCTTCGGTTCAGCTCGATCGCGGTGATTGTTGTCGGGGTCGCGTTGATCTTCCTACGTGGCCACGATCATTGAATACAAGCACAGCACGGATAACCTGTTCGGCGTTGTCCAGGGGATCGAGGCGCTGATGAATGTGCTGGTGCTGAGTGGGGCGGCGATCTTCTTCCTGTCGACGATCGAGCAGCGCTGGAAGCGTCACCAGGCACTCGCGTATCTGCATGAACTGAGAACGATCGTGCACGTCATCGACATGCACCAGTTGACCAAAGACCCGAGCCGGGTGGAGGGCAAGCGGACGCGGTCGTCACCGGAAGGGACGATGGCGCCGTATGAGTTGATGCGCTATCTCGATTATTGCTCCGAGATGCTGTCACTCGCCGCCAAGGTGGCAACGCTTTATGCGCAAAGCTCACGCGATGGCGTGGTGATCTCCGCGGTGACGGAGTTGGAGCAGATCTCTGCCAACCTCAGCCAGAAGATCTGGCAGAAGATCACGCTGATCAGGGGGGTCGAGGAGCCCGCCGAGCTGGCTGGCGGTCCTGATGCAGCCAAACAGGACGCCGGGGATGTGGCGGACGGTAAAGCCGGTGTGGCGGGGCCAAGCGTTGCCTGACGTTTCACGGCTGGCTCCGGTGGCGGGCAAGATGATATGTCTTCAGGTCAACCGACCCGGAGATAGAGCCGATGGATCTCAAAAACCCCGTTTCTCTGACGCAGGCGCTGGTGCACTGCCCATCCGTCACGCCGGAAGAGGGGGGCGCGCTGGCGCTGCTGCATAACCTTCTCGAATCGCACGGCTTCGAAGTGCACCGCATGACGATGCGTGACGCGGGCACGCCGGATGTCGAAAACCTCTATGCACGCTATGGCCGGCAAGGGCCGAACCTTTGTTTTGCGGGACATACGGATGTGGTGCCGCCGGGGGATGAGGCAAGTTGGACGCATCCGCCGTTTGCCGCGGAGATCGTCGATGGCGTCATGTACGGGCGCGGTACGGTCGACATGAAGGGGGGCATTGCGTGCTTTGTTGCAGCCGCGCTGCGGGTGATCGAGCATCGCGGCGTCCGGGGCTCAATCTCGCTGCTGATTACGGGCGATGAAGAGGGGCCTTCGATCAACGGTACGGTCAAGGTGCTCGACTGGCTGGAGGCACGCGAAGAACGTCTCGATGCGTGCGTGGTCGGGGAGCCGACCAATCCGGAGGCGCTGGGCGATATGATCAAGATCGGGCGGCGGGGGAGCCTGACGGGTGAGCTGATCGTCGCGGGGCGTCAGGGGCATGCCGCGTATCCGCATATGGCGGACAATCCGGTGCCGAAACTTGCCACGCTGATCGATCGGCTCAACCGTATCGAGATCGACGCGGGGTCGAAGAATTTCGAGAAATCCAACCTCGAAGTGACCGTGATCTCGGTGCCGAATGCGGCGGCCAATGTCATTCCAGCCTCGGCGCGGGCGGTGTTCAATATTCGCTACAACGACAACTGGGACCGCAAGTCGATGAGCGACTGGGTGCGGGAGAAGGTTGCGGCGATCGCGGGCGAGATCGGGGCGGAGGTGACGGTGACATGCGGCGGGACGGGGGATGTGTTTCTGACGAAGCCCGGTCCGCTGGTCGATGCGATGCGGGATGCAATCCATGACGTCACCGGGCGGACGGCCGAGCTTTCCACGGGGGGTGGGACGTCGGATGCGCGGTTCATTCAGGCGGCCTGTCCGGTGATCGAATTCGGGCTGGTCAACCAGACGATCCATCAGGTGGACGAGCATGTCGCGGTTGGTGATCTCGAACGGCTGACCGATATCTACGAACGCTTCATCGATGGCTATTTCGCGCGCGATGGGATCTGAGCGTCAGGCCGGGCATCGTGGTCAGGACCTGAGAGCAAACGCCAGGACCATGATGGTGGCGGCTGCAATCCAGGCGGCGAGGATGCGCGCGAGAAGCCTGAGCGGTTTCGCCAGAGGGTAGCCGCCGAGGAAGCCGGCCAACATCAAGAGCATGACGCCGGTGAGCATGGCGGCGGAGACGGCTTCGATGCGCGGCCAGAGGCCGGCAGCCTCGCCGTGTGTGTCGAGGCCGATGAGGGCGCCGAGGAGCGCGATCGCGGGGAGGGCGAGGCGCGGGGGGACGGGGTCCAGTGCCGCGACAAGCCCGGCTGCGGCGGTGATCAGGGCAGATGCCACGAGCCAGTAGTATGAGAAGAGGCCCGGGAGGAAGCCTTGCGCGATGTGAGCCATCGCGAGGGCGGCTGCGAAAATCAGCGCGGTGCGCCAGCGTGACAGCGCCGGGGAGCGGGCCATCAGGAGCATCGCGGTGAAGAGCGCGAGGGCCTGGTGCGTGATCAGAAGGGGGTGGAGCATCAAGGCGGGGTAGCCGGTTACGCCCGGCACGAGGGGATGTGCAAGCGCGGGGGTGGCCGACACGGCCATGATGGTCAGGAGGGCCGCGCTGCACGTTTGCAATCGCAGGGTTGGAGGTGCCATCGGGCTCACTCAGCCTGTCGTCAGGAAGGTTGCGCCGACGGCTGCGATCAGGACGCCGCCAGCGCGAACGAGTGTGCGACCGGCCGGCCAGCGGGCCGGCAGGCCCAGAGCGATACCGCCCAAGTGCAGGAGGCCGGTCGAGACGACGAAGCCGATGCTGTAGGCGAGGGGGTTGGCTGCGCCGGGCAGTTCGGTGCCGTGAGCGTGACCATGGAAAATGGCGAAGGTGGCGACGATGACGGCTGCAATCCAGAGCGGGGGACGCACGGCGAAGGCGACCATCAGGCCGAGAACGATTGCGGAGACCGCGATGCCGGTTTCGATGAACGGGATTGGAATGCCGATCACGCCTAATGCGCCGCCAAAGGCCATGACCATGGGAAAGACGATCGGCAGCAGCCAGATGGCCGGAGGGCCGAGGAAGGCGCCCCACAGTCCGACGGCGACCATGGCGACGACGTGGTCGAGGCCGTAGAGCGGGTGAAGGAGGCCGGCTTCGAGGCCGCCGGCGACGCCGGTGGCCTGATGCGCGAGGGCGGGGTTGAGGGGGGCTGCGATCAGAAGGATCAGGACCGCGAAACGCGCAGCGCGCCTGAGAGGGCGTGTCGATGGTGCAGGCGAGATTGGCATGGCGGGTCGCCGTCCGTTGATCATCGTGACGGGGACACTGTTCCGCGATCCGGGCCGCACGGCAAGTCCCGATCGGTCAATCGGGCGCGCAGCGTGCTCGTGTTGTCAGATTTGATTTATGTCAAATTAGTTTTCCTTCCGATGTGTAAACTTTGCTTTACACAAAGTGGAGGAGCGTCCGATGCGCATTGTGCTGGTTCATCCAAACTATCATTCCGGTGGTGCCGAAATCGCCGGTAATTGGCCGCCAGCCTGGGCGGCTTATCTCGCCGGTTCGCTCAAGACGGCCGGGTATGACGATGTCCACTTTGTCGACGCGATGACGAATGATCTCAGCGATGACGAAGTTTCCGCACGGCTGGCAGAACTGCAGCCCGATGTGGTCGGATGCACGGCGATTACGCCGTCGATCTACACCGCCGAGCGGGTGCTCGAAATTGCCAAAGAGGTATGTCCGGACGCGGTCAGGGTGCTGGGCGGTATCCACGCGACGTTCATGTACAAGCAGGTGCTTTCCGAGGCGCCGTGGGTGGATGTGATTGTACGCGGCGAGGGCGAGGAGATCATCGTTGATCTCATTCGCGCGATTGACGCGGGCGACTGGATGGAGAAGCGCCAGTCGATCAAGGGGCTAGCGTTCCAGGAGGGTGACCAGATCGTCGCGACGCAGGCGGCGCCGACGGTGAAGAACCTTGATGCGATCAATCCGGATTGGTCGCTGCTGGAGTGGGAGAAGTATATCTACGTGCCGCTCGGCGTGCGTGTCGCGATCCCGAATATGGCGCGGGGCTGTCCGTTCACCTGCTCGTTCTGTTCGCAGTGGAAATTCTGGCGTGACTACCGCATCCGCGACCCGAAGGCCGTCGTCGATGAGATCGAGACGCTGGTCAATGACCACGACGTCGGTTTTTTCATCCTTGCCGACGAGGAACCGACGATCAACCGCAAGAAATTCATCGCGTTCTGCAAGGAGCTGATCGCGCGCGGGCTGCCCGACAAAATCAAGTGGGGCATCAATACGCGGGTGACGGACATCCTCAGGGATGAGGAATACCTGGCGCTCTATCGCGAGGCGGGATTGGTGCACGTCAGCCTTGGAACGGAGGCGGCGGCGCAGCTCAAACTCGACCGGTTCAACAAGGAGACCAAGGTCGAGGACAACCGGCGCGCGATCAAGCTTCTGCGCGATGCCGACATATTCGTGGAGGCGCAGTTCATCGTGGGCCTCGAAAACGAGACGGCGGAGACGCTGGAAGAGACCTATCAGATGGCGAAGGCGTGGGATCCGGACCTTGCCAACTGGGCGATGTATACGCCGTGGCCGTTTTCTTCGCTGTTCCAGGAACTGGGTGACAAGGTCGAGGTGTTCGACTTCTCGAAATATAATTTCGTGACGCCGATCATGAAGCCGGAGGCGATGGACCGGGCGGAGCTGCTCGACCGGGTGATGAGCAATTACCGTCGCTTCTATATGCGCAAGGCGCTGTTTCATTATCCCTGGCGCGGCACGGGGTTCCGGCGGCGGTATCTGCTGGGATGCCTGAAAGCGTTCCTGAAGGCGGGCTTCGAGCGCAAATTCTACGATCTCGGCAAGCACAACTACTGGGGACCGCAGTCGAAGGGTCAGGTCGATTTCCATTTCGACCGCACGCGCAAGATCGCGCCGGCGCAGATGGAAGACTGGGAAGCTGCAGCGGACCGGGCGCAGAAGGCGAGGACGGTGCGCGAGCAGATCAAGGCGTGTGGCGGTGGCACGGAGCAGTTGGCCGAGAGCCTCGAGGCGCCGGAGCGTGAAACGGTGCGTGCGGGCTGAGATCAACGACTGATTTCCAAGGATTGCTTGCCATGTCCGATGTTACGGATGATCGTCGCGGGTTTGTCTTCGAGGGGCCGGTTTCGGGTGTTCCGGCGGTGGGTGCGTCGGGGCTTCTGTCGACAGGCCGGCGGGACGGGGTTATCGGTCCCAATGCCGTGATCCAGCTCGCGGCCGCGCTTCAAGACGTGGTCGGCCGTCGCGAAACAAGGCGGATATTCGCGCAGGCCGGCCTTGAGCGGCTGCTTGATGAACCGCCGTCGCGGATGGTTGATGAAGCGTTGGTGCAGGGCCTCTACGATGTGCTCGAAGAGGTGTTCGATCCCGATATTGCTGCGCTGATTGCCTACGATGCCGGACGGCGGACGGCTGACTATGTCGCGGAGAACCGGATCCCGTGGGCTGCGCGCTGGGTGATCCGGATGCTGCCGCCGGCGCTTGGCGGACGGATTTTGCTCAAAGCGATCCTGGCGCATGCCTGGACCTTTGCGGGGTCCGGCACGGTTGCGGCGCGGGCGGGGGAGACGGTTTTGATCGAGATCACGGACAATCCGCTCAAGACGCGTGAGGGTCAGTGGCACCGAGGTGTTCTCGATGGGTTGTTCCAGGCCCTTGTCGATCGTCGGCTTGTTTGCGGCTACCGGTGCGGAACAGTTGCAGGACGTAGTGTTTGCCGGTTCGAACTCAAGCGGCGTCGGCGCCGGGGTTGATGCCGGGTCCGGACAGCAGGTTGATGATGAGATGGAGGCGTGAAGCTGGATGAACGCGATCGTTCAGAAATACGCGACGGCCGCAGTGCCGCGATACACGAGCTATCCGACGGTGCCGCATTTCCAGACGGATTTCCCCGAGGCGACGCTGCGGTCGTGGCTTGCGGCGCTGGAGCCTGCGAAGCCGGTGTCGCTTTATCTGCATGTGCCGTTCTGCCGGCAACTATGCTGGTATTGCGGGTGCAACATGAAGCTTGCCGCGCGTTATGAGCCGGTCGAAAAGTATGTCGACGTGCTGATGCGGGAAGTCGACCTGGTTGCCGGCCTTGTGCCGGCACGCATGAAGGTCGATCACCTGCATTGGGGGGGCGGGACGCCGACGGCGCTGGAGCCGGATGACCTCGCGCGCGTGATGGAGAAGGTCGCGAGCCGGTTCGATTTTACGGACGATGCGGAGATCGCGATCGAATGCGACCCGCGGACGCTCAGCGACGAGATGATCGCGCGGATCGGGAAAATCGGTTTCACGCGGGCGAGCTTCGGGGTTCAGGAGTTCGACCCAACGGTTCAGGCTGCGATCAATCGGATCCAGCCGCCGGAGATGGTGCGGCGTGCGGTTGACGGGTTCAGACAAGCCGGTGTCGCAAGTGTCAATTTCGATCTGATCTATGGGCTGCCGCATCAGACGGTTGCCTCGTTGACCAAGACGATCAGCCAATGCGTCGAGATGCGGCCCGACCGGATTGCGCTGTTCGGGTATGCCCATGTGCCGTGGATGGCGAAGAAGCAGCGGCTCATCGACGAGGCGGCGCTGCCGGGGTCTATGGAGCGGCGTGCGCAGGCGGACGCTGCGGCTGAGGCGCTGGAGGCGGCGGGCTATCAGGCGATCGGTATCGACCATTTCGCCTTACCGTCCGATCCACTGGCGGTGGCGGCGCGCGCCGGAACACTGCATCGGAACTTCCAGGGCTATACGACAGACCAGGCCGATACGCTGATTGCGCTTGGGTCGACGTCGATCGGGCGGACGCCTGATGGCTATTACCAGAACATCTCGGAAACCGGGGCGTGGGCGCGGGCCGTCGCGGCGGGCGAGTTGCCGGTTGCCAAGGGTCACGTGCTGACGGACGAGGACCGGGCACGGGCACGAGTGATCGAACAGTTGATGTGCGCGGGGACCGCGGATTTCGGGGCGGCAGGTGAAGCGTACGGGATGGGCGAAGGCTGGTGCGCGGATGCGCTCGACAACCTCCGTGACATGATGCGTGACCGGCTGGTTGAGGTTGACGGTGACACGGTGCGGCTGGCCGATGAGGCGCTGCCGCTTGCGCGGGTGGCTGCTGCGGCGTTCGACAGCTATTTCCAGCTCTCCAAAGCGCGCCATTCCGTGGCGGTCTAGTCGGTCGTCCTGTCGCGAGGCGCGGCGGGACGGCTTTAGCGGAAATGCTTCGAGAGTTTGAGGCCTTGGGCCTGATAGTGGCTGCCGAGGCCTGAGCCGTAGAGCAGGTTCGGGGTTTCGGTCAGGCGCTCGTAGATCAGGCGGCCGACGATCTGGCCATCCTCCAGGATGAAGGGCACGTTGTGGGAGCGCACCTCCAGGACGGCGCGGGAGCCTGCGCCGCCGGTTGCCTCGTGGCCGAAGCCTGGATCAAAAAAGCCTGCGTAGTGAACGCGGAACTCACCAACAAGGGGATTGAACGGCACCATCTCGGCGGCGTGTGTCGGGGGGACGTGGACCGATTCCTTGGAGGCTAGAATATAGAACTGGTCGGGATCGAGAATGAGGTCGGAGCCGCTGTCCAAGGTGATCGGTTCCCAGTACTCGGCGATCGCGCAGGCGCCGACCTTGTCGACGTCAACGACGCCGGTGTGGCGGCGGGCGCGGTAGCCGACGGGACCGTTGGTCTCGGCGAGGTCGACGCTGAGCGCGATGCCTTGCGAGATGTCGGCGGCGGCGGATGAGACGAGCTGCTGTTCGGCGTGGAGGGCTTCGAGGGCGGTGTCGTCATCGAGGGGGTTGCCGCAGCGGAAGCGGATCTGCGAGAGGCGGGAGCCTTCACGGACGATGATGGGAAATGTCTGCGGGCAGATCTCGGCGTAGAGCGGGCCGGTGTAGCCGGCCGGGATCTGGTCGAAGGCGCTGACGCGGTCGGCGATGACGCGGGTGAAGACGTCAAGGCGGCCGGTGGAGCTTTTCGGGTTGGTGGCGGCGGAAATCTCGGCCGGCAGGGACAGGCTCTCCAAAAGCGGGACAACGTAGACGCAGCCGGTTTCGAGGACGGCGCCGTCGCCGAACTCGATGCGGTGGAGGGCGAGATCTTCGAGCCGGTCGGCCACACGGGTTGCGGGGCCGGGGAGGAAGCTTGCGCGGACGCGATAGGCAACACTGCCAAGGCGCAGGTCGAGGCTTGCCGGCTGAAGCTGGCTGTCGGCGAGAGGCGCCGGTATCTTGATCGCGCCGGACGCGATCAGGGTCTCGATTGCCTGGGACGGCAGGATGCCACTTTGGGCCTGCATGCGCGCGCTCCCCGTGCCGGCCGCCGGCGCGGCTCGATCTTCAGCGTTGTTCATGCATGCTCTCTAAGCCGTTTACTGCTTGACGCCAAGCGCGCGATCGCAATAATCCCCGCACGCTCCCAGGGGATTTCTGCTGGACGCGGCGAGAAGCCGTGTCCGCCCGAGAATTTCCGGAGGCAGTGGTGATTTGGCCGGCCGGCTTGCAGCCACTTTAAACAACTCGCTAAAATGGCCGTCAGCGATCCGCTCCCCGGTTCGCCCGGCTGTTCAAGGCCGGGCCCGATGAACCAGGACCGGAGACGCAGAAAATGACTTCCAATACGCAACGCCCGCTGACGAGCAAGCAATTCATTGATCCCGCATGGGAGCCGGAGACGGCGCTTGTGCATGGCGGGTCGATGCGGTCGGGCTTTCAGGAAATGTCCGAGGCGATGTTCCTGACGCAGGGCTATCAGTATGCGTCGGCGGAGGAGGCGGAAGAGCGCTTCAAGACGGAGGCGGGCGGGTTCATCTATTCGCGTTATGCCAATCCGACGGTTGCGATGTTCGAGGAACGGACGCGGCTGCTTGAAGGCGCGGAAGCAGCACGGGCGACCGCATCGGGGATGGCGGCGGTGTCGGCTGCGATCCTGTCCGGCCTCAAGGCCGGTGACCATGTCGTTGCAGCGCGCGCCTTGTTTGGTTCGTGCCGGTACGTGATCGAAGACCTCTGTCCGCGGTTCGGGATCGAGTCTACGCTGATCGACGGCACCGACCTCGAAGCGTGGGAACGGGCGATCCGGAAAAATACGAAGGTCTGCTTCTTTGAGACGCCGTCCAATCCGACGCTTGATCTCGTCGATATTCGCGCGGTCAGTGAGCTTGCGCATGCGGTCGGCGCGAAGGTGATCGTCGACAATGTGTTTGCGACGCCGATGCTGCAGCGGCCGCTGGCGTTCGGGGCCGACGTCGTCGTCTATTCGGCAACGAAGCATATCGACGGGCAGGGGCGCTGTCTTGGCGGCATCGTGCTCGGGTCGGAGGCGTTCATCGGGGAGACGCTGCATCCGTTTCTGAAGCATACGGGACCCAGTCTCAGTCCGTTCAACGCGTGGGTGCTGTTGAAGGGGCTTGAGACGCTGTCGCTCAGGGTGCGGCAGCAGTGCGAATCGGCTGCCTATATCGCGACCCGGCTGGCTGATCATCCGAAAGTGAAAAAGGTGATCTACTGCGGTGCGCCGGACCATCCCCAGGCCGATCTGATCAAGCGGCAGATGCGGGGTGGCGGGCAGGTGATCGCGCTCGATATCCAGGACGGCAAGGCGGGGGCGTTTGCGCTCCTCAACAAGTTGAAACTGATCAAGATTTCGAACAATCTCGGAGATGCCAAGAGCCTGGTGACGCATCCGGCGACGACGACGCACCAGCGTCTCAAGCCCGAACAGCGGGCAGTTCTCGGGATTGGTGAGGGGCTGATCCGGCTGTCAGTGGGGCTCGAAGCGGCCGGTGACCTGATCGGCGACATCGAAGCGGCGCTGGATTAATCTGGCGCATGGCGTCTGGGGGCTCGTGCTTTTGTGTCGCGGCCTTTCACAGGCGGGGAGCGCTCATGCTATGAGGAAGCGGGTCTTTCGCGGCAGGCAGCAGGAGGGCGGCGGATCGCGTGGGCGAGACGGCGTCTGGTGTGCGTTTCAGAGGACGACTTGGCAATGTATGAAGCGACGACACACGGCATTCGGGTGAAGGTCGAGCCGCAGTTTCTCGAGCATGAGTCGGATCCCGGCGCGCGGCGGTTTTTCTGGGCGTATACCATCCAGATCACCAACGAAAGCGATCGAACGGTGCGGTTGCGCACGCGGTACTGGCAGATCACGGATGCGGCGGGGCGGGTGGAAGAAGTGCGCGGGCCCGGCGTTGTTGGTGAAACACCTGTGCTGGGGCCCGGCGAGTCGTTCAACTATACGTCCGGCTGCCCGTTGTCGGAGCCATCCGGCATGATGGTGGGGCGCTACGGCATGGTGAGTGACGATGGCGATGAATTCGAGGTTGATGTGCCCGCATTTTCGCTCGACAGTCCTGACGTTCGGCCGGTGCTCAATTGAGGCTCTGGCGATAACCCTCCCCGAAAACCCTGTCTGACTGAAATCGTCAGGCACTTATTCGTTGAAAGGTTTCCATGACTGGCGGATCGCACCAGCGGCGTGAGAGCGCAAAGGAACTTCTTGGCCAACTCGTGTCGTTCGACACCACGAGCCGGAACTCGAATCTGCCGATTATCGACTTCATCGAGGGGTATTTGTCGTCTCACGGTGTCACGTCGATACGGATCCCGGATGAAACGGGGGAGAAGAGTTCGCTGTTTGCGACCATCGGTCCGGTGGATACGGCCGGGATCGGGCTTTCCGGACATACGGATGTGGTGCCGGTCGATGGGCAGGATTGGGACAGTGATCCGTTCACGATGATCGAGAAGGACGGGAAACTTTACGGTCGGGGCACGTGCGACATGAAGGGGTTCCTGGCGTGCGTGCTGGCGAAGGTGCCGGACTATGCCGCGCAGTCGCTGAAGACGCCGATCCATATCGTTTTTTCCTATGATGAAGAGGTCGGGTGCACGGGCGTTCGGCCGATGATCGCGGAGATGGGCGAGAAAATCGTCAAGCCGAAGATGGTGATCGTCGGGGAGCCGACGACGATGTCGGTTGTCGATGCGCACAAGGGGCCGGTGCGGTGGAGTGTCGATGTGACAGGGCGGCCGGCGCATTCGAGCCTGGCGCCGCTCGGTGTCAATTCGATTGCGGCGGCCAGTGCGTTGATCACGGAGCTTGGGCGCATCGAGGAAGAGCTCAAGACGGCGCCTTATGATGAGCGGTTCATGCCGCCCTACACGACGTTGCAGGTGACCGAGATCACGGGCGGGAACGCGAGCAACATCGTGCCGGAGCATACCTGGTTTGGTTGGGAGATCCGGGCGATGCCGGGGGTTGATCCCGACGCCATCGAGGCACGGCTCCGCGCCAAGGCTGATGAGCTTCTCGGGCCGATGCGCGAGGTTGCGCCGGAGGCCGACATCAAGATCACGCGGACCAATCACGTGCCGGCGTTTGCGGCGGACAGCGAGGGTGAAACCCTGGCGCTGGCGCTGAAGCTTGCCGGGCAAAACGAGACCTATGCGGTCAGCTATGCAACTGAGGCGAGCCTTTTCGAAATGGCTGGTGCGCCATCGGTGGTGTGCGGGCCGGGCGACATCGCGCAGGCGCATACGGCCAACGAGTGGATCAGGATCGAGGAACTCGACAAGTGCCTAGCCTTCCTCGACCGGGTCGGTGAGTGGGCCGAGGCGTAAGGAGGCGCGGCGTATGTCCGGGGGCGTTCGGGTTGTTGTCCTTGCGCGCGGTGGCGCTGGCCGGCGGTGTCGGGCTGGGTGTTGCTCCCGGCCTGGCGGACAAGGGCGCGAGGGGCATCGTCAAGGAACGGATCGATGCGATGGACGCGCTCAAGGGGGATATGAAGGCGATCTCGGAGATGTTCCAGGGGCGCACGCCCTATCAGAGCGATGAGGTGACGTGGCGGGCGGATCGGATCAAGGCGTATGGGCGCGATTTCGAGCGCTTGTTTCCATCCGGCAGTAACGATGGGCCCAGTGAGGCGTCGCCGCGGATCTGGTCGGAATGGTCTCGGTTCATGGGGCGAACGACGGATATGACGATCGCGGCGCGGGCGTTGATGGATGCGGCACGGCGTGAGCCGGCAGCGCGCAAGGCGTTTGAGCAACTCGGGCAGACATGCCGGACGTGCCATGACGACTATCGCCTCGAAAAGCCGTAGGCAGATCGGTGGTTACGCCCGAATATCAGACAAGACTTCGAGGAGATGGTGAGATGGCTTTGGACGACAAGCAGATTGAAGCGCGGGCGCGTGAAATGCTGGCCCATCGTGCGGAGGGCAAGGCGCATCCGGCGCAGGCAGAGGGTGAGCGGTTCGATGATATCGAAACGGCCTATCTGATCCAGCACGCGGGAGACCGGATCCTGAGGGAAGAGAACGGCTATAAGCAGATCGGCTACAAGATCGCGGCGCCGAATGCCGGTGCGCGTCAGACGCTGGGTGTGGCGGAGCCGTTCTTCGGGCGCCTCTACGACAAGACGGCGAGTGCTTCGCCGGCCGCGTTGGCGTCCGGCGCCGGTTTCTTTCATGTCTATGAGCCGGAGATTGCGTTGCAGATCGGGCAAGATCTCGATCCGGCGGACGGGCCGTTCGATGCGGCGGCGATCGAGGCGCATACACGGGCGGTGCTGCCGGCGATTGAAATCATCGGGACATATTTTTCGCCGTGGAACGGTGTTGGCGGCGCGAACCTGATTTCAGACAATGCGGCGCTGGGACACTGGGTGTTCGGGGACGGCGTCGAGGACTGGTCGGGTCTTGATCTGATGACGGGCGAAGCCAAAATCATGATCAACGGCGAAGAGCGCGCGAAAGGGCAGGGTGCGAACGTGGATGGCGGCGTGTTCGGCGCCACGGCATGGCTTGCCAACGCGCTCAATAGCCGAGGATTGACGCTCAAGGCCGGTGACTACGTGACGACCGGGTCGGTGACGCCGCCGCAGCCGGCGTTGCCCGGTGAGCATGTGGTTGCTGACTTCGGAGCGCTTGGCACGGTCGAGGTTCGCGTGGCGGAAGGCTAGGAGCGCCATCCGGTTTGGATGGTCGACGATGTCTCCGTCAGGCTATGCCGTGTCTTCGAGTCATAATGCCGAACCGCCGATTGCAGTATTGAGACGGGATCGTCAGATGCTTCAAAAGATCCAGGGTTTTCTTGCAGATCTCCTCGGAGAGGAACCGCCCGGTTCGATCGGGGTGGATGAGGTTCGCATCGCGTGTGCCGCACTGTTGATGCATTGCGCGCGGGCCGATGGCTATCAGTCGCCTGCGGAGACGGCGAAGCTGCGCGACATTCTGATCGGGCAGTACGGCCTCAGCGACGGCGAGGTTGATGAACTTGTTGCCGAAGCGGAAAAGCGCGAAGCCGATGCCGTGGATGTCCATAAGTTCACGCGGGTTCTGCACCGGAACCTCGACAGGGGCGGGCGGCAGGATATCGTGCGGTTTCTCTGGGAAATCAGTCATGCCGATGAGCTGATCGATCATGACGAGCGACGGCTCGTAACGCTGGTTGCGGGTTTGCTGGACGTTGAAATCCACGAAGCCGTTCAAATCCGCCGTGACGTGGAGGGGCGGGAGACATAGCGGGCCGCCGCCCGACGAGGCTGCCAAACGAAAAGCGCCTGACGTCAGAGACGCCAGGCGGCAGTTTGGACCAGGTCTGTTGGAGTGTGTGTTAATTCAGGATGACCGGGCCATTCTTGATCCGCGGCATCAGGTTCGGCAGGCCGATGGCTGATGCGTTGGAGCGGATGTGGAGGGTGCCGTTGCCTTCCATGTGGAAGCTGTCGGCCACCATGACCCAGAATTCTGCGTTCTGGTTGACTTCACCGTTGCCGCCGATCGCAACCTGCCAGGTCGGCGTGTAGAGGATGCCTTCCATCTTGACGCCGCCGCCGCCCTGGATGTCGACGCGCTGGTCGCCCGGGTTGGAGTACTCGTCCTGGATGAAGAGGAAGCCTTCGTAGGAGTGGCCTTCCTTGCGGCCGCGCAGCGTCATCTGGCCACCGCCCTGGACGTTGATGCCGGTGTCGGAGCCGGTGAAGTAGAACACCACGTCTTCGCCAACGAGTTCCGACTGTGCCCAGACCTTGAGCGGGCCGTTCTTGATGACGTAGACGCCCGGCTGCATGTTGACGAGTGCCTGCGGCTTCAGTTCAAGGCCGCCACAGTAGGTGCCCGGCGTGATGGTGTGGGTGCCTTTGTTGAAGCGCGTGTTGTTGTGGGTGCAGGTGCCGGCGCCTGCGGGGGCCGAATGCATGTTCTTGAAGGGATCAGGCAGCGGGCTGCAGCCGGTGTACGGCACAGGGTTGAAGTGTTCGGGGCCGACGACCTCACCTTGGGTGCAGAAGCCCTGGGCGGCGCCGGAGGACGCGCCGACGGCGTTGATCGATTCCGAGCCGGATGCGTTCACCCATGCCCAGCAGTCAGGCGACTGAAGCTGGTTGATGCCCTGCATGTGGATGCCTTCGGGCGCATTCTCATTGAGGGCAAGAAGGCAGGCGACGCCGCCGTTCTCGATCTGCGGACGGGCGGTTGCCTCGGCTGTGATCGTGACCTCTTCGATGCCCACGACCTTCATGAAGGTGGTGGGGACGGAACCGGACGCTGAAACAGTCACTTCGGCGTTGTTTGCCGAGATGACCGGGTTGATGGCGGCGGCGGCAGTGCCCTGGGCATTGACGGTGAAGCTCTTGATTGCGGCTTCGATGCGGTTGGCGTTTGCGGTTGCGGGGATGCGGGCGCCAGCCTGGGCAGCAATGTCGGTGATCGCTTGAAGCCGCGTCTTTTCGCTCAGGGCGCGGGCATAGTCGATTGAGGAGCCCACGAAGGCCACGATCGGCACCATCGCGAATGAAAAGATGATGGCGACGGAGCCGCGGCGGTCTGAAAGGAACGATTTCTTGTTTTTGTACATTGGTAACCTCCATTGGTCGGTGGAGGCATTCAGCGCTGAATTGTTAATGAAACCCTTACAAAAAAAGATCGATTTGTTTGAGACTATTAAAAAATGCGCTGAGACGTAATCGTAACCATTACGGTTGGTTGCGCTGCGCGTTACAAATTTCGCAAAATTTTATCCAACCGTGGCGTTTTGAATAAATGTGTGTGGGCGGTCCTTAACGAAAGGGGCGTCCGTCACGGTTGGGCGATCTGGCGCGCCGTGGATGCTCCAGGCTTCCATGAATTCATCGGTTCTTCCGACCAAGGAGGCACCGATGCTTCGTCTGCCGGTTTCCGCCCGGCGCGCCAAATCTTAATGTGGGAGCTTTGCATCAAAATATGAAATAATTTTAAATAGTCTTGTTCGCAATCCATAAACGTTTTGTTCAGCAAGTACGACACTGTAACGGGTTGCGTAAAATTCTATTTATTTTATTCGTGAGTTGTTAGGACGAGCTTCAATAGGGTTGCGGTGTTGTTAAAGCACCAGGAGAGATCGATGGCGATCAAGCAAGAAACAATTAATAGCGCAGCCGGTCTTGAACTCATGCCTGAGTTCGTCGAAGTCGAGAACGAGCGGTTTGCCGAACGGCGCAATTGTGACGTGCCGGCAAGTATCTTTCTGCCGGATCGGGGCACCACGCTCTCGTGCCGGGTTTGCGATATGTCGGCGACAGGCGCAGGTGTCGTGGTCGGCGTCGATCAGCTGGGTGGCCGGTTCTCGGGCCGGACGCTGCCGGACCGATTCTGGCTGCGGCTGGCTCACGAGGGGTCGGAGGTGTGTTGCCGTGTTGCATGGCAGGTGGGTGACCGGTACGGCCTGCGGTTCGTCTCACCGATGCAGCCGACGGAGCGCCAGCGCCGGGTGAAGCCGAAAGCTCAGATAAAGAAGACGAACCTGTTCGGTTTGGTGCGGGCGTAGGGCGGCACGATGGGACTGCGGCAGCGGCAGGCGGCCGTAGTTCCGGGAATTGTGAATATCAGGTGGAACCAATCCTATTTCGGTGAGCAGCTCCAGGGCTTGCCGGAGTTCGTGGAGGGAACTACCGGGCCCGCGCGAGAAATCGCGCGGGCTTTTTTGCGTCCGATCGCTGCCGGTTCATCATGTCAGACCCGGTACTTGGCGATGACGCCTTCATCGGGTTCGAAGCCGAGGCCGGGTTTCTCGGGGACGCGGACGGTGCCGTTGTGGGGCAGCGGGATCGAGGGATCGAGCCAGGCTTCGGGCTCGATGTAGAGGAATTCGAAGAGTTCGCAGTGTGTCTGGGCGGACATCAACTGGAGCGTTGCCCAATAGCCGGGGCCGAAATAGGGGGCGTGGGGCATCAAAGTCTTTTTTGCGGTGGCGGCGAGATAACATACGCCCATGAACTCCGAGACGCCGCCGACCTTGATGACGCTTGGCTGGGTGTACTTGATCTTGGGGATGGTGCGGGCGAACTCGACATGGGTGCAGGCATTTTCACCGCTGGCGATGGGGACGCCGTAGGTTTGCTCGAGCGCGGCGAGGACGTCGGCGTCATCGGGGGGGAAGACGGGTTCTTCGACCCAATAAAGGCCGAGGCGCTTCATGTGAGGCATCATTTCGGCCGCCGTCTTGTGGGTCCAATTGCAGTTGACGTCGGTGACGAGGTTGATGGCGGGGCCGGCGCCTTCACGTCCAGCTTCGATGCAATCGAGGGCAATCTCGTGGAGTTTGACGGTCTTATAGCCTTCGGAGACGGCCTTTTCGGTGAAGCGGGCGACGTCTGCCGGGACGCCGTAGCGCATCAGGCTGGCGTAGGCGGGGAGGTCGTCTCGCTGGCGGCCGCCGAGGAGTTCGGCGAGGGGAGCGCCCTGCTGTTTGGCTGCAATGTCCCATAGCGCAATGTCGACGGCGGAGATTGCGAAGATCGTGATGCCGTAGCGGCCGTGCAGGTGGAGGCGCTGCTGGAGTTCACGGTTGAAGACGACGATGTCTTCGATTTCGCGGTCGAAGAGTTGCGGGAAAACCATGTCCTCAATGGCGGCGATGGTGGCGCGGCGGCAGGAATAGGCGAAGCCGTCGCCCCAGCCGACGATGCCGTCGTCGGTTTCGAGGCGGACGAGGGCGATGTCGAGATGGGTCCACTTGGTCGGCATCAGGCCGGTGCCGGCGCTGCCGTCTTCGAAGGGGATGCGCAGGGGGATCACTTCGGCGGACTTTATTCTCATGGAGCGTTTCCTTGGTGTTGCCGGATTGTTGCCGGCGCCGGGCTGGAGCGTGGGCCGCGGGCCGGATCACGCGAAGCCGTTGCTCTATCGTCCGTGGTTCCGACGCGGTTGTCGAGGGGTGGGGCGCGCAGATGGAGGCCGTGTTTCAGGAATTGGCGACGGTGGAGAGGCCGCCGTCGACGGGAAGGCAGACGCCCGAAATGTAGCGGGCTTCGTCGGAGGCCAGGAAGACGGCGGCGTTGGCGATGTCCCAGGCGGTGCCCATGATGCCGGAGGGGCAGGCCTGGTTGCGGGCTTCGACCATGGCGTCGACGGAGGCATATGCGCCTGAGATCTGCTGATAGATCATTGGGGTGTCGATCAGGCCCGGCATGATGACGTTGGCGCGGATGCCTTGACGGGCGTGATCGATGGCGAGGCCGACGGTGAACTGATTTATGGCGGCTTTGGAGGCGTAATAGCTGGCGTAGGGGTAGCCGGTGTGGCGGATGGCGGCGATCGAGGAAATGTTGGTGATGACGCCGCGACCGGCCTCGATCATGTGCGGCAGGACGTGCTTGGTGGTGCGGAAAATGCCGGTCAGATTGATGTCGAGGACCTTGTTCCAGTGGGCTTCATCCAGCTCGACCGGGCCGCCCATGACAGCGATGCCGACGTTGTTGTGGAGGATGTCGATCGGGCCGAGGTCCTGGCGAATGGTGGCGATCGTGGCGGCGACGTCGTCGTCGCTGCCGATATCGCAGGCCAGCGCCAGCGCGCTCGCGTTCTCGCTCCTGATGATGTCGGCGGTCTCGGTGGCGGCCTCGAGGTTGCGGTCGATGCACACGACGCGGGCGCCGGCGCGGGCATAGGCGACGGCGGCTGCTTTGCCGTTGCCCCAGCCGGGCGCGCTGGAGCCCGCGCCGAAAACGGCTGCGACACGGTTTTCAAGGCGGTTCGACCGGGCGGGGCCTTCGGTGGCGGCGCGCGGGACGGGGGGAGTGTAGGTGCGTGAGTTGGGCATGAGCGGGCCTGGGGCGGGTTGGTTTGAAGGATGGCTGGTTGTCGCCAAGGGCGAGGGCACACGGCATGATGAGCGGTTTCGGGGTGTGTGGGGTCTTTTGCCGGCGTGCTTGGGTGAATTAGGCCAGCACAGTGGAGGGATCGTCGCAACCTCGGAAATCGGGGCGTGAACGTCGGGCACGAGGCCATTGGGCGCTTTTCCGGGCAGGTGATGAGTTGGCGCGTGAGATCATGCGCGGTGCGGCAAGCAACGGGCCGCCTGATGAGGTCATGGTGACCAGAGGCTTAACGAGGTCGAGCCAATACGATTGAAATTCCATTTAAATCATCAGGTTTTTTAGAACCTCCTTTCAATCGGCGCGTGGCAATATGGTGCGCACAGGGAGGAGGTGCGCCTAATGAAATATTTCGGTTATTTCGGAACGGCTCTTATGATCGTTGCCGGTTTTTGCGGTCTCAATGATCTATTGTTCGCCGTGAGCAGCGCCTTCGGTATGCCAATGACCATTGCCGGGCTTGGATGGACAATCGACACGCCGGTCCTGGGCGCAACGATCTTCCAGATCATGGGGACATTGATCGGCTTTGCGATTTCATTCCAGTTCGACCCAAACAACGAGACTGCCGCACAGTATCGTGTCGACCGCGCCAAGGTGGAGGCGCTGGAGAAAATGGAACGGATCGGGGAAGGTGCGCGGGCAACAGTGGGGGCACGGGCCGAGGCGCGGCGCGTGCGCGTGAGTGATCCTCAGGCTGCGCCGGCCTATCGGCTAGACGCCAAGGCTGCAAAGAAAGACGCCAAGGTTTCGCCGGCAACGGCGGCTTAAAATTCTCAAGAGACAGAGCGAACAAAATAAGCCGGCCCCAAACAGGAACCGGCTTTTCTTTTTGCTGTCAGGTCGCCGCCAGATCTTCGTCAGGGCTGGCGGTCTTGATGTCCGCCTTGATGTCTACTCGGCCGCCTGGGCGTATTGACGGGCAAACTTGAGCAGCGCGTCATCTTCACAGGCCTCGATCGGCGTGAAGTCCTGGTGGGCGATCCACTCGGGGCGGGTCGGCTTGCGGATGTAGTTCGAGACGGCATTGAGCGTGAGGTAGACGATCTTGCGCGGGAACGGCGTGATGTTGCCGGCCGAGCCGTGGACCAGGTTGCCGTGGAACATGAGGACGCCGCCGGGCTTGCCGGTGGGGACGACGAGGCCGCCTTCGTCGACCATTTTCTCGACGGTTGCTTCATCGAGCGTCCAGAGCGGGTAGCTCGTCGTCGAGGTGTCGTGGCCGGCCTCGAGGACGCCGTGCTTGTGGCTCTTCGGGATGATCATCAGCGGGCCGTTGAAGGGGTAGACCTCGTCCAGGAAGACGGAGATGTTCATGGCGTGTGGTTCGGGCATGCCGTCGTCGCGATGCCAGGTGCCGAAGTCCTGGTGCCACTGCCAGACGTCGCCGGTGAACTTGGCCTTCGCGTTGATCTTGAACTGGTGCATGTAGACTTTTTCGCCAAACACCTGCTCAAGCGGTTCGATCAGGCGGGGATGGCGGCCAAGGATCGAGAAGGCCTCGTTATAGGTGTGGGCTGCGAAGGCCGTGCGCGGGGCGCCGGAGGCTTCGCGCCAGACTTCTTCGCGATCTTCGGCGTAGATTTTCTCGCCTTCATCGCGCAGGACGGCGACTTCTTCCGGTGAGAAGCAGTCCGGCAGGAAGATCCAGCCTTCTTCGTTGAACTGGTCGAGTTGTTCCTGGTTCAGTTTCATTTTTCAGTCTCCTTGGGCGTTTCCAAATTATCGTCAGGGTGTTTTCGTTCGGCGGTCAGGCCGTTGCGGCGGCGACGGGGCGATGGCGCAAGAGTTCGTCGACCGCTTCGGCGGCAGCGGCCTGGGCGTGGGTTCGGGAAAGGTCTTCGGCGGCGGCGGCATTGCCGGCGAGGATGGCTTCGGCGATGGTGCGATGTTGCTGCCAGATGATCGGTGCGCGATTTGTGCCGGTCAGAACAAAGCCCATGGAGCGCATGAATTGCGGCCACTGCTCAGCCACGGTGCGGGCGATTTCAGGGTTGCCGGACAGGCTGTGAATGGCGTCGTGAAATGCGACGTCAGCGGCGACGAGGCTGGCGATGTCGGCTGCCTTGAGCAGCGATTCACCGGCGGCGAGGGCGGCTGTCAGGGCTTGGCGCTCGGCGTCGGTGGCGCGGTTTGAGGCGCAGCGCTCGGCGGCGAGGCGGGCTGCGAGGCCGTCGAGGACGGCGCGGATCTGGTAGAGCCCTTCCAGTCGGTCGGCTTCGAGCGGGGCAACGGCGAGGCCGCGGCGGCCGTGTTCGATGAGCAGGCCGCGGCGTTTGAGGATCTGCAAGGCGTGGCTGACCGGTTGACGTGAGACGCCAAGCAGGCTGGCGACGCTTTCCTGGGTCAGGCGTTGGCCTGGGGCCAACGTCCCGGTCGCAATGGCTGAGACGAGCTGGTCGTGGACCTGATCGATCAGGGCGGGGCCGGTTTGGAGTTGGTCGAGCACGATGGGCCTTTCTGCCGTGTACGAGATGGCGAATAGCAGTTTTGAATTCTGAATTCAATAAATTTGTGGGCGTGAACTCGTGGATGGTTGGGACGGGGCGGAACGGTGTTCCCGCCGGGGATTGGGGCGTGGGGATCGGGGATTGAGGCTCGGGGCGCGGGACTTGTTGGCAAGCGCCGGGGATCAGGGGGGCGGGGATTGAGGCACGCAGAGTGCGGGGCTGTGGTGATTGATGGCGGCCTGAGTTTCTGGCTTGAGGGAGGTCTTTTTTCGGGGTCCAGTGCGGTGGCGTGCTGGACCCTGCCCGATGACATCTTGGTGCGGCTGCAATGGCGGTTTGAGCTGGATCAAGCCGGCGGATAGGGACATGTTGTAGTCTGCATACGATTTTGGATGACTTCGTCGTACGATCTTGTCGTGCGGTATTGTTGTGCGCATTGCTGGTGGCGGGTCGTTTGGCCGGTGCCGGTGCGCTTGGAATGAGAACACGAAACGGATGAGCAGATGACCGATCTCAAGGCACGTGAAGAGCAACTCAAGGCGCGTCTCATCGAACTCGACGGCCGTCTGCATCGCATTGACGACCATCTCAAGACTCCGGCCAACCCGGATTGGGAAGAGGAAGCGCAGGAAGCCGAGATGGACGAGGTTCTCGAGGAGCTCGGCGAGGTCGGTTCGCGCGAGGTCGTGGCGATCAGGGCCGCGCTCGACCGGATCGAGAAGGGCACTTACGGCGTCTGCGTGAAATGTCGTGAGGATATTTCAGGCGAACGGCTCGATGTGCTGCCGCATACGCCGCTGTGCAAGGACTGCGCAGGAGAGCTGGCGGCGGAGCGTGCGGCGGAAACACCCGGCATGAACCAGCCGCGACCGATCAAGCCGCAATAGGCTTTCCGTCAGCGACGTCCGAAACCGCCGCCGCGCCCGGCACGCGCGCCGGCAAAGCCGCCGCGTGGCTCGTTCATGGGCAAGCGGGCATGGACGTTTGCGTTGATGGGGGTCCGACCTTCAAAGTCTTCGCGAATACGGTTCCAATTGCGCCACGTGAGCCAACCGCCGCCCAGCAGCAAGATCAGCATGGTGGCCATCATGGGACCGACCGGCGTTGGTTCGTCTTCGCGGATATTGCTGTGGTCGTTCTCAAACCCGAGGGCGGAGTTGATGCTTGGGTTGTTGGCGTCGTATTTGATGCGGATCGGGGCACCGTCGTTGAGGGTGGTCGCCTGCTCCTTGGTGACGTCGACCTCGCCGCCGTATTTCTTGCCGTCACGCGTTTCAAATGAGTATTTGATGGAATAGTGCTGGCCGATGCCACCGATGCGGCCGACGCGGGCGGCGGTTGTGTGCAGGTAGCGGCCGGTGATGACGCCGGTTGTGGGAACGGCGTTTTCCCGCAGTCGATTGGCCGTTTCTTTCCAGCTATTCTCGAAGCCTCCGGTGGCGACGAAAACGATATTGAACCCGCCGACGATCAGCATCAAAACGCCGAGAGCGAACTTTACATACTTCCACATGGGAGAAATTCCCTAACGCACAAATCAACGCGATTATCATCGTCAAGTGTAGTAGATGCTTCCTAAGGAACGCCTAATCGGGTGTTGGAGGCACAACTGCTTGCGTGATGGCGCAGGCTCGCCCAGACTCGATCCAGCAAGAAACAATGAGATGCGGCTGCCGCGCCGGACCGGAGAGGAAACCATGCAAGACAAAGCCACGAGACCTGCGCGCAACATGCGCCTCAACGATGCTGACAACATCATTGTCGCTGTCGACGGCTTGATGCCGGGCGCGGAGGCGCTGGGGGTCACTGTCCAGGACCGGGTGCCGAAGGGGCACAAGATGGCCGCGCGCAAAATCGAGAAAGGCGAGCCGATCCTGAAGTTCGGGCAGATCATCGGGTTTGCCGGAGAGGATATCGAGCCGGGACGGCATATCCACACGCACAACTGCCTCTACGCGGAATTTGACCGTGATTACGCGTTTGCCGAGGGGGCCAGGAACGAGGAGATCCTGCCGGTCGAGCAGCGCGCCACGTTCGAGGGGTATCAAGCGGGCGAACGGCAAGGTTGGTACGCGCAACTATGTGGCGATCCTGACGTCGGTGAATTGTTCGGCGTCGGTTGCCAAGTTCATGGCGGAAGAGGTCAACCGGTCGGGCATTCTGGCTGAGTATCCGAACGTCGACGGGGTTGTTGCGTTCGTGCACGGGACCGGCTGCGGGATGGCGGCGGACGGGGAAGGCTTCGAGTTCCTGGAGCGCACGCAGTGGGGCTTTACCGGGCATGCCAATATTGCCGCCTCGCTTGTCGTCGGGCTTGGTTGCGAGGTGTTTCAGATCGCCCGCATGAAGCAGAAATACGGTCTCGTCGATGGCGATAATCTGCACTCGATGACGATCCAGGATAGCGGCGGTACGCGGCGGACGATTGAAGATGGCGCGGCGCGGATCCGCGAGATGCTGCCGCTGGCCAACCAGGCGAAGCGCGAGACGGTGCCGGCGTCGGAATTGATGGTGGCGCTGCAGTGCGGTGGTTCGGATGGGTATTCGGGTATCACGGCCAACCCGGCGCTGGGGTTGGCGGTGGACACGCTGGTCCGGCATGGCGGCACGGGCGTGCTTGGTGAGACGCCTGAAATCTACGGGGCGGAACACCTGCTGACGCGGCGGGCGCGCACGGTTGAGGTCGGCGAGAAGCTCGTCGATATCATCAAGTGGTGGCAGGATTATACCGCCAAGAACAATGGCTCGATGGACAACAATCCCTCGCCTGGCAACAAGGCGGGCGGTCTGACGACGATCCTCGAGAAGTCGCTTGGCGCATCGGCCAAGGGCGGCAACACGACGCTCAATGGTGTCTACCGGTATGCCGAGCAGGTCGATGCCAAGGGCTTCTGCTTCATGGACACGCCTGGCTATGATCCGGTCTCGGTGACGGGACAGGTTGCGGGCGGGTGCAACGTCGTGACGTTCACGACGGGACGCGGTTCGGCCTATGGCTGCAAGCCGGCGCCGTCGATCAAGCTTGCGACCAACTCGGACATGTACAATCGCATGAGCGAGGACATGGACATCAACTGCGGTGAGGTGCTCGAGGGCAAGACACTCGAAGAGAAGGGGCAGGAGATCTTCGAGCATATCCTGAAGACGGCATCGGGCGAGAAGACGAAGTCGGAGACAGCTCGGTTACGGCGACAACGAGTTCGTGCCGTGGCAGGTCGGCGCGGTGATGTGAGGGTTAAGCGTCTCGCCGGGCCAATATCGTCCGGCGAAATTGCCTTTTAAGTCAACGTCTTAGGCCCTAGTCCAGTTTTGTGCTATTGTGGCTTCATGTTGCCGGCCGATGCTGGCGTTGAGGTATGAGGTTACGAATGATCCGTTCAATTCGGGCTGCGGCGATGGCTGTTGCCATTGGTGTTGCTCTTTCCACTGCGCCTGTCGCTGAGGCCGCGGTTGTGTCCACAGCCGGTAGCGGCAGTGCGATCGCCAAGGCTGTTGCGCCGATGCCGTCGGCAAACGGCCAGCCGCAAAGTGCGACGCAGATGCTGCACCTGGCGCAACGTCGCGGCGGTTTTCGTCGCGGGCGTGGCGGGGTTCGCCGCGGCTATCGCGGTCGCCGCCACTATCGTGGCCGCCGCCGTGGCGGCCGATGGATCGGGCCGGCGATCGGTGCGGGTGTTGCCGCGGCGATCATCGGCGGTGCGATCGCGTCGTCGCAAGCAGGCCATCGCGATCGGTGGGAGAGATGTGATGATGACTTCCGCACGTTCCGCTGGAGCGATGGAACTTACATCCCGTATCGCGACAGCCCACGCGTGCTTTGCCCGTACTTGAGGCGCTAAACGAAACAGCCGACCAGTATCCTTGGTCGACCTGGCGCGCTGCACCCGGGAGGTGCGGCGCGCTTTCTTTTGGCAGAGGGCGCTTATGAAGGGCGCTTAAAAAGATCCGGTGAGGGCGCTCGAGCCGCTCGTGCGGGGTCGTTAGTTGGCCGCGCCGGGGTCTTCGAAGGTGATAATGCCCTGGTCGATGAGGAGTTGGACGAAGGCGCGCTTGATGTTGTCGGGAAGGTCGGCGGGACTTTGCTGCCAGCCATTGGCCGCCGCCATGTCGGTCAATAAAGATTGTGCGCGCGGGTCCTTGAAGACCTCTTCGATCAGGGCGTCAGGCAGTTCAGGCGCGGCCGCGTCAGCGGCCGGCAAAGGGGGGCGTCTGGTCCGTGCGGTCCTGGTGTTGGCGTGCTTCGGCGACGAGGGCGCCGGCAAGCAGGCGGAGTTGCTGGCGGTCCATGTCCTCGAGGGGTGCATCGATCTGCTGGCGTTTTGCAAATTCGCCCAGAGCCGCGCGGGCTTCGGGGTCTGCGAGGACCTGATCGAGGAGGTGGTCGGGGAATTCGGGCAATGGCTGAGCCTCGTCCGTCATGCGGCACCTCATCTATATGGCGGGATAATTTGTTGGCGTGGTCTAAGGCGGTTCAGGATTAGATGGAATCAATTCTGGACCGCTCTAGCAGTGGCGCGGTAGGCGGGTCAAACAGACGCGAGAATATCCGGCGGCGATACCGGGCGAAATGTGGCGAGGGACATTGACCGACGACGAAAACAAGGCTTTGCGGCAAATGTTGTGTCGCCTGTGGGAGGCGGCATGACGCGGCACCAGCAGGGGCTTGTGCTGATGGTTTCAGGCATGCTCATCCTGTCGCCGGATGCGTTGCTCATTCGGCTCGTCGAGATGGATGTGTTTGCGACGGCCGTGTGGCGGGGGGTATTGCAGGCGGTGGGCCTCGGCGTGTTGCTGGTACTGTTCTTTGGCCGGCAGACGGCGGCAGCCTTCCTGGCGATCGGATGGTTTGGCCTTGTGATTGCCGTGGTGATTGCGGCGGCGCATTTCGCCTTTCTCGGCGGGATCATTCACACCTCCGTTGCCAATGCCCTGGTAATCATGGCGTCGACGCCGTTTCATGCCGCGATCATGAGCCGGGTGCTGCTCAAGGAAGAGATCCCGGTGCGGACGTGGGTTGCGATCGTGGCGGGGCTTGGCGGGATCACCGTGATCGTCTGGGACGGGATCGGGCAGGGCTCGTGGTTTGGTGACCTGATGGCGTTGGCGGCAGCGTTGCTGCTTGCGTTCGAATTCACGCTGCTGCGTCGCGCCAAGCAGGTCAACATGATTCCCGCGACGATGATCGGCGCGTTGTTGACGTCGCTGGTGGCGCTTGGCGTGCACGGTGGCGTGCCGGTTCCGGATGCGCGGCAAGCCTTGTGGCTTTTGGTGATGGGGCTTTTGGTGTTGCCGCCGGCCACGGCGCTCATGACGCTGGGGCCGCGTTATCTCTCGGCGCCGGAGGTGGCGCTGATCCTGCTTCTCGAAACGGTTCTCGGGCCGATCTGGGTGTGGGTTGTCATCCATGAAGTGCCGAGCCCTTGGGCGCTCGGGGGCGGGGCGGTCGTCGTTGTGACGCTTATCGCCCACGCCGTTGCCGGCCTGAGAGCCGAGCGGCGGCGGGCCGCGGCCGTGATCTGAGTGGCAGCCCCTAGGCCAGGCACTGCATGTCGCCGTCGACGGCGAACTCCTGGCCTGAGATGAGGCTGGCGCGGGGCGAGGCCAGATAGACGGTGAGGTCGGCGAGCTGTTTCGGCGGGATCAGGCGCTTGATCGACTGGTTGGCGAGCATGCGGGCCTGCATGTCTTCGAAGGAGATGTTGGCGGCGCGGGCCTTGGCGTCGATGACGGCGCGGATGCGGGCGCCGTCGACGGGGCCGGGCTGGATCGCGTTACAGCGGATGCCATTCGCCCCAAGTTCCATCGCCAGCGTCTTGGTGAAGCCGATGACGCCCCATTTGGCGGCGGCGTAGGGCGAGCGGAGCGGGAAGCCGAATTTGCCGGCGGATGAAGAATAATTGACGATCGAGGCGTTGGCGCTGGCCTTGAGGTGGGGCACGGCGAGGCGGGTGCAGTTGAATTGGCCGGTGATGGTGACGTCGAGGCAGCGCTCCCACTCTTCGGGGTCGATTTCGTCGACGCGGCCGGTCGGTCCGGCAATGCCGGCGTTGTTGACCAGGCAGTCGAGGCCGCCCAATCTGGCGATGGTCTCGTCGATCAGGGCTGAGACCTGGTCGCGGTCAGAGACGTCGCAGATGGAGCCGGTTGCGCCGGGAGCGTTGGTTGCGAGGTTTTCGAGGGCTTCCTGGTCGACGTCGCAGACGTGGACTTTCGCGCCTTCGGCAAGAAACGCGTTGGCGGTGACCAGGCCGATGCCACCGGCGCCGGCGGTGATGAGGACGCGCAAGCCGTTGATGTCGAGATCCATTGTGAGCTTTCCTCGCGGGGTTTGATTGGTTTGCCGCATCATATTGCGTGTGGGCGGCCGGCAAAGCTCTCTTTTTGCCAATGGGTGTGCATGGATGTGATTTGGCCAGTGTTAAACATGGTGTGTGTTCCACGCTGCCAGGAAACGCGATACTCATCGGCGATGAGGTTCGATGAACGAGGAAGGGATTCTTGATGCCGACGGTCGGGATTGTTGGCGTGGGGCTGATCGGCCGCGCGTGGTCGAATGTATTCTCGCGGGCGGGATGGGATGTCCGGCTCTATGACGCGCACGGCGAGACGCTGGCTGCGGCGCCGGAGCGGATACGCCGGTCACTCGAAGATCTCGTCGCGCATGGCCTCGTCAAGGACGCGGCGGCGGCGGCCGGGCGGATCAAGGTGGCGGGGTCGCTGGAGGAGGCGGTCGACGGCGTCGACCTGGTGCAGGAATTGGGGCCGGAGCGGATCGACGACAAGATCAAGATCTATGAGCAACTCGATGCGGCGGCAGGTCCCGATACGATCCTCGCATCGTCGTCGTCGGCGATCGTGGCGTCACGGTTCAGCGAGGCGCTTGCCGGGCGTAACCGGTGTCTGATCGCGCACCCGGTCAATCCGCCGCATGTTGTCCCGATCGTGGAGATCTGCGGGGCGCCGTGGACGGACGCGGATGTGATCCAGCGGGCGCGCGCAATCTATGAGGCTGTGGGGCAGGTGCCGATCGAGGTGAAGAAGGAAGTCGACGGCTTCATTCTGAACCGGATGCAGGCCGTGCTTCTGTCAGAGGCGTTTCGCCTGGTTGGCGAGGGTTATGTTTCGGCGGATGATCTCGACAAGACGATCCAGCATGGGCTCGGTCTCAGGTGGTCGTTCATGGGGCCGTTCGAGACGATCGAACTCAATGCGCCGGGCGGCATTCGCGATTACTGCGAGCGGTTCGGGCCGACGATGTATGGCCTTTCGAAGCTGCCGGTGACGGAAGAGCTTTGGAACAAGGAAAACCTCGACCGCATCATGGAGAGCTGGGGCAGAAGCCCGAGCCCGCAGAAGATTGCCGAGAAAAGCCAGTGGCGCGATGAGCGTCTGGCGGCGCTGGTGCAGCACAAGCGCGAACAGCCCGACTACGAGTGAAAATAGTGGCGCGCCGAGCCGCGTCGCAGTGACAAGGAAACAGGGAGCACGTTCAGGCCATGGCCAAGAAGAACAAAGTCATCATCTCGTGTGCCATTACGGGGTCGATCCACACGCCGACGATGTCGCCGCATCTGCCGATCACGGCGGAAGAGATTGCGGACGCCGCGATCGGGGCCGCGGAAGCGGGCGCTGCGATCGTCCACCTGCATGCGCGTGATCCGGAAACGGGCAAGCCCGACCAGTCGCTCGAGCGGTTCGCGCCGTTTCTCGGGGTCATCAAGCAGCGCACGCCGGCGGTGATCAATATCACGACGGGCGGCGCCATGACGATGACGGTCGAGGAGCGCGCGCGGCCGGCGATCGAGTTCAAGCCGGAGGTGGCGAGCCTCAACATGGGCACGATGAACTTCGGCCTCTATCCGATGCTCAACCGCTGGAAAGAGTTCAAGTTCGAGTGGGAGCGGGAATATATCGAGGGGTCGCGGACGGGCTTCTTCAAGAACACGTTTGCCGATATCGAATACATCCTGACGGAGTGCGCGGAGAACGGCACGCGGTTCGAGGTCGAGTGCTACGACATCGGCCACCTCTACACGCTGGCGCACATGGTCGATCGCGGCATCGTCAAGCCGCCGCTGTTCGTGCAGTCCGTGTTCGGTATCCTCGGCGGGATCGGGACGCATCCGGAGGATGTTGCGCATATGAAGCGGACGGCGGACCGGCTGTTCGGTGACACCTACCAGTGGAGTGTGCTGGGGGCGGGCAGCCATCAGATGAAGATTGCTGCGATTGCGGCGGCGATGGGTGGCAACGTGCGCGTCGGGCTTGAGGATTCGCTTTGGGCGGGGCCGGGCAAGCTGGCGGAATCGAATGCGGAACAGGTCAGAATCGTGCGCCAGATCATCGAAGGGCTCGGCGGCGAAATCGCGACGCCGGACGAAGCGCGGGAAATCCTCTCGCTCAAGGGCGGTGATAAAGTGAACTTCTAAGGCGTTTGGTGAGGCCAATTTGAAATCACGGGCAGTGATTTCAAATTGGTTCGCGTGTTTCGCCATCTCATTTTTGTCCGGTGGCTCGGCTGAGTGTTTGATATCACAGCCTGTGACATCAAACGCGAGGAGGCGAATGAAGCAGCCTGTAGCTATAAGCGATATCGGGGCGGGGGACGTTTTTGTCGTTCGCGACCAACGGGTGATGCTCGATTCCCGGGTTGCGGAGGCGTTTGGGACCGAGACCCGGCAGGTCAATCAGGCCGTCGCGCGGAACCAGGACAAATTCACCGAGGCTCACTGTTTCGAGTTGAGCGCGGAAGAGTTTGATGACTTGAGGTCGCAGATTGCGACCTCAAAGAAGGGACGGGGCGGCAGGCGAACCGTGCCGCGGGTCTTCACGGTCAAAGGTGTCGCGCGGCTTGCAACGATCCTGAATACACCGGCGGCGTTGGCTGCGACGGACCTGATCATCGACACCTTCCTCGTGGTGCAGGAGCAGCTTGCGCAAGGCAAGCGGACGATATCGATCCCGGAGCCGGAACGGTACCGGGTTGACGATGATGACCGGGCGACGGTGCTTAAGCTCAGGCGCCGCTTGGCGGCGGCGGTCAACAGGCTGCTCGACACGATGGTTGATCCGGACACCGAGCAGACACTCGGGGATGCGTCGAAATCGGTTGGGGCGAAGGCGCTCGCGAACATACAAGAACGGCTTCGGACCAAGGGGCTTGAAAACGCGAAGCTGGAAGCGGATTCGCATCTCGTCCTCGCGCAGGCGGAAAAGGTATTGGCGGAAGCGCGCAAGGCCAGGGCTGAGGCCGATGGGCTCGATATCGATAATTTTGAAAAGCGCATCAATGCGGTCAAGCGGATCGGGGATCTCATCCGCGAGATTGAGCCGCCGGAGGTGATCGAACTGATTGAGCAGTTCGATGCCGCGCCGAAGCAAATCGAAGATCAGACGCGTGGATCAGGCCGCAAGAGCTAGGTCCGAACAAAAGGGAGGGCGATGATGGCCCAGATTAAATCGCTTGAGACGGGGCATTACCGAATTCCGTTGCCGGTGGCGCTATCGGATTCGACGCATGGGGTGATGACGGCGTTCGAGGTGATTACGGTCCGGGTCACGGACGGGGATGGCCAGGAGGGCGTCGGATATACGTACACGACGGGGCACAACGGCGGCGCGGTGGCGGATCTTGCACGGCGTGAAATTCCCGAGATCGTGGCGGGTTGCGATGCGGACCTGATCGAAAACCTTTGGCAGAAGGTCTGGTGGGGGCTGCATTACGGCGGGCGCGGCGGGCCGACCGTCTTGGCGCTTTCCGCGTTCGACATGGCGCTATGGGATCTCAAGGCGAAGCGGGCGGGATTGCCGCTTTGGAAGTTCCTCGGCGGGCACGATCGGGAAGTGCCCTGCTATGCCGGGGGGATCGATCTCGATCTGTCGGTGGATGATCTGCTGCAAGCAGACGGACGGGAACCTGGAGAAGGGATTTCGGGCGATCAAGTGCAAGGCGGGGCGGGAGAAGATGTCGGAAGACATCGCGCGGGTGGCTCGGCGATGCGCCGTCATCTCGGCGACGATTTCCCGCTGATGGTCGATGCCAACATGAAGTGGAGCGTCGATGAGGCGATCCGTCGGGCGCGGGCGTTTCGAGAGTTCGATCTCGTGTGGCTGGAGGAGCCGATCATTCCCGACGATGTCGCAGGCCATGTCCGCGTGATGCAGGAGGGCGGGGTTGCGATTGCGACGGGTGAGAATTTCCGCACGCTGTGGGAGTTCAAGCAGATGATCGCGGCGGGTGGCGTGAGCTATCCCGAGCCGGATGTGACGAACTGCGGCGGGATCACGCCGTTCATGAAGATCGCGCACCTGGCGGAGGCGTTCAATCTGCCGGTGACGTCACATGGCGCGCACGACGTAACGGTGCATCTGCTGGCGGCGGTGCCGAACCGGTTCTATCTCGAGACGCACGGGTTCGGGCTCGATACCTATATTGCCGATCCGCTCGAGATCCGGGAGGGCAAGGCGATTGCGCCGGACCGGCCGGGACACGGCATCGCGTTTGACTGGAAGGGCCTCGACGCACACGCGGTGTGAGGGAGTGCTTCGGTTCTTTGCGGGCCGGGCGCCTGAAGCTTGATCAGAAGTGCCAGGATTGGTGGAGGCGTTCGCGCTCGCGTTCGCGAATGCGGTCGACCACGTTGGTCCAGGCCCAGGAGCGGGCGGCATCGCCTTCGAGGCTGTGCTGGGTTGCGATGAAGTCGGCCACGTCGGCTGCGAGGTCGCCGTGCGTACCTTCAAGGAGGCTTGCGACCGATTCCACCTCGTCCGGTGTGGGGGTCAGGTCGAAATCGGGTCCGGTAAGCGGCACGGTGAAACTTTCCTCGGAACGAAACTGTATCAGCGAAAAGCAGCAAATTTCGCGCCAGTCGATGTCCGAGGTGTCTCGCCAACCCATGTGAGGCGGCGCCAATGGTTTACAGTTTGGCGCGCTGCATGGTTGGGCAGGTGGTCTGCGCAATGCGGGTATTTGGGCTCTCGTGGCGCTCGGGCGGCGGCTAGCGCGGGGCCGGACCTGGGGGCGGCGGCGCAATTTGGCCTGTATTGGGGGCCTGTGGCTGTTTGGTCGCCTGACTGGAACTGGCGGCCTGGCGCAGCTTGCGGGCGCGCGCTTTTCGCTCACGCAACCGCTGCCGGCGGATTGCCCGTGCCCTTGCCCGTTGCGCGGTGCGGTTGCCACAGGACCAGCCGGTTACCCTGTCGCGAATGCTCACAACTTCATCGGATTGTGTCGAAACGGGCAGCGTTTCGATCGATTGCGGGGCGAAGAAAAGCTTCCAGTCGTGGGTTTCGAAGCCGTGTTCGAGGAGGGCGGACGCGCGGATGCCGCGGTCCTGGGCCGAGTAGGCGCCGAGGACGATGGCGACCAGACGCACGCCGCTGCGGGTTGCGCTGGCGACGATGTTGAAGCCTGAATCGCAGATGAAGCCGGTTTTGACGCCATCTGCACCATCGAACTTGCGCAGCAGCGAATTGTGCGAGCGCAGGCGGCGTTGGCCGATCTGCATGTAGGGGGTTGCCCAGTAGTGCGCGTGCTCGGGGAAATTGCGCATCAATGCCTGGGTGAGACGGGCGAGGTCGCGGGCGGTGGTGATCTGGCCCGGGACGGGCAGGCCGTTGGGGTTTACGAAGTGTGTTCGCGCCATGCCGAGGCGTTTCGCCGTCGTGTTCATGCGCGAAACGAAGCTCTCGGTGCTGCCGGAAACGCTTTCTGCGAGCATAACGGCAACATCGTTGGCCGACTTGATGATCAGGGACTTGAGGCCAAGCTCCAGGGAGATTTTGGCCCCGATGGGAAGGCCGATTTTGCTCGGCGGTTCCTTGGCGGCGGTTTCGGAGGAGACGAGTTCTGTCGCAAGGGAAACCTCGCCCTTCTTCATCGCCTCGAAGACGACATAGGCGGTCATGATCTTGGTCAGCGACGCGGGATACCAGAGCCGGTCGGTTTCCTCGGCGTAGAGCACCTTGCCGGTGGCGGCGTCGAACAGCAGTGTCGGGGCCGCGTTGGCTCGCTGACCTGCCAGTATGAAGCAGAGCATGGCGAGAAATGCTGCTGACGCTCTCAGGGGCATGCGGATCTCATAGGCTGTTCATGAGCAAGCGGCAGAAGGCAATTTTGTGGATGCCTGTTTCAGCCGTGGGCCTCAATGCATTTGGGAGGGCCATGTGGGGGACCATGTCGGAGGCGGGTAACACAGCTATTCCAAAGCAGCAATGCGCCCAAGCGGCCGATCAGGGTGTTCCAATACGGATTGCGGCTCAGTCGCAACGGATGCCCAAACAAGGCATGGATGGCGCTGCGTGGTGATAATGGTGCCCCAGGCCCAACTCGAACGGGCACTTCCTTGCGGAAAACAGATTTTGAGTCTGTCGCGTCTACCGATTCCGCCACTGGGGCTCAGCGGGTGGCCATAGCATGAAACCGTTTGATTTGGGTAGAGGCTGAAGCCGTTTCGCGCAAATCAACGCACCGGCCCGACGGTTGCAGCCGTCGAGACCGGTGCGCAGGGGGCCAGGGGTGCCCTGGCCGGCGTCAGTGTGGGCCGCCTTGGCGCTATTTGTTGGCGAGCAACGGGGTGATGCGGCGTACGGCGACGCGGCGGTTACGCGGTTCATCGTCCTCGGTCTCGACGACCAGGTATTGCTCGCCATAGCCCTGGGTCACGAGGTTTTCCGGGGGAATGCCGTATTCATCGGTCAGGGCGACGGCAACACTCTCGGCGCGGCGGTCGGACAGGCTGAGGTTGTCTACGTCCGAGCCGACGGCGTCGGTGTGGCCCTCGATGAGGAAAATTTCATCGGGATTGCGATCGAGGACACGCTTGATCGCGCGGGCGAGCCGATCGAGCTTGCGGGTCTGTTCGGGGCCAATTTCCCAGGAGCCCGATTCGAAAGTCACCTCGGTCAGGTCGATGCGGCGCAGGCGCCGGCGCAGGTCATGGCTGTAGCGGATTTCCTCGAGGGCGTAGGCGCGCTCGAATGTGTCGACGGGACGCGCTGCAAGCGCTTCATAGAGGTCATCCTCGGAGGCGGAGCCGTATTCCACGATATAGCGGCGGCGCGGGATGTCGATGCGCGGTTCGCCAAGCGTTATGACGAGGGCGCTGATGGCCGCACCGGCTGCGACGCCGGCCCAGAAGCGCCGGTTGTCGATCAACACCGTGTCACGCCCGTTGCGGCGGCGGCGGCGTTCGAGAAGGCGGCCGTTGCGGTCGTACGTGGAGATGACACGGACACCGTTCGGGCGTGCCGTCGTTACGATGCTGCGGCCGTTGGCGCCTTCGCGACGGTCGATGCGTGAGCGGTCGAGCCTGCGGAAGCGTTCGCCTTCGTCGTGCTGGATGAAGGCGCGATTGTTCTCGCGAAAGATGCGGCGATTGCCGCGTTCGATGATGACCTCGCGGCCACCGCGTTCGCGGCTGGAGGTGCGCCCGCGCTGGATTTCGGACAAGGAGCGGTCACGGGTGGCGTCACGATTGCGATCAGAGGCGCGGTCACGGGGGCGGTCGCGGTCAGGGGTGCGCTCAGGGGCTGCCTGACGGGGGATTTCCCGGTTGGTGTTGCGGTTCTCGCGGCGATCCTGGCGTTCCCCACGTTGTTCCCGGCGTTCCAGCCGTTCGAGGCGTTGCAGGCGTTCTTCCGTGCGCTGTGCGCCCGGGGTGGCCGGTTGCTGGATGGGCTGTCCGCGTGGCGGGCGCGGATCCTGACGCGCATCGCGGCGCTGGTCGGTGCGACTGGCCGGTGGGGCGGCGCGATCATCGCGGCGTTCGCGGACTTGGCCGGCGCGGTTCTCGCGGCGATCCCCGCGGGGCTCAACCGCCGTCTCGGGCTGGCGCTGCTGGGGCGTCGGGCGGGCGGCCGGGCGTTCGCCGCGGCGGCCCTCGCCGCGCTGATCAGCCGGGGCTGTCTGGCGCTGGCCTTCCTGCGGGCGCGCCTGGCGGCGCGCGGGCTGATCGCCGCGCGGCTGTTTGCGGCGCAGGTCGTCATTGCGTTGGCGCGGGTCCTGACGGACCTGGCCGGGTTCGCGGTTTGATAGATCCTGGCTGCGCTGGGCGGAGGCGGGCGCAGTCTGCATGGCTAATGTGGCTGCGATCAGGCTGATGGCCAAAGGCATCATTGCCGGGCGCGGGGGTGTCAGCGCGGCTCGTTGCAGAGGGCTGACGGTTTTTGTTGTGTTCATTGCATTGTCTCGGGTTGGCAGGCCGAGTGACTGCGCGACGCGCAAACCGGCGTGCCCCAACGGATTGAGGAGATAACTTTCAGAAAGGCAAAAGGTTGCCCGGCCTAGCGCGGCTGGCGCAGTCCACGCGCATGGCGGCGGCTAATCCGGGGGCAAGTTCCGCGCGGGTTCAAAACGTCAGTGACGCGCGGTATCAGCGAGCCCGATTATATCCGACATAATGGCGTTCAAGCGGAAATTCTTGGGCGTGTAGACGGCCTTTACGCCAAGTGCCTTCAATTCTTCGGCATCTTCGGGCGGGATGATGCCGCCGACGATGACGGGGATGTCGGCGGCGCCGGCATCGTGGAGGCGCTGCATGAGGTCGCGGACGAGCGGGACGTGGCTGCCGGACAGGATCGAGAGGCCGACGACATGGACGCTTTCATCGACGGCGGAACGGGCGATCTGGGCCGGGGTCAGGCGGATGCCTTCATAGAGCACATCCATGCCGCAGTCGCGGGCCCGGACGGCGATTTGCTCGGCGCCGTTGGAATGGCCGTCGAGGCCGGGTTTGCCAACGAGGAACTTGATGCGGCGACCCAGGCGGCGGGCGGCGTCGTCAGCGGCCTTGCGCAGGTCGGTGATGTCGTCCTGGGTGACGGAGGCTGCGGCGCCAACGCCGGTTGGTGCGCGGTATTCGCCATAGATTTCGCGCAGCGTCTGGCCCCACTCGCCCGTCGTGACGCCGGCCTTGGCGCACGCGATCGAAGGCTCCATGATGTTACGGTTTTCGCGGGCGGCGGCGGCAAGGTCTTCGAGGGCGCGTGAGACGGCGGCCTGGTCGCGGGATTGGCGCCATGCGTTGAGGGCTTCGATCTGTTGGGCTTCAACGGCTTCGTCGACGGTCTGGATGGCTTCCGCGCCGCCGGAGAGGGGCGAGGTCTCGGTCTCGGTGAAGGCGTTGACGCCGACGACCGTCTGAGCGCCGGATTCGATGTCGCGGAGGCGGGCGGTATTGGATTCGACGAGGCTGCGTTTCATGTAATCGATCGCTGCGACCGCGCCGCCGAGTTTGTCGATGGCCATGAGTTCGGCGCGGGCCTGTTCCTTGAGTTCGCCAACCTTGCGATCAATTTCTTTCGAGCCGTCGAATATATCGCCGTATTCGAGGAGATCGGTCTCATAGGCCAGGATCTGCTGCATCCTCAGGGACCACTGCTGATCCCATGGTCGCGGCAGGCCGAGGGCCTCGTTCCAGGCGGGGAGCTGGACGGCACGGGCGCGGGCACGTTTTGAGAGCGTGACGGCGAGCATCTCGATCAGGATGCGATAGACGTTGTTTTCGGGTTGCTGCTCGGTGAGGCCCAGCGAGTTGACCTGGACGCCATAGCGGAAGCGGCGCAAGCGATCATCGGTGATGCCGTAACGCTCCGCCGTTATCTCGTCCCATAGTTCGGTGAACGCGCGCATCTTGCAGATCTCGGTGACGAACCTCAGGCCGGCGTTGACGAAGAACGAGACACGGCCGACGACGAGGCTGAAGTCTTCGTCCGGGACTTCGCCTGAGGCGCGGACGGTGTCGAGGACGGCGATGGCGGTTGCGAGAGCATAGGACAGCTCCTGGACCGGCGTCGCGCCTGCTTCCTGGAGGTGGTAGGAGCAGACGTTGGTCGGGTTCCACTTCGGGACCGCCTTATAGGAGAAGGCGATGGTGTCCTTGATCAGCTTGAGAGAGGGCTCGGGCGGGAAGACGTAGGTGCCGCGGGAGAGATATTCCTTGATGATGTCATTCTGGATCGTGCCGGTGAGCTTGTTGCGATCGGCGCCGGTCTCATCGGCCAACGCGACGTAGAGGGCGAACAGCCAGGCGGCGGTGGCATTGATCGTCATCGACGTGTTCATCTCGTCGAGCGGGATGGCGCCTAAGAGCGTGCGCATGTCGCCCAGGTGCGAGATCGGCACGCCGACCTTGCCAACCTCCCCCCTGGCCAGGGCGTGATCGCTGTCGTAGCCGGTCTGGGTTGGCAGATCGAAGGCGATGGACAGGCCGGTCTGGCCCTTGGCGAGGTTCTGACGGTAGAGTTCGTTCGATTTTTCCGCGGTCGAATGGCCAGCGTAGGTGCGGATGATCCAAGGTCGATCACGGCCCGCGCGTTCAACAGGGGCCGAATTTCTCGACAACTTTTCCACCATTTCGGGGCTCCGCCGGTTTGTTCGCAGGTGCAAGATAATCGCACCATAGACCGAAGCCGACGGACCGTGGAATTAGAATTTTGGTCGTAGAAGTGAGGGTGCGGGCAACGGACGCGGCGCAAGGCAATTAGTGGCGATCGTTCAGGTGCGCATACATGCGGAAGACCAAAAGTGCGAAGGCTGCGAGCACGATAAAGCCTGAACTGACAGCGATGGCGGTATTGGAGGCCTTGTCCGGGGAGATATAGATGCCGTGGGCAACGAACGTGGCGTGTGCGAACATGCCGGCGACAAGCAGCGATGGAATCGAGGCTATTGTCGTGTATACACCAACTTTGAGTATATGATTTACCAACAGTGACGCCGACAGCGACATAAACAGAATCAGCGCGAACGTTGCCGCCGGCATGCTCTGTACTGTTTGTAAAATCAGGTCGAACTTCACGGACGTCGCCCCGTCGACTGTAACGCCGTTCGGATGGACGGCACATTGCGTACAGTCGCAAAAACTCGTTAAGCGAACGTTGACAGAGTTTATCAACCCGGTACACAGTTCACTATTGTGCAGTGCATTATGCGATTTTATGAATGTGTTGTTTGTTCGATTGGCGGGGCCATACGTTTGTTGTGGCAGTGGGTTTGGCCAGGCTGCCGGTGGGGCGGCGCGCGCTGAACAATAACAAGACGCGTCCGGATGAATTTTTCGGGAAAATCGGGAGAGTAAATTGGTCGATAACACTCAAGTCCAGTCATCCGCTCAGCAGACGCAAGGCGGCGCGCGCGGTGGCACCGCGGTGAAGAACCTCTACGAAATCGGCGAGATACCGCCGCTGGGCCACGTGCCCAAGGAGATGTATGCGTGGGCCATCCGCGCCGACCGGCACGGTCCGCCGGAGACCGCGATGGAAGTCGAAGTGCTGCCCACGTGGGAGCTCGACAGCCACGACGTTCTGGTTTTCGTGATGGCCGCGGGCGTCAACTACAACGGTGTTTGGGCCTCACTCGGCACGCCAATCTCGCCGATCAACGATGTGCACAAGAACCCGTTTCATGTCGCGGGCTCCGATGCGTCGGGGATTGTGTGGGCGGTCGGCTCCAAGGTGAAGCGGTGGAAAGTCGGAGACGAAGTTGTCGTCCACTGCAACCAGGACGACGGCGATGACGAAGAGTGCAACGGCGGCGATCCGATGTTTTCGACGTCGCAGCGGATCTGGGGCTACGAGACGCCGGATGGGTCGTTCTCGCAATTCTGCCGGGTGCAGGATCGCCAGCTCATGGAGCGGCCGCAGCATCTTACGTGGGAAGAGAGTGCTTGTTATACGCTGACGCTGGCGACGGCTTACCGGATGCTGTTCGGACACCGGCCGCACACACTGAAGCCGGCGCAGAACGTCCTCGTTTGGGGGGCATCCGGCGGGCTGGGATCGTTTGCGGTGCAACTCTGCGCGACGGCCGGGGCCAATGCGATCGCGGTCATCTCCGAGGACGACAAGGCGGATTTTGTGCGCCAACTGGGCGCCAAGGGCGTGATCAACCGGAAGAATTTCAATTGCTGGGGGCAGCTGCCGGAGGTCAATTCGCCGGAATACGGTGAGTGGATGAAGGAGATGCGCAAGTTCGGCAAGGCGATCTGGGACATCACGGGCAAGGGGGTGAACCCGGATATCGTGTTCGAACATCCCGGTGAGGCGACGTTCCCGGTTTCCGTGCAGGTTGTGAAGCGTGGCGGCATGGTTGTGATCTGCGCCGGGACGACGGGCTATAATCTGACGATGGATGCGCGTTATCTGTGGATGCACCAAAAGCGTGTTCAGGGCTCCCACTTCGCGAACCTTATGCAGGCAACGCAGGCCAACAAGCTGGTCGTCGACCGGCGGATCGATCCCTGCATGTCGGAAGTGTTCACCTGGAACCAGATCCCGAAGGCGCACATGCGGATGTGGAACAATGAGCACCGTCCCGGCAACATGGCCGTTCTGGTGAGTTCGCCGCAGACGGGGCTTCGCACGTTCGAAGACGTGATCGAGGCAAGTCAGGCGAAGTTCGGCTAAGGGCAGAGCGGCAAGGTGCGGCTCTGGGCGCGGCTGGGCAGGTTGCCTGCCGCGGCGCCCTGAGCCGCTCCTAGCCGCCGTTGGCCTTCAAGAGAGCGCTGACAAGGCTTTTGGTCTTGGCGAGGAGCGCCTTGAAGCCGTCGATGCCGGTCGCGGGCGCATAGAGATAGACGTAGACGACCTTTCCCCGCGCGAGGGTTGTCGCCGTGATTGCGAATTCCGGCCGGGCGGCGTCGTTGCCGGTGCGGATTTTCTGGATCAGGCCGGTGAAGCAGGCTTCGGCGTCGACTGAGACGACGCCAAGGAATTGCTGCTGGTTGATGCCAAGTTGGCGGGTGGTTTCGTCAAGCAGGCCTTGATCGAGGAGCGGGGTGCGGTGTTGCGGCGGGGTGGCCGCGCTCTCGTGCGCGCAGACCTGTTTTGTGAATGCTGCGCGGGGCATTGCAAGGCGCTTGTCCTTCAATTTGACCATGGTCTGGAACTGACCGTGATGCTGGAGTAGCGCCTGGCCCTGGCGCCAGGCAGCACGTTCGGCGCAATCGGCAAAGACGGCGACGAGATCGTTGGCGGGGCCGATCGAGCGCTGAATGGCTGTGAACAGCGCGCCGTCGCGCTCTTGGGCTGGTTCAAGGAAACAGGCGTTGGCGGGGGCGGGCAGGGCGATGCGGTCTGCGCCAACGGTCACCGTCTGCATTGCATCAGCGGCCGCGGCGGGGGGCGCGAGGGGTGCTGCGAGCGCCATGACATAGGCGGTCAGTATCGTTGCAAGTGCGGTGTACTGGAACTTCTTGGCAATCATCATCGACCTTGGCGGGAGCACTTGGGAGAGCAGGGCGTCACTTGTCTGTCTCGGCGCGGTCTCGGTGACTGCCGCCAGGAAGCGGGCGGATGCCGATACGGCAAAGTCTAGCGCACACCAATGTGTGTCGGCTATGGCGGCGGAGATATTGGCCTGACCGGTTGGGGCTTGCTCAGGCGTGGCTTTCGTCGCGGGTGCCGGACTTTCGCTGCTCGCGAAACTTCTTGAACTCGATCAGGCCGCGGTTCAGCTCGGCGCCCAGGATGATCACGACGGCGGTGAGCTGGAAGAAGATCAGCGCGATCATGAGCTGGGAGAGGCCGGCGTAGAAGCGCGTATAGTTCGAATAGCCAAGGTAGATCGAGTAGGCCGAGGCGGCGGCCATCCACAAGACGATGGTGAGAAGAATGCCGGGCCAAACCTCGGAAACGGTGCGCTTGCCGGCAGCGAGGTAGAGGTGGGCTGCGAACAGCTGGCCGGCGATGATGACGGCAACGATTATGTAGAGGAGGCCGTTTCTGACCCAGGTCGACTGCATGAAGTCGTCGAGGAGTTGGGATTCGAATTGGGCTGCCAATGTCGGTGCGACGACCAGGGTCCAGGATAGCACCAGAAGGACGATGGCGGTGATGAAGACGTGGACCATCGAGAGAAGCAGGCACACGATGTACGGCCGCTTTTCGTGGACGCGGTAGGCGAAGTTCAAAGCGGCGCGCAGGGTTTCGATCGCGCTGGTGGCGAAGAACAGGGTGATGGCGCCGCCGAGTGTCATCAGGTCGATGCGGCTGTTGGTCATGATCTCTTCGATCTGCGGCGCGAGACCTTCAGCGACGCTGCGGGGCAGGACTTCGAAGAGCTGATGCACGGTCAGGTCGGCAAGCTCGCGGCCGCCAAAAATACCGGCGAGGGCACCAAGGAGAATGCAGAACGGGAAGATGGAGACGACGAACGAGAACGCCACAGCACCCGCCATCGAGAATTGGCTGTGCTCGTAGAGCCGGTAGACGGCGGCAAGGATTGACCAGCTCTGTTTCATGAACTCCGGCCTCGTCGGCGCGCGCTTGGGGCAGATCCGATCGGGTTGCGGGTCGGCTGCAGCGCAGTTGGCGCAGCGTTCGACAACTGGACCTGCGACGCGGCGCCTTGATGACGCTTGTACCTGCGCGCCGAAATGGATTTGACGTTCGCGGGGTTTTGCTCGGCTACCGAACTCGAGCGCTCCGGGACTAGCAGGTTCAGGCGCCGACCTGTTGGCTTGCGTCCCTAGAACGGTCCGAATCCGCGGTTGCGTGTTGAGAAAGTCACTATGAGATATATTTGTCAATAGGGCGCCGGGCTCCATGAGCCGCGGTGCGTTTGGGGAGAGGCGTTCGCGTTTCCGCCTGGGGTACGGTGTGCACTGTTGTTTGTTTCTGTGTGCCCGCGGCATGGTTCGACGAGGGAACGGCGATGGGCGGCGTCGGCTGGTGCGGCATGCGGCAACGGGCACGACGCCGGGTTGGCAGATACGGGGCCACGAGACGGGCAAATCATGTTAAGCTTTTGGGATGAAGGTCTGTTTTACGACATGAACCATGGAAGATTTGGCTGGCCGTCGCAAAACCCTTGAGCGCGAACGCCTGCGGCTTGAAAAACTGCTGAGCCAGCATCCGCAGTGGCGGATGATGCGTGCGGCGGGTGAGCTGCCTGAGCGGGTTGATGGCGTGTGGCAGTTTCCCGGATTGAACCGGGTGCAGGCCAGCGCATTGCGCGAGAGCCTCATATTTCGTGCCTATCAGGATGTTCTGGATGGCCTCGCCAAGCTGGACGAGCGGCGCGAGGGCAGTCGCGTCCAGGCTGATGCGAGCGCGGCGTCGAAGGCGTTGCGGGCCTTGGAGGCTGGACCAGCGGGATCGCTGGGATCTGCCAGCCGGGCAAGCGCGCCGGTGACGTCGGATACGAACGGCCGGGAAAATGATCCAGTTTCAAGCCCTGGGCCGGCGTTTCGCACTCGGGTCAAGATCAAACCGGTCGTGCGCGCGGCATCGCCTGAGGGAAATGATGCGCCGGCGCAGATCCTTGTCGAGCCTCCAGCGGTTACCGCGGCGCCCGAGCGGGGGTCGGACGAGGCTGAGATTTCGCAAGAAGCTGCCGATCAAGGGGCTGCGCCATCCGACGAATTGCCCCCGCGCGTTCAGCCTTCGGCCGTTGAGGACCGTGCTGCGTCAGCGGATGATCTGACGCGGATACGGTCGATCAATCGGGCCTTGGCTGCCCGGCTCACTGATGCCGGTATTTCCTCATTCGCGCAGATTGCCGCGTGGAATGGCGACGAGGTGCGCCGGGTTGCGCGGGACATGGAGCTCGATCAGCGGATCTGGCGTGAAGGATGGATCGAGCAGGCCGCAGCGCTCATCCTGAAGGCTGGCGGCACGCTGCCGGAGATTGCGCGGGGCGCACCCGTGGCCGATGTCACGTCTCGTGTCGCTGCTGTTCAGCCGGATGATCGCGGGGGTGATGGCAAAGCCGAGACGCCGGTGGTCGTGGCGCCGGCTGTCAATGAGTCAGTGGCCAGTGCGCCGGTGCAATCCGCGACGTCAGTCGTCACGCAGAAGCAGCAACCTGCAGCATCAGCCGTTGCCGGGGTGGTGCCGGTAACGCTGGCGATGCCGATCGCGCGGCTGGCGGGGCGTTCGCACGCGCAGCCGGTTGATGGGGATGGGGCTGGCCGGAGCGCTGATAAGGCTGGCGTTCCGACGGAGCCCAAACCTGCCGTTGATGCGCGGCCGGGTGAGGCTTGCGCGGCGGGGGCCGCAAAGGCTCAGACGGCGAACGGACGGGTTGAAGCCGATGACACGCCGTCGCCGGTGCTGGAGCCGGTGCGTGAGCCTGCAAAGCCGGAGCAGCCTGCCCGCGCCTTGCGCAAGCATAAAGTCGGGCGAAAGGCGCAGCGATTGCCGGCACCGTCGGTGCGGCGGTTTACCTATATCGATGGTCTCTCGGACGAGATGGCCGAACGGCTGCGCGCGAGTGGTGTGCGCTCGCTCAATGAGATCGCGGCGTGGCGCGCGGCGGACGTGGAATGGTTTCAGGCGATCCTCGGTGATGAGGCGCGGATTTCCGGCGATCAGTGGATCGAACAGGCAGCGCTTCTGGCCAACGGACGGTGGACCGCATATGCGCTGAGGCTGGTCCAGGGGAGCGTGCCCGAAGTGGTCGCGCGGCCGGCGCCGCTGGTGGCGCGACGAGAGCCCAAGACGGCTTTTGCCGCGCGGTTCGGGGATGCCACGCTCGCGGCATACGGCCAGATCGGAAAAGCGTCGGTTGTGCCGGCGGATGAAAGAGTAGCGCCGGCGGATGTGACGGCTGCGCAACCGGCCGCTGCCGAGGCCGTCGCGGCGGCTTCGGCAAGTGAGGTATCGGCGGACGAGGTTGCGGCGGCCGAGACTGCTGGCGCGTTGGCTGCGACGCTGCAACCAGAGCCGCGGGACGCGCCGTCCAGTGAGGTCACGGGTGAGGTGAGCCCGCGCGAGGTTGCCCGACCGGTCGATACAGCGACGCCGGAGGTGGCGGTTGCTGCGCCAGTGGTGGTGCCGTTTGTTCCGGCCAAAAAGTCGGAGGCCCCCGTCGCGGCGGAGGCCCCGCCTCTCCCGGAGGTCGTGCCGGACGCCGTGTCGGAACCGGTTCGAGAGACCGAGCCGGCGGATCAGCAGGACGAGATCAAGGACGCGCCGCCGGCAGCCGAGCCGGCCTCGGGTGAGACGCGCGATCGGCTGCCGGGGGCGCGTCCGCCTGCGTCGCTGTTTGCTGATGATCTTGTGGAGCAGCTGACCCATCGGCCCGACGGGGGACGCCGTCGATTGCCGGTGGACGAGCCGGCGATTGAAAGTCGTGACGTGCAGCCGACATTGCCGGACGCCGTCGAAGCCGAGCCTGCGGTGGTGGCCGAGGGGCGTGAGGCGACGCGTTGGCCGGACGTTGATGACCGTGCGCGGGATGATGTGGCCGCGTTCGCGAATGATGCCTTTGATGCGGCTGGCGCTGACGAATTTGCTGCGCCGGATGGTGAATGGGTTGATGACGGGCAAGTCGCGAGCGTCCGTCCGGATGACGATGTTGCCGACGCCGAGGCGCTTGTCATTCGCCGCTCGCCGGCACGGGACGCCGAGCCGGTGGGTGTCACGCCAAAGTTCGAGGCGGGTCGGTCAGCCGCGTTCGATGCCCGTGGTGCTGAGGACGCGGCGTCGTGGGACGAGGAGATCGTGGATCAGGGCCCGGCCGGGGATGAGGCGGCGGCGCAGGGATTTGCGCCACTTGGCGAGGAAGCATCCGTTCGGATCGTGTCGCGACGTGCCGAGCGGACGCAGAGTGGACATGATGAACAATCGGGCGAGACTGCTCGACACGGGGAGCATTCCGACGAGCCGACGGAAGGGGGCGATCCGGATTTTCCGGAGAGTGGAACGCGGCAGCGCCTGGGCTTTTCGCCGGAGTTTCTCGCTCGGCGCATGTTGCAGCGTGATGACGAGGCGGAAGACGACTATGCGGGTTATCGTGATGAGGTCGAGGAAGCATCCGTGACGATTATCCGCGCGAAGGGGCAGGCGACGCCTGAATCCTCAGTCGTGCCGGAGCGGATCGCGAACGATCAGTCCGACGTGGGTGCCGACGCGCGCCCGGATCAGGCGGGTAGCGGGACGCTGAAGAAGCGGGGGCTGGGGTCGCGCTTTTTGAAGGCGCTGACGGGGGACTGATCGCCGCATTGCGCCCGCCAGAATGGGCCTGGGCAAGGGGCCGGGGCCTGTCGTTGGGCGTGTGATCGCGCCTGGGGCGATCTGTTCGTTGCGCTGATTCATACAGCCGTTATTCTGCAGCGCACAATGAGCCAAGACGATACCAGGAGCCTGCCATGAGTGCTGCACTCGATACACGCCCATTAACCGGTCCTTCGGACGTGGATTTGCCGAGCGGCGGTCAGGTCATTGCCGGCGCCAAGCAGATCGTTGCGGCCGGTGAGCAGGTGCTTTTGAGCGCCAGCGGGCGGGTGTCGGAGATTGTGGCCGGTGGCGCGAACCGGGATGCCCATCAGCATGCGAGTCATGGGCTCGCCTGGCTTGCGACCTATGTCGAAGCCTTGCGCCAGCTTGCGGCCTGGGCGGACCGGATCGATGGCGAAGGGCGGTTCGGCGATACGGAGCGGCTCATCCTTCAGATCGGGGCGCATGAATACGGCCAGCAGATTGCTGGCGGGATTGCGATGAGCCAGAACGAAATCGTTCGGCTCGGAGACCTCGGCCTGTCACGCGGCGAGATCCGTGAGTACGAAGATGCGCTCTTCGACGTCGTCGATGGGTGGCCGCTGGCGGCGGCCAAGGCGGCGCTGGCGGAGCAGATTGCGACGCAGGCGGGGGCAACGACCTTCGGCGATAGCGGGCTCGATGAAATCCATGCGGCAATGCATGAAGAGATGCGCCGGTTCAGCGAGGCCGAGGTGCGGCCGCATGCGCATGAATGGCATCTCAAGAACGATTACATTCCGATGGACACCATCGCGAAGCTTGCCGAACTCGGTGTCTTCGGCGTCTCGTTTCCGGAAGAGTTTGGCGGCATGGGGCTTGGCAAGGAGGCGATGTGTATTGTCTCCGAGGAGCTTTCGCGCGGGTATATCGGGGTCGGCTCGCTTGGGACGCGGTCGGAGATTGCGGGTGAGTTGATCCTCGCGAACGGCACGGCGGAGCAGAAGGAAAAGTATCTGCCGAAAATTGCATCCGGCGAACTGCTGCCGACGGCTGTGTTCACGGAGCCCAATACCGGATCCGACCTCGCATCGCTCAAGACGCGGGCGGTGCTCGAGGGTGAGCACTATGTGGTGACGGGGCAGAAGACGTGGATCACGCATCCGGTGCGCGCCGACGTGATGACGCTGTTGGTGCGCACCAATCCGGATGAGCCGGGCTACAAGGGACTCTCCATGCTGTTGGCTGAGAAGCCGCGCGGGACGGATGAAGACCCCTTCCCGGCGGAGGGCATGAGCGGTGGTGAGATCGAGGTGCTCGGCTATCGCGGCATGAAGGAGTTCGATATCTCCTTCGACGGCTTCAAGGTGGGGAAAGAGCAGCTTCTCGGCGGGGAAGAGGGGCAGGGCTTCAAGCAGCTGATGGCGACGTTCGAAGCAGCCCGAATCCAGACGGCGGCGCGGGCGGTCGGTGTCGCGCAGTCGGCGATGGATCTGGCGCTTTCCTATGCGCTGGAGCGGGAGCAGTTCGGGCAGAAGATTTACGCGTTCCCCCGGGTTTCGAACAAGATCGCGATGATGGCGGTCGAGATCATGATTGCGCGGCAGCTCACCTATTTCTCGGCGCGTGAGAAGGATCAGGGGCGGCGGTGTGATCTTGAAGCGGGGATGGCGAAGCTGCTGGCTGCGCGGGTTGCGTGGGCCAACAGCGATAATGCGCTGCAGATCCATGGCGGCAACGGGTTCGCGCTGGAATATCCAGTGAGCCGGGTGCTGTGTGATGCGCGCATCCTGAACATCTTCGAGGGTGCGGCGGAGATCCAGGCGCAGGTGATCGCGCGGCGTCTCATGGAGAAGCGGAACTGAGAAGATTGGCCGGCTGACACGACGTTGGTCTTTTTGAGCCACTTTCTGTGTTCCCGGAAAATGAGAAGCATTTATCCGGGGTCATTACACATGGCTGTTTTCTTCCGAGGCAAAACGACCGCGAAAGATCCCGGCTCAGCGCTGGCGCGCTGTCCGGGAACGCATTTCTGTCGGCTCTGAGTTATGCTGTTACGTTGCTGCGCACTCCGCCTTCGGAGGCGACGCGGGGCACGAGGGCCCTGACCAGATCCTTCATGTCGAGAATGCCGACTGGTTGGCCGTCCTTGACGACGCGGCAGACGTGGTTCGTGTCACCGCCAGACCAGGCGATCACGTCTTCCAGCGTGTCGTTGTAGTCGATGTCGCCCATGGAGTCGGGGGAGGCCGCGTCGATCGGCTTCATCACGGAGCGTACGCGAAGCACGCGGGCGCGGTTGATGTCGCTGACGAAGTCCTCGATGTAGGGGTCGTTCGGGTTCAAGAGGATGTGTTGCGGTTCACCCTGCTGGACGATGTAGCCGTCCTTGAGGATCACGAGATGGTCGGCGAGCTTCAAGGCTTCGTCGAGGTCGTGGGTGATGAACACGATTGTCTTGTGAAGGTCCTTCTGCAACTCGAGAAGCAGGTCCTGCATGTCGGTCCGGATCAGCGGATCGAGGGCGGAAAAGGCTTCGTCCATCAGCATGATGGGTGAGTTCGACGTCAACGCGCGCGCGATGCCGACGCGTTGCTGCATGCCGCCGGAGAGTTGGTGGGGGTAGTGGTTCTCGAAGCCGTTGAGGCCGACACGGTCGAGCCAGATCATGCCTTCCTTGTCGGCGGCGGCTTCGTTTTCGCCCCGCACCCTTAGTGCCGTGCCCGCGTTCTGGAGCACGGTTCGGTGAGGGAGAAGCGCGAACTTCTGGAAGACCATCGACATCTGGGTCTGGCGCAGGTCGCGCAGCTCTTCGGCGGTGTATTTCATGACGTCGTTGCCGTCGACGAGGATCTCGCCGGCGGTCGGCTCGATCAAACGGTTGAGGTGGCGGATGAGGGTCGACTTGCCGGAGCCCGAGAGGCCCATGATGACCGTGATGTCGCCGTCCATCATGTCGACGTTGATGTCGCGCAAGCCGATGACGTGGCCGGTCTGCTCAAGCAGCTCGGATTTGTCGGCGCCGGCACGAACCTGATCGAGGACCGACTGGGGATCGGGGCCGAAGATCTTGTAAAGATCGCGGAGCTCGACTTTCTTTTTCTTTTCCATCTCTTGGGCCCCTTATTGTTGTTGCGAGACGTTGATGCGGCGCAGCGCTGCCTTGCTGACGCGGTCGAGGACGACGGCCAGCAACACGATCCCAACGCCTGAGACGAGGCCGACGCCAAGTTCGAGATTGCGGATGCCGCGCAGCACGAGCGTGCCGAGGCCCGGGGCGGAGACGAGAGAGGCGATCACGACCATGGCGAGTGCCATCATGATGGTCTGGTTGACGCCGGCCATGATGTTGGGCAACGCGAGTGGGATCTCGACGCCAAACAATTTCTGCCGGCTGGTCATGCCGAAGGCATCGGCTGCCTCGATCACGTCCTTGTCGACGAGGCGGATGCCGAGGTCTGTCAGGCGGATTACCGGCACGATCGCGTAGAGAATGATGGCGATGCCGTAGAGCTTCGGTTCGGTGACGGAAAACAGGAAGATCAGCGGGATCAGGTAGACGAACGAGGGTAGCGTCTGGAGCATGTCGAGGACGGGTATCATCGCGCGTTGGAGCCGGTCGCTCTTCGACATGGCGATGCCGATGGGCACCCCGATCGCGACACTCAGCATCGTACATATGAAGATGATGGTGAGGGTCTGGATGGCGTAATCGTAGTGGTCGATGAAGGCGAAGAAGAGGAACGTCAGGGCCACGAAGATCGTCACGCCGACGGAGCGCGCGGCGTAGTAGGTCGCGATCAACAGAAGCGGGATGAGGGCCCACCAGGGCAGCGAGGTGAAAAACCAGAGGCCGTATTCGAGCATCCAACTGAGCGGTTGGGTGATTGGATCGAGGACGAACTTGAGGCCGTCCTTGATGTTCAGGAAGCCCTGTTCGACGCCGGATGTCATGTCGCGGGTGCGCGGGATCGCATCACAGGCCTTGTTGAGGTTGTCGAGCGAGGGAAACGGGACGTCCCACCATGGCGTCTCAACGCTTTGATCCTGGGTGCGGGCCATCAGTTCGGCCATGCTCATCGGCTTGTCGCCGGACGATGCAATGCCCTTATCGCACCACGCGCGCAATCCTAGCGTATCGAACAACCCGTCATATGTCGCCATTTCGCTGAAACCCTCCGACCCTCGATAGGTCATTGCCGGCATGGTCTGGAGCCGGGCAGATCCTTTGTGGATCCAATTTTTTTCTGTGTTTTTTTGAATGATGAATGGATGAAGGGCGCGGGGTTGGACCCGCACCCTTCGTCACAGCGCGATGGCTGCTATTTTTTCTTCAGAAGGGACGCCAGCTTCTTCTTGGCGTCTTCGTTGATCCAACCGGACCAGACGTCTTGAGACGTGGAAAGGAAGTGGACGGCGGCTTCTTCCGAAGACGCCTTGTTTTCCTCTTTCCAGGCCAGCAGCGCGTTCATCTGAGCGTTGGTGAAGCTCACGTTCTTCATGAGTTCAACAATCTCGGGATGCTTCTCGGCGAAGGTCGTCGTCACGGCGGTGACAACCGGCGCGCTCGGGAAAGCCGACTTGCCCGGGTTGGCGCATTCCTTCTTCGCGTTGCACGCGTGGATGTCTTCCTTGTAGGGACCCATGTCGACTTTCGTCATCGGGAAGCGTCCAAGAATGGCCGTCGGTCCCCAGTAGTAGCCGAACCAGGGCTTCTTCTCGGAATAGGCGGAGCCGATGGACGTTGCCAGCGTTTCGCCGGAGCCATGGTCGAAGACCTCGACGCCGTTCTTCTCGAGTTCGAAGGCGACCTTGAGATTGTCGTTGGCGAGGCGGCAGCCCCAGCCATCCGGGCAGTTGTGGAAGCGCTTGCCGACGAGCTCGGGGTTTTTCAGGACGCCGTCGATCGTCTTGAGTTCAGGATGCTTCTCGGCCAGGTAGTTCGGAATCCACCAGCCTTCCTCGCCGCCGTCCGAGAGAACGTTGGTCAGGGTCTTGACCTTGCCCTGCTCGACCAGTTTCGGATAAAGCGGCGCGGAGTTGATCCAGACTTCGGGGACGATATCCGGCTCATTGTTTTCGGCCATCGAGGTCACGGCCGGCACGGTCGCGGAGGGCACGACCTTCACCTTGCAGCCATAACCCTGCTCAAGCAGGAACTTGGAGACTGCGGTGATCACCTGAGCCGAGGCCCAGTTCATCTCGGCAACAGAGACTTCGCCGCATTCCGCGGCGGCGACAGATGACATCATCGTCAACCCGGCAACGGATCCGACGACGCCAGTAATCAGTTTTCGCATGCTTACTCCCTTAGTTGGATGTTGTGCCGGTGATCGTGGGCGGATTGGCGTGCGGGACAGGAATGTCCCACCGCGACCGCTCCTTCGTCCGGTCTGAGGCCGAACGCACAAGCATCACCAAACGGCACAGAGCGGGGAGGCCTTCTGTTCAACTCCCCGCGCCAAGCCCGACGAGGCGCCATCGCGCGTCCACACGGGCTGTGTGGTGCACAGATTAATCGCCTTCATGCATGCCAAGCTTGGCCAATATAGGAGTATAGCGCTCAATTTTCAAAATTACGACACGTAATGTTCCCGATGCGACGATGCGGTCGACGGTGAGTTGGGCAGCAATCTCGTTCCACTTTGTTATGAAATGTGAATTTTCTCTTTTAAATCAGTCGCTAGAGGCGCCCTTGCGTAGGGCGTTCTCGAGGTCCGCGATCAAGTCGATGGGGCTCTCGAGGCCGACGGAGAGGCGCAAAAGATCCGGCGGGCAGGGGCTGTCGGCGCCCTCGATGCTGGCGCGGTGCTCGACCAGGCTTTCGACACCGCCAAGTGAGGTGGCGCGTTTCCAGACCTTGAGTGCGGCAGCCGTCCGGATGGCGGCTTGTTCGCCCGCGGCGATGCGGATCGAGAGCATGCCGCCGAACCCGTCGGACATCTGGCGTGCTGCGATGGCGTGGCCCGGGTGATCGGGGAGGCCTGGATAGAGGACCTCGGCGATGGCGGGATTGGCCGTCATGGCGTTCGCAATCTCGAGGGCGGTTGCCGATTGATGGCGGACGCGGACGAAGAGCGTGCGCATGCCGCGCAGGAGGAGGGCTGCCTCGACGGGACCCAGGATGGCGCCGAGGCCGGCGCGATGGGATGCTGCGCGCTGCATGACATTCAATGCCTCGCCGTTTTCCTTGAAGGTGAGGCTGCCGGCCAATACGTCTGAATGGCCGTTCAGGTATTTGGTCGCCGAATGCATGACGATGTCGGCGCCGTGGGTCAGGGGTTGGGTCAAGGCGGGCGAGGCGCAGGTTGAATCGACGGCCAGGAGGGCGCCAACGTCGCGGGCGATTTTGGCTGCGGCGGCGATGTCGGTGATGTTCCACAGCGGGTTGGCGGGAGTTTCGAGCCAGATCAGGCGCGTCTTGCCGGGTTGGCAGGCAGAGCGGAGGGCGTCGAGGTTGGTGGTGTCGACGAAGGTCGTGTCGATGCCAAAGCGGGGGGCTGCGGTGGCGAGCCAGTTGCGCAGTGACCAGTACATGACGCGCGGGGCTATGACATGTGCCGGTGGGTCGAGGGACAGGATGGCGGCGGTCGCGGCTGCCATGCCCGAGGGGAAGAGCAGGGTGTCGTGGCCGGCCTCCAGGCGGGTGATGACGGCTTCGGCCTGACGGATGGTGGGGTTGTCCGGGCGGCCGTAAATGAAGCCCTTCGGGTAGGCGAGATCGCCGTCGCGCTCGTAGGTCGTGGTGAGGTGAATGGGCGGCGTTATGGCGCCGGTTTCGCGGTCGATGGCGCCGCCGGCCTGGGCCGCGAAGGTCTCGCGGTGGTTTTCGCCCGTGTTGGAGTGATTGGCCGGTTTGTTAGGCGTGCTCATTTCTGGCGGTCTCGTGTGTGCGTTGTGCTGTGCGGGCGAGGGTGGTGGTTATCGTCCAAGATTTACCGCCCATACGAGAGAGGGTCTCGCAGCGTGTCAATCTATATGGCTGGCTATATGGCTGGCCAAATGGCCGGTCATCGGGAAACGGGTGCCTGTGCCGGTATCAGATGGCTGACGGGTAAAGCGATTGGTCCAGCTAGGCATTTTCACTTGCCGCCGCTATCGTCGCGGCCGGTTCGAAACGCAAAACCTCAGAGATCTGAGCAGGGAGAGAGACATGGCGGACATCGGTTTCATCGGTCTTGGCAATATGGGCGCGCACATGGCGCGCAACCTGATCAAGGCGGGGCATTCGCTCAAGGTCTACGACCTCAATGAGGAAATGGTTCGCTATGTCGCGCAATCGGGCGCCCAGGCGGCTGAGAGCGCGAAAGAGGCTGCGAGTGACGTTGATTTCGTCGTCACGATGCTGCCGGTCGGGGCCAATGTCCGCAGCGTGCTGGTCGATGACGGTGTGATCGATGCGGTGCGGGCCGACACGCTGTTGATCGATTCGTCCACCATCGACGTGGAGACGGCGCGGGCGATGCACGAGGCGGTGGCGGAAGCCGGCTATCAGTTCCTGGATGCGCCGGTGTCCGGCGGGGTCGGCGGGGCGGAGGCTGCGACGCTGACGTTCATGTGCGGCGGTGATCAGAAGACGTTTGCCAAGGCGCGGCCGGTGCTCGAAGCCATGGGGCGCAATATCGTCCATTGCGGCGGGCCGGGTCAGGGGCAAGTCGCGAAGATCTGCAACAACATGGTGGCGGGCATCACGGCGCTTGCCGTCGCGGAGGCTTTCGTGATCGGCGAGACGCTCGGCGTTGATCGCAACACGCTCTATAATGTGATGTCGACATCGTCGGCCAACTCGTTCGTGCTGACGGCGATGTGTCCGGTGGCCGGGCCGGTCGAAAAGGCGCCGGCGAGCAATGGCTACAAGCCGGGGTTTGCGGCGAAACTGATGCTGAAGGATCTCAAGCTGGCGGAGCAGGCCGCGATCATGGCGAACACGGCATCGCCATTGGGCGGCGTGGCAGCCTCGGCTTTCGAAATGCACATTGCGCATGGCAATGGTGACCTCGACACCTCGAGCATCATCAAGCTGATCAAGCCGGATATCGCGTAGATCCGGCGCGGGCACAGAAGGGCACAGGGGGGGCGACATGGCACAAACGCTGGGCGTGAGTGATCTGTTGGGCCTGTTCATCGGGCTTTATCTCATCGCTGGCGGCGTAGCGTTGATCCGGGAGCCGGATCTCTACCGGCAGATCCTGGTCACGCTGCGCGAGAACGGTGCGATCGGGTTTCTGACCGGCCTGATCGCCTTCGTTATCGGCGCCGCCATCGTTGCGCTCCACAACGCCTGGGATTCGGTGATGGCGATCTTCGTGTCGTTCGTTGGCTGGGCGGCGCTGGCGGAAGGGATGGCGTTGATCGCGGTGCGGCGGGAGTTTCTGGATCTCGCCGGGCGGTTAAGGTTGAAGGGGGCCTTGCTCAGGGGCATTTCAATCGCGGGGATCGTGATCGGCGTGCTGCTCGTCATCGTTGCCCTTCGGTGAGCCAGACAGAAACGCGCGCCGGCCGGATGCGCTGGGCGTTGGGCGATGAACAAGTTGGAGAGTGTCGATGTATATCGCAATGAACCGGTTCAAGGTCGCCAAGGCCTCAGCGGTGGACTTCGAGACGCTGTGGGGTGAGCGGGAGAGCTATCTCCATGAAGTCGATGGTTTCGATGGGTTTCACCTGCTCAAGGGACCTGAAACGGACGAGTATGTGCTCTATGCCTCGCACACCCGGTGGCGGGACTACGATGCCTTTATTGCGTGGACCAAGTCCGAGCAGTTCCGCAAGGCGCATCAGAATGCAGGCAACACGTCGATCCGGTCGCTCTATCTCGAGAGCCCGCAGTTCGAAGGTTTCCAAGCGGTGCAGGAGGTTCGCGCAGATGGGACGAAGCGGACGCTTTGATCGCGGCGTTGTGGGCCCGTTGCGCCGGCTGCAGTTGATCGCCGGTTTCGTTGTGCTGGCGGCATTGTGGATGGCGCACGATATCGGGTCCGTGCGCGCGGCGGACAGTGCGAAGACTGTGAGCGGCAAAATCGGGCTTGAACTCAATCGCCTCGAGGCGGTTGGCGAGGGGTGCCGGTTGTCGTTCATATTCCGCAACGGGCTTCAAGGAACGATCGAGGCGATGGCGCTGGAGTTGGTGCTGTTCGATGGCGAGGACCGGGTGGCGGGCCTGGTCGCGATCGCAGCAGGACGGTTGCCGGCGGGGAAGATGCGGGTGCGGCAATTCGATATCGCCAGTACGGCGTGTTCCGGCATTCAGCGGGTGCTCGTCAACGATGTGACAGCGTGCGAGGGCGGCGGACTGGTTCCGGGCAAGTGCCTGGAGGTCATTGCGGTCAGCTCGCGGGCCGGGGTCGCATTGGTCAACTGAGGTTTCTAAGCGGCCTGCCTGCGCTGGTGCCGATGCCGGCGGTACGCTGCGTCCAGCGCGTGGCCAGGCGTCAATCGTTGTCGGTGAGGCCGGCGCCCGCGCCGGAGATGCGGGACCGCTCGCTTGCGGGTACGTAGGTCTGATGGGCGAGCCGTTCGAGGCTCGCGAAGCCGTTATCGGACAGGCTTTCCGGATCATAGCGGCATGATGATGCGGTTGGCTCAGCAGTCGCGCTGGCGTTTTTACCTGTGCGGCGCAGAACCATGCGGAGGTTCCGTTCTGCGATGAGCGGGGCGAGGTCGGGGATGCCGTCGGGCTGGACCGCGATTTTGGCCCTTCCTGTTTCGATTTCGAAGGCGGATCCATGACGCCGGGCTGCGACAGCGGCCAGCGCGGTGACGAGGAGGGGTTCGTCGACGGCATCCAGTGTCACGGTGAAGTCGGTCGGTTTTGCAAGGAGAAGGTCGATTGCGGACATGCCGACCCGGGCGGCGGATGAGGATGGGCAGGCCGCGCTGGTTCCATCTTCGGCGAGCGTGATGGGCGCGCCTGCATCGCTGGTCAATGCGCGATGGGCGATGTCGAAGACGGGGACCTGAAGTCCTGTGAGCCAGACGGCGGCGTCGGCCAATTCGTCCGCGCGGCCAGGGTCGAGGCCTGCGCCGAGGGCTGCCTTGCGGACAAGCGTTTCAACCTCGTTGATGGAAAATCTCACGAGGCGCCATCCATGACAGGCAACCACCAGTCGTCGGCGTCCGGTGTGGTGATCTCGTTTGGCAGGGGGGCGCCCTGATAGAGCGTGATCCGGGTCCAGAGTGAGGAGCGGGGGTCGAATTTTGCCGCGCCGAAGAAGGCGAGTTTTGCGCGCAGCATGTCGATCGGCAAAGCGGTGCCCGCGATCAGGTTGTCGCGGATTTCGCTGTAGGGGTGGTGGTGTTGGGTCTGGACGCGGGACACCGCGTAGCGATGCTCCGGCTTGCGGAGCAGGAATTCGGCGACGGTTTCATTCTCCTGGCCATCGCGCAGAGCGTTGGCGAGTGCGTGGACGCGGCGTGCGATGTCGAGCGGCATCTCGCGCTCGGCGCCGGGTTCCTCATGGCGGCGGCCAAGGCGCGGTTCGAGCTTTTCTTCCGAGACATACCAGAACTGCGCCGTCTCGGCGGCAGCGGTGAAGTCGGTGCCGGTGGCGAATGACCAGTTGGTTTCGATCAGGGCGCGCAGGTCAGCCAGCCGCATCGCGGCGTCGATGCGATCATCGGCCTCGTCGATCATGGTTGCCGTGAGATCGTCGATGAGGTCGCCGTGGGGCTCGAGGATGAGAGCTGCCATCAACTCCTGGCATTCGAAAGAGTGTGGCTCGGTCAACTCCATGAGGCGGTCGAAGGGATAGGTTTCGGTTGCGGCGACGCTGGCGATCCGGGGCGCAAGGCTCTGGAACTCCCTGCGCAGGGTTTCGATGCGGCGCATCTGGCGATCGTCGTCGACGGACCAGTCGTCGAGGTGGGTGAGGGCGCGTTGGGTGAGCGTCGCGAGGCGGTCTCGTATTTCCTTGGACGCTTCGGGTAGTGCGCGGACGCGGGCAAGTGCGGTTTCGCGGGCGAGCATCCAGTTGTTCAAGAGGCGGGGGTGGGAGACCAGGAAGGGGGCCATGCCGAGGCCGGTGGCGTTGCCGATGCCGAGGTGGCGCTTGATCGCGGGGGCGAGGGGGACGGCGCGGGCGGGGTCCCTGGCCTTGGCGATGTGCTCGGCGAGGTCATGGGTGAAGGCGCGGATCAGCCAGACGGTCAGCATTTCGGCGCGGAAGGCGCCATCCAGGAGGGGGCGGCCCTTGAGGCGGGTGCGGTCTGCGATGCCGAACTTGCCGTTGCCATAGACGGCGGTGGTGCGCATCAAATAGCCGATGCGGCGGATCATGTCGGTGTCGGGCTGGTGGCCTTCGGCGAGGCTGTCGATGACGTGGGCGAAGAGGCGGACGGACTTGTTGGCGCGGCTCAGGATGAGATCGGTCTGGGCAAAACGGCCGGCTTCCTGGCGTGGCGCGTTGGCTTGGAGGCGGTCGAGTTCTGCGGCATTGGGCACGCCGTCATAGAGGACGTAGGATGTGTCCCAGGCTTCGGCGATGACGCGGTCGGTGCGGTCTTCTTCGGCGAGCGGGGTTGAGAAAGCCACAAGGCTTGCGGTGTCGCCAAAGGCCTGGACGCGGTAGACTGCGCGGCCGTAGCCGTGGGCGTCGATGTCCCAGACGGGGCGGTCGATCTCGGCGCCGGCCCGGTTCAAGTCGCGGATCAAGGAGCGCATGAAACTGAGGCGCGTCGGGAACGCGGCGCCCATGCGCTCGAGGCGCATGACGGTCTCGGGCGGGCGCAGGCTTGCGAGGGGATGGTTGTCGTTTTCCGCTGGGAACGCGGCCATGGTCAGGGGCTCCGCGTGAAGGTCTGGTCGAAGAAGCGCAGCCAGTTGCCGCCCATGATGCCGCCGACCTCGTCCTTGGAAAAGCCGACGTCGCGCAGGCCCTGGGCGATGCCGGGGAAGTCCTTGTTGGAGGCGAACCAGGAGGTTGGTTCGGGGAATTTTGCTTTCGAGGCTTCGTCGGCCAGGGGGGAGACCTTGCGCCAGCGGCCATCGCGCATCCACTGGACCCAGAAGTCGGTGCGGTTCTGGCAGAGGTCGGAGCCGATGCCGAGCATGTCGGCGCCATGGCGCTCGGCGACGCGGGCGGCCATTTCGCAGAACTCCTGGAGCGTGCAGGCGGAGCCGCCCTTGAGGTGGTGCGGGTAAAGGGAGAAGCCGAGCATGCCGCCGGACTGCTCCAAGGCGTTGATGATGTCGTCGGAGACGTTGCGTTTTTCATCGCGCCAGAAGCGCGGGTTGGCGTGGGTGACGGCGATCGGGCGTTCAGAGAGTTCGATGGCTTCGAGGGTGGTTCTCTCGCCGGCGTGGCTCATGTCGATCATGATGCCGGTGCGGTTCATTTCGCGAATGACCTCGCGGCCGAAGTTGGTGATGCCGCCGTCGCGCGGTTCCTGCCAGCCGGAGCCCAAGAGGGACTGGTTGTTATAGGTGAGCTGCATGAACCTGAGGCCGAGGGTTGCGAAGATCTCGATCAGGCCGAGGTCATCCTCGAGGGGCTCGGGGTTCTGGATGCCGAAGAAGATCGCGGTCTTGTCTTCGGCCATGGCGCGGCGCACGTCGTCGCCGGTGCGGCCGTGGAAGATCAGGTCTGGAAGGGCTTCGAACCAGGCGTTGAAGGCCTCGATCTCGCGGACCATTTCGCGGAAGTCGCCGTGATAGAGGATGGTGGCGTGGACGGCGTGGACGCCGCCTGAGCGCATTTCGCGGAAAATCTCCTCGGACCAGTTCGCGAACTGCAAACAGTCGATCACGGGCGTTTGGGTCATGTTTCGCGTGCACTCCGGGCCGGCAGTTCGTGGCGTTTCAGCGAGCCTAGCATTGGTCTTGGAGCCAGGAAACACGAGAGGCCAAGAACGCCTGCTTCATGCTTGATGGTCGACGGAGCGGTTGTGATCAGCTTACACTTGAGTTTCGCGCAGTTGAGCATCGGGTTGCGGTTATAGGAGTGAAGGCCATTACTGGGTCGGCAGGCAAGACGGCGGCGACGACCGCCATGAAGAGCGGCGGGTACTACAGCGCCAGCACGCGCGGGGCCAAGGATGTCATCGACAATGCGTCGGGCATGCTGCTGGAGGCGGTGGCGGCGCTGCCGGAGCCGGCAAGGGGACGGGCCATTCAGATTGCTGATTTCGGTGCGGCCGACGGGGGCACGTCGAAGAAGGCGATGCGCGATACGGTTGCCGCAATCAAGGCGCGGTTTCCGGGGTGGCAGGTGCTGGTCACCTATACGGATCTCGCCAGCAACGATTTTTCGACGCTGTTCAAGTCGATGCAAGGGCTCGATGGGCAGACCGAGAACACCTACCTCAAGGAGTTCGACGGGGTGTTCGTTCATGCCTGCGGGATCGGCTTTCATCACCAGTTGCTGCCGGACCAGACGCTGGACCTCGGCTTTTCGGCGACGGCGATGCATTACGTTTCCGAGAAGCCGTGTGAGATTCCCAATCACGTCCATATGGTGGGCGCGGATGGAGATGCGCTGAAGGCGTTTACGGACCAGGCTGCAGCCGACTGGGAGCGCATTCTGCTGGCGCGGGCGAAGGAACTGGTGCCGGGCGGACGGCTCGTGTTCATGAACTTCGGCAAGGACGAGCAAGGCCGCTATCTCGGCGGGACCGGCGGAGTCGACATGTTCGATACATTCGACCGGCTGTGGCGGAGGATGGCGGACAAAGGGCGCATCGGGCATTCGGAATACATCAACGCGACGTTCTCGCAATTCTACCGGACCAAGGAAGAATTTTCCGCGCCACTCGTTGACGAGACCTCTGAGGTCTACAAGGCGGGGCTGAGGTTGATCTCGGCGCACACGGGCCTTGTCAAGTGTCCCTACCGGGCCGCGTTCGAGGCGGCGGGGGGCAAGATGAGCGCCAGGGAGTTCGCGGTCTCGTATATCCCGACGCTGCGGTCGTGGAGCGAGACGGTGTTTGCCTCCGCGTTGGAGCCCTCGCGGTCAGCGGACGAGCGGGCGGCCATCGTTGATGAGTTCTACCAGAGCTATGAAGACCTCGTCGCTGATGATCCGGAGGGCCATGCGATGGACTACGTGCACTGCTATCTGGCGATCGAGAAGGTTTGAGGTGGTCGTTGGGCACTGGCGCGGGTGCCCAGGCGTCGGTGAACGACCGGGCACATCCCTGACACTTTGGACCGGGACGGGCTGCCGCGATGTAAAAATACCGGCCTATGTGCCCCAGCACGATCTCGCCGCATCAAACATCGGCCCCTTCCACCGAACGACCGACCTCACCCGGTAGTCCTCGCGAGCGATTCCGGCTAAGCAGTCCCCTCGCCCGAAACCCTAGGCAGCGGACACGCTCTTGGACCCCATTTTCATTTATTTCCTGGCTGGCGGCCTTGCAGGCGGCTTCCTCTGCGGCCTATCGGGCTTCGGCGCCGGTCTCGTCACGCTGCCGATCGTCCTTTTCGTGGCCTCGCCCCTGCTCGCAGCCCAGCTCGCGGCCTTGGCCGGCATCGCCAGTCAGATCCAGGCCATCAGCGCACTGCGCTATGGCCTCCACTGGCGCCAGCTCGTGCCCATCGTGATCGCCGGCCTCGCCGGAATTGCGATTGCGCTATGGCTGATCCCACCGCTTCCCATCGGTCTTTTCAAATTCGGCGTCGGCTGCATCCTGATCGCCTATTCCCTCTTCGCCCTTGCCCTGCCCGAGAGTTGGCGTTTCATCAAACGTCACCCGATCGGCAATCTCGTGGCTGGTTTGCTCGGCGGCGTTGCTGGCGGCATCGCCGGCATCCCCGGGCCGCCAGTCATCATGTGGGCGGCCCTGCAGTCCTGGTCAGCCACCGAAAAGCGCGCGCTCATCCAGGTCTTCAACCTCGTAACACTGAGCGCGATGCTGATCATCTCGGCCGCCCAGGACCGCCTCGACCCGAACTTCGCCTGGACCGCGCCGACAATGCTGCCCGCCACAATCGCCGGCGCAATCCTCGGCGCTGCAGCCTATCGCCGCCTCAACGACCGGCGCTACCAGCAACTCGTCATCGTCCTGCTGCTGATCGCTGGCATAACCATGGTGATCCCGACCTGAGTCGTAAAACTCATCGCTCAGCGCTCAGCGAAACAGGTAGACCGGGCTCGACCACGCCTTATGGCCATCGACCTGCGTCACCCGCACGAAGATCGGCGTATCGCCACTTTCGGCAACGGCAATATCTGCGCTGTGCGTCATCCGCGTCACCGCTGGCGCATCCGGCAACCGGTAGACCTTCACCATCCGCTCCAGCCCGCCGCCATCGAAGACGATATCCTCGATCCCGATGTCGTCGATCCCAATATTCGCCGCCACATGTTTCGTCTCAATCTCCAACGCACCTCCGGCCGTCTCGCCGAGCCATAGATCGATGCCGCACGTATTGCCCGTCGTCACCGCCTTCCAGGCGACGCCGTCACCGGAAGCCGACTGGATGCCACGATCGAGGTTCCAGTTATTGAACATCTCCGCCCGCGCGATCGTGTTACCCGTCACCTTGAGCGAGCCATCCCACGTCGTCGTCCGCGCGCGACCTCGATACTCCGCCCCCTCCATCGTCATCCGGATACGGCCGCCAAGATCCGCCTCACCGAATGGCCGGATTGTCTCGATGAGATCACGTCCCCGGAAAATATCGAGCCGCTCGATCGGCGCCGACCCGACCACCGCGACATCGAGCCTGACAGCCTCGTCTGACACCTTGGCCACATCGCCCATGCGCAGCCGCCGCGCCGTCTCCGTCGCCCCGCCGTGACCCGGCGGGTTTTCGAGGAACACGGTTGCATCATTCGCGCAAGTGACCCCGACATCGAGCAGCATCCGGTTGCCCGTCGTTGCATAATGATGCCGCCGCCGCATCGCCTTGAAGATCGCATCCCGATCGAGCCTTGGCGCGATGAAGCACGTCAGTCCGCCCTGGCTGCCAAAGAAACTGGCGCCCGGGAAATCGGCGCCCGGCCGCCCCTTATGACCATCGGAATTACCGACGATGCCGACCCGGTAGCCTTTATCGAACGCATCCCACACGATCCACTCGAACGTCCCCCAGCAAGAGTGCACCTCGACCGCGGCTTCGAGCCCTTCATCGTGCGCAAACGTGATGTCCGCATAGCGCCCGCCAACATGTGCCGCGACGACGCAATCCTTGCCCTTGAGCTTCTTGAACAGGTCATGCGCATCATGCGCGTCTTCCTCTTCATCGACCATATCGGTCGGGTCCGCGATCTGGGCATGGCTTGACCGGTGGATCGTCTCGCCCTCATGGCGATAGTGCACGTTGCGGTCGCCCCCAACCGCCGTATTCGCCGACCATTCATAGCCGGGGATACAAACGAATTCGCCCGGCATGTCGAACTCCGCCGTCAGCTCATTGAGATGCCGCCAGAACGATCCCGTGATCTGGAAGTCATTGCCCTGATGCCCCATCACATCGAGAAACGCCTTATCGCGCCCATAGATGAAATAGTCCCGCGCCGTGTTCGTGCCCAGCGTCTCGTTTGACTGCCCGTGCGTATCCGCCCAGAAGTGGACATCACCCTCACCCGTCTCATCCACGATCGCGCGAATGGGATTGGAGCGCGTCAACACCTGCCCGCTCCCATCCTTGACGATGATGACGCTTTCGCCCGCCGCGCCCATCTTCAATCCGTCAGCGATGACAGCAAACGACCCGGTCTTGGCGTCACCGCCGGACGGCAATCCCTCGATCGCAGCCCCCTCGATCTCGAACTGCAGCGCCTGATCGGACTTGTCCGACGGATTGCCCCACTTGTCCGTCGAACGAACCTTCAAGGCGAACGGCGCGCCGACCCGCACCATCGTCGGCACGGCCGCCTGCCACGTCACCCCCGGCCCCGGCACGATCTCCACCTTCGGGCTCTCGGGCAGCGCAACGTAGTCATAGGTCGCGATCGCATCGGTGAGCACGCGGAACTCGAACTCTTTCTCGCAGTAGGTCTGCATCCGGATGCCGGGCGAGCCTTCGCGCGTATCCCCGAACCGGATCGTGATCGTATCGCCCGGTTTCAGGAAGTGCTTCATGATGCCGATATAGAGCGACCGGCTCCACGGCCGGATGTTGCGCTTGAACTCCCACCGGCATTCCAGCGTCGCCCCGTTGGACGCCTCGACCGTGGTGTACCCCGGCGCCTTCGGATCATCGAACTGCACCGGCCCGAAGTCTGTTGCAAACCGGAACCCGATCTTGAGCGATCCCGTATCATCAATGCCGAAACGACCGGCCGTATAGGTCAGCGTCAGGCTTTGATACGAGCCCGCCTCGAACGGACCTTTCGGCTCGAGCGTCGCACTCCCCATCAACTCGGGACGAAAATCGGAATAGGGCACGTCTCTCACTCCTGGCGTGTTTTTGCGTTTGGCCCCGCCCTCCCGGCCGGCGCCACGCGACTGTCTGAAAGCCTCAGCTTCCTCTGAGATATTTGGCGCGGGCATCCGCGCTGAAATTGGCGCGCACGAGGGCAAGCACCGTAATCGCCGTCAATGCCCAGAAGAACCATGTGATCGGCGACCGGAACAAGATTGTCCCGCTCCCACCTGACATCAACATCGCCTGCCGGAAGTTGTCTTCCAGCAAGGGTCCGAGAATGAACGCGATGAGGAACGGCGCGGCGGGAATGTTGTTGCGCATCATGAAATAGCCGAGCCACCCCATGGCGAACATCACGCCGATGTCGAACACGCTGTTGTTGACCGCATAAACCCCGTACACGCACAGCGTAAACACCGCCGGCATCAGAACAGCCCGCGGCACTTCCGCGATATATCGAAACGCCCGGATCGCGACAGAGCCAACCACCAGCAGCAGCACGGAACTGATGATGAGCCCCATGAACAGCGCGTAGATGATGTTGGCGTTGGCAACGAACATCATCGGGCCGGGTTGCAGGCCGTGGATCATGAAGGCGCCAATGATAATCGCCGTGATCACGTCCCCCGGCACCCCGAGCGCCAGCAGCGGAATGAGGGTTGCCCCGCACACCCCGTTGTTGCCGGCTTCCGATGCGGCAACCCCTTCAATTTCGCCCTTGCCGAAGTTGTCCTTGTTCGGCGAGTTGCGCCGCGCTTCGCTGTAAGACAGAAACGCCGCCGGCGCCGCCCCGATCCCTGGAATACTTCCGAGCACAACGCCGATCAGCCCGCCGCGCATAATGGTCCGGAAGCAGCGTTTGTACTCGGCAAACGTAACGTACTGGCTCCCGATCGAGCGCACCGCGCCATCCTGCGACTTCGGATTCCAAACGTACGCCAGGATTTCCGGGATCGCGAACAACCCGATCAGCACGGCAATGAAGTTGAGCCCACCCATCAGGTTGGGATCATTGAGGTTGAACCGGTTCGTCCCATAGACGAGGTCCAGCCCGACGGTCGCGAGCAGCAAACCGAGCGCGGCCGACAGCAGCCCCAGCAGCAGGTTCTGGCCCGAGACACCCGCAATGATCGTGAGTGAGAACAGGATCAACGTGAAGAATTCCGGCGGCCCGAAACTGAGCGCGAACGAGGCAAGCCAACCCGCAAACAGGATCAGCGACAGGTTCGACATCACATCCGCCGTGCACGATGCATAAAGCGCCATGCCCAACGCCTTGCCCGCCTCGCCTTTCTCCGCCATCGGATAGCCGTCAAGGATCGTGGCGCTTGAGGCGGGCGTCCCGGGTGTCTTGATCAGGATCGCCGGGATACACCCGCCAAAGATCCCGCCCTTGTAGACACCAAGCAGCAGCAGAATGCCCGTAATCGGCTGCAGCGCGAACGTGAAGGGCAGCGTCAGCGCGACCGCCATCGTTGCCGACATACCGGGAATGGCGCCAGCGACAACGCCGACGACAACCCCAATGAAGAGCGCCAGGAAGCTCTCCAGATTGAGAACGAGCGGCAACGCGGCGGAGATATTGTCGAGAACACTCATGGCAGCCGGATGAACTCACCTTGCGGCACGGCAACGCCGGCGACGTGGGCGAAGAAGGCATAAAGAACGAGAGGCAGAACGAGCGCGACGATAGCCGACACAAACGGTCGCGGCGCCCGGATGATAACCGAGAGCACGGCGAAGCATATCATCGCCGTCCAGACAAGGCCGAGGGTCGGTGTCACCAGCACCAGCCCGACCATCATCACGGCGCTGGCCAGAAGGCGCAGCCAGGGCGCCGCGGTACCGGCATCGTCCGGTTCCTCGGCTTCATCGACGATCGCCGACGCCAACGTCGGTTGCAGCACCGCGAAAGCCGCCAGCAACACCCCAAGACCGATGATGATCCAGGCGATGATCATCGGCCAGAATGTCGGAGACAGCACGGCGACCCGGACATTGCTCGGGCTCGTCACCGCATAGGGAATTGCAACCAGAAGCACCAACAGGCCAAAGCCGATGAAGCCGATCCCAAGCCAGGGAACACCACGCATCGCCACTTTTCCCGCCCCCTTGTCATCAAGTCGGCGCCGCCGCAGCGTTTCGCTGCGGCGGCGCCGACAGGCATCAAGCCAACGATCAGCCTTTGATCCGCATGCCCAGGTCGTCGACCAGCTTGCGGAAGATCGTGTACTGCTCGTTGATGAAAGCTTGCGATTCCTTCGGGTCCATCAGCCGGATCACCGAGCCGCGTGACGTCATCTTGTCGAGGAAGCCCTTGTCGGCTGTCGCCTTCGCCATGTAATCGCGCCACGTGTCACCAACCGCTTCCGGCAGACCTTTCGGCCCGGCGATCCCGGTCCAGCCGACCAGCTTGTGCAGGTTCGGCTTACCGAGATCCTTGGCCGTCGGCGCATCGAACCCGACAACAGGCTCTTCCGTCGTCACCAGCAGCGGCCTGAGCTGCTTGTTCTGGACGAAACTCGCCAGGGCAGACGAGTTCGTGCAGATGAAATTGGCCGTGCCACCAAGCACCGCCGTTGCCGCCGCCCCGCCGCTCTTCAGCGGAATGTGGATCGCGTCATTGACCGGATTCTCAATCCCGAATTCTCTGAGCACCATCGCGCCGGCGATGTGCAGCAGTGAACCGACCCCGGCCGAGCTGTAGCTGATCTTGCCCGGATTTGCCTTCACCTTGGCGATGAGGTCCTCGATCGACTTGATGTCGGAATCGACCTTGACCGCACAGGCAACGGGATTGATTTCATAAACACCAACGAACGTGAAATCGTCGAGTGTGTACGGCAGCGTTTCTTTCATCGCCGGGTTCACAGAATGCGATCCGACACGCGCAAACAGCATCGTGTAGCCATCCGCCGCCGCATTCTTCACCGAGACCGAGCCCGTCGCGCCACCGGCGCCGGCGCGGTTCACCATCAAAACCGGCTGCGACACGATCTTGCCCAGCGGCGCTGCAATCGTGCGAGCCGAAATATCCGTCGCGCCACCTGGACCATACGGGATCACCATCGTAACCGGGCGCTCGGGATATTGCGCCTGCGCGGCCCCGCCAAAGCTGATCGCCGATACCGCCAGCGCGGCAATTCCCGTGGCCAATGTCCGGCCTGGACGCTTCAAGAATCTCATCGTCTCTTCCTCCTTCGATAACGGCGCACGCAATTGAAAAAAACGCGGACCATGAATGCAGCAGTCACCGCAACTTCGTCAGCTAAACCGCATGGCGGCAACTTGCGAAACACACACCTTTCACGTCCCCATCGGCGTCGACCGCCTTGTGAAGGCAACCACCCAATCGGTGATTATTGATTGTCTGGGAATGAAAATCAGCACTATGCGAGGATCGCCGTGGGCTTGCTGCTTGTGAAAAGTCTGATGCAAAAATACAGTCATACTCATTGGCCCATGTCCAGAACTATATGGAATGGTTCCATTTTCCAGCGCCACTTGGAAACACGCCTTGACGCCACGACGTCCCGGAGATCCAACGAATGCAATTGAGCGACGAAGAGCGCGCCATGCTGGCGGGCGAGATGGGGGCCGCAAAGCGTTGGGCCATCGACCACCAGATCAAGGTGGGCCGGGTCTTTGACGCCGAGGACCTGGTGCCGGTTTCGCAAGCCCACATGATGATCGACCCCGAGTCGGTCGGCGAGCCCGGCGTCGCCTTCCTCGAGCAACTTCTTACCGACGGCGCCCGCGTCACCATCCCGATGATCACCGATCCCCGCGGCGTTGACCTCGATCACTACCGCCCCCTCGGCCAAACCGAAGAAATGGCCAACCTGGAACGCCGTACCATCGCAGCGCTGACCGCCATGGGCATCCTCATGACGAATACCTGCATCAACTATCAGACCATCATGCCCCCGGTCCTCGGCGAGCACGTTGCCTACGGCGATACCGGCGTCGTGATCTATTCCAACAGTGTCTGCGGCGCGCGGTCCAACTTCGAAGGCGGCCCGTCCGCCCTCGCCGCCGGCCTCACCGGCCGCACGCCACGCTACGGCCTCCACCTTGACCAGAACCGCCGCCCGACCCGGCGTTTCACCGTCAGCCACCAACCCGCCGAACTCACCGACTGGGGCATCCTCGGCGCCGTCATTGGCCGCGCCTGCGGCTCCTACTGGGAAGTCCCGTTCATCGACGGCATCGAAACCGTGCCGACATCCGACGAGCTCAAACACTTCGGCGCCGCGATGGCGAGTTACGGCTCAACGCCGCTCTTCCACATCTCAGGCATAACGCCTGAAGCCGCCGCCGCCGCGAAGGCTGCCGATCTCATCCCGCGCACCGAAATCACGAAGACCGACTATGATGCACTGCGCTCCGACTTCGGCAGCAAAGGCGACAACGTCGACGTCGTCGTCTTCGCAGCCCCGCAACTCTCCCTCGTCGAGATGCAGCAGGTCGCAGCCCTGAGCCGGGGCAAATCCTTCACGGTCCCCCTCCTCGTGTGCACATCACCACAGGTCTATCCGGACGCCACCCGCATGGGCCTCGTCGAAACGATAGAAACCGCGGGCGGAAAGGTCCTGCAGGGAACCTGCTTTTACCAGCAATACGCCCGCGAAATTGGTGAAGCCAACGGCTGGAAGACATCTGCTGTCGAACTCCGCCAAGATCGTCAACATTCTCGGCGGCTACGGCTACCAACCCGCCCTTCGCTCGATGGAAGAGTGCATCGCCGCCGCCGAAAAGGGAGAGATCGTCTAATGCCGCGCGAATTGAAATGTCACATCGGCGTCGGCCCGGTCGTGACCGGCGAAGCACTCGTCGCCACAGACAACTTCTCAGCCCGCTACGATCTTGATCGCTTGCAGGGCGTTTTCTCCCGTCCGCAGCACGCCCTCTTCGGCCAATCCTACAAGGACAGGATCCTGGTCCTCAACACCGCGAAAGGCGGCGTTGCCTCGGCCTGGATGCTGCATGAAATGAAGTCGCGCGGCATTGCGCCCAAAGCGATCCTCTTCAACCAGGCCAACACGATTCTCGTCCAGGGCGCGGCATTGGCCGACATGGCCATGTGCGACCGCTTCGAAGCAGGCGACGTCACCACGCTCTTTGAAACCGGCCAGATCCTTGAAGTCCGCCCAGCCGACGGCTGCGTCATTATCCAGGACACCTGATGCCGCAGCGTTCAGCGTGACGCCTCAGCCGATCAGCTCATCCGAACGATCGTCCGTCTCGCCGTACCGCTTCAGCGTTGGCTGCTTGGTCCCCTCGTAGATCTTTTCGAGGTTGCCGGCGATCTTCGCGTTCTCACGCTCGAACAGGCAGTTGCCCGCCAGGTCCGATGCCACAATGAACGGTCCCATGTTGTTGCACTTCAAGACCCACATCGCCTGCGCGAGACCGAGTTCTTCGTTCCAGTGCACCGCCTCGACCTTCTCGACCCCACGCCCCAGCAGCGCCCCCGTGCCATAACCGACGGTCGTCAGATAAATCGCACCGCGCGGCACGAAGTGCTCTTTGTAATCAGCCGGGCTCATGCCGCCTTTGCCGACGATCAACTTGGCGCCGGATTTATCCATCCACTCCCCGATCCACTTCGTGAAGCGGAACGACGCCGTCGCCGTCACGGCCCCCATATTGAAGGTGCCATCCGGGTTGATCGAAGCTGCCGGCGAACAATGGAAGTTCGCCGCACTCTCGCGCGGCAGATCCATCGGAATGTTGGCGCGTTCTTCGAGCGCGCGCATATAAACGCCCTCGCGCGCCGTATACATCAGCCCGTCGAGATAGACGATATCACCGAGCTTCAGCGCGGCGAGGTCTTCGTGTGTCGGCGTCGTGCTCAGGCGGATTTGACGTGGGCCGCCTGATTGTCCTCCGGCATCTCCCATCCAACTGTCTCCCGTCTTTGATAGGGTGTGAACCATTCCGGGTCCGTTCGGTATTCAACGCGCCCATCAGCATGGACCCGCGCACACGCGCGCCGCGATGACAGGCAGAACGCATGCACACTCATCTGCATGCCGCCCGTGTGGCAGTAGCCGACCTCGATATGACAGTCGATCACCATCGACTTGCCAACGAAGCCCATCGCGCCCATCCCGATCGAATTGCCGAGTTCCTTGAACTCTTCCTCGAGCGCTGCGATCTTCGGGTCCGGATTGCGATCACCCACCGTCCTGAGGCATGCAGCCCGCTTGCCGAGCACCATGCAGGTATCCTTCGACCCGCCAAGCCCAATGCCGATGATCGCCGGCTGGCATGACAGACCGCGCTTGCCGAACGCCACCAGACTGTCGAGGTAGAACCGCTTGATCCCCTCGATCCCGTCAGAGGGAAACAGCATCCGGTAGTCGGTCCCGAACAGCCCGCCCTTGTGTACGGTCGTCAGATCGATCCACTCACCGCCCGGCTCGAACCCGTATTCAATCTCCGGCGCGTTGATCCCAACGTTATTGTTATGGTCCGTGCGCCACAGCGGATGCACCCGGTTGGGTCTGAGCGGCACGCCGTTGGTCGCGTTCGCCGTCGCCCGCCGGAGCGCTTCCTCCAGCGCGACCGGCCCGCCTTCAACCATCGCCTCATTGCCCAGCTTGACGTACCAGCGCGGACAGCCCGTATCGCCACACATCGCGCGCCGGTCTTCTTTCGCAGCCTTGTAGTTCTCAAGCATCGCCTGCAGCACGAACGAGGAAAGATCGCCGTCCTCGACGGCGGCCGCCGCCTTGAGCCCACTGAGATAATCGTCCGGGATCTCGATGGCCGCCTTGTCCATCAGCGTCTCGGCCGTCTTCTGGATGAGATCGATCGAAATCATGTGTCTCTCCTTGCGCGCCAGGCGCAGAAATCATTCCGCCGCCACCAACGTATCCGGCGAACCGTCGGGAAGGATCGTCTCGCCCGGCTTGACGATGGTGAATTTCACGTCTTCGCGCGTCACCTTGACACCATCACCGTCCTGCTCCGCCAACGTGAAGTACGAGGTCGCAAGATCACCGACGTCGGGGAAGTCTTCGCGGAAATGCGCGCCGCGCGAATTCTCCCGCCAGATCGACGCTTCCGTAATGACTTGCGACATGTCGAGCAGGCTCTGTGTGTTGAGCCAGTCATGCCAGGTCAGATTGAATGCCAAGTTGTCGCCGGCAACACCAACCGTCATCAGTTCGTCGCGAATTTCACCAAGCCGCCGCCGTCCGTTCTCCAGCCGAGACGCCGTGCGCAACACACCCACATCATCCCACATCACGTCCTGCAGCGCTTGGCGAAGCGGACCGATCAGCCCCGGCTTTCTCGACAGCGGATAAACCGCCCGCTCGACTTCGCGTGCAAGCACCGTCTCGTCCGGCTCCCGAAATGCCGTCACCTTGGCAACATCCGCGCCCATCACGTCGCCTGCGATCCCGCCGTAGACGGTCGAGTTGGCAACACCATTGCCGCCGAGCCGGTTCGCACCATGCGCGCCGCCTGCGTCCTCGCCAGCGACATAGAGCCCTTCAATCGCGGTCCGCGTGTCGATATCGACGACCACCCCCCCCATCAGATAGTGCGCCGTCGGCACCACTTCCACCAGCCCGCCGGCCAGATCGAAGCCGCAATCCGCGCAGCGCTCGACCATGCCCTTGAACTTCTTGGCGACGATGTCAGGCCCGAGATGCGCCATCGAGATATAGACCCCGCCATTCGGCGAGGAATTGTTCTTGCGCATCTCCGCATAGATCCCGCGGCTCACCACATCGCGCGTCGCCCGCTCGCCACCCTTGTCGTAATCGAACATGAAGCGGTGGTTGCTCGCGTTGAGAAGATGCCCGCCCGCGCCCCGCAAGCCTTCCTCGAGCACCGTTCCCGTCATCTTGGAGTTCGGCCCCGCCAGCAGGCCCGTCGGGTGGAACTGCACCATCTCCATGTCACGCAACTTGAGCCCAACGCGCAGCGCCATCGCCAGCCCGTCCATCGTCTTGTCGCCGGAGGGTGTGTGGTACTTGTACATCGTCGGCCCGCCGCCGGTCCCAAGCAACACCGCCTTGGCGCGCACGAACCGGAACTTGCCGGTGCGCATGTCGATGAACAGCACCCCCGCCAGCGCCGCCCGGTCCGCCGTCGGGATCAGTCCGATCGCGCGATGCTCCTCGAGCTTCGTGATCGGCCGCGACAGCACCTGCTCCATGAGCCGGTTGATAATCTCGATCCCCGTCAGGTCACCCTTGTGCACCGTCCGGTCCGCGGTCTGCCCCGCGAACGCCTTGTGGTGCAGTGAGCCATCGGGCTCCCGGTCGAAGAAGCACCCGATTTCGTTCTCGAGTTCCTGGACCCTGATGATCGCCTGTTCGCACAGACGCCAGGCCATGTCCTGGTCGGGGAGCCACTTGCCGCCCTCGATCGTGTCCATGAAATGCCGCTCGACCGTATCGCCACGCCCGAGCGCCACGTTGTAGCCGCCCTGCACCATCCGCGTGCAGCCGCTCTTGCCGAGCAGCCCCTTCGCCGCGATCGTGATCCGGGTCCCCTCCGGCGCCGACTGCTGCGCGTGCAGCGCCGCAAACAGTCCCGCGCCCCCCGTCCCAAGGATCAGGATGTCTGTATCGAAGCGTTCGATGTCAGCCATATCTCACACCACCCAAAGTCGCGCTGTAGGTCGGGCCACTCCGGCCCGACATTTGTGGAGGCTGTCGGGCCGAAGTGGCCCGACCTACGGTTGAGCGTACCTCAAACCGCATTCAGAAAGAACGTGCCCGAGATCAGGAAGGACGCCGCAACCGCTGCCGCAGCAAGTGTCTTCTGCCCGTTCGACCACGGCAGCCACTCGAGCGCGATCAACCGCAACCCACCGAACATATGAACCGCGAGAAAAAACACGAGCCCGAACTCGACGACCTTGACGCCCGGCATGTTCGTCCACTGGATGAACCCATCGAGTTCGGCCGCACCGTTGAGCGCCAATGACAGCACCCAGAAATGGATCGGCAGGAACAGCGCCAGCGCCAGTCCCGACACCCGGTGCAGGAAGAAGGCAAGCCACAGCGGATGCTTGCGATGTGGCGTTACTTTCATGACCCCACTCCGAACGTCACGCCCCAGACCGCCATCCCGCCGAGCACAAGCAGACCGGCGCAGATGCCCCACGTGAGCAGCGACAGCGCCACACCCTTGAGCCCGGCAACCTCATGCACGATGACCCGCACCCCGATCGCGGCATGGATCGACACCGCAACCACGAACAGTCCGTAGAACAGCGCCCAGCCGATGCTCCCCTCAGTCCGTCCGAGAATTTCAGCAGCTGAGAGCCCGCCCTGGATCGCGACAATCATCACCGCAATGTGTCCGATCACAAGCGGCGCCATGATCAGCGCGGTAATCCGCTGCAGCATATAGAGACGAATATCGAGCATGACGGCCTACCCCTTTACCGCATCGCGCTGACGTGCCTTCGGCCACAAGAACGCCGCCAACGATGCCTTCGCCGTCTCGCGCTTCAATCCTGCAATTGCCGCCATCGGATTGAGGTCGTTGGGACAGAACTCGGTGCAATTGCCCATCGAATGGCAGTTGTGGCACCCGCCGCCCTGGCTCACCGCCTCGAGGATTTTATCCCGCGCCCCGTCTTTGGCGTCATTGTACAGCGTCCACGCGCGGTTGAGCGCTGCCGGCCCCAGGTAGTCCGGATTGGCCGCCACCACATCACAAGCCGCATAGCACACGCCGCAATTGATGCACTCGATCGCCTCGTCAATCCGCTTCCGGCCCTCGCTCTCCGACGAGATCGCCTCGATGCCGTCGTTGCGCGTCTTGGTCGGATGGAACACGCCCTCGGCCTTGATCCATTTCTTGAAGAACGGGTCCATATCGGTCGCAAGATCCCGGACGACCGGCAGGTTGCGAAGCGGCCCGATTTCGATCCGGCCGTCGTCGACAACGTTCTTCACATGCGTCCGGCACGTCCACCGCGGCACACCATTGACCGTCATCGCGCACGACCCGCAAACCCCCACCCGGCACGCAAACCGGTAGGTCAGCGTCGGATCCTTGTTCTGCTGGATCCAGAACACGACATCGAGCACCGTCTGGCTTTCCTCGCGCGGCACTTCGAACGTTTCGAACGAGCCGCCCTCGGCCTCGCTGCGCCAGACAGAAACGATCATGTTGGGCAAGTCGCCGGCATCAGTCCGGCCACCATCGGGGTCTGCGACCATGGAACCTCGGTCCAAAGGAGTGTCGAAAAGGCTGTCTCGGCCCCTCTTATACGGGCGAACCGATTCCGAAGGGAAGTTCCTGCGACAAAACGATTAGCTGCCGGATTGATCGGCTGGTGGAACGCCCCACGCGCGCCATGCCAAGACGCTGCCCCTCACCCTCTTCCCTTCCTGCTGCCCGTCCCCGTTAAGAACGGGGACGGGGAAAGCCGTGGTTGTCTCAGTCGAGGTCGTATTTTGTCTCGTAGTTTTCGCGGAGCGCTGCGTCCTGGTCTTCCTTGCGCAGGATGGCGTTGCCGATCACGAGGAGTTCGATGTCGGTGCCCATGAAGCAGCGGAAGGCGTCTTCCGGCGACGAGACGATGGGTTCGCCGCGGACGTTGAAGGAGGTGTTGACGACGACGGGGCAGCCGGTGCGCTCCTTGAACGCCTTGATAAGGCGATGATAGCGGGGATTGGTTTCCTCGTGCACGGTCTGGATGCGGGCGGAATAGTCGACGTGGGTGACGGCTGGGATGTCTGAGCGTTTGACGTTGAGTTTGTCGATGCCGAACAAGGCCTGTTCGCCGTCGGTCATGGCGCGGCGGCGGTCTTCCTTCACGTCGGCGACGAGCAGCATATAGGGGCTGTCGGTCTCGATATCGAACCAGTCGGCGACGTCTTCGCGGAGGATCGACGGTGCGAAGGGGCGGAAGCTCTCGCGGTATTTGACCTTGAGGTTGAGCGTCTTCTGCATCGTCTCGGAGCGGGGGTCGCCGAGGATCGAGCGGCCGCCGAGGGCGCGGGGGCCGAATTCCATGCGGCCCTGGAACCAGCCGATTGCCTTGCCGTCAGCAAGGGCGTCGGCGGTAATCGCGATCATGTCGTCGTCTGAGACGGTCTCGAAGGTTGCGCCGGCGGCGGTGAGAGCCGCTTCGATTTCGTCCTGGGCGTAGGCGGGGCCGAGGTAGGCGCCCTTCATGGCGTCGGCATTGCGCAATTTGCGGGGGTGGCCGAGTTCCTTGTGCCAGGCGGCGAGGGCTGCGCCGAGCGAGCCGCCGGCATCGCCGGCTGCGGGCTGGACCCAGATTTCCTTGAAGGCGCCATCGCGCAGGATCTTGCCGTTGGCGACGCAATTGAGGGCCACGCCGCCGGCGAGGCAGAGATTGGGGATATCGTATTCAGCCGCAAGCGCGCGGGTCATCTTGAGGACGATCTCTTCCGTCGCGGCCTGGACGGAGGCAGCGATGTCCATGTGGAACGGCGTCAGGGGATCGACTTCGGGCCGGCGGACGGGTTCGCCGAAGAGGTCGGCGAACTTGGCGTTCGTCATCGTAAGGCCGGTCGAATAATTGAAATAGCTCTGGTCGAGGCGGAATGAGCCATCGTCCTTGAGGTCGACGAGGTTATTAAGGATCACGTCCTTGAAGCGGGGTTCGCCGTAGGGGGCGAGGCCCATCACCTTGTATTCGCCGGAGTTGACCTTGAAGCCGGTGTAATAGGTGAAGGCGGAATAGAGGAGGCCGAGGGAGTGCGGGAAGTGGATCTCCTTGACGATCTCCAGTTCCTTGCCGCGGCCGATGCTGACGGTCGTTGTCGCCCATTCGCCGACGCCGTCGAGGGTGAGGACGACGGCCTCGTGGAAGGGGGAGGGGAAGAAGGCGCTGGCGGCGTGGGAATAGTGATGCTCGGCGAACATGAGCTTCTGGTCGCCGCCGTAGTCCGGGTCGATCTTTTTCAGTTCACGGTGCAGCAGGTCTTTCTGGAAGAGCTTCTCGCGCAGCCACACGGGCATGGCGGTCGCGAAGGACTTGAAGCCTCTTGGAGCGGTTGCAACGTAGGTTTCGAGGAGGCGCTCGAATTTCAGCAGCGGCTTGTCATAGAAGGCGACGTGGGAGACGTCGGCCAGCGTAAGGCCGGCCTCGCCGAGGACGTAGTCGATGGCGTGGGCCGGGAAGCCGGCGTCGTGCTTCTTGCGGGTGAAGCGCTCTTCCTGGGCGGCGGCATGAATGTCACCATCCACAACCAGGGCGGCTGCGCTGTCGTGATAGAATGCTGAAATGCCGAGGATGGCGGTCATCGGAGCGGACCTCGCTAGAGCATCAGAACAATGTGTAGATGAAGGGGGCGACGGCGGAGCCCTGAGTCATGGCGACAAGGCCGCCGAACATGACCATCACCACGAAGATCGGCAGCAGCCAGAATTTCTTGCGCACCGCCATGAACTGCCAAAACTCAACCAGGAATGACATTGGATTACCTCTCAGAATTGGTTCTTCATGGAGCCGACATCGTCTGTGCGGTCGATCCAGTAACTGTCGGCGGACTTGTCGATCCGCTGGCGCAGGAGGTCGTGTCCGAGCAGCGACATGATCAGGCCGGTCGGGACGACGGCTGCGAAGTAGATCAGCGCCATCACGAGTGGCGCCATGATGCGGCCAAGCGCCAGGCCGAAGCGGAACCAGAGCCGGTTCAGGGGCGCTAGGCAGCGCGGGTAGATCGCGGCGAGAAGGAAAAAGACGGCTGAGACAGCCGTGGCCCAAAGGCGGAGGTCGGCGCCGGAGAGCAGGGGCCAGGCCGCAACAAGCGCGAAAACACAGCCGAACACGATGCCGAAGCCGCGTTCGGACCCCATTTTGATTTCGGTATGTTCTGTCGCCTCAGACATTTGCGTGTCTCTCTGCGTGTGCCGTTTTGGGTCGTGGTCTTCGGCCCGCATCAAGCGGGACCTAAGGCTTGGGGGCGGGGCTGCAAAAACCATGACAACCAGAATGGGTCCGAGGTGAGGGCGCGCGCCGGGGCCTTCAGGGCATTTTAGACTTGCCGGCTATCGCGGTTTCGGAGATGGTTTCCGTGCAAAATTTACGTAAAATGGGAATTCACGGTAAATAATGCAGGATTTTGGAGAGGCATTCCGGTTGGCATTTGAGCTGGTGTGGACGGGCAATGCCGATCTTTTGGAGATTATCGGCCTGTCGCTCTACGTCAGCCTGACGGCCATGGTGTTTGCCTGCTTGATCGGGTTTGGCCTGGGGGCAGGGCTGGCGGTGGCGCGCTTTCCCGGGCGGGGCGGGGTGTTGGTCGCGCTCAACGCGCTTATGGGGCTGCCGCCGGTCGTGGTCGGGCTTCTGGTCTATCTCTATCTGTCGCGGTCGGGGCCGTTTGGCTGGCTTGGGCTGCTTTATACGCCGACAGCGATGATCATCGCGCAGACGATCCTGATCACGCCGATCATCGCGGCGCTGTCACGTCAGGTCCTGGAAGATCTCAACGAGGAATATGCCGAACAATTCCGGTCGCTTTCGGTGCCGGGCCATGTCGCGATGGGCGCGTTGATGTGGGATGCGCGGTATTCGCTTTTGACGGTCGCGCTGGCGGGGTTCGGGCGGGCGGTTGCGGAAGTCGGGGCGGTGATCATCGTGGGGGGGAATATCGATCATCTCACGCGCGTGATGACGTCGGCGATCGCGCTCGAGACATCCAAGGGCGACCTGCCGCTTGCGCTGGCGCTGGGCATTGTGCTGCTCGTCATTGCGGTTGGCGTGAATGCGCTGGTGATGATGTTCCGGACGACGGAGAGGCGGTCCGTCTATGCTTGATCGCGCGATAGCACATGATCCGGCGTCTCGATCTGATGGATTGCCACAGGTGCGGGGCGAACCGCCGCAGCTGATGGCAAACGGGCTGGTGCTTGAGGCTGATGGCCGGCGATTGATCGACGGCATCGATCTCGGCCTCGATGGTGGCGCTGCGACGATCATCATGGGCGCCAATGGGGCTGGCAAGAGCCTGTTGCTGCGGCTTCTACATGGTCTCATTCAACCGACGGAAGGGGCAATCGCGTGGGACGGCGAGGCGATGTCGGACACGGTGCGCGCGCGCCAGGCGATGGTGTTTCAGCGCCCGGTTCTGTTGCGCCGTTCGGTTGCGGCAAACGTCGATTTTGCTCTCAGGCTGAGAGAGACGGTGGCGCCTCAGCGGCGGGATGAGCTGCTCGAGCGCGTGGGATTGCTGGCGCAAAGCCGCCAGCCGGCGCGACTGCTGTCCAATGGCGAGCAACAGCGTTTGGCGTTGGCGCGGGCACTGGCAACGCGGCCTGAGGTTCTGTTTCTGGACGAGCCAACGGCCAGTCTCGATCCGGCCTCGATCATCGTGATCGAGGACATTGTCGCGACGGCCAAGGCAGACGGCACGAAGATCGTTTTTGTGACGCACGACATTGGCCAGGCGCGGCGGTTGGCGGACGAAATCGTTTTTCTCGATCGTGGACGGTTGGCCGAGCACACGCCGGCAGACCGTTTTTTTGCAGCGCCGGCTTCCGAGGCGGGGCAAGCCTATCTCGAAGGCCGCCTTATCGCGTGAAGGCCGGTCAGCGAAACCTTGGGGAGAGTTGGACCATGTTGAGGACTTTGCCGGCGACTTGGTGGTTTGCCGCGGCGATGATGCTGCTGGCCGGCATGGCGCAGGCGGCGGACCGGTCGATCATTGTCCAATCGACGACCTCGACCAAGAATTCCGGCCTCTATGATTTCATCCTGCCGACGTTCAAGAAGGCCAGCGGTATTACGGTGCATGTCGTCGCCGTCGGGACGGGGCAGGCCATCAAGAATGCGCGCAACTGTGATGGCGATGTGCTGCTGGTTCACGCCAAGCCCGCGGAAGAAAAGTTCGTTGAGGATGGCTTCGGCGTGCGGCGTCACGACTTGATGTACAACGATTTCGTGATCGTCGGGCCGCCGTCTGACCCGGCCAAGATCGCGGGTCTCAAGGATGCGGGGGACGCGCTTGGGAAGGTCGCGGCGGCCGAGGCGCTGTTTGCCTCGCGTGGCGATGACTCCGGTACGCACAAGACGGAAAAGCGGCTTTGGGCGGCAGCCGGCATTGATCCAGCAGAAGGGTCGGGCAAGTGGTATCGTGAGACCGGGTCCGGGATGGGGGCGACACTCAATGCCGGTGTCGGCATGGGGGCCTATGTGCTGACGGACCGGGCGACCTGGATTGCGTTCAAGAACAAGGGCGATTTCAGAATCGTGGTCGAGGGGGACAAGGCGCTCTTCAACCAGTATGGCGTCATTCGCGTCGGCTCGTCCAAGTGTCCGTCCGTGAAAGGTGATCTTGCGCAGGCGTTCGTCGATTGGCTGGTCTCGGAACAGGGGCAGCAGGCGATTGCGGGCTACACGAAGCAGGGCCAACAATTGTTCTTCCCGAACGCGCAGACCCAGTAGGTGGGCAGCCGCTTCTGAGCCGCCTTAGGGTGCGTTGAAGTGAACGGTGCCGATCGACGTGATGTCGTAGCCGGGGAATTCGGCGGCTCGTTCGCGGAACGCTCGCGTGTGCCAGAAGGCGATGAAGCGCTGCATGGGCTTCTCGAACCAGGCGCGGCGGTCGATCAGAAGATCGAAGCGTTCCTCGATGATCGGCACGAAGCCTAAATGGTATTGCTCGGCGAGTGATTGGAGGCCGAAGGCTGCGTCGGCCTTGCCGTCGAGCACGGCCAGGGCGGCGTCGGTTTCGCTGCGCGCGGTTGCACTGGTGTTGAGGGTGGCGAGGGAGAGGTCTGCTTCGCGGGCCAATTGATCGAAGAGGTGCTGGGCGCCGGCGTCTGGCTGGCGGGGGGCGAAGGTGTGGCCGGCGAGATCCTTCAGGTCCTTGATGACCGAGGTGAGGCCGGGTTTTACGATCAATCCACGGTGGCGCTTGGTCCACTCGATCAGGACCACCGGCATTTGCGTGCAGGGGCCGAGGGTCGCGGGTGTGTTCCAGGCGTCGGTTTCGCTGTCATAGAGATGGAGCCCGGCGGCGAGACCTTCGCCGGCTGCAAAGCGGCGCAGGCCGTCGGCGCTGCCGTCGAAGTATGTCGCAAGGCCCGCGCCAGATTCCCGTAAGGCCCATTCGAGGAGTGGATCGTGACTGCCAAGGACGACGTTCGGGCGAACGGCTGCGGCCGCGTTTGAAAAGGCGCCGGTTTGTTCGCGCGCGATCCAGGCCTCGATCTCGGCGCGCGGGAAGAGGAGCTTTCCGGTGGCGCGTGAACAGGGCACCTTGCCGGAGGCTGCCAGGTCGTAGACCTTGCGTTCCTTGATGCGCAGGAGTTCGGCGAGTTCGCGGGTTGTCAGGTATTCGGACATGTCTCGATTTCGAGCAGGTGCGGGATAGTTGGACCAGCGACCGGCACCGGCAAGCGGCGCCGATCGCCGATGCCCGTCCAGCTAGACCCGGCCGGCCTTGCGCAAGGCCTCGATGTCGGCCTGGTCGTAGCCGATCGATGCGAGGATCTCGTCGGTGTGTTGGCCGGGGTTGGGGGCCGGGGCCAACTGGGTGGCGCGTGGATTGTCCGTCATGTTGATCGGCTGGCCGACGATTTCGAAGGTGCCGAGTTCGGGGTGTTGGACTTCGGTTGCGATGCCCAGGTGCTTGACCTGCGGCTCGGCAAAAGTCGCATCGATCGTATTTATTGGCCCGCATGGCACGCCAGCACTGGTCATCGCAGCAATCCACTCGGCGCTGGTCTTCGTGCGCGTGACGTTGGAGAACCGTTCATTGAGCTGCTTTCGGTTTTTCGAGCGGGCGGCGGGCTGAGCGAAGTCGGGATCGTCGATCATGTCGGCGAGGCCCAAGGCTTTGCAGCAGCGCTCGAAGATGTTGTTGCCGGATGCGGCAATATTGATGTGGCCGTCTGACGTCGGGTAGACGCTGGTTGGCACGGAGGTCGGGTGATCGTTGCCGGCCTGGCCGGCGACGTCGCCCTGCATCAGCCAACGTGCGGCCTGGAAATCGAGCATGAAGATCATGGATTCGAGCAGGGAGGTGTGGACCCACTGGCCCTTGCCGGTGCTCTCGCGCTGGAGCAGCGCCATCATGATGGCCTGGGCCAGGAACATTCCCGATGTCAGATCCGCAATGGCGATGCCAACGCGCACCGGGCCCTGGCCGGGCAGTCCGGTAATCGACATCAGCCCGCCCATGCCCTGGGCGATCTGGTCGACGCCGGGGCGCTTGGCGTCGGGGCCGGTCTGGCCGAAGCCGGAGATGCTGCCGTAGACGATGCGCGGATTGATCTTCGAGACGGCGTCATAGTCGATGCCGAGGCGTGTCTTCACGTCCGAACGGTAGTTCTCGACGATCACATCCGCCGTCTCGGCGAGGCGGAAGAAGATCGCTTTGCCTTCCGCGCTCTTGAGGTCGAGGGTGAGACTGCGCTTGTTGCGGTGAAGGTTCTGGTAGTCCGGTCCCTTGATCTTGCCGCCCATTGCGTCATCGCCGGCGCCGCTGACGGGACGCTCGATCTTGATGACGTCTGCTCCCCAGTCGGCGAGCTGGCGCACGGCGGTCGGGCCGGCGCGGTGCGCTGTCAGGTCGAGGACCTTGAAGCGGGACAGGGGACGGTCGGTCATTGGGGAACCTCACTGGGATCTCAGGACAACGCGGCGGGCGGCATGATTGTGCGGAGCGAGCCTACGATGAACGCTGCGCCTGAGGCAATCAAGGTGCCTATATACGGTGGCACCGTTCCTATGGGGGGGCGCTGAAACGACGAGATGCGGCCAGCGCAATCGCTAGGTGTCGGCGTCGAGGTGGCAGGCGACCTTGTGGCCAGCGCCAACGGACCGCTCGAGGGGGGCTTCCACCCGGCAGCGGTCGAAGGCGAACGGACACCGGGTATGGAAATGACATCCCGATGGCGGATTGGCGGGAGACGGCACATCGCCTTCGAGGACGAGGCGCTCTTTTTTGGCGCGGGGATCAGGGATTGGTGCCGCGGCGATCAAGGCGCGGGTGTAGGGATGGCGGGGCTTGTCGAACAGGTCGGTCTTCGATGCGATCTCAACGATCCGTCCGAGGTACATGACCGCGACGCGATCCGCGACGTGCTCGACGACGCCGAGATCGTGACTGATGAACAGGTAGGCGAGGCCGAACTCCTGCTTCAGGTCCATCATCAGATTGAGCACCTGGGCCTGGACCGAGACATCCAATGCGGAGACGGGTTCGTCGGCGACTATTATCCGCGGGTTGACGGCGAGCGCGCGTGCAATGCCAAGGCGCTGGCGTTGGCCGCCGGAAAACTCGAATGCATATTTGCGCATTGCATCGCGGGGGAGGCCGACGCGCGCGAAGATCTCCGCGATCCGGTCGCTGCGTTCGCCCTTTGCGAACTGCTCGAAATTCTCGAGCGGTTCGGCGACGATATCGCCAGCGCGCATGCGTGGGTTGAGGGAAGCGTAGGGGTCCTGGAACACGATCTGCATCCGCTGGCGCAGGGGGCGGACGGCGGCGCGATCGAGCTGCGAGATGTCCTGTCCTTCGAGTTCGATCGTGCCGGAGGTCGGATCGATCAGGCGCAGGATCAGACGTCCAACGGTCGATTTTCCGCAACCGGATTCGCCGACGATGCACAGTGTCTCGCCTTGGGCGACGTCGAAGGTCACGCCGTCGACCGCGCGCACCTGACCAACCTCACGGGCCAGGAGGCCGCGGACGATCGGGAAATGCTTCTTCAGATCCTTCACGGCCACGACAGGATGATGTGCGGGCACTGCTGCGGCGGGATTGCTCATGAGGACATGACCTCTGCCGATTTGAAACAGGCCGCGCGGTGCGTTTCGGAACTCTCTCCGGGAATGGTGTCGAGTTGTGGTTGTTCGGCGTGGCAGCGCGCATCGGCGAAGGCACAGCGGGGGGCAAACGCACAGCCGGGGATGGGTTCGCGCAGGGAGGGCACCATGCCGGGAATTTCACTCAGGCGGCTGCCGGCCTTGCCGCGCGCAACGGATGCGAGCAGGCCGCGCGTGTAGGGGTGGGCCGGGCGATCGAAGAGGTCCAGAACGTCTGCTTCTTCGACCTTGCGGCCGGCATACATGACGACAACGCGCTGGCATGTCTCGGCGACGACGCCAAGATCATGGGTGATGAGGATGACGGCTGCGTTGGTCTCTTCCTTCAGTTCCAGCATGAGGTTGAGAACCTGGGCCTGGATCGTCACGTCGAGGGCGGTTGTCGGCTCATCCGCGATCAGCAATGTCGGATCGCAGGCAAGGGCCATCGCGATCATGACGCGCTGGCGCATGCCGCCGGAGAACTGGTGGGGATAGTCATCAAGGCGGCGCGCGGCATCCGGGATCTTGACGAGTTCGAGAACCTCGCGGGCGCGTTGGCGGGCTGAGGCGCGGGTGCCGCCACGATGGATCAGCACGGCTTCGGAGATCTGGCTGCCGACGGTCAGCACAGGGTTCAGGCTGGTCATCGGCTCCTGAAAGATCATGGCGATGCGGTTGCCCCGAATGTCGCGCATTTCAGCTTCCGGCAGGTCGAGAAGGTTGCGGCCCTCGAACACGATCGAACCATCAACGGTGCGCCCGATGCGAGAGGGAATCAGGCGCAGGATCGACAGGGCCGTCACGCTCTTGCCGCAGCCCGATTCTCCGACGATGCCGAGGGTCTCGCCCTTGTTGACCACGAACGACACGCCATCGACGGCGCGCGTCACGCCGTCTTCGTTGAAGAAGTGGGTTTTGAGATTGTCGACCCGAAGCAGGGCTGTTTCCGCTTTTGTTGCTGTTTCCGCCATTGCGATCCCCCTCACATCCGCCGCGCGATGCGCGGATCGAGCCGGTCTCGAAGGCCGTCGCCGACGAGATTGACCGCGAGCACGACAAGGGCCAGGGCGATGCCCGGCGCGAAGATGCACCACGGTGCGCGGCCGAGGTAGATCCGGTCGGCTGCAATCATGTTGCCCCAGGTGGGGATCTCCGGCGGCGTGCCGGCGCCGAGAAACGACAGTGCGGCCTCGATGAGGATGGCGTTGGCGCAGATGTAGGTTGCCTGCACGATCAGCGGCGGGATGGTCGGTGGCAAGACGTGGCGCAACAGGATTTTCCAGGTGGGGGCGCCGCCTGCGATCGCGGCTTCGACATAAGGCTGCTCACGCGTGGTCAACACGACGGAGCGGACGAGGCGGACAACGCGCGGGATCTCGGGGATGACAATTGCGAGAATGACGATGCCGACGCTGGCGTCGAACAGCGAGACCATTGCGATCGCGAGCAGGATCGCGGGAATCGCCATGAGGCCATCCATGAGGCGCATCGCGATGGCTTCGACCCAGCGGAAATAGCCAGAGAGCAGACCGATCAACAGACCGATCAGAATGGACAGAGCGGCGACGGCGATGCCAACGAAAAGGGAAACCTGTGCGCCGTAGACGGTTCGCGCGTAGACGTCGCGGCCAAGCTGATCGGTGCCCAGCCAGAACTCGGCCGATGGGGGCTTCAATCGATCGATCGGCTTCATGGTGAGGGGATCGCCCGAAATCCATGGGGCGAGGGCTGCGACCAGGATCATGAAGCCGAGGATAACGAGACCGACGACGAGCGTGGGATTGCGGCGGGCGAACCTGGCGAAACCCCGGCGCGCTGGCGAGGATGTGGTTGCGGCTCGGGGTGGGGCCCATGGATATGGCCATCAGTAGCGGATCCTTGGGTCGATGAGGGTGTAGCTGAGATCGACAATCAGGTTCACGATCACGTAGACGCCTGAGAAGAGCAGGATCACGCCCTGAATAATCGGGTAGTCGCGTTGCTGGATCGCGTCGACGACGAGGCGGCCGATGCCTGGAATATTGAAGACCGTCTCGGTGATGACGACGCCGCCGATCAGCAGGGCGACGCCGATGCCGATAACGGTCACGATGGGTACGCCGGCATTCTTCAAGGCGTGTTTCAAGAGGATGGGCGTGGTTGCCGCCCCCTTTGCATGTGCGGTGCGGATATAGTCCTCGGCCAGAACATCAAGCATTGCGGTTCGTGTGATGCGCGCGATGAGGGCGACGTAGGCCAGCCCAAGCGCGATCGAGGGGAGGACGAGGTGTCGCGCCCAGGTCACGATGCCGTCGGCCAGTGGGGCGTAACCTTGAACCGGAAGCCATTTCAGCTGGATGGCGAAAACGTAGATCAGCAAGTATCCGACGACGAAAACTGGTACGGAAAAACTCGCGACAGAGAGCGCCATGACCGTGCGGTCGATCCAGGTGCCGACTTTCCAGGCGGCGAGAACGCCGGCGCCGACGGCGAGAATGATGGCGAGCAGACTGGTTGTCAGGGCCAGCGACAGGGTTGGCTCAAGGCGTTGAAGGACGAGTTTGGATACGGGCTCGTTTGAGAAGATCGAGACGCCAAGGTCTCCGACCAGAACGGCGGACGCCCAACGCCAGAACTGAACGAAGAGGGAATCGTCCAAGCCGAGTTTCTGGCGGATGGCTGTGATCTGGGCCGGCGAGGCGTTGTCGCCAACCAGGATGGCAACCGGGTCGCCGGGCGCAATTCGCAACAGCAGGAAAATGAAGATTGCAACGATTGCCATCACCAGCACGGTCGACAACAGGCGGCGAATGATGAAGGCAATCATGTGGCGGGTCGATCCTGTCTCAAAAGTTGTGACGCGCCGCTCCGTTGCGGGGGCGGCGCGTCAGAGCGCTCAGGCCTTCTTCACATTCCAGAACGGTACGTGTGCCGGGATCGGAACAAAGCCGGACACGTTGGAGCGGTAGGCAACCGGCGGTGACCACTGCCCGAGCAGTGCCATGGGCACGAAGTTCCAGGCGTTCTCCTGCATCTTGACGGCAATTGCCTGGCGTTCTTCAAGCGTTGCTGCCGCCGCCCATTCGTCCTTGAGCTTTTCGTGCATTTCGTCCTTCGGCCAGCCGAACCAGCCATCGCCGCCGTTTGCGGTGTGGGCGAGGAAGCTGACGGGGTTGTTGAAACCTTCGCCGGAGCCCCAGGTGATGAAGATGTTCCAACCGCCTTCAGACGGCGGCTTCTTGACCGCGCGCCGAGTGACGACGCCGCCCCAATCGGAGGCTTCCAGCTTGGCGTTGACGCCGGCTTCCTTCAACCACTGCGCGATCAACAGCGCGGCGTTGTTCATGAAGGAGATGTTGGTTGCCTGCAGGACGGTGACGGGGCTGCCATCGTAGCCGGCCTTCTTGAACAGCTCGGCGGCCTTGGCGATGTCCTGCCCGCCCTTGAACCAATCCGTGTTGACGTCGCTTTGCATATTGCCTGTGCAGCCAAACAGCGAGCCACAGGTGCGGTAGTAGTCCGGATTGCCGAACACTGCTTTCAGGATGTCGTCCTGTTTGATCAGGTGCAGCATCGCCTGGCGGGCATAGAGGTTGTCGAATGGAGGGTGGAGCCAGTTGAGCCGGCACATGCCGACGTTGCCACCCTTGTTCAACACTTCGAGTTTGACGTTCTTGTCGGAGGTCAACTGGTCGAGGAGGTCCAGGGGCGGGGTTTCGTAGAAATCGATCTCGCCGGCCTTCAAGGCAGCCAGGGCTGTCTGCTGGTCGGACATGTTCTCGATGATGACACGGTCGAGATGAGCGACCTTGCCGCCGGAAAATCCGCTGGCCGGTTCGGAGCGCGCGACGTAGTCCGGGTTGCGGTCGTAGACATAGCGTTGACCGGCGCGTGTTTCGTCTTCGTTGTACTTGAAGGGGCCGGAGCCAATCTTGGCCGTGACCTGCTGGTTGGGATCGGTCTCGGCATCCTTCTTGCGCATGATGACCGGCAGGTTGGTCTCAAGCTTGCCCAATGCGTCAATGACGAGGCCGTATGGTTCCTTGAGGACGATTTCGAATGTCTTGTCGTCCTTCGTGCGGGTATCGGCGACCCGGCGGAACATGTGCTGGGCGGCTGCGTCGCGGGCGGCCCAGCGGCGCAGCGAGGCCACGCAGTCGGCTGACGTCACGTCCTGACCATCGTGGAATTTCAGGCCATCGCGCAGTTGGAAGGTGTAGGTTTTCTTGTCGTCGGAGACGCCGTATTTCTCGACCATCTGAGGATGGGGTTTGCCGCTGGCGTCCTTGCCGAACAAGGTATCGTAGATCAGCAGGCTGTGGTTGCCGGTCATGTTGGCCGTCGTCCAGATCGGATCGAACGCCTTCAAGTCACCATGCAGGACAGCCTTGAGTGTCTTCTCCTTGGCAGCCTGGGCGCGTGCGGTAAGGATGCCGGGCGCTGCAGCGATTGCGGCAGCGGCGGCTGAACCTTCAAGAAAGCGGCGGCGAGTGGTCTTCATCGTAAAACTCCTGTCCTACTTCCGGATGCGCTTTATCAAAATTCTCAGATCATGTTCCGTGGTGTGTTTTTCGTGCGTTTTCTTGGCGTTCGAATTCCGTGAAAATTATTTGAGTTCGTAGAGCAATAATTTGCAAGCCCTGGCTGTGTGCACATGCTGGCGCCTAGATCAGCAGTCTGCCTTCAACTTCCGGGTCGAGGGGCCAGAGCGGGCGATCGAGCTTGTCATAGGTGTGCATTGTCGGCGATGTCGGACAGCATCCGCCCGTCTCGGCTCTCAGGATCAGGCTGGCGAGCGGGCCGAAGGCACCGGCGAAGTGTTGCGCGGATTTCAGAACAAGCGCGCGGTAGCTTCCAGGGTCGAGGCCCAGGTGGGTGAAGAGTTCGACGCCGAAGGCCTGGGTGCGCTGCGTGATCAAGATGACATCAATGCCGTTGTCGAAGCGGATTGCGGCGGTGTCGCCGAGGGGCACGCGCGCGGAGCCAAAGTATTGCCACGTGTCTTTCGCCAATCCGATTACGGTAACGTCCGCATCGACAGGCGGCCCGGAGCCTGCCGAGGCTTTGCCGCCAAACCGCAACGTCAGGCGTTCGCCGATACCGGTCATATGGCAGTACGCGACCGCGCCAGGGTCCCAAACCGGCGCGATTGCAACGTCGCGTGCGCCGCGCGCGCGGAGTTCGTGGATCACAAGGGTATTATCTGACGTGGCGCCGCCACCGGCGTTGTCGGCCGGTTCGGCGAGGATCGCGGTGCCATCATTGTGGGCCAGAATGCGGGCGATGCCATCCGCCATCGGCAGCGCGGGAGTGGACCAGGTGCCGCGCCGTTCCCACAGTTGGCGGCCAATCGTTTCAGCGAGCCGGTCGCCGTCTTCCTTGCGGTCATCGCTCACCACCAGAACACGTGAGCCCATTTCCTTGACATCGGCATGCATGAAGCCGTGCGCTATCGAGACCGAAAGAATGCCGTTCTGCCCCTCGAGAGACTTCAGGTGATCGACGAATGACCTCATGGGCTCGGTCGTCGTTGGATAGAAATCCCAGAGCCTTGGATCATAAAGCGACGAGACCGGTTTGATCTCGCCGCGGATCGTGCGCAGGACGAGCGTTACAAGCTCCTCGCCGCGGTCCATGAAGTCGACGTGGGGGTATTCCTTGAAGAGGATCGAGATGTCTGCGAGTGCGACGCGCTTTTTGGTCAGGTGGCAATGGGGATCGTATTCGCAGCCGATGACGCAGTCCGGACCGACGAGGGCGCGCACGCGTTCGAGGATGTCGCCTTCGGCATCGTCATACCCCCGGGCAGCAAGCGCGCCGTGGAAGCCCAGCAGGACGCCGTCAACGGGGAGAGCTGCCTCAAGCTGTTGGAGGATCTCGTCGCGCATCGACTCGAAGCTAGCTCTGTCGATGGTGCCGGATGGTTCAGCCCAGAAGGAGGAGCCTTCGATCAGGGTGTAGCCTTCGGCCGCGGCTCGGCGCCGCGCGACCAGCAGAGGGGCTGTGCAGAGCTTTGGCTCATCGGGATGCGTGCCGGCGGGGGCGTAAAACGCGGCCTCGAAGCTCGTCCGGTTTGTCGGGACGGGTGAAAACGTATTCGTTTCCGTGGCAAGCGAAGCTGCGAACAACCGCACGTCTCGGCCTCCTATGAAGGGACCGGATCAGCGTATGGTCGAAGGTGTTGCTTGGCAAGGCCGACCTGGCCGGGCAATTGGATTGGGAGCTACGCCAGATCCAGGTCTTACGTCAGGTCGACGTCTTGTCGGGGTGTTCTCGTTTGCGCCAATGTTGGTCTAGAATTGGGGTGTGCCGGGGCGCCGGCCTGAAAGACGGTGAAGGGAACCGAGATGCAGCAGTCCGATTTGAAGGCCGAGATCGCTCGAAATTTCGGAACTCCCGCGGTCGTTATCGACCTCGATATCGTGGACCGGAATATCGCCCGGCTGCAGCGGCTTTGCGATGAAGCGGGCGTCGCGAACCGGCCGCACATCAAGACACATAAGAGCCCGGCACTTGCCAAAGCCCAGATTGCGGCTGGCGCGAAGGGCATCACGTGCCAGAAGCTTGGCGAAGCGGAAGTGATGGTCAATGCCGGGATCACCGACATTGTCGTGAGCTACAACCTGATCAGCGCGGCACGGTCGGGGCGGCTTAGCGCCTTATTGAAGCGTGCCCCCATCAAGGTCTGTGCGGACAACCCCGTTACGCTCGCGGCCTACGCCGAGGCGGGTGAAGCTGTGGGACAACCGGTCAATGTGCTGATCGAATGCGACACGGGGCGAGAGCGCGCGGGCGTTGCCACAGCCGGCGAGGCGATCGCGCTGGCTCAGGCGATCAAGGATAATCCGTGGCTCGAATTCGCCGGGCTTCTGTTCTATCCAACGGAAGATGGCTGGCCCGTGGCGCAGGCTTTCCACGACGAAGCCATTGCGGGGCTCGGGTCGCTGGGCCTGAAGGCTGATATCGTCTCGACAGGCGGCACGCCGAACCTCCCCAACATCGGCAAGCTCTCAGGGGCGAGCGAGCATCGGGCCGGCACCGTGATTTTCAACGACCGGATGATGGTCGGATATGGTGTGTCTGCGTTGGAAGATTGTGCGCTCAGCGTCTACACGACCGTTGTCAGCCGCGCCGGGCCGGAGCGCGGTATTCTGGACGCGGGCTCGAAAACGCTGACGTCAGACACAGGCGGTGGTCTGGATGGGCACGGCCTGATTGTTGAGCACCCGCAAGCGCGCATCAAAGGGTTTGCGGAAGAGCACGGCTTTCTTGACCTGAGCGCGTGCAATGAACGGCCCGAGGTCGGGAGCATCGTGCGCGTGATACCCAACCACGTGTGCGTGGTCGTCAATATGGTGGATCAGTTGATCGCTGTCCGTGGCGGTAAGATCGTCGAAGTCCTGCCGGTGGCGGCGCGCGGCAAGCTGGTTTGATTGCCCGTCGCGCTCGTGGCTACGCGTCCGGCGCGTAGCCAAACGGCAGGGGTGCGGTATCATCGGTTTCGATCCAGACGCTTTTCGACTGGGTGTACTCGGCCATGACGTCGCGCCCGGATGAGCGGCCGAAGCCTGAGCCGCGCATGCCGCCGAACGGTGACATCACGGAGAGTGAACGATACGCGTTGACCCAGACCGTGCCGGCGTTGATCGCGCTTGCGACGCGATGCCCGCGGGTCATGTCCCGGGTCCAGACGGCGCCGGCCAGATCGAAGTCACCGCTGTTTGCGATTTCGAGCGCTTCGCTCTCCGTGTCGAAGGGGATGACTGACAGCACCGGGCCGAAGATTTCCTCCCGCGCGATCGTCATCTCGGGCGTTACGTCTGCGAACACGGTCGGGGCAACATAGAAGCCGTTGCGGCATGCATCGCTCTCAGGGCGGCCGCCGCCGGCGACGAGCCGTGCGCCTTCTTCGATGCCCTTGGCAATCAGCGCATTGATCCGCGTGAACTGCGCGCGGTTGTTGATCGGGCCGACTTCCGTGTCGGGGTCGCTTGGCGCGCCGACACGGAGCTTCGCGGCGCCGGCTGCAACCCAGGCAACCATCTGCTCGTAGACAGGGCGCTCGACGAGCAGGCGCGAGCCGGCTGTGCAGCTTTGGCCGGCGGCCGCGAAGATTGCGGCCTGTGCTGCCTGTGCCGCGCGGGCGAGATCGGCGTCCGCGAACACAATCATCGCCGACTTGCCGCCGAGTTCGAGCAGGGAGGGTCGTCCGGCGGCGGCGGCGGCTGCTGCGACCCGGCGTCCGGTTCGGACGGAGCCGATGAACACGACCTTGCCGATGGATGGATCGCTGACCAGTCGTTGGCCGGCCGTCGCGCCGAGGCCTGCAACAACATTGACAGCGCCCGCGGGGACGCCCGATTTCACCAGGAGCTTAGCCAACGCAATCGACGAGGCTGGTGTCAGTTCCGATGGCTTGAGCACAACGGCGTTGCCGGCGGCCAGGGCAGGCGCAAGCTGCCAACCGGCGGTGAAGATGGGCGCATTCCAGGGGGTCAGCTGGACGACGGTGCCCAACGGCTCGCGCACGACGACGTTGAGGTGGGTGGTTGGAACGGGGACAACATCGCCCGTCAGCTTGTCGGCAAAACCTGCGTAGAACGCGAACATTTCCGCGACCTTCGCCACTTCGGCGCGCGCGTCGCGGATGGGTTTTCCCGCCGTCAGGCTCTCCAAGCGGGCAAGGTCATCAGCGTGTGCGGCGATGGCCTCGCTTGCCCGAAACAGGATGAGCCCGCGCGCGCTGGCCGTTTTTTGCCGCCAGGCGGCGCCACCTTCGCGTGCGGCATCGAGGGCTGCTTCTGCGATGGCGGCCCCGGCGTCCGGGTAGGTGAACGCGGCTTCGCCGGAATGGGGATCTTCAACCGTGATGGCCTCACCGGCGCCGGACACGAGGTCTCCGGCTATAAAGCTCTTGAGCTCTGAGGTGTCCAAGGATTCCGAGAACGCGGTTTGGTAGTGCTGGCTCATTTCACGGTGGCCCCAACGATGTGACTGAAATCTGCGTTTGCGCGGAGTCCGGCCCATTGCCGTTGGCCGGCTCCGAGCCGTTCGGGATTCTAGCATGGCAATTGTGCAATGGTCAGCTTCGCGAGCGAGGCCGCCGGTCATTCGCTGCCTGATGCACTGCCAGTATTTTCCTTGGTACACGACCGGCAAAGGTCCGGCCTGCAACAAATACGATTGTTCGAACGCAGGGGAGCGATATAGTTCGGCTCTGTGTCGTTCCTCGTCAGCATATAAGGAGTGAGGCTTTGGGCTTTGATCTCGTGTTGAAGGGCGGTCGTGTCATCGACCCCTCCCAGAACCTCGACCGTGTCGTCGATGTCGCCTTCAAGGATGACAAAGTCGCAACCGTCGGGGCCGACCTGGATACCAGCGGCAGCGACGTTCGCGATGTGTCGGGTTACATTGTCACGCCGGGGCTGATCGATTTGCACACCCACGTCTATTGGGGTGGTACGTCGCTTGGTATTGATGCCGATGAATTCGGCCGGGTGAGCGGCGTGACAACGGCGGTCGATACGGGCAGCGCAGGCCCCGGCAATTTCATGGGCTTTCGAAAGCATGTCATCGAGCGCAGTGAAGTGCGGATTCTGGCGTATCTTCATGTCTCGTTCGCTGGGATCTATGCGTTTTCGAATACGATCATGGTCGGGGAAAGCGAAGAGATCCGGATGATGGCGCCGGCCGATTGTGCGCGGGTTGCCGAAGAACACCGCGACGTGCTGGTCGGCATCAAGGTTCGGGTGGGGCGGCATGCGTCCGGCACGCAGGGGTGGAATGCGCTGAAGATGGCGCTGGAAGTGGCTGACCAAGTCGGCATGCCATTGATGTGCCACATCGACCATCCGCCGCCGGCCTATGAGGATGTTGTTGCGGCGCTGCGTCCCGGAGATATCCTGACGCACGCATTTCGGCCGTTTCCAAACACGCCCTGCACGGCGCAAGGCTCGGTCAAGCCGGTCGTGATGGATGCGCGCAAGCGTGGCGTGCTTTTCGATATCGGCCACGGCAAGGGGTCATTTTCATTCAAGACCGGGCGCGCCATGCTGGCGAACGGGTTCGAGCCCGACACGATTTCGTCCGACGTGCACACGCTGTGCATCGACGGGCCGGTCTATGATCAGGTTACGACCATGTCGAAGTTTCTCTGCCTCGGCATGCCGCTCACGCACGTGATCAGGGCATCGACGGTGGATGCGGCGATGGCCTTGAAGCGCCCAGAACTCGGCTCGCTCAAGCCTGGATCTGCCGGTGATGCAACGATCCTGTCGATTGCGGATGGGACGTTCGATTATGAAGACAGCACCGGCGAGCATATGACCGGCGACAAGCGCATCAGCTCCGAAGGGGTCGTTCTTGCCGGCAAGTGGTGGCACGCTGCCGCGCCAGAAAAATTCCCGTCGTCGACAGCAAGCTGAGGTTGGACCGTCATGTCACCAGAAGAAAAGCTCAACGCGCTCGGGCTGAAACTGCCCGAGGTTCCGGTTCCCGTCGCCAACTATGTGCCGTTCAAGATTGACGGGAGCACGATCTATCTGTCCGGACAGGGGCCGCGCCATCCAGATGGCGGGTTCTATCTGGGCAAGGTCGGGACTGAGGTGTCGTGGGAGGATGCCTACCAGCATGCCCGCATTACGGGCCTTGGATTGCTTGCGGCGGCCAAGCTTGCGGCCGGCGATCTTGCCAAGGTCGAAGTGCTCAAGGTGTTCGGGATGGTCAACGGCGCGCCGGACTTCGCAGACCATCCGAAAGTCATCAACGGGTGTTCGGACCTGATGGTCGAGATCCTGGGAGACCGGGGACGGCATGCCCGTTCGGCGATCGGGATGGGATCGCTACCGAACGGCATGACAGTCGAGATCGAAGCGGTGATGAGGATCGTGTGATTGACCGGCTTGTGCCCTCGGTGGCTTCGTCAGTCCCAGGGGTGGCCGGCAATGAGGTGGTTTGCAAGTAGCGTCGCGGCGCTGTCCAATAGCTGCTCGCCCTTCGTGGCGGTTGCGCAGCTTGCATCGCCGAGGACTCCGTTCGGTGTGATGTCCTTGAACGAACGCCAACGTGCAACCGGCTTCGCGAGAGCTGCGCCCATCGGCCCGCCGATCGTCTCTGCCGGTCCAACCGCGTGTGCAAGCTGATCCTTGCGCACGTTGTCGGGTGCAACCGCGAGCATCATCGACGTCTCGGCCTCGCAGGCATGCTGCACGCTTTGCTGGCGCTCGAGTATCTCGGCAAATGCGCCGGTTTCGTGGGCGAGGTTCCAGTAGCTGGTGGTTGCGATCGGAAGGTCGAGTTCGCGGGTCAGGTCTGTCGTCAACGCCGCGAGGGCGGCCATGTTGCCGCCGTGACCGTTGACGATGCAGATCCTGGTGAAGCCGGCCCGCTTGATCGACGTGCACAGCTCGCGCAGCACAAGATGCCAGGTCGACAATGACAGCGTGAAGGTGCCGCCCAGGGCGACGTGGTGCTCGGCGAGGCCCATCCAGACGACCGGGGCGACAACAATCGGGCGCGCCGCGCTCACCAATGCCGCGGTGCGCCGGCAGACTTCCCCGCACAGCACGGTGTCGACCCCGGTGGCCATGTGCGGGCCGTGCTGCTCGGTCGAGGCAACCGGCAGGAGAACAATCGCATCGGCTTTTGCAAGCGCATTCAGTTCGGATGCGGTCAGGTTGCTCCAGAGGACTTCTGTCATTGCGTCTCGCTCCCACAATTCGTCGACATCAAAGTTGCGTGCCGGCCCAACACGGGCGGAGGACGCTCTGTTCCACGGCGCGGACTTTTTCCACGGTGTCGTCCGGCCCTGCAATTCGGCTGTGAAATTCGACCCACCGTCGGCCGTCCGGCTTGATTGTCCAATGTCTATATTGCCGCAATCAAGCCTTTCATTTCTTGGCCCCCTAAAACTGCGCCATTTTTTCGGCTAGGAGTTGGGGGCTTTGCAAGGTGGGGAAGCGGCGGGCCCGCGGTGGTCGTCGCGTGCGCCCGGTCTTGCCTCACCTCCTTGAAGATGACATCCCGCGCCGGGTCGCGCGCAACGTTGGACGATGCAGATGAATTCGATTGAAAAGCAGATCGCTGTCGAGCTTGGTGTGCGGGCCGAGCAGGTCGAAGCGGTGGTGACGCTGCTGGGCGAAGGCGCGACGGTGCCCTTCATCGCGCGCTACAGGAAAGAGAAGACAGGCGAGCTCGATGACACACAGTTGCGCAAACTGGTGGAACGGCTTGGCTACCTGCGCCAGTTGAGTGAGCGTAAGGCAACCATCCTGAGCGCGATCGGCGAGCAGGGCCGGCTGACGCCGGAACTTGAAAAGGCGATCGCGGCTCAGACCAACAAGGGCGATCTTGAGGATCTTTATGCGCCGTTCAAGCAGAAGCGGCGGACCAAAGCGCAAATCGCGCGTGAGGCCGGACTGGAGCCACTTGCGTCCGGCCTGCTTGCCAATCCCGCTCTTGATCCACTGGGTGAGGCCGGACGGTATTGCAACGCGGAGAAGGGGGTTGGAGATGCGGAGACGGCTCTTGAAGGGGCGCGGGCGATCCTCATCGAGCGGATGGGGGAAGACACCCAACTCGTCGCGGGCCTGCGCGACTGGCTATGGCGCGACGGCCGGCTGAGATCGAAGCTCGCCAAGGGCAAGGAGGCGGAGGCTGCGAAGTTCGCGGATTATTTCGACTTCAGCCAGGCGGTTCGCGAGATGCCGTCACACCGGGTGCTGGCGCTCTTACGCGGGCGGAATGAGGGATTTCTCAACCTCAAGATCGATGTCGAGGAAGAGGTTGGCGCGATCCATCCCGGCGTCCTCAAGATCATGCATCGTTTTGCGATCTCCGATCGGGGGCGGGCGGCGGATGGTTGGTTGGTCGACACGGCGAAGGCTGCCTGGAAGACCCGGCTGCACCCCGCGCTGACGACGAGCCTGATGGGGCGGCTCAAGGAAAGTGCCGACGCGGCTGCCATCGGCGTCTTCAAGACGAACCTGAAGGATCTGCTGCTGGCGGCGCCGGCCGGCCCGCGCACCACGATGGGTCTCGATCCGGGTATCCGGACGGGGGTGAAGGTTGCGGTCGTCGACAAGACGGGCAAGGTGCTTGATACCCACACCGTCTATCCCCACGAGCCGCGCCGGGACTGGCAGGGCGCTCTTTCCGAGCTGGCCCGGCTGTGTGCCAAGCATGACGTCGAGCTGATCGCGATCGGCAATGGCACGGCAAGCCGTGAGACGGACAAACTCGCTGGCGATCTGATCAAGCAACTGGCGCCGCGCAAGATCAGCAAGGTCATGGTCTCGGAAGCCGGGGCGTCTGTTTATTCGGCGTCCGAATTGGCAGCCTCCGAATTCCCCGACCTCGATGTGTCGTTGCGCGGCGCGGTTTCGATTGCGCGGCGCCTGCAAGACCCACTTGCCGAACTCGTCAAAATCGACCCCAAGGCGATTGGCGTCGGCCAGTACCAGCATGATGTCGACCAGGGGGATCTGGCGCAGTCGCTCGAGGCCGTTGTCGAGGACTGCGTCAACGCGGTCGGTGTCGACGTCAACACGGCGTCGCAACCGCTGCTCGCGAGTGTTGCCGGCCTGAACGCCACCGTTGCCCAGAATATCGTTCTTTGGCGCGACGAGTACGGCGCTTTCACGAAGCGCTCCGAAATCAAGAAGGTGCCTCGGCTCGGGCCGAAGGCGTTCGAACAGGCCGCAGGCTTCCTGCGTGTGATGAATGGCGGGAACGTGCTCGATGCGTCGGCGGTTCATCCGGAAGCCTATGAAGTCGTGCAACGCATCGCCAAGGCCACGGGCCGGCCGGTGCAGTCGATGATCGGCGATGGCGCGTTCTTGAGGCAACTCCAGCCGGATGCGTTCGCGGATGCGCGGTTCGGGGTGCCGACAATTCGTGACATTCTCTCGGAACTCGAAAAACCCGGACGTGATCCGCGGCCCGAGTTCAGTACGGCGACGTTCGCCGAGGGCGTCGAAAAGATTACCGACCTCAAGCCGGGCATGCGGCTCGAGGGGGTCGTGACCAACGTGACCGCATTCGGCGCGTTTGTGGATGTGGGTGTGCACCAGGATGGCCTTGTGCACATTTCCGAGCTCGCCGATCGGTTCGTCAAGGATCCGCGCGAGGTCGTGAAGGCGGGTGACGTGGTCAAGGTGCGCGTCAAGGATGTCGACGTCGAGCGCCGACGGATCGCGCTGTCGATGAAGTCGGGGCCGGGTGATGAGCGGTCGGGCCCAAGTGGCGGCGACCGGCCGGCGAGGCCCGGCGCAGGCCAGCCGCCGCGCGCAGTGACACCGGCCAAACGTGATGAAGCTGGCGGCGAATCGGCCCTGGCCGCCGCTCTGAAGCGGGCGCGGGAGGGCGGAAAGGGCCAGAATTAACGCAGGTTTGCGTCCTGGGGCGGGCTGTTGTTGCAACACCCATATACATCGACCGGGCGCGGCGATAAGAACATGAGCTTGCCAGCCGGTCGCGGATCGGCGTTGCGCCACATTATCCTGACCGATGCGCCGGAACTCACTTGGGCCTTGGGCTCTGAGGAGGCGGCGGGAGCCTGAAAGGCTGTTCTGAATGACTGATTTCGATGGCGTCGTCCCGGCGTTACGCGACGCCATGATCGCGCGCGGCTATACAGAGCTGACACCGGTGCAACGGTCAGTTTTGGCCGCAGAAGCGGGCGGTGACGCCCTGGTCTCGGCTCAGACGGGATCGGGCAAGACGGTCGCGTTCGGTCTGGCCATTGCCGAGACGCTGCTTGGGGGTGAGGCGCGCTTTGCGGCGGCTGGCGCGCCGCTTGCGCTGATCGTTGCGCCGACGCGGGAATTGGCGCTGCAGATCAAGCGTGAGTTCGAGTGGCTCTACGCCGACACCGGCGCGGTGATCGGTTCGTGCGTCGGGGGCATGGACATGCGCACCGAGCGGCGTCTGCTCAATCAAGGCGCCCATATCGTGATCGGCACGCCTGGCCGGTTGCGCGACCACCTGCAGCGGGGATCACTGGAAGCAACGGCGATGCGTGCGGTCGTGCTCGATGAGGCCGACGAAATGTTGGACCTCGGATTCCGGGAAGATCTCGAGTTCATTCTGACGGCGACGCCCGGGGACCGGCGCACGTTGCTGTTTTCCGCCACGGTGCCGCGCGCGATTGCCACGCTTGCCCAGAAGTATCAGCGCGAGGCTGTGCGCATCTCGACGACGGAGGAGAAGAAGCAGCACAGCGACATCGAGTATCGCGCGCTGACGGTGGCTGCGCAGGAACGCGAGAATGCGATCGTCAACCTGCTGCGCTTTTATGAATCGCCCAATGCGCTGATTTTTTGCGCCACGCGGGCGACCGTCAACCACATCACCGCGCGTTTCAAGAACCGCGGGTTCTCGGTCGTCGCGCTGTCCGGTGAGCTGACCCAGGCCGAGCGGTCCCATGCGTTGCAGGCAATGCGCGACGGGCGGGCGCGGGTGTGTGTTGCAACCGATGTGGCCGCGCGCGGGATCGACCTGCCTAATCTCGAACTGGTCATTCACGCGGACCTGCCAACGAATGTCGAGGCGCTGCTGCATCGCAGCGGCAGGACGGGGCGGGCAGGCCGCAAGGGGGTGAGTGTCCTTGTCGTGCCGCATAACAAGCGGCGCATGACCGAGCGGCTGCTTGCGGGTGCCAAGATCAACGCGACGTGGGACCGGCCGCCGTCTGCCGACGAGGTCAGCAGCCGGGATGATGCGCGGCTGTTGGCGCACGAAGCGCTTAGCCAACCCGTTGATGAGGCTGTCGAGCCGCTGGTGCAGCAGCTGATTGCGACGCATGGCACCGAGACAATTGCGCGGGCCTTCGTTCGTGTGGCGCGTCAGGGACTGTCTGCGCCAGAGGAATTGGAGGACGTCGCGTTTTCGCCACCCGAGGCGCGCAAGCGTCAGCCGCGTCAGGCCTTCGCGAACAGTGTCTGGTATGCGCTTTCGGTGGGGCGCAAGCAGAAAGCGGAGCCCGGTTGGCTGCTTGCCATGCTGTGCCGGGCGGGTGGCCTCAGCAAGCCTGAGATTGGCGCCATCAGGGTTCAGGAAGACCACACGTTTGTCGATATCGACGCGGAGAGTGCGGAACGCTTCGAGGCGGGGCTCGGGCCCAACCGGATGCTCGAGAAGACCATCAGGGTCAAGCGGCTCGATGCCGCGCCGGACCTGGAACGAGACGGGGGGCGTGAGGGTGCCCGCTTCCGGCGGCCCAGTGGGTCCGGTGGTCCCGGTGGTAAGCGACCGCGGGGTGCAACGGGCGCGCGCAAGGGGGAGGATGGGCAGCCCGGCAAGGGCCGCGCGAAGCATGCCAAGCGCGTGCGTGCGTCGACAACCGGAGACGAGCCCCGCAAGCGCAAGGAAAAGCGCAAGGCGCGCCCATGAGGCGGGGCTGCGTTTGGCGTTGCCGGGTCTGAGGTGCGTGGTGTGGCAAGGGGGCAAGCTCAAAGACACTTGTCCGAGCCAAAGCCCCAATAGCTGACGTGCCCGATCAACAAGCTGGCCAAAGCGCTGTGCTCTCGCGTACGCGCAATCCGCTCGTTGCGAGTGCAATTTCGCGGCATCGATCCGGTTGCGCGAGCAATTGTGCCACTGCCCTGTTCAAAGTAGCGGCGCCCTCTTGAAACCGCGTAGTGGCCGGAGCCCGTAGCGCGATCGGATGATGACCATTCTCGCGCCGGATCCATGACCGAAAAGCGGCGCTCCAGGAGGACGCTCTCAAACGGGCTGCAACAATGGACAGGGTTCATGTCCCCGCACGTTGTGTAACTCGCAGTCTGAGCGCGGTCATCCAGGAAGCCTGCATCCAGGGCGTTTCGACCCGCTCGGTTGATGACCTCGTCAAGGCGATGGGGATGACCGGCATCTCCAAGTCCCAGGTCGCCCGGCTCTGCGCCGAGATCGAGGAACGCGTCGATGCATTCCTCAATCGGCCACTGAAAGGCGAATGGCCCTACCTCTGGCTCGATGCCACCTACCTCAAAGTCCGGCGGGCCGGCCGTATCGTCTCGGTGGCCGCCATAGTGGCCGTTGCGGTCAACACGGACGGCCGCCGCGAGGTTCTCGGCATCGCAGTCCAGCCGTCGGAAGCGGAAGCATTCCGGGGCGCGTTCCTGCGCGCACTCGCCGACCGCGGATTACGTGGCGTCAGACTGATCATTGCCGACGAGCACAAAGGCCTGAAGGCCGCGGCGGCCAAGGTTCCAAGCCTACTCCGGGAGCCACAGCCTGCCGCCGATCCGCCTGGCGGCCTAACACCGGCGGACGATCCACTTATCCGAGCGGAAAATCTGTCCGATCAACTGGGACCACCTCAGTCGCGGTGTAATCGCCATAGGCTTTCGCTTGATTCGGATTTCGAGCAAGTAGACAAGATGGCGCCACCCGTCGGTCAGGCGTGACAAGCTTAGCTTTCGAGTAGCTAAAAGCCGATCGAAACGGTGGCAAACGGCCCGCCAAAACCGACGTCGTAGACGTCTTTTCGACGGTCATCGTCATATTTGAGCTTGGCATCAAAATGCTTGTAGCCAACGCTCAAAGCTGCGTTGGGAAGAATCCAATACGTCAGCGCGGCAGATGCAACAAAGAAATGGCCGGAGTAGTCTGCGATATTGCCTCCGATGATTTCGGCAGAACCTTCGATCGCAAGACGGTCTGTGATCGCATAACTTCCGAACAAACCGACGGTCGGAGCGGGGACGACGATATCAATACCTTCCGAGCGTACGAGGGTGGCGTTTCCTGCGAACAGAGTTCCGCGCAGAGATACGCCCGCATCCAAGACATGCAGACCGATCATCGCACCGAGTTCGGTGTCTGGGGTCCTGTAGAATGCGTACCCAGCCGAGCCTGAATAAATGTCGACTGACAGATTGGAACTGACATCCCAGCCTGCTGGGATTGTGATGGCGCCGAACTCTATGTCGTAGGTGGCGCCACGCTGCCCATCTAGATGGAGCCTTTGATAACCAACGTCGAACCGCCAGCGTGTGTTTGGTCGATAACGAGCTTTGAAGAATGGAGAGGTGTAATCTTCATCCACACCAAGCGTTGAAAGATCTACGCGCCCGCCAGTCATTGAGCCTTTAAGTCGGCTCGACACCTCGGTGTTCGCGGAATGCAAAACTGCGCCCGCCGTGAAAACCCATCTGCTTGAAAGCGAAGGATTGGCCACGCCAGCATCTGTTGCAAGGGCCGATCCGCAAATGGTCATCCACAGGGCAGCCGCGGGGCCCACAACTGCCAAGCGGTAAAGCGGTTGCATAACAACCTTGTCAGTCAAGAGCCCCACCCCCTGATTGCTCTGGGATTCCGAATCGTCCAATAGCCTAGAGCAGGGTTACTGGCGCAGCAATTCTCATGAGGACGATTCGCGGAAGTATCGGCAGAAACGCAACTCATCGTGTCAGAGCTATCCGTTGCGTGGCCTGTTCCCGCTCACAGGTACGAGAGACATCAATCGCCATCGCAGTAGTACCAGTACCCTTTGGTTCGGGCGTCGTTCGTCCAAGTCCAGCAAAGATCGTCATGCAGCTTGCGGTAGCCGTAGACCTTGCCGCTCAACTGCCAGGCTCGGTGGAAGAGCGGCGTCTGGCGAGCATCTTCTTCCAAGCGTAAAGCGACTGCGGCGAAACGCCGAGGCGCCGTGACACCTCCGCAACCGGATAGCCCTGCTCGGTGATCTGAGCCACCGCGTCTCGTTTGAAACCGTCGCTGAAGTTGCCCTTGCCCATCATGGCCTCCTTGCCTCAAATTTAGAGAAGAAGGCGTCTAGGAAGCTAGGGGCTATTCAGATCTCTTCATGATCCAAATCTGTGCTCCGCGTAGAGAACTGGAGGACCCACTGTCCTCCAGCTCTGCAGTAGGCGTCAGCAGTCGGACCAATAGCCGCTGGTGCGCGCGGGATTGTTCCATGTCCAGCAAAGCCCGTCAGCGGGACGCGGGGGAGCTTGCCCTGCGATAGCAACGCCAATGGCTGTACCGACAATAATCCCCCCGATTCGGGCACCCCAACGTCTGCCCCGCCACTTCCGACGATTTTGAGGTCGGTTGTAGTTTGGCCGATGTCCGCCGGGCCGCCGCCGCGCTGCTGGCCGCACTTTGGGTCGCCCCCTGCGGACCTTGATGATTGGAGTTTCGCCGCCGAGCTGGGCACCATTGAATATTGCCACGGTGGCGGCTGGCGTGAACGTCGCTGCCATGGCGGCCTTCGGCACAAGCCCAATTATCATGAGAAGAATTGCCACTGCTTTGATGTAGCTGAAGGGTTTCATCGGATACTACTCTCCATCAATAAGGTCGTATTTGCGTGCAATCCCAGCGTACTTGTCCTTGAACTTATCAACGGCCTCGGCACACTGTTTCTCATCATTTTGCTCCGCAGTCCCATAACCGTATGACGCGGAAAATTTGAATGCGCGCTCAGTACCAAAGAGCTGAATAAGCTTCGAGTACGCATCGAACACGCGCGCTTCATGGCGCTTGAGATCGGCGTCATCTACCAGACAGGCGTAGGCTGCACCGGCCAGCTTGCCGAACTCCATTATCGATTCGTCAAAATCGGCATCCTGGGTCCGAGCGGCCTTGTCTTGCTGCGTCTCGTTCGCTGGGATCTCTGGCGCCGGCGATGGGTCCTGAGCAAAAGTCCCTGTGGCACAGCAACCGAGCAGCAGAGCCGACATGATGATCCTTGGTACTGACATGCGTATTATCCTTGATCTGATCAATTCTTGGTTTGATCCCGCAAGAAATTGGTCCATTCGAAACGACCTTTCTATTGCGACCGGCCGCAAAAGCTTCCTCTCGTACGCCAAACCAACCGCCGGCAGCCGAGCATGATGCCGATGGTCGTGCTGTAAAGCACAATAGTGGCACGGGCAGGTCGCGAGGCATACCCGGGACACCTTTGATGGAATCAATTTGTCGCATATGGTCTGGCCTGCACCCGGTTTCACAGACGCAGAGTTTAGGTGTCATGATGAGATCGGAGGTGGCGTGTGGGACGACGGAGTTTTTCGCGGGAGTTCCAGTTGGAGGCGGTGCGGCTCGTTCGTGATCGCGGGGTATCGATTGCGCAGGCGTCGCGTGATCTAGACGTGCACGGGAACGTTCTGCGCAAGTGGACCAAGCAGTTCGACGATGATCCGGGGCAGGCGTTTCCGGGCCACGGCGTGACGAAGCCGAAGGCAGCGAAGCCCGCGCACAAGCCGATCAAAGCCGACGCGCCCGGCTACCAGCACATCGACGTCAAATACCTGCCGCAGATGGCCGACGAGGACCAGCGCCGGTACCTCTTCGTCGCGATCGATCGCGCCACACGATGGGTTTTGTGCGCATCTACGGCGCGAAGACAGCAGCGAACGCTCGGCGCTTCCTGCGCGATCTCGATCGTGCAGCGCCGATGAGGATCACGCGCGTGCTCACCGACAACGACAAGGAATTCACCGGCCGTCTCTTTGGCCTCCACCGCCGTCCCGCCACCGGCGCGCACGAGTTCGATAACCTCTGCGCTGAGCCCGGGATCGAGCATCGCCTCGCCCCGCCAATGCGGCCGCAGACGAACGGAATGGTGGAGCGCTTCAACGGCCGGATCGAGGACGTCCTGCAAAGCCATCGCTTCCGCAGCGCAGAGGACCTCGAGCAGACCCTACTCCGCTACGCCCGCCGCTATAATGCCCAGTTCCCCCAATCCGTCCTCAAGGGGTGTGCGCCGATCGACGCGCGCAAGGACTGGCATCGCGACAACCGGGAAGTTCTCAAATAGAGACCGTACAATCACCCGGGATGCGACATCTACCGAACCGGGCACAGGCCAGTCAGTGGCATCCCGATCGGAGCTGATGCATTGGCGACTGCAACACTATAAGCATACGATGTATTGCGGATGGAGGCCTCAAAGGGCATGCCGACCAACAGCTTAAACAGATTTACAAGAGCTTCCCTGCTGATGTCGTACTCGGCGCCATTCGCAAAACAATCCAATGAGCTCGAGTCAATCCTGGAGCGCTGCGGCATTCCTCATCGAGCACTTGTTGATCCCGATTTGCCATTAGAATGTGACGCTTTATTCGCCGCTGTAGAAATGATGGCGGACACATTGGGCAATCCATATTATGCAGCTGAGACCGCTGCTGCTGCTGCTGCTACTGCTGGCGTAGACCTGCTAATGAGCTCTGCCCAGTCTAAAACGCTCGGAGAATTCCTGATCCGCGGCATCGTTGCAATAGAGTTGCAGGTTTCAAATGTGAAACACAGTCTGGATGTGCGGGGCACTTTCGCAACGTATCTGGTTCAACGGCAGTTTTCTCCTGCTTCTCCGACGTTTCAAGTAGATGCTGCTCAGTGCGTCTTCTACACAGAAATCATCAAGTTATTTGCGGGATCGATGTTCGACAAAAATAATATTCAGGTATCTGTTCCGTCGTTGAAAAGTGTTCCGCCAAACTTTCTCCCGCCCCACTGCCTTGTGGCGAATAAAATGAATAGGTTTACCTGGTCATTTCCGACCCACTGGCTCAATTGTGTGGGAGGTCTCAAGTGGGGCAACTCAGAATTGAAGGCCTTAAGTCAAACAGGTAACACCCGCTCAAGTTCGCTTTTCATGATTTAAGGCTTGATTGAGTCCAATTTGAACAACCCGGACTTCGATCTATCTGCGCTGGCAGCTTTAGCTGGCGTCCAAGTCAGGACGGTTCAAAGAGCACTTTCACGTCAAGATCTGACGTTTGTTGAATTGCGTGACCAAATCAGAAAAAAGCGAGCAATTCAGTTGCTAGGTGAATTAAATATGCCGCTTCGTGAAATCGCTCATGAAGTAGGGTATTCAACATCTGAAACGTTTTCCCGGGCATTTCGAAAGTGGACGGGAATGCTGCCAAGCGACTATCGGAAACAGTTTGAGATTTTGCAAAACTCGAAATGATAGCGACTAACTGGTCGCCCTCATAATCTAATCCTCGTCCATAATCTTCCGACAGGCAACGTTCCCAAAGCAAGTCGGGACCGGGTGCGCTGTGTCGGCACCAGGTATCATTTCCTTCTCAGGTCAAGTCGTTCTCTGAAAAACACTGCCGGCTTGCGTTGGGCGAGTGGCTATCGTGAGGAGGACTTAGGCTGATCGGGAGGGCGTGAAGACTATGTTTTCGTTGACCAGCGCGTCCGTTCATCCATTGCAGGATGCGGAAACTGATAGGTGACGGCGCGCCTCCTCATGGGGCCGCTGGCCCGGCTGACCGCCGATTGCGCTCATCTGCGCCCGCTCCAAACGACTAATAATCCACGTCGTTGTCGTGTTTGGTCGTTCAGGGTGGCGCCATGGTTGATATCTTGAGAGGCTAGGTTCGGCGGCAATACGAAACAGGTGAATTGGTATGCGAAAATTTCTGATTTCTTTGATGTCTGCAGTCTTCATGATTGTAGGAATATCGGTTTCTGTCCAAGCCCAAGACTTCGATGTTGTCATACTGAACGGCCGGGTGATGGACCCCGAGACCAACTTTGATGGCGTGCGGAATGTTGGGATAAAGGATGGCAAAATCGTTGCCATCACCGAGGACGCAATCAAGGGCAAGGAAGCCATCGAGGCCAAAGGCCACGTCGTTGCCCCGGGCTTTATCGATTCGCACCAGCACGCTACAGATCCGTTCAGTCGCAAGGTCAATTTGCGCGATGGCTTGACCACCCAGATGGATTTCGAAGCGGGCGCCGGCGATATCGCGAAATGGTATGCAGAGGCCGAGGGTAAAACCCAGGCCAACTACGGCATGGTCGTGCTCGCAACGCTTGCCCGTGGATTGGTGCTGGACGGTCCTGAAGTCGTGGCTGGTGCCAATGACATGGGCGGCCTGTTCCCTATGGTGGGTCGCGCCGTCGCAAAGGCTAAGAAAGAAGGACGCAAGCCAGGCTGGACTGCCACTCTGCCCAACAAGGAGCAGATGACCAAGATCATGAGTATCGTCGATGAAGGCCTTCGCCAAGGCGCCTTGGGCGTGGGCATTCCAGTCGGCTATATGACCACGGGCGTGAGCCAGTACGAATTGTATAAATACCAGGAGTTGGCATCAAAATACGGTCGCGTTTCGAATGCGCATGTCCGTTTTGCGGGTGTCAGACCTCCCACCGCGGGACTATTGGGTGTTCAGGAAATGCTGGTCAATGCCATGGTTTTGGATGCAGCTTTCCTGGCTTCACACCTGAACAGCAACATGGACTGGGAGTACACGATCCCGCTCGTCAACGACGCAAGAGAAAAGCGAGGGGCCAAAGTATGGGGTGAGGTTTACCCCTATGCAGCGGGCGGTACCGTTGCTTCGACAGATATTCTCACAGAGTTGAGCATGGCTCAGATGAATATAACCTATTCGAACGTCTCCAACCTTGACGGCACGCGTTGGGATAAGGCGATGTATGAGGACGTTCGCAAGAATGATCCGGGCAGAACGATTTTGATTTTCAACAACTCCCCTGAGCACATCGCTAAATGGATGGCTATGCCAGGAGTTGTTGTTGTTTCTGACGGGATGGCGATCCAGGACGCAAAGGGCCAATACTACCCATGGGATTCACCTTATGAAGGCAAGTCAGTTCACCCGCGTAGTGCAGGTACCCGCGCCAAGGTGCTGCGCATGGTGCGTGAAGACAAGAACATGCCTTTGATGGAAGCCATTTCCAAGATGAGCTACCTGCACGCCAAGTACCTTGATGAGCTGGGCGGCATCAGCCAGTTCAGGACCAAGGGCCGGGTGCAGGTGGGTGCCGATGCCGACATCGTCGTCTTCAACCCGGACACGGTCACTGATAACAGCACGTACGAGCCAGGCATGGGCGCGTTGCCCTCTACCGGCATTCCCTACGTGCTGGTGAACGGTGTCGTGGTCGTGAAAGATTCCGAAGTGCAAAAGGTCTTTCCGGGTAAACCGATCCGTTTTCCGGTGCAGGAAAAGGGCCGGCTGGACCAAATTTCTATCGAACCCAGGGAATTTGACCCGAACCAGTGAGTCATACTCGGTGGAAGAAATTGCCAAAAGGACTTCTTGGTATTTTCAGTCATGAGGAGAAGGGGCATGATTATGAAATGGACACGCGTATTGGCAACGAGCCTCGTTTTGTGTGCGCTGACCGCGTCGGGCAGCTTTGCGCAAACCTACGATCTTGTTATCAACAACGGCCGGGTCATGGACCCTGAGACGCTGTTTGACAGTGTCGCCAACGTCGGCATCAAAGATGGCCGCATTGTTGCCATCACCAAAGAACCCATCACGGGCAAGCAGTCCATTGATGCCAAGGGCCATATCGTGGCGCCGGGCTTCATCGACACGCACTTCCACTTTCAAATGCCGGTCGGCTATTCCCTCGGGTTGCGCGACGGGTTGACCACCGCCATGGATTTCGAGATGGGCTGTGCGGGATCCTATATGGCGGCCTGGTACAAGGCACGCGAAGGCGTGACCGGCGCCAACTATGGCTGCGCGGTCAGCCACGAATCTGCCCGCGCGATGGTGATCGACGGGGCAGACGGCGACTATATGAAAGACGGCCCCATTTCCGCTTTAACAACCCGGAAGAAAACGGGCTGGAGCCAGACGCGCCCAACTCTGGAACAGGGCAACGCAATTCTCGCGGAGATTGACAAGGGCTTGCAGGCTGGCGCTCCCGGCGTCGGCAGCACCGTCGGCTACATGAGAGAGGGCGTCTCATCACGCGAGATGTACGAGGTGCAGAAAGTCGGGGCACGGTATGGCCGCCCGACCGGCGCCCATACCCGCTATACGCTCGGCAACGACACGCAAGAGAATAACGGCGCGCAGGAACTCGTTGCCAACGCCGTGTCGCTTGGCGCCCCGGCGATCGTGCTGCACTTCAACAACGACGGCTGGCGGCTTGCACAGGAGATGATTACCAAGCTTCAGGAACAGGGCCACAACATCTGGGGTGAAATCTATCCCTACGCGGCGGGTTCCACCACGATTAACGCTTCGTTCCTGGAGCCCAAGAGCTGGATCGACGGCTTTGGTAAACGCTATGAAGACACCATGCTGGATCCGGTCACGGGTAAGTACTACACCTTGGAGACCTACAAGGCCACCGTCGCATCCGAACCGTCCAAGCTAATCGTTCTGTTCAAGCAGCCAGTAGAAAACCAGGCGAAGTGGCTGACGCTGAAGGGCGCGACCATGGCCAGCGATGCGACTGCTGCCACGCCGTACGACGCCCCGTGGGATTACCCGTTCGAGAAACTGGGCGCAACCCACCCCCGCACGGCTGGCGCCCGCGGCGCTACGATCAGGCTCGGTCGGGAAAACAACATCCCGATGATGCAGCTGATGTCGATCCTCAGCTTCAACGTGGCCAAACATCTGGGCGCTACCGGCCTGAAATCCATGCAAGAACGCGGCCGCATCCAGAAAGGCATGGTTGCCGATATCGTGGTGTTTGACCCCGAACTCTTCAGGGACAATTCAACGTACGAAAAGGGCGCAATCCCTTCGACGGGCATGAAAGCCGTGATCGTCAACGGTCAGGTCACTGTGCGTGACGACAAAGTGCTTCCGGTTTTCGCCGGTCAGCCGATCCGGTTTGAACCCGAAGCCAAGCCGCGCTTCGTGCCGATCTCGGAAGAGGCGTGGAATGCTGAATTCTCGACCGGTATGCCTCTGCCATCTGACTTCACGGGTGCCTTTCCCCAGAAAGTCGAAAACTGATGGTGAGAAACTAAAATGAGGAGACGGGATCATGCGGTTCTTGATCTCCGTCTCCTCGATAAAATGCTCAGATAAGGAAGAACCGGCTATGGCGATGAAAATTTCGACGAAATATTTCTGGCTTGGGGTGCTGATAGTCGCTCTCGGTGTCGTCGTGCTGTTCAATGCCGTGATCGCGTCCGCGGCTATTGTTACGGTTACGGGCATGTTTCTCTTGCTTGGCGGCGCTTTGCAAATTGCCCTTGGGTTCTGGACTGAAGGCCTGGGCCACAGGATACTGACCTGGTGCCTTGGCGCTCTGACAGCCTTTCTGGGCTGGTCATTCATGGCCAACCCGCTTGCCGGCATCATATCGCTATCTACCCTGCTGCTGATCCTCCTCGCGGCAAGCGGCATCGTCCAGATCCTGTTCGCCTTCCGCGTCAGAGACACACGGTTCTTTTGGCCCCTGTTGTTCGCGGGGGCAGTGTCTGTCGTCCTGGCAATAATTCTCTTGTCATCGCCGGGTGCGACGCTGGTTCTGCTCGGGACCCTGCTCGGAATCCAGATGCTTAGTTCAGGCGCGAGCCTGATTATGATGGGGGTGTTTTTCAAGGAAACCAGTCAATGACGAAATGAGGATTGGATGCCCGATGTCACGCCTGCCTTTCCGGCGGATGGCGGCAACTGATCGCGACATTCCCAATCTCATCGCATAGAAGGAGAGAGCAAATATGAAATATCGTCATGTTATCATGGCTCTCGCGGTTTCCGCGGCGGCTACCTTCAGCCCCGCTTACGGCCAGGCAACTGATGGACAGCCCGTTGCGGCCAAGATCGCGCATGTCGCGAAAGGACTTGCCGGGCGCATAGGGTTCGCGGCGCAGGAAATCGGCGGCAAGGAAGTCATCGCGCTCAATGGCAATGAGTCGTTCGCCATGGCCAGCACCTACAAGGTTGCGATCGCCACGACCGTGCTGGATCGCGTGGACAGGGGGGAACTCAGGCTCGACCAACTTGTCGAAGTCCCGCTCGACATGTTCGTCACCGGCGTCGTTGCGCTTGCCGAGACATTCCCCCACCCCGGGATCCAGCTCTCGGTGGCGAACCTGATCGAGGTGATGATCACGGAAAGCGACAACACGGCGACCGACGTCAACATGGGGCTGGCAGGCGGAGCAGCGGCGGTGACCGAGAACCTGCGCAGGCTCGGGATCACCGATTTCAGAGTCGATCGGACGACCCAAGAGATTCTCAAGGATTTCTATAAGTTGCCGGCGGCCACGCCAAAAGCTGTGGCTGAGGCCATCAGCAAGAACCCGGCGCTGGTGATGGCCCAGGTTGACCCCAATCCGGACTTCGAGGCGGATCCCCGCGACCACGCAACGCCCCTTGCGATGCTGAAACTCCTGCTTGCCATCGACGGTGGCACGGCGATGAGCGCCAAGAGCAGCGCGTTCCTGCTGGGGGTCATGTCGCGCACGCGCACCGGCGTTGGCCGGCTCAAGGGATTGCTACCGAAGGGAACGCCCGTAGCGCACAAGACCGGAACCGCAGGCGGAATTGCCAACGACGTGGGTTATATTACTCTCCCCGACGGTCGGCGGTTTGCCATCGCCGTGTTCACGAACAGCAGCAAGACATCCGTGTCGGACAGGGATCGGGCGATTGCCGAGATCGCCCGCACGCTGTTTGACCACTTCTACCTGGCTCCGGTGGCGAAGCAATAGGTGGGTAAACCTCTCGGGGGCGCGCGCTCTGCCGGTGCGCTTCAACCAAAGCAGACCCACTGACTTAGAAGGGCGATCCTGCACGGCGCAGATTGAACTCTCCAGTAAAAACCCGCTGCATCGACAATAGGTGAAATCCAATGGAGAAACTGAACCTAAAGACCTTGACGGCGGTGCTTGCCGTCGCTGTCAGCGTCGCCTTGCCGGCGGCGGCTCAGGAGGCCTCCGGGCCGATCCTGTTCACCAACGTCAACGTCTTTGACGGCGTGAACGAAGCCCTGATCAAAAACGCCAATGTCGTGGTGACGGGCAACAAGATCACCGCGGTGTCGACCGAACCGTTGGCCATCGCGGGGGGGACGGTGATCGATGGTGGCGGCCGCACCATGATGCCTGGCATGATCGACGTGCACTGGCACACCTACCTCGCGAATATGCCAATAGGGCAGCTTCTGAACAGCGCCGATATGGGTGATATTACGATTGCCGGATTGCTGGGCAACGAACAGGTGCTGATGCGCGGGTTCACGACCGTCCGAGACATTGGTGGAAACCCGTTCGCGGTCAAGAAGGCCATCGATGCCGGGAAATTCCCCGGCCCCCGCATGTTGGTGTCCGGACCGCCGCTGGGTCAAACCGGGGGCCACTTTGATTTTTCTGCCTATAATGACGTGCCGCGTCAGCCATCGGACTCGCTGCCTTACCTGGAGCGCGTCGGAATGGTCGCCATTGGCGACGGTGTTCCGGATGTAACGCGCAAGGCCCGCGAAATCCTGCGGATGGGCGCGACCCAGATCAAGATCGCGGGCGGCGGCGGTGTGGGTTCTGTCTATGACCCGTTGGACGTCACCCAGTACTCTCTCGAAGAGATGCAGGCGATCGTCGGTGTGGCGGAGAACTGGAACACCTATGTCGCTGCGCACATCTTTACGGACAAGGCAATCCAAAGGGCGATCAAGGCCGGGATCAAGACGATCGAACACGGCAATCTCATCATGGAAGAAGAGACCCTCCAGTTGATGAAGGATAACGGCGTCTGGCTGAGCGCGCAGCCGCTCATCGACGACGAGGACAGGCTGGTGTTCCCCACTGCCGATATGAACGCGAAGTGGGTCGTAGCCACCGATGGAACCGGCAGGAATTACAAGGCTGCGAAGGCGATGGGCGTGAAGATCGCCTTCGGCACGGATATGTTGTTCGATCCTGCGGCCGCGGCGAAGCAGGGCAAGATGGTGACCAAGCTGAAGAACTGGTTCACTCCCTACGAGGCGCTCAAGATGGTGACATCGGACAACGCCGAGCTGCTGAAGCTGAGCGGTCCGCGCCACCCCTATCAGGAAGGCCCGCTTGGCGTGATCAAGGTAGGCGCCTATGCCGATCTTATCCTGGTCGACGGCAATCCTCTGGAAAACCTTGATCTCGTTGGCGATGCGAATAAGAACTTTGCCCTGATCATGAAGGACGGAAAGATTTATAAAAACACGATCCAATAGGCTGACTTTGTTTCCCGGATAAATTCCGGGAGACAAATTCTAGACGCAAATCCATCCGAATACTTCCAAGATCATATTTCTGTTTCCTGTTTGAATATTAATCGTCGACAGCTTGGTAGATTGAGTGCCGGACGCTGGTGACGCAGTTGATCCGCACGCCCATGGCGGGCAAGAAGAAGGAGGTAGCAACAATCATGATCGCGCGCATTATTTCAATCTTTTTGCTCGCAACGCTCCCAGCGATTTCGCTTGCGTCTGAGCCGCAAACAATCTCCTGGAATATGCTTGCCCCTCCGGTCGCCGCAATTGAAAACCCGTTTGAGAAACTTTCCGACGAACAGATGGACGCGCTGCGGAAGATCTTGCGTCTGGAGGCCCAAATCGAACGGAGCAATGACGCCAAAGCGCGTGCCGACGCGAAGGTACTGCGCTTACAGCTGACCAAAGCCGGCCTTGACGTCGACGCTCTGTTTGCCGCGCGTCTGGCGATTATGGAGAAGCGCAAGGCTGCGGTTTCCGGGGTAAACGAGAAGCTGGTCGGTACCAGCGTCCGCCTTCCGGGATACGTTTTGCCGCTGGAATTCAATGACCAGAAGGTCGTCGAGTTCCTTCTCGTTCCAACTGTCGGTGCCTGCATACATACACCGCCGCCACCGCCCAATCAGATTGTTCTTGTCCGCTATCCCGCTGGAATCACCATCGCAGGCCTGTACGAGCCGGTCTGGATCATTGGCAAGCTTGTAGCGGAAAGCACGGAGGAGTCGGTCAATTATGCCGATGGGCAGGCACCCGTCTCTATCGGCTATTCCATGAAGCCAGACCTGGTAAAGCTTTTCTGAAATCGGGCCTGATCAAATTTTGCATCAGTTTCGGAGATTAATCTGACTTTCTGTTTTGCAGGTAGATTCCCCGGAACAATTCGAAAATGATACGAACCATGGAGTAAATTATGTGAAGCGGTGGAAGTTCCTTGCGTTGACAGTATTACTCGGAGCTGGGTTGGTTCAAGCGGCCTTACCGAAGACGGCGCGGGCCAGTGCGTTTGACGATATACCCAAGAGCAAAAACTACATGGCAGCCCAGAAGAACGCGATCGTCGTTGATGACGCGGTGCCGCTGGCAACATAAAAGGCAAGCCGCTTCAATCAAGCGAACAAATGACCCAGATCCTCTACTAGATCGAGACCCGCGGGCCTCAAAGATTTGATGACGGACACAAAGGAGCACCAGCAAATGCAATATCGCCATCTTACCCTAGTATTTATGATCACGATCGCGTCTGCCTTCAGCCCCGCATACGGCCAAGCAACTGATGGACAGCCCGTTGCGGCTAAGATCGCGCATGTCGCGAAAGGACTTGCCGGGCGCATAGGGTTCGCGGCGCAGGAAATCGGCGGCAAGAAAATTATCGCGCTCAATGGCGATGAGGCCTTCGCCATGGCCAGCACCTACAAGGTGGCCATTGCGGCCGCCGTGATGGCCCGCGTGGACAAGGGGGAACTCAGTCTCGACCAACTGGTCGAGGTCCCGTCCGACATGTACGTCAGCGGCGAAATCGCGCTTGCCGAAACATTCCCCCACCCCGGGATTCAGCTTTCGGTGGCGAACCTGATGGAGGTGATGATCACGGAAAGCGACAACACGGCGACCGACGTCAACATGGGGCTGGCAGGCGGAGCAGCGGCGGTGACCGAGAACCTGCGCAGGCTCGGGATCACCGATTTCAGGGTCGATCGGACGACCCAAGAGATTCTCAAGGATTTCTATAAGCTGCCGGCGGCCTCGCCAAAAGCTGTGGCTGAGGCCATCCGCAAGGACCCGGGGCTGTGGGCGGCCCAGGTTGATCCCAATCCGGACTTCGAGGCGGATCCCCGCGACCACACAACGCCCCTTGCGATGCTGAAACTCCTGCTTGCCATCGACGGTGGCACAGCGATGAGCCCGAAAAGTCGCGAGTTCCTGCTGGGAGTCATGTCGCGCACGCGCACCGGCGTTGGCCGGCTCAAGGGATTGCTGCCGAAGGGGACGCCCGTAGCGCACAAGACCGGAACAGTGGGCGGAATTGCCAACGACGTCGGTTATGTCACGCTCCCCGACGGTCGGCGGTTTGCCATCGCCGTGTTCACGAATAGCAGCAAGACATCCGTGTCGGACAGGGATCGGGCGATTGCCGAGATCGCCCGCATGCTGTTTGACCACTTCTACCTGGCTCCGGTGGCGAAGCAGTAAGTGGGTAAATCGATCGGGGGCGCACGTTCTGCCGGTGCGCCCCAGCGATCGTTTTTCGACGGAGAGGGGTGTTCCGCATGCTCAAAAGAACTTAGGCCGTAGTACCAAAGTCGCTCAGTGCCGTCGGGGCGGCTGAAAGCGCTCCAAGGCAACCTAAAAGAAGCGCAAAAATTGTTGCGAGCATGCCTTACTATTCGGGAGCATTTTCTGGATCGTCGAGATGAACGGGTTGCCCTAATAACACGAAGGTTAGGTGAGCTCGACGAGGCGATGAAAGTTTAAGTTTTTGGAGTTCCAATCCGCTCACACAGTCACGAACTTCGCAGTTGTGATGTCAGATCACGATCGGTCAAGGCGTATTTCGAGCCAGGCTGTCTTGCTGCCGATCAGTTGCAACAGCTGGACGTTCGCTGTCATTGTCGTGATCGTCACTGACACTTGGGTCGTGGACTCCAATTGACGCGCCATTACCATGACACACTAATGGCTGACGTCTGAGATAGGTTGCTCTCCGGAAAGTCTGTGCTAATGGTCAATCGCCGTGCGTTTGTCGTTTCTTCCGTGTGTGGCGCAGCGGGAGTGCTTTGCCCAGCACCCGTGAGTTCGGAGGGATCCCGCTCTTCCGCGTCGACAGGTGGTGGCGTGGCCCTGGCACTCGGTGGTGGCGGCGCCCGCGGCCTTGCTCACATCCCCGTGTTGGAGGCTTTCGACGATCTCGGCGTAAAGCCCAAAGCTATAGCCGGTACGTCAATGGGCTCACTTATTGGCGCGTGCTACGCTAACGGGATGAAGGGTAGCGACATCCGCTCGTTCGCGATCGAGCTATTCGAAAAGCGAAGTGTTTTGATCAAGCGACTTGTCTCCGCGCCAGCAGCATCGTGGACCGCCATTTTCAAGCTTTCCAACGCTGCAATCATCGAGGCAGACAAGCTATTTGAGATCGTTCTGCCAAACAGCCTGCCTGACAAAATCGAGAAACTCTCAATTCCATTGCTGATCGTCACGACCGATTATCTTGCTCAGTCCGAGGTCGTCCTACGCAGCGGCCCGTTACTGCCAGCGCTTGGCGCCTCGTGCGCCCTACCAGCACTGCTGGCACCGGTCCGCCACGAAGGCCGCCTCTTGATCGATGGCGGCTTCGTCAATCCAACCCCTTTTGACGTTGTCACGAACCATGCAAAGCACGTAGTCGCCGTCGACCTGACAGGTCGGCAAGACTATGCCGACGCTCAAAAGCCGAACGCCATTGAATTGACGATCGCTGCAACGCAGATCGCTTTGCACAACATCGTTCAGGCAAAGCGGCTGAGTTCGAGCCCAAGCGTCCTGCTGAGTCCGGACGTGGCGCGGTTCCATGCCTTGGATTTCTACAAGGCCAAGGAAATCCTTGAGGCGGCTGAACCTATCAAGGAGCAGGTCAAAAGGGAAATAACTCGCCTGTTATAGCGCGAGGACGGCTTCAGCAACTAATCAGAAACCGTGCATGTCAGACTGGATTCGGCGGGGGCGCCGTTTCTTGACTGGATGGCGGCCTCCGCTCGGCTCCGATGGGTCGAGATAGGACAAAATCGTATATTGCCCTTACGAGCCGGGCAAGATTGAGGGCAAACGAGATATTATTGTTTCCCGCTTTGCAGAGGTTGGGAGATATTCCGGGTGTTTAGCGAGATCAAAAGGCCGGCGCCCGCTTGTCGAAAACTCTTTTCAATTCCGCGCTTCTCTCCGGACTCCAGCCAGGCGGGTCAAGGACTGCAGCCCACGCATCGATGTAGTCGCGCGCGGTATAGTAGTGGCCATAACCAGGGATATCGAGGGCGAGCCCCGTATCCAAGGCAACCTGAAGCATCGTAACGAATGGAAACCAACGCAATTCGGGCGAAACATCAAAGGCGCGCGGTTTCGCAAGCCACTGCGGTCGAGCATAGGCGCTGTCGAACGAAAATGCGACGATCGGATCGCTACCATGATTCAGGAAAACAAAGCGCATCGGCCCCCATGGCGCATCGAATTGGCTCAGGCCTGTCTTCTGGTTGGCCACACGAACAAGCGAGCCGTTGCCGTAACGCGGCAACCAAGCCGGGCTTCCGGTTTGCCGAGTGTCACGGACATGGCTCCAGAGCGGACTGAAGAAGGGCGATCCGGCCCACAGCGCCCCATGGATCGGATCATCGAGCAGGTCCAGAAGCGGCAAGGTCTGCTGAGAGATTTGTGCACCCTGGCTAAGCCCATGGACATAGAATTTCGGGCGGGTATTCTTGGGCAGCTGGCTCCAGTGTCGGTAAATCGTTTGGAACAAGGCCCTCGATTGTGCCAGACCGATTTTTGTATCCGCGAGCACTGAAAGTGCGCCCTTCAGGTAGGAATACTGAACAGCCACCGTGGCGACATCGCCACCGAGGATGAACTCAAGTGTATCCTGTCCTCCTGGGTCCATCCAGCCCGTGCCAACCGGCACCATGACAACAAGCGCCGAGCGCTCGAAGCCACCGACCCGGATCAGCTCTTGGATCGCGAGATCGGCGCGCGCTTGCACGGTCTCAGCCGCCCCCAGACCGACATAGACACGCACCGGCTCGACCGCCTCTGGTCCGGCAAAGGCGGCGATCTCATCCTTGCCCGGCGTCCGGTCGATATAGTCACGTCCCCATTTGCCGAGTAGGTTCCAAGCAATCAGGGATTGGGCGCTTCCAGTGCGGTTTGGATCAGACGGCCGCTCATTGCCCGGCAAAAAAAGATGATCAGCCGCCTCAAAAGTGGAGTCAACGATCTGAAATCCGTAGCGCACCAACACGCCCTCACCGACAGCCCAGAAAAACCACGCAACGAAGACAAATCCGCTGAGAAGGCTGACCCGGGGCGGGACATATCTGTCGAGCAGGCTGCGGGCACGATGCAGAGCGATCCGGAATACCAAGACGAGCCCCCACAGCACCGCGAAGGTCAACATGGCCACCACCGCGATCGTCAGGGGATGGGCCGATGCAACGGGGGGCAACTCCATCACAGCCCGCGTCATATTCTGCCAAGCTGCTGCACGCCAAAGGCAAACCACCGCTATAAGAACGGTACATATATAAGTTGCCTTTTGGATTTGGGAGCGCCACTGCGGAGCCGGATGAGGAAGCCCCAGAAATTCCCAGGCGAGCCTAAGAAGGTGGCCGAGGCCATACCCGATCATCGCTGTACTGCCTGCGAGAAATCCCTGCGCAATAGGGTCTCGTGGCATCAGCGACGGCGTCAGCGCCGCGCCAAAGAACATGGATGCCACGAGCCAACTCAGCGCTGCTCTTGGCAGGGCCGGTTGAACCACTGCGATCCATTGATTTCGGGCATTCGTCATAACAATAATAGAATTCCTGTCTACTCGTAAGACAGTCGCGATCGCAGATGGCGCTTCTTCCCAGAATACATCTTACTATGGTCGTCAACAACGCGTATTCGACATCAAGTCACAGGCTGGCGCCTCCAGGTCGGCATTTAGGGGATATTTGGCATGCAACCGCCCGCCCCTCGCCCGGCGTAATGGAATTGCAGAAGCGCTGGGAATCGGCGCCGCAATCCTGATTTAGGGCGTTGGCCGGCGCCTGAGCTTTAGCGGATTGCAAGCCAATTGAAAGCACAGCAATCAACAATGCGGGCGCCAGCACACGAGCATATTTTGGAAGATACATTATCGGTTGTTCACGTTACATTTGACACTATTAAGTACTCGAACCCGATAAGTTCATTCGCCAGACTAGAAAGCTTTAGTTTTTTCAGGTTGCGTTATTTTGCCAAGCGCGCTTTTACACCTGCGACTTCCCCGCGGCAGGCTGAAGAGAGTTCGGACTCTTTATCGATCAGGCATTGCGCAACGCGGCCCTGGCCGGGCTCGACATTGGCACAATGGGTATCGATTTCTTTCTCGCAAACGTCAGCAGCTCGAGAGATGTTGCTGAGCGCCAGATCGATGGTGTCAGCAACATCGAAAACGCTTGCAAAGCAACCGTCACTGACCTTGTCTTCATGTGCAAGCATGCAAAGCGCCAACCGCCCTTCGCCGGGCGTGACCTTGGAGCAGAAGCTGTTGATGTCTGCAGCGCACGCCTTTCGGATCTTGCTAATAGCGGCTTCTGCCTTCTCAATTACCTGTTTCGAAACATTGGTCTGGGCCTGCGAAAAGCTCGGGCTGATCGTCAGCGCGAAGACCACCAGAATGATCGATCGCGAGAAGTTTTTATTCATGCCAAAAACTCCACTTTTATTTGCTCAGCATTGCCATGTTCGGCCCAGCCGCTTCGTCGCCAGCTACTTACGCCGACATTCCCGAAGTGGCGTTCCGTGCGACGTGAGGATCGCCTGAGGCTGCTTGCTGAGCAAGTATTTTTCACCCCGAACGGCGTCTGCGGTCGCACCAGCGGCTGGAATTGGGCGGATTGGGCGACGTAGCTGCGGCGTCCTTGCCCGTCGATCATGTTTTTCAGCGTTTCGGGCAGACCTGTCCTGCCGCTTTTGTTCAGGTCCGGCCTGGATTTCGGTCACGCGCATGACGGTGGCGCTCACGACGGTCAGAACGAGCACCACTGGCGTCACCAGGACGACCGCCTGTTGCGGGACGCGATGAGCAGACAAGATTTTGGCGGGCGATTGCCAAGGGGCGGAGCAGCGAAGATGCTGCGCTCCAAGCTGGCGTGTCGCAGCCTGTAGGGACCAGATGGTTCCGAAAGGCAGGCGGCATGCCACCAATGATGTTCAGCTCCGCGGCAAAGCCGCTCTCCGTGCGGTATCTGTCATTGGCCGAGCGCGAGGAGATCGCGCTTCTCAAGGTGCAGGGTCAGTCCATCCGCTCTTGTGATTTTGTTCGGACGAATGTCAAACGTCAATTCTGCTGCTGTTTTCCAGCAACAGATAAGTCGATGGTTTTGGCTTCGAGGGTCCAGCCGCTGAGCATGCGTGCCTTTCCATCGAGAATAAATATGGTTGCATCGCTTTTCTCCACGTGCAGCGCTCCCGAAATTCGAACCGGCACATAGAGAGACTGGCTCTGGCTCCCCTGATCCGCACGCAGCTTGACCCGTACGAGCTGATTTGGCGGCGGTGGCGGAAGGTGGCTGCACATCCCCACCTGGGATACCAGATAGCCGAACCCGCTGCCGTCGACAGCCCGTGGTGCCGGGATCAGGTAGCCCGAGAGGGTGATCTCGGCTCCGTCGAAAATTGGGTTGGTGGCCATGCGGGCAGCCTGTCGCTTCTTGGCGACGATCCAGCGCTGGCTCAACAGCGCATCGACGTCTTGGCCGTTCGCTTTTAACTTTTCCTGAGCGGCCACGCGACGAGCTTCTAGGCGCGCACGCTCCTCCGGCGCAAGTTTGTCGTTCGTGAGTTTCTGATCCAGCTCCACAACGAGCTTCAACTCATTCAGCAATTGAAACCCCATGTCTCTATAGGGATCGTCGAAGGCGACGGCCAAAGGATCCACAAGGTCTGAAAACTGGATCACCTCGGGTTTTGCAGACGCTTGCGTGGCGACCAACATGGCCGCCACAAAGACAGAGCTCAAAAACCGCATGATCCCGTCTCCTTGTTCAAGCTTCTCGCAATCAGTTTTCGACTTTCTGGGGAAAGGCGCCCGAGAAGTCAGATGGCAAAGGCATGCCGGTCGAGAATTCGGCATTCCACGCCGCTTCCGAGATCGGCTCGAAGCGCGGCTTGTCTTCCGGGGCAAACCGGATCGGCTGACCAGCGAAGACAGGAAGCAGCACGTCGTCACGCACAGTGACCTGACCGTTGACGATCACGGCTTTCATGCCCGTCGACGGGATTGCGCCCTTTTCGTAAGTTGAATTGTCCCTGAAGAGTTCGGGGTCGAACACCACGATATCGGCAACCATGCCAGCCTGGATGCGGCCGCGTTCTTGCATGGATTTCAGGCCGATCGCGCCCAGATGTTTGGCAGCGTTGTAGCTGAGGATCGACATCAGCTGCATCATCGGGATGTTGTTTTCCCGACCGAGCCTGATCGTAGCGCCGCGGGCGCCAGCCGTGCGGGGGTGGGTTCCGCCCAGTTTCTCGAACGGGTAATCCCACGGGGCGTCGTACGGCGTGGCACCAACCCCGTCGCTTGCCATGGTCACGCCCTTGAGCGTCAGCCACTTCGCCTCGTTTTCTTTGGGCTGCTTGAATATGACGATCGGCCGGGTCGGTTCGGATGCGACGGTGGCCTTGTAGGTCTCGAGGGTATAGTACTTACCCGTGACCGGATCCAGCATGGTATCTTCATAGCGTCTGCCGAATACGTCGATCCAGCTCTTGGGCTCCAGGAACGACGCATTGATCGTGGTGGAACCCGCCGCGTAGGGATAGACTTCACCCCAGATGTTGTGGCCCTGTTCCTGAAGCTTGATGATCGTTTCGTGAGCAAGCCGCCAGCCGTCATTGTTGAAGTGCAGGACGATCGCCGGGGCGCCAAGCGACACGGCGTTGGCAATGAGTTCCTGCGCGCCGTTATTCTCGGTCGTGTCGGTGCCGAGCGTATAGCGGGTATGGGCGCCGGTCGGGCGGCCATACCGTGCCCCGGCTTTCTGAATTTCGTACATCTCGCGTGATGAGACGCCCTCTCTCATGTAGCCGACGGTGCTGCCGACGCCGGGGGCGCCAGCCTGCAAGCCCTTGTCAATCTCCGCAAGAATTGCGTTGCCCTGTTCCAGAGTTGGGCGCGTCTGGCTCCAGCCAGTTTTCGCCCGGGTTGTTAAAGCGGCTATGGGGCCGTCTTTCAGGTAATCGGCGCCGTCTGACCCGTCGATGAACATCGCGCGGGCAAACTCGTGGCTGACCGCGCAGCCATAGTTGGCGCCGGTCACGCCTTCACGTGCTTTGTACCAGGCGGCGATATAGGAACCCGCACAGCCCATCTCGAAATCCATGCTGGTGGTCAACCCGTCGCGCAACCCGAGGGAATAGCCGATCGGCATTTGAAAATGGAAATGGGTGTCGATGAAACCCGGTGCCACGATATGGCCCTTGGCATCAATGGTCTGCTTGCCCGTGATGGGTTCTTTGGTGATCGCAACGATGCGTCCGTCCTTGACGGCCACGTTGGCAACAGAGTCAAACAACGTCTCTGGATCCATGACCCGGCCATTCAGGATGACGAGGTCGTTCGCCAGGACAACGGTGCTACTGGCAACGAGGGCCAATATCCAAGCTGACAAGAAACGCATTTTAGTTTTTTCCTTCGTTGACTTGAGCTACCGCAGCTGAGGTCCAATCAGTTGGCCGCTACGAATAATTTTACCTTCAGCCGAAACCTTGATGGCCTTCGCCTCCGCTTTATCAACGAGGGCGGCGCCGCCAGGATGTCAGGTAGCGAGACTGAGTCAAGCTTCCCGTCGGTCGCCGAACTCATCAATTCAACGTATCAAAGATGGCGGAAACCTGACTGATCAAACGCGACATCGACGAGGATTACATGTCGTCTGGAGCGGCCGCTTGCCGGTGCAATCGCGGCTTAAGTCGTGGCCATCAAGGATGATGGTCCCATGTCGAGCGAGATGCAGAACAGCTTGTGGCGTGAGTTTCCGAAGATGGCGACCGAGTTCGATGAGCGCTTGCTCGAGCGAAGAGGACTGCCGCGCCTACCTGATCGCGGCACGCTGGCGTGGAGTGCCTGACTGCGCACGCTGCGGCTCCAACAGACTGTGGACGCTGGGTGACGGCGCCAAATTCGAATGCGCGGACTGCAGGCATCAGACGTCGCTCACCGCAGGCACGGTGCGCGGTGCTTGAGAAGACGCGCAAGCCGTTGAAGATGTGATTCCCGGGGATCTTCGAGATCAAAACGCGGCGCACCGGCATCTCGGCCAAGGATCTGCAGCGCATCATGGGGTTCGGCAGCTGCGAAACCGCCTGGAGGTGGCTGCACAAACTGCGCTCGGCGGGCTCGCAGGCCTGTGGTTCCGCAAGCGTAGGCTTGATCGGCGGCGGGCGGTCCAAACAAGCAGCTGGTGCTGGTGGCGGCGGAAGCCAACGGCAGAGTACATCTCGCGCACGCCGACAATAACGATGAGACGACATTGAAAGCCTTCGCCGACCACGAAATCGCGACCGAAGCCCACGTCGTCACCGACGGGCTCGTGAGCTACAACTTCACGGGCAGGAGCCAACCGACTGAGTCAGAACACTAGACTGGCGCCCGCATCGCGCACTCGCCAATGGCCTCATCTGCGCCTGGTCTGGGCTCCTACGTGTGACCTTCGATGCAGGGTCCAACGCTGATAGGAGAGCGTTGCTGCAAAGAGCCCGAACGAGGATGATTGGACATCGCAACGGATTCTACGGTGAATCCTAACCTTTCGTTCGCGTCGTCGCCTCCGACACTGCCCACCTAAACAGCGAAACAACGCTGCCACCCGTCAGCATCCCCAGCAGGTAGACAACCGCCACCACGACAGCGAGCGGAGCGCCCATCTTGATGTTGAACAGGGAGATTGTCGTGCTCTGGAAATTCTGGACGGCGAATGCGACGCATGTGTCTGGTCGTCAAGGTTCGAATGCGGGCGGCGGCGATTGTAGAATTCGAGATAGTGCCCGATCCTGGTGCGGGCCGCGCTGACGCAGTCGCAGGCGTGCAAATAGACCGCCTCGTATTTTACGCTGCGCCAAAGCCGCTCGACGAAGCACGTTGTCTTGCCAGGCGCCTTTGCCATCCATGCGCATTTTGACGTCGTTCGCCGCCAGTACGCCAGCAAACGCCGGACAGGTGAACTGCGAGCCCTGGTCGGTGTTGAAGATCTCCGGCTTGCTGTGCGTGGCCAGAGCGTCCTCGAGTGTCTCGACGCAGAATGACGCCTCCATCGTGATCGATACGCGCCATGACAGCACGCGCCGTGAGTATTTGTTTTTTATACAGCAAATGCGGACAGGTGAACTGCGAGCCCTGGTCGGTGTTGAAGATCTCCGGCTTGCTGTGCGTGGCCAGAGCGTCCTCGAGTGTCTCGACGCAGAATGACGCCTCCATCGTGATCGATACGCGCCATGACAGCACGCGCCGTGAGTACCCGTCGAGCACGACGGCGGTCGGTGCTGCAGGGGCTGAACTGCCACCCGCACCGAAAACATCGGCAGCGCCGCTTTCGAGCTGCGACTTCCAGGTTGTGATCTGATTGGGATGGACGTCGAAGTGTGCGGCAAGCTGCGCGATCGTGCGATCGCCACTTTCGCCCTGAAGGCAGCAGAGTGGTTCCGTCTCGGTCGTCTCGTCATCGATAGCTCCTGTTTCGCAAGCACAATCGTGCCCGCTGTCAGGCAGACAATCCACCTCCCCTGCTGTCCGAATTTGTGGAGCCACTTCTCTCGTCGCTGGCGGACATCAATGGCATGTCCGCTGCCGTCGTCAAAGTGAACGCGTCCGGCTCCTGCGAAGCGTTTCAGGTGCCGGCCCGATGGTGCGCGTCATCCTTGCCACCATCCGCCGTCTTTGAGCGCCGCCGTCATGCGCGTGACCGAAATCAAGGCCGAACCTGAATAAAAGCGGCAGGACAGGTCTGCCCGACACGCTGAAAAACATGGTCGACGGGCAAGGACGCCGCAGCTGCGTGGCCCAATCCGCCCAATTCCAGCCGCTGGCGCGACCGCAGATGCCGTTAGGGGTGAAAAATACTTGCTCAGCATGCAGCCTCAGGCGATCCTCACGCCGCACGGAACGCCACTTCGGGAATGTCGGATAAGACGGTTGAATTACCTCCACGCACAGAGAGGATAAGAGAGATGAAAAAGATAGCAGCATTATTTACCTGCTTGGTCATCGGCGCAATGCAGACCGTTCCAATGCCGGCAGCTGCCCAGAAAAACATGGACACGCGGTTCGAGGAAATTAAGAGCGAAGCTCAGCGACTCATGGACGAGATCAAAGTCCCAGGCATAGCCATTGGGATCATTCACGATGGCAAGGTCCAAATGGCCGGCCTCGGCATTACTAATGCTGACGATCCTCAGGCTGTAACTGAAGACACCGTGTTTTATATCGGTTCCATATCGAAGACTTTTACCTCCACCGTCGTTCTTAAAATGTCAGAACGCGGAGAGCTCAACCTCGAAGCCCCGGTTCGGAAGTATCTCCCGGAGTTTTCGGTCCTGGATAGAGAGGCTTCAGAAAAGGCGAAGGTCATCGACCTTTTTCAGCACCGGACTGGCTGGCAAGGCGACTACTTTGAGGATCCCAGTTCGGGGGAAGATGCCTTGGAGAAGGCCGTGCGGGCTTTTCGATTTCTACCGCAACGCACACCTTATGGCGAGGTCTGGGCCTACAACAATATCAACTTCATCATTGCAGGACGCCTCATTCAAGTCGTAAGCCGTGCAAAATCTTATGAACAAAAAGTTAAGGACGAATTGTTCCTGCCGCTGGGCATGACGCACACCTCCTTCTTCATGGCGGAACTCATGGCAGACCGCTTTGCTGTCGGCCATGGCGGAGTATATGACGGAACGTCCAAACCCAAGGTCAGCTTTGCGCCTTTTCCGCGCAGCGTCTATCCGGCCGGAGCCATACTCAGTAATGCCAGTGATATGATGAAGTGGATGCAATTTCAGTTTGACGGCAAGGGCAAGGACGGCAGTCAACTGTTGTCTCCAAAGTTGCTGGACATGGCGCACAGCCCCTTGGTCGAAGGTGAGCTGAGTGAAAACAACGGCGTTACGTGGTTCGTTGAGGATATCGGCGGTGTGCGAACCGTTTTTCATGCCGGTCGGTCGGCAGGTCAGACCGCCAAGATGCTGTTTGCACCGGATAAGAAATTTGGGATCGTTGTTCTTACGAACAGCGACCGTGGTATTGAGGTGTACGATGCGGTAATCGCACTGGCTCTCAAAAAGTATTTGGATATTGAGAAAACACCGTTGGTTGCAATTGCTGCAGATCGTAGTTCCCTTGAACCTTTCGAAGGTCTTTGGATAGGGGATAATGAAGACTACAAACTCTATTTTGACAACGACCAGCTCATGGCTGAGCGCTTATTCAAACCATTAGGAGGTGTCCAATTCTATGAGAACCCTCCGCCGATTTCGATGAGCAGCGCGGGTAAAGACATGGTTATCATGACTGATGGCCCCTATCGAGGAACGGTTGGTGAGTTGCTGCGTGACAAGTCTGGAAAGCCGGCGTTCCTCAGCATGCAGCACCGGATCTTCCGTCGTGAGGAATAGGTTCCATGGTGTTTGCCCTCTGAGCTTATCTGCACGCAGTTGTAGGCGCTGATCCTGTTGCGGGTGGACCTCGAGTATCATGCCCATTTCTCTTGCTCGGCATAAGTTTTTTGCGATCTACCTGCTCCAAGTATGACCGGCACGCAAACGAGCTAAGTAGAAATCTACATCCACGATGTATGCTCTAGCAGGCTGTTGAAATTGCTTTTTCGGCCTTCTGTTGATGGCTGTCAGATCGAGCAGCAGTTCGATCGTCGTGCTTCAGCTCGTTCAGCATGACGTCAGAGGTCGTTTTCGCGCGCAAGTCTGCAGGCTGACGATCGAAACTCGACAGCCTGCTAGTCTGGCCAGCCTTTCAATGTTGAGGGGTAATTGGGGGGCTGTATTTGGACAGGCCGGTCATGGCGGAGAGGGGGTCCGCCGAACGAACGTCCACTGTCAATCGCTCTTGTTTTAATTTCTCAATATATTTCAGATGTTAGAAGGTTTTGTCGTTCGCATCTGTTCACTACTATCCCCTGCGAGCCATCAAATTGCCTAGGGTAGATCCTAGGGTGAGATTTGAAGGTCGAGGGAGAGTTGTGACGGTGCCCCCAGCAGATCAATCGATTGACTGACAGGCAGGTTCGGAGCCTCAGCAAGCCGGGGCGTCGTGCGGACGGTGCAGGGCTCTATCTCGTCGTCGACAAAACCGGCACGGCGCTCCTGGGTGTTCATGTCTTGGCGAGGGGGACGTCAAATCGAGGTTGGTCTCGGCGGCTTGAAAACCGTCTCACTCAAGGCCGCACGCATCAGTGCAGCGAACTGCCGGATGCTTGTGGAGAATGGTGAGGATCCACGGAGGGCCAACAAACCTGTTTATGCAACGCCGCAGTTCGGGGGAATTCGCGATTGAGGTCGTGACAGCGCTGGAGGAGGGGTTCCGCAACGAGAAGCACCGGCAGCAGTGGCGGAATACGCTTGCGACGTACGCACGAAGGATTTGGCGCAAGCCGATCGATGAGGTCGATACCGATGATGTTCTGTCCGTTCTGAAACCGATCTGGAAAACCAAACAGGAAACCGCATCACGGGTCCGAGGTCGGGTCGAGCGGGTGCTTGATGCTGCGGCCGCCAAAGGGCTTCGCGATGGCGCAAATCCGGCGCGGTGGCGCGGCCATCTCCAGACGTTGCTTCCGAAGCGTGAAAAGCTGGCGCGGGGGCACCACCCAGCCATGCCCTACGCGGTTGTCCCCGAGTTCATCAAAAAACGAGGAAGCTCAACTCCGTATCCGCTCGAAGTCTCGAATTCGTCATCTTGACGGCCTGTCGATCTGGAGAGGCCCTTCTCAAGAAGCGCGATGGCAAGCTCCTCGCAGCCCGCTGGGAGGAGTTCGACATGGACCAATTGATCTGGACCATACCAGCCGAGCGGATGAAGGCTGGTCGGGCGCATCGTGTGCCAGTTGGCGCTGCGCGCCGCCCAGATCGTTGAGGAAATGCGTGGATTTGCAAACTCTCTCGTGTTTCCCGAGCCAGAAACCGTCGCGGCCATTGAGCGGGATGGCCCTCGAGATGGTGATGCGGCGGTTGCAGGCGAAGCCTTACACCGTACATGGCTTCCGCAGTTCGTTTCGTGACTGGGTCGGCGACGAGACGGACTTCGCTCCGGAACTTGCAGAGGCGGCGCTGGCCCATACGCTTGGAAGTGCCGTGGAGCGGGCCTATCGGCGTCGCGATGCACTCGAGCGCCGGCGGGAGGTGATCGATTCCTGGGCAGCGTTTTGCGGGTCTTTTGCCGATGGATCTGGATAAGGCGGAGAAACTTTGAACCCGTTGGGACAGGATACTGAACCTGCTTTTCAGTGACGCTGATTGGGTCGCTCTTGAGCAGGCTGGTGGTGTCGTTCTTCCATCCGTTTCGCGAGAATCCATCGAAAGTGCCTTCGCCCTATGGGTTCGGTTGCGGTCTATACATTCGCGAAGCGATGCAGAGTGGATTGCGAACAAATCGGTGCGCCGTCATCTTACAAAAGTCGCAACCCTTACTGGTCGGCTACGGCGAACGCTGGAAGAGACAGACCAGTTATCGTTTGCTTGTCGAGAAGTTTTCACGCGTGATGTTCTGGCCAATGAGCCGAGTTGGGGTGTGACGTAGGAGAACCGTAACCTTGCCAAGGCCGCCTGAATACTGGGAATTCTTGGGTTATCTAAAGGGGCTCAGGGATGCACTAAAGAAGGTTGCCAGTGATCAAGTCGTGCGTGGGCGTCGTGTCGCTCAGGCCGCCAAAGATGCGACGGCACTCGTCGAGTGCCTCAGCGGTCCAAAAGGTAGTTCGGGGCAGATCCATTCGGCACCGGTTAGCGCGGGAGTGCTGGTTATCGGCGGTGGCGAGGAGCCGGTCCACAAGGCTGCGATGCACAGTATCTGGTGGCATCTTTGCATTTTTGGGCCGTTGCGGTTCAGATCTTGCAGTCAAAAGGAGCCTACCATTTTATTGCATCAGCTCGAGCTAGCCACCGAAAAAGCCAGTGGTGAGATTGTTGGAGGGGGTAAACGGCGAAATCGAATTCCGTTTTATCGTTATGTGACGATCAATCGGTTGCGCGATGCGTATGTTTGGGCAGGCGGCTCAGCGCGTTTAGGCTATAACGGAGATGACATGACGACGGAGTTCGAACTTCATTCAGTTCATGTGTGAGCTGAACCTTATCGCCCAAGACAAGGGCCAAGAACTGGCGCGATCGGAGAAGGGTATGGCAGAGGCTACGCGCAAAGCCCTCCGGTCGAAACCGACCGCATCGTAGACGTTGATATGGGTGACGACTTGGCTGTGCGGTCGTCCAATGTGCTTTGTCGTGATCAGTGAGATCTTGCACTTGAGCATCTTCGTCCGGCCATCCTGATTGATTGCAGGATTGCCGCTGTGCAAGACGTG
>CAVOJD010000007.1:0-122859 GCA_963696075.1 uncultured Alphaproteobacteria bacterium | reverse complement strand
AGGGTGGGTCGCCTATACTTTCGGGCCCTCATCGCCGCTAAATCGTGACGACATTCCACTGACGCTCTTTGGCGTCCTGCTGGACCTGTTCATTTGTCGGGACAGCAGCGGAGAGGGGTAGATGCATTGCCGGATGCGACTTGGTAAAGTTCATGCTACAGAGCGAGCAATCAGGCGCTGCATTGGACCGGTTTACGGATCTTGAAACATAAGCGATTTGAGTGGAAGCTTGCGCTCGTTTGCGGGCGGGACGATTATGTTTGTTGGTCATGTTGTTGTATGCGGGCAACGCGGCGGATGTCGAACGCTGCCTAGACCCTTCTTGTTAGCGGATCACGAACAGGGGGCGGTGGTGGCAGGGAAAGGTGTGACCGAATGAATGTGCACGACGCCATTGACGCGGGGGAATTGTTCGATCTTGCGCGGAACGCTTTCGCCGCTCGGCAGTACCGCACTGCGCAACTGCACTCTGATGCTGTATGGCGCAATCTCAAAACAGCAAACTGCGACAACGGATGTCTCCCAGTGACAACGTGGAGCATTCCATTGTCGTCGTGACCCATAAGCAGACCGATGGTTTCCTAGAACTGCTTGAGGCGATTGCTGACTATCAGAGCCAATTGGGTTTTGAGATTGTTCTGGTCAATAACGGAAATGAGCACCTGCCTGCGTTGATTGGAAGCCTGAGCCTGGCGTGTACGTTGGTCGACCCTGGCTTCAACTACGGCGCATCGGGGGGGCGCAATCTTGGCGCTCACTATGCGCGCGGGCGCAATCTGATATTCATAGACGATGACGGTATTCCAGAGGCTGGATCTCTGGAGAAGCTAATTGCCTGCAAGGACCTCTACCATGCGGTGTCGGTACGGGCGGATCGAGCCGCGAACCGATCCGAGCAAGACGATTCCGCATTATGATAAAGGGGGTCGCGTTATTCCCTCGATGCCTGATACGGAGGGCTTTTGTGTCTGGGATCGAGCTGTTTATCTGCGATATGGCGGCATGGACCCTCTACTTTACGGCCATGAAGGTGTGCTGCTCTGCTGCAAGATGTTTCGCTTCTATGGGCCGAACTATTTTCTCTATACGCCAGATGCCACGATGTATCACGATTTCTACAACGATGAAGCCCAACTTGCGAAAAAGAATGAACGTCACTCGCGCAATGACGCTTATGTCAAACATTTGGGCATTGATCGGTTTGCAGTTGCCCGGGTTTTCTATGAAACGAAAAATTCGCGCGAGTTGTCAGCTGCCTTTATTAGTTCTGCAATCTCCAAGGCGGCGCAGGACAGTGCCGGTATACCAATCAGTGTCATAACCACTGCCAAAAACGGGCGCGCCTTCATCGATGACTTCGTGATCAGTCTCAAAGGGCAGACGCACAACAATTTCGAGGTGGTTTTTGTGGATGATGGCTCCACTGACGGCACGCTTGAATATTTGCGGGATGTTTGGGGTGATGATGACCGGTTACGGACCATTGCGGGCATGGATACTGGTCGTGGGGCGGCCTTGACGGCAGCAGTCCGTGCGGCAACGCACGAGGTTGCGGTGATCTGCGATGTTGACGATATCAGCGTTCCGCACCGATTCGAATGGACGGCAAGCTACTTCGCCGAACGATCCGAGGCATCGTGCTGTGCCTTCTACTGTTTCAACGAACAGAGTGCCATTCGCATGAGTTGGCCTTTTTGCACGGACAGGTCGAGCATCAGGGCGAGATCAGTTACGGGGATGCCCGTTTCATTTCCCTCTTTCGCCTTCAGGCGAAGCGACTTCAGCGATAGATTTGATGACGAACTGGAGGGCGGGGTTGACTGCGAATGGCTATTCCGGAGCTTCGCCACTTCCTCCAAAGATGGAGAGATTTTGCCACGTCCTGCGGTTTATTATCGGCTGCACGATGGGCAGATCACGACGACCAAGCGACATTTTCAAAGAGCTAAAGCCCTGGAGTGTGTCGGTAAGCTGCATGAGGCTTTGCTGGGAGATTCGGGCGAAGCCGACGCAGAGGCGATTGCCTTGCTTAGCGGATGGTCACCGCTCAGCGAAGGCCAACAATTATTGGCTGTGAGGGAATACACACTGAAGCTGTCCGTGGCGGCTGAGAACCTTGATGGATGTAACGCGATGGATTTGCGGCGGCATCTCAATGACACCTTTCTAGACCTGCAGGAACGCAGGATGCGGGCGGATTATAATAAGATAAAATCAATGTACGAGCGAAACCGTTCGGGAGGTTCTCCCGATTCTGGATTTGATCAGCTCGATCAGGATGTCGCCACTGACTACGGGCCACTTGGGCTTCGGCGCGTGTTCTGGCCGTTCTGCTATGCTGCAATTTGGGTTCTTGGTGGAAGCGCAAACGACCGGAAACGGTTTCGCACCAACCCGGCAGCGTTCTATTTGAGCTTGAAGAACAAATCACAAAGTCGGGCGGGCTTGTTATTCTTTCCTGCTAAATAAGATATGGAAGGGGTTGCCATGACGTTGCCCACGGACGAAGAAATAGAAGATTTTCATGCGCGACAGAGAGATCTGATGCACAGATGCCTGGATGGCATTATTGATAATCCTAATGTTTTTCTGGACAAATCATCTCACCAGTCGACTCTCTTTATGCTCGAGATCATTCCGCTTGTTCACGAGCTATATTTCAGCGAGCCTGTGAACGTTTGTAAAAAGGTTCTCGATGTCGGGCCGCAAACGTTTTCCGGAACGGGCCTCCTGCAGCGGTTGCACGGTCCTGATACGTTTTGTCAACTTAAAATGGATGTGTCGGCTATTGATATTAATGATAAATTTCAAAAGCTTGGAAAAATAGTAGCGCCTGACGTGCGCTTTATAAAGGGCGATATTTTTCAGCTCGACAGTGCTTTTGACTTGATTATATGTAGCCATGTCATAGAGCATGTAGAGGAGCCGCTTACATTTATATCCAGATTGAGAGACCTGGCGCATGATTACGTGATTGTTGCCTGCCCGTGGAACGAGACGCCTATTAGGACGGTAGGCCATGTCAACACTATTGATAAGGTGTTTGTCCGCAAGAGCGGAGCCAAGGGGCAGAGGATCTTCACCAACTTCAGTTGGGGCAAACAGCGAGAAGTGAGCATTTTCTGGTATGATGGGCGGTTGAGGCGTTAGTGACCCCGCTGGGAGAGGTATCTCCGCTTTGGGACGCCGAGTATGACTTTCCTGAGTGTCATCATTCCTCACAAGAATCGGGCAAAGCAGCTTGCTGAGTTGATCCGGTTGCTTGACGAGCAGGCGGCCGAGGTTGCTTTTGCGGTAGAAGTCATCGTCGTGGATGACGGCTCAGTGATGAGTCCGCAGATTCCGTTCTGCCGCAACCTCGAGTTTCATATGATCAACCGGGACACCTCGTCTGGGGCGCCTGCTGCCAGGCGCCTCGAACTCGCGGCAGCTGTTGGCGCGGTTGTTCATTTTCATGACTTAGATGATCTCGTTGGGCGAGGGTGGCTGGCTGCTACTGCATCGGCGTTTGCCGGCGATCCCGACTTGGACGTTCTGGTTACGTCACGGGAGGTGCAAGACCGTGATGATGGATTGCCGAGGTTCGTGCATCCCTACATGCCGTGGAGGCTGAAAGACAATATCCCGCTATTGGCTCATTACCAGAAGTTCGAGAATGCTATTGGCCCGCTCGGCGGAGTGACATTCTCGCGTCGCATAGTTGCCGAGCAGGATCTTTGCGACGCGCCGGCGTCTCAGGACTGGCTGATGTATGACGGTGTGTTGTTGCGCGCAAAGAAGCTCGATGTGCGCAAAGATATTCATTTTATTTACCGAAATCATGGGTCTGACCGTATTAGCGCGCAACCGTGGCGACGAGTTAGAGGATTTGTCGTGGCCAGTCGGAAGAGGTTTGGCGCACCGCGAGCGCAACGTTTGGCATTGCTGCTCTATTGCGCAGTTTCTGCTCGGTCGGTGCAGAGAGTCGTCGAGGTCGAGCACGCCGCCTGGCTTCGAATTCTGTGTCGAAGTCTCGCAAGGTTTCCACGTCTGGCCCGGTTGGCTGGACTAGTATGATGACGGTTGTGGGGTATCAACGCGAGCGAGTTACGACCAACCCGTCGGCCGGCCAGGGTGGCGATATGGTTCGCGCGCAATCTGGGTCACTGGACATGCGCACAATCTGGTGACGCATCGCGCTGTTCGCTCAAATCGAGCTATCGGCGTCACTGCAGATGATCGCGGATTGAATAGACGATCAGGACGCCAATGGACCAGATGATCAGGGCAAGCAACGAAACGATTGCGGTATTGACCAACCGAAGGGGGTAGATCGCAGATTGGGGTTTGCGGGGTGGCAGGAAGGTTGCCAGGTAGCGTTGTTGCTGATCCGCGGTAATACGCGCGCGCTCAAGCGACGAGAGCGCGGACAGGTAGGCCTTCTGCGCGAATTCCTGTTCCATCTGAAGACTTTGGTAGTCCTCAACGACGCCGGATAGCGTTGTGCCGGTCGGGTTGGCGCCTGCCTGGCCGAATTTTGCGCGCTCGGCGCCGAGTTGTTCCTCAAGAGCCTTGATCTGGGATTTCGTAAAAAGGATTGAGGGGGCGTTCTCAGCCATGAAGGTGCGCTGGGAGGCAAGTTTCGTGCGGGCTTCGTTGATCTGAGTCTGGAGGGCAGATAAGCGCTGCAGGTTCGCCTGGGCGGTCAGCGAGGGGTCGATATCCTGTTCGCGTTCGCGGAAATTCCTGAGTTCGCGTTGGTTCTTCCGCAGGCGCTCTTCGGCACGGGTGACTTCGGATTGGGCGCTGGTGACGGCATCGAGCCGTGCGCGTTGTGAGAGCTTGTTGACGAGCTTTTCGCTCTCGTCGAGGACGGCCTTGGAAATGGTGACGGAATCTTCCGGCGAGAACGAGCGGATCTCAACGGCGACGATGTTGGAGGAGTTGTCGTAACTGATCCCGACCATCGATTTCCAGTACTCGACGAATTGCTCGATGGGCGCGTTGATGTCAGTGAATGCCGCAATGGGGTCGGCGTTGGGATGGTTGAACATTTGGCGCAAGGCCATGCGGTCTTCGAGCAAGCGGACCAGCTCTACACTGTGGATGTAGTCCATCAGGATATAGGAGTCGGTCGTGGTCGAGCCAGAGCCGGAGACACCGGTGAAGGCGCCGAGGATGTCGGGTGTCGGACCAGCTTCGAGGCCGCGGACGGCGAAGCGGACTTCGACGGCATATTGGTTTGCAGCCCAGAGCGAATAGTAGGCGGCGCCAGCAAGGGCGGGCAGGAGCGCGAAGAGCATGAAGGAAAGGGAAAGCAGGCGGCGGCGCACCTTTTGAGGGCGCGCCTTGCCCGAGGGCGGGGCTGCGGGTGGGGGCGGAGCCTCTTTGGCGGGAGGCTTTACGCCGGGCTGGCGGGAGGCGGGCGGCGATTGGGTGGCCTGGCCATCTGCGTCCTTCCTGGGGGCAAGGGGCTGCAGCGCATCGGCGTTGCCTGATTGCGGTGGCGCAGGCTTTCGCTGAGCGTCGAAGTTATGGTGTGAAATCCCCGTCACGGTCGCTACTCAAATTCCCTCGTGCCACATCTGAAACTCGATACCGTCCGTTACCAACCGGCGCGAGACGGTCGTCCTGCCCCGCTTTGCGGCAGGTCGCAATCGTCAGGCGTTCTGGTTGGCTTCGTGATGCGCGATTGCGTCTTCGACGTTGTCGTAGAGTATCATCTCGCCCCCCTCCATAACGGCTCCCATATCACAGTATTCGCGCAGCGTGTTGTTTTGATGCGAGATCATAATGATGTTCGCGGTCGCGAGCTTTTGTTTGAACGCGGCCTGTGAACGCTTTTTGAAGCGGCTGTCGCCGACGGCGGTGATTTCATCGACGAGGTAGCACTCGAAATCGACAGCGAGGCTGACACCGAAGGAGAGACGGGCGCGCATGCCGGAGGAATAAGTCCTGACGGGCATGTAGAGGTGTTCGCCGAGTTCGGAAAACTCTTTTACGTAGTCGATGAGCGCTTCGGTATCCTGGCCGTAGATTCTGGCAACGAACTGGGCGTTTTCGAGGCCAGACAGGGAGCCGTTGAAGCTGCCTGCGAAGCCCAGTGGGAAGGAAACCCGGACGTCACGGCGGATTTCGCCGCTGTCAGGTTTTTCTGCACCAGATATCAGGCGCATCAAGGTTGATTTGCCGGCGCCGTTGCGGCCGAGCACGGCAATGTTGCGCCTTGGGAAGTGGGCCGTGAGATCGTGCAGGATGACCTTGTGATCGGCGCGGACGCGGTAGCGTTTGTGAACGTTCTGGAAATGGATCATTGGGCATGTCCGCGGAAGGCGCGCTCGGCGGCCAGTCCGATCAAAGTCAGGGCGAGGCCGCACGACAGCAGGTAGAACTCATTCAGGTCAGTGGCCCGATAGTTGGCGAAATAGCCAGCCCGGATGGTCTCAATGCCGTGGATGACGGGGTTCCAAACTAAGAGGTCGCGCACAGAAGGTGGCAGCGATTCAAGCGAGAAGAAGATGCCTGATATCAGCATCATAGGCGTCATGATGATGCGGAGGACGTTTTGCCAAGAGGGGATGAAGTCGATGATGACAGCGCTGGTCAGCCCGATGCCGAAGGCAAATAATGAAAGAAGGGCCAGTCCACGTACAACACTAAGCAGATCGTCGGGCAAGGCGACATCATAGGCGGCGTGCAACATGGCGACGACCAGCATGGCGACGAACAGGGTCGTGACAACCTCGAGGATGAAACGTCCGAGAATTGTGTCGAGAGGCTGAACGATGGGGTACATCATCAGGGCCTTGTTCGACTGAAAGGCGGCGGCGAGCTGGTTCGTGATGTTGCGCCAGAGGTGGAAGGGGAGAATGCCGGTCGCGAAGAACAGCGCCATCGAATTCCCGAACGGCGGGTGGCGGTCCATGAAGAAGAAGATGCCTGAAAAAGCTGCAATAAATGCGAGAGGTTCGGCGATCGCCCACAGGTAGCCGAACTGGGAGCGGCCGAAGCGGATGCGCATTTCGCGCAGGACGAGGGCGAAGACGACGCGTGATTGTACCGCGAGTGCCTCGGTTACTTTTGATGGCGAAGCATTCATCAGCGCTACTCAGGCTTAGGGTGGGCGCAAGGCTTGGCGGTGAATGATCGAGGCTCAACGACGCTGCTCCTCGCCACACTTACATCGGCCTTGGGCGCACACGTCAACAATCCTCTTGTGTTTGCCCTCGGTCACTCGGTATCTAACAGGCAAAATAAATATTGTGAGATGTCCCGCGGCATCGGAGCGTGGGGCGTGCCTGTTTGAGCGCCGAGATCCACTGCCCTATCAGGCCGCCTCGCATCCGCTCAGGGTCTCCCGTGACTCAGCCGAAGACATTCCTCTTTCTTCAGGGCCATCCCTCGACCTTCCCGCGGCGGCTGGCGGATGCGCTGGAGGCGGCGGGGGCGCGGGTGCTGCGGATCAACTTCTGCTTTGGTGACTGGGTCTACTGGCTGGGACGGCCCGCCGTCAACTATCGTGGGCGCTTTCAGGATTGGGACGCTTTTCTTGAGCGGTTCATCGCGCGCGAAGGTGTGACGGACATCCTCTATTATGGCGATTGTCGGCCCTATCATCTTGTTGCCAGGGATGTGGCACAGCGGTGTGGCGTGCGGGCGATTGCCTATGAGTTCGGGTATCTGAGGCCCGACTGGCTGACCCTGGAGCGTGGGGGGATGTCGACGCGCTCGCATTTTCCGACGGACCCTGCTGAGATTATGGCGATCGGTGCGCGCTTCGATGAGGCCGACCTCACGGCGCGCTACCGCCATGCGATGGGCGTGGAGCTGTTCCATGAGGTGTTCTACAACCTGTCGTCCTATTTCCTCTGGTTCGTCTATCCGAGGTATCACAGCGACCGCTATTATGATCCGCTGGTGGAGTACGTCACGGGGATTCCGCGGCAGTTGCGGCTGACGGCGAACAAGCGACGGGCGGATGAGATCCTGCAGCGGCTGTGGCAGGCCGAGACCCGGTATTTCGTTTTCCCGCTGCAGCTTCAAAACGACTACCAGCTGAGAGCCAACGCGCCTTTTGCGCATCAAAGTGATGCCATTCGCGACGTGATCGGGTCGTTTGCTGCGAACGCGCCCGGGGATAGGCATCTTGTGTTCAAGTGTCACCCGCTCGACAACGGCGGCGAGGGGTGGCCGGGTCATATTGCGCGGGCTGCAACGGCGGCAAAGGTCAGTGAGCGCGTGCACTATATCGACGGCGGGCGGCTCGAGACGATCCTGGATCGCGCGCAGGGATGCGTCTTGATCAATAGCACGGTCGGCATGCATGCAATCGGGCGGGGATGTCCGGTGAAAGTGCTTGGCGGGGCGGTGTTCGATATCGAGGGACTGGCCGAGCGACGGCCGCTCAATGATTTCTGGGCCGCGCCGCAGAAGCCCGATCCGGCGCTGGCGGCCTCATTCATCCGGGCGCTTGCCGGTACGATCCAGGTCAAGGGTAATTTCTTTTCGCGCGAGGGGCAGGCGGCCGCGATCCCGGTTTTTGTCGAGCGATTGATGCATGATGGTGTCAACAGCGATGGGGCATTTGTCGATCCGCCGCCCAGGCTGAGGGTCGCGCAGGCTGCAAACCAAGAGGCTTGAACGCGCCTCATGCCGCTTTCAGGCCGCGTTCTGGCCGAGGCCTGCCACTGACCGATCAGTCATCCCAGCCATCAATGCGCTTGCCGGCGCCGACAATGTTGCCGACGGAGGAGGTGGCGGCGTTGACGATGCGGAGCATCTTGTAGACTTCGACGCCCTTTGCGTTCGAGACGAATACGAAGTCCTTGTCCTGAAGCAGGAAGGACTGGGCGTAGAAGTAGGATTTGGCGTGGGACATGTCGATCCGGTAGATCGTGGGCACGCGGCCATTGATCGCGCGGGTGTATTTGACGCCGATCCGGTCAAGGGTGTCGGGGCGCTCGTAGCGGAAGACGAAGAGGCCGGAGGAATCGGCGCGGCTGTCGAGAAGGCCGCCAGCGCTGGCAACAGCTTCAAGAACGTTGATGCGAGCGGACTGGAAGACGTAGATGCCGGGCTTGGTGACGGCGCCGAGGACGGTGTAGCGCTTGGGGTCGTGACTGAGATAGATGCGGTCGCCACGCGTCACGAAGATGTTCTCGTTGGGGTCGTCGATGACGTTGGTGACCAGCTGCTGGGCCTGTTTGTCGTCGCGGATGAAGGTGACGTAGGTCTCGCGGGCGGGGAATTTGGTGCCGCCGGCTGCCGCGATAACGTCGAGGAGACGATCACCTTCGAGGGAGATTGGGTAGCGGCCAGGCTTTGCGACATCGCCGTTGACGACGAGGGTGTTGTGCTCGTTCTTGACGGTGGTGACCATCACCTGCGGGCGAATGGCCTGGCCCTCGAGTTTCTTGATGATTTGTTTCTGGACGGCTTGCGGGGTTTTCGACGCGACCTTGATCACGCCGGCGTAGGGCAGGGAGATCGTGCCGTTGCGGTCGACCATAACTTCGGGGAAGCTGGCGCTCTTCGAGGTCTGGTTTGAGAACAGGCCGCCTTCGCCGGCTTCCCAGATTGTCACTGCCAGGACGTCGCCGACGCCGATGGTGGAGCGCGGGGCGGCGCTTGTGCGGCGGACGAAACGGTTGTTGAAGCCCACCGGATGGAGGCCGCCCAGTGTGTTCACGATCTGGGCGTTGACGTCGATGATGACGTAGTCGTGGTCAGCGCTCTGGCGCTCGATATCGATCGCGAGGGGGCCCTCACGGGGCAGGAAAGAGCAGGCGGCGAGCGCAGTGCAGAGGACGGCCAGCAGCACAGCAACGGCGCGTGACGCAGCCCGCCCGCCCGTCAAGGCGCGCGTTGGCAGATACGCTGTCGATTGCGGCGAGTGCCTGTTCATGGTCCCAATCGTAAGCCGTTGATCAAACGCATTCCATCGCCAGGTGCGCGGAATGTCGCCGCCAAAGCCGGCCAATCCCGATTTTTCTCCAATTCATGTCCTAGCGCCCAGGGAATGCAGTGTAAACTGACGGTGATGATCAGCCTTCTGGTGCTTGTGTGAGTGTGTTTTGGCAGCCACCCGTTCAGGGCGTGGCGGGTGGGTCGCGTTGCAAGATCGCGTCAGCGTGGCTGGCGTCCTGGTGATGAAAGCTTCTGATTCGTCGATCGAATTCGCTGTTGCGGCCAGAAACCGCTTGGCGTCGGCCCGCCATGAAGCGCGCGGATCGTGTCAGGGCAACGACGAAAATTGGCGCGCTGTAAAGAAGCTCTTAACCGAATCCGGGGGCTGTTGCGGTGGTGCGCCACGATGTTGCCGTTGTTGTGCAAAGGCGCTCAAAACAGTTGTCTCCGCGTGGATAGTTGGTACGACGATAAACTGGCGATAGAGGGTAATTCAACCGCGCTTGTGCTGGTTCCGGATGGTGGGCAACGCCGATTATCGGCGGCTCGGTGCGGGACTGAATGGACGGGGTGGAGAGTAACGGGGGTGCGGCAGGAGCCTGCCGCGCGGAGGTATGAACCAGCAGATGCAACGTGTTGCGATCCTGTCAGCAGGGGTCTGGCAACTGCGCGACGCGATCCGCGAGATCACCGGCTTCGAGCCGGTGCGCTGGCTGCCACCGTTTCAACGGCCTGAATTCGGTTGCGTCGTCGGGTGGGGACTGAAGCCGACGTCGACCCGGGCGCGGGAACTCTCGATCAAATCAGACGCGAGCTATATCGCTTTGGAAGATGGCTTTATTCGGTCAATCGAGCCGGGGCCGGATGAGCCGCCGTTGTCGCTTGTGGTTGATCGTCTCGGGGTTCACTACGATGCAAGCGCGCCGTCGGAACTTGAGGTTCTGATTATGCGGTCGGCCTACAACAACGATGAAGCGCGGCGCCGACGCGCGGCAAGCGGGGTTGAACGGCTGCGGTCGAATGAGATTTCGAAGTTCAATCATGCGCCATCGCTGAATGAGACGGCGCTCGGGCTTGATCCGCGGCGGCGTGCGGGGCGGGTGTTGGTGATCGACCAGACGCGGGGCGATTCCTCGATTACGTATGGATGTGCGACGGCGGCTTCGTTCGAGCGGATGCTGGCGGCTGCGCGGTCGGAGAACCCCGGCGCCGAGATCGTCGTCAAGCTGCACCCCGAAGTGGTGAGCGGGCGCAAAAAGGGACATCTTGCCGACGTCGTCGATGACAAGGACACGCGGGTTGTGCGCGATAACGTCAATCCCTGGTCGCTGATCGAGGCGGTTGACAAGGTCTATGTGGTCACGAGCCAGATGGGGCTCGAAGGGCTTCTGGCGCGCCGTGAAGTTGTTTGCTTTGGGGCGCCGTTCTATGCCGGCTGGGGGCTGACGGACGATCGTGTCGCTATTTTGCGGCGCAAGGCGCGGCCCTCGCTTGAGCAGCTGTTCGCTGCGATCTATTTCGATTATTCCCGCTACATTTCGCCAGAGACATGCCGGGAAATCTCGTTTGAAGAGGCCGTCGACTGGCTGATTTTGCGAAAGTCAGAGAGTTCGCGGCAGCGCCAGGCACGATGGCTCAAGCGCGTTGCGCGCAGCGTGTGGCAACCGGGGCAGTGGTGGCGACCTTCGGCGACGGCCTAGCAGGCTGTTGAAATTGCTTTTTGGCGTCCCCCGCAACGGCTGTCAGCTCGAGCTGAGATTCGATCGTCGTGGTCAACCTCACTCAGCTCGACGAGAACCCGCCAAATTGAGTGATATTCAGCGGGCTGCTCGTCGAATTTCAACAGCCTGCTAGATCATCTCCGGCTAACTGCGGGCTGTTCGTGATTGGACGCGCTCCAGACCGTCTGAGCTCGGTTCTTGCTATCAATGAGCGTGCATGATCGCGCGGCGCCGTCGATAACTTCCGACACATGAAATTCCGGCCTGGGCAGGTCGCGGTGCTGCGGCGCTTCGGATGCGGGGCGGGCAACGGATCTGCCGGTTTGCCCACCGCTCGCAAGCCTGATTGATCCTAGCGTTCGGCACCCTAGCGTTCGGCTGGGATGTTGGACCGGATGTCAGCCGAGCCAGAGGGGTAAGGCTGAGGTGATCGGGCAGGGTGCCTTATGGTTCGTGGACGATGCCACGGCGGATCAGCTCCGCGACGATGAGGTCGGCGAGGGCTTCCGGTGAGTTGGTTGCGCCATCCAGATGCAGGTCGGCGTTCTCAGGTTCCTCATACGGCGACGAAATGCCGGTGAAATTGGCGATCTCGCCGGCGCGGGCCTTCTTGTAGAGGCCTTTGACGTCACGCTGCTCGCAAATCTCGAGGGGGGTGTCGACGAAGATCTCGAGGAATTCGCCCTCCTCGAAGCGTTCGCGGGCGAGGCGGCGCTCGGCGCGGAAGGGGGAGATGAAGGAGACCAGCGTGACGAGGCCGGCATCCGCCATGAGGCGGCCGACTTCGGCGACGCGGCGGATGTTCTCGACGCGGTCTGCGTCGGTGAAGCCGAGGTCGCGGTTGAGACCGTGGCGGACGTTGTCGCCGTCGAGCAGGTAGGTGTGGGCGCCCATCGCCTGGAGGCGGGTTTCAAGCGCGTTGGCGACGGTCGATTTGCCGGAGCCGGAGAGGCCTGTGAACCAGAGGCAGCAGGCCTTCTGGGCCTTGGCGGCGGCGCGCTGCTCCTTGGTGACGTTGAGGGACTGCCAATGGACGTTCTGGGCGCGGCGCAGGCCATAGTCGATCATGCCGGCGCCGACGGTCTCGTTGGTCAGGCGGTCGATCAGGATGAAGCTGCCGAGCGCCTTGTTTTCCTGGTAGGGGGTGGCAACGAGCGGACGGGTGGTCGAGAGGTTGACGACGGCGACGTCGTTGAGCTCGAGCTGGCGGGCGGAGATCTTCTCCAGGGTGTCCATGCTCACGCTGTGCTTGATGGTGGAGATCTGGGCGTTGGTGCGCTGGGCGCCGTGCTGGATGACGTAGGGGCGGCCGGGGAGGAGCGGTTTGGCGCTCATCCACACGAGATTTGCCTGAAACTGGTCGGAAACCTCGGGGCGGTCGGCTGCGGCCGAGATCACGTCACCGCGGGCGATGTCGACTTCATCGGCCAGCGTCAGCGTGACGGCGTCGCCGGTCTTGGCGGTCTGGCGGTCGCCGTCGAAGGTGACGATGCGGGCGATCTTCGAGGGGCGGCCGGACGGGGCGACGACGATCTCATCGCCGACGCTGACGCTGCCGGAACAGATCGTGCCGGCGTAGCCGCGGAAATCGAGATTAGGGCGGCAGACCCACTGGACGGGCATGCGGAAGGCGCCGTCGGCGCCGGTCGCTGCGACCTCGACATTCTCGAGATACTGGAGAAGGGTTGGGCCATCGTACCAGGCCATGGCGGCGGACGGGAAGCAGAGGTTATCGCCGGTGAGCGCTGAGAGGGGGATCGTGGTGACGTCTTCGAGGCCCAGTTCGCGGGCGAATTCGCGGTAGGCGGAATTGATCTGGCGGAAGCGGTCCTCGGAAAAGTCGACGAGATCCATCTTGTTGATCGCAACGACGACATGCTTGATGCCGAGGAGGCGGACGATACAGGAGTGGCGCCGCGTCTGGCGGAGCACACCTTTGCGGGCATCGATCAGGATGATGGCGGCATCCGAGCGTGAAGCGCCCGTTACCATGTTGCGGGTGTATTGCTCGTGGCCCGGGGTGTCGGCGACGATAAATTTGCGTTTTTCGGTCTGGAAGTAGCGGTAGGCGACGTCAATCGTGATGCCTTGTTCGCGCTCGGCCTGGAGGCCGTCGACGAGGAGGGCGAAGTCGACGTTGTCGCCGGTGGTGCCGTGGACCTGGCTTTCGCGTTCGAGGGACTGGAGGGTGTCCTCGAAGATCTGGTTTGCCTCAAACAGCAGGCGGCCGATCAGGGTGGACTTGCCGTCGTCGACGCTGCCGCAGGTCAGGAAGCGCAAGATTGGTGCTTCATCGACGTTGCCTGGTTTGGAGCCGGCTTCAGAGGAGGCGAGGTGGGGCGCGGCGCGCTGGTCCATCAGAAGTATCCTTCCTCTTTCTTCTTCTCCATCGAGGCGGACTGGTCCTTGTCGATGAGGCGGCCCTGGCGCTCGGAAAGGCGCGAGGAAATCAATTCGGCGATGATGTCGTCGAGGTCGGCGGCGTCGGATTCGACTGCGCCGGTCAGCGGGTAGCACCCCAGCGTCCGGAAGCGGACACGGCGCTGCTGGGGGACTTCGCCGGGCTCGAGGGGGAGGCGGTCGTCGTCGACCATGATGATCATGCCGTCACGCTCGACGACGGGGCGTTCGGCTGCGAAGTAGAGGGGCACGACGGGGATTTCTTCGCGGCGGATATAGTGCCAGACATCGATTTCGGTCCAGTCGGAGAGGGGGAAGACGCGCATGCTCTCGCCGGGGGCGAGGCGGCCGTTATAGAGGTTCCACAATTCCGGGCGCTGGTTGCGGGCGTCCCAGCGGTGTTCGGTGGTGCGGTGGGAGAAGACGCGCTCCTTGGCGCGCGATTTCTCTTCATCGCGGCGGGCACCGCCGATGGCGGCGTCGAAGCGGTGTTCGTTCAAGGCCTGGCGCAGTGCCTGGGTCTTCATGATGTCGGTGTGGGTCGCGCTGCCGTGGGTGACGGGGGAGACGCCGTCGGCGAGGCCTTCGGGGTTGGTGTGGACCAAGAGATTGAGGCCGAACTTTTCCGCGATTGTGTTGCGGAACGCGATCATTTCCCGGAATTTCCAGGTCGTGTCGATGTGGAGGACGGGGAAGGGCAGCGGCGCGGGATGAAAGGCCTTCAGGGCAAGATGAAGGAGGACGGCGGAGTCCTTGCCGATCGAATAGAGCAGGACCGGGCGCTCGAACTGGGCTGCGACCTCGCGAAAGATGTGGATGCTCTCGGCTTCAAGCCGATCGAGATGATCCGCGTGCATGGGTTCAAGTGCTCCTGGAGCGGGTTGCCACCGTGTTCAGCTTCAATGTGTGTGGCGGCGGGTTCGTTGGTTCACACGCTTGATCGGCGTTTGTGCGCCGCGATCAGGCGTGTTGGGCCGGCAGCCTTGAGCGGTTAACGCAACTCGAAGCTCAGATCAATTGCCCGTTGAAGCGGATGGCAGGGTGGTGAAAACCTGAGAAACGCCCATTGACAGGGGACTTTGGCGCATTCCGACAGGCTTCAGGCCGGTTTGCGCAGGGGGTTGTTCATGATCAGGATGACCGGAATGCAACAGACGATGACAAGCGCGAGGGCGCGGAAGTCGACGATGTAGGCGATCAGCTCGGCCTGATTGTTGATCAAGCGGTTGAGGGCGGAGAGACCCGCGGGGGTGTCGAGGGTCCAGGGATCGGGCAGGAGGCCGTGGCGGCCCAGCTCGTTGAAGGGGGTGATGTGATCGCGCAGGATGATGCGCTGGGCCTGGGACTGGTAGGTGAAGTAGACGACCAGGAGGGCGATGCCGAGGCTGCGGCCGATATTGTTGAGGAGTGAGTAGAACGAGGTGCCGAAGTCGCGCCGATCATTGCTCAGCGTTGAAAAGGCAACAGTATTCACCGGGATGACGAAGCAGCCGAACGCGACACCCTGGATGAAGCAGATGATCGTGACGGTGGTGAGATCGATGTCGTTGGTGAAGGTTGAGAACATGTACATCGTCGCGGCCGTCACGGCCATGCCGGCTGCCATCATCTTGCGCGGGTCGACGACGGTGATGAGGCGGCCGACCCACATGGCTGCAAACATCGAGCCGAGGCCGCGCGGGGCGAGGATCCAGGCGGTGTCGATGAGGGAATAGCCGCCCTGTTTCTGGAGAAAGGGCGGGATCAGGACAAGGCTGCCGAAGAGGACGGCGCCGAACAGGACACGCAGGACGGTGCCGGCGAGGTAGTTGCGGTCGAGGAAGATGCCGGGGTCGATGAAGGGGGTTTCGGAGAAGTAGGAGTTGACGAGGAACAGCCAGAAGGCGGCTGCCGCGATCAGGCTCAGCGTCACGATCAGCTGGGATTCGAACCAGTCGAGGCGGTTGCCGCGGTCGAGGATGAACTGCAGCGTGCCGACCGCGATGGCGAGCGCGATGAAGCCTGAGTAGTTGAAGCGGCGGGTTTTGCGCACGCCGGGGCGCGGGATCAGAAGGGCGACCATCGTGAAGGCGAGGATGCCGAGCGGCAGGTTCAGATAGAACGCCCATCGCCAGGAATAGTACTCCGAGATGTAGCCGCCAAGCGTCGGGCCGAAGACGGGGCCGAACATGATGCCGACGCCCCAGTAGCTCATCGCGATCGAGGTCTGGTCGCGTGGATAGATCGAGAGCAGGGAGGAGAGCGCCAAGGGGATCAGGGCTGCGCCGAAGAGGCCCTGGAAGAAACGATAGACGAGGACTTCGGAGAGCGAGGTCGAGGCGCCCGCGAAAAGGGAGAAGGCAACGAAGCCGGCGATGGCGATGAGGAGCAGGCGCTTGCGCCCGAAGATGGGTCCAAGTGCGCCCCACAGCGGTGTCGAGACGGTGATCGCAATCAGATAGCAGGTGAGGACCCAGGCGATCTGGTCCTGGGTGGCGGACAAGCTGCCCTGCATCTGGACGAGGGCGACGGAGACGACGGAGGTGTCGAAGACCTGGACCAGGGGCGCAAGGATCAGCGCGATCGTCATCAGGACACGGCGCCAGCCGCTGTAGGTGGGCTCCGGCGCGGTGTCGGTCTGGCTCACGGGCGGGCTTCCGCTGTCGGTGTCAGCCAGTCACCGAGGGGACCAAGAAGGCCGCTCAGGCGGCGCTGATGACCCGTGTCAATCTCGACGTGCGCGCTCATACCGGCCCTCAGATGTGGTGGCGGCGTCTGGTCCTGGGGGGCTGGCGCGGTGGTCGCAGCCGAAGCCGCGGCCGCGGCGGGCTTGCTGGCCGGCGCTTGGCTTGGGGCCTGGCTCGGGGCTTGGTTTGGCACATCGAGGCGGATGCGCACGGTGAGGCGCTGGACGACCTTGACCCAGTTGCCGGTCGCATTCTGCGGGGGAAGCAGGGCGAACTCGGCGCCGGTTGCGGGCGAAATGCCGGCAACGCGGCCCTCGAAGGTGTGGCCGGGGTAGGTGTCGACGGTGACCGTGGCCGGCTGGCCGACCCGGACGTGGGTGAGTTCGGTTTCCTTGTAGTTGGCGTGGACCCAGATGTCGTCGATGCCAACGAGCGAGAACACAGCGTTGCCGGCCTCGACGTATTCGCCAGGCTGCAGGTCGAAGTTCGTGACGATGCCGGCGACGGTCGCCTTCACTTCGGTGCGGGCAAGTTCCAGGGCCGCGCGGTTGCGCACGGCGACGGCTGCGCGCACGGCGGGATGGTCGTCGACGGCAATGGCGGGATTGCCGGCGAGCTTGGCGAGGGCCTCGGCGCGGGCCTGCTCGGCGACCTTGACGTCGTCCTGGGCATTGCGCAGCGCGCGTTTGGCGGCGTCGAAGATGGTTTCGGAGACGAGGCGCTTGTCGGAGAGGCCTTGTTGGCGGGCGACCTGTTCCTCATGAAAGGCAACGTCGGCTTTGGCGCGTTCGAGGGCTGCCTGATTGCCGCGGTACGCAGCGCGCAGGGCTTCGACGTCCTGGCGAGCTGCGAGGAGGCGTGCTTCGGCCTCGTCGAGGGCGATGCGGAAAGGGGCGGGGTCGACGCGGAACAGCAGTGTTCCCGGCGTCACGATCTGGTTTTCCGCAATGGAGACGTCGGTAACCGGACCGGAGACGTCGGGGCTGACGGCGATCTTGGCGGACTTGATGTAGGCGTTGTCGGTGGCGACGATGCGTCCACCGGCGAGATAGAGATAGAGGCCAAGGAGGATTGCCGCGATCGGGCCGATCAGGGCGATGGCGGCGATCATCACGCGACGCGCGAGGTGGCGCTTATGCGGGGCGGCCGCGGGGGGCGGCTGGTTGGCGGCGACGTCCTGAGCTGCGGGCTTCGTTACAGCGGAGACATCTGAGTTGGCCTCGCTCAGTGATGCAGCCGGCTTCAAGGCGGTTGGTTTCGGCGATGGTGCGGTGTCCATCGGTTGGTCGTCCCTAGGTGCCATGAGCTTGCCTCACGACTTGTCCTGCGTCTGATTTTTCAGCGGGTTTTGTGGCTTTTCCGGCCGCACGGCGGGGGGGCGGGGGCTGGCGTTTCGTCGTGCGCCGCTCCAGGCTGTCATCGAGGCTTGTAAGATTGGCCTTGATGCTCAGGAGATCGTCGATCAGGTCTTCGCGCCGGGCGGTCGGGATGCCGGCAAGGGCCTCGGCGCGGACTTCTTCGGATAGCGCGCGCATGGCGTCGAGGACGGGTTGAACCTCGTCTTTCAGATAGAGGCGCCAGGCGCGGCGGTCGGCGGGATCGGGGCGGCGCTCAACGAGGTCTTTGGCGACGAGGCGGTCGATGTGACGCACGAGGGTGATCGGCTCGATCTCGAGGATTTCGGCGAGCGCGCTCTGGTTGATGCCTTGGCGCCGGCGCAACTGAGCGAGCACGCGCCATTGGGCGCGCGTCAGGCCCAGTTCATTGGCCTTGTCGTCGAAACGTTTGCGGATCAGGCGCGACACGTCGGCGAGCACAAAGCCCAGGGAGCGTGTCAAATAACTGTCATCTTCCATGCTGCCACATATAATGAGCCGGCTTATTATGTGCCAGCGCAAAGTGGTGCGATCCTTTCTGATATGTGATCAAATCGGACCTGCAACCCGACACGTGGCGCGGGTGTGGGCGGATCGGACACGGGAGAGATGCGGGATGGCGAATGAGCGCTTCGATGCGGTCGTTGTCGGGGCCGGGATGGCGGGGGTTGCGACGGCGTTCTCGCTGGTCGAGGCGGGGCTCGAGCGGGTGGCCATTCTGGAAGAAGGCGCACCGCTTGCGCTGACCAGTGACAAGTCGACGGAGTGCTATCGCAACTATTGGCCGGGGCCGGATGCTGCGATGCTGGCGTTCATGCAGGACAGCATCGCCGGGCTGGAGGCGCATGCGGCGCGCTCGGGGGATCGGTTCCAGTTGCGCCAGCGCGGGTATCTGTTCGCGACCGCGCGGGGGGCGGAAGTCGACCGGCTTGCGGAAGAGGCGCGGCAGGTTGCCGATTTCGGCGGCGGCGCGTTGCGTGTCGATCCAAGTGACTACCGGACGTTGCCCGAGGCGCACTTCGATGCGGGCTTTGACGGGGCGGACCTGATTACCGACCGGAGCGTGATTGCGCGCCACTATCCCTATCTCTCGCCCGAGACGCGGGGTGTTCTGCATGTGCGCCGGTGCGGGGCGTTGAGTGCCCAGCAACTCGGCATGTACTTCCTGGAGACGGCGCGTGAGCGCGGCGCGCGACTGATTTCCGGCCGCTTCGAGGGGATTGAAACGACGGGGGGCGCGCTTTCCGGTGTCCGGTATCGCGACGGCAAGGGGGCTGTGGTCATGATCGGCGCGGATGCGCTGGTGATTGCGCCGGGTCCCTACCTGAAGGCGGTCGGTGCGGCGGTCGGGGCGGATTTGCCGGTGGAGGTTGAAAAGCACGTCAAGATTTCGCTGTCCGATCCGCTCGGCGTCATTCGCCGCGATGCGCCGCTTACCATCTGGAATGACCCGACGGATCTTGAATGGTCACCGGAGGAGCGGGAGGCGCTTGTCGAGTCGCCGGAGACGCGGTGGCTGACCGAGACGCTGCCGGCGGGTGTGCATGGGCGGCCGGTTGGCGCCGGCGATCAGGTGCTGATGTACTGGACGTATGATTGCGAGGTGTCGGAACAGCCGGCGTTCCCGATCGAGCCGGATCCGTTCCTGCCGGAGGTGACGCTGCGGGGGATGGCGGTCATGGTGCCGGGGCTCAGGGCTTATCTCGACCCGATGCCGCAGCCCTACGTGGATGGCGGCTACTACACCAAGACGGCGGACAACCGGCCGTTGATCGGTCCGCTCGATGTGCCGGGGACCTTCGTGTGCGGGGCTTTTTCGGGGTACGGGATCATGGCATCGCCGGCGGCGGGGGTGTTGGCGGCGGCGCACGTGACGGGGGCGGCATTGCCGGATTATGCCGGCGCCTTGATGGTGCAACGCTTCAATGATCCGGCCTATCTCAAGGCGATCGAGGGGCTGGCGCATGCCGCGCAGCTCTAGGGCGAGCGGTTTTCGACGTTCTACTTTCGGCTATGAGCTTGTTTGCAAAAGGCATCAGCGATTGCGCGCGGGGTTTCATCGCGTATACCTGTAAAGACGATGTGCGATAAATGATGGCGGCAGCGCCAACGCGAGGAGGCATATGGAATATTTTCTCCAGCAGCTCATCAACGGCATTACGCTCGGGTCGATCTATGGGCTGATCGCGATTGGTTATTCGATGGTCTACGGGATCATCGGCATGATCAACTTTGCGCACGGCGACGTCTTCATGGTCGGCGCTTTCATCTCCCTCATATTCATCCTGATGCTGTCAGCGGTCGGGGCGTCCTCGATGGCGCTCCTGGTGTTGATCTTGATGCTGGTGTTGCTGCTCGCGCTGGTGCTGACCTCGGTGTGGGGGTTCGTTGTGGAGCGGATCGCGTATCGGCCGCTGCGGGGGTCGTTCCGGCTGGCTCCGCTGATCTCGGCGATCGGGATGTCGCTGTTGCTCCAGAACCTGGTCCAGATCATCCAGGGGGCGCGCGTCAAGCCGCTGCCGCCGCTGGTGTCGGGCGGTTACACGATCATGGAAAGCCCGGCCGGGTTCACGGTGCAGCTTTCCAACATGCAGATCCTGATTGTCGTGACGACGGTCGCGCTGATGGCGATCTTTACCTTCATCATCACGCGGACCTCGCTTGGGCGGGCACAGCGGGCGTGTGAACAAGACCGCACGATGGCCGCGCTGACCGGGGTCAACGTCGATCTCACGATCTCGCTGACGTTCGTGATCGGGGCGGCACTCGCCTCGGTCGCCGGCATGATGTTCCTGCTCTATTACGGTGTGATCGACTTCTACATCGGCTTTCTGGCCGGCATCAAAGCGTTCACAGCCGCCGTTCTCGGGGGGATCGGTTCGCTGCCGGGGGCAATGCTCGGCGGGCTTATCATCGGCCTTATCGAAGTGTTCTGGTCGGCTTATTTCTCGGTCGAATACAAGGATGTCGCGGCGTTCTCCATCCTGGCGATCGTGTTGATCTTCATGCCGTCGGGCCTGCTTGGCCGGCCCGAGATCGAGAAGGTCTGAGGCATGAGTGTCGAGGCCGAGAAAGATCACGTCGAGATCAGCGCCCGGGCCGGGATCGGACTCGGAGCGCATCTCAAGAAGGCTGCGATTGCGGCGTTCGTCGTCTTGCTGCTGTGCATTCCGATGGTCGCGTTTCGCACAGCCGATGCGGCCGGCGGGCTCGAACTGATCCCGCGGTGGGGGATGGTTGCGACGCTGGTCGCGGTCGCCTTCATCGGTCAATTCCTGTGGGGTGTTCTGAGAGAGAGCGCCAACGTTGCCACGGCGACAGGACAGGTGATGGCGCCGGTCGGGCATGCCTTCGCCCAGCTGGCACCTTTTCTCGGTGCGGCGCTGATCGGGTTTGCGGTGGTCCTGCCGTTCCTGCCGATTGCTGATCGCTACATCATGGATCTCGCGATCCTGGTGGTGACGTATGTGATGCTGGCGTGGGGGCTCAACATCGTCGTGGGGCTCGCGGGGCTGCTGGATCTCGGCTATGTCGCGTTCTATGCGGTCGGTGCTTATTCCTATGCGCTGCTGGCCGAGCACTTCGGCTTCTCGTTCTGGATCTGCCTGCCGCTCGCGGGCATCCTGGCGGCGTTCTGGGGGATCATTCTTGGCTTCCCGGTGCTGCGGCTCAGAGGCGATTATCTCGCGATCGTGACGCTGGCGTTCGGTGAGATCATCCGGATCGTGCTGCTTAACTGGTATGAGTTCACGGGCGGGCCGGACGGGCTGTCGTCGATCCCGCGGCCGGATTTCTTCGGGCTCGAATTCAAGCGCTTCGGGGACAATACCTTCCATGGGTTCTTCGGGCTGGAATACTCCTCGCTGCACCGGATCGTCTTTCTCTATTACCTGATCCTGATCCTGGCGCTGATCACCAACGTCGTGACGATCCGGCTCCGGCGACTGCCGATCGGGCGGGCGTGGGAGGCGATGCGGGAAGACGAGATCGCGTGCAAGTCGCTCGGTATCTCGGTCGTCAAGACGAAGCTTACGGCGTTTGCAATCGGGGCGATGTTCGGCGGCTTTGCGGGGTCGTTCTTTGCGACCAAGCAGGGGTTCATTTCGCCGGAAAGTTTCACGTTCCTCGAAAGCGCGATCATTCTGGCCATCGTCGTGCTCGGCGGCATGGGCTCGCAGATCGGGGTTGCGATTGCAGCGGTGGCGCTGATCGGGGGGCTCGAGTGGCTGCGCGATCTCGACTTCCTGAAGCAGGTGTTCGGTCAGGACTTTGATCCCAAGCAGTGGCGGATGGTGTTCTTTGGCGCGCTGATGGTGCTGGTGATGGTGTGGCGTCCGCGCGGGCTGGTTGGCAGCCGCAAGCCGACGGTGGCACTCGGCGAGCGCAAGGCGATTGGGTCCGACCTGGTCAAGGAGGGGCACGGGTGATGACGACAACCGGTGACCCGATCCTGGAAGTGACCCACCTGACGATGCGGTTCGGCGGGCTGGTTGCTGTCGATGATATCTCGTTCGCGGCGAAGCGCGGCGAGATCACCGCGATCATCGGGCCGAATGGTGCGGGCAAGACGACGGTGTTCAACTGCCTGACCGGTTTCTACAAGCCGACCGTCGGCATGATCACCATGCGGCGCCAGAACGGCGAGACGTTTTTGCTCGAGCGGCTGCGCGACGATGAGATCAACAAGGTCGCGGGCGTCGCGCGGACGTTTCAGAATATCCGGCTGTTCTCAGGGATGACGGTGCTTGAGAACCTGCTCGTTGCGCAACACCACAGGTTGATGGCGGCGTCCGGGTTCACGGTTGGCGGGATACTTGGGCTGCCGGGTTATCGGCGGGCTGAGAATGCGGCGATCGAGAAGGCGAAGGTCTGGCTCGATAAGGTCGGGCTGATCGAACGGGCGGATGATGCTGCGGGTGACCTGCCCTATGGTGCGCAGCGGCGTCTCGAGATTGCGCGCGCAATGTGCACGGACCCGGAACTGTTGTGTCTCGATGAGCCGGCGGCGGGGCTCAACCCGCGTGAGAGCGCGGAACTCAACCAGCTGCTTCTTGATATTCGCAAGGAGGAGGGCACGTCGATCCTGCTGATCGAGCACGACATGGGGGTCGTGATGGAGGTCTCGGATCATATCGTGGTGCTCGACTACGGCGAACTCATTGCCGACGGCACGCCGGAAGAGGTGCGCGCCGATCCGAAGGTGATCGCGGCCTATCTCGGCGTCGAGGACGAGGAAGTCGAACAGGTCGAGCAGGAGATCTCGTCATGACGGGGAATGGCGCGACCAACGGCGCGGGCGGCGGCAACATTCTCGAGATCCGGGCGCTCGAGACGTACTACGGCAAGATCCAGGCGCTGAAGGGCATCGATCTCGATGTGGCGAAGGGGGAGATCGCGACGATCATCGGGGCGAATGGTGCCGGCAAGACGACGCTGATGATGACGGTGTGCGGCAATCCGAGGTCGGCGGCCGGCTCGATCCGGTTCGAGGGCCAGGAGATCTCGGGGATGCCGACGCACCAGATCATGCACCTTGGACTTGCGCAGTCGCCGGAGGGGCGGCGGATCTTTCCGCGCATGACCGTGTTCGAAAATCTGCAGATGGGTTCCCTGCTCAACAAGAAGCGGGACGAAACGTTCGATGAGGATGTGCGCAAGGCCTACGACCTGTTCCCGATCCTGAAGCAGCGCGAGGGGCAGCGGGCGGGGACGATGTCGGGCGGTGAACAGCAGATGCTCGCGATTGCGCGCGCGCTGATGGGGCGGCCCCGGCTGTTGATGCTGGATGAACCGTCACTTGGGCTTGCGCCGCTGATCGTGAAGCAGATCTTCGCGGTGATCCAGGAACTCAATCGGTCGGAAGGGCTGACGGTGTTTCTCGTCGAACAGAACGCCTATCACGCGCTGCGACTGGCGCATCGCGGCTATGTGATGGTCAACGGCGAGATCACGATGTCGGGGACGGGACAGGAATTGCTTCACCGTGAGGAGATCCGGGCGGCGTATCTCGAAGGGGGGGCGCACTGATGGGCTTTCTCTACGACAATTCGGCATTTGCCTTCATCGGTCGTCACGCTTATTCTCGGCGGTGGCGCAGCTTGGCTGACGGGACGCGCGCTGGCGCAATCATGGCAACCGCTGTGGCAGGCGCTCGGTTATTGCCTCATCCTCGCCCTGCCGGTCCGGTTTCTGCACTTTGCTCTTGGCGACGGGACACTGCTCTCATGGCACTATTTTCTCGTTGATGCGGCCATTCTGATTGCGATTGGGTATCTGTCATACCGAGTCGCGCAGACGAGCGCGATGGTGACGCAGTATCCTTGGCTTTATGTGCGCACGAGCCCGATCAGTTGGAGTGAGAAGTCTTGATAATCGCCGCTGCGATGCAAATGCCGCGTTCACAGCGCTAACGTAATGCCAATTTTCTCTTTAAGGCTCATTCAATGGGCTGTTATGACTCTCCATCTTCAAAGTGGCCAAATTCTGGTCCATGAAGTTCGTCAGCCGGTTCAACCAAGGAGACCTAGGCTTATGAAGAAGTTACTTTTGGGTGCTGCATTGGCAGTCGGGCTCACAACGCCCGCGCTGGCGCAGGATATTTCGATTGCCACGATCGGGCCGATGACGGGGCAGTATGCCTCGTTCGGCGCGCAGATGAAGGCGGGCGCCGAGCAGGCCGTCGCCGACATCAATGCGGCCGGTGGTGTGAATGGCAAGCAGCTCAAGCTGATCGTCGAAGACGATGCGTGTGACCCGAAGCAGGCGGTTGCCGCTGCCGGTAAGCTCGCTGCTGCCGGTGTTGCACTCGTCGCAGGTCACTTCTGCTCGGGTTCCTCGATCCCGGCGTCGAAGGTCTATGCGGAAGAAGGCATCGTCCAGATTTCACCGGCCTCGACCAACCCGAAGCTGACCGATGAGCGTGCCGGCCCGAACGTGTTCCGCGTGTGCGGTCGTGACGACCAGCAGGGCCAGGTGGCTGGCGCCTATCTCGCCACGAACTTCGCGGGCAAGAAGGTCGCGATCCTGCACGACAAGACGGCTTACGGTAAGGGCCTTGCCGACGAGACCAAGAAGTACATGAACGAAGCTGGTCTCAAGGAAGCGATGTATGAAGCCTATACGGCCGGTGAAAAGGACTACACCGCGCTCGTCTCGAAGATGAAGCAGGAAGGCATCGACGTCGTCTACGTCGGTGGCTATCACACGGAAGCGGGCCTGATCGTGCGCCAGATGCGCGACCAGGGCATGAATACGCAGCTCGTCTCCGGTGATGCGCTTGTTACGCAGGAATACTGGCAGGTGACGGGCGATGCCGGTGAAGGCACGCTGATGACGTTCTCGCCGGACCCGCGCAAGAGCCCGAACGCGGCTGACATCGTCAAGAAGTTCCGCGACAAGGGCATCGAGCCGGAAGGCTATGTGCTTTACACCTATGCCGCCATTCAGGCCTGGAAGCAGGCGGCTGAGACGGCCGGTGACGTTGATCCGGCGAAGGTGATCAATGCGCTCAACAGCGGCGAGTTCTCAACCGTGCTCGGCAGCTTCAAGTTCGACAAGAAGGGCGACCCCAACCTGCCGCCCTACAAATTCTACAAGTGGTCGAAAGGCCAGTACGACCAGATCAACTAGGATCTGATCGTCGTGTCCGAGACAGAAGGCCCGCAGACTTGGTTCTGCGGGCCTTTTTTGTTGTTTTTCCGTGCGCTTACAACATTCATTCAACTGAACTGTTATTTAGGGATGTCGTGGTAAGGTTGCATAATCCCTGTTCAGTCACTTTGTTGATGGTATCGCCACATGAGTAACCAGTTACCGCGTATTCCGCGTTCCGTTCGCCCGACACTCGGCCCGATTTCGGGCGCCGCACTCGTTGCCGGGCTGATCATCCTGTCGATCATCTGGATGGGGATCTACCGGATTGATGCCGGTCATGTGGGCATCGTGAAGCGGTTCGGGAACGTGATTGACGTGGTCGATCCGGGCCTGCACGTGAAAATCCCCTATGCCGATACGGTCGAGGAGATGGAGGTGCGTGAACGCGCCTTCACGAAGGATCTGGCAGCGGCCTCGCAGGACCCGCTCGAACTGCCGATCACGGTAACGGTCAACTGGCTCGTCAAGCGCGATCACGTGCAAAACCTCTACATTCAGTTCGGTTCGCTCGAACAGTTTGAAGTGCGCATCATTCAGCCCCGGCTTAACGATGCCGTCAAAGGCGTGACGAGCGAGTACACGGTCAACGACCTTCTCAGAAAACGCACCGAGTATCGCGACCGCTCGCAGGCAGCGTTTGCGGCACGGATGCCGGAGGCCGTCCAGATCACGGGCTTTTCCGTCGTCAATATCGGCTTCCCGCCGGAGTACACCAAGGCGATCCGCGACAAGCAGGTCGCGCGCGAACAGGCCGAGACGGAGCGGTTTGTCCTTGAGCGCCAGAAACTGACCTCGACGCAGGTGACGCAGACCGCGATGGCGCAGCGTGATGCCGACAAGGCGCGGGCCGACGGCAAGGCCTATGAGATCCAGGTGCAGGGCGAGGCACAGGCTCAAGCGATCCGGATCATGGGCGAGGCGCTGGCCAAGAACCCGCTGGTGGTCGAATACAAGAAGGTCGAGCAGTGGGGCGGTACGTTCCCGACGACGTTCATGGGCGGTGACGAGGGTTCGCGCGTCCTGTGGTCGCTGCCGGGCACGACGGGGCTTGGCCGGCCGCCCCAGGCGGGTGCTGGCCGGGCCGCGCAGTAGCGTGACCTCAGCCAAGTTTCTGTGAGCCTTGGCGGTAGAGAGACTAGCTCAGAATAATCGCCGCGGCATCGCGGGCGGCCTGACGGCCGCGCTGATGGAGGGCGTCGTTGGTGGCGCTTGAGATCGGGTGCTGAATGGTGACGAAGGGGAAGCCTTCGGCGCCGAGGACGCGGCCCATCAGTTCGGCCGCGCTGACGAATTCCGTCGTCATGACGCTGGCTGAGGGCAGGCCCAGGCGTTCACCGATGATTGAGTCATGCAAACTGCACGACGAGCAGCTGCCTCAATCCCCGACGCCGGAAATCAGCGCCTGCCATTTCTCGGCTTGCTCCAGGAGGGCTTCCTCGACGGGGGCGGAGTAGTTTGATTTCGTCAGGCGGACGACGTCGGCGACCTTATAGGTCTCGCGCAGTTCGGCCTCGATCCCATCAAAGAACGGCTTGGTGTTCTTCTTGCCGTTGGAGATGATGGCGACCGTGGCGCCGTCGAGCGTTGCAAGACGCGGCGCCGGGGCGAAGGCGGCGCTACCTTGTTCGTGGGTGGGGTCGAGGAATTCGATCATGGTGGTTTTGCGGGCTTCCGTGACGGGCGAAACTAAAGCGGGCTTAGCAGTCGTCGAACAAATCGGGCCGGATGCGCCGCCGCGTGTGTATGACAGCTTCAATCACAACGTGTTCTGCACTGACCCTGTAGAAGATGTAGTGAGACTGGTAGCGATAACGGCGCCAGCCTGCCTTGATTTCGAATGCGGCGACGCCAATTCCTGGAAATTGGCCAATCTGCTCGAAACTTGCCTGTAGTCCGGAGATATAAGCCAATGTCTGACTCTCGCCGAACATCTTGTCGGTGTATTCGATGACCTCCTCGATTTGTCGCTCCGCCGGTCGCGTTAGTCTATAGCTTCGGCTCATCGATGCGCGTCTGGCGGTTTAATTTGCGATGTCTTTCGAGGATTTCTAACGGAGAGAGATCGGAGATGATTTTCTGGTCTGGATGATTGGCGAGTTCTTGCAGGGCGGCAAGTTGCTGTTGGCGAGTCATATCCTCCCAGGCCGCGTCATCATCGGATGACGGTACGGCCAGAGACGAAAGCCCGGAACGTGTTTCAATCTCAGACATTGGAACTGGATAGCACAATTGGCGCATGACGTCGATGTTTCATAGCCTCACCCACAATCCAGACAGGCGTCGACGGCGACGGTGACGGCGCGGGATTTGTGGCCGAGCCAGGGGGGGATGATGGCGCCGAAGCCGCCCGCGGGGCCGCCGGCTGCGATCACGATCAGATGGCCGGGGTCGGGAAGCGCTGCGTATTCCTTGTCGGCCTGGTCGCCGACAATGGTGCCCTTGCCGCAATCAGCCCACTCGCCGCGCTTGATGCGGGCGCGCTCGAAAATGCAGTTGCGAACGTCGGCCTTGGTCCAGCCGGCATTCGCGAAGTGGGTGCGCAACTGGGGTGTGACGATGATGGCGTAGTTGCCGGGCCAGATCGAGTAGTGGCGCATGTTGGCGCGGATCTCGGCGGCGAAGGTTTCGCAGATCTCTTTCGGGTCGGTTGTCCACTCGTTCATGATCTGGCGGGGGCTGCCTGCTGCCATGACGGTGACGGCGGAAAGGCCCTCGGGGATGCCGCGCTCGACACTCTCGGGCGTCCAGGGTGAATTGCCCTCGTCCTCGGCGATGCAATAGGTGAACTTGCCGGGGTGGCCGATGGTCGAGCGGTCGATCTCGCCGGGGCGCACGTCGAGGAGGTTCTGGAGGACGAGGCGGACGGTGCGGCCGACGACGGTTGTTGCGCGGTCGGAATGGCCGAGCGCGTTGAAGGCGCCGCTCATCGAGAGTTCCTCGCGGACGGGGCCGTTGACAAGGACGAGGACGGCGCAGCCGCCGGTGCTGGCCGTTGCGCCATGGAGGAGGAACGGTTCGCGCAGCATCGCGGTGATGGTGGCGACGACGAGGGGGAAGTGCATCGGCAGGCAGCCGGCCATCACGGCGTTGATGGCAAGCTTTTCAGCCGTGATGGGACGCTCGCGGACGGGCTCTACGCCGATCAGTTGTTCCGGCGGCATGGCGGCCCACTCAAGGCAGGCGGCGACTGCGGCCGGCGTCGGGGGGACGATGGGGAGGCCGTCGGTCCAGCGCCGGGAATGGAAGAATTCCTGGGCGGCCTGAATATCGTCGGCGGTGTGGCGGGTGGCGGTGAGCTCCATGAGGGGCTTTCCTCAGACGGTGAAGATGGTCGAGCCGGTGGTCTGGCGGGCTTCCAGGGCGCGGTGGGCGTCGGCTGCGTCCTTCAGGGCGTAGCGCTGGTTGATCTCGATCTTCACGCCGTTGCGGACCGCGTCGAACAGCGCGTTGGCGGCATCGAGCAGAAGCTCGCGGGTGGCGGTGTGGGGGGCGAGGCCCGGGCGCGTGAAATAGAGCGCGCGGGCGGCAAGGGCTGAGCCGGGGACGGCGGGGGGCGGGCCGGAGGCTGCGCCGAAGTGGACAAAGACGCCGAAGCGGGCGAGCGACTTCAAGGAGCCTTCATAGGTGGCAGCCCCGACGCCGTCATAGACGACGGGGACGCCGTCGCCGTTCGTGATCTCAAGGACGCGCTCGGCAAAGTCTTCGGTGTTGTAGTTGATCGGGTGGTCGCAGCCGTGGGCGCGGGCGACGTCGGCCTTGGCGTCGCTGCCGACGGTGCCGATGACGGTGGCGCCGAGTTGCTTGGCCCATTGGCAGGCAATCAGGCCGACACCGCCGGCGGCGGCCTGGATGAGGACGGTGTCGCCGGCTTTGACGGGATATGTTCGGCGCAGGAGGTAGGAGGCGGTGAGGCCCTTGAGCATCATGCCGGCGGACTGTTCATCCGAAATGTCGTCGGGCAGCGGCACGAGACGCCAGGCGGGGTAGACGCGGGCCTCAGTGTAGGCGCCGGGCGGGCCCATCACGTAGGCGACGCGATCGCCGGGCTTGACGGTGTCGACGCCGTCGCCGACGGCTTCGACGATGCCGGCGGCTTCCATGCCGATGCTTGCCGGCAGATCGAGCTTGTAGCCGCCCGCTCTCTGATAGACGTCGATGTAGTTGAGGCCGACGGCGGTCTGCCTGATCAGCGCTTCACCAGGGCCGGGGGCTGGCACGGTGATTTCTTCCCAGTGCATCACATCCGGGCCGCCTTGTTCGTGAATACGGATGGCGTGCGTCATGGAATTTCTCCTTTGGGGGGATGAGGGCGGCGGCGACGGCTCGATTCATGAGTGCACACGTAGCCGAAGTCGGGCGGTGAAGGCGAACAGAACCGCGATATTCCGCTTGTGCGGCTGAATGCCGGACGTGTTCTCAGGGCCACAGGTGCGGTGATGGTTGACGGTCCATTCCGAGATGGCTGTGGCCAAGCGAGCCGGAGGTGGCTTGATACGCTTCTGAAAAGGTCATTTTGCGGTTTGGCTGAGATCAGGCGCCCGGCGCGCCGTGATCGTCGTTGTGGCGTGTGGTTTCTGGAGCCTGTTGCATGATCCTTCGCGTGGCGTTGGGGTTGGTCTGGATCGGGTTGGTCATCGCGTTCAGCGGACTGGCCTCCCATCGTGTGCTGGCTGCTGACGAAGCGGTTGCAGCGTCCGGACCACCGGTGCGTGTCGCGATGTTCTTGAGTTCCAGGCCGCCGCGGTGTTTCAGCCAGGGGCGGCCGGAGGCGATCCGGCGGCTTGCGACGCTGGCCGCTGATGATGTCAACCGGCGGGGGGGCGTCAGGGGGCGGCGGGTCGAAGTGGTTTTCTTCGATGACAAGCGCGCGCCGGAGACGGCCATTGCCAACGTGCGCGAGGCGCTCAAGTTGCAGGACCTGATCGCGATGATCGGGCTTTCGAGTTCGAACCTGTCGAGCCAGGTGTTCGCTGCGGTTGGCAGAGAAATCGGGGCGAGCAGTATCCCGTTCGTCTCACACACGTCCGTGCGCTCGGTCTTTGCGCGCTATCCGAACGTCTTCTCGACGCGGCCGGCACAGGAAGTCGAGCGCGTGCCGGTGATGGCGAAATTCATGGACACGATCGGGGTCAAGACGAGCGCGTTCATCGGCCGATCCGACCGGGCCTATGTTGAAGCCGTGGCGGATGGGCTGCGGATCATGCGTCCCCCTGGCAGCATTCTTTTCGACCGGAGGATCGGCGTGCGCGATACCGCGCGGGGGGAGGTTCTGGTCGACGAGGAGCTCGACGCGGCCATTGAAATGCTGAAGCGCGAGAAGCCGGACATGCTGGTGGTTGGCGTCAGCTCGCGGTTGGTCGACGATGTCCTGCGCCGGCTCAAGGCGGAGAAGGTGACGCCGGCGCTTTTCGTTGTCGGCTTTCTGTCGCCGGACATGCTTGACGCAAAAGATCCCTATCCCAATGCGATCTACGGGATCGACTGGGCGAGCGTGCCCGAGGTCGTCAGCGACCGGGTTTATAGCGTCATCACCAAGGGTGAGCCTGCGGACTGGCTGTTTGCGGGGCACCAACGCGCGGATGCTTCCACTTGGGCGAAAAACGACTGCAACCGGTTCAATTCTGATGAGCGGCCGGATACGTTTTCGCCGCTCAATATTTCAGCGATCCATCGTGGCGCGCTCTATGCCGACATGGTCAAGCTGGTGGCGGAAAGCGCCGCGCGGGCGGCCGAGCGCCATGGTGGGCACGGGGCGGCGGGGGCTAGCCGGCCGATCGATATCTATCGCAGCGCGATCCTCGATGATCTCTCGAAGACGTTCGCCGTCGGGCGCGGCATGTTCCGCGGCTCGTTCGAGAACTGGTCGTTTCACCCGCAGTCGCGCGTCAGAGCGCAGACGCCGTTTGTCGTGATCCTGCCGGAGAACCTTGGTCGCAAGCAGCTTGCTCCGACGCAGTTCGTGCGGCTGAGAGACGGCAGCCTGGAGGCGATCGAGACGCTTTATGTCGATATCGATCTGGTGCGTGCGCATTCGGTCGACAACAACAAGAAGTCGTTCTTTGCCGAATTCCTGCTGGCGATGCGCGTGAGCGACAGAATCAACATTCAGGACATTACGTTTGCCAACGCGTTCCTGGATACGAGGGCCAGGCGGGACACGGGCACGAACGGGCGCGAGATCGCGATCGAGGTGATCCATGCCGGCGGTCCGAGTGATGCCTATCCGCCGGATATGCGGATCTACAAGGTGTCGGGGCGGTTTCGTTTTACGCCGGACTTTTCCGAGTACCCGTTCGATACGCAGCAGTTCTCGATCGACCTGCAACCGAAGAGCGGCGACAAGACGTTCATCATTCAGCCGCCGCCGCCGGACCTGCGCGACCGCAACCTTCACAGCGAGGGGTGGGAGGCGGAAGGCCAGTACGTTTCGTTTGTGGAAGATGTCGTGCCGGTGGTCGATGCGTTCACGCACCGCCCGAGCATCGTGCCGTATTACACGGTGCGGTATGTGTGGCAGATGAAGCGCGAGACGACCGACTATTATATCCGCACGATCGTGCCGCTCGGGTTCATTCTGATCGTGGCGTATCTTTCGATCTTCATTCCGAAGTCGCATCCCGAGGCGATCGTGACGCTGCAGGTGACGTCGCTGTTGTCGGCGGTGGCGCTTTATCTGTCGCTGCCCGAGATCGATACCGATGTGGCGACGATCTCGGACCAGATCTTCATGTTCGTCTACATGATGGTCAGTATCATGATCATGGTTTCGATCATGAGGATCAATGCGCGAATTGCCCGCTACAAGTGGATGGACGGCGTGTTGGCGTTTACGCACGTCGTTGTCCTGCCGGGCTTCCTGCTGTTGCTGGTGCTCTATTTCACGCGCTCGGACCTGTTGGTCGGCTTCATGGAGATGCCGCTTTGGAAGCTGATCGGGATCAAGGTCGGATGAGTGGTCGAGGGGGCGGGCGTGCGTCTGTGACGGGAAAGATCCCGGTTCAGCGCTGGCGCGCTGTCCGGGACGGCAAATGGGTGGGGCGGTGTCAGCCCATCTGGCGGTAGAGGTTCTTTGCGATGTTGAGAAGGTGGATCTGGCTGGTGCCTTCGTAGATGCGGGTGGCGCGGACGTCGCGGTAGAAGCGCTCGATGCCGCGGCCCTTGACGTAGCCCTGGCCACCGAAAATCTGGACCACGCGGTCGGCAACGCGGCCGCACATTTCGGTCGCGTAATATTTGCACATCGACACCTCCATGGTGACGTCTTCGCCGCGGTCGCGTTTCCGGGCGGTCTCGAGGATCAGGGCGCGGGCGCATTCGATCTCGACCTTACTCTCGGCAAGCATCGCCTGGATGAGCTGGTTCTCGGCGATCGGGCGGCCGAACTGCTGGCGCTCGATGGTGTAGGCCAGCGCGTCATCGAGCATGCGGATCGCCGGGCCGGTGGAGAGGGCTGCGAGATTGATGCGCTGCTTGTTGAGGCACTTCATGACGGTTGCGAAGCCGACGCCTGGTTGGCCGCCGATGATGGCGGAGGCGGGGACGCGGCAATCTTCGAGATAGACTTCGCCGATGGGGGCGCCTTCCTGGCCCATCTTCGGGGTTGAGCCGGAGGTTGTGAGGCCGGGCGTGCCGCGTTCGATCAGGAAGGCTGAGATGCCGGAGCCGCCGCGCTGGCGGCCATCGGTGCGCGCGAAGACGGCGAAGAGGTCAGCGATCGGAGCCAGGGTGATGTAGCGCTTGGCGCCATTGATAAGATAGTGGCCGTCGCCCGTGTCCTCGGCGACAGTTTCGAGCGCGGTCGCGTCCGAGCCGGCGTTCTCCTCGGTGAGGGCGAGGCAGCCAAGCATCTCGCCGGTCGCGAGTTTGGGCAGGTAGGTGCGCTTTTGTTCGTCAGTGCCGTCGCGAATGATCGTTTCGGAGCCGATGCCGGCGTTTTGGGCGCCAATGACACGATAGGCGACGGAGCACTGGGTCAGTTCCATGAAGGCCAGCGCCAATTCCTCGCTGGTCAGGCCCTTTGCCGCCGTATTCCTCCGGGATCGACCAGCCGAAGGTGCCGATCTCGCGCATGGCGGCGACGCATTCATCGGGCACGCGGTCTTCCGCCTCGACGCGGTCTTCATTGGGGATTGCGACCTCGCGCACGAAGCGGCGGGTGTCTTCGAGGAGCTTATCGAGGGCGTGTTGATCGCGGATCATGGCGGTTGTGTCCTTTCGCGTGGCGGACGTTCAATGGCGGGCACTGGCGGGCCGGTTTTCCCAGGATTTCGTGATAAGCCGGTTTGGCCGCCGGCACATCACATGGCACAAGGTTGGCGGCGATGACGTGATGATCGCAGGCCAAAGCCGATGGCGGCAATGACCGCCGAGACAATGAGCAGAACAATGATGACCAAACCATCGCGTGACATTCTGATTGCGCCGTCGATCCTGGCGGCGGACTTCGCAAACTTTGGCGCCGAGTGTGAGGCGGTCGAGGGGCAGGGCGCGGACTGGGTCCACGTTGATGTCATGGACGGGCATTTCGTGCCGAACATCACGTTCGGGCCGGATATGTGCAAGGCGCTGCGGCCCCATATCAAGACGGTCATGGATGTGCACCTGATGGTGGCGCCGGTCGATCCGTATCTAGAGGCGTTTGCGGCGGCCGGTGCTGATATCCTCACGGTTCACGCTGAGGCCGGACCGCATCTCGACCGCACCCTGCAGGCCGTCAGGGCGCTCGGCAAGAAGGCGGGCGTGGCGCTCAATCCGGCAACGCCGGCGGCGGCGATCGAAAACGTGCTCGACCGGATCGATCTCGTCTGCGTGATGACGGTCAACCCCGGCTTTGGCGGTCAGAGCTTTATTCCCGCGATGGTCGAGAAAGTGCGCACGCTCAAGGCGATGATCGGGGACCGCGACATTCTCATTGAGATCGATGGCGGGGTGACGGCGGAGACGGCGCCCGGGGTTGTTGGCGCGGGGGCTGACGTGCTCGTTGCAGGGTCGGCGGTGTTCAAGGGCGGTTCGGTTGCGGCACCTGAGGCTTATGGGGCGAACATCGCCAAGATACGCGCGGCGGTCGACGGGGTGCGGTAGGCGTGGCGCATCAAGGGGCTGATCCAGCATAATCCGCGCGTATCAAGCGCACGACAGTGGTCTCGAGCGGGTTTTCCGCCGGATCGATGATGCGGAACTCGTCAGCGCCGAGGTTGTCGAAGGCGCTGCGTTCCTTGACGGCACGGTCGAGCCATCGACTGTCGGGATTGAGGATGTCGACAACGATCTGAATTTTCGGGCCGCCATCGTCGCGTTTGGCGTCGCCATCGGTGACGAGCAGGCTTGGCCACGCCTGCATGTCGTCGGGGAGGGCGCGGCGGATCTGGTCTGGTTCGGTGATGATGTGGCCCGGGCGGCCGCTGGTCTCGAGTTCGCCGGGGAGGGTTTGGGAGAGCGTGCGGACGGTCTCATGGTGGCGTTGCCAGCTTCGTTCGATGCCGTTCTGGTGGTAGGCGGTCATCAGGGCGACGAGGTCAGCGGGCGTCAGGCCGAAGGTGTCGGGAAGGGCGGCGGTGCTGCCGCCGACGACGCGGTTGAGGGAGCCCATGCGGGTCGCCTCGTCGCGCATGCGGTCGTAGCCGATCAGGGTGTTGTAGCTTTGGCGGGAGACGGTGAAGTTGCGCACTTCGTCCCACCGTTCGGTCGAGTTGCGGCCGAAGTTCGCAAGTTCGAAGGTGTCGGCGTGGAGAATTAATTGCGTGCCGCGACCGGCCATCTGGGCGAGAGCGATGGCGAAGACGAAACCAAAAAAGATGACCGAGAGCCAGCCGATCCAACTGCCGCGGGTGGCGATCAGAAACACGCCGATGAGGATGAAGAGGGCGGCGATGACAGCGACCGAGATCCAGCGGCCACGGCTTGGGTGCAGGACGCGGCGGGTACCGATCGGCTGATCGTTGGGTTGGGCACTGGCGGCGGGTTCGGTCATCGGGGCTCGCAGATCATTGGGGGAGTGTTCGAGATCCACCTATTGCGCGATCCGCTCACTGTTTCCAGTCCTCCCGGATCATGGACGCTCCCTTGTCGGCGATCATGATGGTTGGGGCATTGGTGTTGCCGGTCGTCACCTGCGGCATGACCGAGGCGTCAATGACGCGCAGGCCCTCAATGCCGCGCACCTTGAGGCGGGGATCGACGACGGCCATCGGGTCGGTGCCCATCTTACAGGTGCCGACGCAGTGGTAGATCGTGATGCCGTTGTTGCGGATGAAACTCTCGAGGTCCTTCTCGGTCTCGATGTCATTGCCGGGGGCAATCTCGTGGGAGACGTGCTGGGCGATGGCGGGCTGGGTGAAGACCCGGCGCACGTGGTGGACGCCGGCGAGTGCCACCTCCATGTCGCGGCCTGCGGAGAGGTAGTTCGGCTGGATCGAGGGGCGGTCGGCCGAGAGGGGGGAGGTTGCCATGATGGTGCCGTGGCTGTCGGGACGCGCGATGGAGACGGCGCAGGTGGCGCCGGGCTTCTTCTCGAGGGTGCCGAATTTCATCTCATCATAGCTGGCGGGCGAGAAGAGGAGCTGGATGTCGGGGCTTGCGAGGCCCTCGCGGCTGCGGGCGAAGATCTGCGCGCTGGAGATACCGAAGGTGAGCGCGCCGTTGCCGGTGGTGAGCCATTTGGCGATTTCGCCGAAGAGGCGGGGCGGGCGGGCGTATTCGTTGATCGAGGCGAGGTCCTTGATGCGATAGGAGATGCGGGTTGCATAGTGGTCGCGCAGGTTCCGGCCGACGCCGGGGAGATCATGGACGACGTCGACGCCGATCGACTTGAGATGCTCTGCGGGACCGATGCCGGAAATCTGGAGGAGGTGGGGCGAGTTGATGGTGCCGCCGGAGACGATCACTTCGCGGGCGGCGGTGAGGATGCGGTCTTCACCTTTCTGGTTGAAGGCGACGCCCGTGCACCGTTTGCCGTCGAAGAGGAGGCGTGTGGCGATGGCGTTGGTCTCGACTTTCAGGTTTTCGCGATTCCGGGCTTCTGCGAGGAAAGTGCGGGCGGTGGAGCCGCGGAACCGGCCGTTGCGTGACATCTGGGAGTAGCCGACGCCTTCCTGCTGCGCGCCGGAAAGGTCTTTCGTCAACGGGTAGCCGGCCTGTTGGGCTGCTTCCACGAAGCGGTGGGTCAGCGGCAGGATGGTGCGGTAGTCTTCGATCTTGAGGGGGCCTGACTTGCCACGGTGTTCATCATCGCCGGGGGGGTAGCTTTCGATTGCCTTGAAGTGGGGGAGGCAATCCTCGTAGCTCCAGCCGGTGCAGCCCATTTGCGCCCAGTTGTCGTAGTCGGCCCGATTGCCGCGCACGAACAGCATGCCGTTGATCGAACTCGAGCCGCCAAGGACGCGGCCGCGCGGCCAGTGGATGGCGCGGTTGCCAGTGCCGGGGTCCGGGGTAGTCGAATACATCCAGTTGACGCGCTCGTTGTAGAGCAGGTGAAGGACGCCGGCGGGGACGTGGATCATCGGGTGCCAGTCCTTGGGGCCGGCTTCGAGCAGGACGACCCGGGTGCCATCGGCGCTCAGGCGGTTGGCAAGGGTGCAACCGGCGGAACCGGCGCCAACGATGATGACATCGCAGTCGGGTGTGCGGGCGGAGCCGGTTTCGGGGGAAGTCGTCATTGCGGGAAGCCTTTTCACGTCGGTTGCGATATCGAACTGTTCGCCATGGTGATTGCGAATGCGGGCCGTGGCCAGCATGATTGCGATAATTCACACAAAGTGCCCGTCGGTGAGCGGGGGGCCGGGCGAGGAGGACGAGATGGCAGAGGTTGGGAAGCTTGGCTTCATCGGGCTTGGGGTGATGGGGGGGCGGATGTGCCGCAATCTCGCTGCCAAGTCCGGCAAGACGGTTGTCGCGTTCGATGTCGATCCGGCCAAAGCGGCGGCACTCGAGGCGCATGGGGTGGTCGCGGCGGGGTCGATCGGGCAAGTGGCCGAGGCGGCGGACATGATCTTCATGTGTGTTCCGGGCGAGCCGCAGGTGCGCGAGGTGGTGTTTGGTGAGGGTGGATTGCTCGCCACCATGAGGGCGGGGCAGACGCTTGTCGACATGACGACGGCGACGGTGGAGGTGAACCGGGAGGTTGCGGCCGCGCTGGCTGAGAAGCACGCTCGATTTCGCGGATGCACCGGTGGCGCGCGGGGTGCCGGCGGCGGAGAATGGCACGCTGGCGATCACGGTCGGCGCGAATGATGAGGTCTATCAGCGGATACTGCCGTACCTCGAATGCATGGGGGCTGAGATCTCACACTGTGGCGGCGTCGGCACGGGGCAGGTGCTGAAGCTGATGAACAACATGCTCATCTTCCAGAACGTGACGGCGCTCGCGGAGGCGATGGCGATCGCGACGCGGGCCGGCGTGGACCGGTCCAAGGTGTTTGATATTCTCTCGAAGGGGTCGGCCGACAGTTACGCGATGAGGAAGCACGGCAGCCACATGGTGAGTGGTGAGTATCCGGACGACCAGTTCCCGATCACCTATTCGCTCAAGGACATCAGTTATGCTCTCGCGCTGGCGGACACGGTGGGTGTCGATGCGCAGGCGGCCAAGTATGCCAAGAGCCGGCTCGAGAAGGCGATCGAAAAGGGGTACGGCAAGCTCTACAGCCCAGCGATCTACAAGCTGATCGAGGCTGACGAGTAACCCGTTTCGGCAGGGTGATCGAGGGACGCCGCGGCGTCCCTCGCGCCGATCAGTGGGTCAGGGCGATCGTCGACAGCTTGACGGCGATATCGCGGAAGGCCGACTGCAGTTCAGCGGGGTCGAGGGTGTTGTAGAAGTGCTCGAGGCTGGTACCGCACGATTTCAGCGTGTCTTCAGCGATGACGCGCTCAGATGAGGACAGTGAGTTGAGGTCGAAGCCGACGGCATAGATCTCGATGCCCTTTGCCTTCATTGCGGTGCAGACCGATTTTGCGTCGTTGGAGATATCCTGCTGGTTCTGATTATCCCAGCCGCGGCGGGTATTATAGACGCCGTCCGATAGAAGGATGGCGACCTTGCGTAGCTTGGGCTTTCCGTTCGACTGGATGATCGTCAGGTGCGCGTAGGGGTCGGCGTCGCTGGCGCTGTCGCCGGCCCAAACAGAATTCCAATTCGGCGAGAGCATGTACCAGGTGAAGGCCGTACCAAGCGCGCCGCCGGTGGCAGCCTTGCCGGTCAATCCGTCGATGTGAGAAACCAGAGCCGACTTGTCGGACGACAGACGCATGACTTGATTCGATTCAGGCTCGTTGCAGTCGCCATCTTGCGCGTATGACCAGTAGTCCCCGTCAGCTGGATCGCTCTCTGTTTGACCAAGTCCGGACGTGAACGGCGTTGAGGCACTGTCCCGGCTGATCGGAAAACGGCGACCGGTTTCAGCGTTCAGCCATGCGTTGTTGCCCGGCGCATCGTCGGTGAAATCCATAACCCATGAGTTGTCGTAGAAGCGCTCCGTGACGCAGGGGCGTATCTTCCAATTTGTAATCTGCTCGGTCTGGTAGGTGTCGCAGGAGATGGTATCGGACGTGCCGTTCTCGGTGATGACGGTGCCGGTAACAGTCCAATTCGTGCAGGTTTGGCGCCAGCCACTCCACGTCGCTTCGAGATTGGTCATGCTTTTCATCAAGGCCGCGCCCTGGCCATCCGGCGCCACGCGAATTTTCTGTGCGAATGGGACGAGCGCTACGCGGGATTTGAACTGGCTCTGGTCGTCCATGACAACGATGTTGACGAGGTCTTTGGCCGCTGTCTTGAGCGCGTCGATCTTGGTGCCCGTGGTGCAGGGTCCGACGCCGTCATTGCACATTGATCCGGTGACATCGAGCATCACCGAGACCTCGATATTGCCGCCGCCGCCGCCGGAAATGGTCGCCTTCGGGAAACCGGCTGCGGGGGCCGCCACCAGTGGCAGTCTTTCGATGCCGACCAGCTTGAGTAGGGTCGTGGGCAGGTAAGCGTTACCGGATCCGGTGACGGTGGAGCCGCCGTCGGTCACGCTAAACGCGACTGTGTCGCTGTCGACGGCATAGCGGTTGGCGACGTTTTCTTCGTAGTATTTCTGGGCCACAGCCTTTGCCTGGCCGGGACTACCGGTCAGGAGGAGGGTGCGGGCGCCCGCGAGCACGGCGGTGTCGAGGGCGGCCGAGGTCGCGCTTTTCGCGCTGGAGTAGCGCGCGAAGTCGATGGCACCACCGACGCACGCGCACAGGAGAATGACCGTCAGGGCTGATATAATGGCGATGGCACCACGCTCGTCGCGCTTGAAGCGGGAAGTGAGGCGATACATGGACGGCTCCGGACTTATTACAAGATTAGTTCGAAACTGCCGTGATCTGATTAAGTAGGTCTAAACATTGCGCGCCTGGGCTGCTCAGAGTGGCCAGTGTGGTGGTTTTTTGGCCGGATGCTTAGGCGCAGGTAAATGCGCGCGCCGAAGTGAACCGGATTGGTTGCACCATCGCGGACGCGATAATGGGTTCTCAGCCGGGGCTGGTCGGGCGCTGGACCGTGACGGAGGGTTGGCGACAGCGGTATGGTGAGGGCTGGGCGGATGATCCCAAAGACCCACGAAGGAGGGCTGCAGTGGCAGGCCAAACGCTATTCGACAAGATCTGGAACCGACACGTCGTCACCGAGAAGCACGGGCAGACGTTGCTCTATGTCGACCGGCATCTCTTGCATGACGGTTCGTTCTTTGCGTTCAACGAGATCAGAAAGCGTGGCCTCAAAGTGCGGCGGCCTGATCAGACGTTTGCGACGCCGGATCACTACACGCCAACACATTCGACATCCCTTGACGATGTTGCCGATCCGCGCTCCCGCCAGCTTGCCAGCAGCATCAAGGGCAACTGCGAGGAGTTCGGCGTCACCGTGTTTCCGTGGGGCGACAAGCGGCAGGGAATTGCCCATGTGGTCGGGCCGGAGCAAGGCATCACGCTGCCAGGGCTGACGATGGTTTGTGGTGACAGCCACACCTCAACGCACGGCGCGCTCGGGTGCATCGCATTCGGGATCGGGGCCAGCCAGGTTGCGCACGTGATGGTGACGCAGACGCTGTGGCAGATGAAGCCGAAGCGGATGCGCATCACAGTCGATGGCAAGCTTGGCTTCGGGGTGACGGCGAAGGATGTCATTATCGCCATCATTCGCCAGATCAGTGCCGACGGGGGGACGGGGTATGCGATCGAGTTTGCCGGTGACGCCATCCGCGACATGTCGATGGAGGGGCGGCTCACGCTGTGCAACATGACGATCGAGGCGGGCAGCCGGGTCGGCATGGTGGCGCCGGATGAAAAGACGATCGATTACATCAAAGGCCGACCGTTTGCGCCGGCAGGTGAGAAGTGGGATCAGGCCGTCCAGTTCTGGAAATCGCTGCCAACTGATGCGGATGCCCACTTCGACCGGGAAGTGGCGGTGGACGGTGCTGCGATCGCACCGATGGTGACGTGGGGCAACAGCCCGCAGGATGCGGTTCAGGTGACGGAGCGGTTGCCGGACCCGGATCAGGAAAGCGATACTGACCGGAAGGCCGCGATGATGGCGGCTTATGACTACATGGGGTTGAAGCCGGGGACGCCGGTCGAAGAGATCCCGGTCGACCGGGTGTTCATTGGTGCGTGCACCAATGCCCGGATCGAGGATTTGAGGGCTGCGGCCGCGGTGGCGAAGGGGCGCAAGGCATCCATTCCCGCGATGGTGGTGCCAGGGTCGGGACTGGTCAAGGCGCAGGCGGAGGCGGAAGGCCTCGACAAGGTCTTCTTGGAAGCCGGTTTTGAATGGCGGTTGGCCGGATGCTCGATGTGCATCGGGATCAACGGCGATTTACTGGCGCCCGGTGAGCGGTCGGCGTCGACGAGTAACCGCAATTTCCGCGGGCGGCAGGGGCCGGGCAGCCGGACGCACCTGGTTTCGCCAGCTATGGCGGCGGCGGCAGCCGTGACGGGTCACTTCACTGATGTGCGCAAAATGATGGAGGGGCAGTGACATGGAAGCCTTTCGTAAGTTCAAGGCGGCCGCGCTGCCCATCGATATCGCCAACTGCGATACCGACCAGATTATTCCGGCGCGTTTCCTCAAGCTCGAGCGGGATTCGGCGGACTTTGACCGGTGCCTGTTTCATGACCTGCGCTTCGATGACAAGGGCAACGAGAAGCCGGAGTTCATTTTCAACCAGCCGGGTTTTCGTGACGCCAAGATCATCGTTGCTGACGTCAACTGGGGGTGTGGTTCGTCGCGCGAGGCGGCGGTCGATGTGTTGGTTGCCAACGGGATCCGCTCAGTCATCGCGCCGAGCTTTGGTGATATCCACTACAACAACTGCATGAAGAACGGCGTGCTGCCGGTGCGTCTCAGCCGGGAAGACTGCGATACGATCCGGGCGCATCTGCACGAGGCGCCGGGGGTCGAGATTGATGTCGATCTCGAAAAACAGACGGTGACGACACTCAACGGCACAACGTTCAAGTTCGAGATCGGCACGTTCGACAAGGAGTGTCTGATGAACGGGGTCGACGATATCGGTCTGACGCAGGCCCACGAAGATGATATCGCCGGCTTCGAGGGCAACCGGCCGGAGTATGCCTGGCTCTAGACGCCATGGGAGCGAATGGGCGGCAGCGAATGTCTGCCGCCCCCGGTGCCGGCTTCCTGCCGGTGAAGTGACATCTTCGGGATGAGATTATGACGACAAGTAAAGCTGACGCCGGACCGCTGGCGGGCATCCGGGTGCTTGATATGACCGAGCATATGGCGGGGCCGTTCTGTACGATGATCCTTGCCGATATGGGCGCGGAGGTGATCAAGCTCGAGCGGCCGGGGGTGGGGGACAGTTCGCGCGGCATGGGCGATGGCTCGGAGCGCAATCCGTATTTCCGCTATATCAACCGGAACAAGAAGGGCGTCACGCTCAACTACAAGGACGCGGATGGGAAGGCGTTGTTCCTTGATCTCGTCAAGACGGTGGATGTGCTTGTCGAGAACTACCGGCCGACCGTGATGCCGCGGGCGGGGCTTGGATGGGATGTGCTGAGCAAGATCCACCCAAAGCTCGTTTATGCGCAGCTTTCCGGGTGGGGCTATGACGGTCCGTCGGCGAGCCGCGGCGGGTTCGACCTCATCGCGCAAGGGGCGGGTGGGATCATGCACGTCACGGGCGAGCCGGACGGACCACCGACGTCGGTCGGGTTGCCGATCTGTGATCTGGGCACGGGCATGTTTGCCGTTCAAGGGATACTGGCAGCACTCTTCGAACGCGAGCGCACGGGCCGGGGGCGGCTTGTCGAGTGCTCGCTGCTGGAGACGGCGGTCGGCTACAGTTCGTGGACGAGCGCGGGCTGGCTGGTCGAGCACAAAGAGCCGACGCGGCAGGGTTCGCGCCATCGCCAGAACGCGCCCTATCAGCGGTTCGCGACTGAGGACGGCTACATGATGATCGGCGCGTCCGGCGAGAAACTCTGGGAGAAGCTTGCCCAGGCGCTGGGGCATCCGGAGTGGGTCGGCGATCCGCGCTTCAAGGGACGCCTCGATCGCCTCGGCAACCGGGAGGCGCTGGAGCGGGAAATCGAGGCGGTCCTCAAGACGAATACGACGGCACACTGGGTGCATGCGATCGAAGAAGCGGGCGTGCCGTGCGGACCGGTCAACAACTATGAAGACCTGTTCAACGATCCGCAGATCAAGCATCGCCAGATGGTGGTGACGGCGCATGATGATGAACTCGGCGAGGTTCGCCATGTGCGCGTGCCGATCAAGATGGGGGACTCGATTACCGTGAGAACGGTTGCGCCGAAGCTCGGGCAGCACAACGCGGAGGTGTTCGGCAGCGTCGGGCGGAGCGAGGCGGATATTGCTGCGCTGAAAGACAAGGGTGTCATTTAGGGGGCCGCGGAATGGCCAGACTGGTGGTTCTGTCGACGCTTTCTGCTTGAACGGGGTGGCACACCTCTACATCTGTCATCCTCGGGCTTGTCCCGAGGACCCATGTCGCCCTGCGACGTGAGATAAGGCTTGTTGACCAAGAGGGCATGCACGGATCGAACTGCCTGCGCTTCATCAAGCCGATGGATAGGTCCTCGGGACAAGCCCACTGCTGTCCGGTTCAGCTTTCCGCGAAACGGCGCAACAGCCTTATTTGGCCTCTCGATTTCGGAACGGATGATAATCGAGACGCGAAATCCCGACCGGCATCGGCTTGTTCGTTTTTCCATTTCATTTGCCACACCCACCGTCATGGCCGCGCAGGCGGCCATCCACGCGCGCCTCAGCAAACGAGGCGCTGGCTGTGGAGCTCATGTTCCGCGGCAACGACTGAGTGACCCGAGAAGCCGCGTGATTGGATATGCCCGTGGATGGCCGCCTGCGCGGCCATGACGGGATGGGGAGGGGAAGCGCGGTCTCCGCCTAAAGCGATGGAGTTAAACCGGACAGCAGTGGGACAAGCCCGAGGATGACATTGATAAGCGCCTGCTACCCGTTCAGGCAGAAAGGGCCGGAGAGGCTGTGGCGAACGAGCTCAACAATTCCGAGGGTTTGGAAAATGTCGGTTCGCACGGCCCCATGGTTGGGCGGTTCGGCCTTAAATCCGTGGTCATCGTGATGTTGTAAGAGATGCGCATCACCTGACTGGATCGGCTGCTAGAGGTTTCGACGTGTTTGACCCCCGTAACATCTGGATTGGGCTCGGCCTCGTTATCGCGGCCTATTTTGCCTATTCGACGTTTCAGCCCGGTGAGCCGCCGGGCGGCAAGGACGTTGCCTATCTCAGAACCACAAATGGTTCCGAGACGCGCGTGACCCGGATCACGCAGGGCGAATGCGAGGCGACGGCGCAGCGAGTATGGGCGGTCGCAGATGATGAGGTTGCGTGCCTCGCCTATGTTGCTTCCGGCGATGCGGCGGCGGGATCCGACAGGACGGCGATCGTCTATTTCCACGGTGACTTTCCAACGGACCGTCAGACGGCCGAGAAAATGGCGCAGAGCCGGACGAGCTATGAGCGCCAGACAGCGGCGCTGGCCGAACGCGCGAAGATGCCGGTGTTCGTGATTGCACGCCCTGGCGTGATGGGATCGACCGGGTTTCACGTCATCGGCGGGGTGCGCAAGGAGCATCAGCTCGTAGCGTCGGCACTTGAAACGCTGAAACGGCGCCATGGCATTGACCGGCTGGTGCTGGGTGGCCAGTCTGGTGGCGCGCGGGTGGCCGCACAGCTTCTGGTGTCGGGGCGCACGGACATCGCGTGTGCCGTCATGGCGTCGGGGGCCTACGGCATTCCCGGGCGAAAGGGTGGCGGGCGGATGTCGACTAACATCTGGGGCGAGCCGTCGAAAAGCTATCTGATTCCATTACGCAGCATTGAGGGGGTGGTTCCGGACGGGAGGCGGCGCCTTTTCGTCGTCGGTGATCCGCGCGACAAGCGGACCGAGTTTGGCGAACAACGTGAATGGGCCGATGCGCTGGGGCGCGCCGGACATCATTCGGTGTTGCTGGAGGCGCCGGGCGGGGGTGATGAGTTCCATTATCTCGGAAGCGTTGCGATGGCGGTCGCGGGGATGTGCGCCAGTGGCAAGAGCGATAGCGAAATCACAGGCTACGTTGGCAAGCTCAAGCGACAGGTCGAGCGGAAGTTGCCGATCGTGAAGTGAGTGCGATCCTGCTCTCGCTGCCGCTGCCGCTCCCGCTCCCGCTAAGGGATGGCGAAGGTCAGGACGAGGGCGAGGGCTGCTGAGAGGGCAAGGACCTTCGGCACGGACCAGTGGCGCCAGAGCAAGAGGATCCCGCTGATGACGGCCAGGATCACGACGCGTGCGTCGAGCGTCGCGAGATCCGGTGTCCAAAGCGTCAGCGGGCCTGCGGTGTTGCGGGTGACGGTGCCAAAGAACACATGCAGTGCGAACCAGATCGCGAGATTTGCGATGACGCCGACGACGGCGGCAGTAATGGCGTTGAGCGCGCCTTTGAGCCGGGGTTGGTGGTTGATCCACTCGATGTAAGGCGCGCCGACGAAGATCCACAGGAAACACGGCGCGAAGGTTGCCCATAGCGCGACGAGGGCGCCAGCCACGCCAAGCGCCATGCCGCCATCGCGCCAGGCGGCGAGATAGCCGACGAATTCGGTGACGAGGATGAGGGGGCCGGGTGTGGTCTCCGCAAGGCCGAGGCCGTCCATCATCTGGCCCGCTTCGAGCCAGCCGAGACGGACAACGACGTCCTGGCCCATGTAGGCCAGGACTGCGTAGGCGCCGCCGAAGGTGACGACGGCGAGCTTCGAGAAAAAGTAGCCGATCTGGGCGAGTTTGGACTCGGGGCCAAGCGCCAGCGTGAGGAGGGCGAGGGGGATAAGCCAGATTGCAAGCCAGAAGAGGGCGGTGCCCAGTGTCTCGCGGGCGCTGCCGGTGAAGGCTTCGGGGGCTTCCGTTTGTTTGCCATCGGTGCGGGCGCGCAAGAACCCCCAAAGCGCGGCGGCGAACACGATCAAGGGGAACGGCAGGGCTAGAAAAAAGATGCCGATGAAGGAAAGCGCTGCGATCGCCCAGGCCTCGATGCCGGTCATGGCGCGCTTTGCGATACGCAGGAGCGCTTCGATGACGATCACGAGGACGGCCGCCTTGATGCCAAGGAACAGCGCCTCGACGAGGGGCACGTTGCCGAAGGCTGCGTAGATCATCGCGAGGGCGAGAACGACGATGGCGCCGGGGACGACGAAGGCGAGGCCGGCGGCAAGGCCGCCGGCGACGCCATGGAGGCGCCAGCCGGCGTAGGTTGCCAGCTGCATCGCTTCGGGACCGGGGAGCAGCATGCAGAAGCTTAGCGCGTTGAGGAACTGGCGCTCGGTGAGCCAGCCCTTCTCCTCGACGATCTCGCGGTGCATCAGTGAGATCTGGGCTGCAGGGCCGCCGAATGAGAGCAGGCCGATCTTCAGCCAGATGTGAAAGGCCTCGGCGAAGGTTGGGGTCTTCTTGATGGTCTGGTCCATGGGGGGCTCGTCAGTTCCGGGTCAGGGCTGCGGGCCAGTCATGGCCTTCGTCTCGGGCATCGCGCGCCCACCGATAAAGTGCGTCGTATAACACCATACCAGCATCGAGCTGCGCGAGATCGTCGCGGTACATTCGCGAGAGGCCGACGGAGATGGCAAGAAGGCCGGCTGCCTCGGGGGCAAGGTCGTGGCGGTTCGTATCCGCGCCGCGAACGATCCGGGCAACGTGGGCGAGGGCGTCATGATCGATGGCAAAGCGTTCGATCATGACGTCGAAGGTGCAACGTTCGCCGTCATGGCTCCAGGGGACGCCTTCGATGTCGAAGGGGGTGGCGGCAAAACGCTCGGCGACGGCTTCGACCTCGGAGGGGGCGACGAAGAGGAACTGGGCCGCCGGATCGATGAAGCGGCGGATCAGCCAGGGACAGGCGATCCGGTCTATTTTCGGGCGGTGGCGTGTCACCCATCGGGTGCCGCCGCGCGCATTGGCGTCGGGAATTGCTGCGACGGGGACGAGCGGCGCACCGGCATCGCGCCAGGCGATGTTGCCGCCCTCGAGGAATTCGGCGTCAATGCCATTGACGCGCAAGAGAGCGGCGGCACCCTGGCTGAGTTTTCGTCCCTTCTGGCATGCGGCGACAATCCGTTTTCCGGCAAGGCGCGGAAGAAGACTGTCGAGGTCGGTAAAGGGGTGGCGGAAGGCGCCGGGTATCAGGCGAGGATCTGCCTCGAAGTCTTCATCGATGCACACGTCAACGATGACGGGCGCATTGGGAGTGCCGATCAGTCGGCGCAATTGTGGAACGGTGATCTCATTGGGCGACGGCATCGCGCGTCCTCCTGTCATGCAGGTTGAAAGGACGCGAAGCTTGGGCGGTCGCCTCACGGGGTGTTCGCGAACCCCATGACGGATTGGTGGACTGTCTGAGGGGTGGTGTCAAGCACGGGCCGTATGGGTTCATGGCCCGTGCTTGATCGATGCTGGTGTCAGCTTTGGGCCTGGGCTTTCACTTCCAGGCGGCGGGCGTGGAGGAGGGGCTCGGTGTAGCCGCTCGGCTGCTCGAGCCCCAAGAAGACGAGATCGCAGGCTGCCTGGAAGGCGATGCTGGCGTCGTAGTTCGGCGCCATCGGGGTGTAGGCAGGATCGCCGGCGTTCTGCTCATCGACCACCTTGGCCATGCGCTTCATCGTCTCCATGGCCTGATCCTTGGTGCACACGCCATGGTGGAGCCAGTTGGCCATGTGCTGGGAGGAGATGCGCAGGGTGGCGCGGTCTTCCATCAGGCCGACGTTGTTGATGTCAGGGACCTTGGAGCAGCCGACGCCCTGGTCGACCCAGCGGACGACGTAGCCGAGGATGCCCTGGGCATTGTTTTCGAGTTCCTTGCTGACCTGCTCTTGCGTCCAGTTGGTGCCGGCGGCGAGCGGCGGCGTGAGGATATCTTCGAGCCTCGCGCGGTAGCGGTTCTTGAGTTCGGCCTGACGGGCGCGGATGTTGATCTGGTGATAATGCAGCGCGTGGAGGGTTGCTGCGGTTGGCGAGGGCACCCAGGCGGTGTCGGCGCCGGCGTTGGGGTGGGCGATCTTCTGGTCGAGCATGGCCGCCATCAGATCGGGCATGGCCCACATGCCCTTGCCGATCTGGGCGTGACCGGGGAGGCCGGTTTCGAGGCCGATATCGACGTTCTGGTCTTCATAGGCGGCGATCCAGGGGGTGCCCTTGATGTCGGCCTTCGGGATCATGGGGCCGGCTTCCATGGAAGTGCGGATTTCGTCGCCGGTGCGGTCGAGGAAGCCGGTGTTGATGAAGAACACGCGGTGGCGGGCGGCGCGGATGCATTCCTTGAGGTTGACCGTGGTGCGGCGTTCCTCGTCCATGATGCCCATTTTGACGGTGTGGCGGGCGAGGCCGAGGGCGTCCTCGATGGTGTCGAAAAGGTCGTTCGTGAGGGCGACTTCCTCAGGCCCGTGCATCTTCGGCTTGACGATGTAGACCGAGCCCGTCCGCGAATTGGTGAGGGAGCCTGTGCGCTTCAGGTCGTGGAGCGCGATGAGGCTGGTGATGATGCCGTCGAGAAGGCCCTCCATCGCGGGCTTGCCGTCGCGGTCGAGGACGGAGGCGTCTTCCATGAGATGGCCGACGTTGCGCACGAGGAGGAGCGCGCGGCCATGGCGTGTGACGGTGCCGCCGTCGGGGCCGGTGTAGGTGCGGTCGGGGTTGAGGGTGCGATTGATGGTCCGGCCGCTCTTCTCGAAGCTCTCGGTGAGGTCGCCCTTCATGAGGCCAAGCCAGTTGCGATAACAGTGGACCTTGTCTTCCGGGTCGACGGCTGCAACGGAATCCTCAAGGTCGCAGATTGTGGTCAGGGCCGATTCGAGGACGAGGTCGGCGACGCCGGCGGGGTCGTCGCGGCCGATGACATGGGTCCGGTCGATGACGATTTCGGCGTGGAGGCCGTTGTGCGCGAGAAGGAGGCTATCGGGATTTTCGGCATCACCGGTATAGCCGGCGAAGCGCTCGGGATCGGCAAGGCCCATGGCGACGTCGGTGCCGGTGAGGTGAGCGGTCAGGCGCCCGTCGGTGACCTGGTAGCTGGTGACGTCGGCGTGGGAGCCGGCTGCGAGGGGGAAGTGGCGATCGAGGAAGCCGCGGGCGAAGGCGATCACTTCCGCGCCGCGGGCGGGATCAAAGCCGCCGCCTTGCGGCAGGCTGCCGAGGGCGTCGGTGCCGTAGAGGGCATCATAGAGGCTGCCCCAGCGGGCGTTGGCTGCGTTGATGGCGTAGCGGGCGTTGGAGATCGGGACGACGAGCTGCGGGCCGGCGACGGTCGAGATTTCTTCATCGACGTTGTCCGTGTCGACGGCAAAATCGTCACCTTCCGGCACGATGTAGCCGATTTCTTCGAGGAAGGCGCGGTAGGCAGCGCCATCGTGCGGCTGGCCGCGACGTTCGCGGTGCCAGGCGTCGATGGTGTCCTGAAGGGATTGGCGTTTGGCGAGAAGTTCGCGGTTGCGGGGGCCAAGTTCGTGGACAATTGATGAGACGGACGACCAGAAGCTGGCGCTATCGATGCCCGTGCCGGGGAGGGCCTCTTTCTCGATGAAGTCGTGGAGGACCGTGGCCACGGTGATGTCGCCAAGCTGGATGCGATCGCTCATGCGTTGTCTCCCTCGTAAGCGTCGTTCGTTGGTGTGGGGAAGGATGGCGAGGCCATCTGGATGGGTGCTTCAGGGCGGCTAGCCTGAAGTTGAAGGTGGTTGGTGATGGGAATGGCCCGTCGTGGCGGGGCTTGTCAATCGGTGATCACGATCGGGGTTGCCGGCACTATCACGTGCCGAATTGACCGGGCATGGCCGTCACCCTCCAATTGGCGGTGTGTGTTCAGAATGATGACCAATAATCCATTTCACCAACGGGAGCGAGGCCATGCGGTTTCAGGACAAAGTCGTGGTTATCACGGGTGCCGGCAGCGGCATTGGACGGGAAAGTGCGTTCGGGTTTGCGGCGGAAGGGGGGCGGGTGGTGTGTTCCGACATCGACCAGACGACGGCTCAGGGGACGGCGGACGAGATCACCAAGCGCGGCGGCGTGGCGGACGCCTTTGCGCTCGATACAACCGATCCGGCAGCGGTGCAGACGTTCTTCGATACGGTCCAGCAGCGGCATGGGCAGATGGACGTTTTGGTCAACAGTGCGGGCATCCGCGAGATTTCGCCCGTAGTTGATCTTGCCTACGAGGAATGGCGGCGGGTGATCGACGTCAACATCACCGGTGTTTTCCTCTGTGCGCAGGCGTTCATACAACGGCTCGTCAAGGCTGAGCGGGCCGGGTCGATCGTCAATCTCGCGTCGACGCTCGGCGTGACGGCGGCGCCGAACCGGCCGGCCTATGTCGCTTCGAAACACGCCGTCGTCGGGTTGACGAAGGAACTCGGGCTGGAGTTCGGGCAGCAGCGTATCCGGGTCAATGCTGTCGGGCCCGGCGTGACGCGGACCGGCTTGACGGAGCGTTATTTCCAGGACGAGGCGATGGCCGACACGATCCGCTCGATCCACGCCATGCACCGCTGGGGGGAAGCGGCGGAAGTTGCCCGGGCGATCCTGTTTCTGGCCTCGGAGGAGGCGAGCTTCATTACCGGCACGACGTTGATGGTCGATGGCGGGTGGACAGCCGGGCGGTCGATGTGAGGGGACTTGCGGCACGGCGGAGAAGATCGGGGATCAGGGCCGGCAGTACTGCCACTTATGCAGGCGGGCGGCCCTGGGGCCCGGCTCTCCCCCGGATCAAGTCCGGGGTTGGCCGGGATGACACCTTTGGGGGCGGTGGGGGATTACCGGTTTCGGTAGAACGTGGTGAAGGCTGACATGGTGCGCTCCAGGGCGGTGTCGTCGATGTCCTTGTGGAGGACGATGCGCATTGTCGGGCGTTGTCCACCGAGCAGGATGCCGGCTTCACTCATGTGCGCCATGAGGGCGTCGCGTTCACTGGAGCGCGGCGTGAAGAAGACCATGTTGGTTGCGTCGCGGGGCGGGTGATCCGGGTCGCCGGCGGGAAGCGCCTTGAGGTGGGCTGACAGTTGGGCTGCGCGGGCGTGGTCGTCGGCGAGGCGGTCGACGTTGTGGGCGAGTGCGTGGCGGCCGGCTGCGGCAAGGATGCCGGACTGGCGCATGCCGCCGCCCAGCATCTTGCGCCAGCGGCGCGCGCGGCGCAGCGTTGCCAAATCGCCGGCCAGCACGGTGCCTGCCGGTGCGCCCAGGCCTTTTGAAAGGCAAAGGGAGACGGTGTCGGCGGTGTCGGCGAGGCTTTGAATTGGGACGCCGAGAGCGATTGCGGCGTTGAACAGGCGGGCGCCGTCGAGATGGATGGTGAGGCCGGCCGCGCGGGCGGCGGCTGCGGGCGCCTGCATCTGTTCGAGGGAGATGGCCTGGCCGCGGTGGGTATTTTCGAGAACGAGGAGCCGGGAGATGGGCACGTGCGCATCGTCAGGGCGGATTGCGGCCTTGACGGTCTCGGGCTTGACGGAGCCGTCCGGTTCGGCGGCGATGGGCTTCAGCGCGATGCCGCCAAGGACGGAGGTGCCGGCGGCTTCGCTGGCGAGGATGTGGTAGCCCTCGGGGATGATGATTTCTTCGCCGCGGGCGCAGTGCGTCAGGCAGGCGGCGAGGTTGGATTGCGTGCCCGTCGGCAGGAACAGTGCGCCTTCCTTGCCAAGGCGTTCGGCGGTTTCCTGTTCAAGGGCGTTGACGGCCGGGTCATCGCCGTAGACGTCGTCGCCGACCTCGGCCTCGGCCATCGCGCTTCGCATCGCGGCATCGGGGCGGGTGACGGTGTCGCTGCGCAGGTCGATCAGCGCGTTGGGATTTGATGATGCCGCGGGGGCGCGGGCAGCTTCAGCATACATTCCTCAGGCCTTTTCTTCGGGCGTTCGATGCTTGTGATGAGCATACTAAAGCGCAGGTCGATGCCGCGCGACAAACCGTTTGTGGCGTGTGGCCCGCGATGACAGCTCATTCTGGCGCCGCTGCGGCACCGACGCGATTGCGGCAGGGGCCGAAGAGGCAGGCCGCGCCCAGGATGAGGCCCGCGACCGTTGCGATCATGCCGGCGGCGCTGACGGCATTCTCGGCACCGAACCAGAGGGGGCCGTAGCCCGCGAAGACATAGCCGAGGACGGCGGCGAGGGTGGCGAAGGCGACGCTCCACCAAACCTGGGCGATCAGGCTGTTCGTCATCAGGCGGGCGGCGGCGGGAGGGCAGATGAACATCGCAATCACGATGATCGAGCCGACAGCGTCGAAGGCTGCAACGGCTGCGATTGCGGCGACGATGACAAGGCCCAAGCTGATGGCACCGGTTGGCAGGCCGATGGTTGCTGCGAAACCTTCATCGAAGGTCGAGATCTTGAGGGGACGCCAGAAGACAACCAGGAGGATCAAGGTCACAAGGGCAACGACGCAGATGCGAATGAGTTCGGCGGGGAGCGTTGCAAGTGCTGCGGGATCAAGCAGCGATTGCCAACCGTCGGCTTCGAGCCAGATGAGGCTTTCGAGGTTGCCCATCAGGGCGTGTTCGACGTCGAGGTGGACGTTGGAGGTGTCGCTTTGTTCAAGCAGGAGGACGCCGGCGGCGAAGAGCGAGGTGAAGGTGACGCCCATTGCCGCGCCGGGTTCGATGTGCCCGAAGCGCTTGATGGCCTCGATGAGGATGACGGCCAGTACGGCTGCTGCGGCGGCGCCGAGGAGCATCGGGAAGGCTGCGACGGTGCCGGTGATCAGGAAGGCTGCGACAATGCCCGGCAGGACGACATGGCTGATGGCGTCGCCGATCAGGGCCTGACGGCGCAGGATGAGGAAATTGCCCGGTAGCGCGCAGGCGATCGCGGCGAGCACGCCGATCAGGATCGGGGTCAGGGAGAATTGCACGAAATCGGCACCCATCACGTTGCTCCCTGCGGATCGGTGGCGACGGCGCGGGGGGCTGCGATGTGGCGATCGAAATCTGAGATCTCGTCGGGCGTGAAGACCTGTTCGATCGGGGTGAGGCCGTCGTAGCGGCCGGTCAGGCTGGTGTCCTTGTGGATGCGGCGGGCGACTTCCCAACGGTGTTCGTCGCGGGCAGCCTTGGCGGCCTGGGCGCGGCCGGCGTCGGTTGCCACGCCGTCTGGGCGGATGAAGCCGGAGCGGCGCAGGGTGGCGAGGGTAAAGCCGTCGTGGATCGGCTCGTTACGGGCCAGCGAGAGCAGGCCCTGGCGCAGATGAACGCGGCGCTGGAAGGCGAAATGGTTCAGCATGGCGGCGGCGATGCCGCGGGCTGGTGCAAAGAGCAGGGAGAGGGCGAACAAGGTGGTTGCGACAAGGACGATGATCGGGCCTGTCGGTAGAGCCGGCGCGGTGGCGGAGATGGCGGCGCCCAGATAGCCCGATAGCGCGCCAAGCAGACCCGCGATCCACAGCACGTTCTCGCTCTTCTCGGTCCAGAAGCGGGCGGTGACGGCGGGGATGATGAGAAGTGCCACGATGAGGATCAGGCCGACGATCTTGAGCCCGATGACGGTGACGGCCATGACGAGGCCCATCATCGCAAAGTCGATCCGAGAGACGTTGTAGCCAACGGAGCGGGCGTAGTCTGCGTCAAACGCCACGAGGGTCATCGGCCGGCGCAAGAGGAGGACGGCTGCAACAGTGAGCGCGCCGCCGATGGCGATGATAAGGGCGTCGGAAAAGAGCATGCCGGCGGTTGAGCCGAGCAGAAAACCCTCGAGGCCGGCCTGACGCCCGCCCGACATGGTCTGGATGACGGTCAAAAGGACGATGCCGAAGCCAAAGAAGACCGAGAGGACGGCGCCGATCGCGGCATCTTCGGAGAGGCGGGTTCGCTCAGTCATCCAGCCGACGAGGAGGAGGCCGAGGGCCGCGGTGACGGCCGAGCCGGCCAGCAGCCCGGTGAGGTTGCGGCCATTGCCGCCGAGGGCAACCATGATGATGAAGGCCAGGGCAACGCCGGGAAGCGTTGCGTGGGCGATGGCGTCCGAGACCAGTGCGCGTTTGCGCAGGAAAATGAACGTGCCAGCGACGCCCGCGGCAATCCCTAAGAGGGCTGCGCCGATGGTGACGAGGGCTGCGTTATAACCTGCGCCGAGGAGAAGGGCGTTGACGAAGTCGTTCATGCGCCTGCTGTTTGGGCGCCTGTGACTTGGGCACCAAGATCAAGCTGGTCGATGTGGGCTGTCGCCAGGCGCCCGCCATATGTCGCCTGCAGGTTTTCCGGCGTGAAGGTTTCCTGGACGGGGCCTTCCGCCATGCGGCGCACGTTGATCATGAAGATATGGTCGAAATAGTCCGGCACGGTCGAGAGATCGTGGTGGACGGCGATCACCGATTTGCGTTCGGCTTTCAAGGATTTCAGGACGTCGATGATGGCGCGCTCGGTGGCGGCGTCGACGCCTGCGAAGGGTTCATCGAGCAGATAGAGATCGGCGTCCTGGGCCAGAGCGCGGGCGAGGAAGATGCGTTGCTGCTGGCCGCCTGAGAGCTGGCCGATCTGGCGGCTTGCGAAGTCGGCCATGCCGACGCGGTCGAGGGCCGCGCGGGCCTTCTCGATGTGACGGCGAGACAGCCAGCCGAGCAGGCCGATTTTCGGATAGAGCCCCATCAGGACCACGTCGATTGCGGTCGTCGGGAAATCCCAGTCGACGCTGGCGCGTTGGGGCACGTAGGCGATGCGCTCGCGCACGGCGTCGATCGGGCGGCCGAAGACGGTTACTTCGCCGGAGAGCTTGGGCACGATGCCGAGGGCGGCTTTGAGCATGGTCGATTTGCCGGCGCCGTTGGGGCCGACGATGGCGGACAGGGCCTCGGCGGGGAAGGTTGCGTCGATGGAGAAGATCGCCGGCTTATCGCCATAGGCGACGGTGAGGCCGCGCACGGCGAGCGGGCTCGTTGCACGGTCGTCACGGGGGACCTCGATGCCGTCTTGCGTTGCAAGATCAATGACACTTTGCATAACGCTTTGAACCTTCCAGTCCGGCTTTCAGGACAATCTTCCGGCCATGCCCTTGGGGGGTGCGGTGCCGCCGAGGGCGCGGGAGATGACGGTGGTGTTGTGGTCGATCATGCCAATGTAGGTGCCCTCGTAGGTGGCGGGCTCGCCCATGGCGTCAGAGAAGAGTTCGCCGCCGATCGAGACGGTGTGACCGCGCGCGGCGGCCCCTTCGATGAGCGCGCGAATGTTGCGGTCCGAGACCGAGCTTTCGACAAACACGGCGCGGACGTTGCGCGCGACAATGAGGTCGACGAGGTCACCGATACGCTTGAGGCCGGCCTCGCTTTCGGTCGAAATGCCCTGGATGCCGATGACGTCGAAACCGTAGGCCTGACCGAAATACTTGAAGGCGTCATGGGCGGTAAGCAGGACGCGGCTTTCAGGGGGGACGGAGGCCAGAACGCGCTGGGTGTAGGCGGTGAGGGTGGCGAGATCGGCGAGGTGCTTTTCGGCATTGGCGCGGAAGACTGCTTCGCCGTCGGGGTGCTTTGCTATCAACGCATCGCGGATGATGACGACGACGCGTGACCAGAGTTCCGGCGTCATCCAGACATGGGGGTCATGCTTGCCCGCGTAGTCATCGTGCGAAATTAAAATATCCTTGGGCAGACGATCGGCGACGGCGACGACGTCGCGGCGTTTCGCGAGGCGGTGCATGAACTCTTCCATCTGGGCTTCGAGATAGAGGCCATGCCAGAGGACGAGGTCGGCCTTGGTGAGAGCGACGATATCGGAGCGGGTCTGGCGATAGGCGTGCGGGTCGATGCCGGGGCCCATCAGAGCCTTGACGCGGACGAGGTCCCCGCCGACCTGACGGGCGGCATCCGCGATCATGCCTGTGGTGGCGACGACATTGATGACATCGCGTGCTGCGGCCGGACCAGCTGCGAGGGGCGCCACGAGCACGGCGAGTGCTGCGGCGAGGCCGGCGATCACAGATCTCAGCTTTACTATCGGCATCACGGTCGGTCGTCTCCCTCGGTAAGGACGCTACGACGAAAGGAGTTCGCTAGACCACTTTAATGTAGGAGGATCATTTAAAATTAGCAAGGGCTAACTTCGCGTGCCCAGCCTGATTTCAACCGAGGATCCGGTTATCCGCAGTTTGAAAGGTTGGGGGCAAGCCGGTTGGGGAGTAGGCGGGCCGGCCGGATGGCTGGGTCTGGCGGGTTCGGTGAGCGCGGGCGGATGGGGTGCCTTGCAAAAATGCTGAAATAAAGGTAGGCGTTGCTAACTTTTGATCTTCCCTTTCATACTAATATGGCGTGCTCGGATCGATGGCTTCCAAAGAGAAAACCCAGACAGGGCCGGGCACGGATCTCGACGCGGGCGAGGGCGCGGCGCCGGGGCTTGGCACGGTCGAGGACCAGGCGGCGAGTTTCCGTCTCGTGAGGGAGGCGCGGCGCAATGAGCTGGTTGAGGACTATGTCGAGCTGATCGCCGACTTGATCGATGATTTGGGCGAGGCGCGGCCGGTCGACATCGCAGCGCGTCTCGGGGTGACCAAGCCGACCGTCAATAAGATGCTGAAGCGGCTGCAGCACGACGAGCTGATTACGCAACGGCCGTACCGGGCGGTTTTTCTGACGGATGCCGGGCGTGAGTTGGCCGAGGCCAGCCGGGTGCGGCACCAGATCGTGGAATCCTTCCTGCTCGCGCTTGGGATCAGTCCGGAGACGGCGCGCAACGACGCGGAGGGCATCGAGCACTACGTCAGTGACGAGACGCTCGAAGCGTTTCAGCGTCTCGTCACAGAGCGCTCTTGAGGCCTAGCGCGTGTTGCGCCGGTTCGGCCACTGAAGGGCGCGGACATCATCAGGGCGATCGGTTGAGGCGGCGAATGTGCGCGATCTCATGCTATATTCGACCTTCAGATTTAGGCCATTCGGGATGGGTGACAGGCCATGAATGTTCGTGATGACGAGGCGAAGGCTGGGGAAGCGCGCGCCGCGCTCGATTTCGATGCGATTGTGATCGGCGCCGGCATTTCCGGCCTTTATCAATTGCTGCTGCTGCGGAAGCTCGGCCTGAAGGTGCGCGTGTTCGAAGCGGGCACGGGGGTCGGGGGGACGTGGTACTGGAACCGGTATCCGGGGGCGCGGTTCGATTCGGAGAGCTATTCCTACGGCTATTCATTCTCACAAGAGTTGCTCGATGAGTGGGACTGGTCGGAGCATTTTGCGCCGCAGCCGGAGACCGAGCGGTATCTCAATCATGTCGCCGACAAGTTCGACCTGCGCCGGGATATCCAGTTCTCGAGCCGGGTGACGAAGGCGCACTACCTCGATCAGGCCAGAGCCTGGGAGATTACGCTGGAAGATGGCAGCCAGTTCCGTTCGCGCCATCTGGTCACGGCGGTGGGGCCGCTCTCGGCGCCGACCTATCCGCGGATCGAGGGCCGGGATGACTTCAAGGGCGAGGCCTACCATACGGGGCTGTGGCCAAAGCATCCGGTGACGTTCGAGGGCAAGCGGGTCGCCGTGATCGGGACGGGGGCGACGGGGGTCCAGACAATCCAGGAGGTTGCCAAGACCGCGGGGCATCTGACCGTGTTCCAGCGCCGGCCGAACTGGTGCAAGCCGCTGCACAATGCGCCGATCAGCAAGCAAGAAATGGAGGAGATCCGGGCGGGTTATCCGGAACTCTTCAAGCGGTGCCGGGAGTCGGCGGCCTGCTTCATCCATTCGATCGACCCGCGGAGCACGTTCGAAGTGTCGGAGGCGGAACGCCGGGCGTTCTGGGAACAGCAGTATGCCACGCCGGGGTTCGGCATGTGGCAGGGCAATTTCCGGGACATGCTGGTCGACCGGGAAGCGAACAAGATGGTTTCGGATTTTGTTGCTGAGAAGATCCGGGAGCGGGTCCATGATCCCAAGGTGGCGGAGATGCTGATCCCGAAGGATCATGGCTTCGGGACGCGGCGCGTGCCGCAGGAGACGCACTATTACGAGGTTTTCAACCAGGACAATGTCGAACTGGTGAGCATCCTCGATACGCCGATCGAACGGATCACGGCGAACGGCCTCGTGACCAGCGAGCGTGAGTTCGAGTTCGACATGATCATCTATGCGACCGGGTTCGATGCGATCACGGGCGCGTTCGACCGGATCGATATTCGCGGCGCGGAAGGCCGTCCGTTGAAAGCGGCATGGTCCGGCGGTGCGAAGACGTTCGTTGGCGTGATGGTTGCGGGCTTTCCCAATATGTTCATGCTGGTCGGACCGCACACGGCGCTTGGCAACATCCCGCGCAGCATCGAATACAACGTCGAATGGGTGCGTGACCTCATCCAGTACATGGAGGCTAACGGGCACACGTTTGCGGACTGCACGGCGGATGCCATGGAAGCCTGGATGAAGTTCGTCTTCGAGAAGGGCGAGGGGTTGCTCTCGAACGAAGTCGATTCCTGGATGACCGGGGTCAACATCAATGTCGAGGGTAAGCAGACGCGCACGATTGCGCGCTACAGTGGGACTGCGCCGGAATACCGGGCGTGGTGTGACCAGGTGGCGGCAGCGGGTTACAGCGAGCTGAAGTTCCAGTGATCTGACCAGTGATCGCGTCGCACTGAGTGGCGGTCTGCGCCCGCGGTTGGGCGTGGACGGAGAATTCACAGCTCATATGCGTTTGCTTGTTTGCGGAACAACTGATTCCTCGCTGGCCTCCTTGTTTGGCGGGATAGAACGAAACTTACTCCCAGCCGCGATAGAAGATCGCGGCAATAATTTGGGAGTGATCGATGTCCAAGCTCTTTGCGGAAGCGTTCGGGACGTTCTGGCTTGTTTTTGGTGGCTGCGGCAGCGCGTTGTTCGCCGCCGGCGTGGCGGACGTCGGGATTGGCTACGTCGGGGTTTCCTTGGCGTTCGGACTGACCGTGTTGACGATGGCGTATGCTGTCGGGCCGGTTTCGGGCGGGCATTTCAATCCGGCGGTTTCGGCGGGTCTGGCGATGGCCGGGCGGTTTTCCTGGTCTGACTTCGTGCCCTACGTCATTGCGCAGTTGATCGGTGCCATCATCGCTGCGTTCCTCCTCTACATCATCTTCTCGGGCAAGGCGGATTATGCGGGCGTCGGGGGATTTGCCTCGAACGGCTATGGCGCACTCTCGCCGAGCGGGTATTCGATGGTGGCGGCGTTTGTTGCGGAGTTCGTGCTGACGGCGTTCTTCCTGATCATCATCCTCGGGGCGACGGCGAAGCGGGCGGCGCCCGGGTTTGCGCCGATCGCGATCGGGCTCGCGCTGACGCTGATCCACCTGATTTCGATCCCGATCACGAACACGTCGGTCAATCCGGCACGTTCGACCAGCCAGGCCCTGTTCGCTGGCTCCGATGCGATGCTGCAGCTCTGGCTGTTCTGGTTGGCGCCGATTGCCGGCGCGATCGTGGGCGCGCTGATCTACAACGCGCTGCTGGCGGATGACGAACACGCAGGTGCCTGATGGCCTGAGCCGCCTGGGCCGCTCGGCTCAGGCGGCGTCGCGCTGGGCCGCGGAGAGTGCCTCGAAGGCTTCGATCGTTTGTTGAAGCGCGTCACGGAGGGCGACGTTGCGTTCGTCCGCCAACGGCGCCTCGCTTTCCAGGTAATGGTGCTCGATTTCACCGGCCAGATCGCCGACGCGCTTTGCTCCGGCGTTGCGGCTGAGGGACTTGAGCGCGTGTGCGGCGCTGGCGCAGTCTTTGCCGGGTCCGTGCGAACGGATGAGCGTGTCCAGCCGTTCAAGCGCCAACGGGGCGTGCTTGAGATAAAGGCCGACGATGCGCGCCACGAGGTCGTCATCGGGGCTGGCGATTTCCCGGATGTTTTCAAGAACGGTCTCATCGATCAGGGGAACCGTCGGGGGCATGAGTGCTGTCTCCGCGGTGGTGGTTTCCGAGCGAGGCGCGGCCACAGCGTCGCGCGAATTGGCCCGTTCGCCTGCGGCCGCGTCATCGAGCCAGCGGTCGAGGCAGGCTTCGATGGTGGCAATGGCGAAGGGCTTGGTGATGAAATCCGACATCCCCGCCGCGCGGACCTGGTCGCCTTGATCGCCGACGACGTGGGCGGTCAGCGCCACGATGGGAACCGGTGGCTTTCCGGCTTCATGTTCTGCCGAACGGATCTGGCGGGTTGCTTCGAACCCGTCGAGGACGGGCATCGAGCAATCCATAAAGATCAGATCGAAGTCTTCGTTCAACGCCTTATCGATGGCTGCCTTGCCATCCTCGACGCTGACCAGAGTGACGTCGAGGCGTTTGAGGACTTCGGCCAGGACTTCGCGATTGACGGGGCTGTCGTCGGCGGCAAGAACGCGGGCGCCTGTAAAGGAGCGATGGCTGGCGGTGGCGGTGCGGCGATCTGCTGATTCGAGTTTTTCGAGCGCGAGGCGGCCGCCGCGTGCGGCTGAGGCGAGGCGGGCCAGGTCGCGGGTGGTGAAGGGGCGATCGAATGTGAGAAGCGCGCGGCCGCTCTGGCGCAGGCGATCGCCGCTTGTGTCGCCGAGCTTGCACAGGGCGATTGCCGGTGCGGCTCTGATCGACGGGTTGTCGTCTGTTGTCTGCTCCAGCCATGCGGTATCGGCAATCAGCAGTTCAACGTTGGTGTCCGGCGTAATGTCTTTGGCGCGGCGCGTCTCGAAACCCCAGTCGGCGAGGGTTGCTGACAGTGATTTATGGGTCAGTGCGCCTGCAACCTCGACAACCACGATGGGGGCGAAGCCGCCTGATGAAAGCGCTGGCGGTGGGGCGGCGGGCTTCAGGACGGAGAAGGGGGCGGTGAGGGTGAAGGTTGCGCCGTCGCCTGGACGGCTTGCGACGGTGATTTCGCCGTCCATGCAGCCAGCCAGGCGTTTGCAGATGGCGAGGCCTATGCCGGTGCCGCCGAAACGGCGCGTGGTCGACTGGTCGGCCTGGGAGAAGGCTTCGAAGATCGTCGCGAGCTTGTCCTCAGGGATGCCGATGCCGGTGTCCCGCACGGAGAAGGCAAGAGACGAGGTGCCGCCTGCCTGCGCTTGGGTGTGGTCTACGGTTATCGTGACTTCGACGCCGCCTTGTTCGGTGAACTTGAGGGCGTTGTTGATCAGGTTGGTGAGGACCTGGTTGAGGCGGACGGGATCTGCGGCAATCGTCTCGGGCACGTCAGGGGCGACGTAACCTGCGAGATCGAGGCCCTGGCTCAAGGCACGCTCAGAGAAGAGCTGGAGGGCGTCGTCCAGCAGCGCGCGGGGGTCGACGGGGATGCGCTCCAGTTCGAGGCGGCCGGCCTCGATCTTGGAGAAGTCGAGGATGTCGTTGATGATCGTGAGCAGGCTGTGGCCGGATTTGACGACGATGTCGGCGTAGCGCTGGAGGCGTGGTGAGGGCTGGCCGGCGGCGAGCAGTTCGGCCATGACGAGCATGCCGTTCATGGGCGTGCGGATTTCATGGCTCATGGTGGACAGGAAGTCGGACTTGGCGGCGTTTGCCTGTTCGGCGGTGATGCGCGCCTGGTCGAGGTCGCGGGTGCGCTCGGCGACAGTCGATTCCAGCGTGTCGCGATGACGGGCGAGGGCATGGTCGCGCGCGCGGATTTCCGTGATCATGGTGTTGAAGCTATCGACCAGCTCGCCGGTCTCGTCGTCGCTTTGGCGTTCGACGGTCCGGCCGAAATCCTTGGTCTCGCCGATTTCGTGCATCGCCTGGCTGAGTTCGCGGATCGGTCGGGTGATGGTGCCTTGCAGCGAGAGGGCCGCGCCGACGCCGATGAGGGCGGCGAGAAGGCCGATCAGCAGGGCGGTGACAAGACCATCGATGAAGGCACTACGCAGACCGGAGAGGTCCGCGATCAACCTGAGGCTGCCTTCAGGCTTGCCGCGATGGATGATTGGAGCCTCGACGAGATGGGTCCCGGCGACGATTGTTGTGACGTCGTCGAACCAGCCCGGCGAAGCGTTGGTGTCTGCGGATCGACGATCTATGACGATGCCTGCGCCATGCTCGAAGATGAGCTGACCCTTTTGATCCGTGACGCCGACATAAACGACATCCGGCATCCGCGACATCGCGCTCAGCGTGCGTGCGGTCTCCCGGGTGCGGCGATCGGCGACGGTGGGGGCGACGGTGACCGCGAGGGCGGCTGCGATGGCGTGGGCCTCGGCGCGTTTGGCTTCGATCAGGCGTTTGGTCTGCTGCAAACCGGTCGCGACGGAGGCGACGAGGACGGCGCACAAAACCGCTGCCGAGACAAGCAGGGCCAGTTTCAGGCGGATCGATCTGGTGAAGATACGCAGCACGCGAGCGGTTCGTTTTGATTGACGCGGATTAAAGCACTCATCGAACAGAGTATGGAGAAGCCATAAAAAGTTCGTTTATTTTGAATATGCAAGTCGGTCTGTTGATCACTCTTTAATGCGGCCACCGTAATAATTTGGCGATTGGTCAAATCACTTGTGCCTTGAGGAGTAAGCTGTGAGTAGCCAGGAACGCCTGGAAGCGCGTATTCTGCTTGCAGATGATGATGTTATTTTCCGTTCCTTGTGCGTGGCAAAGCTCAAGTCGTTTGGCTTGGAGGTCGTCCAGGCCGAAGACGGGGTGGAGGCCTGGCACCTGCTGAAGGACGGCGGCTTTGCCCTGGCGCTGCTGGACGTCGACATGCCGAACATGGGCGGCGTCACGCTGGTCCAATGCATTCGCACGCATCCTCAGACCCGCCATATGCCGGTGGTGATGATCACGTCGCGGGAGGATGTAAACAGTGTCCGCGCGACGTTGCAGGCGGGGGCGACGTCGTATCTCACGAAGCCGGTCAACTGGTCGCTCTTCAACGACCATATCTTGCATCTCCTGACACTTGGGCGGGGCGTTATGGGGGGAGCGCCGGAGGTTGGGCATGATCGGGCGGTGCTTGAAGCCAGCCGGGCACTCAACACACTCTATGGGCGCGAACTTGGGAAGCTGACGCGCGAGGATCCGGTGGCTGCGGGCCGGAGCCGGTCGCTCACGCGCCTCGGCGATCTTCTTTCCAGTCTTGATGGGGTTCAATCCGAGGCGATTGATCTGCGTCAGGCGGTCGAGGCGGTCACTCAAGGTGCTCATCAGCGGATCGCGATCAACCTGCAGGAAACCCGGTTCGTCGGCGTCGGGGCGGCGTTCGAGGCGTTGTTGGCGGAATTGGCCGAAAGTGCCGAGTTGATCAACAGCGACAGCCAGCGGCCGGAACTATCGGTCGAACGGCGTGGGCAGCAAGTCCGTGTCGGCCTGACTGTTGCTGGTGCATCCGGGGCTGATGGCGATCAGCTCGGTTTCGCGCTTCAGAAGCTGTCGATCCTGGCGGCTCTCAACGAGGGCGAGCTGTTCTTCGACGATGGCGGTGATGCGACCGAATTCGCATTCGGTGTGACGTTTGATCGGCCGCTTGATGAGGAACACGCTCCGGTTTGTGTCAGTGACGACGAAGTTGCGACACCTGTTTAGACTTTGTTTTCTACTGTTATTCTTTAAATCTTCCCTGCTTTCCCATTCAAGTATTGTTTAATCTTCGGCATGCAAGCTGCGTCCTGAAATATAAGATTTGAACTAAAATCACCTTGAAACAGAGCTGTTTGTGTGGACGTGTCGATGGGACTTGGTGTCAGAAAAGCCGTGAATGAAACGCTCGCTACGGCCCCGCGTGTCGTGGGAGATCGGCGCGGTTCGATCGCGATCATTTCGGCCGTGACTTTCCCCGTCGTGGTCATGCTGATCGGTGGGACGATCGATTTTGCCTCGATCATGCATCAGCGCGGCGTGCTGCAGGCGGCGACCGATGCAGCGGCGCTGTCGACGGCGAAACAACTGAGCCTCACGGATTCGCAAAAGAGTAATCTGGCAGCTGTTGGAAGTGCGACTGTGATCGGATATGTCAAAGAGAATAGCGCATCGGCAAAGGCAGCTTCGAACGTGAACGTGACCACAACGGTCAGAAATGATCCGCTTGAGGTGAGCGTCGCCGCGCGTCAGACGGTCGAAACGTTCTTCAAGAATGGCTTCGGGTTTCTGCCGAGGGAAATTGCGGCGCATGCGACGGCGCGTGTCGTTGGCAAGCCCAATATCTGCCTGCTGGCGCTGGCGCCTCAGGAGAACGGAGCGATTTCGCTGGAGCAATCGGCCGAAGTCACCGGGCGGGAATGTGCCGTCTTCTCGAACTCGACGCACAATATTGGCATCAAGGCGAAGAACAGTGCGTCGCTGGCTGCGTCGATGATCTGCTCTGCCGGTGGCGTTCAGGGCGGTGGCAAAAACTTCACGCCGGCGCCACTCTACGATTGCCCGCAGTTTGATGATCCGCTGGCGGGACGTGCCGAGCCTGTGGTTGGCGCTTGCCAGGCCGGGCCAATCGTCATCGACACGGACACAAAGCTTGCTCCCGGTACATATTGTGGGGGGCTCGAGATCCGCAACGGGGCGGCCGTGACGTTCGCGCCGGGGACTTATGTCATTAAGGACGGGCCGCTTCGCGTTGGCGATGGCGCGTCGATCACGGGTAAAGGCGTCGGCTTCTTTCTGACCGGCAACAATGCCGAGTTGATCCTCGATCCGAAATCAGCGGTGACGCTTGAGGCGCCGACGCAAGGGACCATGGCGGGATTGCTGTTCTTTGCGGCGCGGGCGAGCGGCGGCAAGTTGCAACATAAGATCTTCAGCGAGAATGCCCAGAACCTCGTTGGTACGATCTATATGCCAACGGGTGAATTGCGGATCGATGGGGCGGCGCAGGTGGGCGCGGAGGCTGCTTATACTGCGATCGTTGCCGGGAAGGTGCGTCTTTATGGTGGTCCGCACATCATTCTGAATTCGCGTTACGAGGAAACGGATGTGCCGGTGCCGGCGGGCATCAAGGGTGCAGGGCAGCCGATTGCGTTGGTGAACTAGAGAAGTGGGCCGAAAGGCGTGCGTGTCTGGGGGCGGGCGTGCTTCCAGAGCTGGATAAATTCTCGCTGATAGGCGGAACATAGGTATCAAGAATGAGCAGCGCTGAAAAAACGAAACGTGTTCTCGTCGCTGACGATGATCCGATTTTCCTCAGTCTGTTTGAGGCGATCCTGTCATCGTCGGCGTTTGAGTTCTTCCCGGTCAGTGATGGTGCTGAGGCGATGCTGGCCTTGGAATCGCAGCCGTTCGATCTCGCGGTCATCGACGTTGATATGCCGATTATCGATGGTGTGCGGTTGACCGCGCTTATCCGCGCGACGCCGCACCTGCGCAATCTGCCGATCATGGTGATTACAGCCATGCGGGATCCACGGATCAAGGAAGAGTGTCTTCAGACGGGTGCAGATGATTTCATGACGAAGCCGGTCGACTGGGCGCTGCTGCCCATGCGCCTTGAGCAGTTGGCGGCGCTTAGGGTGGCAGACGAGATCGTCGTGCCGCCGGTGGACGCCGCTGGGGCATGCGCTTTGCCGGTGTCTTCAGCAACTTGAGATTTTAGGATTTTTGCTGCGGCCTCCAGCCGCCTATGGTGTCACTTCGTACCTTTCCGGTATCACGGAGTGAGCCAAGCCATGTCTTTTCTTCAATGCTTAACGAGCTGGTGGGGCGGGCGCAACGTCGCACGCGCGCGCTCAATGCTTGCCAGTCTCGCGGTTGCAGCCGTCATGACCGGCGGTTTCAGCGAGGGGGCCCTTGCCGACCGGTTCGAAGGTCTCTGGCGGGGGAGCGGTTATGTCAATCCAGCAGAGGGGCAGCGCGAGCGCGTGCGCTGCAGGGTTGTCTACAGGCGGCTTTCAGCGGAGCGCTATGAGGTGACCGCGCGGTGCGCGACGCAGGCGGTGAATATCGATCAGGTTGGCGAAGTGCGCCGGACCGGACGGAGCAGCTTTGCTGGGACCTTCTACAACATGGAATACAATGTGCGCGGCCGCATCCGGGTCAGCGTCAAAGGCAACCAGCAGACCGTTTCACTCAACAGTCCGCAGGGCACCGGGCGCCTGACGCTCTTCAAACGCTAAGATGGCGTTCGGCGGCGGGTTGCGGGCCGGCTTGATTATCGCGTGGATGGTTGCTGGCGGGGGTGATCGCGGCTGATACTGGCATCCAGTTGAATCAGGTGATCAGCCCGCCCGAAACCGGGCCGGACAACAAGGGGTCAGCGCCATGAAGGGTGTCGTATTTCTGGGAAACCGCGAACTGGAACTGAGGGAGTTTCCGGATCCGACGCCGGGGCCGCGTGAGGCCGTGATCGAAATCAAGGCGTCCGGCATGTGCGGGAGTGACCTGCACAATTACCGCGCCGAGCCGTCGGGGGAGGGCAACGCTGCCGGTGGTATCCAACGGATGTCAGGCGTGATTGCGGGGCATGAGCCGTGCGGTGTCGTCGTGGCTGTCGGCCATCAGGTTGATCCGCGCGAAGCCTATGTCGGTCAGCGGGTGATGGATCACCACTATGACGGGTGCGGGACCTGCAAGCATTGCCGCGGCGGCTGGTCCCAGATGTGTCTGGACGGGGCGATCGTTTATGGCACGGGCGGGCATGGGGCGCATGCCAACTACATGAAGGTGCCGGTGCACACGCTGGTGCCGTTGCCGGATGAGTTGTCGTTCGAGACGGGGGCTGCGATTTCGTGCGGCACGGGGACGGCATGGGGCGCGCTCAAGCGCTTAGGGCTCCAGGGCGGCGAGACGATCGCGATCTTCGGGCAGGGGCCGGTCGGGCTATCGGCGACGCAGTTGGCGGTTGCGATGGGGGCCCGCGTGATCGCGCTCGATGTGTCGGATGAACGGCTGGCGCTGGCGAAATCGTTCGGGGCGGAGGAGACGATCAACGCCGCGACGCATAACGACACGGTTGATGCGATCCGGACGCTGACGCACGGGGAGGGGGCGCACAAGACGCTCGATTGTTCGTCGGCGCCGGAGGCGCGGGCGGCTGCAGTACGGGCGGCGCGCTCGTGGGGGACGGCGTGTTACGTCGGCGAACGCGGCCAGGTGACGTTGGATGTCAGCCCGGACTTGTTGCGCCGTCAGATTACGCTGGTTGGATCCTGGACGTTCTCGAAGCAGGGCCAGGCGGAATGTGCGGAGTTCGTGGCGGACAAGGGGATCGAGGTCGAGAAGCTCTTCACGCACCACTGGACGCTGGACCAGGCGGAAGAAGCCTACAAGCTGTTTGATCAGCAAAAGACGGGCAAGGCCGTGATCAAGCCGAACTGAGGTTTATGGGTGTTCGCTTGGCGCAGCGCGCCGATCTGGCCGGGCGCCGGGCCTTCCATGAGGTCCGGCGTTTTGCATTTTGGGGCCCGCGATCTCCGGTGATTTTTAGAATGTCTCTTAGAACGCCTCTTAGAATAGTTCTAACCTATTGTTTTATAATGGTTTTTGTTGACTTCGCAGTGTGGTTTCTGATTTAAAGCCGGTGTCGATAGTCTGAACGGCCGGTCCTTGAAGCCGGCGACGGGAGATACGCATGACGAGGAAGACAACCGCACTTGCCGCGAGCGCCGTCGCGGCCCTTGCCGTGGCGATGCCGGTGCCGGCGATGGCGCAGGGTGAAGTGAACATCTATTCCTACCGCCAGGAGTTTCTGATCCGGCCGCTGCTCGATGCCTTCACCAAGAAGACTGGCGTCAAGGCGAACGTGCTGTTCGCGAGCAAGGGCCTGATCCAGCGGATCAAGGCGGAGGGAGCGAACTCGCCGGCCGACCTGCTGTTGACCGTCGACATCGGGCGGCTGTCGAGTGCTGTTTCGGAAGATGTCGCACAGCCGGTCACGTCCGAAGTGTTGACGGAACAGATCCCGGCGCAGTTCCGCGGTGACGACAACAAGTGGTTTGCGCTGACGCGACGGGCGCGTGTGGTCTATGCGTCGAAGGTGCGGGTCCAGCAGGACGCGATCACGTATGGCGAACTCGCTGATCCGAAATGGAAGGGCAAGATCTGCATTCGCTCAGGCCAGCACCCCTACAACGTCGCGCTGATTGCAGCGCAGATCGCGCATCTGGGCGAAGCCAAGGCGAAGGCGTGGCTCGAAGGCCTCAAGAACAATCTCGCACGGCGTCCGTCAGGGAATGACCGCAACCAGGTGAAGGGTGTCTATTCGGGCGAATGTGATCTTGCGATCGGCAACACGTACTACATGGGCAACATGATGACGAACGACAAACAGCCCGAGCAGAAGCAGTGGGCGGGTTCGGTGAAGTTGTTGTTTCCCGACAGCGAGGGGCGGGGCACGCACGTCAATGTCTCAGGCATGGTGATGGCGAAACATGCGCCGAACCGGGAAAATGCCAAGAAGCTGATGGAGTTTCTGGCTTCCGATGAAGCACAGCGGATCTATGCCGAGGTGAACTATGAGTACCCGGTGAACGCGGATGTGGCGTGGTCTGATCTCGTCAAGAGCTGGGGTACGTTCAAGGCGGATGATCTCTCACTCGACAAGATCGCGGAGCTGAGAAAACGCGCATCGGAGCTTGTCGATGAGGTCGCGTTCAACGCCGGGCCGTGACGGCTGGCGGCGATGCGTTACGTGCTGGACATCTTGAGAAGAGGCTCCCGAGGGGGCCTCTTTTTTATGGGATGTCCCGGCTTTACGGGGCGTCTGCTCTAAGGGGCGTCCGGCGTGAAGGCGCGGGGCACGTCCATTTGGGAGCGCCACGGCTTGAGGTCGAGCAGAGGGGTGGCGTCGAGGCAATCGATGGCGTCGATCTCGATCAGGCCGTTGGATTGGTCGAGGCTCAGGATCTCGACGGTGGCAAGCGCGATCGGGTTGGGGCGGGCAGGCGAGCGCAGGGAGAAGACACCGGTTGGTTGCGGTCGGCGGTGCGGTTTCTGGATGATGAGATCGCGTGGGGCCTGGTTCATCCAGTAGAGGACGATGATGTGATCGCCGGGGCTGAGGCCGGTGAGGCCGAGACGCCATGGCGGAGCCAGCACAAGATGGGCCGGGGCGCCGCGTTCGCGGGCCTCGGCGATGTTGCGGGGGCATTCGGGCCGCGTTTTCCAGGGCGAACGGATGCGGCCGATGAAAGTAACGCCGGCATCCGGGGGCGAGGTGGCAGGATCGACGTCGGCGCGGATCTCGCCGGGGCGGGGCTGGTCGCTCGTCATGGCTTGCGGTTCTCCTGGGCCGCGTCGCTCGGACTTCAAACGGGATGATTGCACCAAGCGGGATCTCGGGACGAGCGGCTGCTTCTTGATGACTCAGGCGGTTTCGCGGACCAGCTTCTTGTCAGGCGTGTAGGCGAGGTTCTGGGCGAGCCAGGTTTCGACTTCGGTTTCGCTGATCGCCTTGCGCCGGGCGTAGTCGGCGACCTGGTCGTGGCCGATGCGGCCGACGCCGAAGTAGGTTGCGCCGGGGTGGGCGAAATAGAGGCCGGAGACGGAGGCGGCGGGCCACATGGCGCACGATTCCGTCAGCGAGATGCCGGTGTTCTTTTCCGCTTCGAGGAGACGGAAGAGCGTGCGCTTCTCAGTGTGGTCAGGGCAGGCGGGGTAGCCGGCGGCGGGGCGGATGCCGCGATACGTCTCGGAAATCAGTTCCTGGTTTGTGAGGTTTTCATCAGCCGCGTAGCCCCAGTATTCGCGGCGCACGCGCTGGTGCATGAGTTCGGCGAGGGCTTCGGCGAGGCGGTCGGCCAGGGCCTGGACGAGGATTGAATCGTAGTCGTTGCCCTCGCGCTTCAGGCGATCGGAAATTACGTGGACCTCGGGGCCGGAGGTGACGGCGAATCCGCCGATCCAATCCGGTTGGCCGACAGGGGCGATGAAGTCCGCGAGGCAGAGGTTGGCGCGGTCGCCGGACTTGTGCGCCTGCTGGCGGAGCATGTTGAAGTGTTCGGCCGGGGTGTGGCGGGTTTCATCCTTCCACACGACGATGTCGTCGCCTTCGGAGTTGGCGGGCCAGAAGCCGATGACGGCGCGCGGCGTGAACCAGTTTTCCCCGGCGATACGCGCGAGCATGGCGTTGGCCGCGGCAAAGAGTTCGCGCGCGGTTTCGCCCTGGGCGGGGTCGTCGAGGATGGCGGGGTAGATTCCCTTCATCTCCCATGTGCGGAAGAAGGGCGTCCAGTCGATGAGGGGGATGATCTCATCGATCGCGATATTGTCGAAGACCTTGATGCCTTTGAGCTTTGGCTGGGGCGGATCGTAGGTTTCCCAGCCGCCGTCGAAATGTTTCTCGCGGGCTTCCGTTATCGGCACGGTTGGGCGCGTGCCGGCGCGATCGGAGGTGTCGCGCTGGGTGGTCTGCTCGCTTGCGACCTCGGCGAGGAACTGCTGGCGGCGGTCCTTGGAGAGAAGGCGGGAGACGACGCCGACGGCCTTGGAGGCATCGTCGACGTGGACGACGCCGTGGGCGTATTCGGGCGCGATCCTGAGGGCGGTGTGCTTCTTGGAGGTCGTGGCGCCGCCGATCAGGAGGGGGAGGTCGAGGCCCGAGCGGGTCATCTCGGAGGCAACCTCGACCATGCGGTCGAGCGACGGCGTGATCAGGCCGGAGAGGCCGATGATGTCGACCTTTTCTTCCCTTGCCTTGGCGATGATGTCCTCGGTCGGCACCATCACGCCCATGTCGACGACGTCATAGTTGTTGCACTGGAGGACGACGCCGACGATGTTCTTGCCGATGTCGTGGACGTCGCCTTTGACGGTCGCCATGAGGACCTTGCCCTTGGCGGAGGTGTCGCCGGCAAGGCGTTTTTCCTCTTCCATGAAGGGGATGAGATGGCCGACGGCGGTCTTCATGACGCGGGCGGACTTGACGACCTGAGGCAGGAACATCTTACCCGCACCGAAGAGGTCGCCGACGACGTTCATGCCGTCCATCAGCGGGCCCTCGATGACGTCGAGGGGGCGGGTGGCGGCCTGGCGGGCTTCCTCGGTGTCGTCGATGACGAAATCGGTGATGCCGTGGACGAGGGCGTGACGCAGGCGCTCTTCAACCGGGGCTTCGCGCCACTTCGGGTCCGACTTGGCCTGGGCTTCACCACTGCCGCGGTATTTGTCGGCGATGGTGATGAGGCGCTCGGTGGCGTCATCGCGGCGATTGAGGAGGACGTCCTCGACGCGCTCGCGCAATTCCTCGGGGATGTCGTCGTACACGGTGATCTGGCCGGCGTTGACGATTGCCATGTCGAGGCCGGCGTGGATGGCGTGATAGAGGAAGGCGGAGTGCATCGCCTCGCGCACGGGATCGTTGCCGCGGAAGGAGAACGATACGTTCGAGAGGCCGCCCGAGGTTGCCGCGTAGGGCAGCCGCTGCTTGATCATGCGGACCGCCTCGAAGAAGGCGACGGCGTAATCGTTGTGCTCCTCGATGCCGGTTGCGACCGCGAAGATGTTGGGGTCGAAGACGATGTCCCAGGGATCGAAGCCGGCCTTGTCGATCAGCAGATGATAGGCGCGCTCGGCAATCGCGAATTTGTGCTCGGCGGTCTCGGCCTGGCCGCCCTCGTCAAAGGCCATGACAACCGTGGCGGCGCCGAAACGGCGCACGATACGGGCGTGCTCGAGGAACTCCGCCTCGCCCTCCTTGAGCGAGATCGAATTGACGATCGGGCGGCCCTGGATGCACTTCAGGCCTTCCTCGATGACCTCGAATTTCGAGGAGTTGACCATGATCGGCACGCGGGAGATGTCGGGTTCGGCGGCGATCAGGTTGAGGAAGGTGCGCATCGCCTCTTTGCCGTCGAGGAGGCCCTCATCCATGTTGACGTCGAGGATCTGGGCGCCGTTCTCGACCTGCGAGCGGGCAACCTCGACGGCGGCTGCGAAGTCGCCGCCCATGATGAGCTTGCGAAAGCGGGCGGAGCCGGTGACGTTGGTGCGCTCGCCAATGTTGATGAAATTGGCTGTCGTCATGCCAGCGCCTCCCCGGCGGTGTCGTGCTCGAACATCTCGAGGCCCGAGAGGCGGAGGCGATGGATCTTTTTCGGCAATCCGCGGGGCGTCTTGCCCTCGACCGCCTTGGCAATTGCGCTGATGTGGTCCGGGGTGGTGCCGCAGCAGCCACCGACGAGGTTGACGAGGCCTGAGTCGGCCCATTCGGCAAGGTGGGCTGCGGTTTCTTCAGGCGTCTCATCATAGCCGCCCATCTCATTGGGGAGCCCGGCGTTGGGGTAGGCGGAGATGCGGGTGTCGGCGACGGCTGCAAGCGCGCGGATGTGGGCGCGCATCTCGGCGGCGCCAAGCGCACAGTTGAGGCCGACGGAGAAGGGGCGGGCGTGGGCAACGGAGACCCAGAACGCTTCCGGTGTCTGGCCGGTCAACGTGCGGCCCGAACGGTCGGTGATGGTGCCGGAAATCATGATCGGTGGGACGTCGAGGCCCTCGTCCTTCAAGGCGTCGATGGCGTAGAGGGCCGCCTTGGCGTTCAAGGTGTCGAAGATGGTCTCGACGAGGAGGAGGTCAACGCCGCCCTCGATAAGGCCGCGGGCGGCTTCGGCGTAGGCGGAGGCGAGATCATCAAAGGTGACGCGGCGGGCGCCCGGATCGTTGACGTCGGGGCTCAGCGAAGCGGTCTGGTTGGTCGGGCCGATGGCGCCTGCGACCCAGCGGGGCCGGTCGGGCGTGGCGGCCTTGTCAGCGGCGCGGCGGGCGATGCGGGCTGCTTCGACGTTCAATTCATGGCACAGGTGCTCGAGGCCGTAGTCGGCCTGGGAGATGCGGGTTGCTGAAAATGTGTTGGTCGAGAGGATATCGGCGCCAGCGTCCAGGAAAGCGGTGTGGATCGCCTCGATCATGTCGGGCTGGGTGAGGCTCAGGAGTTCATTGTTGCCCGCGACATCGGAATTATGGTCGGCGAAGCGGGTGCCGCGGTAGGTCGCCTCGGTCGGCTTCTCGGCCTGGATCATGGTGCCCATGGCGCCGTCCAGGACGAGAATGCGGTTTTCGGCGGCGGCGGCGATGTCGGTCGGTTTGCTCATGGTCTTTCACTAGTGCGGTTCGGGCCCCAAGGAAACAGGCACATTGGCGCTGTCGCGAAATAGGGTTTCCCGGTGTCAGGAGAGAGCGCAAGGGAGCAGGACGCCGGGCGCGGCGGCCTGTTCCGGTCAATGTAGGGGCGGGCGGAGCTTTGTGCTACCCGCCCGCCCGTCGTGGGCTTGGGTCGTGGCCTTGGGGTCGTGTGCGTGGCCGCAGCGCTCAGTCCGGCTTGCGCATCAGCTGGATGCCCCAGGCGAGGTGGCCGGCGTCGGCCGCCTTTACCCAGTTTTCGAGCCCGACGATCATCTTGTCGAGGTAGTCGACCGAGGCGCCCTTGTCGCGCAGCTTGTCGTAGTTGGCGACGAGATCCTCACGGACGCGGTCGTAGTGCGTACGCAACTGATTGGTCATGTCGTCCTGGCGCAGGATCTCGAAACCGAGGGCCTTGGCCGTCTCGCGATAGTAGCCGGGTGAGCCGAGGCTGGTGAGCTGGAGGCGGTCGTAGACCGGCTGGAGGACGCCTTCGGGGACGTTGTCGGCCTGGCAGGGATCGGTGAAGACGAAGTGACCGCCTGGCTTGAGGACGCGCCAGACTTCCGAGAGGACCTTGTCGCGCTGGTCGGAGTGGAGGATCGCGTCCTGGCTCCAGACGACGTTGTAGGAGGCGTTGGGCTCGGGGATGGCCTCGAAGACGCCATGGACGACGCGGATCTTGTCGGCAAGGCCGGCGCGGCGGACCTTGAGGCGGTTGGTGTCGTTCTGAACCTCGGAGAGGTTGAGGCAGGTTGCCTTGCAGGCGAATTGCGAGACGAGGCGGCGCATGGCGCCGCCGTAGCCGGAGCCGATGTCGAGGATTTCGGTGTCGGCGGTGATCGGGGGCAGGGCCTCGGCCATCTGATCGATGGTGGTGTCGCTGGCCTCGCGGATGTCGCGGGTCTTGTCGTAGAGGCCGATGTGGAGGTCCTCGCCGCCCCAAACGAGGCTGTAGAAGGCGTCGGCGTCCTCGCTATCGTAGTAATCCTCGGTGGTGTCGCGGACGTCGGTTTCGCCGGGTTCGCGCGTACCGCCGCCCCAGCGGGCCTCGTGGACGATCGACTTCTCGGCGATGTGGACGAAGAAGTCGGGATCATCCTCGGCGTAGGTTTCCTGGAAGTCGCCGTAGGTGCGCACGCGCTCAAAGCCGGCCTCGGAAAGCAGGCGGCGTACGTAGTTCTTGCGGATCGGGCACAGGTTCAGTGTGTAGTCGGAGCCGTCAGGGAAGGAGTATTTGAAGCGGACGAGGCCGTCGTCGATGTGCACGGGTTCGGCGGAGACCTGGTCGCCGCAGTAGTAGTATTTGTGCTTGGTCTTGAAGCCCTTGTCCAGGAACATGTCGTAGTTGCGCTGGTCGAGGATCAGGATGCCGTCGTGCTTGAGAGCTGCGTAGAACTCGGCGAGTGCGCGGCGGCGGTCTTTCTCGTCATGGAGGTGGGTGAAAGAATTGCCGAGGCAGATGATAGCGTCGTACTTGCCTTGAATGTCGCGGTTGAGCCAGCGCCAGTCGGCCTGGACGGTCTTGAGGATGAGGCCGCGGCTTTGGGCGTTTGCGAAGGCCTTGGCGAGCATTGCGGCGGAGCCGTCGGCGGAGGTGACGTTGAAACCTGCCTTAGTGAGGCGGACGGAGTGGAAACCGGTGCCGGAGGCGACGTCGAGGATGGTGTCCTTGCCGCGGGCGCGGAGAATGTCGATGAAGAACTGGCCCTCACTCTCGGCGCGGGCGTCCCAGTCGATGAGTTCATCCCACTTCTCGACGAAGGACATCACGTATTCGCCGCGATAGAGGTTCGTCTCGCGGTCGGCGAGGGGATCTGGACTGTAGTTCTGTTCAGCGAGCTCTAGTTCGGCGTTTGAAATCTCAAGGCTCGACTGTGACATGTGTTCTCTCCAAATCTAAATGAATGATCCCGGCCCGTGCGCGGGCGCGCTGTTCCAATCCAAGGGGTGGACCCTTCGGGATGCGCGCGACGGCGAAAATCGTTTGGCTGGCAGTTGAGGCGCCGATCAGGGACTAGCCGACGGCGCCCGGTCGCACGTCATGTGCCGACCTTTGGCAAGCAACCCGGCAGAATGGCCGATGTTCGAGGCATGGGACGGCCAACGGGACAGGTTGTCCCGGCCAACGGCCCGGTCGCTCATGTCGCAACGTTAATGTTCTAAAAGCGACATTTCAATGTTTAATTGCGACATGAACGTGATGGTTCGCAGTGCCAAGGCCATGAAAGTTGCCGAATATCAAGAGCCTAGGGGGAGCCGTGCGATCTGAAATTACAGGACGGCGAGGGCATTTCGCCGATACAGGTGCGAATGATAGCCTCAATGCGTCGCTCAATGTGAGAAGAGTAGGCCAGCCATGCAACTCGAAGGTTCGTGCCATTGCGGCAGCGTCAGCTTCACAGTCGAGGCGCCGCATCCTTATCCGTTTAACCAGTGCTATTGCTCGATCTGCCGCAAGACGGCCGGCGGTGGCGGGTATGCGATCAACCTCGGGGCCGACTTTGAGACGCTCGCGGTCACCGGGGGGGACCATATACGGACCTATCGTGCGCGGATTGATGGGCGGATGAGCGTCGCGGAGCGCAAATTCTGCGGGGAATGCGGCAGTGCGCTTTGGCTCTGGGACCCGCGGTGGCCGGAGCTGGTGCATCCCCATGCGTCCGCGATCGATACCGATTTGCCAGTGCCGCCAGAGAGAACGCACCTGATGCTGGGCAGCAAGGCGGCTTGGGTTGAGCCGTGCGTCCATGACAGGGACAAGACGTTTGATGAGTATCCTGATGAGAGCCTGGCTGACTGGCACAGCCGTCTCGGGCTGAAGGGCTAGTCGACCACACGGCTGCGAGTGGGTCTTGCGGCTCGTTGCCGGATAGGTGATGGGCGCTGAGGCGCAGGTCGGCTTATACTCCACAAGTTGTGTTCGCATCGTCTCGCGCCGATTGGAACTACGAGAGGTCTGGCTCCCATGACTGACAAGACATTTGCGCCGCTTTCGCTGCATGTGCCGGAGCCGGAATGGCGGCCGGGCGATGTGCCTGATTTTTCCGGCGTGAACATTCCGCGCGCGGGCACGGTGCGCCGGCCGGAGGTCGATGAAGACCCGGAGAACATGCGCGACCTCGCGTTCACGATCATCCGGGTGCTCAATCGCAATGGTGAGGCGGTCGGGCCGTGGGCGGGGCTGCTGTCAGATGAGGAACTGATGGAGGGCCTGCGGCACATGATGCTGCTGCGCACGTTCGATGCGCGGATGTTGACGGCGCAGCGCCAGGGCAAGACGTCCTTCTATATGCAGCATCTCGGCGAAGAGGCGATCAGTTGCGCGTTTCGCCGCGCGCTTGAGCCGGGTGACATGAACTTCCCGACCTATCGCCAGGCGGGGCTGCTGATCGCGTCGGACTACCCGCTCGTCAAGATGATGAACCAGATCTATTCCAATGATGAGGATCCGCTTCGGGGACGGCAACTGCCGATCATGTATTCCTCGAAGGATCATGGCTTCTTCTCGATTTCCGGCAACCTCGGCACGCAGTTCACGCAAGCCGTCGGCTGGGCGATGGCGTCGGCGATCTCGGGCGACACACGGATCGCGGCGGGCTGGATCGGGGACGGGTCGACGGCGGAAAATGATTTCCATGCCTCGCTGGTGTTCGCCTCGACCTACAAGGCGCCGGTGGTGCTCAATATCGTCAACAATCAGTGGGCGATCTCGACGTTCCAGGGCATCGCGAAAGGGGGGGCGGGCACGTTTGCTGCGCGCGGGCATGGGTTTGGCATCCCCTCGCTCCGGGTCGATGGGAACGACTATCTGGCGGTCTATGCGGTGGCGAAATGGGCCATCGAACGGGCGCGGCGCAATCTTGGGCCGACGCTGGTCGAATATGTCACGTACCGCGCCGGCGGGCACTCGACGTCGGATGATCCGGCCGCCTACCGGCCCAAGGAAGAAGGCGATGCGTGGCCGCTCGGGGACCCCGTGCTGCGGCTCAAGACACATCTCATTCAGCAGGGCACCTGGTCGGAGGAGCGTCATGTGCAAGCAGAAGCGCAGGTGATGGATGAAGTGATTGCGGCGCAAAAAGAGGCCGAGGCGATCGGGACGCTTGGGGAGGGTTCCGGGCCGTCGCCGCGCGACATGTTCGAAGATGTCTATGCGGACATGCCGCCGCACCTCATTCGGCAGCGTCAGGAAGCGGGGTACTGAGATGGCCCGGATGACGATGATCGAAGCGATCCGCAATGCGCATGATGTTGCGATGGGACGCGATGAGCGGGTGGTTGTGTTTGGCGAGGATGTCGGCTTCTTCGGGGGCGTGTTTCGCTGTACGGCGGGGCTGCAGGAAAAGTATGGGCGCCAGCGGTGCTTCGATACGCCGATCAGTGAAAGCGGGATCGTCGGCACCGCGATCGGGATGGCGGCGTATGGGTTGAGGCCGTGCATCGAGATCCAGTTCGCCGACTACATGTATCCCGCCTACGACCAGATCGTGTCGGAGGCTGCGCGCATCCGGCATCGTTCAGCCGGTGACTTCACGTGCCCGATCGTGATCCGGATGCCGACGGGGGGCGGCATCTTCGGCGGGCAGACGCACAGCCAGAGCCCGGAGGCGCTGTTCACGCACGTCTCAGGGCTCAAGACGATCGTGCCCTCGAATCCCTACGATGCGAAGGGGCTGCTGATCGCGGCGATCGAGTGCGAGGACCCGGTGATCTTTCTCGAGCCTAAGCGGCTTTACAATGGTCCCTTCGATGGCCATCACGACCGGCCGGTGACACCGTGGAAGAACCATCCGCTGGGGGAAGTTCCAGCGGATCACTACACGGTCGAGATCGGCAAGGCGGCGGTGCGCCGGGAGGGGAGCGATGTGACGATCCTTGCCTATGGCACGATGGTCTATGTCGCGGAGGCTGCGGCGGCCGATACCGGGATTGATGCCGAGATCATCGATCTGAGGACGCTGCTGCCGCTCGATTTCAACACGATCCGCGCCTCCGTGGAGAAAACGGGGCGGTGTGTCATCGTGCATGAGGCGACGCGGACGTCAGGGTTTGGCGCGGAGCTTTCGGCCACCGTTCAGGAGGCGTGCTTCTATCACCTCGAGGCGCCGATCATCCGTGTGACGGGTTGGGATACGCCTTATCCGCATGCCCAGGAGTGGGACTATTTTCCGACGCCGGAGCGGGTCGGCCGCGCGCTCGGGCAAGTGATGGAGGGCTGAGATGGGATCTTATGTCATCAAGCTGCCAGACATCGGGGAGGGCGTTGCGGAGGCGGAAATCGTCGAGTGGCACGTCGCGGTCGGGGACGCGGTTCGGGAAGATGACGTCATCGCGGTCGTCATGACGGACAAGGCCAGTATCGAGGTGCCGACCTCGGTTGAGGGGACGGTGGTGCGGCTTGGCGGTGAGGTCGGGGATACGCTGGCGGTCGGCGCTGAACTCGTTCGCCTCGACGTCGCGGGGGCGGGCAACGTCAAGGACGATGGCGGAGGAGCTGCGACAAAAGCCCAGCCGGCAACACCTGCAAAGACGACAACGGATCAGGAAACGAGGGCTGCGGCGGTCGAAAGCCTGCCGCCGGATGATGCGGTGGCGCATGAGGCGCAAGAGGGGCGTGAGGGGCGTGATCGCGAGGTGGCCAGGCCACCGAAGCGCGCGCGGCCGGCATCGGCGCGGGCTTCGGGGGAGAAGGTTCTGGCGTCGCCATCGGTGCGGCGGCGGGCGCGGGAAGCTGGCATCGATCTGCGCAACGTCACCGGCTCTGGGCCGGCGGGGCGGATCAGCCATGATGATCTTGACGCTGCCCTCGAAGAAGGCGCGATCGCTGCGCGGCCGGCCAGCCGGCAGCGCAAGTCATCAGTCAAGGAAATCAAGGTCGTCGGGCTCAGGCGGCGGATTGCCGAGAAGATGGCGCTATCCAAAGCCAAGATCCCGCATATCACGATCGTCGAGGAAGTGGATGTCGACAACCTCGAGGAGCTGCGGGCGGAACTCAACAACACCTATGCCGATACGCGCCCGAAGCTGACGCTGCTGCCGTTCATGATGAAGGCGATCGTGGAGGCGGTGCGGGAGCAGCCGGAACTGAACGCGCACTTCGATGACGAGGCAGGCGATCATCAAGGAGTTTGGCGGCATTCACATCGGCATCGCGACGCAGACGCCGAACGGCCTGATGGTGCCGGTGGTTCACCACGCGGAAGTCAATTCGCTGTGGGACAATGCAACCGAGATCGAGCGGCTTGCGACTGGCGCGCGGGAGGGAGATCTCAAGCGCGAGGAGCTGACCGGGTCGACGATCTCGATCACGTCGCTTGGACCGCTCGGGGCGATCGCGACGACACCGATCATCAATCACCCGGAAGTCGCGATCATCGGGATCAACAAGATTGCGGTGCGGCCGTGGTGGGATGGTCAACAGTTCTCGCCGCACAAGATGATGAACATTTCCTGCAGCTTCGACCACCGGGTCATCGACGGGTGGAACGCGGCCGTGTTCGTCCAGAAGCTCAAGTCGCTGATCGAGAAGCCAGCGATGCTGTTTGTCGGGAGCTGAGAGATGGCGGAAGAAGCGTGCAAACTGTTGGTGATCGGGGGCGGGCCGGGCGGCTATGTGTGCGCGATCCGGGCCGGGCAGCTTGGGCTGGATACGATCGTTGTGGATGAAGCCGAGCTTGGCGGCGCGTGCCTGACGGTCGGGTGCATTCCGTCGAAGGCGCTGATCCATGCGGCGGATGAATTTCACAAGGCGCGCGCCTTTGCGTCGGGTTCATCGGCGCTCGGGTATCCGGGTGAGTGGGGCTGAGATCGATCTTGCGCGGACGGTCGCGTGGAAGGACGGCATCGTCACGCGGCTGACGGGGGGTGTCGCAGGGCTGCTCAGGAAGGCCGGGGTTCGGACGATGAAGGGCACGGCGCGGTTTCGTGACGGCAAAACGGTTATCGTGCGCACGGCAGAGGGGGAGAAGCGGGTTCGGGCGGAGAATGTCGTCATTGCGACCGGCGCGTCGCCGATCGAACTCGATGGCCTGGCGTTTGGCGGTGATGTGATCAGTTCGACGGAAGCCTTGTCGCTCGGGGAGGTGCCTGAGCGGCTCGCGATCGTTGGGGCTGGTTATATCGGGCTCGAGATCGGGACGGCGTATGCCAAGCTCGGTTCCAAGGTGACGGTGGTCGAGGCGGCGGATCGGATTTTGCCGCTGTGGGACGATGCGCTGACACGGCCGGTGGCCAAGCGTCTTGCCGCGCTCGGCGTTGATGTTCGCCTGTCTGCGAAAGCCAGCGGCCGCGACGACGCGGGGCTGCGCGTTGCGACAAAGGAGGGCGGGGTGGAGACGATCCCGTGCGACAAGATCCTCGTTACGATCGGCCGGCGGGCGAGGACGGGGGCGATTGGGTTGGATGAACTCGATCTGACGATGTCGGGGGCGTTTATCGAGGTCGATGACAAGTGCCGAACGTCGATGCGTGGCGTCTTTGCCATCGGTGATGTGACGGGGGAGCCGATGCTGGCGCATCGTGCGATGGCGCAGGGGGAGATGGTTGCCGAGATCATTGGTGGCCACAAACGGGCGTGGGACCGGCTGTGTGTGCCGGCGGTGTGCTTCACGGACCCGGAGATCGTTTCGGCGGGCCTGTCGCCTGATGATGCAGCGGCGAAGGGTGTCGACGTTACGGTTGGAACGTTTCCGTTTCGCGCGAACGGCCGGGCGATGACGCTCGAGCGTGATGATGGTTTCGTTAGGGTCGTTGCGCGGTCAAGCGACAGTGCGATCGTCGGCGTACAGGCGGTCGGTCCCGGCGTCTCGGAGCTTTCGGCCGCCTTTGCGATCGCGATCGAGATGGGCGCGCGGGCCGACGATATCGGGGCGATCATCCATGCCCACCCGACGCTCTCCGAGGCCTTTCACGAAGCCTCGCTTGGGGTGCTTGGGCATTCGCTTCATATCTAGGGCGCTGGCAGACTTGGCGCGAGCTCGTCAAGCGAGGTTTGCCCGCGCCGAAGGTCGTGCTCAATACCGCAACAGAGCGGCAATCGGGCCGAGGTCGCCATTGAGGTCCTCGGGCATGATGCGCGCGTCGCCACCTGTGGCGAGGGCCTTGAGGACGGCGAGGTTCATCAAGTCCTCGTTCTCAGGGCCTGAACTCGCGATCGATGCGGGCGACGCGGTGTTCGGGGTCGAAGTGACCCCAGACGGTCGCACGGGGGTCAAGGAAGACCGTTTCGACGCGTCCTTCCTCGGCTGCGCGCAGGATGTCTTCGAGGCTTGTGAGATAGCGTTCGCCGGACCCTCCGGCGGCTGAGCGCAATTGGTCGCGGAGTGTCTCGCGGGCTTTGGTCAGCTTGGGCTCGGCAATCTCGAGGGCACGTTTGAGCAGGCCCTTGGTGTCAAGGGAGTGGGGATCCTTGGCCTCTGCATCGTAGAGTGTTTCGCGATAGTCGATCGTCTGCTTGAGGCGGCCAAGGGTTCTGGGCAGCGCCATGACAACGAGGGGGGCGTTGCTGTCGGCGAGGTGCGTATCGATGCCTTTGGCGATCGCGCGGGTGTAGGATTCGAGGATGGTTTCGTCGTAATCCTCGGGGCTATCGCCAAGCGCTGCGTATTTGGGCGCACTGCCGCCGCCTTCCGATCCGCGACCACGGGCATGATATCCGACGTCGGCGTCAAAGTCGGTGCGCCCGCGGATCTCGTCGACGCCATCGGGGAGGCCTTCGAGGCGGATCTCATCGAGGCCGTTTGTGGATGCGTTGTAGAAGTGGGCGCCGTCGCGGCTGACGGTCAGCAGGGAGAAGCCGCCGCGATCGCGCAGCAGATGGATCAGCGGACGGATGTGGAACTTGTCGGCGACGATTGTCAGTTCGGGTGGTGCGCCGGGGAGTTTTATCCAATGGGTCGCGCCATCTTCAATGAAGACAGCGAGGCCATTGTCCTGATAGCGCCAGAACGGGGCTTCGTTCGTGCGATCTCTGGCTTGCTTGAGAAGGGCGTTGATGTCATCGGCGTCGATGCCGGCCTCTTCGAGTTCGGTTGTCGCGCGCTTCAGGCAGTTGGAGAGGCGGATCGGGTCCTGCTCCCAATCGGGAAAGGTTGGATGGGTGGGGAAGTAGATGCTGATGCGCGGGAAGCCGGTTCCGGATGCCAGTTGCTCGACGGTTGCGTTCATCTTGGGCCCCTATGTTTTTTGTTCTGAGGACGCTCGGTGCGTCAACTGTGTGACGCTTCCTCCAATTAATATGGTGAGGGGGGCGGCAAACGTCGACTCGTATCGCGTGGCATTCGATTGTCGGATGGTGCATCGACGACGATACGGCGATGGCCGAGCATTTCTCCCGGCCAAGCGCAAACGCTCGCATCCTCGCCTTCTGGGTGGAGGCCGGTTCAAGGGAATTTCATCTGCCGGGGACTGCGGCGAGATCGCGCCGGCCTCAGGTGAATATGCCGCCGGTCAGAGACGTCTAGGGAACAAGAACGACGCGGCCAATCACTTTGCCGTTCTTGAGATCCATGAGGGCTGCGTTGGCTTCTTCGAGCTTTCGGCGCGTGACCTGGACCGGTTTCAGTTTGCCGCTCTGGACCAATCCGACGAGTTCGCGCAGTTCACTGAGGTTGCCGACATAAGAGCCGCGGATCGCCATCGCGCGGAGGGGGAAGTAGACGCTTGGCATCTTTATCTCGCCGCCGTAGAGGCCGACGACGACGACTTGTACACCCTTGGTGCCGCCTGCGATGCCAAGGCCGATGGTCGAACCCGAGCCGACCAGGTCGAGGACCATGTGGGCGCCGCCGTTGGTTGCCTTCTTGATCTGGTCGGCTGCGTCAGATGCGCCGCCGTCGATCGCGGCCAGGGCGCCGGCCGCGACGACGGCATCACGTTTGGCGGGGTCGAGGTCGACGAATACCGCGCCCGCTCCGCCCATCGCCTTGAGGACGGCAAGAGCCATGTGGCCGAGGCCGCCCGCACCGATGATGACGACAGGTTCCTGCTTGATCTTGTCGCCGAATTTCTTGAGCGCGGAATAGGTCGTGACGCCCGAACAGGCGAGGGGGGCGACTTCGGCGGGATCGAGGTCGCCAATGTCGACGCAGTATTTTGAACGCGGGACCAGGACATATTGGGCGTAGCCGCCGGGGAGGAAGACGCCCAGGGAGCGGGCCGCATTCGGGCAATAGTTTTCTTCGTCACGCTGACAGGTCGGGCATTCGCCGCAGCCGAGCCAGGGGTAGACGACGCAGTTGGTGCCAGCTTCGAGGCCGGAAACGTCAGCGCCTGTCTTGATCACTTCGCCCGTGATTTCATGGCCCATCGTGAGGGGCAGGGTGATGCCGCGGTCGGACAGGGTCATCTCCTCACCGCTGCCGAGGTCGTATTTGCCTTCCCAAAGGTGAATGTCGCTGTGGCAGACTCCGGCGCCGGTCATGCGGATCAGGACCTGATCGCCCGTGGGTTCCGGCACGTCCATCTCCATGTGCTCGAGCGGCGCGCCGTGTTTGGTAACGCAATAGCAATGGTTCGACATGGTGGGCGTCTCCCTGACTTGTCTGTTTTGCCAGTCTTGCCATGAGCTGGCAGCGATGGCCAGTGCGGCGAGAGGTCTGGAAACCGATCGGCGAGCTGCGCCATGGTTTCGCGGTTGCCTGCGGCCGGTTTGGGCGTAACCCTATGGCGGAGATCGAACGGCTCGGCTCGATCCGGTTGGGTGGGCAATCTCTTTTCTCGCTGGTGCGTTGCGGCTAGCGTGATTGTTCCTTGGGGACGGAAGCTGATGGCGACCCGCCAAGCGTTTCAGGTCGCCGTTGCTGGTGTGAGGCGTGTCATGGTGTTCTTTGGGAACGCAATGGGCTGGGTTCGGTGCCTCCATGGCGGCGCCCGTGGCGGGTGGCCCCTTGGAGGGCGCTGCTTGGGGTTGGCTGCGCGTTGGTGTGGCGCGGTCGCGTTTGGGTTCAGTGCCGCGCTTGCCGTGCTGCCACCGTCACCGGCCGAGGCGCATCAATGGTATCCTAAGAAGTGCTGCAATGATCAGGACTGTTTTCCAGCCGAGCGCGTGACGCGGCTCGAGGATGGCGGGCTGGAGATTCGGGCCGGTCCGGTGCGCGTGATCGTACCGCGGGGATTTGAAGCTCGAGCCTCGCAGGACGAGCGGGTGCATGTTTGCGTGTGGCGTGATGGGATGGGGAAGTATCACGCACGCTGTCTTTTTCTGCCCGGGATTGGGTGAGAGCGAAATGGGCCGCCGGCAGGTCAGGCGCGTAGGTCGCCCGCCGGTCCTCTTTCGTTGTTTTGGCGATGTCCGAGGCCCGAGAGGATTATCTTCAGCTGTGGTTCGATGTGCGCAACCAGCTTGTCGGCGTCGTAGCCGCTGAAAACAGCTTCGCGCAGGGCATAGGTGTAGGCGCCGAAGAGCAATTCGGAGGCGGCGCGAAAATTGCCGCGCTGCAGTTCACCGTCCGTTACCCCCTGTTCGAGGATGGCGACCACGGCTTCGTGGTGATCGGAGAGCTGGCGCTGGTTCTCGCGTTCGCGCATTTCGCTCCAGCGCCATGAATAAGAATGCAGCGCCGCGGTCAGTCGGATGTGGTCCAGATCATTGACATAGTAGAGATGAAACAGATACTTCAAACGTGAAAAAACGTTCCCGAACTTTGCGGGAATGCGCCGAAGATCGCTGAAGGTGCGATCGTTGTAGGCGGTGAGCACACGATAGAGCAGCTCATCCTTGCTCTGGAAAATCGCGTCGAATTCGCTGCGCGTTACGTCGGCTGCGGCACATACCATTTCAATTGACGTTTCTTCGTAGCCGAGGCGGTCGAACATCCGCGTCGCTGCTTCGATGAGGCGGTCTTCATAAGCTGGCGTGCTCGAGATCAGATGGTCGAGCGGAACCCTGAAGACGGTTGCAAGCTTATGTAAGTGCTTCGTTGCAGGCTGCGTTCGTCCCGCTTCCCATTGGGAAACGGCATTGCGCGTGACGCCCAGCTTTTTGCCGAGTTCTGCCTGTGGCAAGCCGGCATCCAGCCGGAGCTGCCGCAGTTTTTCAGGGAAAGACACGTTAACCTCGTCGCGGTTTGCCGGGGATAGAATCCAACTATCATAGACAGTACGGATTGACATAGTACGTAAGAATTAATTACCTTAAATTTGTGTCCTGCTGGAGGGGCGGCTGTTTTGGCCGATGCTTGCTTTTGGATGACGACTCCGGTCATTGCTGGAATTTTGTCAGTTCTTGTGGCGAGCGTTTTCGGAATTCATCTGTTCGGCATCGGCGTCGGAAATGGTCGTTCGTTTCGGCTTAGGTAAGTAGTACTTCCCTTGGGGCCTGAGGAGCCGTTCTTGCCGAGCGGTTCGGTAGGCTACTTCTGGGCAGAATTGGAGAGTGAACAATGGTCGATACGAATGTTTGTGAAGCGCCACGCGTTGAGCTTGGCAAGTCGGCATTGCACCTTTTGCATCGCGCGGATCAATGCGCGCTCAGTGCATTCTATGTTTCAATCGATCGGCAATCTTTGACGCCGCGTCAGTACGTGGTTCTTTCGATGGTTGGTGAGGAAAGTGGTGTCAGCCAGGCGGCGCTGGTGCAGCGCACCGCGATCGATCGGTCGACGCTGTCTGATATCGTGCGGCGGCTGGAGCGGAAGGGGCTGTTGCGCCGGCAGCGCAAAATTGAAGATGCGCGGGCCTATGCGATCGAGTTGACCGATGCCGGGCGCGAGGCAATCGCGTTGGCGGAGCCGGTTGTGCGTGCGGCGGAGGAGCGATTGCTCGCGGCGCTGCCGGAGGGCGGTGTCCAGCAATTCAAGGAAAGCCTGAAGCGCATTGCGGACTATTGCCAGGCTGACCTGGATGGCGAATTCGCGGCCTCGTCCAGGGATATCTAATGGTGTCATGGCTCAGGCCCGAGGGTTTGGGTTGGCATCGGTTGTAGAACGGCGAGCCCCGCAAGGCTCGCCGTTTCCGTTTGAAATACTTCGAAAAATCATTGTCCCTGGCGGGGTATGTGGGGTATCCGCGTCGCTGTTGACGGCGTCTGTTCACCACAGGCGGATGTTCGCTTTCTGGCGTGGTGGGGGATTGTCCGGCGGCATGGTATGAGGGCTGGCGGAGTATTTGACCGGCAAGGTCCGGTCGAGTTGTTGGGAAGGTTCGTCGCGCGTGAACGATTGGGGTGGCAGCATCGATTTTGGCCGGCTCGGGCAGTTGTTCGAGGCGGGCGGGCCGGTTGTTGTCATTCTTGCGGTCATGTCGGTGATCGCGTTGACGGTGGCGCTGGCGAAGTTCGTGCAGTTCCTGGCCGTCGGCGTCGGGCGGGGAGGTGCTGTTCGATCGGCGCTTTCGATATGGGCGAGCGGTGACGCGGATGGCGCGCTCGTTGTCCTCAGGGGGCGAGGCGGCGCTGCGGCGCGTGCGACTGAGTGCGCTATTCGCCATCTTGCAGCGGGGCATGGAGAGGCGATCGCGCGCGAGGATGCCGCGCAGGTCGCGGAAAACGGTCTGCAAGGGTTGCGGTCCTATCTGCGTGTTCTGGAGGCGACGGCGCAGGTGGCACCGCTGCTTGGGCTTTTCGGGACCGTTATCGGCATGATGGGCGCGTTTCAGGCATTGCAGGCATCGGGCGGTGATGCGGACCCTGCCGCGCTTGCCGGTGGCATTTGGGTGGCGCTGATCACCACGGCGGTCGGGTTGGCGGTCGCGATCCCCGCGGGGCTGGCGCTTTATTGGTTCGAGGGGCGGATCGAGCGCGAAACGGTTCTGGCGGAGACGGCGTTGACGCGCGTTTTTACAGCGCGGGCGGGCGAGCCGTCGTTGATCGATCGTGATCTGTCGGGTGCTGGTGGCGGGTCAGGCAATGCGGCGCGGGGGCGTCATGCAGCTGAGTAGGCCTCAACGCCGGCGCGGGCTGATCAATCTGACGCCGCTGATCGACGTCGTGTTTCTTCTGCTCGTCTTCTTCATGCTGGCTTCGACATTCCTGAAGTTCGGGACGGTGAAGCTTGAGACGGCGGGGGGTGGGGCTGCGACGGTAGCGGACATGAGCAAAATTGCACTCGTCCATGTCGGTGGTGATCTGCAATTCCGGGTTGATGGCCGGGCCGTGGCGAAGCATGAAATGGAGCCGCTGCTCCATCGTCTCGTCGGTGAGGGGAAGTCGGAGGCTGTTATCGTTGTGCGCGCGGGCGCGCGGACGATGGATCTCGCGGCGGGACTTGCGATCGTGCGGCGGGCGGCGTTCCGAGCCGTGCGCGTGGTTGAGTGAGGGGCGTGATGGCGCTCAATCGGCGGGCTGGGAAAACGTTTGCGGGGCGTCTTGGCGGCCGAAAACCGGTGGGCGGGCGGCGGCGTGAGCCTGATCTGACGAGCCTCATCAATATTGTCTTTCTGATCCTGATTTTCTTTGTGGTGGCTGGCGCGCTGAGGCCGTTTTCTGCCCGTGACGTTGCGTTGGCCAAGGTCGCGAAGGGTGATGCGGAGGTCGTGTCGCCGGGTGTCCTGATCGTTCGTCAGGACGGCCGTCTCACCTATCGGGGCCAGGATGTCGATCTTGCGACGCTGGCGGAATTGGTTCGGGCGCAGGTCTCGCGCAGGGCTTTGTTGGATGGGCGGGGGGGCTTTACGATCGTTGCGGACGGACGGCTGCCAGCAAAGCGTTTGCTTGACGTATCGGGCGTGCTCAAGGGGGCCGGGGTCGAGCGGGTGGCGTTGATGGTCGAGCGGTCGGGGCAATGAGTGGTCTTGGTTGGAAGATCTGGAGCATTGCGCTTGCTGCGTCACTATTGGTGCATGCTGGCGTGGCGGTCGGGGTGCGGCTGCCGGAGGGTGGAGCGGTGCGCGGCGGGGCGGGGCCCGAGGTTTCGGTTTCCGGTTCGCTTCAAGGTATTCTCGGCGGTGCGGTTGGCGGAGCGCCGGTTGCGCCCGCGGCGGCGCGTGAGGTGGAGCGGCTTCAGGTGCAGCCAGTCGCGCCGGCTGCTCTTGTGGGCATGCGTTCGGAGGCTGTGGCGGCGACGCGGGTCGAAGCCCTGCGGCCGCGTGAGGCCGGTGGTGTGGTGAGCGCCTCGGCGGCGCCTGTCGCGCCGAGTGTTGGTCAGGGGTTGCCAACGGTTGCGCCGGATGAAGGGCGTCAGGTGGCGCCGCAATCCACCACGCCACAATCCACGGTGTCGGTGCCACCGATTCCGGATGTCAGGCCCGTTCGTCCGGCGAAGCCGGTTGCTCCGCGAGCTGACGCTGATGGCGACGGGCGGCAGAAAAAGCCTGAGCGTTCGCGTCGCGACGCGCGTCCGGCGCGTCGTGTCGAGGTGCCGCGCGCGCGGGTCGCGCGGCCGGCCGGGGATGCGGTGCGGGCTGGTTCGAGCCGGCAAGGTGCGGGTGGCGTGTCGCGTGGAGGCGGGCGGACGGCGGTGCGTGCGGGTGATGGCGCGGTGCGCAGTTACGGTGCGCGGGTGCGGGCGCGTATTCTCTCGAACAGTCCGTCTGCTGGCGGTGTCGGGCGGGCGGTCGTCACGTTCGGTGTTTCAGGTGGCGGCGGGCTTCGGTTTGTCCGGCTCGCGCGCTCGAGCGGGAGCGGGGCGCTTGATCAGGCGGCGATCTCGGCCGTTCGCCGCTCGCAGCCTTTTCCGCGGCCGCCGCAGGGCGCCAGTGCGGCGCAGCTTACCTTTTCGATCTCCTTCAATTTCCGCTGATGCGGCGGGCGTCATGCCGAGCGGCGGGGGCGCTGCCTATTTCGTGTGCGCACGAATTATGTGCGGATTTCGTGATTGCCCAATATTTCGGCTAATTGCTGGTGAAATGAGCGCCCTGCGACGTCGCCTGTTCTTGGGTTGAGGCGTCGTCTGATCTATAAAATACATATAAATCATATGTTTGTACCAATTTTTTGCTGCGCGCCGCGACTGGCACATGGTTTGCGAAGTGTTAACCGTCAGAAACCATTCAATCGGAGTCCGGTATGCGCTTCACGCGACGTTCAGTTCTTGCATCGGCGGCCATGGGGCTGTCGGTGGCGCTCGGTATCGCCAGTCCCGTCAAAGCCCAAGACACCATCAAAGTCGGCATCCTTCACTCGCTCTCAGGCACGATGGCGATCAGTGAGACGACGTTGAAGGACGTCATGCTGATGTTGATCGAGGAGCAGAACAAGAAGGGCGGGCTGCTTGGCAAGAAGCTGGAGGCGGTGGTCGTCGACCCGGCGTCCAACTGGCCCCTGTTCGCGGAAAAGGCGCGCGAACTCATTACGCAGCAGAAAGTGGCCGCGGTGTTCGGCTGTTGGACGTCAGTGTCGCGCAAGTCGGTGCTGCCGGTCTTCAAGGAGCTCAACAACATCCTGTTCTATCCCGTCCAGTATGAGGGCGAGGAATCGGAGCGCAACGTCTTCTACACAGGTGCTGCACCGAACCAGCAGGCGATCCCGGCGGTCGACTATCTCATGAGTGAGGATGGCGGCTCGGTGAAGCGGTGGGTTCTTGCCGGCACCGACTACGTCTATCCGCGCACGACCAACAAGATCCTCGAGGCCTACCTGAAGGCCAAGGGCGTCGCGGCCGAAGACATCATGATCAACTATACGCCGTTCGGGCACTCCGACTGGCAGACGATCGTGGCCGACATCAAGAAGTTCGGTTCTGCGGGCAAGAAGACCGCGGTGGTCTCGACCATCAACGGTGATGCCAACGTGCCGTTCTACAAGGAACTCGCCAACCAGGGCGTGCAGGCGACCGATATTCCTGTCGTCGCGTTCTCGGTCGGTGAAGAAGAGCTTGCCGGTCTCGATACGACCAACCTCGTCGGCCATCTCGCTGCATGGAACTATTTCATGAGCATTGAGGACCCGGCCAACGCCGAGTTCATCAAGAAGTGGAAGGCGTTCATCAAGGATGACAAGCGCGTCACCAACGACCCGATGGAAGCCCACTACATCGGCTTCAACATGTGGGTGAAGGCGGTGGAGAAGGCGAAGTCGACAGATCCCGACAAGGTCATCGATGCCATCGTCGGTGTCGAAGTGCCGAACCTGACGGGTGGTACATCGAAGATGCTTCCGAACCACCACATCACCAAGCCGGTGCTGGTCGGTGAGATCCTGGAAGACGGCCAGTTCGCGACCGTGTGGAAGACCGATGGCCTGGTGCCGGGCGATGCGTGGTCCGATCACCTGCCGGGTTCGAAGGACCTGGTCTCCGATTGGCCGGGCAAGAAGTGCGGCAACTTCAACACCAAAACGGGCAAGTGTGGCAGCGCCGATTGATCCCCCAACATCGGCGTGGTGGCGCCGGCTTCTGCCGGCGCCACCCGTTACCGACGACGAACGGTCGATCGAAATTCGAGCGACCCAATCAATCATAGCCGCGGGCCAACGCGGCGCGGCGGGGAACCAGCCGGAATGGCGATGATCTTGAGACGTTTGATTGCGACGGCATTTCTGATCGTGGCCGGTTTGATGACGGCTGGCGCGCAGGAGGCGGCACGCGACACGGATGGTGGCGCGCAGATGAAGGCCGCGCTCCAACTGTTTGCGACGGGCTCCTATTCTGAAATTCTTGATGGCGTTGATGCTGTTGCTGGTTCGGGCGCTGAGCATGCGGGCAGGGTGCTGACGTTGCTTTCCGGGCGCCGGGTCTATGTCGCCAAGGACGGGGGACAAGGCGCCTATCGCGACGGCAACACTTATTTCGACTTTGTCACCGGAGCGGCACTTTCGGGCAGGCCCGACGGGCTTGAGGGCGTGCGCATCAACAACCGGGTGCGCAATGCGGTCAAGGCGGCGCTCGGGACTTTGCGGCTGCGGGACAAGGATCCCGTCCGGCGGGTGGCGGCGGCGGAAGCGGTGATGCGGGCGCGCGATGTTTCAGCGCTGCCGGCCATTGAAAAATTGCTGGAGAGCGAGAGCGATCCAGCCGTGCGCAACGCCTTCCAACTGACGCGGGCCAGTCTCATTCTGGCCGACGGGACGCGGCCGGCGGCGGACAAGGTGGCTGCCGTCGACTTGCTCCGGAGCCAAGGGAACCAAGAAGCGATCGCGGCTTTGCGCACGACGCTGAGTGATGAGGATGTCGCCGTTCGCGAGGCGGCCCAAAGCGCGGTCAAGGCGATCGAACGCCGGCTGCAGTGGATCAAGCAGGTGCAGAACATCTGGTATGGCCTGTCGCTTGGTTCGGTGCTGCTGCTGGCTGCGATCGGGCTTGCAATCACGTTCGGCGTGATGGGCGTCATCAACATGGCGCACGGCGAGATGGTTATGCTCGGCGCCTACACGACGTTCGTGGTGCAGGAGGTGTTCCGCGCCTACGCACCCGGTGCGTTCGACCTTTCGCTGTTGGTGGCGGTGCCGGCGGCTTTTTTGGTTGCGGGCGCCGTCGGGATTGCAATCGAGCGCGGTATCATTCGCTTTCTTTACGGGCGGCCGCTTGAGACGCTGCTGGCGACGTGGGGCGTGAGCCTGATCCTGCAGCAGGCGGTTCGCACGACGTTCGGGCCGACCAACCAGGATGTCTCCGCGCCCTCCTACATGTCGGGCGGGTTCGAGTTGTTCGGGCTGGCGATCACCTACAACCGGCTCTGGATCATCGTGTTCTGCCTTGTCGTGTTCGCTGCGCTTCTCGCGATCCTGAAGCTCACCACGCTTGGGCTGCAGATGCGGGCGGTGACGCAGAACCGGCGGATGGCGGCCTCGATGGGGATTCGCACCGGCTATGTCGACGCGATGACGTTCGGGCTCGGGTCCGGTGTCGCCGGGATTGCCGGCGTCGCGCTCAGTCAGATCGACAACGTCTCACCCAACCTCGGGCAGAATTACATCATCGACAGCTTCATGGTCGTCGTGTTTGGGGGCGTGGGGAACCTCTGGGGGACGCTCGTCTCTGCATTTGCACTCGGCGTGACAAACAAGTTCCTTGAGCCCTGGGCCGGTGCGGTGCTCGCAAAAATCGCGATCCTGGTGCTGCTCATTCTGTTTATTCAAAAACGCCCGCGCGGCTTGTTCGCGCTCAAGGGGAGAGCGATCGAGGCATGATCACACGCGCGCTCTTCAACCTCAGCGATACGGGCAGCCGGATCTTTCTCGGCGTTCTGCTGGCTGCCGCCGTGCTTGTGCCGGCCTCGAACCTGCTGCTGCCGGTCGACCATTTCCTGCATGTGCCGACGCACATCGTGTCGCTCTTTGGCAAGTATCTTTGCTATGCGATCCTGGCGGTTGCGCTTGATCTCGTGTGGGGGTTTTGCGGCATCCTTTCGCTTGGCCATGCGGCGTTCTTCGCGCTCGGGGGCTATGCGATGGGCATGTACCTGATGCGCCAGATCGGTACGCGGGGTGTCTATGCGCACCCGGAGCTGCCGGACTTCATGGTGTTCCTCAACTGGCCTGAGTTGCCGTGGTTCTGGTGGGGGTTCGACAGCTTCTTCTTTGCCGCGCTGATGATCGTGGCCGTGCCGGGGCTGCTCGCGTTCGTGTTCGGGTGGCTTGCGTTCCGTTCGCGGGTGACGGGGGTCTATCTGTCGATCATCACGCAGGCCATGACGTATGCCTTGATGCTCGCCTTCTTCCGTAACGAGATGGGGTTTGGCGGCAACAACGGGCTGACCGACTTCAAGGATATTCTCGGCTACGACATCCAGGCGCAGGGCACGCGGGTCGGGCTTTATGTTGCAACCGTCATCACGCTGGCGCTGACCTATATCCTGTGCCGGCTGCTGGTGACGTCGACCTACGGCAAGGTTCTCGTTTCGATCCGTGACGCGGAAAGCCGGACGCGGTTCCTCGGCTACCGGGTCGAGCACTACAAGCTCTTTGCGTTCGTCGTCTCGGCGGCGCTGGCCGGCATTGCCGGCGCGCTTTACGTGCCGCAAGTCGGTATCATCAACCCGTCGGAATTTGCTCCCGCCAACTCCATCGAAGCGGTGATCTGGGTCGCGGTCGGCGGACGTGGGACGCTGACAGGGGCGGCGCTTGGGGCGGTTACCGTCAACTTCGCGAAGTCGGTCTTCACCACTGGTGCGCTGGCGCCCTACTGGCTGTTCGCGCTTGGGGGGCTGTTCATCATCACGACGCTGTTCCTGCCGAAGGGGATCGTCGGGGCGGCGGGCGATCTGCTCGCGCGGTTCCGGCGGCCAGCGGCGGGCGGAGCGGATAAGCGTGACCAGGTCGCGCAGGCGGCGGAGTGAGGTCAGGCATGAGCGAGCTTCCCGTCACGCAAAGCGTTCTCTATCTGGACGGCATCTCGGTGTCGTTTGATGGTTTCAAAGCGCTCAATGAACTCTCGCTCTATCTGGAGCCGGGAGAGATGCGCGCGATCATCGGGCCCAATGGGGCCGGCAAGACGACAATGATGGATGTCATCACGGGCAAGACGCGGCCCGATACGGGCAGTGCGGTTTTCGATGGGCGTCATGATCTTTCGAAACTCGACGAGGCGGAGATCGCCAATCTCGGCATTGGACGAAAATTCCAGAAGCCGACGGTTTTCGAGAGCCATACGGTTGGCGACAACATCCGCCTCGCGCTGAAGGGAGAGCGGTCGGCGTGGTCGGCGCTGTTCGGCGAGCGCAACCGGATTGGTGATGAGCGGATTGATGAGGTGCTCGAACGGGTGCGCCTGCTCGATCATCGCGAGCGGCTTGCGGGCGATCTCAGTCATGGCCAAAAGCAGTGGCTCGAGATTGCGATGCTCCTGGCGCAGGACCCCAAACTCCTGCTTGTCGATGAGCCGGTCGCGGGCATGACGGATGCGGAGACGGAGGAGACGGCGCATCTGTTGCGCGATATTGCCAGGACGCACTCGGTGGTGGTCGTCGAGCACGACATGCATTTCGTGCGGTTGCTGGGTGTCAAGGTGACGTGCCTGCATGAAGGTTCGGTGCTCGCGGAGGGCACGATCGATAGTGTGTCTGCGAACGAGCGTGTCGTTGAAGTCTATCTGGGGCGCTAGGGTATGCTGGAGGTTCAGGCGATCGATCTCAAATACGGTGCCGCGCAGGCGCTGCGTGAGGTGTCGCTTACGGCGAAGGTCGGCGAGGTGACGTGTGTTCTCGGGCGCAATGGCGTCGGCAAGACGAGCCTGTTGCGCGCGATTGTCGGGCAGCAACCGATTTCAGCGGGGATGATCCGGTGGAACGGTGATGATATTTCGCGCGAGGCACAGCATGCGCGGGCGCGGCGCGGGATTGCGATCGTACCGCAGGGGCGCGAAATCTTTCCGCTGCTCACGGTGCGCGAAAACCTCGAGACGGGATTTGCCGCGGCGGGCGCGGGGAACAGGTCCATTCCGGATCAGGTGTTCTCGCTGTTTCCGGTGCTCAATGACATGCTGTCGCGACGGGGCGGGGATCTTTCGGGGGGACAGCAGCAGCAACTTGCGATCGGGCGCGCGATGGTGATGCGGCCGAAGCTGCTCGTCCTCGATGAGCCGACGGAGGGCATTCAGCCGTCGATCATCAAGGACATCGCGCGGGCGATCGATTATCTTCGATCCACCGGCGAGATGGCGATCGTGCTGGTGGAGCAATACTTCGAATTCGCACGTGATCTTGCCGATAGTTATGCCGTGCTTGACCGGGGGCAGGTGGTGCTGGCGGGAAAGAGATCAGAAATGGATGAGGCGCATGTCCGCAGTCATCTCTCTGTGTGAGGCGCGCCAGGCGGCGCTGCGTCGTGATCTCGCCGACATTCGTGTCGTGGGCGGCATTGCGCTCGACCTCGAACGGCGCAGTGGGCAGACGGTGATTGCCCGACAGCGCGAGCGTGATGGCTACAAGGTGCGCGTGCCGCGGCGGCGGGGGCGGCTCGAAATCGCGATGATCAATACCGGCGGCGGCATTGCGGCCGGTGACCGGGTTGGGGTTGATGTGACGGTTGGCGCCGGTGCGGCGGCGACGCTGACGGCGCCGGCCGCGGAGCGCATCTATGGTGCCGGCGATGAGGCGACGGCGCACTACGATGTCTCGCTCGCACTCGGGAGCGGGGCGAGCCTGTTCTGGCTGCCGCAGGAGACGATCCTGTTCAATCGCGCCCGGGTCCGGCGCCGGTTCGAGATCGATATGGCGGACGATGCGACGCTGCTGCTGGCCGAGACGGTCGTGTTCGGGCGCCATGCATCCGGTGAGACGGCAATTGAGGGTGTGTTTCGTGATGACTGGCGCATACGGCGCGGTGGCCGATTGGTGTTTGCCGAAGCGGTGCGCCTGGATGGTGCGATTTCCGAGACGCTTGGTTTGAAGGCTGTGGCTGGCGGGGCCGGGGCGGTGTCGACGATCGTGCTCATGTCGCCCGATGCGGAAGACCGGCTCGACGGGGTGCGGGCGGCGCTTGCGACGCACGAGGGCCGCGACGGCGTGACGTTCGGTGCGAGTGCGTGGGGTGGTCGATTGATCATGCGCGCGCTCGGGCGGCGCGGCCAGGAATTGCGCCAGCTTCTCGAGGCCGCCCTCGCGCCGCTCTCGGGCAGTGGCCTGCCACGGGTCTGGAATTGCTGATGCCCGCTCTCGCAAATCTCATCCAACAACCGACGAAGACAACGACATGAACCTCACCCCTCGCGAAAAAGACAAGCTGCTGATTGCCATGGCCGCCATGGTGGCGCGCCGCCGGCTGGAGCGCGGCGTGAAGCTCAACTACCCGGAGGCGATCGCACTGATCACGGATTTCGTGGTCGAGGGCGCGCGCGATGGGCGATCGGTCGCCGATCTGATGGAGGCCGGCGCCCAGGTGATTACCCGCGACCAGGTGATGGAGGGGATTCCTGAGATGATCCACGACGTCCAGGTCGAGGCGACGTTTCCCGACGGCACCAAGCTCGTCACTGTTCACAACCCGATCCGATAAAGGAGATGATCATGACTTTCACGAAAGCCATTGCGGCACTTGGCGCGATTATGGTTTCGGCGGGCGCTGCCGGCAGCGCCTTGGCGCACACATCGCTGGCGCCGCATTCGCATCCGCACGGGGCATCGCTGCTGCTCGGTGATGACATGCTGCTGATCGCGATGGTGGCGGCGGCTGCGATTGCCGGCGGACTGGCGCTGGTCGTCGGGCGGACGCGAGCTGAAAAAGTGCGCTCCGACCGGAGACGGTCATGATCCCCGGCGAGATCATGCCGGCAGACGGCGAGATCGAGCTCAACAAGGGCCGGGCATCGGTTTCGCTCGAGGTCGCGAACACGGGAGACCGGCCGATCCAGGTCGGTTCCCACTATCATTTCTTCGAGACCAACCCGGCGCTGTCGTTCGACCGCGACAAGGCGCGTGGGTTCCGCCTCGACATTCCGGCGGGGACTGCGGTGCGGTTCGAGCCGGGGCAGACCCGGTCGGTGATGCTTGTCGAGATGGCTGGAAAACGGACCGTCTATGGCTTTCGCCAAGCGGTGATGGGCAAACTCTGAGAGAGGCCAGTTAATGCCTGCGAAAATCTCACGGTCGGCTTATGCCGACATGTTCGGCCCGACGACCGGGGACAAGGTGCGCCTCGCGGATACGGAGCTTGTGGCGGAAGTCGAGATGGACTTTGCGACCTATGGCGAGGAAGTGAAGTTCGGCGGCGGCAAGGTGATCCGCGATGGCATGGGGCAATCCCAGGCGACACGCGCGGAGGGCGCCGTCGACACGGTGATCACCAATGCGCTGATCATTGATGCGGTCACCGGCATCATAAAGGCGGATGTCGGGCTCCGGGATGGACGCATCGTTGGCATCGGCAAGGCTGGCAATCCGGACATTCAGGATGGGTTTGGCAATCTCAATCCCGCCCAGGCGATCACGGTCGGGCCCGGCACGGAGGTGATCGCGGGGGAGGGCAAGATCCTGACGGCGGGCGGGTTCGATTCACACATCCACTTCATCTGTCCGCAGCAGATCGAAGAAGCGCTGATGTCGGGTGTCACGACGATGCTGGGTGGCGGCACGGGACCTGCGACGGGCACGAACGCAACGACGTGTACGCCGGGGCCGTGGCACATCGCCAGGATGCTGCAGGCAGCCGATGCGTTCCCGATGAACCTGTCGTTTTCGGGCAAGGGCAATGCGGCGCTCCCCGGCGCGCTCGAAGAACAGATCAGGGCCGGCGCCTCGTCGCTCAAACTGCATGAGGACTGGGGGACGACACCGGCTGCGATCGACAATTGCCTGAGTGTTGCGGATGACTATGACATTCAGGTGATGATCCATACCGACACGCTGAATGAATCCGGCTTCGTCGAGGACACGATCGCGGCGTTCAAGGGGCGCACGATCCATGCCTTCCACACCGAAGGCGCGGGCGGCGGGCATGCGCCCGACATCATCCGGGTGGCGGGGCTTTCCAATGTGCTGCCGTCCTCGACCAATCCGACGCGGCCGTTCACGGTCAACACCATCGATGAACATCTCGACATGCTGATGGTTTGCCATCACCTCGACCCCTCGATCGCGGAGGATCTGGCGTTCGCGGAAAGCCGGATCCGCAAGGAGACGATTGCCGCGGAAGATATCCTTCATGACATCGGCGCGTTGTCGATGATCGCCTCCGACAGCCAGGCGATGGGGCGGGTCGGTGAAGTGATCATCCGGACCTGGCAGACGGCGCACAAGATGAAGGTGCAGCGCGGTGCGCTTGGCCTTGATGCCGGGAATGGCAACGACAATATGCGCATTCGCCGCTATATCGCGAAGTACACGATCAACCCGGCGATCGCGCACGGGATGTCGGCGCATATCGGGTCGGTCGAGGTTGGCAAGCTGGCCGACCTGGTGTTGTGGTCGCCGGCGTTCTTCGGCGTGAAGCCCGATATGGTGATCAAGGGCGGCATGATCGCAGCCAGCCTGATGGGGGACCCGAACGCGTCGATCCCGACGCCGCAGCCGGTGCACTACCGGGAAATGTTCGGCGCCTTCGGGCGTGCGCGCACGGCAACGTCGGTGACGTTCGTGTCGAAAGCGGCCATGGAGGCAAACGTCCGCGACGAGTTAGGGCTCGCCAAGGAGTGTGTTGCGATCGAGAATGTTCGCGGCGGCATCTCCAAAGCGGATATGGTGCTCAACGATGCCACGCCGGATATCTCGGTTCACCCCGAGACCTATGAAGTCAGAGCGGATGGCGAGCTTCTGGTGTGCGAGCCGGCGACGGAACTGCCGATGGCGCAACGCTACTTTCTGTTCTGATCCGTCCGTTGTGATGGTTCGTGCTGCAAGGATTTGACATGCTGCGTTCGACTTCCATTACCCAGGATCAATCCAAGGCGGCGTTCGCCCAGATTGTCCTTGCTCATGATGAGCGGCATCTGCGGCGGCGGGTGTTGACGTTGGTGCAGGGCGACCGCGTGCTGGTTGATCTGGCGCAGGCGACGGCGCTTTCGGACGGGGACCGGTTGGTGCTGGAGGATGGGCGGCATGTCGAGGTGATTGCGGCGGAGGAGGCGCTTCTGGAAGTGCGTGCCGACGATCCGCGTCAACTCAGCGTGCTTGCCTGGCATATCGGCAACCGGCATCTGCCGGCGCAGATCGAAGCGGACCGGATACTCATTGGCCGCGATCATGTGATTGCGGACATGCTGGCCGGGCTCGGGGCGGGGGTGCGCGAGGTCATGGAGCCGTTCACGCCGGAACGCGGGGCCTACAGCGGGCACGCGCACGCGGCATCCCACGCGCATGGGCATTCTCACTCCCATTCGCATGAGCATGACCATGGGCAGGGGGCAGCAGGTCATCACGACCATGCGGAAGGTCACTCGCGCGCCAATGACCATGACAAGCGTGAGGACCGTGGTGCGACAAGTTCTCTCGGGCAGGCTGCCAAAGATCATGCGTGATGATGGCGACATCCGGTGCGATGCGCCCTTGGCGCCAGCCTTTGCGGCGGAGTTGATGGTGTGGTTTTCGCCGTCGTTTCCAACCGGTGCGTTCGCCTATAGCCAGGGCCTCGAGACGGCTGTTGCTGGCGGACATATCGCGACCCGCGACGATCTCGGCGATTGGCTTGGTACACTGCTTCGCCATGGCATGGTGTGGACCGATCTGGTGATTGCGTCGCTGGCGTGGCGGGCGGAGAGGCGTGATGCCATGCGTGAGGTGGCCGATCTTTCGGTTGCCCTGCAGGCCTCGGCGGAGCGGGCGCAGGAGACGCACATTCTCGCGCGAAATTTTCGCGATGCGCTGGCGGCGGGTTGGCCGGAGGCGGCAGCCAGTCTTGTCCATGTCGATGAGGCTGCGTTGACCTATCCGGTCGCGGTGGGGCTTGCCTGCCGGGCGCAGGGGATCCGGCTGGAGCAGACGCTGGAAGCCTACGGACATGCCTTCGTTTCGAATGCGCTATCAGCCGCGATCCGTCTTGGCGTGATCGGCCAGTTCGATGGTCAGCGGGTGCATGCGCAGTTGTTCGATGTGATCCGGAAGGCGGCGCAGGCTGCGGCGCAGGCGGGTGAAGACGATATCGCGGCGGCGCCGTTTGCCGCGGATATATTCGCGATGAACCACGAGACACTCAAGGTGAGGTTATTTCGGTCATGACAGGTTCTTCCTCGAACGGTCCGCTACGCGTCGGTATCGGCGGTCCGGTTGGCACCGGCAAGACGACACTGACGATTGCGCTGGCGCGGGCGCTCGCCAAGCGTTGCGACATGGCGGTGATCACGAACGACATCTATACGCGGGAAGATGCCGAAGCGCTCATGCGGGCGCAGGTGCTGCCGGCGGACCGCGTTGTGGGGGTCGAGACGGGCGGGTGCCCGCATACGGCGATCCGTGAGGACTGTTCGATCAATCTCGCGGCGATCGCGGATCTGAGGGCGCGGTTCCCCGATCTCGAACTCGTCTTGATCGAGTCGGGCGGGGACAATCTGGCGGCGACGTTCTCGCCGGATCTTGCCGACGTGACGATCTACGTGATCGATACCGCGCAGGGCGATGATATTCCGCGCAAGGGGGGTCCGGGGATCACGCGTTCCGATCTGCTGGTGATCAACAAGCGCGATCTTGCGCCTTATGTCGGTGTCGATGTCGAGAGCATGCTGGGGGATGCGCGTGCGGCGCGCCAGGGCCGGCCGGTGATCTCGGCGGCGGTGCGAAACGGCGCGGGCGTCGATGATATCGTCGCGTTTCTGGCTGATGTCGGCGGGCTCACGCTCGGCGAGCGGGCTGTCCAGGGCGCTTGAGCGCTGAGGGGCGCGGCTTACTTGGACTCTCAATCATTCTGAAGACGCGGGCGAACCGTTTGCGCCCTTGCACGACAGTGCGTGCGGCGCCGGCATGGCTGGATTCATGCCTGGACCGGACGCGGGATGGCGCGCGCTCTGGTGCGCCGAGTGCGTGTTGAGAGTCGGCAGCTGAATTACAATTTAAACGAGCAAATATATCTAACTGCACCCAAAAGTTGGTGATGCAATTTTGATTCTATGACGCTGCAAGACGTTTGCTTTGCCGAATATTCGAAGGATGAGCAAATCGAATCGCCTACGCACTAATTCGTAAACAGATCTTTAATGCACCAAGCGGTCCGCAGGTCCGGTCGTGCGCCCTCTTGTTTCTCGTTGCTCACGCTTAAAGCCGACCAGAGCGTTGACGATGGAGAAGCACATGGGATTCCAACCGCTCAAGAGTGGCAGGTTGATGGCGAAAGCCATGGCATTGCTGCTGCTGCTCTTGTCGTCGGCGTCCGGTGCGTTTGCCGCGATTGACGTCAATAAGAGCTTCTCGCCGGCAACGTTGTATCCGGGCGAGCTGAGCCGTCTCGAGATCCGGCTGCTGAACTCTTCCTTGCTGCCATCCACGTCGGTCAATCTGACGGATACTTTCCCCAACGATGTCTTTATAGCGGCGACGCCGAATATCGTTTCGACGTGCGGCGGGACAACGACCAGCAGTAATAGCGCAACGAACGGCCAGATCACGATTGCCGGCGGTACGATCCCGGCCGGGGATGGGACCAATTCCGGCGTCTGCACGATTTCTGTCGACGTCTATGCGACCCGGAAAGGGACCTATATCAACGAAATCCCCGTTGGCGAGGTTACGGCGACGACCGGCGGTTTACCGGATGCCAACACGCAAGCGGCTCAGGGCACGCTGGCGATCCTTCTTCAGGATCTCGTTCCGTCCATCAGTGTCGGGTTGTCAGGTTCCGTTCAAGGTCACGAGACCACCAGTTACACGATTACGCTGACAAACCCGAACCCCGTTCCGTTGACCGGGACCGCATTCACATATGATCTCTTTCAATCCGGTTATAACGTCCGCGCGACCAATGCGGGCAGCACCACATGCGGTTCGGGAGCCGTCGCCATCAGTCCGCGTCCGGCGCGAACGTCGGCTTATGGGCCAACCTCTCAAATCGATTTGTCCGGCGCGACTATCCCCGCCAGTGGCTCGTGCACGATTACCTTCGATGTCGAGCCATCGCGCGACCCTCAGTTACCGTTGGCTGCCTCGAGCTTGACGCACCAGCTGCCGGTCAACGCCGTCACGACCAATGAAGGCGCAACGAACTCGACGACTGGCAGCAGAAGTGTCAGGGCCTACACGGGCGCCCGCGTCCTCAAGTATTTCAACAACGCAACGGCCGCGACGACCAACCTCAACGATACGACGACGGCCGAGCTGCGCCTCTATTTCCAGAACTACAACGCCCAGGACATCACCAACTTCGACCTGACCGACGTCATGCCGACCAGTCCGGGGCAGATGACGGTCGACTCGATCAATACCAACACGTGCAGTGGAACGGCCACCAATAACGGCACCGCGTTCGCGATGACGGGCGCCACTTTGCCAGGGGCAACGCCGCAACAGGCGGGGGCGCAGGTCGCTACCTGTGAGATCAGGGCGACAGTCAGCTATTCCGCGGAAGGTACCTACGTCAACACGGTCCCTGCCGGCACATTGGCGGGGTATCAGTTCCCGACAACGCAGGCGACGCTGACCGTTTCGGGACGCCTGTTGGAGGTGACGAAGACTTTCAGCCGGACGTCCATCTATCAAGGTGACAGCGTCAACGTTACCTTTTCGATTACCAACTACTCATCGACGGCAGCCGTTTCGAATATCGACCTGACCGACGACCTCAACACGATGTGCGTGGGCTCAGCCTGTCCAGATTCAGGATTCCGGGTCGCAGCCGGGGGGGTGGTGAGCAACACGTGCGGCGGGACGCCAGTTGCGAATGTGGATGCGACGTCGTTCCAGTTGAACGATATGTCGGTTGCGGCTGGCGCGAGCTGTGCGGTGACGGTTGCGCTGACGACGTCGTCGGATGCCTTCCCGGTCAGTCAGTGGCGCTACAATCGCATTCCGGTAGGTGGCATCACCTTCGATGCGCCAGGCAATCCAGGTCAGACCTATCCGATTCAACTTCAAGGCCAGATGATCATCTATCCGGCCATTCGTCTTTTCAAGTACTGGGATCCGACGGAGGTTGGCCCGCTGGGTGTGGCGCGGCTGCGTATCCGGGTCTTGCGCTATTCGATTGACCGCAATGCGACCAGCGCGATCGCGTTGACGGACAACCTGCCTGCGGGGTTCCAGGTCGCTGCTTCGCCAAATGTGTCGAATGGCTGCGGCGGGACGTTGACTGCGGCTGCGGGCGCATCCTCGATTTCCTTGAGCGGCGGCGCTATGCCTGCCGGCGCGGGCAACACGCAAGAATGCAGCATCTATGTTGACGTCAGGGCAGCGCCGTTGACGCCGCCGGCGACGGTCCAGAACTTCACCAACTCGATCCCTGGCGATGCGCATGGATCGCCGGTGAACTTCTCGGCTGTCGACGATGGCCAACCCGCCTCCTACAATCAGCTCGAGAATTACTATACCGCCAGCGCCGCGCTTCAGGTGCGCGCGACGAGTGTGAGCGCGAACAAGGAGTTCGTTCCCGTTTCCGTCAACGGGGGCGGACCATCGCGCGTCACGATTACGCTCTCGAATGTTGAGCCGACGGCGATCGATCTGACCGGTGTGACGCTGACCGACAGCTTCGGCAGCACCGATATGCGTTTGTTCACCAACGTCAACCCGACGTTTACGGACCTCGCAGGCAACCCGAACGCCAACGGCTGCAGAGGTGGTGTCTTCTCAGGTGCGCCAGGGGCAAGCTCAATCACTCTGTCGGGCGCTGAGATCGACAAGGGCAGGATTTGCAAGTTCGAATTCAACGTCACGGCCTTCAAGGGCGGCAACCACATCAACACGATTGCCGCTGGTGATCTCGTTACCAACGAGGGCGTGACGAACAACGCAAATGTCGCGGCGACGCTGACGGTGGGCCGGCAGGTCAATGTCGGCAAAGGCTTCTCGCCGAACTTTATCGGGGCGGGGGAACAGTCCACGCTGACGATTGATTTCTACAACACCAATACCGCGCCGAATGATGAGACGGGGGAAAGTCCGGCGCTGATCGATACGCTGCCGGTCGGCTTGTCGATCGTTGGAACGCCAACGACCACATGTGCCGGTGGGACAGTGACGACCGGTACGTCGGGCGGGGCAGAGTTCATTCGCCTGGATGGCGGTTTGTTCGTTGCCGAGCAGGTCTGCAAGGTCATTGCGCAGGTGACCGCCAGCACGGCGGGGGTCTACGTCAATACGATTGAGCGTGGTGAACTCAGGACGCTTTCGGGGGCGGAGAATCCCGATCCGGCACGGGCAGAGCTGCGCGTTGTCGCGCCGCCGACGATCACGAAGAGTTTCTTGACGTCGTCTATCGCGATCGGTGGCACGAGCCGGATGCGGTTCACGATCGCCAACCCAAACAATGCCACGCTTGTGCCGACGGGGCTGACGGGCGTTTCTTTTGCTGACCCTCTGACGAACATTGAGATCGCCGCGCCGCTTTATGTCGGCGGTACGTGCAGCGGGCTGACCCACAACGCCGCCATCGGTGGGACGAATTTCACGGCCAGCAATATCGCGCTGGCGCCGTCGGCAAGCTGTTACATCGATGTCGATGTGACGAGTTCGACGGTCGGTTTGCACGACAACCAGACGACCGGGGTTTCGAGCAATCAGACGGTTGGTGCGGGGCAGCCGTCGAATGTCGCGCAGCTGCGGGTTCTCGAACCGGTGACGCTGGCGAAGTCGTTCGCCTCACCAAGTGTCGCGCTGGGCGAGTCTGTGCGCATGACATTCGTTCTGACGAACCCCAATCCGACATCGGTTTCGGTCAGCTCGCCAGGCTTCACGGATTCGTTTCCGTTTTCGCCCGGACAGATGACGGTTGCGCCCACGCCCAACCTGCAATCCTCGTGCGGGATCCTCGTTCGAAATCCATCGAATTCCGGCGCGCCGGCGGCAGGGGATACAGGTATCTACGTGCGCAACGGGGCCGTACCGGCAAACGGCACCTGTACGATCTCGATTGACGTCGTTGCGGATGCGGCGGGCAGCTACACCAACACGACTTCGACGCTGACGACAGCCGCGGGGACAAGCCCCGCAGCCTCGGCGCCGCTGACGGTTATTCCGCCTAATCCGTCGATCGAGACCACGAAGACTGCATCGGTGACGGTCGCCAACGGCGCAAGCGCGACGGCAACGGATGCCGACGATATCGTGACCTACACCATCACTGTGCGCAATACCGGCAACGTGACGCTGACCTCGGTCGGGATCGCTTCCGATACGCTGACGCGGATCGGTGGCGGGGCATTGTCGCTGACCTCGGGGCCGACGTTCGTTTCGAACTCGGGCGCGTCGGCGGCAGGCACGCTGGTTCCCGGTGAGACGGCGACGTTTACGGCGAGCTATACGCTGGTTCAGGACGACGTGAATGCGGGCGGTGTCTCCAACACCGCGACCGGCACGGGGACGCCGGCGACGGGATCGCCGGTAACCGACGTCTCCGATGATGGCATCGATACCGATGGCAATACCGCTGATGATCCGACAGAGACGCTGATTACGCCGGCGCCCGCGATCGAGACAACGAAGACGGCGACGGTGACCGTTGTCAATGGGATCAGCGCGACGGCGACAGATGCCGACGACGTCGTCACCTACACGATTGAACTGCGCAACACGGGCAACGTGACGCTGACCTCCGTCGGGATTGCTTCCGATACGCTGACGCGGATCGGTGGCGCGGCGCTGTCGCTGACGTCGGGGCCGACGTTCGTGTCCAATTCGGGAGCATCGGCGCAAGGCACGCTGGTGCCCGGTGAGACGGCGACGTTTACGGCGAGCTATACGCTGGTGCAGGCGGACGTCGATCGCGGCGGTGTTTCGAATACGGCGACGGGTACGGGGACGCCACCGACGGGCGGGCCGGTAACGGATGTCTCGGACGATGGCATCGATACGGATGGCAATACCGTTGACGATCCGACGGAGACGCTGATTACGCTGGCGCCCGCGATTGAGGCGACGAAGACGGCTGCGGTGACGGTTGCCAACGGCAGCGACACGGCCAACGTCGATGCCGGCGATGTCATCACCTACACCATCACGGCCCAGAACACTGGCAACGTGACGCTGACGGTTGTCTCCGTAAATGATCAGTTGACCCGTCTCGGCGGGGCGAATTTGACGCTGACCTCTGGCCCGACATTCGTGTCGAACTCCGGGAGTTCGCCGCAAGGTACGCTGGTGCCCGGCGAGACGGCGACATTTACCGCCAGCTACACGTTGGTGCAGGCTGATGTCGATGCAGGTGGTGTCTCGAATGAAGCGGCTGCGCGCGGGACGCCGCCGATTGGTTCCGAAGTCTCCGACATTGCGGATGACGGCATCGATACCGATGGCAACACGACGGACGATCCGACCGAGACGCTGATCCCGCGCACGCCGTCGATCGAGACGACGAAGACGGCGGCCGTCACGGTTGCGAACGGTTCTGATGCATCCGCCACCGATGCCGGCGATGTGGTGACGTATACGATCACGCTGCAGAATACCGGCAACGTGAACCTGACCACGGTCGGGATCGCGTCCGACAATCTGACGCGGCTTGGCGGCGGGGCACTGGCGCTGACGTCGGGGCCCACGTTCGTGTCGAATTCCGGCACGTCACCGCAAGGCGCGCTGGCGCCAGGGGAGACGGCGACGTTCACGGCGACCTATACGCTGGTGCAGGCGGATGTCGATGCGGGCGGGGTGTCCAACTCGGCAACGGGTACGGGCACGCCACCATCGGGGCCGGCTGTCACTGATGTCTCCGACGATGGCATCGACACCGACGGCAACACCACGGACGATCCAACGGAGACGACGATCAGCCCGTCCGCGTCGATCGAGACGACGAAGACCGCTGTCGTGACGGTGGCCAACGGCGCGAACGGCTCGGTCACGGATGCCGGCGACGTGGTGACGTACACGATCGCGTTGCAGAATACCGGCAATGTCTCGTTGACGTCGGTTACGGTGGCGTCCGACACGCTGACCAGGATTGGTGGCGGGGCGTTGTCGCTGACGTCGGGGCCGGCGTTCGTGTCGAACTCTGGTTCGTCGCCACAGGGCACGCTGGCGCCCGGCGAGACGGCAACGTTCACGGCGACCTATGCGCTGGTGCAAGGTGATGTCGATGCGGGCGGGGTGTCCAATACCGCGACGGCCACCGGCACGCCGCCAACCGGGCCGGCTGTTACGGATGTGTCCGATGACGGCATCGACACCGATGGCAACACGGCGGATGATCCGACGGAAACGCTGATCACGCCTCAGCCGTCCATTGAGACGACGAAGACGGCAAGCGTGACGACGGCCGGTGGCGTCAGCCCGACGTTGGTTGATGCGGGCGACACGGTGACGTATTCGATCACGCTGGAGAACACCGGCAATACGACGCTGACGTCGGTTGCGATCGCGTCGGATACGCTGACGCGGATCGGTGGCGGGGCGTTGTCGCTGACATCGGGCCCGACGTTCGTTGCGAATTCCGGTGCCTCAGCGGCGGGTACGCTGATCCCGGGGGAGACGGCGACGTTCACGGCGAGCTACACGCTGGTTCAGGCGGACGTTGATGCGGGCGGCGTGTCGAACACGGCGACCGGGACGGGTACGCCGCCGACGGGGCCTGCTGTCACGGATGTGTCCGATGATGGCATCGACACGGACGGCAACACGGCAGACGATCCAACCGACACGGTGATCACGCCGACGGCTGCGATCGAGACGACGAAGACGGCCTCGGCGTCGGTGACGGGCGGCCTCAACAATGCCGTCGTCGATGCGGGTGATGTGGTCAGCTACACGATCACTCTGCAGAACACAGGTAACACCACGCTCAATGCGGTCGCAGTCGCGTCCGACACGTTGACGCGGATCGGGGGCGGGGCGCTGTCGCTGACATCGGGCCCGACGTTCGTTGCAAATTCCGGTACGTCGGCGGCAGGTACGCTGATCCCGGGCGAGACGGCGACGTTTACGGCGAGCTACACGCTGATCCAGGCGGACGTCGATGCCGGTGGTGTCTCGAACACGGCGACCGGCACGGGTACGCCGCCGACGGGGCCGGCTGTCACGGATGTGTCGGACGATGGCATCGACACGGACGGCAACACGGCCGACGATCCGACAGAGACAATCATCACAAACTCGCCCGGCATCGAGACGACGAAGGTCGGCGTGGCTTCGGTCGCGGCCGGGGCCAGCGCCACGGTGGTGGATGCGGGTGATGCGGTGACCTACACCATTACGGTCGCCAACACGGGCAACACCACGCTGACGTCGGTCGGGATTGCGTCAGACACGCTGACGCGGCTTGGCGGTGGCGCGCTGACGCTGACGTCGGGGCCGACGTTCGTGTCGAACTCCGGCAGTTCCGCCACAGGCACGCTGGTGCCGGGCGAGATTGCGACGTTTACGGCGAGCTACACGCTGGTGCAGGCGGATATCGATGCGGGTGGCATCTCGAATACCGCGACGGGGACCGGTACGCCGCCGACAGGGCCAGCGCTGACGGACGTCTCCGATGATGGCATCGACACGGACGGCAACATAACGGACGATCCGACCGAGACGCTGATCTCGCCGTCGGCGTCGATCGAGACAACGAAGACGGCGGCGGTCACGGTTGCGAATGGTCTCGATACGGCCAACACGGATGCCGGTGATGTGGTTACCTACTCGATCACTGTCGCCAACACGGGCAACACGACGCTGACGTCGGTTGGGATTGCGTCGGACACGCTGACGCGGATCGGCGGCGGGGCGTTGAGCCTGACGTCGGGGCCGACGTTCGTTGCGAACTCCGGGGCTTCGGCGCCTGGCACGCTGATCCCGGGTGAAACGGCAACCTTCACGGCGAGCTACACGCTGGTGCAGGGGGATGTTGATGCGGGCGGTGTGTCGAACACAGCGACCGGCACCGGCACGCCGCCGACGGGCCCTGCGGTCACGGATGTTTCCGATGATGGCATCGACACCGATGGCAACACGACCGATGATCTGACGGAGACGGTGATTGCGCCGCAGCCGTCGATCGAGACGACGAAGACGGCGGCCGTGACGGTGGCCAACGGTCTCGACAATGCCAACACGGATGCCGGCGATGTCGTCACGTACACGATCGTGCTGGAGAATACGGGCAATGTCAGCCTGACCTCGGTTGGCATCGCCGCGGATGTGTTGACGCGGCTTGGCGGCGGTGCGCTGGCGCTGACGACGGGGCCGACGTTCGTTGCCAATTCCGGTTCGTCGCCGGCGGGCACGTTGATCCCTGGTGAGACGGCGACGTTCACGGCGAGCTACACGCTGGTTCAGGGGGATGTCGATGCGGGTGGTGTCTCGAACACGGCGACTGGATCGGGCACCCCGCCGAGCGGCCCCGCGGTCACGGATGTGTCCGATGATGGCATCGACACGGACGGCAACACGGCCGACGATCCGACCGAGACCGTGATTACGCGCACGCCGTCGATCGAGACAACGAAGACGGCGGCGGTGACGGTTGCGAATGGTCTCGATGCCACCAACACGGATGCCGGTGATGTCATCACCTACACGTTCACACTTGCGAACACGGGCAATACGACGCTGTCCGCAGTGGGGATTGCTTCCGACAATCTGACGCGGATCGGTGGCGGCGCGCTGATGCTGACGTCTGGGCCGACGTTCGTTTCGAATTCCGGCGCATCAGCGCAAGGTACGCTGATCCCTGGTGAGACGGCGACGTTCACGGCGACTTATGCGCTGGTGCAGGGGGATGTCGATGCGGGCGGTGTGTCGAACACGGCGACCGGCACCGGGACGCCGCCGAGCGGACCCGCGGTCACGGATGTTTCCGATGACGGTGTCGATACGGACGGCAATACGACGGATGATCCGACCGAGACGTTGATTACGGCAGTGTCGTCCATCGAGACGACGAAGTCAGCCGCCGTCACGGTCAACGCGGGTCTCGATACGGCGAACATCGATGCCGGCGATACGGTCACGTATACGATCACGCTTGCCAATACGGGCAACACGACGCTGACGTCCGTGGCGATCGCTTCCGACACACTGACACGGATTGGCGGGGGCGCACTGGCGCTGACGTCGGGGCCAACGTTCGTTGCCAATTCCGGTTCGTCGCCGGCGGGCACGCTGATCCCGGGTGAGACGGCGACGTTCACGGCGATCTACACGCTGGTTCAGGGTGATGTCGATGCCGGTGGTATCTCGAACACCGCGACGGGGACGGGCACGCCGCCTTCGGGACCACCTGTCACGGATGTTTCCGACGACGGGATCGATACCGACGGCAACACGAGTGATGACCCCACCGAGACGCCAATTATTCGAACTCCGGGGATCGGCCTGGTGAAGAGCGCCAGTACGGCTGCTTTCTCGACACCGCCGCAGGCCGGTGAGTTGATCACCTATACTTATGTTGTCACCAACACAGGCAATGTGACGGTGTTCAATGTCGCGGTGAGTGAGGATGGGGGCATCTTCACCGGCACGGGAACGCCGCCGGTTCCCGCCTACCTCTCAGGTGGCGCCGATCTTGATGGCGGGGCGGGCACGGCGACGGATATCGCACCGGGCCAGACCGTGACCTTCCGCGCGCCGTACGCCATCACGCAGCAGGATATCGATGCCGGCAATGTCGACAACCAGGCCGTTGCCAACGGTGGGACATCGGGCGGCGGCACGGTTACGGACCGGTCGGATGAGAGTTCGCCTGCGGCCGGGGATGATGATCCCACCAGCGTCACCATTCCACGCGCGCCGGCTCTGTCGCTGACAAAGGTGGCTGGCGCCGCACGCCAGATCTTTCCGTTCGTCTATGAGATCGACTACACCATCGTGGTCACCAACACCGGCAACATGACCGCGACCCAGGTGGGGATCTCGGACAATGTCAGTGCTGCCATTGCACCGGGCCAACTGATGGGGGCGCCAACGGTGCAGGTGTCCGGGTTCACCAGTGGTGGTCAGGCCAACACTGGTTACGACGGCGCGTCCAATGCGGCACTGCTGGCCGGGTCGCCGACGCTTGCACCAGGCGCTGCGGGTACGATCCTGGTGACGGTGCGGGGCAACTTCAGCGGTGGATTACCACCGTCGGGGCAGGGCAACACCGCGTTTGCCACTTCGCAGCAGATTACGACACCTGTGCCTTCGGACGATCCGACGGTGACGCCGCAGGATCCGAACGATACCAACCCGACACTGGCGCCCATCATCGATGTCGATGGGGATGGATCGCCCGATAATTCGGAGACCGATACAGGCGACCGTGAGAGCGACGGGACCGCAAACAGCAGCGACTATGACCCGACCGGCTATTTCTACTGCCAGGAAACCGGCACGATCCTGACGGGTGGTTTCATCACCGTTACCGGTCCGCTCGGTTCGCAAACCGGGGTTGGCACCAACGCCAATATCGTCATCGTGCGTGATGGCAGCGATGGCCTCTATCAGTTCCACGTCACGGCGCCGGGGCAGTACACGCTGACCTATTCGTTGCCACCGACGGGGGTTGCCAGCACCGATCGGCTGTCGAGCGGCACGCTTGACCTGACGAGCCTGCTGCCGGCAAATCCGGCCGTGATCGGCGGCAGTGAAGTGGGATCAACCGGACAGCTTTCCGACTTCTCGGCGTCGGGCAACCCGTTCTATACGGTGTTCGATGTCGAGGCTGGTGATCCGACGATCTTCAGCAACAATATCCCGCTGATGCACTGCGGCACGCCCGCGATCACAGCCGCCAAGGCGGTGTCGGGGACGCCCGTCATTCTCGGTAGTGGCGCAACGCAGATCACCTACCGGGTGTCGGCTGAAAGCTCAGGCTCGAGCCAGGTGCGTGACGTCACGCTCACGGATGACCTCAATGCGGTGTTCGGTGCGGGCAACTTCGTGGTGAGCAACGTTTCGCTTGTCAGTGCGCCAACGGGCTTCACGGCGCTGGCGAACGCTGCGTTCAATGGTGACAGCAACACCGATCTGCTGACGACCGGGGGGACGCTCAATCCTGGTGAGACTGTCACGGTCGAGTTCGTCGTCGATGTGACCGTGCCGAACAACGGGACCTTCACGAATACGGTCACGGCAGGGGGCGCGTCGCCACTTTCGGGTAATCCCATTCCGTCTTCGACTGCGACGGCGGACATCCTGCTCGATCCGAGTAATTCGTTGCCGCAACTTGTCGTGGAGAAGACGAGCTCACGTCCGACGGCGCGGATCGGCGATGTGATCCCGTACAGAATTACGGTTCGAAATCCGACCCCCCTGGACCGGGTGGGCGTCGATTTTGTCGACGTCATGCCGGCAGGTTTCACGTATCGCCTGGGCACGGCATCGATCGACAGCGTTGCGGTGGAACCTGTGCGCAATGGCCGACGGCTGGTCTGGCCGAACCAAAGCGTTCCCGCCAATGCCACGGTGACGATCACATTCAACCTGGGTGTCGGCGCTGCGGCTGCGAGCATGGAGTTCGTGAACCTCGCCTGGGTGGAAGACCCCATTTCGCGCACCCGGATCTCGTCGATCGGCCGGGCGGTGGTCAAGCGTGAGGTCGAGCATGTGTTCGATTGCGGTGAGATCATCGGGAAGGTGTTCGATGACAAGAACCGCGACGGCTATCAGAACAGGGGTGAGCCGGGGTTGCCGGGCGTGCGGGTGGTGACGGCGCGCGGGCGATTGATCACGACCGACAAGCATGGCCGCTATAACGTGCCGTGTGCCGACATCCCGGATGCGAAGATCGGTTCCAACTTCATCATCAAGCTCGATACCCGAACGCTGCCGACCGGCTACCGGGTGACCACCGAGAACCCGCGCGTCGTGCGGCTGACGCGAGGCAAGCTGACCAAGCTGAACTTTGGTGCGTCGATCTCGAGCGTTATTCGCATCGATCTCAACGGATCGGCCTTCCTGAAGGGAAGCAATCAGCCGACGCACAAGCTGGTTGCCGGGATCGATCAGTTGATTGCGCGCCTTGTCGACAAGCCGGCTTCGGTGATCCGGCTCAGTTATCACGGGCGCAGTGACAGGGAGAGTGCACCTGAGCGTTTGAAAATGGTTTCGCGTCTTGTCAGCGAGCGCTGGCAGCGAGCTGGCGGGCGTCATCGCCTCGACATTGAGACCCGTGTCGTCGTCGGGCGGTGAGTACGCAAGTGCAAGATTGCAACCATTCATGGGACGCGAAGACAATGATCCGTCGATTTGAAATCCTGCTGCTTTGCACGAGCGCGCTTGCGGGACTGTCGCTTGCCGGCATCGTCGTGCCGGCTGGGGAAGCTGCGGCGCAGTCGCCGGTGGTGAACCGGTGGGACTATGCTTCGCAGGGCAAGTCGGACTGGCAGGTGAAGACGAGCCGTATCGCGGTCGGCGAGAACACCGAGAAGGCGCAGTCCGATGCCGATCCTGGTGGCGTCGGCTTCTCGATCAGCGTCGATGGTGAACGGCTGGTTGGCGATGACACGGTCGGCGACACGCAGCGGCGAACGGATATCGCGCTGTCGAACGTCGATATCCAGATCAAGTTCGACGGTCTTGATGTCCGGCCGATCCTGAACGTGGCAACGACGGACCTGCGCCACAGCTATGGCGCGGGCGAGCGCATCAGGTTCAACGTGACGACGAACTATCCAGGTTGGATACGACGGGCCGAAGTGCGCATCTATGATGCCGAGACGGCGGTGATCGAGCGGCCGTTGGAGGTGGTGGCGGTGGTGGGGACGGGTGAAGGGACCACCTGGACAATGCCGGCGTCGGGTTCCGGGGAATACATCTACGTTTTGCGGGTCTATGACGACAAGGGGCGGTTTGATGAGACGGTGCCGCTGAAGGTGCGGCGTACTGGGCGCAACCTCGAAGGCCATGCCACGTCGCCGGCCGGCCTGCCGGTTTCGGCGGGGCGTGGAGAAGACCGGACGGCGACGCGCAACATCCCGATCTATGGCGGGTCGATCACGGTGTTCGGGCGCAATGTGCCGGATGGGCACGAGGTGAGTGCGCTTGGCGAGACTATTCCGACCGATGCGACGGGAGCGTTCGTCATGCAGCGCATTCTGCCGCCCGGTGAGCACGATATCGACGTCAGTGTTACGGGGCGGCGCGATGGCAAACTCGCGTTTTCGCGGCAGGTCAATATTCCGGAAAACGAGTGGTTCTATGTCGGCCTTGCCGATCTGACCGCGGGGCGGCGGATCGGAAGCAAGCATGTGGTGGATGCGGCTCCGGGTGAGTTCGACCGGAACTACGCCAAGGGGCGGCTTGCGTTCTATCTGAAGGGTAAGATCAAGGGGCGCTATCTGCTGACGGCGTCAGCGGATACGGGGGAGGAAAAGGTCGAGAACCTGTTCCGTAACCTCGATGACAAGGGGCCGCAGGATTTGCTGCGGCGGATCGATCCGGATCGCTACTATCCCGTCTACGGGGATGGTTCGACGGCGATTGAGGACGCGCCGACGGATGGGAAATTCTATATTCGCCTGGAGCGCGACGGCAGCCATGTGATGTGGGGCCGCTATAAGACGACGATCCAGGGCACGGAGTTCGCCCGCAATCAGCGCCAGCTCTATGGCGCGCACGGTCTTTACCGGTCGCAGACCACGACGCGGCATGGCGACGCGCGGGTTGGTGTGGAGGCCTACGTGTCGCGGCCGGGCACGCTGCCGCAGCGCGACAACATGCGCGGCACGGGGGGATCGGCCTATTTCCTTTCGCGCCAGGACGTCAATCGCGGCTCTGAGACGATCACGATCGAGGTTCGCGACGAAGTCAGCGGCATGGTGCTGAGCCGGCGGCCGCTGCGCTATGGACAGGACTATGAGATCAACTACGTGCAGGGGGTGGTGCTGTTGAAGCAGCCGCTGGCCTCCAGTGCGGGGCGCGAGGATATTGTTGCGGGCGAAGCGATCAACGGCAACGCGCAGTATCTGGTGGTGCAGTACGAATTCACGCCGGCGCTTGGCGAGGTGAAGGGCTACTCCAGCGGTGGGCGCGGTGAAGCCTGGGTGACGGACAACGTGCGGATCGGTGCGTCGGGCATCAACGAGCAGACCGGGGCGGCGTCCCAGAAGGTCATTGCGGGTGACGTCCACGTTCGCCTCGGCAAGAACTCCTACGTCGAAGGCGAAGTTGCCCGCACGGATGGGCCTGGCTTCAGCAGCACCAGTTCGATCAACGGCGGCCTGACCCTGACCGAGCAAGGGACGGCTGGACGGCGCAACCGCAAGGCGATGGCGGAACGGGCCAAGGTGCAGCTTGATCTGCAGGATCTGGGGCTCGCCAAGAAGGGGGCCGTCGGGGCCTACTACGAGCGGCGCGATGGCGGGTTTTCGTCGCTTGGCTACAATACGCTGCGCGATCAGCGGATCTTCGGCGCGGCGGGTGATGTCGAGTTGCGCGACGATGTGCGCTTCAAGCTGAAGTACAAGAACTACTGGAGTGACAACGGCCAGACCGAACAGGAAGGCGTGGGTGAGGTCGAGTATGACTGGGACGAAGCGTGGACGGTCGGTGTCGGGCTCAAGCTGACGGACGTGACGATACCGGGGCTCGCGATCCGTGATGGCGGGCGGGCGGATGTCGGCGTCAAGGTTGCGCATAAATTCGACGATGACCATTCGCTCTACGTGTTCGGCCAAGGCACGGCACGGCGCACCGGCAACATCAGCCGCAACGATCGTGGCGGCATTGGCGGTGAAGTTCGCGTCAGCGACAAGATCGGGCTCAGTGGCGAGGTGTCCTACGGTACGCTTGGGTGGGGTGGACTTGCGGCGGTCAGCTATGACCCGACGCCGGAAGACCGGAACTATTTCGGCTACAAGCTCGATCCGGAACGCTCGCTGAGCCTTGGGCGACCGCTGGTCGGCACGGACTATGGCCGCTTCGTCATCGGCGCCAAGCACAAGTACAGTGAGAGTGTCTCAGGGTTTGCCGAGAACAATTACGATGCTTTCGGCGTGCGCCAGTCGCTGACGAGCACGTACGGGGTGGTCTACACGCCGACGCCGTTGTGGGCGATTTCCGGTGGCGTTGAGTACGGCGAGATCCAGGACCCGACAGGTCTCGGTGATATCGAGCGCACAGCGCCGTCGCTCTCGGTCGTCTACAAGGATGGCGACCTGCTGAACTGGCGCTTCAAGAGCGAAGTCCGTTTCGAGGATTCCGGCGATCCGCGCAAGGACCGCAACACCTATCTCGCGGCGGCCGGCTTTTCGGTTGCCACCGATGATGACTGGCGGTTCCTGACGGGCATCGACGCGGTGATCTCCGATTCCAACCAGGCGAGCCTGCTGGATGGGGACTATGTCAAGGGCAGTGTCGGCTATGCCTACCGGCCGGTCGAGCACGACTGGGTCAATGGTCTGTTCAAGTTCATCTTCATCTACGATCTGCCGGGGCCGGATCAGGTCGACCTGTTTGGCAACAAGCTTGGGCCGGCACAGCGCAGTTTCATCCTGTCGGCGGACGCCAACATCGACATCACGCCGTACCTGACGGTCGGCGCCAAGTATGGCTTCCGGATTGGTGAGGTTTCACAGACGCGCAGCGCCAAGGACTTTGTTGCCTCATCGGCGCATCTGGCGGTGTTGCGGGCCGATATGCACATCGTCAAGAGCTGGGATTTCCTGCTCGAGGCGCGCGTCCTGCACACGCCTGAGATCGAAACGACCAACTTCGGCCTCGTCACGGGCGTCTATCGCCACCTCAACGACAATCTGAAGCTTGGCGTCGGCTACAACTTTGGCCGGTTCTCAGACGACGTGAGCGACCTCACACACGATGACGGTGGTGTTTTCGTCAACGTGGTTGGCAAGTTCTAGAGCGGTTCAGGATTAGATGGAACCATTCTTCCGAGGTGGATTTGGTTCGAGACCGAGCCGGCTGGCGAAGTGCGTCGTGGTACTACGGACGAGACAGACGGCGATGGTATCGGGCCAAATCCGCCCGGACCTGCGGGTTTTAAAAGGCGCGCCGCCCACGAAGTCCGATGTTTCGGACTTCGCCAACTTTGTGTGCGTCGGACGGCTTGACCATCGCCGATATGCTCTGCGCCGCCCTCCTGGTGGATCGGCGCGCCTTTTAAAACAGAATTGATTCCATCTAATCCTGAACCGCTCTAAGGGCTGCGGGACACATCGGCCGCGTCATGCAGATGACGCCGTTCCGTCCAGGCGGGTGCATTCGGTACGGCGGCGCCTCGCCGCGCGTGATGTTCTGGTGATCTTCGCTCAAGTCCTTGAAAAGATTTGGCTGCCCTTCCTGAACACCTATCGAACCATGTGTTTATCGCCGGAGCCCGATTTTCGTCGCTTGCTTGAAGAAGTCAGCGAGCTTGATGCCGCGGCTTGAGTGGTCGTCCAAGCTCCATTAGATCGCTCGTCGGCAAGCGAAGCCGTCATCAAGCGGCCATTAGCGCACCTGATTACCCCGACGTCTCCGCTGCGGGTCTGACGTTTGCGATGGTGCGGTGAGGGACGGGTGCCGTTTTGACGGCAGCGCGGGCCAGCCGTTCAAGGTTCTTGGCGAGCACAAAGCGGCGATTGAAGCGCCACTCGTAGGCGGCGAGATAGCGATCGGTGTGGTGAGCGTCGCAACTGCGGCAGGTGCCGTTGATGGCCCCCTTGAGATTACCAAGCCCGGTATTCGACCAGTGCATCAGAACCTGCTTTGGCCGACCGCCGCCGGTAACGATCGGCAGGTGGCGCATGCCGGCCTCGGGCGAGTCCCTTGAAACAGGCGAGCCCATCACTGGCGACAATAGAGCCCGGCCTGATGTTGGCTGTCGCATAGTCGCGGATCGCTTCTTTGGTGAAGGCCGTCACGCGGCGCACGTGCGTGTAGACCGGTTTGCCGTCACGGGTCGCAACGGCCAACACGAAAGGGACCTTGTTGCCCGCGCCCCGGCCCGTCTTTCCAGGCTTTTCGCCACCCAGATACGCATCATCGATCTGCACATCGCCGGCGAGCTTGTAGATCGTGTTGCGCTGTCGCATGACCTCCATCAGCTTCTGCTTCATCAGCCACGCAGTGTCCCACTTCACGTCCAGTTGGCGCGCGAGTTCGAGACCGGAGATGTCGTTCTTGGCTGAGGTGATCAGGTGCATCGCCAAGAACCACTTGGTCAGCGGCGTCTTCGATTTGTGGAAGATCGTGCCGGCCTTGGCCGAGGTCTGCAGCCGGCAGTCCGAGCATTGGAAATGGCGCCGTGCCGGCGACCAGCTATGGCGAACGCTGCCGCAGCGCGGACACACGAAGCCATCTGGCCAGCGCATCGCGATCAATGCGGCCTGGCACTTCTCCTCGGTCCCATAGTGTTCAAGGAACTCGGCGAGGCTCAGCCCCTTTTGAAACTGCACTCGATTGCGCGCCATCGCTGCCTCCCGCTCGAATAACTGAAGCCAACAATATCAGATACTTGTGGCGCCAAGAGGACGTGTCTGGGTAATCAGGAAATATCAAATAGTGCGGCGGCTAGCGTCCCGTCCGCAGACCTTTTGCAACACTCGCGTGACAATTTTCCTGTGAAAGAACCTCTGCTTGAACTGTTCCTTCTGATTGATGCGGAGTAGCCGGTACAAGAAATTCACTGACTGATAGAGTTGCAAAGTCAGGCTCGCCCTATTCGAACACGGATAAACGCTACACCGCGCTCATTCATCCGCTTTGCCGTTGCCCGGCTCGCATCAGGCTGAATCTAGGTATTACAATGTTCGTTGGCACGAAAAATCTTGCAAAAATGCCTCAGTTCCTGGCTTTCCACCTGCCGCAGTTCCACCCCATTCCAGAAAACGACAGGTGGTGGGGCAAGGGCTTCACCGAATGGTCGAATGTCACGAAGGCAAAGCCGCTCTTTCAAGAGCACTGGCAGCCGCATCTGCCGACCGATCTAGGCTTCTACGACCTGCGACTGCGCGACAGTCAACGAGCACAAACCGAACTCGCTCTCCAATACGGTATCTCCGCCTTCTGCTACCACTACTACTGGTTCGATGGCACACGCATCCTCGAGCAACCCCTGAACGGTATCCTTGCCGATAAGGACAATCCAATGCCGTTCTGCCTATCCTGGGCGAACGAGAACTGGACACGCGCATGGGATGCCTCGGAACACGAGGTCCTCATTGGTCAGAACTATGCCGCCCACGACGCCGAGCAATTCGTCGGCGATCTCCTGCCCTACTTCGAGGACCCGCGCTATTTTCGCGTGAATGGCGATATCCTGTTCCTCATCTACCGGCCCCAGGAGATACCGGATATCACGAACCGCATCGATGTCTGGCGAACGCTGCTCCAAAAAAATGGGATCTCAGCACACTTGTGCGCAGCACTTACGCACGGCATCAAGAGCGTCACCCACATGGGTTTCGACAGCGCTGTTGAATTCCCCCCCCATAACCTGAAAAAACAGACCGTACCGAACCTTTGTAAGACAAACCGGGAATTCGCCATTCCGAACTTCACCGGTTCGATCCACGATTTTTGTGACGTCGCCGAGGCTTATCTGGCCCTGGAACACGCCGACCCGGTTGTCTATCCGACTACGTTCCCGTGCTGGGACAATACCGCTCGGCGCCACGGCAGTCGCGCGACGATCATGTCGGGGTAAATCACCAGGAGAACTCGAGCACTGGCTGAAATTGGCAACACAGAAGTCGCTTGCGAACAACCCGCCCGGCCAGCAACTTGTCTTCATCAATGCCTGGAATGAATGGGCCGAAGGATGTCATCTAGAACCCGACCACAAATATGGCACAACGTTTCTTGAAGCTGTGAGGCGCGTCCCCAGGAGGGTCGTTCATAGGGAACAGCGTTTAAGCGCCGCGTTCTCGAACAATCCGATATCAGAGAAATCAAGGTCATGGATACCGCCCACACGCTGCTTCGCAAAATACCGCGAGAGCTTCGCCGAGCTCGAAACAAACTGCGGCTCGTCATCTGTCGAACAAAAATCGTGCTCGCATCGCGTGAACCCAACCCGTACGACGGCGCTCTCAGGGTCGCTGAACCGGCCTCGGCACCGAACCTGCAATCAAACATGGACTACACGTATGAGATCGACCTCGACGGCGATACTGCCGGCTCGTTCGTTCTGTCCTTCATCGAACCTGGCAGACGCGTCCTCGAGATCGGCGCAGGCTCAGGCGCCATCGCAAAGCACATAGTTGGCGCAAAGCAATGCGAACTGAGCGCGATCGAGATCGTGGAAGCATCGATCGAGAAACTGCGCCGCTACACGCGCGACATCGAAGAGCCGATACTCAACGATCCGACTTCGGCCGACACATATGCAGCGCGCGACAAATTCGATGTCGTACTGGCCGCCGACGTCCTCGAACATGTCTACGACCCATGGTCCGTTCTTGCCGGCATGAAACGTGTGATGGCCGAGAACGGCTCGATCATCTTGTCTCTGCCACACATCGCGCATGCAGCCGTTCTCGGAACCATCGGCGTCGGGAGACTTCAGATACGGTGACTGGGGCCTGCTCGATAAGACGCATATGCGGTTCTTCTGTGTGAGAAACGTCGAGGCCCTGGCCGCATCGTCGAACCTCAAAATCGTCGATGCTAAGGCCGTCCGCAAACCTCCCGAGACCGCCGAATTCGCCGACCTCTGGACGAAACTGCCCAAGGACCTGCAGCAGGCATTCGAGGCCAGCCCCTATTCGGACATCTACCAGTTCGTCGTGAAGCTGAAAAGTCCAACTGCCGCGCAGCCCAGCCTCGACCTCGTCACAGTCTTGGCTCGAGCGAATGAAAATAATTGAAAGACTGTCCGCGATCTTGACCCTAACCTTATGCGGCCGCGCATATCACCAATGACAAGAATGGGAATGAGGTTCAAGTGATGTCCCGGGGCAGAACCTACATCAGCGGAACGGGTCGGGCCGGCACGACTTTTCTCATAAGTCTTCTCACCGAGATTGGTTTGGACACCGGTTTTTCGAGCGCCGAAGGCTATGGCTCTTACTATGAGACGGCTCGGGCGGGTCTCAGAGAAGGACATTTTCGACCGTGACGGCCCAGCAATCATCAAGAGCCCATACCTGTGCGACCATCTCGACGAAATCATCGCGCTCGGCATGAGCGTCTCGCACATCATCATACCCGTCCGAAACTTCCAGGATGCCGCCAAGAGCAGGGAGTTCGTCCAAAAGGAGACAACAGGCTGGCGGTCCGGACGTTCGGTTGCAGGGGGCTTGTGGGGCGCCACGAAATCGGCTGATCAAACAGTTGTTCTGCGCGAGAAATTCACCAATCTGATTGAAGCGGCCGTTCGCAACGAGATCCCTATGACGTTTCTCTCGTTCCCCGCGCCTCGCAACGGATTGCGACTATTTGTACGAACGGCTGGCGTTCCTGTTCGGAGACGTGACGCGTGACGCATTCACTGCCGCCTTCGACAAAATCTCACGCCCTGACCTGATCCATGATTTCTCCAGTGGCGACGCCAAGCCAAGCCAAACATGAAGGCTCACACCGCACCGGGTTGCAATACCAGCCTCACCGCTTGTTCTTTTTTAACCGCTGCCGCGTCGCTCAAGCCAAACCCTGGGAACAATAACCACGGCGGCGCATTCTCGCTGATACCGGAATAATTCGACACCACCCGAACACGGGTACCGATCCGCACCAGCGTTGCCAAATGCATCACATGTAAGTTCGTTCTCGCACTTCGACCTCAGCATTGTCACCCGGGCTGATTACGCGCGAACACATGCCCGAATTCGCTGCCGCTCAAACGCAGCAATATAGCTCTCCGTGCGCCGATCGAAACATGACTGACATCGGAGTCTGACACGACGAAGACCTTCGATCGTCGATATTGCTTTGATTTGGAGCAGTGTCAGGGTTAATTGGTTCTTTCGTTAAGCGTGAGCCAGCGGCTGCGACCCTTTCCGCCCCTCCCCCAAACCCAGGCTCTTTTATCAGGGGCAGATGTCTTCTGCCCCCAAAAGTGAGACGGGCTGAGGTGAGCGCATTCGAAAGTGAACTGCTCTCCGCTGCGAACTGCGCTATCGTGCGAGACTTTGTTTGCCACGCAAGCTAGACCACTTACCACCAACCAGTCCACTTAAAAAAGGGTGTTTTGGGCGCACCTTGATTTCGGCACTATTTCGTTGAGATTTAGTGGCGTTTTTGAATATGGGGATGAGCCCCTTGTAACGATAACGCAAAACGGGAGAATGGTAATATCCGCGATAATATCTTTGCGACTGCCCACCACCGAAATGATTTCAACCACTAGATTAGCAAGAGCGGGCTTTCCTTTAAAGTAATCTAGTTGTGACACGTCAGGATTGAAGATCCACTGCCAATCCTCAATAATAAAATGTGCGCCTGGCGCAAGGCGCGGAAAAATCGCTTCAAAAGACTTTTTTGTCTCGAGGTAGCCTGATGTGACGCTCATCGATCATCTAAATCGATGGTGCTTATCACCAAAATTTCTATCTAGAATATTGACCACCTTTTCCGTGGCACCTTGATTTATTCCATAATCGATCGAAATATTTCAGAGCGCCGCCTTTCGTCTATATAGGCAGACAATGCAGGAATTGGACTTGAGTTATATTCAATGCCTACCAAGCGATCTGGGTCAAGCAGCAAGTCTAGCAGAACAACGCTGCCGCCTTGCCAAATTCCGATATCCACAACATTTCGCGTGGCACATCCATCAAAAAGACCTGAAGCTCTCGCTCAATCATCTCGCGCGATTTCACTAGGAGAAAGTTATTCTTGAAGATTGAAGCTTGTGATATTCTGCTGGATCGACCGTGGAGTGGAATTGAATTCCATCTATTTCGACTTTGTGACACCATCTACCAATTGAGTGACTCATGGTAGCGTTCCTTTCGGCTTTGCGCAGTTCGGATGCAGCGTCGTTTGCTATCCTAGCCTAAACTTCTCCGACACCGGATAGGAATGGAGCCACAAGTCAGAGAGCTGTGTTCCATCAAGCCGGGGCGCTGGCAGCAACATGGGCAGCGTGAGGCTTTTCAGCGATCGAACGACCTGCTCCACGCCGAAGAATAAGACGCACTACCTCAGCCGACTTTGCGCTATCGCGAGCCGTCCATCGCTGTCAACATCAAGCTACAATACTTGCTAACTCAAAACCACGTCCCACCTCGGCCGTGATCCACAGGCACAAATCACCTGAACGAATGACCTTGGACCCACAGACAGCCATCACGGGACCAATCCGGCGAGCTGGCCCCTGCCGATGAGCATCAGCACAGATTGTTGCGGTGCAAATGTTGCGGCAATAAACAAAGGGCCTCCACGCAACAAGTGCGTTGCGCACAGGCACTCAGCTCGGCTGCCGGGGTCATAAGCCGTATAGACAGACTGCTGACGGCCACAACAGCTGCACCACATCCAGCTGCGGACGAAAGCGTCAGCAAGTGCCTTATGGTCCGA
>CAVOJD010000006.1:0-1000610 GCA_963696075.1 uncultured Alphaproteobacteria bacterium | reverse complement strand
GCGTGACCGTGATCGACAACGTGCTCGATGCGGACCCGCCATTGCTGTCGTAGGCCGTGTAGTTCACGACCGGGACAGGGCCGTTGTAGTTGGCCGCAGGCGTGAATGTGTAGCTGCCATTCGTATTCAAGGTGAGAGTGCCGATCGGTGCGCCGCCGAGCGCTGTCAGGGACGTCGGAACACCGAAAAAGAGCGCATCCTGCGTGCCATCGCCGTTCACGTCGACCGTTGCCGACTGCAGAGCCAGGCTGTCGCCATCGGCATCGGTGTCATTGGTCAGCACGTTGCCGCTGACGGCCACGTCCTCGCTGGTGGTGGCGGTGTCGGGGTTCGCGATGGGCCCGTCGTTGGCGCCATTGATCGTAATCGTCACCGTCGCCGTATCGGTGCCGCCGTTGCCGTCGCTTATGGTGTAGGTGAAGCTGTCGGTGCCCGTATCGCCCGCACCCAGGCTCTCGAAGGCGCCATTGGGATGGTAGCTGTAGCTGCCGTCCGAAGAGACAGTCAGGCTGGCGCCAGACGGCAGAAGAATGGAATTTCCAATATCGCCGGCACTGCCGTTGACCTCGATGACGGTGAGGGTGTCACCGTCAGGATCGCTGTCCGGAACGCCGTCCGTCAACACGTTGAAGACGCCGGGAAGGCCGCCATCTTCGCTGACGGTCAGCGTGTTGTTGGTGGCGGTCGGCGCATCGTTCTGCCCGATAATCGTGATCGTGACCGTTGCGGTGTCGAAACCGCCATTCCCGTCCGAGATCTGATAGGTGAACGTGTCGGTTGCCGTCGCCCCCGCGGCGAGGCCGTTGAACGCGCCGTTGGTGTTGTAGGTGAAGATGCCGCCCGTCTGCATTGTGACTTCGGCGCCGGAGGCGAGTGAGACCGGTGTGCCGGCCGTGTAGGTCGCTCCCTCAACCTGGGTGACGGTCAAGGGGCCGCCATCGACATCGCTGTCGGCGCTGCCGCCGGTTGTGCCGGTGATGACGTTGCCCGAAACGATGGTGTCTTCATTGACGCTATAGGCATCATCGATGGCGACCGGCGGGTCGTTGACCGGGACGACGGTGACGGTGGCCGTCGCCTGGTTTGAGGCGGCGGAGAGATCGTCCTGTACGATCATGGTGAAGGAGCGGTCGCCGGCGGTCGGGTTCTGGCTCGTGTTCTCGTACGTTATCGAGGCGAACAGCGCCTCGAAGTCGGCGATGGCGCCGGTGCCGCTGGCCACCTGGATCGACCAATCGCTGCCGTCGGTCTCGATATCGAAGGTCGTGCCGCCGACGGTCACGGTCTCGATCTTGGCCGCGCCGTCCATCGGGAACGACGCACCGCCGATGGTCCAGATCTCGTTCGCACCATCCTGGATGCCGTTGAACGAACCGATCATGCCGGATGAAATCAGCGTGGTGCTGTCGACGTCGGCGATGGCGATCTCGTCGATCACGGCAACAGGGGCAGCGCCTTCGGTGAAGGTGGCCTGTGAGTTGGCGCCGGCAGCGCTCGAGTTATCCGCATCGAAGTCGAGTGTCGGCGCGTCGTTGACGGCAACAACCGTGATCGTCGACGTCGCGGTGTTGGACGCGTTGCCATTGGCGTCCGTCACGGTGAACGCCAGCGTGCGCGCGCCCGCCGTCGGGTTCTGGGATGTATTGGCATACGTGATGGCGCGGATCAGCGCCTCCAGGTCGGCCTCATCGATCACTACGCCAGCGCCGGCATTGTTGGTGAAGTCGAGCGCCTGGTCGCCGTCGTAGTCGTAGGCAAAGGTGGTGGCGCCGATCGTCACCGTACCGGAAGCCACCGTGCCGTAGGGCAGGCTGACGCCACCGAACGTGATGACCTCTGACGCGCCGTCCTGACTGGTCCCGGACAGCAGAATGGAGAGGCTCGTCAGGTCGTCCTCGCTCCAGTCGCGGAGATCGGCATCGGTATCGGTGACATTCACCGCAGCGCCGTCCTCGGTGAAGGTGGCCGTCCAACCGCGGTTCGTGTCGCCAGGCGTCGCGTTGGAGTTGAGGTCGATGATGGGCGTGTGTTCGGCGCGGAAAAGGAGATCCTGGACACCAGCGACAGCATCAGAGCCGTCAGCCAGCACGGTGTCGCCGGCACCGGCCAGATTGAAATCCGTGCCGGTCAGATGTTCTCGTCGTTGACGTCGAAGCCGTCGGAGACGTTCGCGCCCTCGAAGATGTCGACGAGGCCGTCGCCATCCGTGTCGGTGGTCGACGTCAGCGACGTGGGCTGGCCGTCGCCGCGCTCGGCGATGTCGGCAGTGCCGTCGTTGTCGCTGTCGGTGTCGAGGACGTCGGGATTGTCCAAGCCATCGGTGTTGACGGGCGTCAGGCCGGCGCTGGTGTCTGTGGCGAAGGCGCCCGACGAGCCATCGAGGGCGGCGATTGTGGCATCGTAGTTATCGTCGAGCCCGTCGCTGTCCGCATCCGTGATGCCCGCGCCGGTGCCCGAGGGCGCGATATAGCCGGCCGTCGACTTGCGCTTCGACGTTGTCGGTGATGCCGTCGTTGTCGCTGTCGATGTCGACACGGTTGTAGAGGCCGTCACCGTCACTATCGATCCCGGAGATCGCCACGTTGATCGGCGAGCGCAAGTCGCCGCCGCCCTGCAACGTCACCGAGGTTACGGCCTGGTTCGTCACGATCTGCCACGTGCCCGCGCCATCGGGAATGATGCCCAGGCTCGGGTTGACGCGGAACTCGATGGTGTTGGCTGTGACGTTTTCGATGAGGAGCTGATTGTCCGGGTCGTAAACCGTGAAGCCGCCTGAAGCCGTCATACAACCATGCATCGCCCGACGAAAGGCCGCCGTTGACGCCATTGAAGTCACCGATGATTGAAATCTCGTGTGACATGGTCACTTCAACAGCCTGGCTGAAGCGACAATGCAACACTGGCGTCATCTGTCGGGTCCGGCGGACTGGTATTGGTCGGCGTCGCGAGCAAAATGTCGCCCTGCGCATTGCCGGTGGTACCCGTCGCGCCGTTCGCGGTGAGCGTGGAACTGACAAGGACCGTCTGATCAGCGACCTGAATGGTCTGATCGGTGAAGTTGAAACCGCCGCTGAAATCGATCGGCGCGTAACCTTCGGTTCGGTCCAGAAGCCCATCATTGTCGTCGTCGATGTCGACGAAATCAGTGACCCCGTCGGCATCCGTGTCGGGCCAGACCGTGATGGTCGAGACGACCGTGTTGGACGTGTTCGTTCCGTCGTTAACGGTCACGTTGATGGAGCGGTCGATGCCAACGCCGTCCGTGGCGGAGAAGCCGATAGCTTCGATCGCTGCCTGATAGTCGGCAAGCGTTGCCGATCCAGTGAGGGTGATCGTGCCGGTGCCGGTGTCATAGCTGGATGCCGTGATGCCGGCTGGCAAGGTGGCGATGACCGAGAGCGTATCGCCCGGCTGGGCGTTGGTCAGCGTGATGGTTGCCGAGAGCATGTTTGTGCTGTCGGCATCCGTGATGCCAACGTCGATGCTCGCGATCGCAACCGGCGCGGCGTCCCTCAAGGGTGCTCGTTGCAAAGTCCCGGGACGGCGGCACAGTTGCTGAAACGACGAGATTGTCGATCAGGAAGAATTCGTTGTTGTTGCCGGTGCCGCCATCGAAGCGGGCGCGGAAGACGGTATCGGCCGATCCTGTGTTGCCGAGGCTGAAATCAGTGACGGTGCCGCCGTTGTTCGTGTTGCCGTCGGAATCGGAATCGACGATGACGTTCCAGTTGGCGCCGCCATCAGTCGAATACTCGATGACGAAGTTGTCGCCGAAATCGAGGCCGCTGGTGGAATACGTGAACGAGACCGTTGGATCGATGTAGCCGGAGAGGTCAACCGACCGGGTGACGCTCGGGAGTTGATCGGGGTCCTGAAGGCGGAGCTGGGCGCCGTTGAAGACGACGTCCGTCGCGGCGTTCTGGACCGTCCAATTGCCAGACCAGCCGGTTCCGCCAGATGCGGTGCCACTGGAGAAGTCGTCCGCGGCCACAGTTGCCGGCTACGGGATTGTCCGCGGTGTCGAGATCGAGCACCGGCGGGGCATCCGTGCGCACGTTGACGATCGACTGCGCGATATTCGAGGTGTTGGTGCCATCGCTGACGGAGAACGAGAAGAAGCGGTCGCTGGTGGCTGGTGTCGCAGCCGTATTGTCATATGTCGCGGAGGTCAGCAACGCCTCCAGATCACCGTTCGGCATGGTGCCGCCACCGGAGAGCGTGATCGTGAACGTGCGTGTGCCAGCGACGTAGTCGATCTGGAACGTCGTTGTGCCGACGGTCGCGGTCTGCGTCGCCGTCGTTGCGAGTTGGAATGTCTGGCCCCCGATCGTGACGCGCTCGGCATTGCCATCGGGCACAGCGAGGATCGAGATCGTTGCCGTCGTCATCGCGATGTCGTCGCTGTCGTCGATTGTGAGGGCGGGATCAGTCAGGCTGACAGGCGTGCCGACGGCGGTGGAGAACGTGGTCTCGAAGCCGCGGTCATCGGCGCCGCCGGAGTTGTTTGGTGGGTCGAGATTGATCTCGGGGATGAAGGAGAGATCAGTTACAGTAATTGCGACTGTGGCCGTGTCGGTGAGAGCGCCGCCGGAGCCCGTGTTGCCAAGGTCGTTGACCGTGACGCTCAGGGTATCGGAGCCGTTGTAGCCGGGGTTCGGCGTGTAGACGATCGAGTTCAGCGCGTTCTCGATCTGGACGATGGGGCCCAGGAGCGTGACGGTGCCGGTCCCATTATCGGTGATGGTCAGGCCGGCAAAGCCGGACATCGACAACGTGCCGTTCGACACCGAGACGGTGGCGGTGACATCGGTGTAGCCGGCATCGATGTCGTAGAGATCGAAACCATTGATCGAGGTCGAGTCGTTCTCGTCGACGGTCTGTGCGCCCGGCGGCGTAATGACGGGCGCGTCGTTGATGGTATTGGCGATGGTGACCACGCCTTTCGACGTGTTCTCACCATCGAAGATCGTATAGGTGAAGGCGTCGCCCGAGGCGCCGTTGGTGGGGGCGGTGACGTGCAGCGTGTCGTCGGCGTTCAGCGTCACGGTGGCGCCGCTGTCGAGGACTACCGGCACCCCGACAGTCGCGGGCTGGCCATTGATTTGCGTAATCGAAAGCGGCTGATCGCCAGGGGCAATGAGCACGGGATCTTCGTCGTTGGCGAGGACATCGATGTCGGTGCCGGTGACCGGGTCGGGCGCGACCACGTCGGGGCGCGCGATCGGGCTCGTCTGGAGGCTGTCACCGCGCAGCATCAACCAGGAATCCCAAAGCCCGTCGCCGGTGTCGGCGAGTGCAATGCGGATTGTATTGACGACGCCAGGGTTCACGTTGGCGATAACCGACATCGTGACCGTGAAGCCGTCCATCTGGGTATTGTACGTGCCGGTGCCGACAGGATTGTTGATGTAGAGCGACTCGTGGGCGGATTCGAAGATGCCGTCATTGGGGTCGTGACCGGGGTTGGGGTCGTTGGCGTCGGCGCCGGAGGCGGGCGGGAACTGGGCGGCATCGTTGACGGTGTCGATGCCCAGAGGAAGGTTGTTCGGCGCCAAGGCGATGTTCACGCCGTTGACGAAGATCGCCCAGGTGTCGTTGAAGTTGCTGTAGACGTACTCGGGGAACTCGTCCGAGCCGAATACGTACTGCATGGTGATTTCCGACTGGCTCGGAATGAAGTCGATCTCCAGGATCGCGGCATCCTGGGTGAGCTGGCCGCCGGCGTTCAGGGCATCGAGTTCGGGTGCGCCGCCGCTTGTCAGGTCGCGGCTGGTGTCGCCAGCCGTGTTCGCGCCATCGATATCGTTTGCCCAGCCGGACGAGAGAATGATGCCGCTGTCGAAATCGACGACGCCGGGCATTCCGGTTACGGGATCGAGGGCGCCCGAGAATATCGCCGCCTGTTCCTGCACGCCGGAGAACGACGCGCTGACGAGCTGCACGCCATCGCCAATGACTTCATTGGCCAGGTCGACCGCGGTGACCCCCGTCGTCATGTCGTCAATAGCGAGCGGAGCCAACAGACCGGACCATTGGGTCGCCTGAACAGCCTCTGCTTCGACCGCACCCAACTCGGTTTCAAGATCCCAGTCGCCGCCCAGCGTTTCGTGACCCGTCGCGTCGTCGGAGGCTGCGATATCAGCGCCAGTGATCGAGCCGAGCAGAATGGCTGCCTCAAGGCCGGCTTCGCCGCCTGTGAAGTCGCAGCCGTAGATCAGGATGTCGCCATCTTCCGCCAGCGCTTCGCCGATGGCCGTCAGTTCGTCGAGATGCTCGCCCTGCATCGAGGCTGCATCGAGAACGTCGTTGCCGAGATTGAGCTGGCCTTGCTCACCGTGGGAAAGAATATGGATCGCATCGATGCCGCTGCGCCCCTTGAGGGCGGCTGCGATCTGCTCGACGCCGTCGCCGGCGCTGTCAATCATGACGATTTCGACGGCTGGATCGATGCCGGCGATCAACTGGTCGACATTGGCGACGCCGGAATCGATGAAGGCGATTTCCTGGCGATCCCCGTCCCCCATGCCGATGGCGCAGATTTCGAACTGCGGCAGATCCGGAATGCCAGCATTTCCGGTCGCATCCGCCTGTTCGGCTGCGACATGCTCCGCGGTCTGGTCGGCAACATCGGCTGCGGTTGCGACCGCGGCAGCGTCGAACACGATGCGCGGCTCAAGGGCGAGCAGCCGGGCCGAGCGCTTTTCCGGGAACAACGGCTTTGGATCATTGGCCGGAGCCTTCTGGCGCCGTGCCATCCAGCGCGCCATCGCGAGGCGCGCGCGACGCAGACGGCGGCGCGATTTCCAGCGCAGGCCGCGATGGCCTTGCGGGGTGGCATTGGCACTGGCCCGACGCGCTGCACTCAGAAAGTTCCAGACGCGCCGGTTGACGCGCAATCCCCGCAAGCCCGCAAGAACGCTCATCGCCAGCACTGAAACACGGGCCTTCAGGCCACGGTACAGGTGTGCGCATTTTCAGGTTATTGTCGAAGCGGATTGGATCGAAAAGCATTTCAGTCCTCTCTGGAACCTCGCCGTCGCAAAATGAGACGCTCGAGAAACGTTTGGTCCAGAGGTATAATGAGGTTGGTTAACTAAATAAAAAAAACTCATATTAAGTTCTATTCTTCATTCAAAATACTTCTAAATTCCATTACAGGTTGTAGCATTTATTTTCTGCAATTGAATACAATTTTATCCGTTTTGGACTTTATTCAATTAAATTAATCTTTTTAATCGCTTCAATACCACACACACCAAAACGGCAAGGGAGGAGGGGGGGGCGACGGCAATGACGCGCGGCCCGCACGGGCTTCGCGCAGCGCGCCGGCTGCCAGAGCGGTTCAGGATCAGATGCCACTCTCGCGCACGAGAACCTGCAGAAGGCGGCGCCAGAACGCGGCTGCCAGGCTTTCCGGGCGACCCTCAAGGTGAAGCGTGCCGCGAACGGCGCGATCCAGCGGGGCGCCTTCGAGTTCGACGGTGACACGGTAGCGGCCGGAGCGGGGCCGCAGTTCGCCACCTTCGTCACGGTCCGCCGGCACGGCGCCGCCGTAGACAGAGGCCAGGTAGGCAATATCGATGGTGCGCGAGCCTGCCACCGCAACCTCCAGGAGACGGCCGCCGCGCTTGGCGAGCAGGGGGTCCTCCGGCACGAAAAACGCCGACTGACCGATGGCAATCTTCCACAGGTCGTCCTCGTGGACGTAACCCCTCGCTTGCCGGCCGGGGTTCAGGACGAGGCGGGCAAGGGCGTGCTCATCGTTGATCCACTGGCCGGGTTCAAGAGCGAATTGCGCGTCGCGAAGCCGGCCGGAAAACGGCGCACGGATCACCATGCGCTCGTTTTCCTCGAGAAAGCCCCGGAGCTTGGCTTGCTCGGCGGCGAGGCTCTGCTCGATCACATCTCGCTGGGCACGGTCGGCGGCATCGCCGGGGATGCGGGCGATGCGGGCCTTCGCGAGCGCGATATTGAGGCGGGCCTTTGTGATTTCGTGATCGAGGTTGGGGGAGTGGAGCACGGCCAGGCTGGTGCCGGCTGCAACATCAGCGCCGGCTTCCAGGTTCAGGCTGACGAGGCGCGCGGGACGCGGTGGATAGAGCGCGAAGTCCTGTTCGGGCAGGGCGACGGCGGGGACCCTGACGGTGCTGCTCCAGGGCAGGAAGAAGAGCGTGACCAGGACGACAGCTATTCCCGCCGTGACGGCGGCGCGGGGCGCCCGCACAATTTGTTTGCGCATCTTTATCCACTCCGCAATTTCCTTGAACACAGGCATGAGGATCAACCAAACAATCTCGACGGCAAACAATATGACGCCCAGCACTTTGAAAAACATGTGATAGACGATCAGCGCGATACCGAGAAACAGGACGAGACGGTAAATCCACACACCGATGCCGTAGGCGATGACAAGGCGGCGTTTGCCTCTAGGGAGTTGTTCGGGGGGCTCAATGCCGAGACCGAAGAGGGTTTCGCGCAGCCACCATCGTGCGAGGGCAAAGGCGCGCGGCTGCAGGTTCTCCATGCGCCAGGCGTCGGCGAGAAGGTAGTAACCGTCGAACCGCATGAACGGGTTGAGGTTGACGGCGAGGCTCAGGATCCAGCTCGACGTTGCGACGACGAAAGCGACCGAGCGGGCGGGGCCATCGGGCAGGAAGGCCCAGAGGAAGGTTGCGATGCCGGCGAGCGCCAGTTCCACCGTCATGCCGGCTGCTGCGATCTGGAGGCGGGCGCGGCGCGAGCGCAGCCGCCAGGCGTCGGTGACGTCGGTATAGAGGATTGGCATCATCAGCATGAAGGCGACGCCCATGGTGTTGACGCGAACGCCCCAGCGGGTCGCCGTGTAGGCGTGTCCCAGTTCGTGGAGAACCTTGATGACGGCGAGGCTGAGGCCAAACAGCGCTGCTCCCTCGACCGAGAAGAAATCGAGGAACGTCGTCACGAACACATCCCACTGGCGCGAAGTCAGGTAGAGGCCCAGGACCGATATGAGGCCAACCAGCCAGACGGCGGTCCAGGTGTAGAGGGGCGCCACAAGGGGAAGCGTCGCCTTGAGAAAGCCTGCCGGCCTGAGGAGGGGAAGACGGAAGAAAAGGTAGCCGTGGAGCAGACGTTTCAGGACGCTGTTGCGATGTCGCTGGAGTGGGCGGGCATAGGCGAGGGCGTCGCCGCCAATCGGCTGATCCGTCAGGTTGTTGATGAAGAGGAACTTGACCAGCTCTTCGATCTCGGCAGGGGGGACGTCGCGGCCAAGCAAGACTGCGGCATCCGTGCGAAAGGCTGGCACGGCGACAGGTTGCCAGAGGCCGAGGAGGGCGAAGGCGTCCGCGTCGATCTGGAAATAGCGGTGGCGGACGGGATCGTAGATCAGCCAGGCGGGCTCGCCGCCGATGGTGCCGCCCTCGATGAGTTGCAGGTCCTGGCGCAGAAGGGGAAGGGTGGTGGCTGGCTCGGGCATCGCCTGCCTCATAGCCCGATATACTGGCGCACCGCCGCGATGGGCCGGCGCAGGAGGAAATAGATCAAGGGCACGTCGTCGCCATGGAGCTGGGCGGTGCCGCGGGCGCCGATCCGCAAGTCGCGCTGGCCGGCGGCGGGATCTGCATAAAGGCGGTAGACCAGATTCTGGGTGCTGTTGGGCTCGGCGTGATAGGCCTTCGTGCGCAGCGTCGCGGGAATCGAATTCAACGGGTCGGCATCGAGAAACAGGCGCACGGATGCCGCGTTGCGCAGGACGATGGCGTCGGCCACGGCGAGGTCGATGCGGGCTGCAACATGCGATGGATCAGCGATTTCCATCAGGCGCTCGCCGGTCTTGACGGGGCGGCCGAGCAGCCGGTCCTGGTCGGAATAAATCAGGATGCCGCCGCGTTCGGCGGAGATTGTGGTTCGGGCGAGCTGATCCGTCGCGAAATCACGCTCAGCCTTCTTGAGGCGATAGGCATTGAGGGAGATCGCGAGATCGTGGCGCGCCTCTTCGTCGCTGAACGCTGCCTGACGGGCCCGGTCGTAGCGCGCGCGGGCGACATTCATCTCGCGCTCGGCGATGCTCAGGCGGTTGCGCAGTTCGGTGTCATCGAAGAAGACGATGCGATCGCCGGCCTGGACGACGGCGTTGGGCGGGAACAGCACGGCCTTGATGACACCGTCAATCGGGGCCGTCAGCCGGTTTGGGTTGGCTGCGATAATCTCAACCGGCGCCAGCGTCGTCATCGGCACCGGCACGGCGCACAGGGCGGCGCCGGCAAGTACCGCCAAGGGGATCAGCCAGCGCCTTCTGCTGGTCTTGGGGGCCAAGCGCGCGGGGCCGCTCAGGGCGGCCCAGGCGTTCGCAAACACCTGTGCCTCGCGCGCAAGAACCTGACGGTCTGCCTCGCGCCACGGCGTTTCGCGCGCCAGGAGGAGGCCTGCGAAGGTCTCGCCGGTGGCAAGCTTCAGCGGCTGCCAGAGGAGTTCGGGGAAGGGGTATGTGCGGGTCTCGGCGGCTGCCGCATCGACGAATGCGGGCAGGGCGAATTCAACCGCGTCGCCATCGCCTTTGTCGCTGACGAGGCGCTGCACGAGGGCTTCGACCCACCGCAGAAACGGCGTATCGCGGTCCAGCGTCGACAGGCTCGAGATCGCGGCTGCTCTGAATTTCGCTTTCCCCGAGGCGCGGCGGAGCACGATGATCTGGCGGGCTGCAACCAGGCGGCGGGTCTCGTTGGCGATCAGGTGGACGAGTTCTGCCTCGTCGGCCGCAGCGCGAATGCGATCCTCGATCGCAAGGATCGCGCGCAGGCCGGCTTCGCGGGCATCCGATTGCTCGCCGGCCGGCGCGCCTGCATCCGGGGGCGGGGTTGCGCCACGGGCGTCGGGCGCGCGGTTCTTATTTGCCACCATCGCCAGCGTTCCGTTCGATCTCGAAGGTCGCGGAGCCACTCATGCCGGGACGGACCAGATGGTCGTGTGACAGGAGACGGGCCGTGACACGGATTGTGCGGCTGATGGGGTCGACGAGGGCGCCGATGCGCGCGACTTCCGCCTCGTGCGCGGTGCCGGTTTCATCGATCGCGAATTCGAAGCGTTTGCCCGTCTCAAGCCAGACGACCCAGTTCGAGGGGACGATCAGGTCGATTTCGAGGTTACCGTCCTTGACGATCTTCAAAAGCGGCTTATTCGCGCCGGGCAACTCAAACACATCGACAAACCGTTCCGCAACCCGGCCGTCGAAGGGTGCCTTGATCACACATTGCGTGAGCTGGACGGCGAGGGCGTCGAGCGCGGCTTGCGACTGGGCGAGCTTGGCCTCCGAGATCGCGAGATCGTTGGAGCCGCCTGCGCCGCGGCGCAGCAACTGCCGGTTCTGCTTGACGGTAATGTCGCTGGCCTGGACCTCAGCCCTGGCCGCGCGCATATCCGCTTCATAACGGCTGCAGTTGAATTCAACGAGGGTTGCGCCGCGCTTGAAGGCTTCCCCCGACTTGACGGGAAGGGCGACGATCTGGGCGACCAGTTCGCTCGAAATGGTGGCTGTGACTTCTGCACGGATGATGCCGCGCACAGCATCACCGTCGCCTTCGCCGATGGCGGCGGTTACGCCCGGTTGGCTGCCAAGGCACACCAGGGCGATGACCAATCCGATCCGGTATTTGATCCCGCCCAGCAGCTTGACCTCCCGTCGATGATGAATTGCCCGGTCCGATGAATCCCGATTGCCGCCTGACAAAACCTTAACTGTCCGCATCATGATTTGGTGCGCGAATGAAAACCGGCCTCGCCCTGTCGCCGGATACGCCAGCCAGGCCGGCGTTCCGGATGACCGAGGCGGCGAACGCCCGTGCGCACCTCTTTTGGCCCGCCTTGGCGCGCCACGGCGCTCGACGTCGCGTTCTAGTAGCGATCCCCGAGGCTGCGCCAACCTGCCCGCAACGCCTGCTCCAGCTTCGCGACCGACCAGGAGGCCGGATCGATATCTTCATAAGGCGTCCGCCCCATCGAGGCGTGAACGTTGGCAAAGGCACTTTGCAAATCGACATAGGCGAGGTCGCGCTTCACCAGGGCGACGAGATAGTTCATCTCTTCGCGGATCGCGGTCTGCTCGCTGACTTTGCCGGCTTCGAGGGCGATGCGGATCTGGCGGGCAATGCGGCGCTGAACATCGACGTAACTGTCGGCTGCGCGGAATTTCCGGCGGGCGTGAATGAGACGCGCGCGGCTGACGTGGACCTGGGTCATGATGGCCATCGTCACGGCGAGCGCGCGGGCGTCCAACAGGTCGTCGTTGGCATCGATCTGGTCGCGGCGCGCGGGATAGGTGAAGACCTTGAGCAGGTTCCAGCTCGCGCGGGCGCCCCAGGCCACCCAATGATTGCTGAATAGATATTGGTTCGAGTTCCAGTTCGGGCCGGCCTCGAAGGACACGCCCGGCAACATTTCCAAGATCGCGGCTTCGGCTTCCTTGGCATTGATGCGCTGATTGTAGGCGGTCTCACGCAGTTCGGAGCGGTTTTCCAGGGCCACCGAGACCATGGCTTCGGGCTGCAAACGAACGAGGCGCGGCTCAGGCATGCGGCGCGGCAGGACGACGTGGAACCTGCTGCCCGGATCGGCATTCATCAAGGCGGCCAACTGGGCCTTGGCGGTGCCGAGTTCGGCGGCGAGGTTGCGCAGCTCGCGGCGGATCTCGATCAGCTCACGCTCATAGGTGAGTGCGGTCAGGGGTGAGGCGCCATCATCGGCGGCGAGGCGGCGGGTATCAGACAACGCCTTCTCGACCCGGCCCTCGAGACCGCGCAGGACCTGCATCATGCGCGTCGAAGATACAGCGCGCCAGTAGGCGGTCCGGACATCCTCGACAATGCGATTGACGGCGCGGCGGCGCACTTCCTCGGCAATCAGGACCTTATCGGCCGCCTGCTTGGCCCGGATCCAGGACAGACCGAAATCCATGATGTGCCAACTGAAGGCCATATCAGCAGTGCGCACATCGCGCTCTGAGGAGGTCGAAGCGGTGAGCGACTGAGGGCCGACCTCTTTGGCACTGAGAATTTGAAGACTGCGGCCACCGGAATAATTATCGCGGTTGTCATAGCCCGCGCTCGCGACAGCATTGGGGAGCATCGAGTAGTGGGCCACACGCAAATCATGCGAGCGCACAACCAGCTCCATCTCGCGCACGCGCCTGTCGAGATTGTATTTAATCGCCCGCGCGACGGCTTCATAAAGGCCGACCGGACCGTGGATGACCTCCTGATCAGCCACAACACGCGCGCGTTTATCGAGCGCATAATCCGAGATGGCAGCCGTCGTGAGTGGCTCAGGCTTGATGGCGCAGCCTGCCAAAAGCACAGTCGACGTGGCTATGGCGGCGAAAAGGCGCATAGGTTGTTGCGGTCCAGTAGCTTGGCATCATGGAGTGCACCGAACGCGAAACAATCTGTGGGCAAGTTAAGCTTCGCCTGTGGATAACTTGATTCGGCTCGAACGTCTAAGCAGAGCGGCGTCAGCCACCATTGATTCGGGGCCGCGGATGAAGTTCGTGATATATTCGCATCTCCCAGGCGCGCCCGACCGGCTGGAACCAGGTTTCCCCCAAGCAGCTCAAAGAGAGGTCCAACGTGAGTGAACACCGGATTTTGACGTCCCACGCGGGCTCACTGCCGCGGCCGGTCAAGCTGACCGAGCTTTATGCGCGGCGGTCCGCTGGCGAGGCAGTGGACGAAGCTGCACTCGCGGCGGAGGCGGAGCAGGCAACGCACTGGGTCGTCGACAAGCAATACGAATCCGGCGTCGACATTCCAAGCGATGGCGAGCAGGTCCGCGAGGCGTTCTTCCTCTACGTGCAGCGGCGCATGTCGGGCTTCGGTGGGAGTTGGGAGCGGCCGGCGGGCAGTGAACTCAAGGCCTATCCGGAATTTGCCGCGGCGCGGCGGCAGGCGATGGCGGGCAAGGCTGCAGTTTCGAATTTCGCGCCCCCCAAAGCGATCGGCCCGGTCGCCTACACCGACCCCGATGCCAATGCCGCCGAGATCAATCTCTTCAAGCAGGCGCTCGCCCGCCATGAGGGCCATTTCACCGACGCGTTCATGACGGCGCCATCGCCGGGGATCGTGGCGATGGCGATGAAGAACGAACACTATCCGAGCTTTGATGCGTATCTTCGCGCCGTCGCGGATGCCCTGCGGTTCGAATACGAAGCTGCGATCGAGGCCGGCCTGATGCTGCAAATCGATGCGCCGGACCTCGCGCTCGAGCGCCACATCACGTATGCGGACCGGCCGGTCGGCGATTTCGTTCAGTTCGTGCGCAAGGTCGTGGGCGAGATCAACCGCGTGCTCGAGAACGTTCCGCGCGAGCGCGTCCGGTTGCATGTGTGCTGGGGCAATTATGAAAGCCCGCACGACAACGACGTGCCGCTCAAGGATATTGCCGGTGCCATCCTGGAGGCCAACGTCGGCGGTTTCATGATGCCGTTCGCGAACCCGCGTCACCAGCACGAAATAAAGGTGTTTCGCGATCATAAGCTCGCCGCCGACCAATCGCTGCTGGTTGGCGTGATCGATACGACGACGAATTTCGTGGAGCATCCGGAGGTTATCGCGGACCGGCTGGAGCGGGCCGCCGAGGCGATTGGCGATCCGAGGCGGATCATGGCGGGCACGGACTGCGGGTTCGACACGTCGGCGGGCATGGGACGCGTGACGGCGGACGTTGTGTGGGCCAAACTCAGGGCGATGCGGGAGGGGGCGGATCTCGCCGCCAAACGCTTACTGTAAGCTGCAGCGTTGACGCGCTGCCTCAGTGGTTCTCAGAGAGGATGCCCGATGACATGGTTTCGCGTTCTTGCTCTCGGTTTTCTCGTCGTCTTCGGACCTGTCAGCGGCGCTGCGGCGAACACCAAAACCCCGGTCGACGTCGAACTCGTCTTTCTGGCTGATGCGTCAAACTCGATCGACAACGGGGAAATCCGTTTCCAGCGCCAGGGCTACGCCACTGCCATGGTGCACCCGGATGTGCTGTCAGCGATCGCGAAGGGCGGCCTCCAGAAAATTGCCGTGACGTTCATCGAGTGGGGCGACGTGATGAGCCAGAAGACGGTCGTCGACTGGATGGAGATCAAGGATCTCGCGACGGCCAAGCGCTTTGCGGACCGCCTGATGGGGGCGCCAAGGCAGGCCTACGGCAGCAACGCCATCGGGGCGGCGCTGGCGGCGGGACACGCAGCCATCACCAACAACGCCTTCGAGGGCCACCGCAAGGTGATCGATTTTTCCGGTGACAGCGCCAACAACTGGTCCGGACCGCCGATCGGCGAGGCGCGCAAAGCCGCTCTCGACGATGGCCTCATCATCAACGGCCTGGCCATACTCTGCCGAACCGACGATTGCAGTGGCCGGCCGGTGGCCTACGACCTCGAAGATGCGTTCGCCAAGCAGATTATCGGCGGGCCGGGCAGCTTCGTGATCACGGTCGACAGCCCGCAGAGCTTTGCCGATGCGGTGCGGCGCAAGCTGATCCTCGAACTTGCCGGACTGAAGCCCGGCCAGGTTGGCAAGCCGGGCTAGTCTTTTTGCGTCGTTGCGGGGCGATCGTAGGCGCAGCGGAACCCGATATAGACGGCATAGAAATCCGCAGGCTTCCATTGGGCGCCGCCACGGCGGGTTTTTTCCGGGCCATACCACCACGAGCCGCCGGCGGTGAACGCCTCGTCGCCGCGCCGGTCCGCGATCCACTCCCAGGCGTTGGCGCCCATGTCGTAGAGGCCGTTGACGCCGCGCCTGGTCGTCCCGACCGGGCGGTGGCGCTCGGCGGAGGTATTCATGCCCGCGGGGCGATCGCCGACGGGATAGGGGTAGATCTTGCCGCGCTCGAAACCGTCGGTCGGTTGGGCGCGTTTTTCGTGATAGGCCGCCGTTGCCCATTCCTCGAACGTTGGCAGGCGGCCGCCCTTCGCCGCGCAGAAATCAGATGCTTCGCGCCAGCTCACATGGACGGCGGGTTCGTCGGGGTCCGCTGGTGTCCCGAAGGGTGTGGCCCATGTCCAGCCGGCGCGGCGGGTCCATCCGGCGGTATATTCAAAGCCACCGCCCTCACGCTCGGCCGCCGTCTTGGCCCCGCTTGCCGCGAGGTAACTGCGAAACGCGCCGACCGTGACTTCGGTGCGATCAATGGCGAATGCGCCAATGGCCAGCGGTTCTTCCACTAGCGTCCCGGCTGGCGCCGCGGCGGGGTCTGCCGAGATGGCTGGCAGGCCTGCCGCGAGCCAGGCAGCCCCGGCCATGACTGTGACACGGACTGTTGCACGCGCGATCCGGATTGACGTCATTTTGGTTCCCTCCATCATTCTCTACGCTCGCCCACCTTCAACCCGTTTCGTGTCGCGCCTGATCCCGGTCCCCCCCCCCGAAGCGGCGGGCTTGCGCCGTCGCGCCAACACCGACAAAGTGGCCCGTCATTTCAATCTTGACCACAATCTCACTGCGAAGGAACCCTCATGGAACAGCGTCAACTCGGAACCCTGTGGCCTGTCAGCGTGCTCACTCTCGGCGGCGGCGGGATCGGTCAACTGTGGGGCGAGACGACGCGTGAGGAGTGCATCGCATCGGTCCACACCGCCGTCGACAATGGCATCACGCTTTTGGACATGGCGCCTGCCTACGGTGACGGGGAGGCGGAAGTCGTGATCGGCGAGGCGTTCGGCGGGCGGCTGCCGGACGGCATCCGGGTGACGACGAAGCATCGCCTCGGGACGCCGGAGCCGGGCGCGGTCGAGGGCAACATCATTCGCAGCCTGGAGGAGAGCTTGTCTCGGATGCGGCTCGAGCATGTCGACCTGTTCTTCCTGCATTCCAACATCATTCCCGATGACTACGACGCCAGCGCCTATACGGACCGCCCGGCGACACGGTGGACGACGTATCTTGAGCAGTTCGTCCCGGTCTGCGAGCGGCTGGTGGCCGAGGGGCGGATCGGGGCGTGGGGGGTGACGGGGATCGGCATTCCGCAGTGCATCCTCGATGCGCTGGACCAAGGCGTGACGCCGGCGGCAATGCAATGCCTGACCAACCCGATCGATTCGGCGGGTGAGCTAAAATACTACGAGGGGGGAACGCGGGCGCGCGAAATCATTGCGCGGGCGAAAGAGGTTGGTGCCGGCACGCTTGGTATCCGTCCGGTTCAGGGCGGCGCGCTGACTGACAAGCTCGACCGGGACCTGCCGGCGGATCATGGCGTTGTGACCGACTTCAACCGGCTTGGCGCCTTCCGCGATCTCGCCCGTGATCTTGGTTGTTCGGCGGCGGCATTGGCGCACCGCTATGCCCTGTCGATGCCCGGCGTCGACAGCGTCGTACTCGGCTGCAAGAACCGCGAAGAGATCATGGACTGCATCCGCGCCGCCGAGGCGGGAGCGCTCGATGCCGAAACAATGGCGCGGATCGACCAGGCCTGCGCGTAAGTGAGCGGTATTGCGCGTGCCACATGGGAGCCGACCTCGGGGCCGAAATTGGCGCCGAGGCCGGCGCCAAGCGCCCTGAAAGTGCGGGAAGACCCGAACGGTTATTCGCGGCCGAGATAGAGGTCGTAGAGCTTGCCTGCTTTCTCAAGGCGAAACGCCTTGAGGCGGCGGTCCTCGATCTTGGCAGAGGGTTCGCCATAAAACGTCATCTCGGTTCCTTTGGCGAAGTCGGCGTCGGTGAGGCCCGCGCGCGTGTTGCGCCAGGGCTGACCGATTTCAATGGTCCACACCTCGTCCTCGAGCCTGACCTTAAGCACGCCATGAGGATTACCGAGTTGCACTTCCTCGATGATACCCGTCAGCTTGATCTCCTGACCGGTTGTCCAGGCCCAGCCGTGGTGGGCGTGAGCGGTTGCCAGACACGCCATCGTGAAAAGGGCAAACGCCAGAATACGCAGGGGGGAGATAATCGTGGCCATGGCTCAACTCCATTGACAAGTTGCACAGGCTGCGTCGTGCGTTACCTTGCTGGGACTGAAACTCAGCGGGCCTAAACACAGTGGCAGGAACACAGCGGTCGTGTCGTCGACGGGTTACTGATCGGCCGGCAATTCGGCACTCAGCCCGGATTCCGGGCGGCTTGCCTGAAAACCGAGCGGTTTGAGCAACCCTGTTTTGCAATCTATCAGCCGTTGTCGTGATCGTCATTCGACAGCCGAGCGTTTCGGGCTTACCTAGACTGATAATCACCACTGTGTCGGCCGGAGGTGCCTGGTTTGATTTGGGCCATTTCAAAATCTATTCAGCCTAGGTTCGCCATGACGTTCGCCGGTGCGTTCGTTGGGGCACTTGCCGGGGCGTTGATGCTCGCCAGCGCGCCCGCGGCGGCACAGCAGCGCGCTGCGGGCGTTCTTGTCGACGAGGTGGATACGCGCGAGATCCGCGACACACAATCCGTCATCGGACGGCTGGTTGCGACCCGGCAATCGGCAGTCGCCGCGCGGATTGGCGGCGTCGTCAATGAGGTCTCCTTCGAAATCGGTGATACGATCGCGAAGGGCCAGGCCCTGGCGGTCCTCGATACCCAGCGCGCGATGCTGGCAAAGCGCGTGGCGCAAGCCTCCATCGGGGTGGCGGAGGCGGAGATCAATGTCGCCGACGCGAAGCTTAAACTTGCCGAGCAGGCGTTCGAGCGCCAGGAATTGCTGCTCAAGTCGACGGCCTTCTCCCGCAGCCGGTATGACGATCTCAAGCAGGAGGTCGTCCAGGCACGTAGTGAACGCGCCCGCGCGCAGGCACAGTTGCAGACGGCGAAATCAAACGACGATCAGGCTGCCTATGAACTGGAGCATTCGACGATCCGGGCGCCGTTTGCCGGGATCGTGGTCGCTCGCCAGGCCCAGCCCGGGCAGTACGTCGCCCAGGGGGGCGCGATTGCGACGTTACTCGATGTCGCCAACCTCGAGGTCGAGGCGGATGTTCCGAGCCGGATCGCGACCGGGCTGCGGCGCGGCCAGAAGGTAGAGGCGATCTTCGAATCGGGCGTCCGCAAGATGGTCACGCTGCGGACGACAATCCCTGTCCAGAACGTCTCGACGCAGACGCGAGCGGTGCGCTTTTCAGCGCAACTTGAGGAATTGAGCGAGGGCCTCGTTGCAATCGGCAGCGCGGTGACGCTCGAAATGCCGGTCAGTGCGCCGCGCAGCGTCATTTCTGCGCCGAAGGATGCGCTGATCCAGAGCCGCGGCGGCTGGATGGTTTACGTGGTGGCCGAGGGGAAGGCGGAGGCGCGGCGTGTCGAACTCGGGCAGGCGGTCGGTGAGCGCATGGAGATCGTCTCCGGGTTGAAGACCGGTGAACTCGTCGTGGTCCGCGGCAACGAACGGTTGCGGCCGGGTCAGGCGGTTACCCCCGAACGGGTCAGTTCGGGCGGACCGGCGAAGCAGGGCTGACGAGCAGATGGATCCGATCCGTTTCGCCATCGAACGACCGATCGCCGTCATCGCGGCGGTGTTGATGGCTGTCCTGTTCGGTGCGCTCGCGCTGACGCGGATCCCGATCCAGCTCATTCCGGATGTGCGCAAGCCTGTCATCGAGATCGAGACGACGTGGGGCGGGGCGGCGCCAGCCGAGATCGAACGGGAAATCGTCAACCGTCAGGAAGACGAACTCAAGGGTCTCGACGGTCTCGAGACGATGATCTCGACGTCGGAGACGGGCCGCGCGCGGGTCAATCTGGAATTCGCGATCGGCACCAATATGGACCGGGCGCTGTTGCTCGTCTCGAACCGGCTTGATCGCGTGACGGGATACCCCGATGAAGCCAACGAACCGACGCTGAAGACGTCCGGGTCGGATGACAACCCGATCGCGTGGATCATCCTCAAGCGTGCGCCGGGCAACACGTCGCGGGAAATGGAACACTACGGGCCGCTCGCGGAAGATGTCGTCAAGGAGCGCATCGAGCGTGTCGACGGGGTGGCCACGGTCAATGTCTTCGGCGGGGTCGACCGCGAGTTGCAGGTCCTTGTCGATCCGGAGCGGCTGGCCAAATACCGCCTGACGGTGCCGGAGGTGCTCGATCGATTGCGCCGAGAGAGCGTTTCGGTCTCGGCGGGCAATGTGGATGAAGGCAAGCGGCGTTACGTTGTCCGGGTCGAAGGCGAACTGGACACGCTGGAGGCGGTGCGCGAAGTCGTACTGCGCAGCGGCGCTTCGCGTGACGCGCGGCCGGACAGCTTCGCCGGTGGTGGCGGCGCCGCCGGCAGCAGGGCGATCGACAATGGGCCGGTCAATTCCGGCCGGATCTATGTTCGCGATGTCGCCGAGGTTCGGTTCGGCTTCAAGGAGCCGGCCGCGCGCATCCGCCACAAAGGCGAGCCCGCAATCGCCATCAATGCCATCCGCCGGACCGGCGCCAATGTCATCACGACGATGGAAGGCGTTCGACAGGCGCTCGATGAATTGAGAGAGGGCTCCCTCAAGGAGGAACGGCTCACCCTCACCCAGGTTTACGACGAGACCGTCTATATCGACGGGGCGATCGAGCTCGTGATCCAGAACATCTGGATCGGGGGCGTGCTGGCGGCCTTCATCCTCCTCCTGTTCCTCAGGTCGTGGCGGGCAACGCTGGTTGTCTCGCTTGCCATTCCGGTCTGTATCGTCGCTTCGTTCGTCGCGATGGCAGCCCTCGGGCGCACGCTCAACGTCATCTCCCTCGCCGGCATCGCGTTTGCGGTCGGCATGGTTGTCGATGCCGCGATCGTCGTGCTCGAGAATATTTTCCGCCTGCGCCAGAACGGCATGAATGCGCGGGAGGCTGCGTATCATGGCGCAGCGCAGGTGTGGGGGGCCATTCTCGTCTCGGCGCTGACCACGGTGATGGTGTTCATTCCCATCCTCGTCATGGAACTCGAAGCCGGCCAGCTGTTCCGCGATATCGGGGTTGCGATCTCGGTCTCCGTGATGCTCTCGCTGGTTGTCGCGGTGACAGTGATCCCGGCGCTTTCAAGCCGCCTGCTGCAGCCGGGCAAAACCAAGATCGACGTCGCCCGGCTACCTGTCGTCGACCACTTCGGGCGCGCGTTCGCGTGGCTCGTTCGCGGCTATGCCCGGCTTACGGTGCGCAACCGCCTCGCGGGCCTCCTCTCCGTCGCGATCATCACGGCCGGTGCGATCTGGGGGGCGGCGACGTTCCTGCCGAAGCTCGAGTATCTGCCCGACGGCAACCGCAATCTCGTCTTCGGCATCATCCTGCCGCCGCCGGGCTACAACCTGCCGACGACGACGAAGATCGCGGAACGTCTCGAAGCCGTTGCGCGCCCGCTTTGGGAAAAGGAAGAAACCGGTGACCGCTCGCAGCCGCCGGCGATGAAGCACTTCTTTTTCGTATCGTTCCGCGGCACGACCTTCCTCGGTGGCGCCGCGACGGACCCAACGCGTGTCCGCGAGCTGATCCCGGTCCTCTCGCAGCCGATCTTTTCTGAGCCTGGCACATTCGGCTTCATCAACCAGCGCTCGCTGTTCGGGCGCGGCATCGGCGGCGGCCGCGCGATCGAACTCAACATCTCCGGTGATGAACTCGAGGATATCCTCGGCGTCGCGCTGCGGCTGACGGGCAATATCGCGCAACATCTGCCGCGCAACCAGGGTAACCAGTTTCGCCCGCAGCCGGGCCTCGAACTTGGTGCGCCGGAGCTGCGCGCCATTCCGGACAGGGTGCGCCTTGCCGATGCGGGCGTCGATGCGCAGGCATTGGCGCTCACGCTCGATGCCTACAACGACGGGGTGCGCATCAAGGAGATCACGCTTGGCACGGACCGGGTCGACCTGACGCTCAAGGGGCTCGCTGCGTTCGACGAGAACCGGCGGACGCAGGACATCGGCGCCTATCCGGTGGTCACGCCGAACGGCCAGATCATTCCCATTTCGCAACTTGCCGACGTGAAACTGACGGCCGGGCCGGTGTCGATCCGGCACCGCGAACGGTTCCGCACGATCACGCTCGAAGTGCGGCCGTCCAGCGAGCTGCCGCTGGAAACCGCGCTTGAGATCATGCGCACCAAGGTCATGCAGCCGGTCGTCGACGAAGGCGTTCCGCCGGGGGTGCGGCTGTCGCTGACGGGGGCTGCCGACCAGCTCACGAAGACGTGGGATGCGCTCAAGATCAACCTGCTGCTCGCCCTCGTCATCGTTTTTCTCGTGATGGCTGTGCTGTTCGAGAGCTTTATCCTGCCGCTCGTCATCATGATCTCGGTGCCGGTTGCAGGCGCGGGTGGCGTTGCGGGCCTCGCCATCCTCAACCTCTACCAGCCGCAGCAGCTCGACATGCTCACCCTGCTCGGCTTCGTCATTCTGATCGGGATCGTGGTCAACAACGCGATCCTGCTCGTGCATCAGGCGCGCTATCACCTGATCAGTGATGGCATGAGCGTCAACGATGCGATCGAGGAGGCGACGCGCAACCGGATCCGGCCAATCTTCATGAGCACGCTCACGAGCGTGTTCGGCATGCTGCCCCTCGTTGTCTTCCCGGGCGCCGGCTCCGAGCTTTACCGCGGACTTGGCTCCGTGGTCGTCGGCGGTCTCACGCTGTCGGCGATCCTGACGCTGCTCCTGGTGCCGCCACTGCTGAGGTTGACATTGCGGCAACCCTCCGAGGCACCGGAAGCGGTGGCACAGGCAGCGGAGTAAGGCGGGGCGCTATGGGTGGCCCAGCCGCCCCACAATCCGGAAAACCTCACATAAGGCACCCTCGGGCTTGTCCCAATTCATCGCGACCTGCGGCGGATCCGACATGAGGATCAGCCATGAACCGTCGAGGGCGCCGCAGCCGGACTGAGGCGATGTCCTGCCCGCCGTGCGGCTGATGACGGGCACCCTAAACGAGCGCAACCTGCTCCAATGGCGGTGTTCGGGCAGGCGGCAGGTTGTCGTACAGATCTGCGATCAGATCGCTCTTCAGGCTTTGCCGCGCTGGATCATCCCACAAGTTGACGAACTGGCGTGGATCGGCCGTCAGGTCATAGAGTTCGCCTTCGCTGCCATCATGCGCGGTACCCGGCTCGCACACTGTCAAGACATAGCCGTCGCGGCAGATGCTGCGCAGCGTGACGCTCTCGCCATCATAGCCACCGTCCCATTCCGTGATGACCCGCTCGCGATCGTTCTTGGGCGTCGTCGGGAGCGGCGCGCCTTGCATGCGCGGGTCCGGCTCTATGCCTGTGGCGGCCGCGATGGTGCGCGCGAGGTCGACATGGCCAACCGGTTGCTCGATGACAGCCGGCGCGATGCCGGCCGACGGCGCCGGCCGCCAGATCATCGGCAATCGCATCAGGGCGTCAACATGGTACGGGCCCTTGAACAACATGCCGAAGTCGCCCTGGAACTCGCCATGATCGGCGGTGTAGATGACGTCGAGATCGTCGCCCCACCCCTTGCTCTCGATATGGCCCAGCACCCGGCCAAGCGCTTCGTCGATCAGTTCGTTCTCGATATGACACATGGCGTTGACCTCCCGGATCTGATCGGGGGTCAATTCTGCCGGAACGAAACTCTTGGGCACCTCGTAGGCGTATTGACGTTCGCCCAGATACCAGTCGAGCCAATGGCGTGGCTTGGTCTTGAGGATCTCGATCGTCTTGTCGCGATCGCCGGGATAGGCCGCGGGCAGGTCCAGGTCGCGCCAATCGACCCGTCCCAGTTCAGACTGCGGGGGGTCCCACGGATGATGCGGGTCGGGAAAGCTCATCCAGACGAACCAGTCAGCGTCCGCGTCCAGGCTATCGAGCCAGGCGATCACGCGATCCGCGACCCAGTCCGTATGATAGACCTCGCGGGGAATATCGTTCTCACTCCAGACTTGAACCGCGCCGGTGTCGCCGCCCGGCTTGCCGCTGATTTCCTTTTCCGGCGAGACATACTCCTGGAAGCTGTTGGCGGCGCCGGGATGCGTTTCCTCCAACCATTTCGGATAGTGAAACAGGCTTCGACCGGCACGGCCGGTATGGCCGCACAGCTCCATATGATCAAAGCCCCGATGCGGTCCGGTCAGGTCACGGCTCGCGGCATAGTTCTCAAAGTAGGGGCCACCCGGCGCCGATGCCGGCTCGAAATGCGCCTTGCCAACCAAGGCGGTCTTATAGCCGGCCTGCTGTTTGAGGAGGCGCGCAATGTCAGGCGTATCCTCAGGCAGCGGTATGCCGTTCATCGTGACGCCATGACTGCGGACATGCTGGCCCGATATGATGGTCGCGCGCGCCGGCATGCAGACAACATTCTGATTGTGGGCGCGCTTGTAATTGATACCCGTCGCCGCGAGACGATCGATCACAGGGGTTCGCGCGATGCGTCCGCCGTTACAGCCAAGTGCGTCATGGCGTTGCTGATCCGCCGTCACCAGCAGTATTTTCCGTCCCAAAGCGCAAGCTCCCGACTATCAAATTGGATGTCGTGCAGACTAACGGCCGGAGGCCATGTTGGCGATGCCTTTCGCTGCGTCCGGATTGTTTGGCGCATGACATAACAGTGTCCGACGTGGATGGGCGCCGTCCACATCGAATACAGGGGCTGTTGTGAGCCGCTGTCTATTCCGCCGCCTCGCGCAGTGTCACGTGCGGCAGCGGAATGCCTTCCTGCTCACAGCTGTTGGCGATGTCGAGGACGGTGGCGCGCTGGACGTCGCGACGGAAGCGAAGATCATCGAAGGGCATGCCGCGGTGCAGTGTGCAGCGATTGTCCCACATCACGAGGTCACCGACGCGCCAGCGGTGGATGTAGGTGAACTGGCGCTGACTTGCGAAGGCGAGCAGTTCGTCGATCAGGGCGCGGGCGGCGTCATCCGGCATGCCGACGATGTAGCCGGCGTGGGAGGCGATAAAGAGGTTCTTGCGGCCGGTCTGGGGCACGGTCCTGACGAGGGTTTGAGGCACCGCGTCGACGGCTTTGCGCTCGCCCTCTTTCCAGTCGGTGTAGCCAAGGCGCTCGCGGGAATAGACGAGGGAATGCTCGGCGACGAGACCATCGATGCGCTGCTTCGTTTCCTCCGGGAGCGCATCGTAGGCGGCGCGCAGGTCGGCGAAAGCGGTCTGTCCGCCGACGGGGGGGATTTCGCGGGCATAGAGCAGCGAGGCAAGTGCTGGCACGATCTTGAACGAGCTGTCGGTGTGCCACAGGCGGTTGCCGAGCTGGAGGCGGCGAAGGCGGTTGTTTTCTGCGAGGATCTTGCCGTCGGCGGACAGGTTCGAGACGTCGGCGATATCTTCGCGCACCCGCAGCTTTTCATCCGAGACGGCCTGTTTGATGACGCTCAGATCCTTGGGGCCGAAGTTCAGGGCGAACGTGACGTGTTCTTCCTGCTCCAGCTTCTGCTCGGGAAAGATGAGGACGGCGTATTTCCAGAACGCGGACTTGATCTCCTCGAGCTGGCCGGGCGTCAGATTGGCAAGGTCGACATCATAGATTTCGGCAGCGAAATCATCATTGACGGGGCAGATCGTGATCGACATCGAGGCCTCCTGCGGTTCGTTTCCTTACACTCACGCGGGCACGTTTGGCCCGCTTCCTGGCAGAAATGCTAGCGCAGCCTGAATGATCGCGCCAGCCGGCAGGTGGCCTTGATCAGGCCTCTTCGACCTGGCGGGCGCCGTCGAGGCGGTCGATCGAGCGCCAGCCCTCGGAGGGGATTTCCGGGTTTTCGCGGCAGGCCCGGATCTCATCGGCGAGATCCCGGTCGAGGCGGGCAAGGTCAGCGGGGGTTGGCGCATAGGGCTCTGTGAGGGCCGGCAGAAGCATCCCGCGCACGGTCGAGCGGACGCCTTTGGGGACGATTGCGCGGGCCAGTTTCCGCAAGCTTTCGCTGGTCATCAGGCGGGCCGCGGTTTCGTTGCGGTAGACGTAGGAGGTGTTGAGGTGCACGCCCGGCTCGACCGGCGTCTCGGGGAGGCCGAGGAATTGTGTCACGCGATGCGCCACGGTGACGGGATCGCGCAATTCGCGGAAGCCAAGCACCAGAAGGTCATCGCCGAAGATCTCGCGATAACGCGCAAGCGGCGCCGAATAGCTGCTGCGCTGGCGATGATAGAACAGCGGGTGCCAGTGGTTGGCCATGCGTTCGGCTTCCAAATCGAGCGCGGTGATCAGATCGCGATCTTCATAGCCATCCCGCAGGGTGTGTTGATATTCGGAGATGGCACGATCAACGGGATCGCGCAGGATGCAGATCACCTTGGTTGGAAACCGTTTCGCCCAGGCTGCGATCCGCTCCGGCGCCGCCTCGCACCACAGATAGTCGGTCGACGCGTCGATCGCCCATGCGGCATCGGGCTTTTCTCTGTTGGCGAACAGCGACAGGTAGGCTGCTTCTTTAGATACCAGCGTGCGCAGAAAGCCCTCGGAGCCCGGGCCGGCCCAGGGTATTTCGGCGAAGTCCGTGAAGAACCGCGGTTCCTTTTCCGAGCCGAGAACGATTGCGGGATGCTGGTCCAGGAGGGCGGCGAGCGTGGTCGTGCCGGACTTCGGCGCGCCGATGATGACCAGGAAATTGTTCGGTCCCGCCATTGCTCAAAGGGTCCTGTGGCTCAGATCGCTTGGCTCTTTGGAGCGTGATTCTGGACGATTGGCAAACGCGCTGCCGATCCGTGCGGGGCGGTGCGGCGAGCGCTGCCTCATCTCGCCGGGGGCGCGGCGTACCAAATGGCGGTCGATGCCACGAACACTGCTGCGGCTGAGAGCAGGGCTGGCATCGACACGTTCGGCTCGAATACGATTGCGACGCCCAGGATCGCGCATAACGCCAGGGTCAACGTCAACAGTACAAAGGTTCGCCGCGTTACCGTTTTGCCTCGCCAGACAACGAGCGCATAGGCGAACAGGAGGGCTGCTGCCTCACCCAGCGCACCGACAATCAGGATATCGAGGATGGAGCCGCCGTCGAGGACGAGCGCCACGGCAATCGGCAACGAGACCAGGCGCACGACGCTGGCTGCCAGGATTTCCCAGGTATGGCCGTCGGAGAGTGCGACGACATTGGGGCCGGAGCGCATCGCGCGCAATGCCGCGACCAGGGCGATGAGGCCAATGAAGGCTGCGCCCTCGGCGAAGCGCTCGCCGAACAGGAGGACCATGGCCTGGGGGCCGAACGCGTACGCGCCGAGGGCAAATCCGGCGCCGGTCAGGAGGGTGACCTGGAGGGCTTCATTGATCCGCCGGCCGGATGTGTCGGAGGCAAGGGCCGCCGGTGCGAGCTGGGGCAGGAAGTAGCGCTGTTGAATGGTCGCAAGCAATTGGCCGGGCGTGAAGGCGAGGGTCAGGGCCGCGCTGAAGATGCCGAGATCGCGGAACGTGAACTGGTTCGCGACGAGGATGCGCTCGCCCTGAGTGACAGCGAACACGGTCAATCCGCTGAGGACCAGGGGCACGCCAAACCTGACAGCCTGTAGCGCCACGCCGTTATCCCACGCGAGGTGGAAGGGCCGTTCGGCGTACATGTGGGAGACAAGGGCGCGCACCGCCTGCTCGACGAGGAGGACGGCAAGCATGATCCTGAAATCACCCAGGACGAAGGCGAGCCAGACCATGACGAGGAGACTGACGGAAACGCCGGCGAGATCAGCGATGATGAACGGCGCAAAACGGCTTTCGCGCTGGTGACGAAACAGATCCGGGTGGACGATGCCCTGCAGCAACGGGATCAGGGCAAGGACCTGGAACACCCAGGTCAGGCCGGGGAGACTGAAAAGTTCGGCGGTCGGTCCAGCGAGGAGCAGCATCAGCGCGCTCATGACGACGGCGCGCAGCATGATGACGGCCTGAATGACGCCGATGAAGCGTTGCCCGGCGCCGCGCCGGTCCTGGATGATCATACGGTCGAGGGCGAGATCGCCGGCAAGCGAGACGAAGCTTGTTACGATGATGAAGGTGCTTGCGATGCCGTAGTCTTCGACACTGATCAGGCGCGCGAGCAGGATGTTGCGGGCAAAGCGCAGCGCCGCGACGCCGGACGAGCCGACCGTCAGCAACATGCCCACCTTGAACACGATCCGCCCCCTCCCCGCGCTTGCCAACTGCCGCTCTGCCCGCGCCCGGCCCTGCAGGCTCCGGCAGGCAAGCGGCGGCTGGCGACGCGCAATGCCATATCTGAACCGGCTTCGTGAGCGCAACCTGGATCGCACGCTGCCATACCACAACCGGGCCTCGAACGCGGTTTGACAGCGCTGCCATCGAGCGTTTGACCTCGGTCAATGACGCCGATCGCAACTGTGCTCCACTGGGGGCAGACGCCACAGGAGGTTCCAATGACTTTGCCTCGCCGACCGGCTGCGGTTTTTATTTCGTTTGGTTTCGCCCTGGCGCTCGCCCATTCGGCGCACGCGGAAGGGCCCAATCTTGAGGCCGGCAAGGCGCTGGCCGAGAGGCACTGCGCGACGTGCCATGCGATCGGTCCCATTGGGGCGAGCCGGCTGCCGGCCGCGCCGCCGTTTCGCGATGTTGCGAAGCGTTATTCCGTCTGGAACCTGGAGGAGGCGCTGGCGGAGGGTATCGTCACGGGCCATGCGGAGATGCCGCAGTTCGTGTTCAGTCCAGCCCAGATCACAGATCTGCTTGGCTACATGGAAACGCTGGCCAAGAAAAATCCTCTGACCAAATAATTATCTTAGGCTGATTGTAATGCCGGTGCCGCTCACTTGCCGGCAAGGCGCTCGATGATCGGGCAGTCCGGCCGGTCATCGCCATGGCAGCGCTCGATGAGATGGCGCAGGATGTCGGCCATCTCTGTCAGCTCCACCATCTTTGCCTCGATTTCGGCGAGGTGTGCGCTTGCCAGCGCCTTGACCGTTGCGCTTTCGCGGCTCGTATCGGAATAGAGCGCGAGCAATTTGCGGCAGCTTTCGATGTCGAACCCAAGATTGCGCGCGCGGTGGATGAAGGCGAGGCGGTGGATGTCGCTTTGCCCATAGTCGCGATAGCCGTTGGGCCGGCGGTCAGGTACGACGAGGCCGATCTCCTCGTAGTAGCGGATCGTCTTTGCGGGCAGGCCGCTCTTCTGCGAGGCAGCGGAAATGTTCATGGCGATCCTCAATGGTTCAAGCCGGGCCCGACAGCTTCACGGACCTGAGGCGCAGGGCATTCGCGATGACGGATACCGACGACAGGCTCATGGCGGCGGCGGCGATCATCGGCGAGAGCAGAAGACCGATGAGGGGATAGAAAATGCCGGCTGCGATCGGCACGCCCACCGCATTGTAGGCGAAGGCGAAGAACAGGTTCTGGCGGATGTTGCGCATGGTGGCTGCGGAGAGGCGGCGGGCGCGCACGATGCCGCCGAGGTCACCCTTGACCAGCGTGAAGCCGGCGCTCTCGATCGCGACGTCGGCACCGGTTCCCATCGCGATGCCGACGTCGGCTGCGGCGAGCGCTGGCGCATCGTTGACACCGTCGCCGGCCATCGCAACAGTGGCGCCGCCGGCCTGCAGTTCCGCGATGAGGGCTGCTTTCCCTTCCGGTGACACGTCGGCGCGGACCTCGTCGATCCCGACGCGGGCTGCGATCGCGCGGGCGGTCCGTTCGTTATCGCCGGTGGCCATGACGATCTTCAGGCCTTCACCGTGAAGGGCGCGGATCGCCTCGACCGTTGTTGCCTTGAGCGGATCTGCCACAGCGACGAGGCCGACCAGTGCACCATCAAGGGCAATGAACATCACGGTCTCGCCTTGATCGCGGCGGCGAGCTGCGGCCGCCTCAAGGGCCGACGTGTCGAGACCAAGGCGCGCCATCATGCGGGCGTTGCCGAGCGCCGCGGACGTGCCACCAACCTCACCACTCACACCAGCGCCCGTGACGGACTCGAAATTCTGGGCTGACGCGATTTCGAGACCGCGCGCTTCGGCGGCACCAACAATCGCCTCAGCCAGAGGATGTTCGGAGCCACGCTCGAGGGCTGCAATGAGTTGCAGCAGCTCGTCATGATCGAAGCCCGATTGAGGTTCGAGGACTGAAAGCTGCGGCTTGCCCTCGGTCAGCGTGCCCGTCTTGTCGACGACCAGCGTGTCGACGGTCGCGAAACGCTCGAGTGCCTCGGCGTCGCGGATCAGGACGCCGGCACCGGCGCCGCGTCCGGTCGCAACCATGATCGACATCGGCGTGGCGAGACCCAGGGCGCAGGGGCAGGCGATGATCAGGACGGAGACGGCCGCGATCAGACCATACGCCATCGCCGGTTCCGGGCCGAACAGCGACCAGGCGATGAAGGCGATCACGGCAATCGCAACGACGGTTGGCACGAACCAGCCGGCGACGCGATCGACAAGACGCTGGATGGGAGCGCGGGTCCGTTGTGCGTTGGCAACCATCTCGACGATGCGGGCAAGCGTGGTCTCCTGGCCAACGTGTGTTGCTTCCATGATGAGCGTGCCGGTGCCGTTGAGGGTTGCACCCGTGATGGTGTCGCCCGGGCGCTTCTCGACGGGGATGGGTTCGCCGGTCAGCATCGATTCATCGATAGACGAGCGACCCTCGACGACGGTGCCGTCGACCGGCACCTTCTCGCCGGGGCGCACGCGAAGACGCGCACCCGTAGTCACCTTTTCGAGGGGAATGTCTTCTTCGCGGCCGTCTGCATGGACGATGCGGGCGGTTTCGGGGGCCAGGTCAAGCAGCGCCTTCAAGGCATCCCCGGTGCGCTCGCGGGCGCGCAGTTCCATGATCTGGCCGAGGAGGACGAGAACGATGATGACGGCGGCGGCCTCGTAGTAGACGGCAACATGACCGGCTGCGTCGCGGAATGCCGCGGGGAAGAGGCCCGGCGCGACGGTTGCAACAAGCGAGAAGGCGAATGCCGCGCCAACGCCGAGGCCAATCAGCGTCCACATGTTCGGGCTGCGATTTACGACCGAGGACCAGGCCCGCTTGAAGAAAGGCTGGGCGACCCAGAGGACGACGGGTGCTGCGAGCAGGAGTTCGACCCACGGCGCCCATTGGCCCAGCCAATCGCGCACCGGCAGTCCCACCATCGGGGCCATCGCGATAATGAACAAGGGCACTGTCAAGGCGGCGCCGATCCAGGCGCGGCGGGTGAAATCGACAAGCTCCGGATTGGGGCCCTGTCCGCCAGCCGGCACGCCCATCGGCTCCAGCGCCATGCCGCAGATCGGACAATCGCCGGGGCCTTCCTGGACGATCTCGGGGTCCATCGGGCAGGTATAGAGCGTGCCTTCCGGCATCGCCTCGGGCACAATCGTGTCATCGAGGAACGCATCCGGGTCAGCGGTAAAGCGCTGCTCGCAGCGCGCGGAGCAGAAAAAGAAACGTTGGCCCGCGTGGCTTGCAATGTGCTCAGCGCTCGCGCGATCGACCGACATGCCGCAAACGGGATCAGTCGCCGTGCGATAGGCGGCCGGATCGGCAATGAACTTCTCGCGACAGCCATTGCAGCAGAACGCGTAATCTTGGCCTTCATGCGTTGCGACATGCTTCGCGGTCGCGGGATCGACCGTCATCGCGCAGACCGGGTCGCGGACAATTTTCCTCGTGGGCACGTCGTTCGCGGCGGTGTGATTGGCCATGCATTGCGCCCTCCTCGACGCGATTGCCTTTAGATAAGGCTTCCCGTCACTGGAAGGTCAAGGCATGACCCGTGGCACGCTACGAAAGCGCTGTTTCGAGGTCTGTCAGCGTGTAGCCCAGCGCGTCAGCAACGGCGGGGTGTGTGACTTTGCCACCCATGACATTCAGGCCATTCGCAAGATGAGGATCGCGCCGGCACGCCTCCTTCCAGCCATGCTGCGCAATCCGGGAGATATGCGGCAGGGTGACGTTGTTGAGCGCATAGGTCGAGGTGCGCGGCACAGCGCCCGGCATGTTGGCGACGCAGTAATGGACGATGCCGTCGACGATGAATGTCGGCTCGGCGTGGCTGGTCGGGCGCGAGGTCTCGAAGCAGCCGCCCTGATCGACGGCGACATCGACGAGGACGGCGCCGGGTTTCATTTCCGAGAGCATCGCGCGCGAGATCAGTTTTGGTGTTTTTGCGCCCGCAACAAGGACGGCGCCGATGACGAGGTCGGCGGTGCGGACACTGTCGGCGAGATTCGACCGGCTCGAAAAACGCGTCCTGATGCGCGCCTCGAAGTGATTGGCGATCTGCTCCAGCACGGCCGCATTGCGGTCCAGAACGATCGTGTCGGCGCCGAGGCCGACTGCCATCTGGGCGGCGTTGAAGCCGACGACGCCACCACCGATGACGACGACCTTGCCGGGCATGACGCCGGGCACGCCGCCGAGCAGGATGCCCCGGCCGCCTGCTTCTTTTTCAAGGCAATGGGCTCCGACCTGGATCGCCATGCGGCCCGCGACCTGGCTCATCGGTTTCAACAGCGGCAAGCCGCCGTCGTGGTCCGTGACGGTCTCGTAGGCGATGCACACCGCGCCCGAAGCGACCAGATCCTTGGTCTGGTCCGGGTCCGGGGCAAGATGGAGATAGGTGAACAGGATCTGGTCCTCGCGCAGCATCGCGCGTTCCGCCGCAGACGGCTCCTTGACCTTCACGATCATGTCGCCGGCCGCGAAGACGGCTTCGGGCCCCTCGGCGATCTCGGCGCCAGCGTCGCGGTAATCGCCATCACTTGCATTGATGCCGCCGCCAGCGCCGGTCTCGACGGTAACGCGGTGTCCATCCGCGACCAATTCGGCGACGCTCTCGGGCGTCATGCCGACGCGGTATTCGTGAACTTTGGTCTCCTTGGGAACGGCGATGTGCATTGGGGACCTCTCGAACTCGGTTCGGTTTTGGCTGGTTATCGCGTGGTCAGCGACCACGGTGACGCAAAGAGCGCTGTCTACTCATTGACGACAGCCTATACGACGCATGGCGACAAAGCGATTGTCCGCGCAATCGATTTGTCGTTCTCAGGAAGGCTTCCTACGTTAGGATTGTGTCACACGCACCGTGATACGGGTCCAACACGCGAGCGGTAGTGCCGCCATGGTATTCGCACCGACAGCGCCGCACCGAGGTCCACCGCAGGAGGGGAAACTCCTGGGACTGATGGACCGTAGCCTGATCGCTGACACCAGCCATGAGCCTGCGTGGGGCGGACTGGAGATTGCCCATGTTGCAATCGACGGCCGGCGGCACGACGTGGTGTGCCGCCACGTCGTGCTCAATCCGTTCAGCGTCCTCTTGAAGCTCAATGTCTTCACGGGCCAGGTTCGTCCGCGCGTGCTGGTCGTCCTGCCGATGTCCGGCGGCCATGCGTTGATGATCCGCGATCTCGTCCAGGGATTGCTGCACACGCATGATGTCTCGGTGCTGGATTGGATCAATGCGCGGTTCGTGCCGCGTTCCGCCGGTCAATTCGGCTTTGTCGACAACCTCTCCTCGACGATCGGGGCGCTGCGTCATCTCGGGCCCGGTGTCCATCTCGTCGGGATCTGCCAGAGCGGACCGGTTGTTTCGCTGGCCGCCAGTGTGATGCATCAATCAGATGCTCTGGAACGGCCTGTCTCGCTGGCGCTGCTGTGCAGCCCGATCGATCCCGAGGCTGCGCCGACGCGGATTGCCTCCCTTCTCGCTGCCACCTCGCAGAGCTGGCTCGGCGGCAGCATGCTGGCGCCGGTTGCGCCTGACTTTGTGGGTCATCGGCGCAGGGTTTATCCTGCCGAACTGCAGCAGGCCCGGCTGTTACAGTACCTCAGGAACCATCTCGTGGCCGACACCGCCGTCGGGCGCAAAATCACCGATGATGATGGCTTGGATGCCCGGCGGTTTCCGTTCCTTTCGCGCATCACGCGGGTGCGCGACATCAACGGTGCAGCGTTCACGGAAAGCATCGCCGCGATCTACCGCGAGCGCGTGCTCTGGTCGGGCGATGTCCGGTTCGGTGGCGAACTCGTTCGTCCTCAAACCGTGAAAGACCTCGCATTAATGACGGTGGAGGCGGAGGGCGATGACATTACAGCCCCGGGGCAGACGGTTGCCGCGCATCGTCTGTTCGCGCGGGTGCCAGACCGACTGCGCGAGCATCTGCTGATCGATGCCGGCTGTCACTTCTCGCCGTTCCATGGGCGAACTGCAACAGAGGAGGTGGCGCCAGCGCTGGCGCAATTCATGGCAACAACCGACGCCGCGAGATCGTCGCAGGCGCCAGAAGGGCCGCGAACGGTCGATTGATGCATATCAACGCGATTGGCTTCACGAGCGTCAAGATAGTCAGATCTTGAACCCGCCTCGGGAGACAGGCCAATGAAAGCGCAAGATATCATGACCCCGGATGTCGTGACGGTTCGGCCCGAAATGACAGTCCACGACGTCGCAACGCTCATGACGCGCAAGCACATAAGCGGGCTGCCCGTTGTTTCAAAAGACGGCGACCTGCTCGGCATCATCAGCGAGAGTGACCTCATCCACCGTACCGAACTCGGCACGGCCGATGCGCCGCGGGCGCTGTCGCTTGCGTTCGGTGATCCGTCGGCTGCCCAGGACTTCGCGAAGGCGCATGGCAAGACCGCGCACGATGTCATGAGCCGGCCGGTGGTCTCGGTGCATTGTGAGAGTGACCTGAATGAGATTGCCGACGTCCTCGACCGCCGGCGCGTCAAGCGTGTGCCGGTCATCAGGGATGGCAAGATCGTCGGCATCATCGCGCGCAGCGACCTTATACGGGCGCTGGCCGGGGTCGAGTTGAAACCCGTCCCTGTCAAACTCGGCAGCGGCATCATCCATCAGGCAATCACCGATGCCCTGAAGGATCAGGCGTGGCTCGACACCAGCTACGTGAGCGTTGCCGTGAAAGATGGCGAGGTGCACGTCACCGGCTTCGTGCGCTCGGCTGATGATCACAACGCGCTCAAGGTGCTCTTGAACGAGATCCCGGGCGTCAACACGGTCGACGACCGGCTCCAGGTCGGCGTGCCGACGATCAACTGGGATGGCACGGTGGTGCGCTGAGGGCCTGGGCCTTGGCTGCCGGCGGCTGTCAGGCCCCCAACGCCGTGTTGGCGCGACGCGGGTCGGCGCCAGCGATGAGCTGCGCCTCCCCGCCGCCGCCATGAACGATGCAGCAGACGCCGCCCGCCTTCCACGTCCAATCGTCCCACCATTCGACGCGGTGACCGAGGTCTGAAAGCGCTGCACCGGTTTCAGGATCGATGCGGCCTTCGAGCTTCAGGAGGCCGGGGAAGTATTCGAACGGCGCGAACGAAGAGGGGAAGCTGTAAGTTGCAAAGCGCGGCGCCTCGATGGCTTCCTGAACGTCCATGCCGTGACACAGGACGTTGATGGCGACCTGCGCCATGGCCTGGATCTGGACGTCACCTCCGGGTGTTCCGATGGTCATCAGCGGTTTGCCATCCTTGACGGCCAAAGCCGGATTTGGCGTGAGGCGCGGGCGCTTGCCGGGCGCGAGGGCATTGATGTGACCGGAAATCCCGCGTGACTGGGAGCCGCGGGATGAGGGGCAAAGGCCGGTTCCCGGAATGATGACGGTGTCGCTCGATGTATCGCTCGGGGTTGCGGCGAACATGTTGCCGGCAGCATCAATGACGCAAATGTGGGAGGTATCGAGGTCGCCGGCGCGGCGGTCACCTTGCGAGGGCGCACCTCGTTCGTGCGCGGCCTGCGCAACCGCCTGCTTCGTGCGCGGGTCACCGGCGGGCGGCATTTCCGGGGCAGCATATTCGGGATCGATCAGGGCGAGACGCGCTTCGAGATAATCCGGATCCAGCATCGCCTCGACGGGGACATCGACGAAAGCGGGATCGGCGACGTAGCGTTCGCGATCGGCGAACACGAGCTTGAGGACTTCCGCGATGTGGTGGATCGCCTTGGGGGTGTTATGGCCGAGGGCCTTCAATTTGGCCGCATCAAGCATCCGTAACGCCTGGGCCAGCGAGATGCCCTGGCACCAGGGGCCGCATGTATAGAAATCAGCGCCGGCAAAGCGGGCGGTCAGGGGCGCTTCGAAGCGCGTGCGATAACCGGCCATGTCGCTGCGCGTGAGAAAGCCGCCGTGCTCGGCGTGGTAGTCGCAGATCGTTGCTGCGATATCGCCCTCATAGAAGGCGCGATGGGCGGCCTTGAGTTTTTCGCGGCGCGATCCTGTCGCTGCGGCCTCTTCGTCAATCATGTACTGCAGCGTTCGGGCAAGGTCTTTCTGGATGAACGTGTCGCCGACGCCTGGCGGCTCGCCACCTGGCAGGAAGACCTCGGCACTCGCGGAATGGGCTGCGTAGATCTCACGATTGGCGCTCAGATTATCGGCAAGCAGCTTGAAGACGGGGAAGCCGTCACGGGCGTAGGTCATGGCGGCATGCGCCACGTCGCCAAACGACATCGTGCCAAATTCATCGAGGGCGGCAATCCAGGCCGCGGGGGCCGCGGGGACGACGGTGCGCAGGATCCCTGTCGGGATCTCGCCGCCGAATTCGCGCTCGAAGAATGCAACGTCGGCAGCCTTCGGCCAGGTGCCGAGACCATCGATGGTCTTGACCTCGCCGGTGTCGGCCATGCGCAGAATGATCGGCGCAACGCCTGCCACATTGACGAGGTCGGGGTGGAGAACGCCGAGCGCGATGCCACCGGCCACGCCCGCATCGACGGCGTTGCCGCCGGCTTCGAGGACTGCGATCGCGGCTTCGGACGCGAGCCGATGGCCGGAAGAGACAGCATGGCGGCTTGCCTTGATGCTTGCGCGCGTCAGCGTCATGGGTCGTGTCCTTTCGTTCAGTGAGCCGCGCTGGCGAGAACCGGTTTCTCGCCCGCCTGGCGGAACCCCTTCATGACGTCGGCGAAGTCCGTCATCGACTTCTTGATCTTGGCGTGAGGCATATAACCGAAGCTCATCTGGCAGAGCACATGATTGCAGCCGGCGTCGCGTAGTTCCTCGATCTGGCCACGGACCCGGTCACGGGTGCCGTAGAGGACGCCGTTCTCGAGCAAATAACTCAGCGCTTCGGCGTCGGGCACCTTGGTGTTGGCCCAGGGGTTCAGGAGGGCTTCATCGACGGTGAAATCCGATGGATTGAAGGTCTCGCGGGCGTGGTTCATGTGGTGGCGGCCTTCGACAAGGGCGGCGGAGAGCTCATCTTCAGCCTGGGCGTCACTGTCGGCGAGATAGACATGGCGCCAGACCGCGGCGCTGTCGCGCAGTTCAGCCTGCCGGGCTTCGCTGAGGCCGCTTTGGGCAAGGCCGTTCTCGTAGAGCGCGAGGCGCTCGATCAGTTGCGGGATCGCGAGCCGGACAGTCATCAGCGGAGAGCCGTTGCGGCCGCACGCTTCAAAAGATGCCGGCGCGACGGCGCTCTGCCAGATCGGCGGGTGGGGTTGCTGGACGGGCCTCGGGCGTAGTTCGGGGAAGCTTACCTCGAAGTGTTCGCCCTTGAAGTCGACCGGTTTGCCAGAGAACGCCTGGCGCAGAATTTCGAGGCCTTCGTTCATGCGCTCGCGGCTGTCGGCGGAGCGCAGTCCATAGCCCACGAACTCGTACTCGTTGAAGATCGTGCCGCGGCCGACGCCGATGTCGAGACGGCCATTGCTGAGATTGTCGAGAAGCGCCAGTTCGGTGGCGAGGCGGACGGGGTGGCGCAGCGCCATCTGGATGACCGCGAAGCCGATCCGCACGCGAGTGGTGCGCATGGCAAGCGCGCTCGCGAAGGGGATGGGGTCTGAATAGACGCTCTCGCCCGTGAAATTGTGTTCGGTGAGCCAGACGCTGTCGAAGCCAACCTCTTCGGCAAGGATGGCCTGTTCGAGTTGTTCCTGGATCGCGTTGAAGTCTTCTTCAGGCGAGGGCGAATGACCAAGGGTGAGCCAGCCGAAACGCATGGGCGAGTTACTCCTTTTGCAGACGGCGCCGGCAGGCGGGGGGACCGCTGCCTGCGACAGTGATGCGGGTCATGCCGCAGAGTTTGCCACGGCTGCACGGTCAGCGAAATAGCTGCGTGCAGCAATGGCCAGGATGACAACCAGCGAAACGATTTCGACCCACGTGACCCAGTAGATCAGGCCGAACGCCGCGATGAAGAGGGCGACGCGCTCGGGCCATGTAATCCGTCCGAAAATGCGGGCCTCGATCGCGAAGTTCAGGGCTGCCGTTGCAATCAATGCCTGGGCGATCGCGATCAGCTGATCACCGAGATGTCCTTTGAGACCGAGGATCTGCGGTTCGAACAGGAAGAGGAACGGCAGAAGGAAGCCGGGCAGGCCGAGGCGCACAGCCTGTAACGCGGTCGGCCAGAACCTGGCTTCCGCGATGTTCGCGCCGACGAGGGCTGCGACGGCGACGGGTGGCGTGATGGCGGACAGGTTGGCGAAATAAAAAACGAACATGTGGGCTGCGAGCAGCGGCACATCGAGTTCGACGAGGGCTGGCGCACCGAACAGCGCGACGATGAAGTAGGAGGCGGAGGTTGGCAGGCCGAGACCGAATACAAGGCACGAGAGGGCGACGACGATCGAGAGGGTGAAGAGGCTGCCATCAGACAGGTCGAGCATGAAGAAGGATAACTTCTGGGCGAAGCCGGTGACGGTCAGGACCTCGATCAGGACGCCGATGACGGCGATGACGGTCGCGACGGCGGCGCCGGAGCGTGCGCCCTCGATGAGACCGCTCGCGACCCGGCGCAGCGCGCTGATCCAGGCGGACGGCCGGGCGCGGCCTGCCACGATCGTTATGAAGGCGTCGAGACCCAAGAGCGTCAGAACTGCGATCAGGGCTGCGAGGCCAGCCGGCGTGCCGGTCACCAGCAGCCAGATGAGCAGCGCGATGGAGGCCATCAGGTGCCATTGGCGCATGGTGGCGGTCGCGAGCGGGACACCGTCGTCATCATCCGTGAGGTCACGTGCGTCGAGACCCAGATTGGAGGCGCGCAGGTGCACCGCGAGCATCAGATAGGCGTAGTAGATGAGGGCTGGCGCGATGGCCGCCAGCATCACGGAATTGTAGGCGATGCCCGTCATGCCGACGATCAGGAAGGCTGCAAGGCCCATCACCGGCGGCATCAACTGGCCGCCTGTCGAGGCGACGGCTTCGACGGCGCCGGCAAACGACCCCTTGAAGCCGTAGCGCTTCATGAGCGGGATCGTCAGCGCGCCGGTCGAGGCAACGTTTGCGACGGTGGAGCCCGAGACGGTGCCCATCAGGCCGCTGGAGGTGACGGCAACGAGGGCGGGGCCGGCCTTGGAATGACGCCCGACGGCGAAGCCGATCTTGACGATGAAATCGATGGCGCCCGTCGCCTTGAGGGCGCCGCCGAACATCATGAACATGAAGATCGTGCCGGCGGAGAGTGAGGTGAGGCCGCCGAGCAGGCCCTGGAAATAGGGGATCGAGGTGTAGGCGAGGAGGCGTTGGGGGGCGATGCCGCCGTGAAAGAAGATCTCGCCGGGCAGCTGATTGCCCCAAAGGCCGTAGGCAAGTCCGATAAGGGCGAGCGCGGGGATTGTCCAGCCCCACTGGAAGCCCGAGAGGATCAAGGCGAGCGCGAGCAGGACGAGGCCTGCGATGATGTCAGACTGGTTCGGAAGGAAGCTGCGCACCTCGGTCAGCGCGCGATATTCGATGTGAATATAGGCTGCGACCGCGATGGTGAGTGCGACCGCGATCCACAACAAGACAACCGAAACACGGCGGGAAGGCTGAAGCTTTTCGGCAAGTGCCAGGAAGCCGATCGCAATCGCGAAAGCGAGGTGCAGATTGCGGAACTGGCCGGAGGGCAGCGTGAAGGTAAAGAGCTGCCAGATATGAACTGCGACCATCGCCAGGGCGAGCAGGCCGAGAAGCGCCGTGGCCTTCGGAGCATGGGTGGCGGGCGCGCCGAAGACGGCGCGCCACGATCCTTGTTCTGCGGATTGGGTTTCAGACGTCATTTTCGCCTGTGGTCCCACGATCAGCCGGCGATCTTGAGTTCGTCGCGCCAGACGCCCTTCTCTTTGAAGTACTTCGCGGCGCCGGCGTGCACGGGATAGGCTGGCATCAGATATTTCGTCGCGAACTCGAGATTGATGTCCTTCAGGCGCACGCCGCCGCGCTTACGCACGAATTCGGCGTTCTCGTAGACCGCCTTCGTGATCTCGTAGCCAACGTCCTCGGGAACGTTGGGCGTTGTGGCAAGCACGCCGCCGAACGAGACCATGCGTGTCGGCTCAGTCAAGGACTTCCAGGTGTCGGGCGTAATGGTCGCGCTCATGACGCCAGGGTTCATCGCAACGGCCTTTGCGATCAGCTCTTCGCTGATGGGCAGAACGCGGAGCTTGTGTGTCGTCTCCAGGCGCTGGAGGACACCAGATGGGTTGCCTGCTGTAAGCAGAGAGGGAATGCAGTCGACCGCGCCGGCGGCGAGGGCATCATAGGTTTCGTTCCAAGAACCATAGGTCCATTTGACCTCGTCCTTGAGGCCGGCCGCCTCGAAAAGCGTGGTCCAGAGCCCGGTCGTGGCGCCACCAGCCGTGGCCGGCATGATGCGCTTGCCCTTGAGGTCCTCGAGCGTCTTGATGTCGGAATCGGCGCGCACCATCGGGCTGCACTGCCAGATCGTGTAGGAGAACATCTGGACGGCGTTGACGGGTTTGCCTTCATAACGGCCCTGGCCGTTGATTGCTGGATACCAGTCCGTGGTCGTGGTCTGACCGAAGTCGATGATCTTTTCACCGAGGAGCGCCATGTTCTCGGCGCCGCCGGCGGTTGAAAGCGATGCGTGGCGGCCATCGGAGAATTTCGAGGCGGCGGCCGCGAGGACCGTGATGATCTGGTAGCCGGTCGAGCCAAGGCTCGAGGAGCCCCACTGATAGATCTTGCTGGCGGCGTGGGCACCGTTCTGTCCACCAAGGAATGGCATCAGAGCCGTGGCACCCGCCGTGGCGCCAAGCCCCTGGATAACTTTGCGGCGTGTCGTTTCTGACATATCTGCGAACCTCTGGATTGTTGCTGGGGTGAACCGCGTCACTGATCTCAGGTGTTGCGGCGCAAAAGTGGATGGTGCCGCAGTCTATTGGTCGACGCGGCACGGGGCAACCAGCGGCCGGAAGGCATACGTGATGAAATAAAAGGCAGATGCCGTCCCCAGCACCTGCCTTCCTCAACCTTTATGTCGTCGCCAGCCCGTGATCAGAAGGCCTTGTCGGTCTCGGGGCGGTATTTGTTGGTTGGTTGAAATCCGGAGCGGGTTGCCTCGCGCGGTTCGCGGACCCAGACCTCGCGGCCCGGATGCAGGCCGCCGCCGCGCGTTGCCGGCACCGCCGTCTGGCGTGCGCGATGGAGGAGGCGGGTGTCCGCCGGCCCGCAGGCTGGATGAATGCCGCCATTGTCGGCGACAATCTTCTCCCAGACCGCCTTGCGCGCCTTCAGGGTTGCCGGATCGTCGAGCGCCGGGCAGCTCAACTCGTTGGTGTTGAGATCGACGACGATTTCGTCGCCGTCTTCGATGAAGGCGATCGGGCCGCCGAGGGCTGCTTCCGGGCCGACGTGGCCGATGACGAGGCCGACGGAGCCGCCGGAGAAGCGGGCATCCGTCATCAGGGCGATAGTGATGCCACGTTCACGGCACAACGCGGTGATGCGCGACGTCGGGTCGAGCATCTCCGGCATGCCGGGCGCACCGCTTGGGCCCTCATAACGGACAATGACCATGTCGAGGTCCTGGAAGCTGTCGGGCGTCGTGTCGAGTGCTTCGAGCAGGCCGCGCTCGCCTTCGAAGACGCGGGCCTTGCCGCGGAAGACGTTATTCTCAAGCCCGGTCTCGACGCCCGCGAGTTTGAGGATCGCTGAAAACTCGGGCGAGAGATTGCCGCCGAGCACGCGCAAGCCGCCGGTCGGCTTGTACGGCTTCTCGACTGAATAGATCACCTTGCCGTCGACCGGCTTTGTCGCAAGGCTTTCGACCTGTTGGGCCAGCGTTTCGCCGGTGCATGTCATCGCGTCGCCATTCAGGAGGCCGGCTTCGAGGAGTTCGCGGACGATCACCTGGACGCCGCCAACTTCATCAATGTCGACCATCGAGTACTGGCCGTACGGGCGCGCATCGGTCAGCACGGGCACGACATACTGCGAGAGGTGATTGAATTCCTCCGGCGTCATGATGTCGGCCCAGAAATCGGCAAAGCCGGCGGCGCGCGCGATCTCGGGGGTGTGAAGTGTCACGTTGGTCGATCCACCGATCGCCATGGAGACGATCACGGCGTTGCGGATCGAATCGCGGCCGACGATGTCGCGCGGCTTGAGGTCCTTGTCGATCAGGGCCGCGAGATACTCGGTCAATTGACCGGGAAACTCTTTCAGGCGGCGGGGATCATCGGACGGTGGGGCGACCATGTGGAGGGGCTGCATGCCGACGACGCCGATGAAGGTCTGCATCGTGTTGTAAGTGAAAATGCCGCCGCAACTGCCGTAGCCCGGGCAGGCATGGCAGGCGATGTGATGGCGATGGGCGGGATCGGGATGGCCGGCTGCCTGATAGGCAGAGACGATGTCGAGTTTCTCGTTGGTGTTGGGATCGATGCCCGGGTGGATCGGGCCGTCCGACATGATGATCGCGGGCTGGTTGTGCTCGAGGAGTGCAGCAAGCGTGCCGACCGGCGGCTTGTCGCAGGCAACCACGGCGATGGTGCCGGCAAGCCCCGTCGCTGAAAGATGCTCGCACAGACTGTCGTTGGTCACCTCGCGGCCGATCAGCGAATAGCGCATCTCGCGGGTGCCGTTACGGACACCGTCCGACGTCGCGATCGTATATTCCGGCTGGACGAGCCGCAGGCGGAGTTGGCCCGGTTCGCGGCCGATGCGCGCGAGAAGCGTCTCGTGAATGGCTTCGACCTTGGCTTGAACGCCGAGATAACACTGGCTGTCGCCCTTGTTGCCGACAACGCCGACTGACGGTTCGTGGATCAGTTCCGGGTCGGTTCCGAGTTCGCGGGCCAGGCCAATGGTCTGAGAGTTTCGGCCGGGATGATTGTCGATCAGGACGATCTTGGAATTCGACACGTGAGATGCTCCTTGGTCGAGGCCAGCTGCGCGCATCGGCGATCAGGCACGGTGGGCGGTCAAACGGCGCGTTTCTTATTCACGCTTTATGGCTCCGAAGGGCGTGGTCGGGCAAGGGGGTGGCTTTGGGGCACCGCCCGCGCCACGTCGGCGCCCGTGAAAGCGGCAGATAGGCCCAATCTCTTATCTGATAATGCCTTGAGCCCTGCGGCGACGGGCGCGCCGATGCCCGGCCAACGCTCATGCGGGTCCCACATATCAAGCCCCAGCACAACGTTGCGGACTGGACATGTTGCATCGCCAGCTTGAGCGCAGCGCCTACCCGCGGGTGCGCGCGGGGTATCCAGCCGCGACATTCGGAGCGATCCAAGGATCGCTTGCCACGTGGCGCTCATTACGACTAGCGTTGAGATCTATCAAACAATCGGTGCCTGCGGGCGGCAAAAGATAAGCCAGCCAACCAAGCAAAGGGCGCCGCTATCCGGGAGGACTGATCTATGAAACGACGGTCAATACTTGTTGCCAGCGCGGCAATCGTGACGTCGGTCGCGTTGACGGGCATCGCAATTGCGGCAGACGAATTTCCATCGAAGCCGATCGAGATCGTGATCCACGCCAAATACGGCGGCGGGACCGACACCACGGCACGGATGATGATGATCCGGTCGCGCCGGATTCTCGGTCAGGATATGACGGTTGTCTCCAAGCGTGGCGGTTCCGGGCAGAAAGCCCAGAACTACGTGCTCTCGAAGCCAGCCGACGGCCACACACTCATCGCGCTCACCCAAACGCATCTCTATACGATCGCACAGGGCAAGTCCGACATGAAGATCGACGACCTTGTCGGCGTCGCGCGCGCCATGGACGATCCGACATTCATCGCGGTCAACGCCGACAGCCCCTACAAGACCCTCAAGGAGCTTGTGGATGCCTCGAAAGAAAAGCCTCTCAATTGGGGGGTCGCTCAGATCGGCGGCACGGAACATGTCGGACTGGCGTTGTTCGCCAAGGAAGCCGGCATCCAATACAAGCCCGTCGCGTTCGGCTCGGGCATGCAGATGGTGCAAAACCTGATGTCGGGTGCGATCGTCGCGACGCTGCCCAACGTCAGTGAAGCCCAAGCGCAGATTGCCGACGGCCAGTTGCGCCCGCTCGCGGTGCTCTCGGCCAAGCGCCTCAAGGATTTCCCGGACGTGCCGACGGCGATCGAGCTTGGATATAACACCAAGACGTCGACCACACGTGGTTATGCCGTGCGCAAGGGCACGCCGCCGGAAGTCGTCAAGAAGCTCTCAGATGCGCTCGTCAAGGCGATGAAGCACGACACGTTCGCAAACTACCTCAAGAGCGCCGGCCTCAATGCCGAGGACAGCATTGCAGGCAGCGAAGAGTGGACGGCGCAGATTCGCGAGGAATACGAGAAGGCCAAGACGGCGCTCGGCGAACTCGGCATCAAGAAGCAGTAAGACGCAGACCGCGGCCTGCCGGAAAACGGCCGGCGGCAGTTCACCACAAGACACCCCGGCCGGTGCCACCGGCCGGGGTACGGGTCGACCGGGTCCGGTCGCCCCTTGGTGCCAGGGTCCACGTGGAAGGCTTTTTCGATGACAAATGGTTCGGGTGAGCGGTCGCAGGGCGCTGCCAAGTCGCGCGGCCTTCTTGATTTCGTTGATCTCATACTTGCCGGCGCAATTATTGCAGTCTGTGCCACCCTCTATTACGTCACGACAACGTTCGAGGAGCCTTCGCTGTTGTTGGGGCAGAATGTATTGCCCTCGGACTTCCCGCAATCACTCCTGATCGTCATCGGGCTTTTGTCGCTGCTGTTGCCGATCGAGCACCGCATGGAGCCGTCGCGTTGGCCCAAGATCGAGAAGACGCGCGGCGAGACGATCCAGACAATCACTTGGGCAACGATGGCTTTTTTGATCGTCATCGTCGCGGCAGCCCCCTATCTCGGCACACTCCTCACGATCTTTCTCGCCTCTCTCATCATGCCTATCTTGTGGGGTGAGCGCCGGCTGGTGGCGGTCGGGATCTTCGCCGTGATCTTCTCCGCCGCAGTCGCCTACGTCTTCGAGATCCTCTTGAAGGTGCACTTCGAGCCGGGCGTCTTCGGCATCAAATTCTTCTAAAGCACGCAATCAGTCCCAGGAATTCTTCACATGGATGCGGTCGTCCAAGGTCTCGGGCTTATTGCCGATCCCTACAATATCGGGTTGATCATTGCCGGCGTGCTGATCGGCGTCCTCGTTGGCGCGCTACCCGGCTTGTCGTCGCCGATGGCGATTGCACTGCTCATTCCCTTCACGATCGGACTGAGCCCGGTTGCGGCCGTGTCGATGATGGCCGCGCTCTATTGCGCCGGCACATTCGGGGGCTCGATCACAGCGATCCTGATCAATGCGCCCGGGGCGCCACCGGCTGCTGCGACTGCGCTTGACGGATATCCGATGGCAAAGCGCGGCGAGGCGGGCCGCGCGCTCGGCATTGCGGCATTCTCCAGTGTTGTCGGCGGGATCATATCGCTCATCATCTTCCTGTTCGCGGCACCGCTGCTGGCCAATATCGCGCTCAGCTTTACGCCGGCTGAATATTTCGCACTGGCCATCTTCGCGCTCTCGATGCTGGCGTCGATCTCGGGCCGGTCGTCTCTGCGCAACCTGATTGCCGGCGCGGTCGGGGTGTTGCTTGCCACTGTCGGCGTTCATCTGACGACGGGGATCGATCGGTTCACGTTCGACATCCCGGAGCTCAGCGAAGGGATCGGCTTCGTGCCGGTTCTGATCGGGCTTTTTGCGGTTGCAGAACTGCTCAACCAATCGGCAACGGTGCACCAAGCTGTGGACCGTATTCGCGCCGACGTCATGCGCCTGCCGAGCCTGGCAGACATCAAACGCATCTTCTGGACGATCATCAGGTCGTCCGGCATTGGCACGTTCATCGGCATTCTGCCGGCCGAAGGCGCGACCGTGGCCGCGATCATGGGCTACAACGAGGCCAAGAGATGGTCGAAGCGGAAGGAAGAATTCGGCACGGGCATCCCGGAAGGCATTGCCGGGCCGGAAGCCGCCAACAACGCGGCAACGGGTGGCGCGATGGTGCCGACGCTTGCGCTTGGCATTCCCGGTAGCGCGTCAACGGCGCTGATCCTGGCCGCTCTCGTCATGCACGGCCTCAAGCCGGGTCCGCATCTGCTCAACGAGACACCGGAATTCCTCTATGCGATCTTCGGGGCGATGCTGATTGCAAACCTCGCGTTCCTCGTGATCGGCTTCTTCGGTGCGCGGGTCTTCGCGCAGATTACGCTCATTCCACGCACGTTCCTGTGGCCGGCCGTGTTCGTGTTCTCGATGATCGGCGCCTATGCATCGGCCTCATCGTTCTTCGATGTCTGGGTGATGCTGATCGCAGGGCTTGTCGGCTTCTTCATGTTGCGCCACGGGTTTGCCCCGGCACCGCTGATCATGGGGCTCATACTCGGCAAGATCGTCGAGGAGAGCTTCTCGCAGGCGATGATCATCCACGACAACTCCCTCATCTCGATGCTTGAGCGTCCAATCGTCCTGGTCTTCTTTGCCTTGACGGTGCTGAGCCTGGGAGGGCCTGCTCTTGGCGCGATGATCAGGCGTTGGCGTGGTTCCAAGGACCTCGAGGCGACGGCGGAAGGTGAATGATCGCGGCATCAGCGATCATTTTCGGGTGACGGGATCAAGGGAACTCAAGTCGTCCCGTGGCTAATCAGAAGCGGTCGAGCCGATAGGGCGCCAGGTCGACGTTGGGCGGCGTCCCGTTGACGAGGCTTGCGACGATGCGTCCGGTCTGGGGCGCCATGCCGAAGCCGTAGTGGGAATGGCCGAAAGCAACGAACAGGTTGTCGTGTCCGGGCACTTCACCGATCGCTGGCAGGCTGTCGGGGAATGAGGGGCGGCGGCCCATCCACGGTTCGCCGTCATCGACGTTGATGTCCGGGAACAGCGCCTTGGCGTGGCGCTTGAACACTTCAGCGCGCGCATAATCAGGCGGCGCATCGATGCCGGCGAATTCGGCCGTGCCGGCGCAGCGCACACCGGCTGCCATCGAACTCGCGACGAATTTCTTCTCCGTGTCCATGATCGAGTGATTGACCTCGACGCCGGGGTTCTTGAGGACCATGTGATAACCGCGTTCGGCTTCGAGCGGCACGTTGAATCCCAACGGCTTCAGGAGGCGGGCCGACCACACGCCGGCGGCCACGACGACAACGGCGCGTTCGAGGGGCCCTTCGTCGGTCTCGATTGTCCAGCCACCTTCGGGGCTGGGGCTGAGACCGCGCACGCCGGTTTGCTTGAACGTCGCGCCCATCGACATCGCCTTTTCCGCAAGCGCCTTGCCGACTGCGCCGGGATCGAGCGAGCGGCCCTGGTCCTTGATGACGACGGCTGCCTCGTAGTCGGGCGAGAGCGCCGGTTCGAGAGCGCGCAGGTCGCTGCCCGCGACGACTTCGAGGGGTACGCCGCGCTCGCGGCGCAAGCGCCAGCCGAGATCATCGAGGTTGATCGAGGACTTCTTGCGGTAGACGTGGACGTAATAGGAATCGCGAATGAGGTCTTCCTTGCCGGTGCCGGCGAGGTGATGGCGATAGAGGTCGAGGTTGGGGCGGTTCAACGCCATCATCGCATCGGCGACGGCGGGCAGGCGGGCGGGGTCACCGGCGCGCAGGAAGCGGATCGCCCAGGGCGCGAACTTTGGCAGGTAGGACCAGCGCACGACAAGCGGGCCTTCCGGGTCCATCAGCCATTTCGGCACCTGCTTCCACAAGCCCGGCATCGACTGGGGCACGCAGGTCCAGGGCGAGACGACGCCGGCGTTGCCGTGGCTTGCACCGGAGGCGGGGGGATCGCGGTCAATCAGTTCGACGTCATGGCCGAGCTCGAGAAGGGCGAGCGCGCTCGAGATGCCGACTGCGCCCGAACCAATGATCGTGACTTTTTTCTTTTCCATGGCTCATGCCTCGACCTTTTCCGACACCGCGGCGGCTGCTTTTTCGCGGCGGGCGGCGAAAATCTGCTGGATGACGACGGGGGCTGCAATGACGGCTGCGTAGATGTCACTGGTCATGCCCGGGGCGACGAGGAGGATGCCGGCAAGCGCCATGGCCGCGCGCGCGACGCCTGGCATCGGCGCCAGGAAATAACCGGCGACGGTCGTTGCGAGCATGAAGACACCGATGGCGCAGCTTACCGTCGTCGAGATGAAGGCAGCCCACGTGAAGTGGTCCTCGATCACGATCAGCATCGCTGGCGAATAGACGAACACCATCGGCACGAGCAGCTTGGCGATGCCGAGAGTGAAGGCGGAGACGCCGGTGCGGAAGGGATTGGCATTCGCGATGCCTGCCGCGGCATAGGCCGACGCACAGACCGGCGGCGTGATCTCGGAGATGACGCCGTAATAGAGCACGAACAGGTGGGAGGCGAGCGGAGGAACGCCGAGGTTGCCAAGCGCGGGTTGAGCCACGGTCGCCAGCATGATGTAGAGCGCGGTCGTCGGCAGGCCGGCGCCCATCAGAATGCACGTGATCGCGATCAGGATCAGCGAGACCAGCAACGTGACGCTATCGAGGGAGAAGGTCGCGAGTGGGAACCAGTCGATCAACGGAACTATACCTTCCGCGATCGTCCGCGCGCTGTTCGTCACCATGAAGCCCAGACGGAATCCGAGTCCGGTCGAGTTGACGACGCCGACGACGATGCCGATCGCCGCGCACACGGCGCCGACGGCGAGCGCGTATTTCGTGCCAAGGACGGCAGCATCGAGGATATCGCGGATGGTGATGCGGTGCATCGGGTTGAACAGGCCGACGGCGAGCGCGACGGTGATGCCCCAGAAGGCGGCCATGTTCGGCGAATAGCCTGAGAAAAGGACGTAGATCAGCACCGCCAGGGGCAGCACCGTCGGCCAGCCCCTTGCGAGGACGCGGAAGAGCTGGGGTATCTCGTTTTCCGGCATGCCCTTCAGTCCGAGGCGCTTGGCCTGGAAGTGGACGATCGAGAGGACGCCGATGTAGTGCATCAGGGCCGGCACGATGGCGGCAACGACGACGGTCGTATAGGGCACCTCGAGAAACTCGGCCATGACGAAGGCGGCAGCGCCCATGATCGGCGGCGTGATCTGGCCGCCCGCGCTTGAGGCGGCTTCGACGCCGCCTGCAAGGTGGGCGGGATAGCCCATGCGCTTCATGTTGGGGATCGTCAGCGAGCCGGTCGAGACGGTGTTCGCGATCGAGGAGCCTGAGATGGTGCCGAAGAAGGCGGAGGAGACGACGCTGACCTTGGCGAGACCGCCGGTGTAGCGGCCGGCGATGACGGCTGCGATATCGACGAAGAACTGGCCGAGCCCCATGCGCTGCGCGAGGACGCCGAAGAGGACGAACTGGAAGACGACGGTCGAGACGATCCACAGGGTCACGCCGAAGATGCCTTCAGCAGGGAAGTACATGTTGTTGATGTACTGCGCCCAGTTGATGCCCGGGTGCTGGAGGATCTGGAGCGGCATCCAGGGGCCGAAGACGGCGTAGATGGTGAACAGGGCGATGATGATCGGCACGATGATGCCGAGGGTGCGGCGCACCGCTTCCAGGAGGACGATGATCAGCGCGGTGCCGAAGACGACGTCGATCGGTGCGGGATTGCCCTGGCGCATGACCTGTTCGGGGAGTTTCAGGTCAAAGCCCAGAAAGGAAAGATCGAGGCCGTACCAGGTGACGCCGATGTAGAGGGAGGCTGCGATGCCGACAATGATGAAGAGCCAATCCCACAGCGGCACGTTGGCGATGTGCCACCAGGCGGCCTCGCGGTTTTCGCGTGTCGCGGGCGTGCGGAAGGCTGGATAGAGAATGAATACCAGCAGGATGACGCCCGACATGTGAAAGCCCATGTGCCAATAGTCCACAGGCACACCGATGCCGGCGGTGATGTAGTGGTAGGCAGCAAAGACGATTGAAAAGAGATAAACGAACCATTCCATTGCAGGCCAAACGGCGCGTGTCTGAAGCCCGCTGTCGTATTTGCGTTCGAGCTCCTCGGCGGCTTTGACGTCGAATTCAGCCATGGTGGTCCAAACTATTTTCGATGGTCGGAAAGGCGCAAAAAGATTGCGACGGGACCGGAGCCCCGTCGCACAACAGCCGCTCGGTTATTTGAGCAGACCGGCTTCCTTGTAGAACTTCTCGGCACCCGGGTGCAGCGGGATCAGGATGCCCTTGAGGGCGTTTTCCTTGGTGATCACCTTGCCCTTGGCGTGGCCCTTGTCGAGCAGCTTACGGGTGTTGTCGTTCCACAGCGCCTTGGTGATCTCGTAGACGAGCTCTTCGGGCTGAGCGGCTGACGTGATGAGCTGGCCGTTCACGGCAACGGTCGGGACATCGTAGGTGATGTTCTCATAGGTGCCGGCAGGGATGTCCGATTCGAGATAGTAGGGAATGATACCGTTGATGGCTTTGCGCTCCTCTTCCGTGAACTTGTAGAGCTCGAAGCCTTTGGTCGAGCCAAGCTGGATGAGGGCTGCGAACGGCGTGCCGCCGGCATAGAAGAAGGCGTCAAGCTGGCCGTCGGCGAGACGCTGGGTCGACTGCGAGAGACCCAGTTCGAATTCCTGCGCCTTGATGCCGTAGTGGTTCAGGATCATGCGCACCGAAACCTGAGTGCCGGAGCCGGCGGCTGCGACGCCGACGCGCTTGCCTTCAAGTTCCTTGAGGCTCGCGATGTTCTGGCCCTTGGGCAGGACGAGGTGCATGTCCTCAGGATAGAGGTTGGCGATGGCGCGGATGTTGTCCTTCTTGTTGCCGGTGAATTTGCCTTCGCCCTTGTAGCCCTGCACGACGCTCTGGGCGCCGGCGAGACCGGCATCAAGCTGACCGGCGTGAATGGCGTTGACGTTGGCAACGGATGCGTTCGTCGACACGGCGATGGCGACGAGACCTGGCACGCCGCAGCTGCCGCCCTTGTCACACGGGCGCGAGCCGGGCGGGTTGGAGATCGCATTGGCGATCAGGCCGCCGATCGGGAAATAGGTGCCGCCGGCGCCGCCTGTGCCGATGCGCCAGAACTTCATCTCCTGCGCGTTCGACGTGGCGAGCGCGCCGGTCAGCGCGACAGCCGCGACCAGGCCTGCTGCAAGTGTTTTCAATCCAAATCTCATATGTACTTCCTCCAGTTTGGCGACGGACGGCAGCCACCCGCGTGGGGGACCGCCGGGGGGATGGTGCCCTTTTCAGGCCGAGACTGCAATCAACGGAACTGAGAAACGTTTCCGCACAATGCCTTATCAATGCGCAGCGCGCCGCGTTAACCAGGCGAGCGCGCCATTGCGGCGGCCGCGGTGGCGATCAGGCGAACGCCTGTCAGCGCGCCGATGCCATCGATGTCGCGATCGGGGTCGAACTCGACGATATCGCAGCCGACAATCGGGTGTGCGGCGGAAAGACCATCGAAAATATCCATGATATGCCAATAGCTGAGGCCGCCTGGAACGCGGGCTGCGACGGCTGGCATGACGGCGGGGTCGAGGCCGTCGCAGTCGAGGGTGATGAAGACGCGGGCGCCAGCCGGGATCACGGCAAGCGCGGCTGCGACACCCTGACGGTGGATTTCACGCGCGGTGACGAGTGTCGCGCCCCAGTCGCGGGCGACGGCAACTTCCTGCGGCATGGCGCTGCCGACACCGCGAATGCCAAGTTGTATGATCCCGTCAACCCAATCCATCTCGGAGGCGCGGCGCATCGGGCTCGACCAGCCGAGCGGTTCACCGAAGCGTTCATCACGCCAATCGATGTGGGCGTCGATCTGGACGACCCAGATCGGGCCGTGGTCGCGGTAGGCGTTCATCACCGGGATGGGCACGGAATCATCGCCGCCGATGACAAGGGGCGTGGCGCCGGCTGCCAGGATGGTCTTGACGGCTGCCTCGATGGCATCGCGGTTCTCAGCGGGCGTCTTGGGGTCGCCGGCAAGGTCGCCGGCATCGACGATCGTCGCGCCAGGGGGAATGAGCGGCGCGCCAGTGTCGAAGTCGTGGTGCGTGTGCCAGCCGGCATAGCGTTCGCTGGCCGCCCGCAACGCCCAGGGCGCGCCGCCGGCATGGCTGGGCTTGCCGGCCTCGTAGGGGGTCGCCTCGGGCGCGCCGAGGATAACGATCGAGCCGGGTGTGACATCCCCCATGTCCACTTTCGCGAGCCCCAGAAACGTTTCCATATCCACTCTCCGTTGTGCCGGCACCCTGGCCATCCTTGCCCCGCGACGATGGACTAGTCCTCGTACGTGATGCCGAGCTTCTCAAGGCCGTCGGCAAGATAATCAGAGAGCAGTGGCACGCCGAGGAGATACGCGGAGGTGGCGTTGACGCGCTCGCTGCGGGCGGTCGACATCGCCTCTTCGAGGTCGTCGGGCTCATAGGTGCCACGACCGATCCACATCAGCGCGACAAGCGAGACCTGCTCATCGACGTTGAGCTCGTCGATGAAGGTCTTGAGCTGGGCTGCATAGGGGTCGTTCGGGCTATCCTCGAGGATTGCCTCGATGTCGTCTTCGCGTTCCTCGCTGGATTCCCACGGCGCGACCTTCGCGTCGAAGTCGCGAGCGAGGGTCATGATGTATTGAACCTTTTCCGTCGCAATCTGGAGCACTGCCCTTCTCCTCACTCAATCGGCCGCCGGCTGGCGACACCGATCATATGTCGCGCGGCCGCCAACCGGTTTGATATACGTCATCTGAGGGAGATTGGCAGCGATCGTCAAATGATTGCGATCGGGCGCACGGGACAACCCGTCGCGCCCTTGAATTTCACGGCCGAGAGCATGAAGCAGAAGGTGTTGATCTCGCGGTTGACGAGATCGTCCATGACCAGGTTCTCGATGATGTGGACGCCGGCCTCGGCGAGGCAGTGCTGGTGGACGGGCATGACGACCTCGGGGTGATCGGTGCCGGGCAAGACCTCAAGGGCCATGTTGTCGGCTGCGATGGCGACGCAATCCTGGGCGGTGAGCCAGCGGGCGGCATCGACGTCGATGCCGGGCTCGCCGGCGAGATAACGCGTATTGTCGGACATGAAAAAGCGGCCCCAGCCGGTGTTGATGCACACGACATCGCCGGGCTCGATCGTGGTCTTCGAAGCAGCGAGGGCCTTTTCGAGATCGGCAACCGTGACGGCGCGGCCGGCTTCGAGGAACTCTCCGCCATCGGCGCGGGAGACGTCGATCAGGACGCCGCGGGTGACGATCGGGGGCATGTGCTCGATGCCGAGGTGAGTGAGGCCGAAGTCGTCGACGGTTTCCGACGCGCGATAGCCGCCGTAGAGCTGGTCGCCGATCGAGCAATGGCCGAGCGCGTCGATGTGGGTGCCGACATGCGTCGTCATCTCGATGCGCTCGAGGTTGGTGCCGGCATCGTTGCCAGCCCCCATCGCCCGGCGGCGGCGGATGCTGCCGGCGGACGTCGGGCCGATCTGCATGTGATAGGGCGACTGGTTCGGCGCCATGCGCGGGGCGCCGTTCTCGATGACGTGGCTGAGGTCGATGATCTCGCCCTGGCTCACACGCCGCATGGCGCGCAACGTAACATCCGGTGTCAGAAGGTGGGCGGCGCCAAGCTGGTCGCCTTTGCCCCAGCGACTGTGATCATGAATGCAGTTGGTCATCGAGCGGCTCGCCTCCTCAGGATCGAAATGCGGGTATCGGTCGTCACAGGCGTGATACGACATCGTTCAACCTAGCCAACGCCGGGGCGGGTGTCCTAGCATCGTGGTGATTTTCGCGGCGCGGACCGCGATCGTGGCACCGGCTGCCTTGTGGCGGCCCGTTGAAAGGCAAGCCCATGAGCAACGATGCATCCAAAAGCCAACCGAGTCACGACGGTGCGGCTGCAGAACATCGCGCAATCCTACGGCCAATCCGCGGCGCTGATGGCGGCCGTTGAACTCGGCGTCTTCACCGCGATCAGCGACGGCGCGGGCACGTTCGCGGAGGTTGCCGACAAGCTCGACCTGCATCCCATCAACGCGGAACGCCTGATCGTGCTGCTTTGTGCGGCCGGTCTGGTCGATGTCGAGGGCGGACGCCTCAAGAATGCCGAAGATACCGAGCGCTTTCTGGTCGACGGCAAGGCGTCCTTCATGGGGCCGTGGATCACATTTACAAAGCCGCAGTGGAACGAATGGGGACGGCTTTCGGAACATCTCAAGGTCCATGACCTCAGGGACCTCGGCACGATCGACACGCTCACACTCGAAGATGCCAGGCGCTATCACCGCTCAACCTTCTCGATCGGGCTTGGCGCGGGGCGGCGGTTCGTGCGCCATGTCGACCTGTCCGGGCGCGCCAAGATCATGGATATCGGCGGTGGCTCGGGGGCCTACCTGATTGCTGCCGCCAATCAGCATTCCCACATCCAGGGGGTCGTCCTCGATCTTCCGGTGGTGTGCGAGGTCGCGCGCGAATTTCTCTCCGAAGCCGGCGTTGATGAACGCATCAAGGCCCAGTCCTGCGACTTCACGGCGGACCCGTTTCCCGGCGACTGCGACGTTGCGATCATGGCCTCGAACCTGCCGATGTATGACCGCGCGACGATTGCTGCGGTCATCGCCAAGGCCTTCGATGCGCTGTTGCCGGGTGGCGAAATGCACCTGATCGGCGAGATGACGAACGATCAGCGGACGGGACCGTGGGGGCCGGCGTACTGGGGCCTTGGGCAGGCGATTTCGAACAGCAAGGGTCTCGCCCATTCGCAGGGCGACGTGATCGGGTATTTCGAGGCGGCCGGCTTTCGTGACGTCGAACTGGTGGAATTCATTCCCGGATCGCTTGACCGTGTGGTCGGGCGCAAGCCCTGAGGCCTGCCGGCTCAAGCGTCGCGGGTATAGCCTTCTTCCTGATCTTCGGCGATTGCCGCCGCGTCGCGTTCACTTTCGGGTCCATATCCGCCGCCGCCAGGTGTCCTCAGCCGTATGTGCTGGCCATTCTTCAGGATCATGTTGCGGCGGTGGTCGACGGCCTCGTCGTCGATCAGGACTTCACCGCGCGCGCCCGCCTCGCCGCCGCGGCTGCCTGCTGCCGGGAACCGGCACCGCTCGGCCATGAAGATCATGCCGACCGGTGTCTTCGATTTCACCTCGAGGTGGATCTCCTGGCCGAGACCGCCCCGCAAGCGCCCCTTGCCGCCACTGCCTTCGCGCAGGCTCTTGGCATGGACGAAGAGCGCGCTTTCGCGTTCGATCAATTCGACGGGCACATTCGAGACGTTGCTTGGCCAGGCGTAGGCATTCTGGCCGTCGTTGCGGGCCGTCGCGCCCATGCCGCCGTTGAAAAAGAGAACGCTGGCGTAGGTTCCCCCGTCATCGCGCACGCCGGTCTGGATGATCGACCACAGCGGCGAACCTGAGGCCGCCATCAAGCGATCGGGCATGATGTCGGCCAGTGCGCCGAAGACGACAACCGGCAGGTAGTGTCCGATCGCCATGCGGCCGCCGACGGAAGCAGGAAAGCGCGGGTTGACGATGGAGCCCTCGGGCGCGGTCACGTCGAGGCAGTTGAAGATGCCCTCGTTGTTGGGCAGGTCCGGAAGCAGGGCGCATTTCAGGGCATAAGACGTCATCGCAAAGGTGTAGGTCAGCGGGCAATTGATGGCGCGGTCGACCTGATCGGATGTGCCGGCATAGTCGATCCGGATCGCATCGCCGTCGACGGTCAGCTTGATCTTGAAGGTGATCGGCTGATCGATGCCGTCGGTCTGCATCTCGTAGGCGTAGTCGCCGTCCGGCAGGTCAGCGATTGCGCGGCGCATCGCGTTCTCACACCGCCCCATGATTTCACCACCGAAGGCCTCGAGGTCGCCGAGCGCGTATTCGCCAAGAAGGTCCGCGATGCGGCGTTCGATCAGGTCGAGGCCGGTGACTTGCGCCCAGATGTCACCTTCGGTCTGGTCGGGGGTGCGGACGGCTGCGCGCAAGAGCTTGAAGAAGGTCGCATCCGAGGTGCCGGCCGAGACCATTTTCATGGGCGGGATGTGGAAGCCTTCCTCGAAGATTTCGCGGGCTTCAACAGAACGGACCTTGCCGCCAATGTCGGGCGCGTGGGCGGTCGAGGCGGCGAAGGCGACGATCTTGCCTGCGTGAAAGATCGGCTTGACGAGGGTGATGTCGTTCAGATGACCGGTCGCGATCCAGGGCGTGTTGGTGACGAGGATGTCGCCGGGCGCCATGTTGTCCTTGCCGATCTCGGCGATGAAGGTCTTCACGGTGACGGGCAGTGTGCCGATGAAGGAGGGGATGCTTTCGGTGTTCTGGGCAAGGGAGCGGCCTTCGGCGTCGGTGACGACGCAGGCGAAATCGTTCGATTCGTTGACGAGGGTCGAAAACGAGGTGCGTCGCAGCGCTTTCGCCGCCTCATCGACGATCGAGATCAGCCGGGTCCAGAGCACTTCGAGCAGGACGGCATCGAAGCCGGTTGGGGGGGCGCGGTCGTGGGCGGCAGCATTCGGCATGGGTCGCCTCGTGGGTTTTCAGGCTTGGGAGATTTCAACGATGATGTTGCCGCTCTCAGCGAGGGTGAATGTTCCCTCGGGGCCGACGATCAAGGTCGATTCAGGCTCTTCGATGATCGCGGGGCCGCGATAGACCCGCGCGCGTTCCAGGCCGCGGCGATCATATACGGTCGCCGTTATGTGCGCGTCCGCCTCGGGGAAATAGGCTGCGCGTTCGCCCTTGATGGCGGTGATCCCGGCGCCGGTTGCGCGATCGAGCCCGGACCAGCGGTCACTCAATTCAAGTGACGCTGAGAGGCGCGCGTTGATGATTTCGACCTCGCTTGCCGGCGGCGTGCGGGTGAATGCCTCGATATAGCTCTGGTGGAAAGCTGCGAGCAGCGCATCGCGGCTTTCAGGCGTGTAGGGGCCGGGTGGCAGCGGCACGACAAGTTCGAAGGCCTGGCCGCGATACCGGATGTCGGCGGCCCGGATGACGTTTGCTGTTTCCGGGTCGAGGCCGGTCTTTTCGAGCACCGCCATCGCATCCGCCGTCAGGCTCGCATAGAGCGCCTCCAGGCCGGGCCAGTCGAGGCTGTCGAGCGCGCGCGCGACGGTTGCCACGCGGTCGACGCGAGCAGGCGCGATGAGCAAGCCAAGGGCGGAGGCGACACCGGCGGAGGGGGGGACGACGAACCGCTTCAGGCCGAGCTTCCGCGCGACATAGAACCCATGCAACGGGCCGCCGCCGCCGGTGGCAAGCAGGCTGTAGGCGCGGGGGTCCTTGCCGTGTTCTGCGATATGGACGCGGGCGGCGTTGGCCATGTTCTCGTTCACGACCTCGTAGATGCCCCACGCGATGCGGGCCGCCTCGAGGCTTGCGGCCTGTGCGAGCGGGGCAAGGGCCTTCTCTGCCAGTTCCTTCGAGACCGCGATCGTGCCGCCGGCGAAATAAGCCGGGTTGAGGTAGCCCAACAGGAGGTTGGCGTCGGTTACGGTTGGCGCGGTGCCGCCGCGGCCGTAGCAGGCGGGACCGGGTTCCGCGCCGGCGCTCATGGGGCCGACCTTGAGGAGGCCGATTTCGTCGATCTCGGCGATCGAACCACCACCGGCGCCGATCTCGATCAATTCGAGTGTCGAGATCTTCAGCGGCAGCCCGCTGCCCTCGATGAAGCGCTTGGCGCGCGCGGCTTCGAACGTATAGGCGATCTTGGGCACGCCGTGATCGATCACGCTGAGCTTGGCGGTCGTCCCGCCCATGTCGAAGGCGAGGACGTGGTCGCCGCCGTCGCCGGCAGCCAGGAAGGCGGCCGCGAGGGCGCCGGCTGCGGGGCCCGATTCCAGAAGCTGGACGGGCACGCGCTTGGCTTCGCCGACGTTGGTCAGCCCGCCATTCGAGAGCATCATGAGAAGATCGCCCGCAACGCCGGCGGCCTTCAGCCTGTCGGAGAGGCGGTCGAGATACCGCTGCGCGAGCGGCTTGATGTAGGCGTTGCAGGTCGTTGTCGAGGTGCGCTCGTATTCGCGGATCTCAGGGGCGACGTCGATCGAGGCCGACAGCGGGATCTGCGGAAACGCTTGGCCCAGAATGTCCAAGGCGCGCTGTTCGTGGGTGGGATTGGCGTAACTGTGCAGGAAGACGATGGCCAGCGATTCCGCGCCTGCGGCAACCAGATCGCCGGCCACTTCGACAAGGGCTGCTTCATCAAGCGGCGTGGTGACGTTGCCGGCCGCGTCCATGCGCTCGGCGACCTCGGCGCGCAACCGTCGCGGGACGAGGGGCGCGGGCTTCTGGATGTTGATGTCGTAGAGTTCGTATTTGCGCTCCCGACCGATCTCGAGAAGGTCGCGGAAGCCTGCGCTCGTTATCAGGCCGGCGCGGGCGCCGCGCCGCTCGATCAAGGCATTGGTGAACAGCGTGGTTGCATGGACGACGCGCGAGATGCTGGCGGGCTCGACGCCGGTGTCGGCAAGGAGGCGCGTGATCCCGCTCATGACGCCGGCGGTTGGATCATTCGGCGTTGTGAGTTCCTTGAGCGAAAACTGGGTTCGGGCGCTGCCATCGTAGAGGACGATGTCGGTAAAGGTGCCGCCGATGTCGATGCCGAGGCCGAATTGTTTCACTGCGTGCCACACCCTTTGCCGACGATTGGTGACCCGAGCCTCGCCCCTGGCATGGCGCCAAGTCAAGATCGCCCGCGCTGATCAGCATCAACCGGATCGTTTCGGCGGCCGGCCTTAAGGCATGGCGGGCGGCACGGCGATGTCGAGCCAGCGTTCAGCGGTGGTGGTGGCCGCATCGCCGGGGCGCAGCACAACCGTCGTCGTCTCGGATTCGATGATGGCGGGCCCGGCGACGACCTGACCGGTGGCAAGATCATCGAACGGGAACACCGCCGCCTCGACCCAGTCATCGAGATAGATCCTGCGATGGCCGGTGTGGCCCGCTGGGGGAGCCGCTTCATCTGCCGGCTCAACGGGCAACTCGGGAAGCCGGCCGACGGTTGCGACGCGGGCGTTGATGAGAACCGGATGCTGCTCTGGAAGGCAATAGGCGTAAAGCTCTTCGTGGCGGCGTTCGAATGACCGCTTGAGCTGATCCATCGCCTGAGGTGCGGCGAGGTCGACATCATCAAGCGGCACATCGATCTCGAAGACCTGCTCGCCGTAGCGCATCTCGGCAAGACGGCGCGTTTCGATGGCGCCATCGAACCATGTCTTCATACGCGCGCGGCCCTCTTCTTCCATTCGCTCGAAGAGTTCCGCGACCGCTGCTGCCTGCAACGTATCGGTCTCGCCAACGGAGGTCTGGACGGCTTCGAGACGCAGTTCGGTGGCGAGCATGCCCCAGGCGGACAGAACGGACGCGACGCGGGGCACGATCACGCGGGTGAGGCCCAACATGCGGGCAAGTGCGGTGACGTGAACCCCGGCGGCGCCGCCAAAGCCTAGAAGATCGAAGCGGCGCGGATCAACGCCGCGGCGCACGGTGACGATGCGAATGCCTTCGCTCAACTGGGTATTGACCACGCGGTGGACGCCGGCTGCCGCCTCGATCGCGGAAATGCCGAGACGCTCGCCAAGCGTCTCGAACGCGGCGAGCGCGCGGCCATGATCGAGCCTGGTTGCGCCACCGGCGAAGTTTTCAGGATCAAGAAACCCCAGGACAACACTGGCGTCGGTCACGGTGGGGCGCGTTCCGCCGCGGCCGTAGCAAATCGGGCCTGGAACCGAGCCGGCGCTTTCTGGTCCGACTTCGAGGAGGCCGCTTGCCTCGACGCGGGCGAGTGAGCCGCCACCGGCGCCGAGGGTGACGATGTCGAGGCTTGGTAGCGCGATGCGCTCGCCGGCCATGGTGCGATCCTTCGACAACGTCGCCTCGCCGTTCGCGATCAGGGCGATATCGCTCGATGTGCCGCCGACGTCGAATGTGATCAGGTTCGGCGTCGCCGTGATCTCGGCAACGCGGCGGCCGCCTGCGAGGCCACCGGCCGGGCCGGACAGTACAGTCGCGGCCGCGACCCGGACGGCTTCCGACACCGGCGCGACACCGCCATGGGACAGGATAATGAGAAGCGGTCCGCCAAAGCCTGCTTCACTCAAGCGCTGTTCGAGGCGGCCCAGATACTGGGCGATGAGGGGGGCGACGTAGGCATTCACGACGGTCGTCGAGACGCGCTCGTATTCCTTGATCTGGGGCAGGACATCGGATGACAGCGACACGCTGACGCCCGGCATTTCGCGTTCGAGGATGTCGCGCGTTGCCACCTCATGACGGGGGTCGCGGTAGGCATGAAGGTAGCAGACGGCAACGGAGCCGACATCCTCCGCCTTGAGCCGTTCGATGGCGGCCATGACCGAGTCCCGGTCGAGGGGGCGGTCGACGCGGCCATCGGCGCGCAGGCGCTCTTTCACGCCAAACCGGAGACGGCGCGGGACGAGCGGTTCCCGGCGCGGAAGGCGCATGTTGTAGCGTTCCGGTTTCAGCCCCTCGCGCATTTCAAGAACGTCGCGGTGCCCGGCGGTCGTCAGCAGGCCGACCTTGGCGCCCTTGCGCTCGAGCAGCGCGTTGGTTGCCACCGTCATGCCGTGGACAATGCGCTCCGTCCGGCCGAGCAGGTCTGCAACGCTCATGCCCAAGCGGGTGGCCAGCCGCTCGATACCGTCCATCGTGCCGATGGCCTGGTTCTCGGGCGTACTTGGCGCCTTGGCGAACGTCGTCCGGCCGGCTTCATCAACGGCGACGACATCGGTGAACGTTCCGCCGACGTCGACGGCAATCCGGTAGCTCATGTTGTCCGTTCCGTTTCAGCGTTTTTTCCCAGGAGGCCATTGGCGGCATCGCGCTGGCGGGCTGCCGGGTCGCGCTCAGCGGGCGGGCCCCAGCCGCCGCCGCCGCCGGAGTGCACAAAGAAGGTGGAGCCGGCTGGCACGGCCAATCCCTCGATCTTACTCGCCAGCACCTGCTCTTGCGCGCCGGGCGCGTGAAGGACATAGCGATGCGGCGCCCCGTCTGCGCCGCCGAGCATGCCGCGCGCGCCGTGACGCACGCCTTCGCCCGCGACGTTGGCAACCGCTGGCGCATCGCTTTCCACTTTCAGTTCGAGATCAACGCCGACACCACCGACATAACGGCCATCACCGCCGGAGCCGGGCCGAAACTCATGGCGGGCGAAATGAAGCGGAAAGCGGGTTTCGGCGACTTCGATCGAGCCGAACTTCAGGCCGCCGGCTGAATGCCATTCGCCGGCGTTATGCCAGCCATCGCCGGCGGACGACGCGCCGCCGCCCGGCCGGGCGTGAAACATATGCCAGATGAAGGGCCTGCCGCTTCTGGGATCGATGCCCTTGAGGGCGATCCTGAGGCGGCGACCCCAACCGCCCATCGCACGTTCGGGACAGGCTTGCGAGAGGGCGACGACGACGGCCTCGATGATCTCGTTGCCGCAGTGCGAGGTGCACATGGTGACGGGCTTGCCAGGGTTCGGGTTCACGATGGTGCCTGGTGTCGTGAGGATTTTGACGGTACGGGCAACGCCCTCGTTCTTCGGCGTCTCGGGGTCGAGCAGCACCGAGATGGCAACCAGGACCGCCGAACGGGTGTTGGCCAGCGAGGAATTGACGAAGCTTTCGACTTCGGGGGCCGAGCGGGTGAGATCGACGGTCAGGTCCGAACCGTTGACGGTGACGGTCGCGCGAATGGCAATATCGTCGTTGCCGCGGCCATCATCGTCGAGCAGGGCGGTGCCGTCGTAGGTCCCATCACGCCAGCCGGCGATGACGGCGCGGGTCTGCTTTTCGGTCGCATCCAGGATGCGCGTGACGCTTGCCAGGATCAGGTCGCGGCCGAACTCGGCCTCCAGGGCATGCAGGCGGCGTTCGGCGAGCTTGGCCGAGCCGATCTGCGCCATCAGATCGCCCTCAAAGTCGCGGGCGTGGCGCACGTTCGTCTTCAACAGCCGCAGGATGTCGGGCCGCATCTCGCCCTTATCGTAGAAGCGGAGGGGCGGCAGCCTCAGGCCCTCCTGGAAGATTTCTCGGGCGGCTGCGTTGTAGGCACCATAGGTTGCGCCGCCGATGTCGGAGTGGTGGGCTCGATTGATCGCCCAGAACGCCAGGACGTCGCCGAAGAAGACCGGTGCGAACACGGTGACGTCGGGAAGGTGGCTGCCGCCGTGGTAGGGATCGTTGAGCAGGAAGATGTCGCCCGGGTGCACGTCGTCGCCGAAGGCGTCGATGATGGCGGCGGTTGCCGGTTGCAGGGCGCCGACGTGGACGGGGATGTGATCGGCCTGGGCGACCAGCTCCGAGCCCGCGCCACAGATGGCCGTCGAGAAATCGCGGCTCGAATTGAGGATCTGGGAGAACGATGTGCGCAGCATCGCCTCCCCCATTTCCTCGACGATGCCGGCGAGGCGGTGCTGGATAACCGAGATCGTAATCGGATCAGGCTGGGTCATTGCCGGGGACCATATGCTTGCGGGGAGGACACTTTTTCACAACCATGGCCGGGCTGTCCCACAAGTCAATGATCTCTCCAACGGTCAAACAGTTTCCGGGGGCACCGATAGAGGCGGCTCAATTGACGGCTGCGCCTTCAAACTGCGGGCGATGCGCGCGCCGGGGCGGGACGCGCATAGGGGGACAGATCGCGCGGCTGATATTGCCCATGGCCAAGACTGCCGACGAGTTCACCATCGCGCACGACGAACCGGCCGCGGACAATCGTCGACGTTGGCCAACCCGTCACTTCGAGGCCTTCATAGGGCGTGTAGTCCGCGCCGCCATGCATGACCGACTGGGTTATCGTCATGCGCTTTTCCGGCTCCCAGATTGCAAGGTCGGCATCAGAGCCAATCGCGATCGTGCCTTTGCGCGGGTGAAGCCCGTACATTTTCGCGTGGTTCGTCGACGTGAGGGCGACGAACTTGTTGAGGTCGATGCGGCCTTTCGAGACGCCCTCCGAGAACAGAATCGGCAGGCGGGTTTCAACGCCCGGTATGCCGTTTGGAACCCATCGGAAACTGGTGCGGCCCTTCGGGATCTGCTTGCCGTCCGTGCCCTCATAGCGGAACGGGCAATGATCTGATGAAAACACATCGAAAGCGCCGGTCTCTAGCCCCTCCCAGCAGGCGGCCTGACTGGCTTCGTCACGCGGCGGCGGGCTGCAGACGTATTTGGCCCCCTCCATGTTGAGGCCTTCGAGATCGCGCTCGGTGAGCATCAGGTATTGCGGGCAGGTCTCGCCGTAGACCTTCAGGCCGCGGCTGCGCGCCCAGCGGATCTGTTCCATTGCGTCACGGTTGGAGACATGAACGATCATCACGGGCACGTCGATGATCTCGGCAAGCGAAATGGCACGATGCGTTGCCTCGCGCTCAACGGCAATCGGTCGCGATGTTGCATGATATTGGGGGGCTGTCTTGCCGGCCTGCTCCAGTTGCTCGGTCAGATAGCGGATCGCATCGTAGTTTTCCGCGTGCACCATCACCATTGCGCCGGTGTCGCGGGCACACGCGAAAACCTCCAGCAGTTCCTTGTCCGCAAGGGCGAGGCCGTCATAGGTCATGAACACCTTGAACGAGGTGTAACCGTCACCGACAAGTGCCGGCAGCTCCTGGCCGAGCACGGAGGCGGTGGGATCGGAAATGATCATGTGAAAGCTGACGTCGATGTGGCACTGGCCTTCGGCAAGGGCATGATATTTCGTCAGGGCATCGCGAAGGCCGTGGCCTTTCTCCTGGAGGCAGAAGGGCATCACCAGTGTGTTCCCGCCGAAAGCTGCCGAGCGGGTCGCGCTTTCGAAATCATCAGCCATGACGATGTCTTCGCCGCTCGGTTGGGCGATATGGACATGGCTGTCGATGCCGCCGGGCAACACCAGCCTGCCGGCGGCATCGAAGACCTCGTCAGCCGAGCCCAGGTCCGTGCCGAGGGCTGCGATGCGACCGTCGCGGATGGCGATATCCGATTGGAACGTATCAGCCGCCGTCACCACGGTCCCGCCGCTTATGATCAAGTCAAAGTCTGCCATCTTCTCTCTCCGCTTCGGCTTGGCGTCAGGTTGGTGTCGGCCCGTCGGTTGGGGGCACCTTGAACAGTTTGGCCGGATTGGTCTGCATCAAGGTCTTAAGGTCGTCCTGCGTCAGGCCACAGCTTTCCAGGAGCAACGCAAACTCACGCAACCCTTCGTCGGGCGGGGGCAGCAGGAAGACGCCGCAGTCACTCGAGACGATCGCATTCTGCGGACCGGCGGCGCGCTGGATTTCGGTCAAATAGGCGCCGGCGTTCAATGTCAAGCCGATAAGGACGGCGGCATATGAAGACAGGAGGATGCCGGTTGGCGTGCAAACGACCACGGCACGGTCAGTTTGCTGTACGTCGAATATAGGGCTTGACCTGTCAGTAGCTGGAACCCTTATTTAGGTCGCTGATATCTGATTAGTGCGAATCATACGCTGAGGATCATGGGTTCATCGCGACATATCATCATCCGACTGGGACTTGCGCTCGCCGCGGTCCTGATGATGACGGTTGCGCCGGCGCAAGCTGCACACCCGGTTGATGCCCACGCCTATGATCAGCATACCGCCGGTGTCCCGGCGAACACTGCCGGCGAGCATAGCCACGCGCGTCATCAGCATCAAGATCAACATCAGCAGCGCGCGCCATCTCAGTCATCGAACCGGCATCATGATGCCGGCCCCATGGCGACGGCCGGATCGCACTGCCCGATTTCGCTGGCGCCGGTTCATTGCAAGGTTTGCCTGGACAAGGATGTCGTCCAGGCCGGTCGTTTGCGGCAACGCGATCAGGCGTTTCTTTGGCAGCATCTGCGCGTCGACCGGGCTGCTGGCGGGGCGGCGCTTGGGACGAGTTCGCGTCGCGGTGATCTGACAGATCCTCGACCACGGCCACCTGACACATCAGGGCACCGAGACCGGTCCTCGAAACCTCTCTCGCTCGCACACCGGTTCCGGATCTAGCAACGCGCCTGCAGCAGCGCCGCCCGCTCTCCGCGGGATCAGGTCGCTGTATGCCCGCGACGTCGCGCCTGTTATGGCGGGCGTTGCGCCAGAACGCAGATCACGAACCGCAGATCACGAAACACGATCATCGAGAGGATGCACCATGTGCAGCCGTTGTCATGGCCCGCGCCGCCGCGCGGCAGTCATCGCTCTTGCGCCCGTTCTCCTTGTCGGCCAGCCGCTCATGGGCCTGCTGACAACGCTGCCAGGGAAACAGGTTGCATCGCCCTCTAGCGTCACGTTGGTCATGGCCGACGCGGCGCACGCGGGTGAAGCGAAGGCATCGCCCGACCCTTCGCCCGTGCGCTACACCTGCCCGATGCATCCCCACTACATCGCGGACGCGATGGGCGCCTGCCCGATCTGCGGCATGGACCTGGTCAAGCTCGAGACCGGCGGCAGCGACCCGAAAGCGGCGTCCGCCGAAGCGCGGCCGGTCATCACGATTGCCTCCGAGACGATCCAGAACATGGGTGTGCGCCTTGGCAAGGCGGAGCAATCGAGCTTTGGCCGCGCGATCAGGAGTTATGGCATCGTCCATCCCAATGAACGCCGCCAGACGGATATTACAGCCCGCGTCGAGGGCTGGGTCGAGGAACTCAAGGTGACCGCGGTTGGCGATGCGGTGAAGAAGGGCGACCCGCTCTTCAAGCTCTACTCGCCACAATTGATCATCTCTCAAGGCGACTTTCAGCGGTCGCGGGGCACCGGCTCACTGATCGGTCGCGGCGAAGGCCAGTTGCGCTCCTATGGCGTTCAGTCCCAGGCGATGGATCAGATCAAGGCCAGCAACGAGCCACTCGAGCGCGTCCCCTTCTATGCCGAGCAGGACGGGACACTTTCGGAACTCAACCTGCGCGAAGGCAGCTACGTCAAGCGCGGGATGCTGCTTGCCCGGATTCAGGACTACTCGGACGTCTGGTTGAAGGTCGGCGTTTCGGAGAAAGACCTCGGCTTCATTGCGACCGACACGCCTGCCCTCATCACATTCCCCAACCTGCCCGGCCGTCAGGTCAATGCCGTCGTCGACTACGTCTATCCAACGGTCGACACCAAGACGCGAACCGGACAGGTGCGGCTGATCCTTGCCAATCCGGACGGACTGATCCGGCCCGGAAGCTATGCGGATGTCACGTTTGAGGTCGGCTTGGAGCGGCGGGTTGCGGTGCCGTCCGAGGCCATTTTGCGCAGTGGCGCCGGTCGCTATGTGGTCGTCTCGCTCGGCGAAGGCCGGTTCGAGCCGCGCCTGATCGAGACGGGCCTCGTTTCGGATGGACGAACGGAAATCAAGAAGGGCGTCCTCGATGGAGAGGACGTGGTGGTGTCGGGGCAGTTCCTGATCGATTCAGAAAGCGCGCTTCGCGAGTCGTTTCGCAAGCTGCAACGGCTCCAGGTTCCGTTGTCGCTGCTGAAGCTGTCCAAAAACGAATTCGCGATGATCGACCACCTCATCGATGCATCGCTCTATGTCCATGAAGCGATTATCGATGGTTATGACATCGAGCCGAAGCAGCTCGACCCTGCGATCTCGATCAAGGATCTCTTGTGGCCGCGCTACAAGGAAACCCAGCTCGCGTTTGTGCTCGGCGATGCCGTCGCAGCACTTCGGAAATTGCAGGCGGCGCGCACGGAAACAGAGATTCAAACCGGGCTTGCCGTCCTCAACGAGTCGCTGCGCAGTTGGGTTCTGAAGGCTGCACCAGAACACTACAAAGAAAAGAAGCTTGCCGTATTCCGCGATCCGAAGTCGGAACGGATCTGGTTCCAGGTCGGCGGCAAGCCGTTCAACCCGTTTCGACGCGGTGATGGCGAATTGATCGCCTATCCGCCCGCGCCGGACGCGGCCACCGAGGCTGAAGCCAACGCTGGCTCTGCGGCTGGCGACAGGGCCGCGCAACCGGCTGCCGCGAGTGCCGGGACGGGGGCGCACCGTGACCACTGATCCCTCGTCGCGGGATGATCCAGGCGCGGCGGCCCATGACATCGCCGGCCATGACCCGACCAAGTCGAGCGTGGCGGCTGTCATCGACTGGTCGGTGCGCAATCAGCTGTTGGTGATCATCGGCGCTGTTGCACTGATCATCGCGGGCTGGTTGTCACTCAAGCAGACACCGCTTGATGCGATCCCCGACCTTACCGACACGCAAGTCATCATCCGCACGGAGTTTGCCGGGCAGTCCCCGCAGATCGTCGAGGATCTCGTCACCTATCCGCTGTCGACGGCGATGCTGGGACTGCCGAAGGCGAAAGCTGTGCGCGGCTTTTCGATGTTCGGGACGAGCTTCGTCTATGTCATCTTCCAGGACGGCATTGACCAGTACTGGGCAAGGGCGCGGGTTGTCGAAGCGCTTTCGACCGTTGGCGCCAGCCTGCCCGACACGGCCAGCCCGCGCATTGGCCCCGATGCCACAGGGGTCGGCTGGGTGTTCCAGTACGGCTTGATCGACCGGACGGGAAAACGTGACCTGTCCGAACTGCGCTCGCTTCAGGACTGGTTCGTCAAATTCGAACTCGCCACGGTGCCGGGCGTTTCCGAGGTCGCCTCCGTCGGCGGCTTCGTCAAGGAATACCAGGTTCTCGTCGATCCCAACCGCCTGCGCGCCTACGACGTCCCGATCTCGCGGATCATCTCCGCGGTCAAGGCGGCAAGTGGCGAGGTTGGCGGGCGCGTCATCGAGCAGGCGGAAACAGAACTCATCGTCCGCTCGACCGGCTACATCCAGAACCTGCAACAGCTTGAAGAGGTCGTCGTCTTTTCCGACAACGGGACGCCCGTCAAGCTTGTCGATGTCGCGCGTCTTGTCGAGGGGCCAGAGCTGCGCCGCGGTGTCGTTGAACTCAACGGAGAGGGCGAGGTCGTCGGCGGCATCGTCGTGATGCGATCGGGCGCGAACGCGCTGACCGTGATCGAGGGGATCAAGAAGAAGCTCGAGGACGTCAGGCAGGGCCTGCCCGAGGGTGTCGAGGTCGTCACGGTCTACGACCGGGCTCCGCTCATCGAGGGGGCTGTCGAATACCTTGAGCACAAGCTCATCGAGGAAGCACTGGTTGTTGCTTTCGTCTGCCTGATCTTTCTGCTTCACGCGCGCTCAGCGTTCGTTGCGATCATTACGCTGCCGCTTGGCATACTTGGCGCCTTCATCATCATGGCGCAGCAGGGCATTACGGCGAACATCATGTCGCTTGGCGGAATTGCGATTGCGATCGGCGCGATGGTCGATGCCTCGATCGTGATGGTCGAGAATGCGCACCGGAAACTCTCGGAGATGGACGACAAGGCGACGCCGGCGGCGCGCCGCGACGCGGTCGTGCTTGCGGCAAAGGAAGTCGGACCGGGCCTGTTCTTTTCGCTGCTGATCATCACGGTGTCGTTCCTGCCCGTCTTTGCGTTGACCGGGCAGTCGTTCAAGCTGTTTGCGCCACTCGCCTACACCAAGACCTATGCGATGGCATTTGCCGCCGTGCTATCCGTCACGGTCGTGCCTGTGCTCATGCTGTGGCTCATTCGCGGGCGCATCCGGCGAGAGATGGAGAACCCGCTCAACTGGCTCTTCGTGAAGCTATACCGGCCAATCATCTGGGCGGCGCTCAGGTTCAGGTGGCTCACCATCGCGCTCACGCTTGTCGCGATTGCCTCGGTTGCGATCCCGTTCTCCAAGATCGGCTCGGAGTTCATGCCCGCGCTCTACGAAGGCGAACTCCTCTACATGCCAACGACACTGCCGGGCGTCTCGATCAGCAAGGCGAAGGAAGTGCTGGCCCAGACCAACCGGTTGATCAAGACGGTGCCAGAAGTCGAGCGCGTGTTCGGCAAAGTCGGCCGCGCCGACACGGCGACGGACCCAGCGCCCATCTCGATGATTGAGACCTGGGTGCGGCTCAAGCCGAAGGATCAGTGGCGCGAGGGGATGACCGTTCAGGATCTCGTCAAGGAACTCGACCAGCGCACGAAGCTGCCGGGCCTCGTCAATTCGTGGGGCTATCCGATCAAGATCCGCATGGACATGATCTCGACCGGCATTCGCACGCCGATCGGCATCAAGATCTCCGGGAACGATCTCAAGACGATCGAGCGCGTCGCGCTGCAACTGGAAGGAGCCGTCAAGGATATACCCGGCACGCGCTCTGTGTTTGCCGACCGGGTCGTTGGCGGCAAATACCTCGAGATCCGTCCCGACCGGCGCGAACTTGCGCGGCGGAACATCGATCTCGCCGCGTTCCAATCCGTCATCCAGACAGCAATCGGGGGGATGAAGCTTGCGGAAAGTGTTCAAGGGCGGGAGCGCTACAATATCATGTTGCGCTATGACCGTCCGTTCCGCGAGACGCCGGAGCAACTGACGGAGGTCTTGATCCCGACGCCTGCGGGCCAGCATATCCCGCTCGGCGAATTGGCCGTGATCGAGGTTACCGACGGACCGCCGATGCTGCGGTCGGAGAACGCGCGCCTGACGGGATGGGTTTTCGTCGACATTGCGGGGCGCGACATCGGCACCTACGTCGCGGAGGCTTCGAAGGTCGTGCGTGAGACGGTCGACCTGCCCGCCGGCTATGCGATCACATGGTCCGGCCAGTTCGAACAGATGATTGAAGCGCGCGAGCGACTTGCGATCGCGATCCCGACGGCGGTGCTGATCATCTTCGTCCTGCTGATGCTGCACTTCGGCCGTTTCGACCGGACCGCGATGATCATGACGTCGCTGCCGTTCGGTCTGATCGGCGGGTTATGGGCGGTCTACCTTGCAGACTACAACATGTCGGTCGCGGTCGCCGTCGGCTTCATCGCACTTGGCGGGATCGCAGTTGAGACGGCGGTGGTGATGCTGCTCTACATCGACCAGCAGGTCCGCGAGCACCCGCCGCGGTCTCGCCAGGATCTCTTCGACGCGATTGTTGCCGGCGCCGTACAGCGCGTGCGCCCGAAGTTGATGACGGTTGGCGTCATCATCGCGGGCCTTATGCCGATTTTCTTCACCGATGGCCTCGGCTCTGACGTGATGCGCCGGATTGCGCTGCCGATGGTCGGCGGCATGGCGTCGACGACGGTTCTGACGTTGATCGTCATTCCGGTGATCTACTTCGTGTGGGAAAGCCGCCGCTTCGCCCCGACAAGATCGTCCGCCGATCCCGATGCCGGACAAAAGAATTTGGCCCTTCAACCGGCCGAATAGAGGGCTCGCATTCGAGCGCCCGAACCACCCAGTGCGTCCCCCTTGCGATAACGGGTCGCGCCAGAATGAACGGAGATGAATGAGATGACGCAGATTAAATATGCAGGCCGTAAAATTGCAGGCATTGCCGCCGCTTTTGTTGCGTTCGGCACGATCGGGCTGACGCCGGCTCTGGCCCAGGACAAGATGAAGATGGACCATGGCTCCAAGACGATGGACCACGGATCGAAGACGATGGACCACGGCTCCAAGACAATGGACCATGGCTCGATGAAGATGGAAGCGGCGGGGAATGCCACGGAGGCCGAGGTCAAGGGCAAGGTCAATTCGATCGACACCGATGGCGGTAACGTCAACATCACCCACGAACCCGTGCCGGCCCTCGGTTGGCCCGCGATGACGATGGACCTGCCGGTCACGCGGCGCGTCGACCTGTCAGCCGTCAAGCCTGGTGCGCCCGTTACCTTCAAATTGAAAAAGGGCCGGGACAATCAGTTCCGCATCACCGATATTGCGCCTTCGCAGTAATGGCGGGACGTGGCCTTTCGGGCTCCCGTTGTTCGAGGGGCCCGAGGGGATCACGGGTGCTGCCTCGATTGGGAGATACGTCATGAGAACGATCTGGGTGCTGCTTCTGGCAGGTATCATGTCTATGGGCGCCTATGGCCAGGGAGTCCTTGCCCATTCGAAAATGGCAAAGAGCGTGCCTGCGCATGGCGCGACGGCCAAAGCGGGACTGACCGATGTGACGCTTGGGTTCTCCAAGCCGGTTCGCGTCACCGTCGTCAAGGTGACGCGCACGGACAAGTCATCCGATATTCCGGTCGTGAAGACGGGCAAGCCAGGCTTCGCGGACGCCTACAGCGTCGAGGTGACGCCTCTGGAGCCCGGAACGTACGACGTGAATTGGACCGCGGTGGCGAAGGATGGCCATGTCATGAAAGGCACGCTGTCGTTCAAGATCAGCCCCTGAGCCCGATACCGCAGCATGACGCTTGCCGACCTCGATATCGCGCAGATCCTGCTGAGGAGCGCCGTCTACGTCGCGACGATCGCGATGGCGGGCGGCGTCGTGTTCTTTGCAACGGTACCCGGCGCCGATCGCTTGGCCGGCGCGGTTCGCTGGCAGATCTGGCTGGGTGCGGGCCTTTTGCTGGTGGTCGAGCCGCTGCGTTACGTTGCGTTCCAGCTTGCGATCAGCGGCGGTGATTGGAACCTGGCGTTCGACCCCTCGATGCGCTGGATGGCGATCGAAACGCCGATCGGACAAGCCGCGCTGGTGCGCGTCGTCGCGGCGCTGGTGATTGTGATTGTGATTGTGATTTCTGGGCTGCGCGTCTGGCCACTCAGCGTGGTGGCGGCGGCCGCGATGATCGGCTCCTATGCGCTCGAGGGGCACACCGCCTCGCACGAGGGCGACGGTTGGCTGCCATCGGTCCTCATTTTCATCCACCTGGCCCTGGCGCACTGGTGGCTCGGTGCGCTTTACCCGCTCTATTGTGCAACGCGGACCATGCAGGATCGTGATCTCACAGACCTCGTCGCGCGCTTCGCCAGCCGCGCGCTTGCAGCCGTTGCCCTCCTCACCAGCGCCGGCATCCTACTGATCGCCATGCTCGCTGGATGGCAGTTCGATCCCGCGCGTAGCCACCAACTTGCATTGGGCGCAAAGCTCGCCGTGTTCGCGGCCATCCTGGTGATCGCAGCCCTCAACAAGCTCAGATGGACGCCGATGCTTGTCACCGCTCCCGAACACGGCCGGATCGGCCTGCGCCGCAGCCTTGGCTGGGAAATCGCGTCGTGCGCCCTGATCTTGATCGCAACCGCCATCATGACGTCGTTCCCGCCCGCCCCCGATTAGGCGCGCGGGCCGGCGCAGGTATGCCGAGCAGCGGACCGCGTCATGGTCCGGGAATGGCGCACTCGCCATCTGCGACACGAAACATGACACCGTTTCAGCGAAATTAGACAGATCGCTTTTTTTGCCTACTCGGCGAGCATGTCGGAGACGACCACGTCGCGGACGATTTCAGGATCAAGACCGGATGCAACGATCTGATCGATGGAGGCTGCAACGATTGCATCAGCGTCCTGCATCAGTTTGAGCTGCTTGAACCGGTCGGCGACAGCAATGCCCATGCTTTCGCCAACCAGCTCCATATAATTTGCAACCGCGAATGACCGCGACGCTTCGTGACCCGCGAATGCACGGTGATCGCCGTGATAGATGCCCACGAACGTATCGACCCCGCAGGCTTCCGCTTCGTCCAGAGCCGCCATCATGGTGTCGTGATGATAGCGCCCGAGCGGGGCGAGAGACGTACCGTTGTAGCCGATGCTCGACGTTTCAATCTCGACGATTTCGAGTTCGGGAATGGCGCCGAGCAGTGCGCGCACCGCTTCCATGACGCCCAGCTCGCCGGCGTATTCGTAGATCGCAACGCGCTTTTTGACCGGAATGGTCAGGTGTTCGCGCAACGCCTCGATCTGGCCGGCGAGGTAGACCGGAAACATCGTGATATCGAGCCGGGCCCCAGTGATCGTCTCGTAGGCCGGGATGATGGTTTCGCCAAACTGGATCTGGCATGTCGGGCACCACGACAGGATCTTCGAGGTTCCGGTTGCCGCGAACTTGTCGAGCGTGGCAAAGGCTTGGCGGCCCGCATTCTCGGTGTCGCCCGGCCGCGTCTGGAGGATGCCGCAGCAGGCGCCGGGCCCGCCCTGCACTTCATAGCTTGTGCCGAGCCTGTCCATCACATCGAGGCACAAGAGCCCGATGTGGGGCGTCTTGAGCATGTTGCATCCGGTATAGAAAACGAAGTCCGGCGCGGATTGGCAACCGGCATTCGAGCGGGGGCTTAGGCGCGCCAGCAATTCCGGCGGCGATGTAAGTCGGGAGATGACCCTGACACCACGGCTCATCTTCTGGAACGCGGTCTTGCCGTCGGCGCGGCGCGTTTCGGGTTCGATAAACTGGTTCATGGCGCGGCGTGCCATCGTGAGCATGAAGCGCGGGTTGATGCCGTGCTCACACACCGACAGGCAGGCGCCGGAGCTGCAGCAGGTTCTGGCCCACGTCTTCGAGGTTTCCGGCGCCTCGTGGCCCCGAAGAATCTGGCGGACGCCTGCTGTGAGTTCGCCCGGCGTGATCTCTTCATCGGCGATGGTCAGCGGTATCGTTGGGCACACCTCGGCACAGGCCCCACAAGCCGTACAGGCATGGGCCATCGCCGACACCTGTTCATCCAGGTGCTCAATGAATGTATCCGTGCGTGTTGGCATCTCGATATCTCGCGTCATTGGGACCCTCTCGGCAGGGTCTCCTTGGGCAACTTGCGAAGCGTTGCACACTCGATGCGGTGATGCGAGGGGCCTTGGTACTTTGCACCTCAACTTTGCGATGCCTGATCACCGCCAGAAGAAGCGGACCCAGCGGGCACAGTCCCTGGGCGAGTTGCGCAGCTCAGAAGTTGTTGGGCGATTCAACCGGTCACGCTTCGGGTCAGGCTTCCGATCCTTGAAACAATCACTCTGGAAACAAAGCATTAGGCGAATATCGTGGCGGAGAGAGAGGGATTCGAACCCTCGAGACGGTTTCCCGCCTACACGCGTTCCAGGCGTGCGCCTTCAACCACTCGGCCACCTCTCCTCAACAACGAAGACGACGCGCATATCATGAGCCTCCCGCATCATGCAACTGCTGTGCAATAAATGATGATCAGGGGTGGGATACAGCTTGTCTCGAAGACGGCCCTCGCCTAGACCGAATGGCATGATAAGCGGTGCTATCGAGGGCCTGGGCTGGCTGGTCTGGGGACTCATCAAAAAGATCCTGCGCGCGATTTGGGCGCTGATCCGGCCAGGCCTCAAAGTCGTCGGCGTGGTCGCGCTGTTGGGCGCCATCGTTGCGCTCACAAGTGACTTCACACGCTGGCAGACAGGCGGGGATGGTCCGCTGTTTCAAAGCCTTGCCGCGATTATGACCGCGATCGCGCCGGCCACGTTCGAGGGCCTGGGCAAGCTCGTTGCGCTCAAGTTGCATCCACTCGTGTGGGACCCGATCCTGGTTGGGCTGTTTCACCTGCCAGCATGGGTGGTGCTGTTCGTCATCGCGCTGTTGACCGCGATGGCGGCGCGCGAGCGGCGGCAGGTTGATATCTTCGTCAATTGATCGCGGCCGTCAGCGGGCCCCCTGCGACCCGTTTTGCGACGAAGTGCGGCCCCCGGACGGATGCGAGTGTGAAGGGCGAGTGTGAGGGGCCAGAGTGACGGGGCTCGCGTGAAGCGACCACCGGGGCGGCGTCAGCGGACACATGCTACCAAAACGCGTGGCCGGCGCTTTGCTCGCCCCAGCGGTTTACGCCGGCGAGGAAATCTTGCGAAATGCCGGCGCCCAGCAACACCAGAAAGCCCAGCGACAAAATCAACAAGAACGACCGGTGACGCCGGTTGATCGCGCGCACCTCTTCGCTTGGCATGTCGTCGCGGTTGGTCTGGGCGAGGCCGAACATGCGCCGGTGGAGGGCGTGCTGAATATGGCCGAGGTTTTTCACGCGCAGGCCGGCGCGGGCTGCGATCTGTTCGCCGATGCGCGGGAAGGGGAAGTGGGGGTCGTCGTCCCGCTCGTTGACGAAGCCAAGCGGAACCGCCTCCTTGGTCTTGAGGATCAAGCGGGTGCCGCGCAGGATCATCGGTGCAATCTGGCCGCCATAACAGTCGCAATAGGACTGGACGGCCTCGATATCTTCATAGGGGATGGTGCGCTTTTCGTAGAATATGGTCGGCAGCAGGGTGCCGCGCTTGGGCAGTGTCAGGGCGACTGCAGATTTCCCAATGTCGACCTCGGCGCGCAAGGAGAAGATCAGCTCGAAAAGAATGAGCAACATCACCGCCAGGAACGCAACGGCGATGACGACCAGACCCCAGGTGTCCAACCAGACACCCTTTTCGATGCGCTGATAGAGCATCACGGGGACGCTGGCGAAGAAGGGCAGAAGGACAATGAACGCCAGGGCGAAGAATGTTTTGCGCCCGCCACCGACCTCATACAACGTCTTTTCGGCGGCACCCGGGCGGTCGGCCGGGGCGATCTCATCACTTAGAATGTTGATCATCTCATTCGTTCCCAGAACCGTCGTTTGCATTTCTCGTCGCCACAAGACGGGCGCGCTCGGGCCGCGCGGCCGCAGTTGCAGCCGCAGCGTATCAACCGGACCGCGGCGCGTTCGAGCGAAGCGCGGGCGCGGAAAATTGCGGCGGGGCGGGCCTGATCCTATATAGGTTGCTATATAGCGAACCAACTGCGGCTAATCCAAGGACTTGCTTCATGTTCTCGTTCCTCAAGAAGACAGCCATGCCCTCACCAGAAACTGCACTGCCCGGACGTCCGGAGCCATTGCCGACAGCGGAGACGCATGCGGTTTTCGGGCGCAAAATCGTTGGTGGATACCCGGACGGGATGGAACAGGCCGTCTTCGGGATGGGCTGTTTCTGGGGCGCTGAGCGCAAGTTCTGGGAACTCGGGCCGGACAAGGTGTGGATTACGGCAGTGGGGTATGCTGCGGGTTACACGCCCAATCCGACCTATGAAGAAGTGTGCAGCGGACACACCGGGCACAACGAAGTGCTGCTCGTCGTCTACGATCCGGCCGTGACCCCCTATGAGGCGTTGCTCAAGGTGTTTTGGGAAAATCACGACCCGACGCAGGGTATGCGACAGGGCAATGACGTTGGCACGCAATACCGATCCGGGATCTACGTTGCCAGCGCGGCGCAGCAGGCGGCGGCGGAAGCCTCGCGTGAACGTTTCCAGGCCGCACTTGACGCGCGTGGTTTCGGTGGCGATTACGACAGAGATCAAGGCAACCGGCCCGTTCTACTTTGCCGAGGACTATCACCAGCAATATCTGCACAAGGTCCCGCACGGCTACTGCGGGCTTGGCGGGACAGGGGTGAGCTGTCCGGTGGGCGTCGCGGCGGAGTAGTCCGGCAGACCCGAAGCCCACCAATGGCGCGTTGCAATCGGTGCCCAATTGGCCGCCGATTGCTGCACTGTCGTTGGTCGCTTCTGCAGACTTTTTGTTATCGCTCCGTTCGTCCGTCTTGCGGACGATCCAGTCGCATGCCACTGGTTGCTGGTGCTACGTTTCGTAGCCAACGGGCAATTGAAGGTGGGATGGGGTCGCGATTGTGACGCGCTTTTTTTCATGTTGGTTGAGGGTTGTTGTTCTCAGTCTTATTGGTGTGATGTCCCTGCCGGCGGCCAGCCAGGCGCGGATCGAGGCGGGCGTTTTGACATGTGAGGTCGGCGAGGGGATCGCGCTGATCATCAGCTCGCCGCGTGACCTTCACTGCGTATTTCACAAATCAGACGGACTGAACGAAGCCTATCGTGGCGCCTTCAGAAGCGTCGGCCTTGAGATCGGTGTCTCGGGGCGGGGTGTGATCGCCTGGACGGTGATTGCTGATACGCGGCGGATGCCTCCGGGCGAACTTGCCGGATCGTTCGGCGGCGTCGAGGCGGGTGGGGCGGCCGTCGTCGGTGGGCGTGGGCAGGTTCTGATCGGCGGGTCGCGCGGGACAATTTCGCTGCAACCGATCAGCGTCGAAGCGGAGGTTGGCGTCAATCTCGCGGTTGGCATCACGGCGATCGATCTGAAACCCCTGTTCAGAGGCCGGCATGCGGCGGCGCGAACCAGATTGCCCTCGGTCGGCTACACGCATGACCAGGTCCCTGAGGACCGGCGCACGCCGCACTATGGGTGCGGCGCCTATGTGCACCTGATGCGCGGACAGACGCTCTATGGTGTGGCGCACTCTTGCGGCGTGACGGTCGAGGCATTGCTGAACGCCAATCCTCAGATTGAGAATGTTCGCAAGATCTCCGATGGCGCGTTGATCCATCTGCCGCGCCATGTCGGCCACCATGCGACGAGCCCGTGCGGCGCGCGCGCGATCCTCCAGGAAAATGAAGCCCTCGACCATCTCGCGTGGCGTTGCGGTGTGACGCTGCATGCGCTGCTGCGGGCAAACCCGGCAATGCGCGACGTCGACAGGATCGAAGATGGCCTGGTTCTGGCCATTCCTGCGCGCGAGGCGCAGCAGCGACAACGGCCGGCGCCGGTCCGCTGGGCCAAGAGCGAAAGCGACATGCCACAGGATTGGCGCACGTCGTCAGGCCCGGCGCCGCGTGAAGATGCGCTGGTTCCCGGCACGGCGTTCAATGCGACCGGTCAGCTCGACTGTTCGCGCTCGCGCAGGGGGGCGATGGAGCAATGCCGGTTCGGCGTCAAACGTCAGGGCAACGGCAATGGTTCGATCACCGTCTTCTGGCCGGACGGCGGCAGCCGGGTGATCTATTTCGAGGCTGGAACACCGTCCTCCTATGACGAATCGCAAGCCGACGGCGGGGCAAAGATGACGGTCGGCAGGGACGGCGATATCTTCAACGTCACCATCGGCGCGCAGCGGTTTTCGTTTCCCGAGATTGTGGTCACGGGGGACTGATCGTCGACCGGGCGCATTGGGCGCCGGACCGGGCCGGGCCAGTGGGATAACGACCGGACCTACATTTTTCATTCAAGCCGCAATAAGGGAACGAACATGACTGACAGATCGCTTTGGAGTTTGGGATTGGTGGTGGCCGCGGTTGCGACATTTGCAAGCTCCGCTGAAGCCAACACCCCCGCCCGGATGATGCAGGAATGTCGCGCCCGGGCGCACGAGGTGCTGCACACGCGCCTCCCCAACATCGAGACGAAGTACGAAGGCCAACGCACCGACGGCACCCACGCCGTCAATGGCACCGCATGGATCCGTGGCCGGAGCGAAACGTTTCAATGCAGTTTCAATCCTCGGGGTCGCAGGATCATCAACTTCATTGTCAATCAGCCCGGTGGGAACAACCCGGGTGGTGGGGCGTCCGGTGCCGATGAAAGAGAGCCCATAACAAGTGAAGAGCGGGTCCGCTTCCCAAGCGGCCAGTCTGGCACCGAGTTTCAAGCTGAACTCGGAAGCGGGGACTCGGTGCGCTATCTGTTGAACGCGCGCAAGGGCCAGTTCCTCTACGTGCGCGTGGCAACTCGCAATCCGCGCACCTACTTCAATATCTTCACGCCGGACGGCAATACGCTCTATGAATCTGTTCGGGCTGGCAACGAGTACCGCGGCCAACTCTGGCTCAACGGTGATCACGTCATCGAAGTTTCCAACCGCAGCCAGCGACGCGCCAAATTCACAGTGATCTTCGGCATCCAAAGCCGCTGAGCCAAAGCCGCTGAGATTGCAATCGGATGTCGGCTGCGACGCATTTTGTCGTGGCCGGCATCAAACACCACAACCCCAGCGCAGGAGGCCGTTCCCATGAAGTCGTTCCTCATCTTTCTCGCCGGTGCCGTGATCGGTCTCGCGGCGGCCTTTTTCGTGCTCCCCGGCGCCTTTGTCGGGCTGGGTGCGGGAGCCGGTATTGCAACAGGCCTGCAGGCCGGCACCTGTCTGACGGCAGAGGCTGCGAAAGAGAAAGGCTATATCACCGGCGAGCAGGTCGGCGAACTGATCGCGGCGGCCGGCCAGCAGCTCTCCGCCCAGAACGTCACCATGGACAAGGCCGTCCTCGCGGATGGTGATGCCAAGTGCCAGGAGATCATCGCCAAGCTGAAGGAAGCCGCCGCGCAGGCGAAATAACCGACCCGCCAAAGGCGCTTGAGCGACTATCTCGCGCGCGGCGTTGTTTCAGAGCCTGCAGCGGGCGTCTCGCTTGCCGGCGATGGTTCAGCGGCGGCGGGTACGGTCGGCACATCGACCGTGATGCCGCCCAGTTTCCAGAGGCCGTCGGCTGCGACGTAGATGAGACGGAAGTTGATCGGCGCCGGCCTGGTTGGGAAATGACCGGTAATCGTCAGATGGCCGGCGGTTGAAACCGTCGGTGGCTCCGAGACCTCGGGGGAGACGATGACGGCGGGGGCGAGATCGATGCGGCGCTTGCGCAGGTCGGCGAATATCCCGGCCAGATCGGCGGCGGAGAACTTCGCCTGAAAGACCGGCGCCGAAAGATCGCGCAGGACGGTATAGTTGCCGGTCTGATTGGCGTGATTGAGGGCGACAAGCGTCGTGCGGATCAAAAGCAGCAGTGTCTCGGCCGGCGGCACGGCCAACCTGCCCGCGGTGGACTGAGCCTGCGCCCACTGGGCACCATTCACCGCGATGATCAATGCGAGGGCCAGGACGCGGAGTGCGCGGGGCAGCGCGGCGCCCCGTGAGACGCCGGCAAGCGCCCGCCTCAGTGCCGGACGTCTGCTACCATGCCGCCGAAATGCCGATGCGTCCCCCGACGTTTCCGCCATCCACGCCAACTCCGATACCACCTTGCAGAACCCAGACCTGATCGAGGCGAACAGCACCCTGCGCCGCCAGTGCCTGTTTGCCATCGAAAAAGCCCATGTTGGCGGAGATTGCAAACGTCTTGTCCGTTGGCACGAACAGGCCGCCCATGGCCATGGCCAGGGCAATGCCTTCAGCGTGATCGTCCAACCGCCGGAAGGCGCGGTTGACGTCGGCGCGCAGGTCGTTGAAGCCGCCGCCAACCGCCCCCTGCAAAGCTGCGATATCAGACGTGTTGGTTGCGATGTTCGAGGCGTTTGCGGCTACGCCCGTTGCGTTTGTGGCAATGTTCGAGGTGTTGGTGTTGATGGCAGTTGTGTTGGATGAGATGGCCGACGAATTGGTCGCCACGCCTGCCGCTGTGGTCGTGATGGCGGCGGCATTCGTCGCGATGTTGGAGGTGTTGGTCGCAATATTCGAAGCGTTCGATGTGATGCCTGACGCATTGGTTGCGATGCCGGCGGCATTTGTCGTGATGCCTGCGGCATTCGTCGTGACGCCTGCGGCATTCGTCGTGATGCCGGCGGCATTCGTCGTGATGCCGGCGGCATTCGTCGTGATGCCGGCGGCATTGGTCGCGATCGCCGCTTGGGTGGCACCACCGTCGCTGGCGAGATTGCCGTTGGCATCTGTCGTCACCAGACCCGTAACGGCACCCTGCGCCGCCGTGCTGGCGGCAGAAGGCAGCCCCTGCATCGTATAGGTCGAGGTGGCCGTGCCGAAGCTCAATTGGTTGGCGCGAGTTGTGGCGGCGCCAATACCGACCGCGGTTGCGTTGGCGTGGCTGGCGGTTGTTCCAAAGCCGAGTGCAGAAGCGCCGACCGCCGTTGCGCTGGCGCTGGTCCCAAGGGCTGTCGCGTTTTCGCCGCTGGTGGTTGTCTGGTAGCCGACGGCGGTGGACTGATAGCCGCTCGCGCGCGAACTACGGCCCATCGCCGTCGCGCGCCCCGCGGTCGCGCGGGCATCAAAGCCGGTTGCGGTGGCATCGTTCTGGTCGGCCAGGGCGTTCGAGCCTGTCGCGGTGGTGTTTGCGGCGGTGGCATCCGCGCCGCGCCCGGTCGCCGTGGCGTTGACGGCGGTCGCCTGAGCGGATTGGCCGGTCGCGGTGGCGTTGTTCGCCGTCGCCCGGCTGGAGCGGCCGGTTGCGGTTGCGCGCTGTCCGGTTGCGCGGGCATCGAAGCCGGTCGCGGTCGCGTCGGTCTGGTTGGCAAGTGAATTGCCGCCCGTCGCCGTCGCATTGGCGCCGGTTGCCCGCGCGCGCCGCCCTAACGCCGATGTGTTATTGGCGGTTGCCTGGCTCGATTCACCGATGGCCGTCGCATTGGTTGCCGTCGCGCGGGAAGCCTGCCCCGTTGCCGTCGAGCGCACACCCGTCGCCCGTGCCCCCTGCCCCATCGCCGTGGCGTCGACGGCAGTTGCCTGACTGGCTTCGCCGATCGCACTTGTATTGTTCGCGGTCGCGCGTGCTGCCTGGCCCATCGCTGTCGCACGCAGACCCGTGGCCTGTGAATTCTGCCCGGTTGCTGTTGCATCGACTGCCGCCGCCTGGGCGTTCTGCCCATTCGCGGTCGCATTGTTTGCGGTCGCGCTTGCGTTGTCGCCGATGGCCGATGCGTTGTTTGCTGAGGCGCGCGTCGCCTGCCCCATTGCCGTCGAGCGCAGACCGGTCGCGCGCGCATCCTGGCCGGTCGCGGTGGCGTCGGTCGCCGTCGCCTGCGCATTGTTGCCGATGGCTGTTGTCCGGTTGGCCGTGGCCGTTGCCCCGATGCCGCACTGGGTTGAATTCGTTCCCGCGCCCGTGGCACAGGTTTGCGCATGCGCGGTGCCCATGTGGGCTGCAACCAGGAGAGAGAGCGACAGCGACAGGCTGAGCGTCAGCCTCATCGCGCACTGTCCAAGGTGCGTGCCACTTCGAGGTTGCGATTGTTTCACGTGTCCTCTCCGAGCCGGGATATGCGCATCACCTCGAGACCGCCCGATGACCTGGCCCACGCAGGCGGATGGTTCCCGACAGACGTCAGTTTACGCACGTCCAGGTTGCTCAAGCGCTATTTGATTCTCCGTGTGCTGTCACTCGTATGCTCGCACAAGTTGGGCGGTGGTGGGATCTGGGGCACGGTTCAACTTCCGCGGCGAACGGATCGTTGGCCCAGCGATGGCAAGTGTCTGCAAACGGCTTCGGTTTGTGGCGACTGCGCGATATGGCATTAATCATGCTTGGATATACTGGACTGGAAGCCAGGAATTTCATGCCGTCGCCCGCCCGCTGCGGACGGTCGTTTTATTTAGAACATCCCGTTTGAACCTTTTTCCCTGTCAGAGCGACCTAACACCAGATGACGCAGACCCGAGACGACGAGCTCATCCGCCGAATTGCCCAGAAAGACCAAGCGGCAATCGAGGCGCTCTATGCCTCGCATCAGCTTCGGGTTCACCGCTTCATCCTACGCCGCGTCAGGTCCGAGGCCATTGCCGAGGAGCTGACCAACGAGGTGTTCATGGAGGTTTGGCGCAATGCCGGGAAATTCGAAGGCCGCTCTACGCTGTCAAGCTGGATGCTTTCGATCGCCCACAACCGGGCGGTCAGCATGCTCCGGAAGCGGCGCGAAGAGGCGATGGACGAAGAGACTGCGGCGGCTATTCCAGATGACTTCTGATACACCGGAAGTCGAGACGCAGAAGGCCGACAAGAGCGCCCTCATGCGCCAGTGCATCGGCCAGCTTTCCGAAGAACACGGCACCGTGGTCGATCTCGTCTACTACCACGAGATGGGGGTCGGCGAGGTCGCAGAGGTCCTCGGCATACCGGCCAATACCGTGAAGACGCGCTTGTTTCATGCGCGAAAGAAATTATCCGAACTGCTCATTGCCGCCGGCGTCGATCGCGGCTGGCCGTGAGCTTTGCACCCTATCCCCGGCAACGTCCGGCGGGAGACAATCTGATGACGAATGAAACCGACAGCTTCAGCGAACGCGAGGAGATCGAGATGCTCCTGCCGTGGTTCGCGACGGGGCGTCTCGCAGCGGACGAGAAAGAGCGTGTGGCGGCGTATCTGAGGCAGCACCCGGAGATGCAGCGCCAGGTGGAGCTGATCCGGGACGAGCACCATGCCACGATCGTTGCCAACGAAGCGCTGAAAGGCCCGGCGCCCGGTGGGCTGGACCGGTTGCGCCAGTCGATCGCGGCGGAAGCAACGACACTCGATAAGGCGAAAGCGGGGCTCGGCGGGTGGCTCAGTGAGATGGGCCGGTTGTTTTCGAGCCCGACGCCAGCGGCGGTCAGATGGGCCGGCGCGGCAGCCGTGGTGCTGATGCTGGTTCAGGCCGCGTTCATCGGCACACTGGTATCGCGGCAGGGTCCGGCCGGGCCCGGCAGCTATACGACGGCTTCCGGTGAAAAGCCGGCGGCGGTTCAGGGCACGCGCGTCCTGATCCGCTTCTCTCCTACGGCTGGCGCGGGACAGATTGCCGATGCGCTGGCGGCCGCGAACGCGGAAATCGTCGGCGGGCCGAAGCCTGGCGGGCTGTTCGAGGTCCGGATCTCGAAAGACGTGCTGAGTGATACCGACCGGGACGCGCTGATTGGTAAACTCCAGGCCAACGAAGGGTTAATCGAACTGATCGTTCCGCATGGATAAACGCCTTCTTTCATGTTTTTATTATAAGGCAGAGTTCAATCGAACGACATTCGATAACCGTTTCTTAGACCCTGTATTTTGGTGACGTTTTTTGCGTACGCTTGATGGCTGCGCCTGAGTAACGCCCGGGAGACGCCCCTCATGCTGACATCCAACGCCGTCCTCAGGTCATTGTTGGCAGTGGTCATGGTGTTTGCCATGGCGCAACAGGGTGCGCAGGACGCCCTGGCCGCCCTTCCCTCCGCTCAAACCGGTATAGATCAGGCAGATGGCACGGGGCGTGCCGCTCAAGAACGCAGCCTTATCCGCCTTGCCCAGATCTCGATCGGGGGCGGCGGCGGCGGTTTCCAGATCGGCATCGGCGGTTACCGAGGCCCAAGTGACAGCCGGCGCAGGCCCCGCTATGACCGGCGCGAGCGGCTCAGGCCGCGCCATCGCCGGGACCACCGCGACCGGCGCCAGGTCCGGCCACGGCCGGACCGTTGCGGGCGGTATGGACGTCGTGGCAATCGGCCGTGCCGGCCGTGGCGCCCCAGGCGGCCGGTGATCGTGATTACGCCGCCACCCTACATCGATGATGATGATTACGATCGTGATCCGCCGCGCCGGGTGCGCCCACCGCGGGAAACTGCACCACCGAAACGGCCGGTCCAAAAGAAGCCCGTGCGGCAGCCGCGCCAGCGCATCGCTGCGCCACCGCCGCCGCCACCGCCGCGCGTGATCCCGCCGATCCCCTCGCCGCGGCCAACGGCGGTTGCGGCAGACAGCGACCATTGGCCGAACGAAATCGTCGTCCAACTGGCAACGGCAAGCCCGCCGGACACCGAAGACGCGCTGGCGCAGGCCTATAACCTCAGCTTCGTTGTCAGCGAGACGAACACGCTCGTCGATCGCCGGATCGTCACCTACCAGTTCTCGGGCCAGCGCCCGGCGGAGGCTGTTGCCGCGACTCTTGCCGCGGACCCACGTGTTTTCGGGGCTCAGCCCAACTGGCGATATCGTGTGATGCAGAGCGCGGGCACCGCCAGTGGGTCGCCCGGCCAGGCCAACATGCAATATGCAGTCATGAAGCTCGGCCTCGGGGATGCCCACGTCATGGCCAAGGGTCGCGGCGTCAAAATCGCTGTGATCGATTCCGGCGTCGATCGCGCCCACCCGGCGCTTGCGCAAGCCGTCTCAGGATCGTTCGATGCGGTCGGCAAGCGCGGCTACGCCATCGGTCCGCACGGCACCGCGATTGCCGGCATCCTCAAGTCCGAAGGTCTGCTCCAGGGCGTCGCGCCATCGGCGGAACTGCTGGCGGTGCGCGCGTTCTTTGCAACCGATAAGGGCGCTGAAGAACAGTCAAGCACCGCCATCATCATGCGTTCGCTCGATTGGGCGGTGCGCGAGAAGGCGCGGATCATCAACATGAGCTTTGCCGGACCGCCGGACGCGGCCGTTGCAGAGGCCATCAAGGCGGCCCGCGAGAAGGGTGTCATCCTGATTGCGGCTGCCGGCAATGGTGGCGCGGATGCCCGGCCCGCCTATCCGGCTGCCTATGAAGAGGTGATTGCCGTGACCGCCACGGACACTGATGACCGCCTCTATGACAAGGCCAACCGCGGAGCCTACATCGACGTTGCCGCACCCGGTGTCGACATCTTCGTGGTCGCGCCGGCCAAGGCCTATAAGCACAGTTCAGGCACGTCGCTGGCCGCCGCCCACGTCAGCGGCATCGTCGCGCTGCTGATCGAGCGCGACACATCGCTTGATAGTTCACAGGTTGGCGCGGTGCTGCGGCAAGCCTCCGACGATCTTGGCAAGCCCGGTCCGGATGCGGATTTCGGCGCCGGGCGGGTCGATGCCTTGAAGCTGCTGCAGGCGAGCGAGGTCAGGATTGCGAAACCGGCCACCAAATAACGCCCATCTGCGCGTCATTGGCTGTTTCCAGGCCCCGCATCACCAAGGTGCGGGGCTTTTTTTGTCTCGTTCCCATATTTTTTGAGACCCACCCCGAAGCCTTCTAATTTCTTGTTTTATATTGATTTTTTATGCCCAATACTCTGCCTTTGCGGTCCAAATCGACGCTGATTTTCGGGGAAACTGAAATTTTTTCGCGTTCCTTTGAACCGATCCGGGCCGGGCTGCGACCTACCCCATGTAAGGACGATGAAGTCCTCAAGGTTTCAGCCAAAGTATCAGCCCTAGGAGAGTAAAGATGTTCAACCAGATCATGCAAAACGCAAAGCGCAACGCCCTTATCGCAGCCGGCGCCGTCCTGATTTCAGCAACCGCACTGACGGGCGCCGCAGAAGCCAAGCCGAAGAATTTCCACCTCCACATCGGTGGCTCGGGCTTCGGTGTCGCAATCGGCCACGGCGGCTACTACGGCGGCGGTTATCGCCACCGTCCCTGCGGCTGGGTCAAGCGCAAAGCGCGCCGCACTGGAAGCCCCTACTGGTGGCGCCGTTACCATCGCTGCATGGATCGCTACTACTGGTAATTCAGCCTCCACCAGCGATTGAATGCCTCCCCTGTCCCCTCCTGAGCCCGGCCCCAGTGCCGGGCTTTCTTTTTTGGGAGGCGGCGCTCCCGCCCCGCGCGGAAGGGCGGCCTTGCATCCAGGGGCCGGTTCGACTAACTCGCAGGACTGCGCAACACCATGGCCCCTGCCCGCTACCTGGCGCGATGCGGGGCCTATGATAAAACGAGCCCATGCCCATCCCACCCGACAAACGGCGCACGTTCGCGATCATTTCTCACCCGGACGCCGGCAAGACGACGCTGACGGAGAAGCTGCTGTTTGCCGGCGGTGCGATCCATCTGGCCGGCAACGTGAAGGCGCGGGGCGAGGCGCGGCGGGCGCGATCGGACTGGATGAAGATCGAGCAGGAGCGCGGCATCTCGGTCACCTCATCCGTGATGTCGTTCGAATACGACGGGTTGCAGTTCAACCTGCTCGACACGCCGGGCCACGAAGATTTCTCGGAGGACACCTACCGGACGCTTACCGCCGTCGACAGCGCCGTCATGGTGATCGACGCGGCGCGCGGCATCGAGAGCCAGACGCGTAAACTGTTCGAGGTGTGCCGGCTGCGCGACATTCCGATCATCACCTTCATCAACAAGGTCGACCGGGAAGGACGCGATCCGTTCGAACTGCTCGACCAGATCCAGGATGAACTCCAACTCGACATCTGCCCGTTCGTGTGGCCGGTCGGCATGGGGGGCCGGTTCGAGGGCTGCTATGACACGCGCACGAATACGTTCCTGACGACGAAGAACAATCCCTCAGGCGCGTTCAATCATACGGTCCAGTGCACGGGCATCGACGATCCGAAGCTGGATGAGCTGGTCAAGGACGAGGGCGTGCTCGAGACGGCGCGGGACAGCCTCGAACTGGCGATGGCTGGTTATTCGAGCTTCGATCTCGATCTCTATCGGGAAGGTCACCTCTCGCCGGTGGTGTTCGGCAGCGCGCTGCGCGATTACGGCATCGAGCCGCTGTTGCGGTTGATTGCCGATTACGCGCCGCCGCCGCGGCCAAGCCCCGCCGATGGGCGGCAGGTTACGCCGGACGAAAAAGCCGTCACCGGCTTCGTCTTCAAGGTGCAGGCCAATATGGACAAGAAGCACCGCGACCGGATCGCGTTCCTGAGGCTGTGCTCGGGCGACTTCAAGCGCGGCATGAAGCTACACCAGGTGCGCACCGGCAAGGACGTGATGGTGCACAGCCCGATCATCTTCCTCGCCCAGGACCGCGAGATCGCGGAGGAAGCCGGCGCCGGCGATGTGATTGGGATTCCGAACCACGGCACGATCCGCGTCGGCGACACGTTCACGGAAGGCGAGGAGATCAAGTTCACGGGCCTGCCGGTCTTCGCGCCTGAGATCCTGCGCCGGATCCATCTTGTCGACACCACGCGCGTCAAACAGTTGCGCCAGGCGCTGCAGGACCTTTCCGAAGAAGGCCTTGTCCAGATCTTCAAGCCGGATGTCGGTACGCAATGGATCGTCGGCGCGATCGGGCCGCTGCAATTGGATGTCGTCGCGGACCGGGCGCTCCATGAATACAACGTCGAAATCCGGTTCGAACCGACCAACTACACGGCGGCGCGGTGGCTCGCGTCGGATGATGACAAGGCACTCAACAAGTTCATCAAGTCTAACCTCAACCAGGTGCTCACCGATCGTGACGGCGATCCCGTCTACCTCTCGGCCGGCGCGTGGGATCTGTCGTTCAAGGAACAGAACAACGAGGCGATCCGGTTCCTGAAAACGAAGGAGCTGCAGTAGGCTCTGGATCATCGGCCTGATCGAATTGTATCCATTGGATTAATCTGTCTTTGGGTGCCCCTTGGTATCGTGTTCGGCGGCGGCTGAACTCGATTGCAAGGTGCTCATGATTACCGAAATCCTTCTCGGCACGTTCAGTGTCGGCGTGGTTGCCTGGTTTATCGGGATCGGCAGCTTTCGGCGGGTGATGTTGTTCGCCGAGCGCTGCGAATCCGCCCAATTCCTGCTCGATACGCAATTGCGACACCGCAACCGATTGATTCCAACGCTTGCCGGCGCGGTGAAGAATGTCATCGGCGATGAGACGGTTATGCTGGACGAATTGGTCGAGGCGCACGCGATTGCGATGCAGACTCCCGCCCACGACGCGCGGATCGTCGCGGAAGGTGTCGTGACCGACCGCCTTAGAGACGTGCTGGCGCAGTTGGAAACAAACCTCGATGTGCAGGTCTCACCGGAATTCGCTGAAATCCGTGAGAAGCTGAATGCGGTTGAGGCCGAAATCGTTGCAGAACGGCGGCGCTACAATCTCGCTGTGAAGGACTTCAACGGCGCGATCGCGACCTTCCCCGACAACATCATCGCAGCCCGCCTGGGTCTCGCCCCCCGCCCCCTCAGCGAGCTTGGCCTGCACCGCTGGTTCGCCAATGACTTGCCGTCTGCGCGGCCTTGATCCGGATGCCGGGTGCCTTCAGGTCTCGTGATGGGAACCGCCCGCGGTTGCAGCGCTGCCCGGCGCAGTGATCTGTCGAACGCATGCCAGCGTTCCTCAGAGACAATGGCAAACCTTTCCTCCTTTCCCGATCCCGTCAATGCGCTCGTCGTTGGGGCCAGCGGCGGCCTCGGACGGGCGTTCGTCACCCATCTTCTTGCGTCACCGGACGTTGCCTCGGTGCACGCATGGTCGCGGCGGCGGGTCGAGATCAACGATGCCAAGCTCGTCGCAGCCGACGTCGATATCACGGACGAAGCATCGATCGAGGCTGCCGCCAGGCAGCTCGGAGACGTGCGGCTCGTGATCATCGCGACCGGGCTGCTGCATGACCCGCAGACCGGCTTCGGGCCGGAGAAGGCGTGGCGCGACCTCGATTTCGATGCGCTGCAGCGCGCGTTTGCCGTCAACACGATCGGGCCGGCGCTGGTTGCCAAGCATGTGCTTGGCCGTTTTCCGAGAGACGGACGGTCCGTCTTTGCCGCGATCTCGGCGCGGGTCGGATCGATCTCGGATAACCGGCTCGGGGGGTGGTATGGCTACCGGGCATCGAAGGCGGCGCTCAACCAGATGATCCGATCGCTGGCGATCGAGCTTTCGCGGTCGCGGAGGGATGCAGTGTGCGTCGGGTTGCACCCGGGAACGGTCGACACGCGCCTTTCCGAGCCCTTTCAAGGCAACGTGGCGGGCCGGCAGTTGTTTACGCCGGAGACATCGACGAGGCGGATGCTCGCGGTGATCGATGGGTTGGGGGCCGGCGATAGCGGACAGCTGTTTGCCTATGACGGCAGCGTCATTCAGCCTTGAGGCCAGACGTGAGTGGAATGATCAAGAAATCAAACCTGCCGGCCAAGACCTGCGCGTCATGCGGGCGGCCCTTCACGTGGCGGCGCAAGTGGGCCCGGGACTGGGAGCAGGTGCGCTATTGCTCGGAGCGCTGCCGGCGCACGAAGCGGCAACCAACGAGCGAGCCATGTCCAACGGCAACCTGATCCTCATCCTCGGCGACCAGCTTTCGCCGCACATCTCCTCGCTCTGCGATGCCAATCCGGCGGTCGACCGCATCCTCATGACAGAGGTGATGGCGGAGGCGACGTACGTCAAACATCACCCCAAGAAGATCATCTTCTGCTTCGCCGCGATGCGCCATTTCGCAGAGGAGCTTCGTGAGGCGGGATTCGCGGTCGACTATACGAGGCTCGACGATGACGGGAACGCAGGCGACCTGACGGGCGAAGTCGGGCGTGCGATCAAGCGCCACGCACCTCGGAAGCTGATTGTCACGGAGCCAGGCGAATGGCGCCTGCATGAGATCATCGGTTCCTGGGGCGAGGCGCTCGGCATCGAGGTCGATGTGCGTGACGATACGCGGTTTCTCGCCTCCCACCATGACTTCGCGTCGTGGGCAAACGGGCGCAAGCAGCTCCGGATGGAGAACTTCTACCGCGTGATGCGGGTCAAGACGGGCCTGCTGATGGAGGGCGACGAGCCGGCCGGGGGCAAATGGAACTACGACCAGGAGAACCGCAAGCCCGCCAAAGACGACCTGTTCATGCCGCAACCGCTCCGTTTCGAGCCGGACGAGATCACGCGCGAGGTGATCGCTCTGGTGAAGGCGCGGTTCGGCGATCACTTTGGTGATGCGGAGCCATTCTGGTTTGCCGTCACACGAGGGGACGCGGAAAAGGCGCGCGATCATTTCATCGCCGAAGCACTTGCGGGTTTCGGGGACTATCAGGACGCGATGCTTCGCGGCGAGAAATTCCTCTATCACTCGCTGCTTTCGTTCTACATCAACGCGGGCCTGCTCGATCCGGTCGACCTTTGCCGGCGGGTGGCCGAAGCCTACGAGACCGGTGATGCGCCGCTCAATGCCGCGGAAGGGTTCATCCGCCAGATCATCGGGTGGCGCGAATACGTGCGCGGGATCTACTGGCTCAAGATGCCGGACTATGCCGAGGTCAACTTTTTCGAGGCCGACCGGGCGCTGCCGGATTTCTACTGGAGCGGTGAAACCGACATGGCGTGTCTCAAGGCCGCGATCACGGCGACCAAGGAAGAGGCTTACGCCCACCACATCCAGCGCCTGATGATCACCGGGAACTTTGCAATGCTGATCGGGGCGGACCCGAAGGCCGTGCACGAATGGTATCTCGCGGTTTATGCCGACGCCTATGAGTGGGTCGAGATGCCAAACACGATCGGCATGAGCCAATTCGCCGATGGCGGGCTGCTTGGGTCGAAGCCTTATGCCGCGGGCGGCAACTACATCAACAAGATGTCGGACTACTGCGCGGGCTGCCGCTTCGATGTGAAACGCAAGACGGGTGAGGGCGCGTGTCCGTTCAATGCGCTCTACTGGGATTTTCTGGTGCGCAATGAAGACAAGCTGCGGGGCAATCAGCGGCTTTCCCGGATCTATGCGAATTGGGACCGGATGGATGGCGACCAGAAGCGCAGCTATCGGATGACCGCGCACCATTTCCTGGAAAAACTCTGAGTCTTGGAACAGCTTTCCGCGCGTCATGGCAACGGGCGGACGCGGTCCGTTTGGGCGTGCAGACCTGTTGCCGCAACCGCGCAGGTCCCCTACCGTGTCGCGACGTTCAACGATCCCATTATCCAATCGACAGGTGGTTCTGCCGGTCGGGCCCGTCCGGCCCTGCTTGCAGTCCCCACCCCAACACCCATCGAGGAGAACGCAGATGGCCGCAGCTGAAGGTACGCGCAAGACGTCCGGGCATGGACGCCGGTTCGACAGTATCCTCGACACCGTCGGCAATACGCCGGCGATCCGCATCAACAATCTCGCGCCGGCCGGCGTCGAGGTCTACGTCAAGGCCGAGTTCTTCAATCCGGCCGGCTCGGTCAAGGACCGCCTTGCGCTCAACATCATCGAGGCCGCCGAACGCGAGGGCAAATTGAAGCCCGGGCAGACGGTTGTCGAGGCGACCAGTGGCAACACCGGCATCGGGCTTGCCATGGTGTGCGCGGCAAAGGGGTATCCGCTGGTCGTGACCATGGCGGACAGCTTCTCGATCGAACGGCGCAAGCTGATGCGTTTTCTCGGCGCGAAGGTGGTGCTGACACCGCGGGCCGAGAAAGGGTTCGGGATGTACAATAAGGCGGTCGAGCTGGCCAAGGCCAACGGCTGGTTCCTTGCGAGCCAGTTCGAGACGGCGGCGAACGCGGACATCCACGAGAACACGACAGCACGTGAGATCCTGGCCGACTTCGAGGGGAGCCGGCTGGATTACTGGGTCAGTGGCTATGGTACCGGCGGCACGGTGACGGGCGTCGCCCGGGTGCTGCGCGAAAAGCGACCCGAGACGAAGATCATCCTCAGCGAACCGGCCAATGCGCAACTGATCGCAAGCGGCCACGAACAGGCGCGCGGGGAGCGTCACGCGCCGGCCGAAAGCCACCCGGCCTTCGAGCCGCATCCGATCCAGGGCTGGACGCCGGACTTCATTCCCTACGTGCTGCAGGAATTGATCGACAAGAAATTCTTCGACGAACTGATCCCGGTCGCCGGTGCCGACGGCATCGCCTGGTCGCGCAAGCTTGCGCAGCAGGAAGGCATCTTCACCGGCATCTCGGGCGGGTCCACGTTTGCGATATCGATGGGCATTGCCGAGAAGGCGGCGCCCGGCACGGTGATCCTGTGCATGCTGCCCGATACCGGCGAGCGGTATCTGTCGTCTCCCCTGTTCGAGGGCATCGTGGAAGACATGAGCGACGATGAAATCGCGTTGTCGAAATCGACACCGGGCTATCAGATGTCCTGACGCTTCCCGGCGCCTTCAAGCGCTGCCATCTGCCTTGCTCGCGAGCCGCGCCCATCAGTGCGGCTCGCTTTCTTATTTGTCGTCAATGCACCGGCTTCAGATCTACTCAAGCCGACCACTGAACAACATGTCGACGATGGGCCGCACTGCGCCGAGAAAGCGTCCGCAGGTGCCGGACAGCCCCGGTAATTTTTGGTTAACAGACCTACCCGGCGATTGATATCTGAGGTAACAACAAGGGTGGCGGCCGCGTCTTCATAGCCGAACAATGCGTTCTTGAACTTTCTGATTTTTCTCGTGGCCGCGGTATTTGAGCGGGGCGTTTCATGGTTCGATTGGCCCGATTTCTGGCGATTTCGATGCTTGCCTTCTGGGTGGCCTTCTGGGTGGCGGGAGCCACGCCAGGGCTTGCTGCGAAGCGTGTTGCGCTGATCATCGGAAATGCAGCCTACGAGCATTTGCCGCCGTTGCGCACCCCGCCGGCGGACGCCCGGAAAATCGCCGAGACGCTCAGGGCCGCCGACTTCGAAGTCTTCGTCGAAACCGACCTTGACAAGCGCCAGCTCGAAAAGGTCGTGCGCCGCTTCCTTGGCGCGATGGAGCCGGATGGCGTGAGCCTGCTCTACTACTCCGGCCATGCGGTGCAGGTTGGCGGACACAATCACATCATCCCGGTGAGCGCGCGGGTCGAATCTCCCTACGACCTCGACATGGAAACGATGAACGTGTCGCACATCATCCAGTACATGCGCGAAAACAGCCGGGTGCGTCTGGTCTTCCTTGATGCGTGCCGGGACAATCCCTTCAAGGGCACACGGATCTTTGCCGACAAGCCACTGACACGATCCGGCGGGCAGACGGACGGCGGGCTTGCCTCGATCCAAGGGGGCGCGGGGACGCTGATTGCCTTTTCGACCGAACCGGGCGCGATTGCGCTCGACGGCAAGGGCGGTCTCAGCCCCTTCACGCGCGCCTTCGCAAAGCATGCCACGACGCCCGCGATCGACATCCGGCGCGTGCTCAGCCGGGTGCGCCGGGACGTCATGGAGGCGACATCGGGCCAGCAGATCCCGTGGGAGAATTCGTCGCTGATTGATGATTTCTTCCTCGTCGGCCGGAAGCCCGCGCCGCTGGTCCAACGCCTGCACAAAGTGACCGTCGAGGCGACACGCGAGATGGTGGATGTCGGCCTTCCCGCACCGGTCGCAGCCGAAGGTGGCGAACTCGCGCTAATCTTCGATGACCTGCCGAAGGCTGGCCGGCTGATGCTCGGCGAACAGCCCATCAAGGCGGGCGAGCGCTATCCGATCTCGGCGGTGCAGGCGTTGCGCTTCTCGGGCGAAGGGGTGGACCGCGGACAGGTCGAACTGGCCGCCTACCGGGTGCTCGACACCTGGGGCAACGAGGCAAGCGGGACAATTGCGATTGCCATTGCGCCACAAGGGGCCGGCGAGAGCGCTCAAGCCCGGCGCGCAGAGGCAGCGGTGCTGCGTGAGCCCTCCCAACCGGAACGCGCCGTCTTCACGGCACTCAAGACGGCGGCACCCGGCATTACGAGCATCTACGCCGGTGTCGGTCCACAGCCGTTGGGCGTGACACTTGGCAAGGCGGCGTCGGACGCGCCGTGTGCGCACTGCATCAAGCTTGCCGAAGCGCCTGGCGCCGGGCTGCTGCGCATCGGCGAGCGGGTCCTCGGGCGCGGAGACCGTTTCGGCACGGCCGACCTCGACCGTCTCGCCTATAGCCTGGCGCGGGAGCCCGGCGGCGGCAACACGTTCACCCTCGAAGTCGTCGACCGGCAGGGGGCATCGGTTGGCACGGTCGACCTGACGGCTGAAGCAAGGCTGCATCCGTGCGATGAATTCGCCGGCGAGCCACTCGATCTGCAGGGCGTCGCGCCCGGCGTGCTCTCCAACGATATCGACGTTGCGGCAGCAAGCGCGCACTGCCTCGCCGCCAGTGCGGATTTCCCGCATGTGCCCCGCTTCCTGTTTCAGTTCGGGCGTGCGCAATACGCCGGCGGCCACTCGGAAAAGGCGCGGGAACTGTTTCAACTGGCGGCCAACGCCGGCCACATTCGCGCCTGGCACAAGCTCGGCAAGATCGCGGAATACGGCGCGATCGGGCCGGTCGACCTTGCGAAGGCGGCGCAGAATTTCGAGACGGCTGCCACCAAAGGCGATCCCTATGGCCTTTATTCCCTCGGCAAGCTGGCTTTCTACGGCCGCGGTATTGCAATGGACCGCCAGAAGGGCCTCGCGATGATGTTGCAAGGCGCGGAAATGGGCCACACGTTCGCGATGAACGAACTCGGTGCGATCTTCCGGCGCGGCGATGAGGTCAAGCGGGATATGGCGCGCGCGGTGACCTATTTCAGCGCCTCAACGGTGCGCGAGGACATCTATGGTTTCAACAATCTCGCGCTGGTCTTTCTCAACGGCGATGGCGTGCCGAAAGACTACAAGCGCGCGCTTACCTTGTTCCTGAAAGCGGAGCGCGGCGGGCACCCGGATGCGGCCAACAATATCGGGCGCATGTACTTCAATGGCTGGGGCGTGGCGCGGAACGTGGAGCTTGCCGCGTCGTGGTACGAGAAGGCTGCGTGGCGGGGCAGCGGCCACGGCGCGAACAACCGGGCATGGATCGCGATCAAGAACGCTGATGGGGCGGAGCCTGACGTTGCAGCGCGCTACTGGGCGCTCGCGGTCGTCCTTGGGCGGCGCGAGACGACGGAGGCTGCGCTTTCGGCACTCGGACGGCTTCCCGAGGTGGCGATCACGACGGCGATCCAGCAGATGCTCAAGGAGCGCAACCTTTATGCCGGCCCGATCGACGGGAAAGCCGGCGCGGGCACGGCGCGCGGCCTTGCCCAGGCGTTGGGGCAGGTGCCCACGGACAGCTGGCAACAACTGATCGAACTCACCCGGCAGAAATGGATCGGCAGCCGCCCGCGCTTCGATCTTCTCTGACCCAATGGCCGGCAGGCGGCGGCGGCTTGCCGGGAGCGAAAACGAGGGCACCGCCGCGGTGTTATTTTGGAGCGAAAGGACGAAGGCATGGCAGACCGTTCAAGGCCGGGTACCTCCCGGCATCAAATCAGCCTCATCTTGTCGAGGTCGGCGGTGGTGGCCGTTGCGCTTGCCGCCCTCCCGCTGGCGGCGACCGCTCAAGGCGTGGCGCCGGGCCTGACAGCCAAGCCCGACGCATCGCCGCTGATCCGCCTTGCGCAGGCGGGACCGGTGGCGCCGGATGAACGCTTCTGGTCGACGATCCAGAACTCGTCGCTGCCCGACCTCTTCGAGATGTTCATCAAGCGATATCCCGACAGCGCGCTGCGGCCGCAAGCCGAGGCGCGGCTTGCCGCCCTCAAAGGCGGCGAGAAATCCGCCAGCGCTGAAGAACAGGCGGGCTCGATGCTCCGGCAGGACACGCGCGCGACCAAGCCCGAGGCCGAGGCAGAGCCCAGGCCCGAGACAAGCAGCCGGGTGACGACGGGTTCAACGCCACCCACACGATCGGCGACACAACGCCCGGCACCGCCGGTCACGGATGCGCGGGCGCCGGTGTCATTCCCGACGCGGTCCGAGATCATGGTGATCCAGGCCGAGCTGTTGCGGGTTGGCTGCCTTGGGGACACCGTCGATGGCATCTGGGGGCCGAAGACACAGGCCGCGGCGGCACAGTTCGCCAGTTCAGCCGGGCTCGACGGACAAGTTGCGCGGCCCGGGATGGCGATCCTCGATGCGTTGCGCAAGACCCCTGGGCAAGTGTGTACGCGGACGGCCAGCGTGCCGGCCGCAGAGCCGCGCGCAGAACCGGTTCGCCGCGCGCCGGCGCGCGCACCAACCACTTCAAGCGCCCGGCCGGCGCCCAAGCGCACCGCCAGCCAGCCGGCGCAGGCTAACAAGAACAACTGGGCAAAGGAGTTCCTCGACTCCATGTCGACGAGCAGCGGCAGTGGAGGCGGCGGTGGCGGCGGTGGTGGCGGAGGCGGTGGTGGCGGTGGTGGCGGCTGGTAACGCCCGCCCTCCTCGCATCACACACCGTCGGGACGCACAGTCACGCGGTCGCCCCGCCGGGGCGGTGGTCGCCCGATGTCATCTACTGAAGACGGATCGGGGCTCCGGCTGCCGGGGCCGTCGGTTCGGCCTAACTGCCTACTTGGCACCCGGCGGCGTGGTCTTGTCGAGGTCGCGGACCACGCGGAAGCCGACGGTTGCAACGCGTGTCGCCGGCCGCAGCGAGTGGCGATACGCTGAGCGCAGGCGGGCGGGCTCATCGTACCAGGAACCGCCCCGCAGCACGCGGTAATGGCAGGGGGCGCCATTCGCGCCCGCCACCGCGGCACGGCCGCCTGAGTGCGCTTGACCGGGATTGCGGTAGCAGTTCGCAACCCATTCCCAGACGTTGCCGTGCACGTTCTTCAGGCCGAATGCGTTGGCTGCAAAGCGCGCGACGGGGAGGGGGCGGCGGCGATAATGATCGGGGCCTGGCGTCCTGACCTCGCTACCGTCGAGGCCGTAGCGGCCATCGAAGTTGGCGTCACCCGGCGTCACTGTTGCACCCTGCCAGAACGGCGTCGTTGTCCCGGCGCGGGCGGCATACTCCCACTCGGCTTCGCTCGGCAGGCGGTAGGCGCGGCCGGTTTCGCGCTGAAGCCAGGCGATGTAGGTTTGAGCATCGTCCCACGAGACGTTGATCACCGGCTGATCGCCCTTGCCCCAACCGTTATCGGGCGGCACGTAGGGGCAGCCGCCCGCCTCAGCGCAGGCCTGCCACTCGGCAAACGAGACCTCATGGACGGCGATGGCGAAGGGGGCCGGAATGTCGACCATGCGGCGAAGACCTTCATTGTCGCGGCGCGCGACCTCCCCGGCCGGGGAGCCCATCTCGAAACGTCCCTTGGGGACGACAACGAGTTCGGGGCAGAGCGGGCAATCGCGGAATGTCGTGCCTGGTTCGGGCGGTCCGTTGCGGCGGCTCGATGCGCCGGATGCGGCATCCTGCGCGGCGTCCGGCGTGGGGCCCGCGAAATAGAACTCCTCGACAAGTCCATCGCTTGTCCAGGGAAACTGGGCGTTTGCGGAGGCTTTCAGGACGCTGCGGCGCACGGCGCGGAACATCAGGACGGCGGGCTGGCCGGGGCGGACAATCTCGCGCGCCAGGGCGCGCGCGTAGGCGTTGTTGTCGAGGGCGACGTTGCCCGGTTCGGTTGCATAGGCGATCATGACGCCGCCGCGTTCGTTCTCGGCGCGGAGGCCCTTGGTGGCGGATTTCGTGGTGCTGGAGAAGGGCGTGTTACGGCAGGCGTCAATGACAACGAAGCTGGACCGTGCGCCGGCCGCCGCGATCCCTTCGATCGTGTCACCGAGTTTCACCGCGAGGACCGGTAATTGGGCCTCGTGGGTGAGCGGCGCGTCGATCGGGATCAAGTAGTTGTCGCCGTATTTCGCGACTGCGGCGCCATGGCCCGAATAATAGAAGAAGGCGACCGCATCGTTTCCGGCCCGGGCGACGGTTGCGATGAAGGTTGCGATCGCTGCCTGGAGGCGCGCCTTGTCGGCATCCTTCACGTGGACCACGTTGAAGCCGACTTTCTCGAGGGCGCTGGCAACGACGCGGCCATCCTCATGCGGGTTCTGGAGGCGGCCAATCAGATCCGAATACGCCTGATTGGTGATGAGGAGGGCGTGGCGGGCCGTCTCGGCGCGCGCGGTTGGCGCGATGACAAGGGCCATCACGCTCAGGGCTGCCAGCGCGATGGTCCGGATCAGGCTGCGTTGGACGAACGAACCCGCCATGACGTCAATTCCGAAAAAACTGGTTCGCGTTCAGCGCCCGCGGGCAGATCGCTGGCACGGGCACTATTGCTGCGGCGGGCGGGCAAAGATCAGCTTGAGGAAATCGCGATCCTTCCGGATCTGTTCGACGTCCTCGCAAACGTCGCGCTTGGCGGCCGAGCACTCCATCGTGACCGTATAGGTAATGCCGTACTTCACGACCTTGAATTCGGCGATTGCGCCGGCGATCCCTGGCGCGCTTTCCTCACGGAAGACCGCGATCTCGGTATCAGTGCCTAAGCTGAAATTCTTCGGCGGCGTGTAGAGCTTGGTTCCTGGCGGCAGCTTCTGCTGGACGCGCAGGTCGGCTTCGACCGTGATGGTGACGTCGTCGCCGTAATCGTAGGATATCTCGTACCAGACGGGATTTGCGGCATCCATCGTGAGGACGCGGCGCTGGCGCGGGCGGGCGGTTGCCCCGAAGGCGCTGCGGACACCCGGGACGGCGCGCTCGAAACCGATCACCGGCAGCTTGAGGTCGGCGAGGCGCGGGTCGAACAGCGCGCTGGTCGTTGCGGCACGATTGCGGGTCGCCCGCTCAACGAACTGGGTAATTTCGGGATCGTTCCAATTCGGCGTTATCTCGCGGGTCTGGGCGTGCGCATTTTGGGAGAAGGCTGCCATGACAGCGATCATGGCGAGGGCGCCCAGCCGCGTTAAGGCTGCGCAATATCCCCGTTGCCGCTCGGTTTGCGGCGCTTTCAGGTTCGGATGACCGGGACGGCTTGGTGCCACGACGCATTCCTTTCCGGGACGAGCTACTACTCACATTCTCGATATCGTCGATGAATCCCCGATTTTAAGGGATGGCAAGGCGCAAATTACGGCAATCGGGGGTAGCGGAAAAATTCCGGCCGGCATCGCGCATGATAACCCATTCCGCGACAACATAAGGGATCTGTGGCGCGAGCAGCGAAACTGGTTGCGTCGAAGCAACACACTTTCAACAGGTTCGATCAAGCCTCAGGGCGTTGTCGCTCGGATGCCTTCATCTGTTGCACAATGGCGCGCAGATGGTTGTCGGTCCGGCGCCGGGGGGCGACGGCCAGATGTTTGTCTGTCATGTGTTTGTCTGTGATGTGGAGGTTGGTTGAGGCATGAGTGAGGGGGGGCCACGGCAAAGACGCTCGCGGGCCGGCCGCATGATCCTGATGTGGATCATCGGGCCGATCGCCGTGCTGGGCCTGCTGGCCGTCGGCATCGTGCGCAATCCGCCGACAGAAGCGCTCCTGGAGCTTGTGCAGAACCAGTTCAACCAGCGCACGGGATATAAACTCGCGTTCGATGCGGGATCGACGATCAAGCTCTGGCCGAATGGCGAAATCGACCTCAAGCGCGTCGAAATCCGTCGGCCCGCGCTCTATCCGACGATCGGCGGTCTGATTGCGGACGCCAAGGAAGTGCGTGCGCGTTTCGACCTCATGGCGCTCGTGTTCGGGCCGCGGGCCATCGATGCAATCGATATCGAAGAGGCGACGGTCACGCTTCACGAAGTTGACGTCCGGTTGCTGCGCGCGAACCTTGCTGCAACCGCCAACCCCAGCGCCCCGCCCGTCAAACTCACCCGCCTGACAGTGGTGGACGGCTTCTTCACCTATCACGTCAAGCCGCCCAACGCCGCGGTCACGTTGGCGGACATTTCCGCGGAACTGACGGAGCTTGGGCGCGAGGGTGTGGAAAAGATCGAGAGCCGGTTTGCCTACAATGAGCAGCCGGTCACCGTCTCAGGCAACGCCAAGCGGATTTCGCGGGGGGCGGGCGTCGATCTCAATCTATCCGTCACGAGTGAGCGTGCGACGATGGCGCTCGAAGGCGTTGCCGGGCAGAACGCGGAGACGGGGGAAGTCTTCAGCGGCGAGGCTCTGGTGCAGCTTAAGGAAGCGGGACCGGCGTTGCGCTGGCTCGGGATCGGCCCGGACAAGGACCATCCCGCGCTTGCCGGTCCGATGACGCTGACGGGGCCGGTCAGGGTTGGACGGCAGGCTGTCCAGTTCACCGATGTCCTGTTCAAGTCGGCGCTTGCGGATGGGAAGGGTGCGGTTCGCGCCGAGTTCAACGAGGGGCGGGCAAAGCTGAGCGGCCGCGTCGCCTGGGACCGGCTCGATCTCGAAGGCATTGCCGAGCCGGTCCCCGGCCCACGGTCGCTTTCGGTCGTCTCGCGGCAAGCTGGCGTTGAGGCGCAAGGTCTCGTCATTCCGAGCCTGTGGGAAGAATTGCAAGACTATCTCCGGGCGATGGAGGCGACGGGTGCGGCACCACAGGCCGCCACGATCGAGGCGCCGCCGCCGGATGCGAGCGCCAACGCGCGCCTCAGAGGATTTGGTCTTTCGGCCAGCCGCGTACGCCCACCGACCCTGGACCTGTCCTTTCTGACGGCATTTGACATGGATCGTCGCACATACGGCGAAACGCCTGAACTATAATGGCTTTGATCTTGCAGATGTTGCCGTGGACACACGCCTTGATGAGGGGCGTCTTGCGCTCGTCCTCAAGGATGCTCGGTTTGCAAGCGGACGCTGGACGGGCACATTCAATGCCGATGTGCGCCCGGCCCAGCCCATCCTTTCACTCACACTCGATGCAACCAATGTCGAAGCACAGCGCCTGCAACAGGCGACCGTCGGGCAAAGCTCGTTGACGGGGCGCGGTGATGTCCGCGCCAAACTCGATGCCAGCGGGCGGGATGCCGAGCAAATCGTCAAGACCCTGACCGGCAGCATCAAGATCGATATCGGGGAAGGCAATCTGGTCGGCTACGATCTCAAGGCGATCCTGACGCAGTTCTGGCGGCGGTGGAGCTATGACACGCGCCGGCGTACGCCGTTCAACAAGGTGGATGCGCGGGTCCGTCTCGATAAGGGCGTGGTCGAGACGATCGGCTATGCCTCGCTCCGGGGCGGGGAGGCGGAACTCGATTCACGCGGCACCGTGTCGCTGATTGCAAAAAGCCTCAACCAGCGCATTCGCGCACGGCTGGTGTGGCCGCCCAATCAACTGCCACTGCCAGCACGGATCAGCGGGCCCTGGTCGAGCCCGAAAGTGAATGTCGACTGGGGCATTTTTTCAATGCGGCCCGGCTTCTTCGATCTGCCGCCGGGATTGCGCGGGGAACCGGGGGCGGTGGGGCGCTCGGCGCTGGCGGTGGCGCCGGCCGTGGGGCAGACGATGCCGGCCGAACTTGCCCAGGATATCGACCGGGTGCTCGCCCAGCGCGATATCGTTGAACGGCTTCCGGCAAAACTGCGAGAGACGCTGAGATCACTCAGGGCGCAGCGCCGCGCCACGAACTAATCGCGGCGCCTATTTGGGGCGCTGGAAACCGAACGCGGGCCACAGCCTCCACGGAGGACTGTCGGGCCAGACAAAAACGACGGCGTGCCGGATGGCATCGATCGAAGAATGGGGAGAGGACATGCGAGGAAAGGGACCGGCTTGGGCAGTTCGCCGTCGGCGTCGGGGCTTGCTCGGATGTATTGTGGGCTTCGCATTGCCGGTTGTGCTTGCGTCAACTGCCAGTGCGGCGCCGGCGGGTCTTGCCGGGGGTGCGGTCGAGGTCGGTGGCGCGGGCCTGTTGCACCGCGCGAAGACCTGCACGTTTACGGATAATTCGCTGCAGCCGCTGCCCTGCCAAGAGGATCAGAGTGCGGACGGTGGCGCGACGCCTGGTGGCGGGGCCACAGATGGTGAGCCGCCTGGCGGGACGACAACGCCTGCCAAGCGCACGTTTGCGTATCATCCGCCGGGCAAGCTGGACCCTAGCGATCTTCGCGCCGGAAGGGTCGATGACCGCCGGGTCTACCTGCCTGACATGGTGTTTCCGATCGACCTCAGCGGCGGTCAGCACCCGCACATGAACTCGCAGATCTTCGGCTATGGCGGCGGTGGGTGGGGCGGCAAGGGCGCGCCCGGGGGGACGGAATGCGACACGCGAAACTACGACCCCTTCACACAGCGCGATAATTTCTGCGAGGTGCGCAGCTGGCCAATGCCCTTCTGCCCGTCCGGTTCCGGACATCAGGGACAGGACATCCGCCCGCCGACCTGCGCCAACCAGAAGTGGATGGCGGTGGCGGCCGCCGATGGCCTCATAACCTACGTGTCGAGCTACACGACCGTGCGGCTCAAGGCGGACGACGGGACGACCTACTACTATCTCCATCTCCATCGCGACGGCATGCGCGTGACACAGGGCCAGCGCGTCGAGAAGGGAGATCCGATCGGGTACGTGTCCAACATCATGGGCGGCAAGCGTGGCACGACGATCCACCTTCATTTTGCCGCGCGCCAGACGGTCGAGGTCAACGGCACGACGCAGACCGTCTATTTGCCGGTCTACACGTCACTGATTGCCGCGCTGCGGCGGGCAAAGGGGCTCGGCCCGTCGGTTGACAGCGACGGCAACCTGATCGTTGATGCCAACTATGAGATCGGCGCTGAACCGATCGTCGTGCCGGATCCCGATCCGCAGCCCGATCCGGTGCCGCAACCTGATCCAGGCGGCGCGCCGGACCCTGTGCCGGGTGACCCGGTGCCGGGGGGGCCGGGTGACAGTGACGCGCTTACGGTGGCGCTGGCGCGCATTGAAAAACTCGACCGTGAACTGAACGAACTGAAGGTGCGCAGCGACCGGGAGATTGCCGCCGCGCAGGATGAGGCGCGCGATGCGCAAACCGAACTGCGCCAAACGCGCGATAAACTCTCGGCGGCGCAGGCCCGGATCGAGACGCTGGAGCGCGAAGTGGTGCAGATCGGGCTGGCGGGGGAAGCGCGGGAAGCCGAGTTGAAGCGTGAACTCGATTCCACTGCCGTCACCCTCGCCCAACTGCGCGCCGAACTGGACCAGATCAAACAGGACCAATCGCGCCCTGGCCTGTGGCAACGCACGAAGGATTGGTTCGGTTCGATCCTGAAGAACGACTCGTAGTGCGTTTCAGGTGATGGGCCGTGGGGCAATGGGCGGGTGAACGCGAGTTCGCCGTGTTTTGAGCTTATGAGGGAATCGGCCGACCAGACGCTGCCAGAGCGCGAACACGGATCGGCGAGGATCAATGCGGGAGATGCGGGTATGAGACGGGCACTGCGAACCAGCTTGCGGATCAGCGCGGGGCTGATGGCGTGTCTCATTGCGGTGGGCTTCGTTGGCGGCAGCGCACTTGCGCAGTCCAACAACGATCCGCGCGAGCGGCTGCGCCGACTGCTTGAGCGCAAAATGCCAAGTCAGGCACCGGCGGCGCCGGCGCCGCGCACGCGCAGTGCCTTTCCGCCCGCGACCGAGAGCGCACCACAACGCCGGCAGCGGTCGAAACGCCCCGATGAGGTGATCATCATACGCCCGGACGGCAAATTTGAGCGCGCGCCAACACGGGCAATGCCGAACCGGCGCTCCCGCATCATCCCCGAGGGCGAGCCGTTGCCGACGGTTGCCGGGGATGACAGTGGCGACCTCTCGTTTGCCAGCATCTGGCGACAGATCCGCTCGTTGTGGCCGCCGGCGGAACGCGGCGCGGACCGGCCGCTGCAGCTGATGGCCAGTTCCGATGCCGCGCCGCGCGCGGCCAGCCCCCACAACGACGCGGCGCCGGCACGGTCACTGATGCGCCGCTTCGCGCAGTCCAGCCCGACGCGGCGACGCAGCGCTGCGCCACTCGGCGTGGTGCCGGATACCTTCATCCTCCAATTCAAATACTCGGCATCCGAAGCGGAAATCGATGCCGTTCTCAGCCGCTACAATCTCGAGGTGCTTGACGGCGGCATCCCGAAAATCGGGATCCTGCGAGTGCGCCAGCGCGAATTCGGCCGCACGCGCTCGATTGTGCCGGAACGTGAAAAGCGCGTCGAAGACGTGATCGAACCGGCTTTCCTCAAGCGGTTGCGGCGGGAGCCGGGTGTCAATGCGGCGACCGTCGAAGCGACAATCTCGCCGAAGAGCATTCCCCGACCATCGGACACGACAGTCGAAGATGCCGGGCACACCTACTCGTGGTCCTGGCGACCCGGCGTGACGGACGACGGCAACTGGGGGCTCAAGCGCATGCGCATCCCAGTCGTCTGGCGAATTCTCGAGACGTACCGCCAACACGGCACTCAGCCGGTGCGCATGAGCTTCCTCGATAGCGGTTTCAGCGCGCATCCGCATATCAACTGGCGGGTTGTCCATGGTCTCAAGGCAGGCGAGCGGTTGATCGCGTTCGATTCCACCTGCGTTGATGCCCACGGCACGCATGTCGCCGGGATTGCGGGTGCTGCGCACGGCCTTGGCAAAGGCATCGACGGGATCGTGCCCAATGCGCTGCTCGATGCGATCCCGCTCGACGGTGACGGCATCATCCACGGCGCGGCGGCGGGCATCGTCAACGCCGACAATCAGAATTTTCTGCTGTTCACGACGGCGCTCGGTCAGTTGATCGACTATCTCGACAGCGAACCGGTGCCGGAGGGCGGGCGGCGCGTCGTCAACGTCTCGCTGGGGCACAACTGGCGCAACACGTCTGCGACCTCGGAGGAGGCAAATGGCAACTTCAAGAATGGCGATCTTGCCAACGAGATCCACCGCACGTTCATCCTCGCGCACGCCCAGATCCTGCGCCAAAGCCTGAAGCGCTATGAGAAAGACACGCTGTTCGTCGTCGCGGCAGGCAATGATTCAGAGGGTCTGGAGCCGCCGCTCAAGGCGAAGTGGTCGTCGCCGTTCGCCTACCTCGGGCTTGAGAATTCCGACACGTTCCAGGCCGCGCCCAACGTGCTCGTCGTCGAGGCGGTTGACCGCACCGGCGGACGCGCCTCGTTCTCCAACACAGCCGGCCATGTCTCCGCGCCCGGCGTTGACATCATGAGCACTATTGGCGGGCGCCGCGCGCGTTACGCGATCTGCGAGGGCACGTCCCAGTCGGCGCCGCACGTCACGGCGATTGCCTCGATCCTGCTCGAACTCGCGCCTGAGAAATCTCCGGCCGAGATTGCCGAACTGATCAAGGCCTCAGCGGTGCCGCATCCCGATGGCAGCGTTGCGCCGCGGGTGGATGCGCTCGAGGCCGCGCTCAAGGCACGGCCCGAAGCCCTCACGGTGCTGGCGGATCTCAACAACGATGGCACAGTTGATGGCGATGACCTTGCGACCTACCGGCGCCACCGGGAGGCGATGACGAGCGTGTTCAAGTCGACGCTTGGAACCTATTTTCTCGACCTCAACGGAAACGGTCAGATTGAGGACAACGAGCACTGGTGGCCGCGTATTGACCTCAACGGCAGCGGTCTTGCCGACCTTCAGCCCGGCGAAGATCAGCCGCGCTGTCTCGGCGGCAAGCCGGCCTTCGACCTCGACGTGATCAAGCGGGCGTGGCAGGGCGACAGCCGTTCGTCGTTCTCAGCCGCGATGAGTGAACTCGGTCTTGAGCCCGAGACAACCAGCACGGCGGCGGGCGATGGCAATCGCGGGCGTCACGCCATGAGCCGCCTCAGCGCGTCGACGCCGGGTTTTGCGCCTGGTGGCGGCGCACCGGAGACTGCACCTGGCGCTACAGCGGGGGCTGCAACGTCCGCTGCGCCCACCAATCCGGGGCAATGCACATGGTAGATCCGCGGCGCGTGACAATTGCCAGCTTACGACCTGATGCGTCGTGCCCGGCGCCCCCATTCCACAACGCCATAACAGCAGAGACCAAGACGATGCTGACTGTGACCGGAACACTGCAACGCCTCACTGCCCTGACCGGTGGCCTGGCGTTGGTGACCGCCGTTTTCGTAGCCGGCGCCGCTCAGGCTCAGGATGCCAAACCTGAAGTCGCCGATGCGCTGGAAAGCGCAAAGCGTTCGCAGCCCACCATGCGCGTCGAGATCGACAAGCGCACGGGCCTGCCCTCGCGCATCTCCAATATCAACGTGCGCACCAATCTGGTGCGTGGGCTTGCCGCGAGCAGTGAAGAGCCGTCCGATGAGGCGGTGAAACGGGCGGTTGAGTCCTTCTTCCGCCGGAGCATGCTGCGTTCGGCGTTTCCGCAAGGCAACCCGGGAGCGCAGCGGGTGATCCGTTCCGTGAAGCCGGACCCGCACCTGCCCGGCCGCCGCGTCGTGGAGGTCGAGCAGGAGGTCAACGGCATCCCGATCTTCGGCTCGTCGGGCAAGGTGACGGTGGCGCGGTCGCTTGCGGTGCGGGGCCTCTCAGCCAGCTTCTCAGCCGCGGAGATCCTCGACACGTTGCCGCGTATCGACGAGGCCACGGCGATCGAGAATGCGCGGGCGCAACTCAAGGAGCGGCTGCAGCAAACGCCGCGCCGGCAATTCGGACTTGGCTCCCGCATGGAGACGACGGCGATCGACACGGTGCCGGCGAAGGCGTCCAAGATCATCTTTGACCCGAAACTCATCGCGCGGGGCGCCGAGGACGTCAGCGATACGCGGCTTGCCTGGCTGGTCGAACTCGACTCCTACAAGGTTTTCGTCGACGCGAAGGATGGCCGCGTCCTCTACTATTTCCGGGATCACCGGTCGTTCATTGTTCGCAGTGTCTTCGACCTCGGCGGCAAGACGACATTTCCAGGGACCCGCGTCATCAACGAGGAAACCAGTCTTCGCGCGGCGGGACCCAGTCTCGATGCGATCACAGCGTTCCAGAACAGCGGTGCGGTGCGCGACTTCTTCTTTGCCATGTTCGGGCGCAAGAGCTTCGATGATGGCCGCTCCAATCCGGACGGTTTCGGCAGCCCGATCATCTCTTATGTGCGCTATGGCGATGTGCCGGGCGCGTTCTGGTGCTCGGCGGTCAACCAGCTTTGTCCCAAGGCCAATGTGTCGGTTTACGGGCCCGGTTATGCGCGCGCGCTGGATGTGATGGGGCACGAGTTCACCCATGGCGTGATCGATTTCGAAGCCAAGCTGATCTACGCGGACGAGCCGGGCGCGGTGAACGAAAGCCTCGCCGATATCCTTGGCACGCTGATCGAGTTGCAGGCGCGTGAGGGTGGCGGCAATTGGAAGCTCGGCGAGCATCTGCCAGGACGGTCGCTGGATCTGCCGGAGCGCGACCTTGCCGAACCGGCGCTGTTGTCGGCGGAAGGCATCAAGTTGTTCCGGGCCTCGGACCCCTATGATCCGAGGACCAATCGTGGACAGCCCAGCCACTATCGCGACTATGTGCAGCGCAGCCATCCGCTGTGCCGGACAACCACCGACTATGAGAACGGCTGCGTCCACTTCAACAGCGGCATCCTCAACAAGTTCGCCTATCTCATTGCCAACGGCGGCAGCCATCACGGCGTAACCGTCGAGGGCATCGGGGCGATGAAACTTGGACAACTCACCTATCGTGCGCTCACGACCCAGCTCAATGCCACCTCGTCACTCAGCGATTCCGCGACGGGATTCGTGGTTGCCTGCTACGAGCTTTCCGAAGCCGAAGCGTTGCGGTTCGTCGAGGACAATTGCCGGCAGGTCGAGCGCGCCCGCCAGGCCGTCGGCCTCGAACAGCCGCTGGGTTAGCCGGCGGAGAGACTTGCTTTGCCTGGGTGCTCACTCTGAGAGAGCACTCAGGCAGACGGCACCTTGACGATGCCTTCGCGGACGAGCTCGCGAAGCATTACGGCTGCGCCGCATTGCTTCGAGACCGCGTTACCATCCCAAACGCCATCCGCGACGTACTTGCCTTTGGAATAGTGGTTGGAGAAGCTCCACAGATAGGGCGTGTTGATGTTCTGGAGGACGCGGCTGCGGAAGCCGTTGTAGGCCTCCCAGCGATAGAGCGTGCGCGCAAGGCTCCAGTCTTCCTGATTCTCGAACTTGTCGAACCGCAACGCATCGATCGCGCTGGTTTCCCAGTCGTTGGGTGGATTCCAGACCTTGGGAAGATTGGGCGGATAGCGGGTGGTGCGGCCGGTCAGGCTGTCACCGTTGTGGAGGTGCTTGCGGAAATTGAACGAGGCTTCCATGCCGTGGATGATGCCGATGGCGAACCACGGAACGCAGGTTGCCTCCGCCACCTTCTTGTAGCGCGCCTGGTTCTCGGGGTCCTTGAGGCGGGAGGTGTACCAGGCGACGCTTGAGCGCCAGTTGGGTCGCACCTCGGCGCTTCGAAACAGGCGCTCATAGTCCTCGGCGATATCCTCGAAGCGGGGACGCGCGGAAATCGTGGCGGAGCGCAGTTGTGCTGGCTGCCGGTTGAGGCTTGGGGAGGCTTCCGCTTCGAGCGTTGCTCCGAGCAGGTCGGCGGCACGCTCGATCAGCGCATCAACGGCCTTCTTATCCGCCGTCGAAAATTTGGCGGACCTTTCGAGGCCATCGAGGAGATCGGTGAACGCGGGCAACGCGCGTTCGACGCCCAGCGACTGGAGGCCGCCCCCGATCTTCGGGGCGGCAAGGCCGAGGCGATCGGCCTCGGTGACAATGGCGCTATATTCAGACCAGCGTCTGGCCAGCTCCGTCTGCTGGGCGAGGGCGCCGGTGGCGGTCAGGATCGGCGTGCCCAGCGCGGAGAGTGCGGCGGCGCCGGCGAGGCCTGTGTTGAATTTGCGTCGATCGATCACGGCGAGTTTCCTCTTAAGCGGCCAGGGCACCAAAGGCTGCCGGCAGGCGGGCTTTCGCCGGACCGTACGGTCCCAGAGCGTGGCGCATCAAGGGGCCGTTGTCGGTTGGCGGGCGAGCGTTGCATTCTGGTGGCAGGGCGGGCCGGTGGCAGGGCGGGCGCGCGCAACGGCCATAGCGCGGGGCGTGGGACGTGTGGCAAACTGGGCGGTGGCGCGCCCGATCCGGGTGCCAAGCCCAACACAGACCAACACCGGGAGGCATTCGTCTTCATGAAACTCTACCAGTCCGTTGGCCCCAATCCGCACGTTGTGCGCATGTTCATCGCTGAAAAAGGCATCGATGTGCCGATGGAGACGATTGACGTGCGTGGGGGCGAAAACCGTCAGGCGGAATATCTCGCAATCAACCCGCGCGGCCAGAGCCCGGCCCTCGTCACCGATAGCGGCACATTGATTTCGGAGATCACCGCAATCTGTGAATACCTTGAGGAAATTCATCCAACCCCGGCGCTGATCGGCTCGACGCCGGAGGAACGCGGTGTGACGCGGATGTGGATGCGGCGGATCGATCTCGGCATTCTGGAGCCGATGGCGAACGGCTTCCGCTACAGCAACGGCATCGAGATGTTCCGCCCGCGCATGCGGGTTCTGCCCGAGGCCGCCGAGGGGCTGAAAGCGTGCGCGCAGGACATTCTCGGCTGGCTCGATGGACAGATGAGCGACAGCGGCAACACGTGGGTGTGCGGCGACCGCTTCACGCTGGCCGACATTCTGCTGTTCTGCTTCCTCGATTTCGCGCAATCGGAACGGGTGCAGCAGCCGATCAACCCGGACCATAAGTGGGTGCAGGGCTTCTATGAGCGCGCCAAGGGGCGGGCCAGCGCCACTGCGTGAGCCTTTCTGAGCCTTGGCCGGCGCGCGGCCAGCCTCGCGCGCTGCCGGGAGGCGCAGCCTCCCGGCAGCACGATTTATTTAGAGCGTCAGGCCGCCGTCGATGGCGATAGTCTGGCCCGTCACCATGGCGGCGCCTGCACACAGGAACAGGACCACTTCGGCGATGTCCTCGGGTTCGCAGCGCCGCTTGAGGACGGCGTTCTCAATCGAGGCGCGTTTGCGCTCCTCCGGCCAGTCCTTCTGCCAGGGTGAATTGACGGCGCCCGGTGCCACCGCATTGACGCGCACCTCGGGGCCGAGGCCACGGGCGAGCGAGCGGGTCAGGCTGACAAGGCCCGCCTTGCCGGCGGCGTAGGCCGAACTCGATCCCTGCTGGCCGAGGCCCGCGATCGAGGCGGTGTTGACGACCGCCCCCTTGGCCGCCTTCAACGCAGACGCTGCAGCGCGTGTGCAGCGGTAGGGCCCGATCAGGTTGGTGTTCAGGATCGCCTGCCAGAACGCTTCGTCGAGCTTGTCCAGTTCATCCGGCGGGATCGGCGAGGACGTCACCGGCGTGCCGGCGTTGTTAAAGAGGTAGTCGAGGCCGCCGAGGTCCTGGATCGCCTTTTTGACCATTGCTTCGGCGTTGCCGGGTTCAGCGACGTTGCCCGGCGCTGCAATGATGTCGAAACCCTCAGCCCTGAGGCGTTCGACCTGCTCGCGGCCACGGTCGTCGCTCGGCAAGTGATTGAGGGCGACGGCTGCGCCGGAGCGGGCAAAGAGTTCGACGGTGGCAAGCCCGATGCCGGACGAGGCGCCGGTCATGAGGGCTTTGCGGCCTGTGAGATCAGCGGTGATCATGCCTTGCGTTTCCCTTCGATTGCCTGAAGCGCGCGCTTCAGTTCAATGAGTTCGATGTCGCGCTCGCGGAAGAGGTCTTCCGGCGCGCGATTGCCGTAGTCGAAGAAACCAGCGCCCGACATGACGCCGCCGCGGCCTTCCGCGATGAGTTTTTCAAGCGCCTTGCTCTCACCTGTGACCGGGGGTGGATGGTAGGTCTTGTTGGTGACCGCGCGGCGCATCATGTCGAGGCCGGTGAAGTCTGCCTTGCGCATGATGCCGAGTGTCGCGAAGCGCAGCGCGAGGCCGTGACGCACCGAGCGGTCGATGTCGTCCGGCGTCACGAGGCCCTCATCGAGCAGATTGAAGACCTCGAGGTGCATGGCAGCCTGCAGGCGATTTGCGATGTAGCCGTCGATCATCGTCTTGAAGACGATCGGCTCCTTGCCCATGCCCAGGTACAACGCCCGCATCGTCTCCATCACCCCGGGCTTCGTCTGAGGGCCGGGGGCGAGGTCGACGAGGTCACAGATATAAGGTGGGGTGTACCAGTGCGCGATCAGCGTCATCGACTGACGGCTGTCGGGCACCAGCGGGAAGATATCCAGGTGCGAGGTGTTGGAGGCGATGATTGCGTCGTCTTTCGCGGCGGCGTCGATTTCGCCATAGACCTGCCGTTTGACGTCGGCGTTCTCCACGACCGCCTCGACGATGAGGTCGGCGGCGGCGACGGTGTCGGCCAGCGTCGGCACGGTGGTGATCCGGTCCAGCGTCGCCTGGCGGCCGACTTCGTCCATGGCGCCGGCCTCGACGAGGGTGTCGAGGGCGCTGGCGATCAGGGCCGGGGCGCGTTGCAGCGTCTCGGCGTTGTTGTCGGTGAGGCGGACGTCGAGGCCGCCTGCGGCATGCACCAGGGCGAGGGCATGGCCCATGGTGCCAGCGCCAAGGATGCCGACGGATTTCAGGTCACTCATTTCGAGACCTCCATTCTGTGAGGGGCCGGACATGCGGCCTTCGGGTGATCAGGGGCTCCACGCATCGGGTCCGCGGGAGTCCATCGAGGTTGCGACATCGACGACGACGGGGGCTTCCATCGCGAGCGCCCGGTCGATTGCAGGGGCGACGTCGGCTGGGTCATCGACACGGATGCCTTCACAGCCGAACGAGCGGGCGACATCGGCGAAATTGGTCGGGCCGTGGCAGAGCAGTGCGTCCGGGTTGCCGGGGCGATCACCCTGCATCGCGCGAACACGGTAGAGGCCCTGACCGAAGCCGGCATTGTTGTTGACGACCACGACCAACGGCAGCCCGAGCCGCCTCGCCGTTTCGAGTTCGCCGACGTGATAGTAGAACGCGCCGTCGCCGGTGAAGCAGACAACGGGGCGGTCGGGGGCCGCGCACTTCGCACCGATCGATGCCGGGAATGACCAGCCGAGGGAGCCTGCCGCGCGCAGATAGGTCTGTTCCGGCGAGCGCAGTTCGACCAGCGTGCCGGTCCAGATGCCGGAATAACCGGTGTCGGCGACAAGGATGCCGTCGTCGGGCAGCAGTTCGCTGAGCGCCGCGCAGATGCGGTCGACGTGGATCGGGGCATCATTCGAGCGGCGAAACTCATCGCGCGTTGCCCACCAGTCATCGAAGCGGGCGCGGGCCGACTTCGTCCAGTCGGCCCAGCCGGAGCGCGCCTTGCCGACAGCGGCCGCGAGGTCGTCGACGGCTGCTTTCGGGTCGCCGCAGACGGCGATGACGTCGGGATAGTTGCGGCCAAGTTCGACCGGATCGAGATCGATCTGGATGATCGGCACGTCAGGTCCGGGCACGGTCCAGTTGTTGGTGACCTGGTCGCCGGTGTGGCAGCCGATATAGACGACGCAATCCGCTTCATGGACGAGTTGGTTCGTGACCGGGGCGGAATAGGTGCCAACGACACCGATATGGCCGGCATGCGTTGTCGGCACGATCCCGCGGCCGCCGAGCGAGGTTGCAATCGGGATCGAGAGCGTGTCGGCCAGCGCCCGGATGGCGGCGTGCGCGCCCGACTGGATCGCACCCGTGCCGACAACGACGACCGGTTTGGTTGCAGCCGCCAGCCGTTTGGCGGCTCGCTCGATTTCATCCGACGGGGCAAGCGGGCGGTGGCGGGACAGGCGGGTAAGTTCCGGTGACACAGGCGATGGCGCTGCAATCGTCGCGGTCTCGATGCCCTCGCCCTGAAGACCCTTGAAGTCGAGGTGGACGGGGCGCGGGGAGGCGCTGGTTGCCTCGCGCATTGCGTGGGCAAGCAGGCGCGGCAGGTCGTTTGCATCGTCGACGTTGGCCTGGAACTTTGTCACCGGCTCGAACATCGGCCAGTGCTCGATCTCCTGATAGGCGTTGCGGTACTGGAAATTGGGTTCCTTGCGGCCGGTCAGAGCGAGCACGGAGGCGCGGTGGAGGTAGGCGTCCTGGAGGCCAGCCGCCAGGTTGGCTGCGCCGACCGACTGGGCCATGCAGATGCCGAGACCGTTTCTCACCCGGCCGTAGGCATCGGCCATGTAGGCGGCCGACTTTTCGGCATGGACCAGAACACGCTCGACGCCCAATTCCTCGAGGTCGATGAGGGTTCGGCGCAGGATCGCATCAATAAAGAAAACGTGGCCGATACCGACATGCTTGATCTGCTCGGCCAGATACCGGGCGCCGGTGATCTGATTGGACATTTGGAGCCTCCTTGGTCCCGACTATTGATAGCGCATCGGGGCTGGTTGCGAGATCATAGGACTTCGCGAAACGTCCGAAATCAGGAGGGCGATTCAGGTGGGCGATTCAGGCGGTCGATTCAGGCCACGTGATACACGCCGCAATTGCCGCTGCGCTCGATGCGCTGCACACTCGCCCCCCCAACCAGACCCGGAGGCCCTTCATGGACGACCGCTATGCCGCCTACGACCAATTCCTCATCGAGAAGCCGGAAGAGGGGCTGTTGCGGCTCACCTTCAACAAGCCCGAGCGCTATAACGCGGTCGATGCCGAGGGCCACCGCCAGCTCACCTACATCTGGCGCGACATCGACGCAGACCCGGACGTGCGCGCGGTGATCGTCACCGGCCAGGGCCGGGCGTTTTCGGCGGGGGGCGATTTCGATCTGATCGAGACGATGCTCGACGACCAGCAGGTCCGCATGCAGACGTGGAAGGAGGCGCGCGATCTCGTCTACAACATCATCAACTGCAACAAGGTGATCATCTCGGCCATCAACGGACCGGCCGTCGGCGCCGGCCTCGTGGTGGGCCTGCTCGCGGACATCTCGATTGCGGGCCGGTCGGCGCGTATTGTCGATGGCCACACGCGCCTTGGCGTGGCGGCAGGCGATGCGGCGTGCATCATCTGGCCGTTGCTGTGCGGGATGGCGAAGGCGAAATACTACCTCCTCACATGCAAGCCGATGAACGGCGAAGAGGCTGAACGGATCGGTCTCGTCTCAATGTGCGTCGACGACGACAAGTTGCAGGAGACCGCGCACAGGACCGCACGCGAACTCGCCGACGGGGCGCAGAGTGCGATCCGGTGGACAAAGTACTCGCTGAACAACTGGCTGCGCCAGGCCGGGCCGACATTCGACACCTCGACGGCGCTCGAAATCCTGGGCTTTGCCGGTGATGAAGCCCGCGAGGGGCTCGCAGCCCACCGGGAGAAGCGCGCGCCGAAATTCCCCAAGGATTGTCCTGTGTGAGGGCCTGCTCTTCCCTCGACGGCGAAAGACCCCGGCTCTACGCGCTCGCGCGCTCCGGCCGGGGACGCAAATAGAGAGTTTGATTGTGTGGAGCCGATCGTTTTGCATTGCGTCCCCGGACGGCGCATCGCGCCGAGCCGGGGTCTTTCGCGCCGGACAACGGGGCGTGAGCTTCACCAAATGAGAGCTTGCCGGCTGATCAATCGGCCTTGACCGTTTGCCAGGCCGCGATTGGATGGTAAGGCTCCCGGCATCGAAACTCTGGCGCTGGCTGCGCCTGACACCAACAACCGCTTCGGGAGGCTCGACATGTCCAACAACCCCGCCATGAAAGGCGTACTCTCGCCTGTCGTCACGCCGTTCGATGAGAACCTGGCGCCGGATGCCGGGCGTCTCGTCAAGCACTGCAAGTGGCTGATCGCAAACGACGTCGGGCTTGCTGTGTTCGGGACGAACTCGGAAGCCAATTCGATGTCGACCCGCGAGAAGCTACGGCTGCTCGATGCGCTCGCGGAAGCCGGCCTGCCGACGGAGCGGATGATGCCCGGAACCGGGGCCTGCGCACTGGATGACTCGGTTGAACTGACCAAGCGGGCGGTCGAACTCGGGTGCGGGGGTGTGCTGATGCTGCCGCCGTTCTATTACAAGGGCGTTCCGGAAGAAGGGCTCTACCGCAACTTCTCCGAGATCATCCAGCGGGTCGGCAACGACAAACTGCGGATCTATCTCTATCACATCCCCCCGGTCGCCCAGGTCGGCATACCGCTCGGGCTGATCGAGCGCCTGCTCAAAGACTATCCCGGCATCATCGCAGGCGCGAAGGACAGCTCCGGCGACTGGGACAACACCAAGGCCATGATCGACGGTTTCGCGGCGCAAGGCTTCGACGTCTATCCCGGCTCGGAGACATTCCTGCTGCAGGGGCTCAGGGCCGGTGGCGCCGGATGCATCAGCGCGACCGCGAACGTCAATCCAGGGCCGATCGCGAAACTTGCCGCCACCTGGCAGAACGATGACGCGGACGCCCAGCAGGAAGGCCTCAACGTCACGCGCGGCATCTTCCAGACCTACGTCATGATCCCGGCACTCAAGGCTGCGATCGCGCACTACGGCGCGGATGGGGCCTGGAACCGGTTGCGCCCGCCGCTGGTCGAGCTGACGGAGGCGGAACAAAAGCAGCTCGTCCAAAACCTCGATGCGTCGGGCTTCTCGATGCCGGGGCTTGCGGGCTAGCCATTACACAGGCCAACGAGCTTCAGACATGGAAAAGTTCTTCCACATCCGCTCGACCAAATTCCCGATCCTTGAGGATGAGGCGGAGGAACTCGTGAACGAGGGGATGTATGGCAAAGCCCTCGCGACTTATCTCAGAAAACAGCTCAAAAGCCGCGGCTACACTGTCCCCTTCTTCGTCTGCGAGGACTGGGGATGGTGGGTCGAGGTCAAACGGGAGGCGTTCGCCAACGGTGTGCGCATCTATGCGAGTGACGAGACCAACGACAATGGGCCGATTGCGTACGCCTGTGCGCTCGGGAACGCGTCGGCGAAGAAATGGAACTGGATGCGGTTCCGGTTCGATGATGTCAGCGACGCAATTCGGCAACTGGAAGCCGATCTCGTGTCGATTTTCGAGGCCGATCCAGAAATCGAACTGATCGGGGTGACGCCCGAGTTCCCCTTTTAATGGAGTAAACGCCATGCTCGAACTCGACCAGAAGCATGTAACCGGCGCCGTCATCTGCCTGCATCCGAACGACAACACGGTTGTGGCGCGCGAGATCATCGAGCGCGGTGCCCAGATCGAAGGGCTCGGAATCGCGGCCCGCGACAAGATCCCAGCTGGCAACAAGATTGCCTCGCAGCCCATCGCCAAGGGCGAGGCAGTGCGCAAGTACAATGTCGTCGTCGGCTTTGCGGCCCATGACATCGAGCCGGGTACCTGGCTTCATAATCACAACACCGAGTTCCGCGAGTTCGACCGCGAGCCCGCGCATGCGAGCGAGTTCAAGCCGGTCGACATGCTGCCCGAAGCTCAACGCGCGACCTTCCAGGGGATCGTGCGCGATGATGGGCGAGTTGCGACACGCAATTACATCGGCATCTGTTCGACGGTGAATTGCTCGGCGACGGTGGTGCGCAAGGCTGCCGAATACTTCACGCCGGAGCGGCTGGCGGCCTATCCGAATGTCGACGGCGTGGTTGCGTTCAGTCATGGCCTTGGCTGTGGCATGGAGATGAGCGGGGAGCCGATGGACTTGCTCCGGCGCACGATCGCGGGCTTCGCGTGCCACGCGAATATTGCCGCAACGCTGATTGTCGGGCTTGGCTGCGAGCGCAACCAGATCGCCGGCCTGATGGCAGCGCAGGGTCTCGAGGCGGGGCCGAAACTGCACACCTTCACGATGCAGGCGACGGGGGGAACGCGCAAGACGATTGCCGCCGTCATCGAGGCGATCGAGGCGATGCTGCCGGAGGCCAACAAGGTCACGCGGCAAACAGTGCCGGCATCCCACATCACGGTCGGGCTGCAGTGCGGCGGCTCGGACGGTTTCTCATCGATTACCGCCAACCCGGCGCTTGGACATGCCATCGACATCCTCGTGCGCCACGGCGGCACCGGCATTCTCTCCGAGACGCCCGAGATCTATGGCGTCGAGCACACGCTGACGCGGCGGGCGTGCTCGGTCGAAATCGGTGAAAAGCTGATCGAACGTATCCGGTGGTGGAAAGACCAATATGCCGTCGGGCGCGATGTGCAGATCAACGGCACCGTCAGTCCCGGCAACCAGATGGGCGGGCTTGCCAACATCATCGAGAAGTCGCTCGGCGCTTCGATGAAAGGGGGCACGGGGCCGCTGATGGAGGTCTACAAATACGCCGAGCCGGTGACGACCAAAGGCTTCGTGTTCATGGACACGCCCGGCTACGACCCCGTCTCCGCCACCGGCCAGATCGCCGGCGGGGCCAACCTCATCGCGTTCACAACCGGACGCGGCTCGATGTTCGGCTCCAAACCGGCGCCGTGTATTAAGCTTGCCACGAATTCGGAGATGTTCGCCTTCTTGGAAGAAGATATGGATATCAACTGCGGCGAGGTCGTCGACGGCACCAAATCCCTGGAGGAAATGGGGCAAGCGATTTTCGAACATTTTATTGAGACCGCATCTGGGAATAAAACCAAAAGCGAGCTCCTTGGCCTCGGTGACAACGAGTTCGTTCCCTGGGATATCGGTATTACAGGATAGGGCGGCGTCGAGGCAGACGACCGGCACCCTTCCGGGAGACAAGCCATGCAGAAGAACGTCCCACTGGTCGACATCGTGGACGATGCGCGCAATCAATACATCGCGGCGCGGCCCAAGTCGGCGGCAATCCACGCCGAAGCCTGCAAGCATCTGCCCGGCGGCAACACGCGAACGGTGCTTTATTATGGTCCCTTTCCGTTGCGGGCGGAACGCGGAGAAGGCGCGTTCATCTGGGATGTCGATGGGAACAAATATCTCAACCTGCTGGGCGAATATACCGCCGGCGTGTTCGGCCACAGCCATCCGGTCATCCTGGACTCGATCCAGCGCGCGCTTAAGGGCGGTGTCAATCTCAGCGCCCACAGCGAGGCCGAAGCCAAGCTTGGCGCGCTGGTCACGGAACGCTTTCCCGCACTGCAATCGGTTCGCTTCACCAATTCGGGCACTGAAGCCAACCTGATGGCGGTTTCCACCGCGCGCCATGCGACGGGGCGATCGAAGATCATGGTTTTCCATGGCGGCTATCACGGCGGCCTGCTCGCGTTCGGCGATGGCGGGATCCCGATCAATGCGCCTTATGAGTTCATCGTTGCGCCCTACAACGACATCGAGGGAACCCGTGCGCTGATCCAGGCGAACGCTGCCGATCTTTCATGCGTTCTACTGGAGCCGATGCTGGGCACTGGCGGGTGCATTCCTGCCACGGAAGCGTTCCTGAAAATGATCCGGGAAGAGACCACGACGGCCGGCGCGCTGATGATCCTCGACGAGGTGATGACCTCGCGGTTCGGCCGGCACGGGGGCGGTGAGATGGCAGGCGTTCGACCAGACCTGATGACGATCGGCAAATGGGTTGCCGGCGGCATGACGTTTGGGGGCTACGGCGGACGACGTGATCTGATGGCGATCTACGATCCGAGCACGCCGGGGGCGATGCCGCACGCCGGCACTTTCAACAATAACATCTTGTCGATGACGGCTGGCGTTACAGCACTTGGTGAGGTGTTCACCAGCGATGCGGCCGAGGCGCTGCATGCACGTGGCGAGCAGTTGCGCAAGCGGCTCAACGACACGTTCGAGCGCCATGACGTGGCGCTCCATTTCAGCGGCAAGGGCTCGCTGATGAACCTGCACGGCATGGCGGGGCCGGTCTTGTCGCCGCGCGACCTGGTCAACTCGGACGACCGCCTCAAGGAGCTTGTCTTCTTCGATCTCCTCGAGCGCGGCTACTACATGGCGCGGCGCGGCTTCATTGCGCTGTCGATGGTCGTCACCGAGGAAGACCTTGACGGGTTCGTTGCCGCACTGGAGGATGTGCTTGAGCATCGACGGGCGATACTGCCGCCGCGCAACTGAGGTATAGGCCAATGGCTGGGTCTCGAACTTTCTGGGACAAGGCCGCGGCCGGCTATGCCAAGAGCCCGATCAAGGACGAGGCGTCATACGAAAGGACGCTCGCGCGGACACGGGCGCATCTTTCGCGCGACGACGATGTGCTCGAACTGGGGTGCGGGACGGGCACGACGGCGCTGAAGCTCGCGGATGGTGCGCGTCATATCCTCGCGACCGATATATCGGCGAAGATGATCGAAATCGCCGAGAGCAAGGCGCGCGAGCAATCGATTTCCAACGTCGAATTCGTTGTCGCAACGGCCGATGATGTGCGCCTCGATGGGCGCACCTTCGATGCCGTGCTGGCGTTCAACATGTTGCATCTCCTCGATGACCTCGAAGCGACGCTTCAACGGGTTGCTGTCCTCGTCAGACCGGGCGGCCTGTTCATTTCGAAGACGGTCTGCCTGGCTGGCCAGCGCTGGTACATGAAGCCGATGGTCTCGGTGATGCAGGCGTTTGGCAAGGCGCCCTATGTGCGCTTTCTCGGCATCGATGAACTTGATGGGGCGGTTGAGAACGCGGGCTTCGAGATTATCGAGACCGGCGTCGATCCCGGCAAAATGTCGAGGCGGTTCATCGTGGCGCGGCGGCGCTAGCGCCGGGGCGCGGCGGCCGGGATGACCCCGCCTTCTGGTCTTCTGCGCCTCGGGCTAATGCACCTTGACCCACTGGCTTTGACCCACTGAACTTTGACCCAGATCAATGCCGGCTGTTCCAGACCGCTTATACATTCATCTTTAGGAATGTATAGGAGGATAATCTCATGACGCTTTCCTGGAAAACGGGAGGCTTGGCGCTCGGCATCGTATTCTTCGCGGCTGTGCTTCTCGTCAAACCGATCGGGGTCTCGACCCAGTTCGTTATCTTGGACGGCATCCTTTGGGATGCGATCGACAATTCGGTTGTGGTGCCGTCGAGCGAGGCCAAGAGCGGCTTCACCAGCCCCAATGCGTATCTCGCCAAGAGCGGCGGCAGCTATGCCAAGAATGTCGCCAACCCGCTCAACTACAGCTTCGTATTCGTGATCGCGATGATGGTTGGTGCGTTCGTTTCGATGATGCTGCGGGGTGGGAATGCGCGCGGTGAGGCGATCATGCCGGCGGTGTGGCGCGCCAATTTCGGCGATTCGGGCGCCAAGCGGTTCGCGGCTGCGTTTCTCGCCGGCTTCCTCGTCCTCTACGGCGCGCGGATGGCGGGCGGGTGTACATCCGGGCACATGATGAGCGGCATGATGCAGACGGCATCATCCGGCTTCATCTTTGCGGCCGGCGCCTTCCTCGCCGGCATTCCGACGGCGCTCTATCTGTTCAGAAAGGAGGCCTGAGATGACCATGACCATCATCCTCGCCATTGTTATCGGGGCGGCGTTCGGCTTCGTGCTGGACCGCATCGGTGCCACGAACCCGGGCTACATCATCCGGATGCTCAACCTCACCAACCTGCATCTCATGAAGACGATCCTGATGGGGATCGGGGTTGCCGCGGTGTTGACGTTCGCGGGGCTGCTCAGCGGCCTGGTTGATCCCGGCCACCTCTCGGTCAAGTCCGCCTACATCGGCGTCTTCGTCGGCGGCATTCTGCTCGGCCTCGGTTTCGCGGTCGCGGGCTACTGTCCCGGCACCGGGCTGACGGCGGCTGCGACGGGGCGCATTGATGCGATCTTCTTCGCAGTCGGCGGGCTCGTTGGGGCCGCTGCCTACATGGTCACCTACACTCAGGTGAAATCGATGGGGCTGCTTGAGGAAATCGCCGGCGGCAAGTCGACGCTCGGTGATATCACCGGCACGTCCTATCCGGCGCTGATCAGCGGTATTCCGGGCGAGTGGATTGGCCTCGGCATGGGCGTCTTGTTCATGATCATTGCGATGGTGCTGCCCGACCGCCTGGTTGGCGCGCACCGGACCGTGGCCGCGGAATAAGCCCCCCATCAGGCCACAGCAACGACCTCAGGAAAGGCCCAATCCGCACGGCGCGGCTTGGGCCTTTTTGCTGCGTTGAAACGCCTGACGATTGGAACGTTGGCACGGGGCTAAGCGTTATCTCAATAATTTGGAAAGGGAATCACCCGCACACTCAAACGATTAGATCGGGGCCCCGATCCGATATCGCCGCCCAGAGCCGTTGTACCGCACGGCACAGCGCCGCGCGTCGCAATGGCTTATCTCCGACGGCAACACACAACGCCTGGAGAAAGACCGATGACGATTGCAGGACACCGCCCCAGCCATTCCGGCCCGACAAGCGCCGGTCACCCCCTAACCATGCAGGACGACCCCGTTCAGGCCTACCTGCGTCGCAGACATGAAACCAACGCCGGTCAAGCGAGCGATGGCGAACCGCAGCGGGGACGCGATCCCTGGCTCGGCCTCGCGCTCTGAGTTTGCGAACCGACGACTGATTACGCCGGCGTCTTGCCGAAAATCGCTTCGAAGCGTTCGGCAAACCGTGGCCACGCCTCAGGGTTCAGGATGCGCGGCGGACGGCGACCGGCCAGGCACTCGATGATCTGGTCGGCGGCAAACTGGGCCATGCGCTGGCGCGCTTCGTGGGTGACGCCGGCGGTGTGGAACGTCGAGACGACGTTGTCGCGTGGCAGCAGGGGATGGTCGAGCGGCGGCGGTTCGGCATCCCAGACATCGAGGCCGGCGCCGGCGACGTGGCCGCTGTCCATCGCCGCTGCGAGCGCTGCTTCATCGTGGATGCCGCCCCGGGCCGTGGTGATGAAAATCGCGCCCGGCTTCATGGCGCCAAACTGCTTCTCGCCAATCATGCCGACGGTTGTCGGGATCTTCGGACAATGGATCGAGACAAAATCCGACGTGCTGAGCAGTTCATCGAGTTCGACCTTGCGGGCGCCGCGGCGGGCAACTTCATCGGCATCGACGTTCGGGTCGGTCGCCACGACGTCCATGGCGAAGGCCTTGGCCATACTCGCAACCATGGTGCCGACGTGGCCGATGCCGACCAGGCCAATCGTGCGGCCGGCCAGTTCGCGGCCCATCAGATCCTCACGCGTATAGCCGCGCGAGGCGCGCAGATGGCGATCCGTCTCGGTGATGCGCTTGGTCAGATCGAGCATCAGGCCGAGGGTGTGTTCGGCAACAGAGCGGGCGTTGCCGCCGGCCTGGTTGCACAACAGAACGCCGGCGCGGGTGCAGGCGTCGACGTCGGAGGTGTCGTAGCCTGCGCCGGCGGAGGCGACGATGAGGAGGTTCGGCGCGCGCGCGAACAGATCATCCGTGGCCCACCACTGCTGCATCAGATCATCCTTGCCGGCGCCGATGTGGTAGGCGTGCGCCTTCTCAAAGGCGGACCAGGCGGTGGCCTCGTCATCCTGCTGGAGGAGGTGGAAGTCGATGTCACCTTGTGCCTCAAGGCGGGTGACAAAATCGGGGTGAACCCAGAGGTCGAAGCGGACAACGGTTTTTTGTGGTGCGGGCATTGGCGTCCCTGCCGAGCGTGATGGTGGGGTGGTCTTCAGGAGTTATCCGGACCGGCGTGGCAGGGCTCAATGCTCAGCGCATGGAACCCTGCCGCCAACCGGGTTATCGGATCATCGTAGACGGAATGAGGAGGATGATCGACGGGAAGGCGATGAGTATCGCAACGTTGATCAGATCGACGAAGACGAACCAGCCGCAGCCCTTGAACATGTCCCCCATGGAGACGCCTTTGGCGACGCCCTTCAGGACATAAACATTGAGGCCGACAGGCGGCGTGATCAGGCCGATCTCGACCATGCGCACGACGAGGACGCCGAAGACGATCGGGTCGATGCCGAGTTGCTTGATGGCCGGGAGAATGATCGGCACGGTCAAAAGCAACATGCCGATGCCGTCGAGGAACATGCCGAGCACCAGATAGAGCGCCAGGATGCAGATCAGGACCAAGGTCGGGCTCATCTCGAGGCCGACGATCCATTCGGCGACGGCAGCTGGCATACCGGTGAAACCGAGGAAGTGCACGTAGATCAGGACGCCAGCAATGATCGCGAAGATCAGCGATGTCGTGCGTGCGGTCTCGAGGCAGGCGTTCCAGAAGTCCATGCCCTTCATGCGCGGCAAGGCCATCAGGAAGGCGCCCATGGCGCCGACGCCGGCGGCTTCTGTCGGGGTTGCGAGACCCGAATAAATCGAGCCCATCACGAGCACGATCAGGACGACCATGCCGCGCACACCAGAGAGCGACTTGACCTTTTCCTTGAACGGGATCGGCGCCATCGGGGGGCCGAGCTTCGGGTTAATCTTGAAGCGGATGTAGAGCATGACGACATAGCTGAAGGCCTCAAGGAGGCCCGGCAGAATGCCGGCAAGGAGCAGCGCGCCAATCGATTCTTCTGCGATAAACCCGTAGATGACCATCAGCACCGAGGGTGGGATCATGGTCGCGAGCGTGCCGCCGGCGGCGACACAGCCGGTCGCGATCTTCTTGTCGTAGCCGTATTTCTCCAGTTCAGGCAGCGCGACGCGACCCATCACGGCGGCTGACGCGGTGGAGGCACCGCAGGCGGCGGCGAAACCGGCAGATCCGAAGATTGTCGCGATCGCAAGGCCGCCGGGCAGATTGCCGAACCATTGGCGCGCGGCAAAGTAGAGGTCGCGCGTGATGCCGGCGTAGAAGGCGAAGTAGCCCATCAAGATGAAGAGCGGCAGGACGAGCAGGTTGTAGTTGGTTATGTGCCCGTAAATCGAGGTCGCAGACAGCATCGCGGCGGCATCGTAACCGCGCAACATCCACAGCCCGGCAAAGCCGCAAATGGCTGTGGCAAACGCAATGCGCATACCGGTCATCAAGAGTAGGGTGAGCACCAGGAGCGACAGTACGCCCAGTTCGATCGGTTCCATATCAGTGCCTCTTCACCGCGCCAGTCAGCGGACGGCGGGCGGATGATGGGGGGGAATAGCTGTTCATTCGCTGCCCACCATCACGTGTTCAGGATCAGGCAGTTCGGGCTCGTAGGCGGGGAAGGTCGCTGGTGCGATCAGGTGAAGGGCCTGGATATACATGCGCACCGCACAGAGCGCGTAGCCGAGCGGGATTGCGGAGGCAGCCGGCCATGTCTTGAAGTAGGGCGGCGTCATGGTGACGTCGTCGTACTCCCAGAGCTGATAGGCATTCTTGTAGCTGAACCACGCAACGACGGCGCATACGAAGATCGAGGCGAACAGCGTTATGATCGACAGGATGCGCTGCGCGCCGGGCGGTATGTTGTCGACGAGCAGGTCCATGCCGACGTGGCCGTGGGTTGCCTGGGTAAACGACAAAGCCAGGAAGACGATTACCGGGACAACGAGTTCAGAACCTTCGAGGTGACCGGGGATCGGCGCATTGAACATATAGCGCATCAATACCTCGGCACACACGAACAGCATGACGCCAAGTATCACCAGGACCGAACCGAGCAGCAGGACCTTTTCAATGATGCGAACGGCGGGGCCAATCAGGCGCAAAGCGAACGCGATAATGACCATCGCTACTGCAACGACGATCGCAAGAGTAAGTAATTCGTGCACGCGTGATGTCTCCCGTTCTTCGGAGCCGCGGGGCGCCGGACGGATTGAGTCAGCTCAACTGGAAAGTCAAAGGGACGCTGCGGGCCGACGCCAATTGGTCCGGCCCGCCATTCGCGTAACGCCAGGCAGCAACCGGAGCTAGTTCCCGGTCGCCTTGGCGACTTCTGCTTTCACGAATTCAAGTATCATCTTGCCGGGACGGCCCTTGGCTTCCTGTTCGTCAGCCCATTTCGCCCAGAACTTTGATGCACCGTTCGCAAGCTTCGCGCGCTCTTCCGGCGGGAACTGGACGACCTCAAGCTTCTCCTTGAAGACCGGAATCCACTTATTGTCCGCCTCTTCGTAGGCCTTGATCATTTCCTGCTGCGCCTTGGCCTGAATGTCCGGCAACGCCTGCTTCACGTTGTCCGGCAGCTTGTTGTAGGAGTCAACGGAGACGCCCTGCCAGCACATGAAGCCACTCATCGCGATGCCTTCGGTGGAGTACTTCGAGACTTCGTACATCTTGTAGGCACCGAAGGCATACGAATACGGGAAGCCGAAGCTGTCGATCGTGCCGCGCTCGAGGGCGGTGTAGCCTTCCGGTGCCGTCACCATCGTCGGCACGGCGCCAAACTCCTGAAGCGCGGAGGCGTTCAGGCCGGAGATGCGCATCTTGACGCCCTTCATGTCGGCGGCTGTGGCGATGCGCTTGTTGCCCATGAACTCATAGGCCGGCAGCAAGGCGGGGGCGAAGTAAATGCTGTTCCAGCGGGTCGTCATTTCCTTGACGATGTCGGGATGGTTGAACACCGCAGTTTCGACTTTTGCGCGGGCCTGAATGTCGACCGGCAGAAGGAAGGGCAGTTCCATCACGCTCAGCAGCGGGAACTTGTTGGGGTAGTAACCGACGCACATCTGGCCACCTTCGTAGCCATTGGTCTTGATCGATTCCGGCGTCTGCTTCTGGGGGCCAAGTGCTGCGCCGTAATGGATCTTCACTTCGGCTGCGCCACCGGCCATCTCGTTGACGGCGTCAGCCACCACCTCGATGCCCTTGGTCACGGCACGCTTGGGGCCGAAGATGTTGAAGTTCATTACGTTGTCAGCGGCGACGGCTGGCACAGATGCCGACGCTGCGATAAGGGCGGCAAGCGCAAGGCTGCCACTTGTCAAACGAGACATTCAGTTCCTCCCTGGACTAGTCGAGAGCGGCGCCTCTTAGTGAGCGCATCACTCCGGTACAAGAGAGCTTGGCGTAAAATTTATCAGCCTGCAAGCAGCACCCGAACGCCAGCGTGATGATCAGTCATCGGCGCTCACGCGCGTTCCCGCCAATTCGGATAGCACAGCATAGTTCTCAGGCGTCGGTTGATTGATCGGCATGGCGGCCTGGGCATCACGCAATCGCAGGCGATGGGCATAGCGCTCGGGCATGAAGCGGTGGTCGTCCAATCCCAAAGCCTTCGCGGCATGGGCGGGCCAATCGGCATACCACATCAATTCACGCGCGATGGCGATCAGGTCGGCCTGGCCCTTGCGCAGGATCGACTCGGCCTGTTGGGCCTCGGTGATCAGGCCAACCGCCATCGTGCCAATGCCGGCCTCGTTCCTGACGCGTTCGGAAAAGGGCACCTGGAATGCGGGCAGGCGCGGCACCGTCGACATGCTGGCTGAGCCGACAATGCCGCCGGATGAACAATCAATCATGTCGACGCCTTCGTCCTTCAGAGCGCGCGCGAAGCAAATCGAATCCTCGATGTTCCACATGCCGCCCTGACCGTCGACAGCGGAGATCCGATAGAACAGCGGCTTGTCATCCGGCCAGGCGGCTCGCGTCGCACGCGCCACCTCGAGGGGAAAGCGCATGCGGTTCTCGCGGGGGCCGCCGAAGGCGTCGTTGCGCGTGTTCGTCAGCGGCGAGAGGAACTGGTGCAGCAGGTAGCCGTGGGCGCCGTGGATCTCGAGAATGTCGTAGCCGGCGGCAAGGGAGCGGCGGGCGGCGGCGGCGAAGGCTGCGATGACGTCGGCCATGTCCTCCTCGCTCATCGCCTTCGGCACGGGGTGGTCCGGCGTCTGGGGGATGGCGCTCGGGGCGATCGCCTGCCACGGCGGCAGGCCGTCTGCGGCGTCGGCGTCCGTCAACGGAACCCAGTTCTTGATCGCATCATGGCACGAGGCTTTGCGGCCCGCGTGGCCGAGTTGGATGGCGGGGACAGCATCGTAGGCGCGCAGGAAATCATTGATGCGGCGATACGCCGGGATGTGCGCATCGTCCCAGATGCCGGCGCAGGTATAGGTCTTGCGCCCACGCGCTTCGACGCCTGTCTCCTCGCCGAAGACAATGCCGCATCCGCCGATTGCGAGACGGCCGAGGTGGGCGAGTTGCCAATCATTCGGCGCGCCATCCTGGGAGGCATACTGACACATCGGGGAGGCGACGATGCGATTGCGCGCGGTCACGGACTTGAGCTTGATCGGGGTGAACAGAAGCGGCAATTCGGTGCCGGCGCGTTCTGCATCATTCATGGGTGACAGCTCCTGGCGGCGGATAACTCTTCAGGCGCTATCTAACCCATTCGGCGCGATCGCGGGAGAGGGTCGTTGCGGACGACCGCATCGGTGCTGGCCCATCGGTGTTGGCCCATCCGTGCTGGCGGCCACCATCACAGGCGAGGGTCGACGGGCTCGCTTTCGAGTGCCAGCACGCCGAGGGCACACTGGTGGACCTGGGCCAGCGGCTTCTTCTCGATGAAGCGGTGAAGGCCTTCGAGGCCAAGCTTGAATTCGCGGTCGGCCAGCGAGAACTTGCGGCCGAGCCCGCGCCGGCGCAGGCGCTCGATGTTGGCGGGGGCGTCGTATTCAGGCCCGTAGATGATGCGCAGGTAATCCGGCCCGCGCACCTTCATGGCGGGCTGAATGAGGCCCTTCTCGCCGCGCATGAGAAAATCGAGCGGCTTGAAGACAAACCCTTCGCCGCCGGCCGCTGTGTGTTGCAGCCACCAGTCGACGATCTCGGTGACGTCGCTTTCGCTCTCGGGCGAAAAGCGTCTCCAGCCGGTCGCGGTCAGGATCGGGTCGGCGGCGGCGAGGCGGGCTGCGTGTTCCATGTGCCAGACATGGGTTTCCCCGTCGAACACGCGGCCTTCGGCTGCGAGCAGGTGGAAGGGGGCGATGCGATAGTCGTCGATCGACGTCGCCTCCCAGCAGTACCCGTCGATCGTGCGGCCCATTCGGTCTGCGGCGTCGGCGCGGTGGGCTGCTTTTGCGCGCAGCATTTCGAGTTCAGCGCCGGCCGGCGCTTTCGCGAGCGCATCGGTGAGCAGGGCCGCCGATGTCCGGGCCGCTTCGACGGTCGGGTAATACTGGCGGCGCAACAGGTCCTGAGCCTTGGCGGACCAGGGCATGATCTCGGCGTCGAGAAGCAGCCAGTCGGTTTCGAGTTCGGCCCACAGGCCGGCGCTGGCTGCTGCTTCGGCCAGGCGCGCGATGACGGAGGCTTCGAGGGCGTCATCGTTGAAGAAGGGACGGCCGGTGCGCGTAAAGATGACGCCGGCCTTGCCGTCCTCGACGCCGAAGCGGGCGGCGGCTGCCTCGTGGCTACGGCAGACGACGAGCAACGCGCGCGAGCCCATGTGCTTTTCCTCGACGACCAGCTCGCTGACGTCGCGCGCCCTGAAATACTCGATCGCCTCGCGCGGGTGCTCGAGGAACGGGCCCTCCGGTGCGGTCGGGCAGGCGGCCATGGTGGGGGGAAGATAGACCAGCCAGCGCGGATCGACCGCGAAGCGGCTCATGACCTCAAGGGCTGCGAGCGCGTTCTCCTCGGGGATCAGGACGGTGCCGCCGAAGCGGTGGGCGATGCGCTGCTTGGTTGCGAAATCATCGAAATAGAGCAGGCGGTCGTTATCCTGCTGGGCGGTGCGGGCGTTATTTTCCAGCCGCTTCATCGGCTCGGCGTATTCGCGGCGGGCTGCCACCGAGACGATTTCACGTTCAGGCCAGCGCAGCGCGGTGAGCTTGTTGCCGAAGCAGCAGCCGGTATCGATGCACAGCGTATTGTTGAGCCATTGCGCCTCGGGCATGGGCGTGTGGCCGTGGACGACTTCCGCTTCGCCGCGATAGTTGCGGGCCCAGTCGAGGCGCACGGGCAGGCCGAATTCGTCGACCTCGCCGGTGGTCTCGCCGAACATCGCAAAGTTCCTCACCGCGCCTGAGCCGCGTCCGTGCATCTCCTCCTTGAGGCCGGCGTGGGCGATGACGAGCCTGCCGCCGGCCAGCCAGGCGTGGGAGCGCAGGTTGTCGATGAACTTCGCAGCGGTGGCGCGGAAGGCGTCGGATTTGGTTCTCCAGTTCGGCCGCCGTCAGGTCGAGGCCGTGGGTCAGCGTCACCTTGCGGCCCTTGAGCCATTTGTGGAGCTTGAAGTCGTGATTGCCGATCACGCAGCGCCCGCTGCCCTCGGCACACATCCCCATCACGAGGCGCAGGACATCGGCGTTTCTGGGGCCGCGATCGGTGAGGTCGCCGACGAAGAAGGCGATGCGCCCTTCCGGATGACGCGCGGAGAAGAGGTCTTCACCGGCCGGGTCGAAGTCATCGATTGCGTAACCGAGGCCGGTCATCAATTCGGCCAGTTCATCGAAGCAGCCGTGAACGTCGCCGATGATGTCGAAGGGGCCGTGCTCGCTGCGGCAGTCGGTCCAGAGCGGCTCGCGGACGATTTCGAGTGCGTCTGCGTGCTCTGGCGAGCGCATCACATGGACGTGGCGAAAGCCCTCGCGGCCGAGGCCTTTGAGACTGCGGCGCAGGGCGCGGGAATGGTTGCGCGGCACGTGCGCGCCGAAGGCCCGGTTCGCGCGGCCCTCGTTGCGGGCGTGACAGATGTCGGGGTCGATATCGAGGACGAGGGCGACCGGGAGGGCGTGATGCCTGCGGGCAAGCGCAACAAGGCGGGCGCGATCGGCACGCTGGACACTGGTTGCGTCGATGACGGTGAGCTTGCGGCGCTTGAGGCGCAGGCCGGCCCAGTGATGCAGCAGGTCGAAGGCGTCCGCTGTCGAGTCCTGGCTGGTCTCATCATCGGAGACCAAAGCACGGCACTGATCGGAAGAGACGATTTCCGTTTCCAGAAAATGTTTCCGCGCAAAGCTCGATTTGCCGGAGCCGGTCGGGCCGATCAGGACAACGAGCGCGAAATCGGGAATTGCAATCTTCATGCGCCCGCCTCCCCCGATACGATCTCGTCCGGCGGCGAGAAGACCGCCATCTGGGAGGGGGCGCCGTGGGTTGCATCAACAGGGCCCAGGTCCGCAAAGCTGACGGCGTAGGCATTGCGCGCGGCAACGCCTTCGGCCCAGTCGCGGAACTCGGCGCGGGTCCATTCGAAGCGATGGTCGCCGTGGCGCAGCTGGTCCGCGGCCATATTCTCGAACAAGGCGTTGTATTCGCGGTTCGGCGTCGTGACGATCACATGGCGCGGGCGGGCGACTGCAAACAGCGACTGCTCCAGGGCCGAAAGGCGGGCCAAGTCGATGTGCTCGATGACTTCGACGAGACAGGCCGCATCGAAGCCCGCCCAGCGGCGGTCACCGTAGGTGAGGCTGCCCATCTGCAGGCTGACGCGCGCGCGCAGCGCTTCGCCGGCAGTGTTGAGGTGGAGGCGGCGGGCTGCGACCTCGAGCGTGCGCACCGAGGGGTCGACGCCGACGATGCGATTGAGGCCGCGCTCCTTGATCAGGCGCGCGATGAGGCGGCCTTCGCCACAGCCGAGATCGAGGACACTGGATGCGCCGAGGCGCTTGATCTCGCCGGCCACGGTATCGAGGCGGATGTCGTGCAGGCGCAGCGGCTTTTCGAGGGCGGCTTCGGCGGCAGCCTTCGCGTGAACGGGGGTCGCTGTTTCTTCTGATGCCTCACTTACGGGCACGTCGGCTGTGACCTCGTCTGCTGGGCCCTCGTCTTCCGTGGCATCAGCCTCGAGCAGGCGGTCGAGGGCTGCGTGAACCAGTTCGCGGCGATTGCCGAGCGCACGCCTGGCGATCAACTCCTTGGCGGGATGGCTGGCGAGCCAGCCTTCGCCCTTCTTGACCAGCGTGTCGATCTCGTCGCGGTTGATCCAGTAATGCTTGTCGTTGTCGATGACGGGAAGCAGCACGTAGATGTGATTGAGCGCGTCAGCCAGGCGCACCTCACCCGTCAGCGTCAGGTCGAGGAGGGGGCGGACGCCTTCGTTTGCAGCAAAGACCGTCTTCGCGGCGATCGTGTAGCCGAGGGGGGCGAACAGGCGCTCTGCGACTTCGAGGCCGCCGGAGGCTGCGACAGGGGCGAGGCGCACGGTCAGCGGCAAGGGGCGATCCGCCAGCGCCTGGCGCTCCTTCGACTTGCCGGAAATCGTCTGGCCGAAACTGCGGCCGAGGGCAACGGCGAGAAACGAATTCGCGGTGTAGGGACGGTCATTGACGTACTGGTCGAGCAGGCCTTCCGAGCCCTGGCCACGGCCGCGTACGAGGGCGACGGGGTCGATGTCGAGATGGAGGACGGCGGTTGCCCGCTCGGGCGTCGCTTCGGAGAAGAAGACGTAGGCGGTGCCGCCGGCTGCCTCGCGCGAGTGGACGTTGTCGGGGTTCTTGTGGAGAAGAAACCCGAGGTCGCGCGCGTCATAGCCAGCGCCCGATGGCGCGTTCAATGTGATCTCAAGAAGCATTGCGGTCTATCGCCGTTACAGCAAGGTCTTGAGCGTTACGGCGCGCCTGCGCCGAGGGCAAGGCCTGCGGCGGCATTTTCCGGCAAGTGGGCAGCAATGCTGCGACTTTGGAGCCTCGTTCAGGTTTCGCGGAAGACGACTTTGTCGTTGATCGCGAAGAGGATGCAGGGCGCGCTTTGGGAGGCGATGAAGCCGTTTTCTCCAGCGACATTGCGGCACTGATAGAGCGCTTCCTGGACGGCATCGGAGGAGCTGCGATGGCCTGCCGCCACGAACATGCGACCGTGCCGTGAAATGACCATCGCGCGGTTGCTGGCGTGGAGCGAGAAGGCCTTCGTAAAGAAGCGGTGCGCCTCGAACGGCAGGAAGTCGAGGCGCTCGGACGGGTCGGATGTGAGGTGGATGGGCGGCAGCGCCGTGAGGGCTGCGAGTTTCGCCATGACCTCCGCGCTCCACAGGGGAAAGCGGGGCTTGCCCGGCAAGGCGATGACCTGAAGACCGGGGCGCTGCTTTGCCGCCTCGGCGCAGGCTCTCTGGATCCCCGGCTGGGCGCGGCGGCGCGCGGCGCGTTCGAGGTCGGCATCCGCGCGCGCGACGAAGGCTGCGACCTTGATGGCTGGCGGGAGAAGTGAATGGCGCGACAGGCTCAAGGTGCACGGCGCGTTGGTCGTGATCACGCGGACCGGGGACGTGATCGGCGTGGCGTGGACCACGTCGGCCGCCCCCGCGTCGGCCCAGATCAAGACCTCCCGCGCGCTCTTTGGCGATGCCGCCCGCACGCGGGCCAGCGCTGACTTCAGCCGTGCGCGGTTCCAGCGCAGGAAGCGATCATATGCGGCACCGTCGCGCGGGCAGGGGCGGGCTGCGCCCGGCGGTGCGGTCAACTCAAGATGCGCCTCGGGCACGCGATGGGCTGCAAAGAAGTCCCGCCAACTCTTGTGCCAGGGCCGATCCGCGTTTGCGCCGCACGCGCTGATGCGCAGTAGCGTCCACTTTGCAGATGGCACGGCGGATGGCTCGGCCGGTGGCGCATCCGTTGTCCGGGTGAGGACGACGTTACCGATCGGCTTTGACGCTTGCGGTTGTGCTGCCGTTTGTTGATCCGCACGCAAGGCAATCACTTCGTTCACGGCGACTGGCCGGCACGACGCCCGACGGTGAACAGGATCGGCATGCCACCGCAGCTTCTCTTTGCACTTTGACTGAGCCACGTCGATTGCGGTCTGCGGGTCCGGCTCGCGGAAGGCTGCGGCGAAGACGCCATCGGGGCCGACAGCGATGGCCTTGTGTTGCCAGAAGGCTGGATAGTCGTGGGCGAGAAAGGCCTCGAGTGCGATCGAGGGGACAATCCCGGTTGGTGCGAGCTTCGGTGTCAGCACGGGTGATGGGGCGGGCTCAGCCGGTTTCTTCGCGATCTCGCGCGGGGATGAACTGGCCAGCGCCAGCCCAGGTGCCGGTCGAGGTGCGAGCCCAGGCGCGGGCTCTGCCTGCAGGGCCGCTGGGTGGCGCCTATCGCCAGGCCTATCTGCGATGGTGAGCGCTGCGAGCCCGGCGCCCGCCACGAGCACAACTGCCACCGCCAACCTGAGGCTCATTGCGACTTTTCCGTCGTGCGTGAGAATCAATCAGAAGTAGAATCCCACAACCCGCGACAAACCACCAAACCAAACCCAGCCGCTGGCATGGAATGATGAAACGTGTGTGGCCAAGCAGACTCGGGCCTAGCGGGACTTGTAGTCGCGTGCCACACCCTCCGGCGTCACGTAACCTTCCTCGAGGTCACGGGCGATGGCGTCCGGGTCGCGCTTCGCCGGATCGCCGAAACCACCCGAGCCGGGTGTCAGCATCTCGACGATGGCACCACCCGGCACTTTGAAGGCGCCCTTGCTCGGCAGGCCGCGGACCGCGCCATCGGGCGTGCGGATCGTGACGGTGGCGGCGGCGCCCGCCGCGCCGCCTGCGAGGCCGAAGGGCGGGGAGGTCATGCGCTCCATGCACAATGTGCCGGTGGCTTCTGCCTCGTCCAAAAGCTGCCAGACGCGGCGCGCGCCATTGCCGCCGCGAAAGGTGCCCGCGCCGCCGGTGTCGGGGGCGATGGTGTATTCGAGGATGCGCATCGGAAACGCCATCTCGAGCACCTCGACGGGTGTGTTCATGGTGTTCGAGATGCCGCTCGCAATCGTGTTGATGCCATCCTTGTTGGGTCTGGCGCCGAAACCGCCCTTGATCGTTTCATAGGAGACGTAGCGATTGCCGGAGCGCGGGTCGACACCGCCAAGGGTGAGGATCGCGCTGGTGCCCTGACTGCACGCCATTACCTGGCCGGGCCAGAAATGGGCAAGCGCCCCCATCACCATGTCGGCGAGGCGGTGGGAGATCTCGTGGTTGGCATAGACGACGGGGCTCGGGAACTCGGCATTCAACAGCGACCCCTTCGGCGCGGTGACCGTGATCGCGCGCCAGCAGCCGGAGTTCGGCGGGATCAGGCTGTTCGGGTCGATCGCGGTCTTGAGGCCGCAATAGACGCCGGACGCGGTGACGGAAAGCGGCGCATTGATCGGGCCTGCGGTCTTCGGATCGGTGCCCGCGAAATCGACGACAATCTCGTCGCCGGTCTTGACGACCTTCATCTTGATGTGGATCGGCGCATCGCCGCCCTCGTCGTCATCGGGGATGCCGTCGCCATCGAGGTGGTCGGCGAAGGCGCCTTCGCCGTCGGGCAGGTCCGACAGCATGGCGCGCATCAACCGCTCGGAATAGTCCATGACGTCAGCCATGGTGGCGATCAACGTGTCGGCGCCGTAGCGTTCGGCGAGGGCTTCGAGGCGCTGGCAGGCGCGGAGGGTGGCGGCGAGTTGCGCGCCAAGGTCGCCCTTGCGCTCGTCCGGCGTGCGGACGTTGGCGAGAATGATCTTTTCGATGTCGGTGTTCATCTCGCCCCTGGAGACGAGGCGGATCGGCGGCAGGCGCAGGCCCTCGCCGTAGATCTCGGTGACCGCGCCATAGCTTCCCGGCGTCGCAGAGCCAACGTCCGGCCAATGGGCGCGAAGACACGTATAGCCGAGCAGGCGCCCGTCATAGAACGCGGGGCGGATGACGTTGACGTCGGGCAGATGGCTGCCGCCGCAATAAGGGTCATTGTGGATGAAGACATCGCCGTCGTGCACGTCGTTGGCGAAGGCGTCGACGATGGCGCGGACCGCATCGGGCATGGAGCCCAGATGGATCGGCAGGTCAGGGCCTTGGGCGACCATGTCGCCTGACGCATCGAAGACGCCGCAGGAATAGTCTCCGGCTGACTTCAGGATCGGTGAATAGGCCGTCTTGGCGAGGACGACGCGCATCTCCTCGGCGATCTTGTAGAGCGCGTTCTTCATGATCTCGAAGGCTGCCGGGTCGCCGGCGGCGGTCTTGGCGAGCGCGGGATTGGTGGGGGTTTTGGGCATATCGCTCATCTCTTCCTGCAATCCGTTCAGCGGTTCATGACGACGAAGCCGTCGGCGTTCATGATCGCGCGCCAACCGGGCGGCACGAGAATTGTCGATTCCAGCGATTCGATCACAGCTGGCCCCTCGACCGAACTGCCGGCGGGCCAGCGGGCGCGGTCGATGATCTGGGCTTCGCTTTCGCCATGGCCGGAGAACCAGACCGGGCGGCGGGACTTTACGGCATCGGTTCCCGGCGCGGCGGTGGCGTCACGGATCGTGAGAGGTGGAATCTCGCCGATTGCAGCGAGGCGGACGTTGACGAGTTGCACCGGCTCGCTTCGGTTGTCGTGGCCGTACGTCTGGCGGTGGCGGGCGTGGAAAGCCTCGGCGATCGCGGCCAGACTGTCGGGGGTGAAGGGTGGCTCGCCCGCAGGCACGGAGAGTTCATAGGACTGGCGCACATAACGGGCATCAACGGAGCGCTCAAAGCGGCGGCGGCCCTCCGGCACGCGGGCGCGTTCCAACATGGCGCGGCCAGCTTCTTCCAAACCCGCGAACGCTTGTTCGAGTGCGGCGGGATCGGCGGTGGCGGTCGTCTCGAAAAAGGTCTGCGCGTAGTCGCGTTTGAGGTCCGTGCCGACAAGGCCCAGGGCGGAGAACGCACCGGGGATGGGCGGGCACAGCACCTCGGGCATGGCGAGTTCGTCGGCAAGCGCTGCGGCATGGAGGGGACCTGCGCCACCGAAGGCTGCGAGCACAAAGCCGCGCGGGTCGTAACCGCGCTGGACCGACACGATCTTGAGCGCTTCGGCCATTGCGTGGTTGACGACATCGATGACGGCGGCGGCGGCCTGGCGCACGTCGAGGCCAAGAGGCTTTGCGAGCTTCTCAGCCACGGCCTGCTCGGCCGCCTCGACGCTGATTGCGAGTTCTCCGCCGAGCAGCGAGCGTTGATCGAGATATCCCAGCAGCAGGTTGCAGTCGGTCACCGTCGGCTCGGTGCCGCCACGCTGATAGCAGACCGGACCCGGATTGGCGCCGGCGCTCGCGGGGCCGACGCGTAGCGAGCCCGCGCGGTCGACCCACGCGATCGAGCCGCCGCCGGCGGAGACTTCGGCCAGGTCGATCACGGGGACGCGGATCGGATGGCCGGTGCCGTTCATCCAGCGGTTCTCGCTGGCGCCGCCGCCGACCTCGTATTCCGGCGTCGTCTCGTACTGTCCGTCGCGGATCAGGCTTGCCTTGGCGGTGGTGCCGCCCATGTCGAAGGAGAGGATGTCGCGTTTGCCGGTCTGGTTGGCGACGAGGCTGGTTGCGACGACGCCGGCTGCGGGGCCGGACTCGACCGCCATCGCCGGCATGGCAACACCTTCGGCGGCTTCGAACACGCCGCCGTTCGAGCCCATCACATAGATGCGGGGCAGGCCGATGCCGGTCACGGCCTCTTCGAGACGGGCCAGGTAGGAGGCGAGGATCGGGCCGACGTAGGCGCAAACGGATGTCGTCGAGGTGCGCTCGAATTCTCGGATCTCGGGCAGCACTTCGGATGAGAGATAGACAGGCTTTTCCGGAAACGCGGCGCGCAGCGCCTCGCCGAGGCGGCGCTCGTTGGCCGGGTTGAGGAACGAGAAGAGCAGCGAGACGGCGATCGCGTCGACATCACGCGCGCGGATGTCGGCGATCAGCGCGCTGATCTCATGCTCGGCAAGCGGCGTCACGATCGACCCATCCGCACCGACGCGCTCGGTGATCTCGAACCGATTGCGGCGCGGGATCAGGGTTGCCGGCGCGTCCTGGAAGAGGTCGTACAGATCTGGCCGGGCGGAGCGGCGCAGCTCGAGAACATCGCGGAAGCCGCGCGTCATGATCAAGGCTGCATCGGCGCCCTTTTCCTCCAGGATCGCATTGGTCACGATTGTGGTTGCGTGCGCGAGGAGGCCGACATCGGCGGCGGGAATGGCGTATTTCGCCATGACCTGCTCGAGGCCCTCGAGGACGCCGCGGGCAAAATCGTCCGGTGTCGTTGGCACCTTGGCAACGCCGATGCGGCCGCTCGCCTCCTCGACGACGGCGACGTCCGTGAACGTGCCGCCGATATCGACGCCGATCCGCCAGGCCATAGGCAAAACTCCATTGAAACTTCAGAGCGGCCCGCGTCGATGACGCGGGCCGAACGTCTCGTCGATGATCAGCGCGAGACGAGATGGGTGAGTGTAGCGCCCAGCTCATAGTAGCCCTGCCGCACACGATGGAGCGGTTCGGCATAATCATCGATGGGATCGATCGGCAGGGCGCTGCCATCGTTTGAGAGCAGCGCCTTAGCCAGCGCGCGCCCGAAGGTCGTGCCGGGCGAGATGCCGCGGCCGGAATAACCGAACACCTGGTAGCCGGCGCCACCGAGCGATTTGATTTTCGGCACATGATCGGCCGTCATGGCGATGCGGCCGAACCAGGCGTGTTCGATCGGCTGACGCGCCAGCGCAGGGGCAAGGGTTGCCAGCTTGCGTTCGGCCCAGGCGCGGTGGATACCCTGGCCGGCATGATTGAGCGCGCCGATGCCGCCGACAATAAAGCGGCCGGCGGCGTCTAAGCGGTACGACGACATCACGGGGGCGGTATCCCAACACCCCTCGCCGCCGGGCAGGATGGTGCGGGCGAGGTTGTCGGACAGCGGCTTGGTGGCGAGCTGGAAATAGTGAACGGGGGTGTATTCCACCGGCGCGACGCCGTCCGCGGGGCGATGATAGGCGTTGGTTGCGATCAACAGGCGCGGCGCGCGCACCTCGCCATATTGGGTGGTGACGCGCCAGCCGGCCGCATCATGCGCGACCGCCAAGGCGGGCGATCGTTCGAATATCCTGGCGCCGGCGGCAGTGGCGGCGCGGGCGAGACCACGGCAATAGGAGAGCGGTTGAATGGTGCCGGCACGGGCATCAAACAAGGCGCCGTGGATGGTCTCGATTGATGTGCGCTCAATGGCCTCCTCGCGGCTCAACAGCTTGACGGGGGCTTCGCGCGCAATCTGCTGGTTGTAGCGGCTTTCCAGGTCGCGCATGCCGGATGGTGCGTGCGCGCAGTGCAGCGTGCCGTTGCGGACGGCATCGCATTCGATGGCGTGCTTCTCGATCAGGGAGAAGACGAGATCGGGGCCGGCTGCGAGCAATTTATTGAGGCGCTTGCCCTGCTCGGGGCCGAGAATCTTCTCGACTTCGTCTGGTGGCAGCCAGAGACCCGCGTTGACGAGGCCGGAATTGCGTCCGGAGCCGCCATGGCCGACCGTTTCAGATTCCAGGACGACGACGCTTGCACCGGCTTCGGCGGCATGGAGGGCGGCGGAGCAGCCCGTGTAGCCGCCACCGACGATGACCAGATCGGCCGTCAACGCGTCGTTCAATGCAGCGGTTGCGAAATCTTCCTTGGCGGACGCCCGCCAGAGATTGGACTCGGTTGCCATGACTCTCCTTAAAGCTCATTGGCCAGATCACGAACAGCGTGCGGATGCACGGCGATTAGCCCTCGCGCACGGCAGGTGCGGTGTCGGCCTCCTCAATCGCACGACGGATCGCATCGCGCGTCAAGGGCAGATTGACCAGCCGCAAGCCCAAGGCGCGGCTGGCGGCGTTGCCGATTGCGGCGGCGGCCGGTCCGATGCCAGCCTCGCCTGCGCCCAGTGAGGGCTGGTCCGGATGGTCGATGAGGTCGACATCGACGCGGGGGATCTCGGAGAACTTCAGGACCGGGTAATTCTCCCAGCCGCCAACGGCGACGCGATCGCCTTCGATCGCAACCGCTTCCTTCACGGTCCAGCTCGCGGCCTGCAGGATGCTGCCCTCGATCTGGTTCTTGAGCCCGTCGGGATTGACGACCTCGCCTGCGTCGACAGCGGCATAGGCGTGGAGAAGCTTGATCTCTTCTTCAAGCGTGACGCGCATTGCAACCGCGCAATAGGCCGACTTGTTCTTGTAGCGGGCAAAGCCGAGGCCGAGTGCCTCATCGCCATCAGCCGCACCGGGCCAGCCGGCCATGTCGGCTGCGCGCTGGAGGACGGCGCGGGCGCGCGGGTCGGCAAGATGGGCGAGGCGGAAGGCGAGCGGGCAGGTGTCGCTTGCTGCGGCCAGTTCATCGATCAGGCTTTCGATCGCAAAGACGTTGGCGAAGGCGCCAAGCCCGCGCAGCGCGGACGTCCGGATCGGATAATCACGCAGGATACGCTTGGTCAGCCGTACATTCTCGATATCGTAGGCGGGCGCTGCGTTGCGATCGGCGCCGCCACCGCGCGCGGCCGGCACATCATCGGGCGTCGGCTTCGGCAAGGGGTCAGCCAGCCGGCTTGCCGACGGCATATCGGCAAAGCCGCCGCGACCCGGACGCCGCGCGTGCGGCTGGCTCAGGGCTTCGAGCGTGAAGGCCTGGATGCGGCCTGCCTCATCGAGTGTGGCGCCGACGTCGACGATCATTGCGGGGCCGAGGGGGGCGCTATCGAAGTCATCCGCCCGGGACCAGACCACCCGTATCGGCGTGCCAGGGAAGGCCCGCGCGAGAAGGGTTGCGTCAAGGGCTGCATCGTCCTGACCGCTATGACCATAGGTGCCGGCGCCAGGGGCGTGAATGACGGTGATGTCATCCGCCTTCATTTTGAGCGCGATGGCGAGGCCGTCGATCAGCCCGTGCGGCGCCTGGGTGTGGCTCAGGACTTCGAGGGTGCCGTCATGGTTGAAGGTGGCAATGGCGCAGGAAGGCGCAACGGAGGCGTGGGCCGTGTAGGGCTTGGTCACGCGCATCGAAAAGCGGCGGCCGGTGGCGGTCGCCGGATCGCCTTTTTCGAGGACTGTCGTGGGCTCGCCCGCAAGGGCTGCAAGCGCCTCGAAGACCGGCACGGTTGGGGCCGCCGCCTCGGACCAGGCGACAAAGTCGGCCGCGCGGTTGGCGGCCCGGATGACGGCTGCCTCGTCATCACCGACAAGGCCGAGGAAACTTCCGTCACGGACGACCTCGATGCCAGGAGCGAACTCGCGCAGGCCTGCTTCGTCAAAACGCACCAGCGTGCGGCCGTCGGCGGGGGGATGGACAATGCGTCCGTGGCGCATGCCGGGGCGCTTCATGTCGTGGATATAGGGACTGCCGGAGACCCGCGCTTCGAGATCGATACGCGGCCATGAGGTGCCGACGAGGCGGCGCTCGCCAACCGCTTTGGGGTTGGCCCAGTCAGCGACAGGTACGGCAAGGGTGTCGCGGGCTGCGGCAACGCCTGCCATCGTCAGCGGGGTCTCGCGGCCCTCGACGCGAATGGCGCCGGCTTCGATGGTCAGCGATGCGGGCGCGGCCTGCAGGAGGCGGCCTGCCTCATCGAGCAGAAGATGGCGGGCGGCGGAGGCTGCGTGGCGCACGGCACGGCCCGTGACTTCCATCGAGAGCGAAGACGATGTGGCGGCCTCGGCCGGTCCCTTTCGGGTATGGCCGGAGAGGACGTCGAAACGGTCGGGCGGTATGTCGAGTTCATCGGCTGCGATCTGGACCAGGGCTGTGAGCACACCCTGGCCGATCTCGACTTTTCCGGTCTTGAGCGTGACGCGGCCGTCTTCGTGAAAAACGAGCCAGTCAGACACGAGCGGATTGGCGTCGAGGCTCGGTGAGGCCGGGGCCGGCGTTGGAGAGACGCTCATGCCTTTTCTCCTTCACTGTCGCCGGCATTCATCTTCCTGGACGCCTCGACGATGGCATCGAGGATCCGGTTGTGGCTGCCGCAGCGGCAGATGTGGCCGTCGAGGGCGGCGGCGATCTGGTCACGGCCATAGTCGGGATGACGGCGCAGGATGACGCGCGCCTCCATCAGCATGCCGGGCAGGCAATAACCGCATTGGCCGGCCTGGAGGGCGAGCACAGACTGCATCAGGTGGCGACCGGTTTCGCTATCTTCGATCGATTCGATGGTCTGGACGCTGCGGCCGGCGATCGCTTCGACCTGGATCGAGCAGGCCGCGATCGGGCGGCCATCGATCATGATCTTGCAGGCCCCGCAGTACCCCGTCGTGCAACCGTGACGGGTGCCGGTCAGGCCCAGCTTGTTGCGCAACACATAGAGCAGCGGCGTTGTCGGTGCGGCATCGATCGTGATCTTCTCGCCGTTGATTTCGGTTTCGATGGGCGCCGTCATCGCTTCTCCCCGGTGCTGCTGTCTCGTCGAATTATGCCGCACAGATATTGGTACACGCATTGACATGCTGCAATGGCGCGAGAGGCCGCGGTCCGGTCACGTTTTCAATTGCCCCGGAGCATAAAAAAGCCCCGCCGGGGAACGGCAGGGCTTCTTGTGAAGGATTTCAATACCTCCTTGCATCAGTTGCGGCATTCGCGATGCCATCAGTAGGGGCGGTAGCAGGCGATCCGGTAGCCGCGGTACTGGAGGCGCTTGCAGTGGCGGTACCAGGCCCAGGGGCTTGCCCAGTAGCGGCCTGAGTGCCAGTAGCGGGCATGGCGCCAATGACGGCCGTGGTGACGCCTGCCACCGTGGCGGAAGCCGCCGCGACGGAAGCCGCCGTGGCGGAAGCCGCGTCCACCGCGGAAGCCGCCGCCGCCACCGCGACGGCCAACCTTGATGATCTGGCTTTCGGTTGCGGTCTTGCCTGCTTCCGGCTTTGCGATCGCCATCGCCGCACTTGCCGGCGCGTTGGCTGCAACGAGAAGGGTGAGTGCGGCGAAGGCTGAGAGGATTGCTTTCTTGAACATTTGTTTTCTCCGGTTGATTGAGCCCTGTGGGCGTTGAGGGTCACGTCCTGGTGTTGAACTCTTTGGCCCCTTCCGGGCCGCCGATGTCCCAACAATGCCGTGACCCGCACCGGAGCGCTGTTACCCAGGGCACAGGAGAAAACTTTTCTGAAATGGGTGCCGGCCATGGTTAATCCATGGCCGGACGATCAGTTCTGCAGATCTTCAAACAGCGTGATCGGGGGATGGGCATCGGGGTCCGTCATCACGTCGATCAGCGTCATCTGCTCCTGATTGGCGAGGGCTTGATCGAGTGCCGGGCCGATTTCCTCGGTCCGCTCAACGCGGATACCGGGCAGGCCGCAGGCGCGCGCAATGGCTGCGTGGTCGACGGGTTCGAAGTCGACCGCGTCGGTATGAGCGCCAAAGCGCAGGCTCTCGGCGTGCTTCTGATAGCCGAGGATCTGGTTGTTGAGCACCATCAACGTGACGGCTAGCCCCATGCGGCGTGCGGTCTCGAGTTCCACCCAGCAGTGGGCGAAGCCACCGTCGCCGGCGAGGCAAATGACGCGGCGGTCCGGATTACCGACCTTCGCGCCCATTGCCATCGGCAGACCCCAGCCGAGCCCGGCAAGACCACGCGGCGTCAGGAAGCGCTGGCCGACTTCCTCGGCAACGAGGTAGTTCGAAATCCAGATCGAGGAATAACTGGCATCGGCGACGACGATATCGTCGGGTCTCAGGCGCTGGCTCAGTTCCTCCATCAGGCGTTCCGGGCGAATGGGCGCGCGCGTGGATGTGCGCAACGCCTCGCTGCCGTCCAGGTACTTGGCGTGGCCCGCCGCGATCGCCTCTTCGATCGCCTTGCGGGCGGCGTGACGGCGCGTGAGATCGCGCTTTTCGAGTTCGCCCCTGAGGGCTGCAAGCGCGAGCTTGGCGTCGCCGGCCAGCCGCAGGGCTTCGTAATTGCGGCCGATCTCTTCGCCGTCGATGTCGATCTGGATGTAGCGGGCGCCCTTGGGATAGAGCTTCCAGCTATCGGTGCCGTTCTGGTTGGTGCGATTGCCGACGAGAAGGACGACATCGGCCTCGGTGACGAGGTCGCGCAGGTAATGGGTGCGGCCGTTGACGCCCATGTAGTAGCCGACGATGCCGACGGAGAGGGGATGGCGCTCGGAGACCGTCCCCTTGCCCATCGTCGTGGTCGCAACCGGCAACGAGCAGGCCTCCTGCAGGTCGGCGAGTTCCTGGCAGCCGCCGGATGAATGCACCCCGCCGCCGGCAATGATCAGCGGACGCTCGGCGTTAGCGATCAGATCGGCGGCTTCGGCGATGCGGGCGGGGTCGGGTGCCATACGGTCGAGCGGGAAGGTGCCGAGGGAGACCTTGCGTTCGGCTTCCGCGACGTAGGGCTCGACGAGCAGGTCGGCCGGCAACATCAGGACGGCGGGGCCGGGGCGGCCGGAGGCGGCAGCGGCGAAGGCCATGTCGATATAGTCCTCGACGCGGGAGGCGACCGTGACGGTCTTGACCCATTTCGCGACGCCCGCGAACAGGTTCATGTGGTCGAGTTCCTGGAAGGCGTTGCGGTCGGTCTGGTCGCGGGCCACTTCCTGGACGAGGGCGACGATCGGGATCGAAGCTTTGAGCGCTTCGGCAAGCGGGGGCACGAGGATCGCGGCGGCGGGCCCGTTCTGAGCCGTGACAACGGCGACCTTGCCGGTCGTCCGTGCATAGCCGTCTGCCATGTAGCCGCCGGTGTTTTCCTGGCGGTAGGCGACCTGGCGGATGCCAAGCTGGGTGCAGGCAAGGTGGACCATGGAGGGCAACGACTGGCCGAAGACCTCGCTCACGCCATGACGTTTCAGGGCGGCTGCAATCGTATGGGCGACAGTTGCGTTGTAGCGGAAGCCCTGGGCGGGGCGGGCGGTCGACGGGATGAACGTGCTCATAACGGTCGGCTGATCCTTTGATTGGTTGCTGGTTGTTGGTTTTTTGTTGTTGGGCAGAAGCTTGACTAAATCGACATCGCCTGGCCGCCGTTGACGTCAAGCGCCGCGCCGGTGATGAAGCCGGCTTCTTCTGACGCCAGAAAGGCGACGGCCGAGGCGACATCCTCGACCTTGCCCTGGCGGCGAACGGGGATCGAATTGACGATGCGCTGGCGCTCTTCCGGCGTGTGGCGTTCGTCGAGGAACCTGTCGACGCGTTCGGTCAGGATCGCGCCGGGGCAGATCGCGTTGCAGGTGATGCCGTCGGGGCCGAACTCCTGGGCGATCTGGATGGTGAAGGACTGCATCGCGCCCTTGGCTGCTGAATAGGGCGTGCCGGCGAACAGCGAGCCATAGCGTCCCGCTTTGCTCCCCATATTGATGATGCGCCCGTAGCCGGCCTTGCGCATATGGGGCAGGGCCGCGCGGGTCGCCCAGACGCAGGTCATGATGTTGATGTCGAGCACCTTGTGCCAATCCTCGTCGGACTGTTCGAGGAAGGCGAAGGGGACGTGCAGCGAGCCGCCGATGTTGTTGACGAGGACGTCGAGGCGGCGTTCGCGTTCAACCAGGCGGGCCACCGCGCGGTCGATCTGATCGCGGTCCATCATGTCGACGGTATCGGTCTCGAGGGTCAGGCCATCGTCGGCGGCCTTGCGTTTGGCCTTCTCCAGCGCCTGGGCGTCACGGTCCCAGATCGTGACGCGGCCGCCTTCGGACGCGATCCGCCGCGCGCCGGCCTCGCCCAGTCCCGTCGCTGCGGCCGTGATCAGCGCCACGCGCCCGTCAAATCGGTTCATATGTGCTCGCTCATCTCGCTTCTGATCGCCTACCCGGCGGGCAGGCCCTGGCGCGCAATTCAACTCGACATCGCGCCATGCAGCAATCAGTCTGACGATGCTTGGCATTGCCCGCACCCTTCAAGACGTACGGAGAGAAAGAGAGCACCATGGCGGATAGCGAGACAGACGGGGGGGCCTGCCCGGGCCGCGGTCGAACGGGCGGGCGGTCAGATCGACGCCTGGAACGATCACGTCAACGCCATGATGACCGTCGATCTCGACGGCGCGCGCCAAGGCCGCGGACGCGGTCGATCAGCGCATGGCCAACGGCGCAGTGGCCTGGTCTCCTCGCCGGCATGACGCTTGCCATCAAGGACAACATCGACACCGCCGGGCTTGAGACCACCTCGGGCTCCAACTTCTTCAAGGGCCGCGTGCCGAACCGTGATGCCCCCGTCGTCTCGCGGCTCAAGGCTGCCGGTGGTGTCGTCGTCGCCAAGGCCACGCTGCACGAGGTGTGCTTCGGGGTTCGCTCCCACAACGCGCTGATCGGCCAATGCCGCAACCCCTACGACACGTCGATCATCCCCGGCGGCTCCAGTGGCGGATCAGCGGTCGCCGTCGCCACCGGCATGGCGGACGGCGCGCTTGGCTCGGACACCGGCGGGTCGGTGCGCATTCCCGCCTCGATCTGCGGCGTCACCGGGCTCCGGCCAACGTCAGGACGCATTCCCAACACCGGCTCGCTGGCCGTCAGCGAGAGCCACGACACGATCGGGCCGATGGCGCGCTCCGCCCTCGACGTCGCGCGGCTGTTCGCGGTGCTTGCAGGCTACGATCCAAACGATCCAGTTTCCGTCGACCGGCCGCTTGAAAACTTCCTGCCGACGATGGGCGACGGCATCCAGGGCGTCCGGATCGGTCTGCCGAAGGCCTATTTCTACGACGACCTCGACCCCCAAGTCGCGCGCGCGATCGAGGAAGCCCTCAAGACCTTCGAGACGCTCGGGGCGACGCTCACCGACATCGACCTTGCCGGCAGCGCCGACACGTTCGACCAGGCTGCCGTGATGATCTTCTCGGATGCCGCCGCGCTGCATGAAACGCGCCTGGAGGAACCGGAAAAGTGGGGCCAGCAGACCGTCGAGCGCCTGCGCATGGGCCTCGAGTTCTCATCGCGCGACTATGCCCGATCCATGCGCGCGCGCGAAGCCTGGCAGCGCACGCTCAAGCGCGCCTTCGAGACGGTCGACATGATCGCGCTCCCCACCCTGCCCCAACTGCCGCCCCCGATCGAGGATGACCGCTCGCTCTACGCCGCCACAAAGCGCGTCGGCGCCAACACCTATGCCGGCGCTTTCGGCGCGCTGCCGGGGTTGTCGATCCCGTGCGGGGCGTCATCCGGCGGCGTGCCGATCGGGCTGCTGCTGGAGGCGCCGTGGTGGCAGGAGCCGCTGTTGCTGAGGGCGGGACATGCGTATCAGCAGGTGACCGCGTGGCATCAAAGGCGGCCGGTGGTGCCGGGGGCGTGATGTGGTGGGTTGAGGAGGGTTGGCGGGGTTGCTGTGTGCTGTCGGGGGCTTAGTGTGCTGCGCACGCAGGGCCGCGGCCCTGCACCCGCTCGAGGGGACACCCCTCGAACTCCCCGGTTTTTGGGGCTTGGGGGCGGTGGGGTGAATGCTGGGGCGTGTGGCCCTCTCCGAAATCAGGGACAGGGGCTTTATCCCAGTAGGTGACATTGCAGGGATAGGCAGCATCTAGGCCAAGATGTCCATTGCTGGTGAATGGCTGACATCCGGGTTTGGCAATATCGGTCGGTTGAACCACTCGAGCGATGGGCAGCACGATCGAATATGTTTTCTGCAGTGGTATGGCTTCATCGGTGTCGTGACCTTTTTCTCCTAACCAGTGGCTTTCGAAAGCCTTACATTCTCCACCAGCCCCTCGACCTGGCTCGACGATATCGTGTTTTCGTCGGCGTCGATCAACGCGGGGAAAGTGCTGCACTCCGCGAGCCGAGCTTTATATTGCCCCCCTTGGTAGATCAATCTTCAATCCCGCTTTGCGCCGGTGGCATCCGAAGAAGTGCCGATCAGTGCTAAGAAGCACGACAGGACTAGAGTGGCGTCGCGGGAACCTGTCAGACCAGGGCTTTGGCCCCAATATCAACGCCGACCAAACGTGATGATGGGGCAGCGCAGGCTTGGCTTTCACCGGGCTCGATGCGCATTTTATCTCGTACGGAAATCGAATTACCTTTCGATAAGCAGCCTCCATTGAACCATCGACCTGCCGTCGTCCAAACAATCATCTATGCATGACCAATTTGCGAGCGACTCGGTCGGCGTATTTACGTGCATTTGGAAAAGATCTATCACTGACCTCATCGAGGCAATCAATCCCGTTGATCGTTGGAGTGCGCGCCTTCTCCGCAAGCGGGTGACGAGCGAGTTTCGCATCTTCTTGAAACGACTTTGAGTGTCCTGATCCGCTGAACTTCAAGGCGATGGTATCTCGCTGTTTGGCGCAAGCTGTCTTTCGCTGCGCTATTGCTTCAGTACCGGCAGCTACTGTGATCAGGGCTATCTGCACCCATCCGGCCATTTGCAATCGTGCAACGTGAGCGAGGAAGTCGCCAGCCGTTTTGGCGGACGCAGCAGCTCTGATGTACTCCAAGGCTTGTTGCAGGCCGGCCCGAGCGGCTTCGAGTTCCGCGAATTGAGCGAAACGGAAACGTGAATCATATAAAGGAACTGGACAACGAGAAAGCCAAGGCGATTAGTAGCGATCCCCTGATGAAGTATTCGAACGTGCTAAACGGAATATTTCATCAGCGTGTCATCATTTGGAGTCTGACTCAGACTGCATGTTCTATAGCAGTTTGCTGGACTTGCCAGAAATTCGAGGAGAGCAGCAGCCGGACGCTCTGTTTGTGCACGCAAACGGAAGCACCGGATGGCAGCGCTTGCCGAAGCTTTGCGATCGCTCGGTGTCGCAGTCGATATAATTTCTGACATTGATGCACTGAACGATGTCAAAGTTCACCAAAAGCTTGTTGAAACGCTCGGTGGGCATTGGGCATCCGTTGAAACGCATGCAAAGCCTGTCAGAGATGCAATCACGCAACATAAGCCTTGGCTCAATTCTTCTGAGTTGCAACGGCGGTGCGAGACCTCCTGGAGAAAGCTCCTGCAACAGGCGAATTTCCCAAATCTATACGGCGAGACATCGAGTTAATGTTCCGAAAGGCGTCGCCTTGGGACGCAGTTAAAGAAGCGGGAGAGGCTGCAATTCCAGCTGGGCAGCCGACATTCATTTTCGGGAGATGAAAAAACTATGCAATGCGGTGGGTCTTTGGATTGTTCCGAAAGGTGAAATGGAAGGTTTTTGTAAAGAGGTCGGAGGGCATGGTCCACGCTGGGTGCAGCGAGTGATAGAGGCGTATGATCTCGCTGCTGCGCCTGAGCTGGCATCAGCTAGGAAATTCGTCAAAGAGATTTGGGAAAGTCGGAATTGATATTGAGGGCCTAGCTCCTTGGGAATTTCATTTCGGTGCTTCGTGCAGCATTTCCGCTATTTGAGGTGATGCGGCCACTTATTGGGTAAGAGATGCTCCAGAAATGCTGCAATAACCCAATGTCCGCTTCCTCCGCCAACCGCCCCCACTCCCCTCAAAACGCCGCCAAATCCGCGTTCCACTTGTCCGTCACCAGCATCGAGCCCGGCTTGTGGGTAATCACCAGCGGCAGTTTCGCTTCCAGCACCACGGATTGCGGCGTCACCCCGCAGGCCCAGAAGACGGGGACGAGGTCGTCGCGGACGATCGGGGGCGGGTCGCCGTAGTCGGGTTTCATGATGTCGGCGATGCCGATCTCACCAGGCAGGCCGAAGTGGACCGGGGCGCCGTGGACGTTCGGGAAGCGCGACGTGATCTGGATGGCGCGGATCGCGTCGGCGGGCGTCATCATGCGCATCGAGACGACCATCTTGCCGCTGAACGGCCCGGCCGGCACGCAGTCGATGTTGGTGCGAAACATCGGGACGACGGTGTCGCGCTCGATGTGGTGCATCGGGATGGCGGCCTCGATCAGGGGGGCCTCGAACGAGAACGAACAGCCGAGGACGAAGGCGACCATGTCGTCGGACCAGAGGTCGCGGACGTCGGTCGGCTCGTCGACGCAGTCGCCGTTCCGGAAGACGCGATAGCGCGGCAGGTCGGTGCGGATGTCGATGTCGCCGAGGTCGGGCAGGCCCGGGTCGCCGACGGCGCTCATGCCGATCACGGGGCAGGGCTTGGGGTTGCGCTGGCAGAAGGCTGCGAAATCGGTGGCGTATGCCTTTTCGACGATGCACAGGTTGCCTTGCACATACCCCGGCGCGATGCCGGCGGTGTGGCCGGTCAGTTCGCCATTGCGGGCGCGCAGGCGGGCTTCGTGAGCTGGATTGGGGGCAGACCGGTGACGGTCGAGGGCCGCGACAGTTGACATGATCGATCGCCTCGCTCGGATGGTGTTATATTCGCCTTATAGCACGCCGGGCCCGATCGGCGCACCTTCGCTCAAGACTGGATATCAGGAGACAAACGCGCTGCCATGACGGAGCCCTCCGGCCTCAACGCCCTCGAAGCGGCGATCGCGCACGATTTCGCCACGCTGAACCATCCACCGCAGAACTGGGTGCCGGCGCGCGCCGGCCCCGACGGGCGCGCGATGCTCGATGTCCTGATCGTCGGCGCGGGGATGTGCGGGCTGACGGCTGCGTTTCATTTCAAGCGCCTTGGCATTCACAACGCGCGCCTGATCGATGCCGCGGCAGAGGGCCGGCAGGGGCCGTGGCGCACGTTCGCGCGGATGGAGACGCTGCGCTCGCCGAAGCACCTGACGGGGCCGGCGTCGGGGATGGCGAACCTTGCGTTTCGGGCCTGGTGGGAGGCGCAGCATGGCGCGGATGGCTGGGAGCGGCTCGGCCTGATCGACCGCGAAATCTGGGCCGACTATCTCGACTGGTATGGCCGGGTGACGGGGGGCGTCCGCGAAACGGGCGTGCGGCTCGCGACGCTGACGCCGTTCGAAGACGGCTTGACGGCGACGCTGACTCACGACGACGGGCGGGAGGAGACGGTTCATGCCCGCCATGTCGTGCTGGCAACGGGTCGCGAGGGCATGGCGGTGATGCGCATCCCGCCGGTGTTCGCGCCGTTTCATGGGCGCCATGTCCATCACACCGGCGACGGGCCGGGACGCGAACGGATGACCGGGCGCGATGTCGCCGTGATCGGGCTTGGGGCATCCGCGTTCGACTATGCGGCGGAAGCGCTCGAAGCGGGTGCGCGGACGGTCAAGATCCTCGGCCGGTCCGAAAAGCTTTCGCGCGTCAACAAGGCGAAGCAGATCACGTATGCCGGCTTCGTGCATGGCTATCCGCTGCTTCCGGATTCGCGAAAAGATCGCGATCCTCTCCCACGTCTTCGCCAAGGGCATCGCGCCGCCGCGCGGCACCGTGCAGCGCGTGATGCGTCATGACAACGTCGAGATCGTGCTCGGCGCGGAGGTCGAGGCGGCGTCAGAGCGGGACGGGCGACTGGTGCTCGAAACGGCGAAGGGCGCTTTCCCGGCCGATCTCGTCGTGCTTGGCACCGGATACCGGATCGAACTCGGCGAGGCGGCCTACCTTGCCCCGCACCTCGACGCGCTGGCGACTTGGGCCGACCGGTTCGACGATCCGGCGCCGGGCGAGTTTCTGGATTTTCCTTACATCGGGCCACGGTTCGAATTCACGGCGAAGCCCGGACGTGAGGCCGCTTCCGGCTACCTCTCCCGGCTGACCTGCTTCAACCACGCCGCGATGATGTCGCTCGGCAATCTCGCCAACGATATTCCCGCCGTCAGCGAGGGGGCGGAGCGGCTCACGCGCGGCATTGCGGCGGCGCTCTATCTCGACGATTTCGACCAGCATTGGGCCAACCTCAACGCCTATGAGGACGGCGAGCTGCTGGGCAACGAAATCCCCGGCTTCGATGCCTATTGGCCGCCGGCTGAAACATCATAGTGTGGTGGTGGGCCGGTCCGGCGCCGGGCCGTTCCAGGGTCGTGGTTATTTGTCAGCGCACGATCTCATAGTCGAGCGCGGTGAACCCCCAGCGCTTCTGGATCTGCTCTTCGCTGCCGGCGGTGCGGGCGCGCAGCTTGAGGGCGACGGAGATCTGGCGGACGAGGCGCATCAAATAACTCGCCGGTTCGTTGCGTGGCGCAAGTCCCTTGGTGAGCACGCGGGCGGGGGCTGCGTGGCGTTCGATGTTGAAGTCTTGCGGCACGACAAGGACGAGAAGACGGCTCTTGCCGACCGGTTCGACGGCCTGGAAATGGGTAAAACCGCCGTAGCCCGGACCGGGGATCTGGACGGTCTCGCCAGACTTGATGAGCCCCAGGTCATCCTCGCGCACGTACTTGTTGGGATAAATCAGGATGACTTCACCCGTCGCGTTGATGTCGATGATGACGAGGCGGCCGGCGATCGAGCTCTTGGCGCGAAAGACGAAATCATCGCCCAGGCGAAGGCGGGTGCCGGCATTGCCGCCGCGCCGGTTCTCGATTGAGACATCGACGTTGGCGCTCGCGGGGCCGAACAGGTCGCGAAGCTGGCGCACGGCTTCGTCGCCCTCTTCGGCGGTGAGGCGATTGGCTGCCGGCATCGCCACCGACACGCTCTGCTTCAGGGCGAGGCCGGAGGTCGCCTGCAGCCAATCGGCGTGGGCTGAGAGGCGGGTGTAGACACCGAAGGCGCGCGAGCTTGCACACATGCGGCCACCCCAACTGACGAGCCCGATCTGGCGCGGACAGCCCGCCTTGTCGCGCATGACGAGTGGGCCGCCGCTGTCGCCGCCGCAACTGTCGCGGCCGCCTTCATCGAGGCCGGCGCAAATCTGGCCGGGGCCGATCGCGGTGCCGCCATACTGGCTCAGGCAGATCTCAGGGGGCCGGGTCTCGACAACCGTCTCAAGCAGGCGGGAGGAGAACGCATAAAACTCCTCCCGGCCATCGCGCGTGGTGCGGGTGGTGGCGTAGATGTCGTCAATATCGTTGTCGGTGCGCCCGAAGCCCGCGACGCGAACCTGCCGGCCGTGGAGTGATCCGGCGCCCGGTTCAAGCAGCAGGCGGGCCGTGGGGCCCTCCCAGTCGCGGTCGAGGCGAAGAAGCGCGATGTCGTTGCCGACGTTCTGGGGAATGGCGCCGAGCAGATAGCGGATCTCGTTGGCATCAGTGCTGGCCCGCACGGCCTTGTCGATCTCGCGCTGATAGTCCGGATGAATGACGTAGCGCTCGATCTGAAAGATGTTTTCCGGGACGACGCGTTCGAGATCGGCGGTGCCCATGATGATCTCAAGGCGGCCGTCGTAGAGGTCATTGCTGGACGTTCTCAGTTGTGGCGCGATGTTGGCTGCGTGGTCGTGGAGGCAGTGGGCCGCCGTCAGCACCCAGCGCTTGGAGATCGCGGTGCCGCCGCAGAAATACATCGCGACGCTGCCGGCCGGTGCATGCAGTCTGAGGGCGGCCTGGCCGGGCCAGTTCTGGAGGCGCGCATTCGAGCCGCCGACGATGCGGGTGCGCGTCCACTGGCACGCGGGATCAGCGGCCTGGAGCGGTGGGCTGAAGCCTGAGAAAATCGCCAGCATGATGAGAAGTCGAACGGCCTTGCACACGGTTCCCAACTCCCTTTCCCCGCCGCTTCGCCACCGCGCCGAAGCCGGCCAAACGGGCACACGGATGGTCTCCCGCGTAAAGCCTTCGGCAACCATAAGACAAAAGTATTAGACCCATCGTCCGGGTTCACAACATGACCGGCGTCAAGCCAGTGTTCAGACGCTAGAAGGCGCGTGTTGAAAGCTTCTTGAGCCTTTGCCACACGCCACCGCAAACGGTGCCAACGCCGCATCATCGACACTTCGCCGGATGACGCGATCATTCGGCCGGTCGGGCTGCTGGGGCGCAAAGCCGAGATAAATAAATCATACCGGGAGGAATCCAACCAATGAGTGGATCCAATTCGAAATTTACACGCCGCGGTGTCCTGAAGACCGGCGCCATCGGCGGTGCAGCACTCGCGACGCCGACGATCTTCACCAGCCAGGCCTGGGCGGCCGGCTACCGCAATGAGCCGAAGGGCAGCTCGGTGACGCTCGGCTTCAACGTTCCGCAATCCGGCCCATATGCGGACGAGGGCGCGGACGAATTGCGCGCCTATCAGCTCGCCGTCGAGCACCTCAACGGTGAAGGCGACGGTGGCATGATGAACACCTTCAAGCCGTCCGCTCTGAAGGGCAATGGTATCCTCGGCAAGAAGGTCGCCTATGTCACGGGTGACACGCAGACCAAGTCCGATGCCGCCCGCGCGTCCGCCCGCTCGATGATCGAGAAGGACGGCGCGATCATGATCACCGGCGGCTCGTCGTCTGGTGTGGCCGTGGCCGTGCAGGCGCTGTGCCAGGAAGCGGGCATCATCTTCATGGCCGGCCTGACCCATTCCAATGACACGACGGGCAAGGACAAGAAGGCGAACGGCTTCCGCCACTTCTTCAACTCCTACATGTCGGGTGCCGCGCTCGCGCCGGTGCTGGCGAAGGCCTATGGCACGGACCGCAAGGCCTACCACCTGACGGCTGACTACAACTGGGGTTACACAACCGAGCAGGCGATCAAAGAATCGACCGAGGCTCTCGGTTGGGAGACCGTTGCAGCGGTCCGCACGCCGCTCACGCAGACGGACTTCTCGTCCTATATCGCTCCGGTTCTCCAGTCCGGGGCCGACACGCTGATCCTGAACCACTACGGCGGCAACATGGTCAACTCGCTGACCAACGCCGTGCAGTTCGGCCTTCGCGACAAGCAGGTCAACGGCAAGGACTTCCAGATTGTCGTGCCGCTCTACTCGCGCCTGATGGCAAAGGGTGCCGGTGCCAACGTCAAGGGCATCTTCGGCTCCACCAACTGGCACTGGTCGCTGCAGGACGAAGGCTCCAAGGCGTTCGTCAAGTCGTTCGGCACCAAGTACGGCTTCCCGCCGTCGCAGGCCGCCCACACCTGCTACGTGCAGACGCTGCTTTACGCCAACGCGGCAGAGCAGGCCGGCACATTCGACCCGTGCGGCATCGGCAAGCAGTTGAAAGACTTCGAGTTCGATGGTCTTGGCAACGGCAAGACGCTGTATCGCGGCTCGGATCACCAGTGCTTCAAGGACGTCCTGGTCGTGAAGGGTAAAGAGAAGCCGACGTCGGAGTTCGACCTTCTTGAGGTTGTCGAAGTCACGCCGGTCGACAAGGTGACCTATCCTTGGGACCACCCGCAGATGCGTGACGCCCAGGGCAATCCGGTTGCCATCGGCCAGTGCAACTCGGGCGCCTAATTCCTTGATACCATGACCGGGCGGCTCGCACGAGCCGCCCGTTTTCGCCACTTGCGAGAAATGCCCGCTTCGGCGCGCGGCGCGGCAATGGAATGGAACTCCCCAATGGAAGCGATTATTCTCCAAGTGCTGAACGGGCTCGACAAAGGGTCCGCCTATGCACTGATCGCACTCGGCCTGACCCTCATCTTCGGCACGCTTGGCGTCGTGAACTTTGCGCACGGCGCACTGTTCATGATTGGTGCTTTCTGCGCCGTCACGCTCAGCCGGCTGCTGACACTCTCCTACACGGTCGTCGATGAAACGCAGAAGGACTTCCTGGGCAATCCGCTGAAAGTCGACGTGCCCTACATCCAGGATTTCTTCGGCGAGGCGACCGCGGCGGTCATCATCGACTGGTCGGTGCCGATTTCGATCCTATTTGCCATTCCAATCATGATGCTTATTGGCGTGATCATGGAGCGTGGCCTGATCCGCTATTTCTACAAGCGACCTCACGCAGATCAAATCCTGGTGACGTTCGGCCTCGCCATCGTTTTGCAGGAGATCATCAAGTATTTCTTTGGTGCCAACCCAATCCCGACGCCAGCACCCGAGGCCTTTTCCGGGTCGTTCGATTTCGGCGCCGCGCTTGGACTTGCCGCCAATACGATCATCTATCCCTACTGGCGGCTGCTCTATTTCCTATTCGCAGCAATCATCATCGGCGGCGTGTTTGCGTTCCTGCAGTTCACGACGTTCGGCATGGTTGTGCGCGCCGGCATGCAGGACCGCGAGACCGTTGGGTTGCTTGGCATCAACATCGATAAGCGCTTCACCATCATGTTCGGGCTGGCGGCCGCGGTCGCCGGGCTTGCTGGCGTGATGTACACGCCGATCAACTCGCCGAACTATCATATGGGGATGGACTTCCTCGTGCTTAGTTTCGTGGTGGTTGTGGTCGGCGGCATGGGATCGCTTGCAGGCGCCGTCATCGCGGGCTTCCTGCTGGGCATCCTGGAGAGCATCGCCTCGATGGGCGCGGTGCTCGCGGTGCTGCCCGGTATCAACCAGGTCATCCTGTATCTCGTCGCCATTATCGTGCTGCTCACGCGGCCTCGCGGGCTCATGGGCCGCGCGGGCGTGATGGAGGATTAATCGAATGCTCGGTCTCGATAAGGCGGACCTCCGCCTCCTCTTATTCGTCGCGATTATCACTGCTTTAGCGCCGTTCCTCCTGAACCCGTTTCCGGTCAACTCCGGCCTTGCGCAGTTCAACGCCGGCTACCCGGACTTGATGCAGCGGTTCGTGATCTTCGGCATTTTCGCAATCGGCTTCAACATCCTGTTCGGGCTGACCGGCTATCTCAGCTTCGGTCATGCCGCGTTCCTGGGCGCCGGTTCTTATGCCGCGATCTGGATGATGAAGCTGTTGACGATGAACATCATGCCCGCGATTGCGCTCAGCATCATCGTGGCCGGTCTGTTCAGCATCATCGTCGGATATATCTCGCTGCGCCGCTCGGGCATCTACTTTTCGATCCTGACGCTGGCGTTCGCACAAATGTCCTACGCGCTGGCCTACTCCGTCCTCACACCGATCACGGGCGGCGAGACGGGACTGCAGCCCAAGACCAACGATCCAGAGAATCCTGGATGCAGCACTCGAGGGCGGCTCGGTCGCCAAGGCGAACCTGTTCGGCCTCAACATGAGTGACTCCTACGTGCTGGCGCTTGGCGGCTGGGAGTTCACCTTCAACGCCGGCTATTATATTGCTGCCGTGATGATGCTTGTGGCCTTCTACTTCGCCATCAAGATCTTCCGCTCGCCGTTCGGCCTGATGCTGCGGGCGGTCAAGGCCAATCAAAAACGCCTGGGCTTCACCGGCGTCAGCACCCGGCCCTACGTGCTCGCAGCTTTTGTGATCTCTGGCATGTATGCGGGCCTCGCCGGCGGACTGATGGTGGCGATGGACACCCAGGCTGGTCCGGAGCGGATGTTCTGGACGGCGTCGGGCGAAGTGGTGCTGATGACCATCCTCGGCGGTGCCGGCACACTGCTTGGTCCCGTCCTTGGCGCCGGCATGATCAAGTATATGGAAAACATCATCTCGAAGATCAACTCGAAGGTCCTCGAGGGCTGGGTTCTCATGGATGCCCGATAGCGTGGCCGATGTCGTGGTCACGATCGTCTATCCGTTCGTTGGCAAGGGCTGGCACCTGACCCTGGGCCTGCTGTTCATGATCGTCGTGATCTTCCTTCCGGGCGGTTTGATGGAAGGCATCATGAGACTACTCGGCGTCAAGCACTCGCGCCCCGTGACCTCGCTCGGCAAGTCTGGCCAGCGCGATATCGTTGCTGAAAGTGCAATCGAAGTCGACGAACCCAACCGTGCAACCCCGGCCGTCAGCAGCCGTCCGCGACCGGCCGAATAGGAGCGCGCGATGAATCCCGATACCGTCTTGCACATCGACAATGTGCACAAGAACTTTGCAGGTCTTCACGCGCTTAGCGACATCCATCTCGACATTCGCCGGGGGGAGACCCACGCGATCATCGGCCCGAACGGGGCCGGCAAGTCGACTTTGCTCAATGTGTGTATCGGGCGCCTGCCGCCGAGCCAAGGGCATGTCATGTTCCAGGGCAACGATGGCGAAGTCGAGCTCACGGGCCGCCAACCGCACGAGATCAACCAGCTCGGCGTTGTGCGCGTGTTCCAGACGCCGGAGATCTTCGATGATCTCACCGTCATCGAGAATGTCATGATCCCGATGTTCGCCAAGCGCGACGGCACTTTCTCGCTCAAGGCTTTCAGCCGGTTCGACGAACAAGTGGACCTTGCCGAAGAGGCCATTCGCACGCTGAGCGACCTGGGGCTTGGCGGCCATATCCATCACCTCACGAATTCGCTGTCGCGCGGCGACAAGCGGCGTCTCGAACTCGCAATGGGTCTCGTGCAGCACCCGAAACTGTTGCTGCTCGATGAACCGACAGCGGGCATGGCGCGGGCCGATACCAACGCGACGATCGAGCTGCTGGCGAAGATCAAGGAATCCGGCCTCACGATCGTGATCATCGAGCACGACATGCACGTGGTCTTCTCGCTCGCCGACCGCATCACGGTGCTCGCCGGCGGACGCGTGATAGCGCAGGGCTCACCGGATGAAATCAAAGGCAACCCCAAGGTGGTCGAAGCCTATCTCGGCGAGGAACAGGTATGAGCACTGAGACAGTCGAACGCGGCGGCCAGGGCCACAGCGAGAGCCAGCCATTCTTTTCCTGTCGCGGGCTCAACGCCTACTACGGCGACAGCTACATTGTCCAAAATGTCTCCTTCGACATCGCGGAAGGTCAGATCCTGGCCCTGCTCGGGCGGAACGGCGCCGGCAAGACGTCGACGCTGCGCTCGATCGCACGCGCGTCAACGCCAGAGCTGAGGTCGGGTGAAATCTGGCTCGCGGGCCAGGCGCTACACACCAAGGCGAATTACGCCGCCGCCCAGGCCGGCGTCCAACTGGTCCAGGAAGACCGGCGCATCATTCAAGGGCTGACGGTCGAAGAAAATCTCGAGCTGGCCCAGATCTCCGGCGCCAAGGGGTGGTCATTCGAGCGCATCTTCGAACTCTTCCCGCGCCTTGCCGAACGGCGCAAGCAGGAAGGCACGACCATGTCCGGGGGCGAACAGCAGATGCTCGCGATCGCCCGGGCGCTCGCCCGCGACGTGAAACTCCTGCTGCTGGATGAACCCTACGAGGGGCTCGCCCCGGTCGTCAGACAGGACATCGCCAAGGCCCTGCTGGAAGTCAGAAGTGCCGGGATCACCAGCGTCATCGTCGAGCAGAACGCCGTCGCGGCGCTGCAGCTCTCCGACCGCGCCGTCATTCTCGACAGCGGCGAGGTCGCCTACGACGGCACCGCGCAGGAAGTCCTCGACAACGAGGAATTGCGGCTCAAGTATCTCGCGATTTAATCGAGCTGGACGCGTCGTGCGGGGCGGAATTGTGCCGTGCAGCATAATTGCTTGCACCGCACAGTCATTCGCGTAAACCATCTCTCAGTTTTGACCTGCCACGGACTGAGAGGATAGAGCCCATGACCGCCAAGACGCTCGACGGCAAAACCGCCGTCATTACCGGTTCAACGTCGGGGATCGGGCTCGGCATCGCGCATTCGATGGCCGAAGCGGGTGCGAATATCGTGCTCAACGGGCTCGGCACGGCGGCGGATAACGCCGAGGCCGTCGACGCGGTCGCGCGCCACGGCACCAAGGTCGCCTTCGGTGAAGCGAACATGATGGCGCCGGACGAGATCGCCGCGATGATGGCGAAGGCGGAGGCCGATTTCGGTGGCGTCGACATCCTCGTCAACAACGCCGGCATCCAGCACGTCGCGCCGATCGAAGAATTCCCGGTGGCGAAGTGGGATGCCATCATCGCCATCAACCTGTCGTCGTCGTTCCACACCATCCAGGCGGCGGTGCCGGGCATGAAGAAGCGCAAGTGGGGGCGGATCATCAACATCTGCTCGGCGCATTCGCTTCGCGCTTCGGCGCACAAGGCTGCCTATGTCGCCGCCAAGCACGGCCTTGCCGGGCTGACCAAGGTCGTCGCGCTCGAAGTCGCCAAGGCGGGCGTTACGTGCAATGCGATTTCGCCGGGCTTCGTGTGGACGCCGTTGGTCGAGGCGCAGCTTCCCGACATTGCCAAGGCGGAAGGGATTTCCGTCGAGGAAGCGAAACAAAAGGTGCTGGTGCGGCAGCCGAGCGGCGAATTTGCCACCGTCGATCAGATCGGCGCGCTGGCAGCGTTCCTGGCGAGCGAGCCTGCTGCGGCCATTACAGGGGCCAACTACTCGATCGACGGGGGATGGACGGCACAGTAGGCCGCGAAGACCATGACAGCGCGCAACGAAGATGACGCCGGCGGCGCTGGCGGGACCGGCGGCGGGGAGCATTGCGGCCACGACCTGTGGACGTGGCCGCGCGGGCCGGACATCAAACGCATCAACATTGCGCTGCAGGGTGGCGGCTCGCACGGGGCGTTTACGTGGGGGGTGCTCGACCGGCTGCTCGAGGAAGAGCGCCTCGCGATCGAATCGATCTCCGGCACCAGTGCGGGTGCGGTCAACGCCGTCGTCATGGCGGAGGGGCTGCACCACGGCGGGCCGGGCGAAGCGCGGCGACGGCTCGAGGCGTTCTGGCGTTCGATTTCCGTTGGCGCGCAAAACCCATTGCAACAGGCCATGTTCGACGTCGTGCTGTCGAACTGGAGCCTGGAGAGCAATCCCTTCATCGCGATGTTCGAGATGATGTCGCGGGTCGTATCGCCCTACCAGTTCAATCCGCTCAATCTGAACCCGCTCAAGGAGCTGCTTGAGGAACGTGTCGACTTCGCGCAAGTGCAGGCCTGCCAGTCGACCGAACTCTATATCTCGGCAACCAACGTGCAGACCGGCCGGGTGCGCGTTTTCACGGGCGCGGAGGTCACGGCGGATGCCGTAATGGCGTCGGCCTGTCTGCCCTACCTCTTCCAGGCCGTTGAGATCGACGGCGTTCCCTACTGGGATGGCGGCTTCATGGGCAACCCGGTGTTGTTTCCCTTCCTCGACTGCAGCGTGTCGCAGGACATCCTGATCGTGCAGGTCAACCCGATCCAGCGCGAGAAGACGCCGACGTCGGCGCGCGAGATCGCGGACAGGGTCAGCGAAATCTCCTTCAATGCGCCGCTGATCAAGGAACTGCGCCACATCGATTTCATCAATCGCGCCGTGCAAAGCGGCGACCTCAGTTCGCGGGGTTACCGGGAAGTGTTCCTGCACCGGATCGGCGGGGGCGATGAAATTTCGCGCTATTCCGCCTCGACGAAGCTCAATGCGGAGTGGTCGTTTCTGCAGGAACTGCGGGATGCTGGGCGCGCGGCGGCGTCAGGTTGGCTTCAGGCCAATTTCGATGCGGTTGGGCGCAAGAGCACCATGAAGATCACGCCCTATCTTGAGTTCGCGCTGCCGGCCGAGGCATTGAAGCGCCGGGACGAGTAGCAGGTTCCTGCTACGCAGCATGCGGCGACTGGCTGAGGCTCGTTGCGCGTCCGCGATGCGCGTGACAATTGCGCCGCGGCGATCTTATGTCGCGCGGCAAGCGGTATCATTCCGGCCAACCCGTTTCGATGGCAACCTTCGCGTGATCTTCGGTTTGAAGTTCAACGCACGCGAACGGGATGTCCGGGATGAAGCATCGTCACGTCGATATGGGCAAACGCCTTCGTCTGCATCGCGGCGAACTTATTCTCGCTGCTGCGATTACGGCGGTCGCCTTGATTGCGCTCGTTTCATCGATGATGGGGCACTTGTGAGGCTGGCAAACCGCCTCCCCTCTGCCACCTCCAGCGCGCGGTCCGCTGATCGGTTCCAACGACGGTCTCGAGTTTAGAGCGGTTCAGGATTAGATGGAACCATTCTGCCGAGGTGGATTTGGTTCGAGACCGAGCCGGCTGGCGAAGTGCGTAGTGGTACTACGGACGAGACAGACGGCGATGGTATCGGGCCAAATCCGCCCGGCCCTGAGGGTTTTAAAAGGCGTGCCGCCCACGGCGTCGGACGGCTTGACCATATCCCCGATATGCTCAGCGCCGCCCTCCTGGTGGATCGGCGCGCCTTTTAAAACAGAATTGATTCCATCTAATCCTGAACCGCTCTAAGCGACGATCGCGCCGTCCGACGGGATGTCGAGGTAGGCATCGAACGTCGCCCAGAAGCGAGCGCGGATATCGTCGTTTTCCTGAAGTATTTCGTGTCGTGCATCCGGCAGGAGGATGTAGGTCGCGCTTTTCATTCGGGCAGCGAGCCGCTCGGTGGCTCCGGTGTCGACGATACGATCCTCGCCCGCGCCGAAGATGAGGGCGGGGACGCGCACGCGGGCGGGGAATTCGTCGCGGCGCATGTCGCGCATCGAGCGCAACGCGGCATCAAGCCAGCCAATGGTCGGCGACCCCAGCAGGAGATCGGGGGCGGCGCGCTCGATCTGGCGGTTGCGGCGGAAGCGTTCGGGGTCGGTTGTGAGGATGTTGTCTTCAAATACCGCCGTATAGCCGGGATCGTCGGAGCCGCCGTGGACGTAGCTGCGCGCGAAGCGGCTGGCGACGCCGAGGCGGGCATAAAATTCCACCAGGGAGCGGGGGAAGCCGAGCACGTCCCTGGTCAATTCGACCATGGGGGCTGCGAGGACGGCCGCCTCGAACCAACAGCCCGGCTCGGCCATGCTGCGCAAGGCAATGTGGCTGCCCATGGAGTGGCCGAGCGCAATGAAGGGCGGCGGGCAATCCGGCAACACGATATCGCGCATGAAACAGCGCAGGTCACGGTCGTATTCCGTGAACGACGTGATGTGGCCTTTGCGCGGGTCGCCGACGGGGCGGGCCGAGCCGCCCTGACCGCGCCAATCCATCACCGCAACGGCAAAGCCCCGCCGGCGCAGATCGCCAATGGTTTCAAAGTATTTTTCGATGAATTCGGTGCGCCCCTCGAGAATGCAGATCGTGCCGCGGCGGGGGCCCCGGGTGGCGTTCCAAAGCGCGTAACGCAGTTCATGGCCATCATAGCCGGGGAACATGCCGGAGGTTACCCCTGCCGGGACCGGATTGCGCGGCAAATCGATGAGTTGGTCAGGCAATTTTTCTGCTGCGGCGAACATCTCCGCGGCCTGCGATTGATTTGCCAATTCACCCTCTCCTGCCTCTTGAACCCGCCTGGGAGCACCTTATCTCATATCCAGCGCACGCCGCCTCTGCCGGGTGCGCATTAAGCGGCCCAGTCCACAACGGATGGGCTTTGCACTCGTTGCTTCAAATGGAGAACTTGTGATGCGACACACTGATTTTGCCCCCCTCTATCGTTCCACGGTCGGCTTCGACCGGCTTTTCCAGCTGCTCGACGGCATGTCGGCGGGCGACGCTGATGCCCCTACTTTTCCGCCCTACGACATCGAGAAGCTCGGTGACAATTCCTACCGCATCGTGATGGCGGTCGCTGGCTTTGGCAAAGACGAACTCGATGTCGAAGTCAAGGAAGCGACGCTGTCGGTGCGCGGCAACAAGGGCGACGAGGCGGACGGCAAGGAATATCTCCACCGCGGCATCGCCAAGCGCAACTTCGAGCGGCGGTTCCAGCTTGCCGATCACGTCCAGGTGACGGGCGCCGATGTGGTGGATGGACTTCTCAGCATCGATCTCGTTCGTGAATTGCCCGAGCGCATGAAGCCGCGGCGCATCGAGATCGGCGCCACCGACGCAAGCAAGCAGATCGAAGGCCAATCTGCATAAGTCCGTTCGTCCCCTAGACGGACATGCCATCGTGGCCTCAAGGGGGCCGCGCCCGACCGGCGCGGCCCCTTTTTTTTGGTTTGGCGCATCGCGCTGTCGTGGCACTGTGAGGTGAAAACCCCATTGAGATGTCAGCCGGACAGGGTGCGCGCGCCGAAACCTGCCGGCAGGCACGAGAGGAAATACGATGGCCGATCATCCCCCTGTCGCGGGCGTCACGCATTCGTTTGTCGAGGCGAACGGTATCCGGGTCCACGTCGCGCGGGCGGGCGCGGGCAAGCCGCTGGTGCTGCTGCATGGCTGGCCGGAGTTCTGGTACGTCTATTCCAAGCTGATCCCGAAACTCGCCCCGCGGTTCGATGTCATCGTGCCGGACCTGCGCGGTTTCGGGCAGACTGCAAAGCCTTATGACGGGCCGACGGATCAGATGACGCCGAACGTCCTTGCCGACGATCTCGAAGCACTCGCGGATGCGTTGGGGTTAAAGCAGTTCGGTCTCGTCAGCCATGACGTCGGCGCGATGGTGGCCCAGCCGTTCGCCTACACACGGGCCGACCGCCTCTCGGGCCTGTTCTTCTTCAACTGCCCCTATCCCGGGATCGGTACACGGTGGATGGCGCCGGATCATGTCCGCGAGATCTGGTACCAGACGTTCCACCAACAGCCGTGGGCCGCGGACCTGCTTGGCACATCGCGGGAGGCGTGCCGGACCTATTTCCGCGGCATGCTCGCCCATTGGGCGCATGATCGGAACGCGTTCGATGACGACCTCGAACACTGGGTCGACAACTTCATGGCGCCGGGCAACCTTCAGGGCGGCTTCAATTACTACATCTCGATTGCCAAGCTGCGCCTTGCGATTGCGCGGGGGGAAGCGCCCAAAGTCCCGGTCATTGACGTCCCGACGCAGTTCCTGTGGGGACGGCACGATCCCGTCATCAAGGCCGAGTGGGTCGATCGCATCCCCGATTATTTCTCCAACGCAACGGTCGAGATCGCTGAGGACGCGGGCCACTTCGTCCATTACGAGGCTCCGGAGCTGGCCGCGGACCGGATCACAACGTTTTTTGACCGCCTCGGTTGACGACAGTGTTGCGCTCGGAGACGGCTATCGTGCACTTTCGGGCATCTAAGCCTGCAAACGCGCCGCGCGCGGCGCACCGCCTGGCGGTGCAACAGTCCCGCGCGGCCCTCAATCCATGGATGAAAACTTATGAGCGAAGCTGACGGCTACACGCCGCCAAAGGTCTGGAAGTGGGAGCAGGAAAGCGGCGGCCGGTTCGCCAACATCAACCGTCCCATCGCTGGTGCAACGCATGACAAGGAGCTGCCAGTCGGCAAGCATCCGTTGCAGCTTTATTCGCTGGCGACGCCGAATGGGGTCAAAGTCACGGTGATGCTCGAGGAGCTGCTTGCTGCGGGTGAGACGGGCGCTGAGTATGACGCCTGGCCGATCCGTATCCACGAGGGCGAGCAGTTCGGTTCGGGCTTCGTTGCAGCCAACCCGAACTCCAAGATTCCAGCCCTTGTCGACCGCAGCGGGCCGGAGCCGATCCGCGTGTTTGAATCGGCAGCCATCCTGATGCATCTCGCCGAGAAGTTCGGCAAGTTCCTGCCAACGGAGCCGGCCAAGCGGGCTGAATGCCTGTCCTGGCTGTTCTGGCAGATGGGGTCGGCGCCCTATCTCGGCGGCGGTTTCGGCCACTTCTACAAGTACGCGCCTGAGCCGTTTGAATACCCCATCAACCGCTTCACGATGGAGACCAAACGCCAGCTCGACGTGCTCGACCGGCAGCTTGGCGAGCGGCCCTATATCGCGGGCGACGACTACACCATCGCCGACATGGCAATCTGGCCATGGTACGGGCAGGTGGTGCGCAACGTCGTCTATGAGGCGGCCGAATTCCTCGAGGCGCACACCTACACACACGTCAATCGCTGGGCCGACGAGATCGCCAAGCGTCCGGCAGTCGAACGTGGGCGCAAGGTCAACAAGCTCAACGGTCCCCTCGAAGACCAGCTCCACGAACGCCACGACGCGAGTGACTTCGACACCAAGACGCAGGACAAGGTCGACGGCGCGAGCTAGGCCTGCTGCTTTTTTTTCCGGGCGGCGCCTTTTCGCGCCGCCCGGTCCGGTTAGATGCCCCCCATACAAAAACACAACACCTCTTGGAGCACACGTCGCTCAAAGAGCACGTCACTCAAAGAGCAGGCCCAAAGGAAACGCCTCATGCCCGACCTCAAGAACCTCACCAAAGAGAAACTCATGCGCGGAGAACTCGCGCTCGGCGTCGGGCTCCGGCAGGCGCGCTCGGTCGACATCGGCAAGGCGATGAAGACGGCCGGCTTCGACTGGCTGTTCATCGACATGGAACACAACACCATGGACATCGATGTTGCGACACAGATTGCGGTCGCGGGGCAGGATGCCGGCATCACGCCGATCGTTCGGGTGCCGGGCTTCGAGCATCACCTGGCCGCGCGCGCGCTCGACGGTGGCGCGCAGGGCATCGTGTTCCCGCATGTCGACGATGCCGAGACGGCCGCGCGGCTGGTTTCGTATTGCCGCTATCCGCCGCACGGCAAACGCTCGATGACGGGGGCGCTGCCGCAGCTCGACTTCAAGACCTATCCGTTCGCTGAGACGGTGGAAGCGGTCAACGGCGCGACACTGATCGTCGTCATGCTGGAGACGCCGGAGGCGATCGCCAATGCCGATGCCATCGCCGCCGTGCCCGGCGTCGACGTGCTGCTGATCGGGACCAACGACCTGTGCATGGAGATGGGCATTCCCGGCGACTTCATGAACGAGAAGGTCATCGAGGCCTACAAGACGATGATTGCGGCGTGCAAAGCACACGGCAAGATCCCAGGCATGGGCGGCATCTACGCACCGGATCAGATGAAGAAGATCATCGACCTCGGCGCCCTCATGATCCTGTCGGGCAACGACTTCTCCTTCATGATGAAGGGGGCGCGCGAACAGGCAGCGGCGGTGCGGGCGTTGAAGTAATTGTTCGAAGCTCGTGATGTCGCTCACGGTGCACTTCCGGCGATCGATGATCGCCGGGCACCTGCGCGGGCGCGGGCTGAAAGCCCGGGTCGCGGGCGCTCCCCGACGGCCATGCCGTCGTGTCAATTCTCGCTCACGGTGCACTTCCGGCGATCGATGATCGCCGGGCACCTGCGCGGGCGCGGGCTGAAAGCCCGGGTCGCGGGCGCTCCCCGACGGCCATGCCGTCGTGTCAATTCTCGCTCACGGTGCACTTCCGGCGATCGATGATCGCCGGGCACCTGCGCCGGCGCGGGCTGAAAGCCCGGGTCGCGGGCGCTGGCTAGCACCTCACAAGCGCTTCGACCAAAGCGGCCAATTCGTCCGCGCTGACCTCTAGCGTCCGATCCGATGTCTCGAGGGTTGCATCGGCCTCGGCGTAGAAGGCTTCACGGCCCGCCAGGATGCGGTTCAGATCGGCCATCGCGTCCGCTGAGCCCGCCATCGGCCGGTTATCGCCTTGTGCGATGACGCGGCTCATGTGGTCTTCCGGCCGTGCCTTGAGCCAGACGGTTGTGAAATTCTGCCGGAGGAACCGATAGGTTTCGTGATGGTCGACAATACCGCCGGCCACGGCGAGGATGAGACTGCTGCGCGTGGCGATGCGCTTGAGTTGCTCTCGCTCCAGACGGCGGTAGCCATCGTCACCATAGAGCGCGAAAATCTCATCCACCCCGAGGCCGCTCGCGCGGGATATCTCCGCATTCAGCTCGACGAAGTCGAGGCCCAGCCGGGTGGCGGTCATCTTGCCCAGGGTTGATTTCCCCGCACCGCGCAGGCCGACCAACGCAATCCGGCGCGCCGCAACCTTATCACCGGCGTCAAAGCGGCCCGTGTCCAGGAGGTCGAGGATGCGGGTCTTGACCGGCTCCGGCGCGTCCGCGATCCGGCGGGCAAGGTGGGCTGCTTCCGCGTTCGCCGGCGCCGGGATGCCGGCCACCACCTCGGCGAGGTCACCATCGAGCGCATCAACGAGTGCCTTCAGGCGCCGGACCGAGATGTTCCCGTAGCCGCCTTCGAGCTGGGCGATGAAGCGTTGCGAGAGGCCGGCGCGTTCGGCCAGCGCGCGGCGCGACAGGCGCTGCGCGGTACGCAAATCCCGGACGCGGGCGCCAACGGCTGCGAGGAAGGGGTCGGGCTGCCGGTCGATCGCGTCCTGGCCCGCTTCGCCGGCGCTCAGTATCGCGGGTGCGGGTGCGTCGATGTCGGTTTCATCACTCATCCCGGCTCAATACGTCTCGATGTGGAGGCGGCCTTCGTCGCGCATCCGGGCCTTGAGATCCGGCCAGGCAACGCCGGCTGCCGCCGCGATCTCGGCCAATGCGGCCTCGACGCCGTCTTCCATGCCTTTGAGGCCGCAGACGTAGACGTGGGTCTTCGGCGCCGTGATCAAAGGCGTCAGGATCTCGCGGTCGTCGCGGAGCTGATCCTGGACGTAGCGCTTTGGCTGATCCGGCACGCGCGAGAAAACGAGGCGTTGCGACAGCAGGCTTTCCGGCACGCGCTTCAGTGGTCCGAAGTAGGGCAGTTCCTCGGGCGTGCGGGCGCCGAAGTAGAGATGCAGGTGGCCGTCCGCCTTTGGCGCGGAGCGCTGGCGATGCATCGTGAAGCCACGGAAGGGGGCCGAGCCGGTGCCGGTGCAGATCATGATCAGCGTTGCGGTCGGGTCGTCGGGCATCAGGAAGGTGGCCCCGAACGGGCCCGTGACGGCAACCGTGTCGCCCTTCTTCAAGTCGCAGAGATAGTTTGAACAGAGCCCGTCCGGCTCGCGCTTGACGGTGAGTGCGAGGTTGTTGGTGTTGGGGCGTTCGCCGTCGCGGGGGCTTGCCACCGAATAGAGCCGCATTTGATGCGGCCTGCCATTGGCGTCCTCGCCTGGCGGGACGATGCCGACCGACTGGCCTTCGAGGACGGGGAAATGCGTGTCGGCGAAATCGAGGATAATGTGGCGCACGTCGCTGTCAGCCGACGCATCGGTCAGGCGAAAGTTGCCCTGGACGCGGGCCATCGCCGGCTTGGCGCGGGTGAACAGATTGACGGTCGGCTTGGAGGCGGACGCCGGCGCCACGGAGCGGCCACCGACACCGGCGTGTGCCTCGGCGAGCAGGCGTTCGATCTCATCATCGAGGGCTTCGAGCGCGCTCGAAGCACCAGCATTGCCCGCCTCACCCTCAGTGAATTCCGCCTGCTCCGGCAGTTCGTCCCAGCCGAACTGCTCATCAAGCGAATACGGTGTTGCAACGACGCGCCAATTGTCGATCGAGCCGGTCGGACACGGCGCGATGCAGTCCATGCAGAAATTGCACTTCTCGAAATCAACAACGACGTTGTTGTCATCATGCGTGATCGCGTCGATCGGACACTGCTCTTCGCAGGTATAACAACGGATGCAGATTTCCGGGTCGATCAGATGCTGTTTATGGATGGTTTCGCTCACGGATCTGTTCACTCGCTGCGCTCACGGTCCTATTCGCTCGCTGCGCTCGTTGCGCCTTCGCGGGCGCGCTGCATTTTTCCTGGCGTCGCTGCGGACGTGCGAAGGGGGCGGTCCGGCTCACGCATTGTAGATCTGCACATACTCGAACTCGCCGGGCTTGCCATCGATGCCGACGCGCGGGGGGGCGATCCAGCCAGCGTATTGGCCGGGCTCCCAAATGGGTTTCATCAATGACGCGATATAGTCGCCGTCGGCGGTCGAGGGCAGCCACTGGTCGCGGCTTGCCGCCCAGGCCTCTTTCGTGAGGATCTCACCATCGGGCGACGCCTCGACAGGGGCGAACTCGCCGATCTGGCGGTGGAATGCGACGTCCGGCAGCTTCATTTCGAAAGCGATCCCGGCCTTTTCGATGACCTTGTTCCAGCGCCCGACGCCACCGGCGGCATCGCGCGTGTAGTCGTCGCGCAGTCTCATGTTGATTGCTGACAGCGCCGGCATATCGACGAGCGTGGGCTTGCCATCGACCATCTTGAGGATCGGATAGGTGTCATTCAGCAAGCGGTGATCATCGTCGATCTTCACTTCCTGGTAGCGGCCCTTGATGCCTGCGGTGAAGGCGTTCGCCGCGTTCGTTGAAACCTCCGAGCCGAACAGATCGAGGGAGAGCGAATAGTGCAGGTTGAGCTTCTTCTGGATCGTCGGCAGGTCGATGACGCCGAGCGCCCGGATGCGGTCGATCTCGTAGGGGTCCGAGATGCCGGCTTCATTCATTGCTTCGCAGGTGCGCTGGATGGTGCGGCTGACACCGGTCTCACCGACGAACATGTGGTGGGCCTCTTCAGTCAGCATGAAGCGGCAGGTCCGCGAGAGGGGATCGAAGCCTGACTGCGCCAGGGCTTCGAGCTGCATCTTGCCGTCGCGGTCAGTGAAATAGGTGAACATGAAGAACGAGAGCCAGTCCGGCGTCTCCTCGTTGAAGGCGCCGAGCATGCGAGGTGCTTCTTCAGAGCCCGACTGGCGGCGCAGGAGTTCATCGGCCTCCTCGCGGCCGTCCTTGCCGAAGTATTTCTGGAGCAGGTAGACCATCGCCCAGAGATGGCGGCCTTCCTCGACGTTGACCTGGAACAGGTTGCGCATGTCGTAGAGCGAGGGCGCGGTCTTTCCAAGGAAACGCTGCTGTTCAACGGAGGCGGGCTCGGTGTCGCCCTGGATCACGATCAGGCGGCGCAGGAGGGCGCGGTATTCGCCCGGCACTTCCTGCCAGGCGGGCTCGCCAAGGTGTTCGCCGCACGGCACCGTGCGGCCTTCGACGGCCGGGGCCAGCAGAATTCCCCAGCGGTATTCCGGCATCTTCACGTAGCCGAACTTGGCCCAGCCCTTGGGGTCGACGCTGACGGCGGTGCGCAGGTAGACGAGCGATTCCTGGAAGCCGTTGGGGCCCAGATCATTCCACCAGTTGATGTAGCCGGGGTGCCATTTCTCGAGCGCCTTCAGGACGCGGCGATCGTCGGCGAGCGAAACGTTGTTCGGGATCAGCGTATCGTAGCTGACATCCATGTCTTGGGGCATGACGGTCTCCCGGGGGTCAGATTTTCTGCTTGATGGCGGCGGTCGCGGGATCGCCGGTGTTGGGGGTGCCGGCCGGCTCGATCAGGAGGAGATGGGCCTCCTCATCGGCGACCGGACGATGCTCGATGCCTTGCGGCACAACGAAGAGGTCGCCCTCGCCGAGTTCGACGGCGCCGTCGGGCAGATCGATGCGCAGGCGGCCCTTGAGGACGAGAAACAGATCGTCGGTATCGTCGTGGTGGTGCCAGACGAACTCACCCTTGACCTTCACGACCATGACGTCATGACCATTGAAGCCGGCGACGACTTTGGGCGACCAGTGCTCGGAAAATGTCGCGAGCTTCTCGGTCAGCGAAACGGCTTTCATGCTGGTTGCCATGTCCGTTACACCCTCGTTCTGTCGAAGGTTGCGCGCTGGCCGGTGCCGTAGCGCTTGAGGGCACCTTCGTCGCCGACCGCGTTGGGGCGCTGGAAGATCCAGTTCTGCCAGGCGGTGAGGCGGGCGAAGATCTTGGTTTCCATCGTCTCAGGGCCAGGGAAGCGCAGGTTTGCCTCCATGCCGGTCATCGCATCAGGCGAGAAATTGGCGCGTTCCTCGAGGAAGATGCGCACCTCGTCCTCCCAGTCGATGTCGTCGTAGGCAAACGTGATCAGACCCAGCGCGTCCGCGTCCTCTGCCTCGATCGCTTCGCCGATTTTTTCGCGCGCCGCAGCCAGCGCTTCGGGCTCGCCGAGAAAACGGGTCTCGAGGCGGGTGAGCCCGTTGGGCATGGGATAGGTTGCGAAGTTGCCGTCCGTCAGGTGGAGTTCGGCGGGCGGCCGGTTGTCGCCCTCGAACTGGCCCTCGAGCATCATCGCACGGTCGGCGGCAAACACGATCTCGGCCAGCGGGCCGGCGAAACACGAGCCCGGCTCGACCAATGCGACGAGCGAGCGAGAGGTGACATCGACGCGTTTGAGAACACGCTTCCAATAGAGCAGGATTTCGCGGGCGAGCCAGAAGTCCGGGTTTCCAAGGAGGGCTGCTTCATGGGCTGCCACGCGGGCGGGATCGCCTTCGGTCTTGAAGACGAGCGTGCCGATGTCGCCCTCGTTCGCGCGCAGATGCAGGATCGCGTCATCGAACTCGCGGGCAGCGCGCAGCATCCAGTTTTCGGCGCCAGCGTCGTGGATTGCTTGCGGCGTCGTGGCGGGATCGCCATCGGGGCCCCAGATCGTTATCTCGGCACGACGGGCGTCGCGATCGACCACGACGGTCACGGTCGAATAGCTGACGGTCGTTCCCTCGATCGTGCGGGCGAGCGGGGTCAGTGCGATGCCGTTGTGAGGGCCGGGGCCGCTCAAGGGGGCCGCGTCGGCGATTTCGCGGGCGCGGGCTGCAACGCGTTCATCGAAGTTGGCGTTGGGGACGATTTCGTCGACCAGGCGCCAATCGACGGCGCGGCGGCCCTTGATGCCTTCCTCGACGGTGCAGAACACATCGGCGCGGTCGCGGCGGACCTTGCGCTTGTCGGTCACGCGGGTCAGGCCGCCGGTGCCGGGCAGGACGGCGAGGAGCGGCACTTCCGGCAACGCGACGCTCGATGAGCCATCGTCGGTCAACATGATGTGGTCGGTGGCAAGCGCCAACTCGTAGCCGCCGCCCGCGCAGGCGCCCTTTATGGCGGCGATGTAGCGTTGGCCGGACTGGGCACTCGCATCCTCAATGGCGCTGCGGGTTTCGTTGGTGAACTTGCAGAAGTTGACCTTATGCGCGTGGCTCGCGCCGGCCAGCATGCGGATGTTGGCGCCGGCGCAAAAGACGCGGTCCTTGCCCGAGCGGATCACGACGGCGCGGACTTCCGGGTGTTCGAAGCGCAGGCGCTGGATGCAATCGGCGAGCTCGATATCGACGCCAAGGTCGTAGGAATTGAGTTTCAGCTCGTAACCGTCGAACAGACCGCCGGTCTCGTCGACGTCCATGACGAGGTTTGCGACCGGCCCATTCGTCTCGATCCGCCAATGGCGATAGCGAGCGGGATCGGTCTGGAAATCGATCGGCTTGGGGTCCGTCATGGCCTTGGGCATTCCTCGGGTTTTTCGCGACACTAGGCGGTCGCGGGCCGCCTGTGAAGCAGTATAAGTTTCATTCTATGGGCGACAGTCGCCATCTCAGCCAATTTTATGCACTATTATTCCTCATCAGGTGCAAGCTGTGCGTCGAGTGTCGCCTGCCAGCCAATCAGATCGACGCCCATGAACGTGTCACCCGGCGCCGCTTGGACGGCCCGCCCGAGGTGGCGGGCTGTTTCGTCAAGGAGACGGCGGGCGGCGCGCGGGCGCGCCATGTCGCGCTTCAAGGCGGCGTTGGCATACTGGATCAGTGCCTGCAGCAGATGGCGCTCGGCGCTATTGGGGGCGGCGTTCATCCAGACCGGTTCCCAGACTTCGTGGGCTTCCCAGTAGAAGCCCGCCTCGAACAGCGCGATGCCATACAGAAAGGGCTGGTTTTTGGACCAGGCCTCAGCCTCGGTGCGCGCCGGCACCAGCGCCTTGACGGCCTCCAGGGGGATCAGATCGGGCTGCGACCCTGATCCGGGCAGGTGACGGACAGTCGGTAGCGGGTGGACTTTGGCTTTGTCGCGGGCTTTGACGTGGGCTGGGCGATCGGCGCTGAAGGGGGTTGGCTGCGGGCGCACGACGTCACTCATGCGCCCGCTCCACCGGTCAGAAAGTTGGCGATCAGGGGAAGCGTCACGTCGGGGGCTTCGAGGTGAGGTGCGTGGGCGCACCCGTCGAGGTTCACCACGGCCGTCTCTGGCGAGCGGGCTGCGGCTTCGGCCTGTGCTTTGGAGCCGTAGGGGTCATCGTTGCCCTGGATGAACAGGACGGGATGGCGCCAGCGCGCGATCTCGGCGCGCATGTCCCAGTCGCGGAAGGCCGGCGCCATCCAGGTCTCGGCGAAGCCATAAAAGGCGCCATCGACATTGGGCCCGTGATACTTCGCGAGGCGCTGGCGCAGATCACCGGTTTCAAAGGCGTCACGGGTTCGGGCGATGGCGGCGAGGTTCGATGGCTCGACGAAGAAGTGGGGCGCGATCAGGACGGCGCGAAGAAGGCGCGGGTCGGGATCGCCGGCGAGGTAATGCGCCGCGATTGTCGCGCCGTCGCTGTGGCCGAGAAGTGAGAACGTGCCAGGAGAAATCGCCGCGATCAGTTGCGGAATGGTGCATCGGGCCTCGCGGGCCATCCGGTCGAGCGGCAGGGGCGGGGTGATCGGGGACGAGGCGCCGTAGCCCAGGCGCGAATAGGCAACGACGCCGTTGCCGGTGGCCGCACTCAGGCGTGCCGGAAAATCCCGCCACAGGGCAACGCAGCCGAGACCTTCGTGAAGCAGGATGGTGGTGTCTGTTTCATGCGGCGGCGGACCCCAGGCGGCCACCTCGATTTCGCCACCGCCGTTGAGCGGCAGCATCGTGCGGACCGGACCGGCGCCGGCAGCGCCCGGAAAGCGCACGGCCCGTTCATTCGCCGCCGCGCCGGTGCCAAGCGTCATGGTCACGGTGCCCGCAGCTTGAAGCGCTGGATCTTGCCCGTCGCGGTCTTCGGCAGGTCATCGACGAATTCGATCCAGCGCGGATACTTCCATTGGCCGATCGCGTTCTTGACGTGATCCTTGAGCGTCTCGAACAGCGCGGCGGGATCCTCGCCGCGGGCGCTGTCGGCAAGGATGACAAACGCCTTGGGCTTCAAGAGACCGTCGCCGTCGTCATGAGGGACGCAGGCGGCTTCGAGGACGCCCGGGTGGGTGATGAGGGCTGATTCAACCTCGAAGGGCGACACCCAGATGCCGCTCACCTTGAACATGTCATCGGTGCGCCCGCAGTAGACGTAGCGGCCGTCCGGGCGGCGGATGTATTTGTCGCCGGTGCGGGTCCATTCGCCAAGGAAGGTCGAGCGACTCTTTTCGCGCTGGTTCCAGTAGGCTGCGGCCGCGGTCTCGCCCCGGACCAGCATTTCGCCGACCTCACCATCGGCGGCGTCATGGTCGGCCTCATCGACGAGGCGCACCTGATAGCCCGGCACCGGCACGCCGGAGGTGCCATAGACGACTTCACCGGGCACGTTCGAGAGGAAGATGTGCAGCATCTCCGTCGAGCCGACGCCGTCGAGGATGTCGGTTCCGTGCCGCGCCTTCCAGCGCACGCCGATTTCCTCGGGCAGGGCCTCGCCGGCGGAGACCGACAGGCGGACGCGCTCCATGCCGGGAACCGGGCCGTCACCGGCGGCGCTCAACATCGCAGCGAAGAGGGTCGGGACGGCATAGAAGATCGTCGGCCTGTGGGCCTGAAGCACATCGAAGATCGCATCCGGCGTCGGGCGGCCCGGAAACAGAACCGTAGTGGCGCCGACGGCAAGGGGAAACGTCATGGCGTTGCCGAGGCCGTAGGCGAAGAAGAGCTTGGCAACGGAAAAAACCAGATCATCCTCGCGGATACCGAGCACGTTCCGCGCATAGGTATCGGCGGTCGCCTTGAGGCTCGAATGGACGTGAATGACGCCTTTCGGCATGCCGGTCGAGCCCGACGAATAGAGCCAGAAGGCGGTCTCGTCGCCCGTCACCGTCACGGCGGGGCGGGGCGGGGCCTCGGCAAGTGCTGTCTCGAAGGCTGGATGGCCGCCAGCCGCGCCGCCGACAATGAAGACATGCTCGATCGTTGGATGGTCGTCGAGGAGGGGGGCGATGGTGTCATAAAGGGGGGCGGAGACGAACAGCACGCGGGCGCGGCAGTCGTCGAGAATGAAGCGGTACTGGTCGGTCGCCAAAAGCGTATTGAGCGCAACGGGGACGACGCCGGCCTTGAGACTGCCCCAGAAGATGACCGGGAAGGCTGCGCAATCGAGGACGAGCATGGCAACGCGGCTCTCCCGCGGCACGCCAAGCCAGTCATAAAAGCCGACCATCCGGTCGGTCGCCGTGCGCAACTCATCGAAGGTGGTGGGCCCGCCTGCGTCGATGAAGGCGGCTTTTTCGGCGCGGCCCTCGGCGCAATGGCGGTCTACGAAATATAATGCAGCATTGGCGTTTTCAGCCTCGACCATCGCCATTCCTCCCGTTTCGATGCGCCCGGCTTATTGCTTCCAGGTCGCCCACCATGGCGTTTGTCCGCCAGGTTCACCAACGGGTTTGACTGCCAGGTTCGCTGTCGGGCGCGCTGCCGGTGCGGCAGGGCCCGTTTTGGATCATCTTCCGAAAACGGCGGCTGGTTGTCGAGCCTCGTTAACAGCCAAACCGGTTCGATTGCCATTCGGCTTGCCGGAGTGAAGGGTTTCGGCCTAGGTTTTTCGCAGTGTCCCCTGAGCCAGCCGACGCCTTGCGCGCCGATTGCAGAGGGGCAAAAAAACAGGGAGGAATTGAATGTCCAAGCGCATCATTGCCGGCGCCAGCGCCGCACTTGTTGGCAGTATATTGCTGAGTGTGTCCGCTGCGGCTGAGCCGGTCAAGATCGGCATGATTACGACCCTTTCGGGTGGTGGCTCGTCCCTCGGCATCGATGTCCGCGACGGCTTCATGCTGGCGGTCAAGGAGGAGGGCGGCAAGCTCGGCGGTGTCGAGGTCGACGTCCTCGTCGAAGATGATGCGCGCAAACCCGACAAGGCAAAGCAGATCGCCGACAAGTTCCTCAAGCGCGACGGCGCCAAGATCCTGACCGGCCTGATATGGTCCAACCTGGCGCTCGCCGTCGTGCCCCCCGCCGTGCGCGGCGGCGCGTTCTACATCTCGCCGAATGCGGGGCCATCGCAGCTTGCCGGAAAGCTCTGCCACAAGAACCACTTCAACGTGTCGTGGCAGAACGACAACCTGCCCGAGGCCATGGGCGAATACATGAAGGAGAAGGGCTACAAGAAGCCGTTCATCCTCGCGCCCAACTATCCGGCGGGCCAGGACATGCTGCGCGGCTTCAAGCGGTTCTTCGGTGATACGGTCGCAGCCGAGACCTACACCAAGCTCGGCGCCAAGGACTATGCCGCCGAGATCGCGGCAATCCGCGAGGCCAAGCCCGATTCGGTGTTCTTCTTCCTGCCGGGCGGCATGGGTATCGCATTCGTGAAGCAGTATGCGCAGTCCGGCCTCGATATTCCGCTGTTCGGGCCGGCGTTCTCGTTCGACCAAGGTATCCTGAAGGCCGTCGGCAAGGCGGCCCTCGGCGTCATCAACACCTCACAGTGGAACAAGGACATCGACGTGCCGGCGAACAAGGCATTCGTTGCCGCCTTCCAGAAAGAGTTCGGCCGGCTGCCGTCGCTTTATGCGAGCCAGGGCTATGATGCCGCCAAGTTGATCGCCTCGGGCCTTAAAGCGGCCGGTGGCGTCGATGATGCCGACAAGTTCCGCGCAGCCCTCGTGAAGGCGGACTTCGCCTCGACGCGCGGCAACTTCAGGTTCAACACCAACCACTTCCCAATCCAAGACATCTTCGTGCGCAAAGTCGTCGAGCAGGACGGCGTTCTGACCAACGAAATGGTCGGCATCGCGCGCAAGGAACACAAGGATGCCTACGCGAGCGAATGCAAGATGTGAGGCCTCGCGATAGGTTAGGTTCTGACGCCGGCCGGCTCCAGCGGAGCCGGCCGCTTTCGTTTCGAAGCCCGATCCAATGACTGCACGGACACGAGATGGACGAACTACCTGACATCATGGCGTTTGGCTTCGATGGGCGCGGCGGGGCGGTGGCCTTGTCTGTGGATGAAATTGGCGCGCCATCGCACGACACGCACGCCTTCACATGGGTTCATCTGAGGCGCGATGATCCGGCAGCGCGCCGGCTGCTCGAAGGCTGCGGCCTCGACAGTTTCGTGATCGAGGCGCTGACGGCGGATGAAACCCGGCCGCGGTGCACCGTTCACGGCGATGGTGTCGTCTTGAACCTGCGCGGCGTCAACCTCGCCCCCGGCGCCGAACCGGAAGACATGATTTCGGTTCGGTTCTGGATCGAAGGCCGCCGCGTGATCGGTGTGTGGTTGCGCTCGCTGCAAGCAGTCCGTGATTTCAGTCAGGCGATCGAGCGCCAACAGGCGCCCAAGAGCCCGGGCGACTTCATTGCCAAGCTGACGCTGCGCCTATCCGACCGCGCCGAGCCGACGGTCGCAGAGCTCAACGAGCGGATCGACCAGATCGAGGACGATGTGCTGATCGAAGCACTCCGTGTGCCGCGGTCGGAACTTTCGCGCTTCCGGCGCAGGGCGATCGCAATCCGGCGCTACATGGTGCCACAACGCGATGCCTTGACCACGCTCGAGATCGAGGATCTCGGCTGGCTGACGGAACATGACCGGAGCCGGGTCCGGGAGGCTGCGGAACGGGTGACCCGGCTTGGCGAAGAACTCGACGCCATTCGCGACCGTGCCCAGATCCTGCATGACGAGATCATGGATCAACGCGCGGAGCGGGTGAACAAGAATACCTTTCTGCTCTCGATCATAGCGTCGATCTTCCTGCCGCTCGGGCTGGTGACGGGACTGCTCGGGATCAACGTCGGCGGCATCCCGGGCGCCCAGAACCCGTGGGCGTTCTGGGCGGTGGTCATGATCCTTGGCGTCATTGCCATTCTTCAATTCGTGATGTTGCGGATGTTCGGGTTCTTTCGCTGAGGCGCCTGCGCCAAGACGCCGATCGCAGGCGGGGGCCGGGTGCGGTAACATCGCGCCTGATCCTTTGCCTCGCGGCGGGCACTTCATAGGGAGCATGGCGGACATGATCGATTGGCGACTGACCAGGTTCCTCGTGACCCATGCGCTGATCGGCATTGTTGCCGGTGCGGTGACCAGTTTCGCACTGATCTGGTACAATATTGCCGGGCTCGGCGACCTGATCGCGCGCTCTGACATGAAGGTCATTGCGGTTGTGCTGCTCGTTTTCGGCTTTGCACTGACCTTCGGGCAGGCCAGCGTTGCGACCGCTGTTCTTTTCAAGGCAGAAGAGCGCGACGAGTGAGGCGCAGTCGTGCGCGTGTTCCCACTCTCGCGCGGGTCGATCTAGCGGCCTGCGGCGGGACAGGCCGTCCGCTGGGCGAGGTCGCGCCAGAGCGCTGCCGGCACGGCCACGGTGAAACGTTTTTCAGCAATTGCGACCATGACGCCCGCGAGCTGGAACGCGCCATCGCGCTCGACCAGCACGGGGCCGCCGGAGCCTGCCTTGTGGGTGTCGCAATCGGTTTGCCAGAGGCCGTCGGGGGAGAGCCCTTGCAACGCGCAGCCCAGGTGCGCGGTCAAACGGTGACGGCGATCGCCGGCGTAGGCGGCATGCGTGAGGGGACCGGTGCCGTCTGCTGCAGCCGCAGGCCGATCGGAGATGGCCAGAGGCGGCGCCGTCAGCGGTTTTTCGAGAACGAGGACGGCGACATCGTTGCGAAACCACGCAAGCGGGCGGCCGCGTGCGGGGCGACGCCTTTCAGCCGGCGGCGTGACATCACGGGTGGCAGGCAACAGGACGCAGGCCGGTTGGGCATGCTCCTTCCACCGGGAGCCGAACACGCCGGTCAGGAAATGGATGCTCTTCAAGGGAAAGAGCTCGTTCGATACGGGATCGATCAGGCAGTGGGCTGCGGTCAGCACGCGGTCGGGGGCAATCAGCGTGCCAGTGCAGCTCATGCGGCGGCGGTGGCGCGCGACGTTGACCTGGCCGATGGCGGCCCAAGGCTTGGCTGCGACATCGACGGGGACGCGGTCGTCTGTGCCCATGATGCCGGGGCGCAGCTCACGGGCTGCGGCCGGCATGATCGCGGTGCAAACGATGGCCCAGCCCAGGAGAGCGAAGCGGCACGTCATGTCGACCACAGTCATTCTGCGTCTTTCTGGCTCGGTCTTTCTGGCGCCGTGCATCTGGCTACAAGTTGCCCTGGCAATGTCGGCGCCGGCCAACAGATCAATAGATCTTCGGCACATAAAGCTCCGGCGGCAGCGTCTTGCGGTCGTAGTCGGGATTGAAGACGCGCTCGGGCAGCTCGACCTTCTCGTAGGGGACATCCTCGTAGGGGATCTTGGAGAGGATGTGCTCGATGCAGTTCAATCGCTCGCGTTTCTTGTCGTTACCTTCGACGATGTACCAGGGCGCTTCGGGGATGTTGGTGCGCTCGAACATCTCCTCCTTGGCCTTGGTGTACTGCTCCCAGCGCACGCGCGATTCGAGATCCATCGGCGAGAGCTTCCACTGCTTCATGGGATCGTGAATGCGGATGCGGAAGCGGAGCTGCTGTTCGGCGTCCGTGATCGAGAGCCAGTACTTGAGGACGGTGACGCCTGAGCGCACGAGCATGCGCTCGAATTCCGGCACGTCGCGGAAAAATTCCTCCACCTGCCTTTCCGTCGCAAAGCCCATGACCCGCTCGACGCCGGCACGGTTGTACCAGGAGCGGTCGAACAGGACGATCTCGCCGCCGGCCGGCAGATGGGGCACATAGCGCTGGAAATACCATTGCGATTGTTCGCGCTGGCTCGGAGCTGGCAGCGCAACGGCGCGGCAGGTGCGCGGGTTGAGGCGCTGGGTGATGCGCTTGATGACACCGCCCTTGCCAGCCGAATCGCGCCCTTCGAAGATCACGAGGACTTTCGACTTGGTGTGCTCGACCCAGGTCTGGAGCTTGATCAGTTCGGCCTGCAGGCGGATCAAATTCGCGAGGTACGTCCGCCGGTCCAGCGCGTCCGGGTGGGCCTTGCGGTAGACCTCGCGCAATTCATCGCTCAGCATCGGCTCGGAGAGTTCGGCGTCGAGCGTTTCGTCCAGTGTCTCTTCCAGCTCGGTCTCGAGCCAGCCGCGCTTGGCGGACCTGTCGCCTTTTGGATCTGTCGTCATGCGTGCCGTCTTCGCTCGTGGTTGTGTTAGCTCGTGGTTGATGCGTCCGGACGAAACTTTAAATGAATTGGCGCTGTTTTGGACAGTGAAGTTGAAGGCTTTATGTCGCCCCCTCGGGGCCCGTCGGCCGGCGCGGTGGGCGATGGGGCGACGGCCGCTTGCACATTGGCCGCACAACCGCTAGGCCGGGGAGCGTCGCGCCCTCTCACCCACCTTGAAACTCCGATGTCCTTCGGCTTTTTTCTCGAACAGATGCTCAACGGCCTCCAGCTCGGCGTCATGCTGTTCTTGATGGCGGCCGGGCTGACGCTGATCTTCGGGGTGATGGGGCTGATCAATCTCGCTCATGGATCGCTGTTCATGGTCGGGGCGTTCCTGTGCGCGGTGGTGGCTCAGGAAACCGGGTCGTTCGGGCTTGGACTGGCTGCGGCGCTTGCCGGCGCGGCGGCGGTCGGCGCACTGGTCGAGGTCACCGTGCTGCGTCGTCTCTATGACCGCGATCATCTCGACCAGGTGCTCGCGACCTTTGCGCTGATCCTGATCTTCTCGGAGGGGACGCGCTGGCTGTTCGGGTCGCGGCCGCTCTATCTCAACGTGCCGGAGCTGCTGTCGGGCACGATCCCGCTGCCGCATGGAGGCGGATATCCGGTGTTCCGAATCGCCATCATTGCCGTTGGATGTGCGGTCGCAGCCGGCCTCTACTGGCTGATCGCCAAGACACGGCTTGGGATGCAGATCCGGGCCGGGGAAGCCGATCGCGAGATGGTTGGCGCACTCGGGGTCGACATCAACAAACTCTACACGGCCGTTTTCGCCATCGGGGCGATGCTCGCGGGCCTCGCCGGTGCGCTGGTCGGCGCCCTGCAATCGGTCGAAGTCGGGATGGGGGAGCCGGTCCTGATCATGGCATTCGTCGTGATTGTCATCGGGGGGATCGGATCAATCAAGGGCGCGCTCGTCGGCGCCATTCTCGTCGGGGTCTTCGATACATTCGGGCGGGCCTTCCTGCCGCTCGCCTTCGCCGCCTTCTTTCCACCGGCAGACGCCAAAGCGATCGGCGCGGCGCTTGCCTCGATGATCATCTATATCCTCATGGCGGGCGTGCTGATCTGGCGACCGCAAGGACTGTTCCCGGCCGATGCCTGATCCCTCAAACCCGCCGCATGGTGCCGTTGCATCCTGGTTCGCATCCGCCTGGCAGACGTTGCTGGCGCTTGCGCTGATCGGCGGATTTGCGCTGTGGGCGCATTTTACAGGCGAAGGGTTCTATGTGACGCTCGCGACGCGGATTGCGATCCTGGCGATCGCGGCGGTCGGGCTCAATCTGGCGCTTGGGCTTGGCGGAATGGTCAGCTTTGGCCATGCCGCCTTCTTCGGGCTTGGCGGATATGCTGCCGGCATTGCGATGCACCACGCCTTCGAGGGCTCGGACGTCCTGACCTGGCCGATCGTGCTGCCGGGCAGCGAAGGCCTCATCATTGGTATTGCAGCGGCCATGGCCGTCGGTCTCGGCGCGGCGTTGCTGATTGGCGCGTTCAGTCTCAGGACCAGCGGTGTCTACTTCATCATGATCACGCTCGCGTTCGCGCAGATGATCTACTATTTCGCGATCTCGTTCCCGACCTACGGGGGGGAGGACGGGTTGCCGCTCTATAGCCGCGCAACGCTTCTGGGCTATGACATCACGAGCGACCTGGACTACTTCCTGGTGGCCTTCACGACGCTTGCGATCGTTGTCGGTGTCAGTGGCATGATTTCGCGATCGCACTTCGGCGCAGCGCTCAACGGCATCAAGGAAAGTCCGGAGCGGATGCAGGCGATCGGCATCGCGCCGTTCCGTTATCGGCTGATCGGGTTTGCGGTTTCGGCGATCATCACCGCCATTGCCGGTGCGCTTTATGTCCACCTCGACGGGTTCGTCAGTCCCTCGAACCTTTCCTGGCACCGATCAGGTGAGTTGCTCGTCATTGTCATTCTCGGAGGTGTCAGCCGGTTGGCGGGACCGGTCTTCGGGGCAGCCGCGCTGATCGGCATGGAGACCATCCTTGGCGATTATACCGAGCGGTGGCAATTCTTCCTGGGGCTGACGTTGCTTGGCATCGTCCTTTTCGCGCGGGGAGGGCTCGCGGGCCTTCTCGACGTGATCAGCCGCGCGATTGGCGGGCAAAAGCGCGATGATCGGGGGGAGGCATGACGACGGTTGCCCCCAAGGGGCCCCAGAACGCACCGCTGGTCGTCGCGGATCTTTCGAAATCGTTTGGCGCGCTGAAGGCCGTCAACGCGGTCTCGCTTGAGGTGCGCGCCGGTGAAATCCATGCCGTGATCGGCCCCAACGGGGCGGGCAAATCTACCCTCGTCAATCTCATCACCGGCTTTCTCCAGCCCGATCAGGGCCGTGTCCTGTTCGATGGCCGGGACGTCACGCAGGCAACCGCGCCGGAGCGTGTGAGGGCCGGACTCGCGCGGACGTTCCAGGTCTCGAACCTGATCGCCAGCCGGACGGTGCTTGCCAATGTCATGCTGGCGGTGCAGGCGCGGAAGGGACTGAGCCTCGGGTTCGTCAAGGCGTTCGAGGGCGACGAGACCATTCAGGCGCCGGCGCTGGGCTTCCTTGAGAAGGTTGGCCTCCAGGGGCGGGCCAACGTGCCGGTCCATCAGCTCTCGCACGGGGAGAGGCGTCAGCTCGAAGTCGCAATCGCGCTCGCGACCGAGGCCAAGGTGTTGCTGCTCGATGAGCCGATGGCGGGCCTGGGGCCTGAGGATTCAAAGGACATGATCACGCTGCTGGCAGCGCTCAAGGCCGATCACGCCATCCTGCTGATCGAGCATGACATGGACGCGGTGTTCCAGCTTGCAGACCGGATTTCGGTGCTGGTCTACGGTGAGGTGATCATAACGGATACGCCTGCGGGCGTGCGCCAGTCGCAGGCCGTGCGGGATGCGTATCTGGGCGATGAGGCGGTCTGATGCTGGCGGTGCGCGAGATCGATACGTTCTACGGGGTCAGTCAGGCGCTTTACGGCGTATCTCTGACGGTGCCAACCGGCAGCCTGGTTGCGTTGATGGGGCGCAACGGCATGGGCAAGACGACGACGATCCGCTCGATCATGGGCCTCAACAGGCCGCGGGCCGGTTCCATCATGTTCGAGGGCGAGGAACTGGTCGGGCGCAAGGCCTTCCGGATCGCCCAGTGCGGGATTGGACTGGTGCCGGAGGGGCGGCGTGTCTTCGCGCCGCTTTCGGTTGAACACAATCTGCTCGCCACCGAACGGCCTGGCGGCGCATGGACGATCAAGCGCATCTATGACTTCTTCCCGCGCCTTGGCCAGCGCGCCGACCAACTGGCGCGGACCCTTTCGGGCGGCGAACAGCAGATGCTCGCGATCGGCCGGGCACTTTTGACCAACCCGCGCCTGCTCATTCTCGATGAGGCGACGGAAGGGCTGGCGCCGCTGGTTCGCCAGGAGATCTGGACCGTGATCCAGGAACTGAAGCGCGATGGGCTGACGCTGCTGGTGGTCGACAAGAACCTCAAAGAGCTGATGCGGGTGGCGGATCACTGCGTTGTGCTGGAAAAGGGCCGAGTTGCATTTGCAGGCAATCTCGATACGCTCGCCGCGGATCAGGCCATGACCGCCCGGTATCTGGGCGTTTGAGGGGCTGTGCGGCCGCGTGTCCCGGCAATTCCTGGTTATGATGGGCTTGGCAAACGCGGCCGAATAGTGCAATAGGTCAGTGGTTCTGTCCTTTGTGCCCGACCAAGTTCCTTCCGCGCGCCCAGGCGGCAGTTCCTCTTGACGCGACTTGTCAGGCCCCGGTTGCCCCAAATGAGGGGATTGTCGCGGCATTGATCAAGCTATTTTTCAGGATTCAGCAGACCCGATGATGTCGTCTTGCACAGCGCTGCTTGCTCCCAGACAGAGGTGGTCCGCCCGCCGCTGTCGGCGCTGCCGTGCGCGGGCCGACCGCTCGACCGCGATCGCACCCATGCGAAAACGCGACGCTGACGACGCCTGACGCCCGACACGCCGCGACACCTGACACACTCGGCACGATGGCACGGCCCTACCGGCAGGACCGGTCCGGTCCACAACGAACGACGTATGCTCTTCAGCCCCCTGCGAAACGGGGCCGACATGAAGAAAGGCCTAAAGATGACGCTCCGTCACCGACCTCAGCTCAGCTACAACGCGCCGAAGGCACGTGGCCTTTTTGACCCCGCCCGCGAATATGACGCCTGCGGGGTTGGCTTCATTGCCAACATGAAGGGTGCGAAAAGCCACCAGATCGTCAAGGACGCCCTCTTCATCCTGGAAAATCTCGAGCATCGCGGCGCGGTTGGCGCAGACCCGCTCGCCGGTGACGGGGCCGGGATCCTGATCCAGATCCCGCATAAGATGCTGGCGGAGGACTGCCGCGGCCTTGGCTTCGAGTTGCCGGAGCCGGGCGCCTATGCGCTTGGCCAGTTGTTCATGCCGAAGGACGAGCGGCTGCGTGCGCACTGCACAACCGTCTGGAACCGGATCTGCCAGGAGCAGGGCTTCGAGGTGATCGGATGGCGCGAGATGCCGGTCGACAATTCGTCGCTGTCGCAGACGACGCTCGATACGGAGCCGTCACACTGGCAGGTGTTTCTCAGGCGGCCGGCCGTCATCTCCGATCAGGACGAATTCGAGCGCCGGCTCTACCTCGCGCGCAAGATCGTCTCCAACGCCATCTATGACGCCTACAAAGGGCGCGACATCGGCCACTACACGGTGAGCCTGTCGTCGCGGACGGCCGTCTACAAGGGCATGTTCCTGTCGTATCAGGTCAAGGCCTACTTCAAGGACCTTTCCGATCCGCGGATGGAAAGCGCGCTGGCGCTGGTCCACCAACGCTTCTCGACCAACACCTTCCCATCGTGGAAACTCGCCCACCCCTACCGGATGGTCGCGCACAACGGCGAAATCAACACGCTTCGCGGCAACGTCAACTGGATGGCGGCGCGGCAGGCATCGGTGTCCTCGCCGCTGTTTGGTGACGACATCAAGAAGCTGTGGCCGATCTCGTATGAAGGCCAATCCGATACCGCGTGCTTCGACAACGCGCTGGAATTCCTGGTCATGGGCGGCTATGACCTCGCGCACGCGGCGATGATGCTCATTCCCGAGGCGTGGGCGGGCAATCCGCTGATGGATGAGACCCGGCGCGCCTTCTATGAGTATCACGCAGCGCTGATGGAGCCGTGGGACGGGCCTGCAGCCGTCGCCTTCACCGACGGGCGCAAGATCGGCGCGACGCTTGACCGGAACGGGCTTCGCCCGGCGCGGTACCTGGTCACCAAGGACGACGTCGTCATCCTGTCCTCGGAAGCCGGCGTGCTGCCGGTCGATGAGGCCGATATCGTCCAGAAGTGGCGGTTGCAGCCGGGCAAGATGCTGCTGATCGACCTCGAGCAAGGGCGCATCATCTCGGATGATGAGCTGAAGACGGAACTGGCCGGCAGCCATCCCTTCAAGCAGTGGCTGAGCGAGGCGCAAATCCAGGTCGGTGATCTGCCGCTGCCGAAAGAGATCCGCCACGTCCAGAAATCGAACGTCTCGCTGCTCGATCTGCAGCAGGCGTTCGGCTACACGCAGGAAAGCCTCAAGTTCCTGATGGCGCCGATGGCTGCGACGGGGCAGGAGGCGATCGGTTCGATGGGGACGGATACGCCGGTTTCCGTTCTCTCGGCCAAGTCGAAGCTGCTGCACACCTATTTCAAGCAGAACTTCGCGCAGGTCACCAATCCGCCGATCGACCCGATCCGCGAGGAACTCGTCATGAGCCTCGTGTCGTTCATCGGGCCGCGGCCGAACCTGCTCGAGCTCAAGAATACGGCCGGCCAGCGCCGCCTTGAGGTGTATCAGCCAATCCTGAGCAATGAAGACCTCGAACGGATCCGCCAGATCGGCGATGTCGCCGACAACAACTTCACGTCGCTCACCATCGACATCACCTATGACGCCAGCCAGGGCGCCAAGGGCATGGAGGCCGCGCTCGATGTCGTTTGTGCGGAGGCGGAAGAGGCGGTGCGCTCCGGCAAGTGCAACATCATCATCCTCTCCGACCGGCGGATGGGACCCGACAAAATCGCGATCCCCTCGCTGTTAGCTACCAGCGCCGTGCATCACCACCTGATCCGGCAGGGGCTGCGGACGTCCGTGGGTCTCGTGGTCGAGACGGGTGAAGCCCATGAAGTCCACCAGTTCGCGACGCTTGCCGGCTATGGCGCGGAGGCGATCAACCCGTACCTCGCTTTCGAGACGATTGTTGAATTGCTCGAGGACTTCGAAGTCGAGGTGACGGCGGAGGAGGCCAAGCATCGCTACATCAAGGCGGTCAACAAGGGCCTTCTCAAGGTGATGTCGAAGATGGGCATCTCGACCTATCAGTCGTACTGCGGCGCGCAGATCTTCGACGCTATCGGATTGTCGTCGGAATTGATCGACAAGTACTTCACCGGCACGCACAGTCAGGTCGAGGGGATCGGGCTCGAGGAAATCGCAGCCGAGACGTTCGAGCGCCACGCTCAGGCATTCGGCGATGTGCCGGTCCTTGAGCACGCGCTCGAAGTTGGCGGCGAGTATGCCTTCCGCATTCGCGGCGAAGCGCACGTCTGGCGGCCGGACGTCGTTGCCGATCTGCAGCATGCGGTGCGCGGCGGCACGTCGGACAAGGTGCCGGAGAAATATCGCGCCTTTGCCAAGTCGATCAACGACCAGGCCGAATCCCTGATGACGTTGCGCGGGCTCTTCCGCCTGCGCCCGGCGGAGGAGACGGGCAGGACGCCAATCCCGCTCGACCAGGTCGAACCGGCTGAAGACATCGTCAAGCGCTTCTCGACAGGGGCCATGAGCTTCGGGTCGATCAGTCGTGAGGCGCACACCACGCTCGCCATCGCCATGAACCGGATCGGCGGCAAGTCGAATACGGGTGAAGGTGGCGAGGAGGCGGACCGCTTCACGCCGATGGAAAACGGCGATTCAATGCGTTCCGCGATCAAGCAGGTCGCATCGGGCCGGTTCGGGGTGACGACGGAGTATCTCGTCAACTCCGACATGATGCAGATCAAGATGGCGCAGGGTGCAAAGCCTGGCGAAGGCGGTCAGCTGCCCGGCCACAAGGTCGACCAGACGATTGCCAAGGTGCGCCATTCAACGCCCGGCGTCGGCCTGATCTCGCCGCCGCCGCACCACGACATCTATTCGATCGAGGACCTGGCGCAGCTCATTTTCGACCTCAAGAACACGAACCCGGAAGGTGACGTGTCGGTCAAGCTGGTCTCCGAGGTGGGCGTTGGCACGGTTGCAGCGGGCGTTGCGAAAGCGCGGGCGGACCATGTCACGATCTCGGGCTTCGAAGGGGGCACGGGGGCTTCACCCCTGACATCCATCAAGCACGCGGGCAGCCCGTGGGAGATCGGACTTGCCGAGACCCACCAGACGCTGGTTGGCAACCGGTTGCGGGGGCGGATCGCGGTGCAGGTCGACGGCGGCCTCAGGACCGGGCGCGATGTCGTGATCGGCGCGCTTCTGGGTGCCGATGAATTCGGCTTCTCGACGGCGCCGCTGATTGCGGCCGGCTGCATCATGATGCGCAAGTGCCATCTGAATACCTGCCCGGTCGGGGTCGCGACGCAGGACCCTGTCCTTCGCAAGCGCTTCCGCGGTGCGCCCGAGCACGTCATCAACTACTTCTTCTATGTCGCCGAAGAGGCGCGGGAATTGATGGCGGAAATGGGCATCGCCACGTTCAACGAGCTGATCGGGCACACCGAACTGCTCGACAAGGACACGGCAATTGGCCACTGGAAGGCGAACGGGCTCGATTTCACGAAACTGTTCGAAAAGCCCGACGTGCCCGGTGACGTGTCGATCTACAATTCCGAGCGCCAGGATCATGGTCTTGAGAAGGTCCTCGACAACAAGCTCATTCAACTCGCCAAGCCGGCAATCAATGACGGCACCCCGGTGCGTCATGAACTCGAAATCGGCAACCGTGACCGCACCACGGGGGCAATGCTCTCGGGCCGGATTGCCAAGAAGTATGGCCACGAGGGCCTGCCGGAAGACACCGTCTGGCTGAGCTTCACGGGCACGGCCGGTCAGGCGTTCGGGGCGTGGGTCGCGCGGGGCGTTACGCTCGAATTGATCGGCGAGGCCAATGACTACGTCGGCAAGGGGCTTTCAGGCGGCAAGTTGATTGTTCGGCCGAACCCTGTCTCGAAGATCGTGCCCGAAGAGAGCATCATCGTCGGCAACACCGTGCTTTACGGCGCGATCGAGGGTGAGTGCTATTTCCGGGGCATTGCGGGGGAACGCTTCGCGGTGCGCAACTCCGGCGCCGTCGCCGTCGTCGAAGGCGCCGGCGACCACTGCTGTGAATACATGACCGGCGGCGTTGTGGTCGTGCTCGGGCCGACGGGGCGCAACTTTGCGGCCGGGATGTCGGGCGGCATTGCCTACGTGCTCGACGAAGACGGCACCTTCGAGAACCGCTGCAACATGGCGATGGTGGACCTGCTCGAACTGCCCGAAGAGGAAGCCGCCAGCCACCATTACGGCGGCCCGGGAAGTCTCGAGAGTTCCGGCCTGGTCGACGTCATGAGCGACATGACGGGGCAGGACGGGGAACGCCTGTTCCGGCTGATCGAGCGTCACGGCCACTACACCAACTCCGAGAAGGCAAAGGCCATTCTTGCGGATTGGGCTTCATGGGCGCCGAAGTTCAAGAAGGTCATGCCGGTCGAGTATGCCCGTGCGCTCGCGGAAATGGCGAAGGCGCAGGCAGCCGACACGACCGGGTTCGATGTCATGGAAATCGGCATCAGCCAGAGCAAGGGAAGCTGACCTTGGCGATGCGGATTTTTGGCGACGAAACCTCGGGCAACTGCCTCAAAGTGCGCTACACGGCCGACGCGCTCGGCCTGGCGTACGAGTGGGTAGTTGTCAGCGCGCTCGACGGTGAGACGCGCACGGCGGCGTTTCTCGCCCTCAATCCGATGGGACAGATTCCCGTTGTCGTGTTCGATGATGGCCGCACGCTTGCCCAATCGAACGCGATTATCCGCTTCCTCGCAGCCGGCAGCCGTCTGCTGCCCGAGGATGCATTCCAGCAGGCCAAGGTCGATGAATGGCTGTTCTGGGAACAGTACAGCCATGAACCTTACGTGGCGGTTTGCCGGTTCCAGATGCACTATCTCGGCAAACCTGCCGCAGAGCGTGAGGCCTGGCGCGTCGAACGCGGCGAGGCGGCGCTGGACCTGATGGAGCGCCATCTCAGCGACCGTGACTGGCTTGCCGGCGACACGTTCTCGGTCGCCGACATCTCACTTCTTGCCTACACCCGGCTTGCCCACGAGGGCGGCTTCGATCTTTCGGCGCGCAAAAGCGTGCAGGGCTGGATCCAGCGGTGCGAAGGCCAACTCCAACTCGAACCGGCAGCAGCCGGGCTTAATTGAGGCGAAGAACCATGGGCAAAATTACCGGTTTCCTCGAAGTCGAGCGGCAGGACCGTGGCTACAAGCCAGTCGAGGAGCGCATCAAGCATTGGGGCGAGTTTGTCGTTCCGCTCGGCGAAGATGGGACGAAGACGCAGGCGGCGCGGTGCATGGACTGCGGCATTCCCTACTGTCACAACGGGTGCCCGGTGAACAACCAGATCCCCGACTGGAACGACCTCGTCTATCATGGCGACTGGAAGCAGGCGATCTTGAACCTGCACTCGACGAACAACTTCCCCGAGATTACGGGGCGGATCTGCCCGGCGCCGTGTGAAGCGGCGTGTACGCTCAACATCGATGACGCGCCGGTCACGATCAAGACGATCGAGTGCACCATTGCCGACAAGGCGTGGGAAGAAGGCTGGATCAAGCCGGAGCCGCCCGAACACAAGACCGGCAAGCGCGTTGCCGTGATCGGGTCAGGGCCGGCCGGCATGGCGGCGGCCCAGCAACTCGCCCGGGCCGGACACGATGTCCACGTCTTCGAGAAGAACGCCGAGCCCGGCGGGCTGATGCGCTATGGCATCCCCGACTTCAAGATGGAAAAGCATGTTGTCCAGCGGCGCGCCGAACAGATGATGGCCGAGGGCGTCACGTTCCATTGCAACGTCCAGATCGGCAAGGACCGCATGATCTCCTCGCTTGAGGGTGACTTCGACGCGGTGCTGCTTGCCGGTGGCGCGGAGGCCCCGCGCAACCTGCCGGTGCCAGGGCGTGAACTCGCGGGCATCCATTTCGCCATGGACTTCCTGCCGCAACAGAACCGGCGCGTTGCAAACGAAGCGCTCTCGCCCCAGGGCACGGATGAGACGGCCGAGGGCCGCCACGTCGTTGTCATTGGTGGTGGCGATACAGGTTCGGATTGCATCGGCACATCTTTCCGGCAGGGCGCCAAGAGCGTGACGCAGCTTGAAATCATGCCGCTGCCGCCGGAACGGGAAAACAAGGATCTCGTGTGGCCGCATTGGCCGCTGAAGATGCGCACGTCGACGTCACAGGCGGAAGGCGCCGCGCGCGAATTCTCGGTGAATACGAAACGTTTCGAAGGTGAAAACGGGCGCGTTACGAAGTTGATCTGCTGCCGCGTGGATGAAAACTTCAAAGAGGTCCCGGATAGCGATTTCGAATTGCCGGCGGACCTGGTTTTGTTGGCAATGGGTTTTGTTGCACCGGTCAACAAAGGGCTCGCGGATGATCTCGATATCGAAACGGATCCAAGACGCGGAAATGTCATTGCGGACGAAATCAAGTACCAGACGAGCCGCAAAAAGGTGTTCGCCGCCGGCGACATGCGGCGGGGACAATCGCTTGTGGTATGGGCAATTCGGGAGGGCCGGCAGGCCGCTCACGCGATTGACACGTTCCTGATGGGGAGCAGCAACCTACCGCGATGAAACGCTTCGGCGAACGCTTCGAGGCGCTTCCAGGCTTTCAATTTTCAAAGTTTTTCAGTGTTTTGAATGCGACATGGCATTTGGGCCGGTTCCTCCAAGGGACCGGCCTTTCTATTGATGCATTTGTAAACGTCCGGATGGGTTCGGCTGCAACTCATTAACCGAGCATTATTCAATGTCGCATAAGTTGAAGAGCCTAGAACTCCTCGATCGCAAGGCTCATGCTGCATACCGCTTTTGGAGACAACAGATCGAACTCGCTCCTCAGTGAATACTCTTCGCTGCTGGGGGAGGCCGTCCTGCGCCGGCGCACACGCACCGCCGAGCAGAGCGCGCGCATCGAAGCGGAACTTGCCAGCCAGGTGAAGTCGGAGTTCGTGTCCAACATGAGTCACGAGCTTCGCACCCCCCTCAATACGATCATCGGCTTTTCGAAGATCCTGTGCGAACAGGACCGCCGTGAACTGTCCAAGGACGAGACGATTCAGTACGCGTCCCTGATCAACGATGCGGCCAGCAATCTGCTGGCCATCATCAATGACATTCTGGACATCTCGAAGATGCAGAGCGGGCGCTACACGCTCGACGAACTCGAGGTGCGGGTGGAAAATGTACTGGCAAGCGCATGCCAGGGTCTCAAAGAGGCAGCGCAAGACGCGCACGTGGAGCTTACCCTCTCGACGGGGCCGGACCCGCTTCCGCCGGTGCGGGGCGATGAATCCAAGCTCACCCAGGTGATGAGCAACCTCATTTCGAACGCGGTGAAATTCAATTCGAATGGTGGCCGGGTCGACGTTCGCGCCGAGGCGCGCCGCGGCGGCGGCGTGATGGTCACGATTGCCGACACGGGTGTGGGCATGAGTGGTGAAGAAATAGAGATCGCGATGCGGCCGTTCGGCCAGGTCGACGGCTCACGGGCGCGGTGGCGTGAAGGGACCGGCCTGGGCCTGCCGATCGCGCGCACACTGATCGAACTCCACGGCGGGGAACTTGGAATCCAAAGCTCCCCGGAACACGGCACGAAAGTCATTGTGACGCTACCAGCAGCGCACATGGTGTCCGCTACTCCGGACAAGAGCGAAGAGAAAAAGAGACAACGTGATGGCTGAACACATGGATGGTGCGGCAGCGACGCAGAAGCCGGGACGGGTCACGCATTTCTCGGGTCACCCCGACACGATGCCCGATCGCTCGATCGGCCGCATCGTTTCGGTTACAGGTTCGAAAGCCATCGTGTTGCTCGACAGCTTGCATGACGGCAAGCGCTTGAATGTCTCAGACCGCCCGGAAATGGGGACGCTGCTCGCCATCGCGCAGCAGAACACTGTCGTCTTGGCCATCGTCTCAGCGCTCAGCGTGCCGGTACCGGCACAGGGCGAGGGTGACAGCGAAATCTGGATTGCAGAACTCGGCCTCGTCGGCGAGTTGCGCATGAAGGACGATGGCACCGCGAGTTTCAACCGCGGCGTCACGATCTATCCTTCGCTCGGCGACCGCGTCCGGGTTGCCAATACGCAGGAACTCGAATGGGCGTTCTGCGGGGACATGAGCGGGTCGGTCCGGGTCGGGGGCATCCGGCAGGATTCCAACATTCCGGCGATGGTTCGCGTCAACGACCTGCTCGGCAAGCACTTCGCGATCCTCGGGACCACGGGGACCGGCAAATCGTGCACGACCGCGCTGATCCTGCGTTCGATCCTTGAGAAGAATCCGAACGCGCACATCGTCCTGCTCGACCCGCACAACGAATACGCCACCGCCTTCAAGGAATGGGGCGAAGTCATCAACCCGCGCAACATGCAGTTGCCCTACTGGCTGCTGACGTTCGAGGAATTTATTGAAGTCCTGATCGGCGATACGACCGGGCGCAAGCAGGAAGTCGAGATCCTGCAGGAACTCATTCCGCTGTGTAAGGCGCGCTATGCGAACGGCCGCGCCAACGACCAGTCGACGCTGCGCCGTGGTGGCGGCGATGCCGCGCGCTTCACGGTCGACACGCCGGTGCCCTACCGGATTTCCGACCTGACGTCGCTGATCGACGACCGGATGGGCAAGCTCGAGAACAAGAAGGATCTCCACCCCTACCGTCAGATCCGTCAGCGCATCGACATGATCAGCCAGGATGCGCGCTATTCGTTCATGTTCGGCCAGCTCACCGTCTACGACGGCATGGCGCAGATCCTCGGCCGCATCTTCCGCGTGCCGGTCAACAAGAAGCCGATCACCATCCTCGAGCTGACCGGTCTTCCGACCGAGATCGTCAATGTCGTCGTGTCGGTGCTGTGCCGGATGACGTTCGACTTCGCGCTGTGGGGCGAGGGGCAGATCCCGGTAACACTGGTTTGCGAAGAAGCGCACCGCTATGTGCCAGCCAACCCGAACGCGGGCTTCGAGCCGTGCAAGCGCTCGATTGCCAAGATCGCCAAGGAAGGCCGCAAATACGGGGCTTCGTTGTGCATCGTGACGCAGCGCCCCGCGGAAATCGATCCGACCATTCTCTCCCAGTGCAACACCGTGTTTGCGCTCCGCATGTCGAACGACCGTGACCAGCAGATCGTGCAATCGGCGGTCTCGGATACCGGCTCAGGCCTGCTCGAATTCCTGCCCGCGCTCGGTCAGCGTGAAGCCATCGCCTTTGGTGACGGCGTGACGCTCCCGGTTCGCATTCGTTTCGATGAACTGCCCGCAAGCGCACTGCCGCGCTCGTCGACGGCCAAGTTCAGCGAAAAGTGGCAAAGCTCGGTCGGTGATGAAGACTTCCTGCAACGACTCGTCGAACGCTGGCGATCGACCGGCATTTCCGATGACGAGGATGGTCAGACTGCAATGCTTGCCGAAGCACTTGGCTTCAACGGCGACGGCGAGAATGATGCGGCAGCACCACTTGCGCCGGAACAGCCGGGGGCTGGCAATGTGCTGCGCCGGGCTTCCGGCGAGGGACGTTCGGCGGCGCCCAGTCTGCGCCAACGCGCGGGTGGCGATGGAGCTGGTGGTGACGCCGCTTCCGCCGGTCAGCGGTTGCGCCGCCGCGAGGCAGCGGCCAGCGGCCAACCTGGCGGTGGTGAAGCTCAGCCTGTGTTGCGCCGGCGCGTTGTTGCCGCCGCTGATGCGGTTGCCGCGCCGGAGGCAGCGCTCCCGTCTCTCGTCGAGATTGGGAAAGGTGGTGGCGATGAAGACAGCGGATCGGCGCTGCGTTCGCTGCGCAACCGGCTGTTAAAGCGCTAGTTCGGTCGCTCGTTCGCGTCCGGCGATGCCTGGCAGACGGCGCTGCGATCAGCTGCGCCGGGATTCGCGCTCGCCTTCTTGCGACTTCAGATCGGCCAGGATCGTTTCACCGGCGACGGCGCGCTGGCCGACGGCGACGAGTGCGCTCTGGCCCGACGGCAGATAGACATCGACGCGACTGCCAAAGCGGATCAGGCCAAATCGCTGGCCAATTCCCACCGTGTCGCCTTCGCCGGCGAAGGTCACGATGCGCCGCGAGATCACGCCTGCAATCTGGATGACGGCGATTTCGGTGCCGGTCGGGCTTTCAATGACCAGGCCGCGCCGCTCGTTGTCTTCGCTGGCCTTGTCGTTGCTCGCGGGCATGAAGGCGCCGGGTACATAGATCGATCGCGTGATGCGGCCAGCGATCGGCGCGCGGTTCACGTGGCAGTCAAACAACGAGAGATGGATCGAAATGCGGCTACCGCTCGCCCCCATCGAGGCCAAGCTCGATCGGGGGCATGACGCGCTCGATGCCAACGATGCGGCCATCCGCCGGGGCGACGACCAAGCCTTCGCGGAGGGGGGTGACGCGGTCTGGATCGCGGAAGAAATAGGCAATCCAAAGCGTGACGAGCAGCAGAACCCAGCCGAGCGACGACCACAGCAAGAAGCCGACGATGGTGGCAAGCAGGCTTAGCCCCAGAAACTTGTGACCGTCACGGTGGATCGGCACGAAGAAGTCTGCGAACCGATCGAAAAAACCACTATTGCTGGCCATCCCTCATCCTCCCCGCGGAAATTCCCGCCCGCCTTGTTGAGCGCCGGTCGTCACGCGATCGCGCCGCGCGCGCCTTGAAGGGCAAACTAGCTCAATTCGGAACTGATCGGAATTGCACCGTCCACCGCGCGGTGCGCATAAGCGTGACCGGGGCGCACCGGATGGTGTTGCCCGACGGGAAATGCCTTGTCTGCGGCCGCGACTGCGGGGGGCGTGCGCCGTGTCAGTCGTTCAGCGGGACGGCAACGAAGCGCAGGTCGCCTGCGCTTGATTCAACGCGCAAGAGGAGGGCGCGCCGGCCAGATTTCCGGGCGGCCTGGATCGCACTCGCGATGTCTGCAGCCGATGTGACGGGCTTGCGGGCCGCCTCTATGATGAGGCTTCCAGCCTTGATGTCCTTGGATGCGGCGGGGCTGCCATCGGAGACGTCCGTGACGACGACGCCGCGCGCCTTTTCACCGAAGCCGTACTGGCGGCGCAACGCATCATCGATCGGGGCGACCTTGAGGCCGAGCAGGCTCTTCTGGTCGAGCGCCAGGGGCTCATCCTTGGCGTCCGGCTTGTCAGCGGTCTTGTCCGCCTTGTCGTCGTCGGCGCCTTCATCGAGACGGCCGACCATGACGTTGATCATCTGGCGCTTGCCGTCGCGGGCGATTTCGACGGGCACGGTGGTGCCGTGCGCGGTCTGGGCGACGATCCGCGGCAGGGCGCGGACCGAGCGGACCGTCTTGCCGTCGAATTTCACGATGACATCGCCGGGCTTGATGCCGGCTTTCGCGGCCGGGCCGTCGTCGGCGACACTTGCCACGAGGGCGCCGCGGCCCGGTTCAACCGCGAGGGAGGGGGCGATATCCTCAGAGACGGATTGAATGTTGACGCCCAGCCAGCCGCGGCGCGTTTCACCGAAGCGCTGCAACTGGTCGATCACAACCGTGGCGACGTCAGAGGGGACGGCGAAGCCAATCCCGATCGAGCCACCCGAGGGAGAGATGATGGCCGTATTCACGCCGATCACCTCGCCTTCCATGTTGAACAGCGGACCGCCGGAATTGCCTTTGTTGATGGCTGCGTCGGTCTGCAGGTAATCGTCATAGGGGCCCGATTGAATATCGCGCTGCTTGGCGGAGATGATGCCGACGGAAACGGACCCCCCGAGGCCGAAGGGGTTGCCGATCGCGAGCACCCAATCGCCGACCCGCAACTGCTCGGATGAACCGAATTTCACGGACTTCAGCGGCTTCGTGGGTTTGACCTTGAGCAGGGCGAGATCGGTCTTGCCGTCGGTGCCGAGCACCTTTTCAACCTTCAGCTTGGAGCCGTCGCGAAAGATCACCGTGATCTCATCAGCGCCGTCGATGACGTGGTTGTTGGTGACGACGAGGCCTTCCTTGCCGTCGATCACGAAGCCTGAACCGAGCGAGGCAACCTTGCGCTGCCCGGAGCTTGGCCCCTTGCGCTTCTTGAAGAAGTCGTCGAACAGTTCCTCGAAAGGTGACCCATCCGGCACGCGCGGGAGCGGCTTACCATCAGCGCCTTTGACGCTCTGGCTGGTCGAGATATTGACGACCGCGTCGATCAAGTCTTCGGCCAACGGTGCAACCGATACCGGCCCGCGCGCCTTGGCGGGCACGGCCATGAGGCCGACCGCAAGGGCGACGATCGCGGCCGCCAGACTGGTGAGCCAGAACACGCGCATTTGCCTGATACGATCTTGCGGGGCTGCCGCCAGTACCCGGGCTCTCGCCTTCATCGCCATACCGTACAGCTCTCCTTGGATGGGTGATCGTTTCGCACTGCCAAAGGCCATTCGTTCGATTGAAGCCTACCCGGGCGCGTGCTGCAACTTGATTGCGCTTCGTTATGGCAATTCTCAGCATATTGCCGGGCCGCCGAGCGAAGTAAAATGCCCGGTTCTGGCAGATTTGGGGTCGGCGCGCGCAAATGCCAATCAAACCTTCGTTAAACACTACGGAAGCGGTCGGCACGGAGATCAATCCGGGGCGCGTCACCCGCGCTCAGCCGCGCACCATCCACACGATCCCAAGGCCGATCCCGATCGCGATGGCGCCACCGGCTCGGAGTGTCTGTTCAGGCGTCTGGGCGGCCATTATGAGCAGCTTATTGGCCAAGTTGGGAAAAGCGGCCCACAGCAGGCCCTCGAAAACGAGGACAAGGGCGAAACCGACGATCAGATCATTCACCGCCGCACCCCGCAATTATGTGAAACTGGATCCATTCATGCTGCCCTGTGCGGCGCAGTCAAATGAGTGCTGGCGCCGCACTTAATCGTGACCGGCGCCAGCAATTGGAAAAGCACTAGGACAGGCGTGTCGAGGTCAACGGGGGACCCTACTGCGCTTGTGTCCTGCCCGACGACTTCCCGTCCGGGTTGTTGAAGTAACGGAAGAACTCCGATTCGGGCGACAGCAGCAGACGCGTGTCGCCGGAACCGAGGCCTTTTTCATAGGCTTGCATCGACCGGTAGAAGCCGAAGAAGTCGGGGTCCTTGCCGAACGCCTCAGCGAAGATGCGGTTGCGCTGCGCGTCGCCTTCACCTCGGATCAGCTCGGATTGTTTATTGGCTTCGGCCAGGATGACCGTTGCCTGGCGGTCGGCATCGGCGCGGATGCGGTTGGCCGACGCGTTCCCTTCAGCGCGGAATTCAGCAGCTTCCTGCTGGCGCTCGGTCTGCATGCGGCTGTAGATCGCGGCCGAGTTCGCTTCCGGCAAATCGGAGCGCTTGATGCGGACGTCCACCACCTCGATGCCGAGGTTCTGGGCGCGCCCGTTCACCTGCTCGGTGATCTTGCGCATCAGTTCCTCACGCTTGTCGCGGACGATGTCCTGGAAGGTTGCCGAGGCGAGCGTGTCTCGCACAGCACTGTCGACGAACGTGCCGAGGCGGTCACGCGCTGTCGCTTCTGTCCGAACGGCCTGATAGAACTTCAGCGGATCGGAAATGTTGAAGCGGGCGAACGAATCCACCACGAGCCGCTTCTGGTCGAGCGCGATGACTTCCTGCGGGCTTGTGTCGAGGTCGAGGATACGCTTGTCGAATTTGTCGACCGTCTGGACCACCGGGAGCTTGAAGTACAAGCCCGGTTGGCGGATCGGTTCCTTGACCGGCTTACCGAACTCAAGCACCAGGGCCTGCTCCGTCTCGCGGACGATGAAGGCGGAGAAATAGACGCCGATCGCGGCGGCGCCAATCAGCACCATCAATATTGCCATCAGAGTGCGCATGATCACTGCCCTCCCTGAGCATTTTTGTTGCGGGTCAACTGGTCAAGGGGCAGGTAGGGCACGACGCCGGAGCCGCCGCCGCTCTTGTTGTCGAGAATGATCTTGTCAGTGCCCTGGTAGACGCGTTCCATCGTCTCGAGGAACATGCGGCGCCGCGTGACATCCGGCGCCTTGGTGTATTCTTCGTAGACCTTCTCGAAGCGGGCGGCCTGACCGACCGCGTCGGCAACCGTCTGCTCGCGATACCCCTTTGCCGCCTGAAGAACACGCTCGGCCTGGCCACGGGCCTCCGGCACGATGCGGTTGGCATAGGCGTTGGCTTCGTTCTGGAGGCGGACTTGGTCAGCGCGAGCCGCCTGGACGTCGCGGAAAGAGTCGATCACCTTACCCGGCGGGTCAACCTTCTGGAGCTGGACCTGCACGATCTCGATGCCGGCGTTATAGTTGTTCAGAACGTTCTGAATCAGGTCGGTCACCTTCTGGCGTACTTCTTCGCGCGCCTGTGTGAGGATGTTTTGGATGTCGCTTTCGCCGACCACTTCACGCATGGCCAACTCAGAAACTTCTTTCACCGTTGATTCAGGGTTCTGGATGTTGAAGAGGAACTTTTCGGCGTCGCGGATCTTCCACTGCACTTCGAAGTCGACGTCGACGATGTTTTCGTCGCCCGTCAGCATGAGGCTTTCTTCAGGCACGTCACGGGCTGCCTGGGCGCGCATTGTCGCGCCGCCGGTAGCTGAGCGCATGCCGATCTGAATGCGGTTGTTGCGAGTCACATCCGGAAGCAGGACCTCGTTGATCGGATAGGGCCAGCGGAAGTGGAGGCCGGGATCCGTCTTCTCGACGAGCTGGCCGAAGCGCAGGACAACGCCTTGCTGGTTCGGATTCACCTTGTAGGTGAAGGCATAAAACCCGATCACGCCGGCGCCCACCGCAAAGAGCAACAGCCACACAGCGGTGGGAATGCCGGTGCCGCCGGGCATCGCGTTCTTGAGGCGATCCTGGCCGCGTTTGATCATTTCCTCGATGTCGGGTTGGTTCTGATTGCCGCCCTGGTTGCCGCCGCCCCAAGGGCCTTGCGGGCCTTGACCCCATGGGCCTCCGCCTCCGCCGCCACTCTTCCAGCCGCCGCCGTTGTTATTCTGCCAAGGCATGCATTCACACCCTTCGGGTTGTTGATGGAATTCCGGGTCCTACGCCCATTTCGAAGTCGGACGGGTGCAGGTCTGAGAGATACCGGAAAAATACGATTGTGCGCCGCTTATAGTTTAGGGACTCGAGCGGTGCAAACCCGCAACGGGCAATTGGTAACGTTTGCGATCGATTTCAAGGAAAACGCGTGCCAATTACGGGGCAGCAGCGCGTTTCGTTTGCAATCAGGCCAAATTATCGGAGCGAGAGGCGTTCTCAGTCCGCCTTGCGCTCGTAGCGCACCAGGACGGCGGCGAACTGATCGCGGGGATCGGCCGCGATTTCGGTACGCTCGACCTCGCGCCAAATATCCGGTTCGGGATCAGCAAAATGCGTGTCCCCGTCCGGGGCCGCATCAATCCGCGTCAGGTGGATGACCGCGGCAAACGGGCGCGCGGCCCGGTAGATCTCGCCGCCACCGATCACCATGATGCCCTCGCCGGCACCGGGCGCGGTCCTGGCGATCTCCAGCGCCTCCTCAAAAGAGTGCGCGATCTCGACGCCTGCGGGGGCGAAACCGGTGTCACGGGTCACAACAATGTTGGTGCGCCCGTCGAGCGGACGGCCAATCGACTGGAACGTACGCCGGCCCATGACGATCGGGCGGCCCATTGTCAGCCGCCTGAAGGTCTTGAGGTCACTTGGCACGTGCCACGGCATGGCGCCGTCGTTGCCGATCACGCCGTTGCGGGCTGCGGCGACGACGAGTTCGATCTGCATCGGAAGGCATCTTTCCTTGTTCATCTTCCCTGTTTCATCTCAGGCAATACCCGCCACGCTGGCGGGGCGATGGGCCCCAGGGCGTCAAACCGCCACCGGGGCTTTGATGTGGGCTGCGGGGTGATAGCCCTCGATTTCGAAATCCTCGAAGCGGAAATCAAAGATGTTGGCGACGTCCCGCTTGATTTTAAGGGTGGGCAGCGCACTCGGCGTGCGGGTGAGCTGGAGGTCGGCCTGCTCAAGATGATTGAGGTAGAGGTGGGCGTCGCCGAAGGTGTGCACGAAATCACCGGGCTTCAGGCGGGTTGCATGGGCGATCATTTCGGTGAGCAGCGCATAGCTCGCAATGTTGAAGGGGACGCCAAGGAAGATGTCGGCCGAGCGCTGGTAGAGCTGGCAGGACAGGCGGCCGTCGGCCACGTAGAACTGGAAGAGGCAGTGGCACGGCGCGAGCGCCATCTCCGGGATGTCGGCCGGGTTCCAGGCCGAGACAATCATGCGGCGGCTGTCGGGATTGGTCTTGATGGTCTCGATGACTTCGCTGATCTGGTCGATCGCGCGGCCGTCGGGCGCCGCCCACGAGCGCCACTGGCGGCCGTATACGGGGCCGAGGTCGCCGGTCTCGTCGGCCCATTCATCCCAGATCGAAACGCCATTCTCCTTCAGATAGGCGATGTTGGTGTCGCCCTTCAGGAACCAGAGCAGTTCGTGGATGATCGAGCGGGTGTGCAGCTTCTTCGTGGTCACCAGCGGGAAACCGTCGGCGAGGTCGAAGCGCATCTGGTAGCCGAAGACGCTGAGCGTGCCGGTGCCGGTACGGTCGGTTTTGGGCGTGCCGTTCTCGCGCACGTGGCGCATCAGGTCGTGATACTGCTGCATCGTCTTCATCGGTCTCCGTCTGGTGCGATCACACGCGCTTAATGTGGGGCGGTGCGATCAGACGGGAAGCCCGGGCAGCATGCCTGCCCTGACGGCTTCCTCGGGGTTCGGAATCAGCATGATAAAGAAAACGGCTGCGTTGTAGATCGCATGGAATGCGATTGGGACCCAGATGCTGCGCGTTCTCCACAGGGCCCACGTGAAGAACAGGCCCGCCACGAAGACGTCGGCAAGGCTCAACCAGGAATAGCCGACGTGGAGGGCGGTCCAGGCAGCATTCGCGATCAACGCGCCGCCCCAGAAGCCCAGCGGCGTATTCGCCAGGCGGTTGAGGAGGTAGCCGCGAAAGAGCAGCTCTTCCGACAGCGGTGCGCCAATGGCGAGGGCGAGGAAGGCCAGCCATAGCGGTGCTTCGCTTACCATCTTGCGGATCGGTTCGAGGTCGCGGGCGACCGTTTCGGGAAAGTAGGTGAAGACGATGGCGGCGATGATCAGGCTGGCCAGGGTGGTGGCGATGAAGGGTGTCAGCCAGGAGCGCCGGCCCTGGGGGGGCTGCCAGGTGAGTTGGCGGGCCGTTTCGCGGCCTTTCGGATCAGCCATGATCACCGTCAGGACGACAACGGTTACCTGAAACGACAGAAGATGGAGCCAGGTCGGCCTCGGTTCGCCCGAGGCGCCTACTTGCGATAACGGTTCGCCACCGAGCAGGCCGACGGCGAGATCGAGGAAGACCGGCGCCGACAGCGCGACCGCCACGATTGCCGCCGTTGCGATCAGGGCGAGCAGGGCCGCGCCCCAGCCCTTGACGCCTCCCATGCGCGCCGGCCGGGGCGGGGGATTGTTGCGCCGCGAAGGCGAACCGGTTGCGCCATCCGCCATATCGAGGCCTCTCAGTGATGCCCACCGACGCGCGGGCCCGGGTTTCAGGTCAACCGTTCCAGACAGCGCCGACAACATCGACAGCGCCATCGGGCGGGCAAATCCCACTTGATAAGCGCGCCATGCGCGCTCCAGCGGCCGAGACGCCTGCGGGCGGCGGCCGCGGGTCTGGCCAAATCCTGCAAACGGCTATAACCAGCGCCAAGTGCGATATAGCGCCATCACGGCGGGTTGTTGCACGCGCGTTCTGACCATCTGCGACAACAAGCCAGCGGCGGCCCCGATATGCGCCAAGCAATACGCGATCTCTATTTCGGCAAGACGCGAACTGCCAAGGTATTCCGCTACGGCCTTCTGGTCTTCGATGTTGCCACGATCATCTTCTTCGTCGTTTCGTCGATGCTGGACGACACGACGCTGGTCTACACCGTCGATGTGATCATCGCCATATTCCTGATGATCGACCTTGGATTGAGACTGTGGATCTCCGAACGGCCGAAGGCGCTGGCGCTGGAGTTCACGACATGGCTCGACATCGTGGTCATCGTGTCGCTGCTGCTCGCGCCGTTCATTTCGGAGTTGTTGTTCCTGAGGATCATGCGGGCGCTCCGGCTGCTGCACAGCTACCGGGTGCTGCGCGACCTGCGCGATGAAATACCGTTCTTCCGGCGCAACGAGGAAGTCATTCTCAGCGCGGTGAACCTCGGTGTCTTCGTCTTCATCATGACGGCGCTGGTCTATGTGTTGCAGAAAGACATCAACCCTCAGGTTTCCAACTACATCGACGCCCTCTATTTCACCGTCACGGCGCTCACGACGACCGGTTTTGGCGACGTCGTCCTCAAGGACACCTCGGGGCGATTGTTGTCGGTCATCATCATGGTCGTTGGCGTCGCCCTGTTCCTGAGGATGGTGCAGACCATCTTTCGGCCTGCCAAGGTGCACGTCGTGTGCTCGGGCTGCGGCCTCAGCCGGCATGATCTGGACGCGGTCCACTGCAAGCATTGCGGGCGGCTGATGCGGATTGAAACCGAAGGCCAGGACTGATTGCGGGCCGTTGATCGCGGCCTCAACGCCACAGTGTGGGGCGCGGCGGTGTCGAAGCGTCTCAGTGTCTGTCCATAAATCTCGCCAACCCTTCTTTTTTTTAAGCTTTGGCCCTATATTGAGCGGGTCGGAGCAATCCGACTATGGCGATAAATGGCCGTTGGAATAAGCTCATCGGACCCGGGGGCAGTACCCGGCGCCTCCACCCAAGCGCGTTGGCCGACCGTCACGGACGGCGCTCAGCGGGCTTCGGGGGGGCGAAATAGGATCGACGAGGGTGTAAAGAGCGTGTTTTTGCCCGGCATGATACCGCCGTTATCGGGTCACCATGATAGTTGCAAACGACAACTATGCTGAGGCACCTGCTCTCGCTGCATAAGCGAGGTCTTAAGGTCTCAAATTAAGCCCTGGTTCCCTTAGCAGGTTCCAGGCGCGGTTCGGAGGGCACCGGGCAACAGGAAGCCCTCCACTATTCTTTTGCCTTTTACGGCGTAACTTCCGTAATATGGCGGTCCGGGCGGTTGAACTGAGTTGCCGAATTGGTCGATGGCCAAAATGTGGCGGCCAAGATCGCTGACCGCACATCGTTCACCGCACAGGACGAGGGTGAAATGCGAGACCGGGCCGAATGACGGGCGAGAGCATGATCGACTATGAAGCTCTTGCGCAGGAAGCGATGCGCAACGTCGTGCGCTCCGTCCTGTCCGAGACCGCGGCCAAGGGCTTGCCCGGCGACCATCACTTCTACATCTCCTTCGACACACTTGCGCCGGGCGTGATCCTGTCAAAGCGGCTGCGCGAGAAGTACGCCGAGGAAATGACGATCGTCCTGCAGCACCGGTTCTGGGACCTGTTCGTCAATGATCAGCGGTTCGAAGTTAAGCTGACGTTCGACGGCATTCCCGAACGCCTGGTCGTGCCCTTCAAGGCGATCCGCGTCTTCTTCGACCCAAGCGTTCGTTACGGCCTGCAGTTCGAAACGCCGGCCATGGCGCAGGCGGAAGCTGCCGCGGACGACGAAGATCTGGTCGCCAGCGATTTCGACGATCCATTCGCGCACCGTGCGTTCGAGACGTCGGGCACGGGAAGCGGCGAGGCGGAGACGCGTGAAATCGGCCCGCGCGCCGCGACGGCACTGGCGCAGCGCCGGTCACGATCGTCGACCGGGACGAAAGGCCGGGACGGCCAGTCTTCCGAAGACGTTGCCGATGTCGAGGCAAATGTCGACGTCGAAGAAGATCGCGTTGCCGAAGATAACTCGGGCGCGGAAATTGTCAGCCTCGACGCTTTTCGCAAGAAGTAGGGCGGCCGCAAGACGTCGGCGGGGCGCAATAAGTCGACCGAGCGTCGGTCGCTCACCCTTTTACCCCTCGCAACTCGTCTTTCCTTTCCCAGGGCTTCAAGACCGACCGGGCAGTTCCGAAGCGGTCGTGCGGCTTTGCGCTCGGGCCGGCGCGGCTCAATCACCGGGTTGATTTATCCGGTCCGGTTGGCGGTGTGGCGCGTCCAGGCCCCTGAACAGGCCTTGCGGGCCTTGCCGGGGACGTGGGCCTTATGGTTCGATCCGGGCGACAATTTCACACTTCAACATCATCGAGGCCCATGTCCGAAAAGCTCTTCATGAATGAAACCGCCGTCGTCACGGGGGCTGCCTCCAACATCGGCCGCGGCATGGCGGTGGCCCTTGCCGCCGAGGGTTGCGACGTGCTTGCCAGCGATGTCGACGGGGAACGGCTGGCAGCTGTTGCCGCCGACATTGAAGCGCGCGGCGGACGCTGCCGTACCGCGGTTGCCGATCTCAGCGGCGCGAATGGCTGGAAGGACCTGGTCGGCGCCTTCGGTGAGGGGGCGCCGGACATCTTCATTCACTCCGCCTGCCCGCGCCGGCACGAAAAGGACACCGTCGCCGACGTCGAGGAGGCGACGTTCGATGCCATGCTCAACACCAACGTCAGGTCTGGCTTCCTGCTGGCGCGTGAATTTTCCGGGCGAATGAAAGCTGCCAAAAATGGCGGGCGCATTCTGTTCATCACGTCGCTGCATGCCAATACGCCCCGGAACCTGCCGCACTATTCGGCCTCCAAGGCGGGCATGACGATGCTCATGAAGGAGATGGCGCGCCAGCTTGGGCCGTTCGGCATTCGGGTCAACGCGATCGCGCCCGGCGCCATTCCAGGCGGTGGGTTCGCGACCAGTGACGACGCCTTTCAGCCCAAGCGCAAAATCCCGCTCGGCCGCTTCGGTACGCCGGAAGATGTTGCCGGCCCGGCGCTTGCGCTGCTCTCCAACCGCTTCTCGCAATACGTCACCGGCGTCACGCTGCCGGTCGACGGCGGCCTCGATCTCTACAGCTGGATCGACCCGCCGGAGACTGTGGCATAAGCCGAAAACCAAACCCTCTTTCCGATCGCCTTACGCTTCAATCAGACCCAACCGGAGGAAACACGATGCTCTACGAACTCAGGATCTACGATTGCTGCCCCGGCCGTTTGCCGGCGCTGCTTGACCGCTTCAACACGATCACGCTCAAGATCTGGGAGCGTCACGGCATCCGCCAGGCCGGCTTCTGGACCACGGTGATCGGCGAAAGCAACCATCAGCTCGTCTACCTGCTGCAGTGGGAAAGTCTCGCGGAGCGCGAACAGAAATGGAATGCGTTCCAGTCCGACCCGGAATGGCTTGAAAAGCGGGCCGAGACCGAGCGTGAAAAGGCGATCGTGGCCAACGTCTCCAGTCAGATCATGGCACCGACGGGCTTTTCCAGCGTCAAGTGACGTCAGATGAGCGGGCACCGGAGCCGGTTTTCCGGCACCGGTGCCGTGTACTTTGATCCGTTCGCTTCGATCCAACTTTGCCGTTCCACTCGTGAAGAGGTTTCCCATGGCCGTCCAAGACAAGGTTCGCTCGATCGGCGATCTGCCTGTCCAGCATGCCCGCGCGCCCAGCACCAAGGCTGCCGAACGCGCGCGCTTCTTCAATTCCGGCAACGCGTTCAACATCAAGCTGCCGGCGGTGCCGAATGCCGTCTTCGCGGAAGAACCCACCAAGGCATTGGATCCCGCCACGCCGACCGGCTTCATTGCGTGTGATGCGGCGGGCGTCATGGACTGCGCATTTCCCGCCACGACGCCGCTGATCCTTGCTCGCTACGGGCGTATCCGGGCGGGGGAGACGCTGGATGCCGGGTTCGAAGCAACCGGCGTGATCACCTATGTCATTCAGGGGAGCGGGGAGACGACGGTTGGGGATGAACGTATCGCGTGGGGGGCGGGCGATATCTTCATTGCGCCCGGCGGGGTTCGCGGCCGTCCACACCGCCGGCTCGGACGACGCCGTCCTGTGGATCGTCACCAACGAGCCGATGCTGTCGTTTGAAAACCTGCGCGCACCGGCGACGGGCTCCCAGCCGACCGACCTGGTCCATTTCACGGCCGACGAAATCAAGGCCCAGATCGACCTCCTCTACGAGATCGACCAGGACGAAAACGTCGCCGGCATGGCGCTCGTGATGTCGTCCGACAAGCAGCAGGCGGGGCGCAATGTGCTGCCATCGCTGACGCTTGCGATGAATACACTCGCGCCGGGCGCCGTACAGCGTGCGCACAGGCACAACTCGGTGGCCGTTTCGCTTGTGATCCAGGGCGAGAATTGCTTCTCGATGATTGATGGAGAGCGCAAGGACTGGGCGCCGTGGGCGACGACGATCACGCCGCCGACGTCGGTTCACTCGCACCACAACGAGGGTTCGCAACGGGCGCTGTTCCTGATCGTCCAGGATGGCGGGCTCTACTATCATGCCCGCGCGATGGGCTTTGAATTCGTGGATTGAAGCGTGGAAGGGTAAGGCTCATGGCCGATACGCTCGAGACGACCGAACGGACGCGGCTGCGCCGCTATCACGAGCGGGGCCATTTCGACCGCGCCACGATCGACGCGATCCTCGATGCCATGGCGATGTGCCATGTCGGCTATCTGATCGACGGCAAGCCGGTCGTGATGCCGACGTTCCAGTGGCGCGAGGGGGATCATGTCTATTGGCATGCGTCTTCCGCCGGTCGGGGCATTCGCAATGCCGAGGGCACGGAGGTGTGCCTGACGGTGTCGATCCTCGATGGGCTCGTCCTCGCGCGCTCTGGCATGCACCACTCCGCCAATTCGCGCTCGGTCATGATCTTCGGCACGCCGCGGCGGATCACGGACGCGGATGAAAAACTCGAAAAGCTCAAAGGCTTCATCGACAAAATGTATCCCGGGCGTTGGGATACATTACGCCCGGTCACGGCGCAGGAAGCCAAGGCCACCGCCATTCTCTCGCTTCCAATCACCGAAGCCTCAGCCAAGGTGCGCACGGGCGGGCCAGTCGATGACGAGGAGGACTACGCACTCCCGATCTGGGCCGGCGTCATCCCGATCTCCATGCAGGTCGGCGCGCCGGTGCCCGACGAGCGCAATCTGCCCGAGGTAGAAGAACCCGCGCACGTGCGGGGCTTCAAGATCGGCTGACGGCTCAGGCTACCTCGACCAGTTCCGGGTTGTTCTTCACACTCTCCATATCCTGCGTCGTCACGCGGCGCAGGTCGCGCTTGTGGGTGCGGTCATCAAAGGGGCGGCCGCGATGGAGCGTGCAGCGGTTGTCCCAGATGACGAGGTCGCCGACCTGCCACTTGTGGGCGTGAACGAAACGGCGGTCGGTGGCGTGATCCATCAGGTCGCGCAGCAGCAGACGGCCTTCGGGCACGGGCCAGCCGACAATCGCCTGGGCGTGGGCGCCGAGGTAGAGCGTCTTGCGCTTGGAGCCAGGATGGGTGCGGACCAGGGGATGGCGGACGGTCGGGAGGGCTGCGCGTTCTTCGTCGTTGTAGTCGGTATGGCCGAGGAGGCCGCGGGAGTGGAAAATCGAATGCTCGCAGACGAGATCCTCAATCAATTCCTTCGTTTCCACATCGAGTTCGTCATAGGCGGCGCGTAGATCAGCGAACTCGGTGTCGCCGCCCTTCGGCGGGACGACGTGGGCGTGCAGCATCGAGAGTTCACCTGAAATCGGGCGAAAGGAAGCATCCGAATGCCAGAGCTGGTTGGCGAGCGAATTGAGACGGCGATGGTCGCCGCGCTCGCGCACGCCGCCCTTTTCATCGAGGTTCGAGATATCAGCGATCTCGCCGTGGGCAAGGCGGCGGACGACCCGGTGATTGCGGGGCGCTGCGATCGAGCCGAAACGCTTGCCGAAGGCGAGGAGCGCATCGTCATCAAGCGACTGGCCGTGGAAGACGAGCACCCCGTAACGGTCGATTGCGTCGCGAACGGACTGGATGGTGGCGTCATCGAGATCGGGCGAGAGGGTTATACCGTCCACTTCGCCGATAAACAGGGGATGCAGCTGCCGGATGGTCAGGGACATGGCCGTTCTCCTCATAACACCATGACCTCAAGCCTAGGCAAAGGACCGGCGCAGGGCCAGCAAAACAGCCGTCACCCATTTGATATCGCAGGTTTGCGGGCGCGTTCGTCCTGAGCGGGCGCGCCAGCCAGGGGCCGGGCGGCGCAGAGCAACGCAGGCCGGCCATCTTGCGATCATGATCTCGCGCGACACACAGCCGGCGGGTTTCCCAGTTGTCCTTCAGTCGGGAGTGTCACGGTCATGGTTCGTCGTGCTGGCGTTCGATCAATATCCGCGCTGACTGCTACCTTATTCCTTTCCTTGTCCTTGAGTTTTCCCGGGACCGCGCAGGCCAACTGCCGGGCCGGGCCCGAGCCGCCGCTGGCGCGGGGCTGTGGTGATTTCACCAACCGGCTTGCAGATGACATTGCAACAGAGCGGGCCAATGCGCGCATCGGCGAGCAGAGGTGGATCGCGGAGACGTGGCAGTCCGTGCCGTTCATGATCAAGCAGAGCGCGCCGACCTATACGGTGCGCACCAGCCTCGCCCACCTGTTCACCTATGATGCGCACCGGCGGATTGCGCACGGCAGCCTGACCCAGCAGGGGCTGACGCCGCAGGAGGTCGCAGCCCTGGTCCGCTCGGTGGCACCCAAAGCGCCGGTGGATCTGTGGACCACGCTGGATTTCGATCGCGCCATGGACGAGGGTTTGGTGCGGGGCGGGTTCGGCGCGGACGTCACGCTCGGCCAAGGCAGCGTTGTCGGGCTCGCGTTCGAGCGCGGCGAACTGTCGAATGGCGACGACGAGCGCGTCATCACGTATTTCAAGCGGCGGATCGCGACCGGCCTCACCTGGCGGATGCAGGGCGGATGGGGCACCGGCCTTGTCGAGAGCGAGGAGACGACGCTGAGCCGCCAGAACGGCTATCTCAATGCCGGGCTGCAGAAGACGTGGCTGATTGACGGCGTCATGCTCAGCCCGTCGGTAGACATCACGACGAACCTCGCTGAGCTCGAGGGCGATGATGGCGCGCGGCGCTCTTTCGAGAGCCAGATCGTGCTGGCCCAGCGCTTCAGTCGGTCTTTCCAGATCGATGGTGAAAAGCGGCTCGAGCCTTTCCTCGTGATCACCCAGTCGATCGATGCTGTGGACGGGACGGACGCGGGCCAGGGCGTCGAAAGCGGCCTGAAGCTCGATCAACGCGCGCAATTCAGCCTCAGCGCGTCGACGGCGCTGAAGCGGTCGGAGGCGGCGGGCGAAAACGACGTCAGCGGCAAGGTGCAGCTCAAGGTGCCGTTCAACTAAGGTGCTGGGCCCAAGTGGCGGGGCTGAAAGGCGCATGCTATAGCGGGGCGATCTCTCTTCCAGCAACTTGATGGACCGCCCCCAAGATGACTGCCAAACGTACAGAATCCGACACTTTCGGCCCGATCGAGGTCGATGCCGACCGCTACTGGGGCGCGCAGGCGCAGCGCTCGCTCGGCAACTTCAAGATCGGCTGGGAGACGCAGCCGGAACCCATCGTCCGCGCACTCGGTATCGTCAAGCGGGCGGCGGCGGAGACCAACATGGCGCTCGGCCGCCTCGATGAGACGGTCGGCAAGGCGATCATTGCAGCGGCCAACGAGGTGATCGAGGGCAAGCTCAACGACCACTTCCCGCTGGTCGTCTGGCAGACCGGATCGGGCACGCAGTCCAACATGAACGCCAACGAGGTGATCTCCAACCGCGCGATCGAGATGCTCGGCGGCGAGATGGGCTCGAAGACGCCGGTCCATCCGAACGACCACTGCAACATGAGCCAGTCGTCGAACGACACCTATCCGACGGCGATGCACGTTGCGTGCGCGGAAGAAATCCAGCATCGGCTGCTGCCCGCGCTGCAGAAGCTGCGCAACGCGCTCAACGACAAGGCCAAGGCGTGGGATGGACATCATCAAGATCGGCCGCACCCACACCCAGGACGCGACGCCGCTGACGCTCGGCCAGGAATTCTCCGGCTATACCCAGCAGGTCGAGAACGGCATCGAGCGCATCGAAGCAGACGATGCCGATGCTGATGCAGCTCGCCCAGGGCGGCACCGCCGTCGGCACCGGCCTCAATGCGCCGATCGGCTTTGCGGAAACGGTTGCCGAGCGCATTGCGGCGATCACGCAGCATGCCGTTCACGACGGCGCCCAACAAGTTCGAGGCGCTTGCCGCGCCACGATGCGATGGTGATGAGCCACGGCGCGATCAACACGGTTGCAGCCTCGCTGTTCAAGATCGCCAACGACATCCGCTTCCTCGGCTCGGGCCCGCGTTCCGGGCTCGGCGAACTGGCGCTGCCGGAAAACGAGCCCGGCTCCTCGATCATGCCGGGCAAGGTCAACCCGACGCAGTGCGAGGCGCTGACGCAGGTGTGCGTCCACATCTTCGGCAACAACGCGGCGATCACGTTTGCCGGCAGCCAGGGTCACTTCGAACTCAACGTGTTCAATCCCGTGATGGCCTACAACTTCCTGCAGTCGGTGCGGCTGATGGCGGATGCGGCGGTTTCCTTCACCGACAACTGCGTCGTCGGCATCGAAGCCGCGTGAGGACAACATTCAAGGCAGCGCTTGAACGCTCGCTTGATGCTGGTGACAGCGCTTGCACCGAAGATCGGCTACGACAACGCCGCCAAGATCGCCAAGACCGCCCACAAGAACGGCACCACGCTGCGCGAGGAAGCCGTTGGCGGGGGCTACGTGACGGAAGCGGAGTTCGACGAAGTCGTGCGGCCGGAGAAGATGATCTCGCCAGGGTAGGAGTTTATTTCGCTCGCGGGCTATTCCCGGCCTGAGGCCGGGGCCCTCCGCGGGGGCGGCGCTAAGCGCCGGGTCGCGGTTGCTCCCGGACAGGGAGGCCAGGTTCGCGGGCAGAGCGTGTTGGTTTCGCTCGCGGGCTATTCCCGACCTAAGGCCGGGGCCCTCCGCGGGGGCGGCGCTAAGCGCCGGGTCGCGGCTGCTCAGTTCGTTTCGCTCGCGGGCTATTCCCGGCCTGAGGCCGGGGCCCTCCGCGGGGGCGGCGCTAAGCGCCGGGTCGCGGTTGCTCCCGGACAGGGAGGCTAGGTTCGCGGGCAGAGCGTGTTGGTTTCGCTCGCGGGCTATTCCCGGCCTAAGGCCGGGGCCCTCCGCGGGGGCGGCGCTAAGCGCCGGGTCGCGGTTGCTCCCGGACAGAGAGGCCAGGTTCGCGGGCAGAGCGTGTTGGTTTCGCTCGCGGGCTATTCCCGACCTAAGGCCGGGGCCCTCCGCGGGGGCGGCGCTAAGCGCCGGGTCGTAGGCGCTCTTGGAGAGCGGCATGCGGCGATTGCTGTGGTGTCTGAGAAACGAAAGGTTATATACCATGTCGGCGTATGACATCGTCATGTCGGTACTCGCCGTGATCGTTCTAGGTGGGGCGTTTGCTGGCTTGTTCGGCTTCATCCCGACCGGCCGCTGGCATCGTAACGAGAACGAACACGACGGCTCTGGTGTCGGAGAACGTCCGCGCCGCACCCATGATGATTTCGATGACGGTAGCAGTGGTAGCGGCGACGGCGGAGGCGAATGATGCAGACACGTGATATCGCGTCTCCTCGAGCCACGTCAGCGACAGGCGCAGACAAGCCGGCGCTCGATGCCACCCGCCCGGTCAAGCGCTCGTTCTCGATTGCCGGACACCGCACCTCGATTTCGCTTGAAGCAGCGTTCTGGGAAGCCTTTCGGGAGCTTTGCGAGGCTGATGGGGTCGCGATGGCGCAGCGGCTGGCGGAGATCGACCGGGCGCGCGGCGATCAATCCGGTCTGTCCGGGGCCGTGCGGGTGTGGGTGCTGGCGCGGTATCGCGACGCTGGCGGTGCCTGAACGGTTCTAGAGCGGTTCAGGAATAGATGGAATCAATTCTGTTTCAAAAGGCGCGCCGATCCACCAGGAGGGCGGCGCAGAGCATATCGGGGATATGGTCAAGCCGTCCGACGCACACAAAGTCGGGTGTTCCCGACTTTGGAGACAAAGTTGGCGAAGTCCGAAACATCGGACTTCGTGAGCGGCGCGCCTTTTGAAACCCGCAGGGCCGGGCGGATTTGGTCCGATCCCGTCGCCGTCTGTCTCGTCCGTAGCACCACTACGCCCTTCGCCGTCGGCTCGGTCTCGAACCAAATCCACCTCGGCAGAATGGTTCCATCTATTCCTGAAACGCTCTAAAGTGGACGCGGCGCGCGGACCGGGCGATTGGTGTCTTCGGCCGGCGGGCGGGCCTCGGGACTGACGCGGCTCTCCCAGCCTTGGCCCGGCTTCGGCGCTTCGCCGTCGCGCAGGCCTTCGGCGCGTTCGCGTTCGATGCGCAGGCGCTCGGTCTCGCGGGCTACGCGTTCATTTTCTTCGCGCTGGCGCTGGCGTTCGGCTTCCTCGCGGGCGCGTTCCTCATCCTCGCGGCGCAGACGCTCAAGACGGGCGACGTTGGCTTCCATCTTCGCGACGACGATTTCGCGCTCCAGATCGCCGACGTTGAGCTCGGGTTTCATCTCGGACAGCTTGCCGAGGGTGCCGGCATAAATCAGCGTGACCGGCGGCAAACTGAGCATCTCGGCCTCGGCCTCAGGCTTCGGGATTGGTGCCGGGCGCACCGTCCAGCGGCTGTCGAAGCGCAAGTCGCGCAGACTAAGAACGGTGGTGTTGCGGGTGTCGCCAATGGCGCCGGCGACCACCATCGTCGGCAGGTTGACGATGCCGTTCGTGATCGTGAAATCGAGCGTTGGCGCGCCCAGTTCGATTGCAGTGCCTTGGGTGAGGGCCTCGAGCTGGCCGGCGAGATCATCCGGCTCGACGTCGCCGGCGACGACTTTGCGGGCCAGTGCCGTCAGGGCCTCACCGGTGAGGCCGGGGACACGCGCATCGGCGAGGTTGAGCTTGCCCGAGCCTTTCAGGACACCGGCGAGCGCGTCGGGGGAGAGGGCGCGGCCTGACAATTCAGCTGTCAGCCTGACTTTCCCGGCCAGACGGCGGCCCGTTTCGAGGGTCGGCGCCAGGAGTGTCAGCGAAAGTCCGGTGCCGGTCAGGCGGGCGGAGAAGTCCGTGCCGGCGGGCGTCTTGACCAGTTCTGCCCGGCCTTTCAGGCTGCCCTCGCTCATGCGGGCTTCGAGGTTGGTCAACAGCACGCGATCGCGGGTCAGTTCGAGGCGTGTCCTGACATCGCGCGCAAGCGTTGCGCCCGCGCGGTCGTTCAAGCGGTCAATGGCCAGGGCGAGGTCTGCGGAGAGCCCTGCGAGATGTGCGAAATCGAAGCGCTGGCGTGGCCAAGGCAGGGACGCTGCAGGATCGTCCGGGGCAGTCTGCCGGCGGCCTGCTTCGGCGTTGCCGGCAGCCGCACCTGTGCGATCCAGCAACAATGCGCTCAGGGCATCGAGGGGGGCTTTCGAGACGGCGAGCTTGCCGCTCAGCGCGCGCTCAGGGGACAGCTTCAGGCTGCCCGTCAGACGGCTCTCAGCCACCTGCAGGCGCTGCGGCTCGATCACGAGGTCACCGCTGCCGCCTGCGAGGGCGACTTTGCCTGAGACGGGGAGGGCTGCGACGCGGCCTGCCAGCGGCGGCCAGAGCAGTTCGCTCAGGATGCGCGTGTCGGCCTCAGCGAAGGTGAGATCACCGGACCAGCGCGCAGCCAAGGCCGTACCGGGGACGAGTGAAACGGTTCCCGAGAAATCCGCCGCCAACATTCGGCCCGCGCCGAACCGGGCGACGGCCTTCATTGCCTGCATCGGCTTGCCGATGAGCGAGATCAGTGCAGTTGCGGGGGTACGTTCGGGGCTGGCGCTGTTTCGCTTCGCAGATGATGGCGCAGGTTTTGATTGGCCAGGTTTTTCGGCAGGCTCGGCGGTGGTCTTGCCCAACAGCCAGCGGGCGACATCGAGCGGCTGTGCGCCCGCGATATGGGCATCGATGTGGGCGGTCTGTTCGCGCCATCCGCCGAGGGCGCCGGCGGTGCGCGCGGTAAGGCGCAGGCGGCCCGTGCGCGTGGTTCCATCGGCGACAATGACAGTCGGGTAATTTGCCGGATCAGGTGACGCGGCCGCGCCGCCGCCAAGCGTTGCATCGATCGCCAGGCGAAACGGCGCGCGGGCGATCAATGGCGCGGCTGGCACGTTCTCGCCCAGGACGCGGGACAGCAGCCCGGCCAGGTTCGTTGCCGCCTTGTCACCGGATGCCGCAATCGTCGCCTTGAGCTGGCCGGCGGCGGCCGTGCCCAGACCGTTGAGTTCACCTGCAAGCGTGAGCTTGACGCCCGGCTGCCAATCGAGATCAAGGCGGCGGACGGTCAGGCGATCGCCGATCCGATCGAGGTCGGCGCGGACGTCCTTGAAGGTGCGCCGGCCATCGGTCAATTCACCGGCGCGCACCTTCAGCGTCAGGTCCATGCCATCGAACAGGCGGGCCGCTTGCCCTGCCGCAGCCGGTATCGCGCCAACGTCGGAGAAGCCCAGTTTGGCTGCCAGAACGCCGGGTTCGAGCGGGTCGCGTGCAAGGCGGCTCAAATCGAACGCGCCCGTCTCCAAATCGGCCGTGAGACGGGGGCGGGGCGAGGTTGCGTCGTAGGTGAAGCTGCCGTCGAGGCGCTCGCCGGCAATGTCAACCAGGGCATTGGTGACGTCAATCTTGTTCGGGCGGACGCGCAGCGTGCCATTCAGGGCAACGGCGCCGGGTACGGTTTCGGTGAACGTTTCGCTGCCCGGGCGCAGCCAACGAACGAATTCGTTGAGGTCGGCACTACGCATGACGACGTTGCCATCGAACTGAAGGCCATCCTTCTGGGTGTCGACGAAACCATCGAGGGCGAGTGCGGTGAGGCCTGGCAGCGTCACGCGCAATTCCTCGACTTTCGTGATGCCGTCGCGGCGGATCATGCGCGCCTTGAGGCCGCTGACGGTCGCGCCGGCGAGGCGGCCCTGCTGGATGTCGAGCGACGCGCTGGTGACACCGGCGCCGAGGGGCTCGAGGCCGCGCGTGAGGAGGCGCTCGATGCCGGTAAGCGGGTTCTCGCCCCGAGCGATGCCCGCGACGGCGTCGAGGTCGAGCCAGGGGGCGTTGAGGCGGGTGCGCGTGACGAGCCCGTCCTGCCAGCTCGTCAGGGCCGACCCGGTCAGCGTCTGCAGGCGGTCCTTGTTCTGGAAGGTGACGGCGATGTCGTCGAGGCGGAAGGCTTCGCCGTCGAGGTGGATCTTCGAGGTCATCTCGAAGGGACTGGCCTTGCCGCCATCGGGGGAGCGCAGTGTCTCGAGCGACAGTGTGCGCAGACGGCCTTCGATACGCGAGCGGCCAAGGGGTTCGTTGAGTGCGGCGTCAATCGTATGGCTGAGGCCGGCTTTTTCGTCACGCACGGTGCCGCGGAAACGGATATTGCCATCCGCCTCCAGGGGGGCGGTCGAAAAGCGGATTTCCTGTGTTGCATCACCTGCACTGGCGGTGCCGATGAACTTGTAGGGCCCGCGCAAGGCTGCACCGGACAACTCGCCAGTGAGGTTCGAGATCTGCGTGATTTCTTCGCCGGTGTGATGCTCGAAAACGACCGTGCCGTCATCGATCACCATCGAATTGAGCGCCACATCACTTGGCAGGAACGCGAGGTTGCTTTCCCGGATGCGCAGGCTCTGCCAGTTGCCGGTGCCGTCTTCCTGTATGCGAAGGCGCAGGACGGGCTTTTCGAGTTCGATCTGGCGGGCCTCGATCACGCCACTCAGGAGCGGCGGCACGGACAGCCACATCTTGAACTGTTCGGCGCGAATGAACGAGCCCGCAATGCCGGTCTGGTCGGCGATGCGTACCTTCTCGAAGCTCACGAACGGGACCGGCAGAACGCTGACGCTGACGCGGCCCTGGACGCGCACCTCACGATCGAGAAGGCGTGAGACCTCCTCCTCGAAGGTGCCGCGATAGGCATTCCAGTCGATAAACGGCGGCACTGCGAACAGTGCTGACAAGACGAAAACGATAATCGCTGCCAACGTGAGCAGGAAATTGTTCATCGAGGCTCAATCCCAAGCAGCGGTTCGTTTCGTTCCAGCGCCCCGACAGGCGGCCGGTGCGTGATGGTCGAGGCGTTCGAAGCAATCAGAGAACACGAACACAGCCGCCGACAGCGCCACTGCCTGCCACACTCGACAGGCCGAACAGACCCCCGCCCCCCTCAACGCGTTCAATATGACCACTATCATCACGCGACGTGGGGATTATAGGCGATCTGTGGGCGCCACGTAATAGTCAGATCGTCAACAATAGCCCACCAAGCCCAAACCGCGGCCCCGCATCCACAGATAACCCGGTTACGGTGCACGCTCGGTGCCGGTGCCTTGCGGGAATCAGGCATCGCGTTAAAGCACAGTTGTGGTTTTTCGGGCGCTAGGGGGAAAATTGCTGCACGTTTTCCGAATCAATCGGGCAACATGGCCGCGGGTCCAGGCTGTACAGCCGCGCGTTCGACACTCGATATTCGGGTTCAGCCAAGGTCGCAGGGCGACATGAGGATTTGGGCCGGGTTCAGCGCTCCGCGCGCAAGATGGGATAGGCGCTCGCCAGTGGTGGAAATTTGACCGACGGTACGCAGGATAGCGAGGACGCCCAGCCCAGCCGCACGCCCGGACTGGTGAAGCAGGTCTGGGCCTGGACGGTCGAGGCCTGGCAGACCACGTCCAGCCGGGTCTCCGACAACCTTGCCACCTTTGTCGCCGAACGCCAGGTGCTCGTGTGGGCGCTCGCCATCACCATCGGCGTTGCGGTTGCCTATGCCGCGACCTTGTTCCGGCTGCTGCTCGGCGCGATCCAGTGGCTTTGGCTTGGCACCAGTTCCGAGACGATGCTGATCGCGGCGGCCGAGCAGTACTGGTTCATCGTCCTTCTGGCACCGGTCGTCGGCGGGCTCATCGTTGGCCAGATCCTCTATCGGTTCCTGCCGGGCGGGCGGGCGATGGGCGTTGCCGACGTGATCGAGGCACGAGCGCTGGGCGATTGCAAGATCACCACGCGAACCGGCCTTTGGAGCGCGCTGGCTGCGACCGTAACGCTCGGCTTTGGCGGTTCAGCGGGACGGGAAGGTCCGGTCGTCCATCTTGGCGCTACGATTGCGTCGTGGCTTGAGGACAAGTTTACGTTGACGGCGACGACGCGGCGCACGCTGCTTGCGTGCGGGGTAGCGGCGGCCGTCTCGGCCTCATTCAACGCGCCGATCGCGGGCGTCTTGTTCGCGCACGAAGTCATCCTTGCCCACTATGCGCTAAGGGCTTTCGTGCCGATCGTGCTGGCGAGCGTCGCGGGCGCCCTGATCTCGCGAATCCATTTCGGCAGCTTCCCAGCGTTCGTGGTGCCGCAGTTTCAAATCACGTCCTATTGGGAATTCCCGGCCTTTGTGCTCCTCGGCATAACGTGCGCCCTGGTTGCGATCATATTCGAACTCGCCATGATGATGACGGAGCGGGTGTCGTGGCGGGTCAAGATGCCGATCTGGCTCAGGCCCGCGTGCGGTGGCCTCGCGGTCGGGATTATTGCGGTGTTCCTGCCGCAAGTGCTGGGGGTGGGGTATGATGCGACCGACAAGGCGCTCAACAACCAGTGGTCGCTCAGCCTGCTGCTGATCCTGATCGTTGCGAAGACGGCGGCGACAGCGATCACGCTCGCGAGCCGGATGGCGGGGGGAATATTCTCCCCAGCGCTCTATCTCGGCGCGATGACGGGCAGCGCGTTCGGGCTGATCGCGTCGTCTGCCTTTCCGGAACTGGCCTCAAGCAACGGCCTTTATGCCCTGCTTGGCATGGGCGCGGTCGCGGCCGCGGTGCTTGGTGCTCCGATATCGACGACAATGATCGTCTTTGAGCTGACGGGTGGCTATGAGATGACGATCGCGCTGCTGTTGACGGTCTCGATCGCGCATGGCCTGTCGCACGCCGCCCTTGGCCACAGCTATTTCCACTGGCAACTCTCGCAACGCGGCCTCTCGCTGCATGAAGGTCCGCACAAGGAGATCATGCGCCGAATGCGGGTTTCCCGCTTCATGACGGTGCTCGAACCGTACGATGCGCCACCGAGTGATCTGTGCCCGATCGAGAAAAGCTGGCTGACGCCCGAACACACCCTTGAGGATGCGCTGAGGGCCTTCGACAAAGCCGGATCGAGCCGAATTCCAATCGTTTCCTCGAGCGATCACACCATGATTATAGGATTGGCCGACCGGTCAACGGCGATCTCTGCATTCAATCGTGCCCTGATTGCATCCCACGAAGAAGAACATCGCTAAACCTGCAATGATTTTTTTGGTCCGCCCCCAGACCGCTCGCCCGCGAAAACCATAAATTGATGGTCTCATAATATTTACCAAACGAACTAAGCTGTTATAGATTATTATAGTGTCTCTTTGGTAACGTATTTCGCGATTGAATGCGTGTCTGCATAGATTGTCGCGGTGAAGGCCAGCAGCCGGTTCGCCGCGATTAAGCGCACCCGGGGCATTATAGTTATGAGTAGCACAGCAACGGTGGCAGCGACGCCTGCCGGGAACGTGGGAACGACGGCGCCTCAGCGCTTCAGCCGCGAAAAAATTTCCGAACTGCGTAAGCTCGATAACACGACGAATATCCGCGTCATCATCGGGACGTGGGCCATCATTGCAGCGACTGTCAGTGGCGCGGTGTGGTGTTATGCGGCGTTTCTCGCCGGCGACATATCGTTCGGATGGACGGTTCCCGTTACAATCGCCGCCGTCCTGATCATCGGGGCAGCCCAGCACCAGCTTGGCGGCATCGTCCACGAAGGGACGCACTTCCTTCTTTTCAAGGACCGAAAAACCAACGAGCTGGTTTCGGACTGGACGGCTGCATTCGCGATTTACACCTCGACGCATTCATTCCGTCTGCATCACTTTGCCCACCACCAGTTCGTGAATGACCCCGAGCGGGATCCGAACTTCGAGCAGGCGCAGGAAAGTGGTTATTGGCTGGATTTCCCGGTCGAGCAATTCGAACTCGTCAGAGGTCTTCTGCGCCTGATGTCGCCGGTCAGCACCGTGCGCTACATCATCGCGCGCGCCAAGCAGAGTTCGATCGGCACAGAAACCAATCCATTCTCCAAGCCGGAGGAAATGGGAGACCCTTGGGCGGTGCGCGCCGGTATCGTGTTTGCCGTCCTGGTGCCGACGATTGCGATGGGCTTCGTCTTCTTCGGCTGGTTCGCTGCGGCCTTCACGCTGCTGATCGGGTCGTGGGCCGCCATCGTCACCTACTACTACATGATCCCCGACAGCTACTTCCCGCAGAGCAAGATCGACCCCGTCATCTCGCTTCGCACCACCAGCATCAGCCGGATGTCGTTCCTCGGCCTCGTCTATGTCGCGGTGACCTACGCCGAATACGCCAGCGGCCAGCCGGTCTGGGGGTGGTTCGGGCTGCTCTGGATTCTGCCGCTGTTCACGTCGTTCCCGGTCTACATGGTGCTCAGGGAATGGGTGCAGCACGGCAATGCCGACCGCGGCCGCTACACGAACTCGCGCGTGTTCCTGGTCGATCCGTTCTCGCGCTATGCCGTTTTCCCGCTCGGCATGGACTACCACCTGCCGCATCACCTGTTCGTCGGCGTGCCGCACTACAAGCTCAAGACGCTGCACAATGAACTGCTCGCGGCAAACCCCGAATATGAGAAGAACTGCCGCGTCGTCGAGGGCTGGGCGCATGCCCAGACGCCCGACCATCCCTCGATCGTTGACGTTCTCGGGCCGAAGTACGCCGTCCACAGCGACGAGGTGCACGTCAACGAGGAGACGATCGCCGCCGCCAGCGTCAACGACAAGAAGGGCGTCGCAGCCCACGTTGAAGCGTCGCGCCAGGGTTGAGATTGAAAGGGCGGCAGGCGGCGTGCCTGACGAGGCGGCGGCTGACGCGACCGACACGCGACCGCGTCCTCCAACAATTACCGTCATGGCCGTGCAGACGGCCATCCACGTGCCTCACGGCAAAGACGGTAATTGTGGTGGTCCAGGCTCTCGCATCCAATTCCCCGAAACGGGCATCAGCACCTCGGTCGTTGCCTCGCGCGTGGATGACCGCCGTCGCGGTCATGACGGCGTGGGGTGGAGTATCGTCTTCATGACTGAGCGGTCAGAGGGCCAGCCGCCGGCAGATGCCCTTCGGGCATGCGAGGGCCCGCCCTCGCGCTCCCGGCGGGGCATGTATCCCCCGCACCGCCTCATTCCTGTTACCGGCCGATGGCGTAGCCCTGCATGCCGCGCGGGTTGGCGGCGGCCTTGAGGATGCCGTCCTCCTGGCTGGCTGCCGTCAGGCGGCCCTCCGACCATAGACCGCCGACGGCGACCTTGTGGCCCTTCTCCTTCAGTGCATCGACGGTGGCCGCTGGCATCCGGCCCTCAAGGACGAGGCGGCCGGGGCTGGCTGCGCGCGGCCAGAAGGAGGATGGCCAGTGCTCGGAGTGGAAGGCGGGCGTGTCGATTGCTTCCTGCAGGTTCATGGCGCGGTCGACGTGATGGAGGAGCAGCAGCGCCGACCACTGGTCCTGCTGGTCGCCGCCGGGCGTGCCCCAGACCATGTAGGGCTCGCCGTCACGCATCGCGAGCGAGGGGGAGAGCGTCGTGCGGGGCCGTTTTCCAGGGACAAGGGTGTTGTTGGTGCCCTCATCAAGCCAGAACATCTGCGCGCGCGAGCCCATCGGGAAGCCCAGTTCCGGGATCACCGGCGCACTCTGAAGCCAGCCGCCGGACGGGGTGAGGGAAATCATATTGCCGTCGCGGTCGATGATGTCGATGTGGACGGTGTCGCCCTTGGCTTCGCCGGTCGGCTGGACGGTCGGCTCGCCGATGCCCCAGTATTCGCCGATATCGGAGATGTCGGTGCCGTGTTCCAGCGTGGGGCGGACGTTGGGGGCGCGGCCGTCCGGGCTGCCCGGGCGCAGGTCGAGGGATGCGGTGTCTGAAATCAGCTTGCGGCGCTCGGCGGCATAGGCCTCGGAGAGCAGCGCTTCTGCCGGGATGTCGGCGAAGTCGGGGTCGCCGTACCAGGCTTCGCGGTCAGCAAAGGCGAGTTTGGCGGATTCGACGACGGCGTGGATGAAGCGGGGATCGTCGGCGGGCAGGGTGCGCGCATCCATCTCGCGCAGGATGGTGAGTTGCTGGAGGAGGGCCGGGCCCTGGCTCCAGAAGCCGCACTTGGCGACCGTCAGGCCACCGTATTCAACCGTTGCGGGATCTTCGTAGGTCGCGCGCCAGTTGGCGAGATCGTCGGCTCGGAGGACGCCCTTGTGGTGACGGCCGGAGGGATCGAGCAGTTCCTGGTTGGTGTAGAAGCCGTCGATCGCTTCCGCGACCCAGCCTTCGTACCAGATGCGGCGTGCCGCCTCGATCTGGTCGTCGCGGTCGGAACTGGCCGCTTCGGCCTCCTCGACGATGCGCTCGTAGGTGGCGGCCAGCTTCGGGTTGCGGAACCAGGAGCCGACCTCGGGCACGTTGCCTTGGTGGAGGAAGACTTCCGCCGACGTCGGCCACTGCTCGCGGAACAGTTTGGCAACCTTGGCGGTGGTGTTGTGGATGTTGGGCAGAACCGGGATGCCGGTGCGGGCATAACCGATCGCGAAGGTGAGGCAGTCGCGCAAGGTCCAGGTGCCGTAATCCTTCAAAAGCGCCAGCCAGCCGCCGAACGCGCCCGGAACACACGTTGCCAGCAGGCCCGCGCCGGGGATTGTCGGCAGGCCGAGACCCTTGAAGTGCTCGATCGTGGCCAGCATCGGCGCGGGACCCTGGGCGCAGATGACGCGGGGGCGGCCGTCCTTCTTGGCATAGAAGATCCCCGGCATGTCGCCGCCCGGGCCGTTCAGATGCGGCTCGACGACCTGCAGCGTAAAGCCCGTCGCAACGGCGGCATCAAAGGCGTTGCCGCCCCGCTCCAGGACCGACATGCCGACGGCGGACGCCATCCAGTGGGTCGTCGTGACGACGCCGAATGTGCCCTGGATCTCGGGGCGGGTGGTGAAGTCGAGCACGGGCATTCTGGGCTCCTCGAATATGGGGCTGGGGCCGTCACGCGGCGTTCCTATGTGTCGGCCCTGAACATACCCGAGGGCGATGGGGCTGTCGCGCGGCATGCGTCCCGCAACGTGATCAATGATCGGGAAAACCGATCAACAGCGCACAGCTTTCCGATTTGTGGGGAAACCCTGCGATCGCCACGTTTCTGTCATCGGGCCACACTACGTGTCCGGCTGAGATCAGCTTCGGGAGAGAGCAATGTTCGCAACGCGTAAGTTCACGACGGCCGCACGTATGATGCACAGCTCGAATGTCGACGAGTTGATGGAGGCTTTTGCCGATCAGGCCGCGCCGGTGACCCGGGAGGCCGCTCCCCCTGCCGCCGCTCCCGTGATCGAACCGGCTTTGGCCAGCGCTCCATCAAGGCGACGGCTGGCAGCACGAGCGGCGCCATTGCCGCTGAAATCTTCTACAAGACGGTCGACAAGGCGGCCTGACGCGCGCCTGGCATCAGGTCTTGGCGGCGGCCCCGGCGGCTGCCGTCGCGGCGTCGCGCAGGAAGTCCAGGACGATGCGGTTGAATGCGTCGGGCGCCTCCCAGTAGGGGGCGTGGCCGATGGCGGACATCGTTTCGAGGCGGACGGTTGCAAGATGCGTCGCGACCAGGGCGTGAAGCGGCGGCGGCGCCCAGAGGTCTGCCTCGCCGGTCAGCAGAAGAACAGGCGTCACCAGGCGTTCGAGCGCTGCCCACGTCACATGCGCGCCAAGTGGCTGAGCCGGGCCGGGCTCGGCCTGGTGGGCGTCGCGTTCACGCTCAGCAAACAGCGCCGTCCCGTCCGGGTCCGAGGCGCGAAAGCTCGGTCCCAGTTCGAGGAATTCGGTCGGGACAACATCTTTCAGTTCACGGATACCGAGCCGGCCGAAGACGTTGCGCCAGTCGTCTTCATCCGGCGCGACGATCGAGCCGGCGAGCGTCAGCGACAGGACGCGATCGGGATGGGCGACAGCGAATCCTGTCGCCGTGATGCCGCCCGCCGCGGCGCCGAGCAGGTGCGCCCGCCCAACACTGCGAACATCCAGGAGTGCGGCGAGATCGGCGGTCTGTGTGCCGGGATGCGTCTGTGAGACGGGGTCCGAGCGGTACGTGCCGCGGCGGGAATACGCGATCACACGGTAGCCGGCCGCGGCGAAGGCCTGACGCTGGCTGTGCCAGATCTGGCAGCTTTGCGAGCGGGGATGGCACAGCACGATCGCCTCTCCAGCCCCGCCTGTATCCCACCCCCACAGCCGCGCGCCCGGGACATCGATCAAGCTTTCGAACATCGCCTAGCCGTTCATGAGAACGATATCGAACACCACGCGCCGGGCGTCCTGTTCCATGTCGGCCAGCGGATCTTCGAGCGGCTTGACGATGGTTTCCTTGCGCCCCGACGACTGCAGCCAGGGATCGCGGTCCTGATAGGGATCGCCGGCGAAATAAAGCTGCGTCACCAGTCGCTCGCGCTTGCCCCAAACCTCAAAGTGGATGTGGGAGGGGCGAACTGAATCGGGGCCGGTCGGGTAGGCGCCGGGCTTTATGGTCTTGAGGTTGTAATAGCCATCATCGTCGGTTTGGACGACGGCGAAGCCTTCGAAGTTCGGGTCCAGCGGGGCCGGGTTGTCGTCGTTGGGATGAGTGTAGCGGCCGTGCGTGTTGGCCTGCCAGATCTCGATCTTGGCGCGACGCACAGGGTTGCCATCGCGATCGAGAAGACGGCCGCCAAGATAGATGAGCTGGCCTTCGGCGCGCCCCTTGCGGCCCTCGACACGCGAGAGGTCCCCGCCCTTGGAGGGCGTGCCCAGCGGATAGAAGGGGCCCAGGATCTGCGGCGACGTGGTCGTCAATCGGCTCGCGCCGCCGGTGGATTTCTGTGAGGCATTGGTCATGGCAGGATCTGCTTTTCTTCGACGGTGTAGGTCTTGATCGAGCCGATGAAGAGCGCGCCGTCGGCGTGGAGACGCTTCATCTCGGCGCTTTCGGCTGCGCGTTTCATCGCCGCTTCGTCCTCGAACCACAGTTCAGCGATGCCGTCGACCTCCACCGGAGTGACTGGAATGTCGGGGCGGGTGCGCTCCTGACGGATGTGGCTTTGAACATAGCGCAAGAGGCCGGGCACACCATGGGCCAGGGGGGCATGGACGTCGACCCAGTGGCGGAGGAATTCCTCGTGGCTGAGGTCCCGCTTGCGGGTGAGGAGCGAGATGCTCTTGATCATGGGCCGGTCCTCTTCAAATCCGCGTCGCGCGACACCGTCAGGCTGGTGATGGACGTCCAGCCTATCGGCGTTGGCGTTGCGGCGGCCAGAGGCGGGGCGAACGGGCATGCCTATTCATTCCATAAGTGATGGCCATAAGCGATGGCCATGCGTGATGGTGGCTGGGAGAGGCTGGCAAGGCTGGTGATGGCGCCGGCGTTGTTGCAAACTTTGGCCCAACCAAATCCTATTCATCCCCAGAGGAGACCGCCCGCATGCCGACCGTCCCGGAGAATCAGGTTCCAGGCGTCTATCGCCGCAAGATCGGCGACATCGTCGTCACCGCGATCGCGGACGGCTTTCTCGACGGCGATCTCCAGGTGCTGCGCAACATCGACACCAACGTCGCGCATGACATTCTCACCGCTAACTTCCGGCCTGCGCGGCGCACCGCCGTCAACACGTTCCTGATCCAAACCGGCGGCAAGACGGTGCTGATGGAGACGGGCTGCGGCAACTTCATGCAGGCGAGCGCGGGCAAACAGCTCGAAAACCTCGCCGCCGCCGGCGTGAAGCCGGCCGACATCGACGCCATCGTGCTCACCCACATGCATCCCGACCACTCCGCCGGGCTGACCCACAAGGAGACGGGTAAGCGCATTTTCGAGAACGCCGAACTGGTGTGCCACGAAAACGAGCCCAAACACTGGAACGATGATGGGGCGATGTCGCGCGGCAACGAGCGCGAACAGACGCTGTTCTTCCAGTTGGCGCGCGACCAGATGGCGCCCTACATGGACCGCATGAAGACGTTCTCGGGCGAAGGCGAGGTCCTCCCCGGCATCACCGCGATCCCGCGCCCCGGCCACACACCCGGCCACACGACGTACCTGATTGCCGACGGCGATGACCAACTGCTGGTCTGGGGCGACACCGTCCACATTCCCGAAGTGCAGACGGCACGGCCCGAGGCGTGCATGGCGTTCGACACTGACACCACGCAGGCGGAAGCCTCGCGCCGGGCGGTGTTCGACATGGTCGCGACCGACAAACTCCTCGTCACGGGCATGCATCTCCACTTCCCCGGCTTCTCGCGTCTGATCAAGGATGGCGACGGCTACCGGCTGATCCCGGCTGCCTGGGAACACGCGCTTTGAGCCGCTCGCGCATCGACCCAGCCACGCGATGTCATCGACCGGTGGTCAGGCTGCGCTGACGAGGGGTGGCTGAGGAAAATGCACGCAGGCTTAATCCAGGGTTGGTGAACCCACATCGGCATCGGCGTACTTCGATAACAATTATTAGTCGTTGTCTGATCTATTTATGGGATCAGAAACGGAACCAGATTTGACGTTATGGGCGAGACCTTGAACCTGTCCCACGAAAAGCGGGAGTTGTTCGTCGAAATGATCCATCATATGGCGCGCTTCGAATGGCAAGCCCTAGGTGGCTCGGACCCGACTTTTCAAGCGGCGATGTGGGATCGCGCCGAGTTGGTCCACGAACACACCTGTGAGATCCTTCGCCAGTTGGGTGTCTTCGAGCACGTGGCGAACAGCTCAAACTATCGCTTCTTGATGCCGCTGGACAAAGTTCGCGAGCACGCCGCCAATCTAGAAGCGCGGACCACCTATAGCTTCGAACGTATCATCGGTTGTTTTCTTTGGTGCACCGCCGGCTATGAGGACTCGCTGTCTGACGAGCACGAACCCTTTGCACCCCGGTCGGGACTGGAAGGCGCGATGTGGGCATTCGTTAAAAGCGGATACGCAGATCGCGTCGGAGACAAATTTCAGTGGAGCGCGAAGATCGCGCCGATCATGATTGCGGAGTGTTTGTGGTCCTTGGACGGCGAGAGCCACACGACGCTTCACAAACAAGTCTCACAAGAACTTACAGAGACGATCTGGGCGTCAATACCCATATGGCGCCGCCATCTGCTGGCGCGCTGGATTGTCGGCAAGAGTGGACAGGATTTGTTCGTGCACCTTTTCCAGCGCTGGGATGGCCGGCGCGTTCGCCTGATGAAGCGGCGCAAGAGTTCCGGCTGGTTCAACCTCCCCGAGGGCCATGAGGAAGCAACGCGCGAGATCGGCCAGCGACTGGCCGCCATTCGGCGCAAACATCCGATTTAACGCCGGCCTGCTAGCTAAATTCGGTTCGCAAATCGCCAGTCAGCCGGTGCCGAGAAGCGCCACTGGCTGATGAATCGGCTCCGCGCCTTGCCTCATCGTCCTGTCTCGTCCGAACATGGAGCCCGGGACGGGAAACGAAAGGCAACGAGCCATGGATAATCTCTCTCCGTACACCCAGCGTGAGATGTTGCGCACCATGCAGACGATCCGGCGCTTCGAGGAGCGCGCGTCGGACGACTTTCTCTCAGGCGACATCTACGGCGTCGTCCACTGCTATATCGGCGAGGAAGCGGTTGCGGTCGGCGTCTGTTCTGCGCTTGAGGACACCGACAAGATCATTTCGACGCACCGCGGGCATGGCCACTGCATCGCCAAGGGCGCTGATCTCAACCGCATGATGGCGGAGCTCTATGGCCGCGAAGACGGCTATTGCAAGGGCAAGGGCGGGTCGATGCATATCGCCGATTTCGACATCGGCATGCTGGGCGCCAATGGCATCGTTGCGGGCGGCATCTCGATCATCACGGGCGCGGGGCTTGCCCAGCAGATGGACGGCAACGGCGGGGTCGCGGTGTGCTTCTTCGGTGACGGGGCCTCGAATGCGGGACCGTTTCACGAATCGATCAATATCGCGGCCGCATGGAAGCTGCCCGTCGTCTACGTTTGCGAGAACAACCTGTGGGCCGTCAATGTGCCGGCCGCCGACAGCGTCTCGGTCGGTGATGTCGCCGACCGCGCGAAAGGCTATGGCATTCCAGGTCAGATCGTCGATGGCAATGATGTCTTCGCCGTGCGCCAGGCGGCGGATCAGGCGATCGAGCGGGCGCGGCGCGGCGATGGCCCGAGCCTGATCGAGGCCAAGACCTACCGATACCGCCGCCACACGGAGCGGCCCGACCAGCCCGACAGCCGCAACCCTGACGAGATTGCCAGGTGGCAGGCGAACGACCCGATCGACCGGCTCAAGGCGCACATGATTTCACAGGGCCACCTCAGCGAGGCCGACTGGCAGGCGCTGGATGGCGGTGTCCTCTGCGACATCGAAGCCGCCGTCGCCTTCGCCAAGGCAAGCCCGTTCCCGAAACTCGACGCCGCGCTCGACGACGTTTTTGCCGACTGATGGAGAGGCCCCATGCGTGAACTGACCTACGATCAAGCCGGCCTCGAAGCGGTCGCGGAAGAAATGCGGCGCGAGGCGAAGATCTTTCATCTGTCAACCGACCCGCCGGGGCCGTTGCTTAAGGAATTCGGCGCGGACCGCATCCGCGCGACGCCGATCGCGGAAAGCGCGCTCACCGGCATGGCGATCGGGGCGGCGGGCTCCGGCTACCGGCCGATCGTCGACTGGCGGCTCGTCACGTTCTGCTTCGTTGCGATGGATCAGGTCGTCAATCAGGCCGCCAAGATCCACTACATGTTCGGCGGGCAGGCGAAGTTTCCGATCGTCTTCCGCACCACTGTCGGTGGCGGCACGCGGCGCGCCGCGCAACACTCGCAAAGCCCCTATTCGATGTTCATGAACCTCGCCGGGCTCAAGATGATCATCCCCTCGACGCCTTACGACCTCAAGGGGCTGCTCAAGACGGCGATCCGCGACAACAACCCGGTGATCTCGTTCGAGTGCGGGCGGATCGGCGGCGTCACGGGGCCGGTGCCGGAGGAGGAGTATACGATCCCGTTCGGCAAGGCGGACGTGAAGCGCGAGGGCAAGGACGTCACCGTGGTCGCGCTTGCGTGGATGGTGCCGGAAGCCCTTGCCGCGGCGGAAGAGCTCGCCAAAGAAGGCATCTCGGTCGAAGTGGTCGATCCTCGGACACTTGTGCCGATGGACGCCGATGCGATCCGGGCCTCGGTGCGCAAGACCGGCCGCCTCGTGGTTGCCGACGAAGCCTGCCCCACGGCCGGCGCTTCGGCGGAGATCGCGACGCTCGTTGCGGAAGACGCGCAAACCTTCGCGGCACTGCAAGCGCCGGTGAAACGGGTCTGCGCGCTCAACGTGCCAATCCCCTATTCACCCGCCCTCGAAGACCATGTCTTCCCGGACCGGGCGCGCATCGCCGCCGGCGTGCGCGAGGTCCTGGGGCTTACCCCGAAAGGACAAGCAGCATGAGTGAGAAAAGACTTGAAGGAAAGGTCGCGCTCGTCTCCGGCGGCGCCACCGGCATCGGGGCCGCCATCGTGCGCCGGTTCGTCAGAGAAGGCGCCGCGGTCGTGTTTGGCGACATCAACATAGAGGCCGGCACGGTGCTGGCGCAGGTCCTTACGGGGGCTGGCGGGACGGCGCAGTTCGTGCCTCTTGACGTCACAAACCGGGCGCAGTGGCAGGGCGCAATCGATACAACGGTCCGGACCCATGGCCGGCTCGACATCCTCGTTAACAACGCCGGCATCTATGCGCGTACGCCGCTCGAAGAGATTACCGACGAGGCTTTCGATCGCATCATGGAGGTCAACGTCAAGGGTGTCTTCATCGGTGCGCAGCTCGCCATCCCCGCGATGCGCCAATCGGGCGGCGGCTCGATCATCAACCTGTCGTCTGTCGCCGGCATGCGGGGGTCCGTCGCGACGCACTACGGCGCCTCCAAGGGTGCCGTGCGGCTGATGACGAAATCGATCGCGCTGCAATGTGCGAAGGACAACATCCGCTGCAATTCGGTCCACCCCGGCCCGGTCGACACCGCGATGGGGCATCAGGCCGTGCCGGAAGAGGTGCGCGCCCAGCGCTTCGCGCGCACGCTGCTTGGCCGCTTCGCGCAGCCCGACGAGATTGCCGGTGCGGTCTTCTTCCTGGCCAGCGACGACAGCACCTATGTGACGGGATCGGAACTCGTCGTCGATGGGGGGACGACGGCGGGGTGAGGGACGCTTTCGTGAGCCCACACATCCGCCGTGCAAGCAGGACACGCAATGACCGCAACTGATGCCGCCTCACGCCTTCAGCGCCAGGCGCCCGCCTTTCTGATGGCGCTTGGACATGGCGCCACACACTGGGTGCTGGCGACGATCTACGTCATTCTGCCCTTCCTCGGCCAGGAACTGGGGCTGAGTTTCGCCGAGATCGGCAGCCTCATCAGCATCTTTCATGCCGCGTCCTTCATTGCCAACGCGGGATCCGGTGCGTTGGTCGACATCACCGGGCGGTATCTGACGGCGGCGTGGATGTCGCTCGCGTTCGGGGCGGCGGCGCTGTTCTGCTTCGGCTTTGCAAGCGACCTGATCCTGCCGGTTGCGGCGATCATCGTGATCGGGATCACGCATAACGTGTGGCACCCGGCTGCCATCTCGCTGTTGTCGCGCGCCTATCCCAATGCACGCGGGTTCGCGCTTTCGATCCACACGCTCGGGGCCTCGATCGGTGACATTCTCGCGCCGATGTGCGCGGGCGCGCTGATGCTGGTGCTGTCGTGGCAATCAACAGCCATGGTCAATGCGCTGCCCGCGCTCGCCGTCGCCGGTATCGTTGCGCTTCTCGGCCGGAAGCTTGACGGCGGCGGCCGCGCGGAGACCACGCGCAAGCCCGGCGATGCCTCCTACTTCGGCGCACTCAAAGGGCTCGCCTCGAACCGCTCGATCGTGATGTTGTGCATCATGGCGGGCTTTCGCTCGATGACGCAGAACGGCTTGATGCTGTTCCTGCCGCTCTATCTCGTCAACGAGTTGAAGGCGGGACCGATGCTGGTCGGCGTCGCGATGACGGGTATTCAGGCCGGCGCGCTCGTGTCGGGGCCGCTGGCCGGGGCGATGTCGGACCGGCTCGGGCGCAAGCCGGTGGTGCTTACCTGCCTTGTTGCCACCTCGGTCATGATCGCGGTCATGAACACCGTCTCGGACGTCGAACCATTCGTCGCGGCCGCGTGCCTGTTGGGCTTTGCGTTGTTTGCCGTACGCCCTGTCATTCACGGGTGGGCGCTCGATCTTGCGTCAGAGCGAATGTCGGGCAGCGTGATCAGCCTCTTGTTCGGCACCCAGTCCGCGTTCACGATGCTGGTGCCGCTGGTTGGGGGGCTGATTGCGGATCAATGGGGATTGGCTGCGACCTTCCTGCTGTTGACCGTGACCGTGATGATCGCGGCGGGGATGGCGCTGCTGGTGCCTACTCCGGCCCGGGAAGCCAGTGCGCCAGCCTGATCTACTTGCGATCCGGCGTGATGTGACATAGGATGCAACACAGGGGATGCAACACAGGACCGCGGCCTCGCCAGGGATGGGTCGCGACAGGGGGCAGAGGATCGTCATGAAGCGGATTTTCGGCGGCTTCGCCATCGTGCTGCTCGCAGGAACTTGCGGCGCCGCGCCGGACGCGGCTGGTGAGGTGCGGTTCGGCAAGAACGTTCGGATTGGCGGTCACGACGTCTCGGGCCAGACGTACAACGCCAAGCGCCGAGGGCGGTTCTACCTTTACAATAAATCACCCAGACGGCCGGGTTGCCGTTGGGTGAAGAACGCCGACGGCTCGCGCACGAAGGTGTGTCACTGGAAACGCAAGACGCGCTAGGCGTGCTGGCGCCGGCTGCGTCCATTCCGTGAAGCGATGCCGGGGAAGCGCGCGAGACATGAACTGCAAGCGACAAGGCTGCTCGATGACCACTAAGGGATATCTCGTAACGGCGGAAGAAATCGAGGCGATGGAGGGACTTCACAAGTCTCATTTCCTGAACCCGAACGCGGTCCGTATCAACAAGTCACTCGGCGATCTCACGGGTCTCACAGGCCTTGGGTTTCACATCATCGAGGTGCAGCCCGGCCATGAGACGACGGAATTTCATGTGCATCAGCACGAAGACGAATGTGTCTACGTTCTCGCTGGCACTGCGACGGCGACGATTGGCGAGGAGACGTTCGAGATAAAGGCGGGCGACTTCATTGGCTATCGCAAGGGGGGACTGGCGCATGCGATCGCGAATACGGGCAGCGAGGTTCTGCGCTGCATTGTGGCTGGCGAGCGCCGTCCCCATGACGTCGGCGACTATCCACGCCTGAAGAAACGCCTCTACCGAAATGCCGGGCTCAAACCTAACCTCGTCGACCATGACAGCATCGTCGAACCGGAAATGGGGGCGAAGAAATAACTCTTCCGCCCAGTCCCCGCGTGCTGCGTCTGTGCCTGCCGCTCCCCCTCTACGTTCCGGCGCAAGCGTTCGCGGCGTTACGAGCGGCGGACGGGCGATAGGAGCGGGCCGCCTAGCCGGCGTCGCCGGTGAGCGACCGGGTGCGTTTCCATTTGATGCGGGTTTGACAGAGCGGCCGGCTCCGGCTCGAGGGAGGCCTTCAACCCTCGATCATTCCGCAGGCGCATTGCTCGCCGCCGCCTCAGGAGAAAACCGCTTGCGTCCCCACTCGTAATCCGGCGCCGGCATGCCATGCCAGGCGGCGATGCGGGCCTCGAAGGCGTGGGCTGCCGCGTCATGAGAGTGTCCGCGAATGCCGCCGCGTACCGTGCCCGGCGCAATCGAGCGGTAGAAGTCACCCCATGACTCGGGCAGGGGAACCGAATTCGGCGGCGCGAGCCAGAGACGGCACAGCAGGCGCTTCTTTTCCGGTTCGTCGTGGTCCTCGAAATCGGTGCGCGAGTGCAGAAGAACGTGATTGTTGACAATCTGCAGGTCACCCGGCTCCAGCCACATCCGATACATGAATTCAGGCCTGGAGAGGATGTCGTCCATCAGGTCCATCGTCTCGCGCTGAGCGTCCGTCAGCGGCGGGGTGCCGGCGACGTTCTTGTGGGCGGAATTCACGCGGTTGCGGTTCCATTTGCCAAACACGCGCCCCTCGCAAAGATCGAACAGGGGCTGGGCGTAAAAGGCGCCTTCGTCGTCGGTTTCTTCCTGCTGGCGGGAAAAGCAGAACGGCTGGTGGGCCACGGCGGCGAGGTCGGGACGCTCGGCCAGCAACTGGCGGCGGGCACGGGCGGAGGATGACACCATGCTCTCGCCGCCGGACTTGGCCTTGTTGTAGCAGGCGAGCCCGACGAGGTCGGCGCCGTCGGCGTGAAAGTCGAGGCGGGCGTTGGAGGAAAAACCGCGCCCGCCGGCGGCGCGGTAGTCGGTGCCGACGTTGCGCACGGCGGAAATATACTGCGTGGCGCGGCCCTGGGGACGGGGCACGCCGGTGCGCAGGCCGATCGCCCAGGTGAGCGTGGTGAACTGGTCCTCGGTCAGTCCCGCGCGCGGCAGACCATGCACCATCGCGATCCCGCGCCCCATCAGCGCCTCGTTCATGGCGGCGGCGATCTTGGCGGTTGCGGGGCCCAGGTCAAAATCATCGGGGCTGTAGTCGAGCAGATTGCGGGCCGGGTCGTGCGCCTTCCGGATCATCGCGCCGAGGTGATCGCGCTCGGCATCATCCAGATAAAAGCGCCATGACGGATCCTGATCGAGGTCCGCCACGGTCCACTCGGCCCGCTCGGTGACGTTATCCCGGCTCATGTCCCACCTCCGGCGTTTCATCGAAAATGCGTTGCGGTTTTCGGGACGATAATTCAGCGATCCCCGGGTTGTCGCGCATGTAGGCGATGAAGCAGCCAAGCGGTTGCCCAGCCGGCCGGCGCGGTAGTTCGCGCCGGGGGCCACGCTGCCGGACGACATTCGAACACGGTTCCCCCCAGCGTTTCATCAGGGCAATGATCGTCACCGCGCCGCGATGACAAGGCGGGCCGGCAGCGATAGGCTTTCGGCAAACACTGTCAGACTGGGAGACCTTCAGATGGATGGAAACGTTCGCTATGCCGTTCAGATCGGCGCCGTCGATCAGGAAGGCGCGACAGACAGCAGAATGTATGACGAAGCGATCGTCGATGCCCGCTATGCCCAGGAACTCGGCTACGGGTCGGTGTGGATGGTGGAGCACCATTTCTCGGATTACTATCCGACGCCCAACCCGCTGATGTTCCTTTCGCATCTGGCTGCCGCCTGTCCCGGCCTCGGGCTTGGCACCGCGGTGATGGTGCTGCCGTGGTATGATCCGCTGAGATTTGCCGAAGACGTCGCGATGCTCCGAACCCTCACCAAGGGGCGGCTTGATATCGGCATGGGACGCGGTACGGCAAAGCTCGAATACGACGCAATGCGGGTGCCCATGGGTGAAGCGCGCGATCGCTTCCGGGAGTGCTGGGAGGTGACCCGGCTGGCGCTCAAGGGCGAGCCCTTCACCTACAAGGGGCAGTTCGTCGACATCAATCAGCCGATCACGCTGCGCCCGCAGATCGAGCCGGGTGCCGAGATCAACTTCTTCGGTGCGATCGGCAGTCCGGCGAGCGCGGAGATCATGGCCGACCTCGGGTTGACGCCGCTGTCGCTGGCGCAATTCCCGGACTACATGCTCGTCAAGATCCTCGACAAGTGGCGCGCGCGCGCCCGCCAGAACGGCCTCGAGACCAACGTCGCGCTGCCGATCTCGGCCAAATGCTTCATCGGCGACACCGTGGACGAAGCGCGCGCGGAAGCGCGTGACCATCTCGCCCGCTTCTATCGCTTGCAAGCCGAGCACTACACGACCGACACGACGCCGTGGGACGACATTCCGGGCTATGAGCAGTTTGCGAAGATCTTCGCCAATATGCGGCTGATGGGCGATCCGGCGCAGAATGATCCGATCCTCGACCGAAGCCTTGTCGGCACGCCCGAGACGGTGGCCCATCAGATCAACGCGCTACGCGCCATCGGGTTCGACTACTTCATCATCTCGAACGCCACGCACGGCGTGCCCCGCGAGGCGCGCCACCGGATGATGCGGCGCTTTGCCGAAGAGGTGATGCCACTGGTCGAGCGCCTGGACGTGCCGGCCCGCGCGGAACTGGCGCCGCCCGCGGCCGAGTGAGGGCGACGGGCGCGGCGATCCAGCCGGCGCTTCCTTGAGGGCGCTAACTTTCAGGCGCTTCGTTGCCTGCGCTTTCTGGTTTTGTCGCCGGTTGCCATGAGGCTGCCTTGGTTGTCGGGTTCGCAGGCGCTATGACCGTTTTTGCTGAACTCGCGAGACGACCTTGAGGAGAGTTTCATGACGCGTCGCCCGATGCGCGCTGCTGGATCGCTGCTGCTGGCAGCGCTTGTCACAATTACCCTGGTTCGCGGTGCACATGCCGAGCGTGTCGCGCTCGTGATCGGGAATTCGGACTATCAGTACGGCACGCCGCTGCCCAACCCGCGCAACGATGCAACGGACATCGCCGGCGCGCTGCAGGCGGTCGGCTTCAAGGTCATCCTCGGGCGTGATCTCGACTGGCGCTCGTTCAGCGAGACGATCCGCAAGTTCTCCAACGCGCTCAAGGATGCAGACGATGCCATCTTCTACTATGCGGGCCATGGCTTGCAGGTCGGGGGGCAAAACTACCTGATCCCCGTCGATGCCAAGCTCGACAGCGAACGCGATCTCGATTTTTCGGCGATACAGCTCAATTTCGTCCTGCGCCAAATGGAAATCGACCGCGAGGACAAGACCAACATCGTGTTCCTGGATGCGTGCCGGGATAATCCACTGGCGCGCAACCTCAGCCGCTCGATGGGAACGCGTTCGGCCTCCGTCGGCTTGGGCCTGGCGCAGGTCAAGACGGGCGTTGGCACGTTCATCGCGTTTTCGACGCAGCCGGGCAACGTGGCCCTCGACGGGGCGGGGCGAAATTCACCATTTACCGCGGCGCTTACCAAACGGATCCCTATGCCCGGCAAGTCCCTCAACACCTTGATGATCGATGTGCGCAAGGAGGTTCTTGCCGAGACGAAGGGGCGGCAGGTGCCGTGGGATCATTCCGCGCTGACGGGTGATTTCTATTTCACGCGCGGCGGGACGGCGAACGAGAGCGGGCCTCGGATGACGACGATTTCACCCGAAACACTGGTGCGCATCGCCCAGCTCAGGGAACGCATCTTCCGGTTCAAGGAAGAAGAAAAGGACATGCAGCAGGCGATCTTCGACCACCATCGCGACCGGGCGCGCGAGCGTGACAACAAGGTGATTGAACGGATGCAGCGCGATTTCATGCGCCTCACCATGCGCCGCTCACAAAAGATCCAGCAGCGCATCCGGCTGGAAGAAGAACTCAAGGTGCTCGAAAAGCAAGCTGATCTGGTATCGCCGAAATAGTCGCGCCTCGATGACAGCATGCGCCAAGCCCTTATCCATGTAGGCTTGGCATCGATTTCCGTACGCTTGAGCACGCCAGCGGCGGCTCGCGATTGCTTTCTTGCAAAGCACCATCCCCTCCGTATGCTGCTTGAAAAGGCAGGGACGTGTGTGGAAGGGAAATCTCAGATGTGGTGCGGGCGTGTGAAGTCGTTGATTGTCGCGGTGATTGCCGGGACGCTGGCCGGGCTCATGTCAGGTCAACCGGTGCTTGCTCAAAACATTAGTATCGTGGCGCTCGGTGCGAGCAATACGTACGGCAAGACGGTGTCGCGCAGCCAGGCCTATCCTGCGCACTTACAGCGCATGCTCAAGGCACGCGGCATCAATGCGCGTGTGCGCAACATGGGCCGCAACGGCAAACCGACGCGATGGATGCTGCGCCAGGCCAGATCCATACCAAGAGGCACGCGTCTGGTTATTTTGCAGCCTGGCGGAAATGACCGGCGGCTCGGCATCAGCCCGGCCGTGCGACGGAGCAACATCTCCAAAATATCCGGGTTGCTGCGGCGGAAGGGGATCAAGGTGATCGTTCTGCGCAACCGGACGATCGGACAGCTTGGTAAGCGATATCCCCGGCCGGACGGATCACATTTCACGCCGTCGGGTTATCGCGCGCTTGCGGCAACGCTGCTGCCGCAGGTTCTCGGCGCGATCGGCCGGTAGTGATCTCCCGGCGTCAATAGAGCGTTATGTGCGATACTCATCGGCCACGGAACCGTGCGGGCGGCGATGCGCAAAACGCTCAAATTCTTCCACACGCTGGCCTCATGCGGGCTTATCGGCGGGCTTCTGGCCTACGGCGTCATTCTCATCGCCGCGCCCCAGGGCACGCCCAGCGCATTCGCCGACATGCGGGCGACGGTGGCTGCGATTGCAAGCTACGTGATCCTGCCGTCGCTCGCGGTGGCGCTGGTGTCGGGCCTTTTGTCGATGGCGGTGCACCGGCCGTTTCAGGAACTGAGATGGGCCTGGGTCAAGACCTTGCTCGGCATTTCGATGTTCGAGGCGACGCTTGGCATCGTCCAATCCAAAGCCAATACGGCGGCAACCTTATCGGCGCAAATCGCAGCCGGTGAACCGCAAGCGAAAGCGCTGGCGGAGGCGATCACCTACGAATGGCATGCGCTTGGCGTCATTCTGGTGCTGTCGGTTGCCAACATCGTGCTCGGTGTGTGGCGCCCATCGCTGAAGTGGCGCCCGGCATAGGGGCCGCGACAACCGCGCTGGTTACGTCCGCCACTTCCACGACTGCCGGGCTTTCGCAGTTGCCGGCAGGACAAGGCACTTTCGGCCCGTCCTGCCGGAGGGATATTACACCACCGGACAGAGGCCGCCGTCGATGTTGATCGCGGTGCCCGTCACGTAGCTGCCCTGGTCGGAGGCGAGCATGGTGACGATGTTGGCGAACTCTTCCGCGGTGCCGACACGGCCCATCGGGATGGTCGGGCCCATCTCGGCATAGATTTCCGACACGTCCGCGTTGCGGTTCTTGGCGCGGCGCTCCCACTGGTCGCTTTCGATGCGCCCGACGAGGACGGCATTGACGAGGACGTTGTCGGGAGCGCCTTCGCCGGCAAGCACCTTGGTGAGGGCGAGGCCTGCGGCGCGCGTCACTGCGGTCGGTGCGCCGGAGGCCGGCGGGGCCTTGGAGCCTGTGTTGAGCACGTTGACGATACGGCCCCACTTGCGCTCGCGCATCTTGGGCATCAGCTCACGCGTCAGGCGGATTGCGGCGAACAGTTTCAGGTCGATGTCGAACTGCCACACTTCGTCCGTGATGGTCGCGAAATCGCCGCGCTGCGAGGTGCCGGCGTTGTTGACGAGGATATCGATCTGGCCCAACGCGCTGGTTGCCTGCGAAATGGCCGCCGCGCAGCCCTCGGACGTCGCGACGTCGGCTGAGATCGTGACCACTTTGCCACTGCCGGCCTTCTGGATTTCGGCCTTGGCCTCGTCGAGCACGTTCTGGCGGCGGGCGACGATGGCCACGTTGCCGCCGGATTCGACGAATCGTGTTGCGATCGCCCGGCCGATGCCGAGGCTGCCGCCGGTAATCAATGCGTTGCGGCCGTTCATGGTAAGTTGCATAGACGTTTCCCAGTTGTATCTGTCATCTCCCCGGCGAAGCCGGAGTGGTGGTTTGGGTTGTGGAGCAGACGCCGGCGCCCAAGTAAGGCCCGAAGCGTCGTGATATAGTGGCACGTTATGAGAGAGAATCGGAACACAGACCGGATGGCTGCGGCAGCGCCGGCAGCGGATACGGCTAGCAGTGGTGGTGCGGTGGCGCCGCCCGCCGGCGGTATTGCCGCGCGCGCGATGCAGGCCGCCCGGCCCGCACCCTACCTGGACGGGCTCAATCCCGAACAGCGCGAGGCGATCGAGACGCTTGACGGGCCGGTGCTCGTGCTTGCCGGCGCCGGGACCGGCAAGACCCGCGTGCTGACCACGCGGATTGCCCACATCCTCGCAACCGGACGCGCCTACCCGCGCCAGATCCTGGCCGTCACCTTCACCAACAAGGCCGCCCGCGAGATGAAGCATCGCATCGGCCAGTTTGTCGGCGGCGCGATCGAGGGCATGCCGTGGCTCGGGACGTTCCACTCGATCGGCGTCAAGATTTTGCGCCGCCATCACGAACTCGTCGGCCTCAAGTCAGGCTTCACGATCCTCGATACGGACGACCAGATCCGGCTGCTGAAACAGGTCATCGAGGCAGCCGACCTCGACAAGGACCGCTGGCCGGCGCGCCAGCTTGCAGGCCTGATCGATAGCTGGAAGAACCGCGGGCTGACGCCTGACCAGGTGCCGAAGGGTGAAGCGTTCTCGTTTGCCAACGGCAAGGGCGCGGAACTTTATGCGGCCTATCAAAAGCGTCTGAAGGAACTCAACGCCGTCGATTTCGGCGACCTGCTGCTCGAGTGCCTCAGGCTGTTCCGCGAGCACCCGGACATACTCGCCGACTATCACAGCCGCTTCAGATTCATCCTGGTCGACGAGTACCAGGACACCAACGTCGCCCAGTACCTGTGGCTGCGCCTGCTCGCGCAGGGCTCGCCGAACGTGTGCTGTGTTGGCGACGACGACCAGTCGATCTACGGCTGGCGCGGCGCGGAGGTCGACAACATCCTGCGCTTCGACCAGGATTTTCCGGGCGCCAAAGTGATCCGGCTGGAGCGCAACTACCGCTCGACGGGGCATATCCTGGCGGCTGCGTCCGGCGTCATCGCCCACAACAAGGGCCGGCTTGGCAAGACGCTGTTCACCGACGACGAGGTTGGCCACAAGGTTGCGGTCTCCGGCGTCTGGGATGACGAGGAAGAGGCGCGCCAGATCTCCGACTTCATCGAGGAGACGGGCAATGCGGGCGGCAGCCTCAACCAGATCGCGATCCTGGTGCGCTCATCAGCCCAGATGCGCGCCTTCGAGGACCGCTTCGTCACGCTCGGCATCCCTTATCGCGTGATCGGCGGTCCGAAGTTCTACGAGCGCCTGGAGATCAAGGACGCCATCGCCTATTTCGAAGTGACGCATAACGCCGGCGAACGACCTCAAGTTCGAGCGCATCATCAACACGCCGAAGCGCGGCATCGGGGATACTTCGGTCAACCGCGTCCGCGCGCTGGCGCGCTCCCGCGGTGTGCCTGTGTTCCAGGCCGCGCGCGAAATCATCGAGACGGAGGAACTGGCCGGCAAGGCGCGCAAGTCGCTGACCGGCCTGATGGCGCAGTTCGAGCAGTGGCGGCGGGCTTCGGAGACGATGCGGCACACGGAGCTTGCCGAACTCATTCTCGATGACAGCGGCTATACCGCGATGTGGCAGGCCGACAAGAGCCCGCAGGCGCAGTCGCGCCTCGAGAACCTGAAAGAACTCGTGCGCTTCATGCACGAGTTCGACACCATGGAAGGTTTCCTGGAGCACGTCTCGCTGGTGATGGATGCGGCCGAGGCCGACGATGGCGAGCGCGTCACGCTGATGACGCTGCACGCGGCCAAGGGGCTCGAATTCGACAACGTGTTCCTGCCCGGCTGGGAAGAGGGGCTCTTTCCCCACCAGCGCGCCATGGACGAGAGTGGCCTTGCCGGTCTCGAAGAGGAGCGCCGCCTCGCCTACGTCGGCATTACACGCGCCCGGCGCAAGGCGTTTGTCTCGTTTGCCCAGAACCGGCGCATGCGCGGGCTCTATCAGGCCGCCACGCCGTCACGCTTTATCGACGAACTGCCCGAGGCCAATGTCGAAATTGTCGAGGCCAAGAGCCCGTTCGGCGGGCGCTCGATGGGTTATGGCGGGGGCAACCCGTATGGTGCCAGCCGCTTCGACCGAACGGGGGCAACGGATGCCTTCACCTCGACCTACGATACGCCCGGCTGGAAGCGCGCCCAGAACCAGTGGGCGCGGCAAGGCGGCAAGGCGAGCCGGGAACCGAAGCAGATCGAGGGTGAACTCGTCGCCTCCTCGACCACCAAATCCTCAGCTTACGATGTCGGCGCGCGCGTCTATCACAACAAGTTCGGCTACGGCTCGGTGACGGAAGCCGACGGCAACAAGCTGACGGTCGAATTCGACGAAGGTGGGCAGCGGCGCGTGGTGGATGATTTCTTGCGGCCGGGGTAGGTGCTGCGCACGCGGGCTGCCGCCCGCACCCGCTCGAGGGGGCACCCCTCGAACTCCCCGGTGCTTGTCACCGGGGGCCATGGTTCAAAACGACGAGCGCTCGAAATCTGAAGCGGCCTGGCTGCACACATCACGGCATCATGGCAAGCGCATGAGCACGCGGAGAAATGGATCCCGGTGACAAGCACCGGGATGACCCTCGGGGATGGCATTTGCGGCGTGCCTACCCTGCAATCTTCGAAAAGTCCGCCACGGTCTGGGTTGCGGCGCGGATTTCGGAGAGGAGTTTCAGGCGGTTTTCGCGGACCTTTGCGTCATCGTCGTTGACCTTGACGGCTTCGAAGAAGGTGTCGACGGGGCCGCGCAGTTCGGCGAGCGCACGCATCGCGCCTTCGAAGTTTTCGACATCGATTGCGGCGCTGGGTGTCGAACTTGACCTTGGCGATGGCGGCTTCGAGCGCGCGTTCGGCGGGCTCCTTCAGCAGAGCGCCGTCGGGGGCGCCGTCGTAGGTTTTGGCGTCCTTCTTTTCCTCGATCTCGAGGATGTTGGCGGCGCGCTTGACGCCGGCGAGCAGGTTTTCGCCGTCATCGGTTTCGAGGAACGCCGAGAGCGCTTCGACGCGCTTGACGATCAGGGCGATGTCGTCCTGGCCGGGCAGCGCGAAGACGGCGTCGATGAGGTCATGGCGCACGCCTTCTTCGCGCAGGTGGACCTTGAGGCGGTCGGCGAAGAAGGAGAGGAGGTCGTAGACACGTCGTCGTCGACGCTCGCGTCTGTCCCGAGTTTGTTCTGACGTCGTTCGCACTGGTTGCATCGAGGGATCCATCGAATTTGCTGGGCCGATTGCGACGTTGTGTTTCCATGATTGATCTTGATGATCGAGATCGAAAGCCGGATCAGCAAACTTCATCAGCGGAACCCGCAAATCATTCTCCAGACAAATCCGGATCACGCCGAAGCGCCGCGCGGCGCAACTGGTAGGGGTCGCCGGAGCCCGTCGGCTTTTCGTCGATCGCCCAGAACCCGACGAGCGTGTCGAGCTTGTCGGCCAGCGCCACGGCGACCGCGACGCCGTCGCCGTCTTCTTCCTTCGGCACGGTGTCGGTCGGGCCCTTGGGCTTGTAGTGGAGCTCGATGGCGCGGGCGATATCGGGCTTGATGCCGCCCCGTTCCGCATAGTAGCGGCCCATCAGGCCCTGGAGTTCGGGGAACTCGCCGACCATTTCGGAGACGAGATCGGCCTTGCACAACTGGGCGGCGCGGCGTGCCGAGTCCGGGTCGGCGTCGACGCTGCCCGCGATCTGATGCGCCAGTTCGGCGATGCGCTCGACGCGGTCGCGCTGCGAGCCGAGCTTGGCGTGGAAGGTGATCGCTTCGAGCTTGGCTGCCATCTCGTCGAGCGGGTGGTCAAGATCCTGGTCCCAGAAGAATTTCGCGTCCGCCAGACGGGCGCGGATGACCTTCTCGTTGCCGGCGACGATCTGCCTGCCGCCGTCGCTCGCAACCAGGTTGGTCACGCACAGGAATTTGTTCGCGAGTTTGCCGGTCTTGGGATCGCGGAGCGAAAAGCACTTCTGGTGCGCCTTCATCGAGGTGATCAGGCATTCCTCCGGCACGTCGAGGAAGGCCTCGTCGAAGGTGCCCATCAACACGGTCGGCCATTCGGTGAGGCCCGCGTTTTCAAGCGCCAGCGCCTCGTCGTCGACGAGGTCGAGGCCAGCCTCCGCTGCGACGGCCAGGGCGTCCTCGCGGATGGCGGCGGCGCGCTCGGAGCCTGGCAGCAGGACGTGGTTCGCCTTCAACTTGAGGCCGTAGTCCTCGAAATCCGTCACTGCGAACCAGTCGTGGCCGAGGAAGCGGTGGCCGCGGGTCTGATCGTTGGCCTTGAGGCCTGCGACCTCCATCGCGACGACCGCGCCGCCGAACAGGCACAGCACGTTCTGCAATGGGCGCACCCAGGTGAAATCACCCTCGCCCCAGCGCATCGACTTCGGCCACGGGAATTTCTGGCAGACCGCCGGAATGACCTCGGCGATGATATCGGGCGCGGGGCGGCCGGGCTTGTTCATCCGGGCGACGTAGAATTCGCCCTTTTTCGGATCGGTGACGATTTCGGCTTCGTCAATCGAGGTGAGGCCTGCGCCGCGCAGAAAGCCTTCGACCGCCTTGTCGGGCGAGCCGACGCGCGGGCCTTTGCGCTCCTCGCTGACGGCGGGCGACATGTCCGGCACGTCCTTCACGCACACCATGAGGCGGCGCGGAGTTGCAAAGCCGAGCACCTCACCCGTCTCAAGCCCGGCTGCCTCGAGGCCGTCTGCGACGAGGCGCTTCAGGTCGGCCGCGGCGCGGACCTGCATGCGTGCGGGGATTTCTTCGGAGAGGAGTTCGAGGAGGAGTTCGGGCATGGGATCATCTTGTTGAGCGAAACGGGGGCACATGTCGCGCCAGGACGGCGGCGGCCACACGCGGGGCAGGACCATCCCTGATAGCCTATGGCGGGCCGATGCGAAATAGGCCGGTGATCGGACGACGTCTGATCGCGACGGTCTACTGCGCCGGCTTCGGCTCGGTTTCGGCCGGCGTCGTCACGGCTGGCTGCTCGGGATCCCCGAGAACCGCGATGGCAAGGTCGCGCGGCGCCTGCGTGGTTGCGAGATAACCGAGGCCGACGGCGACAAGTGCCAGGGCGAACCACCAGATGGCGCGTTTCTGGCCGCGCAGGAAGATCAGCATCACGCCGAGCGCAATGGCGAGCATCATCGCGAGCCCGCGGATCTGAAGTTCATCCATCACGTCATCCCTTCACTTCGGCAAGATCTGGCCGACGTCGATGCCGATCATGTCGCGCAGGCCCGAGACAATACTTAGCCCGATCCCGACGATTTCGCCGGTGTAGGTGTAATAGCCGATGCCCGCCGCCAACAGCACAATCAGCAGGGTAAGGGCCGAGCGGTTCAGGGTGATGGCGCCGAAAATCAGTAGCGGGACGACGACAAGGGCAATGCCGATCCAGTGTGTCATGGTGTGAACCTCGCGACAGTAAGGGACGCGAAACAATCTATTGTTTGAACATGCGGGATGACTTTGCATCGAAACGCGCGGCAACGCCAGTCACGCCCCGCCGCCCTCTGTCGCCAGCCATGCGCCGCAGCATGCCTTGGCCAGATCGCGCACACGCAGGATGTAGCTCTGGCGTTCGGTGACGGAGATGACACCGCGGGCATCGAGCAGGTTGAAGATGTGGCTTGCCTTGATGCACTGGTCATAGGCGGGCAGTGCGAGACGATGTCGGTCGCCGTCTCCTTTGGCGCCTGCCTCGATCAGGGCGCGGCACTCCTTCTCGGCGTCCTCGAAGTGGCGCAGGAGGACGTCGGTGTCGGCGTGCTCGAAGTTGAAGCGGGAATATTCCTGCTCGGCCTGGAGGAAGACGTCGCCGTAGGTGAGCTTCCTTGGATCATCGTCGGCGAGGCCGTTGAAATTCAGATCATAGACGCGGTCGACGCCCTGGACGTACATCGCGAGGCGCTCGAGGCCGTAGGTGATCTCGCCGGAGACGGGCTTGCAGTCGAAGCCGCCGACCTGCTGGAAATAGGTGAACTGCGTCACCTCCATGCCGTTGCACCACACTTCCCAGCCAAGGCCCCAGGCGCCCAATGTCGGGCTTTCCCAGTCGTCCTCGACGAAACGGATGTCGTTGACGGTGGTGTCGATGCCGATCGCGTCGAGGGAGCCGAGGTAGAGGTCGAGGATGTCGGGCGGCGACGGCTTCATGATCACCTGGAACTGGTAATAATGCTGCAGGCGGTTGGGGTTGTCGCCGTAACGGCCATCCTTCGGCCGGCGCGAGGGTTGCACGTAGGCTGCATTCCACGCGCGCGGGCCGAGCGAGCGCAGGGTGGTGGCGGGGTGGAACGTGCCAGCGCCGACCTCCATGTCATAAGGCTGGAGGATGACGCACCCCAAGGCCGCCCAATACTGCTGCAGCGTCAGGATCATGTCCTGGAAGGAGGCGGTCGGATTGAGGTTCACCGGCCGCTGCCACTTGGGCCGGGCGGCCCTGTTCGCTGTTGATTTTTCTTGGACTTCTGCCATTTGTCGCATTCCCGGTCGCTCGAGCGTGGCGGACTATAGTCAAGGTGGCCGATGAATGCGAGCCGCGTTACGCCCCCGGGCGAGAAAGGCCGTCATGAACGATGATGAGCTACGCGTTGCACCGCACCTGAGGCGGCAGCCCGCGCACCCGTCCATCACGCCCGACCAGATCGACGCCCTGGTCGAGCAATTCTATGGCCGTGTGCGTGCAGATGCGCTGCTCGGGCCGGTGTTCGAGGCGCGGATCCAGGACAACTGGGCGCCGCATCTAGCGAAAATGAAGGGTTTCTGGCGCTCAGTCCTGCTGAAGACCGGGGAATACAAGGGCCGGCCGGTGCCTGCGCACGTCCAAATCCAGACCATCGAGGATACGCATTACATCACTTGGCTCGCGCTCTTTCGCGAGACGGTTGCCGGGATCTTCGAGGCGGACGCCCAACCGGTCGTCATCGAAGCCGCCGAGCGGATTGCATCCAGCCTGTGGCTTGCCACCAGCGGCCAGCTCCTCGCCAAACCGCCGACGTGGTCCGAGAGCGGGCCTCAGGAGCGCGGGCGATAGACGCCGGCTTTCTCGTCCCAGACCAGGTCGCCTGCTTCGCGCGCCGTATCGGAGCCGGAGCGCGCGGCCTGACGCGCCGTCTTGCGGCCCTGTTTCAGCGCCTCGTCGCGCACCTTCCCGCGCAACCAGCGATAGCCGGCATAGGCACCGATACCGGCGGCGGCAATCAACAGCAACTGAGGCATGAGTGGCACTTTCGAATGAGGCGTCTCACAAACCGTAACGCTGCCAGATCATACGCGTTTCAACGGCTGATAGAAAGTCTTCAGCAAGGTTCAACCGAACGCCTGGCAATGCGTCCAGATCGGCCTCAAGCGGGGGCGCTGCGGACAGGCGGCGGAAGCGCGAGAGCAGAGACCCCGAACCGATCCTGATCGTGCGCAGTGAGACTTTCTCGCCGAACAGTTCCTGCATCTTGGTGCGGACATCCGAGATGCCGTCGATCAGGCCCAATTCGATCGCGCGCTCGGCCGACCAGAACGCGCCGGAAAAGAGGTCCGGGTTGTCGAGGGCCAACTTCTCACCGCGGCGCTCGCGCACGACGTCCTTGAAGGCTTCATGGATGTCGGCCTGGATCGCCTTGAGGCGCGCGACGTCCTGGACGTTTTCGGGGCGGAAGGGGTCGAGGATCGATTTACTCTCACCGGATGTGTAGACGCGGCGCTCGATGCCGAGCTTCTTGATGGCTTCCGTGAATCCGAAGGAGGCCGAGATGACACCAATTGAGCCGACAATCGAGGAGCGGTCGGCGTAAATCTCGTCGCCGGCCAGCGCCAGGTAGTAGCCGCCGGAGGCTGCAACGTCCTCGCAGAAGACGTAGACCTTCTTTTCCTTCTCCTTGGCCAGTTGGCGCATGCGCTTGAAGAGCAGGTTTGACTGGACGGGAGAGCCGCCGGGCGAATTGACGATAACGGCGACGGCGGGCGCCTTCGAATAGCTGAACAGCCGATCGAGAGCTTGGGCAGCGCTCGCGATCGAGAGCGAGGGGCGCAGGGGGGCTGCCATGCCGATGGTGCCGCTCAGGCGGAGTACGGGAATGCGCGGTTCAGACGAAAAAGGCCACATGAGTTGCTGGTCCGCCTTGTCTTGGCTGTTGTCGCTGGGCTGTTGTCGCTGGGCTGTTGTCGCTGGGCTGCTGCCGGTTCTTTGGATGCCTCTTCAGATAGTGCAGCAGGGAGCCGCAGAAAAGCGCTCCGGGGGCGTTGTCGCGCAGGCTGGTTACCCGGTGGGCGTCCAACCCAGCGCGCGCGGCGCGGTCAGCACCGCCTTGATGTCGGGGGTAAAGCTGCCGTCCGGCAGGTGGAGCGTGCGGCCCGGCGCGATGGCGAGCGGGGCGCGGGAGGCCTTGACGGCGCGGATGATGACGCGCGAGGCGGGCTGGCCATCGCGCGGGTGAAGCGGCAAAACGAGAATATCGCCGAACCGGCCGGACAGGGCCGTCAGCAGGGCTTCGAGGCAATCGGCGCGGTGAATGAGCAGCGCCGTGCCGCCGGGACGCGTCATGCGCGCCATGAAGCGCAGCCACCGGTCGAGGCCGTCGGGCGGCATCGCGTGGGAGGCAGCCTTCAGATCATTGGCCGAGGGGCGGTGGCGGCCTTCGGTCAGGTAGGGGGGATTGGAGATCGCGAGATCGAAGCCCGCCTCGGGCAGGTGATCGGTGGCGGTGCGGGCGGCGGGAGCCAACACATCGGCGGTGACGACCCGGGCGCGGCTGGTGAGGCCGTTGCGCGCGACGTTGGCGGCGGCAAGGCGGCTTGCCACGGGATCGCGCTCGACCAGGGTGACGTGCGCGCGCTCAAGACGAGCTGCGAGGCAGAGGCCCGCGGTGCCGACGCCGGCGCCGACATCCAGGACCCGAAGGGCCTCATGATCGTTGGTGGCGCTGGCAGCCAGGAGAACCGCGTCGAGACCGGCGCGGTAGCCTTTCGCGGGCTGTTCGATCTCAACCACCCCGCCGAGGAAGGCGTCGATCGTCGTTGCCATTTTGTCCATGAGAGCCATCTCGCCCGTCAGGGGGGTGTCGAACCCGTCGCGTGGCGGCGCTTCACTTGGCATTCGGCGAGATCCATTGCGACAAATCGGCCTCTGTCAAAATCCGCTTGGCTTGGGCCAACTCGTCGGGACTGACGAGAATGCGACGCGGCAGCACACCGATCGAACCTTCGATCGCGCTCGTATGCTCATCAACGAGTAACGGGCTCAGCCCGCCATCGCGCAAAAGCACGACGACAAAGTTAATGAGGACCGGGTCATTGGTGCGGAGGACTTCACGCATGGGTTGGCTTTGGTGATTGTGGACAGAAACGGGTTGCAGCCGCGCAACAGCCGGGCGACATAGTAGGCTGAAAAACGGTTCGTTGCGGCAAATAGCCGGGCGATGCGCCTCGCTTGACATGCTTTAAGTCGGGGCGTTCCGCAGGAGAAAGGGCAGAACCATTGGGCATTGTTGTGCCATTGGGCGATTCTCGTGATCCATCCGCCGGCCTTTCAGGTCTGATGAGACTTGTCGGCGAGGACATGAACGCCGTCAACCAAATCATACTCGACAAGGCCATCTCCGATGTCGACATGATCCCGGAGCTCGCGCACCATCTGATCGATTCAGGGGGCAAGCGGCTGCGGCCAATGCTGACCATAGCGTCGGCAAAATTGTGTGGCTATGAAGGCAAGGGTCACATTACGCTGGCGGCAACCGTGGAATTCATGCACACGGCGACACTGCTCCACGATGACGTCGTCGATGACAGCGAATTTCGCCGCGGCAAGCAGGCCGCGCGACTGCTATGGGGCAACCAGGCGAGCGTCCTGGTCGGTGATTTCCTGCTGGGACAGGCCTTCCGGATGATGGTCCAGGTCGGATCGATGGAGGCGTTGCGCATCCTCTCCAATGCGTCGGCCGTCATTGCGGAGGGCGAGGTCATGCAGCTTGCCGCCGCCAAGGATCTGACCACCACGGAAGACGCGCATCTGGCGATCGTAAACGCGAAGACCGCGGCACTGTTTTCCGCTGCCGGTGAAGTGGGCGCCGCCATCGCGGAGCGCCCGGCGGAGGAGCAGGCAGCGCTTTCGTCGTACGGCAAGATGCTCGGCATCGCGTTTCAGCTTGTCGATGATGCGCTCGATTATTCGGGCGACAGCGCGAAACTCGGCAAATCCGTCGGCGATGATTTCCGTGAAGGCAAGATCACCCTGCCGGTGATCCTGGCCTATCGGCGCGGCAATGACGCCGAACGCGCCTTCTGGCGGCGGACGATTGCGGACGGTGACATCGGTGACGATGACCTTGCACATGCGATGGCGCTGATCCAGTCGCACAATGCGACCAAGGCGACACTCGAACGGGCGCGCCATTACGGCTCAATGGCGAAGGATGCGCTGGCGATCTTCCGTGACAGCGACGCGAAGTCGGCACTGCTCGACGTTGTCGATTTCTCGACGTCTCGCGCAAACTGATCCGGGTTTTCCGTCCGAAGTCCGCAATCCGCAGTCCGCAGTCCGCAACTCTCCGTCAGACGGCATCCGTCAGCGTCAGTGCAGGAACGTGGCGACGGCCCACCATTCGCGGTGGCGCGCCGCGAGGTTGGCTCGCGCTGCATCCGCGCCGGCGTGATCGTCGAAGATCGCGAAACATGTGGCGCCCGATCCCGACATGCGGGCGGCCCGTGCACCGGGCAGCGCGGTGAGAGCGTCCAGCACCTCGCCAATCACCGGGGCAATGCGGCGCGCCGGGGGTTCGAGGTCGTTGGGGTGGTCGTCGAGATACGCCACCAGTTCAGCCGTATTTGAAAACGGGGCCGGCGCGCTCAGCGCCGCTTTGGGCGCATCATCGAGCGGTGCGGCAGCCAGCGCCGTGAAGACCGGACCCGTTGCCACGCCGACGCGCGGATTGACGAGCACGGCGGGGATGCCGCCGGCTGGCAGAAGCCCGGCCTCAGCCGGGCGCCAGACCCGTTCGCCGATACCTGACATGAACGCTGCGCGCCGTCCGCCTGCGCCAAGGCAGACCGGGATATCGGCACCGATCGGTGCTGCGAGCGCTGAGAAGGCGGCTTCCGGGTCGTCGATGGCGTTGATTCTTGCGATCAGGCGCAGGGCTGCCGCGGCATCTGCGGAGCCGCCGCCGATGCCTGATGCGACGGGCAGGCGCTTGGTGAGATGAAAGGCGCCGATGGTCAATCCGGGATTGGCGGCAAGGGCTGCGGCTGCGACCTTTGAAATGAGGTTCTCGCCGTCGAGCGTGGCGGCCTCGGGTCCGTCGGTGACCAGGGAGATGCCAGGTCCGGGCGTCAGTGTCAGATCATCTGCGGCATCGGGCGCAAAGGCGACGAGGCTCACAAGCTCATGATAACCATCCGGCCGACGTCCGAGGATTTCGAGTGTCAGGTTGATCTTCGCTGAGGCGCGTTCACTCAATACCGGCATTGCACCTGCCGTCACATCGAGACGGTGTTCATTGCAGCGGTGCGGGCGTGGTGGAACTTTCAACCCGCTTGCCGAGGGCTGCCCCCTTCTCCTTCGATTTCTTCGGCGTCGCGGTTTCGATCGCGCCGATCGGCGGCAGCCCCTTGGCGAGCTTTTCGCGGATCTTGCGTTCGTCTTCCGGTTCCGGCTCCAGGGTCAGCGCCTGTTCCCACTGATAGCGGGCCTCGCGGATGCGGCCGACGCGCCACAGGGCATCGCCCAGGTGGTCGTTCAGGATGGGATCAGAGGGACGCAGCTCAACCGCGCGCTCCAGTTGCTTGGTGGCCTTGGCATATTCGCCGAGACGGAAATGCGCCCAGCCAAGGCTGTCGACGATGTAGCCGTCATCCGGCTTCAGTTCGACGGCACGCTCGATGTACTCAAGCCCCTGCTTGAGGTTGATGTTGCGATCGACCCAGGAATAGCCGAGGTAGTTGAGGATCAGCGGCTGATCCGGATTGAGGTCGTTGGCGAACATCAGATCGCGCTCCGCACTCGGCCAGTCCTTGAGGCGCTCGTAGGAGGTGCCGCGGGCATACCAGTAGGTCCAGTGGCTCGGTTCCGGCTCGCCGGCCGCATCGATGATCTGGTCGTAATACTTGATCGCCTCGCGGTAGCGCTTGCGGCCGCGCAGCATGGTGGCAATGGCCTCCAGCGGGCGCAGATCTTCCGGGTATTCGCGAATGAGGTCCTTGAGGACAGCGATGCCCTCGTTGGTGCGTTCGAGGAGATCGAAATTGCTGGCGCGACGGATCCGGACCAGCATCTGGAGCGGGGAGCGCGGCGAAATACGATCATAAACGGCGTTGGCGCGGGCGTAGTCCTTGTTGGTCTCGTAGACGTTGGCAAGGGCTGCGTGGGCGAAATCGAAATCGGGGCGCAGATAGAGCGCCATTTGAAGGTAGATCGCGCCGAGCTGCATGCCGCCTTCGGTCGTCAGCGCTTCGCCGAGGCCATAGTAGACTTCAGCCAGGCCATCGGTCGGATTGGTGATGAGCAGGGGGAGACGCTCGCGGCGTCGCAGTTTCTGTGCCGCATCCTCAACGGTTGGATGGCGCGCACCTGTCGTTGCTTCGGCATTCTTCTCGATGATGGTGTCGGCAAGCTGGAAGAGGCCGGCTGCGGCGGCGTGGTGGAGGTAGCCGACCGTAATGCGCGGCATGCGGGCATCGGATTTGAAGATGCGCGAGAAATTCTGTCCTGCGAGCTTCCTGCGTCCGGACAGGTCGGCAATCAAGGCACGGTGATAGCGCAGGTAATACTGCGCCCACTCGGCGCGCTGCGAATACTTCAGTTGCGATAGCGCCACTTTATCGCGACCGCGGCGCTTGGCCACCCAGGCACGGGACAGGGCACTCGTGAGCTCGCCGATGGGACCCGTCGCGGACGCCTGGAAATGGCGATCTGCCGTGACGAGCTTGCCGTCCTTGAAGGCGGCGATGCCGAGCCAGGCCTGGGCGAGGCGATGTTGCGGCTGGTAGCGCACCAGTTCGCGGGCCAGAGCAATCGCGCGTTTGGCGTTGCCTTCGGAGGCCTCGACGAGGAACGCAGATTCGATGATTTCGGGGTTATCCGGGGCAGCCTTGAGAGCGTTGCGATAGAAGCTGACCGCAGCCGACGTGTCATTCAGCCCGCGCGCGATCCGACCCGAGATGTAGCTGCCGAGGATCGAGCCCTCATGAGCGTCCGTTGCCCACTGCGCATGGCTTGGGACGGAGATCAAAGACAGCATTCCCACAACCGCGCCGAAACGACGAAAAACACGGTTCATAGAGCCTCGCAATCGAAAGGGCACAATGCCCGAAAACTGATTCAGTCACCGCTACGATAACAAGTTGCAAACGCGCTTGGCGATCGTTCTGGATCGCTAACGCATGATGACGCGTTCGCTAAACGCTGGAAAGTGAATTGTACGACATTTAGGCCACACTTTCGTAAGGCGTTTAACGGCGCACCGGGTATTCGTCCGTACTCAACAAACCTGGCGCGCGCCTCGACCGGCCGGCGCCGCGCATCCTTGACGTTCGGACCTAGACCGCTGGTGTGGCGCCTTTGAGGACGTCGGCATACTGGTCGCGGTCGATATTGCCGCCCGACAGGACGACACCGGCCGTCTTGCCGGCCAGATGGGTGCGCTCCTGCATCAAGGCTGCGAAGCTGGCTGCGCCGGCGCCTTCGGCCAGATTGTGCGTGTCTTCATAGAGGAAGCGCATGGCGTCCGCGATCTCATCATCGCTGACTGTGACGATACGCGCGGCACCTGCGCGAATAATGGCAAGCGCCTGCTCGTTGGGAACGCGGCAGGCCATGCCGTCGGCAAACGTGCGGGCCTCATTGGTTGGCACCGGGCGGCCGGCCTCAAAAGACAGCGCAAGCGTGGGGGCGCCTTCGGCAACAACGCCGACGATGTCGGTTTTCAGCCCCAATGCGTCGCGGGCTGCGATCATCCCGCAAATGCCGGACCCCATGCCGATCGGCACGTAGGCGACGTCGAGATCGGGGGCCGCGGTGAAGAACTCAAGTGCGTAGGTCGCGACGCCGCGCACCAATGTGCTGTCGAACGAGCGGACCATGTGCAGGCCCCGCTCCAGCGCCGCGCGCTCACAGGCTTCACGGGCCTCATCGAAGTCGCGACCGTGGACGACAAGTTCGGCGCCGAAGGCTGCCATCGCGGCGTTCTTCTCGACGGAATTCCCCTCGGGCACATAGATCACGGCAGGGAGACCGGCGTTGCGGGCGGCAAGCGCGATCGACTGGCCGTGATTGCCGCGCGTTGCCGAGATGACGCCGGCTACATCCCGGCGTTGGCGGGTCAGTTCATCCATATAGAGGAGACCGCCGCGCACCTTGAAGGCGCCGATCGGCGTGTGATTTTCGTGCTTCACCCAGACCTCGCAGCCGGCGCGGCGTGCGAGAAGCGGCCAGGTATAAGCCGGTGTCGGCGGCATCGTTCGATAGACCACCTCGGCGGCGGCTTCGATGTCGGATCTGGTTATCTCAGGCATGACCGCCTGCTCCTGTCTTCACCGCGCGGCTTCCTATCAGCAAGGGAATATGCAGATTTTACGCGATCCGTGTTTGATGCAAGTCATGGCACCGCCCTGGTCGCCGGCTAGTCTTCGAACACGTCTGCAGAAAACAATTGGAGAGATCGCCGATGTCACATGTGCCGCACGAGATTCCGGCCGAGTTTCCTGAGTTCAAGGACCGCATTCACGACCTCAAGACGTCCGATGGGCATTTCTCGCGGCTTTATGACGACTACCATGACGTCAACCGCGAAATTCACCGGGCGGAGGCGGCAGGCCTCAACATCTCGGATGAGCACTATGAAGAGCTCAAGAAAAAGCGGATGGCGCTCAAGGACGAGATCTTCCTAATGCTGAAGGGCTAGCGGTCGGCTGCCCCGGCAGGCGCGCGGTTGCCGCGCCCGGTTTGCCCGGTCCGCGCGCCGGTGTTTGGCTGTTCAGCGCTCAGAACTGCTTGGTCAGCGTCACGTTGAACGAGTGGGCGTCGTGATCGTAGAAAACGACGTTCGATACGGCATGCGTGAAACCGTATTCGAATTTCGGGGCAAAACCGGCCCAGTTCCAGTCGCGCTTGGTCAGCGTGGCGGTGAGGTCGTAGCGATGATCCGAGCGGCCTGTCGTCATGCCGGGGAAGTCGCCGTCGAACTGGCGTTTGGTGAATCGCAACTCGGTATAGAGTGAAAGCCCCCAGGTGAGGTCGGTGTAATAGCCAGCCCCGACGGACCAATCGTAGTGGTCGAGGTGGGCAAGGCCGGCGTCGCCATAGTTGGCGGTTGCGAGCCAGCGCGCGTAGGTCGTGTTCGAGAGGAAATAGTCGACGTAGGCGGCGCCATAGTAGGTGTCACCATCGAAATGCGTAGCGGTGTCGTGAATGTTGTGGGCGTAGCCGACGTTGGCTGAGAGAAGGGCGCGGTTGGTCATGCGCGCGCTTAACTGGGTGCGGGCGCCGTACGACGTCGAATACGACTTTTGGGCGTGCCAGCGCTGGCTGACGGTGGCGTAAAGACCGACGTGACCGAAGGTGAAGTTGTAGCGCGGCCCGACCTGGCCCGCGAGGCTGTAGTCGTCAAAGGCGGTGTCGGCGTACTTCTTGAAGTTGAAGCCGGCGCCGGTGACGAGGTCGATCTTGTCGGTGACGGCGGTGCGGGTGCCGGCGTTGACGCCGCCAAGCAGGCCGACGCCGCTCTTGCGGCGGCTTTCCTCGCTGATCGAAAATGGCAGCCCTTGAATACGGATCGTTTTCGCATCCGTGCCCTGGTTCAAATTCGTCGACGGCGCAAGCGAAACATAACCGCCGACGTGCCAGCGTTTGCGCTGGTCCATCTGGTCGATGAAGTTGCGGATGTTGCTTTCCAGATCGCGGTTGGTCACGGAGGCGAGCGCCAGCTGGAAGTGATGGCGAGCGCTTTCATCTTCCTTCATCAGGTAGAGCGTGTGGGCGAGTTGGACGCGGGTTTCCTGCTGGTCGGGATGGCGCGCGATGATGTTGCGATAGATGGCGGCGGCCTCGGCGAGCCTGCCCTTGGCCTTGTGGACCTGGGCCTGGATGAACTGAGCGTCGAGGGCCGAGCCGCCGGCGAATTTGGTCGTGTCGAGGTAGTGCTGGACGAGATCGAACTGGCCCTGGCGGATCAACTGGAACAACGCCAGGATCTTGTGTTCGGCCTTGAGACTCGGCCACCGGGCCTCGAGTTCTGCGGGCGAGATGCGGCGTTCGGTGATTTTGGTGTGCCAGTTGGAGGTGGCGGGTTCGGTGGCGCGCGACGGGGCGATGGCCATCGCCGTGAATAAGACGGCGCAGATCAGCAACGCCAACAGATGAGGGGCGACGCGAGGCAATAGCGTTCTCGGGAAACGGTGGCGCATTGCGCGTAATTGACCTGGTGTCGTGTTTTCATTCGTTCAACGCCAATTCAACAAGACTGTTGCCAAACGCGTTCCAGCATCCGGGCCATTCGGATAGGCCAGCCGTAGACCAACGCGCAGCCAAACACACGCATGGGCACGCAACCCGGAAGGTTCAGAAGCTGTTGAAACGCTTCACGCCAAAGCCACCCACGATAACGTTGGGGGTGCCGTCCGGGTTGCCCTCGATGCGCAACGCACCGCCCGCTTCCGCTACATTGGGACCATAGAACCGGCCACTCGCGTTCGAAGCTGTGACCGTGCCGACGGGATCGCCGCTGCCATTGACATATCGAACGTTGCCTTCAAATCGATTGGCTGTGATGTTGGCGTCTACGGCGAGTTCGTACGATTTGAAGTCGGTCGAACCGCCCGGTCCGCCCGCCTGCGTGATCACAGGGATTTGGGCGGTTACCCGACCGGTGTCGAAGTCGGCCTGCATGCTCATGATGGAACCGGCAAAGTCCGCGACGGGCTGGGACCTGCCGAGTTCATAATAGGAACCGATGAAGGTTCCACGGAAATTCGCGCGGCCAGTTGTCGGCAGCGTGGACAGCGTCGGGGTGCCGGCGTGGAAGCCGGCGACTTTGTGCGTGTTGCCGGAGTTCTCCGTGAGCAGGCCGTAGTGCATATATTCATGGGTGCCGCCGCGAGACCCGGCCAGAGACAGCAAAACGGAATTGCCTGTGGCATAGACGATAGAATCGGCACCATTTCCGGCCGAGACCGGGGCGGAACTGACGTCAGCGAACGCGAGCGTGCCGTCGGAGAACGAACCCTCCGAAGGCTCACGGCCGACGATTGCGGCAGGAAAGCCCGAGGGTGTGCGCTCAGAAACGCTGACATTCGTTACATCAGGGATCACGACGCCTTCGGCGGAACCCTGGCCGGTGCCAAAATAAGGTTGCGGGTTATTGTTTGTCGTCGTGGCAGTGCCAAACGTGCCGCCACCGCCAGAAGCGCCTTGGCCCGAAAAATTCTGGCCGTTGAAGCCCGAGACCGGACCTTCCGTGGTCTTGCAAGCCGCCAACCCCAGAGCAACTGCCGCCAGACACGCCAGCTTTACCGAGCCATGAACCCAACCAGACATGACGCTCGCGCCCCCATCACCTCATCATTCGATAGGGCGCAAGCTACAGACCGTCCGTTAACGAAGATCTAATGCGTGTACGGTCATGAAACAGTTGGCCCTACACGTATGCATCATCGGAGCGTGGTTGATCGGCATCAGGATGATGATGACCTGCCGTGCGCGGTCGTCCCACCGGGACGCGCCGGCGCGTCCTCACGGGCAGCGGCCGGTGGTCCAATTTCCCGGCTTGGCGCCTCGGCGGCACTGCCAGCGCCGGCCGGCGCGCACGAGAGCCCAATTCGCATCGCGGCGCTCGATCTCGAGGCGGATCTGCTCGGCGCCGACCGCATCGTCAAGCAGACCCTCCTTGGTCACGGTCGCGGTGAAGCCGTCGCCGGTTTGCGAACGCACCACCTCGATGGCGAGCTTCTGGCGGCCTTCAACCGATTCCGGAAAGCCCTGATAGGCCGGCTGGACGATGTCCATGAGATCGGCTGCGACCGGCACCTTCCATTCGGCCGCGGCGGTCTCCTGCCAGGTGTCTTGGGCCCCTGCCCCGGCGCCAGCTTTCCCGGCGATGGCTGGGACATGCGCGGTCAAAAGGGCGGCCAGGGCGGCCGCCGCGAGCACACATAGAGCCCCTCCGCGTGTTGACGTAGGCGACATAACCGCATCCTCCGCAATCGATGTCCCGGCGCAGCGGCCGGACACCGCTTCATCAATCCTGCCTTACATGCCGGTATAATTGGGCCCGCCACCGCCTTCCGGACAGACCCAGTTGATGTTCTGGCTCGGGTCCTTGATGTCGCACGTTTTGCAGTGGACGCAGTTCTGGGCGTTGATCTGAAAGCGCGGCTTGCCATCGTCGCCTTCGACGACTTCGTAGACCTGGGCCGGGCAATAGCGCTGCGCGGGCTCGGCGTACTCCGGCAGGTTGACCTGGATCGGGATCGAGGGATCTTTGAGGGTGAGGTGGACGGGCTGGTCTTCTTCGTGGTTGGTCGCCGAGAACGACACGTTCGTCAGCCGGTCGAAGGTGAGCTTGCCGTCGGGCCTCGGATAATCGATCGGCTTGTGGGCGGAGGCCTTTTCGGTCGCGGCCGCATCCGTCTTGCCGTGCTTCAATGTATAACCAAAGCCGGTGCCGTAGATGATCTGGTTGGCCCACATGTCGAGGCCGCCGAGCATGATCCCGAGGTAGGTGCCAAACTTCGTCCAGAGCGGCTTGACGTTGCGCACCAGGCGCAGGTCCCAGCCGATCTTGCCGGTCCGCACTTCGGTTTCGTAATCCTCGATTTCGTCGCCTGAGCGGCCGTCGCGGATCGCTGCTGCGACGGCGTCGGCGGCGGCGATGCCTGAGAGGATGGCGTTGTGGCTGCCCTTGATGCGGGGCACGTTGACCATGCCGGCGGCGCAACCGAGCAGCGCACCACCACGAAACGTCAGCTTCGGCAGCGACTGCCAGCCGCCTTCGGTGATCGCGCGCGCACCATAAGCGATGCGCTTGCCGCCTTCGAAGGTCTCGGCGATGGCGGGATGGGTCTTGAAGCGCTGGAATTCCTCATACGGGGACAGGTACGGGTTCTTGTAGTTCAGATGCACCACGAAGCCGACAGCGACGAGGTTTTCGCCGTAGTGGTAGAGGAATGAACCACCCCCCGTCTTGCCATCGAGCGGCCAACCAAAGGAGTGCTGGACGAGACCGGGCTGGTGCTTTTCCGGGTCGATCTCCCAAAGTTCCTTCATGCCGATGCCGAACTTCTGGGGATCGCAGTCCTTGTCGAGGGCGAAGTGGCGGATCAACTGCTTCGAGAGCGAGCCGCGCGCGCCTTCGGCAAACAGCACATACTTGCCGTGCAACTCCATGCCCGGCGTGAAGCTGTCCTTCGGCTTGCCATCGCGGCCGACGCCCATGTCGCCGGTTGCGACGCCATAGACGGCGCCCTTTTCGTTGAAGAGGATCTCGGAGGCTGCAAAGCCCGGGTAGACTTCGACGCCCAGCGCTTCGGCCTGCTCGCCCAGCCAGCGCACGACATCGCCCAGGCTGCCGATATAGTTGCCGTGGTTGCTCATCAGCCAGGGCATCATGAAATTCGGCAGCGACAGTTCGCCCGCGGGGCCGAGGACGAGGAACTTGTCGCGCGTCACTTGTGTCGTCAGGGGCGCGCCCTGTTCGCGCCAGTCGGGGATCAGCGCATCGAGGCCGACGGGATCGATGACGGCGCCGGACAGAATGTGGGCGCCGACTTCCGAGCCCTTCTCGAGGACCACCACGTTCAGTTCTTCCTCAGCCTCGGCGGCGGCCTGTTTGAGGCGGATCGCGGCGGCAAGGCCGGCGGGCCCGGCGCCGACGATCACGACATCAAACTCCATCGATTCGCGTTCGACGGCGGTTTCCGACGTTGCGTCCCCATTTGTCGTCATGACGTAACTTTCCTCGAGCGTTTTCAACCGTTGGGGCATATACGCTGGATTGCTTCGCCGAGGTCAAGGGAGGCGTCGAAAAGGCGCGCCGTAGCCCGGTCAGATCATGTGAGCGATGCCGATCAACAGCCTCGCGCGCACTTCCGGGCGGCGCGCATAACGATTAAGCTTCAAGAATGAGCGATCACGATCAGGCACCTTCGGCACAAAACGCAGGCGACGCGGACCCGCGCCGGCTCGCCGCCGTCATCCGTTGGTACCAGGCGATGGGCATCGACGGGGTGCTGGGGGCGTCGCCGGTCGACTGGCTCAGCCGGGGCGCCGTGGCACCGCAATCGCTGCGCACCCGGCCCCAACCGCGGCAGCCGGACGCACCCCGCGCCGCGCCCGGACATGCAGCCCCCGGACATCATGCGCCAACCTCGCCCCAGCGCGACGGCCGGCCCGCTGGATCGCCGCCGCCTTCCGCGCCGGCCGCTGCGCGCCCCGGCACAACGCCCGCTGCCGCCACCATGGCCGTCTCCGACCGCGAGGCGGAGGCCAACGCGCGGGCCGCGGCGCGCGCAGCGCAAAGCCTCGATGCGTTGCATGAGCTCCTGAAAGACTTCGACGGCTGCGGCCTCAAGGCGACCGCGAAGAACCTGTGCTTCTATCGCGGCGCGGCGGAGGCCCGCGTGATGGTGATCGGCGAAGCGCCCGGGCGCGATGAAGACCGCGCCGGCGTCCCGTTCGTTGGGCGCGCCGGCCAGCTCCTCGACAAAATGCTGGCCTCGATCGGGCTCTCGGAGGCCGACACCCACATCACCAACGTCGTCTACTGGCGCCCGCCCGGCAACCGCGTGCCGACGCCTCAGGAAACACTGATCTGCCGGCCCTTCCTCGAGCGCCAGATCCGCCTTGTCCAGCCGGAGGTGATCGTCACCGTCGGGGGGGCTGCCGCCAAGCTCGTGCTCGACACCACCCAGGGCATCATGAAGGTGCGCGGTAAATGGGGGCGGCTCGACCTTGCCGGCGAAGCAGGCGAGGCGCCGGCCGGCTTCGACGTGATGCCGACGCTGCACCCGGCCTATCTGCTCAGAAGCCCCGCCCACAAGCGCCAGGCCTGGCGCGACCTCCTTGCCATCCGGGCGAGGCTCGACCAGCCCTCATCGGGGGCCTAATCTGCACGCTGCGGCGCCGGCCTCTACCAAGCGGCGCCTGCCGCCAACCGGAGTTCGAGAATGAATGACGACCTCACTGCAGCGCTGAAATTCCGCTTCGGCTCAGCGCCTGAAACGCCATCGGAGACGCTCGACAATACCGCCTTCCTCGAAAGCCTCGCCAGCCGCCGCTCGCATCGCCGCTTCAAGGCGGAAGCACCGAGCCTCGAGCTCCTGCGCCTGCTCTGTGCGACCGCGCTTTCCGCGCCCTCCAAGAGCGACCTTCAGGCCCGCGATATCGTCATCGTTACGGATGCAGAAAAACGCCGGCGCATCGCGACCGAGGTGGTCGGCCAGGCGTGGCTCGAGAAGGCGCCGGTCATCCTTGTCTTCCTTGGCAACAACAAGCGCCAGCGCCAGATCCATCAATGGCGCGACAAACCGTTCGAGAACGACCATCTCGATGCCTTCTTCAATCCCGCCGTCGATGCCGGCATCGCGATGCAGGCCTTTGTCGATGCCGCCGAGAGCATCGGGCTTGGCTGTTGTCCGGTCAGCGGCATCCGCAACAACTGCCCGCTCGTCAACGACCTCCTCGACCTTCCCGATCATGTCTTCCCCGTCGTCGGCCTTGGCGTCGGCTGGCCATCGGAAGCCGGCCACATCAGCGCGCGCCTGCCGCTTGGCGCGACCGTCCACGTCAACGCCTTCTCGGATGCTGCCATCGAGGCCCACGTCTCCGCCTACGACGACCGGCGATATGCCATCCACCATCCCGACGCCCAGCGCCAGGAAGCGCGCTTCGGGCGGGCTGAAAAATACACCTGGTCGGAAGACAAGGCGCGGCAGTACGCGAGCCCGGAGCGGGCGGACTTCGGGGCCTACATTCGCTCGAAGGGGTTCAAGCTGGATTGACGCATGAAGTCGCGGCGTTGCCGCGAGCGAGGCCCGCCTCGCGCTCCGCCGGGAGGGCACCTCCCGGACCCTCCGTTTTCTTGGAACACGAGGGCAGCGATCACTCGTCAAAGTGAGATCAAAATGGCCAAGATCGATGAAAGCCGTCCGTTCATTCCCGTCAACATCGCGGTGCTGACGGTGTCCGACACGCGCACACTCGCCGACGATAAATCGGGTGACACGCTTGCCGGGCGCGTGGAAGCTGCGGGGCATATCCTGAAGGAGCGGCGGATCGTTGCCGACGATATCGACCTCTTGCGCGCCACCGTCGGCGCCTGGATCGCGGATCCCGGCATCGACGTCGTCATCACGACGGGCGGCACCGGCTTCACCGGTCGGGACGTCACGCCCGAAGCGCTCATGCCGCTGTTCGAGAAACACATCGACGGCTTCTCGGTGATCTTCCACCAGCTTTCGTATGCCAAGATCGAGACCTCGACGATCCAGTCGCGCGCCTGCGGCGGCGTTGCCAACGGCACCTATATCTTCTGCGTGCCGGGCTCACCGGGGGCCTGCAAGGACGCCTGGGACGGCATCCTCCAATTCCAACTCGACAACCGCCACCGCCCCTGCAATTTCGTCGAGATCATGCCGCGGCTGATGGAGACGTGAGGGGTGGCGGGCTGCTTCTTAATCTGCTCGCTTTCCATTGCAGTCTTCACTTCTGAACGGCAAGGGGCTCCGTGTTCACCACACCGCCGCATTTTAACACTTCGTTGACCATCTTCTCGCTACCTGGGTCTGATGTGATCCTGTGTGTTGGGATCGGGTGTGCGTGGAGTGGTGGTTGTGCGTATTTCTTGTTCAGGGCTCGGGCAACGGGCCCGGCTGGGGCTTGTCGTCTCCCTTCTGATGTTGCCGGCCGGCCCAGGCTATGGGCAGGGCAGCGGCCTTCTCGATCTCCAGCGCCTCACGGCCGAAGCCCGCAACGCATACGCGACCGGCAACGTGGTCGGCGCACTCACGCTCTCCCAACGCATCGCCGAGACGACGGGACGCCGGTTCGGAACCGCCCACATCCGCTATGCGCAGGCGCTTAACAATCTGGCGTTGTTCCAGGATCTCAACGGCGCACTGGCGGCGGCGGCGGCCAACTATCAGCTTGCGATCACAATCGTCGAAGCCGCGCCGGATGGCGAGCGCCGGTTGCTTGCCGACCTCAAGAACAACCTCGCCGCCGTCGTCCTGCAGCAGTGCCGCATGCGGGAAGCGCGCGGTCTTTACGCGGACGCTCTGAAGCTTACCGAGGCCAACTTCGGGGCCTATCACCCGGAAACCGAACTCGTTCGCGCCAATGTCGACGGCCTCGACCAGTTTGCCGCCGGCAAGGCGACGGGGGCGCAGGCCGCCCAATTCGGGGCGTTGCTCAAGTCCTGCGTCAGTTGACGGGGGGCCGCTTTCGGGCGCCACGCCATCTCCACTAACCGAACCTTCAGTCTTTGTGGCTAATCTTGGCCCTCGATATGTCTCAAAACGACGCGCGGCGGCTCGCCCGGCGGGCTCAATACCCGGCGTCGACAAGAAGGCTGCGGCGGCAAGCTGCTGGAACCAGATGCGCAATTTCTTTGCCGAGCCTGCAGTTCACATCTCGAGCGCGCAACGGCCAGACCGGTTTACACGCCAGTTCCTGATCTTCGCGGCAGGCAACCCGCACCTGCCGGCCGTTCCAGAGACTTTCAAACGCTACCAGGGCCAGACAATCACGATTGCCGCCTGTCCGACGCAGCCGGTCGTGCCGCTTGTCGACGCCACCGATGAGGCGGTCGGCTTCGTGCTCGGCCAGCCGGTCGAGATCGCTGAAGCCCGGCTGCTCAATGACCAGGTCAGGCTGGAGACGCAGGATGGTGCCGGTGTGGAAGCGGCGATCGAGGCCCTCTACCAGCGCCTTGGTGGGCCGTTCCTGATCGTGCTCGACGGCTACGGCCTCGCGCGGACCTACCTCGATGCCTGCGGGTCGATGTCTCTCGTCTATGACCCGGAAACGCGGATTGCGGCGGCGACCGCGGGGCTGCTGCTTGATGATGCGGCCTATGAGGCGCGTTTCGATCGCGCGCTTTATGAGCACCTCAATATTCTGCGCGACGGGTGGTTTCCGGCAGGCTTGACGGCGCATGCCGGCATCAAGCGTCAACTCGTCAACCACTGCCTCGACCTTGCCGCCTTCACCCAGGCGCGTCACTGGCCGCATCGGCCCATCGAGATCGCGGATGATCCCGCCGCTGCAATCGGCGAGATCTGCCGGACGAGCCGCGCCATCATCGATGCGTTCCGCGCGGAGGGTGATCTGGCGTTCGGGCTGACGGCTGGGAATGAAACGCGGATGTTGCTTGCGATCTGCCGCGACATTGCGAGCGAGCTGTCATTTACGACCGTGGATCATCCCGCCAACGCGCTCGACGTCGTCAGGGCAAAGGAAATCGCGGCACGCTTTGGATTGCGCCATAGCCTGCTGCCGGTCCGGTTTGCCAGCGACCGCGATGCGGCGCAATGGCACGCGCGCAGCGGGCACTGCATCGGCGGGCCCAACATGAAGCGGCATGCGACCGTTCTTGAACTGGCTGAGGCGCGGGCCTTTGTCGGCGGGCTCGGCGGCGAGATCGGCCGCGGCTTCTTCTGGCGCGCCGGCGACAGTTGTGACACGGAAATCAACGCCGATACGATCGTTGCCCGGTTCGGGATGCCACCCAGCCCGCAGGTTCATGCCGCGGTGGAAGAATGGCGGCGTTCGGTCACCGCGTTCGACCCGTTCCTGGCGCTCGATCTCGCCTACATGGAATTGCGCATGGGGTGCTGGGCGTTTGCGCAGGCCTATACGCTGCCTGAGGTTTCCAATATTCATCCGCTGATCTCGCGGCCGGCCTTCACCGCGATGCTGTCGCTGCCGCCTGAATGGCGCCGCCAGAACCGCATGCCGCGCGAAGCAATCGCGCAGACCTGGCCCGAACTCCTCGCGCTGCCCTTCAACCGCTACGGCGATTATCGCGATACGCTCAACACCGTCAGCCGGGCGATCCGCCAGCCGCATCTGGTCGCCAAGAAGGCACGCAAGATGTTCGCGTGAAATTGACGTTGTTTGGTTGCGCTCGCGGCTATTCCTTCGCGGTGCTCAGGGCCTCCGCGGGGGCGGCGCAAAGCGCCGGGTCGCATTGCTCCCGGACGAGTGCCGGGTTGCGCGGGTGGACTGTGCATCGTCCAATGTCACGCGCAACAGGCGCTGCCGGCCTACGGTAGGACCTTGCCGGGGTTCATGCGATCGTCGGGATCAAGGGTTGCCTTGATCTGGCGCATGACGTCCAGGGCAACCGGGCTCTTGTGGGTTGCCATTGCGTGGCGCTTGGATTGGCCGATGCCGTGTTCTGCTGAAAAACTGCCGCCGAGTGAGACCGCGATCTCGTTGACGCGCGCTTCAAAGCCGTCGGCGCGGGCGGCCCAGGCCGGGCGGCCCTGATCCCACCCTTCCGGCGCCTGCAGTGAGCAATGGATATTGCCGTCACCGGCATGACCGACGGCGATGATGCGGCCCTCGGGCCAGCGGCGGGTGACCTCGCTGACGACGGTGTTGAGGAACTTCGGCACGGCGGAGACAGGCACGGACGTATCCGTGTTGACGGTCGGGCCGCCCTGCCGGGTACACTCGGGCAGGTCTTCGCGGATCTTCCAGATCGAGAGACGCTGTTGCTCGCTCTCGGCCAGCACCGCGTCGAGGACGTCACCGGCTTCCATGGCGGTGCCCAGTGTTTCCTCCATCATGTCGCGCAGCGGCACGCTCGGGTGGGCGGCCGCGATCTCGGCCATCACGTACCAGGGCGCATCGAGGGGAAGCGGCACCTTGACCGGTCCGAAGCGGTTGGCGAGTTCCATCGAATAGCGCGCGGCCAGTTCGAAGCCGATCAGGTCCGCGCCGGATTCACGGAAGCGGCCATAGAGCGCGAGTGCGGCATCCGGGCTCGGCACGGCGATGAAGGCGGTCTCGACGCGCTTCAATTGCGGGGCGAGGCGCAGGGCGGCGGCGGTGATGATGCCAAGGGTTCCTTCGGCGCCGATGAAGAGATGGCGCAGCGCGTAGCCGGAATTGTCTTTCCGGACCCGGCGCAGGTCATCGAGGACGCGGCCGTCGGGCAGGACCACCTCCAACCCAAGTACGAGTTCGCGCGCGTTGCCCCAGGAGAGCGTGCGGATGCCGCCGGCGTTGGTCGAGAGCATGCCGCCGATCTGGGCGGTGCCCTGCGCGCCCCATTGGATCGGGAACAGGCGGCCTGCCTCGGTGGCCGCGTTTTGGACGGTTTCGACGACGCAGCCGGCCTCGGCGACAAGTGAGAAATCTTGCGGGTCAATGTCGCGGATGCGGTTCATGCGTTCGAGGGAGAGGACGATGGAGGCCGGACCGTTGGCGAGCGCGACGGCGCCGCCGCACAGCCCCGTGCGCCCGCCTGCCGGCACCACCGCGAGGTCGGCGGCCTTGGCGGCGGCGAGGACGCGGGCGACCTCCTCGGTCGACGCGGGCTTCACGACGGCTGTCGGACGCGCATTGAAGTTGCCGCGCCAATCAAGCGAATAGGGCTCGATGTCATGGGATTCGGTCAGGCAGGCTGCGGGGCCGACGACGTCGGCGAAGGCATCGAGCGCGGTCACGGGCAATTCTCCGGTGGCAAAGTTCATTGCGAACTTAATGGCGGTGTCCGGCGCGGTCCATCAGCCGCGCGATGATCACTCGTGTCCTCGGAGGAGACCCGTAAACGCGGTTACCATCAAAGACGTCAGGATCAGACCTAGGATCTTCTGGACGATGGTGAGGGCGTAGAGCACACCGCCCGTGGTTATCGTGACGTCGGCAAATATCCGTTGCTTGTCGGTTTCGCCCGCGATGAAGGCTGGCAGGTGCGGCAGGCGCCAGGTCGCCATGGGTCCATAGCGCATGTTAGGGCGCCAGTGATCCTCATAGCCGAAGGAGACGAAGGGGACGAACACATCAAAGGAATAAGCGAGCGGGTGGAAGGCTGGATAGCGCTCGGTGAAGGCTTCGGGTGAGAAGGAATCGCGGCGCGCGGTGACGAAGACGGTTTCATCGAAGCAGCCTGGCGCACGGCAGCCGGATGCCGCCCACGACCAGACGCCCGCGAACAGGATCACGACGGCTGCCATCCACATGACGGTGCGCCACGGGTTGAAGCCGTAGAGGGCAAACCAGTCGAGCAGGCGGCTTTCCCAGCGCGCCAGCGGGGGTGTCCAGCGGCTGCGGCGTTCGCGCCGCCGGCGCTCGATGGTGATGAGGCGGGCGTCACGGTCGAGACCCTGGGCTGCCAACTGCTTCGAGAGATAGACCCACGCCTGCGGTTTGAACCGTGTCGAGGTGTCGGGGGCGGACTGGGCCGTGAGCCAGGCAATGCGGCGCGCACCGACGCGGGTCCGCCGCGCGCGGCCAGCCTCGACCATCGCTGGCAGGCCCGAGGGATTTTCAAGGTGCTCGTAGACAAAGCCGTCGAGGACCAGATGATCCGGCGGCGCGCTTGCAGCTCCGCTCGCCGCGGCGCCTGCCGGTGGCGGCCAGGCCTGGGCCCAGTCGACAAAGGCGCCGACATGAGCGCGGGAAAGATCAATGATGCCACGGGGGCGTTCGTCGGCGCGCTCGGGCATCGCGAGGCGGTCGATCCGGGCATCGACGAGGCTGACTGCGAGGTCCGCGAATGCGGGGCGGGTTTCGTTCGCAGCACCGCCGCGCTGGGATTTTTCGTTCGGCGGGCCGTTGGCGGCATCTGCCACGGCGAAGCTCTTGATGCGGCTCTGCGTCAGATCAAGGCTGCCATTGACCTCGGCCTGATCGAGGAGGATGCCACCGATCGTCTGGAAGCCGGCGTTGAGTTCCACGTCGCGGCGGAAGCGTGCGCCCTGGGCCTGGATGGCCACCCCGTCATCGACCTTGATGGTCGCGCCGGAGAAGCGGAACTGGTTTTCGATGACGGCTGCGGGAAAGCGCACGGTGCCAACGATCGTCGCGCGTGAGAAGAACGCACCGCCGCCGATCCGGGCGCCGTCGCCGCGCAGCGCCAGCGAACTGCCGAAGAGTTTGGTTGCGGTCATGCGGAACTGGCCGGCGATGTCGGCTCCCGGCATCCGGATCTGGCCGACGAGGCGGGCGCTCATCAGCTCCCAGTTGCCGCCGATGCGGATGAGGTCGGCTGCGATCGCGGTGTCGCCGCCATCGACCTGGATGCCGGCGGCGAGGAACTGCTTGGCGATGCGGACGCCTTCGAGGTTGAGGGGGCCGCCGATACGCGCCTGGGTGAGATCGAGGCTCTGCTCGATTTCGAGGCCGGTACCATTGAACCCCTCGGTCGAGGCCTCGATTTGAAGCGCTGATGCCTCGATGCTGCCCGCGATGGTCGCGTTCTCGAAGCCCACCGGCCCGGCGATGCGTGCACGCGTGAGGATGACATCGCCGCCGAAGCGGGCCGCGGCACAGTGGAGGCGGGCCGCCTCGCCGAGAATTTCGAGTTCATCGGCCCTGAGGCCGGCTTCGAGGTGGGCGCGCTGGAGGCGCACCTCGCCCTGACACTTCGCGCGGCGCAGGACGAGGGGGCCTGAGAGACGCGCGCCAGCTGCAAGAAGGGCGGTGCGGCCATCGCCCAGTTCGGTCCCTTCGATTGCCAGGGCGCCGCCAATCTGGCTGCCGCGGACGGTGAGCGGGCCGCCGATGCGGCCGCCTGCGATCATGATCCCGTTCGCGAATTCGGCCCGGTCCGCGATGATGCCGCCGGCAAGGGCGGCATTGGAAACGTTCAGGCGCCGCACGCGGGCATCGCGCAGGACAATCGAACCGCCCTGCCCGCCGGTCTCCATCACGACGCGGGAAAAGGCCAAGGGAAAGGGAATGTCCGCGCCTTCAAGGTCAAGCCGGCCGACGATGACGGCATTGCGGATGCGAACGCCGAACGGTGTGCCCTGAGCGGGGGCTGCCCGGCCCCCGTCAGCCGCAATCTGGCTCATGATCAGGTCGCGCAGGCGGTCCGCGTCGAGCCGGGCGCCGCCAAGGTCGAGCGTCTCGCCGGCTGCGATCGCCGCTTTCAGCGGGTCGTCCGGGCCATCGGCCATGGCCGCGCCGTTCGGCGCACTATTATCGTTGTCGCCACCGCTCGGCGCCATGCTGTGCCCTATTCCTGGTCGATTCTGGCAATAGTCTTAATGACACATACCGTGGGCATCAGGCCACAAGGTGACGCAAGATGGGTTGTGTCACTCGGCGGAACGGTCCACAGGAATTGCTCGTGTCCTTGTTTTTGCCTAATGAAAATTGAGTGTCCGCACCAGGATTGCAGGTAAAAGGGATTGGCGCGTTCGGGGAGCTGAATTCAGCGCTGTACGTAGTATTCCGGACGTTCGGGGCATTCCGGTCGTCCGGGGCGCTTGGTACGGCGGAGGGTGAGTAGATGTCCACTGTATCGCTCGACGATCGCCGGGAGCCGGGTTCGAGAGAACCGATCCGAGGCGTATCTCAGGCACAGGCCGGTCGTGACGACGCGGCACGCGCGCCTGCGGCCCACGAAATCCACTTCCACGACGAGGAAGACCTCGTCAGCGATGCCTTCGACCTGCTGGGCACGGAAGAAGACAGCCTGCGCGAGACGTTCCTTCCCGTCACCAGGGCCGCACTCGTCGACCGGTTGACGCGTCCGCAGGCGTGGCCCGCGGGGCAGGCGCGGGACGCGCGGCAATTCTTCAAGTATCTGACGTACTGGCGCCAACAGCAGCACAACGCCCGCGCGGTCGATCTCGACCAGACCTACGAGCTGTTCAATCCCGACAGCGACCTGCTGATGACGCGGCAGTTCACGGAACGGGAAAAGCGCGAGATGCAGCGCCGCGTGGTGCTGGGCATGCGCCGCCTCCTCAAGCAGGCGAACTACCGCCGGCTCGACCCCAATGAAATCGAGCTCGTCTTGACCAAAGAGAGCCACTATGGGCTCGATTTCCAACTTGATCTCGAAGCCTTCGAAGAACTTGATATCTACTTCCGCGGCGCCTCGACACGCAAAGACCAGCGCCGTTTGTTCCGCAAGTTCTTCCGCAAGGAAGAATTCGATGTGCCGATCTTCCAGCGGCTCTTCATTCTGTTCAAGCTCAAGCCGGTCGAACAGCGCATCGAAGAAGTCATGCGTTCGCGCAAGGTCGACCGCAAGAAGGCGACCAAGATCGTCAAGAAACTGCGCGCGCTGGTGCCCGAAGGGGTGACGAATGAGAACATCTACCTGAAGCTGTTCAAGAACATGCCGCGTGCGGATTGCGAAATGATTTTCCCGAATACGCGGGTCCGCTTCCGGCTGATGGACAAGATCAAGCTTGGCGCGATGAGCAGCGGCGCGGTCGGCTTCGGCATTGTCACGTCGGCGGGCAAGATCGCCCTGCTCGCAACCAACCCGATTGCCGCCTTCGGCGCGCTTATCGGCCTCGGAGCGGCGGCTTTCCGCCAACTCATGAACTTCTTCAATACGCGCCAGCGCTACATGGTTGTGATGGCGCAGAACCTCTATTTCCACGCGCTCGCCGACAACCGGGGCGTGATCATGACGCTTGCCGACCGGGCGGCGGATGAGGACGTGAAGGAGGAGATGCTGCTCTATTCGGTCGTCGCAAAGGAGCGCGTGACGCGGGACGATCTGGAGGCTGTCGACCGGGCGATTGAGCAGTACCTTCTCAAGAGTTTCGGCATTACCGTCGATTTTGATCTCGACGACGCGCTGGAGCGGTTGCTTGCCGATGGGGTTGTGCGCGAATATCCGGATGGGACGCTGGAGGCATTGCCGCCCCGCGCTGCCGCGCTTCATATCGACGGGCTGTGGGACCGATTCCTTGATGACCTGCCTGACGTTACGCAGGAGGAGGGCACGGAATTCGAAGGCATCCCGGGTGGCGCCATCGCAGGTCCCGAAGCGCGGCCCAAGGAGGTCGACCTTTGAGGACCACCCAACGCGGGACGCGTGCGATGCTTGGGCAACGTACGAAACATGCGAAACGTGCCAAGCCTGTAACTGATAACGCGGTGTCCCCGGTTTCGTCTTGCAAGGGGCCAAGGGACTTTGCCTGATGTCTGAGGAACTATTGGGCGCTGGGACACAGGTTCAGCTCGCGATTACGACGGCCTCGCGCAGCACCGCCTATGACGCGGCGGCGCTGCTGCAGGAGGCTGTCGTGCCCGAGGCCGACGCCGTTTCCGTCTTCGAGACCGGCGCCTTATGGCGGGTCGATGCCTATTATGGCGACGCTGAGGTGGCGCAGGCGGCGCTCGCGGGGCTGACGGCGCTCGCGCCCGAGATCGCGGCCGATGCCTCTTTGACGCCGGTGCCCGACGAGAACTGGGTGGCGCTCTCGCAAGCAGCACTGCCGCCGGTGTTTGCCGGGCGTTTCGTGATTGCGGGCGGACACGACCGGGCGCGCGTTCCGGATGGGCCGAATACGCTGATCATCGAGGCTGGCGAGGCGTTCGGGACGGCGCATCATGCCACGACCTATGGGTGTTTGCTGGCGATTGACCGGCTGACGCGGTCGAAGTCCTTCGCCAACGTGCTCGATTTAGGCACAGGCAGCGGCATTCTCGCCCTCGCGCTCAAGCGGGCGCTGCCCGGCGCCCGCGTGCTGGCAAGCGATCTCGACGAGCGCTCAATCGAGGTCGCCTCAGAGAATGCGCGTCACAACCGGCTTGGCGCGCGCGCGGGCGGGCCGCGGTTCATCGTTGCCGATGGCCTGGCCGAACCTCGCATCCGGCAGGCTCAGCCCTTCGATCTGATCGTTGCCAATATCCTCGCCGGTCCGTTGATCGCCATGGCGGAGGATGTGGTGCAAGCGCTTGGCAAGACGGCAACACTGGTGCTGTCGGGCATTCTGGTCGAACAGGCCCGGCCGGTTGCGATGCGCTATCGATCGCTCGGGCTGCGCATCCAGCGTCAGACCAACCATCATGGCTGGTCGACGCTGGTCCTTGAGCGCTCGGGGCCGGCGCGTCCGCGACCCCGTGCGTTCAATCTCTACGTGCCTGAGGACGATTGAGAGCGCCCGCGCGAACACGCGCCGTCGGGCCCTCTTCATCGGCACCGGCATTTTCAGAAGCAAAGCAGAAACAACAAAGGCCGGGCGCGCGGCCCGGCCTTTGTCTTGATCGGGTCTCAGCCCAATCGTCCTGAACGTGTCCAGGTCCGTCGGCTATCAGCCGGCGAGGTCAATGCGCACGGCCTGGCCGGAACGCGCCAACTCGATGTCGCGGGCGCCCATGCCCAGACCAGCGAGCTGACGGTCTGAAAGGCTTGCGAAATGAATTGCGACGCGGCGACGGGCTTCTGCTTCGCGAGCGGCAATGAAAGCAAGCATCAGGCGCTTGAAGAAGCCTGACTTGCCAGTTTCCGTGACGCCCGTTGTATAGGTCGTATCGAATGTGGTGGTGTTCATGATCATCTCAACTATTGGGTTATTGCTCATGGTGGCGATCGATACATTGCCGATCACTCATGCGATAACCTAAGCTTCGATGGTGCAGTGCGGTAGCCTTCTGAGTGCAACGCAGCATTGCACTGAGGTCATGCTTCACGTCGCTGCGGGTTGACGCGGCCGCAATCCCCCCGAGACTCGCGGTCAGATGGGTTATATCGTGACTATTTGGTCGCTCTCCGATCTATTCTGAACCATATTCGCCGTCCCTTCCGCCTGAGCCAGTCCACCCATGTTCCAGACTTTCGATGAAACAGCGCTCACCGATGCTGTCCGGCCCCGTGTCGACCTCCTTCGAGCTGCCCTCAAGAGGCTGAAGGTCGACGCCTTCCTGGTGCCGCGTGGTGATCGCCATCGCGGCGAATACGTTGCCGCGCGCGATGAACGCCTGAAGTGGCTGACCGCTTTTTCGGGTTCGGCAGGCCTCGCCGCGGTCACCTCGGATAAGGCCGTTCTGTTTGTCGACGGCCGCTACACCGTGCAGGCGCCGCAGCAGACGGATACCTCGGTCTTCGATATCCGGCAGGTGCCGGGCGCCCAGCTTGCCGATTGGCTGAAGGAGGTCCTCTCGGCCGGACAGACTGTTGGGTTCGATCCCTGGCTGCATTCGATTGATGAAATCGAGCGGCTTGGTCAGACCCTCAAGGCATGTGGCATCCGGCTGAAAGCCGTTTCGCGCAACCCGATCGATCAGGTCTGGGGCGCCGATCAACCGCCGCCGCCATCCGAGCCCATTATCGCCCACCCCCTGACCCGTGCCGGGCGATCGAGCGACGACAAGCTCGACGATGTTCGTGCCGCGCTGTCACAGGCGGGGGAGGATGCGATTGTCCTGACGCTGACCGATTCTGTTGCGTGGCTGTTCAACATCCGCGGATCGGACGTGCCGCATACGCCGGTGGCGCTGGTGTTCGCGATCGTGCCGGCCCGCGGCAAGGCCTGGCTGTTCGTTGAACGTGAGCGCCTCGGTGACGCGCTCGCCCGTCAGCTCGAAGAGGTTGCGATCCTGCTGGCGCCGGATGCGCTGGTGGAGAAGATCGATCAACTCAAGGCGGCGAACAAGCGCGTCCGCCTCAACACGGCGAGTGCGGCCTTCTGGTTTCAGCGCCGGCTGGGTGAAAAGCGGGTGTCGCGGGGGGCGGACCCCTGTCAGCGGGCCAAGGCCATCAAGAATGCGACCGAGATAAAGGGCGCGCGGGCCGCCCACGCACGTGATGCGGTGGCGCTCTGCCGGTTTCTTTCGTGGTTCGATGAGGAAGCGCCACGCGGCCGCATCGATGAAATCGAGGCCGCGCGCCAGCTCGAGGCATTCCGGGCCGAGACGGGCAAGCTCAAGGAAATCAGCTTCGACACCATTGCCGGCAGCGGGCCGAACGGGGCGATCGTCCATTATCGGGTCAATACGCAGAGCAACAGGACGATCAGGCGGGGCGATCTGTTCCTGATCGATTCCGGCGCGCAATACGCGGACGGGACAACGGACGTGACGCGAACGATCGCCGTCGGGCGGCCCACGGCCGACATGCGCACCCACTTTACACTCGTCCTCAAGGGCCACATTGCGATTGCGAGCGCGCTGTTCCCGGAGGGCAGCCGCGGGGTCGAGCTCGACCCCCTTGCCCGTCACGCGCTGTGGCAACACGGTCTCGATTTCGATCACGGCACCGGACACGGGGTTGGCAGCTATCTGTCCGTTCACGAGGGGCCGCAGTCGATCTCGCGGCGCGGCGAGGTGCAGCTTGAGCCGGGCATGATCATATCCAACGAGCCCGGTTTTTATCTTGAGGGGGCCTACGGGATCCGCATCGAGAACCTCGTCCTCGTCAACGCGCCCCGCAGACCTGCCGGGGGCGATCGCGAGATGCTGTCGTTCGAGACGCTGACGCTGGCGCCGTTCGACCGGCGGCTGATCGATGTCAAATTGCTCACGGCGGACGAGCGCGCGTGGCTCAATGCCTACCACAAGCGGGTCATGGACGAGGTTGGCAGCGCGCTCGGAGCCCAAGACCGGCGCTGGCTGGCGGCGGCCACCAAACCCTTGTAGCGGCGCCCCCCCCCCTTTTCGAGGCGATCTGGCAGCGGTGGCCGATCGCCCGGGCGGGCGCGCAATCCTGCGTTCGAATGCCGGCCAACATCACGTATCGGCCAGGATTCGACTATCGGCAGACTGGCGTGACACGGCGATCGTGTGCATTGTAAAAGAGTCATACAAAACAAAACAGTCCGGGTCCGCAAGAGTTGTAAAGGCGACAGCAGGGTTCCGGACAATACGTCTAGGGTCGAGGGTTCCACTACAATGACACTTCAAGTCTTCCGTGGCAGCGCAGCCACTTCCATTTTCGCGCGCGCCTTCTTCGCGGGCCCCATCTGGGCGGTCCTTGTGCTGTTCATGCCAGCCGGCGCACTTGCGGGGGGACCATCGGCCCCGTCAGCTCCGATTATTCTGGCGCAAGCGAGCGGCAGCGCGGCCGACGACGCGGCTCGGATCGCGCAGGAAGAAGAAAGCTTCATGAAACTGCTCGCCGAGCAGCGCCGCGAGGAAGCCGAGGCCAAGGCTGCGGCGGAAGCTGCGAAGAAGGCTGCCGCTGAGAAAGCCGAGCAGGAGCGCGTCGCGCGCGAAGAGGCAGAGTTCCTGAAGTTCCTCGCCGAGGAGCGCCGACAGGAAGCCGAGGCCAAGGCTGCGGCCGAAGCTGCGAAAAAGGCTGCCGCTGAAAAGGCCGAGCAGGAGCGCGTCGCGCGCGAAGAGGAAGAGTTCCTGAAGTTCCTCGCCGAGGAGCGCCGTCAGGAAGCAGAAGCCAAGGCCGCCGCCGAGGCGAAGGCCGCGGCGGAAGCGGCCCAGAAGGCTGCGGCCGAGAAAGCCGAGCAGGAGCGCGTTGCGCGCGAAGAAGAAGAGTTCCTCAAGTTCCTCGCCGAGCAGAGACGGGAGGAAGCAGAAGCCAAGGCCGCGGCCGACGCGGCCAAGAAGGCGGCTGCGGAAAAGGCTGAACAGGAACGTGTGGCGCGCGAAGAGGAGGAATTCCTGAAGTTCCTCGCCGAGCAGCGCCGTCAGGAGGCAGAAGCCAGCAAGGCTGCCGCCGAAGAGAAGCGCAAAGCTGAGGCAGCACTGTGCGAAAAGCGTCTGTCAGAGGTTGGACGCTCCGGCACGATCCAGTTCGCCTCCAGCAGCGCGACCGTCACGGAGGCCAGCAAGGCGCTCCTCGACAAGCTCGCAGAAGCGGCGTCGGCGTGTGAGAAAGAGCTTTCGATCCAGGTCGACGGACACACCGATTCGACGGGGTCGGATGCGCTCAATATGCAGCTCTCACAAGACCGCGCCCAATCCGTTGCGAACTATCTGGCAACCAAAGGGATTGCCCCGGAGCGGCTGACGGCGCGCGGGTTCGGTGAAACCAAGCCGATCGCCGACAACCGGACAACGGCCGGGCGTGCGAAAAACCGCCGGATCGAGTTCAAGGTCAACTGAGGCGCTGGCCGAGCCGGAGCCAACGAGCCAGAGAACCAACGAGCCGGCGCCGAAACGGTCGCGCCTGTCAAACGCCAGATCACGCCAAGCCCTTTGGGGGCTTGGCGGCTTGGCTGGCCGGGCGTGAAGCCGCCCGGTTACGTGCGTTCTGCGATCGCCAGCCAGTCGTCTTCGCTCAGGACTGCAACACCGAGGTCAGCCGCCTTCTTGAGCTTGGAGCCGGCATCGGCGCCGGCAACGACGTAGTCGGTCTTCTTGGAGACGGAGCCGGCCACCTTGGCGCCGAGGCGTTCTGCCAGCGCCTTGGCTTCGGCCCGGCTCATGCGCTCCAGTGTGCCCGTGAACACCACCGTCTTGCCGGTCACGGCTGACTGCGTTGTTTGTGGCGCATCGAAACGTTCCACGCTCACTTCGCCGAGCAGGGCGTCGAGGGCCTCGATATTGTGGGGCTCGCGGAAAAACTCGATCAATGCCTCGATCACAGCCGGGCCCAGACCATCGATATTGACGAGGTCGCGGTAGGCGTCGCTTTCGATGCCGCCTTCGCTAGCGGCTGTGACAGCGCCGCGCAGCGCCTCAAGGGTTGCGAATTGACGGGCGAGATCGCGCGCCGTGTTGGCGCCGACGTGGCGGATGCCGAGGGCGTAAATGAAGCGGTCCAAGCCGATCGCGCGCCGCTCGTCGATGGCACGGAACAGATTGTCGATCGACTTCTGGCCGAAGCCTTTCTGGTCCTGCAGCGGGGTTTCGGCCTGCTCATTGCGCTTTTGCAGCGTGAAGATGTCGGCCGGCTGGTGGATCAGGCCCTGCTCATAGAAGAGTTCGATCTGCTTGGCGCCGAGGCCCTCGATGTCGAAGGCGTTGCGCGAGACGAAGTGCTTGAGGCGCTCCTTGCGCTGCGCCGGGCAGATCAGGCCGCCGGTGCAGCGGCGCACCACGTCTTCCTGGCCCGTCTTCTCGTCGTGCTCGCGGACCGCCTCGCTGCCGCAGGCGGGGCAGACCTTGGGGAACACGAACGCGACGGCGTTGTCGGGTCGCTTTTCGAGCACGGGGCCGAGGACCTGGGGAATCACGTCGCCGGCACGCTGGATGCGCACCCAATCACCGATGCGGACGTCCTTCCGGGCGATTTCGTCTTCGTTGTGCAGCGTCGCGTTGGAGACGACGACGCCGCCGACAGTGACGGGGGCGAGCTTGGCGACGGGGGTGAGCGCGCCGGTGCGGCCGACCTGGATCTCGATGTCAAGAAGCTCCGTCATTGCCGCGTCGGCGGGGAATTTGTGCGCGATTGCCCAGCGCGGCGCGCGCGAAACGAAGCCCAGCCGCTCCTGGTAGTCGAGACGGTCGACCTTGTAGACGATGCCGTCGATGTCATAGTCGAGGGCTGCCCGGGTCTCGAGGAGGCGGGCGTAGTAGGCGAGCAGGTCTTCCGCGCGCGGGCACACTTCCATCAGCGGATTAACGGGCAGGCCCCAGCGGGCGAAGGCCTCGATCATGCCGGACTGGGTGGTTGCAGGCTCCGTGGAAATCTCACCCCAGGTGTAGGCGAAGAACCGTAGCGGGCGCGAAGCGGTGACCGCCGGGTCCTTCTGGCGCAGCGAGCCTGCCGCGAAGTTCCTGGGGTTGGCGTAGATCTTCGCGCCAGCTTCCGCCTGAGCGGTGTTGAGCGCTGCGAAGTCCTGCTTCGACATGTAAATCTCGCCGCGCACGTCAATGGTGTCCGGCACGCTGCCGCCAGTCAGCGTCTTGGGTATTTCCGCGATGGTCGCCACGTTGGCGGTCACGTTTTCCCCCTCGTAGCCGTCGCCCCGGGTGGCGGCCTCGACGAGACTGCCGCGATCATAGCGAAGCGAGATCGACAACCCGTCGATCTTGGGTTCGGCCGTCATCGCAATCGGCTCCTGCGGGTCAAGCCCGAGGAACCTGGCGAGGCGGGCGCGGAAATCGACGACGTCGTCGTCATCAAATGCATTCGAGAGCGAGAGCATCGGCACGCGATGGCGCACCTTGCCGAAGATGGCTTGCGGGGCGGCGCCGACACGCTTCGCCGGGCTGTCGCTGCGCACGAGGTCTGGAAACGCGGCTTCCAGCGCGTCATTGCGCCGGCGCAGGTCATCGTAGGCGGCATCCGTAATGACCGGGTCATCGTTGCCGTAATAGAGATCGTCGTGGCGCGCGATCTCGCCTGCAAGCCAGGCCAATTCGGCGCGCGCCTCATCCGCCGTCAGCTCCTCCGGCGGGCGGGCCAGCGTTTCAGGCGGCGGGGAGGCGACATCGGAAGAGAGGGGCTCGGCCATCGAGACGGGTTCCCGCGGAGTTGAGAGAGGTTCAGCCGGTCAGCGCCCGCCAATTGTAGCCGATTTCCTCGCGATGGCAGACAGCTGGCGCACGGATGCCCGGAGGCAAGGCATACGATTGCGCCATAACCGGCTCAAGATGTCTCAAAGCTTGATCGTGGGGAAGTTCCTGAACGTCCGTGAGAGCCAGGTTCCGCTGTCCTCGCGTGGTGCCAAGCCGCTGGACTCGAGGAGGACATAGGCATCCTTGTACCAGCGCGAGTTGGGGTAGTTGTGGCCGAGGACGGCGGCCGCGGTCTGCGCCTCGTTGACGATGCCGAGCGCCATATAGGCTTCCGTCAGCCGCATCAGGGCTTCTTCGACCTGTTTGGTCGTCTGATAGTCGGAAACAACCTTCTTGAAGCGATTGATCGCCGCCAGATAGTTGCGCCGCTTGAGGTAGTAGCGGCCGACTTCCATCTCCTTGCCAGCCAGGGTGTCTGTCGCGATCCGGATGCGGTTATCCGCTTCGATCGCATACTTGCTGTCCGGGTAGCGCGACTTCAGCGTCCGCAGTTCGTTGAGCGCCTTGACCGTGCTGGACTGATCCGTTTGCGGGCCTGTCATTTCCTCGAAGTAGCACGAGGCGATGATGTGGTGGGCGAAGGGGGCTTCCTTGGTTCCCGGGTGCATGGTGGTGTAGCGGCGCGCGGTCGCGATCGCTTCGGGAAACTTGCCGGCGCGGTAATAGGCATAGGCGGCCATGACCATCGCGCGGCGCGCCTCGGGCGCGTATGGGTGATCGCGGTCGAGATCTTCGAACTTCTTGGCCGCTTTCTCCCAGTTGCCCCGGTTGAGATAGGTGTCCGCGGTTGCATACATCTTGCCCGGCGGATCGGGGTTCAAGAGAGCTTTCGCGCCATCGTTGTTGGTCGATGAGCAGGCCGCCACCGCGACCAGGGGAGCGGCCACAATCAATAGCCGCGCCAGCCGTGTCGCGAATGGCCGGTCCGTCGGATGTGAATGCGTCTTGCTCACAGCAAGCAACCTCGTGTGTTCGCGCTCAAGGCTACGGCGACGCGGCGCGCGGAAAAACAGGCGGCACCGGCATCATCTATCGTTTAGCGCTGATTCGCCTGAGTGCCGGGGCAAAACTGCACCCTTTGCAACGTCATCCGCGCCTAATCCGTGTTTCCCATCTTCCGGCCCGTCGAATGGTTCGCCCGGGTGCAGCATTCTGCCGGCGCCGCGTCCATGAGATCAAGCGACGTCCAACCCAACGGGGCGGCCTTTATTTTCCCCAGTTACCGGACAGAAGACAACATCGAATTGCGTTGGCGAGATGGCAGAAGCCGCCCGCCCCTCAAGATCCGGCGACGGTGTGTCGTAACGGTGCCGACGATCCCCGACACGGGGCTCCAAAACACATTCGCCGCGTTCAATGACGCGGCGAACGGCAGCACGCTTTCGCGCACGGAAACGACGTTATTTGCCGGCAGCAGCCGCGACCATGGAGACTTGTCCCATCGGTGCGGGAGCGCGGGTGTAGGCCGGCTCGCGGACACGCGGGGCGTCGACCAGTGTCCAGGCATCCTGATCGGCGAACAGCGCCTTCAGGACGTGGGCGTTGAGGCGGTGACCGCCGCGCATGGACCGGTACGAGGCCAGGATCGGATAGCCGGCGAGGGCGAGATCACCGACGGCATCGAGTGTCTTGTGGCGGACGAATTCCTTCGGATAGCGCAGGCCTTCCGGATTGAGAATGCGGCCATCGCCGATCGCGACGCTGTTGTCGAGACTGGCGCCAAGGGCCAGTCCGGCCTTCCAGAGCTTCTCGACGTCCGACATGAAGCCGAAGGTGCGCGCCCGGCTCAATTCGTTGCGGAAGACGCCGGGGGAAATCTCGGATTTCAGCCGCTGCGAGCCGATGACGGCCGTGTCGAAATCAATCTGGATATCGAGGTGGAAGCCGGAATGCGGTGCAAGTTCGCCCCAGCAGTCGCCATCTTCGACCCGGATCGGCTTGAGAACCTTGATGAAACGGCGGAGGGCGGGAAGTTCGCGCAGGCCAACCTTGTCGATCGCATCAACGAAAGCCTGCGAGCTGCCATCCATGATCGGGACTTCATGGCCCTCGATCTCAATGTAGCAATTGTCGACGCCGAGGCCGCGCAGGGCAGCCAGGAGGTGTTCGACGGTACCGACGGTGTTGCCCTCGTCATCGCCGATGACAGTGCAGAGCGTCAAATTCTTGACACGATCGACGTGCGCCGGGATCTCGGCCACAATGCGGCCGCGCCGTGTGACCATGAACCGATGGCCGACATCGGCTTCCGCCGGGTGCAGGACCATGGCCACCTGGGCGCCACTGTGGACCCCGACACCGTTCAACACGATTTCGCGTGCGATCGTGGTCTGCTGCGAGACAACGAAAGAATTCGGCATATTAGATGCCCCCTCGACCCATGCGCTCCGTCAACGAACAATCAGTTCGTCTGGTCTATCCGGAGCTCCCCCAGCCAACGTTTTCCCGAAGAGCGATCAGCCTGTTACTCGCGGCCGTTACGCATCCCACAAACGCGGCGTTAACGATGTTGTTCATACCGTGTGGCCGGAAATCAGGACAAATCACGCTTTCTTTCACTGTGTTACGTTTCACCAAGAAACGTTGCGCAGATGGCACAACGTTGTGTGCTATTTCCGTATCACACTTTTGGGCAGGTCACTTTTTTGCCCGATTTACAGAGGTTTGCCCAGGAATTGCCACTGTCTCGCCCCGTTCCAGAGTGGCGAATTAGCCATGCCGATTGAGGGGCCAAGATTACAGTATTTTGCAGCTCGTCGGAAAAGAACGGGAAATCTGCGTGAGCGTTGCTCATGAACGGTGGTTTTGAGCAGAAACCGCGAATCACCTGCGCTGGCCCATGGCCAGACGCTTGAGGAATCCGCCGCGCTGAGGTTCGTCAGGATCGCCGCTACGATCGCTGCGCGGCGCGCCGGCTGGACGGCGCTGATCCTCAGGCATCCGTGGCCGGCGGTCGATGGGCCGGTCCTGATCGGCGGGCGGGCCGTCCTGCTGATCGCTCATCTTGGTGTAGTACTCGCGCTGAGCGTGGGCCGGGAAATCACCAACCTCGGGCATCCGGGGCCCGGTGCGGCGGACTTCGGCCGGCGGGGAGGGTTCAAACATTTCCGGCAGGCTCGCTTCGACCGTCTTGATGCGGTCCGGCAGTGGGGTTGCATGCGCACGGCGCGGCATGTCAGCCAGGCCGTCTTCGACGACAACGCCATCAGGTGAGCGCCAGGCCGCCTCATCATCGGTGGAGGCCGTGTTGTCCCTGGCCCAGTTTCCGCCGGATCGCGACGGGTCCGCGGCAGGCTCTTTTCGCGTTTCCGCCATGACCTGGTTCAAGGCGCGGGTGAATTCGCTTGCGTCCGAACTGCCAGCGCCTCCCGCCTGGGCACTTTGAGCCAGCGGCGGCGGCGACATCTGTGGGGCCGCCCCGGTGTCGGCCGGCACGCGCGGCGGCGGCGGCGGGGCACGGTCCGCGGGGGCAGCAAAGGTGCTGGCGGCTGCACCAAACGTTGTTGGCTGCGGCTGCGGCGCCGCCATCTGGGCGCCCGACATGCCGGAGGCGACGATCGAAACGCGGATCTTGTCGCCGATGTCGGCATCGGTCGTTGCGCCGACGATGATATTGGCCTCGGCGGCGACTTCCTTGCGGATGAGGCTCGCGGCGGTGTCGACCTCGAACAGTGTCAGGTCGCTGCCGCCGACGATCGAGATCAGGAGACCCTGCGCGCCCGACAGGGTGACGTTGTCGAGCAGCGGATTCGAGATCGCCTCGCGGGCCGCTGTTTCGGCGCGGTCCTCGCCAGAGCCTTCACCCGTCCCCATCATCGAGGAGCCCATGCCCTTCATCACGGCGCGGACGTCGGCGAAGTCGAGGTTGATGAGGCCTTCCTTGACGATGAGGTCGACGATGCAGGCAATGCCGGAATAGAGCACCTGGTCGGCCAACAGGAACGCTTCCGCGAAGGTGGTGCGTTCGTTGGCGATGCGGAACAGGTTCTGATTCGGGATCACGATCAGGGTGTCGACGACGCGTTCGAGCGCATCAATGCCGGCATCAGCGGTGCGCATGCGGCGCGCGCCTTCGAACTGGAAGGGCTTGGTGACGATGCCGACGGTCAGGATGCCGAGGTCGCGGGCGATTTCGGCCACGACGCTGGCCGCGCCCGTGCCGGTGCCGCCGCCCATGCCGGCGGCAATGAAGACCATGTGCGAGCCCGCGATCTGCGAGCGGATCTCTTCTTCGGCTTCGCGGGCGGCTGCTTCACCGACTTCCGGCCGGGCGCCAGCGCCGAGGCCTTCTGTGAGATTGGCGCCAAGCTGGATACGGTGTTCAGCGGCCGACATCGCGAGCGATTGCGCGTCGGTGTTGGCGACGACGAATTCGACCCCGTCGAGGCTGGTCGCGATCATGTTGTTGATCGCGTTGCACCCGGCGCCGCCGATACCGATCACGGTAATGCGCGGCTTCAGGTCCGTCAGTTCGGGCGGTCCGATTTGAATGTTCATCGCCAAAGGTTTCCTCAGGCTCAACCGGTTGAACAGTGCGCGCCGCCGAACCTCGATCGACAAACCGACCGGCAGGGCCATAGCCGCGCGCCAACGCCACTGTCAGAAACTCTCCCGCAGCCACTTTTCCATCCGGTCCAGGTAGCTGCCCGTCGACGTCCGGGCCGCATTCGCTGCAAACGCCTGGCGAGCCTCAGGCGGGGCAGCCAGTGCAAGACCGGCAACTGCGGAAAACGCAGGACTTTGCATACTCGGCGGCAATCCATTCAGGACCGGAGGATTGCCGAGGCGGACATTGCAGCCCAACGTCCGGGCTGTCAGGTCCGCCAGGCCGACCAGTTGGCTGGCGCCGCCCGTCAGGACGACATTGGGGCCAACGTCGACGACCTTATCCGCCTGTTCGAGCCGCTCTTTCAACGTGCGCAACTGGCTCGATGTGCGCGGAAGGAGTATCCGGGCGATCTCGGCGCGCGAGGTCTGATAGGCCTCACCTTCGAGTTCGCCGGCCAGCGCATACTGTACCAACTCATGCTCGTCCGAACGCGCCGCGACGAGTGTCCCATACAGCGTCTTGATTCGCTCGGCTTCCGCAAGGGGCGTGGAGAGCTTTTTGGCAATGTCGTAGGTGAGATGCGCACCGCCGACGGGCAGTGTGTCCGTAAAGAGAAACTGGCCGTCGAGGAAGCGGGCGATATCGATCACACCGGCGCCGAAATTGATGCAGGTGACGCCGAGGCGGCGCTCGTCCGGTGTCGTTGCGCTGAGGGCCGCGGTCAGGCCCGAGGGCAGGAACTGGCGAATGCCGAGGTGGGCACGGTCGATCACCAGCGACAGGTTGTGAAGCGGCCGCGTATCGGCCGTGACCGCGTGCCAATTCGCTGACAGTCGGCTTCCAGCAAGGCGAATCGGCTCGCGCACGCCGGTTTCACCATCGAGGCTGTAGGCGACGCTATTGAGGTGGACGAGGGCGCGGTCGTCGCGGACGGCATAGTCGCGGGCCGCCGCGGCGGCGCGGGCGAGATCCTCGGCGCGGACGTGGCCGAAGGCGAGGTCGACGCGGGTTGTCATGTGGGCGGACTGAAGACGCCCGCACGAGACGGTGACGACGACGTCATCGAGGGTGACATCGGCGGACCGCTCGGCGTTGGCAACCGCCGCCCTGACGACGGCTTCAGCAGCATCGAGATCGATCACCATGCCGGCCTTCACACCAGCGGCGCGTTGATGACCGACGCCGATAACGCGCACGGCGGGTGGGGCGTGATGGCCGGCGGGCCAGGCGCGCTCTGCGATCAGGCACGTGACCTTCGAGGTGCCGACATCCACGAGGCCAATGATTTCAGACCTCTCACCATGTGATCGTGTCATGAGCCTACTCACTCCGGAACGCGGGTGCGCATTTCGATTGCCGGGCGAGCCGCGATGCGCAGGTCGAGGACCTCGAAGTCGAGATCGATCAACCGATTGGGTTTGGCGCCCTTCAGCAAGCTCAAGAGCGCATGGGCCTGGCCGTCCGCTGGCAGAAGGATGCGGCAGCCGGACTTCAGGTGCAGGGTCCAGCGGCGCTCGGCGACGCGCTCGAAGAGCGCGACCTGGGCTGCAAGTTCGGGCAGGCGGCGGACTTCACCGATGATGATTGCGGCATCGTCCGCTGCTTTCACGCCGAACACGACCGGCAGGCGCGGAAAGCGGCCCTGGTCGACCGCGCCCAAAACCTGGCCGCCACCTGCGACCGCAAAGGCACGGGTGGCGTCGCGCCAGATTGCAACCGGCTCGCGCTCCGTAATTTCGACGAGCAGGCGATCGGGGAAAATCCGCTTGAGCGCGGCCTTCTCGATCCACGGCAAGGTCTCGAGACGGTGGCGGGCCGCATTGGTGTCGATGGTCCAGATCGAGCGGGTGCCGGCGAGATGCAGCTGCTCGTAGATCGCGCGATCGGAGACCATCTTCTGGCCGGTTACGGCGATCTCAGTGAGGCCGAGGCCGACGCGTTCGAGAAGCTGGTCGAGGTGAGGGATGACGGGCATCGGACGGCGGGCCTGCGAGCCCCCGTCGGTTGCCGCCCAGAAGACGGCGGCAGCGGTGAGCGCGATGGCGAACGGCAGGGCTCGGCGGGTGCGCCATCTGCGTGGGAGCAGGCGGCGGGTCTTGCCCGACGTCAGCCGTCGGGCCGGCTTCGCGCGCGGCGGCGAGACGGGGGCGCCGGCCACGGCTTGGCGCGCGCCACGCGGAAACGGGGCGTCGAACTGGAGGCCTTGCACATCCGCCGACACGAGGCTTCTCCCTTAAAACACCGGCTGGCATCAAACCGCTGATGCCGCGCCCGCCGGTCCGGCGGGCAACCTTAATCAACGTTCGATTTTCGGACGGAAACGGTTAAGGGGGCGTAAAGAGTTAATGAAGTTATGTCGCTCACGGCTATTCCGGCCCTGACGGGCCGGGCCTCAGCGAGCGCGGCGCTAAGCACCGGGTCGCGTAGCTCCCGGATAGTTTGTTTCGCTCACGGCTATTCCGGCCCTGACGGGCCGGGCCTGCGCGGGCGCGGCGCTGAGCGCCGGGTCGCGTAGCTCCCGGACAGGTTTGTTTCGCTCGCGGCTATTCCGGCCCTGACGGGCCGGGCCTGCGCGGGCGCGGCGCTGAGCGCCGGGTCGCGTAGCTCCCGGACAGGTTTGTTTCGCTCGCGGCTATTCCGGCCCTGACGGGCCGGGCCTGCGCGGGCGCGGCGCTGAGCGCCGGGTCGCGTAGCTCCCGGACAGGTTTGTTTCGCTCGCGGCTATTCCGGCCCTGACGGGCCGGGCCTGCGCGGGCGCGGCGCTGAGCGCCGGGTCGCGTAGCTCCCGGACAGGTTTGTTTCGCTCGCGGCTATTCCGGCCCTGACGGGCCGGGCCTCGCGGGCGCGGCGCTGAGCGCCGGGTCGCGTAGCTCCCGGACAGGTTTGTTTCGCTCGCGGCTATTCCGGCCCTGACGGGCCGGGCCTGCGCGGGCGCGGCGCTTAGCGCCGGGTCGCGTAGCTCCCGGACAGGTTTGTTTCGCTCGCGGCTATTCCGGCCCTGACGGGCCGGGCCTCAGCGGGCGCGGCGCTTAGCGCCGGGTCGCGTAGCTCCCGGACAGGTGTGCAAGGGCCTCCTCGCGCTCGTGGATGCGCCGAATTCTTGGCATTGGCACTGTAGGCTGAGCCCAATTCGCGCTGATGTGCGCCGGGGCGCAGTGGCGCAGTGGCGTCTGGACAATACGACGCCTTGGGAGTTGGCAACGCAGTTCAAACAGACGTGACTTGGCTCTGCCTCTCATTTGTCATCCTCGGGCTTGTCCCGAGGACCTATGGTGCAGCGCAGGCGGGCCTCGCAATTATGCCAACTTGACCTAGGCATGACTTGCCAAAAGCACCCCCCCCCCCTCGCACTTGCGGGCGGGGTTGTATGCAGCTCCTACTGCGCCAGGGCTTCGCCTGTCGGGCGGCCCGGGAGTGGCTTGCCGATGCGCTTGATCTCCCAATCCAGCATGATGCCCGACGTCGCCTTGACCCGCTTGCGGATCGTCTCGCCGAGTGTCTCGATGTCTTCGGCGGTGGCGTCCTGATCGTTGATCAGGAAGTTGCAGTGTTTTTCCGACACGCAGGCGCCGCCAACCCGGAACCCACGAAGGCCTGCGGCATCGACGAGCTTCCAGGCGCTTTCGCCCGGCGGGTTCTTGAAGGTCGAGCCGCCGGTTCGCTCGCGCGTTGGCTGATGCGTCTCGCGATATTCGGCGACGGCTGCCATTTCGGCCTGGATCGTTGCCGGATCGCCGGACGCGCCCTGATACAGCGCTTCGGTGAAGATCCAATCGTCGGGAACGGCACTGTGGCGATAGGTCAGGCCCATCTCGGCGAGAGAGACGACATGGACGTTGCCGGCGCGATCGACGGCGCGCGCTTCGATCAGGCAATCCTTGGTCTCGGTGCCGTGGGCGCCGGCGTTCATCTTGAGAGCGCCGCCAATGCAGCCGGGAATGCCGCGATAGAATGCAAGGCCGGTGATGCCGGCCTCGGCGGCTGCCCGCGCCACCTTGACGTCCGGCACGGCGGTTCCAACCCGCAGGCGGTTGCCGGGCTCGACCGCCACATCCGAGAAGCCGCGGGCGAGGCGGATCACGACGCCCTCGATCCCGCCATCGCGGACCAGCGAGTTCGAGCCAAGGCCGATGACGTGAACGGGCAGTGCGGGATCGGTATTCTTCAGGAAATAGGCCAGATCCGCTTCATCAGCCGGACGGAAGAGCACCTCGGCGGGGCCGCCGACGCGGAACCACGTCAGCTCCGAGAGCTGCTGTCCCGCCGTCAGCGTCCCGCGCAGGTCGGGAAGCGCGCGCTCGAGGTTGCTCTTCAGATCTTGCGCCATCCGTTATCCCTCCCCAGACCGCCACTCACTGGCCGGCCAAAACTTTCGGCAACGCATGTGCCCACTCCGTCGATACGCCGGCGCCGAGGCACACGACCAGATCGCCGGCGGCCGCGTTGTCGCGGATATTCGCGGCCAGGTCCTCGACCGTTTCCACGGTTTGGACCTCCTTGCCTGACTGGGCGTTGATGCCTTCGGCGAGCGACTGCGAACTGATGCCGTCGAGGGGCGCCTCGCCAGCGGAATAGAGCGGCAGGACGACGACGCGGTCGGCGGCCTTGAAGCAGCGGCAGAAGTCGGCGAACAGCTCCTTCACGCGCGAATAGCGGTGAGGCTCGACGACCGCGATAATGTTGCCGTCCGTGCCTGAGCGCGCGGCGCGCAGTACGGCGTCGATTTCAATCGGGTGGTGGCCGTAGTCATCGAAGATGCGAACGCCCTGCCATTCCCCGGCCAACTGATAGCGCCGCTTGACGCCGGAAAACGTCTCGAGGGCGGCCTTGATGGCGTCATCCGGAATACCGGCTTCTGCGGCGACGGCAATCGCCGCCAAAGCGTTGAGCGCGTTGTGGCGGCCGGGGACGGGCACGCGCCAGTCCATCAGTGCGCGGGCGCCACCGCCGACGCGGTCCGATATCTTGGCATTGAAAGTCGTCTGCTGGTCGTCGACGAACGCATCGAGGAGGACCATGTCGGCATCCGAATTCTGGCCGTAGGTGATCAGGCGGCGGCCGTTGCGGCGCAGCCTCAGGCGCTCGAGCATTTCGCGGACGATGGGCTGGTCAATACAGGCGACGGTGAGGCCGTAAAACGGGATGTTGCGGTAGAAGGCCTCGTATTCGGCATACATCGCCTCGACGGAGCCGAAATAGTCGAGGTGCTCGGGGTCCATGTTGGTGACGACGCCGATCTGGCTCGGGATCTTGGTGAAGGTGCCGTCGCTTTCATCCGCTTCGACGATCATCCAGGGGCCCTGGCCGAGGCGGGCGTTCGAGCCCCAGGTGTTGATGATGCCGCCCGTGATGACGGTCGGGTCGATGCCGGCGGTTTCGAAAATGTGGGCGATGAGCGAGGTCGTCGTCGTCTTGCCGTGCGTGCCGGTGACGGAGATCGTCGAATAAAGACGCATCAATTCGGCCAACATTTCCGCACGGCGGATGATCGGCAGACCGCGCGCACGGGCCGCCTGAAGCTCAGCGTTGTCGTCTTTGACGGCCGTCGAAATGACAACATACGAGACGTCGGCCAGATTCTTCGGTTGGTGGCCGACGAAGACCTTGATGCCTTTTTCCTTGAGACGGACGACATTGGGGCTCTCGCGCTGGTCGCTGCCTTGGACGGTGAAGCCCTTGGCGTGCAGAATTTCCGCAATGGCACTCATGCCGATGCCGCCGATACCCACGATGTGGATCGTGGCGAGGTTGGAGGGCATCTGCATGGGTCGTTCTCCTCGTTGTTGTTGGCCGGGCGCGGGGTTTATAGCCTTACGCCGCGCGCACGGCTTTGCTTTCGGCCAATTCCTCGACCAGATCCGCCAGCGCCCTGACGGCGTCCGGGCGTCCCTGGCGGCAAGCGGCCCCGGCGGCGGCGGCAAGACGCGGCGGGTCCTCGATCAAGGCTGCCACTTCCCTGGCAAGGCGCGCTTCGTCGAGATCTTTTTCCTCGATGCACCAGGCGCCACCGGCGCCAGCCAAGCTCGATGCGTTCAAGAGCTGGTCGTTGTCAAGAGCGTGTGGCAACGGCACCAGGATCGATGGCCGCCCGATCACGGTCAGTTCCGCGATCGAGGAGGCGCCGGCGCGGGCGATCACGAGGTGCGAAGCGGCCATGCGCGCGGGCAGATCCGCGAAGAAAGCGTCACAGTCGGCGGCGATACCGGTTGCGGCGTACGCCTGGCGGACGCGGTCGAGATCCTCAGGGCGGCATTGCTGCGTCACGTGCAGGCGGGCGCGCTGCGCATCGGACAAGCGTTCGAGGGCTCTGGGCACGGTATTGGAGAAATAGCGCGCGCCCTGGCTGCCGCCGAAGACGAGAAGGCGGATGGGGCCGCCGGGCTCCAGCGGCGGATAAGGCGCGGCGGCCTGGTCAAGGACAACACCGCGCACAGGATTTCCCGTGAGGCGGACTTTTTCGCGTAACGCGCCATCGATGAACTTCACGGTCTCGAACGATGTCGCCAGCGCGCTGACGCGGGGCGCAAGGAGGCGGTTGGCGCGGCCGAGCACGGCGTTCTGTTCGTGAAGGGCTGAGGGGACGCCCTTGAGGCGGGCGGCGGCAAGGGGCGGGAAGCAGGGATAGCCGCCGAAGCCGACGACGGCGGCCGGCTTGATCCTGGCAATCAACGTCATGGCCTGGCGGACGCCGCTGAGGAGGGCGAAGCCGGTCTTTGCCAGCGCCACAGGCGAGCGGCCGGTGATCGTTGCCGAGGAGAGTTGATGAACGGCGGCGGCGGGGAAATCAGCGCCATAGCGATCGCCGCGATGGTCGGTTGCAAGCTCGATGCGCCAGCCGCGCCGGCCAAGTTCCTCGGCAAGCGCGAAGGCTGGAAACAGATGACCGCCGGTGCCGCCGGCTGCAAGCAGGATGGTCTTCGCTGTCACTTTGAGAGCGCCCCAGTATCGAATTGGCCGACATCAACGGCGCGGGTCGCTTCATCGGGCAGGCGGGCGCCCTGACGCCGGGTCAGGCCCAGCATCATGCCGAATGTCAGCGAGACTGCAATCAGCGACGAGCCGCCGGCGGAAATGAACGGCAGTGTCATGCCCTTGGCTGGCAGCAGGCCGACGTTGACGCCCATGTTAATCAGAGCCTGAAGGCCGATCAGCAATGCAAGCCCGCTGGCGGCATAGCGCACGGCGAGGTCCTGGGACTTGATCGCACGGGCGAGGGCGCGAAACACAATGAAGCCATAGAGCGCGAGCAGCGCCAGGCAGGCGATCACACCGTATTCCTCCGCGATGACGGCGAAGATGAAGTCGGTATGGGCATCGGGGAGGATGGTCTTGATCGTGCCTTCGCCGGGACCGCGGCCGAACAGACCGCCGAGGCGGAACGATTCATAAGCGCGGGCAACCTGGGAGGTGCTGGCGGCGTCCGCGCTCAAAAAGACGTCGATGCGGGCTGCAACGTAGGGCAGCGTCAAATAGGCCGTTGCGAGGCCCGCGACAGCAAGGCCGGCAAGCAATCCAATCCAATAGAACGAGAGGCCCGCCAGCAGGAACAGCGCGCCCCAGACCATTGTCACAAGGAGCGACTGGCCGACATCGGGCTGAAGGGCCAGCAGGGTCAGGAACACGACGTAGAGCGCAAACGCAATCGGCAAGGCGGGCACGTCGCGGCGGCGCTCCCACTCGGCGAAGGCCCAGGCGGCGAGGACGATGAAGGCTGGCTTGGCGATTTCCGAGGGTTGCAGGGAAATGCCCATCACACGGACCCAGCGGCGGGCACCGTTGATCACCTCACCGGCGGCCAGGATGTAGATCATCGCGGCAATCGCGACGCAAAACGTCACGAGCGCCAAGCGGCGGATCATGCGCGGCGATTGCAGGGAAAGGAAGACCATCACAACCGCGCCGGCCGCCACGATCACGACGTGACGCTTTACGAAATAGAACGCCTCGAGCCCCTTGTTATCGGCGACTGCGGGGCTTGCGGCCAGGGAGACGATGATGCCCACGCCCATCAGCACCAGGATGGCAGCGAGCAGCAGGCGGTCGACGGTGAACCACCACTCGGCGAGAAGGCTCTTATCTTCGCGGTCAAAGCGCATCACGCAATGCCTCCGCGTGACACGAACCCCGGAAGGGCGTTGGCCAGCTCCTTGAACTCGACCCCGCGCGCCTCGAAGCTTGGATACTGGTCGAAGGAGGCACAGGCGGGCGCCAGCAGGACGACCGGTTCTTCCGCGCTGGAGGTGTCCGCATCTTCGGCGGCGCGTTCGAGCGCCTGGGCGAGCGTGCCGCAGCGAACGGCATCAATCTGGCCATCGAGTTCGGCTGCAAAGGCCTCTTCGGCTTCACCGATCAAATAGGCGCGTTCGATGCGCGGAAAATAGGGACGCAGATCGGCGAGCCCCCCCTCTTTCGCGCGCCCGCCCAGTATCCAGAAAATGCCGCGCTCAAAACTCGCCAGCGCGACGGCAGTCGCCTCGACGTTGGTTGCCTTGCTGTCGTTGACGAACAGGGTTTTGCGGCGATGGCCGACCAGTTCGAGGCGGTGGGCGAGGCCGGGGAACGATTTCAGCGCCGCGGCGGCCTCGCGGAAGGGCACGCCCAATGCCTCCATCGTCGCCAGCGCGGCCATGACGTTGCGGGCGTTGTGGCGGCCGCGCAGCGTCATCAGGCCGTCGAGGTCGGCTACGGGTGCGCTGTGGCCGTCCTCGGCCCAATAGACCCGGTCGTGATCGAGGTAGAAGCCCGCCGCGAGGCGATGGTCGGCGGAAAAGCGAACGACATTGCGCCCGCGCGCTGCAAGCCGGGCCGCGATGTCGGCGACGGTATGGTCGTCGACGCCGATCACGGCGCGTCTCGCTGCTTCCGCAAGCCTGGCCTTGATGGCCGCGTAATTCTCGAAGGTGCCATGACGGTCGATGTGGTCGGGCGAGACGTTCAGGAGGATTGCGACATCGCTTTCAAGCGTCGGCGTCAGGTCGATCTGGTAGGACGACATCTCGATGACGTAATGGCGTCCGCTGCGCGGCGGCTCCAGCGAGAGGATCGGCACGCCGATATTGCCACCCATCTGGGTGTCGCGGCCGCTCTCGCGCAAGATATGGGCGATCAGCGCCGTCGTCGTCGATTTGCCGTTGGTGCCGGTGATTGCAATGAACGGCGCGTCAGGTGCGGAGGCGCGGCGCTCGCGCGCGAAGATCTCGACATCGCCGATCACCTCGACATTCGCGGCGCGGGCCCGGTCGACCGTCCAATGCGGCGCCGGGTGGGTCAACGGTACGCCCGGCGCAAGGACAAGGGTGTCGATCGTGGACCAGTCGGCGCGATCGAGATCGGTCAAGGCGATGCCATCGGCCACTGCGGCGGCGCGGGCGCGTTCGTTCTCGTCCCAGGCCAGGACCTCAGCGCCACCGGCGTCGAGCGCGCGGCAGGTCGCACCGCCAGAGCGGCCAAGCCCGAAAACCGCTACGCGGCGGCCTTTGAATGTCGCGGCAGGAATCATTTCGCCAGAATAGCGGAAAGTTGTTTGTCGCTCACGGCTATTCCGGCCCCACGGGCCGGGCCTGCGCGGGCGCGGCGCTAGGCGCCGGGTCGCAGGTGCTCCCGGGTAGTTGTTTCGCTCACGGCTATTCCGGCCCCACGGGCCGGGCCTGCGCGGGCGCGGCGCTAGGCGCCGGGTCGCAGGTGCTCCCGGGTAGTTGTTTCGCTCACGGCTATTCCGGCCCCACGGGCCGGGCCTGCGCGGGCGCGGCGCTAGGCGCCGGGTCGCAGGTGCTCCCGGGTAGTTGTTTCGCTCACGGCTATTCCGGCCCCACGGGCCGGGCCTGCGCGGGCGCGGCGCTAGGCGCCGGGTCGCAGGTGCTCCCGGACATTTGGCATTGGCTCACGGCAGAGATCGGGTAATCGCACTCGGTGCCGGGTCGCTTGCGCTCCCCAAGAATATGAACACCTGTCATCAGGATCGCTGCCTCTCAAATGTCATCCTCGGGCTTGTCCCACTGCTGTCCGGTTTAACTCCATCGCTTTAGGCGTAGACCGCGCTTCCCCTCCCCATCCCGTCATGGCCGCGCAGGCGGCCATCCACGGGCATCTCGCAATCACGCGGCGCTCGGCTGTGACTCAGTCGTTGCCGCGGAACACTGAGCTGACCCAGCCAGCGCCGCGTTTGCGAGACGCGCGTGGATGGCCGCCTGCGCGGCCATGACGGTGGGTGTGGCAAATGAAATGGAAAAACGAACAAGCCGATGCCGGTCGGGATTTCGCGTCTCGATCATCATCCGTTCCGAAATCGAGAGGCCAAATAAGGCTGTCGCGCCGTTTCGCGGAAACCTCAACCGGACAGCAGTGGGCTTGTCCCGAGGACCCATGGTGCAGCGCAGGCGGGCCTCGCGAATTAGCACACTTCACCCCAGCGTTGCAGGCCACCGCCATCGCTCCCTCAGCCGTGACTTAGAACCTCGGGTCAAGCCTGAGGTCGGCGACATAGACGGGCTGGAGATTACCGCAGCTTGAGCGTTGCCAAGCCGATCAGAGCCAAGACAACGGAGATGATCCAGAATTAGCGCACTTCACCCCAGCGTTGCAGGCCACAGCCATCGATCCCTCAGCCGTGACTTAGAACCTCAGGTCAAGCCTGAGGTCGGCGACATAGAAGGGCTGGAGATTACCGCAGCTTGAGCGTTGCCAGGCCGATCAGGGCGAGGACAACGGAGATGATCCAGAAGCGGACGACCACGGTCGCCTCGGCCCAGCCCTTCTGCTCGAAGTGGTGGTGGAGGGGGGCCATGCGGAAGACGCGCTTGCCGGTGAGCTTGTAGCTCGTCACCTGGATGATGACGGAGAGCGTTTCGAGGACGAAGAGACCGCCGACGATGGCCAGCACGATCTCGTGCTTGGTCGCAATGGCGATCGCACCCAGCGCGCCGCCAAGGGCGAGCGAACCGGTGTCGCCCATGAAAATCATCGCGGGCGGCGCGTTGAACCAGAGGAAACCGAGGCCCGCGCCAATCAAGGCGCCGCAGATGATGGCCAGTTCGCCGGCGCCCTGGACGTGGTGGATCTGGAGATAATTCGCGAACAGGGCGTTGCCCGACAGATAGGCGATCAGGCCGAACGTCGCGGCTGCGATCATGACGGGCACGATCGCGAGGCCATCGAGGCCGTCGGTGAGATTGACGGCATTGCCGGCGCCGGCAATCACGAGGACGCCGAGAATGACATAGAAGGGCCCGAGGTAGATCAGGACATCCTTGAAGAAGGGCAAGGCGAGGGCGCCCGAATGTTCATCGCCCGCAAGCCACATGATGATGTAGGTCGCAGCGCCTGCAATGACGATTTCCAGGGCCAGCCGCACCCGTCCCGAAAAACCGCTGCTCGTGCGTTTGGTGACCTTGAGGTAGTCATCGTAGAAGCCGATCGCGCCATACGACAGGGTCACCCCGAGGACGACCCAAACGTAGCCGTTCGACAAATTCGCCCAGAGCAGGATCGAAAACAGGAACCCTGCCAGGATCATCAGGCCGCCCATCGTCGGCGTACCGCGCTTGGCGAGGTGGGTTTGCGGGCCGTCGTCACGGATCGGCTGGCCCTTGCCCTGCTTGAGGCGGAGCATGTCAATGATGGCGGGACCGAACAGGAAGACGAACAGGAGTGCGGTCATGATCGCGCCGCCGGTTCGGAACGTGATGTAGCGAAACACGTTAAGCGGGCCGATCAGCTCACTGAAGTTGGTCAATTCATAGAGCATGAAGCCTCCTCGCGCTCAGTCGGTCGGCGTGGCCCTTAGCCATCCTCAAAACTCCATGCTGATCGCTTCGACCGCATCGTGGTCGGAAAACGGGAACGTCTGATCCCCGACGATCTGGCCGGTTTCATGGCCTTTGCCCGCAATCACGAGCACGTCACCTGCGGCGAGCTGCATCATCGCGTGCGCGATTGCCTCATAGCGGTCGCCGATCTCCTCGGCGTCGGGGCAACCGGCCATCACCTCGGCGCGGATCGCGGCGGCATCCTCGCTGCGCGGGTTATCGTCGGTCACAATCGTCAGATCGGCCTTTTCCGCCGAAATCCGGCCCATCAGCGGGCGCTTGCCACGGTCGCGGTCGCCGCCACAGCCGAAAACGCAGATCAGGCGTCCTGCCACAAGCGGGCGCAGCGCATCGAGGGCCGCGGCAAGTGCGTCGGGCTTGTGGGCGTAATCGATGACGACCTTGGCGCCGTTGACCTCGGCGACCATCTCGAGGCGCCCGCGCACGCCGCGGAGCACTTCGAGGGCGGCAAAGACGGCATCGGCGCGTTCGCCGGCTGCGATCGCCAGGCCGGCTGCGAGGAGCGCGTTGCTTGCCTGATAGTCGCCGATCAGGGGCAGGAGGACGTCACTTTCGGTGTCGCCATAGCGGATCGCGAGGCGCTGGGCGCCGCCTTCCGGCGTGGCTGAGATGAGACGCAGGTCCGCTTCCTCGGCGCGGCCGATACGCATCAGATTCAAGCCGCGGCGGGCTGCGATCGCGGCGATGTCGGCAGCTTGTGGCTGGGCTGCGTCGACGACGGCGGTTGCGGGGCCGGCCTCGTCGCCGGCTGCCGGCAGAAGAGTGTCGAACAGGCGCAGCTTGGCTGCGAGGTAGTGCTCGACGGTTGGGTGATAATCGAGATGGTCGCGGCCGAGGTTGGTGAAGGCGGCAGCCTTGAGGCGCGTTCCGTCCAGGCGGCGCTGATCGAGCCCGTGTGACGAGGCTTCGAACGCCAGATGCGTCACGCCCTGATCGGCGAGGCGGCGCAATTCGGCGTGCAGGGTGACCGGATCAGGTGTCGTGAGCGCGCCGTAGACGCTGCCGTCCGGCTCGACGACGCCGATGGTGCCGATCGAGGCGGCGGTGCGCCCCAGTGCCAGGAAGATCTGGCGGGTGAAGTCAGCGACGGAGGTTTTGCCGCTGGTGCCGGTGACGGCGACCATGTTTTCCGGCTGGCGCTCGAAGAAGCGGGCCGCGATCAGCGCGAGGGCGCGGCGTGGATCGTCACTGCGCAGCACCGGCACCGGGGGCGTGCCGACGTCCGATCCAGTCGCGGTCAGGATCGCTGCGGCGCCCTTCTCGATGGCGTCCGGCACAAACCGTGCGCCGTCATCGCGCGTGCCGGGGAGTGCTGCGAACACCGCACCCGGCACCACGTAGCGGCTGTCAGCCGTTACGTACGATATGTCGATCTGGTCGGCCGAGCCCGGCACATCGAGGATGCCCGCCAGCAGGCTTTCAAGGTTCATGAATCGTGACCGGTCCTCACAAGATGCGGGTTCATAGGCACTCGGCCAGCACACGTCAAATTCGAGGTGCGTGTTGCGCACCGGCAATTATCAGACGACGGCGAACATTTCCCCGACCTAGCGCTTGGCCACGCCCAGGAGCGGGGCGGCCCGGGCGATGATGCGGCCGACGGTCGGAGCCGCATTGGTGCCAGCGGTTCGAGACTTCAGCGGCCCCACGCCTTTGGGATCATAGAGGGTCACGAGCACGACGAAAGCAGGATCATCCATTGGAAAGGCAGAAAAGAACGATGTCACCACGGCGCGGCCATCATATCGGCCGCCGGCGGCAAGGTCAGCGGTGCCGGTTTTGCCGCCGACACGGTAGCCGGGCACGTCGGCACGCTTGCCGCTGCCTTTCTTGTGGATGACGTTCATGCGCATCAGGCGGCGGAGGTCGTTGCTGGTCGTTGCCGCCAACACGCGGCGTGGCGGGCGGTCCTGGCCGGTTGCTGGCTCAATGAAGCGCGGGACGACATCGAGGCCGCCGTTGACCAGGATCGCGCCAGCGCGGGCGAAATGAAGCGGCGTTACGGCGAGGCCATGGCCAAACGAAATGGTCGCAACCTCCGTGCGGCCCCAGTTTTTCGGCACCTGTGGCGCCGCTGTGATGCCGGCTTCCGTCTCCATCGCGTTCAGCAGTCCGAGGCTGTCGAGGAAGTCGCGCTGCGCGGTGGCGCCGACCTCCAGGCCCATCAGGCCGGCGCCGACGTTGGAGGAGTGCACAAAAATCTCCTCGACCGTCAGCGGGCGTCCGGCGCCGTGGTAGTCCTCAATCGTATGACGGCCGATCGCGATCGGTTTGCGGACATCGAAAACCGTTTCGGTCGTGACCGTCTTCTTTTCGAGCGCCATGGCGATCGTCAGAGCCTTGAAGATCGAGCCCAGCTCATATGTCCCGTTGCGCAGGCGATCGAGATTGCGCGGCTTTTGCGCCATCAGGGGGTCGGTCGGATCGACGTCGGGGAGGGAAGCTGCGGCGCGAACGGCGCCGGATTTTACATCCAGAACAACGGCGCTGGCGGCACGCGCGCGGTAACGGCGCATCGCGTTCGCGAGTTCCTGCTCGACGGCAACCTGGACGGCGAGGTCCAGCGTCAGGCGGATTTTGCGGCCGGCCGGTCCAGGCTCGCCGACGATGCGCTCGGTCCCGCCGATCTGGTCGATGTGGCTTTCGATGCCGGAAAGGCCCTTATTGTCGACATTGACGCCGCCGATCAGATGGCCGGCGAGACGGCCCTGTGGATAACTGCGGCGCGGTTCGGTCTTGAAGGCGAGACCCGGCAGGCCGAGTTCAAGCACCTGCTGTGCGGTTGCCGGCGAGAGCCCCCGGCGAATCCATGCGAAACGGCGGTTGCGATCAGCGAGTTGGCGGCGCAGCGCGGGCGTGTCGATGCCCGGAAGCACGCGGGCGAGGCCTTCCAGGGTCTCATCGATGTTGAGCAGGCGCGAAGGGTCGGCAAACAATGACTGCATGACGACGTCGGTCGCGATCATGTGGCCGTTACGGTCGACGATATCGGGGCGGGAAAACGTATCCGAGACCGAATGCGTCATCGCGGTGCGGGCGGTGACGGGCTCGCTGAGGCCGAGGCGGACGAGTTGGACGGCCACCGCCGAGAAGCCGGCTGCGACGCAAACGAAGACGACGGCAAAGCGCGCGGCACGACGGAAGACATCGCTGCGGCGGTGGGCGTGGCGGAGGTCGGCACTGTCCCCGCCTGCGGGAGCGGGGGCGGCTTGGACAGAGGCGGGCATCGTTGCCGGGGCGGACATCGCGCGCCTCCCCTAGCGCGCCGGGGCGCGGGCGAGCGCCTCGGTGGTTGTGAACTGGTCGCCAGTTACGGGCCTAAGGCCGAGTTCGCGGGCGAGCGGCTCGATGCGGGCGGGTCGCAGGAGATAGGCGCGCTCCGCCCGTAAAACGGCTATCTCGCGTTCGAGGTCGCGCACTTCGCGGGCCATTTCGGTGGTGCGATCGGCAAGCTGACGGGTGCGGTGGCCGATGGCATAGAGGCTGACGGCTGCGATCAGGCTTGCTGCGAGGGCCAGAAACAAGAGCGATCTGAACATGCCGTCTTCCCTCTCTCCAGCATTATGACCATGCCTGCCCGCCCTCAGGGCGGATGCCATCCCGGCAGGCCGAGGCCTGCGTCGTCCGGCGGGGGCGCCGGGGCCTCGGTGCGGATCCCCCAGCGCAGCTTGGCGGAGCGGGCGCGGGGGTTTTGGGTTACCTCTTCGTTACCAGGTGTTAACGGACGGTGGTTAACCAATCGGAAACTCGGGCGTGACAATTCGATCATTTCCGGGCGATGGCGCGAGCCGCCCGACGTGCGTCCGGAGCGAAGCGCGAAAAAGCGCTTGGCGATGCGGTCCTCGAGCGAGTGGAAGGTGACCACGACGAGGCGGCCGCCGGGGCGCAGCATGGTTTCGGCCGCATATAGCGCCCGGGCAAGCTGACGCAGTTCGTCGTTGACGGCGATGCGCAGCGCCTGAAACGTGCGTGTTGCGGGATGACGCCCATCGCGTGGCGGGCGCCCATAGACACGGGCCACGAGGTCTGCCAGCGCCGTCGTCGTCATCAATGGTGCTTTCTCGCGCTCACGGACGATCGCGCGCGCGATCTGGCGGGCGCGGCGCTCCTCTCCGAGATGGAAGATCAGGTCAGCGAGGTCGTCTGCCTCGAGGGTGTTGACGAGGTGGGCGGCATCGGGGCCGTCTTCCGGGGCGGTGCCGCGGGCTGCGAACATGCGCATGTCGAGCGGGCCGGGGCTCATGAAGGAAAACCCACGATCGGCATCGTCGAGTTGCATCGAGGAGACGCCGATATCGAAAACGACGGCGTCGACGGGGTCTGCGAGATGCTGGTCGAGTTCGGCGAAGGGGGCCTGAACGAAGTCGAAGCGGCCGGGGAATTGGCTCGTCAGTGCTTCGGCCGGGCCGATGGCGCTCGGATCGCGGTCGAAGGCGATCACGCGGCACTGCGCCGCCTCGAGAAACGCCCGGGAATAGCCACCCGCGCCGAAGGTCGCATCGACGATGACGTCACCATCCGATGGCGCCGTCACCTCGAGGACTTCGGAGAGCAGCACGGGAATGTGGTCGAACGACCCGCGCTTGACATCCGCGCTATCGCGGCTGTCGTCGTCCGCCGTCATTCCCGTGCGCTCCCATCGTCGTCCGCGCCACCCGCCGAGCCTCCCCCAGGTTGCTCAGCCGGTTGGTTCGGCGCTAGACGACGCCCCGCATCGAAAAGCTTTCGGTGCGCCCTGACTTTTTCCCGTGCCAGCTTGTCACGTTCGATGAACGCCTCCGGTGCCCAGATCTGAAACTTGTCGCCAAGACCGACGAAGGTGACGCGCCGCGCGATGCCTGCATGCTCGCGCATGTCCTGAGGAAGGACGATGCGGCCGTCCCCGTCGATCGAGAGTATCTGGACGTTGCCGTAGAGCGCAACGGAGAGCTGATCGCGCTCGTCCGAATACTCGGGCAGATCATTGAGAAGGCCATCGATTTTGCGCGCAAGTCTTTCGCTACCTGCATCGAGCGCTGGAGCATCGAGCGAGGGGTAGCAGTAGATCCCACCGAGATCGCCGAAGGTTGCGGCTTCGCGTTCGAGAACGGCGCGAAACGAGGCCGGGACCGATACGCGCCCGCGGGCGTCGATGTTGCTTTCGAAGGTCGAGACAAAGCGGTTCATCCTCTTTCGTTGTGTCTTTCTTCAACGCAGGACATCGCGAGACGCCTGACGCTCACAACGCGAACCAACCCGACCGCACCTTCAAGAGTGGCGCGCCAACACCCGATCCTCTCACCCAAACTCAAAATCATCTCATCCACTCATCGGCTTAGCCGGGAACCTGCTGCCCAAAGCATGCCCGGAAAGACGGGGTGTGGCGGTCGCTGAGCCAGGCCCTCACCGGCTCGGCGCCACAGCCACACCCCTGAGCCCGCGGCGAACGGGCATTTATGGGATATTATGGGTTTTAATGGGCGTCAATGGACTATTTACGGAATCATGGGGGCTGAAATAGGGATTGGTGGGTTTATCCACAGCCTGCTGCGTTGCCATCCGCCCACCGCAATCACGGCGATAGACCCCGGCATGATGGTCAATCCGGGCCCGATTCAGGGGGTTATGGGCTGCGTCGGCCAGGCCGCGGGCAATCGCGCTCGGAAGCGGGTTACATCTGGGGTGAGATGGGCGCGGAATGGGCGCGACACGGCGCGCGCGGGGGCTGGGGCGGGCCCTCAGCTCATTGGCTCAAAGCAGGTTGAAAGCCGTCGCGCCATCCAAGTAGAGCTCATACGCACGCGAAAAAGCCGCCTGATGCTGTCAGCATGGGCGGCTTCGAGGAGGCGGTCGTGACGGGTGGGTGGTCAGTGGGTCGCGGCTATGGCGCGCGCAGGCTTGCAGGCTTCACGTCAATGCCTGACCGAGTTCTTGTATTCGATGCGGGCGCGAAAATTCTCGAGCATGTCGTCGAGTTCGCGGCAAAAATTATCCAGCCGTTCGGCAAGAATGGGATTGGGCGTCAATGGCCGGGCTCTATGGCGGGGCGCGAGATGACGCCGCATCGCCTCGACGTCGAGATCATCATCATCTTCCGCCAGACCATCGAATGCACCGGCACGATCCGTATACGCGCGGGCCTGGTTCGCACTCTCGGCGCGGCGGTGAGCAATCTCTTCGGCGAGATCCTGATTGCGGGTCGACTGCGTCGAACGCTTCTCGGTCAGATAGCTGGCGATCCGGTTCAGATCATCGGACACGCTTTCACTCTCCGCGGACCGCGCACCACGAGCGGGCTCAGCGCTGTCAGCGGTGAGGTCGCTTTTCTCCTGATGATCCGGCGACGATGACTTGTCGGTCGTCATGTCATTTCCTCGCGGCGCTCACTGCATACGCATACTGATGGCGGGCACATACTCATAGTGGGCACTGACTGATCGCGAGTGCTCTCGAATTAGCCCCGCGAAGCCAGGCCACCATTTACGACATGGTCTTGGAGCCTTCAGACGGCGCAATGTTGAAATCCGCCAACCCCTTCAGAAGGGCTTCGGCCTTGCCCTGGATTTCCGTCGGCTGTTTGGGCGTGCCCATGCCGTTGGTGGCCGGTGCGGCCCTGGCGGCAGCCTTCTTTTCGCGGCTCCAGAAATAGGCTTCCAGCTGTTCGGCCAATGCGGCGCGTGCCGTGGAGGAACTCGTTGATGTAATTCACGATGTGCGTGACAGTGTCTGCCTCGGCTTTGAGATCCTCGAGATAGGCATCGAGCAGTTTGACAAGGTTTTCCTGGATGTCTTGATTCATTGGGTTCCCCGGCGAGCCATACGCGAGCACGTCCTTCACGATCCGTTTCAAGTCGTTAAGAGATTCGGATTGAGGCGGCAATTGCATAGCGGTCGTTCCCTATAGTTTGCACAGGCAGAAACCGCGGTACGCGAGTCGAATCGTAATTGCAATTTTAGGTTGCAAATTGTTCCCCAACACTGACCGGAGATCGTGAATGGTGCTGAATGATGCGCAGGCTGACGGCGATGGCGGAGAAGGAGACACTCTGGACGCCTGTCACCCGATGATGCGGCGCACCGGGCAATCGGTGTCCCTGCGGAAAGTGCGCAAGCGGCTGATCGCCAAAGTGCGCCACGCTCTTGATGACTACGGGATGGTGCGCGCGGGGCAGCGCTGGCTGGTGTGCCTGTCGGGGGGCAAGGATTCCTATGCGCTGCTGGCACTGTTGCTCGATCTCAAGTGGCGCGGGCTGTTGCCTGTCGACCTTCTCGCCTGCAATCTCGATCAAGGTCAGCCGGGATTTCCCAAGGATACGCTGGCGACGTTCCTGGATGGCTACGGCATCCCCCACCACATCGAGTATCGCGACACCTATTCAATCGTGACCGACAAGGTGCCCGCGGGGGCGACCTACTGTGCGTTGTGTTCGCGGCTGAGGCGGGGGCATCTCTACCGGATCGCGCGCGAACAGGGCTGCGATGCCGTGGTGCTCGGCCATCACAGCGATGACATGCTCGAGACGTTCTTTCTCAACCTGTTCCATGGCGGGCGGCTGGCTGCGATGGCGCCGAAGCTGCTCAATGAAGACGGCGACGTGATGGTGCTGCGGCCGATGGCGCTGTGTGAGGAGGCCGACATCCAGAAATTCTCCGATGCGATGGCGTTCCCGATCATTCCGTGTGATCTGTGCGGCTCGCAGGAGGGGCTGCAGCGGCAGGCGATCAAGGCGATGCTGGGGGAGTGGGAGCGCAAGGCGCCGGGACGCAAAAAGGTGATGCTGCGCGCGTTGATGCAGGCGCGGCCCTCGCATCTGCTCGATCCTGCACTTTTCGACTTTAGCGCACTCGGCCAGCGCGATGTGCTCGACTTGGGCCATGTGTCAGGCGCCGACGACGCTTAACGTTTGGGCAAGCTTTGCACGACTAAGTTGGCGCCGGCCGCGGCAGGAATACCGTCGCGCGCCGGCTCCGTCGCCGCACCGCTGGGCGCATGGGACCGTTTGGGTGGGGCAGCGGTGACGGTGTACGGGTTAGTTGCATGAGCGTGTGTAGGCGGGGGTTGATCGCAGCGCTGCTCGGGCTGTGTGCTGGCGTTGTTGGCGCCGTCACGCTCGCGGGCGTGGCGCAGGCCTCGAACACGCTGGAGCCCTACGCCCTCAGTGAAGCGCCCTCGACCCCGATTGTCCGCGCCGGCCTCGTTGCCATCAACGCGCCCGGCCATCCCCCGATCAGCCTCTATGCCGAGGAAACGGGGCGCGGCGAACCGCTCGTCATGCTGCACGGCTTTGGTGCATCCGGCTACACGTTCCGGCGTATCGTCCCAGCGCTTGCGCGGCGCTACCGGGTGATCACGCTTGACCTCAAGGGACATGGTCGATCGGACAAGCCATTCGACGAGAGCTACAGCCCGCACGATCACGCCGTCCTGGTCTATTGGTTCCTGCGCGCCTACGGTCTCAACCGGGTGACGCTGGTCGGGCACTCCTACGGCGGCCAGGTCGCGCTCAACCTCGCGCTGCTCACAAAGCGATACGATCCCAACCGGCTCAGGCGACTGGTGCTCATGAATGCGCCGGCCTACCCGCAGCCCTTCACGTCGGCTGTGGGACTGTTGCGCAAACCCATTCTGCCCTACGTCGCGCTGACGCTGATTCCCCGCGAAGTTCCCATTACCATCGCACTCATGACGGAGGCCGTCGGCCTCGGGCAGACGGTGACCCGGCAAGATATCGACGTCTATTCCCAGCCTTATGCCGATGCCGGCGGGCGACACGCGATCATCCAGACCGCCCGCCAGATCGTGCCGAAAAACGCTGACGCCCTCATCCGCGATTATCCCCACATCACCAAGCCGTCGTTGCTTATCTGGTGTCGCGACGACTACGTCGTGCCGCTTGCCAACGGGCGACGGCTCGCACGCGCGCTGCCGCGGGCCAAGTTCAAGGTTCTATCGGGGTGCGAACATGTTCCGCCGGAGCAGCGGCCGCGGGCCGTCGTCAGCGCCATTCGCCAGTTCGTGAGGTAGTTTTTTGCGCTCACGGGCTATGCCCGGCCTGCGGCCGGGGCCCTCCGCGGGGGCGCCGCTAAGCGGCGGGTCGCACTTGCTCCCCGACGGCTGCGCCGTCGTTTTGGGGGCGCTCACGGGCTATGCCCGGCCTGCGGCCGGGGCCCTCCGCGGGGCGCCGCTAAGCGGCGGGTCGCACTTGCTCCCCGACGGCTGCGCCGCCGAGGGGAGAATGACGGCGAGTGCGCCGTGTGCGCCGTCGAGGGGATAGTGGCGGCGAGTGCGGAGCGTGCGGTGTGCGTCGTCGTGGGGCGGCGGAAGACTTACTTGCAGATCCGGTAGGTGCCGCGACGGCCGTGGCTTGCCAAATCGAAATGCAGATGATCGTGGTGGTAGCGATCAGCATTGGGGCCGAGGACGGTCGAGAAGTGCTCGCAGGCGCCGCGGTGGACATGACGCAGGAAGCGGCCCTCATCGCGCGGACCACGCCAACCGGATTTGACGGTAACCGTGCGGCCATCGGCGAGATGGAACGCTGAGATATCGATCGCATTGCCGCGGCCGTGCTCGGAGAGCCGTGCGCCGGACTGGGAATTGCGCGGGCGACAGGCATAGGAGGCTGCGATCTTCAGGCCGACAATGCGGCTGCCGAGATAGGCCCTGGCGCCGGGCTGAAGGACTTCACTCACCCAGCGCTCGATCGACGGTATCATCTGGCAGCGCACCTGGGCTGCCGGCTCGAAGCGGACCCGGCCAGCCAGGGCTGCCGTCATCAGGAACGGGTTTTGGAGCGCGCATTGACCTTCGCCGACGGGCGCTGTGGGCCGAACGAATTGTGTTTCCTGGACGTAGCCGCCGGCGAGGCAGGCTTGCTCGTTCTGGCGGACGTGACGCGCATGTGGCTTGAAGCGCGGCATGGCTGCATAGCGCCGCACAGGCGCGCGCTCGGTTTGCGGCGCCACCGGCAGGCGGTGCGGTTCGATTTTCGTGCCCCATTGCGCCGGTGCGCCGCCAGCGCTACCGGCCTGCGGGAGGGGAGCGTCGGCCCGATCCTGGCTAACGGTGACTGCGGCGTCGTTGCGCGCAAGACTGAGGCTTGCGCGGGAATTCGGATCCGAGTTGGAGCACGCGGGCGCGATCGCTGCGATGAGGGCTGCGACACCGGCAATGACGCGTTTTCGGGGCGGGACCAACATCCGCTTAAACTAGCTCCCTACTCACTAAGGGCCGGTGCATAGACTGTTCACGATCGCGTGGTCGCTGCGCCAAATTCTGATGGTCGCGACAGATGGGCGCAAAAGACGTTCGTGTCCGCTTACCTCGTGGACGACCAATGCGACGGGGCGACGGCTGAAACGTGATTTTGGTGGGACAGGTCGTCCCGCCGCGCGATGGCCGCCCGTCCGAGAGCGGCTAAAGACGATCGCGATTCGTGTCAAACCGGCAGTCGACCGACGATCATGTTTGCCCGGGAGGGCCGCGCCGATGCCTCAGGCACGGCGCGCGAGGAAGTCGACGACGCCTTCCTTGTAGCGGCGGTCGCCAACGGCCTTCATGTGATCCCGGTCCTCGAGCACCAGGGCCTCGGCGCCGGGAATGAGTTTGGCGAGATCCTCGGCCGGGCCGGCAATGACATCCTTCGAGCCGACCGCGACGAGCACGGGGGCGGTGAGACGCGCGACGTCCTCGGGCAGGATCGGATCGCGGCTTGAGCGAATGCAGGCGGCGAGCGCCTTGAGATCGCTGCCGGTCTGTTCGGCAAACGCTCGGAACGTGCGCGCGGTCGGGTTGGTGACATCATCGATCGTGGGCGCTTCCAGCGCATGGGCGATCGGACCGGTGCCGGCCATGGGACGGACCATGTTGCCGCCGAGGCCGCCGAAGATCAGCGAGCGGACGCGCTCGGGCGCCGCGAGCCCCAGGAACGCGGAGATGCGGGCGCCCATTGAATAGCCCATCACGTCGGCACGTGGGATTTCGAGGTGATCCATCAGGCGGCGCACGTCCTGGGCCATGATCGGGGCGCCGTAGTCGGCAAGATCGTGCAGCTTCTGGCTCTCGCCATGGCCGCGGTTGTCGAGGGCGATGACCCGATATCCAGCCTTGCGCAGATGCGAGACCCAACCGGGATCGATCCAGTTGAACTTGATATTGGAGGCGAAGCCATGGACCAGGATGATCGGGATCACCCGCGCCCTCGTCGATAAAGGCAATTTCGACGCCGTCCGAGAGAAAGGTTTGCATCTGCATTCAACCTGTTGGAGCCGCGCGGCGATTGCTCGTGAAGCGGGCCGTGCGGCGCTGTTCGATCCCTCTTGCTAGCATTCCCGGGAGGCTCCGGCCAACCACGCCGCGACGGAAACGCTCGGGAGCCAAGACTAGCGTCAACGGCCAGGTTCAGGTAATGAGCCACAGCAGTCTGAAGACAAGCGAAGGAAGCTGCCGAGCATGGCCCACAGCGTCATCCCCCATTTCGCCAACGATGCCGGCGCGGAAAAGATCACGATCGGCGTCAAGGAATTCCAGTGCATGGGCGCCAGGGCGCCGTTCGACCACCCGCACGTCTTCCTGGACATGGGCGGTGATGACCAGATCATCTGCCCCTATTGCTCGACGCTTTACCGCTACGACAAGCGCCTTGGGGCGACTGAATCGGAACCCAGCGGCGCGATCGTCAATGCCGAACTCGAGGGTGAGCACTGAATGACGGCCGCCCAGTCCTGATCGCCGGCGGCGGGATCGGCGGGCTCACCAGCGCCCTTGCGCTTGCCCGGCGTGGCATCGAGGCCCGCATTTTCGAGACGCGCAGCGGTCCGATCGACGAGGGCGCGGGCATCCAGCTCGGCCCCAACGCGACCCGCATCCTGATCGAGCTTGGTCTCGAGGACCGCCTTGCGCCGCACATCATCGCGCCGGAACACATCGTCGTCCATGACGGCCTCAGCGGGCGTGAACTGACGCGGTTTCCCCTCGGCCCTGACATGCGCCGCCGCCATGGCGCGCCCTACTGGGTGATCCATCGCGCGGACCTTTATCGCGCGCTTGCCGCCGCTGTGTCCGAGCAAGCTCTGATCACGGTTGCCGCCGGCCAGACGGTTGTCGAGGCGATGGCTGGGCCCGATGGCGGGGCGCGCATCCGGATGGCGGAGGGCGGGGCGGCCGACGGGGCGCTGCTGCTGGCTGCGGACGGGCTGTGGTCGCGTCTGCGCGCGCTTAAGGCACCAGCAGCCCGGCTCGAAGCGACAGGCGTGACGGCTGCGCGGGCCGTCATTCCCATCGACGACGTCCCGGCCCGGTTCCGCGCACCCATCACCGGCATCTGGCTCGCCCCCGACAGTCATGTCGTCCACTATCCGGTCCACGGCGGGCGGGCGCTTGCGATCGTTGCCATTGCGCCGGGCGGCGAGAGCGGCAGCGGGTGGAACCGCGATATCGGTGCGACCGAGGTTATGGCGCGGTTCCCGCGCCTGCCGGCGGCGCTTGGTGAGCTTTTCGCCGAGGCCGGGCAGTGGCGGCAATGGGCGTTGATGCGCGGCGGGATCACGTTCCAGGCAACTCAGGCGGCAGGAGCCGGGGAGGCGGGAGCGGGCGATGGTGCAGCGCTGCCGGTTCTCTTCATCGGTGATGCGGCCCACCCGATCCAGCCGTTCCTGGCGCAGGGCGGGGCCATGGCGATCGAGGACGGTGCAGTGTTCGCGGCCCTTTTCGCCCGGCCGGGCGGAGATGCTGCAGGCACCATTCGCGACTTCGCACAGTTGCGCCACAAGCGGATCGCGGCCGTGCAGGCCGCCTCGGTCGAGAACGGGCGGATCTACCATCTGGCCGGCCTTGCGCGCGCGATGCGCAACGCCACACTTGGCCTGACGCCTGGCGGCTTGCTGATCCGGCGCTACGACTGGCTCTATGGCTGGCGGATGTCCGCGGACTGAGCCGCCACCACCTCATGCACGCCAGAATTCTCATGCACGCCAAAATTCCGGGCGCAGCAGCACGAGCACGGTGAACAATTCGAGGCGGCCCAACAACATCGCGAAGCTCAGCACCCATTTTGCCGTCTCGGGCAGGTTTGAATAATTGCCCGATGGGCCGACGATCTCGCCGAGGCCAGGGCCGACGTTGCCGACGGAGGCGGCGGCGGCCGACAGCGATGTAACGAGGTCGAGGCCGATGGCCGCCAAAATCATTGTGAAGACGCCGACGGTGGTGAGGTAGATCGCCAGAAAGGCGACGACGGAGAACGGCACGTCCGCGGGCAGGCGGCGGCGGTTATAGAGCAGCGTCACCACGCGGTTCGGGCTCATCAGGTGCAGGAAGTGGCTGCGGGTGAGCATGGCTGCGACCTGGAAGCGGTAGATCTTGATGCCCCCCGAGGTCGAGCCGGAGCAGCCGCCGATGAACATCAACAGGAAAAACATCCCCATCGCCGTCGTGCCCCAGGCGGAATAGTCCTCCGTGGCGTAGCCGGTGGTGGTGACAATCGAGGTGACGTTGAATGTCGCGATGCGCATCGCATCGAAGAAGGTGATGTCGGTGCGGATCGAATTCAGCCACAGCGTCGTTGCAAGGCACACCAGGAACAGGAACAGGCAGAAGCCGCGGACCTGCTCGTCACGCCAGAGCGCGGTCGGTTCCCCGCGCACCATGCGGATGAAGACCACGAAGGGCAGGGAGCCCAGAATCATGAATACGATGCAGATCCACTGCAGCCAGGGCGAGGGGAAGAAGCCGAAGCTTTGGTCGTGGGTCGAGAAGCCGGCGGTCGCGACGGTGGTGAGGGCGTGGCAGATCGCATCGAACGGCGACATGCCGAACATCATGTAAAGGGCGGTGCAGGCCAGCATCAGCGCGACGTAGATGCCAGCCGTCGCCGAGACCAGTTCGAGCGCGCGCGGCAGCACCTTCTCCGAGCGGTCGGAGCTTTCGGTCTGGAAGAGCTGCATGCCGCCGACCCTGAGGAACGGCAGCACGATCAGCGCGGTGACGACGATGCCGAGGCCGCCGAGGCCCTGGAGAAGCGATCGCCACAGCAGGATGCCGCGCGGCAACTCGTCGAGCTTGATGAGGACGGTGGCGCCGGTGGTGGTGAGGCCCGACATCGATTCGAAAAACGCATCGGCGACCGGCAGCCCGAGGCCGATGAAGGGGACGGCGGAAAAAGCTGCGACCAAGACCCACGAAAAGGTCGTCAGAACGAAGCCTTCCTTGAGCCCGGTCTGCATCGGCTTGTCGTCGTAGGCGACGAGGAGCATCAGGCCGCCGATGAACATCGTCAGCGCGGATGACGCCGCGAAGACGGTCCAGCTGTCACGGCGATCGAGCAGGTCGACGATCGCGGGCAACAGCATGGTTGCCGCGATCGCACAAAGCACGACGCCAAGCGTGAAAACGATCGGTCGGATCTGGATCACGTGCCACCCGGGAATGCCCAATGCCTAAAGTCAGTCACCGGCGCGGTCCTGCGCGGCGGTCCTTGAGGCTCGAAGTCCTTTACGCAAACGGACGCGAAAGGCCAGTGGAGATGGCCGTCATATTGATTCCCCAGATCAACACCTTCCCGTTAAGCGGCAGTAAACGACCGATCTTTTCGTCTTATCGGAGATTAACTCTGTTGGCCGGTTGGGCCGAAAGGCAACGTGTTGCACAAGCATTTTCAGACAGCAAGCAACCATCACTTTCTGAATTTGGCCCGGGCATCTAGGCTGGTTGCAGCGATTTCAACACCTAAGAACCTGGAGGACGCGACCCCATGAAGATCGGCTTGTTCCTGACGAACCAGCAAAAACTCGATGCCGACATGGTGAGCAAGCTCGGCGATCAGATCACGATGCTGCACGCCGCCCGAGACCGGGGCTGGGACAGTGTGATGTTCGGGCAGCACTACCTCAACGAGGGGGACAACAAGGCGTTGCAGATCGTACCGCTGCTCGCGCGCATGGCAGGCGAAGCCGGCGACATGCAGCTCGGCCTCGGCATTCTGTTGCTCAATCTCCACAACCCCGTCTACACCGCCGAGACGGTCGCCTCGCTCGACATCATCTGCCGGGGCAACTTCATCTTCGGCGTCGGGCTCGGCTACCGCGACGTCGAGTTCGAGGCGTTCGGGGTCAGGAAGGGCGAGCGGGTCAAGAAGTTCGAAGCCTATCTCGATCTGGTCCAGCGGCTGTGGACGGAAGACGAAGTGAGCTACGACAGTCCCGAGTGCACGCTCGACAAGGTGCACATGAACATCCGGCCCGTGCAAAGCCCGCGCCCGCCAATCTGGATCGCAGCCAACAACGATCCCGCGATCAAGCGCGCGGCGCGGCTCGGCGATAGCTGGTTCATCAACCCGCACGCGGCGATCGACACGATCGCGCGGCAGATGGAGGTCTACAAGAGTGAGCTTACGGCATCCGGCAAGCCGTTCCCGGACGAGTTGCCGATCGTCAAGGAAGTCTACTGCGCCAAGGACCGCGCCACTGCGATCGAACTGGCGCGGCCCTATCTCGAAGGCAAGTACCGCGACTATGCCAAGTGGGGCCAGGACAAGGTGATGCCGGGGGCTGAGGATTTCTCGCAATCGTTCGAGGAACTGGCCAAGGGCCGGTTCGTGCTCGGCTCACCGGAGGAATGCTTCGAACAGTTGAAGCCCTACGTCACCGAGTTCGGCGTCAACCACCTCTTGTTCCGCACCAACTGGGCGGGGATGCCGCTCTACAACAGCCTCGCCAGCATGCGGCTGCTGGCGGATGAAGTGGTGCCGGCATTGAAGAAGTTGTGAGGGGATGGGCGTCAGCGCTCGAAACGGTCATCCTCGGGCTTGTCCCACTGCTGTCCGGTCTAACTCCAACGCTCTAGGAGTAGACCCCGCTTCCCCTTCCCAACTCGTCATGGCCGCGACGGCGGCCATCCACGGGCGTTTCCAATCACGCGGTTTGTCGGGTCACTATGTCGTTGCCGCGGAATATGTATTCCACAGCAAGCGCCTCGTTTGCCGAGGCGCGCGTGGATGGCCGCCTGCGCGGCCATGACGGCGTGGGGGTGGCTAATGAAATGGAAGAACAAACGAGCCGACGCCGGTCGGGATTTCGCGTCTCGACCACCATCGATCATGAAATCGAGAGGCCCAATCAGGCTGTTGCGCCGTTTCGCGGAAAGTTGAACCGGACAGCAGTGGGCGTGTCCCGAGGACCCATGGCGCCCTGCGACGGGTAGTAATGTTGGACGCCACGCCGTGCGGCATATCCCATCTTTCGCCTCAGCGTTCACGCTTGGCGATAGATGGGTCCTCGGGACAAGCCCGAGGATGACGATGGAGAGGCTTGCCGGTGTGCGCGTCCGGGATGACGCCTTGGCAGGAGCTTGCGAGTGCTCCCTGCCTCAAAACCCCGGCCGCGGCACGTGGCTCATCAGGGTCTGGGCGAAGCCGCCGTCGACGACGATTTCCTGGCCGGTCACATAGCTCGCGCGATCGGATGCGAAGAACACCACCGCATCGGCGATGTCGGAGGTCTTGGCGATGCGGCCCAGCGGCACCGCCTTGTTGCGCGCTTCGAGGACGCCGGGGGCCTGGTAGAAGGCTTCGGACAAGGCCGTGCGCACGAGGCCGGGGCTGACCACGTTCGATCGCACGCCCTTCGCCGCCCATTCGAAGGCGAACTGGCGCGAGAGCATCACGACGGCGGCCTTGCCGGGTGAATAGGCGCCCGACCAGGCCTGTGGCTGGGAGGCTGCGATCGAGGCGATGTGGATGAGGGCGCCCTTGCCCTTCGCGATCATCGATTTGCCGAACGCCTGCGAGCAGCGCAGATAGCCCGTCAGGTTGACGTTCATCATCGCGTCCCAGTCGGAGACCGGCAGTTCCGTGAGATTGCCCGGGCGCAGGATGCCGGCGTTGTTGCATAGTGCATCGACGCCGCCGAACGCGTCCTCAGCCGCCTTGGCGGCTGCCGCGACGCTGGCATCCGACGTCACGTCGCACTGCACACCGATCGCGTCGGCACCCTTCGCCTTCAGTTCCGCGACGACCGCATCGAGATTTTCCTGGTTGACGTCGAGCGCCACGACCTTGCAGCCGGCGGCGGCGAATTCTTCGGCAACCGCCTTGCCGACGCCGCTTGCAGCCCCCGTTACCGCTGCGACCTTGCCTGTGAGGCCGAGCCAGTCCTTATCGTTTGCCATGGTGTTTTCCTCCGGTCCGGGGCGCGCGTCGCGGCGCCTTTGTCGGGCGCAGTATGCGTCGGCGGTGATGCGGAGAAAACGGGGACGCGTGATGTCATCGGATAGCGGATCGCGATCCGCGCCAATCCTTGGTCAGCAATCAGCGCGATGGCCAGCAGAGCGAGGGAAAGACCGCCAGCCATCGCGCGTCGCCACACCTGGGACGAGACGTTGCCAACAAGCGGGGATATGCCGGCGCTGTCTCGAAACCCACCTCCCGTCGGGGGGCAAGATCAAACTTACAGAGGTGTTGAGGACAAGGTGGGGCCAAGGGGTGGCGGGAATCGTGAAACGTTGGGGCAGACGGGTTGCTTCGCACAAGGGCTGCCGCCCTTGACCCGCTCGAGGGGACACCCCTCGAACACCCCGTTTTTTGATCGTTGAGTCAAAAGGATAGGGTGGCTGCGTGCAGAAAGGTTTCGCGCTTAAACGTCTGGGGCCGGGTGGCCATGGCGAAAACGCGTTAGACCTTGATGCGCAAACTTGCCGACACATTCACGCGCCGACGATGATGCCCTTCTCGGCCAGGGCGTCGATCTCCGCGCCACTGACGCCGATTGCTTCCAGTACCGCACGCGTATCGGCCCCCGGCGCCGGGGGGGCGTTGCGCAGGGGAAAGCGATTGCCGTCAACTGTCAGGGGCAGGCCCGGCACGGTGATGGTGCGGCCACCCGGCTCGGCCATGTGATGCAGGCCGCCGGAGGCCAGCAGATGAGGGTCGTTATAAAGGTCGGTGGGCTTCTGGATCGGTGAATAGGGCAGGCCGAGCGCCTCGCACTTTTCGAGCAGTTCCGCCTTGGTGTAGTCGAGGAAGCGCTTGCGCACTTCGGGCAGATACTGGTCGCGCTGGCGCACGCGTTCCTTGTTGCCGACGTTGGTCAAGGGCAGCAGGTCGGGGAAATCAAAGTTGTTGCAGAACACTTCCCACTGCGTATCCGTCACGACGCCGACGAAGACCTGTTCGTTATCGCCGGTGTCGAACACGTTGTAGATCGACCACGCCTGGCGGCCGCTTTCGGCCATCGGCAGGGGTTCATCGCCGGTCATGGCGTGGGCTGCCATGTGCTGCGCCATCAGGAAGGCGCAGGTCTCGAAGAGGCCCGCCTCGATGCGGTGGCCGGTGCCGGTCTCGCGGCGTTCGAGGAGGGCGGTGAGGATCGCGATCACGCCGAACATGCCGCCCATGATGTCGTTCACCGATGCGCCCGCGCGCAACGGGCGGCCGTTGAGGCCGGTCATGTAGGCGAGCCCGGTCATCATCTGGACGACCTCATCGAGGGCGGTGCGGTGCTCATAGGGGCCCTTCAGGAAGCCTTTGGCCGACATGAAGATCAGGCCCGGATTGTCCGCCTTGAGGGCCTCGTAGCCAAGGCCGAGCTTGTCGATCGCGCCGGGGCGGAAGTTCTCGGTGACGACATCGGCGGTGGCGGCGAGACGCTTTGCGAGCGCCAGCCCCTCGGGGGACTTGAGGTCGATGACGAGTGATTTCTTGTTGCGGTTGAAAGCTGCGAAAAAGCCCGCGCCGCCGCCGGCGAGGTGGCGGGTCTTGTCGCCGCCCGGCGCCGGCTCGACCTTGATGACCTCGGCGCCCAGATCGGCCAGGATCATGCCCGCCGTCGGTCCCATGACCATGTGCACGAACTCGACGACGCGAATGCCTTCAAGGGGGAGTTTCGGGCGGTCGGTCATCGATGGCTGTCCTCGGGTTGGCGCTTAAAGCAGTCGGGCGGGGCGGCGGTCTCAGCGCAATTTACATATCTTTCGGGCGGGCGCGAGCAGATGCCTGATGAGCGCGGCGGCGCCGGCGGGCGGTGATCGCTCTCGTGATCGAGCCGCACGTGGCTTGCTTTGACAAGGCGACCGGCAAGACCCTAGCTTTCAGAGTTACTGCGCATTCCCATTCCCAAATGATTGACCCGTCATTTTCAGGAGACGCATCATGCCAGCACACCTCGACGACAAGGCGATCTCGCAATACTGGGAGGAGGGCTACTATTCGCCCGTGCCGATCTTTACCAAGGAGGAAGCGCGTGCGCTGCGCGGCGCACTCGAAGGGGAAGAGGCCGAGCGCGGGCCGATCTTTCGCGAGGACCGGCCGCGACCGGGCGATCCGTTCCAGGGGTCCTATCGCTTCAAGAGCCACCTCATATTCAAGTGGCTCGCCGATGCCATTCGCGACCCGCGCCTGCTCGATGCGGTCGAGCCGTTGATCGGGCCGAACATCATGGTGTGGACGACGCACTGGTTCATCAAGGAAGCCGGCACGACGAGCTATGTGTCGTGGCACCAGGACAGCAACTACTGGGGCGTGGAGACGGACAAGCTGGTCACCGCGTGGCTCGCGCTCTCACCGGCAACACTTGAGAGCGGCTGCATCCGCCTGCTGCCCGGCTCGCACAAGGGGCCCGACCTCGAACATGTCGACACCTGGGAAGCTGACAACATGCTCACGCGCGGGCAGACGATCATGAACGTCGACGAGACGAAAGCCGTGAACATGGAACTGCAGCCCGGCGAGGTCGCGCTGTTCGATTATCGCCTGGCGCATGCCTCAGACCCCAACCGGTCAAGCGATCGACGGATCGGGATCGGCATCCGCTATATCCCGACATCCGCGAAACAGGTGCGCGCCGACTGGGACTGCGCCTCACTGGTGCGCGGCGTCGATGAATTCGGGAATTTCGAATTGGAACCCAGACCGGAACGCGACTTTGATCCGGCAGCTCTCGCCTACCACAAAAGGGCCGACGAAGAGCAGCGCAAGATCTATTACAAGGATGCCGACACCAGCACTGACGGCGCCGCGGCGCGGACCTGATCCCGCCTATGCGTCATGGTTGAGGCGCTTCAGTCTTTTTGCGCGTGCTGCCACAACGCGCGGATCTGATGGGCGAGTTCGGTGCCCGTCGGTCCGGTTTTGGCTGCGGGCTCGATTTTCTTTGGTCTGAAATAGAGACCCAGCGCGCGGCGGCTGCGATGGCGCACATCGCACTCGACGTCGAAATCCTCGAAATCGACCACAAGGCGCATATTGTTCGCAGGTGGCGGTGCGGCATCAAATTCGATGAGTGCGCCCTGCTCGGAAAGATTTCGGATTACACACGCTTCACGGTGCCGTCCAAACAGCACCCACGCATGGATCGTCAGTCTCCTGCGCCCGAAAAGCCGACGATCGTGATGATCGATCACTGCCATTGATTTTGCCACTATCTAAAAATACCAAGTGCTCTTTCAATATATGAGAAGTAATAATCCGAGCCTTAGCAAGCGACACGTTTTTCATACAAATTTCGATAAAATTTTCAGCAAACCGGCATTCGATAAAATAAACTGTTGAGCTGTCATGGCATGACGGCTCATCCGGCAAGGCGATGAATTCCCCGGAACACGCTCCTTGGGGCGCAGGTTAGAACACTCCTGAGCCTAAGCCGCATCATGCTTCGTGCCGATAACAGCGAGCTATCGGCACGAAGCAATTATTTCTATTCCGCGGCGTCGAGGACGCGATAGAGCCGATCGACATTCTCATCCGACAATGACTGGCTGTCCTGGCTCGTGAGATCGGCCGGCAGTTCAGCCCGTCGATCGGCAAGCTCGACGATTTCGCCCGTCAACGTCTTGACGCGCCACTTGTTGATGATCGTCTGGCCATCGGGAAGCGTCTGCTTGATCATCAGATCAAGGTTTTCGATATCTGCCGGTACCCGCCCTTGAATGAGGGAGGATGAGCGCCACTCCAACCAGGACGGCAGCGGGCTGCCGTCGGCCATTCGCACCTCGAAACTGGCACCCGAGAGCACCCCGCTCTGAACTGGCTTGATGCCAAGCGACAGGACGAAGCGGTCGGACATCGTTTCGATCTCGATACCGCTTCCTTCGAGGTCCGCGCCGGAACCCGGCCCGCCGAAGCGCATCGAATACCCCGTGAATCCCGCGTTGATCGAGGATCTTGTCACGCCTTGTGAGCGATCCGATTCCTCGCGCTGCCAGATCTCGGTAATCTCCTGGGAGGTTTGGAGAATGGCACCGTCAACGCCCTCGGTCGGCGTCATGATCGCAACCACCTGCTGCGGCCCTTCGGGGTCTTCGGGCGTGCCCGGCGCGATTGCCGGATCGATGTGAATATCGAAGGAAGCGCTCGATGTGCCACCTTGATCATCGGTGATGTCGTAGGTCACCGTCGTCCATCCGACGAAGCCGGGGGTTCCCTCGAAGTAAATCGAGCCGTCGTCATTCACAGTGACCTTCCCGTCCGGGCTTTCGGCGCCGGTCACGCGGATCGTATCGCCGTCGGGATCGACGTCATTGTCGAGCACCTGCAGTGTGATGCCGACGCCCTCCGGTGTGTCGTGCTCGCCATCGTGGTAGGCGACCGGTGGAATATTGACGATCTGCAGCATGTAGGCCGCCGTCGCCGCCGTGCCCGATGGGTCGGTCGCCGTGACGGTTACCTCATAGACGCCCGGCTGGCCCATGTTGGAGAGCTGTGATGCATCAGACGGCGGGGTTCCGAGGATCTCGCCGCTCGCCGGATTGATCGTCAGCCACGACGGCGTTGCACCGGTCAGCGAGAAGGTCAGCGCGTCGCCATCGGCGTCGGTGAAGGCGGCGGCAACCGTGTAAGGCTTGAGAGAGGTCGAGTCCCATCCGCCTTGATCTTCGAGGGTGCCGGCAACGGGCACATCGTTGACCCCTTGCATCGCGAGCGTCAGCGTCGAGGTGTCGGTGCCGCCGTTGCCGTCGGCCACCGTGTACGTGATGACGGGGATCGGACCGACGTAGTTCGCGGCCGGGGCAAAGGTGTAGCTGCCATCGCTATTGATGGTGATTTCGCCGATATCGGGGATCGCTACCGGCACGTCGACCGGCTGGGTGCCGATGTAGCCCGCGATCTCATAACCGGTGATCGCGAGCGGATCACCATCGACATCGGCTGCGCCCGCCAGCAGGCCGGCTGCCGCATCGACGACGCGTGGTGTGTCCTCGATGACGTCGTTGACATCGTCAGGATCGACCGGGGGATCGTTCACCGGCACCATGGTCAGTGTCAGCGTCGAGGTATCCGAGCCGCCGTTGCCGTCGACCAACGTGTAGGTGATCACGGGCACCGGGCCGATATAGTCGGGCGCCGGGGCAAACATGTAGGACCCGTCGGCGTTGACCGTCACGTCACCGACACCGGCGATCGTATAGGGTGTGCCGAGTGTGAACGGTCCGGCTTCACCTGCGATGGTGAAGTCGCTGAGCGCCAACGGATCGCCGTCCGGATCGCTGGCACCGGCGAGAAGTCCCGATGCGGCATCGATGACGATGGGCGTGTCCTCGGTGACGTCGTTGACATCATCGAGGTCCACCGGAGGACGGTTGACGTTGCGGAAATCGAGGTTGGTCTCGAGTGGCACGGCGTTGGAACCGTCCGCCGCCAGGGACGGGACGCCTGCCAGGTTCAACGTCGAGGCCGTCCGGTTGTCATCGTTGACGTCGAAGTCATCGCTGACGGAAGCGCCTTCGAAGATGTCGAGCAGGCCGTCGCCATCAGTATCGGTCGTCGACGTGACGCTGGTTGGTTGACCATCGCCGCGCTCGACAACGTCGTCGAGGCCATCGTTGTCCGAATCGCTATCGAGGTAGTCGGCGGTGCCGTCGCTGTCGGTGTCGACCGGGGTCAGACCGAGCGAGCCCTCTGCGCCCATCAATGATGCATCGTAGACATCATCGAGGCCGTCACCATCGACATCGTTCATCGCTGGTCCCGTACCCGACGGGGCGATGTAGCCTGCCGTCGTCTGGGCTTCGACGTTGTCGGTGATGCCGTCGTCGTCGCTGTCGAGGTCGAGATGATCGAAGACGCCGTCGCCATCACTATCGGCGTTGGTGTAGTTGGCTGGGATGTCGATCTCGAACTTGAGGTTATCAATCGCGAAATCGTTACCACTCGACTGGGTCGACAGATTGACCACGCGCATGACGACTTCGGTATTGGCGCCGGTGTTGAACACGCTGCTTGTCGTGACCCAGCTGGCGTTATCGGTGATGGCGCCGGTCGTCGTCTGGGCCAGCAGGGTGGTTTCTGCCGCGTCCCATATCTGCATCGCAAGGTTCGGCGGCCCGTCAGCAACGTTGGCGGCCTGGGCCCAGGTTCTCGCATCAAGACCGTAGTTCACATTGGCGTTGGTCGGCACGGTGATGGTCTGGGTATAGAATGTGCCCTGGACGGTCGAACCATTGACGATGAGGAAGGCGTCATCGTCTGCGCCCGTGGTGTTGCCGGCAAGATCGATTGCAAGATCATGCCAATCCGCGACCAGATTACGGCTTACGATGGCATAAGTGCCCACGGGATAACCAGCATTTGTGCCAGGTGCGTAACTGTAGGTTCCGCCCGGCGGCGTTTCGAGATCACGATAGGCGGTGGTGGTGCCGAAATCCCCGCCGGATTCACCGGTGATGGCGTTCGATACGAGGACGTGGCCCTCATGGACGTCGAGGATGCCGTCGTTGTCATCGTCGATGTCGTCGCCATCGCCGACACCATCGCCATCGGCATCGGCACCAATGACGCGCGGCGTCGGCGTCAGCGCCAACGTCAGGGTCGATGTATCAGCGGCGCCGCTGTCGTCCTCGACGGTATACGTGATGGCCGGCACAGGGCCGAAGTAGCCTGAGAACGGTGTGAAGATATAGCTTCCGTCCTCGTTGATAAGAAGGTCGCCGACGCCCGGCATGGTGACCCACGTGCCCGGGGCTTGCGTGCCCGCGATGCCGTCAATCTCATATGCGGTGATGGCAAGTGGATTGCCATCGACGTCGCTTGCGCCTGACAGCAGTCCTGCCGCTGCCGGCACGGAGAGCGTGGTGCCCTCGCGCAGGGCGTTGATGACGGGCGCGCCGGCTTCCGGCACGTCATTGGTGCCTGTGATGGCAAGCGTCAGTGTCGCGGTATCGGTGCCGCCAACGCCATCGGAGACGGTGTACGTGATGGGCGGTACCGGTCCGTCGTAGTCAGCCACCGGCACGAAGGCATAGGAGCCATCGGCGTTGAGTGTCACATCGCCGACGCCGGCAATGGTGTAGGGCGTCCCGACGACGAATGGCCCGGCCTCACCGGCAATCGTGAACTCCGAGATCGTCAGCGGATCGCCGTCGACGTCGCTGGCGCCCGCGAGGAGGCCACTGGCGGCATCCACGGTGAGGGGCGTGTCCTCGGTCGCGGTGTTGGACGTATCGGCGCCGGCCTCGGGGTTGTCATTGACCGGTGCAACACTGACCGGGACCGTAACGTCGATGGTGCCACCATTGCCGTCGTCCACCGTGACCGTGAACGGGTCCGAGCCGTTGAAGTCAGGATCAGGCGTATAGGTGAACGTCCCGTCCGGGTTGAGCGCCACTGTGCCGTTGGCCGGCGGCGTCGTGAGTGTAAAGGTGAGCGGATCGCCGTCCACGTCGGTTGCGATGATTGCACCGGTCGCAGGCGTATCCTCGGCCGGTGCGAGCGGGGCGGCCGAGACGACGGGATCGTCATTGACGGCTGCGACCGTCACCGGAACCGTGACATCGACCGTGCCGCCGTTGCCATCGTCAACGGTGACGACGAAGTCATCCGAACCATTGTAGTCGGGGTCCGGCGTGTAGGAGAACGTACCGTCCGGATTGAGCGTCACGGTGCCGTTGGCCGGTGGCGTCGAGAGCGTAAAGGTGAGGGGATCGCCGTCCGCATCGGTGGCGGTGATCGCACCGGTCGCGGGGGTGTCCTCGGTCGGCGTCAGCGGGACGGCGGAGGCGACCGGCGTGTCGTTGGTGCCGGAAACGGCGAGCGCCAGTGTCGCGGTGTCGGTGCCGCCAGCGCCATCGTCGACGGTGTAGGTGATCGGCGGCACCGGGCCGGTGTAGTCGAGCGCCGGGGCAAACTCATAGGACCCGTCCGGGTTGAGCGTCACGTCGCCGACGCCGGCAATGGTGTAGGGCGTCCCGATGACGAAGGGACCTGGCTCACCAGCCACGGTGAAACCGGAGACCGTCAGCGGATCGCCGTCGATGTCGCTGGCTCCGGAGAGCAGGCCACTGGCGGCATCGACGGTGAGGGGCGTGTCCTCGGTCACCGTGTTCGAGATGTCGACACCGGCCTCAGGCATGTCATTGACGGCGGCGACCGTGACCGGAACCGTGACGTCGACCGTGCCGCCGTTGCCGTCGTCAACCGTGACGACGAAATCATCCGAGCCGTTGTAGTCGGGGTCCGGCGTGTAGGTGAATGTGCCGTCCGGGTTGAGCGTGACCGTGCCGTTGGCCGGCGGGGTCGAGAGCGTGTACGTCAGCGGATCGCCGTCGGGATCGGTGGCGGTGATCGCACCGGTCGCGGGTGTGTCCTCGGTCGGCGTCAGCGGAGCCGCCGAGCCGACGGGGTCGTCGTTGACGGCGCCGACGGAGACCGGGACCGTGACGTCGATGGTGCCGCCGTTGCCATCGTCAACCGTGACCGTGAACGGATCGGAGCCGTTGAAGCCGGGGTCCGGCGTATAGGTGAATGTGCCGTCCGGGTTGAGGGCGACGGTGCCGTTGGCCGGCGGGGTCGAGAGCGTATAGCTCAGCGGATCGCCGTCCACGTCGGTGGCGGTGATCGCGCCGGTGGCCGGTGTGTCCTCGAGAGGTGTCAGAGGAGCCGCGGAGGCGGTCGGATCGTCATTGACGGCTGCGACGGTGACCGGAACCGTGACGTCGACCGTGCCGCCGTTGCCGTCGTCAACCGTGACGACGAAATCATCCGAGCCGTTGTAGTCGGGGTCCGGCGTGTAGGAGAACGTGCCGTCCGGGTTGAGCGTGACCGTGCCGTTGGCCGGCGGGGTCGAGAGCGTGTACGTCAGCGGATCGCCATCGGGATCGGTGGCGGTGATCGCACCGGTCGCCGGTGTGTCCTCGTTCGGCGTCAGCGGCGCCGCCGAGCCGACGGGGTCGTCGTTGACGGCGCCGACGGAGACCGGAACCGTGACGTCGATGGTGCCGCCGTTGCCATCGTCAACCGTGACCGTGAACGGGTCCGAGCCGTTGAAGCCGGGGTCCGGCGTATAGGTGAACGTGCCGTCCGGGTTGAGGGCGACGGTGCCGTTGGCCGGCGGTGTCGAGAGCGTATAGCTCAGCGGATCGCCGTCCACGTCGGTGGCAATCACCGCGCCGGTGGCCGGTGTGTCCTCGAGCGGTGTCAGCGGGGCCGCGGAGGCGGTCGGATCGTCATTGACGGCTGCGACGGTGACCGGAACCGTGACGTCGACCGTGCCGCCGTTGCCGTCATCGACGGTGACGACGAAATCATCCGAGCCGTTGTAGTCGGGGTCCGGCGTGTAGGAGAACGTGCCGTCCGGGTTGAGCGTCACCGTGCCGTTGGCCGGCGGGGTCGAGAGCGTGTACGTCAGCGGATCGCCATCGGGATCGGTGGCGGTGATCGCACCGGTCGCCGGGGTGTCTTCGGTCGGCGTCAGCGGCGTGGTGGAGCCGACGGGGTCGTCGTTGACGGCGCCGACGGAGACCGGAACCGTCACGTCGATGGTGCCGCCGTTGCCGTCGTCCACCGTGACCGTGAAGGGATCCGAGCCGTTGAAGCCGGGGTCCGGCGTATAGGTGAACGTGCCGTCCGGGTTGAGGGCGACGGTGCCGTTGGCCGGCGGCGTCGAGAGCGTATAGCTCAGCGGATCGCCGTCCACGTCGGTGGCAATCACCGCACCGGTGGCCGGTGTGTCCTCGAGCGGTGTCAGGGGGGCCGCGGAGGCGGTCGGATCGTCATTGACGGCTGCGACGGTGACCGGAACCGTGACGTCGACCGTGCCGCCGTTGCCGTCGTCGACGGTGACGACGAAATCATCCGAGCCGTTGTAGTCGGGGTCCGGCGTGTAGGAGAAGGTGCCGTCCGGGTTGAGCGTGACCGTGCCGTTGGCCGGCGGGGTCGAGAGCGTGTACGTCAGCGGATCGCCGTCGGGATCGGTGGCGGTGATCGCACCGGTCGCCGGCGTGTCCTCGTTCGGCGTCAGCGGGGCGGCGGAGGCGACGGGGTCGTCGTTGACGGCGCCGACGGAGACCGGGACCGTGACGTCGATGGTGCCGCCGTTGCCGTCGTCAACCGTGACCGTGAACGGGTCCGAGCCGTTGAAGCCGGGGTCCGGCGTATAGGTGAACGTGCCGTCCGGATTGAGGGCGACGGTGCCGTTGGCCGGCGGTGTCGAGAGCGTATAGCTCAGCGGATCGCCGTCCACGTCGGTTGCGGTGATGGCGCCGGTTGCGGGCGTGTCCTCGAGCGGTGTCAGGGGGGCGGCGGAGGCGGTCGGATCGTCATTGACGGCTGCGACCGTGACCGGAACCGTGACGTCGACCGTGCCGCCGTTGCCGTCGTCGACCGTGACGACGAAGTCATCCGAGCCGTTGTAGTCGGCGTCCGGCGTGTAGGAGAACGTGCCGTCCGGGTTCAGCGTGACCGTGCCGTTGGCGGGCGGGGTCGAGAGCGTGTACGTCAGCGGATCGCCATCGGGATCGGTGGCGGTGATCGCGCCGGTCGCCGGTGTGTCCTCGTTCGGCGTCAGCGGGGCCGCCGAGCCGACGGGGTCGTCGTTGACGGCGCCGACGGAGACCGGAACCGTGACGTCGATGGTGCCGCCGTTGCCGTCGTCAACCGTGACCGTGAAGGGGTCCGAGCCGTTGAAGTCGGGGTCCGGGGTATAGGTGAACGTGCCGTCCGGGTTGAGGGCGACCGTGCCGTTGGCCGGCGGTGTCGAGAGCGTATAGCTCAGCGGATCGCCGTCCACGTCGGTTGCGGTGATGGCGCCGGTTGCGGGTGTATCTTCGGTCGGCGTCAGCGGGGCGGCGGAGGCGGTCGGGTCGTCATTGACGTTCGTGACCGCCAGCGTCAACGTCGAGGTGTCGGTCGAGAAGCCATCGGTCACGCTGTAGGTGATCGCCGGCACGGGGCCCGAGAAGTCGGCTGCCGGCGTAAAGTCGTAGGAGCCGTCGGCGTTGATGGTGAGGTCGCCGACAGATGGGATCGTGACCGGCGTGCCGACGGGTTGGGTGCCGGTGATGCCGGCAATCGTGTAACCGGAGATCGAGATGGGGTCGCCTTCGACGTCGGTCGCGTTGGCGAGGAGCCCCGTTGCAGCCGGCACCGAGAATGGCGTGTCCTCGGTGGGTGCTGCGGTTTCGTCGTCGTCGACAGGCGTGTTGTTGGTGGTAACGTCGATGGTGGTGAGCGACGACTGGGTGTTGCCTGCGAGATCCTCGGCCGTCAGGGCCAGCGTGCGCGCGCCGACGGTTGTCGAGACGAGCGTGCCGTCGTGGCGGTAGTCGATCGACCTGATGAGCGCCGTCCAGTCGGCGTTGGGTGCGGCCACCGCAGCGCCAGCGGTATTGGTGATCGCAATCGACGTGCCCGTCATGACCACGTCGAACGTCGTTGCGCCAATGGTGACGGTCGCCGTCTTGGCGACGCCGATGATGTACTCTTCGCCGCCGATGATCACGACTTCGTCGCCTGCATCGACTGCGCCTGAAATCGCGATATCGAGTGCGCTTGCGTAATCCGCGCCATCCTGGAGGACGGACAGGTCGGTTGTTGCATCGATGGCGGCGGCGCTGCCGGCGACGTAGCTGGTCGTATAGTCCGGTGAGGCGGTGGTGGTGCCGTCGTCGTCGTTGTCGAGCAAGGGCGCTGCGGTGTCGACCGTGAGCGTCAGGGGTGAGCTGGGCGCGGATTCGCTGCCGCCGGACGGTGTCAATGTGGCGGTCAGGTCATGCGGTCCGTCGCTCAACGGTGTCGTCAGCGTGATGGCGTAGGACCCGTCCGGCGCGACGGTGCCCGATCCGACGAGCGTGCCGCCATCATAGATATTGATCGTGTCACCGGGTGTGTACGAGCCAGCCGCCCCGGTCACCGTCGGCGTCGCGACGTTGGTAATGAGATCGGTGTTGGACGCACCGCTGTCAGAGGCCGCGTCGAGCGTCGGCGCTGGAACCGTTTCATCGTCGATATTCGTCATGATGACCGGCGCAATCGTGCCGACATCGACCGCCGCGAAGGCAGCGTCGCCATCCATCCCGCCGACGCGCACCAGATATTGGACATCGCCGTCAACCAGGCTGTCGTCCTGGCCCGTCACGGTGACGATCTGCGGTACGTTCCAGTTCGATGGCGTGAAGATCAGACCTTCGCCGGGTCCGTCACTGACGTTGTCTGTTCCTTCGCTCGTGTCAGACGAGATGATTGTCACCGACACGTTGCTCGATGGTTGTGCCGTCAGCACAACCGAAACCGTGCCTGTCGATCCGTCTTCTCCCGTCGTATCGTCGACGGCTGTCAGGATAACGCCTGGAACATCATCATCGGTTGTGGTGATTGTCGGATCAAAGACATCAGCCCCGGTCAGGGCATTGTAGTTCGTGTCAGCGCTCGTGACATTGCCCGTCACGACCTGGAAACTGACTTGGCCGTCGATGATGCTGTCATCGACCCCGGTGACAACGATCTGGTTGGCGGCACTGTTGTTCCAATTCGCCGGATCAATGGTGATTGACGGGGGAACGCTTCCCTCCGAGTTGTCGCTTGATGATAGCGCGACGGTCACCGGTGCCGTCGGAATCGTGGTCAGTTCGAACTCGATGAGTGCCGTGTTGGTGCCATCCTCACTGACCGTGTTGTCAATCACCCTGGCGATCACGCCCGGCACATCGTTGTCCTGAATGGTCACATCGGTCGGATCAACCGGCTGGAAGGCTTCAATGCCGTGATAGGCCGGATCTTCGGAATAGGCGGAATAGGCGATGCTGGCCGTGCGGCCGTCGCCGGCGACGATATTGTCAGCCGTGGTAACGGTGGCGACAGCTCCCGTGTCCCACATCGCGGCGCCCGGCGTGTTGTTGATCGAATTGGTGAAGGTGACTTCCCACGTCCGGCCATCGCCATTGACATCGACAGCACCGGGAATTGACATGGTGGTGTCGGCAGCGCCCGTCATCGTGAAGGTGATGATGACGTCATCGGACGGCTCGGTGTTGAGCCGCATGGTATAATCCTGGCTTTCGCCCTCGACATAGACCAGTTCTGTGGGGTCGATCAGGACCCTGGCGAAATTGCTTTCGATCGCGCCAACATCTGCCCCGGTACCCACCGACCGCACCAGGAGCGATGTGATATCCGTGCCAAATCGCTCCGTGTTGGAATTGATGGACTCCAACACGCCAGCAGGCGTCGTGCCGGACGAGCCGTCAATCGCAATGCTGCCATCCAACAGACGGCCAGATATGGGATCAACCTTGATATCGGCCAGTGGCGTCACGATAGTCTTGTTGATTGCCCCAATGATCGAATTCGCATCGATTTGAACCAGACCCTGGGGATCAAGGATGTCATCCTGCTCGCCCTTACTGACGTTGGCGGCAATCAGCGAGTTGAATATCTGAACCGACGCTGACGCGTCCTCGGTCACATAAACCCCCGCGCCATCACCATCGCCATCGTTGTTTGCCGAGCTGCTATAGTAGGTCGCGTCGGAACGGTTGCCGACAATGGTGGATTGGTTGATGACCACCTGACTTAGCGCGTTCGTGTTGGAAACGTAAACACCGCCGCCGTCCGACGCGGCCCGCGTTACGGTCAGGACTGAATTGGAAATAATGGCATTCACTTCGCCATCGCCAATGATATTGACGGCCGCACCGGAGAGGCCATTACTTCGATCGCCGTGGCCATCAATGAGGCTGTCGTGAATGATGAGCGTTCCCGCACTTGTTCGCAGGAAGCCGCCAGAGCCGCCGCCGTTAAAATGGTTGTTGGCACGGACGACTGTCGTGCCGACAAGTGTTATATCGCCAGTGGAAGTCGAAACCAAATTGCCTCGATTTCTTGCAGACATTCTTTCAAAATTTGTATCAATAGCTGTAAAACTACTGTTATCCTCCATCACTATGGATTCTGTAAATCTAGTATATGTATCTCTATAGACAGAATCAATGAATGTGATATGAGAATTGTCATATAGAAATATTTGAGCTATTCCAGATCCTATCTCTCCAATATCCATTGAATCGAATGTTACACTTGCATTGTCGTATGTTCTAAGCCAAACGCTCGACGACAACAAAACTTGTATTCGGCTCTACGGTAATATCTCTCTTTTCAATTGTATTGATTAAAATATTTGTATCACCAGTGATATCTGTTAAACCAGTGGTCCAACCGGTAAGAACGACACCCTCCAGTGAAGCGTCGAATTCAATGTAAGCGACGGAATCCTGCGGGACCGCCTGAATAATTGCTTCGAGCCCGCCAGCCGCGAGGTTGTCAGCCGATGTGACCGTGACCACATTTGCCGCGTCGATGACATCGATGAAGGCGGTTTCAATGTCGGTCGAGAACGCGGTTGTGCCGCCATTGGTGGTGGTGTCGACGCCGGTATCGCCATTGGCGCCGGTGGAACCATCCCATGCACGGAAATCGAGCGTCGGGTCCTGACCGACATAGCCGGTATTGGCGACAAAGCGCACATTGGCATCAGCGGCCAGCAAGACAGCATTGGTCTCGGAAACAGCGCCGAAGGCGGTCCATGTCGTGCCGCCGTCCGTTGAATATTGCCAGGTGCCGTTGGTGTCATTGACGCCAACGACGGCGATGGCGTCATCGTCCCAGTCGGCATCCGTGATCGGATCGCGGCTGTACAGATTAGCCGAGCGCAGCATCTGGGCGACCGTGTTGCCATCGTGGTTGGCAAGATCGACGCCTGCATAGGTGCGGCCGAAGTCCGGCGTGCCGGAAATGTCGAGAACCGGCGCATCATTGATGCCGGCGAGCAGGTGTTCCCAGTAGTCCGCGTCGATCAGGCGGGACTCGACCGCGCCGACGCGTGCTTCGAGGTCCCAATCGCCGCCCTGGGCGGCGTCACCCGTGGCATCCGTCGAGGCGGCAATATCAGCGCCCGTCGCCTCCGCGAGGGCATTCATGAATTCCGCGCCGGCCGTGCCGGCGGCGACGTCGCAGCCGTAGATCAGAATGTCGGCATCATCGCCGAGCGCTGCGCGAATGATCGCGAGTTCGTCAGCGTGCTCGCCGGCCATGGTGGCGGCGTTGAAGGCGGTGGCGCCGAGTTGCAGCTCGCCGGCTTCCCCGTGAGAGAGGATATGGATCGCGCCGAGGCCCGCGCGGCCTTCGAGGTAGTAGGCCATCTGCTCAATGCCATCACGGTCGGCCGAGAGGTAGACGACTTCCGAGTCGGGCTGCACCGCGTTGGCGAGGATTTCAGGATCGGAGACGGCACTATCGATGAAGACGATGCTGGTTGCATCGGTGACCGGCTCCTGGCACGCGAGCGCCTGGGCCAGATCGTCGAATTCGCAGATGACCTGCAGGTCCGCCGCGCTCGGGATCTCGGGCGGCGGCGGCGCTTCGACGGCGCTTTCGGCGACGGCGTCAGCAGCAAGCGCGACGCCGGCGGCATCGAACACGACGCGCGGCTCGAGCACCATGCGCATGGGACGCTCGGAGGAGACGGCACCAAGTTTGTGCAGGAGAGCGAGGAGTTCGGTGGTCGGCTGAGCGGTCATTTCAGGCCTCGATTGTGCAGGTCAGGAATTAGAGATGCGTCGTCACGCGACGGTGGACGGCGGGGCGCTATCGGGTGGGGTCGCGCGGTTGGATCGAGAAGGCGTGGATGGCGGGCACGCGCGATACGCGGCAGGGCTGCGGGTGGCGCCGCGCCAGCGCAGTGGCTGGCGCGGCTGCCGGTCGCGTGCGCACGTCAAGGCCGCCACTCCGTTTTCCTGATCGAAAAAACGGTGGACGCTGCCTTCGGCACGCGAGAATCGGGAATGACGGGATCGCGGATTGCATCACGTTGAGCGGGCTCTCGTTAGGTTGCCGATCGCACAAATCATTGACGCGACAACACAACTACACACGCTAAACGTGTATACTGCTATGTCTTAATACGAGACTTATTGCAACCATAAATTGTTGTAAAAATATCTCTTAACTTGAAAAAGGCGCGAACTCGCGGCTGACGATATCCCCACACAATCCCCTATTTATCCACATTTTCTGCCACTTTCACCAGAAATCGCCAGCGCACCCGCGCATGATCCCAGCATCAGGCGGACACACACGCCTCAGCGTTAACACCCTCTTAAGTTGTGTCGATCATAAATCTCATCACACGTTTAACGTGCATTTCTCGGACACGTTGCGTCCACTGTCAGACCCCGGCCGCCGATGTTGTTGGCGTATCCGTATTGCGTTGCGGCTCTCTCGAAATTGTCATCTTGGAGAACCACAATGCCGACGACACCCCGTCGGGCGTCCATCATCGTCACGCTCAGTGCATTGCTCACTGCAGGTTGCGTGATCACGCCCGATCCCATCACTGAACTGCAACTCAAAGAACAGGGTAGCGAGCGCTTGCAGCGCTTTGCGGAAGTGCGCACGCCGGTCTCCGGCACGTTGACGCTGAAGCAGGCGATCGCGCGCGCCGTGCAGTACAACCTCGACCATCGCGTCGAGATGTATGAGACCGCCCTGAGGACCGCGGAGGTCAACGCCGCGACCGCACAGATGCTGCCCGGCCTCGTTGCGGGTGCGGCTCGCGACAATCGCAACAACACGCTCGGCTCGTCGAGCTACAACCTCGTCACCAACACGCAGAACTTCGGCTTCTCAACCTCGCAGGACAGGCTGCGCGATACGGCTGATCTCGCCTTGAGCTGGCACATCCTGGACTTCGGCCTCTCCTATGTGCGGGCGCGTCAGGCCGCCGACAAAGTGATGATTGCCCAGGAGAACCGGCGCCGCGTCGTGCAGAAGCTGATCGAGGAGGTGCGCACAACGTATTGGCGCGCCTATGCCGCCGATCTGATGCGCAACCGGTTGCGCAAACTCGAAAAGCGCGCCGAGCAGATGATCCAGCTTTCGAAGCGCCAGGCCAAAGACCGCTCGACCTCTCCGATTACGGCGATCACCTACCGCCGCGAATTGATCGAGATCCGGCGCACCCTGCAAGAGCTGCAGCGTGAGCTGGCATCGGCCAAGATCCAGCTCGCCGCCCTGATCAACGAACGGCCGGATGCCCAGTTCAAGCTGGCGCGACCGGCGTCAGGGGTGCAGTCCAAGGCGCTGTCGGCGCATCCCGATTCGTTGATCGCGCTGGCCATGGAAAAGCGGCCGGAGCTTCGCGAAGTCGCCTATCGTCGGCGGATCAACGGCAAGGAACTCGATGCTGCCCTGCTCGAACTTCTGCCCGGCATTCAATTGTTCGCCGGCGCCAACATCGACACCAACTCGTTCCTGCTGCACGACCAGTGGGTGAACTGGGGGGCGAAGGCGAGCTGGAATGTAATGCGTCTGTTCCAGTATCCGGCACGCCGCAATGTCATCGAGGCGCAGGATGCAGCGCTTGCGCAAAAGGATCTGTCGCTGACGCTTGCCGTCATGACGCAGATCCATGTCAGCCGGGCGCGGATCGCCATCATCAGCCGGGAACTCGATACGGCCAAGACCTATGCGTCGACCCAACAACAGCTGCTGCATCACATCCGGGCTGAGTATCGTGCCGACCGGGTGAGCGAACAGACGCTGTTGCGCGAGGAGCTCAACGAGGCGGTTGCCGCGGTTCGCAAGCTTCTTGCCGAAGCCAACCTGCAAAGTGCGCACGCCGCACTGGCTGCCGCCGTCGGCATCGACGCGCCGACCTACTCCGAAGAACTGCCGGAATTGACAGTGGCCGGTAACGCGTCCGCCTGGCGTTCCCACATCGTCAAGGCCTCGATGCGATCGCATTGAGGCGCGACGACAGCCTTCGGGGCAGCCTGCGTCGGGCTGGAATGAGTTCGCGTCCGGCTCAACGCAGGCACATTTCAGTCCCGCTCTTACGTTGGTCGATCTACAAAGAAGGCGTCGCCTGGTTCCGGGCGACGCCTTCTTTCGTGTTGTTGATTTCGCAAGCGACCCTGGCCGGGTCGCCTGCGACGGGCTTCGATCAGCGCGTCGTGAAGCTCGAGAAATCAAGCGCTTTCGCCAGCTTCCCGATCGCCTTGCTGCTCCACGAATTGGCTGCCTCTTCCTCGAAGCCCTCGCCTGCGTCCAGCCCGGCGCGGTTGTCAGGCAGGGGCTTGATTTCGCCTGTCATGGTCCACACCCGAACCTGCTGGCTGAGGATACGGCCGTCGGAGAGGTGCGCCTCGACGACAAGTTCGAGAACCTCAACGTCGGAGGGGACACGTCCCTGCAACAGGTCGGCCTGGGGCCGCTCGAGCCAGCCGGGGACCGGCTGTCCGTCGCGGGTCCGCACGACATAGTCCCTGATCTCGACATCGCGGTCGGAACCGATGCGCTCAAGTTGAAGGAGCAGCACACCCTTCGTGATCAGCGATTCGATCTTGACGCCTGCACCGTCGTCGGCATGGGCGCGCCAGGCGCCGTCACCGAACTTCAACGAGAAGCCGGACAAGGTGACGAGGTCCAGACTGTCGCTGCTTGTCCGCTCGATACGGTTCATCTCGTCGATCTCGAACAACCGGCGGATGTCGGTGGACGTCTCGAGGATGTCGCCATCGACCTCAATCGACTCCGCCACTGTCGCCCTCACAGCCTGCGGGGGTCGCGGGTCGTCGACATGGAACGGCGTGACCGCTGGATTGACCTTCACCTGCAAGGACGCGGTTGCGAAGCCACCATTGCCGTCCGTGATGGTGTAGGTCACGATCGTGGTGCCAACGAAGCCCGGTACGGCCTCGAACACGATCGTACCATCGGGGTTGATGGTCACCTTTCCATCCGGGCTGGACGCGGCGGTGACCGTCAATGGGTCGCCATCCACATCATAGTCGTTGGTGAGCACGTCGACCGTCACGCCGAGCCCCTCGGTCGTCTCGAACAGGCCATCGTCGATCGCAACCGGGGGATCGTTGACCGGTGTCACGTCGATGTTGACCGTGCCAACGTCGGTGAGGCCATCGGGATCGGCAACGACGTAGTCGAAGGTGACCGGACCGTTGTAGTCCGGGTCCGGCGTGAAGGTGATGTCACCTGCGGCCGATACCTCAACTGTGCCATTCGGCACCGCAATCACCTGCGGCGTTCCCGGCGTCAGCGGCGTGCCGTTGATCGACTGGATGGTGAGCGGATCGCCGTCGACATCGGTGTCGTTGGGGATGAGATCGACCACGACCGGGGTATCTTCCGGCGTCGTGAAGACGTCATCGACGGCGACGGGTGGATCGTTGACCGGCGTGATGGTGATATCCAGCGTCGTCTCAGCCTTGCCGCCGTCGATATCGTTCAAGGTGTAGCTCACCTGCGGGACCGGGCCATTATAGTCCGGCGCGGGCTCGAAGACGTAGCTACCGTCGGTGTTGAGCGTCAGCGTGCCGATCGGATCGCCGGCCGCGTTGGTCAGCGGTGTCGGCGCGCCAAGCACGAGCGCCGTCAGGTTGCCACTGCCATCGACGTCCGTACTTGCCGACGTGACAGCAATCGGATCGCCATCGGGGTCGACCTCATTGTCGAGGACATTGCCGGTGAGCGGCGTGTCTTCCAGGGTCGTCTCGACCTCCGGTGTTGCGACCGGCAGCGGGTTGCGCGGCTGGATCGTGATCGTGGAGGCGTACGGCGGGTTGACGCCATCGTCGACGTCGACCTTGATCACCACCTCGCCGGTGTTGTCGGCTGGCGGCGTGCCGGTGAAGGTGTTGGTTGCCGGATCGAAGGTCAGCCATGACGGGATATCGGCCGGGTCCGGCGTGATCGTCAGCGGGTCACCCTCGGGGTCCTCATAATAATCCGTCAGGTCGAGCGTCAGGGGCACGTTGTCCGTTGCCGGGACCCGAAGGTCGTTCGGATTGCCCGAATTGATCTCCGGCGTGCCCGGGACGCCCGGGTTCGGGTCGACGAGGACCGGCGGATCGTTTGGCGGGATGCGCACCTCATGGGTTGAAGTTGCCTGCGCGCCATCCTGATCCTCGATCGTATAGTCGATCACCACCAGGCCGTTGAGACCATCCGTCGGTGTGAAGGTCCATTCGAGCGTCACCGGATCCTGGGTCAGCGTGCCCTGGGTCGGGTCGGCCAGCGTCGCCGTCACGACGGTGAGCGGGTCGCCGTCGGGATCGGTATCGTTGGCGAGGAGATCCACCACGACCGGCGTGTTTTCGGTCGTGCCGACGCTATCCGTCACCGCAACCGGCGGCGGGTTCGCGGGATCGAGGGTCACCGTCGAGGTATACGGCGGGTTGATGCCGTCATCAACGCTCACGGGGATCGTGATCGGACCGTTGTTGTCGACCGGCGGCGTGTAGCTCAGCACACCCGTCAGCGGATCGTGGCTAACCGTCCAGGTCGGCGGCACGCCCGACAAGTCCGGCGTGATGGTGAGATTGTCGCTCTCCGGATCGGTGAAGTAGTCGGTGAGCGGTAACGTTCCCGGCGTGCCATCGGTTGACGGCACGATCAGGTTGTTGGGATCGCCCGGATCGATCTCCGGTGTCGCCGGATCGCCCGGGAGCGGGTCGGTCAGAGCCGGTGGTTCGTTCGGGGTGACGACGATGTCATGTGTCGAGGTCGACTGAAGGCCATCCTGGTCCTCGATTGTATAGTTGACCGTCGCGGTGCCGTTGAAGCCCGTCGTCGGCGTGAACGTCCACGCGAGTGTCACGGGGTCCTGGACGAGCGTGCCCTGCGTCGGGTCGGCCAGTGTCGCTGTCACGACGGTGAGCGGGTCGCCATCGGGGTCAGTGTCGTTGGCGAGGAGATCAACGCCAACGGGCGTGTTTTCGGTGGTGTTGACGGTATCGGTCACCGCGACCGGCGGCGGGTTCACCGGCTGGATCGTGATCGTCGAGGCGTAAGGCGGGTTGATTCCGTCATTGACGGTGATCGGGATCACCACGTCACCGGTGTTGTCCACGGGCGGAGTGCCGGTGAACGTGTTGGTCAACGGATCGAACGTCAGCCACGACGGGATTGCCGCCGGGTTCGGCGTAATCGTCAGCGTGTCGGTTTCCGGGTCCTCGTAGTAGGGCGTCAGGTCGAGCGTCAGCGCCACGTTGTCAGTTGCAGGCACCAGCAGGTTGTTGGGATCGCCCGGATCGATCTCCGGCGTTGCCGGATCACCCGGGACCGGGTCAACGAGGACCGGCGGTTCGTTCGGGGCGACCACGATGTCATGGGTGGACGATGCCAGCGCGCCGTCCTGATCCTGGATCGTGTAGTTCACCGTCGCGGTGCCGTTGAAGCCCGTTGCCGGCGTGAACGTCCACGCGAGCGTCACCGGGTCCTGGGTCAGCGTGCCCTGGGTCGCATCGGCCAAAGTTGCCGAAATGACCGTTAGCGGATCGCCATCGGGGTCAGTGTCGTTGGCGAGCAGGTCGACCAAAACCGGCACGTTCTCCATTGTGTTGACGGTATCGGTTACCGCGACCGGCGGCGGGTTCACCGGCTGGATGGTGATGGTCGAGGCGTAGGGCGGGTTGACGCCATCGTCGACGGTGATCGGGATCACGACGTCACCGGTGTTGTCCACGGGCGGGGTGCCGGTGAACGTGTTGGTCAACGGATCAAACGTCAGCCACGACGGGATTGCCGCCGGGTCCGGCGTGACGGTCAACGTGTCGCCCTCGGGATCCTCGTAGTAGGGTGTCAGGTCGAGGGTCAGCGGTACGTCATCGGTCGATGGCACCAGGAGATTGTTGGGGTCGCCCGGATCGATTTCCGGGGTGGCCGGATCACCCGGGACCGGGTCAACGAGGACCGGCGGTTCGTTCGGCGTCACGGTGATATCGAGGGTCGAGGTATCGGTGTCCTGGCCATCCGAGATCGTGTACGTCGCCTGCGGCACGGGACCGGCGTAGTTGGTTTCGGGAATGAAGCCATAACTGCCGTCGGCGTTGATGGTGAGAACACCGACGCCTGGCAGGGTTGCCGATGTGCCGGCGGTGAAGGTGGTGCCGTTCACCGTATACTCGGTGACGGTCAGGACATCGCCATCCACATCCGTGGCGTTGGCCAGCAAGCCGCCCGCCGCATTCACCAGAAGCGGCGTGTTTTCGGCTGTCGTGTTGGTTTCATCACCGTCGACCGGCGGGTCGTTGACCGGCACCATGGTGAGAGTCAACGTCGAGGTATCGGTGCCGCCATTGCCATCCGTGATGGTGTAGGTGACGACCGGGATCGGGCCGTTGTAGTTGGCGACCGGCGTGAAGGCGTAGGAACCATCGGCGTTGAGCGTGAGGGTGCCGACACCGGCCAGGTTGTAGGGCGCGCCGACGACGAACGGGCCGGCTTCGCCTGCAATCGTGAAGCTGGAGATCGAGAGGGCATCGCCTTCCGGATCGGTTGCGCCGGTCAGCAGGCCGCTCGCGGCGTCGACGGTGAGGGTGACGTCCTCGGTGACGGTGTTGGTGTCGTCCGGATCAACCGGCGGGTCGTTCACCGGCGGGATCTGGAAGAACAGCGTTGCCGTATCGAAGCCGCCGTTGCCATCCGTGATGGTGTAGTCGAAGGTGTCGAGACCATTGAAGTTGAGGCCCGGGGTGTAGGTGAACGTCCCGTCGCCGGCGAGCGTGATCGAGCCGCCCTCGGTGGTCGTGAACGTGCCGACCGAGCCTGCAACGAGGGTCAGCGTGTCGCCATCGACATCATTGTCGACGCCGGAGCCGGCATCCTCGGTGATCGCATTGCCGTTGACCGGCACGTCTTCGTTGGTCTGGAACAGACCATCCGTTGCCAGTGGCACATCGTTGACGGGCACCATCGTGAGCGTCAGCGTCGAGGTATCGGTTGCGATGCCATCAGAGACCGTATAGGTCGCGACCGGAATCGGGCCGGTGTAGTTCGCAACCGGCGTGAAGGCGTAAGAGCCATCGGCGTTGATGGTCAGGTCCCCGACGCCGGGGATCGCGACCGGCGCGCCGGGAACCTGCGTGCCGGCAACGCCTGCGATCGTGAAGTCGGTGATCGTCAGCGTGTCGCCATCGCCGTCGGTGGCGCCGTTGAGCAGGCCGCTCGCGGCATCGACGGTGAGGGTCGTGTCTTCCGTCACCGTGTTGACGTCGTCGGGATCGACCGGCACGTCGTTCACCGGTGTGACGGTGATGTCGAGGGTCGTATCCGCGCTCTCGCCGTCGATGTCGGTGGCCGTATAGGTGACGGTCGGGACCGGGCCGTTGTAGCCGGTTTCCGGATCGAAGGTGTACGAGCCGTCGGTGTTCAGCGTGATCGTGCCGATCGGATCGCCGGCAGTGTCGGTCAGCGGCGTCGGCGTGCCAAGCACCAGGGCGACCGGCGCACCACTACCATCGACGTCGACGCTGGCCGCCGTCACGGTCAGCGGATCGCCGTCGGGGTCGGTCTCATTGTCGAGCACGTTGCCGGTGAGCTGGGTGTTCTCCGGCGTGCTTTCGGTCTCCGGTGTTGCCACTGGCGCCGGGTTGACCGGCTGGATCGTCACCGTCGAGGCGTACGGCGGGTTGATGCCGTCATTCACCGTCACATCGATGACCACGTCACCGGTGTTGTCCGATGGCGGTGTGCCGGTGAAGGTGTTGGTCAGGGGATTGAAGGTCAGCCAGGCCGGAATGTCGGCCGGGTCCGGCGTGATCGTCAGCGCGTCGCTTTCGGGGTCCTCGTAGTAGGGTGTCAGGTCGAGCGTCAGGGCAACGTTGTCCGTTGCCGGCACGAGAAGGTTGTTGGGATCGAGCGGATCGATCTCCGGCGTTGCCGGGTCACCCGGGACCGGGTCGGTCAGAACCGGCGGGTCATTCGGGGCAACCACGATGTCATGCGTCGAGGTCGACTGCGCGCCGTCCTGATCCTGGATCGTGTAATTCACCGTCGCCGTGCCGTTGAAGCTGGTTGCCGGCGTAAAGGTCCATTCGAGTGTCACCGGGTCCTGGATCAGCGTGCCCTGGGTCGGGTCGGCCAGCGTCGCCGTCACGACGGTCAGCGGATCACCGTCGGGGTCGGTGTCGTTGGCGAGCAGGTCGACGACGACCGGCGTGGCCTCGGTGGTGTTGACGGTATCCGTGACCGCGACAGGCGGCGGGTTCACCGGCTGGATCGTCACCGTCGAGGCGTACGGCGGGTTGATGCCGTCATCGACGGCGACATCGATCACGACGTCACCGACATTGTCGACCGGCGGTGTGCCGGTGAAGGTGTTGGTCAGGGGATTGAAGGTCAGCCAGGCCGGAATGTCGGCTGGGTCCGGCGTGATCGTCAGCGCGTCGCTTTCGGGGTCCTCGTAGTAGGGTGTCAGGTCGAGCGTCAGGGCCACGTTGTCCGTTGCCGGCACGAGAAGGTTGTTGGGATCAAGCGGATCGATGGATGGCGTCCCGGCGGTCGGGTCCGGATCGACGAGGACCGGCGGATCGTTCGGCAGCTCGCGATAGCCGACCTCGGTCGTGTTGCCGGTCTGGTTGGCGAGCGCCGTCTGCGGGTTGTTCACAATGCCGTCTGGATCGGCATAGGACGCACCTGTCCCGTCGCCGATGCCGTCGCCGTTGGTGTCGGCACCCGGTGTCAGGCCGCTTTCGGCTGCATCGAGCAGGCCGTCATCGTCGCTGTCGGTGTCGAGATAGTCGGCGGTGCCGTCGCCGTCGGTGTCCTCGGGCGCCGCGAACGTGCCGCCGAAGGTGCCGGTGCCGTCGTTGGCATCGAAGATGTCGATGACGCCATCGCCATCGGCGTCGTTGTCGGTGACGTTGCCGTCATTGGCGACATAGCCCGCCGTCGGGCGCGCCTCGATCGTGTCGGCGATGCCGTCGCCGTCCGCTGTCGAGGTCGAGCTGGTCGGTGAGGCCGTCGCCGTCGCTGTCGATCGGCGTGGTGCCCTGACGGAGGCCGCGCCGGAGGTGTCAGCGGTGTCGGCATCGAAGATGTCCATCAGGCCATCGCCGTCGATGTCGCCGTTGCCGGTGGCGCCGAAGGCCACGGATTCGGCCAGGCTGATCGTGCCGTCGTTGTTGGTGTCAGCCAGGGCAACGCCCGTGCCGCCCGTCGAACTCGTGGAGGTCGGAAATGCCGTCGTTGTCGCTGTCGAGATCGAGGTGATCGGCAATGCCGTCATCGTCGCGTGTCAACGGTTGTTACAATCGTACCCGTCAGTGACAAAAAGGCCCCGCGGTCTAAAGACTTGCGTTCAGACCTGATACGCCATGCACAAACCTACCGCTCGTGAAGTTTTCATATTGCAAGCTGACGCCGAAATCGGGATTGCTATTGGTATTGTTGACGGTACCGAACACTTGCAAAGCATACACTGTCGAAGCTTCCTGTAGGTCCGACGCCGCTCAAACCGGTAAGTTGAGAGCCGACTGAAACAGAACTTGGGGTTGAGCCGACACCTGTTTCATATCCGCCATAGTCAGAAAAATTCGCAGCCATTTGAATCCACATCGCCAATAAACAACTCAGCATTCACGATCGAAGCCGAGGTTCCGGCAAGATTTGCAGTCGTAACGGAACCAGATTCAACGACTGTGATTTCATACACCACATATTCATCAGCAAGACCTTCGAACCTCCAACAGTAATCTGACCACCACTTAAAGAAGCGGTGCCCACTTTCTCGATGATGCCAACACGCAAGTCCAGCCCTGTTGCGATATTTGAATAGACAAAGACATCGCCTGCTTGGACATCCGCCAGATCCGCGCCAGCACTGACTGGTGTCGGCTCTCCAAAGGTATTGATTTGGAATGACACTGCTTCTGTACTGTACCCTTCAACCGTATCCAGAATGCCGTCATTGTCGTCGTCGAGATCGTCAACGTCAGCAATGCCATCGCCGTCGTGGTCAGGCGCAATCGTCAATGCCAGCGTCGAGGTATCCGTGCCGCCATTGCCGTCGGCAACGGTGTAGGTGATGACGGGGACCGGGCCGGTGTAACCGGCAACGGGGCCGAAGTTGTAAGCACCGTCCACGAATATCTGCACGGTCCCGACGCCCGGGATCGTGACAGAATCGCCGGCGGCGTGAGTGCCGGCGACTCCCGGAATGGTGAATTCGGTGATGGTCAGCGTGTCGCCATCGGCATCGGTGGCGCCGTTCAGGAGGCCGTTGGCGGCGTCGACGGCGAGGACGGTGTTCTCCGTGACCGTGTTGGTGTCGTCGGGGTCGACAGGCGGGTTGTTCGCCAGCTCGCGGTAGCCAACCTGCGCCGTATCACCGGACTGGTTGGCGAGTGCCGTCTGCGGGTTGTTCACAATGCCGTCTGGATCGGCATAGGACGCACCTGTCCCGTCGCCGATGCCGTCGCCGTTGGTGTCGGCGCCCGGTGTCAGGCCGCTTTCGGCTGCATCGAGCAGGCCGTCATCATCGCTGTCGGTGTCGAGATAGTCGGCGGTGCCGTCGCCGTCGGTGTCCTCAGGTGCCGCGAACGTGCCGCCGAAGGTGCCGGTGCCGTCGTTGGCATCGAAGATGTCGATGACGCCATCGCCATCCGCGTCGTTGTCGGTGACGTTGCCGTCATTGGCGACATAGCCCGCCGTCGGGCGCGCCTCGATCGTGTCGGCGATGCCGTCGTTGTCACTGTCGAGGTCGAGCTGGTCGGTGAGGCCGTCGCCATCCGAGTCGATCGGCGTCACGCCACCGGCGGCTGCGGCTGCAATGCCGGTGACAATGTTGACTGGGCCATCAACAATGCCATCGTTGTCGGTGTCGACAACCGCTGCATCCTGACCGCTTTCGACCAGATCAGAAATTCCGTCATTGTCGCTATCGAGATCGAGACTGTCGATGATCCCGTCAGAGTCGGTGTCGTACACGACCGTGAATGTTGGCTCAAGCAAGCGGACAGATGAACTAGCTTTTGAATGCGTGAAGTCGATTTCGATGCGCGAAACCAATCCTGCAATGTTGAAGTACACGCTGCCAAACGGATCGCTTGGTGAATCGCCGTTGGAGTTACCGGAATCAAATTGTTCGGCAAAAGTGTTTCCAGTTTGTAGTAAGTTTGTGCCAATCGAAGTCACGCCGGCGGCCGCAAGGTCGTAGAGATTGCCGTCCGGGTCGTAAATATTGACCGTATAAGTCTCGAGATTGTCGAAATCAGTGAGCGCAAACGAAACGTTGCGCACAGACGATGAGAACGTCAAATCCAATTCACCGGCGAAACTGCTGCTACCCGAAGCCTGGAGGCGGAGTGCGTCACCATTGGCGCCTGCGTCGTAGGTTCGAACGGTGCCTGAGCCTGAGTTGATCGCGAGGTCGTAGGTGATCGTGGTGTCGGGCGTAATTGGATAGGAACTGCCATCAACGACATTGCTACCGGGAGCGCCAATAGTGCTGAAGAGGCCAGCTGATTCTGTTGGCCCATCCTCGACAGTATCCAGAATGCCGTCATTGTCGTCGTCGAGATCATCGGCGTCGTCGAGGCCGTCACCGTCGGTATCGACCAGGATGCCCTTGAAGTCGGCCGCCTCCAGCGCTTGCGCCTCGATCGTGCCGACGCTGGTCTCGAGATCCCAATCGCCGCCCTTGTCGGCAGCGCCGGTGTCGTCCGTCGAGGCGGCAATGTCGGCGCCGGTCGCCGCGGCAAGCGCATTGACGAACGCCTCGCCCGACGCGCCGTTGGAGACATCACAGCCGTAGATCAGGATGTCGGCATCGGCGGAGAGCGCCGCCTTGATGACGGCGAGTTCGTCGGCATGGTCGCCGGCGATCGAGGCCGTCGTGAGCGCGCTGTCGCCGAGGCGGACTTCACCCGTATCACCGTGGGAGAGGATGTGGACAGCACCGATGCCGGAGCGGCCTTCGAGGTACTGGGCGATCTGCTCCATACCGTCGCGGTCGGCGGTGAGGAAGACGACTTCGGAGTCCGGCTGGGCGGCGTTGGCGAGCGTCTCGGCGTCGGTGACGCCGGCGTCGATGAAGACAATGCTGGCTGCCTCGGATGCGGGCTCGGATGACTGCAGCGCTTCGACGAGGCCCGCATGCGTGGCAGCGGCGTCGGCTTCGACGCTGGTTGCGTCGGCGGCCGTCGCGGCGTCGGGCACGTCAACGGCATCGGCTGCGAGCGCCACGCCGGCGGCATCGAACACGACGCGCGGTTCGAGCATCAGGCGCATCGGCTTTTGCGGGGTGATGGCGCCGAGCTGGTTCAGGAGGGCGACGAGTTCGGCGGTCGGCTGGTTGGCAGTGTTGGACATTTGGGAACCTCGATGGGGAGACGGAGTGGCCGTTGAATGGCTTTAATTGGCGGGATCAGGTGGTGGGCGCAGGCGGATCAGGATGAGTCGATGCCGTCGCTGCCGAGGAGACCTGCAAGGTGGCCGGCACCCGCATCTCCCAACTCCGAGAAGCGTGCGAGTTGTTCGCCGAAAAGGGGTGGCGGCGCGGCGTCCGGCTGCCGGCTCCAGACGATTGCCCCGGTGTCGGTGTCGATGCGAAAGCGGCGCTCGCTGCGGCCTTCGTCGGTGCGCCAGGCGCGCGCAATGAGCTCCAGCGTGCCCGTGGACGGCGGGGGCCGGCCCGCGAATTGGTTTGACGCTGTGCGCTCGAACCAGGCTGGAAGTGCACGCCCGTCGGCCAGCGTCACGCAGGCATAGAGGCCGATCTGTTCGCTGGCTGGCAGGCCAATGAATTCAACGGTGAGGGTGAGAATGCCGTCGGCACGGCGGGCGTGGACGACCGCGTCCGCCTGTCCTGGCCGGGACCGCGGCAGGATGAGCGGTACGACGTTCGTTGCTTGCTTGATGTTTGACTTTGCCGACACCACGCCACCCTTCCAGTTGCAAACGATATTTCTTGCCATCTCTGGTTGGGTGCCCGATTCACCCATGGCCTGCAATCCAGGGTTGCCGATCAATTCACAGCCAATTTCGTGGCACTGCCCGCTATCAGGCTGATCGAGATGGGTATGATGGAGATATGCACAGCATTTTGGGCGGCTCGTGCCGGCCCAACCACCGCGGTCCGCCGCCTCCGTGGCGTGGCACATTCCTGAACCCAGGCACCGGTTTTTGGTGTCTTTCGCCTTCATCTCCGGCATCATTTGAGATTCGTAAAGGGCCACGATCGAATGCACCTACAGGTTGATTTAATTTCCTGAGTGCATGTAGAGGTTTTGCTCGCCGTTGAAAGGTGCAAACGAAACCCGGCGCCAGACTTCGAAAGTCAAAGCGAATTTTCTTCAACCTGTAGTTTTATTTTGAAACGATCCGGAAACGTTTTGGCCGGCCTTCGCGATGAGGCTGCGTCCCTCCCGGTGCAGCCGGTCGCGGTCAAGTGCCGACCCTGCCGGCAATAGAAAAAGGCGCGCCAGCCTTATGCTGCCGCGCCTTTCTTCAACTCGCTCGATCGCCTGGGTTACTCGGCCAGGGCTAGGGCGCTGCCCAGGCGGGCGAGTTGGGTCTCGATCGGTGATGTGGCTTCGGCGTCAGCCCTGCGGTTCTCACCCGCCCCGATGCTCGCCTTTTGGGCGGGCAGGGGTTCGATGACACCGGTTTTGGTCCACAGGCGGATCGGCTGGATGATCTCACGGCCATCTTGCAACTTCACCGCAATCTCCAAGTCGAGATAGTCGATGTGGGCCGGCACGTGGCCTTGCAGCATTGCCGATCCCGGCCATTCGAGCCATGCCGGCACGTCGCTGCCGTCGAGCATACGGATCTCGTATTGCTGGACGCGGGGCGCATCCGGCTCGCTGATATCGAACAGCGAGAGGCTGAGTACGCCGCGAGTCACAATCGATTCCAGGCGCACAGCGGACCCGTCGTCCTTCGGCGAGTACCAGGCATCATCGCCGAACTTCAGCGAGAAGCCGCTTAACGCCCTGAGGTAGGGGTTGGCATGCTCAGCCAGGGCGCCGCGGCGCTCTGCTTCGTCACGCCACTGGTCGGTGATCGCGCGGGAGGTTGCGAGAATGCCGCCCTCGACGTCGTGGTCGTAGGTGACCACGGGCGCGTCAGGCTTCACCGGCGGCTGGTCCTCGGGCGGGGCCACAAAGATCGCGGGCTCGACCTCGACGGTGACGATCGCGGTGTCAAAGCCGCCGTCATCGTCGGTGATCGTGTAGACGATCTCGGTGGTGCCAACGAAGCCCAAATCGGGTGTGAACACGATTGTTCCGTCGGGCAGGACAACCACGTTGCCGTTGGGGCTCGATGCCTCGACGACACGGATGGGATCGCCGTCGGGATCACCATCATTGTCGAGGACTGCCAACGTCAGCTCCAAGCCTTCGGTGACCTTGAACGGCCCGTCGTCGACCGCGACCGGCGGCGGGTTGGTGATCTCGAACGTCAGCGAGCCCGTGAAGACACCGCCCTTGCCGTCGTCGACAACGACATCGATCACGTAGTCAATCTCTTCGTTGTCGACCGGCGGCGTGCCGGAAAGCGTCTTGGTTACGGGGTCCCAGGTCAGCCACGAGGGAATCGTGGCCGGGTCCGGCGTGACCGTCAACTCGTCCAGGTTCGGGTCCTCGAAATAGGGCCCGAGGTCGATCTCCAGCGGTTCGTTATCGAAGCCGCGGATGATCAGGTTACCGGGGTCCGCCGGATCGATCTCAGGCGTACCCGGTGTCGGGTCGGGGTCCACGAGGCTCGGCGGCTCGTTCGGCACATCGACCGTATGGGTCGCCGTATCCGTTGCGCCGTCCTGGTCCTCAATCGTGTAGTTGATCAGGGCCGGGCCGGAGAAGCCAGGTGCCGGCGTGAAGGTCCATTCCAGCGTTGCCGGATCCTGAACCAGCGTCCCGTCCGCCGGATTGGCGAGGGTGGCGCTGATCACGGTCATCGGATCGCCGTCCGGATCGACATCGTTCGCCAACAGGTCGACGATGACCGGCTGACCGGCGATGCCGGCAGTGGTTTCATCCACTGCATCCGGTGCCGGGTTGGTGATGTCGAACGTGACCGTCCCGTTGAAGACGCCGCCCTTGCCGTCATCGACCGAGATGGCAATGACGTAGTCGATGCCTTCGTTGTCGACCGGCGGCGTGCCAGAGAGCGTGTTCGTGACGGGATCCCAGGTCAGCCAGGTGGGAATCGTCGAGGGATCCACCGAGATCGTCAGATCGTCGAGATTGTCGTCCCTGAAATACGGCCCCAGATCGAGGATCAACGGTTCGTTGTCGTTGCCCCGCACGATCAGGTTGCCAGGGTCGGCCGGATCGATTTCGGGCGTGCCAGGCACGGGCTCGGGGTCGATCAGGACTGGTGGCACGTTGGGCACGTCGATTGTGTGGATCGCGCTATCCGTCGCGCCGTCCTGGTCCTCGATCGTGTAGTTGATCACGGCCGGGCCTGAGAAGCCCGGTGCCGGCGTGAAGGTCCAGGCAAACGTTGCCGGGTCCTGCACCAGCGTTCCGGCTGACGGATCGGCCAGGGTTGCCGTGGTCACTGCAATTGGATCACCATCGACATCAATGTCGTTGGCAAGCAGGTCGACGATGACCGGCTGGCCGGCGACGCCCGGCGTGGTCTCGTCCACGGCATCCGGCGCCGGGTTGGTGATCTGGAACGTCAACGTGCTGTTGATCGTCCCGCCGTTGCCGTCGTCAACGGTGACCGGGATGACGTAATCCACCCCGGCATTGTCCACCGGCGGTGTGCCGGAGAACGTTTCGGTTGCCGCATCATACGTCAGCCAGGCGGGGGCGCCGCTCATGTCGACGGTGTAGCTCAGCGGATCGCCATTCGGGTCGATGAACTTATCCGCGATCCCCAGCGTCAGCGGCACGTTATCCGTTCCTTCGACGATCAGGTTGTTCGGATCAGCCGGATCGACAACGACCGGTGGTTCACCCGGCGGCGGCGTCACCGGCGGCTGTGGCGCCGGTGGTTCATTGGCGATGGTCACGGTGTGAATGTCCGTATCCGTCGCGCCATCCTGGTCTTCGATCGTGTAGTTGATGACCGCGGAGCCCGAGACGAACGTCGCCGACGGCGTGAACGTCCAGGCGAGCGTGACCGGGTCCTGGGTCAGCGTCCCCTGAGTCGGGTCGGCCAAGGTTGCCGAGGTCACCGTCAGGGGATCGCCGTCGGGGTCCGTGTCATTGGCCAGCAGGTCCACAACCACAGGCGTACCGATCGTCGTGACGATGGCATCATCGATGGCATCCGGCACCGGGTTGGTGATCTGGAAGGTGACCGAGGCATCGAGGGTGCCGCCGTTGCCGTCATCGACAGTCACCGGGATGACATAGTCGACGCCCGCGTTATCCACTGGCGGGGTGCCGGAGAACGTCTCAGTTGCTGCGTCATACGTCAGCCAGGCGGGCGCTGCCGTCATATCGACGGTGTAGCTCAGCGGGTCGCCATTGGCGTCGGTGAACTTGTCTGCGACACCCAGCGTCAGGGGTACGTTGTCGGTGCCATCGACGATCAGGTTACCCGGATCGGCTGGATCGACGACGTAGGGCGGTTCACCCGGCGGCGGTGTCACCGGCGGCTCGAGAACCGGCGGTTCATTGCCCATCGTCACGGTGTGGATCGCGGTATCCGTCGCACCATCCTGATCTTCGATCGTGTAGTTGATGACCGCGGAGCCCGAGACGAACGTTGCCGACGGCGTGAAGGTCCATGCCAGTGTGACCGGATCCTGGGTCAAGGTCCCCTGCGTCGGATCGGCGAGCGTGGCGCTCGTCACCGTCAGGGGATCGCCGTCAGCGTCCGTGTCATTGGCCAGCAGGTCCACGACCACAGGCGTGCCGATCGTCGTGACGACCGCATCATCGATGGCATCCGGCACCGGGTTGGTGATCTGGAAGGTCACCGAGGCATTGAGCGTGCCGCCGTTGCCGTCGTCGACGGTCACCGGGATGACGACGTCGACGCCCGCGTTATCCACCGGCGGCGTGCCGGAGAACGTGTTGGTGGCGGCATCGTACGTCAGCCACGCGGGCGCTGCCGTCATGTCGACCGTGAAGGCGAGCGGATCGCCATTCGCGTCGGTGAACTTGTCGGCGATGCCAAGCATCAGCGGCACATTGTCGGTGGCCTCGACGATCAGGTTGCCCGGATCGGCCGGATCAACGACGTAGGGCGGTTCACCCGGCGGGGGTGTCACCGGCGGCTCAAGCACGGGCGGCGCGTTGCCGATGGTCACGGTGTGGATCGCGATGTCCGTCGCGCCGTCCTGGTCCTCAATCGCGTAGTTGATGACCGCGGAGCCGGAAATGAACGTTGCCGAGGGCGTGAAGGTCCACTCCAAAGACACTGGGTCCTGGCTCAGGGTGCCCTGCGTCGGGTCTGCCAAAGTGGCCGAGGTCACCGTCAGCGGGTCGCCATCCGGATCGGTGTCGTTGCCGAGCAGCGGCACGACCACGGCCGTGCCGACCGACGTCACCGTCGTATCATCGACCGCATCCGGCGTTGGGTTGGTGATCTGGAACGTCAACGTACTGTTGACGGTGCCGCCGTTGCCGTCGTCGACGGTGACGGGGATGACGTAATCCACCCCGGCATTGTCCACCGGCGGCGTGCCGGAGAACGTCTCGGTTGCTGCGTCATATGTCAGCCAAGCAGGTGCCGCGCTCATGTCGACGGTGTAGCTCAGCGGATCACCATTGGGGTCGACGAAATGATTGTCGATTCCAAGCGTCAACGGCACGTTGTCCGTCGCCTCGACGATCAGGTTGTTCGGATCGAGCGGATCCACGATGACCGGCGGCTCGCCCGGCGGCGGTGTCGCTGGCGGCTGTGGTGCCGGCGGTTCGTTGCCGATGGTCACCGTGTGGATCGCGGTATCCGTCGCGCCGTCCTGGTCTTCAATCGTGTAATTGATGACCGCGGAACCACTGACGAACGTCGCCGAGGGCGTGAAGGTCCATTCAAGCGTGACCGGGTCCTGCGTCAGCGTGCCCTGCGTCGGATCAGCCAAGGTGGCCGCCGTCACCGTCAGCGGATCGCCATCAGGGTCCGTATCGTTGGCGAGCAGATCGGCACCACCACGGCCGTGCCGACTGTCGTCACCGTCGTACCGTCGACGGCATCCGGCGTTGGGTTGGTGATCCGGAACGTCACCGTCGCGGACACACTGCCCCCGTTACCGTCATCGACGGTCACCGGGATGGCGTAGGTACTGCCTGCCGCATCGCCCGGGTTGTCGACCGGCGGCGTGCCGGAGAACGTCTGGGTTGCTGCATCATACGTCAGCCAGGCTGGCGCGCCCGTCATGTCGACGGTGTAGCTCAACGGATCGCCGTTGGGGTCGTCGTAGTAGTCGTTGAGGTTGAGCGTCAGGGCGACGTTGTCGGTGCCCGGCACGATCAGGTTGTTGGGATCAAGCGGATCGGGCTCCGGCGTTGTCGGGTCGCCCGGGTTCGGGTCAACCGGCGTCGGCGGCGCATTGCCGATGGTCACGGTGTGGATCGCGGTATCCGTGCCGCCATCCTGGTCCTCAATCGTGTAGTTGATGACCGCGGAGCCCGTGACGAACGTCGCCGAGGGCGTGAAGGTCCATTCAAGCGTGACCGGGTCCTGGCTCAGGGTGCCCTGGGTCGGGTCGGCGAGCGTTGCGCCCGTCACCGTCAGCGGATCGCCATCCGGGTCGGTATCGTTGGCGAGCAGCGGCACCACCACGGCCGTGCCGACCGTCGTCACCGTCGTATCGTCAACGGCATCCGGCGTTGGGTTGGTGATCCGGAACGTCACCGTCGCGGACACACTGCCCCCGTTACCGTCATCGACGGTCACCGGGATGGCGTAGGTACTGCCTGCCGCATCACCCGGGTTGTCGACCGGCGGCGTGCCGGAGAACGTCTCGGTTGCTGCGTCATATGTCAGCCAGGCTGGTGCGCCCGTCATGTCGACGGTGTAGCTCAGCGGATCGCCGTTGGGGTCGTCGTAGTAGTCGTTGAGGTTGAGCGTCAGGGCGACGTTGTCGGTGCCCGGCACGATCAGGTTGTTGGGATCAAGCGGATCGGGCTCCGGCGTTGTCGGGTCGCCCGGGTTCGGGTCAACCGGCGTCGGCGGCGCATTGCCGATGGTCACGGTGTGGATCGCGGTATCCGTGCCGCCATCCTGGTCCTCAATCGTGTAGTTGATGACCGCGGAGCCCGTGACGAACGTCGCCGAGGGCGTGAAGGTCCATTCAAGCGTGACCGGGTCCTGGCTCAGGGTGCCCTGGGTCGGGTCGGCGAGCGTTGCGCCCGTCACCGTCAGCGGATCGCCATCCGGGTCGGTATCGTTGGCGAGCAGCGGCACCACCACGGCCGTGCCGACCGTCGTCACCGTCGTACCGTCGACCGCATCCGGCGTTGGGTTGGTGATCCGGAACGTCACCGTCGCGGACACACTGCCCCCGTTACCGTCATCGACGGTCACCGGGATGGCGTAGGTACTGCCTGCCGCATCGCCCGGGTTGTCGACCGGCGGCGTGCCGGAGAACGTCTGGGTTGCTGCATCATACGTCAGCCAGGCTGGCGCGCCCGTCATGTCGACGGTGTAGCTCAACGGATCGCCGTTGGGGTCGTCGTAGTAGTCGTTGAGGTTGAGCGTCAGGGCGACGTTGTCGGTGCCCGGCACGATCAGGTTGTTGGGATCAAGCGGATCGGGCTCCGGCGTTGTCGGGTCGCCCGGGTTCGGGTCAACCGGCGTCGGCGGCGCATTGCCGATGGTCACGGTGTGGATCGCGGTATCCGTGCCGCCATCCTGGTCCTCAATCGTGTAGTTGATGACCGCGGAGCCCGTGACGAACGTCGCCGAGGGCGTGAAGGTCCATTCAAGCGTGACCGGGTCCTGGCTCAGCGTGCCCTGGGTCGGGTCGGCGAGCGTTGCCGCCGTCACCGTCAGCGGATCGCCGTCGGGATCGGTATCGTTGGCGAGCAGCGGCACCACCACGGCCGTGCCGACCGTCGTCACCGTCGTATCGTCGACGGCATCCGGCGTGGGGTTGGTGATCCGGAACGTCACCGTCGCGGACACACTGCCCCCGTTACCGTCATCGACGGTCACCGGGATGGCGTAGGTACTGCCGGCCGCATCACCCGGGTTGTCGACCGGCGGCGTGCCGGAGAACGTCTCGGTTGCTGCATCATACGTCAGCCAGGCCGGTGCGCCCGTCATGTCGACGGTGTAGCTCAGCGGATCGCCGTTGGGGTCGTCGTAGTAGTCGTTGAGGTTGAGCGTCAGGGCGACGTTGTCGGTGCCCGGCACGATCAGGTTGTTGGGATCCAGCGGATCGGGCTCCGGCGTTGTCGGATCGCCCGGGTTCGGGTCAACCGGCGTCGGCGGCGCATTGCCGATGGTCACGGTGTTGGATCAGCGGTGCTTTCGCCCTTCACGGATCGCGGCGCTTGCCGTGTCACGGGATCCATCCGTGCGGCCATCCTGGTCCTCAATCGTGTAGTTGATGACCGCGGAGCCCGTGACGAACGTCGCCGAGGGCGTGAAGGTCCATTCAAGCGTGACCGGGTCCTGGCTCAGCGTGCCCTGGGTCGGGTCGGCCGAGCGTTGCCGCCGTCACCGTCAGCGGATCGCCGTCCGGGATCGGTATCGTTGGCGAGCAGCGGCACCACCACGGCCGTGCCGACCGTCGTCACCGTCGTATCGTCCACCGCATCCGGCGTTGGGTTGGTGATCCGGAACGTCACCGTCTGCGGACACACTGCCCCCGTTACCGTCATCGACGGTCACCGGGATGGCGTAGGTACTGCCTGCCGCATCGCCCGGGTTGTCGACCGGCGGCGTGCCGGAGAACGTCTCGGTTGCTGCGTCATATGTCAGCCAGGCAGGTGCCGCGCTCATGTCGACGGTGTAGCTCAGCGGATCACCGTTGGGGTCGACGAAATGATTGTCGATTTCCAGCGTCAGCGGCGACGTTGTCCGTCGCCTCGACGATCAGGTTGTTCGGATCGAGCGGATCCACGATGACCGGCGGCTCGCCCGGCGGCGGTGTCACTGGCGGCTGTGGTGCCGGCGGCGCATTGCCGATGGTCACGGTGTGGATCGCGGTATCCGTGCCGCCATCCTGGTCCTCAATCGTGTAGTTGATGACCGCCGAGCCCGTGACGAACGTCGCCGAGGGCGTGAACGTCCATTCAAGCGTGACCGGGTCCTGGCTCAGGGTGCCCTGGGTCGGGTCGGCCAGCGTTGCCGCCGTCACCGTCAGCGGATCGCCGTCCGGATCGGTATCGTTGGCGAGCAGCGGCACCACCACGGCCGTGCCGACCGTCGTCACCGTCGTATCGTCAACCGCATCCGGCGTCGGGTTGGTGATCTGGAACGTCACCGTACTGCTGACACACTGCCCCCGTTACCGTCATCGACGGTCACCGGGATGGCGTAGGTACTGCCTGCCGCATCGCCCGCGTTGTCGACCGGCGGCGTGCCGGAGAACGTCTCGGTTGCTGCGTCATACGTCAGCCAGGCAGGTGCCGCCCGTCATGTCGACGGTGTAGCTCAGCGGATCGCCGTTGGGGTCGTCGTAGTAGTCGTTGAGGTCGAGCGTCAGGGCGACGTTGTCGGTGCCCGGCACGATCAGGTTGTTGGGATCCAGCGGATCGGGCTCCGGCGTTGTCGGGTCGCCCGGCACCGGGTCAACCGGCGATCGGCGGTGCATTGCCGATGGTCACGGTGTGGATCGCGGTATCCGTGCCGCCATCCTGGTCCTCAATCGTGTAGTTGATGACCGCGGAGCCCGTGACGAACGTCGCCGAGGGCGTGAAGGTCCATTCAAGCGTGACCGGGTCCTGGCTCAGCGTGCCCTGGGTCGGGTCGGCGAGCGTTGCGCCCGTCACCGTCAGCGGATCGCCGTCGGGATCGGTATCGTTGGCGAGCAGCGGCACCACCACGGCCGTGCCGACCGTCGTCACCGTCGTATCGTCGACCGCATCCGGCGTTGGGTTGGTGATCCGGAACGTCACCGTCGCGGACACACTGCCCCCGTTACCGTCATCGACGGTCACCGGGATGGCGTAGGTACTGCCTGCCGCATCGCCCGGGTTGTCGACCGGCGGCGTGCCGGAGAACGTCTGGGTTGCTGCATCATACGTCAGCCAGGCTGGCGCGCCCGTCATGTCGACGGTGTAGCTCAGCGGATCGCCGTTGGGGTCGTCGTAGTAGTCGTTGAGGTTCAGCGTCAGGGCGACGTTGTCGGTGCCCGGCACGATCAGGTTGTTGGGATCGAGCGGATCGGGCTCCGGCGTTGTCGGGTCGCCCGGGTTCGGGTCGACCGGGTCGGCGGGGCGTTGGCCACCGTGACCGTATGGGTCGAGGAAGATGTTCCGCCGTCCTGGTCCTCAATCGTGTAGTTGATGACAGCGTCGCCGACGAAACCGACAGCCGGGGTGAAGGTCCATGCAAGCGTCACAGGGTCCTGGGTCAGCGTGCCGTCAGCCGGATTGACGAGCGTTGCGCTCGTCACCGTCAGTGGATCGCCGTCGGGTTCGATGTCATTCGCCAGGAAGTCGACGACCACCGGGGTGTTGTGTGTGGTCGTGGTCGTTTCGGCGAATGCGATCGGCGCCGGGTTATCGATCCGGAACGTCACAGACGAGGTCAGCGTGCCGCCAGCGCCATCGTCAACCGTAACAGGAATGACGAATGTGACGCCCGCCGTGTCGCCGGGGTTGTCGATGGGCGGCGTGCCGGTGAAGGTGTTGGTCAAAGGATCGAACGTCAGCCATGCGGGCGCGCCCGTCATGTCAACGGTGAAGCTCAGCGGGTCGCCATTGGGGTCGCTGAAGCCTTCGGACAGGTCGATCGATATCAGCTCGTTGTCGAAGCCCTGGACCTCATGAGCGTCGCCCGTCGGATTGAGGTTGAGGGGGCCGAGCGGATCGACCGGGATCGGCGGATCGTTGACTTCGCGGTAGCCGACCTCGGTGGTGTCGCCGGTCTGGTTCGCGAGCGCCGTCTGCGGATTGTTTACGATCCCATCGGGGTCGGCATAGGACGCACCTGTCCCGTCACCGATGCCATCCCCATTGGCGTCGGCGCCTGGCGTCAGGCCGCTTTCGGCGCTGTCCAGCAAGGCGTCGTCATCCGAGTCTGTGTCGAGGTAATCGACGGTTCCATCGCCGTCGGTGTCCTCGGGCGCCGCGAACGTGCCGCCGAAGGTGCCGGTGCCGTCGTTGGCATCGAAGATGTCGATGACGCCATCGCCATCGGCGTCGTTGTCAGTGACGTTGCCGTCGTTGGCGACATAGCCCGCCGTCGGGCGCGCCTCGATCGTGTCGGCGATGCCATCGCCGTCCGCATCGAGGTCGATCTGGTCGGTGAGGCCGTCGCCGTCGCTGTCGATCGGCGTGGTGCCGACGGAGGCCGCCGCACTGATATCGGCCGTGTCGGCATCGAAGATGTCCATCAGGCCATCGCCGTCGATGTCGCCGGTCCCGGTCGCGCCGGCGGCCACGAGATTCGGCCAGGAGATCGTGCCGTCGTTGTTGGTGTCAGCCAGGGCAACGCCCGTGCCGCCCGTCGCTCTGGAGATCGGAGATGCCGTCGTTGTCGCTATCGAGATCGAGGTGATCGGCAATGCCGTCATTGTCACGGTCAACGGTTGTTACAATCGTACCCGTCAGTGACAAAAAGGCCCCACGGTCAAAGGGTTGCGTCAGACCTGTTACGCCATGCACAAACCTACCGCTCGTGAAGTTGTCATATTGCAAGCTGACGCCAAAATCGGGATTGCTATTAGTATTGTTGACGGTACCGAACACTTGCAAAGCATAACTGTCGAAGCTTCCTGCAGGTCCAACGCCGCTCAAACCGGTAAGCTGAGAACCGACTGAAACAGCACTTGGGGCTGAGCCGACGCTTGTTTCATATCCGCCATAATCAGAAAAATTAAAACCATTTGAATCCAAATCGCCAATAAACAACTCAGCATTCACGATCGAAGTCGAGGTTCCGGCAAGATTTGCAGTCGTAACGGAACCAGATTCAACGACTGACAAGTCATATACCACATATTCATCAGCAAGACCTTGGTTTCCAACGTCAATCTCGCCACCATTTAAAGAAGCGGCACCCACTTTCTCGATGATGCCAACACGCAAGTCCAGCCCTGTTGCGATATTTGAATAGACAAAGACATCGCCTGCCTGGATATCCGCAGGATCCGCGCCAGCACTGACTGGTGTCGGCACTCCAAAGGTATTGATTTGGAATGACACTGCTTCTGTACTGTACCCTTCCGCTGTATCCAGAATACCGTCGTTGTCATCATCGAGATCGTGGTTGGCGGAGAGACCGTCGTTGTCGATGTCGGTGAATTCGCGGTAGGCAACCTCCGTCGTGTCGCCGACTTCATTGGCGAGCACCGCTTGGGGATCGTTCACGATCCCGTCGGGATCGCCGAGGGTGGCGCCGAGAGCGTCGCCGACACCGTCGTTGTTCGCATCGGCACCTGGCGTGAGGCCGCTTTCGGCGAAGTCGGTCAGACCGTCGTCGTCCGAGTCGAGGTCGCGGAAGTCCGCCGTGCCATCGCCGTCGGTGTCGACCGGCGCCGTGAATGTGCCGCCGAACGTGCCGGCGCCTTCATTGGCATCGAAGATGTCGATGACACCGTCGCCGTCGTTGTCGTTGTCGGTAACGTCTCCGTCGTTGGCAACGTAGCCCGCCGTCGGACGCGCCTCGACGGTGTCGACAATACCGTCGTTGTCGCTGTCGAGATCGCGGAAGTCGTCACGGCCATCGCCGTCACTATCGGCGGGATCCTGGCCGCCGTTGGCCTGGACGGGCACGCCGTTGGCGAGGACCGTGCCGTCGACGATGCCGTCGTTGTTGGTGTCGACCACGGATGCGTCCTGTCCGCTTTCGGTCAGATCCGAGATGCCGTCGTTGTCGGCGTCGAGGTCGAGACGGTCGACGGTGCCGTCACCATCGCTGTCGACATCGACAAGGACGGGAACGGAGGTTCCAACGACCTGCCGGAGCGCGTTCTCGTACGCCGCGAAGGTGTTCGCCTTGACATAGAAGCCGTCGTCATCGTCGGCGGGTTGCGGGAAGACGACGCTTTCGTTGAAGGCGTCGTCAACCTCGGTGCCAATACCGATCACGTTCAAGGTGTCGATCCCGGCGGCCTGAGCGTTGGTCACAGCCGTTGTGGCAGCGGTAACGTTCTCCGGCGCGCCGTCCGTGATGAGCACCATGGTCTGATTGGCGGAGACAGGGCTGAGGCCGGCAAGCTCGGACACCGCGAGATCGATACCCGTGTGCGTTAAAGACCCCTGGTCCATGTATTCGATATTGCGAATGGTCGCGGCGATCGAGGCGATGTTCGATCCATTGACGATGACGGGTGCGAGCTCGACCCGGGCGGTTGTCGCGAACTGGACGACCGTGAGGCGGACCGATCCGTTGTGCGGGACGACGGATTGGTCTTCGATGGCGCTTGCCGTCGACTCGAGCATGTCCAGGAAGTTGAAGAAGAAGACGCTGTTCGATCCATCGAGCACCAGGACAAGGTCGGTGATCGGCGATTCGCCCTCAACGAACGTGCCCTCGTCCTCGTCGAGGATGCCGTCGTTGTCGTCGTCAAGGTCTATGTCGTCGTCGATACCGTCGTTGTCGGTGTCGATGCCTGAAGCGCGCGGTGTCGGGACCGGATCGACGGTCAGAGACAGTGTCGAGGTGTCGGTGCCGCCGTTGCCGTCATCGACCGTATAGGTGATGACGGGAACAGCGCCCGAGTAGCCGATCACCGGCGTGAAGGAATAACCGCCGTCCGCGCCGATCGTGATCGAGCCGACGCCAGAGATGTAGACGGGTGTGCCGACGGTCTGTGTGCCGGGGACGCCATCAATCGTATAGCCCGTGATGGTGAGTGGATCACCATCGGCATCGCTGGCATTGGCGAGAAGGCCGGCAGCGGCCAGGACATCCGTCGTCTCACTTTGCGGAACGGTGTTCGTCTCATCGCCGTCGACGGGGGGCTGGTTGTCCGTCACAGCGTCGCGGAAGTTGAGGTCCGCCGTCAGCGGCACGATGGAACCTGCCACCGCATCGCCGTCATCCGGCAGATAGCCGTTGTTGTTGGCTTCGGCCTGGAGCGGATCGGTGACGCCTTCGTTGACGACGAAGCCGTCATTGGCATTACCGTCGATGACTGTCTCGAAGGCGTCCTTGAGACCATCGCCATCGGCATCGCCTTGCGTTGGCGAAACAGGGGCGACGCCAAGGCCGTTCTCGAAGACGTCGGCGGTGCCGTCGCCATCGGAATCGGTGTCGATATAGTCCGGTGTCGTGTCGGGCGTATAGATGACACCCGTCGCACCGGCTGCGTCGGTGTTGACCGGCGTCAGGCCGAGGGAAGCCGCACTTGTGGTGTCGGCGGTATTGGCATCGTATGCATCGTCGAGCCCGTCGCCATCGATGTCGGTAATACTGGCGCCCGTGCCAGACGGCGCGATGTAGCCGTCCGTCGTCTGGGCTTCGATGTTGTCGGTGATGCCGTCATCATCGCTGTCGATGTCGAGCGAGTTCAGGATGCCGTCGCCATCTGCGTCATTGGCAAACGTGTTGCCGGAGATGACGATGCCGAAGTTGTCCAGAGAGCCTGCGAACGCGTTGTTGGTGGTCGTCGTGATGTCCTGGTACTCGGCCAGCGTGAGCGTGACCGAGGTTACCGTGCCGTCGATCGTGAGCGACATCGTTGCCGCATCGAGCGTGTGATCGCCGATGATCTGTACGCCGTTGGTGATCGCCGAGACCACGGCTGTTCCAGAGTTGTTGAGATAGACCGCCGCGCCTGGATTGAGCGTCGATGGGACATCCGTCGTGATGATCCGGTTGGCGGTGCCCGAGATATTGATGACCGGATTGGTCTGCGGCGTGTCGAAGGTAATGACGAAAGACAGCGGATCGCCGGGCGTGTTGTTGGGGTTATCACGCGCGTCGAACTTCACCATCTCGAAAGCGCCCGCAACGCCCGGCTGTGTGCCGCCCGCGGCAAAGTTCGTCGAGCTTTCACCGATCACCACCAATGGATCGCCGGTGTTGGAATTCTGGCGGAATGGCACCGGATTACCCGTGACCGGATCGACCCGCTCGATGGTGAAGGTATTGCCGTCGGGCATGGTGCCCGTGACGCTGGTATTGGCGCCGCCGGTGTTGATGGCTGGCACGTCGAGGTCGGCGAGCGCGTCTGCCGACTGGCCATTGGTATCCTCGATGATGTCGAGGATGCCGTCGTTGTCGTCGTCGATGTCGATGTGGTCTTCGACGCTGTCGCCATCGGTGTCCGCGCCTTCGCGATATGCGACCTGGCTGGTGTCGCCGGACTTCGTTAGCAAGCGCTGCTTGTGGATTGTTGATGCTGCCATCGCCGTCGCCATAGGACGTTGCGGTGACGTCATCTGCACCATCGCCGTTGGCATCGACGCCTGTCGCGGTCAGCCGCTTTCAACGAGGTCGGACTTGCCATCGGAATCGGATCGAAATCGCGGAAGTCGAAGGTTCCATCACCATCGGTGTCGGATGGCGCGAACAGGGCGATGTCGTTGACGCCGAAATTGGCGGCGTTGTTGACATTGGTCAGCGACTGGTAGCCGGCGGTCGGCTGGGCTTCGACCTGATCGGGGATCAAGTCGCCATCGGAGTCGAGATCCAATCGATCAACGAGGCCGTCGCCATCGGTGTCGAGTGACGTCACGCCGCCGTTGGCCGCGACCGGAATGCCATCGGCATCAACGCCGCCATCGTGGACGCCGTCGTTGTTCGCGTCGACAACTGTGTAGTCCTGACCACTTTCGATCAGGTCCGAAACGCCGTCATTGTCGCTGTCGATATCGAGGCGGTCGATGACGCCGTCGGTGTCGGTGTCGACATCCGTCAGCAGGCCGAAGTTGACCGCGTCAATTGCCAGGAATGTGGATATATCGAGCGGGTTTGGACCACCGGAATTGACGCCTGCGCTGGTCGGCACGATCAGAATGCGATCGTAGTCAGCGGTCGCGGTGAAACTGATGACGTACTCCTGCCACGCGGTCGTATTCGTGATGAGGCCAGTTTCGCCAAGTTTGTCCACGTCGGGGTGCAGACCGATACTGGTCGACGTCGTGGTGTCGATGTTGGTCGCGCTATTGGGGGCTTCCGACCCGGTGGTCGCCGTCGAGCCTGAGTGAATGCCGAACATCTCGAACTTGCCAGGCTGGTTGAAGTAGCCGCCGGCAACGCTTTCGAACTGAATCAGGTAGGCGGCGAAGCTGAGGCCGACCTCCTGGCCGGTCGACACCGGAATGTCCAGTTCGAGCTGGATCACTTCCTGGTCAAAATTCTCGCCGGAATGCAGGCCGGAATAGTAGTTGCCCTCATAGGCCGGAAGGAGAGCAACTGTCGATCCGGAACCCGACTGGGTGAGATCGGCGTTCGTGAAGTAACCGGAACTGCCGGCGAAATTCGACAACGGGCTGGTGCCGACCGGATAGGCAGCATCAAACCCATCGCGGTTCGACGTGAAGGGCACGTTGGTGGGGTTCTCGAAGAACTCCTCAGTGCCTTGGGCAACGATCATTTCGCCGACGTCCAAGATGCCATCGTTATCGTCGTCGAGGTCATCGACGTCGGCCATGCCGTCGCCATCATAGTCGGTTGCGGTTCCCGCGAGGAAAACCGTCGACGACAGGGACGACGTTGCCGTCGGCGGCGCACCGCCGCTGTCATCGAGAATGGTCGATGGCGGGTTGGAGGCCGTGCCGACTGTCTGGTCCCAAATGCGGAACTGGAAATTGGCCGTTCCAGAGAAATTTGCATCCGGCACGAAGCGAATGAGCGCATCCGGGTCCATCAGCAACGCTTCGCCATCCGGCACCGGCGTCGGGTCGAGGTTGCCCGGATCATTCAACTGGAAGTCGGTCCAGTCGTGGCCGACGATATCGGTGCGCTTGTACTGCCAGACACCGCTGGTCTCATCAGCGGCGATGACACCGATGCCGAATTCGGTTTGTTCGATATCATCGATCACGAGTTGGGCTGCGAGATCGCCGACACTGATTTCGACCGGCGCGCCACCTGTCGTCAGGGCGAAGGGCACGGGATCGCCCGCCCCTGCCTCGATAACGGTCCCGTTCCCGCCCGGCGCAATGACGGGCACGGGTGAGTCGTTGGACGGGGTGGCGGTGATGAAGAACGTCGCGGACGCTGAAAACTGCGCGTCGTCTCCGACGGAGAAGTCGAAGCTGTCGGAGGCACTCTGGTTGATGCTCGGGACGTACTGCAGGTTCGACAGGTTCGCCCTGGAAATGCTCGCGCCGACACTGACGGGTGAGCCGTTGTACTCGAGTGTACCAACAGACGGCAGGCCGTCGATCCGAACATATTCCAACTGGTCGCCGGCGTCGGCGTCAGCGAAATTGAAGTCCGAGACCTGGAACACGATGGGCGTGTCTTCGGCGTAGGCCGCAGCACCGTTGGTCGTTGACGGGGGTACGTTATTGTCGCGGAAATCCACATCGGCAGCGAGGGGGATGGCACTGGCGGCGTCGCCGTCGGTGTCGGGATAAGCCAGCGCGCCCGCACTCAGCCCCTCGTTGACGACAAAGCCGTCATCGGCAGACGTGGAGTTCTGGGTATCGAACACGTCGAACAGGCCATCGCCATCGGCGTCATTGGCGGCAGAAGACGCACCTGTGGCGCTGCCGGCCAACCCGGCTTCAAGGGTGTCGGAGATACTGTCATTGTCGCTGTCAGTGTCGCGGAGGTCTGGAGTTCCATCCAAATCCGTGTCCACTGGCGTCACGCCAAGCGAAAATGCGGCACCCGTCGTAGCGGACGTATCATAAGCGTCATCGAGGCCGTCGGCATCTGCATCGGTACCTAGAGGCGCGGTGTAGCCAGCAGTCGTCTGCGCCTCGATATTGTCGGTGATTCCGTCATTGTCTGAATCGATGTCAAGGCTGTCGACAATCCCGTCGGCGTCCGTGTCAACATCTGAGCGGATTGGCTCAACCCCGTCGGCCTGAATCCAGACAATACTAAGATAGTCAAACGCGTGATTACTTGATGTTGTCAGATCAATGGATGTCGCACCATTGGCAATCACGCCAAGCGCCGCCAGGTCATAGAGCTCACTGGTGGGACCGGGGATGTCATTGTCACCACCAATCGTGATCAGCTGGCCACCCGGCCCGGGATTGACCGTATTGCCATCATCGGCTCCACCGGCGCTTGCCGTGACGAGGCTTCCATTGATGGATAAACTTGAAACTTCTGCTGCAGTTCCCGTGCTGTGGCCGATGCCCAGGCCCATTTTCATATTGAAACCAGGCGCCTGTGTGTTGACGGGGGCCAACGGTATGGAAACGCCTGTTCCATCACTTGTTCTCAGTGACGAGAATTGCAGCGCGACCATGGAATTCGTTTTGGCCGGGTCGTTCCAAACGACCATGATAACGCTGCCGTTCGCTGCGCCGGGCACCACCTCTTCCATTTCAAAAGTGCTGGCACCGGTTGGCAATCCATTCAGGTATGCGTCAAGGTCAGTCGTAACATCGCCCCAACGGTTGATGTTCACGTTTGGAGTAACACCACCGACAAGAACTGTTGTGGATGTCTCCACATTGGGCAGAGTTACCGGAATTCCGGCAACCCTGATGTCAGAACTGGGGCCGTTCACTTCCGGCATATCCATCGACATCACGTAAACTGCTGCAACCGTTGCGCCAGCCGGCTTGTTAATCGTCACAGTCTGGTTTGCGGTGGTGCTGTCGTCATAAGTGCCGTCAACAGACAGGGTGTAGGCACCAAAGAAATAGGCATCGAGTCCGGTCGGCTCGATAATTGACTGCTCATTGACGTCGAGGATACCGTCATTGTCGTCGTCGATGTCGTCGATATTCGCCACACCGTCGCCATCGGTGTCACGCAGAAGCGTGACAGTCGCGGTGTCAGTGCCGCCATTACCGTCGGAAATCTCGTAATCGAATGTTTCCGTCTCGGCATTGCCAGGGGCTACGACGACATCAAGCGTTCCATCGGACAGTAGCGTAACGGTCGTGCCCGAAGCCAGCGTGACAGTCGGATTGAGGGCGTCAATCGCGATCACGGTGCCCGGATTGGCCGGATCGATAATGCCGGAAACAGCCAAGGGGTCGCCCTCAACGTCGCTGTCTGCACCCGCTCCATTGAGGACGTCGATGTTCGTGACGGTATTTGGCAATACCACCACTGGACCGTCATCGACGGCAAGCGGCACGTCGTTGACGGCCTGCACCGAGACGGTTGAACGCGCGATATTGGAGACAATCGGTGACTGCGGCGTGAAGATGATGTTGTCGATGGCAAAGTCGTTGCCGCCAAAATTTGTACTTGCGTTTTCAATACTGAAATCAACCGAAGACGCTGCTCCACTGTTGAAGGTGAATGTGAATGTGGAGAAGCTTCCAATCGGAATCTGAGTTTCATTCACCACACCGATGACATTACCATCCACGACAATGCTGAACGGTCCTGATGGCAGGCCGTTCTCACGCGCAAGGTCGACTGAAACCGTATAATCGATACCAGAAGACACATCGATCCCAGAGCGGCCGAAGACGGTTGTCTCTCCGGCAGGAACCGCGCCTCCCGTCCGATGAAACAGGAAGTTGCCGGTGGCGTTCTGCCCGATCGTGTTGGCGAAACGAAGCTGGTCATTGGGATCGCCCAGTTGCACATTCTGCCCTTGCGTTCCCACATACCCATTCTGGCTCTCCAGGATATAATCTCCCCCCCAATATGGGTCGGATTCCAACTCAGCCGCCGATGCGCGCGAGCCGGCCGTCAGTTCTTCAAAATCGATGATGAACGCGTTGTTCTGCTCAACAATCTGGAACTCGAAAGTCCGTTGCGCGGACGCATTCGGGGTATTCGATATATTTTCGTAGGTTATCGAGTGGATCAAAGCTGCGATGTCGGCATGGGCAATAGCCCCGTTGTCAGCCTCGCGGACCTCGATCCGGCCCGATGCCGAGTCATAACTGATGTCGACAAGCGTTGTCGTTCCGGGGATGGTGACGTTTCCGATCGTTTCTGATGTAGCGAGAGGAAGCGTCTGGCCCGCAATCACCAGGACTTCATCATTGCCATCGGCCAGGCCGCCGACCACGATCGACAAGGTCTGGACACCGTCCCCATTGGCATCGAAGGTGGATGACGAGGCAGCCGCGATCGCAACCGGGCCAGAGTCCTCCACAAACGTGACGGTAAAGTCGACGTCGGTGTCGCCAGCCGACGCATTCGAATTGAGGTCGATAATGGGTGGATCATTGAGCAGATCGCGCCAGCCTGTTGCAGCGAGTGCTGTTGCTTCGACTGCGCCTGCCTGAACTTCCAGATCCCAGTCGCCGCCAAGGTCGGCCGCGCCTGTCGGGTCGTCGGAGGCTGCCACATCGGCGCCGGTCGCTTCAGCGAATGCATCGACAAAGGCCTGGCCCGCCGCGCCGGCTGCGACGTCGCAGCCGTAGATGAGGATATCGGCATCGTCGCCAAGAGACGACTTGATGATGGCAAGCGCATCGGCATGCTCGCCCGTGATCGACGCAAGGTCGAGGGTTGCATTGCCGATGCGCAAGGTGCCGGCGTCACCATGGGAGAGGATATGGATGGCGCCGACGCCAGTGCGTCCTTCGAGGTAATCCGCGATCTGGACGATGCCGTCGCGCTCGGCCGAGAGGAGAACGTATTCGGCACCTGCCGGCACCGCGTCGATCAACGCCTCAGGGTTGTTGATGCCGGCATCGATGAACACGACATCACGTACCGTTTCGCTGCCGTCTGCCTGGAACAGGGCATCTGCGAGATCGGCATTGTCGGTGAGCGAGGCTGCACCATCGTGACCTGCGCCATCGGTTGATGCATCGCCGGCTTCGACAGGATCAAGCGTATCAGCCGCCAGCGCGACGCCGGCAGCATCGAAAACGACACGCGGCTCAAGGACCAGGCGCACGGGGCCGGCGGGCGACGTTGCCCCGATTTTGCGGAGAAGCTGCATGAGGCGGGCAGTCGTGATCTGGTCGTTGGTCATGGTATCGCTCGGGCTCTGAATATCTTGAGAACGTGTTGTGAATTCTGTTGAGGTGAATGCCCTGCGATCGCTCGATCCGGACTTGCGTTTGTCATTTCTCGGCATTGCATCCCCCATCGATAAATGCGGCGATTACCTCCGCGCCGTTGTCACTCAGCGTGCTGAACTTGCCGACCTGCTCACTGAAAAGCAGGACGCTGGATATTGATTCCACATCGGGTATTGCGCGTTTTTTACGCACTGCTTTGACTGCAGCCGGCGGCGCCTTGCGCATTTCATCGGCTGGTCTCTTCCGCGGCACGGCACGCAATTGTGCGGCCTCATCCGCGCTTTCGATCCGGCCGTTCGAAACAAACCCCAGTTGCTGGCGCAATTCACGCACAGCCATCTTTTTCCTGCGCGTTTTCTTTTCGGGCTTTGATCCAGCCGCAGTGCGCGGTTCTTTTTGACCATCGCGCGGCTTTGCGCGCGCGGCAGGGGCCCCGCTGCCAGGCGCGGACGTCAATTGCACGACACGGGTGCTTTTCTTTTTAATCGCTGGGCTGGCCGCGATCCTGACACGGCGGGCTTCAGCCGGACGGATCGACGTCTCATCAAGCGTCCGCACGGGGACATTTGCCCGGGTCTCAGGGGTGGCATGCTCCGTTTTCGGAACAAGCACGATCCGGCGGGCGGGCCGTTTTGATGTATATCGGCGAATAATCATCGAAAACCCTCAGCAGGAGGCAGAATTTATAATCTTCAATCTAAGGTTGTAATTTGATCTAGTTAATAGCGCGTTAATCACGCGGAACAGATGTCAACGTGATATTCTCCCGCTTTCACCCGGAAAACACACTCTTAAGTTGAAATAGTTCATATTAAAAATCTGAACTTTGGGATTTTAAATAATTTAATCTCCGCGCAATTCGTAAATTGGCGTAATAAAATTCCCCGCCTAGCGACTATTGATTCGCGAGACGTCAGCTTTGTGGAGCTTGAAATAGAAGCGTCGAATTGCACGGCGCCGCCTGCTTATGCCGCAGCGCCAGCCATTCTCGATGCGGACGGCGGGCGCGGGAGTTTTTTGTCAATTCAGGCCAAGGATATGCCTGAGACAGCACTAACGACCAAGACGAGGGCAGGGTTTGTCTGAGCTGGCGCATCCACGCCGGGCCGCACGCGCTTGGAGCCTGCCTGCCTGACCTTCCAGAAGAACCTCGGGGCAGGAAGACCTTGAGGCCGGCGGACCTTGGGGCGGGACCGCGTTCGTGGTCCCGGCGGCAGCCTGCGATCCGGCGTCGCGCGTCAGAAACCGCTTTCGCGGATCAGGACCTGGAGCACTTTCTTCCAGAACCGCTGGATCAGGCTTTCAGGATCGCCGCGCACGAGAAGGACACCTGACTGGGGGCCGCTCGGGGCTACGTCTTCGTCGTCCGCTTCAAGATGGGCAATCAAAGGATATTGCGAACTCGCCGGCACCGGCCGGCCCTTGTCGTTCAGGTTGCTTGCAATCGGGCCGCCGAATGTCGCGGCCAATTCCAACTGATCGATCTCCTTGACGTTGGCGCGCGCGATTTCACTCACCACTGCCGAGCGGCTCGCGGTCAGCACGTCGTTGGGAATGAAGACGGCCTGCATGCCGGTCCGTACGCGCGAGATATCGCCAGCATCGACCAAGCCCCGGATGCGCGCGCCGCCGCGGCCTTCGACGAGTGCCAGCGGTTCGCTTGGCTTGACCCATCGGCCGATTGCGACGTGCTCGACGAGAGACGTCAACGTTCCGGTGATCGGCGCTGTCACTTCGAGTTCGTTCATGCGCCGCGCCATACCGTCCGCCTCACGCAGCAGGGACTTGCGCTCCTGCTGCAGGACGATGGCCTGTTCGCGGTCGGACGGCGTACTGGCGAGACGCGCCAGCCTCAGTTCGATGACGCGCTGCCTGAGCTTGATCAGCTCCAGTTGTTGATCGAGTTCGATGGAGGCAAGCTTCAAGAGCTTCTGGTCAGCCATGACCTGCTCGCCGCCCTCGACACTCAGCGAGACAATGCGGGCTGGCACGGGAACGTGAACGCGCGCAGTTTCCTTGGGCTCGAGAACGGCTGGCACCGTCACTGTCGTCGACCAGGGAATGATGAGCAACGCAAGGCCCGCGGCCGTAACACTCGCGGTCGTCCAGAAGCGTTTCGATTTCCATATCTTGTCACGCATAGTGCCCCACTGACGGATCTCTTTCCAGATAGGTGCGATGATGAAGTAGCCGATCTCGACGACGAACAGGAGGATGCCGAGCAGCTTGAAGAAGAAGTGGTAGACGGCAATCGCGATGGTGGTGAAGAGGATTGCGCGGTAGATCCAGAGCGCCCAGCCGTAGGCAATCAGCCACTTGCGAACACCCCGGGGAATGTTTTCCGGCGGCGCCAGACCGAGGCCGAACAGCGTCTCGCGCAGCTTCCACTTCGCGATCGCAATCGAACGCTCCTGCATGTTGGGCATCGAGAGGCCGTCCGCCATGATGTGGTAGCCGTCGAACTTCATGAAGGGGTTCAGGTTGAAGGCGAGGCTGGTCAACCAGCCGGCGGTGGCAAGCGAGAAAGCCGCGTTGCGCGCGCCGCCGTCGGGTAAAAAGACCCAGGCGAACAGCGCCAGGATCGAGACAGACAAATCGACCGCGATGCCGGCGGAATCGATGTGAAGGCGTTGTCTGCGAGACTTGAGCTTCCAGCCATCGGTGACGTCGACATAGAGCAATGGCGCGCCAAGGATGAAGGCAACCCCCATGGCGGGCACCCGGCAGCCGTAATTGACCGCGACATAGCCATGTCCCAATTCGTGCAGCACCTTCACGAAGGCAATGGAGATCAAGACGCTGATGACGCCGGACCACGAGGCGAGCGCGTAGGCCGACGTCTTGAACTGTTCCCATTCGCGCGAGATGAAGAAGAGCGCGATGAGGGCCAGAACGATCAGGACCGTCGCCGTGGCCCGACTGCCGAGGGGGCGCACGTAGTCCAACGTGCGCGTGAGGAACCGCTGCGGATCAACCAACGGAATGCGAAAGAACAGGTAGCTGTGCATGATGCGCGTGAGGCGCGCGGTGCGATACTTCTCAGCCGACATGTAAGCCCGGCGCCAGGCCTCCGGTTCGACGGAAAAGGCAAGGCCGCTTTGAATCAAGAAACTGACCAGGTCGGCGACGTCGTCTTCGGAGACGACTTCGGCGTGTTTTGCCCAGCACGACTCGATGATCTCTTCCGGGTTCGATGCCTCATGCCAGACATCGAGCATGGCGTAGTGCTTGAGACTGATCGCGGCATAGCGGTGGCGGACAGGATCATAAATCGTCCAAAGCGTGTTGCCGATGAGGTCCGTTGTCTGCCCGACGAGGCGCAAGTCCTGGCGCAATTCGGGCAGGGGCGGCGGACCGGCGGGCGACAGCGACATTAGAGGCCGACCGTCTGTCGCAACGCAGTCAGCGGGCGGCGGAGAAGATAGATGAAGAGCGGCGCGCGCTCGCCCAATATCTGTGCGGTCCCGCGCGAGCCGAAGGTGATGGCCTCGGTGTCAGCCTTGATCCGTGCCGTGACGCGGTAACTTGCGATCTGCTGTTCGTCGACACGCACCTGATGGTCGACACGGGAGATCTCCGCGTCGACGGCGTTCAAGGGATCTGCATCGAGAAATGCCTTCACGCTCAGGCCCCGGCGCAGGACGATCGAGTCGGCCACGGGAAGTGAAATCTTGAATTCGGCCTCGTTCTCCCGCGCGATCAGCATTAGCCGGTCACCGGTGCCAAGCGGCTTGCCTTCGATTTCCCTCGGATCCGAGAAGACGGTTACGCCGGCGCGTTCCGCCTTGATCAACGTGCGGCTGAGGAGATCCTGCGCATAATTCTCCTCGGCAACCTTGAGGGCGAGTTCGGCGCGGGCAAGGCCCAGTTCCTGGCGGCCACGGGGATCGGAGAGTGCCAGGATATTGGCTTGCTCGACGCGGGCGCGGGCGATTGCCACCTGACGCGAGGCGACGGCTGCGTTGTTGCGTTCAACCGTATCGAGCAACTTGATAAGCGGGGTCCCCTTCTCGACCTTGGTGTTGGGCTGGACGAGCACCTTCTGGACGATGCCTTCGATCGGCATGGCGACGACTTCGGCATCGCGTGGGACGACCTCGACGGGGGCAAGGACGGAAATCGGCACAGGGACGAAACCAAGAAGGCCCGTCACGAGGAGGGCGCCCAGCAGGTATTTGCGCTTGATGGCGAAGCGGCTGCGCAGCCGTGCGGCGCACAGAAGCGTCCGGGCATGGCCGAAGGTCTCACTGAGACGGCCGGCGATCTTGTGATCGGCCTCGACCCACGGTTTTTCGCGCATGAAGAGCGCGGCGAACTTCAGGCTTGGATGCGGCGACCACATCGGCTGCCACAGGACATGGCGAAAGGGATAGTCGGTGGTGAGCGCGTCGTCCGGGGCCGCGTAGCCCGGCAATTCGAAATCGACGGTCTTGTCGAGGCTGGTTTCTTTCGACATGCGTTTGAGCATGCGTTCGAGCCAGGCGACCATGGGCGTCGAGCGATCAATGATCGGCACGCCCGTCATCGCGACGACGCGGCCGCCCTTGGCGTCGTATTCGACGACGAAGACCTGGCGGGAGCGCAGCAACTTGCGCGATTCAGTCGTGAAGAGGGCATCAAGCTCGCGCACGGAAGCCGCGCGGCGCGCATCGGATTCGATCTTCAGCAGGTGGGCAAAGGCCGATTCCTGCGTGCCGCCGCCGGCGGTGGCTGGTTTGGCCTTCGCCTTTTCCGACGGCTTGGCCGAGGGTGACGCGAGGACCTTCTTTTGCGCTACTGCCATTATTTGTCCATGGGTGAGAGCAATGCCGTGCCACTCATGCCGGCGGTGAGACCGCGTGGTGGGTCCTGCACCGCGGCTTTGATCTTGACCGTTTTCGAGACGGGGTCGATGACAGCGCCGACAGACGTTACGATTGCCGCGACCGTCACGTTGTTCAGCTCATCGACGCGGAAGCGCATGGTGTTGCCCGGCTCCAGCGAGGCCAGCATCGCCGAGGAAACGATCGCCTCGATTTCCAGATTGCGATCGCCGACGATTGTCAGATAGGGCCGCTGGGGGGCTGTGAATTCGAGTTCGCGCACCAGGGATTCGGCAACGCGGCCGGAGAACGGCGCCTTGACGATGCAGTCCTCGACACGCGCACTCAGGCTGTTCAGCTCGCCTTGGGCCTTCTGCAGGCGGGCGCGCGCGATTTTCACATCGTTACGCCCGATCGCCTTGTAGCGGTCGAGTGTGACGCTGGTCGAAAGGTTGAGCTTGGCTTCGCGCAACGCTCCGTGCAACGCCTCGAGTTCGGCGCGCTGCCGGCGGCAATCGAATTCCACCAACAGCGCACCTTTCTCGAAGTGCTCGCCTTCGCGGAAAGGCAGGCGCAGCACCCGGCTGGCAATGTCCGTCGACAATGACGCCTGCTCGACCGCCTTGACCACGCCGCGAATTGCTCCCTGGAAGCGCTCTTCCGCGTTGGGCATCGTCGGGCGATACGTCAACGCGATCGCGCAAGCTAACAACGGGAGCCCGCAGTGCCGAAGCACTGCAAGGCCACCCGTATTCTGCCAATGACAACGGATCACAAATAATCCTCCTTGCTACTTGACGCGGTGCGCTGCGGGGCGGACGTGAGAACTCCAGGCGGACGCATTGCCGGCGATCATCAGATGCGGCAACTCGTTGGAGTAGGTCGGCGGATCGATGCCGATGGCTGTTGCCAGGGCCGCCCGCGCACTTTGCAGGTTGGCCTCGGCGAGAAGCTTGCGGATCTCGGCGACGGCCTCGTTGAGTTCCTCGCGCAGCAACGTCTGCTCGCTGACCCGGTCGGCGTTGAACTCGGCCCGGATGTGGTGAAGCAGTTGACGCTGCGTGGAGAAGTAGTCTTTGGCGGTATCGAGTTCACGCTGGATGATGGCAATCCGCGCCCGGCTGACATGGATCTGCGTCATGACGGCCAGCGTCAGCGAGAGATCCTTCTGGGCGAGAGCTGCATCCTGCGCTTCGATCACGTCACGACGGGCCGGATATTGGACCAAACGCATCACGTTCCAGCTCGCCCGTGCGCCCCAGTTCACCCACTGGTCGTGGAGGAGGAAGGAGTTGGTATCGATATTCGCACCGGCAAAGAGTTGAATGCCAGGCAGCAATTCGAGCAGGGCGGCATCGAGTTCCTTACCGTTGATCCGCCGCCGATAGGCGACTTCACGAAGCTCAGGACGCTTCTCCATGGCGATCGAGATCAGACGGCCCGGCGCGCTTGAGAGCAGCCGTGACGCCCGGCCCATTTTCGGTCGCGCGAGGCGGAATTTGGCATCCGGACGCTCGTTGATCAGGGATGCGAGCTGGATCTTGGCAGACGCCATTTCACGCTGCAGTTCCTGCAATGTGCGGCGGATCTCGATCAACTCGCGGCGGTAGGTAATCGCCGTGATCGGAGATGCCGTGCGGTCCTTCACGAGGCGCGAAGAGAGCCGGATCATGCGAGAAGCGCGCGCCTCAAGCTTGCGAAGCCGGTTGCGCGTTATGTCGGCGGCATACGCGCGCCAGTAGGCCGTGCGCACCTCTTCGACCAGTTTTTGAACAACCCGACGCCTATTTTCCTGCGCAATCAATAGCTTGTCGCCCGCCTGACGGGCGCGAACATAAGACAGCCCGAAGTCCAGGATATGCCAACTCAAAGCCAGATCAGCCGTACGGCGGCGCTCGTCCTGAGAGGTCGAGAACCCGAAGTTCTGCGTGTTGGTGACGAGGTTGTAGCTGGAAGACGCGAGTGGATTGTTGCGGTTGTCGCTGGCTGCTCCTGCGACAAGGCTCGGCAGCATCTCCGCCGTCGCGGCGTTGACCTCTGCCTTGCGCAGTGCGGTCTCATACATCTCAACGCGATGGTCGAGGTTGTATTCAACGGCGCGGGCGATGGCCTGGTTCAAGGTCAATGTGCCCGAAACGGGCGTGCGCACTTCGGCAATGCGCTGAAGTCGCGCGCTGCCCTGTTCTTTCAGTTCCAGTTCGGTGATCGGATCAGGCGTTATCGCACAACCTGCAGTGAGCAAGGCACTCAGCGTGACAATTGTGGACGCCCGACGGGCTGTCGTCGGCATTGTGGTTCTCCAAGATGACTGGTTTGAGAGAGCCGCAACGCGATACATCTACGCCAACACCAATGGCGGCCTTCAAGGCGTCTTTACGCAAACAATCGAATACAACTTAAGCGTGTAACATAGAAGTCGATTCCTGCAACTTTTGAGCCCGATTATCGCCATGGTTTCCACACTATTAACGTGTTTGTGTTGCCTCATATCCTCTTTAAGTTGTACTTTTCAACATGCCGTCGATCTCCATTAACCTATTGATTTATCGCTTTATTTCTTATTATTCGAACAAGCTGTACACACGCTTTCAGGAACAAATCACGAACTTACGTTCATCTGTGTGCGTACTTATGTCGTCCGCAATGCATTGCCCAAAGGCGCAGCAGCGGTTGCACCCACCGGTTGTTGGGTTTGCGCAGCTCTCACAATTTGCTTTTGGTGATCAGTTCATTGGTGCGGACGGCGGGAGTCGAACCCGCACGGCATTGCTGCCTCAGGATTTTAAGTCCTGTGTGTCTACCGATTCCACCACGTCCGCTTATCAGGCCGGCCGCCCTGCGGCCGGGAAATCTCATACCACATCACCCGCCCCTCACGCAGCGCCCGCGACGGTGCCGCGCCGGACCTGATGTGAGAAATCACCGTGCCGGATCGCCGCGCGCAAGAGCAGATAGAGAACCACGGCGTTCAAGACATGCCAGATGCCATGCGTGCCGATCGGTCCGGTTCCGAAGAAATCGGTCAGTTCGCAAATCTCACGGTCGACGGTGCGGAAGGCGAGCGAGACGGCAAAGACCAGGCCGGCCGCAATCAAGCTGGCGCCGGCTGGGTGTCCCACGGCGCGCAGCATCCCGCCAAACAGCAGAAGGACGGCGAGCGCCGGGACGTAACCCAGCGAGCCGTTGAGGCACGGACCACCGTTGCAACGGAAGGCGTATTCGAACTGCGTCAGGGCCACCGCGAACAGCGCCAGCGCGACAAGCGATGCCAGCCAGTTCCAGTCGAGGAACTTGCGGGCGGCATAGACCAGATAGCCGAGCATGAAGAGCGTTATGGGGATGACATCGGTGAGGACAGCCCAGCGGGTTGCAAAGGTGTGAAAGAGGAAGCTGCCGGTGCCGATCACGACGACGACCATGATCAGCGCCAGATCGGCGATGCGGCGCGGGCGCGGCGCGCTGAGCCACAGCGACAGACCTGCCAGCGCTGCGAGCAGGAACGCCAGGTTGGTCGCGGCGTTGACCGGCTCGGCCCAGAAGGACGGGTCGAGGGCGCGCTCGCAGTAGGCGAAGAGTTTCTGGCTCCACTTGGACATGAGCGGTCTTCTAGCGGTTCTCCGCCTCCCCCAAACGTAGACGCAAGGTGAGCGACGCGATTGGACTGTCGCGCTGGCGTCAGTCCTTCTTGGCACTTGTCATGATGCGCAAACCGAGTTCGCGCAACTGGCTCGGCTGAACCTCGGCGGGCGCGCCCATCAACAGGTCCTGGGCCTGCTGGTTCATCGGGAAGAGCGTGACTTCGCGCAGGTTCTCCGCGCCAACCAGGATCATGACGATGCGGTCGATGCCCGCCGCCATGCCGCCGTGCGGCGGCGCGCCGTACTGGAAGGCCTTGTAGAGCGCGCCGAAACGGTTCTCGACTTCTTCGCGCGGCAGGCCTGCGATCTCGAACGCCTTGACCATGGTGTCGGGGCGATGGTTGCGGATCGAGCCCGAGGCGATCTCGTAGCCGTTGCACGTCAAGTCGTACTGCCAGGCCTTGAGGGCGAGGCGCTTTTCATCCGTATCGGCGGCTTCGAGGGCTTCGAGACCACCCTGGGGCATCGAGAAGGGGTTGTGGGAGAACTCGATCGATTTGGTCGTCCTCGTCCCACTCATACATCGGGAAATCGACAATCCAGCACAGCTCGAAGCGGTCCTTGTCGATCAGCTCCAACTCTTCGCCGACGCGGTCGCGGGCGAGGCCTGCGAACTTGGCAAAGTTCTGCGGGCGGCCGGCTGCGAAGAACACCGCATCACCTGCCTTCAGGCCGAGTTGGGTGCGGATCGCATCGGCGCGTTCGGGGCCGATGTTCTTGCCGATCGGGCCGGCGGCCTCGTCTTCCCGATAGAAGATATAGCCGAGGCCCGGCTGGCCTTGGCCCTGGGCCCAGGAATTCATGCGGTCGCAGAAGGCGCGGGAGCCGCCACCCGGCGCCGGGATCGCCCAGACGCGGACGGTGGGGTCCTTCTCGATCATGCCGGCGAAGACCTTGAAGCCGGAGCCGCGGAAGTGCTCGGTGACGTCCTGCATCTCGATCGGGTTGCGCAGGTCCGGCTTGTCGGAGCCGTACTTGGCGATTGCCTCGTCGTAGGGAATGCGCGGGAATTTCGCGGTGACGGGCTTGCCCTCGGCGAACTCCTCGAACACGCCCTTGATGACCGGCTCCATCGTGGCGAAGACGTCTTCCTGCTCGATGAAGCTCATTTCCACGTCGAGCTGATAGAACTCGCCCGGCAGGCGGTCGGCGCGGGGATCCTCGTCGCGGAAGCAGGGCGCGATCTGGAAGTAGCGGTCGAAGCCTGAAATCATCAGGAGCTGCTTGTATTGCTGCGGGGCCTGGGGCAGGGCGTAGAACTTGCCCTCGTGGACGCGGCTTGGGACGAGGAAGTCGCGCGCACCTTCGGGGCTCGACGCGGTCAGGATCGGAGTTGCGAACTCGAAGAAGCCCGCGGCCTCCATCCGGGTGCGGATCGACTTGATGATGGCCAGGCGGCGCATGATGTTGGCGTGCAGGGTCTCGCGTCTCAGATCGAGGAAGCGATAGGTCAGGCGCAGGTCTTCGGGGTAGTCGGGCTCGGCGAAGACGGGGACGGGCAGTTCGCCGGCTTCGGAGAGCACCTCGATCTCGGTTGCGAACAGCTCGATCGCGCCGGTCGGCAGCTCATCGTTGCGGGTGCCGTCGGGGCGCTCGCGGACCTTGCCGTCGACGCGGATCACCCACTCGGACCGTACCTTCTCGGCGATCTTGAAGGCGGGGCTGTCGGGATCGGCCACGACCTGGGTGATGCCATAGTGATCGCGCAGGTCGATGAAGAGCACGCCGCCATGGTCGCGCACGCGGTGGACCCAGCCGGAAAGGCGCGCCGTCGTGCCGATATCGGTCTCGCCGAGCGCCACGCAGGTATGGGAGCGATAGCGGTGAGGGGCGGGCTCAGTCATGATCAAGGCTTTCCGTCAGCTGAATTCGAGATTTGGGAACCGGGAGCAGGCGCTCGGGCGGGAAAAGCGCACGCAAGGAAGCGTGTGTCAACGTCATGTGTGGCCTCTTGATATGCTCTTTGGCGAGGGAACGCCATGCCCTGGCGACCAGCCGGCGCGCGATCGGCAAACGCAAATCGGATCGATGGCTTTTTGGGGACGACATTTGCACGCATTGGCGCTATATCGCGCGCGATGAAAGTAATTACAGACAGCCAAGATCTGGCCCAGACCTGTGAACGGCTTGGGCAGCACCCGTTCGTCACGGTCGATACCGAGTTCCTGCGCGAGAATACGTTCTGGCCACAGCTCTGCCTGATCCAGATTGCGGGCCCGGAAGAAGCCGCGATCATCGATCCGCTCGCCGAGAGCATTGATCTTGCCGCCTTCTTCGCGCTGATGGGCAACCCAAACACGACCAAGGTGTTCCATGCCGGTCGCCAGGACGTCGAGATCATCTACGCCAAGGCGGGGCTGATCCCGGCACCGCTGTTCGACACGCAGATCGCCGCGATGGTATGCGGGTTCGGCGAATCGATCGGGTACGTCAACCTGGTGCGCAAGATCACCGGCGATGAACTCGACAAGGGGGCACGGTTTACGGACTGGAGCCGGCGGCCGCTGTCGACGAAGCAGCTCTCATATGCGCTCGCGGACGTGACGCATCTGCGCGACGTCTACCACCACCTCTCGACGGAACTAGCGGCGACCAACCGGGCGCACTGGGTCGCGGAAGAGATGGCGACGCTGACGGCGCCGGCAACCTACGAGGCGCACCCGGAAGATGCCTGGCGGCGGCTCAAGATGCGGGTCAAAAACCGCCGGGCGCTGGCGATCCTGATGGAACTGGCGGCGTGGCGCGATCGTCAGGCACAGGCGCAGGATGTGCCGCGCGGGCGGGTGCTCAGGGACGAGGCGCTTTATGACATCGCCAACCAGGCTCCGACGGATTCCAAGAAACTCGGCCAACTGCGGACGCTCAGCGACGGTTTTGCGCGATCCCAGCGCGCGCCCGACATCATCGCCGCGGTCAAGGCAGGCCTCGATCGCGACCTCAAGGATGTGCCGAAGATCAACTCGGGCCAAAGCCTGACGCCTGAAGCGATGGCGATCGCGGATCTGCTCAAGGTTCTGCTGAAAGCTGCTGCCGCACGGCACCGGGTCGCGCCGAAGCTGATTGCCGATTCAAGCGATCTTGAGCGGATTGCATCGGAAGACGACCCGGATGTCGCCGCGCTGAGCGGGTGGCGGCGGGAGCTGTTCGGTGAGGATGCGCTGCGGGTCAAGCGGGGCGAGGTGGCGCTGACGATCGTCGATGGCGAAGTGGTCACGGTCGCGCGGTAGACGAGCATGAGCGGATCGAGAGCTGGAGCAATTGTCAGCCTTGTCGCGGCGCGTCTCAGTCAAAGCCTTCGCGATCTACCAACCAACCTGACAACAATCTCAGCGCCGCGGATTATAGGCGTGCTTCTGGCGCCATTCGGTCAGGAAATACGCCAGTTCGTCGTCGATCTCGTCGGGCAGGATGATCTTGACGGCGACGAGCTGGTCGCCGGTGGTGCCGCTTGCCTCGTCCTTCACGCCCTTGCCGCGCAGGCGGAACGTCTGGCCGGAACTGGTGCCCTTGGGAATGGTCAGGTTGACCGCGCCCCAGATCGTTTCGACCGCGACTTTGCCGCCGAGCACCGCCTCATCGATCGAGATCGGAAGCTCGGAGCGGATGTTATTGCCGTCGCGCTCGAAGTCGCGATCAGGGCGGACCGTGATCTCTACCAGCGCATCGCCCGGCGGGCCGCCGTTGATGCCAGGCTGGCCCTTGCCCTTGAGGCGCAGGATGCGGCCGTCGTCAACGCCGGCCGGTACGTTGAGGTCGAGCGCCGTGCCACCGGGCAGCGTCACGCGCTTGCGTGCACCCTTGGCCGCTTCGGAGAGGTCCACTTGCAGGGTGTAGCGCACGTCGGCGCCTTTTCCTGAAAACTGGCCACCGGCAAACCCGCCACCGGCCGCGCCGCCAAAGCCGCGCGGCCCGCGCCCGCCAAACAGGTCGGAGAAGATATCGCCAAAGCCGAGGTCATCGGCGGGGCCACGGCCTCCCCCACCGCCCGCGCCGGAGCCGGGACGGCCATGAAATCCGCCAGCGTAGGTATGGCGCGGTTCGCCGGCGGCATCGATTTCGCCGGCATCATAGCGGCGCCGCTTTTCCGCATCGCCCAGAAGCTCATAGGCCTGCGAGATCTGCTTGAAGCGCTCGGCTGCCGCCGTATCGCCCGGATTGACGTCCGGGTGAAGCTTCTTGGCAAGCCCGCGAAAGGCCTTGCGGATATCATCATCCGTGGCAGACCGGCTCACGCCCAGGACGGTATAGGGGTCAGTTGTCATTGCTCCTCACCCGCAAAGGGGCCATTCACTTCTCACGCACGGCACCGCGCAGCACGACGCCGGAACCGGCGCCTGGATACGCGCGCCATCAATCCGTCTTCTCAGATGCACGTCCACACAAAAGCGCCCGAGCTATGGCGAATTTACGCAACGGCGCTGCTTTTTTCACCCTAACCCTCGCAGCCATCCGAAGGGCAGATTAGTCAACCGAGACGCTGCTTTCCAGGCTGAACTGGCGCGCCAGAACGCTCAGGCGGCGGGCCAGGCGCTCGCCGGCGAGATCGGCATGGGCCCGCGGGAGATGCAGGACCAGCTTGTTGCCTTCGAAGGCGAGGCGAGTTTCATCAATCACACCGGGCATGCCGACCGAAATCATATGGGCCGTGCGGATCGCGGCTGCAATAATGCGGGCGCGCTCAAGCAGGCGCGGGCCCATCAAATTGAGATACTGCGCCTCGTGATTGTCCTGAGCCGGGTCCGAGATGCCGGAATGGCGGAAGTACATCGAGAACGCCAGATAGATCCGGCCGGGATGGTCGACGCCGACGAGGGCGGAGTTGGCGACCGCGTCGAGGCTCTGCTCGGCGCGATAGTCGGGGTGTCCGCGCCAGCCAATATCGGAGATCAGGCAGGCGGCCTCGCGCAGGCGTGTTTCCTGCGGTGTTTCCTCGACGCCACCCGGGCCGAACAGGGGATCGGTCCAGCGCTTGAGTTCGACGGCATGGTCGGCAGAGCGTGCGCGCTGACTGGCGAGATCCATGCAGGCGGCCAGCAAGGCGTCGCGGCGCTGCTCCTGGGGGGAGAGAAGGCTATAGAGCAGGCCTTCGCGAATTCCTGTTGCGGAAAACACGACGTCGCGGGTTTCGGCGCGCGCGAGGAAGCGCTGGAGAACGAGGGCACCGAATGGCAGGAGATCGCGGCGGCCCTTGGAGATGGTGTCATAACCTTCATAGGGGCCGCGGCGGCCGGTCGCGCGCACGATCCGAGTGCAGAAGTCACTCATGGCGCGCGCATCGACGGTATAGGCGTGCATGACGCGGAGGGGATAGTCGTTGAGCGACATGTGCAGCTTGGCGATTGAGCGAAACGTTCCTCCGACGGGATAGAACAGGCGGCCGCTGCCGGCTTCGCGCAGCCATTCGGCGCGTTCGAACTGCTTGTCGACCAGCTTGGCTGCGCGCGAAAGATTGCCGTCCGATTCACCCGCCAGGCGCAGTGCACCCAGCGGCAGTGTGATCGCGTGCTGTTCGCGATCTGTCGCGGTTTCCACGATTTCGAGACTGCCGCCGCCGAGGTCACCGGCGAGACCGTCGGGATGGTCAAAGCCCATGCGAATACCGGCTGCGGCCAGTTGCGCCTCGCGCTCGCCGGAGAGGACCTCGATTTTTTGTTGAATTGCCTGCTCGGCGGCGCGGATGAAGGCCTTGCCGTTTCGTGCTTCGCGCACGGCTGCGGTGGCGATGACGCGAACGACCTTGGCGCGCAGGTTGCGGATGACGGCGTGGAAGCGGGCCAAGGCCTTGAGCGCGCGCTCAACACTTTCCTCGGGCAGGCTCGGGTCATCGGCGAGACGCTTGCCGAGGCCGCACTGGATCTTTTCGTTGAAGACGGGGGTTGGCGCGCGCACCGCGCCCTCATAGACGACAAGGCGGACCGAGTTCGAGCCGATGTCGACGACGGCAATAGGCTCCAGCGCTCGGGAAGACTGCATGGAGGTCAATGAGGTCATGCGGTATCGCGGATTCGTTGGCCGCCATCGAGGCCGATTGGTGGGGGCCGGAAAGTCATGTCAGTCATGCGCCCCTCGTCTCAGCCAGCGGCCCGGCAACGGGCTCGGGGCGGCGGGCGCAAAATCGAATGTCTCGGCGCAAAAAGCAACGCCTAATTGCTCGTATCGCACCCAACACGTTTGATGACCGCCCGTTAACCTTTGGAGCGCGCCTTGCGGTCGAGCAGTTCGGTCGGTTTGTTGCGTTTCAACGCCTGACCGCGGCCGGACAATGAGGGGTGGGTCATGAAATACTTATGAATGTTGAAAGGCTGCTCGCCCGGCGCCGGCACCATGCGTTCCGACGAGCCGTCGGCCAGGACGCGCCAGCTCTGCTGGTTGTCCTTCAGATTGGCCGCCATGATCTGGTCGAGCACCTGGGCGTGCACGGTCGGGTTCTTGACCGGCACCATGACCTCGACACGGCGGTCGAGGTTGCGCTCCATCATGTCGGCTGAAGAAATGTAGACGGCGGCCTTGCGCGAGGGCAGGGCCGCGCCCTGGCCGAAACAATAGATGCGGGAATGCTCGAGGAAGCGGCCGATCACGCTCTTGACGCGGATATTCTCCGACAGGCCCGGGATGCCGGGACGCAGGCAGCAGATGCCGCGCGCGATGATGTCGATCTGGACGCCGGCGGCGCTGGCCTCATAAAGCTTGTCGATGATGCGCCGGTCGACGATGGAATTGAGCTTCCACCAGATTGCGGCCGGCCGGCCGGCTCTGGCGTGCTCGATCTCAGCATCAATGTGGGCGACGATGCGCTCGCGGATCCCGTCGGGGCTGGCGGCCAGCTCGGCGAGTTTTTCCGGGCGCCCGTAGCCGGTGACGAAATTGAAGATGCGGGCGACATCGTTGCCGATCGTCGGCTCGTCCGTGAAATAGGACAAATCCGTATAGATCCGTGCGGTCTGAGGATGGTAGTTGCCGGTGCCGATATGGCAGTAGGTGGCAATGCGGTCGCCTTCGCTTCGCACAATCAGGCCGAGCTTCGCGTGGGTCTTGAGCTGCTGGAAGCCGTAGACCACGTGGACGCCGGATTTCTCCATCTCGCGGGCGAGCTGGATGTTGTTGGTCTCGTCGAACCGCGCCTTCAGTTCGATGACGGCGGTGACCGACTTGCCGTGCTCGGCGGCCTCAATCAAGGCCTCGACGATCGGGCTGTTCTGGCCGGACGTGCGGTATAGCGTCCATTTGATCGCCTGCACGCCCGGGTCGCGGACGGCCTGGCGCAGATAGCGCAGGACGACTTCGAATGATTCATAAGGGTGGTGGACAATGAAGTCCTTGGCGCGGATGGCGGCGAACACGTCGCCGTTGAATTCCTCGACGCGTTCGGGGAAGCGCGGTGTGAAGCTCTCGTAGAGATGCTCGGGCAGGTCATCGACGATCAATTTCGAAATGTCGGCGAGCCCCAAGAGGCCGTTCTTGACGACGACAAAGGCATCGGACACCTCAAGCTCGCGGATCACGTAGCGGCGCAGGTCAGCCGGCATCTTGTCCTCGACTTCGAGGCGGATGACGTCGCCGCGCCGGCGGCGGCGCAGGAGCGCCTCATAGGCGATGGTGAGGTCTTCGGCCTCTTCTTCATACTCGATGTCGCTGTCGCGCAGGACCCGGAACGAGCCGAGCGGGCGCACCTCGTCGAGGGATGGAAACAGTTCATCGAGGAAGAGGCCGACGACCGTCTCGATGCTGGCGAAGCGGTACTCGCGGCGCCCAGCGCGGTCGGGCAGGCGCACGAAGCGCGGCAATTGCGGGGGGATCGGGATCAGGCCGTTCATCTGTTTGCCTTCGGCGTCCTTCATGCCGACGACAAGGGTGAGGCTGCGGTTGGAGATGAATGGGAAGGGGTGGGCTGGATCGATGTTCAGGGGCGTCAGGACCGCGAACATGCGTTCCATGAATTCCGTGCGCAGGGCGTCGAGGTCGCTGGCTTCAAGATCACCTTCCTCGATGAGCACGACTGAGATCGCCTCGAGTTCCTTGCGCAGCGCCTTCCAGGTTGCAAGCTTTTCATCGGCCAGCGTGCCCGTGAAGTCGATGATGCGCGCGATTTGCTGTGCGGGGGTGAGGCCATCGATCGAGCGACGACCGACGCCGGCCTTCTGCTGGCCGATCAGGCCGGCGGCGCGGACCATAAAGAATTCGTCCAGATTCGAGGCAGCGATGGCCACGAAACGGACCCTCTCGAGAAGCGGGTTGTGCGCATTCTTGGCCTCAGCCAGGACGCGCTTGTTGAACTGGAGCCAGGACAGCTCCCGGTTGTAGTAGCGCTCGAACTTGGTTGGCACGGCGCCGGTCCTCGCCGTCTTCGCCGATGCTTTGGCGGCGTTCTTTGCCGTCTCCTTCACTGAGCGATCCGCGGCGCGCGACGCCATGTCCGTTCTCCAACTGTTAACCACAGGGCACCATCGGTGCGCCGCGAGACGTTAGCCGATGAGCGTCAATATCGCGTTTCGCTGCGATTCCTTGGGCTCGGACCCCATTATCCAAGGCCTCAGCCCCCTTTAAACAGGGCCGAAACCGGGCGCACCGGTCAGTGCGGCCGGGTTGCAGGAACATGCCATCGACCGCGGCCGCGCCCATTTAATCTGGTAGATCAGCTCCATGACGGCAAGACGACGCCGGCGCGCGGTCAGTCGATCGCCAGGATCCGGGCTGACTTGCTGGATATATATCACTATTCCGGTTCAGGCGCGGGCCATTCCTGAGCGGCGTCTTTCGTACCTAAACCGGAAATGATCCAGGCCGAGCGGTTCAATCGTCGCCCGGCTCGGCGCCCGCTGCCAGCGCCTCGGCTGCGAGCTGGCGGGTGACTTTGCGATGGGTTGCGAGCGCGAGCCGGTCGATCCGGTCAATGGTCTGGCGGGCCGCGTCGGCGGTGCGTTCGAGGTGGCGGGTGAGATATTTCACGACGCCGGGATCGATGGCCAACTGGCGGTCGGCGAAGAGCTTGATGAGGAGGGCGGAAAGCAGCGCGTCGTCGATCGGCTCGATGCGCGCAATCGGCGCGGCCCTGAGACGCGAGCGCAGGTCCGGCAGGGCGATATCCAGTTCGCCAGGGGGCTGGCGCATCGTGAGCAGCAGGCTGCCACCGGATTCGCGAGCCTGATTGAGGAGATGAAACAACAAACGCTCCGGTTCCGGCCCTCCGCCCGCTGCCACGTCTTCCACCGCGAGCCTTGGTGTTTTCGCGAACGTCTCGATCGTCGCGGACGACAGTTCCGCCATCGTCGTTGCCGTGCCGCCCGAGCGCGCCAGCCAGACGCTGACCAGATGCGACTTGCCGCTGCCCGGCGGGCCTGCGACCACCGCGGCATTAGCGGGCCACGCCGGCCAGCTCTCGATCAGGTCAACGGCATGCTGGTTGCACGCGGAGACGACGAAGTCCTCCGCTTCAAGGGCTGGAAGGTGCGGCAGGTCGAACGTCAACTGACGCGGTTCGACGCTTTCCTCACGCTCACGCTCAACCATCCGTCTCGCTCCAGCGGGCGCCACCGTCACGGGGCCATCCGTTTATCGCCCAGCGCGCGTTCATACCTCACCTCCGCCGTTGCCGCCCGGCCCGGGGGTGTCCGCGCCACCGCCTTTGTAAATCGGGCTTGCAAGGTAGAGGCGCAAGGCGAAACGGATCAGCACGCCGATCGCGGCTGCGACCGGGACTGCGACCAGGACGCCGACAAATCCAAACAGATAGCTGAATACAAAAAGCGCGAAGATCAAGGCAACCGGATGGAGGCCGACCTTGGGGCCAACGACACGGGGCGAGAGGAAGCCTGCGTCGAGGGCCTGACCGGCTGCGAAGATCGCAACGACGAGGCCAAACAACGTCAGATCCGGCCACCCCTGGATCAGAGCGACGATCGAGGCGGTGATGAGGCCCAGCACGGTGCCGACCACGGGCACGAACGACATCACGCCGGTCACGATGCCGATCAGAAGGCCGTACTGCAGGTCGATCAGCGTCAGGCTGACCGTGTAGAGGGTGCCGAGCACGAGGCAGACGATGCCCTGGCCGCGGATGAAGGCGCCGATGGCGGCATCCATTTCGCCGGCCAGGCGGCGCAGCGTCGCCTCATGGTCGCGGGGCAGCCAGTCACCGAGGCGCACCATCATGTCGCGCCAGTCGACGAGAAGATAGAACACCACGATCGGCGTGATGAGGATCAGCGCCAGGAAATCGATCAGGGCCTGGCCACGATCCCACAACGACTGGAGAACGGGGGCTGCGTAGCTGGTCCAGTTCGCCTTGATGTTGGCGTATGACTGATCGAGCATGCCAGCGATCATCTCGTAGCCATCGCCGAAGCGCTGGCGCGCCCACTGATCGAAAATCGGGCGCAGCTTCTCCAACTCTCCGGGGATGGAGCCGACCAACTGTTCCGCCTGACGCAAGAGGATCGGCGCCAGGAAGACCAGGACGACGATGAACAGTACGAGCAAGAGCAGCACGATAAAGACGGATGCGAGCAGGCGGCCGAGGCCGAGGCGTTCGATGCGGTCGACGAGCGGGTTCAACGCATAGGCGATGACGAGGCCGGCGACGAACGGCAGCAGGATTTCCTGCAACGTGAGGATCGCCAGGACGAGGAGGACCGCCATGGTGAGCCAGAACAGAACCTGTTTCTGGTGCTTGCGCTCGGCGCTGTTTGGATCTGCCATATCGCCTTGCCAACCCGACGGCCGGCCCTTTCTGGTCGGGACGAGGCTCACCCCGGCACCCTGTCGCCTCATCCATTATCACGGTTGCGGCGTCCTGGTTGTTGGCGGCGAGGTTGCGACGGCACGTTTGCGGCCAGTCCCTCCGGCCACGCTCTAATCGGGACGATGGCCGAGGTCAAAGGCCATCGCAGGCCGGCCCCCAGCAAATCAGCGGTGGTCAGCGCATGATCCAGAAGCCGTTGATATTCTCCAGGCTGAGCCCGCGTCCGGTCAAGGCGGACTGCAGGGCCGGCCCGCCGCCGGGGTAGACGAGGGCAATACTGGCGCTGCGGCCGCTGACGCCGCCAATCTGGAGGTCACTGACGCCGGGGGTGGTGGCGAGCACCTGTTGCTGGCGGTGCCATTGCGCCAGGGTCGAGAATTCCGCGACGAGTTGCAGTGGCGTCGGCGGGCCGCCCACGACTGCTGTCATGGTCGTCCCCGCTCCCAAGAGCGACGCCTTCCAGCGGCCTTCCAGGATGCCCTGAGCGACGACGGCGGCGAGTTCCAGGGAATAGCGCGGATCTTCCCGGTCGAACTCGAAGCGCGTGTCGAGGGCGAAGCGGCCGGCGGCGTCCTGGCCTGCCAGCGTGACATAAAGAACGCCAGCTGCGGGATCGGGGCGGGCTTCGGCGATGATGTATTGGGCCGCGCGCGCGGCGCCGGCGACCTGCGCGAGGGTGCCGGGATCAGCTGACTTGAGGGCTGCAAGCTGATCGGGCGTCAGGCTGCTCGCCGTGGTCAGTTCGAGGGGCGCCAAGGCATTGGCAAGGTCCAGCCCCGCCCAGACACCGCGCCAGAGGCGGTCGCCGCGGCCGCCTGCCAGGGATGCCGGCACGCCGGTCGCGTCAGGGGCCGTGAATACCGGCAGGAGAAGGGTTGTTGGCGCGGGTTGATCGACGAAGCTGACACCGTTCGCCTGCAACAGGGCGCGCACGCCATCGGGTTCGAAGGAGAAATCCAGGGTCGCGATATACTGCGTCGCTGAGTTTTCCTCGGAGACGACGCGGGTGCCCGCCACGAGGCGCGCGGGGTCGGCCTGCGCCATGACGTCATCAATGCGGGCATACTGGGTAGCGGGCAGCAGGCGCTTCAGGAGCGAGCGAAACGCAGCGCTGCGGCCTTCGGCGAGGGCGTCGCGCTTGGCTGCGATCGCGTTGGCGCCGGTGGCGTCGACGGGATACTTCGCGACCGTGAAGACGTCGTCGCGCGCGGCGGCGGGCACGGACGCCGTGATCACGCAAACCGCGGCCACGGCCAAAGCGATCATCGCGCCAACGCGCGTCGCCTTCAGTCTCATTACCTGATCGATCATGACAGCACCTCTCACCCCCTTGATGCTGCTGGTCCCGGCCCGACCCTTTGCGTCATAAACACCTTCCGGGTCAATGCCCTCATCGCAGCGGTTGGATTCGCCGCCGTGACGTGCGAACCAGTGCGCGGCGCATGCTAGACTTGCGATAACACATGGCTTGGCCGGTCCTCAGACCGGGAGGCCGACGCGAAGCAACGGACGATCTCATGAGTGACCAAGAAAACGGCAGCAATCAGCCGATGACCTACCGTTCAGCCGGTGTCGATATCGATGCCGGTAACGCGCTGGTCGAGGCCATCAAGCCGTTCGTCAAACAGACGGCGCGGGCGGGAGCGGACAGCGCGCTTGGCGGTTTTGGCGGCCTGTTCGACCTGAAGGCTGCCGGGTTCACCGATCCGATCCTGGTGGCCGCCAACGACGGTGTCGGCACCAAGCTCAAAATCGCAATCGACACGGATCTTCACGACACCATCGGCATCGACCTTGTCGCGATGTGCGTCAACGACCTTGTCGTGCAGGGCGCGGAGCCGTTGTTCTTCCTCGATTATTTCGCGACCGGCAAGCTCGAGACCGGGGTTGCCGCCAGAGTTATCCAATCGATCGCGCTTGGCTGCCAGGAGGCCGGCTGCGCGTTGATCGGCGGGGAGACGGCGGAGATGCCGGGCATGTACGGTCCGGGCGACTATGATCTTGCCGGCTTCTCGGTCGGCGCGGTGGAGCGGGGCCAGATCCTGCCGCGCGGCGATATCGCGGCCGGCGATGCCGTGATCGGGCTTGCTGCATCCGGCGTTCACTCGAACGGCTATTCGCTGGTGCGCCGTGTCGTTGAAAAGAGCGGCCTTGGCTGGGGCGATGCCGCGCCGTTCGATCCGCAAGCGAAGCTCGGCGAGGCCTTGCTGACGCCGACGCGCATCTACGTGAAACCCGTGCTCGCGGCGATCCGCGAGACCGGCGCGGTGAAGGCGCTGGCGCACATCACGGGCGGCGGGCTTATCGAAAATATCCCCCGGGTTCTGCCGGACGGCCTGTCGGTCGACCTCGATGCCGGACAGTGGCGGGGGCCTGCCGTATTCGGCTGGCTCATGGCGAATGCGGGTATCGACCAGGTCGAGATGGCGCGGACGTTCAACTGCGGCATCGGCATGGTCATCGTCGCTGCCGCTAGCGCACGCGAACAGGTTGTCGAGGCCCTCAAGGCTCACGGCGAAGACGCCCGCGTGATCGGCGAGGTCATCGCCCGGGACGGCCGGCCTGAGGTGCATCTCGGCGGGCGGCTGGAGTTTGGCAAATGAGCGGGCGGCGGCGGACCGCGGTACTGATCTCGGGGCGCGGCTCGAACATGCAGGCGCTGGTCGAGGCAAGCCTTGCCGAGGACTATCCCGCCGAGATCGCGCTGGTGCTCTCGAACCGGGCGGATGCCGGCGGCCTTGCCTGGGCCGCCCAACACGGCATCAAGACGGTTGCGATCGACCACAAGGGCTTTGCCGACCGCGCGGCCTTCGACCAGCGCATCGGCGAGGTGCTTGCCGACGCTGACATCGAAATCGTCGCGCTGGCTGGCTTCATGCGGTTGATGACGGCTGAATTCGTCGAGTCGTGGCGTGGGCGGATGATCAACATCCACCCGAGCCTCCTGCCCGCCTTCAAGGGCCTGGACACGCATGCGCGCGCGCTTGCGGCCGGCGTCAAGATCGTGGGCTGCACGGTGCATTTCGTGACACCGGAAATGGATGCCGGTCCAATTATCGCACAAGCCGCCGTGCCGGTGCTCGGGGGGGACGACCCCGACCGGTTGGCGGCACGCATCCTCAAGGCGGAACACCGGCTCTATCCGGCGGCGCTCAAGTGGGTCGCGAGCGGCGCGGTCACATTTGAATCACCTCGAATCATCGATAGTGAAACGGTTAACCAGGACCGTGTGCTTATCTCGCCACAGGACGCGTGAAGGCGTAGAACAAGCGGCTGTCGTGGTGGGTCGGCCTTCATACTTGCTGCGCCCGCTTGGCCTCAGGGGCGCGCCAAATAGCAGCGCCTTCCTGGACTTCGCCCGCGCAAGGGCCTAACCCGCCAATCCATTGTTGTCGCCTGCTTTGTGCGAATTGGCTCAGTTTGGCTGATCTTTACCAAAGTGGGTGCTTGTGCCGCGCAAGAGATGTTCTGGGCCGGGGTTGGCAAGGCACTTGCCTCCTGACCGTGAACATGAAGCGGAGGAAAGCCGAAGCCATGACGGTCGTCGCGAAAACCGAAGTCCCGAAAACAGAGCCTGCCCACGTGCACCAACTCGGCGATGAATTGTCGATCTGGTTCAAGCTGACACCGCTTCTCAAGGGGCCCGACAACCCCATGGGCGTGCTCTGCCAGATGACCCAGCGCTACGGCGGCGTGATCTCGATCAACCTTGCCAACCAGCGCATCCTGCTGCTGTCCGAGCCGGATCATTTCAAGCACGTCCTGGTCACGAAAGTTGACAACTACAGAAGTATTTCGACGGCCTGCGCCCGATCTTCGGCAAGTCGATGATCACGCACGACGGCGCGCTGTGGCAGAAGATCCGGATGCCGCAGCAGCCGGCCTTCCACCCCGACATGTTCGTCGATTACATCCCCTATTTCGTCGCAGGCCATCAATCACGAAGATGGACGACTGGGCAGAGAACTGGCGAAGTCGGGCGAAGACGTTCGAGATGGTCGAGCAGACCTGGACGCTTGCCGCCGACATGATCTGCAAGGCGCTGTTCGACCGCGACATGCCCTTCAATCCGCACTTCGTGTTCAAGTGCGTGAAGACCTACACCGACGTGATGAACCACAAGTCGATCCGGCTCAAGAAGGTCGCCGGCGACGGACTTCGAATCACCGACGGCAGAGAGCGCTGCGAAGGCGATGGAGGTGTGGGGCGCGGTGCCGCGACCGTGCTCGCCGCCGATCCGCGCGAACATCGCGAAAAGACGCTGCTCAAGATGATCGAGGCTGCCGTCGCCGATCCGAGAGCGTGCCGGAGTTCGATCACGCAGCAGGCCATCGACGAGTTCAAGCAATACCTGTGGGCTGGCACCGAGACGACGGCGCTGACGCTTGCGTGGGCGATGTATCTCACCTCCGTCCATCCGGAAGCCGCCGAGCGCATCCGCGCGCGAGGGCGAGGCGGTGCTACGGCGACCGTGAGCCGACGGCGGCCGATTATTCAGCCCTCGCCTACACGCGCGCGGTCATCCAGGAGACGATGCGGCTTTATCCGCCGATCTGGGGGCTTATCCGCGTCGCCACGGAAGAAGACGAGATCGGCGGCAAGAAGGTCGAACCCGGCGACCGCGTCGTGCTGTTTGCCTATGGCGCCCATCATGACCCGCGCTTCTGGGAGGACCCGGAAGAATTCCGGCCTGAGCGCTGGATGGGGGATGCCGCCAAGAAGCGCCAGAAATATACCTACCTGCCGTTCGGCGGCGGACGGCGCTCATGCATCGGCGGGGCCATGAGCCAGGTCGAGAACACGCTGGCGCTCTCCATCCTGCTGCGCCGCTTCCAGCCCGAGTTCATCGGCACCGAGCCGCCCGGCATCAACGCCACGGTGACGCTGACGCCGCGCGGCGGGCTCAATTTCAGGGTGCATGAGCGGGGCTGAGTGGCGCGCCGTCCACCATTTACAGCTTTCTGCCGCCTGATTGGGGCCGTTTCCGCGCGGGTTTACACGTGCTAAGGTAAACAGATCCGCAAAAGTCTTTCGCACGGCTCATGACCAGATCGCGCGTCTGGCTGATGACCGCTTTATCTGGCGGCAAAGTCAGTGTCACGCTATCCCGCCTGCGAAAGACTCATAGGCGACGGCATATGTGGCAGGCTCTCCTACTTGCGTTTGCTGTCCTTGCAGGGGTGCAGTCCGACCGTGCCCTCGCCGGGTCGGGACGATACGCGCTGTTGATTGGAAACGCCGGCTATACGCAGGCGGTAGGGGCTCTCAAAAACCCTCACAACGATATCGCGCTCATTGCAGCTACTCTCGGGCAGATCGGCTTCGATGTGACCGTCATTCGCGACGCGACGTATCGTGCTCTCGATCTTGAGGTGCGGCGTCATGCTATGAAGCTCCGAGACGCTGGCGATAGCGCGATCGGCTTTTTCTATTATTCAGGTCACGGCGTCGCGAATCCTGAGACCCGCGCCAACTACCTGATCCCGATCGATGTGCGCTCGATCGCGGACAAGGACATCTGGCTCTACGCCTTCGAGCAGAACACGATCATCGACCGGCTCTCAGCGATTGCCGCCAACGCCACTCACTTCGTTGTCTTCGATGCCTGCCGTGACGAATTGATTACGCCTGCTTCGCGCGCAAAATCAGCCAGACAGAGCAAGGGCTTCGTGCCGATCGCAACGAAGGCCGGCCTGCTCGTTGCCTATTCGACCGCGCCCGGTGCAACGGCATCCGACGAGGGCGCTGGCGGCGGGCCCTATGCACGCATCCTGGCCGAGGAACTCGCCAAGCCAGGGATCGAGGCCGTTGCCATGTTTCGCCGGGTGCAACTCAGGGTTCGCGCAAGAATTCAACAGGACCCTTGGCTCTCCTTTCCGGCGTTGCCCGAGATCTATCTGGCCGGACGGCCACCGGCTGATGGCGCGCCTGATAACGCTGCCGCGAGTGCTGGCCCAGTCACGAAAATGGAGGATCACGAGCCCCCGCGGATGGCACCAATGAGTGCTGCCGCCAAGGCCTGGATCGTCACGCAGCACTCCAACAATGCTGCGATCCTGGAAGCCTTTGCGAACGAGTTTCCGGAGAGCATCTTCGCCAAATTTGCCCGCGCGCGCATCGCGGACCTTGCGCGCCATAAATCGATCGAGCCCAATCCGCTGGCTTTGCTGTCACCAGACGAGCTTCGCAAAGCGCAGCAGAGTGAATTGAAACGGCTCAACTGCTACGCTGGCGCGATCGACGGGAGATGGGGCGTGCAATCGCAGCTCGCGATGGTGCGCTTCAATCAACGTGCCCGCACGACGTTCGAGCTGAAGTCCGCGGCGCCCGAGGCGCTTGAGGTGCTCAAAGCTCTCAAGACGCCGATCTGCGCCAAGGCCGCGCCGACGGCGAAGCCTGAAGCGCGCCCGCAGCCGGAAACACGCCCGCAGAGTGCGACTGACCGATCCCAATCCGAGGGCGGGCGGTGCCGGCGGGAAACGAAATGGGAGTGCCGCCGGCGGCTGTGTCCCACCGGCGGTTGTGGGATGCGGGGGAGCGGGCGGTGCCTATGGCCGCGCCGCAAGATTTTGTGCCGATGATGGATCCCAACAAAAGACAGATCGACAGGGTTCCGCTAGTCTCACATCGCCATGAACCGATCAACTGACACTTTGCGCCCGCCAACGCCCCATTACGCCGTCATCTCGGATGAGACCGGGCCGCACCTTGATGCCTGCATCGCATTCTGCCGCGAAGAAGGCCTCGACAGCGTCGAGATCCGCATGGTCGACGGCATTGCGCCGCTGTCGCTGAGCGATGACCAGGCGCGCGACGCCGCGCGGCGCATCCATGCGGCCGGGCTCTCGGTTGCCGGCATCGCGACGCCGATCCTGAAATGGGCGATGCCCGGCAAATCGGCCAGCGATCTCGGTGATCAGTTCGGCTTCGACCGGGCCGGGCGCAGCGATGACGACCTGACACAGGATGCCATCCGGGTCGCCGACATCTTCGAGACGAAGAACCTCAGGATCTTCTCCTACCTGACGCACGATGACTTTGCGCTCGATGACCTTTCGCCGGCACTGGAGCGCCTCATCGCGCACGCCGAGGTGCACGACAAGGTGCTGCTGCTCGAGAACGAGCCCGTTTGCAATATCGGGCGCTTCGACGAACTCGCAGCCGCGCTCGCGCATTTCGATCATCCACGGCTGCAGGGCTTGCCCGACATCGGCAACAGCGCGCACGTCGGCGAGTTTCCCTCGGATGATCTCGTCGCCCGGATCATGCCGCGCGTTGCCCACGTCCACTTCAAGGATTATTCAGCGGCGCAGGGCCGGTTCGTGCCGCTTGGCCAGGGCGACGTGAAACTCGACGACTACCTTGCCGCGCTGTTTTCAGCCGCGAACGGGCGACAATTGACGTTTTCGCTCGAGACCCACACGCCCGACCAACCCTTGGAGGGCACGCGCGCCTCGTTCCGCGCGCTCAAGGCGGCGGTTGAGCGGTGCCTCGCTCCGTCCTGATATCGCATCATACCCATCGCAAACGGGAGTTCCCATGCCACGCATCGAGCCCAAGACCCGCGAAGACCTGCCGCAAGAGTTGCATCCGCTATGGGACAAGATGCTCTCCTATGGTGACTTCGCCGACCAGGCCGGCGTGATGGCCCATCGTCGTCCGATCTTCGAACACGGCTGGGGGATGCTCACCGAACTCGCGGAAGAAGGCGTGACGCCGAAGCGCTATATCGAGCTTGCGATCGTCACCGTTTCGCTGCTCAACGAGTGTCCCTATTGCGTTGCCCATCACGCACCGAAGCTTGCCGTGCAGGGCGTCTCGGAGGCGGGCGCACAGGATCTGCTCAACTACAAGGACCATCCCGAACTCGACGAGGTCGACAAGCTGGTGGTCGAATACGCGATCGCGGTCACGAACGCCTGGAACCGGACGCGCGATGAAATCTTCGCGCGGCTCAGGGAACACTTCTCCGATGCCCAGATCATGGAACTGACGTGGCGCACGGCGCTGTGCGGCGCGTTCAACCGCTTCAACGATATTCTTCAGCTTGAGAATTATGAGTGACAGGGACTGTGCGGCCACCTGACGGTGGGGGTGGTGTCACCGCCCCCGCTGACGACGCCACGCCTCGAACTTCTGGCGCGACAGGTCGGTCTGGGGATAAACGCTGAACAGTTCCGCGCCGCGGCGGACTTCTTCTGCTGCGAAATCCTCATACGCCGTCATCTCGAGCGCTTCATCAGCCACTGGCGCGGCGATATCCGCCGGCACCGCGACCACGCCCTCGTCGTCGCCGACCATGATGTCGCCGGGATAGACCGGTGCGCCGCCGCACGCGATCGGCACGTTGGAATCGACGGCGAGATGGTGCAGGAGCGAAATCGGCGGCGCGGGCTGGGCCTGGTAGACGGGGAAATCCATCTCCTCGATCTCACCTGAATCACGCATGCCGCCATCGGTGATGCAGCCCTCGACGCCGCGCACCATCAGGCGCGTCATGAGAATATCGCCGCCCGACGCCGAGCGCGGGTCCTGGCGGCTGTCGAATACCAGAACGTAGCCCGGCGGACAGGCTTCGATCGCGGCCCGGCCGGGATAGGCGCGGTCAGACAGGATTGCCGGGACGGCCTTGTCTTCACGCGAGGGGATCGTGCGCACGGTATAGGCGGGGCCGACCATGCGCCGGCCATCCGGGTTGATCGGGCCGACGCCGTGGATGAACTGATTGCGGAAGCCGCGCTTATAAAGAACCGTCGTCAGCGTCGCGACGCTCACCAAGCGCAGCTTGTTCATCAGTTCGGTATCGAGTTCGGCGTCCATGCGGCTCTCCTGGCGGGCGCGGGCTTTTTTTGGTGCCCGTGGTTGCTCTGGGCGAGCTTACCGCGTTTCCGGAGCGGGTGTCATGCGATGGCTTCCAAACGGATTGGCAGAGCCCCGCCTTATCCGCTCCTCGGCCTCATCTTTCTCCCTGTGAAACCGTGCGTGGGATTGATCCGACGGCCGCAGCAGCGCCGGCCAAGGCCGGAAATAAACGACACCCTTGCCTCGCCTGCGAACTCCGCTAGCCTGCGGCGCGAACGAGACATCGCCACACGGCAGGAGACGCAGCGATCATGGACGGCACCAAACCCATCGGCTTTTCAGCCTGTCCGCACGACTGCCCCTCGACATGCGCGCTCGAGATCGAACTCCAAGCGGACGGGCGCATCGGCCGGGTCTATGGTGCTTCGGCAAACACCTACACCGACGGCGTCATCTGCGCGAAGGTCGCGCGGTATGCGGAACGCGCCAATCACCCGGACCGCCTGACCCATCCGCTGCGGCGCAAGGGCGAGAAGGGGTCGGGCGAGTTCGAGCCCATCTCGTGGGACGCCGCGTTGGACATCACCGCAGAAGCGCTGCTGAAGTCGGAACGCACACACGGCGCGGAAGCGGTCTGGCCCTACTATTTCGCGGGCACAATGGGCCTCGTCATGCGCGATGGGATCAACCGGTTCCGGCATGCCAAAAAGTATTCCGACATGTACCAGTCGATCTGCACGACGCTGGCGTGGACGGGATGGGCGGCAGGCACGGGGGCGCTGCGCGGCGCTGATCCGCGCGAGATGGCGGCAGCGGACTGCGTCGTCATCTGGGGCACCAACCCCGTCAACACACAAGTCAACGTGATGAGCCACGCGGTCAAGGCGCGCAAGACACGCGGCGCCAAGATCGTCGCGATCGATATCTACAACAACGGCACCATGCAGCAGGCGGACATGGCGCTGTGTCTCAGGCCGGGCACAGACGGCGCGCTGGCGTGTGCGGTGATGCACGTCCTGTTCCGTGATGGCCTCGCTGACCGTGACTATCTCGCGCGCTACACCGATTGTCCGGACGAACTCGAAAGCCATCTCGCGACACGCACACCAGAATGGGCCGCCGCCATCACCGGCCTTTCGGTTGCGGAGATCGAGGCCTTCGCGCGTCTCGTTGGCACGACGCCCAAGACGTTCTTCCGGCTCGGCTATGGCTTTTCGCGCCAGCGCAACGGCGCCCACAACATGCACGCCGCGCTGTGCATTCCCGCCGTGACGGGAGCCTGGCAGCACGAGGGCGGCGGTGCCTTCCACACCAACGGCGCGATCTATCATTGGGACAAGACGCTGATCGAGGGCGGTGACGTTCGGGACCCGTCGGTGCGCACGCTCGACATGTGCCGCATCGGCCCGGTACTGATGGGCGACAAGCGCGACCTTGGCGATGGCCCGCCGGTTACCGCGCTCTTCATCCAGAACACCAATCCGGTCCAGGTCGCCCCCGAACAGGCCAAGGTAAAGGCAGGCTTCGCGCGTCAGGATCTTTTCACCTGCGTGCATGAGCAGTTCATGACCGCGACCGCGAAGATGGCCGACATCGTGCTGCCTGCGACGATGTTCACCGAGCACGACGACGTCTACCAGGGGGGCGGCCAGAACCACATCATGCTGGGGCCGAAACTCGTTGAGCCGCCGGGCGAATGCCGCTCCAACCATGACGTCATCTGCGCGCTTGCCGAGCGTGTCGGGGCGACGCACCCGGGCTTCAAGATGACGGCGCGCGAGATCATTGACGCAACGCTACAGGCGTCCGGCTGGGGCACGATCGAGGCGCTCGAGGAAAACCGTTGGATCGACTGCCAGCCCGGCTTCGAGACATCGCACTACCTCGACGGCTTCGCCTACGGGGACAAGAAGTTCCGCTTCAAGCCGGATTGGGAAAATGTGCCCGTTGCGCGCAAATTCGATTGGGGCATTGCCGGCGAGATGCCGCGCCTGCCGGATCATTGGGACGTGATTGAGAAAGCAGACGCCAAGCACCCCTTCCGCCTCGCGACCTCGCCGGCGCGCGGCTACCTCAACTCCTCCTTCAACGAGACCCCGACCAGCCGCAACCGCGAAGGCCGCCCGACCGCGTTGATCCACCCGGACGATATGACGAGCCTTGGCCTTGCCGACGGTGATCAGATCCAGATGGGCAACGAGCGCGGCACGATCAGCCTTTGGGCGAAAGGCTTTGACGGGGTAAAGCCCGGCGTCGTCATCGTCGAGGGCATCATGCCCAACGAGGACTATCCCGATGGCGTCGGCATCAACACACTGACCAGCGCGGAGCCGGTCGCTCCCTACGGCGGGGCTGCGTTCCACGACAATCATGTGTGGATCAAAGGCGGCTGATGTCGTGAGCCGCCGACTCAGGGACCCCAGAGTTCCGGGCGCATCCAGACCGCTGGCAATGTCAGGTCCCCGGCGGGCGGGGGCGGGCCGTCAAGCAGACCAAGCGATTGCCACGCGCCGTCCCATTCGTCCGGCAAAGCATAGGGTGGGTTTACCGCGTCCTCGCGCGTGAACCCGAGGCGGCTATAGAAGGCGGGATCGCCGAGTACGAAGACATGGCCGATGCCCTCCCGGGCGAGCCGGTCATGGCCCACAGCAACGATCGCGCGGGCAATCCCCTGGCGTTGGTGGTCGGGTGCGACCGCGAGCGGTCCGAGCAGGGCGGCGCGCAGGCCATCCGCCCCGATCATGCAACGGGTGAAGGCGACATGGCCGACGATCGCCGCACCTTCAATGGCGGCCAGCGAAAGGACATCCTGATCACCGGCGAGGAGGTCGCGGACCAGAGGAAGAAGGTCTTCATCGGGGAAGGTGTGGCGGTAAAGCCGTTCGAGCGCCGGCAGATCTTCCGAGCCTGTCTCGCGCGTGTCGATCGACTGGTTCATGTCGTCCGTCTCTCTTCTGGCCAGGCCGATTGATCAAATATCCGATAACGCTCGCCGGCGCGAGGTCATCCGTTGCGGTCGCGGATTGGGCAGCTAGGCTCTCGGATAATCGTTTCGGGAGCCTCAACATGTCGACCTACGAACACATTACCGTCCGCCCGATCGCCGGCGCGCTCGGCGCGGAGATTTCGGGCGTCAACCTCGCCAATCTCACCGACGCCGAATTCACTGAGATCCGGCAGGCCTGGCTCGAACATCTCGTCGTCTTCTTCCGCGACCAGGACATCACGCCGGAACAGCAGATCGCGCTCGCCAAGCGCTTCGGCGGCATCCACCTGCACCCCTTCATGAAGAGCATGGACGCCTATCCCGAAATCCTCGAGATCATCAAGACCGAGACCGATACCCGCTCGTTCGGCTCGACCTGGCACACCGACCAGATGTTCAACCCGAAGCCGGCGATGGCAACCATCCTCTATGCCCGCGAGACGCCGGCCGCCGGTGGCGATACGCTCTTTGCCAACGGGTATCTTGCTTATGAGACGTTATCGGACGGCATGAAGGCGATGGCTGAAGGGTTGCGCACCTGGAATGTTGGCGACCGTGCCAAGCTCACCACCTATGACCGCCATGGCGACCTCGACAAGGGCCGCTACGACGGCAATCCGGAAATGGCAGCAAAGGTCCAGGACCCCGGCGACCTCGTCACCGAGACCGACCACCCGCTGGTCAGAACGCATCCAGAAACCGGCCGCAAAGCGCTCTACATCGGCAACCACACCCAATCCCTCAAAGGCTTTACGGAGGCCGAGGCGCGTCCGATCCTGGACTACCTCAAGGCCCATGCGGTCCAGCCGGAACTGACCTGCCGGTTCGCCTGGCGGCCCGGTTCGATGGCGATCTGGGACAATCGGTGCACCCAGCACCGCGCGCTCAACGACTATCCCGGCCAGCGCCGCCGGATGCACCGCATCACGATCGCCGGTGACGCGGCGTATTGAGACTCGGACACGGCCTGCGGCTCGCCGCCCAACTGTCCCCGGAAAGCGTCAACCGGTCTACCCGTCGATCAGGAGCCAATCCGCGTGGTCGTCCGCCCTTAGGCGATCGAGTCTCAGGTGATCAGGGATCACCACCTTCCCGGCGGCGGATACGGGCGGTGACTTCGATCTCGATCTTCATGGCCGGGTCCTGAAGTCCCGCCATGATCATGGTCGAGGCCGGGCGAACGTTTTCGAAATATTGCCGCGTTACCGGCCAGCAGGCCGGCCAGTCATTGCGGTCGGGCAGGATGTAGGTGACGCGCGCGACGTCGGCGAACGTCGCGCCCGCCTTGCGCAGCGCCTGATCAATGTTGCGGAACGTCTGGGCGCACTGCTCGGCGACGTCATCCGAGATCGTCATGGTCTCGTAGTCGTAGCCGGTGGTGCCGGCGACGAAGACCCAGTCGCCGTCAACGACGGCACGCGAATAACCGATCTCCTGCTCGAAGGAAGAGCCTGACGAAATCAATCTGCGTGCCATCGTTTCCTCATGTTCAGCCGACGATTTCGTCGTCGGTAAAGTTGAGGGCAATCTCGCGCTTGGCGCTTTCGGGGCTGTCGGAGCCGTGCACCGAGTTCTCGCCAACCGACTGGGCGAACAACTTGCGGATCGTGCCTTCGGCGGCGTCGGCCGGATTGGTCGCGCCCATCACTTCGCGATATTTCGCGATGGCGCCTTCCCCTTCGAGCACCTGGACGACGACCGGCGCCGATGTCATGAACTCACACAGTTCGCCATAGAATGGGCGCTCTTTGTGTTCTTCGTAGAACTTCTGGGCCTGAGCTTCGGACCAGCGCACGCGCTTTTGTGCGACGATCCGCAAACCGGCATCCTCGATCACGGAATTGATCTTGCCGGTCAGGTTGCGGTTCGTTGCGTCGGGTTTGATGATCGAAAACGTGCGCTCGATAGCCATGACGGAATGCCTTTGTTGTTGGGGCCGGAAGGGCCGGTCTCATGATTTCGCGCGGGTTATACCGGTCAGGGGGCAGGCCAGCAAGCAGCGTTACCTCTTTGCCTCACAACGGGGCCTCATAACGGGGCCTCATAACGGTTTTTCCTAGCGGCACGGTGTCATGGCAGATGCGCCGCGATCAGACCGGGGAAGCTGTTTCGTTGACGCCACAGCTACGACATCCGACAGCGCCATATTTTGGCGCCCACTATGGGGTTTTTATGCCGAATGAGTGTTAGTCACGAATTCGGGTCGAAGTCTTAGGAAATTCGGGGATTTGATAGGTTGCGCACCGCGGTGCGTCTGGCTTTCGTTCCTGTTTTCTGGCATGAGGGCGATTAACCAATTCGAAGTTGATGGTGCGCCGGTGACCGACTGGGCTACCGGAGGTTGCGTGCCTGCGCGAGAACGTTGAAGCGATGTCTGAAAACACTGATCAAATCGAATGGTACATCGCCCGCGAGGGCCACCAGCATGGGCCATTGTCGCAGGATGAACTCGACAAGTTCATCGAGTTCGGCCACCTGAAGCCGACCGACCTTCTGTGGCGGCCCGGATTTGCCGAATGGCGGCTCGCTTCCGATGTCTTTCAGGGTCCGCCGCCTGACGAGGCCGGCGACGTAGTTGCGACTGCGTCCCCGTCTCAGACGTCTTCTCCGTCTCAGACGTCATCAACGTCCGATGCATCGCATCCGGGCGATGGCGGCAGTGGCGCCCCAGACGCTGGCGACGGGCATCGCCCTGATGCCGCTGTAAGCGCGCAGGCTGGCGAGCCCCGACACCAGGATGATCCCCGGCCGGCCTCGGTGGTGCAGCCCTCTCAGAGCGCGGCCCCCTCCGTCGACGCCGATCGAGTGCGCAAACCCCAGTCCTTCGCAGACGCCTGGGAACAGGCCGAGCAGGAACAACAGGCGGCCCGCTACGACGCCCAACAATCGCCCCGTCCTGCCAGCGAGCCGGCGCCGGCGATGGGCGCCATGGCCCGGGACGCTGCGCCCATCGAGGGTCCGCGGTTGCATCCCGATGGCGGCGAGCCGGGCACCGCGCGCCACGACGCTTATGATACCGCGCGTCACGACGCTTATGATGATGACGACTATGACTACGAGGATGAGGATCAGGGCGGCCGGTCGAGCTGGCTCGCCATTGCGGCCACGGTCTTGATCCTCGGCCTGATCGGCGCCGGCGGCTGGTTTGCCTACAACAACCAGGATGAGATTGCGGCGCTCTATTCCGACGTCATGAGCGCGCGCCAGACCAATACCGACGACATCACCATCGTGCGCGCGCCGGAGACGGCATCGCGCAGTGCCGCAGGCGGTGGCGAGGCGCAGGAGCAAACCGGCAGTATCGCGACTCTGAAACCGGACCCAATGCCGACGGCGGCTTCGATCTCTCCGCCGCGGCCAGTTACGGCGGATGACGAGAAGCTTGATGGCGTGCCGATCCTGAAGTCAAAGGCATGGGCGTTCGCGCAGCGCCAGTTCCCGACGTGGGCTTCGAAACACATGGATGACGCCCGGGCGATGGCGGCCAATGGCGACACGCCGCAAGCGATCAACAGCCAGCTTGTGAATGCATTCGTTGCATTTCGGCGCGACAACGCAGCCCTCGCCCTGCTTGCCGGTCCCGAGAGCCTGGAAGGTGTCGCAACGGCTTTCGTCGACAGCCTCAAGGCACTGACGGCACGAGGGGCGGATGGTTGCTATGCGTTCATCTCCAGCGGTGAGGCGACGGATGTGCTGGCGCCGGTCTATTTCGAGCCTGCGGTCGAGGAAAAAATCGACGCCCAGATGCTGGCGATCATGAGGGCCATCGTCGAGGCGAAATCGAAACCGATTGCCCGTTCACCGCCCAAATCGTCGGATTTCGAGCAGCTCTCGAGCGCCCTCAACACGCGCGGGTGGTCAGATGCCGACCTCAAGCTGTTTTCCGATCCTGACGCTTTGTCGCGCGCCAAACCCGACGTGGTGTGCCGGCTCGTGACGGAATGGTTTTCCGAGCAGACGACGCTGGCCGACCGGGAGGCGCGTGACCGACTGATCGCGGCCTCGCTGCGACCAGTAATTGGCGGCTGATACCGGTTTTGGGGCTCAGTGCCGGGCCTCGCCCGCGCAGATCGGCTAGCGCGAACCGCTGCTTGCGGTTGGGCAAGAGACGAGGCACTCTGCGCGCCGCTTCACGCCCTGCCGGGCGTTTGAGCGCCTCTACCTCTCTGCCTCCCTTGTGCCGCGCCGATCCATTCGCCGTCCCGAAAGCCCGTCCCGATGCTGCAAATTTCCGATCTTACGTACCGGATCGAAGGCCGGGACATTCTTGCCGGCGCAACGGCGACGGTCCCGAGCGGCCACAAGGTCGGGCTGGTCGGGCGTAATGGCGCGGGCAAGACCACGCTCCTGCGCCTGATCGCCGGTGAACTCAGCCCCGACGGCGGTGAAATTTCGCGCCCGAAAGGCCATCGCCTCGGCTATGTGCAACAGGAAGCGCCGGGCGGCGATGACACGCTGATCGAGTGGGTGCTGGCGGCGGATACCGAGCGGGCGAACCTGATGGCGGAGGCCGAGACGGCCAGCGACCCCGACAGGATCGCGGAGATCCAGATCCGGCTCGGTGACATTGGTGCATTTTCCGCTCATGCGCGTGCTGCACAACTGCTCGCGGGGCTTGGTTTCGACGAGGCGGCCCAGCAGATGCCGTGCCGTGCGTTTTCGGGTGGCTGGCGGATGCGCGTCGCGCTTGCTGCGGTGCTCTTTCTCGAGCCCGAACTGCTCCTCCTCGACGAGCCGACAAACTACCTCGACCTCGAAGGCGCGATGTGGCTTGAAAGCTACCTTCGGCACTATCCTCACACCGTCGTCATGGTCAGTCATGACCGCGACCTGCTCAATCGTTCCGTCAACCAGATCCTGCACCTGAACCGCGGCGGGCTGACGCTCTACCAGGGCGGTTATGATGCGTTCGAGGATGTGCGCCGGGCGCGCCAGGACCAGCAGGTTCGCCTCAAGGCCCAGCAGGAGCGGGCGCGCGAGCACATCGAAAGCTTCGTCAACCGGTTTCGGGCGCAGGCCACCAAGGCGCGCCAGGCCCAAAGCCGGCTCAAGGCACTCGAGCGGATGAAGCCGGTTGTGACGGAGGCCGACGAGGTGACGGCGCCGATCACGTTTTCAGATCCGGAGAAGCGGCTGGCGAGCCCCATCGTCCAGCTCGAGAAGGCCAACGTCGGTTATGCACCGGGCGCACCGGTGCTCACCGGCCTCGACCTCAGGATCGATCACGACGACCGGATCGCGCTGCTTGGGCAGAACGGCAATGGCAAATCGACATTCGCCAAACTGATCGCGGGCCGGCTCGCGCCGGAAACCGGCGAGCGCCACACCAACCGGCAGCTCAAGGTCGGCTATTTCGCGCAACACCAGCTCGATGAGCTTGAGGCCGGGCGGACGCCATTCAGTTACCTCAGCGCGTTGATGCCGGAGGCGCGCGAGTCTGAACGCCGGGCGCGGCTCGGTGCGTTCGGGTTCGGCTTCGAGAAGGCGGACACGCCGGTCGATGCGCTGTCGGGGGGTGAAAAGGCGCGGCTGTTGTTGATGCTGACAGCCTTTCATGCGCCCCACCTGATGATCCTCGACGAGCCGACAAACCATCTCGATGTGGACAGCCGCGAACTCCTGATCCAGGCGCTCAATGCCTACGATGGCGCGGTGCTGCTGATCAGTCACGACCGCCACCTGATCGACGCGACGGCGGACCGGCTGTGGCTCGTCGAAAACGGTCAGGTCAAGGTGTTCGACGGCGACATGGCGGCCTACCGCGAGCAGTTGCTCAAGAGCCGTTCGGGGCGTGGTGCGCGCGGCAACAGCATGAGCGATGCCGAGCCTGAGAACGGCGGCGGCGGCGGGGCGGCGGTCTCGCGCCAGGACCAGCGCCGGCTCGCGGCGGAAAAGCGTGCACAGCTTGCCCCGCTCAAGGCCAAGGTCGATGCAGCCGAGAAAGCGTTGGAAGCTGAGCAAAAGCGCCTAGCCCGCCTCGACGAAGCGCTCGCGGATCCGGATATCTACCTGAATGAAAAAGAAAAAGCTCAAACTCTGATGCTCGAACGCGGCCAACTCGCAAAGCGTATCGATGCGCTCGAAGAAGCGTGGCTGCAAGCGGCGGAAGCGCACGAAAAAGCTGCCGGCGATGTGGTATGACCGGCGCCCTTCGTCCGTGCGCGCGGACATGCAGAAACGCGCTGATGCTGCAAGATGAACGAAACGCGATCGGCTGCTTGCGAAAGCCTTTTGCGACGAAATCGTGACATCCTCGCACCAGCCTGACAGCCGTGAATATCGTGAGTTGGCGGCCCAATGGACCTCGGCGGCTGTGAGCCAATGGGGCGAGCGCTCTGAAATCCTCAAAACTTTCGTCGTCAAGAGGCCACGTCGTCGTTCCTGCGGCGCTGTCGCGACGACGGCGGATGGTCTGTTGGCGGGTCGCGGGAAAAACTATCAGCGCAGCTTTAGGGACTAGGCAGAGGCTGGCTCAGGCAGTAGCAAACGTCGCCACGAGCACCGCTTGCCGAGGACCTGAGCGGGGCGGGTCCGGCATCATCCCTCAATCGGGCGATGCCCGGCGCGGTGCTCGGCGCTCCCAGGCCGGCTTTGTCCGGCTGTGGCGAATGTTGGCTTCCGATCCCTTGGCACCAAGGGGGCATCACGGAGCCGGGATCACTTCTAAGGAAGCCACATTCGTCACCGGGAGCTGCGTTTAGCTGGCGCGCGAGATGATCCAGCCGCGCGCATTTATTTCCATCACAGCTCTGCTCATCATCCGCCTTGCGATGGCCCTTGAGGCGACGCACCATTAAACCAATCTTCCGTCCGGACCGGACCCGGCGCCAGGCAATGGCGCCCGGCCAGTCTTCAGCCCTTCAGGAGCCCGTTCATGAAAGTTCTCACTTCGCCCGCTTCGCCATTTGGCCGCAAGGTTTCTCTGATCGCGCACATGAAGGGGCTGGCCGGCAAAATCGATTTCCAGACGACCAAGGCCGATGATGGCAGCAACACCAATCCGCTTTCCAAGATCCCCGTGCTGATCACCAATGACGGCACCACGATCTACGACAGCCCGGTGATCTGCGAATACCTCGATGCGCAGTCTGCTTCGCCTGTCCTGTTTCCCGGTGAAGGGGCAAAGCGGTGGAAGGCGCTGGTGCTTGGCGCGCTTGGCGACGGCATCATCGATGCCGCCATCCTGCTCGTCTACGAAGGCCGTTACCGGCCGGAAGACAAGCGCGTTGATGCCTGGGTCGAGATGCAGCAGAAGAAGATCGATCAGGCGCTCGATCATCTCGAACCCAATCCGCCGGCATGGGACGGCACACCTGATTACGGCCACATCACGCTTGCCTGTGCCCTCGGCTACCTTGATTTTCGTCATGGCGGCAAATGGCGGGCGGGTCATCCGAACCTCGTTGCCTGGCTCGAGAAGTTCGATGCTGCCGTGCCGGCCTTCAAGGAAACCGCGCCGCCGCCGGCCTAATCGGCCGACGTTCTGAACGGTTCGGCGGTTTCGTCCGCCGGGCCGGTCCTTTCCAGCCCCCAACCGCGGAGATACTGCATTGGCTTCGTTCGACCCCAAGGCTGCCGCCCGCGCGATCGCACAGGCTCACGCGACGCGCCAGACGTTCGCCAACCTCGAGGGAGATCTCGCGCCGCCGACGATTAGCGATGCCTATGCCGCGCAGGAGGCGTTGGCGGAGATCTGGGCCGATGAGCGCGGGCCTGTGCGCGGCCTCAAGATCGCGACGACAACCAAGGTCATGCAGGCGCTGATGGGCATCGACCATCCCTGCGGCGGCATGATCTTCGAGAAGCGGATGCACGCCTCGCCGGCGCGGCTCAGAGCGCAGGACTACATCCATGTTGTCGCCGAGTGTGAATTGGCGGTCCGCCTTGGCCGCGACCTCGACGGGGCCGATGGGGGCTACACCGGCGACACGGTTCGCGACGCCGTCCACGAGGTGATGGCTGCCTTCGAGCTGATCGAGGATCGCAACGCGGTCTACAAGGAAACCGATGCCAAGACACTGATCGTGGACGATGCGTGGAATGCCGGCATCGTGACGGGAGCTGCGGTGCGCGTGCCGGGTGATACCGATCTCAACGGCATCGACGCGCGACTTTTTGTTGACGGCAAACTGCGCGATGAGGGCAAGACCGACGATCCGATGGGCGCGCTTGCGTGGGTTGCGAACCTTGCCGCCGAGCGCGGCCGGCCGCTCCGGCAGGGCATGGTCGTCATCACCGGGAGCGTGGTTGCGACGTTGCCGATCGAGATCGGCGAAACGTTCAAATTCGAGATCGATGGCGTCGGTGGAGTGGAGATGACACTCGACGCCTGAGGTCGGTGCCGCACAGCCTGCCCGCCATGTCGAGCCAGTCGCCGGTCTCAACAATACGGGCTGCGGGTTTTCGGCGTAGCATATAGACCCAGGCCATCACGCTGCCGCCTGCCGCCAAGGCGACAGGACGGCGCTGGCGCTCGTATTCATTGCCCTCATAGAGATCGAGCCAGGCGAACGTCAATGACGGTTTCGCCAGCTCCATGACGTAACCCGTCACCTCACCCCTCACCTCCCCCAGCCCGCCGCCACCCGCCCACAAGCCGGGGTATTGACCGAGGTCATAGAGGCTGCCGGTCGTGGCGGCCGTGCCGATCATTGTGCTCTCGCGGGCGAGACGGTTTCGCGCCCGGCGCCCGGCGTAATCGCTCGCCGCCGGCCGCAAGGTTCCGTAGACAAACAGATGTGCCAACGTCGCTCCGGTGCATGTCCTAAAACAGTCGCGATCTGCGTGCGATAGGTGGAAACGGGTGGTGCGGATGGAAGGTCGACCTTCGCGCGCGCCGTCGCGGGAAGACTTTATGGGCGAGAAATGACGATGTCGATTGTAACCGAATTGGTCATCTCCGTCGTCGGCGGTGTGCTGACGGCGGCCGTGCTTGCCCTGTTCACGCGCCGTGGCCGTGGCCAAACACGCAGCGATGTCGCTGTCGGGCAGGACCAATCTCGCCGGCGCGGCTCGTTCTTTGGCGATCTGTTTCGCCTCGTCTTTGCGGTTTCAGGCGGGATCGCGATCGCCCTTCTCGGTGGGCGGGTGCTGATCCAAGCTGGCATTCTTCCGCCGGGGCTTGGCACGCGGCTCGGACTGCTTGTGGCGGGCACGGTCTTGTGCTGGATCGTGGTTGCGAGCGGTCGGCGTTAGAAAACGCTCGGTGCAAATGGCTGGCGGACGGGCCATCTCGTGCTAATCCAACAGGAAACGGTCGGCACTATCCGGCGCAGGTGAGGAATGCCCCCCCATGACACTTTTCGACGGCTTCGTGATGACCAGCCTCAACACACTGGTCACCGTGTTTGTCTTCCTCATCGGGATCGCGGTCCTGGTGGTTGGCGTCATGTACGTCACCGACGTCTCGCAAACGGCGGACGCTGTGCGTCGCAACTATCCCGTGATCGGGCGCTTCCGCAGTTTCTTCAATACGCTTGGTGAATTCTTCCGGCAGTATTTCTTCGCGATGGATCGCGAAGAAATGCCCTTCAACCGGGCCGAACGCGACTGGGTCTACCGTTCGTCGGCGGGCGGCGACAATACGGTTGCGTTCGGGTCGACGCGCAATCTTTCACCGGTCGGCACCGCGATCTTCGTCAACTGCGCCTATCCCCAACTCGACGAGGAGACCAGCGAGGCACCGCCGGTCACGATCGGGCCGTATGCGCGCCAGCCCTACACGACCGCCTCCATCATCAACATCTCGGGCATGAGCTATGGCGCGCTGTCGCGGCCGGCCATTCAGGCCCTGTCGCGCGGCGCCAAGATGGCAGGGTGCTGGCTCAACACAGGCGAGGGCGGGCTGTCGCCGTTTCATCTCGAAGGTGGTTGCGACATCGTCTTCCAGATCGGTACGGCGAAATACGGCGTGCGGACCGAAGACGGCCGGCTGTCGGATGAGAAACTGCGCGAGATCGCAGCTCACGACCAGGTCAAGATGATCGAGATCAAGCTCAGCCAGGGCGCGAAACCGGGCAAGGGCGGCATCCTGCCCGCGGAGAAGGTTACAGCCGAGATCGCCCAGATCCGCGGCATACCGGTGGGCCAGCCATCGGTTTCGCCGAACCGGCACCCGGAAGTTGCAGACAACGAGGCGCTGCTCGACTTCATCCATCATGTGCGCGAGGTCAGCGGCAAGCCAACCGGCATCAAGTGCGTCATCGGTGCCTATGGCTGGATTGAAGCGCTGTGCGAGGAGATCAACAGGCGCGGCGTGGAACATGCCCCCGACTTCATCTCGATCGACAGCGGCGATGGTGGTACGGGGGCAGCCCCGATGCCGTTGATGGACAACGTCGGCCTGACGATCCGCCAGTCGCTGCCGCTGGTCCTCAATATCCTGCAGCACTATGGCCTCAGGGACCGGATCAAGGTCATCGCCGCGGGCAAGCTCATTACACCGGCTGAAGTCGCGTGGGCCTATTGCGCGGGCGCGGATTTCGTCGTCTCGGCGCGCGGGTTCATGTTCGCGCTCGGGTGCATCCAGGCCATGAAGTGCAACAAGAATACCTGCCCGACCGGGGTGACGACACATCAGCCCCACCTCCAGCGCGGCCTCGATCCGGCCGACAAGGCGGTCCGGGTGAAGAACTTCGTCGAGAAGATGCGCTATGGCGTCGGCGTGATTGCGCATTCATGCGGTGTGCCGCATCCCCGGGCCCTCAAACGCTACCACGTCCACCTGATGCAGGCGGATGGCATGCCGAAGCCGTTCGACCAGCTTTTTCCGGAAGCCCTGCCGGAAAGCAAAGCCCCCTTTGCCGCGGTCGCGGGGCGTCCGGATCCGGGCCGAGGTGCACAGGCGTGATAATCGCGCGTGCGCATTCCAGACGCAGACGAGTGAGGCTATAGTCACCGACCATGAGTGAAGCAAACACCCCCACCCCAGCCAAAAGCGTCATCGTCGTCGGCGGCGGTATCGTCGGCGCCTCGATCGCCTATCACCTGACGCGGCGCGGCGCCGGCGTCACGCTCATCGAAGCCGGCGCGATCGGCGGCGAGGCGACCGCGCGCTCGTGGGCCTGGACCAACGCATCGTTTGGCAATGCGAAGCCCTATTTCGACCTCAGGACCCACTCGATGGGGCTTTGGGATGACCTTGCGCGCGCGCTTCCGGACCTGCCCTACCGGCGCACGGGCACGCTTTATGCCGACAACGACCGGTTCAGCGTCGAAGCCTTCGTCGAGAACCACAGCCGGTGGGGCTATGACTGCCGCCTCATCACGCGTGATCAGGCACGCCAATACGAGCCCGCCGTGAAGTTGCCCGACGGGCCGCTGGCGCTCGCCGAGGGCGAGGGGCAGGTGGAGGCGACGGCTGCCGCGCAACTGCTTGCGACTGAAGCGCGTAAAGCCGGCGCCATGGTTTTCACCGGGCTTGGCATCGACGCGGTTTCCGTCGACGGGGCGGGCCGGGTCGATGGTGTCCAGCTCGACAGCGCCCCGATCAAGGCCGATGAAGTCATCGTCGCGGCCGGCATCCAGACCCCGCGCATCGTCGAGCCGCTCGGCGTCAAGTTGCCGATGCGCCAGCCGTCCGGCCTGCTTGCGACGACCAAACCCCTGCCCCCGCTGTTCGACCGGCTGATCCTGCTGCCTGACCTCCATGTCCGGCAATTGCCGGACGGCGCACTGCTGGCGGGGACGAGTTTCACGGGCGAAGCGACGGACGATACGCCGGAGGCGCAGGCCAATGCGCTCGTGGCACGCGTCCGGGAGATGATCGCGGGCGCGGAAGCGGCGGAACTGTCGCACTGGACGATCGGCTACCGGCCCGTGCCGGAAGACGGCCTGCCGGTGATCGGGCGGCCGTCGCACATCGGCGGGCTTTACGTTGCCACGATGCATTCGGGCGTGACGCTCGCGCCGGCGGTCGGCGCCATGGTCGCGCGCGAGATCCTTGATGGGGACCGCGATCCGCTGCTTGCGCCATTCGGTCTGGACCGGTTCCAGTGACGCGGCCAGCGCACACAATGAAGGATCTGACATGAACGATACGGTGACGATCGACGTTGACGAGCGGATCGCGGTGCTCACCCTCAACCGCGAGAAGAACCTCAATGCGGTGTCGGGTGATCTTGCGCGCGGCGTCATCGACGGTCTCGCCAGGCTCGACCGCGATGATGGCGTCGACGGCATCGTCATCACAGGCGCGGGTGAGCGCGCGTTCTGCGCCGGTGTCGACCTGATCGAAGCGCGTGATGCCAAGCCCGCCGATATCGAGCGCTGGTTTGGCAACGTTTGCAACATGTACGTCCAGATCCTCGCCACCGGCAAACCGGTGATCGCGGCGATCAACGGCGTTGCCGCGGGTGCTGGTTTCCAGGTCGCGCTTGTCAGCGACATGCGGGTCGTGTCGACGACTGCGAAACTCGGCCAGCCCGAGATCAACGCCGGCATCCCTTCGGTGATGGGCTCTTATTGGATGAGCCTGCACATCGGGTGGTCGAAGAACCAGGAACTCTCCTTCACGGGCCGGCTGATGGACGCTTCGGAGGCGCATCAACTCGGGATTGCCAACCATCTGGTCGAGCCCGCCGAGGTGGTGCCCAAGGCACGCGAGATCGCGAAAGATTTTGCGACCAAGCCAAAGGTTGCCTTTGCGCGCACCAAGGCGCGGTTCCGGGAAGTTGCGATGCGCGGCTTTGATGATGCATTCCGCGCCGGCGTGCTCGGCCAGCAGGAGGCTTTCGCGGCAGGTGAACCTCAAGCCGTGATCGAAAAATTCCTGGCCAGCCGGGCCAAGAAATAGGCCGGTCGACGACGACATCTTGGCCGGCGCGAGCAGCCCGCACCATCACACGATATAGTGGCCGAACTTCTTTTCGAGGCGCGTGACCTCGGTTGGGGAATGGACGCGGATGGGCCGTTCGGCGAGGTTGCGGAAGGTCTTTGGATGACGCCCGCGCACGAACGCCAGGTGTTTGGAAAAATCCGTATTGGCGCCTCGGAATGCCTTCTCCATCAAGACGTTCTCGCGCTCGAAGCTGCGCCGGGTCATGAGGCGCAGGCGGGCGAGGGCGGCATGGTGCGCGCGGATCTTGCGATAGGACAACGCCGAGAGATACAGGCCGTAATTGCTCTCGACGCTATGGGCCGACCAGGCGCGCGCGGTGTGGCGCGTCATGAACCAGGCGAGCTTCAGCGCGAGGGAGAGCGCGAAGCCGCGCCATGAGCGCTCCACCGTCTCAGCCGGCTGGTTGTGCCCGCGCGCAGCGGCAGCCGCGCCGTCTTCAGAGTTTCCATCTGGCCGGCCAACCCGCCGACTTTCGGCGCGGGATTTTTTCGCGCGCGCCTTGGCGGCCTTGCGTTGGGCATTTTCGGCCGGGTCGATCAGTGACGACCAGACCAGCATCTGCCACCACGGCCGCAATGGACGCTTCACGAGGCGCCAGACATGGCCGACGTGGACCAGGCCATCGAAGCGCCGATCGAGGAGCGTCACCAGATCGTCGGCGGCTTCGAGGCGCAGGGTGCGGTCCTTCAGCCCCAGAACCGGGTTTTCGTAGGCCTGCTTGAACTCCTCGCCGCCGACCTTTGGTGCGCCGAAGGTGATCACCGCGTGGACCGGGCAGATGCGGCCCTTCGCGAAATGATACGCGCCCAGGATCGCCAGGGCGCCGCCAAGGGAATGGCCGGAAAGCACCAGCCGCTCGATGCGGCCGGCCTGCATCTGCTCGCGGACCCACGCTTCGAGATCCATCGCAATCGCGCCCCATGCAATCGCATAGCCGGTGCGCCGCGCCGGCCGCGGCGCGCCGACCAGGCTTTGGGGCACGTCTGCGAGGGCTGGATAGGTCTTGTCGGTCAGCGCGTCGTTCAGGCTTGCGCCGAGATCGAGGAAGCTTTCGGTGCCGCGCAGGACGATATAACCGGTGCCGTTGGCTGCAAACGCCAGCGCCTGGGTGTCACCGTACTTGATCGAGGGCGGGCGCAGGAACGTCCCGGACCTGGGGCGTCTCTCGGTGGCGGGGCCGCGCCGGTCTTGCCGCAACGGCTTGATGTGGCGCCCAGCGCTATCGAAAAAAGCCGCCGTCGTGATGCCCTCACAAAACGCCTCTCCGGTGCGCGGGCTTGCCCCCAGAAGGTCGGCCCGGATGAGCTTCGGCTCGCGGTAGACGAGGGCTGCCTTGTAGGCGAGAAATTCGCTCAGAAGGAGGGGATAAGAGGCCGCGCGCCAATCGCGCGGCAGACCACAGACCGAGGGGGGCACGGGACGGTCCGGCTGGCCGGTCTGGCGCAGGAACGCGAGATAGTCGTCGATATAGTCATCATCCAGCCACTGCGGTTCGACGGGATCATCGAAGCTGAACGGATCGCGGCTGACGGCCTCGGGCCACGGCGAGGCGCCGCCCCGCGCGGGGGCGCTGGCCGGATCGACGTCCAAGGCCTTGAAGAACCGTTTCTCATCGCGTCGTTCAATCACGTCGGGTCACACTTGTGCCGGCCTGCGGTCCAGGCCAACCGCCTGGGGGGAGGGTCATGCTATGATTCCCTTCCCGCCATGTTAGGAGGCGGGGCGAGGTATGGGAATCGGCGAGATCGCGTACGTTCTCCGATGCGCGCATAACCGGTGCGCACATAATCACTGACGGCCTGCTATATCCAGGTTGTACGGCGTATTCCGGGCAGTCGGATCGTGATCTGTGTCTCTCGGATCATGGCGTCGCGACGCAATTGAATAAGGCAAGATCAGCCGGGTGGAACAGGCAAGATGAGCCGGGACGACGGCACGAATAAACGGCGCGGCTATCATCACGGCAACCTCAGGGAGGCCCTGATCGATACCGCGCTGTCGCTGATTTCCCAGAAAGGGTCGGCCGGCTTCACGATCGCCGAGGCGGCGCGGGCGGCCGGTGTCTCGCCGGCGGCCCCCTACCGCCACTTCAAGGACCGCGATGCCCTCGTCGCCGACGTTGCCGAGCGCGGCTTCGAGGTCTTTGAAAAGGGGCTTCGCGAGGCGTGGGCGGACGGGCGGCCCTCGCCGCGTGAGGCGTTCCGGCGGATGGGACAGGCATATCTTGCCTTCGCGCGCGAGGAGCCGGCCTATTACACGGCGATGTTCGAATCCGGCCTCTCGTTCCAGGATCATCCGGCCCTCAAGGAAGCCGGTGACCGTGCCTTTCAGACCCTCAGGGAGGCCTGTGAGGTAGTGATTGCGACGTTGCCGGAAGACAAGCGTCCGCCGGCCATGATGATGGCGTTGCATATCTGGTCGCTGACGCACGGCATCGCGGGCCTGTTCGCGCGGGGCGATGCCGCGCGGCGCCCAATCCCGATGACGCCGGAAGACCTGCTCGAAGCCGCCATCTTGATCTACCTCGACGGATTGTCGGCGTGAGCGACGTTGAACGTGCACGCCGCACGCTCCGTCAGCGGCCGCTGCCCGATGAATTTCCACCCCCCGCTCTTGACTCCGGACGATGGATCGCCACCTATGTGAATGTGAATAACATTTACATTTGAGGTGAAACGGGATACTGGAGAACAGAGATGAGCGACGTTGTTGCCCGGCTCGATGATTGGGGAATGCCCGCATGGATCGCAGCGATGGTCCTGGGTTTTGTGATCTTCTGGCCAGTCGGGCTTGCAATTCTGGCCTACTTGATATGGAGCGGACGAATGGGTTGTGGAAGCAGGAAAAGCGGTTCGGGCTGGCAGCAGCGGATGGCCGGCAAATGGGAGCGCAAAATGGAGCGTTGGGGCATGCAGGCGAAGGCCTACCAGCCGACCGGCAATCACGCGTTCGATGAATATCGCGATGAGACGCTGAAGCGCCTGGAAGAAGAGGCCGGCGCCTTCCAGTCCTTCCTCGACCGGCTCCGCATGGCCAAGGACCGCACCGAGTTCGAACAATTCATGGCCGAGCGGCGCAATCGTCCCGAAAGCGGCCAGCCGGGAGCGCAACCCGAACAACCGGGCGGCGCCGCCCCACAGCCCGGCACCTGATCCGGGTCCAGGTTCAGGCACGGCCTCACACATCGAAGCCGGGTGCGTTCAGCGACGCACCCGGCTTTTGCTTATGCGGTGGACGGTGACGTTGCGCCGCGCTCAGTCCTCGATCAGTCGGCCCGCTTGTCGGCCTGCTTTTCCGGTGACTTCTTTTTCTCGTCGTCGTCCTCACGATCGGCACGGCCCATGATCGCGGCGTAGCGCTGCTCGGCCGTCACCCTGAGCGCGCCGGCGCGGCGACCCATCAAGACGACCACGGGAAAGGCAATCGCTGCAATGACCAGGCACAGGATCACGTTGTGCATGCGCCCTGCGGCGTACGACACAAGGGCCGCGATGAGCGGCCAGACCACGAAATGCGATGCGATACTCGCGCGTCGGTCATAGGTGTCATAGAGCTCGAGTTCTTCCTCCGACAGGCGCTTGCGCAAGACATCATCCATAGATCGTCGCGTCCCTTCGCATTTTAGTGTTTCTGCTCGGCAAATCTTAATGGCAACGGTGAAGATTAGGTTGGTCTTAGGACAACGTTCATCAATTGGATTAATTCTGACGTCGGTATATCGCGGTACTGAGTTGTCCAGGAAAGAACGGTCACATGGCACGCCCTTCTCGTGAGCAGCGTCAATTCGGCAGGCGGCGGACTTTGATTCACGCCATGATCGTTACCCCGAAAGGGGCCCAGTTGTCGTGCATCGTGCGCAACGTCTCGCAAGGCGGCGCCCTGCTCGAAGTTCGAGATCCGGAAAAGCTGCCAAAGCATTTCCGTTTGGTGATCAGTTCTGACCGTTTCACGGCTGATTGTGAGGCGCGTCACCGCACGGCCAACGGCATCGGCGTTCTGTTCACGGAAGTGCAGATCGCGCGTGGCGGGCGCGATACCCGCGATGCCGCGCCGAGCCTTGATGGCATGCGCACCTCCAGCCCGGCACAGGTGGCGCATTGAGGCCTGCGGTGCGGCGCTGCCTTGCAGGAGTGACCCTTGCGGCATTGCCGTTTTCTGAGAGCTTCGCGGCGTCGATGATTGTTTGCCCCGATCGGCAGCGTTAGTCTCTGGTTCCTGCCGCTCCCCTCCTACCGTCGCGCGCGCTGCGGCCCGCGCCTTCCCGGGCCCCATGAAACTTTCCGACACCCGCCACATCCGCATCGACGGCACCCATGTGGAGTTGATGGCCGAAACCGACGACGAGGCGCGCGCCGCGCTTGAGGAACTGCGCCACAAGAAAAAAGAACTGCTGCATTGGAAGCGGCGCCTGAGACGCCGCCGCGCCGCCCTCACCCGCACCGGCCGCCACATCGAGAAGGGCGGAACGTCGCCGCACCTCTCGCCCCTTGGCTACGTCTCGCGCTCCCTCGGCGCCGTCGTTCACTGGCTCTCGGGCTGGAACCCGTTTCCGGGCGGCCTCGGCCTGCCGCGCACGATCGAGGGTATCGCGCAGGATCTCAACACGCTCGATGAAGTGCAGCAGAACGTGGAGGCGGCGATGCTGCACATCGAGGGGAAGTTGGGATGAGGGCGCATCTTGAATGCGCCGCTCAGTCGAACCAGTTCTCGCTCTGTGCACCTATTCGGACGGCTTACGCCGGTTTGGACCGCTTACACTGGACCAGTCCCACATCGCGGGATCGGGCGTCCGGCGTCGGCAAACGCCAGGATGACGGCGATTTCGTCCGGCCGCGGCGCGTCGGCCACCGAGACGGTCATTGTGTCGAAATGATCGAATGACCACGCCTCGTCCTTGTGACCGAGCGGCACGTCAATCAAGCCGCCCAGCGTCGCGACCTTGACGTTTGAGGGAATGACCGACTTGCCCCCGCCGATCGCCCCGCGCATCGGCCTGCCGAGCATTGGGTGAATGCAGGCGCCGCCCTGCTCAAGCTCGCCGTTGACCCCAACAAGCGCAGCTTTGCCATACGAAACCACCGGATTCGGAAGCTCGCCTGCCAAGCTTGCGGCGAGGCGCTCTCCGACTACGCGACCGGCCTCGTAGAGCGGCGTCAGGTCGTGCGAAAAGCGGCCGGCAAACGGATTGGCGATGATGGCAATACCCGCAACACGGGTAATCGCCGTTTCGAGGTCTTGCTCCATTTCCCGGAAGATGACCTCCTTCAGGCTCACGATCTTTCTGATCTCGGTCATGTCGAAGTCTCTCCCGCGGTCCGCGCTGGTCACACCTCCGCCTTCCCAAATCCTCCGCCCGTCGGTGTCTTGAGGACGACGGCTTCGCCGATCTTCAAGATCGTCTCGTCACACCCCTTCAGCGGCTCAAGCGTGCCATCAAGGCGGCGGACGGCGTTCTCGCCGCATTGGCCCGCTTCGCCGCCTTCGAGGCCGTAGGGGCGGACCTCGCGGTAGGAGGTGAGCAACGTCAGCGTCATTTCGCGCAGGAAGCGGATCTTGCGGTAGATGCCGTCGCCGGCCGACCACTTGCCCCGGCCGCCGGAGCCACGGCGGATCGAGAATTCCTCGAGAACCACGGGGTATCTCAGTTCCAGGATCTCGGGGTCGGTCAGGCGGGTGTTCGTCATGTGGACGTGGACCGCGCTGGTGCCGTTGAAGCCGGGACCTGCCGGTGAGCCGGAACAGATCGTCTCGTAGTACTGGTAGACATCGTCGCCGAAGATCAGGTTGTTCATCGTGCCCTGGCTCGGGCCCATCGCCTTCAGGGCGCCGAACAGACAGTTGGTCACGATCTGGCTGGTCTCGACGTTGCCGGCGATGACGGCTGCCGGGTACTCGGGGCTCAGCATCGTATCTTCGGGAATGACGATCTCGATCGGCTTCAGGCAACCCGCGTTCATCGGGATCGGCTCGTCGACCATGACGCGGAAGACGTAGAGGACGGCAGCGCGCGTCACCGGGCGGGGCGCGTTGTAGTTGTTGGGCTGGGTCGGGCTGGTGCCGGTGAAGTCGACCTTGGCGGTGCGGGCCTGCTGGTTGACCGTGATCTTGACCTCGACGTGGCTGCCCTGGTCCATCTCGACGCGGAACTGGCCATCGGGGAGCTTCGACAAGAGACGGCGGACGCTTTCCTCGGCGTTGTCCTGGACGTGGCCCATGTAGGCCTTCACGACGTCGAGCGAGAAGTGCTCGACCATCTTGCCCAGTTCGCTGACGCCCTTGGCGTTGGCGGCCACATGCGCCTTGAGGTCGGCGATGTTCTTATTGGGCGCGCGCGCCGGCCAGGGCGCTTCGGTGAGCAGCTTGTAGGTCGCCGTCTTCCAGGAACACGCCTTCGTCGACGAGCTTGAAGTTGTCGATATAGACGCCTTCCTCCTCGATGTGGGTGGCGCGCGGGCTTGCCGAGCCCGGTGTCAGGCCGCCGATGTCCTCGTGGTGGCCGCGGCTTGCGACGTAGAAGAGGATCTCGCGGCCGGCGTCATCGAACACCGGCGTCACCACCGTGATGTCGGGGAGGTGGGTGCCGCCGTTGTAGGGCGCATTGAGCATGAAGCTGTCGCCGGGCTTCATCTGGCCTTCGCGCATGCGCGCGATCGTCTCGACGGACTTGTCCATGCTGCCTAAATGCACCGGCATGTGCGGCGCGTTGGCGACCAACTGGCCTTCGGCGTCGAAGACGGCGCAGGAGAAGTCGAGGCGCTCCTTGATGTTGACGGACTGGGCCGTGTTCCTGAGCGCCTCGCCCATCTGTTCTGCGATCGACATGAAGAGGTTGTTGAAGACCTCGAGGAGAACCGGATCAGCGGCTTCGCCGAGGATCTCACGCTGGCGCGGTGTGACACGGGTCAGGACGAGGTTGTCCTCGGCCGTTACGTCCATGCGCCAGCCGGGCTCGATCACGACGGTCTGGTGCGGCTCGATGATCAGCGCCGGGCCCTGGACGGTCGCCCCAGCGGAGAGCTGATCGCGGGTGTAAACGGGGCCGTCGTGCCAGTTGCGATTGGAAAAGAAGCGCACCTTCTTGTCGGTGGCCGGCAGGTCATGGCTCTCGACGGTGGCCACATCTCGCGGGGCGGTGATGCCCGCACCGCCGCCGGTCGCCTCGACCTCGAGGGCTGCGACGAAGACCTTCTTTTCCGGTGACACAAAGCCATAGCGCTGGCGATGCTGGGCCTCGAAGTCGCGGCGCATGATCTCGGCTTCATCGAGCATCACCGGCAGCGCATTGTCGGTCCCGTCATAGCGCAGATGGACACGGGTGACGGTCGCAATCCCGTCATAAGGCACGCCCTGGTCGGCGACCTCGGCCATCGCCTCGTCGGACATCTCAAAGCCCATGTCCTCGATGCGGCGCATGGTGTCGTGATCGAGTTCGCTTTCCACCGAGCGCTCGCGGCTGGCGCGCAGATCGGCAAGCCCCATGCCGTAGGCCGAGAGAAGGCCTGACAGGGGATGGATCAGGACGCGCTCCATGCCGAGCGTGTCGGCGATCTGGCAGGCGTGCTGGCCGCCGGCCGAGCCGAAGCAGTTGAGCGTATATTCGGTGACATCGTAGCCGCGCTGGACGGAGATCTTCTTGATGGCGTTGGCCATGTTCTCGACCGCGATGCGCAGGAAGCCGTCGGCGACCTCCTCGGGTCCGCGGCCGTCGCCTATTCTTTCGGCCAGTTCGGCGAAGGCGTCGTGGACCGCCTTCTCATCCAACGGCTGGTCGTGGTTTTCGCCGAAGATCGAGGGGAAGAAGGAGGGCTGGAGCTTGCCGACCATCAGGTTGGCGTCGGTTACCGTCAGCGGGCCGCCGCGGCGATAGCACTTCGGGCCCGGGTTGGCGCCGGCGCTTTCAGGCCCCACGCGAAAGCGGGAGCCATCAAAGAAGAGGATCGAGCCGCCGCCGGCTGCAACGGTGTGGATGCGCATCATGGGTACGCGCATGCGGACACCGGCGACCTGGGTCTCGAAGGCGCGCTCGTATTCGCCGGCATAGTGCGAGACATCGGTCGAGGTGCCGCCCATATCGAAGCCGATGACGTTCTCGAAACCGGCGAGGCGGGCCGATTCCGCCATGCCGACGATACCGCCGGCAGGACCCGACAGGATTGCGTCACGGCCCTGGAAGAGTTCGGCGGCCTTGAGACCGCCGGAGGACGCCATGAACATCACCTGGGGGCCGGGTTCGTCTTTGCCGCGGGTGGACAGCGCTGCCGAAACGCGCTGGACGTAGCGGTTGAGGATCGGCGAGAGGTAGGCATCCGCGACGGTGGTGTCGCCGCGGCCGACGATCTTGATCAAGGGCGAGACGTCGTGGCTGACCGAGATCTGTTCGAAGCCGACGTCGCGGGCAAGTTCGGCGACTGCGGTTTCGTGATCGGGGAAGGCGTAAGCTTGCATGAGGACGATTGCGACAGACTTCATGCCATCGGCCAATGCCTGTTCCATGCCCGCGCGCAACTGGGCGAGATCGATCGGCTGCTCAACCGTTCCGTCCGCGAGAATACGTTCGTTTGCCTCGATGACGCGGGTATAGAGCATCTCCGGCTTGATGATCTCTTTCGCGAAGATATCGGGGCGTTCCTGGTAGCCGATTTCGAGCTGGTCCTTGAGGCCCTTGGTGATGACGAGAAGCGTTGCATCTCCCTTGCGCTCGAGCAGCGCATTGGTGGCAACCGTCGTGCCCATCTTGACCGCGTTGATCTGGCCGGCCGGGATCGGGGCGTTGGAGGCCACACCGAGGAAACGGCGGATGCCCTCCAGGGCTGCATCCTCGTAAGCCTCCGGATTTTCCGAAAGCACTTTCTTGGCCTCAATCGAACCGTCCGGCTTACGCGCCACGACGTCGGTGAAGGTGCCGCCGCGGTCGATCCAGAAATCCCATTTCCCGCTGGTGGCTGCGACGGTCGGCTCAGAAGACGGCTCAGAGTTCATGCTTCGAGATCCAATATCTTTGATGTTCGGATTGTTGGGCGGAGAATAGGCGATCGGCGGGCGCAAGTGAAACGCTGTATTCGCGTCTTATTGAGCCGGGTTAATCCGGGCGCGCGCGCAAAGAATGGGGCTGCGGGCGATGGCCAACACCGGACAGCCGCTGAAACAGCCGCCGGACACGATGCAAGCGTTTCGCGGATACGCACGGGGCCGTTGCACCGGCCGCAGGCCGAGCCCTGTCGACCGGGCGATGAGGTGGAGCGGGGCCCGAGACGCTCGCAGGCCCGCGTAACCCGGATCAGTGCTGGCCGCCGAAGAAATTGGCGCTAACGAGTTGGCGGTGGAAGCTTGGCCGGAAACCGTCGATCTTGCGGCGTGCAGGCCGGCTTGCAACGCGGCTCTCGCGGTTTTTGACGCGCGCGAGGCTGCGTTTCACGCGACGTTGCGCGGTTTGCTGGCGGGCGGTCGATACCGCGCGCGAAACGGGGGCGTGGGCCGCCGTCTCCTCGGCCGATGGGCGGGGCTTGGTCAGGCTTGCGGTCTGGCGAGGTCGGTGGTGGACGGTGGGGACGGGCACGGTGGGGACGGCAGCAGCTGTGATTGGAGTTGGCCGAACTGGCGGCGGCGGTCCGGCACGATCGGCTTCGGCCTGGGCCGGCGTTGATCCGAGCTCCAGCGGCGTGACGGGGGCGGCGGCAACCGAAACCGGGGGCTGTTCGAGCATCGGCGCGGCCGGCTCGATTGGACGGCGCACGATGCGGGGCCGGACGTCGGCAAACGCACTTTTCGAGGCGCTTGTCGAACCGATCAGGGAGGCCGTCGGCTGGCGGGCGCCGAGGGGAAGGGTTTGCGCGCTCAAACCGGCCTGACGCGATGACTGAGGCGCGTCGAGGCGGGCACGCATCGCTTCGAAGCGTTCGGCAGCGCGCCGGGCAATCTGACGCGCGCGCTCAAGGGTCGTGTCCTTCTCCAGCTCATAGACCTCAGCCGGCGGGCGGGCCGTCGACGGGGCGGGCTTCTCCAGCTCCTTCATCCGGACGCCGGGCGCATAGGGCGACACGCGCGCGGTATCGCGCCAGGCATAAATTGGCGCCGAAGCCGTCCGCGTTACGCGGGTTTCAGGGGGCGTGACTGTGGGCGTGGATGCCGGTTTCGAAGGCGGCACAAGGAGCTGCGATGGCGCCGGCTCCGGCAGGGGATAAAGCGTTTTTGGCGCCCGTGGCCCGGCGTTGCTTCGCTCCGAGACGTCGTGGCCAGAGGGTTCGACTGCTGGGACGGGCAAGAATACGGGCAAGGGGACCGGAGACGTCGCGCCGAGCCCCCGTTCAGGGCGGCGCTCTGGGCGCGGAACCGCACCCGTGGTGATCGAATCGTGGCGTTTCGCATTGCCGGCCGGGTCGCTGTCGCCGGCTCCCGTCAGCAGGGGAATGCCCCAGGCCACGGAATTGACGAGGACGACCACGCCGACGATTGCAACCGTCAGGACGTTCGTTGCCACTCCCGGGGCCGTGCGCGCACGCATTCGTCGCGTTTCACTCCTCACGGTGTAAAGCTCCCTCGCACAATTGCTGTTCGCTGTCCCAGTGAACCTACCAGTCAGTCTACGTGCTGCAAGTGAATACGCGGTCCGATGCAAACGACCAGCCAAACCTGTTGCAGATACCTAACATCTTGATTCTCAAACTTAACCCGCCAAACGGAATCAAAGTGTTAACCTTGTGTCAGACTGACACGGCGATGCGGTGCTGGAAGCTGCAGCGATAGCGCCCTAAAATTGCATAAACAATACCGCACACAGAACACCGCTTAACCCGGCATGACGGAAGTTTCATGATGACGGTGCCCCGAACTATGCGAAACTCGCCGAGAGTTCGATCCTGATTCCCAGCCGGCGGCGGCGTTCACCGCCTGCACAACGTGCACGTTGGGATGGCATAAACCGCCCTTTTGCTTGCGACAGCAGTTACAGATGCCACTCAAAGAGCTATCCGAAGCCATTCATCGCGGTGTTGGAACGCCGCTCAAGTCCGCGCTTGACCGGCTGATGAGCGGCCTCGGGCTCGGGCCTTGCCCCGATGAGCCCAACGCGACCAAAAGCGTCGCGTTCACAGTCGCGATTGTTGCGCTCTCAGCCAAGATGGCGAAAGCCGACGGCGTCGTCTCGCAGGCGGAAGCCGATGCGTTCCAGGCGATTTTTCACACCGATGCGCGCGAGATGGACAATGTGCAGCGCATTTTCGACCTCGCCAAACAGGATGTCGCCGGCTTCGAGAGTTATGCCGAGCAGATCGCCAAGCTTCTGCACAACGAACCCCAGCTGATGCGCGACGTCTTCGAAGGACTTTTCAATATCGCGGCATCCGACGGCATTCTGCATGAGAACGAGGAAACGTACCTGGAAACCGTTGCGGCAATTTTCGGCATAGCTCCGGCGGAGTACCGTGCGATCCGTGCGCAGTTCGTCGATGATCCCGATGATGCCTACACCGTGCTCGGGTTGACCCGGTCCAACACGAACGCTGAAATTCGCACACAATATCGCCGCCTTGTGCGCGAAACTCATCCCGACGCCCTGATCGCGCGGGGGGTACCGAAGGAATTCATCGACATGGCCGACCGCAAGCTTGCCGCGATCAATGCGGCCTATGAGGAAATCGCCCGGGAGCGCGGGCTTTGAGTACCGCGCCGCTGAAACCGCGCCACATCGTGCCCGACAGCGGGTTCGTGGACCTCATTGCACCATCGCCCAACATCGGCGCGCGGCGCGGCGGCGGGCGGATTGATTACCTGATCCTGCATTACACCGGCCTTGAGACCGCGCGGCGATCGCTCGAAGTCCTGTGCGATCCAAGGTGCGAGGTGTCGTGCCACTATCTTATCGACGTCGACGGCACCGTGACGCAGATGGTCGCCGAGAGCGACAGGGCCTGGCATGCCGGCTTGTCGTCGTGGCATAGCGTCGAGGACATCAACTCGCACTCGGTCGGGATCGAGATCCAGAACCCCGGCCATGCCAACGGCTACCCGGTTTTCCCCGAAGCGCAGATGAGTGCGGTCGAAGCGCTGGCCGGCGACATCGTCCAACGCCACCGGATCCGGCCGGAAAACGTGCTGGCCCACTCCGACATCGCGCCCCAGCGCAAGATCGATCCGGGCGAGAAATTCGATTGGGCGCGCCTCGCCAATGCCGGGATCGGGCACTGGGTGCGGCCACGCCCGGCGGACGGGCAGGCGCTGGCGCTTGATATCTGCGATGCGCAGCCGGATGCGCGGGTTGCCCATCTACAGGGCCTGCTTGCCACCTACGGCTACCGGGTGGCGCGCGAGGGGGTGCTTGATCCGGCAACCACCAAGGTGATCGCAGCCTTTCAGCGGCATTTTCGCCCCGCGCTGGTCAACGGCCTGCCCGATGCATCCACGATCGGCACGCTTGAAGATCTTATCGATGCGCTCAGTCGCTCGGCCTAGATCGTTGCCAGCTGTGGCGAGATTGCCGTGACCAGCATCACTTGACGCGATGCCAGATCTCGCTGCGGCACAGTGCGGTGCCGGGGATGCAGCCTGACAGTTTGAGCTGTCGGGCGGTGATCAGGCGCGCGCCGCCGCTATAGAGGGCGTTGTCTTCCGGATTGCGCAGCTTGCCCCAATAGGTGCCATTCGCGCCGCGTTTGGCGCCGCACATGTAGACTTTGCCGATCCGCGCGGGGACCGCGGATTTCACGACCTTGACGCCGAGCCCGCCGCCGCAGCGGAAGACACTCACGATCACGCCGGTGGCGGGGCGCTGCCAGGTGCCAAAGAGCTGGGCTGCGCCGGCCGCTGCCGTTTGGACGGAAATCAGCGTGATGGCGCAGGCGATGGCGCCGATGAGTGTGCTACGCGACATAATCATTCCGATGTCTGCTTACTGCCGTCAGATTGTGCTGCACCTGCGAAGGGCGCGCTGCCGTAGCGCGCGGCGAAAGCGGCGGCAAGTGCTGCAATCCTCAGATTTTGCTCGATTCCGTGGCGACAGCGGTTTGAATTCAAACACTTTTGAAGACACTCCAACGCGTTAACCGTGTCATTCGGTCACACCCTGCCTGGCGCTCACGCGCGGTTGCGCCTTGACGTAGCCCGTCTCCGACGCCTTATTCGACGCGCCAGCCGGTCGAACGGCCGCTGCCGCCGGTCAGGCGCTTCGGCGTACGACAGGCGGTGGAGGAAAGTCCGGGCTCCATGGAAGCACGGTGGCGGCTAACGGCCGCCGGAGGCGACTCCAGGGAAAGTGCCACAGAAAGCAAACCGCCGAAGCGCCGCTCGCGGCGTGGCAGCAAGGGTGAAAGGGTGCGGTAAGAGCGCACCGCGGCGGCGGCGACGTCGCTGGCAGGGTAAACCCCACCGGGAGCAAGACCGAATAGGGGCGGCGACGCGCAGGCAACTGTGCACGGCATGTTTCCAAGCCGGCCGCCCGGGTTGGTTGCTTGAGGGCGCCAGCAATGGTGACCCCAGACGAATGGCCGTTGCGGTGAGGACCTCGGTCCCCACCAGACAGAACCCGGCTTACAGACCGGCTGGCAAATGACATTCTTGCGGCGCGCCGCCTAGGCTGGTTCGATCCGATATCGCAAGATATTCGAGCTGCCAGAGCTGTGCATAACCCATCGAATTAGTGGATAACCCGCAGACCGTCTCATTCTTGCCCGTGACACACCCGAGCTTGCAACCATAGGATGGTGACAGCTTCGAGGTGGTTGTTATCGCGTATCACTCGTTCCCTGCGTACCCCTCGGAAGCTAAATTGATGGCGCTCCTCGGCTGATCCCCCCCGACACCGAGACGCCCGTTCTCAAGATGCCGCTCCCCCCCGTGCGGCAAGTGAGTTCCAACTGGCGGTGATATCCCTCAAATCACCGCCAGTTTTTTTGTTCCATCCCCTCCCGTTCCCGTCGCGATCCGTTCCGCGACCGCGCCCGCTGCGAGCAGCCAGGCGATGAAATGCTTGTGTGTCTTTTGCGGCCGCTCGTACCGGCCTACGATCCCCCAACAAAAACCGGGAACGTGGAGGACGCGGCAATGAACAGGCTCGATGGTAAAGTGGCGCTCATCTCAGGTGCGGCGCGCGGGATCGGCGGAGCAACGGCCAAATTGATGGCTGAGGCCGGCGCCAAGGTCATCGTCGGCGACGTGCTCGACGAGGTCGGCGCTGAGACCGTTGCTGCGATCGAGGCCCAAGGTGGCGCGGCCAAATTCATTCATCTCGACGTCACCAAGGAGGCCGACTGGCAAGCGGCAATCGACCTTGCGACGGCGACCTACGGCGGCCTCGATATTCTGGTCAACAATGCCGGCGTCTTTCTCGGACGCGATTTCGAGGAGGTCAGCCTCGCCGACTGGGAGCGCCTCGTCTCCGTCAACCTGACGGGCGTGTGGCTTGGCACCAAGATGTGCGCGCCCGCCCTCAGAGAGCGCGCCAAAACCAGCCCCGCCGGCAGCGCCATCGTCAACCTCGCCTCGATCGCCGGCCTCGTCGGCTCGCAACTCGACCCTCTCTATTCCATGACGAAGGGCGGGGTGACGACCTTCACCAAGTCAACCGCGCTCGCGTTCGGGCGCAAGGGCGACCGCATCCGGGTCAACTCGATCCATCCCGGTGTCATCGAGACCGACATGGGCGCTCAAACGTTCGTGAGCCGCGCCGCGCAGGTCGGCACCAACGACAGTGACGCAGCCCGCAGCCAGTCCCTCACGATGCATCCGATCGGTCGCCTCGGCATCGCCGACGACATCGCCAAGGGCATCGTCTACCTCGCCTCCGACGACGCCGCCTTCATGACCGGCACCGGCCTCGTCATCGACGGCGGCTACACGGCGCAGTAGTTTGTCTCACGGTGCTGTTCCGGCGATCTAAGATCGCCGGGCACCTCCGACGGGCGGCGCTAAGCGCCGGCGCCCGTTCGGGCGCTCGACGGCTACGCCGTCGAGGAGAGATACGGCACGCCGTAGTCGTTTGTCTCATGTGGCTATTCCCGCCGCTTGGGCGGCGGGGCCACTCCGACGGGACGGCGCTAAGCGCCGGGTCGCGATTGCTCCCCGACGGCTGCGCCGTCGAGGGGCGGGAGACGCGAGGCATGGGGTTGGATTTGCTCGTCTCACGTGGCTGTTCCCGCCGCTTGGGCGGCGGGGCCACTCCGACGGGCGGCGCTAAGCGCCGGGTCGCGGGCGCTCCCCGACGGCAAAGCCGTCGATGGGAAGAGGTGGCTGGTCCCCGGATGACCATTGGACGCTGCCGCCTTTCGGTCAGCCAAGCGCGGAGGCGACTTCTGATATGCGCAGACTTGCCGCTCATCGCGGCACGTGCTCCATTTCAGCCAACAACACTGACAACAGGGAAGCGAAACGCAATGGGCCTGCCAGATAACGATGCCGACCTTTTCAAGCTGCTCAAATCAGAGCTCTACACCGCCGTCGTCGGTGACATCATGGACACGTTGGGCCTCAGACGGCAGTTCCTGCCGCAGGCGATCCAGCCGCTGAAGTCCGACATGATGATCGCCGGGCGCGCGATGCCGGTACTCGAAGCCGACATCTTCGGCGAGGCCGGCGAGAACGCGAAAGGGCCGCTTGCCCACAAGCCGTTCGGGCTGATGTTCGAAGCGCTCGATGATCTCAAGGCGGGGGAAATCTACATCGCGACCGGCGCCTCACTCAGGTATGCGCTGTTCGGCGAACTGATGGCGACCAGGGCGACCTACCTCAAGGCGGCCGGCGCCATCCTCGATGGCTACGTGCGGGATGCCCGCGGCATCGAAGCCCTCGGCCTGCCGATGTTTTCGCGCGGGATCTACGCGCAGGACCAGGGTGTCCGCGGCAAGGTGATCGATTTCCGCTCCGCGATCGAGATCGACGGTGTGAGGATCGAACCCGGCGACCTCCTGTTCGGTGACCGCGAGGGCGTCCTCGTGATCCCGCGCGAGGCGGAAAGCGAGGTCATCACCAAGGCCCTCGACAAAGCGCGCACCGAGGGCGAGGTCGAAAAAGCGATCAAATCGGGAATGGGTGCATGCGAGGCGTGGGAAAAGTTCGGCGTTTTCTGATACGGAAACCAGACCGCTCATCATCAACCTCAGCGAAGGAAGCGTCCCCATGATCCTCGACATGCGCACCTATACGTGCAAGCCCGGCACCATCAAAAAACACATCGAACTCTACAAGCAGTATGGCCGCGAGGCGCAGACTCGCCACCTCGGCCAGCCGGTCGTGTGGGCCACGACGGAAGTCGGTGATGTGAACTCCTACGTCCACATCTGGGCCTACAAGGACATCGCCGACCGCGCCACCAAGCGCGCTGCCATGTGGGAAGATCCCGACTGGATCGAATACACACGCCGCTCGGCCGAACTCGGCGCGCTGCTGAGCCAGGAAAACAAGATCCTGGTCGCCACCGACATCATGCCGAACCACCCGGTCAAGTAAGCCGGCCGCGGCATGTTCGACGCCGTCAACGGCTGGGAGGCGAAATCGCTTCCCAGCCGTTTTTGTTTCCGCTCACGCCGGTTCCGCGTCCCGGCAATGGTGCCGGCGCGATCCGCCTGCTATCAAGGGCGCGACCGATCCACCCCATAGCGAGCCGCTTCTCATGCCGTCGACATCCCTCCCCACCCGCACGCTTGGCCGCACCGGCCTCACCGTTAGCGCACTCGGGCTTGGCTGCGCGCCGCTCGGCGACATCTACGAGTGCCTCGACGACCAGACCGCGCTCGACACCATCAAGGCTGCCGCCGACGGCGGGGTTACGCTGTTCGACACCGCGCCGTTCTACGGCCAGGGGATTGCCGAACATCGTCTCGGCACGATCCTGCGCCGCCAGCCGCGCGACACGTTCATCCTGTCGACCAAGGTCGGGCGGTGGATGAAGCCCGCGCCGCAGGGGCGCACGAAAACGTCGCGCTTCGTTGGCGGGCTCGCGTTCGACGTGATGCCGGACTACACCTACGACGGCATCATGAAGTCGTTCGAGCATTCGCTCGTCCGCCTCGGGCTCCCCTCGGTCGACGTGCTCCTCGTGCATGACGCCGATGCGTGGGGGTATGGGCGCGAGCGGGCGGAGGAACTCTTTCCGATCGTGCTCGAAAGTGGGCAGAAGGCACTGGAGGAACTCCGTTCCGCGGGCGTCATCAAGGGCTACGGCCTCGGGCTCAACGATCCGGAATATGCCGCGCGCTTCATGCGGGACGGCGACTTCGACTGCCTGTTGATGGCGGGTCGCTATTCGCTGATCGAGCAGCCGGCGCTGGCGGAGGTTCTGCCGATCGCTGAGGAGAAGAATGTCGGTGTGATGCTCGGCGGCGTCTATAACTCCGGCATCCTGGCGACCGGCGCGATCGAGGGGGCGAAATACAATTACCTGCCCGCGCCGCCGGAAATCCTTGAGAAGGTCTCGAAAATCGAAAAGGTGTGCGCGGCCCACGGCGTCGCGCTGCCGGTCGCGGCCATGCACTTCTGCCTCGGCCATCCCGCCGTCAGTTCCGTCGTGCTTGGCGCGGTGAAGCCGGAGGAAGTTTCCCGCAATATCGAAGCGGTCTCACAATCGGTGCCCGCCGGGCTCTGGTCCGACCTCAAGGGCGAAGGCCTGTTGCCTGGGGACGTGCCGGTGGCGGGGTGAGTTGCGCGGCCCCCGTTCGCATGATCCGACGCCTGCAGCCATCATACCGGGGGTCATTCCGGTGCTTGTCACCGGAATCCAGCCATCAATCGCGGAAGACGTCGATGCGCTTGTGCTGCGCTCGCCGCAAACACCGTACACCCCAAGAAGCCACGTCGTGCGGAGACATGGATCCCGGTGACGAGCACCGGGATGACGCCGTTTTAGGGCAAGGTGGTTCGGTTGCAAACGCCCCGGCGTAATGGCAGGCCGGCCTTAAGTCACGCCTCGACCCACTTGATCTCAGTTGTCTCGGATCAGCCAAAACTTCCTAGTCGATGATATGCATTCGATACGTCTTCCATGACGTCAATCCGGCGTGCGTAGGCGTGTTCGCTGGACGATGAAGATCGTGATCAGCGGCGCTGCCACACCGGCCACGGCGACCGTGATCAGGAGATAACCGAGCATCGAATAGTCGGCCGGCACCTCGATCACACCCGTATCGCGGTTCTTCACTTCGCGGGTGACGAGGAAGATCTCGTTCAGGTAGCGGGTCAGGAGAGAACTCGCCGACAGCGCCAGGTTGGTGAACGAGGCCAACACGGCGAAGAACGTTGCCTTGAGGTGCGATGGTGCGTTCTTCGCAATCCAGGCCAGCATCGGGATCATCGCGATCTGGCCCAGGGGCGATTCAACGGCGGTGTCGATGATGGCGATGAAGCGCGCGTCGACGATGCCGCCGGTCGCGGGCGCCGTGATGTTCTGGATGCCGTAGTAGAGACCGATGTTGGGCAGCGACAGTATGCCAGCTGCGATGGTGAGCAGGATGACGATGTCGACGATCGACTTGCGCGCCATGTAGGGGCGGAGCGCCAGCATGCCAGCAAGCGTCAGGAGCGAGGCGATCAGCGAGAGGATCGATAGGAACTGCTGGTCGAAGCCGAGTTCGTCGATCGTGAACCACGTCGCGCCGGGGCCGGGGAGCGGCACGGCACGGAAGACGAAAATGATGGTCGCGGTGCCGAACAGCGCATAGGCTTTTCCGGGTGGGAGCTCGCGCGCCAATTGTACCATCAGCGTGATCACGATCGCCATGGAGCCTGCGAAGATGATCTCCTGGGCGAACGGCACCTCGCCGATGCCGACGGCAAGGGAGAGGGCGACGAACGCCGCGCCGCCGATGAAATACCACGGGTTCACCGTTGTTGCCTCGCCGTCGAGAGCCAGCATCTCGTCGACCAGGGCGGGGTCATGGCCCTGGCTCAGGAGCTGGCGGCGGCGGCGCATGTTGAGGATTGCGGCGAGGATCACGCCCGTGACCGAGACCAGTGGGATGAAGAGCGCGGTCAGGTAGATCGTCGAATAGACGTCGGCCTTGGCCTCGGTCGAGAGCGTCTCGACGCCTTCGAACATGACGATGTTGAGGAGCGCGACGAACACTGTGCCGGTGATCAGCGCGATGCGACCCAATGTCTGCATCGTGGTGTGGAGCGCCTTTGACGTTGCCTCGTCGATCTCGCTGCCGTCGAGGTTGTGGCGCGGCACGGCCTCGACGGACATCGCATCGGCCACCGCGTCCTGGACGACATAGCCGGCGGGGGCGAGGATCGCGCTTATGACGTACCACGAGGCAACCGGCATAATGGCCGCCATCTGATCGCGGTATTCGATCAGGCAATACATGATCAGCAGGCTCGCCGCGATCATGCCGGCGCCGACATAGACGAGGATCGCCTTCCAGCGCCAGATCACGTCAACGAGATGGCCAAGCGGCATCTTGAGCGCCCACGGCAGGCCGGCCCAGAACGCGAGGCCGGCCAGGTAGGCGGCGGAAAGCCCGAGGTATTCCTTGACGAAGAACGTGCCGACGATCGCCGTCAGGCCGGAAATGCCGGCGGCGAAGTAGACCATCAGCGGCGGCAGGAACGACCAGCGGAACTGGCGAACCAGTTCCGAGACGATGTCTTCGTACCATGTCGTGAGCCAGGTGGGCATCGGCGCGCCGCTCTATGGGAAGGGACGAACAAGGCCCTTGCGAGCACGTTCGCCGGCCCGCGTCAACGCCCGGACGGCACGTCGACCATGGCCCATTCGTCCGCGGTGAAGCGCGGCGTGATGTGCTGCGGGCAATTCCAGTCGAAGGCCTCGACGTCGAACACCATCGCGCGCTCGACGACGGCGCGATAGTCCGCGTCTGCACGGCGGCGATGAGGCTTTCGTCGTCGCCAAGGCCGACCGTGCTGGCGAGGGCCATGACCTTGAGGCGGCGGCGGTTCGGATAATCCATGAAGAAGAGCGATGCGCGGTTGTTCGCTGCCAGATTGCCGACGCTCATGTACTGGCGATTGCCGCGGAAATCCGCGATCGCGATGCGGTGGGCGGAGAGCACCTTGACGAAGCCTTTGGGGCCGCCGCGATGCTGCATATAGGGCCAGCCCGTCTCGGTGACGGTTGCCATGTAGAAGCTGTCGCGGGCGGTAATGAAGGATGTTTCCTTCTCGGTGAGCGGGTCGGGCGCGGCCGGCGCCGGGGCGAGACCGGCGAAGTGATCAGCCGTGCCATTGCGCGCCTGCGCTTGGCGGACGGCGGGGGTGAAGGCAAGGTCGCGGTATCGTTGGGTCATGATGGGCACCGGAGGTTGGGCGCTGATGGTGTTGGTTGAAAGATAGTCTAGCGCAGTTCCCCGGCCGACCCGAAACCGGCTCACGTTGCGTCACGATGTTGGGAACGGTTGGGGCGTGGTTGCGTCGAGGCATCAGGCCATACGCCATCCATTTCTCATCCTCCGGATGGTCCACCGGGCGACCGTGTTCCACGGCACGCTGACGACCTTGGCAAGGCTCATTCGCGCGAACCTCATGCATCGAAGACCGCTCGAGAATCTCCACGAGCCTCAGCCGCCCTGGCGCCACGATCCAAGGCAATCGGAGCTACAGTTATGCTGAACCGGACAGGCGTGGGACAAGCCCACTGCTGTCCGGTTCAGCTTTCCGCGAAACGGCGCAACAGCCTGATTGGGCCTCTCGATTTCATGATCGATGGTGGTCGAGACGCGAAATCCCGACCGGCGTCGGCTCGTTTGTTTTTCCATTTCATTTGCCACACCCACCGTCATGGCCGCGCAGGCGGCCATCCACGGGCATTTCCAATCACGCGGCTGCTCGGGTCACTCAGTCGTTGCCGCGGAACATGAGTTCCACAGCCAGCGCCTCGTTTGCTGAGGCGCGCGTGGATGGCCGCCTGCGCGGCCATGACGGGATGGGGAGGGGAAAAGCGCGGTCTACGCCTAAAGCGATGGAGTTAAACCGGACAGCAGTGGGACAAGCCCGAGGATGACAGCGTGGGAGAATCTTGCGGCTCATCGTCCCGCCGCACGCGACCGCCCTATCCGCTTCCTCTCCCCGCGCGCGGGCGCGGTATTCATCAGAGCGTTCAGGCGAGTGCGCCACGCCAATCGGCGCAAGGGTCACACGCTAGTCGTCGTCATCGTCAAGGCCGAGACGATAGCGCTCGAGGCGCACAAGATCGCCGGCCGCGTCGGCGGCATCGAACACGGCACGCGCCATTTGCGACACAAGGATGAGGCCGATCGAGGCGAAGAAGACGGCGAGCGACGCCCACAGTGCGCCTGCAAACTTTGTGATGCCGAGGGTTTCGAAAAGGCTCGGGTCGGCGACGACGCCGTAAAGCATGACGATACCGAGCGGCAGGCCGAGGAACCCGAAGAAGCCGATCAGGCCGGTGAAGACGCGGCCGGCGATGTAATGCTTTTCGGGCGCCGGCGCGAGGGCGCGCGAGAGCGGCGGCGGCGTGACGGCGGGCTCAACGGGGCGGCGCGCGACTGGGCGGTCGGCTGGGCGGTCAACTGGGCGGTCGGCTGCAAAAGGCGGCAGCGGCTCACGCGGTCCATGGCGATCGAAGGTCGGCTCGGCGCGCGGGTCGTGTGCCCAGTCCGGCCGCGCGGGCCGCGGGCCGGTTGGGAGCGGTGCGGACGGTGGCGGGTTCCTGCGGCGCTGAGAGTCGGGCGGCGGGCCCGAGGGACGCGCGATGCGCAAGTCGGGCGCGTTTGATGCGAGCGGCGGGGCGGCCGTCGTGGCTGCGTGGGCGAGGCCCATGATCTCGGCGCGCGCGCTGGCTGCCTCGGCGGTGTCGGCGTAGTGGTCGATCAGATGCTGGAAGAACTGGCGGGCATACTCGATACGCCCCTCGGCAACGGCCCGCTGGCCAGCCTCAAGGATCTGCTTGGGCGTAAATTGTGGCTGCGCCTCAACCATCGCGGTCTCCCACCCGTCACCGGTCCTGAGATTATCCCAAGGCCGCGCGGATGTCCTGCCTAGTTATCCATAATTCATTGCAAAACACTATCTCGGAAGGATGACACGTCCCGAAGACGGCCCGAGGCGGACAAGGTCGGCGGCGCCGTCCATGTCAGAGAGGGTCTCAACGAAGCCGACGCCGGCGTCAGCAAGCGCATCGAGACAGTCGGCCAGCGTCGCAGGCGACGACCAGGCGACGGGGCGCGGGAAGGCCTCGCGGATCAGCGGCGCACGGCGCAGGCCGATGAGCCAGAAGCCGCCGTCGGCGGCGGGGCCGAAGACAAAATCGTTGCGGCCGAGGAGGCGGAACGCGGCGGCTATGTGAGTCGGGCGGACGGTCGGCACATCGGAGCCGATCAGGACGACCGGCCCCGTGGCGGGCCGGTGGCCGAGGGGAGCCGCGAGGGCTGCCTGCATTCTGGCACCGATGTCGCCGGTTGATTGCGGCGCGCGCTGCACGTTCGAGGGCAGGTGGCGGCTCGCCACCGCCGGCGCAGGCGCGACGCTGAGCACGGTTTGCCAGCGGGAATCATTTGCAAGCCGGCGCACGAGCGCTCTCATGTTGGCACGGTAGACCCGCAACGCGGCTGCTGTGCCGACGTCTCTGGCCAATCGCGTTTTGACCCGGCCAGCGACGGGCTCCTTGACCATGATGACGAGGCGGCGGCGCAACGATACTGGTTTTGCTTGCGTGCCGGCACGCCGGTCCGCGCTCACGCGCGCCGCGATCCCATCAGCCATTGTAGACCCGCTCGATACGCTCGGCCGGTGCGCCGCAGGCATAAAGGATGACGCACCACCAGTTGCGCAGGACTCGCCCCAGGTAGCCGTTGCGCCGGTATCGCGCGGCGCTGGTGACGGCGCGCGGTCTGAGCAGGCGCAGGCGGCGGCGGCCGAGCCGGCGGACGATGTCGACGTCCTCGAAGAGCGTTACCTCGCGATAGCCTCCGATGTCGTCATAGAGGGGGCGCGAAATCAGCAGGCCCTGGTCGCCATAGGGCAGCGCAAAGAGCCGGCACCGCAGCGCAACGCCGGCTTCGATCAGGCGGGGCGGCCAGCCAGAATCATCGAGGGCGAAGCGGAAGGCTGCAGCGCGTTTGGCGTCGTCGTATTTCTCGGCTTCTGAAATGTGTGCCGCGGCATCGCGATACCAGCCCTCCTCGAGGACGGTGTCGGCATGCAGAAAGAGGAGCCAGCGATGGCGCGCGACGTCGGCGCCGGCAGCAAGCTGGGTGCCGCGGCCACGCTCTGCCCTGAGGAAGCGGGCGCCTGACGCGTTCGCCAGCGCCTCGGTGTGATCCGTCGAACCACCGTCGACGATGATCACCTCGCGTACGACCTCATCGACCACGGCAGGGACCAGGGCTGCCAACGTTTCGGCCAGCTCACGTTCCGAGTCCAGGGTCGGTATCACGACAGAAACCATGCCACCCCCTTCGGGAAAGCGGCACCATAGTCGCAAGCAAGCGCTCTGAACAATGGTTCAGGAGGCGACGGTTTCGGCTTTCTTCTCGCGCCGGAACTCGATGCCGCATTTCTTTGCAATCGATTGCTGCTCGATCGCGCCGAGTTGACCTTTCAGCGAGGCGAGTTGCTGCGCCGTTGCGCCGTCGCCCTTGATCATAAAGGCGGCCGGCCAGAACAGGACAAGCGCCACCCCCGTCGCCACGGCATCGTTGGTCGCTTTCTCATCCTGGACGCCGGCAAGGTCGTTGGCCGCCGCCATGACGCGCTGCGCCTCCTCGCCAAGTTGCTCGCAGGTGTAATTGTTGTACGTCACAGGCGATATATAGGCGGCCTTGATATCGTCTGCCCCTTTTGCGCACGCCTCCCAGAAGCAGCGCGCACGTCACCGTCGCAATGAGCCGCATTCGTCCTCCCCCTCCCGAATCGAACAGATAGTGATGCGGACAAGCAGGGCGAGACCATCAGACCACGTCCACTTGGATCTCGCTCTCATCAACAAGAGCCTGGCGATGGGAATGGTTGGGGGGCGAAGCCTTGGGCAGGTGCCGCCGACGCAAAAATCTGGGTCTTGCCACGCGTTCTCTTTTTGTTCTATCCTGCCCTTACGACAATCGCATGAGTGGTAAGGGCAATGGTTACGGTCGATCCAGGCGCATTCGTCGACACGGAGCGGCGGCGAGGACGCGGCGCACAGAGTAACACCAGCGGCCGGTTCGAACGAACGGAGCGGATCGATGCGGACGACGGCTGGGGCAGTCTCGGGACGCTCGAGCGCTTCCGGACTGAAACGCAGATCGAACATGTGCGCTCGATCATTTCGCGCAACGATAGTCCGGACATCTCGTTCGACCAGTCGATCAATCCGTACCGGGGCTGTGAACATGGCTGCATCTACTGCTATGCGCGGCCCGGCCATGCCTTTCTCGGGCACTCGCCCGGTCTCGATTTCGAAACCAAGCTCTATGCGAAGGGCAATGCGGCCGACGTCCTCGTCGGCGAGTTGTCGAAGCGCGGCTATGTGGCCAAGACGATTGCGCTTGGTGCGGTGACCGACCCCTATCAGCCGATCGAGCGGACGTATGAACTGTCGCGACGCATCCTCGAGGTCATGGAGGCGACGTCGCATCCGGTCGGGATCGTGACGAAGTCGCATCTCGTCACACGCGATATCGACATCCTGGCGCGGCTGGCGCGGCGTAATCTGGTGCGCGTCGGCATCTCGGTGACGACGCTTGATCCGCGCGTTGCGCGCACGATGGAGCCCAGGGCTGCGACGCCATCGCGGCGGCTCAAGGCGATCGAGCGCCTGGCCGGCGCGGGTATTCCGGTGACGGTCATGGCGGCCCCGATCATTCCCGGTCTCAACGATCACGAGATCGAGGCCATTCTGGGCGCTGCGCAAAAGGCCGGAGCGGAAAGTGCAGCCTATGTGCTGCTGCGGCTGCCGCTGGAACTCAAGGCGCTGTTCAGGGAATGGCTGGCCGAGAATTTTCCCGACCGGGCGAATCGTGTGATCCAGCTGCTCCAATCCATGCATGGCGGGCAGGACTACCGCGCCGAGTTCGGTCTGCGGCAGCGCGGCAGCGGCCCCTACGCGGACATGATCACGCAACGCTTCGCCAAAGCGATCAAGCGGCTTGGGCTCAACGCGCGTCGCGATAGACTGAGAACCGACCTCTTCCGGCCGCCGGAACCTGCGAGCGGACAGCTGGCATTGTTTTGAGGTGTGCGGGGTCATTGCAATGACGGGCGGATGACTGGCAGATGATTGGCGAATAGCTGGGGCGCGAGCCCGTCCGGGGCGGCGATACGGGGCGTGATGCCATGACCGATAAAGCGCGAAGCACACCACGAGGACGGCCGGCATCTGTGCGGCGGGGTAACCCTCGCCCGGCGTCCCAAGCGTTGCGCCCGACGCTCGAACTGGAGCAGGCGGCGTGGGATTGCGGCCAGCAGATTGTCGCCGGTGTCGACGAAGCCGGACGGGGACCACTCGCGGGGCCGGTCGTCGCAGCAGCGGTGGTGCTCGACCCGCGCTCGATTCCCGACGGCATTACGGATTCGAAAAAGCTCACGGCCCAGATGCGCGAACGGCTTTTCGAGGCGATCCTGGAGAGCGCCGATGTCGGGATTGCGTTGAGTGACCCGGAACAGATCGATCGCGACAATATCCTCGCTGCCACGTTGGATGCGATGCGGCGTGCGGTTGGCGAGCTGACCGCCGCGCCCGCGCTCGTCCTTGTCGATGGCAACCGGGCGCCCGCGCTCTCCTGCGCGTGCCAGACCGTGGTCAAAGGCGATCTCAGGTCGCTCTCGGTGGCAGCGGCCTCGATCGTGGCCAAAGTCTCGCGCGACCGCATGATGACACGTCTTGATGCGCTTTATCCGGGTTACGGCTTTGCCCGCCACAAGGGGTACGGGACGGCGGAACATCTTGCGGCGCTCGCCAGCCTTGGGCCGTCGCCACAACATCGCCGGTCGTTCCGGCCGGTCAGCGTGCTGCTCGAAGGCGATTAAACGGTTGCAGGTGGAACGACGTTAACCCACACGCGTCAACTTCCTGTTAAGACCTTCGCCCGGACAGCGCGACGCGGCAGGTTCAAAACTGCCAAGATCATGTTTGCCGATCCCGCAAGTGTTGTGTGGGCCGGTCCGTCGTGTGGAGCCGGGTTGTGTCGTCGAGTTGCGTCAGTATTCGCGTTCAGTGAGTAGCGTTGCCATGCCAGTCAAGAAGCAGACCGAGTCCGCCAAGGCCCCATCGCCGTCGGGGCAAAAAAGACCGCCCCGGCAAACCGAAGCCGCGGCCGGGAAAAAGAAGGCCAAGGCGGCATCGGAACTCGCCACATCCACAGCTTCGCGCGCGGCTGCAAAAGCGTCATCGAAAGCGGCGAGCGCCCCGTCCAAGCGACGCAAGGCTGACACGAGCGCTGCTCGGGGCGCCAAGACGGCCTGCGCGAAAGCAACGGCCAACAAGCCGACGCCGCTGGTCGTCGATGAGATTTTGCTCGGCGACTGCATCGAGCAGCTCAAGACGCTGCCGGATGAAAGCGTCGACCTCGTCTTCGCGGACCCGCCCTACAATCTCCAGCTTGAGCGCGACCTGCTGCGGCCCAACAACAATTCGCGCGTCGACGGCGTCCACCAGGACTGGGACAAGTTCGACAGCTTCGAGGCCTACGACCGGTTCACGCGTGGCTGGCTCGGGCAATGCCAGCGGGTGTTGAAACCGAACGGGGCAATCTGGGTGATCGGCTCCTATCACAACATCTTCCGGCTTGGGGCACAGCTCCAGGACCTTGGGTTCTGGATCCACAACGACATCATCTGGCGCAAGACCAATCCGATGCCGAACTTTCGCGGTACGCGCTTTACCAACGCCCATGAGACATTGATCTGGGCGGGGCGCGATCAGAACGCGCGCGTCACCTACAATTACGACGCCATGAAAACCGGCAACGACGATCTGCAAATGCGTTCGGACTGGCTGTTTCCGATCTGTAGCGGGCCAGAGCGGCTCAAGGGCGAGGATGGGCGCAAGGCGCATCCCACGCAAAAGCCGGAAGCGCTTCTCCACCGCATCATCCTGGCGACAACGAATGCCGGCGATGTCGTCCTCGACCCGTTTTTCGGCACTGGGACGACCGGCGCGGTCGCGCGGCGGCTCGGCCGGCACTGGATTGGCGTCGAGCGCGATCCCCAATATGCGGCGGCCGCAGAAGTCCGGATCGATGCGGTCAAGCCGCTTTCACGCGAGGCGCTGAGCATTACACAATCGAAGCGCAGCGCGCCACGTGTCGCGTTCGGTACGGTCGTGGAACTCGGCATCGTTTCGCCGGGAACGCGGCTGGTCGATGGCAAGCGCCGCTTCAAGGCGGAAGTCCGGGCTGATGGGTCGATCGCGCACAATGGCGTGCAGGGCTCGATCCACCGTCTTGGCGCGGAGGTTCAGGGGCGCAGTGCCTGCAACGGCTGGACGTTCTGGCACGTGGAGCGGGGAGGTAAGCTCGAGCCGATCGACACGCTGCGCGACAAGGCGCGGCGCGCCCTCGGGCTCGGAGATCAGCCGCGCATTACGTTCGCCGGAGAATAGGCCAGCGGCAGAGCAACAGAGCAACAGAGAATGCAACGCCTCATCAGTACAATCGTTCAGGATTACCGCTGGATTCATCTATCTATCGGCCTCATCGGTAACCTGCTGTTCGTAGTGGGCAGCGTATTGTTTCTGCCTCGTTTTGATGCCTGGCAGACCGCCGGTGTGTGGCTTTTCATTATTGGCTCCGCCCTGATGATGGTCGGGTCCCTCGGCAACCTGCTGATCAGCATTTACGAAAGAGATTCGAACGAGGGCGGTTAGAGCGGTTCAGGACGAGATCGAACCATTTTGCCCAATCGGTCCAAGCCCGTTGGCGACGGGCGTGATCCAAGGCTACGGCCGGGACGGATGGTGACGGGATCGCGCCAGAATCCGCCCACGCGCCCGGCTTCCAAGAGGCGCGCCACCTTGAATACGGCTCATACATCGCCTGCGCGATGTGCAAACTGCCTATCTTCACGGCATTGCTGCAAAGTGCTATGGCGTGATCGATCGTCGCGGCAGCGTGGCCGTCACCTTCCGGCTCATGTGCCTTTGCCGGTTGCGAACAAGGATGTCCCAGCTTGACCGTCAGCGCACACAACGCGCGGGAGACGTACCGCCCGCTGCCGGCGAACCGTGAACCACCCCACAGCCTTTTCATGGTTCTGCTCGCGCTTGGCCCGTTCGGTCTCGGCTATTTCCTGTCCTACGTGTTCCGGGCGGTGAATGCAGTCGTCGAGGAAGACCTGGTGCGCGAAATCGGGCTCGGCCCGAGCGAGCTCGGCTTCATGACAGCGGCCTATCTCGGGGCGTTTGCGCTTTTTCAATTGCCTCTCGGTGTACTCCTCGACCGGTATGGTCCGCGCCGCGTTCAGGCCGTGTTGATGACGATTGCGGCGGTCGGCGCACTGCTGTTCGCCGTCGGACAAGACGGCCTCACGCTCACGATCGCGCGATCCCTGATCGGGCTCGGTGTCGCCGGCGGATTGATGAGCGGCTTCAAAAGCGTGGTCATCTGGGTTTCAGAGCCGCGGCGGGCGCTTGCGAACTCCTTCGTCATGTCGGCTGGCGCGATCGGGCTGCTGGTTGCGACCCGGCCGATCCAGGAGGCCAGCGATATGCTCGGCTGGCGACAGGTCTTCATGATCCTGGCCGGCCTGACCTTTCTGGTCGCGCTCATCATTTTCCTGGTCGTTCCGGAAAAACCGCGGCCGGCGGGCGGTGAAACGCTGGGGCGGCAGATCAGTGAAATCCTGCGCATCTTTCGTGATCCGGCAATCATTTCACTCGCGCCGCTGCTTGCGACCACAGCCGGGGTGCATGTCGCGATCCAGACGCTTTGGGCGGGTCCCTGGTTTCGCGATGTCATGGGCGCGGGGCGGGAAGAGGTGGCAAACCAGCTCTTCTACATGGCGGCGGCGTTCTTCTTTGGCATTCTATTTACAGGCGCGGTGGCGGATTGGTTCGCACGGCGCGGCGTTAGCCTGTTGGCGGTCATGGTCGGCTTTCTGCTCGTCTACCTCGTGGCGCAGGTCGGCATCGTGCTGCAATGGACAGAGTATTCGCTGATCCTGTGGCTAATCTTCGGGATGAGCGGGCAGGTTGCGATCCTCGCCTATCCCTGGCTCGCGAGCTATTTCGGCAGCGCGCTGTCGGGGCGGGCGCACACGGCCGTGAACCTTCTGATCTTCGGCTGCGCGTTCCTTGCCCAATACGCCATCGGCGCGATCATCGAGCTCTATCCCCCGACACCGGGCGGCGGGTATGCGGTTCAATCCTACACGACGGCGTTCGGCGCCTTCCTCGTGATCCAGTTGGCCGCGCTGGTGTGGTTCGTGTTGACGGCCGGCTTCATTCGCAAAAAGCGTACGAGATAGGCGTGGCGTGTACCGCCACACGCCTGAAACACTGCCGCACGTCTGCGTCTCAGTAAGATTTCAGGCTTAGTCCGACTTGAGGCCATGCGCGATGATCTTGCGCATCACGGTTGGCAATGCCTCGCCGGAGAGACGGCCGCGCGGCACCCAACGGCAACGCGCGCTATCGGCCCAGAAGGTCAGCGACGCCTCGGCTGGAATGACGGCCCGGTAGACCTCAATCTCGAGGCGGAAATGGGTGAACGTGTGGACGACGATGCCCGGCACCTGCCACCAGTCGGCTCTGACCGGGGCGGTGCGCACGGCTTCGGAGTCGGGCGGCGTGCCCTCGACCCACTCCGTCGACGGCACCTCAAGCATGCGGGCGAGAAGGCCGGTGTCGGGGCGGCGGCGGAGAAGCACCTTGCCATCGTCGGTGACGGCAAGGAAGGCGATGCCGCGACGGACTGGCCGGTCAGGTTTGGCGTCCCGGTAGGGCAATTCCGCCTCGACGCCGAGGGCATGCGCCTCGCAGGCGCCCTGCAGCGGACAGACCAGACACGACGGGCGCTTCGGCGTGCAAACGGTCGCGCCGAGATCCATCATGGCCTGGGCAAAGTCACCTGGGCGCGCGGCCGGGGTCAGGCCGGCTGCGAGGCTGCGCAAGGTGCGCTTGGCATCCGGCAGTGCCTCGCGGACGGCGAACAGGCGGGCCGTGACGCGCTCAATGTTGCCATCAACGGGGGTTGCACGTTCGCCGAAGGCGATTGCTGCGATGGCGGCGGCGGTATAGGGGCCGATCCCCGGCAGGGTCAGAAGTTCAGCCTCGGTGCGCGGGAAGGCGCCGTCGAATTCGTCGACGATGCGCCGCGCGCAGGCATGCAGATTGCGCGCGCGGGTATAGTAGCCAAGACCCGCCCAGGCCTGGAGGATCGATTCCTCCTCGGCTGCCGCCAGATCGCCGACCGTTGGCCAGAGTGCCAGGAATTTTTCGAAATACGGGATGACGGTTTTCACCGTCGTCTGCTGAAGCATGATTTCGCTCAGCCACACGCGGTACGGATCTGCCGTGGTGCCAGGGGCGTAGCGCCACGGCAAATCCCGGCGCTCGCGGTCGTACCACTCGAGCAGCGCGTCCGGTACGTTGTCCACCGGATCTCCCCATCGTTGTGCCAAAGCAACTGTCGGCATCGGCTTGACCTCGTGTCCACAGGGGCGAATCGCTTAGCATCTAGTGTACGTATCGAAGCGCGAACACGAAACGGTGGAGTTTAAAGCCGTGGCCCCTCGTCCCTCCTACACTATGCCGTCACGGACTGTGTCATCGCGCAACGGCGGCAGCCGGGCGCGGGTCGTGGGTGCCTTCGTGCCAGGTCTGACCCGCAAATCGTTCGAGAAATACGGCTTCTCGACAGCCACACTGCTGACCGACTGGGCGATCATCGTCGGCGGTGAATTGGCCGGGTTCACGATGCCCGAACGGCTGAAGTGGCCCCGCAATGTGGCGGCCTACGATGATGTCGACGCCTCGGCGAAAGGCCGGCCAGGGGCCACTCTGGTGCTTCGCGTCGACGGCCCCCGGGCGATTGAAGTGCAATATCAGACCCCGCAGATCATCGAGCGGATCAACGCTCATTTCGGCTACAGGGCAGTGGCTGAGATCCGGTTCATTCAAGCACCGTTGCCCAAGCGCACCATGGCGGCGCAGGCTGCGGCTGTTGCGCAAGCGACGCCGCGCGATGTGATCAGCGCGCCGGCAGCGGCTGTGACATCAGCGTCCAGCACAGTTGACCCGGCGCTGGCCGCGGCGCTGGCTCGGCTCGAGGCCAATATTTGCCGCGGACGCTAGAAAACAGACAAGCCATCACGCCCTTCAAGATGGCCGACCGAATACGACGCCCCATTGCCGGGCGTATTGGGTATTGGCCCCAGGGCTCACCGCAATCCATCCTCCGCTACCGCCGGCCTCAATGCACTCACACGCCGCTGACGGCCGATCATCCAGTTGTAGCGCCTCCTTCAGCTGTCAATTCCCCTTCACGACGGCGTCATTCAGGTATCGTTCAGCACGGAATTGCCTTAATCAGGTGGGACTCAAAAGTCTGGATATAGACTGGCTAGGGAATGTGCCGCCGAATACCAACTACCGGCAGGGACACGAGAAAGGACGCGCAATGACATCGAAAGCGTTGGCGATAACGCCACCCACACTGGACCGCCGGCATTTCTTTCAGGGCCTGCTGCTGGCCGGGGCCGTCGGTTTCGGGGCGAGCCGGGCGCGGGCTCAGTCGACGATTGACAGCGAGCAGCTGCTGTCCGGGGCCAAGGTGCCGGATCTGGAGTTGGGCAACAAAGACGCCAAGGTGACGATTGTGGAATTTGCGTCACTGTCCTGCCCGGCGTGCGCGGCCTTCCATAAGAGCGCGCTGCCGACGCTCAAGGAAAAATACATCGATACCGGCAAGGTGCGCCTGCTGATGCGCGACCACCCGCTCAACGACCCAGCTTTCGCCGCCTCACTACTGTCGCGCTGCTCGGGCGACAACGACAAGTCGGTTAAGTTGCAGGGTGTGCTGTTTGCGACCCAGCGCGACTGGCTCGGTGGTGCTGATGTTCTCGACCGGCTTTATGAAATCGGCAAGCAGGCGGGCTACAATCGCGAAAAATTCGAAAGCTGCATCAGCGATCAGGAGAAATACGAGAGCCTGCTCAAGCAGCGCAATCACTCGACAGATGCCTACGCGATCCGCGGCACGCCATCGTTCTTCATCAACGGCCAGAGGTTCACGGGTGACTTTACGGACCCAGAAGCGTTCGCAAAGATGATCGACCCCTTGCTCAAGGAAGCCAGTTAGGGTCAGATCCGGGCGCCGGCTGAAAAGGCGGCGCGGCTTTGAGTGACAGCTGGGGGGCAGTCAGATCGTGTTGGACTGGATGACGGGCAGACGCCTTCACGGGATCTTTGCGGCTTGTTTCGCAAGCGGGGTCACACTCCTGCTTGCTGCGTGCGGTTCGGCCTCGCTGTCATCGCAGCCGGGCCCGATCGCCAGCACGCTCGGGGCCTCTGATACCGGTGCGGATCAGCCGGCCAGTCAACGTCCTGCCGCGCGCTTCAATCCGTTCGTCGACAATACGGAAAGCTCCGGTGGGCGCGTCGTCATCGACAATCCGTCGATGCGCGACGTGATGCAGGGCGGCCCGCTGGCGGAACGCTCCGTCGGCCGCACTGATGCGCCGGTCACGGTGATCAAATACGCTTCGCTGACGTGCCCCTATTGCCGCAAGTTCCAGCTTGAAACCTTTCCGCTGCTCAAGAAACGCTACATCGACACGGGAAAGATGCGCTTCATCCTGCGCGAATTTCCGATCGGATTTCAGTCCGGCGCCGCGACGATCGCACTGCGCTGCGTACCTGAACAGCATTACTTCGATGCCTACACCGCTCTCCTCAGGTCGCAGAGCAAGTGGGTCAGCCAGGAAGTGCGCCGCGATCCGATATGGCAGGTCGTGCAGCGGTTCGGCCTGACGCGCGCTCAATTCGATCAGTGCTATGAGGACAAGGGGCTGATTGCCAATCTCAATGCGGTCAAGGAGCGCGGGCGCACGCTCGGTGTCATCGGAACGCCGAATTTCTTTATCGGCAACCGGCTCTATAAGCGTGTTTTGACGATGACGGACTTCGATGCGGCTATGTCCGGGCCGGCGTTCGTTGGCGCAAGTGCCGCCGTCACGCGCCGCTAACGTTGCCTCCCCGGGGCGGCAGGGGCGATCCGCGACCCGATGACTTGCTCCATAATTCTTCAATAATTTCATATGATTGATCGCGCCGTGCCCGCCATTTGGCGATTGCATTCATCCACAGGGCGCGCTTATGCATTGCAGTCTGGAAGACCGAGTCGGTTTATTTCGTCGGTCGGGGATCAGAATAGCTGTGATCCGGCTCGCGCGCGGAGGCGCGTTGGATGAAGATCGATAAACTGCGCCTTATGGGCTTTAAATCGTTCGTCGAACCGACGGACCTGCTCATCCACCGGGGCCTGACCGGCGTCGTCGGTCCGAATGGGTGCGGGAAATCCAACCTTCTCGAAGCGCTTCGCTGGGTGATGGGGGAGAGTTCGTACAAGTCCATGCGGGCCTCCGCGATGGACGACGTGATCTTCTCGGGCACCCAATCACGCCCCGCGCGCAACGCCGCGGAAGTCGCCATCACGATTGACAACTCCGAGCGCATCGCACCGGCGCAGTTCAACGATAGTGACATCATCGAGGTGACGCGCCGGATCGAACGGGACTCCGGTTCGAGCTATCGTATCAACGGACGTGAAGCGCGGGCGCGGGACATCAAGATCCTGTTCGAGGACGCGGCGACGGGCGCCCGGTCACCGGCGCTGGTGCGACAGGGCCAGATCGGCGAAATCGTCAATGCGAAGCCGGAGCAGCGGCGCCGTGTCCTGGAAGATGCAGCCGGGATCGCGGGGCTGCACAGCCGACGGCATGAAGCGGAACTGCGCCTGAAAGCGGCTGAGAACAACCTCGCCCGCCTCGGCGATATCATCGAACAACTCAAGAGCCAGCGTGACGGCCTGAAACGACAGGCCCGTCAGGCGCGGCGGTACAGTGAACTCACCGACCAGATCCGGCAGGCGGAGGCGGTGGTGCTGTTTCTGGCATGGCAGCGGGCGCAGGCGGAGGTGACGTCAGAGGAAACCGCGCTTGAGGCGGCACTCGGCGCCTTGGGCACGGTCACGCAGCAGGAGGCTGCTGCGATCCGGGCGGAGGCTGAGTGTTCCGAGAAGCTCACGCCGCTCCGGGAGCAAGAGACGATCCGCGCGGCGGTGGTGACTGCCAAACGCCACGAGCTTGACGGGCTGACGCAGGAAGAGGCGCGCCTTGCCCAGCGCCAGCAGGAACTGGAAAATCAGAGCAAGCGCCTCGCCGAAGACCAGGTGCGCGAGCAGGCACTTGCCGTTGAGGATGGGGAGCGGGCTGAACGCCTGGCCCAGGAGCGCACCGAACTCACGGCAGCCAACGCCGCGGAAACCGGGCGCGAAGGCGAACTTGGACGTGACCTCGAGGCGGCGACCGGCGCGCTTGCAACGCTTGAGGCGCGCGAAGGCGAATTGCAAAAGGCACTCAGCGATCGCTTGAGTGCGGAGCGCAGCCTGAAAGCGCTGAGCGAGGAGCGCAAGGCCCAACACGCACGCCTGCTTGCCACGATCTCTCGCCTTGACCGCGAGACCGCCGAGTTGACACGCCAAAGCCCCGCGACGGCCGACATCGAGACTGCGCGTCAGGCGCGCGATGAAGCTTCACAGGACTTACAGACGCTTGATGGCGAGCAGGCCGAGACGGAGGCCCGTCTCGAACAAGCCCGCGAGGCGGTGGCTGGGGCGCAGGCGCGCCGGGAGGCCGCCCGCATCAGCCTCAAGAGCCTGGAGACGGAACGGGCGACACTTGCCAAGTTGCTCGAAACGGCGGACAGCGCCTTTGCGCCCGTGCTGGACGATATCGATGTGGCCAAGGGCTTCGAGATTGCTTTGGCAGCAGCGCTTGGCGACGACATCGAAGCCTCCCTGGATGATGCCGCGCCGCTGTCCTGGCGTCACCTCAGCGATCGTGACGCGGTCAGCGACACCCCTTTGCCCGACGGCGTGGCCGCGCTCAGCGACCATGTTGATGCGCCCGCGCCGCTGCATCGCCGCCTTGCCCAGATCGGCCTGGTTGAAGCCGGTGATGGGGACCGGCTGCAGGCCCAGTTAAAGCCAGGCCAGCGTCTCGTCACGCGCGAGGGTGCGTTATGGCGGTGGGATGGGTTCGTTGCCAAAGCGGATGCCCCTTCACCCGCCGCGCAGCGGCTGGCCGGCCGCAACCGCCTCACGGAGGTGACGGCGGAACTTGAAGCCGTACGGCAGGCGGCAACGCTGGCGGAAGGCGATGCGCAGGCGGCGGCGGAAGAGCTCACCGTCAGGCAATCGCGACACCGCGAGATTGCAGCAAACATTCGCAACACAGCCGCACGCCTCAAACAAGCAGAACAGCGCGCCGCAGACCTCGACAAACGCCTTGCCGATGCGACGGCGAAGCTCGCCCACGTCGCGGAGGCCCGGGACACCGCGCGCAGCGAGGCTGCTGCGCTTGGGCAACTGATCGATGACGGTGCCGCGGAGATCGCAACATTTGAACCGGTCGATGTGCTTGAGGAGGCGCTGCGTGGCGCCCGCGAAGCCTCCGGGGCGGAGCGGGCCAAGGCCGCCGGCCTGAAGGCTGCGCTTGAAGGGCTCCATCGCGAACGCCAGAGGGTCGAGGCGCGTCTCAAGGCGATCGATGCAGAACTTGAGCGGCTGACGACGCGCCGGCGGGAAACCGAGACGCGTCAACAGGACATGGCCAAGCGCATGACGGCGCTTGAGGCGGAGCTCGGCAAACTCGCGGAACGGCCGGCTGCGATCGCGGCGCGCCTCACAGCGGTGCGCAATGAAATCGAGGTAGCGGAGCGCGAACGCAAGGCTGCGGCTGACGCGCTGGCGGAAGCGGAAACGGCACGCGGGGCGCAGCAGACGGCGCTGCGTGATCTGGCCGGGCGGGTTGCCGAGGCGCGGGAAGCTCGGGCACGCGCCGATGCCCGGCTCGAAGCCGCACGGCAACGGCGCTCAGACGTGATGAAGTCGATCGATGATCAGATGGAGACGTCGCCGGAGGGCTGCCTGGAGATCGCTGGGGTCGACGTCGACAAACTCCCCGATCCCGCGGCGGCGGACACCCGGCTCAACCGGCTGAAGACCGAGCGGGAACGGCTTGGCGGGGTCAACCTGCAAGCCGAGCACGAACTGACCGAGATCGAGCAACGCTACGAGTCGCTTGAACGCGAGCGAAATGATGTGGATGCAGCAATCGGCAAACTGCGTGCCGGCATTCAGAGCCTCAACAGGGAAGGCCGCAAACGGCTTAGAGAAGCCTTTTCCACGGTCGATGGTCACTTTCAGACGCTTTTCAAGACGCTGTTCAATGGCGGCGAGGCGCGTCTCGAGATGATCGAGAGTGAGGATGATCCGCTGGCTGGCGGCCTCGAAATCATTGCGCGGCCGCCTGGCAAGAAACCGGCAACGCTGTCGCTCCTTTCAGGCGGCGAGCAGACGTTGACGGCGCTTTCCCTCATCTTCGCGGTGTTCCTGACCAATCCGTCGCCGATCTGCGTGCTCGACGAGGTGGATGCGCCACTGGATGATTCCAACGTCGACCGGTTCTGCCGGATGATGGAGAAGATGGCGGAGGACACCGACACGCGCTTCCTGTGCATCACTCACCATCCGGAAACGATGGCCCGGATGGACCGCTTGTTCGGCGTGACGATGGCGGAGAAGGGCGTGAGCCAGCTCGTATCGGTCGACCTGCAGAGCGCGGAGCGTTTCCTCGAAGCGGGGGAATGAGCAAACGCCCTGGCGCGGCGCCGGCCTGTCAAAGGTCTTATCCGCTCACTTGAGATCGCGCGCGAGGCGCAGGCCGACGGTGTTGAAGGCCTTGTTGTGCGGCAACTCGCGACGGTAGGCGGAGCGCAACTGGTCGGCGCGGGAATCCCAGCCACCGCCACGCACGGGCTGCGTCACGCACGCGCCCGGGGGCATGCTCGGCGAGCCAAAGGCTGAGATGTTTTCGAGATCATCGATCCAGCAGTCCGCCGTCATTTCCCAGACATTGCCGGCGACATCGAACAGCTTGAAGTTATTTGGCTTGTAGCGGCCGGCGCGGGTCGGGCCGGCCGCTCCGGGCGCGAAACGCGCCTCGTCGGCCGTGATCTTCGAGCCCAGCCAATAGGGCGTCGTGGTGCCGGCGCGGGCAACGTATTCCCATTCCGATTCAGAGAGCAGGCGATAGTCGCGCTCCGTCTTGCGGGTCAGCCAGTTGGCATAATCCTTGGCGTTCTGGCGGGTGATGCAGACAACCGGCCGGTCCGCGGTCGGTTGGTCGAAGCCTGGGTTCAACCAATTGAGATCATCGCGCTCTTCCCCATTGGCGATGCACGATGAGCTGGGTTGGTAGCCGGTCTCCTCGACGAAGGCCTGGAACTCTTTGATGAGGATTTCGTAGCGGGAAACAGTGAAGGAGCGGGCAAAATTGATGCGCTTCTGCGGCCCTTCGTTGGCGCGACGATCCGGCTCCAAGGGAGGGGAGCCCATGACAACATGGCCGGCATCGACCTTGATCATGACCGGACAGACCGGGCAATCGCGAAAGCCACCTGGCTGGCTCAGGAGATCGGCGTCGACATAGCCAACCGATTCGATCTTCGAACCGCCACCGCCGTCCTCTCCGGGGCGGCCCTCCTCGATCTCGGTCTTACCGCCGCCGCCGCCGGTGCGTACGCTGGAACCACCGACCTTTTTATTGCCACCACCCTCGGCGACCGTATCACCGGTGCCGAACGAAGAATTATCCTCGATCAGGAACATCATGACGATCGCCGCAACGGTTGCCGACAGGATCGAGGAGAGAATCATTGCCCGGTGGCGTGTCGACAGCCCAGATTCAATGCAATATGCGAGCACTGCGATCAGCAGGATCAGCAGCCAGAAAATCATATCGAAGAGCGACATTATTGGGACCATCCGGAGGTTGCGGCTTCCGAACGCACACAGAAGTTTGGCATACCTGAATCGATTCGCGCCGCAAAGACGCACCAGGGCGATTTTCGCGAGAGTGGGTCAAGTTTTGTGCTGGAGCCGGCCAAATCCGCGAAAAACCGACTGATCGTTTGGCTTGAGAGCCCGTTTTCAGTTTAATTTCCAGGTTTTATGAGCAATTAATCACCTGGATCCGCTCCTCGCAGCCGTTTCTCGAGCGGCTCATCGGGCGGGGTGTGCGGTTTCGCCATAGGGGCTGGGTCAAATTCCGACTTTGGGCCAGCTTGACACCCCCTGGTCCCCTACGTAGGTTCCCCGCCGTCGGTGAACATGCGGTGTTCGACCGCCGGTTCCGCTCGCACAGGCGTCTCCATGTCAGACGGCGATCCAGAGAAGGGCCTCGGCCGCGGCGTCCTAAGTGCCGAGGATCGAGAGGCTTTCAAGTCACGTGCCGGAGAGATCGACCGGCGCCTGAGTGAAGCGAAAGCGCGCTATGCGCCAAAACCTGATGCGCGGCAACGCGGTCAGGCCATGGGGCAGGGCCTGAAGATTGCGGTCGAACTGGTTGTCGGCGTCGGTTTTGGCGCGATCGTTGGCTGGTGGTTGGATGATGTCCTCGGAACCCGGCCGTGGTTGATGATCGTGATGGTTTTGCTCGGCTTCGGAGCCGGGATGTTGAACATTATTCGCACCGCGCAGCGTCTGCAGGCTCAGGCAGAGGCCGCGCAAATGGCAGCTCCCTCCGTCCGTGACGCGGACCGGGACGAGGAATAGGGGTCAGTCGACGTGGGACCTAATGGGACAATCGGGGCGCATGGCCCCATGGATCAGTTCGAGATCATTCGGTATCTCAAGCTGGACCTGTTTGGTCTCGATGCGTCGTTCACCAATTCTTCGCTGTTCATGGTGATCGCGTTCTTCGTCATCATCGGTTTCCTGACCTATGCGATGAGCAATCGCTCGCTGGTGCCGGGACGCATGCAATCGGTCGCGGAACTCACCTATGAGTTCGTCGCCAACATGGTCTACGAGAATACGGGCAAGGAAGGGATGAAGTACTTCCCGTTCGTGTTCTCGCTGTTCATCTTCGTTCTCGTGCTCAACATGCTGGGCATGATCCCCTACTCATTCACGGTGACCAGCCATATCGTGGTGACGTTCGCGCTTGCCGCGCTGGTCTTTGTCGTGGTCACGGGGATCGGTTTCGCGCGTCACGGCCTCGGCTTCCTGAAATTGTTCAAGCCTGAAGGCCTGCCAACCGCGCTGGTTCCGATCATCGTGCCGATCGAACTGATCTCCTATCTCATCCGCCCGATCAGCCTGTCGGTTCGTCTGTTCGCCAACATGATGGCGGGTCACACGCTACTCAAGGTGTTCGCCGGCTTTGTCGTGAGCCTTGGCGTGGCGGGCGTCGTGCCGCTTGTCGCAACGGTGGCGTTCACCGGACTGGAATTTCTCGTCGCCTTCCTGCAGGCGATGATCTTCGCCGTGCTGACCAGCATCTATCTCAACGATGCGATCAACATGCACGATCATCACTAACCTTTTGCCTTCCGACACCTTGCAATTGTGTCATCGCGCATGATCGCTAGGCTGCCGGTTCGTTCTCTTCGACCATCCACTAACTCTCGAACCACCTGAACCCTGAGGGAGATCCATTATGGAAGCTGAAGCCGCAAAATACATTGGTGCCGGCCTGGCCTGTTTCGCGCTTATCGGTGCCGGTATCGGCATCGGGAACATCTTCGGCAACTACCTGTCTGGCGCACTGCGCAACCCGTCAGCTGCTCCGGGCCAGTTCACCAACCTGCTGATCGGCTTCGCGCTTGCAGAAGCGACCGGTCTGTTCGGCCTGCTCGTCGCGCTGATCATCCTGTTCGGCTAATCGAACACAGGGTTACGCCGTGACCAACCATCGGCCTCAGGGTCGCGGGTAGGGTTGCGGCGTCGCTCTTGCTGCAGCACCCTCGTTTCGACCGGTGCCGCCCTGCCTGATACCGTTGGAGATTGGTATGCTTGCCTGGCTCACGATCGTGTTGGCGACTGTGCCCGATACCGTCGAAAAGAAAAGTGGGCTCCCCCAGCTCAATGTGCAGGATATGGCGCCCCAGCTGGTCTGGCTGGCGATCACGTTCCTCGCGCTCTATTTCGTTCTGTCGCGCTTTACGCTGCCGCGCATTGCCTCCGTCATCGACGAGCGCAAGAACCGCATCGAGCGCGATATCGCGGAAGCCGAGCGGCTGAACGGCGAGACACAGAACGCTATTGCTGAATACGAAGAAAAGCTTGCTGGCGCGCGCATGAAGGCCAGCGAGCATGCCAAGGAAAACCGTGACGCGGTCGCCGCTGATCTCGAAGCCAAGAGGCTTGTCGCGGAGGCCGAGGATCAGGAACGGATGACGGCTGCCGAAGAGCGCATCAATGCCATGAAGGCTGATGCCATGGAGCAGGTCACAGCGATCTCGACTGAGACGGCTCAGGAGCTCGTCAAAACACTTATCGGGCAGGACGTCACTGCTGATGAAGTTCGCCGCGTCATGCAGCAACCTTCCGGCGCATAGGAGCAAAGCCCATGACGATCAATGCCGTGCTTGCCGCCAGCGGCGACGTCTCGATGTTCGCGACACCTGACTTCTGGGTGCTCGTCGCCTTCGTGCTGTTCATGGGCTTGCTGGCCTATTACAGCGTGCCGCGGATCATTGGCAAAATGCTCGACGACCGGGCCGATGAGATCCGCAAGAACCTCGATGATGCCCGCAAGATGCGCGAGGACGCGCAAGCGCTTCTCAGCGACTATCAGCGCAAGGCCGCCGAGGCTGAGACGGAAGCGCAGAAGATTGTCGATCAAGCCAAACGCGAAGGCGAGGCCTTGCGCACGGAAGCGGAGCGCAAGGCGGTGGAAGCCGTTGCGCGCCGGGTCAAACTTGCCGAAGAGAAGATCGCACGCGCCGAGCGCCAGGCGATCAGCGAAGTCCGGGGCGCCGCCGTGGATACCGCGATCAAGACGGCCGAGCGGTTGCTGGCGGACAAGGCGTCCGGCGATACCGGTCAGCGGTTGATCGATCAGAGCATCAGCGAGCTCAGGTCGAAACTCAATTGATGGAGCGCGCGCCGATCCGGCCTGCGCCTTCAGTGCGTTTCGCGCTGAACGTCAGCGCGGGTCTGGCCCGCAGAATTTCTTAAATTCGCGAGCGGCATCAGAACCGCTTCGGATGGCCCATCCCAGTGATGGGTTCAGAGGGGACTGGGCCGGCGTCAGCCGGCCTTTTTCTTTGCCTGTCGTGCTCCGCGTTGCGGGGCGTTGGCGAGGGTGCCTTGACGGGGGCGCATTCAAACCGACACGCCGCCGCTCCCTCCCGAGCGCCCCGAGGCGAGGCCCAGGCGGTCACCGTGATCGCCTATTCAGCGGCTTCGTCCATTGCCGGCCCGGTCCAGGTCAGGCGCGGCTTTCGGGCCGCCTCCGTCTCGTCGAGGCGGCGGCGTGGCGCGAGGCGCGGCGCCTCGGTGAAGCGTTCCGTGTCGCCCGCGCGTGCTGCGCCTGCCAGGGCCCGCATCGTGTCGATGAACTGGTCGAGGCTTGCGCGCGATTCCGACTCCGTCGGCTCGATCAACATGGCGCCGTGAACCACCAGCGGGAAGTACATCGTCATCGGGTGGAAGCCCTCGTCGATCATCGCCTTGGCGAAGTCGAGGGTCGTGATGCCGGTGCCGTTCAGGAAGCGATCGTCGAACAGCACCTCATGCATGCAGGGCTGATCGCCAAAGGGTTGGGTGAAGAGATCGCGCAAGCGGGCGCGAACATAGTTGGCGGAGAGCACGGCATCCTCGCTGGCCTGGCGCATGCCATCGGCGCCGTGGCTCAGCATGTAGGTGAGCGCCCGCACGAACATTCCCATCTGTCCGTGAAATGCGGTGAGGCGGCCGAATGGCACGGCGTCGGGGCTGTTATCGCGCGCCTGATCGGCGTGTTCGATCAGCTTGAAGGTATCGTTGTCGCGGACGACGAAGGGGAGCGGTGCGTAGTCCGAGAGACGGTCGGAGAAGACGACGGGGCCGGAGCCCGGCCCACCGCCACCGTGCGGCGTCGAGAACGTCTTGTGCAGGTTGATGTGCATTGCATCGATGCCGAGGTCGCCGGGGCGGACCTTTCCGACAATGGCGTTGAAATTGGCACCATCGCAATAGAAGTAAGCGCCGGCTTCGTGGACAGCATCCGCGATTGCACGAACGTCCGGCTCGAAGAGACCGCAGGTGTTCGGGTTGGTGAGCATGATCGCGGCGACGTCAGGGCCAAGTGCCTCGCGCACGGTTTCGACAGCGACCGTGCCATCGGCCCGCGCCTTCAAGGGGCGTACGGAATAGCCCATGAAGGCGGCCGTCGCGGGGTTCGTGCCGTGGGCGGATTCAGGCACGAGCACGACCGAGCGGTCGGAGCCTGCGGCGTCGTGGGCAGCGCGGATGGCCAACATCCCGCACAGTTCGCCATGGGCACCCGCCTTGGGGCTCAGCGCCACGCTCTCCATGCCGGTCAGTTCCAACAGATAGCCGGACAGCGTCTGCATGAGGGCCAACGCGCCCTGAACCGTCGAGACCGGTTGCAGCGGATGAATGTCGGCGAAGCCGGGCAGTCGCGCCATCTTCTCGTTGAGGCGGGCGTTGTGCTTCATCGTGCACGAGCCCAGCGGATAGATCCCCGCATCGATCGCGTAATTGTTGCGCGAGAGCCGGACGTAATGGCGCATCGTCTCAGGCTCGGAGAGGCCCGGCAGGCCGATTGGTTTTTCGCGGGAAAGCCCGCCCAGGCGGGACTCGACAGCTGGCGGGCGGGGCAGGTCGACGCCGCTACGATCATCGCCCCCCACCTCGAAGATCAACGGTTCCTCGATATCGAGGGCGCGGTTGCCGCTGAACGTTGGCGGCGCTTCGCCGGCAGACTCGGTGGTGGGGCGTGTCGGGCGGCCTTGGCGGTTCATTGGCGTGGTCATGCCAGCACCTCCTTGAGGGCATCTGCCAGAGCCTGACGGTCCTGATCGGTGTTGATTTCGGTCGATGCGATGATGAGGTCGTTTTCGAAGCGATTATCGTGCGGCAGCAGACGCGAGACGGGTACGCCGGCGAGGATGCCGCGCGCGGCCAGCGTCTCGACGACGGCGGCAGCGGGACGCGGCAGGCGAACCGTGAACTCGTTGAAGAACAGGCCATCGCCGAGGACCGTCACGCCGGGGACGTCGGCGAGGCGTTCGGCGAGGGCGACGGCGGCCAGATGGTTGAGGTTTGCGAGATCGCGCAGGCCTTTTTCACCGAGCAGCGTCAGATGAATCGTGAAAGCCAGCGCGCAGAGGCCGGAGTTCGTGCAGATGTTGCTGGTCGCTTTCTCGCGGCGGATGTGCTGCTCGCGCGTCGACAAGGTGAGCACGAAACCGCGGCGCCCGTCCGCATCGACCGTTTCCCCGCAAAGCCGGCCGGGCATCTGGCGCAGGAATTTCTGCCGGGTCGCGAAGAGGCCGACGTAGGGGCCGCCGAAGTTGAGGCCGTTGCCGATCGACTGGCCCTCGGCGGTCACGATGTCCGCGCCCATCTCGCCCGGGGAGCGGATCGCTCCGAGGCTCACGACCTCGGTGACGGCGACGATCAGGAGCGCGCCTTTGGTGTGGGCAACTTCGGCCAACGGGGTGAGGTCGCGGACGTTGCCGAAGACGTCCGGGTTCTGGACAACAATGCAGCCGGTTTCATCGTCAACCGCATCAATCAACTCTTCGAGCGTGTCGGCGCCGGGCTGCAGCGCGGTGATCGCCGTCTTGTTGTAGGTCGAAAGTGTCTCGATCACATCCCGGTAGTGCGGATGCAGCCCGCCGGACAGCACCGCCTTGCGCCGCCGCGTAATGCGCTCGGCCATCAAGACGGCTTCGGCGGTGGCGGTGGAGCCGTCGTACATTGACGCATTGGCGACATCCATACCGGTGAGGCGGGCGACCTGGGTCTGGAACTCGAAGAGGTATTGCAGCGTGCCCTGCGTTATCTCCGGCTGGTAGGGCGTATAGGAGGTGAGGAACTCGGAGCGCTGAATGAGGTGGTCGACGGTTGAGGGCACGTGGTGACGGTAGGCGCCACAGCCGACGAAAAAGGGCACCGAGCCGGCGGTGGTGTTGCAGGCCGCCAGGCTCGCCAGGTCACGCTCGACGGCCATCTCGCCGCGCGCCGAGGGCAGGTCCGGCAACGCGTCGAGAAGATGCTCGCGCGGTACGGCTGCAAAAAGATCGTCGATCGTCTCAACGCCGACTTCAGCCAGCATGTGGCGGCGGTCGGCAGGGGTCAGCGGCAGATAGCGCATGGCTCAGGACTCCGATGCGACAAAGGCTTCATAGGCGGCGCGGTCCATCAACCCATCGACCGCGCTCGTATCCGCGATGCGCACCTTGAAGAACCAGGCGCCGCCCTCCGGGTCCTCATTGACGAGAGCCGGGTTGTCGGCCAGCGCGGCGTTGGCCTCGCTTACTTCACCGGCGATTGGTGAGAAGACATCACTCGCCGCCTTGACGCTTTCGACAACGGCGACGGCTTCGCCTGCCGTCACGGTGCGGCCAGCCTCGGGCACTTCGACGAAAACGACATCGCCCAATTGTTCCTGGGCATGATTGGTGATGCCGACGGTTGCGATGTCGCCGTCGAGGCTGATCCACTCATGATCGGTGGTGAAGTAGTTAGATGCCATCTCGAAGGGCTCCTATTCGCTCAGCGTTTGTATGAGGGTTCAATGAAAGGCAGTTTCACGACTTCGGCGGGCAGCGGTTTGCCGCGCACGATGAGATCGAGCGGCGTGCCGGGTTTCGCCAGGTCGGCTGGCACGTAGCCCATTGCGACCGGTCCGCCGAAGCTGGGGCCGAAGCCACCGGAGGTGATGTGTCCAACCGGGCCGCCGGCCGGTTGATGGATGGGCGTGCCTTCGCGGGCCGGCGCGCGGCCGGCGGGACGAATGCCGACACGCTGGCGGGGAGGTCCTTCGGCCAGTTCGCGCTGGATACGCTCGGCGCCGGGAAAACCGCCTTCCTCGCGCCGGCGTTTCTGGATCGACCAGGCGAGGCCTGCTTCGACGGGCGAGGTGGTCTCGTCCATGTCATGGCCGTAGAGACATAGGCCTGCCTCCAGACGCAGGCTGTCGCGGGCGCCGAGGCCGATCGGGCGGACGCGGTCGTCTTCGAGGAGGAGATCCCAGAGGCGCGGCGCTTCTGCGACGGGGAGCGGCAGCTCAAATCCGTCTTCGCCGGTGTAGCCGGATCGGGTGAGGTGAATTTCGACGCCATCGATGGTCACTTTGGCGGCTGCCATGAAGCGAAGCTCGCGAACGGAGGGATCGAAGCGGGCGATTACGTCCTCCGCGGCCGGGCCTTGCAAGGCTACGAGGGCAAACTGATCGGAACGACGAAGTGCAACACCGGGGGGGAGGTTTGCGTCCAGGAGCGCGAAGTCGACCGCCTTGCGTGCCGCGTTGACGACGAGATAAAGCCAGCCGTCGTGCGCCGGATCGGCGCTGCGGGCAACCATCAGATCGTCAATGATGCCGCCGTCCTGATTGAGAAACTGGGTATAGCGCTGGCGGCCGGGAGCCAGGTTCAGAATGTCAGCCGGCACAAGGCTTTCAAGCGCGCGCGCGACTGTGGCGTGGCTTTTGTCTGCCGCCTCGAGGTAGGCGATCCCCATGTGCGCCACATCGAACAGGCCCGCGTTCTCGCGCGTCCACAAATGCTCTTTGAGAACACCGTCCGCGTACTGGACCGGCATCTCATATCCCGCGAACGGGACCATGCGGGCGCCGCGCGCGACGTGGCGCTCGTAGAGCGGTGTGCGGGCCTGCGGCTGGGCGCCGACAGATTCAGCATTCTGGGCAGCTGCCATTTCAGGCCCTTCTCAGAGGGGCGGCCTGCCGGTTGGGCAAGCGGCCGGGGCAAAACGCAATGCGGACGCAGAAACTGCGCCTTACATTACGCCCCCTCTGTCACGGGACCTGAGAGATAGAGACGGCAAGCGCGTCAGTTGCACTTGCGTCCTGACCCCTTCGGTGGACCGACGCGGTTAGGATCCGCGCACGATCTCTTTCCAGAGTGCCATCTGCCTGCTGTCCGTTTGCCTGAGAGTTTCCGGGGCGGTTGCTCCTTCGGCGCCGGCACACAACACGATCGTGTGCCGATCTCTCCCGCAGGCGTCATCTGGCGTTATCCGATTTGCGACGATTGACGCAGTGGTGTCAAGCGCAGGGCAGTGCGGCGCCGATGCTGTATGAGCCCTCGATGTCAGTTTACACCCCAAACGGGTTCCAACGTTAGGCTGGCGCGTCGCAGAAAACTGCAGCAGCTGTGGGGATTAACCGTCTCGTCAGCCGCGTCGCGCTGCGGGGCGGGCGGCTGCCGGCTGGCGCTGGCCATCGAAGCCAACATAGACCTCAAACTCTCCCGGCCGAGTGCCTTCCGGGATAGGGAATGAAACGGTCTGGACGTGGCTGAAATACGCGATCGGATTGTCGACCGCGACGTCGACGGCGATGTCGATGTTTTCTGAACTCAGCCTCTGGCGGTCGGCATCCGTTACAAACACCTTGATGGGCAGGTTCACCCGCGCATTCTGGCCAGAGGGGCCGAGGAGAACCCGACCGGAGAAGCCGTATTTTACGGTGACAAGACCTGGTTCAATGCGGCATTCGCGGGCCGTCTTGGTGATCTCGCCACGATGCATCACGGCCATCGCATCGCCTTCGCGGCCCGCAAGATAGGCTGTCGTGTGATTATCAGGTGACCACACCAGAAATCTTGGACAGCCGTGCGCGACGTTGGAGCCAACCGCAACGCTCGAGCCGCCTTGCTGTGCCGCCGAGAGCAGCTGGCCTTCGGTCACCGCGTTCACCGCCGGTGTCTTCTTTTCATCGCCGGCAAACAGCCCGCCGCTCAAGCCGGACGTTAATGACGACAGCCCGCATCCCGCAACAGTTGTCGCGGATACAGAGGCCACCAATGCAAGTGCGGCAAACCTGCCGAATGTCGATCTCGTTTTCACGGTGGTCCTTGTTCGTCCCTACATCCGCGAAGTCGCAGTGGTCCAAGACCTTTGGGTCACCTGATTCGGTCGAGTTTGTCAGCGCTTATTGATGACGCAGTGCAGCATCGCGCCGGTCATTCTGAATTGAGCAAACTGACCGGCGGTGCACCTCAACCCTCGACAAGTGCACCGCAAACCCGTAGCAAATCAAGCAACGAGATATCTCACGAAAACAGGCAGCACGATGGCGCCCGAACCAAGCAATCCAGCGGCAGTTGCCGAAAAGCCGCATCTTAAAATTCTGCTGGCCGCGCCGCGTGGTTTTTGCGCGGGCGTCGACCGGGCGATCCAGATCGTCGAGCTCGCGCTTGCGAAATACGGCGCGCCGGTCTTCGTTCGCCACGAGATTGTCCACAATAAATTCGTTGTGGATTCGCTGAAGGCCAAAGGCGCCGTCTTCGTCGCTGAACTCGATGAAATACCGGAGACGGATCAACCCGTGATCTTTTCCGCTCACGGCGTCGCGAAATCCGTGCCGGCGGCGGCGAAGGCGCGCAACATGTTCTATCTGGATGCGACGTGCCCGCTGGTGACGAAAGTCCACCGGGAGGCGGAACGCCATCACGACGCCGGCCACCACATCCTGCTGATCGGCCATGCGGGCCATCCCGAGGTGGTTGGGACGACGGGGCAGTTGCCAGACGGCGCGGTGACGTTGATCGAGACCGTGGAAGATGCTGAAGCGTTCGAGGCGCCGGCGGGGCAACAGCTCGCGTATGCGACGCAGACGACGCTTTCAGTCGACGATACGGCCGATATCGTTGCGATGCTCCAGAAGCGATTTCCGGATATCGCCGGGCCGCACAAGCAGGACATCTGCTATGCGACGACCAATCGACAGGAGGCCGTGCGCGCGATTGCCGGGCAGGCGGATGCGATGATCATCGTTGGCGCGCCAAACAGTTCGAACTCACAGCGCCTGGTCGAAGTTGGCGCGCGCGGCGGATGCCAAACCGCGATGCTGGTGCAGCGGGCGGCCGACATCCCCTGGGCGGCGTTCGATGGTATCGCGACACTCGGGATTTCGGCGGGTGCTTCGGCGCCGGAGGTGCTCGTTCAGGAAATCATCGCCGCCTTCCGGGAGCGCTTCCAGGTGACGGTGGAGGAAGTCGAGACGGCGCGCGAGGCGATTGCCTTCAACGTGCCGCGGCAACTTCGCGATGTTGCGGCCGAGTGAGGAGGTGGGCGCTTGGCGGTTTATACGGAAGTTCCCGACGACCAACTGATCGACTTCGTTGCGGGCTATGACCTTGGCGAGGTGACAGCCTTCAAGGGGATTGCGGAGGGGGTCGAGAACTCCAACTACTTTCTGGCGACCGAAAGGGGCCAGTTCATCCTGACGCTGTATGAGAAGCGGGTCGCGGTCGAAGACCTGCCTTTCTTCGTTGGCCTGGTCGAACACCTCGCCGAGAACGGCATTCATTGCCCGATGCCAGTGCACGACCAACAGGGGCGGGCAATCCGGGAATTGTGTGGGCGGCCGGCTGCGATCTTTACGTTTCTCGATGGGATCGCCGTCCGGCGGCCGAAGGCGTTGCACTGCGAGCTTGTCGGACGGACACTCGGTTCACTGCATCTTGCCGGGGAGGGCTTTGCGCTGAGCCGTGTCAATGCGCTCGGTCTCAAGGGATGGCGGCCGCTGTTTCAGTCGTTCGCCGACGAGGCTGGCGAGATTGCACCAGACCTCGGTGATCTCATTGCCGGCGAACTTGACCACCTCGAGGGCAACTGGCCGGACGACCTGCCGCAAGGCGTCATTCATGCAGACCTCTTTCCCGACAACATCTTCTTTCACCAGGGCGATGTCTCGGGCGTGATCGACTTCTATTTCGCGTGTAACGACGCATTCGGTTATGACCTCGCGATCGGCCTTAATGCGTGGTGCTTCGAAGCGGACCATTCGTTCAATATCACCAAGGGGCAGGCGTTGTTTCGCGGCTATCAATCGGTTCGCATGCTCTCGGACGCGGAACGCGACGTGATGCCACTTCTGGCGCGCGGGGCCGCGCTGCGATTTCTTCTGACGCGCGCCTACGATTGGCTCAACACCGCCGATGATGCGTTCGTCAGGCCGAAGGACCCGCTCGAATATGCGCGCCGGCTGAGGTTCCACCAGTCGGTCGATACCGCCGCGGGCTTCGGCTTGTAGCAGGCCTCAAGCGCTGGCGCAGCGGATGGCGCGCAGCACCTCGTTTCCCAGATCGCCACTGAAAGGCTTTGATGACGTGTCGGACCGACCTCAGGTGACAATTTATACGGATGGCGCATGCTCGGGCAATCCGGGACCCGGTGGGTGGGGTGCGATCCTGATTTCCGGCGCGCACCGCAAGGAGCTCAATGGCGGGCTGGGCACGACGACGAACAACCAGATGGAACTGATGGCGGCAATCGAGGGCCTCAACGCGCTGAAGCGGTCCTCAATCGTGGATCTCCACACCGACAGCACGTACGTCCGCGACGGCATCACGAAATGGATCCACGGTTGGAAGCGCAATGGCTGGAAGACGGCGGCGAAGAAGCCCGTCAAGAACGCGGAGCTCTGGCAGGCGCTGGATGCGGCAACGAAACGTCACGAAATCCGCTGGCATTGGGTCAAAGGGCATGCGGGCCACCCGGAGAATGAACGGGCGGACGAACTCGCGCGCGAGGGGATCGCGCAACTGCGCGCAGAGAGTTGAAACGCTCTAAGTGTGGGTGACCTTAAGCGCCAGCCAGCGCGCGGGCGGTCGCCGATGAGCTTGATGCGTTTGCTTCGCGGCCCAGCCTGGCGTGGACCATCTCCTCGTACATCGCGTTCATGCGGCGGCGTTTGCTTTGCCAATCGAACTCGCTGCCGCCGCGCCGGGCCGCGCCTTCAGCCAAGGTGTTGCGCAGGTTCGGATTGTCAGCGAGCCGGTCGACGGCTGCCGCCAACCGATGGGCATATTCCGTTTCACTTGCCGGGGCGACGCGGACGCCGCAGGTCTCATCGATAATGTAGCCGGGCCCGCCATAATCACAGACAATGCAGGGCAGGCAATGGCGCAACGCTTCGAGAAGAACGCCGCCGGTGGGTTCGCGGAAACTCGGAAAGAAGAAGATGTCCGCCTTACTGAGATATTCGTCAACTTCGGCCTTGGTGCGCCAGCCAAGGAAACTGACTTTGTCGGAGACGTTGCGTTCGGCAGCCTCGCGCCGGCACGCTTCCAGGTCGTCGCCGTCGCCGATAACGGTCAGCTTCACGGGCGTCGTCGATGAAACGTGTTGCATCGCCCGCACAGCGTCGCGCACGCCCTTTGTGCGAACAACGCGACCGACATAGAGAAGATTGACCATCCCCTCCGCATTCGATCGTGCAGCGTCGTGGGTCAACGGCAGTTGATCTTCGATGCCGATCTCCAGTTCGACGGCATGGGGGGGAACCTCAAGGGGCGGCAGCAAATCGAGCACGTAGGGCGAGGCGACCAGCAGTTTGTCCATCTGCCGGAAGGATGCGCGCAGGAACGGATCGTAGCGCTTGCGGAAATCGTCACTCTTCCTCAGGGCCATGAAGCGGGGTTCGCTTTCCTCGACCGCTGCCGCCAGGTCTGTCGGGGTCGGCAGACCGCCAGCGAGGGGGCCACGCACCAGTGGAACGCCGAGACCTCCGGCGGGCGAGGGATAGCGCCAAGCAAACGGCGTGAGATGGTGGATGACGTCGAAATGCTCGTTGGCGAGAAGTGTCTTGAGATAGCGCCGTGCGCGCCAATAGAACGGCACGTAGCCCGGCTTCACGATCGCCTGGAAGCGCGCCATCGAGCGGGGCAGGCGCACGTCTTGCCATTCGATGACGCGGTTGTTTGGGAACTGCTCTGTCACAGCGCCGAAGCGATCAGGCTTCGAAACAGCCAGGATTGTGACGTCGTGCTCCTCGGCCAGTTGACGGCACCACTTGTATGCGACCGCAGGTTCGCTGACGTCTTCGCGGTCGCAGGCCCAGGTGATCAGGAGAATACGCATTCTCAGGCCTCGCTTGGCCAGGCTTGGCGCATGTTTGCCGATACCTGGCGGAAATGGGTCGCGCGTTCCGCGAACTTTGATCTGAACGGCGACAACAGTGTCCAGACCGCAGCACGCGAGGCGTTGAAGACCAGCAGGATCGCGAACGCCAAGGCTGCCGCGGGAACGCCACCGTGCTTGCGGTGGAGGCGGACCATCGCTTCGGTCAGCATGAGATCGCGCTTGAAGCGCAGCTTCTTTGCGCTGGCACCACCGTGATGGATGTATTCACCCACCGGGGCGAAGCGGAGTTTCCATCCAAGGCCGCGCAGGCGATAGCACCAATCTGTCTCCTCGCCGAAGAAGAAGAAATTTTCGTCCAGCGGGCCGACTTCATCGAATGCGGTGCGGCGGATCATGAGGTAGCAGCCGCTGATGACTTCGACGTCGCGTTCCGTGTCGCGGCGCCAGTGGCGCATCTGGTATTTGGCGAGCGACTTTGGCCACGACAGGCGATCGAGGCCGGTGGTTTGCAGGAAGAGATTGAGGTGGCTTGGATATTCAGAGCAGGTCAATTGCAGCGTGCAATCGGTGTTGAGCGCACGGCAGGCCATGGCGCCCACGTCGGGATGCGCCTTCAGGTAGGCGACGGAGCGCTGCAAAGCGTGGTCGAGGATGATGGTGTCGGAATTCAGAAGCAGAATGTGATTGCCGCGCGCGATCGCGAAGGCCTGATTGTTGGCCGCGGCGAAACCGCGATTGTCCTTGTTCTTGATCAGGACGACGTCGGGGTAGCGCTGCTCAATCAGCTCGACGGAATTGTCGACGGAGGCGTTGTCCACGACGATGATTTCGAAATCGAGGCCGGCGGCGTTGGCGTAAATGGAATCGAGGCACTCGCACGTCATCGTCTCGGTGTTGAAGGAGACGATCACAATCGAGAGCTCGGGTCGGTCTGTCATGACGGCCTGGCGTGGGGTCGATACTGAAAACGAGGCCAGGACCGGTCGACCGCGGTCTTGCAGACGGCGATAACCGTGCCTTGAACTGGCCGTAGTAAACTAGCGCCGTATCCTTAATCGAGCGTGAAGCGGGCCTTCGCCGGCCAGGACGGGGGCCCTATATTGAGTGCTGCGCACACGAAAAAGGCCGGCCCTCTTATGGGGGCCGGCCGTTATCAGGCAACCAAGTTGCACAGATCAATCGAGCAGCTTCGCGATGGCCTCGGCGCCAGATTTCTCGGCAGAACCCGGCGCATCCTCGACCTCAAGCGCGCTGACGACGCCGTCCTCGACGATCATCGCGTACCGCTTCGAGCGCATGCCAAGGCCTCGCTCGGAGAGGTCCATTTCAAGACCGATCTTCTTGGCGAAGTCGGCGCTGCCGTCAGCCAGCATCATCACCTTGCCGTCGGCGTTGGCGCTCTTGCCCCATGCGTCCATCACGAACACGTCGTTGACGGCGGTGCAGGCGATCGCATCGATGCCCTTGGCCTTGAGCTTGTCGGCATTTGCGACGAAGCCCGGCAAGTGCTGCTTGGAGCAGGTCGGGGTAAAGGCGCCGGGCACGGCGAACAAGACGACCTTCTTGCCGCCGAAGAGGTCGGCGGTGGACTTCTGGTCGGGGCCGTCGCCGCCCATCATCGTAAAAGTTGCCTCAGGCAGGCGGTCACCAACAGAGATGGCCATCACTCAGTCTCCTCACTTGGGCTTCACATGTCATGTGGTTTGAATTTGCTCTTGGACGAGGCGTCCATAAGCGGGAACTTAGAGCGTGAGCCGGCCAAATGAAAGCTCAGATAGCATCGCCCGCGCCTCCGGGCGGTCTGGGCCGCGCGAAAAATGCCTCAGGGACGGGGGCGCCGGGCGGTGCTCGCCGCGGTCTTCGAGACCATCGTCAGCGCCAAGCCCGTTTCGCCAAGCTTGGCCCATTCGGCGTCATCCTCGATCGGCAGGCGAAAGCGGGTGATCTCGGGTGAGGGGCGAGCGATGACCTTGGTCATGGCAAGGCCCATACCATCGCCGCGCTCGGCAAACAGATCGCCACCGTCGCTGCCGCCGGGAAAGTGGACATCGATGATCAATGCGTGTTGGCCATCTGAGCGGGACACGGGGGCGATGCGCTTGATGGCGGGGGCAGTGCGGCCCGACGATTGCTCGCTCGGCACGGGCAGTGCTGCGACGGCGGCGGCCAGTTCCGGTGGCCAGCGGGTGAAGTCGTGCGGCTCGATGGTTTGCTTGAAGGTTGCCTCGGCGGGAATGCAGATCTCGCGGCAAACACCGAAAAACAGGTTCATATTCAGCGTTACAGGCTGGTCCGGGTTTCGGACCTTCAAGGCGATCGGGAAGACGACGGCGGTCTTGTAGCCGATCGTGTCACCCGTCGAGTTGGTGAACCGCTGCGGGGCCGGGAAGCGCAGGTCCAAAGCGTCGAGGTTGATCGAGCCGGACGCGGTGATCGCAGGCGGGATACCGCCCGCGCTGCCGGGCTGGCGCCAATAGGTCTTCCACCCTGGCGCCAAGTGAATTTCCAATGCCGCATACCGCTCTATTGCGCCATCCGCGCCCGGCCGGCCCCCCACCAGAAGGCGGACTTTCGAATTATGACCGTCAACCCAATCGCTCGCGCCGGCGCGGGCCGCCTCGGTCGCGACAGCACCGAGATGGCAGAGCACGGCCACGCACAGGGCGGCTATCAATTGTGGTCTCGGCAAAAACTGCTTCCTTGTTGGCTTTTGCGGCCTTATTGGCAATTGCGGCGTGTCACGGACCTGACGTCCACAGAGGCGATCGACAGGATTGTTTCATGGCGTGATGAGCCAGTTTATGGCGCCCGGCAAATCACCGCATGTCACAGCTTCGTCAATACCGGCCTAACAAGAAGGCATCCTCATGGATTGATCTTCACACTGGGCTGGCGGCAACCTAAGTTCTCTCGCATGAGTGATAAACTGACAATTGAGCTTGGAAATCATCTCCAAGGACAGCTTCTGATCGCGATGCCGGACATGTCCGACCCGCGATTCAAGCGCTGTGTTGTCCAGTTGTGTGCGCATTCAGACGAAGGGGCGATGGGGTTGATCATCAATAACCGGCTGGATGATCTCAACCTCGGCCAGCTTTTCGACCAGATCGAGCTTTCCTCGGACGAGGGCGAACAAACGGTGGGCGGGGCCAATGCGGACCGGCCGGTTCACAACGGCGGCCCGGTCGACAGTCATCGCGGCTTCGTGCTCCATTCGCCCGACTACTATTCGAAAGAGTCCACCCTCAGGGTGACGCAGACCGTCTGCCTGACGGCGACGCCGGACGTTCTGGCCGCGATTGCCAAGGGTGAAGGGCCGCTCAATTCGCTTGTCGCGCTTGGTTATGCCGGCTGGTCGCCTGGCCAGCTTGAGGCTGAACTCGGAGCAAATGTCTGGCTCAACTGTCCAAGCGATCCGAGCATCGTGTTCGCCGAAGGCGATGCTGACAAGTATGCGCTCGCGATGGCGAAAATCGGGATCGATCCCTCGCATCTCGTCAGCGCCGCGGGACGGGCTTAAAGCGCGGCCGACAATTGCCCTCGTGGGGCTTGCTGCTCAATCCTGGTCATTTAACCGGCGTTTTGTCGTTGCCGGGCGAGCCCAGATCATTTCCGGCCAGGCGCTTGAGACTTTCAGCGATCGAGGGCGGGAGCGACGACAGATCCAAATTCGACTGCTGGGGCGGTGATTTCGACGGCGGCGCGTCGGGTGTGCGGCGCGCCTCCCTTGCCGCCGCAGGGCGCGGCAGATCCGGCGACGGATGTTTGGCTGCCGGTGGGGCGGGTGGCGCGGCCGATGGCGTTGGCCCTTTCGCCGCCGTTGCAGGCGGCGTGCTGGCGCCGTTGGCTGGCGGCGGCTCTGACGGCTGGGCCGTTGGAGTGCTCGACTGAGCCGATGGACGGGCTTGAGCCGGCGGCACAGGCTTGGCCGGCGCCCGGGCAGCGGGTGCAGGGGGCGGCATATCCCGCTTTGGCACGCCTGGGTTGTTGTTGGCGGCCGGCCTCGGCGTTGGCGTTGGCGGTTGTGGCGGGGCAGAATTGCGCAGCGCGGCTGTCGGCGGCGGGGGCGGAGCTGCCGCCTTGCCCGGTCCAGGAGGCGGGGACGGGGGCTGAGCCGATATCGGAGCATCTGTCCGACGCGGCGGGGAATTCTGCCCATTCGGCGCCGGCGTGCGCTTGCCCAGGCGCGCCAATTCCGGGGCTGATGGCGGCGCCCCGTTCGGACGCTGACCAGCAGATGCGGCCGGCGGCGGGGTGGGAGGTGCGATCGGCTGATGCGGTTGCGTCTTTGGCGTGGTGGGCGGCGCATTGACCGGGCCCGGCCCTCTGCCGCCGTTTGCCATACCCGGATGGCGCGCATCCGGCTGCTGGGGACTTTGTGGCGGGCTCTGTTGCGGGGTTTGCTGCGGGATGGCCCGCGAACTACTGCCGTTGGCATAGGGCCGCTCTGGGGGCCGCTCTGGGGGGCGTTCTGGGGGCCTGGTGCCGGGATCTGGACGCCCCGGTGCGGCGGACGGCACTTGATGGCCAGAAGCGCCGTTGCTGTACGGCGGGCGAAGGGGTGGCGGCGGCGCGACCGGCGGCGGCGTTGGACCCGACGCGGGCTGGTCTTTGCGACGCGGCTCGGTCTTGGCGGTCTTCACCGTCTTTTCGGACTTCTCGGGAGGCGGATCGATCTCGTCGCGTTTCGACGTTCGCTGCAGGGCCGAGCCGAAGAAGCTGCGGCGGTTCGACTTTCGCTCCGATTTGCGCACGATCTTGAGAACGTCGTTGACCTCGCGTTCTCCCATCGGCTCGCCATAGTAGTAGCCCTGCGCGAACTGGCAGCCGACGGAGCGCAGGAAAGACGCATCATCGGCAGCCTCGACGCCTTCTGCGACGATCTTCTTGTCGAGTTGCTGGGCCAGCGCCACGATCGAGCGGACGATGGCGGGGCCGCCACCTTCACCGGCGACAGAGGACTGGACCAGATGGCGGTCGATCTTGATCGTATCGAAGGGGAAGCGCTGGAGGTAGGCGAAGGATGAATAACCGCTGCCGAAATCATCCAGTGAGAGGCCAATGCCGGCGGCGCTGAGCCCATCCAGGACTTCGGCTGCTCGCTCGGGGTTCTCCATCGCCGTCGCTTCCGTCATCTCGAGGCGGAGCACACCGTCGGGAATGACGGCGCGGCTGATGATGTGGCGGACATCGTGGACAAGGTCCTGGCGGAAAAGCTGGCGCGCGGAGATGTTGACGCTGACGAACAGGGGATTCTTGGCGCGCGGGAGCACTTTTTGCCAACGTGCCGCCTCGGCGACAGCCTCGCTCAGCACGTAACCGCCGAGCTTTACGACCAGATCGCTTTCTTCAGCGAGCGGTAAGAAGTCATCCGGGTTGAGCAGGCCGAGGCGGGGATGCTCCCACCGCGCAAGCGCCTCGAAGCCGGCCAGCTCCTCAGTCGGCAGGTAAATGACGGGCTGGTAGAGGATCTTGATCTGGCGGCGCTCAATGGCGCGGCGCAATTCGCCCTGCAGCGCGCCCCGGTCATCTCGGTCATCGCGCATCTCGGGACGGAAGATCTCGATCTGGTCGTCGCCGCTGCGCTTGGCTCGAAACATCGCGACTTCGGCGTCGCGCATCAGGTCGGATGCGTTTTCGCCGCGTTCGGGATCGTGGACGGCGATGCCGATCGCACCCGTCATGACGATTTCCTGACCAGCGATCGTGACGGGCGAGCGGAGCGAGCGATGTACGCTTTCAGCCAGCATGGCGAGCTTCTCAGGCTCGTTGATCGAGAGGATGAGCATCGCAAAGCGGTCACCGCCGAGGCGGGCGACGGTATCCATGGGGCTCAACTGGCGCATCAGCCGTCGCGAGAACGTCTTGAGCAGGCTGTCACCGACGAGCAGGCCGAAGGAGGAGTTGATGCTCTTGAACTTGTCGAGGTCGATGAAGAGAACGGTCGGGCGCAGACTTGGTTCGGCTGGCACACGGTCGACCGCCGCCTTGACGCGGTCGAAGAAGAGCTCGCGGTTGGGGAGGCCTGTCAGGTTGCAATAGACGGCGTCGCGCATCAGGCGGTCCTGGGCGCGCTTCTGGTCGGTGACATCGCGCAGGAGACCGACGCAGCGCAACGTGCGGCCATCGGAGGACGCGACGCTTGCCGCTTCGAGTTCGAACCAGCGGTAGGAATTGTCTGCGTGGCGCATGCGGAAATCGGTGCGGATCTCGCCGCCAGCGTCATTCTGGATCGACCAGAGCAGCACGTTGAAGCGCTCCTGGTCGGCCGGGTGCATGTGGCGAACGAAATCCTTCACCTTGGTCGACAGCTCACCTTCGTTGAGGCCAAGGGCCGCTTCGGCGACAGCGCCAACCTTGATCTCGTCGCGGCGTGCGTGCCACTCCCAGACGGCCGATGCGGCGCCTTCCACGGCAAGCGAGCGCAGCTGCTGCTCGGAGGGCGCAACGCCGTAGTAGGGGTCAAAGGTGCGGAAGGCGAACTGGGTGACGGTGAAGCCGATGAGCACGGTGATGAGGACGAGGCCCGCAATCAGCCCCGAAACGACGAGATCCCCGTTGAGCTTGCCATTGAGCGTCATGGCGGCGCCGAACAACCAGACCAGGAACAGCAGCCAGGTTGGCGTGATCGAGAGCGCGCGATCCTGACCGCGCAGGGCCAGGAAGAAGATCAACAGCGCGCCGCCCCCCCCGATCACTGCCAGAGACAGGCGCGCGAAGGTGGCTGCGAGACGCGGATCAAGGACGGCGACGAAGACGAGCGCGAGGTGCGAGACAATGACGACGCCCGAGAGCATCCGCGCGAAGCCAAACCAGCTTCCTATCCTGAGAAACGTGTGCAGGAAGATGACCAGACTGGTGGCCAGCGCCGCCTCAGCCGAGGCTCGATAGACGGCATTATTCTCCGCCGATATCTGCAGCAGCTTGTGCCAGAATCCGAAATCTACGCACAGGTAGACGAGCACACACCAGGTGACCAGCGCAGCACTCGGGAAGATCAGCTTGTGGTTTGCTGCAAAGACCGCCGTCAGGAAGATGCCCAACAGGGCGGTGATGCCCAGCATAATGCCGTTGAACAGGCGCCGCTCGCGGACGTGAAGCTCGTATTCGAGGGGCTGCCAGAGGTAGAGCCGCGAAATGCGGGTCGTCGACATCTCGGCGGCGTAGGTGATGGTCTGGCCGGGATCGATTGTGATCTTGAAGATGTCGGCGCGATCGTTGTCGATACGCTGTGGCAGGAACCCGACCGACGGGGTCAGCGCTTCAAGGCGGCGCGCATCCAGATCCGGCCAGATCACGCCCGAGCCGATCATCGAGTAGCGCTGAACGGTGATCCAGCGTTCGATCACTTTATCGGTCGTGTTGCGAAGCGCGAACACCATCCAGTTGGGGTCCGAGCGCGGCGTTGTCGCGCGCACAGACATGCGCCGGGAAATGCCATCGGCCCCAGGCGCCGTGTCAATCTGGAGCTGGTCACCGCGCCCACCAATGGCGAGCCCCTTGTCGGTGAGTTCGATGCGCTTCTCGGTGGCGTCGAGTTCGATGGGCTCGAGGGCTGCGGCTGCGGCCGGCAAGCAGATCAGGGCTGCCAGCAAGGCGAGACAGCGGACGACCCACGTCGCGCGCAGGCGGGAAGATCGAACCCGGCCGCCATGCGGGGCCGGATCAGGGCGGGCGATGATGGTGGAAGGCGAGGGGATGATCATGGCGCCGATCCTCCGGCGCCGGGCCTCGAGTCGTCGGCCAATAGCGCGAAGAGAATGTGATCTCGCCATTCCCCATTGATTTTCAGATAGCTGCGGGCGAGCCCTTCTTCCTGGAACCCATTCCAGCGCAGGACGCGGATCGATGGCTCGTTGTTGGGCAGGCAGGCAGCCTCAAGACGGTGCAGACGCAATTCGCTGAACGCGAAATCGGCAGCGAGCGAAACGGCTCGGCGCATGTGGCCGCGGCCGACATGCGGCGCGCCCAGCCAATAGCCGAGCGCACAGGCTTGTGTCACGCCGCGGCGCACGTTCGATAGCGTCAAGCCGCCCATCAATTTGGATGTGGTGGCGTCAAAAATGAAAAACGCGTAGCCGAGGTCTTCGCGCTGGTCGCGCTGGTAGTAGCGAAGGCGACGGCGGAAGGACCAGCGGCTCAGTTCGTCGCGCGACCATTTCGGTTCCCAAGGGATCAGGTGGTCACGGCTTGAATCGCGCAACTCGGCCCAGGCGGCGTAGTCGGACGCGGAAGGCGGGCGCAAGAGAAGGCCACGCCCGCGCAGTAGCGGCGTCGTCTCCTGAGCAAACCCTGTCTTCAAAAACGCCATGCTCTCTTCCGTCAGGCCGCGAGGCGTGCGTGTGTTTCCTCGGCAAACGCGGTTGATGCGCCACCCGGGCCGACGACAGCGATGGCCGCCTTGCCGGCCGTAGCGAGCCCGGCTGCAAAGGAACGTACCTCCTCAGCCGTGACCGCTTCGACGCGCTGCGTCAACTCTTCCGGCTCGATCAACCGGCCAAAACCTATCATCTGGCGCGCCATTTGTTCAGCGCGGGCCGATGAACTTTCAAGGCTCATGAGTAGTCCCGCCTTGAGCCCCGCCTTGGCGCGCTCAAGCTCACGATCGGTGACGTGATCGGCAGCCGCCTTCAGGAGTTCCTCGATAATCACGTCGCGAACCTCGGGCAACTGCTCGGTGCCGGTGGCGGCGTGAATATTGAACATGCCGCCGTCAGCCAGGCCCCAGGCGCCAGAATAAATCGAATAGCACAGGCCGCGACGCTCGCGGGCCTCCTGAAACAGCCTCGATGACATGCCTCCCCCCAAGATGCCCGAAAAAACCTGGCAGGCTAGAAAGCGCGGGTCGCCGTAGGCTGGGCTGTCGAAGCCGAAAAGAAGATGGCTTTGCGCAAACTGGCGATTGGATCCCCGAATGCCGCCAACGAAGCGCGCCGGCGCGGCATCTTCCCCCAACCCTGGATCAAGGGACCCAAATTTGTCGCGAGCGTGGCGGACGAGATCGTCGTGGTGGATGGCGCCGGCAGCCGCGACGACCATGCGCGAGGGCACGTATTGGCGGCGTAAAAGGGCCAAAAGATCATCGCGGGTGAACGCCGTCACGGTGTCGCGCGTGCCGATCACGGTGCGCCCGATACTCTGGTCCGGATAGGCGGCCTCCTGGACCAGGTCATAGGCGATTTCGTCGGGCACATCCTCGATGCCGGAAATCTCCTGCAGCACGACTTCCTTCTCGCGTTGGAGTTCCAGCTGATCGAGTGCTGGCTCCGTGAGAATGTCGGCCAGAAGATCAAGCGCCAGCCCGTGATCGCCCTCCAGGACACGCACATAGTAGGCGGTCATCTCGAGGCTGGTGGCGGCATTGAGGTCGCCACCGACCTGCTCGATCTCCTCGGCGATGGCGCGGGCGTCGCGCCGGGCGGTGCCCTTGAAGGCCATATGCTCCAGGAGATGGGAAATACCGTGCTCGGCCTCACGCTCATGGCGGGAGCCAGATGCCACCCATACGCCGGCCGATACCGTTTTGAGATGCGGCATGTGATGCGAGACGACGGTGAGACCGTTGTCCAGTTTGGTGATCAATGCGGTCATGCGGCGGTTGTCAGGTCTCCTGAGCACTCTGAGACGCGGCCCGGGTGCGTTCGCCCCACCGCCTTGAACCGGCGGGGCAGGATTGTCTTCCGGGGTCAGGCCCGGCGTGTATTTTCGAGAATATACCGCTGAACCGCGGCAAGATCATTGTCGAGATGCGTCATCCTTTCGGCATCATCCATCAAGTGAGCCAGGCGGGCGGGCAGGCGCGCCGGCTCGCCCGTTATATCGGCCATCGCCTCGGGAAATTTGGCCGGATGGGCGGTCGCCAGAACGATGTCGGGAACGTTCGTGCGGCGCGCGCCAGCCGTTTTTTGCGATGCAACGACGCCGCAAGCCGTGTGCGGCTCAAGGAGATAGCCCGTCTCAGCGCGCGTCGTGCGGATTGCGGCGCTGACCTCAGCCTCGCTGGCTGCGGCGGCGGTAAAGTCCGCGCGCAGGCACTCCGCCGTGGCCCCCAGCTCGAAACGGCCCGATTGGGCCAAGGAGGCCATCCAGGCGCGGACCTGACCGGCGTCGCGGCCGGCTGCCTCGAACAGGTAGCGCTCAAAGTTGGAGGAGATCTGGATGTCCATCGACGGCGATGTGGTGGCGACCACCGCGTGCTTCTCGTAGGCGCCGGTATCGACGGTGCGCGGCAGGATATCGTTGGCGTTCGATGCAATCGTCAAATTGGCGATCGGCAGTCCCATGCGGCGGGCGACGTGGCCGGCGAAGATGTCGCCGAAGTTTCCTGTCGGCACCGTGAACGAGACAGGCCGGTGCGGCGCGCCGAGCGCGGCGGCGGCGGCAAAATAATAGCTCACCTGGGGCACGACACGGGCCCAATTGATCGAATTGACGCCGGACAGCGCAACGCGATCGCGAAAGGCGAGGTCATTGAACATGGCTTTGACGAGGGCCTGGCAATCGTCGAACGTGCCGCGGATGGCGAGCGCGTGGACGTTGGCGTCGTCCGGCGTCGTCATCATGCGGCGCTGCACGTCGGAGACGCGGCCTTCGGGGAAGAGGACAACGATGTCGATGTTGTCAGCGCCGCGAAAGGCCTCGACGGCGGCGCCACCGGTGTCGCCTGAGGTCGCGCAGACGATGGTCGCGCGTGCGCTGCGGGCGGCGAGGATACGCTCCATCAGGCGCGAGAGAAACTGCATCGCCACATCTTTGAAGGCGAGTGTCGGACCGTGAAACAGTTCGAGGACAAAGCGGTCCGGGGCGAGCTGGACGAGCGGGGTCGTGGCCGCGTGGCCGAAACCGGCGTAGGCCTCGCGCGCCAAAGCTGCCAGTTCGTCGCGGCTTATGGCGCCAGCGGCGAACGGGGCGATGACGGCAGCGGCGACTTCATGAAAGGGGCGGCCCGCGAAGTCAGCAATTTCGTCGTGTTCAAGTCGTGGCCAGACTTCCGGCACATAGAGGCCGCCGTCGCGGGCGAGGCCGGCGAGTACGACATCTTCGAAGCCTAGAACCGGCGCTTCGCCGCGGGTCGAGATATAGCGGGTTTCGGTCAACGACCAGCCTCGTCAATTCAGTTCGTCGCGCGCCATCACACGGCCAGCTTGGATGTTGCGGACAATAGCTCAAAGCCCCATGCGGCGCGCGCCAAATCAGCTTGCGCCAAGATGCTTATTCGCGTGGGTCTATAACACGTTTTGATCATAAGCCGCGCCTGTGTCGAGGTTCTTCACAGGGGGGCGACGCGACCCTGCCAACCAATAAGTTGCATGCGCTCCCTCTCTCCATGACGCGCCCAGGATGCACCGTTGCAGGCCGGGCTTCACGGCGTGCCCCGCAAGCGGGAGACGACGAATGTGACATAAACGCCAATCAGAGTTGCCGCCAAGCCCCACCAGGTGAGCGCGTATTCGAAATGACGGTTGTTCAGCGTGATGCGCGGATTGTTCTGGCGAAGCGGCGGGGCGACCTTGTCCGTGGCCTCGAGAAAGAAGGGAAGAAACCGGGCTTCGGCGCCCGTCGTCTGGCGGAGGGAGGCGGTCATCTTGTCGAAATCGCGGGTGAACCACTCGGAGCGGGCCGGAACCGGGGCCGGGGCGGACGGGTTTGGTGCATCGAGGCGAACGCGGCCGGTGACGAGCGGCGCACCTGAAGCGCCTGCGTCACGGGCCAGCTTGGGGCGATCCTTTTCGGGCACGGTTCCCGCGATGACGAGGACATGGTCAAAACCCGCGACCGGTTCCGCCAGGCGCCGCGTTTGCACCACGCTCCAGGCCGGGCCATCGCGTTGCGGGTCCCAGACAAAGAGGTCCGCCAGTGACGGTCCGACCGTCTGGATCCGGACCTGGCGGTAGCGGAGCTTGTCGCGTTGCAGTTCGCCGCCGGCGGTATGTTCGGTGAGCAGCTCGGCAAGGAACACCGGCGCGGTGGTGCGTGCGTGTTCGAGTTCGCGCAGCAGGCCCGCCTTCCATTGCATGCGCTGCCATTGCCATGCCCCCAGAGCAAGCAGAATGGCAAAGGCGATGATCGTGGCCAGCGTCGACCACAGGAGGCGGGCTTCTCGGAGACGCTGAAACATGGCGTGGGTTTCCTCAGCGTGGCGCGTGGTTCAGTCTTCGCGTTGGCCCTGGGCTGCCTTGTTGTGGAACTGAAGTGCGATCAACAAGGCCTTGAGCGGGCGCAAGAGGCCGAGGGCGAGGATCAAGGTGGCGGGCACCCACAGAAGGGCGTGGACCCAAATCGGGGGATGGACGGAGAACTCAAGGATGAGTGCCGCGCCCAGCATGATGAAGCCCAACACCATAATCACGAACACGGCGGGGCCGTCACCGGTGTCGATGAAGGCATAGGAGAGGCCGCAGTTCTCGCACTTCTCGCGCAGGGCCAGATCGAACATCTGGCGATAGAGCGGGCCTTTTGCGCAACGTGGGCAGCGGCAGGTGAGACCGGCAGTGAATGGTGAGACGGCGGGTTCACGCATCGAGCTGATCCTGACTTTCGCGCCGAGCTCACGGCAATGATTGGGCCAAAAGGAAGAAGGCCGGCGCAGTGCGCCGGCCTTCCCTCTGCCTTCGAAGGCAAACAGGTTTTCCGGACGCTTCTAGGCGCCCCAAACGTAGATCGCCATGAACAGGAACAGCCAGACGACGTCGACGAAGTGCCAGTACCAGGCGGCGGCTTCGAAGCCGAAGTGCTGCTCCGGCGTGAAGTGGCCGGCGATCGCGCGCAAGAGGCACACGAACAGGAAGATCGTGCCGACGATCACATGGAAGCCATGGAAACCGGTCGCCATGTAGAAGGTCGAGCCGTAGATGTGGCCGGAGAAATTGAAGGCTGCGTGGGTGTATTCGTACGCCTGGCAGACGCTGAACAGGACACCCAGGACCACTGTTATCGCAAGGCCCCAGATCAAGCCGGAGCGGTTGTTGTGGAGGAGGGCATGGTGCGCCCACGTCACCGTTGTCCCTGAGAGCAGGAGGATCAGCGTGTTGACCAGAGGCAACGTCCAAGGATCAAACGTTTTCTGGAAGCCTTCAGCCGGCACCGGTGGCCACTGTCCACCAATGACTTCATTGCGCTGCACCATGCCCAGAGGCTCTACACCCTTGCCGACGACCGTGCCATCGGGCCCGTAGATCGGAAGATCTGCGAGGCCGGATGGGAAGAGGGCGACATCGAAATAGGCCCAGAACCAGGCAACAAAGAACATCACCTCGGAGGCGATGAAGAAGAGCATGCCGTAGCGCAGGTGAAGCTGGACGACCGGGGAATGGTCGCCGCCATGGGCTTCGCGGATGCAGTCCCGCCACCACATGAAAGTGACCGCTACGACGCCGGCGAGGCCGATATAAAACATCGTCGGCCCCTGAAGGCCGAACAAGCCTTCGCCACCACCCAATGATCGCATGAATACGATCGCGCCGATCGCCATGACCAACGCGAATGCGGAGGCGACGATTGGCCATGGGCTCGGATTGACCAGATGATAGTCGTGTTCAACTTGGTGGCCATCTGCTGCCATGGTGCGGTGCTCCTCGTCCCTTTAATCCTTGCCGGCCCCGAGAGGTCCGGGATCTTGTCAAACATCACCGGCTTGTCGCGGTGATGCCGTTATTCTTCGTCAGTTCGCCTTACTCTGCTTGATACCCACTGCGGCGGCGCTCTTTTCGCTCTTCACGGGATAGAACGTATAGGAAAGCGTAATCTGCGAGATCGAGCTTGCCGAGAGATCCTTCACCATTTCGGGATCGACGAAAAAGCTGACCGGCATTTCAACGGTCTCGCCGGGCCCCAGTGTTTGCTCGGTGAAGCAGAAACACTCGATCTTGTTGAAGTAAGCGCCGGCTGCATCCGGGGCGACGTTGAAGCTCGCCGTTCCGGTTACCGGCTGATCGCTGGTATTCGTCGCGCGTATAGAAGGTGAGATGGTTTTCGCCGTACTTTACGTTGGCGGTCTCCTCGACCGGCTTGATCTTCCAGGAGAGTTTCGAGGAGACGTTTGCGTCGAAGCGAACGATCACGCGCCGGTCCAAGATCTGGCTCTTGTCCGGCGCCTTCTCGGCACGCTGCGTCGTGCCGGCAAAGCCGGTCACCTGGCAGAACATCTGGTAGAGCGGAACAGCGGCGTAGGACATGCCCAGCATGACGACCGCGATGGATGCTGCGAACACGGCGACACGGCCATTGCCGCCACTGGGCTTTGGCGTACCCGATCCCTTTGTGGCGTGGTTCGCCTGAGTATCTTCGAGGTGGTCGGTCATGATCTCGGTCGGGTGTCCCTTATGATCCGGCTTTCTCGGTGACGGCGCTGCCGAATTTCACCAGCGTGACGACATAAAAGAGCAACGCCAGAAAGAGCAGACTGAGGCCGATGGCAATCGAGCGCTTGCGCTGGCGGGCCTGACGCTCAACCATCGCGGCTTCGCTCAAGGCGTTCTTTTCGGCATCAGCCTTCGATCTATCCAGTTGGCGCTCACTCATGGGAACCAACCGGCGGCAATGCGGGCAGCGGTGTGTTCGAAGAGGAGCACGGCGAACAGGGCGAACAAGTAGTAGATCGAGAAGACGAAGAGGTCTTTCGCGCGCTGGTCGGATTCGCGGCCTTCGGCCGGGCCGTCACGGTGGACGAGAACGGCGAGCCAGATGAAGCGCGCGCCCATCGCGACGGAGGCGGCGAGATAGGCCCAACCCCCAAGGCCGATGAACCAGGGCACGACGGCGGTGACGGCGAGGAGGACGGAATAGATCAGGATCTGGCGGCGGGTCTCGGCGGCACCGGCCACGACCGGCAGCATCGGTACGCCGACGCGCTCATAGTCGCGGGCGCGATAGAGCGCGAGCGCCCAGAAATGAGGCGGCGTCCACATGAAGATGATCGCGAAGAGAACGAGACTTTCAAGGCTGATCGTACCGGTGACGGCGGCCCAGCCGACCATCGGAGGGAAGGCGCCGGCGGCACCGCCGATGACGATATTCTGCGGCGTGCGGCGCTTGAGCCAGATCGTGTAGATGAACAGGTAGAAACCGATCGTGAAGGCCAGTAGGGCGGCTGCGACCCAGTTGACGAACAGGCCAAGGCAGGTGACGGAGATCACCGAGAGGACGGTGCCGAAGGCGAGTGCCTCGTCCGGCGTCACGGAGCCGCGCGGAATGGGGCGGGCGGCGGTGCGTGCCATCCGCGCATCAATGTCGGCATCGAACCACATGTTAAGGGCGCCTGAGGCGCCTGCGCCAACGGCGATACACAGCAGAGCGACGGCACCGATCAGAGGGTGCAGTCCGCCGGGTGCTGCGACCATGCCGACGAGCGCGGTAAAGATAACGAGCGACATGACGCGGGGCTTCAACAGCGCCACGAAGTCACGCACCTCACCGCCTACGCTCAGCGGCTTGCCGTCATTGGCGAGGGTGGCATCGAAGCCGGCGTCGCTCATCTCGTCTCTCTCTTCGTTACGAAACCCGCGTTATCGCGGACCCAACAACACAGTTCATAAACCAATGCCCGGATCGGGCGGGCTGCAGAGACGGGCGCACAATCCTCAGGGAATTCGATGCGCCCGACTTGGTCGTCTTGTCATCGGCCACGCCCCAATGTGAGGCGTGGCCGAGGTCGTCCAGATCAGTGATGCGCGGTCGGCTTGATGACCGGCAGCTTGTCGAACTCGTGGAAGCGCGGCGGCGACGACAAGGTCCACTCCAGCGTATCGGCCGACGGGCCCCAGGGGTTACCCGCCGCCTTGCGGGCGCGCATGAACGAGTAGGCGACACCGACGAAGAAGATCAGCGTGCCGAGAGCCGTGATGTAAGAGCCCCACGACGAGACCGCGTTCCAGTAGGCGAACGCTTCCGGATAGTCAGCGTAGTGACGCGGCATGCCGGCGTTCCCGAGGAAGTGCTGCGGGAAGAACAGGATGTTTGCGCCAACGAAGGTCACGGCGAAGTGGAGGTTGCCGAAGAACTCGGAATACTCGTAGCCGGTGAATTTCGGGAACCAGTAGTACCAGCCCGCGAAGATTGCGAACACGGCGCCGAGCGAGAGCACGTAGTGGAAGTGGGCGACAACGTAGTAGGTGTTGTGGAGCGTGCGGTCCGCACCAGCGTTGGCGAGCATCACACCCGTCACACCGCCGACGGTGAACAGGAAGATGAAGCCCAGCGCCCAGATCATCGGCGTGCGGAACGAGATTGAGCCGCCCCACATGGTCGCGATCCACGAGAAGATCTTCACACCCGTCGGCACCGCGATGACCATCGTCGCGAAGACGAAGTAGGCCTGCGTCTCGACGGAGATGCCGGCGGTGTACATGTGGTGCGCCCACACAACGAAGCCGACCACGCCGATCGCGACCATGGCATAGGCCATGCCGAGATAACCGAACACCGGCTTCCTCGAGAATGTCGCGACGATGTGGGAGATCATGCCGAAGCCTGGCAGGATCAGGATGTAGACTTCGGGGTGACCGAAGAACCAGAAAAGGTGCTGGTAGAGGATCGGATCACCGCCGCCTGAGGCTTCGAAGAACGTGGTGCCGAAGTTACGGTCCGTCAGAAGCATCGTGATGGCGCCGGCCAGAACGGGCAGCGAGAGGAGAAGCAGGAACGCGGTGATCAGAACCGACCAAACGAACAGCGGCATCTTGTGCAGCGTCATGCCGGGTGCGCGCATGTTGAAGATGGTGGTGATGAAGTTGATCGCGCCCAAGATCGAGGAGGCGCCGGCGATGTGAAGCGCCAGGATACCGAAGTCGACGGCGGGGCCCGGGTGGCCGGCGTTTGTCGACAACGGCGCCAAGACGATCCAGCCGGTTCCGACGCCGGTGTTACCCGGCGGGCCTTCGACGAACATCGAGATGACGAGCAGCGTCAACGCGACGGGCAAGAGCCAGAACGAGATGTTGTTCATGCGCGGGAAGGCCATGTCCGGCGCGCCGATCATCAGCGGCACCAGCCAGTTGCCGAAACCGCCGATCATCGCCGGCATGACCATGAAGAAGACCATGATCAGACCGTGGCCGGTCACGTACACGTTGTAGGCATGTTCGTTGGAGAAGTACTGCAGCCCCGGCTCATGCAGCTCGAGGCGCATCATGACCGAGAGGAAACCACCAACGACCCCCGCGACCATCGCGAAGATCAGATAGAGCGTCCCGATGTCTTTGTGGTTTGTCGAGAACAGCCACCGCGCCACAAACCCCGGCTTGTGGTCGTGGTCGTGTGCATCACTAGCGTGTGACGTCGTGCCCATCTTTCCTAGACCCTTCCCTTATATCTCATTCAGCGCTTCAAGGGCGCTCATACGGATCAGCGTGCGTCAGCCGCGCTGGCAATCTTCTTCTGCGCGTCGGCATCTGTGCCGGCAGAGGCCAGAATCTCGCGCGCTTCGTCCAACTTGTCCTCTTTCACGGCCGCCAGCCATTTGTCGAACACGTCCTGATCGACGACGCGTACGGCGATTGGCATGCCGGAGTGCTTGAGGCCGCACAGAACCGCACACTGACCGTAGTAGACACCGGTCTTGCGGGCCTTGAACCATGTCGCCGTGGTGCGGCCCGGAACGGCCTGAACGCGCGACCCGAAGGAGGGCACGGCCCAACCGTGAATGACGTCGTTCGATGTCACGAGGACGTGGACGACCGCATTCACCGGCACCGCGATCTCATTGTCGACGGAGAGCTGGCGGACGAGCTTGGCTTCCTGCCACAGCGGCTTGGCATCGGTATAGAGCGCCTTGGAGAGCGCTGTTCCGGTGAGGCTGCCGTACTTTTTCTCGTACTCGTCATCGCCGAGCTTACGCTTCAGCATGTCGGTGTCGGTGAGCATATTCGAGATCACAGACATGTCGTCGTGGTCTTTGTAGACGTGCTCCCAGTACCAGGCGTTGCCGATCGCCTTAATCGTGAGATCCGGCTTCGGATACTCGTACTGCAGGAAGAGCAGGCGGAACGAGTAGATGCCGATAAAGACGAGGATCAGCACCGGCACCACGGTCCAGATGACTTCGACCGTCGTGTTGTGTGTCGTCTTCGAGGGATCAGGATTGGATTTGCGGTTGAACCGCACCATCACAAAAATCATCAGGATCATGACGAAGATCGTGATGGCGATGATGATGGTATTCACCAGTCCATAGAAGCTTGAGATTTCGTCCATGACGGGGGTCACAGAGCCCTGCAGACCGATCTGGGTGTCGACGGGCTGGCCCACCTGTGCCACGGCCGCTCCAGCGAAGACCAAAGCGGCGAGGGCGGCGACGATCGCGCCAATCATTCCGGTTTTCAGATTTTTCATTCTTTCTGCCTTGTCAGCACTTCCTGCCCCCCAATGACCGACGGGGCCCACCCATTTTTTATTTCGCGCCTTCATCGTTCATCGCCTCAGCGGCATGGCGGAACGAATGCATTCCTATTCGACTGAGCGTGCAAGACAAGTACCCCAATCGTCTCAGTGGAACGAATGCGGCATTAATTCGCAAAATTTGAATATTTATCCCTCCCCCAAGGCGTCTCAGACCGTCGGCAGCGTGGCGGCGGTGGCAGGCCAGGCTGTCGCCGTGGTAGGGGACAGAGCTGCTCAGGACGTCCGTGGCGCCTCGAGGCCCAATTCGGCCGCATTCGAACGCCAGATCGGAATTTACCGGCCGTTTTTGAGGCAGGTCGCAGGCGTTCGGGGTGATTCGCCAAGCCTGAGGGATCGGGAAGCTTGAACGAGGGGCTGGACACTTCAGATGCGGGAGAGAAGCGAGGGCGACAATGTCGCAGACTGTTGGCAAGCGCGTGGGGGCACGTCAGCAGCGCGATGCAAGCTGATGCTGTTTCGCTGCATTATCATCAGGGTGATTGCGATCCTGGGTTTTACAGCCGCCATCAGCGGTGCGGCCTTCGCCCAGCGGCCGGCCGACGGCGACGTCGTGGCGCAGCACGGCGACTGGCAGGTCGTGTGCAAGCCGCCACCGCCCGGGTCGAAAGACAAGGTCTGCGCGCTGGTCCAAAGCGTGACGGCGGAAGACCGCAACAACGTCGGGCTGACGGTGTATTTCCAGGTATTTTCGAACGGAACCCGCGTGCTGAGGGTGTTTGCGCCGCTCGGTATTCTGCTGCCGCCCGGCCTCGGTCTCAAAATCGATGGCAAAGATGTCGGCAATGCACCGTTTCTCAGGTGCCATTCGTTCGCCTGCTACGCGCAGGTCGTGGTCAAGGACGAGCTGACCAAACAGTTGTCGACCGGCAAGTCGGCGATCTTCGTCATCTTCCAGACGGAAGAGGCGGGTATCGGTATTCCGATTTCGCTCAATGGGTTTGCGAAGGGGCTGGCGGCGCTCAAGTAACAGGCCGGCTCCATCGATCCGTCCCGCCGGCGCATCGGGCGACAACGTTGCGCCCAAAAATCGGCCCGAAAGGCCCGTGAACAGCCACGATTGCACCGGGCTTTCGCCACCATAGGCGACTAGCGTCCCGCTGCGTGGCAGATGACGGGCAGGGAGCGTACTCAATGCAGGCGACGGATCAACAGGCAGCAAGACCAGCGGCGCGCCGTCGGCCGAAGTGGCCGCTTGAGAAAAGCCGCCGGGCCGCGCGTCTTTCCCGATTTCCAGCGCCATTCGACGAACTCGTCGGCGGGCTGACCGCCGCCGCGCCGCAGGCGGAGGATCTGGTGGAGTTGTTTCCGGCCCTCTTGTTTGCGCTTGTCAGCGGCTACGGCACGGCGGCGCGGCGCGAAGCGGCCTTCAACACGATCCTCGACGGCGGCGCGCTCAAGACCGCTGCGGGGCAACTCGGTTTGCCGCTCTGGCTAAGGCGCCTGCCGCCGCAGTCGTTTGCCCGGCCGCTGCCGGCGCTGCCCGATGACCCGCAGTTTGCTCTGCGCATCGCCAACTATGTGCCGGAAGCAACGGAAGGGGCACGAGAATGGCTTGAAGATGTCGCCTTTGCTTCGGTCATTTCAGACCAGGCCTTCTCGCTTTGGGTCGCACGCCAAGCCCATACGGTGCCGGCGAGCCGGCGCGGGATCGTGTTTTTGATGATTGCCGCCTGGCACTGGCACGCGAACCAGCCTGAGACGCTCGGCTACCAGCTTATTGACCAGACGTGGTCGCCGAAGATGGGGCTGAGGCGGGCGCGTGAAGAAATGATCAAATGGCGCCGGCGCGCCGATCTCGCCTGCCTGATCGGCGATGGTATCGAATCGAGCTGGCTGAGACCCGGCGAGGCCAACGGCTATGAGTTCGTCGCGCTGACGACGCTTGATGATTTCCTGGCGGAATCGCGCGAGATGCACAATTGCCTCGACCAGTATGCCGACCGGATGGGAAGCGGCATGGTGCGCGTCTTCTCGATCCGCCGCGAGGGGCGGCGGGTTGCCAACGTCGAAGTGGGGCCAATGTCGAGGGATCGACGGCGGCCCGCGATTGTCCAACTCAAGGCGTCGCGGAACCGGCGGGTGCCGCAGGCCGTGCGGGCAGCCGTGGAGGTGTGGTTCGATTCGCAGCCGCTCGCGCGGCTAACCTGGCGGCCGGGCCCGGTGCGCTCAAAGGACACGGATCAGGCCCGCATGAAATTCTGGCTGCCATTCCTCGCCGCCCTGCCCAGCGACCAGCGTGACGCGCTCGAAGCTCTCGTCTTGAGCATGAACGCGCGCAACGAGGGCCGGCGGCGGCGGCAGACTTCGCGGGTTTAGGGCGTGCTCAGAGCAAATGGACCCATTCTGCCGAGGCAGATATGGTTCGAGATCGAGCCGGCTGGCGACATGCGTGAGCTGAGGCTACGGATGAGACAGACTGCGACGATATCGGGCCAAATCCACCCGGCCCTTCGGGTTCCTCAAAGCGACCCGCCCAGGGTGTCGGACGGCTTGCGCGTAGCCCCGCTACGACCTGCGCCGCCCTCCTGCTGGATCGGGTCGCTTTGAGGAACAGAATTGGGTCCATTTGATCTGAACACGCTCTGGCCGTCTCACGCTTTGCCGCGAACGGCCCGCAGCCACCAGGCGACCCCGATGATCAGGAAGCGCCAGTCGCTGGTGGCGCTTGGCGGCTTGCCCTCGAAACGGTGGCCGATCAATTGCAGGGCGATGCCGATCGGTGTCAGCGCCAGTGCCCACAACCAAACACCCTCGAAATAGGGCGCGACCAACCACAGCCCGACGGTCACGACCACAACTGGAATGCCGATCAGGTGGAAGACCTTGTTGGTCGGGTTCTGGTGGTCGCCGACGTAGACTTTCATCAGTTCGTCGTAGGGCCGTCCGCCAAGCATCACGCCCACTCCTTGACCGGGGAACCTTCAACTCATCCCGACGAGAGCACAATCAGCACCACGCCGGGCACGACGAACCCAATCGTCAATAACGTGCGCCAGTTGAGTGTCTCACGCCCGAAATACGAAGTACCCGAGCAACGCGGAAAACACCGGCGAACTCGCCACCAGCGGCGCGACCGTGATCACCTGCCCAAACTCCAGCGCCTGATTCAACAGGTAAACGGCAAGCGCCGAGATCATACCCGACAGCACAAAATAGCGATAGTCGCTGACCTGTCCGGAGATCCGCTGCCGGCGGACAACAAACTGGCCGGCAACCAGAACCAGCGACACGAGCGAGCTGACAAGCGCCGCGAACAGGGGGCTTGGGACTTCCGCGAACCCCACCTTGGTGACGGCATGGGCGACATTTCTGAGCGCTGATGCGCCAAGCGGCAGAAGCAGCGCCCAGGCCGGGAATGACGAGATGATCCCGCGCGTCATCAAGGTTGGCACCAGCACACCCGCAACGACGAGTGCGATGCCGGCCGCGATGTTCCCCGTCAGCGTCTCACCTAAGATCAGAATGCCGAAGATCGCAGCGAAGAACGGCCCGCTCGACGTGAGTGCTGCATTGAGCGTCGGCCCGAGCCGCTTGATGCCCTCGATCCAGAGCGCGATCGAAAGCGTCGGCCGCAGCACGCCGGCTGCGGCAAACAAGATCATCGCCCCGGTCGTCCAATAGGACCACTTGACGACGAAGAGAGCTGCAATCGAATAGACCAGCGCCTGTGTCCCGATCAGAACGAGCGTGCCGACCTGCGTGCTGATCGACTTGCCGGCCATGTTCTGGACGTGGGCGGAGAGCGCGAAGAAGAAGGCGGCGACAAGTGCGAGGATCGCCCCAAGCGTCGCTTTGTCCAGCCCCAGGACAACGCCCCCGGTCATGCCCCGGCCGGCCCGCGCGCCGCCTCTGCGATCTGCTGCTTGAGGTCACGCGCAGCCAGCGTGAAGCCGCCTTCAGCACCATCGATGAAATGGATATGGCGGCTATGCTCGAGGCTGAAGACGAGGCAGGTCATCAGCGCGGCACGAGCGTGATGGGCGCCGTAAAAGAGCCGGCCCGCGCTGTGTTCCGCCCGCATGAACATGTCGATCCTGGCAGCCTGGTCCATTGTCACGTCGAGGACCAGGTGCAGCATGTCATCATATTTCTGGAAATCCGTGAACCGCACCATCTCCTCGCGATAAGCAGGCGCATCATAGTAGCCGATCCGCGTGTCAAAGCGCTCACACACATACTGGAGCAGCGACTGGGCCAGGATTTCCGAGCGCCGCCGCCACTGCGATTTCCGCCCCGCCGTCGCCCGCGTCTCAAGGCTGAGCCCCGCCGGCGGCCACTTGAACTTGAGCCTGTCTGAACTGATCGGCGCTGCGGTGGCAATATCCTGCCCAAGGATATCGCCGAGCGCTGCCGTGACGCGGGCAACGTGCGCGCGTTCAGCCGCCGCCCCCGGCTGGCGCGCGCATGCGATCAGCGAGAGAATGACGCCCCGGCGCGTCTCGATTGGCTCCCACCGGCACGAAAGACCCTCGAGAACGGGCGGTGTTGCCTCATCACTCTCCGGGATCAGCATCGGGTCTTCGCGGCTCGCCTGCCCAAGCCACGCGCTCGCGGCCGCGATCCCGCCGCCTGAGAACATGGCAAGCGCATTGTCCTGCCCCAGTTCAAGCTTCATCACGCGCACATCGAAGCCCACCACCCGAACGGCGGCGACCGACACCGTGCCAACGCGCAGTTCCAGGCCGAACATCTCACGCGCATGGCCCTTGAGCTGCGCCAGTGCCGTGCGCGCGGCCGCAGCCTCGCCCGGCGGCACCACAAGTGCCGCGCCATCTCCACCGAAGACGAACGGAATATCGAGGTCCGGCAACGCGTTCAAAACCGCGGAAATGACCGCCGCGCCCACCATGTTGACGCTCTTGTAGCGCCCGGCATCGACATGCTCGGTCGAGCCTTCGATGTCGCCGAGCACGATTACCCAGTCGTCGGGCACGGATTGGTAATGCGCGACGTCGGCAACGTCCTCGAATGAAGCGACCGGCGCCAGGTCCCGGTAGAAGTCGTCTTCCTCACGCATGGCTGGAGGTCCGGCTGCGCGCTTCAAGCGCCACGTTGATCACCCCGCCGTCCACCCGCCGTCGACCAGCAGCGACGTTCCCGTCACCAGCGCCGACGCATCAGAGGCGAGAAACACCACCGGCCCCATCAGGTCCTCCATCTCGCCAATCCGGCCCAGCTTGATCTTGGACTCGACCCACGCCTTGCGCTCGGGATTGGCCAGCGTCTGCTCGGCAAGCGGTGTGCGGATGAACGTCGGCGCCAGCGTGTTGATGCGCACGCCATGCGGCCCGAACTCGATCGCCATCGCTTTGGTGAAGCCTTCAACGGCGTGCTTCGTGCCGCAATAGACCGCCCGGTCGATGCCGCCGATGTGGCCCATCTGGCTGGTGACGTTGATGATCGACCCCTTGATCCCCGCCGCCATCATGCCTTTTGCCACGCCGACGGAGAGAAAGTAGGCCCCGCGCACGTTGATGTTGCTCACCGCGTCGTAGTCGCCGACCGTCGTCTCGGTTGCCGGCGTGTGCCGCGCGATGCCGGCCGAATTGACCAGCACATCGAGGGGACCGATTTTTGCAAGGTGACCATCGAGGGCATCGAGGTCGGCAACGTCCATGGCGTGCGCTTCGGCGGAATGACCTTTGCCGCGTGACGGCGCTTCGCCGACGGCCTCGAGCTTTTCGAGGCCCCGGGCCGCCATGATCACATGCGCGCCGGCTTCGGCCAGCGCCACGGCGGCAGCCAGCCCGATGCCCGACGAGGCGCCAGTCACCAGCGCGCGGCGCCCATCGAGGCGGAAGGAGGGGGTGGTGGGAAGGTTCATCAATCCGCTGCCCCCGCGTAAGGAATATTCCGCCCGCCATATCGGCGCACGCGGATATTCGCCTGCTCGCCGTGCCCCGCGAACCCTTCGAGTGCGCAGAGCCTGGAGCAGTATTCGCCCATCTTCGCGGAGGCTTCATCCGTCGTCACGCGCTGGTAGGTGTGCGTCTTGATGTATTTGCCGACCCACAGCCCGCCCGTGTAGCGGCCCGCCTTCTGGGTCGGCAGCGTGTGGTTCGTACCGATCACCTTGTCGCCGTAGGCAACGTTGGTGCGTGGCCCGAGGAAGAGTGCCCCATAGCCGGTCATGTTCTCGAGGAACCACTCATCGCGATCGGTCATCACCTGCACGTGTTCGGAACAGATATCGTCAGCGATCTTCAGCATCTCATCGTAGTCATCGGCAACGATCACCTCGCCGTAGTCGGCCCACGACTGCCGCGCGATTTCAGCCGTCGGCAGGATCTCGAGCAACCGGTCGATCTCCGCCATCGTCTCGCGGGCGAGCTTTTCCGATGTGGTAAGCAGCACGGCCGGCGACGTCGGCCCGTGTTCCGCCTGCCCCAGCAGATCGGTCGCGCACAGTTCCGCATCCACCGTCTCATCGGCAATCACCAGCGTCTCCGTCGGGCCGGCGAACAGGTCGATCCCGACGCGCCCGTAGAGCTGCCGCTTGGCTTCGGCAACAAACGCGTTGCCCGGTCCGACCAGCATATGGACAGGCTCGATCGATGGCGTGCCGATCGCCATCGCGCCGACCGCCTGGATGCCGCCGAGGCAGTAGATCTCATCCGCGCCACCGAGGTGCTGCGCGGCAACGATCGCCGCCGCCGGCTTGCCTTGATAGGGCGGCGCCGCGGTAATGATCCGCGGCACGCCCGCCACCTTGGCGGTGACGACCGACATGTGCACCGAGGCAATGATCGGGTACTTGCCGCCCGGCACATAACAGCCGACCGACTGAACGGGGATGTTCTTGTGACCGAGCACGACGCCCGGCATCGTTTCGACTTCCAGGTCCTTGAGGCAGGCCTTCTGATGCTCCGCGAAGTTGCGGACCTGTTCCTGGGCGAATTTTATGTCCTCGAGATCGCGCGGCGCCACTTGCGCCAGGCAGTTTTCGATTTCGGCCTCAGTCAGACGGAAATCGTCACGCTCGAAGTTGTCGAACTTGACCGACAGGTCGCGCACGGCTGCATCGCCCCGCTTTGAAATATCCGCGAGCGTCGCCTCGACGATCTCGCGAATCTTCCTGTCGTCTTCCGCTCTGACATCGGCATCCTTGCCGCGCTTAAGATACTGGGCCACGGGACCTCCCGGATGTGTTCGTCTGGTTTCGTCTTGATTGTCGTGAGTTGAAAGCATTTAGTCTGGTGAGCGGTCGAGCGCGCTCAAGGCGTTTCAGGCTCGCCGCCGGCCTCACCGCGGCATCCGCGGCCACGGCCCTCGACAACCGGCATTTGAACTGCTCTACACCTCGTCTCTGTCTCGAAAGTGCCCGATCAGGGCCACCGCATCAAGTGAGCCGCGCCGCATGATCAAGCAGCTGGATTCGGCGGCCGAAGCCGCCCTTATCAACTCTCTGAGACCCTCTGCCAAGGCCTCTCCGGTGAGTGGCATCGTCGAGGTCTTCAATTACGGCCGCACGCGGGAAGGTTTGATCCCGATGTGGGCCGGCGAGGGTGACACGCCGACACCGCCCCAGATCTACGAGGCCGCCGTCAAATCGCTTCACGACGGCGAGACCTTTTATACCTATCAGCTCGGCATCCCCCCATTGCGTGAAGCGCTCGCCGGCTATTTCGCCGGTCTCTACGGGCGGGATTTCGCAGCCGATGAGTTCTTCGTCACCTGCGGCGGCATGCAGGCGATCCAGCTTGCATTCCAGCTCACCTTGGGCCCTGGCGACGAGGCGATCATCCTCTCGCCAGCCTGGCCCAACTTTGCCGGCGCCGCCATCGTCCAGAATGCGATCGTTCGCTACGTCGCCCTCGATCACAGCGCTGATGGCTGGACGCTTGACCTCGACCGCTTGTTCGCCGCCGTCACCGACAAGACCAAGGTCCTGGTGATCAACTCGCCGGCCAACCCCAGCGGGTGGACGGCAACCGATGCCGAACTTCGCGCCATCCTGGATTTTGCCCGCGCTAAAGGCCTCTGGATCATCGCCGATGAGATCTATGGCCGCTTCTACTATGACGGCACGCCCGGTTCGCTGGCGCCGAGCTTCCAGACCATCCGTGAGCCGGAAGATCGCATCCTGTTCGCACAGACCTTCTCGAAAAACTGGGCCATGACCGGCTGGCGCATGGGTTGGCTGCAGGGCCCGCCGGCCCTCGGCCAGATCGTCGAGAACCACATTCAGTACAACACATCCGGCGTTGCCCCTTTCATGCAGCGCGCCGGGATTGCAGCCCTGGAGCAGGCGGAAGACTTCGCCAAGGGCCAGATCGCCCGCGCTGCAGCCGGCCGCGACATTGTCTGCGACACGCTGGAGCGTTTCGACAATGTCCGCTTCGCCCGCCCCAGCGGCGCCTTCTATGCCTTCTTCTCGATCGATGGCCACGACGATTCGATGGCAACGGCGCTGCGCCTCGTCGATGAAGCCAATATCGGTCTCGCACCGGGCATGGCCTTTGGGCCGGGGGCCGAAAAGTTCTATCGGGTTTGCTACCTGCGTTCACCCGAAGCACTTGGTGAGGCGATGCAGCGCCTCGGCAATTGGCTCAACAAGCAGAACGCCTCCTGACTGTGGCGCCCCCTGCACCGGAAAATCCAGCCGCGACCGGCGCGGTGCCGGACCCGTCCCGGGCTTTTCTTGTTGTCCTTATTGTCCTGACGCTGGTGATGAACACGCTCGGGCGCGGCGTCACCGAAACGTTTGCGGTTTTCCTGCTGCCAGTCGAAAAGTCCCTAGGCGCGACCCGTTCCGAGATTTCGGCCACCTATTCGATCTACATGATCGTCAACGGCTTTGCCGCGCCTTTCGCCGGCCAGTTGATCGACCGTCTGGGTGCGCGGGCGACCTATGGCGCCGGCCTCATCCTGCTCGGCACGGCCTATATCGCGGGCAGTTATGCCGAAACGCTGTGGCATTACTATCTGACCGTCGGCGTCCTTAGCGGCCTTGGGGCTGCCTGCCTCGGGATGGTCGTGGCCTCGAGCCTCCTAAGCCGCTGGTTCACGCGCGGCATGGGCACCAAATTCGCCATTCCCCACGCAGCCGTCGGCGCCGGCATGCTGATCATCCCCCCCTTCACCCAATACCTGATGGAGTTCATGTCGTGGCGGGGTGCGCATCAAGTCGTCGGCTTCGCGGTCCTGTCACTGCTCCCTGTCATCATGGTGCTGCCGCTCGCCCGTATGACGGCGGGCTCTGGCGCGTGGCAGGCGCTCCGCGCCGCAGCCAAGGCCTCCGGCACTCCGGCCTGGACGGTCGGTGCGGCCTTGCGCACTTGGGCCTTCTGGGCGTTGTTCGGCGTCTACTTCTTCACTTCGGTTGCCGCCTACGCCGTCCTGCCCCAGTCCGTCGCCTTCCTCGTTGAACGCGGCTTCGACCCCCTTGTCGCCGCCGGCGCCTTCGGCATGACCGGCGCACTCTCGGCCATCGGCATTGTCTCCGTCGGCTGGTTCTCGGACCGCTTCGGACGCCTCAACGCGGTTGTCATCTCGAAGATCTCGACTGTGACCGGCATCCTCTCGCTGCTCGCCATCGCCTGGGTGCCAAGCCTCGCGCTGCTCTACGCGTTCGTGTTCTTCTTCGGGATCATGCAGGGCGCGCGCGGCCCCATCATCACCGTCATGGTCGCCATCCTGTTTCGTGGCGGCTCGATCGGCGCGATCTACGGCACGCTGTCGATGGCGATGGGTTTCGGCGCCAGCTTCGGCTCGTGGGGTTCGGGCCTGCTCCACGACTTCACCGGCAACTATGTGGCATCCTTCAGCTTCGCCGCGATTGCCTCGCTGACCGGCCTGGCCTGCTACGTGTTCTCGCCGAACCTGCGCAACGAACGCCCCGCCACCAAATCGCTCTGACCTCAGTTGGCCATGAATACGGGCAGGGTCGTGCCGTCGAGGATTTGGCTGGTCGCCCCCCCGAGGATCATCTGGCGCAATCGGCTCTGCGTATAGGCCCCCTTGAACAGCAGGTCGCAGTTCAGCTTTTCAGCTTCCTCCAGGATCGCGACCCCCGGCCGGCGCCCGTGCGACGGCACCGTCATCTCGACCGCGTTGATCCCATGCACGGCCAGATAGTCGCAAAGTGCGGCCCCATCCGGGCCCGGCACCGTGACACCCTCGATGGTGAGCACGCTCACCTTGTCGGCTTTCTGCAGCAGCTCGATCCCGAATGCGACGGTGTGCGCCGACTCCATGCTGTGGTTCCACGAGATGACGACATTCTTCCCGAATGTTGCCCGCGGCTTGGGCGGCGCAACGAGGATCGGCCGGCCACTGTCGAACAGCGCGGCTTCGAGCGTCGTCATCCGGGGTCCCTCGCCGGTATGCGCCGGCCGCCCGACCACGGTCAGGTCATAGATCCGTGAAATCGAGGAAATCTGATTATCGTCGATCGGTGAGGCGGCGCCCCAGATCAGCCGCGCGCCATCCTTTTCAGGATGCGTCGCGACAAACTGATCGAATCGCCGCTTCGCCCCATCGTAGGCATCACCGTCTTCCTGCTCCGACGGTGGGAAGGTGACCGCAACGATCGGCTCTGCTCCAACGACCTGATAATGTACCGGCCTCAGTGCAAAGCATTTCACCTGGGACCCACACATCTGGGCCATCTGCCACGCCGTCATCAGACAGCTCTCGGCCGGCTCGTGGTCTTCAAGCGGCAGCAGGATGGATTTCATGGCGGCGGTCTCCTCGACAATGCTGGCGCCTAGCATGGGACGAATCGAACGGCGTTTCAAACGCCAATCGCTGCCCGGGCATCTCTCTAGTAGCGCAGGAAGACACTCAGCGTCGCATAGGGCGACGTCTTCATGGAGCGATCGCCACTGACACCGGCCGCCGCCGTGATCGCCGTATTGCCAAGGTGCACGGTCGCGAAGCCGCCCGCCCGCCCGGCGTCATAGTCGGCATTGCCCTCGATCCGCGCCTCGATACCGAGGTCCATCGACCGTGTAACGCGGTACCCCGTCCGCGCCTCGATCTTGAAGGTATCGAACGTGGTGGCGTAGGAGCCGTTCACGGCCCCCCACAGGTTCGGTGTGAACCAATGCCAGACGTCGGCTGCCACTTTGGCCCCATAGGCCGTGCCCCGGGCCCGCGACAGCGGGTCGTCCGGATCGATGAAATGCTGCTCGCTGTCGCCGCCCGCGAAGACCTTGAGCGTTGTCCTGTCGAATTGGAATTGATAGCCGACAAGAACATCTGCAAAGACGTTATCGCCTGAGAATTTCCGCCGTTCAGGCCCGCGCTGACCAATGAAGCTGCGCGTGTAGGAATAACGTCCCATGCCCCCGCTCACCCGCAACCGCCAGCCTGGCTGATCGAGCGTGCCGTCGACGGCGTAGCTCATTCCAGCATAGGCGCTAGCGGATCTGGTGAGGACGTCGATCCCGGCCCAGTTGGCAAAGCGCGGATCCGGCGCGCGCTCCTGGGTTGCGTAGACCGAATTGTCGCGGACATCGCAAAGGCCGGACGCGGGCGCGAGTGCACAGGCAATCATCGCCATTCCGGCGATCCACCGGCCAGCCGGCTTCCCCCCCGCAAAATTCCACATCGATACGCCGCCACACTACGCGCCCGAAGACTGATCGAGCGTACACATCCGACGACTACAAACTGCGGCCACACCGAGGTCAAGAAAATACAAGAAAATCAATTATTAAGGGAAAATTATCGCGACGCAATCATAAGTTGTAATTGAGGTCGGTCCACGGGCTGTTCTGCTGGTCCATTAGCAAAAAGGCGAACCGCACTGAGACGGTTCGCCTGGGATTTGAGAAGACACAGATCGTTGAGTTTCAGCCCTGCCGGCGCTCGAGGCCGCGCCAGACGCCGCCGATCAACAGGCCGGCCAGGACGACTTTCAACAGATCACCAAGGATGAATGGCCAGAAACCGAAGGCCAGGATCGGCTTGTCCCAACCAACCACCGTGCCGAGCCAGGCGAGCCCAAGTCCGTAAATGAGGCCAACGCCGACAAGCCCGGCAAGCGTTGCACCGATCGGCCCTCGGGCAAGGCCGCGATCCGCAGCAAGCCCGGTCACGAGTGCTGCTGCCAGAAAGCCCGCGAGAAACCCGCCCGTCGGGCCAGCCATATAGAGCAGGCCTAAGCCTTTTTCCGGCGTGCCCTGAAACACAGGCAGGCCCATCGCCCCTTGCGCCAGATAAAGCGCGACACTGGCAACCGCCAGCGGTGCCCCCAGTCCAAGCCCCAGCAGCAGAACGGCAAAGACCTGCATCGTCATTGGCACCGGGAAGAACGGCACGCTGACTTTGGCGGAGGCCCACAGCAGGAGCGATCCGGCAATCACGGTTGCAGCTTTGAGGGCAAAACTGTTCGCAAACGCCGGCCAGAGCTGGCCGAGAAGAGGAGTGGCGGTCGATGCGCGCATGAGTAATCCTTGTCGGGAACGTGTTTTTTTCACGCGCCATAGTGCAGACCGCGCCGCGTTTGGCAAGCTGCCGGTGGCGGCCTCGAGAGCGCGTTCAGATCAAATGGACCCAATTCTGTTCCTTCATGCGGCCCGATCCAGCAGGAGGGCGGCGCAGGTCGTAGCGGGGCTACGCGCAAGCCGTCCGACGCCCTGGGCGGGCCGCATGGAGGAACCCGAAGGGCCGGACGGATTTGGCCCGATCCCGTCGCAGTCTGTCTCATCTGGAGCCTCAGCTCACGCATGTCGCAAGCCGGCTCGGTCTCGAACCAAATCCACCTCGGCAGAATGGTTCCATCTAATCCTGAACTCTAGTGGGGCTGGCTGCGCCGCAAGAGGTTTTCGGGCGCATTGCGAGCGATGCTTTCAGCAAGCTTGCCGCCGTAGAGCGTTATCGTCTTCTCACCGCTTGGCGTCATCATCGACAAATGCGTGTAGGGCCGCATGAGGAACCTACTCTGCAGGATGCCGCGTACCCGGGCCCATGGAATGAAAATCGGCTCATGACCGATGCGGAAGAGAAACCAAGGGGTGACGTGCAGCCCGGCGCGGGAGACGGTTGCGACGAGTGAGTTGTTGTAGTTGGAATAGAAATGGATCTTCCCACTCGTCCATGTGAAGCGCTCGCCGTCGGGCGGGGAGCGCGCGGCAAAATCCTCAGCCAGCGAGGCCCAGCCGCCAAGGCGTGAAACAAGATAGACGACGAGGCACCAAAAGAGCGCGAAGCCCGGCACGAAGAGCGCAACATAAATCAGCGGCGACAGGCTTTCCGGCACGTCGTTCCCCATCGGTGTTGGCCGGGCACCATGATGTGTCTGGCGCCAGGTCGCAGTCCTTAATCGAGCCGGCCGACAACCTTGAGGATCTCGCGGGTTCGATGGACACGGTCGCCCCAGGTCTCATCAAACTCTTTTACGAGTGCGCGCATCGCTTCCTTTTCGTGGATGGCGAGGGCTGCTTCTTCGCTGGGGAACTCGTAATAGGCGTGATGGATGCGCGGATTGATCGAGGACCAGCAGCGCCAGGCGCGCGTTGCACCGAAAGCCTTCTTGGCATCGGGCAGGTGGTGCTTTTCGTACCAATCGTCGAAGGGTGCGATATCGGCGTCATCGCGCACCTCGGCGCGGACCAGAAGACAGGCGGGCGATTGCATCGGTTTAAGGTCTCCATTTGATCGGCGCACGAAACGCGTTTGTTAGTCCATCATGATGACGCCGCGCGCAACATCGCCTTTCAAGAGCAGATCGAAGCCCTCGTTGATCTCCTCGAACTTGTAGGTGCGCGAGATCAGATCGTCGAGATTGAGACTGCCGGCCATCGCCATGTCAGCCAAGACGGGCAGGTCGGCTGCGGGGTGGACCGAGCCATAGTAGGCGCCGGTCAGTTGTTTTTCGCGGAAGACCATCTGGAAAGCGTTGATCGGGGCGACCTCGTCGACCTTGGGCATGCCGATGAAGACGGCGTGGCCACCCGGTGCAATCGCGTCGACGACCTGCAGTGCTGTTTGCTGGGAGCCGATTGCATCGAAGGCATAGTCAACGCCGAGACCACCGGTCAGATCGCGGATTTCCTCAATCAGGTGGTTCGATTTCTGCGCGTTGATGGTGTGGGTTGCGCCGAAGTTTTTCGCGTACTCGAGCTTATTGTCCTTGAGGTCGACGCCAATGATGGTCGACGCGCCCGCTAGCCTCGCACCTTGGACGACATTGAGGCCGACGCCACCGCAGCCGATCACAAGGACGGTCGAGCCGGCCTCGACCTTGGCGTGACGAATGACGGACCCGACGCCGGTCGCGACCGAGCAGCCAATGATGGCCGCCCACGCCCAGGGCAGATCTTCGCGCACGGGCACGAGTTGTTCTGCCGGACACACGACATGCTCGGAAAACGTTCCGATGCGGGCCATCTGGTTGACCGGTTCGCCGTTCAACCTGAGGCGCGGGGTGCCATCGTGCATGAGGTAGCGGGGGGTGTCGTCGTGGCCATTGCAGAGCACCGAGCGGCCGCGGGAACAATAGCGGCAGTGGCCGCAGTTCGGGCGAAATGAGAAGATCACATGCTGGCCGGGCTTGACGCTGCTGACACCCTCACCCACCTCTACGACAACGCCGGCGGCCTCATGCCCCGGCACAAACGGCAACGGAAACGGCCAATCGCCGTTCATCACATGCCAGTCGCTGAGGCACACGCCAGTCGCCTTGACTTGTACACGCGCCTCGCCCGCCTTGGGCCCTTCCTGCTCGAGGTCCAGGATCTCGAGGGGCTTGTTGATTTCGGTCAGAACGGCTGCACGCATCGGTTCGGTCCTCCCGGGTTCAGGGCCGCATCGAAGGCTGCGGCATTCATCAATACCACCAGTTAGCCCTCGAACCCGACAGGCCGCAATCGCCAATCGGATAGGGCCGGCGGTCCGCCCCCCGGCGACGGGTGGTCAGACGACAACCGCTCGACTAATATCGCCCTCCACCAGACAAAAAGGTTTCCAGAGACATGAGGTCAGAGACGTTGCGACCCCAACCGGAAGATTTCGACTATGACCTCAAGGCCGCTCTGACGTCCCTGGTCAGCGTGTCGACGCATATCCCCGACGACGCCATGACGGCGGACGTGCTCGGGACGGAACGCATGGGTAACGGTGTGGTGATCCGCGAAGGGATCGTGCTCACGATCGGTTATCTCGTGACGGAGGCGCAAACCGTCTGGATCGTGAGCGGGGAGACGACGATTGCCGGCCATGTGCTGGGCTACGATCAGGCGACGGGATTTGGCCTGGTGCAGGCGCTCGGTAAGCTCAATCTGCCGCCGTTGCCGCTGGGCGACTCCGACCTCGTAAAGATCGGTGATCCGGTGGTGGTTGCCGGTGGCGGCGGGATCGATCAGGCGGTCGCCGCCCACGTCGTCGCGAAGCAGGAGTTCGCCGGCTATTGGGAATATCTGCTCGACGAGGCCATTTTTACCGCGCCCGCGCATCCCCACTGGGGTGGCGCCGGCGTGATCAACGCGCAAGGCGAACTGCTCGGCATCGGGTCACTGCAGGTCGAGCATTCCGATCCCAATGGTGAGAACTTCGACCTCAACATGGTCGTGCCGATCAATCTGCTGAAACCGATCCTCGACGATATGATCACGACCGGGCGCGCTAACCGGCAGCCGCGGCCATGGCTCGGGCTCTACACCGCCGAGATCGACAACCAGATCGTCGTCGCTGGCATTGCCGCAAGCGGACCGTCGGACAATTCCGATATCGAGGTTGGCGATATCATCGTCGGCGTGGCCGGTGAACAGGTGGACGACCTCGCATCCTTCTTCCGCCACGTCTGGGCACTCGGCGCGGCCGGCACTCAGGTGCCCCTCGATGTCATTCGCGACGGCCGCGTCCTGGAAGTCACCGTCACCTCCGCCGATCGCACCCAATTGCTCAAAGGCCCGGTGGTGCACTGATATCGCTCACGGTGCTGTTCCGGCGATCGGTGATCGCCGGGCACCTCCGCGGGGGCGGCGCAAGGCGCCGGGTCGCGGTTGCTCCCCGACGGCGTTGCCGTCGAAGGGGGCCGGGGCGCGGTTGCTCCCCGACGGCTTTGCCGTCGAAGGGGGTTAAGTGGGGCTCCGTCTTGTTTGAAGCGGCTGGTTAGAACTGGCGGGCGGGGCCGCTGTCGGGGCATTCTGCGGTGCTTTTTCGCGTGGTGACCCTCGACAAGGGGGCGGTTATCGGCTATGCACCGCGCTTCGAGATTTCCCCACATGGGACGCACGAACGCTTCGCCGCCCGGCGCCGACCGGGTCGGGACGGATAGTTGTTCCTCTGCCCGCGATGATTCAAAAGGAAAATCCGTCATGAATATCATCCAGGAGCTCGAGCAAGAGCAAATGAGCCGCATCTCCGCCATGCGGGCCATTCCGACCTTCAGTCCGGGCGACACCGTCCGCGTCATGGTTAAGGTCGTCGAAGGCAAGAACGTGCGCAACCAGGCCTACGAAGGCGTCGTGATTGCGCGCTCCGGCGCCGGTATCAACGAAAACTTCACCGTGCGGAAGATTTCCTACGGCGAAGGCGTGGAACGCGTGTTCCCGATCTTTTCGCCGTTCATTACGGACATCGAAGTTCTGCGCCGCGGCAAGGTGCGCCGCGCGAAACTCTACTATCTGCGTGGGCGCCGCGGCCGGTCGGCCCGTATCGTGGAGCGCACCGACATCCGCGCCAAGCGGCTCAATGCCGCGTTCAAGGGCTTCCGTAAGCCGAAGGGCGATAAGGATGACCTGAAGATGATCAGCGGCGTTACGCCCGAGCTTGAGACGATGCTGAACAAGCTCAACATCATCAAGTTCGAACAGATCGCGGCGCTGACCGATGATGAAATCGCAACGATCGACGAGGTGCTCAAGCTGGATGGCGCGATCGAAAAAGGCGATTGGATCTCCGAAGCCCAGCGGCTGATGGCGGAGACGACGGTCGATGAAGTGCCGGCCGAAGACGAAGCCGGCGCAACAGATGCGGCAGCCGAAGACGGCGGCAGCGAGGGCGAAGCGAAAGCTTAAGCGCGGCGCACGCCAGCATCCCGCGTCCCCGCGGGATTGCACCTGACGCAGCCACACATCATCTATCCGATCAAGCCCGGCCCGGTGCCGGGCTTGTTTTTGTAAGCTAGGGTTTGCGATCGCTCCGGGCGCACGTTAACGTCCCGGCACAGTGGGTTCCCGCTCTATTGCGGGTTCAGCTTGAGTTCCCGACGCTGAGAGATTACGGCCCACAGAAGGGACATAGAGACGCGCGACATGTCTAATCTCGACGTGACACGAGAGACGGTGGCGACCGGGCAGATACCCCTGCACGGGCCTGATGCGTTCGAGGGTATGCGGCAGGCCGGCCAACTGGCGGCGGCGGCGCTCGACATGCTGACGGGATATATTCAGCCCGGGATCTCGACGGAACACCTCGACCGGCTCGCCTTCGAGTATGCGCTTGATCATGGCGCGATCCCCGCGACACTCAACTATCGCGGCTACACGCATTCTCTGTGCACCTCCATCAACCACGTCGTGTGCCATGGCATTCCGAACGCCAAGCCCTTGCGCGAGGGCGATATCGTCAATGTCGATATCACGCTGATCCTGAATGGCTGGCATGGCGATACGAGCCGGATGTACCCGGTCGGCGAAATCAGCCGCAAGGCGGAGCGGCTGCTGGCGGTCACGTATGAGGCGCTGCTGCGCGGCATTGCGGCGGTAAAGCCTGGCCATACGACCGGTCATATCGGCGCGGCCATACAGAGCTTCGCGGAGGAGGAGCGGTGCAGCGTGGTGCGCGACTTCTGCGGTCATGGGCTTGGCAGGGTGTTTCATGAGCGCCCGAATATCCTGCACTATGGGGTTGCCGGTGAGGGGGTGGAACTCAAGCCCGGCATGCTGTTCACGATCGAGCCGATGATCAACCTCGGCCGGCCGCAAGTGAAGGTACTTTCAGACGGCTGGACGGCAGTGACGCGCGACCGGGAACTATCAGCCCAGTTCGAGCACGCGGTGGGCGTCACCGAGACCGGCTGCGAGGTTTTCACCTATTCGCCCGCAGGGCTGCATTGCCCGCCTTATTCCATCACCGAACCGGCCGGCTGCGATGAGCGGGAAACCTAGCCCGAACCAACCCTCCCTGCTGCCTGCCGATCCCGACGGCGGGTTCGGCGATGCCGGTGTTGGCGGCAATGCAATTGCCCGTCTTGAACTGCCAAAGCATGAAGGACCGCAGGGCCACCGCGAGCGGCTGCGCAAGCGGTTCTCGGAGGGGGGCAGCGATGCCGTCCCGGACTATGAGCTACTGGAATTGGTGCTGTTCCGGGCGATCGCGCGGCGTGACACGAAAGCGCTGGCGAAGCGGCTGATTGCGCGGTTCGGCTCGTTCGCGGAAGTGCTCAATGCATCCGAAAAATTGCTTCGCGAGGTCAACGGCGTCGGCGATGCGGTGGTGTTCGAGCTCAAGCTGGTGCGGGCTGCCAGCCTGCGCCTGATGCGCGCTGAGATCATCGACAAGCCGGTGCTGTCATCGTGGCAGCAGGTCGTCGATTACTGCCATGCGGTGATGGCCTATGAGACGCGGGAGCAGTTCCGGATCCTGTTCCTCGACAAGAGAAACAAGCTGATCGCCGATGAAATCCAGAGCCAAGGGACGGTGGATCACACGCCGGTCTATATTCGAGAAGTCGTCAAGCGGGCCTTGGAGATATCGGCGACGGCACTGATCCTCGTCCATAACCATCCCTCGGGCGACCCGACGCCATCGCGCGCGGACATCGACATGACGCAGATGATCAAGTCAGCGGCGCAGCCGCTCGGGATTGCGCTTCATGACCACATCATCATCGGGCGTGAAGGCCACAAAAGCTTCAGGACGCTCGGCCTGATTTGAGACAGGCATCGGCGAAATATTCATATTTCGGCATCCGAGGCGACGTTCGAGGTTGTTTCAGGGTAGAGTTGATGGGTGTGGCATTGACCATGACGGCCAACCGGATCAGTTTACCTGCGATTTGGGATGCGGCGCAGCGCGACCGCACCGCGAGGCATGGCTCGAAGGGAGCGGCCTTCGTGATAACACGCAATAACGAGAAGTCCTGATATGACGAAACATGCTTCCGTCCTCATCCTCGGCTCGGGCCCGGCCGGCTACACGGCTGCCATCTATGCGGCGCGCGCCATGCTGGAGCCGGTGCTCATCCAGGGCATTCAGCCGGGCGGCCAGCTCACGATCACCACCGAGGTCGAGAACTATCCGGGCTTTGCAGACGTTATCCAGGGGCCGTGGCTGATGGAGCAGATGCAGGCGCAGGCGGAACACGTCGGCACCGAGCTTGTGATGGACCATATCTCCGCTGTCGATCTCAACAAGCGGCCGTTTGAACTCATGGGCGACGGCGGGGCCAAATATACGTGCGATGCTCTGATCATCTGCACGGGCGCCCAAGCACGGTGGCTCGGCATTCCATCAGAAACCGCCTACCAGGGCCATGGTGTTTCGGCCTGTGCGACGTGTGATGGGTTCTTCTACCGCGGCAAGCAGGTGATGGTTGTCGGCGGCGGCAATACCGCAGTCGAGGAAGCGCTGTTCCTGACGAATTTTGCCGAAAAGGTCACCGTGGTGCATCGGCGTGACGAATTCCGCGCCGAGAAGATCCTGCAGAACCGGCTGTTCAAGCATCCAAAGATCGAAGTTGTGTGGGACACCGTGCTGGAAGAGGTGGTTGGAAGCGATGCGCCGAAGAGCGTGACCGGCGCCAAGCTCAAGAACGTCAAGACCGGCGAGGTCACGGAGCGGGCCGTCGACGGGATCTTCATCGCGATCGGACACGCGCCGTCGACAGAGCTGTTCATTGATCAACTCAAGATGAAGCGCGGGAACTATATCGAAACGGCGCCGGACTCGACAGCAACCTCGATACCGGGTGTGTTTGCAGCCGGTGACGTGACGGACGATATCTACCGGCAGGCCGTTACGGCTGCGGGCATGGGCTGCATGGCCGCGCTCGAGGCCGAACGCTTCCTTGCCGAGCATGGCGCGGAACGTGTTGCGGCAGAATAGCTGCCACATAACTCTTTGATGCCTGCGTCAAGCGACAGATGCCGATAATCGGTGGCTTTTCACCTGCTTGCGCGAGCCAGCCTTCAAGGACCGTCTGATGGACTGGGACAAACTGCGCATTTTTCATGCGGCTGCGGAGGCGGGAAGCTTCACGCATGCGGGCGAGCATCTGCGCATGAGCCAATCGGCGGTGAGCCGGCAGGTTTCGGCGCTTGAGCGGGAACTGAATGTGCCGCTTTTCCATCGCCACGCGCGCGGCCTGGTGCTGACGGAACAGGGCGAGCTTCTGTTCAATACCGCGCGCGAGGTTATGAACAAGCTTCATACTGCCGAGACGCTGCTGGGTGACGCCAAGACGAAGCCCGCCGGCGAACTCAGGATCACCTGTCCGGTCGGTTTCGGCACCGTGTGGGTGACGCAGCGCATGCGCGAATTCATGGATCTCTACCCCGACATCCGGGTCGAGTTGATTTTGAACGACGACCAGGTCGATATCGCCATGCGGGCCGCGGACGCAGCGATCTGGACGCGGGAGCCGGAACAGGCCGATCTCATTCGCCGGAAGCTCTTCCAGATGCAGGTCCGGGCCTACGCATCTGCCCAATATGTGCGCCTTTACGGGGCGCCGCAGTCGCTTGCCGACCTCGATACGGGTAATCACCGGTTCGTCTCACATAGCGGCATTCCCGCGTATCACCTTTCTCTTATCCAGTCGCTTGAGACGCTTGGACGCGAGGGCCAGGAGCCCCGGGTGCCGGCATTCCGGGTCAACTCGGTGATGGCGATGAAGTATGCGATCCGTTCGGGGCTTGGGGTGGGCCTGCTGCCCGATTACCTGACGGAGGAGGAGAAGGACCTGCTGCCGGTCCTCGACGAGGTCGAGATGCCGAGCCTACCGATTATCTTCGTCTATCCGGAGGAGCTCAAAGCCTCGAAGAAGGTTCAGGTCCTGCGCGACTTTCTCGTTGCGCAGGCGCGAAGCTGGAAACACTGATGTTATGCCCTCCTTGATGATGATGGCTCGAACCACACAAGACCAACCTTCCTGCAACCCTCTGTTTTGAATATATTTTTTTCAATGGCTGCGCGATGCATGCGCCAAGCGCATAGCTCGCATGCAGCCGTCCGGCTTGCTGACGATGGTAAATAATCGCTTAATCCAGTGGCTGTGACGGACAGCTCATGAAGGCTGTACCCTCCCTTCAATGCCTTCGACCCATCTTTCAGATGTGGACAACTAGCCGGGCCAAGTGCCCGGCTTTTCTTTTGCATCCGCGCACGCCATCGCGGTGATCAGGGATCGCCGTAGGTCTGCACACGCAGCTGGTGGGTGTGAGGCGGGTGGGGAGCGCTCTGCGGAGAAAGACGATGCGGCTGACTGCACCGGCCCCCACGAGAGCGTGGTGGTGGCGGGGCTACCTGCGAAAGCGCAGCGTTGCTGCGATCGGGAGGTGGTCAGAGCCGGCTGCATGACCGGCTGCGACATCATAGAGTTCGAGATCGGAACTCATGAAGACATGGTCGATGCCGATCTGGGGCATCGCGACGGGGCTCATCGGCCAGCTCGGGATCAGATGACCCATATGGACGAGCCCGGACTTCTGCTCGAAATTCCTGAATGCGTTGGAGAATAGCGTCGCGTTGAAATCGCCGGCGACAACCGTCGCCCCGGCCGGTCGGTCCGCTATCAATCGCGCCAGAAACTCCATTTCACGGAAATTGGACGAGGGACCATAGAGCGGGCTGATCAAATGGGTGCCGATGACATGAACCGACCGGCCGCCGATATCCAGGTCAGCATGAATGCGGCGGGGGCCCGCGTCGTCGCGCGCGCCAACGATCGTGCGGCTGTGGATCGGGAAACGCGAGTAGAGGCCGATAGCGCACGTCCACTTTGAGGCGCACTCGACGCGGTAGGGATAGCTATCGGCGAGCCATCGGCGCAGGCCCGTCTTGTTGGGACCAAACTCAGCCAGAAAGACGACGTCGGCGTCCTGGTTCGCGATCTCGGCAATGATTGAGTCGGAGGCGCGATTGTCGTTCAGGATGTTGAAGATGAGCAACTTGAAGGCCGGCGCCAGGGCCGACGCCGAGGGCAATGAGCGGGTGTCGTTTGCCGGCGGACGCAAGGTGCTTGCCGCTGCAACGTCGATTGCGCGGACCAGCGGGGGGCGCGCTGCCTCGCCACGATAGAATGCCGCGAGCAGCGGGGCTGCGACGGCAACTACGACGACGGCTGCTGACAGGACAACGCCGGCGCGGCGCGGCACGGCGGCTGCCAGCAGCGCCATGACGGCGAGGACCAGCCAGTGGCCGGAGAACTGAGCGAAAATGTCGAGCGGCGCATACCAGAGGCCGAGTGCGCCCAGGGCGAGGCCGGCCAATGCGCCGCTTGCGATCAAAAGCGACAATGCTCTACGCACAAACACCCGGCAAACTCCTGCTAATGCGGCTATCCGGCCGGAAACCGGATCTCGTGGCATTGGGCCAAACTGGCACGGTTTCCCGCGCCGATACTTACTTCGCGACGCCATGTAACACAGCAGGACAAGGTTTGCGTATCCCTACTTCCCGTATTTGCCGTCGCACCTGTTTTTGGAGCAATTGATGTGCCATTGGCGCAATAAAACGCCGTTTACGAGCGTTCTCCTCCACGATGTCATGGACAACGCAAATGGGCCCGGCACAAGGCCGGGCCCATTTTCAATGGAATTCAGACGGGGTTGCTGCGCCGTCGATCAGGTGTTGTCACCCAGGACACTGCGCATGAAGTCGCTGGAGTTCGAGGTCGCCGGACCGCCGCTGGCGGAGGGGACGGTCTGGGAGCCGTAACGCTTCCAGGTGGCGACGACCTTGGTGCCCACGCCGACGCGATTGTAGAGTTCGACGACGTGATCGTTGTGCATCCGGATGCAGCCCTTCGAGACATTCTGACCGATGGTCCAAGGCGCGTCGGTTCCATGAATGCGATAGAGCGTGCTGCCGAGGTAGAGCGCGCGAACGCCAAGCGGATTGCGCGGATGGCCACCCGGCACGAAGGCGGGCAGGGACGGGTTTTCACGGCGCATGCTCGGCGTCGGGGTCCACGATGGATTGACCCGCTTCTGCGAGACGCGCAGCGTGCCGGACCAACGGCTTTGAGCACGCGGCACGGCGATCGGATAAGAGCGCGCGCGACCGGGAGCGGTCACATGGTAGAGCTTGCGATCGCCAAAGCTGACGATGATCTGGCCGGCGCGGTAGCTTTTCGGGAAGCTGACATTGTGGACGTCATAAACGCCACTGCCAGTCGGCGCACCGCTGCCGCCCCAGAATTGGGCTTCTGCGTTGCGCGCGCCGACCACGCCGAAGACGATCATGGCGACCGCTGCCAACAGCGAGGAAACAGTCATACGGTTCATCATTCTCTCCGATTCCACCGCGAGGCGGTTTACTCTCGAATTGCTTTACATGCCGCGAAGCATTGCTGTCTGCGCGGCTCGAACCAGCTCGATCAAAAGGTCGAGCCCCTGTTTCGGACCGAGTTCGTGTTGTTTTGCTCCGTCCCCAAAACGACCGTTGACGCCAAAGCTTCCCCCAAAGCCAATAGCCGGCCGCTCCGCCACGTGAACGAAGGTTTGTCAGTCCGTGGATCAGTCAACCGACCCGACGAACATTTTGCATTATTTCCATAACGAAACGTTCACGTCGCTGCTAAAGCGAAGCAACCGTCGCGCTCTCGGATGGGTTGTTGCGCAAGCGTGACACCGCTGCACTCGAATCGACGACAAGCTAAGGGATGCAATGAATATTGTGGGCAAATGGCTTCACGTTAGCGCGAGAATGTGAAGCGAGGCATGAGGGCCCAGAGGTGTGACACTGCGGCAGCACATGGTGCCTGGCGGTTCGCGCACGCCGATCCGGGCGCCATCTCAGGCCTCCCCCTCCCAAAAAACAATTTTGTGATCCCCGCCTGAACCTACTCGGCTGCCTCGCGCAGGGTGGCAGCCTCGAGCGCCTGGCGGCCGCGGATCAGGTCGGCGGCTTTTTCAGCGATCATCAAGGTGGAGGCGTTGAGGTTTGCCGAGATCATGCGGGGCATGACCGATGCGTCCACCACCCGCAAATTCTCCATGCCATGCACCTTCAGTTCATCGTCCACGACCGCGCGGGGATCGGTTGGCGGTCCCATGCGGCAGGTGCAGCCGGGATGGAAGGTTGTTTGACCGCGCTGCGTTCCGGCGTCGAGGAGTTCGTCGTCGGTCTGGGCTTCGTCGCCGGGGTAGGATTCATAATCATAGTAGGGGGCGAGCGGGCGGGATTTGAGGAGGTTCCGGGCCAGTCTCATGCCCGCGATGAACACCCGGCGGTCGAGTTCGGCGTCGAGGTAGTTGGTCTGGATCAGCGGCGCGTCGAATGGGTCGGCCGATTTGAGGCGCACATGGCCGCGGCTTTCCGGGCGCTGCTGCCAGGAGGGCACCGTCATGCCCGGCTCGGCTTCGAGCTTGCCCTTGACGCCGTCCATGTAACTCGCCGGTGTGAAGGTGAGCTGGAGATCAGAGGTCTCGGCGGTCTCGCCGGAGTGCCAGAAGCAGTAGACCAGCGTCGGCGAGAGCGCCAGGATGCCCTTGCGGGTAAACAGATACTTCAATGCCTCGCTGGCGAGACGCATGCCGCGGACCTGCTCGTTGATGGTCTCGATATTCTTGACGCGGGCAACGGTGCGGGAGGTGTAGTGGTCCTGCAGGCCTTCACCAACGCCTTCGAGGACGTGGGCCTGAGGCAGGCCGTGCGCTTCGAGCTGGGCCCTCGGGCCGATGCCGGAGAGCATCAGGATTTGCGGTGAGTTGTAGGCTCCCCCTGAGAGGATCACCTCGCGGCGGGCTGCAATCTCGACCGGGCGGCCGTCGCGGCCACCGCGCAGATAGGCAACACCGGTGGCGCGCTTGCCATCAAGAACAAGGCGCGTGACGTGGGCGTTGGTGCGCACCTCGAGGTTTTTACGCTTCATGGCGGGCTTGAGGAAAGCGCGGGCGGCCGAGACGCGGCGGCCTTTCAATATCGCGCGTTGGGCGTAGTTGATGCCTTCCTGCTTGCCGGCGTTGTAGTCCGGGTTGGTTGGGATGCCGAGTTCGTTGGCGCCCTCGATGAAGCGGTCGGCGAGGGGGTGGCGCCAATCGGGATCCGTGACAGGCAGGAGGCCGTCAGTACCGCGATAGGTCTGGTCCGCGGGATCGCTCGCCATGCGGCGCTCGAAGCGCTTGAAGTATGGGAGGACGTCGGCGTAACCCCAGCCGCGGTTGCCGAGCTGGGCCCAATGATTGAAGTCCTCGGGCTGGCCGCGATTGATAATGTGACCGTTGATGGAGCTGGAGCCGCCAAGCGTCTTGCCGCGTGGCGCGTAGATGCGGCGGCCTGCGGTGTAGGGACCCGGCTCCTGCTCGTAGCACCAGTTGATCGAGGCGTCATAGAACGTCTTCATGAAGCCGGCAGGGATATGGATCATCGGGTTGGTGTCGGCGGGGCCGGCTTCGAGAACGCAGACGGTGACGTCAGCGTCTTCGCTCAGGCGATTGGCAAGCACGGAGCCGGCAGAGCCGGCGCCGATGATCACGTAGTCGAAGGTGTCCATGGGGAAATAGGTTTCAGGTTTCAGGTTTCAGGTTCAGGGTTCAGGGTTCAGGGTTCGGGGTTCGGGGTTCGATCTGGCGGCGATGGCGTGGGCACGGATGGCTTGTTCGCGGGCCATATCGGCGCAGAGGCCGGTGTAGGCGGTGGGGTCGAGCATGGCCGCGATGGCGTCCGGCGACAGGTGCTGTTTGATCTCGGGGCGGGCCGCGAGGGCTGCATCGAAATCCGCTGCCGCACCTGAGAGGACATCCTCGGCAGCCTCATAGACGATGTCGTGGGCCTCCTGGCGGCCGAGCACCTTGCCAAGTTCCATCATGATCGCCTCGGAGAGGATCATGCCGCCGGTGAGGTCGAGGTTTTCGCGCATGCGCTCCGGCGACAGTTCGAGGCCGGAGAAAATCGCGATCAGGCGGCCGAGACAATCGCCGGTCAGAACAGCCGCGGGGCCGATGGCGGAGCGCATCATAACCGTCGTCGCGCGGTTGGCTTCGTGCTCCGTCATCATTGCGTCGAGGGCGAGCGGGACGAGGGCGCGGACCTGGGCGGCGCCGGCGATGACATCCTGGGCGAGGATGGGATTGCGCTTTTGGGGCATCGTCGAGGAACCAACGGTGCCGGGCGGGACCGGCTCGCGCGCTTCGGCGAACTCCTGCTTCATCAGGGTGTAGGTCTCGTTGGCAATCTTGCCCGCGGTCGCGGCGATCAGGGCGAGGATCGTGACGTATTCAGCCTCCCGATCGCGGTGCGTGCGGGAGGGGACCGGCGTTGGCGTCAGCCCCAAGCGTTCGGCGAGCTTGGCCTGGACGGCGGGGCCCTCGGCGCCGAGCGAGGCATAGGTGCCGGCGGCGCCACCGAGCATCGCAACGAACACGCGGGGCTCCACGGCGGCGAGGCGCTCGTCGTGGCGGATCAGTTCGTCGATCCAAACAGCAACCTTGTAACCGAAGGTAATGGGCACGGCGTGCTGGCCGTGGGTGCGGCCGGCCATGGCCATGTCGGCGGTGCGCTCGGCGAGGGCTGCCAGGTGGCCGAGCAGTTCCGCGAACTGGCCACGCAGAACGGTGTGGGCCCGGCGCAGCAAGAGCGCGTCACCGGTCTCGAGGATGTTCTGCGTGGTCGCGCCCCAATGCACATAGCCACCGGCTTCGTCGCCTGCGACGCGGGCGAGTTCCCAAACGAGCGGCACCAGAGGGTGACCGGTCCGGGCAAGGCCGTCGCGGATCGCCTGGTCATCGAGGAGGTCGAGCCTGGCCACCTCGGTGATGCGGCTCGCCGCCGCGGCGGGGATGATGCCGAGTTCGGCCTGGGCCTCGGCGAGTGCTGCCTCGACGTCGAGCCAGGACTGCCAGCGGGCCGCTTCCTCGAACAACGGCCTGAGCGCTGGATCCTTGAAGCGTGTTGCACTCGGCTGCAGGCTCATTCTGGTTGTCCCGGTGGTTTGGTTATTCCGGTTGTCGGGCCTCAGGCGGCGGCGGACTTCTTGCCTGTTTCCAAGCACTCGTTGAGAAGCCTCGCACGTTCGGTGCTGGCGGTGCCCTTGGGGGCGGCCATGCGGGAGGCGACGCGCATTGCTTCGCGGGTGGCGCCGAGGTTCGCGATGCCCTGGCCGGCGATGTCATAGGCGGTGCCGTGGGCGGGGGTGCAGACGGGGAAACCGTAGCCGCCGATCAGGGTCACGCCCAATTCGAAGCCCATCAGCTTCATCGCGATCTGGCCCTGGTCGTGATACATCGTCTGGACGACATCGTAATCGCCGCGCTTGGCGCGCAGGAAGACGGTGTCGGAGGGATAAGGGCCGTCACAGATGATGCCCTCGGCCTTGGCGGCCTCGACGGCGGGGACGATCTCGGCATCGTCTTCATGGCCGAAGTTGCCGCCGTCGCCGGCGTGCGGGTTCAGGGCGGCCACCGCGATGCGGGGATTTGCGAAGCCAGCTGCCTTCATCGAGTCATTGGTCAGCCGAATGCCCGCGAGGACGCGGTCCTTGGTGATGAGTTCCGCAACGCCGCTCAGAGGCACATGCGAGGTGACACGCGCGTTCCACAGATTGCCGAGGATGTTGAATTCGCGGCCATCCGATGCAGCACCGGTCTCAGCCGTGATGACCTCGATTTCGTCAACGTAGGGCGGGTAGGCGAGCCGCATGGCGTTCTTGTTGAAGGGCGTGAATGTTGCCGCGTCAGCACCGCCCCGATTGGCAAGGCGCAGGACAGTGCGAAAGTTTGCAATCGCAAATGCGCCGCCGGCCTGCGAGGCTTTTCCGCGCTCAATGGCGGCGGGATCATAGTGGCCGACGTCGGCGATGACGGCGCCTTCTGAGAGGTCGATATCGTTATCACCTGGGTGCCACACGGGCAGATCGATGCTGACGCCGGCGACCTGGGCCCCCTCGGCGAGTGCGCGGCTGTCGCCGACGACGATATAATCGGCGAAGCTCCTGGCCTCTTCGTCGGCAAGCAACTTGGCGGCGAGCTCAAGACTGATGCCGGCTGGATCGCCCATCGCAAGTGCGAGAACGGGGCGGGTTTCGTTCGAGGCCATCGGCTTCCTCCTAAAGGGTTAGTGGGCCTATTCACCCGGATTTTTTCGGACTATGCCACAAGGGGTCCGTCGTTTGCATCCCGGCGCTGATTGTTGGCTGGATAGTCGACGCGCAACAGGTAGAGGCCGGAAGCCGGTGCGACAGCGGCACACGCGGTTCGATCGCGGGCTGCGAGCGCGCGGGCAACGTCGCCAACCTGCCAGCGGCCCTCGCCGACGGATTTCAGCGCGCCAACCATCGAGCGGACCTGATTGTGCAGGAACGACCGCGCCGAGGCCTCGATCCAGATTTCACCGTCGCGGGCGAAGGCGTCGAGGCGGTCCAGCGTTCTGTCGGGCGTCTTCGCCTGACAGCCGGTGGCACGGAAGGTCGTGAAGTCATGGTGGCCGACAAGAGACTGCGCCGCTTCGTGCATCGCGGCGACATCCAGTTCGCGCGGCACCCACCAAACGCGGTTTTCGTCCAGAGCCGGACGGGCACGGCGGGACAGGATGCGGTAGCGGTAGTGGCGGGCGGTCGCGGAGAAGCGGGCATCGAAGGTTGCATCAACCGTTTCACAGGCGATGACGACAATGGGGTTGGGGCGCAAATGGAAATTGACGGCGTCACGCACCTTGTCGGCCGGCCAGTCGGCCTGGAGATCAATGTGGGCCACCTGGCCTGTGGCATGGACGCCGGAATCGGTACGGCCCGCGCCGGCGACGGTCACAAGCTCGCCGGTAAAGCGCTCGATCGCTGAGCGCAATTCGCCCTGCACCGAGGCGCCGATCGCCTGGATCTGCCAGCCGACGAACGGCGTGCCGTCGTATTCAATCGTCAGTTTGTAGCGCGGCATGACGAACCCTCAGCAAGCCGGCGCGGGCGGCATCTGCGGGCAACGCGCCTCGTCCACGTCAAGGCGTTTGCTTGGTTCGCGCCTAGACATGGGCGGCATCCAGGCGCTTGACCGCGGTTGCGATCGGGCCGTTGCCGCGGGCGCGGGCCGCGATCTCGGCGAGGGGTTCGATCGTGACCGACATAACGTGCGCGGTTGCGTGGATGGCGTTTATCGCATCGATCATCATCGCGACGTGACCGGGCCAATAGACGAGATCGCCGCGACGGAGGGTGGGCAACGTTTCCGCACCGACATCAAGATCACCAGGCAGGTCGGCCTGCTGCATGTCGGTGTCGCGGGGGCAGTCGATCCCGGCACGGTCGAGGCAAAGCTGGATCAGGCCCGAGCAGTCGAGACCGGCAACCGTCTTGCCGCCCCACAGGTACGGTGTCCTCAGAAATGCCTGTGCTGTTGCGGCGATGTCGGGAGTGTGATCGCCGAGCGGCGCGACGTGGGGACGGCCGACATAGCCGCCGGTTGACAGCTCGACGAAACCATCGACCTCAGCGCGGATGTGAAGGCGGGTTGCGAAATAGCGTGTCGCGCGGGCCGGTGCGCGGGCGGTCGGCTCGGCATAGATGAGGGCTGCCGGGGACGTGATGACGTGCGTCGCGGCGGCCACAAGGCCGCGCATCAGGTCGGCCTCGGCGATGTAGCCAACATAACGATCGCGGGTGAGTTGGCCCCAGGCCCAGCCCTCTTGCACCTCGAAAACCGTGACCGCCTCGCCGGCGAGCGCCTCGGTATCGCGGTCGCCGTCCGGGCGTGGGGCCGGGAACACCGGTGTGTGCGCGGCTGTGACAGTCCACGGCTCGCCTTCGACAAAGCGGGCCGCTTCAACGCGCCCGTCGAGCGCCTTGTCGGCGATGTCATCACGGTAGGCGTGACGACGGCGGTCGGGCTTTGAGCCTGCAGTCACCATACGATCCCCTAGACCTCGCCCTGCCTGGCGATCCGCTCGACGACGTCGAGCATGGTGCGCGCGGCATGAGGCTCACCGCCTTTGGGGCCCAGCGCGCGCGCAGCCGGTCGCCAGCCGTAGATATCGAAATGAACGTAGTGGCGCGCGCCGCCGGCAAACCGCTTCAAGAACAGCGCGGCCGTGACGGCGCCGGCGAAGGCACCTTCAGAGACATTGCCGAAGTCGGCCGTCGCGCTGTCGAGAAGGCGATCGTAGCCGGGCCAGAAGGGCATGCGCCAGACGGGATCGCCGCCTTTGAGGCCTGCCTCCTCGATCATGGACCAGACCCCATCGTCATCGACGAAGCAGGGCGGCAGATCGGGACCGAGCGCCACGCGGGCGGCGCCGGTCAACGTCGCAAAGGTCATCATCAGATCGGGTTTTTCTTCACCGGCCAGGCTCAAAGCATCGGCCAGCACCAGACGGCCTTCGGCGTCGGTATTGCCGATCTCGACGGTCAGGCCGTCGCGCGAGGTGATGACGTCGCCAGGGCGGAACGCATCGCCTGAGACCGCGTTCTCGACGGCGGGGATGAGGAGGCGCAGGCGGATGTCGAGGCCGAGCGCCATGATCATGTCCGCGAGCGCCATTGCGGCTGCGGCGCCGCCCATGTCCTTCTTCATGAGCAGCATGCCGGCGGGCGGCTTCAGATCGAGACCACCAGTGTCAAAACAAACGCCCTTGCCAATGATTGTAATGCGGGGGGCTTCGTGGCGCCCCCAGGCGACGTCGATCAGGCGCGGCGGGCGGCTGCTGGCGCGGCCAACGGCGTGGATCAGGGGGAAGTTGGCGGAGACCAGGTCGTCGCCGACGGTCACGGCGCAGGAAGCGGCGTGGCGCGCGGCAAGGGCGCGGGCGGCGGCTTCGAGTTCCGCGGGGCCCATGTCGTTGGCCGGCGTGTTGATCAGATCGCGCGCCCGCCAGATCGCGTTCGCGACCGCCTGGACGCGGCCGGCATCGGCTTTGGGCAGGACGAGAGCGGCGGCGCGGGGCGCTGCACCATCACCATTGGCCGTTGCGTCGCCGTTGGCCTTGGCGCTCGACTTATAGGCCTCGAAGCGATAGGCGCCGAGGCCCCAGGCCAGCGCCGCTGCAGCCGGGTCATGCCAGCCTTCGCCCAGGCAATAGGTCCCTTGCGGCAGCTTGCGGGCGAGATCTCCGAGGAGGAGTTCGTCCGGGCCGCACGGTTCACCCTCCCCGCCGGCGCCCAGTCCGAACAGGACCGCGGTCAGATTGCCGTCTGCGTCAGCCAAAGGCAGATGGGACTTCGCTGCCCCTTTGAAGGCATTGGCTTCGGCCCAGCGCCGCTCGTTGGGGGCCAAAACCTCCAGTGCGGCAAGCGCATCGCTGCCGCGCACCGCATGGATCGGGATGGCGCCAGCCGCGTCGGCGCTGGTCCGGAATACATCTGCTTCGCGCGCCCAGCGCACTAACTCATTCGAAGTCGTCATTGTTTGTGATCTCGCGGTGGGATTTGCGGCTCTGGCTTATACACGTTCTAGCGCACGGGGCGAAAAGCGTCAGACGGGAGAGAGATTATTGGCGAACTTAACACTTTATTGATCTCGGTATCAGAAAGTGACAGTCAAATCAGGTCTGTATGCGTTTGATTTAAGGGAACCTAACCATGATCACAGCGCACAGCAGAACCGCTTGCCGCTTTTCCAACATTATCCGCGTTGCGACCCTGGTCGCCACTGGCTTCGCGCTTAGCGCCTGTGCTCAGATCGGAGGACCGGGTGGTCCTGACTTCGGGCTTGGGGGCGATGCGCCCGCACCGATCGCGAACGCGAGCCCCGGGCAGATGGACCAGGCCCTCCAATACTGGGGCGCGAAGTATCAGAAAGAGCCTGACGACAAACAGGTCGCGCTCAATTTCGCGAAGAACCTGAAAGCCGCCGGGCACAAGGCGCAGGCGTTTTCCGTCCTGCAGCAGGCTTCCGTCCGGCACGGAAACGACCGCGAAATCGCGTCGGAATTCGGGCGCCTCGCGCTTGAGACCGACAAGACCCAGCTCGCCGCCAAACTGCTCCAGATTGCCGATGATCCTTCAAAACCGGACTGGCGGATCGTGTCGGGCCGTGGCGCGGCGCTGGCCAAGCTCGGGAATTATGGCGAGGCGGTCGAGATGTTCGAGCGCGCGCACCGGCTGGCGCCGTCCAATCCATCCGTTCTGAACAATCTCGCCATGGCGCATGCCGGCAATGGCAACCTCAAGCAGGCCGAAACCCTGCTACGGCAGGCCGGGCAAAACCCAATGGCGCGGGACAAGGTCGCCTCAAACCTGGCGCTGGTTCTGGAACTGCAGGGACGCAAGGCTGAAGCCCAGCAGATTGCGAAAGGTGGAACAGACGCGATCCGCCGCTCCATCAATCCGACCGCAGAGCCGCAGCCGATCGGCTCGGTTGCCCAAGCCGCAACACGCTGAGCCTGGACGACTGACCGAAGCTAGAGCGACGCCTTGACCAGACGCCGGCTCGACGGCACGCTTCAAACATAAAGAAACCGCCCGCAGGTCTCCCTGCGAGCGGTTCTTTTTGGTCAGGCTGATAACCTGAGCGCCGATGATTACATCATGCCGCCCATGCCACCCATGCCGCCCATGTCCGGCATGCCACCGCCGCCAGCACCTTCCTTCTTCGGCGCTTCGGCGACACCAGCTTCGGTCGTCACCATCAGGCCGGCGACGGAGGCTGCGTCCTGCAGCGCGGTGCGCACGACCTTTGCCGGGTCGATGATGCCACGCTCGATCAGATCGCAGTACTCGTCCTTCTGGGCGTCGTAGCCGAAGGAAGCCGAGCGATTCTCAAGGACCTTGCCGACAACGATCGAGCCTTCAACGCCGGCATTGTCGGCGATCTGGCGGATCGGAGCCTGCAGCGCCTTGCGCACAATGGCGATACCGGCGTTCTGGTCGTCGTTGTCGCCTTCGATGTTGAGGGCAGCGCTTGCCTTCAGCAGCATGACGCCACCACCCGGCACGACGCCTTCTTCAACAGCGGCGCGGGTTGCGTTCAGGGCGTCGTCGACGCGGTCCTTACGCTCTTTCACTTCGACTTCCGTTGCACCACCGACCTTGAGGACGGCAACACCACCGGCGAGCTTGGCCAGGCGCTCCTGGAGCTTCTCGCGGTCATAGTCCGAGGTGGTTTCCTCGATCTGCGCCCGGATCTGGCTAACACGGCCTTCGATGTCTTTCTTCTTGCCGGCGCCGTCGACGATCGTCGTGTCGTCCTTGGAGATGGAGACGCGCTTGGCGGTGCCGAGCATGTCGAGCGTGACGGTTTCGAGCTTGATGCCGAGATCTTCCGAAATCGTCTGGCCACCGGTCAGGATGGCGATGTCTTCGAGCATGGCCTTGCGGCGATCACCGAAGCCAGGCGCCTTGACGGCTGCGATCTTAAGGCCACCACGGAGCTTGTTGACGACGAGAGTGGCGAGCGCTTCGCCTTCGACGTCTTCGGCGATGATCAGGAGCGGCTTGCCGGACTGGACGACGGCTTCCAGGATCGGGAGCATCGCCTGCAGGTTGGAGAGCTTCTTCTCGTGGATCAGGATGTAGGGATCTTCGAGTTCGGCAACCATCTTCTCGGCGTTGGTGATGAAGTACGGCGAGAGGTAGCCACGGTCGAACTGCATGCCTTCGACGACGTCGAGTTCGGTTTCGAGGCCCTTGGCTTCTTCAACCGTGATGACGCCTTCGTTGCCGACGCGCTGCATGGCTTCTGCGATCATCTGGCCGATTTCGGATTCGCCGTTGGCGGAAATGGTGCCCACCTGTGCGATCTCTTCCGAACTCTTGACCTTCTTGGCGCGCTTGCTGATTTCCTGGACGGCCTGGATGGTCGCCTTGTCGATGCCGCGCTTGAGGTCCATCGGGTTCATGCCGGCTGCGACAGCCTTGAGGCCTTCGCGGACGATGGCCTGAGCCAGAACAGTTGCGGTCGTGGTGCCATCGCCTGCGACGTCGTTCGTCTTCGAGGCAACTTCGCGCACCATCTGTGCGCCCATGTTCTCGAACTTGTCTTCGAGTTCGATTTCCTTGGCAACCGTGACGCCGTCCTTCGTCGTGCGCGGGGCGCCGAACGACTTTTCGATGATGACGTTGCGGCCTTTCGGACCGAGCGTGACCTTCACGGCGTTTGCCAGGATGTCGACGCCGCGCAGCATACGATCACGCGCGTCTGTTGAAAATCTTACGTCTTTCGCGGACATTCTTTTATCTCTCCTGATTGAACGGAGGTTTCAGACTTTGGCGCCACGCAGTGCGCGGCGTAACGGGTCGGTGGGTCTCGATCAGCCTTCGAGGATGCCCATGATGTCGCTCTCCTTCATGATCAGGAGATCTTGAGCATCAATCTTGACTTCGGTGCCGGACCACTTGCCGAACAGGACGCGGTCACCTTTTTTGACGTCGAGCGGGATCAGCTCGTTATTTTCGCCGCGTGCACCGGGACCGACGGCAATGATTTCGCCTTGCATTGGCTTTTCGGCTGCCGTGTCGGGGATGATGATGCCACCGGCCGACTTGGATTCGCTGTCGAGGCGCTTAACCACGACACGGTCGTGCAGAGGACGGAATTTCATGGACTACCTGCTCCTTAAGGATGGGCTGGTTCATTGATGATTGGAATGTCGAGAGGTTGTTAGCACTCATCTGTCGCGAGTGCTAACAACTGAGCGGGAAATATGGGGGCGCCGGGCAAGTGTCAAGACAAGGCGGCGAAAATTTTTGATCGCGACCGCCGTCGACGCACGTAAATCGCGCGGCATTGGAGGCGCTGAAATGCGCCGTCTTCAGGCATCAAGCGCCCGAAAACCAAGCAAATAAAACATCAAACAAACGTCCTCGCTCCGGCACATGGCAGAATGGCGAAGGCCGTCGGGGAGGTTAACCGCGTCAATAGATGGCTGCGCTCTCCTGCGCGTCAAACATCAGGCCGCTGAGGCCTTCGCCGTCGGCCGAGGCCAGATAAAGGGCGAGCGCTGCGGCATCCGGCTCCGAGCGGACAACATCGTCGTTGGCCAGGGCCGCCGGCATGAGGGCGCTCATCGGTGCAACGGCGTTAATGCGCAGGCCCTGAGCCTGATAGCGGGCGGCTTCGACGCGCGTCAGCGTTGCCAGCGTCGTGCGGGCAATCGCTATGATGGCCTGATCGCTTGCCCGCGTCGTCTGGGGCACGCAGAGCATGTTGAGGACCGAACCGTGGGTCCACGTCAGGCCCATCCGGTTGGCGGCCACACCTGTAGTGCGGGCTGCCGATTGCAGGCGCTCGACCAGCATGTCTTCGATTTCATCCAGGCCTGAGAGCCCGCGCAGATCCGACAGATCGAGCGCAATCAGGTTCACGACGATGTCGAAGCCGCCGAAGTGACGCGAGGCCTCCTGGGTGAAGCGAACCGCTTCTTCGGCGGTCTCGATGGGGTCGTGATGGACATGGATTTCGAGGGCGGTTTCGGCAACGTGGCTCAAAAGCGCGTCGATTTCAGCGGTAATCTCCGGCACCTGGAGCACCATGCGGCATCCGTGCTCGCCAAAGGCGCGGACCAGATCAATGCCACGGGTCGAAAGAACGCCAGTTACCAGGACGCGGGCACCGGCCAGTTCGGGATACACGCCTACATTGCGCGCAATTTCAGCAACACTCATCAACATCTACAAACCCCTCCCCCAATTCATCGCCGACCTGCCGCTGGCAGGCGCGGCGATCACTGGGGTCACTTCACGCCGATTCGACTAACGAGACCTAAATGCGACCTCGATTCGGACCAGTCTGTGACGATTCAAAGGTCCACCTGCGGCGGAGATAAAAAATGCTGCAATTTTCCTCCCTCAGGCCTCGCAGCTTTCGGCCATCGACCAGGCCTCACTATCGCGACTATGTGGCGCGGCGTCCATCGGTACCAGCCGCAGGCGCAGCGATGATGGTAATTTGCTCGCGCCGAAGCAATCATTCGGCACTTCCTCGGGGGTTGGAGGAAGACGAATGGCAACAAAAAAACGGAGGAACCGGCAATGTTCGTTAGACAATTGGCGCGTGCCGCAGGCTTGGCACTCCTGATCGGCTCAGTCGCATGCAGCGGCGCGGCCGCGGAGGAGAAGATTGTGCCGACGGTCGAAGCCGGCGACCTGTTGATCGACACGCCCTGGACCCGGGCGACACCGGGCGGTGCGAAGGTCGGCGCCGGCTACATGACGATCGTCAACCGGAGTGAGGCCGCGGACCGGCTGGTTGCGGGAAAATCCGATATCGCCGAGCGCGTCGAAATTCACACGATGACGATGGAGGGCGGCGTCATGCGGATGCGCGAACTCAAGGACGGTCTCGTGCTGGCGCCGAAGTCGATCACGGAACTCAAGCCGGGCGGCTATCATGTGATGTTGATCGGATTGAAGAAGGCCATTGCCAAGGGTGACAAGGTCGCCGTGCAGCTGACGTTCGAGAAGGCGGGATCCGTTGACCTGACGTTCACGGCGGCGGCCATCGGGGCAAAGTCGCCCCCCGGCAGGCCGGCGGATGCCGGAGCCGCCGGGGGCTCACGCTCGGGATCTGCGGGGTCGGACGCCGGTGCGGGCTCACACTCGGGCCAGGGTGCTGCTGGCAGCCGTGCCAAGTAGCGGGTTCATTCGCGGCGGGTCGATCCGGCGCCAGCACGCCGGATAGGCCACTGCAAAGAGCGCGCGCAACAGTGCATCTGAGCGTCCAAGCTTCTGCATACAAAGACACTTTCGACCTTCCAGCTGAAACCACGACATGGTTTTGCCCTAGTTGGGCCGCCTTGATGCGCCAGTGGCATCGCTGGCAACTGGGAGGCGACCATGGGTGGTGATGTACGGGCCGCGCCTTGGCGTAACGGCGCGATAAAAGTTCTGACCGTCGCGGGAATTGCGGGTGCGGCGATTGCGATCGGAAACTCGCCGATCATGGTGACGGCTGCTGAAACCCCGCCGGAAATCCGACGGGCGGAGCGCAATGACCCGGCGGCGGGCGAAATCGTGATCATCAACCGCAAGGCCGATACGAAGTCGCCTGCGAATTCAAGCAGCGAAGGGACGGCGGCGGCGCCCGACGCGAAGGCGAAGGCCAGCAGTGACAAGCGTGCGGCGGCGCCAGACCCTTATGCGCCTGCGTCGCGACGCGCTGAACAACGACGGGACGAGGCTGCGCCGAAGCAGCCGGCTACCCAGAACTCAAGCGCGCCGGCCGAAGAAAAGCCTGCATCGTCTTCGCGTGCCGCAGCCCAGCCCAAGGCTGCGCCCCAATCACCGCGGCGAGCCGACCGAGCGGCCAACCCTGAAACGGCCAAGCCAATCGACACGCCAGCCCGCGTTGACGGCGAGCGCCGGCGGGAACAGGCCACCGCACCGCTACCGCCGCCGCCAGCCGTGAACACCGAGCCCCGCACCGCTGGCGCGCCGGAGGCCGGGCGCGAGTGGTCGCGGAGCCAAGCGCCCGCTTCAACTCCGGCCAGGCGTTTTGGTCGCGATGACGCGGACGATCCCGGTCCGCGCCGATGGGCTGGGCGCGATCGTTCCGAGGCCCTTTATCCGCCGCCGGGCTACCGGCCGCGCGGCCAGGATTGGCGCTACGCGGAGCGCGCGCCGCGCTGGCGTGAGCAGGAAAGCCGCTATTACCGCGACGAGGGGGAGGGCCGGCCGTGGCGCATCTGCCGCCGACTTGCGTGGCGATGCCGTGACGGCTTCGAGCGCGCGTGCTGGAGATGGCAACGCCAGTGTAGATGAGTTTTTTTGTCTCACGGTGCTATTCGGGCGATGGAAATCGCCCGGCACCTCCGACGGGGCGGCGCTAGGCGCCGGGTCGCGTCGCTCCCCGACGGCGGCCCGTCGATTCATATGTCTCACGGTGCTGTTCGGGCGATGGACATCGCCCGGCACCTCCGACGGGGCGGCGCGAGGCGCCGGGTCGCGTTGCTCCCCGACGGCACAGCCGTCGTTTATATGTCTCACGGTGCTGTTCGGGCGATGGACATCGCCCGGCACCTCCGACAGGGCGGCGCTAGGCGCCGGGTCGCGTTGCTCCCCGACGGCACAGCCGTCGATTCATGTCTCACGGTGCTGTTCGGGCGATGGAATCGCCCGGCACCTCCGACAGGGCGGCGCTAGGCGCCGGGTCGCGTTGCTCCCCGACGGCACAGCCGTCGATAGAAGGTGAACCAGCGGATCAGTTCAGCTCACCTCGCCGTCGGCAAATGACTGGATGAGGGAGCGGGCGATGGCTTGACGCCCCGGGACCCAGAGGCCTTCCGGGTGGGATTCATCGAGCATCAACAGGATTTCGTTGCGTGAGAACCAGCGCGCATCGACGATTTCGTTCGGGTCGATGTTGATCTCCGTCGTCTCGGCGATGCCGTGGCAGCCGATCATCAGAGAGTGCGGGAACGGCCACGGCTGGGTCGAATGATAGTGGACCCGGCCAACCTTGATGCCGGCCTCCTCCATCACTTCACGGCGCACGGCGTGCTCGACATCCTCGCCGTGCTCGATGAAGCCCGCGAGCGTGGACCACATGTTGGGCACGAACCGTGCCTCATGGCCAAGCAGGCAGCGGTCGCCGGCCGGATCAACGACGAGCATGATGACGACGGGGTCGGTTCTTGGGAAATGCTGACGCCCGCACGCCCAGCAGGAACGGCGCCAGCCGCCGTCCTTGATGGTCGTGGTGCCGCCGCAGTGGCCGCAGTGGCGGGCGTTGTCGTGCCAATGACTGAGCGCCTTCGCCATGCCGATCAGACAGAGTTCTTCATCCGGCAGCGCGCCTTGCATCGCGAGGCTGCGCAGGTCGACGGCCGGGCGCATCGTCTCGACAGGATTGGGCACTGTTGCTGCGATGTGTTCGGAAACGGCAAGGGCAAAGCGCGCGGCACCGTCCGAGGGATGGGTGCCGAGGAAGAAGGCCTGGTCGGCGGGCAACCCCATCTCGACAAGTTCGGCCAGCGTGAACCAGCGCACCGCGCCGGGCTCTCCCTCGCCGACCGCGTTGATGACCGGTTTGTCGCCCGTCAGCACGATGAAGCGGCTTTCGGGTGCATTCAGGTGGCCTTGAACGAAGGTTTCATCGCTGCGCTTGTCGCTGTGGCGGTCGAGCTCGACGGCGGGGCCGAGATTGGGCTTGAACATAGTGGTGACGTCTCCTGATTTGGCCGAGACAAAAGCACAATGGATCGGCTCGGCGCAACGCGGCGGCCAACAAACTGGCGATTTCCACCTGCTTGATCTTAAAGAATGGGACCAGCTAGTATTTCCGGGCGGGGATGGAGATGATCGAAGTGGCTATCCGGCGCTTGCAGATCACGTCACGCTTCGCACCGTGTTTTAGGCACACGTCAAAGACGGAAGAGATCCCTGCGTTCAGCGCTTCGGCGCACGCGCGGCCGGGCTCAGCAGGTTCAGACCTCCGCCCGGAGGTCCGGAACGGCGGGGATCTCTTTCTCGTTGCGCTTCATCGTTATCGTTGCGCTGTAGCGGCATTCTTTACCGGCATTGCCAAGGGGTGGGCAGCAAATGGACGACCTTCTCGTGCTGGCGATCCTGATCGTGGCCGTTGCTGCGATTATCTGGATGATCTCGTTTGTCGCGCGCGTGCTCGTGACCGTGACCACCATCTACGATTATCAATCCGGCCTGCGTTACCGAAACGGCAAATTCGCCGAAACGCTCGGCCCAGGCCGCTATTGGTCATTCCGTCCCGCGACGACGATTGTCGTCGAGGACATGCGGGAGCAGCTGCTGACCATTTCCGGGCAGGAAATGCTGAGTGCCGACAATCTGGCGGTCAAAGTCAGCCTTGCGGTGCGACACCGGACGCAGGACGCGCGCAAGAAGCACGAAGCAGCGGAAGACGCGCTGGAGCTGATTTACAATGACTTGCAGATCGCGCTGCGCCAGACCGTGGCAGGCCGAACGCTGGACAGCTTTCTTGAAAACCGCGGTGATATGAGCGGCGAACTGATGGCGGGTGCCGTTGAGGAGGCTGGATCACGGGGCATCGAGATCCTCGGTATCGACGTGCGGGATGTGATGCTTTCGGGTGAAACGAAGCGCGCGTTTTCTGACATCTTCCGCGCCCGCAAGGACGGTGAGGCGGCACTTGAGCGCGCGCGGGGGGAGACGGCCGCGCTGCGTAATCTGGCGAACGGCGCACGGCTGCTCAAGGGTAACCCCGGCCTGTTCAATCTTCGCTTGCTGCAGACGCTGACGACGTCGGCCGCGAAGGGGGCAACGGTCGTGCTCAATACGACCGGTGAGCCACTGGACACCGCCACGGTGGGCGCACCCCCGACCGATGGCGAGACCACCTGATCAGGCCGATCGCTCGCGCCCTCAGCCTTCTTTGATGGCCCACGGATCATAGGAACCGACGTTCCAGAGTTGGCCTTCAGGATCACGGCAGGCGTAAAGCTTGCCGCCGTAGTCCTGTTCCGCAAGGTCGACAACGATGTCTGCGCCGGCTGCCTTGGCGCGGGCGTAGTGTGCATCGATGTCAGCAACGACCAGATAGGCGGCCTGGGTCAGCAGGGCGTTGGGGCCGGCCGCCGGCTGGACGAAGCTGTGGTACTCATCCTCGCGGGCGCTGCCGAGCATGATCATGCCGGAACCAAGCGTGAGTTGTGCATGCGCCACCAGGTGATCCGCCTCGCCTGGCACGACAAAGTGGGCTTCAAAGCCCAGAACATCGCAAAGCCAGTCGATCGCCGCCGGGGCGTCGCGGTAGCGCAGCGTCGGGATGATGGTTGAGCCGGCCGGCTCTTTGGGTTCGCTCATATGGGCCTCCGTAACTTTGACGACATTCCCTGGCGGTTTGTTCCCGCCGTGCTTTGACGGTTGCGTTCCGCGTGCAAGATGCCCATAAAGACCTTGGGAGGTTGGCGCGGACGTGTCCCTCGCCAACCGGGTCAGGTCCGGAAGGAAGCAGCCCTAACGAGCCCGACATGGGTCGTTGTTCAGCCTCCCACTCAAACCCATTATTTCAAGCGTGCCCTGCCGGCGACGCTCAGGGGCATGGGTGCGACCATCATCGCCTCATGGTTTGATTTACCACGCGCGCCCTCTAAGTTAACGAACAAGATTGGGGACCGGCCTCGACCCTTGAGGACCGGCCAAGCGTGGTTTGGGAGTTGAGAGCGTGGCCGCTGACGAAACCGGGACAGGCACAGGCGAGAGCGGCAACGAGCGCTATGTCGTGCTTGCGAGAAAGTACCGGCCCGAGACGTTTTCCGACCTGATCGGTCAGGAGGCGATGGTCACGACGCTCAAGAACGCGTTCAAGTCCAACCGGATCGCGCAGGGCTATATGCTGACCGGCGTCAGGGGGGTTGGCAAGACGACGACGGCGCGGATCCTGGCGCGTGCGCTCAACTACGAGAAGGAAGGCGTCGCGGACGGGCCGACCGTTGAATTCGAGGACTACGGCGCGCACTGCAAGGCGATTGTGCAGTCGAGCCATCCCGATGTCATCGAGATGGATGCGGCCTCGAATACGAGTGTCGACAACGTCCGTGAGATCATCGAGAGCGCGCGCTACCGGCCGCTGACGGCGCGCTACAAAGTCTTCATCATCGACGAAGTCCACATGCTCTCGAAGGGCGCGTTCAACGCGCTCCTGAAAACGCTCGAAGAGCCGCCGGAGCACGTCAAGTTCATCTTCGCGACGACCGAGATCCGCCGCGTTCCGGTGACGGTGCTCTCGCGCTGCCAGCGGTTTGATTTGCGCCGGGTCGACGTGCCGGTCCTGGTCGAGCATTTCTCGAACATCACCCAGAAGGAAGGCGCCAGCGCGGATGAGGATGCGCTCCGCCTGATCGCGCGGGCAGCCGAAGGCTCGGTTCGCGACGGGCTCTCGATCCTTGACCAGGCGATCGCGATGGGGGAGGGCCAGGTCACGATCGAGCGCGTCCGCGACATGCTCGGCCTTGCCGATCGCGGGCGGATTTACGATCTGCTCGAACTGATGCTCGGCGCCAAGGTTGCCGATGCCCTGGGCGCGTTCGAGGCGCTGCACCGCGATGGCGCGGACCCGGTTCAGGTGTTGAGCGATCTTTCGGAAGCCGTTCACGCGATTGCGCGGGTGCAGGCGGCGGGGCCCGAAGCCCACACGGCTGCGATGTCGGGCGAGGAACGCAACCGGGCGATCGGGCTTTCAGAGAAACTTTCCGTGCCGCTGATGGCCCGTGTCTGGCAGATGCTGCTCAAGGGGATCGAGGAAGCCGGGCGGGCACCGAACCCGGTGGCTGCAACAGAGATGGTGCTGATCCGGATCGCCTACACAGGTGACCTGCCAACGCCGGATGAAATCATCAAGGCGATCGGGGGGGATGCCGGGCGCGGCGCTGCACCACTGGCGGGGGGGCCGGGGGGCGGCCCGTCGACGTCACAGACAGCCGAAGCCGTGTCCCGTGAGGCGCCGCGCGCCTCCGGCCGCAGCGGCGGGGCGCAACCGCTGCAAGCAATTGCGCAACCGTCTGAGGCCATCGAATCGCAAAGCGCACCAGGGGCGATGCAGCGCGCGGTCGCGCTGAAATCCTACGAAGACGTGCTTGCGCTGTGCAGCCAGAAGCGCGACGTCCAGCTCCGGATGCACCTTGAAGATGATGTCAGCCTGATTTCATTTCAGCCGGGACGCATCGAGGTGTTCCCGCTCGACGGCGCGCCGAAGGGGCTTGCTGGTGATCTGGGGCGGAAACTGTCGGAATGGACCGGTGAGCGGTGGGTTGTATCCGTCGGTCGCGAAATGGGCGCCCGGCCGGTCGGCGAGGTCATCCGAGCCGAGCGCCAGCGGCGCATTGATGAGGCGGCGAAAGATCCGGCGATCGCACCGCTGCTCGAAGCTTTTCCCGATGCCAAGATTATCGACGTCAGCGATGTGCCCGAATCGGGCGAGTAGTTTCGCAGTCAACCGGCCGGGTGCGGCCGCAATCAGCAACGCCAGGAGATTTCCATGAAAGACGTCATGGGCATGATGAAGAAGGTCCAGGAGATGCAGGCGAAGATGCAGGAGATGCAGAATTCGCTGGCCGAAATGGAAATCGAAGGCCAGTCGGGCGGCGGCATGGTGGTCGTCACGCTCAACGGCAAATCGGAGATGCGGGGCGTCAAGATCGACCCGAGCCTGCTGAAGCCGGAGGAAGCGGAGATCCTCGAGGACCTGATCGTTGCCGCCGCGCAGGATGCGAAGGGCAAGGCCGAGGCGGTGATGCAGGACAAGATGCAGGAAATGGCCGGCGGCCTGCCGCTGCCGCCGGGAATGAAACTGTTTTAGGGCGCATCTGCCTTCCGGCAGCTGTCTAGTTAAGGTTTCGTTAACGCTCCTCCGGTTAACGTCCGTTAACGGATTATCGACCAGCCGGAGGATGCCATGTCAGACCGCCGTGAAGATTTCGATGCGATGATCGAGACGATCCGCAAGACTGCCAACGATCCCGACAGCGTCACGGTCGGCGCATTCGCAAACGCCGTCGAGCGCATGCAGGCCGAACTGAGGATGATCGAACGGCAAGTCGACCGCCTCGGCGAGACGGTCGACACAGCTTTTGGCGCACAGCCAGTTGACCGGCCGACGACAGATGCGCCGGCTCACAGCGCTGCGTACAAGCCGTAGGACAGGCCCGAGATCACCGCGCCGAGGAAGCCGAGGGCGACGTAGGCCGCGAACAGCGGGCGCTTGACGAGGGCGAACACCGCGGTCATCGCGGGAATAGAGCTGACACCACCTGCAATCACGAACGACATGGCCGCGCCCGGGCTCATGCCTTGCTCCATCAGGCCCGCAACCAGCGGCGGGGCGGCGTAGGAGTTGAGGTAGGCCGGTGCGCCGACCAGGGCTGCGAGAATAATCGGCACAATGCCGTCGCCACCAACAACGCCGGCAATCGCCTCGGCGGGGATGTAACGGATCATCAGGCTTTCGAGCACGTATGCCAGCGACAACCACTTGAGCAGGAAGAAGCCGTTGGTGAGCGTTTCCTGCATGAAAAGCTCACGGCGCGGAGCTTCCTCCCAGAAGGCCCACTTGGGCGTGCCCTTGAAGGGTGACTTGGCGCCACAGCAACCGCCCGACTTGCGCTCCTTGAGGAAATCCGTGACCCAACCGGCGCGGGAGGCGGCCAGCATCACGAAGCCGCCGAACAGGCCGACGCCGACGGCAGCAAACGTCTTGGCGACAGCAAAATCGAAGCTGAGCGCGCCAGCCGTAATCGCAAAGCCTGCCGGGTCCATCAACGGCGAAGCAAGCCAGAAGGCCATCACCGGCGCGATCGGGGTGCCGAGCGCCAAGCAGGCCGGCGATGAAGGGGATGACCTGACACGAACAGAACGGCGAGAGCCCGCCCATCAAGGCGGCAAGGATGATCATGCGCACCTCGCGACCTTCGAACGCCTTGGCAACGATGGCCTCGGCGCCGGAGGCCTTGAGGTAGGACACGGCCAGGACGGCAAACAGTATGTAGGGCGCAGTATTCGTGATCGAGGTCAGCGCTTCGGAAATCGTGACGGGCAACTGCGCCGGCGCGAACACGGCGAGCGCCGCCAGGATCAGAACCATCGCGGCAATGGCGCCGTCAATCTTTGGAAATTTCAGACCTTTGAGGGTTTCGACAAGCGCGGTCATGGTTGATCTCCTTGTGTCCGGCCATTCCGGCACGCGTCAGTTTCAGTGTTCCGCTCCGCGCAACATTCACGGAGCAGGTAACCGGCAAGTTCCTCGATCCGGGCGAAGGCTGCCTGATTGCGGATCGTGCGTCCTGTCTTCGTCTGCACGATCAGGCCGGCGGCGGCCAGAAAGCGGAGATGATGGGTGAGCGTCGATGCGGCAATGCCAAGGCGCTTCTGGATGTCGCCGACGCTGAGGCCTTCCGGCCCTGCGCGGACGAGGGCCAGGAGCACTTCGAGGCGTGGCTCCGAGCCAATCGCGGCGAAGCCTTGTGCCGCCTCGACGTGGCCGAGGTCGCCGGCATCGTTGGCTGGTTCGAGGCCACCCGTGGTGGCGATATCAAATTGGGTTCGACTCATATTTCGATAATTCTAGAATTATAGTTTTCTGTCAATTCCCTTTTTTGGTGCACCGGCGGGCAGGGCAGGCCCGAGACCATCGCCAATGTGGTGGCGCTGATCGCCGGTCTGGGGTATCGCCCAAAGATGCCCCCCAACGCGCAAGGAAATCCCATGGCCGGAGACGACATCAACAAAGCCGCCAACGGTCCGCTGAGCGGAATCCGGATCATCGACCTGACATCCGTGATCTTCGGGCCTTACGCAACCCAGACGCTCGGCGACATGGGCGCCGATGTGATCAAGGTCGAGCCGCCGGAAGGCGACATCATGCGCACCGCGCATCCGGCGCGGAACCCGGGCATGAGCGGGGTCTATCTCAACTGCAACCGCAACAAGCGCGGCATCGTGCTCAACCTGCGTGATCCGGCGGCGAAAGACGCTTTGTTGAAGCTCATCGCGACGGCCGATGTGTTCGTCCACTCGATGCGACCGGCGGCGATCAAGAAGCTCGGCCTGGACTATCCGGCAGTGAAGGTGGCCAAGCCCGACATCGTCTATGCCTCGGCGTGGGGGTTCCGGTCGAGCGGGCCCTATGCCGACCGGCCGGCCTACGATGACGTCATCCAGGGCATTTCGGGGACCACGGACCTTGCGCGGCGACGCGGGGGGGAGGCGCCCGATTTCGCGCCGATGGTGATGGCGGACAAGGTTGCGGGCCTGCATGCGGTGTCCGGCATCACGATGGCGCTGTTTCACCGCGAGCGGACGGGCGAAGGCCAACAGATCGAAATCCCGATGTTCGAGACGGTCACCTCGTTCAATTTTGCCGAGCACCTTTCGGGCGCCGCGTTCGTGCCGCCCCTGGCCGCGCCGGGTTACGTGCGCGTGCTCGACGCCAACCGCCGTCCGCACAAGACGCGCGATGGTTTCATGGTCGTGCTGCCCTATAACGACAAGCAGGCGAAGGGCTTCTTCAAGGCGGCGGGCCGGCCCGATCTCGCCGAGGACGAGCGCTTTTCCTCCGCCCGGTCGCGGGCGCAAAACGTTGACCAGTACTACGGGCTAATTTCCGAGTTGGTCGCAACCAAGACGACGGCGGAATGGACTGTGCTGCTGAAGCAGGCCGACGTGCCCTCGATCGCAGTCAATACGCTTGAAGACGTGCTGGAAGACGAACACTTCAAGGCGACCGGGTTCTTCGTCGATTATGACCACCCGAGCGAAGGACGGGTGCGCACGACGGGGGTGCCGCTGCATTTCGAAGCAACGCCCGGGTCTGCGACGCGCCTGCCGCCGCCGCGGCTTGGCGAGCACACACGCGAGGTGTTGAGCGAGGCCGGGTTCTCGGAAGACGAGATCGCAAACTTGATCAAAGGCGGCGCGGCGGTCGCAGCGGACTGAGTGCCGCAGCGGGCCGGAGGCCAGCCTTACCCCGGACGGCCCAAGCGCCTATATTCGGCTGATGCGAATCGCGCTTGCACCGTCGCCGTGAAGGGGACCCGATGTCCGACAGAATTGCAGGGCCTGAGATCGAACGCCTGATCGCGCTGATGTCCAAGCTTCCCGGTCTTGGGCGGCGGTCGGCGCGCAAGGCCGCACTGCATCTCCTGAAGCGGCGCGACGAGATGCTCATGCCGCTTGCGGATGCGATGCGGGAGGCCGCGGAAAAGCTCACCGAATGCGCGCAATGCGGCAATGTCGACACGACGTCGCCGTGCACGATCTGCCGAGACCCGCGGCGGGATCAAACGATGATCGTGGTGGTGGAGGAGGTCGGCGATCTGTGGGCGCTGGAACGGGCTGGCGCGGTGCGCGGGCTCTACCACGTGCTTGGCGGGCACCTGTCGCCCCTCGATGGGATCGGGCCAGAGCGGCTGAACATCGCCAAGCTGGTCGAACGGGCTCATCAAGCGGAAGTCACGGAAATTCTATTGGCCCTCAACGTCACCGTTGAGGGACAGTCAACGGCGCATTACCTCGCCGACGCGCTGGAGCCTGCCGGTGTCCAGCTTTCCCGCCTGGCTCAAGGGGTGCCGGTCGGCGGCGAACTCGACTACCTCGATGAGGGCACCTTGCTTGCCGCGATTAAATCGCGCGCCAAGGTGTAGCTTGGACAGCCTTTCTCTGTGACCTTATCTGCGAAGACCGAAACGTCCACGGCTGATCCTTCCATCTTGCGGTCTTTCGTTGCGCTGTGGCTTGGCACCGCGGTGGTCTTCGTTGCTTTCGCGGCCGGGTTGGTGATCGCCAGTGACCGCTATGACTGGGCCTTGCGGCTCGCTGACCTGCCCATGGTCACGTTCGCGCTTGCACTTTCCGGTGCCGGGGTCGTTTTCCTGGGCGTGGTGGCCCTGTCGTTCGCAACCGTGCGCAACGGGCTTGGCGATGAACGGCGGATTGTCTTCATCATCTTAGGTTGCGGGCTTCTTATGCGGGCCTTGATGATCCCATCAACGCCGGTGCTGGAGGATGATTTCTACCGCTATCTGTGGGATGGGGCGGTCACCGCCAACGGTCTCAATCCGTTTGCAACCGCGCCCGGGGATGCTCTTGGCGGTGGCGCCGGGCCGACGCTCACCACCCTTGCCGGGGAGGGCCGCGGCGTTCTCGAACGGGTCAATCATCCGCATCTCAAGACGATCTATCCGCCCGTTGCCCAAGGTGCGTTTGCTGCCGCCTATCTGATTGAGCCGTGGAGTTTGCGGGCGTGGCGGGTCGTGTGTCTGATCGGAGAACTTGGGACGCTCGGGATCGGGCTGTGGCTGCTTGCAACGCTTGGGCAGCCGCTGGTGTTGATCGCGCTCTACTGGCTCAATCCGCTGGTTGTGAAGGAGCTGATGAACTCCGCCCATATGGAAGCGATCGTGCTGCCATTCGTGATGGCGGCGGTCCTGCTGCTCGCGTGGCGGCGGCCGCTTTGGGCGACGGTGGCGTTGGGGTTTGCCATCGGCGCGAAGGTTTGGCCGGCGGTGCTGGCGCCGTTGGTGCTGAGGCCGCTTTTGGCGCATCCCGCCCGGCTGATTGGCGCGCTCGCCATTCTCATCGGAATGGGCGTGTGCTGGGTGCTGCCGCCGTTGCTCGGCGGGATGGACGAGACGTCGGGCTTCGTTGCCTATGCGAGCTACTGGCAAACCAACAGCGCGCTCTTTGCCTCGATCCTCCAGGCCATGCGGGCGGGGTTGGAGTGGGCCGACTTGCCGGTGGCATGGGCTGGAACGGCCAGCCGGGGCGTGGCTGCGGCGCTTGTCGGGGTCGTGGCATTGTGGGCTTGTTGGCGCCCGCTTGGCGATGCCCGCGACCGGGTGGTGAGGGCCGGGATCGTCGTCGTTGCGCTGTTCCTGCTCAGCCCGGCGCAGTTCCCCTGGTATGCGACGTGGGCGCTGGTTTTCCTCCCGTTCTTATCCCTGACGGCCCTTATGGGTGTCACGGTGCTGCTACCGCTCTATTATCTCTCTTTCCATTTCGTCGCTCATGGTGACCACGATCAGTGGGCGCCTTGGCTGGTGTGGATACAGTGGGTGCCAATCTGGCTGCTTCTGGCAGGCGATGCCTACCGGGCGTGGCGGCAGCCGCTTGACATGGATATTGGCCGACCGGGTGCAGCTGCCAGCGCCTCAAGCTAGAGCGGGAGAGTTCATGCGGTTTGGTCAACGCATTGGTGTGGTCATACCAGCGCTCAATGAGGAAGACGCGATCGCCAAGGTGATCGGCGATATTCCCGACTGGGTGGACGAGACGATCGTTGCCGACAACGGGTCCAGCGACGGGACAGCCGAACAGGCGCAGGCTGCCGGGGCGGTGGTGGTGCCAGAACCGGAACCCGGGTACGGCGGGGCCTGCCTGGCTGGTATCGCTGCGCTCGAGAATGCCGATGTGGTTGTCTTCCTCGACGGCGACTACAGCGACTATCCGGAAGAAATGGCGCAACTCGTCGACCCCATCGCGAAGGGGGAGGCCGACATGGTGATCGGCTCAAGGGTGACGGGGGAGAGCGAAGCTGGGTCACTGACGCTGCCGCAGCGGTTCGGCAACTGGCTCGCGACGCGGCTGATCCGCCTGATTTGGGGACATCACTACACCGATCTGGGGCCGTTTCGCGCGATCGCGATGCCAGCACTCCAGCAATTGCGGATGGCCGACCGGAACTACGGCTGGACAGTGGAAATGCAGGTGCGGGCGGCGGAGGAGGGCCTGGCGGTCCGGGAAGTGCCGGTCCGTTACCGCCAGCGGATCGGGGTCTCGAAGGTCTCCGGGACTGTTTCCGGATCCGTGAAGGCTGGCGTCAAAATCCTATATATTATCGGGCGGCAGGCGATTTTCCGGGTGTTCCCGCCGCGGGGCCGGGGCGCAGCATCGTCGCGACCCCGCGATCCGAGACGCGACAGCTCCCTTTAAAAGCGCATGCGAAACCCTTTATAGAGTGTGGCGCGCCATGCTGTGTGGCGCGCGTGGCGACCCATTCATCGACCCTGGCCACCGGTCCTGGCCGGCGACCCAGGCTGCGCCCGAGCGCAATCTGGCGACCAAAACGAAGAGAAGAAGAACCCGGAACTCCATGTCTATTCTGCCGATCATCCAACTTCCAGAACCCGTTCTGCGCCAACCGGCCGAACCGATCGAGCGCGTTGATGATGAGCTGCGCCAAACGCTCGATGATATGTTGGAGACGATGTATGACGCGCCGGGGGTCGGGTTGGCTGCGAACCAGATCGGCATTGCCCGGCGTTTCGTTGTCGTGGATGCCGGCAATGACAGGGACGAGGCTGAGGGCGAGAGTGAGGAAGCCGGGCGCAATCCGCTCTTCCTGATCAATCCCGAGATCGTCTCGTTTGGAGATCAAACGCGCGTCTACGAAGAAGGCTGCTTGTCGCTGCCGGACATTCGTGTCGAGGTCGAGCGGCCGACAGAGATCAAGGTGCGCTACATCGACCGCGACGGCCATCCGCAAGAGCTCGACGCCGGGGGTTTGCTCGCAACGGTGATCCAGCATGAGGTCGACCATCTCGATGGCAAGCTGATCATCGACTATCTCTCCAGCCTCAGGCGCAACATGATCGTGCGCCGTTTCAAGAAGCTGGCGCGACACGCCTGAGGCGCAGGGCCGGACCGGCGCTGCCGGGGCGATGAACCATCGTGATGCGGGGAGAGCGGAACGTGCTCAAGGTCGTCTTTATGGGAACGCCGGAATTTTCGGTTCCGACGCTGAGCGAGATTATCGGGGCGGGACATGACGTCGTTGCCGTCTATACGCAGCCGCCGCGGCCGGCCGGGCGGGGGATGGGCGTAAAACCCTCACCGGTTCAGGCGTTCGCCGAAGCAGCCGGCCTTGAGGTGCGCCATCCAGGCTCACTCAAAGGTGACGACGAGGCGCGGGCGTTCGAGGCGCTTGAGGCGGATGTCGCCGTCGTTATCGCGTACGGGCTTATCCTGCCGCAGCGGATTCTCGATGCCCCCCGCTACGGCTGTCTCAACATGCACGCCTCCAAACTACCGAGATGGCGCGGCGCCGCGCCGATCCAGCGTGCGATCATGGCGGGGGATGATGAAACCGCCGCCATGGTGATGCGGATGGAAGCGGGCCTGGATACGGGGCCGGTCTGCCTTGCCGAAATGGTGCGGATTGGCGGGGACATGACGGCTGGTGAGCTGCACGACTGTCTTGCCCACGTTGGCGCTGACCTGATGGTGCGCGCGCTTGCGGCGCTGGAGCGGGGCAGTCTGCAGGAAGTCGCGCAAGCGGAAGAGGGCGTCACCTATGCCGCCAAGATCGAGAAAGCGGAAAGCGCCATCGATTTTGCGAAGCCCGCCGCGGACGTCCACAACCATATCCGCGGGCTGTCACCGTTTCCCGGCGCCTGGTTCGAGATCGACCACGACGGCAAGCGGGAGCGTATCAAGGTGTTGAGGTCCGAGGTCATTTCTGCTGACGGCGATCGTGGCCCGGCCGGGACGGTGATTGATGAGCGCCTGGCAATTGCCTGCGGGGCCGGTGCCATCCGGTGCCTCGAGTTGCAGAGGGCTGGCCGAAAACCGATGCGGCTCGATGATTTCCTGCGCGGCATGTCAATCGAGACAGGCGCAACCGTCGCCACGCCCTAGCCCCCTGAAATCTCTCTCTTATTAATCTTTTGCCTTATCTTTCTCATCCACTTCCTTAACTTTTACTATACTTCCACCAGCACTCTGAACGACGACAAAGGAACTGGTGGCGATGCGTACTCTCATGACACTTGCACTCGGTCTTGCGACCCTGATTTCAGCTGCAGCTGCCGCTCAGGCCGGTGATGCGAAAACTATTCGGATCGAGCCGCGCGCGTTCTATGGGGCGACGGTCTCGCTTGAATCCGGTGTGCGTGTGTTCCGTCCTCTTCCGGCTCCGAGCCATGTCATCATCAACCCGAACCGGACGCCGCTGCACATCTCGATCAAGGACGTGACGAAGCGCGTCACGAGCACATCGCACCATCACTACTATGGCACGACGACACGCTCACGCAGCCGGGTTGGCCTGCCGTTCGTCAACCGTTTCCGTGGTCGTGGCCGCCATCGGGCAAGAGGTACGCGGCGGCGCGGACAACTCTGAGTTAGACCATTTCCCAGAGGTAGAGCGGGCAAGCCAAATTGGACGGCTTGCTCAGTAGCCCGTCTTCGGATCGACGACGTTCTCCAAAGGCTCGCCCGCTTCGAGGCGCGTGATCTGGCGAATGAAGTACCTGACGATGCTTTCGGTCGCGCTTTCGGCGGCGTTGTGCGGTGTGATCACGAGGTTGTTCTGCTGCCAGAGCGGGCTGTCGGCGGGCAGCGGCTCGGTCTCGAACACGTCGAGGCTGGCAGCATACAATGTGCCGTCGGCGAGGCATTTGCGGATATCGTCCTCGACCTGCAGGCCGCCGCGGCCGGCGTTGACAAGGACCGGCCCGGGCAGGCGGTGATGGCGGCCGGACGTCGAAAGCTTCGCCAGCAGGGCTGCATCAATGACGTGGCGGGTATCGGGGGTCAGCGGCAAGAGGACAACGAGGATGTCGGTGCCGGCGAGGAAGGCATCGAGGCCGTCTTCTCCCGCGAAGCATTCAACGCCGTTGACCGTTTTCGGTGACCGGCTCCAGCCGCGGACCTGATAGCCGAGGCCCTTGAGCGCGTTCGCGGCGGCCTGGCCCAGCACACCGATCCCCATGATGCCAACGCGGACTTCGCCGGGCATCGGCTCGGGCAGGTATTCCCACCGCCGGGCGCGCTGCTGGTCCAGATGCTCGCTCATGCGGCGGACGTGGAAGAGGGTGTGGAGGACGACGTACTGGACCATGCGCGTTGTCAGGTCAGGGTCGACATAGCGCACGATCGGTACATCGGGGAGGGCCTCGTCCCGGAACAGGTGGTCGACGCCGGCGCCGACTGAGACGACCAGGCGCAGGTTCGGGAATGTCGCAAGTTCACCTTCCGGCGGGTGCCAGGCGAGAGCGTAGCGGACATCTTCGCGATTTCCCGCTTCCGGCCACAGGCGCACGTCGCGATCCGGTGCGGCCTTGCAGGCCATGTCGTGGAATTCACCGGCACGGTCGGAGCCGATTATCAAAAGGGCCATGGAGTTTCCTCGTTGTTACTCGTCGGCGTCGGCGAGCTGGCGCGCCTCGAGGTTGAAGGCAGCTGCAAGCAGGGCCTTGGTGTAGTCGGTTTTCGGGTTGGTGAAGATCTCTTCGGCCGCACCTTCTTCGACGACCTTGCCCTGACGCATGACAATGACGTGGTTCGAGAGGGCGCGAACCACGCGCAAATCATGACTGATGAAAAGATACGAGAGGTTCTTCTTGCGCTGGAGGTCGCGCAGAAGATCGACGATCTGAGCCTGGACGCTCATGTCGAGCGCGCTGGTCGGCTCGTCCATCATGATGAAGGTCGGCTCGAGGACCATGGCGCGGGCAATGGCGATGCGCTGGCGCTGGCCGCCGGAGAATTCGTGCGGGTAGCGATCCTGCATCTCCCCCTTGAGGCCGACGTCCTCCAATGCCTGGCCGACGCGATGGCGGCGCTCGTCGTAGGTCATCGACGGGTTCTGGATGAGGAGGCCTTCCTCGACGATCTGGCTGACCGACAGGCGCGGGCTCAGCGAGCCGTAAGGGTCCTGGAAGACGATCTGCATGTCGCTGCGCAAGGGGCGCATCTGGCTCGAATTGTACTTCTCGATGTTGGAGCCCATGAACACGATCGGGCCGTCCGATGAAATCAAGCGCAGGAGGGCAAGGCCGAGGGTGGTCTTGCCCGAGCCCGATTCACCGACGACGCCGACGGTCTGGCCGGCGCGGACCTTCACGGTGATGCCGTCGACGGCCTTGATATGGTCGACGGTGCGGCGCAGGAGGCCGCGCTTGACCGGGAACCACACCTTGAGGTTCTCGGTTTCCATCACCACCGGCGCCGTCTCATCGGCCTTCGGCGGATCGCCGGCCGGCTCTGCCTCGAGGAGGTGGCGGGTATAGGGGTGCTCAGGCGTGTCGAAGACGCGGGCTGTGTTGCCCTCCTCGACAACCTTGCCGCCGTTCATGACATAGACGCGCTCGGCCATCTTGCGCACGATGCCGAGGTCATGGGTGATCAGGAGCATCGCCATGCCCATCTCGCGCTGCAACTCCTGGAGGAGCTCGAGGATCTGGGCCTGGATGGTGACGTCAAGGGCGGTGGTCGGCTCGTCCGCAATCAGGAGTTCAGGCTCGTTGGCGAGCGCCATGGCGATCATCACACGCTGGCGCTGGCCGCCTGAGAGCTGGTGGGGGTAGGACGCGAGGCGCTTTTCGGGTTCGCGGATGCCGACGCGGTCGAGAAGCTCGAGGACACGGGCGCGCTCGGCGGCGCGGTCCATGCCGCGATGAACGCGCAGCGTTTCCCCGACCTGCTGGTGGATCGTCTGCAGCGGGTTGAGCGACGTCATCGGTTCCTGGAAGATGATCGAAATGCGCCCGCCGCGAATGGCGCGCATTTCGTTTTCTTCAAGCGTCAGCAGGTTCCGGCCGTGGAAGTAGATCTCGCCGGAGGGGTGCGAGGCTGCGGGATAGGGCAGAAGGCGGAGGATCGAAAGCGCGGAGACCGTCTTGCCCGAGCCAGACTCGCCAACGAGTGCAACGGTCTCGCCCTGCTTGATGGTGAAGGAGACGCGCTCGACGGCGTGGTTGGTCTTGCCATCGACATTGAAGTCAACGGAGAGGTTGCGCACACGCACGAGGTTGGACTGATGGGGTTCGGTCACTTGCGAGCCTCTATCTGAACGTCTTGCGCGGATCGAGGGCATCGCGGACCGCTTCGCCGATGAAGACGAGCAGGCTCAAGAGCAGCGCGATCGAGAAGAAGCCGTCAGCGCGAGCCACGGGGCCTGGAGGTTGTCCTTGCCCTGGCGCAGGAGTTCACCGAGCGAGGGGGAGCCGGGCGGCAGGCCGAGGCCGAGGAAATCGAGTGCGGTCAGCGCCGTGATGGCGGCGGTCAACTGGAAGGGCAGGAAGGTGAGGGTTGCGACCATTGCGTTCGGCAGCAGGTGCTTGAACATGATCGTCGTATTCGAGACGCCGAGGGCGCGGGCCGCAGTGATGTATTCGAAATTGCGCCCGCGCAGGAATTCCGCGCGCACGACGCCGACGAGCGAGGTCCATGAGAAGAGCAGCATGATGCCGAGCAGCGTCCAGAAGCCCGGAATGAGGACCGATGAGATGATGATGAGCACGTAGAGATAGGGCATCGACGACCAGATCTCGAGGATCCGCTGGGCGATGAGGTCGACGAGGCCGCCGAAGTAGCCCTGCACGGCGCCGGCTGCGATGCCGATCATCGAGGCGAGCCCGGTGAGGATCAGGCCGAAGAGGATCGAAATGCGCATGCCGTAGAGGACGCGCGCTGCGACATCGCGGCCCTGGTCGTCGGTTCCAAGCCAGTTGCGGTTACCGAAGGCGTGATACTGGGCGAGCTTTGCGGCATCATCGGCGTCGCAGTATTGGTTTGGGCTCAACCAATAGGGTGGGGCGGGGAAGCCGAGGCAGTCGCCGTTTTCGGTTTTGCGGTTGGGGTAGTTGTTGTTGACGGTGTCGTAGGAATAACGAATCGGGGGCCAGATCATCCAGCCGTGGGCGTTGATCTCCTCGCGCGCGAACTCTTCGCGGTAGTCGATGGTGGCGAGGAAGCCGCCGATCTTGTCTTCCGGATATTCGAAGAGCACGGGGAACATGATCTCCCCCTTATAGCTCGCCAGGATGGGGCGATCGTTGGCGATCACGTTGGCCAGCATCGAGACGACGAAGACGGTCAGGAAGACCCACAGGCTCCAATAGCCGCGGCGGTTGGCCTTGAAATTGTTCCAGCGGCGGCGGTTGATCGGCGTCAGCTCAAGCGAGCGGCGGATGCGGCTCCATAGCCCGGGGTTATCGCTGGCTGCGGCGCGTGCGCGCGCGGCGGGGCCCGAGACGCGACGTTCTGCTTCAACTTCGACGGCCATTTCGGATCACACCTCCCGGCTTTCGAAGTCGATACGCGGATCTACGATCGTGTAGACGAAATCCGAGACGAGCTGCACGAGAAGCCCGATCAGCGCGAAAATGTAAAGCGTTGCAAAGACGACGGGGTAGTCGCGCTTGATGACGCTTTCAAAGCCCAAAAGACCCAGACCGTCGAGCGAGAAGATTGCCTCGATCAGCAGGGAGCCGGTGAGGAATGCGGAGACGAAGGCTGCCGGGAAGCCCGCGATGATGAGCAGCATGGCGTTGCGGAAGATGTGCCCGTAGAGGACCTGGTTCTCGGTCAGTCCCTTGGAGCGGGCCGTCAGAACGTACTGTTTGCGGATCTCGTCGATGAAGGAATTCTTGGTCAGGAACGTCAGGGTCGTGAAAGCGCCGATCACCATCGCGGTCAGCGGCAGGACGAGGTGCCAGAAATAGTCGGTGACTTTCTCGAACAGCGAGAGGGTGTGCCAGTTGTCGGAGGTGAGCTGGCCGAGGGGGAATATCTGGAGGAACGAGCCGCCGGCGAAAACAACGAGCAGGAAGACGCCGACCATGAAGCCAGGCAGCGCGTAGCCGACGACAAGGGCGGCGCTGGTCCACACGTCGAACGGCGACCCATCATTGACGGCCTTGCGGATGCCGAGCGGGATCGCGACCATGTAGGAGATGATCAGCATCCAGACGCCGAGTGAAATCGAGACGGGCAGTTTCTCTATGATGAGGTCGATGACGGGCTTGTCGCGGAAGTAGCTGTTTCCGAAATTGAACGTCAGGTAGTTCTTCATCATCAGCAGGAAGCGCTCATGCGCGGGCTTGTCGAAGCCGAACTGCTTCTCGAGCTCCTTGATGAATTCAGGGTCCAGCCCCTGGGCGCCGCGATACTGGGAGGAGGCATCGCCAGCGGTCTCATTGAGGGTGGCGGGCGCCGCGCCGGAGCCTAGTCCATCTCCACCGCCGCCGGAGATCTGCGAGGTCGCGCCGCCAGCCGTGCCGGTCAACTGCGCGATGACCTGCTCGACGGGGCCACCCGGTGCGAACTGGATAATCACAAAGTTGATCGCCATGATCCCGAGCAATGTCGGAATGATCAAAAGCAGTCGCTTGATGAGGTAAGCGGCCATTCAGGTCGTCTACTCCCAAGGCTTACATCTGAGGGTTGATGACGGGTGGGCTGGTGAACGTTCAGCGGTCCGCAAGGGCGGCCGCCTTCGCTTCATCATACCACCAGGTGTCGAGAATTCCGCGCGCATACTTCGGCTTGTCCTGTGGGCGTGAGAAGCGATCCCAGTAAGCAAGGTTATGGGATGCCTTGTACCAGTGGGGCACCCAATAGTTATAGGCTCTGAGGACCCGATCAAGCACCTTGACGGTGGTGACGAGCTGTCCGCGGCTGGTCGCGCCCATCGCCTTGTCGATGAGTTCGTCGACGACCGGGTTCTTGATGCCGGCAAGGTTGCGGCTGCCGTTGACGTCAGCGACGTCGGAGGAGAAATAGTTGCGCAGCTCGACGCCGGGCGACTTGCTCATGACAAAACGGGCAATCGCAACGTCGAAATCAAATGACTTGAGGCGTTGCTCGTATTGAGAGGCGTCGACGGGACGGATGCTGGCTTCGATGCCAAGCAGCTTCAGGTTTGTGATGAAGGGCGAGATGATGCGGTCAAAGGCGGCATCGACGCGAATGAACTCGATCTTGAGCTGTTCGCCCTTGGCGTTGACGCGCCTGCGTCCATCGAGCGCCCAACCGGCGTCTTTCAACAGGTTATCGGCTTCGCGCAGGAGCTTGCGGTCGCGGCCCGAGCTGTCGGAGACGGGCGGGGTCTCGACGTCGCCCAACACTTCTGCCGGCAGTCTGTCGCGGTAGGGCTCCAGGATCGCCAGTTCTTCCGGTGAGGGCTTGCCCTCGGCCTTCATGTTCGAATTCTCGAAGTAGCTCGTGGTGCGCTTATAGAGATTGTAGAACAGGTTGCGGTTCGACCATTCGAAGTCGAACGCGTAGCCGATCGCACGGCGCACGCGGGGATCGGAGAATTTGGCAAGGCGGGTATTGAGGAACCAGCCCTGGGTGCCGGAGGGGTTTTCGTCAGGCAGCGTGAGCAGCTTCACGCGGCCATCCTTGATGGCGGGAAAGTCGTAAGCGGTCGCCCATTGCTTCGATGTGAATTCCTCGCGCAGGTCATATTCGCCGGCTGAGAGCCCCAGGAAGCCCGCGCCTCTGTCCTTGTAGTACTGGAAGCGCAGCGTATCGAAATTGTACCGGCCGCGCATGACGGGCAGGTCCTTCGCCCAATAATCATCGCGGCGGGTGTATTCGACGAACGCGTTCGCGCGGTAGTTGGTCAATTTGTAGGGCCCGGAGCCGAGGGGCGCGGTCAACGACGTCTTCGTGAAATCGACATTGTCGTAATAGGCCTTCGACAAAATCGGGAGGCCGCCGACGGTCAGGGGCAGATCGCGCAGGCGGTTGCCCGTGAAGGTGTAGGTCACCTTGTGGGGGCCGTCAGCGGTGACCGCTTCCACATCGCGCAACGCGAAGCGGTAGGAGGGGTGGCCTTTCTCCTTGAGGGTCGTAAATGAGAAAACGACATCGTCCGCGGTCAGGGGTGAACCGTCGGAGAAGCGGGCCTCGGGGCGAAGATGGAAGGTAATTGAGCGCCCGTCCGATGTGCGCTCAATGGACTGCGCGACAAGGCCGTATGCGGCGTCGGGCTCGTCCTGGGCGGCTTCGACGAGGGTGTCGAACAACAAACTGAGGCCGGCTGCCGAATCACCCTTAAGAATAAAGGGGTTGAAGCTGTCGAAGCTGATACCGCCAATCGTCGACATACGTCCGCCTTTCGGCGCATCCGGATTGACGTAGTCGAAGTGCTTGAAGTCTGGCGGATATTTCAGCTCACCAAAGATTGAGAGCCCATGCGAACCGTTGGCCAGCACCGGCCCGGCGAACATGATCGTTGCAATCACGGCCGTCGCCAGGCGTTTCGTGGTGGTCAAAAGCGCTGCCATTCTATGCCTCACTCGTCGGTTTCGTTGCGGCTCGAAGCTATCCAAAATTATGGCCGGGCGGATGGCCAACACCATCAATCATGGCGTTGGGTTCAGAATTCAAGTGTTTGCGGGCGCCCAAACGCAGGTGGACCCCACTCGACGAGGAGCAGGGTCGCACAAACAGGCTGATAACTGGCCTTAAATATTGGTAACGCGGCAAGCCGAGGCGCGATGCGCTATTTGGGCGCCGTTTCAGTTTTCTCGGCGGGTGTCGCGGCCGGCTGTGCTTCGGCGGCCGGCAGGGGTTTCGGGTCGCCACTCAGGCTGCGCAGGTAAAGCAGCATGGCAGCAACATCCTCATCCTTCTTGAGACCCCGGTAGGCCATTTTCGTGCCGCTCAGCCAACCCTTCGGGTCGTGGACGAAGTTGGCAAGCTCATCGAAGCCCCAGACGCCGCCTTTTTCCTTCATGGCGTTCGAGTAGTTGAAGCCGTCAATGGAGCCCTTACCCCGGCCAACGATGTTCCAGAGGTTCGGGCCGATGCCGTTCTTTCCGCCTTCGTTGACGGTATGGCAGGCGGCGCACTGCTTGAAGAGGCGCTGGCCGGCTTCTTCGCTGGTGTTCGGGAACTGGGCTGCGACCGTCAGAAGGCTGAAGGCCTTTTCTTCCGGCGCGGCGGTGCCGCCGGCGGAAGCTGAGGCGACTTCAACGGGAAGCTTGTAGCCTTCCTCGCCGTGATGCTCGGCGTGTCCGCCCTTTACGACCTCGACGAGGACCGGTGTCCCGAATATGATCAGCAATGCGGATAGTGCGGCCATCGCCAGCCAGTTAAACGTATCGCTGTTCATCGTCCCGAAGCTCCTCCTCGCCGGTTGACGCCCACAAACGGGCGCCTTGTCGCGTGCAGAATCTCGTCTGCGCCGGCCCAATTTGGCCGCACTATATGTTTTCCCATCCCGGTTGCAAGCATCTCGCTCATTGTTCTAGACGGTCAGGGCGAGACTTTTTGTCACCGACTTCCCGGCAAATCCAGAAGGACAGGACGCCATGTCGCGATGCATCGTGTGTATTCCCGCCCGGCTGGAGGCGACGCGGCTGCCGGGTAAGCCTTTGGCGGATATCCACGGCCGGGCGATGATCGTGCATGTCTGGGAGCGGGCAATGGCGGCTGAGATCGGCCGAGTTGTCGTTGCTACCGATTCGGAAGAAATCGCCTCAGTGATCCGGGCGGCCGGTGGTGAAGCCGCCATCACGCGAAATGACCACCAATCGGGTTCCGACCGAATTTTCGAGGCGGTCAGTCGGATCGACCCGGAACTGGATGCGGATTTCATCATCAATCTGCAGGGTGATCTGCCAACCCTCGAGCCCCAGCTCGTGCGGACATGCTTGGAGACGTTTTCGAACCGGGAGACGGCGATCACGACGCTCGCCGCCGAAATCCGCACGGACGACGAGAAGACCTCTGCGAACGTCGTAAAGGTTGTTGGCAGCACGATTGGCCAGTCCGAACCCGGGCGGCTCAGGGCGCTTTATTTTACCCGGGCAACGGCACCAACAGGCGAGGGGCCGCTTTATCATCACATCGGCATCTACGGGTACCGGCGCGCGGCGCTGGAGCGTTTCGTTAGCATGAGACCCTCGCCGCTCGAGCAACGAGAGAAACTGGAACAACTGAGGGCGCTTGAGAACGGCATGCGGATCGACGTTGCGATTGTTGACACGGTGCCGCTGGGGGTCGACACACCCGCTGACCTGGAGCGCGCTCGCGACATGCTGGCGCCAGACAAAGACAACTCTACTCGATAGAGTATGACCCTTGAGAGCAGGAACGTGAACACATGAATGCACGGGAAAATCCGGGCGATGCGAACGGACAGGGCGCCAAGCCAGTGACGGGACGGATCGCCTATCAAGGTGAGTCGGGCGCCAATTCGCATGTTGCGTGCCTGGAACGGTTCCCGGGCATGGAGCCGTTGCCGTGCCCGACCTTCGAGGATGCGTTGCAGGCGGTGAAGTCGGGCGAGGCGACCTACGCCATGATCCCGATCGAGAACACGCTTGCGGGCCGGGTTGCCGACGTCCACCACCTTCTGCCCAGCGCCGGGCTCTATATCGTTGGCGAACACTTCCTGCCGATCCGGTTCCAGCTGATGGGCCTCAAAGGGGCCAGCCTCGACCAGCTCACCGATATCTACAGCCACATTCATGCGCTTGGGCAGTGTCGCAACATCATTCGCAAGATCGGTGCGAAGGCACATGTGTCGGGCGATACGGCGGGGGCTGCGCGCGAAGTCGCGGAATGGGGGGACAAGACCAAAGCGGCACTGGCGCCGGCATTGGCCGCCGAGATCTACGGCCTCGAAATCCTTGCATCCGACGTCGAGGATGCAGAGCACAACACGACGCGGTTCGTGATCCTGGCCAGCGAGCCGGACGACGCGGAGCCCGGCGCCGGACCGTTCGTGACGACGTTCGTGTTCCGGGTGCGCAACGTGCCCGCGGCGCTCTACAAGGCGATGGGCGGGTTTGCGACCAACGGCGTCAACATGACGAAACTCGAGAGCTATCAGATCGAGGGCACGTTCACGGCAACGATGTTTTACGCCGACATCGAGGGCCATCCCTCAGAGCGTGGCGTGCGCCTTGCCTTGGAGGAGCTTTCGTTCTTTTCGAGCGAGCTGATCGTGCTTGGCACCTATAACGCGAGCCCGCATCGCCTCGAGATCGAAAAGCGCAATCAGCCGCCGGTCGAATAGAGTCAAACGAAAGCGGCAGGAGACCTGCTCCTGCCGCTTGTGTCGACGATACATTTCACAGTGACGGTCTTGGCCTACTTGTTCTGCATTTCCATGACCTGGATCGCGGCGGGACCGAGGATGACCACGAACAGAACTGGCAGGAAGAACAGGATCATCGGAACCGTCAGCTTCGGCGGCAGGGCCGCGGCCTTCTTTTCGGCTTCCATCATGCGCATGTCGCGGTTTTCCTTAGCCATAACGCGCAGAGCCTGACCAACCGGGGTACCGTAGCGCTCGGACTGGACGAGGGCGGTGGCGACCGACTTGATGCCTGGCAGACCGGTCCGGTTGCCGAGGTTCTCGAAGGCCTGGCGACGGTCCTGAAGGTAGGACAGTTCCGCGGTCGTCAGAGAGAATTCCTCGGCGAGTTCGATCGACTGGTTCGAGATTTCCTTCGCGACCTTGGCGAAGGCCGCCTCGATCGACATGCCCGACTGGACGCAGATGAGCAGCATGTCGAGGGCATCCGGGAAGGCATCCTTGAGCGACTGCTGACGGCGCTGGATGATGTTTTCGAGGAACATGTTCGGCAGATAGAAGCCGAGGAAGCCGGCGCCTGCCGCCATCATCAGTTTGACCGGCACCGGGTAGTCGAGGCCCGGGGCGATGACGAAGAGATAGACGAGGGCTGCCACGAAGACAGCCGGTGGCATGATCATGCGGAAGAAGACGAAGGCATAGAGCGGCGCCTGGCCGCGCATGCCTGCCATCTTGAGCTTGTTCTTGAGGTCGTCCGTTTCGAACTTCGAACGCAGGTCGAACTGGTCGACGAGCTGGGCCATGAAGCCCTTGGGGGCCTGGCGCAGTTGGGTCTTGCCGCCGTCCTTGGTCTTCATCTCGGCAAGGCGGGTGGCGCGCATCTTGTCGCGCTCCGTCGCCATGACCCGAACGCGCTGACTCATGCGATCCCGATCGAGCATCGGCATCGCAATCGTGAGCACGGTCGCAAAGGCTGCGATCGCGGCGGCGACCATCACGAGGAATTGCGGCCTCATGATCAGGTCGATGAATTCAATAATCATGACAGCACCTGCCAGTCCTCAAAGTGCGTCCAAAGCCGGACGCTTCGTGTTGCAAATCTCGTTGTGGCGCCAGCCGTCGGCTGGCGCACATGAACAGGCGACGACTAGTACTTGAACGCGATCATCTTCTTCATGACGAAGATCCCACAGCTCATCCAGATGGCGGCGCCAAAGAGCATGAACTGGCCGAGTTTCTCGTTGAAGAGGATCGCGATGTAGGCCGGCGTCGACAGGTAGACCATACCCATCACGGCGAACGGAAGACTGCCGAGCACGAGGGCGGAGGCCTTGGCTTCGGCAGACAGTGCCTGAACCTTGGCGGCCATCTGTTTGCGCGCACGAAGCACACCGGAAAGGTTGCCAAGAGCTTCCGACAAGTTACCGCCGGCCTGTTGCTGGATCGCGATCACGATCGCGAAGAAGCGTACTTCGGGAAGCGGCATGCGGCCCATGAGACGATCGAGGGCTTCGGCCAGAGGGACGCCGACACGCTGTTGGTCGACGACTTCCTGAAACTCAGAGCGCAACGGTTCTCTGCTCTCGCGGGCAATGATGCCGAGACACTCGTTGAGTGGGAGACCCGACTTGACGCCGCGCACGATGACGTCGATTGCATCGGCGAAACCGGCAACGAACGAGTTCTGGCGGCGCTTGGTGAGAAAGCCGATGACCCAGCGCGGCAGACCAAAGGCCCCAATAAAACCGAACGCTGCATAGGCCACAACCGGCAGCGTGGGCGCAAGCAAGTAGCCTGTCACGGCGAAAACGACGCCTGCAACAGCACTCGCGGCCCAGAACATGTTGGTGGAGATGTCGAGGCCAGCACGGAGCAGCTTGATGCGAAGCGACTGCTTTTTCGATTTCGCCGTGCGCTGCTCGATCTCCTTCAGCGTGTCGGCAACGGCCTGCTTGCGGCTGTTTGCCTCCTCGACCTGAACGATGCGCTTCGTGCGGCTGCCACGGCTCTCGGTAACGCCCTTGACGCGCTTTTCGGTCGCAACGTCACCGCTGACATAGGGGTATGCGACCGTAAAGGCGAGTGCGGCTGCGGCAATCGCCGCACCCACCATCGCGCCAAGCTGAATCAACTCCGGACTAATCATCATCAATCTCCCATGACCGAGCCGTCGTCGTCCTTGACTTCAGAGGAGGCCAGGGCCTCGGCCAGGGCGTGGCTCTCACCGTAGTATTCGGCACGTTCCCAGAAGCGCGGGCGCGAGATACCCGTGGATCGATGGCGGCCGATGATCTTGCCGGTCTTCTCGTCTTCGCCGAGGATCTCGTAGACCATGAGGTTTTGCAGCGTGACGACCTCTTCTTCCATGCCGACCACCTCGGTGATGTGGGTGATCTTGCGCGAGCCGTCGCGAAGGCGGGCGGCCTGGACGATGATGTCGACGGAGCCGGTGATCATCTCGCGGATCGTCTTGGTGGGGAGCGTGAAGCCGCCCATCATGATCATCGATTCCATACGGGAGATGGCCTCGCGCGGGCTGTTGGCGTGGAGCGTTCCCATCGAGCCGTCGTGGCCGGTGTTCATTGCCTGCAGAAGGTCGAAGGCCTCCGGGCCGCGGACCTCGCCGACGATGATGCGTTCAGGGCGCATACGCAGACAGTTCTTGACGAGGTCACGCATCGTGATCTGGCCTTCGCCCTCAAGGTTGGGCGGGCGCGTTTCAAGGCGGACGACGTGCGGCTGCTGGAGCTGGAGTTCGGCGGAGTCCTCGCAGGTGATGATGCGCTCGTCCATGTCGATCGTACCGGAAAGACAGTTCAGGAGCGTCGTCTTACCGGAACCCGTACCGCCCGAGACGATGACGTTGCAGCGGACACGGCCGATGATCTCGAGGATGCGTCTTGCCGGCCGGCGAGATCGAACCGAACTTGGCGAGCTGTTCGAGGCGGCAGGCGGTCCTTCTTAAACTTACGAATGGTGAGCGAGGGGCCGTCGATGGCGAGCGGCGGGGCGATCACGTTGACACGTGAGCCGTCAGGGAGACGGGCGTCGCAGATCGGGCTCGATTCATCGACGCGGCGGCCGACCTGGCTCACGATCCGCTGGCAGATGTTCATGAGCTGGGAATTGTCGGCAAACCGGATCGCTGAAAGTTCGACCTTGCCGTCGACTTCGATGAAGGTGCGCTCGGCGCCGTTGACCATGATGTCGGCGATGTCGTCGCGCGCCAGGAGCGGTTCGAGCGGACCATAGCCAAGGACGTCGTTACAGATGTCTTCGAGCAGTTCTTCCTGCTCGGCGATCGACATCACGACGTTCTTGATCTGGATGATCTCGCTGACGATGTCGCGGATCTCCTCACGCGCCGCCGCGGGATCGAGCTTGGCGAGCTGGGTGAGGTCGATCGTGTCGATCAGAGCGTTGAAGACGGTCGTCTTTACGTCATAGTAGTCTTCAGAGCGACCTTTGGTCGGCACGATATCTTCACGGTTCGCCGGTCGGTGGTGCTTCGCGCGCCGGTTCCGGCGCGGACGCCGCCTCCGGGCGCGATTGAGCCGGACGCCTTTCGGTTACCGCTGCGGGCTGCTTTGGCGCGGCAGGCTTCTGGGCAGGGCTGCGCGGTTGCGCGCCTTGTTCGCCCGAACGTCTTCCGAACATCGCGGTCTCCTTACTTGCCCAGCTTCAGCTTCTTGAGGAACGGCGCCAGGCCGGAGGCCTTCTTCTTTGGCGCCGCAACGACGGCTTCCTTGCGATGCATCAGCGTTGCCGCGAGGGAATGGAAGGCGGAAACGACTTTCGCCTTCTTGTTGAGTTCTTCGATCATCTGGCCGTTGTTGGCGGCCTGGCCGAAGTTCTCGGCATCGAATTCGATGATGACGCTCGCATCGATGTCGAGGCTTTGGCAGAACTCCTTGACCCCGATCTCGGGACGCTTGGGCATGTTCGCGGTATTGATGATCAGGTGCGGGGGACCGTCGTTGGAGCGCGCGGTCTTGAGCAGGTCGACGATGTTCTTGGCGTTGCGCAGGTTGGCAAGGTCCGGCGCGGCCGTGATGACGACCTCATCGGCCTGCGTGAGGATGCGCTTTGACCAGTCGGACCAAGCGTTCGGCAGGTCGACGACGACGTAGGGCACGTTCTGGCGCACGACGTCGATGACCATGTCGCAGCCATCCGGCGAGATATCGTAGTCCCGGTCGAGCACGACTGGGGCTGCGAAAATGCTCAGGTGGTCCGTGCACTTTGTCAGCAGGCGATCGAGGAGTTGATCATCGAGACGTTCCGGCGACTGCAGAGCTTCCGCGATGCCCTGGACGGGATCCTGGTTGAAATCGAGGCCGGTGGTGCCGAAGGCGAGATCGAGGTCGGCGATGACGACATCGGTTCGCATCATCTCAGACATCGTCCACGCGACGTTGTGGCAGATCGTCGATGAACCAACGCCGCCCTTGGCGCCGATAAAGGCAATCGTGTTGCCGACAGGATCGGATTCAGGATCGTTGTAGAGCCCTGAAATCGCGTCCATGAGCTGGAGCGGGCTGAGGGGGGCGACGAGGTATTCGCTGACGCCGCGGCGGAGCAGCTCGCGATAGAGCAGGACGTCGTTGACGCGGCCGATAACCAGAACTTTCGTGCCGGCGTCACAGCATTCCGCGAGCGCATCGAGTTCGTAGAGCATCTCATCGCGCGACAGGCCCGATTCGATCACGATCAGGTTCGGCGTGGGGCTTTCCTGATAGTGCGCGACGGCTGCCTCAGCGCCGCCCATGTGGACCGAGACGTGCGCCTTGGTCAGGCGACGATCCTCGGCGGCAACCTGGATGGTCTCGGCCGTGTCGGGCAGTTCGCAGAAGCACTGGATCGAGATGCGGGGCACCGGGCGCACCTGGGCGGCTGCCTCGGCAAACTGCTTCTCGTCCATGCCGTCGTCGAAGATGGCGACATCGCCACCTTCGGTTTCATACTCGTCCTCATAGACGGCATCTTCGTCGTATTCCGCTTCGTAAGCGCCCTCGGCTTCCAGGGCGGGATCCTTCTCTACGACTTCATCGTCGTAACGGTTCTGATCAGACATAGTCGTATCTCCGGACAAAGACGTTATTCGGACGAGTTCTGAGTATCGATCTTTTCCTCGGTACTCTTTTTGGCGCCGGTCTGCTCACCCTGGGTGTAGCGACCCCACTGGAAGTCGCGACGATCAGCGGGACGCGGCGTCTGGGTGCGCGGGCCAACCAAGTCGGCTGGGTTTGCGACCATGGCGGCGAAGTTGCGCTGCGTGGCGCACCCGAAATTGGCGTAGTTCAGGTTATCCGGCTGGCGTTCGAGGTGCTCGGGCCACATGCCGCACTCCGGTCCCTTTGCAACGACCCGCAGATACGACAGCCGTACACTGCTAGCCCCCGGGTTCGGCTCAACGCGAACGACGTTGGACGGGAAGCCTGCCTCCGAGATCATTTCGCGCACTTCGCCGACAATCTGCATCGCGGCAACCTCGTTGGAACGGCCGCTCGGGGCCGAGATCACGAGGCGTGAGTTGCCACTGTCGATCGTGCGGTATCTGTGCAGGAACTGAGCAACGCTTCTGCGTGAGGTGTTGGAGAGGCCATACGAGCCGCGATGCACGGGCAGCGTTATGGAAACCGGCTGCTCCGAGACCAGGATCGGGTGGCGTTCGGCGGGGTCGATGAGCGACCAGCCTGCAACCTGAGGCCCGGCGTGATCGGCGCGGCAGGCGCCAAGGGCGGCGGCTGCCAACGCCACGAGAGCGAGACGGGAAGCCGTTCTGCGGAGGCCCGTGCGTTCAGCTGAACGCTCCAAGGCCGGTTGGTTCATCAAACTCGTCATTGATCTTTCTCCAGCCCTGGGCATCACTCGACAATGAAGCCGATGTCTTTGGTGGAGCCGGCGGACACGTTGTGGCCGCGGCCATAGATGCGGTTGAGGTGACCCAGGAAGTTGGCTGCCCTGTCAGACGCCGGGGCAAGGCCGTCGTCGGGACGGGCAAGCTGCTTCTGGGCGACGGGACGGACCAGGTAGGGGGTCACGATCACGACCAGCTCGGTTTCTTCCTTGAGGAAGTCACGGCTGCGGAAGAGTGCTCCGAGAACCGGCAGGTCTTTCAGTCCCGGGAACCCATCGAGGTTCTGGCGGGTGTTCTGGGACATCAGGCCAGCGAGCGCGATCGAGCCACCAGAGGGCAGTTCGACTGTCGACTTTGCCTGGCGCTTCTTCAGAGCCGGGATCGTGATGTTGGCGAGGCTGACGGCACCTTCGTTCGAGAGCTCGGAGACTTCCGTCTCGATCTTGAGCGAGATGCGGCCTTCCGACATGACGATCGGCGTGAAGGCGAGACCGACACCGAACTCCTTGAACTCGACCGTCAGTGAGTTGTTGTCTTCGGCGACCGGGATCGGGAACTCACCACCGGCCAGAAACTTTGCCGTCTCACCGGAGACCGCCGTCAGGTTCGGCTCAGCAATCGTGCGCAGGAGGCCGTTACGCTCCAGAGCTCTCAAAGCATGAGAGATCTCTGACCCGCCGACGTTCCAACTGTTCGTCAAGCCGGAGTTCTGGAATGGGTTGGAGTTCGAGAACAGCGAGAGCGCGCCACCTGCAACACCTGCAAAGGGCAGGCCGCCGAGACCGGCCGCCGTGGTCACCGGCAGGGCGTTGTCGGAGAGCACGGTCGTGGTGAAGTTGCCCTTGTTGATCATGGCGCCGACGTTGATGCCGAACTGCTTCAAGGCGGTGCGCTCAACTTCCGCGATCTTGACGCGGAGCTGGACCTGCTCTTCGCCTTCGACGGCCAGCATGTTCACGACCTTCTGTTCGCCGGTCACGTTGGCTTTCGGGTCGATCGTCACGGCGAAGCGCCGGGCGAGTTCAACGGCCTTCGAAGAATCCGATGGGTTGCGGACACTGCCGGTGAGGATCAACGTGTCGTTGATGACCTCGGTGCGGATGTTCGAACCCGGGATCAGGCGATGGAAAAGAGCGTCGAGCCCGGCGGTGTCGCGGTCGATCTGGATTTCCAGTGTGAGAATGCGCTCGCCGTGCTCATCGAAAAAGAACGCGTTGGCCTGACCGTATTTCTTGCCGATCAGGTAGGCGCGGTTCGACGATTGGACGACGGCGTCGAGAATGGCGGGGTCGGAGACGACCACGTCACGCAATTGGCGCGGCAGCTCGATGAGCAGCGACTTGTTGATGCCAACGGTGACGCCCTTCGTCATCGGCAGCTCACGGCTGTCGCGAATGGAGATCACCGAGCGATGGGACGTCGCTGCGACCGGTGCGCCGTCACGTGGAGTACTGCCGGCCTGGGCGTCGCTTGAGGGGCCCGGGAGGGCGCAGGTCATTGCGAAGGTGGCCGCGGAGGCCAGCACGGCGCAAACCACCTTTCTTGATGTGTATCGCATGGGTGTCAGCCTTTTGACGAGCTACCGAAATGGAAGAGAAACTCGAACGCAGACGCACACGGACACTAAAAAACGACTCGATGAAAACTTCCCCTCCGACGTTACGGACAGAGGGTGGATGGTTAGTTAACGCCGTAAGCGCGGCGCTTGATTCCGTAGCGCAGAACCGAGATAGAGCTGCCTTCCTCTGACTTCTTGGAGACTTCCTGCTGGTCCTTGTCAGCGCTCAGGTCGGCGATCGAGCGTAGAGCCAGCGAGATTTCACCCATCGAGTTGGAGAGGGCGAGCAACTCGGATTGCTGAGATGTCAGCTCGAGCGTTGCGACGTTGCCCTCAGCGTTCTTTTGATCTTCTTTCGCTTCGAGCTGGTTGCCGATGGCGAGAACGCGAATGTTGCGGAAGAGCGTGTCAGAGACATGCTGCTCGCTGCCGGAACTGTCGCGCTTCCTTTGCGTGAGGATCACGTCAACCCGGTCATTCGGCAGGATCATCTTGCCGACTGCGGTCTGGTCCGTGATGCGGGTCGAGATGGCGCGCATGCCGGCCGGCAGAATGGCTGCGAGAACGCCGCCCTTGCCTGCCGAAATCAATTTGGTTTCCGTGATCGGCTCGCCGACAATCATAGGAGAGCGGGCGATCGAACCAGAGAGTTCGCGAACGGCGTTTGGCCTGCTCCGGCGCGTGATATAGGCCGGGGTCACCGCTTTTTGCGGCCATTCCTGCCAGCGGAACATGGCGGCGGTCGCAGAAGTCCCGAGACCGATCGCAGTTTGCGCCACGAGGACCTCGGTCGAATCGATGGTTTCCTTCTGGACAATCTTCGGGGGTGGCCGGTTCGTAAGGGTCTTCATGCCGATGAAGGCTCCGAGACCTGCAATCGCGGCGATACCGATGCCGAGCAACTGGGCGCGTTTCATGTGCCGACTGGTCCTTTCAATCCCGATGACGCAATCCGTCCTTGAGGAGTGAAATTGGCGGACAAACCTCAAAATGAAGTTAATCGGACATCTTTTTTGGGACGGGGCCCTCAATTTTTCGGCGTATCGAGACGGATTCCGTCACACAGCGTTAATGACGCCGGGCGGTGTTGCCGACCCAGAAAAGATGGGTTTCGCGTGTGACCGGCGACGGTGGCGCTCCACAGCGGCGCCGGACCCAGGCACGTGTTGTGTGGCAAACCTTTTTTGTTCTGCGAGCGCCGACACTCAGACTGCGACGGCGTTGTACCAACCTGTTGTCGGGAAAACCCAGAGCGCTGCGCCGGCGAGCGCCAGGCCATAGGGGATCCCTTCCTTCTTATTGTGAAGGCGCATGGCCCAGGCCTGGCCGAGGAGCCAGCGCGGCGGCAGGATCCCGCGATAGGCGAGCAGGACGATGGACAAGAGGCCGCCCATGATGGCGACCATCACCACGTACTGGAGGAGATTGTCGAAGCCGAGCCATAGGGAGGCTGCGGCCAGCAGCTTCGCGTCGCCGCCACCCAGCAGGCCAAACGCGAAGAGCAGAATGCCGAGCGCGAGGACTGCGAAACCGGTCCCAAGATGAATGAAGAACTGCTCCCAGCCCATTCCGGTGAGCGGCGCCGCGACCAGAAACGCGGCGACAAGAATGATCGAAATGCGGTTCGGGATCGTCATCGTGAACAGGTCCATCATGGCCGCAAAGGCCATCAGACCAGGAAAGATGAGCAACAGAGAATATTCCAACGACATGACTTCTCCACCTCGACCGCAGATGCTCTCGTTGTACTTGCATCTGCATATTCGCTACCGATACCCTTGACGGGTGCGACTTTGCCAATTCGTAGCAGAACTGCGTAAAGGCGGGCTAAACGCAGAACGGGTGGCCTCGCGGCCACCCGTTCTTCATTGCGACCATGACCTACCGTCCTCAGAAACCGGCGATCACATCGTTAAAGACGTTGGAAAGATCAAGACCGATGTTCGTTACGGCCGTCACGATGACGATGCCGATGAACGCCGCGATAAGCGCATATTCGATCGATGTCGCGCCGTCGTCGGCCTTCAAAAATGAAACAACTGGACTCCACATACCTGACACTCCTGCCTACCGACGCTGGTGGCTGCTTATGTTGCCGCTCACCGTTCCCTGACAGCCCTGATATTATCCCGATCGATATTCACAATTATTAACAGACCCACGAAACGTAATAACTCCTAACAATTCTAAGCATAATAAATAACACAATATGAATCCCTAAAACCCGACAAAAAAAAGATCCGCTGAGCAGACAGCTCAACGGATCTTTTTTTGGGCCGACCCTGAAGCTCCTGATGGAACTCCAGGATCTTAGCTCATCCGATTAGGATTAGAGCGCACCTTCAACAGTGTTGAACGTGTTCTGGATGGCCGTACCGGTGTTCGTGACAGCCGTGATGATGGCAACGCCGATCAGAGCAGCGATCAGGCCGTATTCGATAGCGGTAGCACCAGATTCACACTTTGCGAAGCGAGCGAACAATTTCATGACAACTCTCCCAACTCTAGACTAGATTAGACCGTTATTGGTCTGTGAGACGTCAGGCCGTTTTGGCTCTGACAAGAGCGAATATGCCCTCCAGATATTACCAAACAACTAAACCCTAACCTGCCTAGTTATTACGGTAAATTATTCGTTTCATTATTATATTTCACCACCTCCGGTCATGCGTCAGGCTTATTCCATAGTCTTGTCAAACCGGTCTTAGCGCGTCGACCTCATCGGGGGCGACAAGGAGGGCGCCCCACTTTCGGGGCAGCGGGCTGCTGGTGTCGGCGGCGGTACGGCGTTCGCGCCCTCAAAGAAAACGCCTGCGCCCCCGGGGCGCGAACGGCTGGTCGCGCGGACGGCGGCGGGCCTGGAATCAGGCTCGGAGGCTGCGCTCTATATATAGGCTCTCTATATGGACCTTGATTTTCTGCTGTTCGGCCATGTGCGCAGCTGCGAACCGGAGCCTTCACGCGCGCCAGTTCAGGTCAGCCGTTTGCGAATTGTTCACACCTTGATGGCTAGATGTCGGTCAACACCTTAGCTGTCATGAGGCTCAATGCGATGTCGGGTATGCTTACAAGCTCCACGAATGGTTCATTCCGAAATTGGCTCGTCCTGGTGACCGGGGCTGCGCTGGTTGCCGCATCCGCGCTCGGGGCGACACAGGCCAAGGCCAACGACCTCATCGTCAAGTACGATCAGTCGCAGCTTATGCGGATTTCGCGGCCGGTCAGCGAGATCATCATCGGCAATCCCACGATCGCCGACGTCTCGGTGCAGTCGCGGGATCTGCTCGTGGTGACAGGCAAATCGTTCGGGAAGACCAACATCATCCTCCTCGATGCAGAGAAGAACGTGATCCAGGAGCAGCTCGTTGTCGTGTTGCAGGACCAGACGAAAGTCGTCAATCTGCGCCGCGGCATCTCGCGCGAGTCCTATAACTGCTCTCCGCTCTGCAATCCGACAATCACGGTCGGCGATGAAAAGCTGTACTTCAAGACGAACGCGGAAAACGCCCAGTTGAAGATGAAGCTTTCGCAGGGCCAGGATACGGGTAGCGGCGCCGGCCAGTAACCGCCCCCTCCTCGGTTAGATCCAGCAATCGATCTGGATGCAGAATGACTGAAGCCGCCCAACGTTGGGCGGCTTTCGTGTGTGTGGCCGCGCGCGAATTGCTCGATCCGACCGGGCCAGGAGTCGTGAAAATTCCACTAAACTCGTCCCAAACGCGTTAACCAAGCCATTGGCATACTTACGAACTTAAAGAATTCTTTCACGAATTTAGCGCTCTTTTAGAGTTCGAAAAGCGTTTCCCTGTCTTGAGAGGCAAATCAGTAATGCGTGCCCTAGAAGTAAAACCAGCAAAAAGCATGGTGTCGCGGGTCAAGTCCTTTACAACGACGTTCGCTCGGGACGAGCGCGGCTTTACCGCCGTCGAATTCGCCATGGTGGCGATGCCGTTCTTGATGCTGCTGTTTGGGACGATCGCGGTTGGTCTCTACTACTTCACGACGTTTACGCTTGAGAACGCCGTCGAAAAGGCCGCCAGGCAGCTGCGTACAGGTCAGGCCCAGATGGCCGGGAAGACAACCACCGAATTCAAGGATGACGTGTGCAGCTATGCGCCGGGCTACGTCGACTGTGCCGGCAACCTGCGGGTCAACGTCACGTCGTTCTCCAACTTTGGCGCGGTAACGACGCCGCCGTGTGTCGACACGGCGGGCGATCTCGTGCCGGACGCCACCGCGACGACAGTGCCGGGGGCGGCCAATGAAGTTGTGCTTGTGACCGTCTGCTACGAATGGGAACTGGCCGGCAAGCTGCCGTTCCTGAAGCTCGGCGACATGGGCAATGGTTCGGCGATGATCCGTGCCTCCACGACCTTCAAGACCGAACCCTACAATTGATATTCAAGCGATGAGTATCCCACTGGGCAACAGCCCCACTTCACCGAGGTATCAGATGCGTAAACTAGTCCATCAATCGCTTGGCCGTTTGTTGCGCTTCAGAAGCGACAAACGCGGCGTCGCGGCAATTGAGTTTGCGATGGTCGTGCCGCTTATGGTCATGATGTTTGTCGGTGCCGTGGAATTCAGCCAGGCCATCACCGTCGACCGCCGCGTCAGTCAGGTGGCAAGTTCTACGGCAGACCTGGTCGCACGCTCCAAATCGCTGACGTCGTCCGAAATGAGCGGCATCATGGACATCATTGATGAACTGGTGAAGCCGTATGACCATACGCTGCTGAAACTCACCGTCTTGAACGTGATCGCTGCGCCGGACGACGTCAACAATACCACCGTGTGCTGGTCCTATTCACATAACGGCGGCACAGGCAGCTATCCGAAGGATTCAACCTACACACTGCCGACGGGCGTCGTGGAAGCCGGCGACAGCGTCATCGTCACCGAGGTCGAGTACAATTACACGCCGCTGATCTTCGACTACTTCATCAAGACAACAAAGAAGCTCGAAGAGAAATTCTATCTGAAGCCGCGCCTTTCGAGCTACGTCAAATATGACGGCACCGACTGCACCTAAGGCCGTCTTAACTTACTCTGAAACTGAAACAGGCAGCGCTTGAAGCGCTGCCTGTTTCAGTTTCAGGGCCTTGAACCTCAAATCTACGGCCGTTCGGAGCCAGGAAGGGAACCTGTCGAAATATCGCTGGATGGTGTTGCGGTTCCGTCCCGGCCCAACAGCACGTTCTCACCGAACACACCAAACCAGGCATCTTTCGGCAGCAGGCGTTGCTGGATGCCAGCCCACAGGTGACCGGACGCGATGCCGTCGACGAACGGCTTCGATGGCGGGGACAGCAAGAAGAGGATCAGCGCCAGGGCGACCACGGTTGCGCTTTCGCCCAGGTTCTTGAAATCGATGATTTTGAAAGCTGACCCGAACGAACGCTTCAGGCGCTGGCCGAGCAGGTTGACTGAATAAATCTCGTCAAGCAGGAGGTGTGACAGGTAGCCAACGAAGAGGAAGCCACCCGCGAGCCAGGCAACCCCTTCGTGGCGGTCGAGCATGTAGTAGAAGACGCAGGCGGTGAGGAACCAGAAGAACAAGGCTGCCGCGATCGAATGCCATATCCCGCGATGATACGAGAAGCGGTGGAAAGCTGCCTCGCCGCCATAGCGGACAACCACGAACGATCCGAGCCACAACAGCCACAGCTCAGCGATTGAATAGTGAGCGGCATTCACGAACAGCACGCAAAAGGAAAAGAAGACTGCAAGCCCGGAAAAAAGGGCGCGGCTTGCGCGTGAATCCTTCAGGTCGATGTCGGGAAGGATGCTGCCGAGCACGCCAGCCATCGTTACGGCAACCAGATTCTCGGGCGCGACGACGTCGGCTGCAAGCGTTATGGTCGCGAGCGCGCCGCTAACAACAGTGCCAACGCCAATATGCGTCGCAAAATTGGCCATTGCCGTCCCTCTCGTTCCAATCCCCCCGACAACGTCAGGATGATTGTGTTGCACATGAGTGAGATCAGATTCGCCCGCAAAACGAAATGGCGCGGTGAAGACGTGTCAGCCACAAGGCGCGATCAGAGCGCGTGAATACGGGCCGCGGTTGCATAGGTCTGTGCGTAAACGTCCACGGTGAGTTCAATCGGCTTGGCATATCCACCGCCGGCGACGACAGCCACGGGGAGGCCACGGTCGAGGCCAAATGAGAATACGCGTTGGTCGCGCCGCGCGAGGCCATCGAGGGTGACAGACAGACGGCCAAGGCTATCGGCTGCCAAAGGATCTGCTCCGGACAGATACAGGAGAAGATCCGGGCGGAAGGCGGAAATCGCTTCCAGTGCCTGATCGAGCGCTGCGAGGTAGCCGGCGTCCTCGGTGCCATCGGCCAGTGCGATGTCGATGTCAGAGGGCACCTTGCGGAAGGGGAAGTTCTTGTCGCCGTGGATCGAGACGACGAAGGCGTTTTCGACCGTGGCGAGGATTGCGGCGTTGCCGTCGCCCTGATGGACGTCACAATCGAGAATGGCGACGCGGTCGACGCTGCCGTCGGCGAGCAGCGCCAAGGCTGCAACGGCGAGGTCGTTGAAGGTGCAATAGCCCGAGCCAAAGTCGCGGTGGGCATGGTGTGTGCCGCCGGCGAGTTGGCCCGAGATGCCGTGCGAGAGGGCTTCGCGGGCCGCTGCGAGCGAGCCGCCGACGGTGGCGCGGGACCGGCGCGCCAGCGTCGCGCTCCACGGCAGGCCGATGCGGCGCTGTGCTTCGGGGCTGAGAGTGCCCTTGAGGACGGCGCCAATATAGTCGTCCGAATGGGCACGGGCCAGGTCCGCCAAGGCCGCGGGGGGTGAGGCCGTCAGGCTCGCGCGGCCCAACAGGCGTTCGCTCATGACACGCTGGCGCAGGCGCGAATACTTCCCGCCTGGGAAGCGATGGCGGGGCGGCAGCGGCAGATCCGGCGTGTCAGGATAGAAAAAGCGGGGCGGCATCGCGATCGTCTTGAATAGAGGGATAAACTCGGCACCGGTCCGGGCGGGCCGCGAGCTGATCGACGTGCTGGCAGCGGGCTCAGAACCGGAGGAACCTCAGCCATCGAAAGATATTGAGTGCGCTCATCGCGGCGGCCGCCACATAAGTCAACGCCGCTGCCTGGAGGATCTGGTTGGCCGCGGGCATGTCATCGTCGGGAATATAGCCGCCGGCCGCCAGGATGGGCATCGCGCGCCGGAAGCTTGCATCGAACTCCACCGGCAAGGTGACCGCGTGCATCGCAATCGTCATCAGGATGATGAGGCCGATGGCGGCGACCTGGACAAGGAGGATTGCCGGTGACTTCGCAATCAGCACCATGAATGGCGCGGCGATGAGAATGACCACGGCGACGTTCTGGAGCCAGGCTGCGGTCTTGGCAATGGAGGTGCGCGCCTTCAGAGGCGGATAGTCGGTGGCATCCTGGATAGCATGGCCGACCTCATGGGCTGCGATCACCACGGCGGAGAGGCTGCGGCCGCGGTAATGATCCGGCGACAGTCGCACGACCTTGGCTTCCGGGTCATAGTGATCGCCGATTTCGGTTTCCTCGACGCCGACCTGGGAGAGGCCCAGCTTGTCCAGGATATGGCGCGCAAACTCGCCGCCCGTGCCGGCGAAATCCGGCCGGTCGACGCCGTGACGCTGAATGACGTGGCGCACCCAGACCTGGGGCAAGAACGCCAGCGCCAGGATCACCAGCACTATGATGATGACCAAGCCCATTAATTCGCGGTTCCGTCAGGTTGTAGATCGCAAGCTATAATGTCACGCTGCCACTTGGATATGGAGATTGTGCGAAGCAGATCCAATGTCATCGGCTTTTCGCACGCTCGGCCCTGATGCGGGGGCGCAGCCACAGCGGCAAGAATACACCAAGCGCAAAGAACCGCGTCAGGTGATGCATGGCCACAAAGGCCGGTTCCAGCCCGATGGCAAGCGCCAGCACCGACATCGCGTCCACGCCACCAGGGGCATAGGCGAGCCAGATTTGGGCGAGTGGCAGGCCTGTCAGATATGACACCGGGAGTGCTGTGAGCATCGACGCCAGGGAACCGACGAATACGGATCCAATGCCAGCTGCAAGCGTGCCCAGGAACAAACGCCGGTCCGTGCCCTGGAAATTGGAGCCGACGGTTGCGCCAATTACCGCGAAGCCTGGAAGCATCATCCACTCGGGAAGGCCTGTCGTCACAGTGCCGGTTGCGAAGAGCAGAGCGCCGGCGATCATGGAGCCGAACATCACGCCCGCAGGCATGCGCAGCCATTCAAGAAGCACCGCGCCGGCGATGGCGCAAGCAATGAGGACCGCAACGTCGGTGAGGATCAGTTCGCGTTGAGCGACGGGGCTGTCTGCGACGTCCCCGACATAACCGAAGAAGGCAAAGACCGACGGCAGGAAAACCAGCAGGGCCACCAACCGGATCATCTGGATGATCGCGACGCGGCGCACGTCGGCGCCGGCCTCCTCGGCCATTGCCAGCGCAAACGGCAAGGCACCGGGGACGGCGGAGAGCTGGGCGGTGACCGGGTCATGGCCGTGGACGAGGCGCAGGTAGGTTTGGACGCAAAAAATGATGACGACGATACAAACCAGCAGGCCTGCAACCGTGAGCGGCGAGCGGGCAAGCTGTCCAAGCGTGTCGGGCGTTACGGACGAGCCCATCAGGACACCGAGGAACATCAACGAAAGATGCCGCAGGACGACGGGAATATCGATGCGATATCCTGCGATCACGGCAATGGCAACAGCGGTTGCGGGACCAGACAACCAGGGCGCTGGAACGCCGATTGCCTGAAACGCGAGCCCGCCGACGACGGCGATCACGATCGTCAGGGCGATATGGGACGCGCGCGCCTGCCATGACCTGTCGTCTGCCTGTGACCGGGTGTTCAAGATGAGGTTCCTTATCGCGCCCGTGTGCCAGCGGCACGCCGGGCCGACGGTTCGAGCGCCAATCACATATCACGCGGCGGGTGGATGTGGCAGCCGGGGCCACTAAATCAAGGCGAGTGCCCATTCATCCGTTTGTTGCGCGTCGCTGGGTTGACAGGGCTGGCGGCGTGGCGTCAAGCCTGAATGCAATCTTGAAGGCGCCAAAGCGTCGGCGCGCCTTGGGAATAGGAGAACTCATGATCAGTGTCGAAGAGGCCATCGTCGGACGGCAGAGCACACGGGCATTTCTCGGTGACAAGCCGGTCGAGCGGGAGGTCATCCTGAAAGTCATGGAGACCGCGGGGCGGTCGCCGTCGGGCTCCAACATTCAGCCCTGGAAGGTCTGGGTGGTGGCGGGCGAGACCAAGGATAAGCTCTCGAAAGCCCTGCTGGAGCGTCATTATGCGGGCGATGCCGGCAAACGAGAATACAACTACTATCCGGTCGAATGGCGCGAGCCTTATATCGGGCGTCGGCGCGCCTGTGGCTGGGGGCTCTACAGCACGATCGGCATCCAGAAGGGCGACAAGGAGCGGATGCTCGAACAGCACGGCAAGAACTACGAGTTCTTCGGCGCGCCTGTCGGGTTGTTCTTCACGCTCGATCGCGACATGGAGCTTGGCAGCTGGATCGACACCGGCATGTTCATCCAATCCGTGATGCTGGCGGCACGCGGCCATGGTCTCGAGACCTGCCCGCAGGCTGCGTTCTGCAACTATCACGACACCGTCACCGAACACGTGGGGATCCCCAAGGAGCAGCAGCTCGTGTGCGGGATGGCGCTTGGCTACCCGGACCCGGAGGCAGTGGTGAACAGCTTCCGCACCGAACGCGAGGCCCCGGAAACGTTCACGACATTCGTGGCGTAAGTCGTCCGCAGACCAGAACTCACCAACGCTGATACAATCGCTCGCCGACGTTGCCACGCAACGTCGGCGAACTTGTTTGTGGCAGCACGTTTCCGAAACGCGCATGGCGTGCCGGCTGCAACAAAGGCAAGGGGTCTGACAACTAGGTAATTACCGGGGCGCGCGTCGCGTGGAGCTCGTTAACGTTTGTCCATCGACAGGTTTCGGTTCCGCTTGCGTCGTGATGGCCACCATCTCAAAGCCCGCCATCTCGACGAACGCGTCAAGTGAGTAGCAGATGGATATGCGGACGCCCTGCCCGCCAGCCAGGTTCAGCGACCTCAATGCTGACGCGTTGCAACACGGGGGTGTTCACCCGGAGCTGACAGGGCTTAGCGGGCGTGGCGTCGTTTGCTGCATCATCGACTATGGCTTCGACCTGCTTCATCCGAGTTTGAGACATGCGGACGGGACGACCCGGTTCGCGCACTTGATCGACCAGAACGGCGCAACTTTCGACCGGCGCGCTATCAACCGTTTGATCCGGCAGTGTGATGCCAGCGGGAGACGAGAACCGGCAGACGCCATCTACGACCCGCATGCGAACTACTTCGGTCCGGACGGCGTCATCGTCGGGGCGCATGGCAGCTGGGTTGCCTCGATCGCGGCGGGGTCACGTTCGGCAAAGTTCACCGGGGTTGCGCCCGAAGCGACGCTGATCGGCGTCCAGCTCGCGTTGCCGGATGATGCCTGGCGCGAGACCTCTCTTGAACGCGTTCTTTCTGGTGGTGCAGGCGGCAGAGCCGGGAACGTCACGGTGGCGCAGCTACGATGACAGCGGTGCCATTGTTGATGCGCTCGATCGGGGCCTCGCAGCCGCGCTCGAGTTGTCGCCCGCGGGGATCGTGTTCAATCTCAGTATCGGTGCCTGGGCCGGCAGCCATCATTCCAGCGCACGGGTCAACGCGGCGCTCACCCGGCTTGCCGCGCGCAGTTTTGACGAAGCCCACCCGATGATCTTCGTTGTTGTCGGGACAGGCAATGCCGGCGCCGACGACGGGCATTTCGAGACAACGCTTGCACCCGGTGACAGGGCGCAATTCGCCTGGCGGATGGGCGCGCGCGGGCCTGTTCCAGAGAAGCTTGAAGTCTGGTCGGACCAACCGATCGATGCCGTTCTCAGTGTGCGCGGACATGCAGCAGACGAGGCGCGCCTCTCGTTGTCGCGTGATTGCACCGGCGTGCAGCGACTGGCGATCGGGCGTCAACTCGTGGCCGTTGGCGAACATGAGGCGGGTCGCCACGGTTGCCTGTCATGCATCCACCTGCTCGTCGCGCCGGATCGACTTGAAGCTGGCGGCGGACCTGATGGCGATCTGCATTTCAATGTCGAGCTGCGCACCGCTGCGGCGAACGCCGACGTCGCCAAGGTTCATGCCTGGGTCGAGCGCAATTGCGCCGGAACCGCCTCGCGGCTGGTGCCGGCCACGGGGGCTGCGACATTGACCTCGCTTGCGACCGCTCCAGGTGTGATTTCGGTGGCCGGGATCGACGCGGGATGCGGTCCAGAACGCGTTCTCGCACTTTCGGGCCGGGGGCCGGCGCCGTGGCGTCAGGTCGTTGAAACACAGCTGAAAGCCCCGACGCTTGCCGCCGTCGGGGCAGGTCTTTGGGGCGCCCGATCCAAAACCAAAGATTTCATGCGCGGGAGCGGGACGAGTGCTGCCGCCGCAATGGTTTCAGGTGCGGTTGTTCTCGCGATCGAGGGCGCGCATCGCAGCGGCGGGCGACTGGATCGCGATGACCTCATTCGGGCGCTTATCGGCGGCCAGCCTGAGCGCTGGTCGGCGGAGACAGGATGGGGGCCGCTGTCGTTTTCGATGAACGCGCTCCGGCCTCGTCGCGGCGCACTCGAAACGCAGCGGCAGCCATCGAGCATCAACGGCACCAACATGAACGAAATCGTGGAAGGAGAACGCGCGCCATGAACGAACTATTCAGGCCTCAGACCGAAGGGCTGCAAGCGTGGCCGCGCCCCAAGCTCGACAAGCCGTTCAAGCTGACCATCTGCGTGACGCAAACGTGCAGCATGGACTGCAAGCTTTGCTACGCTGATTGCAAGAACGATCCGGCCCGAGAGTTATCGACCGATCAGTGGAAGTCGTTCATCGACGAACTGGTGCGGGACAACTTCCTGCACATCTTCTTCGAGGGCGGCGAACCGTTCGACCGTCCCGACTTCGAAGAGCTTCTGGCGCACGTCAATCGCCGGCTCTATGTCGCCATTCGCACGCACGCGGTCGGAATCGACAAGGCGCGGGCAAAGCGGCTGAAGGAACTTGGCGTCGGCCGGCTCTACGTCGACCTGTTCGCCGCGCGGCCCGACGTTCAGGACGAGCTGACCAGAACGCCTGGGAGCTACGACCGGGCGGTTGCCGGGATGGAGAACGCGCTGGCTGAAGGCATCAAGGTCACGATCCTTGGCATCCTCTCGCGCAAAAATCACGAGCACCTGCAGGACTATGTCGATCTCGCCGAGCGCATCGGGGCTGATCAGGTCGGCGTCTTGCGGCTTTACCCGCTCGGGCGGGCCAAGAAGAACTGGGCGGAGCTGTCGCTGTCAGCCGATGAAATGATGACCGCACTCAACTCGGTGAAGGTGCCGGCGAGCGTCCAGTTGATGCAGTCGTGGCATCCCAAGGATGGCAATTGCTGCTGGCAGAATGCGGCTGTGAGCCCGACCGGCCAGTCGATCGGGTGTCCCTACCTCAGGGAATATGTCGACTTCGGCAACGTCACCGAACGCCCCTTCCTCGAGACGTGGAACCATCCGCTTTATCAGCAGCTGCGCCAAAGCGACGTCGAGGAGACGTGTGCGGAATGCTCACAGACCCAGGGCACGCTCGGGGGATGCCGGTCGACGGCCTACGCATTCCACGGCCGGTTCACCGCGTCCGACCCCTACTGCATTCACAACAACCAAGGAGTGGATCTCAATGTTCTCCCGGAATGGCTGCTACGCGAAGACTCCTGATGTCGTGCTGCGACCGTTCGAAGAGTGGGGGCACGCCTACGCCTTCACGCCGTCAGAGCCCGATATCATCGACCTCAATGCGACCGCCTTCTTCATCGTCGAGTTGTGCGATGGGCGGCCTTACGCCCAGATCGAACATGATTTCGTCGAGGCGATCGGGGAGCGCGTCGGGCCCGACAAGGCGCGGCAGCAATTCCAGTCAGGTTTTGCGCAACTGCTTGAGCGCAACATCATCTCCGCCAGCGATTAAAAAAACTGAGACAAACTCTGCCGCCAGGCTGGCGAGGCGGCCGAGCCAAACTTCAGCAAGGAGTGTGTCATGCTGAGCAGAACGTGGATCGACCAATCAGGTTCGATCGAGGCGCCGATGGTGTCTTCGGTGAACTTCCAGGTCCGTACGGGCATCAGTGCCCCGTTCGAACCGCATATGACGGGGGATGGGGAGAACGCCGAGGTCAAATCGGTGAACTTCCAGGTTCGCACCGGCATCAGCGCGCCGTTCGAGCCGCATATGACCGGCGACGACAAGAAGGCGACGGAAGAGAAAGAGCGCGTGAGCGTGCCGTCCGCCGACTTCATGGCTAAGGACAGCTAAGACCGCGAGGGCGGCCGGGCGGGTGTGGTTGCCAGCCCAATTGCAGGCGGGCAGATCGCGCCGGCCCGGCCGTTCACGAAGACAACTCACGAAGACCAATGACGCGAAACGGCGACGGAGGGAAATCCATGCACCGGGAACAGGCTCAAACATTTTCGACACCGTCGCCGCGCGAAATCCTGAAGCGCCAGGCACTGAAGACGGGACAGGGACCTGAGGCCCGCGAGGGTGGCCGTCGGCAGTCGCACGTTCCGCTCGATGCCTTTGATAACGGGGAGCGCATCAGGGCCACGCGTGAACGCGGCGTCGTGCTCGCGCCGATCCTGGTGAAGTGGACCTACCTGGTCGCTGATGCCGCGCCTTTCACAAAGTGGCTGCGCATGAAGGAGATCCTGTTGTCCGATGCGCGCCTCGCGATCGCGCCGGAGACCGACGGGGTCCACTACTTTGGGACCTATCTGGCCGCCGAAACGGTGGCGGAGGGCGGCGGTATTGATTGCGAAACGATATGGGGGTTCAGCCGGCGCGAGGCGATGGACCATTTTTTCGCACTTGGAAACGGCGCCGTCGCGCGAACGTCGATTGTCGAAACCGACGTCAGGGACTTCCTGACCGGCCTCAAAGGTTTTGTCAGAGGATGCGAGCCTGCTTCATTTCGCCAGTCGGTATTCGTTTGCGCTCAAGTCGAGTGACGCCGGCGCCGATGGCATCGTTGAAACGGCTTTCGCACCGGCATCCAGCATCTCTGCGATCTGTGCAGCGGGGCGCGGGCGGGCGAAGAGATAGCCTTGGACCTCGCTGCATCCCATGTGCGCGAGGCGCGCGAATTGGTCCGGCTTCTCCACCCCCTCGGCCGTCGTCTCGACGCCCAGGCAGCGGGCAAGGGCGACGATTGCCTCGACAATCGAGTCGCCTTCCGAACTGCAACCGAGTTCGGCGATGAAACTGCCGTCGATCTTGATACGATCGAAGGCGAATTCGCGCAGATAGTTGAGTGACGAGTAGCCGGTGCCAAAATCGTCCATGGCAATGCGCGCGCCCATCGTTCCGATCTCTCGAAGCTGGGAAACCGTGTTTTCGGTATTATGGAGCAGTGCTGTTTCGGTGACCTCGAGTTCGAGGCGATGAGGCGGCAGACCACTGGTGTGAAGGGCTTCTCTGATTTCACCCACCAGCGCCGACGTTTTGAACTGGATCGCGGACAGATTGACGGCAACGCGCAAGTCGTCTGGCCAGCGCATTGCTTCTTCGCAGGCCTGGCGCAAAACCCAGCGGCCTATCGGTGCGATCAGTCCTGTTTCCTCGGCGATCGGTATGAACTCGGCCGGCGAAACCATACCGATTTCCGGATGGCGCCAACGCAAAAGCGCCTCGAAACCGACGACCTGGCGGTTGGAAACATTGATGAGGGGTTGATAGTGGAGGGCGAGCTGATCGTGCAGGACAGCGCGCCCCAGATCATGCTCGATACGGCGGCGCGCCGCAATCTTTTCGGCATGTTTGGGGGCAAAGAGCCGGCAGGTATTTCGGCCCTCAAGCTTCGCATTATGCAACGCCAGATCGGCATTTCGGATAATTTCTTCCGAAGTCTCGCCGTCGCCCGGGCATATTGCGACGCCGGCGCTGACACTGGTGACGATGACATGGTCGTCGATCACGTATGGCTCTCGCAGAGTCTTGACGAGTTCGCGCGCGCGGCCAAGTGCAATCCGGGGGTCGCCGAGTTTACGCAGAACAATCGAGAATTCATCGCCAGCAGTGCGCGCAACAAAGTCACCTGCGCGCACGGACTCAGTCAGGCGCAGCGCGATGGCGCGCAGCAAGCGGTCGCCGGTGGCATGGCCATGCGCTTCGTTGACCAGCTTGAAGGCGTCGATATCCACGATGACCAGTGAGAATTCGTCGCCCGGCCGGCGGTGCGCAAAGATGTCCTTGAAGTATTCGGCAAAAGAGGAACGGTTCGGGAGCGACGTGAGCGCATCGTTGCGATAGAGACGCTCAATCTTTTCGGCTGAGCGGTGGTGCTCGGTGACATCGGTAATCACCCGCACGAAACCGCCACCGGGCGTGCGTCTGCTTGCAACCTTCAGGACAGTCCCGTCAGGACGGCGGCGTTCATAGGTGTCGTTCTCCACGCCGTCGACGAGGGTCCGGACCCTTTCAATCTCATTCTGTCTCAATCCCTGGGGACGACCGAGATCATTCGCGCTGACTTTGAATTCGCCGCGTGCCGCCATGTAGTCAATGATGCCGGTGAAGGGCTGGCCGGGCTCGCGGTAGTGTGCGGGCAGGTCAAGCATATCGATCGCTTTCTCGTTGATCGCGCTGACGTTGCCGTTGCGCTCGACGACGACAACGCCCTCGGCAATGGCATCAAGGGTGAAACGGAGGTCGCGTGCCGCGGTTGTTGCTTCAGCCTCGGAGCGTGCGAGGCAATCGCGCAAGCGAGAGGCCTCATTGCGCGCGACGATTGCCGTCACGGCGGAGACGGCGACGAGGCCGACCGGGACGAGGGACGTTGCGTGCGGAACAAGAGCCAGCACAATTGCCAGCAGACCTACTGCGGCGGCCGCGGCAATTGCGAGGCCGTTTTTTGAATACCCAGCCGGCATTGGAAATAGCCTTTTTACTCAGCACATATATCATCTCTATAAGCATAATTCCTACATAATACGTGAATTCTTCTCATCCGTTTTGGCGGAATTCTTAACGCCTTGTTCATTCTTTGCCGCTGTCGCCGGAACTGTAACGTGGGACACAGCGGGTCCAGTTGAATGCCGCCATCGTGATCCAACCCAACAAACGCCGGAACCGTCGATGCCGTCCGGCGACCTCATCTGGATCACAACCATGGCCCTCACCCTTGCCCCTCTCCACCGTCTTCCCTTCTGCCGCTGCAGCAGCGAGCAGTTCGTCGCCGGCCTCGTTCTTGCCGCGCTGATCGCTGGACAAATCGCGGCTTTGGGCGGGCATCCGCCGCGCCTTGGCCCGTCCTTGAACGGGGTGCGGCGGGCGGCGACGCAGCTCTCGCGCAAACTGATCAAGGGCGAGGCGCGGATCATCGCCGCCGCCACCTGTTACGGGCAGCCTTTGGCGGGTTGACCGCTGCCGGGCGCTTTTTATGGCGCGCGGCGATGGCGGTCGGACCTGCGGTGCATCGCGGCGCATATTGCGCACTACGACAGACTTTCTGACATCCAATACTCAGATTGCGGATGCGAACCTTGTTGCGCCCGCCTATAGTTGTGTGACGAGGGACATGTTCCGGCGGAAAGACCTTGACGAGCGACGGGTGGGGCAGTGACGACGACGCGGGCCAGAGCGCCACGGCCGTTTCACCCCTGCGGACGCTCCCACCACCACTTCCCACATCACAGCATCGCGCCGGGTTGTCCGATCCGGGCTGGCGGCTTGGCGGCTACGGGTTTCTGCATCTCGCGGGGCTGCATGCTTTCGACATCGAAGCCCATGTCGCACGCGCCGCCGCGCTCCGCGTCACGGTGCAGCGGCTGTTGTTCCACGAAGGCCATGTCAGCCCCCTGGCGTATGCGAGGGCGCTTGGCGCGCATGAAGGTGTCGATGTCGTCGCCCGACAAGACGATGTGCCGCCTGGCGCCTTCGGCATCGATGCGACCGGCCTTGCAGCCGAAGACGTGCGCGAGGCGCTTGCCAGCGCGCGACGCAGCGGCCACCTGGCGGTCCTCTATGTCGGCACCGGCGAACGCTCGATCGGCCCCGGCGACCGGGTTGCGCGTCTTGCCGTCGAGCAGGCCGTTACCGGGTTGCGTGACAGGCGGCCGGCGGCATCCGCGGGGCGGCGGATGTGGTTGTGGCAGCTCGTCACGCTTGCCTTTATCGCCGGCACCCTGCTCGGGACGGCCCTCGTCGCACCGGCGCGCCTTGCCACGTTTCTTCTGGTCACGACCGCGACCCTGTTCGCGCTTATCGTTGCGTTTCGCGCGCTGGTGCTGATCGCGGTCCTGGTTGGCACCTTCTCGCGGGGCGACCGCAGCCGCGCCGCAGCGCTCCCCGATCATTCCCTGCCGGACGCCACGCTGCTGGTGCCGCTCTACCGCGAAGCCGCCGTGCTGCCCGATCTCGTCGAGGCGCTTTCGAACCTCGACTACCCGGTCGCCAAGCTCGAGGTTGCCATCATCCTCGAAGAGGACGACCGCGAAACCCGCGACGCGGCCGCCCGCCTCGCGATGCCCCCGTTCATGCGCATCATCGTCGTCCCCGACCGCCAGCCGCGCACCAAGCCCAAGGCACTCGACATGGCTTTGGCGCTGACACGCGGCGACCTTGTCACCGTGTTCGATGCCGAGGACGTACCGGACCGCGATCAGTTGCGACGGGCGGCCGAACGCATCGGGCCGATGCCGTCCCGGTACGCCTGCGCGCAGGCGCGCCTTTCGATCTACAATGCCCGCCAGAGCTGGCTCACGCGTCAGTTCACACTCGAATACGCAGCCCTCTTCCACGCCCTGCTGCCCGGTCTGGTGCGCCTTGGGTTGCCGATCCCCCTCAGCGGCACGTCGAACCACTTCCCGCGCCGCATCCTCGAAGCGGAACCCTGGGACCCGTTCAACGTCACCGAGGATGCCGACCTCGGTATTCGCCTGGCGCGCAGTGGCGGGCGGGTCGGCCTGATCGACTGCGACACGTGGGAAGAAGCGCCCTATCAATTCCGGCAATGGCTGCCGCAGCGCACGCGCTGGATCAAAGGCTGGATGCAGACCTGGCTCGTCCACACCCGCCAACCGTTTCGCACGCTGCGCGACCTTGGCCTGTGGGGCTCGTTCGGCTTTCACGCGCTGATCGGAGGCTTCCTCCTGTCGGTCCTCACCTACCCGATCATGCTGACGGTCCTCATGGTTGAACTGCTCAGCACGACACCGTTCGACACCGTACCCGGCAGCCTCCACCACATCGCCATGACCGTCGCCCTCACCGATGCCGGACTTGGCGTTGCGCTGGCCGTCGCGGTGCTCGTGATCGGCGCGCGCCGCGGCCGCCTCGGGTCGCTTGCCGGCAACATCTGGATGGCGCCGGTCTACTGGCTGCTGCTCTCGATCGCGGGATGGCGCGCGCTCGTCCAACTCATTCACAAGCCGCACCTGTGGGAGAAGACTGAGCATCACGCGCGGAAGTGAGGGGTGGGGCCGTTGAGGCTGCCCGGCACCGCCCAGCGCGGACAGCTTCGCGCAGCGTGGCTGACGAAGGTGAAAGTCAAGTTCGGGAACGCGGGGCGAAGCGGCGCCCTCAGTGTTTTTATTAGTGTGGGCGTCGTTTACGCCCCGCGCACGCAAACCACCCTCAAGCACCGGAGACAGGAGGTCCGCCGTCCCTTTTTTCTCGGCTATTCGTTACTCCCATACGTCACCGTATGAGCAGGGTTCGGCAGCCCGAGGACCGTAGCGAACGATAAACCTCGGATGACAGTGCCCGCCCCCTCACGCGCCAGTCGCCACCGGTAGCGCGATCCCGTGTGGGGGTGGAGGGAGAAGTATGCAGGCCGGGACGAGCGCGGGGATAAGTCCGTGTGGGCGTCGTATTGGGGCGCTGCGCGAGCGGCGACGGTGTGTGGGCAGTCGTTGTGGTCGCTGCGCGAGCGGGCTGCCGCCCGCACCCGCCCGGAGGGACACCCTCCGGACCGCCCGGTTTTTTGGAGTGGGATCGCCGGCATAGCCTCTCAATTGTCATCCTCGGGCTTGTCCCACGCCTGTCCGGTTGAGGTTTCCGCGAAACGGCGCAACAGCCTTATTTGGCCTCTCGATTTCGGAACGGATGATGATCTAGACGCGAAGTCCCGGCCGGCAGCGGCTTGTTCGTTTTTCCATTTCATTTGCCACACCCATCGTCATGGCCGCGCAGGCGGCCATCCACGGGCATATCCAATCACGCGGCTTCTCGGGTCACTCAGTCGTTGCCGCGGGACATGAGCTCCACAGCCAGCGCCTCGTTTGCTGAGGCGCGCGTGGATGGCCGCCTGCGCGGCCATGACGGGATGGGGAGGGGAAGCGCGGTCTATGCCTGAAGCGTTGGAGTTGAACCGGACAGGCGTGGGACAAGCCCGAGGATGACAAAGGACGGGGCGGGGGCGCTGCGCGGGCGGCGACACATAGCCCGCCCACACTTTCAGGTTTTCGCAGTCTTCGGCCCGTGCTAAACACGCGTCCTCTCGCGGGTGTAGCTCAATGGTAGAGCAGAAGCTTCCCAAGCTTAAGACGAGGGTTCAATTCCCTTCACCCGCTCCATTATTGCGCTCACGGGCCGTACCGCCTGATGCTGCGCATCAGGCTGGCCCTCCGCGGGGGCGGCGCTAAGCGCCGGGTCGCGGTTGCTCCCGGACAAGTTTCTTGCTTACGGGCCGTACCGCCTGATGCTGCACATCAGGCTGGCCCTCCGCGGGGGCGGCGCTAGACGCCGGGTCGCGGTTGCTCCCGGACAGGTTCTGCGCAATTGGATCTCATGAGTAACGAGACCCAAGGTGTCATCCCGGCCGACCACAGGGAGAGCCGGGACCCAGGGCCGGCGGTGAGGGCGTGTAGCTGTTGATCCAAGCTGGCCATGGCATGTCGTTCACCGCAGTCGATGCCGGTCGAGTCAGGCAGCTTTGGTTGGAAAGGTGCGCAGTCGGGGTAGGCTTCTCTCAGATTTGACGTATGCTCAGCTTGTCGAGAAGCTGGCCGAGATCGGCGTTGACGAGATGGAAGTCAACGTCCGAAACAAGCTGGCGCGAGGGAAATTTTCAGCGGCGTTTATGGTGCAATGTCTCGAAGCGATTGGATGCCAAAACCTGAGATTGGGCGACCTGTAGCGGCGGCGATCGCCGCCCTTGTACTTGCATTCAGTGTTCCAATTTTCACTGAAAACATGTTTTGCGGCGGATGGAATACCCATTATCGTGATGGCGCAAAAAACCAACACCAGGCCAAGCCAGGGACGAGCACTCAAAGCGATTACGCCAATCCCCGCGAATACAAGCCCCGCTGCAATAGTCCAGAAAGCAAAGACGAAGCCGACGTTTGCGCTCAGCGCGAGATGGCGGACGGAACAAAGCAGTTGGTTGCACTGGCGCGGTGTCAGACGGGGGTCGGCCATGCCGCGAATTGGCTCTTGGCCCTGGCGTTTTCTGCAGCAGGCTGGGCGGCCTATGAAGCCTGGAAAATCCGAGAAATAACCGACCGATCTGCTAGCCCTATCTATTCACCGCATCGTTTGACGCTGTTGTCGTCGCATCCGGACGCGCGGCATCGGCCGGGTTGACGGCGGGTTGGGTCGGGGACGCTTTCGTGACGCGTTGGGGTTATCGGGACGGGTTCGCGCGGCGAATGCGGCCGCGTCGTTCAGGGTGCCTGCGGGCATAACCGCGCGGCGATCATCACCAGCACATCGGCGTGCGGCAGATGGGCCGGGAACGACAGCTTGATCTTGGTTCGCAGCTCTTCGACGCGGCAGGCGATCTTGATCAGGAGAGCGCGGATGGTGGCGAACGTTGCGCCGCGCCAGCGGGATCGCTTCGGTGTGACCAGCCGCACCGAATGCAAGAGCCAGTAGGCGCCCTGATGCAGGAACAGACGGAACTGGTTGGCCTGCCAGCGGTGGCACGCAGTCTTGTCGGAACGGGTATAGAGCTTGAGGTCCTTGATCAGGTTTTCCATCTGCCCGCGCGCGCAGTAGACCTTCTCGTAAAGATGCCTGCCGCGGCCGGGTAGATTGGTGACGATGAAGCGGACGTCGGTGCCGAGCGCGGTTGCCTCGACGCGGGCGATGACCGTCTCGCGTGCCGACCATGAGCCTGCCGCGTAGTCGAACTGATGGAACCGCCGCACCTTGCCAAGCGATGGCCACCAGCGGCTTGCGGTTTGCTCACGCCAGGGTACAGCCTTGGCCTCGAGCGTCGCGTTGGTGGGCAGGCCGAGGATGTAATCGCAGTGCATTTCGTGCAGAAGATCAAGCACTTCCGGCGCGCAGTAATGCCCATCGCCGCGCACTAGAATGGCAACCTTCGGCCAGTGGCGGCGGATACGACGGATCACAGGTAGCAGCACACGTGCGATCTCCGCGCCAGACGGCCGCTTGCCCGGTCGGATTAGCGACAGGATCGGCTTGCCGGAGTTGCCCTCGAAAATGTGGATCGGCTGGAAGGAATATCCTCCGGCATGTGTGTTGAACAGAGCGAGCTGCTGGCCACCGTGGACCATGTCATTGGTGTCGTCGATATCGAGGACGATCGAGTTGGGCGTACTACGATAGGTGCCGCAGAACAGGTCGATCAGTCCGATGCCGATGCGATACAGCGCGCGCGTATCGGCCAGGTTTTCGAGCCGCGAGATCGTCGGCTGGCTCGGCAAACCGGCACCACTCTCAGGCGCCCGGCCGCACGCGATCTTGAGCGCTGGATCGTGGCGCAGGGTGTCGAGGTCGTCGGCGTCCTCGTAGCCACAGGCAATCGCCATCATGCGGGCGGCCGCCATGTCGGTATACGTGTGGGTGACGAGCAAAGGATTGCGCGTATCCGTGAGCGGCTCGGCGATCACTTGCGCCAGCCCAAGCCGGCGGGCGGCCTCGCGCAGCATGACCGCGCCGCCGTTGGATGAGAGATTGCCGGCGTCGCGCGCGGCTGTGAGCTGTTTGCCGGCAACGAGTGACAGGCCAGGTAGGAAGGCTGTAGCGTGCATGGCGATGGGTGGTTGGTGTTCGGGACGGATTCGACACCCAAACCTTACGCCAGATCAACACGTTGGTCGCCACCCATCATCTCTTCTCGCGGCATGCCGTGAATAAATGAGGCTAGGCGCCAGCTCAGGGCCTATATAGAACCGGAATCTGTTTTTATCATCGAACCTGAGTTTATCGATGATTTGACGATGAATTCGTCGCCCCTTGCTGTGGATCTGAAAGTCACGATCAAAAACTTGGGGCAAACTCCAGCTTATGGCATTGAAACGATTGTTGCTGTTCGGCTTTATGACCTCAAGGCTTCGCCTCAAGAGCGAGAGGATCGACGTGGTGGTGACTTTGACGAGGAAAAGCTCGTCATCGGCTACATCGGACCGAGCCAAAGTAGGTCGGGCGATGTGAACATTAAAGTCCGCTCGCCATTTAAAAATCAAACGAAAAGGCACGCCAGCGATGTGGCTTTGGCGTGCATACTTACCGTTTCTTACCATGATGAATTTACTCGCGGCCCACCAATGGAGCAAAGACGAAGTCTCAAAATAATGTTTAGCGCCATGGGAATGGACAAGCCGCTCGAAGCTATGAGCAGTTTGACAATTGTTGAGTAATATCAAGATTGCGGCTACCGCCGCTCGCGCCTACACGACGCGCGCCTCGACGTCATGATCCCCTCCTTAAAATGTTGGTGCGCCAGCGATTTTTGCTTGTGGCGTTTGCGCCATAACACCGCTCACGCCTCAGTTTACGTTCAGATACACGGCGCCATTCTACGCGCCCCGCCCCCTCACAACAACGCCTTCAAATCCTCAAGCGTATTGGCCTCCTCGACCGGCTTATCCGTCCGCCACCGCGCCATCCGCGGGAACCGCAGCGCGATGCCGGACTTGTGGCGTGTACTCTCCTGGATGCCTTCGAAGGCGATTTCGAAGACGTGTTCGGGTTTCACCTGGCGGACGGGGCCGAAGCGTTGGAGCGTGTTGCGGCGGACCCAGCGGGTGATGTCGCGGAACTCGGCATCCGTCAGGCCCGAATAAGCCTTGGTGAAGGGGACCAGTTCGCCGTCGTGCCAGACGGCGAAGGTGAAGTCGGTGAAGAGGTTGGCGCGGCGGCCGTGGCCTTGCTGGGCGTAGATCATCACCGCGTCGACGGTGAGCGGGTCGACCTTCCATTTCCACCAGTCGCCCTTCTTGCGGCCCGCCAGATAGGGCGACGCGCGGCGCTTGAGCATGACGCCTTCGGCTTCCGCGTCGCGGGCGGCGGCGCGGAGCGTGGTGAGGTGGGCCCAATCGGAAAAATCGAGCAGGGGGGAGAGGTGGAGGTTGGCGTCGGGCGGGCAGTGGCCGATGAGCGCTTCGAGGCGGGCGCGGCGATCGGCAAAGGGGAGCGCGCGGATGTCGGCGCCGCGGTCTTCGAGGAGGTCGTAGGCGAGGAGGGCTGCGGGGACTTCGGCAAGCAATTTCTTCGGCACGGTCTTGCGGCCGATGCGCTTTTGCAGCGCTGCGAAGGGCAACGGTCTGTCACCGGCCCAGGCGATGACTTCGCCGTCGATGACGGTGCCGTCGGGGAGGAAGTCGCGGGCTGTCGCGAACTCGGGGAAGCGGGCGGTCATCAGTTCTTCGCCGCGTGACCACAAGAAGTGTTCGCCCCCGCGCACGATGAGCTGGCCACGGATGCCGTCCCATTTGTGTTCGGCAGCCCAATCTGCGGCGGGGCCGAGGTCTTCGGGGCCGTCGTCGAGCTGGTATGCGAGATAGAAGGGATAGGGCTTCGAGAGGTCGGCGGTCGGGTCGTAGGCGTGGATCAGGGATTGGAACGTGATGGTGTCGGGCGACCAGTCGCCCATCAGGCGGTGGGCGAGTTCGGCTTCGTCGATTGCGGTTGCGCGGGCAAGCGCGCGGGTCATCAGCTTCTGGGAGACGCCGAGGCGGAAGCCGCCGGTAATCAGCTTGTTGAAGACGAAGCGTTCGGTCGCATCGAGGCGGTCCCAGGCGGCGAGGATGGTGTCGCGGCGGCCGGCTTCGTCGAGGGATGCCAGGGTGCGGGTGACGCTGATCCAGTGGGTCAGCGTTTCGTCACTGGTGGTACTTGGCGCGGGGAGGATGAGGGCGATGGTTTCGGCGAGGTCGCCGACGATGGGGTAGGCCTCCTCGACGAGCCAGGGGGGGAGGCCCGCTACCTCGCCGGCCCATTGGCGCAGGAGCGTGGTCGTCACGCCACGGCGGGGACGGCGGCCGGACAGAAGCGCGATGGTCCAGAGGCGGTCGTCTTCCGGCGCTTCGGTGAAGTAGCGCGCGAGGGCGTCGACCTTGGCGGTCGTCTTCGTCGTCTGGTCGAGTTCGGTGAAGAGGCGGGCGAAACGCTTCATGGGGCGGGCGCCTCGCCGGTCTCGGTTTCGGGCGCCGCGTCGGCGCCGCCGTCCAACGTTTCGCCTTCGTATTCGGTGGCGACGATGCGGGCGTCATAGCCCTGCTCCTCCAGCCAGCGGCGGAAGATTGCGGTGTAGCCGTGGGTGACGAAGATGCGTTCGGCGCCGGTTGCCCGGATGGCGGCGTTGAGGCCGGGCCAGTCGGCGTGGTCGGACATGATGAAGCCGCGGTCGGCAGCGCGCCTGCGGCGGACACCTCTGAGCGCCATCCAGCCCGAGGCGAAGGCCGACGAGGAGGGGCCGAAGCGGCGGGCCCAGGTTGTGCCGAGCGCCGAGGGCGTGGCAACGATGAGGGCGCCGGGGTGGGTCTTGGCGGAGATGTCGGGCGTGATGCGGTGGGTTTCGGGCAGCGTGAAGCCCTGGGCGCGGAGGACTTCGTTGGTGTTTTCGATGGCGCCGTGGGTCAGGATCGGGCCGATCGATGCGTCGACGTTCGCGAGAATGCGTTGCGCCTTGCCGAGCGCATAAGCGCCGATGATGCTGGTTCGCCCGGCGTCACGGTTCGATTGCCACCAGGCGTTGATGTCAGCGGTGACGTCGGCCTGGGGCGCCCACTCGAAAACGGGCAGGCCGAAGGTGCACTCGGTGATGAAGGCGTGGCAGGGGACCGGCTCGAAGGGTTCAGACAAGCCGTCGTCAATCGTCTTGTAGTCGCCGGAGACGACCCAGACCTCGCCGCCCTTCTCGAGGCGGATCTGGGCGGAGCCGGGAACGTGGCCGGCGGGGTGGAAGGAGACGGTGACGCCGGCGATGTCGCGGGTCTCACCGTAGGGGATCGTTTCCAGCTTTATGCCGGGGCCGAGGCGATAGCGGATGACGGGGGCCGCCGTCTCGGTCGCGAGGTAGGCGCCCATGCCGGGCCGGGCGTGGTCGGCGTGGCCATGCGTGACGAGGGCGCGCGCCACCGGCCGCCACGGGTCGATGTAGAAGTCGCCCGCCGCGCAATAGATGCCGCGATCGGTGAATGTCAGAAGGTCGCTCACCGGCAAGATATAGGCGTCCTCCGGCCGGTCAGGAAGGGCTGCGTGGCGCAGAAGGGCCTAGCGCTGGATCAGGGGCTCGCAGACCGGGTGCAGGCGGCGGGCGAGATCATTGTAGATGATGCTGCGGCCGGCAACGCGCTCGCGCAGCGCGCTGAGAGCGGTCTTGAACTTGTTGGTGGTCGCATCGCGGCTTTCGCCGATGGCGCTCGCAAGCGCTGTGGCCTGGACAAGAAGGTTCTTGCCGGCATCGTCGTATTGACCGGCCATGGCGCGGGAGTGCTCGTTGGCGCGCGGGCCGGTCAGTAGGTCGAAGGTGAGGCGGTAGAAGGCGGCACAGCCGATGCGCTGATCGAGGGCTGCGGCGGCATCCTTCTTCTGCGTCTGGTTGAGCGTGCTGGCGCGGGCCTCGAGCAACGTGATGGCGAAAGCGCAGATCAGGGCACCAAGGCCGAGCGTTCTGAGGTTCATGCCGCCTCCGGGTGATGTGCGCCCTCAGTCTAGGACGCTTTGAGTGTACCGCAAGCAGCGCACTGCAAATCGCAGCTTGTGCGCGAATTTCCTTGGCCGGAGGGCCTGATCTGGTGGTGGTCAAGTGCGGGCTGTTGCCGATCCGCGCGCTTTTTCTCATGATAGCGGTCCTGGAGCGCGCCGCGTTCCTCGCCGATCGCGCGACCGCGGATCGGCCCACTTCGGAGTTCACTGCATGAGCGAGGCACCTCATCTGACGCCTGAACTGGCTGATCTGGCGCGCCAGCTTTGGACGGCGCGACGGGACGGCGGCATTGTCGATCCCGAGCGGGTGACGGCGCCTCAGACGGACGGCGAAGCGTACCAGGTGCAATGGGAGATTGCGCGGCTTTCGGGCGCCGCGGTGAAGGGCTTCAAGGTCGGCTCGACCAGTCGGGAAGCGCAGCGCATCCTGGGGACAAGTGAGCCCGGCTCCGCGCCGGTGCTGGCGCCGTATCTCTTTCCATCACCCGCTGAGATCCCGCTTGAGGCCGAGCACCTGCCGTCGATCGAGGGCGAGTTTGCGTTTCGTCTGGCGAAGGACCTGCCGGCGAAAGAGGCTGGCTATGACGAAGTCGACGTGCGCGAGGCGATCGGGGCGGTCGCAGGTGCAGTCGAGGTTGTCGGCTCGCGTCTCAAAGGTGGCCTGGCGGGCAAGGGGCGGCTGCTCGTCACCGCCGACAGTGGCGCCAATATCGCGCTGGCGGTCGGGCCATGGCAGGAGGACTGGCAGGGGCTCGATCTTGCCGGCCATAAGGTGGCGATCTCGGTCAACGGGGAGCGACAGGGCGCGGGGACGGGCGCTGCAGCACTCGGGCATCCGATCCTGGTGATGGTGTGGCTCGCCAACCAGCAGGCGCGGATGGGGCGGGGGCTTAAGGCGGGCGATATCGTCTCGACGGGGACGTGCACGGGGATTGCGCAGGTGCGGCCGGGAGACACTGCGGTTGCGGATTTCGGCTCACTTGGACAGGTCGAGCTGTCTTTCAGCAGGGCCTAGCTCCTAAAATCGCAAATTCGGCACCTTACGCCCAGCCTTTGCGTCCCCGGAAAATGCGCAGCATTCCTCCGGGGCCTTTATGCGGTTCGTTCAGTGTTGATCGAAGCTGCCACTTCGAAAGATCCCGGCTCGGCGCTTTGCGCCGTCCGGGAACGCATAACAGCTGCGTTCGGCTGCGCCGTCCTTGCTGGTCAAAGGTTCGCCGGCACAGTCTTTCGCCGTCCCAGTCAGGAGCAACTGCCGCCGCCGAGGACGCAGAACTTGGCGCAGTGGGGGTGGCACAGCTTGACGGCGCCGTTGTCGAACATCGGGCCATCGGCGCTGAGCATCTCGGTGAGCGTCGCGCCCATCTCGAACTCGGTTTCATAGGGGAGCAGGGTGCATGGCACCAGCGTCGGGCGGGCCGCTCCCTTGCGTTTCACGACCATGCGGCTCGTTGCACACATCATGTCGCGCGGGCGCTTGCCGAGACTATTCCAGCAGGCCGTCGTGATCTCGGGCACGTCGTAGGAGCCGTCCATCTCGGGCAGCAACACGAGGCGGTCGTGATCCTCAGGGTCGATCGGCCACCCCTTGGCGCGGATCAGTTCGCCATACCCGGCGCGCGATTTGGTGTCATCCTCATCCCAGCAGGTACGGCCGGCGATGGCGATGCGGAAGCCCTGTTTTGACAGCCATTCAAGGCCGTCGAGGGCCTTGGACCAGGTTTCCTTGCCGCGCTCGCTTTCGTGCAGGACCTGGGTGAAGTGGTCGAGGCTGACGCGCAGCGTCAGGCGGTCCGCGAAGCGCTCGCGCAAGGCTGCAAGGCCGGACATGATGCGCGGGCGTTGCATTGGCTGCATCGCGTTGGTGAGGATGAGGACGTCGTAGCCGCGGGTGAGCGCGTCCTCAGTCATCGCGAGCATATCGGGGTTCATGAACGGCTCGCCGCCGGTGAACGCGATTTCGCGGGTTTCGAGACCGAGTTCTTCGATTTCATCGAGGAGGGCTGCAACCTCGCCCGCGCGGATGTATTCGAGGCGGTCGTTGGTCGGGCTTGAGGCGATGTAACAGTTGATGCACTCGATGTTGCACAGCGTGCCGGTGTTGATCCAAAGCGTATCAAGGCGCGCCAAACCCACTTTGGCGCGCGGTTCGCCCTTGGCGGTCCTGTCCGGGTCGGTGAATTTTTTTGCGGCTTCCGAGGGCCCCATTCCCTTGAATTCGAAATTCACCTCAATTCACCCCTTTTCAACCATTCGTCCGCGCACCCCAGGCGTCACCGGAACCGGCGTGCTTGGTAGCATGGTGGTCGATGACGTAACATTCACATTCAATTTATTGCTTGGGCAATTCGTTGCATCGGCAGATGATTGCACGGGCAGATGGCCGATCGTGCAACCGCCCGGCGGCGGCCGGGCTATCGGTGCGAAAGCGGTAAAAACCAGAAATTGGTCGGAGCGAGAGGATTCGAACCTCCGACCCCTTGCTCCCGAAGCAAGTGCGCTACCAGGCTGCGCCACGCTCCGACCTGTATAGGCGGCCAGATGCCACCCGCCCCGGCGGCTTGGTCCACGCCAGGGAACGGTTATTTACTCAGAGCCAGCCGGCATTGCAAGCATCAAGGGAGAGAATTCAGGCCTCGCGTTAACGCCAGAGCCGGCGCGCGATCTCGTCCGTTGCCACAGCCACGCTTGAGGCGCCGCGGCAAACCGGTCAAACTGCTTGTCACGCCGGCCGGCGGCATGCGATCCCGCTGGCCAGACATGAACCACAGACACAGGATCACAAGCCCATGACTGCGCGCACCCGCCTCTCACTCGACAATGTGTACGAGCTTTCAATGCGCGCGCTCACCGCATCCGGCGCAGATGAAGAAAATGCCAAGGCCGTGACGCACTTCATGTGGGCGGCGGAGCGCGACAGTTGCCATTCGCACGGCCTGTTCCGGCTGCCCGGGTATTGCGCATCGCTGCGCTCGGGCAAGGTCAACGGCAAGGCGCGGCCGACGGTCGAGGATCTGGCGCCGGCCTCCATCCGCGTCGATGGTGACAATGGCTTCGCGCCGATCGGTCTTGAGATCGGGCGGATGCCGCTGGTCGACCGGGCGCGGCGGACGGGGATCGCCGCGATGGCGCTGACGCGGTGCTACCATTTCAGTGCGCTGTGGGTCGAAACAGCCGCGATCGCGGAGCATGGTGTCGTTGCACTGGCAATGACATCGGCCAAGCCGATGGTGGCGCCGGCGGGGGGGACGAAGCCGCTGTTCGGGACCAATCCGGTTTCGTTTGCCTGGCCCCGCGGCGCGGGCGAGCCGATGGTTTTCGACATGGCGACCGCTGCGATGGCGCGCGGGGAGATCCAGGTGGCGGCGCGCGAAGGGCATAGTGTCCATGAGGGCGCGGGCCTCGACAAGGATGGTAATCCAACCACCGATCCGACGGCTATCCTGGAGGGAGCACAGCTTGCCTTCGGCGGCACCAAGGGGGCGCTGTTGTCGCTGATGGTGGAATTGATGGCCGGGCCGTTGATCGGCCAGCCTTTCAGCGTCGAGCAGAAGGAAATCGACAACGGCGATGGCGGCCCTGCGACCGGCGGCGAGTTCCTGATTGCCATCGATCCCGTCAAACTGTCGGGTGGCGGGGACCCGATCGCGCACGGCGAGAAGCTGTTCGCCGCCTTGCTGTCACAAGAGGGTGCGCGGCTGCCAGGGGAGCGGCGCTATGCGAAGCGGCCCGAGAACGAGGCCAACGGCATCGAAATCCCGACGCAACTGTTCGAGACGATCGAGGGGCTGACAAAAGCTTGATGATGATGTGGGCGAACGAGGGGCGGCGGGTGCGGCACACCGTGGCAGCGCGATCTGTCTTTGCCAGGTGGATGCTTGCCGGGTTGCTGGTCGCGGGCACGCTGTTGACTGTTTCGCTGTCGGCTGGCGCGCTGCCGGGGACGGCCCACGCGCAGGTGGCGGCGGAGCAAAGCGACGAGCCCGCAGAGCCGCGGCAGCGCTCCGTCGTGCGCTTCCTCACAACGGATGAATACCCGCCGTTCAATTCACGCGATGAAGACGGCGTGCTGACCGGCCTCAACGTCGGGCTCGCCCGGGCGATCTGCCTCGATCTTGCAACGACCTGTGATCTGCAGGTGCGCCCCTGGGACAACCTGCTCGATGATCTCGCCAAGGGCCGCGCGGATGCCGTGATTGCTGCCCACAAGGTGACGCAGGACTCCCTCAAGCAGGTCGACTTCACGGATAGCTATTTCTTCACGCCCGCGCGCTTCGTCATCCGGCGGGAGGCGCCCGAGGTTGCTGCGACACCAACGAGCCTCGATGGGCGTACGGCGGGGGTTGTCGAGGGCAGCCCGCACAAGGCATATCTAGAGCGCTATTTCCGCAACACCCAGGCGAAGCCCTACGCAACACCGGAAGCCGCGCGTGAGGCCATGCTTAAAGGGGAGGTCGATCTGCTGTTCGACGACGGCATCAGTCTGGCGTTCTGGGCGAACGGGTCACTGTCGAACAACTGCTGCCGGCTGATCCCCGGCGCCTTCTTCGAACCGGCGTATTTCGGTGATGGGATCGCGATCGCGGTCGGGCAAAATGACCGTGAACTGCGGAGCCAGATCAACGAGGCGTTGAAGCGAATCAAGGCCAGCGGGCGCTTTCAGGAACTTGTCGACCGATATTTTCCAATCAAGGTTTACTAAATCCGGCAGCGCCGTGGCGCCGCATTAAGAGCTTAAAAACAGGCGCTTTTTCGCGATCCGGCGATGGCGTGACAAAACGTGGCCCCGCAAACGGGCAGCCATCGAAGGAGAAATGTCATATTTATGTAGCTTGAATCTTTTCAATACGAGCAACGCTGCACTAAAGTTCTCGACTACGTGGGAAGGACGATCCATCCATGGCGCACTACCGCACCATCTTCATCTCCGATGTGCATCTCGGCACGCGGACCGCGCAGGCGGAGATGCTGCTCGACTTCCTGCGCGACAACGAGGCAGACACCTACTACCTCGTCGGTGACATCATCGACTTCTGGCGCATCAAGCGCGGCGCGGTCTGGCCGCAGTCGCACAACGATGTTTTGCAGAAGCTTCTGAGAAAAGTGCGCAAAGGCGCGCGCATGGTGTTTCTGCCCGGCAATCACGACGAGGGGCTCAGAGCCTATTGCGGCAGCCAGTTCGGCGGGATCGAGCTGGTCGATGATGCGGTGTTCGAGGCGGCGGACGGCCGGCGGTACCTGGTCATTCACGGTGACCAGTTCGATGTGGTCGTGCGCTATGCGCGGTGGCTCGCGTTCCTCGGCGACAGGGGCTATCAGCTCACGCTTGCCATGAACGTTCCACTCAACTTCGTGCGCCGGCGGCTGGGGCTCGGGTACTGGTCGCTGTCGGCCTACCTCAAGCATCGCGTGAAATCGGCGGTGAACTTCATCGGGGATTTCGAGCAGACGCTGTCGGATGAAGCGCGGCGGCGCAATGTCGATGGCGTCATCTGCGGCCATATTCATCACGCCGCATCGAAAGAGATGCTCGGCATCCATTACATCAACACGGGCGACTGGGTGGAGAGTGCGACGGCCGTGGTGGAACATCACGACGGGCGGCTGGAACTCATTCGGTGGCGTGACAAGATTGAACCGGAACGCATTCAAGCCCACAGCGGGCGTGCGGTCGAAATAGCGGCATAGCCCATGAAGGTGCTCGTTGCGACAGACGCATGGCGACCACAAGTCAACGGTGTCGTGCGGACGTATGAGCGCCTTATCGACGAAGCCGGCGAGTTGGGATGCGAGATCACGCTGCTCACGCCGCAGGAATTCCGCACGATCCCCTGTCCGACGTACCCTGAAATCCGGCTGGCGCTGCCCGGCTACAATTATCTCGTCGAGCGGCTCGACCTGATCAACCCGGACGCGGTCCACATCGCGACGGAAGGGCCGATCGGATGGATGACGCGGCGGTACTGCAAAAAGCGCGGCGTGCCGTTCACGACAGCCTTCCACACACGCTTTCCCGAGTATGTGTCGTCGCGGTTCGGGATTCCGGAGCGGTGGACGTACGCGCTGCAGCGGCGCTTTCATGCGGCTGGCGCCGGCATGATGGTCGCGAGTGAGAGCCTCAGACGTGATCTCGAGGCGCGTGGCTTCGAACGGATGATGCCGTGGACGAGAGGCGTCGACACGGAGGTGTTCCGGCCGCGTGATGTGCGCCAGTTCGGCAGCGATGAGCCGGTCCTGCTTTATGTCGGGCGGGTCGCGATCGAAAAGAACATCGAGGCATTCCTGAAGCTCGATGTGGCCGGGCGAAAGGTGGTGGTCGGTTCAGGCCCGATGCTGGAGGTCTTCAAGGCAGCTCACCCGGACGTGACGTTTACCGGCAAACTGGTCGGTGAAGCGCTGGCGGAGGCCTACGCGTCGGCGGATGTCTTCGTGTTCCCGAGCCTTACCGATACGTTCGGCATCGTGCTGCTGGAGGCGATGGCGTCGGGGGTTCCGGTTGCAGCCTTCCCGGTGACCGGGCCGATCGACAACGTGACGCCGGGGGTGACGGGCGTGCTCGATACGGATCTCGGAGAGGCCGTGCGCGGGGCCCTGCGGCTCGATCGCGACAAGGTCAGGGCCGGCGCGATGAATTTCAGCTGGGAGAACGCCGCGCGCGTTTTCCTTGGCAACATCGAGACTGCGCTGTTTGCCAGCCAGGGCCGGCGGGTGCCCCAGCGCAAGCGCCACCGGCGGCTGATCAAGCGGCGGGCCGAGGCGCAATAGCCGGCGCTGGCCGCCGCGGGCGGCACGCCTTCCATCCACTCTACCATCGACTCAATGATGGCTTCAGGGCAAGCCTGCAGATCAGCTGGCCGACATCTTGACCGGCGCGCCAAGACATGTCCCTCAATGAGGTGTCCATAAAACGCGCTGAGACAGGAAACGCCCATGACGACCATGACCCAACCGCTGACCGGCATTTTTCCGATTGCCCCGGTTGCCTTTCACGACGACGGCACACTGGACCGGGAGGGATGCGAGCGCATTCTCGAATGCATGATCGACCAGGGGGTCGATGGGATCTGCATTCTGGCGAACTATTCGGAGCAGTTCCTGCTGGATGACGCGGAGCGCGAGGCGGTGTTGAAGCTTTCGACCCAGACGGTGCAAGGCCGGGTGCCGATCATCGTGACGTGCAGCCACTTCGCGACGCAGATCGCGGCAGCGCGGGCGCGGCGGGCGCGGGATGCCGGGGCTCAGATGGTGATGCTGATGCCGCCCTATCACGGCGCGCTGCTGAAGGCTGGCGAAGAGGGCATGATCGAGCACTTCAAGGCGGTCGCGGACGCGGGGCAGTTGCCCATCATGGTGCAGGATGCGCCGCTCAGCGGGGTCAACCTCTCGGTGCCGTTTCTGGTTCGGCTCGGGGGCGAGGTGCCGCTGGTGCAGTACTTCAAGATCGAGATGCCGGGGACGGCGGCCAAGCTCAGGGCGCTCATCAAGGCGGGGGGCGAGCGGATCGTCGGGCCGTTCGATGGTGAGGAAGGGATCACGCTGATGGCGGACCTGGATGCCGGTGCGACGGGGACGATGACGAGTGCGCTGATGCCGGACCTGATCCGTCCGATCGTCACCGAGTTTCTGGCCGGCAACCGGGATGAGGCGCGGCGCACCTACGCGCGGCTGCTGCCCCTGATCAACTACGAGAACCGGCAATGCGGCCTGAGAGCCTGCAAGACGGTGATGATGGAAGGTGGCGTGATCAAGAGCGATCATGTGCGCCACCCGCTGGAGCCACTCCCCACGGAGACCCGTCGGGAATTGCTGGAGTTGGCGGGCGAGGTCGAACCGCTGGCGCTTCGCTGGGGCACGTGACAGGCCCCTGGGCCGATCGCGACGTCCTTCGGCTCCAATAATACCCTGCAGATGGAACGAAAACGGCCCCGCCGATGGCGGGGCCGCGAAAAGCTCGGTTTATTCCGCGTCAGCCCTTGTTCTGGACCAGGGCGTCGCGGATTTCCTTCAAATAGGTTTCGGACGCCGGCGGCTCTGCGGGGGCCGCTTCCTCTTTCTTGCGCAGCGTGTTCATGGCCTTGACAAGCATGAAGACGGCGAAGGCGACGATGAGGAAGGCGATGCAGTTGTTGATGAAGGTGCCGATGTTCATGGAGACGGCATCCGCGCCATCCGCGGCCGCCTTCAGCGGGACCTTGATCGACGAGAAATCGACCCCGCCGAGGAGCAGGCCGATCGGCGGCATGATCACGTCCTCGACCAGAGACTTGACGACGGTGCCAATCGCGCCACCGATGATGATGCCCACGGCCATATCGACCATGTTGCCTTTCAGAGCAAATTCTTTGAATTCCTGGATCATGCCCATGGTGGAAGTACCTTCATTGTCAAACTATTGCGTGGAACATGCGCGCAATCCGCTCAAGCATGTTTGCACACTGACTAGCGCAAATTTGGGGATTCGCAAGTGTAAAGCTCATTGATGCTGTTGTGCCGTTGAGCGCACACCGGCTGCGTCCCTGGCGTAACACGAAGCGGGCGGACTGGCGCGAGATCGAAAAAAAACGCGCTTATTGACAGACGGTCGATCGGGCATTCAACTGCGGGAATGCTGTTCGTTCAGGGTTTCATGGCCGCGCTACAGCGTCAATTGGCGCGGGTTCCGAGATCTATTCGATATCGGCTGATTTCGCTGTGCGGATTCATATGTCTGGCAACGCCCCTGGCGCTGTGGATATCGATCACGCTGTGGGGCATGAGACTTATCCTCGCGATCTTCCTTGGCGCAATCGTCATTCTGGCGTTGATGATCTGGTCGTCACCGGATGAGCGGATTTGACGAGCGCCGCGCACAGCCTCCCCGAGAAGGTCTGCCCAGCGGTCGAGAGGTGTGATATGGCCCTCGGCGGAAGCCCGTCCGGCGCCTGAACCGGCGCAACCGCACATCATTCTGCAGACGGGTAACGGCAAGGAGCGCCACGCCATGCAATGGGATCGGATCTTCGGCGGCAACCCGCTCGGCGTGGTTATCCGCCTCGTGGTGCTCTCGATCGTGGTCGGGATCGTGCTGTCCGCGCTCGGGATTACGTTCGACAACCTGTTCTGGCGGCTGCAGGTTCTGGCCCAGCGGATCTACGACATGGGCTGGGGCGCGGTGGAATGGGCGGTGCAGTACTTCCTGCTTGGCGCCGTGATCGTGGTGCCGATCTGGCTGATTGCCAGGCTTGCAGGCGGGGCACGGCGACGGGACGACCGGCCCAAATGAATGATCGGCTGGTGATGCCAACTGCTGGCCCTGCATGACCCATGGCTGCGGCGATCAACGCGCACTGACGGGTGCAGGCGACCGGTTGCGCCACCGCGATGTGACCCGCATCGCGCTACCGATCATCCTCTCGAATGCGACCGTGCCGCTGGTCGGATACGTCGATACCGTGGTGATCGGGCGCTATGGCGGGGGCGCACATCTGATCGGCGGGGTCGCGCTCGCTGCCATCATCTTCAACAACATCTTCTGGATCTTCGGCTTCCTGAGGATGGGGACGACGGGGTTGACGGCGCAGGCGGCCGGCGCAGGGGACGTTGCGGAAATCTTTGCGAATCTGGTGCGGGCACTTGCCGTCGCGCTTGTGGCAGGCGCCGGGCTTATTGCGGGCCAGGTCTTTCTGCTTGACCTGTTCTTGTGGCTGATGGGGGGATCGGAGAAGGTCAACGCTGCGGTCGAGACCTATTTCAACGTACGGATCTGGGGGGCGCCGGCAGCGCTTGCAAACTTCGCGATCGTCGGATGGTTCATCGGGCTTGGACGGGCGTACGTCGCGTTCATCATCCAGCTCATCTTAAACGGCATCAACATCGCACTGTCCGTCATCCTGGTGTTCGGGTTCGACCTCGGCGTCACGGGCGTTGCGGCGGCGATCCTGATCGCGGAGATCGTGGCGGCGATCACCGGGGGGCTTTTTGCCTGGGCGGAACTGGCGAAACGCGATGCCCGGCCCAAGGATGCCCGCCTGCTCGACGGTGCGCGCATCAAGACGATGATCGCGGTCAACCGGGATGTCATCATTCGCACGGCCTGCCTGATTTTCGCGTTCTCCTTCTTTGCCGCGCAAGGGGCGCGGACGGGCGATCTTGCGTTGGCTGCGAACGCGGTCCTGATGTCGATTGCGATGATTTTCGTCTACATGCTCGACGGCTTTGCGTTCGCCGCCGAAGTGCTCGTCGGGCAGGCGGTCGGGGCGAAACGGGCGGACCGGTTTCGCGATGCGATCCGGCTCAGTACGATTTGGGCGATGGTGTTCGCCGTGGCGTTCAGCCTGATCCTCTATTTCGGCGGCGGGCTGATGATCGACTTCACCACCGACGAGGCCGCCGTCAGGGAAGCCGCGCGGACCTATCTTGGTTGGGCCGCCCTGATCCCCGTGATCGGCATCTGGTGTTATCAGCTTGATGGCATCTTCATCGGGGCGACCGGCACGCGGCAGATGCGCAACATGGCGATCGTGAGCGTGGCGGGCTACCTCGTTGTCTGGTCACTCCTGACACCGGTCTTCGCCAACCATGGACTGTGGGCTGCGATCCTGATTTTCCTGGCGCTCAGGGCGGTGACGCTGGCGGCGGTGCTGCCGGCGCTGGCGCGCGAGAAATTCGGCGACGGGGCTGTCTGGCCGCGTGCGGGCAAGTAGCTACGAGTTGATCGAGCAAAGAATCCTGGTCAGGCGGCAGGGTCGATTGTCCGCTCAGCCCACTCTTCGGCGCGCCGTCCGACGAGCGGGGCAAGGCTCGTTGCGCCCTCCGCGTCGATGGCTGCAACAAGTCGTTCCTTGATCGTCTCGATCAGGCCCGGTCCCTCGTAGACGAGGGCGGTGTAGAGCTGGATCAGGGTCGCGCCGGCTTCGATCTTGGCGAGCGCGGTCTCGCCCGACTCGATGCCCCCGATACCGATCAACGGGATCCGCCCACCCGTCTCACGGTAGACCTTGGCGAGCATGATCGTCGCGCGCTCGAACAGCGGCCGGCCGGACAGGCCGCCGGCTTCGGTGGCGACGTGACGGTCGAGACCTGATGGGCGGGCCAGCGTCGTGTTCGATACGGCGATCGCATCGACGCCATGAGCTTCCAGGCGATCACAGATCGCTGGCAGATCGTCGACGGCGACATCGGGGGCGATCTTGACGGCGATGGGCACGCTGCGCCCGGTAGCGTCGGCTTTTGCGTGACGCGCGGCCATGACCCGGCCCAACAGTTCATCGAGCGCGGCGGGGGCCTGAAGATCGCGCAGGCCCGGTGTGTTGGGCGATGAGATGTTGACCATGAAATAATCGGCGTCGTCGTAGAACGTCGTAATGCCCGCGACGTAGTCGGCGGTGCGGTCGGTCGCGTCCTTGTTGGCACCGACGTTGACGCCCATGACGCCGTTCTTCTCGCGCATCTGCAGGCGGGCCTTGACGCGCATGTGACCGGCGTTGTTGAAACCCAGCCGATTGATCAGCGCGCGATCGCGAATGAGGCGGAAGACGCGCGGCTTGGGATTGCCGACCTGCGGCAGGGGCGTGACGGTGCCGATCTCGGAGAAGCCGAAACCGACCTTGATGAGCATATCGGGGACGCGGCCGTTCTTGTCGAAGCCGGCCGCGATGCCGATCGGGTTGGGGAGATGGCGGCCCCAGATATCGACGGCGAGGCGCGGATCATCCGGCTTCGGGGGCGCGGAAAAGAGGCCGCTCTCGAGGGCGCGGATGGTGGTCTCGTGCGCGCGCTCAGGTTCCATCAGGAGGAGCATGGGCCGGGCGAGACCGGCGAGGCGCGTCATCATGCCGGGTTCTCCGATTCAGGAATGATGGCGACACCGTCGGGGCCAAGTTCGAGGGGGCGCGCAGATACGACGCTTTCGACGGGGAGTGGCGCGTAGAGATGGGGGAAGAGGTCGCCGCCGCGGGAAGGCTCCCACTTCAGGGCACCCCCAAGGCTTTCCGGATCGACGCCAAGCAGCACCAGGCCGGTCTCGCCGCGAAAATGGCGAGCTGCGGTTTCACGCACCTGGGCGGCGGTGGAGAAGTGAATGAACCCATCGGCAAGATCGACCGGGGCGCCGATCAGGTTGCCGCGTTCGCGGGCTTCACGCCAGAGTTGCTCGCTCAAGATTTTGTAGATCACATCTGCGCGGGGCATCGCGCTCCATCCTTGCGTGCACAGCAGCTTCGTTTGAAAATTTGGTGTCACGGCGCGGCGCGATTGTCGAGCCCCAAGGGGCCCGGCGCGCGGGTATGGCGCGGGGGATGCACACAGGCAACGAAGGCAAGGAGGGCGTGGGCGAGGCGGACCTCGCCCGAGCATGGATGCCCGGGAGACGCGATTGGAGATAGATCATTTTTCCCGGTTCATGTGCTGCCGACGGTGCCGATCATGAACGGCCCGAAGCTGAACCGGGAATGATCTAGTTGAAGGAGGTGACCTCGACGCGGCGGTCGAGCTGCCAGAGCTCCTCGATTGGATACTTCGAGCGGTCGACGCCGGTGTATTTTTCAGCTTCACCCTTGGGCACCAACTCAAGCTCGCCCTCGAAGCCGCCCTCGCGCAGGTAGCGGGCGATCTGGTCGAGGCGGGCTTTTGAGAGCTGCATGTTGGCGCTGGTGGAACCGCGCTCATCGGCGTGGCCACTGAGGACGACCTTCTTGAAGTCCTTGAGCTTGAAGAAGCGGAGCAGCAGTTCGGCTGCTTTTTCGCCTTCAGGCGTGAAGACGGCTTCGCGATAGACGAACTGGACGGGAACCGGGAGGCCGGAACCGCCGACCGAGACCGGGTTGTCGTCGGTGGCCGTTGACAGCGCGCGACTGGCCACGCGGGTCGTTTCAGTGGTCGTTTTTGTGGTCGTTTCTGTGGCCGATCCGGCCTGGCCGGTTGTTGCGGTTGCAGTGGTCACAGCCCCGCCGCCGGAGGCCACGGCGTTCGCGCCCTGACGGGCGCCGGCAGCGGCGGCCTCGGTGGTCGCGTTGTCAGCCAGGCGCTCGAGTTCGCTCATCATTGTGCGCGTCACGGCGGCTGCGGTGCGCTGGACCTTGGGGGTCACAACGCCGGATGTCGAACCGGGCAGGTTTGCTGCGACCGTGCCTGGCAGCTGCATCGCGCCGAAGCGGGCTTCCAGGCTCGGGTCGGCGTTGGCGAATTTGTGAGGGGTCACGAGGACCCATTCGCCGTTGGCGTCAGCCTTGACGACGGCGATGGGCTTGCCATCGGCCAGGACCGTGACATCAGAATTGGGCGTTGCAAGACCGGCGATGACCGAAGAGCCTGCCGGGTCGAGACGGGCGACGTCGATCGAGGGCTTGCCCTGGTTGTGACCGGCGGGCGACGCCGTGCCGGGCGCGGCCGGGCGTGACAGAGCAGCCGTCTTCGCGGCGCCATCGTTGTTGTTGGTGTTGGTGGCACCGCTGGCATTGGTGCCGGCGTCGCGCGTCTTGGTCCTGTCGGGATCAGACGTGGATGCGCGGCGCGGTTCAGCCTCGCGCTGTTGCGGGGCAACCGAAGCGCGGATATCACCCATGCGTTTTGACAGCCATGCCGGCAGGTCAATACCGGAACCGACAGCTGCGAGGGCGCCAACCGGTAAAAGGAGCGCCAAAATCAGAATCAGCCACTTACGCCGCATACTCAACTCCTGTTCGCCCTACAATGGCGAACCCTGCGCGCCAGACAGTCTCTTGATCCAGGCCAAACCCGGACCTCATGCTCGAGGTTGACGCGCGCTCTCTATACATGACGGGTGCACGTCATGTCATGCGACAGAACATTACCCAATACTAAACTTAGCGGTAGTTAATTTGGGGTATAAATTTAGAAATTGGTAACGAAAGCCAGCGAAGAGAACGGCTTCCGCATCCAGACTGCGTTTCAGACGCAAATTCTATTCATTAATTCTTTGATTTTTCTCATTTTTTCTCCAACTGGAAGCCAGGCGAGGGTTTCGAATGGGGGACGTCGTGTTTTGCTGGCGAGGGCGACACCACGGCTAAGCCCTTTTAACCCAGACCGTCTTTCCGGAAATGGCGCAAATGATACCCTTTGGCGCGCGACTTCGGCACGATTATGCCGGAATGGGCACTGCGGGCAACACTTGAGTTGTCTCAGCAATGGGTTGGCCGGCCTCAGCGCGCTCTGCCTCGGGCAAAATGTCAAAGCTCGGCCAGACGCCGGTGATCAGTGTTCGGGCATAACCGTTGGCGTGGCCGGCGCGGCGCATGGCGGCGGCAGCCGCCACATGGTCATAGGCGAGGCGCTTGAGGGATATCTCGAGACCGTCCGCACGCGCCGTAAACAGAGCATACCAGCCATCCGTCGTCCCGTCGTTGGCGGGCATGCCGATCACGCCCGCGTTGACCCAGGTGCCCTGCGAGAGGCGCCTTATGAATGGGATGCCGGCATGTCCGGCGATGACGACGTCGCAGGGCCGGTCGGCGGCGGCCAGCGCCATTTCGGCCTCGAGGGCCGCGCTTTCGGAGGCGAACAGGAAGCGATTGTTCTGGTGTGCGCCGCCGTGAAGGATGGCAATGCGGAAGCCGGCGTAGTCGAGGTCGAGACGCGGGGGGAGGGTTGCCATCCAATCGCAGGTCGCCCGGCTGGTGTGGGCGAGCGCGAAGGGATACCAGCCACGCGCCAGCAGATCGCAGGCGGAGCCATCGGAAAAACCGCAGCCGCAGTCCTCTGCGCCAGCTGCAAGCTGGACCTCGCAATTGCCCGCGACGACCCGGATGCCCGCCTGCCTGATCAGTTGCGCGGTCTCTTCCGGGCGGGCGGCATAGGCAATCACGTCACCGGTGCAGATGATGTTGGATTTCGGAAGACCGAGGCGTTCGGCTTCCCGGAACAGGGCCTGGGTGGCGTCGAAATTCGAGTAGGGCCCGCCGAAGACGAGCAAGGGCTGCTTTGGGTCGATCATGCTTTGCCGGAGTTTTGAGTGGCCAAGGTCGGAGACCCTGTGTCGGACAGGATGCGGGCCATGTCGAGGGGGCCGGTGGTCAACCGATTTCACAACTGCGAGAGGCTTTGAGGACGCTGCCCGCCTCAGCCGCGGCGACGCCCGAAGTAGGAGGAGGCGGCAAGGCCCGCGCCAGCGGCAATGAGAACGGCGACGATGCCGTAAATCAAGGGATAGCCGAAGGCGAAGTCGAACAGGAAGCGCTCGACACCTTCGCGCTGCATGCGAACCTGGGTTTGGAACTTGTCGAGCACCTGGCCTGAGCGAAACAGAAAGACGCGGGCGGTCAGAGTGCCGACGGGAATGTTTGCGGGAAGGTCGATGGCGGTGCGGAAGAGGGAGGCGCCGCCGACAAAGGCGACGCTGTAATCGTCCTGCTTGTAGAGCCCATCGCGGATCTTGAGGCGGATGACGGCCTCGCGGAATTCCCGCAGGTCGGCTGTTGTCATGCCCGACTCCCAACCACTGACAGGCTGCATGCGGACCTGCTCGAAGCCGATGTCATTGTTGCGAAGAACAATCGGGTCGGCAATTTCCTCGAGCGGGCGGGTGGACGAAATCGCGTAGTAGCTCGGCACGCTCTCAAATGTCAGCGAGTTGGTGTTGATCCAGATGCCGCCAACGCGGCTCTTGCGGCGGGCGACGAGCGGCTGGGCGGTGCCTTCGACAAGCACGACGATGTCGTAGATGTCGTCGGTGGCGACGTATTCAGGACGACCGTACTGGATGGCGCCGAAGATGATGATCTCAGTGCCGGTGAAACTCGAGGTGACGCGGACGCTGCGCGTCGAGATGTCGGCATGGACACGCTCCTTCGGCAGGTCCTGCGGGACGGCCTGGGCGGCCGGGACCGAGCGCTGCATCTGGTTGGTCTTGGTGCCGGAGGTCTGGACGCCCGACGACTGGCCGGTCGGTGTCCGGCCGGCCGGTGTCTGTTCACCCGAGGTCTCGCCACCTGTCGTCTGGGCGGCGGCCGGGAGAGCTGCAAGCAGGCTGCAACAGAGGCCAACGGCTGCCAGGATGATGCGGCACAGTCTTGATCGGGTGAGCGGGGCGGGAGCCATCAATGACCACCCCCGAGCGCCGGCGCGATCGAATAAACTTCCTCGGGGACCGCAATCAAACCCCAGGCCATCCGGGCACAGACGGCCATCACCAGACCAGCAAGGAGGAAGCGAAGTTGCTCGCCCTTGAGCTTTTCGCCCGCGACGGCGCCAAACTGGGCACCAATAACGCCGCCGACCATGAGCAGGAGTGCGAGGACGATGTCGACAGTGTGGTTCTGATAGGCGTGCAGGATGGTGGTTGCGGCGGTGACGAAAACGATCTGGAAGAGCGACGTGCCGACGACAACGTTGGTTGGCACGCGCAGGAGATAGATCATTGCAGGGACCATGATGAAGCCGCCGCCAACCCCCATGATCGCTGCGAGCACGCCGACCAGGCCGCCGATCAGGAGGGGCGGGATGGCGGAGATGTAGAGCTTCGAGCGATGGAAGCGCATTTTGAACGGGAGGCCGTGAATCCAATTGTGCTGGCCCGGCCGGCGGCCCGTCGATGACTGGCCCTTGTGTGATTTGCGGATGGCGCTGATGCTCTCGATCATCATCAAGGTGCCGATCACGCCGAGGAAGGTGACGTAGCTCAGCGAGACAACGATGTCGAACTGACCCGCCTCCCGCAGCCACTTGACCAGTTGGACGCCGAAGACCGAGCCGATGAGACCGCCGATGAGGAGGATCGTGCCCATCTTGAAGTCGACGTTCTTGCGGCGCCACTGCGCCATGGCGCCGGACACGGAGGAGGCGACGATCTGGGCAGCTTCGGTGCCGACGGCGACGGCCGGCGGAATGCCGGAAAAGATCAAGAGCGGGGTCATCAGAAAGCCGCCGCCAACGCCGAACATGCCGGAAAGAAACCCAACCGTACCGCCCATGCCGAGGAAGATGAAGATGTTCACGGACATCTCGGCGATGGGCAGATAGAAATTCATGCAATCGGTCCAGGATCGGCGAGTGGGGTGGAATTCAGTTCAGGTATGCTGCCCGCACAGACGCAAGGCAAGCGGTATGCACCGATCAACGGGGACAATCGACGCTTAATCAGACTTCAAAACCCGCCCTGCGGCTGAGGTCAATCCTTGCGGCGGATTTCCCTGCCAGGCGAGATGCTCTAATCGGTCATAGTGGCATGCGCGATCACACGCCGGGAGTAAACCTTACAAGGCTTGGCAAACGTGCATGCCAGATATGCTGAAAAAGCGCCCCGGTCCAGACGAACCGGGGCGCGCTGTGCTCGATTATCGTTCGCGCGGCAGGGTGCTGGCCGACCGCGTGGCGTCGCAGGTTAGCCGTTGCGCTGCCAATTCTGGCTGGCGACGTGGGGATCGTTTGCCATTTTGTCCGACTGCCGGCGCTGCCACTGCCCCACGACGCGGTCGATCTCGGCCGCCTTCGCAGCACCGATCGAGGCTGCAACCTCGGCCTTGCGCTTGCCCGCTTCGCCGTCTCCGGAGAGGGCGGCGAGGGAGAACCACTGATAGGCCTGGGCCTCGTCCTTTTCGACGCCGAGACCGTGCTGATAGAGGATGGCGAGATTGAACTGGCTATCCCCCAGACCATACTCGGCGGCGGCGGTGAACCAGCGCGAGGCCTTGGCGTAGTCCGGTGTGCCCGCGCCGGTGCCGGCTGCGAGAACGGCGAGGTTGTGCATCGCCTTCACGTTGCCCTTGGCGGCGGCGCGCTCGTACCAGACGCGGGCGCGCTGGACGTCCTTTTCGACGCCGAGGCCGCGCTCATAGAGCGTGCCGAGGCGATACTGGGAAAGCGCGAAGCTGCTTGCCGCGGACAACTGGTACCATTTGACGGCTTCGCCGAAGTCCTGATCGACGCCGCGGCCTTCCGCAAATCGCGCGGCGACTGCAAACTGGGCTGAGGGATCGCCGTTGGCGGCGGCAAGGCGCATGGAGAGTGGTCCGACGCGGGCGGAGGGGAGCTGCTTGCGGGACACGCCGCCGATCGGCTGGCCCGCATCCGCGCTGGCTGCAATGCTATCCTCGGGACCGATGGCGGCAGACTGAACCAGACGCTCGTTCAGGACCAGCTGCGGCTCAGACTCAGCGGCTTGCGCCGGGACGGCCTGCGACGTCACCACCGGCACTGCTTCGCCGGCCGGTGCGGCTGCGATGCTGGTCCCGCTCTCGACGGCGGAGTTCTGCTGGGAGGTGGCGGCCGGGCCGAAGCCCGGGATATTGAGCTTGAAGCCGGAGACGAACTTCGTTGCGCCAAGGCCGACCACGAGAAGCGCCAAGGCTGCGACGAGGAGACGTGTGCGGGTGGACGACTGCGCCGCCGCCTTCTTCGCTCCTTTTTTGGCGCCTTTGGGCCGGGCTATCGGGCTGCCGCCCGCCAGGACGAGTTCTTCTTCGCCATCATTGGTTGCGTCGGCGGCGTCGCCAGCCATCCTCACACGCTGGTTGGCGCTCGCAGCCGCGGCGCGCGCGGCGTTGACGAAGCGGCTGCGATCCTCGGCGAGGTCACCTGGCTTGCGCGCTTTGCGACGTGGCCGCGCGCCGGGCTTGGCGTCCGTGGCAGACGGTGTGCGGGGGGCGCCGGGACGGCGATCCTGACGGGCCGCAGGCGCTGGCTCGGGCTCGGCCGTTTCCGGCTCATCGTCGAATTGCCCGACAACCTCCTTGAGGCGCTGAAGGCTTTGCCTGCCGTCATCGTCGTGTGCGGCATCAATGTCCGGCTCCGAGTGGGCGGGCGACCTGGCGCCTGCACGCCGGCCGAATGCGGGAGCGGGGCCTTCGTCCTCGAAGATCTCGTCGTCGAACAGGTCATCGTCGGCATCAAGGCCCGCTGCCGGCGCATGGGAGGCTGCAGCGCCCGCAACGGAAGCGGGTTGGGCAACGGCTGCGACAGCCGGCGCGTCGAGTCCGGCCGGCGCCACCCAGGCCGCACCCGACTGCGAGGGTGAGCGCTGCGCCGTTTCGAGCGCATCCATGCGATCGAGAAGACGCATGATCGTCTGTTGCATGGTGTCGAGAACGGCATTCGCGTGATCCCCTTCGGTGCGTCGCTCGTTCATGAAGTCTTTCATCATGACGGTGAGCTCGCCGATTCCGGCCTGCTCGAGGGCGCCGTAGCTGGCATCGCCGCTGGCCAGCGCCATCGGGCGCGACGCCATGCGATCGGCAACGAGATCCGCGATCGACTGCGGATCGAACAGGGCGGCCCCACCGGCCGTGCTGCCGTCGGCGATGCGCTGTGTGAATTGCGTGATCTGCTCCTCAATGGCAGCGATACGGGCGACCTCGGTGTTGGTCGTCTCGAGTTGGCTTGCGATCTCGGCAATGCACATCTCGATGTCATGAAGACTGCCGCCGGATTCGCCGCTGCCAGTGTTGCCTGCGAGCACGGTGTCGATGCGGTCTTCGAGCTTGGTCAGGCGATCGAGCAGCGCCACGAGGCTTGCATCCGTCGCGGTGCCGCCCGTGATCGTGTCGAGGCGGATGGCGAGATCTTCAAAGCGCTCGGCGAGCCAATTGTTGGACGGCGTGACCGGTGCGCCGCCAACGTAGACGACCTCGGCGCCAGCGCCATCGGCGATTGGCTGCGATACGCCTGGGCCTGGTAGTTGTTGAGGGGCGTTGTCACTTTCGGTGGCCATCGTGGTGCCGGCAAGGGCTGCAAGGGCGGTCGTGGAGGCTGCGGCCAGGTTGCCGGGTTCTTCGGCCGCCATGGGGGCTGGCGGGCTCGCGGGTTGCGCGGGACGTGACATCCCGGGTTCCGGCGCGGGCGTTACCGGGTCAGCGTCGGCCAGACCTTCAGCCTCGTAGTGGCTTGTCAGCGCTTCTGCGGTGGCTCGGCTCCAAACATCGGAGTCCGTCAACGACGTGGTCGTTGCGCCAAACGCAGGCGCCATCGGCTCCGTGGCGGGAGCCATCGGTTCCAAGGCGGGAGTCGTCGACGGTTCGGGCGACGGTTCGGGCGACGGGGGAGCGCTGGCCTGATTTTCGACCTTGCTCGTCAGATTGGCGATCGCGGCCTCAACCTTGGCGAACACCGCACCATTGTCGGCGGTGACGCCGCGTTTTGCTTCTTCGGTGCGCTCTTGGATGCGCTCGAAACGGCGCTGCATGGCGTTCATGATGTCGGCCTGCTCGTCGTTGCTGCCCGACAGGCGTTGCGCCACGTTCGAGACGGCGTTCGAGATCTGATCTGCTTCAGTCTCGTTGGACTGAACCGATTGCGCGGGCTGATCGAGCCCGAATTCTTCGTTCGGCTGATTTTTGCTGTCGTTGTCGGTCATCGTCATCCCTGCGGTGTCGCGTCCTAGCCAGACTGCCCGAAGGGTGGTGGGCAGTTTCAACCTTTGGTCCCGACGCGCACTGACAGCAGACCTTGCCTTCCGAAGGTGGTGATTCGCGGTAAATGTAACCTTAATGGGATAGTAAAAATCGTTCGCTTCCCGCTATATAGGTCCATTTTTTCTCCCTATACTTAATTGGGGAGGCTTTTTACTTTGAAGACTCGCCAGGAGGCCAGCGACCGCTGTCCAAGGGAAAGCACTTGATGAATTCGGCGCCAATATTTCCTATATGAGGGACATAACGCGGTCGGGAGACTTTAAATCTCCCTTCGCCATCTCCCCGTCGCCCTGGCAGCGTCACCTCAAAACTGAGCTGCACCGGGACGGTTGAGGTCGGGACCGCGCGTCGTCGAACCCATCAAAAACCCGGAGTAACATGGTGTTGAAAGAGCAAAGAGTGACGATCGCCATCGCAAGCCTGCTGCTCGGCGCCAGCCTTGTCGCCGCTGCAGCCACGAGCGCCAGCGCGCAGGATCGCGGGCCCGGGCGCTATACGATGCACAAGACGGACGAAGGTTTCGTTCGACTGGATACTGAGACCGGCGCCGTCTCGCTATGCCGCAAAGACGGCAGCTCATGGAGTTGCCGGGACATCGCGAATGCGAATGACCAGACCGCCAAGGCGGAGCGGGGCGAGGGCGACAGGGACGCCGCAGCGGTGCAGCGTGAAAATCAGGAGCTCAAAGACGAGATTGCCCGGCTTGAAGAGCTCCTGGGCCTCAGAGGGCCGGGCGCGGGAAGGCCGGCGCGTCAGCACACCTTCAAGCTGCCGTCGGAGAAGGACGTCGACCAGGCATTCGACTACTTCGAGACCATGCTGCGCAAATTCCAGGACCGCTTGAAGCGGCTTGAGCGCGAGCAGGGCACCGCTCCGGAACGCCAGCTCTAGGCCTCTGCATCAAGCCTGCAGTTGGCGCGCCACCTGTCACTATTTGCGCACGCGGAATCGACAATTTCCGCGGGCTGAGGGTGCTCGGTTGCGCCTGCCGTCATTTTGTCCAAATTGTCGCGTGAGTGCGGAGTTGTAGCGTTCATCCACTGCAATCGGCAGCCATGGCGTGCGTTCGCTTCTGAGTTGCGCTATGCGACAGACGCGATGAAGCGTCAGGCGACTCGGGTCGCCCGGGATGGGCTTCAAACGGATGCCGGCTCAACCGGCGCAGCAACGTCGCAGAACGTCGCTGGATGACATCAAGCAGGCCTTTGGGGGACCTATGACGAGATTTTCTAAATCAGTCATCGTGACGGCGGTTTGCGTGTCGCTGGCTGCCGTTGCGCTACCTCTCGGGGCCGCTGCCCAGGAGAAGGCCAAGCCGGCCAATCCGGTCGGCGCCGGGTGGGACAGCAAGGTCCAGCCGCAACCCGAGACCAGCGGCCAGGCTCTCAGCGCCGAACAGGTCGCCGCGATCCAGGCGGTCAACACGTACTTCAATGAAGTCAACGCACTGAAAGGCCGCTTCGAGCAAACCAACCCGGACAAGCGCGTGCAGAAGGGGCAATTCTATCTCCTGCGGCCGGGTCGGTTCCGGTTCGACTATCGCCGGCCGAGCCGCCAGGTCATCGTTTCAGACGGCACCTATCTTGCGATCCAGGATCTCGACCTGAAGAACGAGGACGTCTACAGCCTCGAAAATACGCCGTTCCGCATCCTGCTGAGAGAGAACGTCGACCTGCTGCGGGACGCCAAGATCCTCGCGGTCGAGCAGACCGACGCGCAAATCGCGGTGACCTTGACGGACAAGTCGCCCGACGCGCCTGGCCAGATTACCGTTTATCTCGCGAAGGGGCAGGCGACGGAGCTTGCCGGGTGGGTGACCACGGACATGCAAGGCGGTGTAACCAAAGTTGAAGTGTCAGACCTGTCTCGCCCTGATAGCTTGAAAAAAGAGCTGTTCACACGCCAAAAGCTGTTCATGAATTCCATCCAGTAAGGGGGGGAGCGGAGCCCGGGGCAGCGGTTGACGCCTCATTTCGTTGCCCAAACGCAACGAATCGTTGCGGGAGAGGCTCAGGTCAACTCGCCAGCACGTCCCGAAACGTTACAATTGGTAACATTTTCGTGATTATGCATGGTTGTGCTTGTTGAACTTACCGGTTTTGCGCTTAAGTTAGGACATGACAGGCCGTCCCGCTAATCGGTTGAGCCCCCCGTCTAACCGAAGGGACAGTCTGCAGCATCGGTATCCCTCCCGATGCCTAAGCGCTGTTATTAGCGCCGGCGTCCAGCTCTCATCCCCCCCCCAAGAGCTGGACGCCTTTTTTATGCTCAGACGCATGGCGTATTTGCTGACGCTGGGTTCGGGGCGCTGACGCCGGGACTTATGCGCTGCGGCGATCTTCCTGATCCGTTTCATCGGTCGTGACCGCCGACGCAGGCGACGAAGCATCGTCGTTAGCCGACTGGTCCGTTGCTTCGGCAAAGCTCTCGATGGTGTCGCGCATGCTTTGCGCCATATCGGTGAGGCGCTCAACGAGGGTCTCACTCATGATCTGAGCCAGGGCCGGGTCATCTTCAAGCAGCGCCAACAGCTTGGCGCGAGAGATCTTGAGGATGCGCGCATGGCCCTCAGCCACGAAACGCGCGCTGGCTTCCGCCTCCACGATCATGGCCAGTTCCAGGATGATCGAATCCGCGGGAACGGACATGATCTCAGGTTCGGCGGCACCATCGGCCAGATATTCACTCAAGAGCGTATCGTCGAGACACAGATAAGCGGCGTCAGCGATTTCGCCCTGGGCCACGAGCGTTTTGCCCGGGGCAACGAAAATGCACTCGCAGGCACGCGCGACCCGCTGGCGCTGGTGCTGTGACAGGTTCGCGAGCAGCGGGATGGTGGCAAGCTTTTCGGTGATCTGGTCCATACGCAATCGGCCTTGATGATGGCGGGCTTGCTACCTCACGGCGCAACGCGGCGCGCCCGGTGGCGAGCCCATCAAAGAGAGCGATTCGTGGATCGTGTCAGCGTTGGGCCCGCAACGTCCGGTCAGATTGAACCGAGGGCGTTGCCGCGTTGCCCACGGCAGGACCACGCGCGCGGCGAACGACCGTTCGGTATTTACGGAACGAGCTTGTAGCCGCCGGTTTCGGTGACCAGGATTTCCGCGTTGGAGGGATCGCGTTCTATCTTCTGGCGCAGGCGATAAATATGGGTCTCGAGCGTGTGGGTGGTGACGCCTGCGTTATAGCCCCATACCTCTTCCAGAAGGACATCGCGGGTGACGACCTTTTCGCCGGCACGGTAGAGAAACTTCAGGATCGACGTTTCCTTTTCGGTGAGACGGACCTTCGATCCGTTCCCATCAATCAGCACCTTTGCCGCCGGCTTGAAGGTATAGGGGCCAAGGTTGAAGACGGCGTCCTCGCTCTGCTCGTGCTGACGCAGCTGGGCGCGGATGCGGGCAAGAAGAACCGCGAACTTGAATGGTTTGGTGACGTAGTCATTTGCGCCGGCATCGAGGCCGAGGATCATGTCGGCGTCACTGTCGTTGCCCGTCAGCATGATGATGGGTGACTTGAAGCCGTTCTTGCGCACGAGTTTGCACGCCTCGCGGCCGTCCATGTCGGGCAGGCCGACGTCCAGAATTACGAGATCCCAGTGATCGGACTTGCAACGCTCGATACACTCGGAGGCGGTGTCTGCCGTCGTCAAAGAGAATTCTTCATGCAGGGCCAGCTGTTCGCGCAAAGGTTCGCGAATGTCCTCGTCGTCGTCAACGATGAGAATCTTCCGTGCCGTGCTCATGCTGCGTCTCCGATTGCACCAAGTTTGCGTTTATCTACCATCACAAAGCCGCGCGCCAAGCGAGACATTTTGAAATATTCGGTGAGCGACTTGGCTTGTTATGCCACAACAATACGACCTGCCAAGAGCAGTGGATCGAATGTCAGTTGATCGCCCCCAACAACGTTGCAGACACATCGCCATGCCGCCTCCCGCACATTCTGCTTGCGCCTGGGAAACAGGGCGCGGGGGAGCGGGCCAATGACGCGCGATTTGATCGTTTCGGGTGTTGGGCGGCAGGCACGGCAGGGCTTTGCCCGGCTTGGGCCGCTCATGATGACGTGTGCGCTCGGCCGCGGCGGACGGCAGGTGATGAAGCGCGAGGGCGATGGGGTGACGCCGATCGGGCGATGGCCTGTGCGCCGGATTCTTGTGAAGCCGACGGGCTCGATCCGGTTAAGGGCTGCGCCCTCGGTCGGCCGCGTGGCGCTGCTTCGGAGCGATGCTGGCTGGGGCGATGACCCCGGCGACCGCAATTATAACCGGCCGGTGCGCCATCCCTATCCCGCCAGCGCGGAACATCTGTGGCGGGATGATCATCTCTATGACGTTATCGTCGTGCTCGGCTACAACGACCTCCCGCGCCGGCGGGGCATGGGCAGCGCGATTTTCCTCCACCTGCTCCGGCGTGGAGGCGACGATGGCGCCATTCTGCCCACGCAGGGATGTGTCGGGCTGACTGCCCGCGACCTCAGATTGGTGCTCAATCATCTTGGCCCGGGCAGTGCTGTGCGCGTTCTGGGATAACCGCGCTGCTAGCGCTGCGCGGCACGCCGGGCAACTGAGGCGCCTGCGATTTCTGCCTGACGACGGCGGCGGCGGCGAACGGCGAGGACCACGGTCGGGTCGACGTCCCAGGGGGCACCAGCAGCCGCATCAAGGTCACTGCGGGTGAGGCCAATGTCGCCCAGCATGCGGTCATCGAAGGCGGCAAGCCGCTGGATGGCCGCCCGGGCGCGACGCGCCGCAAACCAGGCCGCGAGACGGGCGAACACGTTCCTGGTCGCGAAATTGCGTGCGCTTTCGAGCGCGAATGCGCGGGCGCGGGGGGTGGTTTCGTAGGTCATGGCGTATCTCCTGATGTCTGGTCCTGATGTCTGGCGGTGGACCGAAACGTCCGCCGGCTTCCAGGAGAGACTGCCTGTGGGCTCCTGACAGGTGATGTCAGGAGGGGGGGCGATACCTGACACGAACTGTCAGGAGACATGATAAAACGGCGCCATTATCCGTCCCCGTCCCTGGTCCCCGTCCCTTACGGAGTTCGATGTGCGCCGCGCCGACCGCCTCCTCGAAATGATCCAGATCCTGCGCCGCAAGAAGCTGGTGCGGGCAGCCGATCTTGCGCAAACGTTCGAGGTGTCCGAGCGCACGATCTATCGCGATGTTGCCGATCTGATCGCCAGCGGCGTGCCGATCGAGGGGGAGGCGGGGGTCGGCTATGTTCTGAGGGCAGGGTACGACCTGCCGCCGTTGATGTTTTCCGAAGCTGAGATCGAGGCGCTGGTGCTGGGGGCGCGGATCGTTGAGTCGTGGGCCGACAAGGAACTCGCGAATGCCGCCGCCAACGTGATCGCGAAGGTGGAGACGGTGATCCCGGCGCGGTTGAGGAGCTACATGGAAAACACCGCGCTGCTGGCGCCGCATGAGCATTTCAAGCAGCCCATGGCGGTCGACCTTGGTGATATTCGCGCCGCCGTGCGCGGCCAGCGCAAGATCCAGTTCGCCTACGTCGATGGGATCGGGGAGGAGAGCGAGCGGATCGTTCGGCCACTGTCGCTCGCCTACTTCGGGCCGGTTTGGATATTGGCTGCGTGGTGTGAACTGCGTGATGATTTCCGCACCTTTCGGGTCGACCGAATGTCCAGCTTTCGGTTGACCAGCCAGTCCTTCTCGGCGGAGCCCGGCAAGACGCTCAACGACTTCCTCAAGCGGCCGGAAACGTGGAACCGGCGGAAGACGCCGTCCGGCCGGGCACGGTGATCAGAGTTTTCGTGTCGTGGCGCTGGCGCCCGTTGGCTATGTTGCGCCGCGCCGCGAGATCAGCGTCTTGTCGACTGTACTTCCGGCATGATGCTTCTCGTGACGGGCTGACGGAGGGCGGTCATTTCGTGAGGGTACGCCCAACCGCATCCCGCCAGCGTGCCATCTTGGCGGTGCGGGTCGCGGTGTCCATGGCCGGCATGAAGCGGCGATCGAGCGACCAGGCCTCGGCGAAGCGGTCGGGGGCGGGGTAGAGGCCGGCGCGCATGCCGGCGAGGTAGGCCGCGCCGAGCGCGGTCGTTTCCTGGACATGGGGGCGGTCGACGGGAGCGTCGAGGATGTCGGCGAGGAACTGCATGGTCCAGTCAGAGGCCGACATGCCGCCGTCGACTCTGAGAACCGTGCGGCGCGCCTCGCCCCAATCGCGGCGCATGGCGTCGACCAGGTCGCTCGTCTGGTAGGCGACGCTTTCGAGGGCTGCGCGGGCAAATTCGGCGGGGCCGGTGTTGCGGGAGAGGCCAAAGACGGCGCCGCGGCATTCCGAATCCCAATACGGCGCGCCGAGGCCGACGAAGGCTGGCACCAGGACAACGTCCTGCGCGGGGTCGGCGGCGGCTGCCAGCTGGTTCGACTGCGCCGCCGTCTCGATAATGCCGAGGCCGTCACGCAACCACTGAACGGCGGCGCCGGCAACGAAGATCGCGCCTTCGAGGGCGTAGGTGGGTTTGCCATCGAACTGGTAGGCGATGGTGGTGAGCAGGCGATTGCTCGAGAAGACCGGCTCGGGGCCGGTGTTGAGCAAGGCGAAACAACCGGTGCCGTAGGTGGACTTCATCATGCCGGGGGCAAAGCAGGCCTGGCCGATGGTGGCGGCCTGCTGGTCGCCGGCGACACCCAGGATCGGGATTGCGGCGCCCAAGATGTCCTTGTCGGTGACGCCGAAGTCAGCGGCGCTGTCGCGCACCTCGGGCAGGAGGTCTGGGGCTACGCGGAGCGCGCCACACAGGCTCTCGTCCCAGCGCCCCTTGATGATGTCATAGACGAGTGTGCGCGAGGCGTTGGTGGCATCGGTTGCATGCACCTTTCCGCCCGTCAGGCGCCAGATCAGGAAGGTGTCGATCGTACCGAAGGCGAGACGGCCTGCGTTTGCTGCCTCACGTGCGCCGTCGATATTGTCCAGCGCCCAGGCGATCTTGGTGGCCGAGAAGTAAGGGTCGAGGAGGAGGCCGGTCTTGGCGGTGATTGCGGGTTCGTGGCCGGCGGCTTTCAGCGCGGTGCAGGTCTCGGCGGTGCGCCGGTCCTGCCAGACGATGGCATTGTGGATCGGCTTGCCGGTGGCGCGGTCCCAGATGACGACGGTCTCGCGCTGGTTGGTGATGCCGATGGCTGCGACGTTCGCCGGAGAAATGCCGGCTTTTTCGATCGCGTCGTGGCAGGTGGCGAGCGTCGTCGACCAGATTTCCTCGGGATCGTGCTCGACCCAGCCTGGGCGCGGGTAGAGTTGGCCAAACTCCTGCTGGGCGATGCCAACTGCGCGCATCTCGGCATCGAACACGATGGCGCGGGTCGACGTGGTTCCCTGATCGATCGCAAGGATGTAGCCGGTTTGATCGCCGGTCGGCATGGTCGCGCTCCTGTCGAAAGAATTTGACCGGAAACGTGGCACGCAAAAAAGGCCCCGGCAATCGCTTGCCGAAGCCCTGGACAGTCTACGTTCAGCGCCTATTCCTTCAGGCGGCCTTGCGCATCAAGCCCTGATTGACGATCAGTTCCGCGATCTGGACGGTGTTGAGGGCAGCACCCTTCAACAGATTGTCCGAGACGATCCACATCACCAGTCCATTCTCGACGGTGGCGTCCTCGCGGACGCGGGAGACGTAGGTCGCGAACTCGCCGGCCGCGTCGACGGGGGTGATGTAGCCGCCGTCCTCACGCTTGTCGACGAGCATGATGCCGGGCGCCTCGCGAAGGATCGAACGGGCCTCGGCAACCGTCATCGGGCGTTCAAACTCGATATTGACCGCCTCTGAATGGCCGACGAAGACCGGCACACGGGCGCAGGTGGCCGTGAGCTTGATCTTGGGATCAAGGATCTTCTTGGTCTCGGCCATCATCTTCCATTCCTCTTTCGTGTAGCCGTCTTCCATGAAGACGTCGATGTGAGGAATGACGTTGAAGGCGATCTGCTTGGTGAACTTTTTCGGCTGGACCTCCTGGCCGGGCACATACATGCCCTTGGTCTGCGACCAGAGTTCATCCATGGCGTCCTTGCCGGCGCCCGAGACCGATTGATAGGTCGACACCACCACGCGCTTGATGGGGTTTTCCTCGTGCAGGGGCGCGAGGGCCACGACGAGTTGCGCGGTCGAGCAGTTCGGGTTGGCGATGATGTTCTTGCGGTTGTTCTTCGCCATGTAGGGCGCGAGCACGTGGCCGTTCACCTCCGGCACGACAAGCGGCACGTCGATGTCGTAACGGAAGGCGGACGAGTTATCGATTACGAGACAGCCCTGGGCGCCGATCTTCGGTGACCATTCCTTGGACACCGACCCGCCGGCGCTCATCAGCGCGAAGTCGCATTTCGAGAAGTCGAAGTTCTCGAGGTCATGACATTTGAGCGTTTTCTCACCGAAGCTCACTTCCGTGCCGAGTGAACGGCGCGAAGCAACTGCATAGACCTCATCGACCGGAAATTTCCGTTCGGCGAGGACGTTGAGCATTTCCCGGCCCACGTTGCCCGTGGCGCCGACGATGGCGATTTTATAGCCCATATCGGTGTCCTCATAGCAAATCGGGCCGCGGGAGAGGAGCCTCCCGCAGCCTGAGCGTGGAACTAAGTTGTGTCGGGGGAAAAAACAAGTTTTTTTAGTTTTTTCGCTCACGGGCTATTCCGGGCGCTGCGCGGGGGCGGCGCAAAGCGCCGGGTCGCGGTTGCTCCTGAGGATCTGCGGCTTGGATTGACAGCATCGAACCGCCCAACGGGGTCATCCCGGCCGATCGGAGGGGGAGCCGGGACCTAGGGCGGCTTGGAACCGCCCTACAATTGTCATCCTCGGGCTTGTCCCACTGCTGTCCGGTTCAGCTTTCCGCGAAACGGCGCAACAGCCTGATTGGGCCTCTCGATTTCATGATCGATGGTGGTCGAGACGCGAAATCCCGACCGGCGTCGGCTCGTTTGTTCTTCCATTTCATTAGCCACCCCCACGCCGTCATGGCCGCGCAGGCGGCCATCCAAGCGCGCCTCGGCAAACGAGGCGCTTGCTGTGGAATACTTATTCCGCGGCAACGACATAGTGACCCGACAAACCGCGTGAATGGAAACGCCCGTGGATGGCCGCCGTCGCGGCCATGACGCGTTGGGAAGGGGAAGCGGGGTCTACTCCTAGAGCGTTGGAGTTAGACCGGACAGGTGTGGGCTTGTCCCGAGAACCCATTGAGCCGCGCGACGAGCGGTCTGTTGCTGCACCGAGCAGCCAGTCATCCGACCCCAGCCCAACCCCAGAGCAAGCCGAAAGATAGGTCCTCGGGACAAGCCCGAGGATGACAGCTTGTCGGGGTGTGACGCGCTTTAAGGCAGAATTGGCCGGGGAACTTTCGCGAGCTCTCTCCTCGACCTCACGTCATCGTGCCGCCGTTGACCTGGATCATCTGGCCGTTGATGAAGGCGCCGTCATCCGATGCCAGGAGGGCGACGACGGCGGCGACTTCGTTCGACTCGCCAAGGCGGCCGACGGGGATGCGGGCCATTATTTCGGCGTGGTGGGCGAGGGTGTCGGGGTCGCCGTTGTCCGGCCGGATGGGCCCGGGGGAGACGAGGTTCGTGGTGATGCCCTTCGGGCCGAACTCCTTGGCGAGCGATTTCGTCAGGCCCCAGTTGCCGTGCTTCGAGGTCGAGACGTGGGCGCGGCCGTTGTAGCCGTGCATCGCGTTCATGCCGGCGAAGTTGATGATCCGGCCCCAACCGGCCTCGACCATGCCCGGCAGGGTGAGCCGCGACAGCCAGAACGACGCGTTCATGTTGACGTTGAGGATGTGGTGCCAGTCGTCCTCGCTCATCTCGAGGAAGGGGGTCGAGGGCCTGAGCGCTGCGTTGTGGACGAGGACATCGACCTTCCCGAAACGCTCGAGGGCCGGCTTGACGATCGCCTCACAGCCTTCGCGCGTTCCAACGTCGCCCATCGCGACGAGCGCGTCGGGGCCCATCCGGGTGACCTGATCGGCCACGTCGTCACATTGCGCGCGCTGCTTTCTGCCGTTGATGACGACGTTGAAGCCGTTCTTCGCCAGAGCGAGCGCACAGGCCTTTCCGATGTTCTGGCCGGAGCCGGTGATCAGCGCAGTCTTACGGTCGTTCGCCATGGGACGAGGTGCTCCTGTTGAATTGGTCGGCGGTTATTCGGCGGCCTGTTTGGTGTTGGGCGACGTTTCGGCGCGCAGTGCGTCCCATTTCGCCGAGCCGACGCGCTCGAAGACCTGGCGCACGCCGAGGCCGGCGGAAGCTGCCGGCGGCTCGCCCGTCTCCTTGATGCCAGCAAGCACATTCTCACACGTCAAAATGACCTGGCGCAGGAGAACACCGGGGAGGATGGCGAGGCGGAAGCCCATGTCGGCGACCGTCTTCATGTCACACTCCGGGGTCTTGCCGCCTTCGACGTAATTGAAGAGGCAGGGTGCGTTGACTTGTCTTGGAATGGCCTTGAGCTCGTCCATTGTCTGGGGGGCTTCGAGGAAGACGATGTCGGCGCCGGCTTCAACGGCGGCGTTGGAGCGGCGCAGCGCTTCTTCGAAGCCAACCACGGCGCGGGCGTCGGTGCGGGCGATGATCTGGAAGTTCTTGTCCTGGCGGGCGGCGGCTGCGGCGCGGATCTTGGCGAGGTAATCCTCGAGGGGAATGATTTCCTTGTCATCGAGGTGGCCGCACTTCTTCGGGAAGCCCTGGTCTTCGAGGTGAATGGCGGCAACGCCAGCGCGTTCGTATTCCTGGACCGTGCGGGTGACGTTGAGTTCGTTGCCGTAGCCGGTGTCGGCATCGGCGATAACGGGCATGTTGGAGGCCGTCGCGATGACTTCCGCGTTGGCGACCATCTCGGTCATGGTCAGAAGGCCGTAGTCGGGGTAGCCCTTCTGGGCAGCCGTGCCGGCGCCGGTCATGTAGATGGCGTCAAAGCCGGTGCGGGTTGCGAGTGTCGCGGTGAGGCCGTCATAGACGCCAGGGGCGACGATCAGCTTGTCGCCGGCCATCATCTGCTTGAAGCTTTGGCGCAGGTCCTGGGCTTTGCTCATTTCATGTCTCCTGGATGGGTCAGATTTGTTTGAATGTCGTCAGGCGGGTACGGCGGCGAGATCGCCGTGGAACCATTTGCCGTGGAGGACAACGCCTTCGCTGAAGAGCTTCTGGGACGCGGTGACATGCTCGCCGACGACATCGACCAGATCGAAGGCGCCGTCGCGCAGGGACAGGATGGTTGCATCACCCGCCGCGCCGGCCTTGAAGGTGCCGAGTTCGGAGCGCTTGAGGGCGTGGGCGGCATTGACCGTGGAGGCTGCGATGACATCGGGCAGGCTCATGCCGAGGTGCAACAGCTTGGTCATGGTGGTGACCTGGTCGAATGCGGGGCCGTTGATACACAGTTTGTGGACATCGGACGAGATCGTGTCGGGGGCAAAGCCACCGGCGAGCATCTGGCGGGCGACCTTGAAGGAGAACGAGCCTTTGCCGTGGCCGATATCGAAGATGACGCCGCGCTCGCGCGCGGCCTTGACGGCGGGCTTGATCGCACCCTGTCCGGTCACCGGCGTGTTGGGGAACGGGCGGAAGCAGTGGGTGAGGACATCGCCCGGGCGCAGCTTGTCGACGACGGCGTCGTAGCTCGGCGGGGGATCGTCGAGATGAACCATGATCGGCATGCCCACCTCCTGCGCGACCAGCAGAGCGGTGTCGAGCGGGGCGATGCCCTGGGCGCCGGAGGTGCGCTTGCCGACGCGGACCTTGATGCCGACAATCAGGTCACGGTTCTCGTCGGCGACGCGGGCGGCATCGTTCGGCGCCATCATGCGGAAGTCTTCGCTTTCGCCGACCATGATGGAGGAGGAGAAGGCATAGATGCCGGCAAACGAGATGTGCAGGTAGGCGAGGATACGCGCGTTCGAGGGCTCGATGACGTGCTTGCGGAAGCCCTCGAAATTGCCGGGGCCGGCCGAACCGGTGTCGATGGAGGTGGTAACACCGCTGGTGCGGCAGAACTCATCCGCATCGATGCCGAGTGAGGTGCCGCCCCAATAGACGTGGGTGTGGAGGTCGATCAGGCCGGGGGTGACGATCAGGCCGGAAGCATCGCGGACTTCGGTTTCAGGGCCGACGGTGAAACGGCCCGGCTCGCCGACGCCCTGGACGGTGCCGTCCTTGAAGGCCACGTCGGCGATGCGGTCGATGCCCTGGGAGGGGTCGATGACGCGGCCGCCGCGGATGATGATATCGGTCATGGGGTGAGGCCTTCGCTATCTAGTCGCGTGGTTCGTATCCGGTGTCATCCCGGCCGACCGGAGGGAGAGCCGGGACCCAGGGGCGGCGCACGCAGTCGCCTGCGTTCCCTGTCCTGGGTCCCGGATCGCGCTGGCGCGCGTCCGGGATGACACCGGGGGGAGCGTGGTTCGTATCCGGTGTCATCCCGGCCGACCGGAGGGAGAGCTGGGACCCAGGGGCGGCGCACGCAGTCGCCTGCGTTCCCTGTCCTGGGTCCCGGATCGCGCTGGCGCGCGTCCGGGATGACACCGGGGGGAGCGTGGTTCGACGTCGGGCGCTTCACCAAAGAGGTCATCCCGGTGCTCGGCACCGCAACCCATCTGTCGGCCTGGGACGAGCGTCGAGGTTGCGCGCGTGTGTTTGTCGCGGGCACCGTGGCGGAAATCAGTCTCACGACGTGTCGAGAAATGGATCCCGGTGACAAGCACCGGGATGACGCCGGAGAGGGGCTGGACGGGTGAGCGCTCACTCGGCCGCATCCTTCTTTGGCGGATCGCGGAAGGCTGTGCGCAGCTTGTCCCACTCGTCGGCGCCGAACTTGCGGAAGCCTTCGATGGGGGAGATGTCGCCCATTGGCGTCGGCATCTGGCCTGTGGCGAGTTCTTTCAGGATCGCTTCGGTGGCGCCCAGCACGTTGCGGTAGATCAGCGAGGGGAGGATGGCGATCTTGTAGCCCATCGCCTCGGCCTCCGAGAGCTGAACCTTCGGCGTCTTGCCACGGTGGACGATGTTGAGGAGGCAGGGACCGTTCACGACCTGCGGCACCTTCTCGACCTCTTCCATGGTCTGGGGCGCCTCGAAAAAGGCGACATCGGCGCCGGCGGCAAGCGCGCCGTTGCAGCGCTCGACCGCTTCATCGAAGCCCATGACCGCGCGGCTGTCGGTGCGCGCGATGATGACGAAATCCTTGTCCTCGCGGGCGCTGGCTGCGGCGCGGATCTTGGCGAAATAAGCCTCGCTCGGGATCAGCGTCTTGTCCTCGAGGTGGCCGCACTTCTTCGGGAATTCCTGGTCCTCGATGTGGATGGCGCCAACGCCGCGGCGCTCGTATTCGGTGACGGTGCGCGTCATGTTGAGTTCGTTGCCGTAGCCGGTATCCGCGTCGCAGATCACGGGCAGGTTGATCGTGCGCGTGATGCGTTCGGCGTTTGCGACCATCTCGGTCATCGTGACGAGGCCGAAGTCGGGGTAGCCGAGGGAGGCGGAGGTGGCAGCCCCTGTCATGTAGGCCGCTTTGTGGCCGGCGGCCTCGACGAGTTTCGCGGTGATGCCATCGTAGACTCCGGGGGCGACGACGAGGCCGTCGGCCATCATCTGTCTCAGTTTTGCGCCTGCGCCTGCCATTTTCGACTCCTTCGTTTCGCTGCGCGAAGCAGGGCTGCGCGCCCTACGACCCCGGTCAGGGGACACCCCTGACAACCCCGCTATTTGTGACTTGGTCGCAAACAAGAGGGGGTTCGGGGGAAACTTCCCCCGAATGGGTCAAGGGCGATAGCCCTTGCTGTGCCGCAACCTACCCTGGATTGTTGGTCAACACGATGGTTCCCGCCGCGCCGAACATCGAACCGACGCCGTGGACGACGGAGATTTCGGCGCCCTCGACCTGGGCGTCCGAGACGCCGCGCATCTGGCGCACGCCTTCCTGGAGCGCGTACATGCCGTACATGCCGGAGTGCATGTAGGAGAGACCGCCGCCGTTGGTGTTCAAGGGCAGCTTGCCGCCGGGGCGCGTGTTGCCTTCGGCGATGAAGGCGCCGGCTTCGCCGCGGCCGACGAAGCCGAGATCCTCGAGGCCGTAGATCGGCAGGTGGGCGAAGGCGTCGTAGATCATCAGGTGGTCGACGTCGGAATGCGTGATGCCGGCTTCCTCGAAGGCCTGCTTGCCGGAAACGCGGAACGCACTCGACGAGGTGAAGTCCTTCATCTGGCTGATCAGCGGCGTCTCGGCGCTCTCGCCAGTGCCGCGGACATAGACCGGTTTTGTTGGCATGTCCTTGGCGCGATCGGCGCGCGTCATGATCAGCGCGCCGCCACCGTCGGTGACGAGGCAGCACATCAGGAGGCGGAAGGGGTAGCAGATCATCTTGGAGTTCAAGACGTCGTCGACCGTGATCGGATCGCGGAACGAGGCGCGCTTCTGCTTGCCGGCCCACTCGCGCTGGACGACGGCGACCATGGCGAGCTGTTCTTCCGTCAGCCCGTATTCCTTCATGTAGCGCATCACCGGGATGGTGAAGCGGGTTGGCGGGAAGGTGACGCCGTAGGGCTGCTCGAACATGGTCTGGAAGAGCGAGGGGAAGATCGCGCGGTTGAGCTGGCCGATGCGGTTGCGACCGCTCTCACCGTGGGTGATCAGGACCGTGTTGCAGAGGCCTTCGTTCAGCGCGGCCGCGGCATGGCGGACGTGGACCATGAAGGAGCAGCCGCCGACGGAGGTGCTGTCGACCCATTTCGGCGTGATGCCGAGATAGTGGACCACTTCGGTGACGTCGTGGCCGGCGGTTGCGACGCCGTCGATGTCCTTGATGGTGAGGCCGCAGTCAGCCAATGCGTTGAGGGCTGCGTCGGCGTGGAGGCCGATCTGGCTGAGGTTCGGAATTTTGCCGAGTTCGGTGGTCTCGGCGGCGCCGACGATGGCGACGGAATTGGGTTTCATCGTGCGCCCTTTCTTATGATTTGGCCGGCTTGAACTGCGGCAGCGTGATGTCGTCGGAAAGCTTCTCGAAGGTGACTTCGAGCGGCATGTCGAGTTCCAGCGCCTCGGGCGTCTGCTCGCATTCGAGGATGTTCGACATCAGGCGGGGGCCTTCCTCGAGTTCGACGATGGCGACCGCGAAGGGGCCGTCGAAGCCGGGCGAGGGGAGGTGGTTGATGATGTAGCTATAAAGCCGACCCTTGCCCGAGGCCTTGGTCACCTTGACGTCGCGCGAGCCGCACTCGGGGCAGAAGGCGCGGGGCGGGAAGTAGGTGTTATTGCAGGAATTGCACTGCTGGAGGCGGAGTTCGCCTTGCTTGGCGCCGTCCCAATAGTGCTGGGTCTCGGGCGTCGGCTTCGGGATTATGCGATCGCTCATCGGTCTTTCTCGCTGGTTCGAATTCTTTTGAGGCAGGCTCAGGCGCGTCAGCCGTCGATCGTCACCTTGCCGTTGTTCAACACGACGACGTCGCGTTCCTTGATGCGGGCACGGAACGAGATCGTGGTACCGTCCTGCCAGATGTCGGTGGTGATGGTCTCGCCCGGATAGACGGGAGATGAAAAGCGCAGGTCGAGCGATTTCATCTTGGTCGCATCGTAGTTGCACACCTCAGCCAGGATGGCGCGGCCGGCGACACCCAAGGTGCACAGCCCGTGCAGGATCGGCTTCTCGAAGCCCGCCGCCTTGGCCACAGTTGGGCTGGCATGGAGAGGGTTGGGGTCGCCCGAGAGGCGGTAGATCAGCGCGCACTGGGGGATCATGTCGATGTCGACGGATTTGTCGGGGGCGCGCTCAGGCAGGGTGTGGACGTCCTTGACGGGGCCGGATGGGCCGCCGAAGCCGCCATCGCCGCGCGCGAACGTGGTCGAGGTCAAGGTTGCAAGATGGTCGCCGGTGGCTTTGTCGTGGAGCGTGCGTTCCTGGTAGATCAGCGCGCCGCGGCCTTCGCCCTTGTCGATGATGTCGGCGATGCGGGTCTGGCCGATCACGGTTGCAGCCGGCGGCAGCGGTTTGTGCCACTTGATGCCCTGTTCGCCGTGGAGCACCTTGACCCAGTCGACGCCGCTATCCGGTTCGCGCACCCAGAAGCCGGGGCCTGCGAGGACGACCGCCAGGGTCGGCACCGCGCTGAAGCCTTCTTCCTCGAAGGTGAAGTGGAGGTGGTTTTCGTCGAACGGTTCTGACCCAAACCCCAGTCCCAGTGCATAAAGGATCGACTGGTTGGTGGTGTAGGTCTGCTCGACCGGGTCGAAGTGGCGGTTTTTGAGTTTTTCATAGTCGATCGCCATGGAACCGGTTTGCTCCTTTGGTCTGGGGTGGGCTGTGAACACGTCGATGATTGTTGACCGCGGACAGGCCGGTTGCGGATGCCGCCGTTCGGATCAGATGATAGAGATCGAGGCTCGGGACGGGCAATGAAAAGCCAGATACGGGCCCCGTCTATCACGTGAGAAATCAAACCGGCCCCGTGCGCCGGTGAGAGGGAGGCGAGGATGCCGGCAAGAGCGATGTTTAGCGAAGAACACGAGATGTTCCGCGAGCAAGTGCGGCGCTTCGTCGACAAGGAAGTGGTGCCGCATCACGACCAGTGGGAGCGCGATGGCGTCGTCAGCCGCGAGCTTTGGCAGGCGGCGGGCGAGGCGGGCTTGCTGTGCTGCGAGGTGCCGGAGGAATACGGCGGGCCGGGCGGCGATTTCCTGCATTCGGCGATCGTGGTAGAGGAACTGGCGCGGGCCGGGACGACGGGGCCGGCGTTCTATCTCCATTCCGATATCGTGGCACCCTACCTCCTGGCCTACGGCTCGGAAGACCAGAAGAAGGAATGGCTGCCGAAGATGGTCTCGGGCGAGACGATCCTGGCGGTTGCGATGACGGAGCCGGGGGCGGGGTCCGACCTTCAGGGCATGAAGACGAAGGCCGAACGCGACGGCAATCACTTCGTCATCAACGGACAGAAGGTGTTCATCTCGAACGGGCAGCTCGCCGATCTCGTTGTGCTTGCGTGCAAGACCGATCCGGAGGCCGGCGCGAAGGGCATCTCGCTGGTGCTCGTCGAGCGGGAGCGGGAAGGTTTTACGCGGGGACGCAATCTCGAGAAGATCGGGTATCACGCGCAGGACACGTCGGAATTGTTCTTCGAGAACGTGCGGGTGCCGATCACCAATATTCTCGGCGAGGAAAACCGCGGCTTCATCCAGCTCATGGAGCAACTCCCGCAGGAGCGGTTGCTGATCGCGCTCCGGTGCGCGACGGGTATCGAGGCGGCGCTCGATTGGACACTCGAGTATACGCGCGGGCGCAAGGCGTTCGGGCGGACGATCTTCGATTTCCAGAATTCGCGCTTCAAGCTCGCCGAAGTCAAGACCCGGGCGCTGGCGACTCGCGCGTTCGTCGACCAGTGCCTCGAAGCGCACGTCCGAGGTGAACTCGACACCGCGACGGCGTCGGCGGCAAAGCTCTTTTCGACGGAACAGCTCGCGTGGGTGCTGGATGAATGCCTGCAGCTTCACGGCGGCTACGGCTACATGCGCGAATATCCGATCGGGCGGGCGTGGGCGGATGCACGCATGTCGCGGATCGCGGGCGGCTCGAGCGAGATCATGAAGGAAATCATTTCGCGGGCGTTGTGAGGGGTGTGGGGGTGCGGAGGTCGGGCCATTTCGGCCCGACATGAGGGCACCAGAGCCAACGCAGTGCCGTTTCGCTGCCCCTCTCCCCAACCCTCTCCCCGTGAAGAACGGGGAGAGGGAGTTTGGCCACAGCCCGTTGCGTTTGCCCGTCACGATAACTGTGCCTGGAATGTTGCGTCGGGCAACAGATGCGTCGCCGTATCCGGCCCCTCTCCCCGCTGGCGGGGAGAGGGGCAGCGCAATTCTCCGGCCAGCGCTCTTGTGCCACGGCAATGAACCCTCCAGTCTCGTCATGCTCTCTGGCGCCTCATGCCGGGCCGAAAGGGGGCCGACCTACAAGAGCCAGATGGCTCGACGCGACGGCCGGCTGGTTGATCATCGACGCTGGGCGGGCGATGGTGGGGCATGCCGTCATGAAATCCGACCAACGAGGACTTGCTCTCGCTATGGAAAAAATCGAAATCCAGTTCACGCTCTTCTCCGCGTTCTATTCGCCGCTGATCTCGACGATGTCGGGTGGGTTCCTCAAAGAAGAGGGCATCGATGCGTCGTATTCCGTCGCGCCTCCCGGCGTTTCAGCGATCAAGGCGCTGGAAGAGGGGCAAGCGCAGGTGATCCAGTCGGCGCCGAGCCAGGGGTTCACGTCGATCGCGAAGGGTGAGACGCCGACGGCGGTGCACTTTGCCCAGATCAACGAGATGGACGGGTTCTTCGTGACGGGGCGGGAGGCCGATCCGGACTTTTCGTGGAAGAAACTCGAAGGCGCGGAAGTCGTCATGTTCGGCGGCGGCCAGCCGCTCGCGATGTTCAAGTATGCCTGCCACAAGGCTGGTATCGACTTCGACAAGATCAAGCCGATCAATCCGGGCGGGGCGGCGGCGATCGACAAGGCGTTCCGCGAGGGCCAGGGCCAATATGTCCAGCAGCAGGGACCGTTTCCGCAGCAGCTTGCCGCTGATGGTGTCGGCCACATCGTCGCGCAGGTTGGCCCCCAGATCGGGCCGTGCGCGTTCTCCTCGCTGGCGTCGACGCGCGAGTGGCTCGCAACGGACGTCGCAAAAGCCTTCATGCGCGCCTACGCCAAGACGCGGACGTACATGATCGAGACGCCGGCGACCGAAATCGCGAAGGCGGAGAAGCCGTACTTCCCCGACATCGACGAAGCCGTCCTCGCCGATTGCATCGCGACCTATCAGCACCTCGGCTGCTGGACGCCGCATGTCGAGATCACGCGGCCCGCATTCGATGTTACGCAGGACGTGTTCCAGCACTTCGGTACGCTGAAGGAACGCGTGTCCTATGATCAGGTCTGCGTCGCGCCACCGGCCTGAGGCGGCGAGCGGCGATTATTGGCTGGAGGCCGGACGGCACGGCTGCGCAGGGCGTGGCCGCCGGATCACGGCAAGGGAAGGGTTATGAGAATGCGCGCCTGGGAAATCATATCTGATGCTGGTGTCGACGGGCTGAACCTTGCCGAGCGGCCGGTGCCCGACCCGGGGCCGGGTCAGGTTCTAATCAAGGTTGCAGCGTCCGCTATCAACTACCGCGACCTGACCACGATCGAGGACCCGGTCTCGCGCGGCCTGCCGTTTCCGACGGTGCCGAATTCGGATGCTGCCGGCACGGTTGCCGCCGTCGGTGCCGGCGTCGACCGGTTCGAAGTCGGCGACCGGGTGATGAGCTGTTTCTTCGAGGACTGGGTCGACGGTGAGATCAGCGAAGCCGCGATGGCCTCGGCGCTTGGTGGTGCGCGCCAGGGCGTGCTTGGTGAATACATCTGCCTTGATCAGCAAGGCGTTATCAAAACGCCAGATAACCTGACCGATGAGCAGGCTGCGACGCTGCCGTGCGCCGCGCTGACGGCCTGGCATGCGCTGACACGGCCGGCGCCGGTGCTGCCCGGCGAGACCGTCCTGCTGCTCGGCACCGGCGGTGTTTCTGTTTTCGCGCAGCAATTCTGCAAGCTGTTCGGCGCGGAAACGATTGCCACGTCCTCCGACAACGCCAAGCTCGAGCGCATGAAAGCGCTTGGTGCGACCCACACCATCAACTACCGCGACACGCCAGAATGGGATCAGGCGGTCAAGGAGTTGACCAAAGGCAAGGGCGTCGACCGGGTCGTTGAAGTTGGCGGACCGGGCACGCTCGAACGCTCGATCAATGCGGTTCGCGTCGCCGGCCGTATCCAATTGATCGGCGTTTTGACGGGTGGTGCGGGACAAATCGTGCCGACGCTGTTGATGCGCAAGTCGATCTCGCTCAGGGGCATCTATGTCGGGTCGCGGGCGATGTTTGCCGAGATGAACCGGGCGATTGCGGCGAATTCCTTGGAGCCGGTGATCTCAGAGCGCTTCGGGTTCGCGGATGCGAAGGCTGCCTATCACCGGATGCGTGAAGCGACGCATTTCGGCAAGCTGGTGATCTCCGTCGATCGCTGATCCTGCGCGGTTGTGCACGATGACCGGGGCGCGTTCGCGCGCGCCCGGTCCCGCGGATCAGTCCTTGGGCACATCGCGCATCATCCAGGCAAGCGGGATGGCGAGGGCGGCTGCCACCGTGAAGAGATAAAACGCGTTGATGTAGCCGATCATGGCGGCCTGGCGATGGATCTCGCCTGACAATGCGACGAGGCCACCGGTGGTGTTCATGCTCCACTGGCCGACGATGCTTGGATCATCGAGGGTGCGGCTGAAGGGCGTGATTTTTTCCGACAGGGTTGCGTAGTTCTCGGCCGTCGACCGGATCAGGAGAACGATCGAGGCGGAAATGAAGACGCTGGAGCCGAAGTTCCTGAGGAGGTGGAAGAACGACATGCCTTCCGTCACCCGATGGGTTGGAAGGGTTGCGAACGCGAGCACGGACATTGGCGTGAACGCGAGCCCGAAGCCGAAGCCCTGGACGAAGTTGGTCCAGAAGATATCGAAATTCGACATGTTGAGGTCGAGCTGGGCCATCCAGTAACCCGAAACCGCCTGGATCGCGAGGCCCAGGGCGAGGGCTGCGCGGGGGTTCCAGCGCGTTGCCTGGACGACGACGGCGAACGAGACAAGATTGCCGAGACCGCGGCCGGCCATCAGGGTGCCGATCAAGCCTTCGGGGTAGCCTTTGAGATCCGTGAGCAGGCCTGGAAACAGCACCATAGGCGTGAACATCAACATGCCCATCACGGTAATCATGATGAGGCCCATGCTGTAGTTTCGGTCGCGCAGGAGGACGGGGTCGAAAAAGGGCTGGCGCGCGGTCAGGCAGTGGACGACGAAGATCCAGAAGGCGATCAACGCGACGATCGTCTCGATGACGATTTCGGTCGATTCAAACCAGTCGAGACGCTGGCCGCGATCGAGGGCGAGTTGGGCGCAGGCGATCGCGACGCCAAGGGCGATGAAGCCGGTCCAGTCGAACTTCGAGAGGCGGCGCTCAGTGTGCTCGGACAGTGCGAACCAGACCATCGCGATCGCGATCAGGCCCGGCGGCACGACCATCAGGAAGGCGCCGCGCCAGTTGTAGGCTTCCGCGATCAGCGAGCCGAGGACGGGGCCGGAGATCGGGCCGAACACGGCGCCCATGCCCCACATCATCATCACCAGGGCGTGCAGCGAGCGGGGGAAGGTGGCGATCAGGATGCCCTGACCCATCGGCATGATCGGCGCGCCGAAAAGCCCTTGGCCGATGCGATAGATGACCAGCGACTCGAGATTGTGGGCAAGGCCGCACATCAGCGAGAAGAAGGTGAAGCCGATCATCGACGTGAACAGCATGTTGCGCCAGCCGAAGCGGCCGGCGAGCCAACCGACGAGCGGCGTCGCAATCGCAGTGGCGACGATATTGAACGTGACGACCCAGGCGATCTGGTCCTGGGTTGCCGACATCGTGCCCTTGATCTGGGGCAGCACGACGTTGGCGAGCGTCTGCGTCATGCCGAACAGAAGCGTCGTGATCTGCACCATGAAGAGCACGAGCCACTGACGTGGCGTGATCGAGGCGAGACCGGTGGGTGCGCTCTGTGCGGACATTCTTATTTGGGGCTTATTGGGGTTCTGGCGCCAGGATTTTTGGTGTCTGCAAGCGAACGTTGGTCGCGCACTGAGCCTTGCTCGCGGGGCGCCGGAAAAAAGCCTAGCCTGTTTCGCTCCGACAAGGAAACGCGTTCGCGCGGTTTGCTGAGTGGCCGGCGCCGTGCCCGGGGGCGCTCAACGGGCGGACGCTGGGAGGTCTTGACCCCAAGGTTGTGTGGCCACTACTTCGCCACTGGTTGGCGAGGGCTGCCGGGGGTTGCCAGGGCGGGCGTCAGGCCGAACCGACGGCTGCGCAGCCGGCATGGCGGGTTCTCAGGTCAGCCACGGCGGTCTGACGTGCCTGGTCATCGCGGTGGACGAAATGGACATGGACCTCGTTTGCGCCGAGTTGCGCGCCACGCCGGCGAACTTCGGCGAGGTTCAGAGTTGGTGCTGCATTCCCCACGCCGATCACATCGAGGATTTCACGCTGGTCGCTCGCCTGGTTGTTTACGAGCAGGACGGCGGCAGGGGGAAGGGGCGGACAGCCGGCGAGGGTGTAAACGGTGTGAACATAGGCGTAACCGGAGGTGCCGCGCCAGAACACGATCGCGCTATCGAGAAGGCGGTCCAGTTCGCGCGTGACCGTGCCGCGACCGCGCTCGCCCCGCTTGTCAGTCGAACGCTGCTTCGTCTCTACCGGCGCCATCGCGCTTCCCCCACATACCCAAAGCCGATGACCACAAGCGCGCCGTTGCCTACAGGCGCGGAAGCATCAGTCAGCAGAAAACCGGACCCAATCTGTTCCGGAAACAATCGCTTGCTGCGCGCCGAGCCGCCGCCGCGCGGCTGGACGAGCCAAATGACGAACGCTCACACCAGAAGCCCTGCCTCGGGCCACCGGGGCGGCCGGTTGGCGGCTTAGATGCCTCCTTGCGCCCGGACACGGTAGGTCTCAAAAGATGGATAAACGGTTGCCAGAGCGGCCGACCTGGGCGCCGTTGCATCCCGGATGTTACTTGGATGTCACGACTGCGGCGCGATCTCAGAGAGGCCACCGCGCCGGGCACCACAGCCCTCGGGCGAAAATCCGACGTCGGCCAATGGTGTGGCGCGCGTGGTCAGGCTAGCCGCAATGTGAATAACCGCATGTCGGACAGACCCAGCAGCCTTCCTGTTTCAGCAGGCCCGGGACACCGCATGCCGGACAGGGGCGGCCCGGCGCCATCGCCTGCTCCCGACCCTCAGCGGCCGCGCCACTCTCGAAGCCAAGCAAACCGGAAGGCGGCCGTTCGGGCACGTCTTCGGGTTCAAGAAAACCGATCCGAAGCATGTGCTCTTCGATGATGTCGCCGATGGCGGCCAGGAGGCTCGGGACGTAGCGGCCGTTGAGCCACTGGCCGCCCTGGGGGTCGAAGATCGCCTTCAGCTCTTCGACCACGAAGGTCACGTCACCGCCGCGGCGGAAGACGGCGCTGATCATGCGGGTCAGCGCAACGGTCCAGGCCTGGTGCTCGAGGTTCTTGGTGTTGATGAAGATCTCGAACGGACGGCGGCGGCCGTCGTGCTCGATGTCGTTGATGGTGATGTAGATGGCATGAGCGCTGCCGGGCCACTTGAATTTGTAGGTATGTCCGGCAAGCACGTCATCACGTTCGATCGGCTGCTGGCTGCGCCCGGCTGCAGGTTCGGCGGGCCGCGCCTGTGCCTGCAACTCTGGCCGCACCTCTGGCCGCACCTCTGGCCGCGCATCGCCGTTGACGGCGGCGGCGCCATCTGGCGGCAGCGCGCTCAAAACGGCGCCGGTGACCGCATTCGGCCGGAAGGTGGTGCAGCCTTTCAGGCCCTGGTTGAACGCTGTCATGTAAACACCCTTGAAGGCATCGAATGAAATCTCCGGCGGACAGTTGATCGTCTTCGAGATCGAACTGTCGACGTGGGCCTGCACGGCTGCCTGCATCTCGACGTGGGCGTCGACGGAAATATCAGCCGCCGTCACAAAGGTGTCGGGCAGGGCTTCGCGGGGTTTGACGCGCTCGAAGAGGGCGGCGGCGTAGTCCTTCACGGTCTCGCGGCGGGCATGACCATCGGCTTCGAGGATGCGGCGCTGGTATTCAATCGCGAACACCGGTTCGACGCCGCTCGACACGTTGCCGGCGACAAGTGAGATGGTGCCTGTCGGTGCAATGGACGTCAGGCAGCCGTTGCGGATGCCATGGGTTGCAATCTTCTCGCGGACCGCTGGTTCAAGGGCCTGGACGTTGGGGCTCCGGGCAAAGGCTGCCGCATCGTAGAGAGGAAAGCTGCCGCGTGCGGCGGCCAGTTCCGCGCTCGCCTGATAGGCGGCGTTTTGGACCCTCGCCATCCATTCGCCCGCAAGACGGCGCCCCTCGGGGCTATCGTAGCGCACGCCGGAGAAGATCAGCGCATCGGCGAGGCCGGTCACACCGAGGCCGATGCGCCGCTTGGCGAGGGCCTCGCGCTTTTGAGCCTCAAGGGGATAGCGCGAGAGGTCGATCATGTTGTCGAGAAAACGGACGGCGACGCGGACGTGTTCCTCGAGGGCTGCGGTGTCCAGCGTTGCGTTGCCAGCAAAGGGGGCACGGATCAGGCGGGCGAGGTTGATCGAACCCAGCAGGCAGGCGCCATGAGGAGGCAGCGGCTGTTCTCCGCAGGGGTTGGTTGCGTGGATCGTCTCGCAATAGGCAAGGTTGTTGCGCTGGTTGATGCGGTCGATGAAGATCACGCCGGGCTCGGCGTAATCGTAGGTCGCGCGCATCAAGCGGTCCCACAACGTGCGGGCCTTGACGGTGCGGTAGACTTTGCCATCAAAAACCAGCGGCCAGTCGCTGTCGTTCTCGACGGCTGTGATAAAACTGTCGGGGACCAGCACCGAGAGATTGAAGTTGCGCAGCTTGGCGGGATCGGACTTGGCGTCGATGAAGGCTTCGATGTCGGGGTGGTCGATGCGCAGGGTGCCCATCATGGCGCCGCGGCGGGAGCCGGCCGACATGATCGTGCGGCACATTGCATCCCACACATCCATGAAGCTGACGGGCCCGGACGCATCGGAGCCGATCGAACTGACGAGGGCGCCACGCGGGCGCAGCGTCGAGAAATCATGGCCGATGCCGCCACCCTTCTGCATCGTCAACGCGGCTTCGCGGACCTGCTCGAAGATGGCGCTCAGATCGTCGTCGATCGTGCCGAGGACGAAACAGTTGAACAGCGTGACGTCGCGCCCGGTTCCGGCGCCGGCCAGGATGCGGCCGGCAGGCAGGAAGACGAAGTCCGACATCGCGTCGAAGAATTTCTTGGCCAGGGCCTCGCGCGCCTGCCCCTCAACGCCTTCGACGCCGGCTGCCGCATCCGCGAGACGCCGCCAGGTGTCCGTGATCGATTGATCGACCGCGCCAGCACCATCGCGAAGCTGATACTTCTGCTGCCAGATCTGCTTCGAAATTGGAGATATTTCAAAGGGATGAATGTGCACGCGAACTCTCGACCGGGAACGATACCATGACCCTTACGATAGGGTTCGGAGGCGTCCGCGTCAAGAAAATGTTCTTAATTTGTTCTAATCAGCCGCGACGCGATCTTGGGCTGTCTCGGGAGATGGTGAACCAGATGTTTCGGCTTCGCGCGCCAGGCGTTCCGTCGCTGTTTCAATACGCTCCACCAACACGTCCTTGAAGGCTTTGCGATCGAGGCCGGCGGGGATGACCGGCAGGATCTCGACGACAATCGTGCCCGGCCGGCGGATCAGGCTGTCGCGCGGCCAGTAGTGACCGGAATTGAGCGCAACGGGCACGCAGGGCAGCTTGAGGGCATCATAGAGCAGCATGATGCCGGGCTTGTAGGCTGGTGGCGCGCCGGGCTTGCGGCGGGTGCCTTCCGGGAACACTAGGATCTGGCGTCCCTGATCGGCGCGGTCGCGGGCCTCCTTGAGCATCTCGCGCAATGCGCCCGGGCCGGTCTCGCGCCGGATCGGGATCATGCCGAACTTCCGAGAAAACCAGCCATAGAGCGGGATCTTCATCAGTTCCGCCTTCATCACCAGGGCGGGATCGGCGAAGGGCAGGACAAGCGCGATCGTATCCCAGGCCGACTGGTGCTTGGCTGCGATCAGGGCAGCGCCCGGGGGGAGGTTTTCGAGACCGCGGACCTCCATGCGCGTGCCGCAGATGACGCGCATCAGCCACAACGAGACGCGGGCGTGAAAGCGCAGGCCGGCCATGGCCCAGGCGCGCGGACCGAAGAGCAGCGGGCTACCGCCGATCAGGATGATGGCGGTCACGACATAGAATGCGGCATTGAATAAGTGAGAGCGGATCATTGCACTGCGACTGCTTTCTGGTCCGTCGGCGCGGCGCTGCCGCCGGGGGTTTGGGTGACCCGCTCGATACCATAGTGCAGGGCGGCTGGCAGGAACTTCAGATACTCCGCGGCAAGCAGGCGCGCATCACGGGCATCGAGCCACCAGGGGCGATCGCGGAAGCGGGCGGGCAGGACGGGGACGGCGAGCAGATCGACGTCCGGCATGACCCGGCCCAATTCAACCAGACTGCGCGGCATGTGGTAGCTCGACGTCACCACAATCAGACGCTTGAAATTGTGCTTTCGCACCCACGCCAAGGTTTCTTTCGCATTACCGCGGGTGTTCTGGGCCCGATAGTCGATCGAGACGCAGCACGCGAAGAGATCAGGGTCGACGGCGGCGAGGCGGCGCAGATCCCGGGGCGAGACGACGCGATTGACGCCGCTGATGAGGAGGTGGCCGGCGCGCTGTTGGCGCAGGAGGTCGCCTGCAACACTCAGACGCTGCGAGCCGCCGGTGAGCGCGACGATGCCGTCGGCCTTCAGGGAACTGGTATCGGGCTCTTCGGTGCCGTGAGCGGCGAACACGAGAAATCCGAAGATGAGACCGGCCGCCGCCAAGCCACCGGTGCAGATCAGCACGCGGACAGCACGGCAAGGCCGGCCCGCGCGGCGCGTCGTCGTCCCGGCTTTGTCGTATTCCTCGGACATCCTCGTTCAGCCGCCGTCGTGATTGGCTCCGTCAGGATGATATCACATCGAGCACAACTTGCAGGAGGCTTCGCCGATTTCGCCGCGGACGCGGTCAGGTCTGCTGGTTGAGGATGCGGTAGACGCCGACGCGGGAGGTGACCATGCAAAGCGCTGCGATCACGACGACAACGATTGCGAGCAGCAGGTAACCCATCAGATCGAGGGAGCCGATGCCGACGAGGCGCTGCAATTCGTCCATGCCGACGCTGCCGCCACCGAGCAGCACCATGATCATGGGCAGCGTCCAGAAGACAAGCATTGCCAGGCCGGCGCCGAGCAGGCCCGCCCGGATGCCGAGGGTGAGGAAGTGCTTTTCAAATTCATGGGCGATGAAACGGTCGGTGGCGCCAACGAAGTTGAGGACTTCGACGATGTCGCGGTTGGCTGCCATGGCGCTGCCGGTCGCGGAAATGATGATGCCTACGGTGGCGAGGCCGACGAGGGCCAGAATGGCGAAACCACCCAGCACAAACGAGCGCGTTACGGCCGTGATCTGTTTGCGCCACTGGCGGTGATCGTCGAGGACGGCGTTGGGGAACTGATCCTTGAGTTGGGCGGCAAGGCGCTCCAGGTCCGGCGGCGCGCGGGAGTCGATTTCGATCGCAATCAGGCGGGGCACCGGCAGGTCCTTCAGGGTGTCGAGGCTGCCGAGCCAGGGCTCGAGGAGCTTGGCTGAATCGCTCTCGTCGAGCGGGTTGACGGTGGAAATGCCCGGGCGCAAGCGCAGAAACGAGACGATCTCGCTGATCGTCTGGTTGGTGTCGGCGTTGTCGACCGGTTCGACCTGGATGGTGATCTCGTTCGACATATTGGCAAGCCAGGCATTGGCGGCCTGGTACATCATGTAGACCGACCCCGCCGTCAGGCAGGCGAGAAAGCACATGATCGCGATCACGACCGTCAGCGAGCGGCCGGTGACGGAGCCGGCGCGGACGATCGGCGCGGAGGCAAGGTCGCCGGCGGGCTCGGGGGGGAATGTATCAGCCTGAAGACCGGGCGGCGGCGCGGCGGCCGCGCCCAGGTGAGCATCAGGGTGCGCATAGTGCGGCGGTGCGGTGGTTGGGCCATCAAGGCGCACCCCGCCCGGCGGGGCCGTGACATCGGCATAGGACAGCGGCGGCTCGCCGGGGTATTCCGGAAAGGCTGAATCCTGCGCAAAGGCATCGCGAGCGGTATCGCGCGGCGGCAGCTCGCGGCTGCCGCGGCCGCGGCCACTGCGTCGCCCAGCGCCACGATTGTCATACGATCCGGACATGGCCCTCGTGCAATTCCAAGCGTTTTGCGTTGGTCTGGCGCATCAGTTGATGGTCGTGGGTCGCGATCACGACCGAGGTGCCGAGACGGTTGAGTTCGATGAAGAGACGCAGCAGACGGCGGGCCATCTGCGGGTCGACGTTGCCGGTCGGCTCATCGGCAAGCAGCAGTTCAGGCTTGCCGATCACGGCGCGGGCGATCGCGGCGCGTTGCTGCTCCCCACCGGAGAGCACGGAGGGGTAGTGGTGCATGCGGTCGCCGAGACCGACCCATTGGAGGAGGTCGGTGACGTCCTCGCGGTACTCGGCTTCCTTCTTTCCCAGAACGCGTAACGGCAGGGCCACGTTCTGCCAGGTGGTGAGATGGTCGAGCAGGCGGAAATCCTGAAACACGATGCCGATCCGGCGGCGAAGACCGGCACGCTTGCGGACGTGCAGGCGGGTGACGTTCTCGCCGAACAGCTCGAGCTGGCCGGATGTCGGTTTGAGCGAGAGGAACAGGAGGCGAAGAAGCGTCGTCTTGCCGGCGCCCGAGGGGCCCGTCAAAAAGTGGAAGGAGCCCGGTTGCAGGTGAAAACTCACATGGCGCAGGACATCCACAGCTTCGGATCCGGCGCCATATCGCAAGGCCACATTTTCGAGTCGGATCACGGTCTATAGGCTCATTGTTGGTTCAAGGCCGTCGTCGGGCCGCAGGCGGCGCAGTTATGGGATAGGTGGAATGAGTTATCAATTGCCCATGATTGTGGCGCTGGAATGAGACAGGCCACGTGGTGATGTGCGCGGCCGGGCTGTGGATGACTGATGGGCGGATGGCTGGAGGACGCTTGCGGTTCACGCACCGGCAGCCGGTTGTTGGCGGGGCGGAGACAATGACGGCACGGATGACCGCGCGGCGTGAACGGATGCGGCCCGAGATGTGCTAGATGTCTGATGATTATGCTCTTTTTCCGGTCCGCGATGCTGCGGCACGCAGGACCATCGACTTCCCATGAACCATGACGCAGGCTGTGCTGAGCCAGGCGCCAGCGGCCGAGCCAAGGAGGCGGTCCCCATGACCGATGCACAGGACAATCCCGTCGACGTGATCTTTTCGGCGGAAGTTATAAACAAGCGCGTTCATGAACTGGCTGACGAGATCAAGCAGGCCGGCCTCGACAACCTGCTTGTGATCGCGGTTCTCAAGGGCAGCTTCATCTTTGCGGCCGACCTGATTCGGGCCCTGCACGATGTCGGCCTGTCACCGGAGGTCGATTTCATCTCGCTGTCGAGCTATCGCACAGGGACACAATCGAGCGGCCGGGTGGAAATCCTGCGCGATATCGATCTCGACGTTGCCGGCCGCAATGTGCTGCTGGTCGATGATATTCTGGAGTCGGGGCGGACGCTGGCTTTTGCCAAGGACCTCATTTCGGCACGCGATGCGCTGTCGGTCAGAAGCTGTGTGCTGCTGCGCAAGAATACCGCCCGAGCGGTGGCGGTGGATGCCGATTTTCATGCGTTCGATTGTCCCGAAGTGTTCGTCGTCGGCTATGGGATGGATGTTGCTTACCGCTACCGGCAACTTCCCTTTGTCGGCTATATTCGCCGAGATTGACCGTTGCCCGACCGCGGCGCTTGAATTTCTGTCGCAGACCTCGCGCATTATGAGGCCGGCGCGCTGGCGCAAGAGTGGCGCGCAACCAAGGATTGAGCGGGAACCATCAACACGGGGGAGGGCGGATATGGCTCTGATACTGGTTGCCGAGGACGACGATATCACCCGCGATCTGGTCCGCCGGGCGCTTGAGACGGATGGCCATAAGGTCAGCGTTGCCAGCGATGGCCGGGAGGCGCTCGATCTCGCCGAGGCAGGGCAGACGTTCGATCTCGTCGTCACCGACGTCGATATGCCAAGCCTGGATGGCGTCAGCCTTGCCGAAGCCTTGCTGGCGCGCGACCCGGGCCAGCGCATCATCATCATGTCAGCCATTGCGGACGAGTTGGGACGGGCGCGCGCGATGGCGAAGCGCAGCGTCCGGATCATTACCAAGCCGGTCACGCTGGAGGCCATTCGAGGCGAGGCGACTGAGATTCTCGGCTGAAGACGGGCGCTGAGGCTGGACTGCACCGACGACGCCCGCGTCGATCTAGCGTTCGATGGCGCCTTGGAATTCCTGCGTTCCAACCCGGTTCATCGCGATAACGGCCTGCGTGCGGCTGTCGACACCGAGTTTCTGCAGGATTGCCGAGACGTGCGCCTTGATGGTGGCTTCCGAGACACCGAGTTCGTAGGCGATCTGCTTGTTGAGCAGCCCTTCCGACAGCATCATGAGGACGCGCACCTGTTGCGGTGTCAGCTTTGCCAGACGGGCGATCACGTCTTCGTCCGCGGAGCTTGCGACATCCGAGATGTCGATGTCGGGCGGCGTCCAGATGTCACCGGCGAGCACCGCCTGGACGGCGCCGCGAATGCGCTCGACGGGCTGTGATTTGGGGACGAAGCCGGACGCACCGAAATCAATGGCGCGGCGGATCGTGGCAGGGTCTTCGCTGGCCGAGACAATTGCCACAGGCAGGTGGGGATATTGTGCTCGAAGGTAGAGAAGACCTGAGAAACCCTGTACACCGGGCATGTTAAGATCGAGCAGGACGAGGTCGATGTCGTCGTCCTCGTTCAACAAGGTATTGAGTTCTTCGAGCGAGCCTGCAACGCGGGTTTCAAGCGAGCTCATGGCCGAGGTCAGCGACTGTTTGAGTGCGTCGCGAAACAACGGATGATCGTCGACGATCGCAATTGTGTGGTCAGCCACGGGGGTGGTCTCCAAAAGCGCATTCACTCCCTGAGACGGCGCCAACTCGGCTTGTGCTTTGGAGTCCGGTCAGGCATTCGTGGCCTGTTCCACCTCTCAGGACACCATTTAAGCAGGGGTTCGACGGCGCAAGCAAGGCCCGATTTCGATTGTCAATTGGCCAAAAGACTTAATGCGTTGTGCGATGCGCCATCCAAGGCCACGAAATCTGCAAGAAGTATGGGGATAGGGAGCGTGGACCCGACCGGCGGATCAGTTAAACTGAAAGCGTGGCGGTTGGTGCAGGCGGGCTTTCTATCGCAATGGGGCGGGAAACGCCATCTGCCGGAACCAGACCACTGCTCAAGCGGCGTTGAGGAACGAATGAGGCGAGGAGAATTGCAGCGATGGCCCTGATCGAACGCGATGAGCGTAAGCCCTACTGGCGCTATACGAAGCTGCAGATGCTCGCCAGCGTCGTGCCGTTTCTGGTGCTGGTGTGCGTGCTGCCGATGTATGCCGAGGCGCTCAATGCGCACAAGCTGATGGGCTTTCCGCTGGGGTATTTCCTTGCCGGTCATGGCATCTGGCTGATTGCGCTGTTCACGATGGCAACCTTCGTCAACCGTCAAGATTCGATCGATCACTGGCACGGCGCAAACGAAGATAGCTAACGCTCGCACCCCGCGCCTCTCGCGCCCTACGACTCCGGAAGCCGCCCAGAACAATGTCGACGCCGCACCGCACCCGCCTCGTCAATCCGCGCCTCGGGACCTACTTCGGCATTTTCGCGAGTGCCTTCGTCAGCCTGTTTCTGCTGGTGATGATCCTTGAACAGCTCGAGACGCCGAGTGTTCATCTGAAAGCCGCCGTGCTGGTGGGACCGATTGTGCTCTACCTCGCCATCGCGGCGGCGTCGCGGACCTCGAGCGCGTCTGATTTCTTTGCAGCCGGGCGACGCGTGCCGGCGGTCTACAATGGGTTGGTGCTTGCAACCTCGGCGATCGGGGCAACCGGTCTCGTTGCCTTCACGGGCCTGTTTTTTCTCGACGGCTTCGACACATGGGCGTTTGCGATCGGCATCTTCTCCGGTTTCCTGGCGATGGGGATCGCGATATCACCGTATCTGCGCAAATACGGCGCCTACACGATGCCCTCGTATCTGGCGCGGCGGTTTGAAAGCCGCCTTTTGCGCCTGACCGCGGCGTCGATCTTTGCCGTGCCGATGGCGTTGCTGCTGGCCGCCGAGATCGCCATGGGGGTCCATGCGGCGGCGTTGCTTACCGGCTATGCGCAGCAGCCGCTGGCGCTGGTCTTCACAGCGGCACTGGCCGCCATGATCGTGTTCGGCGGCATGCGGTCGGTCGGCTGGGTTGCGACCGCGCAGTCGATTGCGGTTTTGATCGCAGTTATCGTTCTGGCCGGCCTGATCGGCGTGATGTTGACCAACCTGCCGCTTGCGCAGCTCAGCTACGGACCGGTGCTGCGCCAGATCACGCGGATCGAGGACGCGCAGGGGATGGTGACGGCCGCGCGCGCGGCCCTGGAAATCGCACCGAGCGGACGGGAACTGACCGCGATCACGGCACGGGCGGCCTCGCCGGAAGCTGCGATGGGGTCACTGGGTTTCATTGTCACGACGCTTGCCGTCACCGCCGGTATCGCGGGCGCACCCTGGCTGCTGCCCCGCTGCGCGACGACGCTTGGGGTTTATGAGGCGCGGAAATCGCTCGGCTGGGCGATCTTCTTTGCCGGCGTCGTCCTCATCACGCTCTCGGCGCTGGCGATGTTCTTTCGTTCCATCGTCATGACCGAGCTGGTCGGGCGCTCCTTCGTCGAGCTGCCGCTGTGGTTTGATGATCTCGCGACGCGCGGCCTTGCATCGGTCGAGGCCGGGAGTTCGGTGCTGGCGCTCGGCAGCTTCCACTTCGCCCGAGACGGCATCCTGTTTGCGGTCCCCGGCGCGCTCGAATTTCCGTCAATCGTCGTCTATCTGGTTCTGGCCAGCGTCATTGCCGCTGCCTTTGCGGCTGCGACCGCGACGGCCTTCGGCCTCAGTGCGATCCTCGCCGAGGATGTCTTCGGCGGACTTCGGCTGGGCCTCGAACGCGACGCCGTGCGGATTGGGACCACCCGCGTGATGGTTGTCGTGGTGCTGGCTGCGGGGCTGGCGCTTTATTCGACGATCACGACGGACCCTGTCGACCTCTTCCTCTCGGCGATGGCGCTGAGTGCTGCCACGTCCTTTCCCGTGATCACGCTGTCGATCTGGTGGAAAAGGCTCAACATAACCGGCGCATTCGTTGGCATGGTGGTCGGCTTCGCCGCAACGCTTGGCCTTATGCTTCTGAGCGTCAACTGGCAGCTCTCGCTTGCGGCACCGCTGGCGGGTATCATCGCGCTGCCGATCGCGGTCATCGCCGCGGTCGGCGCAGCCCTTGCCACGCCACCACCGCGCACCGCTGCACAAGGCGCCGTTCGCGATATGCGCGTCCCCGGTGGCGAAACCGTTTACGACCGCGAAATGCGCTTGATGCGTTTCGAGCAGCGGGACACTAATTAGTTCCCAGAACTCTATTCCCAGCCGTTAGCGCCCCGACGTCGGGCCGGACGGGTGCCGCCAGCGATGGACATCAATCATGAACCCCGCGGACATGCCGAACGTGACAGTCGCCAAGGCGAGCGGTGACGACCAGGCGACGCTTTATCCTGCGATCGCGCCTTATTCACACGGCCGGCTCAAGGTCTCGGACGTGCATGAGATCTACTATGAGGAGGCCGGCAACCCGGACGGTATCCCCGTCCTGACGGTTCACGGCGGTCCAGGTGGCGGGTCCAGCCCGACGATGCGCCGCTTTCACGACCCGAACCACTACCGGATTATCCTGTTTGACCAGCGTGGCTGCGGGCGATCGACACCGCACGCAGCGCTCGAGGAGAATACGACCTGGCATCTCGTCGACGACATGGAGCGGCTGAGAGAGCACCTCGGCATCGATATGTGGCAGCTGTTCGGCGGGTCGTGGGGCTCGACGTTGTCGCTTGCCTATGCCCAAACCCACCCTGAGCGGGTTCAGGCGATGGTGCTGCGCGGGATCTTCCTGATGCGCCAACGGGAGATCCAGTGGTTTTACCAGGACGGTTGCAACCGCCTGTTTCCGGACGCCTATCAGGCGTTTGCCCGGCAGATCCCGGTCGAAGAGCGCGGCGACATGGTGCGCGCCTATTATGGCCGCCTGACGGACCCCAACTCGACGGTGCGGCTCAGAGCGGCGCGCGAGTGGAGCCGGTGGGAGGGCACGACGCTGTCACTGACGCCGAGCCCGGGACGCACGCAGGCGTTCGGCAGCGATGCCTTCGCGCTGGCTTTCGCACGGATCGAGTGCCACTACTTCATCAACCGGGGCTTTTTCGAGCGTGACGACCTGTTGCTGGCCGGCGTCAGCCGGATCCGGCATATCCCAACGACGATCGTCAACGGCCGTTATGATGTCATCACGCCGCTGCAAAACGCATGGGATCTGGTCGAGAACTGGCCCGAGGCGCACCTCAAGATCGTTCCGCTGGCGGGTCATGCGATGACCGAGCCGGGCACGGTGCACGAACTGATCGGCGCTACCAACCATTACCGAAGCCTTGCATGAGACGCGGCCCGACGGCCGGGGCGCAAGCGATTGCTCGGCGCGGGCGTCCGGCCTTACTCGGCTGCCTCGCGCTGGCGGATCGATTGATTGATGACGGCGCGCAGCGAGGCGGCCTTCAAGGGCTTGCGCAGGAGTGTGAGTGAGAGTTCGCGCAAGCGGCGCTGGACCTCGGGGGAATGATCCGCGGTGGCGATGACGCCGGGAATGTCAGCGCCAAAGCGCGCCCGGATCGCCATGATCGCGTCGACGCCGGTGCCGTCATCGAGATGATAGTCGGCGACGATGAGGTCAGGAAGCTCGGCGCCAGCGGCACCGGCCTGCTCGATCTGGGCGATCGCGGCCCGTGCATCGTTGGCTGCACGCACGCGGCACCCCCAGCCCTTCAGCATCAGCTCCATGCCGGCGAGGACTTCCGGTTCGTTATCGAGACAGAGCACGAAGGCATCGGTGACCGCGCCGGGGCGGGGTTGGACGATGCCGGGCCGGCGTTCGGCTTCGGCCGGTTCGGCGACGGGGAGTGAGAGCGAGAAACGCGTGCCCGTGATGCCTGGCGCGATGCCTGGCGAAGCATCGGCGGCGGTGCGGGAGGTGATCTCAATCGGGTGTTCGAGGATGCGGCTGATGCGACGCACGATCGAGAGGCCGAGACCGAGGCCGCGCTCCGGGTTGGCGCGCGGGTCAAGGCGCAGGAATTCCTGAAAAATCTTTTCGTGGGCTTCTTCCGGAATTCCGGGTCCGGTGTCGATCACCTCGATGCGGGCGGTCTCGCCGTGGCGGCGCACGCCGACCAGGACGCGGCCGTTGGCTGTATATTTCAGGGCGTTGGAGATCAGGTTCTGGAGGATGCGGCGCAAAAGCTTGCGGTCAGACCGGATCCAAAGGCTTGAGGGCACGAAGGTGAGGGTGAGGCCCTTCTCGCGCGCGATCGGGTCGAACTCAACCTTGAGGGTCTCCAGGAGCTGGTCGAGCGGAAGGGAGGCGATCTCCGGTTCCAGGCGGCCGGCATCCATGCGGGAAATGTCGATGAGGGTGCTGAAGATTTCTTCGACGGCGGAGAGAGAGGCATCGATGCGGTGGGCAATCGCGCGTTCATCATTCCCAAGGTCACGGTCGGTGAGGGCGGTTGCGTAAAGCCGGGCGGCATTGAGCGGTTGCAGGATGTCGTGGCTGGCGGCGGCGAGGAAGCGCGTCTTGTCCTGGTTGGCTTCATCGGCGATGCGGGTCGACTGGGCGAGTGCCCGGTTGACCTCGAGCAGCTCGGCGGTGCGTTCCCTGACGCGCTGCTCGAGGGTCTGGTTTGCCTGTTCGAGCGCTTCGGCGGCGGCGACGCGCTCGGTGATGTCGGAATAGGTCGTCACGAAGCCGCCCTGGGGAATGGCGGCGGTTCGCACTTCGAGGATGCGATTGCCGGTGACGAGGCGCTCCTGGAAGGTTTCGCGGGTGCCGCCAAGCTGGACGAGACGCGATGCGACGAGATCATCGATCTCGCCCGCGCCGAGATCGCCGCGTTCGGCGAGATGACGCAGGATCTGCTCGAGAGGCACGCCGATGCGACGCAGGTGCGGGGGCAGGGCGAGCAACTCGCGGAACTGGCGGTTCCAGCAGACGAGCTGGTGGTCGGCATTGAAGACGCAGAGACCGTGACGGACCTGGTCGAGCGCCGACTGGAGGATATCGCGGTTGTACTGGAGGGCTTCGGAGGCGTCGTCGAGGAGCTTGAGGGCCGCGTGGCTGGTGACGTCACGGCGACGGAGCAGGAGCGTCATCACGAGGCGTGATGACGCCGCGCCGATCGCGCTTGTCAACAGGTGCTCGGTGAAGCGGAGGGTCTGGACGTCGGCCTCGGAGGATAGATCGGGACGGGCGTTGCGGCTGGCGTAGAACTCGGCGAAGGAGCGTTCGGCGCGGCCGGGGCCCAGATAGCGCGCGACGGTGGATTGGAGATCTCCGGTCGTCACGGAGGTGCGCCAGAAACGGAAGGCGGGCTGATTGCCCATGGCGACGGGTTCGTCCTGGATGAAGACGTGGGCCTGGAGGCGCTCGATGGGCGTTGGCGCGCGACGGCGCGAGAAGAAGATGAAGAGTGCAATATTGGCCGCGAGCGTCCAAAAGACGCCGTGGGTGAGGGGATCTGCGTCCACGTAGAAGAGGGCTTGCGGATTCAGGAAGCCGATGCCGAAGGGTCCATCGTCGAGAATCGATTCCGACAGAAGACCGGCCTTCACGATCCAGGGCAGGACGAGGGTATAGGCCCACACCGCAGTGCCGGCGAGAATGCCGGCAATGGCGCCGTCCGCGTTGGCGCCGCGCCAAAAGAGGCCGCCGAAAAATGCCGGCGCGAGTTGGGCGATGGCGACAAAGGAGATGAGCCCGATCGCGGCCAGTCCCTGGCCGTCGCCCAACGCCAGGTAAACACCATGGCACATGGCGAGCACCAGGAAGATCACAACCCGACGGATGTTCAGGAGCAGGCTTGCCATGTTCTTGAACATTTCGTCAGCCCGGGAGCGCGAGCGCAAAATGGCGGGGACGACGACGCCGTTGCAGACCATGATGGCGAGGGCGATCGATTCGACGACGATCATGGCCGTGGCTGCCGACAAGCCGCCGATGTAGGCCAGGACGGTAATGAAGCCGGCGTCGAGTTGCATCGGAATGGCAAGGACGAAAACGTCGGGCTGCGCGAGGGCGGGCGGGATCAGGATGATGCCCGCAGCAGCAATCGGCACGACGAAAAGGTTGATCAGGAACAGGTACAGCGGCAGCAGCCAGCGGGCGCAGCGGATCTCGTTTTCAGAGCGGTTCTCGACGACCGTGACGTGGAACTGGCGCGGCAGGATGATGATGCAGATCGCGCTCAGCAGCGTGACCACCAGCCAGGAACTCGATCCGTCGATGGACGAGAAGCGCTCCACGATCTCACTGTTGAGCGAAACGGTGGACATGAAGGTGACCATGTCACCGAAGGCATAGAAGACGACGAAGACGCCAACGCTGAGAAAGGCGATCAGCTTGATCAGGCTTTCGGCCGCAATCGCCACCATGAGGCCGTCCTGGTGCTCGGTCGCGTCGATGTGGCGGGTGCCGAAGAAGACGGCGAATGCGGCCATCGCGAGGGTCGTGACCAAGGCCGTGTCGATGATACCGATGCTGGGCAACTGCACGGATACCAGGGGGTTGCCGCCAAAAAGGGTCTCGGTTGCAAGGACGACGGCCTTCAGTTGCAGGGCGATATAGGGCAGCAAGCCAATCAGCGCGACGATCGTGACGACGGCGGCAACGGTGGGGCTCTTGCCGTAGCGGGCCGCGAGGAAGTCGGCGATAGAGGTGATGTTCTGGGCTTTGGAGAGACGGACGATGCGGGTCAGAAGCTTCCAGCCAAACAGGAAGACGAGGGCGGGGCCGATGTAGACGGCGAGGAAGTTCCAGCCAGAGGCGCTGGCGCTGCCGACGCTGCCAAAGAACGTCCAGGTCGAGCAATAAACCGCGATCGAGAGCGCATAGATAAAGGGGCGGCCAAGGGCCGGGCGCCGGCGATTGCGTCCCCAGCGGTCGCCAGCCCATGCGATCGCGAACAGCACACCGATGTAGGCGATGGCGAAGATGACGATGAGGGTTGCGTCAAACATGCGGTACGGCCGTCCCGGAAGAGATCAACGCCAATAGCACCCGAGGCCTATGGGCGCGGCGTCAAGGCGACATCTTCGACGAAACCGCTCGGCAAGGCAAAATTTTTAGGGATCATGATTGAAGCGCGGGCCAGGGCCGGAGAACAGGCCGGAGATCAGGCGCCCGGCCAGACCTTTCGCCCTCAATCGGTCTGGCGGAGGCGCCACATCTCCTCGCGCATGGCGATATCCGCCAGGATACGGTCGATCAGCAGGCAGGTGCGGCGGAACAAGTCGGAATCGCGACGATAGTCGGCGCTGGCGTAGAAATCGCAGCGGCCCGCCTCGAAGAGGTTCACGCATTTGGCCTGGTCGCGGCCCTCAGGGTGGACGGCAACCGCATAGCCGCCATTCTTGCGGGTCACGGCCATGGAGGGCACGTCGGTGTCGCCGTCGCCGAAATAGATCATGTTGGAGAAGGGAACCGGGCGGGCCTCCTCCGGCATATGCTCGTTTATGGAGGCGCCAAGATCCTCGATGCCCTTGTTGATACGGAAGAGGTACTGGGTCTTGCCGGTGTCGGTAATCACGCGCTTGGGATAGGGCAGGTCGTAGGCGTCGAACCAGTATTCGCTGGCAAAGACGTTGTGGAACTTGTTGTAGATCGGCGTGCCCTCGATGATCTCGGTCAGGCCGGAGGATATGAGATAGTGGCGCAGTGCGATGCCGTGGCTGGCGGCGCGGTCTGCGACATAGGCGTTGATGAGATCGAACCAGGCGATGACGCCGGGGAACAATTCGACCTCGGCGCCCTGGGCAACCAGATCATCACGGTCGATGCGCACGCCCTTGTCCTTCGCCTTCTTGTAGAGAAGGTGCATGTAGGTGATGAGCGGGTCGGCCTTTTGTTCGCGGGCAATGCGGTTCGACTCGTTCCAGAACTCGGACGGGTCCTCGCCAATCGACGGCAGGAAGGCATATTCCTGCATGGGGCGCGGTGACAGTGTCCCGTCGAAATCATAGACCAGGGCGATGGTCTTCTTGTTGAACTCGGGTTTGCTGGCAGGCGATCTTGCGGCTGGCGACTTGCGGGCAGGCGAGGCGGCGCGGCGCTGTTTCTTGGCCGACGGGCTGCCGGCCGGCTTGGCGCGGGTCGCCGCGGTGTCGCGTTTGAATGCCTGGCCGGCCATATGCTTGGTCCTTCGATCAGCGCTATATCTGGAAAAGTTGCAGGCGCACGCTGCAATGATTCGCGGGCGGAATGAAGGCTACCCGCTTCCCCGCCACACGCTTCGGCGCTATTGCGTTGGGCTCACACAAGAAAACCAAACTGGGAAAAGGTGATCTGAATGGCACTCAAGGAGAAGACGATCGGGTTCATCGGACTTGGCGCAATGGGCAAGGGCATGGCCCGGCAGTGCGTCGAGAAGGGCTTCCAGCTCATGGTCCACGATATTCGCGCCGAGCCCGTACGTGACCTGGTGAGCGCTGGCGCGCAGGACGGCAAAAGCGTGCAGGCGATCGCGGCGGCGGCCGACATCATCATCACGGTGCTGCCAACAGGGCGCGAAGTCGATCAACTGGTGATGGGGCCGGACGGGATCTTTGCGCATGCCAAGCCCGGGACGCTGATCGTCGACCTGTCGACAATCGACCCGGAGACGACCGACAAGCTTCATGAGACAGCCACGCGGGACGGCTTCCGGGCGATCGATGCGCCGATTGGCCGGCTGGCGTGGCATGCGGAGCGCGGCGAGAGCCTGTTCATGGTCGGCGGCGCAAAGGCTGATTTCGAGGAAGTGCTGCCGCTGTTCGAGGCGATGGGGACCACGATCCACTATTGCGGCGGGCCGGGCACGGGGACGCGCACCAAACTCGTCAACAACTACCTCGCGATCATCCTGTGCCAGCTCAACGCGGAGGCGCTGTCGCTCAGCCAGCGCTTTGGTCTGAACCTCTCGACGACGCTCGATGTGATCCACGGGACGACGGCGACCAACGGGCAGCTCAAGGTGAACTGGCCGAACAAGGTGCTGGCGGGTGATACGGAACCGGGCTTCACGATCGATCTCGCGCACAAGGATCTGTCGCTGATCGTGCAGGCGGCGAATGCCTCGCGGGTGCCGGTGCCGGTGGCGGCGGCCGCGCGGGAGGCGTTCTCGATGGCCAGGGCACGCGGCTATGGCGGGCAGGACTTTTCCGCGATGGTCGATGTTCTGTGTGACACCGCGCAGATCGAGCGGGCGCGCAGCAGCGACAAGAAGGCTTGAGGCCCGCACTGGCAGGCGGCTCGCCGGTCAGATGGCGAGCCCCTGTCCGGCAAGCCAGGCGGCGGAACGCTGAATGTCGCGGGCATCGTTCAACTCGATGATCAAACGCGGGGGCTCGTCCAATTCATCGAGGGCCTTGAAGACGGCGCGCCAGCGAATGGTGCCATCACCGATCGCCCAATGCCGATCGGCGACGGCATCGGTGTCCTGGAGGTGGACGTGCGCGAGGCTATCTCCGGCGGCGCGCACGAAGACATCGACCGGCGGCGCGCCGGTGGCGCCATGGGCGTAGTGCGCGTGGCCGGTGTCGAGGGAGACTTTTACGGCGGGTGATCCAAACGATCGCGCCAGCGCAACGCGCTCGGCGGGATCCTTGTCCTCGATATTCTCGATGACAATCGTTATGCCGTGATCTTCAGCCTTGCGGACGGCGTCTGAAAGGCACAAGTGGACACGCTCGATGATGGCTTCTTCGCGGCCCGGCGCGGTGCCGCGATTGTACCAGCGCCATGTCGAATAGGGCGAATGGACGACGAGGTGGGCGCCGCCGCGGCCACCGCTTGCGATGATGCAGGCGTCGAGGCAGGCATCGAGGCGGGCGGCTACAATCTGGCGAACGTCGGGATCATGTGTGTCGATTCCAAAGCCGAGGAAGGGACCGTGGACGCCGATGCGGCCGGCGTGGCCGTCGAGTTCGCGGGCGGCCGCCTCGGCAATGGCGCGCCAATCGCCGCGCAATGCGGCAACCGGTATGAAGTCGGCGAATTCGACGTCGCGGTCGCGCTCGAGAATGAAGGACTTGAGGCCCGGGACGGTCCTGAGGTCCTCGACGGTGACGGCGGCGCCGAGGATGGCGGGGCTGTTGCGTTGGTTCATGGCATGGTCCTTTTGGTCTCGCAGGCCGACTGTGCTGCATGGCTCGCACAGCGCGTTGACAGATCCATGACGGTCCGGGCAGGCTCAGTGACGGGATCTTTGAAAGAGACGCGGATGAGCGCTGAAATCGACATCGAGACATTTCGCGCGGCGCTCATCGCGCGGGCCAGCGAACTCGAGGAATTGAGCCGGATCAGCGCGGAGGCGCGCGGGGCGGTTGAACTTGACCAGGCGAGCGTCGGGCGGGTGTCGCGAATTGATGCGATCCAGCGCCAGGCCATGGCGCTCGCCAACGAGCGCAGCCGGGCGGCGGAGCTCGGGCGTATCAAGGCTGCCCTGTTGCGCATCGACGCGGGCGACTACGGCTACTGCATCAGGTGCGGCGAGGCGATTGCCGCCGAAAAGGCTGGGATTCGACCCGTCGCTTGCGACCTGTGTTGATTGCGCCGCCTGACATCCACAAGGTTTGCCCATGTGGCCGGCGCGCCGCTTGCCGTCCGGGCGGTGATGTGCGTTCCTTATGCCCACCAGCGGCCTAAGTGACGGTCAGTATTGTGGCGTGCGGCTGGTGGACGTGGTTGGGGCGCTCAAGTTGCGATTTGGGGAACGAGGTGGCGTGGTGGCAGCGTGGTATGTCTGGAAGGAGACCGGGCCGGCCGGTCCGCTGAGCAATCAGGATCTGGCGCGGTCGATCAAGGCGGAAGAGATTGGCCCGGATGACTGGCTTTGGCATGACCGGCTCGGGGAATGGACCGTGGCCGGCACGATCGATTTTCTGTGGTCACGGTCGCAGCGCACTGTTCCCGGCGAAGCGCGGGACGACATCCCTCGCGCAGAGCAGACGCAAGGCGTCACGCCGATTGCCCGCACAGCGAGCGGAGCCGTTGAAACGCCAAGCCTGACGGCGCTTTATCTTCGCCGGCTGAAGTCGCAGCGAAATCAGGAAACGGCTGACGTGGAAGCCGGCGCCATGGCGTTCGTTGACGATCTCGTGGCCGCTTCCGTTGATGGACCTGATGATGTTCGGGCCGTCACCGACCACAATGCGACCCGTGAGGCTGCCGTCTACCTCAGGCAGGTCGCGCCGGGCGAGCGGGAAAACGCCAAGCCGTCCGGCGGACCACCGCCGCTACCGGCCAGCGCCGCCGTGCGACCACCACCGCTGCCCAGCCACTGACACGCCCCTGAAAAAATCATGAGGCGCCGCGCGACGAGGCGCATTCGCAACCATCTCAGGTGGGTGGTGGCGGATCAGTGGCGGCCGTGTCTCAGGAATCGAGAACTTGTTGATGGCGGGCAAGGGCTGCGCGCTGGAGTGCTGCGACGGTCAGCGCGTCGAGTTCGAGGGCCTGGGCCAGCAGTTCGAGGAAGCGGCGCTCCTCAGGACGCGAGCGCAAATCCGAGGCTGCAATTTCGGCGGCCAGAATGTAGGCGGTCTCGCGCAGGTTGTCGGGGACGGCCTCACGGATCATCGTGAGGATGGTGGTCAGGCCGTCCGGTCCGGAGGCGATCACACCCCAGCGCTTGGCCTCTTCGATGAGGTCGTTCTCATCGTAGTCGCGGAACGCGGGCAGGTTGCGGACGGTCGAGCCGATGCGGCGCATTTCGGCATCGTTCATGGAATTGTCGGCCGCCGACGTCGTGAACATGGCGTAGATCAAGGCCTGGGCTGGATTGAGCGTTTCGGGCATGGCGGTCTTCGTCTCGCATCGATTTGAGTGTTTGGACCTTGATAGCCCATATGACGGTGCCGAGGCGAGCCCGGACGTCCGGTCGTTTGGCCACAGGCAGCGGATCAGGCGATCGCCCGTCTCAGGCCGGTCCCGGATCGATGTCCCAGTAGTTGAAAATGACGTTGGCGAAATGACGTGTTCGCCGCTCGATTGTCTCGCGCGTCCATGCCGCCTCGCTGGCGGCGTCGGCGGAGAGGCGGAAACCGGACCGGAGAAGGGCGCCGCGCTTGAAGTCGAAGTCCTCGTTGGCGACGACCTGATTGTCGTCATACGACAGAAAAACCAGATTGCCGAGACGATGGGCATAGGCGCTGACGTCTTCCGGGCGGGGGAAGTCCTTGCGCCACCGCGAGGCCTTTTGGGGGCGTTGCGGCAAAACGTGCTCGATGGTGACGCGATAGCCGTCAATGTCGCCGGGGTCCTCGCCCAGGAGGTCGCTCAAAAAGCGGAGCAAGGGGCGGCAATAGCGCTTGTCGTAGAAGGTGCGGCTGGTGAGGTTGAGATAGGCGCGGCGACGGATCTGGGGGGCGACGGCGAATTCGCGCATGTCTTCGAGGGCGGCGCCATCGGCGATTTCGGTGGCGAGCGCGATGGCGCGGCGGCGGTGCTCGACGCCGTCGACGGCGCATATGCGTTGCAGCCAAACCTTGCGGGCGAGCAGCGCGAAGAAGCGTGCCGTTTCGGGATGATCGCCGCCGCGGCGGGCGAGCCAGCGCAGGGCCGGCACGCACCACTGGTTATGGCCGGTCCACTCCATGTGGCGGATTGCCCGCGCGATCACGTCGTGGTCTTGATCCGGGCCGATGTTGCCCGACTTGAGGGCCGCGAGGCGTTCGGCGGCCGGCACGAGATCGTCGCGCATGAAGTCCAGCCCGCGCACGTCAAGGCGATAGCGGGTGGCGATATCCTTCTCAAGCGGTTGTGATGAGCGCTGGCGGCCGGAGAGGTCGCGGAGGTGGACGGTCAATTCCTGCATGCCGTCGTTGCCGAGGCTTGCCTGGCACTGGTCCCACAACGCGGCGGCCGCCTCACGCTCGTCGCGCGGCATCGCCTCGATCAAGGTGATCTTCGTGCGCGCGGCATCGTGGAAGGGGAGCCCCGTCACCTCCTGGATGCGCAGCATTTCCCAGGCTTCGTCTTCGTCTTCGACGACATGGAGGACGACCAGGCAGCAGGTCAGCAGGAAATCGATCAGATCGGCGAGGTTGCCGCCGTCGGCCTCGAATTCATCGAGGAGACTGGCGAGGCGGTTGCGGTTCTGAATGATATTCGCCTCAACCTCGGAGGCGGCGAGATCGCCGGGTTCGGTCGCGATCGCGCCTGGCGCCTGAATGGTGTCGCGCAGGAAATTCGCCACCGAGGGCTGAGGGGCGAGGCGGTAGGCGCCAAAGGTGTCGCCATCCCAGGACAGCGCGATCAGCTTGTCGAGGCGGGTGCGGAGGTCGGGACCCGGGGCGCGGTGGCGCAGGAGCGCAAACAGGATGGTGAGGGTGAAGCAGCGCTGCTGGCCGTCGACGATGGTGTGGCGATGGCTTGCGCCATGATCGGCCAGGAAGATGTGGCCGAGGAGGTAGCGGGGACGGCCATCACGCTGGGCCCTGATGATGTCGGCGAGGAAGCGATGGGCGTGCTCTTCGCCCCACGCATAGGCGCGCTGGAACCAGGGCAAATGGAACGCGTAGGACGTGCCGAACAGTTCTTCGACCGTTCGAAACTGGACGAAGAGGCCGGCTGTCGGAGGGGATGAGATACTCTGCCTTGCGTCGTCGGGCATGAACTCGCCGGGTCATTCGTTGAGGCGGGACGGGGGGTGCGAGCGATGCCAATCGCGTCAGGCGCGCCACGTCCGGCAAACCATCGGCACCGCCCGTGGCGGCACCTGCTTTGATCTCGGTTGCTTCGGTCTCGGTTGGCTCCCCCAAGCTACCGCGAGAGCTGTTGCATGAGTAGATCGAGGCTGAGCACAACTAAACCGCGCGAAACGAAATATCTATCTTTACGGTTGCAGCACTTTACACGATCGACTGACTCGATCATTCGGCCGCGACGGTGGTCTCCGGCGCGGGAGCGGGGAGGCGGCCCGGCAGCAGCATCACGGCCATCAGGATGGCTGTCGCGGCCGCCGCGAGGATGTGGAACAGCGCATCGAAGCCCCAGTTGGCGTGGACATAGGCAATCAGAGGCAGGACGGCTGCGAGAACGGCGAAGGAGACGATATAGCGGGTGCCGTAGATCGAGGCCCGCAGCTCTGATTTCGCCATGCGGCCGATCATGTAGTCATTGATCGGGATCTGGCCGAAGGCGCCGAGCATGAAGCAAAGCGCGACCAGGAGGGCCGGCCAATCGCTGAGGCCCGGCATCATCAGGAAGAAAATGATCTGGATGATGGCGACGCCGGAAAAGACGAGGCGCGGTCCGTAGCGGTCGAGCAGGTTGCCGACGACAAGTTGGGCCATCGAGGCGATGGCGAAAACGATGAAGGCGAGCCAGCCGATGACCGTGGCGCTGCCGGCGATACCGCCGAGGCGTTCCTCGAAGACCTTGGGCAGGGCGAAGGTGGTGCCCTGGAAGATGATGCTGGAGACGGCGGTGGTGAAGAAAATGATCGCGGTGACGCGGATCAACATGGCGCGCCATTCGGCGGTCGTGGCGGCTGCCTCGGCAGCGGCGCCACCGGCGGCGGGCGCCGGCTTCGTGGCGGAGGCGGCGTTGCGGGTCGAGAAGCGGTCCGAGAAGTGCCAGGCGTAGGCGAGGCCGATCGCGATCGAGATGAGGCCCGGCACCCAGAAGGCAGCGCGCCAGCCTGCCGTGTCGATCAAGGCACCCGTGAGCAATGCAGCGCTGCCGACGCCGAGATTGCCCCAGACCCCGTTCACGGCGATGTCGTGGCCCATCCGCGCGCCGCCGCGCGCGACCATGGCAAGGCCGACGGGGTGGTAGATGGCGGCGAAAATGCCGACGGCGAAGAGGCCGATGGCAACCTGGAGGGGACCGTCGGCAAACGAGGTGGCGAGGGATGCGAGGCCGGCGCCGATGAAGAAGATCGTCATCATGCCTTCCCGGCTCCAGCGGTCGGCGAGCCAGCCGGCGGGCAGAGAAAACAGACCGAAGGCGATGAAACCCGGCGTCGCGTAGGGCACGAGTTCCGCATACGACATGCCCCATTCGCTGATCAGGGCCAGAGCTGCGACGGTGGCGAATACCAGCATGAACAGGTGGTCGAGGAAGTGACCGACGTTCAGGAAGAGGAAGTGGAGACGGTCTTTCATCACACTGCGGTGTCCCAACTGACCAGCGCATTGCACGGGCGTATCTGAGCGCGGGGGTATCTGACGACTTTCAGAATACCCTATGAGCCGGATCGGCGTTGGTGCAAGGGTGCGGAAATCCTATATGCGGTGACGGGGCAGGAAAGGTCTGGTCGAGACAATGGCGCGGCGTGCGCGAGGAAACGTAAGGCCAAGTGACGCGGCAAGTGGCGCGGATGGCGGCGGGCCGGCGTTGCCGGGGCCGATCGCGGACTGGTTTGCCGGGCGCGGGTGGCAGCCCAGGGCGCATCAACTGAGCTTGATTGCACGGGCTCAGGCGGGCCATGACACGCTGCTGATCGCGCCGACGGGGGCGGGCAAGACGCTTGCCGGCTTCCTGCCGAGCCTGATCGAATTGACGGCTGAAGACTATGCCGCGCCGCGGCAGGGTTCGGGCCTTCACACGCTCTACATCTCACCGCTCAAGGCGCTCGCTGTCGACATCCACCGCAATCTGACGACGCCGGTCGAGGAGATGGGGCTCGACATTACGATCGAGACGCGCAGCGGCGATACCTCGTCGGCGAAACGCCAGCGTCAACGCACGAAACCGCCGCATATCCTGCTGACGACGCCGGAACAGCTCGCGCTGCTGCTGGCACATGAAGACGGGGCGTGGCTGTTCAAGAACCTGCGCCAGGTCGTGCTTGATGAGTTGCATGCGCTGGCGCCATCCAAACGCGGCGACCTGCTGGCGCTTGGCCTCGCACGGCTGCGCGCGATTGCGCCCGGGGTGCGCCTGACCGGACTTTCGGCAACGGTTGCGCGGCCGAGTGAACTGCGCGCGTTTCTCAGCCCACAGCGCGCGCCGGATGATTACATCGCGCTTGCCGACCTCGTCACCGTGCAGGGCGGGGTCGAGCCCGACATCGAAATCCTCGAAGGTGACGACCCGCTGCCGTGGGCCGGCCACACGGCGCGGTATGCGGTGGGGCGGATGTATGAGGCGATCAAGGCGCACCGGCTGTCGCTGGTGTTCGTCAATACGCGCAGCCAGGCGGAAATGATGTTCCAGGAGCTGTGGCGGATCAATGAGGACGATCTGCCGATCGCGTTGCATCACGGATCGCTTGATGCGGGCCAGCGCCGGCGGGTGGAGGCGGCGATGGCGGCAGGCCAGCTCAAGGCGGTGGTGGCCACGTCGACGCTGGATCTCGGCATCGACTGGGGGGATATCGACCTCGTCATCAACGTCGGCGCGCCGAAGGGGGCGAGCCGGCTGCTGCAGCGGATCGGACGGTCGAATCACCGGCTCGACGAACCTTCGAAGGCGCTGCTGGTGCCCTCCAACCGGTTCGAGGTGCTGGAATGCCGGGCGGCGCTCGATGCCGCGCGGGCGGGCAGCCAGGATGCCGTTCTCAACCGGACCGGCGCGCTTGATGTGCTTGCCCAGCATGTGATGGCGACGGCAAGCGCGGGACCTTTCGATGCAAAGGCGCTCTATGAGGAAGTGCGCACGGCTGCCGCCTATGCCGGGCTCAGGCCAAGGACGTTCGAGCGCGTTGTCGAGTTCGTTGCGACCGGTGGCTATGCGCTGAAGGCATATGACCGCTATGCCCGGCTGATACAGCAGGCGGACGGGCGATACCGGGTCGCGCACCCAAGGCTCGCGCAGCAGCACCGGCTCAACTCCGGCACGATCGTGGAACAGCCCTACATCAAGATCCGGCTGATCAGGCCGCGCCGCGGCGGCGGGGGTGGTCGTGCCAAACTGCTGACCGGGGGCAAGGTGATCGGCGAACTCGATGAATATTTCGTCGGCGAGCTCAAGGTCGGCGATACGTTCGTTTTCGGCGGCCAGGTGCTGCGCTTCGAGGGGCTCGTTGGCAACGAGGGGTTTGTGTCGCGCACGACGGCAAAGGACCCCGCGATCCCATCCTATCCGGGCGGTAAATTCCCGCTTTCGACGCATCTTGCGGGCCGGGTGCGGGCGATGCTTGCCGATCCGGAGAGCTGGTCGGGCCTGCCGCTTCCCGTGCGCGAGTGGCTTGGGCTGCAGGCAGCGAACTCACTGTTGCCGTCCAGCGACGACCTCCTGGTCGAGACGTTCCCGCGGGCGGGGCGCCATTATATCGTGTGCTATCCCTTCGAGGGGCGGCTGGCGCACCAGACGCTTGGCATGCTGCTCACGCGGCGCTTGCAACGGGCGGGGCTGAGGCCGCTGGGGTTCGTTGGCAACGACTACGGCATGGCGATCTGGTGCGGGCGGGACGTTGGGGCTGCGATCGAGGCGGGGGATGTGTCGCTCGATCAACTGTTCGAACAGGACATGCTGGGGGACGATCTCGATGCGTGGCTTTCCGAATCGCACCTGATGAAACGCACCTTTCGGATGTGTGCCATCATTGCAGGCCTGATCGAACGGCGCCATCCAGGCCGCGAGAAAAGCGGGCGGCAGATGACGGCCTCATCGGACCTCATCTATGACGTGCTCAAGAAGCACGATCCCGGCCACATTCTGCTTGAGGCGGCGTGGGTCGATACGGCTGCGGGGCTGCTCGACATCCAGCGATTGGGCGCCTTCCTGGCCCGCATCCGGGAACGCATCAAGCATGTCGATCTGGCTCGCGTTTCCCCGCTTGCCGTGCCGCTGCTGCTTGAAATCGGGCGCGAGCCGGTCTCCGGGCAGACGGGCGACGACTTGATGCGCGATGCGCTCGCAGACTTCCTGAGCGAGATGTCGACGCCTTCGGGGGATGCGGCCGGCAAATTGCACTGACGCCGATCCCGGTCGCCCCGTTTGCCGTTACGGTCCTCACCGCGCGTCTCGGCCAGGCAAAGCTCATGTCCAGCCGCCGGCGCGCAATCATCGCCATGCGGGTCGCAAAGCCGTTGGCTCGTGTGCTCTAATCGTCGGGTTTGATGACGGCGGCCGACGGCTGGCCGGGGCTTGCATTTCGCATGGGGCAAAAGCGATGCGCGACTACGGATCAATTGAGGTCAAGCCGCTGGCGGGAGCCATGGGCGCTGAAATCATTGGAGTGGATCTTGCGAGACCTCTCGCCAATGAGCAGTTGAAAGACATTCACCAGGCGTTTCTCGACCACTTGATGATCTACTTCCGCGATCAGGACATTACGCCGGAAACGCAGGTGCGCCTCGCCAATCATTTCGGCAAGCCGGCGATCTATCCCTTCCTCAAGGGCCTGGACGGTTTCCCCGAGGTCAATGCGCTGATCCGCTCGCCCGATGACAAGAAGGTTTTCGGGGGGACGTGGCATTCAGACACCGCCTACAAGGAGCGGCCGGATCTCGGCACGCTGCTCTATGCTGTCGAGGTGCCGGAGGTCGGCGGGGATACGATGTTCTCGAACACCTACAAGGCCTACGAGACGCTCTCGACGGGCATGAAGGAGATGATCGACGGTCTCGTCGGCGTCTTCAATTCCGATAAGCTCTACCAGGGCGGGCGGGCGAACCAGATCGCCCAGCTCGGTGAAATGGGCAAGGCGGTGGTCGCGACGGAGACGATGGAAGCCGAGCATCCGATCGTGCGCACGCACCCGGAAACAGGCCGGAAAGCGCTCTATATCAGCCGGGCGCATACGCTGCGTTTCAGAAACATGAGTGCGGAAGAGAGCGCCCCACTGATCGACTACCTCAGCGATCATTGCGTCCGCCCGGAATTCCAGTGCCGGCTGCGCTGGCAGGCGGGGACGCTGGCGGTCTGGGACAACCGCTGCGCGCAGCATTTCGCACTGAACGATTATCAGGGCCAGCGCCGCCACATGCACCGGGTCACGATCGAGGGTGATCGGCCGGTTTGAGGCGGCGGGTCTGGATTGGCGGGTGAGGTGGGCGCGCGAGCCGGCCGACACATGTGGTGGCCGCAGGCCTGCCCGGCAGCCCGCGACCGGTGCGTTTGTGGCCCGCATCCGGGCGCGAATCAGGCATGCTGTTGCGGTTCGAGCCTTGCCTCCCGCTGGGGCCTCCCGCCGGGCCGCTGCTGCTTGAAATCGAAGGCGAGCCAGTCTAGACGCAATCTGCCGACGATATGATGCGCGATGCGCTCGACGACCTCGTGAGCGGGACTTCGACGCCTCCCGGGGATGCGCCCGGTAAACTGCACTGACGCCATTCAGATTGCGCCCCAGCTGACAGGGATGATTTCGGCCCGGGCGCTTGTGACGGGGACAGGTTACCCATGCTGCTCGATCTGAAGCCGGAACGGTTCGACCTCGGCGAGTACGATACCCAGGGGATCAGCGTCAGCGGTCAGCACATGATCGCTGATCAATCAGGCGCGCTCTACTGGCCGGGCGAGGGGCTGCTGGTGGTTGGCGACATGCACCTCGAGAAGGGGTCGCATTTCGCCCAGCGCGGGCAGTTGCTGCCGCCGTACGACACGCGTGAGACGCTGGTGGCGTTGGCAGGTGCGATCGACAAATTCGAGGCGGACGCGGTGATCGCGCTTGGCGACAGTTTTCACGACGCCCAGGGCCCGGCGCGGTTGTCGCCGGAGAACCGTGAGATCCTCACGATCCTGCAGGAAGATCGCGACTGGTACTGGATAACGGGCAATCACGACCCCGAGTTGCCGGATTGGCTCGGCGGCACGATGCTCGACGAGATTTCGGTTGGCGGGATTACGTTTCGCCATGCCCCCCTGCCGGGACCGCACACGCATGAAGTCGCTGGCCACCTCCACCCGGCGGCGAAAATATCGCTTCACGGCGCGACGCTGAGGCGGCCCTGTTTCGCGGGCAACGGGCGACGTCTGGTGCTGCCTGCGTTCGGTGCCTATACGGGCGGGCTCAACGTGCTGGATGATGCGTTCTTGCCGATCTTCGGGCAGGACGGGTTCAACGTGTGCATGATGGGCCACGAAGGGCTTTATCCCGTGGCGACGCGGTTGCTCAGGGAAGACTGAGGAGCCCATCGTGATCGTGTGAGTCCCCATTCGCGGTGACATCAGGTCTGCTACTCGCTTGGTGCGCTGTCGACACTTGCTCTCCGAAAATTCAGCAACCCGCGCGACAAGCCGGCTCGAAATGTGGCTCTATGAGCGACGATGAGTTTGGAGACGTTTTGATGCCATGCAAAACCGGGGCATTCCGAACCAGCGAGTGCGCGCGAGACCGTGCCAAAAGACCAGTGTTGCGCACGCTGACCACAGTTTGCTGCGCTTTGGCCGGTGTGGCGGGAACCGCAGCAACCGCCGTCGCGGAAGACCGCGATCCCACGCTTCTCTATAGCCAGGATGGCCTTTCAATCCGATGGCATTTCCAGGCCGGCGTCAATCTTGTCGCCGAGCGGGACCTTTTCTGGGACCTCGCGCGGACATTTGCTCCAACGGCGAATTTCGACCCTGACACGGTCTGGTTTGAGAGTTATGCGAAGCCCGGCGTCAGCTTTGAGCAGGAAACCTCAAACGGCGGCGTATTCTACGGCAAGGCCTCCGCGGTTCTGTCTCATACCCATGGAACAGACGCCTATGACACCGGAAATACCGGCCGCATTACGCTAGAAGATGCCTATCTCGGCTATCGCATCGAACGACCCAATGGCATTCGCTTTGACATTTCCGGAGGGCGGCGGCCCTTGAAGCTTGGGACGGGAATGCTGGTGGAGAACGGTGGCTCGAGCGGCTTCGAGCGTGGCGCGCTCAAGCTTGGGCCTCGCAAAGCATGGGAGCGTGCCGCAATTGCCCGCTTTGGCTTCGCGGCAGCGACAAGTACCGTGTTCTATCTCGACCCGAATGAAACAAAGGCCAACGACAGCAAGAACGAACTTGCCGGCATCGATCTCAGGCTTGACAGCAAGACGGGTGGTTACGCCGGACTGACGTATCTCAATGTGCTCAACTCGGAAGCGCCGTACCCGAAGGCCGCGCCCGGTGGCATCGGCCTTCCCGATGTCATTCCGAACGCCCGCGAGGGCTTGAATGCGTTGAGTTTCTACGCCCGAACCAATCGCTTCACAGGGTCGCTGGCTGGTTTCTTCCTGACGGGCGATGCCGCCTATGAATGGAATGATGAGATCGACTTGCGGGCTTGGGCCGCCCGCGCCCAAGTTGGATACACCTTCGAGCAGCATGCGTGGCGTCCGATGATGATGTACGCCTACCAGACGTTTTCGGGCGATGACCCCGATACAGAACGGCTCGAACGGTTCGACCCGCTTTTCTTCCAAGGTTCGCCGAGCAGCTGGGCGACCGGCTCGAAATCGTCTTTCACGTTCATCAATTCGAACGTCCAGGCGCATCAGCTTACCATGAGCATCAATCCGACCGCGCAAGACAAGTTTACCTTGCGCTATGCTCATATCCGGGCTGACGAATTGCTCAGTCCGATCCAGTTCGGGCAGGCGACGCGGTTCGATCTGATGACGGGGCGGGGTATCGTTGCGGGCGTGACCGACCCACACTTGGCTGATGATGTGTTCCTGGAATACTCTCGCATCATCAACAAGAATACGTTCCTGACCGCCGGGGTTAGCGCCTCGTTTCCAGGGAAAGGCCTTGAGCTTGCAGCCAATAGAGAGCTTCCGGTGTGGCTGGGCGGCTTCGTCAATGTCGTGGTCAATTACTAAGCCTGAGCCGGTCTCACACCGTAGTCATGTCCGGAGCACCTGAAAGTGTCGCGTTCGATTTCATACTCACTTATCGCGCTTTGTCTGCTTGCCGCCTCAATCGCCTCTGCGCGATTGAGCTTTGCCCAGGCAGGCAAACCTGCCAGCGCCTCCGCTTCTGACCCGCAAACGCTGGGATGGATGCAAGGATTTCCACCGCCCGCGGACAAGCTGATCGGGCAGCCCGATTCGAATTATTTCAGCTTCCCCAAGATGCGCTGGACCGTCTGCCATCTCAGGGAACTCCTGCCGACGACGCAGGTCAGCCGCGGTCTTGGCGCGCCGGTGGCGCTTGCGCGCGAGGCGAACGCCGGTATCGACGCGGTTACGTTCAAGCCGATCGGTCGTGATGCTCAAATGACCTGGAAGGAGGCGTTGGCGGCCAACTACACCGACGGCATCCTGATCCTGCATAAAGGGCGCATCGTCTACGAGCGCTACTTCGGATGCCTGGATGAAGCTGGCAAGCACGCGGCCATGTCGATGACGAAGTCGATGACTGGCCTGCTGGCTGAAATTCTTGTTGCCGAAGGGGTTCTCGATGAAACTGCTTTGGTGGCGACGATTATTCCGGAACTCAAGGGGAGTGCTTTCGGCACGGCAACCGTCCGCCAGGTTATGGATATGACGACGGCGTTGGACTTCAGCGAGGACTACTCCGATCCAAAGGCGGGCATCTGGATTTACAGCGCGGCGGCAAATCCGTTGCCCAAGCCGAAGGATTACGACGGGCCGGTCGGCTACTATGCGTTTCTCGAAACGGTCAAACAGAAGGGAACGCACGGCGAAGCGTTTGGCTACAAGACCGTCAACTCCGATGCTCTGGGCTGGATCATCGCACGGGTTGCCGGCAAGTCCGTGCCCGACCTGCTGTCCGAGCGGATCTGGCAGCGAATGGGGGCTGAACAGGACGGATACATGACGGTCGACGCCCTCGGGACGGCCTTTGCCGGTGGCGGATTGAGCGCCGGCCTGCGAGACCTCGGGCGTATTGGTCTCGCGATGCTGAATGACGGCATGATCAATGGCGAACGTTTGTTCCCTGCGGCGGCCGTGAAGAGCATTCGCGACGGTGGCGACAAGGCGGCCTTCGCGAAAGCCGGCTATGCGACACTACCCGGTGGCAGCTACCGGGGGATGTGGTGGGTCTTCCATAACGATCACGGTGCTTTTGCCGCGCGTGGCGTTCACGGCCAGACCATCTACGTCGACCCGACGGCTGACATGGTTTTGGTGCGCTTTTCCTCTCACCCCAGCGCGAAGAACGCCTACATCGACCCGACATCGCTGCCCGCCTATCAGGCTGTGGCCGAGTACTTGATGCGGCCTTAGAGGACAGCTGGTCAAATTGTGCCGGGGCTGATGGGGGTGGTTGCTCCGGGATTATTGAGGCCGTCCTTCAGCCCCAGCCTGCGCAAGCCTGAACACCGGGCTATGGCTTGGCTGGATGGTCAGGCGGCCGACCGGCAGGACGGGGCGGGGGTCTTCGAGGGAGAGGGTGTGGCGGCGCAAGAGTGTTGCCAACATGATCTGAGCTTCCGCCAACGCGAAGACGGCGCCAATGCAGATGCGGGGGCCTGCACCAAACGGCAGATAAGCGCCGCCTGATGTCCAGGGCGCGGTCTGGCCGGCGAAGCGGGCAGGATCAAAGGCTGTCGGATTTGGCCAGTGCCGGCGATGACGATGGAGCACCCAGGGGGCGATATAGACCTGGGTCCCGGGCGCGACGGGTTCGCCTAAGATCACATCGGCTTTGATGGGCTCCCGCACCAGGAGCGGGACCGGCGGGTAGAGGCGCAAGGCTTCGAGCAAGGTTGACCTGAGGCGTGGCCAGTTGTCGAGGTCAGCGAGGGAGGTGACGCGTTCCGGCGGGAAAGCCGTCACTTCGGCGCGAATGTGGTCCTGCTCGGCGGGCGCCAGCGTCAGCAGATAGGACGCCCAGAACAACAGCCGCGCGGTGGTCTCGTAGCCGGCGAAAATCATCGTTGCGCACTGGTCGCGCACTTCGTCCGGCGCGAGTGGGGCGGCGGTGTCGGGGTCCCGGGCTGCGAGCAGCAGGTCAAGGAGATCGTTGTGGGTGCCATTGGCTAGATTGGTGCGACGGGCATCGACCAGACGGTCAACGGCGGCGCTCCAGCGCGTCCAGAACCTGCGGCGTGCGCCAAGCGTGACGGCGAAGGAGGTTTCGGTCCGGGCGAAGCCGTCCAGAATCTGCGGGCGTCCGGGGCCGGTGACATAGTGGCGGACGTGGCTTGCGATCGCATCGCGGTCGTCGCCGTCGGGCAACGAGAAGAGGGCGCGGAGGACGGCATTCAATGCTGCCTCCTGGAATGCCTCGGAAAGGTCGGCGCTGGTGCGGCCTTCAAGGTCGCGGACAAGGTCGTTTGCGGCTGCGCGGAAATGGGGCAGGAGCACGGACACGCTGGTCGGGGTGAAGGCCGTCGCGAGCAGGCGCCTTTGACGGCGCCATTCCTCGCCTTGCGCCAGGAACAGACCATGGCCGGTGAGCGGGCGCATGATGCGCGCCATCATGGCGGGCCGGACGTAGTTGGCCGCGTTTGCCGCCATGACATGGCGGACGCCGGCGGGATCGTTGATGAGGATGTTTTCGATGCCGAAGATACGATTGCGGCTGAATGGCACATCGAAAGCATAGTCGGGCCAGATCGCCAGGCTGTTGCGGACGCTTTCGAAAAGCAGGCGGAGCGGTGGCAGGTCGGCGGGCTGGACCGGGGGGGCCGGGAGGTATGATGGCAGGCGTTTCGGTTGGCATGGTGCTGGCGTCTCACTCAGGCGGTTCACTGGCGGTTCTCTGGCCGTCCGATTTGCCTGAATGAGTGTGCCAGGGGGCGGAGATCGTGTATTGAACGGTTCGGACACACGACGATCGCGGAGCTGCGAGGTGGCGTGGTGATGGGGTCACCATCAAAGGCGAGCGCTGAAATCATCTGGCCGCGGCCGACGCTGGCGGGCTGCATTTTCTGCATGATCGCGCGGGACACGCGGGGGGCGGAACTGGACGCGCGTGAGCGGTTCAACTTCTTTCCTGCGTCACCGCTGTGCTGTGTGACCGAGATCATCGTCGGTGACCTGCATCTGGTCGATGGCGCCGATCAGATGGCGGCGCCGTGGACGGGGCCGAAAATGCCCAAGCTCGCCTTTTCAGGCGCGCAACTCGGCCCCCTGGTGAGCTGGAATCCAGGCGAAACCTACGTTCTGACGATCGCCTTCTATCCGGATGCGTTTGCGACGCTCACCGGGCTGGATCTATCTCAGTATACCGGCCGCATGGTGGCCGCCGAGGCGGTCCTGCCGGACGCGATTCTCAGCGCCTGCCAAGATTTTTTCACGGCGGTCCGGGGCGATGGGCTCGCCGGCCATTTTGCTACCTTCGAAGATGAGATCGAAGCGCTGTGGTCAGCGGTGCGCCCGGATCACGGCGCCGGGATCACGTGGCTCAAGGACTGGACGCGGAGCCTGGTTGCCCGCGCGGCGCTCTCCGGGATGGGGCGCAGCACGCGCCAGGTTGCCCGGCGGATAAAAACGTGGACCGGGGTGAGCCAACGCGACCTGAGGGGGCTTGGCCACAGCGAGGAGCTTTATGCCGAGATCCACGGGGCGCTCGAGAAGGGCGACATCGACTGGGGTGACCTTGCCGCGGCGTCCGGCTTTGCGGATCAGGCGCACATGATCCGGCAAATGCGCCGCCATACCGGGTTCACGCCGGAGCAGTTGCGCCGGTTTGCGCCGAACGAAGAGGCCCTGTGGGGCTATCGCTTGTTGGGGCAGTATTTCGCGCGGCCAACGGAGCGCTGAGGCTGGATGGCCGCCCTTATCGTTCGTGGCCTGAGGCCCCAATCACGTCCGGCGGGCAGGATGGGCCAAGGCCGGTTTGTCGCCCGCGCAAATTGCGCTATTGCAGTGCGATCAACTCGATCCGTCCCAGGGACTTCTCGTCATGACAGATACAGCCGCCCTCAGTGACCTTGCCCAGAACGCCCGCGCGTGGCCGTTCGAAGAAGCGCGGCGGCTGATCAAACGGCTCGAAAAGCTGCCGGGCGGAAACGAGAAGACCGTCATTTTCGAGACCGGCTACGGGCCGTCCGGGCTGCCGCATATCGGCACGTTCGGCGAAGTTGCGCGCACGAGCATGGTGCGCCATGCCTTCGAGGTGCTCACCGAGGGCCAGCGCAAGACGCGGCTGATCTGCTTTTCCGACGACATGGACGGGTTCCGCAAGGTGCCGGGCAACGTGCCGAACCAGGAGATGCTGGCGGACTATATCGACATGCCGCTGACGCGGGTGCCGGACCCGTTTGCAGATGTTGACGGCGAAGGCGAATACGCGAGCTTCGCGCACCACAACAACGCGCGGCTGCGCCGCTTCCTCGACCAGTTCGGGTTCGACTACGAGTTCTTCTCGGCAACGGAATGCTACGCGTCCGGCATGATGGACGAGACGCTTTTGAAGATGCTCGCCGTCTACGACAAGGTGATGGATATCATCCTGCCGACGATCGGCGAGGCGCGGCAGAAGACCTATTCGCCGTTCCTGCCCGTGTGCCAGCACACCGGCAAGGTGTTGCAGGTGCCGATGATCGCGCGTGATCCCGCGGCCGGCACGGTGACCTACATCGATCCCGAATTCGGCCATGAGGTCGTCACGCCGGTGACGGGGGGCCGCGTCAAGTGCCAGTGGAAGGCGGACTGGGCGATGCGGTGGGCGGCCCTCGGCGTCGATTATGAGATGGCGGGGAAGGACCTGATCGACAGCGTGACGCTTTCCTCCAAGATCTGCCGCGCGCTCGGCGGCACGCCGCCGGAAGGGTTCAACTACGAACTCTTTCTCGATGAAAAGGGCGAGAAGATCTCGAAGTCGAAGGGCAACGGGATCACCATCGAGGAATGGCTCGAATACGCGAGCCCGGAGAGCCTGTCGCTCTACATGTTCCAGAAGCCGAAGTCGGCGAAGAAGCTCTATTTCGACGTCATTCCGAAGACGGTCGATGAATACCTGACGTTTCTGGCCAAGTTCCCGGACGAGGCGCCTGAGAAGCAAATCGACAATCCGACGTGGCACATCCACGGCGGCAACCCGCCGGCGGCGAAATTGCCGGTGTCGTTTGCGTTGCTGCTCAACCTCGTCTCGGCGTCGAACGCGGAAGACAAGGCGGTGCTGTGGGGCTTCATCCAGCGCATGGCGCCGGAAGCAAGCCCCGAGACGCCACCCGCTGCTCGATGAACTGGTCGACCTATGCGATCCGCTACTTCGACCGGTTCGTGAAGCCGAACAAGGTGTTCCGTGCGCCGAGCCCGCAAGAGCGCCAGGCGCTCGAAGCGCTCGATGCGGCACTCGAGATGGCGGGGCCGCGCGGGCTGAGCGCGGAAGACCTGCAGACGATCGTCTACGAAATCGGCAAGGCGAACGGGTACGCTGACAACCTGCGCGACTGGTTCAAGGCGATTTACGAAGTCCTGCTCGGCCAGAGCCAGGGGCCGCGGTTCGGCTCGTTCATCGCGCTCTATGGCGTCGATGAGACGCGGGCGCTGATCGCCAAGGGGCTCAAGGGAGAATTGGCCGCGGCGTGAGTGATGTTGTTTGTCTCACGGTGCTGTTCCGGCGACGAAGAGCCGCCGGGCACCGCCGACGGGGCGGCGCTCAGCGCCGGGTCGCGGTCGCTCCCGGACAGTTGAATTGTTTGGAGGCTGGGCGAGTGTCGAGAATCGATTTCAGGTCGCCTTCTCTCCCGCCGTCAGCTGCAGGCCGACGACGCCTGCGATGACGAGGCCAAGGCAAATGACGCGGACGGCGGTCAGCGGCTCCTTGAAATAGAGGATGCCGATGAGCGCGATCAAGGCGGTGCCGGCGCCTGACCAGATGGCGTAGGCGATCGACAGGTCGATATACTTCAAGACGTATGTGAGGCCGGTCAGCGCCAGCCCATAGCAGACGAACACTGCGACGGACGGCCAGAAATACGTGAAGCCGTCGGCAAGCTTCATCATCGTGGAGCCGATAACCTCAAACACGATCGTTGCCGCCAGGATAAGCCATGCCATCAGTATCGTTTCCCTCGATTGTTGCCGGACCGGGCGGGTTTAGCAGATCATGAGTATCGCGCCACCCGAACTGCTTCATGATGACGCCGGGCAAGCCATCGCGCGGCTGGTGCTGGCGCACGGGGCCGGTGCGCCGATGGACCATGCCTGGATGGCGGCGATGACGGCGCGGCTGGTGGCGCATGGCATCAGCGTGACGCGGTTCGAGTTCCCGTTCATGGCGGCGCGGCGCACGACAGGCAAACGGGCGCCGGCGCCGAGAGCAGACAAGCTCACCGATGACTATCGCGCGGCGATCGCGGCGGTGCGCGCGGTGCGGTCGGGCGAACGGCTGTTCATCGGCGGCAAGTCGCTTGGCGGGCGGGTTGCGAGCCTGATTGCGGATGAGGCATTCGTGGCCGGCGACATCGCCGGGCTGGTGTGCTTCGGCTATCCGTTTCACCCGCCGAAGAAGCCGGCGTCCCTCAGGACGGCGCATCTCGAACGGCTCGACTGTCCAGCGCTGATCATTCAGGGCACGCGTGATCCGCTTGGGTCACGCGACGAGGTGGCCGGGTACGCCATTGATGAGCGAATCCAGCTCATCTGGCTCGAAGACGGCGATCATGACCTCAGACCGCGGAAAATGTCGGGAGAGACGTTCGAGGGGCATCTCGAGGGGGCGGTCCAGGCGATCGGCAGGTTCGTTGATGGCGGTTGAGGGGCGCAGCACTTGCCAGTCACGCGAGGCTCAAGCTTGCGCCTCGGGAGACTGCTCAGTTTCCGTCCAGGATCTTTGTACGCTCCCAGAATCCTCGAACAGACAACAAACCTGAAAGATCCCAGCTCAGCGCTTTCGCGCTGTCCGGGAAGGCAGAATTCTGATTCTGCACTTGGCGCCAAAGCCGTCTCATGAGTTGGACGAATTGCTCTCCTCCGGCGTCACGGCCTGGCCGGCGCGGCGGGCGGCGTCGAGTTCTTCCGGGTCGGGGCGCAGCGGGTGGGAGGGGTCTTCGGCGGCGTCCTTGATGACCGCGCGGACAAGGCGCTCCACGGTGAGGCCCTGGACGAGGATTGAGAAGACCACGACGGCGTAGGTCATGGTGAGGATCGCCGGCTTGTACTCGGTGTTCGGCAGCGACAGCGCGAGCGCCACGGAAATGCCGCCGCGCAAGCCCGCCCACGTCAGAATCCGGATGGCGCCGTCCTCGAAGGAGGACTTGATCCGCAGGAAGCTGATCGGGATGGCAACGGCGATGAAGCGGGCGATGAGGACGACCGGGATCATCGCAAGCGCGATGCCGAAGTGCTCGGGCGAGAAGGTGACGACGAGGACTTCGAGGCCGATCAGGAGGAAGAGGACGGAGTTCAGGATCTCATCGGTCAGCTCCCAGAACTGGAAGACGTGGTCGCGCGTTTCCTTGCTCATGGCGAAGCGGGCGCCGTGGTTGCCGATGAAGAGGCCGGCGACGACGACGGCGATCGGGCCGGAAGCGTGCAGGCGCAGGGCGAGCGCGTAGACTCCGGTGACGAGAGCAATGGTGATCATCACTTCGATGTTGTGCTCATCGATCATGCGCATCATCCAATAGGCTATGAGGCCCGCGATCATGCCGAGCGCTGCACCACCCAGGGCTTCGTGGGCGAACAGGGTCGCTATTTCCGCCGCACCGATCTCGCCGCCACCATGGGCGCCCGCGCCACCGGTCGCGATGGCGACGAGGATGGAAAAGACGACAACGCCGACGCCGTCGTTGAGAAGCGATTCACCGGCGATCTTGGCCTGGAGGAGGCGGGGGACGCGAACGGTCTTGAGGATGGAGAGAACGGCGACGGGGTCGGTCGGCGAAATCAGCGCGCCAAAGATGAGCGCCCATATGAAGGGGATGTCGAAGCCCAATGCCTGGCCGATCGCCCACGTCGCGCCGCCGACGATGAACGTGGAGGTGACGACGCCAACGGTCGCCATCAGGCCGATGGCCCATTTGCGTTCGGCAAGTTCGGTGAGGTCGACGTGGGCTGCGCCGGCGAACAGAAGTGCTGAGAGCATGCCCTCCATCAGCGCCTTCTGGAAATCGATCTCGCCAATCGCGTCGGACAGCGTTTCCTGGATGTTGGTGCCGGGGACGACGTATTCGATGAGCAGGACGAGGCCGGAGGCCAGCAGTGCCACGACCACAAGGCCGATGGTGTGCGGCAGCTTCAGGACGCGATGATTGATGAGGCCGCCGAGGGCGGAAAAGCCGATCAGCATCGCTATAATTTCGAGAAGTGACATGACTGGTCCCAAGGAGGCCCGGCGCGCGCGGGGCCATTGATCCCGTGTGGACTGGCACAGTTCTGCGCTCGCGCCAAGCGCAGGGGGTGCTATATGGTCGCCCGACATGATGCTGCGCCGCGCGCGCACCCAGGGACAACGCTTAGGAAGACGACACGATGGGGCACAACCTAGACGCAGGCGACCGCGCCAAACTGATCGACATCGTCAAGGCGCGTTCGTTTCAGCAGGGCGCTGAGATGAAGCTCGCATCGGGGCGCACCTCCTCGTTCTACTTCAACATGAAGCCGACGATGATGCATGCCGACGGCGCGCACCTGATCGGGCGGCTGGTCGGCCAGCGCCTCGCGGATGAGGGGATCGATCTCGTCGGTGGGCTCGAGATGGGCGCGGTGCCGCTGGCGGCTGCGGTGGCGGCGACGTCGGGGGCTCAGGGCAAACCGCTCAATGCCTTCTTCGTGCGCAAGCAGACCAAGGAACACGGCACGCAGGCGCTGATCGAAGGGCTCTCACCCGACGAGACGCTTGCGGGCAAGCGCGTCGTGATCCTCGAGGACGTCACGACCACGGGCGGCTCCGCGCTGAAGGCGGTCGATGTGGTCAAGGCAGCCGGGGCCGACGTGGTGCTGGTGCTGACGCTTGTGGACCGGCAGGAGGGCGCGGACGAAGCCTTCGCCAAGGCCGGCCTCGCGTTCGACGCGATCATGCGGAAAGACGATTTCAGGTAGTTTTTTGGTTGTCTGCGCTTACGGGCTGTTCCGGTCGCAGTCGCGACCGGGCCCTCCGCGTGGGCGGCGCAATCTTTCATTGGCGCTGCGGGCTTCGCCCGGATCGCGCCAATGTGCGCCGGGTCGCGGTTGCTCCCGGACAGAACCGGACACGAGGCCAGGCGGCAGCGGGACAGGGGCGGCCGGCGTGCCCCACCGTGTCGGCAGTGGCCAGTCTGGAGTGCGTTTCCGGACAGCGCGCAGCGCCTGAGCCGGGGGCTTTCGCGTTGCTGGGAAGAGTGATGATCGCATGCGCGAAAGGTCCCGGATAAATGCTGCGCATTTTCCGGGAAGGCACGTAGAGGGGTGAGAGGCCGGTCAGACGGCCGCCGGCGTGGCAGGTCGTGCCGCGAACACGAAACCGGCCGGAGCGCGGCCTGGCCCGTCTTATTCCTCAGGCTGCAACGAGGTAGCCTACTCAGCCGCTTCGCGGAGTACCGGGCCGGCGTCGATGACGGCGGCGTCGACGTGTTCGGCGTACTTCTTGAAGTTCGTGTTGAACATCTCGATCAGTGCGCGCGCCTGCTCATCGTAGGCCTGCTTGTCGGCCCAGGTGCCGCGGGGGTTGAGGATTGCGGGATCGACACCTTCGAGCGCGACGGGCACCTCGAAGCCGAAGACCGGGTCGACGCGCATTTCCTGGTGCTTAAGTTCGCCAGAGAGCGCAGCATTGAGCAGCGCGCGGGTCGCGCGGATCGGCATACGCTCGCCGACGCCGAACTTGCCGCCGGTCCAGCCGGTGTTGACGAGCCAGCAATCGACGCCGTGGTTGGCGATGAGGTCGCGCAGCATGTTGCCGTAGACGCTCGGGTGGCGCGGCATGAAGGGGGCGCCGAAGCAGGTCGAGAAGGTCGCTTCAGGCTCGTTGCCCATGCCCTTCTCGGTGCCGGCGACCTTGGCGGTGTAGCCGGAGAGGAAGTGATACATCGCCTGGCTTGGCGTCAGCTTCGCGATCGGCGGCAGGACACCGAAGGCATCGGCACAGAGCATGACGATGTTCTTCGGATGGCCAGCGGCGCTCTCGGGCTTGGCGTTGGGGATGAAATCGAGCGGGTAGGCGGCACGCGTGTTCTCGGTCAGGGAGCCGTCGTCGAAGTTCGGCTCGCGGTTGACCGGGTCAAGGATGACGTTCTCGAGGACGGCGCCGAACCGGTTGGAGGCGGCGTAGATTTCAGGCTCGGCCTCGGCGGAGAGGCGGATCGTCTTGGCGTAGCAGCCGCCTTCGAAGTTGAAGACGCCGTTCGGTGACCAGCCATGCTCATCGTCGCCGAGCAGGGAGCGATTGGGGTCCGCCGAGAGCGTCGTCTTGCCGGTGCCGGAGAGGCCGAAGAAGACGGCGGTGTCGTTGCTGTCGCCGACGTTGGCTGAGCAGTGCATCGGCATGACGCCGGCTTCCGGCATCGTGAAGTTGAGATAGGAGAAGACCGATTTCTTGGTCTCGCCGGCGTAGAGCGAACCGCCGATCAGGACGATACGCTTTGAAAAGTTGCAAGCGATGACGGTCTCGGAGCGGCAGCCATGACGGGCGGGGTCCGCGCGGAAGCAGGGCAGATTGACGACCGTGAACTGCGGCGCGAAGCCTGCAAGTTCAGATGCTTCCGGGCGGCGCAGCATGTGGCGGATGAAGAGGGCGTGCCACGCCTTCTCGACGAAGATGCGCGCGTTGAGGCGGTAATCCGGATCGGCGCCGGCGTAGAGGTCCTGGACGTACAGGCCGCGGCCTTCGGCGTGTTTGAGGAAATCGGCGTAGAGCGTGTCGAAGTGCTCCGGCGACATTGCCTTGTTGTTGTCCCACCAGATCGCGTCTTCGGTCAGATCATCGCGAACGGTGAACTTGTCCTGTGCGGAGCGGCCCGTGTGCTCGCCGGTCTCCACGGCGACAGCGCCGTAGCGCGTCAGCCGGCATTCGTTGTCGCGAACCGACATTTCCACGAGTTCGGCCAACGTATTGTTGCGTTTGGCCTCGGGGGCGAAGGAGAGCGGAAAAGGTTCGGTCGTCATGACGCTAATGACACTTTCTGAAGGTGGATGAAGGCGCTGCTAAGGTAAGATCGATGTTCCAGTTTGACAAAGAAGTGTCTCCCCCCGATCCCACGAACAGTCACGCTGGCGCATGATTCTTCGCCAGTCTGTGGCCTGGATGCCGCTCGGACGTGCTCCGAGAGATCAATTGGGCAAGAGTGACCCTTCCTTGAGCACACGGTGAGCAAAAAACAGGCCGTGTGCGCTCCGACAGATGGCGACAATAGCTTTCAAGCCGCAAACATCAAGGGAACTTTGAGTAAATATCGCCGCTGTGTTCACGCGCTGTGGACCCCAAAACAGCCGCAATTCTTGCGCTACGAGACAGCGTCAACCGAGTTCGTTCGCGCGCCTGTGGAAAAAATGTCGCGCAATCCCAAGCACAAAGTCTGAACGGGAGATTGGGGAAGATTTCCCGATCCTGGGGCAAATTTTGTGTGCTGGCCGAGGGTTAGCGCGAAGAGGACGGTCGATAACGCTTTCGGTGCGTATCGTTTCGCATTCAAGTCGTAGCCGGGCCGTTCAGGTTAGGTTAAAGAAGCTTTTTCGATACAGGGGGAGGCAGACGCATCCCGCGTCCAGCCACGGTACGACCTAGAAGGGCACGTCTTCACAACTGGGCATTCCAGTTCCGCTTCCGGGCCGATGCGTCACCGCTCTGATTGGCGGCGCGGGGCTTGCGGCAGGCAAACAAGCAGGGACGAATATTCTATGAAAGAGAAAAGTACGATCGCGCTCGTGGATGACGAACGCAACATTCTCCAGTCACTCTCTCTGGCGCTCGAAGCGGAAGGCTACAAGGTGCGCACCTACAGCGACGGGGCGGAGGCGCTGGAAGGGTTGACGGATCAGCCGGTCGATCTTGGGATCTTCGATATCAAGATGCCGCGCATGGACGGCATGGAGCTTTTGCGCCGGGTGCGCCAGCAAAGCGAAATGCCGGTGATCTTCCTGACGTCGAAGGACGAGGAGATCGATGAATTGTTCGGCCTCAAGATGGGCGCCGACGATTACATCGCCAAACCGTTCTCACAGCGCCTCGTCGTCGAGCGCGTCAAGGCCGTGCTGCGGCGCGGCCATGCGCGGGAACAGATCAGCGGGCCGGATGAAGCCACGCGCGTCATCGAACGGGGCCAGCTCAAGCTCGATCCGGAACGCCACACCTGCCACTGGGACGACAAGCCGGTGACGCTCACGGTGACGGAATTCCTGATCCTGCAGGCGCTTGCGGCGCGGCCCGGCGTCGTCAAGACGCGCGACTCGCTGATGGATGCAGCCTACGACGATCAAGTCTACGTCGATGACCGGACGATCGACAGCCACATCAAGCGCCTGCGCAAGAAATTCAAGCAAGTCGACGATGGCTTCGACGTCATCGAAACACTTTATGGCGTCGGCTATCGGTTCAAGGAAGTCTGACGCCGGGCGAGTTGTCCACGGGCGGATCGCTCAGGCCGCAATTTCGGCCTAAATTGTCGACCTTTATCGGCGGCAAGCCAGGGTCGACTTTGCCGCGCGCGCGGTGCCTGGCGCCGCCCGCACACGGCATGATACGGCGAACGCACAAGGCAGGACTGACGTGGCGATCGAAACGGACACAGATCAAGCCCGCCAGAGCGGGGCCGCTGCGCGTCTGAGCCAGGCGCGCCGTGGCGCTAATGCGGCCTTGAACGGCGTGAGCCGTTGGTTCGAGACGGGCAGTGGCCGGCCGCTTCGGGTTGCCGGCGCCGGCGGGCTCTCGTTCGTTCAACGCTACGGCCGGAAGGTCAGGCGGGCGTTCCGGGGGGCGCACGACAGGATTGCTGCGGCCATCTGGCCCTGGGTCGCGCCAGCGGCACGCGTTATTGGCAAGACGCTGATCATGCGGATCATCAGCCGGACGCTGCTGCGGCGCATTATCGCCTCCAACCTGCTCGGGCTCATGATCCTGCTGATGGGGCTCACCTACCTCATTCAGTTCAACTCATGGCTGATCGACGCCAAAATCGAGCACCTCAGGGCACAGAGCCACATCATCGCGGCCGCGATCGCGTCGAAGGCGACCCCGCTGCAAAGCGGCCCGGATAGTGTCAACGACGGCACGCGCGACATCACACCCTACGATCCGTTACAAAGCGATCCGTTCGCTGCGATCGAGTTTTCAATTCAGCCTGACGTCGTGGTGCCGCTGCTGCCGTCGCTGCTCAAGGGCACGAACAACCGGGCGCGGGTCTATGACAAGAACCTGGTGCTGATTGCGGATTCGTCGCGAATTCTGACGTCGGGCAACATCATTCCGATCCGGCGAAGCGGGCGGATCTCGGACGAGAAGCCGAAGACGAAGAACATCTTCACGCGCATGACGCAGTGGATGATGGGCTCGGATCTTGCCGTCTACAAGGAGATCGGGGACGCGAGCGGACGGGCCTATCCGGAGGTGCGCGAGGCGCTGGCGGGGCGGCCGAGCGCGCTGATGATGCTGGCGCGCAAGCGTCAGAAGATTGTTTCGGTGGCGATGCCGATCGACCAGGGCAGCGACGTGCAGGGCGTTCTGCTGCTCTCAACGGCGCCGGGCGAGATCGATGACGTGCAGGCGGACGAGTTGTTCGCGGTTTTGTTGATGGTGTTTGGCGCGACGGCGGCGGCGCTGCTTGCCTCATACCTGCTGGCGCGCACCGTGGCGGAACCCGTGCGGCAATTGTCGAAACATGCAAACGAGGTGACGCGCGACATTCAGGCGGCGCGGGACCTGCCGCGGTTCGACGATCGTGACGATGAAGTGGGCCAGTTGGCGCGTTCGTTCGCGCTCATGACGAAGGCGCTCTACCGGCGGATCGAGGCGAGCGAGAAGTTTGCAGCCGATGTGGCGCACGAACTCAAGAACCCGCTCACGGCCGCGCGCTCGACGGCGGAATCGCTGATCTATGCCAAAACGGATGCGCAGCGCGACGAACTCGTCGAACAGATCCAGATCGAACTCAAGCGGCTCAACCGGTTGATCTCGGATGTGTCGAATGCCTCGCGACTGGATGCGGAACTGGCGCTGCAGCGGTTCGATCCGGTCGATCTGGTCGCCGTCACGACGAGCCTGGTTGAGACATTTCGCGATATGCACGGCGACGAAATGAAGAACGTCACGCTCAATATCGAAGGTGGCGCTGATGGCCAGCGGCGCGGCGATACCTTCCTTATCCAGGGACAGGAGGGACGCATCGAGCAGGTGCTTACCAACCTGTTGTCTAATGCGATTTCGTTTACGCCACGAGGTGGGAGTGTCCATGTCACGCTCAGGCGGCGCGGTGATGCGATCGATATGATCGTCGCCGATGAGGGGCCCGGCATCGCGGCGGACGTGCTCGAGAAGATTTTCGCACGCTTCTACACGTACCGGCCGACCGCGCAGGCCAGCCGGGGGAACAATTCAGGCCTCGGGCTCGCGATCTCGCGCGAGATCGTGGAAGCGCATGGCGGCAAGATCTGGGCTGAGACCATACCGTTCAGTGATGACGACGGCGCAGGCGCGCCACGCGACGGGGCCGACGGCACCGCACGCCATGGCGCCGGAGCACGGTTTGTCGTCCGATTACCGGCCGCCGGTGCGGTGCGCAGGGGAGGCCGGCTGGACGGTGGGCGCGCCTGAACGGCAGATCGTGGCCGGCACGACGATTGCCCGGCGGGGGCGGGCGGTGATGATCCGTGGCGCGCCTGGCAGCGGGAAATCCGACCTGGCACTCAGGGCACTGACGATGCCGCTGCGCCTTCCAGGCGAGACGTCAGCAATAACGTTTGAACTGGTCAGCGACGATCAAACCGTTCTCGAGCGGCGCGGCGGGCGGATCATTGCGCGGGCGCCTGAGACGATTGCCGGGCGCATCGAGGTTCGCGGTATCGGAATTATCGATTTCCCGGCGATCCCGGAAGCGGACCTTGTTCTGGTTGCAGATGCTGGGCCGGTCACGCCGGAACGGCTGCCGGAGGCGGCGGATATGCGCGCCGAGCTCCTTGAAGTGGTGCTTATGCGTATCCACGTCTCACCATTCGAAGCGTCGGCGGTCGCGAAGCTCGCACTTGCTTTAAGCTGGTAAACGCTTAACGCGACGAAGTTGTGACAGATGGCACTTCATCGTTGCGCTGCAGCATCTGCCTGTGTAGCGTTGCGGCGGTTCGAAAGAATGGGTTCAAATATGGACGATCGAAGGCCACTGTTCGTCGATCAGCACCGTCATCAGCACGCGCATACCCCCGTCACGTGCGCCGAAACAGGTCGGACGAGATTGTCATGATCGGGATCGTCATTGTTTCTCACGGGCAACTGGCGAGAGAATTTCGCGCCGCCCTGGAACACGTGGTTGGGCCACAACAACAACTCGCAACGGTGGCGATCGGGCCCGACGAATGCGGCGAGCCGTGCCGTCAAACAATCCTGACGGCCGTGCGCGACGTCGACACCGGCAGCGGTGTTGTCATTCTCACAGACATGTTCGGCGGCACACCGTCGAACCTTGCCATCTCGGTGATGGATGACCGGCGCATCGAGGTGATTGCTGGCGTCAACCTGCCGATGCTGGTGAAACTTGCCACGGTCAGAGGCGACCGGGACATCCAGACCGCGGTGGACCTGGCGAAAGAAGCCGGACGCAAGTATATCAGCGTCGCGAGCCAGGTGCTTGCCGGCAGCGTCTGATCTGGCATTATCGCGGGCTTCGCGCGCCAGTCTTGTGTGGACTATCGAGTTTCCCGGCGCATTTTTCTCAATTTGATTGGCCGGTGATGCTGATGACCCAAGCCGCGACGGCTCGCGCAGAACTCCTCATCCGAAATGAAAAAGGGCTGCACGCGCGCGCCTCGGCGAAGTTCGTCAAGTGCGCGGAAAACTTCGAGGCTGCGATCGAGGTGACCAAGGACGGGCACAGCGTCGGGGGGACCTCGATCATGGGGTTGTTGATGCTGGCGGCCGGGTGCGGGTCGACGATCGAAGTCACAGCGCGCGGTGATGATGCGGAGGCGGCGCTGGCCGCGCTGGCCGCGCTGATCGAAAGCGGCTTCGGCGAAGGGCTTGCCGAGACCTGATCAACCGGGACCAGATGAAAAGAAAACGGCGCCGGGGGGCCGGCGCCGTTCTCGCTTTTGTCGTTCGCAGAGGGTTTGGAGTCGACGCTTAGTGGATCAGGCGCAGCGTCGCAATTTTGAGGGCGATGTCGCGGAAAGCTGAGCGCAGCGCGTCACCGTTATCTGCGTGGTAGTAGTGTTCAGTCGAGGTTGCACACAGGCTCATGGTCGTGTCTGCCGTGCCACCCTGGCTGATACCGAAGCCAACCGTGTAGACCTCGATGCCGGCCGCCTTCATGTTCTCGCAGATCGCCCGCGCCTGGGTCGGAGACGAGGAACCGGAGTACTTCTGGTTATACTCACCGTCGGTCATCAGCACGGCAATCTTGCGGAGCAGCGGCTGGTTGTTGTCGTTCATCTGCGTCAGCATCGAATAGGGCTTCGGCTCGGCATCCAGCGGCCAGACATTGGCGAAGTTCGGCGACAGCGCGTACCAAGACCACTGGGTTCCGAGGTGACCGGCGGTCATGCCCGACGGCTGCATCTCGTTGATGCGCTGCTGCAGGTCCTGCTTGTCAGCCGTGAGCGGCAGCACGGTTGCCTGAGGCTTACAGGCCGAGTTGCTGGTGTAGTAGTTGAAGTAGCCGTTGGCTGCGTTCGGGGTCGCGTCGGTGTAGCGGTTGTCACCGGAGCGCTCCTTGACGCAGGTGCGGTTGTCGGAGTTGCCCGGCGGTGAATAGTTCGTTGCAACTTCGAAGGCGTCCCGGCCCGGGTTGACGTAAGGCGAGAACGGGACAACCGCAACGCGCGAGGTGTACTCAGACTGGTCCGCCCACACGGTGATGTTGATGAGGTCGATCGCGGCCTGCTTGAGCGAGACCATTTTCGAACCTGCCATCGAGCCCGTGGTGTCGAGCATCAGCGAGATTTCGACGTGACTGCCGGCGTTGGCACCGACTTCGACCTTGGCGCGCGCCTCACCCCGGATCTTAAGCTGCTGAATGCCAGCAACGCCCAGGAGTGAGGTCGCAACGGCTGAATCGGCAACAGCAACGATCTCGTTCGTGTTCTCGACCGTGAAGACGACGTTGTCGACACTGAGAACCTGGGACTTGTTCTTGGCGTAGTATTGTTCGGCGACACCGATGGCGGCCGCCGACGACTGGCCGACCAGGAGCGCACGGCCACCGGCGAGGACAGCGGTGTCCATCGCGCTCAGGGTTGTGGTTTTGGCTGAGAGCCACCGGGCATAGTCGACTGCGCCGCCGACGACGGAGACGACAGCGGTGAGCATGAGCGCGAAGAGGATGGCGATTGTGCCGCGCTGGTCGGACGCATAGCGACCGGCAAAGGCGGAAACGGTAGATTTAGAAGTGGCTGGACGCCGGCCTGAACCGGGGTTCCAACCAAGAGAGAACGAGGACATGACACACTCCAGGTCTGCGAACTTACAGCCCTAAAAATGCGCCCTAGACCTTTTCGTAAAATTAACACGACATTCTGTGTTAGGTTGATGTAAACAGATATTTACCGAGCCCGGATCATTTTTATGTCACCTTTCGACAAAACCAAATTCAATTTTCATATCACCTGGCCATCATCTTGTAATTTAACGATTTTGTTCGAAACACTCACAGCCAACTCATTGATATTCACTCCCACCTCCTAAACAACCCTTTCATATTGGCACAGCGCTTCACGCGGCTGTGAATTGAAGAAATGCGCCTCTGCCACGCCGGAATCGCGGCTTCCGGCGCTTTCAGAGCGTTTTGGCGGCGCAAACGGACCTTGCGGCAGGGAACAAACATATAAGGATGTCTTTATGTCCTCTTGATCGACGGCGGCTGGACGTGTATGACGCGGGCAACTTCCAGACAAGAGGACGTGAGCATGACCGACCAGAAGGACTACGCCGTCGCCGACATCGCGCTGGCAGACTACGGGCGCAAGGAAATCGTCATCGCCGAGACCGAGATGCCGGGGCTGATGGCGATCCGGGAAGAGTATGGAGAAAAGAAGCCGCTCAAGGGCGCGCGCATCTCCGGCTCGCTGCACATGACCATTCAGACAGCGGTTCTGATAGAAACGCTGACGGCGCTTGGCGCCGACGTTCGCTGGGCGTCGTGCAACATCTTCTCGACCCAGGACCACGCGGCATCCGCAATCGCGGCCTCGGGCGTGCCGGTGTTCGCGATCAAGGGCGAGAGCCTCGAGGATTACTGGTCCTATACCGACAAGATCTTCCAGTGGGCCGATGGCGGGCCGACCAACATGATCCTCGATGATGGCGGCGATGCCACGATGTACATCCTGATCGGCGCCCGGGTGGAGGAAGGTGAAACCTCTCTCATCGAGACGCCGACATCGGAGGAGGAGGAGTACTTCTTCGCGCAGATCAAGAAGCGGATGGCGCAGTCGCCGGGCTGGTTCGTCAAGCAACGTCACGCCATCAAAGGCGTCACGGAAGAGACGACGACGGGCGTCAACCGGCTCTATCAGCTGATGGAAAAGGGCCACCTGCCGTTCCCCGCGATCAACGTCAACGATAGCGTCACCAAGTCGAAGTTCGACAACAAGTACGGCTGCAAGGAGAGCCTTGTGGACGGCATCCGTCGCGGCACGGACGTGATGATGGCGGGCAAGGTTGCGGTCGTTTGCGGCTATGGCGACGTTGGCAAGGGTTCGGCGGCATCCCTGTCGGGCGCGGGTGCACGGGTCAAGGTGACGGAAGTCGACCCGATCTGCGCGCTGCAGGCGTGCATGGACGGCTATGAGGTCGTGACACTCGAAGAAGCAGCCCCGAACGCCGACATCGTGATCACGACGACGGGCAACAAGGATGTCGTCACCGTCGATCACATGCGGGCGCTGAAGGACATGGCGATCGTTGGCAACATCGGTCACTTCGACAACGAGATCCAGGTCGCAGCGCTCAAGAACCTCAAGTGGACGAACATCAAACCGCAGGTCGACATGGTCGAGTTTCCGGACGGCAAGCGGATGATCCTGCTTTCGGAGGGGCGTCTGCTCAACCTCGGCAACGCAACCGGCCACCCGAGCTTCGTGATGTCGGCGAGCTTCACCAACCAGGTGCTGGCGCAGATCGAGCTATTCACCAAGGGTGACCAATACAAGAACGAAGTGTTCGTGTTGCCGAAGCACCTCGACGAGAAGGTGGCGCGTCTCCACCTCGAGAAGCTCGGCGCCAAGCTGACCGAGATGTCGGCGGAGCAGGCGGCCTACATCGGCGTGAAGCCGGAAGGCCCCTACAAAGCCGAGCACTACCGCTACTGAACCTGGCTCAAACCGTTGCCCGGCGGCCTTTCGAGGCGGCCGGGCAGGCACTTGCCAGCGCTGAGGGCCTTCGGGTCCTGCCATTTCGCCCGCGGATTGTCACATAATGGCAGCCGCGGGCTTTTTGTCTGCGTCCGGTGCTTCCCTCTGGGGGCCCCAAGCCACATAATCGGCACCTGATTCGCCCTTGGCTCATTTGGTTTTGCGCTCGAGCCCCCCTTCTACCTGCCCGGTGCGCCCAACCATGGCTTCGCCTCCCCAGTCGCGCAAAGCGGAAACAATGCGTCGTGAGCTCATCGCCTTGATGCTCGCGAGCCTTGCGTGCGTTGTTGTGCTGACGCTGAGCATCGTCGAACGGCCCAATCTCGCGTTTGCCGGGGTGGGGGTGCAGCAGATTCTTCTATTTGTTCTGGTTGCCGGGATCGCGATCGGGGCGGCGGCGCTGGTGATGATCATCACCGCCCGGGCGCGGCGGGTGATGCGGCTGGCGCGCGAGGAAAGCGCACAACTGAAGCGCAGCCTGATGACGGCGGAGGCGATCTTCAAGGCCGAACCGCAGGTGCTCGTCTTCTGGGAGCACACCGACGGGCTGAAGGTGGTCACGCACACGCTCAATTCGGTGGTCGGGCTGCCAGTGGACCAAGCCGATCTGCTCAAATTCGGGACCTGGCTGGAGCCGTCGGCGGCGCTTGATCTGAAGCGCGCACTCGATGACCTCTTCAATGAGGCGCGGGCGTTCAACATGTTTCTCAAGACAAAGGCGGGCGGGCACCTCGAAGCCGATGGCCGGGCGACGGGCACACGGGCGGTGCTGCGGCTGCGCGATGTCGCGGGGACGAAACGCGATATCGTGCGCATCCTCGACCAGAACCGGAAGCTGTCACACGACATCCGAAATCATCAGGCGTTGCTCAATGCGTTGCCGATCGCAGCATGGATGAGTGATAGCGACGGGCAGATCAGCTGGGTCAATAACGCCTATGTGGCGGCGGTCGAGGCGAAGGACGCGGCGCAGGTCTATGAAGCCCAAATCTCGCTGCTCGAAACGCGGCAGCGGGTGCAACTGCGCAATGCGATGGTGAAGGGGGAGGCGTTCTCACAGCGCACCCACATCGTGGTCGGGGGCGAGCGGCGGGCGCATGACGTGGTCGGCATCCAGACCGATGACACGGTCGCAGCCGTCGCAATCGACGTGGCGGCGCTCGAGACGGCGCAAGGCGAACTCGACCGGCAGGTTTCCGCGTTCGACCGGACACTGGACCGGGTTGCAAGCCCGGTTGCAATCTTCGGGCGCGATCAGCGCCTGTCGTTCTACAACGAGGCTTACCGCAAGCTTTGGGAACTCGACCCGAACTGGCTCGACAAGTCGCCCACCGACAGCGAGGTGATGGACCGGCTGAAGGAGCTTTCGCGGCTGCCCGCCATGGTCGACTATCGCGGCTGGAAGAGCCAACTGCTTGCCTGCTACAAGAGCGAGACGCCTTACGAAGACTGGTGGCAACTGCCGGGTGGACGGATGCTGCATGTGGTTGCCGAACAACGCCCGGACGGCGGGGTGACCTACCTTTACGAGGACGTGTCGGAGCAGCTGGCGCTGGAGAGCCGGTATAACGCCTTGATCGAGGTGCAGCGGGAAACCCTCGACAGCATCAAGGAAGGCGTCGCGGTGTTTGCGACCGACGGGCGGCTGCAGCTGTTCAATTCCGCGTTCCTGGCGATCTGGCGCCTGTCACGGCTGGCGATGGGGCAAGGGCCGCATATCGGCGAGTTCATCTCGCTGGCCAAGGTGCTCTATGAAGACGACAAGACGTGGCGGAAGATCTCGGAAGCCGTCACGTCGATCAGCTATCAGCGTGAGCCGATCTCGGGGCAGATGGTGCGGCCGGACGCAAGCGTGATCGATTATGCGCTGACGCCGCTGCCGGATGGGGGAACGCTGGTCACATTTGCGGATGTGACCGTTTCGAAGAGCTACGAGCGCGCGCTGATCGAACGCAACGAGGCGCTGGTGGCCGCCGATAACCTGAAGAGCCAGTTCATCAGCCATGTCTCATACGAGTTGAGGGCGCCGCTGACCAACATCATCGGCTTCAGCGAGCTGCTGGCTGGCCCGCAGGCGGGCAATCTCAACGACAAGCAGCACGAATACCTGACCGATATCCGGCAATCCTCGCAGACGCTGTTGTCGATCATCAACGATATTCTCGACCTCGCCACGATCGATGCGGGCGCGCTGGAACTCGACATCCAACCGACCAAGATACAACCGCTGATCGAATTGGTGCTGAATGGCGTCAAGGAACGGGCCGGACGGGCGCGACTGACACTCGAGATCGCGACCAGCGACGATGTCGATGAATTGTTCGGCGACGAGGACCGGTTGCGGCAGGTGCTCTACAATCTGCTCGCCAATGCGGTCGGCTTCTCAAAGCCCGGCGGGCTTGTCCGGCTGTCGTGCTGGCTCGAAGACGAGGACGTGGTGTTTGCGATCGAGGACAATGGCGTCGGTATTCCCGAGGACCAACTCGAGCGCATCTTTGACCGGTTCGAGAGCCACAGCCACGGCTCGAAACACCGCGGCGCGGGGCTCGGGTTGTCGATCGTGAAGAGCCTCGTCGAGCTGCATGATGGGACGCTAACGATCGATTCGGAACCGGATCGCGGCACGACCGTGACGGTGCGCCTGCCGCAGCTTGGCAAGCGTCGCCCGCTCAAGACGAAGCCTGCGCAAATCGAAGACGAGCGCGCGGCTCGTGGCGATAAAAGCCGGGCGGGGTGATGCCGCCCAGAAGCGTTCTGCACATGATGCAGCCTGGACGAAACGAGCCTTTGTGACGGCCCGGCTTAGGTTGTATGGTGTGCCTCACGTTTTTGCCGGGGGAGGACGTCATCGCAACGCTCGCTCACCTGCTGCCTTGGCGGCGTAGCCGCCTCGCAGCCGTCGCAAGATCATCAAGTGCCTCGAAGTGCCGATGACCAGACGTTTCCCTTATTCACCCTGGCGTTTGACGGCCGGCGACGAGGCCGCAACCCGGCTGGTCGCCGAATGCTTCGCGGCCAAGGCCGTGGCCGGCGACCTGATCACACTTTCCGGCGATCTCGGCGCCGGCAAATCGACCTTTGCGCGGTTCTTCATCCGAGCCCTGCTGGGCGATGATGATGCCGAGGTGCCGAGCCCGACGTTCACGCTGGTGCAGCATTACGAGACGGCGCGCTTCGAGGTCCGCCATTTCGATCTCTACAGGCTCAGTGGCGCGGACGAGCTGGACGAACTCGATTTCGAGGACACCGGGGACGCGCTGGTGCGGCTGGTCGAATGGCCGGACCGGGGCGAAGGGGTGATGGGGCCGGACCGCTTCGACGTTCACCTCGAAGAGACCGAAGAGGGCGACTGCTGCCGGATCATCACGGTTCAGGGCCACGGGCGGGCCGGCGAGCGGGTGGCGCGGATCGCCCAAATGCACGGCTTTCTCAACGGGCTCGTCGATGCGGCGACGTCGGGCGGGATGCGGGTTGCCCATTTGCAGGGGGATGCCTCATCCCGCAGCTATGCGCGGGTGATGTTCGCCGAGGCGCCTGTCCAGATTAAAGGCTTCGGCTGCATGGCGCATGACCGTGCGCTGGTCATGGACATGCCGCGGATGGGCGATGGCCCGATTATCCGCGACGGGAAAACCTACAGCGAGATCGCGCATCTGGCGGAGGACGCGGTGCCGTTCGTTGTGATCAGCGAAGCGGTGCAGGAGGCCGGGCTTGCCGCACCGCAGATCTTCGCCTTCGATGACGGGGCCGGGCTGGCGCTGATCGAGGACTTCGGCGACCTGACGTTTTCAGCGGCGCTGGCGCACGGCGTCGCGCAGGAGACGCTTTGGCATGCTGCCGTTGATGTCCTGGTTCATCTGCATCGCGCACCGCCGCCCGAGACGATCTCAGTTGCGCGCTTTGGCGGGCTGGAGCACCGGATGCCACGCTATGACGCCGAGGTTCTGGCGGCCGAGGTCGACCTTTTCTGCACCTGGTATTGGCCGTATCTGACGGGCGCGGCGATGGCAGAGGATGCGCGGGCGGCGTTCCACGAGATCTGGCGCGGATTGATCGACAAGGTCGCGTGGCAGGCGCATGCGACTGGGCGGCAGCACTGGGTGTTGCGCGACTTTCATTCACCGAACCTGATCTGGCGGCCGGACCGGGACGGGCTGCAGCGGGTCGGTCTGATCGATTTTCAGGACGCGCAGATCGGGCATGCCGCCTACGATCTGATGTCACTTGCCGAAGACGCCCGACTGGATGTCGACAAGGCGCTCCGGGACGCTCTGATTGCGCGCTATTGCACGGCGGTGTTCGGTGATCCGGCCAGCGAGGCTGCGCGCGATTTCCAGCGCGCGGCCGCAGTCCTCGGCGCGCAGCGCAATACCAAGATCCTTGGTATCTTCGCCCGCCTTGCACACCGTGACGGCAAGCCCCGCTACCTCGACCACCTGCCGCGCATCCAGCGCTATCTCGGCTGGGATCTCGCGCACGCGGATCTCGCGGCCCTGCGCGACTGGTTCGAGCGGGCCGCGCCCAAGCTTCAATTCCCATCCTCCTCCCGAGCCTGAACGGATCATGCGACATGGCCAGTGACGATCAGCGGATTACGACAGCGATGGTGCTGGCGGCGGGCCTTGGCCAGCGGATGCGGCCACTGACGGCGGACCGGCCGAAGCCGCTTATTGAAGTCGCAGGCCGGACGTTGCTCGACCGGGTGCTGGACCGGTTAGCTGCGGGCGGTGTCACGCGGGCGGTCGTCAACGTCCACTATCTGGGCGAGCAGATCATCGCGGCGACACGGGCCCGGACGCAGCCCGAGATCATCATATCGGACGAGCGCGAGGCGCTGCTCGATACCGGCGGGGGTGTCGCAAAGGCGCTGGCGCTGCTCGGTGATCGGCCGTTCTTGGTTCACAATTCCGATTCGATCTGGACGGAAGGCGTCGAAGACAATCTCGCGCGCCTCAACACGTGCTGGAACGAGGCGACAATGGACTGCCTGCTGATGCTGGCGATGACGACGAAGAGCACGGGCTATGGCGGCCGGGGGGACTTCACGATGAATTCGGAAGGTGTGATCCGACGGCGCGGTGAGCATGAGATGGCGCCGTTCGCGTTCACCGGCGTGTCGATCATGCATCCGCGCCTGTTCGCCGATGCGCCGGCGGGCGCGTTCTCGCTCAACCGGGTGTGGGACCGCGCGATCGACGCCGGACGGCTCTACGGGCTCCGGCTCGAAGGGCGGTGGATGCACGTCGGCTCGCCGCACGGGTTGGCCGAGGCGGAAGCCTTGATGGCGGCGTCGTATGATGAGTGAGGGGCAGACGAGGGCACAGGTCTTCACGATCGCGCCTGGGGTGTCGTTCCTCGATGCGCTGGCGCGCGCGGTGCTCGATGGGACATTTGCTGGTGGGAGCACTGGCCAGACACTCGCGCCGGACGATCCGCTCGCCCTTGCCGACACGACGATCCTGCTGCCGACGCGGCGCGCGTGCCGGCAACTGAGCGAGGCGTTCTTGAAGGCTGGCGGGCGCGACGCGCTGCTGCTGCCGACGATCCGCCCGATCGGCGAGGCGAACGAGGATGTCGCGCTGCTCGATTCCGTATCGGGCCGGGAGGGGCGAGCCAGCGCGGGCGATCTGCCGGATGCGATCGGTGAACTGGAGCGGCGGCTGGTGCTGGCGATGCTGGTGATGCGGTGGTCGGAAGCGCTGCGGGGGGAGGCTGCGCAACCGGGCGGGCTGACAGATCCCGCAGCCGGTGCCCGGACACCGGCGCAGGCGATGCATCTGGCGCGCGAGCTCGCGCGATTGATCGACATGGTGGAAAACGAGAACGCGAGCCTCGCGCAACTCGAAGACCTGGTGCCGGACACGCTGTCAGAGCATTGGCAGCAGACGATCCAGTTTCTCGACATCATCACGAAATGGTGGCCGGCGCAGCTCGAGGCCGCGGGGCAACTCTCACCCGCGGACCGGCGCAACCGGCTGATCCTCGGTGAGGCCGAGCGCCACCGGACCGCGGAACGGCGCGGCCCGGTGATCGTTGCCGGCGTGACGGGCTCGATCCCGGCCACGGCAGAACTCATCAAGGCGGTGTTGTCACGCGAGGATGGCGCGGTGGTGCTGCCCGGGCTCGACACCGGCATGGAGGATGACGCGTGGGCGCGGCTTGGCCACGAGAACCCAGAGCACCCGCAGCACGCACTGGCGACGCTGCTCAGGCGTCTTGATGTGGCGCGGGGAGACGTCCAGACGCTCCCCAGCGCGACGCCCTCAGAAGCGCTGTCGCTTCGTGAGACCCTGGTCAACGAGGCGATGCGGCCGGCCGGTTCGACGGACCAGTGGCACCAGCTCGGTGACCGGATCCCGCGCAAAGCCGCGCTTGAGGCCTTCGCTGCGGTCAACCTTCTGACCGCGCCGAGCGCCCAGGACGAGGCCGAGGCGATCGCCCTGATCATGCGGGAGGCAGCCGAGACGCCGGGGCGGACGGCGGCGCTCGTCTCGCCGGACCGGCTGCTTGCGCGGCGGGTCGCGGTGCGGCTCGAGAGCTGGGGCATACGGGTTGATGATTCCGCCGGGCGGCCGTTTGCGAAAACCGTTCCCGGCACGTTTCTCGATCTCGTCATTGAGGTCTTCCGGCAGAACTTCGCGCCGGCAGCGCTGATGGCGCTGTTGAAACATCCACTCGCGCGGATCGGACGACCGGTGCTCGATATCAGGCGGGCGGCGCGGGCGCTCGAGGTTGCAGCGTTCAGGGCGCCCTATATCGGGGCTGGCCTCGACGGGGTCCGGGCGCAATTGGAGCGCCAGGCGCAACAGATCGCGGAGGGCGAGCGGCGCGACCGGGCGGGCCATCGGCTGAGACCGGAAGACTGGGCGGCGGTGCACGGCGTCGTCGACGACCTCGAGCAGGCGTTCGCGCCGCTGGCGGCGCTCAAGGCGGCGGGGACGGTGCATGCGCTTGCCGATCTTGCCGCGGCGCATATCGCGACGGGCGAGGCGCTTGCGCGGCTGCCCGATGTGGCGCCAAGCGACGGCGAAGCTGCGCCATCAGGCGAGGAAGAGACAACGGAAAGCGAGTTGTGGCGCGATGAAGCCGGGCACGCGGCGGCGCACCTTTTTGCCTACCTGGTTGACCGCACATTGTCAGCACCTGAGGTTCGCGCCGACGACTATCCCGATTTCTATCGCGCGCTGGTTGCCGGCGAAGCGGTGCGCTCGCTCATTCCGGTGCATCCGCGCCTCGCGATCTGGGGGCCGTTCGAGGCGCGACTGCAGCGGCCCGATATCGTCATTCTCGGCTCGCTCAATGAAGGGACCTGGCCGGAGGCGGCGGATCCGGGACCATGGCTCAACCGGCCGATGCGCAAGAAACTCGGCCTGCCGCAGCCGGAAGAGCGGATCGGCTATGCCGCGCACGACGTCACGCAATTGGCTGGTGCGGACAAGGTCTACATGACGCGGGCGGAAAAAGTGGATGGCAACCCGACGGTGCCGTCGCGATGGCTGATGCGCCTGGATGCCGTGCTGCAAGCGGTGGGCGCGGGGGACGCGCTTCAGACGGATGAAGCGTGGCTGTCGTGGGCGCGGCAGCGTGATGCCGGGGGGCCGTCGGCGCCGCCGCGCCAGCCGGAGCCGCGGCCGCCGCTCGAGATGCGGCCGAGGCGCCTCAGTGTGAGCGCAATCGAGACCTGGATCTCGAACCCTTATGCCATTTTCGCCCAGCGGATCTTGAAACTCGATCCACTGCCGCAACTGGGCCTGACGCCGGGGGCGAACCTCAGGGGTACGATCGTGCACGCCGCGCTTGGGCGTTTCGCGGCGCGTTTCCCAAGCACACTGCCGGAGGATATCGAGGGCGAACTGATGATGATCGCGCGCGATGAGTTCGCCGCCTACAAAAGCCATCCGCGCATCGAAGCCTTCTGGATGCAGCGCTTCGAGCGGTTTGCCCAGTGGTTCGCAGACACCGAGGCTGCGCGGCGGGGGGCGGGCAGTGAGGCGTTGCGGGAGGTCTTGAGCGAGATCGACGGCAAGCTCGTGTTCGCAACGGGCCAGGAGAACTTCACGCTGACGGCGCGTGCCGACAGGATCGACACCGGGCCGGACGGGATCTGGATCACGGACTACAAGACGGCGGCGAACCTCGATGGTCTGGTGCGGGCAGCGAAAGAGAACAGGTCGCCGCAACTGCCGCTTGAAGCAGCAATCGCGCTAGAGGATGGCTTTACCGGCATTGCCGGACTGCCGGTCAAGGGACTGCGCTATATCTCGGCGTCGGGGGGCGAACCGGCGGGGCTGGAGCGGGATGTCATCGTTGATGACATCGCCGGTGCCGCCACGCGCGCGCTCGACCAGCTCAAGGCGCTGGTGGCGCGGTTCGATCATGCCGAGACACCCTACCGAGCGGTGCGACGCGCCCATTTCCGCTACGACTATGACGCCTATGCCCAACTTGCGCGGGTGGCGGAATGGGCGTCAGCGGACCAAGACGCCGGGGAGAGCTAGAGCCATGGCCCGCGCGGTGAGCGACACGCATCAACAGCGTCACTCGGATGACAGCGCCGAAGCGCTTCTCAAACGCACGACCAACGCGCAGCTGACCGCGTCGGACCCGACCGTTTCGGCCTGGGTCGGCGCCAACGCGGGGGCGGGCAAGACGCACGTTCTCAAGATGCGGGTGCTGCGGCTCCTGCTTCGTGGCGTCAAGCCGGAGCGCATCCTGTGCCTGACCTACACCAAGGCGGCAGCGGCGGAGATGGCCGGTCGCGTCTTCAAGGAGCTGGCGCACTGGGCAACCGCTTCGGCCGGCACGCTCGCAGGCGAACTCGAGAAGGTATTGGACCGAACGCCCGGACCGGACGATATGATCACGGCGCGGCAACTGTTCGCGAAGGCGATCGAAACGCCGGGCGGGCTCAAGGTTCAGACGATCCACGCCTTCTGCGAGCGCCTGCTGCAGCGGTTTCCGCTCGAAGCGGGCGTGCCGCCGGGGTTCGAGATCCTGGATGAGGCAACGGCCAGGGCGCTGATGCGCACGGCGATCGACAAGACGCTTGGCGAGGCTAATCAGGCGCCCGGCAGCGCACTCGGGGAGGCCGCGCGCCATGCGATTGCGTATGCGGCGGATGATCAGTTCGACAAGGTGCTCGATGGGGCGCTGAGGCGGCGGGAATGGGTAGAAGCGTTGACGCGAGGCCGTGCAGGCGATGACGGCGCGGCGGCCCCAGGCGACGTTGAAAAGGCTTATCTCGAAGCGTTCTCGCTTTCAGCCCAAGACACGGTGGAAGCGCTGGAGGCGGCGCGGGGGGAGGTGATCCGGCGCGATGAATGCCAGGTCGCGGCCGACCTGATGCGGGCGAGCGACAAGAAGACCGACCAGCAAACCGCCGAGTTGCTCACCAAGGCTGCGCGGGCCAGGACGCCACGGGAATGGCGCGATGGGGTTTGCAACGTCTTTCTCACCAAGAGCGGAACGGTCAAGGCGGACAAGAGCCTGGCGACCAAGTTCGTCAAGGATAACGCACCTGAGATCGCGGAACGATTGTTCGATGCGAAAGTGGCTTTCGCCGAGCTGACCGACAAGTTGCAGCGGCGGCGGATCGTGGATGCGACGGTGGCGCTCGTGACCCTCGCTAAGCGGGTGCTGCACCACTACGACGCCCAGAAGGCGCAGCGCGCCGCGCTCGACTTTGACGACCTGATCCAGCGCTCGGCGGGGCTGCTGGAGCGGTCCGGCGCATCGGCCTGGGTGCTCTACAAGCTCGACGGCGGGCTCGATCATGTGCTGGTCGACGAGGCGCAGGACACCAGCCCGGTGCAATGGCGCGTGATCCAGGAGCTGGTCGGGGAATTCTTCGCGGGCGAAGGCCGGCGCGAAGCCGAGGACGAGCCGGATGAGCGGACCATCTTTGCGGTCGGCGACGAGAAACAGTCGATCTACAGCTTCCAGGGTGCGGCGCCGGAGATGTTTGCTGCGGCGGGCAGCGCATTCAGAGCGCAGGCTGAGGCCGTCAGGCGCCGTTTCGAACCGGTGCCCTTGACGCTGTCGTTTCGCACGACTGCGCCGCTTCTGAAGGCCGTCGATCATGTGTTTTCCGATCCCGCGCGGACGCCAGGCCTGACGTCGACGGCGGTGAGCGTGCGCCACCTGGTGTTGCGGCAGGGGGCGGCAGGCTTGTTTGAACTCTGGGACCGTGAAGCGGTGGAGGATGTCGAGCCAGTGCCTGCGTTCGAGCCACTCGAGGAGACGAGTACGTCGTCCCCGGTGCGGCGGCTGGCGGAACGGATCGCGGATGAGGTGGCGGGCTGGTTTGCGGACGGGGAACGGCTGGCCTCCGAGGACCGGCCGATCCGGGCCAGCGATATCCTGGTGCTGGTGCGCAAGCGCACGCCGTTCGCGCCTGAAATGGTGCGCGCCTTCAAACGCCGCGGGATTGCAGTGGCGGGCGCCGACCGGATCGTGCTCGGCGAACACATCGCGGTTCAGGACCTGATGTCGGTTGCCGATTTCCTGCTGCTGCCGGAAGACGACCTGGCGCTGGCCAACATTCTGAAGTCACCGCTGTTCGGGCTTGATGATGATGACCTGATGGCGTTTGCGCCGAGCCGGCCCGGCTTGTTGTGGAGCGCATTGCTGAAGGCAGCCGAAAGCGATGAGCGCTTCCGGCCGGCGGCCGAGCAGCTCAAGCGCTGGCGCTCGCAGGCCGACTTTTCGCCGCCGTTCGAGTTCTTTGCCAATCTTCTCGATCGCGATGGCGGGCGGGCACGGCTGATCGGGCGGCTTGGCGCGGATGCAGGCGATGCGATCGATGAATTCATGAACCTTGCGCTCAACTACGATGAGCAGGCGCCGCCCTCGCTGCAGGGGTTCCAGACGTGGCTCGGGGAGAGCCGCCGCGAGATCAAGCGCGACATGGAGCATGGCCGCGATGAGGTTCGGGTGATGACGGTGCACGGTTCAAAGGGCCTCGAGGCGCCGATCGTATTCCTGCCCGATACGTGCTCTGGGGCTGCCAGCGGGCGGGCCGAAGCGCTTGCGACGCTCGGTGACGGCGGCATCAATCCCGATGGCGGAAAGGCATTTGCGTGGGCGGTTTCGGGAAGCTCGAAATCGCCGCCGATCGCAGCCGCACGGCAGCGCGAAAACGACCTTGCGCAGCAAGAGCATAACCGGCTGCTTTATGTTGCGATGACGCGCGCGCGGGACCGTCTCTATGTCGGCGGCTTCGACAACAAGACGAAGTCGGGCATGGCGGAGGGGTCGTGGTATGACACGATCGAGACAGGCCTCGAGGGTGTGCTTGCGGAGGGGCAGGACAGGGCCGGGCGGCGCGTGCGGCGGCTCGCCAGCCCGCAGACCGTGCCGGCCAAGGACAGCGGGCACGACGTTACGGCGCAGATCGCAGCCCGCGCCCTGCCTGACTGGGCAAGCCGGCCCGCGCCGCGGGAGGCCAACCTGACGGTGCCGATCGCTCCCTCGCGGATCGAACCTGCGCCAAGCGATGATGAGGGTGAGTGGCCGGCGCTCAGCGACCTCAGAGACCAATTGCGGCCACCGCTGGAGCCGGCGATGCCGTCGCCGCTGGTCCTGTCACGCGAACAAAGCATTCATCGCGGAACGCTGACCCACGCGCTGCTCGAACATCTGCCCGAACTGCCGCGGGACACGTGGCGGGCGGCGGCGGCGCGCTTTCTCGATGTGCGCGGAGGAGAACTTGCGCCGGCCGTGCGCGAGGATATATCAGCCAAGGTGCTGATGGTTCTGGAAGATCCGCAGTTTGCGGAAGCGTTTGGGCCGAAGTCGCGGGCGGAAGTCGCGATTGCCGCCGTGGTTCCGGCGCCCGACGGCAAGGCGCCCGCCCTCAAGGTCAACGGGCAGATCGACCGGCTGGTGAGGACTGCGACCGGCGTGCTGATCATCGACTTCAAGAGCAATCGGCGGCCGCCGCCGACAGCACAATCCGCGCCGATGGCCTACCTGATGCAGCTTGCGGCCTACCGGATGGTGGTTCAGCGGATCTACGAGGGGGCGGGAATTGGACTGGAAAACATCGAAACCGCCTTGCTTTGGACAGATGCCGCAACATTGATGCCGGTTCCGGGAGATCTCCTGAACAGAGTCCAAACACGATTGTGGGAGGTTTCACATTAGTTCGTCATATGTTCTTCTTTAGGCCTTGACGCTCTCGTCCCCGATACATACGTTCCGCTCATAATTCTTCCCAGACGCGCTCCGCGACAGAGTGGACGCTCAACGACTGAAAAGGAGTTTTTGGATGGCCCACGACGTTTCCGACCAGAATTTCGAACAAGAAGTTCTGAAATCCTCCGAGCCGGTAGTGGTCGACTTCTTCGCGGAGTGGTGCGGGCCGTGCAAGGCCATGGCGCCAGCGCTGGAAGAAGTCGCCAAGGAGATGGCGGGCAGGGTGAAGATCGCAAAGATCGACGTCGACGCCAATCCAGATATCACGACGCGGTATCAGATCCAGGCGATGCCGACGTTGATCATCTTCAAGGACGGCGAGATTGCCGGCCGTCATACCGGGGCGCTGGTGCAGAAGTCGAAGCTGGAAGCATGGATCAATTCGACTGTCGGCGCTTGACGCAGCCTCTCCAACAGAGTTGAAGAAGACCTTCGCAATGAATTTGCGAAGGTCTTTTTTTATGCGCTCGGGGAGGACCATGAGGGAGCTTGCGACGGGATTCCACGACGTTGCGAAGGGACATATCGCAACAGTGGTCACTCACCTGGAGATGCGCGCACCACCGCGCCTGCCTCCAGCCTTGGGCACGAGCGGTCTTTCATTGCAGCCCGTGGCGCGTCCAGACGTGGACTGGTATCGCCAGATCTACCGGCGGGTCGGTGAAATGTGGTTGTGGTGGTCGCGGCTGGAACTCGATGACGCGGCACTCGCCGACATCATCCACGACGATGATGTCGAGGTGTTCGCGCTGGAGCAGCATGGCGAGCAGGTCGGGCTGCTTGAGCTCGACTTTCGAAAACCGATGGAATGCGAGCTGGCGTTCTTCGGGGTCGTGCCGGAAGCAATCGGTAGCGGGGCGGGACGCTATCTGATGATGCGGGCGACCGAGAAGGCGTGGGCGCGGCCCATCGAGCGCTTCCATGTTCACACCTGCACCCTGGATCATCCCTCCGCGCTTGCCTTCTATCGCCGGAGCGGGTTCGTCGCCTACGCCCAGGAAGTCGAGATCGCCAAGGACCCGCGCCTCAGTGGCACTCTTCCCCGCTTCGCCGCGCCGCAGATCCCGATTTTGGAATAGTTATTTAGTTCTTTGCGCTCACGGGCTGTTCCCGGCCTGTGGCCACTGCTGTCCGGTTCAGCTTTCCGCGAAACGGCGCAACAGCCTGATTGGGCCTCTCGATTTCATGATCGATGGTGGTCGAGACGCAAAATGCCGACCGGCGTCGGCTCGTTTGTTCTTCCATTTCATTAGCCACCCCCACGCCGTCATGGCCGCGCAGGCGGCCATCCACGCGCGCCTCGGCAAACGAGGCGCTTGCTGTGGAATACATATTCCGCGGCAACGACATAGTGACCCGACAAACCGCGTGATTGGAAACGCCCGTGGATGGCCGCCGTCGCGGCCATGACGCGTTGGGAAGGGGAAGCGGGGGCTACTCCTAGAGCGTTGGAGTTAGACCGGACAGTAGTGGCCTGTGGCCGGGGCCCTCCTGCGGGGGCGGCGCTGAGCGCCGGGTCGCAGTTGCTCCCGGACAGGTCTGATGCGCTCGCGGGCTATTCCCGGCCTGTGGCCGGGGCCCTCCGCGGGGGCGGCGCTTGGCGCCGGGTCGCAGTTGCTCCCGGACAGGTCTGATGCGCTCGCGGGCTGATCCGAGCGCTGACGCGCTCGGGCCGGTTGGGAGGGCGGGGGCGGTGATGGGCGCCTCAGGTGTCGAGTTCGCCGGGGTCGATGGTGTCGATGGCGTCAAGGACGGCCTGGGTAATGTCGCGGGTGCCGTGACTGCCACCCTTCTCGAAGGGGGCGAGCTGCTTGTCGATATAGGCGCGGGAGACGGCCGTCTCGATCAGTTGGGCGGCTTTGAGCGCGCTCTGGCTGTCGTGACGGTCGCCGAGCCATTCGAGCATCATGGCGCCGGAAAGGATCATGGCGGTTGGGTTGGCCTTGCCTTGGCCGGCGATATCAGGGGCGGTGCCGTGGCAGGGCTGGAAGACGGCGTGCTCGTCGCCGATGTCGGCCGACGGCGCCATGCCCATGCCACCCATCAGACCCGCGCCGAGGTCGGAAAGAATGTCGCCGAACATGTTCTCGGTCACCATGACGTCGAAATCCCAGGGACGGCGGACCATGTCCAGCGCGGTGGCATCGACATAGGCGTAGTTCTGCTCGATGCCGGGGAAGGCCTTGCCGCGCTCGTCGAAAATCTTGCGGAAGAAAGCGAACGCGGCAAAGACGTTGGCCTTGTCGACACAGGTCAGCTTGCCTGGGCGGCCGCGCTTCTTGCGGGCCTCGGCGAGGCGGAAGCAGAAGTCGAACAGGCGCTCGGAGATGTGCCGCGTGATGACGAGGGTTTCGGTGGCGACGACATCGTTGACGACAGCGCCGCGGGCACGGGTGGCGAACAGGCCTTCGGTGGATTCGCGCACGAGGACGAAGTCGAGGTTGGCCGCACGCGGATCGGACAGGACCGAGGGCAGGCCCGGCAGGGTACGTACCGGGCGCACGCCGGCGTAGAGTTCGTATTCGAAGCGCAGATCGAGCTGGGGGGCGATTTCGGTGCCGTCGGGCATGCGCACTTCGGGCAACCCCATGGCCGCCAGCAGGATGGCGTCAGCCTTGGCGCTGGCCTCCAGCGTTGACTTGGGCAATGAGACGCCTTCATCACGGTAGTGGGCGGCGCCGGCAGGATGTGACTCGGTCGAGAGGGAGAAGCCGCCGATCTTGCGCTCGGCTGCGGCCATGACCGCCAAGCAGGGGTCCGTCACTTCGGGCCCGATGCCGTCGCCGGGAAGGACGGCGATGCGAAAAGCGTTTGACGGTGCCATGGGCAGTGTTCCTCTCGTTTCCAGTGTCGTGCGCCGAACGCCCGGCTGCAATGCAGCTTCATGGGCGGACAGCGATGGGCTGTTCGTGCTTCTTTTTCGGTTCCCGGATTGAGGGTAGGCTCGCACCGTTGCCGGTGTGTACACTGGCCCAAGCCAAACGCCAATATGGCGCGCCGGTCGCTTCCAGTCGGCCGGTTAATCGAGTGATGAAACAAGCGAGACCGCCATGAGCGCGACGACCGAAAAGCAAAGCCACGTTTTTCCCCGGCAGACCCAGGCCCCGCCGCCGATCGCCGCGCGAGGGGAGGGGTGTTATCTCTACGACACCACCGGCAAAGCCTATCTCGACGGCTCGGGCGGGGCGGCGGTGTCGTGTCTCGGGCACGGCGACAAGGCCGTGACGGAGGCGGTCAAGGCGCAGCTTGATGAGCTGGCGTTTGCGCATACGGGTTTTCTGTCAAGCAAACCGGCGGAGGCGCTGGCCGACAAGCTCGCCAAGCTGGCGCCGGGCGAACTCGACCGGGTCTATTTCGTCTCGGGCGGCTCGGAGGCTGTGGAAGCGGCGATCAAGATGGCGCGGCAGTACGCCATCGAGACGGGCAATACGAAGAAATCGCGCCTGATCGCACGACGCCAGAGCTATCATGGCAATACGCTCGGCGCGCTGGCGGCAGGCGGAAACGAATGGCGGCGCGAACCGTTCAAGCCGCTGCTGGCGGAAGGCGCGCACATTGCGCCGTGCTATGAGTATCGCGACCGGCTGGCGGGGGAATCGCTCGAGGCCTATGGGCTCAGGGCCGCCGATGAACTCGAAGCGGAGATCCAGCGGATCGGACCTGAAAACGTCATGGCGTTCATTGCCGAACCGGTGGTCGGCGCCACGCTCGGGGCGGTGACGGCGGCGCCGGGCTATTTCAAGCGCATCCGCGAGATCTGCGACCGCCACCAGGTGCTGCTCATCCTCGATGAAGTGATGTGCGGGATGGGGCGCACGGGATCGTTGTTCGCATGCGAGCAGGAGGGCGTCACGCCGGACCTCGTGGCGATCGCGAAGGGGCTCGGCGCGGGCTATCAGCCGATCGGCGCGGTGATGTGCACGCGCGAGGTTTATCGTGCGTTCGAGGAGGGATCGGGCTTCTTCCAGCACGGCCATACCTATCTCGGACATCCGGCGGCATGTGCGGCGGGGCTGGCGGTGCTCAGCCAATTCGAGGAACGCGACCTGATCACGCGTTGCCGGACGCAAGGCGACAAGCTCGATGCGGCGCTGCGCGAGCGGTTCGGCCAGCACGCCCATGTCGGCGATATTCGCGGGCGGGGTCTGTTCCGCGGGATCGAGTTCGTTGCCGACCGGGAGACGAAAGAGGTGTTCGATCCGGCGCTCAAGATCCATGCGCGGCTGAAGAAGACGGCCTTCGAGAACGGGCTGATCTGCTATCCGATGGGCGGCACGATCGATGGCCGCCGCGGCGACCATGTCCTGGTGGCGCCGCCGTTCATCATTTCGGACGATGAGATCGGGGAGCTGGTCGACAAGCTCGGCCGGTCCGTCGACGAGGTGCTTGCAGCGGTTCTGTGAACGATCAGCATGACGAAAACAGCGGCCTGTCCCAACAGGCCCCGCCGGCAGGTTCGCCCAAGCGCGATGCCGCGCACCGGCACGGCCATCGTGACGGTCACGAAGACCACCACCATGCAGGCCATAACAATGTTGGCCATCACCATCATGGCCACGGCACCCATGTGCATGGCGCCAACGAAACGGCGGTCGGTATTGCCGCGCTGCTGACCGGCGGCTTCATGGTGGCGGAGGTGATCGGCGGGCTGGTGTCCGGCTCGCTGGCCCTGCTGGCGGACGCCGGGCACATGCTGACCGATACCGGCGCCTTGTTCATGGCTTGGGTTGCATTTCGGCTGCAGCGCAAGCCGGCGACGGCGGCGCGCACCTACGGCTTCGACCGACTTTCGGTGCTGGTGGCGTTCGTCAACGGGCTGTCGCTGTTCGTGATTGCCGCCTGGGTGTGCGCGGAAGCCTGGCACCGTCTGCAGGCGCCGGGCGAGGTGCTCGGCGGCTTGATGCTGTGGGTCGCAATTGGCGGGCTGATCGTCAATGTCGTTGCCTTCTTCGTTCTCACGCGGGGTGATGTCAACAACCTCAACATCCGCGCCGCGGCCCTGCATGTTGCTGGTGATCTGTTGGGTTCAATCGCGGCGCTGACCGCCGCTCTCGTCATCATCTTGACCGGCTGGACGCCGATCGACCCGATCCTTTCGGTTGTCGTCGCGCTCATCATCCTGCGGTCGGCCTGGCGGATCGTCGCAGAGAGCGGGCACATCCTGCTTGAAGGAGCGCCGCATGGTTTCGACCGGGGGGCGGTTGCCCGCGCCATTGAAGCGGCGGTCGAGGGGGTTGTGCGTGTCCACCATGTTCACGCCTGGTCCATTACTGAGGAACGGCCGATGGCCACCCTACAAGCCCAGGTTCGCGGTGGAACCGACATTGAAGCGGCCCGGATCGCGATCAAGGAATTGCTGGCGAGGCAGTTTGGAATCGGGCACGCGACGGTGGAAATCGAGCTGCTGCAATGAGGCGGTGGCCGGGGCCGCATTTACCATCACGGCGAGTTGAAGCCGGGTTTCGCACAATTCACTTGCCGGTGCGGATTTTGGGCTTAAGAGCGACGCGCGGCACCGGATTGTCCGGTGCGATGACCGCGGACCCGCCCTACCCGGCCGGCCGCCTGTGCTGGAAACTGCCATGCGACCCTTCGCAACCTCGCTCGCCCACCAACTGACCGGACACTTCCGCTCGCTCGCGGTGTGGACGCTCATCGGATGTATTGCCGCCACGCCCGCGCTTGCCGTGCCCAAGAAGGTGAAGCGTGAATGCCGTGATGATTACCGCACGTTCTGTCCGGGCTACAAGATCGGCACGGCGAAGATGCGCTCGTGCATGCGCGCAAACGGGCGGCAGCTTTCCTGGAGCTGCTATGAATCGCTGCGGGACGCAGGCTACGTGAAGGGCCGGCGCTAGAGCGGCGGCTGACGTCCCGCGCTCGCATCCAGCGAACCGAACGAGCGAACCGGCCACCACGACACGTGGGCTTTGGCGGAACGATCTCGGGCACGGCAGGTGGGCGAGCGCAGGGCATCGCGGCCCCCTGGCCTTTGACAGATCCGCGTCGAGCACCATGTCCCGGCGTCCGAAGCTTTACTGCGTCTCGAGTTTGCCGCGACGCGCCATGCGCGCGGTCGGACCGTCTTTGGAGGGGGCGAGTGCGCGGGCGCGGCGTTCAGCACTCGGTGTGCGGCCAAAGTGCTCGCTGTAGCTCTTGGAAAAATGCGAGGCGGAGACGAACCCGCACGCCATGGCGACCGATAGAATCGGCATCGCGGTCTGCACCAACAGGAAGCGGGCGCGCTCGAGGCGGATCGAGAGGTAGTGGCGGGTCGGGGAGTGGCCAAGATATTTCGAGAACAGGCGTTCGAGCTGACGCGGTGAGACGCCGGCATGATGGGCGAGCTCGACGAGGCTGATGGGGTCCTCGATGGTCTCTTCCATGCGCTGGATGACGGTCAGGAGCTTCGGGTTGGCAATGCCGAGGCGCGCGCGCAGGTCCATGCGCTGGCGGGCGCCCTGCTCGCGAATGCGGTGATAGACCAAGAGATCGGTGATGTGGGCTGCGAGATCGTCGCCGTAGTCGCGGGCGATGATCGACAGGATCATGTCGATTGCCGTCGTACCACCGGCGCAGGTGAAGCGGTCCCGGTCGATTTCGAAGAGTTCTTCGGAGACGTCGAGTTCGGGGAAATCGGAGAGCAACGCTCCTTGGTTTTCCCAGTGGATCGTGGAGCGATAGCCGTTGAGGAGGCCGGACCGGGCGAGGATGTGGGTGCCGGTGCAGACCGCGCCCACGCCGGCACCGAAGGAGGCAAGGCGGCGGAGCGTGTCGATGAGGGGCTTGTGGTCGTAGTTTTGAACCTCAAGGCCGGCGCAAACGATAAACGCGGAGAGGCGGTCCGCTGTCCGGTAGGCGGCGTCGACGGAGACCTTGACGCCGTTTGATGCCGCGACGGGTGCGCCGTCCGGTGAAAACAGGCTCCAGGAAAAAAGCTGCTGTTCAGAGCAGTGATTGGCCAGGCGCAGTGACTCGATTGCGGACGTGAAGGCGATCAAGGAAAAGGACGGGACCAGGAAAAAGCCGACATGACATGGCTTTCCCTGCGGTGTCGGTGGCAACGGGAGACGCCCGTTCGCGGAGATTTTTGACACGGCGACTCATCCCAAGCGCTCAGATGCGGCACCTAGACACAATACAATGGCCATGCAAAGCCACCCGCCGCATGAATCTCACCGGATGGTGCACAGACAAACCAGGCCCGTCCAGCATCGCGGCGCCTCGCGCGCAGAGCGCCTTATCAGGGGCGTGCGACGGCGCTACTCAGCGGGGCCGGGGGTGGCCGTTGGGGTGCGGTCCACGTAGAGGCCCTTGATGCGGCCGGCCCAGCGGCCGATGTCACCGCCGATGCCGACCAGAGCGGGGACCAGGACGAGGACCAGAATGGTTGCTCCAGCAAGGCCGAAAACGATCGTGATCGCCAGCGGGATCAGGAACTGGGCCTGACGGCTGGTCTCGAAGATCAATGGCGTCAGGCCGCCGATCGTGGTGAGCGAGGTTAGGATGACGGCGCGCAGGCGGTCCTTGGCGGCGCCGATGGCAGCCTCGCGCAGCTCGTTGCCGGCGCGCAAGCGTTCGCCCAGCCGACTGACGAGGACGATTGAATCGTTGACCAGGATGCCCGTCAGGCCCAGCAGGCCGATCAGCGAAATGATGGTGATATCGTAGCCCATGATGTAATGGCCTGCGACGGCGCCGACGAAGCCGAACGGGATGATGGCCATCACGGCGAAGGGCTTCGCGTAACTGGCGAAGACCCAGGCGAGGATGATGTAGATCAGCGCGAGAGACAGGATCGAGCCTGACTGGAGATCCTTGAAGGACTTGCGGCGCTCTTCATCCCGCCCGCTGTAGTAATAGGTTATCCCGTACTTGGCGGAGAGGTCGGCCATGATGCCGTCCTTCTCGAGGCGCTCGAGGATGGCATCGGTGGTGGCGACGTCGGTGTCGAGGTCGGCGGTGACGGCAACCGTGCGCACGCCCTGGTCGCGCTTGACGAGGGCGAAATTCTGGCGCTCGCGGATGTCGACAATCTCGGTCAAGGGCACGCGGGTGCCGTCGGCGGCGCTGAGGTAGACCTTATCCAGGGCGGCAATACCCTGGACTTCCTGCTCGCGCGAGACGCGGACGGTGATCTCCTCATCACCGCGCGCGAAGCGGGTGGCGATGGCGCCTTCGAAGGCGTTGCGGACCTGGCGGCCGACGGTGGCGTCGGAGAAGCCGAGGGCGCGGCCGCGCGGGGTAAGCGTGAAGACGAGTTCCTGCTTGCCGTAGGGCAGATCATCCTCGATGGCGCTGACGCCTGCGAAAGCTGTCAGGCGCTGCTTGAGATCCTCGGAGGCAGCCTTGAGGGTTTCGATCGTGCCGTTCTGAAGGCGCACGTCAACGTCGCGGCCGGGGGGGCCGCCGCGCTGGCCGAAGACGGCAACCCGCTCCACGCCCGGGATCGGGGGAATGCGCCGGCGCCACTCGTTGAGGACCACGTTGGTGCGGATCGAGCGGACTTCGGAAGGGGTGAGCTGACCGGACACTTCGGCGAGGTTTTCGCCCTGACTGCGGCCGGCCTTGCCGATGACGGCGAGGCTGGCGTCGACGAGGCTGGTCTCGGCCGGTTCCTTTGCGTCAGCACCGTTCGCGGCGGCCTTGTTCTTCTTGTCGAGGAGGGCTTTTTCAGACTCGTAGAGCGCTTTCTCGATGCGGGTGACGGCGGCAATCTGATCCTCGCGCGGGACGCCGGGGGCGAAGTTGATCGAGGCCAGCACGGTCTCAGGTTCGAGGCGCGGGAAGAAGACGAAATTGACGCGGCCGCCGGCCATCACGCCCAACGCTAGAATGAAACTTGCGATCAGCACCGCCACGGTGGTGTAGCGCCAGTCGTAGGCAATGCTGACGACGGGGCCGAATATGCGTTCGCGAAAGTAGGCGACGCCACCGTCGATGGTGCGGCGGAAACGGCCTGGCGGCTTGGGCGAGGGGCGGCCGTGGCGCAGGTGGCCCGGCAGAATGAGGAAGCACTCGATCAGGCTTGCGAACAGGGCTGCGAGCACGACGAGGGGGATGGCGCGCAGGATGTCGCCGATGCGATCGCCGATGAAGAACATCGGCAGGAAGGCGGCCGCCGTCGTCAGGCTGGCTGCGGTGACGGGCGCGAACATGATGAGGGCTGCGCGCTCCGAGCTTTCGAGACGACCGGTGCCCCCGTCCGCGAGGGTGGAGGCGTGTTCGCCGACGACGATTGCGTCATCGACGATGATGCCGAGCATCATGATCAAGGCGAACATCGAGACCATGTTGATCGACTGGCCGCTCAGCCACATGACGAAGAGCGTGGCAAGAAGGGCGACGGGAATGCCCACCGCCGTCCAGAATGCGACACGGGCATTGAGGAAGATGAACAGGGCGGCGAGGACCAGGAAGAGGCCCTGGAGGCCATTGGTGATGAGAATGCCGAGGCGCTGTTCGACCAATTCGGCGCGGATATTATAGACCTTGATGCCGAGGGAGGGCGGGAAGTCGGACCGGGACTCGGCGAGGTAGGTCTTCATCTTCTCCATCGTCTCGAGGGTGTCGGCGGTCAGGGCGCGCTGGACGCGCAGCCCGATCGCTTTTTCGCCATTCGAGACGGTGATGACGCCGCTGCGTTCGAAGCGGGTCGAGACGTCGGCAATGTCGCGGAGACGCACCTTGTGGCCGGTCGGCAGGGACTTGATTTCAAGTTCGGCAATGGACTCAGGTGTCTTGCGGTCCGATTTGGCGCGCAACTGCAGTTCGCTGGAGCCCTCCAGGGTGCCGGCGGGCTGATCCTGGGTGTTCTCGCGAATGATGCGTGAGACCTCGTCGAGCGTGAGGCCGAGGCGACGCAGTTCCTCCTCACGCAACTTGACCCAGATTTCCTCATCGCGCGCGCCGGAGAGTACGACGCTGTCGATGCCGGCGTTCAAGAGACCATCGCGCAGTTTCTTGGCATAGCCCTTGAGGACGCGCTCGGAGAACGGGCCGGTGACGCGAATGTCGGCGATCGGATCATAGAGGGTTGCGCGCGAGATCAGTGGCTGCTCGGCATCCTCCGGCAATGTGGTGACGCGGGAGACGGCCTGCTCGACGTCAGACTGGGCCTTCTGCATATCGGCGGTGGGCGTAAACTCGAGGGAGATGGTGGCGCTGCCCTCACGCGCATAGGAGGTGACCGTCTCGACGTTGTCGATGAAACGGAGTTCGGGCTCCAGGACATCCAGGATGTTGGCCTCGCCATCCTCAGCGCTCGCACCGGGCCAGGTGACGGTGACGAGAACTGCGGGCACCTCGAAATCGGGGAAGAACTGGCGGTTCAGCCGGTCGAGGGCGAAAACGCCAAGCAGGATCAGGATGACCATCGCCAAATTCGGCGCGGTCGGATGGCGCGCGAAGGCGCTGATCAGATTGCCGCCGCTCGGCGCAGACGTTTGATGATCAGCGGCCATCGGCGGCCATCTCCCGGACGCGAACGCCTTCGCCGGGCAGGGAGAGGCGGGTTGTCATGATTTTCTCGCCCGCGCGGACATCGCCGCGCACGAGCACGTCCTGGCCGGTGGTCGAAATAATGTTCACCTTGCGGGCGTCGAGCTTGCCATCGGCCACGACGAAAACCGTGTCGGCATCAAAGACGGCGTTGGCCGGCAGACGGGCGACCTCCTCGAAGCGGGTGTCGGGCACACTGATCTCGACGAAGGCACCAGGGCGCAGGCCGACGCCGGCGGCAGGCTCGGAGATGCGCGCGAAGACCTGGACACCGCCGGCCTGGGCCGACACGCTGGCGCCAACGCGGTCGATCACCGCATCGTAGGTGAACGGCTTGGCGCCAACGTTCCAACTGACCTGAACCTTGCGGCCGACGAGGCCATCATCGCCACGGGCAAGGCGGCCGAACTGGCGATCGGTCACGGTGAAGGCGACCTCGATCCAGTTGCGGTCGATGAGAGTGGCGACGCGGTCATTGACGGAGACCATGCGGCCGACCTGGGCGCCGACGTTGGTGACGTAGGCATCGAAGGGGGCCTTGAGTTCCGTTTCGGTCAATTTCTGCGCCGCGCGGCGGCGGTTGGCTTCGAGGCGCTGGATCGCGGCTTTCTGCTGGGCGATGCGCGCCTGCCAGACGGCGACGGTGTTTTCAAGCGTGGCAACCGCCTGGCGGCGCTGGCTCACGGTCTGGCGGCGTTCATCGACAGTGCGCTCGGTGACGGCACCGCGGCGCGAAAGCGGTTCGGCGCGTTCAAGGTCGGCGGTTGCCAAGGCTGCCTGTTCGCGCGCAAACTTCAAGGTCGTCTGCTCGACGGCGAGGGAGGCTTCCAACTCCCGGACCCTGGCCTTCAGCTCGACGACCTGTGCGTCGACCTCAACTATGGCCTGGCGGTATTCAAAGGGATCGATCGCGAGGATCGTCGCGCCCTGTTCGATTTCGCCGCCATCGCGCAGGGCATCATTGGTGGAGACGACCTGGCCGGCCACAAGGGCGCGGATCTCGACTTCGCGGCCGGCAACAGTGGTGCCGTAGAGGCTCAGTTGCGGCTGGATGGTCTGGAAGACGACGGGTGCCGTGTTGACGGCGAATACGGCCGGTTTTGCCGGGCGCTTGGCGACTTCGGGGCGCGTCGACTTGAGGTACTGGTAGGCGGCCATGCCGGCTGCAACAACCAGGATCGGCAGCAAAAGCTGAAAAAAGCCGCGCGTGAGGCGTGCGGCCAGAGAGCGTTGCCGGGGTGGTGATGTGTCGTTCGCATCGCCGGCCCGACCGCGCGCGTCCTGCGCCGTGACGATGGCGGGATGAGGCGCCACTCGCAGATCGGGTTTCTCACCCGGTGACTGTTCTGGCGGTGACTGTTTAGGGGCGGTCGATGTCATGCGGCGCGGTCTCACCTGGCCTCGGCCGGACGCTTGGCGCCGGCTCGAACTGTTAACTTACTACGTGATACCGGCCTCGATGGATCGATTGCGCGGTTCTGATGAGGACACGGTTCACGGCCGCCAGACGGCTGCGCCAGTCTGGCAGAAGAACTGTAGAATATCGTGAACGGCGGATCGATGGCGCGAAACGTTGCACGGACGGTATACGGGCGGGCCATTCGGCGCGCGGCTATCCGGTTCAGCGGATGGCTGGTCGGCGATGCACGGCCAGGGGTCCGTTGTGAACCTGCTCCAAGGCTGCTTGGGTCAAGAACTGCCGCGAAAACCGGGCAGATGTCATCATGATGGGCGGTCGCATCATGGGCGGTCACGGCGGGTTGTAGCGCCTCAGCCCGCCCGGCTGGCCGGCGGACCAGGCCGGCTGCCTGCTGGTGCTGTTCGTTGCATATCATTCCATCGACCGGATTCATAAGTCCTCCGTCAACCTTCTGCAGGGGGCACGCATCGTAAACGGGCCAGCCTGTCGGTTTCCGTCGCGTCCGGAGCAAACGTTTCAGGCGCAGGCGGGGCCGGTCGGATCAAAAGCCCCCAGAAACTGGGAGATGACGCCACGTCTGGCGGCTGATGCGGCCTTCTGACACCGGAAAATGTCAAAATAATATAGCCGCTTGCGGACTGAGACGGCCGGGGCCGATACGACGCCGGTGATGCCGGGCTTTCTTGCTTGGCTCTCTCCCTCCAGCTAGTCCATTCTCCGGTCTCAACTGGGAGACGACGATCGTGGAGCCGAGTGACGCTTTGCGAGGACCCGATATTTGTGGCATCGGCTGGCAAACGATCCAGCCGTGCAGGCAGGGAAGCCAATGGCATGACGAAGTTCTCAGCCTTCAGCCTGGCGCGCAAGGCGCTTGGTGGTCATGCGCCGTGGCCGCGGCAGTGGCGCGATGCGGCGCCCAAGGCACAGTATGACGCGGTCATCGTCGGGGGCGGCGGGCATGGGCTTGGCACGGCCTACTATCTTGCGAAAGAGCATGGGCTGAGCAACGTCGCCGTCGTTGAAAAGGGATGGATCGGCGGCGGCAATACGGGCCGCAACACGACGATCATCCGCTCCAACTACCTCTATGACGAGAGCGCGGCGATCTATGAGCATTCCCTGAAGCTCTGGCATACGCTGGCGCAGGAGCTCAATTACAACGTGATGTTCTCGCCGCGCGGGGTGTTGATGCTGGCGCACAACATTCACGACGTGCAAAGCGCGAAGCGGCACATCTATGCGGACCGGTTGAACGGCGTCGACAATGAATGGCTGTCGGCGGAGGAATGCAAGGCGTTCTGCCCGCCGCTCAATATTTCGAAGGACGTTCGCTATCCGGTGATGGGGGGCGCGTTGCAGCGGCGCGGCGGCGTTGCGCGACACGATGCGGTGGCGTGGGGCTATGCGCGCGCGGCCGACCGGCTGGGCGTTGATATCATCCAGAACTGTGAGGTGTTGCGGATCGACCGGGACGCCCAGGGGCGGGTTCAAAGCCTCGAGACGACGCGGGGGACGATCAAGACGGGCAAGGTCGGGGTGGTGGCCGCCGGGCATACGAGCGTGGTGATGGAGCGGGCGGGGCTGCGGATGCCGCTTGAGAGCTTCCCGTTGCAGGCGCTGGTTTCGGAGCCGGTGAAGCCGGTGTTTCCATGTGTCGTGATGTCGAACACGATCCATGCCTACATCTCGCAGTCGGACAAGGGCGAACTCGTCATCGGCGCGGGGACCGACCAGTACGTCTCCTATTCGCAGCAGGGCGGGTTGCACATCCAGTCACACACGCTTGATGCGATCTGCGAACTGTTCCCGCAGTTCCGGCGGATGCGGATGCTGCGCAACTGGGGGGGCATCGTGGATACGACCTACGACCGTTCGCCAATCCTCTCGAAGACGCCGATCGACGGGCTCTATGTCAACTGCGGATGGGGTACGGGCGGGTTCAAGGCAACGCCTGGCTCGGCGCACGTGTTTGCCTGGACGATCGCGAAGGGTGAGCCGCATCCGATCGCAGCGCCGTTCTCGCTCGACCGGTTCCAGACCGGGCGGCTGATCGATGAAGCGGCGGCGGCCGCGGTGGCGCACTAGCATTCAGGACCGGAACCATGCTGCTGATCAACTGCCCTCACTGTGGCGCCAGACCTGAGATCGAGTTCCGTTGCGGGGGCGAAGCCCATCTCGCGCGCCCGGCCGATCCGTCGGCGCTGGATGATGCCCAGTGGGCCGAGTTCCTGTTCTACCGCAAGAATACCAAGGGCGTGCTGAGCGAACGCTGGAACCATGCACACGGCTGTCAGCGCTGGTTCAACGCGATCCGGAACTCGGTGACGGATGAAATCATTGCCACCTATGCCAGCGGCGCGGCGGCGCCCGAAATCGATCCATCGCAACCATCGGGAGACGCGGCGGCGGCACCAGATGCGCCAACGGACGGCGGTGTGCGATGAGGCAGCCCAACCGGCTCCAGAACGGTGGCCTGATTGATCGCGAAAAGCCGATCATCGTGCGCTTTAACGGGCGGGACGTTGCGGCCTATGAGGGCGATACGGTTGCGTCCGCGCTGATGGCGAATGGCATTCTGCACGTCGCGCGCTCGTTCAAATATCATCGCCCGCGCGGTGTCATGGCGGCCGGTTCGGAGGAAGCCAACGCGCTGATGGATGTCGACCGGGGGGGTGGACGGCGGGACCCCAACAACCGGGCCAGCGTTGTCGAGGCGTTCGATGGCATCGACATCAAGAGCCAGAACCACTGGCCGTCGCTGGAGCGCGATATCGGCGCGTTCAACGATGTGGCGTCGCCGCTGTTTTCGGCCGGCTTCTACTACAAGACGTTCATGTGGCCGCCGACCGCGTGGGCGAAGGTCTATGAGCCGTTCATCCGGCGCGCGGCAGGCCTCGGCACGGCGCCGACGGTGGCCGATCCAGACGCATATGTGCACAGCCACGCGCACGCCGACGTTTTGATTGCCGGCGGCGGACCGGCGGGACTGGCAGCGGCACTCGCGGCATCGGCGAGCGGCAAGCGCGTGATCGTTGCCGACGAGAAGGATCGCTTCGGGGGCGCGCTGCTGCACGATGTGACGTCGACGATCAACGGGCTTGGCGCCCGGGACTGGGTGGCGCAATGCCTTGCACAACTGCGACAGCGACCGAACGTGCGCCTGCTGGCGCGCACGACCGTCTTCGGCGCGTTCAATCACAACCACATCGCGCTGGCCGAACGCCTGACCGACCACCAGCGCCGGCCGGCCGCGGGGACGGCGCGGGAACGTCTTTGGCAGGTCCGTGCGAAGCACGTGATTGTCGCGACAGGTGCGCATGAGCGGCCACTGGTTTTTGCCGACAACGACCGCCCGGGGATCATGCTGGCCGATTCTCTGCGCTGCTATCTCAACCGCTATGCGGTGACGCCGGGCCATAGACTTGTGATTGCCACGACCGGGGCGTCGGCCTACGAGGCGGCGCTTGATGCCAAGAGGCTGGGCCTCGAGGTGACGATCGTCGATGCGCGCGGACGAGACCTGATCGGTGCGGAAGGCCAGTTCGCGGCGGCGGCGGGTATCGAGATCCTCGATAATCACACGGTCCTCGGCAGTACAGGGCGGGTCCGGGTGAGCGGTCTGGTGGTCGCGGCGATGACAGCGGGCGGGGACATCGGCGAGGCGCGCACACTGGCGTGTGATGGCGTCGGGCTGTCGGGTGGATGGACGCCCGTCGTGCATCTTTTCTCGCAGGCGCGCGGCAAGCTCGCGTTCAACGCCGACATCGATGCATTCGTGCCGGATCGCGACCTGGACGGTGTGATTTCCGCCGGAGCCTGCCGGGGGCGCTACGGGCTCGGTGCGTGCATCACGGATGGGGATCGCGCCGGGCGCCGCGCGGCGGGCGAGGCGCCAAGCACTGCGCCGCATCCCTCATCCAAGGTCATGTCCCGGGACCTGACGGGGTTCGTGGCGATGCGGGTCATGCCATCCAAGCGCGCATCCAAGTTCCAGAAGGCTTTCGTCGACTTCCAGAACGACGTGACCGCGAAGGACCTGAAGCAGGCGGTGCAAGAAGGTTTCCAGTCGATCGAGCACGTCAAGCGCTACACGACGACGGGCATGGCGACCGACCAGGGCAAGACATCGAACATGAATGCGCTCGGATTGGTGTCGGAGCTGCTTGAGGCGACGCCGCCGGAGGTTGGCACGACGACGTTCCGGCCGCCCTACACGCCGGTCACGTTCGGGGCGTTCGCCGGGCAGAGCCGCGGGGAGCTGTTTGACCCTGAGCGGGTGACGCCGATCCATGACTGGGCCTCACGCCACGGCGCGGCGTTCGAAGATGTCGGACTGTGGAAGCGGGCGTGGTATTTCGCGACGGGCGGCGAGACGATGGCGCAGGCGGTGCAGCGTGAGGCCAAAGCGGTGCGCCAGGGGGTTGGCCTTTTCGATGGCTCGACGCTTGGCAAGATCGAGGTCGTCGGGCCGGACGCGGCGGAATTCCTGAACCGGATCTACACGAACAGCTGGCTCAAGCTGAAACCCGGGCGGTGCCGATATGGCGTGATGCTGAAGGAGGACGGCTACATCATGGATGATGGTGTGGTCGCCCGGCTTGCAGCCGACCGGTTCCATGTGACGACGACGACGGGGGGTGCGCCGCGGGTGCTCGCGCACATGGAGGATTACCTGCAGACCGAGTTCACCGATCTCGACGTCGCGCTGACATCGACGACGGAGCAATGGGCCGTGATCGCGGTGCAGGGGCCGAGGGCGCGGGACGTCATCCAGCCGCTTGTCGAGGGCATCGACTTGGCGGAGGCGGCGCTGCCGTTCATGGGCGTTGCCGAGGGGCGCATCGCCGGCGTTGACTGCCGACTGTTCCGGGTCTCGTTCACGGGTGAACTCGGCTACGAAATCAATGTTCCGGCGGACTATGGTGAGGCCGTGTGGGAGGCCGTTTTCGCAGCCGGCGCGCGCTATGGCATCACGCCCTACGGCACCGAGGCGATGCACATCCTGCGCGCGGAGGTGGGCTTCATCATCGTTGGCCAGGAGACGGATGGTACGGTGACGCCGGATGATGTCGGGCTCGGTGGGCTGGTCTCGACGGTCAAGGCGGACTTCGTTGGCAAGCGTTCGCTGGCAAGACCCGATCTGACAGGAGCGGGCCGAAAGCAGCTTGTCGGGCTTTTGACGCACGATGGCGATCTTGTTCTCGAAGAGGGCGCGCAGATCGTGACCGACCCCAACCAAGCCATACCGATGGACATGCTGGGGCACGTCACGTCCAGTTATCTGAGCGCCAACGTGGTCCACGACGGCCGGCCACGGTCGATTGCGCTGGCGCTGGTCCGGGACGGGCGCGGGCGGATCGGCGAAGAGGTTCATGTGACAACACTCGGCGGGTTCACACGGGCGAGGGTGGTCGCACCACGCTTTCTTGATGCGGCAGGAGGCAATGGTGATGGCTGAAGCACCGTTCGAAATTCAGCGCCGCCATGTTCTTGCCGGCTTCGATGAAGCGCCGGCAGAGGCCTTTGAACCAACGCACACGGCTGCTTTCCAGATGCGCCGGGCCGAGGATGTCGCGCGCCATGTGCTGCGCCTCGACCCTGCCGTTGCGGTGCAGCGCGGCAAGGTTCTGGGCTTCGATGTCAGCCAGGCGATCAATACGGCGTGGGGGCAGGACACGCTGTTGACGGCGGCGCCGCGCGCCAGTCTGCGGCTTGGGCCCGACGAGTGGCTTCTGATCGGGACACCGACAGCGGCGGCTGACGAAGCGGGCCTCAAGATCGTTGATGTGAGCCATCGCAATGTTGCGATCGAGGTGCGCGGCGGCGATGTCCGCGACGTCCTCAATACGGGGATCGCGCTCGACCTCGATGAGGCGGTCTTTCCCGTCGGCACGGCGACGCGGACGGTTTTCGCCAAGGCCGAGATCGTGCTGGTGCATTGCCGTGATGCGGCGGGGCACAGCGTCTTCCGGATTGAATGCTGGCGATCGTTCGGGCGCTATCTCGTTGCCCATCTCGCACAGTCTGCGCGACTGCTCGGGCTTCCGCCGACATAGCGCGCGCCCGTCGCAGCGCAGACCTGCACAGCACAAAACGGCCTGATAATCCGATTGCAGACAATAATTTTTCTGCTTGCTGACCATCTGATATCGGCACGGAACTTGAATTGCTCACGGCAAGCACAAGCGAGCAAAATTCCAAAGAGCGCACACGTCAAGTGCCGGAATTATTGGTCCGATCACGGAACCATATCAGATGCCTCGCAGAATGACTGACAGTGCCGTTCATCAATCGACCCTCGACACCAGGATCGACGCGCCATTTTGTGATCCATTTCTCAGCCGCTGGGTGAATGCTCAGCTTGGCGGCTTCGAGCGGCGTGCCATCCTGCGACTCAGCATTGAGACCACGGCAGCGCAGAACAGCCGTTGCAAAACCGACGCGGCCGAGGCGGCCGACCTGCTGGAGCGTCTCGCAGACCAGGTCATGGCTCAGGGGGGCAGGATCGTCGAGACCGTCGCCACGCGCCGAGTTGCGGTCTGGGGCGTGACACAAAGTGAAGAAGCCGATTGCCGCCGCGCGCTCGATGCCGCCCTTGCCGTGGCGCGCGATGGCGGCGAGACGACGCGTGTTCTTCTCGACGTCCGCTTCGCACTTGTCTCCCGGGCGTCCCCCTTCGACGCGATCACTGAGCCGGATACGGACCCCGTCTATTGGGAATATGCGATGAGGGCCCTGCCGCCGGGGGTGGTGATCTCCCAGGCGTTTCGGAGGATCGCCGGCCTTGAGCGGGGACTTGTTGCGATCAGCATGGCGAACCTCGGCCCGGACAGCGATGGGTCAGTGGTCTACGTGCTGCCGGCCACGGCCGCGGCGGCGCTCGATCAACTCATCAGCCAGCCCACGGCGGCGGACGCCGCCAGCGACCGGCTCGATGGCCTTTCGCCTGCCTACATGGCACAGCTTAGCCGGATCGACGCGTTGGCTGATCTGAAGCCGGTGATCACGGCCGCTGCGATCGCGGGCATGACATTCTCGGCATCGGTGCTGGCGGAAATGCTCGGGATCGAAGAGGGCAGGCTGGATGCCGCACTGCGCCATGCGGAAGCTGCTCAGCTGATCAGACGGTCGGCCATTGCGCTCAGTGCCGGCACGGCGAAATCGCCGGTCTATTCGTTTCTCGATGGCGCGCTGCAACGGGTTGCCTACACGCTGGTGCCGGAGGATGACCGGCGCCGGCTACATGGGCTTGCCGCGCACGCCCTGACGCGCGTTGGAGCGGCGGGCGGCGGCGGGCCGGAGCAGGTCGCACAACACCACCGATCCGCTGCCAACGCGGGGCAGTCGAAGCGGTGGCTCGGAAAAGCCGCCTGGGCGGCAATCGAGGGGGGCAAGACCGCGCAGGCTATCGAGTATCTCGAGACGGCGCTGGCTCAGCAGTCAGGCGGGGAGGACAACGAATATTCCCAGCGCCACTTGCTGCAATTGCTTGGCGTTCAGATTGCGCTGGCGCGGGGCAATGCGTCGGAAGATTTCTTCGATCTCTACCAGCGGTCGCTCGAGGAAAGTTGGACTGTTTCGCACGATCAGCGGAAGGGGTCTGAATTCCGCGCACTGTGGGGGCTTCAGTCCTATCACCTGGTGCGCGGGGAAATTCATGCGGCGATGACGATGGGACGTGTCCTGTTGATGCGCTTTGCTGCGACATATCGCGATGACAGCGCCGATGGCCGCCGCGGGAACAGCCACTACAAATTGCTGACCCACCGCATGCAGGGCCTTGCGGTGATGCTCAACGGACAACTGGGCGAGGCGGAACAACACTACGACACAGTGCTCGACATCTATGACATGGAGCGGGATGCACCGTTGCGCTTTGCGTTCGGTTCGGATCAGGCGGCGGTGGCGTTCGCGCACCGGTCGTGGACACGAACGCTCAGGGGCCAGGTCGCAGGCGCCAAGGCTGATGCCGCCCGGGCAAGGCGCCATGCAGAACGCCTCGCGCATGCCCACACCAGCGCTCACGTCATGGGCGTTCTCAGCCTGGCCGCACTTCAGAGCGGATCGCTGCCGGAAGCAGCCCTGACGGCGCGGGAAACGCGTGCAATCGCCAGTGAGAATGGGCTTTCGTATTGGATCGCCTGGGCGGACGTGGTGCTGGCCGCAGCGCAGGCGCAGCGTCCGGCGGACCAGGTGCGGGCCATGGCCGCCGCCTGCGCGCGCTACAAGGCGCAAAACGCGCAGCAACTGCTGGCGATGGCGTATGGCTCGCTGGGCGAGATTGCACTTTCCGGCGGCATGGTCGATGACGCGCGTGAGGCCGTCGAGACGGGACTGACGCTGGCGCAACGTGGCGGCGTGATTGTGCAGCGGCCGCACCTCAAGTTGATCCAGGCGCGTGTGCTGCGCGCCCTTGGGGATCGCGCCGGGGCCGCGGCGTGCCGGGAGGCTGCCTACGAAGAAGCCAAAAGGTTCGGCACCGCACTGTTTCTGAAGCAAATTACACTTGATGGCTGCACCCACAGCAGTGGCCAGGATCAGATCCTCTGGCAACGCCGTTATCACGCAACCGCCTGATACCTCAGATCCCGGTTCTGCGCGCCAAGTTCGGCTGGCACGATCAATCGATCGGGATCTTTTGCAGCGAGTCGCGAAGATCAATGATTCTGACAACAGTCAAGCCTGAAGCGCGACGCATAATGTGCGGCATCCGTGCACTCGCAGGGCTGGGTGGCGAGGCCATGGCACAACCAAATTTTGGGGCTTGCACACAACGTCGCAGAACGACCCAAGGTTGCTCAGCATGATCGCCCAGGCGCCTGATTTCAAAAGCGGATCAGCACCACATGTGCGCTTGAGATGAACACCTCGGCGACGCAAAACCGCCTGATCCGTTCGATATGCTCCAAGCGTAGACCCCTTTAGGCACGCTGCTCGAATTTCAAGCATTGGAATCCGGTCGCAGCGATATCACGTAGAGGGTATAGTAGAATACGCAACTTGGCGGGGCGATTGACGGAACTGTCAGTCAGTTTGCCCGTTGTGGTTCCAGGACAGCGCGCCGCAACTGCGGGGCGCATGAGGCTCCTCCGCCGTCGTTGCGGTTCCTGCCCGTCGAGCGGCAAAGCAGAGCGCGAGCGAGACGAAACATGACGACTGGAAGCGAACTCTTCGACATGTATGCGCAGAACTATGATGCGCAGAAGCAGTCAGAAATGCCTCTCAAGGAGTACCTTGAGCAGTGCAGAGACGACCCGTCGCTTTATTCTGGTGCGGCGGAACGCATGATCAAGGCAATCGGTGAGCCGGAGGTGGTCGACACCCAACGCGATACGCGGCTGGGGCGCATCTTCCTCAACCGGACCATCAAGGTCTATCCGGCGTTCAAGGATTTTTACGGCCTGGAAGAGACGATCGAGCGGATCGTGAGCTTCTTCCGGCACGCGGCACAGGGCCTTGAGGAGCGAAAGCAGATCCTCTACCTGCTCGGCCCCGTCGGCGGCGGCAAGTCGTCGCTTGCCGAGCGGCTCAAGGAGCTGATGGAAGCCTGCCCGATCTACGTGCTCAAGGCCGGTGATGAAGTCAGCCCGATCTTCGAGAGCCCGCTTGGGCTGTTCGATCCCGCGACGATGGGCAGCACGATCGAGGAACGCTACGGCATTCCTCGGCGCAAGCTGACCGGACAGATGAGCCCGTGGGCGATCAAGCGGCTCGATGAATTCGGCGGCGATATCTCGAAGTTCAGTGTCGTCAAGCTGTCGCCGTCGCGGTTGCGCCAGGTTTGCGTCGCGAAGACGGAACCGGGCGATGAGAACAACCAGGACATCTCGTCACTGGTCGGCAAGGTGGACATCCGCAAGCTCGAGTTCTTCGGGCAGAACGATGCGGATGCCTATTCCTACTCGGGCGGTCTCAACCGGACGACGCAGGGCCTGCTCGAATTCGTCGAGATGTTCAAGGCGCCGATCAAGATGCTGCACCCGCTGCTGACGGCGACGCAGGACGGCACCTACGTTGGCACGGAAAATGTCGGCGCGCTGCCCTACCAGGGCATCATCATCGCGCACTCGAACGAGAGCGAATGGCAGAGCTTCCGGGCGAACAAGAACAACGAAGCCTTCCTGGACCGGATCTGCGTGATCCAGGTGCCCTACTGCCTGCGTGTTTCGGAAGAGACGAAGATCTACGAGAAGCTGCTGAACTCGAGCGAAGTCGGCGATGCGCCCTGCGCGCCGGGCACGCTTGAGATGCTGTCACGGTTCTCGGTTCTGACGCGCCTCAAGGAACACGAGAACTCGAACCTGTTCTCGAAGATGCGGATCTATGATGGTGAGAGCCTCAAGGACAGCGATCCGCATGCCAAGACGATCCAGGAATACCGCGATGCGGCCGGCATCAACGAGGGCATGGACGGGACGTCGACGCGGTTCGCCTACAAGGTGCTGTCGGAGACGTTCAACTACGACACCGTCGAAGTTGCCGCCGATCCGGTCCATCTGATGTACGTCCTGGAACAGTCGATCCGGCGTGAGCAGCTGCCCGATGAGATGGAAGACCGTTACATCGAGTTCATCAAGGAGGAGCTGGCGCCGCGCTATGCCGAGTTCATCGGGAACGAGGTCCAGAAAGCCTACCTCGAGAGCTACCACGACTTCGGGCAGAACCTGTTCGATCGTTACGTGGCCTACGCGGACGCCTGGATCGAGGATCAGGACTACAAGGATCCTGATACGGGCCAGCTCATGAACCGGCAGGTGATCGACCAGGAACTGTCGCGGACGGAGAAGCCGGCCGGCATCGCGAACCCGAAGGACTTCCGCTACGAAGTGGTCAAGTTCTCGCTTCGAGCGCGGGCGAAGAACGGCGGCAAGAACCCGAGCTGGACAAGCTACGAGAAGATCCGTGACGTCATCGAGAAGCGGATGTTCTCCCAGGTCGAGGATCTGCTGCCGGTGATCTCGTTCGGCGCCAAGCAGGACGGCGAAACCGAGAAGAAGCATGAGGAGTTCGTCGAGCGCATGGTCTCGCGCGGCTACACGCAGCGCCAGGTCCGCCGGCTCGTCGAGTGGTACATGCGGGTGAAGAAGAGTGGCTAGCCGAAGTTTTCAGTGTTCAGTCTTCAGTGTTCAGGACGACGCCTGACATGGAACTGAACACTGAAGCCCACGCGCAGCCGCGCTGTGAAAACTGAATCTGTGAGCACTGAAAACCATCAACATGCATATCGTTGACCGTCGCCTCAATCCGAAAGCCAAGAGCCTCGGCAACCGTCAACGGTTTCTCAGGCGGGCGAAGCATGAGATCCGCGAGGCGGTTCGGGACAGTCTGCGCAAGCGCAAGGTGTCGGACGTCGATGGCGGGGAAGATGTGCGCATTCGCTCAAAGAGCCTGCGCGAGCCGAGCTTCGGCCTTGGCCGGGAGCAGGGCGAGCGTGACTATGTGCTGCCGGGTAACAAGGAATTCTCGCCCGGCGACGTCATTCGCAAGCCCGAAAGCGGTGGCGGCGGGGCCGGCAACAAGGGCTCGGCCGATGGCGAGGGGGAGGATGAGTTCGTCTTCTCGCTGACGCGGGAGGAATTCCTCGACATCTTCTTTGAAGACCTGCAACTGCCGAACCTGATCAAGGCCCGGCTCAAGACGATGAAGTCGGCCGAGTCGATGCGTGCGGGCTTCACGACCGATGGCCCGCCGGCGAAGCTGAACCGGGTGCGCACGCTCAGAAAGTCACTTGCGCGGCGGATTGCGCTGCGGCGCCCGCGCATGGCCGAACTCGAAGCGCTGGAAGCGGAGATCGCCGAGGCCGAGGCCGCTGATCCGCGCGATGACAAGCACATCGAGGATCTCAAGGGGCGTCTTCACACGCTGAAATACCAGCGCAAGGTGGTCGGCTACATCGATCCGCTCGATCTCACATACAATCGCACCGAGCGACGCCCGAAGCCGAAAACGCAGGCGGTGATGTTCTGCCTGATGGATGTCTCGGCGTCGATGACGGAAGACCTCAAGGAACTCTCGAAGCGCTTCTTCATGCTGCTTCACCTGTTCCTGACGCGACACTACTCCGAGGTCGACATCGTCTTCATTCGCCACACGACGAAGGCGCAGGAGGTCGATGAAGATACCTTTTTCCGGGCGACGGAGACGGGCGGCACGGTGATCTCGTCCGCGCTCGATGAAATGCTGCGGGTCGTGAGAGACCGCTATCCGGTGAATGACTGGAACATCTATGCCGCGCAGGCGTCAGACGGCCACAACTTCGATGACGACATGGGCCGCTGCATGGACATGCTTGAAAACGACATCCTGCCGATATGCCAGTACTACGCCTATATCGAAGTCTATTCCGACGAGCATCTTTCACCTTTCCTCAGTGTCGTATGGTCGGGATACGAGACGATCGATGATGTACAAGAGAACTTCGCGATGAAGCGCGTTTCCGGGCCGGGTGACATCTACCCGGTGTTCCGTGAATTGTTCTCTTCGACGGAGGCGTAATCATGCCCGACGGCTCGAACAGCGCCGGGAACCTGCTCTATGACGGTCCGGAGTGGACGTTTGATCTCGTCAATCGCGCGTACGATGCGATCCACGAGATCGGCGTCGGCGAGATGGGGCTGGAGATCTATCCCAACCAGCTCGAGGTGATCCGGGCGGAGCAGATGCTCGATGCCTATGCCTCGATCGGGATGCCGAACATGTACCGGCACTGGTCGTTCGGGAAGCATTTCGCGCGCGAGGAGAACGCCTACCGGAAGGGTGCGCGGGCGCTCGCCTACGAACTCGTCATCAACTCCGATCCCTGCATCAACTACATCATGGAAGAAAACACCATGACGATGCAGGTGCTCGTGATGGCGCATGCCGCCATGGGGCATAACCACTTCTTCAAGAACAACTACCTGTTCCAGCAATGGACCGATGCGACGGCGATCCTTGATTACCTCACGTTCGCGAAGGAATACGTCGCGGAGTGTGAGGAGAAATACGGCGTCGAAGCTGTCGAAGCCGTGCTCGACAGTGCGCATGCGCTGATGAACCAGGGGATCAGCCGGCATCCGGTGACGCGCCAGACGGTGCGCGACAAAAAGGACAAGGCGCGCAAGCGGCTCGAATACGAAGAGGCGACCTATAACGAGATCTGGCGGACGGTGCCGCGGGCGAAGTTGCCTCAGCTCAATTCCGACGGCACGCCGGAAATGATCCGCGAGGCGCAAAGCCTCAAGCTGCCCCAAGAGAACCTGCTCTACTTTCTCGAAAAGCACGCGCCGAAGCTGGAAGAATGGCAGCGCGAACTCATCCGCATCGTGCGGATGCTGGCGCAATATTTCTATCCGCAGCGCCAGACCAAGGTGATGAACGAAGGCTGCGCCACGTTCTGCCACTACGAGATCATGAACCGGCTCTTTGACCGGGGGCAGGTGACGGAAGGCGCGATGCTGGAGTTCATGCATTCGCATTCATCCGTCGTCTTCCAGCCGCGCTTCGAGGACCCGCGCTACAGCGGCATCAACCCCTACGCGCTCGGGTTTGCGATGATGCGCGATATCCAGCGGATGTGCCTGGAGCCCACCGAGGAGGATCGCGCGTGGTTCCCGGAAATCGCGGGCAACGGCGACCCGCTCGGAACGCTCAAGACAGCCTGGGCGGAGTTTCGTGACGACAGCTTCATCCTGCAGTATCTCTCGCCCAAGGTGATGCGCGACTTCCGGCTGTTCCATATCCACGACCGCGCGGACTCGCCGTTCATCCAGGTCGACTCGATCCACAACGAACAAGGCTACCGGGAGGTGCGCCGCAAACTTGCCGCGCAATACGATACCTCGATCATGGACCCGGACATCCAGGTGGTCAGCGCCGATCTCTCCGGTGGCCGCCGCCTGACGCTGCACCACAAGGTGCGCAACGGCGTCGTGCTCGACAAGCAGACGTGTGACCGGACCCTGCTGCATGTGGCGCACCTGTGGGGCTACCGGGTGAAGCTGATGGAAATGGACACCGCCACCGGCGAGATGATCCGCGAGCACGAAAGCCTTCCGATGCCTTGATTGGTTTTTTGCGCTCACGGCGCGCACCGCGCGATTGCAAGGCAATCGCGCTGCGCCTCCGCGGGGGCGGCGCTAAGCGCCGGGTCGCGGTTGCTCCCCGAGTTCGCGCGGCGAACTCGATCGATTGCGCTCACGGGCCGCACCGCGCTGCTGCGCAGCGCTGGCCCTCCGCGGGGGCGGGCCAATGCCCGGGTCGCGGTTGCTCCCCGAGTTCGCACCGCGAACTCGATTGGATGGCGCTCACGGGCCGCACCGCGCTGCTGCGCAGCGCTGGCCCTCCGCGGGGGCGGGCCAATGGCCCGGGTCGCGGTTGCTCCCCGAGTTCGCACCGCGAACTCGATTGGATGGCGCTCACGGGCCGCACCGCGCTGCTGCGCAGCGCTGGCCCTCCGCGGGGGCGGGCCAATGGCCCGGGTCGCGGTTGCTCCCTGAGTTCGCACCGCGAACTCGATCGATTGCGCTCACGGGCCGCACCGCGCTGCTGCGCAGCGCTGGCCCTCCGCGGGGGCGGGCCAATGGCCCGGGTCGCGGTTGCTCCCCGAGTTCGCACCGCGAACTCGATCGATTGCGCTCACGGGCCGCACCGCGCAGGGGCGGCGTTGGGGGATTTTTCAGGCGGTCTGGGAGCGGGGGGCAATCAGTGCGGGATTGCCCGGGCTTTGCAGATAACCAATACGGTCGGGCGCGTCGCGGCGGATGTTTTCGAGGTGGGTGAGGATTTCGCGTGGATGGAGGGGATAGCCTCTCTCGCGTACCGATTCACGTTCGAGCCTTTGCAGCTCCTTGAAGAGCGGTTCGGCGGTGAGGTGCAGCATGGTGATCGCTGCGACCGTTTCGCGCTTCATTGACATCGGAATCTTGGGGGCAAGCCTGGCAACAAGCGACTTGAGCGGCCAAGGGAAATAAGCCGTCATGCGGCCCATCGTGGACAGGAAGCGAATCCACGGCGTCTCCTCGAAGATATAGCCGTCCCGCTCCATCCACTCGAACAGCTTGACCATGACGAAATCCTGCAGGCGCAGGTTCGAGGTGCGGTCGTAGTCGCGCCACTCGGCAACCGCATCGAGGGCTGGCTCGAGTTCCATGTCGCCTGGTGCGAAGGTCTCGCGAGCCGTGACGCCGATGCGATCGAGGAAATCCTTCGACGCATGATCGAAGCGGGTCGGGAAGGCTGGCATGATGAAACGATTGCCGCTCGCCTCGGCATAGGCGAGGCGGATCAGCTTCGAGCAGAAGAGGCGGTCAGCAACGTCGAGTTCCATCGAGAAGTCGTAGGGGATGCGGCGGGCGAACAGGCCGCGCGACTTGCGAACGCGCCGGAACATGGCTTCGGCGGCGTGGTGGGCGAGGTCGGCGTCGGGGTGACGGAACACCACGGCGCGGCCGAGATTGTGGGAGAGCGCATGGTGAAGGGTGCCGTAGGTCGCGCCCTCCGCGATCAATGCCTCGACGACGTATTGGCGGCCGCGCTTGTCGATGTAGATCATGGCTGCATGGGAGAACTGCGAGTCGACGTCGCCGATACGGGCGATGGCGGCGGAGTTATGAATTGTGCCGCGCACCAGGAGAATGTCGCCGGAGTGGAAGTTGTGGCGCCGCTCGTCCCTCAGGTCCGGATGAAACAGCGTGCCCTCGGCGAAGGCGATCCGCCGTGAGGTGCCAAGGCGCCTCGCCTTGAAGCCGTTGCTCAGCTCGCCGATCAGATCGGTTGCGTATCTGAGCGCGCGAAAGCAGTCGCGCAGGCGATCGGTGGCGGCAGCGGTCAGGACGCCGGCTTCGCGCCAGTCGGCTATGCGTTCGCGTAAAGCCAGACGCACGTCGAAAAAATCGTCAAGTATCTCCGGGACCGCAGCCCGAAGGCGAACAAGGTCATAGCGGGCGAAGTCGACGGCGAAAACCTGCCGGTAGATGGCGTCCAGCAACGCCTCGAGTTCCGCCGTCGTCCGCGGTTCACGCTCGACAAGCGCAACCAGACGCCGGACGTCGTAGTCGAATGCGGCACACCCGGAAGAGTGCATCGTTCTCGCCCCGTTTCTGGTGCAGCGCAGCCCGTCCCCTGCGGGCTGCGGCTCGGTTGTCGCTTGCCGGCGGTGTCAGTGGTTGTCGCGCGGCAAGCCCTTGGTCTCGGCAATTCTCTGGTACTTCACGGCCGGCTTGAGGACCATGCCGTGGGACAATTCGTCGACGATGCCGCGCTGGATCTCCTGCCACGGCGTCTGGTGATCGGGATACTTGTAGCCGCCGGCAGCCTTCAGTTCGGCGTGACGGGCGGCCAATTCCTCGTCGCTGATCAGGATGTCGGCGGTGCGCTTTGCAAGGTCGATGCGAACACGGTCGCCGGTGCGCAGGACGGCGAGGCCGCCGCCCGAGGCCGCCTCGGGTGAGGCGTTCAGAATTGATGGTGAGCCGGACGTGCCCGACTGGCGACCGTCGCCGATGCAGGCCAGCGACGTGATCCCGCGCTTGAGGAGGTGGGTGGGGGCGCGCATGTTGACCACTTCGGCAGCCCCCGGATAGCCGATCGGGCCGGCGCCGCGCATGAAGAGGACGCAATGCTCGTCGATCTCGAGGGCCGGATCGTCGATGCGGTGGTGGTAGTCCTCAGGACCGTCGAAGACGATGGCGCGGCCTTCAAAGGCGTTGGGGTCATCGGGGTTCGAGAGGTAGCGCTGGCGGAATTCATCCGAGATGACGGACGTCTTCATGATGGCGCTGTCGAAGAGGTTGCCCTTGAGGTTGAGGAAGCCTGCGGCCGGGACCATCGGGGCGTCGTAAGGCTTGATGACGTCGCGGTCTTCGGCGAAACGGCCCTCACAATTCTCGATGAGGGTCTTGCCGTTGACCGTGCCGGCGGGCTTGATGCGGCCCTTGGCGATCAGTTCGGCGACGACGGCGGGAACGCCGCCGGCGCGGTGGTATTCCTCGCCGAGATATTCACCGGCCGGCTGCATGTTGACCAGAAGCGGCACGTCATGGCCGATCTTTTCCCAGTCATCGTTGTCGAGTTCGACGCCGATGTGGCGGGCGATCGCGTTCAAGTGGATCGGCGCGTTGGTTGACCCGCCAATAGCGGAGTTGACGACGATCGCGTTCTCGAACGCCTCACGCGTCAGAATGTGGGAGGGGCGGAGGTCTTCCCAGACCATGTCGACGATGCGTTTGCCGGTCTCATACGACATCTGCTGGCGCTCGCGGTAGGGCGCGGGGATCGCGGCGCAGCCGGGCAGGCTCATGCCGAGGGCTTCGGCGAGCGAGTTCATCGTCGAGGCCGTGCCCATCGTGTTGCAGTGGCCGGCGGAGGGGGCGGAGGAGGCGACGAGTTCGGCGAAGCCCTTATAGTCGATCTCGCCACGGGCCATCATCTCGCGGGCCTTCCACACGATCGTGCCGGAGCCGGTGCGCTCGCCCTTGAACCAGCCGTTCAGCATGGGCCCGCCGGACAGCACGATGGCGGGCAGGTCGACGGTTGCCGCCGCCATGATCTGGGCGGGCGTGGTCTTGTCGCAACCTGTGGTGAGGACGACGCCGTCAATCGGGTAGCCGTAGAGCGTCTCGACGAGGCTCAGGTAGGCGAGGTTGCGGTCAAGGCCGGCGGTGGGGCGCTTGCAGGTTTCCTGGATCGGGTGGACGGGAAATTCAAAGCAAATGCCGCCGGCTTCACGGATGCCCTCACGGACGCGTTCGGCCAGGAAGATGTGGTGACGATTGCAGGGCGAAAGGTCGGAGCCGGACTGGGCGATGCCGATCACAGGCTTGCCGGACTGGAGTTCTTCGAGGGTGAGGCCGAAGTTCATCGTGCGCTCGAGATACAGCGCCGTCATGTCCGCGTTGGCGGGATTGTCGAACCAGGCTTTGGAGCGCAGTTTCTGGCGTTGTGCATCGGTCGGGGTCGTTGGCATGGGGTTTCCTTGGGCCTCTCGCTCTCGGCATTTTTTTGGGTTGTTGCCGCTGGTTGGACGGCGGGTGCGATTGGGTCGGGAGCATAAGGCGTTTCAGCGGCCAAATGAACTGATGAAATAGCACACACGGCCGATTGAGACGCATCAGGACCACCCGCGCGTCGCCGGCAACGCGCACAAGTTGCCATAAATCCGCCAGGACAGCTTCATTGCGCGACAACCAGTCCGCCATTCTATCCCGCCGCGTTAAGGTTTTTCGAGCGGCGCGCGCGCACTCTCGGCGCCATCGACCCAGCCCATAGGATACTTGACTATGTTTCATGTCGGATATTTGCGCGCATTTTTTGTTTCGGCCGTTCTGGCCACCCTGATTGGGACCGAGGCGCACGCGGAAAGCCGTGTGCGGATTGCGGTTCAGGGTGATATCGCCCGGTTGGACCCGCATGTGCTGAATGAGACGCTGACGCTTGGCGTTCTTTCCAATGTCATGGAGGGCCTGGTTCGGCGGGACTCGCAACTGCGCCTCAAGCCTGGGCTTGCCACCCATTGGGAGACACTCACGCCACGACACTGGCGATTTCATCTCCGGCGGGGCGTGACATTCCACGACGGCTCGCCCTTCAGTGCCGACGACGTGGTCTTCACGTTCGAGCGCGCGCGCATGGCTGGATCACAGATGAAGGGCCGCATTCCGGATGGCGCGCAGTTCTCGGCGGTCGATCGCTACACGTTCGATGTTCATCTGACAGAGCCAAACCCGGTCCTGCCGGCCGACTGGGAAAGCCTGCTGATCATGTCGCGGCAATGGGCCGTGCGGCATGGATTGACGGCGCCGATGGCGAGCGCTGATCCCACACCAGCGTTGCCCGCCAACGGCACCGGTGCGTATCGGGTCCTGTCGCATGAGCCCGGGCGCATCATGCGGTTCGAGCGCAATGATGCGTGGTGGGGGCGCGATGCCCGGATGGTCGAGCAGGTCGACCTCTTCACGCTCGAAAATGCACAAACGCGAACCGCCGCGCTGCTTGCCGGGCAGGTCGATGTCATTGTGCCAGCGCCGGTGCAGGATCTGGTGCGCTTCTCCAAAACGCCCGGCTTCAAGACGCTGACGGGGCCGGAGCTTCGAACGATCTTTCTCAACATGGACCAGATGCGCGAGACCCTCGTCGGCGCTGCACCCGGCACGCCCAATCCGTTCAAGGACCGGCGCGTGCGCGAAGCGGTTTCGCATGCGATCGACATCGACACGATCCGGCGCGTGGTGATGCGTGGCCAATCGGTGCCGGCCGCCTCGCTGGTCTCGCCACTGGTGCTGCCGGGCATCGCGAAGATCGACCGGCGGGCCCATGATCCCGTGCGGGCGCGCCGATTGCTGGAGGCGGCTGGCTATGCGGGCGGCTTCGATGTCGCGATGGATTGTCCGAACAACCGCTACGTCAACGACGAACAGATCTGCCTTGCGGTCGTCCAGATGCTTGCCAATGTCGGCATTCGGGTGCGTCTCAATTCACAGCCGAAGGCGCTTTACTTCAAGAAGGTGCTCTCGGGCGGCGGCTATGACAGCGCCTTCAACCTGCTCGGGTGGACGCCGGGAGCGATCGATGCGTGGAATGTGCTCCACAACCTCGCCCGCTGCCGCGACGCGGCCGGCAACGGCGCGCGCTTCAATCTCGGCGGCTATTGCAACGACGACGTTGATCGCCTGACGCGGCAAGCGTTGACGGAAGGCGTCACCGAGCGGCGCGACCAACTGATGCTCAAGGCCTTTCGGATTATCCACGAGGATGTGGGCTTCATTCCGCTCCATCAACAGGCGCTTGCCTGGGCGATGTCGGCCAGGATCAAGACGGCGGTCCGGGCCGATAACCAGATCAAGTTCGATACGATCCGACTAGCCCGGCCGCGCGATCACGCAATGGCCGGGGGGGAGACCGCCCCCGGCCCATTGCAATAACGCTCAAGCGCAGAACGGATGGGGCTTGAGAACACGGTCGGGCGCTGCCGGGAAGCGGGAGAGCTTCTCGGCGGGGCGGACCGGCCGGCGGACGAGTTCACCGCCGCAGTTCGGGCATCGTCCGTCGGGCAAGCGATCGCGGGCACAATCTGCACAGAAGGTGCACTCGAAGGAGCAGATCAAGGCGTCGGCTGCGTCAGGGGGCAGGTCCTTGTCGCAGCATTCGCAGTTCGGTTTGAGTTGCAGCATCGCGTACCTCCTTCGGGATCAGGATTTGATCGCCTCGCCCTCGATCTCGACGAGCCAGCCGGGGGCCGCCAGGCCGGGTACTTCGATGTAGGTGTTGGCGCAGCAGTGGCCCTCAAGCAGGCGGTCGCGGGTTTCGCGGTAGACGGCGACGCGGCCTGGTTCGGTGACGTAGACGATGAGGCGGACGAGGTGTTGCTTCTCGAAGCCTGCCGCCTCGAGGACCGCGAAGACGTTCTGGAAAGCGCGTTCGGTCTGGGCCTCGAGGCCGTCTTCCATGGTGCCGTCGGGCTTGTTGCCGACCTGACCGGAGATGATCAGGCGTTCACCGGAGAGCGGGTGGACGACGCCGTGGGCGTAGTTGGATGCGGGCTTGGCAGTGGTCTCGGGGTTGATGGTTTTCATAGCCGGCCTCGTTGATGGTTTCGGTTCGGCCACGGAGACTAAAGCAGACCGCCGTCGAGGGATACGACCGCTGTCGCCGCAATCGCATCAGCGACAGCGGCGACAGGTGCCCAGTTGCAGGTGGAAGGTGTCAGCGGGCGAGAATGCTCATGTGAACGGTCGAGCCGTCCGCCTTGCGGGTTTCATTGGCAAGGGTGCGCGCGGTCTGGCGGCGCTCTCGCGACAGGCCCGCCTGGAGGTCATCGCGCTCGCTCTTGGCTTTGACGGCCTCGTCGATGAACGCGGTGACGTCAGCGGGCGCGGGCGGCGGGGGCGCGGTGCCGGCACGATCCTGCTCTGCGATGGCCTCCGTTGCACTCGCCCGAAGGAGTTTCGGCCACATCTTCCGGAACAGGGCGTTCGACGGATAAACCTCGACGGAGTTGATGCGCCCGTTAATGGCGAAGGCGTAGCCGCGGATGTCATTTGCTGCCGTGCCCTTGGGCAGGAGCTGGGCGACAAGCTTCTGGCGCGTCTCGGCGAGTTTCTGGTTCTCAAGTGTCAGCTGCAGGCTGGAGCCCGACTGCGTCGACTTGACGGATGTTGCGAGGTTCGTGGAGAGCTTGCGCTGGACCTCGGCGACATTCGCCCAGATCTCCGACTGGGCGGAGCGGGCCTGATTCTGGCTGACGCGGCCAAGGACATTGTCGAGGGTTTCGACGCGGTTCTGGACTTGCGGCCGGGCAAGGGCCTCAGTCTGCGCGGCCCGGCCGCCGCGGACGGGTCGACGGTTGGGCGCGGCGGGCGCCGGTTTTGCGGCATAGAGGCTGCGTTTGGCGTCAAGTGAGGGGAGGTGGGCTTCGGCGCTTGCGAACTTCTTGGCGCTTTCGCCGCCGCGCTGTGACCAGCGGCCCTGCTCGACGCAATAGGCGCCGATCGGGAGGCGGCCGGAACGGGGCGGAATCAGAAGCGAGACGGTCAGGACGCGATCCTGGCGGCCGCCCTTGACGATGTCGCCGGCCTGGACAAATACCGCTTCGCTGCCGGTGTTTTCGATTTCGAGCTGCTCGACGTTGCCGGTCTCGTGGACGACAACCTGATCCTTGCGCAGCGCTTCACCCAGGGTCAGGGGTACGGGGCCGGGTTCGGACGGGCCGTGCAGGAAATAGACGGTGAGATTTTCGGCTATGGAGGGGGCCGAAACGGTCAGGTCAAACCCGTCGCGCGCCTGAAGGGGGGATGCCAGCGTGAGGCTTGCCGCCATGGCTGCCGCCGCGCCGGCCAGGCTTGCAAGGCGTGCACGCCACAGGGGCCGGCGCGGCTGACGTCGCGCGCTGGCCGAGGGTCCGAAAACCGGCAGGTTCATGGTGCAGGTCTGATTGATCATTTGTCCGCTCCCGAAAAACAATTGCGCCTGGTGACACCGAATGCGCTGTTCTGGGCGCTGGTTCGGAGGGAGCGCGGCGATTTCGGGGCAAGGGGCGTTCCGTTGCCGGACGTTGCCGGAGAACACCGCCAGAAACGTCCCTGAGCGGGATATCAGATGGGCCCGCAGCGATCGAAGGCGAGCACGCTGCCGGCCAGATAGAGCGAGCCGCAGATCAGGATGCGCTTCTCGCCCGGTTCTACCGCGATGATCTGGCGCAACGCGTCAAGGACACCGGTTGCCTCGCACACGGGGAGGCCCGCGGCGGAAATCCGGTCGGCCAGTTGGCCGACCTCCAGGGCGCCGCTCTCGTGGCCAAGAATGGGGACGGCGAGGACCTCACGGACCAGATCCTGGAAGGGTTTGATGAAGCCTTGAACGTCCTTCTTCTGCATCATGCCGACGATCAGGAATGTCGGCTTCGGGGCGCGCTCTTCAAGTTCGGCGAGATATTGGGCGAGCACCGTTCCGGCAGCGGGGTTGTGGCCGCCGTCGAGCCAGATCTCGGTCGCATCACCGGTGATCTGCGCCAGGGAGCCGGAATTGAGGCGCGACATGCGCGCGGGCCAGCGGGCGGCGGCGAGGCCTTGATCAAGCGCCTTTTCGGAGACGGGATCGGGCAGATCGGCATTGATCAGGGCGGCGATGGCAAGGCCCGCGTTGATGATCTGGTGGCGGCCCAGGAGTTCCGGCAGGCGGGCATCGAGGACGCGGTTCTCGTCCTGGTAGACGAGGCGGCCGCTTTGTTCAAACGCGTCGAAATCGCGCCCCCAGATGAAGAGCTTGGCGCCGCGCTCCTTGCCAATGCGTTCGAGCACCTCGAGGACCTCGGGTGACTGGGGGGCAATGACGGCGGGGACATCGGGCTTGAGGATACCGGCCTTTTCGACGGCGATGCCGGGTTCGGTCGGGGCGAGCAGCTCGGTGTGGTCGAGGGAGATCGGCGTGATGACACAGACGGCGGGACGCGCAATGAGGTTGGTGGCATCGAGGCGGCCGCCGAGGCCGACTTCGAGGAGGACGACATCCGCCGGGGTCTCCGCAAAAGCGAGGAAAGCTGCCGCCGTGGTCATTTCGAAGAAGGTCATCGGGTCGCCCGCGTTGGCCTCAATGACGCGGGAGAGGGTGTCGACCAGTTCAGCTTCGTTGATATCGCTCGAGACGCCGGGCGCGCGGGCGAGGCGGATGCGTTCGTTGAAGTCGACGAGATGGGGCGAGGTGTAGGTGTGGACCCGGCGGCCGTCGGCTTCGAGCATGGCGCGCATGAAGGCGACGGTGGAGCCCTTGCCGTTGGTGCCGGCAACATGGATGACAGGCGGCAGGTTGCGATGGGGGGCGCCGAGGCGCTCCAGCAGGATCGCGATGCGCTCCAGGGACAGGTCGATCAGTTTCGGGTGCAGTTCGCCCATCCGGGCGAGCAGCTCGGTGCTGGTCGGCGGCATCGCTTTGCTGCGGGTGGCTCGACCCTTGTCGTCACTATCTGCTTGCACGTTGGCTTTCCCCGCACGACCCGGACGGCAGTCCCGTCACGAGATCAGGCCCATTCGCCGTCTACTTCGTTGCCGCACCGGACTTCTTGACGTTTTCGGCCTCGCCAGCCTTGACCTTGGTTTCGGGGGCCTTGGTGTCAGGGGTCTTGGTGTCAGGGGTCTTGGTGTCTGGCCCCTTGGCGTCGGCGGCTTTGGCGGCGGCCTTGTCGTCTGCGGCGTCTGCCGCGGCCGCATCCCCATTGGCCTTGACCTTGAGATCCTTGGCGTCCGGCGATGGCTTCGCTGCCTCGGCGTCGTCCGCCTTGACGTCACCGGCGGCTTTCTCAGCCGTGCCGTTGCCACCCTTCTGGGCCTTGGCGGCGCTGTCGTCACTTGCAGATAGCGACTTCCCGGCCTCTGGGGCAGCGGGCGCGTCGGTGTCCTTGCCGTTCGGCTTTTGAGCCGCCGCCTCCGCTTGCCCGGCAGCGGCAGGGGCCTCGAGGAGGAGGGCGTCGCGCGGGGCGGCGCGCCAGGCGGGATCGGCGTTGGCCATCATCAAACGGCAGATCCGCGACAATGTCTCGCGCATCTTGTGACGGTGGACGACCATGTCGATCATGCCGTGCTCGAGGAGGTATTCGGCGCGCTGGAAGCCTTCCGGCAACTGCTCGCGGATGGTCTGCTCGATCACACGGGGGCCAGCGAAACAGATCAGTGCGCCGGGCTCTGCAATATGGACATCGCCGAGCATCGCATAGGACGCCGTGACGCCGCCGGTGGTCGGATCGGTGAGGACGACGATATAGGGCAGGTTCGCCTCGCGCAGGCGCTGGACGGCGATCGTCGTGCGCGGCATCTGCATGAGGGAGAGGATGCCTTCCTGCATGCGGGCGCCGCCGGACGCTGCAAACAGGATGAAGGGCGTCCTGGCCTCGAGGGCGCGGGTCATGCCGGCGATGACAGCCTCGCCCGCCGCCATGCCGAGAGACCCGCCCATGAAGCGGAAATCCTGGGCGGCGGCGACCACCTTGTTGCCATCGAGGAGGCCTTCACCGACAGTTACGGCGTCGGGCATGTCGGTCGCTGAACGGGCATCGCGGATGCGATCGGTGTAGCGGCGGCCGTCGCGGAATTTCAGGGGGTCGGCCGGTGCTTCGGGGAGCGCGACTTTTTCGAATGCGCCGTCGTCGAACAGCGACTTGAGGCGGGCGTCGGCGGCCATGCGCATGTGATAGTCGGAGCCGGGCACGACGAATTGATTGGCCTCGAGGTCCTTGTAGAAGACCATCTGGCCGGTCTCCGGACACTTGACCCACATGTTGTCCGGGATTTCACGTTTTGTCGTCAGGAAGCTGCGAATGCGCGGCCTGACGACGTTGCTGATCCAGTTCATGAACGTCCTCGTTATCGCCGGCCGTGGCCGGGAGGCGGGTGTCGCCGTGCGTCCGTGCCGTCCGGGATGGCGTCGTCAGGGCGCCGCTCCCGCGGTCTCAACCCTTCAGCGGGCGGGACAAGTCCTGGACAAGATTTAGGACGGCCGGCACGGTTTTGCCAGTTGAACGGCCTTCATCATCAAGGGATTGCGCGATCGCGGTTACCAAAGCTGAACCGACCACAACGCCATCCGCCCCTTTGGCAATGGCTTCAGCCTGTTCCGGCGAGCGGACGCCGAAGCCGACGGCGACGGGCAGATCGGTCGATTGCTTAATGCGGTCCACCTCACGGTGAACGGCGCCCGGGTCCGGTGCAGCGGAGCCCGTTATGCCGGTGATCGAGACATAATACAGGAAGCCTGAGGTGTTCTGGAGGACGCGCGGCAGGCGGCGTTCGTCAGTCGTCGGCGTCGCCAGGCGGATGAAATTCAAGCCTTTTTCCATCGCGGGGATGCACAGTTCGTCGTCGGCTTCGGGGGGCAGGTCGACGACGATGAGGCCGTCGACGCCGGCCGCCTTGGCATCGTCGAGGAAGGCTGCGACAGGGTAAACGTAGATCGGGTTGTAATACCCCATCAAGACAATCGGCGTCTCGTCGTCGCGCTCGCGGAAGGCCTTGACCATGGCAAGCGTCTTCCTGAGCGTCTGGCCGCCTTTCAGGGCACGCAGGGACGACGCCTGGATCGCCGGCCCGTCGGCCATCGGATCGGAAAACGGCATGCCGATCTCGATGATATCGGCACCGGCAGCGGGCAGGCCGGCCAGAATTTCCGCCGACGTGGCGGGGTCGGGATCGCCGGCGGTGATGAATGTGACGAAAGCCGCGCGTCCGGCCTCTTTGAGGGCGCGGAAGCGGCGGTCGATGCGGGTCTCGGGTGCAACAGTCGTGTTCATGCTGCCTCATAGCCTGACGCCGGGCGGGGAGCAAGGATCATGGTTGACGCTGCACGACGAAGCAACAGTTGTCGGGAGAGGCTCGGCGGACCTATTCTGGTCGCTTCGGCTCGCAGAAGGCACGTCCATGCAAAAGACAGTTTCAGGCACCCCGGCGCCCGCCGCCGCTGCACCCGCCTTGCCGGGGACAACCATGCCGGTGCTGTTCGGCCTCAGCCTCGCGCACCTGCTCAACGACATGATGCAGTCGCTGGTGCCGGCGATCTATCCGATCATCAAGGAAACGCACGGGTTGGATTTCGGCCAGATCGGGTTGATCACGTTCACGTTTCAGCTCACCGCGTCGCTCTTCCAGCCCGCCGTCGGGTTCGTGACCGACAAGCGGCCGATGCCTTACTCCATGGTGATGGGGATGGGCTTTACGCTGATCGGGCTGATCGTGCTGGCGTGGGCGCCGAGCTATGGGATGTTGATCCTGGGCGCGGCCATGGTCGGCACCGGCTCGTCAATCTTCCACCCCGAAGCGACGCGGGTGGCGCGGGTGGCGTCTGGCGGCCGGCAGGGGCTGGCGCAATCGATCTTCCAGGTCGGGGGACAGAGCGGGGGCGCGCTTGGGCCGGTGCTGGCGGCCTTCATCGTGGTGCCGCGTGGACAGGAAAGCGTGGCGCTGTTCGCGCTCGTTGCGCTGGCCGCGATGATCGTGCTGTTCAATGTCGGGCGGTGGTATGCGGCGCAAATCCCCGCGCTGATGGCGGCGCGGTCCCGCGGGGCGGAGGACAGCCCCGTACCGACGTCGTCCGGCGTGATGTTCGCCGTCTTCGTGCTGATCGTCCTGATGTTTTCAAAGAGCGCGTATCAGGCAGCGATCACGTCCTATTACACGTTCTTCCTGATCGACAAGTTCGATGCCTCGATCTCGACGGCGCAGTTGATGCTGTTTGTCTATCTTGCCGCCGGTGCGCTCGGGGTGCTGGTTGGCGGGCCGCTCGGCGATAAAATCGGGCGGCGGCGGATCATCTGGTTCTCGATCCTCGGCGCGCTGCCGTTCTCACTGATGATGCCGCACGTCGATTTCTTCTGGACGGTGGTGCTGTCGACGTGCGTCGCCTTCATCATGGCGAGCGCCTTTGCCGCGATCCTGATCTTTGCCATGGAACTGCTGCCCGGGCGGGTCGGCCTGATCGGCGGCCTGTTCTATGGGCTGACGTTCGGGCTTGGCGCGGTCAGCGCCGCCATGCTCGGCCAGATCGCGGATGCCAAAGGCATTCAGTACGTGTTCCTGCTGACATCGTTCCTGCCCGCAATCGGGCTTTTGACGTGGCTGCTGCCGGATATCCGGTCGCGGTAGGATGGCGGCGCGCGGGAACGGAATGGGCGCCGTCTGCAATCATTGGGGCCGCGCAGTCCAACGCGGCCAGACCCGGGATAGAGACATGCGATTGCTCAGTTGGGGTTTCACGTTTTTTTTCGCTGTGGGCACCCTATTCGCCACCGAGGCGACGTCGCAGACGGCTGCGCCGCCGCTCAAGGTTCTCTTCATCGGCAATTCGCATACCATCGTGAATGACGTTGCCGACCAGGTTCGGCAGCGGTTGGAGGCCTCGAAGGGCGCGACGGTCGTCGAGAGCATCGTCAAGCGTGGCGCGCGGCTGGTGAGCTTTACCCGGCGCAGCGATGTCGTTTCGAAGCTCGAGGGCAGCCGTTGGGATGTCGTGGTTCTGCAAGAGGCCTCCGCGACCTTCGTCCTCCCGGACGGGCCGTCGCGCTTTCATGAAGCGATCGACTGGTTCGAACGCCAGATACCTGAGCGAACGCGGATCGTGCTCTATCAGACATGGCCCTGGCAGGAGGATAGCCAGTACCTCGCGAAGTATCGATCGACGTCTTCGGAAATGTGGAACGTCATGCGGCGGGAGTATGCCAAGGCTGGACGACGCGCGCGGGTCGACGTCGCGCCGGTTGGGCCGTGCTGGCTCAATTCGCCCGCGCCGGCGACGTATTATTCCGCTGACGGCAATCATGCGACCCCGGCCGGATCGCGTCTGGCGGCTGAGGTCATCGCCCGCACCATCGAAAATCCGAGCCGCGCGCGTTGCTGAACGTCTATCTCGGCGAGCGCGCCGATCTGGTTAAAGGCGGAACAGGGCGCCGTAGCCTGTGATTTCGGGCTTGAGGCCGGCGAGGCGGAGGCAGCGCCAGAGGCTCGCCTGATTGGCGGTGATGACGGGGCGAGAGAGGGCTTTTTCGAGTGCGTCGATGATGGCAACGCATCTGAGACCGGTGCCGGCGATCAGGACGCCATCTGCATCATTGGGACAGGCGGACCTGATCTGATCATAGAGAGCTTCGACGTCCTGCGCGAAGCCCAGGCCACGAGGGTACATCTCGCCAGGGGGGACATCGCGCCAGTCGGGACCTGGATCATGGCGCAGGTGGGCTGACAGCGCCAGGCCCGCGGCTTCGAGGTAGGCAGTCGCGGCGGCGAGCGTCTTGTCGCCGAACCAGGGCGGCAGGACGAGGAGCGGGCGCTTGATCCCTGAAACCGTGAGCGCTTCGAGGCAATCGAGACCGTTTGTCGTCGCGTGCGTTCCGGGTTTCAGTTCGCCCGAGAGCCAGTCGCACAGCGCTTTGTCCCAGCCTGGGCCGCCAAGTACGCTTGAGGAGGTGTGGCCGGTGACGACGGCGTCGAGGCGCATGGCGGCGAACTGCTTCGCGCCGCGGGCGAGATCATCCGAGGGGACGACAGCGGACTTCTCCGCATTCCATTCCGCCCAGGGGGCGCGGGCAGAAACGCGGGCTGCGTGAACGGAAACGCCGTCCGGCATCATCGCCCACCATTCAGCCTCCGGCACGGCTTCTGATCCGACGATGAACATGCCAAAGCGGGCGTTCGCGCCCCAGTTGTCAGGTTGCAGCATGGTCCGGTGACCTTTCCTGGTTCGCGTTCGGTGATCGATTTTTTCGATTGCAGGCGCGTTCTTGGTGGTGCCTCATAGCCGGGGCGGGCGCGTGCGACAAGACGGCGTGGCCACAGAAGAGGACGATACGGCAGGACGTCATGGCGAGAGGCAACATGGCGAGAGACAACGTCGTCATCCAACCGGCGCCCGCGGACTTTTGCGACTGGGAGGCGCTGCATCGCCTGCTGGTTGCGTGCTTTGCCTACATGGAAGGGCGGATCGATCCGCCGTCGTCGCTCGCCCGGATGCCGCCCGAGGTGCTTGCCGCCAAGGCTGCAGAAGAGACGCTCGTCATTGCGGCGCACAACGGCCGTCTGGTCGGGTGCGGGTTCCTATCCGAGAGCCGTGATGCGATCTATGTCGGCAAGCTGGCGGTGGCGGCGCCGTTCCGGCGCAGAGGTATTCTCAAGGCATTGATCACCGAGGCCGAAAGGGTCGCGCGGCAGAAGGGGAAAGCCTTTCTGGAACTGCAGACGCGGGTTGAGCTGATCGAGAACCACCGCACCTTCGAAGCACTCGGCTTCGTGAAGGCCGGAGAGACGGCGCATGCGGGGTTCGCACGTGCAACGAGCATCACGATGCGCAAGCGCGTGCCGCCTGCGGCCGTTGCATCGGCGCCCGTCAAGGGCCACAACGGCGGGCCGGACCTCGATGATCATGTGCCGGAGTGGGGACGCAACGGGATCAGACGGTACTTCGTCTGGAAGGCGGCGCGGCAGACCGCGTTTGCGGTTTCGGCCGGTACGGCGATCCGGCGTGCGCGCAAGGCTGCCGCGTGTGGCGTGACTTATGAGGAATACACGTCCTATCTGCTCGACACGGGACGGTATCTGCAGCCCGACGACATGGATGCGATCGACGCGATCAAGGCGCGCCGGATAAGGTGAAGCCTTACTGGCCGCAGAGGGCGAGCGCCGCAGAGTTGTCCCCACCGCTCTCTTTCACGCAGATCACAGCCATTCATGAGGTTCGCGGACATGAAGCACACGAGTGAACAAGACCAGGCGCTGACGGCGATGGTGTTCTCGAACATCGGGCATGTCTTCGCGCACATGTTCACGATCCTCTACGCGACGGCGGTCCTCTACCTGCCCAAAGTCTTCGACATGGCCTATGGCGAGTTGCTGGGCCTTTCGAGCCTGGGGCTCATTCTTTTCGGCGTGGCGGCGCTGCCGGCTGGCTGGATGGCGGACAGGTGGAGCCAGATCGGGATGATGGTGATTTATTTCGTCGGCATCGGCGCCGGCTCGATCGTGGTTGGTCTGGCGGATACGCCGCAGGACTTGTTCATCGGGTTGACGCTGATCGGTCTGTTTGCCTCGATCTATCATCCCGTCGGCATCGCCTGGATTGTGGCGTGGGCGCGGAAGCAGGGGCTGTCACTCGGGATCAACGGGCTGTTCGGCAACGCCGGCAGCGCGCTTGCACCGGTCTTTGTTGGCTTGATGATCGACTTCGTGACGTGGCGCGCCGCGTTCATCGTGCCGGGTATCATTTCGATCGCGGTGGGGGCGGGCCTGGCGATGCTGTGGCGCGCCGGCCGGATCAGGGACGTGACGCGGGACAGGGCCGAAGCAGGTTCCCCGGAGCCCGGCGCCTTCATGCGCGTCTTCATCATCCTGACGGTGACGATGGCGTGCACCGGTTTCGTCTACGGCGCGCTGACGAACACCATGCCGAAGCTTTTCGAAATGGGCCTGAGTAGCGCTTATGCGACAAGCTACACCGAGATCGGCATCTACGTCGGGATCGTCAGCGGCTGTGCCTCGTTTGCCAGTATCGCGGGCGGGTGGATGGCGGACAGGTATTCGGCGCGCGCGATCTACATCACGTTCTGGCTGTTACAGGTTCCCCTGCTTGCCGTCCTCGGCTCGCTCAGCGACATGGCGCTGCTCTTCGCAATGCTGATGGTGATGTGTTTCGCGCTCTCGTTCGCGGCGGCGGAGAACATGCTCGTCGCACACTATACGCCGTTCAAATGGCGCGCGCTCGCTTATGGTGCGAAGTTCGTGCTGGCGCTCGGCGTGAGCGGGCTGACCGTTCACCTCGCTGGATGGCTGTTCGACCGGAAGGGCGACTTCACGCTGCTGTTCTACCTTCTGACAGGGGCGGCTGTGGTGGCGGCGGCGGCCGCGTTCCTGTTGCCGGCAGGCCGTCCCCGCGTCATCGAAGCCCACCGTGTGACGGCTAGCCCTGAGCCGCTCTAGGGAACGACCGCGATCGCGTTGATCTCGATAAGGGCGTCGGGGGTCGTCATCTTGGTGATTTCGACCATCGTCGAGGCCGGCAGGGGTTCCGAGAAGTATTCCCGGCGCACGGCATGGATCTGGTCGAAGTGTTCCATGTTGCGCACGTAGACATCGACGCGGCAGATGTCATCCAGGGTGCCGCCGGCGGCTTCAACGGCGCTTTTGAGGTTTTCGCAGACCTGGCGGGTTTGGGCCGTCGCATCGCCGACGCCGACGATCTTGCCGTCGGCACCTTTGGCCAGCATGCCGGAAATGAACACGATCCGGCCGCTCGCTTCAATCACGGTCGCATGGGAGAAGTGGCCGCTCGGCTTGCCGATCTTGTCGGAAGTGATCTGTTGCTTGGGCATGGCTTATGTCCTTGATGGGTCGACCTGTTCGGCTGCCGTTCAGGTTGTCAGACCTCGAAACGCAAAATCGCCGCCAGCATGGCATTCTCAGGCAGGTCATCCTTCCTGACGCCGAGGATCCGGGCGCCGGTGTTGAGGGCGCGGGCTGCCACCTCGTCGACGACATCGTAGGTCGAGGCCGAAGGGCCGTCGTCGAAGCTAACGCCACCGGCATCATCGACCAGGCCCGGCGTGTCGGCGTCGATGTCGACCATCAGCGTTTCGATCGCGCCCGCCGTCGCGGCGCGTGCAGCGTCAGAGATGTCGGCGGTGGCGAGGCCGTGGGCGGCGCGTTCGGCGAAGCGCGAGGAGAGAGCTGCGACTTCGGCCTGATTGCGGCGGGTGAGGATGTCGTGCGCCATCTCGGCAAGTTCGCCGTCGCTGGTGCGGTCGGTCGCTGATGTGATCGCCTCGTCGATCAGGCCGGGATAGGAGTTCACGGAGCGATAGATCGCCGCCATGCGCTCGTTCGCCGCGAGGATGAGGGGCGTGTCGCGGCCGGCGAGGCCGGCGCGCAGGGCGTGGTCGACGCGGCGGGCGTACTGGCGCAGGCGCACGTTCTGGCCCTCGTCGCCCTGGATGCGGCCGACGGGGGCGCGATCGTTGAGGGTGGATTTGCCGACCGCACTCGCTGCGTCGCCCGGCAGTTTTTTGATGTCGACCTCGGCAGCGGGCACGTCCGGCGAGACTTCGACAAGGCGGACGTCGTTTTCCGAGATCGCGAGCACAAAGGCGGAATGGTCGAACGTGAGCGCGCGCATCAGCGGCGTCAGGTGGAAGCGGTCCGAGACCTTGACCATCGCCGAGAGCTTGTTGGCGAGGCGATAGGTGCGGATCCGCTCAGGCGTCAGGAGAACCGCGAGGCTGTTAGCCTGGAGGCGCCAGAAATCCTCATCGTCGAGAAGATCTTCAATCAACTCCGACATCTTGTCGAGTTCGCGCTTGTCGAAGGATGCCTCGTGGAGTTGGGCCACCGCGTCCTTGAAGAGGTTGGAGAGTTCGGTGTGGCTCGCTTTGACGTCCTGGGTGATGGGTGTTGTCGGTACGTAGATCGAGACGCAGGCATCGCCACGGGTCTGATTGAGCATCATCAGTTCGGGGCGGGTCGGCAGGTCGACGTAAAGCATGAGGGGTTTCCTGAGGCTGTTCTAATTTTTCGAGGACTTGATCAGATGAGAGGTGCACCCTTCCGCTCAATCCCAGCCAAGCGCCTTGGCGACGGTGAAGAGGTCTTTGTCGCCGCGACCGCACAGGTTCATGACGAGCAAGTGGTCCTTGGGAAGGTCTGGCGCGATTTTGATGACGTGGGCCAGGGCATGGGCCGGTTCGAGGGCCGGGATGATGCCTTCGAGGCGGGTGCACAATTGCAGCGCGTCGAGGGCTTCCTGGTCGGTGGCGGGAACGTAGGTGACGCGGCCGGTGTCCTTCAGCCAGGCGTGCTCGGGGCCAACGCCGGGGTAGTCGAGGCCGGCGGAGATCGAGTGGCCTTCGAGGATCTGGCCGTCGTCGTCCTGGAGCAGGAAGGTGCGGTTGCCATGCAGGACGCCGGGTGAGCCGCCGCTCATCGACGATGCATGGCCGTTCTCGACGTCCAAACCGTAGCCGCCCGCTTCAACGCCGATGATCGAGACGTTCTCATCATCCAGGAAGGGGTGGAAGAGGCCGATGGCATTGGAGCCGCCGCCGATGCAGGCAACGATCGTGTCAGGCAGGCGGCCTTCGGCTTCGAGCATCTGTTCGCGGGCCTCGGTGCCGATGACGGATTGGAAGTTGCGCACGAGTTCGGGATAGGGATGGGGGCCGGCGGCGGTGCCGATGATGTAATAGGTGTCCGAGACGTTCGTCACCCAGTCGCGCAGCGCTTCGTTCATGGCGTCCTTCAAGCGTGCCGGCGCCGGAGGTGACGGGATTGATGGAGGCGCCGAGCATGCGCATGCGCATCACGTTGGGGGCCTGACGCTCGACGTCGGTGGCGCCCATGTAGACCTCGCACTGGAGGCCGTATTTGGCGCAGACGGTCGCAACGGCGACGCCGTGCTGGCCGGCGCCGGTCTCGGCGATGATGCGGGTCTTGCCCATGCGGCGCGCAAGCAGCATCTGGCCGAGGCAATTGTTGATCTTGTGGGAGCCGGTGTGATTGAGCTCGTCGCGCTTGAAGTAGATCTTGGCACCGCCGAGGTGCTCGGTGAGGCGGGGCGCGTAATAGAGCGGCGAGGGGCGGCCGGCGTAGTGCTTCAGGAGGTCCTGGAACTCGGCGTCGAATTCGGGATCGGACTTGGCGGTGGTGTAGGCTTCCTCGAGTTCGAGGATCGCGGGCATCAGCGTTTCGGCCACGAAGCGGCCGCCGAAAATGCCGAAGTGGCCGCGCTCGTCGGGGCCGGCGCGGAAGGTGTTCGGTTTCGGCTGATCGGTCATTCGGGGCTCCGGCTGATTCCTCGGTCTCACTGACGAGGAAGAGTGAAAGATTTACAACTCGCGAAAACGTCCAAGTGTCGCGCGGTCCTAACCAGTGTCATCCTCGGGCATGTCCCGAGGATCCATCCCACCGCACGCGCCGCGCGATAACGAGACACAAGTTGCTCGCGGCAACCCAATCGCACCATTCCCAACGTCGCGTTCGTTGAACCATGGGTCCTCGGGACAAGCCCGAGGATGACAAAACAGAGGCATGAGCGCCCCCGCGATCCGACATCATATCGCCTTTGCGGCAGCGATAAAGGCGCGAATGCGCTCAGGGTCCTTTTCGCCCGGAGCGCGTTCGACACCTGATGATACGTCCACCGCGCGCGCATGGGTCAACCGGATGGCCGCGGCGACGTTTTCCGGATTGAGGCCGCCGGAGAGCATGTAGCTCACAGTGTCGGGGACGGCTTCGAGGTGGCGCCAGTCGAAGGCGAGGCCGTTGCCGCCGGGCAGGACCGCATCGGGCGGGGCCTTGGCATCGAAGAGGACCATCGGGCAGGGGCCGTGCGGGGTGGCATAGGCCTGGGCCGCAGCGGCGTCGCCGGCGTCGCGGACCTTGATGACCTTCATGACCTGGAGGGCGGTCCGGGCATGGATTTCGCTGGCGCGGGCAACCGTCTCGCTGCCGTGGAGCTGGAGGATATCCGGGCGCACCTCGGCTGCGATGCGTTCGATCAGGGGATCGTCGGCATCGACGGTGAGGGCGACGATCTTGGCGCGGCCGCGGGCCTGATCGGCGAGATCGCGGGCCAGGTCATAATCAGCGATGTGGCGCGGACTCGGGGGGAAGAAGACGAGGCCAACGTAGTCCGCGCCGCAATCAAGGGCTGTGGCGAGGGTGTCGTCGGTGGTGAGGCCGCAGATCTTGACTTCGGTGGTCATAACAGAGGCACTTCTCGTGGCGCCGGATTAAGGGCGCTTCGCGGAAGGGCTGCCGCCCTTCAACCCGCTCGAGGGGACACCCCTCGAACTCCCCGCTTTTTGATCTTAGTTTGAGCAGCCTTGCGCGCTCAACGATGTGGGCAAACTAGTTCGCCAGAGCCAACTGCTTCTTCTCGATGACGTTGGCGTCGCGTTCGCGGGCGAGGCGTTCGGCTTCGGACTTCCAGCGCAACGCCTCTTGTGTCCTCTGGCGGGCCGTGCGGCGCCACTTGCCCTGGGTGAACCAGGTGGCCATGCCGCCAATGATTGCGCCAACGAACAGCCAGGCGAACATGTGCCAGAAGAACGGCAGCGTCAGCGCGAAGGCTGGGTCCTTCGGGTTGAAGGGGTCGAGGACGAGGCTCACGTCGTGGCGGTTGATCACGAACAACGCGATCAGAACAATTGCTACCACCAGGGTGAAGATCATCGAAAGAATGCGTCCGATCACGTCTCGTCGTCTCCTCAGAACTGTCTGTCATCGCGCGCGGCCTGAAACGCTCCAGCCGGAGGCCGCGCCCTCGATTATTCCTTGTCGGCGTTCAGCCGTTCGCGCAGTTCCTTGCCCGTCTTGAAGAAGGGCACGAACTTTTCCTCGACCGAGACGGCGGTTCCCGTGCGCGGGTTACGGCCGATGCGCGGCCCGCGGTACTTGACGGTGAAGGCGCCGAAGCCGCGCAACTCGACACGATCCCCGCGCGCCAAAGCATCCACGATTTCGGAGAAGATGACGTTGACGATGCGCTCAGCCTCGCGGTGATAGAGATGCGAATTGGCTGCGGAAATCTTCTGTATCAACTCTGACTTTATCATAACGCTCAAACACCCAAATCTAGCCAGATCACTCCGTGACGGTCGGCTGCCACACAGAGACCATTCCCTCGAGCCCCGCCGCCGGCAGCGGTTGCAACGCACCGCTCATGCCACCGAAGAGGACCCCCACGGTGTGGAGCATATAACGCGCGAGCGCATTCGAAAACGGCCAATCTAGATCGTTTTTCGGCTTCCAATCCTTAACCTGCAGGTCGGCGGGCACTTTACGTTTATCTACAAGATACTTAACCGCTTCATCTTCACCCCCGATCTCATCCACCAGCTTGTACTCCTGCGCCTCGCGGCCGGAGTACACGCGGCCAGCCTCAAGGCCCGGAACGGCAGCGGTGTCGATCTTGCGGCGCTCGCGCACAAGCTGAAGGAACCAGCGCTGGCTTTCCTGGATCATTGCGTTGAGCAGGGCGCGGTTTTCCGAGTCGAGTTCGCTGAACGGGGAGGGTTCGGCTTTCAGGTTGCCGCTTTTAACGGTGTTCATCTTGACGCCGATCTTCTCGAGAAGCCCGGTGACCTGGGGCCACTGGACGAGAACGCCGACGGAACCCGTGATTGAATTGGAGCGGGCGATGATGTGATCGGTGCCAAGGCCGGCCATGTAGGCGGCGGAGGCGGCCACCGTGCCGAACTGGGCGACGACGGGCTTCTTGGCCGAGATTTCGCGCAGGCCCCGGTACAGCGCCTCGCCACCGGTCGTGGTGCCGCCGGGGCTGTTGACGAAGACGATGACGCCTTTGACGTTTTCGGACTCGGCGATCTTCTTCAGGAGTTGGTCGGTCTTGCGGTCGTCGGTGATCACGCCTTCAAGCGTAATGCGCGCGATATGGGCCTTCTGGACGAGCTTTTCCGCGCCGCCGCTGGAAATCAGGGCCATGGCGCCGACGAAGAGGATGCCGGCGATGATCGCAAGCGTTCGCCACAGGCCCAGTTTGCGGCGCAGGCGGCGGCGATCGAGGATGCCTTCGGTTTCCTGGGTCATGATCGTTTAAATCCCTGAGAACATTGAGCCCGTGGGCGAACGGGCGCCGCGATCCGAGGGGATGGTTTGGCATATTCTGGCGCGGCAAGCCAGAGCGGGCGGCGCGAAGTTCGGTCGCTGCGGATAGGGGCAGATGTGGTGCCGGCCCGAGCCGGGCCTGGCGGGTTATGAACAGCTCGAGAAGATGACTGCGACCGCTGCGAGGATGGCGGCGAAGACGGACAGGATCGCTTCGACAACGGCCATGAAGAACTCGGCGGCGGCTTCGAGGAAGGCGGTGAGCGAGAAGGTCGTGCAGCAAACGGCCGCGCCGGCGATGAGGACCATTTTCGTCTGCAGGCCGATGATAAGGCCGACAAGCATGGCGATAACGCCGAAGAGGAGGCCTGCTAAGAGTGCGAACCCCCACAGCGGCAGGCGTCGCGCGAGACTGGGGCGTTTATCGTCATGTTTGCTCATGACTCACACTCTAGCCCGGCTGCTCTAATCAAATACTAGGAAACGTCGTCAACGAGAAGTGAAAGGGCGACGCACGTTGTGCGGGGGAATGCAAAAAAGCGCGGCCACCCTTGCCGGATGGCCGCGCATTCTTTCAATTTTCGAACTTTCAGGGCTCGAGCTTTCAGGGCTCGAAGCTCAGATGCGGCGCCATTGCACCGCCGCATCCAAGGGCGACCGGCCTAGTCGTTGGCCGGCTCGTCGCCTTCACGCTGCTTCATGGCTGCGCCCAGGATATCGCCCAGCGAGGCGCCTGAGTCGGACGAGCCGTACTGCTCGACAGCCTGCTTTTCTTCTGCGATTTCGAGCGCCTTGACCGACACGCCGATACGGCGGGCCGTGCGGTCAACCGTGATAACGGAGGCGTCGATCTTGTCGCCGACGTTGAAACGCTCGGGGCGCTGCTCGGAGCGGTCACGCGAGAGATCCGAACGGCGCACGAAGCTCGTGAGATCGGTGTCGGCGATCTTGACCTCGATGCCGTTCTCCTGGACCTGGATGACTTCGCAGGTGACGGGATCGCCCTTCTTGTACTTGGCAATCGTGTCGAGCGGGTCGCCGCCGAGCTGCTTGATGCCGAGCGAGATGCGCTCTTTTTCCGGATCGACGTCGAGGACCACGGCGCGGACGTTGTCGCCCTTGTTGTATTCCTTGATGACGTCGTCGCCGGCGCGGTTCCAGTCCAGGTCGGAGAGGTGGACCATTCCGTCGACACCCTGCTCGAGGCCGATGAAGAGACCGAACTCGGTGATGTTGCGGATCGGACCTTCGACTTCGGTGCCCTTCGGGTGCTCAGCGAGGAAGGCATCCCACGGGTTGTCCTGGGTCTGCTTGAGGCCAAGCGAGATACGGCGCTTTTGCGGGTCGACCTCGAGGATCTGGACCTGAACTTCCTGCGACGTCGAGACGATCTTGCCGGGATGGATGTTCTTCTTGGTCCAGCTCATTTCCGAGACGTGGATGAGGCCCTCGACACCCGGCTCCAGTTCGACGAAGGCGCCGTAGTCGGCGATGTTCGTGACGGTGCCGGAGAAGCGGCCGCCGACAGGGTACTTCGCCTCGATGCCGTTCCAGGGGTCATCCTGGAGCTGCTTCATGCCGAGCGAAATGCGCTGTGTTTCAGAGTTGATGCGGATGATCTGCACCTTCACCGTGTCGCCGACGTTGACGATCTCGGAGGGGTGATTGACCCGGCGCCAGGCCATGTCGGTGACGTGGAGGAGGCCGTCGATGCCGCCGAGATCGATGAACGCACCGTAGTCGGTGATGTTCTTGACGACGCCGTCGATGACCTGGCCTTCAGCGAGACGCGAGACGATGTCGGCGCGCTGCTCGGCGCGGGTTTCCTCGAGGACGGAGCGGCGCGAGACGACGATGTTGCCGCGGCGGCGATCCATCTTGAGGATCTGGAAAGGCTGTTCCTGATGCATCAGGGGGCCGATGTCGCGAACGGGGCGGATGTCGACCTGGCTGCCGGGCAGGAACGCGACGGCGCCGTCGAGATCGACGGTGAAGCCGCCCTTGACGCGGGAGAAGATGACGCCAGTGACTTTTTCGCCTGCTTCGAACTGCTTTTCGAGCCGGACCCAGCTTTCCTCACGGCGCGCCTTGTCGCGGGAGAGGACGGCTTCGCCGAGCGCGTTCTCGACGCGCTCAAGATAGACCTCGACCTCGTCGCCGACGGCAAGATTGGCGGGCTTTCCAGCAACCGCGAACTCCTTGAGCGGCACGCGGCCTTCCATTTTCAGGCCGACATCGACGATCGCGAATTCTTTTTCGAGACCGACGACCTTGCCGCGCATGACGTTGCCTTCATAGGCAATGTCATCGGCCAAGGTCTCGTCGAGCATAGCGGCGAAATCTTCCTTCGAAGGATTTAGGCTTTCCGAGTGTTGCTGCGTACTCATCTGTTCTCCAAATGGCGGGCCACGGCCGTGTGCGGCACGGGTGTGGCCCTGTTCAAGTTGTGGATGCTGGTGGGTTTAGCCACCGGCGATACCTGCTCGGCCTAAGGGCCGCCAGGCGTTGATCTTGTCGATTGGCCGAAGAAGGCTTCCGGGAGACGACGGCTCCGCCGACGTGAAGATGACGGCTGGAGCGAAGGCTTGTTCCGCAGATCTCAGATCATGCGAAAGCCATGCCTCAGCCGACCTTGTCCCGGCCAAATGTGGGATCTTTTTATGAGCGCCGCGACAGAAGGACTCTCGGTCCTGCCAACAGAAATTGGGCGCCTGGTCAGGCACCCGATTGGCCGATCTTCCTCTTGATCAGTCCGACGGCGGCGTCGAATGATCCGTCTATATCTAAATCTGTCGTATCTAGCAACAGTGCATCGTCCGCGGGCTTCAGCGGACTGTCGGCGCGGTCGCGGTCGCGCTGATCGCGGCGCTGGATCTGATCGAGGATTTCGGCGCGGGTGACGGCTTCGCCGCGTGCGACCAGTTCGAGGTAGCGGCGTTCGGCGCGGACGCGGGCGTCGGCAATGACGAAAATCTTAACGTCTGCGTGCGGACAAACGACGGTGCCGATATCACGGCCATCAAGGACGGCGCCCGGCGGCTTCAGGGCGAATGCGTGCTGGAAGTCGAGCAGGATACGGCGCACCTCGGGGATCTGGGCGACGACGGAGGCCGCGTTGCCGAGGCCGGGATGGCGCAGCGTGGGATCATCGAGGGTCGCGGGATCGAGCGCGCGGGCGGCGCGGGCGGTATCGGCGGGATCATCGAGGCGGCCCTCGACGGCGCGCACGTCCCGCGCCACAGCACGATAGAGCAGGCCGGTGTCGAGATGGTGATACCCGAAGTGTTCCGCGATCAGGCGGGCCAGGGTGCCCTTGCCCGACGCGGCCGGTCCGTCGATTGCAATAATCACGGGGAATGATCTCCTCGGCTCGTCGTCAGTCAGCGGCGGGGGCTGCGGCGATTTCAGCGCCGAGGCTGCGCATCAGATCTTCAAAGCCGGTGAAGCTTGTCTGGATCATGCGGGCGTCGTCAACGGTGACGGGGTTTTCAGCAGCCAGCCCCATGACCAGAAACGACATGGCGATGCGGTGGTCGAGGTGGGTTGCGACGGTGCCGCCACCGGCTGCGCCCTTGCCGCCCGTGACAATCAGGTCGTCGCCCTCAATGGTTGCCGTGACACCATTGGCGGCAAGGCCCGCGGCGGTGGCGGCGAGCCGGTCGCTTTCCTTGACCTTCAACTCCGCCAGGCCCTGCATGCGCGTTTCGCCTCGCGCAAATGACGCTGCGACGGCGAGGATCGGATATTCGTCGATCATGCTCGGGGCGCGCTCCGGCGGCACGGTGACACCGACGAGATCGCCATGGCGGGCGCGAATGTCTGCGATCTGCTCGCCGCCCTCCTCACGCTCGTTCAGGAAGGCGATGTCGGCGCCCATCTCGCGCAGCGTCCGGTAGAAGCCGTCGCGGGTCTCATTGACAAGAACGCCTTCGACGGTGATGTCGGAGCCCGGCACGAGCACGGCTGCCGCAACGAGGAACGCGGCGGAACTTGGATCGCCCGGGACGATGATGTCGCGGCCGGTCAGTTCGGCGTCGCCATGGATCGTGATCGCGGTCAGGCCATCGCCGCGCGGACGGCTTTCGATCTCGGCGCCGAGATAACGCAGCATGCGTTCGGTGTGATCGCGGGTTGGTTCGTGCTCGAGGACGGTGGTGGTGCCGCGCGCCATCAAGCCGGCGATCAGGACGGCCGACTTGACCTGGGCCGACGGCACCGGCAGGCGGTATTCGATCGGCACGAGGCGGGATGTGCCGCGGACCTTGAGCGGGAGCGTTTCGCGGTCACCGTCCAGCACCTGGAGGCCCATTTCCTTCAACGGCGTGAGGACGCGTCCCATCGGGCGGCGGCTCAGTGAGGCATCCCCGACGAACTCCACCGTCATCGCGTGGCCGGCGATGACGCCCATCATCAGGCGGACGCCGGTGCCGGAATTGCCGAAGTCGATCGGGGCTTGCGGCTGGCTCAGACCACCGACGCCGCGCCCCCTGACACGCCAGACGTCGTCTTGCTTCGCCACATCAGCCCCGAGGGCGCGCATGGCGGCGGCCGTATTGAGCGTGTCTTCGGCTTCGAGAAGGCCGCGGATTTCAGCGTGACCGGTCGCGAGGCCTGAGAACATCAGCGCACGGTGTGAGATCGATTTGTCCCCAGGCACTTTCACGACGCCGTTGAGCGCGCCGGACCGAGCGGCTCTCAGCGGCCTTGGGGCCGATTGGCCTGCGTCATTTCCTGTCGAGTTGTGCATTGCGCGCCGCCGTGCTCTTCCTACATAAGGCCCGGCGCGGGCCAGACTACCCTTAGCCCGGCTGCCGGATCGGCGCCCAACTGGGCGTTGCCACCCATGCCGCCTGTTCGCGCCATACATCTTCCCGGCAACGTGCTTGTCAACCGACAAAGACCGCGAAACGGTGCCGTGAGACAGAATTCAACGAATTGGCTTTGACAACAGCGGACGCGCATGGCACAGGCAGCGCGATTTCCGAGACCGAGAGGACGTAATGGCGACGACGAAAGAAGCCCGCGGCACGAAACGGACCTGTCAGAACGACGAGTGCGAAGCGAAGTTCTACGACCTCAACCGCGACCCGATCGTTTGCCCGGTCTGCAGCGCGGTGTACAAGCTCGCGCCCGAAGCGCAGGAAGAGGAAGTAGAGGTCGTCGCGCCGACCCCGGTGCGCGCCAAGTCGGCCGAGCCAGCGAAAGAGGCGGCCGACGGCGATGAGGTCGCAGACGACGATGATGCACTCGTCAGCCTGGAAGAGGCAGACGCGGAACTCGGCGACGACGACGATGACGACGATGCCGACGATACGTTCCTTGCTGATGACGATGATGACCCCGACGGGGTCGAGGACATCATCGGGGGCGGCGTCGGCACGGACGACGAGGAAACCTGAGCCGTCCGCTTGAAGTTGATGACCGCCGCGATGGTGCACGGCGGTGAGGCCGATTGCCGGGCGCGCCATGCTCTCGCTGGCGCCCGGGCAAATTATGGCTTGAAGTTTTGGCCGGATCGGCCTACTCACATCGTCCCAATTGGCGGGATGGCGTCTGCGTCAAATCCGCCGAAACCCTCGGAGGGGCCGTAGCTCAGTTGGGAGAGCGCTACAATGGCATTGTAGAGGTCAGGGGTTCGATTCCCCTCGGCTCCACCATTATTTGTCTCACGGCGCGTACCGCGTGATTGCGGGGCAATCACGCTGCGCCTCCGACGGGGCGGCGCCAAGCGCCGGGTCGCAAAGCTCCCGGACAGACTGGTTTCGCTCGCGGCTATTCCTCCCTCCGGTCGGGCCTGCGCGGGCGCGGCGCTAAGCGCCGGGTCGCAAAGCTCCCGGAAGATGTTTCGCTCGCGGCTATTCCTCCCTCCGGTCGGGCCTGCGCGGGCGCGGCGCTGAGCGCCGGGTCGCAAAGCTCCCGGACAGATGTTTCGCTCGCGGCTATTCCTCCCTCCGGTCGGGTCTGCGCGGGCGCGGCGCTGAGCGCCGGGTCGCAAAGCTCCCGGACAGATTGGTTTCGCTCGCGGCTATTCCTCCCTCCGGTCGGGCCTGCGCGGGCGCGGCGCGAAGCGCCGGGTCGCAAAGCTCCCGGACATTGGTTTGTCTCACGGCGCGAACCGCGCGATTGCGGGGCAATCACGCTGCGCCTCCGACGGGGCGGCGCCAAGCGCCGGGTCGCAAAGCTCCCGGACAGGGGCCTGGATATGCGACCGCCCAACGGCTCTTGAATGATGAACTTTTATGCAGCGATTTCAGGTGCTTCGAGAGGCTGGCAATCATCCGCGAGCTTGATCGGGGCGCCGGTGCGCGACTGGAGCTCCTCCGAACTGATCTCGGCAAGGACCTCGCGGGCAAGGAAGCCGTCCGGCGTGAGGTCGACGACGGCGATGTCGGTGTAGACGCGGGTGACGCAGGCCGGCGCGGTGAGCGGCAGGTTGCACGCCTCCAAGAGGCGGGGGCCGCCGTCGCGGGTGTTGTGTTGCATCAGAATCCAGACACCATTGGCGCCGACGGCCAGGTCCATCGCGCCGCCGACCAACGGGCCCTTGGCGGGGATGTTGGCGTCCCAGTTGGCGAGATCGCCGTTGGTTGCGACCTCGAAGGCGCCGAGGATCGTCACGTCGATATGGCCGCCGCGGATCATCGCGAACGAGGCAACGGAATCGACGATGCTCGCGCCCTCCTGCAACGTGACGCGGCGGCTGCCGGCATCAACGAGATTACGGTCCTGGTGGCCTTCTTCGGCTTCGGGGCCGACGCCGAGGATGCCGTTTTCCGACTGCAGGAAGATGTCGCGATCGGCCGTGATGTAGTTCGAGACGAGCACCGGCATGCCGAGGCCGAGATTGACGACGCTGCCATCGGCGAGGTCCTGGGCTGCGCGCCAGGCCATCTGATTTCGGTTCAAAGCGCTCATGCCTCACCTCCGACGGGTACGACGTAGTTGACGTAGACGCTTGGCACCTGGACGTGCTCGGGCGGGATCGCCGAGGTCGTTGCCTCGCGGACTTCGGCAACCGTCGTGGTGCAGGCGGTGGCCATGGCGAGACCGAAGTTCATCTGCGCGTAGCGAAAGCGGACATTGCCGAAGCGGTCGCCGACGTCGCCGCGGATGAGCGCCAGATCGCCGGTGATGGCTTCTTCCAGGATGCAGGGGCGGCCGTTGAAGTCGCGGACCTCCCGGCCTTTGCCAAGCTCCGTGCCGTAGGCAACGGGGGTGTAGAAGGCGGGAATGCCGGCGCCGCCTGCGCGAATGCGTTCGGAGAAGTTGCCCTGGGGCAGGCATTCGAGCTCGATCTTGCCGTCGCGCCAGAGTTCCTCGAAGGGGGAGAGTTCGCGGCCCCGTCCGCGGGCGGCGGAAGCGATCACCTTGGTGACCATGCCGGCCTCGATCAGCGTGTGGGTCAGCGAATAAGGGTGGGTTGCGGAATTGGCGACCAGGGTCAGCCCCCTGGGGCCGGCGTCGCGGAGCGCTTCCAAAAGGACATTCGGGAAGCCTGCGCCGGCAAAGCCCGACACCATGACGACGGCGCCATCCTTGACGCCGGCCAATGCTTCCGCGGCGCTGCTCACGCGTTTATCGATTGCCATGACACCTCTCTCAGCGTGGTTCGGCGCGGATAATCATTCAGGAATCGTCGACGACCGGGGAGGCGATCACCGCCGGGCGGTCGAGGAAGGTCTGATGCCAGGCGGCGAGTTTCGGGTGGCCGTCGCGCCAGTTGTCGTCGGGGAAGCGGAAGTCGAGGTAACCCAGCGCCGTGCCGATCGCGACGTGGCCGATGTCGTAGGGGCGGTCCGTGAGCATGGCGACGTCGGCCTCGAGGCGCTTGATGGATTCGACCGTCTTGCGTTCGTTGGAGGCGATGATCTCGGGTGTGCGCTGCGCCTCGGGTTTGCCGCGCTCGATCAGGCGCATCATCGCGACATCGACGAGGCCGTCACCGAAGGCCAGGTTTCTCAGCGCCATCAGGCGTTCACGGCCGGCGGCGGGGAAGAGTTTCGGGCCGTCGTGGAGGGTGTCGAGATATTCGCAGATGACGCGGCTGTCGAAGACGATGAAGCCGTCGTCGAGGACGAGGGCGGGGATCTTGTTCAGCGGGTGCTCGGCGAAATACGCCTCGACCGGCGTCTTCGGCCCGACGACGGTGCGCACACATTCGAGTTTGTCGGCGAGGCCCATCTCATGAGCTGCGATCATGACCTTGCGGACATACGGCGAGCGCGGGGACCAGTGCAGTTTCATCTTCATCGGCTTGGTTTCTCCTTGGAGGGCGTCTCAGCCCCCGATTTCGGCGAGGAAGGCGTTGAACTCGGCGGCAACGAGATCAGGTGACTGGGTCGCCATGAAATGTCCGCTGGCAATCGCCTTGAAACGGCCGTTGGCGCAGGTCTTCGACATCGGCTCGACGATGGCGGGTGGGCGGAGGGGGTCGTGTTCGCCGGCGAGGAAGAGGACCGGAACGGCAAGCCCTGCGATCTCGCCGGAGAGATCGTTTGCGGCCAGCATCCTGTAGATCGCGGCATAGCTTCCCGGATCATTGGCGAGCCAGCGGGCGCGGAAGCGTTGGTAGCGGGCGGGATCGGTGCGCACGACTTCGGGGTAGGACTGGGCGAGCGAGGCGTCGACAATGGCGGCCATGCCGTTTGCCTCGACGTTGTCGGCGAGGGCCAGAACCTGGGCGCGGCGTTCTGCGGGAACGCCGGTCGCCGGTCCCATGGCGATGACGCCCTTGACGCGATCGGCGTGACGATGGGCGAAATGAAGCGAGACGCCGCCGCCGACGGCGCCGCCGGCAATCGTGACGGGGCCGGTCCGGCCGAGGGCATCGAGGAGGTCGCGGATGTCGTCAGCGAAGCGGTCGAGATCGCCGGTGCCGCGGATCTTGGTGGAGAGGCCCGCGCCGCGCGTATCGTAGCGCAGGATCGTGCGCTCGCCTTCGAGGCGGGGGATGACGTAATCCCAGCTCTCCAGCGTGCCGCCCATCTCGTGGACGAGGACTAGGGTTTCGTCACCCCTGCTGGTCAGCTCGTAGCGAAAGCCGGCGCCGGCCAGTTCGATCCAGTCCATTCAGTTCATCCTTGCGTTCTGGCCTGCATGGCCCCCAGGACGCGCGTGATTGAATGGGCAAGGCTAGGTCGGCGGCGGCGGCGGCGCCAGCCGTCCGATACGGGTTGGGCTCCAGTCATTTCATGCTTGATCCCGCAGCGATGCCGATCACTTGACGGCGCTGCAACGGGCGACCGATCCTGGCGGCACAGGAGTCGTTCTCGCGAGCCGGTTCATGCGGCGGTGGGACGGCAGCAAATCACTGACCTGGAGGGGCAGATCATGCTGATCGCAACATCTACCGCGCAAGCCCAGCAGAACCAGCGCCAGGTACTGGTCAACGGGCGCGATTATGTCCTGAGCGAATACGTCGGGGCGGCGCCGGTGCGCGGTCAATATGTCGACGGCAACGAGAGCAACGACAACGGGCTGCCACAGGGATTTCTGGTCGAGCAGCCGCCGGGCGCGGTGACGCTGCCGCATTTTCACGAGACCAATCAGTTCCAAGTGTTTGTCGAAGGCACGGGCCTCATGGGCAAGCATCCGGCCGAGCCGCTGACGGTGCAGTATGCCAACGGTCATACGCCCTATGGGCCGATCGTTGCGAGTGAGACGGGGGTCAAGTATTTCACGCTGCGCCAGCGGTGGGACCCCGGCGCGAAGTATATGCCCGGCGCGCGTGACCTCCTGACCAAGGGAAACCAGCGCACCAAGCTCAAGGCAGGCATCCGGCCGACGACGGCTGCCGTGCGCGCCACGCTTGCAGGACCTGTGGCCGAGACGATTTTCCCGTTGGAGGCAGACGGCATGGCGGCGTGGCTCTATCGGTTCGGAGCCGGCCAGCACGAGACGATGCCCAGCGCGGCAGGGAGCGGGGGACAGTATCTGCTGGTGGCGGAGGGCTCACTCGTTCTCGCGGGCAAGGCTTACGAAAAATGGTCGACGGTGTTCGTGACGCGCGATGAGGATGCGCCGCGCATCGAAGCGGGCGACGGCGGGCTCGATCTACTTGTGCTGCAGTTTCCGGAGAAACCCGGACCGGGACTTGAGGCATAATTCCTGAGACACATCAACGCGTTCAAGGAAACGGGCGAGGACAGGACAGATGAATTTCGAACGGCCCTATGAAGGGCTTACGGTCGTCGACATGTCACAAGGCGTGGCGGGGCCCTATTGCGCGATGCTACTCGCGCAGAACGGGGCGAATGTCATCAAGATCGAACCGAAGGAAGGCGACTGGGCGCGCCACCTCGGCAAGACCTATGGCGACCACACCGCGTTCTCGGTGTCTGCCAACATGGGCAAGCGCAGCATCGTGATGAACCTCAAGCACGAGGCCGCGCAGGGTATCGTCGACCGGATGATCGAAAAGGCGGACGTGTTCCTCGAAGGGTTCCGGCCGGGCGTGATCGACCGGCTGGGGTATTCCTACGAACGGCTGTCGAAGATCAATCCGGGGCTGATTTATGTCTCGGTGTCGGGTTTCGGGCAGACGGGGCCGTTCCGCGAGCGGCCGGCGATGGACCCGGTGTTGCAGGCGTTCACCGGCTTCATGGCGGAGAACAAGGGGCCGGACGGCATTCCGCACCGCACGCCCGTCATCGTCAATGACATGTCGACCGCGCTTTATGCGATGCAGGCGGTGCAGTCGACGCTTTATGCGCGGCGCGAAGGCGGGCCGGGGCGGAAGATCGAGATCAGCCTGATGGAAGCATCCGCCAACGTGCAGGTGGTGCGGCTGCTCGACAATTACCGCGAGGGGCCGTTCAAGATCGCGGCGACGCCGTCGGGTACATTTCCAACCGAGGATGGCTGGTTGCAGGTGCTCTGCGCAAAGGACCGCGACTGGCAGCGGCTGTGTGATGCGATGGAATGGCCGGAACTCAAGGATGATCCGCGCTACGCCACGATGGCGAACCGGTTCGCGGAAGCCGATTTCCTTGTCGCCAAGCTGCGCGATACGCTGGCCGACGGGCCGACGGCGAAATGGAAGCCGCGGCTCGAAGAACACGGCATCCAGCACGAGGTGGTGCAAGAGTACTCCGACTTCATCAAGCATCCGCAGCCCAATGCGGTTGGGCTGTTCTCCTGGCTTGAGCAGGCGGGATCGGACGATGCCTGGCCGGTGCCGAACATTCCCGGCATGCCGAAATACGAGGCCGGCGATCGCCTCGCCGTATCGCCGACGATCGGCGCGCATACGCGCGAGGTGCTGGACGAGTTCGGTTACGATGCGGACGAGATCGGGAAGCTGATGGACGAGGGCGTGGTCGGGTAGGCGCGCTGAAAGCGAGCCTATCCGGCAATTGTCCCGGCAGATCCTCGTTCGACCAGACCCTCCTCGATCGCCTTGATCTGGAGGGCGAGGACCTTGGAGTAGATGCGGCACTGGGTGAGGCTGCCGGCGATGAACCAGGCGCCTTCCTGGGGCGTGCGCTTGAACATGTTGGCGAGTTCGCCTTGGTCGTCTTCGCCCCAGATCGGGCCGATCTTGTCGGCCATTTCCTCACCCAAGGCGCGGCGCACGAGTTCGGCCTGCGGGTAGTAGCCGGTTGCGAGCACGATGAGATCAGCCGGGACGACGGTGCCATCCTTCAAAATGGCGCCTTCGGGGCCGTAGCGCGCGATCGTCTCGTTGTGGATGAGCCCGATCTCGCCCTTGATCATCAAGTCGGAGCTGCCGGCGTCGAGGTTATAGCCGCCGCCGCGGCGGCGATATTTCATCTGGTGGCCGGTGTCGTCCTCGCCGAGATCGAACTTGAAGCCGATCCGCTTCAGGCCCTCGATCATGTCATGGTCGAGTTCACTCATCCGCTTCACGGCCATCTTGTAGGCCTCGAGGATGAGCGGCGGGGTGGCGGCAGACGCGATGAGGTCGCAATCCTCGATCGGGGGGCCTTCCTCGTAGAGCGCATAGTTGAGCTTGGCTGAGGGGTCGATCGAGACGACGGTGGTTGAGCCGCGCTGGACGATCGTGGTGTTGCAGCCGAAGCTGTGAAGGTCGAGGGCGATGTCGTTCGCGGAAGATCCCGTGCCGATGACGATCGCGTTTTTGCCGGCGTAGGGCTGGCCGCTGTCGAAGCCTTCCGAATGGATGACGTCGCCGGCGAAGGTGTCGAGGCCCTCGATCTTGGGGATCAGCGGATAACTCGACACGCCGTTTGCAAAGACGATGTGGCGCGGGCGCATGACGCGTTCAGTGCCGTCCGCGCGCTTCAAGGTGGCGGTCCAGCACTTTGCTGCGTCGTCCCATTCGCCGTGTGTGAATTCCGTGCTGGTCCAGTGGTTGATCTCCATGACCTGGGCATAGAACTCGAACCACAGGCCGAGCATGTCCTTTGGAATATAGGTCGGCCAGGTCGCGGGGAACGGCATGTAGGGGAGGTGATTGACGTCGATTGAATTGTGCAGCGCGAGCGAGTGATAGCGCATGCGCCAGCTATCGCCGATCCGCGGCCACTTTTCGACGATGAGATTGTCGACGCCGATCTGATTGAGGCGGGCTGCGATGGAGAGGCCCGCCTGTGCGCCGCCGATGATGAGGACGGTCGGATCCCGGTCGTCGTAGTTTTGTGCCCGCTCTCTTGCGTCAGCCCAGTTGTCGCCGCCGAAGTTGCGCGAGTAGGCAGCGCCGCTCGGACGCCGGGCGCCGATTTTTTCCTCAAAGCCTGTCAGTTCCTCAAGCGTCGTCGAGATGACCCAGGCCTTGTGGCCGATCGCATCCGGGCAGGAGACGAGGCGGAGGACACCGGAACCGCGTCCGACGTTGGTGTCGAAACCAAAGATCGCCTCGATGCATTCCCGGCCAACGCGCTTGACGCGCCGCGGTGGGGTGCGGTCCGGATCGACGGCAAAGTTTGATGCGCCGATGTTCGGCTGTCGGGCTGCAAAGCCTTCCGCGATGGCCTCGGCGCCGACCGAAGGCGTGAGTGACCAGGTGAAGGCCAGGACATCGCGCCAGTGACTATCGCCCTCGAACAGGGCTGCGATGGCGGCGGGATCATTGGCCTTCAAGGCGGCCTCGAAACGTGTCAGCCAGGCTTGGACAGCGTCCCGGTCGGTCGGGTGGTCCTTGCCTGCGAAAACCGGCATCTCGTTCATGGCGCACCTTCAAGAGTGACTTCAGTCGTTTCATGACAGACGGGAGTGGCGCGAGGGTCAAGGGCGCGCCGGCGACGCTTGGCGAGCGATCATGTCGGCGATCCGGCTGCGGTGTTTTCTGGCAAATGGGGGGCGAGGTGCTGCGCGCTGGCCGGGCGGCAATCGATCGCGAAGGCTGCTATCGAGGCATCACGGACTCGATTATGAGGCTCATGGCGCAGTGCGCAAACAAGGGGAGGATTTTCGCGCGGCAAAGGCAGGCGCCAGGCAGTCGCGCCTCGGTGCCGCGATCTCAAAAGCAACGATCAGACGCAGCAAGGGAGCGAACCTCTGCGGTCCGGCCTCGCGTCGCGGTTTGGCGCAAGGACGTGCCTTGGCGCTCTGCTCGAAACGGTCCAGTCAGCCGAGCTGGTTTTGGCCGGGACTAGTGGAGGTGCGCGATTTCCAGTTCGTCCCCCATTGCGTGGGAAATGGCCGTGCCCTTGTCATCCGTCAGAACGATCGGGCTGCCATCGGCTGCCAGCAGGGCATAAAGATCCACATCATTCGGCAGATCATCGACGGTTGGAAAGACAGCGCGGGCCTGCTGCGGCGTCAGGGGCCGGATGTAGGCCCATTCGCCCTGGCCAAGATCGGCAAACTCTTCATCACTCATCAAAGGTTCACGCAAACCGAAGGCGAACTGGTAGTCGGCAGATTCGTTTTGGTCGATCGACATTGCAGGTCCTTCCCATGGTGGCAACGCGCACCTCGGCGAGGCCTTACACACAGGATTGTCTTTTTTGAGTCCTGGCGAAGGCTTCCTTGGAGAAGGTGAGCGATTCGCATGACGCGATGAAGGACTTTCAGTCGCTGGAGGGCTTACCGCCGATTTCGATGCGGCGAACGAGGCGTTCGGGCACCAGTCGCACGAGATCGATTTCGAGGAGGCCGTTGCGCAATCCAGCCGAGCGAACCTCCATGCCCTCAGCCAGGACGAAGGAGCGCTGGAACTGGCGGGCTGCGATGCCGCGATAGATGAATTCCCGTTCCGTTTCTTCGCTCTGGCGGCCGCGGATCATGAGGGTGCTGTCCTCGACCGTGACATCGAGGTCGTCTTCGGCAAAGCCGGCAACGGCAAGGGTGATGCGCAGGCGTTCGGGCTGATCGCCAAGTTGCGGCAAACGTTCAATGTTATAAGGGGGATAGCCGTCGCCGGAGGACTTGCGCGACGCGCGCTCGATCAGGCTCTCGATCTCTTCGAACCCGAGCAACATCGGGCTCGACAGGCGGGTGAGACGTGCCATTCGTTCCAGTCCTTCCAATCAAGCGACCGAATATGCCGACCTGGACGGATCACTCAAGGCCGTGCCCATTGCGGCGCACGCAAGCGAGGTTTCCAAGGCGGCGGCTGCTCCCCAATCGAGACACAGCCTGGATGCGTAATTCCCGGTGATATGGCTTGAGTGACCTGTGGGTTCAAGCCAGGACAAGGCCCAACACTACAATTGACGTCACAATCGTGTGCGACGTGCGAAATGCCGGGGGAAAATCGCCTGCTCTTGGGCCCAATTCAGGGGTCGCAGGTTCGTCCGGCGCACATCCGCATTTCCATGTAACGCTTGAAGGTTCACCCAAAGATGGCGCTTCGAGAATTCCCGGGCCGGACGGCCGCACGACTGCTTCTTGCCCTCACACCCATCCTGATCCCGATCGGCGCTCAAGGCGCTGAAACGGCAACGGAAATCAAACTGACGCCGGCTGAACTCGCGGAGCGGGAAGCGCGCAAGGGATGCAAGATCAAGATCTGTTCTGTCTTCCGCCTCAAGCAGCCCGGCGATGACGTGACCTGTAACGTCCTCAAATCATGGCGTAAATCCCAGCTCGACAAGATGGTGTCGCGCGCTGGCGTGTCGTGGCCGTGGGGGCCGGTGGTGTGCAAGGCCGACATCAAGCTGCCGCGCGCGCAGATGATCAAGGCGATGGACGAGGCCGATTTCAAGTTGAGCCTGGAAAACCATACGGTTGCGTGCACGGTTGAGCGCGAGAAGGAACCCGCCAAGATCAACTTCTCGTTCAAGCCAGATGTCACGTTCAAGGACGGCAAGGCCGTCAAGGCGGCCCTCAACTGGGGCAAGATCGAAGCGCCGACACTGGTCAAGGGCGCGATGTGGACGGCGACCGCCACGGACAACACGTTCAACGTGTTGCAGAGGATGGTCGTCGACGACATCAACGAGTTCCTCGGACCGAAGTGCGATGAGGTCAAGGACGACCTCAAATAGGCGCTGTCGGGAGGGCGGCGCGGCCAACCGGTCCGCCGCCGCGCCATCCGCCCTCGTCAGCCCTCAATTTCCTCGCGCAGCATCTCCAGTTCGAGCCAGCGTTCCTCGGCGTCGGCCTTTTCGGTTTCGGCGCGTTCGAGGGCGTCGCTGGCGACCTTGAAGGCTGCGGGGTCGCGGGTGAACAGGTCGGGTTTGGCGAGGGTCTCACCCAGCGCCGCAATCTGGCTGTCGAGTTCTTCGATGCGCGCGGGGAGTGTTTCGAGCGCGTGCTTGTCCTTGAAGGATAATTTCCTGGTGCGCGTCGCGGATTGCTGCGGTTTGGCAGCGCTCTTTTTCAACTCGGCGGACCCATCGGCGCCGGTGCGCGGTTTTGAAGGCGTCTCTCCAACGGGGCCTCGCTGGGCGAGCATGTCGGTGTAGCCGCCAGCAAATTCGCGCCAACGGCCCTCGCTGTCGAGGGTGATGAGGCTCGTTGCGGTGCGATCGAGAAAATCACGGTCGTGACTGACCAGGAGGACGGTGCCCGGGATAATCGGCGACCAGTTCCTGGAGCAGGTCGAGGGTTTCGAGGTCGAGATCGTTGGTCGGCTCATCGAGGACGAGCACGTTCGACGGGCGCGCCAGGGCGCGGGCCAGCATCAGGCGCGCTCTTTCACCGCCGGACAGCGCGCTGACGGGTGATCTCATCTGCTCGGGCTGGAACAGGAAGTCCTTGAGATAACTTGCGACATGGCGCTGGCGGCCGTTGACGGTGACGCTGTCGCCGCGCCCGCCGGTCAAGGTGTCGCTGAGCGTCGTCGCATCATCGAGCGTTTCCCGGGACTGCTCGAGGGTGGTGATCTCGAGATTGGCGCCGTGACGCACGGTTCCGGTGTCGGGGGCAAGATCGCCGGTCAGGATCTTGAGGAGGGTGGTCTTGCCAGCGCCGTTGGGGCCGGCAATCGCGACGCGGTCGCCGCGGGCGATCAGGATCGAGAAGTCTTCGATCAGGTCGATATCGCCGTAGCTTTTCGAAATGTGCTTGGCTTCCATGACCATCTTGCCGGAGCGGTCGGCGGCGCTGACTTCCATGCGCGCTTCGCCGGGCGCGGTGCGGGCATCGCGGCGCTGGCTGCGCAAGTCGGCCAACTCGGCGACCCGGCGGACGTTGCGCTTGCGCCGGGCCGTCACGCCACCGTGCATCCACTGCTGTTCACGCGCGATCTTGCGGTCGAGCTTGTGGCGCTCGACCTCTTCGCGCTCGAGAAGCTCATCGCGCCAGGCCTCGAAGAAGGAGAAGCCCTTGCCGAGTTCGTGCGAACGGCCGCGGTCGATCCAAACGGTTTTGGTGGTGAGTGCGCGCAGGAAGGCGCGGTCATGGCTGATGAGGACGATGGCGGAGCGCGTTGCCTTCAGTTCACGTTCGAGCCATTCGATCGCCGGCAGGTCGAGGTGGTTGGTCGGCTCATCCAGCAGCAGGATGTCGGGTTCAGGCGCCAGCACGCGGGCCAACGCCGCGCGGCGGGCCTGGCCACCGGAGATTTCGCCGGGGCGTTCGTCACCGGTCAGGCCCAATTCGCCGAGCATGAGGCGGGCGCGGTAAGGGTCTTCGCCGTCGGGGAAGGCGGACTCGACGAAATCGAGGAGCGTCGGATAGCCGGAAATATCCGGTTCCTGGTGCAGATAGGCAACCCGGATGCCGGGCTTGATAAAGCGCTCGGCGTCGTCGGGCTCGATGATGCCGGCTGCAATGCGCAAGAGGGTGGATTTACCCGAACCGTTGCGGCCGACGAGGCCGATGCGGTCGCCGGGCAGCACCTGGAGATCGACGCCTTCGAACAGTGGTGTTCCACCGAAGGTCAGGCGGACATCCTTCAGGCTGAGCAACGGCGGGGCCATCGGCTCCTCATTCGGTTTAAGCTGGCCGCCGCGCCGGCGCGTTAAGCCTCAGGTTCAGGTTCGAGCCCAGGTTCAGCCGCGATAATGCGAGAACTGGCCGCGCCGGCGGAAACGCTCGACGTATTCGGGAACAATCGCAGCGGTGGGATGAGGCGTGGCGACGCCCAGCGCTGCCAGTGTGCGGCCTTCCTGGATGGCTGTTTCGCTGACGACGTTGTCGTGTTGCAGGAGGCGCACCTGGTCGACGGTCATCGGGCGCAGTGCGTTGGGCAGCGGCCAGGTGACGAGAGCGATCAGTTTTGCCATCCAGAACGGCAGCGGCATGAAGCCCGGGTGGCGGTCGGTCCACTGGCGGATCTGCTCGAGAAGCTGGCGGAAGGTCGCCGTTTCCGGGCCGCCAAGCTCATAAATCGTACCCGGCGTGCCGGCGCCCTCGCAGGCATTCTTGATGGCTTCGGCAACGTCACCGACGAAAACGGGCTGAAAGCGCGTGCGCCCGCCGCCGACCAGCGGGAGCAGCGGGGCAGAGGCCGCCATCGAGGCGAAGCGGTTGAAGAATTCGTCCTCGGGGCCGAAGATGATCGAGGGCCGGACGATGATCGCGCCGGGGCAGGCGTCCAGGACAGCCTTTTCGGCCTGGCCCTTGGATTTGGCATAGGCTGAGTTCGATTTCGGGTCGGCGCCGAGCGCTGACATGTGGACAAACCGTTCGATGCCGGCCGCCGCCACGGCCTTTGCCACCGCATCAGCGCCTTTCAGGTGAACGCTGTCGAACGACTGGCGGCCGGTTGGTGCGAGGATCCCGACGAGGTTGATCACCGCGTCAGCGCCGTCGACGGCGGCGGCAACCGACTGAGGATAGCGCACGTTGGCCTGGACGGCATGGATCTGGCCGACATTGCCCATCGGCTGGAGGTGGCCTGCAAGATCCGGCCGGCGCACGGCCGCGCGGACCCGCCAGCCCGACCGTGCCAATGCCCTCACAGTGTGGCGGCCGACAAAGCCGGAACCTCCGAATACGGTCACAAGCTGACCGCGCCCATTTCGCGTCGTCATGTTCTTCCCGGCTCTTCTGCTTCGATTGCTTCGATCGATCCTGGCGTGCGACCCGCCGCTGGCGGCGCAATCATTCCAATCGTCATTCCATCTGCGAAGCCATACATCGCCTGCTATGGTCTTGTGAAGCAACTCTCAGGTCACGGCTGTGATTGACAATAGCCGCGGAGCGAACTAACTGACACGCTCTTGAGCGGTCGCCCGGTGCGACCGGTCAGCCCAGGTGGCGGAATTGGTAGACGCACTAGCTTCAGGTGCTAGCGGGGGTATCCCCGTGGAGGTTCGAGTCCTCTCCTGGGCACCAATCCTTTGGATCGCGCGCAGCAAGGCGCCGAAAATCGCCGATCGACCGACCTGTGCACGTGCAGGGGTCGCTTTTGACCATCATTGGCGCAGCGACGGCACCCAGCCCGAAAACTGACGGAGTTGACGATGGCGGCAGCGAAGATCCACGTCCACAAAGGCGATCTTCCCGCCTCGGTCTCATTCGGCAAATCTGTCGCCGTCGACAGCGAAACCCTGGGCCTGAAGCCGCATCGCGACCGACTTTGCGTCGTCCAGCTATCCGCCGGAGATGGCAGCGCGCATCTCGTCCAGCTTTCACAGACGGGTTACGACGCGCCCAACCTCAAAGCGCTTATGGCGGACCCGGACGTTCTCAAGATCTTCCATTTCGCGCGCTTCGATGTCGCGGTGATCAAGCAGTATCTCGGTGTCGAAACGCAGCCGATCTACTGCACCAAGATCGCTTCAAAGCTGACGCGGACCTATACCGACCGGCACGGCCTCAAGGACATCACGTCGGAGCTGCTCGGCGTTGAACTGTCGAAGCAGCAGCAAAGTTCGGACTGGGCGGCAGCCCAACTCAGCCAGCAGCAGCAGGCCTATGCGGCCTCGGATGTGTTGCACCTGCACAAGCTGAAAGAACGGCTCGACATGATGCTTGAGCGCGAAGGGCGCATGGGCCTGGCGCAGGCCGCGTTCGATTTCCTGGCGACACGCGCAACCCTCGACCTCGCCGGCTTCGACGACGATATCTTTAGTCACTGATTGCGCTCACGGGCCGCACCGCGCTGCTGCGCAGCGCTGGCCCTGCGCGGGCGCGCGCCAACGGGCGGGTCGCACTTGCTCCCCGGCGGCTTGTGCCGCCGAATGGTTGTTTGCGCTCACGCCGCGTAACGCGCACTTGCGGTGCAAGTGCGCTGCGGCTCCGCGGGGGCGCGCCAACGGCGCGGGTCGCGCTTGCTCCCCGGCGGCGGTGCCGCCGATGAGGAGGGCTCAGTGTGCTCGGCCCGCGGGGGCGCGCCAAGGGCGCGGGTCGCAGGCGCTCCCCGGCGGCTGTGCCGCCGATGAAGAGGGTTGTGGGTGCTACCGGGCTGTGTCGCTTAACGGCTGCTTTGCCGCGAGAATTCTGGCGACAGCGCGATGCGACGGCCGGTTGCATCGGCACTTGCGGGCGTCGCGCGTCTGGGTGAGGTCGACGAAAACAGGTGGTGGCACTATCTCTTAGATCGTCGCCTTGTCGCCGGAGCCGTCAGTGCCGCAATCGCCAGAAGAGTTCATTCGCGCCCGGGCGCGGGAATACGGCTTCGAGATTTGCCGGTTCACGACGGCTGAGCGAATTGATGAGGCTGGGCCGCGGCTCAAGGATTTCATCGACAAGGGCTATCATGGCGAGATGGACTGGCTCGCCGAAACATTCGATCGGCGACGCAACCCGTCAGCGCTGTGGGACGGGTGCCGGTCGGTGATCATGCTCGGGGCGAATTACGGCAGCGGGCCGGACGACGATCCGCTGGCGCGGCTGCGGGAGACATCGCGGGGCGTCATTGCGCGCTACGCCAAGGGGCGCGACTATCATGACGTCATCAAGGGGCGCCTGAAGCAGGTCGCCGGCGGCATTGCCGCGCGCACGGGCTGCTCAGGTCAAGGTTTTCGTCGACACCGCGCCGCTTCTTGAAAAACCGCTGGCGGCGGCGGCCGGCCTCGGCTGGCAGGGCAAGCACACCAACCTGGTCTCGCGCGACTTCGGCTCGTGGCTGTTTCTCGGCGCGATCCTGACCGATGCCGCGCTCGCGCCGGATGAGCCGGAGACGGACCACTGCGGCAGTTGCCGGCAGTGCCTGGATATCTGCCCAACGGATGCATTCCCGGCGCCGTATCAACTCGATGCCCGGCGGTGTATTTCGTATCTGACGATCGAATTCGCCGGCCATATCCCGCTGGCATTTCGCACGGCGATGGGCAACCGGGTCTTTGGATGCGACGATTGCCTGGCGGTGTGCCCCTGGAACAAGTTTGCGGCAGCGGCAGGGGAGGCACGGTTTCATGCCCGGGTCGAGACGGATGATCCGCCGCTGGCGGCGCTGATCGAGATGGATGAGGCTGCGTTTCATGCGCGCTTCCGGGGGACACCGGTGAAGCGTACCGGGCGCGACCGGATCGTGCGTAACGCGCTGATTGCGGCGGGTAATTCAGGCGATGCGTCATTGCTGCCGGCAGTGGTGCGATGCCTCGATGACGCCGCGGCGGTGGTGCGCGCGATGGCGGTTTGGGCGCTCTCGCGGCTCGGTGAGCCGGACGACGTCGATCGCGAACGGCGGTTGCGCCGCGAGCGCGAAACCGATGCCGCCGTCCTGAATGAATGGGACATGGCGATCTCTCAGAGAAAGGCTGGTTCGAACGCATGACCCATCTGGTTGCAATCGGGTTCGGTTATACCGCCCGGCGGCTGGCGCGGCTGCTCTCGCCCGAGGGCTGGCAGGTAACAGGCACAAGCCGGACGGCGGACGGCGTTCAGGACATTGAAAAGGCCGGCTACCGGGGCGCGCTTTTCTCGGGCGAGGCCGGCGATGTGACGGCGGAGCTGATGGCTGCGATTGAGGGGGCGACGCACCTTCTCGTCTCGGCGCCGCCAACGGCGGACGGCGATCCCGTCCTGGCGGCGCTCGGCGACAGGCTTGCCGCATTGGAGAGCCTTTGCTGGGTCGGATACTTCTCGACGGTCGGGGTCTATGGCGACACGGGCGGCGGATGGGTCGACGAGACGTCGCCGCTGGCGCCCACGGGGGAGCGTGGACGGCGGCGACTGGCTGCCGAGACGGCGTGGCTTGCCTGGGGGGCTCAATGTCAAAAGCCGGTCAACTGCCTGCGCCTGCCCGGCATCTATGGCCCAGGCCGCAGTCCGCTTGAGCGGGTTCGCGGGCCGAATGCCCGGCGCATCATCAAGCCGGGGCAGGTCTTCAACCGGATCCACGTCGACGATATCGCCGGCGCGGTGCGCCATATCATGACCCTGACGGACGCTGCGGCGCATGATGCCATCAACATCACGGACAACCTGCCGGCCCCGCCCCAGGATGTGCTGGTGCATGCGGCCGGGCTGCTTGGCATCGAAGCGCCGCCGGAAGTTTGCTTCGAAGACGCTGATCTGTCGCCGATGGCGCGCAGTTTTTATAGCGAAAACAAAAGAGTATCGAACGATCTCCTGACGCGGAGGCTCGGCTACGACTTGATTTATCCGACCTATCGCGAGGGCCTCGCCGCGCTTCTCACTGAGGCGGGCTGAGCGCGCGGACGCGACACGCAGTAGGCCCGGGTTAACCATGCTACACGTTGGTCAGCCGTCTTCGTCATGATTTAAGCCGCGTTTCGTAACCATGGTGGATCGACGTTTCCAGCAGCTGAAGGCCGAGGATATCGCCACATGGACATCGCCCACCTGAAACGCGCCGCCCGGCGGCTCGCCGTCGTTGCCCTGGCCGGTGTCGGGCTTGCCGGCTGCTACAATTTCGACGCGACGATCACGTTCCGGGACGATGGGACGGCGGCGGCGACCAGCCAGTTCGACTTCCCGCGCGATGCCGAGCACGTCTTCAAATTCTATCAGGCGATCATGGAACTGCAGCCGGTCACGGCGAAGTTCGTGGAGAAGGGCCTGTGCCAGTCGGTCGAGCATCTTGGGGCCAACGCCAAGCCCCGCCCGATCGACATTCAAGGCCAGCAGTACACCACCGAGGATCGTTTCGGGTGCGGCTTCCTGATGGAACTCGGCGACAGCGCGCAGGTGATCGACCAGCTCAAGCAGTTGCCCCGGCAGCAGGCCAATGTTCTGACAATCGAAGAGCTTGCGCCGCGCCGGGTCAAGGTATCGCTGGACTTCAACAACGTGCCGGACTTTGCGCAGATCATGCCGGGCCTCGTGATGCTCGGCGCCATGAAATATGGCCAGCCCGGGCAGGGCCTGCCGAACATGGCCGCCGTCAAGAAGCTGGCGGATGCCTACGCTGATGCTGCGCTCGCAACGGTCAGGATGTCGGCGCCGGGAAATCACATGCAGTTCGCGATCAAGGCGCGCAAGGTGATCGAGACGAACGGGGCGCAGGAGGGTGATCTGGTCCGGTTCCGGTGGACAGCGGAAGAGTTTACGCGGCTGATGGTGAAACGCGACGAAGGCAGCACGGAAGACAGGATCTTCTACGCCATCATCGAATACTGAGGCGCCTCAGGCGCTGTCACCGCACTTAAAAGATTGAAGATCAACCGGGCGCGTGGGCGTCGAGAAGATGCTCGATGCGCGCCGCCAGAAGTGCCAGATCCTCGGGCCGCGAGAGGCGGTGCTCGCCGTCCGGCACTTCGTTGAGCGTCACGGGGACATCGATCAAGAGCCGGGTCAGCTGCGCGACGTGGTGATAAGGGACGTCAGGGTCGTTGCGGCCCTGGATGATCTCGACGGGGGCGCCGGGGCTCCATGGCGCGTCTGCGAAGAGATGGGCGCGGCCATCCTCAATCAGGGCCCGCGTTATCGGATAAGGACCATCCTCATAGCGGGACGGGCGCAGCCAGACGCCATCATCTAGAATTGCGCGGCGGGCCTCGTCGGGGGCCTTTTTCCACATCAGGTCCGTCATGTTCCAGGCCGGAGCAATCAGGACCAGCCCCGCGATCCGGCCGGGCCGGCCTATACCGGTTCTGGCCAGAAATTGGCGCGCCATCAACAGCGCCAGATAGCCGCCCATGCTGGAGCCGACGACGATCTGGGGGCCTTGCGTGACGGCGTCGAAGACGGCGGCGGCCTCCTCGAGCCAGCGGCTGAGGGTGCCGTCTTCGAAGCGGCCCTGGGATAGGCCGTGGCCGGAATAGTCGAAACGGGTAAAGGCGTGGCCGCGAGCGGCCGCCCATTGATCGAGATAGCTCGCCTTTATGGAGCGCATTTCGGACTTGAAGCCGGACATCCAGAAAACGCCGGGGGCGTTGCCCGGGCGGGTAAGGTATGCGATGGAGCGGCGATCGGCGCCAGCGCCGACCGGGAGGTGGTGCGGCGCTTCGATGTTGTCGCGTCCGGTGTCTGTGGTCGGCATAGGCTGCTGGCTCCGTACAGGCGAGCGGGCACTCTAGCGGGTTATTGCGTCGATCTGCCGAATGCGTTTATCGGCGTGCTGTTGGGCGTTGCATCTCCAGCCGAGAGGCGGATGAACGAAGGATCGTCGTCAGGTGTCAGCTCGGCCAGCCACCATACTGCAGATCATCCCCGAACTCGAAACGGGCGGGGCGGAGCTGTCAGCGATCGAGATGGCGGCCGCGATTACGGCTCATGGCGGGCGCGCCCTGGTGGTCAGTGAGGGCGGGCGGCTCGAAGGCGATCTCGAAGCGGCCGGCGGCGAACTGATACGGCTTCCCGTCGCCTCGAAAAACCCGGCGACGATCGTGGCCAACGCCGGCCGGATCGCAGCGATTGCGCGGCGAGAGGGCGCGGCGATTATTCACGCCCGCAGCCGGGCGCCGGCGTGGAGCGGACTGATCGCGGCCCGACGGGCCGGTGTCCCCTTCATGACGACCTATCACGGGGCGTACAACGAGAACGGCGCGATCAAGCGCCTCTATAACAGCGTGATGGTGCGCGGACGGCTCGTGATCGCCAATTCGCACTATACGGCGCGGCTGATCGAGGAGCGCTACGGCACGCCGAGAACGCGGATCCGCGTTGTCCACCGCGGCGTTGGCCCGGCGTATGATCCAGCTTTGGTGAGCGATGATGATATCGCTGCGATCCGCGCCCGATGGGGCGTTCCCGCCGGCGCCCGGATCATCCTGCTTGCCGGCCGCCTGACGGCGTGGAAGGGGCAACAGGTGTTGATCGAGGCGTTTCGGCAGATCGCCGACCGGGCGGCTGTGTCCGACAGTGTCGTGGTGCTGGCCGGTGATCACCAGGGGCGCGAAGCCTACCGGGACGGCCTTATCCGGCAGGCGGGCGAGGCGGGGTTGGTGGAGCGGGTCCTGTTGGTCGGGCATGAGAGCCAGATGCCGGCTGCGTTTGCAGCCGCCCACGTCGCCGTAGTTGCATCAACCGATCCGGAAGCGTTCGGGCGCACAGCGATCGAAGCGCAGGCAATGGGGGCGCCCGTGATCGCGACCCGGCACGGCGCACCGCCGGAAACGGTGCGCGCGCCGCCCGACGCGGACGCAACCTCACAGACCGGCTCACAAACCGGCTGGCTGGTTGTTCCAGGCGACGCGCCGGACCTCGCGCGGCACCTCGAAACCGCGCTCCTGCTTGATCCAGACGCCCGGCGCGCCATGGGTGAGCGCGCGCGGGCGCATGTCCAGGCGCACTTCACGACGGACCTGATGAAATCAAAAACTTTACAGATTTATGACGAACTGCTCGCCGAGAAGGCCCGCGCTGGCGTCATTCAACCGTTTGCACAGCCCCGCCAATCGGGCTGATCGTTCCAGGCCGCGGGCGATCAAATTGCTTGACTCGGCCTAGTGATTTATCAATCTAGGATCGTGTCCCCAGTTGTTTGCGCGTCAAGGCGCGCTTCGCAGCGGGGCCGCGGTTCATTTTTTGGTGCAATAATTGAGGAGATGCCACCATCCGTCGACCACATAGAAGCCAGCAGGAGCGCGAACCCGCTGGTCCCAAGACCAACGAGGCCATCCTGGCGCGTGAAGTCCGCCTGATCGATGCAGAAGGCGAGAACCACGGTGTTGTTTCCAAAACCGACGCGCTGGAACGGGCGCGGGAGGCAGGATTAGATCTCGTCGAGATCTCGCCCGACGCGAACCCGCCTGTCGCGAAAATTCTCGATTACGGCAAATTCAAATATCAAGAACAGAAGAAAGCCGCCGAGGCTCGCAAGAAGCAGAAGACGGTCGAGGTCAAAGAGATCAAGATGCGGCCGAACATCGATGATCACGATTACCAGGTGAAAATGAAGTCGATGGTCCGCTTCTTCGACGAAGGCGACAAGGTGAAGGTCACGCTGCGCTTCAGGGGCCGGGAAATGGCGCACCAGCAGCTTGGCCGGGAACTGCTCCTTCGCGTCAAGGCCGATACCGAGGAAATCGCCAAGGTCGAGAGCGAGCCCCGTCTCGAAGGCCGCCAGATGGTGATGGTTCTCGCACCGCGCGGTTAGGCGCCATCCAAAGTCGCGGGCCGGGGGGACGACCGCCGGCCCCGTACGCCAGCCTCCGCTGAGGGAGGCGCTTTTCAGGCCAAGAAATCGCCGAATGGCGCTTGCCTGTCGGCGTGTTCAGCCCTATAAGCCCAGCTAGCCGCCCGGCAGGGCATGCCGTGGCGGCTTTTGTTGCTTAGACACATCCGGCAACTCCCACTCCGCTTGCGGCCCGCTTCCTGCCTTTCGGCAGCCCGGTTGTCCTTTCGAAAAGGCGACCGGAGCGGGTGATTTGGCCGTCCTGCATGCCAATTGGCGCGGGCGGGCAATCTGAGGGAAGCCGGTGGTCACACGCCAGTCGGCCCGGCCGACGGCTTACACAGGAGAGCGAAATGCCCAAGATGAAGACCAAGGCGGGCGCGAAAAAGCGCTTCAAGATGACCGCGACGGGCAAAGTCAAGGTTGCAGCAGCCGGCAAGCGGCACGGCATGATCAAGCGGACGAAGAAGTTCATCCGGAACGCGCGCGGCACGATGGTGCTGTGTGACGAGGATGCGCGCATCGTCAAGAAATACATGCCTTATAATCGTTGAGGCCATAGGCGGCGGCGTTTCAGGCCGACGACATTCCTCACCTGCACACCCATTCCAGACATTGATCCGGCGCGATGCCGGACGAATTCGGGAGACCTTAGATGGCCCGCGTGAAACGGGGCGTAACCGCCCATGCGAAACACAAAAAAGTTCTCAAGGCCGCCAAAGGCTTTTACGGCCGGCGCAAAAATACCATTCGCGTCGCCAAGCAGGCGGTCGAGAAATCGATGCAGTACGCGTACCGCGATCGCAAGCGGCGCAAGCGGACGTTCCGCTCGCTGTGGATCCAGCGGATCAATGCTGCAACGCGCGAACATGGCCTGACATACGGCCGGTTCATCGACGGCCTCAACAAGGCGGGGATTGAACTCGACCGCAAGGTGCTGGCCGACATCGCCGTGAAGGATGCGGCAGCCTTTGGCGCGCTGGTCCAGCAAGCCAAGCAGGCCGTGGACGCGGCCCAGAAGGCCTGACCACAACTGTTTGGCGCGAACCGGTCCCGGCGGGGACACGCCCAGCGCGCAAAGCATCAGGCCGCGCGGCCCTGCCGGTTCGGTTCGTTTGAGGCCGATCGTGCGGGTGCGCGCCGCAGCGCGCCAAGCCAGGTGGAGACGTGAGATGGACGCGGAAACGCTGGACGCCCTGGAACGCGAAATCGCAGCGGAAATCGAGCGGGCGGACACGCTCGTTGCACTGGATGCGGTACGGGTTGGTGCACTTGGCAAGAAGGGCCGTGTTTCCGGCCTGATGCAGCAGATCGGCAATCTCGCGGCGGACGAGCGCAAGGCGTTCGGGCAGACCGTAAACGCGATCAAGTCGCGGGTCAGTGAGAGCCTCGACAAGCGCCGCGGCGAGCTCGAAGCCCAGGATCTGGCAGAACGTCTCAAGACCGAGCGCGTCGACGTCACGTTGCCGGTCGCGCCGGGGCCGCTTGGCGAAGGGCGCATCCACCCCGTCGCGCAGGTGTTCGACGAGATCATCGAGATCTTCGCCGACATGGGGTTTTCGGTCGCCGAAGGCCCCGACATCGAGTCGGACGACTATAACTTCTCCAGGCTCAACATTCCCGACGACCACCCCGCGCGGCAGGAACACGATACGTTCTACATGCTTGGCTCGGCGCCGAGTGACCCACTGCCAGAAAGCGGCGTGCGCAAGGTGCTTCGCACGCACACGAGCCCGGTGCAGATCCGCACGATGCTGGCGCAGAAGCCGCCGATCCGGATCATCGCGCCCGGACGTGTCTATCGCAGCGACAGTGACCAGACCCATACGCCGATGTTCCATCAGATCGAGGGGCTGGTGATCGACGAGGCAACGCACCTCGGCCACCTCAAATGGTGCCTGGAGGAGTTCTGCAAGGCGTTCTTCGAGGTTGATGATGTCACGATGCGATATCGCGCGTCACACTTCCCGTTCACGGAGCCGTCGGTTGAAGTGGACGTCGATGCGGCTGCGATCGGCAAGCCCGGGCAATGGCTTGAAATCCTCGGCTCGGGCATGGTGCATCCGAATGTCATCGCGAACTGCGGGCTCGACCCGGAGAAATACCAGGGCTTCGCGTTCGGCATGGGCCTCGACCGGATCACGATGCTGAAATACGGCATCCCGGATCTCAGGGACATGTTTTCTGCTGATTTGAGATGGATGAAACATTACGGCTTCCTGCCGCTTGACGTGCCGACGCTGGCACGCGGCATGTCCGTCTAGATCCCGCGCGCGCCCCGGCGCGCACCACGGAGCCGGGAGCGCAGAGCCATGACCATGCTCGGAGAGATGCAAGGGTCGATACTGGTGGCGATCGCGATCAGCGCGATGATGATCGGCACCGTCATCTTCATTATTTTCTATCACGACTCGAAGCACGAAGAGATCGACCGCTGGGTGGATTTCTCGTTCAGCGGCAACATGCTTCGCCAGGCGCTCGGCTATTACCGGTTCATGGCGGTGTCGATGCTGTTCTTCTATGTGCTCTTCACGTGTTCGTGCCTCTATCTGCAGCACGAAGGGTTCATGATCTTTTCCGACAAGACGGAGCCGGTGTTTGGCGGGCCGATCGCGACGGCGCTGTTCGCCCTCGATCTCGTCTTTCGCGGCGGCTTCTTCGACGTCATGGAACACTTCGATCTCAGACTGACGTCGCTCTACATCAACAAGGGCTCGATCTGGTTCTGGATCTATTCCTTCATCTTTCGCATCTTCTACGGGCTGACATTGATCAAGATCGTCATCTCGTTTGCCTGGATCTATGGCAAAATCCGCCTCGCCCGGCGCGCGCAAGGAGAGACCGTGAAACCGCTCAAAATCTTCAAGTAGCCGCGCCCCTTCAATATTTTATGGAAACGGCCTATAGCCGCACGACGCGCTGAGAAAAAAAGACCAATAGGACGATCATGAAGTTCACGCTTTCCTGGCTCAAAGACCACCTGGAGACAGACGCTTCGCTCGCGGAGATCGAGCGCACGCTGTCGGCGATCGGGCTCGAGGTGGAGGGTATCGAGAACCCGGCGGAGTCGCTTGGCGCCTTTACGGTTGCGCGGGTTCTGGACGCCAAGCCGCACCCCAATGCCGACCGGTTGCAGGTGTGCCAGGTCGAAACGGCGCCGGGGGCGCCGGCGCTTGAGGTGGTGTGTGGGGCGCCGAATGCGCGGGCCGGTCTTGTCGGCGTTTTCGGGCCGATCGGCAGCTATATTCCGGGCACGGGCATAACGCTGGAGAAGCGGCCGGTGCGGGGCGTCGATTCCAACGGCATGCTGCTTTCCGAGCGCGAACTGGAGCTTTCGGAGGACCATGACGGCATCATCGAACTGGATGAAGCGCTTGGCGACCGGGTCGGCGAGAAATTCATCGACGTTGCCGGGCTGAATGACCCGGTGATCGAGATTGCGATTACGCCGAACCGGCCTGACTGCACGGGCGTGCGCGGTGTTGCGCGTGACCTTGCAGCAGCGGGGCTTGGCACGTTGAAACCCGAGCCCGCGCTCAGGAACGACGTGGAAGGTGATTTCGATTCACCGGTTCCGATCGCGCTCGAGTTTGCGGCCGGGACGGGCGATGCGTGTCCCGTGTTCGCCGGGCGGTATATCCGCGGCGTCACCAACGGGCCGGCGCCGAGATGGATGCAACAGCGGCTCAAGGCTGCCGGATTGCGGCCGATCAGTGCGCTGGTCGATATGACGAACTACGTCTCGCTCGACCGCGGCCGGCCGCTGCACGTCTACGATGCCGACAAGCTCAGCGGCACGATCCGCGCCAGGCTTGGCAAGGCCGGGGAGACGTTCGAGGCGCTCGACAACAAGTCCTACACGGTCGACGAGGAGATGTGCGTCATTGCCGACGACAGTGGCGTCCTGGGGCTTGGCGGGGTGATCGGCGGTGAAACGACCGGATGCACCGAGGCGACGACAAATGTGCTGATCGAATGCGCCTATTTCGATCCCGCGCGGACCGCGCAGACAGGACGCAAGGCTGGCATCATCACGGATGCGCGCTACCGTTTCGAGCGCGGCGTCGATCCCGCCTTCGTTGAGCCCGGGCTCGATCTTGCGACCGACATGGTGCTCGAAATCTGCGGTGGTAGACCATCCAAAGCGGAGATCGCCGGCGCCGCGCCGAAGGGCGGGGACGTCATCTCGTTCGATTTCGGCAAGGTCAAGCGGCTCACTGGCGTCGACGTCGGGGGCGAGGAAGGACGCCGGATCCTCGAGGCGATCGGCTGCGAGATCCAGGGCAAGGGGCCGCAGTGGAAGGTGATCACGCCGAGTTGGCGGCCTGACATTCACGGGCCGGCCGATCTGGTCGAAGAGATCATCCGCATCTATGGGCTCGACAATGTGCCGGCGGTCGCGATGGAGCGTATTCATGGCGTGACGCGGGCTGTGTTGACGGAAGGGCAGAAGCGCGCGCGGCGTGCGCGGCGAACGCTTGCCGGCCGCGGCATGGTCGAAGCGGTGACGTGGTCGTTCATTCCGCAGCGGGAAGCTGAGCATTTCGGCGGCGGCGATGACAGCCTCAAGCTCGCCAACCCGATTTCGGTCGACATGTCGACGATGCGGCCGAGCCTGCTTCCGGGCCTTCTGGCGGCGGCACGGCGCAACGCCAATCGTGGTTTCGAGGATGCCGCCCTGTTCGAACTTGGCCAAGCCTACCGGGACGATACGCCGGAGGGGCAACTACAGCTTGCTTCCGGCGTTCGCTTCGGCAAATCCAAGCTTGGCGGCCATGGCCGGGATTGGCGCGAGGCGCAAGGTCCGACAGACGTGTTCGATGTGAAAGCGGATGCGGCGGCTGTTCTCAGTGCGCTTGGCATCGACACCACGCGGGCGCAAATCACGCGCGATGCGCCGGCCTGGTTCCATCCCGGCAAATCCGGCGTCATCCGGCTCGGGCCGAAGCTCGTTCTCGCCCAGTTCGGCGAAATCCATCCCGCCACGGCGAAAGCGTTCGACCTTGACGGGCCGGTCGCCGCGTTCGAGATCGCCCTCAACGCGCTGCCGCCGGAGAAGCGTAAATCACGGGCGCGCGCCCCCCTCGACGTTTCGGATCTGATGGCGGTGACGCGCGATTTCGCCTTCGTCGTCGATCAGGACACCGAAGCCGGCGCCATCATCCGGGCGGCGAGCGGGGCCGACAAGGCCTTGATCGCGGACGTTTCGGTGTTCGATGTGTTCGAGGGAAAGGCGCTTGGCGAGGGCAAGAAGTCGGTCGCGATCGAGGTCGCGCTGCAGCCCAAAGAGCAGACGCTGACGGACCAGGAGATCGAGGCGGTTTCCGAGAAGATCGTGGCTGCCGTCGCCAAGGCGACGGGGGCGGTGATCAGGGGGTAGAGGCGTCTCGTCGTCAGCTTTGGCGGCGAGAAGGTGTCTGTCAGTCCGCCACCTCCGCCCAGAACATCAGCATGATCGAGGCGTTCAGGGCCATGTCCGAGATGCCGAGGGAGGTGCGGGTGTGGCGGCCGCGGTCCTCGAAGACGTCGCGCAGCAGGTCGGAGGCGCCATCCAGCACGTGGGGGTGACCGCGATAACCGGGCGCGCAGTGGACCAGACCTTCGACGCGGACAACCTGGCGGACTTTTTCGAGGTCGCCGGTGGCGGCCTGCAGTTGGGCGATGCCGTTCAGGCAGGCAAGGCGGGCGGATTGATAGCCCTCTTCATCGCTGACTTCGGCGCCGAGGCGGCCGGGAAAGTGGAGGATGCCATCGCGCCAGGCCGCCTGTCCCGACGTCATCACCAGGTTGCCCGTGCGTACCCAGGCTTCGTAGTTGGCGACGCCGGGGCGCGCCTCGGGCAGCGTCAGGCCGAGCTTTGCCAGGTTTTCGAGGGCTGTCATGGACATCTCCGCGCACGCGCAATCTTATGGCGTCACGATAGAGCGTGTTGTGTCCGGATGGAACCAGGCTTGAGCATGACGCCCAGCCGGCGGGCGGCGGTTTGGTGCCGGGCCCAGCGCGGCGCGCGGCTTGTTCAATCCCGAACGAATTCGACCGCGACGGTCAGACCGGAGGTGCGTTGGCGCTTGCACGGCAAGGTGATCTGATCGTCCGGTGAGGTCAGTTCGAAGCTGGGGGGGAGCTTGATCTTCTGGGTGAAAACGAGCAGCGCGCCGCCTTCGGAGATATTCTCGATAACGCATGGAATTGCGGCGCCCCCGACGTGAACAAATGCCGTCTTGTGGGCTGGAAACCGTTCGGAGGCGCGTCGCTCGACGGCTTCCAACTTCGGAGCTGCAGACATCTTGATCCCTTCTCAGTTCCTGTCGACTGGAACCCAGGGTTTAGGACGCCAGACGTTGCCGGAAATCAAACGGAGGTGCCAAAATTTATCGCAACTTGTCGGCGAAAGCGGTGCGTGGAGCGGGGCGGATCAAGGGCGGGGCGCGCAGAAACGGGACATGATCAGTCGCGCCGGAGCCGAAACACGGCCTTCTCGCCGAAGAGGTTCTGGAGACCGATCGAGCGGTTGATTGGCAAGCGGCGGCCCGATGTGTTGAAGGCGACGGCCTCTTCGATTTCGGCGTCGACGATTTTGCACAGTTCGGCGAAATCGACGATTGAGCACAGATGCGCGTCCGGGCTCAGATACCACGGCTCCGGCAGGTTCCGGGTCTGGGGCATGCGGCCGGTGAAGAGGAGAGACGTGCGGATCTGCCAATGGCCGAAATTCGGGAACGACACGATGGCGCGGTGGCCGATGCGCAGAAGGTTCTCGAGCACCGTTTTGGGATAGCGCGTGGCCTGGATTGTGAGACTCAGGACGGCGAACTCAAAGGCCTTGTCGGGGTAGTGGTCGAGGTCGATGTCAGCATCACCCTGGATCACGGACAGGCCCTGGGCGACGCAGGCGTTCACTTTTTCCCGCTCGACCTCGATGCCGCGGCCATCGGCGCCGCGCCTTTCGCCGAGCAGTTGGAGAAGGGCGCCATCGCCACAGCCGACGTCGAGGACGCGGGCGCCGGGGGTGATCATTTCCGCGATCAGGAGGTGGTCGACGCGCGGTTCGCCTGGCCGCGTTGGCGCCCCGGCGGTTTCGGGTGCTTCGTTGGCATCACGGGCGGCCATCAGCGCGTTTCCTCGGCGATGCCGCGGCGGCGGGCTGCGGCGCGGATGAAGCCGCCGACGGTTGAGAAGAATTCAGGCTCGTTGACGAGGAAGGCGTCGTGGCCCTTGTCGCTCTCGATCTCGACGAAGGAGACGTTGGCGGCAACGGCGTTCAGGGCCTGGACGATCTCCTTCGATTCCCGCGTCGGGTAGAGCCAGTCGGAGGTGAAGGAGACGACGCAGAAGCGCGTGCGGGTGCCGCGAAAGGCGTCGGCGAGGATGTCATCGTGACGGGCTGCAATGTCGAAATAATCCATGGCCCGCGTGATGTAGAGGTAGGAATTCGCATCGAAGCGATCGACGAAGGTCGAGCCCTGGTGGCGCAGGTAGCTTTCGACCTGGAAGTCGGCGTCGAAGGAGAAGGAGAGGTCGCGGCGGTCCTGATAGTTGCGGCCGAACTTGCGTTGCAGCGCCTCCTCGGAAAGATACGTGATGTGGGCTGCCATGCGCGCGACGGCGAGGCCCCGGCGCGGGACGACGCCACGGCTGAGGTAGTCACCGCCGCACCAGTCGGGGTCGGCCATGACGGCCTGGCGGCCGACTTCGTGGAAGGCGATGTTCTGGGAGGAATGCCAGGCGGCGGTGGCGATCGGCACGGCGGCGAAGACGCGATCGGTGTAGTTCGCGGCCCACTCGAGGACCTGCATGCCGCCCATGGAGCCGCCGACGACGGCGAACAGCTCATCGATGCCGAAATGGTCGATCAGGCGGACCTGGGCTGCGACCATGTCACGGATCGTAATGACGGGAAACGAGAGGCCGTAGGGCTGGCCGGTTGCGGGATTGATCGAGGCGGGGCCGGAGGAGCCCATGCAGCCGCCGATGATGTTGGGGCAGATCACGAAAAAGCGGTCGGTGTCGATCGGGCGGCCGGGGCCGATCAGCAGTTCCCACCAGCCGGGCTTGCCGGTGCGCGGGTGGACGTTGGCGCAGTGCTGATCGCCTGTGAGGGCATGGCAGACGAGGATCGCGTTCGATTTGTCGGCGTTGAGGCGGCCGTAGGTCTGGTAGGCGATCGTAAAGGGCGACAAAACCTGGCCACCCTCGAGTTGCAGGCCGCCGCTCTTCCCGTCGCCGAATGTGACGACGGGGCTGGTGGGGTTGTTGGCCTCGTCCAAGGGCTTGATTTCAGCCGGTTGGCGGGGATTTGCTGCGTCCGTGTTCACGGCTTCGGATCGTTCCGTTTCACTGCCATCGATCGTGGCGGTCATTCGAGCCCGCCGGGAGGACCGTCCTACAGGTTTTGTGGCGCTTCGCAAAGGGGCCGATCGCGGGTCCGGCGGCTGGTTGCGGGCGGGGTCGGTCCGATTTTCTCAAACATAACAACAAATGAGGCTCAGGCATCGTTTGATTTCGTCGGCGCTGACGCCTATCAACGGCACGCGATCATTTGGTGGTCGCGCAGGATAAGCGAAAGTTAATCCAATGGTGGAAGCCAACAGCCCGCGCCCCCGCGCCAGTATTCTTGAAATCAGCCCCTACGTGCCGGGCGGACATGCAGTCGAAGGGCATGCAGAGCCGATCGTGCTCTCGGCGAATGAAACGCCGCTGGGCCCGAGCCAGGCGGCGCGCGATGCCTACCGGCAGGCGGCCGGCCGTCTCGAGCGTTACCCGGACGGGTCTGCGCATGTGCTGCGCGACGCGATCGCGGGGGTTTATGGCATCGCGGCCGACCGGATTATCTGCGGCGCCGGTTCCGATGAACTGCTCAACCTTCTGGCGCAGTCCTATCTCAACCCGGGCGACGAGGCGATCCACACCGAGCACGGCTTCCTGGTCTACAAGATCGCGACGCTGTCGGCTGGCGGCAAGCCTGTGGTTGCGCCGGAACGCAATCTGACGGCGGATGTCGATCAGATCCTTGCGTGCCAGACGGAGCGCACCAAGATCGTGTTCCTCGCCAATCCCAACAATCCGACCGGGACGTATCTTCCATTCTCGGAGGTTCGCCGGCTGAGGGCGGGGCTGCGCGGCGACGTGCTGCTGGTGCTCGATGCCGCCTACTGCGAGTACGTCAACCGAAACGACTACGAATCCGGCCTGGAGATGGTCGCGACCAATGAGAACACCGTGATGACGCGAACGTTCTCGAAGATCCACGGGCTGGCGGCTTTGAGAATTGGCTGGGCTTACTGCCCGAAAGGCGTTGCCGACGTGCTCAATCGGGTGCGCGGGCCCTTCAACGTCTCGGCGCCGGCGATCGCGGCGGCGGCAGCGGCGATCCGCGACCGGGGACATATCGAGGCGGCCGTCGCCCATAACGACGAGTGGCTGGCGTGGACGATGAAGGAACTGGCGCGGATCGGGCTCACGGCAACGGACAGCGTCGGCAACTTCGCGCTCATCCACTTCCCAAGCGCGGGCGCGCATACCGCGCAGGCGGCGGATCAGTTCCTCAAGAAGCGCGGCATCATCCTGCGCAGCACGGCCGGTTACGGGCTTGGTAACTCCTTGCGCATGACGATCGGTGCGGGCGACGAGAACAAGGCCGTGATTGCCGCGCTGGAAGACTTTTCTGGGACAGAGCTGAGATCATGAGCGCGGCAACAACGTCCAAGGCTGTGGGCGAACACGAACCATTCGGCACGGTCGCATTGATCGGCATCGGCCTGATTGGCTCGTCGCTCTCGCATGCGATGCGGCGCGGCGGCCTCGCCCGGCGCATAACGGGGCATGCGCGCACGGCTCAGACGCGGGAGACGGCGCTGAAGCTCGGTCTTGTCGATGAGATATTCTCGTCGCCGGGTGATGCGGTTCGCGATGCCGATCTGGTGATCCTGTGCGTGCCGGTCGGCGCTTGTGGCGCGGTGGCCGGCGAGATTGCGGGCGACCTCAAGGCTGGCGCCATCCTGACAGATGTCGGCTCGGTCAAGGGCTCGGTCGTGCGTGATGTCGCGCCGCACCTTCCCGCAGGCGTCCACTTCGTGCCGGGGCATCCGATCGCGGGCACCGAGAACTCCGGGCCGGAATCAGGCTTTGCCGAACTCTTCGACAATCGCTGGTGCATCCTGACGCCGACCAAGACAAGCGCGCCGGAAGCGGTTGACCGGCTGGCGCAGTTCTGGCGCGGGCTTGGATCGGATGTGGAGATCATGACGCCGGAGCATCATGACATGGTGCTTGCGATCACCAGCCACCTGCCGCATCTGATCGCCTTCAATATCGTCAACTCAGCACGGCATCTGGAAGAAGTCACCGACCGGGAAGTGATCAAGTTCTCGGCCGGCGGGTTCCGGGATTTCACGCGGATTGCAGCATCGGACCCGGTGATGTGGCGCGACGTCTTCCTCAACAACAAGCAAGCCGTGCTCGAGATGCTGGGGCGGTTCAGCGAGGACCTGACCGATCTGCAGCGCGCGATCCGCTTCGGGGACGGGGACAGGTTGCAGCACCTCTTCACGGAGGCGCGCGGGGTGCGCAAGAGCATCATCGATATCGGCCAGGACACGGCCGCGCCCGACTTCGGGCGGCATCCGAAAGCGGATGGCGGCAAGGCGGAATGACGGCTGAACGGGAACTCTCTGTTGTCGATGATGTGACCGGGGCCATCGATGCCGCGGGCCACTGGGTGTTCGGGTATGGGTCTTTGATGTGGAACCCGGGGTTCCGGTATCAGACCCGGCACCCGGCACGGATCGTCGGCTACCATCGCGGCTTCTGCATCTACTCGACCCATCATCGCGGCTCGCATGAGCGGCCCGGGCTTGTGCTGGGGCTTGACCGGGGCGGGGTTTGTCATGGCTGGGCCTACAGGATCGCAGAGGCAGACCACGTCCACGTCATGGGCTACCTCAGGGCGCGCGAGCAAATCTCAGGCGTCTACCGGGAAGCGCACGTGCGCATGGAGATCGCAGGCGGCGACCAGCGCATGCTCGGCGAGGTCGATGGTGTCGCCTACGTCGTCGAACCGGCGCATCCGAGCTATGCCGGGAGACTGCCGGTTGGCACCCAGGCGCGGCTGATCCGGGCGGCGCGCGGCATCTCGGGGCCCAATGTCGAATATCTCATCAACACGCATCGCCAGCTCATTGCCTCCGGCATCCGAGACCGTGACCTCGACCGGATCGTGACGGCGGTCGGCGGGCTGTTTGCCAGCCGGGCAGAGGGCGGCACGCTGAAGGCTGCGTGTGATGTCTTGCTCGGGGCAACCCGGCACCACGTGCCGCACGCGCCCCGCATGCACCGGCACGCCCGGCGGCGCTTCATGCACCGGCTCAAGCTCGATACGCTGAAGTCCTGAGGGCTGGCGCGCAATCAGTGCGGCGATAAGAGCGTGACCGGCTGGTCCGGCCTTCGCAAGCCGCCTAGAGTGCATCAAAGCTCATCGACAGGCGGAGGCACGACATGGCAGACGGGACCGGCGAGACGCCACTTTTCTCATTTGCGATCATTACCGACACGCACGTGAGGCCGGCGAAACTCGACCAATCGTCGCCGTTTCCGGTCAACGACCTCGCCAATGACAGGGCCCGGTTCGCGATCGCCGCCATTGCCGCGGAACAGCCACCCTTCGTGCTCCACCTTGGCGATCTCGTCCATACGCTGCCGCACCTGCCGACCTATCAGGATGCGGCCCGTGAGGCGCGGGAGATCTTCGCGCCCGTCGCTGACATGCTGCATGTGATGCCGGGCAACCATGACATCGGCGACAAGCCGAACCCGGACGCGCCGGCGGGGCCTGCGGATGCCGAGACCATCCAGCAGTTCGAGACGGCATTCGGCGAGCAGTATCACGCCTTCGAACACGAGGGCTGTGTGTTCGCGATGATCAACTCATCGCTGGTCAACTCGAACACGACGTTTGAGGCGGCGCAGAAGGCGTGGCTCGAAAAGACGCTGACCGACAACGCGGGCAAGCGGTTGTTCGTGTGTTCGCACTATCCGCCGTTCATTTACGCGCCTGATGAACAGAGCCACTACGACAACTACGCCGAGCCTGGCCGATCATGGTTCCTGGACCTGGTCCAGCGCCACAAGGTCGAGGCGGTTTTTTCCGGACACGTACATCACTACTTCTTCAACCGCGCCGGCGAGACGCTGTTCTACTGCCTGATGCCGACAAGTTTCATCCGGCAGGATTACGCGGAGATGTATGCGATCGAGCCGCCGGATCAGTATGGGCGCAACGATGTCGGCAAGTTCGCCTACGCGATGGTGGACGTTTATGCGACGGGTCACCGGGTGCGCGTGATCCCGACGGACGGGGAGGGACTTGCCAAGGGTGACACGCTGCCGGCCTCGCGGACGCAGTGGGCGGATGCGCCGGACACGGCGATCACGGTGCCGCTCCGGCATGCCTGGGCGACGCCGGTCGATCTGCCCTACAACGGGCCGATGGAGGAGTTCGCGCGCAAACGCACACGCAACGACTACACGCTGATGCGCCTCAGCCAGATGGGCATCCGTCATGTGCGGGTGCCGCTGACTGATCTCGTCGACCCGCAGATCCGGCAGCGGATGGAAATGTTCGCGCGCACCGGCATACGTTTCGCGGTGTTCTCACTGGGCGTGCCGGGCAAAGACGCTCGCGCGATCCTCAACGGGCATCGCGATCTCGTCACCGGGCTCGAGATCGTCGGCGCAACGGATGACCTCTCCGACATCGCGGGCGATCTCGATCAACTCGCCGGCCTTGGCGATCTCAAGATCATCGTCGGCAAGTCGCATTCGTCCAAGCACGAGCCGAAGCAGGGCAGCAAGTTCGCACACTCGGTCAGTTCCGGCTTCAAATGGGAGGCGCGCGAGACGGTGGCTCAGGCGATCGAGGCGCTGGCCGGGTTCGCGGCGATCAATGGCCTCGTCATGCAGATCAACCTGACGGACGATCTAACGACACGCCTTGGCGACATGGAAGCGTTCGCGGATGCGCAGGGCCTGCTGATCGATGCGAATGTGCGGCTCGCCGATCCGAACCCGGCGATTGCCAACTACGACGACGACGCGATCGCGCGCCGCGTCGCGGAAGCGATCGAAGCGGGCCGGGGGCTCAACCGGGTATCGGTGCACCTCGACACGTTCGTCGATGTCGACCGCGGCTATAATCCCCGGCACGGGCTGCTTGACCGGCACTACAATTTCCGGCCCGCCGGACGGCAACTCGCAGTGGCAGGCGCGAGGCGGACGACAGCGTGACCGCTAGCCAACTCACGGCGTGAAGTCAAGGAATAAGCCATGACCGGCGCGATTATCGACGCACAAGTGCATCTGTGGAGCCAGGGGCTGCCCAGCAACGCGTCGCACTGGCAGATCACCTCGTTCCTGCCCGACGAAGCCATCGCGATGATGGATGAAGCGGGCGTTGATGGGGCGATCATCCATCCGCCGGGGTGGGATCCGGATTCGACCGAATTGGCGCTCAAGGCGGTCGAGGACTATCCGGGGCGGTTTGCGGTGATGGGGTCCGTGCCGCTTGAGCCCGCGTCGGCGGAGCGTATCGAGACGTGGCGGCAAACGCCGGGGATGCTGGGGCTCAGGTTCGTGATGCTTGGCGCGCCGCGGGCAAAAATGGTTGGTGATGGAACGCTCGACTGGCTTTGGGCGGCGGCGGAAAAGGCCAACGTGCCGATTTCGATGCTCGCGACGGACTGCCTGAGCGATATCGGAACGATCGCTCAGCGCCATCCCGGGCTTCGCCTCACAATCGACCACCTCGGCGGACGCGGCGGGCTGACCACGCTGAAGGATGATGCCGCGATGGAACACATGCCGGAGCTGATCCGGCTTGCGCGCCATGACAATATCGCGGTCAAGGCGACCGGGGCGCCGGGCTATTCAAGCGAGGGCTACCCGTTCCGGCCGATGCACACGTATCTGAGACAGATCTACGATGCGTTCGGGCCGGAGCGCATGTTCTGGGGAACCGACATCTCGAAGATGCCGTGCTCGTGGCGGCAGTGCGTGACGATGTTCACGGACGAACTCGACTGGCTCAACGCCGACGACAAGCGGTTGATCATGGGGGATGCGATCGCGGCCTGGTGGGGCTGGGAGCGGCCATGATGCGGCAATGATCAGGTGATCTTGTGCGCGGCCAAGAGGGCTGGCCCGAGGGGCGTGCGGGCGCTCAGCGCGTCGAGATTGACAATGAAGCAGCCCGCATTGACGTAGGTGACCACATGATCGCGGCGCAACCGGCTCATGGCGCGGCTCAAGGTGTCGCGGTTGAGGCCCAAGTAGTCGGCGATATCTTCGCGGCGCATCTCGAAATTCAGGGTCGCGGTGCCTTGGCGCGGTTGACCGATGCGCAGCGCGAGTTCGAGAAAGAATGTGGCGAGACGCTCTTCGCTGCGCAGGCGGCCGAGCGCGGCGCTGTGCAGCATCAGTTCCGACAGGTGCTCGATGGCAGCCAGCAGCAGGACCGATACGGTCGCGGGCGCGGTTTCGCGGGCAGCGTCCAGCGCGGGAGAAGACATGGTGCGCAGTTCGACATCGGCGAGCGCGCGCAGTCGGACGGTCGCGGCTGGCGCGAAGGCATCCGCGAAGATGACATCGCCGGGGCAGTAAATGCAGAGAACCTGACGCCGGTCGTCCGGCAGATCAATCGCTGCTGCGATCATTCCCGATGTCACCAGCGCTAGCCGGAGGTCATTCTCGGCAAAGTCCCGGACCACGCGATCCGCGGGGAGCCGGCGCATGGTGCCGTGCTGCTCGAAAAAATCTGCCAGCGCGACTTCTTCGACGGACGGGCGCAAGGCGCCGGACGCGCGGCGTGTACCACACCCGTCGTCTGGTGGGCGTGCGGTTGATGTAGCCTTGTTGGACATTGTGTTTGCCGCCGGTCGGGCGGCCTTTCGGCAGATCCGAGCGCCACAGTCTGGCGTCCGCCGTGCTTTGCTCATTGATCTCGATCAAAGGCTTTCACGGCGGTCTTGAAGGCCGCCGCCAGCGGCCTGGCGAAAGGGCGCAGAAGCCTAGTGTTTCGGGCTTTTCGGGCCTTTCGACGAGACAGAATGACGCGACACTTGTGGCGAGAGGATCACATCATTTCCGACATGAGGCACGCTCTGATCTAGGTCAGACTTCTGCGCCTCTACGCGCTGGCGCGCTCAGGGAGATTCGGACCTTATGGATGGCGGTGAAATGATGCACCTGCCCGGCATATCGGGTTCCGAGATCGGGTTCAGGGTCGCTTTCATTTGGGGTACGGGCCTCAGATCTTCGAGGCGAAAATCTCAATCTCAGATTGGGCTACGAACGGGTTACGAACGGGGGAACTTATCAATGCATAGACTTGCATCAATGCTGGCTGTCGCCGCCAGTCTCGTGTTGACGGGGGCCGCGACGACTGCGGTCGCGGGGGATTACAAGGGCGACTTCATGGTGCGCGCCGGCGTCAGCGTGGTTGCGCCAGACTCGAGTGCGACCGTCTACAGCGGTGGCGCAGTCATTCCGGGGGCTGATGCGGAAGTGAGCACGGAAGTCATTCCGTCCGCGACGCTGACGTACTTCCTCACCGACAACATCGCAGCCGAGCTGTTCTGCTGCTTTGCCAAGCATCAGGTTGACGGCAAGGGCGCGCTCAACGGGGTCGACCTCGGCGACACCTGGATCTTCCCGCCGGCGATCACGCTGCAATATCACTTTGATGGTCTCGGCGGCTTCAAGCCGTACATCGGCGCCGGTGTGCAGTACATCCACTTCTTCAGCGAGAGCGCATCCGGCCTTGCCGGCAACCCCAAACTCGACATCGACGATGCGTTTGGATTCACGCTGCAGGCCGGTGTCGACGTGGAACTCGGCCAGGGCTGGTATCTCAACGCCGACGTGAAGAAGACGTGGATCGATCTCGACGCGAGCTGGCGCGGTACAAACATCACGGCCGACGTCGAACTCGATCCGTGGATCATCAGCGCCGGCATCGGCTATCGCTTCAACCTTTTCGGGCGGCGGCACACGACGGCGTACAAGTAGTCCACGCGTCGCAGAGCTGATCGAGATTGCGGGTGCTTTCGCCTGATGGAAGGCGCTCGCAGTAGCGGGGAGAGCCCATCGCGCATTGCGTGGTGGGCTCTTTTTTGCCCGGAACCTCCGGGCCTTTTCAACGGCGCAGGGCCTGGGCGAGGAGGGTGGAGAGGACGACCGCGATGATGGCGACCGCACTCAGGAGTTGCCACACCGGCACGGCGTCGAGCGCCACGGCGTAGACGACGGGGCCGGCGGACTGGCCAAGGAAGAAGAAGAAGGCGTGGAGGGCGACGGAGGCGCCGCGGTTTTTGGGGGCGAGTTCGGTTGCCTGGGTCTGTAGCGAATTGTGGATGGAATAGAAGCCAAAGCCGATGAGGCCGAAAGCTGCCATTTCGAAGCCCCAGGCGCCTTGGGCTGCAACGCCGAAAAAGCCGGCTGCCAGGAAGACGCCGCCGATACGAATGAGGTTGGCGACGCCGCCCATGCGCCCGATCAGGCGGGCGACGAGCTGGGTGTAGACGAGGCCGCCGAGTGCCATGCCCGCCAGCACCATGCCCGCCTCGAAACTGCCGCCCGCGCCGCGCGCGGTGAGGAGGGTGGCAACGTACGGCAGGAGGCCGAAGATCAGAACACCTTCAAAGAAGACGCCGGCGTAGCAGACATAAGCGCGCGCGTTGGCGAAGACGAGGCGATAGCCGTCCATGGCGCTGGCGAACTTCTCCGCGAGGGTCTGGCGGGCGGTGCGATCTTGGCTTTCCTTCAGCGTCACGAGTGCGATTGCGAAGACCGCGACGGCCATCGCGGTTGCGATCCAGAACGCGCCGCGCCAGCCAATCAGGCTTGCGACGAAGCCGGTGCCGATGGTGCCGACGAGGACGGCGGCGATCATCGCGGTGAGAATCTGGGAGAGGGCGACCTGACGCTTCTCGAAGGCAACGTTGTCGCCAACGGTTGCGAGCGCGAGGGGGATGATGCCGCCGCCGGCAAGACCGCCGAGGACGCGGGCGGCGAACATGACCTCAATCGAGGTTGCCATGGCCGACAGGGCCGTCGCCGCGGCGAGGCAGCCAAGGCAAATCTTGATGACCCGCGTCTTGCCGACAAGGTCGCCGATGGGGCCGAGGATGGGCTGGACCAGCGCATAGGGAACGGCATAGGCCGAGGCGAGAAGGGAGACACTTGCCTCGGTGGTCAGGAGACCGGCTGCGACCTCGGGGACGACCGGGTCGATGAGGCGGATCATGAGGCCGCCGATGAAGCAGGCACACGCCAGGACGAGAAGCAGCGGCATCGAAGCGTGAGCCTCCAGCAAGGGGACAAGCGGGCGGCATGGCGCCAGGCCCACGCCTTTGACAGAAACCGGCGTTGCCCCGTATGTCCGCCTTGAGACAACCGGGGGCTCGCCACATAGTGACGGGATGTGATTCGCGGAAAAGCAATGGAAAGCGAGATCAACGTGGGCCACCGCGATACTACGACACCAGCCGGGAAATTGATGCCCTGGGTGGCTGCGCATATTGTCGCCACGGCTTTTGCCGGGATTTTGCTCGCAGCGGTGCCGGCCCGGGCGGAGCAGGTTGCCTCCCGCGCGCCCGTTGCGGAGGAGACCGCTCGTCCCGACCTCAGCGACCCGCAGTCTTGCGCGCGCATCTATCACACGCGCCTGATGCGCGATATCAGCCCGCTGACAGAGGAAATCTGGCCGACTGCGGTCCGGGTGCGCAAGCCCGACGCCACGTTGCCAGGCCACTGGCTGTTCTGGGACGGGAGCGGGGTGTTGGCGCGAACCGCGCGGCAGCGGCGCCTGCTCAAGAGCCCACAATTCCTCGCACGCGAAGGCCGGGTGTGTGAGCATTCGGTGCTCGTGCGCGGCGGGCGGATCCGGTGCCTCAAATGGCGCGATGTGCCGGAGGACTATCAGCAGCCGCAGCCAAAGCCGACCTCTGTCGAAGCCAGCCGGCCGGAGATCTCAGACGGCGAACGCCAATTGGCTGCCGGCGTGACACAGCGGGTCTCATCGCGCGGGGCGATCAGCGAACTGGCGGCCGAGACGGCGTTCTATCATCTCATCAGACGGGCGGCGGATGAGATCCATCGCTACGCAGGGCAGGATTTCAAGGCGCGGATGTGCAATGGCGTACCGGAGATGATTGCGTTTTATCGCGCGCGACTTGCTTCGCTGGCGCGGAAGGAAACTGCTGCCGTCACGCTTGCCGGGGAGGCCCGGGAGGCGGCCGGCGAGACGTTCCAGGTTGCGGTGACGTCGTTCGACCTCAAAGCCATTACCGGCGAGGGCGAGAGCGGACGTCCGTTGGGCCTGAAGGATTTGATGGGCAAGGTGCTCTCGCCTGAGGAACGCGCCAGCCTGGAGCCCTTTGAGCCTGATCTCGAACTGCTGGCGAAAGTGCGAGAGCATCTCAGCGATGAACGCTTCGAGACGCTCCCGAAGGATAAGCGCGGCGCGCTCAGGAAAGCGCTCAGGACGGCGGAAATCGCACTCTACGCGGAGATCAATGCCGACCGGATCGGGCAACTCAACGCTGCCTTCGAGTTCGAGCTTCGAGGCGATCCTGGCCGCGCACGGGACATCATGTGTGTGCGGGCAATAAACTTCTGATGAAGCGAACGAGATCGGCGGCCGCATCAGCCGGCGCGCCGGAATTCTCGATGACGATGTCGGCATCGTCGCGTGACCAGCTTTCGAGATCACGATCGAGACGGCCGGCGACGCTGACGTCGCGTCCGCGCGCCTGGATGCGGGCCGCCAGGACGTCACGCGGCGCATTGACGAGGACGATGGCTGATTTCACGAACCGGCGGCGCATGCGGGCTGCGGCCGCCCGCGAGCCGTTGCACAAGACGACTGCGCCGCGCCGGACGTTGTCCTCGACCTCACGGGGAATGCCATAGCTGAGGCCATGGGCGGCCCATTCCAGGCAGAACGCGCCGTCCCGGCTCATGGCCTCGAAAACGGCCTGGTCGACGCTGCCGTGATCCTCGTGGGCATTGCTCGCCCGGGTGACGATGCGGCGGGCGACGCGCACATGCGGCTGATCGGCAAGCGCCTCGGCGGCAAGCCTTATGAGGGTGTCCTTGCCCGCGCCAGACGGTCCGACGACGAAGACCAGACAGCCTGCTTCGGTGCGCATCGTTACCGGTGTGGCTTGCGCGTCATCGTCAGCAGACACGGCGGCCTCCTCGCCACACGGATTGTACGACGGGAACGGCGGCGGCGGTCACGCGGACCAGGTCGGCGCGGCGGCCGACGTCAATCTCGCCGCGATCATCGAGGCCGACGGCGGCAGCGGGGTTGGCGGTGACTGTCGCGATGGCGTGCGGCAGCGAGATGCCCGGGACCAGACGGGGCAGTTCGAACGCGGCATGGAGCAGGCTCGCCGGGACATAGTCCGACGAGAGCACGTTGAGCGTTCCTGCTTCAGCCAATTCGACGGCTGCGACGTTGCCGGAGTGGGAGCCGCCACGGATGATGTTGGGTGCGCCCATCATCACGGCGATGCCACCCTCGACGGAGGCCCTGGCGGCTTCAGCCGTGGTTGGAAACTCCGCGATCGCGACACCATCGGCGAGGCTTTCGGCGACATGGTCCAGGGTGGTGTCGTCGTGGCTTGCGAGCGCTATGGCGGCGGCGTGGGCGCGCTCGACAATGGCACGGCGGTGTGGTTCGGCGTTGGCCTCGTGGAGGGCGATGCGTTCTGCGAAAAAGGCCTCGAGTTCGCTTTCGCTCATGGACAGCTTGCCGCGATAGTAGGTGCGCAGCTTCTCGATATCGCGGAACTGACGCTGGCCGGGGGTGTGGTCCATGATCGAGATGAGGCGGACGGGGCAGCGAGCGAGAAAGCGGTCGAGCGCCACGATGACATCGTGGGAACAGACTTCGCAGCGCAGGTGAGTGTGGTGTTCGGCGCGCAGGATGCCGGCAGCCGAGGCGCGGCCAAGGGCTTCGGCGATGGCAATAATGCGGTCTCCGGCTTCGTCCTCGTTATCGGCATCGACGCCCACGCGGAGGCAGTCGTAGACGGTGGTTATGCCGCTGCCGGCGATCTGGAGATCGTAGGACTGGAGCGCTGCATCGATCGGCCAGAGGACCTTGGGGCGCGGCTGGATGTGGGTCTCGAGATGGTCGGTGTGGAGTTCGACCAGGCCCGGGATCAGGATGTCGCCTGAGAGTGAGATGCCGCGCTCGGGTGCGCGGCCTTCGCCGATCTCGGCGATCCGGCCACCTTCGACGGCGAGCCAGCCGGATTCGATGACGCGGTCGCGAAGGACGATGCGGGCATCGGTCAGGACGCAGGCCTCGCCTCCGCCTGAACCGTCCGCGACGGGGCCTTCTCGCAGATGCTCGTTCATTCAGCCGTCCTATCCCTCGTTGCGGTCATGAACCGTCCGCCGTTGCAGCGTGGCGGGTCACATCGATCACAGTATCACCAAGACGGTCCCTCAGCGCCTGATCGTGGAAGATCGCAATGATCGCGGTGCCGGTTTGCTTGCGGCGCTCGATCAGGTCCACGACAGCTTCGCGGTTGCGGCTGTCGAGGGAGGCGGTCGGCTCGTCGAGGAGGAGCACGGGCTTGTCGGCCATGAAGCCGCAGGCGATGTTGACGCGTTGCTGCTCGCCGCCGGAAAAGGTTGCAGGCGGCAGCGCCCAGAGGCGTTCGGGCACACTCAGATGGCGCAGAAGCGAGATCGCGCGATCGCGGTTTTCCTCCCTGGCGCCGAGGCCATGGCTTGCGACGATGTCCACGGCTGCAACGCGCGGGATGACGCGCAGGAACTGGCTGACGTAGCCGATCGTCTCGGCGCGGAGGCGCAAGATGGCTCGCGGGCCGGCGGTCGCGATGTCGACCATTCCGCCGGGAGTGCGAACGAGGATGCGGCCGGTATCGATGCGGTAGTTCGCATAGATCATCTTGATGAGCGATGATTTGCCGGCGCCGGAGGGGCCGCCAAGGACTGTGCACGAGGCAGGCGGTACGGCGAACGAGACGTTGCGGACGACATCGAGGCGGGTGCCGCCCATCAGATGCAGCACGAACGACTTCGTGACGTTGTCGAGGACGATCGCGGGCGGTGTCGCCGTCGTCGCACTTTGCTGGCTCATCGGTTCATCTCACTCCCTGTTCATACCTGCAGCACGGAGGCGACGAGCAATTGTGTGTAGGCGGCCTGGGGATCGTCGAGAACCTGATCGGTGAGGCCTGTCTCGATGACGTGGCCCTCGCGCATGACGAGAATGCGGTGGGAGAGCAGGCGGGCAACGGCGAGATCGTGGGTGACGATGATCACTGAGAGCCCCAGTTCCTCGACCAGGCCGCGCAGCAGGTCGAGGAGGCGGGCCTGGACGGACACGTCGAGACCGCCGGTCGGCTCATCCATGAACACGAGGCGGGGGGCGGAGACCAGATTGCGGGCAATCTGAAGGCGCTGGCGCATGCCGCCGGAGAAGGTGCGCGGGGCGTCATCAATGCGGTCGAGGGGAATTTCGACGCGGCCAAGCCAGTCGGTCGCGGCCTCGCGGAGGCGGCCAAAATGACGTTCGCCGACCGCCATCAATCGCTCGCCGACATTGGCGCCGGCCGACACGCTCATGCGCAATCCCAGGGCCGGGTCCTGGCGCACGAAGCCCCAGTCCGTGCGCATCAGCACACGGCGCTCGGCCTCGGTCATTTCGAAGAGGCTCTTCATGGCGCCATCGCGCAGGCGAAAGCGCACGTCGCCAGACGTCGGCGCGAGTTCGGTCGAGAGAACGTTCAGGAGGGTCGACTTGCCGGAGCCGGATTCGCCGACCACGGCGATGACTTCGCCGGGATAGACCTCGAAAGAGACGTCCTCGCAGCCGAGGCGGTCGCCGTAGTATTTCGTCACGGCGGCGACTTCGAGGATTGGCTGGTCGATCTCGAGGCGCATCATGGCTCCGCCTCTTCTGGGCCCGCAACATACGAGGGGGCGTCGGCCAGCATCTCGCCCCTGTGGCCTGCCGCGCGGCGGTTCTCGCAGAAATCCGTATCGGAACAGGCAAACAGCCGGCCGCCGGCGTCGTCGAGGACGACTTCATCGAGGAACACGCCTTCGGCGCCGCACAGGCCGCACGGCTTGTCGAAGCGGGTCGGCTCGAAGGGGAAATCCTCGAAGTCGAGCGAGACGACAGAGGTATAGGGGGGAATGGCGTAGATGCGCTTTTCGCGGCCCGCGCCGAAGAGCTGGAGGGCGGGGCTGTTGTCCATCTTGGGGTTGTCGAATTTCGGCGTCGGCGAGGGGTCCATCAGGTAACGCCCATCGACGCGGACGGGATAGGCGTAGGTCGTCGAGATGTGGCCGTGGCGGGCGATGTCCTCATAGAGCTTGACGTGCATGAGGCCGTATTCCTCGAGCGCGTGCATCTTGCGCGTCTCGGTCTCGCGGGGCTCGAGGAAGCGCAGCGGCTCGGGGATCGGCACCTGATAGACGAGCACCTGGCCCGGCCTCAGGGCGGTCTCGGGAATGCGGTGGCGGGTCTGGATGATGGTCGCGGTCTCGGTCGAGGTCGTCGTCTTTACGCCCGTCGTCTTGATGAAGAATTTTCGGATCGAGACGGCGTTGGTGGTGTCGTCAGAGCCCTGGTCGATGACCTTCAAGACATCATCCGGACCGATGACGGCGGCGGTGACCTGGACGCCGCCGGTGCCCCAGCCGTAGGGCATCGGCATTTCACGACCGGCGAAGGGGACCTGGTAGCCTGGAACCGCGATCGCCTTGAGGATCGCGCGGCGAATGGTGCGCTTGGTCTGCTCGTCGAGGTAGGCGAAGTTGTAGGTGATGCGGTGACTGCGTTCAGGGCTCATTCGGCGGCCTCGCGCTTGTTGGCGTGTTCTTCGCGCAAGGTTCGCAGGAGGACGAGTTCGGCCTGGAAGTCGACGTAGTGCGGCAGCTTCAGGTGTTCGACGAAGCCGGTCGCCTGGACGTTGTCGGAATGAGAGAGGACGAACTCCTCGTCCTGGGCGGGGGCGAGGCGGTCTTCGCCGAACTCGTCGGCGCGCAGGGCGCGATCGACGAGGGCCATCGACATCGCCTTGCGCTCGGACTGGCCGAAGACGAGGCCGTAGCCGCGGGTGAACTGGGGCGCGGCCTCGGCGGAGCCCTTGAACTGGGTGACCATCTCGCATTCGGTCAGTTCGATCGAGCCGACGGGGACGGCGAAGCCCAACTCTTCGACGAAGACCTCGACGTCGACGTCGCCGAAACGGATCTCGCCGACGAAGGGGTGGGTGCGGCCGTAGCCGCGCTGCGTCGAATAGCCGAGCGCGAGGAGATAGCCTTCATCGCCGCGCGCGAGGTTCTGGAGGCGCAGGTCGCGGCCGGCGGGAAACTGGAGCGATTCACGGGTCAGGTCGCCGACGGGTTCTTCCACGTTTGCTGCGGGCTCGTTGGCTGCGGGGCGACTGGCTTCGATCAGGCCGTCGCGGCCGAGGAGCGACATGACGTGGGGGATGGCTTGCGGTTCAACGGTCGATTGACCCGTCTCGGGCTGATCGCCGCCGTTGCGCTGCGCGCGTGGCGCGGGCGGGGGATCGTCATCGAGGTCCTCGATGAGGCGGTGGGTGTAGTCGAATGTCGGGCCGAGAACCTGGCCGCCGGGGAGGTCCTTGAAGGTTGCGGAAATGCGGCGGGACACCTGCATTCTCGAGGTGTCGACGGGTTCGGAATAGGCAAAGCGCGGCAGGGTCGTGCGGTAGGCGCGCACGAGGAAGATTGCCTCGATCAGGTCGCCGCGGGCCTGGCGGATGGCGCGCGCGGCCAAGGCCGGATCGTAGAGCGAGCCTTCGGCCATGACGCGGGCGACACCAAGGGACAACTGGCACTGGACCTGTTCATCGGTGATCGCGGGGACATCCCGGTCGCCGCGACGGCGGTCGGCGAGTTGGGCGTGGGCGTTCTCGATCGCCTTCTCACCGCCTTTGACAGCCACGTAAACCACTCGCATCCCCTTTTCATCAACGCCACGTTATCGACACCACAGCAGCCGCTGCGGCAGGCTCAGGCCGCGCGCCGCACGCGGGTCGACCGCGGCAGACTTGCGACCTCCCCCTTGGAGGTCAGGATCAGATCGACACCGCGCGGGAAGAGCGCGCGGTTTGCGTTCATGCGGTCTTCGAAGTCTGCGGGCAGCGGGCCAGGTGCAAAGCTGCGCGATGTCTCGATACCAGGACCGGTCAGATCATACCGCGTCGCAGACGCAAAGCTTTGCACCTCCATGACGATTGTCGCGGAGCGGTCCGGATAGTCCTGGCTGCCCAGCGCGAAGTGATCGAAGGGCGGCAGTTCCTCGGCGTTCGAGACCAGGGCGAAGCTTGCTTTGCCGGCGTCGGCAACGAGCGGGGCGCCGGTTTGAAAGCGCAGATAACGGGCAACCGCCTCGTTGCCCGCGAGGTGGGGGTCGAGCCAGAGCGGGGTTTCGAAATCGGCAAGGGCGCAGGCGACGGTTGCCAGGCCGGCGGGGAGGGCGCCGGGAATGCCTGCGGGGGCGTCCATCTTCTCGATGCGGCCCGGCTCGGACATGACGCGCATCAACGCGGTGAAGGTGCGTTGCGCGCGCAGGCTCTCGGCGTTGCTGCCGGCCGGGGTGGCGCCCGTTGCATCCCTGTCGGTTTTGGCCATGGCGGGTGTTCCGTTCATAGGGCACATCTCAAAGGGCACGTCGGGGCCGATCCTGCGGCCTCAATCTTCACCGCGCACCATCGTGAAGAAGTCGACCTTGGTGGCGTCGGCCTCCTCGGTGGCCTTGCGACGATCTCGCGCAAGGCGTTGTTCGATTGGCGCGAGCAGTTCCGTTTCGATCCCAGCGCGGGTCCCAGGGTTCTGCCAATAGGCGTCGGCGGCGGCGGCAAGACGCGCGCGACGCGGACAGCGGCCCTTGAGATAGGCGACGCCGGTGTGACCGGCCGGGCTTTCGACGGCGGCGCGGGTGATCGTCATCTCGCCCAGATTGAAGGGAGGGCCGTCGCCGCCGATCCGGCCGCGGACCATCGTCAGGCCGGTCTCGGGGGGGCGGATCTCAGGGAGTTCGGGCGTCAATCCGGCGGCGATGAGGCCGTGCTCGAGTTCGGCCTCGGTCGCGTGCGCGAGGACGCGCATGATCTGCTTGCGGTCGTTGGTGGCAGTCACAGGACATCACCTCAGCGTGGCGTAAATCCGCTCGCTCGCCGTCGTCGTCTGCTTGACGGTGACGTGCGGCTGACGTGCGCAGTCGTAGCCGCAACGTCCGGCATGATCAAATCGGGTTGTGATCGAGCGGTGCAGAGCGCTTCTGTGTGCAAGATAAACGCTGAATGTGACAGTTCATGCGCGATGGGTTCTGGCCAGACGGGGCCAGATGCGCGCCAGCGTCGACCAGGGGACCGTCGGCGCCAGGACAATTCCAAGCCGGCGGCGGGCGATGACGAAGAGGGCGAGCGCGAGAACGACGAAGCTCGTGGCCGTTGCGATCGCGGCGCCGGCAAGGCCGATCCACGGGATCAGGACGATGTTGAGCGCGATATTGAGCGCTGCGGCAGACATCAAGACGAGGGCGCAGGCGCGCTGCTGGCCGAGAACGTTCAAGAAGAGTTCGGCGGGGCCGACGAAGCCCTTGGCGACGAAACCGAAGGCGAGGATGCCGGTGAGATAGGCATGGGCGGTAAAATCACGCCCGAACAGCGACAGGAGGAGGGGGGACAATGCGACGAGCGCAAGCGCGCCGAACAGCGTCGGCCAGAACGCAAGGTTGACGGCGCCCTGGATGTGGGCGTGGAATTCCTCCGTGTGGCCGGCTGCGTGAAGGCTTGCGACGCGGTTGGCGGAGGCGGCACCGACAGCGAAATTGACGAATGCCAGGAGCGCGATGGTCTTGAGGGCTGCGAAATAGATGCCGGTTGCCTCCGCGCCCAGGAAGTAGGAGACGGCGATCAGGTCGAAGTTCTGGGTCAGGAGTTCGAAGGTCTGGGCAACGACGATCGGCAGCGCGGCGGCAACCCAGACAAGAGGCGTTGCGAGGCGCTCGCCGCGCAGCGAGCCGCCGACCTCGGAGAGACGGATCACAAGGATAAGCCCCTGGATCGCGATGGTGAGAAGGGCTGCGACGATCGCCATCGTCATTGCGAGCACCGCGTCCGGCTCAAATCCGGCCTGGATCGCAGCGAAGCAGCCCAGGATCAGGAACAGCGGGCGCAGGAGGTAGGTTGGCAGGAGGGCTGTGTTCATCCAACCGTGGGCGCGTGCGATCCCCTCACTCACCTCGCTGAGTGCAAACAGGGGCACACAGAACAGGCAGAGCCAGATTGGCATCAGGTAGGCATCGGAAAAGAGATGCGGCAGCGTCCAAACTAAACCGAGGCCGGCTGCTGCGATGAGTGTGCCGGACAGCATCGTCACCCATACGCCGGTCATCAGAAGGCCGCGCCAGCGGGCGAGGTCGCCGGTTTCGTGGTGCGTGGCGAGGTGGCCGATCAGGCTGATATTCAGGCCGAGGGGCGAGATGCCGCCGAGCACCAGCAGCCAGACCCAGACGCCCACAAATATGCCGTACTGGGTGAGGCCCATCCATTGGGCCAGCAGGATCTGCATCAGGTAGGCGAGGGCGGCGCCTGCCACGCGAATGAGAAGGGCCGTCAGGGCGCGCTGCTTGACGGGGTCGAGCTGGTCGATCAGGCCGAGCACGAGTTTGCGGAGCGCGCCCCACCAACGGCGCTTTTGAGGACCGGCCGGTCCCGGCGCTTGTTCGCGCTCGCATGCCGCATTCTGGGACAAAACTCGCGGCTCCTTGCCGGTACGATACATTGGGCGAACGACGAATTGGCGTGCGGCTGATGACCGACACCATACGGTCCAACCACTTCCAATATCATGCCAAGCTTTCCATCCGGTTTGCAGCGGCGGGGGCTGGGGTGTGCCAGCGCGATGCGCGCGTTAACCAGCGCTCAAGAGGTGATGGCGGCTCAAGACCTGAAAGCGGGCGGCGCGGTCGGGCTGGCGGCAGACGGTGAGGGCATCGACAATGCGCGGTCGATCGAGGGGATGGTAGAGTTCGGTGAGCGCTTTTTGGACGTTCGTGCGGTGGGTGGCATCCGTGATCGGGCCGGTGAGTGTCATGTGAAAGCGAAATTCCTCAAGGACGTAGGGATAACCGAACCGTTCGACGTAGGCCGTCTGGCGCGCGGTGAGGGGGGCTGCCAGGCGGCGGCTGAGATCGGCAGGGGTCAATGGGGCGCGGAAGGGCTCGAGGGCCACGACGCAGCTCTCGGCGAGCTGGTCGATGGCGGAGGTCGAGCCGGCGGGCGTCAGAGCCAGGAAACGCCCCAGTTCGGTGACCTTCAATTGCCCCAGACCGACGGAAGAGAGGCGGCCTGCCAGATGGTCGACGGCCTCGATGAGACCGGCTTCGCTTTCGCCGTCGGCCAACTCGAAGGGGGCCTTCAAGGTGGCGTGGAAGCCGTAGCGGGCGGGACTTTCAGCCCAGGCTTCGGGCTCAAAAGTACGGAAGGCATCATGGTCATGGAAGGGCACCGCGGCGCCGGAGGCGACATCGTAGCCGATGGCGCGGGCGCCGAAGGTGGCGAGATCCTCATCCGGCGCGGGAACATAATAGATGGCATAGCGGGTCATGGATCAGCAATTCCGGTTCGGTGGATGGGCTTTCGTGCTGGCGACGCCGATGGCCGAGCGGACTGTCGCCCGGCGACCTTCCAGCCATGTTCTCCTTGATTGCAGGCGCAGAACACGCGATCAGTGAAGCATGAACGGCCGGAGCGTCAACCGGCCTGCTTAACGACCAGAAAAGGCGAGGACATAGCCCATGAAAACGCGCGCCGCCGTTGCCGTCGAGAAAGGCAAACCGCTCGAGATCCACGAGGTCGACCTGGACGGCCCCAGAGAAGGCGAAGTCCTCGTCGAGATCAAGGCAACGGGCATCTGTCATACAGATGAGTTCACGCTGTCGGGCGCTGATCCGGAAGGTATTTTTCCAGCCATCCTCGGGCATGAGGGTGCGGGCATCGTCGTCGACGTCGGGCCGGGCGTCAAAAGCCTCAAGAAGGGTGATCACGTCATTCCGCTTTACACGCCGGAGTGCCGTGAGTGCGCGTATTGCCTCAACCCGAAGACGAACCTGTGCCAGTCGATCCGTGCGACCCAGGGGCAGGGCCTGATGCCGGATGGGTCGAGCCGGTTCAGTCTCGATGGCAAGCCGGTTTTCCACTACATGGGCACCTCGACGTTTGCCAATCACACGGTCGTGCCGGAGATCGCGCTCGCGAAAATCCGGGAAGACGCGCCCTTCGACAAGGTCTGCTACATCGGCTGCGGCGTGACGACGGGCATCGGTGCGGTGATCAATACCGCGAAGGTGGAACCGGGCAGCAATGCGATCGTGTTCGGGCTCGGCGGCATCGGGCTCAACGTGATCCAGGGGCTGCGGCTCGTCGGGGCGAACATGATCGTCGGCGTCGACATGAACAACGACAAGAAGGCGTGGGGCGAGAAATTCGGCATGACGCACTTCGTCAACCCGACGGAGGTTGGCGGTGATCTCACGCAACACCTCGTCGAGCTGACGGGCGGCGGCGGCGATTACACGTTCGAGTGCATCGGGAATGTCGACGTGATGCGCGTCGCGCTCGAAGCCGCGCACAAGGGCTGGGGCGAGAGCATCATCATCGGCGTCGCGGGCGCCGGCAAGGAGATCTCGACGCGGCCGTTCCAGCTTGTCACGGGCCGGTCCTGGCGCGGGACTGCATTCGGCGGGGCCAGCGGGCGCACGGACGTGCCGAAGATTGTCGACTGGTACATGGATGGCAAAATTCAGATTGATCCGATGATCACGCACACGCTGGCGCTGGAAGACATCAACAAGGGCTTCGACCTGATGCATGCCGGCGAATCGATCCGCTCGGTGGTCGTCTACTGAGGCCGGGAACGCGCCAGCGCCACGCAAAAAAGCCCGCCTCGACGTGTGTGGCGGGCTTTTTTGTCGATCGTTGAGTTGCAGAGGTGACCAGGGTCAGCCTCGCGGCCGGGGCGGCTAGAGTTCCTGAGGCCCCGGAACGCGAATACCGCCGCTTCCCGGCGCCGGGCCCGGTGCCGGGCCGGCGCTCGGTTTACCGCTGGCGGACTTGGATGTCACTTCCATGACCATCATGACCATGCGCTGGCCGATCTCCGCGACCTTATAGGTGATGTCGAGGACCAGTCCCTTACTGGTTTCGCACACGCCCTTGGCACGAATCATCTGGCGACCCTGGATGGCGCGGACGGCCTCGCGCTGAGAGGCGTTGCGGCCGGTGCAGTATTTGGCCTGATCGGCGAGCAGAACCGACAGGAACTTGTCAACCGGGACGTTGGTGTTGCCGACGACGCGCATGCCGCCAATACCCCCGCGACTGTATTTCCAGTTCACCGGGAACTGCTTCAGCGTGTTCTTGTCGGCTGGCAGGATGGCGTAAGGCTGGTTTGCTTTGGCGAGGTACTGGGTCGCCAGTTCGAGCGTATTCGCACGGGGCAACTGGTTTGAGGGGGCCGGGCGCGTGATATTGCCGCCGAAGGCGCCAGTCCCCGCCGTGCCGCCGCTCCCCGCGGTAGCGCCGCCGCCAAACGCACCGCCGCCGCCCGAATTATTGGCCGACCCGAAGGCGCCGCCTGGGGACGCCGGCGTGCGATAGTTCGCTTTCCAGCAGCCGGCCACGCTGACCGTGGCGCGGAAGGTGCCATTGAGACTGAACCGGGACGTGCCGGACGGGGAGACGACCGCCATCTGACGGCCGCGCATGAGGGCCTTGACCTTATTGATGTCGCGGCCAAGGTCGATATAGGCGTTGCGGCCCTTGAAATTGCCGGTGCGATTGAGGACGGTGCGGCCGTCAACCTGAAGGGATGCGGGAAATGTCGTGCTGCCCCGGTCCGGCCAGCTTGGATGCGAAAACCACAGGCGCCAGTTGCCGCTTCGATAGGCGATGATCGAGACGCGGGTGCCGCTCTTGTATTTGGCGTTCGCGGAGCAATGGTCGAAGGGACCACTCTGGCTGAACACGGCGCGAACCTGCCACACGCCCTCCTTGGCATAGGGGACCACGCGCACCTTTGCCGCGGCGGGTGTCGTCACTGCGCTCGCCAGTGGAAGCGCTGCAGCCAGAACGGTTAGGCCGAACAGATGACGCATTGGGGAAAAAGAGCCTAAGGTCATGCACTGCCTTTCTGCCGGTTGCCGTGAAAAAACCATGCCCAGCTTGGCGCGACTTTGCCGAAATTGCAAAGGACAATGCTCGTTTCTGCGTTTCGTTGCGGTGCAATGACCGATTTGCGACACGCCAGCGAATGCGGGCAGATTGGGGCCACGACACGCCTGGTTGCCGGCAGACCTTTTGCACACTAGTAGGAACGAGCCTTGACGACGCGCCATCACCTTCGCACTGCGAGCGATAGTCATCCAATCGACCAGGACCGCCTTCAGCGTTACCTCGACGGCATGGGCCTGCGGCTCGATCCTGGCGCACCGATCCGGCAATTTGCGGCCGGGCTTGCCAACATCAACTATCTGCTGACGATCGATGACGCTCCGATGGTTCTGCGCCGGCCGCCCGATGGTGTGTTGCCACCCGGCGCCCACGACATGGCGCGCGAGCACCGGGTCCTCTCCCACCTTTCGAAAGTTTTTCCACTGGCGCCGGACAGCGTGCACCTTTGCACGGACGACGCGGTGATCGGCGTCCCCTTCCAACTGATCGAGTACCGGGAGGGACTGGTCATCAAGGGGGATGATTCGAGCCTGATTACCGGCGAGCCGGACACGGCCCGCGGGCTTGGCGAGATGCTCGTCGAGACGATGGCGGCGCTGCATGGCGTCGATGCGGCGGCGGCCGGTCTTGCCGATCTGGGGCGGCCGGACGGGTTTATCGAGCGCGCCATCGCTGGATGGCGCAAGCGGGCGGCGCGGCTTGAACCCGAGGGGGCGATGGAGAGGCTGGTCGTGGAGATCGGGGCGTGGCTGGCGCGGCAGAAGATCGGCGCGCGTCCGGCGACGCTGCTCCATTGCGACATCAAACTCGACAACATGATCCTCGATCCCCAGTCGTTGAGGCCGGTCGCCCTGGTCGACTGGGACATGGGAACGCGCGGCGATCCGCTGTTCGATCTGGCGACGATGCTCAGCTACTGGACGGAATCGGGGGATCCGGCCGCGATGCACACGATGGCGCAGATGCCGACGGCCGCGGCCGGGTTCCAGACGCGCGATGAGATCGCGGCGCTATATGGTCAGATCACAGGCACGGACCTCTCCGATCTGCCGGTCATCCGGGTGCTGTGCCAGTTCAAGCTCGCGACGGTGTTCCATCAGCTTTATGCAACCTACGGGCGGGGCCCGGACGCGCGCGCGCCCTATCGGGGGTTCGCCGATCTGTCGCTCGGCCTCTATGAATTCGCGCATGCGAGCCTCGATTGAGGGGCCGGGGCGGGCTGGCGCAGCGCTAAAGGTTGTCAGGCTAACCGTCGGCGCCCGGTTATGCTACGATCGTTGCATAGCGGACTTGGTCAATCGTTTGATCTTTATTGGCAATGATCGGCGTCAGGCATGCATCACGACGTTGGCGAACTCCGGGATTTCTATGAGCGCCCCCTGGGCGTTGCGGTGCGCCGGCTGTTGACCCACCGGTTGCGCAGCCATTGGCGTTCGGTGCGCGGGGAGACGGTGATCGGCCTCGGGTTCGCGCCCCCCTTTCTCGGGCCGTATCGTGACGAAGCGCTGCGGGTCGGCGCCATCATGCCGGCCGCGCAAGGTGCGCTGGTGTGGCCGCGCGATGGTGAAAAGCTCACCGTTCTGGCCGATGAAGAGCATCTGCCGCTGCCCGATAATTCGGTTGATAAGGTGCTGGCGGTGCACTGCCTCGAGACGGCCGAGCGTGTGCAGCCGCTGTTGCGCGAAATCTGGCGTGTGCTGTCGCCGCAAGGGCGGGTGATGCTGGTGGTGCCGAACCGGCGCAGCATCTGGGCGCGCAGCGAAGCGACGCCATTCGGGCACGGCCGACCGTACAGCCGGCGGCAGCTTGAGCAACTGCTCGAAAATGCGATGTTCACGATCGTCAGCTGGAACTACGCCCTGCACGCGCCGCCGATCGAGCGCCAGTTCGTGTTGCGCTCGATTACCGGATTGGAGCGGGCCGGATCGCGGTTCTGGCCGGGCATCGGCGGGGTCATCATGGTCGAAGGGCGCAAGGAACTTGTCGCGCCGACCGGGCGGCTGAAGCCGGTGCGGGCGCTTGGGCGGCTGGTGACGGTCAACGGCGCTCAACCGGCGCGGGAGGCAGCCAAGGGCTGTCCTTCGGCCACCACATCACGTCAGCCAAGCCGGCGTGATCAGGCGTAAGCCGGCGGAGGCGTAAAGCCGCCAATCTCGCGCTCGACACACTCGGCAAAGCGAATAGCGGTGCGGTCGCCCAGATGGGCTGCGATGGCCTGATAACCGACGGGGAGGCCGCTATCGAGACAGCCGGCCGGGCCAACCGTCGACGGCAGGTAGACAACGCCCGAATAGCCCGCCCAGAACAGTTGATCCGTGGTCGGGACCTGATGGTTATTGACCGTGATCGTGCGCTCTTGGCGTTCGCCGGCCTGATCGTGCGGCCAGGCGGCCGAGGCGGCGGCGGGCGTGAGGAGAATATCCCAGTCACGGAAGAATTCGGCGAACTTGAAGCGCATGGCGTGGCGCTCGTTGTTGAGGACCAGCCAGTCGCGGTGGCTCAGCGTGTTGCCGCGGGCCATCTGGGCAACATAGCTGCGGTCGGCCGGGTCGAGGGCTGCGGCGGCTGCGCGCCAGCGTTCGACGTCGGCCTCGGGCATGCGGCCCGACGTCGCCGCGCGCAACAGGAGCACATAAACTTCGTGCAGGCGGCGGGTGTCGATGTCGGGGCGGGCCGTGTCGCTGACGGTGGCGCCGGCCTTGGCGAGCGCGTCGGCAAGCGACTGGAGCTTGTCCTGATAGGCGCGGTCGACCTCGGCGTTGGGATCGTCGAGCTTGATGGCGACGCGGAAGTCCTTGAGCGCTTTTTGCGGCGGATCGGGCAATTCCACGCGCCAGCCCACGTCATCGAGCAGGTCGGGGCCGGCCATGACGGAGAGGGCGAGATCGAGATCGCGGGCCGACCGCGTCAGGGGACCGACGACGGAGATGTCGGCGGCCGCGACGATGCCGGGCAGGGCCTGGCCGCGCGGGGGGATCAGGCCATAGGTCGGCTTCAAACCAAAGACGCCGCAGTAGTGAGCGGGATTGCGGATCGAGGCGCCGATGTCGCTGCCGGCTTCCAGCGCTGTCAGGCCGGCAGCAAGGGCTGCGACAGACCCACCGGAAGAGCCGCCCGGCGTCATCTCCAGGTTCCAGGGGTTGTTTGTCGTGCCGTAGATTGCGTTGAAACTCTGCCAATCGCCGAGATGAATGGGGACATTGGTCTTGCCAACGAACACGGCGCCGGAGGCCATGAGGCGGTCTGCTGCTAGTGACGTGGTCTCGGTCGTGGTGCCGGCGAATTCAGGAATGCCCCAGGTCGTGGGGGTGCCGGCGACCTGGAATGATTCCTTCAGTGTCATCGGGACGCCAGCGAAGGGGCCAAGCGCTTCGCCGCGCGCGATCGCCGCATCCACGGCATTTGCGGCATCGCGGGCGCGTGCCGGATCCATCCAGATGATCGCGTTGAGGGCTGGATTATGAGCCTCGATCCGCGCGAGGTAGTGATCGAGCAGTTCGATGGCACTGATTTCCCGCGCCTTGATCCGGCGCGCGAGTTCGTGCGCTGGCTGGAAATGCAGTTCGGTCATGGCGCGGTTCTCTCCGGTGTTGGTAAACGGACTGTCCTCTTTACAAGAGGTACAGTACAGGGCCGTTTGATGATGCGAAATATCCTCACGGCGATCTAGCCGCATGGCCTGTGAAAGTGCCATAAGGTGGGCCAAACTCGCGTCGTCCGCGTCCGGCATGGAGCGGCGCCTGTGACCATGACCAGGGAACTGCAAAATGTCCGTCGCTTCCGAGAATCATCAACGCCCCGCACGCAGCGCCGAGAGCATAAAGACGGCGATTGCCGTGTTGCAGCAGCGGTTCGGGGACAGACTGCAGACGGGCGCTGCAATGCGGGAACAGCACGGACATACGCTGACCTGGATCCATAACCAGCCACCCGATGCCGTGCTCTGGCCGAACAACACCGATGAAGTCGTCGATATCGTGGGAATCGCGAGCGAACATAACTGCCCGATCATCCCGTTCGGCGCGGGCACGTCGCTCGAGGGTCATGTGAACGCGCCGCAGGGCGGGATTTCGCTTGATTTCCACAACATGGCCAATGTCATCGCGGTCAACGAACAAGACCTCGATTGCGTCGTGCAGCCCGGCATTTCGCGCAAGGCGCTCAATGATCACCTCAGGGACACGGGCCTGTTCTTCCCGATCGACCCTGGCGCCGAAGAAGCCACGCTTGGCGGAATGGCAGCGACGCGGGCGTCGGGCACCAACGCGGTGCGCTATGGGACGATGCGTGAAAACGTGCTGAACGTGACGGCCGTCATGGCGGACGGATCGCTGGTCAAGACGGGGACAAGGGCGCGCAAGTCGGCGGCGGGATACGATCTCACGCGGTTGATGGTCGGCTCCGAAGGGACGCTTGGCGTCATCACCGAACTCACCGTTCGCCTGTACGGCGTGCCCGAGACGATCCTGGCGGCCGTCTGCCCCTTCAAATCGCTCGAAGGGGCGTGCAACGCCACGATCCAGGCGATCCAGCTCGGGCTTGGGCTGGCCCGGGTCGAACTGTTGGACGAAGTGCAGGTGCGCGCGGTCAACGTCCACTCCAAGACGTCGTATGAGGAAGTCCCGACGCTTTTCCTCGAGTTCCACGGCACGCCGGTCTCGGCCCGTGACATGGTGGAGAATTTCCAGGCGATCGCGGAGGAGGAAGGCGCGATCCGGTTCGACTGGGAAGAGCGCGAAGAGGACCGCCGCGCGCTTTGGAAGGCTCGCCATGAAGCCTACTGGGCGGTGCGCTCAACGTGGCCGGGGAAGGATACGCTTGCGACGGACGTTTGCGTGCCGATCTCTCGTCTGGCGGAGTGCGTTCTCGAGACCAAGCGCGATATCGAGGAACATGGGCTGATCGCGCCGATCGTCGGCCATGTCGGTGACGGCAATTTTCATACCTCGCCAGTGTTCGATCCGGCCGACCCGAACGAGAAACGCAAAATCGAGGAATTTCTCGGGCGACTTTCAGAACGCGCCATTGCGATGGAGGGGACGTGCACGGGTGAACATGGCGTGGGACAGGGAAAGATCAAATACCTCAAGGCGGAACACGGCGCCGGCCTCGACGTCATGCGCCAGATAAAACTCGCTCTCGACCCGAATGATATCTTCAATCCAGGGAAAATCCTGACGCTTTGAGCACATTAACGGTGCGATAATAGCGTTAACACGTTACTTTCACCCGTATCGAGCATTCATACAAAATTCAGCTCGAAATTGCTGCTAAGTTGATTGTGCCGGCGCTTTGAGGCCATCTGCATTCAACGAACCGCGACACGACAAACGCGATGAAATTCATTGCTCTTAAAGGGCAATCATGGCGCCGGCCTTGGGAGAGAGGCCGCGCCATTTCTTTTTTGTGACTTCCTATTCAGCGTCACTCATCTGATTTCAGCCTTTTTGGCCTTCCTTCACACTTTAGCGCTAACGTTCCGGTCACCAATCGAAACTTATGACTCCTTGTTCAGGACAACCGGCATGCTTGTCAAAAAGCACAAATTCCATATTTCCAACGGCACACTCTTCGGAATTGGGGGTGGCGCGTTTGGCGTTCTGACAGTTGCCTTGATGCTCCAATCTTCGTTCTCGGAAAAGACGGTTCCGGGATGTGAAATGCGCTACGCCAACGCCGTCGGGTTCGCGCTTGAGCGGTCTTCGGGGGATCTGCTTGATGCAGGGGCGTTGCAGAGCAAGCTCAACGGCGACGATTGGGGCCTGTTCGACAACCTTGCGATCGGACGGGATCCGGCATCCGACAATCGGGCCGCCATGCAGGTTGGCTTCCGGCCGGGGGGCGAACTGACGCTCAAAAAGCGGACCGCGACGAGCGGGATCGGCTTTACGTGGCGACCCGACCAGATCACGTCTGCCAAAGGCGCGTGCCTGAAGTATTCAATCTGGCTGCCTGCCGATTTCGACTTTGGAGACGGCGGCGTGCTGCCCGGTCTGTTCGGTCAAGACGACACGTCGCCGGATACGACCAGATTTTCAGTTCAAATGCGGTGGCTCAAGGGCGGCAAGATTGGCGTGCAACCGGCCTCACCCGAACTCCGGCGCGATCGCTTCCTGGTCGTCGACGAAGACTGGCTGAAGATGCCGCGCGGACAATGGGTCAGCATCGAGCAGGAAGTTCTTCTCAATACGCCGGATGCCAGCAACGGGCATCTGCGGGTATGGGTTGACGGACGCCTGGGGCTGGACCGGCGGAACGTTCAATTGCGCACGGACGATGCGGTCCGCTTCGAAGGCGTGATTGCCGACACGCACTACGCCGGCAAGGCCATGGAGTGGCTGCCGGCGCCATCGGAGACGGGGATCAAGATTTCGCCACTGGTCGTTCGTTGGAAATAGCGGATGGTCCGGCCTTCGCCGAACCTCGCGCAGACGAAAAGTCATCCGTTACCCGCACACCCTGCCCGTCGGCCACGCAAACCTGTCCACAGGCTGCCGGCGGGGTGTGCGGGCATTTTTATGCGCGATCTCATCTCGGTGGCGGCGCCCGGAGCGATGTCAGCCGGCGGGCGTGGCCAACTCTTCTAGCCGGGCAAGCATCGCATTGTTGACTGAGATGCCGTCGCGGGCGGCGGCCTCGCGCAGGGTGTAGCGGCGGCTGCCGGGCAGACGGGTGGCGGGATCATCCGCAATCAACCCCGCGATCAATCCCATCCGTTCGAGGAAGACGTCCCTGCCAGCGAATGCCGCGGGGTCGATCGCGATGAAGAACTGCCCGACGCCTGGCGGATCGCCCTTGTCATCGAAAAACGACGAGGCTTCAAAGGCGAAGTTCGCCCCGGTCAGGGCGACCGCGAGGATTTCGACCATGAAGGCCAGTGCGGCGCCTTTCGGTCCGCCGATTGGCAGCAGGGTTCCGGCCAAGGCGGCCTTTGCATCGGTGGTGGGGCGGCCTTCAGCGTCCGTCGCCCAGCCTTCGGGAATGGGCTGGTCGTTCTGGGCGGCGTTGAGGATTTTTCCGCGGGCGACCTCGGACAAGGCAAGATCGACGACGGCGGGGGGGCCGTTCGGCTGGGGGGCTGCAAAGGCGATGGGGTTGGTGCCGTAGAGGCGGCGCCCGCCACCCCAGGGGGCCATGGCATCCGGGGTGTTGGCGAATGCAAGAGCGACGAGACCCTGATCAGCGAGGCGCTCGACGTGCCAGCCGATCGCGCCACAATGATGCGACCGCGTGATGGCGCAGCCGACCATGCCAGCGTCGCGGGCGGCGGCGGGTAGCGTGTCGAGCATCAGGTCGACGGCTGGATAGGCGAACCCGTGGGCTGCGTCGATGATCATCGATGCGGGACGTGGCTGTGACAGGGCGGGCGTCGCGAAGCCGTCAATCTTGCCGGCGCGGGCGCCTGCGGAATAGCTCTCGACGCGCGAGAGGCCGTGGCCTTTCTGGCCGTCGATCTCGGCGGTGACGAGGGCGCGCGCGACACGGCGGGCATTGTCTTCAGAGGTGCGGGCGGCGGTGAATACCGCGGTGACGCGCGCAGTCAGATCTTCGACGGACAGCAGTGTCGTTTCGCTCATCGGTCGGCGATCCTTTCTTTCCCATTGCGAGGTTACCCGTCACCCGCGGCCGCGATGCCGCGGGAGGGTCGATCAATCAAAGCCCAGATTGCGCTGGATATCAGCGAACATCTCAGCCTTCGCCTCGACGCCGAGCCCGGGCTCCTGCGGTGGCTTGACGATGCCGTCCACGACCCCGGCATTGTCCGCGAAGCCGCCGTACGGACGGAAGACGCCGGGGTAGCTCTCGGTGCCGCCAAGACGCAAGCCGATCGCCATGTGGAGGCCCATCTGATGACCGCCGTGGGGGACGACGCGGGCGCGGGTCCAGCCCATCGCTTCGGCAAGCTCAATGATGGCGAGGCACTCGGTCAGGCCATAGGCCAGCGCCGGGTCGGGTTGCAGCCAGTCGCGCGTCGGGCGCAGGCCGCCGTGGCGCAGTAGATTGCGGTAATCCGGCACGGAGAAGAGGTTCTCGCCGGTCGCGATGTCGAGGTCGAGCTCGTCGGCGAGGACGGCGTGGGCGCGATAGTCGAGCGGGTCGACCGGCTCCTCGAACCAGCACAGGCCAAACTCCTGGACCATGCGTCCATATTCCAGCGCGTCATCGAGCGCGAAGCGGCCGTTGGCATCGACGGCGAGATTGTCGCCGCTGCCGACGACGCTCAGGGCCCATTCGATGCGGCGGCGGTCGGTCGCGAGGTCGGCGCCGCCGATCTTCATCTTGCACAGGCGATAGCCCTGATCGCGGGTGCGCTGCATCTCGTCGATGAGGCCCTGCTTTTCATCATCGGGATAGTAGTAGCCGCCGCCCGAATAGACGAGCAGTTCGCCCAACGCAGTGCCGGCGCTGTAACGGTCGGCGAGCACGCGCCAGAGGGGTGCGCCTTCGATTTTTGCAACGGCGTCCCAGACAGCCATGTCGATTGCAGCAACGGCAACGGCACGGTCACCGTGGCCGCCGGGTTTCTCGTCGCGCATCATGGCGCGGGATATTTTCTGCGGAGAAAAATTGCTGCCGCTGTCGTCGAGCAGGCCGTCGGGCGCCGTTTCCATGATGCGCGGGACAAGCCGCTCGCGGATAATGCCGGGCTGTGCATAGCGACCATTGGAGCAGAAGCCGTAACCGATGACAGGTTTGCCATCGCGGATGACGTCTGTTTCGACAGCGACAACCGAAATCGTCATGCGGTCGAAGGAAATGACAGCGTTGCGCATGGGGGAGGGAATGGCGGCGACCGCATCACGGATGCGCGTGATCTTCATTGGTTTTTTCTCCTGGCGCCAGAGCCTGGCCGGCTGTGAGGCCGGCGATGCTGGCCGCGGCAACATGGGTGGGCGCCGAATGCGTTGATACGACACCAATATCGGGCAGGGACAACGCCACCTGCAAGCGCGATATGGTCGATCCAGAAACGAGTCGGGGCTGGCGGTCCCCCCGAACCGCCAGCCCCTCAAGGGCCCCGCTTCCCTCTAAGCGTTCAACCGTCGGCCGCGTATCGTATCGTGCGGCCATCCGATTGCTGCAGCTTCATAGCGTATGGTGCAGGGCCCCAGCAATCACGCACTGCGGTAGAGCTTCGTCATTACGAACTCGCGGTGCCCCAAAGCCTCAGCTGCCGTGATGCGGCCATTGGCCGTGCGCGTGATCATGTCGATCAGCGCGTCGCCAGCGGCATCAATCGTCATCTCGCGGCGCAAAATGCCGGAGACGTCGAGGTCGATGTGCTCGGACATCGTGCGCACCGTGTAGGGGTTTGCCGAGATCTTGATGACGGGAACGATCGGATTGCCGATAATGTTGCCCTGGCCGGTGGGAAAGGTGTGGACAACGTAGCCGCCGGCGGCCATCAGCGTGACGCATTCGGCGGCTGCGGATGACGTGTCCATGTAGTAGAGGCCCGGGCCTTTCGACGGCGTTTCCGCTGGCTCGAGAACATCGATATAGCGGCACGTGCGGCCGATTTTTTCGAGGTTGCCCATGGCCTTTTCCTCGATCGTCGAGAGGCCGCCTGCGATGTTGCCCTTGGTTGGCTGGCTCTCAGACAGGTCATCGACCTTGTGGGCCTCGATGACGTCTTCCTGATAGGCCTTCCAGACCTTGTACCACTTCTCGCCGATCTCCTCGTTGATCGCGCGCTCCTTGCAGATCATCTCACCGCCGGTGATCTCGCTGGTCTCACCGAACACGCCGGTGATGCCTTGGGGGATGAGCTTGTCGTACATGTTGCCCACGGTCGGGCAGGAGCCGAGGCCGGTGGTGGTGTCGCTTTCACCGCACTTCGTCGAGACCCAGAGTTCCTCGATGCCGCACTCTTCGCGCTCAAGCTCGGAGGCCCACTGGAGGTAGTCCTTGGCGACGCGCGAGGCCTTGGCGATGGTGCCGATGTCGCCGGTGCCTTCGATGCCGAAGCCGGTGACTGGCTTGCCGGTCTTGGCGATGCCGTCGACGACGCGGCCGGTCCAGCCATCCTCGATACCGATAACGATGACGGCTGCGACGTTCGGGTTGGAGCCGGCGCCGATCAAGGTGCGGAAGTGGAGGTCAAGGTCGGCGCCGAACTGCAGGCGCCCGTAATGGTGAGGGAGGGCAATCGTGCCCTTGATGTTGTTGGCAACCGCTTCGCAGGCTGCGTTCGACAGGTCATCGAGGGGCAGGAGGATGACGTGATTGCGCACGCCGACGCGGCCGTTCTCGCGGCGCCAGCCCATGAACGAGAGATTGGATTTCTTTGACTTTTTCGACTTGGCCATGGCGCTCACCACTTCTTTGTCTTGATATTGTGGACGTGGACGTGCTCGCCCTTTTTCGCATCAGCCGTCACCACGCCGATGTCGACGCCGTACTTGATGACCGTGTCGCCCTTCTTGAGGTTGGTCAGAGCGACTTTATGGCCAATCGGAATCGAGTCCTTGGCTTTGCACTTGGTGGTTGAGTCATCCGAGGTAACGACGCCGAGCATGGACGTGCCGGCGGCGAGATCTTCGACAACAACGACGCCGACATTGTCGTTGTGGTCATGCACGAGGAAATGGGGGATCTTTGACACGTGGAGACACCGGTTGGTTGAAGGGGTTCGTTTCAGTGCCGGAGCGGCATTTCAGTGGCCATGCGATGGGTCGCACCTTTCGGCACAGACCTCCAGGGTGACCGGGCGGCATCGCAGGCTTGCATTGAAGTCTTATATAAGACACACAAGTCAAGTCCAGACAAGCCGCTATCTGCCGGATATCGCCCATGGGGTTCCGGCCAACGGCAACCGTAAACGCGGATAATGAACGCGATGCCAGCCAAGGCCGAACAACGTCCACTCTATGTGCAGGTGCGCCAAATTCTGCGCCAGCGCATTGAAGCGGGCGACTGGGCGCCCGGCGCCGGGCTGCCGAGCGAGTTCGCGCTTGCCGATGAAGTCGGGGTCAGTCAGGGCACCGTCCGCAAAGCACTCGATGCGCTTGCCGAGGAGGGCCTGATCGTGAGGCGGCAGGGACGCGGCACGTTCGTTGCCCGGCACACGCCGGCTGAAGTGCTGTTCCGGTTCTTCAAGATCTATGGTGACGATGGGGAACGGGTGCTGCCGGAAAGCCGTGATACGCGCATTCGCGAGGCCAAGGCGACGCAGCGGGAGGCGCGCGAGCTTGCGCTTTCTCAGAAGGAGGCCGTGTGGCGGATTACGCGAACACGGCTGGCGGCGGGGCGTCCGTTCGTGCGGGAGACGATTACGGTTGCGAAGCGGCGCCTGCCTGATCTTGGTGACCGCGATAACCTGCCCAACACGATCTATGATCTGTTCCAGCGCGATTATGGGTTAACGATTGGCCGGGCGGAGGAGCGTATCGATGCGATCAAGGCCAGCCAGCGCGATGCGGATCATCTCGCAATCCAGCCGGGGACACCGCTGCTGCGCATTGACCGCCTCGCTTACGCTCTCGACGATCAACCGATTGAGTGGCGTGTCAGTCTGTGTCATCTCAAGAACATGCATTATCTGGCGACATTGCGCTGAAGGCGCAGGCTTCAGGGTCGAGGGCTGAAGCCTCGGGCGACGACCGGCCGGGCAAGGGCCCAGTCAACGGTACGCGCGATGCGGCACGGCCTCGCACGGCGCCAGACAACCGAGACGAAAGCAGGTGGACGTCACTATGAGCGACATGAACGGGCAAAAACCGGGTTTCGCCCCCAACCTTCTTGGCGGACAAACGGCGCTGGTGACCGGCGCCTCGTCGGGGCTTGGCCGGCATTTCGCGATGACGCTTGCTGGCGCGGGGGCCAAAGTGGCGCTCGTTGCACGGCGCGTGGAGCGGCTTGAAGAACTCGCCGAGACGATCCGCGCCAATGGGGGAGAGGCGGTTGCCGTCGGGCTCGATGTGTCCGACCCGGACGCGACGCCGGCGGCCTTCGATCAGATCGAAAAAGCCTTGGGCGTGGCAACGATCGTGGTGAACAACGCCGGGATTACGTCGTCGTCGAAGTTCATCGACATGCCGGAGGCGGAATGGCGCGGCGTTCTCGACGTCAATCTCGACGGCGTGTTCCGGACCGGGCAGGAGGCGGCGCGGCGGATGGTTCAGGCCGGCACCGGCGGGACGATCATCAATATCGCGTCGATCCTCGGGCAGATGGTGCTGCGGCGGCTGGTCGCCTATACCGCGTCCAAGGCTGCGGTCATCCAGCTCACCAAGGCGATGGCGCTGGAACTGGTGCGCGATGATATCCGGGTGAATGCGATTGCGCCGGGCTATATCTCAACGGAGATGAATTCGGACTTCCTTACCAGCGAGCAGGGTCAGAAACTGCTTGCGAAGGTGCCAATGGGGCGGGCTGGCGATCCACGTGAACTAGACGGTGCACTTCTGCTTCTCGCCTCCGACCTCGGCAGCTATATGACGGGGACGGTCGTTACCGTCGATGGCGGCAGCCTGCTGTCGCTGCGATGACCGCTGAACCGAGTGAGGCCATGACGTCACCCCAGGAAGACCCACTTGCGACCGGCGCGTTTAGCGCGCTCGAGACGTGGCTTGCGCAAACGCTTGGCGCGCGCCGGATCGAAATCGCGCGGGCCGAGAAACTCAGCGGCGGCGCGGTGCAGGAGAACTGGCGCATTGATGCGCTGGTCGAAGGGGGGGCCAGCGAAGGGGCGCAGCGGTGGGTTCTGCGCACGGATGCGGCGGCGAGCCTGGCCGTCAGCCTCGACCGGACATCGGAATTCGGCGTGCTGAGCGCCGCCTACGCGGCCGGCATCAAGGTTGCCCAGCCGATCGCACGGTGCGAGAGCGCGGATCTCACCGGGGCGCCGTTCATGCTGCAGACCTATCAGCCGGGCGAGGCGCAGGCGCGGCGCCTGACGCGTGACCCGGGGCTTTCGGAATGGGGGCCGGTGGTTGCGCGGGAACTCGGCGAAGAGCTTGCGAAGATCCACCTCATTCGCGCCTCGCATCCCGACCTCGGGTTCCTGCCGCAAGCAATCCAGTCGCCGGCCAAAGCGGAGGTGTCGCGGCTGCGCGCGGCGCTCGCCAATGCCGGGGAGGGGCGGCCGGCGCTGGAGTACATCTTCAACTGGCTCGATGCCAATGACCCCGGATCGGATGAGGTCACCCTCGTTCATGGTGATTTCCGAACCGGCAACTACCTCGTTGCCGACGGTCACCTTTCCGCAATCCTCGATTGGGAATTCGCCCACTGGGGCGATCCGCACGAAGATGTCGGCTGGTTCTGCGCCAGATGCTGGCGGTTCGCGAACCCGGAGCTCGAGGCGGGCGGGATTGCCGAGCGCGCGGCACTGCTCGAGGGGTATCGTGCGGTTGCGGGCCATCGCATCCAGGAAGCGCAACTGCCGTACTGGGAGATCCTGGCTGCCGCGAAATGGGCTGCGATTGCCGTCCTTCAGGGTGACCGCTACCGGCTCGGCGGGGAGGCGTCGCTCGAACTCGCGCTGACGGGGCTGATGGCGTCGGAACTCGAACTTGAGGCCATCGACGGCATCAATGCCTATGAGAATGATCGTGCCGGCCGGTAAGGCGATCACGACCAGATCAATGACGTCGCGCGGCGGCGTCCGGGAGGTCCTATGAAACGCATCAACGCGCCCAACCTGATCGAGCTTGCGATCGACACGCTCAAGCAGGACATCCAGGGGCAACGCAGCCTCGGCGCCGGCGAGCGCTACAAGCTTGCAATGGTGATCCGTGCCCTCGAGATCGCGCGCAGTGAGATTCTGACCGAGCCGGAAGCCGCACAGTGGCAGCTGCTCGACGACATCTACGACGACGGCGATGGGACGCCCGAGCGGCTTGCACGCGACATTCGCCAGAAGACGGTGACTGACGAGACGCAGGAAGGATTGCGCGCGGGGCTCCAACAAATCCTCATCGCGGAGCTCGAAACACGCAACCCACACGCCCTCAAGGCGCGCCGCTGAGCGTGTTTCGAGACCTGACATCGCCTTCCGACAGACCAATTGCGCAAACCTTCAGGAGTTCAAACCGGCATGGACTGGAACCGCCCCGAACTCGAGAAATGCGACGCCAACTTTGCACCGTTGACGCCGGTGAGTTTTCTGGATCGTGCGGCACGATTCTTCGGTGACCGGATCGCGGTGATCGACCGCGATCGCCAGTTCACCTATCGCGCGTTCGATCAGCGCTGCCGGCAGCTTGCCTCCGCGCTCGCCAAGGCTGGCGTGGGGCGTGGTGATACGGTGTCGATCGTGGCCTCGAACGTGCTGGCGATGCTAGAAGCGCACTACGCGGTGCCGATGCTTGGCGCCGTGCTGAACCCGATCAATATCCGCCTCGATACCCCGACAATCGCGTTCACGCTGAACCACGGCGAAGCCAAGGTTCTGCTGGCCGACCGTGAGTTCTATGACGCCGTGCAGCCGGCGCTGGCGGCGGTGGAGCAGCCACTGCTCGTGATCGATATCGCGGACGAGGAAACAATGGATGCGCCGCACTTCGGCGACACCGAGTATGAGGATTTTCTGGAGACGGGCGACCCGGCGTTCAGGGCGGAGGGGCCTGCGGATGAATGGGATCCGATCTGCCTTCTTTATACGTCCGGGACGACGGGCAACCCGAAAGGCGCGGTCAATTCGCACCGCGGCGCCTACCTCAATGCGCTGTCGAATGCGCTCACGTTCGGCCTCGATCACGAGAGCCGGTATCTGTGGACGCTGCCCATGTTCCACTGTTCCGGGTGGACCTATACGTGGGCAGTTACGGCGGCGGGGGGCACGCATATCTGCCTCAGGCGCGTCGAACCGGAGCGCATCTTCAATTTGATCGAGCGCCATCACGCCACCCACATGTGCGGGGCGCCAATCGTGCTCAATATGCTGGCGCACGCGCCGGCGGACATCAAACGCGCGCTGCCGCTCAGAACCAAGGTGATGACCGGGGGCGCCGCGCCGCCATCGGCGATCATTCGCAACATGGAAGCGCTCGGCTTCGAGGTGCTGCATGCGTACGGGACGACGGAGAGCTTCGGTCCATCGACTTATTGCGCCTATCCGGACGACTGGTCGGCGCTGGATGATGACGAGCGTTGCAACCTGATGGCGCGGCAGGGCGTCGCGATGGTGGCGGTCGAAGACATGATCGTTGCCGACCCCGAGACGTTGACGCCGGTTCCGCGCGACGGCGAGACGATCGGCGAGATCATGCTCAGGGGCAACACGCTGATGCGGGGCTACCTCAAGAACGAAGCCGCGACCGCGGAAGCGTTTGCCGGCGGTTATTATCGCTCCGGTGATCTGGCGGCATGGCACGCGGACGGCTACATCGAAGTCAAGGACCGGTCAAAGGACATCATCATTTCGGGCGGTGAGAACATTTCCTCGCTTGAGGTCGAGGAGGTGCTCTATCGCCATCCCGACATCATGGAAGCCGCTGTCGTCGCGCGTCCGCACGAGAAATGGGGCGAGAGCCCGTGCGCATTCGTGACGCTGAAGCCGGACGCCGGCGCGCTGACGGCGGAGGCGGTGGTTCACTACTGCCGCGAACACATGGCGCACTACAAAGTGCCACGCTGGGTCGTGTTCGGGCCCTTGCCGAAGACGTCGACGGGCAAGATCCAGAAGTTCATGCTGCGCGACCGGGCGCGCGAGGAAAATCTGTGATTTTGGGTCCGGGTCAGCGGGAACTCGGTTCAATGCAGGCGACAGGTGGCCGGCTGCAAAAAAACTTTTCGATCCGGACAAAGGTGCATCGCCCGTGAATCCATCACGTTATCGGATCGATCCAACCTCCTGAACACAGACTTGATTGCTTTCTTTCAAGTCGTTAGGTCCGCTGGCCGGCGCCTGCCAGGAATGGCCAACCAGACTGCGCGGGTTCGGTGGGGCGGCGTGATTTTTTCTTGCGCCGAACCACACCTATGCTGATAAATATTAGTCATCGCGATGCCGCTGACCCAATCCCCCCTCGGTCGGCATCGCACCTTTGCCCGCGTCGATGTTTTCATCCGCGGGCGTTTTTTTGCCCCGCAGCACGCAATTTTAGGCTTGCGTTTCGATGCCTTGCAGCGAAATCTCCGGCTCATGAAAATCAAACGCATCGACGTCTATCATTTCAATCTCACCTACGTGCACGGCACCTACCGGATGTCGGGCGGACGCGACATTACGCGACTGCCGTCGACACTGGTGCGGATTACGAGTGACGAGGGCCACGAGGGGTGGGGCGAGGTCTGTCCGCTCGGGAGCACGTATCTGCCGGCCCATGCCGGCGGCGCACGCGCTGCGCTTGAACTCATGGCGCCGCACCTGATTGGTCTCGATCCAACCAATCATGCCGAGATCTACAGCCAAATGGACGCGGTGCTGGCCGGACATGCCTATGCCAAGAGCCCGATCGATGTCGCATGCTGGGATCTTACCGGCAAAGCCTGGGGCGTCAGTGTTGCAACGCTGCTTGGGGGCGTTCGCCAGACCCGCTTTCCGCTCTATTTCGCAGTGCCGCTGGGAAGCGCAGACGAGATGGCCGCTTACGTGCTTGCGCGCCGGGCGGAGGGTATCCACCGGTTCCAGCTCAAGATCGGCGGTGATCCGGCGCTTGATGCCGCCCGGGCGCGCCACGTCGTTGAGGTGACTGATGTGGATGACATTATCGTTGGCGACGCCAACTGCGGATGGCGGCTCAATGATGCGATCGTGGCCGCGCGGCAGATGAACGATCTGCCGCGGTTTTATTTCGAGCAGCCCTGCCCGACGATGGAAGAATGCATCGAGGTCAGAAAGCACACCACGCTGCCGATGGTCTATGATGAGGTCGTCTCGGATGTCGCAAGCCTGTTGCGCGCCCACCGTGACGGCGGGGCAGGCGCGTTCAACCTCAAGGTGTCGAAAGTCGGCGGACTGACAAAGGCCAAGCTGATGCGGGACATGGCGCAAGAACTCGGCCTGCAGGTGACGATCGAGGATACGTGGGGCGGCGACATCGTGTCTGCGACTTCGGCGCAGCTCGCCGCGTCCACGGAGCCCAGGGCGCTGCTGTCGGTTTCGTTCATGAATGATTGGACCAATGAACACGTGGCCGGCCATCAACCGCGCAGCCAAGACGGGTTCGGGCACCTGCCTGACGGACCAGGACTGGGCGTGACGGTCGAGGACGCGAAACTCGACACGCCGCTGTTCAGTTTCGGCAGTTAGAGCGGTTTACCATGCTCGACGACGGGCTCGGCCTGGCGGCGTCGGACGCGCGCGGATGATATTGATCCAGATCATGGCGGGGGAGCGTATTTTCTGATTGCCTATGGACTTTCGTTATTTTGGAGGTCCCATGGCTGGTCGTATAAAAACAGTTTCGAAAAATACCAACGGTGCGGCTGCTCCAGCGCCAGCAGAACCGGCCGTCACCAAGAGTGACGCCGCTGCGCCGGCCGCAGCGAAACCGGCTCAAACGGATGGTGCGGCGGGCGCGGGTAATGCGGCACACCAGCTCGCCATGATGCGGCACGATAAAGACACCATCCGGCGCATATTCGAGAATGGCGAATATCCCTACAAGCGGAAACTGGCGCGCCAATCCTACGAAAATCAAAAGGCTGAACTTCAGGTCGAGTTGCTGAAGGTCCAGGAGTGGGTCAAGGCGACCAACCAGAAGATCGTGCTCATATTCGAGGGCCGTGATGCCGCCGGCAAGGGCGGCACGATCAAGCGTTTCACCGAACATCTCAATCCACGCGGAGCGCGGGTCGTCGCGCTTGAGAAGCCGAGCGAGCGTGAGAAGAACCAGTGGTACTTCCAGCGCTACATCTCCCAGCTTCCAGCCGGTGGCGAACTCGTGCTGTTCGATCGCTCCTGGTACAATCGCGCCGGCGTCGAGCGGGTGATGGGTTTTTGTTCACCGAACGATTATCTCGAATTCATGCGCGAGGCGCCAGAACTCGAGCGCATGATGGTTCGCAGCAATATCATTCTGTTCAAGTACTGGTTCTCGGTCACGCGCGAGGAACAGCTCCGGCGGTTCAAGTCACGCGAAAACGCGCCGCTGAAAAAGTGGAAGCTGTCACCGATCGACCGTGCATCGCTCGATAAATGGGATGACTACACGGAAGCGAAGGAGGCGATGTTCTTTTATACCGACACCGCCGATGCGCCGTGGACGATCATCAAATCCGACGACAAGAAGCGCGCCCGGCTGAACTGCATGAAGCACTTCCTGGCATCACTCGAATATCCCGAAAAGGACCGCCATGTCGTGGGGCAGCCGGACCCGTTGATCGTGGGATCGAGCCAGCACGTCATCGGGCGCAGCGAACACATCCTCGGCGCGAGCCTGCATCCGAACCATCGTCGCGGCGAGGGGGCTCCAACCGTCAAGTAGCCCACCGTAGACCCTTGCCGAGTGTGGTGATGGCATGAGGAAAGGGGCCGCCAGCGTGCAGCCCCTTTCCTTTTTTGCTTTTCTCTGCGCCGTGGTTTCCTACGGGCTTTCTGCAACCGTGCGATGAGCACAACAGCGCCTTGGTTCCACGACCCTACTGCTTCTTGCCGGCGTTGCCGCGTCCGCCGCCTGTGGTCTCCAGCGCGGTGCGGCACGCTGCCGACGCCTTGTCCTTGTTTTCTTCCAGGCAGGTGCGCACGGCGCGGTTGCCGTGGCTCTTGTCCGCGCAATATTTTGCGATTTCATCCTGGCAGCTTGCGGCCACCGGGCCACTGCCTGTGCCACGCTGAGCGGCGGCGCCGGTTGCGAAAGACGCTGCTGCGACAGCAATGATGATGATACGTGCGAGCGACATTGCCTCTTCTCCTTGTTTCAGAGCTTTGCCGCGGAAAATCTCCTTCCGCGTCTGAGGCAGTTATTATATTCATATTTTTGAATGTTGTATTTGACACATATCAACTCGACGTCGCGAGGCGCGACTAAACCCTGCGCCTCGCCGGGCCGGACCCAGCCCGTTTGCAGTCTTGCTGGCCAGTTACTCCGCGGCCGCCTTCATTCCCGGCGTCAGATGCGCGACCTTCGGGAGCACCTCCTTCGAGAGAAGCTCGAGAGAATTGCGCCAAGCCTCGGGGTTCTCGACATAGTCGAAGCCGAAGACCAGAAGTTGGCCGAAGCCGTTGCAGTCGTCGTAGACCTTGGCGATTTTCTCCGCCACCGTATCCGGCGAACCGATGATCCAGTTGTGCCTGGCGCAGTAGGCCGGGGTCACATCCGAATCCGGCACATCCGGATCGTGCTTCAGATACTCGAGGAAACCGAAGTTCTCGAGCAGCGGCAGGAAGTACTCGCCCATCATTCGGCCCATGTGGGATTCGACCGACAGCTTCCAGGCTTCTTCGTCCGTCTCGGCCACAAAGACTTCGCGCACAAGACGCCAATCGCGCCGATCAGGTGTTCGGCCGGCCTTTTCCGCGCCAATCTCGACGGCTTCCCAATGGCTGGACACGTAGGCCGGGTTGAGGTTGAGGCTCATCGGCAGGTAGCCCTTTTCGCCGGCGAGCTTGAGGGTGTCTGATCCCTTGGAGAGGCCGGCGACGCCGATTGGGGGATGCGGCGCCTGCTTCGGTTTCAGATGCGGGCGCAGGAAGCCGTACATTTCCTCGGGGTTGCGCACGGTCCAATAGAAGCCGGCGTATTCGAAGGGCTCATCGCTCTCCCACATTTTCAGAATGATCTCGAGCGCTTCCCGGGTCATCGCACGGTTCTGGCCCGACATGCCATCGACATTGAACATAGCCCAGTCGCTCGGCAGTCCACTTGCCGCGACGCCGAAATTCAACCGGCCGTCGGAGATATGATCGAGCAGGGCAATCCTGTTCGCCAGTTCGGCGGGGTGATGGTAGGGGAGCAGAAATCCGCCAGGGCCTAAGCGGATGTTCTTGGTCTCGCGGAAGCCTGCCGAGACGAGAAGGTCGGGAGCGGGATGGGGCTCCCAGGGCGCGGTGTGGTGCTCGCCGATCCAGGCTTCCGTGTAGCCCAGTTCATCGAGCCAGCGCAGCACGCCGAGATCGAATTCGAAGCCTTCCTTCAAATCCCGCTCCGGGGGGTGGGAAGGCATAGCGAAGTAGCCGAGTTCCATGGCGATCGTCCCTTTTTGTTGTTCGCGGTGTGTGGGTCCTCCCTTGGAACATGAAGCGTAGTCGACGCATCGCCTGCGTCAAGGTGGCGCATGCGGACACGGGCGGCGAAAGCTGCCGCGCCGCGCCGGCGATCGCTCAGGCAGCCGTTCTATTTTTCAGGGGATCAGTGCTTGAACGCACGCAAAGCGCTGCCGGCGAACGAAGCGCCGCTATTCCGGGGTGTCGGGGGAGCAGCCGTGCGGTCGTCAGCGCAGGTTAGCGGCGACTGCCGCGGCGGCCATAGCCATACCGGACCAGCGTGTCGTAGCAGCGCGGCGAAAGCTGACCGACGTTCGAGCGCATGCACGAGCGCATCTTCGAGGTGCCGACCTTGTAGCGGGGACAGATGCGCCGGTAGTCGAACTTGCATGCCCGCCGCACCTTGGCGGGATATGCCTCGGCCGGGGTCAGTACAGCGCTGACGCCGAGGGTGGTGACGCCCAGGGCGGCATAGGTGCCGCCGGTGACGAGCACAGCAAGGATCAGGGTTTTCAAAAGGCGTACGCGGTGCATCATTGAGATCCTGTCGACTATTTGGTCTGTTTGCCGTGTTCTAGCGCGTTTGGCAGCCTGGTGGGCGCCTTCCCGAGAATATGACAAACATGGTGTTTCCTAAGGCGCAGGGTCAACCCGCGGGAGCGATATTTGTGGCGAAGCCGGCGATAACCGGCCCGGTCTACAGCTGCGCCACTCGTCTGAGTGCGGAGCGTTTTTTGAGCCGTTGTGCCCAAAAGCCGATGGGTTGGCGCAATTGGACTGATCACTGGCGATCCGCTCAGCGCCGATATTATTGCATATACTCTCAAGTGCTCTGATGCGGCATCATTACCAAACCTGTGAGGACATGCGCTCCGGTGGATCGTCCGGCGTCAACAAGATTTTCGGCCAGCGCATGGTGTCTTGAGCGAGGCGTTTTGCCAGCGCCTGTTGCCAAAAAAGAGATTCTGCGGAGGATACCGGTCCAACATCGTTCGACAGAAAGGGAATTGCATGGCGAATGAGGCTTCCGGCGCGCCGGTCCGATACATGGAGCGAACGCGGAACTACTACCGTGCGCTCGGCTACGAGAGCGACTACGTGTGGGCGCACCATGAAGATGTGCCGTTTACGCCGCCCTCGAAACCGGTTGCTCAGATGACGGTGGCGCTGATCACCACGGCCGGGCCGCCTGACAACTCCAACCGGGATGACAAGAAGCGGCGTCAGGTGTGGTCTGGTGACGTTGCGGATGCGCCGACGACGTTCACCACCGATCATGCCTGGGACAAGGAAACAACCCACACCTACGACCGGGAAACCTTTCTGCCGATCGACGCCATGACCCGGTTGGTCAGGTCTGGCGATGTCGGTGGCCTTGCCAAGCGCTTTCATGGCGCGGCGACCGTCTACAGCCACCGTCAGACCAGCGAGCGGGACGCTCCTGAACTGCTCCGGCGGCTGCGCGAAGACGAGGCGGATGCGGCAATCCTGGCTGCTCTTTGACCGGTCTGCCACCAAACCGTGAGTTTGGTTGCCCGCCATCTCGAAGAGAACGGCATGCCGACCGTGATCATCGGCTCGGCGAAAGATATCGTTGAACATTGCGGCGTCGCACGGTTCGTGTTCACAGACCTGCCGCTCGGCAATCCGCTCGGGCATCCGTGGGACACAGAGATGCAGCTCGCGGTTACAAAGCTTGCGCTTAGCGTTCTGGAAACCGCCGGCGAACCGCGTACGACGGTCCAGGCGCCGGTTGCATGGAAGGCGGACGATCCTGATTGGCGCGAGCGCTATAACAGGGTGCGGCCGGAGGACCGGGAGCGTCTCGGTGCCATCGGTGATGCGCGCCGGCGGGAGCGCGGCCAGGCACCACGGCGCGGCGCGTGAGGAGATTTGCATGAAACGCTCCGCCGTGCCGTTCCATCTCGTGCTTGTGGCTGTTTGGCTGGTCCTCAGCGTGCCATCCGATTATGCCCAGGCGCAGAGTTCGGACCTCAGGACCATGCAGGCCCTGATCAATCAGGCCCGCGCGCGCGGCGCGAATTGTGGTGGCAAGTGGTATGACCCGGCGCCGCCGCTGCAATGGCACGGCGGCCTCAGCCGGGCGGCGAACAGCTGGGCGCGGCAGATGGTGCGCTCGGGGCGGTTTGCCCACGCGCACGATGGCTCAACATTCGTGAAGCGGATCATCGGTGTTTGCGGGCGCACGTTCATGGGCGAAAACCTGTCGGGCAACCGATCGGCGAGCGGGGCCGTGCGCAGCCTGCTCAAGAGTCCGGTTCATTGCCGCAACATCATGAACCCGAAGTTCCGGCTGATTGGGCTTGGGACGGCGCGCGGCGGGCGGTATGGCGCCTATTGGGTGCAGAAGTTTGCGTCGCGGTGTTGAGGGGCGCTTTACGCGCGAGGCACCTTCCAACGCACCCCGACTGGCGGGACACCCGTCAAGACGCCCCGCGTTCTGGCAGCAGAGACGAAACGGCTCGCGGCGGCGGTCAGCGGATGAACTGTTTGACGTAATCCGCGCCGAGGCCGACGTCTTCGAAGTGCTTCGCATACGCATCGATGCGGGTGAAGACGTCGGCGTAGCCGGTGGTGTTGCCGTCAACGTCGCAGTAGATCAGCGCGCCGGTATTGTGGAAGAGCGTGATGCTTTCCTCGACGTCGGGCAGCGTGACCAGCGTGTGGATGTCGCCCGGCGGTTCGAAGACGTAGGAGCCGGCGGTGCCGACCCAGTCATGTTCGAGATAGCGCCAGCCGCCCTTGATGATGAAGCCGTGGACGGGGGCGGGGTGGCGGTGGCACGAGACGACGCCTGTGCCGCGGAACTTCGAGAGATGGACCCAGTAGCCCTGGCTGGCGTTGAGGCAGAGCGGGCGCGACCAGCTATAGGGCGTCACCGGCATCCACATCTTGGGGTCATCGTTCGCGAACGCGTCCTGAACGAAGATCTCATCGAGCGCGAACGGCGACTTCGGGCCCTGATAGGGCTTCATGTCGGCGAGGTTCGAGGCTTGGGGCGCGGATTTGTCGAGCATGGCGGCGTCCGGGTTGGGGTGGGTCGATTGGTTCGAGGTTTATGGCCGATACACTAGCACAATAAAGCCATCGTATTTCGTGCGACGCAGATCAGGTTTCGCCGAGGCGCCGCCCCCTCAATCCTCACCCATCCGCAAGGCTGCAATGAACGCCTCCTGCGGGATTTCGACCTTGCCGAACTGGCGCATCTTCTTCTTGCCCGCCTTCTGCTTGTCGAGCAGTTTGCGTTTGCGGGAGATGTCGCCGCCGTAGCATTTGGCGAGGACGTCCTTCCTCAGCGCGGAGATGGTTTCGCGAGCGATGATGCGGCCGCCGATGGCGGCCTGGATCGGGATCTTGAAGAGATGCTGCGGGATCAGTTCCTTCAGCTTCTCGCACATCACACGGCCGCGGCTGTCGGCGCGGGAGCGGTGGACGATGAGGGAGAGCGCATCGACCGGCTCGGCGTTGACCAGGATCGACATCTTGACGAGGTCGTCGGGCTCGTAGCCGATCATCTGGTAGTCGAACGAGGCATAGCCGCGGCTGATCGATTTCAGGCGGTCGTAGAAGTCGAACACGACCTCGTTCAAGGGCAGTTCGTAGACGAGCATGGCACGGGAGCCGGCGTAGGTCAGTTCCTTCTGGCGGCCGCGGCGATCCTGGCAGAGTTTCAGGACGCCGCCGAGGTATTCGTCAGGCACCATGATGGTGGCGCTGATCCACGGCTCTTCCATGCGCTCGATGTGGGTCGGGTCCGGCATGTCGGCCGGGTTGTGCATCTCGATCAGCGTGCCGTCGCGCATGTAGAGGTGATAGACCACGCTCGGCGCCGTGGTGATGAGTTCGAGATTGAATTCGCGGTCGAGGCGCTCGGTGATGATCTCGAGGTGGAGGAGCCCGAGGAAGCCGCAGCGGAAGCCGAAACCGAAGGCCGCAGAGGTCTCCATTTCGTAGGAGAAGCTCGCGTCGTTGAGGCGGAGGCGGCCGACGGCGGCGCGCAGATCCTCGAAGTCGGCGGCGTCAACGGGAAAGAGGCCGCAGAAGACGACCGGCTGGGCCGGCTTGAAGCCCGGCAGGGCCTTTGCCGTGGGCTTCTTCTCGTCGGTGACGGTGTCGCCGACGCGGGTGTCGGCAACTTCCTTGATCGCCGCGGTAAAGAAGCCGACCTCTCCGGGGCCAAGTTCGCCGAGCATTTCCTGTTTCGGGCGGAAGACGCCGACACGCTCGATCTGATGGACGGAGCCGGTCTGCATCAACTTGATGCGCTGGCCCTTCTTCAAGACGCCGTCGATCACGCGGACGAGAACGACGACGCCGAGGTAGGCGTCATACCAGCTATCGACCAGCATCGCCTTGAGGGGCGCGTTCTTCTCGCCCTTGGGCGGGGGCAGGCGCTCCACGATGGCGGCGAGGACGGCGTCGATGTTGAGGCCGGTCTTGGCTGAAATCGACACGGCGTCCGAGGCATCAAGGCCGATGACGTCCTCGATCTGCTGCTTGACGCGATCGACGTCGGCGGCGGGCAGGTCGACCTTGTTCAGCACCGGAATGATTTCGTGGTTGTGGTCGAGGGCCTGATAGACGTTCGCCAGCGTCTGGGCTTCGACGCCCTGGCTGGCGTCGACGACGAGGAGGGAGCCTTCGCAGGCCGACAGCGAGCGGGACACCTCGTAGGCAAAGTCGACGTGGCCCGGCGTGTCCATCAGGTTGAGCTGATAGGTCTCACCATCGGTGTGTTTGTAGTCGAGGCGGACGGTCTGGGCCTTGATGGTGATGCCGCGCTCACGCTCGAGATCCATGCTGTCGAGCAACTGCTCCTTCATATCGCGGTCGGCGACGTTGCCGCAGGCCTGAATCAACCGGTCAGCAAGGGTCGACTTGCCGTGGTCGATGTGGGCGACGATGGAGAAATTGCGAATTTTGTCGAGGTCGGTCATGGCCTGCCTATTACCACCGCCGGGAACGGTCGGGAAGCACTAAGAGATGGGACGGAATAGCTCGGTCAACAAGGGAATGAGGCTGCCGGACACGGTTGTCCAGAGCGCATCGACATCGATCGCGGCATGCGTTCCGGGGCGGTCTCGCCGGCAGCGATCGCGGGAAGAGCGGACCTGCGGAAAAATCTTAATGAACGTGAACCATTTCGCGCACCAGGGCGACTGACGAGTATCGGCGGCAAGGGGCCGCCTGAGACCCAAACCCAGGAGTGAGAGATGTTGAAATCCGCAACGCTGGCCGCAACGCTGATGCTGGCATTCGTGTTCACCGCCGCCGGGCCGACGATCGACCAGCGCGGCAGCCTTGAGCAGCCCCAGGCTCAAGCAGGCCTGTTCAAGAAGATCAAAAAGGCCGCCAAAAAGGTCGGCAGCGGCGTCAAGAAGGCTGCAAAGAAAGTCGGTTCGGCTGCGAAAAGTACCGCCAAGGCAGCCGGCTCGGCAGTCAAGAAGACGGCGTCGACGGCCAAGAAGGCCGTCAAGAAGACGACCAGCGCCGCCAAAAAGGTCGTCAAAAAGACGGCGGGCGCTGCCAAGAAAGCAGCGAAGGGTGTCGGCCAAGGCGTCAAGCTGGTTGGCGGACAAGCAAAGCGCGCGGCGAAGAAAGTGACGGGGGTTGCCAAGAAAGCCGTCGGCGGCGCGGGCAAAGCTGCCAAGTCGATCGTGCGCAAAACCGGCCGCGGGCTCAAGAAAACGGCTCGGTTCGGCAAAGACATGGTGCGTCAGACGGGACGCGGCCTTAAAATCGTCGGCTCGGGCCTGAAGCGGGGCGCAAAGCGCGGCGCTGCAAACGTTGCCCGCGGCGGTCGAGTCATCGGTCGCGGCCTGGTTAAGGCTCCCGGTCGCGCGATCCGCGGTGCGGCCAAGGTTGCAAAGCGCGGCCGCCAGGCTCTGGGCAATGCGCGCAGCCGGATACGCAAAGCGGGCTCCAAGCTCGTTGCGCGCGGCGTGCCGCCGTCACAAATCCAACGCCCGGCGTACTGAGAGACACCAGTAACGAGAACAGTAAAGGCCCGCCCCGGCGGGCCTTTCCACGTCGTGCCTGGCGCGGAAACGAGACGCGTCCAAGTCAAGCGCAGTTCGCCCATCAGTTCGCGACACGGCCCAGCGCTTCCGCCGCGGCGAGCCAGGTTTTGCGCTTTTCGTCTGAAACGCTCTCGATCGAGCCGTGGATGGTGGAACGGATCGGGCCGGCGCCGAGGAAGCCTAAGATATTGCGTTTCAGGACCGAAAGCGCATGGGCGCCGAACCACCAGCGGTAGACGAAGCCGGGCATGCCCATGGTCATGATGATGCGGGCGGATTTGCCCTTGAGGGGCGTTACGAAGTGGCCTGCCTTCATCGCATCAAACAGATCGGGCTGGAGGATGCGCTCGAGGAAGCCCTTCAGGATCGCGGGCATGGTGCCGAGCCAGAGGGGGAAGATGATGACGATATGGTTCGCAGCGAAGAGGGCGTCGCGGATGGGCACGAGGTCCGCCTCGAGCGGCTGGCGCTCTTCGTAGGCGCCGCGCAGGATGGGGTCGAAGTCGAGCGTTGCGGTGTGGACGAGGGTGACGTCGTGGCCGCCGGCGCGGGCGCCTGTCGCGTAGGCGTCACCGAGGGCGTCGCAGTAGGTTCCCGGGCGGACGTGGCCGACGATGACGAGGATCTTCGACATGGGCGGGCTCCGTTGGGGAGGCAGTTTCCAGTGTCTCAGGCTCAAAGATAGACGGCGCGCGCGGGAAGGGTATGACCTGGATCAATAGCGGCGGCGTTGCTTCAACCGGGATTGTTCGTGTGCATAATGAGCCGCCAGAAATTGTTTCCAAGCGCCCCCAAAGGCTGGTTTCCCAGCAACTGCGACGAATATCCCTAGGAGAGCCAAGTGCCGGAGATCAGCCGCTTCCTCGGGATGGTCATTACGATGTATTATAATGATCATGAACCGGCCCACTTCCACGTGCGATATGGTGAGCAACGTGCAAAAATCGATATCGAAAGCGGCGAGCTGCTGGATGGTCAATTGCCGCGGCGCGCCCTAGAACTCGTTCGAGAATGGCGCATGATCAATGATGAGGAACTGCGCCAAAACTGGCGGCGCGCCTTGGCGCGGGAGCCGTTGAACAAAATCGAGCCGCTGGAGTAGGTGACATGACGCCGTCGGTGAAGAATGCCCACCACACGTCGGACTACCGCGTCTGGATCACTTTCTCAGACGGGACGAGTGGCGAAGTGGACCTCGAAAATGAGCTTTGGGGGCCGATGTTCGAGCCATTGCGCGATCCAGCGCTGTTCGCGCAAGTCCATGCCGATCCGGAACTAGATACGATAACTTGGCCCAACGGCGCGGACCTTGCGCCAGAGTATCTCTATGAACTGGTGCAGACCCAACAGCCACAAGTTCACGGACGGACGGGGGAGCCGTGCCCAGAGAGCGGCGTTTGGATGGTTAAGGACTCGTCCGAAACCGTTTTTCTGACGCGAGGCAACGTATTTCCACCGCACTCGGGGCGAGCGGTCGAATGGCGCATGCTGGAGCGGGTCGGCGACTAGTTTTGCGGGTTCGTCGGGCATGATCCGGGCGCCCGACGACAGCGGCTGCCTTACGTGCCCTTGGGCTTGGCCCGCGCAGTGGGCTGTGCGTTGGCCGGGTCCTCCGGCCAGGGGTGCTTGGGGTAGCGGCCGCGCAGGTCGGCGCGAACGTCTGCCCAGGAGCCGGACCAGAAGCCGGGCAGGTCGCGGGTGACCTGGATGGGGCGGCCGGCGGGGGAGAGCAGGACGAGGGTCAGGGCCAAGCGGCCGTCGTCGATCGCGGGATGGGTTTTTAGGCCGAAGAGTTCCTGGACACGCAGCGCGACGCTCGGGGCGTGCTCGCCGTCATAGGCGATCGGATGGTTGTGGCCCGTCGGCGCCTGCCAATGGGTGGGCGCCTGGAGGTCAAGGCGGCGGCGGTTTTCCCAGCCGATCAGCAGGTCGAGAGCCTGGGCGAGGTCATCAGCGGTGATGTCACGCACCGCGGTCTTGGCGTGGAGGAACGGGCCCAGCCAGTCGGCGAGCGTGGCGGTCAGGGTTGCATCGCAGAGATCCGGCCAGACATCGGGGGCTGAGAGGCGGAGGAATGCGACACGATCACGGCATTGGCGTTGCGCCTTGGTCCAGGGGAGGACGCCGAGACCGGCAGCGGCTACCCCCGCGCCCAGCACGTCGGCGGCAAGGTCTGGATCCGGACGGGCGGCGGCCGTCTCGCTCAGGGTGACTGCACCGATGACGCGGCGGCGGCGGGCCTTGAGGCTCAGCGTTGCGGGATCGAAAACGACGTCGTCGCGCGTCTCGATACGGTCGCGGAAAACTGTTTCGACATCGTCGATCGAGATCTCGGCGGCGGTGGTGATGCGGGCGCGGCGTTCGGCGCCCTGAAGGTCTGCCACAACGAGGAAACGGGCCGAGGCCAGCGAGTCTTCCTCGGGAAGGCTCGCCTGGCCGCCCGAGGCGAGCAGGAACCGGCCATGGCCGCGGGCGGCGGCAAGGCGGTCGGGGTAGGCGAGAAGCAACAAGGCGCCGGTGCCAAGCGGGGTGGATGCGCGGCCGTTGGCGGCAGCGGGCCGCGCTTTTGCCACGGCGTTGGCCTGCCCGGCCCAGCGGTCGGCCAGTTTGCGCATGCCGGCGGCCCGCTCGCCGCGGTCGGTGGTGAAGCGGGCAAGGCGCGCGTCGATGTCGGCGCCGCGGCCACCAAGGCCCGGCTCAGCAATGAGCGCGGCGAGGCGGGCGGCGGCGATCGCGTGACCCTGATCAGCGGCGCGAACGACCATGGCCGCCAGATGCGGGGCGAGTGGGAGGGCGCGCAAAGCGCGGCCAAAATCCGTCAGACGGCCGGCCGCGTCGATGGCTCCCAAGGCGCACAGATCGTCTCTGGCCGCGCGGAGGGCTGCGGCAGGGGGCGGGTCCAGCCAGGTCAGTTGGGCCGGCTCGGTGACACCCCACGCGGCGCAGTCCAGGAGGAGGCCTGACAGATCCGCTGAGGTCATTTCCGGGGCGGCAAACGGCGGCAGGCTCATCGTTTCCGGTTCAGCCCACAGGCGATAGCATCTGCCTGGGCCAAGGCGCCCGGCGCGGCCGCGGCGCTGGTCAACGGAGGCGCGGGAGGCGCGCTGTGTCTCGAGGCGGGTGAGGCGGGCGCCGACATCGTAGCGCGGCACGCGGGCGAGGCCGGAATCAATGACCGCGGTGACGCCTTCGATCGTGAGCGAGGTTTCGGCAATGGCGGAACTGAGGACGACCTTGCGGCGGCCCTTCGGTGCGGGGCGCAGGGCTGCATCCTGCTGGGCCCGGTCGAGGGCGCCGTAGAGCGGGTGGATGTCGACGGCCTGACCGGCGAAACGCTCGCCAAGCGCTTCAGCGGCACGGCGGATCTCGCGCGCGCCGGGCAGGAAGACAAGGACGGCCCCGTCGGCCTCCGCCAGCGCGCGGGCGGTTGCCGCAGCGACCGCGCGTTCGAGCGGGGCGGCTGCATCGCGACCGAGGTAGTGCGTCTCGACCGGATAGCTGCGGCCTTCGGAGGTGATCACGGGGCAGGGGGTGTCCTTGCTGCCAAGCCGTTCCGCGATGCGGCCGCCATCGAGGGTTGCCGACATCACAAGAAGGCGCAGATCAGGGCGCAGGCCTTCCTGGGCGTCGAGCGCAAGCGCGAGGCCGAAATCGGCGTCCAGGGAGCGCTCGTGGAATTCATCGAAGATGACGGCGCCGATGCCGGTGAGTTCCGGATCGTCGAGGATCATCCGCGTGAAGACACCTTCGGTGACGACCTCGATGCGGGTCTCAGGCGTGACGGCCGTCATCATGCGGGCGCGCAGGCCGATCGTGCGGCCCAGGGGTTCGGCGCGGACGTCGGCCATGCGCGTTGACGCGGCGCGGGCTGCGAGGCGGCGGGGCTCGAGCATGATGATGCGGGCCGCACCCAACCACGGCTCGTCCAAGAGCGCCGGCGGCACACCAGTGGTTTTGCCGGCACCAGGGGGCGCGATCAGGACGGCGCGATTGCCCGCAGCCAGGGCGGCGCACAGCGATGGCAGCGCTTCTCTTATCGGCAGATCCAGCATAGCCGTCTGATTATCCGGACTCAGATGTTTGCTATTTTCGGTGATTAATGACAACCCGAGACAGACATTCTACGTTCATCAGCCTTCGGAAACATCACAATCATCGCACCTCTAAAAACCTAACACATTGATAAAATTTCACTTAATGTCCTCTCTCATGTTGTGCTTATTGTTCACTTTATTCATTTAGTATTTGCTCTTTTTTCACGTTACTTGTGGTCTGCAATAGGCGATTGTCCCCCCTTTCAGCAGGAATGTGGTGACATGTCCAAAGACCCCACAGACGCGCGGAGCCGTTTCGCACATCGATTGCGCGCAATTCGCATACCGCGTGGCTTCAAGACCGCGCGCAGCTTTGCCCGGGCGCTCGGCATCGATGAGAACCGCTATACGCGCTACGAGCGGGCGGAGGTCGAGCCGGACCTGCAATTGTTACTGCGGATCTGCGAGCTGCTCAAAGCCACGCCCAATGACCTCCTCTGCGATACCATCGGCTCGTCTGCGGCGATGATGCCGTATGGCTTCTCGGAAGCGCCAGGGCAGAACTTCGAGGCGCGACCGTCGACGCCGCCGGCGCACAGCAATGGTGGCCAGGTTGGCCACAGCGAGGATGAGCGCAAGGCCGTCGCGTGGCAACTGGCAGAGGCGGTGGCGCTCATCAAGGCGAACGCACAGAACGGGAGCGCCAATACGCTGTCGGCGATCGAGAAGCTGCGTCTGATCGGCCCGGTGTTTGCCAAGCTTGAGGCCGATCCGTTCTCGTTCCTGGCCAATCTGCCGAACGAACTGGATGGCATCCCGCTCGATGATGAAGCGGAAATGCGCATTGGCGCGCTGTCGGACAAGCTGCTCGCGGCGCACAGCGTCTAGCACGCCGCAGAGCTATACTTGGTGACACTATTCGAGCGGTGTCACTATTTGAGGGGCGAGGATGACGAGGGCAGCATGATCAGGCTGTCCATCTCCTCAAGCATCGGACCAGACTTCGCGAGAAATGCCTGCCAGGCGGGATCGGCGGCCGCGGCGGCGCGGGCCTCGGCGCGATGGTTGAGGCTCTCGTAGGCCCAGATGTGGGAAACCTCGTTGGGCTGACCGGCGATGGACTGGAAGAGCGCGACGTTCCTGGAATGCTTCTCGCGCGCCGGCATGGCCTCCATGATGTTGGCGATCCACTCGTTGATCTTGCCGACTTTCACCCGGTAATAGCGGTACTCGTAGACGTTGCCCTCCTTGTCCGGCGGCGTGATCGGCTTGGCCGCCGTCATCAGTCGGATATCCTGACGCAGGACGAGCGGGCCGGCGGTCGCGAGGTACTCGTTTTTCCAGCGGTCATTCTTGGCCAGAGCGGCGCGGCGCTTCGTACGGTCCTCAAGGTCGGCGTAAGACCACAGATGCATGACCTTGTTGAGGGGGCCGATCTCGGTCAGCCAATAGCCTTCGAGCTTGCCGTAGTCATCGCCGCGGATCGGGCGGCCGATCTCGGCGGAATATTTGGCAAGCTCAGGCGCCTTACCGGCGGGGGTGGTGTAGGTGCGCAATTCATAGATCATCGGGCGGTCCTTGGTTGAGGTATGGGGTGCGTCGGGCAGCCGGGTTCAGCCCGCGGCACGTTCGTCGGCGGACTGTTGGGCGAAGAACGATGTCTTGGGATACTGCGGGCGCAAGACCTGATAGGGCTCAGACCGGATCAGGCCCTTGTCCTCACCGGCGACGAACAGGCCTTCGTGGGTCGTTGGCACCGGGTTCGGCGTCAGGGGGACGGCGTCACCGGCGGAATAGACGCAGATCAAAAGCGTGCGCGGGTCGGCGGAGCGATTGGGGGCGGAACCGTGGGCGAGGCGGGTGTGCATCAGGCACACGGAGCCTGCCGGGCCGAGGCAGCGTTGGGACTGGCTTTGCATGGTGGCGGCCGTCGCGTCATCGATGGCGCCGGTGAAGGTGCCGTCCTGCCAGATCGGGTGGAGGTCGCCGCGATGGGAGCCGGCCAAGACTTCGAGCGGGCCGTTGGCCTCGGTGACGTCGTCGACCATCAACAGGGCGGTGATGACGTCGCTGTTGGAATGGGGCGTGAAGCAGAAATCCTGATGCCACTTCACCTCGGTGGCCGCGCCGGGGAGCTTGGAGTTGATCTTGGTGTGATGGAGCTTGACGTCGGGACCGATCAGGTCGGCAATCATTTCGACCATCGGACTGGACGACATTGCTTCGAAATAAGCGTCCGAGACCTCGGTTGGGGCCTGGACGCGGCGCAGTGCGGGCTGTTCCGGGGTGTGGCCGGGTTGCAGATCGAAGCGGGGGCGGCCATCGATACACTGCCCGTAGGGACCGGTGTGGCTGCGGCTCTCGTCGACCCAGGCATCGAAATCACGCTTCAAGGCGGCCAGATTCGCGGGCGTCACCGCGTTTGGCACCGTCAGGACACCGTCACGCCAGAACTGGTCGATCTGGTCGGGGCTCAATGCCGGCATTGCTTTCACTCCGTCGTCCGTTCATCCTCAGGCGGCTGATCCGGGCAGTTTCTGCCCTGGCGCAAGGCGATGCAAGGGGCGCCATCAACGATCCCATCGGGTATGGAATTGTCGGGTGATGGCAACGCAGTGTAGGTTTCATGAGATATAATGAGGCGGTGGCGGTTTACCTTGCCAGCCGGCCCAAGTGATGGCGTGTTTCGGCATGATGGCGGTGTCGACACAGGCTCATTGGCTTCACGTTCATGACCACGCGGCACAGCATGCCGGGGCGCGCGCCTGGCCCAGGCAGGAGACGATATGAATCACGTCAGCGATGACAAGCGGCCACGCCGCATTCACCCCGGCTCCGGCCGGCGCAAGGGCGCGCCGTTTCCCAAAGGCCGACAGGTGGTCGCGGAGGACATCGCGGCGATCAAGGCGCTACTTGGCGATCGTGACATCCAGCGCGACGAACTGATCGAATATCTTCACCTCATCCAGGACAGCGAAGGCTGTCTGCCGGCGGGCCATCTCCAAGCGCTCGGCGAAGTGATGGGGCTGCAGATGGCGGAGATCTACGAGGTTGCCTCGTTCTATGCCCACTTCGATATCGTCGCCGACGGCGAGGCGCGTCCCGAGCCGGTGACGATCCGTGTGTGCCAGTCGCTGTCGTGCATGCTGGCGGGGTCGGAAGCACTAGCTGGCGCGCTCAAGGCAGGCAAAGGCGACAATGTGCGGATCGTTGCAGCGCCGTGCATGGGGAGATGCGCGACGGCGCCGGTTGCCGAAGTCGGACATCGCGCCGTCGACCACGCCACGGCGGCAAGCGTGCTTGCAACGGTTGCAGGTGGTGACTTCGCGCCGGAGATGCCGGACTACGAAGACTTTGAGGCCTATCGGGCCGCGGGCGGTTACGCCGTGCTCGGCGAATGCGTCTCGGGGCAACGGTCTGTCGACGAGGTTGTGGCGACGCTTTCCGACGGCGGGCTCAGAGGGCTTGGCGGGGCGGGATTTCCAACGGGACGCAAGTGGGGGCTGGTGCGCGAGGCGCCGGGGCCCAGACTGATGGCGGTCAACGGTGATGAAGGGGAGCCGGGCACCTTCAAGGACCGGCATTTCCTGGAGACGCGCCCGCATGCCTTTCTCGAAGGAATGCTGATCGGCGCGTGGGCGGTTGGAGCCGAGGCAGTTTATATATATCTGCGCGATGAATACCCGGCGGCGCGCAAGATCCTCATCGCAGAGATTGCGAAGGTGGAGGCAGCCGGGCTTTCGGCGCACACAAAGATCGTGCTGCGGCGCGGGCGCTGGCGCCTACATCTGCGGTGAAGAATCCGCGATGATCGAAAGCATCGAAGGCAAGCGCGGGCTGCCGCGGCACCGTCCGCCGTATGTCGCCCAGGCCGGCATTTTCGGGCGGCCGACGCTCGTCAACAATATCGAGTCGCTCTATTGGGTGCCGGAGATTTTGGCCAAGGGGGCCGACTGGTTCGCGTCACAAGGCAAGAACGGTGCGAAGGGGCTCAGGTCGTATTCGGTGTCTGGCCGCGTCAAGCAACCCGGCGTGATCCTGACGGCGGCCGGGACGACGGCGAATGAGCTGATCGAGCTTGCCGGCGGCATGACCGAGGGTCATCGTTTCAAGGGCTATCTGCCCGGTGGCGCATCCGGTGGCATCCTGCCGGCTGACATGGCGGACATTCCGCTCGACTTCGGGCGACTTGAAGAACATGGCTCGTTCGTTGGCAGCCATGCGGTCGTCATCCTGTCGGACCAGGATGACATGAAGGATGTCGCGCGGAACCTGATCGACTTCTTCCGGGACGAGAGCTGCGGGCAATGTACGCCGTGCCGCAACGGCACAGAGAAGGCGCTCGCACTGATGCAGGCTGAGACGTGGGACGCAGCCGTGCTCGAGGATCTGTCGGTCGTGATGGCGGACGCCTCGATCTGCGGACTGGGCCAAGCCGCGCCGAACCCGATACGCAGCGTGCTGAAATATTTTCCGGAGGATCTTTGATGGCCCAGGCAGTGGCGACCGTTCAGGAAGATAACGACCGTGTCCGGGTGACCGAATGGCGGTTTGCGCCAGGGGCTGAGACCGGCGTTCATGTGCATGGAATGGACTATGTGGTGGTGCCGTCGGGTGACGGGCGCCTCAAGATCGTCTCACCGGAGGGGGAAGAGACGTTCGCCGAACTCAAGGCGGGACAATCCTATTTCCGCAAAGCCGGCGTGCATCACAACGTGATCAACGCCAATGACTTCGAGTTTGCGTTCGTGGAGATCGAACTGAAATGATCTGCCGCGCCGTCATCATCGCGTTCGCGGTTCTGGCAGCCGCCAGCCCTGTCATGGGACGAGACGGGGGACGAGACGGGGGACGAGACGGGGGAAGAGACGGCGGAAGAGACGGGGGACGAGACGCTAGCGCGCAGCCCTATGCGGGCGAGCAGGGGCGGGCCGTGACGTCGCTGTCACCGTCTGACCTCGCGCAGATCGAGGCCGGCCAGGGATGGGGGCTTGCCAAGCCCGCCGAACTCAACGGCTATCCAGGGCCGGCGCATGTCATCGAACTTGCCGCGGAACTGAAGCTCACGGCGGAACAACGCCGTGAGGTCGAGGCGATCTTCGAGGCGATGAAGGCGGCCGCAATCGAAGCCGGCAGGCTTTACATCGAGGCGGAGCGCACGGTGGATGATGTGTTCCGGTCCGCCGCTGCCACGCCCGATCAACTGCGTGCCGCAGCAATGACTGCCGGCGAGCGGCGCGTGGCACTTCGCCTGACGCATCTTGAGGCGCATATTGCAACGGCGGCGCTGCTCAGCGCGCATCAGCGGCGCCAGTACGATAAACTTCGCGGGTACACGGGTGCGGCAGGCGGCCATGGTGGCCATCACGGCCACGGCGCGCATCACAAACAGGGCCACTAACTAGACACGGCCACTCAGCGATGGCCGCGACAGAGGAACTCCATGGGCGACAAGATCACATTTGAACTCGATGGCCGTGTTGTGGAAGCGGCGCCAGACGAGACGATCTGGCAGGTTGCCCAGCGCGCGGGCACGACCATTCCGCACCTGTGCTGGCGTCCTGAGAAGGGTTACCGGGCGGACGGCAATTGCCGGGCGTGCATGGTCGAGATCGACGGCGAGCGGGTGCTCGCTGCCTCGTGCGTTCGCAAGCCGGCAGATGGCATGAAGGTGAAGACGCAGTCGGAGCGGGCGACCAAATCGCGCGAGATGGTGTTTGAACTGCTTCTCGCGGACCAGCCCGCGAAGTCGGTCGCGCACGATCCCCAGTCCGCCTTCTGGACGTGGGTCGGCGATATGGGGATCGCGGAGACGAGCCGCTATCCGGCGCGCGAGGCGATCGAGAGCGATACGAGTCACACCGCGATTGCCGTGAACCTCGATGCCTGCATCCATTGTAATCTGTGCGTCCGGGCGTGCCGCGAGGTGCAGTCGAACGACGTGATCGGCATGGCCTACAGGGGGCACAACGCGAAGATCGTCTTCGACTTCGACGACGCGATGGGCGAGAGCACGTGCGTTGCCTGCGGGGAATGTGTTCAGGCGTGCCCGACAGGGGCGCTGATGGAAGCGAACCTGCTCAGTGAGACGGGCGTGCGCGAGGCGTTCGCCGACAAGACCGTCGACACGCTGTGCCCCTATTGCGGGGTGGGGTGCCAGACGCGGGTCTACACGGACGGCAACCGTATTCTCAAGGTCGATGGCCGCGACGGGCCGGCGAACGAGAACCGGCTGTGCGTCAAGGGCCGGTTCGGGTTCGACTATATCCACCATCCCGACCGGCTGACGGTGCCGCTCATTCGGCGCGAGGACGCGCCGGCGAAAACCGGCAACGTCGAAATCAGCCGCGACGATGTTTCGACCTACTTCCGCGAGGCGACGTGGGAGGAGGCGCTGGAGGCTGCGACAGGCGGCCTTGCGGCCGTGCATGGGCGCGATGGCGGCAAGGCCATCGCCGGGTTCGGCTCGGCGAAATGTTCGAACGAGGAAGCATACCTTTTCCAGAAGCTGATCCGGCAGCGGTTCGAGACCAACAACGTCGACCATTGCACGCGGCTTTGCCACGCCTCGTCCGTCGCGGCGCTGATGGAAGGCTTGAACTCCGGCGCGGTGACGGCGCCGTTTACGGCGGCAGGCGATGCCGAATGCATCATCGTGATCGGGGCGCGACCGGCGGAGAACCATCCCGTTGCCGCAACCTATCTCAAGAACGCAGCCAAGCGCGGCGCCAAGCTGATCGTGATGGACCCGCGCGGCCAGGCGCAGGGCATTGCGCGGTATGCAAGCCACATCCTGCGGTTCAAGGCGGGCACGGACGTGGCGCTGCTCAACGCGATGCTGAACGTGATCGTGAGCGAGGGGCTGGTCGACCAGCAATACGTGCAGGCCAACACGGAGGGATTTGAGGACCTTGCGGCGCGGATCACGGCATTCCCGCCGGAGAAGATGGCCGATGTGTGCGGCATTCCGGCGGAGACGATCCGCGAGGTCGCGCGGCTTTATGCGCGCTCATCGGCTTCGATCATCTTCTGGGGCATGGGCATTTCGCAGCACGTTCACGGCACGGACAATGCGCGCTGCCTGATCGCGCTGGCGCTGACGACGGGGCAGATCGGGCGGCCGGGGACGGGGCTGCATCCGCTGCGCGGACAGAACAACGTGCAAGGGGCCTCCGACGCCGGCCTGATCCCGATGGTCTATCCCGACTACAAGTCGGTCGAGGACGCGGAGATCCGCAAGCAGTACGAAGCATTCTGGGGCCGGCCGATGGACCCGGTGAAGGGGCTCACCGTCGTCGAGATCATGGACGCCATTCACGCCGACCAGATCAAGGCGATGTATATCCTGGGTGAGAACCCGGCGATGTCGGACCCCGACCAGAGCCATGCGCGGGCCGCGCTCGCCAAGCTCGAGCATCTCGTCGTCCAGGACATATTCATGACGGAAACGGCGTGGCACGCCGACGTCATCCTGCCTGCCGCCGCGCACGCTGAGAAGGCCGGCACGTACACGAATACCAACCGGCAGGTGCAGATGGCGCGGCCGGTGATCGACCCGCCGGGCGAGGCGCGGGCGGACTGGGCGATCGTGACCCAGATGGCCAACCGGCTCGGGCTTGGGTGGACCTACAGCCATCCGCGTGAGGTGTTTAACGAGATGGCGCAGGTGATGCCGTCGCTCGCCAACATCTCATGGGAGCGGATCGAACGGGAAGAGAGCGTCACCTATCCGGCAGATGCGCCAGACCAGCCGGGCAACGAGATCATCTTTGCCAAGGGCTTTCCGACCGCTTCGGGCCGTGGGCGGATCGTTGCAGCCGATGTCACGCCGCCCGACGAATTGCCGGACGATGATTATCCGATGGTGCTGACCACGGGCCGGCTGCTGGAGCACTGGCACACGGGTGCGATGACGCGGCGGGCCGAGGCGCTCGACGCGCTGGAGCCCGAGGCCATTGCCGCGCTGAACCGCTGGGACATGAAGCGTCTCGGTGTTGCGCCGGGGGACATGGTGCGGGTTGCGACGCGGCGCGGCGAGGTCACGCTCAAGGCGCGCGAAGACCGGGACGTCGCGGAAGGCATGGTGTTCATTCCGTTCTGCTTCGCGGAGGCAGCAGCGAACCTGCTGACCAACCCGCAGCTCGATCCGATGGGCAAGATCCCGGAGTTCAAATTCTGCGCAGCGCGCATCGAGAGGGCGGAAGCCGAGGTTGAAGCGGCGGAGTGAACCAATGACCCGGCCTGCGCGCGAACCAGGAAGAGGTGAAACGTGAGTGATGAGACCAGCAAGCGGCTGATCGAGACGCGGCATGAGGACGGCATCGTCGTGGTGCAGCTTGACCGGCCACCGGCGAACGCGCTGACGGCCGACTTTCTCGATGAGATTGACCGTGCCTTTCAGGCTTTCGCGGACGATGCCTCCGTGCGTGCGGTCGTTCTCAAGGGCTACGAGAAGGTCTTCTCGGGCGGCATGGACCTCAAGGCGTTGCCATCGTTCGATGCCGAGACCCAGCGCGCCGTCGTCGACGGACTGAACGCGTGCTACGGCACGCTCTATGCCTTTCCGAAACCGCTGGTGGTGGCGGCGACCGGGCATGCGATTGCGGGCGGGTTGTTTTTCATTCTTGCGGCGGACTATCGGATCGGCGGCGAGGGCAAGGCGCTGTTCGGACTTGCGGAAGTGCGGGTCGGTGTTGCGTTCCCGGTGGCGCCGATCGAGATCGCGCGGGCGGAATTGACCCCGGCGCTGGCGCGGCGGCTGCTCTTGACGGGACAGCCGGTGAGCATGAGCGAGGCGCACGCGGGCGGCATTTTCGATGAAGTCATCGCGCCGGACGCCGTCGAAGCGCGCGCGATCGAAAAGGCGCGCGAGATGGCACGAAGCCCGGCGGAAGCCTATGCGGCGATCAAGCGGCAATTGCGCGGGGACGTAATCGACAAGATCGCGCGCACGGTCGCCAATCTCGATGATCCGCAACGGGCGGGCTGGTTCACCTCCGAGACGGTGCCAGCGGCCAAGCGGGTGCTCGCCGGCGAGGGGTGAGCCGACTTGATCACCGTGTCATCCCGGCCGACCGGAGGGAGAGCCGGGACCCAGGGCGATCAACCCAATCGTATGCGTTTCTGGCCCTGGGTCCCGGCTCGCGCTAACGCGCGTCCGGGATGACACCTGAGCATTGCGCTTTGGCCGAAGCAGACTGCCACCTAGCCCATCCGGTCGCCCGGCCTGACGATGAAATTCGGCGCTTCGCCCTCGACCAGCACGCGGCGGATATTGGCGACGGCGCGGCCGAGTGAGACCTTGCGCCAGCCGTGGACGGACGCAGAGTTGTGCGGCGAGGCGACGACGTTGGGCAGCGCCAGGAAATCATGAGCCATCTCGAAGCGGCCGTGGCGGATTGGCTCGACCCACCAGGCATCGATGCAGGCCCAGAAATCCGGGTTGGCCTTCAAGTGCTCGTAGAGAGCGGTTTCGTCGACGATTTCGCCGCGGGCAAGATTGACGAGGACGGCGTCGGGTTTCATGGCTGCCAGTTCGGCCTTGCCGATCAGTCGCTCGCTCGCGGGGGTCAGGGGCAGGCTGAGGACCAGGACGTCGGAGGCCTTGAGAAGCTGGCCGAGATCGGCGTCGGTGCCGATCCAGTCGACCGGCTCGTCGGTCGCGCCAGCTGCGGTTGATGGCGTGAACCTTGGCGCCGAAGGCACGCATCAGGCGGGCCGTCGCCTTGCCGATGCCGCCGAAGCCGAGAATGCCGCAGACCGCCCCGGAGAGCATTCGGTTGGACTCGAACTGATCGAAGGTTCCGGCCGTCATCTTGTTTTGTTCAACCGAGAGACGCTTGAAGGCTGCGAGCGTCATCATAACGGCGTGTTCGGCCATGGGTTCGGCATACGCGCCGCCGTTGGAGGCGATGGTGAGATTATCTGGGAGATCGCCCAGCGGGACGAAGTCAACGCCGGAGGCGACGAACTGGATGAGTCTGGCGCCGGAAATCAGGCCGACCTCGCCTGGCTCAAGTTCCTTCGCGGTATTCATGGCCAGAAGCGCGTCGGCGGACGCAAGGGCGGCGCTGCGATCCGCAGGAGATACGTCGCGAAGGTAGACCACGTCGAGGTCGGTGCCGGCGGCGCTTTCGATGATCTCGCGGGAGGCATCGCCCGCCTCGTAGGTGACGAGCAGCTTCGGCGTCGGCATGGCAACTCTCCGGGGTTGGAACAAGCGCGTTTCAGGAAACGTAAAAAAAGCGGGCCTGAGATGCGGCCCGCTTCAACAACGCATGGGAGAACGGATCAGTTCTGCTGGAAGACGCGGGTCTCCCATTCCGCGGGATCGTGATGCGTCGCGATCACGAAGCTGCGGCCGGAGCGGGTGTGGGCATGCGCCGCCGCGTCGGTGATGACCAGGGTGAAGCCGGGATGGAGCAGATGCTGGAAGGCTTCCGCGGTCTTCGGATCGGTATTGATCCGGTTGATGACGTAGGCTTCGCCGGCGCCACGGAACGCGCCGACACCGCTGCTGCCGTAACCGACATTCGTCCAGATCAGTCCATGCTGATCGGACGGGTTCTGTTTCAGGACGAAGACGTGATTGCCAATCGGCTTGTCCGGGTCCTTGACGCTGATGCGGCCGGTGAGGCGCTCGTGGCCGTCCTCGAAGATCGTCATGGTGCCATCGGCGACAGAGATCACGGCTTTGGCCGGGCGATGCTTGGCGACATGGCGCTGCTGCGGCGGCAGTGCGCGGCCATGCGCCTTGGCTGCGACTTCACGGGCCTCTTCCTCGGCGAAGGCTGGAAGGAGAATGCCGGGGTGGACAACGTCGCGGGGCTGGGAATGCTCGTCGGCGACGATCGTGACGACGCCCAGATGGGTGATGGTGAAAAGCTTCTGGGCGAATTCCAGCGGCAGTCGGATGCAGCCGTGGGAAGCCGGATAGCCCGGCAGATTGCCGGCATGAAGCGCGATGCCCGACCATGTGAGGCGTTCCATGTAGGGCATCTTGGCGCCCTTGTAGGTCGAGGAGACGTGATCGCGGTCCTTTTGGAGTACGGAGAAAACGCCGGTCGGCGTGCGGTGCCCCTTGCGCCCCGTGGAGCACGTCGCGACCGCTATGAGTTCGCCGTTGCGATAGACGTAGGCGTGCTGTTCAGGCAGCGACACGATGAGGATGACCGGCCCTTCCGTCGAGCGCTGTGGCGCCCAGGTATAGTCGCCCGGCTTCATGCTGGCCGGATCGGTGCCGAACGGCAGCTCGCGCGATTTCGTCCAGCCACTGAGCGAAATTGAAAGCGGCACGATGCTGGCGGCCGCGAGAAACCGCCGCCGGGAAATGACATGACTCATGGCAATCGCATCCCTAGTTGCTTAGACCCCGTAAGATTGCCGTGTATAGCGTCTGGCTTCGGCATCGTATACGGGCAGGCCGGACAATCGCGCGTGTGCACGCATGCGGTTCGCCGGCACAGCTTTTCTCAGCGCACGATCTTCATGATCTCGGCCCAGTCCTCGATCGCGTGCTCATGGCCGGGCATGAGCTGAACGGTGAACTGCGTATAGCCCGCCGCCTTGAGCGCCTCGAACTGCTCGACAAGCACATCACGCGTTGCCGTGAACGTCATGTCGCGGATCAGCTCTCCGGTGACCATCTCGCGCTCTTCCGGCTTGACGAACATCAGGTGACCGCGGTGGTTCATCAGATAGCGCGCGTCGGAGGGCTCGAACGATTTTGCGCGCTCGACGTAGGCGGCAACGGCATCGGCAGCGGCGGGCGGAATGCCGCTCGAATTGGGCAGGCCCATCATCTCCTCGTCGGCGGCACGATGGAGGACGACGGCGGCACGGGGTCCGGCCTGCGCCATGGCGCGGTCGCTATCAAACGGCTCGCCGTCGGCCAGAACGCAGCCGTTTATGAACCCGTTGGCCTGCAGCGGCTCGGCGTTGCCGGCGTCCGCCCACGCCTGCTTCATACCGTTGATGTGGCCGATACCCTTCTCGACGTTCTCGACGAAGTAGAGCCAGCCGGCCTTGAGCTTGGCGGTAAGGGCGCGCGACCGGGGACCGTAGGCCGAGACATGCAGCGGGATCGGGTCAGTGGTGTTGATCAGCCCGAGATCCGGGTTCAGGAACTTGATCTTGCGGGTCTTGCCTTCAAACGTCGCCTCGACGATCTCATCCGCGAGGAGGCCATAGACGACGCGGATGTATTCTTCCATGTCGGCGAGCTTCATGGCGCCGAGGCCCATCGCGCGGCGCCCCGTGAAGCCGGTGCCGACGCCGAAATCGATGCGGCCGGGGGCAAGTTGGTTAAGGGAGGCGAAGGCGTTGGCAGTGACCGGGGCGATGCGGTTAGTGGGAATGAGCACGCCGGTGCCGAGGCGAATGCGTTTTGTCTTTACCGCGCAAGCGCCCATCGCGACGAAACAGTCGGCGCTCAGCATCTGGGTGTCGTAAAACCAGGCGGCGTCAAAGCCCAGCTCTTCGGCCCGCTCAACGATTTTCCAAGAGTTCGGCCGGTGTTGCCAGCGCTATCGAAAATTCCATATGCTTATTCCTTCGTTGCCAAGTCTCGGAAAGCCAGGCGATGGGCACGATTTGCCGCGCCCTCATCATCCGGCCGGCTTCAACTCTGAGCCCCATTTCGGGCACATCGCGCGGGCAGCTTGGCGTGACCAGAGATTTGCCGCGTCGATTTATCGTTCGGCAGACGCTTTTTGGACGATAAACTGTCGAGGTTTGAGCGTCCGCTTGCAAGCAGTATCAGGAGTTCATCATGTCGATGCGGAAGACTTTGATCGCGGCCACCGCGATCGCCGCCGTTGCGTCCGGTTCCGTCAGCGCACATGCCGCGCCAGAAGGGGTTTGGCTCCGGCCGTCGACCGGCGGCAAGGTGCAGTCGTTCACCTGCCGTGGCGGGCTCGGCCTCAAGGTCGTCGCCTCGAAGACCAAGGCATTCATTGGTGAGACGATCATGTGCGGGGCGGGGCAGACCGGCCCCAACGCCTACCAGGGCAGTCTGCGCCATCTCGAGCAGGGCCAGACGTTTACCGGCAAGGTCGAGTTTATCGGACGGATCATGCGCCTGTCCGGCTGCATCATGGGCGGACTGGTCTGCCAGACAGAGGATTGGCGACGGCTGAAGTAGGTGAGTTTTTTCGCTCACGGCTATTCCGGCCCTGCGGGCCGGGCCTCCGCGGGGGCGGCGCTGAGCGCCGGGTCGCGTTCGCTCCCGGACAGAGGGTTTGCGCTCGCGGCTGTTCCGGCCCTGCGGGCCGGGCCTCCGCGGGGGCGGCGCTGAGCGCCGGGTCGCGTTCGCTCCCGGACAGAGGGCTTGCGCTCGCGGCTGTTCCGGCCCTGCGGGCCGGGCCTCCGCGGGGGCGGCGCAAAGCGCCGGGTCGCGTTCGCTCCCGGACAGAGGGTTTGCGCTCGCGGCTGTTCCGGCCCTGCGGGCCGGGCCTCCGCGGGGCGGCGCTGAGCGCCGGGTCGCGTTCGCTCCCGGACAGAGGGTTTGCGCTCGCGGCTATTCCGGCCCTGCGGGGCGGGTGATGGGCGGGCTTGGGGGCGCGATCCGATCGGGCGGGCGAGACGTAACCTTGATACCCGTCAAGCAAACCCGGAGGCCCGCGCGTTATGGACGCTGAGCGTGACAAGGTGACCAGCGATGACGCGCGTTCCGATCACGCGCTGCAGGTCTATTACGACGGCGGCTGCCCACTGTGCCGCAGGGAGATCGCGCACTATCAAAAGATCGACCGCGCGGGGGTGGTGGATTTCGTCGATCTGACGTGTGAGGGCGCGGATACCGGGCCTGATCTCAGCTCAGAGGCAGCGCTTGCCCGCTTTCATGTGCGCGATGGCGACGGACGGTTGATGAGCGGGGCCGAGGCGTTTGTCAGGCTGTGGCAGGAGCTGCCCGGTTGGCGGTGGCTTGCGCCGGTCGCGAAGGTCCCCGGCGTGACGTGGGTGATGGAGCGCGCCTACCGCGGTTTTCTGCCGCTCCGCCCAAGGCTGCGGCGGCTGATCGAGGGCGATCGGCCGCGTTGAGCGAACACCCGCGCTCATGCCGTCTCACTATCAATCTCGCTGACGCCTGCCGGTTCCGGATCACTTTTTTCGCGCGCGCGCTTTCGCGCTTCGGCGACACTGCGGATGTGACGGCCGATTTCCGGGTGGGCGCGCTCCAGGCGGAGAAAATCCTCGCGGTGAAGGCGCAGAAGACGTGCGCGCGACGTCGAGGTGAACGAGACTTCGTGGAAGGATTGTTCAAGCATCGCGATTTCACCGAAGAAGTCGCCGGTCCTCAAGGTTTGCTCGCCGCCCCTGGTGCGCACGGCGACGCTGCCGGAGGCGATGAAAAACATCGATTCGCCCTCGCTGCCCTCGGCGATGACCTCCCAGTGGATGGGATAATTGTGCGCGTGGAGATAGGGCATCAGGTCAGCGACCGAGCGGGCATCGAGCTCAGCGAAGAGGGGAATGCGGGCGAGCATCGACCAGGTCACGACGAAATCGCGGCGGCCGACTTCCTGGGCAAAGCCGGTCGAGAGGATCGCGATGGGGAGGGCAAACATGCCAAGGCCGATCAGCATGACAATGCTGCCGAACATCTTGCCCAGTGGTGTGACGGGGGAGACGTCACCGTAACCAACGGTGGTGAGTGTTGCGATCGCCCACCAGGCGGCATCAGGTATGGAGCCGAACTTCTCGGGCTGGGCGTGCCGCTCGATCAGATGAATGCCGGTCGCTGAGAACAACAGGATCGTGACCATCAGGAGCAGGGCGCCGACGAGAGCGCGGTGCTCGTTGACGATGACGCGGAGCAGCGTGTGGAGGGCGGGGGAATAGCGTGCGAGCTTGAAAATGCGGAACAGGCGCAACATGCGCAGGACGCGCAGGTCGAGGGCCAGAATAAGAGAAAGATAGAACGGGAGGATGGCGAGAAGGTCGATAATCATGAACGGCCGGCGGGCGAACCGCACGCGGGCCTCGAAGGGCGTGCATCGCTGCAGGAAGGGGACCTCGACGGCACTCCACAGCCTCAGGCCATATTCGATGGTGAAGACGGCGACTGAGAAAACCTCGAACACGAACAGCAGATCACCGTAGGCTGCGTCAATCGCTGGCACCGTTTCGAGGGTGAACGCCACCACATTCAGGATGATGAGCAGAATGAGCGCGTTCTCGACGATGATCGAGAGACGGTCCTCGCCACGGCCCAGCTCCAGGATCTCGTAGACGCGGCGGCGGATCTTCATAAGTGCGGCTGAACGCATGGAATCGATTTCTCAGGTCTTGAAGGGGCGGACATTATTGAATTTAAGTGACTTGTCAGGCGCGAAAGGGTGACGCAGTGGAAAGCATGTGGAACGACAGTGGGCGTGTGCGGCACAAGCGCGAGAGAAGGCAGTTGAAGCGATGAAAGATGTCGACTTCGAGAGCACGTATGCGGATTTGCCTGAACGGTTCTACACGCGGATGGGGCCGACGCCAGTGGCAAAGCCCAGCCTTGTTGCCTTCAACCAACCGCTTGCCGATGAGCTTGGGCTTGATGGTGATGTGTTGACGAGCAGCGCGGGCATCGCTTTGCTTGCCGGGAACCGGGTGGCGGATGACAGCCGGCCGCTTGCGATGGCCTATGCCGGGCACCAGTTCGGGAACTTCGTGCCGCAGCTCGGCGATGGGCGGGCGATCCTGCTCGGCGAAGTCGTCGATCGCGACGGGCAGCGACGCGATATCCAGCTCAAGGGCGCGGGGCCGACGCCTTATTCGCGCAACGGAGACGGGCGGGCAGCGCTTGGGCCTGTGCTGCGTGAATATATCGTCAGCGAAGCGATGGCGAAGCTTGCCATTCCAACGACGCGCTCGCTCGCGGCCGTGCAGACCGGGGAGCGGGTGTTTCGCGACAAGATCCTGCCCGGCGCCATATTGACCCGGGTCGCGCGCAGCCATGTGCGGGTTGGGACGTTTCAATATTTCGTGGCGCGTGGCGATGGCGAGGCGGTTCGTGTGCTCGCGGATTACGTCATCCAGCGGCACTATCCTGAAGCTGGCGCGAGTCCGGCGCCGTATCTCGAACTGCTCAAGCGGGTGGTCGAGGCGCAGGCGGCGCTGGTTGCGCGCTGGATGAACGTCGGCTTCATTCATGGCGTCATGAATACGGACAACAGTTCGATTGCGGGTGAAACGATCGACTACGGGCCGTGTGCGTTCATGGACACCTACGATCCGGGCAAGGTGTTCAGCTCTATCGACATGATGGGGCGATATGCCTACGCCAATCAGCCGGGCATCGCACAGTGGAACATGGCGTGCCTGGCCCAATGCCTGCTGCATCTGATCGACGCGGAGGAGGCGGCCGCAATCGCCAAGGCGCAGGGCGTGATCGACACCTTCACGGATCACTATCAAGCTGCCTGGCTCCGCGGCATGCGCGCCAAGCTCGGGCTTTTCGATGCGCACAGCGAGGATCAGGCCCTGGCGGACGACCTGCTGGCCGTTATGGCAGCGGACGGGCTCGACTTCACCAACACATTCCGGGGGTTGAGTGAGCTTGCCGGTGCGGATCATGCAGCGCCCGCAGGTGACACCATCTGGCCGGATGATGCACGCCGTCTGCCGGATGCGTGGGTTGCGCGGTGGCGGGCGCGAATAGCCGCAGAAAGCGTCGATGAAGCAACCCGGCGGGCTGCCATGAATGGCGCCAATCCGCGCTTCATTCCACGCAATCATCGCGTTGAAGCCGCGCTCAAGGCAGCGATGGGTGGGGATTTCGAGCCTTTCGAAAAGCTCAATGCGGTGCTCCGGCGCCCCTTCGACGACCAGCCGGAGAATGCCGCTTTTGCCGATTTGCCCAAGCCGGATGAAGTGGTGCGGGCGACCTTCTGTGGCACATGACGCGACCGAATGGCGCGACACGATCACCAGTGCGGCGTCCGTCCGGCCGGTCAATAGCTGCTTCGCGGGCACGTGGAAACTCTGCTAGGGTCGGAAGTGGCGAAGGCGTTCCGCCCTCGTGACGGGGTTTGTTGCTCCCGGATCATTCCTTGATTTGCAATCGTTCCAAATTGGCGCCGTCCGAGACACCATACGACATCGCGATCATCGGCGGCGGCATCAACGGGGCCGGCGTCGCCCGTGATGCCGCGGGCCGCGGGTATCGTGTTCTGCTGGCGGAACGCGGTGATCTCGCGCAAGGCACGTCGTCGGGCTCCACGAAGCTGATCCACGGCGGGCTGAGGTATCTCGAACACTACCAGTTCCGGTTGGTTCGCGAAGCGCTGCAGGAGCGGGATGTGCTGCTTCGCATCGCGCCGCATATTATCTGGCCGATGCGGTTCGTGCTGCCGGTTGATCGCGGCATGCGGCCTGCCTGGCTGATCCGCGCGGGCCTGTTTCTCTACGATCACATCGGCGGACGGCAGCGGCTGGGCGGGACGCGGCGGCTGGACCTTTCGCGTGATCCGGCCGGCGCGGCGCTCAAGCAAGGTCATGCGACGGCGTTCGAATATGCGGATTGCTGGGTCGACGATGCGCGCCTTGTGGTTCTCAATGCGGTGGACGCTGCCGGGCGCGGGGCGGTGGTGGCGACACGGACACGCGTCGTGCGGGCAACGCCTGAGACCGGCAGTGCCAACGCGGGGCAGTGGGGCCTGACACTTGAAGACGTCTCCAGCGGCGCTGAACGACGGGTTTCGGCACGCGTCCTCGTCAATGCCGGCGGGCCGTGGCTGGATACGGTGGCGCGGGACGTGCTCGGCGACAACAACGCCGGCAGGCTGCGCCTTGTCAGGGGCAGTCACATCGTCGTGCCGCGGCTGTTCGATCACGACAAGAGCTACACGTTCCAGAACGCGGATGGCCGTGTGGTGTTTGCGATCCCTTACGAAACCCACTTCACGCTGTTGGGCACAACCGAAGTCGACACGCAAAGCGATCCGGGCGCCGCGCAGATGTCGGCGGATGAGCGGGACTATCTCCTCGGCGTTGCGAACAGCCGTTTTCGGCGCCACCTGACGGCGGCGGACATCGTCTGGTCGTTCTCGGCTGTACGGCCATTGGTGGATGGCGGCGGCGAGAACGCGCGGGATGCAAGCCGTGACTACAAAATTGATGTGTCACGCCATGGCGACGCGGTTCTGGTGGCGATTGCCGGCGGCAAGATCACGACCTATCGGCGGCTTGCGGAAAACGTACTCGCTGAGGTCGACAAGGCACTTGGCCGCCAGACCCAAGACTGGACCGGGTCGGTGGCGCTGCCCGGCGGCAATTTCGACCCCGATGATGTCGATGGCGAAATCAGGCGCCTTGCCTCGGCCTATCCGTTTCTTGCGCCTGATACCTGCCGGCGTCTGGTGCGCACATACGGCACACTTGCAGCCGACATGCTTGGCGATGCGCGGCGCCTGGAAGATCTCGGTGATGCGTTCGGGGGCGGCCTCACGGCGCGCGAGGTGTGCTATCATATAGACAGAGAATGGGCCCGCACCGTCGAGGACATCCTGTGGCGGCGCACCAAGCTCGGGCTTGTCGTGAGCTGTGACGAGCGTCGACGACTTGGCGATTTTCTCGACGGCCGCGTCCACGAGAAGACGTAAGCGATCTTCGCACGTTCGTGGACATGCGTTCGTGGACTGAGTCTCGGCCGTCACACACGCGCCACGCGGCGCCAAGGAGGCGCTATTCATGAACCAACCATCCGACGAGACGGAAGACGCCTGGCAAACGGCGCGCGAACGCATGGTGGGGCTGATCGAGTCGCGCGGGGTGACAGCGCCGCGCGTGATTACGGCGATGCTTCGGATTCCGCGCGAGCGGTTCGTACCGGAAGCCGAGCGCGATCTGGCCTATGCCGACCGGCCGGTGATGATCGGACATGAGCAGACGATTTCGCAGCCCTTCATCGTGGCCTACATGATCGAGGCGCTCAACCTCAAGGGCGGCGAAAAGGTGTTGGAGGTTGGCGCGGGATCGGGGTATGCGGCCGCGATCCTGGCGGAGATGGGCATGAAGGTGTTCGCGGTCGAGCGGCTCGAAGAGCTCGTGGAACAAGCCCGGGCCAACCTCAAGGCTGCCGACTACGACACCGTCAATCTCATCTGCGGCGATGGCAGCAAAGGCTGGCCCGCGGAAGCACCCTTCGATGCGATCCTGGTTTCGGCGGGCGCTGCCAAGATGCCGGCCGCTCTCGTCGACCAGCTTGCGGTCGGCGGGCGAATGATCATTCCGATCGGCGATTGGCCCGGCAGCCAGGCACTGATACGCGTCACGCGGGTGAGCAGGGATGAAGTACAAGAAGAGCATCTGTGCGACGTCTACTTCGTGCCGCTGATCGAGAGCGAGGCGTCCGGGGCCTGAGCCTGCCTGCCATCGGGCGAGGCATCGAAAGCCTGCAACAGAGGGAGGGTGCATGCGGATTGCGACGTTCAATATCGAGAACCTGGACGAGCCGGTCGGCCCCCGCGCGAAGGTTCTCAGGCCCGCCCTCGAGCGGCTCGAGGCGGATATCTTGTGCCTGCAGGAGGTCCACAGCCAGAAGCGGCCGAACACTTCGGAACGCACGCTGGCCGCGCTGGATGACTTGCTGCGCGGCACGCCTTATGCCGGCTATCACCGCGCCTCGACGCTTTCAGAGCGCCACGGCGGCGCGGCGACGGTGCACAATCTGGTGACGCTGTCGCGGTTTGCGATCACTCAAACGCGGCAGGTGCACCACGATCTGGTCCCGCCGGTAGACCTCGCGCTTGTCACCGCCGAGCCGGCAGGGGAGAGGCTGCCGGTGCGGTTCGACCGGCCTTTCCTGGTCAGTGAGATCGATGTCGACGGGGTCCTGGTGCACGTCATCAATGCGCACTTCCGCGCGCCGCTGGCAAGCCCGGTGACGGGGCAGAAACTCGGGCCGTTCCAGTGGAAGACAATCGGCGGCTGGGCGGAGGGATACTACGTGTCGAGCCTGAAGCGGACGGGGCAGGCGCTGGAGTTGCGTCTGGTGGTCGATGAGATCCTGGCACGCGACGATGGCGCCAACATCGTGGTTGCCGGAGACTTCAATGCCGAGGAATACGAGAGCGCGCTTCGCATCATCATCGGGGCACCGGAGAATACCGGCAACACCGACCTGACGCACCAAGCGCTCGTGCTCCTGGATCGCGCGATCGCAACCGGCCGACGGTTTTCCGTGATCCATCACGGCCGGCCGCAGATGCTTGATCACATGCTTGCAAGCTTCGCGCTTTATGGCCGGTTCCGCTCGATCAGCGTGCACAACGAGACGCTTGGCGACGAGGCGATCGGCTATGCCAAGGGCATGGAAGCGGCCGGCTCGTACCATGCGCCGCTGGTCGCGACGTTTGCGCTCAGATCATAGCAATGAGGATTTGCGCGGCATGTCGATCGGCAGGTACTCGACGGAGGACGTCTGAATGGGTTGCGGGTAGAATTTCATCAGGTCGAGAACGATGCGGGGCATGCCGACGTTTATGGGAAGACCGAGGTCGGTCGCCTCGTTGGCGGTGAGCGCGTAATCGTGGGTCCAGCGGCCGCCCGCCAACTGCTCTGCCAGGCGCGCGGCGTCCGGTTCGCTCATGCGGGGTGTCAGGATTTCGATCGCGCCACGCTTGACCTGGTCAAGTGCTTTCTCGCTGACATCGGCCAGCACAAAAGTGAGGTCGAAGACGTGCTCGGCGGGCTTGGAATCACGGGCGCGGACGATGCTGGCGGCGGGGAAGCCCAGTATCTGCGGGTCGATGGGGCCCAGCACCGAAAATTCTCCCATGACGATCTCGTCGGCGGCGAGGGCGATCAGGGTGCCGCCTGACATCGCATAGACGGGGACGTAGACGGTCACCTTCGCAGGGTGGGCCTCGACGGCGCGCGCGATCTGCATGGCCGCAAGCACGAGCCCGCCGGGCGTGTGGAGGATCAGGTCGATCGGTTGATCGCGCGGCGTCTCCTTGATGGCGGCAATGATCGTCTGCGCGTCTTCAAGGTCGATGTGGCGGGAGACGTTCATGCCGAACAGGCTGCGCTTCTCCTGCCGGTGGATCATCGTGATGACGCGCGACTTGTGGGCCACCTCGATGGCGCGGATTGCCTGGGCGCGGCGCGCCGCGAACCAACGCCCCATCAAAAGCGGTTGCAGCGCCATAACGGCGAAGAGCATGAAGATGATCGTCGTGAAGTCGAAGTTCACAGAGCTGCTCCCGGCCAGTGGCGCGATGGTCCCGCCCAGGCCGCGATGGGCGCGGTCAGGGCGACGGTTTCCCGTCGGGGTCCGTTGGCGGCATGTTAGGCGCGCAGCCGTGGTTTGGCCATCACGCGCGTTGTGCAATGGGTAACGGTTGTGACGCACCTGCGATGGGGGCCTCCCGGGCGGGGCAAGCCCTGCTCCATCAACCCGGGTAGTTGGCGAGCACGCGAACCTTGGTGCCGACATCGACCATCGAGGCCAGATGCAGGACGTGCTGGTTCATCATGCGGAAACACCCGGACGAGGCCGCGCGCCCAATGGACTTCGGGTCGTTGGTGCCGTGGATGCGGTAGAGTGAGGAGCCCAAGTAGAGAGCTTTCGCACCGAGTGGATTGTTGATCCCGCCCGACATGGTGACCGGCAGCCAGGGCTGGCGCGCGCGCATCTCGGCGGGCGGCACCCATGTGGGCCATTGGCGGACTGCCGAAATCTTCTTTTCACCCGTCCAGCGGAAGCCGTCACGGCCAACCGAGATTGGGTAGAGATAAGCCTCATTGGGGGTCAGGACGTAGAATAACTTGCGGTCCTTCTGGTCGATGATGATCGTTCCAGGGACTTCTGGCTGGGGCAGCGCGACCACGTCCGGCGCCTCGGGCGTGATGGCGGGCTGAGGGCCGCCGCTGGCGTTCCTCGGATAAACGGGCATGGGTGCCGGGCTGAAGCGCTGTGGTTGAACGCGGCGCTCTTCCCGGCGCTGTTCCAGGCGGTTTTCGCGGCGGCGGATATCGCTCAAAAATACCGGTCGGTCATCGATCCAGGCGACCTCGGCGCTGGCCGGCAGCGCTGTGGCCGCGGACCCGCACGCGACGCAGGCGCCGATCAGGATGATTTTGAATTTTGACAACACGGCACGCCCCCTCGCTTTTGCGAGCTGCGATCCGGTCAAAACAGAAAAGCCGGATCACCCTCCAACAGGGGCGCATTATGTCTCCGCGGCGCGCATAATTCATTAGAAGCGTATTTATATGATCAATACTTTCATAATAATCCCGAACATCGATTTACGTTTCAAGCGACAACGCACTCAAACCTCTGCACACCAATCTTTTTTCTACCTCTTCGATCTGATGAAACACACTCGTTCGACGCTGAACCCACCCTCTATTTGCGATACTCCGTAATATTTTCCGATCACGCGAAACAAACTCAATCGGCCGATCTCTGGATGATGATCGAAAACCGCCGAATTCGATTTGCCACGATCGACGGACTTCGCCGGGAAGATCTTCCGATGGCGATGGAAGTCTGGCGTGATGCTCTTCGCGCGATCGAGCTGATATGTCCGCTCCGCATAGCTCAACGACGCATGTTCCAGATTGGGCGTCAGCTCACCAAGTTGAAGGCGGGATTGGTTGGAACCTGCCTCGATTGAGGGCGCCTGGCGCGCCTGGATTTGTTGTTCCATCCTCGTGTTGTAGGATCATGCCAGTCTTAACTGAGAGAGCGAGGATTGGCCGTGGGGCTTGATCGTTTCATCGAGGCGCAGGCCGAGACTTGGCAGATCGCACTTGGGGAACTTGAGCGCGGCGCGAAGCAGAGCCATTGGATGTGGTTCATCTTTCCCCAGCTCGCGGCGCTTGGCCGATCACAAACAGCGAAATTCTACGGCATTCGGGATGTGGCCGAGGCGCGGGCCTATTTGGCCGATCCGGTGCTGTCGGGCCGGCTCGAGGCGGCGGCGCGGGCCGTTCTCCGCCATTCCAAGACGCCCGTGGAGACCATCATGGGGCCGGTCAACTCCTTGAAGTTGCGATCGTCGGCGACCCTGTTTCTTGCGGCGGGCGGCGGGCCGGTTTTTCAGGACCTTTTGGATACGTTCTATGGCGGGGCCCAGTGCCCGGCGACACACAAACTGCTCGATAAGCAAGGCTGATCGCGTCAGGGCACTAGCGGAGGGCGGAAAAAACCGGCAATCATTCACGAGCAGTGAGTGAAATGCGGGATTCCAAGCAATGATGCCTCGTTCATGTCGCCGTACGCCTGATCATCGCGGGCGCCGGTTGTTCTCGGTGTTGCCGGCCGGCTGGATGAGGTCCGCTTTGGGTGTCGCGCTCGCCGGCGCAGTGCTGGCGTCCGGGACGGGCGCGGTGTCGGCAACCCCGTTGCCGTGTTCCGCACCCGAGGCGATTACACGGTTCGCGGCGCCGACGCCGGCACTCACCAAGGCGTTCGAGGCGAACGAGGCGATCCGGATCGTTGCGTTTGGTTCCTCGAGTACGGAAGGCGCCGGTGCTTCCGCCCAGGACCGGACCTATCCCGCGCGACTTGCAGCGATGCTGCGGCGGATGCTGCCCGGACGTCAGTTCACCGTGATCAATCGTGGCCGGGGCGGTGAACTTGCCAGTGACATGCTGGCGCGCCTGGAACGAGACGTGATCAGCGCCGCGCCGACGCTCGTGATCTGGCAGACCGGCGTCAACGACGCCATCCGCGGGGTCGACATGGGCGAATTTCATGCGATCGTCGAAGCGGGCATCGACCGGCTCAAGGCGGAAGGGATCGACGTCATCCTGCTTGATGCGCAATACTATCCGAGAGCCCTCAAGGTGAAGGACTATCCCGCCTATCAGGCGCTGATCCGCAAGATCGCCACAGCCAACAACGTGCCGGTGTTCCGCCGGTATCAGCTGATGGTCCATTTGGTCGAGAGCGGGCAGTTCAGTATCGAGGAACTGCTGGCCAAGGACCGCTTCCACCTCAACGATACATCCTACAATTGCCTTGGCGCGGTTATCGCCGAAGCCATCCGCGTCAGGTTCGACGATGGGGCGCAGCCGGCAACGACAACCGCACGCGTTGCACCGCCGCAGTGACGGGCGCGCGCTAAGGCCCCGCCGGCGGACAAGCCTCGGTGCGCCGCGACCAATGGAGATATCGCATGAGCACCGGTCACACGGTCCGAATTGCCGTTGATATTGGCGGAACATTCACGGACCTGCAGATCCTCGACACGGCGAGCGGACGGCTCAGCGATTTCAAATCACCGTCAACGCCGGATGATCCGTCCAAGGGGCTCATTGCCGGGCTCGAGGGGGCTGCGGCGCGATTCGGATTCTCACTCGGCGACATCGGGATGTTGCTGCATGGCTCCACGATCGCAACGAATGCCGTGCTCGAGCGCAAGCTGCCGAGGGGGGCGCTGATCACGACCGAGGGTTTTCGCGATGTGCTTGAGATCGGCCGGCACATGCGCCACAACGTCTACGCCCTCAAGGCGGAACCGCGGGCGGTGCTGATCCCGCGGCATCTGCGGTTCGGCGTCGCCGAGCGCATCCGCGCGACCGGCGAGATCGAGACGCCGCTCGATCGCGATCAGGTCCGCGCCATCGGAGAGCAACTCATTGCGGCCGGTGTCGAGGCCGTGGCGATTGTTTTCCTGCACGCCTATCGCAATCCGGCGCACGAACGCGAGGCGGCTGAAATCCTGAGCGCGTTGCCCGGGCTACAGGTTTCGACCTCGCATGAGGCAAGCCCGGAGATCCGCGAGTTCGAGCGCGCTTCGACGACCGTTCTGAACGCGCTGCTGAAGCCCGTGATATCCGGCTACCTGGAGCGCGTGCGGACACGGCTTGCGGCGGCCGGTGTTCGGGCGCCGCTCTATCTCGTCCAATCCAACGGCGGGGTTGCGGCGCCCGAGGATGCCGCGCGCCTGCCGGTGAAGCTGCTGCTTTCAGGGCCCGCCGGCGGGGCCATGGCGATGGCGGACCTCGCCCGTGCCAACGGGTTCGACAATATGGTCGGGCTCGACATGGGGGGCACGAGTTCCGACGTCTCCGTGATCATCGACGGGCACGTCGGCGAGACGGGCGAGGGGACGATCGACGGGTTGCCGGTGCGCCTGCCCATGGTCGAGATCCGCACCATCGGCGCAGGCGGCGGGTCGATTGCACGGGTGGAAGCGGGCGCGCTTCGCGTCGGGCCGGAAAGTGCCGGCTCGATGCCGGGGCCGGCCTGCTACCAACGCGGCGGCGAAGCGGCAACGGTGACCGACGCCAATCTTGTGCTCGGGCGGATCGACCCGGATCGCTTCCTTGGCGGGGACATGACGCTGAGCGCGGCGAAGGCTGCGGCTGCCGTTACGGCGGTCAGCGCTGAGCTCGGGCTTGCGCCGGAAGCCGCGGCGGCCGGGATCATCGATGTCGCGAGCGCCGGGATGGCGGCCGCGGTCAGGCTGTCGCTATTCGAGAAGGGGGCTGATCCGTCCGACTTCGTGCTCGCGCCGTTCGGCGGGGCGGGCGGGCTGCATGCCTGCGCGGTGGCCGATGAACTCGACATCCAGCGCATCATTTTCCCCGCGACCGCGTCGACGCTTTCGGCACGCGGCATTCTGACGACGGACCTGAGGCACGACCTTTCGCACTCGGAGCTGATCCTGGCGGAGGATGCGGCAACACCAAAGCTTCGCGAGATCGTGGCGCGTCTTGGTCGCGCCGCGCGGGAGATGCTGGCGGCAGACGGGGTCGCGGGCGCAGACCAGGTGGTCCGGTTCTTCGCCGACTGCCGGTATCGAGGGCAGGCCTACGAGATCGTGACGCCGTGGCCGGGTAGAGAGAATGGGCCGGCGGACCTCGCCGCACTGCTCGCGGCGTTTCATGACCTGCACCAGACGCGATATGCCCATAGCGCGCCGGAGGAGCCGGTGGAGATCGTGACGGTGCGCGTGCAGGCGATTGGCCGGATCGGCCAAAGCGCGGGGTCCGCTGCAACAGCCACGGCCAGCTCGCCAGACGGCGTCCGGTCCGTCCATACGGGTTCGGGCCGGGAAGAGATCCCCGTTCGCCACCGCAGCCGCGTCGGCGCGGAGGCGATCGCCGGGCCGCTGCTGATCGAGGAAGACTATTCAACGCTTTTCATTGCACGCGGCTGGCTGGTCCGCGCGATCGGAGGCGGTCATCTTCTGGGCACGCGCACTAAAGGGAGGCCGGCATGAGCGGCATCGATCCGGTCCGCCTCGAGGTTATCCGCAATGCGCTGATCGCCGGGGCGGAGGAGATGAACGTCTCGATCTGGCGGACGGCGCGCTCGACGGTGGTGCGCGAGACGCTCGATTATTCGACGGCGCTGTTTGATGGCCGGGGGCTGGCGGTTGCCCAATCGACGCGCATCCCGATCCACCTCAATTCGATGTCGGTGTGCCTTGAAGATATTATCGCAGGCCCGATCCCGATTGATGACTGGCGCGAGGGCGATGTGGTCCTCACCAACGATCCCTATTCGGGCGGCCAGCATCTGCCGGATTTCGTCGCCTTCAAGCCGATCTTTGCCGACGGACGGCGCGTTGCGATCGCGGCGGCCATTGTCCATCACGTCGATGTCGGGGGCGGCGCGCCGGGGAGCTATTTCGCGGGCGCACAGGAGGTCTACCAGGAAGGGCTGAGGCTGCCGCCGCTGAAGCTGGTCGAGGCGGGCCAAACGAACGATGCGGTGATCGCCATCATTCGGCGCAACAGCCGCGAGCCGGACAAGATTGCCGGCGATGTCCATGCCCAACTCGCCTGTCTCGAAGTCGGGGCCAAGGCGGTCGGCCGGATTGTGCAACGGTACGGCGCGGGGGTCCTCGAGGAGGCGATGGGGGCGATCCTGGACCAGTCCGAAACACTGATGCGCGAGACGCTGGCGGGGCTGCCGGATGGGGCTTACGCGTTCCGTGATTTTGTCGACGATGATGGCCAGGCCGCGGTCGATCTCGATATTGTTGCCAACGTGACGATCAGCGGCGAGACGGCGCGGGTCGATCTTTCGGACAGTGCCGACCAGGCGCCGGGGCCGGTCAACTGCACGCTGAACATGTCGAAGTCGGCGGTCTATTGCGCCCTGTTGAGCCTCGCCGATGGGCGCGTGATGGCGAATTCGGGCGCGTACCGGCCGATCGAGGTGGTGTGCCGCGCGGGCGCGATCGCCAATTGCCGTCATCCCGCACCGGTCGCGAACCGCATGGCGACGGGGCACAGGATCGTGACGACGGTGCTCGGCGCGCTGGCGACGGCCGCGCCGGAACGGGTGCCGGCTGCCTACTATGGCGTGTCGTACGTCATGACGCTGCAGGCGCCCGACCCGCTCGTCGAGGGCGAGACGCGGGTTTATTTCGAGGTCGAAGTCGGGGGATGGGGCGGGCATCCGAGCCAGGACGGGGCGGATGGATTTTCGTGCGGGTTTCACAATCTCGCCAATTCACCGATTGAGATGTGCGAAGTGTTGTTTCCGATCACCTTCACCGACTATGGCTTCATTCCGGGCAGTGGCGGGGACGGGCAGTATCGCGGCGGGCTCGGGCTCGGCCGAGAATGGCGGCTCGATGCCGACTGGGGCGTGGTCTCTGGGAGCTTCGAGCGGTTCCGCCATGGTCCCTACGGGCTCAATGGTGGCGCGGCCGGATCAAAAGGACGGTTCGTGCATTTCACGACGGAGGGCGAATACGCGCTGCCCTCGAAGATTTCAGGCGTCAGGCTCGCTGCCGGCGACCGCATTCGGCTGGAGACGTCGGGTGGCGGGGGATGGGGTGATCCAGCGTTGCGGGACGAGGCGGCGCGGGCGCGCGATCGCGAAGGCGGCTATACGCGCGATTGAGGCCGTCGAGTGGTGCATGCCAACGAGACGGAATGGCGCGTGATATAGTTCCGGTTTTCCAGGGGACGGCGGCACAGAGACACGAATGAGCGAGCAAGCGGGCGCGGCGGGGCGCGGAAACGGCTCTGCGCTCTCAGACATTCTTTCCAATCATCTCGCCAATGCGGTGGTTGCGTTCGTCTTCGCGGCGACGGGGCCGGTGGCGATCCTGCTTGCCGTCGGCGCCAAGACGGGGCTTTCCAATGCGGAACTCTCGTCGTGGCTGTTCGGCGCCTTCTTCCTCAACGGGCTGACGAGCCTCGTTGCGTCGCTGATCTATCGCCAGCCGTTGATCTTCTTGTGGTCGATCCCCGGCAGCGTCTTGATCGGGACGGCGGTTGACAACCTGACGTTTCCGGAAATCGTCGGCGCCTACATCATGACCGGCGGCGCGCTGATGTTGATCGGGGTGAGTGGACTGCTGACGCGGATCATGGACGCGATCCCGATGCCGATCGTGATGGGCATGGTCGCAGGGGTTTTGTTGCAGTTCGGACTTGGCTGGGTTGGTGCGCTGACGCGCGATCCGCTGATCGCGGTGCCGATGACGCTTGCCTATCTGACGGTCGCGGCCTCGCCAGCCGTTGCCCGCGTGCTGCCGCCGATTGTTGCCGCGCTGCTGATTGGCATCCTGGTGATGTTCGATCCGCCGCAAGGCGGGATTGGCGACATCACCCTTGGGCTGCCCGCCATCGCGCAACCGGTGATCTTCATGCCGGAATTCCGCTGGAATGCCGCGATCGAACTGGTGGTGCCGCTGCTGATCACGGTGATCTTTGCCCAGAACAGCCAGGGGATCGTGCTCCTTCGCCATGCCGGACATCAACCAGCCGTCGGCGTGATCACGGCGATTTGCGGGGCGGCGTCGGCGGCCGTTGCCTTCGTTGGCACGGTCTCGACGTGCCTGACAGGCCCGGTAACGGGGATCCTGACGTCGAGTGGGCGGGCAGAGAACCAGTATCTCGGCGCGGTGTTCGTTGCCCTCTTCGCGCTCGCGTTCGGGCTGCTGTCGCCGGGCATTACCGACTTGATGCGGGCCGCGCCGGATGGCTTCATCGCGACGCTTGGCGGTCTCGCGCTGCTCAACGTCCTGCAAGGGGCGTTTACGGCGAGCTTTTCGGAGCGCTTTGCCAAGAGCGCGCTGATCGCGTTCATGGTGACGGTCTCAGGCGTCGAGATCGCCAATATCGGCTCACCGTTCTGGGGGCTGGCGGCGGGGCTGATCGCATCCAAAACGATTGACCGGTAAGACCGACCGAGGGTGAGGGCGGCACGCAGCAATGCCGCATGCCGCCCAACCCGTTACCGTTGCCTCAAGACGCCTTCTTGCGGTTGGCTTCCAAGCGGCGGTCAACGCGGGCGACGATCTCGTCGATGACGGGATGGGTCTTGCCCTTCTGCTTCGCGATGAGCTGGACGAGCTTGTCGGCGCGCTCGATGTTCGGCACGCCGTTCGAGAGGGCGCGGGCGGCCGAGGCGGGACGGACGAGGCTTTCGGCTGCAGCGGCATACTTCTCGAAGGGGACGAGGTCGCCCGGGTTTGCGCCCAGCTCGACGCAAAGGTCGTTGACGAAGTTGTAGACCGAGCGTGAGGTTTCGAGATCGGAGTGGACGGCCTCCTGGGCCGTGCGCATGCCGTCTTCGGTGATGCAGCGGTAGTTGCCGGACAGCAGCATGGCCCACTTGGCAAGCGGCACGAAGATCGAGTCATGCACCTTCAGTTTGACCGGGAGTTCGATCTTGCCCTCCGGCGTGTCGTAGCGGATCGCCTCGATCTCGGTTTGGAGGCGACGGAGCATGTCGGTCGACGCGTCGCTGTCGAAACGCGCGACCTTGAAGTTGGTTGGCAGCGTCACCTGAAGGACGTTGACGGCTTCTTCGGGCGGGCGGATGGCTTGCGGGTCCGGGCTGCACAGGGTGAGCTTCGCGGGGTCGAAGTTCGCCCAGACGGAGGCGTCGGTGTAGGCCGCTTCGAGAGCCTGGTGGTCGAGACCCGGGATGCGCTTGATGTAGGGAAGCGGCGGCATGTTCATGATCGACATGCAGGGCACGCCGGAGGTTGCGACCTTGTCGAGGAGTTCGCGGACGCCCGGCGAGCGGTACTGAGGCTCCTGCATGGCAAGGCCGACGAGGTCGTAGTCGGCCGGTGACACGTCGGCGGGACCTGCAGCATCGACCTTGCCCGGCAGATTGCGCGAGTCGATCTCGACAGGTGCGTCGCGGCCGCGCACCGGCAGGCGGACGCGGAAGCCTTCGGCATTGATCAGGTCGGCTTCCGCCGGCAGACACACGAGCGTCACGCGGTGACCACTGAACAGAAGTTTCGAGGCGAGCAGCGAACCGTACGAAGCGCCCATGATGAGAATGTTGAGTGGCTCTGCCATGTGACCGGTTTCCTCCAAATTGGGATGTTTTTTGTCGTTGTGTATTCTTGAATTGTCGTTCAGGTCGTGGCCCGGACCATTATCTCCTGCAATGGACCAGCCTGTTCCCGCCCGGCGGCGCGGCGACACAATGCGTCCGAACGGGAACTGCGGCAAGATGTGCAAGGCTTAATCGCGTTGCGGATCATGGTGCTCGCGTGCCAGTTTTGCCGCCCACCTGCCAAAACCGACCGAAACCGCCAACATTCCAGTAGAGACCGAGCCCCATCATGAGCTTCTTTGCGACACTCAAGAACAGCGCGCCAGACGAGTGGCTGGCCTATACCGAGCATCCGTTCACGGAGGCGCTTGGCGATGGGTCGCTGCCGGAAGCAGCCTTCAAGGACTATCTCATCCAGGACTATCTCTTCCTCATCGAGTTCGCGCGGGCCTATGCGCTGGCCGCCTACAAGGCGCCGACGCTTGGTGACATGCGCGAGGCGCAGAGCGCGATGTCGGCGATCCTCGATGTCGAGATGGACCTGCACGTGTCGATGTCTGCGAACTGGGGGCTTTCAGCGCACGACCTGGAGACGAGCGAGGCTGCGCCCGAAACACTCGCCTATACGCGCTATGTGCTCGAGACGGGCATGCGCGGGGATCTGCTTGCGCTCAAGGTTGCGCTGGCGCCGTGCGTGATCGGGTATGCGGAAATCGCAACGCGGCTGGCGACTTATCCCGGTGCGCTTTCTGAACGTAATCCTTACGCCAACTGGATTTCGGAGTATTCGGGGAGCGCCTATCAGGAAGTGGCGGGGGCGGCCGTGGCGAGCCTCGACAGGCTCGCGGGGCGCTATCTGACGCCGGCGCGCGAACGCGAACTTACAGGGATCTTCCGGGAAGCGACACGGCTCGAGGCTGATTTCTGGGAAATGGGCTGGCGGGTCGGCCATGGCGAGACCGGATAAAACGCGACTGCCATACGGTGGTCATGGCGGTGTTGCAACGATGCCGTGTGCGGCCCGGTTATTCGCGGCAGCATGACGTCGCCGAGGACGCGGGGGGTTGTTCCGTGTGCGCACCTGGGGCAAGTTCGCATCGTTTTTCAGTTGGGTTTTTCAGTTGGATCAGGGAGTTCGACAAATGGCTTTATGGGGGCGAAAGCCGCAACCGGAACAGAGTGCGCAGAACGGCCAGTCGCACGCGCAAAATGCTGCGCCAGACGCCGTGACACCAGATGCCGTGACACCGGCAGCAGAGGCAGAGTTTGCAGCCCAGCCGGCCATGATGGACAGCCAGCCGACAGCGCAGCCGGACATGGCGCCCCAGGCCGCCGCGCCCGGCAGTGCGCTCAGCCAAGAAGAACTCGAGCGGCGCGCGGTTGCCTCGAAGCGTCTTTTGATGTCGTTCGGCGAGATCGTCAGCGTCATGATGCGCAGCCCGCAATTCAAGACTGCAACGCTCAGTGATCTCGAGCACCTCGTGGTGCCGGCGGTTTCGAGCGGCCAGTTCATTGTTGCCGAGGCGCAGTCGAAGGAAAACGGCTTCATCACGCCGGTGAGCGTGGCGCTGTGGGCAACGGTCTCCGATGAGGTCGACCAGCGGCTTGCATCGAACCCGGAAGAGCCGATCAAACTTGCGCCTCAAGAATGGAAGAGCGGCGACAACCCCTGGCTGATCGCACTGGCTGGTGACCGGCGGCCGATGAATACGCTGTTGCGCCGCCTGCACGAGACGACCTTCAAGGACAAGCCGCTGAAGGTGCGCACCCGGGGCGAAGACGGCCGCCATCATGTCAAGACGTTCACGCCCGCCGCGGAGGGCTGAAGCGGGACGCGAAAGCGTGTAAGTTGGTCGTTCCAATTGAATTCATCGAGCAAGGGCGAGCGACATGCAAAAGCCAGGCGGGCTTGGGATCTGGTGTGCGACCAACGTACTGACACCGCGCGCGCTTGCGGCGCTGGCGGGTGAGGTGGAGCGGCACGGTTATCAGACGCTTTGGTATCCTGAATCGCTTTCCTACGAGAGCTTCGCGATGGCAGGCTTCCTGCTGGCCAATACGAGCCGGCTGCAAGTGGCGAGCGGGATCGCCAACATCTATGCGCGCGACGCGGTGACATCAGCGCAAGGCCACGACAGCCTCAACCGGATGTATGGCAACCGCTTCGTTCTCGGTCTCGGCGTCAGCCACGTGCCGCTTGTCGAGGGTGCGCGCGGGCACGACTACAAGAAGCCGGTCACGACGATGCGCAGCTATCTTGACGGCATGCGGGCGGCCAAGATTGATCCAACGATCGCGATGGACGAGAGGGCAGTCGTGCTGGCAGCGCTCGGGCCAAAGATGCTGGCGCTTTCGGCACAGGCCTCCAAGGGCGCGCATCCCTATTGCGTCACGCCGGAGCATACCAGCGAGGCGCGGGAGATCATGGGGCCGGAGGCGTGGCTGTGCGTCGAGCAGAAGGTGATCCTGTCAACGGACGAAAGCGTGGTGCGGCCGCTCCAGCGCAAGCAGATGGCCCGCTACATGGCGCTTGAGAACTACTGCAACAACTGGCGCCGGCTGGGGTTCAGCGACGCGGACTTCTCGGGCGAGGGGTCCGACCGATTCCTTGATGCCATGGTCGTGTGGGGCGATGAAACGCGGATCGGCGATTGCATCGCGGCGCATCGCAAGGCCGGGGCCGATCAAGTGATCCTGCAGGCGTTTCCTCCGGACGGGTCGACGGGAACGGATGCGAGAGCGCTGGCTGCCTTCGCGCCGGGGGGCAACTAATTCAACGCCAACGACTTCATCGTTTTTCAGCTTCCTCGGGCCGGGTCAGCGGCGTTCGTCCCGCGGCGTGAGGCGTTCGGCGGGCGGCGCAATTTCGCTGACGAGATCGCGAACGAGCGCCTTGTTGGGGAGCGGCGCGAGATGCATTTCGCGCGGTTCGAGGCGCGCGAGGCAGGCATAGACGACCTTGCCGTCAATCCGCATCATGCATTCCTTGCAGGCATTGGCGCTGATGCAGGAAAAGCGAAACGCCAGGCTCGGGTCCTGGTTCGCGCGGATCCAGCGGAGGCCGTCGAGCACGGACTGGCCGGCTTCGAAGGGAACCTCGAAGGTTTCCTCGCGCGGGGCGTCGGCCGGGGTGCCGCGCTGAATGACGAGACGGGCGCGCTGGTTCATCCGACAAACTCCTTCACGTCCCGCCGTGCGCCTTTTTCAACGATCGGGCGGCCGTCCTCCAGGCGGATGAACTGATTCAAGGTCCATTCTTCCAACAGGCCCGGGTGGTCCTCGCGCTGATGGGCGCCGCGGCTTTCGGTGCGATTGGCGGCCGCGGAGACGACGGTGCGGGCGACGAGGAGCATATTGCGCAGATCGAACCAGTCGATCCGGACGGGGTCGTAAACGCCAGGCGTGCCGGGCGGCGCGTTGCCGAGGCGGGCGTCGAGATCATCGAGAACGGCTGTCGCTCGAGCGAGGCTGGCGGCGGTCTTGAAGGGGCCCGCATGATCCGACATGGCCGCCTGCAGCTCTGCGATCATGGCGGCGGTGTTGGGGGTGGGCCGGGTGTCGCCGGCGGCTTCGATGAGGCGCAAAGCATCGGCCGCGGCGGCCTTGTCGACGGCAACGCCACCGGCTGCTGACCGGTCGGCGGCGGTTCGGCCCGCACGGCGGCCGAAGACGAGCGCCTCGGTGATGGCGTTGCCCGACAAGCGGTTGGCGCCATTGGCACCGCCGACCGCCTCGCCGGCCGCGAAGAGACCTGGCACGGCGGTTTCCATGCGCGGGTTCACGGCGATGCCGCCCATGTGATAGTGCGCGATGGGGGCGACCTCCACCGGCATGCGGGTGAGGTCGATGCCATTGGCGGCAAGCTTGTCGATGACCGGGCCGAAGGCGTCCTTGAGCTCTTTTTCGCTCAAGTGCATGAAACTCAGGTAGGCGCCGCCGTGAGGCGTGCCGCGACCGGCGGCGACTTCCTTCGTGATGGCGTAGGTTGCAGCATCACGCGTGATGACGTAGCGCCCCTCCTCAGCCGTGCCGTAGCGCTCGGTGAACTCTTCCATATCGGCATTGAGCAGGCGTCCGCCCAGCTTGTAGCGAAACGGGTCCCACATGATGGGATCGAGGCCGATGAGGCGGGGCGCGAGGTGGCCGATCGGGAAGAACTGGACGAACTCCATGTCGATCAGGCGGGCACCGGCCCTCAGCGCCAGGGCAAAGCCGTCGCCGCCCATGTTGAAGGCAGCGGAGGAGCGGCGGAAGAGGCGGGTGAGGCCGCCGGTTGCGATGATGGTCGCGGGGGCTGAGATCGTCACCGTGCGGCCGGTGCTGATCTCCACCGCAACGGCGCCGGTCACGGTGCCTTCCGACTTGATGAGATCGACGATGAGCAGATCGCCGACGCGGCGAATGGTGTCCTCGTGGTCGTGGAGGACCTTGCGCAGGGTCTTCGAGACGGCGGGACCGGTGTTGAGGAAGTCAACGTAGACGCAGCGCGGGCGGTCGTGGCCGGGCGCATGCGCGGCGCGGATGGCGTCGCCGTTGCGGGCCCAGCCGACGCCCCAGCGGTCCATCTCGAGGATGCACTCGGGGCCTTCATCGCAGAGCAGACGGGCCAAGGCTTCATCGCACAGCCCGCGGCCGGACGCGAGGGTGTCGGCGAAATGATAGGCGGGGTCGTCGGGGCCGTCGCTGCCCAAGGCGACGGCAACCGTCATCATGGCCATGACGGTCGCGCCGCTGCGCCCGATCAGGCTGCGGTCTGCGAGCAGCACCTGGCGGCCTGCGCGCGCCGCCTCGATGGCGGCATACATGCCAGCGCCACCAGCGCCGATCACCAGGACATCGGTCGACAAATGCAAAGGCTCAGGCACAGTCATTTCGGTGGCTCCGGAGGCTATAACTTCTCAGACTAGTGATGGCGGTCCATCGGCACAACTGATCGATTGCATGGCGTGGTGGCAGATGGTTTGATCGCGGCAACATCAACAAGGCTGGCAGATCATGGCAACACGATTGGGCTTCATCGGCTTCGGCATCATGGGCGAACGCCTCCTCAGGGCGGCCCTCAACCACGACAAGGATGTCATCGTGGTCTCGGGCGTTTTCGACCCGAGCCCCGGGGCAGCGGCGCGGCTGGCCGAAATCGACCCGAGCCTTGAAGCGTTCCCAACCGCGGCGGAGGTGATCGCGGCGTCGGACTGTCTCCATATCGCCTCGCCGCCACTGAGCCATCTCGACTATCTCGGCCAATGCCAGGAAGCCGGCAAGGCGGCCCTGTGTGAGAAACCGCTTGCAACGGATGTAGCGCTTGCCCGGACGACCGTCGCGGATCTCACAGCCAAGAACATCCGGGCGGCGGTGAACTTCCCCTTCGCTTCGTCGTTTGCCGGGGATTATCTGAGGCGCTGGCTCGATGAGGGGGTGGTGGGGAAACCGGAGCGCGTCGACATCGAGCTTGCGTTTCCGACGTGGCCGCGGGGATGGCAGATGGCGGCGTCATCGTGGCTGGATGGGCGCGCAGAGGGCGGCTTCACGCGCGAGGTGGGGTCGCATTTCCTGTTTCTGTCGCGACGCTTTTTCGGGCCGCTCTCGCTGATCGCGGCCAATTGCGATTACCCGGAAGCCGGCAAGAGCGAGCGCGCGATCAACGTCAAGCTCAAGGCCGGTGACATGCCCGTCTCGATGACAGGCAGCGTCGGGACGACGGAAAAAGACGATCACAATACGTGGACGATCACAGGCCCGGGCGGCCGCATCCGGCTGCGCGACTGGTCGATCGCGGAACGCGAAGTCGATGGCGTTTGGCAGGCACCCGATGATGCCGTACCGAATGTGACGGCACGGCCCATGATCCTTGCGCGACAGCTCAACAAAGTCGATGCGATGACGCGGGGCGAAGCGAACAACCTTGCAACGCTCAGCGAAGCGCTGGAAGTGCAGGAGATTGTCGAAAAGATCCTGGCGTCATGAGAAGTGCCCTGAGTTTCTTGACGATACGCAACCGCAAACGAGGGGGGCGACGCCATGAACCGCTCTGATGCCGTCAACCGCGCACTTGGGTATTTCGACAAGACCGACGGCGGCTATTTCGAGGCGCTCGGTGAGCTTTGCGCGATCCCGACGGAAAGCCAGAACCCGGCGCGATTGCCGGAGATGCAGCAGTATCTCGACGATGCGATCATCCCGCGCCTCGACGCGCTCGGCTATACGGCCAAGGTCTACGATAATCCGATTGCGGGATGTGGGCCGGTTCTGCTTGCCACCCGGATCGAAGACCCCAGCCTGCCGACATATCTGTGCTACGGGCACGGCGACGTCGTGCTTGGCATGGAAGGGCGGTGGGAGAAGGATCGCGACCCATGGACGCTGTCTTTCGAGGGGGACCGCGTCTACGGGCGCGGCGTTGCCGACAACAAGGGCCAGCATCTCGTCCATATCGCGGCGATCGCAGCCGTTCTCGAGACGCGTGGCAAGCTTGGGTTCAATCACAAGTTCCTGATCGAGATGGGCGAGGAGAACGGCTCGAAGGGGCTGAAGGAGATCGTTGCGGCGCACACGGGCGACTTCGCGGCGGATGCGTTCTTTGCCTCGGACGGGCCGCGCAGCGAGTTGTCCCGGCCCAACATTACGCTTGGCAATCGCGGCTGCTGCAATTTCAACCTGGTTGTCGAGCTGCGTGAGGGTGGCCACCATTCCGGCAACTGGGGTGGCCTGCTGGCCAACCCTGCGATCATCCTTTCGCATGCGATCGCCGCCATTGCCGACAGCCATGGCAAGATCCTGGTCGACGGCTGGCGGCCGGACGTGCCGCAATACATTCGCGACGTGCTCGACGGCGTTGAGCGAGAAGCAGGACCGGGCGCGCCCGAGATCGATGATGATTGGGGCGAACCGGGGCTCAGACGGATGGAGAAGGTTGCCACGTTCAACTCCTTCGAGGTGCTCGCGTTCACGGCCGGGGCGCCGGAGCGGCCGATCAACGCCATTCCGCCCAAGGCGTCTGCGACCTGCCAACTGCGCTATGTGCTGGGGACGGACGAGGACAAGATTCTCGAAAACCTGCGCCAGCACCTCGATGAGCAGGGGTTCGAGACTGTGCGGATCGACCCGCCGCCGGCCAGCAACGATGGCCGCTTCTATGCAAGCCGGACCGATCCGCGCCATGCCTGGGCGCAATGGATGAAGGCTGCGGTGGAGCGTGGCTCGAACCGGCCGTGCGGCGTGTTGCCGAATTCGGGCGGCTCGAACATGACGCACATCATTCAGTTCATCCTGGATGCGCCGATTACGTGGTTTCCGCTCAGCTATGCGGGATGCTCGCAACATGCGCCGAACGAGCATATCCTGAAGCCCCTGATGCGCGAGGGTATGCGCCATGTGACGGGGATCTACTGGGATCTCGGTGATCCGGCGACGGCTTACCGGCCGTGACCTGGGAACCGGCCATACCAACCGGCGGCAATCTCACATGGACTGAGGCTCATGGTCAGACTTAGCGATCTTACCCCTGAGGATGCCGCGCACCTTCTTTCGAAGGATTGCCCGCAATTCGATACCGAACCGTTCGTTGGAGGACCGCCGCTTTCGGGGCGGCGGGTCGCGATCGTGACGACAGCGGGGCTGCATATTGCCGGGCATGAGACGTTCGCGATGCGCGATACCAGCTATCGCGTCATTCCCGGCGGGACGCCCGGGGACAGAATCGCGATGAGCCACTCGTCGGTCAATTTCGACCGGACGGGCTTCCAGCACGACATCAACATCGTTTTTCCGATCGACCGGCTCAACGAACTCGCAGCAACCGGGGAGATCGGTTCGGTCGCGGGCTACCACTATTCGATGATGGGGGCTGGATGGGAGCCGCACGAGATCGAAGAGACGGCGCATCAGATCGCGGGCCTGCTGAAGGAAGACGCGGTCAACGCCGCGCTGCTGGTTCCGGTCTGACCAAACTGCACCCGCGCCGTTGGCGCGATCGCCCATTACATCGAGGAAGCAGGTGTGCCGACGACCGGCATCAGCCTGGTTCGCGAGAATACCGAACAGATACGGCCCCCGCGCGCGCTGTGGGTGCCGTTTCCGCTGGGGCAGCCTTTCGGGGCGGCGAATGACGGCGCATTCCAGAGCGCTGTCCTGCGCAAGGCTCTCGCCCTGCTGGAGCGGGAGGACGGTCCGGTCATCCTCGAGGATTTTCCCGAGGATGCGCCGGGGCAGACCATCGACCCAGACGCTGCGATGGAGGGGATGGTGTGTCCGGTGCGGTTGCGGCCGCCGCAGGGGTTGGACGAAACTGAAATCGTGCAGCAGGTTCGCCACGAAATGGCGCAGCTTGCACCTTGGCGGGATGCATTTCTGGCCGCCAATGGGCGCTCGATCGTCGGTATCAGCGGGATGGCGCCGGGTGAGGTCGTGACGTTTCTTGGCGACCTGATCGAGACTGGCGGCCAGCATCAGGTCGATGACGACCAGCTTGGCCCGCGCGTCAGGAACGCGACGGAGGATCTCAGAAACTGGTACATCGAGGCAGCGGCTGCGCGACCGGGCGGGCCGGCCTCCGCGCTGGCGCTGGCCAATTGGTTCTGGGGTGAGACCGCGGCTGGCGCGCTGACGCTGGCGCTGCATCCGATCGCAGCCACCAGCACCAACGCGAGCTTGAGGGCCGTTGGCGAACGCGCACTGATACCGCGCACGCAGCAACACAGGCTCGCCCGGTAGCTGCGTGCGGCGCCTGCCCGCCCTAATCGTTTGCGGCTCAGGCGCGCTTGCAGGTATTGATGCCGAGCAGCGTATAGGCCGGGCACCAGCCAATCAGGCCGGTTGCGAGCGGGACGATGCCGATCCAGCCGAACGGTGTCGCGGCCACGCCGGGAATATAGCCAAGCGCCAGCGCGATAAGCGCGAGACCGACGACGACGCGCAACGTGCGATCGATGGTTCCTTCATTGACTGTCATTGCAGTCTCCTGTGCGATTTCGGAACGAGTGGGCGGTGCGGCCCGAACGCTTGATCTGCATGCCGGAAGGCGTGCGTTGGACGACTGTTCGGGGGACGCGGGTCCCGTCTCGTGCCTGAATGTTTCAAGCCATTGGAGTCTAGCTGTTGCGCGGGGCGTGGTCAGTGACTGCAGTCACATTGCTTCAGCCTGTCCTAGCGGGCGCCGTCACCGGCAATGCCAGCGAGGCGATCGGCATCGAGAACACGGACGCGGCCACGCTCAAGCGCGACGAGGCCCGCCGCCTCGAAGCGCTTCAGGCGGCGGCTGACAACCTCGCGGACGGTGCCGATGTCTTGTGCGATGGCCTGATGGGTTTCAGCAACGTTGCCGGCTGCGTCGCGGTGGGTGAGAAGGTGGGTTGCAAGACGCGCCTCGGTACCCTGGAAGGCGACCACGTCGACGAGGGCGATCAGGTCGTAGATGCGGCGGGTCTGGACCTCGAGCACCATTTCACGGAAGGCGGGCGAGACCTCGAGCAGGCGGCGGAAGACGGGCCGGGTGACGGCCAGGCCGGCGAGATCGCTTTCTGCGACCGCTTCTGCATCATAGGTGCGATCCCCCATCAGACAGGCGACGGAGAGGGCGCACGGCTCGCCGGGGGCGACGCGGTAGAGTTCGATTTCGCGACCGTTCTCAGAGACGGTGCGGACGAGAACCGCGCCGCTGGCGAGCAGGACAAGCTGATTGCAAGCCTCGCCCGGCCGGAACACGACGGTGCCGCGGGGGAGGGATGCGGGCCGGCCGTGCTCGGCCAGGATGTCGCGGGCCGCCTCGTCCAGTCCGGGCATGGCGCGGGTCAATTCATGCGAAAGATCGGATTTGGTCATGTGCCATGCTCTGCCGTGTAGCCGGGTTCGTTGTGATCTTGCCCCAAAAGCTGCCGGCGTGTCGCGGTGACCGATCGTTGCGGTGTCGAAATGATCCTGTTGCTTCCCGCTCCGGCGCAAATGCTACTGGCGGGTGCATCTTTCCGACCATCAAGGATTAGATGGCATGACCCAATGGCGTTTCAGGGGCCCGTCAAGGCGACTAAGGTGGGCAGCATTGGAACCTGGAAGGGATGAGGAAGACGCCATGGCAGACGAAAAATTCGGTTTCATCGGCCTCGGGAACATGGGCCAGCCAATGGCGCGACATGTCCGCGAGGCCGGTCACGATCTCATCGTTCACGACCTTGCCGGGACGGCGGACCGGGCGCCGGCGGGGGCCGGCACCGCCCAGTCGAACTCCGAACTCGTGCGGCAGTGCTCGGTGATTGCGCTGTCGCTGCCGACGGTCGATGCCAACCGGGCCGTTGTCGAGGAGATCGTCGAAGCGGGCACGGCCGGCAGCGTTGTCATCGATACCTGCACGATCGGCGCGGGTGCGGCGGCCGAAAATGCGGCCAAGCTCAAGGCTGCCGGCATCAGCTATGTCGATGCGCCGGTGTCGGGCCTCAAGGTGCGTGCGGAAGAGGGCACGCTTGCGAGCATGGTGGCTGGCAGCGACGACGACATCGCGCGGGCGCGGGCGCTGATCGAGAGTTACTCGCGCGTGATGTTTGTCGTTGGCACCGAAGCCGGACAGGGCCAGCGCATGAAGGTCGTCAACAATGCGATCTACATCAGCGCGCTCGTCGCGGTCTCCGAGGCGCTTTCGTATGGCGAGAACGGCGGGCTCGATCTTGCGAAGATGCTCGAGGTGATCAATGCGAGTTCGGGCAAGTGCCTGGCGACCGAGCAGGTCTTCCCGACGTATATGATGAGCGATCCCCCCGAGGTGAGCGGCGCGGAAGCGCTTGTGCTCAAGAAGGATCTCAGCCTGTTCGTCGACGGCGCAGCAGGAGAGGGCACCTCGAACGCTGCGATCGCCAAGGCCTTCGAGACAATCGCAGCCTTCTCCGATGACGACCCGCGCCAGGACATGTCGCAGATCTACCGCTTCATCAAAGCGGGACGTTGAGGCCCCGAAAGGGCCTCACGCGTATGGCTGCGGCCCGGGCGGGGCCGGTTACCCGATCTCAGCCAGCCGGAATGAAGGGCTTGGCGCGCGCGTCGTAGTCATTATAGCCGAGCGTTTGGCGCAGGTCGGCGGGGGCCAGGGCGGTCCCGGCTTCCGCCTCACCGTTGCGCAGCGCGTCGAGGCCCGCGCGCATGCCCGCGATGGCCGGTGAGAGCATCGCGGTCGGATAGGTTCCGATCTTGAGGCCCAACTCTTCGGCGCGTTTGCGATCCGGGGTGGCGCGCGGCGCGCCGGGCGAGAGCACGCAGAACGATGGGCGGCCCTTTGCGGCTGCGACCGAGCGGTGGATCTCGTCTTCGTCCGAGGGCGAGTCGAGGAACGCGATCTCGGCGCCTTCCTCCATGAACATTTCGATGCGCGCGACGGCCTCGTCGATGCCGGCTGTCGGGCGGCAGTCGGTGCGCGCCAGGATCATGATGCCGCTGTCCTTGGCAGCTTCCACGGCGGCGCGGATCTTCATGCGCGCTTCTTCGCGTGGCAGGCACGGCTTGCCGGCGGCGGTCAGCGCGCGCGGCGTGATCTTGTCCTCGATCAGGACGGCTGCCGCGCCGGCGCGGCCGTAGGCTGCCACGGTGCGCTGGACGTTCATGGCGTTGCCGTGGCCGTGGTCGCCATCGGCCAGGACCAAGGTGGTGGGTGCGGCGCCGCGAACCATGTTGAAGCTGTCCATCATCTCACCAAACGAGACGAGGTCGAGGTCGGGGCCGCCGAGGCGGGCGGCTGCGACGCAGGAGCCTGACAGGAAGGCTGTCTCGAAACCCGATTCCGCGGCGAGCTTGGCGCTGAGGCCGTCCCAAACCGCCGGCATCACGATGAAGTCGGGCTTGGCGAGCAGTGCGCGCAGGCGATCTGGTGCAGACGTCATGACTTTTGGTTCTCCGATGAGGACGTGAAATGGTGGGCGAGTTTCAGCCGAGGCGGCGGGTGCGGTCAATAGGGCGGGGAATGCCTGCAGGCGGTCCGGCGCGCCCTGGCGGCTAGCCCGTCTTCCACATCGTCTGGATGCGGGCCTTGAGGTCGACGCCTGTGAGCGCATCGGGGTCACGCGATCCCGCGCCAGCGGCGGTGCGGGGCGGCCAGGTGGTGGACTCGAAATGGTCGAGCATGTCGCGGGCGATGAAACGGGAGCGGGCGGCATAGACGTGGCGGTCGCCGCCGCGGCGCTGCTGGTGGACATAGAAGCGCTGCGGCATGATCAGGTGCAGATCATCCTTGGCGCGGGTCATCGCGACGTAAAGCAGGCGGCGCTCTTCCTCGATGTCGTCGGCGGAGCCGGTCGACATGTCGGAGGGGATGCAGCCGTCGACGACGTTGAGGACGAAAACCGAGCGCCACTCCTGGCCTTTGGCGGAATGGATCGTCGAGAGGATCAGGTAGTCCTCGTCAAGGAGCGGTGCGCCGGCCTCGTCGCTGGTGGCGTCGGGCGGATCGAGGGTGAGGTCGGTCAGGAAGCGCTCGCGCGAGGCGTACTGTTTCGCGATCTGGACCAGTTGGTCGAGGTCGGCTGCACGGATCGCGGCATCGGGGTAGCGCTCTTCGAGAAGCGGCTGATACCAGGCGCGCGCCGCCTCGATCTCGGCCGGCCAGCCGCTGCGGCCCGCGTCAAGGTTGCCCATCAGTTCGCCAAACGATGGCCAGATCTCCTGCGCCGCAGCGGGCGGGCGCACGCCGGCCAGCGCCGCGAAGCCGAAGGCATCCTCCGTGACGCGCTCGAAAATCCTGGCGGCGGTCGAGGGGCCGACGCCGGGCATGAGCAGGAGCGTGCGGAAACGCCGTGACGCGATCACGGGGATTGGCGGCCCATCTCAGGATCGCCGTCAGGTCCTTGATGTGGGCTGCCTCAAGGAACTTGAGGCCGCCGAACTTGACAAAGGGAATGTTGTGGCGGGCCAGCGTGACTTCGAGGGCGCTCGAATGATGGGAGGTGCGGAAGAGGACGGCCTGGGACTTGAGCGGTGTGCCCGCCTCGCGCTCGGCGAGCACGGTGTGGGCGATATACGAGGCCTGCTTGAGGTCGTCGGAGACGCTGACGAGGCGCGGTTTCTGCTGCGAGCGGCGGTCGGAATAGAGTTCTTTCGTGAACTTTTCACGCGCCTCGGCGATGACCGCGTTGGAGGCGGCCAGGATCGCATCGGTCGAGCGGTAGTTCTGTTCAAGCGTGATGACCTCGGTCGGCGTCGGGTACTGGTCGGGGAAATCGAGAATGTTGCGGACGTTGGCTGCGCGAAAGCTGTAGATCGCCTGCGCGTCGTCGCCGACCACGGTGACGCCGCGGCCATCCGGCTTCAAGGCGCGCAGGATGTCGGCCTGGAGGGGGTTGGTGTCCTGGTATTCATCGACAAGGACACAGTCGAACCGCTGGCTGACATCGTCGGCGATCTGCGGTTCCTGCATCATCTCGCGCCAGTAGAGCAGCAGGTCGTCATAATCGAGGACGGACTGGGACTGCTTGGCGGCGACGTAGGCCTCGAACAGTTCGCGTAATTGGTCTTCGAAGCCGGTGCACCAGGGATAGTGCCGCGCGAGCACGTCGGCGAGCGGTTCGCGGGCATTGAGCGCGAGGGAATAGATCGAGAGGCAGGTTCCCTTGAGGGGGAAGCGCAGCGATTTCTCGGAGAGGCCGAGATCATGGCGCACGAGGCTCAGGAGGTCTTCTGAATCGGCGCGATCGTGAATGGAGAAATCCGGCGAGAGGCCGATCTGGCGGGCGTAGGCGCGCAGGAGGCGGGCGCCGATGGCGTGGAAGGTGCCTGACCAGGAGACGTGACGGAACGTTGCCGGGCCTGATGCGGCGGTGGCTGAAAGGACGATGCGCTTGACGCGGTCGGTCATCTCGACGGCGGCGCGGCGCGAAAACGTCAGAAGCAGGATGCGATCGGGCGCGCAGCCGTTGATGATGAGATTGGCGACGCGGCTGGCGAGGGTGGTCGTCTTGCCGGAACCGGCGCCCGCGATGATGAGCAACGGGCCTGCCATTTCGCCTGAATCTCCGCCAACGCCGTACGTGGCGGCGCGACGTTGATCAGCGTTGAGTGTGTCGAGGAATTCCACGAGCGGTCACGAGGCCTGATCTGATCATGAGCCAAGCGACACGATCACGATTCGTTGGTGGCGCAAAGCCGGGCGGGATCCGTCAGCCGTCGTCCTGGGGTCTGTCAGGCGTCGTGTCAGCGGGCCGCGCGGGGGGCGCGGCCCGATCCAGTTTATGCGGCCCTGTGGATTGCCGGTTGGATTGCCGGCGTGGCTGACTTGCCTCTGACTTCGGCTTCCTCGAATTCGGCGGCCGCTATTGCACGGTCGAGGGCGGCGCGGAGTTCCTTGGCAGCCTCGAGGGTGAGTTCGGCTGCGGCGCGCGCACCCGGTTCGAGTTCGGCATTGATGAAATCAAGCGTGATGACATCGCCCAAGGGGGCGTGGCGGGCGTGGTCGTAGGCGACCACGCTGTGGGTGAGGGCAAACCATTGGTCGCCGCGCTTTGCCATGCCCTCGGCCGGGGCTATCTCAACGATTGATGTGCACATGCTGTCACCTCACTTGCCGACGTGTTTTGCGAGAAATGCGAACACCTTGTCCCAGCCATCCATGGCCTGCTCGGGCCGGTAGAGGGGACGGTGCCAGTAGAAGATGCCGTGACCGGCGTCGTCGTAGCGATAGAACTCGTAGGACTTCGACAGCTTCTTGAGTTCGGCTTCGTGCTGGTCCACCTGCTCGGGACTTGGGGCGCGGTCGTCGTTGCCGAAAATGCCAAGCAGCGGGCAGGACAGATCCGCTGTCATGTCGATCGGGGCAACCGGCGTCTTGTCGTTGAGTTCGTCCGGCCCCATCACGACGCGGCCGCCCCACAGATCGACGCAGCAATCGACATCATTGCGCTTTGAGGCGTAGATGACCGCGTGGCGGCCACCCGAGCACGACCCGAAGAGGGCGACCTTGCCGTTCAGTTCGGGTTGCGCACGCATCCACTTTACGGCCGCTTCGGTGTCGCCGACCATCTGGGCGTCGGGGATGCCGCCGTCGGCGCGGACTTTGGCGGCGACATCGTCGGGGTGGCCTTCACCGGCACGCTCATAGAGATTGGCACAGATCGCCATGTAGCCGTGGTGGGCGAAGCGCCGCGTCGTCTCGATGTAGAATTCGCTCCAGCCGGGCAGATGGTGGATCAGGACGACGCCGGGGAACGGTCCAGGTCCGGACGGTTTGGCCGTGTAGGCCGTGATCGGCGTTCCACCGTCGCCGGTGAGCGTGATGTTCTCGCAAACCATTCCTCGGTAATGGGACATCGGCGTTTTCTCCGCAGGTTGTCGTTTTGTCTGGTTGTTGGCCCAGCGCGGCATGCCGTCGTGCAGGGGCTGCTGGCAGAGCTTCGCATCGCGCACTGTGTTGGGCAACCGGTTCCGGTTGTCGTATTTCGTGGCGATGCTGCTTCAGCGCTCGCCTGGGCCTGAGTGGGGGGCAAGTGTTACCAGGCGCGCCACCATCAGCGCTGCCAATCCGATGCCGGCCAGCACCGCCCAGGGCAGCAGCAAGGCGTCGAGACCATCACCGCGCCAGAACAGGGAGGCGTAGGCTTCGAGCGCCCATGTGTTCGGCGTCAACCAGCCGACGGCCTGGATCTCGGGCGGCATCAGGAAGCGCGGCACCATGCTGCCGCCCAGCGCAGAGACGACGAGGACGAGCATCTGGCCGAGCGTGTCTGCCTGCTTTCGGGTCCGGCAGAGGGTGACGAAGACAATCGCGAGCCCTGCCGCCGCGATGGAAGCCGCCAGTGTGGTCAGCGCCCAGGGGGCGATCTGGGCGGGCAGATCGAGGCCGAAGACCTGCCAGGCGACAAGGAAGACGATGGCGACCTGGACCCAGCCCAGCGCCACCATGAAAATGAACTTGCCGTCGATGACGATGCCGAGGTGGCCGGGGCCCGATGCAATGCGGTCGAGGAGGCCGTTCTCGCGCTCATCGAGATAACTCAGGGCCTGTGTCAGGGAGGAGAAGAGCAGGAACATGACCGCGACCGCGCCGGCATAGTAGGCGACGGCGCTGAAGGAGTCCGAGCCGGGCGTTGCCGACGTGCGATCGAAGAACCGGGTATCGGGTGAGGCGCCGGGGAGTAGGGAAACGTAGGCCTGCTGGATGGTGCCCGAGAGCATGGAGCTTGCGATCTCGCGGGAGGGGTCCGTGATCATTTCAACGTGCGCCAGGCCGCCCACTGTCGGCTGGGACATGGGCCCCGCCAGCGCGCGCACGACAAGGCCGACATCGCTTGCCCCATCGCGGACTTTCGCAATCACGCTGTCGCGGCCGCTGTCTGAGAGCTCGATCCGCCGGACGTTCTCGTTTTTAAACAGCTCTTCGAGGAAGCGCTGCGAGGCGGCATCGTTGCGCAGATCGGCGACAGCGACGCGGACCGACAGCGCGCCGCCGCTCGCGCCGGAGAAAATGACGGCGAAGATCGCGAAGACGACGCCGGGCAGAATGAAGCTCATCGCCAGCGCGCCGCGATCGCGCAGGAGCGAGCGCAGCATGATCATGAAGATTGCCCGCCGCATCAGCCGTGCTCCTGTGCATCGCGGATGCACATTTCGAGAAGCCAGCCGAGATCGGGTTGCTTGACGACGATTTCGTCGGCCTGGAGGCGGTGGGACGTCATGGCCTCGAAAAGCTTCGTCAACGCGGGATCTCCCGCCTTGAGGACGGCATGCCACGAATTGGGGACGCTGCCCGGCTGGAGCCCCAGAGCCTCCATCAAGCGGGCCGCACCGGGACTGTCGGCAAACCTCGGATTGCGGACGCGGACCTGGCGGATGTGGGCATAGTCCCGCGCGATGAGGTCGCTCAAAGCGCCCGACATTCGCACGCGGCCAGCGACCATGATGACCAGACGGTCCCCGAGCTGACGCGCCTCGCCCAGATCATGGGTGACGAGGAGAATTGCCGTCCCGTCATCACGCAGCGCGCGCAGAAGGTCGACAATGCCCGCCTCGGAGCGTGCATCGAGACCGACGGTTGGCTCATCCAGCACGATCAAGGCCGGATCGTGCATCAGCGCGACCGCGATGTTGACGCGGCGTTGCATGCCGCCCGACAGGTTGCGCACGGGGTCGTTGATGCGTTCGCCGAGACCGACACGCTCAAGCAGGGCCTCGGTGCGCGACATCTGCTCACGGCGCGGCACCCCCATGATGGCACCAAACGCGACCAGGTTTTCGCGTGGGGTCAGCCGGTCATAGAGCGCGATCTGCTGTGGCACCATCCCGATCGCAGTTTTCGCCTTGCGGGAGCGGTACGGATCGCGGCCGGTAATGCGGATGTTGCCGCCCGAAACCGGCATCTGCCCGCATATTGCGCGGCACAACGTCGATTTTCCGGCTCCGTTTGGGCCGAGAAGCGTGACGATTTCGCCACGGCTGATCGCAAGGCTGGCGTTTTTGACGATATCGGCCCCGCCGATCGCAACCGAGACGTCGCGCACACTGAGGACGGGGGCCGGGCCGGCCGGCCCGCGGCCGTTACTGTCAGCGCGCACGCTGGCGTCTATCCGCATCAACTCTCTCCCCCCGTTGATTCGCTCAAGAGCATATCCTCAACGCGGAATACGTTCGCAAAAAGGGTGATCTATCATCGATCTCGCACGTTTGGGGCATAGCTGATAGGCTTATGCCTGAAAGTTTCGGAGCGCCCGCAGTTGCCTAAATTGAATTCATGCCCGCACAGCACCAACCGGCAAGCGCCATTGCGCCGGCGTCCGGACTGATCGGCGATGCAGGATCTCGTTTCGTTCAGCCAGCAGCGCATAGAAAAGGGCTCCAAGAGCTTCGCCCTTGCCGCGCGGCTGTTTCCACCGGATCTGCGGGCAAGTGCCTATATGCTCTACGCCTGGTGCCGCTATTGCGATGACCGGGTGGATGGGCAAGACCTTGGCCATGTGGTTGATCAGGCCAGTTCGCAGGCAGCCGACGCGCAGCAGATTGTTGATCAGCTCGAACGCGACACGCTTCGCGCGCTTGCCGGCGAGAGCGATATGGAGCCTGCCTTCCTGGCGCTCGCCGAGGTGTGCCGGCGTCACGACATCGCGCAATGCTACCCGTTGGAACTGATCGAGGGCTTCCGGATGGACGCCGACGAGCGGATCTACCGGACGTTCGATGACACCTTGGAATACTGCTACCACGTTGCAGGCGTGGTTGGCGTGATGATGGCGATCATCATGGGGGTGCGCGATACGGAAGCGCTCAAGCGCGCATCAGACCTTGGCATCGCATTTCAGATGACGAACATCGCGCGGGATGTGGTGAGCGATCATGACGTTGGCCGGGTTTACCTGCCCGAGACGTGGCTTTCTGACGCCGGCCTCACGGCGGAGACGCTGGCGGAGCCTGGCCATCGCGAACAGCTCATCACTGTCGTCGAGCGCCTTCTCGATTCTGCCGAGCCCTATTATGTCTCCGCCCGCGCCGGTCTCGCGCACTTGCCATTCCGCGCGGCCTGGGCGGTTGCGTCTGCCAGTGCCGTCTATCGCGACATTGGAACACTGGTCCGTCAACGCGGCGCATCGGCCTGGGATCAGCGTCCATCAACCAGCCGCGCCCGGAAGTTGACCGGCCTTGCCAGTGGTCTTGTTACCGCCATGGGGCATGCGAACCGGGCGGGCCAGCACGACGCTCCGTCGCGCGATGAATTGTGGACCCCGACCAGCCTGCGCCGCGAGTAATCCTGCAACGCGCGATCCCGGCTCTGATCTATTGAGGGGCTGGCCCGGTGTCGCGGGCGGCGCCACGCTGTTCGGGCAATCGCCACCAGGGCACGCCGGGCGCCAGGTGGTGTTCGTGGTGATAGCCGAAATGAAAACAGGTGAGCAGCGACAGCCACCAGCCGTAGGCGTTGCTTCTGGCGCGGTGTTCGTCCGCGAATGGCGCCGGGCCGGGGCGATGCGGCAGATAGGTGCCGAAATAGAAGAGCTGGAACGACGACATGATCGCCGGTAGCGCCCAGAAGGCGATCAGGTTGGCGGTCTCGACGCCGGCGATGTGAAGGTAGAACGATCCCAGAGCGGTCACGAAAACCAGTTGCCGCCAGGAAAAATACTCCATGAAGAAGCCGAGATACCATCTCAGCAGGCCGGAGCGGGCTGTGGGTTCGAAGTCGGGATCCTCAGGCGTGCCCGAATGGCGGTGGTGGAGATGGTGCTTGCGCTCGAGGGTGTCGAACTCGAAACCGGCGTAGAGGAACAGGCAGAGGCGCCCGATCGCCCGATTGATCGCCGGGCGATGGGGCGCGAGCGAGCCGTGCATGCAGTCATGGGCAACGATGAAGAGGCCGACGAACAACCAGACGATCAGGCCCGCGAGCAACGGCGCGGTGATGATGGACGTGGTGTCCCAGCGATAGAAAAAGAGCCCGTAGATATGGGCGATTGCCCACGCGCCGATCACGAAGAATGCAAGCGCCAGCCCGACCCGCGCCTGGGCCCGGTCGCCAGCCGAAAGCTTTTGAGTGGGATCTGATGCTTGGGGTCCCGTCATCGTCAAACCGTTCCATTTTCAGGCTTAAACGCCCTTGCCCGGCGCGCCATGATCAAGACAATGATCGTCATCCTAACACGGCTGACGTACTTCGGCAGTGGTCTGGGGCAATGATCTGAGGCAGTGATCTGGTTCATTCAGGAATCGTAACGTTGACGTTGGTCAGGTAGATTTGATGTCAAAGGCTGATTTATCTTCAACCTCCCGTTCGCAGCCGATGTGAAAGTGATCCCCCTTGTCTCTTGCTGAACACGCCGACGTCGCCGCCCCCGCCACGAACAGCCCCCATGCCATCGTTATCGGCGCAGGTTTCGGTGGGATCGCGGCCGCGCTGCGCCTGCGCGCGAAGGGCTACGACGTCACCGTCATCGAGCGCGGGGCGGCCGCCGGCGGGCGCGCCCAGGTGTTTGAGAAGGACGGTTACCGCCACGACGCGGGGCCGACCGTCATTACCGCGCCTTTCCTGTTCGAGGAGCTCTTTCAGCTCTTTGGCAAGCGGATCGAGGACTACGTGACGTTCGTTCCGCTAGACCCTTGGTATCGTTTCCAATTCCCTGATGGCAGTACGTTCGACTATGGCGGTACGCTCGAGAAGACGATGGCTGAAATTCGCCGCATCGAACCTGCGGATGAAGCGGGCTATACGAAGCTTCTCGCCCATTCCAAGGCGCTTTTCGATGTCGGGTTTACGGAACTCGCGGACCAACCGTTCCAGACGCCCTGGTCAATGGTGCGCCACATTCCCTCGCTGCTGCGGCTGAGATGCGACCAGACCGTGTGGCAACTCGTCTCGCGCCATCTGACAAGCCCCAAGCTGCGTCAGGCGTTCTCGATCCAGCCGTTGCTGGTCGGCGGCAGTCCGTTCGAGACGACCAGCATTTATGGTTTGATCCATTACCTGGAGAAGGAGTGGGGCGTCTATTTCGCGATGGGGGGCACCGGACGTCTTGTCGGGGCGCTTGAAGATTTAATGCGCGAGGAAGGCATCGTGCTCAGATACGGCGAGACCGTCTCGCGGATCGGGGTCAAGAATTCGACGGCCAATAGCGTCGATCTCGCAAGCGGTGAGACGGTGCCGGCCGATATCGTCGTCTCGAACGCGGACCCGCTGCATCTTTATGCGAAGATGATCGAGCCGGGCCACGTCGCGTTGCCCGCGAAGCTCAAGCTCAAGTCACGGAAGTCGATGGGGCTTTACGTTCTCTATTTCGGCACGGACCGGCAGTACCCGCATGTCGCGCACCACACGATCTGGCTTGGTGAGCGTTATCGTGAGCTGCTCCACGACATCTTCAACAAAAAGATCCTGCCTGACGACTTCTCGCTTTATGTCCACCGGCCGACAGCAACCGATCCCTCGTTTGCGCCTGAGGGCCATGACAGCTTCTATGTGCTGTGTCCGGTGCCCAATCTCGATGGCGACGTTGATTGGCAAATCCATGGTGAACGGCTTCAAGAGCGCATCGTGGAGGCTCTCGACAAGACGATGCTTCCGGGCCTCAAAGAGACAATCCGAGCGCCGTTCTTCATGACGCCTGAGGATTTCGCCGACCGCTACCTGAGCGTCGCCGGCGCGGGGTTTTCGATTGCGCCGCATTTCACGCAATCCGCCTGGTTCCGGTTTCACAACCGGGCGGAGGGGATCCGCAATCTCTACCTTGTCGGTGCGGGCACCCACCCCGGGGCCGGTCTGCCCGGCGTTGTCTCCTCCGCCAAGGTCGTCGACCGGCTGGTGCCGGCCGCCGATGCGTTTGCAGCGCAGAAAGCCTAGCCGCCCGAGTGGACGCCCGCCGCCCGGCGCGGGTTCAATCGCCAGATCGTCAGGTTCAGCACACCGGCGAATGTGACCCAGGCGAGATAGGGCATGAAGAGCGCCGACGCGGTCTGGCTGATCGGCCAGGACATGACCGTGAACAAGGCCGTCGAGAGCCAGAGAAACGTCAGCTCATAGAACGCCCAATCGAAGCGCTGGCGCCCGAAGGCGAGATAGGACCAGAGCGCGTTGAAGACGAGCTGTGCCGCCCAGATGACCATCACCACGCTCAGGCCGACCTCACGCCAGACCAGCCAGCCCGCCGCCGCGATCATGATGTAGAGGATCGTCCACGCGATCGGAAACAGCCAGTCCGGCGGGTTCCAGGAGGGCTTTTCCAGGGTGTCGTAGAACGGCCCGGGCTTGAAGATGCTGCCGGTTGTCGCTGCGGCAAGCGTCATGAGCACGATTACGATGAGGTCCAACCATCCGCCGAACATTGCTTCTCCCTTCGCTCAAAATCAGAACCCTGCCCAAATCGAGGCGCGCCAGGATTCGGCCCGATGATGCGCGGTCGCGCGGTGCGGCACAACTGCCTCGTCGCCACATCGTCCAAGCTGCAACATACCGCTTCTTACGCAAAAACCGGGGCGTAGCGCCCCGGTTTTCAAGGTCATATCACGAAACCGCTGCGGGCGGTGGGATACTCTCGACCCCACCGGCCTCGCTGTCCCTGCCCGCCTACAGGTTGGAGGGCGGGAAGTAGAGCGTTTCGAGTGGCGCGAAGTCATGCTTCACGGCCCAGTCATACCAATTGTCAACGACGGTGCCTGTGAGCAGGATGCCGATGCCGCCGGTCAGCGTGCACAGAACCGCAAACCACCAGGCCCAACGGTGAATCGATTCCATCGTGGCGTTGAAGCCCATCGTCCAGCGCCAGAAGAGGCCAGCGCGTTCAGATGCCGTACCGCGATCGGTGATCTGTTCGATCTCACGATCGCCGCCGTAACGGCTGACCGCAAGGATCGTGGCGCCGTGCATGGCGAACAGCAATGCCGAGCCATAGAGGAAGACGATCGATAGAGCATGGAACGGATTGTAGAAGAGGTTGCCGTACTCCAGCGAAAAGTTGTTGGTCCAATCGAGGTGCGTGAAGATCCCGAATGGTACGGCGTGGTGCCAGCTGCCCATCAGGACGGGCCGGATGAAGCCGAGGACCAGGTAGAGCCAGATCGCGGAAGCGAACGCCCAGGCCACGTGCGTGCCCATGCCGAGCTGAACCGCCCGACGGTACATGCGGACCCACCACAGGAGGATCGACGCGGTCAGGAAGAAGCCCGCCATCAACCACCAGCCGCCTTCCTTGAGCGGTGGCATGATGCTGAGGCCGTGCTTCTCAAGGGGCGCGTCGAGGCTGTGCCAGGGCAGCAGTGCGATGAACTTGACCGGGTCCCAGTTGACCGAGGCCAACATGTTAAGGCCGATGATCTCGATCGCAACCACGCCGCAGACGATGGATAGGACGCCAAGCCAGCCCAAATAGATTGGGCCGATCTGGGCATTACCGATCTTGCCGACCCAATACGAGAAGAACGGTTGGCCGTCGCGCTCGCTGTCGCCACGCGGAAGCTCTATGCCGAGCTCCGCCGGTCCGCGGACCTGCACTTGTGTGTAGATATTTTGATAAGTCGCCATGTTGTTATGCCCCTATCAGCGCCAGACGGGAAGGTCGCGCCAGTAATCCCACCAGTTGACCCACGGGTCGGTCCAAATCGGGCCGGAGATGAGGATGCAGACCGCACTCCAGAAACCAGCGTTGAGGGCCAGGAACAGTCCGAGGCGGTGAATGCCGAGCGTGCCGATCGAGTAGCCGATCGCGTCACGGAAGAACGTGTCCTCGTGCTCGGGCGTTTTGACCTGCTTGCCCTTGCCGGGATTGGTCGCCGACAAGATCAGGCCGCCATGCAGCGCCAGCGCCAACGTCGTCGTGAAGAAGAACGTGATGGCGATCATATGCGCAGGGTTGTAGTGGAAGTTGCCGTACTGATAACCGATCGTCGAGACCCAATCGAGGTGAGTCCAGATCCCGTAGGGGAAGCCGTGCGCCCAGGCCCCGAGTGCGACCGGGCGAATGACGACCAGCGTCACGTAGGCAAAGATCGCGAAACTGAAAGCGATGGGAACGTGATACCCCATCCCCAGCTTGCGAGAAATCTCCACCTGCCGCAGCGCCCACGATGAAAAGGCGCCAATCGCACATATGGTTATGAGCTGCCATAAGCCACCCTCTTTCAAGGGAGCGAAAGCCAATCCATATTCAACTGGTGGTGGGGATATATTGATCTGCCAGATATTCCAGGTCGGTCCCAATGCAGCCGCCCAGAGGATCAAACCGGTTCCGACGGACGCAAAGAATATCGTCATAACGCCGAAAAATCCGACGTAAAACGGCCCGACCCAGAAATCGAACAAATCACCGCCGATGAGGGTGCCACCGCGAATGCGGTATTTCCTCTCGAAGTTCAACAAAGCCATATCGGACCTCACTCTCGGGTCGAAACAATTTCCGGGGTTGCCGTGACGGACTGATTCTCAGAGAAGCAGGCCCGTCACGGCCTGTCTTCAGCCGAACACAGCCGGCGTAGGACGTACCTGATCCGGCACCATCAATGATGACGTATCAGTTGCTTTTCTCGGACCTTCGATCCAGTTGAATCGATCCGTGCTGAGCAAGATGAAGTGAATCAAAATTGCCAACACGAAAAGGAAGGTGAAAAGCGCAACCAGTGTTCGCCTTGGGTCGAACATAAGCCACATGCGCCACATAGCATTACCCTCCTTAGGTCATGAGCGTGAGGACGGAATTCAACGCGCCCTGCACACTGCTGTCGAGAGCGGCATAACCTTTCGGTCCAGGAAACCAGGGCCTCCAGAACCACACAAGGATATGCGCGACTACGGCAATAGCCGTGAAAATGAAGAAGCTGCTCATGAACAAGCCATGAAACTCCTTCGCTTCACTTTCCGTGAGGCCAGTATCGTAGATACTGCTTCCGGTTTGAGCCATTTTCGAGCTCCCATTTTTGACCATTTGGTCACACCGCGCATACCCCGCGGCCGGGTTGATGGATCACGACAATCCAACGTTCTGAGACACCCTTGCGGGCGTGATCAGAATTCATTGCGTCCGGCTTCATCGCATCATGATGTAGGGGACGATCGTATTGACCTGGCGGCGTGCGTCCGACCAGATCGACAGGCTCGGCGCCGAGAGGCGGCGGGCACCAAATCCAGCGAGACGCATCACCCGGGCCCCGACAGATCCGATGAGACAGACGGGGAACAGGACGGCGTAATAAAAACGGGCTTCGGAGCGTTCAGCCGCGTTGCGATCGACAAGCGCCATTGCCTCGGACTTCCTAAAGGACATCGGTCGTCTCCTTCCGTTTCGCGCCGACATCGGCGTTCTTCGTTAAATCTTCTGGGCGGCGCCGCGGGGCGATGGCCGCGACATGGGAAAGTTCCACCCGGGTGTGGCCTGCCTGACGCGCGCCGGCCTCGGCGCGATCGCGCAAGGACTTCGCCGCGGAAATCCGGGTCAGCACGGGGAATGTTTCGAGGACGTCGTCGAGCAGTGCCTTGGCATCGGGCGCCCAGACCATCTCGGGCTCGGTGCGCGCCGGTGTCGGCTGAACCTGATCGAGGTCCGTGCCGAGGGGCAGGATGTTGAAGAGCGCATCGAACAAGGCGTTCGATATTTCCTGCACGAGGTAGGTCGCGCCCTGATAGCCCATGAAGGGCGTACCGGTGTGGCGGCGGATGATCGTGCCTGGGAATGAGACGGGGATGTACTGAGAGCGGGAGCCGGCCTCCGCCATGTACATGCGTTCGTTGAAACTGCCGAAGACGATGAGGGGACAGTTTGTGTGGATGGCGGTGCGGACCTCGTCATTGTCGGTCTTTGCGCCGGCGATACGGGCGACAGAGAAGTTGCACGGCAGGCCAAGGTCATCGCTCAGGTAGCTGGTAATGCCGCGGGCATAGGTTTCGCCGGCAACGATGCCGAAGCTTGCGGTGGCGAAGAAGTCCTGCGTCACGGAACGCCAGAGATCCCAGATCGGCTTGATGGTGGTGTGCTTTTCGCGCTCGATGAAGGGAGCCGGGTCAAGGTCAAGCAGTTCGCCGAGCTTTTCGAGAAACAGCGTTGTTGACGAGAGCCCGATTGGCGCCTGCAGGTAGGGGCGCTCGAGCGCCTCGCAGAGCTGACGGCCGAACTCGCGGTACATGCAGATGTTGACGTCCGCGTTTGCCAGGCGCGGGACATCGGCCAGGTGGCTCGAGAGCGGGAACACCATGTTGATTTCGGCGCCGATGCCTTCGACGAGACGGCGGATCTCAGCAAGGTCGGAGGGCTGGTTGAAGGTGCCGTACATCGGGCCGATGATGTTGACTTTTGGCCGTTCGCCCGGCTTGCGCTCCTTGACGGGGGGCACGCGCTTGGGTCCAAATTCCGTCCAGAGCCACTTGAGGGCGCGGTCGGCGCTCTGCCACTGATCCTCGTCGATGGTGCGCGGCAGGAAGCGCATCAGAGAGGTGCCTTCCGGCGTCACACCACCGCCGATCATCTCGGCGATCGAGCCGGTCACGACGACTGCGGGCAGGTCCGGGTCGAGTGTGCTCCATGCGCGCTTCATCGCCCCTTCGGTGCCTTCGCGGCCGAGTTCTTCCTCGGCAAGGCCGGTGACGACGATCGGCAGCTCATGGGGGGGAAGGGCGTCGGTGTAGTGCAGAATGGATGTCACGGGCAGGTTTTCGCAGCCGACCGGACCGTCGATGACAACCTGCAAGCCCTTGATCGCGGTGAAGGCGTAGACGGCGCCCCAATAGCCACCGGCGCGATCGTGGTCGAGTACCATCATTTGCCGACGGCCTCCGTTGCCTTGCGGGCCTTGGCGAGCTTGCGGGCGTACTTCGCCTTGAACTCGGGGCGGTCTTTCGGTTGATCTTCCCAGACGCCGGAGGTGTGGCCCGTGCCGACGCCGGCGAAGAAGGCGGTCATGCGATCAAAGCGCGGGCGCGACGCCATGGCGGCGTTGACGACCTGGGCCAGTGACCCGGCGCCGGCCATGCCCATCAGCGGGCGCGCCGAAATGAGGTTCGTGAAGTAGAGCGACGGGGTGGCGCGTTCCTTCGCCTTCTGGACGACCGGCGTGGTGCCGATTGCCAAGTCGGGATCGTGCGCCTCGAGAGCGGCGAGATCCTGCTCGAGGGATGCGCGATAGTTGACTTCAACGCCGTGCGCCTCGAGCCAGACCCGGTCGGGGTCAGAGTGGGGCGTGCGCGGGCAGGCGGTGCCGACATACTTGACCTCCGCGCCGCTCTCGACGAGCAGGCGCGCGACCAGCAGTTCCGAGCCCTCGTAGCCGGAAACCGTTATGCGTCCTTCGATCGGCGCGCGCTTCAAGGCTTCACCGATGGCGGGCAAAGCAGCATCGCGCGCAGCCGAGATCTTCTTGCTTCCGACGCCGAACACATCACCGACGCGCTCCAGCCAGTCCGAGGTGCCATCGACACCGACGGGGGCGGAGGCGATCGCAGGCCGTCCGGCCTTTGCGAACTCGCGCAGACTGGCGGTGTAGAAGGGGTGGATCGCGGCGACGGCCTGACAGTCGAGCGCGGCATAGAGTTCGCGCCATTCACGGGTCGGCACCAGCGGGCCGGTGGTGAGGCCGAGGGGGGCGAGCAATTGCTGAATGCCGACCGGATCAGCGGGGAAGAGTTCGCCCAAGAGCGCCAAGGCGGGCTTATCCGGCCTGCCGCCAGCGGGTGCCGCGACGGGACCGCGCACGACTTCCTCGCGGGCGAACTTGAGCATCGCGCCAGCCAGGACATCCTTGGCTTCGGCATGTGTCGGCACGCCGAAGCCCGGCACGTCGATGCCGATGATGCGCACACCGTTGATGACTTTCGGGAGCAGTTGGAGCGGCACGCCGGAGGCCGTTGGCACGCACAGGTTGGTGACGACGATGGTGTCGTAGCGCTCAGGGTCGGCAAGTTCGTGGACGGCGTCGCGGATGTCCTCGAAGAGCTTGCCTGTGACCAGCGTTTCCGAACTGAAGGGCACGTAGCCGACGGTGCGCTTGGCACCGTAGAAATGCGACGTGAAGGTCAGGCCGTAGACGCAGCACGCAGAGCCGCACAGGACCGACGCGGTGCGCCGCATGCGCAGGCCGACACGCAGCGAGCCAAACGCCGGACACATGCTCTGCGGCTTGTCGTGCGGGCCTTGCGGATAGTCAGCGGCATAGCGCGCCAGAACCTCGGACTTGCCGGCCGCGTTGGCGGCCTGCGTCAAGGTATCCGCACCGGCGTGGCAGCCGAGACCGTCCGCCGAGGCGGCGCTCGCATGGTCCGTGTGAGCGGTGTCCGTGGGAGCGGGGCCATCCCGCCCGAAATCTTTTACTGTCTCAGACATCGTCATAAATCACTTCAAGTGATGCCTTGGCGAGGACTGATGCCTCACACATGTCTTCGATTGTCGCGGGCTGGAGCTGGTAGCCAGCGCCCGTCTCTTCGGGCGAGAAGAGGCCCAGGAGTTCGTCCTGCGTGAGCGGCGTCGGCCGCTGCGGCGGCGCGGTCGCGACCGCCATCGACAATTCCTCGAAGAGCGGTCCCCACTGCGTTTCGGGAATACCGACGATCTGGTAGTTGGCCGACTTGCGGCGAATGTCTTCATCAGCGGGGATGGCGGCGAGGACCGGGATGCCGGCCGCTTCGGCAAAGGCTGCTGCCTCGCCGGTGCCGTCGTCCTTGTTGACGACCATGCCGGCTACACCAACGTTGCCACCGAGCTTGCGGAAGTATTCGACCGCGGAGCAGACGTTGTTTGCGACGTAGAGTGACTGGAGATCGTTCGAGCCAACGACGATGACCTTCTGGCACATGTCACGCGCGATCGGCAGGCCGAAGCCGCCGCAGACAACATCGCCGAGGAAGTCGAGCAGGACGTAGTCGAAGTCCCAATCGTGGAAGCCAAGCTTTTCGAGCAGCTCGAAGCCGTGGATGATGCCGCGCCCGCCGCAACCGCGGCCGACTTCGGGGCCGCCGAGCTCCATCGCGAAGACACCGTCGCGCTTGAAGCAGACGTCGCCAATCTTGACTTCGTCGCCGGCTTCCTTCTTGCGCGTGGATGTCTCGATGATGGTCGGACAGGCGCGACCGCCGAACAGAAGCGAGGTCGTGTCCGATTTCGGGTCGCACCCGATCAGCAGGACCTTCTTTCCCTGCTGCGCCATCATGTAGCTGAGGTTGGCGAGCGTGAAGCTCTTGCCGATGCCACCCTTGCCGTAGATCGCGATGATCTGGGTTTCCTTCGTGACGGGTCCGGTCGACACAGGATCGGGTTCCTGATCAGCCTCGTCGCGCAGAAAATCGTAGAGATCGTTCGGTGTGGTGGCGTCATCCATGGGCATGGTCATTGACAGTCTCTCCAATCGAGCGCGAGCTTGAGGCAGTCGGCATCGCTAAACGCCGTGGCGTAGGCATGGGCCACCGTGGACGCCGGCTTGACGTGACTCACAAGACCCGCAAGAGACAACTTGCCGGTCGCCACGAGCCGGGCGACGGCCTGCATATCGTTGGCGTTCCATTCCGATGCGGTGCGAAATCTCGCTTCGCGCATGAAGGCGGGGGCGAAGGCAAATGAGATGCGACCGGCGTAGAACCCCGCAAGGACAATCTCGCCGCCTTTCGCCAGCCGGGAGACGAGCTCGTCGAGGAGCGTCTCGTCACCGCTTGCGTCGTAGATGGCGCGATAGTCGCGGCGCTCATCTTCAGCGGGCGTGATCACGCGATAACCGTCGGCGCCGGCCTGACGATCCGGATTGCATTCCCATACGGTTGGGGGCTCTTCGCCATCGAGGATGGCAAGCCGTGCAATCAGGCGACCGAGCACGCCGTGGCCGATGATGAGGTCCGGGCGGGCGCCACTGGCAACGGCGTGATGTGCTGTTGCGGCCAACGCAAACGCGACCGCGGCCTCGTCTGCATCCGGCGCGAGCGGGACAACGCGGTCTGAATTGACAACCAGCTTGCTGGCAGACGCACCGAACAATGAGCGGGCGCCCTCGAAACAATGCGCGCCCGGCACGAAGACGGAGGTGCCAACCTTGACGGTGGCGGCAGCGCCGGCCTCGACGACCTCGCCGACCGCTTCATAGCCCGGCACCAGAGGGTAACCCATCCCGGGAAACTCGGGCATCCGGCCTTCATACAGCAACCGCTCGGTGCCCGTGCTGATGCCTGAGAATCGAACCGCAACCACCACGTCGTCCTGCGACGGGGCCTTGAGCGCCATGTCCTGCAACGCGACAGAGCCAGGTTTTTCAAGAATGACTGCAATCGACTTCATCAAGCCAGCCTCCCTTCCATCCATTCAGCTTTCCGAGACACTCTCGGGCCCAGCTATCGTGGAAGTGCTAGCGTCAGGTTATATGGACTATCAAAAGTGTCAATTAATATTTACACTTTTCGCTGGTCCGCAACCATGATGCTTACGAGAAGCGGTTGCCGGGCTTTCAGGCGGCGAACGTTGGTGAAACCTTGCGCTTCAAGCAGCGCCTTGATTTCATTCGGCGTTCGAACGCGCCCCCGCCCCATGGCGTGCAGGTAGAAGCCGAAATACGCATCCGCGACACGGGCCGTCGCCGCGCCGGCGTTCATGGGCTCGGCGATCAGGATCCGCCCGCCAGGCTCCAGCGCGGCGGCCGCTCCCTTGAGCAAGGAGGTGATTGTTGCATCATCATGATCGAGGAGAATGCGGACCATGGTGATCAGGTCGGCACCTTTGGGCAGCGGATCACTCGTGAAGTTGCCCGAGAAAATGCTGACGCGGCCCTTGGCGGGGTGGTTTTCGAACGCGGCTTCAGCGCGGGCTGCGACGCCTGGCAGGTCGAACAGCATCAGATCAAGACCCGGGCGTTGTGCTGCTGCCGCGCGCAACAGGGTGCCATCGCCACCGCCGACGTCGAGCATCGCGCGGTGCCGATCGAGCGGGTAGCTCAAGAAGATTTCCTGCGCGATCGAGGGCAGGGACGCTGCCATCAAATCGCTGTAGGGGGCGACCTGGTCGGAGGACAGGCGCTCGGGCTCTCCGGTTGCGCCATATCCCCAGTAGTCCGACAGCTCCCGCCCGCCGGCAGGATGACTGAGCATGGCTTCCGGATCCGAAAGATCCCGATAAAAGCCCTCGTGGTGCAGCACCATTTCGCGAAGGCCGGGATTGGCCAGAAAGGCTGCGCCGAGATCTCCGAGACCATAGCGGCCGGCGCTGCGCGGCGCCGCCAGGCGAAGCGCGCTTGCCGATTTGAGAAGGCGCTCGAGAGCGGTAACGGATAACCCAAGCTCGTTGGAGAGTTCTGCAAGGCTGCGGGGGCCGGGGCGGAGCGCTTCCAACAAGCCCACCCGGACGGCTGCGTAAAGCGTCTGCGAATAAACGAACCCCGCGCAGATATCGAAAAGCTGGCCGGCGCGGTGGCGACCGATCTGGCGCAGACCCGGAACACGCATGACGAGGCGGTGAAAGGCGGGGGAGAGATAGATCCGGTCCCGGAGCGCCAGGAGGCGGTCGAAAACTGTCAGATCCGAGGCCGAAGCAGGCGATGAGAGCGACAGCGCGTCCCGATCGGCGGTGCGTGCGCTCTCGTCACGCATCATGCAGCCCACGAGCTATTCATTGCCCCAAGAAATCGCCCCACGACGGCATCCAGCAAGCGCGCCATCTCGCCGGCATCGGCTTCGACCGGCACGGCGGCAAGCGCCTCGTTGAGGCTGCGCCGCACCGAGGCGGCGACGGCATCGGGGGTCGAGTTTTCCAGCGCACTCGGCCGCTTCAGCCGGCGATCCTGCGCGACCGGCTTGCCGATCTCGTGTGGGGAGGCCAGCACATCACGCAAATCATCCAGCGCCTGGTAGGCTTCGCCAATCTTCAGGCCAACGCGGCGCCACGGCGCCGGATCGGCGCCGGCGCAGATCGCACCGGCGGCACATGCCGACACAAACATCGCGGCGGTCTTCGCGCGATGATAGACGGCGACATCAACGCTTGGTTCGGATTCCCACGCCTGGCCTGCAATAATCCCGCCCGGGGGACCAACCGCCTCGCATACCGTCGTCATGAGCAAAGGCAAACGGTCGGGCTGATCGGCGGCGCCCTGGGCCAACGTCTGCATCGCGAGAACGATCAGCGCGTCACCAACGAGGACAGCGATCGCTTCGCCGTAGACGCAATGGACAGACGGCTTGCCGCGGCGTATGCCGGCATCGTCGAAACACGGCAGGTCGTCGTGGACCAGGGACGCGCAATGCATGAGTTCGATGGCTGTCGCCGGCACCAGGGCGCGTTCGATCACATCGTCGCCGCGCCGGGCCCAATCGCGACAGGCGCCGGCCACCGCCAGGCACAGGCTGGGGCGCAGACGCTGACCGCCGGGAAATACGGCGTACTCCATCGCTTCGGCCAATAACGGCGGCGCTGAGGGGCCGGCGACACGGTCCAATGCCGCCTGCAGGCTCTCTTCAATTCTCAATGAGCTTCCCATGGCAACCTCGTGCATCGGGCGATAGATGGTGTCCAGTTTACTTTACGTTTATATTCGTCATTATGACTGGACACTTCGGATTTGCAAGCCACAGATTTTCGATCCAGCGACGAGTCGAGCCAACAATTCATGCCGCAGCGCACAAAACACGTCATCATTGCCGGCGCAGGTATCGCCGGATTGGCGGCCGCGTGGGACCTTGCATCGGCAGGCTTGCGCGTATCCCTATTCGAACGCGAAAACACCGTTGGCGGCAAGATGAGCGAACTCGAAGTCGCCGGACGGATGATCGATTGTGGCCCCACTGTTGTCACCATGCGCTGGATTTTCGACGACCTGTTCGACTCGAATGGCACACAACTGTGCGATCATCTTGTCCTTGAACGCTTGGATGTCCTGGCGCGTCATGCCTGGCCGGATGGTGATCAAACGCTCGATCTGTTCGCCGATGAGGCGCGGACGGTCGACGCGATCGCGCAGTTTGCCGGGCCAAGCGAAGCCGACGGCTATCGCCGATTTGCCGCTCGCGCGCGGCAAACGTTCGATGTTCTCGAAGATGCCTTTATCCACAACCCGCAACCCAGCGTCGCCGGACTTACCGTTGCGGTTGCGCGCAAGAGTGCCCGCGCGCTGTGGGGTATTCGCCCGTTCGCCAAGCTCGACACCGAGCTTGGCCAGTTCTTCAAGGACAAGCGGCTGAGGCAACTGTTTGCGCGGTACGCCACCTACAGCGGGTCTTCGCCTTATCTGTGCCCCGCCACGTTGATGCTGATTGCCCATGTCGAACTCGAGGGCGTCTGGCAGATCCGCGGTGGAATCAAACGGCTTGCGGAGGTTATCGCGGTTCAAGCACAGGCTCAGGGCGCACAGATCCACCTCGGCGCCGGGATCGAGACCATCGAGACCGGGCCCGGGGGGGTGGCTGGCGTGATCGATCAAAACGGCGAGCGGCACGCGGCAGACGCAATCGTGTTCGCCGGCGATGTGCAGGCGCTGCGTGACGGTCTGCTTGGCGCCGATGCCCGGAACGCCACGCGCGGCAAGCGCCAACCCCGCAGCCTCTCCGCCCTCACCACATCAATGGTGGCCGAGGTCTCGGGACTGGAACTCGATCATCACAACGTCTTCTTTTGTGACAACTACGCAGCCGAGTTCGATGACATCTTCAAGGGCAACCGCCTGCCCGCCGAGCCGACCGTCTATGTTTGCGCCCAAGACCGCGGCGCCGGGCATGGGGCTATCGCCGGCCCCGAACGGTTGTTTACCATCGTCAACGCGCCCGCAGTCGGTGACAGCACGTCTTTCGCGCCAGAGGAGATCGACAGTTGCCTCGAAGCCATGTCCCAGGTGCTCAAGCGGTGTGGCCTCACAATAGAGGTGACGCCGGAAGCACGCCAAATCATGACACCGCAGGACTTCGCGAAACGCTTTCCGGCGACGGGCGGCGGCCTTTACGGGATGGCGTTGCACACGCCGACGGCAGCGTTCGCGCGCCCGACGGCACGTTCGCGCATCCCGGGCCTCTATCTCGCGGGCGGCAGCACGCATCCGGGCCCCGGCCTGCCGATGGCGGCAACGTCCGGGCGGATGGCGGCGCGCCAGATCCTCTCGGACCTCGCTTCGATACCCGGGTCCCGCCCGGCGGCTACGTCTGGTGGTACATCGACGCGATCAGCGACGACGGCCAGAACGCGCTGACAATGATCGCCTTTATCGGGAGCGTTTTTTCTCCCTATTACGCGTGGTCGGGCCGCGGCAATCCGGAGAACCATGCCGCGCTGAACGTCGCGCTCTATGGCAGCGCCAATCGCTGGACGATGACGGAACGCCCGGAACGGGCCGTGAAACGCAGCAAGGATCGTTTCGAGGTCGGCACCAGCGCGCTTGCCTGGGACGGCGGCGACCTCGTCATCGACATTCGCGAATTCGGCGCCCCGCTGCCGTTCCCCGTCGAAGGCCGTGTCCGCATCTCACCGACAGTCGTCACGCCTGAGGCAATCGCGCTCGATGCGGCCGGGCGCCATCGCTGGTGGCCGCTTGCGCCGCGCGCCCACGTCGACGTGAAGATGAAGCGGCCGGGCCTTTCCTGGTCCGGCCATGCCTATCTCGACACGAATGCCGGGTCGGTCGCGCTCGAGGACGATTTTCATCGCTGGGACTGGTCACGCACGAGCTTCGAGGATGGGACCGCGATCCTCTATAACGCGCTGACCCGCGAAGGTGGGAGCCGCCCCCTTGCACTTTGGATCGGGCAGAACGGTGCAATCGAGCACTTCACACCGGGTGATGACCGGCCGTTGCCTTCGACATTGTGGCGGGTTGAGCGGCGTACCCAGTGCGACGCCGACTTCGAGCCGCGCGTCATGCGCACGCTGGAGGATTCGCCCTTCTATGCACGGTCGATCATCGAGACGTCGGTGCGGGGCACGCGCGGCACGGGGATACACGAGAGCCTGTCGCTCGACCGCTTCCGCTCGCCGATTGTCAAAGCAATGCTGCCCTTCCGGATGCCGCGCGCCTTCTGGAGCAAGGGCCAGTAAAACGTAAAGGCTGAGACGCAAAAGGCTGAAGCTTTGCGCGGACGTGCCGCGATCAAGAGACCTGGGTAGACATCGCGGCGCGGATCAGCGCGACCGTCTCGCCGGGTTTGACTTCGTGCAGCAGGTGGCCGCCGCCGCGGATCGTCTCGACTGACGCGTTCGAGAGCCTGCGGCCGAGGTCGATGCTGGTTTCGGCGGGCACGGCGAGGTCGTCGCTGGCTGCGATCAACAGACAGGCGGTCTCCAGGCGATCGATCCGGCGGGTCACCGGCGCGAGGTCCCAGCCTGCCATCATGCGCAGCACATTGTTGACGTGGAGCGGGTCCTGGAACAGGCGGGCATAGAGCGCAAGGCCCTGCTCATCGATGGTGGACCCCGTGCCTTCGATCAAGCGGCGGATCGCGTCGCGGTTGCCAGCGCGCCAGGCGACCATCTGCGCGATTGCGGGGTTGAGATGGAGGAGGCGCGCGACGACGGGGAAGATCTTGCCGGCAAGGCCGGGAAAGGGACGCCAGGCGCCGTTCAGGCTGACGATCAAGGCCGGCCGGATATCATGATCAAAGTGCATGGCGGCAATGACCGGCGCACCGGCGGAATGACCGACCATCACCTCGGGCTTGACCTCGAGGACGCGGAGGAGACCGGCCAGGGCTCCCGCCATGCCGGCCAGCGTCAAATCCCCGGAGCGCGCACCACTGGTGAAGGCATGTCCTGGCAGGTCGACCGCGATGACGTCGAAGTCTTTCGCGAGCAGGGGCAGGACATCGCGCCAGGAATGGGTCGAGGCGCCGGTGCCGTGGATCAGAAGGGCGACCGGGCCATTCCCCAGGCGCTGGACATGGAACGTCATGTGGCCGGCGGCAATGAAGCGGCTCGCCTCACGGTTCGGCCAGTCCGCTCCATCGCGCTGCCATGTCACAGATGCCGTCACGGCCTTGCAGAAGCCGAAACAAGTGCGCCTGCGACACTGTCGGCAACCGAGCGCGATGTCGGGCGCGGCAGGAACGCGTAGCGGGCACCGAGCCGGTTCGCCATCTCCTCGCCGCGCTCGGACCGCCTGACCGAAACATCGAGGAAAAGACAGGACCAACCGCGTGCCTGGACCAGCCGCGCGGCTTTCAGCGCGTCGTCGCGGGCGCGGGCGCGATGGGCCTCGCCGGAAAGATCAATGTTGGGGCGGGCGTCGCTCATGACGACAAAGACCGGCTGGCGGCCCGACGCCTCGACGCGGACACCGATTTCAAGGCCGGCCAGAAGGCCACTGGCGAGCGGTGTTCCACCACCTCCCGGCAGGCGGGCGAGTTGACGCTTGGCGCGCACCAGCGAGCGGGTCGGCGGGAGAAGGACTTCCGCCCCTACCCCACGAAAACTGACGAGGGCGACCTCATCGCGGCGGCGATAGGATTCACTCAAGAGGAGTTCGACCGCGCCCTTGGCTTCGGCGAGGCGGGTGAGTGCGGTCGAGCCGGAGGCATCGACGAGGAAGATAATCGTTTGCGATTCCTGCTCGCGATAGCGGGAAATTCTGAGGTCGTCGGGATGAACGATAATGCGCCGCGATTGGGCTGATTGGGCTGGGCCACCCGCCAGATCAGCCGCGTCCTGCAGGCGGCGGAGACGCTGCCAGGGCACGGCTGCGCGCAACGTTGCTGCAATGTTGAGCCGGCTTTGGCCAAGGCTGCGCGGGCGCATCACGCCAATCGGTTTGCCACGGTTCTGGCCGACACGGGCGCCCGGCCTGCGTCCGCCGTCAGCCGACGCCCCCTTGCGCCGTGCAACGTCGGCGGGGGGCGCTGCCATGAGTGCTGCCAGACCGGCGTCTATGGCCAGCGCCTCGACGACGACCTCGTCCGGCGCGCGGTCCGGCGATTTCTCGTTTTCCGCCTCAGCCGGCGGCTGATCTTCCGCAGCGGCAGGTTCCTGATCAGGCAGCGGATCGGCCTCTTCTTCCTCGGGCGCCTCGCTGTCGTCCATCTCGGCGGACTGGCTTTGCGGCATCTGCTCGGCGCGCGGCAACAAGACGAGCTGAGCGGCGCGGGTCGCGTCCTCCTTGGTAACGCTTGTGCGTCCGGACAGCGCCGCCAGCGAGCGGGCCACCTCAAGCGCCAGCCGCTCTGCGCGGCCGGAGACGATGCCGAACGCCAGCGCTGCACCGCAAAGGCCGCTCGACGACGTCGTCGTCGACCGTTACGCGGCCGCGCAGCGCGCGGGCTTCTTCGATTGTTTCGGGCTCGAACAATATGCCCACCGCATCTCGATGCGAGAGACCGGATAGATCAACGCGGAGCGCGAGACGGTCCCAAAGCACGCGATGGGAAGCGCTCAAATCGTCATCTTCGCCCTCATCGATGACAATCAGGCCTGAGCGCGCGCTGACGACACCATTCAGCCCGCCGGCGGCACGCGCGGCCTCGCCGCGGTCGAGCATGGCGGCCAATGCACTGGCGAACGGTGGTTCGAACTGGCCGGTGTTGTTGACCACAAGCAGTCCCCGATCGGCGCGCGCCAGCAGGCCGTCAGACTCGACAATGCGGCCAGCGGCCAGCGTTGCCGAGACATCGATCTCACCGAGGAGGCGTTCCGCGCCGGTCGACACGGGAACCGGCACGACAGGGCCACGGCCTGCCATCAATGCGCAAAGGCTATCAACCCAGATGTCGTGAACGGGCCCGCGCCGCGTCCTGACGACGGCGCCGCCGATCGCCCACGGGTCGATCGCCACGAGAGCCGCCACCAGTTCGGCGTGTGCCCATGTCGGGCTGAGTTTCGAGGCTGCTGACACTATTCACTCGCCAACTCGTCGATCACGCGCGCGATCCGAGCATTTGAACTTGTATCGTCAAGCGGGTCCTTGCGCAGGCGATGGCACAGCGTCATCGGCGCAACGCGCCGGATCATTTCAGCGGTCACGGCGCTTGCGCCCTCGAAGGCGGCCAGGGCGCGTGCCGAGCGCAACAACGTCAGCTCCCCGCGCAGGCCGTCACTGCCGATCGCGAGACAGAGGCGGGCGGCATACTCGAGGACGCCGTCGGGCACGTCGATGGCCTCAAGGCGCTCCCGCGCCGTGACGATACGTTCTCTCAGAGACGTTTCTTCGGCCTGCCACCGTTCGGCGAAGGCCGCCTTGTCGCGATCGAATGCATCACGCCGCTTCACCGCCTCGACCCGCTGGGCGAGATCGGTCGGGCTGGTGACGTCGACGGACAGCCCGAAACGGTCGAGAAGCTGCGGGCGAAGTTCGCCTTCTTCCGGGTTGCCGCTGCCGATCAGAACGAAACGTGCGGGATGGCGGACGCTCAAGCCTTCGCGTTCGACGACGTGTTCGCCAGAGGCTGCGACGTCGAGCAGCAGATCGACAAGATGATCATCCAGGAGATTGATCTCGTCGATGTAGAGGAAGCCGCGATTGGCTTTCGCGAGCAGGCCCGGCTCGAACCGCTTTTTTCCAAACAGCAGGGCCTGTTCGATGTCGAGGGAACCGACGACGCGGTCCTCGGTTGCGCCGATCGGCAGATCGACCACCGGCACCGGGACCTCGCGAACGGTCTGCGTGTCGGGCGACGCCTCGCGACAGTCGCTGCACTGCTGGTCCCAATCGGTGGGATGGCAGGCGTAGGGGCAGTCTTCGACGATGGCGACCGTCGGCAGCACGGCGGCGAGACCGCGAACACATGTCGACTTTCCCGTGCCCCGGTCGCCCATGACGAGGACGCCGCCGATGGTCGGATCGATTGAAGCCAGGACCAGGGCATTCTTCATGTCTTCCTGGCCGACAATTGCGGAGAACGGAAAACTGATCGACTTCCGTGCCTTATTCGTATGGATCATGCGATGGCTTGTTGAGGACAATTTCTGGTTGCGTTCGGCTGCATATACGCGGTCGCCCGGGCTTTCATTCTCGTCAGGCCTCGAGGTGGGCTCGGACTCGAACGTTTCCATGGCGCTTCGCTCCCGTTCTGCGACCCGCGCCTTAGCGCTCAGGTCAAAGCCGGTCCATCATGCGTCGTCCACGCGCGACAGATCGTTAGCGATTATGGACGATATGGAGGCGGAAGGCGAGCAAGTTTTCTCTTGGACTTGACACTCAATCATGTCCAGACTGATGGACGCAACTGATTGATCGGCGGACCGAGCCCTAAAACAAGCCTATCGGCCCCGGTGCACTGACTTTACCATTTAAGGGAGGAATACCATGTCAAATATCAAATCATTCGCCTTCGTTGTGGCGCTTTCCGCGTTCGCGGCCCTGCCGGCAAGCGCACAGGACGGCGACGCCAAGGCTGGGGAAACAGTGTTCAAGCGCTGCATGGCGTGCCACATGGTCGGCGACAGCGCCAAGCACCGGATCGGGCCAAGCCTGAATGATCTTTTCGGGCGTCAGGCGGGCACCGCTGAAGGCTTCAAGTATTCACCCGTCATGGTTGCGCTTGGTGAGGCGGGGCTGAAGTGGACGCCGGAGACGTTCGCTGGCTACCTTGGCGACCCTCGGAAGTGGCTGACAGAAAAAGCCAAGGAGATGGGCCTCGACTGCTCGAAGCTGAAGAATTGCCGCAACCGCATGCAGTTCGCCGGCCTGCGCAAGGAGGAGGAAATCAAGAACGTCGTCGCGTTTCTGCTGACGCATGATGCTGACGGACTTCCCGCGGCGGACGAGAAAAAATAACGCCGACGCGCAACATGCGAACAGCGCTGCGACCCGATGCCCGACAGATCGGCGCCGGGTCGCGCCTGTTGTTCCGGGCCGGTCGACCGGGTGGGAATGGGCGTGATGCGCACGGCGTGTGGACATAACGTGACGCGGCCTCTCCCATTGTGGTCATGATCAAGAGTTTGCGAGAAGGCGCGTGCGGGGAAGCGGTTCCCGAAGCCGACCTGAGGCTTATCCATGGCGAACGACCACATCGGCCACATTGACCTTGAAGCGTGTGATCGTGAGCCGATCCACTTTATCGGTTCCATTCAGCCGCACGGCGCCTTGATCGCGGCCGAAACGGGAAGCCTGCGGATCGCGTTCGCGAGCGAGAACATCCATGAATTCGTCGGCCTCCGGCACGAGGCGGTGCTCGATCGGCCGCTCGCCGCCGTTATCGGTGAGGCAGCTTTGGAGCGGCTTGCCGCGCAACCCTTGACGCCACAGGTCCCCGAATACCTGCGGCCCTGGCTTGCAACCGTGACCAATCACTCCGGCGTGCAACGGCGGTGCGAACTCTACGCACACGAATTCAATGGCTACATCATCATCGAGTTCCTGCGCCCGGAAGCGGAACCGGAAAGTGTCTGGCGCGAGGACGGGCTGCGCCAGAGCATCATCGATCAGCTCACCCGGCCCGAAGCGATCGACGAACTGGCGCGCATCAGTGCCGACATCGTGCGCACCGTTACGCGCCTCGACCGGGTCATGATCTACCGCTTCGCGGCCGACAACCATGGCGAGGTGATCGCGGAAAGTACCGTTCGCCCCGACAGCTTCATGGGGCTGCACTATCCCGCCTCAGACATTCCAGAGCCGGCGCGACGCCACTTCTTCCTCAACATCATTCGCAACATCCCCGACATCAACGCCCAAGCCGCCGCGATCATCGGGCGCGACAACCAGCGCGCCGACCACAGCGCGGCGGCTCCACTTGACCTTTCGTATGCGAAGCTGCGCGGGGTTTCCCCCGTGCACGTCGAGTATCTCTCGAACATGGGCGTTGCCGCGAGCCTGTCGATTTCGCTCACGGCCAACAATCGGCTGTGGGGGCTGGTGGCCTGCCATCACTACCAGCCGCACCACCTCACCTCGAGCCAGATCCGGTTTGTGGAATTGCTTGGCTCGACGATTTCGACGTTTCTTCAGAGCCTTGAGAACACGGCGAAGCTTCGGCGCAGTATCTCTGCTGAACGGGTTGCATCTGCGATCGAGGCGGATGTGCGCCAGGGTGTTCCGCTCGCTGATTCTGTCGGCGGCCGGGCCGACGAAATCATGACGCTGATGCGCGCCGACGGTCTTGTCCTTAACGTGGGCGGCGAACAGCACCGGGCCGGCCAATTGCCACCAAAGCTACCGGACATGGCGCGCATCCGGCAGTTTTCGCGGGAAGGTCTGGCGTTCGATGACGAGTTGATGATGGGAACGCCGTCATTGTCCGGCAATCGCCAATTGGACATCGCGGGGGCGGCCGTTCTCGAGCTATCGGATGACGGCACCGACACGCTGACGCTGGCGCGGCGCGAGTTCATCGAGACGATCAAGTGGGCGGGCAAGCCGGAAAAACACGTTGCCGTCTCGGACGATGGCGCCGCCCGCCTCACGCCGCGAGGCTCTTTTGCCGTCTGGAGCGAAGAGCGGGTTGGGAAGAGCGAGCCGTTCGATGAAAGTGACCGCGATGCGGCGCGCATCCTGCGGCGGGCGCTTTTCGCACTGGTGAGCCTGGATCGGGAGCGCGCCGCCGTGCGTGCGCAACGGCGTGCCGAACAGGACAAGGAACGGCTTCGCCACCAGTTGCTGGAAGCAGCGCGGCGCAGTTCGCTCGGTGAACTTGCCTCGGCGCTCGCCCATGAGTTGAGCCAGCCGCTCTTCGCGGTCTCGAATTACGTCAGCGCCAGCCGGCGCGAACTTGAGAACCTGTCGATCCCCGTCTCAGACAAGATCACCAGCATGATGCAGGAGGCCGTTAACGATGCCATGCGCGCCGCCGACCTTGTTCGGCGCATGCGCGACTTCATTACCGACGGCGATCTTGAGCTTGAGCCAACGCCGCTCAGTGAGCCAATCCGCCAAGGCGTCGAACTCGCCCTCGTCTCTTCACCTGTCAATCAGGTCGAGATCACGACCCAACTGCCCGACGATCTTCCATCCGTGCTTGTCGATCGTGTCCAGATTAGCCTTGTAATTCTTAACCTTATCCGAAATGCGCTGGCGGCAACGGAGGCCAGCGACGCTCCCAAAATCTGGATCAAGGCGTGGCGGACCGGGGGTAGCGTCACGGTGAGCGTTGCTGACAACGGACCGGGCATCTCAACAAGCGTTGCTGATACGCTGTTCGAGCCCTTCCACTCCTCGACGACGCACGGCATGGGCATCGGGCTCTCGCTGTGCCGCTCCATCATCGAGGCTCACGCCGGCCGCATATGGCTGGAACATGGCGGGGAAGGTGCTACATTCTGCTTCATGGTTCCGATATCGGACAATGTCATATGACTGTCAGCGTCGACCCTATTCGCATTTTCATCGTTGACGACGATCAGGCGGTCGCGCGCTCTCTGAGCGGGCTGCTGTCGGCGCATGGCATTGAGACGACCTCTTATTCGTCAGCTGAGGAGTTTCTCGACGCGCTGCCGTCACCGAAGTCGGCGTGCATGCTGCTGGACCTGCGGATGCCTGGGATGAATGGCCTGGCCCTACAGGCAGAACTCAACAACCTCGAATACCGGCTGCCGATCGTGATGCTGACCGGGCATGGCGACGTTCCCGCCGCGGTCAAGGCGATGAAGCTCGGCGCGATCGATTTTCTCGAAAAGCCAAGCTCGGAACCGCAGCTTCTCGATGCCGTCCACAGCGCCCGCCTTTACCTGCAAAAAGACCCGAAACCGAACGTACCGCCCGGCGTCGTTGCAAGGCGGCTGAAACGGCTGACAACGCGCGAACACGAGATCCTCCAGTATCTTGTGCAAGGGATGACGAACAAGCAGGTCGCGAGCGAACTCGAGATCAGCCAGAGAACGGTCGAAATACACCGCGCCCGAATCCGCCAGAAAATGCGTGCCGAAGACCTTTCCGACCTCATCCGCATGATGCAGCGATGACCGCGACGGGCCCGGCACCAGGATGCCCATCGAGATATTGATTTCCATGTAGGTACTTTTTACGGACGCAATAGGCCGAAATAGCCGTTGCGTTCTGGTTCCCGTATCTTAGCGGCAAGCTAAAAAGACTACAGGAAACGTCAGGGTTTATCCGGCGGCCTTCAACAAGATCGATTGGAGGGGTCGCGTTTTTCTGCCGGGTCGCCTTGCTACAGAGAGGGGATGTCGTGAACGATACCCCGGGCAACAAGAACAACCTCTACCAGACAACCGTCACACTTACGGCTTCAGAACTCCAGGCCATCGAAGCCTGGCGGAAGGCGCAGAACATTCCTGATCAGGCAGACGCATTGCGCCGGCTTGTTCAGCAGGGCCTGTTGACGGAGATCCGGGAACTCTACGAGTGCTCGGAGGACATTAGCCTCGAACTCGTACAAAAGACGTTCGGGCGAAGCTTCGAATGAAGTCGGCGCTGGCGCGACCGTCACGATCGCGCCAAGTTCCAGCCGTTGCGCCTCACGCGATTCTAGCGCTCAGGCGTGCGCGGCGCCGTCACTGCACCAGCGCCGGCAAAGTCGCCGCCGCCTGCTGCTGTCGGCTGCACGGTGACCACGCTCTCAGCGGCATGGGCCGGGACAACCGTTTGGATGTCGCTGGTTGCCGAGCGCGGCAGGTTGAGCGACTCCCAGATTGCCGACAACGAACGCACCATGTGCTCGATGTCCTCATCGCTGTGCAGCGGGGAGGGCGTGAAGCGCAGCCGCTCGGTGCCACGCGGCACGGTCGGGTAGTTGATCGGCTGCACGTAGATCCCGTAGTGGTAAAGCAGCAGATCGCTGACTTCCTTGCAGCGGTGAGGGTCGCCGACCATGACGGGCACGATATGGCTTGGGTTGTCGAGGTGGGGGATCGCGAGTTCATCAAGGCGCTGGCGCACACGCGCGACGCGATTGCGCTGACGCCGACGCTCGGCTGAGCTTTCCTTGAGGTGAGCGATGGCGGCGGTCGCGCCGGCTGCAACGGCCGGCGGCAGGGCGGTCGTGAAAATGAAGCCGGAGGCGTAGCTGCGCACGAAATCGCACATGGCGGCCGAGCCGGCGATGTAGCCGCCCATCACGCCGAACGCCTTGGCGAGCGTTCCTTCGATCACCGTCAGGCGGTGGGACAGCCCTTCGCGCTCCGCGATCCCGCCGCCGCGCGGACCATAGAGACCGACAGCGTGGACCTCATCGAGATAGGTCATGGCGCCATGCTTCTCGGCGACGTCGCAGATCTCGGCGATGGGGGCGATGTCGCCGTCCATGGAATAGACCGACTCGAAGGCGACCAGCTTGGGCAGATCCGGGTCGAGTGCCGACAGGCGGCGGTCGAGATCCTCGGGATCGTTGTGGTTGAAGACCTGCTTCTGGGCCCGGCTGTGACGGATGCCCTCGATCATCGAGGCGTGATTGAGTGCGTCGGAGAGGATGACGCAACCGGGCATCATGCCTGCCAGTGTGCTGATCGACGCCCAGTTCGACACGTAGCCCGACGTGAACAGCAGGGCTGCTTCGGTGCCGTGGAGGTCGGCCAGCTCGTTCTCGAGAAGGATATGGTAGTGGTTCGTGCCGGAGATATTGCGGGTGCCGCCGGCGCCGGCGCCGCAGCGTTCAATGGCCTCGTGCATCGCGGCGAGCACGGTCTCGTGCTGGCCCATGCCGAGGTAATCGTTCGAACACCAGACCGTTACCTCGGGCTCGAGCCGGCGGCCACGGTGGTGACGCGCGCGCGGGAAGGCACCCGCCTTGCGTTCGAGATCGATGAATGTGCGATAATTGCCCTCGTCGCGCAGGTCGTCGAGCCGCGATTTGAAGTATGTTTCATAGTCCATTTTCAGTCTCCTCCTGGCGGCGTCGGCGAGGCTTCGAGAGCTTCCGGCGACGGCTTGAAGCGTGTCGCAAGGGCTCCGACCGCGTGTCGACGGCGGTTCTTTGTTGCGGGGTTTCGGGGCGAGGCCGGATGGCGGGTTGCGGCCTCGTCTTCATCGATGAGTGCCCAGCGCCAAAGCGCAATGTCGGCGAAGGGCACGGCCATGAAGACATGCTCAAGGATCGCGAGAAGCAGAAGCGAGATGAGCATGATCATGGCGACCAGGTCGGCCGTTGCGAGGTTCTCGCTTACGACGGTCAACCAGATCAAATAGGCGGCGACGGCGGAAGCTATCGAAAGCGTTGCCAGATAGAACCCGCGGACCTGACGCTTGCGGAAGTAGCTGGCGAGGTAGGCCAGGCGCGTCGGCAGGACGTCGATGCTGAAGTGGGGCACGCCCAGAAACAGGTTGAGCTTTGCCGTGATGCGCATCAACCAGAGGATCGCGAAGGCACCGAGGCCGTAGAGGTTCTCGCCGCCCCACGTCAGGGCTGCGACGACGACAAAGGTCGCGAGCAAGGCCAATTCGTGATGGCTGAGGGCTGCGAATGCAAACCTGAAACGCGTCCAGCCCGACGCCCAGTCCGGGCAGCGCTCAGCGCGCGAGCCGGTGACGTAGCCGAACAGGAACGCCATCTCGTGCCACGCCCAGATGCCAACGATGCAGCAGAATGTGATGACGACATTGCTCGTCGTGACCGCCTCGCTGGTGATCTTCAGTCCGATCAACGAGGCAACCAGGACGACGCTTGCCGCTGCGAGGCAGAGGGGGTGGGTTTTGGCGGGGAAGCGGCCAAGCATCATTACCAGTCCGGTGGTGAACCACCACACGAACACGACGAACAGAACTGGTCCGGCAGTCTGCCACATGACGCTTGAGCCGCCTTCCATCACCAGGCCGGGACGAGCCGGGACGTTTCCGGCAGGTCATTCTTCTTGGCGGGGATCGCATAGAGCCTGGCGAACGCACCGGTCGCGGCGGCTGCGAGCCAAAGCTGTTTGGCGCGGCCAACGATGCCGCCCCTGGCGCGTGCTGCCTCCATCTTGTCGTTGATGCGCGCCAACCGCTCGAGGCCGGCAAGGAACGCCGGGTGGTCGAGGTCGAGTTCGACGGGGAAGACCTGGCGCGTAATTTCGGACGTGACCCGGAACACGCGCATGCCGTAATCGGTCGGCTCGATGTCGAGGGCCTCGTGGAAGGCGGGGCGCTGATGATCACGAACGAACATCGTCGCAAAGACTGCGAGGACGAAGAACTTGATCCAGTAAACGTTGCGTCCCTTGAGCAGATGCGGGTTGGCGCGCATCAGCAGGGCAAACGCTTCGCCGTGGCGGAACTCGTCGTTGCACCACTCCTCGAACCACTTGAAGATCGGATGGAAGCGCTTGTCCGGATTCTTCTGGAGATGGCGGAAGATCGTGATGTAGCGCGCGTAGCCAATCTTTTCGGACAGGTACGTCGCGTAGTAGATGAACTTCGGCGTGAAGAACGTGTATTTCTTCTTCTTGGTGAGGTAGCCGAGGTCGACGCCGAGACCGAACTCCTTGAGCGCGTCGTTGATGAAGCCCGCGTGGCGCGCCTCGTCGCGGCTCATGTATTTGAAGAGTTCGCAGACGTCGGGGTTGGTGCCGCGCTTGCGCATTTCGGCATAAAGGACGCAGCCCGAAAATTCAGCCGTGAGCGAACTCACGAGGAAATCGATGAATTCGCGGCGCAGTTCGGGAGGGAGGCTGTCGAGGTCGATCTCGTCCCAGGCTTCGGTTTTCTTGAAGTGGCCCTTGTTGGGATCTGAGCGCATCTCTGCGATGAGTTCATCCCACTCCCGGCGCACCGGGGTTACGTCGAGGCGATCCATCTCCGCGAAATCCGTCGTATAGAAGCGCGGTGTGAGGAGGGTGTCCTCCTGTGCTTTCGAGGTCGAGGCGCGCGAGGTCAGACTGAGGTTCTCGATCGTCATAGTTCTTTCTCCCCGGAAAAGCTGAACTCGAAGAGTTCCATGAATTCGAGATCGCCTGTCATGCGCGTCCAGGAGCGCTTGGCCAGGCTTGCGTGAACGACCGTCGCCATGCGCTCTTCAGCGAAGGACTGGCCATACGGCACGCGGATCGGATTGCCGTGGACGATCACTTCGTCACCCGGCTCGATGACGACATCATCCGGCAGCGAGACATGGGCCTGCAGGCTGTCGAAGGTGTTTTGGACCTCGACGGTGCACGGCACGTCGTATTTCTTCGGGAGCAATACGCGGGCAATGTTCATTTCCGGACCTCCTTTTGGGCAAGAAGACGCGCAAAGGCATCGCGGTTCGGGCGGCCAAAGGCACCGAGCTGAACCGAGTGTCCGGTCTGGCGGTCTTCGATGGAAAGGTGACCGCTCGACCATTGGGTCAAGCGGAAGGGATGGTCGGGGCCGAGGCCTGCGACCTTGCGATGGCGCGCGAGACCGCGCATCACCACGCGGACGAAGCCGTTGGTGCCCGAGGGCAGGACGGCGACGGTCTGGTCCGTGGCGGCATCCTCGACAACGATGCCACCGTTGGGGCCATCAAGGAACTTGAGGTCGCGGGCCAGCACCACGCCCTTGGGCGAGACTTCGGCAACCCCGACGCCGGTCATGCGACCGAAGCCGGCGAGCAGGATCGAGATGACGATCAGGACACCGCCGCCGATCAGCGCCCAGCGCGGCGGCGACATATCGTGGTTTTTTGCAGCCATGACGTGCTCCTATTCAGCCGCGACAACGGCGGGGGGGCGGCGGACGACGCGGGGGCGATCCGAGGCGCGGATCGCGGTCGGCTGCGCCACACGGCCGGCGTTGCCGGTCTCGGCGTGATAGACCTTGAGGGCGTCGGTCAGCAGCTCCGCCACCTGGTCGGGTGCCGGGATGTTGCGCAACATCGGCTCGGGCCGGGCCAGCTTCCAGGGCCTGACGTTGGGCCAGATGTGGAGGTAGGCAATCTGGCCAGCGCCATCGAGTGTGAGGGGGATGTCACCGGTGCCATCGCGATGATGACGCAGGCCCGCGCCCGTTACGGCGGCAAACGGCAGGTTGAAGGTGATCTGGAACGCCACGCCGGAGCGGATGACGACCCGGCGGTTGGTGATCGTGTAGACCGTGGTGCGGCCGTAGCCGTAGGCGATGATGCCAAGAACGGCGATCGCGAGCGCGCCAAGGCCGAGCGCCCAGACGACCTGGACGATGACGCCAGCATCAAGCGCACCTGCATTTGCCGCGCTGATGACGCGCCACGCTGCAATGGCCGCGAAGTAGGCTGCAACGAAGCGCACATGGAAGACGTGGCGCGCCATCGCCACCCAGCTCGGCGCGCCCTGCCACAGTATCTTCTCGCCTGCCGGCAACTCTTCCGGCAGGCCGCGTACGGGTTCGAAGGCGAAATCGTCGTGGCTCATATCAGCGGGTTCCGGTTGCGAGGCCGCGAGAAGAGATAGCCAGAGCCGAAGAATGCCTGGATCTTTTCCTCTTCGAGCAGCGTGACCTGGTCGGATGCACGCGTTGAGGGGGCATGCTGGAACTGTTCGCCGAGGACACACGACACCTCGATGCACTGCTTGCCACGATTGACGGTTGCAAGCGTCATCGGCAGGAGGGCGCGGCGGGTGGGTGGTGAAGATTTCACGGGCGCACCGTCTTCTTCTTCGCCGGCTGCCTGCGTACTCGCGATGGCGGATGCGGCGGCGGCATTCGGCACCTCGACCTCGATGTAGCGGATCAGCGCTTCGGCCTGGTCGACCCACAGATCGACCACCTTGCCGCCCACTTCACCATCCGAACCGGTCACCGCGTAGCCGCGCGGATCGGGATCACCTTCGACGACATGGAAATCGGGGAGGACGCGCAGCGGCCTGATCTTGACTTCGCCGTGCCAGGTATGATCGGGCACATCGGCGCGTTCCGCATAGGCAGCCGGGCCGATGCCATCGAGCATCGGGTTTTCGCCGGTTGGTTCGATCGGCGCACCGGGCCACGGCTCAACCGGCTGGCCTGCGATCGCGCGCTGATCGGCCTTGTAATCAGGCGCCTGGCGGGTTTCGCCATTCGCGAGGTGGAACGTCTTTGCCGGCGGGATCCACATGAACCCGTGGTTCTTGTAGGTGCCGGGGGTGTCGAGTTCGAGCGGGTAGCCCTCACGACGATCTTCGCGCCGGAGATAAAACAGCAGCGCTGCAAAGAACAACCAGAACACGTAAAGCGAGATCAACGCTAAATCGTAGTGGTCCATTATCATTTTGTCTTACCTCCTGTTGCCGCGGCCCTAGCCGGGGAAGTTTGCCATTCCAAATTTGGTCGATGCTGTCGCGGTCATGCGGCCGGTGCGTTTGACAAGCGGGCCGATGGCGATGAGCGTCGCAAAAAGCAGAAAGATCTCGATGTGATAGACGACGGAATAACCAGCCGAGGGGCCGGTCAGCGCGGGGCCAAGCATGCCCTCGGCTGCGAGCGTTGAGACGATATCGCGGATCGCGCCACCGAGTGCGATTGCGACGCCGGCGGCTGTCGCCTGGACAGCGCCCCAGACACCGAGCACCATGCCGCCGTTGTCGTCGTCTGCGAGCGACATGGCTGCCACCAGCATGCCGACGCTGAACAGGCCGCCACCCAGGCCCATGAGGGCTGTGCCTGCGCGGAACAGCCCGGCAGACTGCAGCGGGTCTGCGAAGACGACCGCACAGAACGCGACGATCCCGATCATTGTGCCGAAGGCTGCGAGTTCGTAGGTATCGCCGCCACGGCTCAGACGGTGGGCTGCAACCGCGAAGCCGATCAATGTGCCGGTCGCCAGCAAGGCTGTCAGAAGCGTTGTCTGGGATACCGACAGGTGGAGGATCTGGCCGCCATATGGTTCGAGAAGAATGTCCTGCATCGAGAAGCCGGCGGTGCCGAAAGCCAGCGCGACGAGGATCCGCTTGACGCCCGGTGTCTGGCTGAAATCGCGCCAGGCAGTGAGAAAATCGATCCGCGCTTCGTCGTGGCGCGTGCGGGAGGGGTCGCGTGCTTCCTGCTTCCACAGCGCGATCAGGTTGAGCACGACGGTGATCACCGCGGCGCCTTGCACGACCTGGATCAGCTTGAGCTGGTTGAAGCTTGCAAGGAGGGCACCAAAGCCAAGCGAGCTGACCAGCATTCCAATGAGCAGCATGACGTAGAGAAGGGCGACGACGCGGGGGCGCTTTTCTTCCGGTGCGAGGTCTGTCGCCAGCGCGAGGCCGGCGGTCTGGGTGGTGTGGAGGCCGGCGCCGACGAGCAGGAAAGCAAGCGCTGCGCCGAGGTGGCCGACCCAGGCCGGCCCGGTGGTGTCGCCGGAGAGCAGGATGATTGCAAACGGCATGATCGCGAGGCCGCCGAACTGCAGCAACGTTCCCATCCAGATATACGGGACACGGCGCCAGCCGAGATACGAGCGGTGGGTGTCCGACTTGTGCCCGATCAGGGCGCGCAGCGGCGCGAATACGAGCGGCAGTGAAACAACCATGGCCACGAGCCAGGTCGGCACCAGGAGTTCGACGACCATGACCCGGTTCAAGATACCGTTGAGCAGGACAATCGCCATCCCGACGGAGATCTGGAAGAGCGACAGGCGGAGCAGGCGTCCGAGCGGCAGTTCCGCCGTCGCTGCATCCGCGAACGGCAGATAGCGGGTGCCGATCCGCGACCAGGTTCGCGCAAGTTTGGTCGAGAGGTCGATCATCGACGAACCAACTCCAGGGCCTGGGAAATGTAGAAGCCGCTCGCAACCCGTTCACTGCGTCCGATCTGCCAGGCCTCAAGGCCGGGTTTGGCGGCAACAATCCGTTGCAAGGCGGCGGGGCTGACGAGACTGACCGATGGGGCGCGATCATTGGTGGCGCGTGGCAGGCAGCGGCCGACCGCGAACATCACGCTCAGGGCAGGTGTGCGCGGCACGAAGGTGAAGACCATGCGAGAGCCGGTGCGGGCGCCGAGTTTCGCTAGCATGTCGACGGCGACGTCAGGCGCATAGTGGATCAATGCGTCCATCGACACGACATGGTCGAAGGCGCCGAAGGCGGGATCGAGCAGATCGCCGGCAACGAACTCGATCGCACCGGATGGTGCGGCGCGCTCGGCGCGTTCGCGGGCAACGCCAATCAGGGATGGGGACAGGTCGACGGCGAGGATCGAAGCACCGCGCCGGGCCGCCTCGATGGCGAATTGGCCCGTCCCACAGCCTGCATCAAGGATGCGCTGACCTGAGAGATCCTCCGGCAACCAGTCGAGCAGCATCGCCCGCATCCGGTCACGGCCGGCCCGGACCGTGGCCCGGATCCCGCTGACCGGGGCGTCCGACGTCAGGGCCGACCAATTGGCGGCCGCAACCTTGTCGAAATAGGTCTCGACTTCGCCGCGACGGTTTTCATAGGCGCTGCTCGTTACCATCGAACTAACTCCAATCAATCGAAGCCGAGCAGATCGAAGATGTCACGATCCTTCATCGGTGCCGGTGTCGTGACTTCGGAGCCCGCCCAGAGACTTTCGGCGAGCCGGAGATATTCCTTCTGAACCGCGAGGACATCCTCGTCCGGGTCCATCTCGAACAGCGTCTTCTTGTTGAGACGAGAGCGGCGGATCGCATCGAGATCCGGCAGATGGGCGATGCGCTCGAAGCCTGTCGCGGCGCAGTACTTGTCGATTTCGTCGGTGTCGCGTGAGCGGTTGGCGATGCAGCCGGCCAGCCGGACACCGTAGTTCTTCGCCTTCGCCTGGACGGCTGCGACGATGCGGTTCATGGCGTAGATCGAGTCGAAATCGTTGGCGGCCACGATCAGTGCCCGGTCGGCATGCTGGAGGGGGGCTGCAAAGCCGCCGCACACCACGTCGCCGAGGACATCGAAGATGACGACGTCGGTGTCTTCGAGGAGGTGATGCTCCTTGAGCAGCTTGACGGTCTGGCCAACGACATAGCCGCCGCAGCCGGTGCCGGCCGGCGGGCCGCCTGCCTCAACACACATGACGCCGTTGTAGCCTTCGTAGACGAAGTCTTCGACACGCAGCTCCTCGGAATGGAAATCGACCAACTCGAGGACGTCGATCACCGTCGGCATGAGCTGCTTCGTCAATGTGAAGGTCGAATCGTGTTTCGGATCGCAGCCGATCTGAAGCACCCGCTTGCCAAGCTTCGTGAAGGCAACCGAGAGGTTGGAAGAGGTCGTCGACTTGCCGATGCCGCCTTTGCCATAGACGGAGAAGACCTTCGCCGTGCCGATCTGATCGCGCGGGTCGAGCTGGACTTGAACGCTGCCCTCGCCGTCTTCGCGGGTGCGGACCGGGCGGGGTTCGTAAAGCGTTGTCGCCATTCTTCTAAACTCCTTGTTCGGTTCAAGCCACTGCGTCGACGGGACGAATGCCTTCGAGGTGATCCTCGAGTTCATCGCCAGCCTTCAGAAGGGCCTCATAGGTTTGTTCGTCAGGCTGCCAATAGGACCGCTCGTGTGCTTCGATCAGGCGGTTGGCCATGCGGGCCGACGCCTTCGGGTTGAGTGCGGCAAGGCGTTCGCGCATGGCGTCGTCCAGCACGAACGTCTGGCTGAGTTGCTGGTAAACCCAGGGCGAGACGTCGCCCGTTGTTGCCGACCAACCCAGCGTGTTGGTGACGTGGGCTTCGATCTGGCGGACGCCTTCGAAGCCATGCGCGAGCATGGCCTCGTACCATTTCGGGTTGAGCGCCCGCGTCCGCGTTTCGAGTGCGACCTGCTCATTGAGGGTGCGCACCTTGCCTTCGCTTGATGTCTGGTCACCGATGTAGACCGGCGCCTTCTGGCCCCGCGCCCGCGTCACGGCACGCCCGATGCCACCGAGAGTGTCGAAGTAGTGGTCGATCGTCGTGACGCCGACCTCGACCAATTCGAGGTTCTGGTAGACGAGATCGACGCTGGCGAGGACGTTCTCGAGCAGTTCGGGATGTGCAGTCGCCTTGCCGTCGCAGCCGTAGGCGAAGCATTTGCGCTTGGAATAGACGTCGGCCAGCTCGTTTTCGTCTTCCCAGTTGCCGTTCTCGATCAGGTGATTGACGTTGGCCCCGTAGGCGCCGTCGGCATTCGAGAAGACGCGGAGCGCGGCAGTCTGAAGGTCAGCCCCCGTGCGGGCCTGATAGGCCAGCGCGTTGCGGCGGATGAAGTTGTCCGAGGCGCTTTCGTCGGCGCTGGCCGCGGCGAATGCGGCTTCGGCCAGCATCCGTGTCTGCAGCGGCAGGAGGTCACGGAAAATGCCAGAGAGCGTCATCATGACGTCGATGCGCGGGCGGCCAAGTTCGGCCAGCGGGATCAGGTCGGCGCCAGACAATCGTCCGTAGCTGTCGAAACGCGGCTTTGCGCCCATGAGCGCGAGGGCCTGGCCGATCGGGCCGCCCTCGGTCTTGAGGTTGTCAGTGCCCCACAGCACGATGGCGATCGACTGAGGCAGCGTCCCGGTTTCGGCGACGTGGCGCGCGATCAGGCGGTCGGCCTGGCGGGCACCGTCCTCGAGGGCGAAGCGGCTCGGGATGCGGAAGGGATCGAAACCGTGGACATTGCGGCCGGTCGGCAGGATTTCCGGTGTGCGCAGCAGGTCACCGCCGGGCGCCGGTGCGATGTAGCGCCCGGCAATTGCCCGCAGGACTGCGCGGGTTTCGCTGTCGTCGCCCAAATGCTGCGCGGCGCGCTTCAGCCGCCCGATTTCGGCGCGCATTTCACGACCGCCGGGAAGACCGGCCGCCTTGATGATCTCGTTGACCTCGCGGCCGGCAACAATCAAAGCAGCTGCTTCGCGCGGCAGGGTCAAGCCACTTGTGGCGGCAATTGCGGCGATTGTTTCAGCCATGATGTTGTCATCGGCCGGCTCGCCGACGATGTGCAGGCCGTGCGGGATGAGCGCGTATTCAAGCTCGAGAACGTCGCGGCCGAGGGCCTGGATGTGCTGGTCGGCGGCATCGCCCCATTCAACACCCTCCTCGACAAGATCGACGGCGCCGGCCTGCTCGCGGATGAGATCGACCATCGCGGAACGTTCGGTTTGATCTGATGGGCCGAGCCCCCGATAGCGGTCGAGCGAGGCCTTGAGTTCCTGAAGCCCCTTATAGAGACCGGCGGTTGCGATCGGCGGTGTCAGATAGCTAACCAGGGTCGCGGCCGAGCGGCGCTTGGCCAACGTGCCTTCGGACGGGTTGTTGGCGGCATAGAGGTAGATATTCGGCAGATCACCAATCAGGCGGTCCGGCCAGCACGCTTCCGTCAGGCCGACCTGCTTGCCGGGCATGAACTCGAGCGCGCCGTGGGTTCCGAAGTGGAGGACGGCGTTGGCGTTGAAGTCTTCGCGGATGTAGCGATAAAAGGCTGAAAAGGCGTGGGTTGGCGCGAAGCTCTTCTCGAACAGGAGGCGCATGGGATCGCCTTCGTAGCCAAAGCCCGGCTGGATGGCGATGAACACGTTGCCAAGGCGCAGGCCACAGATCAGGATGTCGCTGCCGAAAGCATTGGCGCGGCCCGGCGCCGGCCCCCACTGCGCTTCGATTTCGTGCAAGTGCGGTTCGCGGCGGACATGGTCGTCGGCGCTGACGAGGTCGGCGACGTTGGCATCGCTGCCGTAGGCGCCAGCATTGCCGGTGAGGATCTGTTCGCGCAGCGCGTCGACCGATTCAGGCACTTCAAGGTCATAGCCTTCAGCCTTCATGGCCGTCAGCGTATTGAAGAGAGATTCGTAGACAGCGAGGAACGCCGCTGTGCCGGTGCCGCCGGCGTTGGGCGGGAAATTGAAAAGTACGATTGCGACGCGGCGCTCTTCGACCGGTGTCCGGCGCAATGAGGCAAAGCGGGCGACGCGGCGCGCCAGCATGCGGGCGCGTTCTTCACAGGACCGCATCCGGCCAGTTCCTGCCCGGGAATGTGTCGCCTGACCGGTACTCCCGTGGGGGCCAGCAAGGCTTTCACTGCGGCCGCCAAAGACCATCGGCCCGACCGCGCCGTCGATCTCGGGGATTGCGACCATCATTGTTGCTTCGATCGGCAGCAGGCCACGCTCCGAGGCGGCCCAGTCATCCATGGTCTGGAATTCAAGCGCGTGAGCCGCGATGTAAGGGACGTCAAGGCGCGTCAGGATGGCTTGCGCGGCTTCGGCGTCGTTGTAGGCGGGGCCACCGACCAGCGAGAAACCGGTCAGTGAGACGAGTGCGTCGATCGAGGCCGCGCCGTCGTCGCCGACAAAGAAGGCTTCGATGGCAGGGCGCGCGTCGAGCCCGGAGGCGAAGGCGGGGACGACGTTGTAGCCTTCGGCTTCGAGTGCGCGGATGACGCCGTCATAGTGCGCGGTATCATCTGCAAGCACGTAGGCGCGCATGATGATGAGGCCGATGGTTCCACGCGCCGCGGTATTATTCGGCAAGGCGGCGGCTGTTTCCGAAATCCGTTCGGGCAGATCGGGATGATAGACGCCAATCTCGGGATATTCGATCGGGTCGGCAGCGGGCAGGAGACCGCGCAAGGCCAGGCGCGGGCCGTCGGCATAGCGGTTCGCCAGGAACCGGATCATCTGGGCAATGTTGAAGTCCGAGCCCGCGAGCCAGTATTGCATCAAGATGAAATAGGCCCGGACGTCCTGCGCGGCGCCCGGGATAAAGCGGAGGAGGCGGGGCAGGCGCTTGAGCATCTGCATCTGCTTGGCGCCGGAACTGGCACCGGACGAGGAGCGACCCGCGCCGCGCAGTCGCTTGAGCAGCGCGGTTATCCCGCTGTCCTTGGCGGCCATCGAGAACTTGCCGAGGCGGGTCAAACGCATGATCTCGCCAGCCGACATCAGGCCGGCGAAGGCGTCACAGTGCGGCTGGCGCGCTTCGAGGTCCGGCAGGATCGCGCGGATATGCTCTTCGAGGAACAGCATCGTGACGATGATGATGTCCGCGGTCTTGATGTCGGCTTTGCAACGCGCCAGCGCTTCCGGGCTCGCAGACCACTGGGCTGCGACATGGAACTTCACCTCGACATTCGGCGCTTCGTGCCGGATCGCATCCTGGGCCGCCTCAACGGCCCCCGCCAGATGGTTGTCGAGCGTGATCAGGACGACGCGGATGGTCGTCGTGTCAGCGGCTGTAATATGCTTTTGCATCGTAAAGCGTCTCTAGGGTGATCGCAGCCAAGCCATTCTCGACTGCAAAATTCTCCGTGTTGCGACGCGCCTTGCCGCGCACGAAGAAGGGTATTTTCTTGAGTTCGATTTCTGCGTCCCGGGTCCAGACCGGCGCCGACACGTCGCCGTTGGGCTCGCCCGTCACGGCTGCCGACGGCATCGTCTCTTCAATCTCCGGTTCGGCTTCTTGAAGCGTTGCTGGTCTGATTTCAGGTTCGGCTCTGCGGCCCGGGCCGAGATGGGAGGGGCCGGCCTGGTCGTTGAACTCGAAATCGTCACGGAACATCGCAAGGAGATGTTCTTCGAGGCCCATCACCAGCGGATGCACCCAGGTATCGAAGAGGACGTTGGCCCCTTCGAAGCCCATCACCGGGGCATAGCGGGCCGGGAAATCCTGAACGTGGACGGGCGCCGAGATCACTGCGCACGGCAATCCGAGCCGCTTGGCCGTGTGGCGCTCCATCTGGGTGCCGAGCACAAGCTCGGGCTGGGCTTCCGCGATTGCGGCTTCAACAGCGAGATAGTCGTCGGTGATCAGGGCCTCGACGCCGTACTTGTCGGCGGCCTCACGGACTTCGCGGGCAAATTCCCTGTTGTAGGCGCCAAGACCGACAACCTCGAAGGCGAGTTCCTCGTGGGCGACGCGCGCTGCGGCGATGGCGTGGGTTGCATCACCGAAGACGAAGACGCGCTTGCCGGTCAGGTAGTTGGAATCGACCGACCGCGACCACCACGGCAGGCGCGAGGCGGAAGTCTCCAGGACTGGCGTTGGATCGATGCCGGTGATCGCAGCAATTTCGCGCACGAAATCCTGGGTTGCGCCAACGCCGATCGGGACTGTCTTGACGGTCGGCTGGCCGAAGGTGCGCTCGAGCCAGCGGGCGGCAAGCGCGGCGGTTTCGGGATAGAGGACGACATTGAAATCGGCTTCGCCAAGGCGGCGGATATCGTCGACATTGGCGCCAAGCGGCGCGGTGACATGGACGTCAACGCCAAGCTGATCGAGCAGGCGCTTGATCTCGGTCACGTCATCACGGTGGCGGAAGCCCAGGGCCGTCGGGCCGAGCAGATTGCAGCGGGGCCGGCGGCCAGAGGCCTTCCAGTCATCGCGGGCCACGTCGGTGACCGCGATGTGACGCACCAGCTGATAGAATGTCTCGGCGGCGCCCCAGTTTTCCTTGCGCTGATAGGAAGGCAATTCAAGGGGCACGACGGGAATGTCGAGGTCGAGCGCTTTTGCAAGGCCGCCCGGATCATCCTGAATAAGCTCCGCGGTGCATGACGCGCCGACCAACAGCGCGTCGGGCTTGAAGCGCTCGAAGGCCTCGCGGACAGATGACTTGAAAAGCTCGGCCGTATCGGTTCCGAGGTCGCGGGCCTGGAAGGTGGTGTAGCTGACGGCCGGGCGATGATCGCGACGCTCAATCATCGTGAAGAGCAGGTTGGCGTAGGTGTCGCCCTGCGGTGCGTGGAGCACGTAGTGGACACCATCGAGGGCATTCGCGATGCGCATCGCGCCGACGTGCGGCGGGCCTTCGTATGTCCAGACAGTCAATTCCATGGGCCTAGACCTCCAACCGTGCGCGGCGCACCAACGGGCGGGTGAACAGACCGGCGAGATCGGCTGCCTGCTCGAAACCGTGAATGGGTGTGAAGACGAGTTCGATCGACCATTTCGTCGTGACGCCGTCTGCCTCCAGCGGATTGGCGAGACCGAGACCGCAGACGACGATATCGGGCGCGGCGGCGCGGCAGCGCTCGAGCTGGACGTCGACGTTCTGGCCTTCGGTGATGCGCGTGCCTTCCGGCAGGCGATCGAGTTCGGCGCCGTGTTGGACGCGATTGAGGTAGGGCGTGCCGACTTCGACGAGTTCCATGCCGAGTTCGTTGTGGAGGAAGCGGGCAATCGGCAGTTCGAGCTGGGAATCGGGGAAGAAGAAGACCCGCTTGCCACTCAACTGCTCGCGCGCCGCCTGCAGCGAGGCCCGCGCCCGGTCCGCGCGCCGGGCAAGCGCCTCGCGCACTGCGCCAACGTCTGCGCCGAGGGCCGCGGCGCCTGCGGTGAACCAGTCGAGCGTGCCTTCAGCACCAAGCGGGAAGGGCGCGGGGACGTGATCACAGCCGCGGTTCGTCAAGACGCGTGCGGTTTCGGTGAGGAAGGGTTGGGCCAGCAGAAAACGGGTGCCCGGCCCAATTGCCGGCATGGACTGGGCCTGACGGGCGGGAAGGAAATCGACGTCGGTGAGCCCGAGCTCGGCGAACGTGCGGCGGAACTGGTCTTCGACGACGTCGGCAAGCGCGCCCACCACCAGCAGGCGCGGTGCGGCCTCGTCACGGGCCGGCGCGTCAGTTGCCAGCGCGGCAAGGCAACCGTCTTCGCCTTCGGTGAAGGTCGTCTCGATGCCGCTGCCGGAATAGTTGAGGACGCGAACGCTTGGCGCGTGCTTGACGGAGAGGCGCTGCGCGGCGCGGGACAGGTCAAGCTTGATGACCTCGGAGGGGCACGAGCCAACAAGAAACAGAAGCTTGATGTCGGGGCGGCGGGCGAGCAGCCGGTCGACGACGGCATCGAGTTCGTCGTTCGCGTCGGCAAGGCCGGCGAGGTCGCGCTCCCCGATGACGGCGGTCGCAAAGCGCGGCTCGGCGAAGATCATGACGCCGGCTGCGGACTGCAGAAGATGGGCGCAGGTGCGCGAACCGACGACAAGGAAGAACGCATCCTGGATCTTGCGGTGGAGCCAGACGATGCTGGTCAGGCCGCAAAATACTTCCCGTTGTCCGCGCTCGGCGACGATATTGTGGCGCTCGCGGCGGCGTTCGCCGGTTGATGGCGCGCTCTGCGGCGATGCCGAGGTCGTGAGGGGCGGGGCTGCGAAACTCATAGTGCAGGCTCCATGTCCGCGCCACTATTCGGTGGCGTTGCGCCGAGCCTGGCCTGCCTGAGCTTCCACAAGAACTGGGCGGCGTTGACGACGTAGGTGATGTAGGCCGCCAGCGCGAGATACATCAGCGGGACCGGCGCGAGGGCGTCGGTGAATTGCGCGATCAGGTAGGCGGTGTGGAGGGCGATCACGAGCATGCTCACGACGTCCTCCCAGAAGAAGGCCGGCGCGAAGAGATACTGGCCGAACACGACCTTCTCCCAGATCGCTCCGGTAATCATGATCGTGTAGAGAACCAACGTCTTGATCACGACGGACGCCATCGCGATGGCGAGACCTTCACCGGTCGCGAGGTAGTTCAGGACCAGGCCCAGCGACACCAGAAAGACAACGAACTGCGCTGGCGCGAGAACGCCCTGCACCAATGTCCAGATCGATTGATCGCGGCGCTCACGCTGCTTGGCTGTGTAGAGCGGTGACGCCGGCGCCTGCGATTTCAAACTCGATCCCATCTCGAACCCCTCGAAGGAGTGACCATGGGAAAGCTTAAGGCGGAAGATTGAAAAGTGTCAACTAAACTTGACGCACTTTTTTGTTTACATATATTCGAGGGCCTGCGACCGTACGATCAGGCAGTCCTACCTTCGGCGGTTCGACACAGACCGATTGGCGGCGATAAAAGCGATAATTCTTTCCTGCGCTGCTTGTTTTTTTGCTTTCAAGGATACGAGAGATGGTCGACCAGCAGACAGCGCAGTCACAATCGCAACGCCACGAACCCAGCGATGAGATGCTGTCTGCGGACCACCACTCGAGCGAACCGGCACGCACAACGATCGTCTCGCGAATTATCGAGCTGGAGATTGTTCCGGGCCTCATTGCCCGGCCGCGCCAGCCGGTTGCCCGGACAAAACCCACCCCGCGCACCAAGCGCACGCCCACCGTTGCCCGAGGGGCGGTCGCGCTGCAGGTCTCCGCGGAAATGGTGGAAGAGCTCGCCAATCTCGCCACTGCCGGTGATTGTGCGGCCTGTCAGGTCTTTGTCGATCGATTGGCGGCATCAGGCCTCGAGCATCGCAGCCTTTTCTCGAACCTGCTTGCCAATGTGGCGAGGCTGCTGGGGCTCAGGTGGGAAGAAGATACCTGCACATTCCTGGAAGTCACCGTCGGCTTGACCGTCCTTCAGCAACTTATTCGAAACAATGCTGCCCCAGCTTTCAGTCTCGAAGAGCCGGAAAATGGCCCGAAGCAGCGGGTCCTTCTCCTTCCAGCACCCGGCGAACAGCACTTTTTCGGGCTCTTGATGCTGGCGGACCACCTTACAGCTACGGGTTACGACGTCGACCTCGAGCTTGATGTCAGCCACAGCGACGACGTCGCCCGTATCGTTAACGATCGCCCGTGCGAAATTGTCAGCTTGTCATGCAGCAATGACCGGTGTCTTGATGCTTTGTCGGAATCGGTGTCCAAACTGAGAGCGGCGCGCGGCTTTGGCCAGCGGCCGATTATCATCGGCGGCCCCGCTATTGCACGTGCGCCGCACCTGGTGAGCGCATTCGGCGCCGATGGTACAGCAGAAGATGAACCTGGTTTTGCGGCCCTCCTTGGCAGCCTTCTGGCGCCTCATGAAAGCCCTGCAAAGACCAGGCAATTGGTAGGAATAACACCGTGACCGATGCCGCCACAAAGCTTGGCTTCTCGCAACCTCGTCGAGCACTCGGCGAGATTGACACCGACGATGCCGCGCGCCTTGCCGCAATCGCGGCAGACGTATCGCTGATCATCGATCGGCGCGGCGTCATCGTGGATGTCGCCTTCGGAAATGCGAACTTCGAAATCGCGGGCTGGAAAGACTGGATCGGCAAGAAGTGGCGCGACACCGTCACAACTGAAAGCCGTCCAAAGGTCGACGCCATTCTCGACGAAGCGACCACTGAGACACCCTCGCGTTGGCGACAGCTGAACTATGAAGGCGTCGACAGCGACGATGTGCCGGTGCTCTATTCCGCGCTGACGATCGGCAAGAAGGGCCGAATCGTGGCGCTTGGACGCGAATTGCGCTCGATGGCTGAATTGCAGCAGCGCCTGATTACGGCGCAGCAGTCGATCGAGCAGGAATATGCCCGCATCCGTCAACTGGAAACGCGCTACAAGCTGCTCTTCCAGATTGCCAATGAAGGTGTGTTGATCGTCGATGCAGGCTCGCTGCGAATTGTCGAGGCGAACCCGCGCGCGGAGGAAATGCTTGCGCGCAACGGGCGCGCTCTGGCCGGCACGACGTTGGGGCGGGCGTTTTCGAGCGAGACTGAACCGGGGCTGCGCAACATGCTTGCCTCCGTCCGCTCGCGCGGCGAGATCGATGAGACGACCGGCGTGATCAAGGGGTCGGGCAAGAGCGTCAAGATTGCCGCCTCCTTGCTGCGACAGGGCAATACCACACTGTTCCTGCTGCGCTTGATGCCGGACACCGAGAGTGTCGTGTCACGAGAAGTGCAGATGACGGATGCAGCCCTTCTGGGCCTTGTCCAGCGCCTGCCTGACGGCTTCGTCGTGACCGATACCGACGGTCTTGTGCTGAGCGCCAACCAATCCTTCATCGAGATGACGCGGGCGGCGTCGATGGAGCAGGTGATCGGCCACCAGCTCGAGGAATTCCTCGGACGACAAGGCGTCGACCTGTCCGTCCTTCTCACCAATCTGCGCGAACACGGCCAGCTTCGGCATTTCGAGACGACGCTGCGGAGTGTTGTCGGCACCCTCGAGGATGTCGACGTCTCGGCCGCGACGGTTGCCAACGCCAAGCAGTCCGCCTTCGGGTTCACGATCCGGCCGATCCGAACGCGCCCGGTGCAAGCGTCGCGTCCCGACGTGCCGCTGGCCCGCTCGGTTGATGAAATGACGAAACTGGTCGGACGAGTGCCGCTACGCGATCTGGTCAGAGAGACGACCGACATGATCGAGCGGCTGTGCATTGAAGCGGCTCTCAAACTCACCCAGGACAATCGCGCGCTTGCCGCCGAGATGCTCGGGCTGAGCCGACAGAGCCTTTACACCAAGCTGCGGCGCTATGGCATCGCGGACTATGAAGGCTTGGACGACTGAGTTCATTCGCAGGTCGGGCGATGGTCGCGGACCGCGATGAGTGGCCAACGAGGCAAGGAGTACCAGACTATGAACGCACGGCCTCAGACACCCCATCTCGACGCGATCGCAAGTCCTGCCGATCTCAGGTCCTTATCGGTTGCAGAACTGACCGACGTTGCCAACGAACTGCGCCAAGAGACGATCTCGGCGGTCTCGACAACGGGCGGCCACCTCGGCGCCGGCCTTGGCGTCGTCGAGCTGACTGTTGCGCTGCACGCGGTTTTTGACACGCCAACGGATCGCCTGATCTGGGATGTCGGCCACCAGTGCTATCCGCACAAGATCCTGACCGGCCGGCGCGACCGCATTCGCACACTGCGTCAGGGCGGCGGGCTGTCAGGCTTCACCAAACGCGCGGAAAGCGAATACGACCCATTCGGCGCGGCGCACTCGTCGACGTCGATTTCGGCCGGCCTTGGCATGGCGGTCGCGCGGGATCTCGATGGCCGCGACAACAACGTGATCGCGGTGATCGGCGATGGCTCGATGAGCGCCGGCATGGCCTATGAAGCGCTGAACAATGCAGGCGCGCGGGATGAACGGCTGATCGTCATCCTCAATGACAACGACATGTCGATTGCACCACCGACCGGCGCACTCTCACACTATCTGGCGCGGACCACCTCGAGCGGCGCCTACATCTATGTGCGTGATCTTGCCAAGCAGTTGGCGAAGCGGCTTCCGAAAAGCTGGGAACGGCGCGCGGCGCGGGTCGAGGAATATACCCGGCATCTGTGGACCGGCGGGGCGCTCTTCGAAGAACTCGGCTTCTACTATGTCGGACCGATCGACGGGCATGATCTGAGCCAGCTCGTTCCCATTCTGAAGAACGTGCGCGATACCGATCAGGCACCGATCCTGGTTCACGTCGTCACCCAGAAGGGCAAAGGCTTCGCGCCGGCGGAAAGCTCGACGGACAAGTACCACGGCGTCGGTCGCTTCAACGAAATCACCGGCGACCTCGTCAAGGTGCCAGCCAACGCGCCCGGCTACACCAAGGTGTTCGCCCAGAGCCTCATTCAAGAAGCCGAGGCCGATGACAAGGTTGTCGCCGTCACCGCGGCGATGCCAGGCGGCACCGGGCTTGACCTTTTCGGTGAGGCCTTCCCGACGCGGACCTTCGATGTCGGCATTGCGGAGCAACATGCCGTGACGTTCGCTGCCGGCATGGCGACGGAGGGCTACAAGCCGGTCGTTGCGATCTATTCAACCTTCCTGCAACGCGCCTACGATCAGATCGTTCACGATGTCGCGCTGCAGTCGCTGCCGGTGCGCTTTGCCATCGACCGGGCCGGGCTGGTTGGCGCCGATGGGCCGACGCATGCGGGATCGTTCGATGTGGCCTATCTTGCCTGTTTGCCGAATTTCGTCGTGATGGCCGCGGCCGATGAGGCTGAACTGCGGCACATGGTGGCGACGGCGATCACCCTCAACGACCGGCCGTGCGCCTTCCGTTATCCGCGCGGCGAGGGTGTCGGCGTTGAAATGCCGGAACGCGGCACGCCGCTGGAAATCGGCAAGGGGCGCGTCATCAAGGAAGGCACGACAATCGCTATTCTGTCGCTTGGCACGCGGCTCGAAGCGTCGTTGGCGGCAGCAGAACAGCTTGAGGCCATGGGACTTTCGACGACGGTTGCGGATGCGCGATTTGCCAAGCCGCTCGATGCCGCGCTGATCGAGCAGCTAGCGCGGAACCATTCGGTTCTGATCACCATCGAAGAAGGGGCCGCCGGTGGTTTCGGGTCGCATGTTCTCACACATATGGCCTCGAGCGGGCTGCTCGATGGGGAGCTTCGCGTGCGCACCATGACACTGCCCGACACGTTCATCGACCAGGACAAGCCGGAGAAGATGTACGATGTCGCCGGGCTCAATGCCGCGGACATCGTGGCGACGGCAACGCGGGCTCTGGGCCTGGAAGCCGACATTCGCGAGACAGCATCGAGAGCCTGATGCGCCGGTTTATTTCGGCGCGTCTGACCGGCCAGTTTTTTTGACACATCTACTGTCAAGTTTGATTGACAGTCAGGTTTGCCGGTCGTACCTTTCGATGATGAGCGTGACGTCCGACATACCCCCTGCCACTGCCCCCGCGCGACCGAGCGCGGCGGCGGTCATTGAACTGCTCAAGCCCATCACGTGGTTTGCGCCGATGTGGGCGTTCGCGTGCGGTGTTGTTTCCTCGGGTGCGTCGATCACGGAAAACTGGCTTTTTCTGATTGCCGGCATCGTGCTTTGCGGGCCGCTGGTTTGCGGGACGAGCCAGGCGGCGAATGACTGGTACGACCGTCACGTCGATGCCATCAACGAACCCGACCGTCCCATCCCGTCCGGCCGCGTGCCGGGACAATGGGGCTTTTATATCGCGGTGATCGGCTCGGGGCTTTCACTGGCACTGGCCGCCGTCCTGGGGCCAGCGGTGGTGCTGGCGTCCGTGATCGGGCTGGTGCTTGCGTGGATTTATTCCGCGCCACCCTTGCGGCTGAAGATGAACGGCTGGTGGAGCGCGGCGGCGGTTGGCGCCTGTTATGAGGGTCTGCCGTGGTTCACGGGAGCTGCCGTCATGCTGTCGGCCGTGCCTGGCTGGGAGATCGTGGCACTTGCCGTTCTCTACAGCATTGGCGCCCACGGCATCATGACGCTCAACGACTTCAAGGCCGTTGACGGGGACCGGCATCATGGCGTCGTCACGCTGCCGGTTCAGCTCGGCGTGCCGCGGGCCGCCCGCCTGGCGTGCTTCGTCATGGCCGCCCCGCAGTTTGTCGTCATCGCGCTTCTCGCCGCGTGGGGCCAGTCGACCCATGCCGCGATCGTTGGCGCGCTGGTGGCCCTGCAGTTCTTCGCGATGATCCGTCTCCTTTCTGATCCGAGACGGTTTGCGCCCTGGTACAACGCGACCGGCACGACGCTTTACGTCCTCGGCATGATGGTCGCAGCATTCGCAATCCGAGGACTTTGAAAGGTCGAGCTATGGCCTCGCACACGCTTCGCTGGATCGACATCATCCGCCTCGGTTTCGTCCAGGCCGCGCTTGGCAGCATCGTCGTGCTGACGACCTCGACACTGAACCGCGTGATGGTGGTCGAACTGGGACTGGCCGCCATGGTTCCGGGCTTCCTTATCGCGCTCCACTACATGGTGCAGATGTCGCGGCCGAGATGGGGATTTGGCTCGGATGAAGGCGGGCGGCGGACGCCCTGGATCATCGGCGGCATGGCGACACTCGTTCTTGGGGCGTGGCTCGCTGCCGGCGCGGTCGTGCTTCACCCCGGCGCACCGGTCGCGGCCGGTGCGATGGCGCTCATTGGCTTCGTTCTGATCGGTGTCGGTGTCGGCGCCGCGGGGACGTCGCTTCTTGCCTTCCTTGCGACCCACGTTTCGCCGGAGCGCCGCGCGCCGGCTGCGGCAAGTGTCTGGTTGATGATGATCGCGGGCTTCATCGTGACGGCTGCGACGACCGGCGCGCTGCTCGATCCCTATTCGCCGGAACGCCTCATGGCAATCGCAACCGGTGTTGGTTGCGTCGCGTTCGTCGTGGCGCTTGCTGCCGTCGCCGGTATCGAACGCCGCTTCCACGGGGTGACCAGATCTGGTGCCACGCTCTCGCGCGCGCCGTCAGGGACGGCATCATCGGTCACGCAGAAGCAGTCGTTTCGCGACGCGCTGGCCGGTGTCTGGGCGGAGCCCAGTGCCCGGCGGTTCACGATTTTCGTATTCGTCTCTATGCTCGCCTTCTCCGCACAGGACCTGATCCTCGAACCCTTTGCAGGTCTCGTGTTCGCCATGACGCCGGGACAATCGACCAGTCTGTCAGGTGTCCAGCACAGCGGCGTTTTCGCCGGCATGGCGTTGATCGGCGTTGCCGGAAACATCATTGCGAAGCGCTACGCCGGCATCATGCGCCTCTTCACCGTCGCGGGCTGTCTCGCCTCGGCGCTCGCGCTCTTCGGCCTCGCACTCGGCGGCTTTTTCGCACCCGACTGGCCGCTGGAAGCCAACGTCTTCCTGCTCGGTTTTGCCAACGGCGTGTTCGCTGTCGCGGCAATCGGATCGATGATGGGGCTCGCCAGCACCGGGCGCGAAAACCGTGAAGGGACGCGCATGGGCCTGTGGGGTGCGGCGCAGGCGATTGCCTTCGGCCTTGGCAGTTTTCTCGGGACCGTCGGCGTCGATGCCGCGCGTACGCTGACGGCTTCGAATGCAACGGCCTATGGCGCCGTGTTCGTGGTCGAGGGATTGCTGTTCGTTGTCGCAGCGGGGCTTGCGGCCCGTCTTACCGTATCAGCGCTTGCAAGCCTGAAACGCGATGAACCGTTTGGAACTCGTGAAATCGTCAAAACCGTCATCCGGCATAGCGACGCGCAACTTGCGCGCTCTGCCGTGGCGACGGCACCCAGCTTCGCCGGAGAGCGACCAGGAGCGCTGCAATGACCACACAACAGACATACGATGCCGTCGTGATCGGCGGCGGACCGGCCGGAGCAACGGCGGCAACCAGCCTCGCCGAGGCCGGCTTCACGGTTGCGCTGCTTGACAAGGCCGGGCGCATCAAGCCGTGCGGCGGCGCGATCCCGCCGCGGCTGATCCAGGATTATGAAATTCCGGACGCCCTGCTGGTCGCCAAGATCAACACCGCACGCATCGTGTCGCCGACGAACCGCACCGTCGACATGAAAATCGATGGCGGCTTCGTTGGCATGGTCGACCGGGAGCATTTCGACGAATGGTTGCGGGAGCGGGCGGGCAACCGGGGCGTTACCCGACTGACCGGGCGTTTCGAGCGCCTGGAAAAGCACAGTGATGGGCTGACAAGCATCCATTACAAGACCAAGAGCGGCGACGAGGCGGAGGCCGACGGGGCATCCCAGACGATCACGGCCCGCATGATCATCGGTGCTGATGGGGCACGCTCGGAGGTGGCCCGGCAGGCTATTCCCAAGTACCGCCCGCCGACTTGCGTGTTTGCCTATCACGAGATCATCGAAACACCGCAGAACCGAGATGGCGACACATTCGATGGCAGCCGCTGCGACGTCGTCTACAACGGCGCCTACTCGCCGGACTTCTACGCCTGGGTGTTTCCGCACGGGCACACGACCAGCGTTGGCGTCGGCTCCGCGGAAAAGGGTTTCTCGCTGCGCAAGGCGACAGCAGACGTGCGACGTGCAAGCGACCTCATGGGCGCCAAGACGATCCGCAAGGAAGGCGCGCCGATCCCGCTCAAGCCGCTCAAGCGGTGGGACAATGGCGCCAATGCCATCCTGGCCGGGGATGCGGCTGGCGTTGTGGCGCCGGCGTCAGGGGAAGGCATCTACTATGCGATGCTCTCGGGCCAATATGCCGGGGAGGCGGCCGCTGCGTATCTGCGCACGGGCGATGCGCGCGAACTGGCCACGGCCCGCCGCCGCTTCATGCGCGAACATGGACGCATTTTCTGGATCCTGGGGATGATGCAGCACTTCTGGTATCGCAACGACAAGCGCCGCGAGAGCTTCGTCAAGATCTGCCAGGACAAGGACGTGCAACGCCTGACGTGGCAGTCCTACATGTACAAGCGCGTCGAGCGGGCAAGCCCGGTGACGCATGCCCGGATCTTTTTCAAGGATCTCGCCCATCTCGTGGGCCTGAAGCAGGCCTGAGCGATGGCGCCGGTGCAGACGGTTACGCGATGATTTTCGATCTGATCGAAAACGGTAGCCTTGTCGGCGCCATCCTCGTGCTGGTCGCGATAGAGGCGGTTGCGCTGTTTGCGCTGCGGGCCGTGGCCGGTGTCGGCCCCGGGCTCGGAAGGGTGGTTTTCAACCTCGCGGCCGGTGCCTTCCTCACCCTTGCGCTCAGGGCTTCACTTCTGGATCACGGGCCGGCATGGATCGCGCTATTCCTGTCGGGAGCGCTGCTCGCGCATGTCGCTGATCTCGTCACGCGATGGCGCGAAGCCTGACTGCGGCCGGTGCGTCACGTCAGACCTTGGCTTCCGGGCCTGGTGATGTTGCGTGCGCCCAGCCGGCGGACGGCGGCAGCACGGGCAGTGCACGATGAATCGGAAATGGTGGCCGGCCGGTGAGAATACGCATCTTGTCGAGCGCCGTTGTCTGGCCCGAATAGAGCCGCTCTACGATGCCTTGTGACAGGGTATAGAAGCGCGCCATCACGGCCCGGCGCTCCTCGCCTTTCGCGCCGACGAACAAGAGCCGGTTGAGCATGCGATAATACGAGCGCGCCTCCCAGAGTTCGGCTGCAAACGAATTGGACAGCCCCCTGACGGAAGCGGTGGTCAAGGCGTCGAGCGTTGTGATGCGCGCAGCCAGGCGGACCGCGTCGGCCAGCGAGTAACCCGTCAAGGGATGGAACAGGCCGGCTCTGACGCCGGCCCGCGCAGCTTCGCCGTCGTGCGCCTGGAACGGTGTGATCGGGCCCGCCAGCACGATCGGCAGAACGCCCTGTTCCTGGCGCACGAGCGATGAGACGCGCCAGCCTTGCGCTTCGATATAGTCATGTATGCGCGAAACGATCTCTGGCGATGCCAACGTCGCGTCATCGGAATAATAGGTGTCTTCGACGAGGATCCGTGTTGGCGTCAACGGCAAGAGGTAGAAGAAGCGGAAGTCGCCGAATTGCTCCACCAGAGCATCCATCAGGACGGGCTGCCTGATGCCGTGGGGTTCGCTGGTTTCGATCTCGAGGCCGACGAACTTCTGGTAGGCGACGGCGACCTGGGCCGCCAAGCCGCCGAGCCAGCCCCGGCCATCAATGACGCAGCGGGCCGTAATGCGCCGCCCGTCGTCGAGGACCACGGCGTCCGGTCCGACCTTGGCTGCCTTGCCAAAGACGACCTTGCCGCCGAGTTCCATCATCAGGTGGTCGTGGAAGCGGTCCGATCCGATTGAATGATAGGTCGTCGACAGTTCGCGGCGAAACCCGGGAAAGCGCACCTCCTGCGCGGACCAAGACGCTGACACCATCGGCGCAAGCAAGCGGTGGGCCTCGGCATCGACATCGGTGCCGTGAAACGACCAGGTGTGGTTGCCGCCCAGACGGTCCCCCGCCTCGATCAGCACAAGCGACACGTCGGGTCGCATCTCGGTCAGCCAACGCGCAATGATGCCGTTGGCAAGCCCGCCGCCTACAAGTGCTACATCGACATCAAGATCGCCCATGGGGTGCCTTGTTCCAGATCTGATCCGGCTTTGAAAACCATCGCCTTATACTACGCGTGAAAGGGTCTATCGGTTTTCGACCACAAGTCCATGTCTGCTGCAAGGCCGGACCTCAGGGAGTGCCCGGCGGGCGCGGAATCGTTTCGCCGGCTGAAACGCCAACCGCGCCAGCCAATCGATGTGCAACGCATCACATCGTGCGTCTGGGGACGGGCGCGCGGATCTCACAAAACGTTTGTTCCGGAGACTGCGCAGGTCATTCGTCAGAGATTTTTTTCCAACGCAATTCACGCTTTTCGACACGCGCGCCATAGGGTTTCTGGGGCGGCTGGAGGATCATCAGGCCGCCTTCGAAACGGACGTCGCGAACCTGATCGGTGCCCAGGCGATCTTCGTCCGCGGCCGCGTCGACCCGGGTGATGAGCTGGCTGCCCTCCACCCGGTAGGTCCCGCAATATGAGGTGTACTCGCGGGTTTCGCCCGGCGGGATTTCAAGCCGGCTGTCGCAGATCACAGAGACCATGCGTCCCTCGGCATTCAATGTGAGCCGGCCCATGACCGCGTCACCGCCGTAGGGCTGCGGCAGCGCCTTGCCGTCGGCATCGATCGCCTTAGCGTCGACCAGCTTCCAGGTTCCAACGATATCCGACACGTTGATCATTTGCGGTGATCTTCCCTCTACTTCGGCTTCGGCTGGTTGGCCGGGTCTTCTGCCATAATCGCGGCGACGTCTTCGCGCGATTCCTCGATGGTGATGCCCGCGCGTTCGAGTTGCAGGAGAAGGTAGGCCCGGCTGTCGCGGTTCTCCCAGCCGCGATTGAGCGCTTCACGCATCTCCTGCTGGGCGAGGTTGATAAGCCGCATCGGCACGCCGACGTCGCGGCCCATCTCGCACGCCAGCGAAATGTCCTTGTGGGCGAGCTTCAGGGCGAAGTCCGGCGGGTCATAGTGATTGATGAGGAAATGGTCGGCCATGCTGTCGAAGGTGCGCAGGCGCCCCCGCGACCCCTGTCGGATCGCCTCCCAGAGCGCCAATGGCGGGACACCGGCCTTGACGCCGGCGGTGAAGACTTCGGCAATGGCGGCCTGAACGGCATAGCCGGCGCTGTTATGGACCAGCTTGGCTGTCGCTCCGGCGCCGATGTCGCCGATGTACTTGACCTGATCACCCAGCGCGTCGAGGCAGGCGCGGTTTGCCTCGAAGACCGCCTTGTCGCCGCCGACCCAGATCGCGAGCTTGCCGGATGCAGCGCCCTTCGGGCCGCCGCTGACCGGGGCATCGAGAACGTGTGCGCCTTTTGCTGCGAACTCGGCGTGGATTTTCCGGATCAGGGTTGGCGAGTTGGTTGAGAGGTCGAAGTAGACGGAGCCTTCGCGGACGCCCTCGATCAGGCTGCCGTCACCGTGCAGGGCTACGGCCTCGATCTCGGGTGGGCCCGGCAGTGAGGTGAGGACCACGTCGCAGGCCTCAGCGACGGCTGCCGGTGTCGGCGCCCACTCGGCACCGGCGTCCAGATGCTTCTGAGCCACCTGACGACTGACGTCGTGGACGACGAGGTCATAGCCCGCGTGTTGAAGGTTGGTGGCGAACGGTGCCCCCATCGTTCCAAGCCCGATGAATCCCAAGCGCATGTCGCCACGTCCTTCTCATCGCTACATTCGAGTTGTTGTCTCGCTGCGCGGCCTAGGCCGGAACCGGTGCCTCCTGCAACGCCGGCATGACTTCGTTGGCAAACAGCGTCATGGAGCGCAGCACTTTTTCCTGTGGCAGATCGCCGAACCAGAAGCTCGCGTTGAAATGATTGATGCCCATTGCTTCCTGGATCTGCTTGATCTTCGCGACGCAGGCCTTGGGCGTGCCCATCACGAAATAGCGCTCGAGCAACTCTTCCTCGGTCGGCTCATTGTCGAAGGGGACGGCAATGGCGCGGCCCTTGTCGATGCGCTGCAAGCCCTGGCGCAGGCTGAGTGTGACGCGCATGTTCCAACGCGCCTGCTCGACGATCGCGGGCAATTCGGATTCGTCGGTGGTGACGTAGACGGGGCGCTGCGTGGACACTCTTATGCTGGACCGGCGTGCCTGATCGGTGACTGTTTCATCGAAGGTCTTGCGGAACTCGCGCAGTCGCTCGATTGGGACGCCGAAGCCGCCGGAGACAAGATTGAAGCCGCGTTTCGCGGTTGCCACGATCGACTCCGGGCTTTGGCCCACGACCCAGATCGGCGGGTGCGGTTTTTGGAGCGGAACGGGAAACACGCTGGTTTCGTCGAGCTTGTAATACTTCCCGTCATAGCTGAACGGCTCGCCGGTGAACGACTTCAAGAGAATGTCGACCGACTCCTCGAAACGCCCGCGGCTCTCCTCCAGCGTCTGGCCGAGGCGTTCGAACTCGTAGGGCTGATAACCACGGCCGAGCCCGACGTCCAGGCGGCCACCACTCAGGATGTCGGCGGTTGCGATCTCTTCCGCCACGATCAGGGGATGGTGCAGGGGCAGGACGACGACTGCGGAGCCGACACGGATGCGTTCCGTCTTGGCGGCGAGGTGTGTTGCGAACATCAGCGGACGCGAGAGATAACCATAGGTCGAGAAGTGATGCTCGGCGCACCAGATGCTGTCGAAGCCGAGCCGATCCGCGGTCTGGGCAATCTCGGTTCCCCGCGCGAAGACTTCGGCGTGACTTTGTGCGTTGGGTGATTGGAGAAGAAGAAAGGTTCCAAAATCCATGATGCACTCCGTGCCAACGTGTTCAAGATGCGCCATAGGAGCCTGCCGAGGCGTTCGGCGGAAGGTGTAACGCGCAACCATTTTGTATGAAATATGGCGCTCCGGCCGGCGGCTCATCGGGCGTGTTGCCCACCCTATGCGGGAGAAGCTCTCTTGCAGCTCGCCAACATCCTGGGACTGATGGCGGTTGGCCGGACGCGATGTCATTGTGGGTGCCTTAATGCCTGCAGGGCTTGGCGAAAAGGGAACACACCATGGCAGACGTTGAGATACTGGCGACGGGGCTGGGTTTTCCGGAAGGGCCGGTTGTGTGCGCCGATGGATCCATCGTTCTCGTCGAGATCCGCAATCAGCGATGCACGCGGGTTGCGCCGGACGGCACCGTCAGCCTGTTCTCGGATTGCGGCGGGGGACCGAACGGGCTCGCCGTCGGCCCCGACGGCTTCTTCTACCTGTGCAACAATGGCGGGAGCCGGTATGTCGAGGGGCACTGGCTGGGCCACGGACCGCACCCCGATTACGAGCACGGCTACATCGAGCGGATCGACCCGGCGACGGGCGCGGCGACGCGGCTCTATAACGAGATTGGCGGGCACACGTTTTCCGCGCCCAACGATCTCGTGTTCGATGTGCATGGCGGCTTCTATTTTACGGATCTGGGCAAGCGCTACCCGCGCCATCGCGACAACGGCGGGGTTTATTATGCGCTGCCGGACGGCTCGAAGATCGTCGAGATCGCCTACCCCATGCTGAGCCCCAACGGCTGTGGTCTCTCGCCGGATGGCAAGACGCTTTATGTTGCCGATACCGAGGGTGCGCGGCTGTGGGCCTTCGATATCGAGGCACCGGGACAGGTCAAAGCGAAAGCGGCGTTCGCCCCGCACAGCGGGCGGGTGATTGCCGGCCTCGAGGGGGCCGCGCGGTTCGACAGCCTGGCGGTGATGGCCAGCGGTAATATCGCGGTTGGAACCCTCAACACCGGCTATATCACTGAAATTTCGCCGGCCGGTGACATCGTCCGCGCGATCAAGATGCCGGACTGCTATCCGACCAACATCTGCTTTGGCGGCGCGGATATGTGCACCGCCTATGTGACGCTGTCGGAGACGGGGCGTCTCGGCCGGCTCAGGTGGCCGGAGCCGGGCCTGAAACTCAATTTCAATTAAGCCTTACGCGCGACGCAGACGCATCACAGAGGCGATGCGCGCGGCAATCGGATACCGATTTCAATTGGTTCACCTAGGATGAGCACCGCCATCCTCTTTTCCACACCATAAAGGATCTCATGCCGGAGATTACCGAGACGATTACCATCGATGCGCCGCTGGATGCGGTCTGGCCGCTGCTGTCGGACCCTGCAACGGTCGCCGCCTGCATCCCGGGCGCCACGCTGGCGCCGGATCAGGAGGACGACGTTTGGAAGGGATCAATCCGCGTGAAGTTCGGCCCGACGGTCGCGGTGTTTCGCGGGGAGGCCTCGCTTGACTATGATCATGGCGCGCACCGCTGCAGCATCGACGGGCGCGGGATTGACCAGCGCGGCGCATCGCGCGCCCTGGCGAGCGGAACGGTGACGGCCAGCGGCGACCAGCAGACCGACGTGACGGTTCAGGGCGCGTATTCGGTTTCGGGGCCGCTCGAAGCGTTCGCCAACGCAGGCGGTGTCCATGTCGCGCGGGCGTTGCTCGCGGAATTCGCCAAAAACATTTCGGAGCGGGTCAACGCCGGGCAAGGCGCTGCACCGGGCACCGGCGAGGTCACGGATGAAAGCGCGCCAGCGACAGGTGATGCGGACGTCGCTCATCGCGATGCCGCCTCCGCCACCTCGCCCGCGGCGGCGCCCAAGGGGGCCGGTGAACTCAATGCATTTGCGCTGCTCTGGTCCGCGTTCAAATCGTGGATCAGCTCTCTCTTTTCGCGAACGAGGTCTTGAACATGAGCAAACTGCTGACGCTTGATATGCTGGCGCGCGCCTTCGAGGCGGAAGGCGTCGACACGCTGTTTACGCTGATGGGCGATGCCAACATGTACTGGTCGACGGCGATGGCCGGGCGGCCGGGCATGAAGGTGATCCATGCCCGCCACGAGTCGTGTGCGGTGTCGATGGCTGACGGGTATGCCCGGCAGACGGGCAAGGTTGGCGTGGCCTCGACGACCTGCGGGCCGGGCTTCACGCAGATCATGACGTCACTGGCGATGGCGGCGCGGGCGCGCATTCCGATCGTCGTTTTTGCAGGCGATTCACCGATTGCCGCCTCCTGGTATCTTCAGGAAATCGACATGGCGCCACTGGCCCGCGCAACGGGCGCCCACTATGTGCCCGTTCGCCATATCGACCGCCTGCTGGACAACGTGCGCGAAGCCTTCCAGGTCGCGCGCGCCGAGCGGCGGCCTGTCGTTCTTTCCGTGCCGATGGACCTGCAGAAGCAGCCCTGGCCACACCTTGCCGACTATTTCCCATCCGACGACATCGTGCCCGTCAAGCAGCGGCCCATTCCGGACCCCGAACTCGTCGACCGGGTTTGCGACATGATCGCGGAAGCGGAACATCCGATCGTGCTGGGCGGGCGTGGTGTCATTGCGTCCGGTGCAGCTGCTGCGGTTGCCGAGATGGCGGATCAGGCCGGTGCGCTGCTGGCCAACTCGCTCCTCGGCAAAGGCCTTTTCGACGGCAATCCGTACAATCTCGAGATTGCCGGCGCATTCGCGAGTGACTATGCGCGTGAGCGATTTGCCGAATCCGACCTCGTGATCGGGATCGGCGTCGGCCTCGGCCACTACACCACCGAAGGCGGTTATCTCTATCCAGGCGCCCAGGTGGTCCAGATCGACATGAACCCCAGAGGCCTGTGGCAAGGTTTGCGGACTGCCGACCTGCATGTCATTGCCGATGCGAAAGCTGCAGCCGAGGCGATTACGGCGCGACTGCGCGCGCGTTCGGTCAAGAAGGTTGGGCTCAGGACGCCTGAGATTGCGGCTGCGATCGCCAACGATCATCCCGATTCCAAGGTGTATCCGGTGCAGCCCGGCATGATCGATCAACGCCGATTCATCGAGGAACTCGACCGGACGATCCCGAAAGACTGGGATATCGTGGTCGGTGGCGGCCACTACTTCTCGATCGCCATGACGCATTTAAGGGGGCGGGCGGCCGAGCGCTACCATGTCATCAACGACTTCGGCGCGATCGGCTCAGGGCTTGCCGCCGCGATCGGGGTCGCGCAGGCGCGAGGCGATGGCAAGGTGTGCCTGATCGAAGGCGATGGCAGCCTGATGATGCATTGCCAGGAACTCGAGACGATCCAGCGTCATGGCATCCGCCTGCTCATGGCGATCATGAACGACGGCGGGTATGGCGCCGAATTCCACAAGTTCCGCGCCAACGATGTCGAGGAGTCACATGCGATCCATGGGCGCGGCGACCTTGCGGCGATGGCGCGTGGATTTGGCCTTGCGGGGGCGACGGTCAATCAGATGGGTTCGACCGAGAAGCTGTTCCGCGAACATGAAGGGGCCAATGTCGCCAGCGTTTGGGACGTGGTGGTGGACGACCTCATTCCATCACGCGCGTACCGCCGGATTCACTACGGCGAAGCGTGAGCGCGAACGCGGGAAGGTCGCTGCCGGTCGACAGATTGCGGTGGCCCTCTGTCGCGTCGAGGCCGGAGGCTGCCTTGTGGTTGCCTGGTCGACGGTCGGTTGGTCGCCCATCAAGGTGGTGCGGCGCACGTCTCGCGGCTCGTCGTGGGGGAACGGCCTCGCGCGGTGCATCGTGGCGCGATTGTCCCACATCACCAGATCGCCGACCTGCCATTCGTGGGCGAAGACGAACTCGGGCCGGGTCGCGTGTTCGGTCAGGTCCATCAGGAAGGCGCGCGCTTCGGGCACCGGCCAGCCGATGATCCTGCCCGCGTGCGAGGACAGATACAGCGAGCGGCGGCCGGTTGAAGGATGCACGCGCACGAGGCGCTGCAAGACCGGCTTGAAGCGTTCAAGCTCCTCGTCGGTGAAATCGGTGAAGCCGAGCTTGCCGCGCGAATAGAGCTGGGAGTGTTCGCAGATCAGATCTTCGGCAAGCTCCCGCGTTTCGTCATCGAGTGCGTCGTAGGCGGCGCGCATGTCGGCGAATTCCGTGTTGCCGCCTTTCGAGGGAATGACGTGGGCGTAGAGGAGCGAGTACTTTGCCGGTATCACCTTGAACGAGCTGTCGGAGTGCCATAACCGGTTGCCGATCGAGAACTGCCGACGGCGGTCGTCGGCTGCAAACGGCTTGCCGTGCTTGTCGAGGTTCGAGACATCGGCGAACGTCGTTGGCAAACGGTAGTCTTCCGGTTTGCGCAGCCCTGTGCCGATGGCCTGCTCGATCGGGCCGAGGCTTTGGGTGAACGCGAGTTGCTGCTCGTTGGTCAGGTGCTGGCCGCGGAAGATCAAGACCGCGTAGGTGTCCATGCCGTCATGAAGAGCCTGGATCACCTCCCCAGACAGGGGGTGGGACAAATCAATATTGCAGACTTCCGCTGCGAAGGACGGCGTTCTCGGTTTGATTTCGATACTCATGGCGGCATCCTCTCGCGGCGCTGAGCCGACCTGTGACCGGTACACGCACGAAGCCGGCGCTGGATGCGAAATCGTTGGCCGCAGGCTGCCGTCTGTCAATCGCGGGTTTTCACAATCGCATGGGAGATGCCCCAGGCGGCGCGCCCAAGTCTTGCAAGGCGCATGGCGGGCGCCATGATCAGGTCCCGGCTGCCCAGGAGCCGCCGTCTAGGCCTCGCCCGGTGGCGACATGCGCGACCACAGATCCATCTGGCGGGCGATTTCCTTGTCCAACTCCTCGACCGCCCGGTTCCGCGCCATTGTCAGGCCCGGTTCGCGCTGCATGCCGATGGTTGTGACGACGGCTGCGTAGCTGGCTGCGAGTTGGGCGAAGAGAGCGGTCAGCTCGTCAATATTTGCCTGCACGATCTTCGGATCGCCGCGCTCCGCCGCCCCGATGATGGCAGCAACATCGGCCGGGATCCGCCGCAAACGGTCTTCGTTGGTTATGTCATCCATTGATCGATCCGCATTGTCGCGCGGCTCCTTAATCCATCTGCCCGCTTTACGATGTACGTTACGGTTACGTGCATCACGCGCCGAGCGATCAACGTGGCGGCAGTCGGCGATTGGCAGGCTGCGATACGAGTGCGCGGATAGCAGGGTCTTTGGTACGGAAAAGAAGAGGATTGCGCTGCATGTCAGGTTATGAGGATCGCGCCGGATTGAGCCATGCTTCCGCGCTCTGCCTGATTGCAGGGTTCGTGGATGCGGTGGGTTATCTCGAACATGGAGAGGTCTTTACGGCCAATATGACGGGCAACACCGTCCTGCTTGGCGCCAAACTGATGAAGGGCGACTGGCTGGCCTTGAGCTACCTGGCCACCATCGCGGCATTCGTTCTAGGGGTTGCAGCTTCGACCTTGCTGAAGCTGGCGGGCGTGGTGTTGCCGGTTTTGTTCGTGATCGCGGGCGGTCTGCTGATCGCGATTATGGCTGCCGATATTCCAGGCTTTGCTGTCCTGTGCGCGCTGGCCTTCGTGATGGGCCTGCAGGGCGGGGCCATCAGTTCGTTCTCGGGGATTCGGTTGCCGACTGTCGTCGTCACGTCGACGTTGGTCAATCTGGTGGACGGACTTGTCAGGCGCGGGTGTGACCGAGGGAGTGTCCCTGTCGCGCCAGCCGGCAATCTCGGGCATCTGACGGCTGCCTGGATTGCCTATGGGATCGGTGGCGCCGTCGCAGTCCTGGCGCAGTCGCACCTCGCGATGCCGCTCATCGTGCCGGCATTGCTTTATGCGGGCGTTGCGGCGGGCCTGCTGATCCGTCCCGAATGAGACAGGGCCGCTTCCGCGCAACCGAGGCGGCTGGACCAAGCCACACGAAGCGGCAGCCGGGTGCCCCGCGCCGCCCAGGTCCGGGCGATCATGTCGGGCGCCCGCGAGCTTGCGCCTTCGATTGAGCCAAGGCACCAGCGGGCGGTTGCCGCTGGTGCCTGATGTCTCGTTTCACGGTCAATCGTTCCAAGCCCTGCAGCCGCGTGGCCGGTCCGGACAATCGATGCGGACGCGGTAGGGATGCGATGCACCGGCGCAGCGCCGCCAGGAGCGGCATTCGGCCGAGATCTCATTCGACTTGCGCCGAGAAATCTTTGGCGCCGAGTTGCTGGCACTTGCCCGTTGTCGCGCTTCCCGACGGGCGCGGCGCTCGTTCTCGCGCCGGATACGGTCGCGTGCAGCTTTACGTCTTCGCTCCCGGCTGCTCGGTTCGGTTGGTGGTGGACGTCGCGCTTCGCGCACCTTCGGCTTGCTTTTGGCCTTCGGCGGTGTGGGCGCTGTGGTTGGAGCAGCCTGCTTTTCATCCGACTGAGGCGCGCACTGGCCTGGCACGAGAATTTCGAGCCGCAGGATAATAACCGGGTCCAGCTTTGAACTGGCGATCCTGGGCCCGAGCGCCCGGCGCAGGGCATAGCGGCTGTTGCGGCCCCAGACCCCGTCGATTTCGCCGGTGTAGCAGCCGGCCCGCTGCAGAAGCGTCTGGGCGCGGGTTGCGAGTTCCGCCGGCGAGCGCGTGACCGGCTTGTCTGCGCCAGAGGCTGCCGACGTGTCGCGGGTAAGCCCGGTGAGTGCGGCGAGGCGAACACGCGCCTTCTCGACGTGCCGGCCAGACGGGAACATTGCCAGATACTCTCGATAGAACGCAGGATCGTCGCTGGCCTGGACGAGTGTCCAGAATTCGCCTTCGCCTTCCTGGAGGGCGGCCGGGGTCTCCTCAAGCTGCGCACTGGCGATGGCGTCATCATTGAGGAAGAAGCGCTGGCGAAGGGCGGAATGCTCCCACGGCACCTGCTTGTTTTCGGTTGCAGCCATCACGTCCCGGCGCACGTTTATGAGCATGGTCGTGACATCGCTGTTCTTTTCCTGCGCGTGCTTGAGAAAGGCTGCGGTGAAGGGCGAATTGCGCCCCTCGCCGTCGGCTGCGACGTTGCCGGGCTGGGTCGAGAAGCTGATCAGGGTGCCGATGCCGGATTCGGCCGGCGCCAGTCCGCGTCCGATGCGCGTCGAACGGCTGCCCATGTTGCGGGCGAGATTACGTCCCAGCGGATTATCCCGGCAGGCATCGAGAAAGATCACGTTGGCCGAGACCTGGCGTTCCAGCGCACGCTGGACCAGGGCAAGGGGGACGAGTTCGAAATCGAGCGCCATCTCGCCGCCAAGCTTGGCATCAGTCGGCACGAGATAGTTGCGCCCTTCGACCTGCAGTGCGTGGCCCGAATAGTAGAAAACGGCACGCTTGGCGCCTTGCAGCGTCTTGACGAACTCATTCAGCAATTCACGGAAGGCGGGCTGCGTCAGATCGAGGCCGACGACGACTTCGAAGCCCATCTTGCCGAGCACGCCAGCGACGTCTTCCGCGTCATTGCGCGGATTACGAAGGGGCGCGGTGTGCATGTAGGCGGCGTTGCCAACCACCAGGGCGACCTTCTTCTCGGCCGCCTTGCCGGTCGCAAGCGCCGGAGATGCTGCGACGGCGAGAACTGTCAGCGCCACGCTCAGCAATGATGTCAGCCGGTTTCTCATGGCATTGAACCTCCGGTTCGCGAACTTGAGTTGCGTGCCCAAGACGGGGCGGGGCGGCGGGGGCAATGGGGTCGCCGCTTTTGAGCCGTCGATGCCTTGGGGGGCACGATAGCGCGTTCTGGACAATTGATCACGGTGGTGAGGTGCGTTCGTTAGAAATTTTGCAGTGGTGGTGGCCATGGTGACGTACTCCGTTGTGCCCCAAGCTGTTCATGAGGCGGTGGTCTGGGGGCGGTGGTCAGGGAAAATCGAGGTGGCGGGTTATGCGCGATTTGAGCGCGCCATTGCGCAACAGCCGGGCTTCGCCCAGATAGCGGCCGGCGGGCCATTGCGTGGTGCGGCTGCGGCGGCCAGCGAAGGCGATGTATTGGGCCTTGTGACGCTCGAGCGGCTTGACCGCGTTCTCAACGGCGAGGCCGGCGGGGCCTTTCAAGGTGAGGTGGAGACGGTCTCCGGCCCGGGCATTGAGAATGCGCGCGTAGAATACGAGTGCCGGGCTTTCGGCGGTGGCGCGGTGCGCGCTCAGCTTGCCCGTCTCGGCCGTGCGGGTGTCGACCGGGCCACTTATGAAGCCAGCATCGATGAAGATGGCGTCGGCATAGGCCGGCGTTGCCTCGCCGGACCAGAGGGCGCGGCCATCATGGGTGTTACAGGCCTGGCCGATCGCGTGGCCCGAGAAGGGGTCAATCGGTTGACCGTTCCTGCTGACCGAGAAGTGGAGGTGGGCAAACTGGGTCTTGCCGGAATAGCCGACGAGGCCGAGCGGTGTGCCCGTTTCAACGGACTGGCCCTTGCGGACGGCGATGGTGCCGCGGCGCATGTGACAGTACTGGGTCTCCCAGCCATCGCCGTGGTCGATGACGACGCCGTTGCCGCACTCGCGGCCGGCTACCTCTGCAGCGCCGTTGATCAGGCGGTCAGGCATCGTGCTGCGCAACCCCTTGACGGTTCCCGGGGCTGCGGCGAGGACGCGGACACCACGCTCGGCGGCAACGGTCGAGAGCAGGCGGAAGTCGGTGCCCTTGTGGCCGTCGTAGGTGGCGGAACCGCAGCGATAGTCGCGTGCCGCGGGCGTCGGGTCGACGTCGACATAGCTCTGCACGAAGCAGGTCTCACCCAACCTGCAGTCGATTGGCTGCGCCAAGACCGGGGCGTCGGCGGCCGATGCGTGGCTGGCCAGGATCACGCTTGCGAGCGTGGCGAAGGCGAGGGGCGCGGGGAACTTCATCGTCCATCTCCGTGTCGATCGGGTTGACGACTATTCTTCTCGGAAGGTGAGACCGATCTGATCGGTCAGCGGCTGGGTCAGGTACGTGATGACGCGGCGCGGTTCGCCCTTGATGAACACATCGGCGGGCAGGCCGGGCGTCAGTTTCTTGGGCCCGAGTTTGGCGTGCTGTCCGGGCGAAATCGCGATCTTCACTTCGAAGAACGTCTGGCCGGTGCGTTCGTCGAGGCTCCGGTCTGCCGCGACGTTGATGACTTCGCCATCGAGTTCCGGCGAGACCTTCTGCTTGAAGGCGCTGATCCGTACGGAGGCTTTCTGGCCGGTGTGGACCTGGTCGATCTCGGTCGGCTTGATGCGGGCGGTGACGAGGAGGGGATCATCGTCGGGCACGATGGTCATGACGGGCTGGCCGGGCTTGATGACGCCACCGACCGTGTGGGCCTGAAGCTCATGGACGATGCCAGCGGCGGGGGCGCGGATGGCAAGGCGGGTCATCTGGTCCTTCGCCGCGTGATATTTTTCTTGCGCCTTGGCGAGCAGCGAGGTGGTTTCCTGAAGCTTATCGAGGATCTCGGAGCTGTGTTTGCGGCTGGTTTCACGGATGCGGAAACGGATTTCGGAGAGCTTCGAACGCTTGGCGGCGAGGCGGGAGTCGATGTCGAGGATGTCACCGCGCGCACGGCTCGACTGGCGGCGGGCCTGGCGCAGGACGGAGCGGCGGATCAAGCGCTTCTTATCGAGGCGGTTGAAGGCTTCAAGATCGGCATCGAGTTGGACGAGTTCGTCCTTGCGGGCCTGGGCAAGACCGCGCAGGCCATCGATCTCGCTATCGATTTGCGCATGCTGCTCGTTGAGCTGCTGCATCTGGCTTTGGAAGGCTGAGAGGCGCGCGGTGAGCAATGTCTGATGGAGGGCGGCGGCTGCCTGCATGACATCCATGTCATGGGGCGTACTGTTCTTGATGGTGGGACGGGCCAGAGTCGGTTGATGATCGCGCTCGGCGACAAGGCGCGCACGCTTGACGGCCAGGTCAATGATCTCACGGCGCACGATGCCAAGCTGGGCTTCCACCTGCGCTGCGTCGAGGCGCATGACGAGTTGACCTTTCGTGACGCGGTCGCCTTCCTTGACGAGGATCTCTCCGACGATGCCGCCGCTCAGGTGCTGGACGGCCTGGCCGCTCGACTTGACGACGAACTTGCCGGTGGCGATGACCGCGCTCTCGATCTTCGAGGCGACGGCCCAGCCGCCAATCCCGAACACGAGGACGCACAGCGTGATCGCGAACACCTGGATCAGGCGGCGCATGGAAGCCTGGGTGCTGGCGAGATCTACCTCGAAGGCGGTCATGGCGTCGGTTCCTTGGTTTGCGATTGTCGATCTTCGAGGATGATGATGGTCTGCTTGCCGGCGCATGGCTGTGAGGTGTCTCACACGCCGGCGATCTTTTCGTGATCCTGCGCGAGGGGCATCAGGCCGGGGCCTGCCCCGCGGTGGTCGGAGATTGCTGGCCAAGCCGGTCCATCAGGCGCGTGCTGGTCTCGGGCCCCGGCGGCGGCTCGGGGTACATCGGCGTCACGGTTGCGCTCGCCCGCCCCGGTGCCGTCGGCCGGGAGGTGCTTATCGGTTGCTCGCCCTGATCGCCGGTGATGCCGCGCACGGGCTGCGGTTTGTGGGGCTGGCCGTGGCGGGGGAAAAGAGCCGCGAGAACCTGCTTCTTGGGGCCGAACATCTCGGCGCGGCCGTTGCGCAGCGAGAGGATCTTGTTGGCGGCAAAGATCGCGCTCGGCCGGTGGGCGACAATGACGACGATCTGGCCGCTTTCGCGCATGCGCTCGATGGCCTCGTTGAGATATTGCTCCCCGAGCGGGTCGAGGTTCGAATTGGGCTCATCGAGCACAACCACGAAGGGGTTTCCGTAGAGCGCGCGCGCCAGGCCGATCCGCTGGCGCTGGCCGCCAGAGAGCGCTGCGCCACCCTCGCCGACGGGGGTTTCGTAGCCCTCGGGGAAATTCAGGATCATGTCGTGGACGCCGGCGAGCCTGGCTGCAGCCATGACGTCCTCAGGCGTTGCCGACTTCGAGAAGCGGGCGATGTTTTCGGCGATGGTGCCGTCGAAGATCTCGATGCTCTGCGGCAGATGGCCGATGGCGCGCCCGAGCGTTGCAGCGGAATACTGCGAAATGATCGCGCCATCGAGACGGACTTCGCCGCGGGCGGCCGCCCAGGCGCCGACCAGTGTGCGCACCAGGGTCGATTTTCCACAGCCGCTCGGGCCGATGATGCCAAGCGCGTCGCCCGCTTCGATCTCGAAGGAGACGCCGGTCAGCGTCGGCTTGACGCCGCCCGGGGGGACGACCGCGACATCGCGGACGGACAGCGAGCGGGTCGGCGCGGGAAGGGCGTGCTGTTGATCAAGCATCTGGGGAATGGCGTTGGTGAGCAGCCTGACGCGCTGATAGGCCTGCCAGGCGGCGCCGAGCCCTTTCCAGTTCGCGATCATCTGGTCGACCGGTGAGAGGGCGCGCGACATGATGATCGAGCACGCGATCATGCTGCCGGCCGAGAGCTGATCGGCGATGACGAGATAGGCGCCGATCGCGAGCATTGTCGATTGCAGGATAAAGCGGAAGGTCTTCGTTACGGCGCTGAAAAAGCCGGTGTGGTCGGCGAGATTGCGCGCGCCTGCAATCGCGCCGACGTAGTCGTCGCCCCAGCGCTTGCACAGGTCGCTGGTCATGCTCATGGCGGCGACGGCCTCGGCGTTGCGCTTGGCGTCAACGAGCATCGACTGCGTGGCGGCCATTTTTTCCGCGGAGGTGCGGGTGTTGTCCTTGGCGGAGAGCTGATTGAGGGACGCGATAATCACCAGGATGAGGGCGCCGCCGAGCGCCGTCATACCGAGCACCGGGTGTACGAGCCACAGAAAGATGAAGTAGATCGGCATCCACGGAAGGTCGAAGACCGCGGACGGTCCGGCGCTCATCAGGTAGTTGCGCACCAGGGCCAGATCCTGGAGCGGCTCGTGCTTCTTGGAGTGGGGCCCCATGAAAAGCGGCAGGCGGAGCGTCGCATCAAAAAGGCGGGGCGCAAGTGAATGATCGAACGTCGTGCCGACCCGCGCCAAGAGCTTCGAGCGCATCATGTCGAGCAGTCCGTAAGTTGCATAAAGGATCAGGGCAAGGACACTCAACGCGACCAGCGAGGCGACGCTTTTCGAGGTCAGGACCTTGTCGTAAACCAGCATCATGAACATCGGACCGGTCAGCATGAGCAGGTTCGAGATCATGCTGATAAAGGTGATGCCCCAGATCGGCAGCCGGATCTTGGCGAAGGCCTCCTTGAGGAGGTTGTTGTGGGATTTGGGCTTGGTCTCGGTCATGGCGCTGCCTCACAGAAGGATGGCTTGGTTGGTGTTGTCCATGAACCTAGGGCCGCGTCGCGGCGGGGTCTGTGAAGGGCATCACACGGGGGAAAAAATGTTCTTTCGAGGTTGGCGCCCATTTCGCGAGGAGGTTTGGAAATGCTCCGCGGACATGGAAACGAGGAGACATGGAAATGATGATGGCCGGCGGGGGCCGGCCATCTCAGTCGCGTTGATGATCATCGATGGGCTTCCTTAGAAGCTCACGTCTTCCTGTCCGATGTCAGCGAGCTGGACGTTCTCCAGTTCGATGTAGCCGAGGCCGGTGTCGATATAGGTGCTGCCGTTGATTTCGGTGGCAGCGGCCTGGAAGGCGGCCCAGCTGTTGAGGTTGGTGCCGGACAGGTCCAGCGTGTCGGCGTTGGTGTCGAAGTCCTTGACGACGTCACGGTCAAAGTCCGTGGCCTGCTGGTCGAAGACGAACGTGTCCGCGCCCGCTCCGCCATACATCACGTCATCACCGCGACCACCGTCGAGCCTGTCGTCACCGGTCCCGCCGTGCATCGTGTCGTTCCCGGCCTCGCCCCACATGTAGTCGTTGCCGGCATCGCCGCGCATCGTGTCGTCGCCGGTGCCGCCGACCAGGAAGTCGGTGCCATCACCGCCCCGCATATAGTCGTCGCCGGCATTACCCTGCAGGACGTCGCTGCCCTGGTCGCCATAGAGCTGGTCGTTACCCTGGCCACCGGAAAGGTCATCGTCGCCCTGGCCGCCACGAATGACGTCGTTGCCGGAGCCACCGTCGACGGTGTCGTGGCCATCCTGGCCGTAGAGCTCGTCGTTGCCCTGACCACCGGTGATGGTGTCGTTGCCGTCACCACCATGGACGGCGTCGTCGCCGGAACCGCCATGCAGGCTGTCGTTACCCTGGCCGCCATCGATCTTGTCGTTGCCCGAGCCACCGAAGACGGTGTCATGGCCGTCGCCGCCGAGGAGTTCGTCGTTGCCCGAGCCGCCGTGGATCCAGTCATTGCCGGAGCCGCCGTCGACCCAGTCGTTGCCGGAACCGCCGCGGATGGTATCATTGCCTTCCTGGCCGAAGATCGTGTCGTTGCCCGACTGTCCGTACAGCCAGTCGTTGCCTTCGTTGCCTTCGATGCGGTCGTTGCCGGAGCCACCGAAGATCCGGTCGTTGCCGGTGTTGCCGAAGAGATGGTCATCGCCGGCGGCGCCGTTGATGCGATCGTCTCCTGCGCGCCCGACGATGACGTCGTCGTTCGGCGTGCCGTTCAGGAGGTCGTTGAGGTTGGTTCCAAAGATGGGAGCAGGCATGTCACTATTCCTTCTGGTTTGCTTCGCGTGTTGAGTTGACGTTTTCGGTGCCGCTGGCTGAGCACCCGTTGTTGGCGTCTCATCAGCGACAATTGGAATTTGCGCCGATCCCGTTTCCGCAACCGTGATCTGCTTCACAGGTTGAGAATTTTTTTTGATTTTTGTTTCGGGGCGGTCGAGCGCGGGTCCACACAGGCGTGGCAGGGCGCATCACCCGGGAGGATGCCATGATCGAGCAGAACGAATTATTCGCGAACCTCGCCGAGGAAACGCTTGCGGGGCTGAGGTCGCGTGTCGGCGTGCGCAAGCTGGCGAAGGGCGAGTTGCTGTTCAATTTCGGCGATGCGGCCGACCACATGTATGTCGTGGCGAAGGGCCGGATGCGGATCTGGGCGGTGTCGGCAAGCGGCGCCGAGGTGACGCTCAACGTGCTGGGGCCAGGCGCGTGTCTCGGCGAGATCGCCGTTCTTGATGGCAGTGAGCGCACGGCGGGGGCGTCGGCGCTTGAAAAGGCGGAGCTGATCGTGATCACGCGAGCAGCCTTCGACTATGCCCTCGACAGAGACCCGCAACTGGCACGCAACGCCATCGCGCTGTTGTGCAACCGGATGCGGTGGGTGAGCCAGCGGATGGAAGATTCCGCGCTGCGTTCGGCCTCGGAACGGCTGGCGCGGCTGATCGTTTTCCTGTCTCGCGATTATGGTCACGAGACACCGAGCGGCATTCACGTTGCGATGAACCTGACGCAAGGCGAGTTGGCACGCTGGGCGCAGATGTCACGCGAGAGCCTCAACAAGACGCTGAACCGGTGGGCGGATGAGGGATTACTGAGCCAGGCGCGCGGCAACATGGAGATTCACGACCTCGAGCGGCTGGAAGAGATTGCCGAGCTTGGCGATGATGCGTGACGCGAAACGTGGTGCAGCGGTTTCGCGAAATATTTCAGGATTGGTTGTCGTTGAGGATGACCTGGGTGGCGCGCAGGCGGAAGGCCATGCGTTCGTCGCGGTCGGGGATCTCGTCCTCGAGAAAGGCCACGAGTTGTTCGGGCGTGTCTGCCTGCCGGGCGAAGCGCTCGACCATGACGCGGGCCATCGGACCCAGATAGAACGCCAGTAGATCGGCGATGTGCTCACGCATTTCGAGGGACATGCCGGTGCCTGCTGGTGACACAGGGGCGGGCGGCACAGTTGCAGGCGGACATTCGGGTGGTTCTGTGGGCGAGAATTCCGGGAGCGCTGATGCCGGAGCCTGTTCAGCGGGGGGCGCCGGGCGCGATGAGGCTGGCGGCGGCGGCTCGCCGCCGGGGGCCGAGGTCGCGGGTGGTGATGGCGTGTAGGTGCCGTCGCGGACCTGGCGCAACTGGCGGCGGTCGAGGTGCATCGTGTGATCGAGGGCCGAGGTTTCGTCGTTGCCAGCTTCGCGCCTCGGTTTCGCCAGTGGCTTGACGGAGAACGTCGGGATGCGGCGCGGGATGTTCTTCAGGCGCGGTGTGCCGCGGTTCTCGAAGGTGGCGTTTATGCGCGCGGAGACGGCGTCGAACACGGGGGCTGAAATGAGGATGGCACCAGGCTCCGCCAACGCCTCGAGGCGCGCTGCGATGGCAAGCGCCTCACCGAAGGGGAGTTCGTTGTCGAACAGGACTTCGCCCAAATGAATGCCAATGCGCATCGGCAGGCCGGCGAGCTGTTGGCGTTCCGCGAGTTGCTGTTGCAGTTCTATCGCGCATTCGACCGCGTCGACGGCGCTTTCGAACAACGCGAAAAGGCCGTCTCCGGGCATGCCGAACAGCCAGCCGTTGTGTTTTTCGAGTTGGGCGAGCGCAATATCGCGCAACTCTTTGAAGGCGATCAGGGTGCTGGTCTCGTCGACCGACACCTGGCCGCTGAAGCCGGCAAGGTCGGCGGAGAGGACGGCGCGCAATGACCGGCGGCTGGTTGGCTTGCCGCCGGCCCCACGCCGGGCGCCGTGATCGGTGGCGCCGGTCACCGCTGTCCGTCCTGGCTGGGGATGGACATCGCCTTGCGGAACGCGGCGCGGTCCGCTTCGTCCGTCAGCGTTTGTTCGAGGCGCGTGACAAAGTCGTGGCGTCCGATTGCGGATTGGGCTTCGCGCTTGACGATGACCTTGGCGACCGGGCCGAGAAACGGCATCAGCGCTGCTGTTGCGGCCGCGATCTCATCGGGGAGGATCTTCGCGTCAAGCCGGATCGCGGCGAGCTGGCTGTCACCGCGGATGACGGTTGCGGCCATGGCGCGGAAGGTGGTTGCTTCGTGGCCTGCGGGCAGGACGCCGGACAGGGAATCGAGCAGGTCGTCGGGATCGGTCGAGGCGGCGGCGGCCCGCCGGACGATCAGCTTTGCGATCGGGCCCATCGACTTGGCAAGCTCGTTTTCCACTGCTCCGAGCGTTTCGGGCGCGAGGCGGGCGTCCATGGTCTGGGACAAGCCTGCCTTGCTGGCTGATCTCTCGTTGTGGTGTTGAGATGCCGCCCCGTCGTCGACGACCGAGATTTTGGTGAGATCCAGCGGCGGGGCCGTATCGAGGTCGGTGGCGTCGATTGCCGCGTTCAGGGCGTCGATGAACGCATCGGCACTGGGGTAGCGGTCGGCCGGATTGCGCGCCAGTGCCGTTTGGACGACGTGGTCGAGGTGCGTGCCGATGCCGGGCCGCAATGTCGCCAACGCAGGAGGGCGCTCGTTGAGCAGTTTGTGCATCAATTCAGGCACGTCGCGGGCAATGAACGGCTTCGCGCCGGCGAGGAGCTGGAAGAGGATGACGCCTGCCGAGAACAGATCGGCGCGCTTGTCGACGGGGCGGCCAAGGAACTGTTCAGGCGACATGTAGTTCGGCGTGCCGATCGCGCCGAAGCCCGGATTGGTGATCGTCAGGTTCAGCGCGTCAAAGCGGGCGACGCCGAAGTCCGTCACCTTGATGGAGCTCGCCGACGGGCAGAGGATGTTCGCGGGCTTGACGTCGCGGTGGATGACGCCCTTGGCGTGGGCGTGTTCGAGGGCAAAGAGGAGCTGCGCCATGATCTCGCCCACCTGGCGGATCGGCAGCATGTGGCCGGACGTGATGACATTCTCCAGGGTGCCGGCATCGACATACTCCATGACGATATACGGTGCGCCGTCCTGTTCGACGTAATCGAACACGGTGACGATGTTTGGATGCAGGCATTGGCCGGCGGAGCGGGCTTCCTGGCCGAAGCGCTTGAGGACGGCTTCGTGATGGGCGGGGTCCGCGATGGCATCGACGCGCAGCGTCTTGATTGCGAGCGGGCGGCCGATGGTTTCGTCGAAGCCCTTGTAGACGATGCCGACGGCGCCGCGGCCGATGATGCCGTCGATCCGGTATTTGCCGACGCGGGCGGGAATAGGCGACTGCCCCGGCATGGGTCGCGGGCTTTCAGGTGGGCTGTTGGGGCCTTCGGGAGCCGCGCCCGTCATTGTCCAAATCCACTCGTAGTCGAAATCTCCTGCCGGCCGGGCCAGATCAACGCCCAGATCAACGCAATGAGCCGGAAACTGCTTAACGGGCTCCGACCTGACCGGCCAACACCGCGTCTAGCTTTCGAGCATTTTCATTGCGTTGTCCAGACTGCGCCGCATGCGATTGAACGACTGGGTTAGCGAGGCAATCTCATCCTTGCCGGTGAGCACGTATTCTTCCTCGCTATTGTCGCCCATGCTGACGGCTTCCGCCAACCGCGCCATACGGGTGACGGGCGATATGACGAGGCGCGCCAGCAGTATGTTCAGAAGGACCATAAGGACGAGGAAAATACTGGCGAGGGTGGCGGCGAAGACCTGGAGGTTCTGCCAGACGCGGTCCTGGACGACGTCGAGGGGGACGGAGACGAACTGTGCGCCGATCGTCTCGCCCATCTGCCAGCCAAAGCCATTCTTGTCGCCATAGAGGGCGACCATGGATGGCGGGGCCTTTTCGGGCGTTGAATGGCAGGTGAGGCAGCTCTCGGAGGTGATCTTGAGGGGGAAGGCGACGACGAAGCGGTCGCCCGCCGGCGTGGTGCGTGTGCGCACGATCTCCTCGCTGCCTTCGCGACGCAGGAGCTCGATGATGTCGCGTTCCCAGTCGGTTGCCTTGTCCTGGGGATTGGTCGGGTTGAGGGCCGCTTCCTTATAGGTGAACGCGGGAAAGCGCTTCTGGAAGTTGCGGAACGTCGCCTGAGCGGCAAACGAGGGCACCGACTGGGAAATGAACTGGATGTTCGACTTGTCGGCAATGATCGGACGGACCTCGTTGGAGGTGTAATCGCGCACCGCCAGGGCCTGCCCGCGCAGGACCTCGATCTGCTTGCGCATGTCTTCGTGGGCATTGAGTTCGGCAACCTTCCACATCACGACTGAAGCGGCGAGGAAGCCCAACAGCAGGATTGCCGCGACCATCAGGTTGAATTTCAAGCGCAGGCCCATACGCCCGACCTCTCGTTCTGGTGTGGGTGGTGGAGCGGCGACGCGCCCACCGGACAGGCAGGCCGGCGGTTCTGATGCCGGCCCGTTGGTTCCGTCCAATAGACCACATCTTGCGCCGGCGGTGTTGTGAGCTGTGCCACAGGACTACTCGGCGATCAGTTTCAAGAATTGGGGCGGCGTCAGGTAACCGGTCGGCTCGTAGCCGGTGGCAACCTGGTAACGCCGGATCGCGGCCCGCGTCTCGGCATCAAACTGAGACGAGGCGACGGCGGAGAGATACCCCATCGCTTTCAATCTAGTCTGAATTTTCTGGCGCTGATCGGGGCGCAAGAGCGTGTCCATCCGTTGCAGGAACGCAAGCTTGTAGGTGCTTGGTTGCAATGCCGGCTTGCTGGTTTCCGGTGCGGGAGGCGATGTGGCGGCGGGCGGCGGGGCCGGCGCGGGCGTCGTTGCAACCGTGGTCTCGGGCGCCGGTGGTGCCGGAGGCGTCGCGTTGCTATTTGCATCGGCGCGGGCCTCAGCGAGACGTGATTGCAGTGCGGCGAGCTGCTGGTTCAACTTCGCTTCGCGGGCGGCGGCTTCACGTTTGGCTGCAGCGAGGGCCGCGGCGGTGGCGGCAGCCGTCTGGTTCTTGTCCTGCTGCGCCTTTTCTTCGGCGGCTTTGCGCTCGGCGGCCGCTGCCTTTGCCTGTTCGGCGCGGCGGGAGGCTTCAAGCTCGCGCTGCTGCAGGGCGCGGAAATCCGCTTCGAGTTTTTCAAGGCGGTCGGCTGTTTCGCGGGCCCGGCTTTCGGCCTCAGCGCGGGCGCGGGCCTCCTCTTCGGCGCGCTTCTTCAGGAGCGTGGCGCGACTTTCGGCTTCATCGCGCTTGGCGGCGGCAATACGGGCTTCTTCCCTGGCCGCCGCTTCGGCTTCGAGCCGCTGACGCTCTCGGCGCTTGCGGTTTTCGAGATCGCGGCGGCGGCTTTCCTGGGCCTGGCGGTCCTCATCGGATGGCGGCAGATCGCCAACGATGAGACGCGAATCCCCATCGGCGACAGCTTCGGCGAATTGGCGCATGTCCCAATCGCCGCCTTTCAATTCGCGGTCCAAGGCGCGCGCGGCCTGGGCTGCCTTCTCATCCAAGGCAGCGGGCGGGCTGCTTGCCGCGCCTGAGGTTGCAAGCGCAATTCCGGGCGGTGTCTCAGCCTCGATGCGCGGGTAGGAGACGAGGCCGGTAAACCGGTCCGGCAGGGCTGGGAAGGTTGCGAGCCGCGCGACCACGCCGCGCCTCGCCAATGCGGCCCCGGCCAGGAACGAGCGGGTGGGGATACCGCGCAGGAAAATGTCGGAGGTTGTCTCGGTCTCTGTTTCGACGGGCAGAAACAGGGTGACGCGGGCATTCGAGGCGAAGTGGCCCGCGAGGATCACGAGGGCAACGTCGGCGTCGCGCGCGTCGGTTGCAAAACGCGCCAGCTTGGCGCGCAGGAACGAGCCACGTTCATTGTAGGTTTCGTGGACCTTGTAGCCTTGACGGGTGAGGGTTTCGGCGAGGCGGCGGAAGACAGAGACATCAAGGCCCGAGCCGCGCAGGTGCTGGTAGTCGGCAGCGACGGCGATCAGGGCCGTGCGGCTTTCGGCCAATGCCGGCTGGTGCGCGGCGGACAGCGCCATCCCGCAGAGCTGCACGACAGCAAGCAGCAGCGCGCCGGCGACGGTGGATGCAAGCGCGCGTAACCGCCCCGGGCGGGGAACTCGAGGTTGCGGCAGTGCCGCTGTAACAGTTCCTTGTCCCATCTGTCCTTTACCTATCGGGCTTCGACCCAGCGTGCGCCGATTGCCTCGCCAACGCTATCAGGCAGATGCCAACAGTGCGCGGCATGGGGCTGGCGCATTCGCCCGGACGCTAAATCTGCCTAACCAAGCCTCAATTATCAATTGCCATCGGGCCTGTCGGTGGACAGCGAAATTGCCGGCCGGGGCCTGTCCAACCTTAGCAGCACCCAATCGGCACGCCATCCAACTTGCGTCCACAAATAGCCGCTCGATGTGTCCTGCGCTGAGACCCAGCTCACAGCGAGAGGTTCGAGATTGCGTTTTGATCGATCCGTCCCAGCAACGCCAGCGACAGGAGGTCAGGATGCACGGGAATGGGAACACACGACGCGATCATCTGGCAGGAACGCTCGCGATGGTCACGCTTATCGTCAGCCTGGCGCTCGCGCCGCCGGCCAGCGCGCACAGCTTCTATAGCAAGCGATGCTGTGATGATAAGGATTGCGCGCCGGTCGAGGCGATCACGTTTCTCGGCGATGGGTCGATCAAGGCGACGACCAAGCACGGCACCGTGGTTTTCCCGGCCGGCTTCAAGATGCTGCCGTCACAGGATTCGCGTTTCCATGCGTGCATGCGCCACTACGCAGAGTGGGGAGATTCCCGGTTGCGCGGGGTCTGCCTCTATGCGCCGGCCGGCACCTAGGGCGCACAAAGTTCGGACGGCACATGGCCGGCGTGTCACGCGCACGGTTGCCGGTTGCATCTGCCAGCCGTCTGGCTTCGGGCGGGCCCGGCGCCAGACGGCCTGATATCCTTCGGGTCTTGGCCCGCCTCAGCAACGGATGACGCATCACGCCTGAGAGGCTGACAATTCCTTCAGAATTGCATCCAGATGCACATCTGCGAGGGCGTGCAGCTCCTCGTTCGTGCGGTCCTGGATCGGGTGTGGCACAAACACGTAGGCTGGGTCCGTGCCCAACGCTTTTGCCTGTGCTTCAGCTGCCTGCACAAACTCGGTCGTGGCGATGCCGACAACTGGAATGCCACGTCTCTCGAGTTCCGCCATGTCATGCGTACAGCACGACGTGCAGGAGCCTCAATCGCTCAACGCTTCGATCACGACATCAACTTCGGTCGCGATCTGCTGATAGAGAGGGGTTGGCGCCGGCCGCGTGTTCGTCGGCTTGGCGTAGCGTTTGACTTCGAGCCCGCTCTCGGTCAGCCGCTGCTCGATCCGGTCGAGGAAGACGTCGCCCTTCGATTTCGCAATATCGAGAAGGCCGACCTTCAAGCCCTCGAGCCGTTCGGGCCGCGCCAGACGCGGGCGGGCCGCAACGGACCTTTCGCCGGTGGGGTCCAGGATGGTGGTCAAAGTGAGATCTCCTTTGTTACTGGTGAGGAGCCTTTTTCGCCGCTGGCAGACCAGCCGCCGATGATGCCGCTGAACATGCCGGCACCGCCGCCGGCACGAACAATCAACAAGCCGCCGTCACGGAACTTGCGCGCCATGCTACCAGCTGGAAACGCGCTTGTCCCTTCCGCGATCCCGCCAGCTCCGGGCATCACCTCTTCTGCCGGGCGCTGAGCGCGGGCGTAAAGTTCTTCGTAGAGCCGCGCCTTGCTCCAGCCGGCTTCACGGAAGGTGCGCTCGTGTTCGGGGCACACCACGACCAGGGCATCGGCGCCGGGATAGAGCTTGGGGTGCTGGAGCGCCTTGAGGCACTCCGCGAAGGACTGGGCGAGGCTTTCGGGGGTGCGCGACTTCTGGTCCACGATCCCCTGCAAGCCGAAGCCCGCGAACACGGTAACCGCGCTTTTGCCTTCGGGGATGCCGCGCTCGGCCGCGAGCGAGTCCCAGCACGAGCCTTCCTCATCCTCGGCGATGCAGTAGGAAATCTTACCCGGATTGCCGAGCGTGGCGCGGTCCACTTCCTGCGGGCGGCCGCCGCCGACGTTTCGGATCACGAGTTGCAAGGCCCGTCCGATGGTGTTGTTGGCGCGGAAGCCCTGGCCCAGCGCATTGCCCTTGGCGTTCATGCCGATCGCGCGGCGGATCGGACCGTTCACGATCACCACCGGCCCGACGAACATGGTGGTGGCGAGCACCCCATGCATGGCGAACGGCTCTTCCAAGACCGCCTCAACCGCGGCAATGACCACGGGTAGATATTCCGGCTTGCAGCCCGCCATGACGGCGTTGATGGCTATCTTTTCGATCGTGCAGTCAGCGAGGTCGCTCGGCACCTTGCCGATCACCTCCTGCGGGTCGCGAGTGGTGCCGTCGAGCATGCGAAGGACGCGCGCCTCGGTTGGCGGCACCACCGGGAGACCATCGGACCAACCACGATCGAACAGCGCCTCGATCTCGTCTTCCTGGGCGCCGAATTCGATACGGCGGCTTTGGAGGCCCGTTTCACCGTGGCGGACCAGAAGATCTTCGATGATGCCCGGTTCGATATTCTTGGCACCGCAGCCAGGGCGCAGGTTCGGCAGGTCCTCGCCCAAAGCCGCCACGCCGGTCAGGTCTCGCCACTCCGCCTTGTTCCAGCCGAAGGTGCGGGCGACTTCGCGGCCGCCCTCCCGCCGGAGCAGGGTTGGAACAACCTCGATCTTGAGGGTGTGGGAAACGTCGAGCGTTGCATCGTACTCGTGGGCCACGCTTTCCGGGAAAGCCGGGTCATCCTGGGTATAGACCGTGAGCGAACCAGTTTCGGCGAGCGCTGCGAGCACCGGCTCCGTCATAACGCAGGTCTCGCAGTCGCGCTTGACGACGGCGACGAGGCCGTTTTCCGGTAAGTTCATGGTCATGCCTTCGCTGGATGCAGCCGCTTTGTCAGTCTAAAAAACGATGCTTCCAATCATACAAGTTCCTATACAAGAGGGATAGGCGATAGATTGCCATCTCCGGTAAAATTCCACCGCGGGAGAAACGCATCATGGGAAATATTTCGTCATCGCGGGCCGTGTCCGTTTTTTTGAATTGATCCCAAAGCTCCCAGCGCGTGGATCGGGTTCCAGCGCCGGTTCCTTCAGGGCGATCCAGCTACGCCCTTCCGTGCTGATCTTTTGATCAGAATGCCTGCCGATTAGCAGTTCCCGAAAACTTTCCAGGATCTATCTTTGCTGCAGCGCAGCAGTAACGCAGGAGATACGAAATGAAACTCAAGCTCATTGGTGCAGCCCTCTTGCTTGCCCTCTCGACGCAGCCCGGCACCGCGGAAAAACTCAAGACCGCAGTCGACGGCACCTTCGCCCCTCATGCCTTCCCGAACCTTTCCGGCGGGACACAGGGGTTTCAGATCGACCTCTTCACCGAAGTCGCCAAACGCATGGGCCGTGAAATCGATATTCTGGCCACGCAATGGTCCGGCATTCTGCCCTCGCTCCAGGCCGGTCAGCTCGATTTCGTCGCAGCCCCCACGACGGTGACCGAGGAACGCGCGAAGAACCTTCTGTTCACCGAGGGCTATCTCAACACCGACTTCCAATTCGTGATCAAGAAGGGCGGGCAGAAGATCGAGAAGCTCGAAGACCTCAAAGGCAAGGTCGTCTCGGTCAACAAGGGCTCCGCCTATGACAGGTGGGCGCGGGACCTGGCGCCCAAGATCGGATGGACGGTGGAGAGCTTCGGCACACAAAGCGACGCCATACAGGCTGTCCTCTCGGGCCGCGCGGCAGCCAATGTCGCCGGCAACACGGCCGTCGCGTGGGCTGCCAAGAAGAACCCGCAGCTTGAACTCTCCTTCCTCTATTCGACGGGAAAAATCTTTGCTGCGCCGTTGCGCAAGGACTCGTCTGATCTGCGCATCGCTCTCGAGAACGCCATCGAGTGCATCAAGATGGACGGCACGATGGCGACGCTGCATGAGAAGTGGTTCGGCACGAAGCCTGCCGAAGGCTCGGCGGCCGTCACCGTCTTTCCCGGCACCGGCGTGCCCGGCCTCGAAGGCTATGATCCGACCCCGCGCGAACCGAAGTGCGGGTAATGTGAACTGAACGCTCCCGAGGATTTCGAACAAAGGCTCGATAGGCCAATGCTGCAAGCTGAACCCATTGGCGCCAAGGCTCGATCCGTTCCGTTGCGGATCGACGCCCTCTACAAAAGCTATGGTTCGACCCGGGTGCTGGAAGGCATCGACCTCGACGTCGCCGATCAGGAACTGGTGTTCATTATCGGCCCGTCGGGGTCGGGCAAGTCGACGCTGCTTCGCTGCTGTAATCGAACTCGAGGACGTCACGTCCGGCCGCATCCTCGTCGATGGCGAGGATGTCACCGATCCGAAGGCGGACCTCAATGCCATTCGCCGCCGCATCGGAATGGTTTTCCAGCAGTTCAATCTCTACCCGCACATGACGGCGCTTGGAAACGTGACGCTGGCGCTGCGCAAAGTGCTCGGAAAACAGAAATCCGAGGCCAACGAGATCGGCCTCGCAGCGCTTGAACGGGTCGGCCTCGCGGATAAGGCCGGCGCCTATCCCAACGAACTCTCTGGCGGACAACAGCAACGGGTTGGCATTGCCCGCTCGCTGGCGCTGGAGCCCAAGATCGTCCTCTTCGACGAACCCACCTCAGCGCTCGATCCCGAGCTGGTCGGCTCGGTCCTTGAGGTCATGCGTAGTCTGCGTGAACAAGGCATGACGATGGTCGTCGTCAGCCATGAGATGCGGTTCGCGCGTGAGGCAGCCGATCGCGTCATTTTCATGGATCAGGGGCGGATCGTGGAAAGCGGCGCTCCCGAAGATATTTTCCAGAACGCCACTGAAGCGCGTACGCGCGCGTTCCTGGCCCAAGTCGAGGCATGACGCACGTTGAGCAATTTCGAGCGTTTCCTCGACACGTTCTTCAAGTGGCCGATTATCGTCGAGACCACACCTTTGATCCTGAGCGGCATGCTGGTCACGCTCCTGATCGGTATCGCCGTGGTGGTGACGGGCATTATTCTGGGCCTGCTGCTTGCCATCCTGCGTAGCTACAGGCTGCGCATCCTCTCCTGGCCGATCATCATCTTTGCCGACATCATGCGCTCGCTGCCGCCGCTGGTACTCGTGCTGCTGTTCTTTTTCGGCCTGCCGAACATCGGCATTTCGCTTTCCGGCTTCACCGTGCTCTGGCTGGTCCTGTCCTTGACGCTTGCAGCTTTTGCCGAGGAGATCTTCTGGGCCGGCATCACGTCGGTGCGCAAAGGCCAGTGGGATGCAGCGCGCGCGAGCGGCCTTTCTGCGACGCAGACGCTCGTCTACATCATCATGCCCCAGGCCATCCGGATCACGATCCCGCCGCTCACCAACCGGACCATCGCAATCGTCAAGAATACCGCGCTTGGCACCGTGATCGGCGTGCCGGAGATCCTCAATCAGGCAACGACGGCGGTGTCGTTCGCCGGTAACGCGACACCGCTGACGCTCGGGGCGCTTGCCTACCTCATCCTGTTCCTGCCGGTCGTTGTGCTCGGGCGCTGGATCGAGACGCGCTTTGCGTGGAAAAGGGCCTGACATGGAAGATCTCATTCAGCAGTTCTTCAACGTCGACATCATGCTGCAGACCTGGCCGCTGATGCTGCGCGGCCTTGGCATGACGCTTCTGCTTTGCGCGATCGTCATCCCGCTTGGGGCCGCCGCGGGGCTGCTCGTTGCCGTTGCCGGGCTCAGCCGATCGCTGATCGGGCGCATCGCGATGCGGGTCTACGTCGACTTCTTTCGGGCCATTCCGCCGCTTGTGCTCTTGATCTTCATCTATTCGGCGCTGCCGTTCGCCGGCATCAACCTGTCGCCGCTGGCCGCCGTCGTCATCGCGTTTACGCTGAACACGTCGAGCTTCTATGGCGAAATATTCCGCGCCGGCATCGAAAGTGTCGGCCGGGGCCAGTGGCATGCGGCCCGGGCAACGGGGCTGACCGCGACCCAGACGATGGCCCACGTCATCATCCCGCAGGCGGCGCGGAATGTGCTGCCGGATCTTGCCTCGAACACGCTCGAAGTCATGAAGCTGACGGCGCTGGCGAGCGTGGTTTCATTTGCCGAGCTTCTCTATTCCGCCGACATGGCGCGATCGGTCACCTACAACGCCACGCCGATTGTGATGGCGGCTGCGCTCTATCTGGTGATCATGTGGCCGCTGGTTCGCCTTGCCGGCCGCCTCGAACATCGCATCGCGACATAGGGAAGGCCTGGTTCCTGACAGGAACCCGGCCCAGAGTATCTTGGAGCTGTGCCCCGCCCTGGCTCAGGCGACAGCCTGGACCTTTTCGCGGCAGCGCATCAGGGGCAGAATGCGGGTCCCGAACTGCTCCATTCCGATGACGAAGTCATCGAAGGTCAGCATGACGCCCTCGACGCCCGGGACCTCGGCCATCTCGTCCAGCATCCGCGCGACCGTTTCATAGGAGCCGCACAGGACGCCCTGGTTCGTCGGGAGCTTGTCCGTGCCCTCGATCGAACGGCGGTTCGGCATCGAGTATTTGTCCTGGCTCGGGTCATCGCGCGCCTGCGCATCGCGATAGGCAATCGCCTCCACGTCGGTGCCTGCGACGTAGTGTTCCCACTTTGCCATGGCCGCTTCATCGGTTTCGTCCGCGATGACCATGGTCAGGATCAAGGCGCCGCACTTGCGCCCGGTCTCCTCCGTCGCCTTGACCAGCCGAGCCACACTCGGTGCAATGGCGGTCGGCTTGTTCAGGCCGAAGCTTGCGCAGAAGTTATAGTCGGCGTGCTGGGCGGCATAGCGCGTGCCGGCATCACTTTGCGCGGCACAGATGATCTTGACCGGCGCGGACGGCAACGGGCTCAAGCGGCAGTCGTCCATCGTGAAGAAGTCGCCCTTGAGGTCGGAGTGGCCCGTCTCCCAGAGCTCCTTCATGATGGTCACGTACTCGGCGCAATAATCATAGCGCCGCTTATAGTGCTCGGCCCCCGGCCAGAGTCCCATCTGCGTATATTCGCGGCGCTGCCAGCCGGAGATGATGTTCACGCCGAAGCGCCCGGGCGCGATGCTATCGATCGTGACGGCCATGCGGGCGGTAATTGCCGGCGGCATCGTCAAGACGGCGCAGGTCGCGAACAGGTCGATCCGCTTCGTTACGGCGGCGAGGCCTGCCATCAGCGTGAATGATTCGAGGTTATGGTCCCAGAACTGCGACGGCCCGCCGAAGCCGTGCAGCTTGATCATCGACAGGGCGAAATCGAAATCGAATTTTTCAGCCTTTTCGACGATGGTCTTGTTGAGTTCGAAGGACGGCATGTATTGCGGCGAGGTGGTGGATATCAGCCAACCGTTGTTGCCGATCGGTATGAAGACACCGAGTTTCATCGTGCCACTCCCTTTGAGGCCGCGCATCGGCGGCGTGTCGGCGTTTCAGGGCCAGAGCGTGTTTGCTTTGGAGAAGCGCCAGGCCCGTTCCGCCTTGGCGGACTGGTTGGCCCTCACTCGATCACGCTCCCGAAGAGAAACGACTTTCTCGCCTTCAGGGTCGCGCGGAGAGGCCTGAGAGTTCAAGCCTGAAAAACCGGCAACCGCGGCCGTGCCTGTCGCTTCACTGGGCAATCGGGGAGAACCGCGGTCGGATCGCGCGGCTTGCTCAATCGGGCAGGATCGCGCCGGTCTGTGATGTTATCCGCCCATAGTGCTCGGTGCGGCGGTGCCGGTCGAAGTCGAAGATGGTTTTCTTTCCGAACGCGGTTGCGTCGAGATCGCAGGGATGGACGATGACTTCGTCGGCTTCCGTCGTTGTCTCAGCGACGATCAGCCCGTTGGGGTCGACGATGACACTGGCGCCGAACAAGGCGTGGCCATCCTCGATGCCAGCCTTGGCAACGGCGACGACCCAGGCAGAGTTCTGGTAGGCGCCGGCCTGAACCGAGAGCTTGTGATGGAAGATCCGCTGCGCGGTGTCTTCGCCCTCGGTCTGCGAGTTAGCGCTCGGCGTATTGAAGCCCAGCGTGATCACCTCGACGCCCTGGAGCCCCATGACGCGGTAGGCTTCCGGCCAGCGGCGGTCGTTGCAGATCATCATGCCGAAGATGCCGCCCATGAAGCGCCACACGGGGAAGCCGAGATCGCCGGGTTCGAAGTATCGCTTTTCGAGATGTTGATGGGCCCTGTCGGGATCATAGTCAGCGTGGCCGGGGAGGTGGACCTTGCGATACTTGCCAACGATGCTGCCTGCCGGATCGACGAGGATGGACGTATTGAAGCGGTGCCCGTCGGGGGTCAGTTCGGCATAACCGAAGCTCATGGCAAGGCCGAGGGACTTGGCGCACGCGAAGAGCGGGGCGGTTACCGGGTTCGGCATCGCACTTTCGAACCAGCCATCTGCCTCGGCGATATCTTCATAATACCAGCGCGGGAAAAACGTCGTCAGCGCCAGTTCCGGGAACACCACGAACTCGGCGCCCTTGGCATGAGCATCGCGCAGCAGGCCGCACATGCGGTCGATCACTTCCGCACGGGTTTCCGCTTTCTGAATCGGGCCCATCTGAGCGGCTGCGATCATGATTTTTCGCGACATTTCTCACTCCTCCAAGGTCACCATCAGCGCCTGCGGGCGATGCTACGATGAAAACGCCTTCGCCAGCAAAACGATCAAACCCAAATCCCAGCGCAGACGCAATCGATGACGCATCATGACAACTGGGCGGGCAGGAACGTCGCTGTCTGGGGGAACGCGTAGATGATGGCCATTCCGATGAGGAACAGCACGATGAACGGGTATGTCGAGGCGATGATGGTCTTCAGATCGGTATTCGGCGCGACGCCCTTGAACGCGAACAAGGCGTAGCCAAACGGCGGCGTCATGCCGCCGATGGTCACGTTCAACAACATCAACAACCAGAACCAGATCGGATCGAACGCGAGGGCCTCCACGATCGGCAGATAGATCGGAATGACGACAAGCATCAAGGCGACCTGGTCGATGAACATGCAGAAGACGAACACGATCACCATCATCAACAGAAAGATGAACACAGGCTCCAGGTCGCTTTGTGTCACGATCGACGCGAGATTGCTGGTGGCGCCGCTGAAAGCCAGAAGCTGCGAAAACATTGTCGACGAGGCCATGATCAGCAGGATCATGCTGGCGATGTAGGCTGACTGCTTGAGGCTGTCCCAGAGCAGCGTGAGAGACAACTGGCGGAAGATTGCCGCGGTGACGACTGCGCCGACGACACCGGTCGCAGCGGACTCCGATGGCGTGGCGACGCCGGCCAGGATCAGTCCCATCACCGAGAAGATGATGATCGCGAACGGCAGGCACCTGAGCAGGAGAACCGCGAGGGAGCGCTGCGGGCCTGCGGTTTCCTCGCGGGCTGCCTGTGGCGCAAGCGCGGGGTTGAATGCGCATCGGATCAGCGCGTAGCCAAGGAACATGGCGGAGAGGATAAGGCCCGGCACGATGCCGGCCACGAGAAGCCCGGCAACAGAGACATTCGCCAGCGTTGCGATGATGATCGCGAGCACGCTTGGCGGAATGATCGGTGCGAGGCTGGCGCCGGCGAGTATCACGCCGATCGAGAGTTTCTCGTCGTACCCGCGGGCGATCATGCCGGGATAAATCGTGCGCCCCATCATCGCGGCGACGGCCATGTTGGATCCGGAAAGGGCGCCAAAGACGGTCGATAGAACCATCGCCAGCGCGTACTGCCGCCCGGCGATCTTCCCGATCAGGCGGTCGATCGCCTCGAAGAGTACCGTCGTTGATCCCGACCGAAACAGGATCTCGCCCATCAGGACAAAAAGCGGGATCGCCGTGAGCGTGCCCGTGGTCGTCGTCGAGAAGACGGAATTGACCAACATGCCAAACGCGCCCGGGCCCAGGAAGACAAGGACGCCGCCGACATTGATCGCGAGGAACGCCAGAAAGATCGGCATGCCGGTGAAGAACAAGGCCAGCAACAGCGTGCCGAGGACCGTGAGGACGAGCCACCATTCCATGATCAGCTATCGCCCTCGCGGTTTACGTCACCCTTTGCTGCACCCTTTGCTGCGTCCGCGACGATGGCCAGTCTGAGAAACTCAAGGGCTGACAGCGAAAATCCGATGACGATCCATATCGAGATCCACCATTTCGGGATCGGGTGCGCGGCCATCATCTGGATGCCGCGCACAAACTGCCGGCTGGTCTCATCGAAGGCGAAATAGGCAACGGCGGCACATGCCGCAGCCCCTAGCGCCGCGATCGCCCGTGTGGCGATGTCACCCCATCGCGGCGGCAGCGCGTCGAGCAGGATCGTGACGGCGACGTGACCGCGGGTGGCGGTGACGAAGGGCATCATCGAGAAGGTCATGATGCACAGCAGATAGGACACCAGTTCGGCTGACCACCAGGTGGGTGCACCGAAGAAGTAGCGGGCGACGACTTCATAGCTGTAGGCGATAACGATCACGCCCAGCGCCGCAGCCGCCAGCGCAGCCCCGGTCACACGCGTTACGGCAAGAGCGCGCTCAAACCCGCGAAGCACAACCACGACCCTCCCCGAGTGCCCATATGATGGAAGATGGTGGGCGCTGGTCCACCGACCGAGCGGACCAGCGCCACGCCGTCTATTTCGTCAGGCCAGCCTTCTTCGCGATCGCGCGAAGTTCAGCGGCGGCGTCCTGGCAGCACTTCGTGCCAAGTTCCCAGATGCTTTCCATGAATGCATCCTGCACTTTGGTTGCCATCTCCGGAGAAAGCTGGATGACCTTGACGCCGAGTTCGTTGAGTTTCGCGTCCTCTTCATTCTGGATGGCGTTGCCGAGCCAGGGCATCTCGAGTTCCGTCTTCTCGCCGGCTTCGAGCAGAATCTTCTGCTCGGCTTCGCTGAGCTTCTCCCAGGCGGCCATGTTGATGAAGACGGGCTGTGTCGCAACGCCGAACGTCGGGCGCAGGCGATAGGCCGCCACTTCGTAGTGCTTCATCGACACCATGCCGGCGGCCGGCCAGCCAGCGCCGTCCACGATGCCCTTCTGGAGCGCGGAATAGATCTCGGACCCCGGCAGCACGACGGGCTCCGCACCGAGTGCACGAATGACGCCATGGTACGTCGGCGTGCCGCGCACCTTGCGCCCGCTAAGGTCGCCTGCCTCAGACAGCGGCTCCTTGGTGAAGAGGTGGTAGCCGGACATGCTCGTGCTCATCATCGCGACCAGCTTGAGGCCATGCTTTTTCTGGTAGAACGTGTCGACATACTCCCACACGCCCGCCTTGCGACGCGCGATCGGGTCGATGTCGATTGCGTCCACCGTCAGGGCAAGGCCGCCTTCGCCTGCGTGAAACACGGGGTGGGTGTAGAGCATGTCGAAAACACCGGACGCGACCGGCTGGAGCTGTTCGAAGATCGGGACGACTTCCGGGCCGCTGATCTTGATCTTGACCGCTTCGCCGCCAATCGCCTTGACGTTCTCGAGATAGCGTTCAAGCACCGCGTAGGTTGGCTTCTGGGTCGAGTTGAAACTCGACAGCAGCCTGAGTTCGGCCGCTGTGGACTGTCCGGCCAGGCCGGAAAGCAGCAAGGCGCCCGTTGCGAACGCACCCGCCAGCAGCGCGCGGGAGGCGCCGCGCGCCACACTTGCGGATCTATCGTTCGATCCCTCAAACAACGGGCGTCGTGAGAATCGCGAAAACAGCATCTTCTTCTCCATCGACATCTCCGGAACGTCATCCGGAGCGGGGTTGATGCCTGCTCACTGCCGGTTTTCAAGGCAGATTGGTTGCGGCTCGCCCAATGCTTGGGCAATACGAACCCTCAAAGACCTGATCCAGCCTCATAAGTAAGAAGGCGTTTACTTAAGAGCGAGAATTGTGCCAGTTTGAACCCGACGACCGCGGCGCGATAGCAACCGCATCGATGCCCCGGCGGCGGCAACCGTTGGAGACGCAGACAATGTCAGCGCCGGATACGCGATCGGACAAGGTGGCTTGCGCACTCGAAGACGCACATGCCTGGGAGCCGCGAATTGGGGCCTGGGCCCATCTCCCCGACGAGGCGGACTTGATGGCGCTGGAGACGGCCAGCGCGGTCGGCCGCCTTCAGGGCGTGCCCGTCGCCGTCAAGGACATCATCGATGTCGCAGGCCAGCCGACGCGCTATGGCAGCCGGCGGTTTACAGAGGCAGGGCCGGCCGAGCGCGATGCCGCCGTTGTGGCCGCGCTGCGCGATGCCGGCGCCGTTCCTATCGGCAAGACCCGGACAACCGAATTCGCCTTCATCGATCCGACGATTTCACGCAACCCCTATGACCCCCGACACACGCCTGGCGGTTCCAGCAGCGGTTCCGGCGCCGTGGTTGGCGCCGGCATCGTGCCTCTTGCCCTGGGCACGCAGACCGCAGGCTCACTCATTCGACCGGCGTGCTACAGCGGGGTCACCGCCTATAAGCCCAGTCTTGACCTGCTGCCGACCGATGGCGTTGCGCCCCTTGCGCGGTCGTTCGATCAAGTCGGCGTGATTGCGCAGTCGTTTGAGTGGATCGAGACTGTCTTCCCGGTGCTTGAGACCGTCTTCAGGAGGACCATCGCGGCGCCACAAGCGGCGGCGGCAGAGCGCCTGGAGATCGCAATATTGGAGGTTCCGGAACAATCACCACAGGAGGATCAGGTGGCCGCGTTCGATGCCGCCGCCGCCCGGTTCGCTGCGATGGGCCACACCATTACCCGGCGGCCCTCGCCGGTATCCTTCAAGGAGCTTCTCGATCTCCATCGCACGATCATGCTGTTCGAGGCAGCCCGCGATTTAACGGCGTTTCTGGGCGGATCGCGGCATGGGCTTCAGCCGAAGATTTCTGCTGCCCTCGATGAGGGGGCGCGCATCGAGCCTGACGCCTATCGCAAGGCAAGTGCCCGTCTCGTCGACGCGCGCGCGCTGTTCTGGGAGGCTCTGGCCGGCATCGATCTCGTGCTGGCCCATCCGGTGCCGGGTGGTGCGCCGCGCGATCTGACCCAGACCGGCGACCAATCCTATCTCAGCCCCTGGACCGCACTCGGCGGTCCGTTGACCTGCGCGCCGATCGGCCTCGATCCCCATGGCCTGCCGCTTGCCATGATGTTTGCGGCTGCGCCCGACACCGACCGCCGGTTGATCGCTCACTCTGCGGCTCTGGCCGGCGCGTTGCCAATCATCGCGCGGCCGGCACTTGGGACCGGCACGGACTGACGGGCGATGGCCGCCAACCTCATCTGACCTTGAAAACAGCGTCCACTTCAACGGATGCATTGGCCGGCAGCCCGGCGACACCGACCGCGGTGCGGGCATGGCGACCGGCATCGCCGAACACCGCAATGAAGAGGTCCGAGGCGCCGTTGATGGCAGCCGGTGACTTGTCGAACCCGAACCGGCAGTTCACGAAACCGCCGACGCGCACGACGGAGACCACGCGATTGAGATCACCGCCACACGCGGTGCGCAGATGAAACAGGAGATTGAGCGCGCACAGTTCCGCCGCCTTCCGCCCCTCTTCCAGCGAGATCGATGCCTCACCGTCGCCCGCCTCAAGGTCCGCTGCGCGAACGGGGCCGGTATAGGGGACTTCTCCGTTCCATTCGCAGATCTGGCCGGCCATGAAAACCAGATCGCCAGCCCGCTCGAACGGCAAGAAGTTGCCGCGCGGATCGCAGCGTTCCGGCAGAGAAAGCCCAAGCGCGGCAAGGCGCTGTTCAACAGTCGACGTCATGATGGATCAGCCATATTGGATGTAAGTGTAATATTACTTATGGCTTGGCTTGCGCCGCCGTGCAATCCCATTCGGGGCCGCGCCTTTGGCGCCAACGAACCGGAGCGCCATTGTCTCGACGTGGGTATGACGCGCCTCGAGCCAAGCCTGATCGCCGAGGTCCGTTCCGAAGGCTGCGGACAGTGTATGGGCGTTGTTGAGGTGATGGGAACATAACGCCACGACCGAGACGTAGAGTTGCAGGGGGTCGGCGTCATGCTGAAACTCACCGGTTGCCAGCCCGCGTTCGAGGATATCGGCAATCGCGTCGATCAGCGGCGATGACATCTCGGAGATCACGACCGATTTTCGGATAAACCGGCCGCCAACCAGGTTCTCGTTGCGCGTTATGTCGATAAAGACCCGGTTCGCCAGGAAGTGGTCCCATGTGAAGCGGACCAGAAGGCGCAACGCCTCGCTCGGCGCGTGCGCTGTCAGATTGAGTTGGCGCTCCTTGTTGCGGATGTCGAAATAAACCGCCTCCAGGACCTTGAGGTACAGGTTCTCTTTATTGTCGAAGTAGTGATAGAGCATGCGCATGTTGCAGCCGGCCTGCTTGACGATGCGCTCGACGCGCGCACCGTGGAAGCCGTGCCGCGCGAATTCGCGCTTGGCTGCTGCGAGCAACTGCGCGCGGGTCTGCTCGGCGTTTCTAATTTTCGTTGCGGGAAGCGCCACGGTGCCTGCTCGCTGCCGTCTTCAGATCGGCGCACTCTATGGCGTTTCGCGGTGATTGCACAGGCTCCGCCGGCCGGCCGCGACGATAGCACCGAGTTTGGCTCGCGCGAGATCGGACAAGGCCCCTCTCTTCAGAGCGAGGCACGGGCCCGCGATTGACGCAGCAAACGTCAAACGCGGCGCACCCTCGTCCTCTCGTAATGGTCGGCCTTGCAGCCGGGGCGAGAGCGACATGGTGCTATCCGATCACGACACCAAGTTCTTCGGCACGTCCTTGAACGGCCGGTCGGTGTCGGTGCGCGGCTCCTTCGGCATCTTCAGAACCCGCTCGGCGATGATGTTCTTCTGGATCTCGTCGGTGCCGCCGGCGATTGAAATCGCCGGCGTCGAAACCAGGACCTCGGCGATCACGCCACCCATCGGGCTGTCTTCGCCGGTCAGCATGGCATCGGCCCCACTGATCATGGTGTGCACGTTGTTGGCGGCCTTCGCGACATAGCTGGAGGCCAGTTTACCGAGCGACCCCTCCGGCCCCTGGGGACGGCCTTCCTGTTGCGCTGCCCGGGCGCGGCGCGCCGTCCACTCGGCGCATTGCGAAAGGATCAGCACCTTGGCGATCTCCTGGCGAATGACGGGGTCCTGATCGGTGCCGGTCTCCCTGGCGCGCTCAACGATGAGGTCGACCCGGCCGGCGCGCTGCGGATACCAGGTGTAGGGCTCGAGGGCGACGCGGATCTCCTCGGCCTCTTCCTGGTAGATGCGCTCAGGCAGGTCCTTGGGCTTCTGGTATCGCTTGAGCGAGTCGGCGCCGCGGCGCTCGTGCATCAGCGTGGTCGTTGCAATTTTCCAGCCCTCGCCTTCCTGCTCGACCATCTCTTCGGGCGGCACCTCGGCGTTTGTCAGAAACACCTGGTTGAACGACGCGTGGCCATTCATCTGGCGCAACGGGACGACGTCGACGCCGGGCTGCTTCATGTCGATGATGAAATACGCAAGGCCCTTGTGCTTGACTTCGTCGACGTTGGTGCGCGCGAGCAGCAAACCGTAGTCGGCGACGTGTGCGCTGGTGGTCCAGACCTTCTGGCCGTTGATGACCCACTTGTTGCCCTTGAGCTCAGCCTTGGTGGCGGCGCCTGCCAGATCCGATCCGCTGCCCGGCTCGCTGAAGAGCTGGCACCAGGCATGTTCGCCGGTAAGGTTCGGCCGGAGATACTTCTCCTTCTGATAGTCCGTACCGTGCACGAGAATTGTCGCCGCCGCCAGTGGGCGGATACCGGTCTTGGCAACGCCGATCGCGCCGGCTCGCTCGATTTCCTCTTCGACGATGGCGACCATGCCGACCGGCAAATCGCGGCCATACCATTGCTTCGGCCAATGCGGCATGCCCCAGCCGGAATCGATCAATCTATTGCGCCAGTCAATCAGACTGAGGCTGGCATCCCAGTTCTCGGCCAGCCACGTGCTCACTTCGGCACGGACGCTCTCTTCGGTGATCTCGCTCATGGGTCCCTCGCCTCATACGATCGTTTGCTGCATCAGGCGCTCGCGATGCTCAGCCGAGGTTCCAAGAAACACCTCCGAGCTTTTCGCGCGCTTGTACCAAAGATGCGTGTCGTTATCCCACGTAAAGCCAATGCCGCCGTGGATCTGAACGGTGTGGATCGCGGTCTGCATATAGGCATCAGCCGCGGCGGATTTGGCGATCGAGGCCAGCGCCGTGATATCGTCGTCACCCTCATCGACGGCAGCGGCGGCATAGTAGGCGGCGGACTTTGCAAGCTCGACATCGAGCAGCATGTCGGCAGCCTTGTGCTTCAGCGACTGGAACGACCCGATCGGGCGGCCGAACTGGACGCGGATGTTGGCGTATTCAATCGCACTTTCGAGCAGACGCTCAGCGCCCCCGACCATTTCATTGGCGAGGCAAATGGCGGCGATGTCGAGTGTGTCACGAAGCGGTGCCGCGGCGGCGCCCCTCGTGCCGATCAATTCAGCTTCGACGTTGTCGAAGGTGACGCGCGCCAGCTTCCGGGTCTGGTCGGTGGACTTGAGCAGCCTTTTGTTGAGCCCCTCCGCATCCCCTGAAACCCGGAACAAGGAGACGCCATCCGCATCACCACCCGCGCCGCCGGTGCGCGCGGCAACGATGAACTGATCGGCGCTGTGGCCATCCACAACGAAACTCTTGGTTCCATTGAGCCGGAAGGCCTCGCCGGACGACGTCGCCTTCATCTCGATCGCTGATGCCTCCCACCGCCCGGCATCTTCCGCGATCGCGAGCGTTGCCACCGTCTCACCGCTCGCAATGGCGGGCAGCAGGGCTTGCTTCTGCGCCTCGGTGGCGCCCTTGAGGATTGCCGTGGCCGCCATCACGCCAGATGCAAAGAGTGGGGCGCAGAGCAACGCGCGGCCCGCCTCTTCAAGGGCGATCGCCAATTCGCTGATGCCGAACCCCTGGCCGCCATAGGCTTCGGGAATGGCGATGCCCGTGATCCCGAGTTCCTGCGACAATTGCCGCCAGACGGCGCGGTCGCAGCCCGCATCCGTTTCCATCAGCCGACGCACCTCGGTGGTCGGCGACTTATCCGCCAGGAAACGGCGGATCGACTCGCGGAAAGCCTGCTGCTCATCCGAGAAACTGAATTTCATCGTCACGCTCCAGCACGGGCCAACCGAAGGGTCCGGCTGGCCGCCAAAATTCGAGCGCCAATGTCCGCGCTTTGACTGCTGCAGGCAACATCTGGTCGTTCGAATTGAGGGTTTTGGCGCAAATATCAGTCCTGCGTTGAGGCTACTTGTGCGGGGGACTGGAGAGGCCTTAGAGGCACGGTCGCGCGGCAATCACGAAAATGCTGCAGGCGGGCGCGGCTTGGCGACCGTACCGGGTCAAGCTTCCAACCGCGTTCAAAGAGGACTTAACGCCCAACACAACTAATGCGCGGTGGAACTTCAGGCTTTCTTGCGCCGTTTGGTTTTCACGGGCGGCTGTGTTTCAGCAAGTCTCGCCAGGCGCTCAGCTCTCAGCCGTGCCGTCTTCGCAAGGGTCGCCAACCTCTTGGCCTCGTGCTCTTTCATAACTTGCGACGCTTCAAGATCCCGCAAGCGCTTTTGTTCGTCGATCCGAGCCAAAACGGCGGACCGATCCCGCTCAGGCATCTTCTGAGCCAGCAAGTTGTTGATTTTACGACTTTTAGGATTTTCGACCATGGAGCATTATAAGCCTGAGCGTCTTCACTTTCAAGATGGCGCGCGGCCCTCGCAAGGAAACGAACTCTTGGGCGTTGCGCCACAAACCTGATCTCCGCGCCTGAAAGTGCGGCTCGACGCTGGTCTCAGAGGCTTTTGCTGCACAATCTCAATTGGCTGCCGCCCGGGCCTGATCGATTACGGCAACCTCGGCGCGAATGCGTGGGATCAGTTCGCGGCCGAACGCGACCGTATCCTCGAAGGGATCGAAACCGCGGATCAAGATGCTCTCGACGCCGATCTCGTAATAACGCGCGATGGCGCGGGCGACTTTCTCAGGCGTGCCAACGAGGCAGGATGTGTTGCCGAGCGCGCCGGTTGCCTTTGCGATGCCCATCCAGAGGCAATCGTCATAGATGTCCTTTTCGACGGCGAACTGGAAGATGCGGCGACCGGCGTTGTCGACGGGCGCGGTCGTGTTCTCCTGGCGCGCCCAGCCGCGGGCGCCGGCCATGCCATCCAGAATGCGGCGCGCCTTGTCCCAGGCGGCTGCGTCCGTTTCGGCGATGATCGGGCGGAAGGAAGCGTTGAAGCCGGGCGTGCGGCCGAACGCTGCCGCGCGCTGTCTGAAATCGGCGATGCGCTCGGCAGTCGTCGCGAGGGGCTCGCCGTAGATCGCGTAGACGTCGCAATGCTCAGCTCCCATGGTGAGCGCGCCTTCGGATGCGCCGCCGAAATAAAGCGGCGGGTGCGGGTCCTGCCTTGGCAGCACATCGGAGGCCGCTCCGGTCACGCGGTAGAACGCGCCTTCGAAGTCGAAGGGCTCCGTCGCGGTCCAGGTCCGGCGCATCAGGTCCAGATACTCGGTGGCGCGGGCGTAGCGCTCGACCTTCGGGCTGTAGTCGCCATCGCCCTGCTGCTCGGCGTCGCTCTTGCCGGTGATGATGTGGACGGCGAGGCGGCCATCGTTGATCTGGTCGAAGGTTGCGATCTTGCGCGCCATCAAGGTCGGGGCGACAAACCCCGGGCGGTGGGCGATGAGGTAGGCGAGGCGGTCGGTGTTGGCGGCTGCGTGCTGGGCGACGAGAAAGCCTTCGGCCGAGGAGGAGGAATAGCCAACCAGCGCCATATCGAAGCCGGCGGCCTCATGGGCCCGGGCGAATCGAACCACATAATCCGGCGAAAGGGCGCCTTCGATGACAATGAGTTGCGTATCAGACGCCGGCGGCGAGACGCCGATCATGCCGATGATCCGGATGGGCATCTGGCTGCTCCGTGATATCTTAATGGTGGACGAGCCTACGTCGCGGCGGCGCAGGCCTGCAATCCATATGAGAATTCGTCGCGGCCTGTCCTTGTGTTCCAGCCCGACAGCTTTGAAGGTGGCGGCCGATCAAGTGCCAAGCCGTCGCGCCGCCGTCGCTTTTGGATGGCTGCATTGCAAGAGGATGACCCGTTGAGCAAAGACCACCTGACAATCGCCGTCGGGGCGAACGACCGAACGCTGCCTTTGATGGCCGGGCTGATCCCGTTCACAGGCACGTCCACTGGCGCGCAGGCGACTTATGTCACCGCACCGCTTGAGACGATCTTTGCAACCGCATTCGACGCGGCCACCTACGATGTCTCGGAGCTGTCGTTTTCGAACTATCTTTATCTGACCTCGATCGGCGACTGCCCCTATGTGGGCTTGCCGATCTTTCCCTCGCGTTCCTTCCGTCACTCCGCGATCTACATCCGCGATGATCGCGGCATCAAGGGGCCGCGTGATCTTGCCGGCCGGCTGGTCGGCGTGCGGGAATTTACGATGACGGCGGCCCTGGTGGCGCGCGGCATGATCGAGGACGAGTTCGGGGTCAGAAGCCAGGATATCCGGTGGTGCTACGGGCGCGCCGATCGGAAGGACGACATTCCGATCGCCCGCGTTCTACCGCGCGATGTCGAGATCACGAAAATCGACGATAGTGATTGCCTTTCCGACATGCTGGCCGATGGGCGCATCGATGCCATGATCGCCTACAAGCCGCCGCAAGCCTACATCGATGGTGCGCCAAACGTGCGCCGCCTGTTCGAGGACTGGCCCGCAATCGAACGTGACTATTATCACCGCACCCGCCACTTCCCGATCATGCATCTCGTCGGCATTCGGCGCGACCGGCTGGAACAGGACCCGCAGATTGCGCTCGGCCTGTGCGAGGCCTTCGATGACTCGATGCGGTATTCCGCGAACCGTCTGCTTGAAACCCAGTCGGCCTACACGATGCTGCCATGGAACGCGCATGAGGCGGCACGGCTGCGCGCGACATTCAATCCGCCGCTGTGGAGAAATGGGGTTCAGGAAAACCTCGATGCCCTTCGCACGCTGTGCCGCTACTCTTTCATGCAGGGCATTGCCGAGCGCGAGCTTTCGCCAGAAGAACTGTTCGCACCTGTTACGCACGCGTGGCAGCCTTCCGCCTACTCTTGACGATCGGATGGGCACCGAATGATCTGGAAACGAAGCGGACAATGCTGATTGATTTGGACATGCCGACGGCATGAGGTCCGAGCATCCGATGAGAGCGGTAACGATCCTTGCACCTACCTGAGTGGCTTTCTCAGCTCATTGCCAATTATGCCGATGAACGTCTGATCATCGTTGCGCTCGCTGTCGTCCTGGCGGGATTTCTTCGCGGCTTCGTCGGCTTTGGGGCTGCGCTCGTCAGCGTTCCCATCATCAGTCTCATGTTCGGGCCGCTGATGGCGTTGCCGATCATGACGGTGATGGGTTTACCGTCGACGTTTCAGTTGTTGCCCGATGCCGTTCGGCACAGTGAATGGCCGATTATTGGCCCGATCGCAGCCGCTGTGTTCATTGCCGCTCCATTTGGCACCTTGTTGCTGGTCTCGCTTGATCCCGGCCTCATGAAGATCATCATCTCGGGCCTGGTCATCGTCATGGTCGGGTTTCTGGCGATGGGCTGGCGGCTGGCGCAGCAGGTCGCGCCAGGCCTCCTGATCCTGTCGGGAACAGTTGGCGGCCTCGTGCAGGGCGCCGCGGGCATCGGCGGTCCCCCCGTCGTTGCCGTCGCCCTGTCGCGTGAAGGTCAACCAGAGCGCCAGAGGGGCAATGTCCTTGCCGTGATGACCGCTATTGCGTTGTCCGCGGTGCCACCACTCTACTGGCACGGATTGTTCACCACGGACGCGATCGTCATCGGCCTCGCGCTTGTGCCGGTTTATTCGTTCGCGACGTGGATCGGGAGCCGGTATTTTCGGAGCAGCGGCCAACGGCACTTTCGCGTGTCGGCGCTGGTCGTGCTGCTGGTGATTGGTGTTGTGACGCTCGTTTTCGCGAGCCTGGATTATCTTGGCGGATCATGAGGCGCGGCGACAGGATTGGCGGTGCCTCCATCCCGACGTTGATAAACCGAGGTCGAGCCTACCCCTGCCGCAGCAAGCGGATTGCGATACGATAAGCTGACACGACGCCGAAGTTGCTGGACTATCTTCGGCGCGCAATCATCGCACTCGTTGGCATGGCGGGTGTGCGTAACGCGAGACGGAACGATGGAAAAAGACCTCGACGAGCTGCGGCACTGGTTCCGGACCTGGGGTGGTCATGTCGCGTCGGTGGACTTTCAAAGCGCGCGGGCGCTCTTCTCAGCGGACGTGATCGGCTTTGGAACACACGCTGCCTTCGTGGTCGGCATCGATGTGCTGCAAAAAGAGCAATGGGAAAAGATCTGGCCCAACATCACCGGCTTCCGCTTCCTGGTTGACGAACTCGTTGGTGCCATCGATGGCGATACGGCCTGGGCGGCGGTGCCGTGGACGTCTACCGGGTATGATGAGACGGGCACATCGTTTGACCGGCCGGGCCGGGCGACCGTGACGTTTCGTCGGGTCGCTGGGCAATGGCTTGGTACGCACACGCACTTCTCGCTACAGCCCGGTGTGCCGCAACGCACGCATGGCGCGCGCGGGGCTGCCGCGACCTGAACACCGGCAGACTTAGACGCCGCCCCCCCCCGGGCCGATCACCTTATTCGTCGGCGCTCATTCCCCGACGCACTGGCCTTGCTCGAGTCGATACGATGGATCGCATACCCACCCGATCCCGAAGAAATCGAGATGGGCATTCTTGGGCACTTCGATGGGTTCGCAGCTCTTGTTGCTGGCGAGGAAACCACGCTCGCATGCCCAACCGCGGCCATAGGTGTCGTTCCACAAGTAGCCATTGGCGGGCACCTGCACTGCAACGCAGTCTTCCTCGACCTTGAGGTAGCCGCGATTGCAACTGATTTCGTCACCATCCGCGCCCAGGTACCCGTGCTCCGGAATATTGATCGGGGCGCATGTCTCGTTTTCCTGGACGTAGCCGCGCTTGCATTTCCAGACTGCGCCAAAAGTGCTTCTTGTCGGATACGCGTTCGCCGGGACCTGGACAACCTCACAGGTGCCGTTGGTTGCCCGGTAGCCGTGACTGCACTCCCAGCCACTGCCGTAGCCCTTCGCGCGGGCGTTTTCCGGCACCTGTTGCGTCGCAATTTCTGCCGCCCAAGCCGCTGCACCAAGGACGCTCATCGCGACTGCGATGACCACACTCCAACCGATTGATTTCGTCGTGTTCATCACAGTCACTGTCGCTGTCTCTTTCCATTCGCTCGCGCGTGCACGCAGCTCCAAGCGGATACGGCCCATGAATTGGGTTGGCTTATTTTCGCATTATTCGTTCCCACTGCCGCACCAAAAAGCCTGGGAATTTGGAGCTGTCTATTTCTCTCCAATTCCTCAATACCACCGGCTTTGCATGTCGATCTATTTTTGATCGTCCTGAGCGAGCATCCGGACCAAGTCTTATTTGAGCGGTGCGCGGCATGCGTCCGTTTGTGCTATTTTTCCGCAATGAGCAAGTCAGCGCACATCCTTGCCACGCTGCGATTTGACTTGTCGCCACCAGGCATTTTTGCCCAGCCACCGTCTTCAATGAAAACGGTTCGTTGCCATTCGTTGCGCCCCTTGAGTTCGGACAGTTTAGCCGACCGGTCGCCGGCTTCGTTGAAATTGGTCACGCAGATTGGCGCAAGCGCCGTTGCAACCGCGCTCGACTCTCTGTCTTGCGCGAGTGATTCTGCCTTGCTGCCGGTCATCCAGCCACCCACCGAGAAACCTGCGGCCGCGCTAAAGATCGCACCGGCAACGAAGCCCCCAATGATTGCCTTGGTCACATTGCTCATTGTCATTTTTTGGAATACTTTCTGTTTTGTGTGCGGACACAGTTGCGCTGCCGCCAGGCAAGCCAAATCTTGCTGCGAGGAACGTATTGTCTGATCGTTCTTTGTGGCAGACGACAAGGCTTGTTGCGTGCTTGTCCTCACGCTTACATGGCAACACGTATACAGCCGTACGAGGCTTGTCGCCCAACCCGACGGCTCGTTTTTTCTCTGCCCATCAAATCAAAAACGCGTGGCGAGCGCCTGCGAACGGCGGACCGATTGAATTCGGGCCGAATTATACATATCGTGCCTAAGGCACCAAAATACAAGACGTGTTAGTCCTGCCAATTTATAATTGGAAGTTCTTTTTCGAGACGTTGCCGTTTTTTTGCGGTGTATTTCCAGCACAGAGAAATCAATCGTCTCGTCCTGAAGCGGCTGGCGCTCGATCGAGACGCGTCGGACGGGATAGCCGCGAGGCGCCGATCAGGCAGCGAAAGCTGCGGCATCCGCGTAAAGCGAGCGCTCGTGCACACGCTCAAAGCCGATGCCCGTCACATCTTCCAGCAACAGGCGGGCCTCCGTCTTGCGGCCGGCACGGATCGCCGCATCGGTCAGCACCTGGAAGAAGATGTCCCGCTGCGCGTGGCTGCCGCCGACTTGGTGCAGGTCGCGCCTGATCGGCCACATAAGCTCAAGGACGCGATCGTAGTCGTGGCGGCGATGCGCGGCCATCGCCGCCACCAGTGGTGCGCCAATGGTGCGGGTGACAGCGCCGACGACGCCGTTGCCTTCTCCGAAACGTTGCATGTCCTCAACCAGCTGCTCCACCAGATCGAAGCGGCCAACGGCTGCCAGCGCCATCGCGTCATGTGCGCTACTGAACGGGTTGGCGTGGTCCGTGATGCGCCCGGCGCAGATCTCAGCGATTGTGTCCCAGCGCGTGCCAACGTCGACGCCGCGCAATTCAAGGCGCTGAAGGAGGGAGGCGACATTCTGAAGGTCGATGGTGGCGTCCGGCATCGCCTTGACGAGGGGCGAGTCGGGATTGCGCACCTTGGTGTCGAGGAGATCGAGAATGCGATCGTGCTCGCCGCGCTCCAGCAGGAACAGGCAGAGGTGCCACCAATTGTGATGTGCAATCTGGTTTAGGCTGGCCCAATTGCCCGACAGCGCCTCCATGAACGCCGCGCCCTCATCAACCCTGCCCTGCATGATCAGCGTATGCGCGACGGCATGGGCGCCCCAGGCGCTTTCCGGTTCGCGTTCAACCGCATCGCGCCCCGCGCGCTCCGCCGTCTCGTAGTCACCTGCTTCTTCGTTGGAGAATGCGCGCACGGCCTGGAAATGGGCAAAATCGGGGACGGTCTCATTCCAGGCGGGCGCCGCGCGTTCGGCAATGTCACGCATCCACCTGCTTTCGCCGCTCCAGAACAACTCGAACTGCGCGAGGCGATGCGCAACAACGTCCCGCGGATTGTCGGCGAGATAGGTCTCCAGAATCGAGACACCGCCCTGCAGATCACCGCGATGCGCGGTTCGCACCGAGGCAGCGAGTGCGCGCTCACGCGGTGATGCGGCCGCGAGCAATGGTTCGGCCTCGTCCAGCAGGCCCGTTACCGCCGGGCTGAACTTTCGGGTGCGCGCCGCGTGCAGGATCCATGCCTTCAGCAACTTCGGCATCGCGAAATCCGGATCTGCCGCGATGGCTGCATCGAGATGCCCCACGGCATCGGCTCGCCAGGCAACGAAGGAGCGCGCGCCGCGATCGTAGGCTGCGGCGGCCGCGGCATTGCCGGTCGAGAGATCAAACCCGTAGTGATCGTTATGTGGCATCGTCTGTCTCTCCCGGTTCGAGGGCTTCTTTTCGTGAAGCTTTCCGGGGATGGTATCGTCAAAGCGGGCCGCAATGAAGCCTGATGCGCGTGCTGCGTGAGATTAAGTCTTGGCGCGATTGATGCCCGGTGGCACGATCGAGGTGATCGTTGGCCGCGCCGACCAGAGTGGAGCCTCGCCTGATGACACCGAAGCCATCGCCACGCATTCAAGTGATCAACCCCAACTCGAACGAAGTCGTCACCGAAGGGATCAGGGCCGCTGTCGATGCGATGCGTCTTCCGGGCGGGCCCGAGATTTCGTGCGTGACACTGGCAGAGGGACCTCATGGCATCGAGTCCCAGGCCGATGTCGAGCAGGTGACGCTGCCGCTGCGCACACTCGTTTCATCGGATACGCAAAGCGATGCCTTCATTATCGCTTGCTATTCCGACCCCGGCCTTCATGTGTGCCGCGAAGCAACGCGCAAACCCGTCTTCGGCATCAACGAGTGCGCGGTGCTGACCGCGCTGGCGCGGGGTGACCGGTTCGGCGTGCTCGCGATCAAGGATGCCTCCGTGCGCCGGCATATCCGTTACCTCCGGCAGATGGGATTGATCGATCGCCTCGCCGGAGAACGCGCGCTGGATCTGAGCGTCGCCGAAACCGCTTCCGGCGCCAACACGTTCGCGCGCATGGTGGCGGTCGGCGAGCAGCTCCGCGATGTCGACAACGCCGACATTGTCGTGATGGGCTGTGCGGGCATGGCGCGCCATCGCCAGATGCTCGAAGCAGAACTCGGCATTCCGGTGATTGATCCGTGCCAGGCCGCGGTGGCGATGGCGATGGGTGCGGTCATTTTCAGGTAGAAGCGCCATTCATGCTGGAACAGAATAGGACTGCACCATCGCGGCAAGACGGGCTGACGGCGCTCGCGGAGAAGGTTCACGCCGATCTCGCGGTGATTGCGCATCCCAGGATGCCGTGGCTGACGCCGCAAGCGGCGCCCGATGGATCGAAAGCCTTGGACGTGCTCATCGTCGGCGCCGGCCAATCGGGGCTCGCAACGGCGTTCGGCTTAAGGCGCGCCCGGGTCGACAATGTCCTCGTTCTGGATCGGACGGCGCGCGGGCTGGAAGGGCCGTGGCTGACGTTCGCGCGCATGCAGACCTTAAGGAGCCCCAAAGACTATACCGGTCCGGACCTCGATATACCGAGCCTGACCTATCAGTCCTGGCACACGGCGAAGTATGGCGAAGAGGCCTGGCAGGCGCTGGATCTTATCCGTCGCGAAGACTGGGCCGACTATCTGCTTTGGTTCCGGGATGTCGTGGACATTCCTGTGCGCAACGGCGCTGAGGTTATCCGCATCAAGCGTGCAGGTGATCTGATCGAAGTGCACGTCAAGAATGGCGACGAGCGGACCGATGTGATGTTTGCGCGCAAGGTCGTGCTGGCAACCGGCCAGGACGGCATGGGGCTCTGGTGGATGCCGTCTGATATTGCGGCTTTACCTGAAGAACTTCGCGCGCATGCTGCCGACGATATCGATTTCGACCGCCTAGAGGGCAAGACGGTTGCGGTCATCGGGGCTGGCGCGTCCGCATTCGACAATGCTGCAACGGCATTGGAAAGCGGCGCCCGGGAAGTGCTTCTGCTGTGCCGGCGTGACGCGCCGCAAGTCATTCAACCGTACCGCTGGCTGACGTTCCGCGGCTTCCTGGATCATCTTGCCGATCTCGATGATCCCTGGCGATGGCGCTTCATGCAGCACATCCTCAGCCTGCGCGAAGGATTTCCGCAGCAAACGTACGACCGGTGCGCGCGTCACGCGAATTTCAGGCTTATTGCGGGCGCGCCATGCCGGGCTCAGCTCGGTGAAGATCAGCGCGTCGTGCTGGATACGCCGAAGGGGCAGTTCACGGCTGACTTCATCATCTCTGCCACAGGCGTTGACATGGACTTTTCACAACGTCCCGAGCTGGCCGGTTTTGCAGACAACATTGCGACGTGGCGCGATCGCTATGAACCGCCTGATGAGGAGCAGGACGATCGCCTGTCCCGTTATCCGTATCTGAGCGGGGACTTTGGTCTCGTCGAGAAGGTGGCTGGACGGACTCCCTGGATCGAGAACATCCACGTTTTCTCGATTGCCTCGACAATGAGCTTCGGGCCATCGGGATCGTCAATCAACGCCATGACGACGTGTGTGCCCAAGCTCGTCTCGTCGATCACGAAGGGATTGTTCCGGGCCGATGTCGAACAGCATTGGGCATCGCTGAAAGACTACGATGTGCCGCAGGCCATCGTGAAAGCTGAGACCCGTGAATAGTTCATCCAGCGCCGCCCGGCGATCGCATCTTGACCATCATGCCTATCGAGAGGGCAGACACTCATGCGCCAGGCAATGCTATCCTCGCTGATCGCAATCCCGTCATCGACTTGGCCAAAAGCGATGGCGCACGGTGATTGGGCTGAGCAGATCAGAGTGAAACCGGCAGGGGAGTTGCCGCATGCATCCTTCAACTGCGCCGCTTGTTCCTGGGCCTGAGATCCGAATTGAAGGCCGGCCGGACGGTCCGCTCGCGGGCCTGACATTCGCGGCGAAGGACCTTTTCGATGTCGCAGGTCATCCGACGGGAGGGGGCAATCACGACTGGGCGCGCTGGTATCCGGTGCCTGACAAGCATGCCTGGGCCGTTGCACGGCTGCTCGAATCCGGCGCCACACTGATCGGCAAGACGATTACGGACGAGGTGTCACTCGGCATTCTTGGTGAGAATGCTTTTGACGGCACGCCGCTCAACCCCAAGGCGCCCGAGCGCGTCCCCGGCGGCTCGTCATCGGGATCGGCTTCGGCGGTGGCGAGCGGTCTTTGCGATATCGCGCTCGGCACGGATACGGGCGGCTCGGTGCGGGTGCCGGCGAGTTTCTGCGGGCTCTATGGCATCCGTCCGACACACGGCCGCCTGCCGCTCGACGGGATGCTGCCACAGGCACCGACGTCGGATACGACGGGCTGGTTCGCGCGTGATGCGCAGACATTCGCCCGGGTGAGCCAGGTGATGCTGGGGGAGAATCTGCCCGCGGCGTTGCCGAGCGGACTGATCGTCGCGGTCGATGCTTTCGGGTTCGCCGACGATAATGTCCAGGCCGCGTTGAAACCCATGGTGTCTCGCCTGACGCGGCTCATCGGATCAGCGCGTGAAGAGATCCTGGCCCCACAGGGGCTGTCGGTGTGGGCCAAAGCGCAGCGCACGCTGCAACCGGCGGAAGCGTGGCAGACGTTTCGGCCGTGGGTCGAGGCAACGAACCCGCGCATGGCGTTCGTGGTGGCGCGCAACCTGATTTCGGGCTCGCAGATTTCAGCGACCGACCGCGCGTGGGCCGGTCTCATGCGGGGCGAAGCGCGCGCCCGTTTGAAACATCTCCTGGCGGACGGCGCTATTGTTTGCATGCCGACAACGCCCTTTCCGGCGCCGCTGAAAGGTCAGGCAATCCCCGATCTCGATATCGTGCGCGATCGCATCACCTGCCTTGCGGCGCACGGCGGGCTGACGGGCGTTTGCCAGGTGAACATTCCCGGCGCAACGGTCGATGGCGTGCCCGTCGGGCTCTCAATCGTCGGCGCGCATGGACAGGATGCGATGCTGGTTGCCACCGCAAAAGCACTGGAGGAAATGGCGTGATGGACCTGACCCCGAACATTCCGGAGATTGTCGCTGAGGTGCGTGAACTTTTCGAGCGCTACGAGACGGCGCTCGAGACCAAGGACGTCGGAGTCCTGGATGAAACTTTTTGGAACAGCCCCCACACCATTCGCTATGCGCTGCACGAGAACGGATATGGCTTCGATGCCATTCACAAGCACCGGGTGGCGCGCCCACCCGGTCCCGGGATAAAGGAGCGCCGCATCCGACTTGAGATCCTGACGCTCGGCCGCGATCTGGCGACCGTCAACCTCGAATTCAAGGTGCGTGGCCATGATCTTATCGGACGCCAGAGCCAGACCTGGGTGAGGTTCCCCGATGACGGCTGGAAGGTGATCGCAGCCCACGTCTCGACCGTCAGCGAGAAATCCTTCTGGTGAAGGCTGTGCGGCAGGCGTTTGTCATGGACGGCGAGGGGCTTGTACCTCCCGCGTGTGCGTGCCCCTCACTTGACCGAACGCCCCGGTCCAGCGGAGAGCGGGCGGGAAGGCTTATCGCTGGACAGGCTTATGTCGGTTGCTCAGTATCAGAGCATCAGGCTCATCGCCGGGCTCGCGCGAGGCTCGACCCCATCGAACAGGATCTTTCTTCATCCAGGGGTGTTCTCGTCCGTCGCTTGAGTTTCAGATGCACGCATTCCCGGAAGGCTCACCACCATGCTCACCTGCCAGCGCGACCAGTTCGACATGCCGCGCGAGATCTGTTTCTTCAACGTTGCCGCCTTCTCGCCGTTGCCGAAGCGGGTGCAGGAGGTCGCTCACGCAGCGGTCAATCGAAAGGCGCAGCCCTGGCTGCTCGATGCCGACATAATCCCCGTCATCAACGAACGCGCGCGGAAAGCCGCCGCGCACCTGATCCAGGCCGATCCGGGTGATGTCGCTCTGGTGTCCTCGGTTGGCTATGGTGTGGCGACCGCGGGGAAGGTGATGAATATTCCGCGGGGCGGCCGGGTTCTGGTTCTTGCCAATGATCACACGGCGCCGGTGCTCGAATGGATGAGCCGGGCGGAGGCAGGCGGGTTCACCGTCGAGACGGTTGAACGGCCGGCCGGGGCGAGTTGGACAGAGGCGATTCTCGATGCCATCGGCCGTCCTGGAGCCGCGCCACTCGCTCTTGTCTCGATCTCGAATGTCCACTGGTCAGACGGTGGCATCGTCGACCTTGATGCCGTTGTGCCTGCGATCAAACGGCTTGGCGGCGCCATCCTGATCGATGCGACGCACGCCGTTGGCATGATGGATTTTGACGTCGGCCGCTGGGACCCGGATTTTGTCTGCTTTCCGACGTACAAATGGCTGCTCGGTCCCTATGGCCGCGCTTTCGTCTACGTTGCCAAGCGCCACCAGGATGGCGTGCCGCTGGAGCAGACGTCGCTCGGGCGCAAAGGCGTTGATGCCGCTGCGCCGGTCTATTTCGCGGATACCTCCTACCTTGATGACGCCCGCCGTTTCGATATGGGCGAGCGCGATCACTTCATTTCCATGGACATGGCCGCGACGGCCATGGAGATGGTCTCCGCGTGGGGGCCAGCCAACCTCGGCGCCTATGCTGGCGACCTCGCGGCGCAAATCGCCCATCATCTGGCGGACCTGCCCGGCATCGAGCTGCTGCCGGCTGAGCATCGCGCACCGCATCTCCTCTGCCTCGGATTCCCTCACGGCATGCCGACGGACTTGCCCGATCGTCTCGCGAAAGCCGACGTCTTTGTTGCGCCCCGTCTCGGCCGCCTGCGGATCAGTCCGCATATCTACAACGACGAGACAGATGTCGTCCGGTTCGCCGACGTGATGCGGCGCAGCCTGGATTGAGACTACGGGCCATGTCTGAGCGATGATAGCTTCAGACGATATGCGGAGATTTTGGACCCCGGAAGCGGTTCGCCTGCCCGTCATCCTGTCTGGGAGACCGCCGGATCAGGACATGCCAATCAGCTTCTTGAACTGGCGATGTGTGAACTTTGACAGACTCCGATCCGCAGACTTGTTGTTCGCTGCCGCGACAGCAGGGCGTTCCTGGCTGGTGCCAAAGTTATTTATAAGCTCCGGTTTCATGACGCGATGCAAAGCGCGTTCTACATCACGCTCGGAAATACCTCGGGCATCGAAAATCGGCTGCAATGAATTGAACAGATAAGCCGCATCAAACGTAAAGCTGGGAAAATCGATCATGAAAACCGGGGCGCGCGCGGCAACGATCGGCTGCAGACATTCGTAAAACTGCAATGCGAGCTGGGTTTCCTGCTGCGTCGGCTCGGTCGTCTTCCATAGAGAGCCGGGATGCCTGATGGCATTCTTGCCGGCCTCGAGCGCGAGACGATGAACGTTTCGGCGGCTCTCCGCAGCCGCAAACAGTTCGCGCATGGGCAGGATGGCGGCTTCCAGTTCAAAACCTTCCGTCTGCAGCAGTCGCTTAATGTGCTCAGCCTGTCCTGGGGCCTTAACGACCTCAGCCAGGCGATCCTTCTTGAGGTTTGGCTCAAGTCCCGCGCGCGCCAGACGGTCGACGCTGTGCATCGCTTGATCAAGCGTATAGCCGGTATCCATCTCGAGGGCGGTGAAAAGCTGGACGAGCAAGGTTGTTCCAGCCCGGCCTGTGCCCGTGATCAGAATGTGCTTCATCTTCGCGCGCCCTCACGTCATTTGCGATCGTCGTTGATCGCGTTGCCCCGACAGGTCACTATCAAGCCGGTCGCCGCTCGACGGTACACCTGCAGAAATACTGCGCATAGGCGGCGGCCTGTGGATATTGTCGTCAGCGAGCGTCATTTCGCATCAAACCGGCGGGTTGGAGGAACGCTCGGCAAATCATGCTTCGTGCATCCTGCCGGGTTGATCCTGCTTGCCCGTCAGGCGGCCGTCAAGCTGAAGCAAACTGACCCAGTTCATGCATGCAGCGTGGGGGCGTCTGATCGGGATAGCAAACGCTGATCGATTCAATGCTAGTCTTCGGCTGGGATAGTCTTCGGAGGGGCTAGTCTTCGGAGGGAAGCCATTGAGCCAACAGAGGTTGAGCCAAAAGAGGGCCTGCATGATGGATGAGAAAATTTTTCGCCTCGACAACCGCCCTGCCATCGTTGTGGGTGCCGGGTCAGGGATCGGGCGGGCAATCGCCGTGGCGTTCGGGGCAGTGGGCGCGCATGTGGGATGCGTCGACATCACCAAGGATGGCGCGCTCGAAACATCCAACATCATTGCGTCTAACGGCGGCAAAGCCACCGCGATTGCATGTGACGTAACGCAGGAAGGCGACGTGAATGACGCGGTCGCACAGTTCGTCCAGTCCGTTGGACAACCACGCATTCTCGTCAATGGCGCAGCGGCGCATGACAAGTCCGGCACGATCCTGGAGATACCGCCTCAGGAGTGGGGCGCCGTCCTGCAGGTCAACCTGACGGGACCGTATCTCATGAGCCGCGCCGTGCTGCCCCATATGATTGCAGCCGGTGGCGGGAGCATCATTCATATCGCGTCTCAAATGGGCAGCGTCGGCTCGCCCGGCCGGCCAGCCTACTGCGCCACAAAGGGGGCGCTGATCCAGCTTGCCAAGGTCATGGCTGCCGACCATGCCGCCGACAATGTTCGCGTGAACACCTTATCTCCCGGTGCCGTTGAGACCGGCAGAATGACATTTCGGTTTGGCACCATGGAAGAAGCCCGGCGCGTTTCCGGACCGCTCCATCTCTTGAAGCGACTTGGGCAACCGAGCGAGATTGCTGCCGCCGCAATCTTCCTGGCGAGCGATGCGGCGAGCTTCATGACAGGTTCCGACCTGATCGTGGATGGTGGCTACACGGCCATCTGAGGACGGGCCGATCTTGCAGGCGCACTACCGGCAGCCCCCCGACTTGCGTCACCGAAGGCCGCTTTGGGCAAACTCAAGACTCCCGAACTGCCGACCAAACGATCGTGCAGGTTGCGGGGACTGAGACGTGGAACACACGCAGACGTTGAACACACGCAGACATGGAACACATTGGCCGGCCTTCAAGCCAGTGTCTTCTCGTAGATCACCTTACCGTCGCCCTTGCGGTAGAAATCTTCGAGGCGAGCCTGCTCATGAAATCCCATCGCCAGGTAGAAGGCGCGCGTCGGCTTGTATTTGTCGGACGATGAGGTGTCGGCGTAGACGCTGATCGCGCCCATGAGGCGCATCGCGTTCTCGGCACGCTCCAGGATCAGACGTCCGAGGTTCTTGCCCTGCATGTCAGGATCGACGGCAATCCAGTAGAGATCGAATGATCCCTCGGTCCCATCAATCTTGCCGAAGCAGGCATATCCAAGCAACCGGTCGCCCTCCTCGGCGAGGATGAACTCATAGCCGGTCCGCACCCCGTTCATGGCACGCTCCTCGACAAGTTCGGCCGCGATCGCAATCTCGTCACTGGTGAAATATCCGGTGGCGCCGACGAGGGTGCGAATACGCCCGACGTCGTCCAAGGTGACCGCGTCGCGCCAGACGATATTGAGCGTCTCGACATCGGAGGAGGCGACGACAGGTGCGACGCGCGTGGGCATTCTTGCCGCGGCCTGGCCACGCGCGAGGCCGGTGAAGAAGCTGCGCGCGTTCGTGCCAAGCGTGCGGACGCGATATCCACCCTCCTGCACGACCAGCGTCGGATAGCCCTCGGCCCCGATCGCGCGGCCAATCGCAACAAAGTCCTTCGCGAGATTTGACCAGGTTCCGGTCGGGTCACCTTTCGCGGTATCGAAGCCCGCTGCAACAACCAGATAGGCCGGCTGGTGCTGGCGGATCCGTTGCAGCGCGTCAGCCAACGCCTTGTGGAACTGTGCGGGCTCAAGCGTCTCGGACAACGGGATGTTGACGTTGTAACCGGCGCCGTTGCCAAGCCCCTTTTCATCGCGAAAACCGCTGAAGTAGGGGTAGGCAAAGCTCGGATCACCGTGGATCGAGACAGTCAGAACATCGGATCGATTGTAGAAGATGTCCTGCTGGCCGTTGCCGTGGTGATAGTCGATGTCGAGGATCGCGACGCGGCCGTATCGCGCGAAGTAGTTGGCGGCGATCGCCGCGTTGTTGAAATAACAAAAACCACCGAAGACCTGCGTTTCGGCATGGTGGCCCGGGGGGCGGACGAGGGCGTAGGCGGCCGGCGCACCGGCCAGCACGAGATCGGCCGCCGTCATCGTGCAGTCGACGGCGCGCCGTGCTGCGAGCCAGGCGTTCGCGTTGAGGGGCGTAAAGGTGTCGATGCAGTAATAGCCGGCCAGGACGGCCTGCTCCTTCGGGGGGCGGGTTTGATTGCGCACCGGGAATACGTAGGGATAGATCGACTTCTTGTTGCCGGCGAGCTTGCAGGCGCGGCGCATATAGGACACCAGCTTGGCGTCATGGACCTCGAGGATGTGACGGTCCGGATAGTTTTTTGGCGGCACACGGCGGGCGATACCGGCGCTCTCCAGTTCGCGCCAGATGACACGCACGCGGGCCGGCGCCTCGACGTAACCGCGGTCGTGCATGTGGTGGATATCGTGCTGATCGTTGACGACGACGGGCACGATCACATCGGAAAACGTGCTGGTGGCATTCGACTTTCGCGGCTTGATGTATCGGAAGTCACGCAGGCGGACCGGATCGTCCTGGATCGAATTCATGACCAATTGCACATAGTCCGGTGTGCACACGTCGCCGTACTTGCGCTCGAGGATGGCTGCCACGGCACTGCGTACGACATCCCGGCTCGGCGTTTTCGTGCCGCCCAGCATATCGGCGACCAAATAGGGCGGGTCGCTGGTATTTTCGCCGAGCGGTGTTTCGTAGGCCGTTCCGATGATCGGGCGGGCGCCGAAACGCTCGTAGAATTTCAATCTCGCCGCGTTCTGCTTGCGGATCTCGGGGTCCGGGCTGAGCTTCGGGTCATCGGGCAGGCATTCGAAAAAGAGTGCGTCGGCGCCGAGTGCGATCGCCTCTTCACGCACACGCGTGTACAGCGCATCACCAATGCCGCGCCCCGAAACGCCAGGCGCTGTCGAGATCAGCTCAAGATAGCAGACCTGGATGTCGGAAAAGAACAACAAGAGAGCGAGGCCGTGGAGGTGGTCGCGGGCATCCTCCGCCACGAACAGTCGCGAAACGAACTGATGCGAGATCGGATCGCGCAACTGGTCGGGCAACTTGTCGATATCGGCTGCATCGATGCCGGCGAACTGGCGCCGCATGATCGATTGCGCCTCGCGGATCACGGCTGCGTTGGCGGGTGTCGTGTCGTCCTGGACTTTGCGGATCCTGAGCATACTGCTTCAACTCCACGCCTGGCGTCGCGTTGCACGTTGCACGGCTTCATCGACCAGGCGACCGACCAAGTCGTCGTAGTCCATGCCGGCCTCGCGGGCGGCGGCAGCCAAGCCGGCATCCGACGAGATCGCCGGATTGACATTGACCTCGAGGATGAACGGCTGGCCGGTCTCATCGACGCGAAAATCGACGCGGGCATAGCCGGTCAGCTGCAAGGCATGCCAGGCAGAGACGGCAAGCGTCGTGAGGGTTGAAGCCAGCCGGGGCTCGGACTGCTCGATGCCGAATTTCCGGGGCGTTGTATGATACGCCCGTGAACCGGGATCCCACTTTGCGGCATAGCCGACGATGCGGGGCTGGTCGTGGTCGAAGTCCTCAAAGGTGATCTCCTGGATCGGCAATACCCGCGGATCGGCATCGCCGGCAATGAGGGCAACGTTGAACTCCCGGCCGGCCACAAACCGCTCGGCAAAGAAGCAGGTAGCATGGCGCGTGACGGACGCGGCGATGGCTTTCGCACAGTCTGCCCCCAAAACGACCGAGCCGGCGTCCATGCCGAGTGAGCCATGCTGGGTGTCGGCCTTGATGATGTAGCGCGCTGCCGGGTCGAGGCCTGCTCCGTCCGACGACCAGTCCGGTGTCGGCAGGCCTGCTGCCTGCATCAACTGCTTGGCGCGCCGTTTCGAGTTGGTTGCCGTGAAAGCGTCGGCAGTGCCGCCCGTGAACGGTATATTCAGGTGCTCAAGCAAGGCCGGCACGATCGCAATCAGCCGATCGTCGCCACGTATCGCCTCGACAAGATTGAAGGCCGCGCGTGGCTTCCTGTCGACCAGCGCGTCCAGAACGGACAGGTTCAGGTCAAGCGCGATGATGCCGGTTTGGTAGCCAAGACGGGTCAACGCGCGGGCAACCTCGTCGGCAGCGACAAGGGTGTCAACTTCGTCGGGCCGAACCGCGGTGGCTGCATGGAGCACCGGCACGAACCCACGGTTCCGTGCCATCACGCAATAGCCCGCCGCCTGCCGACCCGATCCAAGTTGTATCGCTCGGCGCCCGCGTCGACGATCATCGCCATCAGGTCATCGTAAGAGATGCCATTCTGTTCCGCCAGCATCGGCAGATCCGAGTGGGTCGGATGCAAGCCCGCGATCGGATTGGCCTCAAGAAAGGCCGGGCTGGCATTGGCGTCACTGCGCAGGTCGATGCGCGCCGTGTCGCGGCAGCCGAGCAGATGATAGGCGACAAGCGCCCGCTCGCCGGCGAGCCGTGCCTGCGCATCGTCGGCACGCAGGTAGGTGACCAGCCGCTCGCATTCTTCCTTGTTGTTGTAGGAATAGACGCCCGGCTCGGCCTCGCTGTTGAGCACGATCTCCATGATCCCGATGACGCGGGCAGCGCTGCCGTTTCCGACGATCCCGACGGTGAATTCGCGTCCCGGCAGGTAGGCTTCGACAAGGGCCGGTTGCCCGAAACGCCGGGTCAGGTCGCCGGCTGCGTCCTTCAGTTCGTTCTCGCTGACGACCACGGAGGCGAGTTCGCAGCCTTTGCCGGTGCCTTCGGCAAGCGGCTTGACGAAGGCCGGGTAGTGCTGCCAGCCGGCGATGGCGTCATCACCGGCCTGTACCATCATGAACGGAGCGGTCGCGACGCCGCCGTCGCGAACGATGCGCTTGGCAACCGACTTGTCGAGGGTTGCGGCCATGGTCAGCGGATCGGAGAACAGATACGGCTGGTCGAACAGCTCGCACAGCGCGGGGACCTGCGCTTCTCGCGACCGGCCGGCAACGCCCTCGGCGATGGAGAACACGAGGTCCCAGCGGTGACCGGCGCTCAATGCCGCCGCGAGCGCCCGGCCATGGCCGACGCGCTCGACAGCACAGCCGATGCGGCCGAGGGATGCCGCGATCTCATCAATGGTCTCTGCCGTGTCGAATTCGGCGACCTGCTCGGTGGTGAACCCCATTGCGAGGTAGTCGTCGCGCAGGTCATAGACCAGGGCGACGCTCAACATTTGTTGGGTTCCGGCTTGGCGGACGCGATCTGATCGCGGGTCGGGGTGAGGTGTGCGCCCGTGGTGCCGCCGGGGTCCGGATAGCGGTAGATGCCGCCTTCGAAATTGCGCAACAGGACGTCGTCGCCGTCGCGGCCGACCAGGTACTCGGGCAGCAGCGGGATCTTGCCGCCGCCGCCAGGTGCGTCGATGACATACTGGGGGACTGCGTAGCCGGTCGTGTGTCCGCGCAGGCCCTCGATGATCTCGAGGCCCTTGGAGACCGGCGTGCGGAAGTGCGATGACCCCGTGATCGGGTCGCACTGGTAGAGGTAATACGGCTTGACGCGGCGCATGAGCAGGCCGTGATAGAGCTGCTTCATGGTCTCGACGCTGTCGTTGATGCCGGCAAGCAGCACCGTTTGTGATCCAAGCGGAATGCCGGCGTCGGTCAGGCGGGCCGTCGATTCCGTCACCTCCGGCGTCAGTTCGCTCGGGTGTGTGAAATGGATGCTCATCCACAGCGGGTGGTACTTCTTGAGGATTCGCGTCAGCGATTTGGTCACGCGCATCGGCAGCACGGTCGGCACCTTGGTGCCAAGCCGCACGAACTCGATATGCTTGATCGCGCGCAGGCGGCCGAGCAGATAATCGAGCTTTTCGTCGGCGATCGTCAGCGGGTCGCCGCCTGAAATCAGAACATCGCGGATTTCGCTGTGGGCTTCGATGTAAGCCAGCGCCTGATCCCACTGGCTGCGCGAGAAATTGTAGTCGCCGCCGGTCTCACCGACCATGCGGGACCGCGTGCAGTAGCGGCAGTACGTCGAGCAGAACCCCGTCGAAAGGAACAGGACGCGGTCCGGATAGCGGTGCACGAGGCCCGGCACGGCCGCGTCGTGGTCCTCGCCGAGTGGATCATCCGCTTCGCCGGGCGTGCGCAGATACTCGGTGCCGACGGGGATGTGGGTCCGGCGCAGGCCGTCGCTGGCGTCGTCCCGGCTCAGTAGACTGGCGTAGTAGGGGGTTATGCCGACCGGCAGCGAGCCCTGGTGACGGCTGACCGCTTCGCGCTCGTCGTCCGAGAGGACGAAGACCTTCTCAAGCATGGCCATTGAACGGATTCGGTTGCGCAGTTGCCAGCGCCAGTCGTTCCATTCCCCGACACTGGCGTCGGGAAAGAAGCGTTTGCGGAAGGCGTTGGCCGTTTCCCCGACGGGGAAGACGGGGCCGCGTGCTCTTCGCACCACCTGTCGTGGCAGCACCACGGTCGGTGTCAGATTATCAAGTAAAGTCTTGCGGGTGGATTGCCCGACAGGTGCCACTGGAATGTGGCGAGGAGGTTCAACGACCTCCTTGTCCAAGAGTTTCATTTGCCTCTTGAGGTCTCCGGTGTCCAACCAAGCCGTCGCACGACCATCGCCATTCTGTCGCATGGCTGGAACGGGAGTCAGATGATCCGCGTTGCCCTCCATGTCAAGTGGCAAAAACGGCTCCTGAACACTGTCGCGCAAAAAGTGTCGTGACCTGGCCGAACAGCCGGGATGGGCGAGTGCCCCGGCCCCCAAAAACAGTGTCGTTTTTTGGCTAGGAATTGGGATGATTGGCACGGCCGGGTCGCGGCAGCCGGACGTAGGGGCGGGACACGGCCGGGCGCAGGCCGCCCCCCTCAGATCAGTTGACAGTCGCTGTCACAGATCGCGCCCGAGAGAGCACTCTAAGCGGCAATCGGCGCGCTCTCACCAACCAAGGTCACACGGTGCATTATCCGCCGGATCGTCGCGTTGTCGAACGGTTCGACCGAATGCATCGTGCAGCGATTGTCCCACATGATCACGTCATCATCGGCCCAGACGTGGCGATAGACATACTTGGGCTGGGTGGCATGGGCGATCAACTCATCAAGGAGTGTCCGGCTCTCGGGTTCGCCCATGCCATCGATGTGGTCCATGGTGTGTGGCGAGAGGAACAGACAACGCCGCCGCGTCACCGGGTGCAACTGCACGAGCGGATGGCGCACGGGCGGCATCTCGTCATAACGGCCCTTGTCCTGCTTCGCGGACAGTTCCTCAGACTGCTTGATGATGAAGTCGTGATCGTGGATGACGTGGAGACCTTCGATCCGCTGCTTCATGTCGTCGGAAAGGTCGTCGTAGGCGGCGTACATGTTGGCGAACAGCGTGTTGCCGCCCGCATTCGTGGTCTCGAGGCCGTGCAGGATCGAGCCTTTGCTCGGCACTTCCCGGAACGAGCTGTCCGTGTGCCAGAGCCAGGACAAATTGATGTACTGCCAGGCGGTTTCCTTCGGCGGGATGATGTTGCCGGCCTCATCGACGTTGGAGACGCGGTAGATCTCCTTGTGCTCGGATGAGCGGTGCGCCAGCGAGGGGTGAATCTCGAGTTCGCCAAACCGGCGGCCGAATGCAATGTGCTGTTCGTCGCTGATCGCCTGGTCTGGAAAGATGAGGAGGAGATGCTCCATCCACAGGGCATGCAGTTCTTCAAACGTGGCATCATCCAATGGCCTGCTCAGATCGACGCCGCGCACTTCCGTGCCGATCAAAGGATGACGCCTTGAGATTTTCAGATTGCTTAGCGTTGTCATGAATTCGACCTCCAGCGGCAAATGCCAGTTTAGCTGCTGAACTGATCCAAACAGGTCGCCTCGACGAGGACGCACGAATTGATAATTTGTGCCTCAGGGACGGTCCAGTATTTCTTGAGCAGCGGGCGTATCGAGCTCTCGTCGACCAGGGTGAAGCCGTGTTTGCAATAGAATGCGATCGCCCAGGTTGCGGCCCGCCACGTCCCGATCAGAATGGGCCGGTCAGTCGTGGTCTTGAGATGGGCCAGGAGTTTGGCACCAACGCCGCTGCGCTGAGCACCGGGATCGACGTAAGCATGGCGGATGAGCGTGACATCGCCGACATCTTGGATGCCCATCACGCCGAGCAGTTTTCCGCCCTCATCGCAGCATGAGAAATCAATTCCGGCTGCGATCTCGCGCTTCAGTTCGTCCCGAGACATATAAGGGTCGTGAAAGCAGTCATCCGGAATAACGCCGCGATAGGCGCCGGAAGCGGCGTTGATGATTTCCAGTATCCGATCGAAATCCGACGGCTGGCATGGACGGATGGTGATTGTCATGGGATGACTTGAAACCGCTTGGGGACGGCTCGTCAAGCGGCCGGGAGCGTCAATTGGCAGGGAGCGAGATACGTGCACAAGGTTGCCATTCGCCAGGAGATCATTGACCGGGTTCTTGCCCGGCGGGGACGCGTTCACCTGTTCGACCGGTTCGCCGCCGGTGAAACGGCGATGCTCATCATCGACATGCAGCCAACGTTCGTTGCCCCCGGCAGCCCCGCCGAAGTGCCGGCCGCGCGCGGCATTGTCTCCGCGATCGCGGACACCGCCGCTCAACTGCGTGCGAGAGGGGTGCTGATTGTGTGGGTCACGCACGCAAACAGCGCGGTCGGGTCCGGCAGCGACTGGGACGGCTTCTTCAATGTCTTCGTTGCCGATGACGTCCGGGCAAGCACGATTGCGAGCCTGAGCAAGGACAGCCCCGACACGCAGATCTGGCATGAATTCGATGTCGCGCCGGCAGACGTGCATGTCTTCAAGAACCGCTACAGCGCTCTCATTCAAGGCTCATCACCGCTGGAGCGCGTGCTGCGCGAGCGCGGCATAAAGAACCTGTTGGTCGCCGGCACCAAGACCAACGTGTGCTGTGAGGCAACGGCGCGCGATGCGATGATGCTCGACTTCAATGTCGTGATGCTGTCGGACTGCACCGCCGCGCTCTCGGACGATGAACACCGCGCCACGCTCGAGACCTTCATTCAGCAATTCGGCGACGTGTTGACAGGCGAAGAAGCGGTCGCACTGATTGCGGATACCTGACGGATCAACCCTTGTGGCGCGACAGGAAGTCCAGCACGATCCGGTTGAATATCTCGGGCTCCTCGATGTTGATCAGGTGGCCTGATCGCGGCACGACGTGGAATTCGCTGCCCTCGATCCGATCGGCCATGGCCTTGCCCGTCTCCGGTGTGGTCAGGCTATCGTGCTCACCAAAAATAAGGCAGGTCGGCACGGCCACGGTTTCAAGCTCCAATGCCTTGTCATACATCGTCGAGGCTTCGATGGTCTTGATGTAGCTCTCCTTGTGCAGCATCTCCATGCTCTTGACGAGACGCTGGAACTTGTCCTCGGACGCGGTCGGGCCGATCAAGGTCTTGGCCACGACAGGCGCGATATCCTTCGGTTCCTTGCCGTCCTCGACCAACGGCTTCTTGCGCAGATTGATGAAACGCTGACGCTCCTGCGACGAGAAATTGCGAAAGCCGGCGAAGGTGGCAACCAGCGTCAGCGTCTTCACGCGTTCGGGGAAATGGAGATAGAAATCCTGCGCGATGCGACCGCCCATGGAGAGGCCGCAGAGGTGGGCCTGTTCGACGCCGAAGTGATCCAGCAGCGCGCCCAAATCGCGGGCGAATGCACCGAAGTCCAAGGGGCCTTCATAGTCATCGCTTTGGCCATAGCCGCGCGCATCCCACGAGACGGTATGAAAGTCACTGGAGAATTCCTCGACCTGTTCGGTCCAGTTGGTTCGATTGCCACCAATGCCGTGCATCAGGACGAGCAGTTCGCCGTCGCCTGCGTGGTCGATGGCGATGGCGGGATTTGAGAGAATGCGTTCGGTTTTGATGGTCGGCATTTTGATGATCCCGGTTTCGGCTCAAGACGTTTGAGGTGTGTGGGAGAAGGTGCGCGAGAGTGGATCGACAATCAACTTCTCGCCGATCCAGAAGATGATGACGATCGCCAGGCAGGTCGCAAAGACCGTCGTCGCATCCGCGACGGACTGGGCCTGCTGCAACAGGACGCCCATGCCGCTTTCAGTGCCGAACAGCTCGGCGACCAGTGCGATCTTCCAGCCGACCCCGTAGGCGATCCTCAGCGCCGATATCAGGTAGGGGGCGAGCAGGGGCAGCGTGATCTTGAAGAGCACCGCGAACCGGTTGCGCGTGAAGCTGCGCGCCATCTCGAGGATTTCGCCGTCAAGCTCCTTCAGGCCCTCGGAAACGTTGACGAGGCAAAACGGTGTGAGGATCATCACCATAATGAAGACGATCGTCGCGTGGGATGGTCCGAACCAGATGATGGCAAGAATGGCCCACCCGACAGACGGAAAGGAGTTGAGTAGAGGCTTGATGCGCTCGTGCACGATGACTTCGGTGACCGGAAACCAGCGGGGCAGAAATGCCAGAAACGAGCCGAGCAGGACCGCGATCAAGACCGCCAGCACGACACGCGCCGTGCTCGTTGCGACGTGCATGAGATATTGCGGCTTGGTGAACAGCTCCCACATCTGAAGCGCGACGGCGGTGGGGCCCGGCAGGATGAAATCCGGCATTGTCAGCGACAGCAACCACCAGCCGAAAATTGCCAAAACGATCAGCCCTTCACCGAGAAGGCGCGACACCAGCCAGTGTCGCCACCCGCTCGGTCCGCTTGTCGATTTGATGGCCGATGGGTCAACCCGTGCCATGATGCCTCGCAAGCACGGCCTGGAGAGGGACGAAAATAAAGCGATCGGTCGAGTAGACGAAAGCGACGATGATGATGATCACGCCCAGCACCAAGGGCATGTCGAAATCCTGGCGGGCGAGGTTCAGCAGATAACCCAGGCCGGTGTTGCCGCCGAACAATTCCGCCGTCAGCGCAACCTTCCAGGCGACGCCGAAGCTGATGCGGATCGTTGCGAAAACGAACGGCAGCAAGGACGGCAGCACGATCAGCCAGAACCGGCGCCAGCCCGAGCGCGTAAAACTGGCCGCCATCTCGATTCGCTCCTGATCGAGATTGGTCAGCCCCTCGCGCATGTTGATGATCGCGAACGGGATCAGCACCATCGAGATCACGAATACGACGGTGACATCCGAAATGCCGAACCAGATGATTGCCAGGAACGTCCAGCCGATGCCGGAGAATGAATTGAGAAACGGATTGAGGCGGCCATTCACGGCATGATCCGTGATTGAAACATAGTGCGCCAGGAAGGCGAGCGCGCTGCCAATGACGAAGGAAATCGCAACGGCCGCGATGATGTGGCCGAACGAGTAGAACATGTGCCTGACTTCGTGCGCGTTGCCGAACATCTGCCACAGACGCTGTGCGACGGCCCACGGGCTCGGCATGACATAGCTGTCAACTGCCGAGCTGTAGGCGATCCAGGCGCCGAGGAAGGCAAGCGTGAACAAATGGCCCGCGAGACGGGCGCGCCGTGCCGCGGGGTTGCTGGGTGTTGCCACGGTTATCCGCTTTCAGCCGGGGCTATTCCTTGATCGCGTGCTCCCAGATGACCTTCTCGACATCGGGCACCTCTTTCAAGATCCCCATTTCCTTCGACATGGTCCAAACCGTGGTCATCGCCTTCTTGTCTTCGTCGCTGATTACAGCGGGGAAGTAGGTATAGTCAGCCAACCAGGCCTTGAAGTAGTCCGGTGTGACCTTGGCGGTCGATTCTGCAATGGCGGCGCCCACCTCGTCGGTGTTCGCCAAGGCGTATTTCACCAACTCAAGCAGCATTCTGTTGAATTCCTTGAAGGCCTCGGGGCGCGCCTTCAGTTTCTCCGGGTAGGTGACGTTGACGGCTGAGAGCGTATCAATGCCGAACAGCTCCTTGATGTCCTGGTTGGTCCAGGCCAGCACGCGGTAGTTGCCGCTGGCTTTCGCCTTGTAAGCCTGCGAGTGGATCAGGGTTGCAGCGTCGACCCGGTCGGATTCAAGCGCTGAGAGCAAGGCCGGCGCCGGGATCTGCACCCACGAAAAGTCGCCACCCTCGTAGGAGACGTTGATGCCATGCTTCTTCCAGAGTGCGATGCGAATCCACGTTGTGCCGGTGGCGCGCAGGGAGTAGCTGCCGATCTTCTTGCCCTTGAGGTCGGCCAGGGTCTTGTAGGGGCTGTCCTTCTTGACCCAGATGCCGGCGCCGAGCCGGCCTTTTGCCGAGCGCAATGCCGAGGACAGGACGACGAGATCAAGCCCGCGGCGTTGGGCGAACGGGATGGCCATGACCGCATTCACGATCACATCGTACTTTTTGGCTGGCGTGGATGAGATCAGTGCCGGAATCTGGAGGGCGCTGGCCTCAATCTCAATCGTGTCCGATTTCACCTTGCCGGTCTTGATGGCGTAGAGAATACCTTCCAAGGCGGGGTCCGCCAGATAGGCGTAGGTGATCTTTTCTTTCGCCTGGACCGCACTGACGGCTGTCATGAATGCCGTTGCCGCCAGCACGCCCAGCAGGATTCGTTTCCCAATCCAATTTGCCACGTGGTTACTCCCTTCAGAACGTTTCATTTGTGGAACGAGGATTACGCATCTTCCAGCTCGGGATGATCCTCGAGCTGGCGGAAGAGCGAAATGAGATGCTGTTTCTGCCGGGCAAGGCTCGGCGTGTCGTCGATGTTGCGCGGGCGCGGTGCATCCAGAGTGATCGTCTCGAGTGCGCGTGTCGGCTTGTTCGAGAGGAGCAGGATGCGGTCGGCGAGCACCAGCGCTTCTTCAATGTCGTGGGTGACAAAGATCACGGTCTTGCGCGTTTCCTGCCAGATCCGAATGATCTCGGAGCGCATTCTGCGGCGCGTGTTCAGGTCGAGCGCGGAGAACGGCTCATCCATCAGGATGATTTCCGGTTCGACCGAGAGCGCTCTCGCGATGGAAACACGTTGGCGCTCGCCGCCGGATAGCATTGACGGGTACTTGTCCATGTCCCGCTGCAGACCGACCATGGCCAGCAGCTTCTCCGCCGCTGCGCGCCGCTCGGCCCTTGGCGCCTTGCCGAACCTGAGTTCCATACCCAGCTCGACATTGCCACGCGCCGTTCGCCACGGCACAAGCCTCGGCGACTGGAAAACGTAGGCGAGCTTGTCCCAGCCTTGCTCAGGCGGCAGGCCGGTGATGGAAACGTGGCCGCTCTCAGCTTCCAGCAGATTGCCCATCAGCCGCAGCGACGTGGACTTACCGCAGCCACTTGGCCCGAGAATGCAAAGGAACTCTCCCTCGGTCACGGAAAAGCTCAGGCCATCGTAGATCGTCTCGGCATTGAAGCGAACGACCACGTCTTCGAACTTGAGAATTGTCTCGGACAAGCCGCCCCTCACCTGCACGCCACCTCAAACATTTATCCAGTTGTCGCCGCGGACGGTAGCCGTTGGCCATCATCAACGCAATGAATCTGCAAGAAGTTCCATGGATTAGGCGCTGAGCCCCATGAGCCGGAGCGCTGCGGCGCCGAGCAGGTCCTCCGGGCCGGATAGTGTTTCCAGGATCTCAAAATGATTAAGGCCTTCCCCGACGATCAGTTCGGCGGGATGATTGCGGTCCTGCAACGACTGCGCGAACTCCTTCGATTGGCGCTGAAACTCGGGCGTTTCGTTCGACCCGTAAGCCACGGCGACCGGAACGGTGATCCGGTCCAGGTGGCGCATCGCGCTCAGGGCCTTTTCGCTTTCGTCCGTGAAGCTGACATAGGAACTGCGCGACGATCGTCTGACGGGCTCCATGTCGTACATGCCGCTGCAGAGCAGCGCGCTCTTTATGATGTCGGCGGGCAAGGAGAACGCCGCTTGCCAGTCTGTCAGTAGGGCAACCGATGCGAGGTGAGCGCCGGACGAATGGGCCGAGAGATGTATCTGCTCCGGACAACCGCCGAAGGTGTGCGCATTCCTTGCGACCCAGGCAATGGCTTGCCGGACCTGATCGGCTATCGCGGTCAGATCTCCATCCCGGTCCTGCACCCAATCGAAATCAACCGCGATGAAATGGGCACCGGCACTCACAAAGAGTTCAGCTGGAAACGCATAGTCCCGGGCGTCTCCGGACCGCCAGGCGCCGCCATGGATGAACAGGTTTATCGGCGCCGGTCCATGCGACCGGCCGGGACCCGGCTCAGGGCTATAGACATCCACGCCCTCTTTCTGGCCGGTCCCGTAAGCGAACCTTCTGGGGGCGCCGACAACGTCGCGAACAGCCTCACTTTTCGCGACATAGCGCGCCAAAACCTCCTGCATGTTGGGGGCATAGGCTGCTTGATTATATGCCTGGTCCAGTTCGCTTTGCGTCATGCCACGCCAAATTGGCTTCATCGCGCCGTTCCTGTCTCAGTTCCCTCGGGTTCCAATCGCGCAACCTAGCAGTCAGGCAATGGTACTGCCGGTTTCGGGTCGATGGGCACGAGGGAGCTCAGCCCCATGACCTCCTCGAACAGGCGCGCTGCGGAAAGCAGCGCCGCCTCGCCACGGTGGCGCCCGACGATCTGAATGCCGAGCGGGCGGGCGAACTGATCGAAGCCGGAGGGTACGGCAATGGATGGCACGGCCATCAGTGTCGGAATGGCCGTTATCAGTGACGCGCCGAGGTAGTGTTCGAGTTTCTTTCCATCGATCTTTTCGGGCATGCGGCGGTTGACATCGAAGGCCGGCGTTGACGCGCCCGGGGTTATGAGAAGGTCATAGGTCTCGAAGAAACTGGCGGTATTGCGGAACAGTCTGGCCCGCTCGCGTTCGGCTGCTGCGATGTCACTCGGCGACTGCTTCAGACCAAGTTCCGTATTCCACACGATGTCCGGCTTGATCTGATCGCGGTGCTCGGCCAGCAACAGTTCCCGCTCCACAACATAATGTTGTGACCTCAGCGGCAGGAACGCCTGTTCGATATTGCCAACGTCGGGGCAGGCTTCCTCGACGATTGCGCCCAGTTCCTCAAATCGCCTGGCGGCCGCAATGCAGTTGTCGCGGGTTTCCCGGTCGACGGGAACGGTGCCGCCGAAATCGGTTGAAAAGGCCACGCGCTTCGGGGCGGCTGGATTTCGGACCGCGTCGGTGAACGGCACGGCCGGTGCGTCGAATGTCAGCGGGTCAAGCGGGCAAAGGCCGGTCATCGCATCGAGGAAGAGGGCGACATCGCTCACGGTGCGCGCCATCGGTCCCTGCACGGCGAGGGGCGCGAACAGGTGGCTCGTCGTGCCCCGCGTGATCCGGCCCGCCGATGGTCGCAGGCCGACGACAAGGCAATACGTGGCCGGCCGGCGCAAACTGCCGGCGTGATCTGACCCATGCGCCAGCCACACTTCGCCGGCCGCCAGCGCGGCAGCGCCGCCGCCTGTCGAGCCGCCCGGCGTCAGGGCGGGGTTCCAGGGGTTGCACGTGCGCCCGAAGACCTCGTTGAACGTGGAGCCGCCGGCGGCAAATTCAGGCGTATTCGATTTGGCGATGACGATGCCGCCGTTGCGCTCGATCCTTTCAACCACCGGATGCGAGGCCTCGGGCACGTGGTCCTTGAAGATCGGCGAGCCGTACGTCGTGCGCACGCCGGCAACGTCCGTGACATCCTTGATCGCGACCGGCAGTCCGGCAAGCCACCCGGCGCCGGCGTCGTCATGGCTGGTGGCCGACAAGCGCCGGGCATGGTCGCGTGCGCGCTCGAAGCAGGTTGTCGGCAGCGCATTGATGGCCGGTTCGACCGCGGCAATACGCGCCTCGGCGGCGTCGATCAGGTCGAGCGGTGAGAGTTCGCCGTTGCGCAACAAGGCGACGGCCTCCGTCGCCGTCAAGCGGATCAATTCATCGTGGGAGTTGGTCATGTCAGCGCGACTTGCCTCACGTTGCCGGGTCCAGGCCCGCACCTTCGAAATATTTCGCGCAAGCGTCAATGCCGGCAAACACGCCGACCGAGGCGGTTGGGTTGCACAGATCATCGACGATGATCCGGCCGGTTTCCAGTTGCGGCCGGTATTCCTGGTCCTTGTTGTGCTAACCATCCTTACGTTCGTCTTTTCGATCCGCACGCTCCTGAGCCGAGCATCAGCCGGTCGACACAGGAACGCTCAGCAAGACCAAACTTCGAGGTGTCATCATCATGCCAAATCAGGAAGAACACCGCGGCAAGGCCGCACTGGTGACGGGCGGCAGCCGCGGCATCGGGCGTGCCATCGCGCTCGCCCTGGCGGCCCGCGGCATGGACGTCGCGATTTGCGGACGGACAGAAGAAAGCCTCGAGGCAACCCGGAAAGATATCGAGGCGCTCGGCGTCAACGCCTGGGCGTTCAAGGCTGACGTGAGCCGTCTCGAAGACATCGAGGCGATGATCGGCGAGATGCGCGCCGGGGCGGGGCGGATCGACGTGCTGGTCAACAACGCGGTCACGTCGACGAGTGCGCCGTTCGATGAACTCACCGACGACCTCTTTCGCTATCACATCGACGTCAAGCTGATGGCCTATATTCGCATTGCGCGGCTCGCGCTCGAGGACATGCGGAAGCTTGATGCCGGGCGCATCGTCAATATCGGCGGCATGACGGCACGGATCGTCGCGCCGCTGCGCATGACCAACGGGGTGGTCAATGCCGGTGTTTCAAACTTCACCAAGCAGTTCGCCGGCTATGCCGCACGCCACAACGTCACCGTCAACTGCATCCATCCCGGCTATACCGTGACGGAGCGGATGATGCGGATGTTCGAGCGCGAAGCCAAAGAGGCCGGCGAAACGCTGGAGGTGGTGATGGCACGCCGCACGAAGACCGTGCCCCTTGGCAAGCTCGTCAAGCCGGAAGACATCGCGGCCGCCGCGACGTTCTTCTGTTCCGATGCCGCCCACATGATTACCGGCCAATGCATCGCGGTCGATGGCGGTTCCGGAGAAGCGGTGAACTATTGAGCCAAAGCTTGACGGCCTCTGCAAAGCACCGACACCGACCTTGCCTCAGTGCCGATGACGACGCCAGGAGTTCGGCCGGGTCGCCTGGCCGCGTCAAACGAGGACGCGGCGTAGCTGGGCACTGATAAGGTCGATGATCGACACGGTTACGACAACGATGATGATGATCGCGGCTGTTTCGCCGTACTGGAAGCTGCGGATGTTCTCGAAAAGCGGCTGGCCGATACCGCCGGCGCCGACGATGCCAAGAACGGTCGCGGAGCGGACGTTGGTTTCGAACCTGTAGAGTGTGAACGAACTCCAGAGCGGCATAACCTGTGGGATGACGCCGTGCACAACCTCCTGCAGCCGCGTGGCGCCGGTTGCGCGTATCCCTTCAACAGGGCGCGGGTCGATGGCTTCGACCGCTTCGGAAAACAGCTTCGCGATGATGCCGATATTGTGGACGGCGAGCGCCAGCACGCCGGCGAGTGGACCAAGGCCAACGGCAACCACAAAAAGTAGTGCGAAGACGATTTCGTTGATCGCGCGTGAGGCGTCCATGAGACGGCGCGTCGGCTGGACAATCCACTGCGGGCAGACGTTGGCTGAACTCAGGATTGCGAACGGCACGCCGATAAGGACCGCAAGCGCAGTGCCCCAAACGGCAATCTGCACTGTCTCGACCATCGCAGCAAAGTAGTCTTCCCAGTTGTAGAAATTCGGCGAAAGAAACGCGGAGCCGAACTCGGCCATGTTTCGCCAGTCGGTGATGAGCAGCGAGGCGTTGCTCATCTCGGTTGGCGCCCAACTCCACACGAGCAGAGCTGCGACGGCGGCCATGATCAATGGATTGCGCCAGCGATCAGCGAACGTCGGCTTCGGAATCTCTATGCTTTCGATTGCAGCCAGGGACGTGTCAGCAACCAGTTTCGCGTTCGCCACATCTGTCTCCACAAAGAAGACCGCACAGGCCGGCTGGCCTGTGCGGGATTAATCTCAACGTACAGTCTTAGTTCGAGAGCTTCGAAATCTGCTCGCCGAGTTCTTTGAATTGCTTCTGAAGTTCGGCGATCTTCGACGTCTTTTCGGCTTCCGCCATCTTGTCGTCGGCGTTCACTTTCGAAATCATCTTGTTCACTTCCATCTGACGGATCGGAAGCAACTGATTGTTGTCAGACTTGCGGAACGGTGCCCAGTCGAGGCCGGCAAGGACTTTCTTCTCTGCCGCGTCGGTCGTGCCATAAGAGAAGATGAAGTCGGCGATCTTCTTCTTGGTGTCTTCGGGGAGATCCTTGCGCCAGACCAGCGGGTCAGACGGGATCAGGGGCGACGTCCAGATCACGCGGATATTCTTGAACTTGTCCGGCGCGTTCTTCTCGATGCGGCGCAGGTTTTCGCTGTTGTTTGCAGCCGCATCAACGAGCTTGTTGGCCACGGCAAGAGCGTTGGCTTCATGGTTCGCGTTGCGCACGGTCTTGAAGCACTTCTTCGGGTCGATGCCTTTCGCCGAGAAGATGAATGTCGTTGGCACCAGGAAGCCCGAGGTCGAGTTCGGATCGCCGATACCGAAGTTCAAGGACTGGTCGCACTTCAGGATGTCGTCGAGCTTCTGGAACGAAGAGTCCTTATGCACCAGGATGTGGCCCCAGTAGCCTGGATTGCCTGCACCGTCGACGGTTTGGGCGAAGACTTCACCGCCCGAGCGATCAACTGCTTCCATTGCCGACTTGTTGCCGAACCAGGCAACTTGCACCTTGTTGAAGCGCATGCCTTCGATCACGCCGGCGTAGTCGGTTGCGAAGAACGCCTTCACGTCGAGGCCGGTCTTCTTGGCCATGTCAGCAATGAATGGGTCCCACTGCTTTTTCAGGTTGGCCGTGGATTCGGTGGAGATGATCCCGAAGTTGAGCGTTTCGGCGATTGCCGAAACCGGGGCTGCGACAACAGCGGTCGCTGCGGTCAAAGCCAGGAGTGAACGTTTCAACATATGATTTGGCTCCATGCCATGTTCGCGGACACATGCCGCTCTTGCCGCCTAAATTCCATCACCCGGCCGATGCGGCACTCCGGTCGGGGAAGTCGGTTGTCAGGTGATCGGGGCGCGTCTGCCTGGCGCTTGCGGAACGCCCGACAGCGCCCCTGTCGGCCCGCTCCGAGGCGCCCTGCGTCGATTCAAGGCCTGGCAAGAACAGCTCTTCGCTTTCAGCGCCGTAGAGCTCGCTGAGGAATGCCGGGGTCAACGCATCTGATGGTCCGTCGTAGACAACTTCGCCGTCGCGCAACGCGATCGTTCGGGGGCAGTATCCAAGCGCGTATTCGACCTGATGGAGCGAGACGAGGACCGTGATCCCGTCTGTCGCGTTAAGGTCGGCGAGGATGTCCATCACGCGGCGCGCGGAACTGGGATCAAGTGATGCAATGGGCTCATCGGCGATCAGGATTTCGGAGCCCTGAACCAGTGAACGCGCGATGGCAGCGCGCTGTTGCTGACCACCTGAAAGGGCGGCCCCGCGTTTAAGCGCCTGCTCCTCGATGCCAACGCGACGGAGGGCGAGGAGCGCCTGCTGCTTTTCGCGGCGCGTAAAGCGGCCGAGCGTGCCGCGCCAGCCGGGCACCCGCCCGAGAAACCCAAAGCACACGTTCGTCAGGACCGACAATCGCGGCACGAGATTGAATTGCTGGAACACAACGCCAATGCGCGAGCGCAACTGCTTGGCATCGCGGCTGATGCGCCCATTTGACTGCATCACTGTCCCGAGAATTTCGACAACGCCGCTGCGGCCATCGCCGTCAGCATCGGTGCGAAGCAGCCCGCTCACCGTGCGAATGAGCGTTGATTTACCTGAACCGGATGCGCCAATCAGCGCGACCATCTCACCTCGCTTGAGCTGCAGTGACACGTTCTTCAGGACTGGCTGGCCTTTCACAAACGACTTGCGAATATTTCTCAGGTCGATCGCGACATCCGTCATGCTGTGCCCCCTCGGTTCAAGCCAGGGTGTCCTAGCAGCGGTGTGTGACAGTTCTTTAACGGGGAGGATGAAGAACTCAGGCGAAGAAAAATGTGGAACGGCAGCGCCGCGCTGTTCGAAGTGTCGCAAGACTGTCACGGGGAGAAACTAAGGGTTTCGCCCCACATGATCGTCACATGTCCTTCACATGACCGCTGAGGTGCAGCGCCGCAATGTCAGCTTCAAAAAACGGAACGCGCCTGGCTGCTGTGCGGCAAGCCTTCATGCGCGTCTACACGCAGGCGACGGATGCGGACCTTGCAAAAACCGTGAACCAATTCGGCGCCGAGGCAGATGCCACCGATATTCGCGCGCCAGAGACCGGGCTTGTCATGCTGCGGGGCCGGATCGGCGGGAATGGCGCGCCGTTCAATGTCGGCGAAGCGACGGTGACCCGGGCTGTTGTGCAGCTGAAGTCCGGCGAGCTTGGCTATGCTTTCCTTCTTGGCCGGTCCGCCAGCAAAGCGCGGCTTGCTGCCATTCTGGATGCGTTGGCGCAGTCGTCAGCCGATGCGCGCCACGTGATAGAGACGGTTCTTGTTGCGCCTGTCACGGAGCGCGTCGCGAGGGAACAGGCCGCGGCAAGATTGAAGACGGCTGCAACGCGCGTCGACTTCTTCACGCTCGTGCGCGGGGAGGATTGATCGTTGACGGCAGACACGGACAAGACGAGCCCGGCGCTGGCGCACGGTTTCGCGGACTATGGCCCGGACGCCAACACGGCCTTCCGGACATGCCTTGCCGCGATGTCGCGTCCGGGAACGATCCGCGCGCTCGGGACGGATCTCGCGCCGCCGGCGCCATTGTTTGCGACAACGGCGGCGGTGCTCCTGACCGTGGCGGACTTCGAGACCCGGGTTTGGCTTGATGAGCCGCTCGCGCGCCATGAAGACGTGTCCACATTCATAAGATTTCACACGGGTGCCGCGATCGCCGAGGACCGGTTATCAAGCACGTTTGCCGTCGTGTCCGATGTCGCGTCTATGCCGGCAATCAACTCATTCGCGCTTGGCACGGCGGATTATCCGGACCGTTCGACAACTCTCATCATTCAGGTCGACGCGTTGGGCAATTCGGGCGCGGTGTTTTGCGGGCCTGGGATCTTAGACGAGGTACAATTCTCGGTCGCGCCGGAGCCACGGGATTTTGCCGCGCAGCTGAAGCGCAACAGAGCCCAGTTTCCGTGCGGCGCCGATCTGATTTTCGTAACAAAAACGCACGTCGCGGCTTTGCCTCGCAGTGTCAAACTCGTGGCGGAGGGCTAGGGCGATGTATGTTGCGGTCAAAGGCGGCGAGGCGGCAATCTCGGCCGCACACGACCTGCTTGCGGAACGACGGCGCGGTGATACGGCCATCCCCACGCTGACAACCGATCAAATCCGCGAGCAGATGAGCCTCGCCGTGGCTCGTGTGATGTCGGAGGGGGCGTTGTACGATCCCGATCTGGCGGCGTTGGCGATCAAGCAGGCGCGCGGTGACCTGATCGAGGCGATCTTTCTGCTGCGCGCGTTCCGCACGACGCTGCCGCGGCTTGGCTACTCCGTGCCGCTCGACACAGACGCGATGACCATGGAACGGCGGATTTCCGCGACGTTCAAGGATTTGCCGGGCGGCCAGGTACTCGGGCCAACGTTCGACTATACGCATCGCCTGCTGGATCCCAGACTCGTTGGCGATGGGACCGATGTTCAGGCGAACACCCGGGCAGGTGACGCCACGTGCGATAGCGCACAAGACCCGGAAGCCTCGCCGCATGTAACGGGGTTGCTGGATGGGCAGGGCTTGATTGAAGCCAACCCTGAACAGGCCGCCGATGCACCGATTGGTGATCTCACGCGCGATCCCCTGGATTTCCCGGCTGAGCGAGATACGCGACTACAGGCGCTCGCGCGGGGCGATGAAGGATACCTGCTCGCACTTGGCTATTCGACACAGCGCGGCTACGGGCGCACGCACCCGTTTGCCGGCGAAATCCGGATGGGGGATGTCGAAGTTTGCTTTGAGCCGGAAGATCTGGGGTTCGAGGTTCCGCTCGGGACCATCACAATGACCGAATGCGAGATGATCAACCAGTTCACCGGCAGTGCGGATCAACCGCCAAAGTTCACGCGCGGCTATGGGTTGGTGTTCGGACACGCCGAGCGCAAGGCAATGTCGATGGCATTGGTCGACCGGTCATTGCGCGCGCGCGAACTCAACGAAGAAATCAGCGCGCCGGCCCAGGACGAAGAATTTGTACTCGCGCACTGCGACAACGTGCAGGCGACGGGGTTTGTCGAGCACCTGAAGCTTCCGCACTACGTGGATTTCCAGGCCGAATTGGCCCTTGTCCGGCAGATGCGGGAGGAGTGGGCCGACGCCAACGCCGACCTGTCCGCACGTGCCGATGACAGCGACAGGCAACAGAGGCGCCAGGATGAGGCCGAGCGATGACGGGACTGCCAGCCTATAACTTCGCCTATCTCGACGAACAGACGAAGCGAATGATCCGGCGCGCGTTGCTGAAGGCCGTTGCGATCCCCGGTTATCAGGTGCCGTTTGCAAGCCGCGAGATGCCGATGCCCTATGGTTGGGGGACCGGCGGCGTGCAGGTGACCGCATCGGTTCTTGGCAAGGCCGACGTGCTCAAGGTCATCGACCAAGGCGCCGACGACACGACAAATGCCGTTTCCATCCGAAAGTTTTTTGAAAAGACCGCAGGCGTTGCGACCACGACGGACACACAGTCCGCGACGATCATCCAGACGCGCCACCGCATTCCGGAAACGCGGCTCAGCGAAGACCAGATCCTCATCTACCAGGTGCCTATCCCCGAGCCCTTGCGGTTTCTCGAGCCACGCGAGACGGAAACCCGCAAGCTGCATGCCCTGGAAGACTACGGGCTGATGCACGTAAAGCTCTACGAAGACATCGCACGCCACGGTCACATCGCGACGACGTATGCTTATCCGGTCAAGGTCGACGGACGCTATGTCATGGACCCGTCACCGACGCCGAAGTTCGACAACCCGAAGATGGATCATTGTCCCGCGCTGCAACTGTTCGGCGCCGGGCGCGAGAAACGCATCTATGCGCTGCCACCTTACACCAAGGTTGTCAGCCTGGACTTCGAGGATCACCCATTCGAGCCGACGAAGTTCAACAGCCCGTGCGAAATCTGCGGCGCCACCGACAGCTATCTTGACGAGGTCATCACGGATGATCGCGGCGGACGCATGTTTGTGTGCTCAGACACCGACTACTGCGAGAAGCGCACTGGTGCCGGGTCGCGCCTTCAAGACAAGGGGCGCGGCCTGTGAATAGTGGTGATGTGCAAAACAGAACAGCATGTGCTTCGGGGAGCAGCGATGAACCGCTGCTCACTGCGCGCGGGTTATCGAAATTCTATGGTTCACGGATCGGCTGTGAAGATGTGTCGCTGGACATCCACGAAGGCGAAGTCATCGCCATCGTCGGCGAATTCTGGCTCCGGCAAGTCGACGCTCTTGTCTGTGCTCTCGACGCAGTTGGAGCCGACAGCCGGCATGGTTCACTACCGGATGCGCGATGGCGACCGCCGCGATCTTTTTGCGATTGGGGAGGCGGAGCGCCGGTTTCTCCTGAAGACGGACTGGGGGTTCATTCACCAGGACGCGCGACTTGGACTGCGCATGGGTGTTTCTGCCGGCGGCAACGTCGGCGAGCGGCTGATGGCCGTCGGCTGGCGCAACTACGGCATGATCCGCAATGAAGCCGAGCAGTGGCTGGATCGCGTCGAGATTGATGCAGACCGCATCGACGACAAACCGACAACCTTCTCAGGTGGGATGCGCCAACGCCTTCAGATTGCAAAGAACATGGTCACCAAACCGCGTCTCGTGTTCATGGACGAGCCGACCGGCGGCCTTGATGTGTCGGTGCAGGCGCGGCTGCTCGACCTTATCCGTCATTTCGTCGAGGACTACGGGTTGGCGGCGATCGTGGTGACGCACGATCTGGCGGTTGCGCGGCTGCTCTCCCACCGAACGATCGTCATGCGTCATGGCCGTGTCGTCGAAACCGGGCTGACAGATCAGGTACTCGACGACCCGCACGCCCCTTACACGCAACTTCTCGTTTCGTCGGTGCTGCAGGGATGAGCCATTCCATGAGAGACCCGAAGAACGAACAAATCCGCCTGACAGGTGTCTCGAAAACGTTTGTCATGCACTTGCAGGGCGGGGTCGGCCTGCCCGCCGTCCAGGACGTATCGTTCGTTGCCGGTCCCGGGGAGTGTGTCGTGTTGGGCGGTCCGTCAGGTGTCGGCAAGTCGTCGATCTTGAAAATGATCTACGGAAACTATCTTGCAGACGCCGGCCGGATCGACGTCAGAGATGGTTCCGGCTCATGGCATGACATCGTTACCGCCTCGCCGCGGTCCATCCTCCGGTTGCGGCAACACACGATCGGATACGTCAGCCAGTTCCTCCGTGTTATCCCGCGCGTTAGTGCCCTGGATATCGTCGCTGCGCAGGCCCGGAGTTCTGAAGCCGACGCAGACGCCGCCCGCGAAAAGGCCAAGGACCTGCTCGCACGTCTCAATCTTCCGGAACGCCTTTGGGGTCTGCCGCCCTCGACCTTTTCCGGCGGCGAGCAGCAGCGCATCAACATCGCGCGCGGTTTTGCAGCGCACCGGCAAATTCTTCTGCTCGACGAACCGACAGCATCGCTGGATGCCGCAAACCGCTGCGTCGTTGTCGATCTCATTGAGGAGCGCAAACGCGAGGGCGTCACAATCATCGGCATCTTCCACGACCCCGACGTCAGGGACCAGGTGGCGAGCCGCATCATCGACGTGACCGTGTTCGCGCCCGGACGTGCCCCATGATGACCCATACGCTCACCATCAAGAATGCGCAGATCGTGCTGCCGGACCGGATCATCACTGGTGCGGTACAGGTTGCCGACGGCTCCATCACGGACATCAGCGAGGGCGCCGTCGCGTCAGCCGGCGTTGATTTCGAAGGGGACCTCCTGATTCCCGGCTTGATTGAGCTTCACACCGATCACCTCGAAACGCATCTGCGGCCACGGCCCAAGGTTTCCTGGCCGGCCCTTTCCGCGCTTCTGGCCTTCGACGCGCAGGTTGCGGCCTCGGGCATCACGACCGTCTATGACTGCCTGCGGGCTGGCAACGATGAAGACTATGCAGCCGACACGGGTGAGATCGAGACCGTCACGGCAACAATAGCGTCGGCGCAAGCGCAAGGCCTGCTGCGTGCGGAACATCGTCTGCACGTGCGGTGCGAGATCTGCGCCAATGATGTGCTGGCGGAACTCGACAGGGTGCTTGACCTTCAGACGGTGTCGCTGATCTCGCTGATGGACCACACGCCCGGTGCGCGCCAGTTCGTGAAGCTCGATGCATGGCGCACCTACTACGGTGGCAAATCCGGCCGCTCGCGCGAGCAACTCGATCGCCTGATCGACCTCAAGCACACGCTGTTTGCCAAGAACTACAAGGCCCACCGGAGCGCGCTGGTCTCGATCGCACGCGCGCGCGGTGTCGTTGTCGCAAGTCACGACGATGCAACGGCTGAGCATGTGTCTGAATCAATCGAGGACGGCGTTGCGATCTCCGAGTTCCCGACGACAGTCGAAGCTGCGCGGCTTTCGCACGCTGCCGGCATTACGGTGATGATGGGCGCACCCAATGTCGTTCGCGGCGGCTCGCACTCCGGAAACGTTGCCGCCGAGACGCTGGCGCGTGAAGGTTATCTGGATGCCCTTTCATCCGATTATGTTCCGGCCAGTCTTTTGCTCGCGGCCTTCGATCTCGCCCGCCGCATCGAGGGCTTCGATCTGACGCACGCGTTGCGGCTTGTCACTGCGCAGCCCGCTCAGGCTGCCGGCCTCAACGATCGCGGCGAGATCGCAGTCGGCAAACGTGCGGACCTCGTCCGGGTTCGCCCCGTCGAGGGGCATCCCATTATCCGCGAAGTCTATCGCGAGGGCAGTCGTGTCATCTGAGGCGCCATCGAATGACAGCGACCTGGCGGGTGAGGCAGGTGATCACCCTGGAACGCTTGTTCTGATCGTCGGGCCGAGCGGTGCCGGCAAAGATACGCTGATCGATGGGGCGAGGCGGATTGTGCTCCGTCCTGACGCCCCATCGCCGTTCCACTTTCCGAGACGCGCCATCGACCGCGCCGCGCACGCGTCGGAGGATTTCATTCCGGTGTCCTCGAGCGCATTCGAGGATGGCCCCAGCGGCCCCGCCTTTGCGATTCAATGGTCGGCGCATGGCACCCGGTATGGAATCCCGATTTCGATCGTGCCGCATCTTGCATCGGGCGGTGTCGTGGTCGTCAACGTGTCGCGAACAGTGGTTGAGAAAGCGCGCGCCACCTTTGCCCGCGTCTTCGTCGTCAACGTGACGTGCCCACCGGAAATCCGGGCGCGACGCCTGGCAGAAAGAGGCCGCGAGACCGACCGCGAAATCGGCGCGCGCATGGCGCGAACCCTATCGGGTTTTGATCCAGCCGTGGCCGACTATGTGATCGACAATAGCGGCGCGCCTGAAGAGGGCATCGCCAAGCTCGTCGAGATCCTGAACTTTGCCGCGGCCACATCCGTTCACGAGCGGCTGACCAGCGGTTGAGCGGACCTCGTCAGAGCCCGCGAAATCTCGCGACACGCTCTATTGGCTCTTTACACCAGCTTAAAAGACCGAAGTGTCCGCTCAGGCCGGGCGCAGCGCGCGTTCGATGTCGCCTCGAAAATCCTCGGCCGGCGCTGTCTCAGCGGCCGTGTCCTTCGCCATGTCGTCCCATTGCCGCAGCAGTACGGCTTGTTTTGCGAACGGCCGGGCGATGAACGTCTCCGCCTCCGCCTGGGTAAAAATGCCACCCTGAACTTCAAGGGACTGGACGGATGCCGGGGAAAGCGTGTCGAAATAATCTGGATCCACGGCACAAAGATAGCGCTTGGCTGGAACGTGCATTCGAATCGGTTCCGTCACCGCCTCGGGAAACCACGCCGCCAGATAGTTGGCCGCCACGTCTTCATGCTCCTGATCGATCCCGCGTGAGGCGGCCTGACTGTCATCTTCGTTGATGAGATGGCCGTAGTCGTGCAGCAGAGCTGCTGTCACCAGATGGGCATCGTGACCGCCGTCGCGGGCCAGCGTCGCGCACTGGAGCGCATGCTGGAGCTGGGTAACGGCTTCCCCGCCATACATGGCGCCGCCTTCCCGTTCGAGGGTTTCCAGGATCTGGTTGACGATGGACATGATCGGTGGCCCGGCTCCGTTTTGAGATTCCCGTTTTCGAGGCTAGCGCCCGGTTGCGACAGCCAGATGACGTTCCGGGCACTGGCGCGCGGGAGCAACATGACCCGGTGTCTCAGCCCCCGCGTCAGGCTGGGGACCGATGCCGACGATCGGAGACGTTAGACGATGCTGGCAAGGCCCAAGGGCTTGATTGGATGTCGGGTTTCGGACCGGTTCGTCCATATGTCGTCGACAGCAACTCGCGAATGACCCCAAGGCAGAAGTCGACTTGAGCAAGTGCAACATTGGCCGCTCTTCAAGAAGGCGCTGTGAGCAACCGACGATCCTAATACGGGCAGGGATCTCTACGGGGTCCGAGCCAGTCTGCCGTCGGATCGTGGCACTATCGGAACGATCAGTCGCGAGGGTGTTGCCTTCCCAATGAATACGGTTTGGTGCGCCGGACGCGGCTCGGTTTCCGTCGCAATGTCCCCCCCCGTGTTCGGATTGCGATCGAAACGCGGAAAGTCGCTGCTCGTGATCATTACAGCTATTCGATGCCCCTTCTTGAAAACCATGCTGGTCGGCCAGAGTTCAACCGTGATCTTTTCTGGCCCCGCTTGGCTACTTTTCGGATAGTCGCGTCGCAGGATGCCCGAGGTCACGTTGTAAACTTTCCCGTCCGGTTGAACGTCGAGGAGCTTCACGAAGAAGTCCGTATTGGGTGCATCGGTCGTAACATGCAGGACCGCGCTTACGGGACCGGTCATTTCAACGTCCTGGCTCAACGGGTTCGACGTGAAGTACAGCGTGTCGGCGCGGTCGATGATATCGTTCTGAACCTTGATGCCTGCGCGCAAGCCGAGCATGGCCCCACCGCGCGACGGCACAGGATTGCGCGGATCGTAGGTGAAGCTCATGCCGCCCCCCACTCCAGTCGGGGGATCAAATGACAGACCTGTCGCGCCGTTTCTGCGATCAGAACGCAAGTATAGGGCCGTGTTCCGGGCACGCTGGAGTGGCCATTCGTGCTCCTTGCGCCACGTGTTCTCGCCGCGGACATAGAGCAGGATGGGCGCGTCGAGTTCCTTAGCCAGCGGCTTTCCCAGCAGGTGGTGGTCGAACCAAGGCAAACTGTAGTTGACGCTCGCCGGCCGATACGCGGGCGGCAAAGCCCCATCCGGTAGCGCCACCTCCCCGGCATGCACCCACGGTCCGATAACGAGCCGGCTACGTTGGGCCGCCCTCGAACTCGTTTCAGAGCGCAGGTCCAGAAAGTCCTTGAGCATGGTCGGAAGAAAGAGGTCGGACCAGCCAGCCATCAAAAGAACCGGAGCGTCGGTTTGCGAAGCACGATCCTTTCCATCGATTTCACGCCAATAGGGGCCGAACTCCTTGTGTTTCAACCAGTCGTCGAAGAAGGCGATGTTTTTGCCTGCCCGGTCATCGGCCTCGATGAGCGGCCAGCCGGCGACCGCTGCATCGATCTGTTCGACTGGCGGGATCACATCGAATGAGCCGTGGCTGCGGAGGGCCCAATACAGTGTGGACTCGAGCGCGAACGCGCCGCCAGGACGGAAAGCCCTTCGGAAGCTCGTGCTCGCAATGTGGATGTTGAGCGCGCCGGGCTTGGGATCGCGGGCATCTGCCACGGCCCATTGAGTATGCCCGAATGCAGATCCGCCCCACATGGCGAAACGACCGTCGAACCAAGGCTGTTGCTTCATCCATGCCAGCGTTTCTAGTCCATCCTGGCGCTCATGTTTGAGAGGATAGAACTGGCCATCAGAGTGATACCGCCCGCGCGTGCCTTGCACGACGACGTTGTAGCCCCTTGATGCGAAGAAATGCGCGATTCCGCCGACCCCGAGTTCGTACTGCCAGGTCAGGAGCTTGAATGCGTGGCCGCGAACATAGGGAAATCGCACAAGGATCGTCGGAGCGCCCGCACTTCCGCAAGGGCGATAAATATCCGCGCGCAGCACGGTTCCGTCCGATGTGGTCATGCTGGCTCTTGGTAGACGGCAAACGCTGTTGGTGACGGGCCGCGTCGCGCCGTTTTCAAGTGCGAACTTGGCCGTTAGATCATAGCGAGCGGACCAGAGATAAAACCCTGCTGAAGCGATTAGAAATGTTACTGCGATCAGTACTTTCTTTACCACTTGAAAACCTCAAATTGGATTCACTGTAACGCGATTTTTAACTCTTGATGTCAGTGTTCAGATACTGCCGATCAGCACTCTGCCCGACCGGTGTATAGAAAGCCTTATTTTGAGAGCTAAAATGTCATCGCACAAAGTCGGCTCTGTCCTGGCCCAGCCTGCCATCGGCACCAACCCATCGCGCGAAGCCGCGCAATGGCTGGTTTATCCAGTGTTGATGATTGGCTCGCTGGCTGGGCTATGGGGACTCATGTCCCTCGGAGCGCCGGTAAGCTGGGCGCCCTATCTCGTCATCGCGCTGTTCGGTCCGGCGGTTCTCTTGGCAGAGCAATTGCTGCCATACAGAACCGACTGGATGCCGAGGAAAATCGACTTCTTAAATGACGTACTCTACCTTGGCGCGGTACAGGTGGTCCTTCCCCTATCGCTGGTCTGGGCAACGCTCTGGCTGATCCAGGACCAATTGGGTCGCAGCATCGTGCTGTTCGACATCTGGCCGGGAACCTGGCCGATCCTTGCACAACTCGCGCTCAAAATCATTGTCGGCGATTTCTTCCGCTACTGGCTGCATCGGTTTGCGCACACCTTTGATTGGCTCTGGAAGCTACATGCCGTGCATCATCAACCGGAGAAACTTTACACGACGAACGTGTTCCGCTTTCACCCATTCGAAAAGGCGCTGCAGTTTCTTGCCGATACGTTGCCATTCATGCTGATCGGGATAGGACCTGAGGCTCTCGCCTTCTATTTCGTATTCTATGCCATGAGTGGGCTTTTCCAACATTCAAACTGCGATGTGCGCCTGGGATGGCTCAACTATGTAGTGAGCGGGCCGGAATTGCACCGGTGGCATCACTCCGAAAAAATCAGCGAATCGAACGCAAATTACGCGCACAGCTTCGTCGTCTGGGACTTATTGTTTGGCACTTACTTCCGTCCAGGAGATCGTGTGGTCGAGCGGACAGGGCTCCTTGAGCGGGATTATCCGCGCAACTTCCTCGGCCAGTTGCTTGCGCCGTTTCGCTCATATGGGAAGTCGGATGGTGCGTAATCTGATCGCGGATGCTCTGCTGCGCGTGGGAATGGAAACCCTGGGGCGGGCGGAGCATGCAAGATTGCTGCGTGCGGCCGAAAATCCGGCATCGGCGCAGCACGATGCCCTGCGAAGAATTCTGCGCCGGCTACGCCATACGGAACTCGGCCGCCAGAATGGCTTCGGCCGCATCTCCGAGCCAGACAGGTTTCGTTGCGAACTTCCCATCCAGACTTTTGAGGATCTTCGGCCTCATATCGAGCGCCAGGCGATGACCGGCGCCTGCGTCGTCTCCGCCGAGCCGGCTCTGATGTATGCTCAGACGAGCGGTACAACCGGACGCCCCAAGCTCATCCCCGTTACGGCCGATGTTGTGCGTCAACTGAAGCGGGCGCAGCGCGCGATGGCGTTTGTCCAACACAAAGCATTTCGTGCATTCACCGGTCGCATTCTAGCGATCAGCGGCGCACGCTGCGAGGACCATCTGTCGGACGGAACGCCCGTCGGATCGGCAACCGGTCTCATCTACGAGACCATGCCGTGGGCACTGAGATCGAAGTATGTGCTGCCGCCGGAGGTCAATGCTGTCCGCGACTACGAGCTCAAATATCGGTTGATCGCCCGGATGGCAGCCCAATCACCCGATGTTACAGCGCTTGCGACTGCGAACCCCTCGTCAATTCTGCGTCTTCTCGATCAAATCCGGACTGATCTGCCTGAGATCGTGACCGATATGACATCACCAGGCACAGAGTTGGCGCGGGGATTGCCCGACGACGTGAAGCGTCGGATCAACGAGCGCTTGCCCGCGGATTTGAATCGCGCAGCCGAATTGAGAGGATGGTCCGGCCGAACGGGGGATTTGGACCTTGCAGTGCTGTGGCCCGGATTGCGCTCGGTGATGACCTGGCTTGGCGGCAGCTGCCAGGTTGCTGCGTCGCGTGTCGCAAAGCTGCTCCCGCCCGATGCACAAATGATCGATGCCGGGTATGTCGCGAGCGAAGTGCGCGGCACGATCATCATTGATGCCGCGCACAACTTGGGGCTGCCATTGCTCACAGAGGTCTTTTTTGAGTTCGTCCCGGTCGACGAATGGGATACTGGCGGCCGCCGTACGAGACTTCTCCATGAGATCGAAGAGGGCGGTGAATACCATATCGTCGTCACCACGGCGGCCGGGCTAGTCCGTTACCACATGAACGACGTGGTCCGAGTGAATGGACGCATCGGCCGAACACCAACCTTTTCGTTTGTGCGTAAGGGGCGCGGTGTGACGAACATCACCGGCGAGAAGCTGTCGGAAGATCAGGTCAACGAAGCAATGCGCCGGTCGTTCGATGAGTCGGGCGCAAGCGCGACCTTTCATTTGATGGTGGCCGACGTCGAAAGCCAGCGCTATCGGTGCTACGTGGAATTTGAACCCGGCTGCCGTCCAGATATGCGCCGGTTCGGTGCCCAACTTGATCGCGCGTTGAAGGATCTGAATATCGAGTACGCCGCCAAACGCGCCAGCGGCCGGCTGGCTGGCGTGGAAGCTTTCCTGCTCAAGCCGGGATCGGGAGCCTCCTACCAGAGGCACCTTGTTGCCAAGGGTCAGCGCGAAGCGCAGCTGAAGGTTTTGACGTTACAGTTCGCTGCGGAACTGGATTTCGATCTGGCCGCATTTTGCATCGGAACCGATCATCACAGCAGCGACCATGTCACTGATAGCTTTTAGTACAGCCAGCATCGCTATTCCGTTCCGAACGCAGTTCGCGCATGCGAGCAAAGCGAGATCAGCTGCGGAAAATGTTCTCGTTATCGCGCGAGACGAGGACGGAAACGTAGGCTTGGGCGAGGGTTGTCCGCGCCAGTACGTGACGGGCGAGACCGTTGAAACGGCACGTGGCGCAATATCGGAATTTGTCCGGCGAGGACTTCCTGACGTTACCAGTCTCGCAGATTTGCGTGACTTCGTTCATCAATCGCAGGGCAGGATCGACGTGCACCCCAGTGCATTCGGGGCACTTGAACTTGCCCTGCTCGACCTTTTGGCACGCAAGAGCAGACAGTCTGTCGAAGCGCTACTAGGCATGGCCGCTGGTCCGCTGACATTGCACACGAGCGCCGTCTATGGCCTCGGCAGCACAGGTAAGTTTCTCGGTCAAGCCGCGCTCTTCCAGTTTGCCGGGATGCGGGTGTCCAAAGTGAAGCTTTCCGGCCGCCCGGCCAGCGATACCTGGCGGACGTCGCTGCTTTCTCGGCGTGGTCCTGTACGAGGCGACGGCAACAACTGCTGGCGGACGCAACGCGATGCGATTGCTGGGCTCGCGCCCTTTCAAAAGAACATCTGGGCGATTGAGGAGCCCGTTACCGCTAGAGACTGGCGCGGCCTCGAAGCAGTCGGCGGCGCTACGGGGCTTCACGTCATTCTGGATGAGAGCGCAGTTCGTCTTGATGACTTGCAGGCCCTACGGCCCGGTGCCCGCTACGTCCTAAATGTTCGGGTATCAAAGCACGGAGGTCTGCTACGAACGCTTTCCATGGTCGACCGGGCCCGTGCGATGGGCATGAAGGTGATTGTCGGCGCCCAGGTAGGCGAAACGAGTATTCTCGCGCGCGCCGCAATCGCTGCGGGCCAGGCTGCAGGCGCAGACCTTGCCGGTTTCGAGGCCGGTTATGGCACGCGGCTGTTGTCGAGGGACCTTGCGGCCCCGTCGATCGGCTTTACGGAAGGGGGGCGCGTTCACTTTGACGCAAACGCTGCGCCGGGTTTCGGGCTGACCGCCTCTGATGAGTTGCTGGCCGAAGTCACCCCTGTCGTGCCCCGTCGGCATCGAGCCGCAGAATGAGATGGGCGATCGCTAGAACGAATATCGCAAGAACCATATGAAATGCAGCCGGCAGATAGGCATCAAACCAAGTGGAACCGCTCAAATCCGTGATCCCAATCGCCATTCGACCAATCATGCTCAATAGATAGACAGCCCCGAAGGCGAGAAGCATCCAACCCGCACGCCGGCTCCACGCCGCCCCTCGGGCAACCTCGCGGATGCTCCACGCCTGTGCCAGCAGGATAAGGACCTGCGAAAGCAGCAGAAGCGGATACGGCACCGTGGCAGAGTGCCAAGCTTCAAAAGCCGGCAAATAATCCACGGGCCGGACGTATTGCAGCAATTGCGCTGCGACGCGCGCAGCAAACAGCATCATCAATGCTGTAAGCACGATGAGATGGGTATGTCTTGCGCTTGTCTGTGACGCCGCCATCCAATCAACTTCGGAAATGGAGATCGCATCGACGATACACTCCCATTGTTGCCAACAAGATAATTGATGCCCGGAGGTACTAGCACCTTAACCAGCGCCTCGGTATCGTCATCGAAGCTTGTGCGATGCAGCATTAACGATGCTAGGTCAGCCGCTTCTGGCCCATGACGACGTGGCCCCTACAGTCGGTCTGTGACGACAGCGCCGGTTTAGAAGATCACGCGCGCCGTCGGCTGTCCGGCTTACGACCAGCGGGGCGTCCGCTTTCGAAGGATGAGCGACCGCACCAACTCGAAAATCTCGGTGCGGAAGATGAAAGCGCCACGACTTTCGGAATCTCTGCTTTGCGGATGATCTGAGCGTCGGTCGACGCTTGATCCCAGAAGCCGCCATTGCGAACTCTGACATTGACGTGCCCGTGATGGGCGGGGATCATGTCTGCAGTTGAAGGTGGTGCAGGCGCAAATCTGGTGCGTGGAACGGCTCTTTATGACCCACTGCCAACTCTGTGCTTGTGCGCAACAGTGATGTGGCAGTTGAGATCGAAACTTGATCGCCACCTCTTTGCAGCGCACAATCCATCAATTGCGCTACCTCACTAAGTTTGTGTCCGCTTCACCTCCAAGACCTGTTTCGTTCTCTTCGGCGCTTAGGGCCAACTGCAGCCTATCGGATAAGGGCCATCTGCGTCGGATCGAGTTCAAGCCAAACGTTCTCTCCGACATCGAACGTTTGTGAGGGAGCTGCCGACACGCGCAATTGTAAATCCGAGCCGTCCGCCTGCACGACGTAGTCCCAGACATCGCCGAGATAGGCGCGCTGGACGACCTGGGCCGGCAGCGTGAAATCTCCTGTCTCGGCCGCGCTGAGCTTCAGGCTCTGCGGGCGGACGGAGAAGGTGACGCCACCGCGCACGTCCTTTATCTCGGCGTCGAAAGCAGCGGCAGGCAGCGTCACGCTCCCAAACCCGACCTGCGCCCCGTCCGACTGCGCCTCAACAAAGTTGGTCCGCCCGATGAAGCCCGCGACGAACCGTGTCGTCGGCCGGTTATAGATGACATAGGGCGCATCAAGCTGCTCGACCCGCCCCTCGTTCATCACCGCGACCCGGTCAGAGGTCACCATCGCCTCGGCCTGGTCGTGCGTGACGTAGACGGTGGTGATGCGGAACTCGTCGTGTAGTCGGCGGATCTCAAAGCGCATCTCCTCGCGCAGATTTGCATCAAGGTTCGACAGCGGCTCGTCAAGCAGCAGAACCGACGGCTTGACCACGATCGCCCGCGCGAGCGCGACACGTTGCTGCTGCCCGCCCGAGAGTTCTGCCGGATAGCGCTTGGCGAGATGCCCCATTTGGACGACTTCGAGGATTTCGCTTACCCGCTTCGCGATCTCCGCTGAACTGAGGCTTCGCAGCTTGAGTCCGAAGCCGACGTTCTGCTCGACCGTCATGTTCGGCCAGATCGCATAGCTCTGGAAAATCATCGACATGTTGCGCCGTTCCGGTGGCACCACTGAGGTCGGCGACGAGACGACTTCGCCTTCGATCGAGATCGTCCCCTCGCTCGGCGGAATGAAGCCAGCGATCATGCGCAAGGTCGTCGTCTTGCCGCAGCCTGACGGGCCGAGCAGCGAGACGAACTCCCCTTCGTCGAGGGATAGATCCACTCCCGCGACGGCTGTCGTTGTTCCGAAACGGCGGACGACGTTGTCAAGCACGAGTTTGGACATGGGCGTTTTCTCTGGAACTCTCTGCACGGGCGTTTCTGGCTGTTTGGCCAACTCGTTGATTTGACTAGTCTCGACGCAGCATGAAATCCCGCCCGGCAACGCGCATCCCGATCATGACGAACGCGAGCGTGATGACGAGCAGGATCCCGCCGAGTGCCGACAAGACCTCGAAATTGCCTTCCTCGCTGAGGTCATAGAGTAGGACGGAGATCGTGCGCGTCTGCGGCCCGACGAGGAAGATCGCGGCGCTTAGTTCGCGCGTCGCCAGGATAAAGATGAGCAACCAGCCGCCGAGCAGGCTCCGCTTCAGAAGCGGCACGATCACATGCTGCAACGCTGTGAAGCGGCTGCCGCCAAGGATGCGAACCGCCTCCTCCATTTCCGGATTGACCGACCTGAGTGCGGCCGAACTGCTTGCATAAGCGATCGGCAGGAACCGCGTCGTGAACGCGAGCACCAGCAGCATGCCCGTGCCATAGAGCGCGAGCGGCGGTGAGGCGTAGGCGGCATAGAAGCCGATCGCAAGCACGATGCCCGGGATGACGAACGGCGCCATGCACAAGAACGCCAGCACATTGCCAAACGGTACTAGCCGGCGATTGACTATATAGGCGATCATCAGCGCGAGGATGGCGGCGATGGTTGCCGCGCCAAACCCGTAGACGAACGTGTTCTTGATCGCTGTCCAGGCCATGTCGTGTTCGAACAGCAGGTAGGTGTAGTTGTTCAGCGTCAGGTTCTCGATGCTGAACCCACGCCCCCATGCCCGGCTGAACGAGGCCTGGATGAGCACGATCATCGGCAGCGCCACCGACAACAGCCCGACCAGCGCACAGTATGTGAACACCGGCCAGCGCCATGCGCCAAGCTTGATCAGCCGACGCTCTCCACCTTTGCCGGTCTGCGAAACGAACCCCTTGCGCGACAGCATCAGTTTCTGCAGCCACATCAGCGCGATCGTGACGAGCAGCAGCGGCATGGCATAGGCTGCAGCCACCTCCACCCGGACCGGGAACTCGAAGAACTGCCATAGCTGCGTCGTCACGACATTGAGGCGGGCCGGAATGCCAATCAGCGCCGGCGCGCCGAACAGCGCGATCGTCTCGAGGAAGACGATGATTATCCCGGCCAGGATCGACGGCCAAGCCAGAGGCAGTGTCACGCGCCACATCGTTGTCCACGCGCCGGCGCCGAGGATATTGGCGGCGTCCTCCATCTCGGAGGAAATCAGATCGAGCGCGGACTTCGTGAAAAGGAAAATGAAGGGGAACGAGTTGAGCGCGATGATCAGCGCCAAGCCCCAGAAGGTGTAGATGTTGAAAGCCGTCGTGTCCGCGCCCGACAGCCACTGCCAGAGCTGGTTGATCCAGCCCGAGTTCGGCCCTGCAAGCAGGATCCAGCCGACCGCGCCGAGGTACGGCGGCACAATGAAGGCACCAAGGACGACAAGCCAGATCAGCACCTTGTAGGGCACGTCCGTGCGCGACATCGCCCACGCCAGCGGCACCCCGAAGATGGTGCTGAGGAACGCCGTCGCCACACCTAGCATCAGCGAGTTGGCGAGCGCCTCCAGATAGCGGGCACGGCCGTAGGCTTCCGCATAGTTGCTGAGCGTGAAACCGCCCTGGTCGGCAGCTTCGAAGCTCGCCCACAGCAGGCGGATGATCGGACTGACGACGAGAATCAACAGCACCACGATCAGCGCGAACCAGACCAGATTTGCCGGCTCGAAGAACCGCCATTTCTCTTTGAGGTACGAGCGGGCGCCCTGGGAAAAGCTGGTGCTCGATGTCGGAACCGCATCTGCCATGGCGATCTATTCCAGCGTTAGGGAGCCGAATCTTAGAAAAGAGGCGTTGTGAAAGGACGAGGCGCCCGGAGCAGCACGTAGGTGTGCCCCGGGCAAGTCGTCGGAGCGATCGGTTGCGCGATCGTCAGATCCCGAATGTATCGCGCCACTTCTCCTTGATCTCCGGGATACCCTTGCGGATCTCCTCGTAGGTCGGCCGCACAGTGTTGACTTCGGAGATCGGCTTGCTGCCTGCTGCGGGGGCAACTTCCGGCCGCATTGGCTCGGCGAAATATTGAACCGAAACCTTGGCGGCCTCGATGCTGAACATGAACTCCATGAACAGTTTGGCAGCGTTCGGATTCTTGGTGTTCTTCAGGATACCGGAGGGCGAGATCATGAGCAGCGTGCCGTCCTCCGGATAGATCAACCCGAGCGGATTGCCCTTATTGGCGCTGATCAGTGTGGTCGCGCCCGGCCCCGCCCCGAGCGAGCGCTCGCCGGCGTTGAGCATCGTCACGGTGTCGTTGATCGAACGGCCGATCTGCGGCTTGTTCTTCTCAAGCTTCTCGAAGAACTCCCAGCCGTAGAGTTTGCGCATCAGCACGACCCAGGTGCCGACATAGCCGCTGAAGCCAGGATGGCCGACGGCGATTTCGTTCTTCCATTTCGGGTCGAGAAGATCGGTCCAGCGCTTGGGCAGTTCTTTGCCCTTCATCTTCTCCTTGTTGTAGTTGATGAGAACGAGGCCGGCCGCGGTGGTATGAAAAAAGCTGTCCGGATCGAGATCCTGAAAGGCTTTGTGTGCCTTGGACGCGGATTCCGGCTTGAACTGCATCAACAGTCCCTTATCCTTCAAGAATCCATAGTGGCCAAGGTCGGTGCTGGAGAAGACATCGCACTGCTGCACATTGGACCGGAGGTCCTGGCTGAGCCGCTGAAACGCGACCTGCGCGGTCGTGCGGATCACGTTGACGTTGACGCCGGGGAACTTCTCCTGGAACGCCCGGCCCATCGCCTCCGCCGTCTCGGCGCTGTAATGGGAAATGTACCAGGTAATAGTTTCGTTATTCGCCTTTGCCGCCTCGTAGAGCTTCTTTTCTGCATCCGTCATATCGGCTTTTGCCGCGCCGAAGCTTGCGGCGAAAAGCGCGGCGGTGAAAAGACCAAGCCCTGTTTTTCTCAGTCCCTGAGGGATAATCTGCATCGGGTTTCCTCCTTGCGCGATCATGCGCGACTAATAACCTAGGCGCAAACTCACGACCCCCTTGCACAGCTCGCGCAAGTGGATATTTATTCTTCCTTTTGTGAAGCGTAGCAGAGGCAGGATCGGCGGAACAATCGCCGAATCGAGGGCGCCTGCATGCCCCTGAGCCGCCCGGCAAGCCTTCGCCAGACCTGCCAAGACTCGCACTATCGATTTAGAATCAATTCGCTAGCGCATTTGCTTGTATCGATAAAGCGGCATCGAATTGTTTCCGAGATAAATTCCGAAATCTCCTATCAGATTACCGCATCGCCAATTGGATATGAAAGTTGAGACACAGAGCGAGCGGGCTGATTGAAACCTCAGACCAGATATTTGAAAAAGCACCCGATTGCATGCCGTTAAGATCGCCTGGCCCGACCACTCCGCCAGCCGCGATACCTGCCGATCCCATTGCGTGCCTCCGAGACCCCACGTTGCCACGAGAATGCGCCCCGTGCATTCTCTCTTTCATGCTGCATCTGGGAGCGCGCGCATGGACCGTCAGATCCACCTCAATCTATTCATCCAGAGCAAAGGGCATCACGAGGCCTCCTGGCGTCACCCGGCCGCCTCGCCCCTGCCCCTCACCGACCTCGCTTACTACATTGACCTCGCCTGCCGCGCAGAGCGCGGGCTGTTTGATTCAGTCTTCCTCGCTGACACGCTCTCGCTGTGGGACGACATCGCAACGACACCCCACAATTGGCTGGAGCCGATCACCCTGCTCGGTGCCCTTGCCGCGACGACCGAGCGCATCGGCCTGATTGCGACCGCTTCGACCACCTACACCGAGCCCTTCAACCTCGCGCGCCAGTACGCCTCCCTCGATCATATCAGCCGCGGTCGTGTCGGCTGGAACATCGTCACCACGTGGTCCACCGCCGCCGCCCAGAACTTCGGCGCCGAAGGTCAGATCAGCCATGCCGAACGCTACGAGCGCGCTGAAGAATACATGGCCGTTGTCAAAGGTCTGTGGGACGGGTGGGCCGACGACGCCGTCGTCGCCGACGCTGCATCGGGCCGCTACGCCCGGCCCGACAGGATCCGTCCCGTCGCGCACAAGGGCCGCTTTTACAGCGTCTCCGGCCCCCTCAACATACCGCGCGGTCCGCAGGGCCGGCCCGTCCTCGTCCAGGCCGGCTCATCCGATACCGGCCGCGCTTTCGCCGCCCGCCACGCCGAAGCCGTCTTCACCGCACACCTCGAAAAGACGACCGCCAAGAATTTCTATGCCGACCTCAAGACTTTGGCCGAGGCCGAAGGCCGTCCGCGCGACCAGGTTCTGGTGCTTCCTGGCTTCAGCCCTATCATCGCCGCAACGGAAGCCGAGGCGCAGCGTATCGGTGATGACCTGAATGAACTCGCCGACGTTGAAACCGGCCGCCGCCGGTTGTCAGGACGTTTCGGTGGCCATGACTTCTCGGATCTGCCCCTCGACAGGGCGCTGACGCCGGACGACTTTCCCGATCCCGGCACCGTCCAGGCTGCGCGCAGCCGCACTGAAGTCATTCTGGGTTTCGTCAGAAGTGAGAAGCCGACACTGCGTCAACTTCTAGCAAAGCTCGCCGGCGCGAGAGGACACTTCACCGTCGCCGGCACGCCAGAGAGGATCGCGGACATCATGGAGGATTGGTTCCAGGATGGCGCCGCTGACGGTTTCAATCTGATGCCGCCGGTTCTCCCGATGATGCTCGACACATTCATCGATGGGGTCGTTCCCATACTCCAGAAGCGGGGCCTCTTCCGCTCCGCCTACGAGGGCGAAACGCTGCGGGCACAACTGGGGCTGGCGCGGCCGTCATCCAACTTCTGAAGTTGATCGCGTGGCTAGAAGCGCGCCGTTTAGACAAAAGCTAAAGGCGCCTGAATGAAGACGTCGCTATTGGGTCTAAAGTGAGTTCAACGCACTCCCGCTCTACAGGCAATACCGACCGTCATCGGTACGAAGCGAGAACGGTGACGCGATACCCTCAGCCCCGGAAATTGCGCTGCGCTGCAACGAAACGTCGAAGAGGGCCAGTAGACGACCGAGTTAGCCAGGGCACTTGGTCCATTGCTGTTTGATAGCTAGGCCCTGGGCCGGCCCCCAGCCCGAAACACAAGCCGCTGAGATACAATACGGACAACGATGAGGATCCCGCAGAGACACGGGAAGGACACTGCGCGCCGGACTCCGGTCACTCCCACGAGATTAAGCACATCAGCCTTGACCGTCGTCGCAGCGAGCAGAAGCCCGGACGCAGCACGCGCCGGCCATGAAGCTCGCAGCAAGCCGTAGACGAGATAAGCGATGGAAAGCGCTAACTAGTCTAGCGTCTGATACTGAGTTGATGACCCCGCGGCTGAGACGGATGTCGTCTCCGTGGAAAGCATGCCTGGGCTCGAGCGCCGCGTACGCGAGGATCAAGACGAGACCGATTGATGCCGCGGGAGTGAGGTGAAAGGTCGGACGCAGGACCGCAGAATTGCGTGCAATGTAGAGTGACATTAGCCCAGTCAGCAGTAAGGCGGATACGAAGTGCTTCAGCCACCTGCAATCGCCTCGCTCCAGGCGCCACCAATTCGGCCTCAGGAAACACCTATTTGTTGACAGACCGCCAGCGGTATAGTCCTTTGGTAGACGTCGGAAGGCCCCTGCAAAATGCAATGATCGTATTGCCTGTCAACTGCTGGAGTTCTTCGCCGCGCGCAACGCCGAACGGCAGTCATTTAATCGTTCGTGTCGCGCAGTACTCTCCACCTGGTCTTGAACGGGAATTCACAATCTTGGGGGCCGGTTCCGGGATAGGCGGCTAGTTCGTCTGCGTTCACATTGAGGACGGGACCTGATGCCCGATTTGGCTTTTGCGGAACGTCTCGCCACGTGGGTACTGGACTTTCGGCCCGGTGACATACCCGACGATCTGCGCAACGACGCTCGTTACCGGGTGCTCGATGTTCTCGGAAACATACTGGCGGGCAGCCGTGAACCCCTCGGGGAAGCTATGTTGCGTGCAGCGCCCGCGTTCGGTGCGGGTGATGAAGCTCGGTTGCTGCCGTCTGGAATGCCTGTCCCGGGCGCAACTGCGGCGCTCGTAAACGGCACGCTCGGGCATGCGCTAGACTATGACGACACGCACAACGCCACCCTCGTGCATCCTTCTGTCCCCGTCGTCGTCACGGCACTCGCTCTCGGGCCACGTGTGGGTCTAGACGGGGATGACCTGCTGGCAACGGTCGTCGCCGGTAACGAGGTCTTCTGCCGTCTCGGGATGGTGGCGCCCATGGCCTTCCATCGCAGCGGCCTGCATCCCACTTCGGTGCTGGGGCCGCCGGTGACGGCGCTGGTCGCCGCGAAGGTCCTCGGACTTCAGGCATCCGAGGCGGTCAACGCCGTTGGCATCTCAGGCAGCCAGGCGTCCGGCATCCTCGAATCGTTCGCCGATGGCACCTGGATCAAGACCATGCATCCCGGCTGGGCCGCTCACGGCGGCGTCGTGGCGGCAACGCTCGCAGCCGCCGGCTTCACCGGTCCGGCGACCGTGCTCGAGGGGCGCTTCGGCCTCTTCCGCAGCCACGTCCAGGGCGTGGATGACTTCGATCTGGAGGCCATGACACGCGACCTCGGGCGGCACTGGGAGGCGCGGGAGTGCTCGCTCAAACCCTACGCCTGTGCCCACGTCATCCACCCCTATATCGATCTGGCGCTCGACCTTCACCGCGAGGGTATCCGGGCAGAGGACATCGCAGCGATCTCAGCGCCGATCCAGGCGCGCTACATTCCCGTGGTCGGCGCGCCACGCGAGATCAAGATCGCACCGCGAACGCCGACCCACGCGCGCGCCAGTCTGCTCTACTGCATCGCGGCGGCAATGCATCGCGGGCATCTCGACCTTGCCAGCTTCTCGCCCGAGGCGATCGCGGAGCCTGCGCTCCTCGCGCTTGCTGCAAAGTCGTTCGTGGAAGAAGACATGACGCAAACAACTCCCGGCCAGTTTCGTGGCGAGTTGCAGATAGAAATGGCCGACGGCCAGATCATTCGCCGCACGCAGGAGCATAACCGCGGCAGCGTTGCCATTCCGCTTGCCCACGACGAGATCGTGGGGAAGTTCCGTGAGAACGCGGCGGGCAGCCTCAATGACCGCGACGCTGAGCGTGTCGTCGAGGCCTGCATGGCGCTCGGCGCCGGGGCGTCGACCGCCGACTTGATCGAAGCATGCATTGCGGGTGTGCTGGACGACGCCTCCGCGGCGCGACCGAAGACACGTCCAAGCCCGTAGATGAGAAGATCAGCCAAACGATTGGAGAAAAGGCCGATGAAAATTGGATCAGCGTTTCGCAGCGGTGTCGCAGCCGCCGCTCTCGCCGCCGCGTTAAGTGCCGCCGCGCTGCCTGCCGCAGCGCAGGGTTTGCGCTTCGTGACCAGTAACACCGGAGGTTCGTTCTATCCGATCGGCGTCGCGATCTCACAGATCCTGAGCGAAAACGGCATCAAGGCCGCCGCCGAACCCGGTGGCGGCAATTCGAACCCGATTTCCGTTTCGCAGGGCAAGGCCGACCTTGGCTTCACCTTCGCGCCGACCTTCGCGCTGGCCATGGCGGGCAAGGCGCCGTTTCCCGCTCCGCTCAAGAACATCCGCGCAGTCGCCTACACGCACGTCAACACGACTCAGATTGCTGTTACCAAGGAAAGCGGCATCACCTCGATCGACCAGCTCAAGGGAAAGCCCTTCGCATCGCAAGGCCTGAGCGCTGCCTCGGCCACTTTCTTTCGTGTTGCGCTCGGGGCCTATGGCCTCAAGGAGGACGATCTCAACATCGTCGTGCGCGGTGGCCCCACGCAAGGTGCCAACTTCGTCCGCGACCGTAACGCGGTCGGCTTTCAGGCCACGACAAGCATACCCAACGCCACATTCACGGAAGCGTTCCAGAGCGTGGAGATGACGCTACTTCCGATCAGCGACAAGGCGTTCCAATCCATCGTCGCCGACTATCCGACGTTCTCTCGTGCGACCATACCGGCCGGGACCTATGCGGGACTTGGCGGGGACGTGCCCAGTATGTCGACGGGCGCGGTGATTGTCGTGCGCGACGATATGGATGAGAAAGTCGTCTACGAGATCACGAAGATCATGGCCGAGAACGCCAAGAAGCTTTCGGGCATGCACGCGGCGCTGCGGCCGTTGACGCCGAAGCTGATGGCCAGTGTCAGCGGCATTCCGCTGCATCCGGGCGCCGAGCGCTACTTCACCGAGGCCGGCCTGCGCTGATTGGCTGAAGCAGGCGCAGCCAAACAATGAGTGAGGGCCCGCAAGGGGCCCTCCTCAACGCCCTCCCTAAGCTCAACCGAGAGTGCCGCTCGTGACCCAATCGACCCCGTGGGGCCGATGCTTCGACACCACCGACCGCGTGACGTTGATACTTCGGGTCGCGACCATGATCTTTGCCGTCGCTATGTCGGCGTATCACATGGTCGTTGCGTACGTCGGCACGCCGATGGCCGACTTTCACTATCCCGTCCATGTGGCTTTCGCACTGGTTGTCCTGTTTCTCGGGAGCGCTTCCAACACACGTGAGCGACACCGCGGCCAACGCGGTGCGCTGCTTCTTGCGTGGGATCTCGGCATGGTCGGGATCTCGGCGGCGGCCTGCGCCTACCTGTTTTTGTGGCCACATTACCCCGGCAACCGGTTCATCTACGTGCAGGAGATGACGACGGTCGAGATCATCCTCGGCTCCGGGCTGATCATCGCGCTATTGGACGCTGCGCGGCGCACGGTTGGGTGGGTGC
>CAVOJD010000005.1:0-7923 GCA_963696075.1 uncultured Alphaproteobacteria bacterium | reverse complement strand
AATAAAACCAATGACTTAGACCAAAACAATCAGTGCCAGCCCTTTCCGTAGGTAGCACATAGGTAACAAAACTGGTCGTGCTGGAAATCTGCTGGGTGATCGCCCGGTCGCTCGTTGTGGCCGCCGCCGAGGGTTCGTTGATCAGAAGATCAATTGGTTGCATAGCCGTCCACAAACGCATGCCAACCGCGAATTTTACCGGCGAGCATCTTGGACAGCCGTCTTAACGGGCCTGATCTGCTGCCGTAAAGCGGCCGTGTCGTGTGAGCCGGCTGAACCTCCCGAGAACCCAACCCGAACAGATTATTTAAGCGGGTACTTCATCCATCGAGGTTGCTCAGCCCACGTCCGGCCTTGTTTTTGTTGGCCATCAGACCACCCAGGAAGCCGACTGTATGCTTTTAAGTGATTTTTGAGGGCACCGTAAGCGCAGCGCGAAAGGCCCCTTGACACCGCACATCTAGCTTTACCTCCATCGCAGCGGGGCAACCGCCTCAACTCGCTAGGAGCATAAGCAGATGTACACCATTGAAGAAGCGAAGCTCTCCCGTCACAACCCGACTTACCATATCCCAACCGCAGCGGCCCGTGATTGCGGTCGGGAAGGCATCATCCGGGCCTTGGAGCAAAAAAATCAGCGCCAGGAAGGCGAAATGGTTGGCTGCTGGCAGTTCGTACTTCCTGGCAGAAGGTCTTCGAGACCCTTTCTCGCCGACCGAAATCCGCTTCCGCCACTATCCCTGCTGAACCAAAGACCATCAGCTAACAGAAAGACAATTCGATAATCGCGCGGGGCTCGTCTTGTCGGGTCCCGTCGTAGTTGAGCCTCGCTCTTAGAACCTGTGACTGTTAGGATCATCATCGGAATAATCGCCAATCCAGCCTGTTGCGCTGCAATAGGAGGTTCGGATGTCGATGATCACGGCGCGCCTCATTGGAGGTGTAGAACTCACAAACTCAGATGGCGCGGAGCTCAAACTGGCCACGCGCAAGGCTCGCGCGCTTCTCGCCTTCCTCATTTTAGAGAAAGGTCGATGGCACCCGCGCGACAAACTCGCGTCACTGTTATGGGGTGACCGTGGCCAGACACAGGCACGAAACAGCCTCAACCAAGCACTTCATGATATCCGAAAACTCGAGGCGGCCACCGGCATCGATATTGTCGAACGTGAGCCTGAGCGGGTTCGGATCATCACGGATGCCGTTGCCTCCGACCTTGATCGCTTCTCCGCGCTCCTCACGACCAGTCCGCTGAGTGCCGCCGAACTGCAAATCGATGAACTACTAGATGGTCTCGACCTTCGGGAGGAAGAATACATCGACTGGCTAGAGGCGAAACGAACCGAATACCGCAATGCCCTGGCCGATGCTTTGCGCGCTCTAGCTACGTCAGGTGCCGCCGACGACGCTCCACTTCAGGCTTCAAGGAAGCTCGTCGCCCTAGACCCGCTCGATGAAGCTTCACGTCGCCAGCTCATGCAAATACTTGCAGACACCGGCAATCGTGCGGAAGCAATTCGCCAGTATCAAGTCTGCGCCAGTCTTTTGAAGGAGGAGCTCGGAGTTGAGCCTGATCCTAAGACGCAGGCTGTGCTTGTGAAGATAAAAAGCTTAGCTCCACCCGCCCCTTCGCCTAATGATCCCCAATTGCACGATCGAAGAGAGCTAATAGATACTCCCACAAGTGCGGAGCGCCCGATTGTTGCTGTACTACGTTTCGCCAACTTAGCTGACGACCCACAATTCGGTTTTATTGCCGACGGGTTGGCAGATGACGAATCTTTTCCCTATCGGCTTACAGATCATTCAGGGTCCTCGCACGCACAGCGACGTTCCGGATGCGTGAGAGTGAAGTAGATCATACCGATATCCGGAGAACGTTTGGCGCGAACTACGCCGTAACCGGTTGGGTTCGCCGGTCAGGCGCCAACATTAGGATCAGTGTGGAGCTTCTGACTGTTCGAATGGCCAACAAATCTGGGCAAACCGCTACGACCAGCCGCTTGACCACCTGTTTGAAGTGGAAGACGACATCTCAAGGCGTATTGCGGCGGCAATCGAACCAGCGCTCGAGGACGTAGAGATGCGCCGCACCTACGGGCGCCCCCCCGAAACGCTCGACGTTTACGAACTTCTCCAGCGTGGCGACCGGCATGTCTACCGAGGCACCCCGGAAGACGAGGCCGAAGCCTGGCGCTGTATCGAGGCGGCAACCGCCACAGACCCTACATATGCGGCAGCCATAGCTGGCCTCGCCTACCTAAAATACCGCGAGGCGCACGCCAACTTTTTGGACAATTTCTCCCAACGGATGGAAGACTGCCGCGCGACAGCGGAACAAGCGCTCCAACTCGATCCACAAAACCCCCGCGCCTTGAGATTCCTGCCGGCGCGAATTCCGCGCTCGAAATCACGACGTGGCGCTTCAATCAATCACCCGCGCGGTCGAGCTATGTCCGAGCTACGCCCAAGATCATTCCGGCCTAGCATTCGTTCAGGACTTTATTGGGAATTTCTCCGATGCAAAACCGGCCGCCGATGAAACAATACGACTAAGACCACATGACCCCATCTTACACAGATGCATCATGTCAAAATCCATCGCTGACTATCAGACAGGCCATTACGAGCGCGCTGAATTTGTCGCGCGAGATCCCCTCCGCACGAATAATAGCTGGTGGATGAGTAACACGATTTTGGCCGCGTGCTTGGGTAAGCTTGGCCGACGAGACGAGGCCCAGGTGACGATCGACAAGATACGAAGCGGGCACCCCGGCCTAACCCTAGAAATCTTAATGCAGAAGATGCCTTTCGTTGATCCGCGCCACCGGGAGCATCTCGAGGACGGCTTAATTTAAGCCGGTTGGCGCGATTAGACTGGTCATCGGTCCTCTCACAGACACAATCCCTGCATCCCAGCCAACGCCATACTGGGAAGCATGAGAATGGCAGAAGGCGCTGGGCGCGCATCCATATCTCGGAGGCACTAGGGCTCGTAGTGTCCAGAACGACACTGTTCACCACCCTCAACTCCTCACCCGCCAGCATGGCAGTGCGTCATCGTTTCATGATGGGAAGGTGGGATGGATGAAGAAGAACGGTTTTCATAGGGCCGCGAGTGCTGGCCCTTCGGCTGAACTTGCGTCGAAAGCCGACGCGCTATTCTCAGCTTGAGCCTTACCGCCTAGGGCCAATAGCGGTCGTGAAGAACACTCGAGCTGAACGTGTCTCTACTAAAGTTTCCGGCCAATCACACCGGTCGCGCAGCCGAAGAAATAGGATTTGAACTCAACTTCCAACCCCTCAGACGCAAGACAATCGGCAACAAATTTGCAGCTACCAAAATTCCGTGTGTACGTTCCAATCATGCTGAAGTCTTGGGCACCCCGCAGCACAGTTCTTTCAACAAGTGGCAAAACGCGTCCCAAGTAAAATCGGTACAGTCCATGAAACACCCATCCCTCGGGATCAGAAGCTTCAATCAATGAGAATGTTCCACCGCTCTTCAACGTGCGAGCCAGAGTCGCAGCAAACTTCATTTGTTGCGACTTGTTGAATGTCTTCAAACCAAATGTCGAAATAACAAAATCTGCCGACTCCGGTGGCAATGCGCAGCTAAGGACATCAGCTTCAATGAGCTTGATCTTGTCCACACGTGTTCTATGCAAACGATCAACTGCACGTCGATTCATTTCTGATGAGATGTCGATGGCAGTGATTGCGGCGATCGCAGGCTTCCGGCGCAGAAGGTAGGGCCACGCCTCCCCAGTACCAGCCATTAAGTCAAAGCCGACTGCCCCACGGAAGCATGTATTGGGAAGGTGGTCGATGCATTGTCGGCGCCACAAAAACACAAAACCAAATGACGCGATCTGACTCCAGTATCGGTAACCGGTGCTACATCGATCGAACACTTCCTTCACGAATTTTGGATCATAGATGTCGGCATCAGGTTCGTTGTTCATAGATATAGACCTTACCGACAACTACGACTTGAACAAGCATCACCGACCGTTGGTGGCGCAGATTGGGATACTTCTGATTCGGGCCAAGAGCTGCCGGAGCACGAAAATGCAGGATGTTACAATTCGCAAGAGAACCGTAACAGAATTCGACAGAGTGCCTACTTGCTAACCCTTTGAGATTGCTTGTTGCAGCAATCTGATGAATGCGCGAAATGTTACAAGATACCATATTTTGTAACATGGGAGGTGTTCAGCAGTTCTATTTTCTGGTCTTGAAGCAGAGTCGGAACAGACGCTCGCAGATCAGCACAGCGACGAGCGTGAGTATTATTGCCGGGAACATAGGCCAGCCCAAAATTTTTATGAGAATAAACGCAACAGTAAGTGCTAGAACATGCCATATCAGCACAAAGATGAGTATCTCAAACAACGCTGCCCGCATAATGCACCTCAGGATAACTTGTCGAGCTGACTGCCTTGCCAATCTGAAAGCGATCCTAACACCCGCAAACGGCGAGACGAGCTACTACGTTTTGTAACATTTTTTGCATCCGCGTTCGTCGCCTCCGCGTCAGACTCACCATAGGCGGACCGCTGAGCGATATTTCAGCTGTGCCCCCAATAACGGAAGTGTCTGCGCATCGGCTCGCCCGACGATAACGCCCCTATGCAGCGGCTACTCCTGAACAACACCGGATCGCGCCACAATGATATCATTCAAAGTCTGAGCACGGGGCATCGGGATGGTTTGAGCACGCGATCGGCGTGGAAGTATGCTCTGGCGGCTGAGCCCGTCTCATCAATAGCCGCCCTAACAGCCATTTCATCCAACACCGGACCCACACCTACCAATCGTCCAAAGCAAGGCCATCCGATCGACACGAGCCCGCTCTGTCGGGTCGGTGACTGACCGGACGTTAGTTGAGCGCTCCGTCCGGTGTTACGATCCTCCATCGCGCTACGAGCGTTCTCCTCAACTCGACGGACAGGAGCTTCCATGAGCGCCGACAGAACAGTCGCCTTGATCTCCGGGGGCACGGGCGTGATCGGCAATGCCATCGCCAAAGAGTTGGCTGCAACGCCAGGCTACGAGGTCGTACTGTTGGCTCGTGACCACGATCGGGCTGAGCAGACCGCCGACGAAATCCGACGCGCTACCGGCAACGACAACGTGCGCTTTGTCCTCGCTGACGTATCGCGACGTTATTCCGTTCAGGCCGCGGCCGACGATTGGCAAGGCCCGCTCCACGTTCTCGTCAACAATGCCGGCATTGCACCGCGCAGCAGAGAGACAACGCCAGAAGGTATCGAACTCACCCTTGCGACAAACGTCCTGGGCTATCTGTGGGTGACGGATGCTTTCGCGCCGCATCTCAAGAAGTCGGCACCGGCGCGCGTCGTCAATGTCGCCAGCCACTATGCCGGTGACCTCGACCTCGAAGACCTCGAATTCAAACACCGCCGCTTCGACAACCAAACCGCGTATCGCCAATCGAAGCAGGCCAACCGCATGCTCACCGTCATGCAAGCAGAGGAACTTGCCGAAGCTGGCATAGTCCGTGAACGCTTGCCATCCCGGCAACCCGTCATCTGTGCTGAGCCGAAGCCTTGGTTTCGGCGGCGCCGCGTCGCCAGTCGAGTCTGCAAAGACGCCAGTGATGCTCGCGCTGGGTGAATTGGGGGCCAATGTGACTGGGCGGTTCTTCGCGTATGGTTCCGAGGTGCCGTGCGAGTTTGCCAAGGACCGGGATGCGATCCGCCGGCTCCACGAACTGTGCAAGCAGTACAATTGAAGATCAACCAACGTCCGCAAAACGGGGACAACGGCGACACCGGACCGATGACATATCGACCAGAAATTTGGTTGCCAATTGCGAGCGACGCGCACACCGGACCGACATACCGCCCGATCAAAAGCGAACGCCGTCGTCGATTGTGGAATGGTGGGCGTGACGTTGGGATTTTTCGTACGGTGTTGTTGTTAATCTAGAGCCACTGGGTGCAGCGCACAGGCGCCCCGAACCGGCGCCCCCTTTGGGTCCCAGCCTTTTCAATCCTGCCCTGGACGAGCGGCCGCCACACTGCAGCTAATCTGCTAGTCGCACATCGGGCTCGAAGGACACTGATCTGCGGAAGCTATGCTGCCATCACGTCGTGCTTGTCGCCTTCGAGCGCGTCTACGCGTCTCTCCTGCTCACTACGGATGATGCGATAAACACTCGACAGACTGATCCCGAGCGCGTCGACGATCTCGGGCGGCTTTGTCCCCGCCGACCACATCCGGATCACGTCATCAGACTTGCGTTGCGCCGTTGGCGCTCTACCCTTGAACTTGCCTTCAGCCTTGGCCTTGGCGATGCCTTCCCGCTGGCGCTCCAGCATCATCGACCGCTCGAACTGAGCGACCGAGCCGAGCACGTTCAGCATCAACTCGCCGGTCGCGTTGGACGTATCGAGGTTCATCGCGAGGATACGCAGCTCCGCGCCCTTCTCCTTCACCTGGTCAACGATCTCGATCAGATCGCGCATGGATCGGGCGAGGCGATCGAGCTTCGTCACGACAAGAGTGTCGCCCTTGCGGATGAAGCGCAGGCATTCCTTGAGCTGCTGCCGCTCGGCGACGGATGAGACCTTCTCGCAGAAGAACTCTTCGCAACCCGCCGTAGCAAGCTCACGCTTCTGTGCGTCAAAGCCCGCATCTTGTTCCGTTGTAGAGACGCGAGCATACCCGATCAGCATGTTGGAACTCCATTTTGTCATTGACTTCTAAGAGTCTACGACAAAGGCATTTCCAAAAGCTGAACAACGTCGTGTGACAGCGAATATAGCTGTTTTTTGGGTCGCTCGTGATTGTCACTAGACCAAGGTCATATGACTCGGCGAGACAGGTTTTTACTGCCAATTACCGTGCCAGGAAGTCGGCACGGTCTCTGCCCTGGACAGGCGTTCATTGAAATGAACAAAATTGGTTAATAGGCGAATTTTCCGCGAAAACCAGGTGTCCGACTTCATGCCTTGACGTTTGACCGAGAGCGAGAACTCTTCCATCGTAGCCTGGCCGATAGCGAACCGCTCATCCAGAGGCGACAGACCTCGATAGTTCGCGTGAGCGACGGACACGACACGCTCGATCAGGTTCAATGCATGTAGGGACTTTGACCACCGCGCGGCGAGTCGGGCGTCTCGAAAAAGAAGTCCCTGTCGAACGGTCCACTGGGAGACTGTCGTGGCGGGTCGATGAAGCGACGAGTGTATTCGGCGCCAATGCTGTCGGTCCTGCTGTAAGAGTAGCCACCAGGCTGGTTTTTTGTTCGCCTTTGTGTTGGGTGAACCGTTACGCGAAGCGGTTTGCCGTTGGCGGATTTCTTGTCACTTGCTGACGCACTCGGATGGACGCCTGTTAGCGCAAGCATAACGGCGGCGACAAGCATCGGCCCTATGATCTTCATCGGATTGCTTCCTTATCCCTCGGTCCCCACGCTGTCCTCTAAACAACGGCAGCATGCCCGGCAATTACGTCAACCCTGAACTGATTCGTTGTCCTGAATGCGATGCTGAGCCCGCCAGCGACACCGGATCGCCGATCCCCCCTTCACACCGGACACCCAAGTGATCTAACCGTCCGATCAACGGAACGACATTGCTATCCGGTGTCTGCGGGCCTGTCCATCGTACGAGGTGGAGGTGATCATGGTTGGTTGAGCGAGCATTACGGTGTGCACCTCAGAAGAGCGCGGAAGGAGTAGGCTGAGAGGTGCTGTGAGGCCATCGCCGTCCCAGACTTTCCGCTTGTTGGGGCCAAGCGGTCGGAAATTCGTCTCGGCAAACAGCCGAGTTTGACCCACAGCCGTCATCGGCAACCTTCTCATTTCGCATCGCACCAACAATTGTCCGCACCTATAAGCGGACCTGAGCAAGTGCAACACCGCCGAGAGGAGTGACCGACGCGATGATCAAC
>CAVOJD010000004.1:0-24347 GCA_963696075.1 uncultured Alphaproteobacteria bacterium | reverse complement strand
CAATAAAATCAATAACTTAGAAATTCCATGATTTTGATTTCGTGCCCATAGGTAACGCCTTAGGTAACATAATCGGTCGAAGCCTACCCTCGGTGACCTTGTGGATGTCTGGACCAAGGCACAGCGGCTCGGCTGGACCAACTTGATGTCTGTCGTTGACGAGGTGCGCCATGAGCGAGCAAACCGACACCGGTTCAACCCATCAGCCGTTCCAGGCGGAAGTCGCCCAACTCCTCAAGCTGATGGTCCATTCGGTCTACTCCGAGACCGACATCTTCCTGCGCGAACTGATCTCCAACGCCTCTGATGCCTGCGACAAGCTCCGCTACGAGGCGATCTCGACCCCGGACCTAATGAGCGACGGGGCACCCCTGGCCATCCGCATCGTACCGGACGCAGCGGCGGGGACGCTGACCATCGCCGACACCGGCATCGGCATGTCGCAGGATGAGTTGGTCGAGAACCTCGGCACCATTGCGAAGTCCGGCACCAAGGCGTTCGTTGATCGACTGACGGAGGGCGGCGACGGTGCTGGTCTGATCGGGCAGTTCGGCGTCGGCTTCTATTCCGCGTTCATGGTCGCCGATCGGATCGACGTGATCAGCCGTCGCGCCGGTGCAAACGACGTCTGGGTCTGGCGTTCGTCTGGCGAGGCCGGCTTCGACCTGCTGCCCGCCGACGAAGACCAAGCCGGCAAGCTTCCGCGCGGCACGCAGATCGTCCTCCACCTGAAGGACGACGCGAAGGAATACCTTGAGCCGCATGCGATCGAGCGCATCGTGCGGCTCTATTCCGACCACATTCAGTTTCCGATCGAACTTGTTGATGACAAGGGCGAGGCCCGTCAGATCAACGCCGCCAGCGCGATCTGGCAGCGGCCCAAGAGCGACCTGAGTGACGACGATTACGCCGAGGCCTACCGCACCATTGCGCACGCCTTCGACACACCGGCGCTGACGCTGCACTACAAGGCCGAGGGCCGTCAGGCGTATGCCGTGCTGCTATTCGTACCGTCCGAACAGCCTTTCGACCTGTTCGATCAGGCGCGCAAGGCTCACGTGAAGCTCTACGTCCGTCGGGTCTTCATCACGGATGAGGCCGGCCTTATGCCGGCCTACCTGCGCTTCGCGCGCGGCGTCATCGACAGCGAGGACCTGCCGCTCAACATCTCCCGCGAAATGCTCCAAAACAATCCACATGTCGCGGCCATCAGGAATGCGGTGACCGGGCGTCTCCTCACGGAATTGGAGCGCCTGGCGGAAAAGGAAAACGAGACCTTCGCGAAGGTGTGGGATGCCTTCGGTGCGGTCATCAAGGAAGGCATCTACGAAGACGCTGAGCGTCGCGAGCGGTTACTTGCCCTGTCCCGGTTTACATCCACCGCCAGCGACAGCCCGCGCACGTTGAAGCAATACGTGGCTGACCTCAGAACGAACCAGACGGAGATCTACTACCTCCTCGGTGACACGATCGATCGTCTCCGTTCGAACCCGGTCCTGGAAGCCGCTCGTGCGCGCGGCATTGAGGTCTTGCTCCTCACCGATCACGTCGATGCCTTCTGGACGACCCTGCCCCTCGATTTTGAGGGCAAGCCGTTGAAGTCACTCACCCAGGATGACGTAAACTTCGATCTGATCCCGCTCTTGGATGAGCACAGCGACCAGAACGAAGCCAGTGACGAGGACAGCGCCGGTGCGGTGGACGAAACGGTCATTGTGACAGCAGTGAAGGCCGCGCTTGAAGAGCGTGTCGGCGACGTGCGCGCGTCGAAGCGCCTGACCGACAGCCCGTCCTGCCTTGTCTCGGCGCAATCGGGTCCTGACCGTCGCCTGCAACGCATTTTGGCGAACACCGGGCAGATGCCCGCCCCACCGCCGGTCCTGGAACTCAATATGAAGCATGCCTTGGTGCGTGCAATTGCCGATGCCAACGCCGCCGGCAATTCGGAAGACGTCGCCGACTTGAGCCATCTCCTGTTCGAGCAGGCGCAGATCCTTGACGGTGAGATCCCCGCCGACCCCGCAGCCTTCACCGCGCGCCTGAACCGGCTCGTGCAGCGCGGAATTCAATAACCTAAGCGACGAGATCAGCCCGTTCCGTGCCGCGCTGGACGATGGACATCTCGTCCGCCGGGTACGGCTGCAACAGGTCGCGTGCGGCATCCGGGCTGCCATCGAGCCATGCCGACTGGGCGTCCTCGCCAACGAGCATGACCGGCATGCGGCTCGGATGAACCGTGGCGACGAGATCGTTCGGCTTTGTCGTCAGGAACGCGAACACGTCGATCTCGACCGGGTCGCCGTCTTTTCTGATCGGTCCCTTGTAGGATCGCCAGATGCCGGCGAAGGCGAATGGCTGTCGGTCTTCGCCGAGCGCGAACCAGTGCCAAATGGCCGGGCGCTTGCCCTTGGGCTCCGAGAACGAAGTCACCGGCACGAGGCAGCGGCGCTCTCGAAATGATGCGTTCCAGAAACGGCTATCGAGTTTGTCATCGCGAACGTTTGTGACGCGCTTCGGCGCGCGGTCCTTCATGTTCAGGACGAAGCCCCAAGAGAGCGGCGACAATTCACGGTCACCGTCCTCGCTCATCGCACCACCGGCGCATCGTTGCCGGGGAAGATCGCGGGCTGCGGTTCGATGGCGGCGGCGCGGTTATCGGCAACCTTGAACAGATTGATGATTGCCGACCGGTTGGCGGTCATGGAGTAGAGGTTGCACATCGGCTTGGGCTTGGTTGCGAAAGGTATTGGCCAGCATCGCACATATCAGTGCGGACGATGGAGGGTTGTTAAAGCGCCCGCGCGTTCGTCACCGTCGGCAAGATGTCGGTCGTGCAAATAGTCGACATGGCGGCTAAATCAACGCGAGGCCTTAGTCGCGCTGATGCCGCGGTGGCACTACCCCAGATAACGGACATTTGCCATGTGGCGCGATGGGCCACTACCGGACCTGATATCGCAATCCGAAAACTCACAGCGTTGATCTTGGCTATTTGTGCACGCCCTACAGTTGCCAGAATCTGACGGCACAGGCACGCCCCCTCTCGCGGGGCAATTCGTAGGCAAGAAATCTGGACCGATGAAACACTACAAGGAAATTGCGGGCTGGTATTCGAATGGGCTTTACAGGCTGGAACTGGCGCGTGAGCGCGTTGCGCTGAGTAACAGTGACCGGTCGGAATTCCCCGCCGATGTCAGGCAAGCATGGTGCGCGATGGACAAGATCGTGGCAGCCGAGCAATACGGCTTTGCTGCTGAGTGCATGCTCAAGGATCTCATAAGAGTTGAAGAGAAGGATTTCTCGCGACGTGGTCGTGATGGGCACGACGTTGTGAAGCTCTTCAGCACCCTTTCGCCTGATCGGGGCAAAGTCATACGCGATGGGGTGAACCTGATTGCAGATGCCGCTGGTTCATTTGATCGAAGCCTTGATGAGCTGCGCTTTGCGTTCCCGTCGTGGCGATACACCCCAACTGATGGCGGCGTCGGAGGAATCACGCCTCATTTAGCGGACATCCTCGTCACTGCTGTGGGCACTATGCTCTACAATGAGATCAACGACTTTAAGGCTGTACGGGAAGGTCTGCAAATCGAGTTGCCGTCAATCTATATGCAATGAGACCGAATTCTCGCCGAGGTGCCAGAAGTATGGGCGCCCCACGATGCAAGCCTTCGCGATGTCCTAAATGGCAGAGTTTGGTCATGAAGAGCCATTCCTGGTGATCCGATTTCGACCGCTGGACCTTCAAGTGCGGACATGACCGGCCATCAGTCCTACACCATCATAGCCGGTGCCGCCGACGTCTTATGCGGTAATCCCTGTGACGATCGCGGATCGAATGATGTTGCGCCGTGCCTATCCGATGCGTCGTGCCAATCAACCGGTCATCGACCATCAGCCGGATGTGTCGCAATCCAGTGATTGGCGATATCAATCCCGCGACACAGCCAGACCCGGTCATGTGCCAGGACGTGCTCTACGAAACGGCGTAGATGGCCAATGCGACCGGGCCGCCCGACAAGCCGATTGTGCAGACCGATCTGCATCATGCGTGGGCGGTCGGCTCCCTCCGCGTACAATTCGTCGAAGGTATCGCGCAGATATTCGAAGAACGGTCCGCCCCAGTCGAAACCGGGTGATGTCGCGAACCGGTGGTCGTTGACGTCAGCCGTGTAGGGAACCACGAGCAGGCGCTGCCCCGCTTCTTCGATCCAGTACGGTACTTCGTCGGCATAAGAGTCTCTGCGTGTAAGAGAAGCCACCTTCCTCAGCGACCAGGCGCACGGTGTTTTCGCTGCGTCGCCCAATGAAGCTGCCGAGCGGTCGTTGCCCGGTCATGCGCACATGCACGTCGATTGCCTTCTGAATGTGAGCCCGCTCCACATCCTCTGAGACACCATGGTAGTCGATCCACCGATAGCCGTGCGTTGACAATTCCCAATCCGCATCCACCATGGCCGCGACCGCATCGGGCTGACGTTCGAGTGCCATCGCCACGGCGTTGACGGTGATCGGGACGTTGCGTTCCGTAAAGAGCTTATGGAGCCGCCAGAAGCCGACACGTGTGCCGTATTCGTACATGGATTCGACGGGCAGGTAGCGGTCGCCGGGGCGTGGCAGAGCAAAGCCAAATTCTGAGAGGAGCGATTCAGACACGTCGTCACCGTGTAAGATATTGTTTTCCGCCCCTTCCTCGAAGTTGATTACGAATTGGACCGCTATGCGCGCATTACCAGGCCATTTGGGATCAGGCCAATTGCGGCCATAACCGATCATGTCGCGTGGATAATTGTCGTCCATGTGGGATCTCCGTGTTTAGTCTGACGGCGGTGGACCGCATCGCGGCCCGATCGTGTTGAATATATCCTGGATTTCCGTGCGGCTTGCACCGCGCATCAACAGCAGTGTCAGCAAGACCCGTGATTTAGGGCCATCAAGTGCACCGCCAAAGATCACACCGCGTTCGATGAGATCCGTTTCAGAGCCGGCAAAACCGCCGTAGGTGTCGCGCAGAACTTCTCCGTTGCCGGCGCGAGAGACGAGCACAACTGGCATCGCGGAAATCAGCGCTTCGAGTTGGCCTGGCTCCGCAATTTCACGTGTCAGATGGCCGCCGCCTAACCCTTCAAAAACGACACCGGCGTAGCCCGCTGCTGGCAACGCATCCATCAACCGGCCATCGTCGCCCAAGCCCACCTTATACAAGCAGACAGCAGGCGCTTCTGCATCATCAGGGACAGCGACGTGGAACCGCCCTACCGGCTTGACCAGGATGCGGACGTCGTGCTCGGCAATCCAACCTAGCGGACCTGTATGCGGTGATAGAAATGTCGCGGTGTTGGCCGTATGCGACTTGCGGACAAATCGCGCGGCGTGCACCTCATCGTTCATCACGACCAGCGTGCCAAGCGCGCGTGCTTCTCTTGAAACGGCCGTTTTGATCGCCGCGAGAAGATTTCGCTGGGCCGTCTGCGCCAGGCATGCTGGCATTACGCATCGCACCGGTGACGACGATGGGGGCTTCGTGAGCGCACATCAGGTCGAGGCCGTAGGCGATCTCTTCGATCGTGTCCGTGCCTTGTGTGACGACGACGCCGGTGCTGCCGTCGGCGATCGCTGCATCGGCGGCTCGTGCGAGATCGTGCAAATCTCGGAAATTCATGTGCGGAGAGGGCACCACTGCCAGCGGAACGGATGCGACGTCTGCGATCTCGGCGACACCTGGGATCTTTCGCGCGATGTCGGCAACGTCGAGTGTCGGCTTGGCACCAACGCCGGGTTGATCGACGCTCGCAATCGTTCCGCCGCATGACATCAGCGTAATCTTGGGACGGTTGGTCATTACAGTGCGGCCTTTACTGCGGCGCTCGTCGCAACGGCGACGTGTCTTGCATCTTTGCAGAACAGTTTAGAGGTTCATCACCGAGTTTGCACTGGTGCTCTCAGAAACACTGATCCGTGCGGCTTGTAATTGCTCCGACGGCTGCGTCGAGGCGCTCTTGATTTCGGCTATTTGGATGTCGCAGCATTGCCAGTCGGGCGACGGAACACGACGATCTGCGTTCGACGCGCCATGACGCACTTCCCCACCAGAGAATGCTTCGCATCAAGTCTGAGAAGCGCATGACGTCTACTTCATCGTTGTAGACATGCGGACTGACTCTCGAGCAGGCCGAGACGGTGGACTGCGAAGGTGTCGGCGTCCGAAAGGTGGGTGAGTAAGCCCTGAAGCATTCCCTCCGGAAAGCCGAGGCAAAGGAGATGCTGAGCACTGTGTCCGCGCCCGTAGCCATTTGATGCCGCGGGGGCGGCCAGTCGGTGCGCGAATTTTTGCGTTAGGCCGGCTCCGGCAGCAGGGCATCACCGAGCCGTGTGCGCCGAGAACCTGTTTGAACGAACCGAGCAGTTTCAGTTGATCAGTTTCGTGCCGACTTAAGCCCTAAAAGTTATGACTCCGCTTGCTGTTTGTGGCGATCAGCCGAGACTGAAACGTCGCGCGAAAACAACACATTCTTATTCACCCGCTCTCAGTCCCGCGATGGCGTAGGTTGCTGTGTTGTTTTAACGCATATTATCGCGTACGGTTTTAGAACCCATTTGGAAGTTGTTGTTGCGTGAGCCTGCGACGGCCCAGCCGTTGCGCTGCGTTCCTCGACTTGTCCCGCGTCCCATCTCTCAAACGCGCAGCCTGGTGAAGGATGCCGAGCGCACACTGATCCAGGATGCAGAACTGCGAGATCCTGGACATGACGCCACGTAACCTTCCTCAGCCCGTTAATCTCATTGATGCCCTAAGTTACATCAAAGGATGTGCCGCACGCCAAGCCTGTGCTCAGCGCTTCGAGGTAGCGTTCCAGGTGCGCAACCGGACCATAACCAAAGCTGATCTCATGAAGCATGCCGACATTCGTCTTGCCTGGCACAAGCGGTTCGGTAAACCGGATGCAATCGAGATCATTGCCGAGTATGGCCTGTATCGCCACACCGTCCTGGTGGAAGCCGCCAGCTTCGACTTGACCGAGCCGGCAGAGGCGTGACCGACGGCTGTTGTGCGTCCCAACACGTGAAGGCGAGATGCAGACATGCTGGACGACACCCGCGACCATCCACAAAAACCAGCGACAGCGCCCGCTCAGAACAGTGAGGCACCGGGCCCCGGTCGGCATCCAAATTCCCTTGCCAACCTTGAGCGCCACAAGTTCCAGCCGGGCCAGTCCGGCAACCCCGGCGGCAGGCCGAAGAAGATCCGCGAAGTCGCCGACATTGCCCTTGATGGCTCTGTCAAAGCGATCAACGCCCTGATCGCAGCGCTCGACATTGAGATGGCCAAGGACGAGCCGAACCCGCGCACGATCGCGATGCTGTCCGATAAGATCATGGACCGTGGTCTCGGTCGTGCTGCTCAGTCGCTCGATGTGACACAGGAAACGAAACACACGCTTTCGGAAGAGTTCGAAACCATCGTTCGCCAGCTTCAGGATCGTAAAAACCCTGAAGTTCAAGCGCTCATCAATCGTTCGAAGGCCATCGACATCGACTTCGACAATCTGGATTGAACGTCGGCGGCATCTCGCAGGTGCTCGATCCGAAGGCAGGCGCGATCCAACTCCGAAGCGTTCGATGCCTGAGTGGTTCATGCGGACCCGATCAGCAGGCTCACTGCGACGCCTGCATCAAGTATTGCCGGCACGAAGAGCGGCAACGCAATGTAGGACCGCGTAAGGCCCGCGACACCGTCCAGTTGGCCGCCAGTTTCGCAACGGTCGTCGCGCCGGTTGGCATCCAACGGGAGCCGGCGTTTTGACGATTACGCGGAACCGGACGGTTGAGGAGTTGGACGTGGAAAATTGCGCGCCAGATGGATCTCCGGTCATATATGTCGCCAAGGGGGCGCTCATCGTCGCCGGCGACAGGTCGGCACAATTGCGACGGCGCGATCATGAAATTGAGCATCACCGTTTTCATGACTGTGAAGGTTCACCGGCGGATGGCTTGAAGTCGGCTTTCAGGCAGGTGACAATTCGCCAAAGGTATGTTGCGACGCTATGGGCCAATGCCAGAAGTTGAGCTATCGAGTTCCTCGAACTGCCCAAGCACGTGCAGCGAGTAAAATCATACCGTCAGGGTCAGTAGGCAAAGTCTTTTCCAAATGACCTCGGAGCCGGTTGCGCGCGGCGTCGTCAAGGGACGCGCAATAGCCGGGTGCTGGCGCGATCCCACTGAGAAATGGAGTCCAATAGTCCTCGAAATTCTGGAACGGGGTTGGGATGTCGATTGGTTCCACAATCACTTCACGCAAGCCTGATGCAGTAAACAATTCAACCAACGGTCCTGGTCGGCAAATTGGAAACCGAACGCCTTCATCTTTCTCTCGTGCGGTTGGGTCAAGATGAATGGCAGCATCCCAGAAATAACGCATGAACTGTATGTGACCAGCGTAGTCCCAAACGTATGACGCCACTGTGCCACCGACTTCGACTGACCTTACAAGCTCAGTCATGGCTTTCTGTAGGTCAGGGATAAAATTTAGAACGAGGCCTGAGACCGCTATGTCGACGGCGTGATCTTCAACTGGAACCTGATCACCGGAACCCTTCAGGAATTGTGCGCGCCCATCTCGGACCTGCTCCCTTGCGAGCGTAAGAAAGCCATCCGAGGGCTCGACTCCGATAACCGACTTGGGATTGCAACCGCTCAAAATTTGAGAAGTCAGTGCACCAGTGCCGCAGCCGAGGTCGAGCCATCGCAGATCATTTGGCGCGTCCAGCCAAGACAGAAATTTTTCGCCAGTCTTTCTGCTCCATCTACCAACGTACATCTCGTAGGCGTTGCCGTCATTCCACTTGTCTGGCATTGGCCTGCTCCTATGGTCGAAATGACTGACCCCTATGGTATCGTGGAATGAGGGCGGCGTCTGCAACGGGTCACAATCGCCGATTGGCCGAATCTGGGTCAGGGACCACAGCAGACATCAACCGGCTGCACCGGATGTTATCATCACGCACAGACTTGCCGGCTCAAGGCGCTTGATGGATGCCCATGCCCTGACCCTCGCCCGCGCTGGTTACGTCTCCGTTTCCGTCTCCTTCAACTTCAAGCGTCATGGCGACAATCCCTGCCTGATATCCGGCGACGTGACCCGAATTGAGGGCACAACGTCGAAACTGATGGTCGAGATTTCCCGTATTGTGGACTGGGTTCTCGAACTTGATCATATCGATGGCCGCCTTGCTGGTATCGGTCACGCCATGACCGCTGACATCATCACGCAACAAATCAAAAGTGACGAGCGCCTCAGTACCATTGTCGCCATTTTGATGTTCTCCCATTCGCCACTGATCACGTGCGAGGTGCGGCTGTCACGGCTGCTGCGTTGCACCGTCGGCGCGTCCAGGCGCAGATCAGTTTGCGTCGGTGCCTGCTTTCTCGATAAACTCATCGTTGAAGTTGGCGAGGGCATCCCAATCCGTAAATTCGTTGTTGCCCTCGACCATATCAGCGGGTCGATCCTTTAGAACGATGTGTCGGAGGATTTGCTCCTGAAAGAAATCATAGCGCTCATAACGAAGAGCCCCGGCGGCGCGATGGATCGCGGATGGCTGCCAGCCGGTGGCGCGAAGGAAGCGGCTGACGTAGCCCTTCGCCTCGGTCTCGCCATCGGGAAAGGCCGCTGCGAGGCTCACTGAGACGAAGGCACTCGGCAAGTTCGCAACTTCCTTGGCGTGCGCCTTCACGAGGCTGATTAGATCTTCGGGGTGGCGCTCCCGGTATACCGGGCCGGCCACGATGATACCGGCATAGTCCGAGAACTTGAGATCGGGAATGCTGGCGGATGCCTCGATGAGGCGTGCTGTATCGCCCTTGGCCTCGATGCGCTCGCCGATGTAATCGGCGATCCGGCGGGTTTGGCCGTTCTCAGAAGCATAGATGACGAGGATTTTCATCACGGATCCTCCACGACGTGAACCTGTTTTAACCGCAGGATTGGACGACGAAGCCAGGTCCGGGTCAAGCCGACGTTGATCCGCAGACCGCAGTCCTTCGCCTTTTTGTCGGAGATCACCCACGACTTGGGAATGCGGGCTTACCAAGGTGGACCAGGGCAGGCCGCACAAGGCGTCACGTCATCGATCATACTCACATCGAAACTTGCGGTCGAAGCCATTCAGACGATGGCCGCATTCATGCGCGCCCCGGAAACGCCGTAAGTTCGCGCCGCGCTGGCTGACAAGATCTTCGACCGAGGCATCGCCAAGGTGACCCAGGTACCCAGCGTAAACCAGACGCGATCCTTCTGGGAGGAGTTCGAAACCTAGTTTCACCGCTTGAACGACAAGGACGACGTCGCCCATCAGCGCCTCCAAATCGAGGCCGCCACCGATGTTATCGAGGTAGATTTCGAGGCACTGGAACGCCGTCGCGCCGAATAAAAAACGAGAGCCTGCCCGCAACTAGGCTGGATCTGCCTACCGTCGTATGCACAAACAATCCTGTCTGGGACTACACGCATCGCATCCGTGGCCGTTTAGCTCACTGCCCCCAAGATAGAGAAGACCCTTCACGACACGGGTGGGTTTGACGCATACTGCGGTCACCGCGCCATTGATACTGAGCGGAGGCAGCGGAGCATGACCGATAAGTTTCGAGAGAAATACTCCCTCCGAAGGATCGGACGAAAGTACGCGGCGAGGGCCCGTAGCGGCCACCAACCTCGCGACGAAATATGTCGAGTTCTTGGGAGAAGCCGCACGACTGAACTCGACGAGTTGATTGGCCTTATCGACCATTATGAAGAACGGTTTGGTTCGACGCCGCTGTCGCTTGCTGTCGTGACGCTTGACGACACGAGCGAGGTGCGACTGGCACGCCTGCTTCGTCGCGCCATTGGCCGTGGTCGCCCGATCCCGCGCCATGTGTTTGACCGCTATACTGAGCCGGCATGTGCGGTGTCGTGACATCCAAATGGCGTTGTCGCAGCCGACCTGAACTTCCACGATGCAGCCATTGCCCAATCTGACATCGTCAATGTATTTCAGGTCGCCGATCATAACCTAAACCACCCGCCAAAAGTATGGCGGTCGCATATCAGTCGAGGTGTTCAACGAACCTGACGCCAACCTCCGAAGTGACGCTGTAGGATCTGAAGCCTCTACGGGGCCTGCTTGCGGAATAATTCTCGGACCACGGCGGTCAAGATGGGACCAGCGCGATCGACGATCCGGGCTTCGTAGACCCAACCGCCATCAATTACGCCTTCGACCATGACCGCCTCCCCATCGTAGGTGCTCAGATCAAGCTCACCAGACAGGACCGAGCGCGCTTCTTGGCGCTTGATCGTTGTCAGTCGCAGGTTGGCGATTGGAGGTTGCAGTGCGACGAACTTTCGCTGGTGGACTTGGCCTATGATGCGTTGGACATTAGACTGTGGACGAGTTCCGCTGTTACGTGCATCGGCAGCGCGGACCTCGATCGCGTTGCAGATCAGAGCCAGCCACACAGACAACAAGAGGCTTGCGCGCGTGATCATCGCGGTTCCATTTCCTCCATTTCGCGACGCCGGTGACATGCACTCGGCGATCCTATTCGATTACACCTTCACAGAGCCTGATGAGCAAGGCGTCGTTTGGTTGGAGCCCATCAGCAGACCCATTGCGACCCCTGCGTGCAGCAGCGCCGGCACGATGAGGGGCACAGCGAGCCGCGACTGCGTTAGCATCGCTAAACCGTCGCGACGGGAACGTAGAGCCCGTCGATGCATTGACGCAGAACAATGCGGCGCATTGCCAACTTCCGTTTGCTCCGTCGGTGTTGTCATCGCTGTTCTCCAATGAACCACGTCGGGTTACGCCAAATAGTTTCATGAATATCAGAACGATCACCGTCATCGTTTCCACGATCGCTGCGCTCTCGATAACAGCAATGCCCTTGGCCGATGGGCTTTCTGAGGACGGGCGTTGGACGTTGATTGTCGGCATCGTTATGGCCGCCCTTTGGATGACGGAGTTGCTGCCGCTCTTCGTGACAGCGCTAATCCCGCTCGTTGCGTTCCCCGTAGCTGGGATCGCAGCTATCGGCATTGTGTCACAAGCCTATGCACACCCGTTGGTGATCCTTTTCATGGGTGGCTTCATGCTGGCGGCTGCGATGCAGCGCTGGCGACTGCATCGCAGGATCGCGATCATTGCTCTGAGAGTGGCGGGTTCCCGTCCGGACCGGCAAATCCTGGCGGTCATGATCGTGACCGCATTCCTAAGCATGTGGATCAGCAATACCGCGACGACGATGGTAATGATGCCAATCGGTCTCGCAATACTCTCAGTCGATCGCCGAAGCGAAACGACGGAGGGCGGCCCGGATGCCGAGGCGGAGTTCGAGCACACGGGCCATGCGGAGCCGACGAGTGTCGGGACAGCGCTGATGCTCGGCGTCGCGTATGCGGCAACGATTGGTGGCATGGGCAGCCTGATTGGGACGCCGCCGAATGCACTCTTCGCTGGCTTTGTCGAAAAGACCTACGGCATGTCTATTGGTTTTGCGCAATGGATGCTGCTTGGGGTTCCAATCGTTGCCGTTCTTTTGCCGCTGACGTGGCTCCTTCTCACGCGCGTCACCTTCAAAATGCCGCCAGGTATCACCAATACCAACTTGGAAATGGAGGAACTTTCGCCACTTACCGCCGGACAGCGGATTGTCGCGACGGTCCTCGTGCTTGTCGCAGCCGCATGGATCTCTCGCCCCTTCCTTGCGGATTGGCTCAACTTGCCCGGTCTGTCGGATGCCGGGATCGCACTGACCGGGGTTATTGCGCTCTTCGCGATTCCCAGGCGTCTGGCGAACGACACTCCAATTCTGACTTGGAACGAAGTGAAAGAAATCCGATGGGATGTGTTGCTTCTGTTCGGCGGGGGTCTCGCGCTCGCGGACGCGATCCAGACGACCGGCCTCGCAGCATGGATCGCGGACGGGGCCACGCAGCTTGCGGATATGCCAGCCGTCGCCCTTGTTCTCCTGATGATGATCGTCATCGTCTATCTCGGCGAACTGGCCAGCAATACGGCGATGGCCGCAATATTTCTGCCGATCGCTGCGGCGACTGCCCTTGGGCTGAACATGGAGCCGTTGAGCCTGGTCGTGCCCGTCGCGCTGGCAGCCTCTCTTGGTTTCATGCTTCCAGTCGCTACACCGCCGAACGCCATCGTATATGGGTCGGGTGCGGTTAGGTCGAGCGACATGCTGAGGGCTGGCGCGATCCTGGACGTTATCTCGATCGCTGTCGTTTTTGCTATCTCAACGACGCTCTTTCCGGTCGTTTTTGGCGTCGGCTCGTACTGGTCGCCTTGAGACGGCAGACGTCGAGATGGCCTCAGCTCCCTTTTCGAGCGCAAATCCGAGCCGTCCGCACCGGATCGCCGAATTGACGCAGGTCATGGCAGGGTTGCCGCGTTGCATGCGAGACTATTGCTATGGAACATAATTGCAGGAGCTGCTCCTTGAAAGCGACATTGTGGACAGGGTGGGTACTGCTTGGCCTGGTTGTCGTGTGCAGCCATTCCGTGGACGCGCTCGCAAATGGACCGGCGGTTCGCAAGTTCGAAGGTCAAGCCATTTTGGCGCGGTATTGCGCCCGGTGTCATGCGATCAACAAGACCGACCAAAGCACAGTGAGGGGAGCGCCGCCGCTTCGCGACATCTATCGCCGATACCCCCTCGAAAGGCTGGAATTCGAACTGTCCGAAGGCATTGGTTCAACGCATCGGGCCATGCCCCAAGTTCAGTTCTCATCGGAGCAGATTGAAAAGATCCTGACCTATTTGGACAACCTGATCAGGGCGGAGTGAGGATCGTCGGCAGTGGACACGATGGCAATGGGTCCCGGCCTGGCTATCAAGTCTGACAGCAAGCTGCTGATCCTCGATCCGCCCACTTGCTTCTGGCGTCAATACAGATGAGGAGGGGGTATATGACCTTTCACAAACGGATCCTGCAATGGCAGGCGGACCATCCGAACATCACGTGGGCGTTCTGGGGACTGGTCTGGGCGATCGTGCTCGTACTTCTCTTTCGATCGGAGCCGCTCTACTAGTTGGCTGGCTAGTCTTTTTTCGTCACCCAAGGCGCTGCACGAACGTGTCTACGTTGCATCCGTTCGGATGGTTGACCCCCAATACGGCGTGGGCGTCAGGTCTCTTGCTGCACTGGATAGTTTTCGTGTTCCGTCACGTCTACGGTGACTGTCATGCCAAGGTACGCTGACGGCGCGCCGGTAAAGTTGCCCGAAAGCGGCAGAGCCTGATTGTGATCTCTGGCAACTGCGATTCGGATCAGATCACGATTGCCCATAATGCCGTTCGTCGGATCCATCTCCATCCAGCCGCACCCCGGCAGATAGACCTGAACCCAAGCATGGGCTGCGCCGAACCCGCGACGCCGGACCCGGTTGGACTTGTACAAGTAGCCGCTGACGAATCTGGCCGCCAGACCGTATGAGCGCAAGCCTTCGATCATGAGCAGCGCAAAGTCGCGGCAGGTGCCCGTACCAAGTCGAAGCGTAACGGCTGGATCCTGCGTGCCCTCCTCATAACGGCTCTGATAGACGAGCGACCCGCCGATCGCCGCCATCATGCTCGTCAGAACATCGACCGTTCGGTACTCAGCCTTGGCCGCGATGTCGTTGGCCCAGGACGCAACCGTCCCGTCAGGGTCTGAACAAAGCTGCACCATGGTCGGTGACAGGTCCGGAATTTCGGAGGGGGCGTATGCAATCGGCAGGCGCTCGGCGGATGCCAGCAAAAGACTGGTGACGTGCGGGGACTCGTAGTGGAGGACTTCGATTTCGCTGACGAACGTGAGTTTGTCGGACTTCATGTCGCCGAACTCTGCAAACGCCACCGAGTTCCCGAACACATCATAGATCCAGCGTACGTTTTGCGCGCGCGGCGCAATCGACAGATGCGTTTGCAGGAGGCGCAGGCTGTGGCTGTCGCGCGGGCGAAACATCATCCTGTGTTGACCGAACGAGACCGGCTCCGAGTATTGATATTCGGTGACGTGGCGAACCTTGAGCTGGCGTGGCATATTCGGGATCAATCCGTTGTGGCGCGTCGGGTAATCGTCGCGTCGGACCGGCCCTGAGCGTCGGCCCAGACCGAGGGCGGCGAAGATTGGACCTCGCCCTGCGGCCACGCGAATGCCACGTCGGCGGCGTCGCGTCCCACGGCTATGCGTACGGTCGCGTCAGGTGAACTCATTCGGGTCGGATCGAAGGCGAACCAACGTCCGCCGCTTGGACCCTGCAAGTACGCTTCGAAAACCGCATGGAAATCCTGGGGAACCAGACGATTCGCATAGACGCTCGCATATCGTGCCGGAACGCCGGCAGCGCGGGTCAATGAAATTCCAAGGTGCGCAAAATCACGACAGACGCCCTGCTTTGCCTGGAACGCCTGTCCGGCGTCCGTGGACGGCCCGGAACTGCCGTACTGGTAAACGATGTTCGAAGCAATCCAGTCGCAAATCGCCGTTATCCGCGAATACCCACCAGCAAGGTGGCCGAACGTATCGAATGTGAACTCCGTGAACGTGTCCGACGGACAGTAGCGGCTTGGCCCTATGAACTCTAGCGCGTCCATCGGTAGATCGCCGAAACCGAATTCGCTGACGGCGGTTGGATCGAAGCCAGTGCCATCAACCTCGACGTCGGCTCGATAGGCGATTTCGACGGGGCCCGGCGGAAGCAGAACGCGTCTCGATCGATTGGCTGTCAACGGCGCGACGAAGATGTCGTTGTTGCCGCACGAGCCGAATGGCAATTCAATGGCCTCTCTTTGGATAGTCTGGCTGTCCGTATTCGCCGCCTCGATATTGAAGACGCAGTAGGTAGGCGCAGGGACGTTGTAGCGTAGCTGGCAACCGACGGATATTTTCACGATGCGCTCTCTATCCATTTGCCGCGACGTCCCGCGACGTTTCCCAGGCACCCCTGCCTCGACGCTAACCGATCCAGGCGGCGAACGATACCCGGCCCGGCGTGAGCCGAGGGATCTTACCGACAGAATGCCGGACCACGAGGCGCGAGGCGATACGTTGATCCCGTGGCGCTGTGCGACGGGCGTTGGGGTGGCGCTGGAACGCGCGGATGCCCACTTTCATCCCGTAAGCAACTCTTTCGCGGGCGAAGGCGCGGAACGTTGACGGACCTGACCGGGCACCTTGAACCGGTCACAACCAGGTAATCGATCCCGGCTCAATACCGATGTCTTGCTTCGTATGGTCATCCAGTTCGGTGTGACACGGTTTCGTTCGACGGGGGAGCACCGGTATTACGGCGGCAGCGATCATGGAGATGGCTTCCCAGAGTTGGCCGGTCCCATTCGCGATTGTGTTCACCATCGGGTTCATCGCGTCCTCCTTCAATTGTCATGAGGCACCGCGCCCCATGATGGAGGAGTTTGGCTGGTCTTGACGGTCACGGCTGTTCCGCTCGGAACACGATCGTGTTTTCGCAACGGACCGGGCGGGCTATCGACCCAATGGCGGCAAGAAGCTCCTTTGGGTCTTGAGGTCGGTTGAGGAACGAGCTCGCTGATCAGCAGACTCCGCCAAGAGCGCCCAGCGGTCGAATTCGACGGACTGGAAAAACAGCCGAAGGGCCTGGACGAGCCGATATCTCTCGATTGAAATGCCAATTTCTAACGAATTTGTCGGCAATCAACCGTACGTCGGTGCAGGTTTGTTACATATTTCGCAGGCCGGTTCTCGTTTATGTTTTATCTCAAAGTCAATTTTTCCTATTATCGCGACTTGCCCCTAATTGCGACACATCAAATCATATGTGTTAACCTCATTATGTATATATGGAGTGTATATTATATCTATAAATCATGCGTTTACGATCTTGATGGATTCTGTTTCTCTCAAGCGGAGAGGACTGGTGAATGCGTAAACACCTTCAAACATCGATTGATCGCTTAGCTTGCGACACGCACGGCACCATCGCTGTTATGATGTCGTTCATGTTAGCTGTGCTGGTGTTAGTAGGTGGCGTTGCCGTCGATTATGGCAATGCTTTGCGTATCAAGTCTACGGTCCAAGATGCCGCCGATGCAGCAGCACTCGCAGGAGCCAGCATAAAGGGGGCGACATCGACGCAGCGCATTGCGGCTGCAACGCAGAGTTTCCAGAATAATATTGCGTCAACGCAATTGAGTATCTCGCCGACTGTAACGATGGGAAGCAACGGCGAGGTCATCACAATCGTTGCGAATGTTGCAGTGCCGACATACCTGGTTGGCGTTGCCGGCATCGAAACCGTCAACTACACCGTCGAAGCTGCTGCGGCCCTTCCGCATTTCGAGGGCGAGATCGTCTTTGTGCTTGACTATTCGAGTTCGATGACGGGCGGTGCGGGTAACGGTCAGGAAAAATGGCAGGCAATGCGAGATGCCGCAACCGGGCTCGTCAGTGACTTGCAAAATGGACAGTCAAACCCCGAACTCAAGGTTGGATTGGTTCCATTCGCCAAGAATGTCTATCTGTCGCTTCCGGGCGAGTATGTTCTTGGTGGTACTTCCGGCAGCACCTGGACAAACTGCACAAACGATCGCCGGCATCCGTATGTGACGAATGATTCAACACCGGTCGTAGGGAACGATGCCACGAAGTGGGGCCGGACAGATGGCAATAACGACATCGATACCGATGAGTACGACGATTGTGCAAATTATCCGTCGCGAAACTTGGTTGTTCTGCCGCTGACAAACAATCATGCCAGCGTTATGAGTCAACTGGCCTCCATGGTTCCGCACGAAGGGACTAATATTTCCGCTGGCATTTCATTTGGTTGGCATTTGATATCACCGAACGCTCCTTTTACTGAGGGTGTCGCGTATAACAACACCAGCAAGACAATCATATTGCTTTCAGATGGCGAGCAGACGGTTAGTTCGTTTGGTCCTGGCGACAGCTACAATGTCAACAATGGCGAATCGAACTTGGTTGATATGTGCACTGCCATAAAAGCCCAGGGTGTTCGGCTGATTACCGTGGCTTTCGGTTCGGGCATTGGCGGAGCCACCTTGGACCGCTTGCAGAATTGCGCATCCACCAGTTACTTTTTTTACAATCCGACTGACGGCGATGCCCTATTGCATGCGTTCAAGGACATTGGCTATCGCGTCGGAGGCAACGCTCGGCTTGTGAACTAATTTGGTATGCGTGCCACCGCACGCTCACTGCGCTGAGGCTTAGGCCGGAGAGCTTGGCCGAGCAGTGGGCTGATTAAATGGTGCCGGTGCCGCGTGTGACCATCGCGGTTCCATTTCCTCCATTTCGCGACGCCGATGACATGCGCTCGGCGATCCTATTCGATTACACCGTCAAAGAACCTCATGAGCAAGGCGTCGTTTGGTTGGAGCCCATCAGCAGACCCATTGCGACCCCCTGCGTACAGCAGCGCCCGCACGATGAGGGGCACAGCGAGCCGCGACTGCGTCAGGAGCGAAACACCTCCGCGCATTGAGCCCGCGCGGCACCGGCACGGACTTACGTCAGCGTGTTGATCGGCCCGCACGTGGCACAGGTAAGCACAATACTGACCGACCCAACCGCCCACCTGGGCGCTGGGTTCGGATCGACCTACGAATGAAATAACTAACAACGGACGTTTGACCTGGATTCAGACCGATGTCGCCGGGATAATCAGGGCTGCGGAGCGTGGTGAGCCTGAGATCGTGGAAACGAGCATCGAGGAATTGACAGCGTTTGTCGTCGGCTGTCCGGCGCGCATTGTCGGAAGTGCCCCTGAGCCGCTGAGAGCGCCAACTCTGGGTCAACCTCCGGCGGCACTGTTGAGCGAGATCAACGCGCCAATGTGCAAGTTGATAATATGACCAAGTCCTAAATTCCCAGTTTCAGCGGAGGAAGATCATGTACGACCATATTCTAATTGCGACGGACGGTTCGGAATATTCCGGGCAGGCAGTCGGCGAGGGTGCCAGGCTTGCGAAAGCTCTGGGCGCGAAAGTAACAATCGTGACGGCGGCTCAAACTGCGGCCCCTATCATTGTCGAAGGAAGCATCGTAGGGCCCGATTTGCAGGAGCGGCAGGAGGACGCCAGATCAAGAGCCAATAGCTTCCTTGAGGCCGCAGCGGATATTGCTGCCAAACTTGGTGTGAAGGTGGGGACTGAGTGTGTGCTGGATGAGACGCCTTACGACGCCATCATCGAAACAGCAAAATCTCAGGGCTGCGACCTCATTGTGATGGCATCGCATGGTCGTTCTGGCCTCACGGCCTTGCTCCTCGGCAGCGAAACCCAAAAAGTACTGACACACAGCACGATACCCGTCCTTGTGCACCGAAGCTAACGCTCTGCGCTGGCCCGCGGTTTTCCCGGTTTCACTGAGAAAATTTTCTTTTCGACCTCTAAGATCAGAGGCGCAATTGTCGAAAAACATTTAACGACGGACAGCCGAAAATCACTTCAAGTGATTTGTTCAGCTTCGACCGCAGTGGCCTCCATTGATTGAAGCGGACCTCGACGGCAGGGTTTTCACCGTCGCCGTCGATGAGCGTCTCGGCGAGAACGGTTACATTGTCCCCGGTCTCGGCGACGCCGGCGACCGCATGTATGGGACGAAGTGAAGGCGAGGCAGAAATCGATGACGGGACGTATTCTCGACGCCGGTTCCATGTCCAAGGCTGACCGCCACTTCCTGCAACAGGCGTTTGAGCAGGCCAAGCTTGGCTATGACGAAGGCGGATGCCCGATCGGAAGCGTCCTGGCACTCGGTGATCAACTGATCGCGTCGGGGCGAAACCGGCGCGTCCAGCAAGGCGATCCGATTGCTCACGGCGAGATGGACTGCCTGCGCAATGCCGGACGCCAGAAAAGCTATCGCGGCATGACGCTCTACACGACGTTGTCGCCGTGCATGATGTGCGCCGGCACGATCGTTCAGTTCTCAATCCCCCGGCTGGTGGTCGGCGAAGCTGAAAATTTCGCCGGCAATCTCGACTTTTTGGCCGATCGCGGCGTCGAGGTGATCCTGGCCGATGATCGTGAGTGCATCGCCCTGATGCGTCGCTTCATTAACGAGAAGCCCGACCTCTGGGCTGAGGACATTGCTGAGGAAATGTGATCGAAACGCGAATCCAGAATAGTCACTGCGTGCGCGGCACGATGGAACCGGACGGACCACACCAAAGCGTCGTGCTGGCGCAGCATCGAGTTCGACGCCTTGGATGCGCGTGATGGCAATGCCGACCTGGCGGTCCAGCCTTTGGAGTGGCGTGAACGCCGCGAGCAGGCAGAGCCTGGGCGGCAAATGACAAGTCGTCGGCTTCTTACGCAACAAAAAACAACGACGTCTGCGGCTCAACACCTGTTAGTCGCCGTCAAGCTGGGCATCATCGCGGACAACATACCGATTGCCGCCACCGTCGCCTGGATTGAGACTCTCCCCTTATCAGATATATACCGTGTTAGCGGCATCTCTGCTTCCGCCGAAAATACGTAGACCGACTGATCCCTTGCGCTTCCCAAGGCTTTGATTGGCTAAGCGGCTCATGACCGTTCCAGCGCTTCGCATTCGCGGCTCTACCGCGCCGCGTCTGGATGGCGCAGAACGTCTCTTCGTCGAAGCGCCGCCAAACCCATCGCGATACAGATCGACCGATGCTGCGAACCTCGGAGAAGGACATTGGTGTCGGAAACTGGGCATTGAGAGACGCCGCCGTGCTGATCGCCCAAGCTTCGAAATTTTGCTGGGTTCCGGCGTTGCGCTTCGCGTCGCGGACTTGCCGGTAGGCGAGGTGCCTCAGCTCGTCAAACACGGTGCAATTGCGACCCAGCCCCGATATCTCGCCGCGTGGGGGGCGACGGCAGTTCGGAGGGTGGAGATGCTCGTCCAATTCACGGAGCGTGTAACAATGATCGTGCAGGACGATGGTGCGCCAGCCCGGATGCAGGGGATTCTTCGTAATCAACCCTGAGTAGCCGGGGTCTGCATCCAAGCGCCGCGTCATGCCGCGTTCGATCTTGGCAAGATATTGCAAGGGCTTTATGCGCGCGGCGTCGGTGCGAGGTACCGGCGCTTCGAGGAAATACGTCAGATGCCCGCGCCCATTGTCCGGATTGAGGACGATGATGTTGGGCGGTGGGAGGAGGCCATCCTCTGCCGCACAAAACGCCGCGTCGTGATCACAGTCAAAGACGAGGCACCAGATCATTTTGCCGTTCGGCTGGACGTAACGGCTGCGCAGCGCAATTGCCTTGCGCATCTGCGCAGACACCCTCGCGCAAATCATCCGTGGCGTAGGGCATCCTCGGAACGCGGCGCGCATAATCGTCCAAAATTCGCTGCCGACGGGCAAGGCTCAGCATGCGCAGCCGCTCCCTGACCCAGGCCGTGGATCGAGGGCCTAGGCGATGCAGAAACCAATTTTTCGCTTTTCGGTGAGGCTTACGCCGGCACCCACATCGGGCACTGGATCAGACCGTCGTCATTGACGGTGAGGCAAGGCGTAATGCGCCGGCACGGAGCGTCGGGCCAGCAAGGTGCGATCGGCCCCAACGAATATTCTCCGTGATTGAGGTCCATCACTTGCCATCACCCGATTGCGCGCACGCCGCTTCGGCCTGGCGCTCAATCCAGCCAATGATGTCGCTCATGCGCCAGTAGTTGCGACCATTGATGGTGATGTGCCGGGGGAAGGTGCCGGCGCGTTGCCAGCGCCAGATCGTCATGTCCGAAACGCCGATGTGCTCACGGAGTTGACGGCGGCCAATCAACGCACCGGGGTAGCGGCTCCACAAGGCTGCGATCATCGGGGGGGCGGTGGTTGCCAAATGAAATCCGCCCGAAACGCGGGGGGCTTTCATGTACGGGCCGTCAGGTTGCGCGGGAAAGGTCGGAACATTGTCCGCCGCAAACCGCAGTGCAAGTTCGTGATTCACGTGGAGGTTCATTTCGTCATCCTCGATTTGATGACGGCAGCGCGTAACGGAACGGTGTCGTCGTCGGCTGCCGATATTGAATTCAAACCGCAGCGCCGCGAGATGATCGCGGCGGTTGTCGAGCTTCAATCAGTCGAGCAGCGCTTCGAGGCTTTCGGCGGGGATCAACCGCCGGCCACCCACCTTCACGGTGTGCAGTTTCCCCTCTTTGATGAGTTCGTAGATCTTCGTGCGCCCAATGCCGTACGTCTCTGTCGCTTCGTTGATGCGATAGGCACGCTTGGGATTGGGTGAGCGCAATTTTTTCATCGACCATCTCCGTCGTGTTGAAGATGGTCCGCCATTAACCGCGGATTTCCGCCGCTGTCGTTACCAAAAAATGCATCTATTTCTTCCTCCCTCGCGCCCGCCGAACCTTGCGGACGGGGTCCTCGACGTTCCTCAGCGCGTCATCATCATTCTTCGCGGCAGCAGCCGCCGCGTCTGTCAAACCTTCGCGTTTCAATCGAGAAATTTGGATCGTCAATTCCTCGTCCCGTCGCTGGCGATGAGCATGAACCAGCGCGTTCATGGTTCCGTCACCGACGAAGCCCAGGGCTTCGTTGGCAAGCCTGAGCCGCTCCTTTGGTGAGCATCCCGCGAACCAGTCACTGTACGACGACGTGGCTCCATCTCGATCCATTTTAGGCGGCGGTGGCCTCGATTTGTTTTTGACCTGGTCGCCCCTGTTTGGCCCAGCTTGAACCAATTCAGGTCGCTCAATCGCGGCACCGACAATGACAGTTCCGGCTCGTACAAGATAGGCCAGCACCCAGTTCGGTAATTCCAGCGCTTCACCGGTGATTGTTGCTTTGTGGTGCAGTAGGATCATCGCTTCCCAGGCATCCGCTGGATTCCGCTCACGGTCGTAGCGCTGCTCCAATCTCTGGCCTGACCCTCTTATTATAGCGAGAAGCTCAACCGCGCGTTCTGCCGAATACCTTGACGTGCCGGCGCCGGTCAGGGATTCCAAAACGCATCGGATGTGATCTTCGATCGTGCGAAAATGCGCCGTGCCGCCAGAGCTTTTCTTCTTCGCCATTTCTTCCTCCCCCGACCCGAACCGCCGGCCGCAGCACCAACCGCGCCTCAACACAGCGTTGGATCGCAGAAAATGGCCGACGCCTGCATCAAGGCTTGGCGTCTTTCTAGCGCATCCCCGCGACGGTAGGCGCGGTCGGTCTGATCACCGGCAACATGAGAAAGAGCCGCTTCCGCAAGATCGGATGAGAAGTTTGTTGCGTCGCCCACCCAGTCCCTGAAGCTCGACCGGAACCCATGCACCGTTACTTCGGTCTGCCCCATCCGGCGTAGAAGCATATTCATGCTCATGTTCGAGAGTGGGCGACCTTTCTTGTGGCCGGGAAACACGTAATCGCTCATACGCGCCGCCTCTAAGGCTGCTAAGATTTCGATTGCGCGACCTGAAAGCGGCACCCGATGCTGGTGGCCCGGTTTCATCCGGGCCGCCGGCACCGTCCAGACCCCGGCAACCATGTCGAACTCATCCCATTTGGCTCCCAGAACCTCACCGGACCGTGCCGCTGTCAGGATCGTGAACTCCAACGCCAGCGCCGCTACAGCCTCGCGTTCGCGCAATCGCCCCATGAACGCAGGAACATCCTTCCACGGCATCGCGGGATGATGCCCGCGTTGCAACTTGACACGCTTCGGCAGAAGGTGATAGAGATGGCCACGCCAGCGGGCTGGGTTTTCCCCCGAACGTAAACCCCGCGCTTTTGCTGCGTCGAGCACCCGCTCGATCCGGCCCCGCACCCGCGACGCCGTCTCGGTCTTGCTATGCCAGATAGGCTTCAGACGACGAGCACGTCGTCGGTCGAAATGGCATCAACCTGCTTTTCAGAGATCGGCGCGGCGTAGCGTTCGAGCGTCGAGCGCCACTGAGCCCGGTGCTTCGCATTCCTAAAGCCGAATTCCAACGACGCGATGACTTCCTCCGCCATCTCAGCAAACGTCGGCACGACGCGCCCCGCGCTTCTCACCTCGCGCGGATCACGCCCGTCGGCGACCAGGCTCCGGCATTCGGCAGCCAGTTCCCGTGCCCTCTTCAACGACACCGACGAGACGCCGCCGAGCCCGATTTCGACTTGCCTTCCGCCCGCCCAACTCATGAACACCCACCGACGAGAGCCGCTCTTATCGACCGTGAGATAGAGGCCCGCGCCGTCGGCGTGACGCCCCGGCTTAAGGTCTCCCGCAACCGCCCGCGTCGAGAGCCTATTTATCCGCTGCACCATCGTTCAGAATGCTCCGCCAAATCTGCAACATCTGGATACCCTAGGATTTACCCTAGGATAATACACCGATTCAGACGAACAGGATTGGACAATT
>CAVOJD010000003.1:0-14862 GCA_963696075.1 uncultured Alphaproteobacteria bacterium | reverse complement strand
CACAGATACAATCCCTGCATCCCGGCCAACGCCATACTGGGAAGCATGAGAATGGCAGAAGGCGCTGGGCGCGCATCCATATCTCGGAGGCACTGGGGCTCGTAGTGTCCAGAACGACACCGTTCACCTCCCCCCACTCTTCACCCACAAGCATGGCAGTGCGTCATCGAGTCATGATGGGAATGTAGGATGGATGAAGAAGGCGGTGTGGCCTGCATCGCAAGTACCGGTCCGTTCGGCTGAACCTGCATCGAAAGCCGACGCGTATTTCTCAGTCGAACGTTTACTGCCCACCGAGCGGCTCAGACATCCAAAACGAGGGGCGTCGGCATTCCATGCGAGGCACCCCCTACTCGCCCTCAGAATCTGCCATCCGGGACCATTTACTCTGCAGGCAGGATGTTAGGAGCGGCCCTTGGCTTTCAGATTCGCTTGGTGATAGTTAATCATGATCCCGTGCCGCCCGGCATTTGGTCGAAAGACGAGTCGCGGTCTGGTATTCCCATTCGCTCCGCCCCGAGGACGTACAGGTCATGAGCATACTGCGCTATGGACTTTTCGCGGTTTTATCGCTTGCTTCACTGACCAGCGGAGCCAAAGCGCAAGACGTAGCAGCCCAAGCCGTCGCGGCGCTGCAGACGATGCGCAGTCAGCTCATAGATGTCAAAGAGCTTGAGTTTACGACGCAGTTTCATGTCGTCGACAAGGTGCTCGGTAAGAACGTCAGAGGCAGCGTCGAATACAAAATCCGCAAACCAAACCTACTACGCGTCACGGCAAAGCTACCTACCGGTACGGTTGTTTTGATCTCGGATGGAAAGACGCTGACGATCCACGAGCCAAACCGAAAACGCTATGAAGAGATGCCGGCCAAGGACTCGATCGTCGGAACGGTTTACCTAGCTGCGGGCAATCTCGGCGAGCAGACTCGCCTAGTCGATTTCTTTTGGACAGTTGATTACTTGGCTGTTGGCGGCGACCCGGGAGGCGTTGGCACGCTCAAGCCAAAGACTTTTGGGTCCAAAGTCTGTGACGGCTTCATCGTCGAGCGTGCGCCAGAGGTTTGGAGTGTATGGCTTGAACGCAGCTCCGACCGACGTCCGTGCTATGTCGTCAGCAAGTCAACTGGCGGCAGCGCTTTCGTAACGCAAACCAACGCGCTTCGTTGGAGTTCAAGTCCAAATTTTCCGGAGGGAACGTTTCGCTTTGTACCACCGGCCGGCCATCGTCAGAGAAATTAACCCGGTCTATTCGCTACACCCACCGCTTGACGCTCTAAACTGCACCAGGTTCTTCGGAGGCAGTTACGTTCGAGTTAGGCGGCGATCCTGTCTACGCGGTGCGTGCAACCGCTACTCACGTCCGCAAGTTTGTCGCGGCGTGTAATCGAGTGGGATGCATGCGCCCGTGTTACAGGATGTGCGTCTGCTCATCGGCTCGCCCGACGATAACGCCTCTATGCAGTGGCCATTCGTGAACAAAACCGGATCGCGCCACAATGATATCATTCAAAGTCTGAGCACGGGGCATCGGGATGGTTTGAGCACGCGATCGGCGTGGAAGTATGCTCTGGCGGCTGAGCCCGTCTCATCAATAGCCGCCCTAACAGCCATTTCATCCAACACCGGACCCACACCTACCAATCGTCCAAAGCAAGACGATCCCATCAACGCCAGTTCGCTCTGTTGGGTCGACGGCTGACCGGCAGTTAGATGAACGCTCTGTCCGGTGTTACGATCCTCCATCGCGCCACGTGCGTTCTCCTCAACTCGACGGATAGGAGCTTCCATGAGCGCCGACAGAACAGTCGTCCTGATCTCCGGAGGCACGGGCGTGATCGGCAATGCCATCGCCAGACAATTGGCTGCAACGCCAGGCTATGAGGTCGTACTGTTGGCTCGTGACCACGATCGGGCTGAGCAGACCGCCGACGAAATCCGATGCGCTACCGGCAACGACAACGTGCGCTTTGTCCTCGCTGACGTATCGCGACGTTATTCCGTTCAGGCCGCGGCCGACGATTGGCAAGGCCCGCTCCACGTTCTCGTCAACAATGCCGGCATTGCACCTCGCAGCAGAGAGACAACGCCAGAAGGTATCGAACTCACCCTTGCGACAAACGTCCTCGGCTATCTGTGGGTGACGGATGCTTTCGCGCCGCATCTCAAGAAGTCGGCACCGGCGCGCGTCGTCAATGTCGCCAGCCACTATGCCGGTGATCTCGACCTCGAAGACCTTGAATTCAAACACCGCCGCTTCGACAACCAAACCGCGTATCGCCAATCGAAGCAAGCCAACCGCATGCTCACCGTCATGCAAGCAGAGGAACTGGAAAAAGCCGGCATATCCGTGAATGCCTGCCATCCGGGGAACCCGTCATCTGTGCTGAGCCGCAACCTTGGTTTCGGCGGCGCCGCGTCGCCAGACGATTCTGCAAGGACGCCAGTGATGCTCGCGCTGGGTGAGTTGGGCGCCAATGTGACTGGCCGGTTCTTCGCGTATGGTTCCGAGGTGCCGTGCGATTTTGCCAAGGACCGGGATTCGATCCGCGGACTGCACGAGATTTGCAACCAGTACAATTGAAGATCAACCAACGTCCGCAAAACGGGGAACAACGGCTACACCGGACCGATGACATAGCGACAAGAGATTTGGTTGCCAATTGCGAGCGACGCGCACACCGGACCGACATACCGCCCGATCAAAAGCGAACGCCCGTCGTCTATTGTGGAATGGTGGGCGTGACGTTGGGATTTTTCGTACGGTGTTGTTGTTAAACTGGAGCCACCGGGTGTTGCACACGATCGCCCTACCTGCCGCCCCACCGAGGGTCCCGCCGAATTCATCTGTCCCGAACTACGAGAGTTGACGGCTTTGCATGTCGCCGAGCTTCGGCACCGAAACTGGCAACATGCTGTCGTTACGCTGCGATCGTTTCCTGTGCCTCCGCTCGCCCTTTCTGCTCACTGCGAATGATGCGGTAAACACTCGATAGGCTGATCCCAAGCGCCTCGACGATCTCAGGTGGCTTCGTCCCTGCTGACAACATCCGGATCACGTCAGCAGACTTACGCTGCGCCGTTGGCGCGCGACCCTTGAACTTGCCTTCAGCTTTGGCCTTGGCGATGCCTTCACGCTGACGCTCCAGCATCATTGACCGTTCGAACTGTGCGACAGAACCAAGAACGTTCAGCATCAACTCGCCCGTTGCATTCGACGTATCGAGGCTCATCGCCAGTATGCGTAGCTCTGCGCCCTTTTCTTTTACCTGGTCGACAATCTCGATCAGGTCACGCATGGAGCGAGCGAGGCGGTCGAGCTTCGTGACGACAAGCGTGTCGCCCTTGCGGATGAAACGCAGGCATTCCTTGAGTTGCTCCCGTTCGGCGACGGATGAGACCTTCTCGCAGAAAAACTCTTCGCAACCGGCCGCCGCAAGCTCGCGCTTCTGCGCGTCGAAGCCCGCATCTTGTTCCGTTGTAGAGACGCGAGCATACCCGATCAGCATCTTGGTACTCCATTTTGCCATTCACTCCTAAGAGTCTACGACAAAGACATTGCCAAAAGCTGAACAATGTCTGTGACAGCGAATATAGCTGTGTTTTGGGTCGCTCATGATTGTCACTAGACCAAGGTCATATCATTCGGCGAGACAGGTTTTTACTGCCAATTACCGTGCCAGAAAGTCGGCACACTCCCTGCCGCGGACAGGCGTTAATTGAAATGAACAAACATGGTTAATCAATTATCTCGAGAGACTTAGCCCCATTTATTCACGGCATGCCGCGAGAAGAGATGATGGGTGGCGACCAACGTGTTGATCTGGCGTAAGGTTTGGGTGTCGAAGCCGTCCCGAAACACCAACCACCCATCGCCATGCACGCTACAGCCTTCCTACCTGGCCTGTCACTCGTTGCCGGCAAACAGCTCACAGCCGCGCGCGACGCCGGCAATCTCTCATCCAACGGCGGCGAGGTCATACTGCGCGAGGCCGCCCGCCGGCTTGGGCTGGCGCAAGTGATCGCCGAGCCGCTCACGGATACGCGCAATCCTTTGCTCGTCACCCACACGTATACCGACATGGCGGCCGCCCGCATGATGGCGATTGCCTGTGGCTACGAGGACGCCGACGACCTCGACACCCTGCGCCACGATCCAGCGCTCAAGATCGCGTGCGGCCGGGCGCCTGAGAGTGGTGCCGGTTTGCCGAGCCAGCCGACGATCTCGCGGCTCGAAAACCTGGCCGATACGCGCGCGCTGTATCGCATCGGCATCGGACTGATCGACCTGTTCTGCGGCACCTATCGCAGTACGCCCAACTCGATCGTGCTCGATATCGACGACACCAGTGACATGGTCCACGGTGGCCAGCAGCTCGCTCTGTTCAACACACATGCCGGAGGATATTCCTTCCAGCCGATCCACATTTTCGAGGGCAACTCCGGCAAGCCGATCCTGTCGCTAATCCGACCGGGCAAGCGGCCGTCTGGCGCGGAGATCGCGCGTGTGCTGCTTCCTGTGATCCGTCGTATCCGCCGCCACTGGCCGAAGGTTGCCACTCTGGTGCGCGGCGCCTGGGTTCATGATGGCTGCGCAAGTTCATTCCGGGATGCCCGCTTTGATTGCCGCATCATAAAGACGTTTGCGATGTTCCGGCAGCTTGTAGTTGTTGATCCAAGACCAGCTTGACAAACGGAATTCTGGACTCATGCGTCGGAAGCGCCTGACGGTTGCCTCAGCGCGCTCAGTCCTGTTCAACACGGCTTGAGCACCAGCCAGAAAAATATGTGCATGTGGATAGTTGGGGACTCCCAGGTGCTCAAAACGCCTCGTCCAGGTTTCTTCGCACTTGGCGTAATCGCCACTTGTGAAATAGGCCATACCCAGGAAATCGAGCCCGCGTATTGTGTCGATACGGCTTAGCGTATTGGCCGCTTCAAGATGCTTAACAGCTTCGGCCGGATGACCAGCAAAGTTCAGGTAGAAGCCCATGAAGAGATTGGCTTCATATCCGTTTGGCTGAATGGCGACCGCACGCCGAGCCGCATCGACGGCAGCATCGTGATTACCATTCGCAAGGTAAGCGCCGGCGAGGGCAATGTAAGACCAAGCGAATTCTTTGTCGGCGGCAATGGCCTTTTGCGCGAATTCGAGGGCTTGCTTTGCATCTTTATCGGGTGAATCCCCATAACGAAATCGCGCTTTGACTGAGTAGTTAAAAGAAATTCCTGCATAACCGCCAGCAAAGTTAGGGTCCAGTTCGATGACACGTTTGAAGAGCTTTTCGCCCCCTTCGATATTACTTCGTGATGGGGCGCCGACTGTGGCTCGCGCCCTTATGAAGGCTTCATAGGCGTCAATATTAGTAATGTACTTCTGGAAAAGCCGGTCGTGTTCATTGGCCTTGAGTGTAACGGCCAGCGCTTTGACCACCTGGCGCGTGATCTCTGACTGGACAGCAAAAACATCCTGCACTTCGCGATCGTATCTGTCCGCCCAAATCTGTGCCCCTTTGATGGCATCGGCTAACTGCGCGGTTATCCGCAACTTGTTGCCCGACCGCCTGACACTTCCAGATAGAACATAGCGGACGCCGAGGTCCTCAGCCACGCGATTCACCTTCACTGTCTTACCGGCGTAGGGTTGGGTCGAGCCCTTGGCGATGACAAATATACCAGACACCTTTGAGATATCGGTGATGATGTCTTCCGTAAGTCCCTCGGCAAAAAAGCCCTGATCCGGTTCATCTGAAAGATTGCCGAAGGGCATAACAGCCAGAGAAGGTTTTTCCGGTAGCGAGTAGGCCATCCGGCTCATCGACGCTGCTTCAATCTGCGGTCGCCAGGGCTGGGTCCAGATCATCGCAGCTATCAGTACTGCGAGGGCGAGGACCGTGGCAGTAGCGACAAAGGGCTTCGTTTTTGACAAGCGGGCTACCGGGCGCAATGACTGCTTCCCCGCATCTTCAGGTGCACAGAGTAGCCTGAACACACGAACCGGCCGAGGCACGTTCTTAACTGAAACCTCGCCCCAGTCCTCCAGGCCGTAATTCAGCTTGTCACGCACCTGGTCACGAGCAGTTCGCGAGATGCAAATGCCTCCAGGCGGTGCCAGTGCTTCAAGGCGGGCGGCAACGTTGACGCCATCTCCCAAAATATCTTCACCGTCGATGACGATGTCACCGAGATTGATACCCATGCGGTATCGGATGCGGCGGTCCTCGGGGAATTCGGTCTCGCGCTGGGCCAACTGCCGTTGCACCTCGACGGCACACTTCGCTGCACCGACAACGCTGGGGAACTCGACGAGCAGCCCGTCCCCGATCGCCTTAACGACGCGGCCGCCATGCATAGATATTTTAGGGTCGATAATTTCATCTCGGTGCGCTTTTTGGCGCGCAATCGTTCCCTCCTCATCCAGCCCCATAAGCCGTGAGTAGCCAACCATATCAGTCATGAGGATGGCGGCGAGTCGGCGCTCCATCACAGTCCTCCCTGGCGGGAAGACTAGCGGCCTCCAGTCCGGGAATCTATCAGGCTGTCTTCTGACACGGACGTCGGCTGCTGGCCCCGAAGCCGAAAAACAGTGACTTTCCGCATCTGAAGGTAAGGCTGCCGTGCCGCCGCGTCGAGCAAACAGGTGCTTCCGGCTGACGGCGCAACATCGCCCTGCGGACGCACCGATCTACGCGCCTGGTCCGAAAAACTGAAGGCGTCCCGACGCTCAGCGGTCTTTCGAAGTGTCTGGTACACCGCCACCAGCAGCCTCACCATCGCCGCGGGTGCTGGGACGGGTGCACGGGGAATCAATTTCGCTGCAGCTCCTCGCCCCCCATGACGCACACCGTACAAAACACAGGTCTCGATCTGCAGCCGAGCACACAAACTCAGCTGAACCCAAAACACCGGATCGTGTCTGTTTGGGTTTCCTCGCCACTTCGCCAATCGACGGAAACAGGTGCGTTTGGAGATCGCAATGGGCGGGATACACTCTGCCGTCCTCCCGCTCTCCGAGATAAGCGCTGGGTCGATGTATGGCTCCGTGCGACGGTTCTGTGCCGTGGTACGGTGTCGGCGCGCCAGACACAGTGATGTCTTCCTCACATATTTGGGACTGTGCCACCTGCTACAACGCCCCTGGCCGCGATGCCATCGAACAAGACCCATCTGAACAGATTCAATGTTCTGAATGTTATGCTGGTCGTGGCAAGGGACTGACGCACGCGTTCCTCAATGAGGGCAATGCCACCCTCCTCACCCCTGCGCATTGCGAGCAGGATGGCTTGATATGTGTCAAAGACGCATGGCGCGGGACGCCCGCAGTGTATGGGTGAGTTTGAAAGGTTGAGAAAAATGTTTGCGCAAAAGCTTACCCTTGCTGTCGTGGTGGCACTATTGGCGGGCGCGATGTCCGCGTTGTCAAATCAGCCAGCAAAAGCACTACCTTTCGCGAAGGGCCACGTAGAAGCGCAAGTCGGCCCTGTCCATTTGGCCCGCCGCGGCGGTCGCGGTTTCCGTGGCGGCGGCTTTCGGGGTGGGGGATTTCGTGGCGGTGCCTTCCGGGGAGGCAGTTTCCGCAGAGGCGGCTTCCGCGGTGGTTATCGTGGTGGCATCCGTCGCGGCTATCGTGGTATCCCACGCGCTCGCTTTCGTGGCGGCTATCGAGGTGTCCCACGAGCCCGTTATCGCGGCATCTCTCGCCGGGGCTATCCGCGCATCAACCGTGGCCGCAGATACTCACGGCAGTACTATCGTAGCCGTCATGGTCCACGGTACAGGCGTCGATCTGGGCGTAATCGTCACTACTATCGGGGCTACTGGTATGCGTTCCCTTGGTGGCTGCCGGTGGCGGGTTATGCCTACTACGAACCATACTACTACGGCCCCTACATCAATTACGACGCTCACGTTGAATGGTGCCTACGCAGATACCGCTCCTATAATCCCGCGACCGATACGTTCCGCGGATATGACGGTTTTGATCACCGTTGCAGGAGCCCTTATCGCGGTTGATTGGTTGCGAAGTCGGGGGCGTGTGTACCAAATCTTCGACGAGCCGCGCCCCCTAAACAGGCTCAGCTACTCACATGCGGCGTAGCGTTTGGAAGTCGGCAAGCAGGTGAATGCTCCATAATCGATCAGCTACGTTGCGTTTGGGTGCATTCGCGGGGCGCCCGCTGCGGCGCGCGATAGCCGCGGTAATAATCGGGTATGGGCTCATGGCAGGGCTCGCAATGTACACAACCGCGGACGCATATCCGCGGGCGGTACGCAAAGCCTGTAAGTATGACTATAAGCGATTGTGCCCACACTATAAGGTCAGTTCAGCAAAAATGCGGGCCTGTATGCGTTCAAACGTCGGACAAATCTCGCCACGGTGCTATGACACCCTAATCCGTTACGGCTACGGAAAAAGAGGACGTGGCAGGCGGCGATGACGCCGCACGTGCCGGCACTTGGTGCCAAGTGGACAGGCCTGCCCGAGGGTAAGCTGTGGCTGGGCTTGGCTCCGAGGGGTTCGGCTTCGTTCAGCCCGACAATAGCAGCTTCATATTGAGTAGAGCCGGCTTTCAACGCTGCGAGACCAGCATGCGTCTTACGGGGTTGATAGTCGCGTTCGATGTCAGCGGGGGCATAGCCTCGGTTCGCGAGAAATCAGTTTGCCCCAACACACTGGCCTCTGGCTATGGACACATTCGACGCAAGACCCTCAAGCTGTTGACTGAGGATCACCGTTCCGTTGCCCCGCTGGTCTAGCTGGAACGTATACTGCTCCAAACGGGGTTCGGTCTCGCGCATGATCAACAACCGAAGTGTCATCCGGCCTGGGAAAGCGACCAGCTTTGCACCGTCGTGAGACCTTGCTGACCTGCGCCGCCCGGACACATCTTTCATAACGACATCAAACTCCTTGCCGTCCGTCATGAGATAGGTCGTGCCGTCAGAGAGCATGTCATCCCAGCCGGCTTGTTCCTTGGAAACGGCGCCACCAGCGAAAAAGAACCCTACCCCTCGCATTTCCCCACACGTGGCAATCTGCTGCCATTCCCTGGCCTGAGCACTCATCGCCAATACAATCAATATGGTCGCAGCCACAATTATCCTGAACATCCCGCAGCCCTCTTCGTCAGTCGGCCCCACTTCAGTTCCTTCGAGAATACCGTCACAAAATCATCGGGGCCGTCAACAGGCAACTTGTGGTGACGGCTGGAGGCCATCTAGGCCGCGGTCGCCGGCTCTCCTGCAAGTGTCGGTTCCGCAGGACTCAAACTCTGGCCACGCGTCCGGACTTATAAGCGCCAAGTGTACTCAGCCCCCACCGGAATTGCCTGATGTCCTGCCGGAGATCAGTCGTATCTGGGAGCGAACAGCCGCCGCAGTAACATGTTGGCGAATTGAGCCGACGTTCCTCCCATTATGCCCCTAGCCGAAGAACGATGACTTTCCGCTTCTGAAGGTAGCGCTGCCGTGTCGTCGTCGTGCCCAGTGACCTCAACCTCAGCAGATTCCTGTCGTGCCGCTGCATAGCCCGCGACGAAGACGACTGCCGGACCTGCTTCGACCTGATGACCGAAAAAGCTGATGACGTCCCGACCCTCAACGGTATTTAGCCCCCATCAGCTACGCCCCTGCCCCTACCGGACTACTTGAAAATCGCCGCTAGCACTGGGATAGGCGCACTTGAAATGAGTATTCAAAAGAGCCACTCGCCTTTTGCAGCGTATTCGGCCCCACACTGAGTCCGGCTTCTAGTACCATCGCAGACCACAAAACCCATTCATCTTTTTGCATGTAATGTTGGCCGTGGCGCACCCGGTGCTTCGCGCATTTCTTCAGGCGCCAGATAGAAAGGAGCGACGTCAGATCGTCCCCTCGTTGCCCTACATTTTCGACCGTATCGCGGGTATCCCCGTTACGACGCACAGCGTCGGATTGACAACTGAACATGTGAGTTATCCGGTGCGATCATTCGTTGAGAGAATTTTGAGGGATTTGGAACGGGACGGTGTCTGAGTGTCTGATTGCCCAACGCTCCCTAGCCGCCAATAGCAACACGTAGACCGCACCGTTCCCGTTCACCCGCCCGCACCGGCTAGCGCTTGAGACGCCCGATACCCCGGCGCCCCAAATGGTTCCGTGGAGAAGCGTCCGGTGTTCAGATCGCTCCTGACCTAGATTTCGAAGGCTTCCAGCTTCCTGCCCTTCTCAAGCGCAGCCTCGCTCAAACAACAGCACTTGATATGATTGAGTAGAAAGGTCGTGCATCGGCAAACGGCTGCAGCTCATCTATTTGCGAACTGATAGTGTTACCTGGCAGACACGCGTCCGACACCGCGCGTGGCACTGCAGAAATATGACTTTCGAAAACATACTCGCCGTTCTTACAATCAGGGGTTCAACGAGCCGTCGTTCGGCCGTCTTCCAATGCGCGGGCGGAGTGTCGTCAATAACTTGCTGAAGATCGCCGCACGAGCCTCGTCAACGACAATAAAATATCAAGGCAATGCCGATCTTTACATGGACTACTTGGCGGCCCGCGAACGCGGCTCTCGCTTCCGCGCCACCGCTATCGGCGACGACTTCGGGATCAAGTACGTTGGTCCCTTCGATCGCAACTACATGAACCAACTCTATGCCTATGGGTGTGCCAAGGAGCACCATGGACAACCAAGGCAGAACTCAACAAGCCGCCATTTCCAAGGAGTAGAAGAATGTCGAGGTCTTATCGCGCTATCCGAGGGGCTGCCGTGACGGCCTTCCTCGCGGCCGTCGCCCTCAGCCCAACCGCATCATTCAGCCAGGAGGCAACCGCGAAAATGCGGGCTGGAACGCTGACCTGCCAAGGCAAGGGCCGGGTCGGCCTATTGATCGGATCGCGGGAAAAGCTCGCCTGTACGTACGCGCCGTCGGGCAACCGGCCAAAGCGCCAACTCGTCGGGACGGTCACGAATATCGGTCTCGATGTCGGCATCAAAGGACCGAGCGTTATGGTTTGGGGTGTTCTCGGCTCAACCACGGCCTTGCCGACTGATGCCCTGCGCGGGAGTTTCCTCGGCGCCGCGGCTGATGCATCACTCGGACTTGGTGCCGGCGCCAAGGTGCTCGTTGGCGGCAACAACAAGTCGGTCGTCCTCCAACCGCTCAGCGTTCAGGGACAGACCGGTGTCAACCTCGCAATCGGCGTCACTGGGCTTAGGCTCGATCCGCGCTGATCGGGAAAAGCCGTACCGCGCCGCGCATGAACCCTCAGCAGAGACGCTCGGTGCTAGGAGATAATTGAGAAATGGTGGGAAAATTGAAGACATCTCTTAAATTGGGCACCGCCCTTGCAGTGTGTGCATTTCTTTCGGGGTTTACGGGGATGACGTCGACTCCCGCAGTTGCGCAAGGCCCTTTCACGCCGCATGAAGGGCTGACGATCACCCGCGCCTACACCAGCCAGTACGGGCCTGATGCCGAGGAATTCAACGTTGTCAGATCGGTCGGACCAGATGGCGTTCTTATCGACTACAGCGACACGCGGGGCATTGTTGCCCAACGCCTCGTTCGATCCGCTGATCGCAGCGCTGCAGGCACCTACCTCATCGGCTTCGACCCTAGCTTACCGCGCGTGGTACCGAACACGACGTCGCTCGGCGTCTCTTCAGCGTTGCTGAACGAGTTGCGTACCCGCGGCTCGGCGCCAGTCAACCTGATGTATGATAGGAAGCTGTCGACCATTCCGGGCGTTCTAACGGTCGTGAACGACAATTCCCGCATGCCTGTTATGGTTGAGAATCAGATCGTCAATATGCCGGTCCTGATCGCCCGCGGCAGCTTCCAGCAAGGTAATCGCAACGGTACGGGTTACTTCTATTTCCTCAGCGACGTGAACAACCCCGTCACGGTCGAATACAGGATCAAGTTCAACTGGGAGAAGGCGCTTCGCACGACCCGCACGGTGCGCGTCAGTGCGGGGCGGTCCGAGCAGGCCGCCATGGAACAGACGCTGCGCACAATCCGCAAACTCGACGTCTATGGCATTCACTTCGACTTCGACAAGGCGACGATCCGGCCTCAGGCGCGAGGCTTGATCTCAGACATCGCGACCACGATGAAAAACAACCCAACATGGACGATCGCCATCCGCGGCCACACCGACTCGCTTGGCGCTCCCGACTACAACCTCGACCTCTCTGCCCGCCGCGCCGAGGCTGTGAAGCAGGCGATCATCCGGAACCACGGCATCGCTGCAGGCCGCATTACCACCTCGGGCGCCGGCATGAATGAGCCAAAAGCCCCGAACGACACGCTGGAGGGACGCGCCCAGAACCGTCGGGTGCAGCTGTCGCGAACCGATCGCTGACTACGAAAGTCGGGACATCAGGGCTCTGGGTGAAGAGGCAATTGCCTGTCGGCCCATTACGTTATCTTGGCCTTTCGAAAACTTCGCCTGGTAGCCCATCGCGACATGGCCTTGTTGAAGCGCAACGGCAGTGGTTCCAGCAGTGGACGTTTGAGGCCAATCGAGGCGACACTGTCCGATGACAGCTTCGTCGGTTAGTCAGAATATCGGCGATGCTGGCAGACCGCGCGAACGAATAAAAACGGACGCCCCCTCCAATCGACACGAATCCCCACCCAGACAGGAGCGAAGCCCAGCGCTGGAGTGGAGAGCCAATACCCTTGGATGATCCTGGTTTGGCGCGCGGGTCTTGGATGATGAGAAGATGGGCGTCCGGTGTGTCAGGTAAGCCATCTCCAGCGTATCGCAGTCACGACGCAGTAGATCGCCAAAACGCAATTACGTAGAGACCCTCAGCGGCCGTTTGCTCTGTCGGGTAGTCCCCTACCTGGCCACCTCGAAAATGCCGCTGGTGCGCCAACGGGTAAGCGTAGAATCCATTCTAGCTTCCCACCCAAGGCAGCGACGACAATCACCACGATATATTCAATTACGTGAATTTATTGAATGCCACGACGCACTGATTGTCGAGCGGTTTTTGAGGGCACGAAATAGCCGTTGAACGAAAACGGATCATCACTCCCGCGCTGCTTCGACACCGGATCGCACTCTAATCCAAAAACAGGAACCGAGAACGCAGGACCGTGCCCAACGGCGAAGAGGAAGAGGATACATGATTATAGATGTTCGGTGGATGAGGTTGGGGATTGAGGGGGAATTGGGGGACAAGTTGTCCGGTGTCTCGGTCGCGACGACTTGTGGCTCGCGTAGATTCCGGCTGAGCGGCCGAAAACTGATGGCGTCCCGACTTTCGGCGGCTTTTGAAGCTGTCAGGTGGTCCCCTACCGGACTACTTGGAATTGGCTGCTGATGGCGGAACGGATGCACGGGAATGGACGTTGCGGAGGCGGCCTTGGCCCGGATTGGGAAACAGGAGATGAGCCAACCTGATGGCGCCGCGGCTGCTTCGCTGCGACTGCCATGCCCTTAGAATTGCCGAGGGGGAAGAATGGGTAATTGTCGTCAATGGACGACATTGACCGCCCACACGCCCCAACCTGACCAACATCCAGCATTCACAAGCAAAAGGAAACCGCAGAGAGATCGCGGACCACGCCTGTGTGTCGGTGCAGGTTGCTGCCATGACCGCCAGATTTTCGGCTTCCGGAGTACAGCGTCGATCTACATCTGAGCCGTCGACGCGAAGGGCGCGAGCGTCCGCGTTTCCTGCGGTTCTTCCTGCTTAAGCGTCGAGCGCTATTTGGTGTTGAAATGACGTTGCATCGGTCGCTGGGTGATCAACTAGATCGTTCCGGGAGGAACCTGTCGAAGGGTGATTGTCAACAATCCGCACTACGCGAACTACGCGTTGGAGTGGCAACTTTATGATTGTCAAGCATTTATTGACTCTATCCCCATTTAGCGTGAGTGTGGCGTCGTGAGGTAAGATTTAGTGCGGATCGGTCAGTATGTCCCCGGCCTTGGAATTGTTGCGTTCTACGCGGGAGCGTTCCCTAAGAACACGCATCGATAGCGTTCGCGTCGCCGCTGATGAGCTACTGTTCGCGCCGGGCGCTCAGAAACAGGCCATCTACTGGATTGATCAAGGCCAGATTGAGCTGCACTGGTCCATGCAGAAATCGACGACTGATCGTGTCGAACGGCTGGGGGCAGGCGACTACTTTGGACTCGGCTTCCTGAAGTACTACGCTTGCGCAGCGATCGCCGTCACCGAAGCGAGAATTCAGAGATTGCCGCGAGAGGCGGCGAAATCCCTCGCCGAGATCGACGCGAGGTTGCGTCAACGCGATGCAATCGAAACTCAGCGAGAATTCGCGCATCGTCGGGAAATGATGATTGCCGCCGGCTCACAGCCGCTTCCGCAGCGTCTGGCTACCTTCCTGGGCGTTCTCTCGCGGTTCAACGCCTACGAAGGGCGCGATCCGTTGCTGATCAGTGAAGACGTCGCCGGGCTGGTCGTCGCGGATTACCTGGCTACCGACATTGCAGCCTTAAGACAGGCTATGAGGCAACTGAGCGATCTCGGAGCGATCGAATTCGCTCCGCCGCATGGCCTTCGCATACGCGATCTTGAGTTCCTGGAATACATCGCCGATGCCCCCGCAACAATGCTGCTGAATAGGGCTTCGAAAGCCAAAACAGTCCCTCCTCCTCTACCCCGTCATGATTGACGGTTGTCCCTCTTGCCAAGGCCGCAACGACAGAATGCTGTCGAGCCACATTGAGTGCGTTGCGGCAGAACAATCTCCCTTCTCCACACGCGCAGGGCCGCCCCCGGTTGCCCTCTGGTGTCCTTCACATCACATTGGACAGCTGAACCCACACGCTTTGCAAAAGATGGAGCGTGGATAATGACACCGTCCTCTTGACCAATTGAGGACACCGTCGACCAGAAGG
>CAVOJD010000002.1:0-276370 GCA_963696075.1 uncultured Alphaproteobacteria bacterium | reverse complement strand
GGGGTAGGTGAACGGTGTCGTTCTGGACACTACGAGCCCTAGTGCCTCCGAGATATGGATGCGCGCCCAGCGCCTTCTGCCATTCTCATGCTTCCCAGTATGGCGTTGGCTGGGATGCAGGGACTGTGTCTGTGTGAGGACCGATGACCAATTTAATCGCGCCAGCCAGCTTGAATTAAGCCGTCCTCGAGATGCTCCCGGTGGCGCGGATCAACGAAAGGCATCTTCTGCATTAAGACGTCAAGGGTCAGGCTTGGGTAGCTGTTTCGAATCTTATCGATCGTCACCTTGGCTTCGTCTCGCTGCTGAAGCTTACCCAAACAGGCAGCCAAAATCATGTTACTCATCCACCAGCTATTATTCGAGCGAAGGGAATCTCGCGCGACAAATTCAGCGCGCTCGTAATGGCCTGTCTGATAGTCAGCGATGGATTTTGACATGATGCATCTGTGTAAGACGGGATCATGTGGTCTTAGTCGTATTGTTTCATCGGCGGCCGGCTTTGCATCGGAGAAATTTCCAATAAAGTCTTGAACGAATGCTAGTCCGGAATGAGCTTGAGCGTAGCTCGGACATAGCTCAACCGCGCGAGTAATTGATTGAAGCGCAACGTCGTGATTGCCGAGCGCGGAATTCGCGCCGGCATGAAATCTCAAAGCACGGGGGTTTTGTGGATCGAGTTGGAGAGCCTGTTCCGCTGTCGCGCGGCAGTCTTCCATCCGTTGGGAGAAATTGTCCAAAAAGTTGGCGTGCGCCTCGCGGTATTTTAGGTAGGCGAGGCCAGCTATGGCTGCCGCATATGTAGGGTCTTTGGCGGTTGCCGCCTCGATACAGCGCCAAGCTTCGGCCTCGTCTTCCGCTGTGCCTCGGTAGACATGCCAATAGCCCCGCTGGAGAAGTTCATAAACGTCGAGCGTTTCAGGGGGGCGCCCGAGCGTGCGACGCATCTCAACGTCCTCGAGAGCTGGTTCGATTGCCGCCGCAATACGCCTTGAAATCTCGTCTTCCACTTCAAACAGGTGGTCAAGCGGCTGGTCGTAGCGGTTTGCCCAGATTTGTTGGCCATTTGAACAGTCCAGAAGCTCCACACTGATCCTAATGTTGGCGCCTGACCGGCGAACCCAACCGGTTACGGCGTAGTTCGCGCCAAACGTTCTCCGGATATCGGTATGATCTACTTCACTCTCACGCATCCGGAACGTCGCTGTGCGTGCGAGGACCCTGAATGATCTGTAAGCCGATAGGGAAAAGATTAGGTCTTCTGCCAACCCGTCGGCAATAAAACCGAATTGTGGGTCGTCAGCTAAGTTGGCGAAACGTAGTACAGCAACAATCGGGCGCTCCGCACTTATGGGAGTATCTATTAGCTCTCTTCGATCGTGCGATTGGGGATCATTAGGCGAAGGGGCGGGTGGAGCTAAGCTTTTTATCTTCACAAGCACAGCCTGCGTCTTAGGATCAGGCTCAACTCCGAGCTCCTCCTTCAAAAGACTGGCGCAGACTTGATACTGGCGAATTGCTTCCGCACGATTGCCGGTGTCTGCAAGTATTTGCATGAGCTGGCGACGTGAAGCTTCATCGAGCGGGTCTAGGGCGACGAGCTTCCTTGAAGCCTGAAGTGGAGCGTCGTCGGCGGCACCTGACGTAGCTAGAGCGCGCAAAGCATCGGCCAGGGCATTGCGGTATTCGGTTCGTTTCGCCTCTAGCCAGTCGATGTATTCTTCCTCCCGAAGGTCGAGACCATCTAGTAGTTCATCGATTTGCAGTTCGGCGGCACTCAGCGGACTGGTCGTGAGGAGCGCGGAGAAGCGATCAAGGTCGGAGGCAACGGCATCCGTGATGATCCGAACCCGCTCAGGCTCACGTTCGACAATATCGATGCCGGTGGCCGCCTCGAGTTTTCGGATATCATGAAGTGCTTGGTTGAGGCTGTTTCGTGCCTGTGTCTGGCCACGGTCACCCCATAACAGTGACGCGAGTTTGTCGCGCGGGTGCCATCGACCTTTCTCTAAAATGAGGAAGGCGAGAAGCGCGCGAGCCTTGCGCGTGGCCAGTTTGAGCTCCGCGCCATCTGAGTTTGTGAGTTCTACACCTCCAATGAGGCGCGCCGTGATCATCGACATCCGAACCTCCTATTGCAGCGCAACAGGCTGGATTGGCGATTATTCCAATGATGATCCTAACAGTCACAGGTTCTAAGAGCGAGGCTCAACTACGACGGGACCCGACAAGACGAGCCCCGCGCGATTATCGAATTGTCTTTCTGTTAGCTGATGGCCTTTGGTTCAGCAGGGATAGTGGCGGAAGCGGATTTCGGTCGGCGAGAAAGGGTGTCGAAGACCTTCTGCCAGGAAGCACGAACTGCCAGCAGCCAACCATTTCGCTTTTCCTGGCGCTGATTTTTTTGCTCCAAAGCCCGGATGATGCCTTCCCGACCGCAATCACGGGCCGCTGCGGTTGGGATATGGTAAGTGGGGTTGTGACGGGAGAGCTTTGCTTCTTCAATCGTGTACATCTGCGTATGCTCCTAGCGAGTTGAGGCGGTTGCCTTGCTGCGATGGAGGTAAAGCTAGATGTGCGGTCTCAAGGGGCCTTTCGCGCTGCGCTTACGGTGCCCTCAAAAATCACTTAAAAGCATACAGTCGGCTTCCTGGGTGGTCTGATGGCCAACAAAAACAAGGCCGGACGTGGGCTGAGCAACCTCGATGGATGAAGTACCCGCTTAAATAATCTGTTCGGGTTGGGTTCTCGGGAGGTTCAGCCGGCTCACACGACACGGCCGCTTTCCGGCAGCAGATCAGGCCCGTTAAGACGGCTGTCCAAGATGCTCGCCGGTAAAATTCGCGGTTGGCATGCGTTTGTGGACGGCTATGCAACCAATTGATCTTCTGATCAACGAACCCTCGGCGGCGGCCACAACAGCGACCGGGCGATCACGCAGCAGATTTCCAGCACGACCAGTTTTGTTACCTATGTGCTACCTACGGAAAGGGCTGGCACTGATTGTTTTGGTCTAAGTCATTGGTTTTATTGGTGCCGGCTGAGGGAACTTCAACCCCCGACCCACTGATTAGGGACTCGAACCCCCGACCCACTGATTACAAATCAGTTGCTCTACCAGCTGAGCTAAGCCGGCTGACCCGGTCGATGCCGCAGGGGCGTGTCGGTGGCGGGCAGGTTGGCGGATCGTATAGCGCTTTGGAGGGGCGGAGGCCAGAGAGAGATGGCGGGGGCGGCGATTTTTCGGGGAGGCGGGGCTGGCGGTGATGCAGCCGGGTTGCAGAGGGGGCAAGAATTTGACCTGCAACCTCGACAGTTAAGAGTTCGTTAGCCAAGCTTCGATAGGGTCGAGACAGTTATCTCACCGCGCGCCCCGGGGGACTTTGATATGCGCTTTACTCTGACAATCGGCGGCGTTGTTGCCGCCCTGACACTGAGCCTCGTCATGCCGACGTCCGCGTCGGCTTTCGGGAAGCATTATGATCGTGGCTCAGCCCACGATCCCTATGCCTATACCTATGAACATCGCGGCTACTATCCCTATTACGGCTCCGACTACTGGCGTCCGGCGCGTCAAGTGAAGCGCCGCCGGTTCCGCTTCGAGCAGCCGCGCTACCACTGGGCATGGGGCTACTATAAAGAGCACCGCCACAAGTATCACCACAGCCACAAGCACAGCACGCCGGCGCATACGCACCGCAAGCACCACTGGTGACTTGAGGCGCGCTGTCGCCCCAAAGGGCGGTGCGTGGCTTGAAGTTGAGCTGACAGACCTGCGAACGGGCCAATCGGGGGCTCGCGACCGGCGCGGAGGGGATCCGCGCCGGTTCATTGCGTTTGGGCCACGTGATGAACGGTGCGGGCCTACGATGCCGTGCCCTGACGGCGTTGCATGGCGGCCAGATGCAGGGCAACGGCGGCGGCGTTCGAGACGTTGAGGCTGGTGATGGGGCCATCGCCGCCAATGCGACAGAGGGTGTCGCAGGACTGGCGGGTGAGATCGCGCAGGCCCTTGCCCTCGGCGCCGAGGACGAGGGCGAAGGGGCGATCGCTGCCAGCAATGGCGCTTTCGATAAACTGATCGCTTGCCGCGTCAAGGCCGATGACGGTGATTCCGGCCGCGCGGATCGTGGCGATGGCATCAGCCAGGTTGCGCACGAGGGTGATTGGGGTCAGTTCGAGGGCGCCGGAGGCGGCCTTGGCCAGGGCGCCGCCGAGGGGCGGGCTGTGGCGATGGGTCATGACGAGGCCGGCGGCGCCGAAGACGGCAGCGGAGCGCAGGACAGCGCCGACGTTATGGGGGTCGGTGACCTGATCGAGGATCAGGACCGGGTGGGCGGTTGCGCGGGCGCGGGTGGTGAGGTCGTCGAGGCTTTCCGTGGCAAGGGGCTCGACATCGAGAAGGACGCCCTGGTGGACGGTGTCGGGGCCGAGGCGCTTGTCGAGGGCGCGGGGGCTGACCCGGTTGATGAGGTGTTGGTGAGGGGTGACGGCGTCACCCAGCCGGCGCTCGGCGTTCTCGGTGACATGGAGGGCGGTGATGCGGCGGGCTGGATTTTCGAGGGCGAAGGTTGCCGCGTGGAGGCCATAGATAACGGTCTCGGCGTTGGCGGCGGCGGCGGCTGCAGGATCGGGGCTGCGACCCGGGCGGTTGCGGGGCGGGGAGTATGGCTTGCGGCCACGTGTTTTCGGGTACGCCTTGCGGGAGCCCTCGGATGACGTGGCGGCCGGGGGGCGTGAGGCGGGCGGGTCTTCGGCCATGGGGTGGCTCCTGCAGCAGCCTCATCCATCGGCCCCAGAGAGGGAATTCGGCGGGAAAGGCGATTGATCATTGACAATTCGAGGTCCACTACGGATATACACGGGCTCGGTTTCATGACCAGACAGGTTTCGCCATCTTTCAGGCGGCGGGGTACTGTTGTGGCGCGAACGCCGAACCGGAGGGATGCCCGAGTGGCTAAAGGGGACGGGCTGTAAACCCGTTGGCTATGCCTACGTTGGTTCGAATCCAACTCCCTCCACCATTATTTCGCTCACGGGCCGCACCGTGTCGCTGCGCGACACTGGCCCTCCGCGGGGGCGCGCCAAAGGGCGCGGGTCGCGGTGCTCCCCGGCGGCGTTGCCGCCGAAGAGGGGTATGTAAGGGGTGGAACGGCAAAGTTGGCCGCAGGCGTGCGGCGGGCATCGTATAATGGTATTACCCTAGCCTTCCAAGCTAGAGACGCGGGTTCGATTCCCGCTGCCCGCTCCATCAGTCGCGCTGACTGCGTCAGTTGGTTTCGATGCTTCGACGGCTGAAACGGTAGCCCGGTGGTGATCTATTGGACTTCTCGGTCTGGCGAAGCGCTTCTACCCATGGCGGCGGGTTCTTTACGAGGCCGTTGGTTTCGTCGGTCGTCTGCTCGACCTTGATGGCGTTTAAATTGAAGCCTGGGAACTGGACCCGATCGTTGATCTCGTAGGTTTGCGCGCGGCGAGGACCGTCAGCCCCCGGTGGCACGTAGGTGACCTTGCCAAGTTTTTTGGCGAGAGGGTCGCCGAAGCGTATGGTCTGCGGCGGCGTGTGTTTCGGTAGATACATGACGAGTTCCCCGTCTGTCAGTTTGAACGGTTGACGGTAGAGTTGCCATGGGAGGCTTGCGTAGTTCGGCCAGTATGCAAAAGGAATGAAGACGTAACCGTGGGAACCTAACTTGACGATGGGAACACCGCCTTTTGCGTGGAAATTGGGAATTGAACTTTTAGCCATGAAATACGCTAGAAAATCTGTCGGCCGCTGTGATGCTTCGATGACAGAGGACGCACTGTAGAACCTACCGTTGCGTTCTACGCTCAGCGTGATCTTGTATCGGAAATACGTCCGATGGCCAACGCACCCATGTGTAGCCTTCCCATAGTAGCACAATGGCGATTGGCGTCCCGATCGTCGCCAAGATGATCGAGCCAATGATGCTGAACGTCGTTCCAACGAATCCGAGCAGTAATCTCATGGCGCGCCAGCCGTGCGTTTGTGACATCAGGCTTACAAATATTGTATGCAAGCGATGCTAAGAAGGCGTTATGCGGCGTTCGGTTGGAGCCGCCGGTAAGGCCAAGCTTGCAGGCATGGGTCCTGACGCTTTTGAGTGCAGCGTCTGGCATAGAGAGACTAAACTCATTGGCTCAGATTGAGAATAACTATTGACCTCAGAGTTGGCACCCGCCAAATAATCCTCGATTGATGTCAAGAAAAAAGTTGTGTGCGGCGCGGTGATCGGTTATCCAGACCAACCCGAGCGTGGAGCGGGGCGCGAGGGGTATAGCTCAGTTGGTAGAGCGACGGTCTCCAAAACCGTAGGTCGCGGGTTCGAATCCTGCTGCCCCTGCCAATACAGATTCTCGCTGGCTGACACCGTAACACGGTTCACGTCGGCTATTCGTGTTTGAAGTGGAGGTCGGCGCAGTTCGGACAGCTTTGAAGTCGGCACCTCACGGATCGCTGCGCAAGAACAGCCTGATCGGGCAGATGACCGTGGTGGCGATGCGACAAACGAGCTTATGCCGTGGCGCGTTGTGGCTGGGCTGGATCAAACGGGGCCGGGATAGAAGTTGGGCTGGCCTGTCGGTTGCTTGAGCATTTGAATGGGGCGGTGCCGGGGCCTGCGAGACGCCGGGCAGCGATAAGCGGAAAATCGGCGCGGCGCGCGACGGGTTCGAGATAGACAACTTTACATGCTGCGCCGACGGGTTGGCGCGCAAGATAAGGATCGGTTCAACGTGAATCCTTTCAAGTTCCTGCAGGAAGTTCGTCAGGAGACGTCCAAGGTCACCTGGCCGACGCGGAATGAGACATGGGTGACGACGATTGCCGTGCTGATCATGGTCACGCTGGCATCGCTGTTCTTCATGCTGGCGGACCAATTGATGGGGTGGGTGGTGAGTTCGATCCTAGCTCTGAGGAGCTAGCCACGCTGGCGGCGCGGGCGACGCGTCGAGGAAACACGCAGGCTTCCGGTTGAGCAATTCGACCGGGGCTGGGACTGAAGCAGACAAGTCAGGATTGGCAGATTGATGGCGAAGCGCTGGTATATTGTGCACGCCTATACGAACTTCGAACGGAAAGTGGCTGACGCCATCCGTGAGCGCGCGAAACAGGCAAACCTCGAACATCTGTTCGAGGAAATCGTCGTGCCGACTGAGGAAGTCATCGAAGTTCGGCGTGGGCGCAAAGTGCAGACGGAACGCAAGTTCCTGCCAGGCTACGTTCTGGTGAAGATGGAGATGACGGACCCGGCGTTCCTGCTGATCAAGAACACGCCGAAGGTCACGGGTTTCCTTGGCGCCGACAACAAGGCGATGCCGATTTCAGATGAAGAGGCGGGCCGGATTCTCAATCAGGTCGAGGAGGGCGTCGAGCGGCCGCGGCCGACGATCAGCTTCGAGATCGGCGAGCAGGTCCGTGTTGCCGAAGGGCCGTTTGCCTCGTTCTCGGGGTCGGTTGAGGAAGTGGACGAGGAGCGCGCACGGCTCAAGGTCGCTGTGTCGATCTTCGGGCGCCCGACGCCGGTGGAGCTGGAATACAACCAGGTCGAGAAGATTGCGAGTTGAGGCCTGCCAAGGCAGGTCTTGAGGGCTGTCACGCCGATTGAGCGGCGGGGCGGTCGGAGTTGGATACCCGGGAAGTTGTCCGGGTGTCTCATGTGCGGGAGGACACCAAGCCAGTCCGTGAACCGCTAACCCTGGAAGGTCTTGGCCTTCCGTAACCGTAGCAACGGTTGCCGAGGCCTCGCCGCCAACGCAGCCAAGGGGAAGAAGCATGGCGAAGAAAATCGATGGCTATATCAACCTGCAGGTGCCTGCAGGCCAAGCCAACCCGTCGCCGCCGATCGGGCCGGCCCTCGGCCAGCGCGGCGTCAACATCATGGAATTCTGCAAGGCGTTCAACGCCAAGTCGAAGGACATTGAGCAGGGAACACCGATTCCCGTCAAGATCACTGTGTTCGGAGATAAGTCCTTCACGTTTGAGATGAAAACGCCGCCGGCGTCGTTCTTCCTCAAGAAGGCAGCCAAGATCAATGCCGGTTCGAAAGAGCCGGGCCGGGCCGTTGCCGGCAAGGTGACGATGGCGCAGGTCCGCGAGATCGCCGAGGCCAAGATGGCCGATCTCAACACCAACGATGTCGAGCAGGCCGCACGGATCATTGCGGGATCTGCACGCTCGATGGGTCTGACGGTGGAGGGCTGAGGCATGTCTGAGAACGGAAAACGTATTCGCAGCGCACGCGAGAAAGTCGATCGCAACAAAGCCTACGCGCTTGATGAGGCGATCAAGCTGGTCAAGGAAACGGCCAGCACGAAATTCGACGAGACGGTCGAAATCGCGATGAACCTCGGGGTTGATCCGAAGCATGCCGACCAGATGGTTCGCGGTGTGTGCAACTTGCCGAAGGGCTCAGGGCGGACGGTGCGCGTTGCAGTCTTTGCGCGCGGCCCGAAGGCGGACGAGGCGACGGCGGCGGGTGCTGACGTTGTCGGCGCGGAAGACCTGGTCGAGGAAGTCCAGAAGGGCAACATCAACTTCGATCGCTGCATCGCGACGCCGGACATGATGGGTCTCGTCGGCCGGCTCGGCAAGGTGCTCGGCCCGCGCGGCCTGATGCCGAACCCGCGGGTTGGCACGGTGACGATGGATGTCGGTGAAGCGGTTGCGGCGGCCAAGGGCGGCGCGGTGGAGTTCCGGGTCGAGAAGGCCGGCATCATTCATGCCGGCGTCGGCAAGGCGAGCTTCAGCGAGGATGATCTGGTCGAGAACATCCGCGCGTTCATTGACGCGGTGAACCGGGCCAAGCCAACCGGCGCGAAGGGCAACTACATCAAGAAGATCTCGCTCAAATCGACGATGGGGCCAGGGCTCCGGGTCGATCACGGGAGCTTGCCGTCGGTCAGCACGCCCTGAGCGTTGCGTCCGGCGTTTGACGATCAAGGCGGCCTTGGCCTTCAGGACAGGGCCGAACACGAGATACCGGAGGCTTCGGCCTGCGGTGGCTGGACCGGGCAGGAGACCCGCCTGGTTCACAGCCTGTCCGAGACTACAGGTGCCGGTTCGATGAGGATCGGCTTAATTGCGCGGCTTGGCGTGCCTGTATGAGACGGGAGATGGATCTTGATGGTGGCCATAAGGCTGCTGGACGGGTTCGGACCTCTTTGGGCTCGCAGCCATTGCCGGAAGGTGGTGGGTGCGTGGACAGGCAGAGCGCTGGGAGGGTGGTTTCGGGCAGATGATCGCCAGAGCCGCCCTGGCAGCAAACTGAGACCGTGGCGCTTCGACTTCCGGGGCGGCACAAACTGAGGAGAAGGCAAGTGGATAGAGCTGCCAAAGCGGAGCTCGTCACCCAGCTTCACGAGGTGTTTCAACACACCGGCGTGATTGTTGTGGCCCACTATGCCGGCCTGTCCGTGGCTCAGATGACCGACTACCGCAATCGCATGCGCGAGGCGGGAGGAACGGTCAAAGTCGCCAAGAACAGGCTGGCTAAAATCGCGCTCAAGGGCACGGAACTCGCCGAGATGACGGATCTTCTGACGGGGCCGACGTGCCTCAGCTATTCGGAAGACCCGATTGCCGCGGCGAAGGTGGCCGTCGACTACGCCAAGACGAACGACAAGCTCGTCATTCTCGGCGGTGCGATGGGCACGACGATGCTCGATGCCGACGGCGTCAAGGCGCTGGCGTCGCTGCCATCACTTGATGAACTGCGCGGGAAAATCGTGGGCCTCATCCAAGCTCCGATGGTCAAGATTGTCAGGACCGTCAACGAGCCGGGTGCACAGCTTGCACGTGTCATTCATGCGAAAGCGGCGCAAGCCGACGCAGCCTGAGGCACGTCCCAAACGACTTGCACCTGAGGGTGCGGAAACTGAAATTGGTTCGAACTGGAAGGAAGTAACACAATGGCTGATCTCAATCAGATTGCTGAAGATCTCTCGTCTCTGACGGTCCTCGAGGCCTCTGAACTCGCGAAGATGCTCGAAGAAAAGTGGGGCGTTTCAGCGGCGGCCGCAGTTGCGGTTGCGGCAGCGCCTGGCGCGGCTGCGGACGGTGGTGCTGCGGCGGAAGAGAAGACGGAATTCACCGTCATCCTGAAGTCTGCCGGTGACAAGAAGATCAACGTCATCAAGGAAGTCCGCGCGATCACGGGTCTTGGCCTCAAGGAAGCCAAGGAACTGGTCGAGGCGGGCGACAAGGCCGTCAAGGAAGACGTGCCGAAGGACGAAGCCGAAGAGATCAAGAAGAAGCTCGAAGAAGCCGGCGCCACGATCGAACTTACCTGATCGGGTGCCTGTCGAGACGATGACAGTTGGAAGCCGGGGGGGCCAAGCGCCATCCCGGTTTCCGCTCATCCTAAGGACTGCGCGCTGAGGGAAGGTGCGCTGAGACGTTGAGGCCGGGGCGCGAAACCGAGGAGGGGATGAGCCCGGCCGAAAGGCTGCAAGACACGGTTTTCCAGTCTGCCTTTGGGCGCCGTCAAGGCGCGTGGCGACAGACCGGCAAGCCGTTTCCGAGCGAAGATGGCGCCTTCGCATTGTGACTGGTCGTGGTGTCGGGGAGGTTTCCCTGAGATTGCGAGTGGTTCGGAAAATGGCAAAGCACCCCCAGGGCGCGGGCCCGTCACCCGCGAACGAGATGAGGAGCCCCGATGGCTGAGACCTTCACTGGCCGTAGTCGTGTCCGCAAGAAATTCGGCAAGATCCGGGAAGTGGCCCGGATGCCCAACCTGATCGAGGTGCAGAAAAGTTCCTACGACGACTTCCTGATGGTCAAGGAGCCGGAAGGCGGGCGTGAGGACGTTGGCCTGCAGTCCGTGTTCAAGTCGGTATTTCCGATCTCCGACTTCTCGGGCCGGTCGACGCTGGAATTCGTGCACTACGAATTCGAGCCGCCGAAGTACGACGTCGATGAGTGCATGCAGCGCGACATGACGTATTCGGCGCCGCTCAAGGTGAAGCTGCGCCTCGTCGTGTTCGATATCAACGAAGAGACCGGCTCCAAGTCCGTCAAGGACATCAAGGAGCAGGACGTCTACATGGGCGACATGCCGCTGATGACGTCCAACGGCACCTTCGTGATCAATGGCACGGAGCGGGTGATCGTCAGCCAGATGCACCGCTCGCCGGGTGTGTTCTTCGATCACGACCGCGGACGCACGCACGCGTCTGGCAAGAAGCTGTTCGCGGCGCGGATCATTCCCTATCGCGGGTCGTGGCTGGACTTCGAGTTCGACGCCAAGGACATCGTCTACGTGCAGGATCGACCGGCGCCGGAAGATCCCCGTGACGGCGCTTCTCTATGCGCTGGGCCTCAATGACGAGGAAATCCTCGCGACGTTCTACAACACGATCCCGATCAAGGAGGCCAAGGGCGGGTGGCGCAAGCCGTTCGATCGTGACGAGTGGCGCGGCAAGGCGCCGAATGGCGACCTGATCGATGCCAAGACGGGCGAAGTGGTGGTCAAGGAAGGCCACAAGATCACGGCGCGCAAGGCGCGTGAGCTGGTCGAGGGCGGGCTCAAGGAAATCCTGATTTCGTCGGAAGACCTGGCCGGATCGTACCTTGGGGAAGACCTCGTTGACCTGAAGACGGGGCAGATCTTCGCGGAAGCAGGCGATGAACTGACGGACGAGATGCTGGCGGAGTTCAAGGAGCAGAAGGTCAAGACCTTCGATATCCTCGACATCGACCACGTCACGACCGGCGCGTTCATGCGCAACACGCTGAAGCTCGACAAGAACTCGAACCGTGAAGAAGCGCTGATGGACGTCTACCGGGTGATGCGCCCGGGTGAGCCGCCGACGCTTGAAGCGGCGGAAGCGCTGTTCCACAGCCTGTTCTTCGATCCGGAGCGGTATGACCTGTCCGCGGTCGGGCGCGTGAAGATGAACATGCGTCTCGAACTCGACGCGGAAGACACGGTGCGCACGCTGCGCCGGGAAGACATCCTGGCGGTGGTGAAAACGCTTGTCGACCTGCGTGATGGCAAGGGTGACATCGACGACATCGACCACCTCGGCAACCGGCGTGTGCGCTCGGTCGGGGAGTTGATGGAGAACCAGTACCGGGTCGGGCTCTTGCGCATGGAGCGCGCGATCAAGGAGCGCATGAGCTCGGTCGACATCGATGTCGTGATGCCGCAGGACCTGATCAACGCCAAGCCGGCAGCGGCGGCGGTGCGCGAGTTCTTCGGTTCCTCGCAGCTCTCGCAGTTCATGGACCAGACCAACCCGCTGTCCGAGATCACGCACAAGCGTCGTCTCTCGGCGCTTGGACCTGGTGGTCTGACGCGGGAGCGGGCGGGCTTCGAGGTGCGCGACGTGCATCCGACGCACTACGGCCGGATCTGCCCGATTGAGACGCCGGAAGGGCCGAACATCGGCCTGATCAACTCGCTCGCGACGTTTGCGCGGGTGAACAAGTACGGCTTCATCGAGAGCCCGTACCGCAAGATCGTTGATGGACGGGTGACAGACGAGGTCGTCTATCTCTCGGCGATGGAGGAAGGGCGCCACCACGTCGCGCAGGCGAATGCGGTGATCGACAAGGACAACAACCTTGTGGATGAACTGGTGACGTGCCGGTTCAACGGCGATGTGCTGTTGGTGCCGCGCGAACGGGTCGACCTGATCGACGTGTCGCCGAAGCAGCTTGTTTCGGTTGCAGCCGCGCTCATTCCGTTCCTGGAGAACGATGACGCCAACCGCGCCTTGATGGGCTCGAACATGCAACGCCAGGCGGTGCCGCTGATCAAGGCGGAAGCGCCGCTGGTTGGCACGGGCATGGAAGAGGTGGTGGCGCGCGATTCAGGCGCTGCGATCGTGGCGCGGCGAACGGGCGTGGTCGACCAGGTCGATGCAACACGTATCGTCATCCGGGCAACGGAAGAACAGGACCCCTCGAAGCCGGGCGTCGATATCTACCGGCTCAGGAAGTTCCAGCGCTCGAACCAGAACACGTGCATCAACCAGCGTCCGCTGGTGAATGTCGGCGACTATGTCAGCGAAGGCGAAATCGTGGCCGATGGGCCGTCGACGGACCTCGGTGATCTGGCGCTCGGCAAGAACGTGCTCGTCGCGTTCATGCCGTGGATGGGCTACAACTTCGAGGACTCCATCCTGCTCTCGGAGCGGGTCGTGTCGGAGGACGTGTTCACGTCGATCCACATCGAAGAGTTCGAGGTGATGGCGCGCGACACCAAGCTCGGGCCGGAAGAAATCACGCGTGATATTCCGAACGTTTCGGAAGAAGCGCTGAAGAACCTCGACGAAGCAGGCATCGTCTACATCGGCGCGGAAGTGCATCCGGGTGATATCCTGGTCGGCAAGATTACGCCGAAGGGCGAGAGCCCGATGACGCCGGAGGAAAAGCTGCTGCGGGCGATCTTCGGGGAGAAGGCGTCGGATGTGCGCGACACCTCGCTCCGTTTGCCGCCGGGGGTTGCGGGCACGATCGTGGAAGTGCGCGTGTTCAACCGTCACGGCGTCGACAAGGACGAGCGGGCGATGGCGATCGAGCGTGAGGAGATCGAACGCCTCGCCAAGGACCGCGATGACGAACTGCAGATCCTCGACCGCAACGTCTATGCGCGTCTCAGAGAAGCGCTGATGGGCAAGGAAGTCGCCAAAGGGCCGAAGGGTGCGCGCAAGGGCACCGAGGTCGACGAGGCGACGCTGGAAGAGATCCCGCGCAGTCAGTGGTGGGAGATCGGTCTTGCCGACGAGCAGGCGCAGGGCGAAGTCGAGGCGATCAACAAGCAGTACGAGGACGCCAAGAAGAGCCTCGAACGGCGCTTCGTTGACAAGGTCGACAAGCTGCAGCGCGGTGATGAGCTGCCGCCGGGCGTGATGAAGATGGTCAAGGTGTTCGTGGCGGTGAAGCGCAAGCTGCAGCCGGGCGACAAGATGGCCGGTCGTCACGGCAACAAGGGTGTCGTGTCGCGGATCGTGCCGCGCGAAGACATGCCGTTTCTGGAGGACGGGACGCCGGTCGATGTGGTGCTGAACCCGCTGGGCGTGCCGAGCCGGATGAACGTCGGGCAGATCCTCGAGACGCATCTCGGCTGGTCCTGCCGGGGGCTCGGACGGATGATCGAGGAGGCGCTTGCGGCCTACCGTCATGACGGCGAGATCAAGGGTCTCAGGGACCAGATCGAAGCGGTCTATGAGGGGCGTGAGGACATCGTCAACGCGACGGACGAGGAAATCACGCGTCTCGGTGAGCAGCTCAAGACCGGGGTGCCTGTGGCAACGCCGGTGTTCGATGGCGCGCATGAAGCCGACATCGTGAAGATGCTGGAGCAGGCGGGCTTTGAATCGAGTGGTCAGGTTGCCCTGTTCGATGGACAGAGCGGCGAGCCGTTCGATCGCAAGGTGACGGTCGGCTACAAGTATCTGCTCAAGCTGCACCACCTGGTCGACGACAAGATCCATGCCCGTTCGATCGGTCCCTACAGCCTTGTCACGCAGCAGCCGCTGGGTGGTAAGGCGCAGTTCGGCGGCCAGCGCTTCGGCGAGATGGAGGTGTGGGCGCTCGAAGCGTATGGCGCTGCCTATACGCTGCAGGAGATGCTGACGGTCAAGTCTGATGACGTGGCAGGCCGCACCAAGGTCTATGAAGCGATTGTCAGAGGTGACGACGCGTTCGAGGCCGGCATTCCGGAGAGCTTCAACGTTCTCGTCAAGGAAATGCGCGCGCTTGGCATGCACGTCGAACTGAGCAACTCCGAACTCGACGTGATCGAGGACGAGGAACCTGAAGAGGGGCCGAGCGCGCAGTTGCCGCCGGCCGCGGAATAGCAGCGTTGGTTCGGCTCCCTGTGGAGCAGTAATTCGATGGGTTGGCCGGTGGCCAACCCGCCATTGGCCCCAAGGCCCGACCTGATGGCAGGGGGCGAGGTGGCCCGACATGTTCAGTGAGAGGCGCCCGAGCGGTTCCGCGCAGCGCCTCTCCAAGAGACACCCAAACGCACCGGTAAGCCCGCCCGGTTTGCGAGGAGAAAAAGATGAACGAGATTTCTGACGTCTTCAAACAGCAGCAGTCTCTGCCGACGTTCGACCAGATCAAGATTTCGATCGCGAGCCCCGAGGATATTTATTCCTGGTCATTCGGCGAGATCCGCAAGCCTGAGACGATCAACTATCGCACGTTCAAGCCGGAACGCGATGGTCTGTTCTGTGCGCGCATCTTCGGTCCGATCAAGGACTATGAGTGCTTGTGCGGCAAGTACAAGCGGATGAAGTACAAGGACCTCGTGTGCGAGAAGTGCGGCGTTCAGGTGACGCTGGCCAAGGTGCGCCGCGAGCGCATGGGGCACATCGAACTGGCAGCACCGGTGGCCCACATCTGGTTCCTGAAGTCACTGCCGAGCCGGATCGGGCTGCTGCTCGACATGACGCTCAAGGATCTTGAGCGGGTTCTCTACTTCGAGAACTACATCGTGATCGAGCCGGGGGTGACGACGTTCACCGAGCACCAGCTGCTGACGGAAGAGCAGTACGAGCAGGCGGTTGACGAGTTCGGACCGGACAGCTTCACGGCGGGCATCGGGGCGGAAGCGATTCGCGAGATCCTGTCGTCGATGGACCTGCCGTCGATCCGTGACCAGTTGCGCCAGGAAATTGCCGAGGCGACGACGGAGCTGAAGCCGAAGAAGCTTGGTAAGCGGCTGAAGGTGATCGAGGCGTTCATCGAGTCCGGCAACCGGCCGGAGTGGATGATCCTGACCGTGGTGCCGGTGATCCCGCCGGAACTGCGGCCGCTGGTGCCGCTCGACGGCGGCCGGTTCGCGACGTCCGACCTCAACGATCTCTACCGGCGCGTGATCAACCGCAACAACCGCCTCAAGCGGCTGATGGAACTGAGAGCGCCCGACATCATCATCCGCAACGAAAAGCGGATGCTGCAGGAATTGGTCGATGCGCTGTTCGACAACGGCCGGCGCGGGCGCGTCATCACGGGCGCCAACAAGCGGCCGCTGAAGTCGCTTGCCGACATGCTCAAGGGCAAGCAGGGCCGGTTCCGCCAGAACCTGCTCGGCAAGCGCGTCGATTATTCGGGCCGCTCGGTGATCGTGGTGGGCCCGAACATGAAGCTGCACCAGTGCGGGCTGCCGAAGAAGATGGCGCTCGAACTGTTCAAGCCGTTCATCTATGCGCGCCTGCAGGCGCTGGGGCAGGCTGCGACCGTCAAGCAGGCCAAGAAGCTCGTTGAGAAGGAAAAGGGTGAAGTCTGGGATGTCCTCGATGAGGTCATCCGGGAGCATCCGGTGATGCTGAACCGGGCCCCAACGCTGCACCGGCTTGGCATCCAGGCGTTCGAGCCGGTTCTCATCGAGGGCAAGGCGATCCAGCTGCATCCGCTGGTGTGCGCGGCGTTCAACGCGGACTTCGACGGCGACCAGATGGCGGTGCACGTGCCGCTGTCATTGGAAGCACAGCTCGAAGCGCGCGTCCTTATGATGTCGACGAACAACATCCTGCATCCGGCCAACGGTTCGCCGATCATCGTGCCGAGCCAGGATATCGTTCTGGGCCTCTATTATCTGTCGATCATCTCCGAGGGTGAGCCGGGCGAGGGAAGCCTGTTCGGCTCGGTTTCGGAGGTGCGTCACGCGCTCGATGCGGGCGCCGTCAGTCTGCACGCGAAGGTGCGCTGCCGGCACTCCTGGATCGATCTTGACGGCACCGAGCAGACGGAGGTTGTCGAGACGACACCGGGGCGGATGCTGATTGCGGAATTGCTGCCGAAGGCGCCGGGGGTGAAGGCGGAGCTGGTCAACCAGTTGCTGACGAAGAAGGCCATCTCGGCGCTGATCGATGCGGTCTATCGTGGCTGCGGGCAGAAGGACACGGTGATCTTCTGCGACCAGATCATGGCGCTTGGCTTCCGGCATGCGTTCAAGGCGGGCATCTCGTTCGGCAAGGACGACATGGTGGTGCCCGACAGCAAGGCCGAGACCATCGAGAAGACCAACGATCTGGTGCTCGAATTCGAGCAGCAGTACAACGATGGCCTGATCACACAGCTCGAGAAATACAACAAGGTCGTCGATGCCTGGTCGAAGTGTACGGACCAGATCTCGAAGGACATGATGGAGCGCATCTCGAGCGAGCAGACGACGGATACGCGCGGTGGCAAGCAGATCAACTCGATCTACATGATGAGCCACTCAGGGGCGCGTGGTTCGCCCACCCAGATGCGCCAGCTGGCTGCCATGCGCGGCCTGATGACGAAGCCTTCCGGTGAGATCATCGAGACGCCGATCATCTCGAACTTCAAGGAAGGGCTGACGGTGCTCGAGTACTTCAACTCGACGCATGGTGCACGTAAGGGGCTGGCGGATACGGCGCTTAAGACGGCCAACTCTGGCTATCTGACGCGGCGCCTCGTCGATGTCGCGCAGGATGCGATCATCTCCGAGGTCGATTGCGGCACCGACAAGGGCATCAATGTCCAGGCCGTGGTTGATGCGGGGCAGGTGATCGTCACGCTGGCGGACCGGGTTCTCGGGCGGACCGCGGCGGAAGACGTCAAGCATCCGGAGACGGACGAGCTCATCATCAAGGATGGTGATCTCATCGAGGAGCATCACGCAGAACAGATCGAGAAGGCGGAACTCCAGGAAGTGCGCATCCGGTCGGTGCTCACGTGTGAGACGACGACGGGTGTTTGTGCGAAGTGCTACGGGCGTGACCTTGCCCGTGGGACGCCGGTCAACATCGGCGAGGCGGTCGGCGTGATCGCGGCGCAGTCGATCGGGGAGCCTGGAACGCAGCTTACGATGCGGACCTTCCACATCGGCGGCGCGGCACAGGTGTCGGATACGTCGGTGCTGGAATCGAACTTCAACGGCACGATCGCCATTCGGAACCGCAACGTCGTCAAGGACGGCGCCGGGAACCTGGTGGTGATGGGCCGGACGATGGCGGTCGTGATCCTCGACCAGTCGGGCAAAGAGCTGGCTGTCCAGAAGATCACTTACGGCGCGAAGGTGCTCGTCGACGACGGCGACACGGTTCAGCGTGGCGACCGGCTTGCGACGTGGGACCCCTATACGCGTCCGATCCTGACGGAAGTGGCCGGTGTGGTCTCGTTCGAGGATGTCGTTGAAGGGGCCTCGGTGCGGGAGCAGGTCGATGAGGTCAAGGGCACGACGAGCCGTGTCGTCCTCGACTGGCGTGCCTCGCCGCGTGGTGCTGAACTGAAGCCTGCCATCGTGGTCAAGGACGAGGATGGCAATCCGATCGCAGTCGAGCGGGGTGGCGATGCGCGCTATCTGCTCGCGGTCGACGCGGTGCTCTCGGTTGAGCCGGGCACGAAGGTGGAGCCGGGTGACGTGCTTGCGCGTATCCCGACGTCGAGTGCCAAGCAGAGCGACATCACCGGCGGTCTGCCGCGGGTGGCGGAGCTGTTCGAGGCGCGGCGGCCGAAGGACCACGCGATCATTGCCGAAATCTCCGGTACGGTCGAGTTCGGCAAGGACTACAAGAACAAGCAGCGGATCGCGATCCGGCCGGACAACGAGGATGAGGAAGCGGTCGAGTATCTGATCCCGCGCGGCAAGTCGCTGACGGTACAACCCGGCGACCGCATCGAGCGGGGCGACTTCGTTTATGACGGGCACCCCGCGCCCCACGATATTCTTGCGATCAAGGGTGTCGAGGAACTGGCGAACTACCTGATCAACGAGATCCAGGACGTTTACCGGCTGCAGGGCGTGACGATCAACGATAAGCATATCGAAGTGATCGTGCGCCAGATGCTGCAGAAGGTGGAGATCACGGATACGGGCGAGACGGAGTTCATCAAGGGTGAACAGCTCGACCGGATCGAATACGACGAGCGCAATGCGGCCTATGAGGCCGCCGGCAAGCGGCCGGCGACGGCAATCCCGGTTCTGCTGGGGATCACCAAGGCGTCGCTGCAGACGCGGTCGTTCATCTCGGCGGCCTCGTTCCAGGAGACGACCCGGGTGCTGACGGAAGCTGCCGTCAGCGGCAAGGTCGACACGCTGGAAGGGCTGAAGGAGAACGTCATCGTCGGGCGTCTGATCCCGGCCGGGACCGGGGGCATGTTGCGCCGGATCCGGAAGATTGCTGCCAAGCGCGACGAACTGATTGCCCGGGAGCAGGCGCGGGCGGCGGCTGAACAGGCGCCACTCGAAGCGCCTGCCGGGGAAGAGGCCGCGGCGGCGAGTGATGGGCCGCAGCCCGGCGAGGCTGCAGAATAAGGCTGATGCCTGCCGGTTTGGCTGGTTAAACCTGAGGCGCCCGGGATCGCGAGATCCCGGGCGTTTCGCATTTCATCAAATGCCTGTCGATCGCCCCATCACCGCCGAGTTTCCAGCTCTCAACGGGGCATGGGGAGAGGCGGTGTGACGACGTAAACAGGCGATTTTTGATGCGGTTTGGCGTGGGATGGAGTAGCCAGGCAGGCCGGCTCTGAAAGAAGCCGTTATTTTCGCATGAAATGTGTCGTAAGGCTGTTGACCATATCACTAGGGATGTATATGTTCCGCCAACTCTCACGGTAGGTCGTAGGCGATGCGGGATGGCTGCTCGACAGCTATACCTCCTAAACACTACCGTCCGATACAGAGAATACTCATTGGCGATGATCGTCCGTTGCGGGCGATCCTCTGTCTTCAGACCGGGCCGGCGAAATCTGCTGCCCGGTTGAATCGTTTTGAAATATCGCGCGATCGATGCGCAGGTGTGCCGGATCTCGAAGCTTCGGTGCGTCAAGATGGAAAGAACCGATGCCGACGATCCAGCAGCTCATCCGCAATCCGCGGAAGAAGCAGACCAAGCGCAACAAGGTGCCGGCCATGGAGGCCTGCCCGCAGAAGCGCGGTGTTTGCACCCGGGTCTACACCACGACGCCAAAGAAGCCGAACTCGGCGCTGCGTAAGGTGGCAAAGATCCGGCTCACTAACGGCTTCGAAGTGATCGGGTACATCCCGGGCGAAGGCCATAACCTGCAGGAGCACTCGGTGGTGCTGATCCGCGGCGGCCGCGTCAAGGACTTGCCGGGTGTGCGCTATCACATCGTGCGTGGCGTTCTCGATACGCAGGGTGTGCAGGCGCGGCGCCAGCGCCGGTCGAAATATGGTGCGAAGCGGCCGAAGTAATTCGGGCACTCCGATAAGCTCGCATGAACTACGATGGCCGGTGGCGGGGCTGCCGGTCTCTTATCCATTCAAGACGACCGGTCACTGCTTTGTTTCGGCCGGTCGCACAGGAACTCAAACTAAGGGGCAGGCGTTAGATGTCACGTCGGCATAGAGCAGAAAAGCGTGAAGTGAACCCGGACCCGAAGTACCACGATATGGTGCTTTCGAAGTTCATGAACGCGATCATGCGCGCAGGCAAGAAGAGCACGGCCGAGGGGATCGTCTATGGCGCTCTCGACCGGGTCGAAGAGCGTGCGAAGCAGGATCCGATCCAGATGTTCCATCAGGCGCTGGAAAACGTGATGCCGGCGGTGGAAGTTCGCTCGCGCCGGGTTGGTGGTGCGACGTATCAGGTGCCGGTCGAAGTTCGCACGGAGCGGCGGCAGGCACTGGCGATCCGCTGGATCATTTCAGCGGCGCGCGCGCGCAATGAAAATACGATGGTGGACCGGCTCTCGGGTGAGTTGCTGGATGCCGCCAACAGCCGCGGTGCGGCGGTCAAGAAGCGTGAAGACACGCACAAGATGGCCGACGCCAACCGCGCTTTTTCGCATTATCGCTGGTAGGTGTTTTGTGGCCGGGCAATCCGGCTGGAACGCGATCTGGAACGCATAGGCAACTGTCATGGCTCGTGAATACGAACTCAGCGACTATCGCAACTTCGGCATCATGGCTCACATCGACGCCGGTAAAACGACGACGACGGAGCGGATTCTTTACTACACGGGTAAGAGTCACAAGATCGGCGAGGTGCATGATGGCGCTGCGACGATGGACTGGATGGAGCAGGAGCAAGAGCGCGGGATTACGATCACGTCGGCTGCGACGACCACGTTCTGGCAGGCCCGCGATGGTCGCAAGCGCCGGCTGAACATCATCGACACCCCAGGTCACGTCGATTTCACGATCGAGGTGGAGCGTTCGCTGCGCGTGCTTGACGGTGCGATTGCGCTGCTCGATGCGAACGCCGGCGTCGAGCCGCAGACCGAGACGGTGTGGCGCCAGGCTGACAAGTACAACGTGCCGCGCATGGTCTTCGTCAACAAGATGGACAAGACGGGCGCCGACTTCTTCCGCTGCCTCGACATGATCAAGGACCGGCTCGGCGCGAAGGCTGTCGCGATCCAGTTGCCGGTGGGCGCGGAAACGGAGCTCAAGGGTGTTGTCGACCTGATCGAGATGAAGGCGCTGATCTGGCGTGACGAGACGCTCGGGGCGCAGTGGGACGTGGTCGATATCCCTGAGGATATGGTCGATCAGGCGAACGAGTATCGCGAGAAGATGATCGAGGCGATCGTCGAGGTCGACGATGACGCCATGGAAGCCTATCTCGAAGGCAACATGCCGGACAACGACACGATCCGGAAGCTGTTGCGCAAGGGGACGTGCGCGGTGGAGTTCTTCCCTGTGCTCGCCGGCTCCGCGTTCAAGAACAAGGGCGTCCAGCCGTTGCTCGACGCGGTTGTTGATTTCCTGCCGAGCCCGACTGAAGTGCCGCCGATCAAAGGTATCGATCCGAAGGATGGCTCGGAGATGGTGCGTAGGTCGTCGGACGACGAGCCGCTGTCGATGCTGGCCTTCAAGATCATGAACGACCCGTTTGTTGGCTCGCTGACGTTTGCGCGGATTTATTCGGGCAAGATCGAAGCCGGCACGGGCGTGTACAATACAGTCAAGGAAAAGCGCGAACGCATCGGGCGCATGCTCTTGATGCACTCGAACAACCGTGAAGAGATCAAGGAAGCCTTTGCCGGCGACATCGTTGCGCTGGTTGGCATGAAGGATACGACGACGGGTGATACGCTGTGCGATCCCAACAAGCCGGTGATCCTGGAGCGGATGGAGTTCCCGGAGCCGGTGATCGAGATCGCGATCGAGCCGAATACGAAGGCCGACCAGGAAAAGATGGGCATGGCGCTCGGCCGGCTGATGTCGGAAGACCCCTCGTTCCGCGTGAAGACGGACGAGGAGAGCGGTCAGACCATCATTTCCGGCATGGGCGAGCTGCATCTCGACATCATCGTCGATCGCATGAAGCGCGAGTTCAAGGTCGAAGCCAACATCGGTCAGCCGCAGGTTGCCTACCGTGAGACGATTTCTCAGCCGACCGAGATCGACTACACGCACAAGAAGCAGACCGGTGGTACGGGCCAGTTCGCGCGGGTCAAGTTCCGGATCGATCCGAACGAGACGGGGACGGGCAACGAGTTCAAGTCCGAGATCGTCGGTGGTTCGGTGCCCAAGGAATACCTGCCGGGCGTCGAGAAGGGGCTGCAGTCGGTCTGGACCAGTGGTGTGCTGATCGGCTTCCCGATGGTCGACATCAAGGTGACGCTCTATGACGGCGCGTTCCACGAAGTCAACTCGAGTGCGATCGCGTTCGAGATCGCAAGCCGGGCGGCGTTCCGTGAGGGTTGCGAGAAGGCCGGGCTGAAGTTGCTCGAGCCGATCATGGATGTGGAAGTGGTGACGCCGGAAGACTACGTCGGCACCGTCATCGGGGACCTCAACTCGCGGCGCGGGCAGGTCAAGAACCAGGAGATGCGGGGCAACGCCACCGTGATCCGGGCCGATGTGCCGCTGGCGAACATGTTCGGCTACATCAATACGCTCAGGTCCTCGTCGCAGGGCCGGGCGTCGTACACGATGCAGTTTGCACACTATGCGGAAGTGCCGCGTCAGGTCGCTGACGAGGTCAAAGCAAAATACGCCTAGAGCATCACGCTCAATTGGGTTTCGTTTGGAGTGTGGTCCGGGTGCCGGATCGAGAGATCGGGTCCAAGGATCGCACTTCGAGTTTTAACTAGCCTGTTCTTCCTCGACGGTCCGTCCTGGGGAAGGTGTCACTGAAAGCTGGGAGCCAGAAGAATGGCCAAGGAAAAATTTGATCGTTCAAAGCCGCACTGCAACATCGGCACCATTGGTCACGTCGACCATGGCAAAACGTCGTTGACGGCAGCTATCACGAAGGTGCTGGCAGAGAAGGGCCAGGCGAAGTTCTCAGCCTACGACCAGATCGACAAGGCGCCGGAAGAACGTGAGCGTGGCATTACCATTTCGACGGCGCACGTCGAATATGAGACTGATAAGCGCCACTATGCGCACGTCGACTGCCCAGGCCACGCTGACTATGTGAAGAACATGATCACGGGTGCTGCGCAGATGGATGGCGCGATCCTGGTTGTGTCGGCTGCCGATGGCCCGATGCCGCAGACGCGCGAGCACATCCTGCTTGCCCGTCAGGTCGGTGTGCCGGCGCTGGTGGTGTTCATGAACAAGGTCGACATGGTCGATGATGAAGAGCTCATCGAACTCGTCGAGATGGAAATCCGCGAGCTTCTCGACAGCTATCAGTACCCGGGCGACGACATTCCGATCGTCAAGGGTTCGGCGCTGTGCGCGCTCGAAGACCGTGAGCCTGCGATTGGCAAGGAAGCCATTCTCAAGCTGATGGACGAAGTCGACGCCTACATCCCGCAGCCGGAGCGTCCGAAGGACCAGCCGTTCCTGATGCCGATCGAAGACGTGTTCTCGATCTCAGGCCGCGGTACGGTGGTGACGGGGCGTGTTGAACGCGGCATCGTCAAGGTCGGCGAAGAAGTCGAGATTGTCGGCATCAAGGACACGCAGAAGACGACGGTTACCGGCGTCGAGATGTTCCGCAAGCTGCTCGACCAGGGTGAAGCTGGCGACAACATCGGTGCGCTGGTGCGTGGTGTTGGCCGTGAAGACGTGGAGCGTGGCCAGGTTCTGTGCCATCCCGGTTCGGTGAAGCCGCACAAGAAGTTCAAAGCGGAAGCCTACATCCTGACCAAGGAAGAGGGTGGCCGTCATACGCCGTTCTTCACCAACTACCGTCCGCAGTTCTATTTCCGCACGACCGATGTCACCGGTGTTGTGACGCTGCCGGAAGGCACGGAAATGGTGATGCCGGGCGACAACGTGACGATTGACGTCGAGCTGATCCAGCCGATCGCGATGGAAGAGAAGCTGCGCTTCGCCATCCGTGAAGGCGGCCGTACGGTCGGCGCCGGTGTCGTGGCGTCGATTGACGACTAAGCGCAAGACATGACAGAGGCGCCCGGTTCCGACCGGGCGTCTCGTTTTTGCTGATGTAAACGTAGATCTTGAAGAGAAAGTCGGGGCAATGAACGGCCAGAACATTCGCATTCGCCTCAAGGCGTTCGACCATCGAATACTCGATGCCTCGACGCTGGAGATTGTCAACACGGCGAAACGGACGGGTGCTGAGGTGCGTGGGCCAATTCCATTGCCAACGCATATCGAGAAATTCACGGTCAACCGGTCGCCGCACATCGACAAGAAGAGTCGTGAGCAGTTCGAGATGCGCACGCACAAGCGCCTGCTCGACATCGTCGATCCGACGCCGCAGACGGTTGATGCGCTGATGAAACTTGATCTCGCAGCCGGCGTCGACGTCGAGATCAAGCTCTAAGGCGGTTTACTGGTTTTAGCGGGCGGCAATGGCATGGGCCGCCGCCCGGAGGCACAAGTTCAAGACGGGTCCAATCAGCAAGTGGTTCGACGATGGCTTCGATGGCGAAGCAGACCACTTCGGAAGACCCAGACAATCGGGAAAGGTTCGCTCGATGCGTTCCGGACTAATTGCACAGAAAATCGGCATGAGCCGGATCTTCACCGACGAAGGTGAGCATATTCCGGTGACCGTGCTGAAGGTCGACAACTGCCAGGTGGTGGCACAGTTGACGGAAGAGAAGAACGGCTACTCGGCGCTGCAGCTTGGCGTTGGCACGCGGCGACGTTCGCGCGTGTCGAAGCCGGAGCAGCAGCGGTTCGCGGTCGCGAATGTCGAGCCGAAGCGCAAGCTCGCTGAGTTCCGGGTGAGCCCGGAGAACCTGATCGATGTCGGGGCCGAGCTGACGGCTGATCATTTTGTCGCCGGCCAGTTCGTCGACGTGACGGGCACGAGCCAGGGCAAGGGGTTCCAGGGCGCGATGAAGCGCTGGAACTTCAGCGGGCTCAGGGCGTCGCACGGTGTGTCTGTCTCTCACCGTAGCCACGGTTCGACGGGTCAGAACCAGGATCCGGGCAAGGTCTTCAAGGGCAAGAAGATGGCCGGGCACATGGGTTCTGAGCGGGTTACGACGCAGAACCTGGTCGTGGTGCAGACGGACGTCGAGCGCGGCCTGGTGATGGTGCGCGGCGCAGTGCCTGGCTCCAAAGGCGGCTGGGTGCTGATCCGGGATGCGGTCAAGCGGGCACGGCCTGCCGAGGCACCGGTGCCGGGCAGCTTCCGGATGCCGAATGGCGCTGCATCCAATGGCGCGGGCGGCAACGATGCGCCGGTCGATGCCGGTGGTGATGCGGGCGCTGAAAGCAGTGAAGGTTGAGCGAGATGCAGGCGACGGTCAAAACACTCGATGCCGGTGATGCCGGTACGATCGAGCTCAAGGAAGCGATTTTCGGGCTGGATCCGCGCAAGGACATCCTGCATCGCATGGTGCGCTATCAGCAGCTGAAGGCGATGGCTGGTACGCATCACGCGCAGGACCGTTCCGAGGTCAAGGTGACGGGTCGCAAGATGAGCCGCCAGAAGGGCGGCGGCACGGCGCGGCACGGCAACAAGGCGGCGCCGCAGTTCCGTGGCGGTGGCAAGGCGTTCGGCCCGAAGCCGCGCAGCCATGCGATCGGCTTGCCGAAGAAGGTGAGGGCGCTGGCATTGCGCCATGCGCTGTCGGCCAAGGCGAAGGCGGGTGAACTGGTGGTGCTGGATCAGGCAACATCGGCGGACGGCAAGACGAAGGATCTCAAGGTGCAGCTCGCCAAGCTCGAGTTGGCCAATGCGCTGATCATCGATGGTGCTGCGCCGGACGCCGGGTTCGTGAAAGCCGCGCGCAACATTCCGAACATCGACGTGCTGCCGATCCAGGGCATCAACGTCGTCGACATTCTGCGCCGGCGCACGCTGGTGCTGACGAAGGCTGCGATCGAGGCGCTGGACGTGCGCTTCGCCGATGCCAAGGTTAAACCCCAGGCGGAGGCCGCTGAATAATGGCGAAGATCGACGCATACGACATTATCCTGCGGCCGGTGATCTCCGAGAAGTCGACGATGGCTTCGGAGGCAAACCAGATCATCTTCGATGTCCGCGGGGAAGCGAGCAAGCCGGAGATCAAGCAGGCTGTCGAGCAGCTCTTCTCGGTCAAGGTGAAGGCGGTCAACACGCTGGTGCGCAAGGGTAAGCGCAAGATTTTCCGCGGCATTCGCGGCCGGCAGACGGACGTCAAGAAGGCGATCGTGACACTCGAAGACGGTCACTCGATCGACGTGACGACCGGGCTCTGAGGGCGCGGCCAAGGACAGGATAAGGGACGGTAGTACGCGATGGCACTCAAGACATTCAAACCGACATCACCGGGCCTGCGCCATGTGGTTGTCGTGCAGCGCGGGCACCTGTGGAAGGGCAAGCCGGTCAAAGTGCTGACCGAGGGCAAGTCACGTTCCGGCGGGCGCAACAACACCGGCCGGATCACGAGCCGTCACATCGGTGGCGGGCACAAGCAACTCTACCGTCTGGTCGACTTCAAGCGCCGCAAGTTCGATGTCGGCGGGACGGTCGAGCGGCTGGAATACGATCCGAACCGGACCGCATTCATTGCGCTGATCAAGTATGACGACGGTGAACTGGCCTACATCCTGGCGCCGCAGCGCCTGAGCGAAGGCGACCGGGTCGAGGCTGGTGAAAGCGTGGACGTGAAGCCTGGGAATGCGATGCCGCTGGCGTCGATCCCGATCGGCTCGATCATCCACAACGTCGAGATGAAGCCTGGCAAGGGCGGGCAGATCGCGCGGTCCGCCGGCACGTACGTCCAGCTCGTCGGACGTGATGGCGGTTATGCGATCCTCAAGCTCAGCTCGGGCGAGACGCGCCGGGTCAGAGCCGAATGCATGGCGACGATCGGTGCGGTGTCGAACGCGGACCATGGCAACACGGTCGTCGGCAAGGCGGGACGGTCACGGTGGCGGGGCAAGCGGCCGCAGACCCGCGGCATCGCGATGAACCCGATCGATCACCCGAACGGCGGGCGGACCAACGGTGGTAAGCACTGGTCGACGCCGTGGGGCAAGCCGACGAAGGGCTCGCGGACGCGGACCAACAAAGAGACCGACAAGTATATCGTTCGTAGCCGTCACAAGGCGAAGAAGAAGTAATTTGGATTTGCCGGTGGCGCAGGCGCGCCCGACCGGCACCGACTAAGGAGAGACCAAGTGGCACGGTCAGTTTGGAAGGGCCCGTTCGTCGACGGCTACATTCTGAAGAAGGCGGAGAAGGCTCGTGAAGCGGGACGCAACGATGTGATCAAGATCTGGTCGCGGCGTTCGACGATCCTGCCGCAGTTCGTCGGTCTGACGTTCGGCGTCTATAACGGCCAGAAGCACATTCCGGTCTCTGTGAACGAAGACATGATCGGTCACAAGTTCGGTGAATTCGCGCCTACCCGCACGTACTACGGGCACGGTGCGGACAAGAAATCCAGACGCTAAGGCGGCGGAGCATACGAAGATGGGCAAAGAAAAGACACCACGCCGGCTGGCCGAGAACGAAGCGAAAGCGGTCGCGCGGAACCTTCGCGTTTCGCCGCAGAAGCTGAACCTTGTGGCGGGGCTGATCCGGGGCAAGAAGGTCAACCAGGCGCTGGCGGATCTCGAGTTCTCGCGGCGGCGGATCGCGGGCGATGTGCGCAAGTGCGTGCTGTCGGCGGTGGCCAATGCTGAGAACAACCACGGGCTCGACATCGACGATCTCGTCATCGCAGAGGCGTGGGTTGGCAAGAACCTCGTCATGAAGCGGTTCCATGCGCGTGGGCGCGGGCGCTCGGCGATGGTCATGAAACCGTTTTCGCAGATCACCGTTGTGGTTCGCGAACAACCCCAAGACGCGTAAGCGCAGGAGCGGAATAGACATGGGTCAGAAAGTCAATCCGATCGGCCTTCGTGTCGGTATCAACCGGACCTGGGACAGCCGTTGGTTCGCCGACCGTGGCGAATATTCCCGGTTGCTGCATGAAGATCGTGCGCTCAGAGCGCACATCATGAAGATGCAGCGCCAGGCCGGCATCTCGAAGGTCGTGATTGAGCGCCCGCACCGCAAATGCCGGGTGACGATCCACACGGCGCGGCCGGGCGTGCTGATCGGCAAGAAGGGTGCGGATATCGACAAGCTGCGCCAGCAGTTGGCACAGCTGACGAGTTCGGAAGTCCATCTCAACGTGGTGGAAGTGCGCAAGCCCGAGATCGACGCGACGTTGATTGCGGAAGGCATTGCCCAGCAGCTCGAGCGGCGCGTGGCGTTTCGCCGGGCGATGAAGCGGGCGGTGCAGTCGGCGCTGCGGCTCGGTGCGCAGGGCATTCGGATCAACTGCGCGGGCCGGCTTGGTGGCGCGGAAATTGCGCGGACCGAATGGTACCGCGAGGGGCGCGTGCCGCTGCACACGCTCCGGGCTGATATCGATTTCGGCTATGGGCGCGCCAAGACGGCCTACGGCATCATCGGGATCAAGGTGTGGATCTTCAAAGGGGAGATCATGGAGCACGATCCGATGGCGTCGGAGAAGAAGGCGCTCGAAATGCAGGAGAGCGGTGGTGGCGGTGGCCGCCGTCGCGATGGCGGTGGCGGCGGTGGCCGCTGACGGTTTGAGCGATGTGTGCGGGGGCCGGCCTCGCTGATGGGCCGGTGACGCTCATTCGAGAAGAGAAGGTTTGAGACAATGCTGCAGCCAAAGCGCACGAAGTTCCGCAAGGCGCACAAAGGGCGGATCAAAGGTACGGCCAAAGGTGGCACGACGCTGAATTTCGGTTCGCATGGCCTCAAGGCGGTCGAACCGGAGCGCATCACGGCGCGCCAGATCGAGGCGGCACGACGCGCGATCACGCGGCACATGAAGCGGGCCGGGCGCGTGTGGATCCGGATCTTCCCGGATCTGCCGGTGTCGTCGAAGCCGGCGGAAGTGCGGATGGGCAAGGGCAAGGGCTCGCCGGATTACTGGGCTGCGCGCGTGCACCCGGGCCGGATCATGTTTGAACTCGACGGCGTGCCGGATGATGTGGCGCGCGAAGCGTTGAGACTGGGCGCTGCGAAGCTGCCGATCAAGACGAGGGTTATCACGCGGGTCGGCGCCTAAGGTTGGCGGGACGGCGTGGCTGGATAATTGGTGTGGTTCGATGCCGTGACGGCATCGGTTAGATGAGAGAAGGCCTCGAGACGATGAAGCCCTCGGAGATTAAAGACCTGACGCTGGATCAGCTCGACGATGAACTGGTCAAGCTGAAGCGCGAGCAGTTCAACCTGCGCTTCCAGGCGGCGTCGGGCCAGCTCGACAACACGGCGCGGGTGCGTCAGGTGCGTCGCGATATCGCGCGGATCAAGACGATCGCGCGGCAAAGGAAGGCCGGTGGCGCCGGTCGTAAACAACAAGCCCCCGCCGCGCAGGCGGAGCAGGCGTCGAACGGCTGAGGAGTCATAAATGCCCAAGCGCATTCTGCAAGGCACGGTAGTGTCGGACAAGACCGACAAGACGATCGTTGTCGAGGTCGAGCGGCGTTATACGCACCCGCTCTACAAGAAGGTCGTCAGGCGCTCGAAGAAGTATCACGCACACGACGAGAGCAACTCGGCGAAGGTGGGTGATCGGGTGCGGATTCAAGAGACGGCGCCGATTTCGAAGCTCAAGCGGTGGGCGCTCGTTGCCACGCCGCAGGGCGAATAGGCGTCAAGATGTTAGCGGGGTGCGCGCGCGGGCAATGGTTGCGCGTTCCTAACGGCTGCGGTTTCGCGGCGAAACAGGAATTGATTGAAGGACAAGCCCGATGATCCAGATGCAGACTAATCTCGATGTCGCGGACAATTCCGGCGCCCGCCGGGTCCAGTGCATCAAGGTGATCGGCGGTTCGAAGCGCAAGTACGCTTCAATCGGCGATATTATCGTGGTGTCCGTCAAGGAGGCGATCCCGCGCGGTCGCGTCAAGAAGGGCCAAGTGATGAAAGCCGTGGTGGTTCGCACGGCGAAGGGTGTCCGCCGTCCGGATGGCTCGCTGATCCGCTTCGACCGCAACGCGGCGGTGCTGATCAACGCCTCGGGTGAGCCGGTTGGCACGCGTATCTTCGGGCCCGTGACGCGTGAGCTCAGGGGCAAGAACCACATGAAGATTGTTTCTCTCGCGCCGGAGGTTTTGTGAGCGATGCCGTCGTTGAAGTTTAAGAAGGGCGACCGTGTCGTTGTGCTGACCGGGCGTGACCAGGGCAAGCAGGGTGAGATTCTCACCATGATGCCGAAAGAGAACCGGGCGATTGTGCGCGGCGTCAACATGGTGCGCCGTCACCAGAAGCAGACTGCTGCTGCGCAGGGCGGGATCGTTTCCAAGGAAGCGGCGATCGACCTGTCGAACCTGGCGCATGAAGATCCGCAGGATGGCAAGCCGACGCGGGTCGGTTTCAAGTTTCTCGAGGATGGCCGGAAGGTGCGCTATGCGAAGCGCTCCGGCGAGCTGATCCCGGAAAGGACGTAAGAGATGGCCGAAGGACAAACTGCAGAGGCGGGCGTTGCGGCCCGGCCGGCCGACTATCGGCCTCGCGCGAAGGTGCTCTACGAAGAGACCGCGCGCAAGGCACTGCTTGAAGAGTTCAGCTACAAGAACGTCATGCAGGTGCCGAAGGTTGAGAAGATCGTCGTGAACATGGGCATCGGCGAGGCCGTCAACGACCGCAAGAAGGTCGAGAACGCGGCGAACGACCTGGCCCTGATCACCGGTCAGCGGCCGGTTATCACGCGGGCGCGCAAATCGATCGCATCGTTCAAGGTGCGCGAAGGCATGGCGCTTGGGGCGAAGGTTACGCTTCGCGGAATGCGGATGTATGAATTCCTCGACCGGCTGACGACGATTGCGTTGCCGCGGGTGAAGGATTTCCGCGGGCTCAACGCGAAGAGCTTCGATGGCCGGGGCAATTTCGCGATGGGGCTCAAGGAGCACATCGTGTTTCCGGAAATCGATTACGACAAGGTCGATGAAATCTGGGGCATGGACATCATCGTGGTGACCAGTGCCAAGACGGACGCTGAGGCGCGTGCGCTGCTCAAGCAGCTCAACTTCCCGTTCCCCGAGTAGGCAACAATCAGAGGAACCACAGCATGTGCTGGAAGGCCTCCGGAGATTTAGATGGCTAAAGAGAGCAAGATCGAGACGAACAAGCGGCGGCGCCGCATGGTTGAGCAGTACGCAGGAAAGCGCGCGGCCCTGAAGGCGATCATCGATGATCGCACGAGGCCGATGGAAGAGCGTTTTGCCGCCCAGCTCAAGCTTGCCGAACTGCCGCGCAATTCGTCCAAGACGCGGGTGCGTAACCGGTGTGAAATCACAGGGCGTCCGCGGGCGTTCTATCGCAAAATGAAGATCTGCCGGAACCAGCTGCGCGAGCTTGCCTCGCAGGGCATGATCCCTGGCATGACGAAGTCGAGCTGGTAAGGAGGATCTCCAGATGCCAATGAACGATCCCCTCGGTGACATGCTCACCCGTATCCGCAACGCACAGATGCGCCGCCGGCCGAAGACGTCGACGCCGGCGTCCAAGCTGCGCACCAACGTGCTCGAAGTCCTGCAGGACGAGGGCTATATCCGCGGTTTCACGCAGGTCGAGCAAAAAGGCGCCCAAGCGGAAATCGAGATCGAGCTCAAGTATACCAACGGGCAGCCGGCGATCCGCGAGATCAAGCGCGTGTCGAAGCCTGGGCGGCGGGTCTACTCGGCCGTCAAGGACATCCCGACGGTGTCGAACGGTCTTGGTGTTGCGATCCTGTCGACGCCGAAGGGCGTGATGTCCGACTGGCGCGCGCGCGAAGAGAACGTTGGCGGTGAGATCCTCTGCAACGTGTTCTAAGGCTGGTCATTCGAAGGTGGGCCCCTGGCGGGTTCCACGGAGTTCAGGGGTGATGGAGATCTCATCCCGGTGCATGAAAGGTTGAAACGTCATGTCACGTATTGGCAAAAAACCGGTGCCGGTGCCGGATAAGGTGACGGTAACGCTCGAGGGTCAGCACCTTCAGGTGAAGGGGCCCAAGGGCGAGTTGTCGTTCACGGTGCCGGATGACGTCAAGATCGAGAAGACCGATGATGGTTTCGTCTTCACGCCGGCGGACGACACCAAGAAGGCGCGCTCGATGTGGGGCATGTCGCGGACCATGGTTGCGAACCTGATGCAGGGCGTAACCGATGGCTTCACGAAGACGCTCGAGATCCAGGGCGTCGGCTACCGCGCGCAGATGAAGGGCAAGGACACGCTGCAGCTCAACCTCGGGTTCAGCCACGAGGTGCTGCACAAGGTTCCAACCGGAGTCGACGTGATCGTCGGTGGCAACAAGCAGGAAATCATCACGGTCACGGGCATCAACAAGCAGCAGGTCGGACAGGTCGCTGCCGAGATCCGCGGATACCGGCCGCCGGAGCCCTACCAGGGCAAGGGCGTGCGCTATCAGGGCGAATACATCTTCCGCAAGGAAGGCAAGAAGAAGTAAGGGCGCTTTTCAATCATGGCTTCGCTTTCTCAATTCGACCGGCGCGCTGGACGCGTCAGGCGCAATCTCCGTCGCGTTGCGAACGGGCGTCCGAGGCTTTCGGTGTTCCGCTCGTCGAAAAATATCTATGCGCAGATCATCGATGATGCAAACGGCCACACGCTGGCGGCGGCATCGACGCTCGACAAGGATCTGCGCCAGAAGATCGACAAGGGCAGCGACAAGACGGCCGCCGAAGTCGTCGGCAAGGTGATTGCGGAACGCGCGATCGCCGCCGGCGTCAAGGAGGTCGTGTTCGATCGCGGCGGTTATCTGTATCACGGCCGGATCAAGGCACTGGCTGACGGGGCGCGCGAAGGCGGCCTGGATTTCTAAGGTTCGAGAGAGGCAATCAAGTTGGCACGTTCCCCTGACAGAGATGGCGGCCGAGGCCGTGGACGCGATCGTGAGCGCGATCGTGAAGACAGCGAATTCACCGACAAGCTGGTTCACATCAACCGCGTCGCGAAAACGGTGAAGGGTGGTAAGCGGTTCGGCTTCGCCGCCCTTGTGATCGTTGGCGACATGAACGGCCGGGTTGGCTTCGGCCACGGCAAGGCGCGCGAAGTTCCCGAAGCGATCCGTAAAGCCAACGAGGCAGCGCGGCGGTCGATGATCCGGGTGCACCTGCGTGAAGGTCGTACGCTGGACCATGATGGGACCGGCCGGCACGGCGCGGGACGGGTCGTCGTGCGTGCGGCGCCTCCGGGCACCGGTATCATTGCTGGCGGTGCCATGCGCGCCGTGTTCGAGATGCTGGGTATCCAGGATGTCGTGGCCAAGTCGCTTGGGACGTCGAACCCCTACAACGTGGTTCGTGCAACGTTCGATGCACTGGCGCATCAGGAGCCGCCACGGGCGGTTGCTCAGCGCCGTGGCAAGAAGCCGGCCGAACTCAATGCCCGTCGCCGTGACGGGGTGGGCGAACAAGAGGTGGCGGAAGCCGCCGGTGGTGAAGCAACGGCCTGAGGTTGGCGGGCGTCGCGGATGAGCGGCGCCGACGCACTTCGGGCTTAGAAGGAAAGCGCTAGACGATGGCAGATGCAGCTTCGGGCAAGACGGTGACGGTCGAGCAGATCGGATCGCCGCTGAGACGCGACCCGCGGCAGCGCAAGACGCTGGTCGGGCTCGGGCTCAACAAGATGAACCGGCGGCGGACGCTGGAGGATACTCCGGCTGTGCGTGGCATGATCGCCAAGGTCGCACATCTCGTCAGAGTTGTGGATTGAGCGCGAACCGCTGAGGCGGGCGCTGGTTTGCGGAACAATTGAAACGGGCGTCATCGGCCACGGGCGGTGAGGTCAAGTCAAGTCGAGAGGATGAGCGCTATGCGCTTGAATGAACTCAACGATAATCCCGGCGCGCTGAAGCGGCGCGTTCGCGTTGGACGCGGGATCGGGTCGGGGCTCGGCAAGACCGCCGGGCGCGGCGTCAAGGGTCAGAAGTCGCGCACGGGCGTTGCCATCAAGGGTTTCGAAGGCGGCCAGATGCCGCTTTACCGGCGGCTGCCGAAGCGTGGCTTCACGAAGTGGCGGCGGAAGGACTTCAACGCGATCAATGTCGGTGCGCTGCAGGTTGCCATTGATGATGGGCGGATCGATGCGAGCCAGCCGATCACGGTCGAGAGCCTGGTTGCCGGCGGCGTTCTGCGCCGCGCCAAGGACGGCGTGCGCATTCTGGGCGGCGGCGAGATCAAGGCGTCGGTCAATGTGACGGCCGATCACGCAACAGAAAGTGCGCGGGCTGCCATTGAAAAGGCGGGTGGATCGGTCAACATCATTGAGAAGAAGGTGCTGGAGGCAGATGAAGCCAAGCGCCAGAAGACGGCCGACAAGAAGGCGAAGAATTCAAAGTAGGTCCGATGGGCCGGTGCGGGCAGGGCAATTGTCCGCCCCGGTGTGACGATGGACAGCATTCACAACCGGGTCCGGGTGGCTCAGAAGTGGATCATCGAGATATCAGGCGGCAGCGTGAGACCAGCGCGGCCGCTTTGGCACGTACGAGAGCAGTTTTTGTCCGGTTCGGCACACGCCGATGGAACGGGCTGTTCGACTAGGGCTTTCGAGAGGCTGATCGCGCACAGGTTCGAGGCGTTCGCGCGTCGGACTTGGACACTCAGGCTTCAGGGGAACGAGCATGGCATCCGCCGCTGAACAACTTGCCGCCAACTTGAATTTCGGCGCCTTTGCGAAGGCGGAGGAACTCAAGAAGCGGATCTGGTTCACGCTGGGGGCACTCCTTGTCTACCGGTTCGGAACGTTCATTCCGCTGCCCGGGATTGATCCGCAGGCGTTTGCGGAAGCCTTCCAGAGCCAGTCGTCCGGCATCCTTGGCATGTTCAACATGTTCGCCGGCGGGGCGGTGGAGCGGATGGCGATCTTCGCGCTCAACATCATGCCCTACATTTCCGCGTCGATCATCATGCAGCTCATGAGTTCGGTCGATAAGCGGTTGGCCGCACTCAAGAAAGAGGGCGAGCAGGGCCGCAAGCAGATCAACCAGTATACGCGCTATCTGACGGTTCTGCTGGCATCCGTTCAGGCCTATGGAATCTCGATCGGCCTCGAAGCCTCGCAGTCGAGCATTGGTCCGATCGTGACCGAGCCAGGCTGGTTCTTCCGCCTGACAACCGTGATCACGCTGGTTGGCGGCACGATGTTCCTGATGTGGCTCGGCGAGCAGATCACGGCGCGTGGCGTTGGCAACGGTATTTCGCTGATCATCTTCGCAGGGATCGTGGCGGCGCTGCCGACGGCGGTGGCGCAGCTGTTCGAACTGTCAAGCCAGGGCGCGCTGTCGGCGTTCGTGCTCATCCTGCTCCTGGTGACGATGATCGCGGCGGTGGTTGTGATCGTGTTCATGGAGCGCGCACAGCGGCGGCTGCTGGTGCAGTATCCGAAGCGCCAGGTTGGTAACCGGATGTTCCAGGGCGACAGCTCGCATCTGCCGTTGAAGCTCAACTCGGCCGGTGTCATTCCGCCGATTTTCGCCTCGTCGCTGCTGTTGCTGCCGATTACCGCGGCCCAGTTCTCGGCCGGGCCGGGCACTCAGTCGCCGGAGTGGCTGCAGTGGATCACGGCGGCGCTCGGCTATGGGCAGCCGCTGCATATGCTGTTCTATGTCGTGCTGATCATCTTCTTCTGCTTCTTCTATACGGCGGTCGTGTTCAATCCGCAGGAGACGGCGGACAACCTGCGCAAGTATGGCGGCTTTCTGCCGGGGTACCGTCCCGGTGAGCAGACCGCGAAGTATATCGATTACGTGCTCACGCGGATTACGACGGTGGGCGCCATTTATCTCGCGGCGGTGTGTTTGCTACCGGAGCTTTTGATCGCCAACGTCGGGGTGCCGGCGTCGTTCGGGGCGGTGCTTGGCGGGACATCCCTGCTGATCGCGGTCTCGGTGACGATGGACACGGTGTCACAAGTTCAAAGCCACCTTGTCGCGCACCAGTATGAAGGCCTTATCCAAAAATCCAAACTGCGCGGCGGGGGGGGTAAGAAGCGGCGATGAAAATAGTCTTCCTAGGCCCGCCAGGCGCCGGCAAGGGCACGCAGTCCGAACGTATCGTCAAGAAGTACGGCATCGCGCAGCTTTCGACAGGCGATATGTTGCGGGCGGCGGTGAAGGCGGAAACACCGATCGGGCTCAAGGCGAAGGCTGTGATGGAGGCCGGCGCGCTGGTTTCCGATGAAATTGTGATCGGCATCGTGTCAGACCGGATCGAGGCTCAGGATTGCGCCAATGGGTTCATTCTTGATGGTTTCCCGAGAACGGTTGCGCAGGCATCAGCTCTCGATCGGATGCTTGAGGACAAGGGCCTGATGCTCGATGCCATTATCGAGCTCAAAGTCGACCCGGACGTGCTGCTGGCGCGGATTGAAAACCGGGTCCGGGAGACTGAGGCTGCGGGGCTGCCGGTGCGCAAGGATGACAATCCGGTCGCCTTCAAGCAGCGGCTTGATGCCTATCGTGAACAGACGGCGCCGGTGTCGTCCTATTACGCCGAGACGGGACGTCTACAGACGGTTGACGGGATGGAAAGCATCGACGAGGTCGCAGCGGCGATCGACCGGATTTTGGCGGGCTGAGTTCGTGTCAGCATGCCGCGGCAGGAAGCGTTGACGGGGAGATTGTGCTCTAGTACAACGTGCGCTTTCATGACGCACTTTGGGATCGCAGGCGCCGGAAAATCTGGCGACACGTCCCTGATATGGTGAATGGCTCTGGGGTCCAGGGCCGCATGACAGGTTTCAAACGAGGGATGCAGCGGGTCGCGGGCGCTGTGTCTCGCGCTGTTTTCGTTTCGGAATTCAGGAATTCCGGTGCACATCCGTGATTACTTGGGCCGCAAGGCCCGATCAGAGACCAAAGAAGCAGGAGACGGCCTTGGCTCGTATCGCAGGCGTTAACATTCCAACGGGCAAGCGCGTCGTAATCGCGCTGCAGTACATTCACGGCATCGGGCCGGCGTTCGCGAAGCAGATCTGCGCGACGGTCGGGATTCCGGCCGAGCGGCGGGTCAACGAGCTTTCGGATGCAGAAGTGCTGCAGGTGCGTGAAGCGATTGACCGGGACTATCAGGTCGAGGGTGATCTGCGCCGGGAAGTGGCGATGAACATCAAGCGTCTGATGGACCTTGGCTGCTACCGGGGCCTGCGCCATCGCCGCAATCTGCCGGTTCGCGGGCAGCGCACGCACACCAACGCGCGGACCCGCAAGGGCCCTGCGAAGGCGATCGCAGGCAAGAAAAAAGCCACCCGCTAACGTCATTTCTGGGAGCGGCCCGGGCAACGGGCGCGCTCTCAGGATCGGCGTCGCGTGACCGTCTCCAGGGCAGGGATGGTGGGATCGTGGCTTTGGAATGATTTCGAGCACGTACCGGGGACGGTACATCTGGACGAGCAGCGTGCCTCGCGGGGCACTTCAACGAAAGAACAGCGGACCATATGGCCAGGGAACAGCAACGCGGCAAGGTACGTCGCCGCGAACGGAAGAACATCTCGTCGGGCGTGGCGCACGTCAATGCGAGCTTCAACAACACGATGATCACGATTACCGATGCGCAGGGCAATGCGATTGCCTGGTCGTCGGCGGGCACGATGGGCTTCAAGGGCTCGCGCAAGTCGACGCCGTATGCTGCCCAGATGGCGGCGGAAGATGCCGGGCGGAAGGCTGCCGAGCACGGGATGAAGATCCTCGAAGTTCAGGTCTGTGGTCCGGGTTCGGGGCGTGAATTGGCACTGCGCGCCTTGCAGGCGGCCGGCTACCAGATCACCACCATTCGCGACGTGACGCCGATCCCGCACAACGGCTGCCGGCCGCGCAAGCGCCGCCGCGTGTGATGTGACGTGCCGGGCGGCTGCACTATTTGTGTTGCAGCGTGGACCGGCAATGACGAGTTGGCGCCGGCAACGGACGGCCAGCCCGCTTTTTTTGACCTGAGGATCGTACCGATCCTTGCCTCACGCGTCCGGTGATCCCCTCGCCGGACTGCCCGCTCACCTCAGGAGGCTAAACGTGTCGAACGTATTGCAGAAAAACTGGCAAGATCTGATCAAGCCACAGAAGCTGAACATTGAAAAAGGCCGCGATGGCGAACGGTTTGCCACGATCGTGGCCGAGCCGCTGGAACGCGGCTTCGGGATGACGCTTGGCAACGCTCTGCGCCGGGTCTTGCTGTCGTCGCTGCAGGGCGCCGCGATCAAGACGGTTCAGATCGACGGCGTGTTGCACGAGTTCTCATCGATCCCAGGCGTTCGCGAGGACGTCACCAACATCATCCTGAACATCAAGGAAATTGCGCTGCGCATCCATTCAGAGGGTGACAAGCGCATGGTGCTCAAGAAGACGGGGCCGGGCCCGGCCCGCGCCGGCGACATCGAGAGCAGCACGGATGTCGAGGTGCTCAACCCAGATCACATCATCTGTCATCTGGACGAGGGCGCGGAAATCCACATGGAGTTCACCGCTGACCTCGGCAAGGGCTATGTTGCGGCAGACCGCAACCGGCCGGAAGACGCGCCGATCGGTCTCATTCCGGTCGACAGCATCTACAGCCCGCTGCGCAAGGTGTCGTTCCGCGTCGAGAACACGCGTGAAGGCCAGATCCTCGACTATGACAAGTTGACGATGTCGATCGAGACGGACGGGTCGGTGCGGGCGGATGATGCGGTGGCACTCGCTGCCCGGATCCTGCAGGATCAGCTTGCGATCTTCATCAACTTCGAAGAGCCGCAGAAGCCGGTTGAAGAGCGCCAGCATCCTGAGCTGTCGTTCAATGCGGCTCTGCTCAAGAAGGTCGACGAGCTGGAACTTTCCGTGCGTTCGGCCAACTGCTTGAAGAACGACAACATCGTCTACATCGGTGATCTCATTCAGAAGAGCGAAGCGGAAATGCTGCGCACGCCGAACTTCGGGCGCAAGTCGCTCAACGAGATCAAGGAAGTGCTGGCGACGATGGGCCTCCATCTCGGTATGGAAGTGCCGAACTGGCCGCCGGATAACATCGAAGAGCTCGCCAAGCGGTTTGAGGATCAGTACTAAGCTGAATTCGCTCGCTGGCTAATCCGGGCGCTATGCGCCCGGGCCCTCCGCGGGGGCGCCGCTTTAGCTGCGGGTCGCGTTGCTCTCCGGCCCTCCGGGCCGTACAGGGGCGTCAAAAGAATTCTGTACCGTTCCTGGTGCAGGGTGCTTGGTCAGGTGCTGCAAGCCGAGGCCAATTCAACAACGAGGTGAGGCCGAAGAACCTCCCCGGTAAACAACCTTAGAGAAACGAAAGTAGCGACATGCGACACAGAAAAACGGGACGGCGGTTCAGCCGCGATAGTGCTCACCGGCAGGCGATGTTCTCGAACATGGCGGCAGCCTTGATCAAGCACGAGCAGATCGTGACGACGCTTCCAAAGGCGAAGGATTTGCGCCGGGTGGTGGACAAGTACATCACGCTGGCGAAACGTGGTGACCTGAATTCGCGCAGGCTTGCAGCGGCACGGTTGCGCGATGATGACATGGTCAAGAAGCTCTTCGATGTGCTCGGGCCGCGCTACAAGGACCGCAACGGCGGCTATACGCGCGTGCTCAAGGCCGGCTTCCGGTATGGTGACTCGGCGCCGCGCGCCGTGATCGAACTGGTCGACCGCGATGAAGCGGCCAAAGGGGCGGACGATCTGGCGCGGGTGGCGGCGGAACGTGAGCTGGAAGGCGAAAACGCACCGGCCTGACACTCGCCCAGCCAAGGCCGCGGCGTTTGAGCCGGCGGGCTTGATGGCATTTGAATTCATGGGGGCCTCTCGCTTGCGCGGGAGGCCTTTTTTGTGCCTCTTTGCGTTCGTCTTTGTTCCGTCTCGAGACTAAGTGCCGGTCAGGGTTGGGCGAAGGGCGGGTTCGGGCCAAATTGGACGCGCTTCATCGAGAACGTCAATCAGTTGGGAACTCATCAGCAAATGTCGGATCGCGTTCTTGTTACGGGTGCGTCGGGGTTCATTGCGAAGCATGTCATCAGTTCGCTCATGGACGAGGGCTGGCGGGTCCGGGGGACGGTGCGATCGCTGGGGCGGCGGGGTGAGATCGAGGCTGCGATCAAGCGGGCGCAGGGGAAAATGGACAGTGACCCCGGCGCGCTGGAATTGGTCGAGGCGGACCTCAACCGGGATGAGGGCTGGCAGGCGGCGAGTGAGGGGTGCAGATATGTGCTCCATGTCGCCTCGCCGTTTCCCTCTGCAGAGCCGCGCGATCCGGCAGAGCTGATCCGGCCGGCGCAGGAGGGCACACGGCGGGTGATTGCGGCGGCAGCGAAGGCCGGTGTCGAGCGGGTCGTCATGACATCGTCGATCATCGCGATCATGCATGCGCCCAAGCCCGCACATCTGCCGCGCACGGAAGCGGACTGGTCGGACCCCGAGTGCGCGGAGATATCGGCGTATGGGCGCTCGAAAACACTTTCGGAGCGAGCGGCGTGGGCGATGATCAGTGAGCTGGAGGCGGCGGGGACGGGGCACGTGCCGGAGCTGGCTGTGGTCAACCCAGGCGTTGTGTTCGGGCCGGCGCTGGACAAGGACCTTTCGACGTCCCACGTGATCTTGAAGCTGATGGGGCGCGGGAGTTATCCGGCGTTGCCGAGGATTGCGTTTCCGGTGGTGGATGTCAGAGATGTGGCTGCGGTTCATTTGACGGCGATGACGCATGAAAAGGCGTGCGGCGAGCGATTCTTGTGCTGTGCTGAGACGTTGAAGCTTGTCGAGGTGGGGGAAGCGCTGGTGGCGGCGCTGCCTGATCTCAAGCGCAAGGTGCCAACGCTTCAGTTGCCGTCGGGGCTGGTGCGGTTTGCTTCACATTTCGACCGCAACCTGAAATCGATCCGGGGGGATCTCGATAAGCCCAATTTGTGCGATACTTCGAAGGTGCGCGAACAGCTCGGGGTGACGTTCCGTCCGGCGCGTGAGGCGGTGGCGGCGGCAGCGGTGAGCCTGAGAGAGCTGGGCGTGATCTAGGACGCCAAGTCATGCCGTCGGCATGGTGGAGGATGGCGCCGGGCTGGCAGGGAACGCCTGCGGGCCGTAGATGGACGGCAACCAGGCCAGCCCGCTTTGGCCGTGGCGTGGCGCGACGTCGGTTTCGGCGGGACCACGCCTCAAGTGGACGATCAACAACCGGGGCAAGGCAAGGGGGCAGAGATGATGTCGATGCTGAGAGGCATGCTTGGGTGGCGTGCGCGGCTTGGGCGGGTCAGCGGTGTGCTGGTCGCGATCGCGGTGTCGCTGGGGCACGGGATATCACCCGCCATGGCGCAACGCGAACCGCCGCCGTCGCAGGCTGCGATGCAGTATTCCTTTGCGCCGATCGTGCGCAAGGCTGCGCCGGCGGTGGTCAATGTCTATGTCGAATCGACGTCGCGGGAGGTGCGGTCGCCGCTGTTTGCGGACCCCTTCTTTCGCGAGTTCTTCGGCCGCCAGTTCGCACCCTTCCGGGAGCGGCGGCAGAATTCGCTCGGCTCGGGCGTGATCGTCAACGAGAGCGGCTTGATCGTGACGAACACGCACGTCGTCAAAAGTTCCGGGGAGGCGGAAGTCAGGGTGGTGCTCGCGGACCGGCGCGAGTTCAAGGCAGATATCGTCCAGCAGGACGAGAAGACGGACATCGCGCTGATCAAGATCCGGGGGGCGGGGGCGAAGTTCCCGTTCATCCGGTTTGCCGATTTAGATGCGGTGGAGGTTGGTGATCTGGTGCTGGCGATCGGCAATCCGTTCGGTGTCGGGCAGACGGTGACCAGCGGGATTGTCTCGGCGCTGGCGCGGACGGGCGTTTCACGGTCCGATGCACAGGTGTTCATCCAGACGGACGCGGCGATCAACCCCGGCAACTCCGGCGGCGCATTGGTCGACATGGAGGGTCGGCTGGTGGGCATCAATACCGCCATATTCTCGAAGTCCGGTGGATCGCTCGGGATCGGGTTCGCGATCCCGGCCAACCTCGTGCGTCTCTACGTCAACAGCGTGATGACGGGGCGCAAGGTCGAGCGGCCATGGCTTGGGGCGCGGCTTGAGACGGTGACGCGGGAGGCTGCCAAGGAACTGGGCCTGGCCCGGGTGGCGGGGGCGGTGGTGGCGCAGATCGACGACAAGGGGCCGGCGGCGCGGGCGGGCGTGCGTCCGGGCGATGTCATCGTCGTGGTTGATGGGCGGCCGGTTGAGGATGCGCGGGCTGCGCTCTATCGGCTGACGACGCGCGGGGTTGGAAATTCATCGGTGCTCGGGCTGTTGCGAGATGGGCGGCGGCGGGAGGTGACGCTGGCGCTGGTGCCGGCGCCGGGGCCAAGTGCGGATGACATCCGCCTGCTGCAGGGACGTCATCCGCTGCACGGCGCGCGGGTGTCGAATATTCGCCCGAAGCTTGTCGAGGAGCTTGAACTCGAAGTCAGCGACGGGGTTGTCGTGATCGATGTGGCGTATGCCTCGACGGCGGCCGAACTGGGATTCCGGCAGGGCGATGTCATCGTGCAGGTGGGACGGGTCGAGATTGGTGATGTGAACCGGCTGGAGCGGGTTCTTTCAAGTCGTCAGTCGGTCTGGTTCGTGGCGGTGCGCCGGGGCAGCCAGATCCTGCGGCTCGAGATGCCGGGGTAGGGGAGTTTCTATCGCTCACGGTGCTGTTCCGGTCCTGCGGACCGGGCACCTGCGCGGGCGCGGCATCTTTTGCGCTGCCGCTGCGGATGCTTTGCATCCGGATCGCGGGAGCGAGGGCGCCGGGTCGCGTTGCTCCGCGAGGGCTGCGCCCTCGATTGGTTTTCGCTCACGGCTGTTCCGGTCCTGCGGACCGGGCCTCCGCGTGGGCGGCGCGAGGGCGCCGGGTCGCGTTGCTCCCCGAGGGCTGCGCCCTCGATTGGTTTTCGCTCGCGGCTGTTCCGGTCCTGCGGACCGGGCCTCCGCGGGGGCGGCGCGAGGCGCCGGGTCGCGTTGCTCCTGGACGGGTGCCTCGCGGTGACGTGAATAGGTTTTTCAGGCCCTGGCAAGTTCGGCGTATCCCATCGGCACTCGTCTCAGTCTTGCGTTCCCGGACAGCGCGAAGCGCTGAGCCGGGATCTTTCGGGGTGATGGTCGGCAGGGTGAAAGCAGGCGTGAAAGATCCCGGATAAATGCTGTCGCATTTTCCGGGAGCGCAGGTGGAGAGGTTGGTGGTTTGTAGGGGGGCTTCACCCTCGCGACTTTTCTACTTGCCATTCGCGGTGGGCTTTTACGGTTGGCCATTCAGCGTGTATTCGAGGGCGTAGAAGCCGATGTTTTCGTCAAGCTTGCCGCCGATGTGAGACCGGTATCTGAGGACTTCGCCCACTGTGGCATGACCGATTTTTGTACCTGCCGTGTCATCCAGTATCTAGCCCGCGATTATAGCCGCGGTGATACACATCGAGAGCCAGAACGGCGCGGAACAAATCGTCTTTGGTGATAGTCCGAAGTCATTGTGAGAGCATCCTTTTGCTCGTCTCCAATTTCTCTGCGACCAACGACTTCGAATTTGGCTTGATCTCGAATAATCTGCCAATGACGTTCTTTTCGTTCGATCTTCACTGATGCGGGGGCCGCCTCGATGCGCGGCCATCCACGGCGGGGCCGGATCGAGCCATTCGACGAGGGGTTCGTCCGTGGGCTCAATGACGAACGTGTCGAATCTGATGGCGCGCCCGGTGGGCTGCGTCTTTCCAGGTCCGATAATGTAACCGAGAGGCGGCCCCAGCTTTTGCGGCGGCGCGTACCAGGTCGTCGGCTTACGGTTGGATTTGGGATGGCCTTCGAACGGGATTTCCATACGCGGCGTCTGATCGGGCAGTCGCGCGAGTGTGTTCCCCTTCGGCCAGCGATCGAGATAGATAGACCAAGGCAGCCGGGAAACGGGCCACCCCTGCAGCGGTGAGTTTTTGTCGTGCGTGTGGTTGCCGCTCAGCGACGCGAAGATCACCGCGCCATCCGGCAACATAATCATCGGCGCGACGCCCTTCGCCGTGAAATTTGGAATGCAGCGCGCATTTCCGAAGAGGCATACGCCAAGGCCTTGCCCCGCTTCGATCACCGACGACGCCGAATACGGCTTGCCATCGACACGTACAGTTGATGGTCAGCTTGTAGCGAAACAATTCAGAGCGAGGGTTGCTCCATTCATAGAAGAATATTGCGAGAATTCCGAACATTACAGCGATGGGAAAGGCCCGCTTCAGTCCCATGTTGGCTTCCCTCTGGTTGGCTGGCAGGGCGATCATGCCGCGTGAGCCTACCGGGCAGAGGGTTACGGTCGGGTTTCCGGCTTGGGCGCGTGGGGCGAGGGGAAGGGGCTAAGGGTTTGTTTTCGCTCACGGCTGATCCGGCCCTGTGGGCCGGGCCTGCGCGGGGGCGGCGCTAAGCGCGCCGCATGGTGATGTCTTGGGACGGGTCGAGACAGGGGGCGTTGGGGGGCCTATATTGAGGGAAACTTGGCGGTTTGGAGACGTGTCCCCTTGAGTGATCTATTCGGCGCAGCCGGCATGAACCAGGATGCTCCGCGGCCGCTGGCCGACCGGTTGCGGCCGGCGGCGCTCGATGAGGTCGTCGGGCAGGATCATCTGGTGGGGCCGGAGGGCACGCTGACGCGGCTGTTGAAGCGCGGGCATCTGCCGTCGCTGATCCTGTGGGGGCCGCCGGGGTCGGGCAAGACCACCGTGGCGCGGTTGCTGGCGGACCAGACGGACCTCGACTTCGAGCAACTCTCGGCGATCTTTTCCGGGGTTCAGGATCTGCGCAAGGCGTTCGACCGGGCAAAGGCGCGACGGCTCTCGGGCAAGGGCACGCTGCTGTTCATCGACGAGATCCACCGCTTCAACCGATCACAACAGGACAGCTTCCTGCCGCACATGGAGGATGGCACGATCACGCTCGTGGGGGCGACGACGGAGAACCCGTCGTTTGAACTCAACGCAGCCGTGCTGTCGCGGGCGAGTGTGCTGGTGTTTCATCGGCTGGACGAGGCGGCGATCGGGCGGCTGCTGGCGCGGGGGGAGGAGCTGGAAGGGCGGGCGTTGCCGCTCGATCCGGCGGCGCGCGAGAGCCTGATCCAGATGGCGGACGGGGATGGGCGGGCTGCGATCAATCTGGTCGAGGAAGTGTTTGCGGCACTCGGGCCGGAGGATGCGGCGGTCGACCGGGCGGGGCTTGTCGACCTGGTGCAGCGCCGCGCGCCGCTGTTCGACAAGAGTGGCGATGGCCATTACAACCTGATCTCGGCGCTGCACAAGTCGGTCCGGGGATCGGACCCGGATGCCTCGCTTTATTGGCTGGGGCGGATGCTTGATGGGGGCGAGGACCCGCTGTTCATTGCGCGGCGTCTGGTGCGCATGGCGATCGAGGATATCGGGCTTGCCGATCCGGATGCGCTGCGTCATGCGCTTGCAGCAAAAGAGACCTACGATTTTCTCGGATCGCCGGAAGGTGAGCTGGCGCTGGGGCAGGCGACGCTCTATCTGGCGCTGGCGCCGAAATCGAACGGGTCCTATGTGGCGCACAAACGGGCGATGCGGGCCGCGAAGGCGAACGGGTCGCTGGTACCGCCGAAACATATCCTGAATGCGCCAACGAAGCTGATGCGCGATGAGGGATATGGTTCAGGCTATGAATATGATCACGATGCGCCGGATGGGGTTTCGGGGCAGGATTATTTCCCCGAAGAGATGACGCGCGAGCGGTTCTACGATCCACCCGAGCGGGGTTTCGAGCGGGAGCTGAGAAAGCGCATGACGTTTTTTGAAAGCCGTCGCCAGAAGCGGCGGCAGGCACAAGATGAGGAGCAAGGCGAATGACACGGGAAGTGCGGCCGGAAGAGGTGAAGGAATGGCTTTCGGATGGCGATGAGATCGCCTTCTTCGATGTCCGGGAGGCAGGCCAGTTCGGTGATGCGCATCCGTTCTTTGCGATCCCGCTGCCCTATAGCGTGCTCGAATCCAGGATCAGTGCGCTGGCGCCTAACCGTTCGGTTCGAATGGTGATGATGGACGGCGGGAGATGGGGTTGCGCAGCTTGCCGCCAAACGTGCAGTGGCGATCGGGTATGGCGATGTGGCCGTGATGAAGGGGGGCGCGCCGGCGTGGGCTGCGGCGGGATATACGCTCTATCAGGGCGTCAATCTGCCGAGCAAGACGTTCGGTGAGCTGCTGGAGATCGAGCGTCATACGCCGCGCAAGAGTGCGGAAGAGGTCGCGGCGATGGCGAAAGAGGGCGCCGATCATGTGATCGTGGATGGGCGGCCCTACGCGGAATACACGAAGTTCAATATTCCGGGCGGCATTTGTTGTCCGAACGGGGAGCTGGCGCTCAGGATCGGGGAGATCGCGCCAAACCCCGAGACGACGATCGTGGTCAACTGCGCGGGGCGGACGCGGTCGATCCTGGGTGCGCAGACGCTGATCGATTTCGGCGTGCCCAATCCGGTCTATGCGCTCGAGAATGGCACGCAGGGGTGGTTCCTGGCCGGCATGAAGCCGGAGAAGGGGGCTGATCGAGGTTACCCGGAAGCGCCGGCGGATGCGGACAAGCGGGCGGAACTCAGGGCGAAGTCGCGCCGGCGGGCGGAGGCGACGGGGGTCAAGTTCGTCACCGCGGACGAGGTCCAGGCGTGGTGGGATGATGAAAAGCGGACGACCTATGTGTTCGATGTGCGCACGGAGGAGGAATACGATCCCGACCGCGTGGCCGGCGTGATCCATGCCCCCGGCGGGCAGCTGGTGCAGGCGACGGACCAGTGGGTCGGTGTGAAGGGGGCGCGGATCGTGGTCGTCGACGATGATCTCGTGCGCGCGCCGATGATGGCCAACTGGCTCTATCAGCTCGGCCACGATGTGGCGGTGCTCGAGGGTGGGATTGCAGCGCTTGAGGGCAAGCGCTTCCTGCCGCCGCCGAGCAGAATGCCGCCGGAGCCGGTTGTCATCAGTCCGCGAGGGCTGCTTGGCATGATGCAGGGGGATGGGGTCAACCTGGTCGACGTGCGCGCGTCAGAACAGTATCAGGCCGGGCATATTGCCGGTGCGGTGTGGTCGATCCGGCCGCGGCTCGACAAGCTTGCGATCGAGGCTGGCAAAGCGGTCGTTCTGATCGGGGATGCGGTGACGGCGGCGCTGGCGGCGGAGCGGCTGCATGAACTTGGCCACAAGGATGCCCGGCGGCTCGAAGGCGACGTGGCGGCGTGGCGGTCGGCGGGGCTCGAGATCGCGGTGACGCCGGATGATCCAGCGGACAGCGAGCGGATCGACTTCCTGTTCCATACCCACAAGCGCCAGGAAGATCCCGAACACGCGCGCCAATATCTCGCCTGGGAGACGGGGCTGGTGGATCAGCTCGATCAGCAGGAGCGCGAGACGTTCCGGGTGGTGGCGGACTAGGGTCAGATCAGACCATTGGTGAAAAAGAAGCGCCGCCGGCTCAATAGCTGGCGGCGCTTTTGTGTCCGATGTCGCGTCTTGAAGGAGGGGCGCCGGTCAGGCGGCCTTGATGTTCGAGCGCTGGACGTGGTCGAGGTTGGCGCCTTCGATGCGGATGAGCTTGGTCGGCTGCAGGCGTTTTGGCGAGTGGACGTCACCGACGTCGTAGAAGTAGGCGTCACCCGGATTGAGGATGTAGCTCTTCTTCGCCTTCACGAGGATCGGTTTATCCGCGTTGCCTTCTTCGACGATCTGCCAGTCCGTCATCTCGGTCTTGCCGGTGGCCTGGCCATAGATTGCCCAGCTCGAGCCGTGGTCATGGGGTTCGCCGACGGCTTCGTCGCCGTAGACGTGGCCGCAGATGCAGAAGCCGAGTTCGTCGTCCTCATAGAGGACTTCGCGGGGATGTTCGCCCGGGGCGCGGTCCTTGAGGTGTTCGGCGACGAAGGCGTCATCGTTGAGGGCCTTGGAGACGATCTTGCAGACCTGTTCCTTGCCGTCGCGGCTGGGGTTGGATTTGAGGGTCGAGCGGATCTCTTCCGCCAGTTGATCCAGGGTGATTGTCATCGGCGTCAGCCTCCCGAAATGTGATGCCCGGGCATGGAAAAGGCGGGCGGGCCTCGTGTCAATGTGGCATGGGGCATCATCAGCCTGCTGGCGAGGCGCAGGATTGCTTCATTCTTGCCCTCATGGTGCTTATAACGTGCAGGACCACGCGGCATCAGGGCACAGTGCGCGGGGCCAGTTATGCCGGCGAAGAGCCGGTGATATGGGACCGGTGACTTGGGAGATGGAGCGGACATGGTCGCGTTCAAGGATCTGTGGCACGGCCACCCGATCAACGAAAGCGTGCAGACGCCTTGCATCGCACCGCGCGATGGCAACTATCACGGCTCGATCGTCGAAGAGGGCTTTCCGACGTTTGCGAACCAGTGCGCGATCCGCATGGGCGTGGCGTTGCGGCGGGCCGGTGTGCGACCGGAACAACTGACAGGGTGTCTGACGTGCGCGGCGCATGCGCCGGAGGAAATGCACTATATCCGGGCGCACGAACTTGCTTCCGCTCTGGTGCGGGCCAATATCGAGGGGATCGGGCCGGTCGAGCAAATCCGGGGGCAGGATACCGCCCAGTTCTATCCGCAACTCTTTGGGCGGACCGGGATCATCTATATCAAGGACTATTGGCGGCGCTCGAGCGATCAGGAAGGGCGCCCGACGGGCGACCATATCGATGTGTGGAACGGGTATCGCTCGTCGGCGAAGTGGCTGATGGAATGGTTTTCATGGCTTGGCTACTATTCAAACTATGCCGAGGCCAAGGAGATCTGGTTTTGGGAAGTGAAGGGGTAGGTTTGCAGGGATCTGCGATCTTGCCGTTCAACTGGCAGTTTAACCTGTGATACGAGGGAGACGGCGCCGGTGCGATATGTCTTGGCGATGGTGTGCGGGACGATCAGCGCGGTTGTGGCTGCGGTGTTCCTGTCAGGGCCGGTGGCATCGTGGCTCTCGCGGAGCTTCACGTATGCGTCGCCGGACGGGCAGAACGCTGTCGAACAAGGGGTGTTCATCGCCATCATGGCGGTCGCGATGGCGATCGGGTGGGGGATCGGGTGGGCGCTGGGGCGACCATTCGCCAAACGCGAGCGTCTCGATTAAAGCTCGCGTATGATGGGCGCCGGCGTATGGTGCGGCACGATCCTGGGCGCCCGTTTCGCCAAATAGAGCGCGACCCCGCGCTGCCTCACGCGATGGATGACTATGCGACTGCTTCTACTTGCCTGCCTTGGGGGTGCGATCGGCGCGGGTTTGCGCCATCTCGTCAATACAGGTGCGTACCGGATGGTCGGGGTCGCGTTTCCCATGGGCACGATTTTCGTTAACGTCGTCGGTTCATTCGTGATGGGGATCGTGGTTGAGGTCATCGTCCACAAATTCGATGGCTCGACGGCGCTGCGCTCCTTCTTTGCGACGGGTGTCCTTGGCGGATTCACGACGTTTTCAGCGTTCTCACTCGATTTCGCGCAACTGTTCGAGCGCGGTGAATATGGGCTTGCAATGACCTATCTGACGGTTTCGGTTGTGGGCTCGATCCTGGCGTTGTTCGCGGGATTGGCGATGGCACGGATGGCGCTGCAATGAGTGAGATGCAAAAACCGCTGAGGGTTGGCAAGGACGAAGCCGGACTGCGGCTGGACAGATGGTTCCGGCTGAAGTTTCCGGAACTCACGCATTCCTTTCTCCAGAAGATGCTGCGCACGGGCCAGATCCGGGTCGATTCCAAGCGCGTGAAATCAAACGCGCGGCTGGAAGCGGGGCAGATGGTGCGGGTGCCGCCGGCGGTCCGCGGCGAGGTCAAGGAGCGGCCGAGCGTCAAGCCGCCGCCGGGGCTGTCGAAGGCCGACCGGACGCTGATTGAAAACATGATCATCTACGAAGACGACGACGTGCTCGTCCTCAACAAGCCGTTCGGGCTGGCGGTGCAGGGGGGGACGGGAACGCGGCGGCACATTGATGGGCTGTTGGCGGGGATGGTGGACCGGTTCGGCGCGCGGCCCCGGCTTGTCCATCGCCTCGACCGGGACACGACGGGGGTGCTGCTGGTCGCGAAGACGCGAACGGCGGCGGCGACGCTTGGCGAGGTGTTTCGCAGCCGGGCGGCGAAGAAGACCTATTGGGCGTTGGTCAAGGGGGTGCCGCGGCCGGCGCAGGGCAAGGTTGAGGCGGCGCTGGTCAAGGCGTCCGGCCCGGATGGCGATCATGTGCGCAAGGCGCAGGCGGGCGAGCAGGATCGCGCGATGCATGCGACGACGCATTATGCCGTGATCGAGCGGGTTGCCCACAAGGCTGCCTGGATGAGCCTGAAGCCGGTGACGGGGCGGCAGCACCAGTTGCGCGCGCACATGGATCTGCTCGGTCATCCGATTGTTGCCGACAACAAGTATCCAAGCGAGGCGATCTTCGATGACGCGGAGATCGAAGAGAAGCTGCATCTGCATGCACGCCGTCTCGTCATTCCGCACCCGAGCGGACAGGGGACGGTCGATGTGACGGCGCCGCTTCCCGACCACATGCGGCGGACGTGGGCGGCGCTGGGACTTGATCCTGACCGCTATGACGGTGATGCGCAGGAAAGCCCATGAAGCTGATGATCTTCGATTGCGATGGGACGCTGGTCGACAGCCAGCACCTGATCGTGGAGGCGATGAACCGGGGCTTCGAGCTGGGCGGGGTGGGGCCGATGGGGCGCGAAGAGGTGCTCTCGATCGTCGGGCTGTCGCTGCCACTCGCGATCGAACGATTGTTGCCGGATCATCCCCCGGAGGTGATCCACCGGGTCAACGAAGGGTATCGCAACGCTTTCGGTGAATTGCGGCGCGACCCCGCCAACCATGAGCCGCTCTATGAGGGCATGGCGGACGTGCTGCGCGAGCTTGCCGGGCGCGATGATGTGTTGCTCGGCGTTGCGACGGGGAAATCGCTGCGCGGCGTTGAGGCGCTGTTCGAGCGGCTGGCGCTGAGCGATCATTTCGTGACGGTTCAGACGGCGGATTTCCATCCCTCCAAGCCGCATCCTTCGATGATCGAGACGGCGATGCGGGAAGCCGGTGTCGAGGCCGGGCGGACCATCATGATCGGGGATACGACGTTCGATATGGAGATGGCGCGCAGCGCGGGCGTTGGTGCGCTGGGCGTTGGGTGGGGGTATCATCCCGTCACGGCGCTTGCGGCGGTGGGTGCGGATGACATCGCGCAGACTGCCGACACGCTGGTTGCCAAGGCGGATGCGCTGTTGGCGCGGCAGGGACAGCGGGAGGGCTGAGGTTGAGTGACGATCGAAAGACTTCACCCGGCGGCCGTCCGACTGAAGCAGACAACAAGACTCCTCCGGGCACGGCGACGGTGCACGCCGGGGGACCGCGTATTTCAGCGGAGGCGCTAAGGCGGGAGTTGCCTGCGAAGTTCTTCAAAGAGGCGCGGGCGGAGCGGGCGATGAGGGCGTTCGCATCACGCTGGATGGGCGGGCGCTCAAGACGCCGAAGAAGGCGGCGCTGATCGTGCCGACGGAGGCGCTGGGGCAGGCGATCGCGGCGGAGTGGAATGGGCTCGGCGACAAGATCGATCCCGAGCGGCTGCCACTCACCAAGATCGCCAACACGGTGATCGACGGCCTTGTCGGCATGGAGGGGCAACTGCACGACGATCTCGTGCGCTTCATCGGCAACGACTTGTTGTTCTATCGCGCCGGTTCGCCGGTCGAACTCGACCAGCGTCAGCGCGATGCGTGGGACCCGGTGCTGGCTTGGGCCGAAGAGCGGTTCGGCGCCACGTTCAGGGTGACGGAAGGGGTGATGCCGGTCGAGCAGAACCTGGTTTCGGTGGCGAAGGTTGCAAGTGCGCTCAGCGGGGCGGACGCGATGAAGCTTGCCCCTGTGCATGTGATGACGACGATGACGGGATCAGCGCTGCTGGTGATCGCCTACCTGGAAGGCCGGTTGACGGTGGACGAGGTTTGGGCGGCAACCCATGTCGACGAGACGTGGCAGGAAGAGCAGTGGGGCGAGGATCGTGAGGCGTTGGCGCGGCGCGCGGTGAGGCGGGCGGAGTTCGACGCAGCGGTTCGGTTCCTGGAGCTGGGGCAGGCGTGAGGGGGCAGGCGGACGCTTGCTCCGGCGGTTCGGCAACGCTGCGGTTTGGGGTCTGCCGGCGCGTCTAACGCAGATGGATCATTCGAAACTGTAATCGTGAGCCGCTTGCGTTGCGTCAGGGATTTGCCGGCTGGCTGGTTTCAAGTCTTGTTGGGAAATGGCCGCCGGGCGAGCCGGCGGCCAATTTGTTCACTCCGTTTCAGTCAGTGCAACCTGGCGCGATTACTTCGGCAGCAGGACCGTGTCGATGATGTGGATCACGCCATTGTCGGCTGCGACATCGGCGGCGACCACGTTTGCATCATTCACGGTGACGCCGCTGGCCGACTTGCGGACATGGAGGCGGCCTGCGGTGTTCAAGGTCTTCACGGGGATGGTCTTGTGGGGGAGCATGCTGTCGGTGAGTTTGCGCGGCAGGACGTGATATTTCAGGATCGATGCGAGCTTGTCGCGGTTCTCAGGCTTCAAGAGCGTCTCGACGGTGCCGGCGGGAAGTTTGTCGAAGGCGGCATCTGTCGGCGCAAAGACGGTGAGGGGGCCGCGGCCACTCAAGGCGCCAACGAGGCCGGCTGCCTCAGCGGCCGCCAGGAGCGTGTTGAACTTGCCAGCAGACTTCGCAACGCCGACGATGTTTGCCGCCTGTGCGGGAAGGGCCAACGTGGTGGCGATCAATGCGGTCAGCGCGATTGTCTTGAGAGGTGTCATGGGGCGATCTCCTAAGTCAGTGGGATGGGTTGTCGGTGGGTTGATGTGAACTCTGCCGAACTCAGGAAGGCAACGTGCGCGCGGTTTCGATGGATCGATCGCGGCGCATCACGAATTTTTCAAGTCGGAGGGGTGATCTGACCGGCTGTCGGTTGGTTCAGCGAAGGAGAGGTCTTGATGATCGATCACGTTTCAATCGCCGTCAGCGATCTGGCGCGCAGTGCGGCGTTCTACGAGGCGGCGTTGGCGCCGCTGGGCTACCGGGTGCTGGTGGAGCGGGCTGCGACGGTCGGGTTCGGCAAGCGCTATCCGGAAGTGTGGCTCAATGCGCGGCCCGGGATGGTCGCGGGTTCAGCCCAACACGGGGGCGCATGTCTGCCTCAGGGCACGAAGTGTCGAGGCGGTTGATGCGTTTCATGCCGCAGCCGTTCAGGGCGGGGGGGCAGATGATGGCGCGCCGGGGCCGCGCGAGGGCGCCCAGGTGACCTATTATGGGGCGTTTATCCTCGATCCGGATGGCAACAAAATCGAGGCGATGACGGTGCCGGGGGGCGATCCGCCGGCATGAGGCGGGGGCGGCGTCAACGTCGTTCGAAAGGCCGGCTTGCCTCAGGGCCAGGGCGTGCTAGGACTGCGCGGCTTGGTCATGAAAAACCTATGGACTGATTGATGAACGAGATTCTCACGGAACTGGAGCAGCGACGGGCAACGGCGCGTCTCGGCGGTGGTGAAAAGCGGATTGCCGCGCAGCACAGCAAGGGCAAGCTGACGGCGCGCGAGCGGATCGACCTGCTGCTCGATGAGAATTCGTTCGAAGAGTTCGACATGTATGTCGAGCATCGCTGCACCGACTTCGGGATGGCGGAGACGAAGTTTCCCGGCGACGGCGTGGTGACGGGCTGGGGGACGATCAACGGGCGCGTGGTCTACGTCTTCGCGAAGGACTTCACGGTGTTCGGCGGATCGCTGTCGGAGGCGCATGCCAAGAAGATCCAGAAGATCCAGGATATGGCGCTGCAGAACCGGGCGCCGATCATCGGGTTGTTCGATGCCGGCGGCGCGCGCATCCAGGAAGGCGTCGCAGCGCTTGGCGGATATGGCGAGGTGTTCCTGCGCAACGTGCTCGCGTCAGGCGTCATCCCGCAGATCTCGGTGATCATGGGGCCGTGCGCGGGGGGCGATGTCTATTCGCCGGCGATGACGGACTTCATCTTCATGGTGCGCGACACGAGCTACATGTTCGTGACGGGACCGGATGTCGTGAAGACGGTGACCAACGAGACGGTGACGGCGGAAGAACTCGGCGGGGCGTCGGTCCACACGACGAAATCGTCCATCGCGGATCATGCCTACGACAATGACGTCGAAGCGCTGTTGCAGATCCGGCGTCTGATGGACTATCTGCCGGCGAACAATCTTTCGGGCGTACCGGAGATGCCGACACGGGATCCGGCCGATCGCCAGGAGCCGTCACTCGACACGCTGATCCCGGCCAACCCGAACCAGCCCTACGACATCAAGGAACTCATCACGAAGGTCATCGACGAGGGGGACTTCTTCGAGATCCAGGCGGCCTACGCGAAGAACATCGTGGTGGGGTTTGCGCGGATGGAAGGGCGGACGGTCGGGATCGTGGCGAACCAGCCGCTGGTGCTGGCAGGCGTGCTTGATTCGGATGCGAGCCGGAAGGCTGCGCGGTTCGTGCGGTTCTGTGATTGCTTCGAAATTCCGATCCTGACGTTCGTTGACGTGCCGGGCTTCCTGCCGGGAACGGCGCAGGAATATGGCGGGCTTATCAAGCATGGCGCCAAGCTGTTGTTTGCCTATTCCGAGGCGACGGTGCCGAAGGTGACGGTGATCACGCGGAAGGCTTATGGCGGGGCCTACGATGTGATGAGTTCGAAGCACATTCGCGGCGACGTGAATTATGCGTGGCCGACGGCGGAGATTGCCGTGATGGGCGCCGAAGGGGGCAGCCGAGATCCTGTATCGCTCGGAGCTTGGTGATCCGGAAAAGATCCAGCAGCGCATCAAGGATTATGAGACGCGGTTCGCCAATCCGTTCGTTGCCGCGGAGCGGGGCTATATCGACGAGGTGATCCTGCCGCACAACACGCGCCGGCGGATCTGCCGGTCGCTCAACATGCTGCGCAACAAGACCGTCGAGAACCCCTGGAAGAAGCACGACAACATTCCGTTGTAGGTCTTCGGGCTGTCGTGATCCTTGGGGGCGCCGGCGACATAACCGCTGTTGCGATCATTTCGCCGGCGGGGTTGGCAGTCGGCGGGGGCCGTCAGGCGATGATGCGTTCGTCGGAGACGACGCGGGCGTCCATTTCATAATCGAGGCCGACGACGGGGGGGCGGGCGTAGTGCCAGGTCAGCCCCTTCTCGAGCACGCCGCGTTCTGCCATTGCCGCCATGACATGGTGGAAGTCGAAGACGGAGTAAGCCTGGACGGCGGTTGTCTCGGCCCATGAGAAGCCGAGCAACGTCAAGCGGCGCTGCATTTCATCGACAACGAAGAGCGCTTTTTCTCGCAGGGCATCGGCGCCGGTTTCGCCGTATCGGACGATACGGTCGGCGTAGGGGCCGGCGCCTTCGCGGGCTTCCGCGCCGCCGGAGGTGATGGCGGTCGGGGGGTGGGCGCCATCATTGGCGGTGACGTAGGCGAAGGCGTGGAAGGAGGGCTCCGGCGGCGGGGTGACTTCGGGGCAGACGTTGGAGCGTGCGACGGGGTTGATGTGGTCATCGCGCATGATGCCCCAGGCTTTCAGCGTTTCGACGTAGAGCTCGTTGAAGGCCTTGAAGCCGGCGTCGGTGAATTGGCCGGGAGAGCGCAGCTCGCAGGCGCAAAAGCGCGTCAGCGGCAGACCTTCGGCCTCGAGGTGCGCCTTGATTTGCTGGAAGCCAGCGGCGACGGGGACGGGTTTGCGGAACGTGACACGCACGATGCGGTTGCCGGCTTCGGCGGCGACGCCGGCGGAATATTGAAAGACGCTGGGGACGAAGCGGTAACCGCCGTCCTCGAATGTGATGACATCACTCATGGGACTGCCTCTCGGTATTTTCGATGTATCGGGACACGGACGTCTGGTTGTGAGGCGACACTGTGAATGGTGGAGCGGGCCGCGTCCAGAGCGTGTCGCCGGGTGGCGGAGAAGGGAGCGCTGGAAACAATCAACATGAACGGAGATTAAACGGTTCGGCCAGCATTCGTTCAGTCGAGCAACTGCTTTATTGGCGTCATCGAACGGCGGGGTGCCTGGGCACCGGCCATGAACCACGGAGAAGCCAATATGACGATTTCCTTCAAGACGATGGTGCTGGGTGCAGCAGCAGCGGCCGTTATGGCACTGCCGATGGTTGGGGCTGCCGAAGCGAAGCCGGGTGCGCGCGACGGGCGGCAGGTGATCATGGTCAGCAAGCCCTGGTTCGGGCATCAGCGCGTGGCTGCCCGCGGTCATTGGGGCCGGGTTGCAACCCCGGTGATCAATAACCGGATCGCGCGCCAGTCGCAGCGTATTCGCAACGGCCGGCAGACGGGTCGCCTGACGCGCTTTGAAGCGCTGCGCCTCCAGGGGCGGCTGGTTGCGATCCGATCAGCGCTGAAGATGGCGCGCATTGATGGGCGGGTGAGCGAGCGCGAGCGCGGCCGGATCCTGGGCATGCTCGATGACAACTCGCAGCGGATCGTGCGGCTGGCCAACAACCGTCGCGGGAGCTGATCGGGGAAGGCCGGGCCGGTCTTCTGGATGAACGACGACCTTGACGGTTAGGTCGAGGGCGGCGCGCGGAGCAAAAGGGCTTCGCGCGCCGTTTCGCGTTTCGGCGGGACGGTCATTCAACGTTGATTAACCGTAAGCAGGTAGCGTTCGGAGAGAATTTTCCCTGTCCGCGTCTCCGAGGTCGCCTGATGAGTGTTATCCAATCCTTACTGTTCGATGAGATTTGCCGCCGTGGCAGCGTGCGCGAGGCCGATGTCCGCGAGTTGAGAGCCCTCTATTTTGGTGAGACGCCGCTGCTTGAAGTGGACGCGAACGCGGTTTTCGAGATCGACGCGGCGTGTGCGGTGAAGGATGCGGCGTGGCAGGCGTTCTTCGTCGAGGCCATCACGGACTATGTCGTCGATAGCGCGGAGCCGCGCGGCTATATCAATACGGCCAATGCCGATTGGCTGATCGAGCGCGTCACGCGGGATGGGCAGGTCGAGACGCGGACCGAACTCGAGATCCTCATTCGTGTGATCGACAAGGCGCGGTGGTCGCCGGAGAGCCTCGTCAAGTTCACGCTGAATGCGGTCAAGGATGCGGTGGTTTCAGGCAGCGGGGCAGCGCGCGGCGGCATCCAGGGCGAAGCCGGCGTGGTGACGAATGAGGATGTCGAACTCATTCGCCGCATCATTTTCGCTTTCGGTGGCGAGAGCCACGCGGCGGTGAGCCGTGCGGAAGCGGAGGTGCTGTTCGAGATCAATGACCTGACGGCTGAGAAAACCGACAACGCGCAGTGGACGGAGCTGTTCGTCAAGGCGATTACGGGGGTTGTGATGGCAGCCTCCGGGTATCGCGCGCCGACGCGTGAGGTGGCGCTGCGCCGGGAGCAATGGCTGCAGTCGCGGGGCGACCTGTCGCTTGGGCAAATGGTGTCGGCAATGTTCCGCAGCGATGGGGCTGGCTTCATGTCGATGTTCGACCAGGAGTCGGCTGAAGACCGGGAGCTGGCGCGGCTGGAACGTGAGCGCCGTGAAATCCTGACGGCGGAGGAAGTCACGGGCGATGAAGCGGCCTGGCTGATTGCCCAGATCGAGCGTGACGGGCGGCTGACGGACAATGAAAAATGCCTGCTGCTGCACCTGAAGTCACAGGCGCCGAAGCTGGACCCAAGCCTCAGGGCGCTGATCGACAAGGTCTCCGACAAGGTGGCGGACGAGGCGTAGTTTCCCGCATTTTCCGCGGGGCGCCGGCCGGCTGGGCGGGTCATGGCCTGAATTTGCTGTGCAACCTGGGTGTTGCGTTAACGACAAAAGCCGCTTTCACAGCGGCTTTTTCTGTGTCTGGAGGGGGCATGGCGCACGCAGCAGTTTACCGGCTGCGCGGGGAGGGCTAGAAACGCCGGGTCGCCGGGGGCTGAGGCCTGAACACGGGTGACATCAATGCAGTCGCCCTGGGCGGGCGCACCGGGAAAGGTGCGTTGTGGGGCACAAGGACCGGGAACGTGATGTTCAAGAAAATTCTCATTGCCAATCGTGGAGAAATTGCCTGCCGGGTGATCAAGACCGCGCGGCGGATGGGGATTGGGACGGTCGCGGTTTTTTCCGAAGCAGACCGCCTCGCACTGCACGTGGAGATGGCGGATGAGGCGGTGTTCATCGGGCCGCCGCCTGCCACCGAGTCCTACCTGTTGATCGACAAAATCGTCGAGGCCTGCAAGCAGACGGGGGCTGAGGCGGTCCACCCGGGTTATGGGTTCTTGTCGGAGCGCGAAGAGTTTCCGCGGGTTCTCGAGAAGAACGGCATCACGTTCATCGGGCCGAACCCGGCGGCGATCGCGGCGATGGGGGACAAGATCGAGTCGAAGAAGGCGGCGGCGGCGGCGAATGTGTCGACGGTGCCCGGCTACATGGGCGTGATCGATGACCCGAAAGAGGCCGTCAAGATCGCTGACGACATCGGCTATCCCGTTATCATCAAGGCGTCCGCCGGGGGGGGCGGCAAGGGGATGCGGATTGCGCACAGCTCGAAGGAAGTGGCGGAAGGCTTCCATCTTGCCAAATCCGAGGCCGCGTCGAGTTTCGGCGACGACCGGGTCTTCATCGAAAAGTTCATTACCAATCCGCGCCATATCGAAATTCAGGTGCTGGGCGACAAGCATGGCAACGTGATCCATCTGGGGGAGCGGGAATGCTCGATCCAGCGGCGCAACCAGAAAGTGATCGAGGAGGCGCCCTCGCCGTTGCTCGATCCCAAGACGCGCGAACGGATGGGCGCGGAGGCGATCGCGCTCGCGAAGGCGGTCAATTACGATTCTGCCGGTACGGTCGAGTTCGTTGCGGGGCAGGACAAGTCGTTCTTCTTCCTTGAGATGAACACACGCCTGCAGGTCGAACATCCGGTCACGGAGCTGGTCACGGGCATTGATCTCGTCGAACAGATGATCCGGGTTGCGGCGGGTGAAGAACTTGCGATCAAGCAGAACAAGGTGCGCATCCAGGGCTGGGCCGTGGAAAGTCGCATTTATGCGGAAGATCCCTATCGCAACTTCCTGCCGTCGATCGGGCGTCTGGTGCGCTATCAGCCGCCCGAGGAAGGGCGCAGCGAGGATGGTGTGACGGTGCGTAACGACACCGGCGTCTTCGAAGGCGGCGAGATCTCGATGTACTACGATCCGATGATCGCCAAGCTCGTCACGCACGCGCCGACGCGGGATCAGGCGATCGATGCGCAGGCGCAGGCCCTCGATGAGTTCGTGGTCGACGGGATCGCGCACAACATTCCCTTCCTTGCCGCGTTGATGCAGCACCCGAGATGGCAGTCCGGTGAGCTTTCAACGGGCTTCATTGCAGAAGAATATCCCGACGGGTTCGCGCATCCGGAGGCCGATGAAGAGGTGCACCGCATATTGGTGAGTGTCGCGGTTGCGATCGATCATCTCTCGAACGAACGCCGTCGTGAGATCACGGACCAAATGAACGGTCCTGAGATCCGGTTCTCGCGCGAGCGGGTGGTGCTGATCAACGGGGAACCGACGCCGGTGCTGGTCGAAGGGGGGGCTGGCGTCCAAGTGTCGGTTTCGATGATCGAGGGCGACGTTCTGGGCGAGCGGGTCGAGCTGGAGAGCAGCTGGTGGCCGGGACAGCCGGTCTGGGTCGGTCTGGTCGATGGCTATGAGGTGGCCGTCCAGGTGCGCCCGATCCTGAATGGATACCAGTTGAGCTGGCGCGGCGTGGTGGTGCAGGCGCACGTCTATACGCGCCGTGAATCGGAGCTTGCCGCTCTTATGCCGGAGAAGCAGGCGCCGGATATGTCGAAGTACCTGCTCTGTCCGATGCCGGGCCTCGTCAAGCAGGTCAACGTCAAGGACGGGGACGAGGTGCAGGCGGGCGATCCGCTTGCCGTCGTGGAGGCGATGAAGATGGAGAACGTGTTGCGCGCGGAACTGGATGGGCGCGTCAAGGCGGTCAAGGCTGCGGCGGGTGACAGCCTCGCGGTGGACGACGTCATCATCGAATTCGAATGATCTACTATTTCGCGTTTGGATCGAACATGTCACCCAGCCAGACGCCCCGGCGATGTCCGGGCGCGCGGGCGATCGGTCCGGCCCGTCTCGATGACTGGCGGTTCTGGATCACGACGCGGGGGGGCGCGTCGATCCTTCCCGAAAAGGGTGCGGTTGCCCACGGTGTGCTGTGGCGCTTCGAGCCGCGCCATATCGGACTGATGGACCGGTGGGAAGGCGTCTCGGCCGGGGTCTACCGGCGTGTGTGGCTCAGGGTCGTCGATCCCACCCGGGGGCCGGTCACGGCGCTGACCTATATCGCCGGCGGCCGCTGGCCGGGCGTCGGGCGCGCCAACTACATCAATTCAGCTATTCTGATCGGCGCCGATCATTTTGGACTTCCCGAGGCCTATCGTGACGAGATCCGGGGCTGGTTGCCTCGGCGGCCGATCGGTGCAAGGGAAGCCTATCGCGGCCGGCGTACGCCGAAGCCTGCTCGCCCTCAAAGGAGATGACTGTCGATGCGCAACCTGCACCTTCCCGGCCGTTCGCCGGTCTATGCCACTCATGCGATGGCGGCGACGTCACATCCTCTCGCCAGCCAGACCGCGCTCAGCGTGCTCAAGGACGGGGGCAACGCGGTTGATGCTGCGATTGCCGCGACGGCGGTGCTGTGTGTCGTCGAGCATCCGATGACGGGGATTGGCGGGGACTGTTTTGCGCTGATTGCGAAGCCGGGGCAGGCGCCCATTGCGCTCAATGCGTCGGGGCGGGCGCCGGGGGCGCTGTCGACGGAATGGCTGCTGGAGAAGGGGATCACGGCGATCGAACAGCAGAGCCCGCATGCGGTGACGGTGCCGGGCGCGATCGATGGCTGGGCGACGGTGCTCAATGATCACGGCACGCGGAGCCTCAAGGAACTGCTGCAGCCGGCGATCGGGTATGCGCGGGACGGGTTCGTGATTGCGCCACGGGTCGGCTTCGATTGGGCGGGGTCGGTTGCCAAGCTCAAGAACAATCCAGCGGCGGCACATCACTACCTCGTCGATGGCAAGGCGCCGGCGGTTGGCAGCGTGATGCGCTTTCCCGCGCTGGCTGACACGCTGAGTGCGATCGCGGAGGGGGGGCGTGATGCGTTCTATGAAGGCGACATCGCGGCCGACATCGTTGCTGAATTGAACGCGCTTGGCGGTGTTCACACGCTGGAGGACTTCAAGCGGCAGAAAGCGAGCTATGTCGAGCCGATCTCGGTCGGCTATCGGGGGCTTGATGTGGTGGAGCTGCCGCCGAACAATCACGGCGTGGTCGTGCTGATCATGCTCAAGATGATGGAGCGGCTGGGGCGGCTGAGTGATGATGCGGATTCGCCCGAGCGCTTCCATGTGATGCTCGAGGTGGCGCGACTTGCCTATGCGATGCGCGATGAGTTCGTGGCCGACCCGGAGATGGCCGATGTGCCGCTGACGCATATGCTGGCGGATGCCACGATCGATGAGCTGGTCGGGCGGATCGACAAATCGAAGACGATGGATGCGATCGCGCCGGTGCCGCAGCCGGTGGGGACGGATACGGTCTATCTCAGCGTCGTCGATGCTGAGGGCATGGCGGTGTCGTTCATCAACTCACTGTTTGCGGATTTCGGTTCCGGGATTGCGACCAAGCGCACCGGCATCATGCTCCAGAACCGCGGACAAGGGTTTGTTGTGAAGCCGGGCCATCGCAACACGGTCGAGCCCGGCAAACGGCCGTTGCACACGCTGATCCCGGCGTTGGGCATGCGCGATGGGGAACTTGCGTATTCGTTTGGTGTGATGGGCGGCGCGTTCCAGCCGGCGGGTCATGCGCATGTGCTCGCAAACATGCTCGATTATGGCATGGACGTGCAGGAAGCCCTCGATGGACAGCGTGTGTTCTTCGATGGCGGCAAGGTGCTCGTCGAGGCGGCGGCGTCGGAGGCTTTGCGGGCCGGGCTCAGCGCCAAGGGCCATCAGGTGGGCGAGCGCGGCATCCCGTGGGGTGGTGGTCAGATCATCTCGGTTGACCGTAAGGCGGGCGTGTTGGTCGGGGGATCGGACCCGCGCAAGGATGGCATGGCGATCGGCTACTGAGCCGGCTTTCAAGCACCGGCAAACGTTGAGACGTTGACGTGCGCACGTGGTCCTCTTTGGTGAGGCCACGTGCGTTTTCGTTTGTGACTGGATGATCGATTTCGGTGCGGTGCTGCGTGAGGGAACGCAACGGACGACGCGTCGTTGATGTCAGTTGGAAGGTGCGCTGCGTGTTCGAACTTAGCGATTGAGATGTGTGCGCCAGCGATGTGTGAGCGGTGCGATCGCGTTCGTTTGGATGGCGTCTCGTGGCACGTTGCGTTGCATTTTGCGTAACGAAACTTCCACTATCGACTCGCCTGAATTGTTGTTTTCGATTGTAGTCAGTGAAAAATTCCGTTTGAAGTGAAGATGCACAAGACATCAAGTGCGGTTTGTTCTGCGTGTTCGGTGAGAATTTGCGTTGGACGACTGCCCTTGGAGGCGAACTGACAAGAAGGGATTCCGTCCATGAAGGCACCTCAGAGTAAGAGTAAGAAGACGTCTGCGAAGACGACGGCGACGAAGAAATCACCGACGAAAAAAGCCGCGCCGAAGAAGGCTGCGAGCAAGGCGGCCGCAACGAAGAAGGCGGTCGCGAAATCGACGACGACGAAGAAGGCTGTTGCGAAGAAGGCTGTCGCGAAGACAACCGCGAGCGCTGACAGCAAGGCGCATGCCGCAGCCGTGAAGAGCGTTGCGCAGAAGGGTGTCTCGCTTAAAGGCGCGATGGCGCGCAGCCTCGGGATCGCAGGCAAGGAAGCTGCGGTGAAGGCTGCGACACGGACGCGGGCCGCGGCGAAGAAGGCCGCTTCGAAGAAATCGGCGCCGGCACCGGCCAAGGCTAATGCGAAGAAGACGGCGGCCAAGAAGGCGCCTGCGAAGAAAGCCGCAGTGAAGAAGACAGCGGTGAAGAAGACAGCCGCGAAGAAGGCTCCCGCCAAGAAGGCCGTCGCGAAGAAGGCACCGGCGAAGAAAGCTGCAACGAAGAAGGCGGTCACGCGCAAGGCGGCTGCGAGCAAGGCGTCGGTGAAGCGTGCGGCAGTGACGCGGGCTCCGGCCAAGAAAGCGGCTGCCAAGAAGGCCGCGGTGAAGAAGTCGCCGGCAAAGAAGGCACCCGCAAAGAAGGTCGCGGCGAAGAAAGCGCCCGCGAAGAAGGTTGCTGCGAAGAAGGCGCCTGCGAAAAAGGCTCCCGCAAAGAAGGTCGCAGCCAAGAAGGCACCTGCCAAGAAGGCGGCGCGCAAGTCCTGACCGGGTTGGCGTCGAGCCCACAGTTCTGACGTCTTTGTGACGTGCTCTGGTGTTGAAGCGGTGGCGGCGTCTGACGCCACGGCCGGTTATTGCGCATGGAGTTGGACGACATGAACACGTTCGAGGGATCGGCAGGCCGGGTGATCCGACTTGCGTTGGCGGCGGGTGTGTTGATCGTCGGCGGCGCAATCGCTGGCGATTGCGCGCGCGCGCAAGTGCTCGAGAACCGTGACGACGTTGTCCGCAGCGTTACCGTCAAGGTGAAGAGCATGCGGCGCCAGCTCGACGTGCCGGCCGGCGGCTCGATCCGGGACTTCTGTGTCGATGGGTGCGTTATCCGGATCGACGAGGATGTGAACCGCGACTTCCTGATCGAGGGCAACGAACGGCTGTCGATCGAGGGAGGGCTCGTCTACTTCGACGGCGAGATTGTCGAGAAGCCCGAAAGCGATGCCGGGGGCCAGGCGGCGCAGAGCGGAGATGGCAAGCCGCCTGCCGCTCAGTAGCGCCCGCGGGTTGCGTGGTGGCGGAATGGCTGTTGTTCGGCGGACTTAGCTGGACCTGGCGTCCAGGTCATGTCCAGGTCATCGCCTCGACGGCATCATCGGGGGCCGGTTCGGGCTCCAGGGTGGTGTCAGGGTACAACTCGCTGAAGGTCGCGCGCAGTGCTGCGTCGACCGCGTCCATGGTCACGTCGTGGCCGAGGGCCTTGAGGCTGGTGACGCCATGGTCGGCGATGCCGCACGGTACGATGCCGGCAAAATGGGTCAGGTCCGGATCGACGTTGAGGCTCAGGCCGTGGAAGGCCACCCAGCGGCGGACACGAATGCCGATCGCGGCGATCTTTTCTTCCTCCTCACCGTCTGCCCCAAGTCCCGGGACCCAGACACCGACGCGGCCGGGGCGGATTTCGCCGCGAACGGAGAAGCGCGCCAGCGTGTTGATGACCCACGCCTCGAGGCTCTCGACGAAGGCGCGGACGTCGCGGCGGTGGCGGCGCAGGTCGAGCATCGTGTAGACGACGCGCTGGCCGGGGCCGTGATAGGTGAACTGACCGCCGCGACCGGTTTTGTGGACGGGGAACCGGGCGGCATCAATGAGGTCGGCGTCGCGGGCACTGGTGCCGGCGGTGTAGAGAGGGGGGTGCTCGAGGAGCCAGATCAGTTCGCGGGCCTCACCGGCGGCAATGGCGGCCGCGCGGGTCTCCATCACATGGATGGCGGTGGCGTAATCAACCGGGTGACGGCTGATTGCCCATCCTATCGGTGTTGGTGACGTCACGGGGCGGCTCTGTCGGTTCATTGGACGGGGGGGCGGCGAAGGGGCGAGTAATTGGCCAGGGCGCCGGCCAAGCCCGGCGGGGCGGCCCAGAGGGGCGCAAACGGGTTCTCAAACGGGGCGGATTTTACAATTCGCCGAGAAAGGTGGTCTTGTCAGCGGTCTCGTCTTGCAATTTGTCTGTCGGCTTGATATGGCAGGCGCCTTGGCGAAAGGCAATGACCCGACGCCTTGACTTGGCTTCTTCGAAAGAGGCCCGGATGCGGCCGTGGCGGAACTGGTAGACGCGCTACCTTGAGGTGGTAGTGGCCAAAAGCCGTGGAGGTTCGAGTCCTCTCGGCCGCACCAAATTGTCTCTCCCGACTTTTTTATTCTATAACTTTGGCCGCCGCCGGAGTAGATGCAGTGCGCCGTCTGCCGGAGGCGTGCGGTTTACCACGTTTGGGTCCGCACGTGCGCGCCGTGAAATTGCCATCAAGGAGCCTGCCTACATGTTCGATTTCGACCGCCTGATCGAGCGTCGCGGAACGCATGCGTCCAAATGGGACAACATGTTCAAGCTTTCCGGGATCGATCCTCAGGACGGATTGGCGATGTGGGTGGCGGACATGGATTTCGCAGCGCCTGAGGGGGTGGTCGAGGCCCTCAATACGTTCGTTGGACGCGGCACCTACGGCTACTATGCGGATACGGGCAGTTGGGCCGAGGCGCTGGGTGAGTGGATGACCAGGCGGCACGGATGGACGCCGAAGCCGGAATGGGTCAGTCCGACGCCGGGGATCGTGTCCGGGCTCGGGTTGATCATCCAGGCGTTGAGCGAACCGGGCGATGAAGTCGTTGTGTTTCCGCCTGCCTATCATGCGTTTCGACGGATCATCACGAGCAATGACCGTGTGATCCTGGATGGTGAACTGGAGGAGCGCCAGGGGCGCTATTTCATGGACCTGGAGGCGCTGGGCGATAAGCTCACAGAGCGCACCAAGATTGTATTCTTCTGCTCGCCGCACAATCCGGGGGGGACGGTGTGGACGCGCGAGGAGATCGTGGCGCTGGCGGATTTCTGTGTCGACCGTGACCTGATCCTGGTGTCGGATGAGATCCACTGTGATCTTGTGTTCGCAGGGGCGAAGCATACGCCGACGATTGTTGCGGCGCCGGATGTGGCCGATCGGCTGATCACGTGCGTGGCGGCAACAAAGACGTTCAACCTGGCGGGGGCGCATGTGGGGGCGTGTGTCACGTCCAATCCGGACCTGAAGAAGCGGCTCGATCAGCGTATCGCCGCCGCGGGGCTCGGCTCCTACAACGCGTTCGGCATGATTGCGACGGAGGCTGCGTGGCGGACGGGGGACGCGTGGCTTGATGCGCTGATCCCGTATCTCCAGGCGAACCGGGACCTGCTGCATCAGGGCATCGAAGCAGCGGTGCCGGGGGCGCGGGCGATGCCGCTGGATGCGACGTATCTGGCGTGGATCGACTTCAATGGTACGGGGCTTGCTGCGGATGACGTCGTGGCGCGGGTGAAGGATACCGCCAAGATATTCGCGAGCCCGGGGCCTCAGTTCGGGCCGGGCGGTGAAAACCGGCTGCGGTTCAACTTTGCAACGCCACGCCCGCGGATCGAAGAGGCTGTGGCGCGTCTCGGCGCGGCGTTTGGCGACCTCAAGGGGTGACGTGGTTGCGGCAGGCGGTGGTCTGGTAGGGCGCGGTGTGCGCTGAAGACGGAATGTTGATGCAGGTGCTCCAGGTGGCAATGCTTCAGGCACGATGGTGCGTCAGGGAGAATTGAGATGTCGAAACCGGTCGTTGGCGTTATCGGCAATGCCCGTGTTCTTGAGAGCCGGTTTCCCGCACAGGTCGTGGGGGAGAAGAACCTGCGGGCGGTGGCGGATGTGGCCGGGGCGCTGCCGCTGATGTTTGCCGGCGTGCCGGACATCACGGATATCGAGGCGCTGTTGGATGTGGTCGACGGGGTGCTGCTGACGGGGGCGCGGGCCAATGTGCACCCGACGCGGTTTCGCGCGGAGCCGGCGCCTGCGTATGAGCCTTATGATGAGAACCGCGACACGGTTGCACTCAGCCTGTCGGAGGCGTGTGTCGAGCGCGGTTTGCCGCTGTTTGGTGTGTGCCGGGGGATGCAGGAGATGGCGGTTGCGTTCGGGTGCTCGCTGCATCCCGAGATCCGGGATCTGCCGGGGCGGATGAACCACCGGATGCCGCGGCTTGAGAACGGCGAGATCCATCCCGATCCGGAGGTGGTGTTCGCGGATCGCCATGATGTGCGGCTGATCGAGGATGGGGTGTTTGTGCGCATCCTCGGGTGTGAGACGATCCGGGTGAATTCGCTGCACGGACAGGGGGTGGAAAAGGCCGGGCCGCGCGTTGTCATCGAGGGGGTGGCGGAAGACGGCACGGTGGAGGCCATCAGCATCAAGGATGCGCCGGGGTTCGCATTGGGGGTGCAATGGCATGCCGAGTATGACCCGCAGCGCAATCCGATCAACAAGGCGCTATTCGAAGCGTTCGGGAAGGCGATTGCGGCGTATCGCGATGCGCGGTGAATGAATGGGAAATGAGACTGCGGCGCGGTTGGCGTGCGTGGAAATAAAGAGGCCGGACATTTTGTCCGGCCTCTTTGCGTTTGCTGACCTGGTTGCAGGGCTGGCCGGGTGCCGGCTAACCGAAGACGAGCTGTGGCAACCATAGAGCAAGTGCCGGGAAGAAGTAGACCAGCGCCAGGACGATCAACTCGATCCCGATGAACGGAATGACGCCGCGGTACATGTCGCCGAGCGTGATTTCGGGTGGCGAGATGCCGCGCAGATAGAAGATGGCCGGTGCCATCGGGGGCGTCAGGTAACTCGTCTGGATCACGACCAGGAACATGATGCAGAACCAGACATCATCGACGCCCATCTTGCGCATGATCGCGATCGCCACCGGAATGATGATCAGGACGATAGAGATCAGGTCGAGGACGAAGCCGGCCAGGAAGGCGAGCAGGAGGAGGATGAAGATGGTCTGATTTGCTGTCAGGTTGGCGGCCGCCGTCAGGCCTTCAACCGCGCTGATGCCGCCGAGGGCGACGAAGACGCCGGCGAACATGGTGCCGCCGAGCAGGATCGTCAGGATCATCGCGGTGACCTGTAGCGTCTTCATGAAGGATTCATGCAGCGTCTTCAGGTCGAACTGGCCGTAGGCGATGGTCAGGATGACTGTGCCGATGGCGCCCATGGCGGCGGCCTCGGTGGGGGTGGCCCAGCCGAGGACGATGGTGCCGAGGACGGAGAAGATCAGGAACAGCGGCAGCATCATCGCCGTGGCGGTGATGTAGAGCTTCTGGAGCAGCGGCGGATCGCTCGGATCCGGCGGCAGGCGGGGGCCGTCTTCCGGCCAAATGATGCAGCGCCCGATGATGTAGACGATGTAGAGGAAGGCGAGGAGTAAGCCGGGGATGAGCATCCCAACGAAGAGATCGCCGACGGAGACGTCGGCAACTGGTGCGAGGATGACAACGACGACGGAGGGCGGGATGATGGTGCCGAGCGAGCCGCCAGCGCAGATCGTGCCGGAGATCAGCGCCTTGTTGTAGGAGTAGCGCATCATGATCGGGATCGCGAGGAGGCCAACGACGGCCTCTGTCGCGCCCACGACGCCGGAGGCAGCGGCGAAGACAACGCAGAGAAGGACGGTGCCGACGGCGAGGCCGCCGGGCAGACGGCGGGTCCACAGGTGGATCGCCTCGAACAGTTTCTCCGCGATGCCGGAGCGCTCAAGCATCACGCCCATGAAGACGAAGAGAGGCACGGCTGCGAGAACGTAATAGGAGGCGACGTCGTCGACTTTTGAGATGAGCTGATGGACGAGGGCATCGCCAAAGCGGTAGTAGCCGAAGAAGACGGCAATCCCCATCAACGCGAACGCCACGGGAATCCCGAGGAAGATCGCGATCATCAAGGCTGGGAACATCAACAAGCCGATTTCAATGCTCATACTTCGGCTCCGTGATGTTCAATAAATTCCTCGTCGGCGTATCCAAAGAGAACGAGGAAAGATTTCAGGATCTCGGCGATCGTCTGGAGGCAGAGCGCGATGTAGGCGATGACCCAGATCGTGCGGAACGGCCAGACGATGGGGTTCCAGGCCGATTCACCAGAAACCTCACCCGATACATAAGCCTCGACGGCGAACTCGTAGAGGCCCCAGGTGACCCAAAGCGCGCCTGGCAGGAGCAGGACGCAGTAGCCGAAGATGTCGATGATTGCGCGCCATTTCGGGCCGACCCGGTCGTAGAGGAAATCGACGCGGACGTGACCCTTCTGCTTCATGCAGTAGGCCATGCCGAACAGATAACAGGTGCCGGCCAGCATGTAGCCGATCTCGTAGGCCCAGAAGGTGGGGGCGTTGAAAAGGTGGCGGGCGAGGACTTCGTACACCATCGAGGCGATCAGCGGGGCCATGACCCACGCTCCGATCCAGCCGATGAAGACGGAAAACGCCTCGATGCCCTGAATGAGACGGACAATCACGGAAGCATCCAATTATTGTTCGAGGTCGGGGAAGTGGCGGGAGGACGCGTGTCCCGAGACAGTGGACTGTCGGGGCACGGCATGGCGGCGCCACGCGAGGGGGGCGCGGGAGGGGGGCCGGCGGCGGCGGTTAACCGCCGCCGGTGTGTCGCACTATTCGACGTTGCGGTAACGGTTCGATTCCGACCACGTCGCGTTATAGGCCTTCTGGTGTTCCCAGACCTTGGTGAACCACTCGTTGCCTTCGCCCTGCTTGGCGGCCCACTCTTCGGTAGCCTTCGCTGCAGCGGCCTTGAACTCTGCATCGAGGTCGACGATTTCGACGTTCGGGTCCTTCTTGAAGTTCTGGAATGCGGGTGCATCCTTGTGGCCAACTTCGAGCCAGAAGTTGAAGAAGTACTGCTGGCCGGCACGCTTCATGAGTGTCTTCGTGCGGTCGTCGAGCTTTTCCCAGACGGCCTTCGAGAATTGACATTCGTGGAAGGCGCTCGGCTGGTGAATGCCGGGCACGACGATGAACTTGGCGATCTTCTCGTAACCGGCCGACTCGTTCATGAAGGGCGTACCCCACTCGATGCCATCGACGACCTTGCGCTCAAGGGCGGGATAGACTTCCGAGCCCGGCAGAATGACGGTGGAAGCGCCCATCGTCTGGGCAATCTCGGCCCAGGCGCCGGAGGTGCGAACCTTCATGCCTTTGTAGTCGGCAAGAGTGGCAACCTTCTTGTGGCTGTGGAGGAAGATTTCAGGCGGTTGCGAGCCGCAGGGAATGGAGGCAACGCCGAATTTTTCCATGCGCCATTCCATCAGGAGTTCGGCGCCGCCGCCGCGGAAGTACCAGTGCGCCATCTTCTCCCAGGGCATGTTGCCAGAGAAACCACCAAAAAGGACCGCGGTGCGATCGATGCCCCAGTCATAGCCGGCCCAGTTGTGGCCCATCTTGGCCACGCCCTTCGACACGGTGTCGGTGACCTTGAGGGCTTTGCCGAGCGTGCCGCCGGGGAAGACTTCGACCTTGATCTCGTTGTTGGTGAGGAGTTCGACTTCCTTGCCAATGCCTTTGGCGAGGTACTCAAGCAGAGGGCCGCCGCCCCAGGGCGTTGCCATCGACCAGTTTTCGGCTGCGGTTGCCGGGGCCGTTGCGGTAAACGCCGTTGTCCCTAGGACGACGGCTGCGAGTGCCGCTTTGGTTTTCATCCAGCTCATTCGTGGGTGTCCTTCCTCTTTTGACCTTTTTGGAAAATGCCGATTGTTTTTATTGGTTGCTCAATCGATCGTTGGCCGATGTGGCGTCCTTCGTTTCTTGTTGCTGGGTGAAACGTTTCGGATCGGTCGGCTCCTTGGTGTGCCGGTCGCAAGATGCGGCCCGCGGGTGTGATAGGCAGGATGCTGGAGCTGTGAGGTGGTGTTTGCTGGAGCAGTCCTGACGTCATCATGAGCATTTAACCCAGAAGAGCGGGCGCTTGACAATTGGCCGCACACATTTTTTTGCTCTAATCAGTCTCTTGCTGTTCCGAATTCGCCGATCATCTGCGTGTGCGCTTGCATCCGGCGTGCGATCGAAGGGGGGCGCACGAGCGTATTCCAAGGCATGAGCGCATTGCAGAACAAGACGATCGTGATCATCGGTGCGGGGCAGGCGGGTGCGCAGGCGGTGGTGTCGTTGCGCGCCGGCGGCTTCCGTGGCCGCGTGTTCCTGATTGGCGAAGAAGGGCATGCGCCGTACCAGCGGCCGCCACTGTCGAAGAAGTATCTTGCAGGTGACGTCGGGCGGGACAGTCTGAAGCTGCTGCCGGACAAGTTCTTCAAGGAGAACGACGTTGCGTGTGAGTTTTCAAACGGCGTCATCCGGCTGGATGCTGAGAACCGGCGGCTGGAGTTGGCGGATGGTGCAGAAGTTCCATTCGATCAGGTGTTGCTTGCAACCGGTAGCAAACCGCGGCCACTGGCGATCTCCGGCGTCGACCATTCGGGGGTGTTTGCGATCCGCAACCTTGCCGACGTCAATTTGATGCGTCCGCTCGTTCAGGCGGGGGGCCGGGCCGTCATCATCGGCGGCGGCTACATCGGGCTCGAGGTGGCTTCCTGTTGCCGGGCGCTCGGACTTGAGGTGACGGTGTTGGAGGCGGGCGAGCGGGTGATGGCGCGCACCACAAGTGCGGTCGTGTCGCGATACTTCGAAGGCTTGCACCGGGCGAACGGGGTGCGCATCGAGCATGGGGTGACGGTCACGGGCATCGACCGGGTTCAGGCGGGCGGGCTCGTGGTTGAGACCACGGATGAGGCGTTCGGGTGTGACTGGGTGCTGATCGGGATCGGGGCGGTGGCGAATGACGGGCTGGCGCTGCGGGCGGGGCTCAGGGTGGATAATGGTATAGAGGTCGACGAGACGACGGCTGCGAGTGTGGCGGGGATCTTTGCCGCGGGCGATTGCGCGTCGTTTCCGAGTGGGCGGTATGGGCGGCGGTTGCGGCTCGAGTCCGTGCAAAACGCAATTGATCAGGCCAAGGCTGCAGCGCACGCGATGCTGGGGCGGGCGGAGCGATATGATCCGGTGCCTTGGTTCTGGTCGGACCAGTATGACGTGAAGTATCAGATTGCCGGGCTCAGTCAGTTTTCCGATCGCGAGATCGTGCGCGGCGATGTCGGGGGCGGTTCGTTTTCGGTCGCCTATCTGAAGGATGGCCGGCTGATCGCGGTCGATGCGATCAACCGGCCGCGCGATTATATGCAGGCGCGGCGGCTGGTGCCCACGTTGGCGCGGGTGGATGAAGACCGGCTCAGCGATCCAAAGATCGGCCTTACTGAGGCGATGACCGGCGAGCCGTGACGATGAGGCAAGGACTATGGTGATAGTGGCGGGCGGGAAATCGCTGACGAAGGCGGCCTACGATGAAATCGAGGAGCGCATCGTTACGCTGGTGCTCAGGCCGGGGGAGGTGTTGTCGGAGGGGGTGCTGGTGGAGGCGCTCGGGATCGGCCGGACGCCGGTGCGCGAGGCGTTGCAACAGCTCGCGCGGGAAGGGCTCGTCGTCGTCATTCCGCGCCGGGGCGTCATGGTTTCGGAGATCGACGTCAAGAGCCAGCTTGAGCTTCTGATCGTGCGGCGCGAACTGGAGCGGTTGATGGCGCGGCTTGCAGCGGAGCGGGCGGGGGAGGAGGACCGGGCGCGCTTTCGGGGCATTGCTGAGGGGATGCTGAAGACGGCGATCACGGAAGACGACGTGACGTTCATGCGGCTTGACCGGGATCTCAATGAGCTGGTTGCTGCGGCCTGCCACAATGCATATGCGCGCAACGCGATGGAGCTGATCCATGGGCTGTCACGGCGGTTCTGGTACATGCACTACCGGCAGGTGCTCGACCTGCCGTTGTGTGCCCGGCTGCACGCGGACCTGGCCGATACGATCCGCTCGGGCCACGCCCACCGGGCGGCGCAGGCGTCGGACCGGCTGATCGATTACATCGAGGAATTCACGCGCAAGTCGATCGATGTGGTGGTGCGGGTCTGATCGGGCGTGCGAGCACGGTGAGCGCCCGCTCGGGTCGCCTGGTTCCAGGCAGATCGCATGGGCAAGGGCGCTGCGTTCCGTGACGCCTATTCGGCCGGTTGGACGGTGGCGCCGGTTGCAGGCTTGCGCACCTTCGGCGTTGCGGACGTCTTGCGCATGTCGGTCTTCACGTGGGCGGTATCGTAGCCGTTGAAGATGTGGCCGAGGAAGCCGCGGTTGAGATCGCTGGTGCCAAACAGCCAGTCCATCACCGGGAAGGTGAGGTTCATGTTCCGCTCCATCATGATGTTCTGGTTGTGGTGGGCGGTGTGATGGCGGCGGATCGTGTTGATGAAGGGGGCGTTGCGCACGAACCAGTTCTCATCGATGTGACAGCAAAAGTGCATGAACTCATAGATGAGATACATCGACGTCGTGGTGGTGATGAACAGCCAGCCGACGTTTGGCGAGAGCGCCCAGCCAAGGAAGAGGGCTGCGGGGATCGACATCAGCGTGAAGACGACGAGGGCGTAGGGGGGGAAGAAGGTGACGCGGAAGTCGTGCTGGCCGGCGAAGCGCATCTCGGTGTCGGTGAAGAACTGATGATGCATCAGGGTGTGGCGTGAATAGACGGCGCGGAAGAGGGGGATCTTCGAGGGGCGGTGCATGACGAAGCGGTGCAGCCACCATTCGAAGAAATTGCACATCAGGAACGTCAGCGGCACCGTCAGGAACTCGACGAACGAGACTGCGTGCATGTTCGAGATGTAGATATAAAGCGCGGTCAGGCCGATGGTGTAGATGATGACGACATGCAGCCAGCCATTGTACCAGCCCGCGACGCGCTCGCGGTACGTCGCCCGGTAGCCGCGCTGGCGTTCGCTCATGTCACTGTGGCTGAGTTCGGCTGCGCTTAAATCCATGGGACTTCTCCGCTGAGGGGCAACTTCCGTGTCGGTGCGCAAAACAACGGGCGTACCGCACCGAGCTTGATTGGTGATATATCACGGTGCGCCGGGCGGCTCAAGCCACCGCCGGCGGCATCGGTTGAGGCGGCCGGTTATGCCGACAGCGCGTCGACGGCCTCCTGGACATCGGCGCTGGTCATGACCCATTCGTTGGCGAAATTGGCGACGACTTCGCGCATGAAGGCCTCATGAAGGGTAAGCGCGCGGGCGTTGTCATCGAGGTGGTCGGCCAGGATGGCAAGCGCCAACTGCGCCGAGGCCGGACCCTCGAAGCCCCATTCGAAGCCATCTTCCGAGAGGGTCTTGATTTCGCAGTGATCGTCGAGGGGGGCGTCATCGACGGTGACGATGATGCCGTCGATTGTGCGGTCGCCCTGATAGGTTTTCACGTCTGCCTCCGCATTGATGCAACCATCGACCGGTGATCGGTGTGGCTGGTTGCGCGTGATATATTAGTGGCATACCTTGGTGTCCAATTCCAAGTCCATGCCCGCGTGGGCAGATCAAAAGGAACGTCTGCGGCGATGTCTGCTGTTGAACCGAACTGGGCCATGGCGGTGATGCTGGCGGGGACGTGGCTGGTTGGTTGCGCAGGGCTGTTGTTCGTTTTCGGTCATCTGCCGCTCAGTGCGGCGCCTCAGCCGATGCGGCGGGGCGTTGGGCCGGTGCTGGTTTTCACAGGCCTTGCGGTGATGGCGGGGGTGGCGGTGGCGAGCGTTTTGATGGCGGCTGACACGCTGCGGTGGACGACGAGCGTTGTCCTCGGCGGGTTTGCTTTTCTGTTCGCGCCGTTTCTGGTCCAGGACCTGCCGGCCTCGATCAAGGAGACGCAGGCCGGTCTGGCTTTGGTGATTGCCGCGGGCGTTGCGGTGCTTGGTGCGATGTATGTCGTGGCGCAGGGTTGATAAGGTCCGGGTTGGCGGACTTTTGTGTGGAGGATGAGCGATGCCGGTCCATATCAAGATCATTTTCTCGGCTGTCGTGCTGGCGGTTGCGATTGCGGGATACTTTTTTCTCGCCTGGCTCGATGGGGATGGACTTGCGCCATATCTGGCGCTGTTCCTCGGGGCGTTTTCGGTGTTCTCGTTCTGGATTTTCCCGGAAGTGAGCAACGACAAGAAGGGGCCGAAGAAGGGCTGAGGCGGGGTGGATGCAGAACGGTCACGGCACAGGATCGCGTCAGGATAGTTGCAGGATAGGGAGTGAGACCATGGGGACGAAGACCATCGAGGACGTCAATCAGATGGGGGTTGGCGAGATCGCGGAGGTTTATGGGCGCGATGGGTTCGTGTTCCCGATCGATGTCGTGCCGCGGGAAGACGCCGAGGCGGTGCGGGCCGATCTGGAGGCCGCGGAGCGGGAGCTGGCCGATGACCCGAAACGGCTGGCGCTGCTCAGGGCCTATCCGGACCGACTGTTGCCGTCATTCGACCGGCTGGTGCGCAATCCGAACCTGATCCGGGCTGCGAGCGCAGTGCTGGGGCCGGATCTGATGGTGTGGAGTTCGGGGCTGTTCATCAAGGAGGCGAATTCACCGAAGATCGTCTCGTGGCACCAGGACCTGACGTACTGGGGGTTGGATGACGCGGAGGAGACGACGTGCTGGGTGGCGTTGTCGCCGGCGACATCGGCGAGCGGGTGCATGAAGTTCGTGGCAGGCAGCCACAAGAATGCGCAGGTCGCGCACCGCGATACGTTTGATGAAAACAACCTGCTGACGCGCGGGCAGGAAATCGCCGTCGACGTCGATGACAAGGACGGGGTGGAGGTGGTGCTCGACACGGGGCAGGCCTCGATGCACCACGGGCATCTGTTCCATGCGTCGGGACCGAATACGACGGATGACCGGCGGATCGGCTCGGCGATCCGCTACATCAAGCCGTCGATGAAGCAAACCACGGGCGATCGTTCACTTGTGGCGCTGGTGGCGGGCGAGGATCGTTACGGGCACTTCAAGATCGCCGGGGCACCGAGGGGGCGGCTGCATGAGGATGACTTTGCGCTGTGTGCGGCGGATAGCGAGATCAAGCGGCGGGTGCTCTATCAGGACGCGAAGACGGATGCGTTCAAGCGCTACTGACGCCACACGACGGTGCCGCGCATGCTGAATGGTGGGCGGCGCCAGTGCTCTGCGACAGTGAGCGATCTCGGTTTTCTGCGTCAGTGGCCCGCGGCTGCGAGCTTTCCAGCAACGCCATGGGCCCATGCCTTGAAGGCGTGCGGATCGTGGTCGTATGGGACGTAGCCGGGGAATGGATCGCAGATATCTTCCGGGCCGTGGCGGGTAACGAAAGCCTCTATTGCGGCGTCGGGAACGCGGCCGTCTTCAACGAGGAAGCCGTCGACGAAGCCATTGCGCAATTCATCAATGCTGCACAGAATCCGGTCCCACTGGGCGGACGTGGCGTATTCGCCGGGGCCGTCGGCTTCGAATGGGCCGACGTAGACCTGGTCGGGGCGAATCGGGTGGCGGTTGGCGAGGATGGCGCCGGCGAGACAGACGGTGCAAATGCCGACAGCCGGGTTCGGGGCATGCCAGGAGTTCATGTCGATCATGTAGTGGGGTGATTGCTCGGCGGCTTCCATGTCGGCCAGGGCAAGTTCGATGCGCCGTGAGGGGCAGGCTGCGAGAAATTCGGCGGCTGCGCGGCGTTTTTCTGCTGTGGCGCCGGTTGTTGCGGTTGCCGGCATCGGCCAAGGGTTGAACGGAACGACGTTATCGATGTGATCGAACATGATTTATCCCTGTCGTGTGAAACGCTGCCAACGGTGCAGCGTTTCCGCATCCCTTGAACCCCAGTTCCCCGAACATGACGGATCGTTGCGGCTGAAAAGAGACATAGACGTGACGATTTGGGACCAATTTCGGCTCGACTTATTGAATTTTGGATAATGTAACAGGCGCGCGCAGGCTGTTTGCAATGCGCGGGGCGGGGCGCCTGTTTCAAGCCCGACGCGTGCGGTCGGGAGACTACTCGCCGAATGGAGATCCGCGCCGGCCAAGATTGCGGAACAGCATCTTGATGAGGCCTTCATCCGACTGGGTGGCGGCCGGGGTTTCGCGATTGACGAAATCGAAGACCTTGCCGTCCTTGATGCCGTACTGGGCGATGCGCTCGACGCTGCCGACGGGCGTGAAATAGACCGCGACGACCTTGCGATCGAGCTCCTTGGGGTCGAGGAAGGCGGTCTGTGTGCTGGTCGAGGCGATATAGTAGTAGGCGGTGGCGGCGTTGACCGTGGACGTGGTCGCAGGCGAACCGAGGGCCATGCGCACTTCGTCCTGGCTCATGCCGGGTTGGACCTGCTGGAGTTCGGCGGCGGTATAGTGCTGGCCGTGCTTCAGCGTTGTCGTCGAACACCCGGTGAGGGCGACCGAGGCGGCCAGCGCGACGAGCGCCAATGTATGTTTGTTCAGGAGGGCCTGACGGTTTTCCATTCGGGTGGTCTTGCCTGGCAATTGAAGAATGGTCATCTCTCTGATCGAATCAAAACGATTTTACAGCGATCACACAGTGCCGGGTGGGCAAGCTGGGTGTCGTCCACAGCACGCGGGAGAGGTTGAACGTCGGCATGCTCAATCTACTTGACTGGTTTCGCAGCCGAAGCCCTGAGGGGCGGACGGCAACAGAGCTTTATGGCTCGATCGTGACGCAGGCCCGGCACCCGGATTTTTATACCGTTCATGGTGTCCAGGATGTCGCGGAAAAGCGATACGAGCTGATCGTGCTGCATCTTTCGCTCGTGCTCGAACGGTTGAGCGGGGACGGGAAGGCGGAGCGGGCCGTGGGGCAGGCGCTGGTTGAAGCGTTCGTGCGCGATGTCGATGGCTCGATGCGCGAGATGGCGGTTGGCGATACGAGCGTGCCGCGCAAGGTGCGCAAGGCTGCCGGCGGCTTGCACGATCGCGACGTGCTCTATCGCCAGGCGTTCGATGGGGCGGAGGATATGACGCCTGCGGCATTGATCGACGAGCTGATATTTGATGGCCAGAGTGGGGAACGCGCGGACCGGCTGGCGCGTTATGCCGCCGCTGCCCGGCAAAACCTGGCGGGCTGGTCGCTGGGGCAGGGCGATGGGGCGTTGCCGGCCTTTCCCGCGCCGGTGGCGAGGGCGTAGGTTTCAGGGGGTAGGAACTCGATTGTTGAAAGGGTGTCGGCGAGAGCGATGAGCACATTGGCATGGAGTCACCGGGCCGCCGAGATCCGTGAGGCGAAGACGTTCGCGAAAGAGGCGAGCCAGGACGAATTGGCGAAGATGAGCTCGCGCATCGGCAATGCGACGTGTCTTGAGCTTTCGGCGCGCTACACGGTCCGGCCCAAGGCTGGTGGGCGTTTCATCGTCGATGGGCGGGTTAGGGCGCGGCTCGAACAGACATGTGGGGTGACGCTCGAGGCGATGTTTCAGGAGATCGACGAGCCAATTGACGTCGTGTTCGAGGAGGGGCTACGGGGGCGGGAAAGCGAACTCGAGGTCGGGTTCGATCCGCTCGAAGACGACCCGCCCGAGGCGATCGTGAATGGGCGGATTGATGTCGGCGAGATCATCTCCGAGATTGTTGCGCTGGCGGCAGACCCGTTTCCGCGGTCGGCAGACAGTGAACTGGAGCAGTGGGAAGCCGGCGGCGAGACGGCGCCAGCGGAAACCAGTGAAAACCCCTTTGCAAAGCTCAAGGCGCTGTCTGCGGGCGGTGAGAAGTCGGATGATTGAGTGTCGCGTTCGCCCGTCAGGTGTGGCAAGTTGGCCTGTCCGCCCGGCATGCACACTTGGTGAAAGCTGTTGTATTGCAACGCAGGGTGGATAATGTCGCCGCCGGCAGCCGTCGTGAAAGGCTGTCCACCCGACCCACAACAATAAACGACCGAAATTCATGCCATCGTCGCTTATGATTGCGCTCGACGCGATGGGAGGAGACCACGGCCCCGACGTGACTGTCGCGGGGGCTGCACTCTCCCTGACGCGCCATCCAAATCTGCGCTTTAAACTGTTCGGAGACCGCGAGCGGATCGCGCCCGTGCTCGCGCGCCATGGGGCGCTGGGGCAGGTGGCCGAGATCATCCACACGGATGCCGCCATCGCGATGGACGAGAAGCCAAGCCAGGCGATCCGTCAGGGGCGCACGTCGAGCATGTGGCTCGCGATCAAATCGGTGGCAGAGGGGGAAAGCGATGTCGTCGTCTCGGCCGGCAATACCGGTGCGATGATGGCGATGAGCAAGATCGTGCTGCGGCCCGTCGCCGATATCGAGCGGCCGGCGATTGCGGCGATCTGGCCGACGGTGCGCAGCGAATGCATCGTGCTGGATGTCGGGGCGAATATCGGGGCGAGCGCATCGCAGCTGTGCGATTTCGGGCTGATGGGGGCTGCGATGGCGCGGGCGCTGTTTCATATCGAGCGACCAAGCGTCGGGCTGCTGAACGTCGGGGCGGAAGAAATCAAGGGCAACGACGAGGTCAAGCAGGCGCACCAGATCCTGCGCGACATTGATGAGCTGCCGATCAACTATAAGGGTTTCGTGGAGGGCGATGAGATCGGGCAGGGGCGCGTCGATGTGATCGTCGTGGAAGGATTTGCCGGTAACATCGCGCTCAAGACGGCTGAAGGGACGGCGCGCCAGATCGGGCAGTACCTCAAGGATGCGATGGGGCGGTCGGTGTTGTCGCGCGTCGGGGCGTTCCTGGCGCAAGGTGGGTTCCGGATACTCAAGAACAAGATGGACCCGCGCCGGGTCAATGGTGGCACTTTTCTCGGCCTCAACGGGCTTGCCGTGAAGAGCCACGGGGGGACGGATGCGCTCGGCTTTGCGAGTGCGATCGATATCGGCCAGGATATGGCGGAAAGCGGCCTTGTGGAGCGGCTGCGCAATGACCTTAACGATTTTCATGGCCGGCTTGCTAAGCAACTTGCAAGTTGAGCCGAACGTCGCGCTTCCGGCTCGGATAATAAGATTGCCGGGGAGCCAAAGGCATCAGCGCGGCGGGGCGCTGGCTGCGTCAGGACGAGCGATATCGGCTGCAGGGCGGTCGATGGACGCGTTGACAACACGATGAAAGGGCAAGCCTCAGTCATGATCCGATCAGTCGTCAGAGGGGTTGGTGCCTACCTGCCAGAACGCATTATGACCAATGCGGAGATGTCCAAGCTGGTCGATACCAACGACGCGTGGATACAGGAGCGGACGGGGATCAAGGCTCGCCACATTGCCGCTGAAGGGGAATTCACCTCTGACCTTGGCATACGGGCGGCGAAGTCGGCGCTGATCCGGGCCGGTATCGATCCTGTCGATATTGACCTTTTGATCTGCGCGACGGCGACGCCGGATCGGACGTTTCCCTCGACGGCGGTGCGCATCCAGCATGGCATCGGCATGTCGAAGGGGGCAGCCTTCGATGTGCAGGCGGTATGCTCCGGCTTCGTCTATGCGATGGCGACGGCCGATAACTTCATCCGGACGGGGCAATCGAAACGGGCGCTGGTCGTTGGGGCGGAGACGTTCTCGCGGATACTCGACTGGACGGACCGGGGGACGTGCGTCCTGTTCGGTGATGGGGCGGGAGCGATCGTGCTGGAGGCGCAGAACCAGCCGGGGACGAGTGATGATCGCGGCGTGCTCGCGACGCGGCTCCGGTCCGACGGGCGGTTCGAGGATCTGCTCTATGTGGATGGCGGGCCGAGTACGACGCAGTCGACGGGGCATCTGCGCATGAACGGGCGCGAAGTTTTCCGGCACGCGGTCCAGAAGATTTCAGGTGTCATCGAGGAAACATTGCTCGCATCGGGGTTTTCCGCGGAGCAGGTCGACCTGTTCGTGCCGCACCAGGCGAATTCACGCATTCTCGACGGGATTGCAAAGAAGCTCGGGGTGTCGCCCGACAAGATCATCAAGACCCTCGACCGGCACGGCAATACGTCGGCAGCATCGATCCCGCTCGCGCTCAATCAGGCCTATGAAACGGACCGCCTGGAAGAGGGCAATCTGGTTCTGCTCGAGGCGATGGGGGGCGGATTCACATGGGGCGCGGTGCTGGTGCGCTGGTAATTGGGACGTTTGAGGGGGCCTGACAGCGGAATGCGGCGTTGTAAGTGCCACCCAAATTCGTCCGGGAAGCCACATTAAACCTGATTATGTTGTCAGATCAGCCAGTTGCAGCATTGTGTCATTGACCGTGACGCTTCGTCCCACTACCATCTCGAAAACATGGGAACTGGGGAGGCGCAGGTCCATGGGAAGCAAGACGCTGACGCGGGCTGATTTGGCAGAGGCATTGGTCGAGAAGGTCGGCCTGCCGCGCAACGAGTCACAGGAGCTGGTTGAGCTGGTTCTGGGCGAAATCTCGAATGCACTCGCCAACGGTGAGTCCGTCAAGTTGTCGTCATTCGGGTCGTTTGGCATTCGCGAAAAGGGCGAACGGGTCGGGCGTAATCCGAAGACGGGGGAAGAGGTGCCGATCACGCCGCGCCGTGTGCTCGTGTTCCGTCCCAGCAACATCATGAAAGAGCGGATCAACGCCGGGCTCTCGCAGAGCGGGCGTTCGGCTGCCGAGTGAGTTTTCCCATGGCGTGAGGCGGCGTTGATTTTGGCGTCGTCCAGCCGTGATGTGGTGTGCGACCAGCCGTTTCGTGGTATGGCGCGCGCGCTCTCGTAATTCCAGTAACAAGATACATGCATACATGTGCAAGGTTACGTCTTGCGCCTTTGTGCATGCAAGTGAGCCCGGCATGGCGCGGGCAGGGATGAGCGTTGCCGCTCGCGCCATCCCCTGAGCGGTGCGTTCGAACGCGGCTCAAGGCAAGAATTCCTTCCGATTGATGCTCCCACCGGCCACAAGCGTGTCACAGGCGACACGGAGTGGTTGTGAATTGACGGGATGGGGATCGCTTGTGCGCGTTGGCGGTTGGTGGCGCTGATACGCTCATGCTAACGGGAATGTCCAGCCTGGAGGGGAGTTCGGTTCAGGGCCCAGGGGGCACCGGATCGATCGGCTGATCGAGCACTTCGAGACATCATATTTCGTTTCGTTTCTCGTGATTGTGTCCGTCCGTCGGCGTGGGGTTGCTATTCAAGAACGCGTCCGGCGCGCAGACGGCGGCGGGATGCGGCTGAGGAGAGGCAATGGCCAAGGCATCGGAAGCCTTTCGGACCATCAGCGAAGTTGCTACCGATCTCGACGTGCCAAAACACGTGCTGAGGTTCTGGGAAGGCAAGTTTCCGCAGATCAAGCCCATGAAGCGGGGCGGGGGGCGGCGCTACTATCGGCCGGAAGACGTTGAGTTGTTGCGCGGTATCCAGGTGTTGCTGCACCTGGAGGGCTTCACCATTCGTGGTGTGCAAAAAATCCTGAAAGAGCAGGGCGCCGATCAGGTCAAGGCGAGCGGGCAGACGGGCTCTCTCGTTGCAGGGCTCGCCGGGGCGGGGGATGGGGTGTCGGATGCGCCGAAGAAGGCGCCGGGGCCCCGCGCGAAGCGCGTGCCGGCTGCGGTGGCGCATCGCAAGCTGGTCGAGCGCGCGATCCGCGAACTGGAGACCTGCCGGAAGCTGCTGACGGCGCGTTGACCGGCTGAACGAACCCTTGATGCTTCTGCTATGACTGTCCCGGGCGGCGGGCGAGGGTTGCCGGCTGCAAACGAGAAAGGGGCTCAGCCCATGGATCAGGTGCTGTTCGGGCGGACGGGACTTTCGGTATCGGTCGCGGGATTGGGATGCGGGGGCAACAGCCGGCTCGGTCTCGGGCAGGGTAAATCGGACGCAGAGGCGGTGCGGCTGGTGCGGGCTGCCTATGATCTCGGCGTCAATTTTTTCGATACCGCGCAGGCCTACGGCACCGAAGCGGTGGTGGGGCAGGCGGCGCAGGAAATCGGGCGCGACAAGGTTGTCGTTTCGACGAAGAGTTTGATCGTGAAGGATGGCGCGCGGCTGTCGCCGGCTGATCTTGCCGCCAATCTCGAAGCGTCGCTCGGCCTCCTCAAAACCGATTTTGTCGACGTCTACAACCTGCACGCGGTCAAGCCTGAGGATTACGCTTATGCGGAAGCAGAGATGCTGCCCGAGCTGATCGAGGCCCGCGATGCCGGCAAGATCCGCCATATCGGGATTACCGAGACGTCACCGCATGACCCGGAGCAGCGCACGCTGCAAGTCGCGCTTCAAAACCCGGCCTGGGACGCGGCTATGTTTGCGATCCATATGTTGCATCAAGGGGCGCGGCGCGATCTGCTGCCACTGACGCAGAAGAACGGCGTCGGCACGATGGCGATGTTCGTGGTGCGCAATATCTTTTCGCAGCCCGACGTGCTGGCGGACAATATTGATGCGCTGATCGCCAAAGGCGAGATTGATGCCTCCTTAGGGGAGGGACGCGCCGCGCTCGATTTCCTGATCCATGAGGGTGGGGCGCGGAGCCTGACGGATGCCGCCTACCGGTTCGTGCGGCACACGCCCGGGATCAACGTGACGCTGTTCGGGACCGGCAGCATTGCGCACCTTGAAGCGAATATTGCCTCGATCCTGCGGCCCCCCCTGCCGGAAGCGGATGTGGCGCGGCTGCATGAGCTGTTTGGACACCTCAAGGGGGTCGGGCTGGACCTGCCGGGGCCGCCATCGCGGGGTTGATTGAGTGTTGCGGGACTTGCGTTTGGCGACATTCGGGCGCACCTTCCAGGTCAGTATTTTTGAAAGCCGTTTCAGAACTCGCGTGCCAATTGGCCGTGTCAGGCCCGAGCGCGCGCCCAGCCCCGGAGGTTTTGCTGATGCAACTGAGAGTCCAGGCCGACAAGTCGCAATTCGCAGCCGAGGAATGGCAGGTCCGCGTTGATCTTGCCGCCGCGCACCGTGCCGCCGTCATGGAGGGCCTGCATGAGGGCATCTTCAACCACCTGACCGCGCGGGTGCCGGGCAAGTCGCGCTATTATCAGATCCCGTTCGGGATGCACTGGTCGGAGGTGCATGCAAGCTGCTTCATGGAAGTGGGCTACGACGGCAAGGTTGAATTCGGTGACGGCCATATGGAGCAGTCGGCCTACTGCATCCATGCACCGATCCACCGGCTGGTTGATCATGGCGGGTGCGTGATGCACACGCACATGCCGTTCGCGAGCGCGTTGACGCGGCTGGAAGATCCGCGCATCAAGCCGATCGGGCAGACCGAATGTTTGCTCATGAAGTCGATTGCCTACGACATGGACTACATGGGACCGGCGTTCGACCCTGCCGAGGGCGAGCGGCTCGCCGGACTGATCGGGGACAAGACGATCCTGTTCATGGCGAACCATGGCGTGTCGACGGTGGCGCGGACCGTGGCTGAAGCCTATGACAAGCTCTATTATATCGAGCGTGCGGCCCAGCAGCAGCTCTATGCGATGTGGACCGGGCAGCCACTCAGGGAGCTGTCGCCCGAGATCATCGACAAGACGATGAACTCGACCGGGACCGGCAACAACAACTTTGAAGGCAAGAAGCCGTTCGAGTTCCACTTCGCAGCCGTGAAGCGGATCCTGGATCGGCGCGAGCCGGATTATGCCGCATAAGGTGGCCGAGGCGGGCAGGGACGGCTGATCAGGATAGATCGGGTTCGGTCGTATCTGGAGGTGGCGCTCATGCGGATTTCTCATTGCCGTACTTGTCCTGCTTGCCGGCACGCCGTTCGCGGTGAGCAAGGAAGTCGTTCGCGGCACGGCCGCGGTCGTGGATGGTGACACGCTGGAAATCGGCGCGCGTCAGGTTCGGTTGCTCGGGATCGATGCGGCCGAGGGGGCGCAGGAGTTGCCGCTTGCCAGCGGCGGCACCGATTTTCTCGGCCGGGGGGCTGCCATGATGCTGCGCGCCCTCATCACGGAAAATGCGATCCGTTGTGAGATGTCAGAGCATCGCGATGGGCGGGGGCTGGCGCTTGCGCGATGCTACAACGGGGCGGTCGATCTTGGCGCCGAGATGATTGCAAGCGGCATGGCGTGGGCGGTGCCGGGTGAGCCGTCGCCCTACAGGGAAGCCGCCGCGCGCGCGAAAGTTCAGCGCAAGGGCTTCTGGCGTGACACGAGCGAAGCGCCATGGCTGTTTCGCGCGCGGCGCGCGAAAGAGGTTGCCGACGAAGCGGGTTCGCCCTGCACGGTGAAGGGCATTGTCGATGGTGGGCGCAAGACGCTGATTACGCCGTGGTCGCCGTGGTATCGCGATGTCGATGTTGATCCGGCGCGCGGTGATCGCTGGTTCTGCTCCGAGGCCGAAGCGGTCGCGGCGGGGTGGCGGGCGCCGCTCTGGCTGATGGGGTCGGTGGTCTCGGGGATCTATAACCCGAAGCGGTGAAGCGCACGGCGCGAGACCGTAGCTCTTGCGCGACCTTGCAACGCGGCCTCAGGGCATAGTGGTTACAGGTGCCGTTGGTGGCGGGCTGATTTCCAGTGTCGGGGGGGTGCGCGGTCCGGTCAGTCCAAGGCGATCATGCCGACGGCGCGCCAGATCCTGGCAACGAGTTCTGCCTGACGTTTGGTGCCGGTTTTCTCGAAGATGCTGGCCAACTGGGCGCGGGCTGTATTGCGCGAGAGGTCTGCCCCAAGGGCGTAATCGGTCAGGCTCATGCCGTCCATGCGGTTAGCAAGTGCGTTCGGCCTTTCACTTTGGAAGGTCGGCTGCGTCCTGACATTCGACAACGCCTTCCAGGAGTGCCAGAGCGGTCGGCATGTCGCTGGCTTTGCAATCGGCGTCGACAATCGCGACGATATCGGGCTCTTCCTCGGTGATCTGCCCGCTCACCAAAATGAAGGCGGCAGGTTTTGCAATCCGGAGTGCCACGTTGAGCCTGGCCAGGGTGTCCGTCATCGCCGCCCGGCTGGCTGAGAGGCCGATGACGGTATGGTTCGACTGTGCGAGTGTCTCGACGATGTCGTCATGGTCCGCGTTGATTTGCGTGTCGACCTGCCAACCGCGCTGGCGGAACATATCGGCTGCAACGGAAATCCCGATCGTGTGCGTTTCTCCGGGGACGGCAGCAAAGAACGCATGGCGGTTCTTGCTTGCCTGTAATGGCTCGATGGCGCGCCGCAGTCCTCTCATGATGGCGTACAAGTGCCCGCTCGCGATCGTCACGTCGAAAAATGAGATTTCGTCACGCTCCCACCGCTCACCGAGAAGGCGGGCAGCGCCCGTGATGTAGCCCAGGTAGATCTCATCAAGGATCACGCCATCCTGACGCAGCGCCGAGATGTACTCGATGGCTGCGTCATCGCTCGACAAGAGCGCATCGCAAAAGGCGTCAACCTTTGCCGGGCTGGTTGTCGGGACTTTGATCCGAGTGAGATTGGCCGCGTCTGCCAGCCGGCGCAAAACCTCGCCGGCGACCAGAGCAACGGCCTCTGGTGAAAGCTTCTGCGTTTGTGTGGTGAAGGCAGTCTTGGCGGACAAGAATGCCGGCTCGTCGAGTTCTGTGCGCGCGCTCGCTGGCTGAAACATCCGTTGGGCTCCTCGCTCAAAATCGGTGTCGCTCGTTGCGAAGCTCATCAAGGAAGCTCATCAAGTCAGTGGCTCTGAATCTGCGACGATAATCGCTGATGAGCGGCATTCGAGCGCAGATGAATACGGATGGTCAAGGACAACCTGACCGGGTGCGGGAGCGATTGTGCGTCTCAGCCAGGGCGCAAGCCTGATACGTGCCGCAACTGGCGGGCAGTTTGCGTGCGCCATCAGCCTGGAGATTTTGCGAGGGCGTGTACCGTGCGTGTTACCGGTGCGCGCCGGCCAAGACGTCTGACCGGCGCGTCATGCGCGCAGCTCAGCGCCCCTTGAAGGCCGGCTTTCTTTTTTCCGCGAACGCCTTGGCGGCTTCCTTGTGGTCTTCGGTTTCGCGGGCGCGGGCGAGGTTGGCGCTTTCAGCATCAAGGCAGTCGGCGAAGGTGGCTTTCAAGGCGCGGTTGAGGTTGTCCTTGATGAGGCCCAACGCCAGGCGGGGGCCGTCGGCGAGGCGGCGGGCGAGGGACTTGGTCTGGGCTTCGAGTTCGACGGCGGGCACGACCCAGTTGACGAGGCCTAGGCGGTGCGCCTCGCCCATGTCGATGCGGTCGGCCAGCATGTAGAGTTCGCGCGCCTTGGCGGTGCCGACGATCTGGGTGAGGAGGTACGTTCCGCCGTAGTCGCCGGACAGGCCGACTTTGGCGAAGGCGGTGGTCATGACGGCGGTGTCGGCGGCGATGCGCATGTCGCAGGCGAGTGCAAACGAGAAGCCGGCGCCGGCGGCGGGGCCGGGGATGGCGGCGAGGGTCGGTTTCGACATCTGGTAGAGGCGCAGCGAGGTTGCGCGGTGGTCGATGCGCTGGCGTTCGATGCGCAGGACGGGATCAACAGGGCGACCGGGCTGATGGCCGGCGGCCATCGCCTTGACGTCGCCGCCTGCGCAGAAGGCGCCGCCTGCGCCGGTCAGCACGATTGCGCCGACGTCGGGGTTCAGTTCGGCATCACGAAGTTCTTCGCCGAGGCGGGTGATCATGGCGGGGGTTAGGGCGTTGCGGGCTTCGGGGCGGTTGAAGGTCAGGGTGAGGATGCCGTCGTCGAGGGAGACGAGGAGGTCCTGGGTTTCGGAGGTCTGAGACTGTGCGGTGTCCTGGGGCATGGCGGGGTCCTCTCGCAGGTGGGGGCGTGTCACGGCCGATGGTCTTGGGTTTCGCAACCTCTCATGCGCACTCGCAAGGAGCCGCCCCTCTCCCCGACCCTCTCCCCGTGAAGGACGGGGAGAGGGAGTTGGGCTGCGGGCCGGGGAGAGGCTTTGCGCAAATCTACATTTCGAGTTCGATGAGGTAAGGGCCGTCGACTGAGAGGCCCTTTTCGAATGCTTTGGCAAGGGCACCCAGTTCGTCGACCTTCTGGGCTTCCACACCCATGCCCTTCGCCATGGACACCCAGTCGAGGTTGGGGCGGTTCAAGGTGAGCATGTCGACGGCGCGGGGGCCGGGGTTCTGGACGCCGACGTTGGTGAGTTCACCGCGCAGGATCTTGTAGGAGCGGTTGGAGAAGACGAGGATCGTCACGTCGAGATTTTCGCGCGCGATCGTCCAGAGCGACTGGACGGTGTACATCGCGCTGCCGTCACCTTCGAGGGCGATGACTTTCTGGCCGGGACACGCCATCGCGGCGCCGGTTGCGACGGGGAGGCCGTAGCCGATCGAGCCGCCGCGGTTGTTGAGCCATGCGTGGGGGGCGGCGCCGGCCGTCTGGGGAAAGAATTCACGACCTGTCGTGACGCTTTCATCGACGATGACGGCGTTCTCGGGGATCAGGTGGCCGAGGACGGCGGCGATGCCCTCGGGGCTGATGGTGCCGGAGGGGAGGGCTGGCTTGTTGGGCTGGGAGACGCCGGCGGGTTCGGCGTTGGTTGCGTCGAGCTCCTGGACGAGGGCGTCGAGGGCTGCGGCGATGTCCTGGCTGGCATCGGCCAGTTCGATGAATTCGGTGCCCTCGGGCGTGAGGATGCTGGGCTTGTTTGGATAGGCGAAGAAGGCGACGGGCGGTTTCGCACCGGCAAGTACGATGCGCTTATAGGGCTTGAGGACGTCGAGGGCTTTTTCGACGACGAAGGGGATGCGGTTGACTTCGATGCGGCCGGCGCCGCGGTCGAGGCGGGCGTTGGCCCATTCGGTGAGGAGGCCGCAGCCGGTCTTGGCGGCGAGCTGGCCGGCAAGGCGGAGGTTGGCTTCCTGGACGGCGGCGCCGCCCAAGAGGATGAGCGTATCGGAGCCGCCCGCGGCAAGGGCCCTGGCGGCGGCGGTGATGCGGTCGGCGTCGACCTTGGGGCGTTCGGGGAGGGGGAGGGGGTCGGCGGGGCCGGTGCCCTCGTTCCAGGCGGTGTCGCCGGGCAGAATCAAGGTTGCGATCTGGCCGGGGGCGACCTGGGCTGCCTGGATGGCCTCGGCGCCGTCGCGGGCGATGTCCTTGGAGGAGAGCGAGGTCTTGACCCAGTGCGAGACGGGGCGCGCGATGCCCTCGATGTCGGCTGTGAGCGGGGCGTCGAGTTCGATGTGGTAGGTGGCGTGTTCACCGACGATGTTGACGATGCCGGAGCCGGCCTTCTTGGCGTTGTGGAGGTTGGAGACGCCGTTGGCGAGGCCGGGGCCTAAGTGCAGAAGGGTCGAGGCGGGGCGGCCGGCCATGCGGTAATAGCCATCCGCCGCGCCGGTGACGCCGCCCTCGAAGAGGCACAGCGAACAGCGCATGCCGGGGACCGCGTCGAGGGCTGCCACGAAATGCATCTCGGAGGTGCCGGGGTTGGTGAAACACACATCGACACCGCCGGCGAGCAGCGTGCGCACGAGGCTTTCGGCTCCGTTCATGGGCGGCCTTCTTTCTTGCTGAAACGGGTTTTCGTTACCGCGTAAGCTTGCACACGCAGCAGATTGGGCAAAGCGCCGGGGCCGCGGGGGGCGGTGATATCAGGTGGGTGAAGGGGGAGGAGGGCCATCGTCGTTCGAGAGCTGGACGCTGATCCAGCGCCAGTTGTCGAGTTCGCGGCACAAGATGACCAGTGCGGCGGTGATGGGCACGGCCAGGAAGGCGCCGGCGATGCCCCAGACCGCGCTCCAGAACATCAACGAGGCCATCACGGCGAAGGGGCTGAGGTTCAGCGAGCGGCCCATCAGGGCCGGCTCGGCGACGTTGCCGATGAGGAACTGAATGACGGCAAGGAAGCCGACGATGATGAGGAACGGTTCCAGGGTGTCGAACTGGACGAGGGCGAGCAGGGCGGGGAAGACGACACCGAGGACGGAGCCGATGCTTGGAATGAAGTTGAGCAGGAAGATGATGACGGCCCAGATCTCGGCGAAGTCGAGGCCGATCCAGGTCAGGACGGCGTAACTGATTGCACCGGTGACGAGGCTGACGACGGTCTTCACGTAGAGATATTGGCGGATACCGTCGGAGATGTTGTCCAGGGTGCGGAGCGTCTGGGAGCGGTCGGCGCGGGTGTCGCCCAGGGAGACGAGGCGGCGGTAGATACGGCCGCGCTCGGCAAGCAGGAAGGCGACGTACAGGAGGACGAGAAGAAAGTTGACGAGCAGGTTCGAGGCGGAGCCGACGGCGCTTGAGAAGCGGCCGGCGAGGTCGAGGGAGGACAGCTGTTTTTGGAGGTGGGCGGTCCATTCCTCGCCGAGACCGGCCACGAGGGAGACGCCGAGAGCTTCGAGGCGCGCGGTGTAGCGGGGCCAGGCGGCGGCGAATTCGTCGATCTGGCTGATGAACACCACGACCAGGCCGGTGATGGCGGCGAGCACGATCAGGATCGCGAGCGGCATGGCGATCAGCAGGGGCAGGCGCAGGCGCTGGAGGCGCTGGATCAGGGCCTCAAGGACGTTGGTGATGAGGAAGGCGACGACGATCGGGATCAGAAAATCAGCGCCGTAGACGAGGCCGGTCAGGATGACGCCGGCAGCGATGACGTTGAGGGGGGCGGAAAGCACATCGAGGTCGCCGTGCCTGGTGTCGTTTGCCATGTGATGTCGCCGCCCCCGCGTTTGGCGGTTCGCGGATGGAGCGCGAATCGCCGTCTGTGACCGCTATAGCGTTACCACGCGCGCCGTCATGAGGCAGCCCCGCGCGGCGGGTGCGGGTGACATGGCGCTGACACGGCGGGCATTGAGTTGGGGGATGCGGGCGAGGTGAAGCGCTTGCTGCTGGAGCGAATGGCAACCTGCGGCCGGGAGCGGATCAGCCCAGATCAGCTCAGCTTGAGGGGACTTCGAGTTTGCGCGTGAGGTTTTCGAACTCGCGGCGCAGTTCCTCGTTCTTGAAGATCTGCTCGAAGGTCGGGGCCTCCAGTTTCTGCAGCGCCTCGAAGGTGGAGCGGGTGTTGCGCATCAGGTTGCGGAGCTGATAGCTCGCCTCGACGGTCTCGTAGGTGTTGTCGGCGATCGAGAGATCGTGCGCCGCGCGGCGGCGGGCGGAGGCGACCTGTTCGCGCTGCTGGAGGAGGTATTTGCGGTAGCCGTCGGCGGCTTCCTTGGCGAGGCGCTGGCTTTCAAGATTGGATTCGAGAACGCGGGCCTGGTCCTTGCGGTTCTTTCCGCGCAGCAGGCGCCGGGTCTTGGCTTCGGCGGCGTCAATGTCGCGGCGGATCGCGTCGAGCTTGGGCAGGTACTGTTCGTCGATCTTGGAGATGACGGTGTCCTGGGCGTGCACGAGGATGGCGAAGAGAGCCGCATGCATGGCGAAATACTTGCGCGCGGCGCCGACGTTGGAGCCGCTGGCTGCCATCATCTTGGCAAGCTGCTGGTCGATGAGCTTGGCGGAATTGAAGACCGCGACGAGACGGACGACGTCGCCGGAGAGCACGGAGCCGATCAGCATGTCGACCTGCTTGTCGGTCAACTTGATGCCCGACTTGGCAAGGCCCTGGCGGACTTCTTCCTTGGATTTCTCGATTTCGTTGTTGTTCTCGGCGATGCGTTTTTCGGCATCCATGACCTGTTGGCCGAGACTTGAAACGGTGTCGGAAATCACGCCCGGCAGGAGGCTGTCGTGGGGGGCCGTGAGTTGTTTCTCGCGCAGGTCCACGATCTTGTTTTCGAGTTCTGCGATGTTCTTGCGCAGTTTCTCGATGCGGTTCTGGATGTCGACGATCGGCACATCGGTGGCGATCGCTAGGGCGGAATCCATAAGGTCGCGAATACGGCGCTCGCGGTCCTCACGGGTCTCGGTCCACAGCGGGGTGAGGAGGAAGTCATCCTTCGAGGGCAGCTTGTTGGCCTGGCTGCGGTTGTCGGCGGTGTCGCGCAGGATGTTGTCGATTGCACGCATGAGGGCGCGGGCGTTTTCATAGTCGGGATCGCCGGCGCGCGGGTCGGCCGGGGGTTTCTGGGTCGGGGCTGCCGGCGGGGCTTTGTTGGCGGCCTCGTTCTGGGCGAGGCGGCGGTGCGTTTCAGGGAGCGCTTTGGCGGGCGTGCCGGAGCCGGACAGGAACTCAGCGATCTGGTCGCGGGTGCTGGCCTGGGCGTGGGCCTGCGACAGCGGGGTGAGGGCGAGGAGCACGACTGCCGCAAGGCCGCAAAACGGTGCGGTCAAGGTGTGATCGGCAACTCGTCGAGTTCGTTGTCTGTATTGGCTCATAACCCGCTCCTCCATCCTTCTTTAAAAGGGGATTGATTGGGGCTTTTCAATGATTTCCAGGGGTGGCGGGCCGGATAATGCGGGAAAACGGTGAATTTCGTACCGGGGCGGGGCGCTCGGGCACCTTGTGGTCATAACCAGCGGCGGGACCGGGCCTTGTATGAGCGATATTCATCGCCGAACCGGGCCTCGAGGTAGCGCTCTTCCGGCAGGATGGCGAGAACGGTGACGAGGAGCGCGAAGGCGATCGCGGCCGGCACGAACCAGACATTCTTGGTTAATTCGGCAAGGCACAGAAGGATCATCGTGTCACCGAGATAGATCGGATTGCGGAAGCGCCGGAACGGTCCGGCGGTGACCAGGGCGTCACTGCCGCGATGGGGCAGGATGGTGGTCTGGGCGCGGTGCATGGTCCACGCGGACCACGCGATCAGGGCGATGCCGAGGGCGCCGATCGAGAGACCGACAATCCGGGCGGGGGTGTCGTCGAGGCCGGGCCAGGTGAGCGGGGCGAGACGCCCGAGGACGATCGCAGCGAGGATGGCTGCGACCAGGAGGATGGGTGGCCAGGGGACAGAGCTTGGCCGGTCGGGGCGCGCGGTGGCAGCCTTGTCGAGCGGTTCTGAGGGGGGTGGTGATGGCGACATCTCGGCCTCGGTTCGGTCTTTGATGGTTCAGGGAGGACGGCGCGGGCGCCGGCTGCCGGACATCGCTGTTATGGACAAGGCGCAAGGTGAATGCCATCCAGTCGCGTCGATTTGACGGGAGGGGCGCGGTGATGCACCGGGTCGTTCCGGTTGAGGGTATCGCAGTTGGTCCGGTGGCACAGGAGAGGGTTATCCATGGAGAAGTTCGAGCCGCGCGATGAAACGTTTTGCGCTCGCGTCACGGAAAGTTTTGGGCGCCAGCCCTTTGTCAATTTCATCGGCGCGGAATTGACCCGGGTCGAACCAGGGGCGGTGGATATCGCATTGCCGTTCCGGGGGGAACTTGCCCAGCAGCATGGCTACGTGCATGGCGGGGTCATCACGGCGATTGCGGATGCGGCGGCGGGCTATGCGGCGATGACGCTGGCGGGGCCGGGGTTCGGTGTTTTGACGACGGAGCTCAAGGTGAATTTCCTGCGGCCGGCGGGGCAGGGACGGCTTGAGGCGCGGGGACGGGTGGTGAAGCCCGGGCGGTCGCTGACGGTGTGTCAAACGGATGTGTTCGAGATCAGCGGGGGGGCCGAGAGCCACGTGTTGACGGGGCTGGTGACGATGATCTTCATGGAAGGGCTCAATGACTAGGCTGGGACTTGCCTGGGATTGGGCCGGCCGGAGGGGCTATTCTCACAGCGCGAAGAGCCTCGTTTTTTCTCGATTGACTGACGTCCCGCCCAGGGGCGCTTGCAGAAAGGCGCATCATGATCCCGAACCGGCAGCCCTCCTTCAATTTCGGCCTTGGCGAGACGGCGGACCAGATCCGCGACACGGTTGCCCAGTTCACGGCCGACCGGATTGCGCCGATTGCCGCCGAGATCGACCGGACAGACGAGTTCCCGCGGTATTTGTGGCCGGAGATGGGGGCGCTGGGGCTGCACGGGATTACGGTCGAGGAGGAATTCGGCGGCAGCGGGCTTGGTTATCTCGAGCACTGCATCGCGCTTGAGGAAGTGAGCCGGGGCTCAGCGTCGGTGGGGCTTTCCTATGGGGCGCACTCGAACCTGTGCATCAACCAGATCCGGCGCAACGGCACGGAAGAGCAGAAGCGGCGGTATCTGCCGAAACTGATCTCGGGCGAGCATGTCGGTGCGCTCGCGATGTCGGAGCCGAATGCGGGATCTGACGTCGTGTCGATGCGGCTCAGGGCCGAGAAGAAGGGCGACCGGTACATCCTCAACGGGACGAAGTTCTGGATCACGAACGGGCCGGGCGGCGATGTCGTTGTCGTCTATGCGAAGACGGACCCGGAGGCGGGGCCGCGCGGGATCAGCGCGTTCATCGTCGAAGCCGGTTTCAAGGGGTTCTCGGTGGCCCAGAAACTGGACAAGCTCGGCATGCGGGGCTCGAACACGGGGGAGTTGGTGTTTGAGGATTGCGAGGTGCCGGAAGAGAACGTGCTCGGGCCGGTTGGCGGCGGCGTCAAGGTGCTCATGAGCGGGCTCGACTATGAACGCGCGGTGCTGGCGGCGGGGCCGCTCGGGATCATGCAGGCGGCGATGGATATCGTGGTGCCGTACGTCCATGAGCGCGAGCAGTTCGGCCAGCCGATCGGGGAATTCCAACTGGTGCAGGCGAAGATCGCGGACATGTATGTCGCGATGAATTCGTGCCGGGCCTACGTTTACGCTGTCGCACAGGCCTGCGACCGGGGGGAGACGACGCGGGAGGATGCGGCAGGCGCGATCCTGCTGGCGGCGGAGAAGGCGACGGAGGTCGCGCTGGATGCGATCCAGTTGCTCGGTGGCAATGGCTACATCAACGACAACGCGACGGGGCGGCTGCTGCGCGATGCCAAGCTCTATGAAATCGGGGCGGGGACAAGCGAGATCCGGCGGATGCTGGTCGGGCGGGAAATCTTCCGCAAGTCGGCGTGAGAGGGTTGCGCTGCACCACGCTGTGGGATGAGCCGCGCTGCGGCGCCAGCAGTCAAGCGCCAGTCACTTGAATCAACAAGGATTGTTCGCGGCGGGCAACGTCTGTGGGCGATGATTGCTGGTCGCGGCAAGTGCGTTCAGGCGGTTCATCAAGGGGCGCGGCATGGGTGAAATGTCGCAATGCAGCAATTATCAAAATCATGATTCGTTTTGACACGTTGTCGCGCGCGTGCAAGCCTGTTGAACCGACGGATCTTCCGTTGGGCCTTTCCGGCAACGATTGAGCTGGTCGAGATTAATGCCCGCAAATGGGCCTCGATTACGCGTAGAAGAGCGCAAAACAGCGCCGCGACGCGGATGCGCCGGAGGGGAATGGAGGAAATTGACTGGAGGGTCATACATGCGCGTCAACGCTTGGATTGCGTTAGGTTGTGCCGCCGGCGTCTTGGTGTCGGCAACCGATAGTGATGCCCAGCAACGGGTTCGCTGGAAATTGCAAAGCACCTGGGGGGCCCAGGTTCCCGTGCTCGGTACGTCGGGTGTTCACTTCTCAAAAGATATCGACACGATCACGGATGGTAAGTTCAAGATCAAGTTCGAAGAGCCGGGTGCACTGGTTCCAGCACTCGAGTGCTTTGATGCGGCGTCCAAGGGCTCCGTTGAATCGTGCTGGACGACGCCGGGCTATCACACCGGCAAACTCGGCAAGGCCGTGTCGTTCTTTACCGCCGTGCCGTTCGGCCCGAGCTTTGGTGAATTCCAGGGTTGGAAGCGGTTTGGCAACGGCGACAAGCTGCGTCAGGAACTCTATGAGCCCTATGGCGTGATGGCGTTTGATATGCTGTGCATCTCGCCGGAGACGTCGGGCTGGTTCCGCAAGGAAATCCCGAACGTTGAAGCGATGAAGGGCATGAAAATGCGCTTCTTCGGTCTGGGCGCCCTGGTCATGCAGAAGCTTGGCGTTTCGACGCAGCTGCTTGCCGGCGCCGACATCTATCCCGCACTTGAAAAAGGCGTGATCGATGCGACCGAATTCTCGATGCCGATCACCGACATCAAGTACGGCTTCCACCAGATCGCGAAGTACAATTACTTCCCGGGCTGGCACCAGCAGACGTCGTGCTCTGAAATCCTGATCAACAAGAAGGCCTTCGAGGCGCTTCCGAAGGGATATCAGAAGCTGATCGAAGTGACGGCCGGTGACCAGGTGACCAAGACGTTCGCGGAAACCGAAGCCACCAACCCGCCGGCGCTGGCGAAGATGCAGGCCGAGAATGGCGTCAACGTCGTGCGCTGGCCGGACAGCGAACTTGCGAAGTTCGAAAAGGCCTGGCTGGAAGTGGTTGAGGAAGAGTCCAAGGCGGACCCGGCCTTCAAGAAGATCGCTGACGACTACCTTCAGTTCCGCAAGGAATACAAGGTGTGGGGTCAGGCGCAGTCGATGAAGGCAACCTACCTCGAATAGAAATCGGATGCCTGGTGGTTTCCCTGTCGGTGCCGGGCGGCTTGTCCCGGCACCGCGGGGAGCCGCCTCCCTCGCCCGGTGCCAGGGGTCGATTTGATGGTTTAAGGGTTTCCACGCCTGCATCTGCCGGTTCACGAAGAGGCCAGCGGGTTGTTTAGAGAGTTGGCGAGTTTTGCCTTTATTCCAGCAAATTGGCTTGAAAGCCCTTTGACATCAACGCTGGTGCGTGTAACCGTTATCCGCATCTTCGCCCCCGATAGGGGAGCGGGACTTTTTCAATCGACATGAGCCGACGGGTGGTCACGATCGACTGTCTGTCGCGCGTCACAGAGTGCAAAAGCACCGGGCGCGAGCGATCGAAAGAGATTTGGAGGAAACGGATCGGAGGATCATATGCGCCTAAAGGCATTGGTGGTGCTGACTGCCGCCGCAATCGTTGCTTTGCCGGCAACGGACAGTGAAGCTCAAAAACGCGTTCGCTGGAAACTGCAGAGCACATGGGGAGCCCAGGTTCCCGCTCTTGGTGAATCCGGTGTTCGTTTCACCCAGTGGGTGGATACGATCACGGATGGTAAATTCAAGATCAAATTCGAAGAGCCGGGTGCCCTCGTTCCCGCGCTTGAATGCTTCGATGCAGCCTCGAAGGGCTCCGTCGAATCGTGCTGGACGACGCCGGGCTATCACACCGGGAAACTCGGCAAGGCCGTGTCGTTCTTCACAGCCGTGCCGTTTGGTCCGCAGGTTGCGGAATTCCAGGCCTGGAAAAAGTACGGCAACGGCGACAAGCTGAGAGACGATATCTACAAAGAGCATGGCGTCATTGCGTTCGACATGCTTTGCCACTCGCCTGAAACGTCCGGCTGGTTCCGCAAGGAAATCCCGAACGTTGAAGCGATGAAGGGCATGAAAATGCGCTTCTTCGGTCTTGGCGCCCTGGTGATGCAGAAGATGGGCGTTTCGACGCAGCTGCTGGCCGGTGCTGACATCTATCCCGCGCTTGAAAAAGGCGTGATCGATGCGACCGAGTTCTCGATGCCGATTACGGACATCAAGTACGGTTTCCACCAGATCGCGAAGTTCAACTACTTCCCGGGCTGGCACCAGCAGGTTTCGTGCTCTGAAATCCTGATGAACCGGAAAGAGTTCGAGGCGCTTCCGAAGGCCTACCAGACGCTGCTTGAAGTGGCTGGTGCTGCGAGTGTGACGTACGTCATCGCTCAGACGGAAGCCCAGAACCCGCCTGCACTCAACAAGATGCAGAAGGAAAACGGCGTCAGCGTCGTGCGTTGGCCGGACAGCGAGCTGGCCAAGTTCGAAAAGGCATGGCTCGAGGTCGTGGAAGAAGAATCGAAGGCTGATCCGCTCTTCAAGAAGATCGCCGACGACTACTTCGCCTTCCGCAAAGAGTACCGCACCTGGGGTCAGGCGCAGGCTATGAAGCCGACCTACCTCGAGTAGGTTCCAGAAAATGGAGGGGAGTTTCAAACGTGCGAAACTCCTCTCCTACCGTTTCACGACTGTCAGAAAAACCAACAATAAGCCGCATTGAGACTGAGAGCTGGGGCGCTCGTGGCAATGCAAACAAACCGTAAGCTTAAAGGTTTCCAATAAGATGGCTGACTTGCAACGCGCGCCTGAAGAGGCTGCGGGTCGGGGATGGGTCGGTACGATCATTTCAGTGATCGTGCTGGCGGCAATCGCGGCCTTTGTTCTTTATGTCTCGTCACTTGATGGCGAGGCCAAGGAAGAACTCTTCTACAAGATCCAGGAATTTCTGCCGATCTTCATGTTCCTGTCGCTGGCTTGCCTCTTGTTCACGGGCTTTCCGGTGGCATTCATCCTCGGTGGGCTTGCGATTGCATTCGGCCTGCTCGGCTATTTCATGGACTCCTTCCGGCTCATCGAGTTCTTCAACTTCCTGCCGCGGATCTGGGGTGGGGCTGCCGAAAACCTCGTACTCGTCGCGGTGCCCGCGTTCGTGTTCATGGGCGTGATGATGGAACGCTCAGGGATTGCGAACGACCTGCTTTATTGTGTGCAGGTGCTGCTCAAGCGCGTTCCGGGTGCTTTGGCGCTGGCGGTTACGATCATGGGCACCGTTCTGGCGGCCATGACCGGGATCATCGGCGCTTCGGTGACGATGATGACGGCGCTCGCGCTGCCAACGATGATGCGGCAAGGATATAGCCACGCGCTATCGTGTGGCGTGATTGCGGCGTCGGGGACGCTCGGCATTCTTATTCCGCCGAGCATCATGCTGATCATCATGGCCGACCTGCTCGCCATTTCGGTCGGTGATGTGTTCATGGCCGCAATCGTACCGGGCCTGGGGCTGTCCCTTCTCTACCTGATCTTCGTTGTGACGATTTCGGCCATCAAGCCGTCGCTGGCGCCGCCGCTTGACCCTGAACAGCTCACGGTGCCGAAAGGCGAGATGCTGCCGCTGCTGCTCAAGAGCTTTTTCCCGCCCGTGTTCCTGATCACGCTGATCAAGGGGTCCATTCTGATGGGCTTTGCAACGCCGAGTGAGGCGGGCTCTGTCGGCGCGTTCGGTGCGATGGTGCTGGCTTTGATGCTCGGCCGGTTGAACTACGGTGTGATGGAGAGCGTGTGTCTGGCTTCTGCGCGCACGATTGCGATGATCTTTTTCATCATCGTCAGTGCAACGTGCTTTGCCTACGTCTACCGGTCGCTTGGCGGTGATGACATTGTGGAGCACTTGATCCACAGCGCGGGGCTCGACTCCTGGGGCTTCCTGTTCCTGCTGATGGGGATTGCGTTCGTCCTCGGCTTCTTCCTCGACTGGATCGAGATCACGCTGATCGTGCTTCCGGTGTTCGCACCGATGGTGGCCGGGCTCGATTTTGGTGATCACGTGCCCAAGGAAGACGTGCTGGTCTGGTTCACCGTGCTGATGGCGATCAACCTGCAGACATCGTTCCTGACGCCACCGTTCGGGTTCGCGCTGTTCTATCTCAAGGGCATCGCGCCGAAAGAGATCAAGATCCAGAGCGTCTATACGGGTATCATTCCGTTCGTGATCCTGCAGCTCACGGCGCTGGCTCTCGTCATGGCTTACCCGAAGCTGGCCCTGTGGTTGGTGCACTGATTTTGGTGCGCCTGCCCGGGTTGGTCTGAGGCGTGGACAAGGAAATGGAGAATTGAAAGATGTCGGAGCAAATGGCCGACGAGGAAGTCGAGCGCTACACTGAAACTAATTTGCCGACGATGTTGCGGGTTGCCGAAGCGCTCCGCGGGTTCGTCGATCGGATGGGGCGGTGGGCGTCGTGGCTGATCCTGCCGGTGGTGTTGATTACCTGCTGGGACGTGATTGCGCGCAAGATCCAGGTTCGTGGTGAAAACGACGAGCTGTTGTTCGGGCTCCAGTATTGGCTCGTGAATAACGTCAGTCCGTACTTCGGATCGACGCTGTTGCAGGAGCTGCAATGGCATTTCCATACTGGCCTGTTCGCGTTGGTGCTCGCATACGGCTATATCTGGAATACCCACGTGCGGGTCGATCTGGTGCGTGAAACGCTGAGCTTTCGCAAGAAGGCCTGGATCGAGCTGCTTGGGGTTACGGTGTTCCTGATCCCGTTCACGGCCGTTCTGATCTACTTCGCGGCCGATTATGCGATTACGTCATTCGAGCAGAATGAGATTTCGGCATCGACGGTTGGCCTGACCCACCGATGGATTATCAAAACGGTTCTCGTTGTCGGGCTGGTTCTGGTGTTGCTTGCGGGGCTCGCATCCTGGTTGCAGTCCTGGATGGCGCTGTTCGATGATCCCAACAAGCGATTCGACCTGATGAACCTCGAGTGGCCGGAAGAAGAAGGCACGATGATCGAAGGTAAGAAGCGCATCGAGCTTGATGACGCTGAACCGACCATCCCTTTGCCGCCAAGTATTGCAAAGTCGCCCTAGGCTTCAGTGAGGTTGCGCCGGCGCGGGTTCTCGATGCCGGCGGCGCGACGGAAGCTCTTAATTGATGATGCGAGGCGGGCGGCGTATGCAGCCCGCCTTGTCTATTGGAGCGACGCGATGGCCCTCGACTGGGTAAGCATGTTCAAGCGCTACGTGTTCGACGAAGCGCGCACGCCGCAGTTCATTGCGGTTGCGAAGCTGACCCGGACGCAGGCGCATTATGAAGTGCTGTATTATGCGTTGCTGGCGGTGCCGGTTGCGGTGCTCGGCGGCCTCGCCGCGCTATCGGGGCGTCTGCCGCATGGTGATGTGCCGCTGGTTGCGTTCTATGCGTTGGCGATCGGTTGGGCGACGGCGCTTTTTGCCTGGAACAAGAACCAGATCGCGGGCACGTTTGCTGCAACCTTCCCGATTGCATTGCTGCTGTACTTTGCCGTCTTCGGCTTCCCGGGTCCGCTTTCCGGGTATGACCGCTATCTGGTGCTGGGGATGGTGGTGCTCTGGTCGCTTTATGCGTGGCGGCTGGTGCGGCTCGCGGCGGCCTATCCGTCCATGATCGATCCGCCGGATGGGCCCAAGGCGAAGCCGCGGCGGCGCCATCCCGACTACATGACCTTCGACAAGGACGAGAAGTAGGAGTGCCCGGCGCGCGTTGCGTTCGGGACGGCAATGGCGCATGCGAGGTGGTTCACGTGTCATGATGGGCGAAGATCAACGGGGCAGCCTCATCGCTCAGTTCACGGCCTGGGCGCAGCGCACGTATGGCTGGCACCGGGCAGCGTTCATCGCGCTCAATGTGGTCATCACGGCGATCAATGTCTGGATGGGGCCGCCGTGGTGGGGGATCTGGCCGCTGTTGATCACAGGGGCGTTGTTCACGCTGCACTTTCTCATCTACAAAGCCTCGATCGTCGACGATGCCTGGGTCGAAGAGCGCGCCGCAGATCTTTATGATCGCAGCTATGACCAAGGCCATATCGACAGTATTGCCAATCACCACGACCTCGAGACGCCGCTTGATCGCAAGGAGCGGGAACTCAAGGAGCGCCGCGCCAGGCGAAAGGGTGGGAGAGAGCCGACGAAAGGTCGCTAACGGATTTCCGGGATGGGCCGCGGGGCTTGGAAGGGCAACGCTGGCGGCCGGCTGAAACGCGTTGTGCACATGGTTCAGGATTTGACGAAAGAGGTTCAGGAATGAGCGATACCAAAACGGATCCGATCGTGATCGTCTCGGGCGCACGCACGCCCATGGGTAGTTTTCAAGGTTCGTTGCAGTCGATGCCGGCGCCGTCGCTGGGGGCGGTTGCGGTGAAGGCGGCGCTCGAGAAGGCGAAGGTTGCGGGCGAGGATGTCGATGATGTGCTGATGGGCTGCGTGCTGCCGGCGGGGCAGGGGCAGGCGCCGGCCAGGCAGGCGGCGTTCGGCGCGGGCATGCCTGATTCAGTGCCGTGCACGACGGTGAACAAGATGTGCGGATCGGGCATGAAGACGGTGATGATGGCGTATGACGCGCTGCATGCACGGGCCGATGACGTAATCGTTGCGGGCGGCATGGAGAGCATGACGAACACGCCGCACATCCTGCCCAAGATGCGCTCTGGCCAGCGCCTCGGGCATACCCAAGTCTACGATCACATGTTTCTCGACGGTCTCGAGGATGCCTATGACAAGGGCCGGCTGATGGGGACCTACGCGGAAGATACCGCGCAGCACTATCAGTTCACGCGTGAGGCGCAGGACAACTACGCGATCGAAAGCCTGGCGCGGGCGAAGCGGGCCAATGAGGATGGCACGTTCGCCGGCGAAATGGTGGCGGTGACGGTGTCGTCGCGCAAAGGGGACACCGTGGTCGAGCGTGACGAGCAGCCGTTCACGGCCAACCCGGACAAGATCCCGACGCTGCGGCCGGCATTCTCCAAGGATGGGACGGTGACGGCGGCCAATTCGAGCTCGATCTCGGATGGGGCGGCGGCGGTGATCATGATGCGGGCGAGTGAGGCGGAGCGGCGCGGATTGACGCCGCTTGCCAAGATCGTCGGCACAGCCAGCCATGCGCGCGAGCCGCGGTGGTTCACGACGGCACCGATCGGGGCGATGCAGTCGCTTTTCGAGAAGATCGGCTGGTCGGCGGGAGACGTCGGTCTTTATGAGATCAATGAGGCGTTCGCGGTCGTGACGATGGCGGCGATGCGTGATCTCGACCTGCCGCACGACAAGGTCAACGTGCATGGCGGGGCCTGTGCGCTCGGACATCCGGTCGGGGCGTCGGGTACGCGGATCATCCTGAGCCTTATTACGGCGATGGAAAAGTATGACCAGAAGAGGGGCGTTGCGTCGCTGTGCATCGGGGGCGGCGAGGCGACGGCTGTTGCACTTGAGCGGATGTAAGGCGTCCGGTCCGTGTGACGGGCCCGCGTTGACAAGAACCGGCTCGCCGCGCGGGTGGCGGGCTGGCCGGCCGTCCGGCTGCTGAACGGTTGAGACAGGGGTGCGGGACGCGGTGTTTTTCGTTTTCTCGAAGCTGGTCTTCGCGCTGATTGCGCCCTCTAACCTGTGCCTGCTGTTGATGGGGGGCGGGCTCTTGCTGGGGCGGTTCCAGCGCTGGCGGCGGGCCGGTGGGCGACTGCTGGTTGGCGGGTTCCTGGCGCTCCTGGTGATCGGGTTCTCGCCGGTTGGCAAGTGGCTGACGCTGCCGCTTGAAGAGCGCTTTGCCGGCGCCGTCCTGCCCGACGAGGCTGGGCCTGACGCACATTATTTTTCTTGGTGGATTTGAGAAGGCTGCGATCGGGCAGGCGCGCGGGCAGATGTCGACCAATGCTGCGGCGGAACGGTTGCTGGAGGCGGTCACGCTGGCGCGGCGATATCCGGCGGCGAAGGTGGTCTTTACCGGCGGCTATGGATGGTTGATCGGTACGCCGGTCTCGGCGACGCAATCGGTTGCGGGCTATCTTGAGGCGGCCGGCATTGAGCCCGGACGAATTATCGTGGAGGGGCGCTCGCGCAATACCTGGGAGAATGCGGCGTTCGTGCGTGAGGTGATCGAGCGGGAGGGGGCAAAGTGTCCGTGCCGCTTCGCGCTGATTACGTCGGCGGCGCACATGCCGCGGGCGGTGGGGGTGTTCCGCAAGGCCGGGTTCGATGGCAACGGGCGCACGCTCTATCCCGTTCCGGTCGACTATCGCACGCGCGGGGGCGGTGATCTTTTCGATCCCTATTTCTGGATGCATGAGGGGGTGGAGCAGACCGATCTCGCGTTCAAGGAGTGGGTCGGGTTGCTTGCTTATTTCCTGAGCGGGCGGACGGATGAGCTTTGGCCGGGACCAGGGACGGGGCCCGGAGGCGCCGGGACGGCTGGCGGCGGCGCCCTCAAAAAGGAGAGCTAGGGAGCTGAAACTGATCTATAATGTCGGTAGTTGTCGCAACGAACTGTGAGGAAATCCGAGATGGGGCAGACTATCACGCTGACGGCTGAAACGCTTGTTAAGCAGGCGAAGGCGGAGATCACGGAATATACCGTCGAGGACGTCAAGGCGAAGGCTGGCGACGATGGCGTGGTGCTGGTCGACATCCGCGATCCGCGCGAGCTGACGCGGGATGGGCGCATGCCGGGGGCGTTTCATTGTCCGCGGGGGATGCTCGAATTCTGGATCAGCCCGGAAAGCCCCTACCACAAGGATGTATTCGCGCAGGACAAGGAGTTCGTTTTTTTCTGTGCGGGTGGCTTGCGCTCGGCGTTGGCGGCGAAGCAGGCGCAGGACATGGGATTGAAGCCGGTCGCGCATATGATCGGCGGATTTGGGGCGTGGAAGAAGGCTGGCGGTGAGATTGTTGCGAGTGATGCGCCGATGGCGTCGAAAGGCTGAGGCGTTGACCCTGAAGACTGAGCGTGGCGCGCGGCAGCAGGACGCGGCGCCGACTTTGGAGTGGTGGCAGATGCGAGCTTTCGTTTCAGCGGGACTGGTTTTTCTCTGCGCGTTATTTGCCGGATCGATCGGCGTGCGGGCGAGCGAGCCGGCGTTGACGTGCACGTTTACAAGCGCGGTCGTGAAGTCGTTCGAGAAGGGTGGCTTCAAGGACGAGAAGGTCGAGAGCCTGTCGTTTCGGATCGTCGATGTTGATCTCAACCAGCAGACTGCATCACTTGAGACGCAGCAGGGCAAGGGCGGGCTCAAGATTGTGCGGGCGATTGGGGCGAACCACTATCTCGAAGTTGTCACGGAGGGCTTTTTGAACGTGACGACGATTTACGAGGCGGCGGAGGCGGCGGGGCCGATGCCGGCGGTGCATTCGCGCCATTTCGGGTTTTTCGGGCAGCCGTTCGTCTCGCAGTACTATGGGACGTGTGTGGCGAAGTGACTGGTGGCGGGCGGCACGGGAGCGCGTCGGCGCTATGTGGGAGAGGCTGCGATGGCGGGATCCGGACGGCTTGAGATCTTTCATAATCCGCGGTGCAGCAAGTCCCGCGAGGCGCTGGCGCTGATTGAGGCGGCGGGGGTCGAGCATGATGTCGTGCGGTATCTGGAAGATCCGCCGGATGCGGCGCGACTGGCTGAATTGATCAAGGGGCTGGGGCTTGGCAGTCCGCGCGAATTGATGCGACGCAAAGAGGCTGCCTATCGCGAATTGGGGCTTGATGATGCGGGCCTTGATGATGACGCCCTGATCGCGGCGATGGTGTCCCATCCGATCCTGATCGAGCGTCCGATCGTCGCCAAAGGAAAGGCTGTGTGCCTCGGCCGGCCACCGGAAAAGGTTGCGGACTTTCTCGAGGCAATCGGCCTCAGCGGTGGACAATCCTGATGCAAGGGGGCCGGGTTGGTTGCATTTGCCGCCAACTCTCGGTCATTTTGGGGCCATGACAGTCCATATCGTCAAACTTTCGGTCGGCACGGAGAGCGTGGATGACCTTGCCCGGTGGCAGGGCCAGCGGATGGCGGATCTCGAGCGCCGGACGGGGCGGTCCGGCTACCTGTTCCACACCACGCGGATGGTGCCGAAGCGCCAGAAGGATGTGCTCGATGGTGGGTCGCTCTATTGGGTGATCCGCGGCGTCATCCAGGCACGCCAGCGCATCATCGGTTTCGAGGAGGGGCAGAAAGAGGACGGCACGCGGTGCTGTTTGATTCTGCTGGACCCCGAACTGGTGCCGGTGCGCTCGACGCGGCGGCGCCCGTTCCAGGGGTGGCGATATCTGGATGCGGACGATGCGCCGGCGGATCTCGGCGGGCCGTCCGATGATGACATCGCCAAGATGCCACCGAAGATGCGGCGTGATCTGGCGGAGTTGTGCCTGATCTGAACCTCAGCCATCGGTGGACGGCGGTTTTGGGCCCTTTTGGGGTGAAAATAGTCTTGCCCTCGGGGGGCGCTGTCTATTTGATCGCCGGCTGGAAAACGAGCCAGCTGCCGAGACCGATGTGATGACAAAGCCGCGCTTTACGCCCCTTATCGAAGCCTTGCCGGAGACGGTGCCGTTTGTCGGGCCGGAGGCCATGCAACGGGCACGGGGGCGGGCGTTTCGTGCGCGGATTGGGGCGAACGAAAGTGTGTTCGGCCCGTCGCCGGCCGCGGTGGCGGCCATGACGAAGGCGGCAGGGGAGGTGTGGCAGTACTCCGATCCCGACAACCATGACCTGATCCAGGCAATTGCCGCGTTTCATGGGATCAGGCCGCAAAACGTCGTGATCATCGAAGGCATCGACGGGGGGCTCGGGCTTGCCAATCGGCTTGTCGTTTCGCCGGGCGACCGGGTGGTGACGTCGGATGGCGCCTATCCGACCTTCAACTTCCATGTTGCCGCGTGCGGAGGGGAACTGATCAAGGTGCCCTACCGGGATGACCGGGAAGATCTCGGCGGACTGATTGATGCGGCGCGGGAGAACAAGGCGCGCCTCGTCTACGTCACCAATCCCGACAATCCGATGGGGTCGTGGTGGTCGGCGGCGGAGATCGATGCGCTGATCCGCGATCTGCCCGCGGGCACCATGCTGGCGCTGGATGAAGCCTATATCGACACCGCGCCTGAGGGCACGGCACCGGCCATTGATGTCGACAATCCGTTTGTGCTGCGGTTTCGCACGTTCTCGAAGGCTTATGGCATGGCGGGCGCGCGCATTGGCTACTGTATCGGTGAGGCGGGCGTCATTCGCCAATTCGAAAAGATCCGCAATCATTACGGCATCAACAGGATCGCGCAGGTGGGGGCGAAGGCGGCGCTGGAAGACCAGGCGTATCTCAGCGAGACGGTCGGACAGATCGCGGCGGCGCGTGAGGAGATTACGCGGATCGTGGCGGCAAGCGGGCTGCAGGCACTGCCGTCGGCGACGAATTTCGTGACGGTGGATTGCGGACGGGACAGCGATTTTGCACGGCGCGTTCTGGAAGGGCTTCTGGCGCGCGATATCTTTGTTCGGATGCCGGGGGTTGCGCCGCTCAATCGGTGTATCAGGATCGGTGCGGGGCGGGCGGACGATCTTGCGCTGTTCGCCGAGGCGCTGCCGGGGGCGCTGGCCGAGGCCGGGTGAGGGGCGTTGCGAAAAGGTGCGACGACAACTTGATCCAGGATGCGCAGACCTCCCATGAGGGCTCTCGGCGGCGCGGTTTTGTTTCAAAAAAGGACGCGCGCTTAACGGCTTGTTTGCCATCTCGGCGTAGTTTCACTGAGCAAGCAGAGCACGGCCTGAACAACGATCGGCGTCCACCAGTTCTGCTCTCTCTGCCGATATCCCGATTGCCGCTTATTAGTGTTTTGCGAGGCGATGCGATGGGATCGGGCGGTTCTCTGCTTGCACCTTGGTCCTGACCGGAAGGACGCGAACCATGGCACCGAATGAAGGAGACGGCGGCGGCAGCAAAGGCATGTCCAGCGTCGCGAAGCTGTTCGTCTTAGTCTTCCTTGGGGTTGCCGCGGGCGTTGCCTTCAACGAGTGGTCCGCCACACTGCCAAAAACAGTGGGCGGACCCGGTCAGTTCCTGGCGCGGCTCGATCTGCAATCGTATGGCGTCGGGCTGGTCGCGGGGATGGTGCTGTGGCAGATCGGCAGTGTGCCGTGGGGCGAGATTCCCGGGCGGGTGCGCCAATATCTGCTTTCCAAAACCCACATCTATCAGTTTGCCGCGATCGGGGCGGCGTGCGTGCTGGTGCTCATTTATTTCTGAGCCCAATTGGTTCTGAGCCCGGTCTCGATGCCCCGAGAGGCGACCGCGGCCCGGCGAGTTGCCGGGCGCGGGCGCTTGGCCTGATGGATTTTCCTTACCCGACGTTGGCGAGGCCGCGTTGGCGCAGGAGGCCGTCGACACTTGGCAGTTGGCCGCGGAAGGCGATGTAGGCATCGCGGCCGCGGCGTTTGCCACCGGCGCCATAGACGTAGCGGTGAAGCTTTTCAGCCGTTGCCGGATCGAAGATGTCGCCTTGGTCGAGGAAGGCCTGGAAGGCGTCAGCATCGAGCACTTCCGACCACATGTAGCTGTAATAACCGGCGGCATAACCGCTGCCGGCGAAGACATGCAGGAAGTGGGGCGGGCGATGGCGCATGGCGATTTCGCGCGGCATGGCGATGTCGGCGAGCATGCGCTTTTCGAAGGCGGCCGGCGTTTCGGATTGGTCGTAGGCCGGTGAATGGAGGCCCATGTCGACCAGCGCGCAGGCCAGATATTCCACGGTCTGGAAGCCCTGGTTGAAGTTTTCCGCCGCTTTCAGCTTTTCAATGAGCGCATCGGGCATGGGTTCGCCGGTTTCATGATGGCGGGCGAATTCCTTGAGGACGGCGGGCTCATAGAGCCAATGTTCGTAGAGCTGGGAGGGGAGTTCGACGAAGTCGCGCTCGACGCTGGTGCCGGAAAGGGAGGGGTAGGTTACGTCCGAGAGTAGGCCGTGGAGGCCGTGGCCGAACTCGTGGAAGAGGGTGCGGGCATCATCGAAGGAGAGCAGCGCCGGGGTGCCGGGGGCGGGCTTGGCGAAGTTCATGACGTTCAAAATGATCGGCGTGATCTCGCCGTCGAGGCGCTGCTGGCCGCGAAACGCGGTCATCCAGGCGCCTGACCGCTTGGAGGCGCGGGCAAAGTAGTCGCCAAGGAAGAGGCCGACGGTCTTGCCGTCGCGGTCCTTGACGGTGAAGGTGCGCACATCCGGGTGATAGGCGGGGAGGCCGGGGCGGGGCTCGAAGGTCAGGCCGAAGAGACGGTTTGCGACGGCGAAGGCGGCGGCGATGACGGCATCGAGGGAGAGGTAGTTCTTGATCTCGGCTTCGTCGAGGTCGTAGCTCGCGCGGCGGACGCGCTCGGCCCAGTAGCGCCAGTCCCAGCCTTCGATCTCAATGTTGTGGCCGGCGTTGCGGGCCTCGGCTGCGAGTGCGTCACGCTCCTCGGTGGCGCGCTTGACGGCGTGGGGCCAGACGGTCTCGAGGAGGTCTTGGACGTTCCGGGGTGTCTCGGCCATCGTGTTGGCGAGGCGGTAGTCGGCGTATGTGTCGAAGCCGAGGAGGTTTGCGAATTCCTGACGCAAGGCCAGCGTTTCGGCGATGATCTCGTTGTTGTCGGTCTTGGTGGCGTTATCGCAGCGGTTGATCCAGGCGGAATAGGCTTTCTCACGCAGGTCGCGGCGTTCAGAAAATTTGAGGAACGGTTCGATCAGCGAGCGCGAGAGGGTGACGATAAAGGGGGCGTCGGTGTCGCGCTCCTCGGCGGCTGCCGCCATGGCCTGACGCAGGCCCTCGGAGAGACCGGCGAGGTCGGCTTCCTCGGTCAGTTCGAGCATGAAGGCTGCTTCGTCGGCGAGAACGTTCTGGGAGAAGGTGGTGCCGAGTTCGGCGAGGCGCTGCTTGATCGCGCTCATGCGGGCGCGATCGGCGCCTTCGAGGTTGGCGCCGCTGCGCACGAAATTCTCATACGTGCGCTCGAGGACGCGGAGCTGTTCGTCATCGAGGGCGGCGGTGTCGCGGCTATTCCACACCGCTTCGACCCGGTCGAACAGGGCGCGGTTCGAGGTGATCTTGTCGAAGTGGGCGGCGAACTTCGGGGAAAGATCACGCTCCAGTTCCTGGAGCGCGGGATTGGTGTCAGCGCTCGCGATAATCCAGAAGACGGCGCCGTTGCGGGCGAGCGCGAGGCCTGCGCGTTCGAGGGGTTCGATGGTGTTCTCGAAGGTAGGGGCTGCCTGTTCGGCGGTGATCCGATCGATCTCGGCGAGGTGTTCGGCCATGCCGTGGGCAAGCGCCGGGGCGAAGTGGGCGGGATCAAGGTTTGCAAAGTCGGGCAGGTCGCGGTCGAGATACCAGGGGGTGAGAAGCTCGTTCGGGCGGGCTGCGGGGTCGGGGGATGTCATGGCGGTCTCCTTCGCGCGGCGGGCGGGGCTTTGCTGTCGGGTAGCTGATTGCTGCCAGACATGTGGCGGGCTGCAGGGGAAAAGGCAACCGCGGCGGCGCGGGCAACAGGGGACGGTGGGGCGATTGTTTTAGTCGTTGAGCTGGCGGCGCATCAGCACTTCGTCCTCACCAGGGCGGACGAGGTCGGGGAGGGTGGCTGCAACAGTGAAGCCGTGGCGGCGATAAAACGCCTCGGCCTGGTGATTGAAGGCTGAGACGCACAGCCAGATATTGGTTTGATGATCAGAGCGGGCGAGGTCTTCGAGCCAGGCGAGGGCTGCGGCACCGGCACCGTTGCGCTGGGCTTCAGGCAGGACGCTGAGGTGTTTCAGGTAGGGGCCGAGCAGCCAGTTCGGCTGGATGACGATGGCGCCGGCGGGTTGGCCGTCGCGCGCGATGAGGCGGATGTCGCTGGCGGGCGTGGCGGTGAACAGGGCGCGCAGGTGATCAGGGGGAATGGCGAGGCGATGCCAGGGATCGATCGCTGCGATCTTCTCCGCAAGGCCGCTTGCGATTTCGGGCGTCATCGCTTCAAGGGTTATGTGTCCGGCCGGATGCATCATCAGGGGCCTTGATCAGGGTTGCTTGCCGCCGACGCGGTCATAGAAGGCGCGATAGTGGACGTCGAGGCGCTTTGCCAGATCATCGTAGCGGTCTGAGTTGCCGGGGCGGTTGTCGTAGCAGGCCGGGGTGAATACGGGCCGGGCGCCGGGGGTTGCGAGGAGTTCGCTGACGGTGACGAATTCATAGCCCTTCTGGGCAAGGGCTGCGGTGATGCGGGGGAGGGCGTCGGCGGTCTTCCAGCCACGGCCGTTGGCATGGAAAATCAGGATGGAGCCGGGACGGGTGCGCGCGACGACCTGCTTGACCATTGCGTCGGCGGTTTGGCCGCGCCAGGGGTCGGCTGCGGAAATATCCCACTGGACGGCAATCAGGCCGCGGTCGTTGACGGCATCGAGGGCCGTTTTGTTGCAGGCGCCGAAGGGGAAGCGGAAGAGGGCGAGGTCAGGGCTGCTTGGCGCCAAGCCTGGGCTTGGCGGCAGGGGGTGGCGCGGGGCAGGCGCGTTGTGCCAGCCGGGCGCGGATCTTGGCGTAGGCACGCTGCGGGCCGTCGATCTCGGCTGCGAGACGGCGGCCCTCCAACAGGCGCAGGTTGCGGTGTTCCCAGGCGTGGTTGGCGATCTCGAAGCGGGCGTCCGACATCAGTTGGGCGGCGCGGTCCTGATGGGTGAGCAGCCATTTGCCACCTGCAAAGAACGTTGCGGCGATGTCCTTGTCGCGCAGGAAGTCGACGATGTCGCCCTGATAGCCGGTCACTTCGTAGGGTTGCTCGCAAAGGTCGAAGGTGAGGGCAATGCGGCGGATGCCGGCGGGGAGGTCGACGCGGCGAAGCGCGCCGCGCAGGTTCGGGGGCAGGGGCGCGCGGGGCGGCGCTTTTGCGGTCGGAAAGGGGACGTAGGCGGTCGCGACGTTCTTGGTGATGCGGTCTTCACCGGGGCGCGCGCGAAGTTCCGCCGGCTTCCAGCAGGTCGCGGAGGGCGCGGGGTTCTGGGCGGTCTGGGCAATGGCGGCGACGGGCAAGATGAACGCGGCGAGAGCCGCGGTTGCGCGCTTTGCGCGACGGGCGAAGGGCGTGAGCATGGCGAAAGTCGAGCCTCCTCGAGACGGGAAATGTCCCGCCGGGGCTGGTTCTAGCACCGTTTGTTCAGCGCGACAGGCAGAAAAAAAGAAGGCGGCCCGGGGGCCGCCTTCGATACGTCGTCGATGGGACGCGTTTGGTGTCCGTCCGTCTCGATCAGACCGAGAAGTACATGTCGAATTCGACCGGGTGCGGCGTCATTTCGAAGCGCTCGACTTCTTCCATCTTCAGTTCGATGTAGGCGTCGATCATGTCGTCGGTGAAGACGTCGCCAGCCTTCAGGAAGGCCTTGTCGGCTTCGAGCGATTCGAGGGCTTCGCGCAGCGAGCCGCAAACGGTCGGGATCTCGGCCAGTTCCGCCGGCGGGAGATCGTAGAGGTTCTTGTCCATCGGCTCGCCCGGATGGATCTTGTTCTGGATGCCGTCGAGGCCGGCCATCAGCATCGCCGCAAACGCGAGGTAGGGGTTCGCGGTCGGGTCGGGGAAGCGGATTTCCATGCGCTTCGCCTTCGGCGAGGTGGTGAAGGGGATGCGGCAGGAGGCCGAACGGTTGCGGGCCGAGTAGGCGCGCAGGACGGGGGCCTCGTAGCCCGGGACCAGACGCTTGTAGGAGTTGGTCGAGGGGTTTGTGAAGGCGTTGAGCGCCTTGGCGTGCTTGAGGATGCCGCCGATGTAGAACAGGCACGTTTCCGACAGGTCGGCATACTGGTTGCCAGCGAACACCGGTTCGCCGCCCTTCCAGAGCGACTGGTGGACGTGCATGCCCGAGCCGTTGTCGCCGAAGATCGGCTTCGGCATGAAGGTTGCCGTCTTGCCGTAGGCCTGGGCGACGTTGTGGATCGCGTACTTATAGATCTGCTGATGGTCGCCCATCATGACGATCTCTTGGAACTTGATGCCAAGCTCGTGCTGGGCGGAGGCGACCTCGTGGTGGTGCTTCTCGACGGAAACGCCCATTTCCGCCATCACGGAGAGCATTTCAGAACGGATGTCCTGGCAGCTGTCGATCGGGGGCACGGGGAAGTAGCCGCCCTTGACGCGGGGACGGTGGCCGAGGTTGCCCATCTCGAAGTCGGTGTAGGAGTTCGAGGGGAGCTCGGAGGAATCGAGCTTGAAGGCGGTGTGGTAGGGGTCCGCGATGAACTTGACGTCATCGAAGATGAAGAACTCGGCTTCCGGGCCGAAGTAGGCCGTGTCGGCGATGCCGGTCGACTTCATGTAGGCTTCCGCCTTCTTGGCGATGCCGCGCGGGTCGCGCTCGTATGGCTCGCCGGTCATCGGCTCGACGATGTCGCAGAAAATCGCCATCGTGGTCTGCGCGAAGAAGGGGTCGATGTGGGCGCTCTCAGGATCGATCATGAGAAGCATGTCGGAGGCTTCGATGCCCTTCCAGCCGGCGATCGAGGAACCGTCGAAAGCGTAGCCGTCGGCGAGGAGGTCTTCGTCGACGCAACCGGCATCGGCGGTGACGTGTTGCATCTTGCCGCGCGTGTCGGTGAAACGGAAGTCAACGAATTTGACGTCCTTGTCCTTGATCGTCTGTACGATGTCTGCAGCTGTGGTCATTGATGCTTCCCTTAACTTGCAGTGGTTGAACTCAGGTTTCGGATTTTCATCGCAACCCCGGTGTTGTCAGGCGCGGGGATCGCGGATGCTTCTTTCATGATTTTGCCGACCCTCTCGCGAGTGTCGGCGGTCGTGATTTTTGCCCTGGCGGGGAGAGGATGGTTCGGGCCTTGGTTGCCGCTCGGTTGTGCGGTCTGGTGATGCTCCAATCAGGCTGGGTGACCCACGGCATTGGCCTCACACGGCTTGAACCGGGCGGTATCCTTTCCGCTCAGATCGCCTCTGCGCCGGTCTCACCGGTGCGGATGCGGATGGCTTCGTCGATCGTTGAAATGAAGATCTTACCGTCGCCGATGCGACCGGTTTTGGCGGCTGTCTGAATTGCTTCGACGGCTTTGTCGAGCGATTCGTCGTCAATCACGACTTCGATCTTCACCTTCGGCAGGAAGTCGACCACATATTCGGCGCCGCGGTAGAGTTCAGTGTGGCCCTTCTGACGACCAAAGCCCTTGGCCTCAATGACCGTGATCCCTTGCAGTCCGATCTCCTGGAGCGCTTCCTTCACTTCGTCGAGTTTGAATGGCTTGATGATCGCCTCGATTTTTTTCATTGGTCTCGGGCCTCCGCGTCCCTTTTGGGTTGCGTGCAACTCAGCTTCGCGTCCAAGCCGGTCGTCACGCTTATGTCTTAACGATTAGCAGGTGTTGTGCCAGTTGTTTTGTTTGTCGTTAAGTTGTTGTTCTGGCTCAAACTTTCTCATTTCGTGATGAGTTTATAGGCAAGTGTGCTTTTGTGTCTTGCTAAAAATTTGTGCAGTTCGCCTAATTGATGGGCGCGTCGCTGGCGCGTCGTGATGTGTTGCCGTCGCGGCGCCGCTCAAACATCATGATGCAACATCGTGCTGCGGGCGACGGGCATGCCGGCGACGCGACATCCATAACTCTTGAGGTTCGCAAAATGGCTTTCACTGTCGAACGTCTCGATCATCTGGTGCTGACAGTCGCTTCGATCGAGAAGACGGTTCAGTTCTATGAAGCGGTGATGGGAATGACCGCCATCCGGTTCGGGGCGGACCAGGGGCGGGTCGCACTGAGGTTTGGGGACCAGAAGATCAACCTGCATGAGGTTGGCCGCGAATTCGAACCCAAGGCGGTGCGGCCCACAGCGGGGTCGGGGGACCTATGCTTCATCGTTCGCAATTTCGACGCGGTTGCGGGTCATCTCGCAGCGTCAGGCGTCGAGATACTTGATCAAGGCCCGCGCAGCGGCGCACTCGGGGAGATCCGTTCGATCTATTTTCGCGATCCGGACGGCAATCTGATCGAGGTGTCGAGCTATGATCAGGGCTGAGGCGGTGGCTGCGTCAGAGGTGCGGCTGTTGACGTGCGCCGAGATGGGGGCTGCCGACCGGGCGGCGATGGCGGGGGGCGTTTGCGGTCTCAAGCTGATGGAGAATGCGGGACGCGCCGTTGCGGACGCCGCGTGCGACATGACGCCGGGGCTCGGGCGGGTGGTGGTGTTGGCGGGGCCGGGAAACAACGGTGGTGATGGTTTTGTTGCGGCCCGGTATCTGGCGCGGCGGGGGCGGCGGGTAACGGTTGGGCTGCTTGGCGATCGCGCGGCGCTCAAGGGGGATGCTGGCGAGATGGCGCGGCGCTGGGAGGGGGAGACTGTGGCGTTGATGCCCGACATTGTTGCGGGCGCTGATGTGGTGGTCGATGCGCTTTTCGGGGCCGGACTGACGCGCGGCATTGATCCCGCAGGGGCGATTGGCGAGGTGTTCAAGGCGATCAAGGCGGGCGGGGCAAAGGTGCTTGCCGTGGATCTGCCATCCGGCCTCAATGGCGATGACGGGACGGCGCCGGGGGCGGTGCTGGCGGCCGACCGGACGGTGACTTTCTTTCGGCGCAAGCCGGGCCATGTTCTGGTGCCGGGACGGGAGCTGTGTGGCGCGGTGATGGTTGCCGATATTGCGATCCCTTCTGCGGTACTTGCGGGTCCGCTCGGGGAGACGGGGGCTCACACTTTCGCCAATCATCCCGGGCTTTGGGCTCAACACTGGCGGGGGCCGACGCTTAGCGGGCACAAATACAATCATGGTCATGCGGTGGTGGTGTCGGGGGGGCCGGAGAAGGCCGGCGCGGCGCGGCTTGCAGCGGAGGTCGCGTTGCGGATCGGTGCGGGGCTGGTCACGCTGGCGCTGCCGGATGCGGCGGTCTGGCCGGCCGGTGGCGAGGTCAAGGCGATCATGCAAAGCGCCTGCCCGACGCCTGATGCGTTGCGGGACGTGCTTGGTGACAGGCGGAAGAATGCGGTTGTTATCGGCCCCGGTCTTGGCCTTGACGGGATGGCGTTGGAGCGGGTGATGGCGGTCCTTGCGGCGCCTGCTGCAGCGGTGCTCGATGCGGATGCGCTGAGTGTTGGGGCAGCAGAGCCGGCGCGGGTGTTCGAGATGGTTGGCGGGCGGGAGGGGGCGGTGGTGCTGACGCCGCATGAGGGCGAGTTCACGCGGCTTTTCGGTGATGTCGAGGGGGGAAAGCTTGCGCGGGCCCGTACGGCGGCCAAGCGGTCGGGCGGCGTGGTTGTCCTCAAGGGCGCCGATACGGTGATTGCGGCCCCGGACGGACGGGCTGCCATCAATGAGAATGCGCCACCGACACTTGCGACCGCTGGCAGCGGCGACGTGCTATCGGGCCTGATCGGCGGGTTGCTGGCGCGGGGGATGCCGGCGTTTGAGGCAGCGGCGGCGGCGGTTTATTGTCATGGGGCGGCGGCACAGGCGATCGGGCCGGGATTGATCGCGGATGATATCATTGGCGCGGTTTCGGGGGTGCGGGCAGACGTCGAGCGCGGCGTGCTTTGACGGCGGGCACGCAATCACCTTAAGAGAAGCGATAAAGCTTTGCCCTGACACGGTGTCCGGGCCCCAACAACAAGACTTTCGCACCGGCTGGGCCGGCATGGAGGAAGAATGGCAGACCAGGCATCCGACAAGACCAAATCCAACACGATGCGGATTGCCGTCATCCCGGGCGACGGGATCGGCCACGAGGTTCTCCCCGAAGGCATGCGCGTACTTGAGGCGGTGGCGCGCAAATATGACCTCGGGTTCGAGTTCGAGACCTTCGACTGGAGTTGCGAACGCTTCCACAAGACGGGCGCGATGATGCCCGAAGATGGGCTCGACCAGATCCGCAACCACGACGCGATCTATCTGGGCGCCGTCGGCTTTCCCGGCGTGCCGGACCACGTGTCATTGTGGGGGCTGTTGATCCCGATCCGCCGGGACTTCCAACAGTACATCAATCTGCGGCCGGTGCGCCTGTTCGAAGGGCTCGAATCGCCGTTGGCGGGGCGCAAGCCGGGCGACATCGATTATTGGATTGTGCGCGAGAACAACGAAGGGGAATATTCCTCGATCGGCGGGCGCATGTATGAGGGCACCGAACTGGAGGCTGCGATCCAGCAGGCGGTGTTCACGCGCAAGGGCTGTGACCGGGTGATGCGGTATGCCTTCGAGCTTGCGAAGTCGCAGGGCAAGAAATCGGTGACGTCGGCGACCAAGTCGAACGGGATTTCGATCTCGATGCCCTACTGGGACGAGCGGTTCGCGGATATCGCGACCGAATATCCCGACATCGAAACCAACCAGTTCCACATCGACATTCTGACGGCGCACCTCGTTCGTAATCCCGATTGGTTCGATGTGATCGTGGGCTCCAACCTGTTCGGAGACATCCTTTCCGACCTTGGGCCGGCGACGACGGGGACGATCGCGATTGCGCCGGGCGGCAACATCAATCCGGAGAAGGACTATCCCTCGATGTTCGAACCGGTGCATGGCTCTGCGCCGGATATCGCGGGCAAGGGGATCGCCAATCCGATCGGCCAGATCTGGTCCGGTGCGATGATGCTCGAGCATCTCGGCCATCCGGAAGCGGCTCAGGCGATCGTGACGGCGATCGAGAAGGTGATCGAGACCAAGGATGTGCTGACGCCCGATATGGGGGGCAAGGCGACATGTTCGGAACTTGGGGAAGCGATCGCAGCGCTGATCTGACGGGTTTCAGGTCGTGGGCGGCGGTGGTCAAGATCGACGAGGCCAGGACAATGGGACGGACGGCGGTGAGGGGGACGGCCGCGCGGCAGGGCGTCAGGGGGCTGGTGGCGCTTGCTGCGGGGCTGGTGCTTGCCGCGGGTCTCTGTCTTGGAGCGGGTGCGTCCGTCGCTGCCGCGTCGACGGGTGACGTCAAGGCGCAGCAGGCCTCGATTGCGTTTCGTCAGGGGCGGATGGAAGAAGCGCTCGGTCTTTTTGAAGCGGCGCTGTCGGACCGCACGCTCAGCAATGATCGGCGGGCGAGCATTCTGACGGATCGCGGTGTTGTTTATGCGCGTCTCAGGCAGGTGCGTGAGGCGATCGCCGACTTCAATGAAGCGATCAAGCTCTTTCCCGAATATGCCGTCGTCTACAACAATCGTGGCGCGCTTCTGGTCAAGGTCGGCGCGATCGAGGAGGCACTCAAGGACTTTCACAGAGCCTTGAGCCTGGCGCCCGGGTATGCGGAGGCGCATGCCAACAGAGCCGGTGCGCTGATGAGCATCGAGCGTTACGGGGCGGCGATCGCGTCCTATACGGATGCGATCGGGCTGTCGCCGCAAAGCGTGGAGCCGCTGGCCGGGCGGGCCGGCGCCTATGTCGCGCTCGAACGGCCCCGGGCGGCGCTCAGGGATCTGACGCGGGCGATTGCCAATGACCAGCGCTTTTCGCTGGGCTATCGCCAACGGGCGGAGGCGTTGCTGGCGCTGGGGGAGCCTGCGGCGGCGGCGGCGGACCTGTCGCGCGCGATCGCGTTTGATCCAAACAACAGCGAATACTATCTGATGCGCGGGCAGGCCTATCTGGCGGGGAAGGATCCGCAAGCGGCCGTGCGCGATTTCACGAAAGTCATCGAACTTGGGAATGCTGCCGGCGCGGCGTATCTGGAACGCGGCCATGCGAGCATCCTGGTCGAGGACTTCGAGACGGCGGAGCAGGACCTTGCCAAGGCGCTCAAAGACAACCCGCAGTCGGCGCTCGCTTATGCCTACAGGGCGTTGATGTACAAGAAGCTCGGGCAGCCGGAGCTTGGCGCGCATGAGGTCGGCAAGGCGGTGCTGCTCGACAAGTCGAATGCGGTCGTGCTGTGGGCCAAGGGTGAGATCGATGAAGCGATGGGCCATGGCGACCGGGCGGCAGACGCCTATCGCAAGGCGCTTGCGGTCAAGCCGGGCATGGAGAACGCGATCTATGGTCTCAAGCGGTTGGGGGAAGCGGTTGATGAGACGTTCGATCTTTTGAGTGACGCCTCGCTTGGTGAGTGGCGGGTTTACGGCGGGCGGAGCCAGTATTTCGCAACCAACGAGGCAATCGCGGGCCTGCGCGTGCCGTTGGAGATGGCCGGTGACGGGCAGCCGAAGCTGCTCGCGTGGGAGATGCAGAAAGAGGAATTCGGGGGCATCGGGCTATTGCGGTTTGCTGCCGGGTCGATCGAGCGCGATGGCAAGACGGAAGCGCTCGAGTTCGTCGCGATCATCGATACGGCCAAGAAGGAACTTGTCGGGATCGAGCCGGAGCGGATCGGCGAGAAGACGTCGAAATGGTCGTGGGGCAGCGGGCGCGTCGTCATTGCCGCAGTCGATGGGCTGACGCAGGAGTATGTTCTGATCCGTCAAACCGCGCCGAGTGCAACGGCGTCACGGGAGCGGACATCAGGGGCGCGGGCGCGGGACCGGGGCGGCGACAACGACTGGGCGCCGTGGAGGCGGGATCAGGCAACGTCGACGCAGCGGTCACAGCGGCGCGAAGCGCGGCGGGCACGGCGCGAGCAGAAGCCGAAGTCGCTGTTTGATCTGTTGTTTGGCAACTGACGTACCTTCTACACCGTGAGCGCTTGCCACCGGTCTATTGGTTTTGGCGCGCCGGCTTTCACCGGGTGCGCGCGCTCGCTTTCCGTTATCGCAATTTGAACAGGACCGATCATGGCCGCCACGCCCGTCATTGTCTGGTTTCGCAATGATCTGCGACTGGGAGATCATCCCGCCCTCAAGGCTGCGATTGATGCGGATGGGCCGGTGCTTGCGGTGTTCGTGCTTGATGACCAGGCGGCGGGGCAATGGAAGCCTGGCGGGGCCAGCCGATGGTGGTTGCACCACAGTCTTGAGCGGCTCGGCGATGCGCTACGCGAGAAAGGCTGTCAGCTCGTCCTGAGGCGCGGGGAGACGGTTGAGGAGATTGCGGCGCTGGCCGCCGAGGTCGGGGCTGATACGGTCGTGTGTTCCCGTTCGTTTGAGCCCTGGGCACGGCAGCTCGAAGAAGACGTGCACCGGCGTCTCAGCGCGGACGGCCGTCAGCTCCGGCGGTTTGTTGGCACGTTGCTGCATGATCCAGATCAGCTGCTGACGAAGACGGGCGGGCCGTACAAGGTGTTTTCGCCGTTCTGGCGGGCGCTTGGCGGGCAGGGTCAACGCGCGCCGTTGCGGGCGCCGCCGCAGTTCAAGACGTTTGATGGCAAGGTTGCGAGTGACACCCTCGCGGATTGGGGGCTGCTTCCAACCAAGCCGGATTGGGCGGGCGGCCTCGGCGAGACATGGACGCCGGGGGAAGCGGGCGCGCGGCAGCGGCTCGACCGCTTTCTCGATGAGGCAATCGATGACTACCCGGAAGGGCGCGACCGGCCGGGCGTTGAGAGCACATCGCGGCTCTCGCCGCATCTCCATCGCGGTGAGATCAGCCCGGCCTATATCTGGGAGCGGGTCAACGCACGCGTTGGCGAGGGCGATGTCTCGCAGAAGGCGGCGGATAAGTTTCTCTCCGAAATCGCGTGGCGGGAATTCTCCTATCACCTCCTCTATCACTTCCCGAGTTTGCCGGTGGCGCCATTCCGCCCGTCTTTCGCGGACTTTCCCTGGGCGGATGCGCCGGAGCATCTGGCGGCCTGGCAGAGGGGGCAGACGGGGTATCCGATCGTGGATGCGGGGATGCGCGAACTCTGGCACACCGGCTGGATGCACAACCGGGTGCGCATGATTGTCGCCTCGTTTCTGACGAAACATCTGCTGGTGCCGTGGCAGGTGGGGGAAGCCTGGTTCTGGGATACGCTGGTGGATGCGGATCTCGCGAGCAACGCGGCGAGCTGGCAATGGGTGGCAGGTTCCGGGGCGGATGCGGCGCCCTATTTTCGGATCTTCAATCCGATCCTGCAGGGTGAGAAATTCGACACGGACGGGGCGTACGTGCGCCGCTGGGTGCCCGAGGTGGCGGGATTGCCCGACAGCAAGCTGCACGCGCCGTGGACCGCGCCGGAGGCGATGCTGGCGGAGGCTGGTATCGAGCTTGGCAAGGACTATCCGCGACCGATCGTCGATCACAAAGAGGCTCGGGATCGCGCGATGGCGGCGTACGAGGACATCAAGGGCTGAACGGCGTTGGCAACGTCGCGGTGAACGTTGCTCTGACCGGTGTTGTTCCTTGGTCGTGACGTCGGCGCCCTGCGGGGCACTCGTGTTCGTGCGTTGCCTCATGACCGCAGGTCGACTTCAAAACAGGCAAAGCGGGGTGGGGAGCATTGCCCCGGCAGCGATCGCATTTCTAGGATGATGCGGTGATCGACGGTGTGAGCGTGAACCACGAAAGTGGTGCGCCTCACGGATTTTTTCGAGTTATCTTGAGGGGGCTAGACGTTGCGCGTTTTGTTTTCGGTTCTTGTTGTGCTGGGGTTCTTGAGTTTGCCGGCGCCTGCGTTCGCGCGGGTCTGGGTGCAGGTCGACCTTTCCGAGCAACAGATGGTGGTCTACGTCAAGGGGCGGGCCCGGCACAGGTGGCGGGTTTCAACGGGGCGGCGGCAATTTCGAACACCGACGGGCACGTACCGGCCGCAACGGCTTGAGCGCGACTGGTATTCGCGCAAGTACAACAATTCGCCGATGCCGCATTCGGTCTTCTTTCATGGCGGCTACGCCATCCATGGCACGGACTATGTGCGCCAACTGGGGCGGCCGGCGTCGCACGGCTGCGTGCGGCTTAGCCGGCGCAATGCGGCACGGCTCTTCCGTCTCATTCAGCGATACGGTCCGCGCCGGGTGAAAATTGCCATCCGTCAGTAGGTTACAGCGTTCGGACGCATTTGAATTAAATACGGTGTCAATCGCAGCCGGTGGCTTAAACGGCTGGAAGCTCTGTTCGCGTAGGGTCCGGACAATTGCGGCTGAAACAACAGGTTTGATGGAGTTTGGCGTATGCGTTGGGGTATGGGGCTGGCTGTTGTGATGTGCCTCGCTGGCGGGCAGGGCGTGCTTGCGGCAGACGGAGATGGCGGGGACGGCAATAAGGGGGCGACGCGCGTTGCGGCTGCAGCCGTGACGCCGGCTGCGAAGGCAGCGCCTGCGAAGACTTCCGACCAGAAGGTCGCGACGTTCGAAAAGCCGGCGCCGGTGGTTGCTGTTCCGGTTCCCGTGACACAGCCAAAGAGCGTCAGGCAAAAGGCTGGATCAAAGCCGATCGCGCCCTCGTTGGTCGCGCGGATCGATCTGACCCATCAGCGGATGCATGTGACCGCCAACGGCAAGCCGGTTGCGTCCTGGAAGATCTCGTCGGGGCGGACTGGATTTGAGACGCCGACGGGGCGGTTCCGGCCGAAGTGGATTTCGCGGATGCACTATTCGCGCAAGTACGACAATGCGCCGATGCCTTATTCGGTGTTCTTCAACGGCGGGATTGCAACGCACGGGACGACGGCCGTCTCCGGACTTGGCCGGCCGGCGTCGCACGGGTGTATTCGCCTGCGCACGCCGAATGCACGGACGTTCTATCATCTCGTTCGCAGCCATGGGAAGAACCGGACCCGCATCGTCGTGACGGGCTATGCAAAGCAATCGCGGATCGTGAAGCGGACGGCGCCGCGCCGCGTTCAAAAGCCCCGTCGCCGCAATGCGTTCGATTCCAACCAGTGGGGGCCGCGCAATGGGTCGCGCCAACGCCGCTACAGCGTGAATGACTATGAGCGGCGCTACCGCGAACGCGTGCGGAGCTATCATCAATCACGGCGGCTGGTGTGGCCGGGTGACCGGCGCTAAGGCGCAGGGTCTAATATGAAGGTTATGCCGGCCGGTTCCTGGACGAGGGACCGGCCGGTTTTTTGCGTGACGCAAGGAGGGGGAGGCCGCGTCAGCTTTTGGTTCTGACGTAGGAACCCGGTGCGTCTTCGATGGGGGGAAGCTTCTGGCCCGGCCAGCGTGAGGCGATATCGTCGCCGGAACGTTCCCTCAGCCAGTCAATCCAGTGCGGCCACCAGGAGCCGGGGGTCTCGCTCGCCTTCGTCAGCCAATGCTCGATGTCGGCGCCTTCGAAGGGGCCGGTCCAGTATTGGTATTTGGGCTTGTCGGGGTTGGGGGGATTGATGACGCCGGCGATGTGGCCGGAGCCTGCGAGCACGAACTCGACCGGGCCGCCGAGCAGGCGAGAGCCGCGGAAGACGGAGACGGCCGGCGCGATGTGGTCCTCGCGGGCCGCCAGCTCATAGACCGGGAGTTTCACCTTGCGCATGTCGAGGGGGACGCCATCGAGGACGAGGTTGCCTTCGGCAAGGGCGTTCTTGGCGTAGAACTCGGAGAGGTAAAAGTTGTGGTTGGCGGCCGGCATGCGTGTCGAGTCCTGGTTCCAATAGAGCAGGTCGAACGGCATCGGCTTCTTGCCGAGCATGTAGTTGTTGACGATGTAGGGCCAGATCAGGTCCTTCGGGCGCAGCATGTTGAAGACGTTGGCCATGCGCGAGCCGTCGAGGTAGCCCTTCTCGGCCATGATCGCCTCGATGGCGCGGAGTTGCTCGTTGCCGATCAGAAGGGTGAGGTCGCCGGCTTTCGAGAAGTCGATCTGGGTGGTGAGGAAGGTGGCGGACGCGAAGGGCTGGTCGCCGCCCTTTTCGGCGAGGTAGGCCAGCGTTGCCGAGAGCAGCGTGCCGGCGACGCAGTAGCCAACGACGTTGCATTTCTCCTCGCCGGTTTCCTCGCGCACCTTTTCAGCCGCCGTCAGGATGCCGTCCTTCATGTAGTCGGAGAACGATTTGGCGGCGTGGCGGCCGTCCGGGTTGACCCAGGAGATGATGAAGACGGTGAAGCCCTGGGAGACGATGTAGCGGATGAACGACTTTTTCTCGGTCAGGTCGAGGATGTAGAACTTGTTGATCCAGGGCGGCACGATCAGCAGCGGCACGCGACTGGACGTGGTCGGTGGTCGGGGAATACTGGATGAGCTGCATGATGTCGTTCTGGAACACGACCTTGCCGGGGGAGACGGCGAGATTGCGGCCGACCTCGAAGGCCTCCAGGTCGGTCTGGGAGATCTTCAGGAGGTCCTGGGAGTTTTCGATGTCGTGGGTGAGGTTGTGGAGGCCTTCGACGAGATTGCGGGCATTGGTGTCGATGGTTTCGCGCAGAACTTCCGGGTTGGTGAAGGGGAAGTTGGTCGGGGACAAGGCTGCGGCGAGCTGATTGAGGTGGAATTCGGCGCGCTGGCGGTCGCGCTCGGAGAGGCCCTCCGTCTCGGCCAGCATGGCCTCGGCCCAGCTTGTCGAGAGCAGGTAGAACTGCTTGCAGTAGTCGAAATACGGGTTGTCGTTCCACTCGGGGTGCTTGAAGCGGTTGTCGCCGGCGGCTGGCTTGGCGAGGGGTTCGACCTCTTCGCCCATCATGCGCCGGGCGGTGTTGCCCCACAGGTCGATGTAGTCCTGGAAGAGGTCGGTCTGGGCTTCGGCGAGCTTTTCCGGCGTCTGGAGCCAGCGCCCGGCGATCTCGGTCATGGTGCGAGAGGCTTCGACGAGTTCATGGCTCGGTGACATCGGGCCTGACTGGCCGGGGCTGTGCAGCCACATCTGGGTCATGGCCTTGCCCGACTCTTCGGCAAGACGGAACATGTTCTCGGCGAATTCCTGCGGGTTCGAGATCTGGTAGGCGCCGAGATCACCGTAGGGCGACTTGTAGGGTGCTGCGGAGCTGTCGGACGAGGTTTTCTTGGGCGAGTCGCTTGTCATATTTTAGCTCTTTGCAAACGGGGGCGAAGGTAAAGGCGGCCTGAGGGCATGCGCTTAAAGACTTCGAAAGCGGACGCCTCATAGAACATTGTTTATATAGTAATCATGGGCGCGTTGGACCATCCGACGATCGTTACTCGGCACGGTGGTGACTATACCCAGAAACTTAGGGTTTTAGCGGGGGTTGCGCAAACGGAATTGGTCAGGCTCGCCCGGTTCGCACAAGCGTGCTAAAAGCCATTTCCGGCGGCGAAAAACCACGATTCGAGCGGAGTAATTGCAGCTCCGGCGGGTCCGCAGGGAACGCTCCCGGCTGCTGCCCAAGAAGACCACAACAAGACAAGCGCCGCAACGGCGCGGACGAGGTCACCGTGATTGAAGATTTTCATCGCATCAAGCGCCTTCCTCCTTATGTGTTCGCGGAAGTCAACGCGCTGAAAGCACGGGCGCGGGCGGGCGGTGCCGATATTATCGACCTCGGGATGGGCAATCCCGATATGCAGACGCCGCAGCATATCGTCGAGAAGCTGGTTGAGACCGTCAACAAGCCGCGTGTCCATCGCTATTCGGCATCCAAAGGCATTCCAGGGTTGAGGCGGGCACAGGCTGCCTATTATGCGCGCCGGTTCGGGGTGAAGCTCGATCCCGAGACACAGGTTGTTGCCACGCTCGGCTCGAAAGAGGGCTTCGCGAACATGGCGCAGGCGATCACGGCGCCGGGCGACGTCATCCTGACACCGAACCCGACGTATCCGATCCACGAGTTCGGCTTCCTGATTTCAGGCGCCTCGGTGCGCCACCTGCCGATGAACAACGGGGATGAATTCCTGGCGGCGGTGTCGCGCGCGTGCCGGCACACCGTGCCGAAGCCGATCGCGATGGTGCTGAATTTTCCCTCCAATCCGACCGCTCTGACGGCGACACGTGAGTTTTACGCAGAAGCGGTGCAGCTCGCGAAGCAGGAGGGGCTGATCATCCTGTCCGACCTTGCCTACGCCGAGATCTATTTCGACGGGGAGCCGCCGCCATCGGTGCTGGAGATTCCCGGGGCGATGGACATCACGGTGGAGTTCACGTCGCTGTCGAAGACGTACTCGATGCCGGGCTGGCGGATTGGGTTTGCGGTTGGCAATGAGCGATTGATCGCGGCGCTGGCGCGGGTCAAATCATACCTCGACTACGGCGCGTTTACGCCGGTGCAGGTGGCGGCGGCGGCAGCGCTCAACGGGCCGCAGGCATGTGTTGACGACATCCGCCAGATCTACCGCGCCCGCCGGGATACGCTGGTGGAGGCGTTCGGGCGGGCGGGCTGGCCGGTGCCGCCGCCGGCTGCGACGATGTTTGCCTGGGTGCCGGTGCCGGAGAAATTCAAGGCCATCGGCTCCGTGGGCTTTTCGAAACTCCTGATCGAGCGGGCGGACGTCGCGGTGTCACCGGGGGTCGGGTTCGGCGAACATGGCGAGGGCTATGTGCGGATTGCGCTGGTCGAGAATGAACACCGTATCCGGCAGGCCGCGCGCAATATTCGCCGGTTTCTCAACGAGGACCAGACCGGGCTGCACAACTCGGTGGGGCATGGCGAAAGCGTGGCCGGGTAGGCGCGGGCCACCGGGGTTGGGGTAACAATCGATTTTCGGGCGGCGGGCAAATGGCCGCGCCGTCATTTCAAAGACAAGAGGTGAGTTACGTGAAGACGATCCGGCTCGGAGTGGCGGGGCTTGGCACCGTCGGGTGTGGACTGATCCAGCTGCTGGAGCGGCATGGGGAGCGGATGGGTGCTCAATTGGGCGCCAAGCTCGTTGTCACGGGTGTTTCGGCGCGCGACCGGGGCAAGGCGCGTGACATCGAAATCGGTGACGACGTCACATGGTTCGATGATGCCGCCGAGCTTGCGACGTCGCCCGACATCGATGTGTTTGTCGAGCTGATCGGCGGGTCTGAAGGCGTTGCGCGGGACGCGGTCACGGCGGCGCTGGGGGCGGGTAAGTCTGTCGTCACGGCGAATAAGGCGTTGCTGGCCGATCACGGCACCGAGCTTGCCGCACTGGCGGAGAAGAATGGCGTGGCGCTTGCCTTCGAGGCGGCCGTGGCCGGCGGCATTCCCGTGATCAAGGCGCTTCGCGAGGCGTTGATCGGCAACGAGGTGAAGCGGATCTACGGCATTCTCAACGGCACCTGCAACTATATCCTGACGCGGATGCAGGATGAGGGGCTGGCGTTCGCGGATGTGCTGAAGGATGCGCAGGCGCTGGGCTATGCGGAGGCCGATCCGACATTCGATGTCGGCGGATTTGATACCGCACACAAGCTCTCCCTGCTCACCACGCTGGCCTTCGGGACGGAAGTGGCGTTCGACCAGGTGCACGTCGAGGGCATTGAGGGGATTACGCCGGCCGATATCGAGGCGGCGGACGATCTGGGTTACCGGATCAAGCTACTGGGCGTTGCCATGAAGACGGACAGCGGCATCGAACAACGGGTGCATCCGGCGATGGTGGCCAAGGGGTCCGCGATTGCACAAGTGTCGGGGGTGACCAATGGGGTTGCGATCGACGGAGATTTCGTCGGCGATGTACTGCTCGTTGGACCGGGGGCGGGCGCGCATGCAACGGCCTCGGCGGTGGCGGGGGATATCGCGGATGTCGCGCGGGGGGGCAGTCTGGCGCCGTTCATGACGCCGGCCCGCGACCTCAAACCCTATCAGCGGGCACAACTCGGCCGTCACCAGGGCGCCTATTATCTGCGGCTCTCCGTTTATGACCGGCCCGGTGCGATGGCGGCGATCGCCAAGCGGATGGCGGAACAGAATGTCTCACTCGAGAGCATCGTGCAGCGCCGGCAAACGCGGGCGACGCCGGGCATGCCGACGGTGCGGCCGGAATCGGAGATCGATACCGGCAAGCCCGCGAATGTCGTGTTGATCACACATATGACCAATGAGCAGGCGATCCGTGAAGCGCTTGCCGCGATCGAGGCGGACGGGCAGATTGCAGATCGGCCGCAGGTCATCCGGATCGAGCAGTTGTGAGAGCGGTTAAGCTCGTCTGTTTACGTATTTGCCACGATCCAGCTTCATGACGGATATTTACCATGTTGGCGTGCTAGGGGACTGGTTCGCCATTATCAACCGGGGACATCAGTATGAGTGAGGCAGAGATCGGCAAAGGCCTGGGCCGCATGTTGGTCATGGAAGTCGGCCGTGTGACCGAAGCCGCCGCGATTGCGTGCGCCAGATTGAACGGGCGCGGTGACGTCAAGGCTGCGGACCAGGCAGCAACCGACGCCATGCGCAAGGAACTTGGCCGGATCAATATCCGCGGGACGGTCGTGATCGGCGAAGGCGAGATGGACGAAGCGCCGATGCTCTACATCGGTGAAGAGGTTGGTACGGGCAGCGGACCGGAAGTCGATATTGCGGTCGATCCGCTCGAAGGTACGTCGCTGTGCGCGAAGGCCATGCCGAACGCGCTGGCCGTTCTGGCGATCTCGGAAAAGGGTGGCCTGCTGCATGCCCCCGATATGTACATGGACAAGATTGCAGTCGGCCCGGGCCTGCCGGACGGCTGCGTTGATCTCGACCGGTCCGTGAAGGAGAACCTCGAGGCGGTCGCCCGAGGCCGCGGCAAGCCGATCTCGGAAGTGACGGCGTGCATTCTCGACCGGCCGCGTCATGCCGACATCATTGCGGCGGTCCGCGAGGCGGGCGCCTCGGCCAAGTTGATTTCCGACGGTGACATTGCCGGTGTCATCTGGACGACGGACCCGGAGCAGACCGGCGTCGATATCTATCTCGGCTCCGGCGGCGCGCCGGAAGGCGTGCTGGCTGCGGCTGCACTTGCGTGCACCGGCGGGCAGATGCAGGGCCGGCTGCTGCCGGCCAATGATGAGGAGCGCGCGCGGGCGGAACGGATGGGCGCCGATGTCGCGCGCAAGTACAGCATCGCGGATATGGCCAAGGGCGACGTGATCTTCTCGGCCAGTGGCGTGACCGACGGCTCGCTGCTGCAAGGCGTTCACTTCAACGGTGAATTTGCCGAGACGGAGACGATCATCATGCGCTCGGTCACGGGAACCGTGCGCCGCGTCAAGACGACGTTCCGCAATTTCCGCCGCAAACTCGCCGGGCTCTGATTTCGCTCGCGGTGCTGTTCCGGCGATCGATGATCGCCGGGCACCTGCGCGGGCGCGCGCCTGAGGCGCGGGTCGCGCTCCCCGACGGCGTTACCGTCGAAGTTCTTTCGCTCACGGCTAATCTGACCCTGCGGGCCAGGCCTCCGCGAGGGCGCGCCTGAGGCGCGGGTCGCGGTGCTCCCGGACGGCGTTGCCGTCGGATTTCTTTCGCTCACGGCTAATCCGGCCCTGCGGGCCGGGCCTGCGCGTGGGCGCGCCTGAGGTGCGGGTCGCGGTGCTCCCGGACGGCGTTGCCGTCGCGGTTTGGACCGCTTCTCTGATGAAGGTTGGTGCTACGTCACTTGCAGGCTGTCAAGTCTCGCTTGACAGCCTTGGTAGCGAACCTGTACTCATCGTGTAGTCTCAATGTAGCACTTTTTGACTACGGATCGAATCATGGCTAGTGACGACTACATCAGGGCGCGGATAGACCCTCAGCTGAAAGCTGAGGGTGAGGCCATTCTCGAGCGGTTGGGGATGTCGACCAGCGAGGCGTTGCGCGTGTTCTGGAGCCAACTCGTGATGCGGGGCGGGCTGCCGTTCGATGTGCTGATCCCGAATGCGGAAACGCGGGCGGCCATGGTGGAAGACTTGTCGGATGCGCCGCGCTATAGCAGTGCAGCTGAGGCGATCGCTGCGGCACTGGCGGAGACGGATGATGAGGACGATAGTCCAGTCGACGCGATATCGACGGAACGTTCGGCTCCTGAGAAAGCGGGGGCTTGATCTAGCGCGCCTTGTCGAGGTCATTGATCAAATTGCCGAAGACGGTACGCCTCCACCGCAGACACGACCCCATCTTCTATCGGGCAACTGGGCCGGACACTGGGAGTGCCACATTGATCGCGACTGGCTGCTGATCTATCGGGTCAGTGACGACACTGTCGAGCTCATCCGTACCGGCACCCACTCCGACCTGTTCTAACCCCTCACCCGGCTCTCAAAAATCAAGCGGCAGGATCTTCACCGTGTCTCCGGCCGCTCTCGCTGGGTCGCCCGCGGGGCGGACGATGAGGGTGTCGGCCTGGGACAGAGGGGCGAGGAGGGAGCTGTCCTGGGAGTGGACCGGGGTGACGGCAAGCGTGCCGTCGGGGCGGGCTTCTGAGATGGCGCGCATGTAATGTTCGCGCGGGCCATTGGCGCCGAGGTCGATGCCAAGATGGGCCTCGCGGCCGGCGTCGGCTGCGATCGCATCGGTGAGGCCGAGCATTGCCTGGACCAGTGGGACCAGGAAGATGCGCGTCGTGATCATGGAGGAGACCGGGTTGCCCGGCAGCCCCAGAACATGATGATCGCCGAGGCGGCCATACATCAAAGGTTTTCCAGGGCGCATGCCGATCCGCCAGAAATCGAGGCGCATGCCGAGGCTCTCGAGGACCGGGCCGACAAGGTCATGGTCGCCGACAGAGGCGCCGCCGATGAAGGTGAGGATGTCGGCGCCCCTGGCGCTTTCGACCTTGGCGGCCAGATCGGCGCGGTCGTCGCGGGCGATGCCGATGAAATTCGGCTGTCCGCCGGCACGTTGGATCATGGCGGCGATGCCGAAGGGGTTCGAGCAGACGATCTGGTCGGGGCCGGTCGGCTCGCCGGGAAGGACGAGTTCGTCGCCGGTGGCGATCAGGGCGACGGTCGGTTTGCGACGGACCGGCAGGCGGGCATGGCCGAGGGCGGCGGCCAGCGTGATGTCGCGGGCGTTGAGGCGGTGGGCTGGCTGAAAGAAGGTCTGGCCTTCGGTGAAGTCGAAGCCGGTCGGGCGGATGTGGCCGGCCTCAGGCGTGCCCGTGAGGATGCGAACGGTCGCGTCATCGAACTCGGTGTTTTCCTGGATGACGATGGCATCGGCACCGGGGGGGACGGGGGCGCCGGTAAAAATGCGGACAGCTTCACCCTGGCTGACGTGGCCTGTGTAACGATGGCCGGCGGCGGCTTCGCCAATCAGGCGCAGGGCGGCGGGCAGGGTCGCGATGTCGGTGTTGCGGACCGCGAAGCCGTCCATGGCGGAGACGTCGAAGGGGGGCTGGGTGCGTTGGGCGACAAGCGGTTCGGCGAGGACGCGGCCATCGGCTGCCAGAAGATCGACCGGCTCGATGGCGGTCAATTCGGCGCCGGACAGAATGCGCTGACGGGCCTCTGCGACGGCGAGGAGTGGCACGCGGGTCATGGGTGAAGGGCCTCATCGCTCATGGCGGATCGTGATCAGGTGGATTGGGCCTTGTAGGTGCCTGAACGGCCCCCGGTTTTCTCGATCAGGCGGATGCCGGAGATCGTCATCGCCTTGTCGGCAGCCTTCAGCATGTCATAGAGCGTCAGGCAGGCGACGGAGGTGCCGGTCAGCGCTTCCATTTCGACACCAGTCTGGCCTTTGACGCGGACGGTGGTGACGACCCTGATGCCGGTTTCATCATCGAGCGGTTCGAAGTCGACAGTCGCCTTGGTGACGGCGAGGGGGTGGCAGAGCGGGATCAGTTCATGGGTGCGCTTCACGGCCATGATGCCGGCGATGCGGGCGGTGGCGATGACGTCACCCTTAGGGGCTGCTTCATCGGCGATGAGGCGGAAGGTTTCCGGCGCCATCCGGATGATGCCCTCGGCGATTGCCTGGCGGGTGGTTTCCGCCTTTTCGCCGACGTCGACCATGTGGGCCTCGCCGCGGTCGTTGATATGGGAGAGTTTGTCGGCCATGGCGGTCAATGCGCCTCGGAGGCGGCGGCGGCCGGGCGGTCGGCGCCGGTCAGCAGGCGGTGGGTTGCGGCAGTGACGTCGTCGTTGCGCATCAGGCTCTCGCCGACGAGAAAGGTTTTGACGTTGACGGCTGCAAGACGGTCGAGATCGCGGTGGTGCGCGATGCCGCTTTCACCGATGGCGATGCGGTCTGCGGGCACGCGCGGGGCGAGGCGCTCGGTGGTTTCCAAGGTGGTCTCGAAGGTGCGCAGGTTGCGGTTGTTGATGCCGATCAGGCGGCAATCGAGGTTCAAGGCGCGGTCGAGTTCGGCGTCGTCGTGGACCTCGACGATCGCGTCCATTCCGAGGTCGCGGGCAGCCGAGGCGAGGTCGCGGGCGATCTGGTCTTCGATCTGGGCGAGAATGATGAGAATGCAATCAGCGCCCCAACTGCGGGCTTCGAGGACCTGGTAGGTATCGAGCATGAAGTCCTTGCGCAGGGCCGGCAAAGTGGTGGCGTTGCGGGCGGCGGTCAGATATTCGGGTGCGCCCTGGAAGGAGGGGGCGTCGGTGAGAACGGAGAGGCAGGTGGCGCCGCCGGCCTCATAGGCGCGGGCGAGGGCGGGGGGATCGAAATCGGCGCGGATCAGGCCCTTCGACGGGCTTGCCTTCTTGATCTCGGCGATCAGGGCGTAGTCGCCGCCGGAGATACGGTCCGCGATACGATCGGCAAAGCCGCGCGGCGGGGGCAGATTTGATATGCGGCGTTCGAGTTCGGCTGCGGGGACGGCGGCGCGCGCGTCGGCAATCTCCTGCAGCTTATAGGCGGTAATCTTGTCGAGGATATCGCTCATGGGCTTTCGCGTGGCCGTAGGCACAGGGTTCATGGATGCGGTATGAGGAACGCCAGCTTGGCGCGTTCTGATCCTTAGCGCAAATCTCAGGCGCTCGCAGCGGTTTTGCGGGCAATGCCCAAAACGACCTGACAAAATGGCAAATCATTCGATGGCATCTGGGGGGAGAGGCAGGCGCGGGCGCGCGCGACGGCGCAAGAGCCGGATCGATAGCGGCTATGCGTGGTGGCGGTTGTTGATTTGCCTGCTGCTCTCCACGATCGGTGGCGCGGGGCTTTGGTGCATTGTCGTCGTCATCCCCGAAGCTGAGAAGGATTTCGGCGTCAGCCGGGCGGATGCGTCATTTGCCTATACCGCGTGCATGTCAGGGTTTGCGATCGGGGGGCTGATTGCCGGTCGCCTCGTCGACCGGTTCGGGGCATTCGTGCCGGTGGGGCTGGCGGCGCTGTTGATCGGGGGCGGGTTCTTTTTTGCGGCGCGCTCGACGAGTATCTGGGAATTCGCGATCATTCATGGGCTGCTGATCGGTGTTGGCGCATCAGCAACCTTTGCGCCGCTGCTGGCCGACATCTCACAGTGGTTCGTCAAGCAGCGCGGCATGGCGATCGCGGTGTGTGCGAGCGGCAATTATCTGGCGGGGACGATCTGGCCGATGGTTCTGCGCCAACTGCTCGAGACGGGTGACTGGCGGCGGGCTTATCTCATCATCGGCGTGACGTGCATGGTGGCGATGTTGCCGCTGGCGCTGGTGCTGATCCGGCGGGCGCCGTCGGAGGAAGAACAGGAGCGGGTCGCGGTTGCGTCGGGGCGGCCGGCGCGCAAGTTCGATGGCGAGCTGCCGCGCGGGCTCGTCCAAGGCATTCTGGTGGTTGCGGGGCTTGCGTGTTGCGTCGCGATGTCGATGCCGCAGGTGCATATCGTGGCGTATTGCGTCGAACTCGATTTCGGGGTCGCGCGGGGGGCGGAAATGCTCTCGCTGATGCTCGCTGCGGGCATTGTGAGCCGGTTGGCGTCCGGCGCGATTGCCGACCGGATCGGGGGCGTGCGGACGGTGATCCTCGGGTCGGTGCTCCAATGCGCGGCGCTGGCGCTCTATCTGCCGTTTGACGGGCTGATGTCGCTTTATATCGTCTCGGCCATTTTCGGGCTGTCCCAGGGGGGGATCGTGCCGAGCTACGCGGTCGTCGTGCGGGAATATTTCCCGGCGCGGGAGGCGGGGACGCGCGTCAGCATCGTGATCATGGCGACGATCTTCGGGATGGCGCTCGGGGGGTGGCTGTCCGGCCTGATCTTCGATGTAACGGGGTCGTATCAGGCCGCGTTCGTTCACGGCATCGCGTGGAACCTGCTTAACATCGCCTTGATGCTCACCTTGCTGTGGTGGGTCGGGCGGCCGAAACGGGCGCGGGGCGAGGCTGTCGCAACCGCGTGATCAGATTTCCGGCGACTTCGTGAAGTTTGCGACCGGATCGGTCGCACCCGCCCGCCGGGCTCAACCGGCGTTGGAGACCTCGATCAGGCGGTCGAGGGCTGCCTGAGCGCGGCCGTCGTCGATGGCGGCAGCGGCCTGCTCGACGCCGGATGCGAGGGTGTCGGCCAGGCCCGCGACGACCAGGGCTGCGCCGGCATTGAGGACGACGATGTCGCGGAACGGCTCCTTGGCGCCGGCAAGGACGCGGCGGATGGCGGTGGCATTGACGTCGGCATCGCCGCCGAGCAAGTCGGTGAGGCGGGCGGGCTGGAGGCCGGCATCGGCCGGCGTGATTTCGAAGACGTGGACCTCGCCATCCTTCAATTCGGCAATCGAAGTGGCGCCGGTCGTGGTCAACTCATCCAGGCCGTCGTGGCCGTGGACGACCCAGACATGCTCGGCGCCGAGGTTCTTCAGGACATGCGCGATCGGCTCGATCAGTTCGCGGGCATAGACGCCGACGATCTGGCGTTTGACGTTGGCTGGATTACAGATCGGGCCGAGAACGTTGAAGATCGTGCGAATGCCGAGTTCGGCGCGGACGGGCGCCCAGTGTTTCATCGCGGAGTGGTGCATTGGCGCCCACATGAAGCCGACGCCGGCTTCGCGGATGCAGGCGGCAACGGTTTCAGGCGTGATGTCGAGTTTCACGCCGAGGGCGGCAAGTACATCGGATGCGCCCGATTTCGAGGAGACGGAGCGATTGCCGTGCTTGGCGACCTTGGCGCCGGCGCCGGCTGCGACGAGGGCTGCGCAGGTCGACACGTTGAAGGTGCCGTGACTGTCGCCGCCGGTGCCGACGATGTCGATGGCGCCTGGAGGAGCGTCGACGGTCGTCATCTTCGAGCGCATCAACTCGGCGGCGCCGGTGATCTCGTCGACGGTTTCGCCACGCACGCGCATTGCCATCAGGAACGCGCCCATTTGGGCCGGGCTTGCGACGCCGGACATCATGGTTTCCAGAGCGGCTTGGATTTCTTCACGCTCGAGGGCCGCGCCGGTCGAGACTTTGTTGATCAGGTGCTTGAGCAGTTGCTCGGACATCGGGATGGCTCTTCGTTCGCTCGACGATAGATGGTGGGCGGGATTCGGGCTTATGCGGTGGCCGCGGCGCGGGCTTCGGGGCGGGGTGGCTGATTGGTCTTGAAGCCGGCGAGTCTGAGGAAGTTAGCGAGGAGGGCGTGGCCGGCTTCAGAGGCAATCGATTCCGGATGGAACTGGACGCCGTGGACCGGATGGGTCTTGTGGGCGAGGCCCATGATGACGCCGTCACCGGTCTCAGCCGTGATTTCGAGGCAGTCGGGCAGGCTTTGGCGATCGACCGTCAGGGAGTGGTAGCGGGTGACGTTGATCGGGTTTGGCAGCCCGGTGAAGACGCCGGTGCCGTGATGGGTGACGCTTGAGAGTTTCCCGTGCATCGGGGTTTGGCGAATGATGGTACCGCCGTAGGCCTGGCCGATCGACTGGTGGCCAAGGCAGACGCCGAGGATCGGCACCCGGCCTGCGGCTTCGCGGATGAGATCGAGGCAGATGCCGGCTTCGTTGGGCGTGCAGGGACCGGGGGACAGGACGATGGCCTTCGGGTTCTTTGCCAGCGCTTCGCGGGCGGTCAGCTTGTCGTTGCGCACGACTTCGGATGGCGCACCCAATTCGCCCAGGAAGTGGACGAGATTGTAGGTGAAGCTGTCGTAGTTATCGATCAGGAGCAGCATGGTGGGCCTCTCGGCGGGATCGGGGCAACAAATGGTGTTGTGGCAGGCGTGTCAAGACCGGGGCGCTGCCGGTGTGCTTTGCGTCAGTCTTTCAGGGATTTCGGCGTCACGAAGCGATCGAGGCTAGCGTTACCCGGGGTGAGGGCTGCCCAGTTTTCCGCCTCGAAGGTGATGTGGGCCAGGGCGGCGGTCGGGAATTTGCTGGCGAGGCGTTCGATGTCGGGGCGGCGGCCGTCGCCCGGGAGCGACAGGGCGAGAAGCTGGAGGCCGGGATTGTGCGCAATGATCATGATGTGGCGCGGGGGGGTGGCGGCTGTTTCTGAGCGGGCCGTTTCGCGCTTGATGACGGCGAGGATCTGATCCGGCGAGGCCAGGTAGAGATCGGGGGTGAAGATCGTTCGCGGTGTGGCACGGTCGAGGGGCGCGAAGAGAAGGGCGTGAGTTGCGCGGGTGCGCACGGAATCGGAACACAGCACGAGGTCCGGGATCAGGTCTTCTTGTGTGAGGTAACGGCTGATGCGGGCCGCAGCCTTGATGCCACGGGGGGCGAGGGGGCGCTCGTGGTCGGGCAGGGCCGGGTCGTCCCAGGTCGATTTGGCGTGGCGCAGGAGAGAGAGGGCGAGGCGGGGCATTGAGGTCGTCTCCAGGCGCGTCAGGCGAACTCGCCGCGGTTGGCGCCTGCGGCGGGGAGTGTGCCGCCGGCGAAGCGGACAGCTTCCTCGGCTGCGCGGACGAGGGCCTTGGCCTTGTTGATGCACTCCTGCTGCTCGTTCTCGGGGATCGAGTCGTAGACGATGCCGGCGCCGGCCTGGACGTGCATTTCACCATCCTTGACGAGCGCGGTCCTGAGCACGATGCAGGTGTCCATGTGGCCGCACGCGGAGAAGTAGCCGACGCAGCCGGCATAGGGGCCGCGCTTGTCCTTCTCGAGTTCGTCGATGATTTCCATGGCGCGGACTTTCGGCGCGCCCGAGACGGTGCCGGCAGGGAAGCCGGCCATCAGGGCATCGATGGCGTCGTGGCTCGCGTCGAGGCGGCCGATGACATTGGAGACGATGTGCATGACGTGGCTGTAGCGCTCGATGATGTAGCGCTCGGTGACGGTGACGGAGCCGATCTCGGCGACGCGGCCGACGTCATTGCGGCCAAGGTCGAGGAGCATGAGGTGTTCGGCGCGCTCCTTGGGGTCGGCGAGGAGGGCTTTGGCCAGGGCATCGTCTTCAGCGCGGGTGGCGCCGCGCCGTGCGGTGCCAGCGATCGGGCGGATGGTGACCTCGCCGTCACGGACGCGAACGAGGATTTCCGGGCTCGAGCCGACGAGGGCGAAGTCGCCGAACTCGAGGTAGAAGAGGAAGGGCGAGGGGTTGGTGCGGCGCAGGGCGCGGTAGAGCGCGAAGGGGGGCAGCGTGAAGGGGGTCGTGAAGCGCTGCGAGAGGACGATCTGGAAGGCATCGCCAGCCGTGATGTAGTCCTTGGCGCGCTGGACCATGGCCATATATTCAGCCGGCGTCGTGTTCGAGGTGGGCTCGGGGGCCTCGATGGCGGCGTCCGGCGCGACGGCGGCAAGCTGGACGGGGCGTTCGAGGGCGCGGACGGCGCCGGCGAGGCGCTCGGTGGCAGCGGCGTAGGCATCGGTCGCCGAGACGTCCGGGGCGGGGCGGACGGGGGTGACGATGGTCAGCTCATCCTTCACCGTGTCGAAGATGACGATCAGCGTCGGGCGGATCATCAGGGCATCGGGCACGTCGATGGCGCGCTCGCGGGGATCGGGGAGATGCTCGACGAGGCGGATGGTGTCGAAGCCCATGTAGCCGAACACGCCGGCTGCCATCGGGGGGAGGTCCTCGGGCAGGTCGATGGTTGATTCGGCGAGAAGCGCGCGGAGCGAATCGAGGGTCGGGGCGGATGACGCCTCGAAGGCATCGGGGGTGGCGGCGGGGTTGCGGTTGATCCAGGCGTTCTCGCCTTCGGCGCGCCAGACGATGTCGGGGGCGAGGCCGATGATTGAATAGCGCCCGCGGCTTTCGCCGCCTTCGATGGATTCAAGGAGGAAGCTTGGCGCGCGGTCGGGCACCAGCTTCATGTAGGCGGAGACGGGCGTTTCGAGGTCGGCGACCAACCGGGTCCAGACGACCTGGGCCTCGCCCTTCGCGTAGAGGCTTGCAAAAGCCGGTTCGGCCGGGGTCAGGGCGATCGTCGGCGCCGGGTTCGAATTGTCCAAGTCTGGCCTCCTCGGGCGGACTTTCGTTGGGCCGGGCCGCGGGCCCGGCTCACGTTGGGGGCGTCAGTTGATACTGGCGCTTGCGCCCGTGGTCTGGTCAATCAGTTGCTGATTGATCGAGACGTCGATGTCCTGGCGCAGGCCCGCGACATACTGCTCGATGACATCGGCGCTGAGTGCGTTGGACAGTTCCTGATCGAGCGCCTTGGCCTCAGCTTCGCCGGCTGCGGGCGGTGCGTGGACCTCGGTGATCTTCAGGAGAATGCGCGGGGCAATGCCTTCGCTTGTGGTGCCTTCGGCCATGGCGGCGCGTCCCTTGGGAAGGGTAAAGGCGCGGTTGACGGCGGCGGGTGAAAAGTCAGGCAGGCTGTCGCGGCGCTTGAACTTCGGGCTGGTCTTGACCTCGGCTTCAAGTTCGCTGGCGATCGTCTCGAGGGTGGCGCCGGCGTTGACGCGCTCGACAAGCTTCTCGGCTGCCTCACGCAGCTTTTCACGGGTCTCGTTCGCTTTCCAGACCTTTGCAACCTCGTCGCGGACCTTGTCGAACTCCTTCTGTTTTTCAGGCGTCACCGCAATCAGGTTGAGCCAGGCGAGGCCGTCGTTGGCGAGTTCGATGACTTCGTTCTCGACACCGACCTCGGCGCGGAAGGCGGTGTTCATGAGGGCTGCGGCATCCTCGTTTTCAAGCGCGTTCTTGCCGTCAGGCGTCTTGCCCTGGCGGTCGGCGGCTTCGACGGCAACAAACGGCAGGGACAGCGCCTCGGAAATATCCTTGAGCGATTTACCAGCCAGACGGTTGTCGTCGATGGCGTTCTGGATCTCGATCATCTTGTCGCCGACGCGCTGGTTGGCGAGCTGATCGCGGATCTCCTCCTTGACGTCCTCGAAGGGGCGCTGGCGGCTTTCCGTGATCTCAGTGATGCGCAGGAGGACGGTGGTCAACTGGCCCTCGACGACGTCGGAGACCTTGTCTTTTTCAAGCGCGAAGGCGGCCTTGGCGATTTCAGGATCGATCATGGCGGCACGCGTCAGAAGGCCGAGTTGGACGTCCTTCTCGCTCGAGCCATTCGCCTTGGCCACTTCGAGGAAATCCTTGCCGGCCTTGATTTCAGCGAGTGCTTTTGCGGCGGCGTCCTTGTTCTCGAAGGCGATCTGCTGGATGCGGCGCTGTTCGGGGAGGACGTAGGCTGATTTCTCGGTCTCGTAGGTCGATTTCAATTCCTCATCCGAGATCTCGAGCTTCTTCTTGGCGGCATCGCGGGTGAGGAGGAGCGCGTCGAACTTGCGGTACTCCGGGACCATGAATTCACGCTTGTTCGTCTCGTAGGTCTTTTTGAGATCGGCTTCGCCGGGTTCGGCCAGCGTGACGACCTTGTCCGGTTTGATCTCGACGTATTGGGCGACGCGTTCTTCGCCCTGATAGGTGCGGATCATCGCGGTCAGGGCAGCCGGCGGCGTGACGTTGGAGAGGAGGCTCGAGGTTAGCTGGTCGCGGATGGTGTCGCGCTTTCGCGCAGCAAGGTACTGGTTTTCGCTGTAGCCGGAGCGGCGGAGGATGTCTTCGAGGCGGATGGCGCTGAAGTTGCCATCGGCGCCCTGGAATGTGGGATCGGTTGCGATGTCGCGCTCGACTGCTTTCTCGGTGATGTCGAGGCCGAGTTTTTCGGTGTGATTATCGACGGCGGCAGCGCCCGTGAGGCGCTGGATGACCTGGCCCTCGATGCCAAGAACCTTCGCCTCCTGGGGCGTCAGCTGGCGGCCGAACTGCTGGGAGAAACCAGATACCTGGATCTGATAGGCCTGGCGGAATTCGCCTGCCGAGATCGACCGGTCGCCGACCTGGGCGACAACGTCGCGCCCGTAGCTGCGCACCATATCGCCGATACCCCAGACAGCGAAGCTCACGATCAGCAACGCGATCAGAATCTTGGCGAGGATACCGGAAACGCTTTTTCTCAGGGCTTCGAGCATATCGGGGTCTTTTCGTCCTCAGTTGGTCTCGGGGCGCTGGCGCACGGCTGGCAACGTGCAAGCCCATGTTCTAAAGATTTGGCAGCAAATCGAAAAGGCACGTCGGCGTTGTGGCCGGTAAATTCAACCTTCGTCAACGGTTGGTGTTTGCTGAAGTCCAGGTTGTGGCTAAATTCCGCGCATCATGAGCCGCGTGATGCCGCCGGGTGGCGGGCCACGGAGAGGGCCTCAGTCGCACGATAGGCGCGGCTGCGCGAGGAAAAAAGGGATACGGAATGGGTGACATCAAGGCTCTTGTGGCCGGCAACTGGAAGATGAACGGCCTCAAGGCGCAACTCAGTGAGGCCGAAGCGGTTGCGGCGGGACTGGGCGGGGGCGTAAGCGGGGCAGATGTCATGATCTGTCCGCCGGCGACGCTGATTGCATCGCTGCGCGGGCTGGTTGGCGATGCGGTGCGGGTTGGTGGGCAGGACTGTCATGCGCTGGGAAGCGGTGCGCATACGGGCGATGTTTCAGCCGAGATGCTGGCGGATGCGGGCGCTGAGGCGGTGATTGTCGGCCATTCGGAGCGCCGGGCGGATCATGGCGAGCGCAGCCAGGACGTCAAAGCGAAGGCGCTGGCTGCGCACCGCGCGGGCCTGACGGCGATTATCTGCGTTGGCGAGACGGCGGGAGAGCGGGCCGCAGGTCTGACACTCAAGGTCGTGGAACGGCAGGTTGTCGGTTCGCTGCCGGAGGGGGCGACGGCGGGCAACACCGTGATTGCCTATGAGCCGGTGTGGGCGATCGGGACCGGATTGACGCCGACAGTGGATGATGTTGGCGCGGTTCACCGCTTCCTGCGCGATCTCGTCGCAGATAAAGCCGCGGACGGGGCGCGTATGCGGTTGCTCTACGGTGGCTCGGTGAAGGCTGCGAATGCCGCGGAACTGATGGCTGTTGATAACGTCAATGGTGCGCTGGTTGGCGGGGCAAGTCTCAAAGCAGCCGATTTTCTCGGGATCATCGACGTCTATAGGTGAGTCGATTAGGCGTCGGGTGCGCCGCCCAGAGGGGGCGGCACCGGCGCGGGGGATACTAAATGGCACGCTGTCGAGATTTATGCTGTCGAAAGTTTCTGGCGGTGCTTTTCGTGGGCGGCGTGGCGGCGGGACTTGTGGTTGAGGCCCAGGCGCAGCAGGTCGGCACGGGCGAGGGCATGATCGAGCGGAGTGAATGTGTCCGGTTGGTGCGGCGCAAGCGCGACCAGGAGGCGGCCGGGATGCGCGATGTCATGGGGCAGGCACCTGACGTTGTGGCACGGGAGCGGGGGCCGGCGTTCCTGCAGCAGGTGCGGGACTATATCCTGGTCCGTGAGATGGTGCTGTTTCGTTGCCCGCAGAACGTGCTGAATGCGACAGCGGCGCCGCTCGAGGAGCGCATGAAGGCAGCCCCACCACTGCCGGGCCGGGGGCCGAAGCGGGCGCGGCCGGCGGTGCAACGGTCGATCAGCCCGGTGCCTTTGCCGGTTCCACGGCCGATCTGAGCTGAAACCTGCCTGATTTGCACGGTGCGACCGGGTGGCGTGCCGCAATGGTGGCAACGTGGCCCCAAGTTGTGTAAGAAGGGCGCTCTGTCACACTTATTCGATCGATTGGAGAAGCCTTGATGATCAAGGTGGTGCTCGTCATTCATCTCATTATCGCCGCGGCCATGATCGCGATCGTCCTGATGCAGAAGTCAGAAGGGGGCGCGCTTGGTATCGGGGGCGGCGGCGGTGGCGCCGGCGGTTTTCTCACCGGCCGGGGAACGGCGAACCTGCTCACGCGCATTACGGCGGGCCTGGCGCTCGGCTTCTTTATCACGAGCCTGACACTGACGATCATGGCGACGTCGCCGGATCGCGGCGCGAGCCGGTTCCAGAATCTACCGGCGGGCACTGCTGACGGCCAACCACCGGCGAGTGGCGGCGGGGAGACGGGCGCGGGCGGTAATCTGCTCGATCGGCTCAAGCAGCGTCAGGGTGGCGAGAGCGGTGCTCCTGCGATTCCGCAGAATCAATAGATTCAGTGAGACTTTCGGACATCGTGTAAGGTTCTGATGCCGCGTGGGGGATGGTGCGCATTTGCCGCTTCGAATCGCGAGCATTTACCTGTAATCGTCACCTCCCATGCAACGGTACATCTTCATTACCGGGGGCGTGGTTTCCTCGCTTGGAAAAGGTCTCACCTCGGCAGCGCTCGGCGCGCTGCTGCAGGCGCGTGGCTATTCCGTGCGTCTCAGAAAGCTCGACCCCTATCTCAACGTTGATCCGGGCACGATGAGTCCGTATCAGCATGGCGAAGTATTCGTCACAGACGACGGGGCGGAGACCGATCTCGATCTCGGCCATTACGAACGCTTTACGGGCGTTCCAGCGCGCAAGTCCGACAACGTCACGACGGGGCGGATCTATCAGGACATCCTCGCCAAGGAGCGGCGCGGGGACTATCTGGGCGGAACCGTCCAGGTCATTCCGCACGTCACCGATGCGATCAAGAACTTCGTCCTGGAAGGCAACGAGGGCGTCGACTTCGTGCTCGTCGAGATCGGCGGCACGGTCGGCGACATCGAGGCGCTGCCGTTCTTCGAGGCGATCCGCCAGCTCAACAACGAGTTGCCGCGGGGCAGTTCCATCTTCGTCCACCTGACGCTGGTGCCGTATATTTCGTCTGCTGGTGAACTCAAGACCAAGCCGACGCAGCACTCGGTCAAGGAACTCAGGTCGATCGGTATCCAGCCGCACATCCTGATGTGCCGCTGCGACCGCGAGATCCCGCTGTCGGAGCGGCGCAAGATCGCGCTGTTCTGCAACGTGCGGGAAGGGGCCGTGATCCAGGCGCTCGATGTCGCGTCGATCTACGATGTGCCGCTTGCCTATCACCGCGAAGGCCTCGACCGGGAGGTGCTGGCCGCGTTTGCGCTGGAAGATCGTGCGCCGGCGCCGGACCTAAAGCGCTGGGAGACGATCTCGCGGTCGGTTGCCAATCCGGAAGGTGAGGTGACGATTGCGATCGTTGGCAAATACACCGGCCTCAAGGATGCCTACAAGTCGCTGAGCGAAGCGCTTGTCCACGGCGGCATCGCGCAGAACGTCAAGGTCAACATCGAGTGGATCGAATCCGAGGTCTTCGAGGACGAGGATCCGGCGCCGCATCTGGGACACGTACACGGCATCCTGGTGCCGGGCGGGTTCGGGGAGCGGGGCGCGGAAGGCAAGATCCTGGCGGCGAAGTTCGCGCGCGAACGCAAGGTGCCCTATTTCGGGATCTGTTTCGGGATGCAGATGGCGTGTATCGAGGCGGCGCGAAACCTTGCCGGCATCGAGGGGGCCAGTTCGACGGAGTTCGGGCCGACGCCGGAGCCGGTGGTCGGGCTGATGACGGAGTGGATGCGCGGGAATGCGCTCGAGCAGCGGCAGGCGGAAGGTGATCTCGGCGGCACGATGCGGCTGGGGGCCTATCCGGCGACGCTGGCGGAAGGCAGCCGGATCGCGGAGATCTATGGGACGACGGAGATCGAAGACCGTCACCGCCACCGCTACGAGGTCAACACCGATTATCGCGCGCGGCTTGAAGGGGTGGGGCTGAAATTTGCCGGATTGTCACCCGACGGGCTGTTGCCGGAGACGGTGGAATATCCCGACCATCCCTGGTTCATCGGCGTCCAGTTCCATCCCGAATTGAAGAGCCGGCCGTTTGCGCCGCATCCCTTGTTCTCGAGTTTCATCGGGGCGGCGGTGGAGCAGAGCCGATTGGTGTAGTCGCTGTCAGGCACGGGCGTTGGTCGTCCATCGCAAGTCAGTCGAAGCTTGGGGCGCGCGCGCGTATGCAGGCAGTTTCGTTGATCCATGGACGCGTGCTTGGGCCGGACGGTGGGCTCGATGTCGGGGATGTCCACGTTGGCGATGCATTGATCGCGGAGCGCGCGGGAGGAAATGCGCTCCGGCTCGACTGTGACGGGCTTTATGTTCTGCCCGGTCTCATTGACGTCCATGGCGATCAGTTCGAGCGCGAGATCCATCCCCGGCCAGGGGTCGATATACCGTTTGATGTGGCGCTGCGATCGGTCGACAGGCTGCTGATTGCGAACGGGATCACGACGGCGTTTCACGGGTTGACGCTGTCGTGGGAGCCGGGCCAGCGCAGCATTGGGGCGGGACGGCGGTTCATGGCGGCGCTGGCTCGGGCGCGGGCGGGATTTCTCGCCGATCACCGGGTGCAGCTGCGCTGGGAGACGTTTGCGTTCGAGGCGGCTGAGGATGTGATGGGGTGGCTTGATGGGGAGCCGCGGCCGGTTCTCGCGTTCAACGATCACACGACCGCGACGCTCAAGAAGATCGCGGCGGGGACGCATCACAAGCTCGAACAATGGGCCGCGCGGGCGGGCGTTTCGTCGGCACGGTATCTTGAACTGGTCGATGACGCCGCCAGCCGGGAAGGCGAAGTGCCGGCTATGATCGCGCGGATGGCCGAGGCTGCCAACCGCGCGGGGGTGGTGATGCTGGCGCATGACCTGACGACTTCGGAGGAGCAGGCGCGGTTTCGGGAGCTTGGCGTTACGGTTGCCGAGTTTCCGTTGGCTGAGGGGGTTGCGCGCGACGCGGCGGGGCGGGGCGAGGCGATCGTGCTCGGTGGGCCCAACGTCGTAAGAGGGGGGAGCCATACGGGGGCCCTCAAGGCGGAAGATGCGATTGCGGCGGGGCTGTGCTCGGTGCTGGCGTCGGACTATTACTATCCCTCGCTCCTGGCCGCCGTCGGGGGGCTTGTTCGGCGCGGTGTGGCATCGCGGGCCAAGGCGTGGGCGCTGGTCTCGACCAACGCGGCGCGGGCGATGCAACTTGATGATCGTGGCGAGATCGCGCCCGGCAAGCGCGCCGATCTGGTCGTCGTTGACTGGCCCGAGGGCGGAGACCCGATCGTTCGCGCGGTGCTGAGCGGCGGGACAATGACGCGGTTCGGCTGGTAAGCTTGCTGCCTCGAATGCTGAATTCCTGAAACAACGACGAGTTTGGTGATGACCTATCTGACAGCGGCGGGGCTGCCCGACGAACCGGCCGGCCTGCGCCTGAAGGCACTGATCGCGCGGCCGGGCCTTATCGCGATGCCGGGTGCGCATAACGGGATGGCGGCGATCCAGGCGAAGCGGGCCGGGTTCGAGGCGCTCTATCTCTCCGGGGCGGCGATGACGGCGCAGATGGGACTGCCTGACCTTGGCATCATTACCGTCGATGAGGTGGCGTTTTTCGTGCGCCAGTTGGTGCGGGCCTCGGGGTTGCCGGTGCTGGTTGATGGCGACACGGGCTACGGCGAGGCGCTTAATGTGATGCACATGGTGCGCACGTTCGAGGAAGCGGGGGCTGCGGGGGTGCAGATCGAGGATCAGTTGCTGCCAAAGAAATGCGGCCACCTGAACGACAAGAAGCTTGCGCCGGCCGAAGACATGGCCGCCAAGATTGCAGCCGCCCGGGCGGCGCGGCGTCACCTGCAGATTGTCGCGCGAACGGATGCGCTGGCGCAGGAAGGGCTGGAGGGGGCGATCCATCGCGCGCGGCTTTATTGTGAGGCGGGGGCGGATGTGATCTTCCCCGAGGCGCTGACGGAGCCGGACCAGTTCCGAGCGTTTGCCGCAGCGTGTGATGCGCCGCTGCTCGCCAACATGACCGAGTTCGGCCGTACGCCCTATCTGACGGCCGCGGAATTCGAGGCGCTTGGCTACAAGATCGTTATCTGGCCGGTCAGTTCGCTGCGGGTTGCAGCCAAGGCGCAGGCGCGGCTTTATGAGAGACTTGCAGCCGACGGGCAGACGACGGCGATGCTGGATGAAATGCAGAGCCGGGCCGAGCTCTATGACCTGATCGGGCTCAGCGATTTCGAGGCGCTCGACAGGACGCTGGTGCAGAGCGTTGCGCCGGTCCAGCCGCCGCGGCGGGGGTAAGGTTGTTCTGCGCCCTTATTGTGTTGCGAGGCGGTCGGCGAAGCCGGTGATGGCTTTCTCGACGGCGTATGTGCGTTCCAGCTGGGGATAGTGGCCGGCGCCGTCGATCATCACCAGTTCGCCGGCGGGCAAGGCTTCGGCCAGGGCGCGCTGGTGTTTGACGGGGACCATGCGATCACCTTCAGACGCGATGACCAGGGTTGGCAGGGTGATGCCTTCAAGCGCGGGGCGGAGGTCGGCTGCGGCGCAGGCGGCGAAATCGGCATGCGTGGCGGCGGGGCCGGCTGCAAGCGAATACGCACGCGCCTTGGCAGGGAAGAAGGGGGCGGTCGCGCGGTCGAACGAGTACTTCACGATGACGTCGACGGTCGCGGGGAAATCCGATTTGAGGCCGTCGAGGATCTGGTCGGTGACGGCGAGGCGGGCGCTCGAGGCGACGATGATCTGGCCGGCCAGCTGCGGGTTCTTGCGGTGGGCAAGTTCAAGGGCGATGAGGCCGCCCATGGAGTGGCCGACGGGGATCACATGGTCGAGGCCGGTTGCCGCGAAAAAGGCTTCCAGGCAATCGGCCATTGCCTCGATCGTGGTCAAGGGGGGGCCGGGGGAGCGGCCATGACCGGGCAGGTCAACCGCGTAGATCGAATGATTGGTGAGGCGGCCCGGCAAGGCGGTGATGGCAAGGCCGACGCTGTGCCGGGCGTCGCCGGCCAGGCGCCAGGTTGCCGGCCACGTCCGCTTTTCGCCGCCAGCACCATGGATCAGCACGAGATTGACGCCGCGGGAGGCGACGTTGTTGTGATCGAAAAACAGCGAACGGCCGGGCAGCTCGCGAAAAGGGGGCAGCTCGCAAAAAGGCATGGGGGCTCTCTCCGTCATGACGAGAGAGAGCTTAGTCGGGGACGCGCGGCGGCGGAAGCCGTTGATTTATTTCGAGAAGAGATTGCCGAGCGAAAGCAGGCTCTTTTTCTTCTCGACGGGGCGCGGGCGCGGGGTACGTTTCAGGACGCGGGCCGGCGCGGTGAACTGGACGCCGATCATGTTGCCGGCACACCAGGCGATGGTGCACTGAACCTCGATGAGTTCGCTCGGGATCTGGAGGCGGAAGTGCTGGGGCATGCTGCCGGGGCTGCTGATCCAGCGTTCGGCGACCACGCGGGCGAGTTCAATGCGGGCACCGGTCGAGGAGGTGTCCTTGAGGATGCAGGGGATGGGGGCGGCGCGGGAGCCGAGCATTTCTGCATCAATGACGAGATGCGCGGGGGTGTTGCGGTCGCGGCGGTTGGCCCAGCGTTGTTCGCTTGCCTTCGAAGCGACGGCATCGACGGTGTCTTTATTGCGCAGGAGGCCTTGTTGGATCAGGCGTTTATTTGGTTGCATTGAATTTTCCCGCAAGTTCTGATGAATTCCGACTTCGACAATGACAGTTTTTCGTGAGAATAGAGTTGGTCGGATCATTAAAATGCCAACTAATAGCCGTGAAAACGCATGCGGTTTGATTGAGATCCGGACATTTTAACGAATTTGGCGGGACCATCCGGCGGGTCGCAGAACGCGGGCGGGCTGGCGTTCCGCCCTTCGATTGGTGAAGCACCCTGCCTCCAAGTCATTCTCAAACGCCTGCCCAGATCGCTGTGCGGATCGCGCTTTTCTATGTCGCGATCTTTCTCGTGCTGGGGGTGTCGCTGCCCTATTTCCCGCTATGGCTGAAGGCCCAGGGGCTGACGCCGGTCGAGATCGGCCTCGTTACCTCGGTGCCGCTGTTCATCCGGATTGCAGCCACCCCGATGATCGGGATTGCAGCCGATCGCAGCGGGGCGGTGAAGGGCGTCGTTCTGGTTGGGGCGGGGGGTGCGCTGGCTTCGTCGCTGGCGCTGGGACTGGCGCAAGGACTTTGGGCGATCCTCGTCCTGTTTGCGCTGTTTCAGGTTGCAAGTCTTGCGCTGATGCCGCTGGCGGAGGTGGTGGCGATGCGGGAGGTGCGCCAGCGGGGGCTTGATTACGGGCGGATGCGGTTGTGGGGGTCGGTTGCGTTCATTGCTGCAAATCTCGCCGGTGGATTTGCGCTCTCGGGCTTCGGGGCAGGCAGTATTCTGGTGCTGATTATCGCTGCGAGCGTGGTGACGGTATTGGCGGCGGCGGCGTTGCCGGCTGGGCCGGCCGCGGCTGGCTCAGCGCCCAAACCGTCGATCCGGTCGGTTGGGCTGCAACTGCTGCGGCTCGACCTGATCTTGATCGTGGGGGCGAGCGGGTTCATCCAGGCGGCGCACGCGGTCTACTACGCGTTCAGCGCGATCCACTGGCAGGCGCTCGGACTGCCGGAGACCTCGTTCGGATTCCTCTGGGGAATCGGGGTGGTGGCGGAGGTGGTGCTGTTTGCCTACGCGGGGCAGGTGCTCAAGCGGGTGGGCGCGGTTGCGATGATTGCGATCGGGGCGCTGGGGAGCATCGTGCGCTGGGGGCTGATGGCGACGGATCCGTCATTCGCGGTGCTCGTGGTGCTGCAACTTTTGCACGGGCTGACGTTCGGGGCGACGCACCTCGGTGTGGTCCATGCGATCCAGGCGCGCGTCGGGCCGGATCAGGCCGCAAGTGCGCAGTCGCTGCATTCCGCGCTTAGTTCCGGGGTGATGATGGGGGGCGCGATGGCGCTCGCCGGGGTTCTCTATGCGCCGCTTGGCGGGCTCAGTTACCTCGTCATGATGGGGCTGGCCGTAATCGGTGGTGGGCTGGCGGTTGCGGCCATGAAGGTGACATCGCGCGCGGCCGGACCGGGTGGCGCGTAGCCGTGCCGCATGGCGTCAAAAGCAATTGATACGCCCGATGTATGCCTTCTTTATCGTTGGGCGGGGATACTGGGCGGATCTGCCAGTCTCCACGAAGCGATGTGCGTCAGCGCCGCTCGCTGTTGATCGGGAAAGCCTCGGGTTGGTCATGATGCCAAACAACCGGTTCAATGCCGTGTCGCAGATCGTTTTTGCCTTTTTCGTGCTGCCGGCCCTGGTCGTTACCGCATGGTGGAAAGCCTGGCAATTCGATCCCTACACGATGAGATTTTTCTCAAAGACCTATGTCGCACCGACGCCGGAAATGCCGGAAGAGATGCGGTTCGTTGGATGGGTATTGGTCGTGATCGGGGGGATTGTCGGCTATGCGGGCGTTAGAGGCATCGTGAAGCGCATCGGGAAATTGCACATGTCGGTGTTGGTGCTTTGGGTTGGCTGCCTCGTTGCGGGTTTTGGGGGCGCCTTCTTTGTCGCTGCCGATGCGGCGCACGTTCGAATTGTCCTGGCGCGTCAGGCGTGAAACCTGGTCCCAACGGCGAATTGATCTTCGTGACGGCGGTCTCTGGGAGAGGGGCGGTCTAGGCCGCTGGCGTTCGATCCACGCAACGCTTGGCGCGATGTATGATTTGATCTGCGGTGAGCGTTTCCATAAAGGTCTGGCGTTGCGCGTTTAACTCTGCGAACGCGTCGGCCTCTCTCATGTTTTTCGGAACCGCGTACGTATTCAGATGGGTCATGGAGCTGACCAAGGCGCGTTTCATGAGCGCGGGATCGTTTTCGGCTTTGCCGCGGCTGATGAGGACTGTTGCCGCGCTAATCAAGGCTGCGCATGCGAGGTTTGAATCGGCCTTCAATCCTTCCGCAGTGTCACAGGCGGCCAATGCGAAACATGACAAAGCCGCCGCGGTCATTGCAAAGTTTCTCATTGGATTTTCCCTGTAAACACAGCCCTTATTTATTATCGCAAGATTGTTTTTAGAGACTCTAAACGCGCGAGATCCGTGCCTTTGCCGTGGCGGTTTGGCTGGGTTTCTGCGCTGTCGGGGCAACGCCCAATTCTCATCGTGACCACAGGCAAAGACGGCTCGCGACTAGCCCCACAGGGCTGGGTCGGGGGGTGAGAGGAGGCCGTTGGTGATGGTCATGGCGTCTGGTCGGTCGCGGGCGAGGAGGAGGGGGCTGTCGAGGTCAACCCAGTCGGCGAGGGCTGCGGCGAGGGCTGCGGGGGCCATCGAGAGGGAGGTTGAGACCATCGAGCCGAGCATGATGCGGCAGCCGGCGGCCCGGGCGGCGGCAATGGCGGCGAGGGCGCCGGTCAGGCCGCCGGTCTTGTCGAGTTTGATGTTGATGGCCTGATAGCGGTCGGCGAGGGCTAAAAGGTCGGTGCCGGGGGCGGCCGATTCATCGGCGCAGAGGGGGATCGGGGAGGCAAACCCGCGCAAGGCGCCATCGTCGGCGGCGGGCAGGGGCTGTTCGACGACTTCGATTTCCACTTCAGCCGCGACGTCCAAGAGGGCGGGCAGGTCGCGTGCCTGCCAGCCTTCGTTGGCGTCCGCGACGAGGCGGGCATCAGGGCGGGCGTGGCGCACGGCGCGCATGCGGGCGGGGTCGCCCGGGGCATCGCCGAGCTTCAATTTCAGGAGCGGGCAATCGGCATGCTCGCGCGCGGCTTGGGCCATGGCATCGGGGGTGTCGAGGCTCAAGGTGTAGCAGGTGATGACGGGGGCCGGAGGGGGGAGGGCTGCGCGCGTATAGACCGGGGTGGAGGTTGCCTTGGCCTCGAAATCCCAGAGCGCGCAATCGAGAGCATTGCGGGCGCTGCCCGGTGGCAGGTCCAAGAGAGCGGTGCGGGCGGTGGCGGGATCCGGCGCGCGTTCGATGGTTTTCAGGGCCTGTTCGATGGCGGCAACAGCGGAGGCGGGGGTTTCACCGTAGCGGGGGTACGGGCAGGCTTCGCCGCGGCCAACAATGCCAGCCTTCGCAAGCGTCACCGTGACCAGTTCGGCCTCGGTCTTGGCGCCGCGCGCAATGCGGAAGGCGGTGCGCAGCGGCCAACGTTCGATGCGTATATCGCAGCTGTCGAAGTGCATGGGCGGCCTTCGGATCCATGAGCGAGCCGTACCAGTAATCATCTGCGCTCATGACCGTCCAGGGGGGGCCGTCCAGAGGGTCGTCGCATGGCATCGATGTCCAGCGGGTGTCGCCGGAGCTGCGGCCGTCGTCGCTATTGGAGGCGATTGCTGGCGTGGGCGAGGACCAGATAGACGCGGCCGGTGTCGCTGGTGACCATCTGATGGGAGGTGGCGCCAGAGGAGTCGACCTGGTCGGCTTCGCCAATCTCGCGCTCGAACTCGTTCAGGAACCGGTCGACGAGGAGGCGGAAATTCTCATCACCCTGATAGCGGCGTGCGATGCCATCGAACATGTTGCGGCTTTCCGGGGCGTAGATTGAGCGGACCATGAACCCGCGCTGTCCGACGCGGAAGCGTGACCAGATGCTGCCCGCAGTGGTGGCGTCGAGGGCGCGGGAGAGGGCTGCGATGTCGAGGCCGATGGAGCCGCCGCCGGCTGGCGCCGCCTGGGCCGGTGCTTCAGGGGCTGGCTGGCGCGCGGGGGGGAGGGGTGCGCTGCGCTGCTGGGGAGCGGGTGTTGGCGGGGCGGTGTCGCCGTGGTCGGAGGCGCGGGACAAAAGATCACCGAGTGTCCAGCTGTCCTGCTGCTGGGGGGCATTGCGCGCGGTGGCGGCGTCGCGGGCTGCCTGGGAGAGGCTGCTCAAACCGCTGCGGTTTTCCCTGGACGGCGGCAGCAGGCGGTTTGCAGAGCCGGTCCGGCCGGTGACATCCTGCACCTGGGTCCGGTTGGCCAGCGTCGAGAGCTTGTCGAGGGCGCGCAATTGATCGCTGAGGGCGCGGCGCATCTGGCCGGCGGTCTGTTCGGTTGCGATGGGCAGGCGGTCGAGTTCCTGCTTGAGGCGGGCCTGTTCTTGCTGGAGATCGCGGGCGGCGGCGGCGGCCTGGTCGCGGACGGCGCCGGTTGCGTCGGAGAATTGCGTGGTGAGGTCGCCGAGACGTTCGGTGACCTCACGCGAGACGTTGTTGAACTCGCGGCGTAATTCTTCCAGCGCGCGATCGGTTTCGCGGGTTGCTTCGGATTTGACGCGCTGGAGATCGTCGAGGGCGGAGCGGGAGCGGCTTTCGGTCTCGCGTGAGATTTCCTCCGCGATCAGGCGGGCGCGCTGTTCGGCCTCGCTGAGGGAGCCTTCGAGCGATGTCGAGTAGCCTTCGACGACGCGGGAGAGTTCCTCGGCCTTGCCCGACATGCGATCGAGCGTGCGGTTGAGTTCGTCGGTGCGGCCGGCGAGCGACTGCTCGATCTTGTAGTTGGTGGTCTCGAGGGCGTTGGCTGAGCGCATGATCGACTGGCCCTGGTTCTCGAAGCGGGTGGTGACGCCGTTGATCTGCTGGAGAAGGTTTTCTGAAACGTTGCGCAGCAGGTCCGACTGACTGGCGAGGCCTTCGATGGCCTTGATGGACTGGCGGGAGATGTTCTCGCTGGTTTCGCGGACGGACTGGAGGCCGCGCATCAGGCTTTCGTCCATTTCGGCGGCCTGGGCCGAGATCGAATCGCTGAGCTGGCGGGCGTGCTCTTCCATGGCGCCGGTCAGGGACTTGGTGTTCTCGCCGACGGCGTTGTCGATTGCCATGGTCGAGCGCAGGACCGATTCATCGAACAGGCGGAGGCGCTCGGTGAAGGCTTCGTCGAGGGACTTGGTGCGCTCGACGAGCTGGGAGTCGAGGGCTTCGGCGCGGTTGGCGAGCGTCGTGTCGAGGGCGAGTGCGTATTCCTCGAACACGGTCTGGAGCGTCTCGGTGCGCTTCGAGAGGGTCTCGTTGATGCGTTTGGTGTTGGTGTCGACGGCTTTTTCCAGTTCGTTGACTTTCTGGTCGACGCTTTGGCGGAACTTGCCGACGTTGTCACCGATGGAGGCATGGAGACTGTCGACGTTGCCTTCGATGGCCTTGCGCTGATCTTCGAGCATTCCCTTGAGCTGGCTGGAACGGGAGTTGAGGGCGGAGCCAAGGGCTTCGGTGTAGCCGCCGAGCATCGTTTCCATCGAGCTGGAGCGCTGGCCGAGCGCCTGGCCGAGGGCGTCGGTGTAATCCATCAGAACGGCCTGGAGGTCATTCGTGCGGCCCTCCAGCGTGGTGCCGAGGACTTCGGTGTAGTCGGTCAGTACGGACTGAAGGTGCGTGGTGCGATCGCCGAGCGAGGTCTCGAAGCGGCCGGTCTGATGGGCGAGCGCGCCTTCGAGCTGGCCGAGGTTCTCGCTGGCGCCGGAGATGATCGTGGTGAGCTTGAGCTGCTGTTCGCTGAGCTTCTCGATCAACTCAGGGATCTCGACGCCGAGCTTTTCGAGCGACGTGTGGAAATGATCGCCGGTGTTGACGAGGGCGTGGCGCTCGTTGGCGAGTTCGTTGATGAGGCCGCGAATGCGGCGCTCGTTCTCTTCGTAGGAGAGTTCGAGGGCGCTGACCTCTTTGTGGACAAGGGCTTCGAGTTCGCCGGCCCGGCCAAGCGCGCGGGAGACGGCGTCGTTCATGAAGGAGACCTGGCGGCGCACGGCCTGGCCCAGGGAGGCGACGGATTGTTCCGCCATACGGTCGGGTTCAGCGAGGCGGACGGCGACCTCGGTCATGGCGGTCGAGCGCATGTGCAGCTCTTCCGTGCGCCAGGCGAGGAGGGCGAGGAACCAGAACAGCGCAATGGGGCCGGCCAGCGTCGCGATGAAGGTCGGGAACCAGGGGCTCGCGAGGATGCCGGTCAGGCCGTTTGAGAAACTGAGGCTGCCGGGGGCGAAGGCGACGGCAAACGCGGTCGCGAGTACCATCCAGAAGCCCGAGCCGGCGGCTGCGTAGGCGAAGGGGCGGTTGGAGGGGCGCTGGTTGAGGGCAAAGATCAGGCCGCCGATCGAGGGCAGGTCATCGTTGGCGACGATCTGTTCACGGGCGGGGGCTGCCGGGCGGCGGCGCGCGGCGCGGCGGGCTTCGGGCTCCGCATCTGCCGCTGCTTCGGTGTCATGCCTGGCCGGTTCCGGCATCGGAGCAGTATCGGTCTTCGGTGCCTGGTGCGCGGGGGCAAGAGCGAGGGCTGCGTTGCCCTGGCTCATCGGGTTGTGGGGTGGCGAGCCGGGGGTGCGGTTGGCATCGAAAGCGTTGGGGGTGTGGCGGAAGACGCGCGGGCGGTGCTGGCGCCTGATGCTGCGTTTGCCGTTGCGGCGGCTGTGCTGGCCGTTGATGGGAGGGGCGGCAGGCCGGGCAATGCGTGGCCGGCGGGGGGAGCCGGTGGCCGGGAGAGAGGCTGGCTGGCTTTCTGCGTCACCGCGGGGTTTGGCGTTTTGGCGAGCGGCCGGTCGGCTGCGGGCTTGGTGGCTTTGGCCGGTGGGGCGGGCGATGGCGGGGGCTTTGCCGGGCTCGCAGATGGCGTTCTGCCGGCCGATTTGGTCGTCGCGGAATCGGTCTTCGGCGAGGCTTCTTTCGGCAAGGCTGGCGCGGGCGGTGCGGCATTCGCGTTGTCGCGTGGCTTGGCGCCTGGCTGGGCGACTGCCGTTGGCGGTGGAGGGTTCTTTTCTGCCGGCGGGGGGGGCTTGGTGGAGGGGGTGGATTGGGGCGCTGAAGCGGCGCTGCCGGTTGCGAGCGGCAGACCGGGGATCGGCTGGCCCGATGGCTTGATCGCAGCGGGAAGGGGGGGCGGGCCGCCGGATTGGGCGCCCGGTTTTGGCGTGTCGTCGTCGCGGCCCCGGAGGTTGGCTGGCAGCTCCAGTTTCGGGAGATCGCTCAGGCGCTGGGGCGGCGGCGGGGCAGGGGGTGGCTTTGTGGCTGCTGGCGGTGCCGGATTGGCGTTCGCAGCGGCAGGGTGCGGAGGGCTCGGTGGCGTTGGCTTTGATTGTGGCTGTGGTTTATTATTCGAGCGTGCGGTCTCAGGCGCCGTCGCGCCAGCAGGGTGGGCTGCGGTCGTTGCAGGGGACGCCTGCGGAGGTTTGGTGCTCTGATTGGCTGACGTGGACGCAGCGGTTTTATCCGCCGGCTTGGCGTCAGGCGCCCCGGTTGCGCTCCCTGGCCCGGACTTTTCGTTCTTGCTCATCCGCTTGGCCTAGCGGCCTCCCCCTCGTCAGCACGTTACGCAGACGCGTCATCACCCCGATACGGCATCACCCCGATACGGCATCTGCGTGTTCACCCCGTTTGCCCGGTTTGCCAGCCGCCACATCCATGCCGCGCCGCTGTCGACGATAACCGGGCCGATTCAGCCTTGCCCGCGCGGGGCTTGCTGATTCTGCCTTGATCTTAGCTTGGCGGTAGCGGTGGTTTGAGGCGAAACCTGGATTGATTAACCATAGCGTAGGCGGAATTGTGAGTAAAATCTTTCCTGCGTTGCGAAAAAGCCTCGTTTTTCCTCAGCGGATCATTAGGGAAGACGGACTAGGGTGAGGGCTGGTCATCCGCTGAATTCTGGTCCGGGCGCGCCATCCCATGAACGACATTGCCGATATGCCGATTATCGATCGTGATCATCTCGCCCGCTACACGCTGGGGAATGAGGCGCTCGAACGCGAGGTGCTCGGCCTGTTCGTGGATCAAATCCCGGAAACGCTCGGGCAGCTCGACGCGGCGGGGGATGATGCGACGCGGGTGCGCGCGGCACACACGCTCAAGGGATCGGCGCTGGCGGTGGGGGCCAAGCGGCTGGCCGACGTCGCGGGCAAGGTCGAGCGGGCCGCGCGCGAACGCCGCGAAATCGGTGATTTGCGCAGAGCGCTGGACATGGCCTGTGCGGATGTTCGTGAGCTGATCCAGGCCGAACGCTAAATCGCACGCGCGGACCATCACTAACGTCGATGTCCGCCCGGCTGCCGGAGCGGCATGACCGGCTGATAACATTCACCGTTGCGTTCATTTTTCGTGCGACAGAATGGACGGCACCTTTGTCATCTGCGATCGAACTGTTATCAGTTTCGCGCGTGCGCTGCGGCGACGCAGCGCCTCATCGGTTGCGCCCTATTTGTTGTGCTTGGGCGCGCGGATGGCGGCACAACTTGGTTTCCCCCTGGACGGCTGGGCGCGGATGATGCGAAGCAGCCTTAAGATGAACGAACGATCTGGAGCGACATCGCGCATGGCTAAAGTGACGTTCAAGCAACCCGACGGCAGTCAGCAGACCGTTGAAGCGGCTCCCGGCGTTACGGTGATGGAAGCGGCCAAGACCAATCTGGTGGCCGGAATCGAGGCGGAGTGTGGGGGCGCGTGTGCATGTGCGACGTGCCACGTCTATGTCGATCCGGCCTGGGTCGAGAAGACGGGCAAGCCGAGCGAGATGGAAGAAGATATGCTCGACTTCGCGTTCGATGTGCGCGAGACGAGCCGTCTTTCGTGCCAGATCAAGGTGAGCGACGAGCTTGATGGGCTGCTTGTCGAGGTGCCCGAGAAGCAGTTCTAGAGCCTCGGGAGCTACCGGGCCTGGGCGGCGGCTTGTTGGCCGACTGCGCTGTTGGTTGAGACGTTTTGGAGATCGGAAATGGCGCAAGATCACGCTCCGGCGGCCGGCGAGGGGATCATCGAGACCGATGCGTTGATCATCGGGGCGGGACCGGTCGGCCTGTTTGCGGTGTTCGAGCTCGGCCTGCTCGACATCAAGGCGCACCTGATCGACATTCTCGACAAGCCGGGCGGGCAGTGTGCGGAGCTTTATCCGGAAAAGCCGATCTACGACATTCCAGGATTGCCGGAGGTGTCGGGGCAGGGGCTGACGGAGCAGCTGCTTGAACAGATCAAGCCGTTCGATCCAACGTTCCATTTCAATGAGCGGGTCGACCGGCTGACGCGGCTCGGTGAGACGCTGTTCGAAGTCGAAACGGATGCCGGGCGGATTTTCCGCGCCAAGGTGGTGATCATCGCAGCGGGTGGGGGATCGTTTACGCCGAAGCGGCCGCCGCTTGGTGACATCGAGGCGTTCGAGGGGACGTCGGTGTTTTATTCGGTGCGCCAGATGGAGGCGTTTCGGGGCCACGACATCCTGATCGTGGGCGGGGGCGATTCCGCCCTCGACTGGACGCTCAGCCTGGCGCCGATTGCAAAGTCACTGACGCTGATGCACCGGCGGGACGATTTCCGGGCCGCGCCGCATTCGGTCGAGCAGATGCGGGCGCTGGTCGCGAGCGGGGGCATGTCGCTGGTGATCGGCCAGATGACCAAGCTCAATGGGACGGATGGCCAACTCGAGACGGTGACGGCAAAGACGAAGGAGGGCGAGGTCGAGATCCCCTGCACCCGCCTGCTGCCGTTCTTCGGGCTGACGATGAAGCTTGGCCCGGTGGCGAACTGGGGCCTCAACCTTCATGAAAACCTGATCCCGGTCGATACGGAGAAGTTCGAGACGAGCGAGAAGGGCATCTTCGCGATCGGCGACATCAACACGTATCCCGGCAAGCTCAAGCTGATCCTGTCCGGGTTCCACGAGGGGGCGCTGATGGCGCAGCAGGCGCACCGCTACATCTATCCCGACCGGAAGCTGCTGTTCCAGTACACGACGTCATCGTCGAGCTTGCAGAAGAAGCTCGGGGTCAAGGACTGATCGGTGCGGCGGTGCATCGCTCAGGAGCGCTGCTAGGCCTCCCGTTCGGCACGAAGTTCGAGGCGGCGTGCAATGCGGCAGCGGACGGTGCGGGGGAGATGTTCGAGCACGTATTTGAAGCGAATGCGTGAGCGGCCAAGGAACGTCTCTGCGTAGAGTTTTCCCGAAATCGTTGGTGCGAGCACGAAGTCGTTGATGGCAACGGCATCATCCGACCACTCGCGCTTGTAGGAGGCGTCGGGGCCGAGGAAGTCGAGCTCAGCCAAACCATTCTCGATGCCGTAGGTGATCGTTTCTTCGGTATGGAGGATGCCGACGGCGGCTTTCTCCCAGGCGGGATTGTAGGCGATCAGGTGGAGCGCGAGGCGGTTGGCGGACACGATGCCGAACTGGACGCTGACGGGCTCATCGTTGCACGACATCACGGAGACATAGGGGGTGAAGCCTTCAGCTTCTGCGGTGGCGGCTTGTTGGAGGAGCGCCTGGGTGCGTGGGTCGCGCAGTGCCGAGCAGATCTCGCCGCGCTTGATCAGCCAGTCCTGCTTGAAGGCGAGGGCGGTTGCCAAGGCTTCGCGGGCGCGGGGGCCGGGGGGGAGGACGGTGACGCTGACGGTGCCTTTTTCTTCAAGCCGGCGGCGCTGGCGGCGCCGGTTCTTGCGTGCCTTGGCGGAGAACCGGGCCGCATAGGCGTCGGGCGTCGATGCCTTCGAGAGGTCAATGAAGGGGGCCTGGTTGGTGGCGGCGATCGCGGCCTTCTCACCGCGCAGGAACGGGGCTGCGGCGGCATCCGCGCGCACGCGTCTCAGACGTATGATATCGGGCGTGACGTGATCCAGAACGTGGCGGAAGGCTGCGGCAATCTCGGTGCTGCTGGCACGGTCATGGTCGAGGAGGACGTCACCGTACTGGGAGGCAGGGTCGCCCATCCACACAAGACGTTTCAGGCCGTAGACGTGTTCGACCGCGAAGGGGCAGATCAGGCAGACGGCGCGGCCCTGGCGGACGACGGCAATGGCAAGGCGAACCGGGCCGGATGAGGCTTGGCGCAGATGCGTCTCGCACCAGATGCTCAGCCAGGCATGGGATTGGAAGGGGAGGCGGCGTATGGTGCTCGCCTTGGCGTGAAGGCGGTCCCAGTCCGGCTTGAGGGCTTCGAAGCCGGCGCGGTCCTCGACAAGTTCGATCGTCAGCGCGTGCGCGGGATCTGCATGATGGCGGGCCGGATCCGTTGCGGGCGCCAGCCAGCTTGGATCGCTGGGTTGTGCGGGACGGGCGCGGCTTTGTTCAAGGACGGTCATCGCAATTGGCTTCCGGCACTCGGCTTCACGGGTAAACGTGATCGTGGTGGCGCGTTCGGCGTGTGCGGCGGCGGGCCCTGGGATCAGGTCGGAGGGGCTGGGCGGCCGTAAGGCTGTTGGCGTCAAGACGGTCTGTGTGAGCCTGTAGGAGCAAGGGGCGTGCCATCACAAACGGGTGAGCAGCCACCGCGTCAGGGGGGCACAAAACGGTTCGTGTGCCGCATCAAACGGGGCCGCCGGCGTGGTTAGCGGCCGGTGTGGCCGATCTCAAACAGGGTCAGGAACAGCAGCAGCAGGATCATCAGCCAGATCAGGGTTTTGCCGCGCCGTGTTGCGACAGCCGAGAAGATCAATGTGCCGAAGAGGGACACGATTGCCGTCAAATTAATCATAACGGCACCGCCCAGTCCAAGGCCCTTCGCCTCGATGGCGCCGCCTGCGAGATTGTAGCCCTCGACGGCGAAGGCGCCGGCGATGCCAAGCAGGGCTGCGCCGAGGAGGCGCGGCCAGAAGCTGATATTGCCGTGGGGGAAACCGGCCATGCGGGCGGCTGTGACCGGCAGGAAGATCAGGATGAGGCCGATCGAGCCCTTGAGGAGGGTTTCGAACCACAAGAGCTGGTCGCTCATGCTGGCCTGCATGATGCTCGACATCTGCTTTTACTTACTCAACAGCGGGGATTGCGGGACGCGGGCGGGCTTGCGGCCATTATCGCAGGCCGGACGCGGTCCGGCCAGATCGTCCGGGCAAGGCCAACTCTAGCGCGAGGTTTACTCCGGATCGACCTTTTTGGTGGCACTTTCGTTGAGGAGGGGGTCGTAAATGTGGTCCGGGTTGAAGGTGTCAGCACTCGTGTCCCTGGCCTCGAAGCCGGCGAATAGGCCGCCTTGGTCCTCTTCCTTCTTCGGCGGCGGGACTTCGAAATTGCCGGCCAGCGCCTGCTGAAGAGAGGTCTTGATCTGGCTGGTGCGGCCCTCGCTGGCGCAATAGCTTTCACTATCGGCGATTTTCCCGGCAACCGTGCGGTTCGTGAAGTCGTAGGATTGGCCGAGTTGGGCGACGGTTTCGGGCGGCGTGCCGCGCTGGGCTTCGGCGGCGAGGAAGTTGGCGCGCAGCGCGTTGGGGTCGAAGAAATAACCGCATTTCTGGGCGCGGGCAGAGGTCGCTGCGATGTGCAGCGTGCGGTCCATCGGGGTTGCAACCTTGGGGGCTGCGGTGGTGGCGGCGGGCGACAGGGAGCCCGTCTGAAGGAGCGGGCCTGCATTGCAGGCGCCGAGCGCGAGGCTGAGTGTTGCGGTCAGGAGCGCTGCCGCCCTTGGCGGAGTGATCTGGCGTTTCATTTGGCGTTTCATGGCGCGCGCACCATCCTTGGTATCAGGCCAGGGGCTTCTTTGCGGGCTCACCGCATCGGTCGAGACTAATCGGGAAAAAGGGTCATCTTTAGGATCGATGACGAGGCGCCCCGAAAATTTGCGACATGCCCGGAGGTCAGAGGAGACATTTAGCTGATTCGTTTCGGCCAAGAGATTGCTGGCCAAGCGGTTCTCAACGCATCAATTCGCGCATCGCCCGGTCGAGCCCATCAAGGGTCATGGGATACATGCGCTTATCGAAAATGTCGGAAATCGCCTGGATGGTGGGCGTCCAGCGCCAGTTGTCGTGGGCGACGGGATTGATCCAGACGCAATCTTCATAAATGTCGGTGACGCGGCGCAGCCAGGTGGCGCCGGTTTCCTCGTTCATGTGCTCGACGGAGCCGCCGGGGACGGTGACCTCGTAGGGGCTCATCGAGGCATCACCGACAAAGATCACCTTGTAGTCCGAGGGATAGGTGTGGAGGACGTCCCAGGTCGAGGTGCGCTCGGTCCAGCGGCGGGCGTTGTTTTTCCAGACGTATTCGTAGAGGCAGTTGTGGAAGTAGTAGTATTCGAGGTGCTTGAATTCGGCGCGGGCGGCGGAAAAGAGCTCCTCGGCGACCTTGACGTGCCAGTCCATTGAGCCGCCGACGTCGAAGAACATCAGGACCTTCACCGTATTGCGCCGTTCGGGGCGCATCTGGATGTCGAGGTAGCCTTTGCGGGCGGTGCCTTTGATGGTGCCGGCGAGGTCGAGTTCGTCGGGGGCGCCTTCGCGGGCAAAGCGGCGCAGGCGGCGCAGCGCCATCTTGATGTTGCGGGTGCCGAGTTCGACGCTGTCGTCGAGGTCCTTGAATTCGCGCCGGTCCCAGACCTTGATCGCGCGGAAATTGCGGTTGGTGCGCTGGCCGATGCGCACGCCGGCGGGGTTGTAGCCGTCAGCGCCATAAGGCGAGGTGCCGCCGGTGCCGATCCATTTGCTGCCGCCCTGGTGGCGCCCCTTCTGCTCCTCGAGGCGTTTTTTCAGTTCCTCCATGATCTTGTCCCAGCCACCGAGGGCTTCGATCTTGGCCTTCTCCTCATCCGTCATGTAGAGTTCGGAGACAGTGCGCAGCCATTCCTCGGGGATATCGGCCTCGACGGCTTCCTGCATCAGGTCGAGGCCCTTGAAGACATGGGAGAAGACCTGATCGAAGCGGTCGAGGTGGCGCTCGTCCTTCACCAGGCAGGCGCGCGAGAGATAGTAGAAATCCTCAACCCGGCGATTGGCGAGGTCTGCTTTCATCGCTTCGAGGAGGAGGAGGTACTCCTTGAGCGTGACGGGAACCTTGGCGGACTTCAGTTCGAGGAAGAATTTCGTGAGCATTGGCGGCGTCAGCTTCGGTTTTGCGGCCCGTGCAGTTCGGGCCGGGGCGGTTGTGGCTTGATCGGCCTATACCACGGGGCGGGCGGGTTGTCGTGGGGCTGGACGCAGACCGTTTAGAGGGCCGCTCAGAGGGGCTTGGATGGTGCGATGCCGCCTTCATGCACGATGGCTGCGATAAACTGGCTGCGGGAATGGACGCCGTAGAGCCGTTTCATCTTCTCGACGTGATAATTGACGGTTTTGGGCGAAATCTGAAGGATTTCGCCAATCTCCCAATCGGTTTTGCCGGCAACGAGCCAGTGGGCGATTTCGAATTGCCGACGGGTGAGGTTGTGTTGCTGGCTGATGGGAGAGGCGTCACCGTCAGGTGGGGGCTCGGCCAATTGGGAGAGAATCTTAATGGCCATATGGCCGGTCAAGAGGCGTTTGGAGCGGCGCAGGTCCAAATTGCGCCCGGCCATTATGGCCAGTGTCTGTGGTGACTTGCGGCCAAGGCCGGGGACGGCAAAGAGGTCTCTGAGATGATGGCGCGCCAGGACGGCTTCGAGGGCGGCAACGCGCTTTGTGAGGCGGGGGTGGTGTTTCAATTCGCGCAATGAGACGGGGTGGGGTGAAATGTGGAGGGTGCGGGTGATGAGGTCGCGGCCTGACCGGCAAAGGTCCAGAAAGTCGGCCCAGAACGGCTCAGGGCCGTTGGCTGCGACGAGGCGGGGTAGACGTGGGGGGGCATTCCCGAGCGGACGCGCCGGCGATGTCTCAATAAGGGCGGCGGCGGTCGCATCAACTGTGTGGGCCAGGCGGAAGAAGACCGTCGCGAGGCCTTGGGGGTCCGATGAAGCGGAGAGCTCCCTCAGGAAGGCGCCGTAGTTGTCGTGAATGCTGCCTGGAGACGCGGCCACTACAATTTCCTGAAATACAAGACGTATGGACTGTCAGCGAGAAACGGCGATTTGATCTCTGATCAGAACATCTTCATCGGGAATGCACCTCAAAATCTCGACTATTTCAAGATTGAATATGCTCTGTTGTGTGATTTGCGTGTTTTTTTGCACACCGATCGTGCCGAGGGTTGTGGTCCACAGTTATCTTGCGCGGAGAAATTCCCCTGCCTGTGAATCGCGATACCAATAGAAGGTTGGAGGACAGGTGATGGGGCAAGCACTCAAACGGATGGCCGACCAGGACGAGAGCGCGGCGTTTCTTGGCGTGGTGCGCTCGGCCAAAGGCTTTGAGTGGCGCGAGCGGCTTGAACCGCAGATGCGGGCGATGGCGGTCACAATTGCGCAACGCCACGATGTTCCGGAGCTGCTCGGGCGGGTGCTGGCCTCACGCGGGGTCAGTCCCGATGAGGCGCCGGGCTTTCTGGCGCCGACGCTGAAGACGTTGATGCCAGACCCATCAAGCATTCTCGACATGGACGTTGCGGCCAGCCGGATCGCGGACGCGATCGAGGCGGGACAGAGAATTGCGGTTTTTGGAGATTATGACGTCGATGGCGCGTGCTCGTCGGCGTTGATGCAACTCTTCCTCGGGATGCACGGCGTCGGCTGCCGCGTCTATATCCCCGACCGCCTGTTCGAGGGCTACGGGCCGAACCCGACCGCGATCGAGGCGTTGGTCAAGGAGGGGGCGCAGCTGATCGTTACGGTCGACTGCGGATCAACCAGTTTCGAGCCGCTGGATGTTGCCCGCAAGCTCGAAACGGATGTGATCGTAATCGATCACCATCAGGCGGATGAAACGCTGCCGCCGGCGGTCGCGGTGGTCAATCCCAACCGGCAGGACGACCTTTCGGGGCTGGGGCAGCTTTGTGCGGCAGGGGTGGTGTTTCTTGTACTGGTTGCGGTGACGCGCGAGTTGCGGCGGCGGGGTTTTTACGCGGCGCGGGGCAAAGAGCCGGACCTGCTGGGGATGCTCGACATCGTCGGGTTGGCGACGGTGTGCGACGTGGTGCCGCTGACGGGGCTCAATCGAGCGTACGTGACGCAGGGGCTGCAGGTCATGCGGGGACGGCGCAATGTCGGGCTGAGGGCCCTGTTCGATGCCGCCGGCCTGAAGCAGTCGCCCAATCCCTATCACCTGGGGTTCGTGCTTGGGCCGCGGATCAATGCCGGGGGGCGGATCGGGGATTCAGCGCTCGGCGCGAAGCTGCTGTCGACCCAGGATGAGGCAGAGGCGGCAAAGATCGCGACGCTGCTCGATCGTCTCAACCGGGAACGCAAGGCCATCGAGACGCAGATGCTTGAGGAGGCGATGGCGCAAGCGGACGTGGCTCTGGAACAGGACCCGGATAGCGCCATTGTGATGCTGGGCTCGAGTGAATGGCACAAGGGGATCGTGGGGCTGGTCGCGAGCCGGCTCACGGAACGGCACAGGCGTCCGTCGTGTGTGATCGCGTGGGGTGAGGATGGCAACGGGACGGGCTCGCTCAGGTCGGTTGCGGGCGTCGATATCGGTGGTGCGGTGCGTGCGGCGCAGGCGGACGGCATCCTGATCAAGGGGGGCGGGCACGCGATGGCTGCCGGCCTTACCGTTGCGCGGGATCGGTTGGAGGATCTCAGGCGCTTCATCGACAAGCGCCTCAGGGACCGGGCACAGGTTGCGCGGGACACAGCCAGCCTGGAGATTGACGGAGCGTTGACGCCGGGGGCGGTGACGCACGAACTGATTGAGCTGCTGGAGAAGGCGGGACCGTTCGGGCAGGGCAATCCGCAGCCGAAGTTCGCGTTCCCGGCGCACCGCGTGAAGTTTGCCAAGGTGGTTGGGGAGGCGCATGTCAGGTGTGCGCTTGAGGCAGGGGACGGGGGGCGGCTCGATGCCATCGCGTTTCGTGCCGTCGGCCAACCGGTTGGAGAGATGCTGCTCGGGGCCGGGGGCATGCCGCTGCATATCGTCGGGACTGTTCGGCGCGATACCTGGGGCGGGCGGGACCGGCTCGAAGTGACGATTGATGATGTGGCGGATCCGCGCGAGCAGGCCAAGCGCTGAGGCGCTCCGAGGGCGGATCGGGTTCAAGGCGTGCAAACGGTTGGACGGTGGCGGCCCGGCCAGGCTAGATTAAGTTGTGATTCACTGTGTGCGGTTGGGTCTTGCATGGCACGACAAACCGACATATACGGTGCGCTTCGCGCTCCCTTCGTCTATCGGTTAGGACGCCAGATTTTCAATCTGGAAAGAGGGGTTCGATTCCCCTAGGGAGCGCCACACCCCTCATTATCATTATTAAGTTTCTCTCCGGCGATATCCGTTTGAAGCGGTATAGTGGCGCCGGGGGCGCAACTCATGCGCGTAAATCGGCCTTGGACGCGTGTTGCGCGAAGTTCACCGCGTTCATCCTTTGACGATTCAGTGTATTGCTCTTGAGCCAATGCCGGCTTAGATGAAAAATTGCTTTGCTCTGAATTGTTAACCTCGTCTTCTTCAGTTCGTACACGAAGAACTATCGGGTTGGCGTAATACTTGTAAACGTTGTTCTCATGTGTCGCGCCGGATGGGTCCGGTCTCTACGGTCTGACCCAAGCTGGCGACCGGGTCATGGCCCGGTCATGGGATAGCTGCGGAGCAAGCCGCCGGTCGTAACCGCCGGGTGCCGTGTAGAGGTGCGTTGGAAGGATGCGTTTGAGTATGGATACCGAAATCTTCGAGGCCAATGAGGCCCAGGTCCGCAGTTATTGCCGCAGCTTTCCGGCCGTCTTTGAAACCGGGCGAGGGGCAACGCTTATCGATCAGGACGGGCGGTCGTATGTCGACCTGCTCGCCGGCGCCGGCGCGCTGAGCTACGGCCACAACCACCCTCAGATCAAACAGGCGGTGATGGAATACCTCGCCGGCGATGGCGTGATCCATGCGCTCGATATGTACACGCGCGCGAAGGGCAACTTCATTCAGACGCTGAACGAGGTGATCCTTCGACCGCGCGGGCTCGACTACAAGGTCACGTTCCCGGCGCCGACGGGGACGAACGCGGTCGAGACGGCGATGAAGTATGCGCGCCGCGCCACCGGCCGCCACAACATCATCGCGTTCACAAACGGATTTCACGGCATGACGCTCGGCGCATTGGCGGCCTCCGCCACGCGACGCAAGCGCGAAGCCGGCGGGGTCTCGCTTTCCGGTGTCACCCGGATGCCGTACGAAGGTTACGAGCCGGGCCTCGACAGTGCCGCGCTGCTGGACCGCATGCTCTCGGATGAAGGCGGCGGGATCGACGCGCCGGCTGCGATCATTGTCGAGACGGTGCAGGCGGAAGGCGGGCTGAATGTCGCGTCCGGGGAATGGCTGCGGTCGATCGAGGCGGTGGCGCGTCGTCACGGTGCGCTGTTGATCATCGATGACATCCAGGCGGGATGTGGGCGAACGGGCACGTTCTTCAGCTTCGAGGGCATGGGCATTCAGCCGGACCTGGTGTGCCTTTCCAAGGCGATCGGGGGGATGGGGCTGCCGATGGCGCTTGTCTTGATGCGCCCGGAGGTCGATGTGCTGGCGCCGGGTGAACATAACGGCACGTTCCGGGGTCACAATCTGGCGTTCGTTGCAGCGGCGGCGGCGCTGGAGCTTTGGCGCGATCCCGCGTTCGAGGCGGCGACCCAGGCGAAGGCGGCGCGTTTGCGCGCTCATCTGGAAGGCATCGTCAAGCGTTACCCTGGTCATGGTGCGCATGTGCGCGGGCGGGGGATGATCCTTGGGATTGGCTGGGACGATTATTCGATTGCGTCAAAGGTCTCGGCGGCTGCCTTCGAGCATGGCGTTATCGCGGAGACGACGGGGTCGAGTGATCAGGTGATCAAGCTGTTGCCGCCTCTGACAATCTCCGACGACGAACTCGCGCGGGGGCTCGATGGCCTCGAGCAGGCTATTTCACAGGTGCTACAGGCGGATTCCACTGAAACCGAGCGCCAGTCCTCACATCTGGCGGCGGCCGAGTAATCCATCTCGATGAGTGAAATCCTCAATCTTCCGGCCGGGACACTGGCGCACGGCTCTATACTGGTTGCCGAGGACGCAGACAATGCGATCCGCTGGCGCGCCAGTGAGCGGCTGCACCATTTGTTCGAGGCGCATTGCCGGGAGATTGCGGGCGCCGGGCGGGCCGATCCGCCGGCAATCGACATCGGGGGAGAGGTTACGGGGTTTGTCGCGCTCGATCAGCGCGCAAGCCAGATGGCTCAGGTTCTGCGCAAAAGGGGTGTGAGGCCGGGCGACAGGATCGGTCTCATTCTCGATCGCAGCGTGGCGGCCTATGCCGCGCTGATCGCCGTCCTCAAGGTCGAAGCAGCGTTCGTGCCGCTGGATGGCAAGTTTCCCTCGGAGCGTATTCGGTTCATTGCCGAGGACGCCGGGATCGAGACGTTCATCGTTGCCGGGCCGTGGGCGGGGCTGGTTGCCGACATCGATGTGCAGGCCCTCACGCTTGAGGCGCTGGCGACAGAGGCTGAAGCGTTCGCGCCGGAAGCGGATACGGGGCCGGTGCCGGATCTGCCCGCCGATAAGCTTTGCTACATCATCTACACGTCGGGTTCGACGGGGCGGCCGAAGGGCGTTGCGGTCAACCATTCGAGCATCTGCAATTTCGTCCGGGTCGCCGCCGAGTTCATACGGCTACCGGCCGGGCGACCGGGTCTACCAGGGGATTACGTTCGCGTTCGACTTCTCGGTCGAGGAGCTGTGGGTGCCGCTGCTCGCGGGCGCGACGCTGGTGCCATCGCCCGTCGACACGCAACTGGTGGGGCGTGAGTTGACGCGGTTCCTGGCTGATAACCGGATCACGGCGTTTTGCTGCGTGCCGACGTTGCTTGCGACGATGGAAGACGAGCTCGATGATCTGAGGTTGCTGCTCGTCTCGGGCGAGGCGTGCCCGCAGGATCTCGTCCAGCGCTGGCACCGGCCGGGGCGGCGGATGCTCAATGCGTACGGGCCGACGGAAGCGACGGTGACGGCAACCTGGACGGAGCTTCATCCCGACAAGGCGGTCACGATCGGGGTGCCGCTTGGAACCTATACGGTCGCCATCCTCGATACCGACAACAGCCAATTGGCGGAGCCCGGGAGCGTCGGGGAAATCGCGATTGCCGGCATCGGGCTGGCGGTTGGCTATGTCAACCGGGAAGACCTGACGCAGAAGGCGTTTGTTCCGGATTTCCTGCATCTGGCGAACAATCCCTCGCGGCGTCTTTACCGCACGGGGGATCTCGGGCGGATCAACGAAGACGGCGAAATCGAATATTTCGGGCGGATCGATGCCCAGATCAAGATCCGTGGCTATCGGATCGAACTGGCGGAGATCGAGAACGTCCTGCTGGAGATCGACGGGGTCGCGCAGGCGGTGGTGACGGCGCAGGAGGTGCAGTCCGGTCTGACGGAACTCGTTGCCTACTACACGTGCTTCAAGGATCGCGCGCACCCGAGCCGGGATGTGCTGCTCGCCCAGCTCAAGAGCCGGCTGCCGGGCTACATGGTGCCAGCGTATCTTGAGGAACTCGACGTGATCCCGCTGCTGGCGAGCCATAAAGCGGACCGCAAGTCGCTGCCGAAGCCGTCGGGGCTGCGTGTGGTTTCGAGTGATGGTGATTACGTTGCGCCGCGTGATGATCTCGAACGCGTTGTGGCGGACTGCCTGGCGCGGACGCTCGGCATTGAGCAGGTTTCAGTTCACGATCATTTCTTCGATGACCTGGGCGGGCATTCGCTGTTGATGGCGCAGTTCCTGAACGCGCTCAATGCGCGGATGCCGGACGCGGATGCGGCCATTGCGGATGTCTATCTGGAGCCGACGGTTGCGAAGATGGCGGCGGCGATACGGGCGCGGGTTGGGGCGCGCGGGAGCCATGTGGCGCAGGAAGTTGCAGCGCCCGTCATCGCGAGTGATTTCCAGCACCGGCTGTGTGGCGTGCTGCAGGGGATGTTCTACCTCGGACAGATCGCGCTCAACGGCTTCTTTCTCTACGTCGGCTATCTTTGGATCGCGGCGTCGGGCGGGCTTGCTGAGACATTTGGGCGTGGTCTTGCCTATGTGAGCCTCTTCACGGTCTATGCTTTTGCAGTTCCGCTGATTGCAAAGTGGGTTCTGATCGGGCGCTTCAGGGAAGAGCGTGTTCCGCTTTGGAGCCTTGCCTACTACCGGTTCTGGGTGGTGCGGCAGCTGGCGGCTTCAAGCCCCTGGGCTTTGTTCCGTGGCACGGCGCTGTTCAATCTCTACCTCAGGCTTGCTGGTGCGAAGATCGGCAAGAACGCCATCATCCTGACGCGCAGTGTGCCGATCGCGGCTGATCTGATCGAGGTCGGTGAAAATGCACTTGTGCGCCGCGACGTCTATTTGTGCGGCTACAAGGCGGACGGGGGCATGCTGGCGTTCGGGCGGGTCTCGATTGGCGCCGATGCGACGGTCGGGGAGGGGTGTGTGCTCGACATCGACACGGCGATCGGGGATGGCGCGCAGCTTGGCCACGTCTCGGCGCTGCATCCGGGCGACCGGGTGCCGGCGGGCAAGCGGTATCATGGCAATCCGGCGCGGGAGACGGTGACGGATTTCGATCGTCTCGATGCGATTGCGCCATCAACCCTTCGCAAGGCGCTGCATAGTGCGGTGCTGCTGGGTGCGATGGTGCTGGCGGCAAGCCTCGCCATCGTGGTGAGTGTGTTGGTGATTTCGGTCGTGCTGTCGAGTGGCGGCGGTTCGGCCATCGGCATCATCACTGCCGCGCTGATCAATTCATTGGCCCTGTTCGGCGGGTTCTTCGTATTCGGGCTGGTGGTGCATCTGGTGATGCCGCATGTCCTGCGCGGGTTCTTGAAGGCCGACAAGGTCTATCCGATGTATGGCGTCCACCATCTCGCGGCGCAGGCGCTGTCGGCGTTCTCGTTCTCGCAAGCCTTCCAGACGATTTTCGGCGATAGTTCGTTTGCAGTCGCTTATTTCCGGTGGCTGGGCGTGCGCCAGCCTGACCTGCGCCAGACCGGGTCGAATTTTGGGTGCATGACGACGATGCAGTCGCCGGGCGATGTCGAGATCGGTTCGGGGACGATGATCTCCGACGGGATGACGATCTTGAACCTGGAGGTCGGTCACGGCACGTTCCGGATCATGCCGGCGTCGATCGGCAAGAGTTCGTTTGTCGGCAACGTGGTCTATTATCCAGCGCATGGGCGCGTTGGCGATAACTGTCTGCTGGCGACCAAGGTTGCGGTACCGGTTGATGGGCCGGTGCGGGAGAATGTCGGGCTGCTTGGCTCGCCGTGTTTTGAAATTCCGCGCGAGGTTGCCAACCGGCAGCGGTTCAATCCGGTGCCCGATTCACCGGCGGCGTTCGAGCGGCTGGCGCAGAAGGACCGGTTCAATCTGCGCACGATCGGGGCGTATCTCGGTGCGCAGTGGTTGCTGTTGTTCTCGCTGTTCCTGGTCGGCGGCGCCGGGGCCGCGCTTTATCCCGATTACGGCTTTGCGGTCGTCATCGCCGGGATGGCACTGGTCGTGGTGCTTGTGATCGCGCATGCGTTCGCGTCGGAGTGGTTCGGCCATTTCGGCATTCGCATCAAGCCGACGGCGTGTACGATCCATGAAGAGTATTGCTGGTGGATCGAACGTCACTGGAAGTTCTCGGAAAACGTCCTGAAAGATGCATTTCCCGGGACGCCGTTCCGGCCGATGGTGATGCGGGCGCTTGGCGTTCGCGTTGGGCGGAAGGTGTTCGATGACGGCAGCATGATCCCTGAAAAGCAGCTGGTTGAGATCGGTGATGGGGCGACCATCAACGCCGAAGTCGCGATCCAGGGCCATTCGCTGGAAGACGGGCTCTATAAGGCCGATCACATCAAGATCGGGGCGGGCGTGACGCTCGCACCGGCGGCCTTCGTCCATTACGGTTCGGAAATGGAGCCAGGCAGCGCGCTTGATGCCGACAGCTTCATGATGAAGGGCGCGCGCAGCGGGGCACGCTCGCGCTGGCGGGGCAATCCGGCGCGGCCGGTTTGAGTTCAGGCGCTCGTGGGGCGCTGAAACATGATGCGCCTCCCAGGTTCTTTTCAGCTTTGCTATGACATGTCGTGAGCCAGCGAACGTGCGTGCTGGCACCGAAGGGCAGGCCAGGAGGGCTGAGGCGTGGGACAACAGTTTGCATCCGACAATAACGCGGGGATGTGTCCGGCAGCGCTCGCGGCATTGATTGATGAGAATGCGCGCGGACACGCACCAGGCTACGGCGAGGATGCGGTGACGGCGCGGGCGGTTGCGGCGGTGCAGGAGCTCTTCGAGACGGACTGCGTGGTGCATTTCGTGTTCAACGGGACGGCGGCCAATGCGCTTGGGTTGGCGCAGATCGCCCAGCCCTATCATGCGGTGATCGCGCATGCTTTTTCGCACATCGAATGGGACGAGGCGGGTGCGCTCGGTTTCTTTTCGGGTGGTGCGAGTGTGCTCAGCGCGGACCTGCCGGCGGCGAAGCTGACGGTTGAGGCTGCGGAAGCTCTGGCGACGCGCTTCGAGGGTATTCATCACGTCAAGGCGCGGGCAATCTCGCTGACGCAGGCGACCGAACTCGGCACGATCTATTCACTCGACGAGATTTCCGCGTTTGGCGAGCTGGCAGGGCGCCATGGGCTTAAATTGCACATGGATGGGGCGCGGTTTGCCAATGCAGCGGTCACGCTCGGGGCGTCGCCGGCGGAGATGACGTGGCGCCGGGGGGTGGATGTGCTCTCGTTCGGCGGCGTGAAGAACGGGCTCGGGGTTGGTGAATGCCTGATCTTTTTCGACAAGGCGCTGGGGGAGGATTTCGGCTGGCGGATGAAGCAGGCAGGGCAGCTCAATTCCAAGATGCGGCTTCAGACGGCGCCCTGGCTGGCACTGCTCAAGGATGGGCTGTGGCTCGACAATGCGCGGCACGCCAACCGGATGGCGCAGCGGCTGGCGGAAGGGCTTGCCGGGCTCGATGGTGTCGCGTTGATGCATCCGGTCGAGGCGAACGGGGTGTTTGTCCATCTGCCGGAGGCGATCCAGGCGCGGCTCAGGGCGAAGGGCTGGCAGTTCTATACGTTCGTGCCGCCGACGGGCTGCCGGCTGATGTGTGCGTGGGATACTGAGCCCGAGACGGTCGACCGGCTGCTCTTAGACCTCAGAGATGCAGGATGAAGCGGCGGGTCACGCAGCCCGGATCATCTCGAGGGTTTCGAGGAAGGTATCGTAATGTGAGATCACGCCGTCGCAGCCGAGTTCGGTGATGGGTTTGTCGGTGTAGCCGAAGGTGACGCCGATGACGGGGACGGCGGCGGCTTTCGCGGTCAGGACGTCGGTCTCACTATCGCCCACCATGATCGCGTTCGCCGGATCGCCGCCGGCGAGGCGGATGGCACCGAACAGATGCTCGGGGTCGGGCTTGTGAACGGGGAAGGTGTCGCGGCCCGTGATTGCGTCGAAATAGTTCGTGAGCTGAAGTTCGCCGAGAAGAATGCGGGTCATGTCTTCGCGCTTGTTGGTGCACACGGCGAGGCGGGCGCCCTGGCCGCGCAGGGCGTCGAGCACATCGATCAGGGCGGGGAAAGGCCGGCTTTCAACGGCGATGTTGGCGCCATAGTGCTCGAGGAGCTGGTGGAAGAGGGTGTCGAGGCGGGCTTCTTCAGCGGTCTCGCCGTGGGACTTGATGCCGGCGCGCAGCATTTCGCGCGTGCCAAACGAGATGACGGGCCGGATGAGTTCGTCTGTCACCGGGGGGTAACCGTTGGCCTCGAGGACGTAATTGGTCGAGCGAATGAGGTCGGGTGCGGTGTCGATCAAGGTTCCATCAAGATCGAAGGCGACGGTCAGGTTCGACATGGGCGGTGGTCTCTGGTTCTGGCATTGATCGGATGCGGGCGCGGTGTGCATAACACGGGGCGGCGGCGGAGGCGACGGAAACGGAAGCGCTTGTCGGGACGCGGCGGGGCTAATAGACATGCCGGTCTTATCCCGGATCTCAGGGACGCCTTGTGCTGGCGGTCTCGAGACGGGCCCAACCAGGGAGAAGTCTGATGGACGCGGATACGATGAAGCGTGAAGCAGCCCAACGTGCGCTGCAATTCGTCGAAGATGGCATGATTGTCGGGCTTGGCACCGGTTCGACGGCGGCGCATTTCGTCGACCTCCTGGGGGAAAAAGTGGGCCAGGGGCTGAATGTCACGGGCATTGCGACGTCGACGGCCACGCAACGCCAGGCGGAAGCGCTGGGTATTCCTCTCGCGAGCCTTGATGATGAGCCGGAAATCGACCTGACGGTTGATGGGGCGGATGAAATCGACATGAACCTGCGCCTCATCAAGGGCGGGGGCGGGGCGCTGCTGCGCGAGAAGATCGTGGCGTCGGCCTCGGAACGGGTGGTGATTATCGCGGATCAGTCGAAGCTGGTGGAGCGGCTCGGTGCGTTTCCGCTGCCGATCGAGGTGGTGCCGTTCGGCTTCAAGGTCTCGCTCGCAATGATCGAGGATATCGCGGACGAGCTTGGTCTCGAAGGCGAGATCCGGCAGCGGCTCGGGCAGGACAGCAAACCGTTCATCTCGGATGGCGGCAATTTCATCGTTGACTGCGCGTTCGGGCACCTCGACGACCCGGAAGCGCTGGCGGAGCTGTTGCCGTTCACGCCGGGTGTGGTTGATCATGGCTTGTTCATCGGACTTGCAGATCACGCGATTATTGCGGGCGCGGATGGCGTCCGGGTGATCGATGCGGATGTGCTAGAGGTTTGAGAGCGGCGTGCAAACGCAATGAGACAGGCGGAGATGGCTTGATGGGTGAGTATGACTACGATCTTTTCGTGATCGGTGCCGGGTCGGGTGGTGTCAGGGCGGCCCGAATTGCAGCCGGCCACGGGGCCCGTGTCGCGATCGCGGAGGAGTACCGCTATGGGGGAACCTGCGTGATCCGCGGCTGTGTGCCAAAGAAGATCCTGGTCTATGCAAGCCGGTTTCGGGACGATTTCGAGGATGCGCCAGGTTTTGGCTGGGATGCCTCGGTGCCGGACTTCGACTGGAAGACGCTGATCGCCAACAAGGACAAGGAGATCGACCGGCTTGAGGCGGCCTACAAGGGCAACCTGGAGCGGGCTGGTGTCGAGACGTTCAGCGAGCGGGCGGTCTTCGAGGATGCCCACACGATCCGCCTGACCACATCGGGCCGTCAGATCACGGCCGACAAGATCCTGGTCGCGACCGGGGGCGCGGTCAATGTCGACCCGGAACTCGAGGGCGTCGAGCACGTGATCACGTCGAACGAGGCGTTTGACCTGAAGGAGATGCCAAAGCGCGTGATCGTGGCGGGCGGAGGGTACATCGCGGTCGAATTCGCAGGGATCTTCGCAGGCCTCGGGGCCGAGACCACGCTGGTCTATCGCGGGCCTAAGATCCTGCGCGGATTTGACGAGGAGTTGCGGGACGGGCTGATGGAGGCGCTGCCGAAGCGGGGCATCCGGATCGTTACCGAGCAGGTCTTCACGAAGATCGAGAAGACGGCGGGGGGGCTCAAGGGAACGCTGCGCAGTGGTGAGGTGATCGAAGCCGATCAGGTCATGTTCGCGATCGGGCGCAGCCCCAACACCAAGGGGCTCGGGCTTGAGAAGGCGGGCGTCGAGTTGGGCACGTTCGGCAAGATCAAGGTCAATGAGGCGTCGCGCACATCGGTGCCGAATATCTATGCGGTCGGCGATGTGACGGACCGTGTCGCGCTGACGCCGGTCGCTATTCGCGAGGGGCATGCGTTTGCCGACACGGTGTTTGGCAACATGCACCGGCTGGTCGATCACATGCTGATTCCGACGGCGGTATTTTCGACGCCGGAGATCGGAACGTGCGGACTGAGCGAGGAGACAGCGCGCGAGATCCACGGTGAGGTCGATATCTACAAGACGCGGTTCCGGCCGATGCGCAACACGATGTCTGGCCGGGACGAGCGCACGCTCATGAAGCTAATCGTTAATCCGAAGGACCAGAAGATCCTTGGCTGCCATATCCTGGGGCCGGATGCGGGCGAGATCATACAGGTTGTCGGCATTACCATGAAGATGGGGGCAACCAAGGACGACTTCGATCAGACCATGGCACTGCACCCGAGTGCGGCGGAAGAGCTGGTGACGATGCGCGAGAAGTGGACCGGTTAAGGGCGTCTTGTCGGGTTGGCAGGGGCGGGTTGGCATGCGACGTGCTGCAGGGCCAGGGACGAGATGGTGAATGATAAGAGGTGGTCCATGGCAGAGCGGCGGCTCGAGGGCAAAATTGCATTAGTCACGGGCGCAGGCGCCGGGATTGGAGCGGCAATTGCCACGGTCTTGGCGCGTCACGGTGCGCGCGTCTATGCGTCGGACGTCGATGAAGCCGCTTCGGTCAGGACAGTCGAGACCATTCGGGATGGCGGTCATGAAGCGTTCGATCTGAGGCTCGATGTCACCAAGGGGCAGGACATTACGGCTGCGTTCCGGCGGATTGGGGATGATCACGGGCGTCTGGATGTCATCGTGAGCAATGCCGGGCTCAACGTGCGGGCTGATTTCCGGCATCTGTCGGATGCGGACTGGGCCACGATCCGAGAGGTCAATCTCGATGGTGTCGTGAGGATTGCACGGGACGGGTTCGACCTGATGCGGGCGTCGGGCAATGCCTCGCTGGTCAATATCGCCTCGATCATGGGGCACAGGGGGTTGCGCCAGCTTGCCGGTTATTCGGCGACCAAGGGGGCGGTTGCGGCGCTGACGCGAGCCTTGGCGGTCGAGTACGCGCCGTTCGGGATCCGCGTCAACGCACTGTCGCCGGGTTTCGTCGAAACGGCGTTGACGAACCGGGTGTTGCGCAACCCGATGATCAACAAGGCGCTGATCGACCAGACGCCGCTGCGGCGGTTCGGGACGCCGGAAGACGTGGCAAATGTGGCACTGTTTCTGGCCTCCGATGAAGCGCAGTTCGTGACCGGCGCGGAAATCGCCGTCGATGGGGGCATGAGCGCAGCGTTGTAGTCGGCGCGGATATAACCCGGCCTGCCGGCTACCCGCATTGAATGGTTTGGGTCACGCCTGGCTTAGCGCTATATGAGGGGGCATTTGTGGATAACTTCGATTCGACGGGCGGGCCATTCGGTTTGAATTTCAAGTGGCGATCGGATTTGGCGACGGTTGCGCAATGGTGCCGGGCGGGCACCGTTGGCGTTCTGGCGCTGGTTCTTCTTGCCGGGTGCGCGGGCATGGTGGCGCAGCGCAAGGCACCGCCCACCGGCGCGGAACAGGCCCGCGCGAGTATACCCGGCCTGCCGACCGTGCGGTTCTGGGCCGATGAGACGCCGGCCAATCCATCTGCTGCATTTCGGAAAATCCAACCGACGCTGCCGCGTCTTGCGGCTCATGCCAAGCGCTCGGGCGGGCGGCCGATCGTCAACATTCTGGCGCTGTCAGGCGGGGGTGGTGATGGGGCGTTCGGGGCGGGCGTGTTGTCGGGGTGGACCAAGCGTGGCGACCGTCCGGAATTCGAGGTCGTCACCGGGGTCAGCGCCGGGGCAATCATCGCGCCGCTGGCGTTCCTTGGCCCGAAATATGATGAGCAGCTGCGGGACGTCTGGACAAAGTATGAGACGACGGACCTTGTCCAGATCAACGGGCTGCAGGGGATTATCGGGGGGGATGCACTCGTCGATACGTCGAAGCTTGCAGAGCTGATTGCGAGCTATCTCAGCCGGGACGTGCTGGATGAGATTGCGCGGGAATATGAGCGCGGGCGCATCTTGATGGTGCTCACGACCAATCTCGACGCGCAGCGTCCTGTGGTTTGGAATCTGGGCGAGCTGGCGCGCAGCCGGCATCCGGATGCCGCGGGCCTGTTCCATAAGATCATCCTCGCCTCTGCTGCAATCCCGGGGGCGCTGTCGCCGGTCAATATTCCGGTTGTCATCGACGGCAAGGTCTATGACGAACTGCATGTCGACGGGGGGACGACGCGGGAGATTTTCATCTCACCGATCCAGGTGCCGATGAAGGCGCTCGACGAGCTCTATGACCGTCCGCCGATCCGGCGGATCTGGCTGATCAAGAACATGCGCGAACAGCCGGTTTATCAGCCGGTGACGCAGCAGACGTTGCCGATTGCCGGGCGGGCGATCTCGACTCTGATCTTCAATCAGAGCGCGGGCGAGATCTACCGCATCTATCGCCTGGCGCGGGATGCTGGCGCCGAGTTCAGGATGCTCGCGATCCCGGCGGGGTTCAAATACACGTCCAGCCAGGTGTTTGATCCGGCGTATCAGGAAAAGCTGTTTGAGTTCGGCGAGGAACTGGGGCGGGCGGGGAACGGTTGGTTGCGGCAGCCGCCGGAACTGCTGCCCAACCGGCCGAGGGTTATCGCAAGCAAACTCATCGAGGTGGCGCCGCGGGCGCGGCCGCCGTCGAACCCGCAGTTTTCGGCTGATGGCGGCTTGAGCGGGTTTTCGGAGCCGAAGTAGGTTTGCCGGCGGGCTGCAATACTCGCGCCGCGACGCCCGCCGTGAGGGCGTCGCGCGGGAGCCGCATCACACACACAACAGAGCAATTACACGGGGGCTGGCTCAGATGGGCGCGGGCGATCCGTGGCCTGACGAGGCTGGCGCCCGCGCGCTTGTTTCTCGATCGACCCGTGTTTCTGGGTCGATCAGGGGGCGTCACTTGCCCTTGTCGAGCAAGTCGCGGATGGCCTGCTCGCTGGTGCCGGCAACGATGCGACCGAGTTCCTTGTCACCCTTGAGCAGCACCAACGTGGAGCGACGGGGAATGCGACGACTGGTCGTGATGTCATGGTCCTTGTAGGTGTCCCAATCGACCAGCATGAACGTGATGTCCGGATAGCTCGCACGGAGCTTGTCAAGCACGCGACCCTGGCGCGCGCAGGTTTGTCACCACGTGGACTTGTAGTGGAGAAGGACGGTCTCGCCCTTCTGGACGGCGGCCTTGAAGGCGTCCGGCGTGAACGTGGTGGTCCTGGCTTCTACAGAAGCCGGGATGAGTGCCACGAGCATTGCCAGCGCCAAAAGGCCTGACAGGATGTTTTTCAAGTTCTGGTCTCCCTTCCTTGGTTGCGTTCAACTCACAATGAAACGGACAGGTCCTGCAGCCAGACCGGCAGCAGGCTCATGACCCAGCCTTCGAGGCGTTGGTGGAGGCCGAAGAGGATCGCGAGGCCGACCGCGATGAGGGCCGTGGCCATGATCCATTTCGAGTTTGCGGCGATCTTCCGGAAGCTCGCCTGACGGGCTGCAACGGCTTCGCGTGTGCCATAGGCCAGCAGCAGGATTATTGTGGATGTGCCAAGCGCGAAGGCGGTCATGATGGCGGCGGCCCAGCCGAGTGATTGGCCCTGGGAGGCGAGCGCGATGGCGCCGCCGAGCGTCGGGCCGATGCACGGCGACCACGCCGCGCCAAGGAGCGCGCCACCGAGAAAGTGGCCGGCAAGACCGTAGGATTGGACATCCGTCCGGCTTTGCTCGGCCTGGCCGGAGATGCCCGCGGTGGCGGCGGCAAAGCGCACGTTGAAGGCCGGCACCATCAGGATCAGGCCGAAGGCGATCATCATGACGGCGCCGATCTTTGCCATCAGGTCAGCATCGAGGCCGATGGCGGGGCCGGCGGCGGCAATGGCAACGCCGAGTGCGACAAACGTCAGGGAAAGACCCAGACACAGCGCGACCGGCCCAAGCCGCTCCTCGCGCAGCGCGGAGCCGAGGATGATCGGGAGCACCGGCAGGATGCACGGGTTGATCAGCGTCAGGAGGCCGGCGCCGTAAGCAAGGAGCAGTTCCACGGTGTGGTGTACCCGTTGGTGAGGCTGTTCTGTTGGTATACTGAATGCGGGAGATGGCCGCTGCGGTCCAATGACAAGCGGGTCGCGGTTGATCAACAATTGTTGAGGGCTGAAGCAGGTGTGGGGCGAGGCGATCTGATCGGTCGTGCCGTTTTGCGCATTGCAAGAAAAAGGCGCCCGATGTGGGCGCCTTTGTCGTTTTGGTTGGTTGCTGTCGCGATCAGCTGTCGAGGAAGCTTCTGAGCTTGCGCGAGCGGCTCGGGTGCTTGAGCTTTCTGAGTGCCTTGGCCTCGATCTGGCGGATGCGTTCGCGCGTCACCGAGAACTGCTGGCCGACTTCTTCGAGCGTGTGGTCGGTGTTCATGCCGATGCCGAAGCGCATTCTGAGCACGCGCTCCTCGCGCGGCGTCAGGGAGGCGAGCACGCGGGTCGTCGTCTCGCGCAGGTTGGCCTGGATGGCGGCGTCGATCGGGAGGACCGCGTTCTTGTCCTCGATGAAGTCGCCGAGGTGTGAATCCTCCTCGTCGCCGATGGGGGTTTCGAGGCTGATCGGCTCCTTGGCGATCTTGAGGACCTTGCGGACCTTCTCGAGCGGCATGGCGAGTTTCTCGGAGAGTTCCTCCGGCGTGGGCTCGCGGCCGATCTCGTGCAGCATCTGGCGGCTCGTGCGCACGATCTTGTTGATCGTCTCGATCATGTGCACGGGGATGCGGATGGTGCGGGCCTGGTCCGCGATCGAGCGGGTGATGGCCTGACGAATCCACCACGTTGCATACGTCGAGAACTTGTAGCCGCGGCGGTACTCGAACTTGTCGACCGCTTTCATCAGGCCGATGTTGCCTTCCTGGATGAGGTCGAGGAACTGCAGGCCGCGGTTGGTGTATTTTTTCGCGATCGAGATGACGAGGCGCAGGTTGGCTTCGACCATTTCCTTCTTGGCCTGACGGGCCTCGCGTTCGCCCTTCTGGACGGCGCGCACGATGCGGCGGAACTCAGGAATTTCGAGGCCGGTTTCGCTCGCGAGTTCATGGATCTCGGTGCGCAGCTGGACGATGCGGTCGTTTTCCGTACCGATCATCTGCGTCCATTTCTTGGACCCTGACTCGGACATGCGCTCGAGCCAGGTCTGGTCGAGTTCGTTGCCGTAGTATTCCTCGATGAACTGGGCGCGGGGCACGCCGTAGCTGTCGGCGAGGCGCATCAGCTGGCCTTCGAGCTGCACGAGGCGCTTGTTGATCGCGTAGAGCTGCTCGACGAGGCTGTCGATGCGGTTGGCGTTGAGCGACAGCGACTTGACGTCGGAGATGATCTCTTCGCGCAGCTTGTCGTAGGCGCGCTGCTGCTGACGGGAGCCGGTTTCGCCGGCGACCTGCTGCTCGATCTTCTTGTCCTGCTGCTTGCGCAGTTTCTTGTAGTTGGAGGCGATCAGGTCGAAGGTTTCGAGAACCTTCGGCTTCAGTTCGGCTTCCATGGCTGCGAGCGACAGGGCGTTTTCGTAATCGTCCTCGTCGTCATCATCGCTATCGCTGTCGCCATCGGTCTTGTCGCTGTCACCGTCATCATCAGCGCCGCTGGCGTCGGCGCCATTTGCCTTGGCTTCGTCGGCGTCCTCATCGCTCGACTCGTCGTCAGCGGCGGCCGGCTGCTGCTTGGCATCCGGGCCTTCGTAGGTTGCTTCGAGGTCGATGATGTCGCGCAGGAGGACGCGGCCCTCATTCAGTTCATCACGCCAGATGATGATGGCCTGGAAGGTCAGGGGGCTTTCGCAGAGGCCCGCGATCATGGCCTCGTGACCCGCCTCGATGCGCTTGGCGATGGCGATTTCGCCTTCGCGCGAGAGCAGTTCAACGGTGCCCATCTCGCGCAGATACATGCGGACGGGATCATCGGTGCGGTCGGCGGGCTCCGCTTTCGCGGTCGTCTTGGTGGGAAGGTTCTGGGTCGTAAGTTCGCGGCTGGTCGTCTCGGCGACCTCTTCGGCGGCTTCTTCTTCCTCGTCGTCTTCCTCTTCTTCGTTCTCGACGACATTGATGCCCATCTCGGAGAGCATGGCCATGATGTCTTCGATCTGTTCGGAGGTGACTTCCTCGGAGGGGAGGACTTCGTTCAGTTCGTCGTAGGTCACGTATCCGCGCGCCTTGGCGGACTTGATCATCCGCTTGACGGCACCATCAGAGAGATCGAGAAGCGGGCTGTCGCGGTCGGTGGTGGTTTCACCTTTCTTGGCGGCCGGCTCTTTGGCTTTCTGCTGCATGTTCGTGATCTACTCCGTTCGTCTTCGCTGGGGGCGTTGGAGAGGGATGGGCTTGCCTCTCCGCCTCCGGGGCGGGTTTCGTTGCTTTGAGGATGGTTGGCCGGGGTGACGCGGGGAGGGCAACAGCGGTTCCGTTCGGCGCTTATCGCAAGCCGTGGGTGGCTGTTCGTCCGTCAGTCAGTTCGGCACCGCCCTCCTCGTTCAAATTCTCTCCGCCCGGAAAATCCGATGGCGGACGTGTCGGTCGGCGCCGCGGTGCGCCTTGGGTTCGCTGCACGATGCGATCCAGGCACGTGTGCCGGACCTAGTCGTAAGATGCTTCGTTCGGCACAATTGTCGCGATCAGGCGCTGAATTTCCATAATGCGTGACATAACATCTTCATCACCGGAAACGCGAAACTCTCGTTCTGCTTCCGCGAGTTGATCCTTCAAGGCCTGCTGTTGATGCAACGCAAGGATATGACGCCATCCATTCTCGACATCGACGCGTTCGGCGTCCGGTTCGGCGAAAGCATCACAGCGGTGAGTTGCCAAACGCTCTGCCTGCTCCAGGTGTGGCGCATACCCCAGCACCAGCAAATGGTTTCGCAGGGTTGCGGTGTCAAGGTTTTTTTCGTCTGCACAGGCCTCCAAAAGTGCATCCCGGAGGCGGGAAAGCTGAGGGCTATGCAATTCCAGAGCCGCAAGCTCTTCCGCCGCGTCCTCGATCAGCCAGGGATGGTTAATCAGGGTTCGCAGGATGAGCGTCTCGCGATAGCTGTGGTTGCGGTTGCCCGGCGCAACCAGGGTGCTCTGGCGCAGGCTGGCGGAATGGCCGGCGAAAGCGGGGGGCGTGAAGCGGTCGCCCTGGCGCCCGGCTGAACGGCCTCCCTGGCGACCTCCCCGGCGGCCCGGGCCGGGGGTGAAGCTGCGGCCTGGGCCGTGCGACTGTGAACCCGGTGCCGCGGAGGCGGGCTCCCAGGCGGCGCGAAGCTTTTCAGCGATGATGCGACCGTAGTGATTGCGCACGCCGGGGTCCTGAATGGCGCGGACCAAATTACGGAGCTGGTTTTCAAGCTTGGCGCGGCGTTCCGGGGTCGACCAGTCGGCTGCGTCCCACTCGCGCTGCCAGAGGGCGTCGACGAGGGACTGACGGCGCCCTAAAACGTCGTTCATGGCTTCGGGGCCTTCGGTGCGGACGAGGTCGTCGGGATCGAGACCTTTGGGCAGGAAGGCGAAGTGGAGGCTGTAGCCGGCCTTGAGAAGGGGGAGGGCGGTGTCGATGGCGCGGTAGGCGGCGCGGCGGCCGGCCTCGTCGCCGTCAAAACACAGTGTCGGCTCGGGGCACATCCGCCACAGCGTGGTGACCTGTTCACCAGTGAGCGCCGTGCCGAGGGGGGCGACGGCATGGGCGAGGCCTGCCTGGGCGAGCGCAATCACGTCCATGTAGCCTTCGACGACAAGCAGTTCGCCGGTGTCGTGGGCGGCCTGACGGGCGCGATGGGCGTTGAAGAGGAGGTGGCCCTTGTGGAATATCGGCGTCTCGGGCGAATTCAGGTACTTGGCGGGCTGATCCGCATCGAGGGCGCGGCCACCGAAGGCGACGATGCGGCCGCGGGCGTCGGCAATCGGGAACATGATCCGGTTGCGGAAACGGTCGTAGGGCTCGCGGATGTCTTCGCCGGCAATCTGGACACCGCCCTTGACGAGTTCGGACGGCTTGAAGCCGAGTTTGATCAGGTGCTCTGTCAGTGCGGTGCGGCTCGCGGGGGCGAAGCCGATGGCGAAGGCATCGATGGTGTCGCGGGAGAGCCCGCGGCCTTCGAGATAGGCGCGCGCGGGCCGCGCGGTGCCGGCGGTCAGGGATTTGGTGAAGAAGTTGGCGGTGGCTTCATGCAGCGCCAGCAGGCGCTCGCGCTCTGATTCGCGTTCGGGGTCCGGGGCCTGGCGCTTTGGCAGCTCAACGCCGGCCTCGCCTGCGAGGCGTTCGACCGCTTCGGGGAACGAGAGGCCCTCGACCTTCATGAGGAAGGTGAAGATATCGCCATGCTCGCCACTTGCGAAGCAATGGTAGAAGCCCTTCTGATCATTGACGAAAAAGGAGGGGGTCTTCTCCGTCTTGAAGGGCGAGAGGCCGGCGTATTCGCGGCCCTTCTTCTTGAGCGGAATGGTGCGGCCGACGACGTCGGAGACGTTGAGCCGGGCACGGATTTCCTCAAGAATGTGGGGCGGGTAACGCATCGCGGTCCTGGGTGGTTGTGACCGGATGATCGTACTGTGATTCGGGTGTGGTGCGGGGGGAGAGGGTGGCGGGCAAGTAGGTCATGCCCGCTTTCAACAGGGCTTTCAACAGGACCGCAACAGGACCGGCAACGTCACGGGCAACGGGGCCGATCAGCGGCGGCCGAAACCTGCGGGCCGCCGGCGCTTACCCCAACCGGCATCTGCTTCACGGAAGATCTTGTAGCCATGCTGCGGCATCGTTGTGTCCCGCTTCTTATCAAGGCTCGCGCGGGCGTCGCCGACAAGATCGTCGGTGCCGCCGAACTCGGGTCCATAGGCGTTCGGTCCGGTTTCTCCGCCAGCGCGGATGCAATAGATGAAGGCTGCGATGAAGAGGGCGCGGGGAATCCGCATGCCTTGTTCAAGGACCCACTTTGTCCCTGCATCGAGATTTGCGGCGCTGCCGGCCATGCTCGGATCAATGATGTAGAGGTAGAGGCCGACCGACAACAGCAGGACCGGGATGGCGATGAGGCCGTTGGAGCCGGTGTCATGCAGGCGGCGGCTGAGGATGCAGAACTTGCACCAGATCATGACGAGAAGGGCGATGGAATAGACGTTCCAGGGCTCGTCAGAGGGCATGCCTGCCATTTTTGCGTAGATGTAGAGGTGGGCAAAGGCAATCAGGCAGGCGAGCAAGGCGAAGTGGGCCTGACCCAGTCGTCCGAAAGGGCTGATCAGGGCCATCAAATAATGATGCGGCAAGGCCATAACGGTATCCGGCAATAGAACAGAGTTCAAAACTATTGCGGGCAAGAGTACGGACGATTGGTCGCCAAATAATTAACCATCCGGGTCGACTTGCGATTAACTGGAATCGCGCCCGGTGTCGCGCCAGCGTATCGCGTGAGAGGCCGGTAAAACGGCGACCGTTAGCCGATCAGCCTGCGAGCTTGGCTTTGAGGAGGGCGCTGGCCTTGGCGAAATCCATCTGGCCGGCATAACGCTCCTTCAAGACGCCCATGGTCCGGCCCATGTCCTTGAGGCCGGCAGCGCCGATTTCGCCGACAACATCGGTGACGGCCTTCTCGGTTTCGGCTTCGGAGAGCTGCTGGGGCATGAACTCTTCGATGATCGCGATTTCGGCCGCTTCTTTCTCGGCGAGTTCCGCGCGGCCCGCGGTTGCGTACGTTTCGGCGGATTCGCGGCGTTGCTTGATCATCTTCTGGAGGAGGCCGAGCAATTCCGCCTCGTCGATGCGATCGCGGCCGCTCGACTGGCCCTTCGCGTCGACGCGGGCGGCTATATCACGGTCCTTGATGGCTGCCTGAATGAGGCGCAGCGTCGACAGGCGCAGCTTGTCGCCTGATTTCATTGCGTCCTTGACGGCTTGGGTAATGCTGTCGCGCATCGATGGCCTCTCTTTGTCGGACCCGCCCGGGGCGGCATACAATATGGCGCCGGGCGTCGGCGGGGCAGGATGCCGCGCACGCTTAACATGATATGGGATCGAAATGCGATGGGTGTACGGCGATATCTGTATCGTTGATTCATCGGCCGCGGTCCCATAGGTTCCGGCAAATTTAATTGCCCGGCGGTGAACTTTCCAGGGGACGCTGGCTTTCGGCACATGGTTCAGGGCGCGCTGTTGCGCCGGTTTGGAGAACGAGCGTGAATTTCATGCAGGACAAAAATCAATCAGAGCCGGCACCTTGGGGGGAAGTAAGACCGACGGCGCGGCTGGTGCTGGCGGATGGCAGCGTGATTGAGGGGCGTGGCCTGGGGGCAACGGGTACGGCGGTTGGTGAGGTGTGCTTCAACACGGCGATGAGCGGGTATCAGGAAATTCTGACCGATCCGAGTTATGCCGGGCAGATCATCACGTTCACGTTTCCCCATATCGGCAATGTCGGCACCAATGGCGAGGACGGGGAGACATCCAACCTGGCTGCGCGCTCCGGCGTGCGGGGCTGTGTGCTGCGGGCAGATGTGACGGAGCCATCGAATTACCGCGCAACGGAACATCTCGATCAGTGGCTCAAGGCGCGCGGCATCATCGCGATTGCGGGCGTCGACACGCGGGCGCTGACGGTGCGCATCCGCGAGAGCGGCTATGCCAACGGCGTCATCGCGCACAATCCTGAAGGTGTGTTCGACGACGATGACCTGAAGCAGCAGGCGGCGGATTGGCCGGGGCTGATCGGGCTCGACCTGGTGCCGGATGTGACGAGTGGGCAGAGCTATGAATGGGACGAGCAGCGCTGGGCATGGGGGCAAGGCTTCCCGCGGCTCGACAAGCCGGACTTTCATGTGGTTGCGCTCGACTATGGGTTGAAGCGGAATATCCTGCGGTGCCTGGCAAGTGTCGGGGCGCGGGTGACGGTGGTGCCAGCCTCGACGAGCGCGGAAGATGTGCTCGCGCGTAATCCCGATGGTGTGTTCCTGTCCAACGGGCCGGGGGATCCGGCGGCGACGGGGCAGTATGCCGTGCCGGAAATCGCGAAGCTGATCGACAGCGGACTGCCGGTGTTCGGGATCTGTCTCGGCCACCAGATGCTGGCGCTGGCGACGGGGGCGAAGACGGTGAAGATGCACCAGGGCCATCATGGCGCGAACCATCCCGTGAAGGACTTCACGACGGGCAAGGTTGAAATCACGTCGATGAACCACGGCTTTGCCGTTGATCGCGACACGCTGCCGGACACGGTGGAGGAGACGCATCAGTCGCTGTTCGACAAATCGAATTGCGGTATCCGCCTCAAGGGCCGTCCGGTGTTCTCGGTCCAGTACCATCCGGAAGCAAGCCCGGGGCCGCAGGACAGCCACTATCTGTTTACGCGGTTTGCCAACCTGATCCGGGAGCGCAAGGGGTTGGCGCCGGTCGCGGAATGAGGCAGGGCGCAGCTTGTGTCGATCGTGCGCAGGCAGTGAAGTTCGGCGGGCCGGGGGCCAAGCGTGGACTGACGTCGGCGTTCCGCCTTTTACTGGCAGCGTTGGTGTTGCTCGGGCTGGTTGCCGGTGGCGGCGGGGCGCGCGCGGCGGAGTGGCCGGGTGAGTGGGTTTCGGCGCTCCAGCGCGATCATCCCCTTGCCGGCAAGATTTACGACGTCAAGGCAGGCGCGTTCATTTCGCCCACGGACTATGTCGCGGCGCTCAACAGGGCGACGCACGTCCTGCTCGGCGAGATCCACGACAATGGTGACCATCACCGGTTGCAAGGCTGGGTCGTCGGGCAGCTTGGCGATGGGGCGCGGGCGGTTGTGTTCGAACAGTTCCGCGCCGATCAGCAAAGCATCCTCGATGCCTTCGTTGCCGGCCTCGATGCGAGCGGCGAGACGCCTGCGGCGCAGGTCGAGAAGCTTTTTCTGGCAACAGACTGGGCGCGCAGCGGATGGCCTGAGACGGGGCTTTATGCGCCGTTGATGGAGGCGGTCGTCGGCGCGCGGATGGCGATGCTGGCGGGCAATCCGCCACGCCAGCGGGTCATGGAGGTCGCCCGCCAGGGGCTTGATGCGATCAGTGCCGATGCCCGCGGGCGGTTGCTCCTCGACCGTGAGCTTGGGGTGGCGCTCGGTGAGGCGTTGCTTGAAGAACTCGAGGCCAGTCACTGCGGGCTGATGCCGAAGTCGGCCTTCGGGAACATGGCCAAGGCGCAGCGTTTCAGGGACGGATACATGGCGCGGGTGATGGCGGATGCCGCCATTGGCGGGCGCAAATCAGTGCTGATCGCGGGGAACGGTCATGTGCGGCGTGACCGGGGCGTGCCGTGGTATCTCGCGCGGATGATGACGGGGCAAGATGACGGCGCCATCGCCGTGGCCGGGCATGTCGAGGTCGATCCGGGGCGGCGCAAGGCAGCGGATTATGTGGTTGCCGCCACCTACGACTTCATCGTCTTTACGCCGGTGGCGGCGCGCGATGACCCTTGCGAAAAAATGCGGGCGCGCTTCAAGGGGCGGACCAAGAGCCAATAGGAGCTATTGCAGGATCTGGTGAGCGGCATCGGCGTCCACAGGACATCTTCGATGCGGGGCGCGCCGGTTGCGATCATGACGAGGCGGTCGAAGCCGAGGGCTGCGCCGGCGGCGGGCGGCATGATGGCGAGGGCGTCGAGGAAATCCTCGTCAATCGGATAATCGAAGCCGTAGCGGCGCTTCTTTTCAGACATATCGGCCTCGAAGCGGCGGCGCTGTTCGGCGGGGTCGGCGAGTTCGGTGAAGGCGTTGGCGAGTTCGAGACCGGCGAGGTAGAGCTCGAAGCGCTCGGCGATCATCGCGTCGCCGGGGGCGGGGGCTGCGAGGGCTGCTTCGGGGAGGGGATAGTCCTTCAGGATGGTCGGTGCGCTGCGCCCGATCTCAGGCTCGACGCGCTCAAGCAGGACACGCGTGAAGATGTCGGACCAGGTGTCATCGTCGGCAACTTTCACGCCGCGGCTCGTGGCGGCGCTTGCAAGGGCCTCGCGATTGGTCGTGGTGCTGGAATAGGTCGCGCGAAGGTCGATTTCGGCGAAACGCTGGAAGGCCTCCAGGACGGCAATCTCTTCGATGAGCTGTTGGCGGGGAATGGAAAATCCCGGCTGGTGGAAGTGGTGCGCGCCGATGGCGTCGGCGGTGACAGTCAGGAGAGCCTGGCAGTCGGCCATCAAGGCGCGGTAGTCGGTGTCGGTGCGGTACCATTCCAGCATCGTGAATTCAGGGTGGTGGTGGCGGGTGTGTTCGCCGTTGCGGTAGCAGGGGGCGAAGGTAAAGATTTTCGTCTCACCGGCTGCGAGCAGTTTCTTGCAGGCGAACTCGGGCGAGGTGTGCAGGTAGAAGGTGCGATCGGGTCCGCCGTCGAGGGGGGTGAAGCGGGTTTGGAAGGCGTGAAGGTGGAGTTCGTTGCCGGGGGAGACCTGGAGGGCTGCGGTGTCGACCTCGATGAAGCCTTCATCCAGGAACCAGCGCCTGAGCGCCTGCTTGATGGTGTGGCGGGCGATGAGCGCCGGACGGCGGTCGAGATGGCGCGCGGGCGACCACCAGGGGGTCGCGTCGCCGGCTTGAGCCGTTTGATGAGAGCCGATTTTACGGGGCAAAGGCAGTTAACCTCGCAGGCCAGGGTTGGCGGATGACGCGAGTGGGCCGGTTGCGCGCGGTGTTGGCGTTGCGGCGGCTCTCAAGAACAAGTATGTAGCGCGGGCCGGGCGTGAGCGGCGCTGCAACAAGATGGAGACGGAAGAATTGGCCAAGGTCATTGCAAGTGCGGTGCGCAAGGGGAACGTCCTCGAAATCGACGGCAAACTTTGTGCCGTGATCAAGGCGGAAAACATCCATCCGGGCAAGGGGACGCCGGTGACGCACCTTGAAATGCGCCGGATTGCGGATGGGGTGAAGATCACGGAGCGCTATCGCACGACCGAGCAGGTCGAGCGCGCATACATGGAAGAGCGTGATTTCGAATATATTTACGAAGACGACCAGGGCTTCAATTTCATGGACCCGGAGACCTTCGACCAGATCGCGGTGCCGAAGGAAATCGTTTCGGACCAGGCGGTCTATCTGCAGGAATTGATGCGCGTCGTGCTGATGCTGCACGATGGCGTGCCGGTGTCGCTTGAGCTGCCGCAGCGTGTCACCGTCGAGATCGTCGAGGCGGACCCGGTCGTCAAAGGGCAGACGGCGTCGTCGTCCTATAAGCCGGCTGTTGCTGATAACGGGATGCGGGTCATGGTGCCGCCGCACATCGAAGCGGGCACGCGCGTGGTGATCATGACGGCGGACGGGTCCTACGTCGAACGCGCGAAAGACTGAGGTTTGTGCCCCGCAACGCTTGCGACAGCGTGATGGGGCGGCGTGATTGTGTGGCGGGGTCAGAATACCCGATGCGCTGTTCGGGGGGAGAGCGCATGACAACAAAAACAACCAAGGACGCAGATCAATGATCGAAGATCCGCCACTGCTGACGATCAGACAGCATTTCGAGCGGGTGCCGCAGGGAAAGATCGCGGAACTCGCTGGCGCGCAGACCGGTCACATCGTCGATGCCATGCGGGGGCGCGGCGCGATGGACGGTGCGATCAAGGCTGTTGATGCCAACCGTACGCACTTCATTGGCACAGCGTTTCCCTGCGAGACGGGACCGTCGGACAATCTCGCGATCACGGCAGCCGTCGCCCTTGCCCAGGAAGGCGATGTGATCATTGCAGCCTCCGATGCCTTCGATCGCACGGCGGTTTGCGGCGACATCGTTGCGATGCTTGCCAAGAACGCGGGCTGTGCTGCGATCGTGATCGATGGCATGGCACGAGACCTGATTGGGCTGGAAGAGGTCGGGTTGCCGGTCTTCTCGCGCGGGATCACGCCGAACTCGTGCGTCAAATCGGGCCCCGGCCGCGTCGGGCTGCCGATCGTCGCCGGTGGTATTTCGGTTGAAGCCGGTGACCTTGTGATGGGTGACAAGGACGGCGTTGTCGTCGTACCGCGTGGTGACCTCGACCGGGTGATTGCCGACGTCAAGGCGATCCGTTCGGCGGAAGGCGATATGATCCGGCGGATCAAGGCGGAGAACCTGACGCGGTTCGGCTATATCGACGGGATTCTTGCATCGGAAAAAGTGCGCTACGTCGATTGACGGGCGGGCGGAGACCAGAGGGGGAAGGCCCATGAAAGTGACGGCACTTGAAACCGTCCGGGTTGGCGCGTTTCCGAATATCCTCTGGGTCGAGGTTGTGACCGATGAAGGTATCGTCGGTCTCGGCGAGAGCTTTTATGGGCCGGGCGCCGCGGAAGCTCATATCCACGAGACGATTGCGCCGAAATTGATCGGCGCTGATCCGCGCAACATCGAGCGCGCGCAGGCGGACCTGACGGGGTATGTCGGGTTTGTCGGGGTGAGCGCTGAGATGCGGGGACGTTCCGCCGTTGATATCGCGCTCTGGGATATTCTGGGGCAGTCGACGGGTCTTGCTATCGCGGACCTGCTGGGGGGGCGCGTCCGTGAAGACATTCGCGTCTACAATACGTGCGCGGGGTTTTCCTACGTCCAGACCAAGGCGACGCAGGGCACGGATAACTTCGGGCTCGATGCGCGGCGGGGCGAGTATGAAGACCTCGATGCGTTCCTGAACCGGGCCGATGATCTCGCGCAGTCGCTGCTTGAGATGGATATTACGGCCATGAAAATCTGGCCGTTCGATTATGCGGCGGAAGCCTCCAACGGCATGTGGATCGGCGTCGATGATCTCAAGCGCGGGCTTGAGCCGTTTGAGAAGATCCGGGCGGCCGTCGGCGACAAGATGGAGATCGCGGCGGAACTCCATTCGCTGTGGTCGCGGCCGATGGCGGTGAAGATCGCGCAAGCGCTCGAGGATATCCGCCCGATGTGGGTCGAAGACCCGGTCTTCATGGACCACCTCAATTCGATCGGCGAGGTGGCGCGGGCGACGTCGTGCCCGATCGCGGTCGGGGAGACGCGGGGCGGGCGGGCCGATTTTCGCGGGCTTGCCGAACTCGAAGCGCTCTCGATGATCATCATGGACGTGACGTGGTGCGGGGGGATCTCGGAGGCGCGCAAAATTGCGACCCTGTGCGAGAGCTATCACGTGCCGGTCGCCTTCCATGACTGCACCGGGCCGGTGGCGCTCACCGCCTCGACGCATCTGGCGCTCAATGCGCGCAATTGCTGGGTGCAGGAGATTGTCCGCGCGTTCTACTACGGCTGGTATGGGGATTTCGTCACGGCGCTGCCGCCGATCGAAAAGGGCCGGATCACGGTGCCTGACGGGGGCGGGCTTGGCATGGCGCTCAACCCGGATGTAAAGCTGCGGGATGATGTTGTGATCCGGCGGACGACGGCGGCGGATCTCTGAGCGGCAATGGTGGGCCAATGGTGGGCCAGTTGAGACAATGACACTCGAGTGGTTGGTCGCGGTTGCGACGTTCTGTTTCGTGACCTGCTTCACGCCTGGCCCCAACAACACGATGCTGATGGCCTCGGGCCTCAACTTCGGCATCCGGCGCACGGTCCCACACCTGTTGGGGGTGTCGATCGGCTTTGCGGTGATGGTGTTTGCGGTGGGGCTTGGGATCGCGGGCCTGTTCAAGGCATTTCCTGCGCTCTACACGACGCTGAAAGTCGTGAGCATCGTTTATCTGATCTGGCTTGCCTGGCGCATCGCGATGGCAGGCGAGGTGAACGCGGGCGGCGGGGCGGGACGGCCGTTCACGTTTTTTGAAGCGGCCGCCTTCCAGTGGGTCAACCCCAAGGCCTGGATCATGGCGGTCGGGATCAGCGCGACCTATCTGGTGGCGGGGCAGTTCTGGACGAGCCTTGTCGTCGTGACGGGAGTGTTTCTGGTGGCGGGGCTGTGTTCATCGTCGACGTGGGCGATTGGGGGAACGGGGCTCAGGCGCCTGGTTGCCAACCCGGTCTGGGTTCGCGTGATCAATGTGGTGCTGGCGCTGCTGCTGCTGGCGTCGCTGTGGCCGATCGCGAGTGACCTTGTGGCGGGGCAGGGGACAACTGTCTTTGTCGGTGAACGGTGAGCCGGATCGCCATCTCCGATCAGATCAAGAGGCCTTGATCAGGGCCGCTTATGCCGCATTAGGCACTTTTCCCTTGGCAACCGAGGCGTTCATTGGCTAACCCTCGGAGCCAATCTGCAATTTGGGGCTGCTTGCGACGCGCGCAACGCATCCGGATCGCAGGAGCCAGCCAATCGAAACGAAGATTTCAGAGAAGGAAACGCCGATGCGTGTCTATTACGATCGTGATGCCGACATAAACCTCATCAAGGACAAGAACGTCGTCATCGTCGGCTATGGCAGCCAGGGGCGCGCGCACGCTCTCAATCTGAAGGATTCGGGCTGCAAGAACATTACCGTGGCGCTGCGGGAAGGGTCCGCGACGGCGCGCAAGGCGGAAGCCGATGATCTGCCGGTGAAGAACGTGGCGGATGCGACCAAGACCGCCGACCTGATCATGATGTGTGCGCCGGATGAACTGCAGGCCGACATCTGGAAGGACCACATCGAAGCGAACATCAAGGACGGCGCCGCGATCGCGTTTGCGCACGGCCTTAACGTCCACTTCAACCTGATCGAGCCGAAGGATACGATCGACGTCGTCATGATCGCGCCGAAAGGCCCCGGTCATACGGTGCGCTCGGAATATCAGCGCGGCGGTGGGGTGCCCTGTCTGATCGCGATCGACAAGGATGGCTCGGGCAATGCGCATGACCTGGCGCTGTCCTATGCCTGTGCGATCGGCGGTGGACGCTCGGGCGTGATCGAGACGACCTTCAAGGAAGAATGCGAAACCGACCTCTTTGGTGAGCAGGTCGTCCTGTGCGGTGGTCTCGTCGAACTGATCCGCGCCGGCTATGAGACGCTGGTGGAAGCCGGTTATGCGCCGGAAATGGCCTACTTCGAGTGCCTGCACGAAGTGAAGCTGATCGTCGACCTCATCTACGAGGGCGGCATTGCGAACATGAACTACTCGATCTCGAACACGGCCGAGTTCGGTGAATATGTGTCAGGCCCGCGCATCATCACGGATGAAACACGCGCGGAAATGCGCCGGGTGTTGAAAGACATCCAGAGCGGGCAGTTCACGTCCGAGTGGATCCGCGAGTGCAAGGCGGGCCAGCCGAAGTTCAAGGCGACGCGCCGGATGAACGATGCCCACAACATCGAAGAAGTTGGCGCCAAGCTGCGCGGCATGATGCCGTGGATCAGCGAAGGTGCGCTGGTCGACAAAGAGCGGAATTAGTTTTTTCGCTCACGGTGCTGTTCCGGCGATCAAAGATCGCCGGGCACCTCCGCGGGGGCGGCGCAATGCGCCGGGTCGCGTTCGCTTCCGGACAGTGTTGCGGCGGGATTGGTTTCGCGGAAGGTGGTTTTTAGGTGATCTGCGATCACCGGGCATCTGCGCGGGCCAGGGGCCCGGGTTGTGGTTGCGGCCCGATGGCGTTGCCGTCAAAGGCGATGTCAGGATAGAGACTGTAGACTGGGCCGGCGGTGTCGCCGGCCTTTTTTTATATTGAACGCGGGCTGTAGCTCGGTGGTTGGAGAGCTGATCGATGATTGTTGCCTTGAAAATCGTCCATTTTCTCGCGCTTGCGGTGGCGTTGGGGATGACGACGGCGAACCTTCTGATCTTTCGCTATGCGGGCCTGCTCGAAGAGGGGGAGCGGGCGGCGTTCCGGCCGTTGCAGCGCCAGTTCAGCGCGGTCGGGCTGCTCGCGATCGTCGTGCTCTGGCTCAGCGGGGTGGCGCTCTTCCTGCTGGTCTGGCTCGGGACGGCGGTGTCGATCTGGTTCTGGATCAAGATGGTGTTTGTCGTGGTGCTCACCGGGCTCGCGATCACGGCGCGCAAGACCGCGGCCGACGCGATCGCGGCGGGGCAACCGCCGCCGGTGCAGCGCATGCGGCAGTATGTTCATCTGATCGCGGTGGCAGCGGTGGGCGCGATTGCGTCGGCTGCGATCGCCTTCAGTGGCTGAGCCAATACGACCATAGGGATGCGAAAGCCGGCATGGCTTTCGCGCCACGGTGAGTGGCGCAGTCAACTCGATTGTCTGAAAAGAAGTTGCCTACCGGAGGTCCGCCCTACCACATTGGGGAGGGAGGTGTGTGGCGGTGTGGCAGAGCGGACCATCCGGTAGTTCTGTAGCCGAACTCACACGGGACGTGGGGTGTCCCAGGTGCGTCGCCGGCAATACGAGCCGGACGATGAGGAAGCGGGGAACCCCCATCGCCCGGCTTGGACCGGAACACTGCTGCCCCGACCCAATACGCAGCAATCGGCGCAAATACATGCGACGTTGCCGAAACTGACTGTTACGCTTGTCCCCCCAAGGACACGCAGAACGGCGGTCTCTCCTCTTGCCCTCGTCTCCATGTCGCGCTCAATGCGGTGAGCGCTTGTGCATCAGGGCAACGCCGTTCGACGAAAACGATATGGCCATTCAAATTTGTTGCTGATGTGGCAATCGCGTCGGGATGGCGTCATGATTGTGATCACGTTTTTTGATATTTTTTGTAACAGAAGCAGTTGGTTATTGATTTTTTCTTATGCTCCAAGTCGGGCAAACCATGCCTAAAGCGCCATAATTGCGGGATTTGCATCTTGATCCAGAGGCAAGTGAAGTCGGCAGACGACGGGCAATCGCGCCGCACGGTGGCCGCTTTTCAAACCCGGGGGGAGAGGACGTGAGTGTTGTCGAGCTGGAGGGATGCCGGCTGCGGTTGCGGGTTGGGCGATGGGATTACGAGACAGACAATCGGGCGGCGATCGCGGCCCATTGGGAGATGGCGCGGGCGGCCAACGCGAAACTCTTCAACGGGGATGTGTTCATCGTCGAGGACTGGGCGATCGAGGCCGGCGTGCTCGAGGCCTCGCTGGTTCAGACGAAATTTGCTGCCTACCTCTACTGGCGGGGGGCAGGCTTTCGCGATGGGGCCTATGATGAAGCGTTCGCGACGACGGCCGTCTTTGCCAATGATGGGGGCATGCTGGTCGCGCGAGCGGTGGATGGGACGCTCAATGAGGGGCATTACGTGTCACCCGGCGGGCTGATTGATAAGCGTGATCTTGGAGGAGACGAGCTGATTGACCCGGCTGGGGCGGCGGTCAGGGAATTGGCGGAAGAAACAGGGCTCACAGCCAAGATTGCGCGCCGCCGGCCCGGGTTTTTGCTGGCGCGCGATGCGCCTTACTTGGCGCTCGCGAGCGTGTTCGATGTGGACGTGGATAGCGAAGAGCTGCTTCAGCGCGTTCAGGCCTTTATCGACGCAGACGCTGCGCCCGAACTCCTCGATCCGATGATTTTGCGCCGCCGGGAGGACATGGCCACGGTGAAGCTCACGACGCCAACGCGCTTGATTGCGGCGCATCTATTGGATTAGGTGGCGCGTCCGGGACATGCTGGCAGTTCGCCAAGTCCCGCCAATTCGACTTTCCGACCCGTTATTTGCCTAGCCTTCGAGGATCACGCGGCCATGGAATTGCGCTTTCACACTCTGGATGTGTTCACGCAGAACCGCTTTGGCGGCAATCCGCTTGCGGTGGTGCACGAGGCGGATGGGCTCGACACCGCGCAGATGCAGAAGATCGCAGCCGAGTTCAATCTGTCCGAGACGGTGTTCCTGTTGAAGCCTCAGCGGGACGCGCATTCGGCTCGCGTGCGGATCTTCACGCCGAAATCGGAAATGCAGTTTGCCGGTCATCCGACGGTGGGGACGGCGGTGTTGCTGTCGGAGGAGCGGATGCGATCGGCCGGTGGCGGGCAGGACGCGCTGGTGACGCTGGAGATGGGCATCGGGATCGTACGGGTCGGCGTCAAGACGGCGGCGGAGGGAGGTGTGTCCTATGCCGAGTTCGATGGACCGAAGGTGCCGGAGCGGATCGAGAACATTCCGTCCAAGGAGGCGATTGCCGTCGCGGTCGGGCTGATCCCCGGCGAGATCGGCTTTTCAAACCATCGCCCGTCGGTGTTCGATGGCGGGAACCGGTTTTTGTTCGTGCCGGTCGGCTCGCGGGCGATCCTGGCGAAGGCGCGTCCGAGCCAGGTTCACTGGCATGACCAGTTGGCGAGCGACATCGGGGCATTCGTCTATTGTGCGGAGCCGGAGCACCGGGGCGCGCACTATCGGGCGCGGATGTTCGCGCCGCTGCATGGTGTTGCGGAAGATCCCGCAACGGGGAGTGCGGCGGCTGCTTTTGCAGGTGTGGTCTATCATTTCGACACGCTGCCGGAGGGGACACATCGGCGGCGGGTCGAGCAGGGTTATGAGATGGGGCGGCCGAGTGAAATCGACGTCATCATCAACGTCGAGCAGGGGCGGCTCGACGGGGTGCGGATCGGGGGGTATGCGGTGCGGGTCAGTGAGGGTGTGCTGACGGTTTGACGGCGGGGCCGGGATCTGGCTGGATTTGACGCTTTCCTTGCGCGTGGCGATGCGCTATTGGTTCTGTGTTTGGAGTTTGTGGGATCTGGCGTGGCCAGTACGACAACGTAATGATGAACGTCTCTCATTTTCGGCTTCTGGGCCTTCGACTTACAAGCCCGGCGTATTGATTGCGCCGGGATGCGGCTGGCTTTTGCCAGCATTTCAAGTCGAGATTTAGCCGAACGAGCGTTCCCTCCAGCGAAACCTGCCAGTCCATATTGATCTGTAAATGCCTTTGCGTGGCCGTTTCAATGGCGATGTAAGGCCAATTTGATCAGGTGCGCTGACTTCGGCTGTCGAACCAGACAACACTTCAAATAGCGGACGAGAAAAATGGCTTTGATGCCGATCGAAAAATACCAAGCATTCCCAGCAATCGATCTGCCGGACCGGACGTGGCCGGGGAAGGTGATCACCGAGGCGCCGATCTGGTGTTCGGTGGATCTCAGGGACGGTAATCAGGCGCTGATCGAGCCGATGGGGCCGGAGCGCAAGCTCAGGATGTTCAAGGCGCTGTGCGCCATGGGCTTCAAGGAGATCGAGGTTGGTTTTCCATCCGCCTCGGAGACTGATTATGCGTTCTGCCGCAAGCTGATCGATGAAGACCTGATCCCGGATGATGTCGCAATCCAGGTGCTCACGCAGTCACGCGAGGAGCTGATCCGGCGGACGTTCGAGTCGATCGATGGCGCCAAGCGCGCGATTGTGCATCTCTACAACTCGACATCGACGACGCAGCGCCGGGTCGTGTTCAATCTCGACATGGCGGGCATCACCAAGATCGCGACCGATGGGGCGGAGCTGATCAAGGAATTGGTTGGCACGGTGCCGGGCACCGAGATCATCCATCAATATTCGCCGGAGAGCTTCACGCAGACGGAGCTGCCGTATGCGCTGGAGATCTGCGAAGCGGTAATGGATGTGTGGCAGCCGACACCTGAGAAGAAGACGATCATCAACCTGCCGGCAACGGTGGAGGTTGCGACACCGAATGTTTATGCTGACCAGATTGAGTGGATGCATCGCAATTTCTCGCGGCGCGACTGCGTGGTGCTGTCGCTGCACCCGCACAACGACCGGGGGACGGGGGTTGCCGCTGCCGAGTTTGGCGTGATGGCGGGCGCGGACCGGATCGAGGGCACGCTGTTTGGCAATGGCGAGCGGACGGGCAATGTCGATATCATTACGCTGGCCATGAACATGGTGAGCCAGGGGGTCGATGCCGGGCTTGATATGCGCAACATGCGTGAACTGCGCGCGACGGCGGAGTACTGCAATCAGCTGCCCGTCCATCCGCGCCATCCCTACGCCGGCGATCTCGTCTTCACGGCGTTTTCGGGCAGCCACCAGGATGCGATCAACAAAGGGCTCAAGGCGCTCAAGACGGCGAACAGCCCGATCTGGGATGTGCCGTATCTGCCGATCGATCCGGCCGATGTCGGGGCCAGCTATGAAGCCGTCATCCGGATCAACTCTCAGTCGGGCAAGGGCGGCATCTCCTACATCATGGAGACGGAGTACGGCATCCAGATGCCGCGGGCGCTGCAGGTCGAGTTCTCGGGCGTTGTACAGGAAATTTCCGATGGCACGGGCGAGGAGCAACGGGCGGAGGATATCTGGCAGGCCTTCGAGAACGAGTATCTGAATGCCACGACGCCGTATCAATTCGTCGAGCATGTCACGCGTCCGGGGACACATGCCTCGGAAGTGCGCGAGCTGACGGCGACGGTGCGCAAGGATGGGCGTGAACTTGAGCTGACGGGCAAGGGCAACGGGCCGATCGCGGCCTATGTCGATGCGATCGGGCGCGATGCGGGCGTCGAGGTCAAGGTGTTCAGCTATTCCGAGCACTCGGTCAACAGCGGGGCGGATGCCACGGCCATCGCGTTCGTTGAGACCGAGGTCGATGGGCAGAAGCTCTACGGTGTCGGGCGCAGCGCCAATATCGTGACGGCGTCACTGATCGCGGTGACGTGTGCGGTGAACCGGGCGTTGTCGCGGCGATGAGACGGCGTATCAGGCGTTTTCAGGATTAGGTGATGTTCCGGCCGGTCTCGTTTCAACGGGGGCGGCCGGTTTGTATTATTTGCGCCAACTCAGTAAGTTGCCCGGCCAGCGACAAATTTGTGGTGAAGCTGCGTGGGCGTTCGCGTGCTGAGCTCCGGGTTGGAGCCTTGGCAATTCCTTAACCATACCGACCTAACCGTGGCCGGGTCGGACAACTTCACGATCGGCGGGGTCGGGCCGTGGCAGTGCTTTCTGGTGTCGGCAGTGCTTTTTCGGATGACATCTCGATTGACCTCGGGACGGCGAATACGCTTGTCCACGTGCAGGGGCGCGGCGTCATCATCAACGAGCCATCGGTGGTTGCGATTTCGAACCGCAACGGGGTGCGCGAGGTCCTGGCCGTCGGCATGACGGCGAAGAAGATGGTGGGGCGGACGCCAGAGGCGATCGAGACGATCCGCCCGCTGCGCGACGGCGTGATCGCGGACTTCATCGCCACCGAGGAAATGCTGCGTCAATTCATCAAGCGGACCAAGACGATGCTCGGGTTCCGGCGTCCGCGTATTCTCATCTGCGTGCCGGCCGGCGCGACGCCGGTGGAGCGGCGCGCGGTCTATGAGACGGCGATGTCGGCGGGGGCCAGGCGTGCCTACATGATCGAGGAGCCGGTCGCGGCGTCGATCGGTGCCGGGCTGCCGATCGACGATCCGTCGGCGCTGATGGTTGTCGATATCGGTGGGGGGACGACGGATATCGCCGTGCTGTCGCTCGGCGGTGTCGTGCAGGCGCGGTCGCTCAGATGCGCGGGCAATGCCATGGATGAGGCGATCATCCGCTACATCCGGCGCCAGCACCAGCTCCTGATCGGGGACATCAACGCGGAACGGATCAAGATCGAGGCCGGGACCGCCATGATCGACAGCGATGGCGGGGATACCGAAATCCACATTCGCGGGCGGGACCTGCGCCAGGGACGGCCGAAGAGCATTGTGCTGGGGCCCAGGGATATCGCGTCCGCGCTGGCGGACCCGGTGGAGCGGATGGCGGAATTCATCCAGCGCTCGCTTGAGGATCTGCCGCCGGAAGTTGCCACCGACATTTGCGAGCGCGGCATCTATCTGACCGGTGGGGGGGCGCTGCTCGATCGCCTCGATGTCGAATTGGAGCGTCAGGTGGGCGTGAAATTCTTCGTGCCGGATAATCCGACACACTGCGTCATCAAGGGGACGGCGGCCATTCTTCAAGGCTTGCCGGAGCGCGATCATCTGCTCATCAAACCTTGATGCGGGAGTTCTTCGTGTTGGTGTGTTGGCGCGATCGTGCGGTCGCGTGTGGCAGCCGGATACGATAAACTTTCGGGGCGCGCGCGCGTGCGTCCGCGATACGCGTCACATCGCCAGCATCATCGGGCCGGGAGAGCGATGGCAGGGGTTCACCATGACAGCTACCAGCGCGGTGCGATGCGCCGGGCGCCGCAGTCCGTCAGCGCGCTCCATTTCTTTTTGATGTTTCTGGCGGCCGGGCTGCTGATCCTGGCGCGGGTCGAGCATCCCGCGAGCGTGGCGATTGTCGAGGCGGCGCGCGGCTTCGTTGCGCCGGTTGTGGCGATGGTGTCGGATGTGGCGCGGCCGGTGCGCCAGGTCGTCCACAACGCCGCGCGCTATCTCACCGTCGAAAGTGAATTGCAGCGCCTTGAGCGCGAACTTGCGACACTGCAGAACCTGCTTGAGCGGGCCGCCACGCTTGAAGCGCGCAACGCGGAGTTGGGGCGGCTTGCGCGGCTTGTCGGCGAGGCGCCGGTGGATGCGGTGACGGTGGCGGTGGTGGCGGGGCGGCAGGGGCTCTTTTCGCAGTCGGTGACGGTCGGCGCCGGGCGGGACCAGGGGCTGCGGTACGGCCAGCCGGTTTTCAGCGGCGATGGCCTGTTCGGGCGCATCGTGCGGGTCGGCGAGACAACCGCACAGGTCTTGATGCTGAGCGACAACAACAGCCGGATCGCGGTCGAAGTGGGGGAGGGGCAGAAGCCCGCGCTTGTGGTTGGGGATGATACCGCGCGGCCGCGCCTCGTTTATCTCAAAGCGGGCCGCGATGTTGCAGCCGGCGCGAAAGTCGTGACGTCAGGGGCGTCGGGCTCGTTTCCTCGCGGGATACTGGTCGGGCATCTCGCGGTTGAGGGAGACGACTTGCGGGTGGCGACGCTGAGTTCGCTGGTCGCGGGGAGATATCTCACCGTAATGAAATACGAGGTTCCACCACCGCCTGGGGCGGAGCCGGACAAGATGCGCGAGGGGGTGCAGGGGAGAGCGCGGGCGCGGGCCGCCCAACCGAGCCGGGAGGCTTCGAGCCGGCGCACGGGAGCGGGGCCATGAAGATTTTATTCGCGATCCTGCCAAGCCTCGTCATCGTGGTTGTGGCGTTGATCGGGGTGGCGCCCTGGGGGGCGCCGGATGGCGCGCGGTTCGTGATGCCGTTGCTGCCCTATATGGCCGCGCATGTGTTCTTGATGCGCGGTGTCGGTGTGGTGCCATCGCCGGTGCTGTTCGGGGTGGGGTTGTTCATGGATCTTGCCACGAACGGGCCGCTTGGCTTTTGGGCGCTGATCTATCTGGGGGCGGCGCTGGTGGTGCGGCATCTGCCGGGAGAGATGGCGCACAGTGTGGTTGGCCGGCTCGGGGGATTGGGGGCGATGGTGCTGGTGTTGATCGTTTTTCAGGTCGCGCTGGCCTCGCTCTACAAGTTCGAGTGGGTCGACTGGCAGGGGGTGATCGCGGGAACGTCGATTGCCGCGTTGCCGGCTCTGGTGCTGGATCTGTTGTGGCGGCCGCGACGAGGTGAGCGCCAGATCAACGTGACGGACCGCGGTGCAAAGCAGGCGCGGAGGTTTGGGTGATGTTCGGGGCGAGCGACAACGAAGAGGACCGGCGCCGCTTTCTGCGCCGGGTCGGTCTCATCGGGCTCGCGCAGGTGGCGGGGTTTGGCGTGCTGGGGGCGAGGCTCTATCAGCTCCAAGTGGTCGATCAGCGCCAGTATGGGGAACTTGCCGAGGCCAACCGGACGACGCGGCAGGTGATCGCGCCGTTGCGGGGGCGGATCTTCGACCGCAATGGGCGGATCGTGGCGGATACGGTCGAGACGTTCCAGGCGATGGTCACGCCGTCGCTCGCCGGCGATCTCGAGGCGGTGCTCGATCGCATTCATGAGATCCGGCCGTTAAGCGGTGATGAGCGGCGCCAGGTGCTCGAAGCGGCGCGCGGGCAGTCAGCGAATACGTCGATCGTTGTCATTGACGACATCACGTGGCGGGAGGTGGCCGCGCTCAATTTTCATGCCCTGCGGTTGCCGGGGGTCCATACCCAGATTGCCGGACAGCGGCGGTATCAGACAGGGCCGGAACTGGGGCGGATCGTTGGCTACGTCGGGCGGGTGGAACGGTTTGCGCTCGATGATGATCCGGTGCTGCGGCTGCCGACGATCAAGGTCGGCCGGCTTGGGGTGGAACGCGGGCTGGAGACGCAGCTACGGGGCCAGGGCGGGTTCATCGCGCGGGAAGTCGATGCGCGGCGGCGGATCGTGCGGACGCTTGAACAGGGCGACCCGCGGCGCGGCCAGGATGTTGCCCTGACGATTGATCCGGCAACGCAGAAGCGGCTGCTGGCGCGCCTTGGCGGGCACCGGCGGGCGGCAGGCGTTGTCCTTGATATTGCGACAGGGGATGTGATCGCGCTTGGCGCACATCCCGCGTTCGATGCGAGTGAGTTGTCGGCGCCGATGAGCGAGGCCGAGTGGCGCAAGGTGCGGGAGGCGCAGGGTGATCCGTTGATCGACCGGGCCTCACAAGGGGTCTATCCGCCGGGGTCGACCTTCAAGATGATTACGGCGCTGGCCGCGCTGGAAGCCGGCGTGATCAATCGGTTCGACCAGATCCATTGTCCCGGCTACTCGGTGATGGGGCAGCGCCGTTTCAGGTGCTGGAACCGGGGCGGGCATGGGCCGTGTGATCTGCATCGGGCGATCAAGGAAAGCTGCGATGTCTATTTCTATGAGATCGCGCGCAAGATCGGTATCCGGCGTATCGCGGAGATGGCGCGGCGGTTCGGGCTTGGGCAGGCTTACAAGGCGGGCATCGAACCGATCAAGAGCGGGCTTATTCCGGACCCTGAATGGAAGCTTGGACGGTATGGCAAGGACTGGTTTGGCGGCGAGACGCTGCTGGCGGGGATCGGGCAGGGGTATGTTTTGTCGACGCCGTTGCAGCTGGCGGTGATGACGGCGCGGCTGGCGTCGGGGCGCGAGATCCTTCCGACGCTGGTGCGGCCGCGTGTTGATGGTGTGGGCCAGGCGCCCGAAATCAGAATCGACAAGGGCCATCTGGCGGCTGTGCAGAAGGCGATGTCGGCGGTGGTCAATGAAGGCGGGGGGACGGGCAAGGAGGCGCGTCTCAACGATCAGCGGCTGCGGATCCATGGCAAGACAGGAACGTCCCAGGTGGCGCGCATTTCGTCCAGTGTGGGGCGCGATCAACTGCCATGGCGGTTGCGTGATCATGCGCTGTTTGTTGGCTATGTGGTTGATAGCGCGCCGCGGTATGCGGTGGCGGCGGTGGTTGAGCATGGCGGGAGCGGGGGCAAGGTCGCCGCGCCGCTGGTGCGCGACATCATCGAGGATACGGTGGCGATTGATGCGGCCGCGCGGCCGGTGTTCGATGTCTCGGCAGGGCAGCGGGTTGCGGGCGGGCGGCAGAAATGAGGGCGCACCAACAGATTGCCGGTGGCGAGCTTACGATCGGGCAGAAATTGGCGCGCGTGCCCTGGCTTGCCTTTGTCGTCATGGCCTTGATCGTGGGGATCGGTCTGGCGTCGCTTTATTCGGTTGCAGGCGGTTCGTTCTCGCCGTGGGCTGAGCGCCATGTCGTGCGGTTTCTGGCCGGTGCGGGGTTGATGCTGGTGATTGCGGTGATCCCGCGCGGGTTCTGGCTTGGGCTTGCCAATCCGGTCTATCTGATTGCGCTGGTGCTGGTCGGCGCGGTGCTGTTCATTGGCACCGAAGGGGGTGGGGCGAAGCGGTGGCTGAGCCTTGGCGGGGTCACATTCCAACCGTCGGAACTGATGAAGCTGGCGTTGATCCTGGCGTTGGCGCGCTACTATCAGTGGCTCGGGCCGGAGCGGGTTTCGCATCCGCTGTGGATGATTGCGCCGATCCTGCTGATTGCGGCGCCGGTCGGGCTGACGGTGATGCAGCCGGACCTTGGCACTGCAATCCTGCTGAGTGTCATCGGCCTCGCGATCATGTTTCTGGCGGGGGTGCATCTTCTCTATTTTCTTGGCGGGGCGGCAGGTGTCGTGATGGCGGTGCCCTACGCCTGGTCGATGCTGCATCCTTATCAAAGGAAGCGGCTTGAGGTGTTTCTCAACCCTGAGACGGACCCGCTTGGGGCAGGGTATCACATCGCGCAGTCCAAGATTGCGCTGGGGTCCGGTGGGCTGACCGGGCGTGGCTTCATGAATGGTACGCAGAGCCAGCTCGATTTTCTGCCGGAGAAGCGGACCGATTTCATCTTCACGATGTTCGCGGAGGAGTGGGGGTTCATCGGGTCGCTGGTGTTGATCGGGCTGTTTGCTGCGTTGACGCTGATGCTGCTGGTGATGGCATCGCGATGCGCCTCACCGTTCAGCCGGCTGGTGATCGCGGGCACGGGCGTGATGATCTTCATCTATACGTTCATCAACGTTGCGATGGTGAGCGGGCTGGTGCCGGTTGTCGGTGTGCCGTTGCCGCTGGTTTCCTACGGGGGCACGTCGATGATCACGATCGCGCTTGCGATGGGATTGTCGATGTGTGCCTACGTCCATCGGGGACAGGGGATGGCGCGGCGGATCGGCGTCGTGGTTTAGTTGTTTCGCTCACGGCTGTTCCGCCCTGCGGGCGGGCCTCCGCGGGGGCGGCGCGAGGCGCCGGGTCGCGGTTGCTCCCGGACGGTTCTGCGGGGAATTTCTTCAGTTCGCATCACTGGGCAAAAGCGGGATGAAGGCGAGGCCGGCGGAGGTCTCGGTGATGAGGGTATCGCAGCCATAGACGGCCTGGATGTTGGCGCGCGTCAGCACATCGCGTGGCGCGCCGAGAGCGGCGCTGCGGCCCTCGTGCAGGAGGCATATGCGGTCAGCGAAGCGAGCTGCGAGTTGCAGGTCATGCATCGAGAGGACGATTGCCGCGCCTTCGCCAGCCTTGGTGCGCAGGAGGTCGAGCAGCGCCAGTTGCTGGGCCGGGTCGAGGCCGCTTGTGGGCTCGTCTGCGACCAGCAGGGGGGCTTCCTGGGCGAGGGCGCGTGCGATCAGGATGCGGGCGCGCTCGCCGCCTGACAGCTCGGTTGCGCGGCGATGGCTGAGGGCCGTGGTGGCGGTGTCGGCGAGCGCGCGGTCGATGGCGTCGTTGTCCTTCCCGGTGGGAGCTGCGAAGGCTGCGCGGTGGGGCAGGCGACCGAGGGCGACGAGGCTTCGGACATCGACGGCCCACGCAATGTCGCGTTCCTGGGGGACGTAGGCGGCGCGGCGGGCGCGGTCTGTCGGTGGCAACGCATGTAAGGGCGTGCCGCCGAGGCGGATATCGCCGGTGATGCGGATCGCCGGCTGATCGGCGAGGAGGCCGAGGGCTGCCTTCAGGAGTGTGGATTTGCCGGCACCGTTCGGGCCGAGCACGGCGACGACTTCGCCAGCCGAGACGTCGAGGGAGACGCGGTCGATGATCATATCGCGGCCGCGATGGACGGTGAGGTTGTCGAGTGTCAGCGCCATCAGACCATCTCGCGCCGGGTTTTGAGGACGAGCCAGACGAAGAAGGGTGCGCCGATCAGTGCGGTCAGGACGCCGAGCTTGATGTCGCGGGCGGGGGCGATGACGCGGACGGCGATGTCGGCGAGCAGCAGGAGCGTTGCGCCGGCCAGCGCGCTGGCGGGGAGGAGGCGGCTTGGCTGGCGGCCAACGAGGGGGCGCAGGACGTGAGGGACGACAAGGCCGATGAAGCCGATCGCACCGGCAACCGCGGTGGCGGCGCCGATGGCCATGGCCGCACCAAGCACGATGAGGGTGCGGGTGCGGGTGAGGTTTATGCCGAGGCTCGCTGCAACGTCCGCGCCAAGGGTGAGGGCGTCGAGGGCGCGGGCCGAGAGCGCGAGGAGCAGGCAGCCAAGGATGATGAAGGGTGCTGCCAGGAAGACGTGGGTCCACGAGCGGTCGGTCAATGAACCGAGCATCCAGTAGACGATCTCGAGGGCGGCGTAGGGGTTGGGGGAGAGGTTCAGGACGAGGGTTGTCATGGCGCCGGCGAAGGTGGAAATGGCGAGGCCGGCGAGGATCAGGGTGAGGGCACCGGCGTGAGAGCCGGAGATGGCGTAGATGAGGGCGACGGCGACGAGGGCGCCGGCCATGGCGGCGAGGGGGAGGGCGAGGGCGAAGCTGGCGGAGAGGCCCGTATAGATGACGAGGACGGCGCCGAGGGCCGCGGACGATGAGATGCCGAGGATGTTGGGATCGGCGAGGGGATTGCGCAGGAAGCCTTGAAGGACGGCGCCGGTGAGGCCGAGGGTGGCGCCGATCAGGACGGCGAGCAGGGCACGCGGCAGGCGGATCTCCTGCATCACGAGGGTGGCGGCGGGATTGTCGCCGCCGAAGAGTGCGCCGAACGCAGCCGTGACCGAGAGACCCGGCGGGGCCGACCAGCAGGGATGCCAGGAAAGCGGCAACGAGCAGGGCTGCCAGGAGGCTCAAGAGCAGCGACTGGGAGAGGCCTTGGGGCATCTGGGTTCCGGGGCGGGGCGAGGCGCGCTGCCCGCTAGCTTTTCGAGGGGAAATGACGCGTCTTGGGATCGGTCTTCTTCAGGACGACGGCTTCAAGTTCGCGGACGATGTCGAGGACGGCGGGGGTGCCGCAGGACCAGCGGTTGTCCATCGCCACGACCTCGCCGTCGTTGCCTTTGAGGGCGGGGTGGGTGAGGGCTGCGCCGGCGCGGGCGGCGGGGTGGCCGCCGGCATCGCCGGTGATGAGGAGGTCGGGGCGATTGATGACAAGGAGCTCGAGGGGGAGGCGGACGATGCCGCCGAGGCCGAGTTCGGTTGCGAGGTTGTCGAGGCGGGCGTGGGCGAGGATGTCGCTGGCGAGCGTGCCGCGGCCGGAGGTGTGGCTGTTGGCATAGTAGAGGGCTGCAAGGGGGCGGCGGCCTGGGGTGGGGCGGCGGGCGTTGGCTGAGCGGCTGTGGCGGGCGCGGTCGAACGCTGCCAGGAGTTCGCGGGCACGGTCATTGCGGCCGAGCAGGCGGGCGAGGCGGGAAATGTTGGCGCGGATATCATCGAAGGAGCCGGCCGGCTTGAAGGTTTCGACGCGAAAGCCGAGGCGGCGCAGCATCTGGGTGGTGGCGTGGCGGGTGTAGGCGCCAGCGAGGATGAGGTCGGGGCGCATCAGGAAGATTTCTTCGGCGAGGCCGTGGTTGGGCTGATAGCTGCGTGCTTCGCGCGCCAGCGGGGAACTTGCTGGATCACGGGCGAAGTAGGAGAGGGAATGGATCTGGTTCGGGGCTGCAACGAGCAGGGCGAGCTGGTCGGTGCACAGGTTCATGGAGACGAGGCGGCGTACGGGTGCGGCCTCGCCTTGCTGGCCGGCGCGGACGGCGGACGAGGTCAACGCGAGCGCAAGGGCTGCCGTTGCCAACCGGATGAGCGCAATCGTCCGGTTGGCTTGGCGTTGGGAAGGTGTCGGTCGATGAGGCGTGACGTTCATCTTCGTGGTGCGCCCCTCGGTGGCGGCCGCCTGGTGATCGCTGTGACAGGCGGTCACTTCCATGTCCCGGCGGGCGCCTCAAGCGGTGGCTGGGGTGAATCAAGTTTCAGCGTCAGGCCCGCATAGACCGCAAGGTCCGATGTGCCGTAGCCGCGGATGACCTGGTATTCCTGGTCGAGCAGGTTCTGGCCGCGGACGTATGCCGTCAACTGGTCGTTGATAGCGTAGGACACCTTGGCGTTGAGAAGCACATAATCGTCGAGAACGAAGTTACCGGCATCGAGCGTGTCGCGGACGACCTGGGCGGTGGTGTTGATCTTGAGGCGATCGGTCGGGGTGATGTCGAGGCCGAAGGCGTAGACGTGGCGGGGGATGCGGATCAGGCGGTTGCCAAGGGCATCCTCGGTATCGGTGAAGGTGTAGGCGCCGGTCGCGGTGAGCCAGGTTGTCAGCTGGGCGCGGGCTGAGAGTTCAACGCCGTGGCGCTCCGTTGTGCCGGACACATTGGAATAGCCGGCGGGGAAGATGAACTGAATGAGATTGTCGATGTCGAGGTCGAAGTAGGTTGCGGCGAGATTGATGCGGCCGTTCCAAAGCGCCTGGTCGATACCGGCATCCCAGCCGCGGCTTTCTTCCGGGTTGAGGGTCGGGTCGCCATAGGTCGGGTCGAACAACTCGAAGAGGGATGGGGCGCGGAAGGCGGTGCCGTAGCTCGCGCGGAACTTGGTGCCGGTCTCGGGGATGAAGTAGGCGGCGGTGAAGCGGTAGGTGTTGAAGGTGCCGAAGATCGAATGGTCGTCGTGGCGTGCGCCTGCGGTCACGTTGAAATTGGTGAAGGGCTCGAGGAGGAGCTGGCCGTAGAAGCTGTTGATGGTGGCCTCGGCGCCGCCGGTGAGGGAGGAGGAGGTCGTGGCCTCGATTTCGTCGCGCTCGGCGCCGACCATGGCGGTGATCTGGGGGGAGAAGCGGGCAACGCCGTTGTATTCGTACTTGGTGCGGGTGCTCTCGAAGGTGGCGGGGAAGTCGCCGAAGTTGGCGCGGTCGATGGCGGTGCGCTGGACGGCGAAGGTATTGATGAAGGCGCCATCGAATAGTTTCAATTCAGCCCCGCCCCGCACGGCGCTGAGGGCGAAGGTGGAGCGGTCGTCGGGATCGTCGGCGGGCAGGAACGTGGTGAAGGAAAAGCCGTCGAGTTCGACTTCGGCGCGGGTGCGCCGCGCTGCGAAGAAGACGCGCAGGGCATCGCTGACGTGGTACTGGGCGCGGCCTGAGAAGGTGGTGTTCTCGTAGCCGTCGCGTTCGGTGTTGCCGGTGTTTTCTTCCGCCGCCGAGAAGCCGTCGGAACGGACGCCCTGGGCGGTGAAGGAGATGTCGCCGCGCTCGGTGCCGTAGGAGACTGTCGCCGAGCCCGCCTGTGTGCCGTAGGCGCCGCCTTCGAGGTGGGCGCGCAGCGACGTGCCGCGGGTGGCGCGTTTCGTGGTGATGGAGATGACACCGCCGATGGCTTCGCTGCCATAGAGTGTGCTCTGTGCGCCCTTCAGGACCTCGATGCGTTCGATATCGCCGACGAGGAGGTGTTCGAAGCTCGTCACCGCCTGTGGGGCTGCCAGGTCGGTGAGGTCGATGCCGTCGATCAGGACCTTGACGTATTGGCCGAGGGCGCCGCGGATCTGGATGTTCGAGACGCTGCCCGGGGGACCGTTCTGGGTGACGGTGACGCCGGGGAGGCGATCGAGGTAGTCCTTCACAAAGGTTTGGTTGTGTTTTTCGAGCTCTTCGCTGTCGATCACCTCGACGCTTGCGCCGACCTTGCTGATGGCGATGGGGGTGCGGTTGGCGGTGATGACGATGTCGTCGAGCACCTGCTGGGCTGCGAGCGGGAGGGATGCGAGTGCGCTCGTTGCGCAGGCAAGGGCTAAGACATGCAGGCAACGAAGCTTGGGCTGTTGAGATGGTCTAGGCGAGATCATAGCGGTTCTCCGACGAAGCGAGCCGGAAACGTTGGACAAGACGCCGAACATGGACCGGTTCGCAGGTCGAGTGGTCAGCGCTTCCCCCGCGTTTCCACGGTTGATACCTCTCAAAGAGGCTGCTGGCCGCTGCTACGATTTCGCATCCTTCGCGCCACCCGCGCAAAAGAAGAGCGACCCCGTCCAGGCAGGTCTCCTGACTGACGGCTCAAACGCTGATCCGCACCTTCCCGGCTGCCTTTCCAGATAACGTTCTGGGGGCCTTGCCAGTGGTCTTACGCGGAACGGCTCGCCGCTCACAGTTGCGGGGGCAGTCACGGAATTGGAAAGATGAGGCCGTCTCGATCAGAGACGTACGCGCATCCCGCCCGCACCGTGTTCCCTATTAGATGGCGGGAAGGATTTTCCAGCCATCACCTGAACGCCCCTACCAAAGAGGATTGGAGGGCGGGCGTCAATCGGCGCGATGACGGCGGTGTTGACGAATGTGAATTGACGGGGGACACGATGACGAAATCGCAACACGGGTGAGGAAGGAGAGCGGATGAACGGGGAGCCGGGGCAGGAGACGCTCAGCATTTACGTCGATGGGGATGCGTGTCCGGTGAAAGACGAGGTTTATCGCGTCGCCGGGCGTACGGGGGTGGCGGTGACGGTGGTGGCCAACAGCGGGCTGAGAATTCCCAATGACCCGCTGATTTCGCGCGTGATCGTCGATGACAAGGCGGACGCGGCGGATGATTACATTGCCGAACGCGCGCACGCCAAGATGATCGTGATTACGGCTGACATTCCGCTCGCCGAGCGCTGCATCAAGGCGGGGGCGACGGTGATTGCGCCGAATGGGAAGCCGTTTACGGAGGCCTCGATCGGGAGCGCCATGGCGATGCGGTCCTTGATGCAGGATTTGCGCGCGGGGGGCGAGCAGATCGGGGGGCCAAGGCCGTTCGAGAAGAAGGATCGCTCCCAGTTCCTGCAGGCGCTGGATGCAGCGGTCGTGCGGCTGAAAAAGGGATAAGCGCCAGCGTCGTTTCATTTTGGCTGGCGGATTTACGTTTGATTATCGCAGGCCATACGAACTCTTCACGCGGGGCCCGTAAGATTGGGGCCAGTTGAGGGGTGATGATCGTCCATCGCCGGCCGGCCTTTGTGTAGCGCTGGTTGGGCGGCGCCCCGCCGGAAAACCAGCTTCGGGGTGCGTGCGTTGGGTATGGGAGAGTTCATCAGTCAAGTTTTTGCGTTCGTCTTCGGCACCGCGATTGCGGGCGGGCTTTTCTTTGGCATTTACTGGCGCAATGCCTACCGCTGGCGGACGTTGGCGCGCCACTACGGGCGGGAATGGCGCCGGCCGAGTGACGTGCGCACGATGCAGAACGGCGTCCTCTATGGGCACGACACCGCGTACAACTCCTACAAGGGCATCCTCAAGATCGGGGTTGATCAGAACGGGATGTCACTGGCGGTCATTCGGCCGTTCTCATACTTCTTTTTCTGCGAGCCGCTCTACATTCCCTTCAAGGAGATCAAAGGGTGGCAGCAGACATGGTATTTGGACTCGAAATCGATTGAACTCGAGTTTGCCCGGGTGCCCGAAATAAAGATGGTGATGCCGGCGGATCAGGTCGAGTGGCTGCGCAAGCGTGCGGGACAGCAGATAACGATCAAGGCTGAGCCGACACCGCACAAAGACAAGCCGGTGTTCTGGTACTATTTCGTCCTGATCCAGAGCGCGATGATGCTTGGCGTGGTCGCCTGGGTTCTGGTCGATGGCCGGGTGTCGCTGTTTTAAGGCGCAAGCCTCAGTTCATTTCAGAATGTCAATCATGGCCTTGTAGCCGCGCGCCTCAGCCAGCATCAGCGGGGTCTGGCCGTTGCGGTCGGGGATCGATTTGTCGGCGCCGGCGGTGACGAGGGCGCGGACGGTCTCGGTGTGGGCCGGGCCGCCGTCACCGAGGACGACGGCCTCGATGAGGGCTGTCCAGCCGAGATTGTTGACGTGGTCGAGGGGGGCGCCGGCCTTGATGAGGACCTTCACGACATCGGCGTGCCCGAGGTGGGCGGCCGCGATCAGGGCGGTGCCGTCGTAGACGCTGGTGATGTTGCGCGGGTTGGCGCCGAGGGCGATGGCGTGCTCGACAAGCGCGGGGTCGTTGGCGACGGCTGCGATCGTGATGATGTCGTAGCGGTCGTTTTCGAGGGTGTTGGGATCAGCGCCACCGGCAATGAGTTCGCGGACGGCGTCGTCGTGGGAGGCGAAGGCTGCGACGTGCAACGGGGTGCGGCCCCTGCGGTCGCGGCTGTCAGCGGTGGTGCCGGCGGCGATGAGTTTGCGGATGGCTGCGAGGTCGTTGGTCCAGGCGGCACGGTGGAGACCGGTGTAGGCTGCCGCGTCGGCGGCGGTTGGCGGGATCTGGGCCAGGGCTGGGGCGGACAGGGCGACGGCGGCTGGCGCGAACGCCAGGCAGATCCACATCAGGAAACGACTTGTGTTGTTCATCTCGCCGGCCTCTCGCGTTCGGCTTGCGGTGCGCTGCCCTGGTTCACAGTCTTACGCAGTTGGTGGCTTGGCGCCAGCCCTGAGGCCACCGTTCGCGATCCAGGCTTCGACCGCTTCGCGGCTGCCGTAGCAGGCGCCGGGGGCAAAAGACTTCAACCACAGGCAATAGTCCTCGATCGCGGCCTTGTTGACCGCGTCGGCACGGCCGAGGGTTGCCATCAGGTCGTTTGACAGCAGGGCTGTCAGGAAATGGTTGGTGGGGCGGCCTTCCTCGATATAGAGGCGCAGGTCGGCGGCCTGGGGGAGGTTCTGGAAGAGTTCGTTGTCGAAGAGGTCGTCGGACATTGGGGCGCCTAAAGCTGCGCTGGTGCGCTGTGCCCTGGGTCCCGGATCGCGCTCACGCGTCCGGGATGACACCCAAGGGGTCGCGGCCGGCATCGTGTGCTGCCGGCCACTCGCGTTCTCGATCCGGTTACTCGGCCGCCATCTTCGGCGTGGCCCGGTCAAGTGCTGCAAGCACGCGGGGCGGAGACATCGGGAGTTCGTGCATGCGCACGCCCGTGGCCGCGTAGACCGCGTTTGTAATCGCGCCGAGCGGCGGCACGATCGGAACTTCGCCAACACCACGAATTCCCTGGGGATGCTTCTCGTTCGGGATCTCCAGGATGATGGTGTCGATCATCGGCACGTCGGAGGCAACGGGAATGCGGTAGTCGAGGAAACCGGCGTTATCGAGCTTGCCGGACTTGTTGTAGATGTATTCCTCGTTGAGCGCCCAGCCGATGCCCTGGACGGCGCCGCCCTGGAGCTGGCCTTCGACGTAGGCCGGGTGGATGGCGCGGCCGACGTCCTGGATCGAGGTGTAGCGCAGGATCGTGACGCGGCCGGTCTCGCGGTCGACTTCGACATCACAGATGTGCGTGCCGTAGCCGCCCGTTGCGCCTTCCGTCGTGAAGGAGGAGAGCGCGTTGATCGGGCCGCCGGTGGCGCCGGATTTGGCTGCGAGTTCAGCCAGCGTGAGGGGCTCGAACTGACCCGCGTTGGTCGACACGGGCCGGGCTTCGCCGTCTTCCCATTCGACCGCTTCGACGTCGATGTCCCAGATCTTGGCGGCGCGCTCACGCAGCGTCTGGATGACCTTCCTGGTGGCTTCCGTCACGACCATGCCGGCGGCAAATGTCACGCGGCTGCCGCCGGTGAGCTGCGAGAAGGGCAGTTGGTCGGTGTCGCCGATCAGCGCCTTGACCTTGGAATAGTGGATGCCAAGGAGTTCGGCGCAGATGTTGACCATCGAGGCGCGGGAGCCGCCGATGTCGGGGTGGCCGGTGACGACGACGACGTTGCCATCCTCGGTGACCTGGACGGTGGCGGATGATTCACCGGCATTGTTGAACCAGTAACCGGAGGCGACGCCGCGACCCTGGTTGGGGCCCAACGGGGTCTTGTAATGCTCGGAGGCGAGGGCCGCCTCGAGGGTTTCGACGTAGCCCATGCGCGGCAGGACCGGGCCATAGGCGAGCTTGGTGCCTTCCTTGGCCGCGTTCTTGAGGCGCAACTCAAGCGGGTCCATGCCGATGGCTTCTGCGATCTCGTCGAGGACGCACTCCACCGGGTACGAGCCGATCGGCGCGCCGGGGGCGCGGTAGGCGGCGACTTTCGGGCGGTTCGAGACGACGTCGTAGCCGATGACGTGGACGTTCTTGAGATCATAAGGCGCGAAGGAGCAGCCGCAGGCGCCGCGGATGGGCGAGCCTGGCAGGGCGCCGGCCTGGAGGTGGAACGTGCCCTGACCGGCCGTGATCGTGCCGTCCTTCTTGGCGCCGATCTTGACGGTCGAGATCGAGCCCGACGTCGCGCCGGTTGCCTGGAAGACTTCCTCGCGGCTCATGGACATCTTGACGGGACGGCCGGACTTGCGGGCGAGGATGAGCGCCAGCGGTTCGAGGTAGACGATCGTCTTACCGCCGAAGCCGCCGCCAATTTCAGCGGGGATCGCCTTGATCTTGCTCTGCGGAAGACCGGAGAGGTACGCGGACATGGCGCGGACCATGTACTGGCCCTGGCTCGACGACCAGATCGTGGCGTAGCCGTCGGCGGCAACCGAGACGGTGCAGGCGTGCGGCTCGATGTAGCCTTGATGGACGGCCGCGGTCTTGAAGCTGCGCTCGATGACGACATCGGCATCCTTGAAGCCGGCATCAACGTCGCCAAGGGTGTGCTCGAGCGTGCCGGCGATGTTGCTGGCCTTGCCGTCCGCGCCCTTGATGTGGTCATGCAGGATCGGCGCATCCGGCTTGATTGCTTCGGCGACGTCGATGACGTGGGGGAGGACTTCGTAGTCGATCTCGATCAGTTTGACGGCTTCAGCGGCGATCTTCTGCGAGGTTGCGGCGACGGCGGCCACGGGATGGCCGGCGAACAGGGCTTTTTCACGAGCCATCACATTGCGGCACATCCAGCGCATATCCTGGATGCCGAGCATGACGGGCTTGTCGAGGGGGAATTCGACGACGTCATCGGCGGACATGACGGCCTTGACGCCGGGGAGGGCGAGCGCCTTGTCGAAATTGATCGATTTGATGATGGCGTGGGCGTGGGGCGAGCGCAGGACCTTGCCGTAGAGCATGCCGGGCATCGCCAAGTCGGCTGCATAAGCCGCCTTGCCGGTCACCTTGTCGGCGCCGTCAGGGCGAATGGTGCTTTTGCCGATCCATTTGTTCTCGGTATTCTCGTCAGTCATTGGAGGCCTTCCCGATCGATTTGGACGTGGAAAAGCCGCAGCAGAACGGGCGCGACGCCCGGTGTTGCCGCGGATCAAGAGAAACGGTCCCGGAGTATTGCTGGTTCAGCGCCGTTTGTCACAGGTTTCGCGTGGTTTTTGCCGGCATAATCAGATCAAGGGTATTCGGGTCAGGACCGGCTTGACCACGGCGAGTGGCGGGTGCAGCGTTCCGGCCCGGAGGATACATCCATGAAACTCGGCGTTTTTCTTAATTCCCAGCACGGCGCGGCGGATGATCCGAGGCGGCGGTTCGATGAAATGGTCGAGCAGGTTCGCCTGATGCGGCAATTGGGCTTCGATAGCGTGTGGGGCGGTGAGCACCACATTACGGATGGCTATCACTACTTTCCGCTGCTGCCGCTGATGCAGCGGCTGGCGGCAGAGGCCGAGGGCATGGAAATCGGCACCAATATCGTGCTGCTGCCCCTCCACAACCCGATGGAGATCGCTGAAATCGGGGCTTTTCTGGATGTGATCTCAGGCGGCAAGTTCAACCTCGGGGTTGGGCTTGGCTACCGGCCGGAAGAATTCGCTATGTTCGGTGTGCCGATCAAGCAGCGGGTCGGGCGGATGGTCGAGGGGGTCGAGATCATCCGGCGGCTGTGGCGTGAAGACAACGTCACGCACAACGGCAAATACTGGCAATTCGAGAATATGACGATCCGGCCAAGGCCGCTCAATCAGCCGGCGCCGCCGGTCCTGATTGCAGCCCAGGTTGATGCGGCGGTCGAGCGGGCGGCCACGATCGGGGATGGCTGGTGCATGGTGTCGACGCCGCGGGTCGGCGACATGGTGAAGCACATCGACCTCTACAAGGCGAAGCGAGCGGAGGCGGGCAAGGCGCCAGCAGAGCACATGGTGCGGCTCTATGAAGTGTGTTGTGCGGAAGACGAGGAGACCGCGCTTCGGCGGGCGGCGCCCTATCTGATCGAGAAGTATGCGGCCTATGCGTCGTGGGGGCTGCCGGGGTTGTCGTTCAATCCGGAGGATTCGCCGCAGGAGCAGTTGCGCAAGCTGGCGGTGGACCGGTTCGGTGTCGGCTCGCCGGCGCAGGTGGTCGAGGCCATCCTGGCGCAGCACCGGATCGGCGTGAACCATCTCACCATGCGGACAAGCTGGCCGGGGATGCCGCAGGAGGATATCCTGGCGAGCCTTGAGATGCTGGGCACCAAGGTGCTGCCGGAAGTGAGGCGGCGGATTGCGGCGGGCGAGGTGTGAGGCGGTCGCGAGGCGCCCCGAAGAATTATCGATCGCGCCCGGATGAGGCGCTGGATTCAAGCGGAGAATGACGCGTGTTGAAACTCGGCTACAAGGCTTCTGCGGAACAGTTCGCTCCAACCAAGTTGCTTGAATTTGGGGTGGCGGCGGAGAAGGCGGGGTTTGATTCCGTCTTCGTGTCCGATCACTTCCAGCCCTGGCGGCACACGGACGGGCATGCGCCCTATTCGATGGCGTGGCTGGGCGCGCTTGGCGCCAAGACCGAGCGTATCGTGATGGGGACGAGCGTCATGACGCCGACGTTCCGGTATCACCCCTCGATCGTCGCGCATGCGTTCGGGACGCTTGGCTGTCTGTTCCCGGGCCGGATCATTCTCGGCATCGGGACGGGGGAATCGCTCAATGAAGTGCCAGCGACCGGCATGGAATGGCCGGAGATGAAGGAGCGGTTCGCGCGGCTGAGAGAAAGCGTGCGGCTGATCCGTCAATTGTGGGCGGAAGATCGCGTCTCGTTCGAAGGCGACTATTACAGAACGGCGGAAGCGACGATCTACGACAAGCCTGAGACGCCTGTGCCGATCTACATCGCGGCGGGCGGGCCGATGGTCGCGAAATATGCCGGGCGGGCGGGAGATGGCTTCATCTGCACGAGCGGCAAGGCGGAGACGCTTTATACCGAGAAGCTGATCCCGGGCATGGAAGCGGGCCTGGAGGCGAGCGGGCGGACGAAGGACCAGATCGACCGGATGATCGAGGTCAAGGTGTCGTTCGATACCGATAAGGCGCGGGCGATGGAGGACACAAAGCATTGGGCGGCGCTGGCGCTGTCGCCGGAAGAGAAGATGTCGGTTGAAGACCCGCTGGAGATGGAAAAGCTCGCCGATGCGCTGCCGATCGAGCGGGCCGCGTCACGGTGGATCGTGTCGGATGATGCGGATGAACATGTCGAGAAGATCGCAACCTACATCAAGCTTGGCTTCAATCATCTGGTGTTCCATGCGCCGGGACCTGACCAGGCGCGCTTCATGAACCTCTATGCCGAGCACATTCTGCCGAGGCTGCGGCGGGCCTACGGGTGAGGCGTGGCGCGTCGTCAGCGGTGGTGAAGGTTATGGCATGGTGGGCGCTTTGAACTGCCCCGGCGTGACGTTCTTCGGCGTTCCCGGCATCGGCCTGGTCGAGGCGGGGCAGGATGTTGCGCGCCTCATTCTCGATGCGTTGGGGAGCCTCAACGGATTGGGCACGGGCGATCACCAGCTTGAAAGCGGCGACGTCGTCGTGATCGCACAGAAGATCGTCTCGAAGGCCGAAGGACGGGTGGTCGTGCTGGACGATGTCCGTCCAAGCCCCGCGGCCCGGACGCTGGCTGAAGAGGTCGACAAGGATCCCCGGCTGGTCGAACTCATCCTGCAGGAATCGCGCCGTGTCGTTGCCAAGCGTCCGGGGGTCCTCATCGTTGAGCATAACCTCGGGTTCGTGATGGCAAACGCTGGCATTGACCAGTCGAACGCGACGCCGATGGGGGCTGCGCCGCAGGCGATCTTGTTGCCCAAGGCGCCGGATGAGAGTGCAGCGCGTATTCGCGACACCCTTCGCATCGCGGCGGGGGTCGAGGTCGGTGTCATCATTTCGGACAGTTTCGGGCGGGCCTGGCGGCGCGGCACGGTCGGGGTTGCGATCGGGGCTGCGGGCGTGCCGGCGATACGTGATCTCAGGGGCGAGCCGGACCTTTTCGGGCGGGCGCTCGAGGTTTCGATTACGGGGTTTGCCGATGAGGTCGCGGCCGGCGCATCGCTGGTGATGGGGCAGGGCGGGGAAGGACTTCCCGTCGTCATCGCGCGCGGGCTCGATCTCGATCATCCCCATATGACAGCGGCCGAGATCGTACGGCCGGCGGAAGAGGACCTGTTTCGATGAGTGCGCTCGCGACAGGTGATCCACCGGGTTCGGTGGTCGCGCTTTCGGGCGGCATCGGCGGGGCCAAGCTGGCGCTGGGCCTTGCCCGTATCCTGCCGGCCGGTGCGCTCTCGGTGATTGCCAATACGGGCGATGACTTCGAGCACCTGGGGCTGACGATCTCGCCCGACATCGACACGCTGGTCTATACGCTGGCGGGGCTTTCCAACACCCAGCAGGGCTGGGGGCGGGCGGGCGAGACGTGGTCGTTCATGGCGGCGCTGAAGGCGCTCGGCGGGCCGGACTGGTTCCAGCTCGGGGATGGCGATCTGGCGATGCACGTTGTGCGCAGCCATCGCCTGGCCGGCGGTGAGACGCTGTCGGCGATTACGGCTGATCTGGCGCGCGCGGCAGGCGTCGATACCAAGATCCTGCCGATGGCGGACAGCGCGGTGCGCACCAAGCTTGAGACGCGTGATGGACTGCTCGATTTTCAGGACTATTTCGTGCGCCTCAGGGCCGAGCCGGTGATTACGGGCGATCCGGTATGCGGGGGCGGCGGCGGCCAGTGTGACGGGGGCGGTCCAGCAGGCTCTGGCGCAGGCGGACCTGGCTGCGATCGTGATTGCGCCCTCCAACCCGCTGATCAGCATCGAGCCGATTCTGGCGGTGCCGGGGATGCGAGCTGCGATCCGGGCGGCGGGCGTTCCGGTGGTCGCGGTGTCGCCGATCATTCAGGGGATGGCGGTGAAGGGGCCAACCGCGAAGATGCTCGATGAACTCGGCGAGGGGGCGACGGCTGCGGCGGTGCTCAGACGTTACAGCGGGCTGATTGACGGGTTCATCGCGGACGCGGCGGATCTGGCAGAGCTTCAGGACGTAGTGGACGGCGTGACGTTGGTCGGTGCAAATGTCATGATGCGCTCACTTGAGGATCGCGAGCGGCTGGCGCGCGTCGTGATCGAGACGGCACAAGCGATCAAAACGGCACAAGCCAGCGACGATGTGCGGGCGTGAACAGGAATGCCATGAGCGGTCTTTGGATTGTCGTCCCGGTCAAGGACACACGCTTTTCCAAGCAACGCCTCGCCGACGTCTTGACGGCGGGCGAGCGGCAGGCGCTGGCGCACGCGATGCTGGAAGATGTCATCGAGGCGGTCGCGGGTGTTACGGCAGACGTCGAGGTGGCGCTTGTGACGGTCGATCGTTATGCGCGCGATCTTGCCAGGCGTCATGGGTTTCGGGTGATCGAGGAGGGCGCGCATGATGGCCATACGGGCGCGGTCGACGGGGGGCGGCGGGTGCTCGCGGCGGAGGGCGCTCAAGGTGTCATCACGATGCCAGGCGATATTCCGCTGGTGACGGCAGCCGAAATCGAAACGGTTCTCAGTGCGCATGATGCGCGCGAAGGCTTCACGATCGTGCCGGCGCATGATCGGCAGGGGTCGAATGCGGTGGCGTGCTCGCCGCCGGAGCGCGTTGCGCTGAGGTTCGGCTCGAATAGTTTTTATCCGCATCTCGAGGCAGCGCGTTTGGCCGGGCTGACGCCGAATATCGTCGAGCTTGCCGGCATTGCCACCGATGTTGATACGCCCGAGGACGTGGATCGGTTACTCGAGCGCGATCCGGCGCGCGGGTCGCGGGCGGCGCGGTTGGTCGACAGCTTTGGTTGGCCGGGGCGGCGCGCGGCAGTCTTATCCGAACGTGTTGGAGCCAGTTCATGAGCCGGTTGGAATTCGAGGCGATCAGCCAGATGTGGCTGACGGGTGGGCTGCCCGACGACGAGAGCCTGATGCGCGCGGCTGAGAGCAACGACCTCGCCGCGCTGATGGCTGTGGCGCAGGGATTGCGGGATGCGGGGCATGGCGATGTCATTTCGTATTCGCGCAAGGTTTTCATTCCACTGACCAAGCTGTGCCGGGATGTTTGTCACTACTGCACGTTTGCGCATCCGCCGCGGCGCGGGGAACGCTGCTTCCTGACGGTCGATGAGGCGATCGAGATTGCGCGGGCGGGTGCGGTTGCGGGGTGCCGGGAGGCGTTGTTCACGCTCGGCGACAAGCCGGAGCTTCGCTACAGGGCGGCGCGCGCCGAGCTTGATGAGTTGGGTTTTGAGACCACGCTCGATTATCTCGCGCATGTGGCGGGGCGGGTGCGGGAAGAGACGGGGCTGCTACCGCATCTCAATCCGGGGGTGATGAGCCTGGAAGAGATTGTCGCCTTGCGCGCGGTTTCGGTCAGCCAGGGGATCATGCTGGAGACGATTTCAGAGCGTCTGGCCGAGCGGGGCGGGCCGCACTTCGGTTCACCGGACAAGGTGCCGGCGGTGCGGTTGGCGACGATTGCGGCGGCGGGGGAAGCCGCGGTGCCGTTCACCAGCGGCATCCTGATCGGCATCGGCGAGACACGGGCGGAGCGAATCGAGGCCCTGCTCGCGTTGCGCGAACTCCATCACGCGCATGGGCATATCCAGGAAATCATTATTCAGAATTTCCGGGCCAAACCCGGAACGCAGATGGCCGCGGCGCCGGAGCCGTCGGTCGATGAACTCAAATGGACAATCGCGATGGCGCGGCTCATCTTCGGGCCGGCGATGAACATCCAGGCGCCGCCGAACCTGTCGCCCGGCATGCTGGCGCAATTGATCGACAGCGGGCTCAATGATTGGGGCGGGGTGTCGCCGGTGACGCCGGACCACGTCAACCCGGAAGCGCCGTGGCCGGAACTCGAGCGGCTGGCGCGGGAGACGGCGCGCAACGGCAAGACGCTGGTGGAGCGGCTTGCGATTTATCCGGCCTATGCGCGCGATGCGGCGCGGTGGGTGGTGCCGGGGCTGATCAAGCCGGTGCTGGATCATTCTGACGGTGTGGGATTTGCCCGTGAGTTCGACCGCTGGTCGACGGGGACGGTCGGGGCGGGCGTGCCACCGGTGCCGCGGCCTGGTGTGGAGCGCGCGCGGGCCGGTGATGACGTTGAAGACGCGATCGCCCGGGCGCGGGCGGGAGAGCGGCTCGAAGCCGGACAGGTCGCGGGTTTGCTCAAGGCGCGCGGGGAGGCGTTTGCGCGGGTCGTTGCGGCGGCGGACGCGGTCAGGGCCGAGATGCGCGGTGAGACGGTGACGTATGTGGTCAATCGCAACATCAACTACACCAACGTGTGTGGCTATCGGTGTCAGTTCTGCGCCTTCTCGAAGGGGAAGATGAGCGAGAATTTGCGCGGCAAGCCGTATGTGCTGGATCTTGATGAGATCGAGCGGCGCGCGCGCGAAGCATGGGACCGGGGGGCGACGGAAGTCTGCCTGCAGGGGGGGATCCATCCCGCCTACACGGGCGAGACCTATCTCGATATCTGCCGGCGCATCACGCAGACGGTGCCGGGGCTGCACATCCATGCGTTTTCGCCGCTGGAAGTCTGGCAGGGGGCTCAGACCCTCGGGGTCTCGCTCGAAGCGTTTTTGCGCAATCTCAAGGCGGCCGGGCTGTCGTCGCTGCCGGGGACGGCGGCGGAGGTGCTCGATGATGAGGTGCGGGCGATCATCTGTCCGGACAAGATCACTACGGCTGAGTGGCTCGAAGTCATGGAGACGGCGCACCGCGTCGGGTTGCGGTCGACGGCGACGATCATGTTCGGGCATGTCGATGGACCGCAAAACTGGGCGCGGCATCTGTTGGCGGTGCGTGATCTTCAGGCGCGCACGGGCGGGTTCACGGAGTTCGTGCCGTTGCCGTTCGTGGCAAGCGAAGCACCCATCTATCTCAAGGGCCGCGCGCGGCCCGGCCCGACGTGGCGTGAGGCGATCCTGATGCATGCGGTGGCGCGGCTCGTCCTCAATCCGGTGATCACCAACATCCAGACGTCGTGGGTGAAGATGGGGCCGGACGGCGCGCTGGCGGCCTTGAAGGCGGGTGCCAACGATCTTGGCGGCACGCTCATGAACGAGACGATTACGCGGGCTGCGGGTGCACAGCACGGTCAGGAATTGGGGCCGCAAGAGATGGACCGGCTGATCACGTCGATTGGGCGCGAGCCATTGCAGCGGCGCACGCTTTATCATGCCTCGGCGGAGGACCGGATCGAGGCTTCTTATCGCGCTCAGCCATTGACCGAGACGATCAATCAACCGGCGCGGGATTTCGCGCGGGAGAACACATAAGGCCGCCTGCCGGTCCGCATTATGAGCGGGACGGGCGCGCCTTGAACGGAGGATGAGTGGCTATGGAATTCGGGATCAACACGGGCGCGCGCGGGATCATGAGTACGCGGGCGGCCTATATGCGGATCGGCCAACTCGCGGAACGGGTTGGGTATGATTTTCTGAGTGTCAGCGACCATGTCATCGTGCCGGATACGCTCGATTCCACCTATCCCTACAGCGAGGGTGGGCGCTGGGACACGGCGGCGAAGGACGGGTTCTGTTTCGATGTCCTGTCGACCTTGATTTTCCTCGCCGGGTGCACCGAGAAACTGAAACTGCTGAGTTCTGTCCTGGTCGTGCCCTACCGGCCGCCGGTGCTGACGGCGAAGATGCTGGCGACGGCGGATATTCTTTCCGAAGGGCGCCTGATCCTCGGGGTCGGACGCGGGGTGGCTGGAGGAGGAGTTCGAGGCACTCGAGACGCAGCCCTACGACAAGCGCGGCAAGGTGACGGATGAATATATCGAAGCCTTCAAGGTGCTCTGGTCGGAAGCGAAGCCGGAATACAAGGGCGACCATGTCGATATCGAGGGGATCTTGTTCGCGCCGAAGCCTTATGGGGGGCGCAGCATTCCGGTCTGGGTCGGGGGTGAGAGCAATCCGGCGCTGAGGCGGACGGCGCGGCTTGGTGATGCGTGGTATCCCGGTTCGCGCAATCCCAAGCATCGTCTCGACACGCCCGAGCGGCTCAAGGCGGGCATTGAAAAGCTTGCTGGCATTGCTGAAGGGCAAGGCCGTGATCCAGCGACGATTGATATCGCCTATGTCTATTTCCAGGCTGTCTCGTTCGAGGCGGTGGCGGGGTTCGATACACCGCGGGCGATGATGACGGGCTCGGCGGAACAGATGGCGGAGGATATCCGGGCGCTCGCAGACGTTGGGGTCAAGCAGCTCAACCTGACGTTTCCAGCCGGCAGTCTCGATGAGATGAGCGATACGATCCAGCGGTTTGGTGAAGACGTGATGCCGCTTGTGCGCGGTTGAGGCGGAGGCTCAGATGGCAAGCGGACATTTCGTCTACGTCTCGTGCCAGAAGGGCCGCTGCATCGATGTGGCGCGGCTTGATGGCGAGACGGGTACGCTCGAGCCGGTGCAATCGCTTGATCTGCCGGGTGATGGAATGGCGCTGGCGATGACGCCGGACGGACGGCATCTTTATGCGGCGCTGTTCGGCGATGGCCGTGATGCGAAGCAACCGGCGCTTGCAACATTTGCGATTGATGCGGCGACCGGGCGGTTAGCGATGCAGGACCTCGTGCCGGCGCCGGCGCGGACGTCGTTTATCACGGTCGCGCCGGGCGGGCGTTTTCTGCTGGCGGCCTCGGTCGGGGGGAGTGTGGTTGCAACTTTTCCGATCTCCGGCGACGGGGTTGTGCGTCAGGCGGCGGGCACCGTCGTGCCGGTTCGGGATGGTGCGCATCAGATCCTTGTGACGCCCGACGGGGGCCGGGTGCTGGTGCCGAACCTTGGGGCGGATGTCGTCCAGCAGTTCCGCTTTGATGCCGACACGGGCGCATTGGAAGACGTGGGGCTGGAGGCGTTCGAGGTGGGGCCTGGCTTCGCGCCGCGTCATCTGACGTTTCATCGCGATGGGCGGACGGCCTACCTTCTGAACGAGAAGGGGGGCACGGTCGATCAGCTCGTTGTGGACGGTGACGTGCTTCGGTTCGAAGCGACGTTTCCCTATCAGCCGCCGTCCGAGACGGGGGAGGCGTGGGGGGCGCAGATCCTGGTGAGCGGTGATGGCCGGCACCTTTATACCAGCGAGCGCAATTCGAGCACGATCCAGCTGCACCAGATAGACGCCGATACAGGCGGGCTGGTGATGAGCGGTGTGTGGCGGGTGGAGGACTGCCCGCGGAATTTTGCGCTCTCCGCCGATCACCGCTGGCTGATTGTTGCGGGTGAAAAATCAGACCACATGGCTGCCCATGCGCTCGACCCTTCGGACGGCAAACTGGCGATGCCGGCGGCCAGCCGGCTCGCCACGGGGGCGGGGCCGGTGTGGGTTGCCATGCTGGCGCAAGAGGTCTTGGATGGGGCCTCCTGAGACAGGTCTCAGAGGCTGCGGTGCGATTGCGATAGCGGTTCGACTTGAAAGGTTTTTGTGATGCAGGCGGGATTGATCGGGCTCGGGGTGATGGGGCGCAATCTGGCGCTCAACCTCAACGACAAGGGGCACCGGATCATCGCGACGGATTCGTGGGAGAGTGCGCGGGGGTGGTCGGCGCCGGGGCTCGCGATCGTCGATGATCACAAGGCACTGGCGGATGCGCTCGAGGCGCCGCGGGTCGTGCTCTTGATGGTCAAGGCGGGGGAGCAGGTCGACAAGGAGATCGCGGCGATCACGCCGCATCTGGCGCCCGGCGACACGATCATCGATCTTGGAAATTCCTACTATCGCGACACGGAGCGGCGCGCGGCGGAGCTGGCCGGGCGCGGGTTCGGCTTTCTCGGCATTGGCATTTCCGGCGGCGCGGAGGGGGCGCGTCACGGGGCGGCGCTGATGGCAGGCGGCGGTGCGCAGGATTGGGCGCGGGCAAAGCAACTGCTGGCCGACGTCGCGGCGAAGGCAGGAGATGGGACACCGACGATCGACCATTTCGGGCCGGGCGGGGCGGGTCACTTCGTGAAGATGGTCCACAACGGCATCGAATACGCCATCATGCAGGCCATCGGGGAGACGCATGCGGTGATGCGCGACGTGCTCAGGCTCGACGACGCGGAAATCGCCGATCATTTCACGCGCTGGAGCACGGCGGGGGCGGGGGCAGGATTTCTGCTCGAGATCACGGCGGAGATCGTGCAGGCGCGGGATGCGTTGACGGGTGGGGCGATGTTGCCGCTGATCGATGACGCGGCGGGGCAGAAGGGGACGGGGAGTTGGACGGCGGCAGCAGCCGTGGAACACAGCGTGCCGGCGACCGCGGTCATGGAGGCGTTGGCGGCGCGGCAGGTCTCAGGCCAGGCGGCGCAACGGGCGCTGGCCCGTCAGCTTGCCGGTGCGGATGAGGGGCGCGGTGTGCCGACGGGTGAGGCGCGCGGCCTTGTCGATGACCTCGAAGCTGCGTTGACGGCGGCGATGATTACCTCGCTGGCGCAGGGCGTCCAGATTTTTGCGGCCGCAAGTGCAGAGAACGGATGGCGGGAGGATGTGTCGTCCCTGCTCAGGGTGTGGCGTGCGGGCAGTATCCTTCGGATGGGGATGCTCGACGGGTCTGGCTGATACGTTCGATGGCGCGGCGCGAGCGCGGGAGAGGGACGGGAACGGATCTGTTCCTGGTGCCCTCGATACTCGAGCGTGTGCTGGTGGCGCGGCCGGCGTGGCGGCGGGCGGTCGCAACCGCGGTTGTTGGTGGGTCACCGGTGCCGGTGCTGGCGGCGGCGCTCAATTATGTCGAGAGCCTCAGCCGTCGACCGCTTGCAACGCAACTCGTTCAAGGCCAGCGCGACCGGTTCGGCGCGCATGGGTTCCGGCGAACCGACCAGCCCGGTGACTTTCACGGGCCGTGGGTGCAGCCGGACGAAGAGGTTGGAAGATGATCGTCATCGTCATGGGCGTTTCCGGGGCGGGCAAGACGCGGGTTGGCCGCGACGTTGCCCGGCGCATGGATTGGACGTTCATCGAAGGCGATGATCTGCACACCGAGGCCAACCGCCAGAAGATGGCGGCGGGGACGCCGCTGACGGATGATGACCGGTGGCCATGGCTGGCGCGCATCTGCGAGGCGGCGGGCGAGATCGAAGCGGCGGGCGGATCGGTGGTGATTGCGTGTTCGGCGCTCAAGCGGGCGTATCGCGAGCGTTTGAAGACGGCGGGCGGGGATGTCCGGTTCGTGCATCTGGCGGGTGAGAAGGATGTCATTGCGCGGCGGATGAAGGCGCGGCGCAACCATTACATGCCGCCGGGTCTCCTCGACAGCCAGATCGCAACGCTTGAGGCGCCGTTGGAGGATGAGGACGTGATGACGTTCGATGTCGCTCAGAGAGCGCAGTCGATTACCGCGGCGGTGGTGCGGGGACTGAAGGGCAAGAACTCAAAGGCGGGATGAATTTCCATCACCGCATGGGACAAGGAAAATGCGATGAAATTCGGCGTTGCGATGTTCATGACGGATTATTCGATCTCGCCTGTGGCGCTGGGCCGGGCGGTTGAGGAGCGCGGGCTCGAATCGCTCTGGGCGCCGGAGCACAGTCACATTCCGCTGCCGAGGGTGTCGCCTTGGCCCGGCGGTGGTGAGCTTCCCAAACAGTACTATGACGTGATGGATCCGTTCGTGGTGCTCTCAGCGGTCGCGGCCGTGACGGAGAAGATCAAGATCGGCACGGGCGTCTGCCTCGTGATCCAGCGCGATCCGATCCAGGTTGCAAAGGAAGTGGCGAGCCTCGACCAGATCTCGAACGGACGCTTCCTGTTTGGCGTCGGGGGCGGGTGGAACGCGGAAGAAATGGCGAACCACGGCACCGAATTCAAAAGCCGGTTCAAGCTGATGCGAGAGCGCATCGAGGCGATGAAGGCGATCTGGACCGAGAAGGAGCCGGAATATTCGGGTGAGATGGTCAACCTGTCGAAGATGATGACGTGGCCGAAGCCGGTGCAGAAACCGCATCCGCCGATCATCGTTGGCGGCGGGTTCCCGCATGCAGCCAGGCGTGCAATCCGTTACGGCGACGGGTGGATTCCTCTTGGCGGGCGCATGGATCTGCCGGCAGTGATTGGCGAGTTCTACAAGATGGCGGAGGCCGAGGGGCGCAAACGTGAAGACCTGCCGCTCACGAGCTTCGGGGTGTCGCTCGAGGGCGATTCAATTGCAAAGAGCGCGGATGCCGGCATCGACCGGGTCGTGATTTCGCTGCCGCCGGAGAGCGCGGACAAGACGCTGCCGGTGCTTGATGAGATTGCGAAGGTGGCGGGGACGTACGCTTAGCGGCGGGGGTATTGTTCGGCCTGACTGTGTCATCCTCGGGCTTGTCCCACTGCTGTCCGGTTTAACTCCATGGCTTTAGGCGTAGACCGCGCTTCCCCTCCCCATCCCGTCATGGCCGCGCAGGCGGCCATCCACGCGCGCCTCGGCAAACGAGGCGCTGGCTGTGGAGCTCATGTTCCGCGGCAACGACTGAGTGACCCGAGCAGCCGCGTGATTGGAGATGCCCGTGGATGGCCGCCTGCGCGGCCATGACGGCGTGGGGGTGGCTAATGAAATGGAAAAACAAACGAGCCGACGCCGGTCGGGATTTCGCGTCTCGACCACCATCGATCATGAAATCGAGAGGCCCAATCAGGCTGTTGCGCCGTTTCGCGGAAAGCTGAACCGGACAGCAGTGGGACAAGCCCGAGGATGACAAAATTTAGGTGATGGAGCATCCGGACGCATTGCGGTGGTGCGCTGGTGTCGTTTGTTTGAAAATTCACGGCACCAGAAAGCGGCGGGCGATCTCAATCTGGTCAGGCGTATTGAGGGCCGGCGCGTGGCCGCAGCCAGGGATGTCGGCGACTTCGAGGGTGGGTTTGCGCCGTTGCATCTCTTCGATGATGTCGGGAAGGAGGAGGTCTGAGGTTGTGCCGTGCAGCAGTAGCGTGGGCGCGTCGATTGCCTCCCACTGGTCCCAAATCTCGTAGTCGTGGGGGTGGTCGAAGAACTGACGGACAATCGCTGGATCGTAGTGGGTTGTTACCTTGCCGCTCGGCAGGCGGCGGTAGGAGGTCTCCGCCATGTGGCGCCATTGGGTGTCGGTGTGGGCGCCGAAGGGGACGTAGATCTCGCGGAAATAGGCTTCGAGCGCGGTCAGGGTGTCGAACTCGGGCGGGGCGCCGACGTAGGATTTGATGCGGTCGATGGCGGGCGCTGGAAGGGTTGGGCCGATGTCGTTGATGATGAGGCGATCGATGCGCCCGTTCATCGAGCCGGCGGCGAGGCGCATGGCAAGGGTGCCGCCCATCGAGGTGCCGAGCCAGGAGAGCGTTTCAAAGCCAAGGCTGTCGGCAAGGGCTTCGGCGATCTTCATGTAGGTTGCAAAGCAGTAGTCCTGTTCCGGGGCAGGCGACCATGCTGAGAGACCGCGGCCAATGGTGTCGGGGGCGACGACGTAGAAACGGTCGGCGAGCGCCTTCGCGATCCAGTCGAAATCGCGGCCCGAGCGGGCGAGCCCGTGCCACATGATGAGGCCTGGCTGATCGGCGGCGCCCCAGGCGGTGGCGTGGACCTCGAAACCGGCGGCATTTACGTAGATTGAGCGCGATTCAAAGTTCTGCGTCATCGCTATTTCTCCGTCTTAACCGCGGGCTCGCAGGGGCTGGTGCGCGGCGTCGGGCTGTGACGCGGGCGCATGCGCTATATGATTCCTGGCCTGCCAATATTGCCCGCGATCATAGCGTTGGGTATGGCTGAGCCCTAGATATATTTGGATCGCATGGCCCGCTCAGCGCGGGTTGGAAGCGAAGGAGATCGACCATGGCCAGCGTTACCGAACAACGCCCGCATCAGGCTCGCAGCGGCAAAGGGGACTTCGACGCCATCATCGTTGGGGCCGGGTTCTCCGGGCTCTATCAACTCCATGCGCTGCGCGACCGGCTGGGCCTTAAGGCGGTTGTTGTGGAGCGCGGCGAGGGCGTTGGGGGGACGTGGTTCTGGAACCGGTATCCGGGGGCGCGGTGCGATTCGGAAAGCCACTCCTACTGCTATGCGTTCTCGGATGAACTGGCGCGCGAATGGGAATGGTCTGAGCGCTATCCGGGGCATGCGGAGATCCGCCGCTACCTCAATTTCGTCGCCGACAAGTTCGACCTTAAGCGCGACATCCGGTTCAAGACCGAGGTCAAGTCCGCGACCTATGACGCGGCGGCCAATCTGTGGCGCGTCGAGACGGCCGATGGCGAGCGATTGTCGGCGACCTACCTGATCACGGGCGTGGGCTGTCTTTCGACGGCGAACGTGCCGAAGATCCCCGGGCTCGAGAGCTTCAAGGGCGCATGGTATCACACCGGCCAGTGGCCGCATGAGGGCGTCGATTTCACGGGCAAGCGCGTCGGGCAGATCGGGACGGGGTCGACGGGTATCCAGGCGGTGCCGGTGATTGCGGCCGAGGCCGATCATCTGACGGTGTTCCAGCGCACGGCGAACTACTCGGTGCCGGCGCGCAACGCGCCGCTGACGGATGAGTTCAAGGCCTACGTTCGCGAAAACTTCGATGAGATCCGCAAGACGGTTCAATCGACGCCGAACGGGCATCCGTTCCGGATCGCGGAGCGCAGTGTATTCGACGTTTCGGAGGCGGAGCGTCAGGAGATTTACGAGGCGGCATGGGAGAAGGGCGGGCTGCAGTTTCGCGCCGCGTTCGGGGACCTGCTGGCGGACAAAAAGGCCAACGACACGGCGAAGGAATTTCTGTGCAACAAGATCCGTGAGATCGTGAAGGATCCGGAGACGGCGGAGAAGCTCGCCAATATCGACCACCCCTATGCGGCCAAGCGCCCGCCGATCGATACCGACTATTTTGAGACCTACAACCGCGACAACGTCGATCTTGTCGATGTGCGCGCTGACCCGATCGTGGAGATCACGCCGACCGGTATCCGCCTTCAATCCGGGGCGGAATACGAACTCGACGTGATCGTGTTTGCGACGGGCTTCGATGCGATGACGGGGGCGCTGCTGTCGCTCAACATCACGGGGCGGGACGGGGTGAAACTCCAGGACGCGTGGGCTGCAGGGCCGCGCAATTACCTCGGCCTTGGGGTCGCAGGCTTTCCCAATCTGTTCACGATCACCGGGCCTGGCAGTCCGTCGGTGCTGTGCAACATGCCGGTGCCGATCGAGCAGCATGTCGAGTGGATCAGCGACTGCATTGACTACATGCGCGCAAACGGGATTGCCCGGATCGAGCCGACGGAAGAGGCGGTCGAGGGATGGGTTTCACACGTCAACGAGGCGGCCAACAAGACCTTGCTGCCGCAGGTCGGCCATTCCTGGTATCTCGGCGCGAATGTGCCGGGCAAGCCGCGTGTCTTCATGCCGTATGCCGGCGGCATGGTGACGTATCGCGAAAAGTGCGACGCGGTGACGGAGGCCGGTTACGAGGGCTTCAAGCTCGAACGCGAGACGGCGGCGGCGAAATAGGCCGGTGAGCGCGCGGGCGCCTCGGTGTGGCGCTCGCTTCCGGGTACCGATAGAAACTGTAGGTTGGGTTCGCGGGATCACCGCGGTGGATATCGTGGCATAGCGTTGCGACACGCGGAACCCAACAGCGGGGTAAGTGGCGGTAACGTTGGGTTACGCACGGCGAATGGTTCGCGTAAATTTTTGGTTTGAGTGGCCGTGCTAACCCAACCTACGGCGGCGTTGGCGCTTGTAGAATTCGATCGCTTGCTCAGCAGGGGCCGAGCGGTTCTCATTTATTATGGTTGGGTTTCCAATTTGCCCGCCCACACCAAGCGGTTGGCCTTGTACTTTTATGCCCGGCGCATAACCTCAGTTACAAGCATCCATTGATAGGATCGCGAGAAAGAGTCCGTCACTGATAGCCATTGGAGCGTGTCCCTTCAGGGTGCTGGCGAAATGAAATTGTAACTTCGACCAACGTATTGGCGAAGCGGTTTTCGGCATCTCTCGTCGAATACCTGCGACCATCTAACATCCAGCATCGCCGATCGTCGTTAGCCAAGGTAAATGCTTGAGGATGGAACCGTTTGGCCGTTCCTCTGCGACCTCGACGTGGGCACGCCGCAGCTTGGACGCCGGGGCCGAGTGTCGACGCCAAATTCGTTGGGTCAACTTCTCTTACCGTCTTCGGATCACTCGCATCTGTGAAGGTGACCAGGAGAGGCAGTTCCCATGGATCGAGGTCGCGACTTGCCGGCGGTTTGCGATTGTCCGGCATCCAGATGTTTGTCTTGTATTCGCGCTCGGTCAGTAAGCGCGATCAGGAACCGGCCCTTGCCAAGATCCACGACCGTCGCCTCGCCCAGTGCCCCGAGGTGGACGCCACCCATACCGCCCCAGAACTTCCGCATTCTCTCGAACCCATACGTGAACGACACTCGAGCCAGTATGGACCTTTCCATCGGCCTCGACTTCCAAGGTCAGTCGATACTTATAGTTCACGGGGTAAGTGTCACAGCCGACCAACGCTAAAGCGGCGGTCAGGAGTGCTGCCAGGCGGACTATCCTAGATCGAGCCAGGTTCGCAATTGTCATCGCCTTCGCTCCGTGTCGGCGATGTTACGGTCGTTGCTCGTCGATTTCCCGTGTCCCAACACGGCGCCGATCTCCTCCAAAGCCCTGACATCGACCAACCGGCCCACAACCGGATGAACATGCAGCGTCGGCCCTCCGATCACCTGCGACAGGTTCGCCAACACCTTGGTGCCGGCATTTCGCGACGGCGCAATCACATCCAGCAGCCAATTGATCTCGCCGCTCGCCCACTCGTCAGGCGCCAATCGAACCGGAAAGACGCCATCCGCGATCTGCCCGCGGATCTTCGCATCCACGGCCTCGGAAACGCTCGCCCAAATCGCAATGCCGGCAAGCGTCTGCCGGCCCGTCTGTTCAGCATCCGCCTCGAACGCCAGCGCGACACGGTTCCGCTTGAGCGGTTCGCCGAGCAGGCGGCCGATTTCGCCAAATGGGATTTGTTGGTAGTGAGGTGCGAAACCAGCGCCGATCTCCTCCAAAGCCCCGACATCGACCAACCGTCGCACAACCGGATGAATATGCAGCGTCGGCCCCGTGATAACCTGCGACAGGTTCGCCAACACCTTGGTGCCGGCATCGTAGCCACGGTTGTAGGCATCCAACGCCAGGATTGCGCGCATGAGTTGATTGGTCATTGCGACGGGCTCCAATCGTGAAAGCGGGGAGGGAATTCTGATTCGACTTGACTTATATCGAAGTGAAGCTGCGCAGAAGATCTATAATGTCGTTTCTGTCCTGGCGCATATTGCTTGCGCAAACTCCATAGCCATTCGGGTGCGTCGGGGATGCGTTCGATAAGCGTGTCTCGAGTACGCTCCAACGTGATGGATTTTATTCGGATTCCATGCCCAATGTTCTTCTCGAACTCGTTGGGCAGAATGAGTTGGGCTTGTTCGCGCCGAACAGCCCAAGGAGCGACAAAAACCAATTGAGGCGCACGATTAAGGGGGATAGAAAGCTTGCCCATCGATTCAATGTCACTGAAATCAATATTAATCCCGTTCTCGGCGTATTTGGACGGCGGGAGATTGGCGACGCCGATATAAGACGCACCGGCATTCGAAAAGTCTCCCTGACGGAAATTTCCCGACATAACCTCAAGCACTGGCACCAGCGTTCCGTAATTCCCGAGGTCGACGATTGGTGCGACGCCCCAGACTTTGTCGCCCCAATTCGATACCGGGTAGGAGATCTTCCGCCGTCGACCCCAGTATCGAGAAAAAACGCTCGAACCAATCTTGTCGCCGTCTGGCGTTGCAACGGTGACCGTGACGCGGAATCGGTACGTCCGCGACCAGACGTGATACTGATAGTAGCCGTATAGTAGGAGCGGAATTGCAATCACTATACTCAGCGTGATCAGCAAGCCCTTGATTTTTCGACGGTGACCGACTGAACTCATGATCGTTTGCCTGGCTCGCCAAACGGGATTTGTTGATCGTACGGCGCATGCATGGCCACGATCGAGACCATGCCGAAGAGTTCATGAAACCGCGCCTGCGCACTGCGCTCCCGCTGGCCTTGCGAACCGGCCGCGCCTGAAACGCCGTCGGTCGCACCATCTGGCGCTGGTCCGTTCTCTTCCCAAGGCGCGTACCTCAAGACCGACCTCGCCGGTTCTTAACCAATACAATGCTCGTCGCGACACGCCGAGCACGGACAGTCTGCGGTCGCAATCGCCCCCTGACAAGGGCTCAAACGCAGATGTCCAGGGCCGATGCGGCGGTCATGCTTCAAGCTCGAACGCGAGAGGTCGCGGCGGCGCAATAGGCGTGCAGCGGCGGCATTCGGCTCAAAAATCGGGGTCGTCGTAGTGCGGTGGGGGGCTGAGGCCGGGGACGCGGTCATCGAGGAGCCGCGTGAAGGCGCGGCGTGACTTCAGGCGCATGTACCATTCGCGGGCCGAGGGGTGCTGGTCCCAGTCGATCGCGCCCAGATAGTCGAGGCAGGAGATGTGGCCGGCGGCGGCGAGATCAGCAAAGCTCATGAGATCGCCGGCAAGCCAGCGGCGGTAATCGGTCAGGAACCCGATGTAGCGCAGGTGCTGTTTGAGATTGCGGTTGGATGCGATCAGCACGTCTGAGTTCGGCGTGTGGCCGGTGATGCCGGCGGCGCGGGCGTGGTGCTTCTCGTAGAGCAGGTCACGGGTGACTTCCTGATGGCACTTGAGGTGGAACCAGTCGACGAGGCGGCGGATCTCGGCGCGCGATTCACTATCACCGGGAAACAGCGGCGGGCGGTCGATGTCGGGGGCGAGCCCATCGGCTTCCTCAGCGAGATACTCGGTGATCGGGTAGGTGCCGCAGAGCACCATGTGGTTCTGGAGTTCGAGCACGGGGAGGGTGCCGGCCGGGTTCAGGGCGAGAAACTCGCGGCGCCAGTTCCAGGGGGCCTCGATGATTTCGTCGTGGGGCAGGCGCAGCTCGGCGAGCAGCAGACGGATCGACCGCGAATGGGGGCAGAGGGGGAAAGTGTGTCAGGCGGTTCAGGGCCATCCCAGTCACCAGGTTTAGCGGTCTGCCGCGCGAAGCTGCGACATTTGGGCCGGCCGATGGTCCGGGCCGGGGGGATTGAGCGGCGCTCGGGTCGATTCGTCAACCGGACAGGATTTTGTGGCGCGACGTTGCGATCGACCGGAGGCGGCTGGCGACCCAGTGTTCACCATGCGGACGAGGGGCGGCCAATGTGTGGCAGTGACGCTCTTGCGCTCGGGGCGCGGTTTGGTAGGCATGCGTCTGGCGCTGGGAACTGACGCGTGTTCCCAAGCGCGTTGCCGACACCTTTGGAAAGGTTTGTAGCCGATGGAAACCTGGCAGGTCGTTCTGCTTGGCCTGCTTGAGGGCCTCACGGAATTTATTCCGGTCTCATCGACGGGGCACATTCTGCTGGCGGGCTATTTTCTCGGCTTTGATTCCCCGGGCAAGGTCTTCGAGGTGCTCATCCAACTTGGCGCCATTCTCGCGATCCTGTCGGTTTATTTCGGCAAGTTGTGGAAGATTGCCGCGACGTTGACGAGTGATGCGCGGTCGCGGCGGTTCGTCATCGCGGTGTTGCTCGCGTTTCTGCCTGCCGTCGTGGTGGGGGTGATGGCGCATGACTTCATCAAGACGGTGCTGTTCGAGAGTCCGCTGTTGATTTGTTCGACGCTGATCATTGGCGGCGTCATCCTGCTGATCGTCGACCGTTTGCCACTGAAGCCGCGCTATACGGACGCGATGGATTTCCCGCCATTGATGGCGCTTGCGATCGGTGCATGCCAGTGCGTCGCGATGATCCCGGGTGTTTCACGGTCGGGGGCGACGATTGTGGGGGCGCTGTTGCTTGGCACCGACAAGCGGTCGGCGGCGGAGTTCTCGTTCTTTCTGGCGATGCCGACGATGTCGGGCGCTTTCGCCTACGATCTCTACAAGAACTGGTCGGTCCTTTCGCCCGACGACACGCAGGCGATTGCGATCGGGTTTGTGGTGTCGTTCTTCGCGGCCGTCGTGGTGGTTCGCTATCTGCTCGATTTCGTTTCAAGCCACGGCTTCGCGTTCTTCGCGTGGTGGCGGATCCTGGTCGGGTTTGCGGGGTTGGCTGGTCTGTGGTTCGTCAGTCCAGCCGCACTCGGGCTTTGATCGAAAGCCGCCGCATCGCGGCGGGGGGCGGTCTGTCTATATTTTGGGCACAAAGCTCAATGCGCGGGCATGGCGGTGCTTGCCACGGGGCGCGGCACTTTCGGTGCATCGCAGCGCTTGGTGAGGCGGGCAAGTGTTTGATTGGGGCGCTTGATTCACGTGAAACGATTTTGAGCCGGTTTGGCACCCTGAGGCTCGATTCGGTTCGGCATAGATCGTGTTTGCCGGGTTTGGCGCAGGCCGATCACGATCGGCACAGTCGGGTCTCAAACCGGAAATAAACTAAGCTGCGTGCGGCGTTGCCGGCTCTGTCAGTGCCCGGAATATCTCGCCGGGGTCTTCGGCCTCGCGCAGGCGCTGGAGCACATCAGGCTCACGCAACAGGCGCGAAATGCGGGCGAGGGCCTTGAGGTGGTCGCCGCTGGCGTGCTCGGGGGCGAGCAGCAGGAAGATGAGATCAACGGGCTCGTCGTCCAAGGCCTCGAAATCTATCGGTTTTTCAAGGCGTGCGAAGAGGCAGTAGATCCGGTCGAGCTGCTTGAATTTGACGTGCGGGATGGCGATGCCGCGGCCAAGCCCGGTCGAGCCCAGGCGTTCGCGCTGGAGGAGGGTGTCGAAGATTTCACGGGCAGGGATCGCAATGTCCGATAGCTGGCTTGCTGTGGCTGCCAGCTCGTGAAGCGCCTGCTTCTTACTCTCCGCCTTGAGAGCGGGAATAATGGCCTGTTGCGATACGAGATCTGCGAGATCCATGACAATCCGTCCTCGTGAAAAGCTCTAATCGACGCGGATGCTAAGCAGCAAATGTGCCGAAAACCGCGCACAGCGCCTTCACGCGCTCAATGATCCAAATGTTTTGCAGCCATTGTGGCGGTGCTGCCTCTTGGCTCTATTTTGCCGCCGGCTCTTCCGGGTTAATCCAACCGACGTTTCCGTCGTCGCGACGGTAAACGATGTTGACGGCACCTGTTCCCGCATGTCGAAACACCAAAAAGGGCTGTTCCGTCAAGTCCAAGTGCATAACAGCCTGACTGACGGAGAGGTTGCGGACCTCTCTAACCGACTCGGCGACGATGATCGGATCGTGTTGCTCGGCTGGCTGATTATCGTCTTCTTCGTTGATTTGAACCACGGAATCGGTTGCCGGGGTGAACCGCGCATTGGCATGACCGTTGCCATGGTGATGGTCCTTCAGGCGACGCTTATAGCGGCGGACACGTTTTTCCAAACGCTCCAAAGCGGCGTCCGCGCTGGCGAAGGGGTCGTTTGCCTGGCCCTGTGATTCCAACATGAGACCCGTCTTAAGGCGCATTGAGCAATGCGTGTGGAACTGCGCCTTTATCTTCTCTATTCTAATGTAACCAGAGATTTCCGGGCCGATATACTTCTCCAATACTGTGCGTGCTTTGTCGGTGACGTAGGATTGGAAGGCATCTCCCGTCTCCATATTCTTGCCCGTCACTTGAATGGTCATGTAACCTCCGGCTTTTCTTATTGGTCGCGCACGCTTTCACTCTGGGTCAGCATACTTGGTGTCGAACGTCAGGGGAAGCAGTTGGACACACCGTCGCGACAGCTAACGTCGTACCGGATGGGCGCCGGCGCAAGACTTGAGCGGGATGGAATTCGACGAAAGCGGTTGCTGGTTCGCATTACCCTGAAGGATCGGTTGCCCGGTGTTTCGGGGTTTGGAAGGCGGTTGCGGCGACATTGCGGCGCGAGCTTGGCGTGTGGCGTCAAGCAAGGGTCAGAGGGCGCTCAAAGGGCGCCTGCGGTCAGGCGTTTTGCGCGACGGCGCTGGACCGAGGAGGGGATGCGCATGCTCTCGCGGTACTTGGCGACGGTGCGACGGGCAATGTCGATGCCCTCGGCCTTCAGCCTCTCGACAATCTTATCGTCGGAGAGGACGGTTTTGGCGGTCTCGGCGTCGATCAGCGTTTTGATCCGGTGGCGTACGGCCTCGGAGGAATAGGCATCGCCGTTGTCGGCGGACTGGATGGCGGAGGTGAAGAAGTACTTCAGCTCAAGGATGCCGCGGGGCGTTGCCATGTATTTGTTTGAGGTGACGCGGCTGATGGTTGATTCGTGCATCGAGATGGCATCGGCGACGGTGCGCAGATTAAGGGGGCGAAGGTGCTCGACGCCGTGCATGAAGAAGCCATCCTGCTGGCGGACGATTTCCTCCGAGACACGCAGGATGGTGCGGGCGCGCTGGTCAAGGCTTTTAACGAGCCAGTTCGCGGTTTGCAGGCAGTCCTGGATGTAGTCCTTGTCGCCGTTGGAATTCGAGCACTTGTTGACCCGCGTGTAATACATGCGGTTGACGAGGACGCGGGGCAGGGTGTCGCTGTTGAGTTCGACGATCCAGCCGCCGTCACCGGCGGGGCGCACAAGGACATCGGGGACGACTGGCTGCACGGGCGTCGAGCCGTACTTCAGGCCCGGCTTGGGCTCGAGTGATTTGAGTTCATGGATGATGTCGTGCAGTTCTTCCTGATCGACGCCGGCCTTCTTGCGCAGGGCTGCAAGATTATGGGCTGCGAGCAGATCGAGGTTTTCGAGAACGGCTGCGATGACGGGGTCGTAGCGGTTCTGCTCCTTGAGCTGGAGGGCGAGGCATTCAGCCAGGCTGCGCGCGAAAACGCCGGTGGGCTCGAAGGTCTGCAGCTTGGTGAGGACGGTTTCGACGGCCGTGGTGGCGGTGCCGAGCTTGAGGGCGATCTCGTCGAGGCTGCCGGCGAGATAGCCGGCGTCGTCGACGAGATCGATCAGATGGGCCCCGATCATGCGTTCAGCCGGTGCGGTCACGGCGAGGTTCAGTTGCTCGGTGAGGTGATCCTTGAGGGAGAGGGTGTTGCCGACATAGGATTCGTAATCTGGCGCGTCGCCATCGAAGGAGCCGCCGGAACGGGGCAGGCTCGACCAGGAGGCTTGCGGGTCGACGCCGAATTCGGCCGGCGAGGCTTCCGGGTAGACGTTGTCGATTTCGGTGTCGAAGGTGCCGGTGTAGTCGACTTCGCCGGCGTTGAAATCGAGGTCGGCGTTGTCGGTGGCGGGGGCGGCGGGTTCGGCTTCGCGGGCGTCGGCGGTCGGGGTTGCTGGCGGGGGGGGTGTCTCAAACTCGTCGTCACGCTCGAGCAGCGGGTTGCGCTCCAGTTCGGCCTCAACGAACGCGTTGAGTTCCATGTTCGAGAGCTGAAGCAGACGGATCGCCTGCTGCAACTGGGGTGTCATCACCAGTTGCTGGCCTTGGCGCATCTCCAATTTGGCCGATAGAGCCATCGATCAACCCTTCAATTCCATCCCCTTGTTCGACGTCAGACAGTGCCGAGCTAAGGTTTACGGATGGCTACCTTTGTCGCGTTATCGGCGGGAAACGCCGGTTGAGCGGGTTCATCATTAATCGAACCTTAACGCGCGAAGCGATGGGTCCGGCCGGGTGTCGGGTGGCGCGGACGGTTGGCGAACAAGATTTGTGCACACAATGGCCCGGTGGGACAGGCCCGCGTGCCCCGGGCGCAGACTATTGGATGGGGCAGCCGGGCACCAAGGTCAAATATTAGGCAGTGTTGGTGCGTGTTTCATTGTGGCGACGGTTGCGGTGCAGTCTATCGCGGCGTGGTGCTGGCCGGCACGCGTGAAGATGGACCATCCCCGTGCTCCGCGCGGGCGGTGCCGCCTTAGAGCGCGCCGAGCGAAACCGGCGGCGACCTAGTCAAACATGTCGCCGAGATAGACGCGGCGGACATCTTCGTTGGCGATGATCTCGTCGGGGGTGCCGTCGGTCAGGACCTGGCCGTCGTGGATGATGTAGGCGCGGTCGATCAGGCTCAGGGTTTCGCGCACGCTGTGGTCGGTGATGAGGACGCCGATGCCGAGGCTGGTCAGGTGGCGGACGAGGTTCTGGATGTCGCCGACTGCGATGGGGTCGATGCCGGCGAAAGGTTCATCGAGGAGGATGAAGGAGGGCCGGCTTGCCAGTGCGCGGGCGATCTCGCAGCGCCGCCGCTCGCCGCCGGATAGCGCTATCGAGGGGGATTTGCGCAGACGCGTGATCTTGAATTCCTCAAGCAGCCGGTCGAGTTGCTCTTTTCGAGCCTTCTTCTTGGGCTCGACGATCTCGAGGACGGCCATGATGTTCTGCTCGACGGTGAGGCCGCGGAAAATCGAGGCTTCCTGGGGCAGATAGCCGATGCCGAGGCGGGCGCGGCGGTACATCGGCAGACGCGTGACGTCTTTGCCGTCGACGTAGACGGCGCCCTCGTCGGCGGGGACAAGGCCGGTGATCATGTAGAAGACGGTCGTCTTGCCGGCGCCGTTGGGGCCGAGAAGGCCAACGGCCTCGCCGCGCTGGACGGCGAGGCTGACGCCGCGCACGACCATGCGGTTGCGGTAGGATTTCCGGACGTCGGTTGCTTGCAGCCAGCCCTCTCCGAGGGGGGCATCGAGTTCATCTGATTCGAGGCGCCGGAAAGTGGGAGCCGGCTGATCGGCGCCGTCGAAAGCCGCGGGCTGCCGGTGCCAAGCCTCAGGGGCTGGCGGGGCGGTGGCTTTCTGAGCCTTTTTCAGCGGGAACAGTCGCACGGGGGCGGCCTCGAGGTTTGCGTCCGGCAGAGCGTGTCAGCACTCGGGAGGTGATCTAGCGCAGCTCTGGGTAAGGGAATATGGCGGGGGTGGCGTGTTGGCAAGGTGGTGTGCTCTGGGGGAGCATTCCGGCGGGGGAGAACGGCGATCAATTGGTGGTTGTGGAAGTTGACCAGCCGTTCGAGATCGCGGGCCGTGGTGCAGCGGGTTTTGGGCGTGCTTGAGGCTTGGCGCGCTGTTGTTCGAAGTCGCGGGGGAAGAACACGGCGCACATGCGGCCGCCACAGTCGCGCTGGTTACGGTTCGCGGTGATCTTCGGCGCTGCGCCATGCTGGAGGGGTTTGGCGGTGGTGTTGCCGCGCCCGGCATTCTCGACACGGGCGCGGCCGGTCTTGAGGTCGACGGTGAGTTTTTCGCCGCGCACGATCTGGCGGCCCTGGCGCAGGACGACGTTGCCGGTGAGTGTCACTTGCTCGGCGCCGGCATCGTAGAGGGCGCGGTCGCCGGTGGCTGCGACATCGTTGGCGGAGGTGATCTCGACGGGGCCGGCGGCGCGGATCGTCTTGAGGGTGACTGGTGCGCCGCCCCGGCCTTGCGTCCCATCGAGGCCGATGCGCCCGGCGTAGCGGGCCATCAGGGTTGGGGCGGTCAGCAAGAAAGTGCCTTGGCGCGCGCGGACGCCGCCGGTGAAGCGGGCAGTCTCGGTGGTGTCTGTGACGTCAAGGCTGGCGGCGGTGATTTCGACAGGTGCGTCCGGGTCGGTGGTGAAGGCGAGGCGGCTCTGGCTCGCGCGGGGGGTGGCCCGGTTGCGCCGGGGCCGGGCGGTGGCCGGGGTGAGGCGGGCAAAGATGCGGCCTGCCGGGGCGCCGGGCTGGGCGGGTGCGGTCAGGCTGAGGCGGGCGTTTTCGCGCTCATAGACCAGACGGGTGCCGCGCAGAAGTGTCTGGTTCTGTTCGGCGACGACCTTGCCGGTGAGGACGATGCGGCTTGTCGCCGTTTCGATCGTGGCGGTATCGGCAGTGACGGCGCCGCCGCGGGCGCCCTTGATTTCGACGGCATTGGAAAGGTGCGCCTCGTTGCGGGTGACGAAGAACTCGGCGCGGCCGGCGCGGACCTCGCCGTTCGAATCGGTCAGGACGACGCCTTTCTCAGCGATCAGTGTTTCAACGCCGGCGCGTTGTCGGGGATCGCTCGAGGCGCTTTTCGCGGCGCTGCCCAAGCCGGGCAGGCGGGCGCCTTTCGCGAGGGTCACGGTGAGTTCGGGGGCTGTGAGGGTGCGGCCGGACTGGTTGGCGCGGACATCGCCTTGGAAGTGGGCGGTGCGGTCGGTATCGGAGACCTCGAGGCGGGTCGAGGTGATGGCGATGGGGCCGGTATCGGCGCCAAGGGCGGCCATGTTTGCGGGGGCGGCTTTGGGCTCGGCTTGTTTCGGGGGCTGGCCGGGGCGCGGGATGAGGTTTGCCGTGACGCCGTTCGTGAAGAAGATCTTGCGGTTCTTCTGGTCGAGTTCGAAGGCGTTGGAACGAATGCCGCCGTCCGGCATCGAGACCTCGACCGGCTCGGCCGAGGTAATGCGGGTGGTTGCGGCATCGACGAGGGCGCTCTGGAGGCGCACGGCGAGGTCGTTGGGGGCTGCGACGGAAATGCCGCCGGTGAGCTCCAGGGTGCGCTTCTTCTGGTCGAAGACGCCTTGGGCGGCCTCGATGCTGGTGGTGCGGCCGTCGGCTTGCTGGAGGGTGCCGCTGATGCCGGAGAGTTCGATCGGCTTGTCGCGGGAGAGGTCGGTCAGGGCGCGGTTGGCCTTGACGTGGTAGCGTGAGCCGTTCTTGGCGTTGTAGCCCTGGTAGCTGGGGCTCGTCATGGTGAAGTTTTCGAAGCCCGTGCCGGTGAGGGTGCCGGTGTTGAGGGTGCCGATGACATCGCCGGTTTCTATACGGATGCGATGCTGCATGAAAAGGCCGTAGGTCGAGAGCAGGGCGAGGGCCACGACGGGGAGGACCCATCGCATCATGCGCACGAACACGGAATTGCGCCGGGCACGGCGAAACGCGCGCTGACGCTCGGAGGCGTCAGCGATGACAAGGTCATGAGGCGCGGCGCGCGGGCCGTCAGTGTTGTCGTCCCTCACGGGTGCATCCCCCGCGTTCGGTGCCTGGTGCCATCGCCTTGCGGGCGGCGGCGGGCCACCAACACCACGGTAGGTGGTGCTTTGGGGAACTTGGGCGAGAAAGTTTGCCTAAACAAGGCAGGGGGCAGAGAAACGCGCAGGTTTCTCGCATTCTTCGCAGGTGTGGCGCCGCCGCACGGGGCCGGTCGCCGGGCGGGCCGGATCAGCCCATCGCGGCTTCGAGAATCTCCATGACCTGGCCGGGCGAGGAGATTTTGCGGGGATTAGAGAAGGTCCAATCGTCGAGCATGCAGTTTTCAGCGAGGCGGGGGAGGTCGTCGCGCGCGACGCCGACTTCCCTCAAGGTGCGGGGCATGCCAAGGCCCTTGATGAGGTGGTGCAGGGTTTCGGAGGCAGGCTTATCGGGCGCGGCGAGGGCGTCGGCAACGAGTTGCTGGCGGTCGGCGTTGACGGGTTTGTTGTAGTCGAGGACGTAGGGGAGCATGACGCAGGAGGTGTGGCCATGGGGCACGCCGGCGGAGCCACCCAGGATGTGGCCGATGGCGTGGCTGGCGCCGAGGTGGGTGCCGGCGACGATACCGACCATCGAGAGCCAGGCGCCGATCTGACACTTGAGGCGGCCTTCGAGATCTGTCGGGTCGGACTTGCAGCGGGCGAGCCCCTGGCTGAGCGACTTGAGGGCCTGGATGGCGGTGCCGTCGGTATAGTCGTTGGCATCAATGGAGCAGATCGTTTCGACGGCGTGGTCGATGGCGCGGACGCCGCTCGAGAGCCAGAGCCATTCCGGCGTGTGGACGGTGACGGCGGGATCAAGGATCACGGAGACGGGGACGAGGCCGGGGTTCATGTAGCTCTGTTTGAGCTTGAGGCGGGTGTCGGTGACGCCGGCGCGGGCGTTGAATTCGCCGGCGGAAAGCGTTGTCGGGATCGTGATCGTGCGCACCTTCGGAGCCGCGAAGTCGGGGATATGGCGTTTGCCGTCCTTGACGATGGAACGGAACGCTTCGAGGCCGTCGACATCGGTGACGCCGTGTTCAAGGCAGATGGTGACGGCTTTGCCGCCATCGGTGACGGAGCCGCCGCCGAGTGTGATCAGGAGATCGGTGCCGGCATCGCGCGCGGCGTTGGCGCAGGCGACCACGGCGTCGCGGGGAGAATGCGCGGGCATGTCGTCGTGAACGCCGGCATAGCGGTCGCCGAGGGCGGCGGCGACTTTCTTCACTTCATCTGTTTTACGATTGAGGGTGCCGCCGGAGAGAATAAAGACGCGCTTGGCGCCGAGCCGGTCGGCCTCCTCGACGACGACCTCGGCGGCGGGGCGGCCGAAGATCACGCGGTTCATTTCGGTGAACACCATCTGGCCCGACTGCATCTCATTCTCCTGGTTCGTTGCGTTCCAGGAGGCTCGCACGCGCGGGTGCGGCCCGGCAAGCGCCGGGCAAGGCGTGGGTGATCACAATGGAACTATTTGCGGGCGCCCGGCTTTGCAGGCGGGCGGCGCGCGCCCGCGCGCGCGGCGACGTCAGCTTTCCTTTTCGACGGCGTCGAGGAAGTCGGAGATCAGGCCGTCGGGGGCCTTGATGACGTGTTCAGGCGCGGGGAACGTGCCCTCGCGGACGTCGGCGACATATTCCTTGAAGGCTGCGATGCGCTCGTCCTGGATCGCCTGCATCATCTTGTAGATCTCGCGGTACTGTTTGGAGTGGCGCGGATAGGGCGGGGGATTGTTGCCGAGAATGTCTTCGGCGAAGAGGAATTGAAGATCGCCGCCCTTGCCGCCGCCGATCGAGGAGGTGAGCAGGGTGGTGCGCTTGGTGATCTCGACGAGGAGGGGTTCGGGGATGACCTCGACTTCGACCGCGTAGGCGCCGGCATTCTCGAGCGCCTTGATTTCGCGGAACACCCAGAGCGCCTCATCGAGGGTCTTGCCGACCGCCCTGAGGCCACCGGTCCAGGTGCTGCGGCGGGGGACGAGGCCGGCGTGGCCTTGGACGGGAATGCCGGCTTCGGCAGCGGCTTCGATATAGCGGGGTGCCCACTGACACATGATGGCGTCGGCGCCGACGGCCATGGCGTCATAACCGAGGCGGACGGCTTCTTCGGGGCTGGCGGCGGCGATCAGCGGCACGGAGAACGCCATGAAGGTGTTGGGGGCGGCCTTGCGGATCGCCATGGCGGGTTCCGGCTGGCGGGGATCGAAGCGCACCTTCATGGTGTCGATGCCGGCTGCTTCGGCGGCGGCGGCCTCTTCAGGGGAAAATGGCAGCGTTTCACACAGGACGCGCTTTCCTTTCTGGTCGCGCAGTCCCTTCACGGTGTAGTTGCGGGTGCCGTAATGCCCGCCGAGCGTCATGATGCGCGTGAGGCCGCGCGCCTTGGCATCGCGTGGCGGGATGCCGCCGTCGCCGGTTGCGTGACTGGCCATTTTCTTATGTCCTCCCTTGAGGGTTTCGTTTGCCGCCGTGAAGCACCAGGTCGAGGGGGCGGCACGTTGCCTCGATCAACGTGTTAGTCTGCCTGTCGGGTAGCGGCCGGGGGCAGGCTGGCCGATGAAGATGGGCCAGGCGAACGGGCAATTTGGTCCGATCGCAATCGAGGCGTCAAGCAATCGGCGCTCGTTTCGTCCAGAGAGGAAGGGAGCTTTCGGGGCCGCGCGCTGTTGGGCATGTTGGACATGTTCGGGGCAGGGGCGCAGGTGGAGAGGTAGGGCAGGTCATGATGTCTCAAAGAGCAATGCGGATGCCGCCGCGGCGCAAGAACCCGTCTGGCGGCGAACGACGGGTTGGGGTGGAATTGGAGTTTGCCTCGATCTCGGCGCAGGCCTGTGCCGAGATCGTACGCCAGTGCTACGGCGGGGAAATCGAGGAAGAAGATCCCCACCGTCTCTTCGTCCGGGGGACGACGCTGGGTGATTTCACCTGCGAACTCGATACGCAGTACGCCCATCGCCCGTATGGCGAGGAGAAGGACAAGACTGCGGAGGGCGATGCGTTTTCGTATTTTCGGGCAGAGATGCGCCGGATCTATGGAGACATCAGTTCGCTGATCGTGCCGTGCGAAATTGTCGGTCCGCCAATTGTGCTCTCGCGCCTCGGGGAACTTGAAGCGTTGGTCGACCGGTTGGTGACGGCGGGGGCATCGGGCACCAAGTCGAGCCCGTTCTATGCCTTCGGGACGCAGCTCAACCCGGAGATTGCGAGTGACGAGAGCGAATGGATCACGGCCGTGTTCAAGGCCTATCTGCTGATGTCCGACTGGCTGAGAGCGGTGATCGAGATCGATGGCACGCGTCAGTTCGCAGCCTTTGCCGAGCCGTTCCCGCCGGCCTACATCGCTCGCGTCGTGTCGCCTGACTACTGGCCGACGCGCGAAGAGCTGATTGATGATTATCTGCGAGAGAATGCGACGCGAAATCGGGAACTCGACATGCTGCCGCTGTTCATGGAGTTGGACAGCGAGCGGGTGCGCCGGGTCGTGCGTGATCTCAGGGTGGCGGCGCGGCCGACGTTTCACTACCGGCTGCCGGATGCCAATCTCGGTGATCCGGATTGGGATCTGATGCTGGAATGGAACCGGTGGTGCGTGGTCGAGGAACTGGCCGAGAAGCGCCAGGTATTGGATCGTATGGGGGAGGCCTATATCGCCAATAGCGAGCGGCTGCTGGCGCGCGACTGGTCGGTGTTGGCAAGCGAATTTCTGATCCTGTCATGACGAGGCGAAGACCGCGCATCGGGGTGACCAGTTCGCTCGGCGGCGGGCGCTATATGTGGTGGTTCTACTGGCTCTCGATGAACCTGATGGGGGCACGCCCGGAACGCCTCGTGGCCCCTGTCGAGATCGATACATTCGAGCGCTTCGATGGATTCATCATCGGCGGTGGCGATGATATCGGCGCGGAACTCTATCGCGGCGAAGCGGCGCTCGACGTCCGGATCGATCCTGCGCGCGATGCCATGGAACTTGCCATTCTCGGGTATGCGGCAACGCGCGACCTGCCGGTGCTTGGCGTGTGCCGCGGCGCGCAGATGATCAATGTGTTTCTGAACGGCACGCTGCACCAGGATCTGTCCGACTATGACGTGCCGGAGCTGTGGACGCCGCTGCCGGCGAAGCGTGTGTCATTCGTCGAGGGGACGCGGCTGAGTGAGATTTTTGGACGAGAGACACTGCGCGTGAATTCGCTGCATCGCCAGGCGGTCGCGGAACTGGGCGAGGGGCTGAGGGTTGCCGCGCGCGATGAGTTTCGGGTGATTCAGGCGATCGAGGACCCCAATTCACGGTTCCGCATGGGGGTGCAATGGCATCCGGAGTTTCTGATTTATCGCGGCGCGCACCGGAAACTCTTCCGGGCCTTCATTGCGGCGAGCGAGGCGGCGGGTTCCCGTTCGGTTTCCGCGTAATCGCAAGATCGTAGAGCTGTTGCGCCAGGGCCGACGCCAGGATCTGCGCCTGGGCCTGCGCTGGTCCAACGGCCGATCTGAAACGTCTGGCTCACAGTGGTGTGGTTCAGCGCGCCTTTTGGGGGCAAGGTTATCAATGGTGCCCTCGGTCCGAGGCCAAATGGTCTGCATGCTTAACAATAAGGCCGGTTTTTGCTCCCAAACTTGCTGGGAAAGCAGGATAAGTTCTGATCAGGTCAAGTGTCGGCGTCCGCTGCTATTGTCGCGCGTCAGTAAAGGCGGCTGAGAATTCGACAATTGACTGTGCAACTTTTGGGGCGCCGCCCACGACGAGGATAGTGATGGCCTTCGACTATGCGTACCGACAGGGACGGGCCAGGAAGCGCAAAGGGGCGGGACGCGGCGCGGAATCGGTTGGCGGGCGCCGCCGCGGTATGGTGGTGCGGCTTGAGGCGGGGGAGGCTTTATTCTCACCGGGGGAGGCGAAAGGCGGCCTGGTCTATCGGATCCGGAAGGGGCGGTTGCAGGTCTCGGGGATTTTGCCGGAAGGGGAGCCGGGTGGTGCGCCGACGCGGATTTACAAAGCGGGCGAGTTCGCGGGGCTTGGATTTCTTGAGACGCACGCAGCTTTCGGTCATGCGCTCGAACCGCTTGAAGCCGTGGTCTGGTCTCGCGCCGATTTTGAGAGGACCGGAGAGCAGAAGCCGGACTACCGGGTGCTGCATGAGGACGCGGTGCGGCTCGAATTCCTGTGGCGGCGGGCGCAGGTGGTGGCTGAAGGGCGCGTTGGCGCGGATCGGCGCTGAGTGACACTGAGGGCGTTGATCAACACGCCGCAGCTACTTCAATTCCCGATAGAAGGCGATCGTGCGGCTGATGCCGTCTGCGACCGATGTCAGGGGGAGGCCGGGGAAGTCATTTCGGAGCGCGGTGCCGTCCATGCCGGCTGAGACGGGAAGGCTCGGGCCGGCCGAGGTGATCTGGACGCCTGGGGCCGCGGCGGTGACGGCACTTGCGAAGTCGGCGGCCGAACAGGTTTCTCCCGTGACGTTATAGACCCGGGCGCCATTCGGTTCGGCGTCTGCTGCCACGGCAAAGGCGGCTGCCACATCCGTGACGTAGACAAAGTCGGTTACGCCGGAGAAAGGGATTTCCGCATCCTGGCCGCGGGCTGCGGCCCGGCAGGCAAGGGAGGGGGCGGCGGTGAGGCCGGTTTCGCGCTCGGGGCCATAGACGATCAGGGGGCGGAAGCCGACGGAGGCGATCTTGTGGTCGGCCCAATAGGCGCGGGCCGCGCCTTCGCCGGCGAGCTTGAAGGCGCCATAGAGCGTCGTTGGTTCGGGGACGGCTGCGTGGTCGGGGCCAAAGACGCCGGCGCTCGACATGTAGAGGACTTTTGCCAGCCCCAGTTCGCGGGCGGCTTCGAAGACATTCAGCGTGCCGACCAGATTGACGTTCACGCCGCGGATCGGGTTTTGCTGGCAATCCGGGGTGAGGATGGCTGCGAGGTGGACGATGAGGTCGCAGCCCTCGGCTGCTTCCTTGACGGCGTTGGTGTCGGCGACGTCGCCGATGCGCCAGTCAACGTTGTCCGTCGCGCTGGCGAGGATATTGCCGGCCACGCGGCGGTCGGGGCGAATGTCGAAGGAGCGGATGTCGTAGCCCTTCTCGATCAGGGCCTTGATGATCCAGGCGCCGATGAAGCCGCTGCCGCCGGTGACCAATGCGCGCATGGGTAGGTGTCTTTCATATGAGGGATGCTGCCGGGACAAGATGGAGCGCCGGGGCACGTTCGGCAAGTGTAGCGAGAGCGTTCGGGGGCGGTGGTGAGTTGTGCGTTGCCAAAGACGTGGGTTTCCCGTCACACTTGGGAAGTTGAATTCCAACACCGAAACGGAGGTGGCCGAGGCAATGACCCAGCCGAATACCGCACAAGAGGTGCAGCGCGCGATCGAGGCTTTCAGCGACGAATTGGTCGAAATTCGCCGCGACATCCATGCTCACCCGGAGCTTGGCATGGAGGAGCACCGGACGGCGGAACTCGTCGCCAAGCTGCTGGAATCCTGGGGCATCGAGGTCCACCGGGGTGTCGGTGGGACTGGGGTCGTCGGTGTTTTGCGACAAGGCAACGCGCCGGGGCGGATTGGGCTCAGGGCGGACATGGACGCCCTGCCGATCGATGAGGCGACGGGGGCGATCTACAAGAGCAAGACGGCGGGCAAGATGCATGCGTGCGGGCATGACGGGCATACCACGATGTTGCTCGGGGCGGCGCGGTATCTGGCCGAGACGCGGAACTTTTCGGGCACCGTCAACTTCATCTTCCAGCCGGGAGAGGAAGGCGCGGGCGGGGCCGAAGCGATGCTCAAGGACGGCCTCTTCGATCGGTTTCCCTGCGATACCATCTACGGGATGCACAACCGGCCCGGTGCGCCGGTCGGCCACTTCTCGATTACGCCCGGCACGGCAATGACGGCGGGGGCCTTCTTTGACATCACGATCAAGGGGAAGGGGGCGCACGGTGCGCGGCCAGAAGCATCCGTCGATCCGGTCGTGGCGGCGGCCGGCATAACGACGGCGCTGCAATCGATCGTCGCGCGCAATCTGCCGCCGGCGGAGACAGCCGTCGTCAGCGTTACAAAGTTCCATGCAGGTGATGCCTATAACGTGATCCCGGAGACGGCGCGTCTCGGGGGCACCGTGCGGACGATGAAGCGGGAGACGATGGAGGCGATCGAAAAGGCCATGGGGCGGATTGTGAAGGGCATCGCCGAGGGGCACGGGGCGTCGGGGGACCTCGACTTCCGGTTCATCTTCGCGCCACTGGTCAACGATCTTCAAGCTGCGGGTGAGATCGCGGATACGGCTGCGGAAATGGTCGGTGAAGAAAACGTCGACCGCAACAAGCCGCCGGCATCGGCGTCGGAAGATTTCAGTTTCATGCTGGAGAAGGTGCCGGGCGCCTATATCAACATCGGCAACGGCGAGAACAGCGCGCCGGTCCACAACCCCTATTACGACTTCAATGACGAGGTGCTGCCGATTGGCGCTGCGCTCTATGCACGGATTACGGAGCGCAAGCTGTCGCGGGAAACAGACTGAGGAGAGATCATGCGTATCGGTGTCGCCGGCTTCGAGCATGAGACCAACACGTTTGCGCCGGTCAAGGCGGACTACAACGCGTTTGCGGAGGCGAAGGCCTATCCGCCGCTGGTGACGGGGGCTGATCTCATCGTCGCGCTCAAGGGCAAGAATATCCCGACGACCGGCGGGATCGAGGCGCTGGAAGCGGAGGGACACGAGGTCGTGCCGCTGCTCTGGTGCACGGCGACGCCGAGTGCGCAGGTGACGGAGGATGCCTATGAGCGCATCTGTGGCCAGATCCTCGACCTGTTGCGCGATGCGGGGCCGCTCGATGGCCTTTTCCTCGAGTTGCACGGGGCCATGGTCGCCGAGCATGTCGATGATGGGGAAGGCGAGTTGCTGCGCCGTGTGCGCGAGGTCGTCGGCGTCGATCTACCGATCGCGGTGGCGCTTGATCTTCATGCGAACGTGACGGAGGCGATGGTTCGTCATGCCGATTATATCGACATGTACCGCTACTACCCGCATATCGACCTGGCGGAGACGGGGCGGCGGGCAGCGGCGGGATTGATGCGGATGCTTGAGGGCGGTCGGCGGCCGGCGAAGGCGTTTCGCCAGCTCGATTTCCTGATCCCGATCAACGGCGGGTGCACCGACTTCACGCCAGCGAAGGAGATCTATCTGTCGCGGCTGGAGCAGTACCTGAGTGAGTATGAGGGTCTCGAGGGCTTGTCGTTCGCCTCCGGGTTTCCGCACGCCGATTTCGCCGACGTCGGGCCGAGTGTGATCAGTTTCGCGCGGGACCAGGCGACGGCGGATGCCGTGGCGGACGCGTTTGCCGCCGAGATCGCGGCACGTGAAGCCCAGTTCCTGCCGGAGTTCTACGAGGCCGATGCGTGCATCAAGCGTGCGCTGACGTTGGCCGAGGGCGCCAGCAAGCCGGTGGTGGTGGCCGACACGCAGGATAATCCCGGTGGTGGCGGGCCGGGCGATACGACAGGGGTTTTGAGGGCGCTGATCGCGAATGAGGCCAAGGGGGCGGTGATCGGCGCGATTGTCGATCCCGAGACGGCGGCTGCGGCGCATGAAGCGGGCGAGGGGGCGGTCGCGGATTTCCGGATCGGCGGCAAGCGCTATCCGGGCGATGCGCCGGTCGTGGTGCGATGCCGGGTGAAGCGGGTGCGCGAGGATAGCTGGATTGGGCTTGGCGCGATGAAGGGCGGGCTCGAGATCAACCTCGGCAAAATCGCACTTCTGGAAACTGTCGCCGAGGGGGTGGGGGTGGTGGTCGTATCGAAACCGGCGCAGACGGCGGACAGCTCGATCTTCTATCATCTGGGGTTGGATGTGGCGGCGCTGCCGATTGTGGTGGTCAAGAGTTCGGTTCATTTCCGGGCGGATTTCACGCCGCGTGCCGAGACGATCCTGGTTGCGGTGGCGCCGGGGCCGGTCGCGATCGATCATCACCAGCTCAATTATCGAAAGGTGCGCGCGGGCGTTCGGTTGATGCCGCAAGGCTAGCGGCTGTAGCGCGTCCGGCGCGGGGGCCTGATTGGCCTGATCGCGAGGGTGTGGGCAGTTATTTGGCAAGATGCCTTAGAGATAATCGCTCATTTCCCGAACAATGCGCCTTGACGCACCCACGGTTCGGCCCTGAAACTCCGGAGTGATGGCGAGTTGGCCGATCCGGCTTGCCGCACAAAGGGAGAAAGGGAGCGAAGTTAGATGAAGTGGCCCTTAAAGGTTCTTCTTGGCGCCGCCGCGTTTGCCATGTCGGTTGCGGCGGCCAAGGCCGAGACGGTGCTCAAGTTCGTGCCGCATTCCGACCTCAAGATTGTCGATCCGATCTGGACGACGGCATATATTTCTCGAAATCATGGATACATGATCTACGACACGCTGTTCGCGCTGGATGCGGACGGCAATGTGCAGCCGCAGATGGTCGGCAAGCACGACGTTTCCGACGACAAGCTCACGCACACGATGACGCTGCGTGATGGTTTGACGTGGCATGACGGTCAGCCGGTGACGGCGGAGGACTGCGTCGCCTCGATCAAGCGTTGGGGGCAGAAGGACGCCATGGGCCAGAAGCTCATGAGCTTCGTCGACAGCCTGACGGCGAAAGACGACAAGACGATCGAGATCAAGCTGAATTCGCCGACGGGCCTCGTGACGCTGGCGCTGGGCAAGCCGTCGTCGAACGTGCCGTTCATGATGCCGAAGCGTGTCGCCGCGACGCCGCCGAGCGAGCAGATCAAGGAGTTTACCGGCTCTGGACCGTTCGTGTTCGTTGAAGCGGAATGGAAGCCCGGCTCGAAGATCGTCTACAAGAAGTTCGACAAGTACGTGCCGCGCTCGGAGCCGGCGTCCGGACTGGCAGGCGGTAAGGTTGCCAAGGTCGACCGCGTCGAGTGGATCCCGATCCGTGACCACCAGCAGGCGGTCAACGCGCTGATCGCTGGCGAAGTCGATTATCTCGAAAGCCCGCCGCACGATCTGCACCCGCTGATGAAGGCGGAAGCCAAGGTCACCAACACGAACTGGAACCCGGCCGGCAACCAGTACACCTTCCGCTACAACAACCTGCACCCGCCATTCGACAATCCAAAGGTCCGCCAGGCGCTGCTTTATGCGTTCAACCAGGAAGACTTCGTGAAGGCGGTCGTTGGCAGCGAAGAATACTACAAGCTGTGCAAGGCGCTGTTCGTTTGCGGGATGCCGTTCGAGACGGATGCCCACATGGAGGGGCTGCTTGAATCGAACTTCAAGAAGGCGCGCGACCTGCTGAAGGAGGCGGGCTACGATGGGACGCCGGTCGTGCTGATGCACTCGACGGACCTTTATGTGCTCACCAACCTTGCCCCTGTCGCCAAGTCGCTGATGGAGAAGGTCGGCTTCAAGGTCGATATGCAGTCGATGGACTGGCAGACGCTGGTTGCCAGACGGTCGAAGAAGGACAAGCCGGGTGAAGGCGGGTGGAACGCGTTCATCACGTCATGGACGGCGGGTGACCTGTTCAACCCGGTCGCGCATGCGTTCCTGAACGCAGGGTGTGACAAGGCGCTGTTCGGGTGGCCGTGTGACGATCAGATCCAGAAGCTTCGCGATGACTTCGCGCGGGCGTCGGATACGGCCAAGCAGAAGGAGATTGTTGCGGCGATCCAGAAGCGCTGGGTCGAGTATCCGACACACATCCATCTCGGCCAATGGTACAACATGGGCTTCCACTCGAAGAACGTGTCAGGGATCATTGCAGCCGGTGTGCCGGTGCTCTGGAACGTCGAGAAGAAATAACGCATCAGCGTTGCGGGAGCCGGTCTTCGGGCCGGCTCCTGCTGTTTCATTTGGGGCCGGACGGTGCTGTGTGTGCTCGCCGCGCCAACCTCAAACGCCGTCCGCATCGGGGCGCTTCATGGGTTATCTTCTAAGACGTATCGCAGCCGCCGTGCCGGTGATGATCATCGTGGCGGTGCTCGTCTTTCTGATGCTGCGGCTGACGCCGGCCGACCCGGCCGCGATCATTGCCGGGGACTTCGCCAACGAACAGCAGATTGCCGAGATCCGCACGAAGCTCGGGCTCGATCAACCGATCCTCAATCAGTTCCTGATCTGGACCGGCAACATGCTGCAGGGCGATTTCGGCGAGTCGTTCTTCTACAAGAAGAACGTATCGGACCTGATTGCCGAGCGCCTCGAGCCGACGGTGTCGCTGTCGTTGCTCACGATCGCGCTGACGATCCTGATCGCGGTGCCGCTCGGCACGCTGGCGGCCTATACGCAGGGGAGCTGGATTGACCGGGTGGTGATGGGGTTTTCGGTGCTCGGCTTCTCGGTGCCGGTGTTCGTCGTCGGCTATATCCTGATCTATCTGTTCGCGGTGCAGGTCGATTGGCTGCCCGTGCAGGGCTACCAGTACATCCGTGACGGGGTCGGGGGGTGGCTCTTGCGGCTGATCCTGCCGGCGGTGACGCTCTCGATCGTGTTCATTGCGCTGATCGCGCGGATGACACGGACCAGCGTGCTCGAGGTGTTGCACGAAGATTATATCCGCACGGCGCGGGCCAAGGGGCAGTCCGAATTCAAGGTTGTCATGCGCCATGCGCTGGCGAACGCGGCGGTGCCGATCCTGACGGTGATCGGGTTGACGTTCGCGACGCTGATCGGCGGGGTGGTGGTGACGGAGTCGGTGTTCACGCTGCCGGGGCTCGGGCTGTTGACGGTCGATGCGGTCCTCGCACGCGATTATCCAACCATCCAGACCGTCATCCTGCTGTTCTCGCTCGCCTACGTGGTCGTCAACCTGCTCGTCGATCTCGCCTACACGCTGTTCGATCCGAGGATACGCTACTGATGGCTGTTACCGAGGCGGAAGCTCTCCCCACGCGTCCAACGATCATCCAGCAATTGATGTCGAACACCAGCGTCATGATTGGCGGGGTGATTGTTCTCGCGATGGTTCTGATCGCAATCTTTGCCCCCTTCCTCGACACGCGGAACCCGGCCGAAATCAATCCCTCGTTCCGCAACAAGACGCCGGGGTTCGAGGCGACGATCCGGGATGATGAGGGCAAGAAGGTGCCGGTCGCCTACCGGTTCGGCACGGACAGTCTTGGACGCGATATCTACAGCCGGGTGATCTATGGCGCGCAGATTTCGCTGATCGTTGGCATTTCGGTCGCGCTGATTTCGATCTCGATCGGCCTCATCATCGGGCTCATCGCCGGCTACATCCGCTGGCTCGATGGCATCATCATGCGGTTCATGGATGGCTTGATGGCGATCCCGGCGATCCTGCTGGCGATCGGGCTGATATCCGTGTTCCGGGCCGGGCTTGCCGCCGTCATTGTTGCGATCGTGGTGCCGGAGGTGCCGCGTGTGGTGCGCCTCGTGCGCTCGATCGTGCTCTCGATCCGTGAGGAGCCTTATGTCGAGAGCGCCGTGACGGTCGGCACGCCGACGCCGCAATTGATCTACCGCCACGTGTTGCCGAACACGATTGCGCCGTTGATCGTGCAGGGGACGTTCATCATCGCGAGTGCGATCCTGCTGGAGGCGATCCTGTCGTTCCTCGGGATCGGCATCCCGCCAGAGATTCCGACGTGGGGGAACATCATGGCGGAGGGGCGGACGCTGTTCCGGGTGTTCCCGCACAACATCCTGTTTCCCGGGCTGTTCCTGGCGCTGACGGTGTTCGGCGTCAACATGCTGGGGGATGGGCTTCGTGACGTGCTTGATCCCAAGATGGAGAGGCGGCTTTGAGATGATGGATGGCGACGCCGCAGCTCCGGTTCTCGAGATCACGGATCTCACGGTCGCGTTGCCGCGGGGCAGTGACCGGCGCCATGCGGTCGAGGGCATGTCGCTCAGCGTGGGGGCGGGTGAGATCGTCTGTGTCGTCGGTGAATCGGGCTCTGGCAAGTCGGTCACTGCGCAGGCCGTGATGGGGTTGTTGCCGAAGGGGCAGTTGCAGCTTGCGAACGGGTCGATCAAGCTCGAGGGGCAGGAGCTCACAACGAAGTCGCCGGCTGAGATCCGGGCGCTTCGCGGGGCGCGGATGTCGATGATTTTCCAGGAGCCGATGACGGCGCTCAATCCGGTCGAACGGGTCGGCGCGCAGATCGGCGAAGTGCTGGAGATCCATACCGGGATTTCGGCTGGAGAGCGGCGCGAGCGCATTCTCGATGTGATGCGCAGCGTGCATCTGCCGGACCCGGAGCAGATGATCGATGCGTTTCCCCACCAATTGTCAGGCGGCCAGCGCCAACGGGTGATGATCGCGGCCGCCCTCGTGTTGGACCCTGTGCTCCTGATCGCGGATGAGCCGACGACGGCGCTGGATGTGACGACGCAGGCGCAGATCCTGTCGCTGATTGCAGAGCTCAGAGAGCGGCGCGGGACGGGGGTGCTGTTCATTACGCATGACTTCGGCGTGGTCGCCGAGATCGCGCACCGGGTCGTGGTGATGCAGCACGGACGGATCGTGGAGGTCGGCACGCGCGAAGAGATCATCAAGGCGCCGCGGGAGGCCTACACGAAGACGCTGATTTCATCGGTGCCGAGCCTGACGCCGCCGGCGCGTCAGCCGGAGACGGGCAAGATCGCGCTGGAGACAAAGGGACTTTCGAAGACCTACGGCGGGGGCGGGTTTCTGTTCAAGTCGGGGCGGACGGTGCATGCGGCGCGTGAGGTGAATGTGCATGTGCGGCGCGGGGAGACGCTGGGGATTGTGGGCGAATCGGGTTCCGGCAAGACAACGGTTGCGCGCTCGGTCGCGCGGCTGATCGAGCCGAGTGCCGGTGAGATCCTGATTGATGGCGACGACTGGGCGGGTCTTGGGGAAGCGGCGCTGCGGCCCAAACGCAAGAAGGTCCAGATCGTTTTCCAGGACCCTTATCGGTCACTCAATCCGCGCCGGACGGTCGGGGCGTCCATCATCGAGGGGCCGATGAATTTCGGGGCGGGGCTTGAGGACAGTCTCGCGAAGGCGCGTGAGTTGATGCAACTGGTTGGTTTGTCGCCGGAGGCCCTGTCGCGGTATCCGCATCAGTTTTCCGGGGGACAACGCCAGCGCATCGCGATCGCGCGTGCACTTGCCCTCGAACCGGAACTCCTGATTGCGGATGAAGCGGTGTCGGCGCTCGATGTGTCGGTGCAGGCGCAGGTGCTGAGGCTGCTCGATGATGTGCGTCAGCGGTTCGGGCTGGCGGTGCTTTTCATTACGCACGATCTGCGTGTTGCTGCGCAAATCTGCGACCGGATCGCGGTGATGCAGAATGGGGTTGTCGTCGAGGAAGGGGTGACGGCAGCGGTGTTCGCCAACCCGCAGCACGACTATACCAAGGCCCTGTTTGCGGCGGCGCCGGGGCGCGACTTTGGAATTGGCAGCGACCTCGTCTCGGCGTGAGAGCGTTTGAGCGAGGCGCCATCGATAGGTGATCTCCATGACGTCTCAGGGCCCCGGCGGGACAACCATCTTTCGTGCCCGCAAGATCATTACGATGAACCCCGGACAACCCGAGGCCGACTGCGTTGCTGTGCGGGACGGGCGCATCCTCGGTGCGGGCCGGCTTTCGGAGCTGGAGGGTTGGGGCGACTATCAACTCGACGACCGGTTCGCCGACAAGATCCTGATGCCGGGCCTCGTCGAGGGGCACAGCCATGTCATGGAGGGCTCGTTCTGGGCGTACGTTTATTGCGGCTATTTCGACCGTCTCGATCCGGAGGGCAAGCTTTGGGCGGGGCTCAAGTCGATTGATGCGGTGATCGAGCGGCTGAGAGCGGCGGAGGCGGGGCTTCCGGATGCCGCAACGCCGCTTGCCGGGTGGGCGCTTGATGCGATCTATTTCGGCAACCGGCGCGTGACGCGCGGCGATCTCGATCAGGTCTCGACGGCGCGGGCGGTGGGCGTGCTGAATGCCTCGGCCCATATTCTCAACGTCAATTCGAAAGCGCTTGAACTTGCCGGGCTGCTCAGGACGGGCATCAATCATCCCGGCATTCCGCTTGGCGGCGATGGCCTGCCGTCGGGGGAACTCAAGGGGCCCGATGCGATGGCGCTGGCCGGCATTCATGTCGGGTTCGACCGGGCGGCGCTGGCGGGTGATGAGACGGGCCTTCGCCAGTTCGCCCGGCTTTGCGTGCGTCAGGGCGTGACGACGGCGACGGATCTCGCCAACCTGTTGCCGGATGATGCCGTCGACATGATGTTGCGCGTCACAGGCGAGCGTGATTTTCCCGCGCGCATCGTCGCGCTCCGGCGTCTGCATGACATGTCGGTGCCGGACATCATCAAGCGGGCGAAAGCGCTTGGTGCGATGAGCACCGAGCGGTGCCGGCTCGGGATCATCAAGGTGGTTGCGGACGGATCGATCCAGGGGTTTTCAGCCCGGCTCAGGTGGCCCGGCTATTACAACGGCGCGCCGAACGGGCTCTGGTATGTGCCGCGCGAACAGCTTGCCGAGATGTACCGGCTGGCGCTGGAGCACGACGTCCAGGTGCACACGCACACGAACGGGGACGAGGCGACGGAGCTGGTGCTGGATTGCGTGGAGGCGGCGCTCAAGGCGCATCCTGCGTTCGATCATCGCTTCACGTTGCAGCATTGCCAGCTGGCGGATGCGGCCCAGTTCCGGCGCATGGCGGCGCTGGGGATGTGTGTGAACCTGTTTCCGAACCATCACTTCTACTGGGGCGATCAACACTATGACATCACGGTCGGGCCGGAGCGCGCGGAGCGCATGAACGCGTGCCGGACGGCACTGGATAACGGTGTCGCGATGGCGATCCACTCCGATGCGCCGGTGACGCCGCTCGGCCCGTTCTTTACGGCGTGGTGCGCGGTCAACCGGCGGACGGCATCGGGACGGACGCTTGGCGAACACGAGCGGATCACGGTCGATGAGGCGCTGCGCACGATCACACTTGGCGCGGCCTACACGCTCAAGCTCGATGGCGAAGTGGGATCGATCGAATGCGGCAAGCGGGCGGATTTCAGTGTGCTCGAAGATGATCCGCGCACGATCGGAGGGGAGAACCTGAAGGATGTCCGGATCTGGGGCACGGTGGTCGGGGGGCGCATCTTCGAGGCGGCATCGATCTGATGGCTCCGGCACGCGAACAAGGGGAGATGGCGCTCACCATCATTGGGGGCTATCTCGGCGCGGGCAAGACGACGCTGGTCAATCATCTGTTGCGGGAGGCGGGCGGGTTGCGGCTGGCCGTCCTGGTCAACGAGTTTGGGGCGTTGCCGATCGATTCCGATTTGATCGAGGGAAGGGACGGCAACGTGCTCTCGATCGCGGGGGGATGTGTGTGCTGCAGCTATGGCAACGACCTGGTGTTGACGCTGCAGGAACTGGCGGCGGGAGGCGGGACGTTCGATCACGTCCTGCTGGAGGCGAGCGGCGTCGGGATTCCCAGTGCGATCGCTGCAACCGTCTCGCTGCTTGCGGGCTATGAACTCGACGGCATCGTCGTCCTTGCGGACGCGGAGACGGTCGAGGCGTCGGCGGGTGATCGCTATATGGGCGACACCGTGAGGGCGCAACTGGGGGAGGCTGATCTCGTCATCCTGAACAAGGCCGACCTTGTTGATGCGGCCGCGCTCGCCCGTGTTGAGGCGTGGCTCGGCGCGGTGGCGGTCGGCGCGGAGGTGGTGGCGGCGACGCGGGCAAAAGTTCCGCCGGCGGTCGTGCTCGGCAGTCTTCTCGGGCGGGGACGTGGGGCATTTGAGGCAGCGCCCGGGCATCTCGACGTTGGCGGGTGGCATGCGGAGACGATCGAGGTTCCGGGAGCGGTTGACCCTGAGGCGTTCGTGCGGTCGTTGATCGAGGCCCGATACGTGCGTGCGAAAGGTTTTGTCGTTGATCAGGCCGGGCGGCAATGGACGATCCAGATCGTTGGGCGGCGCTTTGAAATTACGCCGGCGCCGGCGAATGTGGCGATGGGTGTCGTTGGCATCCGCCTCCGGATTGCGTGACGGCCGTGATCGCGCGACGATCGGTGCGATGAGATTTGGCCAGGAGTGAGCACCAGATGAAGACGGGAATGGTATCGGCGCCGCAGCCGGAAGCGGTCGAGGCGGGCCTCGATGTTCTGGCAGCGGGGGGCAATGTCGTGGATGCCGCGATCGGGGCGGCGCTGGTGCAGACGGTGGTTGATCCGCAGATGTGCGGGATCGCTGGATTTGGGTCACTGCATCTGTGTCTGCCGTCGCGGGGCGTTCACACGCTGATTGATTTTCATGGCCGCGCGCCCAGGGCGGTGCGCCCTGACATGTGGGAAGACCTGATCGTGCGCGAATGCGACGATGGGTTTGGCTTCGTGCTCAAGGGTGAGGTCAACGAGATCGGCTATCAGTCGATGACGACGCCGATGACGTTGAAGGCGTTCGATGAAGCGGTGCGCCGGTTCGGGACGCGGTCGCTCAGGGCGTTGATGGAGCCTGCGATCGGGTATGCGGAAAACGGCTTCCAGGTGCGCCCCAACGTTGCCCAGTTCTGGAACCGCGACGGGGAGAATGGGCGCATCGCGCGGCGGCGCGGGCTGACGGAAGACCCGGCGACGGCGAAGATCTACACGAAAACGGACGGCAGTCTCTATGGGGTTGGGGAGGTGCTGTGCAATCGCGATATGGCGCGGACCTATCGACGGATTGGGGAGGTTGGCGCGGAGGATCTTTATTCGGGTGAGATCGCGCGTGCGATTGCAGCCGATATGGCGGCCAACGGCGGGCTGATTACGCTCGAGGACCTCGCGGATTGCGCGACGGTTTCGGCCGAGCCGCTTTGGACGACGTATCGCGGCCACAAGGTTGCGACCAATCCGCTCCCCGGTGGCGGGCTGATGATCGTGGTGATGCTCAATATTCTGGAGAATTTCGATCTTGCCGAGATGGGGCACAATTCGCCGGACTACATCCAGACGGTGGCGGAGGCGATGAAGATTGCGACCGTCGAGAAGGACCAGCGCATGGGGGATCCAGCGTTCGTCGATGTGCCTCAGGCGGAATTGATGTCGAAAGATTATGCGGCGGGGATGGCTGAGCGCATCAGGCGGGGGGAGAAGACGCGGGTGCCGCGGATGAACGCTGGCGGACCGGAGAGCCGCGAGACCACCCATATCTGTGTCGCCGACAGTGACGGCAATGCGGTGACGATGACACATTCGCTGGGGTCGAGTTCGGGCGTCGTCACGGACGGGCTCGGCTTCATGTACAACAACTGCATGATGGTTTTCGATCCGCGGCCGGGTCATGCCGGTTCGCTGGCGCCGGGCAAGGCGCGGTTCAGCGCGCTTTCGCCGACTATCGTGTTTCGCGAGGACAAGCCGTTCTTCCTGGTCGGCTCGCCGGGCGGCACGACCATTACGATGGGCAATCTGCAGGCGATCCTGAACGCCATCGATTTCGGGATGACGGCGGAGCAGGCGGTGGTTGCGCCGCGCTTTACGGCGACGTCGGATACGATCGAGGTGACGAACCGGATCCTGCGCGGGACGGAGCGGACACTTCAGGCGCGGGGATATCCGACCAAGCGGCATGCGCAGAGCTACATGAACCCGATCGTCCATGCGATCCGGATCGTGGACGGGAAGCTCGATGGCGGCGCGGACCCGTCCGGTGACGGGATGGCGGCCGCGGTCGGGATGCCCGACTGATCAGATCTGCTCGATGCGCAGGAACAACTCCGCCATCAGTTGCGCGCGCTCGGTGAGGCTTGCGACCTCGATGTGTTCTTCGAGCGTGTGGGCGCCCTTGCCGCGGACGCCGAGGCTGTCGAGGGTGGGAATGCCGAGGGCACCGGTGAAATTGCCATCCGAGCCGCCGCCTGACGAGCGATGGCCCATGTCGAAGCCGAGTTCGCGCGCGACCTCTCTGGCAATGGCGTAGAGTTTCATTGTGCCGTCGTTGGGTTCCCAGACGGGGCGGGTGACGCCGCGGGTGACTTCGACGATGACGTCGTTTGCTTCACCGGCGTGGGCGAGCATCTTTTCGACGCCGGCATCGAGGTCCTCCTGGCGCTTGGCCATCGACAGCGCTTCGGCGCTGCATTCGGAGGAGACGCAGTTGACCCACTGGCCGGCGTGTATGACGCCGACGGAGAAGGTGCAATCCTCGCTTGTCATCTCCTCGATATCGAGGATCTTGCGCGCCATGGCGGCGATCGCGGAGCGGCCTTCGGAGAGGCGGGCGCCGGCATGGGAGGGACGGCCGATCGTTTTCAGATTGAAGCGGGCAATCGCATAGCGCCCCGTGGTTGCCATGCCGTCGGGGCCGGCGGGCTCGGGGACGAGGACGACCTTGTTCTTGCGGGCCTCCATCTCGATCAGTTCGCGCGTCGAGGGGGTGCCGACTTCTTCGTCGGGGGTGAAGAGGACGGTGACCGGCAAGGGGGTCTCGAGGCCTGCAAGGCGGATCTGGCGCAGCGCTTCGACCGTGACGAAGTTGCCGCCCTTCATGTCCTGGATGCCTGGGCCGTAGCACAGGCCGTCCTCGATGCGCCACGGGTTCTGTGCGATCGTGCCGACGGGATGGACGGTGTCAAGGTGGCCGGAGACGAGGATGCCGGGTTGGCCGAAGTTCTTGTGGGGGAAGCGGGCGCGGACGGAGCCGCCGAAACCCATGCGGCCGGGGATGCGCTCGATTTCGGCGCCGGCGGCGGCGAGATCGTAGGCGGCGAGGTCCATCATCCGGTTGACGGCGGCTGCATCGTAGGTTGGGCTTTCGCACTCGATCCAGGGCTTCAGGCCGGCCAGCATGGTATCGGTATCGAAGGGCAGGTTCGTGAGCATGATGTGGGGTCCTCGCGCATGATCGTCCGACGGGGCAGGGTCAGGTGGCATGCTGGCCGAGGTGCGAGGCGGTGACAACCGAAATGATGACGCGCTCAGTCGGTCTCGCAGCGGACGGGTGTGCAGATGGGGGCCGGGGATCTGCGTCGATTAGGGAGGCGAGGATGGTTTCAGACGTGGCGCGGCGGGTCGCGCTCTACGGACATCGGGGCGCGCGGGGGCTTGTTGCGGAGAACACGATCGCGTCGTTTCGCGAAGCGCTTGAGCTTGGTGTTGATGGGCTGGAGTTGGATGTGGGGATGAGCCGGGATGGGCATCTGGTTGTCCATCACGATACGGCGCTGAACCCTGATATCGCACGGATCGATGGGGTATGGATTGCGGCACCCAGGCTGCTGAAGGACCTGAGCCTTGAAGAACTGCGGGCGTTCGATGTCGCGCAGATCCGGCCGGGTACGCGTTACGGCGCGACCTATTCGCGCCAGCGCGCGATTGAGCGGGCGGCGATCCCGTCCTTCGATGAGCTGCTTGCGATGCCCGAATTGGCTGCCCGGCGGGGGGTGCGGCTGCTCATCGAGATCAAGACGTCGCCGGAGGTGGTAGCGGAGACGCATCCGCCGGAGGTGATTTCGGCCGCCATTGTCGAGGCGCTGGATCGTGGCGGTTTCAGGGAGCGCGCGCGGATCCAGAGTTTCGATTGGCGCAACCTTGCCCATCTTGCCCGTCTGGCGCCGGATATCCCCCTTGGTTTCCTGACGGTGGAGCAGGGCTGGCTCGATACCGTGAAGCGGGATGCGGTGGCACCGTCGCCGTGGCTTGGCGGCGGCGATCTCAGGGCGGCGGGCGGCTCATTGCCAACAGTTATCCGTCAGCTTGGCGGTTCGTACTGGGCGCCGTATCACCTCGACATCGCGGTAGACGACGTGCGGGGGGCGCATGACGCCGGGCTCAAGGTGATCGTCTGGACGGTGAACGGGCGGGACGACATGCGGCGGGTGATCGAGATGGGTGTCGATGGCATCATCACCGACGATCCGGACGTCGGGGCTGAGGTGATCGACGCGATGACGCTCGGCGATTGAGCGCCTGTGGGGCGAAGTGGAATGGGGTGAGCAGCGCCCCAAGTCAGGCATCTTCCAGGATCATTGCGGCCGCTTTCTCGCCGATCATGATTGAGGGTGCGTTGGTGTTGCCGCCGATGATCTGGGGCATGATCGAGGCGTCAGCGACACGCAGACCGGCGATGCCCTTAACGCGCAGCCGTGGATCAACGACCGCATCGTCGCCCGTGCCCATGCGGCATGTGCCGACCGGGTGGAGGTTGGAGACGCCTCGATTGCGCAGGTCTTCGATCATGTCTGCTTCGGATGAGACGGCGGGGCCTGGGGTGACTTCTTCTGCGATGATCGACGCAAGTGCCGGCTGGCCGGCGATCTCGCGGGCAAGGCGCATCCCGAACAGCATCGCATCAATGTCATAGGCGGTTTCGAGAAACTTGAACTCGATCTTCGGCTGGGCAAACGGGTCCGGGCTCTTCAGGCTCACACGGCCGCGTCCTTCCGGGCGCAGGTGGACCGGGGAAATCGCGAAGCCTGGGAATTTATGCGCATAGATGCCGTTGCGATCCCGGCTCTCAATCGACCAGAGAAAGATATTCATTTGCAGGTCCGGCCGGTCAAAGCGTGCATCGGACCGGGCCAGAATGCCGGCGAGGCCTGAGACGCCGGCGAGGGGGCCGGTGCGGGTCAAGGCGTATTGGCAGCCGGCGATGAGCTTGCGGAAGGGGGATTGCGCCAGGTCATTCAGCGTGCCGGTCTTTTTGGATCGCCACGCAACGTAGCTGTTGAAATGGTCATGGAGATTGGCCCCGACGGCGGGGAGATCATGGCGGACCTCGAGACCCATCTCGCGCAGATGGGCGCCGGGACCGATGCCAGAAAGCAGCAGCAACTGGGGTGAGCCGTAGACGCCGCCCGATACCACCACTTCGCCCCTCGCGCGTGCGATCTGTTTTCCAGCCGGAGAGGTGTATTCGACACCGACGGCGCGGCCATCTTCAATGATGAGACGCGATGCGTGCGCCTCAGTGATGACGACCAGGTTCGGCCGTTGCCGCGCCGGCTTCAAATACGCGGTCGCCGCACTCCACCGTTTGCCGCCTGCCTGCGTCCCCTGATAGTAGCCGACGCCGTCCTGGACGGCGCCGTTGAAGTCATCGTTGCGGGGCACGCCTGCTTGCACCGCAGCCTCAATGATCGCGTCAACGATGTCACTGCGAAAGCGGTTGTCGGTAACCTTCAGCGGTCCGCCGACGCCGTGGAATTCGCTCTCGCCGCGCTCCTGGTCCTGGGCCTTGCGAAAGTAGGGCAGGACGCTTGCCCAGTCCCACCCGACGCAGCCGCGCTGTTGCCAGCCATCGTAATCCGTTGCCGTGCCGCGCATGTAGATCATGCCATTCAAGGAGCTTGTGCCGCCAAGCATCTTGCCGCGCGGCTGGTAGGATGTGCGGCCGTTCAGTCCAGCGACCGGCTCGCTCTCGAATTTCCAGTTCAAGTCGTTGTGTGTGTAGAGCTTGTGGTAGCCGATCGGGATGTGGATCCACGGATTGGTGTCGCGCTGTCCGGCCTCGAGGAGGAGAACGCGATGGCGCCGGCTTTCGGACAAACGGGCGGCGACGGCGCAGCCCGCGGAGCCGGCACCCGTTACAATGAAATCAAACGTTTCCTCGTCCATTTCGTCTTCCGCCGTGGTGCATGGGGGTGGTCTGTTGACGTGCGCGTGAGTGTTGAGTTCAAGGCTGGCGGCTATCGCTTGTTCTGGTCGGCAAGGATGAATTCTGCGGCCTTCTCGGCAATCATGATGACGGGGCCATTGATGTTGCCCGATGGCATGGTTGGCATGATGGAGGCATCGACGACCCTCAAGCCGGTGAGGCCGTGCACGTTCAGGCGATCATCGACGACGGCGAGAGGGTCGGTTGCCACGCCCATCTTGCACGTGCCCATGACGTGATAGGTGGTGGAGCCGGTCTCGTTTGCGTACGCGAGCAGTTCCTCATCCGACTGGCAGTCGTCGCCGGGATACATTTCGAACGCGCGGTATTTGCCGAGCGCGTCTGCTTCGCCGACCTGACGGGCGAGGCGCAGTCCGCCAACGAGGGCTGCCTGATCGATTGGGTCGGTGAGAAAATTCGGGACGATGGCGGGCGCGACGTCGGGGTCGGGGGAGCGGATGTGGATCGAGCCCTGGCTTTCCGGGCGGCATTGGTAGGCGCCGATGGTCATGCCCGGCTCGAGATGGAACTGGCGGGTGTCGGCATTGAAGCTGCCGTGGGCGAAGAAGAACTGACAATCGGGGGTGTCGAGTTCCGGCCGGCTCTTGACGAAGGCATGGCCTATCCCGGCGGTCCAGGTGAGGATGCCGCGGCGGGTCAGGGCATACTTGATCGCTTCCTTCACGAGATTGAGGCCGCGGGTCTGTTCATTCAGCGTGATGGGCTGTTTCACCCGCCAGGCGATGCGGGCGGCGTAGTGATCGCGATAGTTCTCGCCGACGCCCGGCAAGGCGTGGGCGACGTCGATGCCGTGTTCGCGGAGGAGCTCGGGGGCGCCGATGCCGGACAGTTCGAGGAGCTGTGGTGACTGGACGGCGCCTGCCGAGAGGATGACTGAGCCGCCGGCCGTGGCGGTATGGATGCGGCCATCTTGCTCATAGTCGACGCCGGTGATGCGCTTGCCATCGAGGCGCAGTTTGCGGGCGCGCGCGTTGGTCTCAACCGTGAGGTTCGCGCGGCCTCGTGCCGGGGCGAGATAGGCTGCAGCGACGCTGTGGCGGCGGCCATTCTTCTGCGTGACCTGATAGTAGCCAAAACCATCCTGGCGTTCGCCGTTGTAGTCGGGATTGTGGTCGTAGCCGGTTTCCACGCCCGCCCGGATGAAGGCGTCGACCATCTCATGGCGCTCAGACATATCGGCGACATTTTGTGGTCCGGAGCTGCCCCTCAGCGCATCGCCGCCGCGCTCGAATGTTTCGGATTTCTGGAAATAGGGGAGGACATCCTCGTAGCCCCAGCCTCGATTTCCGAGTTGTGCCCAGGTGTTGTAGTCGATCGGGTTGCCGCGCACATACAACATGCCGTTGATCGATGAGGAGCCGCCAATCACCTTGCCGCGCGGAATGGGAATTTTGCGCCCGCCGAGGTGGGCCTGCGGCTCCGTTTCGAAGTTCCAGTTCAATGTCGGGTGCTGGATGAGTTTCTGGAAGCCAACGGGAATGTGGATCCAGAGGTTCTTGTCCTCACCGCCGGCCTCGAGGAGCAGGACGCGGTTGTCCGGGTTTTGCGTCAGTCTGTTCGCGAGGACGCAACCGGCCGAGCCTGCGCCGATGATGATGTAGTCATACTGCGCCGTCATGGTGGCTGGTTACCTTCTTGGGTTGCGTCCGATGGACTGCATGTCAGGTGTGACGTGTTGATGGTGTCCCGAGCCGGTCGGGATGGCAATCGAGAAGGCGATGAACAGATCGGGAGGGAGATGGCCCATCGCGCCGCCGGTCCAGGGCCCGGATCGTGCCGACCTGGACTTTGGGATGGTAGTGGCAGATGCCGTGCCTGATCCAGATGCGGGGCAGGCCGGCAGGGCACGCCTGCCGATCTGCCTGTAACGGCTTGGCGGTTGGGCTATTCCGCCGCCGTCAGCCGCGGCACATCCATGGCCTGGACGTGCGGCAAGACTTCCCTGGCGAACAGCCGCAGCATTTCCAGCGTCGCCTCCTGGCCGTAGTAGGGGGGATAGTGCAGCAACAGCGATGTCGTGCCAATGGCCTTGAACTCCTCGATCTTGCGCAGCACGGTGTCGGGTGAGCCGTGAAGGATCGTGCCATCCATCAGGTTGTCGTAGGCGAACTGCTCATCACCGCTCTTGTCCGATATATCGCCGAGATAGCCGCCCGTCTTCGAGCCGCCTGCCATGAAGCTCTTCATGTGATGGGTGATGCCGGCCTCGCTCAACTCCTTGGCCTTGGCGTTGGTTGGCGCGACAAACGTCATGCGGGCGACGTCGACATCGCCGAAGGCTGGGTTTTGCTGGTACAGCGCCGGAGCGTTTTTCATGTGCGCGCGGTAGTGTGCGATGTGCTCACCGATCACGTTCAGGCTCGGCAGCGTGGACTGCATCAGGCCGAAGCCGTTGTGTGCTGCGGCTGCAATCGACTCGTTGGTGCCCGCCCCCATGTACATCGGCGGATGGGGCTGCTGGATCGGGTGCGGGAAGATCTCCCACTCGCCGGAGACATCGAAGTTGAAATACTCGCCCGTCGCCGAAACACGCTTCTTGTGAAAGCCATCCAGGATCAGCGGAATCGCCTCGGCCTGGATCTTGCGGCGCTCTTCGTAGGAGACGCCGAGGCCCTCGAATTCGTAGGGACGGTAGCCGGAGCCGAGCCCGAGTTGGAAGCGGCCGTTCGAGAGAATGTCGACGAAGGCTGCGTTCTCGACGATGCGCAGGGGGTTGTGGAGCGGCACGACCATGACGCCCGCGCACAGCTTGATCACGCTGGTCCTGGCGGCGAGATAGGCCAGATAGGTGAAGGGGTCGGGGAGGATGCCATAGCGGTTTGAGAAGTGGTGCTCAGCGATCCAGACGGCGTCGAAGCCGAGTTGCTCGATCTCCAGGATTTCGCGGGTGACGCGCTCGTGCACGCCCTGATGGGGATAGGGCTCGGTCTTGGGGTCGGGGTGGGATGTGTAGAGAATGCCAACTTGCATGGTGCGCGTTTCCTTCCAGCTTCGGCATCGTTTTCGCCAGACGCCATTGGGAAGCATTCTCCACGCACAGGCTCGTTGCGCAACACGCATGCGTGATTTCGGGTGTTGTGCATGGCCGGCGACCGCGCAGCCGGGAGCCGCATCAGCTCCAGAGCCGAAATACCGCGTTGTGCTGATCTGAAGGCGCGGACCTGTGACCTGTGCCCGCGCGGGCCAGGTCCGGAACGGGGAGGGGGGAGCGGATTGCGTCCACGGTTCCGTGGCGACCGGGCTTGTGGTGCTCAGTCCGCGCTGGCTGTCGCAGGCGTCAAATCGAACCCGACGTAGCCCTGGGCTGCAACCTCATCGCAGCGTTTGCGATAGACCCCGACGCCGCCCACGTAGGGCATGAAGACGCGCGGCTTGCCCGGAATGTTGGCGCCGACGTACCAGGAGTTGGCCTTCGGGTAGAGCGTGCCATCTGCGACCTCGTTGACGTGGGCGACCCATGCCTCCTCGGCCTGCTGTTCCGGCTCGATGCGGCCCAATTGTTTGTCGCGCATGTGCACGAGGCAATCGGCAATCCAATCGGCGTGCTGTTCGATCGAGTGGATCATCTGGCTCTTCACGCCGGGGCTGCCGGGGCCGGTGATCATGAACATGTTCGGGAAGCCGGCCACCATAATGCCAAGATACGTCTTCGGCCCGTCAGCCCATTTGTGGGCAAGCCGTTCTCCTTGATCGTTCTGAATGTCGATTTCGCGGAGTGCGCCGGTCATGGCGTCGAAACCGGTGGCGAATGCGATTGCCTCAAGGTCGTATGTGGCGGCGGCCGTCCGGATGCCGGTTGGCGTGATCTCTTCGATCGGTGCGCTGCGGACATCAACCAGTGTGACGTTGTCGCGGTTGTAGGTTTCGTAATAACCGGTGTCGAGGCAGAGGCGCTTCGAGCCGATCGGATGATCCTTCGGGCAGAGAAGTTCGGCGACCTGAGGATCGTTGACGGTTTGACGGATCTTTTCGCGCACGAACTCGGCGGCTGCTTCGTTGGCCTCCTCGTTGACCAGGAAGTCGGTGTAGCAGGTCAGGAAGCCGATCGTGCCGCCTTCTTGCCAGAGCTGTTCGAACTTCTGGCGGCGTTCCTCCGGCGAGACCTCGAGGGCGGATTGTATCGGGACGGGATACCCGGACACGCCGAACGGTGTTTCGCGGGCCTCGGCGCGACGCTCCGGATAGGTTGCCTTGAACTGTTGCTCGCGGGCTGGGTCCATCGGGGCGTTGCGTGCGGGCAGTGAAAAGTTGGCCGTCCGCTGAAACACGTAGAGGTGCTCGGCGGCAGCAGCAATCAAGGGGATCATCTGAATGGCGGTCGATCCGGTGCCAACCACGCCGACGCGTTTGCCGGTAAAGTCGACGCCTTCGTGTGGCCAGATGCCGGTGTGGTACCAGTCGCCCTTGAATGTCTCGATGCCCTTGAAATCGGGCACGCGGGGTGTCGAGAGATTGCCGGTCGCCATGACGCAATGATGGGCGCGGATTTCGTGGCCGGCGTCGTCCGTCAACGTCCAGGCTTTGTCGGCCTCGGAGAAGTGCGCCGTCTTGATGCGCGTATTGAATTGGATGTCGCGGCGCAGATCAAAGCGATCGGCGACGTGGTCGGCGTATGCGCGGATGGTTTCCTGGCGGGCGTAGCGCTCAGGCCATTTCCAGTCCTGCTGCAGCTCATTGGAGAATGCGTAGGAATACTCCAGGCTCTCGATGTCACAGCGTGCGCCAGGATAACGGTTCCAGTACCAGGTCCCGCCAACGCCGCCGCCGGCCTCAAAGACGCGCGTCTTGAAACCGAGGGCGCGCAACCGATGAAGCATGTAGAGGCCGCCGAGGCCCGCGCCGACGATCGCGACATCGAGCACACCCTCGCCGTCATTCGCTTTGCGGTGCAGACCGCCTTCCCATTTATTCATGGCCGTTCACTTTCATGCCTTCCGCCAGTCCACCCCGATCGGGTCCAGGTGCTGTGCTGGATCAGGAAAAAGCCTTGGTCGTCGCCCTGCGCATCGAACACGTCGCAGGCCTCTTTCGCCTGCTCCAGTTTCGAGCGGGCCGCGACGCGGCTGTCAACGTCGATCTTGCGGCCGGCAACGAAGGTTGTGCACGCGCCCGGGGCGATTGTCGAAAAAATCCAGGAGCCGATCAAGTTCACCTGGCAGCGCAGGCGTCGGGCTGTCGTTCAACAATGAATCGCTGACGTCTCCGAGAAAGCGCCTTGCCCCAGGTTGGGACGGGCAAGAGGGGGCCGGCGAGTGATCCGGTGGCGCGTGAACCGGCCTGCGCGTGCTCGCGGCGCAGAACCTCGGACGCCTGAACTTTCGACGTGATCGGGAAGAGAGGAAGGCGACGGGAAGCGGGCGTTTCTGCTTCCCGTCAATGGCGCTACGGCGGACTAGGCGCTGCGGTAGAGTTTGGTCATCGAGAACTCGCGATGTCCAAGCGCTTCAGCCGCGGTATGGCGTCCGTTGGCGGTGCGAATGATCATGTCGATCAAAGCGTCGCCAGCCTGGTCGATGGTCTGCTCGCGGGAGAGGATGCCGGTCACGTCAACGTCGATGTGTTCGCGCATCGTCCTCAAGGTGCGGGGATTGCCGCTGATCTTGATGACAGGCACGATCGGGTTGCCGACAACATTGCCCTGTCCCGTCGGGAAGGTGTGGATGACGTAGCCGGCGGCAGCCATCAGGGTGACGCACTCAGCGGCGGCCGATGAGGTGTCCATGTAGTAGAGGCCTGGGCCCTTCTGAGGCGCCTCGGCCGGTCCCATGGCATCGATATAGGTCGACGTGCGGCCGATCTTTTCGAGGTTGCCGAGGGCTTTTTCCTCGATCGTCGTCAGTCCGCCCAGGATGTTGCCCTTGGTTGGCTGGCTGTCGGAGAGGTCGTCGGTCTTGTGGGCGAAAATGACGTCGTCGTTGTAGGACTGCCAGATCTTCTTGAATGCGGCGGCGGCTTCAGGCGTCGCAGCCCGCTTTTCGCAAATGTGCTCGGCGCCGGTGATCTCCGAGGTTTCACCGAAGCAGCCGTAGATGCCATGCGGGAGCAGTTTGTCGTACATGTTGCCGACGGTCGGGCATGACGAGAGCCCCGTGGTGGTGTCGCTCTCGCCGCATTTGGTCGAGACCCACAGTTCCGAAAGGTCACAGGTTTCCTTTTGGAGTTCCGTGGCCCACTGGACGAATTCCATGGCCTTCCAGCCCGCCGCGCGGACAGTTTCGAAATCGCCGTTCTGTTCGATCGAGAAGCCGGCGACGGGTTTGCCGGTCTTGGCGATGCCGTCGGTGATGACCTTGGTCCATTCCGGCTCGATGCCGATGACGACAACGGCGGCCACGTTCGGGTTGGCGCCGGTGCCGATGATCGTGCGGAAGTGAAGCTCCAGATCCTCGCCAAATTGCAGGCGGCCGTAGGCGTGGGGAATGGCGAGCGTGCCCTTGACGTTGTTGGCAACCGCTTCGCACGCGGCGTTGGAGATGTCGTCGACGGGCAGAATGAGGACGTGATTGCGGACGCCGACGCGGCCGTTTTCGCGCCGCCAGGCATTGACCGTCTGACTGGAGAAATCGAGCGGCATTGTTACCACCTTTTCGTTTTGCAATTGTGGGTGTGGACGTGCTCGCCCTGCTTGGCGGGAGCGATCATTCTGCCGATGTCTTCGCCGTACTTGATGACGGTGTCGCCTTCGGCGAGATCCTTGGTCGCCACCTTGTGGCCGATCGGAATGTCTGCCTTCGCGGTCAGTTTGAAGTCGGAATTGTCGTGGGTGATGACGCACAGCATCTCAGTGCCCGCGGTCAGTCCTTCGACGACGACGACGCCGACGTTGTCTTTGTGGTCGTGAAGTAGGAGATGGGGTTTGCTCAAGACGAGGCTCCTTTCTGTATGGCTTGGGTGGTTGGCCGTTCGGGTTGGTGGTTTGGTTTTTTGGCCTCGCTTCAGGGTTGGAGGATGATCTTAGGCGCGGCGGCGTTGCCTTCATCGATGTCGCGGAAGGCGCGGGCGCCCTCGGAAAGTGGGCGGATGTCGATCCAATCGAGGGAGCCGAGGGAGCCATTGAATATGGCGGATGCGGTGTCGCGGAAGTCGGCGGCCGTGTAGGTGTAGGTGCCGATAAAGGTGATCTCCTGCAATGTCATGCGCCGGATGTCGAGACCGCCGGCGGCATCTCCGAGGCCGATGTGGACGATGACGCCGCCGCTCTTGACCGCGCTGCATGCGCTTTCGCGGGTCTTCGAGAAGCCGACGGCATCCACGACGAGGTCGCAGGAGGCGGCGGCGGGGCCGTTGCCATCCAGCGGGTTGAAGAGTTTGAAGTCGCCGGCCGATTCGAGGGCCTGATGGCGATGGGGATTGGTTTCGGCGAGCCAGATGTCCGAGGCGCCGGCGTGTGACAGCGCAAGCGCTGCGCCCAGACCGATCGCCCCGCCGCCGAGCACGAGGGTGCGCGCATCCTGAAGCGGTTTCGATAGTGCGGCTGCGCCAAGGCGGGTGGCGTGCCAACCGCATGCGAGCGGCTCGGCCAACGCCGCGTGCAGCGATGGCACGGCGGCTGGGACCTCGACCAGGTTGCGCTCCGGCATGGCCAGGTATTCAGCGAATGCGCCTTCGCGGGGGGGCATCGAAATGATCTGGCGGCCGGCGCAGAGATTTTCGCGCCCCGTTGTGCAGTGTTCGCAGGTTTGACAGGTGACCAGGGGGTTTACTGTGACGCGCTGGCCCGTCCGCGGGCCCGAGGCGATCGTGCCGACGGCCTCGTGGCCGAGGATGAGGGGCGCGGGGCGGCGATCATCATGGCCGTGCCAGGCGTGCATATCGGAGCCGCAGATGCCGCAGGCCTCGATCCGGATGAGGACGTTGCCTTCGGCGGGGGTGGGTTGTTTGACGTCGCGCATCTCGAGGGTGTGGGGCGCGGTATAGACAAGCGCTTTCATTTTGCGGTGAAGCCTCCGTCGACGAAGAGCACCTGGCCGGTGACATAGCCGGACGCATCGGTGCAGAAAAAGAGCAGGGGGCCTTCGAGGTCGGCGAGTTCGCCATTGCGGCCGATGCAGGTCTGGCGGGCGTGATGGTCGGCGAGGGCCTGGTCCTCGAAGACGGGGCCGGTCAATTCGGTTGGGAAAAAGCCCGGCGCAAGCGCATTGGCCATTATGCCGTCAGCAGACCATGCCTGCGCCATCGCCCGGGTCAACTGCTCGACGCCGCCTTTCGATGCGCCGTAGGCGATGCCGCCGGGGAATGCGCGGCGGGACTGGAGCGAGGCGAAATTCACGACGCGCCCCCAGCCTTTCGCTTTCATGGCGGGGGCCAGTGCCTGGGCCAGGAAGAACGGCGCCGACAAGTTGAGCGCGATGGTTTGGTCCCAGCCCTGATCGGTGACGTCGTCGGCGGGTTGGCGGGTATTGATGCCGGCTGCGTTGATGAGGATGTCCGGGGGGCCGAAAGGGTCGGCTGCGGCTTTGGCTGCGGCTGCGATCTCGCCGCGCTCGGAGAGGTCGGCGGTGACGAACGCGGTGTCGCCGGCGCAGGCCTCGGACCACGCCTTCAGTTGATCGGTGCGGCGGGCGATGCCAACGACGCGGGCGCCGCGGGCAGCCAGCAGGCTCGCTGCGGCGCGTCCAAGGCCACTGCTCGCCCCGGTCACGCAGGCAACGCGGCCTGCCAGATCAAACATCGGGTGTTCTTTCATCATTCATCGTCAACGGCTGAAAGGTCGAAGTTTTCGCCGGGGAAGTATTTGGTGAGGCGGATGTCGGCGGTGCGTGCATGGCCCTCCATGCCTTCGAGCCGGGAAATGCGCGCCGTCGCGAGGGCGATCGAGCGGGCCGCGTCCCTGGTCGATCGCTGCCAGGTGACGATCTTCATGTACTTGTGGACGGAGAGGCCGCCGGTATAGCGAGCGGCACCTGACGTCGGGAGGACATGATTGGTGCCCGAGGCCTTGTCGCCGAATGCAACAGTGGTTTCCTCGCCGAGGAACAGGGAGCCATAGCAGCTCAACCGGTCGAGCCACCAGTCGAGGTCCGCGGCCTGGACGGTGAGGTGCTCGGGGGCATAGTCGTCGGCGACGGCGGCAACCTCGTCGCGCGACCCACACACGATGACCTCGGCGTAGTCACGCCATGCGGCTTCCGCATTGGCGCGGTTAAGCTCGGGAAGGTCCGCGATCTTGTGTGGGACGAGTTCGAGGACGCGGTCGGCAAGCGCGCGGTCGGTGGTGACCAGCCAAACGGGGGAATTGTAGCCGTGCTCGGCCTGGCCGACGAGGTCGGCTGCGACGATATCGGCGTCCGCGGTTTCGTCCGCGATGATGAGACTGTCGGTTGGGCCGGCGAACATGTCGATGCCGACGCGGCCAAACAGGATGCGCTTTGCCTCGGCGACGAACTGATTGCCCGGGCCGACCAGGATGTCGGATTTGGGCAGGCCGAACAGCCCGAACGCCATGGCGGCGACGCCCTGGACGCCGCCGAGGGCAAGGATATCGTGGGCGCCACACAGGTCGGCGGTGTAGACGATGGCAGGCGCGATGCCGATGCCGGGGCGCGGCGGGGAGCAGGCCGCGATGTGCTTGCAGCCGGCCACATTGGCTGTCGTGACGGTCATGATGGCGGAGGCAATGTGGCTGTAGCGGCCGCCGGGGATGTAGCAGCCAGCTGCATTGCACGGGATACTTTTCTGGCCGGCCATGAGGCCCGGGATGACTTCCGTCTCAAAGTCGACGATTGACCTTTTCTGCGCCTCGGCAAACCGCCGGACATTGTCGTGGGCGAAACGGATGTCATCCTTCAGCTTCTGCGGGATGAGGGCGCCGGCGGCGTCGATCTCGTCACGAGTCAGCACGATGTTGCCATCGTATTTGTCGAACTGGGCCGCAAACCGCCGTGCCGCCGCTTCGCCATCACGCTCGATTTCATCAAGGATCGAGCTGACAGTTTCACGAACATCTCCGGCGTCGCTCGTCGATGTCTTCGCAGCGGTCTTCAAGTAGACGGGCGCCATCACAAGTCTCCTATTTCAGACTGTCGGGGAGGAGCGTCGTTGAAATCTCCGGCACGAAGGCGATCAGCAGGACAACGACGAGCATGAAGAAAACAAACGGCACGGCGCGCGCCGCGATCCGCAGGATCGACTCACCTGTCAGGCCGGAGACGACGAACAGATTGAGCCCCAACGGCGGGGTGATGAAGCCGACGCCGAGGGCGGTGATCATCATGATGCAGAACTGGATTTCGTTCATGCCGATCTCGTCGGCCAGGGGCTTGAGGATCGGGGCCAGGATGACGATGTTCGGCGTCGTCTCCATCACGCAGCCGGCGGCGATGAGAATTGCGATCATCAGCAGGACCAGGACGTGGGGATCGCTCGTTAGAGAAGTCACCGATTGAACGAAGCCCTGCGGCACGCCCATCGACGCGAGCGTCTGGGCGAGGGGCAACGAGAAGGCGATGATGGGGACAATGACGCCGTTCACTTTGGCTGAACTGACCAACATCGAAGGGAAGTCGGCGAGCTTGAGCGTGCCGAGAATGAACCCCAGGATTATCGTGACGATAACAGCGGTCGCACCGGCCTCGGTCGGCGTGAGACGGCCGGAGAAGATGCCGTAAAAGATGATCGCAGGCACCAGGAACGCATACCACCCGCGCGCGATCGCGAGGCCGACGTTGCGGAGCCATTCGCGGAATGTGATCGCACCGCCGTTTTCGTAGGCGTGGAGACGGTTGATGACGATGTTGGTGATCAGGATCGACACCAGAATGAGTACGCCGGGGATGAGGGCGGCCTGGAACAGGGTGGAGGCGGAGATGCCGAGGACCAGTCCGATAATGATGTAGGCGATTGATGGTGGGATCAGGATGCCGGTGCAGGCGCCTGCCGCGACCAGGGCACAGGCATAGGGGCGGGGATAGCCGGATTCCACGAGCCGGTCGATTGTCATGCGGCCAACGGCTGCGGCACCGGCAGCATCGGAGCCGGAGATCGCGGCAAACAGGCCGCAGACCATGACGGTCGCGTTGCCGAAGCCGCCTCTCGTCCAGCAGGTCAGTGCCTCGGCGACGTCGAGGAACTTCCGGCTAAGCCCCGTCCTGACGAGAACGTCACCCGTCAAAATGAAGAGCGGGATGGCGGTCAAGGCAAACGCGTCGATGCCTTCGAACAACGTCTCGCCCAACAGCGAGAGCGGCAACGCGCCCGACCACAACAGCATTGTCGTGGATGCGACCCCGATCGTTGCCCATATCGGGACGCCGAGGGCGGTGAGGATGACGAACAGGATGACGGGACCGTAAAAGTCCCAGCCGAGTTCGGCCCCACCTTGCTGTAATTGCTGCCACATCATGGCGGGGACCTCAATCGAACAGGCGGTCGCCTTCGAAGACGGGACGACCTGCCTTGAGGTCGCGGATGTCACGAAGGATGGATTGGATGAGACGGAAGATCATCAACGCGAAGCCAATGGGAACGGCTGCAAGAAACAGCACCATGGGCCAGCGCAGGCCGTGCGTTACCGAGCCGAATTTCCAGGAAACGGCGACAGTTTCGTAGGACCAGTAGAAGGCGATGAGGCAAACGCCCAGCATGACGAGGTCGCCAAACAGATAGAGCAGCGCCTTGACGCGTGGGGAAGCGTAGTGGAACAGCACATCAATCCGGATGTGCGCTCGTTCCTTGATCGCCGAGGCGGCACCGATCCAAACCAGATAAATAAATGAGTAGCGAACGATTTCCTCGCCCCAGATCGAGGAATAGGAAAACACTTCGCGACGTATGACCTCGACGGACATGGTCACCACGAGCAGCGTATAGAAAACCAGCAACGCCCATCTCTCGAGGTTCTTGTCGATCGCCTTCAGAACTGAATTTGTCATCGCTGATGAACCGGCGGTTGGGATGCGCATGGGCAAGGCTGTGCGGGGATGACCCACACAGCATGCCGCGGCGCTCTATCAGGAAACATATTCGCCGGACCGAGCCGATGCCGGCCCGGTCCGCTCGCGTCGATCAGGCGTCGTGGACGTAATAGCGCCCCTGCTTGCCGGCGGCTTCCGCAAGCTCATTGAAGACGTCCATCGAGCCGGCGAGTTCCGTCTTGAATGGATCCCACTCCTTGCGCTCGAAGCCGCCTTCTTCCTTCCATTTGGCGAGCTGGTCGTCACTCAGCGAATGGAATTCGACGCCCGATTTCGTGAGCTCGGACATCGCGTAGCTGCGTGCGGCGGGAACCTTGGCGAGGTTTTGGTGCGCGCTTATTTCGGACGCGAACTCAATCCCTTCCTGGACGTCCTTGGGCAGGCCGTTGAACCATTCGAGGTTGCACGAATAGACCTGGCTGTCCGGCACGGCCTGGGTGAAGGTGACGTGGCTCAGGATGTCCTTGAAGCCGAAGACGTAGAGGGCGCCAACCGAGGGGTCGAGCGCATCGGCGACGCCCTGCTTGATCGCGGAGGGGGTTTCGCCCCAGGCGACGGGTGTCGGGTTGGCGCCGACCATGCGGTAATACTGCTGCAGCATCTTGGAGCCCGGGACGCGGAACTTCACGCCCTTGAGGTCCGAGGGGCTGAGGACTGCGCCAGCGCCACCCTTGCGCACGGCGACGACGCGCGGATCGATGACGATATAGAACAGGGCCTTGAAGCCTTTGGCGGCGATCTTGGGATCAACCTGCTTCTTCCAGACGTCGGAGTTGACGAGGTTCACGAAGCGCTGGTTGGCGCCGCAGAAGTAGGGCAGGTTGATCAGGTCGACAACCGGGGCGAAGGGCGCGAAGTTCGACAGTGAATGCTGCGCTGCCTGGATCGTGCCGCTTTGCACTTTCTGAACAAGAGCGCCGCCGGCGCCGAGCTGGCCTGCGGGGGCAAGCTTGACGTAGATCTGACCGTTCGTGGCGTTCTGGATGTTTTCCTTGAGGTCCAACTGCATGATCGGATAGCTGCGCGACGCGCCCAGGACGTAGGCCGTCGCGATCGTCATCTGATACTTGGCGGCTTTCTCGCGCGCGTTCTCTTCTTTCGCCGTCTGCGCGACGGCCTTGTCCGACCACAAGGTGCCGGCCGCGCCCGCCACCATGGCAGTGGTGAATGCACCAGCGCTGGTGAGTTTCAGGAAATTTCTGCGCTCGACTGATTCAAGCTCCAGTTGATCCTTTGCCTTCGTCATGAATGTTTCCTCCAGACAATGCTAGTTGTCCTGTTTGATGTTTTTTTGTGGTTTGGTGTCTTGAGCGTGCCGCTGCTTTTCCAGATCCAGCGTTGCCGCGACGAAAACTGCGCAGCTTACAAAAAGGATCAGCAGTTCGCCCGTGTCGGAGAGAAAGGCGGCGTTGCCGCTCGCCCCGAACATCACGTTGAGAAAGAACGTCGCGAACAGTCCTGCCGCAATGACGAGCTTCACAGCTGCGCTGCCTGACTGCATGTTGCTGTCCCTTCAGTTGGTGACGCGAAGGACCGTAAGCGCTTACATCTGGCGATGCAAGCGCTTACATGATAGCTTTTCGGGGATTGGAGGTTTTCTGGGCTAGGCGCTTGTGGGGGATTAGAGCTTTTGGGGGATTGGAGCTTCTCAGGGACTAGCGTTCTTCGAGGATTGGAACAGGAACCCAACGGCAGATGACGTCCGACACTGCGCCGACAATTGCTGATGTTGCCCAACGCGCGCGCGTCTCGACCGCGACCGTCTCGCGCTGCCTCAATGAGCCTCAGCGGGTGATGCCGGAAACGCGCGATCGCGTGATGCGCGCGGTCGAGGAACTTGCCTACACGCCGCATTTCGGCGGGCGGGCGCTCGCTTCGCGCAAGTCGCACACGGTGGGCGCGATCATTCCGACGATGGAGAACGCGATTTTCGCACGCGGCATTCAGGCGTTTGAAGAGGAACTCGCGGCGGATGGGTTTACACTGCTGGTTGCGAGCACCGGCTATGATCCGGCGCGTGAATACGAACAGGTCAAAAAACTTGTCGCGCGCGGCGCGGACGGCCTGCTTCTGATCGGGTGGGAGCGGCCCCAGGAAGTGTTCGAGTTTCTCAAGACACGCGACTTTCCAACGGTGGTGGTGTGGAATGCGCGTCCGCACTCGAAAGTGCTCAGTGCGGGCTTCAACAACCGTGAAGCCGCCCGGCGCATCGCGGCGTTGGTTTGCGATTACGGGCACCGCCGGATCGCCATGATTGCAGGTGTTGTCGCTGGCAATGACCGTGCCGCGGACCGGGTTCTCGGGGTTCGGGATGGACTTGGCGCAGTGGGGCTGCGGCCGGAAAAGATGCCGATTGAAGAGGCGCCCTATACGATCGAGGATGGAGCGCGTGCCTTCACCAAATTGATGCAGGGGCGGAGGAAACCGACAGCTGTCATTTGCGGCAATGACGTGCTGGCGGTGGGCGCGCTGTGTGCTGCAAAAAGTATGGGGCTCCGGGTGCCGGAGGATGTTTCGATTACCGGGTTTGACGACATCGATCTGGCGACGGTGGTGGACCCGCCGCTGACCACGGTCCACGTGCCACACCGGCGGATGGGGCAGGCGGCGGCGCGTATCCTTTTGAGCCGCATGGCCGGCATCGATAAATCCGACAGTGTCGAATTCGAAACCGAGATCGTAGAGCGCGGTTCGCTGGGCCCGGCTCCGTCGAAATGAGACGGTTTCGGAAATCGCAATTGCCACCTGCCAACACGGCGGGCTGAACTTGCGGCGATGACCTGCGTGCGTTGAGCCTGGAGACGCATGCGTGCGATTGCCACGTTCCGGCCCGCTCTTTCGAAGGGGGCGCGTCGGCGTCGCAAGGCA
>CAVOJD010000001.1:0-60330 GCA_963696075.1 uncultured Alphaproteobacteria bacterium | reverse complement strand
CCTCGATCCGCTCCTCGATTGGCGGGTGCGTGGAGAACAGTGCCATGACGCTTGGCCTGTCACTGATCCCCGATGCCTGGATCGATTTCGGCAACTCGCCCGGCTCTACGCGGCCCAGACGGGCGAGTGCGTTGATCATACTGTTGGGCTGACCCATGTAGTCGGCCGCGCCAGCGTCGGCTCGAAACTCGCGATGGCGGGAGAACCAGGCGACAATCATGGAGGCCAGAATGCCGAATAGGATCTGGCACACGATCGAGGTGACGAAGTAGCCTATGCCCTGGCCATTGCCGTTCCTGTTCAGCTGCTTGTCGACCAAGTACCCAACGATGCGCGACAGGAATACCACGAACGTGTTTACCACGCCTTGGATCAGCGTCATCGTGACCATGTCACCGTTCGCAACATGAGCGACCTCGTGCGCAAGGACGGCTTCAACCTCCTCCGGCTCCATGGTCGAAAGGAGGCGGGTCGACACGGCCACGAGCGCGGAGTTCTTGAACGCGCCAGTCGCGAATGCGTTAGGTTCGCCTTCGTATATGGCGACCTCAGGCGTCCTAATGCCGGCTTTGGCGGACAGTTTGGCGACTGTATCGAACAGCCAACGCTCATCGGCATTGGCTGGTTGAGTGATGACTTGCGCGCCGGTTTGCCACTTAGCCATCGGCTTCGAGATGAGTAGGGAGATGATCGCGCCGGTAAAGCCGATGACGGCCGACAGTGCCAGCAGCGCACCGAGATTGAGTCCCCTCCGCATCGGCAATTCGCCCAAGACCCAGGACGTTCACAAGCACTGCTATCACAGCTAATACTGCAATGTTGGTTGCGAGAAATAGGCCAATTCTCTTCATTTTGCAGCATCCAAATAGCCATACGTTTCGACATTGTCGGCCGCCAGCCACTGTTCGACTAGGCCGGCCCGCTGTTCCGGCGGCTCGACGGGACCAAACCACATGCTAGGGCGCAGGACCGCTTAGCAGATCACCCGTTTCGCCGGGCGTTGGAGAGCACACAGATCCAACTCTGACCATTGCTCGCGCGGCTACGCGACGTGCATTTATTTGACTTTCTTGCCAGCCACAACAATCGTAGACTTTCCGGCGTTTGAATTAGAAGTTGCGAGTACTTTAGGCTTCACCTGTTTTGGTTTTTTCGCCTCTTTATTGCCGCGTCTATGGTCGCCTTTAGACATCTGTTTTCCTCACAATTAAATTCAGTAGTTTCTACGAGAATACGACCATGACCGCCCATCGCCAGCTGTACCGTTGATGCGTCATGGCGTGTTTGACGTGGAGCCGTCCATCTCCATCGCATCTCGCGCAAATGCAGCAGCGAGATCTTCAGGATCAACATCGTATGACCGTTCAAGCCCTTTCTGATTGGAGCCCGATTGACAATAAATGTAAGTCTGCAAGCGGCGATAGGCGAGAAATGAAATGCCGTGCAGTTGCTCCTCCTCGGTCACGACCTCGTAGGAACCCGATGGCAATTCGTGATCAATCCACTGAATGTGAAACGGTCGCCTGAAAACCATCGTATTTCGTGTCGTTCGATTGGTCATGTTGGCACCTCTTGATCGATCAGGAATTGGACGTACTCAGAGATCAAAGAAAATCAATATCTGATATGCAGGTGTTGCCGCAGCCACGCGGCAACACGTTAACACTCAATGCCAAATTGATAGTTGCCTACATCATGCCGCCCATGCCGCCACCGTGGTAATGACCAGCATGCGCGTCACCGTCCGGCTGCACATCAGCCACGCCAGCCTCTGTCGTGATCATCAGGCCGGCAATCGAAGCAGCATCCTGGAGCGCGATGCGCACAACTTTGGCCGGATCGATGATACCCCGTTCGATCATGTCGCAATATTCGTCGGCCTGGGCGTCGTAGCCGAACGAATTCGAGCGGCCTTCCAAGACCTTGCCAACCACAATCGATCCTTCGATACCAGCATTGTCCGCGATCTGGCGGATCGGTGCCTGCAGCGCCCGCCTGATAATGTTGATACCCGCGTCCTGATCGGCATTGTCGCCTTTGACGGTAATCGCCTTGATCGCCTTCACCAGCATGACACCACCGCCTGGCACGATACCTTCTTCGACCGCTGCCCGTGTTGCATTGAGCGCATCATCGACACGATCCTTGCGTTCTTTGACTTCAATCTCGGTGGAGCCACCGACCTTAATGATGGCAACACCACCTGCAAGCTTGGCCAACCGCTCTTGCAGTTTTTCCTTGTCGTAGTCCGATGTCGTGTCTTCGATCTGAGATTTGATCTGACTGATCCGTGCTTCGATGTTCTTCTTCTTGCCGGAACCATCAATCACTGTGGTCGCGTCTTTTGTGATCAAGACACGCTTGGCCCTGCCGAGCATTTCGAGCGTGACGCTTTCCAGCTTTATGCCGAGCTCTTCGCTGATCACACTACCACTAGTCAAGACGGCGATGTCTTCCAGAACCGCTTTGCGGCGGTCGCCGAACCCTGGCGCTTTGACAGCCGCGACTTTCAGGCCGCCACGAAGCTTGTTAACGACTAGCGTCGCAAGTGCCTCGCCCTCTATATCTTCGGCAATGATCAGCAGTGGCTTACCTGTTTGAACGATTGCCTCAAGCACGGGCAACAGGTCCTTCAGGCTGCCAAGCTTCTTTTCATGGATGAGAATGTAGGGCTCCTCCATCTCGACAGTCATTTTTTCAGCGTTGGTAATGAAATACGGCGACAGGTAGCCACGGTCGAACTGCATGCCCTCGACGATCTCCAGCTCGCTTTCGCGGCCGTTTGCTTCTTCGACGGTGATTACACCTTCGTTGCCAACCTTCTGCATCGCCTTGGCGATCATGTCGCCGATCTCCACTTCGCCGTTAGCGGCCACCGTGCCGACCTGGGCGATTTCAGACGAGGCCTGCACCTTCTTCGATCGTTTTTGAATTTCATCAACGACCTGGGCGACAGCCTTCTCAATGCCGCGCTTCAGGTCCATCGGGTTCATGCCGGCCGCTACATACTTCACGCCTTCGCGCAGGATCGCATGCGCTAGAACGGTCGCAGTGGTGGTGCCGTCGCCTGCCATGTCGTTGGTCTTCTGGGCAACTTCGCGCACCATCTGCGCGCCCATATTCTCGAACTTGTCCTCAAGCTCGATTTCCTTGGCAACGGTGATGCCGTCTTTTGTCGTGCGCGGCGCGCCATAGCTCTTGTCGATGATGACGTTGCGGCCTTTCGGGCCGAGCGTCACCTTTACGGCGTTAGCGAGAACATCGACACCGTCCATCATACGATCGCGAACGTCGCGGGAGAACTTGACCTGCTTGGCAGTCATTTGCGTAATCCAGACATGAAATGAGGAATTTGTTCGGAACGTGAGACGCGAAAACGTAGATACCTACTTGTCGAGCACACCCATTACGTCGCTTTCCTTCATGATGAGTAGCTCGTCACCGTCGATCTTGATCTCGGTGCCGGACCACTGACCAAACAGAACCTCGTCGCCCTTCTTGAGATCCAACGGGACGAGTTTGCCGGCTTCGTCCCGGCTGCCGGGGCCGACGGCAATGACTTTGCCTTGCTGCGGTTTTTCGCCGGCTGTGTCCGGGATGATAATCCCACCGGATGTCTTGGTCTCAGTGTCAGCACGCTTTACGACAACGCGGTCGTGAAGGGGGCGGAAGTTCATATTGAGTGCTCCAAAATCGTTGCTCCCCGCACGCGGCGGAGGAAGAAGGCTGAATTGTTCGAGAAATGCGATTGTCAGCGCTCGCTTACCGAGAGCGCTAATTCTTGAAGTGACATGGGCGTGCTGCGGCGCGTCTACAAGTACCGACGCTGCCGAAAACGCAACAGTGACGATACGCGAGCCCGTTAGTAGGGCAGAACCGATCGGGCCGCACGATAGTGGGCCTGGATGCCGGCGGACGCAATTTGGAAAGGTCGAATGTCCAGGTTGTGGACCTTTCGTCGATCGCGGTCTTAGCTGATCAGAGAGCAGGTGCCTTTGCCGCCACATCGATGACGTCGGTCATGGTGTCCGCTTCGGGAAAATCGCTGCCATCGTCACTGACTTCTTGCCGTGTCCGGCTAGGGTCGCTGTCCGTCTTCAGAGTTTTCGGGACAGTTGTGCGTTTAATTTAAGAGAGCCTCCGGCCCACCGGATTGCTGTTCATGCTGCCGCTTTGAAGTGGTTTTGGTGGCCAGCAAGGTTCTCCTGACGCTCAATGACAGGCGAAGGCCCTTCTTTCGTTTGCGCTCGGACTGACCTAAATCAATGCAAAACAGTGATTTCGGTGCCATGCTCTAAATTAGTTGCAGGCTTCGCGGCGAAGATGTTGCTCTGGCCAGAACTCTGAAAGGCCATGCCACTGACATCAACCACCCAAGCCAACGGCACTGCCGCTCACGTGGCCGGATACGCCGGAACGAGTGGCCGGATGTCACCGGAATGGCTGGCCGGATCGACCGGAATGGGCACGTAGCCCCCTCGGATTGGTTAGCCAAAAAGTCTGACAGGCTCTCCGATACCGTCTCCTGTCCCACGTTGGGTTTGGCTTAACGATCGGAGAGTACGGCGCTTCAACCACCCAGAAGCAAATGAGCTATTTATGAGCCTGAGATGTTAACGGGGCAACTCACAAGACGTATGCCGACTTGGAAAAGGAACAGACGCAATGTCACTCGGTACAATCCTGATTATCGTTCTTATCATCTTCCTGCTGGGCGGATTCAGCGGACGATTTGGCGGCTATGGCTACGGCTTCGGTCATGGCGGGGTCGGCGTGATTGGCACCATATTGATCATCGTCCTTGTGCTGATGGTACTTGGCCGTATTTGAGAATATGCCTCGCGGCAGCGCTCGAAATGTTTGCGCAGATCCCATGCCGGGCGTCCAGCCGGGGGCCGGCAGTTGGGCCATTTCTTGAAACAGGACATCAATGGGAAGGGATGACCTTGCCTCTACTTCAGCGAGAAAAGTATTGAACGAATTTTTCCGCTCCATATCAAGAACTTGGGACCAGTTGCGCAGCAGCTTCTGGTTTTTGCCGTCGATCATGGCCATTAGTGCTATCGTAATGGCCAGCTTCCTGATCCTTCTGGACTCGCTTGAGGCGTCACGTATCGGATGGATCGCCGAATGGACCTATGCCTTCGGCCCGGAGAGTGCCCGAGCTATCCTGTCGGCCATCGCGGGCTCCATGATCACAGTCGCGGGCGTCACCTTCTCCATGACAATGCTGACCCTGCAACTGGCTTCGTCCCAGTTCGGTCCGCGTATGTTGCGCAATTTCATGCGAGACCGCGGCAATCAGATCGTGCTGGGTACGTTTCTGTCTACATTCGTCTACTGCCTCTTGGTACTGGCCTCCGTCCGTGGCCCAGGAGGAGCGAGCTTCGTTCCGCTGATGGCTGTGACATTGGGCATGATCCTCGCTGTAGCGAGCCTTGCAACGCTAATCTACTTCATCCACCACATCGCCACCTCGATCCGGATCGAGACAATCCTGGCTAAACTCGCGGCCGAGGCTTGCAAAACTGTCGAGCAGGTTTTCCCCGATCATCGCCATGCATCCGCGTCGTTTGCTGAACGGACGCTGGCGGAGGTCCTACCAGCAGATTTTGATAGTAACTGCCGGTCTGTCGTGTCGGCAGAAAGCGGCTACATACAGTCGCTCGACCTGGATGGGCTTCTTAGCACCGCCTGCGACCATGACCTCATTGTCCAAACAGAGTGCCGGGTAGGCGATTTTGTTCCTCATGGGGGATCGCTGCTTGTTGCGTATCCCTATGGGCGAGTCACGGATGGCGTTGCTGGAGACCTGGGCAATGTGTTTTCGATTGGTCAGGAACGCGCACCCCAATACGATATCGAGTTCTCACTAAGAAGGATCGTGGAGATCGCGCAACGTGCCTTGTCGCCGGGGATCAACGACCCGACAACGGCGCTTTACTGTCTGGATCGGCTGGGAGAGGTGCTTGGGCTTCTGGCGGGCCGGCGTATGCTGTCGGGTCGGGTTGCAGATCGGAACTTGAAACTGCGGGTTGTTTTCGAACCGATAAGCTTCGCGGACCTGGCTTGCTCAGCTTTCGCGGCCATAGGCCGGTACGGGATCAGGGACGACGATCTTGTCGCGCGACTACTTTATGTCATGGAGAGATGCAGCCGTGGCGCGCCCACGTTGGATCGTGAGACGATTATGCGCCTCCATGACGCGATCAGGATGGAAAGTGCTGCTCCCAGTTTCGGAGGCGTAATCGTAACGATGAAACAAGACTATACATGACAGGAGAACCCTAGAGCGGTTCTGGGGCCCGCCGCAGGCACTTGGCCAGAGGCGCGATCGTGACTGCTGTTGAGTTGACGTCCTATCAACCGGATCATTGCTCAGGCAGGTTTTCTATCCCGCAATAGATTGTCGTCGTTGTCTAATCCTGTTGATCCGTCGGCCCCACGCTTCAGACTTTCGTCTTCGTTCATCAGATCACCCTCCGCGTCGGTCGCAGATTCAGATATTTCAAGTTCTCTAGATGGGGGCGGACTCGCGCTCTCGAGATGTCCAGTGCTTGGCAGAATCTTGTCGTCGAAACGAACGATTGGGACTCCACGAGGGAAAACGATCTCTCGTGCATCGTCGGGCATTGATATCCCAGCCTCAAGCAGGGCACGTTTCGTGAGGCGGAGCATGGCAGATTGGATTTTTATGGGAGAGTAGACGGTGCTATCAAACCAATAATAGACCTTTAGATCGACGGTCGCGGCTTTAAGTTCGTGGACCAGCACAAGTGGCTCAGGTTCAGCGAGTACGGCATCATGTCCTTTGAGAACTCCAAGAATGATGTCTTGCGCTTGACTAATGGCACAGTCGTAGCCAATCCCCACCGAAAACTCCGATCGTCTGTTAGGGCTAGAACTAAAATTGACTATCTTGCTTTTGAACACGATCGCGTTTGGGATCTGTACGTGATTGCCATCCAGCGTAAGCAGAACTGTCGTTCGCGTATTTAGGTTTTGGACTATTCCTTCTGAGCCATCGACAGCAATATAGTCGCCCATTCGAAATGGATTTCGAAAACTCAGAACAAGGCTGGCCAAATAGTTCTCTGTGATATCCCGAAATGCTAGTCCGAGGATAAGACCAGCTATACCTGTGCCTCCGAGAACAGTTAATGCGAGGCGCGTCAAATTTGAGAAGAGTAGCACAATATAGAGGCCGACAAGGAGCACTGGAATCGCAATGGCTCGGGCCACTACATTGAGTAGCAATGGCGAATCTATGCGCGGCCTCAAAAAATAGCGCGCTAGTATTGCTACAATTTTAGCAACAGCCATTGTGATCAATAGGACCAGTATACCCAACAGCACTATCGGCAAAGAGCGAGCAATTTGCCAATAAAGATCATTAACTTGTTTTTGGGTTGCTTCAAATTTCCAGCTAACCTCACGCCGAATTTCCATCCTGTTTACAACAGCTACAACATCTTGCGTGCTTTGGGCCAGATCGCCTGCCCATTTCCGGTGGATCTCCTCGAGCGCTTCGCCGTCCAGAAATACTACACCGTCACGCACTTTAACCACCGGATTTTCGAACCAGCCAGTGGCCAGAAGGATATCCTTTAAGCGCTGCGCGATCTGTTGGTCTCCCGCACGGGGCTCAACTACAACCTCTTTTTTGGGGGGCGGCACCGCGTCCTCAATCTTTGGGACAGGCGCCGGCGTATCCGGTGTCTGAGACAACGCTAGTTGAGCGCCTATCACATAAATGGCGCCTGCAATTATTAGGGCTCGCGGTATCATTGTAGTGAACGAGGTGGCTGCCATTGTTCAGTCAGCTACCAATGCAGGGACATAAACCCATGCATTAAAAATGCAAAATTCATTCTTCAACGAGGCATTTCTTGCCTCATCTGCCAGCTTGAAGTCACTTTCACCAATCATGCGGAACTCTTGCCAATGGCCGCTAGCTAAAATTGTCGGTAGCATGTCGGGATTATCGGCATCGGCCACACCTAATAGCGATGTTGCTCGGACGTCCTCGCCGTTGCTGATCCATGTTTTTAGAGCTAGGCGCATCGATATCTCCATTGTTCCACTTGGAAACCACAGGCCCTTTCAATTGGCTGGCAGCGTTCACCTGAGTAACCGAGCCATGCCACCTCTTAGGCAGTCAGGAGCTTGCCTCGGAGCTATGGCTGAATCTTGGTGACGGCATGCCGGATCAGGCGGCGGCGATTTTGGCTTGGAGATCGTCGGTCGCGACAACCTCAAGCCCGTCTGCAAACTTCACACCTTGAATGATCTTTGGCAACTGCTGCGGACCATTGAGACGGCGCCAGGTTTTCTGCGCGCCCTCGACAAGCTTGAAGACCATCGCGAGTGCCGTCTTGTTTGACAGGCAGCCTCTCGTGCGAACCGTACGGTGCCGCACGGTTGCGAACGTACTTTCGATCGGGTTTGTGGTGCGCAGATGGATCCAATGCTCGGCCGGGAAGTCGTAGAAGGCGAGTAGGGACACACGATCCTTGGCGAGGCAGGCGGCGGCCTTCTCGTACTTTAGAGTGTAGGTTTCGATGAAGGCGTCGAACGCGGCCTCAGCATCGGTTTTGGTCTCCGCCATCCAGATCTCCTGCAATGAACGTTTGGCTTTCGGTCCAAGTTTCCTCGTCAGCTTGTTCAGAATGTTGGCGGTCTTATGAACCCAGCAGCGCTGCTCTTGGCATCTCGGCCAGACTTCACCGAGCGCCTTCCAGAACCCGAGCGCACCATCGGCAACGGCAATCTTCGGGGCTATGCTCAACCCGCGCGGTTTCAGGTCGAGCAGAAGTTCCCGCCAGTCATGCGCACTTTCCCGCGCACCGTCCGTAAAACCGATAAGCTCTTTCCTGCCCTCCGGCGTCGCGCCGATGATGACCAGAATGCATTGCTTCTCGTCTTCAAGACGCGCCTGCAAGTGAATGCCGTCCGCCCAGACGTAGACGTAGTTGCGCGCAGACAGATCGCGCGCCTGCCAACGGGTGTGCTCGTCGCTCCAATCCTGCTTCAATCGCGCAATGGTCGAAGCCGACAGGCCGGGTGCATCCTGACCGAGCAGGGCGCTGAGCGCTTCGGCGAAGTCACCGGTCGAAATGCCTTTGAGATAGAGGATCGGCAGCAGGACATTGAGGCTCCTGCTGCGCCGGGCATAGGGTGGCAGGATTGCCGGCGTGAACCGGATGCGGCTCGAATCATTGCCGTCTGTTGCCCGGTCGCGGACACGCGGCTGGCGCACGGCAACCGGTCCGATGCCCGTCATGATCTCGCGTTCGGGCAGATGGCCATGGCGAACAATGCGCTGATGGCCGTCCTGTGTTTTGAGATCGGCATGTTTGGCGGTGAAGGCTGCAACTTCCGCTTCGACGGCCTGGGCAAGCAGCGTTCGCGCACCATCGCGCAGGATATCGGTGAGAAGATCGAAAAAGGGTCCTGGTTGAACCAGCTTGGTGACGTTATTCTGGGACACAACATATCGCTCCTTTGGTGGAGAAGTGAGGTCGTCAAGCAACCTCATGATATGCCGCCTTCATCGATTCACGCCGTCACCAATTTTCGCGCATAACTCCTTGCCTCGCTGCCTTGGCTGGCGCGCGAATAGGCTAATGACCGTCATTCAACCGACCCAAGTTGCTCTCGAGTGATCTCTTCAGCTTGTCGGCGGCTCCCTTGACCGCTTGTTCCATTGTTGCAGCCCCGTGTGTAACCGCTGTAGGCTGCTGTCGCTCAAGTCGAGCCTCGATCATGCAGCGCCTGTCATCTTGCCCCGTCTTACGCGCGTTCTCATCACTGAGGTGGACTTCCACTGAACCGCCCCGGAAACACCGGAGGCTGTTTCGTTTGAGTCAGGCTGCGATCCTACAGTTCTCCAGGCTTGTGTAGTAGGCCGCTTCTGCTTCGGCTGGCGGGACGTTGCCAATGGACGAGAGCAGGCGGCGGTTGTTGAACCAATCGACCCATTCCAGCGTCGCGAACTCGACGGCTTCCAGCGACCGCCACGGTCCACGCCGATGGATGACTTCTGCTTTGTAGAGCCCGTTGATCGTCTCGGCGAGGGCGTTGTCATAGCTATCGCCCACGCTGCCGACGGACGGCACGAGACCGGCTTCGGCCAAGCGCTCAGTGTATTTGATCGAGACGTACTGCACGCCGCGATCGGAGTGATGAACCAGCCCGCCGCCGACAGGTCGACGATCGTGCAGAGCCTGCTCCAAGGCATCCAACACGAAGCCTGCGTGTGCCGTCCGGCTGACGCGCCAGCCGACAATCCGGCGGGCATAGGCGTCGATGACGAACGCCACATAGACGAAGCCCTGCACCCAGTGCGAAGCACGGCTCCGCCATGATGTCGCGACGTAAGTGAAGTCCGATACCCAGAGTTGGTTCGGACGTGGCGGTTGAAACTGCCGATTGACGTAGTCGCGCGGGCAAGGCGCAGCCTTGTCGGAAATTGTCGTGCGGACCCGTTTGCCACGGATCACGCCTTGCAAGCCCATCGAACGCATCAACCGCTCCACGGTGCATCGGGCCACCGAGTGCCCTTCACGCAGGAGCTGCCGCCAGACCTTGCGCGCGCCATAAACGCGGTAGTTCTCATCGAAAACCCTTTGGATCTCGGGGCACAATCGAGCATCTCGGCGGACACGATCCGGTGCAGCCTCAGGGCGCTCGCGACGGCGGGCGTGCTCATAATAGGTCGACGGGGCGATCGGCAGCACATTGCAGATCGGCTCGACCCCGAACGCTGACCGGTGCTCATCGATGAAGGCCGTCATGACTTCGGTCGGCGGTCGAGCTCCGCCTGCGCAAAATACGCACTCGCCTTGCGCAGGATCTCGTTGGCCTGGCGCAGCTCTCGGTTCTCCCGCTCCAGCGCCTTCAGCCGCTCACGTTCGTCTGTCGTCAAACCGGCACGCTGACCTGCATCGCGCTCTGCCTGTCGCACCCAGCTGTGCAGCGTCTGCGCCGCGCAGCCGATCTTGGCAGCAACCGACTCGATGGCCGCCCACTGCGACGAGTACTCGCCAGCATGATCGAAAACCATGCGCACGGCGCGCTCACGCACGTACTTCGGGGATGTCTTGCGATTCTTCATAGCTCCAGTCTCTCAAGAGTTGGAGCCTCCGACAAACCCGGGGCGGTTCAATGTGCATATTTGGTCCCTGGAACGCTTTGTGAGAGAGGCTAAGAGCACCTACATATTATGGTGACACGAGGTGCAATACTCAGACTTGCTACGGATCAACTCTATGACCTGTAATGGGCAGAATGTTGCGGTGCACATGCTGAAGGCTTCAGAATTGGGCATCAATGCAACACGACTGTTGCGCACCGGCACGATGGCAGAAGTCGGTCAGTTTGATAAATGCACATCTGTAGCGTAACGAGTCCGCTTTTGCCCTTATTTCCGTCCATTAGGCTGCCCCATCGCCGGCATCTGTTGCCCACACCTGCTACAATGAAGTTTCTTTCGGCCACGCGCCGAAGCGAGCCCCGGTAAGCGGGTGGGACGGACGAACGGAGCAAGGTGACAGGCAAGCACCAATTGCTCTGCCCGATCCCGCCGCGTGTTGGATCACTGGATCTCTACGAAAATGCGCCAGCGACTGCTCAATGCGCCGAGCAGTCCAGTGATGCCGTGGCTCGCTTGGGCCCATGAGCCGAATTGATGTTCACAACAATCTCTACTTGGGAAACCGCAACGACGTGCCGGTCGCCCTCTCCCCTGCCGCACGTGCGCGTCACGTCTATGTTGTCGGCCAGACCGGCACCGGCAAATCCACGTCTGCTGCTCAACCTGATCGCGCAAGACCTCGCCACGGGCCGTGGCCTCGCACTTCTCGATCCGCACGGCGATCTGGCCGAGGCTGCCGTCGGCCTCCTTCCCCGCCGCCGCGGTGATGATCTCGTCTATTTCGATCCCTCTGATCTCGCACGTCCGATCGGGTTCAATCTTCTCGCGCGTCTACCGGAGGATCATCGGCCGTTGGTCGCCGATGGTGTCGTCGCCGCGTTCCGGGCCATCTGGCCGGATTTCTGGGGGCCGCGGCTTGAGCACATTTTTGCGCACGCCGTGAGGTCCTTGATGGATGTGCCGGACGCGACGCTGCTCTATCTCCCCCGCCTGCTTCAGGACGAGCCATTTCGCGCCCAATGCGTGTCGCACGTCTCCGATCCGGTCGTGCGTGCGTTCTGGTTGCACGAATATGCCGCCTATCCGCCGCGGTTTCGCGAAGAAGCCATCGCGCCGGTCTTGAACAAGATCGGACGTGTCCTCATGACGCCGGCCCTTCGCAACATCATCGCGCAACCGAAGAGCACGATCGATCTGAGGTTCATGATGGATGACAACCGCGTTCTGATCGCCAACCTGTCCAAGGGCGCCCTGGGCGAAGGCCCCGCCCATCTGTTGGGTGCGCTGCTTGTAACGGCACTGGCGCAGGCCGCGTTGTCTCGGCGCGATCTCCGCGAAGACGATCGTTCGCCCTTTCATGTCTATGCCGACGAATTCCAGTCCTTCGCGACGACCGGCTTCGCCTTGATCCTGTCCGAGGCGCGAAAATACGGCCTGACCCTCACCTTGGCCCACCAGTACCTCGCGCAATTGCCCGAGGTCTTGCGGGACGCGGTATTCGGTAATGTCGGCTCCATGCTGTGCTTTCGGGTTGGCGCGCAGGATGCGCCAATCCTGGCGCGGCAACTCGATCTCGCCAATCCGGCGGCACTGAAAGAGCTGCCGAACTATACTGCCCGCGCATCCGTGCTGCGCGATGGCGTGCCGAGCGGTGCATTCCAGCTCTCGTGTTTTGCCCCGCCCGAGGCCCTACACACCCGAGCCGATCGGCTGAGACGCCACAGTCGCGTTCGTTTCGGCCGCGATCGAGCGATCATCGAAGGACATATCACCAGATTTTATGCTGGCGATGCTTGATTTCGAATCGGCTCCCGCATCCATTTTCAATGATTATATCGCAGTTATTTTACTGATCGGAGATTGCCATGACCGCGCAGACGGCAACGCAGGCACTCAACCTTGCCTGGAGCTACGTTCTCGAAACCGACCGTGCCCTCAGTGACGTTGAGCCGCCCGACATCCCGGCGATCAGCCATCGCGCCCTCGAAACGTTGTCGCTCGCAGCACGACAACTCGACAACGCGGCGCAACTCGATCCAACGGCAACAGTCGAAGTGCCCGATTCCGATGGCGTCGTGATGACACCAACGCAACATGAAGTGCGCGCGCAAATACTCTGTCTCGAAGGCCGCGCCCTCCAAATGCAGGGCAATAACAAGAAGGCGATCAAAGTTCTCGAACAGGCGATCAAGCATAATCCCAACCTTTCGGCTGCTTATTCCGAGATCGCCTACGCCTATATCGAAGTCGGCCACAAGGACTTGGCCCTCCAGAATGCCAAGAAGGCGCTCGAACTGCAGCCCGATGACCTCGACTACCTCAAGCTGGTTGACCGATTGTCAGCGGCATCTGCCGCCGGCCTCAATATCGCAGGCTTCAAGGGCTCCTGGAAACTGCTGCTGGCGCTCGTCGGTTTCGGCCTTTTTGCCCTTTTCCACGGGATCGCCCAACTTAACGACGGCGCACTGCTTGTCAGCCTGCTGACGTTCGGCATCGCGTTCGTCTACTGGCGCTGGCGGCGGTAGCAGCCGTGGCACCGGGTCCGTTCTTTCCACCACCCTCGCAGTTGATCGGCGCGATCATCGAGCATCTCAATCTCCTGCGCTACCGACCAAGAAAGCTGTTCGGTGGCGTCGAACTCGATTCCCTCCCCAATCTGGCCCGGCGCGCGCGCAACCTTATCGATGCGTCGCCGGTTGGGGATTTCACCCGTGCGTCCAACTACCGTGATCGCCTGAAGCTGGTGGCCTACGAGCGGCTCGGCCGGGAGCCGCCCGCGGCACTCGTCGAGCCTCTCGATGATCTCTTCATCAGCCTCATCATCTACGCGGACCTCTATCAACCTGACGCGACCTACGAACCAACGGACGATGCCAAACTCGAGGTCAAACGGCGGCGGGAACTCGAAAGACTGATCGCAACGTTCACGCACTTTGACCGCGTCGACACTTTCCTCGAAGATCTTTTTTCGGCACTGGCGCGTAAGATAATCGTCGAGCAGGCACCGAACCTACCAGCCCAAGCCGACCTGACCGGAGAAGGCGCAGCACTAACTGTGCCGCTGGTGGATCTGTTTCACAATCCAGCACAATTCATCAAAGACCTTTATCGCTCGGACGCCCACCTGCTCCGCCCAAGTCCGGCGACCCCGTCTTGCAAGAACCTCCTGTGGCTGCTTTGGATCCAACTCGAGGACAATCTTCTCGCAACCTCCGGCCTCTCCCACGAGCAGTTCGAAGCTAATCCCAATCGTGCGAAATGGCCCGACCCGCGCACGATGACTTCTGCCGACATGGTCACCACGTATCTCGCGGACACGCCCTTCGAGACCCTGCTCCAGAGCACCGATGCCGTTCGTGCTCCCCGAGACGGCACGCTTCGAGCACATGCACGTTCTCGCCGGAACCGGCCATGGCAAGACGCAACTTCTCCAGCACCTGATCGTTTCGGATTTGCAGCGCGCACCCGACGATGTCCCCGCCATGGTCATCCTCGACAGCCAGGGCGATATGATCGATACGATCAAGCGCCTCGCACTGTTCGATCCGGATCGCCCGCACTCGCTGGCCTCGCGGCTGCTGATTGTCGATCCGTCCGACGTCGCCTTCCCGCCGTCGCTGAACCTGTTCGACGTCCAATCCGATCGCCTTGCCGACTACGATCAGCGTGATCGCGAGCAGGTGCTGGCCGGTATCATCGAGATCTACGACTACATCTTCGGCGGCCTGCTCGGTGCCGAACTCTCCCAGAAGCAATCGATGGTCTTTCGCTTCCTCGCGCAACTGATGCTGTCGATCCCGGGCGCCACCATCCACACCTTGCGCGAGCTGCTCGAAGACGCGACGCCGTACATGCCGGCCGTCGCAGGCGCTGCCTCCAACCGCACGCGGCTTTTTCGAAAACCACTTCTTCGCCCCGTCGTACAAGGCGACGCGCGAACAGATCCTGCGGCGCCTCTACGGGGTCCTGCAGAACCCCTCGTTCGAGCGCATGTTCGCGCAACCCGAAAACCGGCTCGACCTCTTCGATGCCCTCAACAACGGCGGCATCGTGCTGGTCAACACCGCCAAGGACTTCCTGAAGTCCGAAGCCTCTTCAATCTTCGGCCGCTATATCATCGCATTGACGCTCAAGGCCGCCTTCGAACGTGCCACCCTGCCCCGCGATGATCGTCGCCCGACGTTCCTCTGGATCGACGAGGCGTCTGAATATTTCGATGACAATATCGACAACCTGCTCATCCAGGCGCGCAAGTTCAATCTCGGCCTCATCATGGCGCATCAGTATCTCGGCCAGCTCTCGCGCAACCTCCCCGCCTCCTTGATGACCAACACGACGATCAAGTTCACCGGCGGTGTTTCGGATCGCGACGCCCGCGCGCTCGCCTCCGAGATGCGCACGACGCCCGAATTCCTCAACGCCATGACCAAGGACGAGGACGCCACGAATTTCGCAGCATTCGTGCGTAACCACACCCGCCGTGCGCTACAGGTGACCGTTCCGTTCGGCACCGCCGAGGCGATGGATCGGATGGCCGATCAAAGCTTCGACAAACTGCTGGCTGCGAGCCGGAACCGGTTGTCGTCGAAACCGGTGCTGCAAAGTGGTGCCGCCACGTCTCCGGCCTCTCCTGCCGCCGGTGATCCTACCGATAACCGCGCCGATGACGCCCCCGTTGACCCACCAGTCGACGATCCGTTCGACAATCCGTACGACTGATCATGACTGTTGTCGCGCCATGCGCGCGATCTGCCCGTCCTGGCCACAAAAGATCTCTCCTCACGTGATCGTGTTGTGATCGCACGGCACACCGCCGCTGCCCGCGACTGCTCGCGGCACACCCTGGGCCCACGTTGCCCGTCGCATCACCGTGCATAGGTTGAGTGTCCTCGTTTCAACTGGAGGACAACATGCGTGATCCCTTTGAACATCCCTGTGTCCGGCCGACGCCGGATGGCCGGCTCGCTGCCGGTTCAACATTCTTGTGCGCGGGAGGACGGTCATGAAAACCTGGCAACTCCTCGCGCTGATCAGCGGCAGTATCATTACGATCGTCATGGCGCTGGCGTCGGTCAGCTACACGGCGACACTGGCAACGCCGGAACCAGCGTTTCGCCTGGTTGCCGGTGCCGAACACCGTCGTGTTCGGCGCGCTTGCCCTGGCGTTCGATCTCGGCATGATCGCCAGCGTGTTCGGGGCCCTGCACTGGTGGCGCGCCAACCGTCTTGGCGCGCTCACGTGTCTTGCACTGTTCGTGATCGCGTCGCTTTTTTCGATCCATGCCGTGCGCGGCTATATCGTCCTCAACGTCACCAAGGCCACGGCGCCGTCATTGCGCGCAGCAGACTTCTATGCATCCACCAAGATGGAACTTGGCCAGGCCCAGACCCATCTCGGCCAGCTGCAGGCATCGTACAAGACGGCTTCGCGCCGCGAACGTCGCCGCTTGGATCAACGCATCGAGCAAGCACGAACTGCTGTGCACGACGCGCGCGACCGTCTTGCGCAAGCACAAATACCGGCAAATGCGCCGCCGCTCGCCGGCCATGAATGGTTCCTCGCCATCATGCTGTGGTTCTTCAACGCCACCTGCTGGGGCGCGTGGTTCGGCACCACGGCGCCGGCAGTGAACCGCGACCAGGATACGGTCGCGGCATGGCTGTCCGGGCACGCGCAGGCCGAGCCGGAGCACTGCGCCGAACTCTTCGCCGCCTATGCCGGCTGGTGCAACGCGCAGGGCCTCTCACCGCTCGCCCAGTACAGCTTCTATGCCCGCCTGACCGAATTGGGCGCCAGGAAGTTCCGCGATGGCCGCAACGGCCCGACCAAGTACGCGCTGCCCAAGGCAACGGCGTGAACGCGATCTGCGCGTTCCCGGCGTCAATTCCGTCTCCCAACATGGTAGAATTTCATCATGACCACCGACACGTCTGGCCGGGGCACCTACCGCCCCCGCCGCAAGCGGTCTGGCAATCCCCCGCCCTTCCAACTGACCGACCGCGATCTCGACATCTTGCGTGCCGTCGCACGGTACCGCTTCCTCGAATTCTGGCCAGATCCGGCAATTGATACCAGGATCGGAAAAGAACATCGACAGGCGTCTGAAGGGGCTCTTCGAGCATGCCTATCTCGACCGACCAGAATGTCAGTACGATTTTTACCGACCGGGCGGCGGCTCTTCCCCCGCCGTCTACGCCCTCGGCGACAAGGGTGCCCAAATCCTGATCCATCATGACGGCCTCGAAAGCGGCCCCCGGGTTTCATGGGCACAGAAGAACCGCAAGGCCGGTCGGCCATTTCTGGAGCACACGCTTGCGATTTCGGAGTTTGCCGTCGGCCTGTCGGCCGCTGTCGCGGCCAGCCCCGCCGTCGATCTTTGTGACGGGCCGGCACTTCTGGCGCGCCTGCCCGCGACAGCGCGCGAGGCCGCGAAGCCATATCGGTTGTCCGTTCCGGTGATCTTCAAGTCCACGCGCCACACCATCGGCATCGAGCCGGATTATGCGTTCTCGCTCGGTTTTCCAGCGGCGGGACGACGCGCGTATTTTCTGGTCGAAATCGATCGGGGCACGATGCCCGTCGAACGCTCCGACATCACGCAGTCGTCGATGCTGCGCAAGTTCCTGGCCTATGGTGCGATGTGGCGCTCGAAGCTCCACACTCAGTCGTTTGGCTGGCGCAACTTCCGTGTCCTGGTCGTGACCGGCAATCCCGAGCGGGCTGAAAACATGCGCGATGTTCTGCAACGCCATGTCGGTGGCAGGGGCTCGCCCTTGTTCTGGTTTGCCGACGCGCCAGCGCTCAAGGCGTGCAACACACTTGAACACATCTGGATCGATGGCGAAGGCAACGAGCGGCGGTTGCTGCCACAGTCGTGACAGCGATGATCCTGGCGAGTTGGCTTCAGGCACCCACCAGAAAGCAGCCCGCGTGCTCTCCGTTCGCCGGCCCCCGCTCGGGTGAGGGCCGGCTCCGGAAAGCACGCGAGGTCTAGTGCTATCCAATAAGAAAAGGCCTCGCATGTTCTGTGACATGCGAGGCCGATTTGCGTTCACCGCTTGGGGCGGCGTGACGAGCGCGACGCTTTTTCGTCGTCGTCGTCCGTCTCACTCGGCAACCTCAGCACCAGGCGTGCGTCCGGCGGCAGCGCCGACAGTGTGATGTTGAAACCCTTGCCGTCCTTGTGCGGCCAGGCGGCGCCGATCTTCAGCCAGAACGGATCTTCGTTCTCACCACGGTCTTCGACCGTGAAGACGTTGTGGCTTGGTGCACTGTTCGTGCCCATCTCACTCTCCTTGAACTGTTGGATAACGTGGGCCGACCGTTGTCCGGCACCCTCAACATTATGCCTCAAGGCAAGGCGTCTCGAATCTTGACGAACGCCCGGAAGCGTCTTCCGGCGAGCCTGCCGGGACGTACGCGCCGATGCCACCGATCCGGCGTGATAGACTGAGATCAGACCTGTACTTCTCCGCCGCCTCCTTGCCGGTGGCCAGCATCACACCCGGTGCTGGCGTTCCGACCAGGGAGGTTCTATCCATGACCGCCAATCGCATCCGCGATCTCAACGACCGCTTCCGGCGCTTGCGCCAGGGCAACGGCCAGGTCTTCGTGACGGCCGGTATTCAGGCCCTCGGGCCGGTATTTGTAGCTGAAGCCATCTGTGCCGTTCGGGCGTTCGACGGATTTATCGGTGACAACGATCCCTACGGCGAGCACGATTTCGGTGCCGTGACCGTCAAAGGCACGCGCGTGTTCTGGAAGATCGACTACTACGATCCGTCGTTGTCAGCCGGTTCAGAAGATCCAGCAGATGAAACAAAAACCTGTCGCGTGCTCACAATCCTGCGCCCGCAGGAGTATTGATACGAAGGCCCCAACCGGAGATAGTTGGGGCCCATTTTCTATTCAGCACGGTTGATATGCCAGAGACTCCGGACCTCGCGGCCATGATGAACCCAGCGTCTAGAGAACTGCTTGGCAACGACCGCAGCACCTCAGAGACCGGACATCGATCGGATGAGGCGATGGACGCGGCGCAATTCCGCAACCTTGTCGGCTTTCTGGGTAGATCGACCACCATCGATCGGTGCGTCGACGCGATGGGCCATCTACGGCCGTGAGCAGATGCAGCACGCTCCGAACTCTTCATCGACTCTCACTCACAAAAGCGGTCGTGGCCCTTGGTTGAGGTGATGCATCGCACAAACGTCATCTGCCACTCAGCCGGATTTGCCTTCGGCGACCTCGGCCAGCGCATCCATATCATTAAGCGTGATCAGGATGCAGTGCTCGATGTTGATCAGGCCGTCCTTGCGCAGCTTGGTGAACATCCGGCTCACCGTCTCGATCGTCAAACCCAGATAGTCGGCAATGTCAGCGCGTGTCATGGGAAGCACAATGGTTGATGCATCATCGTTGCGACGGGCGTACCGATCCGACAGCTCTAGGAGGAAGCCCGCGACGCGTTCCTTGGCGCTGCGCTGACTTACGGCGAGGAGCAACCTGCGCGTGGCGGAGAGCTCAGAAGACATCGCCTGATAGAGCTCCAGACCGAGCCCCGGATGGAGGCGGATAATGTTGCGTAGTTTCGACGTTGGCAGGCAGCGCAGCCGTGTCCGATCCAATGCTTGTGCATTCAGGCTGTGCTGCCTGGCAGCCCCGAGACCAATAAACTCTCCCGGGAACGCGAAATCAACAATCTGGCGGCGGCCATCGGCGAGCATTCGATAGATGCAGACATGGCCGCCTTCGACCTTGAAGATTTGTGTTGCTTCATCTCCCTCAAGGAAGACGTGCTCTTTGCGTTCCACGATCCGCGTTTGGGCGTCCATGACGCTTTGGCCCATGACAAAACCGGATTGTGATGTCGCAACCGGCACCACTTGCATGTGTGTCTCGTTGGACAGTACGGCTGATGTGCGAACGGCGAGCATGGGTGCTGTCTCTCGGTTACAAAGCTCAATTTGTTCTCAGGCGACTATTGGGAACGCTCCGCCGCGCCCCAGCTTTGTGTCACCCGCACCAAGCCGGGAATGGATCTGGAGCCGGTTTTTTTCATAATGGCAGCTCGATGGTTCTCGACGGTCCGCTGACTGATCCCGAGGTCGGCTGCAATAATCTTGCTTGGTTGCCCATCTAGAACGAGCTTGAGTATCTCATGCTGCCGTCTTGTGAAGTGGAAATCGGGCAGGTTGAGTGGCGCGTAGCCGGCCGCATGCGCCCGGCGTCGTTTGGCGTTCGACAATGCCGTTTCTATGGCTTCGTATAATCTCGCGGACCTGAACGGTTTCTGGATAATGTCGACAGCGCCAACTCTCATGGCTTGGATACACGCCTCTATGGTCGACGTCCCGGTGATGAGGATTGCTGGCAAGCCTGGGGCGATGGAGTTTACCCGGCTGATCGTCTCTATGGCGCTCATCCCATGGCGCTGCGACCCCACCAGAAGACAGTCCGCGCGACCGGGATCGAAATTGCGAAGAAGATGGGCAGCGCTGGCAAAGCTGTGGACGGTGTAGCCCCCATCTTCCAGCAGGGCGGTCCGCGCCTCTCGCGTGTCTTCATCGCTTTCCACGTGCAAGACTGCGATCTCCATCGTCTGGTCACGGTCGATGGAGCGATTGGGCGAAAGCATCCTGTTTTGTGCCGCGGACGGCTGCGACGACAACAGATCCATTTCGATGAATGTGGCTTGCGCTGTTGATTGAGCACTGGCTGTCATGAGGCGTACTCCTTACTGAGAAGCGACTTACTGAGTGGTGACGATTTTGGCGCCGTCGGGCGCAAATCCTCCCCGGCATCCTGGTGATGCCGATCGAGTGGCCGCGGCCCGGCTCCTGGGTGGCGACGAATGCTGCGTACTGCTCGCCTGCTCAGAGATGACGAATGGAGTTGCCACCCGCGATGATCTTGGTGAGAATGGCAACGACCGCGCGATGTTGCGATTGCGCGTGCGGCGAGCTGGCGATGTCGCTGGCGGCCTGATGGGATGCGGCAGCGTCCGCGATGATGCCGATTGCTTGTTGCTCGTTGATGATCTTCAGGTCGCCCATGGCAAGCAGCAGTGATTCACAGATTGACAACGCGGCGATGCCGGAAGCGGCGTCTAGCATGTCGTCAGATTGGGCCATGTCGAGATCCTTAACGCTTGTGACTTCAGGAGCTGATGCTCCCGGTTTACGACGTACGCTAGCGCGCTCCCTGCTTGGCACAGCTAATCTGAGCTAGCCCGAACTTCTCCCAGGCTTGAGAGGCATCGGGGCTCCAACTCAGAGAAAGTTGTTTTGTGAGAACGACTTGATCTGAGAGGAAGGTGCTCCCCTATGCCGACACAGTGTATGCAGGCCGAACTCGATTTGGGAAGGTCCGGTGCCCGCAAACTTGTGGGTGCCTTCGACGGCGGCGCGATCACATCGAATGGTGGCGTGGCGCTACTCGCCGGTGCCGATGGCAAGCTGAGACTGGCCGAGCGACTGGCGGCCTGCTTCACCGACCACCGCATGGCAGAGGCCATAAAGCACACCCTGCCGGACCTGCTGCGCCAGCGCATCTTCGGCCTCGCACTCGGCTACGAGGATCTCATCGACCACGACGCGCTGCGCTTCGATCCGGCGCTCGCCGCCGTCATCGACAAGCCGGGTGGGGCACTCGCCGGCAAGTCGACGCTCAACCGGCTGGAGCATGCCTCGAAGATCGGTCGGGACCGTCACCACAAGCTCGACCACGATGGTGCTGCCATCGAGCGGCTGTTCGTCGATCTGTTCCTGGAGGCTCATCGCGAGCCGCCGATGCGCATTGTCATCGACCTCGATGCCACCGATGATCCGCTCTACGGCGAACAGGAAGGTCGGCACTTTCACGGCTACTACGACTGCTACTGCTATCTGCCGCTGTACATTTTCTGCGGCCGGCATTTGCTGGCGGCGAAGCTTCGATCTTCGGCCAACGATGCCGCCGACGGCGCGGCGCAAGAAGTCGCCCGCATCGTTGGCCACATCCGCCAGCAATGGCCCAGGACCACGATCGTCATCCGTGCCGACAGTGGCTTCTGCCGGGACGATCTGATGAGCTGGTGCGAGGAACACGGCGTGCAGTACGTCCTCGGGCTGGCCGGCAACGAACGGCTGACAGCGCGGATCGCGCCTGAGATGAAGCTCGCCACGCGCAAGGCGAAGCGGACCGGCAGGCCGGCGCGGGTGTTCGCCGACTTTCGATATCGGACACGCAAGAGCTGGTCTGCCGAGCGTCGCGTTATCGGGAAGGCGGAGTTCACGAACGGCGGCGCCAACCCGCGCTTCATTGTCACCAATGTCCATGCCGCATTTGGCTCGCCCCGCTTCCTCTACGAGACAGTCTACTGCCAGCGCGGCGAGATGGAGAACCGGCTCAAGGAGTGCCAGGGCGATCTGTTCGCAGACCGCACGCCAACCCCAACGATGCGGGCGAACCAGCTGCGGCTCTGGCTGTCGTCACTCGCTTATGTCCTCATGTGCGCGGTGCGCCGCATCGGGCTTGCCGGGACCGAACTCGAGCGGGCGACCTGCGGCACTATCCGTCTCGTACTCCTCAAGCTCGGCGCCCGCGTCACGATCTCGGTCAGACGCGTGAAGCTCGCGTTCGCGTCAAGCTTCCCAAAGGCCGACGTGTTCGCACGCGCCGCAAGGAGATTATGCACCTGAGCAGCTGCGACCGCATCCGAGCCTGAAGATCAACGAAAGAGGAACACGACTGAGCCAACGATCCGCTGCCCGGCGGAACGACGTCGCACGACCGGGAATCCGCCCTCACGGTCTGCGGCTCAGATGCCACCCCGAACAACCGTCAAATGGGGTGCCGGGAGAAAGCCGGGCTAGCATTGCCAGCTTTTGTTTTGACTACAGTTCACCGCACTATGGTGACGGCTCCCGAACACGGTAGGGGCTGGCATCGGGTGCGACGGGCGGCAGGTGAACGCCCGGAACTTGAGAACGTGTTGCGTGCCCGTTCGGCCGCTGCGATCAGATAACGTCACCAAGGTGAAATCGTATGGCTACAGATCCGAGCCCCCTCGCCAGAAGACTGGGGCTGCTTGCTAAATTGACAGAGCCGGAGATCGCCTGCCTGATTGATCTTGAATCTGCGCCTGCGCTTTTCGAGCGCGGCAAAGAGATCATCTATGATGGCGAGATTTCGGAAACGACTTACATCGTGCAGCACGGGTGGGGCTGCTGTTTCAAACTGCTGGCGAACGGAGAGCGGCAGATCACGGCGATTGTTGTGCCAGGCGATTGCATCAACTTGCGCAGTCCGCTGCGCCGACCAGCCAACTATACGTTCGTTGCCATAACGGAACTGATTGCGAGCCGCATCAAGGCGTCGCGTACGGTGGAGCTATTCAATGAGTTTCCGCATCTAGGCGTCGCGCTGTTGCTGGTGGCGGCACAAGACGATGAGATTCTGGTGGAGCATTTGATCAGCCTCGGGAGGCGCACCGCGATCGAGCGGGTCGCGTATTTTTTCCTCGAGCTGCATGACCGTTTGTCGATCGCAGGCTTGGCAACCGAGACGGAATTCGACTGCCCGCTGACGCAGTATCATTTGGCCGACACACTGGGGTTGAGTGCCATTCATGTGAACCGGATGCTGCGTGAGTTGCGTGAAGCTGAGATGATGAGTTTCGGGGAACATCGCGTCGAGTTGCTGGACACGAGCCGCATGCAGGAATTGGCCGGTTTCGTTGGTCGCACGCAAAATCCGGTCATAGTGCGTAATGAGTTCGGCTTATCCTCAGTAATGTCGGAATATGGGTAGATTCCGAGGCTCGATCATTCGCGACGCCCGTGATGGTATGAACGTATTGCATCAGGTTTCGATCCTGATGTGAACCTGATCGGGACGCGCCTGGGTCTCCCTCCCCCTCGACCTGCGCACCGCATCTTATTGCATCCCCCGTTGCAAGATGCGTCATTGTCCCGCCGGGCAAACGGCTCCGTGTCCTCAGGACTCGGGGCCGTTTATTCAGGCAGATCCCTCAATCCCTCGCAAGCGCGCTCTAAGTGCCGCATCGAATCGCCTTATTCGTGCCAACTCGGCCCTGTTCGTGAGCTGGCTCTGGCAACGCGCTTTGCGCAGGGCGAGGAAAATCGATCGTGGGGGCACCGCTAGATGAGGGTGACGGTATCTGCTGCGGCGGTGCTCATGATACTATTGTGCCCCGCCGGGGCAGCGATAGCAGGGCAACTGCTCCGCATTGACGGAGGCACCGTGAAGTGGCCCTCGTCCGCTTCGGGGCCGCGCGTTGTTACGTTCGCTGTGCTGACCGGCCGATTTGCTGTTACGGGCACCAGCAGGACCTTGAGCCGTGACAATTGCAGCTCGATGGGCGCCTTCGCCGACATTCTCGACAACTCTCCGGCCATATCGCCCGCGATGGCGCACAAGGCACTGCGCGCCGCGTTTGCCGCCTGGGAGGGCGTCGCAGATATCGCCTTCAGGCAAGTGTTCGATCTTGGAAAAGCCAACATCATCGTTGGTGCAACAAACTCCCATCGCGGCCGAGCGTTCGCAAACCTGACCTATGCGGGGCCAGGCAACGGCCCTAGCAGCGAAAACGGGCACGCGGACAAGGCTCTCGGAGGTTCAAGAGTGAGCGGAGGCCAGCCGTCGGCGCTGCCAATGCAGAACGCGAGGCCGGTCCATATCGAGCGAGCCTATGTATGCCTCAGTCCGCGTGTGCGCTGGAAGATCGGCTTCGATAGTAATCTGAAGGTTTATGATCTTCGCTACACGTTCACCCATGAAATCGGACACGCAATCGGCCTGGACCATCCCGGGAAATCGGGAGCAGTCATGGGCTATCGATATGATGAAAGCGTGGAGGGTTTGCAGCAATCCGACATAGAGGCGGTTCGTGCCCTCTATGGGCCTCGCCCTTCGCGCGAACCACTCTTGGAAATGCAGGGTTCCTCTCGGAAGTAAAGTGTCGCGCCGACACCTCACGCCCGAGAGGATAAACGTCAGCCCGGATTATTCGACCCTGGGCAGATCCTTCGCCTGTGCCGACGTCATTTCGATAAGGACACGGTCGCCCTTCAACTCGAGCTGCGCCGGCATCAGCCGGACACGTGTTTCGCCAAGTCCGAGGAAGCCGCCGATGTCGGCATGCATTTCAGTGACGACGCCATCTTCGCCGCGCGCAAAGGCGGCAACCTCACCGATATTCTTGCCATCGCTTGAATAGACCGGCTTGCCGACCCACGCCTTAATCTGATCCTGTGTCAGGACCATCTCTTTTGCGGTCTGTTCAGAAGTGCTCGCAGGCGCGGATTGCTGCGTTGCTTGAGGTGTTGTCGGGACGGCCGGCTTGTCCTGCGCCATTGCGCTGAGCGCAAAAGCGGGTGCCAGAAAAACTGCGAAAGTAAGAGCACGCATTGAATTTTTCCTTTGAGTTACGTTCGAGTGTGTCCGAGGCGGACAAGGTTTGAACCTCGCCGCCTGGACTGACTTAAGACTTGGCACTCGCGGTGCTTTTGCCGTGGGCCAACGCCGATGCCTTCTGCGCGGCGGCGTCGTGCTGCTTTGCAGACTCCGCTTGTTTCATCGCTTCGGCATGCTGGCCTTTGCCATGCAGGGCTGCTGCGGCCTTGTGCTCCGTTGCAGCGGCTTCATGGCTCTGCGCAGCCGTCATGTGACTTGCTTGCGGCATAATATTTGTCCTTCCGAATGAACCCCCAGGTGGAAAATGGTCCTCATGCGAGGACACTCGTTCGACAGGGATAATCGAGCGAACTGCAACAGGGCGCCCGATTGGCAAAAAGCGCCAGGATCGGAAAGTACTCATGGCCGCACAGCAACCACAGGCCATGCGCGCTGGCGCGACAGCGCAGCTTGGAATGCTTTGCTGTCACGCAGACCGCTGAGATCGCGATGAGTGGCGTGTTGCGGCTGATATTCCATGCCACTGCTGATGCAGATCAGTAAGCCGCGCGACACAAAGTTCTACAGTGCAACACAATGTCGACATTCACATCTGTGTTGGCCCGCGATCGGGATAAGGCGACGCATTCGTTGTGCCGCCTTTGATGGGCGATTGGCGCGCGCCACCAGCGTAACGATAAAGGAATGCAAAATGGCCAATGATGGTCGCGATCCAGACCGTGGTCCGTGGGGCAAGAGCGGCAAGACCCAACCCCAGTTGGACGACCTGATCCGCCAGGGACAGGACAAGCTCAAGGACATCATTCCAAGCCCCAGTCCACGGGCGAGCATCGCAATTGCTCTGCTGGCGCTGGTGGGACTGGGTGCCTGGACGAGTTACTATACGGTGCCGAGCGATTCAGTCGCTGTCGTGCGACGGTTTGGAAAGTTTCAGGAAACCGTTGAGCCGGGGCTTCATTTCAAAATCCCGATGAACATCGACACGGCGACGATTGTCCCCGTCAAACGGCAGCTCAAGCAGGAGTTCGGCTTTTCGACTGCCGGCGCCGGCGATCCCTTCCAGAGCCCCCGGCCCAACGACCAACTGAGGGAAACGGAGATGGTCACCGGCGACCTGAATGCCGCCCTCGTTGAATGGGTCGTGCAGTACCGCATCTCGGACCCGGTCAAGTTCCTGTTCGAGGTCCGCGAGCCCCGCGAGACGTTGCGTTATGTATCTGAGTCCGTGATGCGCGAGGTCGTCGGGGATCGCACCGTGGATGAGGTGATCACAATCGGCCGCCAAGAGATCGAGACCGAAGCACTCGCCAAAATGCAGGCGCTTTCAACGAAATATGCGATGGGGCTGAGCATCGATCAGGTGCAGTTGAAAAACATCAACCCGCCCGGACCGGTGCAGGAATCCTTCAACGAAGTGAACCAAGCACAGCAGGAAAAAGAGAAGCTGATCAACGAGGCGCGGCGTGATTACAACAAGGTGATCCCGTTGGCCCAAGGCGAGAAAGACCAGCGGATCCGCGAGGCAGACGGCTATCGGTTGAAGCGTGTCAACGAAGCGGAAGGCGACACCTCCCGGTTCAACGCACTGCTGGAAGAGTATGCCAAGGCGCCTCAAGTCACGCGCCGCCGCATCTACCTGGAGACGTTGCAGGATGTGATGCCGGGCATTCGCTCCAAGATCATCGTCGATGATCAGACCCGCAGCATTCTGCCGCTGCTCAGCCTGAACAACCAAAAGCGAGAGCAGCCATGATTACCTTCGCGCGTGCCATTGTCCTGATCGCGTTGGGTCTGGTGACCGTTCTGGCGGCAGGATCGTTCTTCTCAATTGATGAGACGGAGCAGGCTATCGTCACACAGTTCGGGAAGCCTGTCGGCGCGCCTCTCCTGACGGCCGGCCTGAAGTTCAAGCTGCCGTTCATTCAGACAGTCCATCTGATCGACAAACGGATACTGGAGTGGGATGGGGCCCCATCCGACATGCCAACCAAGGACAAGCTTTACATCTCCGTCGATGTCTTTGCGCGTTGGCGGATCACCGATCCCCTGCAGTACTTCCTGCGGCTACGCGATGAGCGCAGCGCTCAGTCGCGGCTCGACGACATTCTTGGCAGTGAAATCCGTAACGCGGTCGCCAAGCATGAGCTTATCGAAATCATCCGAACCACGAGGGGCCGGGAGCCACTGCGTGATGCCGTGCTTTCCAACGCGGAGGGTAAACTGGAATTCGGCTTGCTGGTCCCCATCCAGAAAGGGCGCAAACTGGTTGAGAGCGAGATCTTCTCTGAAGCAACTGAGAAACTGCAGGTGTTCGGCATCAGCCTGCTCGACATCCGCTTCAAACGGATCAATTACAACGAGAGCGTACGCCCCAAGATCTATGACCGAATGATCAGCGAGCGTCGTCAGATCGCAGAACGCTTCCTGGCAGAAGGCAACGGCGAGGCTGCGCGGATACGCGGCAATCGCGTGCGGGACCTGAACAAGATCCAGTCAGAGGCCTATCGGAAGGTCGAGGAAATCCGCGGGCTTGCGGACGCCAAGGCGACACAGATCTACTCCAAATCGTACAACCAGAAGTCCGCAGTCGATTGATTTCTATCAATTCACGCGAACGATGCAGGCGTATAAGTCAATCATCACGAAGGACTCGACGATCGTGCTGTCGACCGACAGCGAGCTGTTCAGCTACCTGAAGGGTATGGGTTTGGCTGCACCTGCCGGCATACAGTCTTCTCAGTTGGAGCCAGCGACGCAGTCGTCGAAGGAATAGTGATCTCGTGCCCTATCGCGATCGGCAGGCTCTCGGCTGAACGTCAGAGGCCGACGCCATTGAAAGAGACATCGACCGATTGCGAGCCGGTCGGCTCAATTTGAAAGGACATGCGATGCACATCGAAATCAGCACCGACAATAATATCACCGGAAGCGATGGCCGCACGGCGCATACGAAGGAAACCGTGCAGAAAGCCCTCGCGCATTTTGCCGAGAAGATCACACGGGTCGAGGTTCATCTCAGTGATGCGAATGCCGCCAAGAGTGGGCAGGACGATAAGCACTGCATGATTGAGGCCCGCCTCGAAGGCCGCCAACCTATTGCTGTCACGCACGCCGCGGCGACACTGGAACGTGCAACGAAAGAAGCTGCCGACAAGCTGAAGAGATCATTGGAGAGCACGCTGGGACGCCTCCGAGACGACCACTAGCGTGCGATTGATGGAAAGCGTTTTCCCAGCATTCAGCGGGCGCAACGGCTGCCATTGCCGAGCATGGAGACGGATCTCTTTGGCGCAGGTGCGCCTCAGTCTCAATCGATCGCAGACAGTCGCAAGCATGATCAATTTTGGATCATGCAAACCAGGCCTGGCGCTAGCCCGAACTTCTCCCAGGCTTGAGAGGCATCGGGGCTCCGACTCAGAGAAAGTTGTTTTGTGAGAACGACTTGATCTGAGAGGAAGGTGCTCCCCTATGCCGACACAGTGTATGCAGGCCGAACTCGATTTGGGAAGGTCCGGTGCCCGCAAACTTGTGGGTGCCTTCGACGGCGGCGCGATCACATCGAATGGTGGCGTGGCGCTACTCGCCGGTGCCGATGGCAAGCTGAGACTGGCCGAGCGACTGGCGGCCTGCTTCACCGACCACCGCATGGCAGAGGCCATAAAGCACACCCTGCCGGACCTGCTGCGCCAGCGCATCTTCGGCCTCGCACTCGGCTACGAGGATCTCATCGACCACGACGCGCTGCGCTTCGATCCGGCGCTCGCCGCCGTCATCGACAAGCCGGGTGGGGCACTCGCCGGCAAGTCGACGCTCAACCGGCTGGAGCATGCCTCGAAGATCGGTCGGGACCGTCACCACAAGCTCGACCACGATGGTGCTGCCATCGAGCGGCTGTTCGTCGATCTGTTCCTGGAGGCTCATCGCGAGCCGCCGATGCGCATTGTCATCGACCTCGATGCCACCGATGATCCGCTCTACGGCGAACAGGAAGGTCGGCACTTTCACGGCTACTACGACTGCTACTGCTATCTGCCGCTGTACATTTTCTGCGGCCGGCATTTGCTGGCGGCGAAGCTTCGATCTTCGGCCAACGATGCCGCCGACGGCGCGGCGCAAGAAGTCGCCCGCATCGTTGGCCACATCCGCCAGCAATGGCCCAGGACCACGATCGTCATCCGTGCCGACAGTGGCTTCTGCCGGGACGATCTGATGAGCTGGTGCGAGGAACACGGCGTGCAGTACGTCCTCGGGCTGGCCGGCAACGAACGGCTGACAGCGCGGATCGCGCCTGAGATGAAGCTCGCCACGCGCAAGGCGAAGCGGACCGGCAGGCCGGCGCGGGTGTTCGCCGACTTTCGATATCGGACACGCAAGAGCTGGTCTGCCGAGCGTCGCGTTATCGGGAAGGCGGAGTTCACGAACGGCGGCGCCAACCCGCGCTTCATTGTCACCAATGTCCATGCCGCATTTGGCTCGCCCCGCTTCCTCTACGAGACAGTCTACTGCCAGCGCGGCGAGATGGAGAACCGGCTCAAGGAGTGCCAGGGCGATCTGTTCGCAGACCGCACGCCAACCCCAACGATGCGGGCGAACCAGCTGCGGCTCTGGCTGTCGTCACTCGCTTATGTCCTCATGTGCGCGGTGCGCCGCATCGGGCTTGCCGGGACCGAACTCGAGCGGGCGACCTGCGGCACTATCCGTCTCGTACTCCTCAAGCTCGGCGCCCGCGTCACGATCTCGGTCAGACGCGTGAAGCTCGCGTTCGCGTCAAGCTTCCCAAAGGCCGACGTGTTCGCACGCGCCGCAAGGAGATTATGCACCTGAGCAGCTGCGACCGCATCCGAGCCTGAAGATCAACGAAAGAGGAACACGACTGAGCCAACGATCCGCTGCCCGGCGGAACGACGTCGCACGACCGGGAATCCGCCCTCACGGTCTGCGGCTCAGATGCCACCCCGAACAACCGTCAAATGGGGTGCCGGGAGAAAGCCGGGCTAGCCTGCAGCACCGTCGCCGAGATATTCCAGGCGCTCAAGATCCAGAATGATAAGCTGACCGTTCGACCGCTCCTGGATCAAGCCCTGGCCTTTGAGATCGACAAGCGCGTCTTCCAAGGTCTTCATCTCAAAGCCAAGCAGGTTCGCGACAACGCCACATTTCAGCGTGTCCGTGATAACGTTGCATTTCGTCCTTCGTGCACATTCTGGCGGGACACGCAACAAAGGAACGCGGCCAACGCCTCGACAGGCGTGGAGGGATAGCGATCCAGAACGGCTGCTTTGCGCCGTTCAAAATCTCTGCGTGATATATCCGGTTTGGTTTTTCTGGGCACACTATTGCGTGCAGCCAGAGCTATCAACTCCCGCTCTCCGTAACACGCAAGAAAGGCCACCCTCATGGCGACGGCGCTGTCGCTGTCGCGTTCGAAACAGATAAAATCTAGCGCCGGGACTAAAGCGGAACGAGACCCTATCGGCAAAGCCGCAACCGATCTCACCGGAGAAGCGCCGACATCTGAAAACATCACATGCTTCTCCTGGAAATCTATGGCCGTGCCGAGGGATGCGTTCGAAACTGGTTTTGGCGGACAAGCTCTTTTGGTTGAGTTCCTGACGGACTGCTATGCCTTGACGCGACGCTGCTCATTCCGTCGTCGTTCCGTCGAAATGTTCCTCGGCCTTTGCCGCCTCCGCCCTGGTCGTCTGCGTGATGGCGTCGCGATGCTCGGGTGGCGCGTAGAGCGTGTAAAGCTTTAGTGGCTTGTCGCCCGTATTGACCACGTTGTGCCTGGCGCCTGCCGGTACGATGATCGCATCATCGCTCTTGATTGCGGAGCGATGACCATTGATCCAGACCTCTCCCTTACCTTTCTCGATGCGGAAGAACTGGTCATGGCCTTCATGCGTCTCCTCACCGATGTCTTCGCCAGGAGCGATCGCCATCAGAACGAGCTGAACATTCTTCCCCGTATAGAGCACGCGACGGAAGTCTGAATTGGTCTTGGTCTCGTGCTCAATATCGCGCACAAAACCAATCTTGGCTTTGGGATCGACATCCGGATCTGGCGTCTTCACTGCTGTCACTATCGTCATTTTCTCAATTTCCCTGCAACGCATCAAATGAAAGGAAAATGTCCACGGTCTATGCCGTCGCGTGGGCTTATAATTGATTGGCGGCCCGCCCGTCGAAACCCAAAGTTCAAATTACTTTGGCGGGTGTGGACGTTTTAAAGCCGAACATATTATAGACAGGGCAGTATCCGAGAAGCCCGCTTGCCAGCGGAATAATGCCGATCCAGCCCCAGACGGATTGATAGGCCGCGCCGTAGGCACCGAACGCCGCGGCGATCAACGCACGCCGACGAGCGCGCGCAGGATCCGATCGATATTTCCCATATTTAAAGTCATGATATTCTCTTTTCTTTGGATATTGGTTCAATCCGGTCGATGAAAACGTTCGCACTTGGCGAGCCGTCTTAATGCCAATTCGGCTCTCGCCGTAAATCCGCATCACAATTCGTCTGTGTTCTGCGGGGCATATCTCGTGGCTGGTGCGAGGTGTCGGTATCGAACCTGACTTCAACCTCCAGGGCGGCACCATTATGCGCACCTGCCAAGTCGTCCAAGCTTTGCGCCAGGTCACGGAACGTGGCGCCATCGGCAAGCACGAAAGCGTGCCAGCCATCAGGGTACAAGGCCATGATCCTTGCCGTTTTGGGTTCAATGGAGTGAGCGGCCGGCATGATGGAACCTCCTCGCGTCTGCGGTCTTTCACGGTTCGTTGCCGGCAACCGTGCCGTTGGTAGGACGGGATGATCCAGCACTTGCGCCAGGCCACCATTGCGCCCCATGGAGCGCCAACAACTGCAAAAATCATAGAGGTTGCGATCGGCTCAGCGACAGCGTCGGAAACTACTCAATTTGTCGATGACGCAAGCGCAAGCCGCTCAATTTGCCTCGGCTTGAAGGTGCGAAAGGGCCAAAACGAGAAAGGCGAAAATACTGCTTTCGCGCGGTTCGGCATTGTGATCGTGGGCAGTTGCGATCCTCTGCGGATCTGAGCCCCTATTCTTATCCAATATTGGAAGAGCCTCAGGTTGAAGACTTCCCCGGCGGCCATGGTGGCGGTAAGGACCAAGTGATTGCGCTGGAACTATTCCCGCGTCCGGCAAGTGAGCGACGAGTTCTGGCGTATGCGTCTATTGTCCTTCCCGCGAGGCGGCAAGTACAGCGCAAGTCTCGTCGACCGACGAGAGCAGCATCTAATGGCGACACTTATTCCGAAGCTAGCCGAAAAACCGTCAGCGAAACCGTTCTCGTGCAGCTTCCCTTGCAGGATTTAGCGCCATTCAACATCACGGTACTGCTCCACTGGAGGATCGCAACGACGGTGAGCCCTTTGTCATTGTCATAGACGCATGCAACGGGCTTGCCGCACCGCGCAAGGATACGATCTAGCTGTCGCTCCAGGCTACTCCTGACAGTCAGGTAACCGGCTCGAACGTAAGGCAGTTTCGTGAGCCGTCATCGACGCCGTGGACTTGGAAGACGTTCTTGGCCAGATCGATGCCGATGTTGCTAACATTCATTTGGACGACCCCTCAGGTGATTTGTTTGCAACGATCACTCTATGGCACCCCATTGCTGGGTGATGCCGGGAGCGGGCGTCGTCCACCACATCATTCGCGTCGTGCGCTGATTGTCGGCTACCAGGGAGCAGCCGTTATCGGTCAAGCTTGAGCGAACGCCACGGACTGCAAGCTCCCCATCTGACGGTGTTGGTGAATGTCGAAGCACACCTAGCAGCGGACATCGTCGGCCGTCCTGGCGGGCGGGTCAACGACGGAATACCCGACGACGGCTTCTGGGATGTTGCGTCGATCGGGCGTTGAGCCGCCAGATCGTTGGCGATCTCGGCAGGTCGCCCGACGGCGACGAACACTCAGCACTGGGCGATTTCGGCTGCCGGTGGGAAAGCTGACGCTGTCTGGTCGCCGGGCAATGTTACTGTTTGCCCCTCTGCTGTCCCAAAATTTGCAGGCAATGTCCGCCGTCGCGGCTCGGCAACGGCCTCGACGTAACAGGTACTAACCGGTACACGGCCACTTCCGGGTGTTCACGGGATTCTTGATGGTATGTTTGTGAATGATCAGTTTGGCATTCCGCTTGTCAGAGCGCGATGGTACGACTCGACTGACGGTCGATTACAGCCGAGCCAGTGCCATGAACCTGAGCGTGGAGTTGTCGGACGCGGAAATCGGTGAGCTGAACGCCTTTCTCGATCGCGTGAAAGGCGGTGACATTCCGAACGCTGAAGCCCTGGATGGCTTCTTCGCTGCGTTGGCCTGCTGTCCGGACCTCGTAATGCCAAGCGAATATTTGCGGGTCATTCAATCCGGTGCCACCCTAGACGGCGACCTGGTCGTCGAGAACATGGACGAAGCCCGCCGGTTCACCGAACTCACGAGCCGTCAGTGGAACCACGTGAACCAGCAGCTGGATCAGGAGGAGGTGTACCTTCCGCTATTACTCGAAGACATCAAGGGCGACGTACGAGGGACAGACTGGGCGAAAGGTTTCCTCAAGGGTACACACTTGCGCCATTCGATCTGGGCTGAACTTTTCGAAGATGAGGAAATAGGCGGTCCACTGGTTCCCATCATGGCTCTCGCATATGAGAACCACCCGGATCCAGAGATACGACCGTTCAAGACCGAGATAGATGCGACGAAGCGCAATGATCTTTTGGTCGCCGCCGCAGCCGGCGTCATGTGGCTTCATCGGCACTTTCTGAAGCAGCGGAACCAATACAGCTATGCATCGACGACGTTCGTCAGAGATCGGCCCAAGACGGGCCGAAATGAGCCCTGCCCGTGCGGGTCAGGCAAAAAGTTCAAGAAGTGCTGCGGCAATCGCAGCATGCTGCACTAAGGCGTGCATCATAAATGGCAGACTTCGTCGGCCGGAACTTCGCCAATCCTTTTGAGGAGCTGTCAAACCGCAAGACTCGGCTGCTTTCTTGGGCGCCCCTGCCCCGACGTCTTTAGCTGAAGACCCGCACTCAGGTCACGGCGTCGCTTTGGGGTAACTGGCGCCCCCGGGACTTCAGCGGCCAGACCGTGAGGGTTCAACGTGGCTTGTCTCGCCGCTTCCGTCGGGTGGATGTCTCGAACAGGATGCGATCCGAAGGCTTTGGCGTCTCGCCAGACGCGAGGTCGTCCAGTCGTTCCGACATATAAGTCAGCCGGAGTTGCTCGAGTGAGCGAAGCCAGTCCCGGGTGAGATCAGACGCGAGCAAATCAGGGTCGTCGACGACGAACCAAGGCTGTACCACGACCTCTCCTTCACCCCCGTCACAGTCGGCCCGGAGCAGCAAGTAGTGCGTCGCGGTTTCGGCGAGGAGTTCCGTCGCTTGATCACGATCCAGCTCGACCGGAGGATCAGAGTCGTCGCCCGAGACCATTGTGTCGACGTGAGGACGATAAGAGCCAATGTCGAAGGGCTCGATGGCCCAAGCCGTCTCCGACAACTGCATCGCCTCCTCGACGGCCCTTTGCTCGGCCTCTGCGTCGTCCACCGCCTCGACCTCAACGACCGTCGTCTCAATGCGTGGGCGTGCGACCCGGACGTAATATTTCGATCGTTTTGGAGGTGGCGCCATCGTAACCTCTACGTTGGTGGGCAGAGCACATCGCGCGCTCTGCCCGAGGTTCCTCACACATCAACTTGCTCGGCAATCTCAAGCGCGTCATCGACCTCGACACCAAGATAACGCACCGTGCTCTTGATCTTGATGTGACCGAGGAGCAGTTGAACAGCCCGCAGATTGCCTGTGCGCTTATAGATCAGCGTCGCCTTGGTCCGTCGCAGCGAGTGCGTGCCATATATCGTAGGATCAAGGCCGACGCTTTCGAGCCATTCGCTCAGAAGGCGGGCGTACTGTCTAGTGGTGAGATGCCGGGCCGGTTCGCCACGCCCAGCAAACAGCCACTGGTCGGGCTTGCGACTGGTCTCTCGCAGGTATTGGTCGACGGCCTCGCGCGTCTGCTCCGTGAGTTCAAATTTGACCGGACGACCGGTTTTGCGCTGCCGAACGATAGCACGGTCGAGCGCATAGCCACGCGGCGCAACGTCTTCAACGCGCAAAGCAACGACATCGCAACCGCGAAGCTTGCTGTCAATCGCGAGGTTGAACAGGGCGAGATCCCGAGCTCGACGCTCCAACTGGAGCTTGGTCCGAATGGCCCAAACATCCTTCGGTCGCAACGGGGGCTTCGGCCCGATCAGTTTGCCCTTGTTCCAAGGTTCCCGGTTGGTTTTCGGATAGGTCGCACTCACACTCTCAGTCATGACTTCCTCCTTTGTTTTCAGGGAAAAGTCACCGTGAGGGGTGATGTACGGTTGCGGTGTCGACCCCACCTACTACGGTAAATCCCCATTGCGCAGAGCGACGTGAAAGCCACTCGCCGAAGATTAGTGAGAGCTGACTTTGGGTGCTTCGAACGGTCGAGATGCGGAGAACTTCCGACCTTCCCGAAGCTGCCAGGACGTGTGCACCGCCGATGGTGCGCGGGGTCCGCAGCACCTTCAGCAGCGGAAAGTCAGTGTTCTTCGGCTTGGGGCCAAGTCCGGAATATGACCAACGAAGATGGTCAGATGGGGCGTGCTTTTTGGAACACGTAAGCGTATCCGAATTGACGGTCAAATTGCTGCGCCGCACATGAATTTTGCATTGAAGTCCGTTTTCTGGGCTGGACCGATCCAGGCTGGCATGACAGCTTGACGGGGAGTTATGACCCACTCCGGTCATCGCGAAGGTCCCCATTTTGCATCGCACGATAGGCGCTATATCCACTGGGAGCCGGCAGAATCGGTCGCTGTCTACTCGAATACAGCATTGCCGCAACTGACATCCTGCTCCACACCAGTGTGGACGCTGGTCATGGTGGTGCTTGAGGCCGGTTTGAATCGCTGAACGAGGTCGCGAAATGATGCGCCGTCGCACTCAAGGTCACGAGCTTGGTTGCACGGAGCCTGGCGATTTCGTAGATCTTGCAGCCCAACAAGCTAGGTGATGGGACCCGCAAAAAACGTCGGCATTCATGAGTTCAGCAAGCAGTGAAGGGGCAAGCGAGAAGCGCAGCCGACGCATGTGGGCGCGGCTAATCCCACTTGCAATAATGTACGGCGCGGTACTGGTTCTCGGCTTCTGGGGTGGCGAGAAATTGATCGCTTGGCTTGGCTACGAAGGCGACACGACCGGTCTTGTGATCAACTCAAAAGCGGTATGGATCGGGCTCGGGCTCTACACGGTCCTGCTCGCGATCCCGTTTGTCCCAGGTATCGAAATCAGCATGGCCATGCTGGCGGTCTTCGGCGCCTCGGTAGCCCTTCAGATATACGTCGCGACGATCATCGCCTTCATGATTGCATTTGCCATCGGCCGCTTGGTTCCAACAGGGCTGCTCTGCAGGGTGCTTGCGAAGTTCGGGCTCGTGGGCACCGAAAAGCTCGTCCAGCGCATGAACGGACTGAAGCAGCAGGAACGTCTTGAACTACTGGTCGAGAGCGCACCAGCGACCTGGGTGCCGACGTTGCTGAAATACCGCTACATCGCGATTGCACTGATGCTGAACCTCCCGGGCAACGCCCTGCTGGGCGGCGGTGGCGGCATCTCGCTGTTGGCCGGTATAAGCCGGCTGTTTTCCTGGAGCCACTTCTTCATCGCCGTCTGCGTCGCAGCATTGCCCGTCACAATACTTGGCATCACGCTTTCGAAGGTGTTTTAGACCGACCGCTGTCGAGGGCTCACAATGCCGGAACAGATCCAAGGCCCGCTCTCCAAACTGAGAGTTGTCGACCTCAGCCCCATCATTGCATGACCATTCACGACCTATCAGCTGGCGCTGCCCTGCGCCGAAACCATTCGACTATAGCGGCACTGGTCGGGATTGGCCCGCATGTTCTGACCTCCGTCCGAGGGCATCGGGTCCGCTGTGAGGGGCATCTTCTGCCATGATGTGCTCACCAGCAAGATGAAACCTATCGCCCCACTACGGAAGATTAGCAAGAGCTAACTTTGGACGATCAGCGGTTGAAATGCAGTCCTAGGGACACGTGAACATAACCGGCGACAAAAAACCGATGGGAATTTATTATAATCTGCTGAAGCGTGGCAGGGTCAGTCAGTTCTGTCGTCCTCTTTGAGGTCCACTTTGCCGAGCGGATGAACCTTTGCTCCAAGTCGCGCCCCGCAGCCGACTGAGCGCCGAATGACACACGCCTTGAGGCCGGACATGTCTGCACTTCTCGACCGCTCAAACGAGTCGATCGACGGTTACCGTCGGGTGCGCAACATCGTCAGGATCTCTAGGCCATCGACAAGCCTCACTGGCGAATTCATCCATCCCGGTTATGGAGCGGGTTTCCATGGCCCCTGAAAACGTCCGGCGTCGGCTCGCCACCATTCTCGCGGCCGATGTCGTAGGATACTCTCGCTTGATGCGCGCGGATGAGGAAGGAACGCTCGCAGCCGTGACGAAGCTGAGGCGTGAGGTCGTCGCGCCGAGGATCGCGGCGGGCGGGGGGCGCATCTTCAAGCTAATGGGTGACGGTCTCCTCGCCGAGTTCCCGAGCGTTGTCGACGCGGCTCGGGTGGCCGTCGATATCCAGTGCGCCCTGGCGGACGGCGTCGGGAAGAGCGGCGACGAAATGCCCTTGTCGCTACGCATCGGGCTGCATCTCGGCGACGTGATTGTCGACGGCGATGACCTGCAGGGTGACGGCGTGAACCTCGCCGCACGGCTGGAAGGCCTCGCCGAGCCCGGAGGGCTCTGCATCTCAGGTGCTGTCCACGAACAGGTGCGCGATCGGATCGACCTTGCCTTCGAAGACCTCGGTGAGCGCAGCGTAAAGAACATCGACCGGCCAGTCCGGGTCTGGGCCTGGCGCTCGGGGGGAGGGCAGGCTGCTGTTCCGGCGCCGGCCGAACCTGCGGCTGCCCGACGTCGCCCGGCCATCGTCGTGCTGCCCTTCGCTAGCCTCAGCTCGGACCCAGAGCAGGAGTACTTCGCCGACGGCATGGTTGAAGAAATCACGACCGGACTTGCGCGTATGCGCTGGCTCACTGTGATCTCGCGCAACTCCGCCTTCGCCTACAAGGGTCGAGCAGTCGACGTTCGCCGTGTCGGCCGAGAGCTATCCGTCGGTTACCTCGTCGAAGGCAGCGTCCGCAAGGCGGGTGGGAGCGTCCGCATATCTGCTCAGCTCATCAACGCCGAAACCGGCGCGCATCTATGGGGTCAGGCATTCACTGGTGCGCTCGATGATATCTTCGACCTCCAGGACGAAGTCACTACCGGCATCATCTCGGCCGTCGAGCCGTCGCTGCGACAGGCCGAGATTGACCGCGCAAGGCGCAGGCGGCAAGAGAACCTGGATGCCTACGATCTCTACCTCCGCGCGCTCGATCAAGCGCATCGGTTCACGCCGGAGGCACGGGCGAATGCGCTTGCTCTGCTAGACACGGCGATCGCAATCGATCCAGAGTATGCTGAAGCGCATGGTGTGGCGGCATTCTGCCGGCAGCAGAGGTATCTGTGGGGCGGACGCGATCCGGAGGACCGTAAAGCTGCCCTGCGGCATGCCGAGGCTGTCGCTGCCGCGCGGACGGATGACGCGGGTTCGCTCGCCTTCGCCGCCATGTCGCTGAGCGCTCTCGATGGGCAACACGACGCGGCGATGACCATGCTCGCTCGCGCGCTGGACCTGGCCCCCAACTCGGCCCTCGCCCACACCTGCCGTTCACTGGTCGAGATGATCCTCGGACGGCCCGAGGAAAGCGCGCTGCACGCGGCGAGATCGCTACGGCTGAGCCCGCTGGACCCGCTGCGTCACATTCCCGAATGCGTGCTCGCCGTGGCGAGGCTTGCGGCCGGCGACACGGAAGCTGCGCTGCGCCATGCGCGGCGCACGGTGGATAGTCATCCGATCTTCACGCCAGGACTGACCACATTAGCGCTCTGTCTGGTCGAGGCCGGTCGGACGGCGGATGCCTGCGAGGTCGTGGACCGTATCCTCGCCATCGCGCCCGACACCCGCGTCTCCAACCTTCATGAGCGGTTCCTGGTCGCCAATGGCGTCGGATTCGATCGCGTCGCCGCGGCGCTGCGTGTCGCGGGGCTGCCCGAGTGACGATGGAGGATGCGTTGATCCGCGCTCGGCCCTGGCTGAACTAGGTCGATGGGCGAGTGCGCTTCCAGGCGGGGGATCGGCATCGAAAATTATGGCTGTTCATCAGGTGAAAACTTCTACCTGCGGGCCTCCGGAGGCGGACTGAGCCGGGTGCAAGCGGGCAGGACGAGGCCGAACTGACACCATATGTCATTTGAATGTTGCGTCATTCGTGCGGTGAAAAGCCAGATCACTGGCGATGTCGGCCCATCGCCCGAAGGCAAAGATTAGTAAGAGCTAACGTTGGACGCCTCTATTCAGGACCGTCCTTGGGATCATGGATGGCATCACCTTAAGCGTTGTCCTATGCGATGACGATCTCAGTGCGAAGCCTTGGCGGCCAAGCCTTCGGAACCCCAGATGAAAGGCCCGCCTTTCGGGGCAATCGAACGTTGGACGCGATTGGCTTCCTCAACCGACGTCGGCTGCAGGGATGTTGCGTCGGTCGGGCGGCGAACAACCCAACTGTAGGCGATGCCGCTTCCTGGCCCTAGTTCCTATTTGCCGACTACAGACGTAATAGTCCCCTGCTGAGGGAGCAGCGGAAGCGTTCTGCCGCTCACGAGCTCTTCGCCTGTGACCCAAAGTGGTTGTAAACGAGCAACCTATGGCCGGTGGAAAGTCGGCGCTTACAAGGGGCTCAACAGCACGCCGCAGAATGCGCACTCAACGCTTGCCGTACCGCTTTCAGGGCTGCCTCGATCCAATCGCTGATTTGTCCGGGAAGAGCGGTCAACTGCTGGGTAACCAGAAGTGGATCGTCGATCAGCGTGAGCATGAGCGCGGCAATTACCGCGACAGGGAAGAGAATGCGCTGAACCGACGCCACAATCATCGTGCCGGCCGCTGTTTCGTGCGTAGACAGATTGTCCTTCAGGATTGAAAGCCCGATCATAATGCTCACGGCGGCATAGGTTACCATGAAGATCGTATCGGATAGCGTTGCCTGGTCGGTTTCGACCTTCGGCAGAGCAAGGTAGAGCGCGATTGAGGACAGGAGAGCTGTCACCTGGATGCCCATTGTCGAATCGAAGCGCGCGTGCGGCAGAAACACGGAAAAGTACGTGACGAGCAGGATGAAACCGAGCGGGATGATGACGCGAGTGTAGTAGTCGAAGGCCATCCGCTCGGCGACCCAGGTCGCGTTGAACTTGTAGAACGGTACGATGCGGCGCTCGGAGACGGACTGGCCGATCGTTGGGATGATGTCCTGGTCCGAGCCGACGTATTTGTCGACCAGCCGCCAGCCGTCGATGTGGTGATCGCCCGTCTGCATGGTCGCCTCGGGCGGCTGAATGAGGAACGACTGCGAGGTCGACTTCGGCTGAAATGAGACGGAGAAGCGCTGCTTGTCGAACGGGTAGCGCGAGAGTTCCGGTTCAAACATGAACCGGCCGGAGACCTTGTAGAGGCGAACGCCTTCGGGAAAGTTCGAGTGAGCATCGCCTGAATGGATTTCTCTTAGGCTAAGTAGCTTTCCGTCACCTGTCGGGGAACGGAACGCGTTGGTGAATTCGATGTCATCGATCGAGAGCCGGTTATCGGCGCTCTTGATGGTCAGATAGAACTCAGCGTCAAAACTCTGATCGTTCGTGTCGATGTGCGAGAGCCGGATCAGATCAACGGAAGTGTAGAGCGTCGTGGTGCGCTGCAGTTGGCCGTTTATCCGCTGATATTGGACCGGCGAGAGGACGATCGTTTCGTCATCGGGCCGCTTGGTGAGCAGAAGCGTATCGCCGGCTGCCGTGCGGTTCTCTGTAAAGGACCAGTCCCGCCAGAGCCCTTTGAGAACGTGCCGTCCCTCGATGAACTTGCGCAGCTTTGCGGAAATGTGCATGCGGAGAGCGGCGACGTCCAATTCCTTCGGCGCCGACTTCGCCGTCTCAGCGATCAGCGCCAGCATGTCGCGATACTGTGTTCCGCGGCCGATGGCACGCCTGTTCGCGGGATCGTAAATGCGACGCGGCGCGGCGATGTTGCTTTCGATGCAACGACCGTTTTGCCAGCCGGGCGCAGTGGGGTTTTTAACATCCTCGAAAACCCAACGCTCATCGGGTGAACGCCAGATCCGCGCTCGCAAACGCTCGGAGTAGACGTTCGGAACACCTTCGCGAGCGATTTCCGTAATTGCCCCGCCATAGCCGGCGGCGTCGAGGTTACGCGCTACCGTCGCAACCCGCCCGAGAAGGATCACGACGGGTGCCTCGACACCGAGCCGCTTCAAGTCGTTGAGCAATCCCGCCGACGGACCCGAATGGATCGAGAGAACGATCAGGTCCGGGTTCAATTTGGCCACTTTCTCGGCGGTGTCTCGGCTGATCGCGGCCGTGAGCTGATAGTTGCGAACCGGTACACGGAAGCGGCCAACTGGTGCCGGGCTGCCCGACGCGATGCCGTCCTCGAGCGCGAAGGAATAGAGATCGTCGTCCACGCCAATGAAAACCGGCCGCTGGAAGCCGCTCGCCGTGATCATGCGGCGAACCACTTCGAGTTCGTTGCGCACCGAACTCGCCATCGTAAAAACGTTCGGGTAGTCGGTGAATATCTCGTCCAGCGACATCTCGGTGATGAAGGGTATCGCGCCGCCGAGTATGTCGTCGCCGAGCTTCATGAAGACAGCGCGCCCCCGGGTCGAGCTCGGTACACCGAGCATGCCGATCATCGTCGGATCCTTGAGCGCCGCGGCGACATTGTTCACGGTCTTGTCGGCAGACTCGAAGTCATCCATCACAACAGGTTGCAGTCGGCGACCGTGAATGCCGCCAGACCCGTTCACCTGTTCGGCGTAGCGGAGCGTGAAATGCCGTACTGCGGCGACAAGACCTGGATCATAGCAGCGATCGCCGTCGGAGGAGACGTGGATGGCAACGCTTAACACATTCGCACGAGCGGCTTGTGCCCAGAGATTTCCGCCTGTCGTCAAACCGAGTCCAAGGATGACCGCGCAACGCCAGATGGCCGCAAGAACAAATTGATGGGTCGTTGGTGCCATATGAGCTGCGAAGTCCGGCAGGTCGCCATTTCTGAGCTAAACCGACGAGATATCCAGCCGTCAGTTCGAACGAGAACTCACGGCCTCGAAGAGGGATTACCGAAAGCCATTTCGTGTCTACTCGTTTCGACTATGGGTAGACACACGTGCCACCGACTATCTCAATTAAGCCACAGTACCGACAAGCACCACACTATGCGTCGCAGCCCACTGCAGGCTGCATTGCATCTCCGGGCATCAGTAACTTAAGTCATGCGTCGCCGAGCATCTTAATCCACACTGCCGTTCGAAGATGATGGGCCAAGGTCGCCTCGTGGCCCTAAGCGCCGAAGAGAACGAAACAGGTCTCGGAGGTAAAGCCGACGCGAGCCTTATAGGGCAGCGTTCTCGCTGAATTGTGCGCTGCAAAGTCGTGACGCACCGGCTTCGATCTCATCTGCCACAACAGTGTTGCGCACCGGCACGGAATTCTGTGGGTCAAACTCGGCTGTTTGCCGAGACGAATTTCCGACCGCTTGGCCCCAACAAGCGGAAAGTCTGGGACGGCGATGGCCTCACAGCACCTCTCAGCCTACTCCTTCCGCGCTCTTCTGAGGTGCACACCGTAACGCTCGCTCAACCAACCATGATCACCTCCACCTCGTACGATGGACAGGCCCTGCAGACACCGGATAGCAATGTCGTTCCTTTGATCGGACGGTTAGATCACTTGGGTGTCCGGTGTGAAGGGGGGATCGGGGATACGGTGTCGCTGGCGGGCTCAGCATCGCATTCAGGACAACGAATCAGTTCAGGGTTGACGTAATTGCCGGGCATGCTGCCATTGTTTAGAGGACAGCGTGGGGACCGAGGGATAAGGAAGCAATCCGATGAAGATCATAGGGCCGATGCTTGTCGCCGCCGTTATGCTTGCGCTAACAGGCGTCCATCCGAGTGCGTCAGCAAGTGACAAGAAATCCGCCAACGGCAAACCGCTTCGCGTAACGGTTCACCCAACACAAAGGCGAACAAAAAACCAGCCTGGTGGCTACTCTTACAGCAGGACCGACAGCATTGGCGCCGAATACACTCGTCGCTTCATCGACCCGCCACGACAGTCTCCCAGTGGACCGTTCGACAGGGACTTCTTTTTCGAGACGCCCGACTCGCCGCGCGGTGGTCAAAGTCCCTACATGCATTGAACCTGATCGAGCGTGTCGTGTCCGTCGCTCACGCGAACTATCAAGGTCTGTCGCTTCTGGATGAGCGGTTCGCTATCGGCCAGGCTGCGATGGAAGAGTTCTCGCTCTCGGTCAAACGTCAAGGCATGAAGTCGGACACCTGGTTTTCGCGGAAAATTCGCCTATTAACCAATTTTGTTCATTTCAATGAACGCCTGTCCAGGGCAGAGACCGTGCCGACTTCCTGGCACGGTAATTGGCAGTAAAAACCTGTCTCGCCGAGTTATATGACCTTGGTCTAGTGACAATCACGATCGACCCAAAACACAGCTATATTCGCTGTCACACGGGTTGTTCAGCTTTTGGCAATGCCTTTGTCGTAGACTTTTAGGAGTGAATGGCAAAATGGAGTACCAAGATGCTGATCGGGTATGCTCGCGTCTCTACAACAGAACAAGATGCGGGCTTCGACGCGCAGAAGCGCGAGCTTGCGGCGGCCGGTTGCGAAGAGTTTTTCTGCGAGAAGGTCTCATCCGTCGCCGAACGGGAGCAACTCAAGGAATGCCTGCGTTTCATCCGCAAGGGCGACACGCTTGTCGTCACGAAGCTCGACCGCCTCGCCCGCTCCATGCGTGACCTGATCGAGATCGTCGACCAGGTAAAAGAAAAGGGCGCAGAGCTGCGCATACTGGCGATGAGTCTCGATACGTCGAACGCAACCGGCGAGTTGATGCTGAACGTTCTCGGTTCTGTCGCACAGTTCGAACGGTCGATGATGCTGGAGCGTCAGCGTGAAGGCATCGCCAAGGCCAAAGCTGAAGGCAAGTTCAAGGGTCGCGCACCAACGGCGCAGCGCAAGTCTGCTGACGTGATCCGGATGTGGTCGGCAGGAACGAGGCCGCCTGAGATCGTCGAGGCGATCGGGATCAGCCTATCGAGTGTTTATCGCATCATTCGCAGAGAGCAGGCGAGGCGAGCGGAGGGGCAGGGCGTGATGGCGGCCTAGCTCCCTCAGATCAGTGTTCTTGGAGACTGATGTGCGACTTGCAGATTAGCTGCAGTTTGGCGGCCGCTCGTCAAAAGCAGGATTGACGAAAAGGCTGGGACCCGATGGCCGGGCGTGGTCGGGGCCGGTATGTGCCGCACCCAGTGGCTCTAGATTAACAATAACACCGTACGAAAAATCCCAACGCTACTCCGACCATTCCACAATCAGTGACGGCGATCGCTTTTGAATAAGCGGTATGTCGGTTCGGTGTGCGTGTCGTCCAATACAATCAATTTTATCGATCTAGACCATCATGTCCGCTGGGGACACGGGTGACTTGAGCGGTGACCCGCCCCGACGTGTCGACTAAGGCGCCTAAAGCGCAACGGGGGTTGCTTCGCGTGAGCGAGGCCTTTCCCCAGACACGAGGAGCGGATCGGAATGGAGACTACCATTTTCGTTGGGTTGGACGTCCACAAAAAGACGATCGCGGTGGCGACGGTTGCAGCGGAGGCTTCGGCGTCTGTTCAGTTCTACGGCACGATCGCGAACACGCCGGCGGCGATCAGATCGATGCTGACGAAGCTTGGCAAGGGCGACCAGAGACTGCACCTGACCTATGAGGCCGGACCGCTGGGCTACAACCTCTATCGGTTGGCAACAAAGCTCGGCCATCGCTGCGACGTGGTGGCACCGTCTCTAATCCCCAGGAAGGCTGGCGACAAGATCAAGACCGACCGGCGCGATGCGATGATGCTCGCGCAGCTGCTCAGAGCTGGTCAGCTAACAGAGGTGTGGGTTCCCGACGAGGCACATGAGGCGATGCGGGATCTCGTGCGCATGCGGGCGCAGGCGATGAAAGACCTGCGCAAGACGCGACAACAGCTACACAGCTTTCTCTTGCGCCACGCCCGCGTGTTCCCTGGCAAGCACTGGACCAAGGCGCACCGACGCTGGCTCGGCGAGCTGACGTTCGCCCATCCCGCGCAGCATCTCGTTCTGGAAGAGTTGCTGGCTCGGATCGAGCGCGCCGAGGAACTCTGCGACCGGCTGAAGACGGCAATCGTCGAACTGGTACCATAGTGGACGCTGGCCCCGGTGGTCGCAGCCGTGCAGGCGCTGCGCGGCGTGTCGATCCTGGTTGCCGCGACGGTCGTGGCCGAGGTCGGCAACTTCAGCCGGTTCACGAGCCCACGGCAATTGATGGCCTACCTGGGGCTCAACCCCTCGGAGCATTCAAGCGGAGGAACTATCAAGCGCGGGCCAATCACCAAGACCGGCAATAGCCTGGCGCGCACGTGCCTCGTCGAAGCAGCGTGGACCTACCGGCATCCGGCACGCGTTACAAAAATCATCCGCGACAGGCTCGAAGGGCTGCCAGAGCCGATCCGAGCCATCGCTTGGAAGGCGCAAGTGAGATTGTCAGCGCGCTATCGCAAGCTGATCGCTGCCGGCAAGCCTGCACCGAAAGCGATCGTCGCAGTCGCCCGGGAACTCGTCGGCTTCATCTGGGCCATCGCCCGGCTCGTCGAGCCGCAGGCTGCGGCTATGAGCGCGCCGAAACCTATCTGACGCGCCCAGGTATAAACGCGAGAAGAGGAGGTCGATCCACTGCCAAGACATCGGTGCCCAAAGCGGGCGGCAGGGCAAGAGAGGGTGGGGAGCCCTCGTGTATACGGGTTTGAGCAGGCGTCATGTTTGCGCTTCTTGCCAACCGGACAGCCCACGCTCGTTTTCTAGACAGAGGAAGCCCCGCGACGAACCCTGGTCATGCGGTAGCCAACCCGCGGATAAGAGCCGGATCAACCGTCGTTCCTTCGCCCTGTCACCTGCCTTGGGCATCGATCAACTGCTTGTGCCGCGAAAGCGGATCGAACACGCGCGCCTCGACATTGACAGAGCGGACATAAGAGCCCTATCTATTCGCCGCATCGTTTGACGCTGTTGTCGTCGCAGCCGGGCGCGCGGCATCGGCCGGGTTGGATGGGGGACGCTTTTGTGACGCGTTTGGGTTATCGGGACGGGTTCGTGCGGCGAATGCAGCCGCGTCGTTCAGGGTGCCTGCGGGCATAACCGCGCGGCGATCATCACCAGCACATCGGCGTGCGGCAGATGGGCCGGGAACGACAGCTTGATCCTGGTTCGCAGCTCTTCGACGCGGCAGGCGATCTTAACAGGAGCGCGCGGATGGTCTCGAACGTCGCCCCGCGCCAGCGCGATCGCTTCGGTGCGACCAGCCGCACCGAATGCAAGAGCCAGTAGGCGCCCTGATGCAGGAACAGACGGAACTGGTTGGCCTGCCAGCGGTGGCAGGCAGTCTTGTCGGAACGCGTGTAGAGCTTGAGGTCCTTGATCAGGTTCTCCATCCGCCCGCGCGCGCAGTAGACCTTCTCGTAGAGAGCCTTGCCGCGGCCGGGGAGATTGGTGACGATGAAGCGGACGTCGGTGCCGAGCGCGGTTGCCTCGACGCGGGCGATGACCGTCTCGCGTGCCGACCATGAGCCTGCCGCGTAGTCGAACTGATGGAACCGCCGCACCTTGCCAAGCGATGGCCACCAGCGACTTGCGGTTTGCTCACGCCAGAGGACAGCCTTGGCCTCGAGCGTCGCGTTGGTGGGCAGGCCGAGGATGTAATCGCAGTGCATTTCGTGCAGAAGATCAAGCACTTCCGGCGCGCAGTAATGCCCATCGCCGCGCACTAGAATGGCAACCTTCGGCCAGTGGCGGCGGATACGACGGATCACAGGTAGCAGCACACGTGCGATCTCCGCGCCAGACGGCCGCTTGCCCGGTCGGATTAGCGACAGGATCGGCTTGCCGGAGTTGCCCTCGAAAATGTGGATCGGCTGGAAGGAGTATCCTCCGGCATGTGTGTTGAACAGAGCGAGCTGCTGGCCACCGTGGACCATGTCATTGGTGTCGTCGATATCGAGGACGATCGAGTTGGGCGTACTGCGATAGGTGCCGCAGAACAGGTCGATCAGTCCGATGCCGATGCGATACAGCGCGCGCGTATCGGCCAGGTTTTCGAGCCGCGAGATCGTCGGCTGGCTCGGCAAACCGGCACCACTCTCAGGCGCCCGGCCGCACGCGATCTTGAGCGCTGGATCGTGGCGCAGGGTGTCGAGGTCGTCGGCGTCCTCGTAGCCACAGGCAATCGCCATCATGCGGGCGGCCGCCATGTCGGTATACGTGTGGGTGACGAGCAAAGGATTGCGCGTATCCGTGAGCGGCTCGGCGATCACTTGCGCCAGCCCAAGCCGGCGGGCGGCCTCGCGCAGCATGACCGCGCCGCCGTTGGATGAGAGATTGCCGGCGTCGCGCGCGGCTGTGAGCTGTTTGCCGGCAACGAGTGACAGGCCAGGTAGGAAGGCTGTAGCGTGCATAGCGATGGGTGGTTGGTGTTCGGACGGATTCGACACCCAAACCTTACGCCAGATCAACACGTTGGTCGCCACCCATCATCTCTTCTCGCGGCATGCCGTGAATAAATGGGGTTAGATGGACGTCGGCCTTGAGTGCAGGGTGCCAATCTATTGAGGGCACAAACCTTTTGCGGTTGGCCTCGGTGCGTGCCTTCGAAATTTGCGCAAATCACTGGGCAGTGGCCAACGGGCAGCTGGAGACGGGCAACATGAACGTGGCGATCTCGCTACACTACGCACGGTGCCAACGGAGCTCCGTAAGCAACAGTGACAATTTTCGGCAAACAAATGTAGTTTCGCCCTGATTCCTTTCGCTTTTGTGTCAAATGACATTTGCCTAGATCGGAGCTGCAAAATGCGACGTTGGAGTGGAACCAATCTTGCCACTGCTGGTGCGGTGATCTCAGCCACGTTTCTGATCAGTATTTCAGCGCACGCCGACGACTCGCCCCATGCCGACCTTTGGACGCGCCCGACGTTGCTTGAAGGCGCAGGCTCGCCAAAAGCGAAGCTGCGCCAACGTGGGGTCGCGGTCGATACGTGGGTTACCCAATTCTATCAAGGCGTTGTTGCAGGAGACGCGGAGAAGGATTGGCAGTACGGCGCTAAAGCAGACGTGCGGGTCACTCTCGATGGCCAAAAGCTTGGTCTTTGGCGAGGTTTTTCCGTGCATTTTCACCAGGAATGGGTGTTTGGAGAAGACGTCAATTCACTCGACACGGGTGCCCTCATACCGGTAAATACCGCCATCGCATGGCCGCGCGTGGGCGGGAGTGACAGCGACACCTCGCTCTATTTTAATCAGAAATTCGGCGACCGACTCTCAATCAGCGTTGGCAAGTTCAATTTGCTCGACACGGTCGCACTTTCTCCCCTCAGGGGCGGGGGTGGATTGGATACGTACTGGCACATGGGACTTGGGATTCCATTTACAGGTCTCACCCCACCCTACATTCTCGGCTCAATTTCAAGCCTTAAGACGGATTGGGCGACCTATTCGCTAATGGTTTACGATCCTCGAAATGCGCAGGATTCCGATGTCCTCAGGCATCCGTTCGCCGAAGGTGTCACAATTCAGCCGGGCATTTCGGTGCCCACCCGTTTCTTCGACCTGCCAGGCTCTGTTGGCGTAAAGGTGGCATACAGCACGAAAGAAGGTTTCGATCTGTCCACGATCCCCGAAGCTGCAGAACTGCCGCCGGAGTCCCGGGCCCAGCTCACGCAAAAAGGCTCATGGAGCGTGGCCTGGAGCGGGGATCAATATATCTGGCAAGATGCGTCTAACCCTGAGATTGGGTGGGGCTTCTTTTACGAACTTGCAATCTCGGATGAAAACCCCAACCCCCTGAGCGGACACTATTATGTGGGAGTTGGAGGCAGCCATAAGTATTTGGGTCACGGGCTAGACCGCTGGGGCATCGGTTATTTTGACTACCGTCTGAGCGGTGATTTGACGGACGGCCTGGCGCAACTCGGCATCGACTTGCGTGGCGAGCGCGGCGTCGAGCTATTCTATAATGTTGGCATTACCCCATGGCTGAGACTGACCGCTGACCTGCAATGGATCGAACCTTTCAAACCTGATCGAGACGATGTCGTTTTAACCGGCGTTCGTTTGCAAACGCGGTTTTAATGGGTTGCGACCTGCTTCCGTAAAACTCATCCCGGCAGCGCGCGGTCGCCGGAAATTCCGCCTCTGGTTGCGTTCGCCGTTTGGCGCCCAGTCATAGGCACGGAATTAGCCCTCCTGTTTTAAGCCTTGAAGCGCTTGGGTCCGAATACCGTCGGGTAAAGGGTCAGGCCTGCGCGTATCGAGATCGAGATGAACACCGAGTTGCCCCAAGCGTGCAAACAGTTGATTGTCGTCCTGGTTATAGAGTTCATGGACAAACCAGAGTGATGTGCGTCCGACATGCACGACAGCGCTCTTCGACACCATGTACGTTCCGATCCCGGGCGGCATTTTAAAAATCTCGAGCTGATACTCAGTATGTTCGGGCCCCGCTTCGTAAGGGGCGCGAGCTTATTCTGGAAACATGCATCCAACAAACTTTGAGGTGTCCAGCGGGTCTTGAAAATTCGCTTTGCGCTTATTCATGAAGGCGTCGGCTCCCTCGCGGAGGTCCTGCGTACGCTGTAGCACATCGAGCACGTTAAGCAGCTTCGCGATTGCCTGCTCCTCGGGCAAGTAAATGCCATACCGCAACGCCTGCTTGGCGGCACAAATGGCCTGCTTCGGAGCGCTTGCAAGCCTTGCAGCAAGTTTATGCGCGTGTGCGAGCACCTCACCCTTAGGCTTGATGTGATTGGCGTAGCCCCACGCGAGCGCTTGCTCCGCATCGATCATATCGCCCAGCAAAAACAACTCACTGGCGCGGCCAAGACCGATACGCCGTGTAATACGCACTGATCCCCCACTGCCGGGTATGGCGCCAAGGTTTATTTCGGGTACGCCGAATTTTGAATTTTCGGCGACCACGATGATGTCGGCGCCGGCTGCGAGTTCCATGCCGCCGCCCAGCGCATAGCCTTCAATGGCCACGACTGTGGGTTTCGGGAAATTGGCGAATTTGGAGAACGTTTCGTTCTCAGGACCGAGCTTGGTAGACACGACGGTACCGTCCGCCAAGAGTTCGGGAAATTCCTTGATGTCGGAGCCGGTGCCGAAAGCGCGCTCACCGTCGCCTGTGAGTACAATCGCTCCTATCGCCGGGTCAGCCTCCAGGCTGGTCAGGGCCGCGTCCAACTCGCGCCTCATATCCAGTGTCATGACGTTCATCGGCGGGTTAACCAGGAACACGGTTGCCACGCCGCCATCGATCTCAACGCGTACTTTTTGGTCACTCATATTTTTCTTCCTCTATTAGATATGGTTCGTATGTGAGTTGACCTGCCCCCCAGGCTCCCTCCTTACATTAGGAGTGTTTGCTCGACCTTTCGAAGGAGCAAACTCCACATCACAACGAGGGAATTTTCGGGGGGCAGTCGCGTTACACGCTGATCATTTTAGGTTCGTGTGAACACTGGGTGTCTTTTCTCGACAAATGCTTTGGTTCCTTCCGCCTTGTCATTGGAATTGGCAACTACGCCAAAGACTGCCGCTTCCTGGTGGATGCCATCTTTATTTGACATGTCGTTTCCGGCAATCATGACCTGTTTTGCACTTGCAACGGCAAGTGGGCCATTTCTTCCGATAACTTTCAAACACTCAACTGCGGCTTCCAGGCAGCTTGCTTTGTCATCTGTTACTTTATTCACCAGTCCCCACTCATAGGCTTTATCAACATCTATGAAAGTGCCCGAATAGATAAGCTCTTTTGCCCGGTTTCGACCAATGTACTTTGGAAGCCTTTGGGTTCCACCAAAAGCAGGCAACACACCCCATTTAACCTCAGGCTGTCCAAAAACTGCTTGCTTCGAAGCATAAATGAAATCGCAAGACATTGCCATTTCACATCCACCGCCAAGTGCAAAGCCATGAACACAGGCAATCATAGGCAGGGCCAAGTCTTCCATTGCCAAGGTGACGGCCTGTCCTGTTTCGGCAAAGACTTTTGTTTCTTGCGGAGTCATTTCAGACATGGCAGCTATATCTGCACCTGCCATAAAAGCTTTTTCTCCAACACTTGTTAGAATAACGCCTTTATATTTTGAAACATCGATACTTTTTATCGCATCCGACATCTCATCCAACACCGTTTTATTCAATGCATTCAGCTTGTCGGGCCTGTTTACTTCCAAATAGAAAATATTGTCTTTTTCATATGTGTTGATCGTTTCATAACTCGTAGCCATGTCTTCATCACTTTCTTTTAGTGTTTGCGTTTCCGCTAGCTTAATCTGATCCCGGATTTCCTCCAGCCGCGTCTGCGGCTGGAGGTATCAATTGCATTCATCCTCGTTGGACGATCAATCGCAACCCGAGTACGCCGTCACTTGTGTCAAACAGGACACTCATCCGGCGCTCTTACTTACCGTCACCCGCGTCCAACCCGAGTTCGCGAAGGATCTCTTCGGTGTGTTCACCGAGCTGTGGCGCCATTATTCTCGTAGTAACAGGAGCGTCACTGATATGAACAGGGCAACCAACGGTTGTAATTTTACCAAGAATCGGGTGATCTATATCTATTAGCATATTGTTAATCTTCGTTTGCGGGTCATCCATTACTTCACTCAATTTACGGACCTTGGAACAAAGTACATCCTGCCCTTCAAATCGTGCCAATGCTTCTTCCATGGTATATTTGGCAATTTCCTTGCGCAGTGTATCCTGTATAAGCTTTTTGTTTTTGATCTGAGACGCCATATCCGGATAGGGTACGGTAAGATCATCTATTTCCAATGCAGCACACATATTCTGTAGCGGGTTGGGCATAAACGCACCAATCACTACAATTGGTCCATCCTTGGCCTCGGCGTGAATAGCAAGTGGCATTGCCGCCCAGTTCAGAACTTGTTTGTATTTGCTCCAGTAGGCCACTTCCTGAAGTTGCGTATGAAACATCGAATCATAAAGACACACATCTACTTTTCGACCAAGGCCGGTTTTTTCCCGTCCAATCAACGCGGCCATAATGCCCTGACAGAGATGCATTCCGCCGGTATAATCGCAGACAGCTGTTGGAACTATCGATTGTGGAACTGAAGGGTCCGCGGTCTCATACATAAAGCCCGTTACAGCTTGGGCCACCATGTCCTGCCCAGGTTTTTTGGCATTTGGTCCAACAGGTCCGTAGCCTGTTGCGGACGCAAAAATAATGCGTGGATTAATCTCTTTAAGCTTCTCATAGCTGAAGCCGAGCTTATCCATCACACCAGGGCGAAAATTGTTTACGACCACATCTGACACTTTGACGAGCTCATAAATAACCTTCTTTCCGGCTTCGGTTCTCGTATCAAGTTCCATCGAACGTTTGTTACGATTCATGGCGACATACGTCGGATTGTTCGTCGCCTCTAGAGATGTCCCGCCAACGGTGTGCCGACTCAGATCACCCACGCCCGGGCGCTCGATTTTGATCACATCGGCACCGAAATCAGCGAGCTGTAGAGTGCCAACGGGGCCCTGCTCGGCCTGTGTGAAATCAATTACGCGGATTCCGTCTAGCGGAAGATTAGAAGTATCTGTCATGTATTTGTCCTTTGATGACGGTTACTTGATGGTTCGCTCACCCAGTAATGCCGGGTGAGCGAGAAGGTTCGGCGGTAAACTTAGTCGGTGGTTTCGTAGTAGAGAATCCATTCGGCGTAGAGTGCCGGCTTTTCCTCACCTTCAATTTCAACGGTCAAAGCAGTGATGAACTTGCAGTTGTGCTCATCCTTCCACTGAACGTCCTTAACCTCGCCGTGTATGCGTACCCGCTTACCAGTGTGTACCGGGGCCAGGAAACGAATCTTGTCATAACCATAGTTGAACCCATGTGGCATGTTCTCAGGCACTGGAAAGTTAGCCATAATGTAAGGTGTCAACCCCAGCGTCAGTAAGCCGTGAGCAATGGTTCCACCCATATCGGTTTTTTTCGCTTTTTCGGGATCAACATGCATGAAGTAGTCATCGCCTGTGCAGTGGGCGAATTCGTTGATGCGTTCCTGCGTAACTTCATACCAATCGGTTGGTTCAACCTTCTTCCCGATAAAATTGACGAGTTCTTCTTTGGGGACGACTAAATTTGCCATGTTGCTCTCTCCTGATTGCATGTTGATATACATGCCTATCCCTTTTAATCCGGTTCCGCGGCCAAAACCCTCACGGCATCAACAAGTTGACGACATTGACGCTCGCAGTCGAGACAACACCTCAGCGCGTCGATGAAATTGGGCTTTCTGGCTTGCCGCCGGACTTAAGGGGATAGGCATCGTTGATTTACGTTCGGCGCGCAGGTTAGATCATCTTTCACCGCGATCGAGACCCGATTAGTTGGAACGTCAGTCAGTCTTTGGGCGGCTCGCCGGCTACGAGGAGATTTCCGCGGCGATCGCGCCGCTGGCGCCAACCGCCGTCGGTCGGATCGCTTGATGGCTGGGCTGTGAGGCAATCGCGTCGCCGGTGTAAGAAGGCGTCACCGTTTTGGCGGATGGCGATGCATCATCCATAAACGCCTCCATCAGTTCGTCCACGTTCGAGCTGTGGTTGATGCGCGAGGCGGCGATTACTTTTCCGATGGTAAACATGTGAACCTCCTGAACACGAACCGCGACGGCATATCACGGCCGAAGATGTCGACGACATGGCAATCGCAGCGGCGACCCACAAATCGGAAGAGACAAAGCCACTGATCGGTTTTCCCGATCAATGATCACATTTGCGTACGCGCCCGGCGCGACAGCGTCATTGCGCTCGGTTATGGTCGCCCATGCCCCACAGCGGCCCGCCGAACCATCATCCGACGATCCCATCATGCCCGTGCTCGACTTCACCACCCGTCCCGAAATCCAGGGCACTTTCGGCGTCGTGACCACGACCCATTGGATGGCCTCTGCCGTCGGAATGTCGGTCCTGGAGCGGGGCGGCAACGCCTTCGATGCCGCCGTCGCGACGGGCTTTACACTGCAGGTCGTCGAACCGCACCTGAACGGCCCGGGCGGCGACATGCCGGGGATATTCTATGCCAAGAAGGATGGTCGCCCGCGCGTCCTTTGTGCCCAGGGGCCGGCACCGATGCTCGCAACCATCGAGCACTTCAAGGGCCTGGGCCTGCCAACAATCCCCGGAGCGGGTTTGCTGGCGACGTGTGTCCCGGGCGCCTTTGGCGGCTGGCTGGCGCTCCTGAAGGATTATGGCACCTGGAGCCTGCGCGATTGCCTCGCCTTCGCGATCGGCTATGCCCGCACCGGCATTCCGGTTCTGCCCAACATCCACAACACCACCGCGAAGGTCGCCAAGCTCTTACGCGAGCAGTGGCCGACGTCGGCCGAAGTCTTTCTTAATCAGGGCAACGTCCCCGGAGGTCGGTTCGTGGTTCTGCAACTCGAAACTGGCAGCCACCTACGAGCGCATTGTCGAAGAAGCGGAAGCGGCCAGTTCTGATCGAGACGACCAGATCGAGGCGGCGCGCCGCATCTGGTACGAAGGCTGGGTCTCAGACGCGATCGACGGTTTCTACACCAATCAGGAACTGCTCGACCCCTCGGGCCGTCATCACACGGGCGTCCACAGAGCCGACGATCTCGCCAACTGGCGCGCGACCTACGACGAGCCTGCAACGATCGAATACGGTGGGCTCACGGTTGCCAAATGCGGCTTCTGGAGTCAGGGCCCGGTGCTCCTCCAGCAACTCGCCATCCTGCGCGAGATGGATGCGCACAGCCTGCCCGCCGACGATCCCCGTTTCGTCCACGCCGTCGTCGAATCCGCGAAGCTCGCCTTCGCCGACCGCGAGGCCTGGTACGGCGACCCGGACTTTGCAGACATCCCCGCAGAGGCACTGCTCTCCGAGGCCTACGCCGCCGAGCGCCGCAAGCTGATCTCAGATACGGCATCCCTCGACCTGCGCCCGGGCCACCCGGACGGGCGTGAGCCCGACATGCGCCCGACACTGGAACACGGCACCGACATCTCGGATATCGGCGAATACTGGGGCATCGGCGAGCCAACCGTGCAGCCGACGGGCGAAGCTAAGGGCGACACCGTCCACATCGATATCATCGACCGCGACGGCAACATGATCTCCCTGACCCCGTCCGGCGGCTGGCTCCAGAGTGCGCCGGTGATCCCCGAACTGGGCTTCCCGATGGGCTCGCGCGCGCAGATGTTCTGGCTCGACGAGGGCACCAACAACACGCTCGTTCCGGGAAAACGGCCCCGCACGACGCTCTCGCCCTCGCTCGCGATGCGCAACGGCGAGCCCTACATGATATGGGGCACCCCCGGCGGCGACCAGCAGGATCAGTGGTCGGCGCTGCTCCTGCTCCATCACGTCGACCGGCAGATGAACCTGCAGGAGGCAATCGACACGCCAGCCTTCCACTCCGAGCACTGGCCGTCCTCGTTCTGGCCGCGCGCAGCCAACCCCGGCCGCCTCGTCGTCGAAGGCCGCATGCCGGCCGCCACAGTCAATGCTCTGAAGGAAAAGGGCCACAAGGTCGCCGTCGGTGGTCTCTGGTCCGAAGGCCGCTTGACGGCCGCCAGCCAGGACAAGGGCATCCTTAAAGCCGCCGCCAACCCGCGCGGGATGCAGGGTTACGCGATCGGGCGTCCTGATTACCCCGACGTTTCCGCTGCCGGTCTGACATTTGCGATGGTGCGGTGAGGGACGGGTGCCGTCTTGACGGCAGCGCGGGCCAGCCGTTCAAGGTTCTTGGCGAGCACAAAGCGGCGATTGAAGCGCCACTCGTAGGCGGCGAGATAGCGATCGGTGTGGTGAGCGTCGCAACTGCGGCAGGTGCCGTTGATGGCCCCCTTGAGATTACCAAGCCCGGTATTCGACCAGTGCATCAGAACCTGCTTTGGCCGACCGCCGCCGGTAACGATCGGTAGGTGGCGCATGCCGGCGTCGGCGAGTCCCTTGAAACAGGCGAGCCCATCACTGACGACGATGGAACCCGGCCTGATCAGCCGCTTCACTGAGGGAGTATTGCTCCGGCGATTACAGATATGCTCAGCGTCACGGCACGAAGCGCCCTTGGTTGCTCAAACTATTGCAGCGGCGCAAGAGCAAGGTTGCCGCCGTCGCCATGGCCAATAAAATGGCACGGATCGCTTGGGTGCTGATGACACGCGGAGGAGACTATCGCGAACCCGTCGCGCAGGCGGCATAACAATAAGCGGGCCCGTCTGGGCGCGCTGCACGAAGTTGGAAAGGTCTATAGGTTAAGTCATGCGGTAAGCGGTCGACCACCGGAGATCGGCAAAACCCATTTATCCCAGAGCGCTTCGAGCGCGTGCTTATGATAGGGAGCCGATCTTGCGGATAGCATGAAGGCCATCGGTGTTCGCGCCGAGCAAACAGGCCGGACACATGGGCGCTACCGACCAGCTCTTCATGACAACACCAAAAAGCCCTTGCCAACAGGGTGCCGTCCACACATGGGATAAAGCGTCGACGCTCAGATCGTCGGCAAAGCAGAGAAAGCCGAAGTCGCGCCTTAGCCGCAGGGGCCGTCCATCGGGCCGCTCCACCTTGACGCAATACCTCCGGCAGCGGACATTGCCGACGTGAGGTCGTGCACGGGTCCGGCCACCGCGAGCTTGTCGGCTTTCTGAGAGCTTCGAGCGTCGTCCGACCGCGAGCCGACGCGATGGGCCATGGGCCGACTAACTCCCCACCATCTTGGCCGAAGCGGCGTTCGGCAGCTCCGGGTCAACGAACAAAATCGCTACGCGATATCGTGTGCTGCGCGGCTGTTTGTCGGTGAGCGGTAACCACGTCTGAGAAGCTGGAGAGGCAGCTGGGAGCGCTGTCCTGAAGATCGAGGTGTTGAACCTCACTTCAGGACAGGAGTTCCCCATGAGTAGAGTAGTCAGGCGCGCCATCAGTCCACTGCAAGCGCGCATGATCGAAGACATGACGGCGCGCAAGTTGAGCCCGAAGACGCAGACGGCCCACATCCGCAGCTGCCGTCGATTTGCCGCCTGGCTTGGCCGTTCACCGGAGACTGCAACGGCGGATGACGTGCGCGGCTTCCAGGCGGAGTTGGCAGGTTGCGATATCTCCAACTCGACACGCAACACCATCATGACCGGCGTCAAGTTCCTATTCCGCGTGACCCTGCGCCGGCACGACCTTGCCGCCGAGATCTATCACCTTCGCGAGCCGCAGAAGATCCCGCCGATAATGAGCCAGGATGAAGTCGCACGTCTGCTCGCGAACACGCCATCCATCAAGGCGCGGGCGATGCTGTCACTGGCCTACGGTTGCGGTCTCAGGCCCGGCGAAGTGATCCGTCTGAGGGTCGGCGATATCGACAGTGACCGCGGCATTATTCGCATCGTGCAATCGAAAGGCGACAAGGACCGCCAGGTCAAACTGCCGATTGCCGTCCTTGAGGCGTTGCGCCGCTATTGGCCGGAACGCTCAACCAAGTACGACGCCGGCTTTCGGCCCGAACAGCGTTATCTCTTTCCAGGCCGCCAGCCCTACGAGCCCCTGACGGCACGACAGCAGAACCGGCTGTTTCACCAGGCCGCCGATGCCGCCGGCATCACCAAGCCGGTCACCGTGCGGTCTCTGCGTCACTCCTTTGCAACACACCTGCTCGATGCCGGCGTCGATGTCCGAGTGATCCAGGCGCTGCTCGGACACGCCAAGCTCACGACGACAGCACGCTACACGCGTGTCGCAACGGCCCTGATCACAGCTATTGAAAGTCCCATCGACCTGTTGCGAGATGACACGGCCAAAGGAGGCAAGCGCAAGAAGGCCAAGCCTAAGTCTTGAGCCGCCACCGGCATGTCTCGTCCAGCTTTGGAGGTCGCGGACATCTTCCGCGACCATGGACAAGCGTGGCTTGCCGCCAATCGCGGTCACGTCAGCCTTGAACAGATGAAGGTGATGACGGCGATCGAGCGTTGCCGCACGGCAGCGCTCGGCGGCCACGTTGCGCGCTGCGAGAACGAGGCTTGTGGCCATCTGCACATTGCCTACAACAGTTGCCGCAACCGGCACTGCCCAAAGTGTCAGGCGACAGCGGCACAGGATTGGCTCGAAGCCCGTGAGGCCGAGTTGCTGCCGGTCGGGTACTTTCATGTGGTCTTCACACTGCCGGCCCCGATCGCCGACATTGCCTTTCAGAACAAGCGCGTCGTCTACGATCTGTTGTTCAAGGCAAGCGCGGAGACCATGCTGACGATCGCTGCCGATCCCAAGCATCTCGGTGCTAAGATCGGCATCACCGCCGTGCTCCACACCTGGGGCTCGGCGATGACGCACCACCCACACGTGCACATGATCGTGCCGGGTGGTGGGATATCGCTCGATGGGTCGAAGTGGATCTCATGCCGCAAGACGTTCCTGTTATCATTCAGCGTGCTCTCACAGCTGTTCAAACGGCTGTTTCTGGAGAAGCTCATCAAGGCCCATGATGACAGGCTGCTCAACTTCTACGGTGAGCATGCCGGTCTCGCCGATCGTGTCACCTTTGATGCCTTCCTCAAGCCGCGTGCGCAAGCTCAATTGGTACGTCAACATCAAGGATCCGTTCGCCGGACCCGAAGCGGTGCTGGCCTACCTGTCGCGCTACACCCACCGCGTTGCGATCTCGAACCGGCGCCTCGTCAGGGTCGATGCCGATGGCGTGGCGTTCCGATACAAGGACTATCGCGCCGGCCATCGTGAGCGCTGGAAGACGATGACACTCACACCGCATGAGTTCATCCGCCGTTTCCTCTCCCACGTCCTGCCGAAAGGCTTCCACCGCATCCGCCACTACGGGCTGTTCGCCAACGGCAATCGCGCCACCAACATCGCACGGGCGAGGGCCTTGCTGAGCGTTCACATGGCAACAAACGACGAAGCCGATAATGTAGAGGATGCAAACCCAGACGAGGCGCGGACCCTCAACTTGCCCTGCCCCTGTTGCGGCGGACGTATGATCATCATCGAAGTGTTCGCAGCAGGCATGGAGCCCAAGCACCGGCCAAGCCCCGAGGCCATCGACAGCTCATGATCATGCCGCCCAACCGCCGACACACCATGATAGACCTCACACGATGCAGCCGGACGGCCTGCAACGATCAATCGCGCTCCAACTTGTCCGAAATTGCCAATCGTCTGGCTTCAACACTGCTCATGCACGGCTGCGCAACCCCATGTCGGCACCGACAAGCCGCTCAACGTCCTATCATCGCGTCGCCCGCGGCAAAGCTTCGGCCAAAATCACGCCACGTGCCAGAGGCAAATCCCCATAGAGACCGCTGAGACGCCTACCGTCCAATCCGCGATTTCGTTCATTGACGCTTGTCCGACGCCGATCGTCAGCACAGGCGCCGAGCCTCAACGCCAGCGTGACGGCGTCCGACTAAC